>MLAV02000001.1 GCA_001870995.2 Chitinophaga sp. CB10
CAACCAATACGATTGCACAACATTTTTTATTTCATAATTATATACATATTTTTCATTATCATTTAAGTCGCCACTTTAATAGCACAACACGTTAAATAACAACCTCCTTTACAGGCGCTTTATTGATCACCCCGAAGGAGAATAAAAAAAGTTGGTTTCAGCATAGTACCTTTTTTGAGTTTTGCTGTTATATAAAATAACCGCATCCCGTCCAGGTACTTTAGTGATCAACCTGAAGGAGCAAAAAAAAAGTTGCTTTCGATCTAGTACCTTTTTGGAGTTTTGCTGTTATATAAATAACAACACCTGAATAGGTGCATTAGTGATCTACCTAAAGGAGAAAAAAAAGTTACTTCCCGCATAGTACCTTTTTTGAGTTTTGAAGTTATATAAATAACAACATCCTTTACGGGTACTTTAGTAATCAACCTAAAGAAGCGAAAATATAAAAAGTCATTTCCAACATAATGTAACATTACACCAATTATCAAACCACCCGTAACAGTACCACTAAATCCAAACCCGGTACCCGTTACGCCACAAAGTTCTTTGATGAATCCTCCTTCACAGGATATAAATATTTGTCTCAGCCATTGACAGACAAACGCTATGAAGTCATTAAATAAGATGGATCCCTTTAACCGTTCGCGGCCATCATCTTTCTTCATAGAAGATGACGGGTGATGTCTATCGCTCGTCTTTCATCTAACTTAAAACCATTGTGTGTGGCAGCATGCTTTAAGGGTATGGCTTAAGGCGTTCAGCACAGGCCCCGAAAGGGGCCTCCCTTCCAAGGGACACCCAGCGGTATCAAATATTTGCAATTCTGAAAATGAGGGGATGCTGGAAACCCCGCCAGCTCCCCAAATTTCAGTCGCTCAACATCATTATAGGTCAAGTTTCTTAACGCAGTACTTCCGAATCGGGATAGCCACGCCCCGACCCATTGCCGGACGTCCTTCAGTAAGATTAGTACCGCGATTCGTTGTGAAAAGGCAACTCCCGATGAAGAAGTCGTTAAGACGCAAACCTCAACGCAGTTACGCTCCGCCAGTTTTTTGAGGGATTCTTGGACGGATGTAACTAACCTCTGAATAGCAGGTTTCTCAGAAACCTGCTATTTATAAAGCAGTATCCTTTCTTTTCTGCAAATAGCTTTTGTTTAAACATTAAGGTCACAACCCTTAATTTATTCAAAGTACGCCAACACGTACTTTGCAAAAAGATCACGGGTGGGAATTCATTCCCACCCACCATTAAACAGGCCCCTGAAAATATTTTACATATTCAAGGCAACTTGAGATATGTATCCGTGAAACCACGGAAAGCTTGGGTTAACAAACAAATGAATATGGATAAAGCTGGATTCTTCCAGCTTTGGTTATTCCGGCCCGTAGTGCGTCACAGCGCTACGGGTCTTTTTATCTTTAATGTTCGTAGGAAATAATTACCAACTTTCTTACCTTAATGCCACACACAAATTATTATGAAATTAAACCGCGCTATGATCACCCTCATCATCTCCTTACTCTGCCTCGGCCTCATGGCCGGCCTCTTCTACGCATGGGCCGTTTCCGTTATGCCAGGCATCACCAAACTAAACGACCTGCAGTTCCTCTCCGCCATGCAAAGCATGAACAGGGCCATCCTCAACCCGCTCTTCCTCATTCCCTTCATCGGAACAGTTTTCCTCCTTCCATACGCCACCTGGCAACAAGCCAGCCAGCCGGCATTCTATTACCTGCTCGCGGCGTCTGTACTCTACATAGCAGGCGTATTCGGTGTTACCATCACCGGCAACGTACCGCTCAATGAATCCCTCGATAAACTAAACCTGGTAAATGCGACAGCCGAAGCGCTGGCCGAGCAGAGAAAATTATTCGAAAAGCCCTGGGTTAACCTGCATAACATCCGCACCATCTGCGGCGTGCTTGCTTTTGCCTGCGGCCTGATAGGGCTTTACCAGGCCGCTGCAAATAACTGCAAATAAATAACTGCAAATAAATAACTGCAAATAAATAAATAACTACGACTAAATAACTAAATAACCACAAATAAATAACTACAACTAAATAATCGCAATTAAATAACTACACCTAAATAACATATCAGCCTTCGCCCCCTCACACCGCCGCCGCCGCCGCAGCCGTCTTATTATACTTATTCCTGTACTCAATAGGCGATAACCCCGTCACCTTCCTGAATATCGTCCTAAACGCCTTAATATCCGCATACCCCACATCATACATCACCTCGCTGATATTCTTCCGGCTGCTCTCAAAACTCTTCTTCGCCACCTCTATCTTCACACGCTGGATATACTCCGTCACCGTGTTACTGGTCGCTTTCTTAAACCGCCGTTCCAGGCTGCGCCGGCCCAACGCCAGCATGTTCGCCAGCTGATCCACCGTTACCCGGTCCTGGAAGTTCTGTTCAATGAACTCCTGCGCTTTGCGTACCGGCTCGTCCTCGTGTGACTTCTGACCCTGGAACATAATAAACGGCGACTGGCTATCCTTATCAATATCAATCATGAAAGTCTTAGCCACCACAATCGCAACCTCCCTGCCGGCATATTTCTCCACCAGGTACAATAGCAAATTCAAATACGAATAAGCGCCGCCACTGGTATAAATACCTTCCTCCTCCGTTAAAATCCGCTCGTCAACGACATCCACCGTCGGATACATCGCCCTGAACTCATTCACTGAGGCCCAATGCGTCGCGCAACGCTTGCCGTCCAGCAAGCCCGTGCCCGCCAGGAAAAACGCGCCAATGCAATAACTGATCAGCTCAGCGCCCTTCGCATACTGCTCCTGTATCCAGGGTATAAACTCCTTGTTCAGTCGCAACGCCTCCCGCGGATCCTGATGCATGGCGGGAATAATGATCATATCCGTTTTCTTCACCTGAGATACCAGTGAATCGGGTTGAATGGTAAACAAACCATTTCGTTGGGTTGATAATGCGGATATCCCCACAAAGTGTACATCAAAAATAGGATCGCGGTCCATGCGCTTTAAGATGGTGTTCACTTCTGTTAAAATATGCCAGGTTCCTTCTATATTCGATAAACTGCTGGCGCCAAATGGGATCAAAATGGATACGTGTTTCATACGCTAAAGTTAGGAAATAAAATTGTCGGGATCAACCCGTGCAAATGTCGCAAACCCTCCCCAATTGTAAGTTATAACATCATTAGATTTGTATCGACTAATTCTTTATTCATGCGAAAAGTTGTTGCACTGGCATTTGTGACCCTGGATGGTTTTACTACCGGCCCCAATGGTGAAACCGATTGGCAGCTGCATAACTTTAACGAAGAAATCGGAGAGTATATTTTCGAATCATATGAAGATACGGACCTGCTCCTCCTCGGCAGGTACACCTACCAGCAGTTCGCCGCCTACTGGCACCACCAGTATAATAAGAACCCCGAAGCGGCCCGCATGAATAATACCCATAAAATCGTTTTCTCCACCACCCTCACAGAAGCCACCTGGCATAATACCCGACTCATCTCCTCCAATATCGTACAGGAGGTGAACGCCCTGAAGCGACAACGGGGCAAAAACATCGCGATCGTCGCAAGCGCCGGCCTTATCCAAAGTTTCACTAACCTCGGACTCATCGATGAATACCGCCTCCTGATCTACCCGGTCATCCTCAGCAATGGCCGGCGGCTCCTCAGCAACATCCAGCAAACGCAGCAATTGGAGTTTATCCGTTCCCGTATCTTCAGCAACGGCGTCATGCTGGCGATATACCAACCCGTCCGCGAAGCCTGCATCTTCACCATGCTCTCCGCCGCCTTATAAATAAGGCCCGGAAGAGGGTCCAATGCTGCATTTTTGCAATTGCTATTATTTTTTAGGGGGAAAAATTAGTGCTGCCACTCCTTACCCTCCCGTCCAAACCCACCCTGGCACTACGCCGCGCGCACATGGCCGGCAGCCTCCCTTACGCGCCCAACATCCCCGAGGGAGTTACGCAGTGATATCCGGTACCGGTATGATAACAAGCCACAGCCCATAACCCCGCTTGGCAGAATCTGTATAATTTTTGTCATTGCGGACACCCACTTCCTGCCGTACTTTTGAACTGTCAAATCAACCCGCATATGACCCAGCAACGGAAATTAGTCGTAATAGCAGTACTCCCCGGCAGTCGCCTGCTCACCATGGCCGGACCCGCAGATGTATTCTCTTTCGCGCAATCAATGCTGGGGGCTCAAAAGGGACCTCATTACCAATCGTATGAAGTGTTGATCGCCGGCGCGGTCCCCGGGAACCGCATCCCTATGAACAGCGCCGCCGACCTCCTCGTCACCACATCTCTCCCTGATATAAAAAGACCCATAGATACCCTCATCATTACCGGGCATAACCTCCCGGAAGATGATGCGGATACCGCCCGCTTTTACCGCTGGCTGCAACGCAAGGCCCCCGGCATCCGCCGCGTAGCCGCCGTATGCGTGGCCACGTACGTGCTGGCAAAAGCCGGCCTCCTGCGGAATAAACGCGCCACCACCCACTGGGAACGGTATGATCATTTCCAGCAAACCTTCCCCGACATAAAAGTGGATACAACGCCTTTCTATATCAAAGACGGAAATATCTATACGGCAGGCGGCGTCACATCCGGACTGGACCTCTCGCTCGCCATGGTGGAAGAAGATTACGGCCGCGACCTCGCCCTGCAGATCGCCCGCAAACTCGTCATCCACCTCAAACGCCCCGGCAACCAGAAACAGTTCGGCAGCCTGCTGCCGGAATATGAACTGAACAGTAAGCTGGTACTGCTGCTGCGCCCATGGATCATGGAGCATATCGCGGAAGACCTCCCCGTAGAACGCCTCGCCGCAGAGGCGCATATGAGCGCCCGCAACTTCGCCCGCGTGTTCCTCAAAGAAACCGGTTTTACACCGGCAAAATTCATCGAAAAACTACGGGTGGAACTGGCCCGGAACTACCTCGAAAACAGTAGCCTGGGCCTGGAAGAAATAGCGCTCAGGTGCGGCCTCGGCGGCCTCGTATCCATGCGCCGCACCTTCCTGCGGCACCTGGAAATGTCGCCCGGCACCTACCGCAGCACCTTCCGGACAGTTTTGCCGACTGACTGATTAATGAACCTATAAACGATAGATTATGAAAATAGCCATCAATGGATTCGGACGCATAGGAAGAATGACCATGAGAGCCCTGCTGTCCCAACCGGGCGCAGAAGTACTTGCCATCAACGACCTGGCCGATATCGCCACACTGGCCCACCTCTTCAAATTCGACTCCGCGCATGGTAAGTTCGAAGGCACGGTTACTACCAATGGTAACCACCTCGTGATAAACGGACAATCCATCCGCCTCGTCAACGAACGTAATCCCGAAAACCTGCCCTGGAAAGAACTGGACATAGATGTAGTCGTAGAGTCTACCGGCCGTTTTACCGCACGTGACCAGGCCGCCGCGCACCTGACCGCCGGCGCTAAAAAAGTCCTGATCACCGCGCCGGCATCCGGCGGCGTAAAAACCATCGTGGATGGAGTGAACAATCACATCATCACACCGGAAGACACTATCCTGTCCACCGCTTCCTGTACCACCAACTGCATCGCGCCGGTGCTGCACGTACTGGATACCGCCTATGGCGTGGAATCCGGCTATATGACTACCATACACGCCTACACGATGGATCAGATGCTGCAGGATGGCCCGCACCGCGATCTTCGCCGCGCCCGCGCCGCCGCACAGTCCATCATCCCCACCAGCACCGGCGCCGCCAAAGCCATAGGAGAGGTGCTGCCTAATCTCAAAGGCCGCCTCGATGGCCACTCCTTCCGCGTACCCGTGATCGACGGATCCATCGCCGAACTCACGCTGAACCTCCGCAAGGCCGCCACCGTGGAACAAATCAACGCCCTCCTCCAGCAACAGGCCGAAGGGGAACTCAAAGGTATCCTGGAATACACCGCCGAACCCCTCGTGTCCTCCGATATCATCGGCAATACCCATTCCTCCATTGTAGACAGCCAGCTGACCCGCGTCATCGGTAATACCGTGAAAGTGGCTGCCTGGTACGATAATGAAGTAGGCATCTCCAACAGGATCGCCGCCCTCGTAACTGCGCTTTAGTCGAATAAAGGTGTATCCTTAACCGGATACACCTTATAATAAAATCACAGCTCCATGCGTTTAACATAGTAATTTTTACTATTTGTTATATATTTGCATATCATAATTCGACAAACCCTTGTTATCCATGAAGATAATTTCCCGATACCTGGTGATATGCCTGGCCATACTTTGCTGGGGCTGTAGCGCAGAAATGGTAAGAGATGGCAGCTTTAATCTGAACCCGAACGAGTACCAGAATGCCAGCGGTACCCTCAAAGGCAGCGATAACCAATGTTTACAAACAGCGATTACCGGAACCTTTGCCACCAAAGACGCGCAAACCGGCGCCGCCTACATCATCGCCAATGTGAATGTACTGGTACCCGGTAAATATGCCATTTCTACCGATAAGCAGAATGGCGTCACCTTTGCCGCATCCGGTCAGTTTACCGCCACCGGTATCCAGCAAATCAAACTGCTGCCCATCGGCGTGTTCGAGCAGGCCATCATCACCAACTATACGCTTACCTTCGGCAATACTTCCTGCCCATTATCGATCAATGTAGTGGAAGGTACCGGTACCGGCAATCCCGGCACTGGTAATCCGGGAACAGGTAATCCCGGCACGGGCAACCCCGGTACTTCCGCCGGTTCTTTCAACCTCACCATCAATGGCAAAACCTACAACGCCCTGGTAGCCACTTTCGATATTGATACAGATGGCGGGGTAGTAAGCATCATCGGCGCAGGAGTAAATACCAGTACCCAGGATGGTTACGTGCTGGAACTTTCTTTGCCGCTGACAAATAACACCGTCGCAGTGCAAACGTATAAGTCCACCGATTACGGCCCCCGTTGCGCTTTCGCCATCAGCGGTGCCGCTAACGGCAACGTACTGTATCAAACGCAGTCGGCCAACGGCGCTGTTACCACCTACCAGGTGACCGCCTTTAGCGCTACCCAGCTGAATATCACCGTGAGCGGCCAAACCGTTGCTGCGGATGGTAGTAAGGTGAACATCTCCGGTACGATTTCGGCGGTGCCGTTGCGGTAATACCACGAGCATAACTAAATAAATATTTTAAAACGGGTGATGCCTGCAGGCATCGCCCGTTTTTTATTTAACCAACTGCCACCCGTTAAAATTTCCGCCGCAACCGAATTACAACTATTTTCTTTATCTTAAATCAAACTTCCTATGTTATGAAAACTTTGAGAGGCTTATTCCTGCTCCGGGAAGAAATGAAGCGGCCATTCACCCTGCTGGATAACACCGGCAACCGCATTGCGTTTATCGCCTTCAGCGCCGTGTTTTCCTTCTGCTTCATGTACATCTTCCTGCCGTTTAATATCAATAAATGGTACGAAGGGCAGCGGCTCTCCCTCATCGCCATACTGGGAATATTCACCCTCTGCGGCAGCGTTGCCATGGCATGCACCCAGTTCATACTGTTCCGCATCCGCTGGCGCCGCCACATCAGCAACGCCGGCTATCTCCTCTGGGTAATGGCGGAAGTGGCGCTGATCGGGTTGATAGTAACCGTGGTCAACTCCGCCATCAACACAAACATTTTTCTCACCTTTGCTGAATTCTGCTCCACACTCCCTTACATAGCGCTCATCATCGCCATCCCGTACTGCCTGTCCCTCTTATGGTTCTACACCCGGCAAAAAATACAGGAGGTGCAAAAGCTGGAACATACCCGCCAGCAGGTTATGCCGGCGGACAGTACCCTGCAGATCCGGGACGAACATGATAAGCCGGTGCTGAGCATCCACCCGGAAAAACTCCTGATGGTAAAAGCGGAAGATAACTACGTGCATGTGTTCTACCTCGCCGGCGCCACCATGAAAAAAGAACTGATCCGCACTTCCCTGAAAAAAGTAGAAGCGGAAATTGCCCCTTTCGGGTTTAACCGGAGCCACCGCTCCTATATTATCAATACCTCCCGGGTGGTTTTATTCCGCAAACAAAACAAAGGCTACATCCTGCACCTGGAAGGACTGGACGATATGGAAGTACCGGTCTCGGGGTCCTACCTGTCCTTCTTCACCGAACGCTTTTCCACGGCCTGCTGATTCGCCCCGTATAGCGCCAATTTCGCCCCAAACCCGCTGTAGTAAGCACTTTTGCAAATGGTTTTTGAGTAATATCGCAGCAACGCCAAAATCAAAAACTAGCTCCCCATGTTTAAAGTCGCACAGTGGATCACGATGATGTTGCTGCTCAGCTCACCGCTGATGGCACAGCAAATAATTTCCGGAACTGTCCGTAACCGGGACACCAAAGAAGCCATTCCGGCAGTTTCTGTCAGAACAACGGATGGTAACGCGGGCGACTATTCCAACGGCCAGGGTAATTTCCGTTTTACCGTTCGCAGCAAATTTCCCCTGCAGCTGACCTTCTCCTGCGTGGGCTTCGAAACCCTTACCATGAACGTCAATTCCGCCGCCGCCATCCAGGTGGAACTGGCCCCCGCATCCGTGCTGGGGAAAGAAGTGGTGGTAAACGCCAGCCGGAATGTCCAGAAGAAAATCGAATCTCCCGTCACTATCGAAAGTATCGGCAACCGGGAAATCATCAACTCCCCGCAGCCCAGCTACTACAACATGCTGCAGGGCCTAAAGGGCGTGGATGTAACCACTTCCAGCCTTACCTTCACCACCGTCACCACCCGCGGTTTCAATACCAGCGGCAATACCAACTTCACCCAGGTGGTGGATGGGATGGATAACCAGGCCCCCGGCCTCAACTTCGCCCTGGGCGCCGCCATCGGGCTCACGGAGCTGGATGTGGACAACCTGGAAGTACTGTCCGGCGCATCTTCCGCCCTGTACGGGAGCCGCGGCCTGAACGGTACCATGGTCATGACCGGGAAGGACCCGTTTAAATACCAGGGCCTCAGCCTGCAGGTTACCCAGGGAGTGAACCATATTAAAAAAGGAAAGTCCAACGATCCCCTGGGCCCTTCTCCCTATTACGACTACACGCTCCGCTGGGCTAAGAAAGTAGGGGAGCGTTTCGCCTTTAAGGTCAACCTGCAGTATATCAAGGCGCGCGACTGGATCGCTTCGGATACCACGAACACCAACAGCCTTGCGTCTCGCTACACGGACCCCAATTACAATGGGGTAAACTTATACGGCAGCAAGACTTCAGTAGATATTAACCCTTTCCTGGAAGGCGCCCTGGCGCAGGCCCCAGATCTCTCCCCCCTAATAACCCCCATGTTGGGCTCGCCCAACTATGTAGCCCGCACGGGCTACCCGGAATATGAATACCTGAGCTCTGATGCCAAACTGTTCAAAGCAAACACAGAGTTGCGCTATAAGATAAAACCCAGGCTGGAAGCGATTGCCAGCGCCACCTACGGCCAGGGCAACGCCGTCTACAGCAACGATACCCGCTATGCCCTCACCGGCTACCATTTATCCCAATACCGGTTAGAATTGAAGTCGCCCCAATGGTTTGTGCGCGCCTACACCACCCGCGAAAACTCCGGTAACACGGTCATCGCAAGTCCCACGGCCCAGCTGATCAACGAAGCCTGGAAGCCCAGCTACAACCCCAACACGGGCGACGGCTGGTACCCGCAGTACACCAGCGCTTTGCTGGAAGCCATGGCCATGGGAAAAAGTTATGAAGACGCCAGCTGGATGGCCCGCCAGGTAGCAGACCAGGGCCGTCCGGCCGCCGGCAGCGGGTATTTCAATCACCTGAAAGACAGCATCGCCGGCCTGCCCACCCGCCAGGGCGGTACCCTCTTCCAGGACAGGAGCCGCCTGTTCAACGCCGAGGCGCAGTATAATTTCGGTAAGCTTATTCCTTTTGCGGCCATCATCGCAGGACTCAACTACCGCCTCTACCTCCTGGATTCCAAAGGCACCCTCTTCCCGGATGACGATGGCCCTATCCACGTCGCGGAATACAGCGCCTACCTCCAGGGAACCCGCAAGGTGATACATGATAAACTGAGCCTGAACCTGGCCTTCAGGGTAGATAAAAATACCCTCTTCGAAAAGCCGCGCGTTACCACCCGGGCATCGTCCGTATTGGAACTGGCGAAGGAAAGCTTCCTCCGCTTTTCCTACCAGAATGCCTATAGCTTCCCTTCCAATATCCAGGCCCTGCAATCCACCCCGGTGGACTATAACAGCTTCGCCTCCGGCGGCGCCACCCGCTTGCTGAACGGCGTGTACCAATTTGATAAATACCCGGCTTATACCCTCGCCAGCGTGCAGGCCTTCCAGCAATCGGAGAACCCGGATTCCCTGGTGAAATTCACCCCTAAAGACATCATGCCGCAGTCCGTAGATGCGTTCGAGTTAGGCTGGTCCTCCCTGATCGGCGGCTGCGTACTCGTGGACGTGCTGGGCTATTACTCCACCTGGAAGAACTTCATCGGCTATACGAACGTGGCCAACACCCCCGGTACGGATGATGTGAACGCCTTCAAGGACCACAGCACCTACGTGCAGTACAACATCGCCTACAACGGCGCGGAAAAGGTGAATACCTACGGCTACGCCGCCAGCGTCAGCGTGGACCTTTCCCATAATTTCCTCGCAAAAGTGAACTTTAGCTCGGATTTCCTGAAAAACCGGAACAACAGCCAGATCAACAACTTCAACACGCCGAATTATAAATTCAATATCGACTTTGGAAATGAAGGCTTCGGGAACAAACAGCGCTATGCTTTCAGTACCACTTTCCGCTACCGGCCGGCGTACTTCTACCAGATAGGATTTGCCAGCGGCACGGTGGACGCCAGTGCCGTGCTGGATGCACAGATCAGTTATAAATTACTGCAGGCGCATTCCCGCATCAAACTGGGCGCTACCAACCTGACGAACACCTATTACAGGACAGGCTTTGGGAGTCCGGCCATCGGCGGCATGTACTATGTTTCATTTGCTTATAACGTATTCTAAAAACCCAGCATCATGCGTATATACAACCTGTTCATGGCGGGCATGGCGGCCATCACGCTCCACGCCTGTACCACCCGGCCGGATAACGGCGACGGCTATATCCACCACCTCAGCTTCGGCCCCGGCGAAGAAACCAAAATCGCCGAAGCCTTCCTGACCCTCAAGGACTCCACCAAGGTGGAACTGAAAGAAGGAACTTATCATTTCGATAACCTCAGCATCGCCCAGTTGAAACACATCTTCATCAAGGGCGCCGGCGCTGAAAAAACTATCCTCGATTTTTCCGCCCAAAGCCAGGGTGGGGAAGGCATGCGCGTGACGGACGTGCTGGGCTTCACCATCGATGGGCTCACCCTGCAGGAATCCAAAGGGGACCTGATCAAGATCAATAAGAGTGAGGATGTCGTGATTTCCAACGTCAGGGCCATCTGGCACAAGGCGGACAGCGCCAGCGGCGGCTACGCCATCTACCCCGTATTATGCAGGCGGGTCTTGGTGGAAAACTGTTATGCGCAGGGCGCTTCGGACGCGGGCATCTACGTGGGGCAGTCCGACAGCGCTATCGTGCGCAAATGCAAAGCCTATAAAAACGTGGCCGGCTGCGAAATTGAAAACACCAGCCATGCAAAAGTCTATGATAACGAGTTTTGGGGCAATACCGCCGGCTTCCTGATCTTCGACCTGCCGGACCTCAGCAAGCGGGGCGGCAATGTGGAAGCATATAACAATTACCTGCACGACAATAACGAACGCAACTTCGCCAAAGCCGGCAGCTTCGGCAACACCTGGGGCGTAGGCAACGCCGCGCCGGGCAGTGGCATCATCGTACTGGCGGCCTCCGATATCAACCTGCATCACAATAAGATCATCAATAACAATTCGGCCGCCATCGCCGTGGTATCAGGATTTTTCATTGATGAAAAAGCGGCGGAGAAAATGAATGATCATTACTTCCCCATCCCCCGCAACGTAAAGATCCATGATAACGAAATGCAGGTGGCGGACAGCTTTCCGCCCGCCGTGTACGCGCATCACACCGGCAAGGTACTCGTAGGCATTGAGCAGATGCTGAACGCGCAGGACCCTTCCCGCAAAAATGCCCGCCTGCCGCTGATCACCTGGGATGGTATCACCACCAATATCCTCACCGGCGGCAAAGCGGTAAACCCGGATTCGCTCTGCATCAGCCAGCAGCAACCTAACCTGTTTGTGAACGCCGACGCTTTAAACATAGGCAAGCCAAACTGGAAGCCTTCCACCGATGTGACGCCATATGTCTGTAAATAAATGCTATTGCTTATGAGAAAGTGTTATGTGATGATGGTAGCGCTGCTGGCCTGTTTGAGCTGCAACAACAGGACGGAGCAAAAACAAACCGGGCCTTTCCGTTTCCTGGACAGGCTGTCGGACTACCACTTCTTTGAAGGGGAACTGAAGTTGTTGCAACCACGTAAGGGAGTTACCAGTTATGAACTGGCCACTCCCTTATTTACCGACTATGCCGTGAAAGACCGGTTCATTGTACTGCCGGCGGACAGCGCGCTGACCTACACCGGCGACGGGCTCCCGCATTTCCCGGACGCTACGTTTATCATCAAAAACTTCGCCTATACGGATACGCTCCATCGCAAGGTGATGATTGAAACGCGCCTCCTGTACAAAGATCCCTACGATCACGGCTGGAAGGTGATGAACTACCTCTGGAACAAGGAGCAAACGGATGCCGACCGCTGGCTGCTGGGCAAACGCGTTCCCATCACCCTGCTGGACGATAACGGGCAGGCACACACGACGAACTACCAGGTGCCGAATACCAACGACTGCAAGCGTTGTCATATCAACAACAGCACGCTCACGCCTATTGGCCCTAAATGGCGCAACCTGAATTTCACGCGCGCCGGCCATTCGCAGAACCAGTTGCAGGCCTGGGCCGGCATGGGGCTGGTAAAGGGTTTGCCTGACGCCAAACAACTGCCGGCATTGCCCGTTTGGAACGACAGCCTGCATTACTCAGTAAACGAACGTGCCCGCGCCTACCTGGATGTGAACTGCGCGCATTGCCATATCAAAGGCGGGGATGCCTTTAACACCGGCTTATTCCTCGATTATGAAACGACGGCCAAAGTGCAGGGAGTGATGAAATCGCCCGTATCCGCAGGCGGCGGCGCCGGCGGCCTGGATTACGACATCGTGCCGGGGGATGCGGCCAACAGCATCCTGTATTACCGCATGAACAGCGTGGAACCGGGAACGGCCATGCCCGAGCTGGCAAGAACGTTGGTGCATAGGGAAGGAGTGGAGCTGATAGCGAAGTGGATTGATGCGATGGCTGGCTCGCGGTAGGTTTTTTTTCTCGCAAAGAGGCAAAGGAAATTAAGGGCGCTAAGGAGTTTTATTTCTCGCAAAGAGGCAAAGGAAATTAAGGGCGCAAAGGAGGTTTATTTCTCGCAAAGCCGCCAAGGAAATTAAAGCCGCTAAGGAGTTTTTTTTCTCGCAAAGCTGCAAACCAAATTATAGACACTAAAAATGTTTTTTGTTATCCTATAATACATCATACCACAATCCCTTTGCGCCCTTAATCCCCCTTTGCCTCTTTGCGAGAAAAAAAACCGCTTTGCGAGAAAAAAACCTCCCTCTTCTCCTGCGTGAAATTCTCATCATTCAAATCCTCTTCCCACCGGTACAACTTCCCGTTTTCCAAAAACACCCGCGCCTGCATCGCTGAATCCGTCAGCGGATCACAGCCCGTCGGTATCAGCAGCGGCGTAAGCAACTGCTTCCACTCCGTACCGTTAAACGTCCACGTCGTGCAGGTAAACGTGCATCCATGCAGGGGTTCATTAAAAACAGACACCTCGTCGCGGCCGTCCCCGTTGAGGTCCCCCTCGTTCTGCACGGAAATGGCGCCCATAAACGGCGGCAGCGCAGGAATACCGCTGCTGAACGTAACGAGGTATTTATCCTGTACCTCCTGGTCCGGATCGTCCGGATGTTCCGGGGTGGCCATAGTAATGAACGCGGTATCAGCTTTGCCGGCAGCGGAAAAATGGCCGGTGATCGTATCATGGGAGGGAGGCGCCAGCGGTACCACCGTGGCGGTGTGGGTCGTTACCACGGAATCAGCAATCGTGGTGGAGTCATGCGCCGTTTCCTTATTCACGGAATTACAGGCACAAACCATCAAAGCGGCGATAGGAATCAGATTTTTCATAGCCGGCTAAAATACAAAAATGTCCCTGGAATGGCAAAAACCGCCGCTTCCCCGGCCGGCCGGCGCTTTGCCGGAAATACCCTACCTTTGCGGCAAATGCAAAAAGAAATTATACCGGCAATACTTGCCAATTTGAAAATAGCAGCGCTGAACGATATGCAGCTGGCGTCCCTCGAAGCCAACAGAACGCACAAGGATGTGATCCTGTTATCGGCTACCGGCTCCGGCAAAACGCTGGCATTCCTGCTGCCCGTGCTGGAAAGGCTGCAACAGGGCGTGAAGTCCACCCAGGCGCTGATCGTAGTGCCCTCCCGTGAGCTGGCCCTGCAGATAGAAAAGGTATTCCGCCAGATGGGTACCGGCTATAAGATCACCGCCTGCTACGGCGGCCACCTCCGCGAAACGGAAGAGAACAACCTGGTCGAAGCGCCGGCCGTTATCGTAGGCACCCCTGGCCGCCTCGGCGATCATATCCGCCGCGGCAACATCACCGTAGATAGTATCGAAACCCTCGTGCTGGACGAGTTTGATAAAACGCTGGAACTGGGCTTCCAGGAAGAAGTAGGTTTCATCGTGGCATCGTTGCCTAACGTAAAGCGCCACCAGCTTACATCTGCCACGGAGGCGGTAGAGATACCGGACTTTGTGGTGCTGGACAATCCGCAGCGGCTTAACTTCCTGCCGGAAAACGGCGCCGCTGCAGAGCGACTGGAAATAAAACAGGTCCGCTCTCCCGAAGCGGACAAAGTGGATACGCTGTTCCGCCTCATTTGTCACCTCGGCAACCGCTCTACCATTGTGTTCTGCAATCACCGCGAAGCGGTGGAGCGCACCAGTAGCCTGCTCTCCGAGAAAGGCATACTCAATACTTTTTACCATGGAGCAATGGAGCAGCAGGAGCGCGACAGCGCCCTCTGCAAGTTCAGGAACGGTACGGTAAACGTCCTCGTGACAACGGACCTCGCCGCGCGTGGCCTCGATATCCCGCATATCCGCTACATCATTCATTACCACCTCCCGCATACGGAAGATAGCTTCGTGCACCGCAACGGCCGCACCGCCCGCATGGAAGCCAGCGGCACCGCCATTATCCTCCTCGGGCCTGATGAAAAGCTGATGCCTTACGTATCCCCGGATATCGACGCCATCACCCTGCCTGAAAAGGCCGTATTGCCTGAAAAGCCAAAGTGGGTAACGCTCTTCATCGCCGCCGGCAAAAAGGATAAGGTAAACAAAATCGATATTGTAGGCTTCCTGGGCAATAAAGGTCAGCTGAAGAAGGAGGATATCGGCCTCATCGAAGTGAAGGACTTCTTCTCCTTCGTGGCCGTTGTACGCTCCAAAGTGGGGCATACCCTGGAAATGATCAAGGGGGAAAAAATCAAGAACAAGAAAGTAAAGATTGAAATAGCCAGATAAATCTGGCGGTTGTTGATAGGATAACGGGAGAGATTAAACGCCGCGGCGCTTTATCTCTCCCGTTTACATTTCCGTACAATCACGGCATATGCCGTATATCCATATTAGTGCAGAAAATTCAATGCCGCTCCTGACTCCACTTCATACGGCGCCTTCCCCTGTTCAAAAATCCTTGCCGACAATTTCCCTTCCAGGGTAATAGCATCCCCCTGTACGCGTATCCAGCTGCCCTCCCGCAGGCCTACTACCGGGGTGCTGTTCTGCGTATGGAATTCGCGGATGCGGGTTTCCCTGGTTTCGCCCATGTGCTGACTGCCAGGCACAGGATCCAGGTAATGCGGGTTGATATTGAATGGCACCATCCCGCTGGTGACAAAGCTGGATGGATAAACAATCGGCATATCATTGGTGGTTTGCATGCTCACGCCGCCTATATTCGTGCCGGCGCTGCAGCCCAGGTAAGGCGTGCCCTTGTCCGTTACTGCCTTGAGCAGCGGCATCAAACCCAGTTCATGTAAAGTTTTTACCAGCAGGAAAGTATTGCCTCCGCCGGTGAAAATGCCCTGCGCGTTTTCCAGGGCGGCCGCAGGATTTTCGAAGGTATGCAGCCCCTTCACGGCAATACCCAGCTCCTTAAACCCCTCCGCAGCCCTCGCCGTATAATCGTCGTGGGAAATACCTCCGGGCCTTGCAAATGGGATGAAGATAATTTCGCTGATCCCCGCAAATAAACTTTTCATGGCCGGCTTCAGGTAAGCCAGGAATTCTTCCCCAAATAAAGTAGAGGTACTCGCCAATACGATCTGTTTCATCTAAAAAATATTTCCGCAAATGTAAGAACCACATTGAAAAAAATATATCTTTACGATGAGCAACATATTCAACATCAACTGTTCTTTGTCCGAGCGCGATAATATAGCATCATTCTATGTCATGCCTGTGTCCTGAAAGTACCAGTGAAATAGTGCGCATGAAAAAAGCATTGTCATAGAATTTTCACTTTTTTAACAGAGATTATAAGGTAACAATTACGCTTATTACTTTGTGAGAAGATATAGTGCTGTGCGTGAACAATGAAGTATCAACCAAATAAATTGTAAAAAGTCGTAGCCGTAATCAAAAATTCGATCATGTTACACACCTGAGTACAAAATGCCCGGCAATTCCGGGAGTTTGTAACGTTAATTCCGTGCGATGAAGCGTTGTGCCTATTGTGCAAAGCCCCGCTTTGCCACCCTGTATGAACACGTGAATCACGTCAACCTCATTTTTGTATGCTTACACAGCAATGAACATTGCTGAATGGACCGACTCATGCGTAGAAAGTTTTAAAATTAATGAACAATGAATAAATGCTACTATTCTTCAAAGGCATCCTGCATGCGTCTCCTTCGCGTGCCCGAATATCCTTTTAACAGACATCCGAACGTATAACATATAGCTGAATAACAGCGGTATTCCGCTTGTGCGCAGGTGTTGAAAAATGCCTGGAAGGAATGCTGTTGCCTTTATAATCCAATTAAATCTTTTTACCAATGAGAGATCATCTATCCATGCGGTTGTCTGACAGAAAGCGTCGCTGGGTGCAGTCGCTGGTGGCCGCCTGTTGTACGCTCAATGTAGCCTTGTGCATCAACCCGCACGGCGCCATGGCAGCAGGTCTTAATCTCCCGTTACCTGCAAGGGATACTTTGCCTCCCGTTAATAAGGATTCCTTACCTCCTGTCAAAGACAGCTCCGTGGCCAATGAAGTGGTAAGAGTCTTCAGCAGGCGAAACATCCCCGCAGCCTTTACCAACGCTGACACCCTGGCGGTTAAACAGGTGGCCCTCTATCCTTATACCTCGCTGCAGCAAATGGTAAAAGGAAACATCAGGGGGCTCTATACACAGGAACCCAGCGGCGAACCCGGAACCGAACAGTTTATGTTCATCCGCGGATTGGCCATGCCACTGCTTTCCAAGCAGGATGTGTACCAGGTGCAACCCGCCGTATATCTCAACGGCATCCCCCTGGTACAAGATAACTCCATGGTGTTTGATATCCAGGTAAATGATAAAAACCGCCTCGGACCAGCCATCAACCTACTCAACATCGTCAACCTGGATAACGTTCAGTCGATCGACGTATATAAAGATGCCGCCGCCATCGGGCTTTTTGGCCCCAGAGGCGCTAACGGCGTTATCAACATCATCACTAAAACGCCTACCTTCGGTAACCGTAAAATCAGTATCAACAGCTACTTCGGCGTTAACCTCTACGACCCGGTGTTTACCACCAACGGCCAGTACGAAAACCGCGCCCGTAAACCTTACTACGAAAAGTACGCTACCACCGCCGATTCCCTGGCATTCCCGCCATACCTGAGGGATTCCTCCAACGCCGCTTACTACGGTAATGCCAACTGGACGGACCTCTACTTCCAGAACACCACCAGCCACGGTATCAACGCCGCCATCTCCGGCGGTTCCGAAAGAGCGAACTTCCGCTTCTTCGCAGATAAAACTACCGCCAACGGTATCGCGGATAATACCCGCCTGGATAAATACAACGCGAACTTTATCGTGAACATGGCGCCGAAGGAATGGCTCATGGGCTCCGCCCTCATCAACGCCACCCGTATGGACAGGCAGCGGAATACGAGTATGGTAGACCGTTATATAGAAACGGCCTATGTACCGGATATCACCAGCCCGCTCGCCCCTAACAGGGACGCCTATGGCCTCTACCTCCGTGAACTGGATAAAGGCTTCGATAAAAACCACCTCAACAGCATTCAGGGTAGCTTCTCGCTGATGTTCAACTGGAAGAGCGTACGCTACACCACGCGCCTGCTCTTCGATTACAACGAAAGCGACCGCGATATCTTCTACCCGTCTACACTCATGGACGGCGCCAACTACGTATCCAACTACTATGGCAACAACCAGCGGGTAGGCTTCCAGAACACCATCGATTACGACTGGCAACCCGCACCGCAACATAAGTTCAGCTTCGAAGCAGGGCACCTCTTCCAGTCCGATAACTTCCGCTACAACTACCAGCGCGCCTATAACGGCGCCAGCGACCGTATCAAGGTGAACGTAGTAGGCTCCAACCCGGATGCCGGCAACTACCTGTCCCCGCTGTACTACGCCAATCAGCTGGTGTACCGCTTCATCGATGGCCAAAAAACACGCCTGCTCTCCTTCCACGGCAACGTGAAATATGTATATAACAATTACCTCCGCCTCTCGCTCACCCTGCGTAGCGACGGTTCTTCCCTCATCAATCCTGCCCACCGCTGGCTCCTGTCCCCATCCGCCGGCGTAGAGTGGGATGTGAAGGAACACCTGCTCCCTGCGCTCACCCGCGTGTCTGACCTCACGCTGCACGCCAGCTACGGCCGCATCGGCCGCCTCCCCGGCGATGAACGCTTTGCCGCAGGCCCGCAGTATAAGGTGGATATGGGCTGGAGCGCCAACAAAAACGCCTCCTCCTACGCAGGCGTTGCTGGCCTTTCACGGCCTTATTCCTTTGGCTGGGTAGGCGAAAATATTCCATGGGCAACGACAGATATCTTCACCCTCGGCGCTAACTTCTCCCTGTATGACAACAGGGTACGCATCAACGGTGATTACTACAATAAAAATGACCGCAACATGCTGGCCCCTATGCCGGCAGTAGCGGAAAGCGGCTATAGCAGCATCTACGAAAACGGTATGCTGGTCAACAACAGCGGGGTAGAAGCCACCCTGTCCGTCGACCTGGTACGTACCAAAAAATTCATGTGGACGCCCGCCCTCACCGCTTCCTATAACCAGAACACCCTGAAAGCCCTGCCAGGCGGCGCTAAATCCCTCACCATCGGCGACCGCCACTTTGAAGTAGGGCAGGCCGTGGACATGTTCTGGCTCTATCAGAATGAAGGCATTTACAACACCGCCGCCGAAGTGCCGGTGAACAGCAAAACCGGTTCCCCGCTGACTTTCAAAGGCACCCCCTTTGCCGCCGGCGATGCCAAGTGGAAAGACGTGAACGGCGACTTCACCATCGACGATAAAGACAAAGTGCTGAAAGGGCATAGCATGCCTACGCTTTTCGGCAGCTTCGCCAATACCCTCCGCTATGGTAAACTGGATTTCTCCTTCAGCATATACTATGCGCTGGGCCAATCCATCCTCAACAGCAAAACGGCTACCCGGCTCGACTTTGCTAACCACGACGGACAAACGGACCTCGGCTCCGTTAAGGATATCACCTACTGGCAACGTAACGAGGATATGAAAACATATCCCATCTACAACCCGTGGAGCGCTACCATTCCTTTCCGCGCGGACCAGGACCTCTTCCTCGAAAAAGCCAATTTCGTGAAGCTCCGTACCATCAGCCTGGGATACGATTTTGCCGGCTCCAAACTGCTGAAACGGTTAGCGCCAACCCTTACCCGCTGCTACTTCTACGCAACGGCGAATAACATCCTCACGTTTACGGCCTACACAGGCGGCGATCCGGAGCTGACCTATTACAATGGTTACGATAACGGATATACGATTCCGGTACCGAAAACTTATACCGTAGGATTGAAACTGGATTTATAATCAATAGCCATCTGATTTTGTATGAATAAAATATATCGCTCAATAAAAGCAGCAGTGGTAGCAGCAGGCCTCCTGGCCATGGCAGCCGCCTGCAACAAATCACTGGATGTGCCGTCGAGCAGGCTGGTGGGTGAAAAAGACTACTGGAATAACGTGGAGGACGCGCGCAGCGCCCTGATGGGCATTTACGGCCTTTCCCGCGCAGCGCTGACGGATAATGCCGCCTTCTGGATGTACGGGGAGTTCCGCAAGGGCGACTTCACCGCCATCACCCGTACGGACCTGAAAGCCATCGTGAACAACGACCTGAATGTATCGTTGCCGATGCTGCAAAGCCTGAAAAACTGGCGCCGCTTTTACGCCGCCATCAACGCCGCCAACCTCTTCATCGAACGTTCCGGTGAAATCACTAAAAAAGATGCCTACTATCCCGCCAGCACCAATCGTATAGACATTGCCCAGGCCAGAGCCATGCGCGCTTTCCTGTACTTCTATATGGTGCGCATCTGGGGAGATGTGCCCCTGGTGGTAAGCTCCTTCGACGGTAAATTCCCGCAGCTGGAAAGAACGCCACAGCAGCAGGTACTTGCCTTTGCGGAAAAGGAACTGATCGAATCCGCGAAAGACCTGCCCGTAATCTATAACTCCACCGATCCTTTGCTGGGAGGCCTCTACTACAACCAGGGGTACAGCTTCTGGAAAGGCAGCCTGGTGAACAAGATCAGCGCATACGCAGTGCTGGCGCATATTGCAGCCTGGCAGCAGCGCTATAACGACGTAATGAGCTATACCCAGTTCATTATGGATAACTACAAAACGGCGGACATCTCTTTTACCAACAATACCGAATTGCTGTGCGACAGCGACAGCGGCTTCTTCTATCGCATGGGCCCCAGCCAGATGCTCAACTTCTCCTTCGATTACAATAACGGGGAAGGCATCACCGCCGGCCACCTGGAAGATTACGTGCTCGCCAAACCCATTACCAGCAAGCTGATGCCGGACCTGTTTGTACAGAAGGACAGTATCATCAAAATCTTCACCTGGAACGGGGATGAGCGTTTCAGCATCGACCTCGCCACCGGTTACCCTAAAACGGAATACTACTTCGTGAATTATAACACCAACACGCCGGTGTTTTCCAAAATCAAGGTATTACAGGATGGTAAGCTGGATAAGGGAACTTTCCGCATGTTCAACGCTACCATGATGTTCACCCGCATGGAGGAACTGGCGCTGCTCCGCGCGGAAGCCGCCGTGGTAACCAACAACATGCCGGAAGCGCTCAACTGGCTGCGCCAGGTGATGGTGAGCCGCGGCATACCCAGCCCTACTTTCAACGGCGTGGATATACTGGATGAAATTTTTAGGGAGAGAAGAAGAGAACTCATGGGAGAAGGGTGGCGCTGGTACGACCAGGTGCGCTATGCCCGCCTCCGCCCGGCCGCCAATCCCGCTTTTGCAGCCATGGTACAGAATGGCGCGATCTATTGGCCCGTAGCGGAAGAAGCCATGGCCGCCAATCCTAAGCTCACACAAAATTCTTATTGGAATAAATAAATATTGCCATGCAGAAAAGAAATCAAATTTTTGAAAGAGTCTGTTTGCTGCTGCTGGCAGTAGTATTTGCCGCCAGCTGTCAGAAAGATGGCGGTTATATCAACTATGTAAAACAACCGCCGCAGATAGATGCTAACGTGTACGACTACCTGCAAAGCAAACATGGCGTATATGATTCCATGGTGCTGGTGATCGATAGGGTAGGGCTGAAGCGTATCCTCAGCAATACCAAAGTCACCGTGTTTGCACTGACCAATGCCAGCTATACCGCCGCTCTGCGCAACCTCAACATCCTCCGGCAAAAACAGGGGAAAGCGCCCGTGACCCTCAGCTCACTGGACCAGCAACACCTGGATACCCTCATGTGCCGCTACATTGTGCCGGGCTTTTTCACGACGGACAGCCTCGCGCCTTATCCGGACGGCTTTACCACCACCTCCCTGAAATACGGCGGTGGCGCCAATATGCAGCTGTTTACCGAAACGGCTTCCGGTATGGCCAACGGTGGTCCCAAGTATATTATTTACAGCGATACTAAAGGTTCATTCTATATCAACAAGTGGGTAAGGGCCAACACCATGTCGATGGATACCTACCTGCGTAATGGCGTGGTGCATGTGCTTAGCGGCGATCATGAATTTGGTTTCAATGAATTCATCACCCGCTTCAACAAATAAATCCTATTGCTGACCGCTCATAAATGATGTAACAATGAAAAAATTACTTTTAGCAATGACGACGATGGGCCTGCTGCATGCTTGTGTGAAATTGCCCGCAGATGCCGATTATCTCAGCAAGGGAGCCGGGTACACCCAATCCAATTTCCAGCCGATCCTGGGCCGTACCACGGTAATGCCCAACGATCCGTTTGCAACCATCTTCAATGCGGACCACTCCACGCTGCCGCTGACATTTAAAATGCTCAGCGTCCGCGATGCCGAAACCGGCGATACGGTGGACCTCTTCAATAAAACCTTCGACGTCCAGGTATGGAAAGAAGCCTACACCGGCTTTGAAACCACGCGCGAGGAAATCGAGAAGAAACGGGTGATCGAAAAACACCGCCTCTTCGAAGTCCGCGAACATTCCGGCCAGCTCGTATTCTGGACCCCGCAGGACCTGCAATACCTGAACGCCGTGAAAGTACAGCCGCACAAAGGTTACAAGTTCGATATCGAAGTGTCCAACAGCGGCGGCTCCAAGGTGATCCACAACCTGGAATTGCAACCGCTCCGCCCGCAGCCTTTCGAGCCCACCAACGTGGACCCCGTAACAGGCAACTCCTACGGCGTGCTGCGCCCTTCTGTGGTAAGCGGTATCAAGAATTATAACGACGATAGTTACTTAAGTTCTGCCGATGTGCAGATGGTTTTTTATAAAGACCTCAACAGCAAGGAAAATACGCTCACGTTTGAATTCCGCGATTCTTCCTACGCGCCCATCGATCCTAAAAAGTTCAACAGTACCCAATGGGAAAAAGTATGCCACCACTTCGGTGAGCCGGTATTCACACCGGAAGGCGTTACCTACCAGGTAGCCTACCCGATCCCGCTGGCGGCCATTACCACCCAGTACACCACGGTCAACGGCCTGTCCGCGCAAAGCATGTTCAGCTTCAACAGGATCGGAACTGGCGGCATGCGCCAGGACGCCACCATCGGCACACAGTTCAGAATATTCGAACCGGGCGCCTGGAAAATTATCTTCTGGTTTTACAGGGGTAATCCTGATTTCCGCAATAACTAATGCGGTGCTAACTGAACTAAAATTATCAATGCTAAAAATCAAACCTTAATGTATAAGTCTGCAATTATACCAGGGAAGATAAAACAACTCTTAACGGTACTGGCTTTACTCTGGAGCGTTTGCGCAGCAGCGCAGACCAACATGGTAACCGTACGGGGGATTGTTTATGAAAAGGGCGCCAATACAGGCATTCCGGGCGTGCCTATCCTCGTGGGTAAACCGCCTAAAGGGGTAGGTACCACCAACGGGGATGGTAGCTTTGCCATCAACGTACCGGAAGGCGCGGAATTAACCTTTCAATCCATGGGTTACAATCCCATCAAAGTGAAAGCGAAAGCAGGGGAGTTAATGCGTATATACCTCCTCGTTAAAGAAAATAAACTGAATGAACAGGTGGTGATCGGTTACCAGCGCAAGTCAAGGGAAACCGTTACTGGTTCCACCGTGCTGATCTCCGGTAAGGAACTGCAAAATGCCCCGGTAGCCAACGTAATGGAGCTCCTCCAGGGTAAAGTGGCCGGTCTGAACATCCAGAACAATACCGGCGCGCCGGGATACGCAGGTACCATCCAGATGCGTGGTCTGAGTACCATGACCATCAGCGGCTCCGGCGATAATGCCTTCCTGACGCCTACCTCGCCACTGTTCGTGATTGACGGGGTGCCGGTAGACCCTAACACCAACTTCGAATACGGCTTTAACCAGGCAGGCCCTGGCCTGAACCCGCTCTCCCTCATCCCGCAGGAAGATATCGAAAGCATCCAGATCCTCAAAGATGCGCAGGCCACCGCCTTGTACGGCTCCCGCGGCGCTTACGGGGTAATGATCATCAATACAAAGAGAGGTAAATCCAAAGTGCCGATCGTATCCTATACCGGCAACTTCTTCGTGAGCATCCCGCCTACCTTACGCAAGGTGATCGGCGGTAACGAAGAACGCCGCATGCGCATCAACCAGATACTAAACTATACGGATACGCTGGCCTGGGCAAAAGAGCTGATCAACGGCACACCGTTCCTGGCCGACTCCCTGAACCCTTATTACAATAACTCTACCGACTGGCAGGGGCTGTTCTACAAATACACCTATAACACCACGCATAACATGAGTGTGTCCGGTGGGGACGACCGCTTTAACTACAAGGTGAACCTCGGTTACTACAAGGAAAGCGGTATCCTGAAAAACACGGATTTCAACCGCTACAACATGAACACCAACATGCAGTACCGGCCGACCAACCGCCTGAAGGTATATGCTTCCATCCAGGCGGCCCTGGGGCAGAACAGTAAGGGTAGCGGTAATGGTATCACCCAGTCGGACGTAGGTAAGGCAGGCAACCAATCTTCCCTGCTGCCGGCGCCGGCGTTCTATTCCGCCTCCGCCAATGCGGTAGCCGCCCTTCGTAATGATAACATCAACAAAACGGCGAACATACTCAGCAGCGTGGATATCGACTATGAAATACTGACCGGCTTACACGCTACCACCAACTTCAGCTACAACTATACCGGCGAAACGGAAGATAACTTCATCCCCGCAGCCATCAATAATAACCTGGACGAGGTGACCGCCTACAATGGCCGCCGCCACACGCTGTACAGCCGCAGCGGTTTGAACTACTTCAAAACCATCAACGAAAAGCATAACCTGAGTTTCTACTTCTTCAACGAGTTGAGAAAATCCGGCTCCCAGGCCAGTAAGCTGCGCCTGCGCGGTACCGCCAGCGATGAGCTGAAAGGCCCGCTGGGCTCCTCCTCCGGGTTCAGCAGCGGCGGCGTGCTGGACAATGCTACAGACGAGCGGGACATGGGCCTGGCCGGTAGCGCCACCTACAGCTTCATGAATAAATACATCCTTGATGTATCTTTCAGAAGGGACGCCTCTTCCAAGCTGGGTCGTAAAACGCCGTTCTCTAACAACCCATCCTTCGGTTTTAAATGGAATATCAACCGCGAAAATTATTTCAAGGATAAAACCTGGCTGGACTATGCGGACATCCGCCTCACCTGGGGCCGCAACGTAGTGCCGCAGGGTAATATCTTCTATGCATACGGTACCTACGATGACCGCAACGGCGGCCGCTATAACGATAAGCCCATGAGTGGTATCGATTACGGCCTGCTGCCCAACAACCACCTGCGCGCCCTCTCTACCACGCAGTATAACACCGGTATCGACATCGGCCTGTGGAATGGTAAGTTCAACGTCATGCTGGATGCTTACCTGAAGTACGTGGACAACAGCCTTATTAAAGTAACCCTGCCTAACACCAGCGGTTTCAAGGAAACCTGGAGCGACGATGCAGGCCTGATGGACGTAGGTTTTGAGTGGGATTTCACCTACCGCCCGCTGCCCAAAACGAGCAAGCTGCAATGGACCATCGGGTTTAACGGCGCTATCAACAAGGATTACGTGCGTTACCTCCCTAACGGAGCAAGAGAAATGCTGGAATACGATAGCACCAACCGCCAGAGCATCCTGCGCCGCGTAGGCCGCAATACCTTCACCAACGTATTGCTCAATACCCGCGGAGCATATCCGACCATGGCAGATGTACAGGTAGATCCGGCCACCGGCCGCCCCATCATGGTCATGAACTACGCCGGTACCGCTATGATGCTGGGCCGCCCCGGTGATCCTATCTGGACGGACCTGAACGGCGATTACATCATCAATGAACTGGATTACATCTATGCCGGTAACAGCCAGCCGCTGATCACCGGTGGTCTGACCTCTTACCTCACCTACGGGCCATGGTCTATGAACGTTACCGCCAGCTATACCGCCATCAGGTCTATCCTCAACAACGCCGTGCAATACCGCTTTGAAGGATATTCCAACCCTACCAATACCAAGGTAGCGCTGGTGCCGCTGGACGATTACAACTACTGGAGTAAAAACGGTGATATCGCCAAGTACCCGAATCCGTTCGACTATGTGCGCCAGGGCCAGGTACGCCCATACCGTGTGGATCAGACGCTGTTTGAAGAAGATGGTTCCTATTTCAAAATACAAACCATCACGCTGTCTTACACCATCCCGCGCGACAGAACTATCCGTTGGGGAGTAACTTCCTGCCGGTCTTATGTAACCGTTACGAATCCGTTCATCTTCTCCAAATACAGCGGGCCAAACCCCGAAGCAGTATCTGCGCTGGGCCGCGACCAGAAAGATGGCTACCCGGTTCGTAAAACAGTGACCGTGGGTCTTAACGTACAGTTCTAATCTTAACCTTAACGAATCAAGCAATAAAACCCAGATATATGAAGCGTTTAATAATCGGGATAGGAATGGCAGTATTGCTCTGCGCCAGCCAGTCGGGCTGTAAAAAATTCCTGGACGCGGAAAGCCCTGTAAAGGAATCCGGTGCTAGTTTCTGGAAAACGAGAGATGACGTAGAGCGTTTCACCAATAACCTTTACGGGGAGATAGCAGATATATTGCTGAACAACTCCTTTTTCCTCGCAGCGGAATTCCGCTGCGGCGTGTACCGGCAAACGGCGAAGTCGGTAAGCACCTGGAAAACCAGGTACTACTACGATTACCTCGTGTACAACGATATGCGCTCTTTAAATGTGCATGATTACTGGAATGGTTTCTTTCATTTCGATGATATCCGCAAATGGGCGCCTTACTTCAAGGTAATCCAGGCAGCCGGCATCCTGCAGGACCGCGTAATGGACATCTCCACCTCCGAACTGTCGGATGAGGATAAACGCCGTTACCGCGCCGAAGGCGTATGGGTGCGCTGCTTCCTCTACTTTATCATGGTGCGTTTATACGGGGACGTGCCTTATTACAACGAGCCTTACTTCGATAAAATCATCGGCCGTACCAAATTTGTAGACGTACTCAACTCCTGCATCGCTGACCTGGCTTCCGTAAAGGACGACCTGCCCTGGGCATATACCAATACCAAAATGAAAGCCGTGCGCCCTACCCGCGGCGCCGCGCTGGACCTGATGATGCACATGAACATGTGGAACGCAGGTTTCGACGAAGCCAACAAGGATAAATACTACCAGGCCACAGTAGACCTGGGCAAGGAGCTGCTGGAAAAAAACAACGGCGCTTACCGCCTGCTCACCATCTCTGAGTTCAAAACATTATTCAGAGGCGGTAGCGAAGAAGGTCTGTTCGAGTTCACCCAAAACGTGAACTACGGAGAAGTACGCGGCCTCGGTTACCAGTACCTGAACGATAACGTGCTGGAACATGGCGCCGGTAGCGGTTACGCTTACGTAGCGCCGGTGGCGGCATTTATGAAGAAGATGTACCCGCTGGGTATTGCGGATAAGCGCAGGGACGTATGGTTTGATGTCAATACCATGTACACCAACGGCAACCTCGTGGAGTTCCGCAAGTTTGCCGCCAACGCCGGCAGTAACATCGCATTCGACGGTAACCTGATATTTTTCCGTTTGTCTGACGCCATACTCCTGGCGGCGGAAGCAAACGCCGAACTGGGCAGCGCCCACGAGGCAGAGGCCATCCGCCTCATGAACCTCGTAAGGGCAAGGGCCGAAACGCCGCTCTACGTTGGCGCTGGCGGGGAGGCCCTGAAAGATGCCATCTTCTGGGAACGCGCGAAGGAACTGATGGGCGAAGGACATGCCTACTACGACCTGGTACGCACCCACCGCATCCTTAACTCCGAATACTGCAGCGCCCCGATCAGCCAGTCCGCATTCCTCCGTGGCGCATGGACCTGGCCTATCGATGAAAGCGCGCTCGATAATAACCCGTTAATGACACTCAACGAATACTGGCGTTAAACCTTAAAGCAGATGAAAATGAAAAAACAATTCTTCTCTATCGTGATCGGTCTGGCAACAGTAGTCATGCTGTTGAGTGCCTGCAAAAAGGATTATTACCAGGATACCGGTCTGGCAAAGGGCAAGTATGATGGCACCATTATGCAGTACCTGGAAGCCCGCAACGACTACTTTACCAAACTCGTGAAAGTGATCAAGCTGGCGAAGCTGGAAGATGTGCTGGGCAAGGAACAGCTGACCTTCTTTGCGCCAAACGACATGTCCATCGACAGTACCATCCACGAAACCAACCTCCTCCTGTATCAAACCGGCAAGGATACCATCAAAACGCTGGAACAGGTGCCGGCGCAGGTATGGCGGGAAATGCTGGGGAAATATATTTTCCGCGGAAAGTATATGCTCAATGATTTTCCCCAGGTGGACTGGGCGTTTTTCAGCACCTACCCGGGCGTGTACATGAAATCCTACGATGATGTGATCATGCATATCGGCGTGGTGTACAACGATGAAGGCTCGGCCAAATACGTAGGCTACAGGCAGCTGTTTATTTCCTATGCGCCAACGCCGGCGCAGTCAGGTATGTTCATCAGGTCGGCCGTATCGTCCGTGAATATTGAACCTACGAACGGGGTAGTACATGCGCTGGCTACCGCTACGCACGACTTTGGATTTTCGGTGATTGATTTTTACAACCGCTGCCTCTTTTATGGTTACACCGGTAAGTAGTCACCTTTCAAATTGCTAACATGACAGTATCACTGAAAAATAAAATAATGTGCATCACACTGGCGGCCGGCCTGGTAGCAGGTTGCCAGAAGGATAATGACAAATTCTTTCCGGATCCATATGCCGGCGGAAAGCCGCAGCTGGGCGTAAAGTTCAGCGAAGCGCTGCCTTCCCCTTCCTCCGGCGCGGCGGGTGAAAAAGTCACCTACAGCGTAAGAGGCTTGCTGGCTTATAAGGATTCCATCCACTTTTTCCAGAATGGGGAAGAAGCCGCTATCAGCAGCGTCACAGATTCCACCCTCACGGTGGTCGTGCCGGCACAAGCCAGCACCGGTACCGGCTGGGTAACCATCGGCGCGCAGGTATTCCCCGCGCCGCTGTTCCGCGTACGCGGTAAAGCCCGGCTGGATAATACGTTCAAGTCCGGCAGCGGTACCGATGGACTCATCTACCAGATTATTCCTACTTCCGACAACCGCTACCTGCTGACAGGCAGCTTCAGGCTGTATAACAGTAACGGACAAGGGAACTGGCTCAATGGTATCGCCAAAATTGAAAAACACGGCCAGTATGTAACGGATATGAGTACGGACTCCGCAGCGGGCCGTAATGGCCGTATCCATTCCGCCGCCGAACTGGAAGACGGTCGCTTCATCGTAGCGGGCGCCTTCAGCACCTACGGCTACAAAAAAGGCCTCTTCAATTTTGCCCGAGTAAACATCTCCGGAAAAATTGATACCACCGTACAAACCGTGATCCCGGAAGAATACAACTACGATCCGGACGCAGGTTTGCCTGATATGACGGAGGCGCTCTCAAAGGACACCGTTTCCGCTTTCAACGGCGGTTCCAGCTCCGCGCCAACGAAGATATTCGCACGCAATGGCCGGGTAATCGCTTTCGGCTCTTTGGGATTGTATCAGCAGATCTTTTATAAATCCAGTACCCGCAATGCCAAGGTAACAGACCGGCGGGTAGTACACTCCGTGATGGCCATGGACCTGGATGGCAACCTCGATTCCACTTATCACTACGACCTCGCCAACCACGAAGGTATGCCGGGAGCGGATGGATACCTGGCCGATGCCATCCTGATGTACGACGGGAAGCTCGTTATGGTAGGCAAGTTCCCCCGCTTCGATGGGGTGACCGCAGGCAACATTGCACGCCTGGACGCCAACGGCCGGGTGGACAATACTTTCAAAGCCGGATCAGGCGCCAATGGGGATGTGTTTTCCATCACCTTTAACAAGACCACCCGCAAGTTCCTCATCACGGGCAACTTCACCAGCTATAACGGGCAGCCCTGCCATGGCCTGATGTTGCTGAATGAAGATGGCTCGCCGGTAACAAACTTCCAGACGGATGTATTCCTCAACGGGTACGCCACTTACGCCATGCAGCTCAAAAACGGGATGATCGTGGTAACCGGCGGCTTTGAGAAATATGGTACCCGCATCAGAAGGGGAATGGTAATACTCAATGCGGACGGCTCCTATGCAGCGGCCTATAACAATACCGGCGACTTAAACGGCGCCGTGTATGGCATGCTGGAAACGACTTCCGCAGAGGGCGAAACCGCCGTCCTGATTTACGGGTATATTCCATCGTTCGACAATACGAACGTGGGCAATATCTTCCGACTGGTACTGGCTAAATAATTATCTGTAACACCACAATCTTTCAATCATATGAAAAAGATCATTTCATTGCTGGGAATGGCCGCTATCATCATCACGGTTTCCTGTAACAAGGATAAATCCGATATGCTGTCCGGCACAGATTACAAAAATGATCCTGCACTGAATACCGGGGAGCGGAAAGTACTGTTTGTTGTGCTGGATGGAGTAAGAGGCAATACCGTCCGTTCCCTGCAGCCAACCGTGCTTTGGGGTATGCGCGACAGCGCCGTGTACACCTGGGCAGGCGTGTCCGACGCTTCCGGTACCAACGGCGCCAACTGGGCGGCCATGCTCACAGGCGTGCTGCCTGCCAAAAATGGCGTCACCGGGGACGACCTCACCAAGGCTAACCTGACCGACTATCCGGTATTTACCAAACGCCTCAAGGATGCCGGCATCATCCAGGCCAGCGCCGCCTTCTGCGCTTCGGCGGATTTAAGCCAGCAGCTGATCGGCAACAACATGGACGTCAACAAAGTACTGCCTACCGACGACGAGGTAACCGCCAGCGTGGTGGCTGAACTGGGAAAAGAAGAAACAGACGTCATCTTTGCAGAATACAACGATGTGGACGAAGCAGGCAAACAATTCGGTTATGATGAATCCGTGCCGGAATATGTTGCCGCCATCCGGAAAGCGGATGAACAGGTGGGCCAGTTACTCACCGCCCTCCGTGCCCGTAAGAACTATAAAAAGGAAGACTGGCTGGTAATCGTAACCTCCAACAAAGGCGGTAAATGGACCGTGCCGCCTGCGGAAGATGATGGTACCGTTTTCAGCGTGCCGGAATACAACAGCTTCACCTTCTTCTACAACCCGCGTTTTGTGGCCGCGCCAATTGCCAGGCCGGAAAAAATCCGCGTGGCCTATGAAGGCAAAGCCGTACGCATGACGGGCGATCCTAAGACCAACGGCGCATACAACCGCGCGGAGCTCAACGATGCGGGCGCATTCAATATCACTACCCGCGCCATGACCTTCGAGTGTAAGATCAAAATCGTGAAGAATGCTTCCGGTAACTACAACTACACTTACCCGCCCTTCTTCGGAAAGGTGAACGCCAGAACGGGCAATACCGCCGGCTGGGCGTTTTTCCGCAACGGTAACAGCTTCTCCTTCTATACGGCGGATGGTACCACCAAATCCGAACTTACGCCGGCTGAAACCTTCCCGGATGGCAACTGGCATGCGCTTACCGGCGTGGTACAGCCAAGCGGCACTTCTTTAAATACCTATTTTTATATAGATGGTAAATTGTTGAAAACAGGCTCTATTGCGAATGCTAAATTCGCCAGCATGACCTCTACGGCAAATACCATCATCGGACCTTTCCCGGAAGTATTTACCACCAACTGGTTAAATGCCTACATCACGGACGTGCGTATCTGGAATACCGCCCTGCCTGAACAGGTAATCAAATCCTGGGCGGAAAGGACCGTGGTGAATAAATCGCATCCCTACTATGCGAACCTGATCGGTTACTGGACCTGTACAGATGGTAGCGGCAAACAGTTCGTAGATCAATCTCCTTTTAAACGCAACTACAACCTCGTGGGCAACTACACCTGGGATGAATTTGCCGATCCGAGCGGGTACCTCTACCCGGTGATCCCCAACTTCGACCGCTATGTGCCTAACCCGGTGGATATCCCGATGGTGATCTACAACTGGATGAAACAGCCGGTGAGCCTGGACTGGAAGCTGGATGGCAAAACCTGGCCGGCTACCTACCGCGATTTCCCGGTGATCAACCAGTAATGTTCTTTTATCAACTAAACTAATCGTACATGAAATCATTCAACATAAAACCGCTGGCGGGCATACTGGTGATGGGAACGCTCCTGGTGGCCTGTACAAAGGAATACAACTTTGAAAACGGGTATGATAAGCCGTTGAAAGAGGACACTACCGGCATCGGCAGCATCGATACCAGCATGTCCCGGATCGACAGCAGCGGCTTCCCGGATGCCCGTAAATTCCCCGGCCTGGTGTCTGTAGTGGAGCCCCGGCTGATGAACGCATCCGTCACCATCGACCTGAATTATAAACTGGTATCGCCGCAGCTGCGTATCGCTTCGCCTCCGGGCAACTGGTTCAGCACCGGCTTCTACGCCGGCCCGGGCGAACTGGTGAAAATAGTAGTGCCGCAGGGCACCGAAGGGATGACCGTACAGGTAGGCGCCCATACGGACAATATCAACGGTAAAATGCCACAACTGCGTGCAGGCGTGATCGTTACCCGCAAGACAGTACTCCCTGGCGTGAACTATATCCGTAATATCTACGGCGGCCCCATCTACCTCATACCTACAGGGCCCGCGCCTAAAAAAGTGACCGTTACATTCAGTAATGTTTGTAAGTCGCCCGATTTTATTTTGGGAGAAACAACCGATGCCGATTGGAAAGAAGCCGTCCGCAAATCACAGGTACCGGTGGTGGAACTCCGAGGCAAACGTTTCATCATCACCATGTACCGGAAAGTGCTGCTGGGATTGCTGAATACTTTTAACGCAGAAGCAGTGATGAAGAAATGGGATGACGTCATCGAAAAAGATTATAATGAATGGTATGGACTGTCCGACAATCCTGCCGACCCTATTGATCAGGCGCCCGGTACACCGCACCGGTTTGTGCTGGATATACAGATTTCCCTGGGTAGCGGCCATAGCGGGTATCCTTGTATGGCTTACCTGGACTGGCATGCGGACTTCCTGGATACCGCGATGATCAGTCGCGGCGCCAGCTGGGGCCCTTGCCACGAAATCGGCCACAACTACCAGATGATCAACACCTGGAGCTGGGGCGGCGCCGATGCCCTCACGGAAACATCCAACAACCTGTTCGTATTTAAAATTGCGAACCGTTTTGGCGGCAAACCACCGCGCATTTACGATGCTGAGCAAAACTTCGTACAGCCGGCGCTCGACTTCGCTAAAAAAGACAGCACCGGCAAAACTTTCGTAACGGTAACGGATGTATTTCAGCGCCTGATCCCTTTTGTACAACTCTTCCAGAAATATGGCTACGGCATGATGGGCTACATCTGCCGGGAAGCGCGCCATACCGAGCGTGAGATCTACATCGATGTGGTGAAGAAGGACTTCTTTTACGTCAATGCCAGCAAGTACGCGAAAAAGGACCTCTATCCGTTTTTCCGTTACTGGGGCATTAACCCTTCGCCGACGGCCAGGGCAGAGGTATTGGCCCTGGGGCTCCCGCTGCTGACGGAACAGATATGGCTAAACGATATCCGCTAGCCCTGCATGTTTAACATCTCCCTAAAAAACAAAAAATGAAAAAACTGACATACATACTCGGGTGCGCCGCTACCGTAGCCATGCTGGCAGCCGCCTGCTCCAAAATAGCAGAGGTACCGAGCGATACGGCCGATAAACCAAAATTTACCGACAAAAGTAAAGTGCTGGTCATCGTGGTAGACGGCCTCGCCGGCAAACAGCTGAAAGCCGTTGCGCCGCCGGTTATCACCCAAATGCTGGCGCACAGCACCTACAGCTACGATACCAAAGCGGATACCGTTACCACGGATGGCGCTTCCCTGGCCACGCTCTACACGGGCGTGCCTTACGCCAAAAACGAGATACGCGACAGCTCTCTCACGGCCAGGTCCACCAGCGGCGCGCGTTACGCGCCTTTCCTCAGCCTCATCAAAAAAACGGGCAAGCGGGAACTGAAATCTGTTTCAGTGACTGCCTGGGAAGCGGTCAACAAAACCCTGCTGGCTGATGCCGCGGTAAAAGTAACCACCCCGGACAATGATAAAGCAGTACTGGATACCGCCGTTAACCGCCTGAAAAAAGACAGCGTGGACCTGATGTTCGTGCAGTTCAACGGCATCAACAAAGCAGGTAAGCAATACGGCTACTACAGCTACGTGCCGGAATATGCCGCCGCCATCAAGCAGGTGGACGCTTACATCGGCGAGCTGCTCAATGCCATTAACAGCCGCCCGGATTACCAGAACGAAAACTGGCTGGTGATCGTGCAATCCACCCACGGCGGCCAGGATAAATCCTACGGGTCAGACAGTGATGCGGAAATGAACAGCTTCTCCCTCTACTATTGCCCTGACCTGTTCCGCTACCAGATTGATCAGCCGCAAACCATTCCGGCAAGTATCAAATTCAACGAGCAGAATGAAAAAACGGTGAATGCCGTGTTGAACGATGCGTCCATGTACAACTTCGGCGCGCCGTCTTCCGCCAACCAGTTCACCGTGGAATGTAAAGTGAAAACGCCGAAAGGTAGCAATCCTACCTATCCTGGCTTCTTATCCAAACGCGCCAGCTTCGCCGTAGGCCAGGCCGGGTGGACCTTCTTCCAGGAAGGCAGCTACTGGCAGGTGAACCTTTCCGGTACCGGCGCTACCAAAAACCTGCAGGCAAAAGGCGCAGATATCAATGATGGCAACTGGCATCACCTGACCTGTGTGTTTGCCACGAAAGCAAACAACGTAAGGGTTTGTTCTACCTATACCGATGGAAAATACAACAACTCCGTAACGGTGACCGAGTTTGGAAACCTCAACAGTACCGCGCCCCTGACGCTGGGCTTCATACCAGGTTCCATCAATACCCCGGTGACCATCTACATGTCCGATATCCGCATCTGGAACGATACGCTGCCTGCCGCTACCATCGCGGCGTTCAGCTGTACCAACGTGCTGGATCAGCATCCCTACCTCTCTAAATTAATCGGCTGGTGGCCGATGAATGAGCGCAAAGGAGCCCTGATCAGGAATGTGGCGCCTTCCGCTATCGGAAAGGATTTCAAAGTAAACGGCACTTTTACCTGGGAAGCAATAAACTATGTGTTGCCCTGCTCCGGCAATGCGGATAAACAAAATCCGCCCAACAACACGGACCTGTGCTACCAGATTGCGTACTGGCTGAACCTGGAACTCAATCCCGACTGGGAAATCGGAGGTCGCCTCTGGCTCAAATTCTTTTAACGGATTGTTTCATTCCTAACGAATGTATCTTATGCAGAAATTATTTTCAAACTATATCAAATGCGGACTGGCAGGCGTGTTTGCAGCCATGATCGGAATGACGGCCTGCACGCGGGAAACGGTAGACCCGGTTCGTTATAACACCGATACCACGGACCAGCTGATCGGTAGTCCAACCCTCAAAGAAAGAAAGGTGCTGCTCATCGGCATCGATGGCGCCATTGCCCGCCTGGTCGATGCCTACAAGCCGCCTGTAATCGCAGGCCTGCTGCCGAAAAGCGTGTACACCTTCTCCGGTATGAACGATACCATCAATACCACCGGCTCCACCTGGACCTCGCTGATGACGGGCTTCCCCGTGCAGTCGCATAAGGTGGTGGACAGTACCCTGATCCCTCGCTCCGTGGAAGGCAGCCACGACCCGATTAAATACTACAATACTTTCCTTTACTACATCAAGGAAGATAATAACCGCGCCAAAATCACCAGCATTTCCCAATGGGCGGACCTCAACTACTTCACCATGAACGTGGCGGACCGCATCGTGAACGTAGACCCTGCCAAAGGCGATAAAGGCGTGGCGGACGAAGCGGTAAAAGAGCTGTCTGCCGCCGATCCTGACCTGGTGATCGTGAACTTTAACGGCCCTGCCGTTGCCGGCAAAAAAAGCGGTTTCACCGATAACCCGGATTACCGCCAGTCCATCATGGACGTGGACGCCCGCATCGGCGAAGTAATCAAAGCCTTACAGGCCCGCAAGGACAGCGCTAAAGAGGAATGGCTGGTGGTAATTCAGAATACCACCGGCGGATTCCAGAACAGGATAGGAGGGGCTTCCCACTTTGAAAGGGATAACATGACCATCTACTACAGCCCGATCATTACGCCCGGCCGTGTGGACGGTTCCGCGTATCACGCTGCCGGCATACGCTATACCGGTGGCGCCGGCAACTACATCCGTGCGGAAAACAATGACGGCGGCCTCTATAACCTCAGCGATAAGGAAATGACCATCGAAGCCAAAGTGCGTTTCAATAAAGGGCCGCGTGGTAACTATACCTATAGCTATCCGCCATTCCTGAGCAAGATCGACTCCCTGGATGGCGCCATTGCCGGCTGGGGCTTCTACAGGGATGGTACCAGCATCGCCTTCGCCTACCAGGATGGCAAAAATGCCAACGAGGTAAGACCGGGCGTAGGCATCAGCGATGGCAACTGGCATACGATCACGGCTACACTGAAACATACCTACGACGCCACTAACGGGCACACCTATACGGCCAGCGCTTTCCTGGACGGTACGGCGAAAGCTACCACCACCATCAAAAAGGGCGAGGCGAAAATAGAATCCCTGGCGCCGCTGGTAATCGGCTACCGCCCTGTTATCTACAACGATAACAATGAAATCGATATGTACATGACCTACCTGCATATCTACAACACCGTACTGCCGGATGCCGCTATCCTGGCGAATGCCAAGGCTTTCGATGTGGACCCCGCCAGCCCGTATGCCGCTAACCTGATCGGCAACTGGGTGGGCGATGAAGAATCCGGCAACATCCTTTACGACAGAAGCAGCAGCAAAAAGAACTTTACCATCACCGGCAAATACCGCTGGGATGCGTTAAACCTCATGCTGGGTACGACGGTAGCGCCAAACAACCTGGATGTGGCGGCGAGTATCCTGGACTGGATCGGTATTACCCTGCCGGCCACCACTAAACCGCCGGGAACAAGCTGGTTGAAGGTGATAGGCGCCAAGTAGGGAATTGATGCAATGATAGAATTAAAACCTTCAGGGAGCGGCGTAAATACGCTCTCTGAAGGTTTTTTTATACGGTAAGGAAAGCGGGCTGGCAATACCTTATTAGGCGCCGTTCACAATCTGCGCGGTTACTTATCGCTTTATTGAACGCCCCGGTATGGATGCATCGGGAAGTATATATCAAAAAGTAAAGCATTATCTCAGGTAGGAATAACCTTTGGCTGGAGCCGCTGTTTTCCAGCTTTCTTCTTTAATCCATGGTATGCAAGCATCTATCCACTGGATAGACGCCGTCCGGTTGTTGATGCCAAACCCGTGACCGCCGTGGGTGTACACAAAAAATTTGACCGGCACCCGTTGTTGCTGCAGCGCCGCTACAAAACAGAGGCTGTTGCCAACCTTTACCACATCGTCGTCCACGGCATGTACAATGAAGGTGGGCGGTGTAGTGGCGGTTACCTGTTGCTCATTGGAGTACGTGGCAATTTTTTCAGGGGTGATATCCGGGCCGATTAAATTCTGACGGGATAGTTCATGGGTAAGACTGTCTGTAAAACTGATCACAGGGTACACCAGCACCATGAAATCCGGCCGCATGCTCGTATTGTTGGGATTTTCAATGTAGGTGTTGGTAAAATGCGTACCTGCGGTAGATACCAGGTGTCCTCCGGCAGAAAATCCCATAATACCCACCTGGTCCGCTTTAATAGCATATTGTTTGGCATGTTTCCTTACATACTGAATGGCACGTTGTAAGTCCTGAACAGGGCCAATTTCCTTATTGACCATCATGTCGGCCCGCGGTACCCGGTAGTGCAGCAGGAAGGCGGTAATGCCTGCATCGGCCAGCTTTTCCGCAGCGGGTATGCCCTCCACGCGGTCGGCCACATTCCGGTAGGAACCGCCGGAACAAACGATGACGGCGATGCCAGTGGCTTTTCCTGGTGGCGGCGTATAGACGGTGAGGGTAGGCATGATCGTTTTGGGTCGCAGGATAACCGTATCTGCATTGGTCAGCCAGCTCTTGCCCCGCAAAGTATCCGGGCCGGTATTGCCGGCAATGGCATTGGGCACTTTACCGTTTTCATAGAGCGGGAGAGGGCTTTGCGCTATCGTGGTTAACCCCGGCATGAATAGGACAGCCATCATTAACAGCCTGGTTTTGAGGAGCATGGTCTGATTGCGTTAAAGTGAATAATGTTTGTGCAGCAGAAAGGGTTCCGGAGAATTATCTTCCCCGGAACAATATTAATTTAAAATCAAAATAAAATTACCTTCCTGAAATGTTTCACTGCTTGTATAACATTTGCATAACAAACGAAAGCTCCATTTCCTCAATACCCTTTCCGCCGTTTCGCTTCCTCCACCAACTTCGAAAATGACCGCTCCCATTTGCGCTTCTCATGTTCCGATGCGGAAAAATGCCATGCTTCCCGCCGCAGTTTCAAATAACTCTCATATACACGGCGGTCCAGCCGGCCTTCCTGAACGGCGGCAATCACCGCGCAGCCGGCCTCGTTGATATGCTGGCAATCCCTGAACCGGCAGCCATCGGCGTAATCGGAGATTTCCAGCGCCTCCGCCAGCGAATCCGGCTGGTCCAGGGCCAGGCCAAATTCCCGCACGCCCGGCGTGTCGATAAGGATACCGCCGTTTTTCATCAATACCATTTCCCGGCGGGTAGAGGTATGTTTTCCCTTTCCGGTGGATTGGCTGATGGCGGAAGTCAGCAATACCGAATGTTCACAAAGGGCGTTTACCAGGGAGCTTTTGCCCACGCCGGAGGAGCCCACAAATACCACCGTTTCCCCCGCGCCGATATATTCCTTCAAAGGCTGCAGGGTGGCCGGCTGGTGGATGCTCGTAAAGAACACGGGCATCTGCCGGGAAAGGTGCGTAATCGACGCCAGGATGCCCTCCCGGTCAAATTCCAGGTCGGCCTTATTGAGTACCAGCACTGGCTGGATCCGCGCTTCCAGGATCTGGACCATAAAGCGTTCCGCCCGGCGGATGTTAAAATTGTCGTCCAGGCTTTGCACAATAAAGGCTTTGTCCACGTACGACGCAATGGCCTGCCTGTCCGCCACCGTGCCGTTCTTTTTGCGGTACAGCGCACGTTCGCGGGGCAGTATGTCCAGGATAATCCCTTTATCCTCGTCAAACGGCTGGAAAATCACCCAGTCGCCCGTGCAGGGAAGTTCCATATCCGCTTTGCTATACAACAGGTTGCCGGACAGTTCGCATTGCACCAGCCCTTCGGCGGCAATAACGTCATAACGGGTCCGGTGTACAACGGATACGCGGCCGTGTGGCAATGTATGGAAGGAAGATGCTTGTTTAAGTTGCTGTAACGGTTCATTCCAACCGTAGTTATTTAATTGGATCATTGTTTTGTAATTAAAAGGCGGACCTGGCGCATAGCCGCAATGGTATTGCGCATGGCAATGCCAGGTGTTTACCGTTTGAAAACTATTATTGAATAGGAAATATGCTCCGCAGGATTACCGGGAGCAGGCGAGGAACAACCTGGACAGAGCGGCCAGGTTGCTTACAAAACAATATCCGATATGGATGAGTTAAATAACATGCACTATTTTTAGCGTTGACAAAGGTAAATAATTTTTTTGGGGGGAGAAAATTTAGCCCTGCGCCGCCATACTGCCCCGGCCGGGCCTGCATAACAACTGTTTAACAGCCGGATCACGACAGTGCTGTTTGCATTTCAAACATTAATCACGATATTTAGAAATTGTTATTCTTACACTTATTAACCAGAAAATACGTTATGAAACTGACTTACAAACCCTTATGCACCCTTTTCGTGGCAGGTACCGTACTGGCGGCCTGTAATAACAATACATCCGGCAGCAAGGAAGAAAAAGCTAAACAAGATACTATGGCATTAACACAACAGGCACGTCCATTTGGCACATCCGACGGGCAGGAGGTTTTGCAATACACCCTCCGCAATGCCAATGGCATGGAAGTAAAAATTCTCAATTATGGTGGTACGGTTACGGATATCATCACACCGGATAAGCAGGGCACTCCCGGCAACGTAGTACTGTCATACGATTCCCTGGCAGGCTACCAGCAAAAAGGCCAGCCTTACTTCGGGGCGCTGATCGGCCGCTATGCCAACCGCATCGCCAACGCGAAATTTACCCTCGACGGGAAGGAGTACACCCTCGCGGCTAACGACCACGGCAACACGCTGCACGGTGGCCTCAAGGGATTCGATAAAGTGGTGTGGACCGGCGTCCAGCAGGGGGACAGCGCTTTACAGCTGACCTATAACAGCAAGGACGGGGAAGAAGGCTACCCGGGCAACCTCACCGCTACCGTGGTGTACACCCTGACGCCGGATAATGCGCTCCGCATCGATTATAAGGCTACTACCGATAAGCCTACCCCGGTAAACCTTACCAATCACGCTTATTTTAACCTCTCCGCCGGGAAAGACAGCACCATCCTGAACCATGTGCTGTCCCTCAAGGCATCCAAATTCACCCCGGTGAATGATAAGCTGATCCCCACCGGCAAACTGGCGGATGTGAAAGGCACGCCGATGGACTTCACGGCGCCTAAAAAAGTAGGAAAAGATATCGCGGCAGTGAAAGGCGGCTTCGATCATAACTGGGTACTGGATAAGAAGGCGGGCGAGCTGGAAACAATCGCTACCCTTTACGATCCTGCTTCCGGCAGGTATATGGAAGTGGCTACCACCGAACCGGGTATCCAGTTCTATTCCGGCAACTTCCTGGACGGCGCCTTACAATACACCGCCCAGGGCAGGAAGTACCCGCAACATGCAGCCCTCTGCCTGGAAGCGCAGCACTTTCCAAACTCTCCGAACGAGCCATCCTTCCCGAACGTAATCCTGAAACCAGGTGAAACCTATACCCAAACAACCATCTATAAGTTTGGCGTAAAATAAAAATAAGCCTGGCCTAAATATTAAAACAATTAACGGGCCACCGGCCCGTTAATTGTTTATAAAAAATCCTTTGCTCCCTTACGCCCCTTTGCGAGAAACCATCCGCCTCACTGCAACGCATACACGATAATATTCACACCGAACTTCGTATTATCCTCCGCTAAAAAGCGCTTATTCCTGAAATCATAATCCCACTCGCACCCGTAATCCTTATTACTGTACAACACCCCGATCCGGCCGTTTACCGTAATGGCTTTCAGGTATTCATGTATCAGGTCGTCGCCCCAGCCGTTTAGCTCAAAGGAAGTATTGGGAGGCCCGCTTTCAAAGGTGAAGAAACTGCGGTATATCGCGTGGCTATTCGGTATTTTCTGCAAGGCCGCCGGCCCGAACAAGCTCGCCATCTGCTTTTCAAACGAGCGGGCAAACAGCCCGTCAATATCATGGTTGCAATCATCCACAAACACAAACCCGCCGTTCTGCACGTACTGCTTAAAGTTGGCCGCCTCCTGCTTGTCGAACTGCACGAGCTTATGGCCGCTCAGGTAGCAGAAGGGGTATTGAAACAATTCCGGGCTGCCCAGGTCAATCACTTTTTCCTGCATGGCCACGGGGATGGTCGTATATTCAATCAGGGAGTTGAGGATATTGGAGGGCATGCGCTGGTCCGTATCCCAGTCGCCCGATTTATACCGTAACCTTACAAATGTGAATGTATTTCCCTCCATATGAACATTAAGCTGCGTAATAATACAAAATGCAATTTTTGTGGCAGAAAAAAATTATCGCCACGGGATAACGGTTCATTTTCTTGATGACCGGTTATTAATTTAAACCTATTGTTACTACATTAGTACCTACACACAACCATTTTCTTCGCTAAACGATGGTATGATGCTTAATGAGAATATGTTGCAACAACTGCTGCAAAAGCTGCCTGTACTCCGCCAGGAAATAAAGAAGGTGATAGTCGGACAGGAAACCGTGCTGGACGAAGTGCTGGTGGCCATGCTCGCCGGCGGCCACTGCTTGCTGGAAGGGGTGCCCGGGCTCGCCAAAACCCTGCTGGTACGCACGCTGGCGCAGGCGCTGGACCTGCCTTTCCGCCGCATACAGTTCACGCCGGACCTCATGCCCACCGATATCATTGGTACGGAAGTGCTGGAAGAAGATCATGCCACCGGCAAGCGCTTCTTTAAATTCAATAAAGGCCCGCTCTTCGCCAACATCATCCTGGCAGATGAGATCAACCGCACGCCGCCCAAAACGCAGTCCGCCCTGCTGGAAGCCATGCAGGAATTTGAAGTGACCTACGCCGGGCAAACCTATCCGCTGGACAGGCCCTTCTTTATTCTCGCCACGCAAAACCCCATCGAGCAATCCGGCACCTACCCGCTGCCGGAAGCGCAGCTGGACCGCTTCCTGCTCTATATCCGCATCGGCTATCCGGGGGAACAGGAGGAAACGGCCATCCTTGCCGGCACCACCGGTACCGCTAAAGCCAATATACAACCGGTGCTGAACGCCGCTGAAATTATCCAGCTGCAACAGCTCGTCCGGGAAGTGGCCATCGATGCGGAACTGATAGGCTATGTGAGCCGGCTCGTACGCGCTACCCGCCCGCTCACCACCACCGTGGAACCAGTCAGAGAGCTGGTACGCTGGGGCGCCGGACCCCGCGCCGGCCAGGCCCTGATCCTTACGGCCAAAGCCTATGCGCTGCTCCATGGCCGCTTCGCCGTCAACATGGACGACATCCGCACCATGGCCCTGCCCGTGCTGCGCCACCGCGTGCTGATGAGCTTTAAAGCGGAGGCCGAAGGCGTCCAGCCCGATGACGTGACCAACCTCTTACTGAAAAATATTACCAGAACCGCTACCAGCATCGCCTGATACCATGAGCACACTCCTTTCACCCGCTACCATCCTTGTCATCAGGGACCTGCAACTGGCTGCCAGAACAGTGGTGGACGGATTCCTGACGGGTATGCATGCCAGCAGGATGAAGGGGGTAGGGCTGGAATTCAGCCAGTACCGCAGCTATCAGCCCAGCGATGACCTGCGGTGGCTCGACTGGAAGATGTACGCGCGGTCCGACCGGTACTACGTGCGCCAGTCTGAAATCGAAACCAGTATTGACATACAGCTGATCCTTGATGCAAGCAATTCCATGCTGCATACGGAAGATGGCATCTCCAAAATTGACTACGCCCGCTACCTGGCGGCTTCCCTCGGCTACCTCTCGCACCTGCAGGGGGACGCTACTGGCCTCGCCGCCGTCAGCGAGGGCCAAATCACTACGCTGGCGGCCCGCCGCGAAGCCCGGCACATGGCCCGCTTCTATTACCAGTTGGAGCAGCTCCGCGCCGGAGGCCGGCTGCCGGAGGACGCCAATATCAGCGCCTTTACTACGGGGCCGCATAAACGAAGATTGATCGTGTTTATCACCGACTTCTATGAACGCCACCTCGAAATAATGCGGCTGCTGGATGCCTTTGCCGCCATGGGGCACGAGGTGATCGCCTTCCACCTGGCAGGGCAACAGGAGCAGTCCGCCCGCTTTGCCGGCTACCAGGCCGTGGAAGACCTGGAAACAGGAGAGGTGCTGCCACTGGATGGCAGTGTGGATACGGCCCGCTATGCGCAGGCATGGCAGGCGTTTACCGGCCAAATCAGCCGCCGCCTGCTGGAAAAGAATATTCATTACCGGATGCTGGATTTGCAGGCGCCTATGGATATGGCGCTGCGCGACTTCCTCCGTCATTACCATAAAATCCGCCGATAACTTGCTGCAACTGCTTCAACCCATATGGATGTTTCTGAGCGCCGCCGCCATTGTGCCGTTGCTGATACACCTGTGGAACCGCAAGCCGGGTAAAATCCTGAAAGTGGGCAGCATCCAGCTGTTGAAAACGGCCACGGTGAGGCATGCACGAAGCCTGCGTATTGCCGACTGGCTGCTGCTACTGCTCCGCTGCCTGCTCATCCTCCTGCTGGCCGTACTGCTGGCCAAACCCGTATGGCAACGCAACATCGCCCGGGAACACCGGGGCTGGATTATTTTGGAAGACGGAGCCTACCCGCATTTCCAAACCGAAATTGATTCGCTCCTGGCATCCGGCTGCCAGCTCCGCCGCTTCGATGCCGCCTTTACGCGCATTCAGGTCAAGCACCTACCCACGGGAGATACCACCACCACGGCCTACTGGCAACTGCTCAAAACGCTGGAAGCACAGCTGCCGCCCGACTTCCCGCTGTACGTCTACAGCGGCAACCAGCAGCGCCGCTTCTACGGCCGCCGCCCTGCACTGCGGCTCAACCTCCATTGGAAAGTATATACCAGCGCAGATACCCTGCATAACTGGCAGGCCTATACGTACCCGCTGGCCAGCGGGGAGGAAATGGTGCTGACGGGGCGCTCCTCTGCATCCGGCACTTACTATACCCGGCAGGCTACGCCTGCCGCAGGCGGGGAACCGCTGCGCATCTGCGTGTACACGGATCAGTATAAGCAGGATGCGGCCGCGCTCATCTACGCCCTGCAAACCGTTCAACAATACACCGGGCGAAAAATGACGATCGCAACAACGAAACCTGCCGGCGAACAGTACGATTGGATCTGCTGGCTGTCCGATGCGGAAGCGCCGGCGCCCGCGCACGGCAAACTGCTGAAATACGCTGTCGGCAAGGCATTGCCAACGAATGCCAATGCAGCTACAGTGAATATTTTAAAGTACATACCCGCTGCCACAGGAGATAGCGTGGCGCTCTACGATAGCTACCATCATCCAATCGTTACTTATAATGGTAACGTATATACGCTGTACACGCACATCAATACTGCCTGGTGCAGCCTGCCGGATGACGGCCTGTTTCCGTTACTACTGCTGAAAACGCTGCTGCCCGTGCCGCCTGCGGGCATACATGATATGCGGGCGGTGGATGCGCAGCAGCTGCTGGCTGCCAACGGCGCAGCGGCGGGCACACCGGCGCCAGGGCACTCCGGCGCAAAGCGCAATGACCGCCAGCGCACCGCAGCACCGCAGCGCCGTAACCTCCCCAACGATACGACCGACCTGCAAACACTTTGCTGGATGATCCTTTTCCTGCTGTTTGCAGTGGAGAGATACCTCGCTTTAAAAACACCTAAAACACATGACTATGGTAAAGCGGGGATATGACATATTAACGGCCTGGCGCAAACGCTGGATCATCCTGCGTATAGCCGCCATCGTTATACAGGCGATGGCCGTTGCCTTAACCGGCTGCGCCCTCTGGGGCAAGCCGGGCGCTTTGGCCGGCATAGCTTACCTGCTGGTGTTCCTCGTCAATTTCCTGCGCCGGCTGCCGGATAAATCAGAAATGGCTACCTGGCTGAACCAACAGTTCCCCGAGCTGGAAGACAGTGCCGGCTTGTTTCTGAAGGACTCCGCGGAGCTGAACCTGCTGGAATCCCTACAGGTACAAAAGATTTCCGCGAGGCTGGCCCTCCTGAATCCGCCCCTCTCTTTTTATAAACCCGTCTGGAACAGCCTCGTGATGTGGCTGCTGGCCGGCGGGCTCAGTTACATCATCTACTCCAGGGAAACCATCGCCCGCCCTGAAAAAGCGACCGTGAAGCCGCAGGCGGAAAAGCCCATACCCGGCGTAAAACGTACAACCATTACCGTTACACCGCCGGCTTATACGGGGAAGCACGTACGAAGCCAGCACAACTTCAACCTCCTGGTGGAAGACAGTGCCGAGGTGCAGTGGCGGATTGACGCCAAAACGCCCGCCCGCAGCGTAAGCCTCCTGTTTAGCGACAGCACGGTGCTGCGGCTGCAGCCCTCGGCTGACAGCGCGTCCTGGACAGGGGCAAAGCATATCCTCCATCCGGGATTCTACCAGGTGCAGCTGGATACGCTGCTCTCCGGCTATTACCAGTTGCAGGTGATCCCGGACCATCCGCCGCTGGTAAAGGTGAGCAGTCCGCAGCCGAATACCAGTATCGATTTTGGCCGCCCGCCGCTGGTGCGCATACAGGCCAGCCTGACGGACGACTATGCCATCAAAAATGCCCGCATCGCCGCCACCATCGCCAGCGGCAGCGGGGAAGGCGTAAAGTTCCGCGAAGCGCAGTTCAACTTTGACCAGTCGCTGGCAGGCCGCCCTGCGGCCATAACCGCCACCAAATCGCTCAACCTGGCCAGCCTCGGCATGAAGCCCGGGGATGAAATATATTTGCATATAGCCGTTACCGATAGTCGCAACCAGCAAACGCTTTCCGATGTATTCATCGTAACCCTGCCGGATACGGCGGCGCTGTTCAGCATGGACGGGATGGCCACGGCCCTCAACATCAAGCCGGAGTACTTCCGCAGCCAGCGCCAGATCATCATCGAAACGGAGGCGCTGATCCGGGATAAGGACAGCCTCGGCGTGGCGAAGTTCAACAGTCGCAGCAACGAGCTGGGTACGGATCAAAAGCTGCTGCGGCTGCGCTACGGCAAATTTTTGGGAGAGGAGTCGGAAACCTATGGCAGCGACAGCCACGAAGCAGGGCATGACCATGATGATCACGGCGATGACCATGGCCATGAGCCCCCCGATAAAACGGCCTTCGGCGATGCGCAGCAGATCATGGACCAGTTTGCCCATAAGCACGACAACGCGGAAGACGCCACCTTCTTTGATCCTGAAATCAAAAAACAACTGAAAGCTACTTTAACGGAAATGTGGAAGGCGGAGCTGCAACTGCGATTGTACAAGCCGCAGGAAGCCTTGCCGTACGAGTATAAGGCATTGCGCCTCCTGAAGGACCTGCAACAAAAGTCCCGTGCCTTTGTGGCCAAAACGGGTACCAAAACCACGCCCCTGAAGCCGGAGAAGCGCCTCAGCGGGGAGCAGGATAAGATCAACCCCGCCATCATGAAGCAGGCGTTTGATTACAACGATCCCGATGCGGCGATAAGGGCGGCTTTGTCCTTATTGGATAATCATAGGGGGGCGCCTCCGGCAGATGCCAATGCCGCAGCGCTTATGCGCAGCGCCCTCGGGAAGCTGACCACGGCTGCCGCACGCGAACCCGGCAAATACCTGGGCGCTATGGAGGCGTTGCACCGGATTACGCAGGGGACAGCGGCCGCGGGGGACTATACCACTGCCCGGCAGGGATTGTTCCACCTGCTGGCGCCCAGAAGCCTCCCGCAGCCCGGCGTACGCCCGCACGGGAAACTGGAAGAGGCCTATTTCAAAAACCTTAAAAAAGCCGGTAGCCGATGATACAGCAATGGACCTACCTCGTTGTGGCGGCCGGCGCCATCTTGCTGGCCTTCCTGCTCTGGCAGGAGTACCGGCGTGCGGATAAGCGCCGCCTGTTAGCGCGGCTGCTGGCCACGGCTGTAGCAGTGGCCAGCCTGGTAGCCTTAGGCATTCACCGCCAAAAAGCGACGCCGCCATCTCCCGGCAATAAAAGTGATACAGGCCGGCTAAAGCCGGCGCCGGGGTTTGTAAGTGCATACTGGGAGAAGACGTTGCCGTACCTGGCGCCGTTACAGGTTAAGGGGCGGTATCACAATACAACGGGCACGACTATACGCTTGTACCTTACTTATGCCGGCCTCCGCCTGGATAGCCAGGCTATACCTGCCCGCCAGGATACGACCGTTGCCCTGCAAACCCAGCCGCCCTTCCTGGGGACAGGCGTGCTGCAGCTGCTGGCTGTGCGCGGCGGCGATACCGTCGTATATCCGGTACCGGTAGAGGTGATGCCGGAAAAACGTATAGCCGTATTGTTTATAGCGGGCAGCCCGGGCTTTGAAAACCGCTTCCTGGCGGACTGGTTGGCGGCACGGGGCATGCCGGTAGCCATGCGCAGCCGCATTGCCGGCACGCAGTACGCCACAAGGTTTAATAATATGGACCCGCTGCCCCTGCATACCGTTACGCCGCAATTGCTGGAAAAGTTTGATGTAGTACTGGCGGACCCCGGCGCGCTCACCGCTACGGAAAAAAGCTGCCTGCTGGCGGCCATCCGGAATAACGATAAAGGCCTGGCCTACCTGGCGGACAGTGCGCATACCCTGCCGGCAGGCAGCGGGGTGGAAGTGTTGCTGAAAGACAGTACCGGCAAGCCTGCGGTAACGATTACCCGGCAGGGAATGGGCCGGCAGCTGCAGCTGGGCAATAGCAATACGTTTGCCTGGAAGCTGATGGGCGACACTACCCAATACGGACGTTACTGGGCAACGGTACTTAGCGCGGCCGCTGGTAACGCCGGCACAATGCGGAGCATCCAATGGAGCCCTGACTTTGCCACTACCCATGATGCCGTAAATCTCTCCCTAAAAAATACCGGAAACCTGCCAGACAGCTTCCTGGTGGCTGGTACCGTACGCCTGCCCCTGGCGCAGGATGCCCTGGCAGACGATCATTATACCGCCAACTGGTGGCCGGCGGACAGCGGCTGGCATACCCTCCGCTGGGGTACGGAAACTTTTCATGCCTATGTATTCGGGCCCGGGGAATGGGCGGAATTAAGGCCCGCCGCGCCGGCGGACATGCCTCAAACCAGCCGGCAGCAAGGGGAAGAGCGGTTGGTGTGGTACTGGATACTGCCATTGCTGGCGGCCTGTATTTTTTTGTGGATCGAAAAGAAATTGTGACCAGCGGTTATAAATTAAACGAAAAAAAAATTAGCTTAGGCTTCCGATAAGAATAGCATGGTTTTGTAGTTATGAGAAAAAAGCACCCGGGCGTGCCGTGTGCCTTATGTACAAGCCTGTCGACCAACAAATCTAAATCTAACCAAATCAACAGAACTGCTCTTGAAACGTAAAGACTTTATCCAGCTCTCTGCTATGGGACTGGGCGCCCTCGTTCTGCCGAAGTTCACATTCGGCACTCCTGTTGATCCATCCCGGTTTCTGAATGATGGGATCGACGTTAAGATCAAGAAAGAACTGGCAGATGTGGCCCTGAACGCCGCCAAAGCCAAAGGAGCCACCTACGCCGACGTGCGCATCGGCCGCTACCTGAACCAGATGGTGATGACCCGCGAAACCCGCGTGCAGAACATCGCCAACACGGAATCCTTTGGGGTAGGCATCCGCGTGATTGCCAACGGCTGCTGGGGCTTTGCCGCTACCAACAACGTAACCCGCGAGGAGGTGGCCAAAACCGCCGAACGCGCCGTGGCCGTTGCCAAAGCCAACAGCCGCGTAAAGGCCGAACCCGTAAGGCTCGCGCCCCAGGAAGGCTATGGCGAGGTAAGCTGGAAAACGCCCATTGAAATCAACACCTTTACAGTTCCGGTAAAAGATAAGGTGGACCTCCTGCTGTCCGTCAACGATGCGGCGCTGAAAGGCGGCGCGAACTTCGTGAACTCCGCCATCATGGCCATCAACGAACAGAAGTACTTTGCGTCTACCGATGGTTCGTATATCGACCAGGATATACACCGCCTCTTCCCGACATTTACCGTTACGAAAATAGACAGGGGCAGCGGGAAGTTTGAAACCCGCAAATCCCTCAGCTCCCCGGTAGGCATGGGCTACGAATACCTCAACGCACGCCCGGAAGATAAGGTTGGCGGCATCGTGACCCGCTACCGCGGCCGCTATGATATGCTGGAAGATGTGCAGAACGCTACCCGCGACGTGGAACAGAAGCTGAAAGCGACTTCCGTGCAACCGGGTAAGTATGACCTGATCCTCGATCCTTCGCACCTCTGGCTTACCATTCACGAATCCGTGGCGCACCCTACGGAGCTGGACCGCGTGCTGGGCTACGAAGCCAACTACGCAGGCACCAGCTTCCTCACGCTGGACAAATGGAAATCCGGCAACTTCAACTTCGGCAGCAAGATCGTGAACGTGGTGGCGGATAAGCTGCAACCCGGCTCCCTTGGCGCCGTTGGCTACGATGATGAAGGCGTGAAATGCGGGCAATGGGACCTGATTAAAGACGGCATCCTCGTCAACTACCAGGCCATCCGCGATCAGGCGCATATCATCGGCCTCAATCGCTCCCAGGGCTGCTGCTACGCCCAAAGCTGGGCGGACGTGCAGTTCCAGCGTATGCCGAACGTGTCCCTGCAGCCCGGCAAAACGCCGCTGAGCGTAGATGATATGATCCGGAACGTGGAAAAAGGTATCTATATCATCGGGGATGGTTCCTTCAGTATCGATCAGCAGCGCTACAACTTCCAGTTCGGCGGGCAAACGTTCTACGAAATAAAGAACGGCCAGATCACCGGTATGCTCAAGGATGTGGCCTACCAGGCCAACACCCGGGAGTTCTGGAACAGCTGCACAGCCATCGCCGATAAAAGCGATTACCGCCTGGGCGGCGCCTTTAACGATGGTAAAGGTCAGCCCGGCCAGTCAAACGCCGTTTCCCACGGTAGCTCCACTACCCGCTTTAACGGCGTGAATGTGATTAATACTGCTCGCAAAATCTAAACGACAACAATGGCAATTCTACATAAAGAAGCAACAAAAGCCCTCCTGCAGAAAGTACTGTCTTTCTCCAAGGCCGATGAATGTGAGGTGAGCCTGCGCGGCACCGAAGGCGGCAACATCCGCTACGCCCGCAATGCCATCAGCACTGCCGGCGATATCAGCACCCTTACCCTCAGCGTAACATCCAGTTTCGGCAAACGCTCCGGCACTGCCACCATCAACGAGTTCACGGACGATGCGCTCAAACGCGTAGTAGCCCGCTCCGAAGAGCTGGCGAAGCTGGCGCCGGAAAACCCGGAGTACATGCCGTTGCGCGGCCCTGCGGAGTTTAAGGACGCTCCGGGCTACGTGGAAGCTACGGCCAACATGACACCGGACGACCGCGCCGAAGCCGTGGCGAAAAGTATTAATGTAGCAAAAGAAGCGAAGCTGGAAGCGGCGGGCTTCATTGAAAATACCACCGGCTTTAATGCGATCATGAATTCCAAAGGGCTGTTTGCCTATGACACGGATACCAACGTGGTGTTTACCATCACCACGCGCAACAGCGCCGGTACCGGTTCAGGCTTTGCCGGCAGGGGATTCAACGATTTCCGCAAGCTGGATACCCATGAGGCTACCCGCATCGCTGCCATGAAAGCCAACAGCAGCGCGGATGCCAAGGCCATAGAGCCGGGGAAATATACCGTGATCCTGGAGCCTATTGCCGCTACGTATATGCTGGAAAATATGTTCCGCGGGCTGGATGCACGGAATGCGGATGAAGGCCGCAGCTTCATGAGTAAACCCGGCGGAGGCAACCGCATCGGGGAGCAGCTGATGGATGAAAAAGTGACCATCTATTCCGATCCTTTCCACCCGGAACTGCCGGGCCCCACCTGGAACCGCGACGGGCTGCCGCTGGAAAAAACTACCTGGATTGATAAAGGCGTGGTGAAAAACCTCGCTTACTCGCCCTACTGGGCGCAGAAAAAAGGCGTACAGCCGGTACCGATGCCTTCCAACATCATCATGGAAGGAGGCACGGCCTCCCTGGAGGAGCTGATCAAATCCACAGAAAAAGGCATCCTCGTTTCCCGCCTCTGGTACATCCGCCTGGTAGACGCGCAAACCCTGCTGCTGACAGGCCTTACCCGCGACGGAACTTTCTATATCGAAAACGGTGAAATCAAATACCCGGTAAAAAATCTGCGTTTTAACGAAAGCCCGGTGATTATGCTCAACAACGTGGAAGCGCTGGGAAAAACAGAACGCAGCGTGAGTATCGAGTCCTACAGGAGTTTTATGATCCCGCCCATCAAGGTGCGCGACTTTACCTTTACCTCCCTGTCGGATGCCGTGTAGCATTTCCGTAGTTCATACTTCGTCATTCACATAAAACGTTACCCATGAAAAGAAGAGATTTTCTACATCTCACCGGCATGGGGATCGGAGCGGGGATCTTGGCACAGATCCCCGTTCTTGGTAAAGCGATCCCCCTTGAAACGCCGTGGCATACAGTAGATGTGGCCAGGAAGAAAGAGCTGGCCGACATTGCGCTGGAAGCCGCCAGGAGTAAAGGCGCCACCTATACGGACGTACGCATTGGCCGTTACCTCAATCAGTTTGTTATCACCCGGGAAGACAAAGTGCAGAATGTAGTCAACACGGAATCTTACGGTATCGGCATCCGCGTATTGGCCAACGGCTGCTGGGGCTTTGCCAGTACCGATGATTTGAGCCGGGATAACATTGCCCGCACCGCCGCCCTGGCTGTAGCTATTGCCAAAGAAAATTCCCGCCTGATCACCACCCCGGTAGAACTGGCCCCGCAGAAAGGAGTAGGAGAGGTGAGCTGGAAAGCTCCCATCCAGCGCAATGCCTTCGAGGTGCCCATTAAGGAAAAAGCGGACCTGCTGCTTTCCGTCAACGATGCTGCGCTGAAAGGCGGCGCCAACTACATCGGCTCATACCTGTTTTTAGTCAATGAGCAGAAGTATTTTGCCAGCTCCGACGGTTCCTACATCGACCAGGACATTCACCGCATCTGGCCTACGTTCGACATCACGAAGATCGACAGCGCCACCGGTAAGTTCGAACGCCGCTCCGCGCTCAGCGCTCCCCGCGGTATGGGATATGAATACCTCATGCCCAACGAAGCAGAAAAAATTCATGGTATAACTACGTTGTACCGTAACCGTTATGACATGCTGGAAGATGCCCGCCAGGGCGCAGCCCAGCTTGGTCAGAAGATGAAGGCCAAATCCGTGGAGCCGGGCAAGTACGACCTGGTACTGGATCCTTCCCACCTCTGGCTCACCATCCACGAATCCGTAGGGCATCCGACGGAGCTGGACAGGGTGCTGGGTTACGAAGCCAACTTTGCCGGCACCAGCTTCCTGACGCTGGATAAATGGGAATCGAAGAAATTCAATTTTGGCAGTCCTATCGTCAACATCAAAGCAGATAAAAAACAACCCGGCTCCCTCGGCGCAGTGGGGTACGACGATGAAGGCGTGCCTACCCAGGAATGGGACCTCATCAAAAACGGCATACTGGTGAACTACCAGGCCATCCGCGATCAGGCGCACGTGATCGGGCTGGATCATTCGCAGGGTTGCTGCTACTCGCAGAGCTGGAGCGACGTGCAGTTCCAGCGCATGCCAAATGTAAGCCTGCAGCCGGGCAAACAACGGATGTCGCCGCAGGACATTATCAAAAACGTGGAACGCGGCATTTACATCGTAGGAGATGGTTCTTTCTCCATTGATCAGCAACGCTACAACTTCCAGTTTGGCGGTCAGTTATTTTATGAAATTAAGAACGGGCAGATTACCGGCATGCTCAAGGACGTAGCCTACCAGAGCAATACGCAGGAGTTCTGGAATTCCTGCAAGGCCATTGCCGATGAGCGGGACTACCGCCTCGGCGGTTCCTTCTTCGACGGAAAGGGCCAGCCGGAGCAGGTAAGCGCCGTCAGCCACGGCTCTTCCACCGCCCGTTTTAATGGAGTAAACGTTATTAACACAGCAAGAAAAATTTAACTATGCCTATCCTTACTAAAGAAGATGCGCAACAGTTACTGAAAAAAGTACTTGCTTTTTCAAAAGCTGATCAATGCGAAGTAAACATATACGGCAGCAATAGCGGTAATGTGCGCTATGCCCGCAATGCAGTATCTACCAGCGGCGGTAATAGCCTGAGTCAGCTGGTAGTATCATCGGCCTTTGGCAAACGCCTCGGTGTGGCCACCATCAACGAGTTTGACGATGCCTCCCTGGAAAAGGTGGTCAGGCGTTCCGAGGAGCTGGCAAGGCTGGCCCCGGAGAACCCTGAATTCATGCCTTTTCTGGAGCCGCAGCAGTATGGCCCTGAAACCCCTGCCTACGTGGAGGATACGGCCGCTGTTGATCCTAAAAAGCGCGCGGATATGGTAGCCGCCTCCCTGGATGTGGCCCGCAAAAACGGCCTCGTAGCGGCCGGCTTCCTGGAAAATACCGCCGCCTTCAGCGCCATGATGAACTCCAAAGGATTATTTGCCTACCATACGAGCACGAATGTACGTTTTACCGCTACCCTGCGTACGGAAGACGGTACCGGCTCCGGTTACATTTCCAGGGGCGTCAACGATGTCAAAAAGCTGGATACCGGCGCAGGTACGACCATCGCCGCCAAGAAGGCCCTGGGCTCCAAAGGGGCCAAAGCCCTGGAACCCGGTAAATACACCGTGATCCTGGAACCGGCTGCCGGTATTGTACTGCTGGAAAATATGTTCTTTAACATGGACGCACGCAGTGCGGATGAAGGCCGCAGTTTCCTCAGCAAGCCGGGAGGCAAAACCAAAGTAGGCGAGAAGCTGGTGGACGACCGGGTGACGATTTACTCCGACCCCTGGAATCCTGAACTGCCTACCTCGCCCTACAGCAGCGATGGCCGGCCCATGGAAAAAACGACCTGGATAGAAAAAGGCGTGATTAAAAACGTGTATTATTCCAGGTATTGGGCGGAAAAACAGAAAGCCAGGGCCATCCCCGGGCCGGATGGCGCGATCATGCTGGGCGGTACCAAAACGCTGGATGAAATGGTGAAGGAAACCGAAAAAGGCATCCTGGTGACCCGCCTGTGGTACATCCGCGAGGTGGACCCGCAAACGTTGCTGTACACCGGCCTTACCCGGGACGGAACTTTTTATATTGAAAACGGCGAGATCAAATACCCGGTAAAGAATTTCCGGTTTAATGAGAGTCCGATCATTATGCTTAACAACCTGGAGGAGTTGGGTATTTCGGAAAGGACGATCAGCGGGGAAAGTAATACGGAGGCGATGATTCCGCCGATGAAGATACGTGACTTTACTTTTACTTCTTTGTCCGATGCGGTGTAGGCCGGATAGAAAGGACGCCACGATTAGTGGCGTCCTTTTTTTGCAGGATCAATTACTCCACCCGGTCGTCTGTACCAGGTTCTGATTCAACTGCATCTCTTCCAGCGGTACTGGCTCATTATAGTATTTATCCAGCCAGCCAACAGGTACAGGGTAATAAACAACGGACCCGCTGCTGTTGAGCGTAATTGGCGTACCTGCGCCATAGTCGCTTACTTTCACTTTAGCGCCCAGCAGCTGTTTATTAAAATAGATTCCTTTTTTCCAGCGCTTCAGGTCATTGAAGCGGAAGCCATCACCCATCAGTTCAACCCGGCGTTCCCGCCTGATCTCCCATAACACCGGGTTCACGTCCGGATCGCGTTTGGCGTCGAAGTTCGCATCGATAGCAGCTACGGTCATTGCCGGCAATCCCGCTCTTGGCCTTAGCTTGTTGATGGTTATATCCGCAATGCCCTGGCTGAATGCGCCCAGCTCCCACATTGCTTCCGCATAGTTAAGCATTACTTCTTCTATTCTGAAAACAGGGAAGTCCGTAGTGGCTACGCCGGTGGTACTTACATCCGTAAAAGTGTTGTAAGGCTTGTAGTAATAATATCCGGTAGCGGTGTTCATAAAGCCTTGCGCGCCGGGCGTTTTATCATTCAGGAAATGCGGCGCCCTGTAGAGATAATAACCGGCCCAGTTGGTAACGGGCAACCTTTTCCGGGTGGCATCGTTGCCGGGAAGGGTAGCCATAAAGTCTATAAACTCATAATCGGAAGGCACACTGGTGCGGGTGTACGTAGTGACCTGGCCGGAGGCAATCACCCTGTATGGCGGCAGTACCGTGAAGTAAAGCCTGCGATCCCTTTTCCTGAATTCGGCGTTCATGGTAGAATCGCTGTAGCCCGTGGTGGTGGTGCTTACAGGGCGCCCATCCGTGCAGAGATAGCTTTCTACGGCGTCTTTGGAGAGGTCCGTACCCCAGGAGGAAGTGCGGACAAACCTTGTGGCATTATGGCCTGTTTGCCCGGTGATATATTGCCTGGCGAGGATGATGCCCGGCTTGCCGATGAGGTCCTCCGAGTTGAATACATCATCGTAACTGCCCATTACGGCAGGGAAGGAGCTGATCAGTTTTTCAGAATAGGTTTTACAGGCATTCAGGTACACCTCCGCCTGTGGCAACTGGTGATACTTACGCCAGGTGCCTTCAAACAATCCAAAGCGGGAGAGCAGGGCCCTTACCACATGTACGTTGATGGTGTTGGGGCCGTCGCCGTCTGTTTTAATATGCGATTCTGCCCATACCAGGTTGTCCAGTATATTTTTGGTCACCTCGTCGCGGGGTGTCCGGGGGCCAAAGAGCACGCTTACGGAGGTATCGGTTACCTTATGTTCAATCCAGGGGATATCGCCGTAGGCGGCCAGCATATCATAGTAACGGTACGCGCGGAAAAAGTAGCCCACGCTGCGGTAGTGATCCTTGTCCGTTTGGCTCATGGCCGATTGGTCAATGTTATCCAGCATCACGTTGATCCTCCTGATGAAGGTAAAATCCCACTGAGTGCCGGCAGTATTGGTAGGTATTATCTTCAGCTGAAAAGCGTAGGGGGATTTGTTGGCCACGTTGTAACCATTCACCATATTATCGGAGTTGAGCTCTCCGGCAGGAGCATCGATGCCGTATTCCGGTAGGATGCCGTAACAGCCCCAGAGGTAGGTCCGGAAGTTATCGGCAGTTTTGAATGCCGTTGCTTCCGTTAACTGGTCCAACGGCAGTTTATTGAGATAATCTTTGTTACAGCTGCTGGCTGCAAACAGCGCCAGTAAAAGGAATATATTCTTTTTCATTGCACGCATTTTAATTCATTAAAGAGAAGCGTTGACCCCGAAGGAGAACATACGCATGATCGGGTAGTTGATACCATAGCCTTTATCGGCGGTGGATGTAGGGTCCAGCCCTTTAGGCATTTTGCTGAAGGTGAACAGGTTTTCGCCGCTGAAAAACACCTGTAACCGGGTAAAGGAAATGCGTTTTAACAATGCTTCCGGAATGGAATAGGCTAAGCTCAGATTTTTAACCCGCAGGTAAGCGGCGTTGGTGAGGTACCTGGTTTGTACCAGCTTGTTGATAGCGGAGTTGCCGGCCGCCTTCGCATAGATGCGCGCAAAGTGAGCGTTGGTGTTTGTCGGCGTCCAGTAATCCAGCTGGTTGTCGTAAATAGTGCCAAACTCGTAATTGTAAGGGAAGGTCAGGTTATTACTGATCCAGAGGTCGCGCTTACCTACGCCTGCAATGGCAAAGCTGAAATTCCAGTTCTTATACCCCAGGCCGCCGTTGATGCCATATTGCATGGCGAGCCTGGTATTGCCTATCACAGAGAGATCGCCGGGCGAGCTAACGGTATTCAGCCCGTTGGTGATCACACCGTCCCCGTCAAAATCCCTGTACAGTACATCCCCCGGGTTGGGCGTCACCAGGGAGTTGCCGTTCCTGATTTGCTTTGGAATGCCGGCTTTAATCACGCCGTTTTCGAAGTCAGTTTCCTGGTAGAGGCGGTCCGTAGTATAACCCCATATTTCCGTCATGTCTTTTCCTACGTAATACGTGTTGAGAGAGCCGGCTTTGTTATTGTCGAACTTGGTGATCTTTGATTTGAAGTCGTACAGGTTGGCAGACACATAGTAGTTGAAATCGCCAACTTTATCCCGCCATTCCAATGCTATTTCATATCCCTGGGATTGCAGGTTGGCGGCATTCTGCAGCGGCGCGCCGGTGCCCAGTACTGCCGGCAGTTGCAGGGCGTTGGTCAGCATGTTGAGGGTTTGGCGCCTGTACCAATCGGCCGTCATGCTGATCCGGTTGTCCAGGAAGCCTAAGTTGATACCATAGTTAATGGTTTTCACGGTTTCCCAGGTGAAGTTCGGACTGATAAGACCCGGCGTGCCAAGCGTGGTAGGCTTTGCGCCGCCACTCAGCCAGTTGGTAAGGCTGGGCTCCATGGCATCGAGGAAGCGGTAAGGATCAATATCCTGGTTGCCTACAGCGCCAATGGATACACGCAGTTTCAGATCCGAGAGCCATGGTTTCACCGATTGCATGAATGGCTCCTCTGAAACCCTCCATCCTGCGGAGCCGGAAGGGAAATAACCCCAGCGGTGGCTCGCCGGGAATTTGGAAGAACCGTCGGTACGGCCGTTGATCTCCAGCAGGTATTTGCCTTTATAGTCGTAGTTGAAGCGGCCGAAAAAACCCAGCACACTCCATTCGGCGTAGTTGTCATCCGCCGTCAGGATGCCGATTGCCGTGGAAATGGAGGGCAGGTCAGCGGAAATCATTTGCGTCTTATTGGCCCAGAGGTTTTCCATATACAGATCATCCTGGTTGTAACCGGCCATCAGCGTGAAGTGGTGGTTCCCGAAGGATTTCGCATAGTTCGCGTACACGTTCAGCGTACGCCTGTCCGTATTTTGGTTAAACTTGTAAAACGCCGCATTGTTGGCCGGTACGGTGGTTTTTACCACAAATTCGCTGATATCCGCATAATTGAAAGATTTGTTATAGCTCGTATTGGTCTGGCGCAGGTTTTCAAACAGGTATTCTCCGGTAATAGTCAGTCCTTTCACAGGCCGGGCGATAACCTTGCCCATCAGCCGGATATCATCGTACCTTACTTTGGATGGCACACTGTTGAGCAGCAGATTTTTGGGCGTGCCGGTAGGATATAACACGCCGTTGATGGTCATGGTGTCAATTGTAGGACTGTAGGAGGGGCTGTTACTGGCCACATTCCAGAGCCAGGAGCTGTTCGGGTCCGACTTGGTGGAGGTGTAATAACTCACATCTCCCTGGAGGGTGAGCCAATTGGTAACATCGGAGCTAACGTTGGATTTTACGTTATAGCGTTGATAGGAGTCTGCATTGCTGGTCATGATCCCGTCTTCTTTCACCGTGCCGAGGGAGAGGCGGTAGGCCGTTTTTTCAGTGCCTCCGCTGACGGCAAAGTCGTGCATTTGCTGCACGCCCGCGTTGTCGAACAGCTGTTTGATCACATCCGTAGGCGCCAGCTGGTAACGGATGCCGGCATCCATCGTATATCCGTTAGGGTATTTGGATGGATCGGCGTTATAGTCCTGGAGGAACTGCAACCATTTGTCTACATTCTGACCGGTCCAGTAGGCGGCATAGCCCATGTCCTTATACGCCTGTACAGTGGCCAGGGGACTGGCTTTCTTAGGGATCGAACTGGGTGTGGAGAAGGTGAAATTATTACTGTAATCGAATCTCACTTTATTATGCTTGCTGCCTTTTTTGGTGGTGATGAGTATCACCCCGAATGCGGCACGGGCTCCATAGATGGCAGCAGCGCCGGCATCCTTCAAAACCGTCACGGTTTCAATATCGTTAGGATTCAGCATATTCATAGGCGCGCTGAAAGGAATATTGTCCACCAGGATCAGCGGTCCGCCGCCATTGATACTGGTAGTGCCCCTGATGTTGAAGCTGAAGCCGCCTCCCGGCTCGCCGGTGGTAGACGTTACTTCCAGGCCGGGTACCACGCTTTGCAGCAGCGCGCCTGCAGTACTGGTTGGCCGGTTTCCTGCCAGTTCCTCCATTTTAACGGTATTGACGGCGCTGGTCAGGTTGGTTTTCTTTTGCGTACCATAACCTACCACTACTACTTCGTCGATTTTTTTATCCGCCGGTTTGAGCGTGATGTCGATCTTGCCCGACTGAGTCACTGGAATTTCCGTTGGTTCATAGCCCATAAAGGTGATGACCAGCGTGCCGCCTTTTTGAGGTACGTTGAGGGTAAAGTTCCCGTGTACATCAGCAGCGGTACCAATATTGGTGCCTTTCAGCGCCACAGTGGCGCCGGGCAATGGTTGCCCGTTCTCGTCCGTAATGCGGCCTTTGATGAGGAGGTCGGCAACGGCCAGTTCTGGCGGCAGTTTATGCTTTTTTTCTTTGATGATAATGGTTTTGTCGACCACGCTGTAATCGAACGGTTGCCCGATGAAGCACAGGCTGAGGGCCTTTTCTACGGGCATGTTGCTGATGGTGAGATTCACCTCGTTGGCATGTTCCAGCAGGCGGCTGTCGAACCAGAATTCATAGCCCGTTTGTTTGGTGATAGCACGCAGCACCTTTTCGAGCGATGACTTTTCCGCCCTGATGGTTACGCTTTGCCCGTTTGTTTTAGCCGATAGTTGCAGGCAAACAGATAAAAGGAATAACATCGTCGTTTTCATGATCAATAGCTTCTTTAAGAAAGTCCATTGGTGGAATCCCCGTTTCGCCGGGGAATGGAGGAAATTCATACATTTGTTTTTAGGCGTGACAATAAATGGCTTCTTCCCATGAAGCCGTTTTACGAGGTGAAATTTGTACATGCCTGATCCTGCCGGAGGCCGTCCCATGGCTTCCGGTAATTTTTTCAGTACATGCTTGCAGGAATAATTATGGTAGTACGGTCAGCCTTTTCCCTTCCAGTCTGAAGCGTATCCCATTTAGCTCCATGACGTGAAGGATGGCGGCAAGGCTTTTGTCGCGTGAAATGCTGATGGTAAAGAACCGTGGTGGAATGGTCCCTTCGTACATGACATCCACATCATACCATCTGGCCAGTTGCTGCAGGATGGATTTCAGCTCTTCGTTTCTGAACTGGAACTGTTGTTGTTTCCAGGCGAGGGCTGCGTCCAGGTCGGCGTCTTCTTCCACCTGGACTTTACTATCCGTTGCGATGGCCTGCTGACCGGCGGTCAGCGTTTTCATTGTTCCTGTTGAATTTTGGCTGATTTGAATTTTCCCTGTTACGAGGGTTGCTTTTGTTGTGGCCTCATCTTCATATGATTTGATGTTAAATGCAGTTCCCAATACAACGATCTGCTGTCCTTTGGTTGTTTTTACAATAAATGGCCTGGTGGATGGTGCTACATCAAAGAAGGCTTCTCCGCTGATGGTGACGTGCCTTTCCTTGCTGGAAAACGGGACCATAAAAGTAACGGTGGAAGCTACGTTGATGGTCAGCCCGGAGCCGTCCGGGAGGGTGATGCGCAAAGGGCGGCTTCCCCTGGGGACCGTGATGGTGGCTGGTTCCGGCTGCGTGGTGGCGCTGCCCTGGTACACGATGTTATCCTCTCCCAGCTTCTGCGCCACCGCTTTTCCTGTATGGATGCCTGCTCCGGTTTGGATACTGTCTACATAAATCCGTTTGCCGTTGCTGAGCGTGAAGTACGCTCTTGTGCCGGCAGGCGCCGGTATATCTGTCAGTAGTTTTTTTGGGTTGGGGGAAGAGATATAAGGCTGCGCTGCCTGCCGGTACCGGTAATACCCTATGCTGCACGTTATCAGTATGCCGGCTATCGCGGCGGCATACCAGAAATGCTTTGTGGTCCGGATACGTTTGGCCGGAAGGGACGTTTGCGCCTGTATTTTTTCCCAGAGCCTGCCCCGGGTGTCGAGGATGCGCAACAACTCTTCCCTTATCCGCGCTTCATCCTTAAATTCCTCCACCAGGAGGCGGTTAGCCTCGCTGGCATTGGCCCATAGGTCCAGCTGCTGCTGTTCTTCAGCAGTGAGTTCACCTGACAGGTATTTTAAAATTAATGTGACTACATCTTCATTGTGCAACTGCATCGACGGCATTTTAAATCTGGCTCTATCGTATAAACACCGACAGTTGGTAATTGTCCCGTAAAAATTTTTACTTTTTTTAGCGTGCAAGGAGAATAAGCAAAAACAGTAACTCCTGCTTCAGTAATTTGGTGCGAAGCTGTTTGATCGCTTCCGTTTTAAGGTTCCGCACTGTTTTTTCTGAGATGCCTGTTAAATCAGCGATTTCGTTATTCCGGAGGCCTTTCAGGCTCAGTTGCATGATCTGCGGCATTTTACCCGGCAGCAGCGCTATCTCCTGGTAAAGCCGGTGGTAAATATCAGTTCTGATAGTGGTAATATCTCCTGCCGTTGCCGCTGCTTCTTCCAGCCTGGCCAGCTCCTGGTGCCGGCGCAGTAAGCGTTCTTCATTGCGGAGATGGTTAAGGCAGGCATTTCTGGCAATCGTATAAAGTAATCCCCGCAGGTTGGAATCCGGGGCAATGGCGGTACGCCTGTCCCAGAGCTTTACAAATGTTTCGATGGTGATGTCCTCCGCAGCCTGCCTGTCCCCGAGATACTTCAGGGAAAAATTGATCACCTCCGGGAAGTAGTAATTGTATATATCCTCAAAAGCGCGGCTATCGTTTGCAGAAAGCCGCTCCAATAAGCGCGTTTCAGTTGGTAGGTAGTCAGGCATCAGCATTCATCGGCTATCCTTACGCAAAATAAGAAAAGCAGCCGTACCCCGCAATTATTCTTTTCAGGACCAGGGAGGCGCTTTACCGCCCTGCGAAACGTTATTACCTGGAGATATTAGGTCCTAACTTTCAATTATCTCCTCGTCCGCCTCCTTATGCGTAGGCTGGTAATACAGGTAATAAAACGCCAGCACCAGCACGCCCAGCGTAAACGGGATCATCGCCAGGTGCTTGCAGGTCACCGTGCCAAAAACAATCTTTTCATCGAAATGCAAAAACTCGCTGATCATCCAGTAGGAGTTGGCCGTGATCCAGAGGGTGATGGCCAGGTTGTGCGTCAGCTCCGCCATATATTGGCGGGTGCGCCAGGCAATAACGATGGAGATGATTAAAGTAGGGAAGATCATCGCGATCCCCAGCGGCTTCCAGACCATACACCAGCCGATATCTTTCAGCAGCCAGAAAACAATGTGCAGGTTCTCCATCTTCCGGTAGCGCAACGGAATACTATACACCGGTGAGCCGGTATTCTCTTTACTCATGTTTGGTTGTATTGCATATTTTGGGCTTAAAGATATTCTTTATCTTCGTTTTACGCCAGAAGTCTTATCTCTCAAAAGAAAAATCATCCTATGACAGGCAATGCATTCTACTGGACAACCCGCCACACCCGCTTTCATGGTCTTGAATGGATCCCCGGGCAATACAGCCATGTAATGATCATCGTACATGGCATCGGCGAGCATATAGGCCGCTACGATGCCGTGGCTGCCTACTTTGCCGATAAGGGCTTTGCCGTAACGGGGATCGATCATTACGGGCACGGCCGCAGTGATGGGGACCGTGGCGCCAGCAAAGGGTTGCAGTTTACGATGGACTACCTGGGCGATTACCTCCGGCATGTGCAGGAGCAGTACGGCAAGCCGGTAGTGATGTATGGCCATAGCATGGGAGGCGGGATGCTCGCTGGCTTTTTACTGAGGAAGCAGCCGGCCATTGAAGCGGCCGTCCTCTCCGCGCCGGCGCTCATCGTGGCCAGGCGGCCGGGAGCGCTGCTCCGCGGATTCCTGCGGGTAGCTGCCGCCGTACTGCCCAACCTCCGCATCAGCCAGGGATTGGATATTACCAGGATCTCCCACGATACGCGGGAGGTGGAAAAGTTCAGAGCGGACCCGCTGCGGCACGGAAAAATGAGCCTGCGCCTGGCCAATGATATGATCCAAAACGGGCTGTGGTGCCTGCGGCATGCCAAACAGCTGCACGTGCCCGCCTTACTGATCCACGGCAACGCTGATGAGCTGACCGCCGTGGAAGGCTCCCGCCTTTTCGCGGAAAGAGCCCCGCAAAACCTCCTTACCTATAAGGAATGGCCGGGCGACTACCATGAATTGCATAATGAATTAAACAGCAAAGATGTTTTGTTCTATATCAATAAATGGCTTACCCACCACCTGGAACTATAACGGGGACGGATCATTGGTCCGTCCCCGCCTTTACATCTCCCGAAGGGAAAAAAGAAAAAGAAAAATATCCGCAAGGGCCGCAGGCCCCCTTTGCTCACCTACTTAAAAACAAAAACAACCATCTTTGCCTCTTTGCCCCTTACGCCACTTTGCGAGCAACCCTCCGCACAAATCAGCTACCTCCATCACGGATTCGTAGAAAACAGCGTCGCCGATTTCAGCAATACCCGTTTGTTCAGCTTCAACTGCGCCACCACCAGCTCCGCGAGATCCTCCGGTTGCATTACTTTTTCCGGATTGCCATCAGTCAGGTTCAGATCCTTCGCCATGTCCGTAGCAATGGTACTCGGCGTCAGCGCGCTCACGCGGATGTTATGCTTGCGCACTTCCAGCATCAGCGATTCCGTCATGCCCAGCAGGCCGAACTTGGAAGCGCTGTAGGCGCTGGTGGCAGGCGCGCCCTTTTGGCCTGCGGTGGAAGAGATGTTGATGATATCGCCGGTTTTGCGTTCGATCATGGATGGCAGCACGGCACGGGTAACATAATAAGCGCCCAGCAGGTTCACCTGTATGATCTCTTCCCATCTTTCCGGCGTGAGGTCCATAAAACCGCCGAAGGAAGAGATGCCGGCGTTATTGATGAGGATATCGATTTCGCCCAGCTCAGCGGTCAGGCTGGCTACGGCTGTATTTACTGCTGCAATTTTAGCAACGTCCCCGGTGGCAACCGCTGCTTTAACGCCGTGTTGGCGCACTTCCGCTGCTACCGCTTCCAGCGGCCCGGCGGACCTTCCCATCAGCGCTATATCCACGCCTTCCGCCGCGAGGGCGATCGCAATGGCGCGTCCGATTCCTTTACCGGCGCCGGTGATCAGGGCTTTCTTACCTTTTAATGATTCCATATGCTCCAATTTATTTTTACACTTGTTTCAGATTCATGCTTACCGGTTTGCAATTTACAGATTATCTTCGTTGCTCAGCATTAAATCACTGTATCATGATTCGGCTTTCCAATGAAAAACTAACGGTTACTATCGCAGAAAAAGGCGCGGAAATTCAGAGTATTCTCCGCAATGATACCAACCTCGAATACATGTGGAGCGGTAACCCGGAATTCTGGGGAAAGAAAAGCCCTGTGCTGTTTCCCATCGTTGGCGGACTCCTCGGCAATAAATACACCTATAATGGCAACGAATACACGCTGGGCAGGCATGGGTTCGCAAGGGATATGAACTTTGTTGTCACAGAGCAGGGCCCGGACAGCGCGCTCTTTTCCCTGATAGATAATGAAGAGACGCTGAAGGTGTACCCGTTTCATTTTATCTTCAGCATCCGTTACGTGCTGGAAGAAAATACGCTTTCCGTTACCTACCACGTTAAGAATACGGGAGAGGATATGATGTACTTCTCCGTTGGCGCCCACCCGGCTTTCCGCGTGCCGCTGGCAGAAGGTTCCGAGTTCACGGATTACTACCTGGAATTCAATCAGCCGGAAACCGCCGGCAGATGGACGCTTTCACCCGGCGGGCAGATTGAAAGCATCGCCCTGCCATACCTCTCCAATACGCAAAGACTGCCGCTGAACAAGCCCATGTTCTATGAAGATGCACTGGTGTTCAAACACCTGGCGTCCAATAAAATTGCTATTAAAAGCGACCTGACTGTGTATGGCCTCACCGTGCAGTTCGACGGGTTCCCGTACATGGGCATCTGGTCAGCCAGGGATGCGGACTTTGTCTGTATAGAGCCATGGTGCGGTATTGCGGACAGTGTGAATACCTCCGGGCAGTTGTCGGAGAAGGAGGGGATAAATGCATTGCACCCGGGGCAGTTGTTTGACAGGACGTGGTCGGTGACGCTGTATTAGCCACGCTTGTATCAGTGCGGGGAGAGGGCGTTTCACCCCTTGTACCCCCATGCATAACAGCACGCCATAAAAAAAGAGGACACTTCTTCCGAAGCGTCCTCTTTCTATTTTTAACAGTATTCTTAGAAGTTATATCCCGCCTTCAAGCCCCAAAAACCACGGGTGCCATCCTTAAACCACGCCTCATACTTACCTTCCACATCCAGGCCCAGTAAGCGGATGCCAATGCCTGGGGCCACCAGGCCGCCCACGCCGTTGTAATCCTTACCTGCATATTGTACTGTACCGCCTTCTACTTTCGCATACAGCAGGGAGAAGATTTTATATCTCAGTCCAAGACGGATAGGAATCGCTTTTACATCCGCCCAGTCCTGGCTGTTGCCATTGGTATCCGTATAGGATTTACCGCCGAAGTACATGTAACTCACAGAACCCACAGCAGTTAAACCAGCCACCAGTTTAATATCGGCGCCGATGCCTATGCCATAACCCGTTTTATTTGTTTCACTGAAATCTCCGGTGGGGAAACCGGCTTCTACAAACGGACCAATGCTAAATCTTTTTAATTGTGCCTGCGATGATTGTGCAGTGGCGCAGATCAGTAACAGGAAGGCAGCAACTGCCTGGAAGATTTTTTTCATAAGATCTAATTTTCAAGGATTTGGTTTGTGCCAATTATGTGTAAATGTACATATTCCCTGATAATTTCCAACTATTTACGCTTCTGCCAATTCCATCATTTCCGTTGCTACGGTTTGTTTGCCTGCCGCTGCCTCCACTTCAATTTTAGGCGGAATCAGCTTGTACACCACCGGTGTTACAATGCGGGACAGCAGCGTGGAACTGATCAAACCACCTATCAGCACGATGGCCAGCGGCGCAATCAGCGGATTGGTACTGATGGCGATCGGAATCAGTCCGCCGATGGCCGTTAACGAAGTGAGTACGATCGGGAGAAACCGCACTTCCCCCGCCTCGCGTATCGCGGATTCAAGGCTATGCCCCTGCCGGCGCAGCTGGTTGGTAAAGTCCACCAGCAGGATCGTGTTCTTCACTTCAATACCCGCCAGCGCTATCAACCCGATGATGGCAACGAACGACAGGGAATTACCGGTAATCCACAGCCCCAGCGCCGCGCCCACAATGCCCAGCGGTATTACGGACAATACAATCAGCGTACTCTTAAACGTTTTGAACTCCAGGATCAGCACCGCCACAAACATGAATACCGTTACAATGATGATGGTCATAAACCCGCCGAAAGAATCCTTCCGGCTTTCCACTTCCCCGCCCATCTCGTAGCTGTAACCTGCCGGCAACTGCAGCTTGTCCATCTGCCCGATGACATCGTTGATCACCTTATCCGCCAGCATGCCTTTCTTTACAAAGGCCGTAATCGCTATCATCCGGTTCTTCTCATGGTGGCGGATCACCAGGGGAGAGGTCTCCATTTCCAGCGTTGCTACCTGCGACAACGGGATGGCTACGCCCTGGTTATTGTTCACAAACAGGTCCCGGAAGACATCCAGTGTAGGCTTGCCCGTTTTCTCCCTCGTCAGCAGGATGTCGTAGTCGTTATCATTCTTATCATTGTAGCGGCCCAGGTTGATGCCGGCCACGGCCAGGCGCACCGTCCTGTCAATGCTGGCCGTCGGGATGCCCAGCTGCTGCGCTTTTTCGCGGTTGATCCTCACCCGGATATCGGTCTTCAGGTGGGAAACCTGGTTGTTGATATAGATGGCGCCCTTAGTTTTTTCCAGCATCTTTTCCACCTTGTCCGCCAGTACGCGGAGCGTATCCAGGTTGTCCCCAAACACGCGCACTTCTACCGGCGCGGCCATGGGCGGCCCCTGTTCAAAGTTTTTCACCTCGATCTTAGCGCCGGGGTAAGGCGTCCATTGTTTGCGGAGCTTTTCGATCAGGTCCAGCTTCGCGGCAGGACTCGTATGCGGGTCCAGCTGCACGAACAGCTGCGCATAATCGCTCCGCTCATTTTCCGGCACCTCGTTGTAATAAATCCTCGGGTTGCCTTTGCCGATATTGCTGGCTACATATTTCACCGCGCTTTCCTTACGCAGCACCGCTTCCAGGTTACGGGCAATGCTGTCCGTATATTCCAGGCTGCTCTGCGGCGGCGCCATCACGTTCACCAGGAACTGCGGCTTTTCCGAAGAAGGGAAGAGGCTGAAGCCCACCACCTGCAAAATACCAATGGAGCCGGCAAAGATCACCAGGGATACGATCACCGTCAGCACCGGGCGATGCAGGGCCTTATCCAGCAGGCGCGCATAACTGCCATGGATCATTCTTTTGAGCGCGCGCATGAAAATATTTCCTTCCGGGTTGGCATGCTGTTTCAGCAAACGGCTGGCCAGGAAAGGGATGATCGTCAGCGATACCGCCATGGAAGCCAGCACGCTGAAGATCACGGCCAGCGGCAATCCGCGGATGAAATCTCCTGCGCCTTCCGGCATGAATACGATCGGCATAAAGGCAATGATGAGGGTAGCGGTACAACCTACCACCGCGAGGCCTATCTGGGAAGTGGCTTTCAGCGTGGCTTCCATGCGGCTGTGCCCTTCCAGCATCCAGCGTTCAATGTTTTCAATCACCACGATGCTGTCGTCCACGAGGAGGCCGAGCGCTACTACCAGCCCTACAATGCTAAGCTGGTTCAGGTTATAGCCGAAGAGCTGCAGCAATACAATCCCGATACTGAGCGACAATGGAATGGAGATCATCACGATGATGGCCGGGCGTTGACCCAACGGCAACAGGGTGATGGCCACCAGGAGGATGGCAATGAGGAAGTCCTTCCCAAGCCCCGCCAGGCGGGAGTTAACAGCATCCGCCTGGTTAAAGTACGTTACCAGGTCAATATTTGCCGGCAGCGTTTTCTTAAATGCCGCAATCACTGGTTCATATTCCAGTTTCGTTTTACTGATGTTTTCCCCGGTTTTTTGCGCAGCGGAAACCACCACGCTGCGATGGCCGTTCAGCCGTACGAAATATTTCTCATCGTCAAATCCGTAGTACACGCGGGCAATGTCCTTCAGGAAAATATTCTTGCCGTTGGCGGCGGCTACGATGGTGCTTTCAATTTCTTTCAGGTCGTTGTAATTGCCGCTGGTTTTGATATTGAAGCTCTTTTCCCCTGCGTCGATACTGCCGCCGGGGATGTTGGCCATTTCGCTCTCCAGCGCGCCCATCACGGCATCCACGGGGATGTGCAGCTGCGCCATTTTATCCAGCTGCAATTCCACCCGCACCTGCTGATCAGGCAAGCCATGAATTTTTACATTCTTGAGCGCCGGTACTTTTTCCAGGTTTTCCTGGAGCTTGTCCGCATAAAAGCGCAGCTGATCGCGGGAGGCGTTTTCTGAAATCAGCGCCGTTTGCAGGATGTTTACATCCGACGGCTCCTGCTTCTTCACCTCTATACTAAAAATATCCGACGGCAGCTGGCTCCGCATGGTGTTTACTTCCCGCACCAGTTCCTGGTATTTCTGCTCTACGTCGGAGTTGTATTTGTAATCCACCTGGAGGATGGCCACGCCATCGTTGATGGTAGTACGAAGGCGTTTGATGTTTTCCAGGCTGTAGATATTTTTTTCCAGCGGGTCCACCACCAGGTCCTCCATATCCTTGGGGCTGGCGCCGGGGTAGATCACGACGACGGAGAACTGCGGGGATTTCATCTCCGGGTCCTCGGAGCGCGACATATTCATGATGGTACTGATGCCCAGCACGATGATCATGATGAATATCACCAGCGTAAACTGGTAATTTTTTACAGCGTATTGAGAGATTTTCATGAGAGCGGATTATTGGATGATGCGAATGGGAGATTGGTCTTTAAGGTACGCGCTGCCGGAGATGATCAGTTTGGCCGCGGTTTCAATACCGCCGCTAATCAGCACCTGGTCTTTTTCCATACCGGCAATGGTAACCGGCACTTTGCGGGCAGTCTTGTTATCGTTGGTGACGAATACAAAACCGCTGCTGCCGTTGCCATCCAGCAGGGCGGCATATGGGATCCGCCAGAAGCCGGAGGTATCGGCGGCAGCCGTTTGTATGGTACATCTGCCAAACATGCCGGCGGCAATGGCGGCGGGTTTGGCGCCGTCCAGCTGTACATCGATGGTGAAGGTGCCGCTCTGCGGATCTATCCCTTCTGATTTACGTATAACCGTAGCCGGTAGTGCGGCGCCTTTGGCGGATTCGGTTTCAATGGAGGCTTTATCGCCTTTTTTCACGCTGGCCCATTCGCCATCGCTAACGCCTATACGAAGTATCCAGTGCGCGTTTTGAGCGCCGTTGATCTGGAATACGGGCGTACCCGGACTAATCACCTGCCCCGTGTTGGCCAGTTTATGCAGCACATAACCGTCTTGCGTGGCGTGTATGGCGGAGTAGGAGCGGTTGAAGTTGGCGGCGGTCAGTTGCTGCTGCGCCAGGTCCAGCGCGGTTTTGCTGTTTTGCAGCTGTTCCAGCGTAGCTACGCTGTCTTTATAGAGGTTGTTGGTACGCTGGTAATCCCGTTGCGCTTTTTCAAAGGCCAGCGTAGCCTGCTGTACCTGCGCGTTCACTTCCGTGAGGTTGAGCGTGGCCAGCAGCTGCCCGCGGCGCACGGGGTCGCCCTCTTTCACTAAAATACTATTGATGATGCCACCGGTTTTAAACGAGAGGTACACTTCATCATCCGTCGTGAACTGCCCGGAGGCGTGAATGGTTTGCGCGCCGCCATGCTGTTGCAGGGCCATCGTTTTCACGGGAATGATAACAGTACTGTCCTGCTGAACGGCGGTTTGTTTGCTGCCGCAGGCGGCCAGCAGTGCGGATATTGCTATAGCGATGGGAAATTGTTTCATGGGAGTGTGATTTATTATTTGTTATCGTTAATCGGGTAAGATGCCTGCGCTCTTTCTACGCCGGCGTAAGCGGTTTGTACGGCTGCCTGCGTAACGGAAGTCTGCAGCCGGGCGGTGGTCAGCTGGTTTTGCGCATCCAGCAGTTCCAGGTAGAGCAATTGCCCTTCCTTGTAGGTCTTCAGCTGGTCGCGGTAATACCGCTCCGCAAATTCGAGCTGACTCTTAGCACTGTTGTAATTACGTATAGCCGTGCTGTAATTATTGCGGGCCTGTTGCAGTTGCAGCCGGAGCTGGTCCTCCGTTTGGGAAGCCTGCATGGCCACGGACTGCATATTGGTTTCCGCCTGTTTGATACGGTAGCGGCTTTTGTGAAAATTGAAGATGTTCCATTCCAGGTTCACCCCGAAGAAGTAGTAACGGGTGCTGTTATCGAAACGTTCCGGCGCGCCCTGGCTGCCAAGGTCCAGGAAGGTGTTGAGTTTGGGAACAAGGTAGCTGCGCTGCAGTTTGGTGTTGAGTTGTAACGCGCTTACGGCATGTTTGAACTGCTGCAACTCTTCACGGCCGCTAACATCCGCCGCAATGGCTTGCTCTGCAGGAATGGCCAGCAGCGAGCTGTCCAGCTGAATACTGTCCTGTAAGCCGCGGTTCAGCAGGAAGTTGAAATACGCTTTCGCATTTTCCCGGGCGTTGATCGCTTCGTTGATGGAGGCTTCCGTCTTCTCCTTTTCCGTGCGGGAGCGGTACAGCGCCGTATTGTTGCGGACGCCGTTGCGCACCAGGCTTTCGTTGATGCGGATATTTTCATGGATAAGCGAGAGCGCGCTGTTGTAGATCGCTACCGCCTGGGTGGCCTGGTAATACTGGAAGTAGGCGGCTTTCACCTCCTGCACCAGCTGGCGTTTGAATACGTTTACCGCTGCCTGTTGCTGGCTTAGCTGCTCTTTTTTGATCTGCTGGTTGTAGTAGATTTCCGCGTTGATCAGTGGCATGCTGGTGCGTAGCTTCGTGTCCAGGAAGTTGTCCGGGTTGAGCTGAAACTTTTCGTTGTTCAGCGTCCCGAAATGATGGCTGTTCGTCAGCTGGTTGAGGGTGGAGTACACGGGGTTCATCATATCCCCCAGGGGCAGGTCTATCGTTCTGCCGCCGGCCGATTTAACATAGCTGCTCAGCAGCGATACATCCGGACTGAATAATGCTTTCGCTTCTTTTAAGGCATACAGCGATCTGTCCAGCTGTATGTACTGCTCTTTCAGGCTCTTGTTGGATTGAAAGGCTTCCCGGATGTAATTGTCCAGGACGGATTGCTGCGCCCGGGCGCTGAAACTCATGACTACAGCGCTAATTAACAATGCTCCTTTTGTTATTAATGTTGACATTATAAACAGTGTTTATTAATGTTGTTAAAAAAAATAGCCAGGCGGCTATAGTTAAGATGCTACGGTGGAGCGGCATATAAGGGCGCTCCTTTCCCTATTGAATTATTTTATCGTTGTTGATATAATGAACAGTGTTCAAAGCTTGTGTTTAAAAAAAGCCCGGAGGGCTTTGGCGTTGCTATGCAGGCTAACCTGGTGCGGCTCAACCAACGGTAACGGCTACACTTTAATCGTTGCCAGGTAATGCTCCACGGCCTGTCGCATTACGATGGGAATGACCTCTTCACCCAATTCCGCGATTTTGATCCTGCAACGCAGGTTCAGGCTGATAAACCCATGCGCAAAGGCCCAGATGCTCAGCGTGGCGATCATGGGATTATCAAAGCGGATCAGCCCTTTTTCCACGCAGCTGATCACGTTCTCACGGAGCAGGGTAAACGCATCCTGGCCGTTATCCCATTCGGCGTCCTTCTGCACGGAGTTCATCGGCGCTTTGATGATGAACATCAGGTCATACAGTTCCTCGTATTCGCGGGCAAAATCCAGGTAAGCCAGGATCAGCTGCCGCACTCTTTCCAGGGGATCTTCAGCGGTAATGCGTGCGCGCAGGTAATTGGCCAGCTTTTGAAATGCTTCCCCCTGTACGTCATACAGCAATTCATCCTTATCTTTGTAGTAGAGATAAATAGTGGCCGGGCTGTATTCAATTTTATCAGCAATGTTCCGGATCGATACTTTTTCATATCCCTCCGCAACGAACATTTCTATTGCCGCATCTACGATACGCCGCCGCATTTCTGCCTTCTCTCTCTCTTTTCTTTCTGTAATGCCCATTGAAAAAGTTTACAGTGCAAATATAATGAACAGTGTTTATTATTTCCAAATTAATTTTCAAAAATTTTTGAAAGGTTTGAATGTCAAGCGGTTGGAGTGCGGAAGTTGCGTTCGCCTGCCGTCCTTGCGGCTTATTCATAGTTTTTAGTGGGTGGGGGAGATGGCAACCCGCATCTGCCGCTGTACCTGCCCGGTCACAGGTTCCCGGCACGGTAGCATTATGCCGTTGCAGCCAGCCGGGCCCCAGGCAGGCGTGACTATTTTAAACGCGGGGCTACGCGTACCCGGCATGTACGCATTTCGTGCGGCTCGCAGCCATGGCAGCAGGCATAGCTCCTCCTGTTGATTTACCGGGACCACGCTCACCGCGGCATTAATTTCTCCCCCTAAAAAAAATTAAGGGTCGCTGGCGACTCCCGCTCACAACACCACCACCTCATCGCAGCAAACCGCCGGCAGCTTGTTCGGGATCGCCCGCCAGTCCGGCATCTTCGGCGCACAAACCGCCGTCACCCGTACGTACCTCGCAGCCTTGCCGCCCGCCTGGAACTTAAAATTCCGGATTGCCGCCGTGTAATCCTCTTCCGCAGGCAGCCCGCCCGTTTGCGTGCCGATTTTCGTATAGTCCAGGCCGTTAGCCGATATTTCAATCGTGATTTGCTGAGGCAGGAAGATGTTATGCCGCGCATCCTGCAGGAAGTTCAACTGTACGCTGCGCACCGTCTTACTCCCGCCCAGGTCAATGGTCGCGATCATATCCTTGCCGTAAGTGAACAGCCAGTTGTAACTGAAATCCAGATCGCCGGTGAGCCCGTCCGTCAGCGTTTTCTCCTTCATAGGGCTGTACTCCGGCGTATAGGCGTTCACGAGCGTCACGGGCGCTTTAAACGCCAGGCCGCCCACCCAGGGCCGCCGCATCAGCGCCTGCCACTGCGCCAGGTACGCCTCGGGGGAGAGGCCTCCTTCTGACAATTCCTTCACCCCGGCCGCCTTCGCCTGTTCCGCAAACCGCTGCACCCTTGCCGGCCATTTCGGATTCACCGTATAGCCGCCACCGTTAGCAGGCACGAGGTAGCCGAATTTTTCGGTGCCGTACATGCGCGACTGCTGCAACACCGTGTATTCCAGTGGCAGCCTCGCCCGGTACACCCGCCGCAACGCCGCCGTATCGCCCTCCGCGGCCGCTTCCGCCCGGTCCAGCAGGGTGGAATATTGATCCAGGTTGGCAGGGGAGAGGTAATCCTTCCCGCTGTAAATAGGGCTGCCGTAAATATCCAGCACCGCCCCGGTGGTCTTGACCGCAGCCGTCAGCGCCTGTAAGTATTGCTGCATCGGCGCCGCCGCCGCCCGGTAATAATGCTTCATGAAATCGGCCGTTACCGCGCCGGCATCCGCCCGGGTGTTCCAGAGCAAGGCCGCCTGCAGGTAGCTGTTATACTCCGCCATATCCCCGTAGGTATCCCCGCTGCCCTGGCTAAACACGCCCCGCACGCCATGCGCGGCAAAATATTGCAGGTTGGCCGCCAGGTGGTTGTAGTCCGGGAACGGACATAAATAATTCGTGAACTGCGTGGTATAATCCCAGATAAACAAATGGCTGCCCAGCTTTTCCCATGCAGCCAGGTTCCTGCGGAAATCCGCTGCGGAAGGGGCTTCCGCCAGCGGCGTTTGCCGGTATGCATCAATTGTACTCAATAAAATATACACATTGCCGGCAGGCTTCGTTTTTGCCGGCGCCTTGCTCGTATAGCCGTAAGCGAGGGTCGTAAACCTCGCCTGCGGAAAGGCCGCCGCCACGCGGTTTACAAAGCGTATCAGCGAGCCGGACTGGCTGCCTTCCTCCGTATCCGCCTTTTTACATTGGTCGCAGGTACAGCCGCCAGGGCCGTCTTCCGGGGAAATGGACCAATATATCGCATCCGGGTTATCCGCCATGGCCTTTTTAAAATAAGCCACCGTCAGCCGGTACACCGCCTCGTTGCTGAGGCATAGCTGCAATGGCTGCCGCCGGCCGTTGACCATGGAATAGTATTCCGGGTGCGCGGCAAAATAAGTTGCGGGCGGTAGTATCTTGAAATAGGAATGCCCCCAAAGGCCCCACAGATCCTCGAATCGCTGCAGCCCATGCCATTCCAGGTACTCCGCATCTGCGGACGCAGGGTAGTAGCTCTCCCGGTAAATAAAATCCGGTTCGCTCAGATCCTGCATATTCCCCGGCAGGCTGATGTCCTTACTCACCGGCGCCACCGCCGGCGCGCCGGGCAACTTACGGCAACGCATATACGCTTCAGCAAAATGATACGCGCCATATACGACGCCCTTGCCGCTGCCACCCCGGATGTACAGGGCCTGGCCCGATACGCCGGTATAATAGCCGTCATCTTTTATCTTTTCCGGACCGCTGCTTTGCCGCGTGTTCCCCACGTAAATCGCCTGCTTACCGCTGTAGCCGCCCTCCTGCAGGATAGGCAGCTTGGCGCCGGAGGCCCGCAGTATATATTCCTGTACAATCCCCGCGGCCTTGCGCTCCGCCCCGGAAGGGCTTGCCGGCGTTACAATCACATACGCGCTCCTGCCGCCCGTTACCAGCGGGATGTCGCCGCCGGGGGCGCCACAGCCGGCGCTAAGCATCATCATCACGGAAAGGAATAAACTGCTCATTGAATACATCGGTTAGAATTTACGCATAAACAGCAGGTAGATATCGTATTGGTTGCGATATTGATTATCCGCTATCTTACTGTTGATCCAGGTGCCGTACAAACCCAGTGTAGTCCTGTATTTGATCACTTTCTGGTAGCCCGCCGCCACGCTGTGCGTGAGCAAGCCGGACAGCTCCGGTAAATTGATCAAACGGCTGCGGTCATCCGGAGAGGTGCCAATGCCGGCAATGAGGGATACAAAATCCTGCCGCCTGGCATCGGTGTAATACCGCGTCGTCAGGTTAAACGAAGTGTAGACATCCGATTCCTCGCTGATCACGTAAGCCCTGAAATTCACCCAAAAATCCCCGAAAGGTTTTGCGATGCTGGCCACGCCTGCAATGCTGGAAAGGCTGTCCAGGTTCAGGTAGCGCACGCCCAGCTCGCCCTCCACCTCCTTGCCGAATGTTTTGAACAGGGAGTAACCGGCCCGCAACTGCGGGAACACCACCTTGTTGGAATAAGTGACGAGGCCGTAGCTATAGAGCTTCGGATTATGCACATAATACATCTCCGCCTCGCCCTGCAACCCGTTGCCATCCTTGCGGCCGGCATAATCCAGCCGGAAGGCATAGGAGCCGCCCCGCTTCATCAGCCGCCGGTATTCCACGGTAGCAATGTTGTATTTGTTCGACGTATAGTCGTAACTGCTATTCAGGTAGTATAAGCCAAACTGGTTGCGCAGGGTTTTATTATACAGCTGGTCGTAATAATCTTTATTGGCCGCGGTTGGGTACTTGCGTGCCAGCGTATCCGCCGCCAGTGCGGCATTGGAGTAGTCTTTCCTGTTTTCCAGCGTCACGGCCCGTTTCAGCAGCAGGGCTTCATTGTCCGGGTAATACCGCAGCCCTTCCTGTACATAAGCCAGCGCGCTGTCGTACCGCTGCTGCGCATTCAAGAGGTTGATACTGCTTTGCAATGCCAGGGAATCCTTCGGGTTCAGCGCCAGCACCTGCTGGTACATATACAGGGCGCTGTCCGCCTGCTGCGCTTTCTGGTAGGCGCTTGCCGCAGCCAGTAAGGAATTCGTATAGGCGTCCCGGTATTTGGAGAGGTAAGGGTAACGCGCCATCAGGTCCGCCGTAATGGCCGCCGCTGCTGTGTTTTGGCCAAGCTGCTGCAAGGCGCCGGCTTTTTTCAGCAGCAGGTCTTTATCGTTCGGATAATATATTAACGCGTTGTCCGCATAGTACACCGCGCTGTCCGCCTTGCCGGTAGCGCTTTGCATGTTGATCATATAATCCAGCGCATCCCGGTTGTCCGGCTGGGCGGCCAGTACGGCGGCAAACTGTTGCTTGGCCGCTTCGTATTCCTCCGCCCGCATGAGGTTGCGCCCCATGCTCAGGCGCAGGTCCACCAGGGAGCCTTTGTACTTTTCATCCCCCGGGCGCCGGGCGCTGAGTTGCCCCAGCAGCTCCGCCGCAGCTTCGTACTTGCCGGAAGCCTCCAGGATAGCGGCTTTGCGCAGCAGGAACTTTTCGTTGTCCGGGTAGTAGGCCAGTGCGTTGTCCACCGCTTTCAGCGCGCCTTTATTGTCTTTCAGCAGCAGGTAAGTATTTGTTACCAGGGATAATAAATTAGTATCCTTGGGAGAGGTTTGGAGTCCTGACTGAAATGCGGCCAGCGCCAGGTCGTACTGCTCTTCCTGTAAATAGGCCCTGCCGGCCCGTAGCTGCAAATCGGTCAGCCGTTCTTTCAGGTCCGCATTAGGGCTGCGCCGGTACAGCATCTCCGCAATCGCGGCAGCAGCGCTGTATTTATGGTCCGCTTCCAGGATGTCCAGCTTAAAGCCCAGGAGGCGGCTATCAGCGGGGTTCGTACGCAAGCCGCGGTTGATCCACGCCAGGGCTTCCATATAGGCGCCCCTGGACATGGCATAGCCGATCACTTTATCCAGCGCTTCCCGGTTGTTCGGGTTCTTTTCCAGCACGGAGGTATAAAGCGTGTAGGGGTCGGCGTTAGCATAATAGGCCGCCGCTTCCATGCGCAGCGCGCTTTCTATGCTGCGCGCCTTGGCGTCGTTGGGGTATTTCCGGTAGATCTGTTGCAGTACGCTGAGCGCTTCCGCATACTGGTGCATTTCCTGCAACAGCCCCAGCTTCTTCATCAGCAGGTCATAATTATTCGGTTGCTGCGCCAGCTGGCGGTCCAGGATGGCCAGGGCTTCCGTGCGGTTGCCTCCCTTGAGTTCTGTGCCCAGCGTGGCTTCGCGGGCGTCTTTATTGTTAGGGTCTACCGCCAGCACCTTATCGAAGTTGCTGCGCGCCAGGGTGTAATTTCCGTTTTTCTGGTGATAGTAGCCCGCTTCCAGGTAGTGATTGATATAGGCGCGGCGTACTACGGTATCCTCGGGGAAGTTGTCCATCAGCGTTTCGGCGTAGCCGTCCGCCCGGCGGAGCTTCCCCTGCGCGTCCAGGATGTTTATCTGCCGGATCCTGAAATCCCTGTTGCCGGGGAAGTTCAGCAGCGCTTCATCCACATAGCATTCCGCCTCTTCATACCGGCCGGTGGTCATTTCCACGTTGATGCCGTAGTAATAGGCGTCCTTGTATGTCGGATCTTTGTGCAGCACTTTTTTGATGTATTTCCGGGAGAGGTCGTATTGCCCGGTGAGCATGTACAACCTCGCCAGCAGCAGCTCCTGGTCGATGTAGTTGGGTTCTTCCTTCAGCGCTTTTTTCGAGAGCTCAATGGCCTCCGCATAGCGCTGTTGCTGCGTGGCGGCCAGCGCCTGGTTGTAGTATTGCTCTGACTTGTTCTTTACCTTCTTCAGTTGAATAATCTGCCCCTGTGCCGTTATGGCAAAGCTCACCAACAATAGCGCTACGATATATTTATACGGCATTACCTTCACATGCATGGATTTAATTCGGTTTTTTGGGCGCAAAGCCCTGACGTTGCATATTCCCCCAGCTGGTCTTCTTCCCGATGAGGAAGAACCAGTATCCCCGCAGGGCGAAGAAAACGATTAACGGATGATATATAAATGGCTCCAGGAAGGCCATGAGCGTAAGCCCGAAAACCTCCCGGGTAGTTTTGTAGTAGGGATACGTGAGCTGGTCCCAGCAGAGGGCCAGCGTGGTAATCATCACGGAATACAGGTACACGAAAAGTAACAGTATCCGCGCATATGGCCAGTTGATCTGCCCGGTCAGGGCCAGCCAGATGATGGAGATCAACCCCAGCGCTTCAATGATGGGCGCCAGGAATTCAAACAGCAGGTTATACGGCAATACCACCAACCCCAGCTGCTTGTAGCGGGGATTGAACAGGAGATGCCGGTGTATGGTGATGATCTCCGCCAGGCCGCGCCCCCAGCGGGTCCGCTGCCGGCTGAAAATTTTCATGTTGGGCGGCCCTTCCGTCCAGCATTGGGTGGTTGGGATATAACGGATGGCGTATTTCAGGTTATTGTCCAGCATATAGCCGCACATACGGGTTACAATGTCCATATCTTCCGCGAACGACTGATGGTCATAGCCCCCCGCTTTAATGGCGATTTCCTTGTCAAATAACCCCAGCCCGCCTGAAACGTTGGGCACGGCGTTGATCATGCTCCAGCCCATTTTACCCAGCACGTAGGCGCGGATGTATTCCATCTCCTGGAACCTTGGCAGGAAGCGGGAAGGCGGCCTTACCCTTACCATCACCCCTTCGTCCACTTCGCTGGAATTGGCAATGCGCAGGGTGGCGCCGGAGGCAATAACCCGGGTACTGTCTTCCACGATATGAACGTAGCCGCATTCCGGGCAGGGATCTCCCACTTCCTTTGTTTTATTTTGGTATTCGTTGAGGAACGGGTGTATCATGCGGGAGAGGGTGTCCTTTTCCAGGATACAGTCCACATCGGTACAGAGGAAGTAGTCGAATGCCGCCGCGTTGATGCCGGCATTGGAAGCATCCGCCTTACTCTTGCCGTTCACCTTATCGATCACCAGCAGCTTGTCGTACGCCGTGTTGGTGGATTTGAAGAACTTGCGCACCGGCCGGGTGATGATCCGCTCGTTGTACGCGAAATCCACTTCCACCATTTCAAATTCGTCGATCAGCTTTTGCAGCGTATCATCCGTACTGCCGTCGTTGATGATGATCACTTCAAAGCGTGTATAGTTCAACGTTAGGAGGGAACGTACGTTGGAAATAATGGTAACGCCCTCGTTGTAGGCAGGCGCAATCACAGATATGCCGGGCGTTAAGGGGGAGTCCAGCAGCAGGGAATAGTCGGTATAGGGACTCCGCTTTTTAAACAGCCGCACGCCGATATTACTCATCAACGCAAGCAGCGCGTAAATGAGCAGCATGGCCAGGCCATAAACGAATACAAAATTTTCAAATATAATACCGATCATTGCCAATAATGAATTAAGTGGTTGTCTTAGCCTTCCGGAAGCCCTGCCGCTGCATATTACCCCAGCTGCTTCGCCTGTTGGTCAGGAAGAAGAGATAACCTTTCAGGGAATAAAAGGTAATCAGCGGGTGATACAGGAGGAATTCCAGGAATGGCATAATGAGGAGCGACAATACTTCTTTTACTGATTTATAATAATGGAAACTCAGCTGGTCCCACAAAATGGATAAGGTGGTGATCATTATCGCATACGTATATACGAAAAGGAGCAGGAGGATGGCGTATGGCCAGTTAACATTACCGGTCAGCCCCAGCCAGAGATATATAATGATGCCGGAAGCCTCTATCACGGGCGCCAGCAGTTCAAAGAAAAAGTTGTAGGGGAATACCACCAGCCCCAGGCGGCCGTAGCGCGGGTGAAGGAAGATGCTTTTGTGGGCGTACATCAGCTGCGCCAGCCCCCTGGCCCAGCGGGTCCGCTGTCTTCCAAAGACCTTCAGGGACGATGGCCCTTCCGTCCAGCAAAGCGTTTTAGGGATATAACGGACGGAGTAGGGGATCTTGTTGTCCTCGCAAAAACCGCACATCCGCGTGAGCAGCTCCATATCCTCTCCAAAGGATTTATGGTCATACCCGCCGCTTTTAATGACGATCTCCCTGTCAAACAAACCCAGTCCGCCGGAAACGTTCGGTACGCAGTTAATCGCGCTCCATCCCATCTTCCCCAGCACGAAGGAGCGGATATACTCCACTTCCTGGAACCGTGGCAGCAAGGCCCGGGGTGGGCGCATGCGAGTCATCACCCCTTCGTCGAACTCGCTGGAATTGGCGATGCGCAGGGTAGCGCCGATGGCGATCACCCGCTTCCCGCCTTCCTGCATCACGGGTTTGATGAGTTCCAGCAGGGTGTCCTTATGGAGTACGCAGTCTACATCCGTACATACGAAGTAATCGAATGCGGCGGCGTTGATGCCGGCGTTTACCGCGTCCGCCTTGCTTTTACCGTTGACCTTATCGATCACCAGCAGGTTGGAGTAGGCCTGGTTGCGGGATTTATAAATTGCGCGTACGGGCTTGGAGCGTATCTTTTCATGATAGGCGAAATCCACCGCCACCATGTCAAATTCATTGATCAGCTGTTCCAGGCTGTCGTCCGTACTGCCATCGTTGATCAGTACGATCTCGTATTTCGGGTAGTTGAGCGTCAGCAGGGAGCGTACGTTGGCAATGATGGTCAGCCCTTCGTTGTAGGCCGGCGCCAGGATAGAGATGCCGGGCGCCAGCGGGGAACTCATGAGGTTTTCCAGCTGGCTGGGCCGGGTGGCATTGAGGTAGCGCCGGATGGCGATAATGGACAGCACGGCCAGTACGCCGTACACGACGATTAACGTCAGCCCATATACGAAGATGGCTGAATCATAGAAGGCGCTTAATATTTCCTGTACGCTGTTCATCAATACTTAATTAAGGGGTTCATGCAATGTTTGAGGATCAGCAGGTTCTCGCCGGTGGTGGTGGCCAGCAATTCATCAATCACTTCCCTGGCCATGATCTCATTCTTCACAATGGCGCGGGCAGCGGCTTTGCGCAGGTCAAAGTCGGTGGAGTGAAGGAACTCGTTGCGCAGGAAGTCGATATGCCGGCCGCTCCTGATGCGCCCCAGCGCCTTCAGGATGGCGATCTGGCAAAACAGCGGCTGGCTGGTGTAAAGGTGTACCAGCCTATCTTCCACTTCGGCGATCTTCAGCCGCCCCAGCGCTTCGATGGCCTCGGCGCGCAGCGTATGATCCCGGTTTTCCAGCAGTTTGATGATGGCCGGCACGGCGGCAAGCTGGTTGTAATGTACCACCAGCTTCATACAGAAGGACACTACGCTTTTGTTGGAAGAGTAGGTGATCCACCGGGCGAAGTTGGGAATAGCGATATCCGTGGTAGTGGTAATGATCCGGTAAAGCTCCACCTGGTCCCAGGGCAGGAGGGGATCCGTCACGGAATCGAAGAACTTAAACGGTTCGTTCTTACTCAGTTTGATATACGCCTGCCGGGCAGCGGCCCTCAACTCACGGTTACGGCTATTGGCCAGCGGCAGGATGGTGACGTCGGCAATAGGCATATCCATGAGGGTGAACTCATTGAGCGCTTCCACCTTCTTATTCCAGTGCCTGGATTTCAATTTGCGCATGGCATCCTTGTCCAGGTCCAGCTGCAGGTACAGGTTGCGCAGCAGGTCGCCCGCTGTGCCGGATACGTTGTTGCGGTAATGAATAATGCGTTCGGTCAGCATTTCCCGGCCCCAGCGTTTGTGCAGGGGCAGTTCATCGAATGGTTCCAGGTCCAGCGCCACTTTTGAGGGAGCTACATCATGAGGGATGTTAGGATTGGCAATGATCTCATTCATCAGCAACTCGTCTATCTTCGGTAGCATGCGGGCCATGCGCCGCTGCTGCCGGTAATTCCGGTAGCGGCTCCGCAGCATGACCAGGTAAGCCAAAACAGTTGCCGACACCGCTACGATAATAAAGATAATCGCTACCTTGATAGCCAGCGGCGCATAATAATAAATGGAACGGATATCTTGTAAAATGTCGGATAGTGTAGTTTCCAATACGCTATTTATTTCTCATTAATAAACGTTTTACCCTGATAACCAGCTCAGCAGGGATAATCGGCTTCTTCAGAAAATCGTCCACACCGAGTTTAAAGCCTTCCATGATCATATCCTCATTGCCGGCATTCGACACGATGATGACGGGGATCGGCTTTTCACGTTCATGGCTTTTAACTTTACTGAGGATTTCAAAACCATTTGCATACGGCATCATAATATCTGTAATCACGAGATCGTACTGATAATGGTTGGCTTCCAGCTTTTGTATGGCCTCCTTGCCGTTCACGGCAATGTCCACCTCATACTCGGGCGGCGGCAAAATGCGTGCAATAATCTTTGGCATTACTTCATCATCCTCTACTAGCAGAATTTTACCCATTGTGGCTCTTTTTGTCCGCTTATAACAAACAGGGTGAGTGCTTGTTCAACGCGGCAGTTTTGAATTAGATTTAATTTTTCGTACAGTCATCCGTAGGGACGCTAATGGCGGTTCAATAGAGAATGATGGTCTTTTTTTATGTAGCATACCGGCCTTGCTGCGGTATGGCGCTTCAAATGTCACAGAAGTGAACATTTCTTAAAATTTCGTGCCGGAACTGCCGGCTGCTTCGTATATATACTGCGAACAGGTGTATATAGTTTTCCCATTAACAAATAACAAAATATTAAACTCAAGATAATATTACTTGGCAAAATCATTGAATATGAGCAACTTTTGATATTTTTAACTAAATTATAGAATAATCTTGATTGGAGGAATTTCAACCGCTTTTTTAAATCATATATTTTTTGTCGGACTATGAAGTTTTCGTTGGTAAACCGCTTGTACACCGGGTTTGCACTGGTAGTTATCCTCGTTGTGCTGGGCGGCCTGCTCACGATGAGGTCGTTTCATCAGCAAAAACGGGAATCGGCCTGGGTGCAGCATACCTATAAAGTGTTGAATCAGCTGGAAAGGATCAACCGGTTAGTGGTGGATATGGAAGCTTCCCGACGTGGATTTCGCGCCACATTCCAACGTAAATACCTGCAGCCTTACGAAATAAACCTGCCTAAGATAACGCCTGCCATCGGCACGCTGCGCGAAATGGTGGCGGACAATGAAGGGGAGCTGCGCCGGGTGGACAGCCTGGAAGATGCCGTCAACGCCATCCTCAGCTTCTGGAATGAAAACGACCATCGCATCTGGAAGCAAACCTTCGAAGATAACGAGGAGCTGACCAACCGGGAAGTCATCCTGATGGAAAAAATCCGCGTCGCCATCGTTAATATCCGCGCGGAAGAGCAGCGCCTGCTGGCCCTCCGGGAACAGGAGAACGAGGAATCCGCCTCCAGGTCCATGGTGATCCTGACCTGGAATAACATCTTCATCCTCCTCGTTGGCTTCATCCTCATGGTGGTTACCTACAAGGAATTCAAACGCCGCCTCAAAGCCCAGCATATCCTCAACGCCAAGCTGGAAGAGGTGGTGGAGCTGAACAACCAGGCCAACCAGCGCAACTGGAAGCTGGTAGGCATGGACCAGATGAACGCCAGCCTGCAGGGCATCCTGGACGTCAGGTGCCTCGTGGAGAAATGCCTTAAAGAGCTGGTGGACTACGGCAATTACATTGCCGGCGCTTTTTATGTAAAGGATGAAAAAGCTGCGCATCTTCGTTTAGCCGCCGGCGTTGCCATGCCGGCTGACCTCCCGCAAACGCTTGTGCCCGGTGAAGGCATCACAGGTCAGGCCGTGCTGGAGAAAAAAATAAAAGTCATTGACCATATTCCCGGCAACTTCTGGAAGATCGCTGCGGCATCAGGAGCCGCGCAACCGCAGGAACTCATCGTAGTGCCGTTATGGATGGACAGCGAAATTACCGGCGTCATAGAACTGGCGTCTTTCCATAAAACCTCCCAGGTGCAGCTGGAATTACTGGAAACCCTCGCCAAAGACATTGCAGTGGCCCTCAACGCCGCCAGCAGCCGGGATAAAGTGATGGAGCTGCTCAAACAGGTGCAGGAACAGAAGGAAGTACTGCTCAACCAGCAGGAAGAACTGCGCCAGAGCAATGAGGAACTGAGCCGGCAGTCGGAAGTACTGCAAGCCTCCGAAGAGGAACTCCGCGTGCAGGAAGAGGAACTGCGGCAGGTGAACGCTGAAATGACGGTGAAGAACAAAGCCCTGGAAGCCGCCAGGGAAGCGCTTTCTGTAAAAGCTTCCGAACTCGAGGCCAGCAACCGCTATAAGTCGGACTTCCTCGCCAATATGTCCCACGAATTGCGCACCCCGCTCAACAGTGTCCTCATCCTGGCCAAAATGCTGGAAGAAAATAAGGATAACAACCTGACCCAACGGCAACGGGAGTACGCTACCATCATCCACCGCTCCGGTACGGAACTGCTGACCCTCATCAACGATATACTGGACCTCTCCAAAATCGAAGCGGGTAAGGTGGATATACATATTGAAGACGTGCGGGTGAAGGAAATGCAGAACGATATCAACGACCTGTTTAAAATCGTAGCCCAGCAAAAAAATATCAACTTCACCCAGCATACCAGCGCGGACGTACCGGAGAAGGTGCCTACCGATAAACAACGGCTGGAGCAGGTGATCCGCAACCTCCTGTCCAACGCGTTTAAGTTCACACCGGAACAAGGAACCGTGCGGGTGGAATGGTATATTAAGGACGCGCAACTCTACGTCAGCGTGATCGATACGGGGATGGGCATCCCAGAGGATAAGCAGCAGCTCATCTTCGAAGCCTTTCAGCAGGCGGACAGCAGCACCAGCCGCAAGTTTGGCGGTACAGGGCTGGGGCTCTCCATCTCCCGCTACCTCATGAAGATGATGAACGGGCAGATACAGCTGGAACGCAGCTCCCCGGAAGGAAGCACCTTTACCATTAACATCCCCCTGGAACCCGCTCAGCTTGCCATGCGGTCCATGGCGGAAATCACGCCCGCCAAAACAGCGCTCCCGGTACCGGTGGACGCTGCCCCGGAGGACGACCGCGCCAACATCCACCGGCACGATAAGCTGATCCTCATCGTGGAAGATGATAAATGGTTTGCGGACATGCTGAAGCAGGTCGCGAGGAATAAAGGCTACAAAACCATCGTGGCCCACAACGGGCAGGAAGGGCTTAACCTCGCCCGCAAATTCAGGCCGGTGGCCATTATCCTGGATATGAACCTGCCGGTGATCGACGGGGAAAGCATCCTGCAGATCATCCGCAGCACGGAGGAGCTTAAAGATATACTCGTACACGTGGTTTCCGCAGGGGAAATATCTTCCCATACGGCTCATAACGTAAACGGATACACGCAGAAGCCGGTGCAGCAACCCGCCCTGGAAAAAATCTTCCAGGACATTAACACCCAGCTGCATGCCCGCCTGAAAAAAGTCCTGATAATTGCCGCGGGGCCACTGGCCGGCGATCCGCATATCCGCTCCAAAACGGAGGAGCGCCGCATGGATACCCGGTACGATCAGGCGGCCACGGTAGAGGAGGCAAAAGCTTTCCTGGATGAAAAAAAATATGATGGCGTAATTGTTGAATTAGGGGGAGATATCCATGCCGCCGTGGCGGAGTTGCAGGAGCTGGCCATCCTGACGGCCGGTTCGGCCACTCCGGTGATCGCTTATCTCGACAAGGATATCAGCCATGCAGAGGAGGCGCAGCTGAAAAAATACGCAGCGGCCATCGTGCGCAGCTCCGCGCTGGCAACGGACCGCCTGCTCGACGAATTAGAGTTGTTTTTGTATAAGCTGGAAAAAGTAGATCCGGCCAACTTACAAACCGTGAAGGAACTGATAGACACGGAAAATATCATGGAAGGCAAAACCATCCTGCTTGCGGACGACGATATGCGCAACGTATTTTCCATCAGCTCCTTACTGGAAGCCCAGGGCGCCAGTGTGCTGGCCGCTTCCGACGGGCAGGAGGCGCTGGAAATACTGCGGCAGCATCCGGACACGCACCTGGTACTCATGGACATCATGATGCCCGGCATGAACGGATACGACGCTATGAAACAAATAAGACAGGATAAACGATTTACCCGGCTGCCGATCATCGCGCTCACCGCCAAAGCCATGGCGGACGACCGGCAGAAGTCCATCGACGCCGGGGCATCCGATTATATTTCCAAACCTGTGGACGGTAGTAAATTATTATCCCTGCTGCGGGTGTGGTTATCGTAACGCATATGGTAGAAGATATCAGTAATACAGAACTCCAGGAGCTGATCTATATAATCCAGCATCAGTACGGCTATGACTTCAATGACTATGCAAAGGCATCGCTGAAAAGGAGGTTTGTACGTTTTATGAGCCATGCCGGCGTAACCACGCTGGTGGAGTTCAAGGTAAGGCTACAGACGGACCCCGCATTTTTCAGGAAGATGGTGGAATACATCACCGTAAATGTGACAGAGATGTTCCGGGATCCGGGTTTTTATAAATTGTTGAGAGAAGAGATACTGCCGCGGCTCGCTACCTACCCGATCATTAAAATCTGGCACGCGGGCTGTGCCACCGGCGAAGAGGTTTATTCTATGGCAATCCTCCTTCAGGAAGCCGGCCTCCTGGAACGGAGCCGCCTGTACGCCACCGACATGAATGCCGCCAACCTGGAAAAAGCCAATGCGGGCATCGTACCGATGAAGTGGATGAAGGATTATACCCATAACTACATTCAGTCCGGCGGCCGGCACGATTTTTCCGACTATTACACCGCCCGTTATGATAGCGCCATCATTCATCCGTCGTTGCGGAAAAACATCATCTTCTTCCAGCATAACCTCGTGACGGACCAGGTGTTTAACGAGTTTCAGCTCATTTGCTGCAGGAATGTATTTATCTATTTTAACCGCGCCCTGCAGGAAAAAGTGGTGTCGCTCTTTTACGATAGCCTGGCCACCAGGGGCTACCTGGCATTGGGTATGAAAGAAACGCTGTTGTTCAGCAAGGAGAAAAAGAAGTTTGAAGTAGTAAACGGTCCGTATAAAATTTTCAGACGTAAATTATAATACTTGACACCTGCAACCGGATTCGATATAATAGCCATAGGAGGTTCCGCCGGCAGTCTGCCCGTGATGGGAAAGCTGATCAGGGCTTTCCCGCCCGAAATGAAAACGCCGGTCATACTGGTATTGCACCGGTTGAAGAACGTGCACAGTGAATTGAACAAGCTGATGTCTGCCGATAGGCAGATCATCGAACCGGAAGACAAGGAGCAGGTAAAGCCCGGCTGCATTTACCTCGCCCCCCAGAACTATCATTTGCTGGTAGAACCGGACGGCACTTTTTCGCTGGACTACTCCGAGCTGGTGCATTACAGCCGGCCCGCCATCGATGAAACCTTTTTCAGCGTAGCCGCCGCCTACGGCCGCCGCGCGCTGGGCATCCTGCTCAGCGGCGCCAACAGCGACGGGGCCGCCGGACTGCTGCGCATTGTAAAAAACGGAGGAACCGGCATTGCCCAGGACCCCGAAGAAGCAGAATTTGAAATCATGCCACTCGCAGCTATAGAACTTTCCCACAAAATAGACGTTATGCGGACAGATGACATCGCCACCTTTATAAGATCTAAATACACCAACAAGTAAATTGACAACTACATGTTAGAACCTTCCAAAAAAATGACTATCCTGCTTGTGGACGACAAACAGGAAAATTTGCTTTCACTGGAAGATATGCTCCAGGCGCCCAACCGGGTGTTCCTGAAAGCGCTATCGGGCAATGAGGCATTGAAGCTGACCCTGAAACACCCGGACATCGGGCTGATCATGCTGGATGTACAGATGGGGGATATGGATGGTTACGAAGTAGCCCGCCTCCTGAAAAGCAATCCCAAAACAAAAGACATCTCCATCATATTTGTCACCGCCATCAACAAGGAAGAACAATATGTGCTGAAAGGCTTCGAGGAAGGCGCGGTCGATTACCTGGCCAAGCCGTTGGATGTGGATATTACCCGCGCTAAAGTCCGCGTTTTTGAAAAACTCTACTTCTACCAGGAAGAGCTCAAGCACACCCTGGCGGACAAGGATAAGATCAACAAGCAGCTGGAACGCTTTATGTTCGTGGTGGCGCACGACCTGAAATCGCCGCTGAACGGGGCCATCGGCCTGCTCAATGTCATCGCGGAGGATGAACGCATTAAAAATGAACCGGACCTCCATGAATACATGCAGATCGTGCTCACGGCCACCAACCACCTTACGGAAATGATTACCAGCGGTGCTGGACTACACCCGCAAAAACGAGGAAGAGCAGCCCAAAGAGCCGGTGGATGTAGGGCAGCTGCTGCGGCAGCTGGTGAAGCTCCTGTTCCTGCCGGGGCATGTATCCGTGCAGTATGATACGGAGTTTCCCACGATAACCACCACACGGCTTAAACTGGTACAGGTATTCCAGAACCTGGTCGCCAATGCCATCAAACATAACGACAAGGAAAAGGTGGAGATCCATATCGGCGCCATGCCGTCCGAAAAAGAGGGCTACGTGCAGTTTTACGTGCAGGACAACGGCCCCGGCGTAGCCCAGCGGGATACGGACCGCATCTTCCGCCTGTTCGAAAGAGGGGATAGCGCTACCGGCACCGGCATAGGGCTAAATATCTTTAAAATGCTGGTAGAGGAGCAGGGGGGCAAGGTGTGGGTAGAATCCAACCCCGGTATTGGCAGTAAGTTCTTTTTTGAATGGAGTAAACAGTAACCCGCTTCGTTTAACCCTTCTCTTCAAAAATCCATAACCTTCCGCTTACCTGCTGGGAAGATACCGGCATACAAATGACGTTGTAGCTTTTCTCGGGGTAAGCGAATTTCCACTCCCAGTTGGTAATAACGTTGGAAGGAGAGGTAAACAACTGCATGGCTTCCTTGTAAATTTCGTCCGCATTCGTGGCTTTGTTCCGCAACTGCATCATAGCATCCGAGAGGATGGCGGGCAGCTGCTCCCCTGCGCCGGAAAGCTCCAGCAGGCGGGCAGCGGTTTGATTGACCCAGCCTGAAAATCCATCATTGTTAATAAAGATAATGGCATGGGGCATAGCATGCATGATCGCTGAAAAGCGGGCGGCCACGCGCTGGAAATGCGTATGCTGCTGGCTGTGGGTGATGATCTCCTTCAGGCGCATGCGCATGGTTTCAATGCATTCCTGGAAGCTGGCGCTCATCTCCAGGGGTTCGCTCCAACCCAGCAGGATCATGCTGTTGGCCGGTTCGGTATGCAGCGGTATGATAACGGAAGAGGAAAAGGCCTGCAGCAGGTCTTTCAGGACGTTCTGGTTAGGGGGAGGAATGGTAGGCCAGTAAATGGTTTTAAAGGCATTGCCGTACAGCATTTTTTTGATGGGCTCAGGGTCCAGCACCATATCCTCCAGGTATTCCGGGTAAGCGTTTTTTACCCTGGCAGTAAATTCATCCTGGAATTCTATTTGCAGGGTGATATCCGCATGCAGCAATGATTTCAGCAGGTTGATACTGAAGGTGAGGAATGATCCGATATGCTTATCCTTATCCCAGCGGCTTGTTTGATTGATAAAACTCAGCGCTTTACTGTCCCAACTTGTCACACCTAATAGGTTGAACGGGTGATAAATAATTATACAAATGTTTTCATGGCACTGATCACTTCCTGTGGTGCGCTTATATGTGGGAAATGCCCGGTGGTATAAACCTTTATTCGTTTACTCATAGGGATGCGGGCTTCCATATATTCGCTTACTGCGCCGGGAACAGCGATGTCATCGGCTGTTTGCAGGATCAGTACCGGGATTTTCACGTGTGGCAGGGCATCGCGGTGATCGAGCTGGAAAATGCTCCTGGCTACGGCGATGGCAATATCTGCCCTGATAGCGGTAAGGCTGGCGGCAAAACCGGCGGCCAGTTCCGGCCGGTGCGGTTGGTTCATGGCCAGGGCGGAAAATCCGCTTGCCCAGGCTTGATAGTTGGCCTCCATCGCTGCGTATAAGTCGTCGAGCGACTGCTGGTTGAACCCACCCACATAGTCCTGCGCTTCATCGTCGAGGTACCGCGGGCTGGAACCGATCATGACGAGCTTTTCAAAAATACCGGGGTATTGCAGGCTGGCCAGCAGGCCTATCATGCCGCTCACGCTGTGCCCTACAAAGGTGACATGCGCGAGCCCCAGCTCGTGAATGATGTCCGCAATATCCGCCACGTACCCGGCGGTGGTAGCATACCGGTGAAAGCTAAACGAAGCGATGTCCGAATTACCGCCACCCACATTGTCGAACAGGACTATTTTATAATCATCTGTGAAGGCCGCAGCCACCTCGCTGAAAGAGGTCTGATCTATGCCAAATCCATGGCCGAAAACGAGTGTTTTTGGGGCGTCAGGATTTCCAATGATATGAATATTGTGCTTCCGGACTACTGCCATAATGATTATTTTCGAGTGCCTTGCTTACCAACTGTCGTTCCAAATATAACGAATAAACCCTTACCTTGCGCCAAAAAAAACCGCGCCTGTTGCAGCAGACACGGTCAAATGATTCATACAATCTCTTGTATGCATTTAGTTAACACTAAAATCAGTCTAATATACATTTTTTTATCGTAGAACACAACGGCAGCATGGCTTTTATTTTTGACATGAACGGAACCATGATCAACGACATGGAATACCACCTGGATGGCTGGTTTGATATGCTTAACCAACTGGGCGCCAATATGACCCGGGAGCAGGTCAGGGCGCATATGTACGGGAAGAACGAGGAACTCCTGGAAAGGATTTTCGGGAAAGGGCATTTTACGCCGGAAGAAATGGCCGCCTATGCCCGCCGCAAGGAGGAAATATACCAGGCGGCCTTCCGCCCGCACCTGCAGCTGATTGCCGGGCTACCCGCCTTCCTGGATAAGGCCGCGGCCGCGCAGATACCCATGGCCATCGGTACCGCCGCGGATAAATTCAATGTGGATTATGTGCTGGATAACCTGGACCTGCATCATTATTTCAAAGCCGTAATCGGCGCGGAAGATGTGCGCAGCAGCAAGCCCGATCCGGAAGTATTCCTGAAGGCGGCGGAAGCGCTGGGCGTGCCTGCCGGCAACTGCATCGTATTCGAGGATGCGCCCAAAGGGGTAGAAGCCGCCGCCAACGCGGGTATGCAGGCCGTGGCTATTACGACCATGCACACGCGTGACGAATTTGATCAATATAATAACATCCTGCTGTTCATCGGGGATTATACGGACCCCCGGCTGGAGCAGCTGTTGAAGGAGGCGTAAGCCCAAAGCACATCATTATCCTGCGGAATACCTCCGTATTCTCATACACTCCCCTGAACAGGCCGGAATTAGGGCCATAGGCAAACACCATCACGGGGATGCCTGTATGATCATTGGTGGCAAAATTGCCCCGCAGCCATCCCTGGCGGATGTCCCCATCCATCAGGGATAATCCCCCCGTTTCATGATCCGCCGTCACAATCACCGTCGTTTCCTTTTGCTGGTCGGCAAATTGCAGGGCTTCCCCCACGGCCACGTCAAAGTCCAGCATCTCGCGCACCAGGTAATCCAGGTTGTTGTAATGGCCGCCATGGTCTATCCGGGAGCCTTCCACCATCAGGAAGAAGCCTTTCTCACTCCGGCTCAGCTGTTGCAATGTTTTTTGTAATGCTTTTTTGAGGTAATCCCCGCGGCCTTCCACCATGGAGTTCACCACGCTGCCCGGGAGGATGACCAGCGTGCGGCCCTGCGTCAGCGGATTCCATTGATCCAGTTGGTCCGTCACCGTTACGCCGGCACGGGCCAGCTCCTGCTGCAAAGCCGGGTGCTGCAGGGCTTCCCTGCCGCCGCCTACGGCCAGCTGCAGCTTGCTGCGGATCAGCTGGCGCATCAGGATATTAGCGCTGTCCCTGTCCGCTGTATGGCCGTAAAAAGATGCCGGGGTAGCGCCCGTGATCTCCTCCGTTACCAGCACGCCGCTCTGGATGCCCGCAGGGGCCAATAGTTCCGGCAGGGAAGGGATGGCCACGTAGGTATTATCCATCCCGATTTCCCGGTTGTTGGTTTTGCTGCCGGTAGCCAGGGCTGTACCGCCGGCGGCGGAATCGGTATGGTAGTTATCGGTGGACTGGGTTTTGGATAACCCGAGTTGCCGCATGCGGAAAATATTCAGGTCCCCGCGGTTGGCCGTATAGCCGGCGTATAGCTGCGCCAGGCCCGTACCGTCGCCAATCATGAGGATGACGTTTTTGGACCTCGCCTGCGTGGCGTCGGAGGCATACGTGGGCGTATATACGGCGTGCGCCGGCGCGTTGGCGCTGCTGAGCTTTTGCGGGTTTTGCAGCACTTCATAGAGTTCCACCGGGTGGTCCGTACCAATCACGTCCACCCCGAGGTCCATGAGTTTATAATAGGTGCTTTTGCTGCTGGCGGCGCCCCAGAAGCGGAAAGGCTTGCCCATGGCATGTACCGCCGCTATTTGCTTTTCGATGGCTTTTTGCTCGGCCGGCACCAGCGTGCCTTTTCCATTCCAGGAAGTGAATCGCTTCATATCCGTGCTGATGAGGGCTACTCTTTTCAGCGCTTCGGCGCTGTAGGTACTGTCCGGCCGCCCGTCGAAATAAAACAGGGCATCATACTGATCCCAGGCGCCGGCCGGGGGCACGTTGCCGGAAAGGATGATCTGTACGGCATGCGGATTGATCCGGCTGTCGAAATATTTTCTATAAGGCTGTATCGCTTTTTGTAAAGCGGCGAGGGTAGGGCCTCCCGCGGTTTTCAGGTCGATGAGCAGGCGCATGGGCGCGTTGCCGGGATATGGCTTTCCGTTGTTCAGTTCAAACTGCCGGGCGATGGGTTGCAGGTAGAGCGCCTCCAGGGTACGGTTGCTGCTGATATCCTTGCTGTCGTGCGCCACGTAGAGCTGCCCGTTTTGCAGATGTATATCCGCTTCTATATAGCCGAAGCCCAGGCTGGCGGCCGCATAAAAAGGAGCGGCACGTTCGTAGTCGTTGTGGGAGTGCGCCTGGGACATCGTATAGAACGTCGTTTGTGCGTTCAGGTTAGCGGCCATTATGCAGGCGGGTATCAGGAGGAGTTTTTTCACTTTAGCAGGATTGTTTTGATTAGGCATTTTCAGCGTGTTGGTGCAAATAAAACGGGGAGATAAAGCGCCGCAGCACTTTATTCTCCCCAGAAAAATATAAAAATAATTACCAGCCTTCGTTCTGTTTGATCACGCCGCCGCTTGCATCAATTTCGCGCTGCGGCACCGGCCATACATGCATGACTGTTGGGTCAAACTTGCGCGCCGGCCAGATGACCTTCACTGGGTCCACCCCGTGCAGGGGTTTGGCGTAGGCGGCCTGCGCATCGCCCCAGCGTACCAGGTCGAAATGGCGGTCCGCCCATTCGCCGGCCAGCTCGCACCTTCTCTCATGCTTCAGGTTGGCCATTGTAGCGCCGCTGACAGGCGCCAGGCCTGCTCTTGCGCGCAGCTGGTTGATTTCATTATCCCCGCTCTTACCCTGCATGATCATTGCTTCCGCTTTGATCAGCAGTATTTCCGCATAGCGCAGCAGCGGCGGATTGAGCGCCGTCACGGGATGGTCGCCGTTTGGGCTCAGGTAAGTGCCGATGGGGTTTTCGTATCCAAACGGCTCCATGTACTTGCGGAACTGGTAGCCGCTGGTGCTGTTGGTGCTGCTGTAGGACATCGTTTGCCCGAAATATTTGAACTGATCGCCGGGTTGCAGGATGGTAGCAGGCAAACGGAGGTCGCCTGGCTCGTATTCCTCCACCAGCTCGCGGGTGGGCATGTAATAGCCCCAGCCGTTGTACTTGCCCCAGCCGGTGTTTTCCAGCATTACGCCCGGCAAAATACTTCCCCAGCCGCTGGTGCCGGCAGCGGTGCTGTAGGCGCTCCAGATATATTCGGACGTCCAGTTGTTGGCGATGGTGAATACATCCGCGAAATTTTTCAGCAGGGCATGTTTGCCGCTGAGGATCACGGAGTCCGCATAGGCGGCTGCGTTCACGTAGTCTTTTTTATAGAGATAGGTTTTGGCGAGATAGGCCAGCGCAGCGGTCCGGTGGGCATGCCCGTAATCGGAAGGAGAGTAGGAAGAGAAGTCCGGTAACAGGGACGCCGCCTTTTTTAAATCCGAAATAACGGTGTCGTAGTTTTCGGAGACGTTCTTCGCGCGCGGTACCACAACGCCGGGCGTAGGATTGTACTTGCTGATGATGGGCACGCCGGCGCGATTATCGCCATAGAGGTAGGACAGCTGGAAGTACATCAGTCCGCTGAGGAAGTAGGCCTCGCCCAGGTAGCGCTGCTTCAGCTTTTCGTCCATCTGGATGGCCGGCACTTTGCTCAGGATATCGTTGGCGCGTTTGATCACCAGGTAGCGGAGGGACCACTGGCCTTCGGTATAACTGCCGCCGATAAACGAAGAATTGAAGTTCTTGATGTTTTCCGCTTCCGGCTTACCACGGCCTACCACCATATCATCGCTGGCATCGATGAACCAGAAGGCGCCGCGGCCGTAAAAGTTTTCGTCGTCAAAAGGAGCGTACATCGCATTTACGCCGCTGGTGGCGTCTTTGGCGGTTTTCCAGAAGTTGTTCAGCGCGGGAGAGCCTTCCGGCGATACATCCAGCTTACTGTTGCAGGCGCTGATGGCCATGCCTGCGAGTATTGAAAAGGTATATACTATCTTTTTCATAATGTTTTGGCTTGAGTATTAGAAATTCACGTTCAGGCCTGCAATGAAGCCACGCGCCTGCGGATAGCGGCCCAGGTCAATGCCGTAGGTATCGGTGCCCACTTCAGGGTCCATACCGGAATATTTGGTAAAGGTGAAGAGGTTATTACCGGTAACGAATACACGCAGTTTGCTGATATGCATCCTGCCGGCCACCGCATTGGGCAAGGTGTAGCCGAGGGTAACGCTTTTCACGCGCAGGTAGGAACCATCTTCCAGGTACCAGTCGGAAGTAGTGCCAAAGTTACCGTTAGGATCGCTGATGGAAACGCGTGGAATATCCGTGTTGGTGTTGGTCGGCGTCCAGGCATTCTTTACATCCGCCAGCAGGTTGTAACCCTGGCCGGTTACCAGCGGCGCAAGGCCGGTATATTTCAGGGCATTGAAAATCTTGTTGCCCTGCACGCCCTGCAGGAAGAGGTTGAAGTCAAACCCTTTGTAGCTGCCGTTGAAGGTGAATCCGTACGTGAATTTGGGATATGGCGTGCCCATAAACTGGCGGTCGGAATTATTGATTTTACCATCGTTGTTGTAATCGATGAATTTCATATCCCCCGGTTTGGCATTCGGCTGGATCTTGCTGACAGCGCCGGTTTTAGGATCGGTCCAGGTGTAGTTATCGATTTCCGCCTGGGTCTGGAACAGGCCTGCGCTTTTCACGAGGTAGTAGGAGTAGAGCGGGTGCCCGACTTCTACCCGGATAGGTGTGATGGAGCTGCGGATATTGATGTCGGAAGTACTCAGCACCTGGTCGCCCATGCCTAAGGACAGCAGTTTGTTATTCACCGTAGCGAGGTTGGCGCTCACGCTGTATTGGAACTCGCTGCCTTCCTTGCTGTTGTAGGTGATGCCCAGTTCAATACCGTTATCCCTTACATTGCCCACGTTCATCCAGGCGCCGTTCTGCACGCCATCCGTACTTAACGCCTGTTTCTGGCGGAGCATTTTGTTGGTCTTTTTGATGAAGTAGTCGCCGATCAGGTAAAGGCGGTTGTTAAACAACCCGAGGTCCATACCGATGTTGGTCTGCTGAGATTCTGCCCAGGTGAGGTCCGGGTTGGCGATGGTTTGTTCGTAATAAGCGCGGCCGATGGCAGGTTGTGCGCCAAAGTACACGCTGGAACGGCCCAGCAGCGGGCTCACCGCGCCTACCGGCAGGGAGGAGAGGTTGCCCAGCAAACCGTAGCTGCCCCTGAATTTGAGGTAGCTCAGTACATCGCCGATTTCGAGGTCTTTCATAAACTGTTCGCTCGTGAGCACGTAGCCGGCAGAGAGGCTATAGTAGTTCTGGTATCGGTGCGCAGGCGCCACGAGGGAAGTGCCGTCCCTTCTGCCCAGTACGGAGAAGAGGTATTTGGCTTTATAGTCGTAGTTGATACGGCCAAAGAAGGACTGTGCGGCGGAGAGGTCGCGCCCGCCGTTGAAGCCATTCGGGTCAACGGCATCGCCGTTTTGCGGGTAGCGGAATTCAGGCCGCTCGTCGCCAAAATTATTTACCAACAGGCTGAAGTAATCGCGTTGCATACGCTGGTAGCTGAAGCCGCCTACTACGTTGAGGTGGTGGGCCTGCAGCTGTTTATCGTAGGTCAGCGTTTGCTCTGCCAGCAGATCGCTGGAATTGCTGTTGGAGAGGTAAAGGTTGTTGAAGTCGAATTTCTTACCGATTTCGAGGATGCGGGAAGTAAAGTTCTTCTCGTTATCAAACACTTTGTTGATGGAGAAGTTGGAGCGGAAAGTGAGGTTGGCAGGCAACTTTATTTCCACGTAGGGGTTGATGAGCAGGAAGCTTTTCGGGTGCTTCTGATCGAGGCGTTGCAGGTAGGCCACGGGGTTGATCACATCCCCGTAACCGCCGGCCCATTTGGCGGGCAGGCCGCTGTAGGAGCCATCCGGCTGGTAGGGCGTAACGCTCGGCGTGTATTGCAGGGCGGTGAGGATAGCGCCGGTGTAGGCGCTGGTAGTGTTGGCGCCGTTGCCGTTGGAGTACGCGTAGCTGAGGTTTTCGCCTACTTTCAGCCAGTTGTTGAGCTGGTGTTCGGAGTTGAGGCGGAAGTTATAGCGTTCGTTGAAGGTATTGATGAGGATACCTTCCTGTTTGCGGTAACCGAAGCCCATGAAGAATTTGGATTTATCGTTACCACCGCTCATGTCCACGTTGTATTCCTGCAGTTTGGCGGAGCGGGTGATCTCGTCCATCCAGTTGGTGCGGGTGATGGCGCCGTCCGGGTTCTGCGTGGCGTCATAGGCCGGGTTGCGGGCTTTGCCGGCGTTGTCGTACGCCTGGTTCATGACGCTGTTGAATTCAGCGGCGTTGAGCACGTCCAGCGTTTTGTATGTCTTTTGCACGCCCATTTTGGCTTCCGCGTTGACGGACATCTTGCCGGATTTGCCTTTTTTGGTAGTGATGAGGATGACGCCACCGGAAGCGCGTGCGCCGTAAATAGCGGCGGCAGCGTCTTTGAGGACGGAGATGGACTCAATGTCCGCCGGGTTGATCAGGCCATTATAGATGGTACCATCCACCACGTAGAGCGGGTTTTCGCCGTTGATACCGCCCGTACCGCGGATATATACCTTGGGCGCGGAGGTAGGGTCGCCGCCCTGGTTTTGTACCACTACGCCGGGGGCTTTGCCCTGCATGGCTTCTTCCACGCTGTTTACAGAGCGGGAGCTGAGTTTATCCAGCTTTACATCTGTGATCGCGCCGGAAATCTTATTACGGGACTGGCTGCCGTAACCCACCACCAATACCTGCCCTAGTTCGCGGCTGGCGGTGTTGAGTACGATTTGCAGGGGCGCGCCGTTGAAGATAACTTCCTGTTGTTTGTACCCTACCATGCTGATAACGAGTACTGCGTCGCCATTGAGGGGAGCGCTGAAGGAGAAGTTGCCGTTAGCGTCTGTGATGGCGCCTTTGTTAGTGCCTTTGAGTTGCACGACCGCCCCCGGCAGCGGGCCGGAGGCATCGGTTACTTTACCGCTGATCTTTTTTTCCTGTTGCAGGGAGGTATTGACGCCGGCAGGGGTGGCGGCGGCGGGAAAGATCACGATGGTGTTCTGGCGTTCTTCGTATTTCAGGCCGGTGCTGTTGAGCAGGTCGGACAGGATAGCCGCCACCGTTTCATTTTTCCAGGAATGCGGCGCCACGCGGACGTTGGCGAGGGCGCGGTTATCGTAGGAGATGCGCACGCCGGCTTTCTTTTCCAGGGATACGATGGCCTGGGTAAGGGAACCTTTTTTTACATCCATGCCCGGCACTACATGCTCCAATGCCTGGCTGAAGGCGGAGAAGCTTTCTGTGAACGGGACGGATGCCAGTAGTAGAACAAGCAGGGGCTTCATCCTTCGCGGATGTTTCAGGTGATTTTGCAATGTTGGTTGCATAGTGTAGTGTATTAAATATGATTGTCTGGTTGTTACTGTACCACATACTTTTGTTGGTCTGTGGTATGGAATTTTATTTTTGGTGAGATGATAATCCTGCTGATAATATCGAGTTTGTTTTGAAGGGTCATGCTGGGGGTAAAGCTGACGCTTAACCTGCACGCATCTATGTTCACCTTCGTTTCAAACGTTACGCCGTGGTAGTTCTCCAGCTCCCACAGCACCTGTTGCAGCGGCGTGTCGTGGAGTGCCAGTTCCCCGTTGGTCCAGCTGCGGATGCTGGCGCTGTCGATAAAACTCATCCTGGCCATTTGCGGGGTGACGGTGAGTTGCTGGGATGCCTGGAGGATGCCGAGCACCTGTTCTTTTTCCGTTACCTGCACTTTACCTGTTGCCACAGCGATGCGGGCGGGCTGGCCTTTGACGTTGGTAATGGCGAAGGCGGTGCCGAGTACTTTCACGCGTATATCCGCCGCTTCCACGAGGAAGGGGGACTGGCTGTTCTGCGCAACGTCGAAGTAGCCGTGGCCTTTGATGCGTACGGTTCTGTTGGCGGTGAAGGCGGCGGGGTATTCAAACGTGGTGGAAGCGTTGAGCCATACCTGTGAGCCATCGGGGAGGACGATTTTTTTCACTTCCTCTTTACCGGTGCGGACGGTTTGCCAGGCGACGGGGGCGGTGCGGCGGGCGTCGGTTTTCCACCACCATGCCAGTGCGATCAGGGGGAGAAGCGCTGCCGCTACGGCCCAGCGTTTCCAGCTGAGGGGGCGTACGGCAGGCGCCTGGTGGATATTTCTAAGGATAGTTTGCTTGATGGAGGCCTGCATTTCCGCGGGTAGCCCGGCGGATTGGCGTCCCTGCATGCGGTCGAGCCAGGCCATGAGGAGGAGTACTTCTTCCGGGGAGCATTTGCCGGCGCGGTAGCGGGCCATTAATTTGTATATCTCTTCTCTTTCCAATTAAAACGATTTAGCGGATCAGGAAAAATTTGCTCGTTTGTATATATGTCACATGTGGCGGAAAGGATAACTATTCCGGTTGTGTGCTTAACATTTTGGTAATATGGGCGCCGGTGGTTACCGTGGCGGGCGGTTTGCCGGGCAGGGGAATTGGGCCTGCAAAACAGCGCCGCTGCGTTGTAGCCTGCAAGGCCCAACGATGGCGGCACAATAGGTATAGGGAGTAATTATAGGAGGAAGGAAGCCATAGAGCCTTTCAGCATAAGCTTCAGCCTTTTATTGGCGGTATTGAGCTGGTTGCGAACTGTTTGTTCGGAGGCCCCGAGTTTGGCGGCAATTTCAGCTACGGATAAATTCTCAAAGCGACTTAACTTAAATACTTCCTGAATGCGTGCAGGCAGCTGGTTCACGTGCTGGTGCAGCTCTTCGTACAGTTGCTTATAATATAACTGGTCGGAGCTGCTGGAGGTAACTTCCGTCAGCAGCCCGGCAAATACATGTTCATGCCGGTTACGGATATCTTCTTTTCGCAGGGCGTTTAAAATGCGTAGCCGCAGTAAAAACAGCAGAAAGGCCCTGGTTTCTTTAGGAAGGGGTAGCGAAGCCCGTTTTTCCCAGAGTTCCAGGAAGAAGTTCTGTAATACATCCTTGGCCATATCCACATCCGCGATGATATTACAGGTATAATGCATGAGGGCATCCCAGTGTTCCTGGAACAGTTGCTCAAACGCCGTAGTATCGCCCTCCTGGAAACGTTCCCACCTGTTATTGTCTGGCATAATCACTGAAGTTGGATAAGCAGGCCCAAAGGTAAGGCCATAGTTATCTGGTTGATAAAACGCTTTTTTATGTTTATGTTAATTGTATGCTGCTTGCCGGCAGGTTTCCGGTTACAACTCATAATCTCCTTTATCCCCGCATCCTTCTCCTGCTGTATATCCATCCCACTAAACCCAATATCAGCGCCAGCACCGGCCAATAACGGCTGTATCCCGCCGCAGCCGCCAGCGGTTGCGCATTGCCCTGGTAATATAAGGCGGCCCAATAGTAAGGCAGCTTATGCAACTCGCTCACTGACGGGTCCTCCAGCCATTGGACCTTAGCCTGTTGCAATGCCATGGCTGCATTGCGCTCTTTTTGCAGCCCCCGGTAAAAATGTTGCATCAGGAGCGGAGCGGTGGCATCGGTCACATTCCATAATGCCGCCACTACTGCCGGCGTACCGGTGGCTACAAAGGCCCTTGCCATACTTTCCGCTCCTTCTCCCGCCATGTATCGCCCATCCGCTGTGCGGCAGGCGCTTAGCACCACCAGGGCCGGATGTTGCGGGGTTTGGTGCAGCTCAAATAAATAAAACGGCGCATCGGATAAGGCAATATGCGGAGCGGCCAGCGTATCCTGCCGGATGTAGGCATGGGAGCTGATATGGAGGATGCCGCCGCGCTGCAGGGCTTTTTTCAGCGCTGTGGTGCTGGCAGCTGCATTTTCGTATAGCTCGCCTGTAACCACTTCCTGTAATAACGTTTTTTCCTGCGCTACCCCCTGTAGGTTGCCCCGCTGCTGCTGCCCGGATACGAAGAAGCCGGTGAATGCCGGTGATTGAGGATCGGTACTATATTGCGCATACCAGGTACGGAGGGAATAGGCGTAGGAAAAGGTAGCCTGCCTGACGAGGAACGGCCATTTGCTGACGGCAGGTTTGTACACGCTGTCCGTCACCAGCGCTTCCACAGGTAAGCCGGTAAGGCTGCCATCCAACAGGAGGCAATAGGACGCGCCGGCTTCCGGCGGATGCGCGCGGAACAGCTGCCGGTAAATCGTATAGGCGTCCCGGTAATATTGCGCCGGTTTGCTCACCATGGCCTGGGGGCCTTCGTCAAAATAATGTTGGCGAAAGTATTGCAGGCTGTCCGCCGGGAGGATCGTACGGTCGAGGTAGCGAATGCCCTGTTGCCCTAACTCCATCGTATATACGAGGTTGCCGGCGGTGAAGTAAGTACGGATATAATTTTTTGGTCCCAGCTTTTTAAGCATCGCAGTTAGCGGCAGGCTGGTATCCGGCTGCTGGGTATGATCCGCCTGTTTATGCAGCCGGGAAAGCTCGTAGGCCAGTTGTTGCTGCCGTTGCCGCATACTGCTGTCCGCACCGCCCTGCTGCAGGGCTTCTTTCTGGTAGTAGGCCTGCGCCTGTTCCAGTACCCTGATCTTATGAATTAGGGTATCTTTTGCGCGAAGGTGGAGGCGTTGGAGCTGTTCCCATAGCAGCTGGGACTTGCTGTCCTCCATAAACAGCAGGAGGTCCTGCCGGTAGTGGTCCTTACCGCCGGCTTTCCAGGCGGTATAGGCGGTGTTAATGGCGCTGGCATAACGGGTACGGATATCCGCTACGGACATTTCCCTTGAGGCTGCGGATACATATGCCTGCCGCAGCTCCCGTTCGGTGGCGAAGGTGAGTTTGTAATAGTGCAGGGCATCGTCGAAACGGCCCTGCGTGGCGTGTACTTCCGCCAGGAGGTAGCAAAGGTCCATCAGGGTGTTTTCCGCATATACATCCGCGGCGGTAACCGCGCGTAAACGTTTGCCGGGGAGTAGTAAAGCGGCGCAGCTGTCGAGGTTGGCCAGCGCTTTATCCGGTTCCTTCCCGGCGGCGTATAGCCGCGCAATGCGCAGGAATAATTTTGCCTGCTCCCGGCGGCGGTGGGGGAGGCGTTCGTAAGGGAAGCGCAATGCCTGCCGGTAATAGCGCATCGCCTGTTGCGGCGAGGCGGCATAAATATCGCCTGCCTGCTGGTAGGCCATGTATAGCCAGTGGGCTGCGGCCGGGTCGTTGGCTGGTTGTTGTGCGAGGATGCGGATAGCCTGGGAGATGGATTGCTGCGCTGCGGGCGTATCGCCCAGCTGCTGGTACACATCCGCCTGCTCTGATAATAACAGGCCATAAAGCGCACTGCGTTTATCCGCCAACGTAATGCCCTTGCGGCAGCAGTCCAGCGCCAGGGCATATTCCCCCCGGTTGGCTGCCGCATTGGCCAGGTTGCTGTAAGTGGCTGCCATGGCGTCTTTGTCTTCCAGGGCAGTCGCAACCTTCAGGGACATGCGGTGGATATAGATCGCCTGATCGTAATCGCCCAGTCGTGTATAGTTGTTACCCAGCGGCTTCAGGATATGCTCCAGCAAGAATTCCGGATCGGCATCGGGAAACTGCTGGCGTACCCAGTCAAAAGCTTTTTGGTAGATGGCCGTGGAGGAAATGATATCGCCTGATTGGAGGTAGCGGTAACCTGCGTTGGCCAGGAGGTCCAGCCAGGCTTGTTTTTCTGGCTGGGTGCGCGGTGCGCGCCAGCTGCTCTGCAGGGTGGCTTCCAGTTGTCTGGCTTTCTGTCCCTGGTCGGGCAAGGGGAGTTGTAGTTGTGCGTATATCCAGCCGCTGAGGTCATCTTTGCTGCGGTAGTAGCGGAGGGTATCGGAGGAGGGGGCGTGGAAGGCAAGTAATGGCACTGCCGCCACCAGCAGCAACAGGTACTTCAACCGCCTGATATGTACAGCGCCTTCAGCCATTTCTTAGCTGAAGTTATGGTTTTTTACAATCGATATATAGCGTAAACAAAAAATCTGTTGGGCGTATTCCCCGTCACCTGCCGGATGTACCTTAAACCCACTGCCGGACCCGCTTTGACGCTTCCTGCCTGCACGTCCGCAAAGGCGGCCGCGTTAAAGGAAGCCAGCCAGGCGGTATTTTCAGTAAGCGTATTGCTGACAGTTTTCAGCACCACATCCGGCCGCTGAAAGTCGGAGAGGTACGCTTTGTTTTCAACAGTTGTTTTAGTGGAGAGGTTAACCTGCGCCAGCGCGCCAACGCCAACGCCTATCCAGCGGTTTAAATTATAACGGAAATGCAGCGGTACTACCTGCAGGGAGCTCCGGGTGATTTGCGTACTGCTGCTCCGGCCGCTCACCATATACGCCCGCCCGTCCACGGTGGTGTCGCGCTTATCCCTCGTGTAGCCGCTCTCGTGGGATTCTTTTTCCAGTACGCCCGCATAGGCTTCCAGCTGGAAATACGGCCTTGACGGCGCAAAGGGCGCCAGTACAGCGCCGAGCTGCAAAGGCCCACGCAGCGTATAGTCGCCACTGTTAGGCGCAAACGTATAGCCGGCTACGATTGCCGGCGATATGCCTTTGATAAACCTTGCCGTAGCCCGGTTGGTATAGATCGGCTCATTCTTATCGAATATAATAGCGGCACTGCTGGAAAACGGGATTTTCTTTGGCTTCTTCTTAAAACGGATGGTGTAACTGATAAATCCCTTGGTGGAGTCCGGGTCCGACACGCCGTCCTGCTGCATGCCTGGCAGGTAAATGTTCCTGAATACGAAATACAGGCTGTCCCTGGTGCGTACGGTATCAATACAGCTTTGCGTGTTATAGGCGGAGTCGCAGTGGATGCACTCGGGGCTCATGCTGTTGATCGCTACCGTTTCTGTATTCAGTTGCTTAGGCACGGCGATGCCGATTGCTACTTTTTTAGCGGGTCCTTTACCGGTATTCTGGAATTGCACTTTATAGGTCAGCTCTTTCTTTTTGCCCATCAGGCGGTAATTGATCCTGCGTTTTTTCAATTGCATCCTGTTGGGATCGTGGGAGGCTACTACCGGCATTTCCAGTGTAAATGCCTCCGGCTGTAAAGCCGGGTTGTCAGGAATCATTACAGCGGTCATGCTCACGATAGCATTGGTGTCTGCAATCATTTCAGGCAGTGTATGCAGGGTTACAAAAAGGAATCGTTCTGTACCCTGGTTAGCCCGGTTAAATTTCATGACGGTATGGCCGCCATATACCTGCTGCATATTTTGTAACAAAGCTTTAGCGGCGCTGTTAGGAGTGCTGCCAGTGCCGGCGGATGGGCCTTTGGCAAAAAGCATGTCACCGGCGTCGCCATCGAGTTGCGCCAGTAACGCCTCCATGGAACTGGAATCCATGCCGTTGTAACTGCGCTTTTCTGCAATGGAAAAACTTTCCCGGTCAAATTGCTTTTCATTGTAAAACAGTACCAGGGAGCCTGCGCCAATATCTCCTGCCGGATCCCTGTAGCCTATCAGCGCTACAAAATCTTCTCCGGGTTTGGGGCTCCTGTTTGTTTTCATTTCAATGTTTCCATTACCGTGGAAAAAGTGCGAAGCCCAGATAGTGCCCTTCATGGGTTTCTTGACTTTTATAGGCCGTGGTTTGGTTGGCGGCGCTTTACCATCGTCGTAGTTATTGGTAGCGTATAGCCGTAACAGGTAGGTGCCGGTATCGCTGTAATGCAGGGTAGGCGTTTTGGCGAAGCTGAAGGTACCGTCGCCCAGCTCCCAGAAGTAGGTATAAAAGGCGGCGGGCGCGCCGGCAATCTGCCTGAGCGGCCGCAGGTTGGCTGAAACCCGCATACTGTCGTCCTCGCCGGTAACCACAATTTCGGCCGGTATGGTATCTTCCGGGAATGCGGGCGGCCGGGGCGCGGCCGGCGTTTGCGCCATGGCGCAGGTATGCCTTAGGAGCAACAGTACAATGATAGGGAACCAGTATTTCATACCCTATAAATATAGATAATAATTATACAAAACAGCAATAAGCCGGCACGCCGGCCAGCTTATTGCCCTTCAACATTCGGGGATATATAAACGGATAACAGGCCGGTTATTTACTATTCATGCTGTTGATAAGCGTCAGGAGGCCATTGGCATCCACGGGCTGTAAGTCAAAGCTGACAGTGGTATAGTTGTCCGTGCCGGCAGGCGCGCCAATCACCACGGTTTTCTGTTCGGCGTAGAACTGGCCGTTTACGGCGCTGATAGCCAGGAAGGTGCCTTCCATACCAACGGAAATAGAGGCCTGGTAACTGTGGAAGCCTTCTTTACCGCTCGGGGCTGACATGATCACATTATAGAACTTCACCAGCGTATTCATATTCTTCGGTTTGAAGAACAGCATGCTGGGTTGCTCACCGCCGTAGCTGGAAGCAGTTTCGTTGTTAAAGTGATTGGTGAAATAAGCCATCACCGTGGTTTTAGGGTTCGGCAGGGAAGCGATGGCATCACAGTTCAGCCAGTGCAGGAGGCTATCCAGCCTGAAGTCCATACTACCGTTCGCGGAGTTGAAGAAGGCAAAGCTGGATGGAATCTGGTTCCAGGCAACGCCTTTTTGGGCGGCTATCTGCGAGGTCAGCGTAACGGGCTGGTTAATGTGATTGTATCCATATTGCGTTAAAGTAATAGTGGTATCGCCACTCCACATAGGCACCTCCTTATTGGCGCCGTTGGCAGCCGCTCTGGCAGGCACCTGTACCCGGATACCACTATCATTGTTCCGTTGCAGGCCAAGGGCCTGTGAACCCTGCGCTGCTTTCACAAAGAATTCCCCGTAGGATTCCAGCAGCCTGCCATCGCTGGTCACAGTCGCCTTGTCCGCCAGTATCATCCCACTCACATTCAAAATCTCCCGGATACTGAGTGTAACAGGGCCGGTAACAGGTTGCCCGGACGCCGTCACAAAGGCATTCGCAGCAACATGGAATTTTGTGCCCTTGGAGGTAGTGATAGTACCGCCGGCTGCACCATCCACCGTAAACGATTCGAACTTTGGGGCATGGCTGTTCAGCAGGTCCGCGAGCATACGCGCATCCTGTCCGCCGGCAGGAGCGTCGTTATGGTTATTCTTTTTACAGGCGCCCATCGCTAAGGCGGCGGCAACAAAAAGGGCGATCGGTTTTACAGAGATGCTTTTCATAACAATTATTTTTTGATGGTGAGTTTTTAGGTTTGTTTGTAAAGAGATCAACGGACCTTTGCATTTGTTACCCCCTTTTTCAAAAAAAATTTCAGGAAAGATGTATTTTTAAGGATATCAACCATTTAATTCAATCCCAGATGGCAATTCACCCCGATCAGCGTTACCTGGAAGGCCTGCTGAGAAACGATACTTTGATAGTGCAGGAGATCTATCAGCGCTTTTCGGGAAAGATCAAACACTATATTCTGCAACACCATGGCACAGAAGATGATGCCGCTGATATTTTCCAGGAGTCTTTAATAGATATCTACAACCAGGCAAAACACAGGCAGCTGGAGCTGAGTTGCCCCTTTGAGCCTTTCCTGTTGCTGATCTGTAAAAGGAAATGGCTGAATGATATAAAAAAAAGGGGCCGGCAGCCGGTAACAAAAAAGCTGGATGATGTATATGATGTAGGGGAAGATGTATTTGCCGCTGCGGAACAAACCATCCAGGACGAAGCGCGTACGGCTTTTATCCTTGCTCAGTTTGAACGCTTGGGCGAAAAATGCAGGGAAATCCTCCGGAGCAGCCTCGCGGGCGAAGCGCAGGAGAGAATCGCCGCTGCGATGAGGGTAACGTATGGCTACCTGCGAAAGAAGAAATCGGAGTGTATGGCTAAGCTGCTTTCGTATATACAGGGACAAAAGGTTTAGTGTATGCGTGGTGATATATTACCCGTTACGATTCCTGCACAGGGACAAAAAGTTTAGTGTATTACCCGTTACGACGACATGCTTTCCTCCACACCGGAATAAAAATATTTAATCTATGAGTGGTTATAATAATGAAGATATCATCCGTTACGTAGATGGCGACATGGACGCCGCGGAAGCCGCGCGCTTTGAAGCTGCCCTGGGGAACGATCCGGCCCTTGCCGCCGCCGTAACCTCCTACCGGGAAGTCAAAGCCACCCTGGCGCAACGCCTGCCTGCGGACCTGCAGCTGGAAGCGCTGAAAGGCACGCTGGCGCAACAACGTTCCGTCCATTTCAGCAGGCCGGCAAAGGTAGTGCCCATCCGCCGCTACCTGGCAGCTATCGCCGCCGCCGCTGCCATACTGGTAGCCGTGTGGTTCCTGCTGCCGGATAACCACAAAAACTACCTGCAGGAATACAGTACCGGCATGGAGGTATCCGCAGAGCGCGGGGATGAAAATGATACGCTACTGATACATGCAGCGGAGCTTTACAACAATAAGGAATATACGAAAGCGATAGCCGTATTGGATACCTGCCTGCAGCGCGACAGTACCAACGCGCAGGCGCTCTACTACCGCGGCCTCGCCGGCATTTACGCCAACTCGCCGGCACAGGGAGTAGCCGACCTGGAAAGAACATTTGCCGGGGAATCTATCTTTAAATATGATGCTGCTTTTTACCTCGCCGTACATTACGCGCAATTGCATCAAAAGGATAGCGCGCTGTATTGGATAGATAAGATTCCAGCGGAGGCGGCGCCATATGAGAAAGCGAGCAAATTGAGGAAGGAGGTTAAATAGCCACTCCCTGCGGCAACAATTCCCGCAGCAGCTGCAACCCTTCCGGCCATTCGCCCAAATCTGACTGCGCATTCAGGTGCCCCTTCGCGCCCATATTCACAAACCGGCTGCCCCAGGTGGCGGCAAAATAAGTAGCCCGGTCAAGGGTGCAATATTCATCATTGGTACTGGCAGCCACAATGGTCCGGAAAGGCAACCTGTCCTTAGGCACAGGAGCAAAACCAGTCGCCTCCGGCGGAAAGCCGGGGCGCTCCACATCCGCAGGAGCTACCAGCAAAGCGCCGGCAATACTGCGCTTCGTATGCGCGGCCCAGTGAACCACGGCAATGCAGGCCAGGCTATGCGCCGCAATCACCACCTGCGGCCCCGCAGCGGCTACCTCTTTTTCTATCTGCGCTACCCAGGCTGCGCACACCGGCGCATCCCAGGAGGTTTGTTCAATACGTTTGGTGGCGGGAATCAACTGTTCCCACAGGGTTTGCCAATGTTGAGGGCCGGAACTCCCAAGCCCCGGCGCAGTGAGCAGGTGTATAGCCATGTATGGACGAAGGTTTGTACAGAAAGATAATAAATATCTCACCAAAATATATCCCTCAAAAAAAATAGCCGGTGCTAAACAACACCGGCAACAGGTAACAACCAAAACAGCATATTACATACTGTAGTAATTTTAAAAGGAGGCTGCCTTAGCCACCTTCGCCCGTTTACCGGGAAAGATGGGTAAGGCAACCTCCGGGTAGTGGAATTTTAAAATGAAAATCTTTGCGTTGATAATCCAGCCTGCGTCCTGACAAACTTTAAAAAAATTGATCTGGGTCAGAAGGCCCTGATCGTTTTTGCTATTCCATTATATGTTATCAGTTCGCTTTTAATACCTGTCAATTGATCCGGCGACGCCGGATGCTTTTTATCCACTATAATGATGTTGAAATATCTCGTTGTCAGCATGCCGGGGAAGCTGCCTTCCCTGGCGCCTATCGTCAGCTCCTGCTTCGCTTCGTTCCATTGGAAACGGATACGGCTAAACGCGCCCTGCTCGTAATCGTAGTTGGTATTGCCGTCCTCATACAAGGCAAACTGCGCATCCTTGCCGGCATACACAAACAGCTGGATCGTATCCGGCTTCTTTTCCGCCACATATTGCAGTTCCGGCCCCACCGGCAGAATACTGCCTTCCTTCACATACAGCGGCATCCTCGAAAGCGGCGCTGCTACAGTAATACGGCGGCCGCCTGTTACATACTTCCCGGTATAGAAATCGTACCAGCCGGTTGTTTTGGGGAGATATACCTCCCGCTGGCGCGCCTGGTACGTAGTAACGGGGTTGACCAGCAGGGACGGGCCGAACATAAACTGGTCGCGAATACGCAGCGTTGCCGTATCACCCCCGAAATCCATAGGGAGGCCACGCATGATCGTATAGTCGTGGTGGTAAGTATCGCCCGACAGGGTATAAACATATGGTAGCAACCGGTAACGCAGTTTATCATAATAGAGCATGGACTGATACGCCTCGCTGTTTTCCGGGGCGATGTGGAACATCTCCCGGTAAGGGTACTGGCCATGGGAGCGGAACAGCGGACAAAAAGCGCCATACTGGAACCAGCGGGTGTTCAGCTCCTGCCATTCGGCAGCGGCAGCGCCCTGCGGATCCGGATGATCGTATTTATCCTCTACGAAAAATCCACCGATGTCCGTCGTCCAGTACGGCAAGCCGGACATGGAGTAGTTCAGCCCCGCCGGTATCTGGCGGGCCATCTCATCGAAAGTGGCCGCTATATCCCCGCTCCACGATGCGGCGGCATACCGCTGTATGCCGGCATAGGCATTACGGGTAAGTATAAACACCCGCTGATCCGGCCTGGCAGCCCGTTGCCCTTCGTACACGCCCCGCGCGTTCAGCACGGAATAAGTGTTGAAGTATTGCGCCGCCGGGCCTATCGCCGTCGGGTCCATCAGCTTTTTACGATGCGCGATAGATGCATTGCTGAGGATGTCCGGCTCGGTGGCATCCAGCCACCAGGCGTCCACGCCTTTGCTGAAAAGCCGCTCGTTCATAAAATGCCAGAACAGCTTGCGGGCATCCGGGTTAAAGGCATCGTAAAAAGTAGATACATAGCCTTTCCCGATCCAGTCCCGCTGCCGGTCCAGGATATTCTGTTTATACAGCCAGCCCTCTTTGTCAAAGGCTTTATAAGTACTGATCCCTTCGTAAAACTTCGGCCATACGGAAATCATGAACTGCGTATGGTACTTGTTATGCAGGCGGTCTATCATCCCTGCCGGATCGCTGAAGCGCGCCGGGTCAAACTCCTGGCTGCCCCATTCGTCCTGCTTCCAGTAGCTCCAATCCAGTACGATATTGTCCAGCGGAATTTGCTTCTCCCGGAAGGCAGCCACCGTCTGCTCAATCTCGTCCTGCGTTTTATAACGCTCCCGGCTTTGCCAGAAGCCCATCGCCCAACGGGGTAGCATAGTCGCTTTACCGGTGATCCGGCGGTACCCGCCAATCACTTCGTCCATTGTACGGCCATATACAAAGTAGTAATCCAATCTCTCCCCAACCTCAGCAGTAAAAATGGCTTTATGCCGGTACGCCGCAGGCGCAGGAGATAAAGTTTTGATGGAAAGGAACGACTGCGCCGTTTCCGGAATCCATTCCACCTTAACGGGAACGGCTACACCCTTTTTCAGCGCTACCCTGAACTGGGAAGGGCCGGGGTTCCAGCTTTCCCGCCATTTGTCCAGCTGCAGCTTGCCGTCGATCCATATCTTCAGGTAGCCGGATGCCTGGATGAAGAATTTATATTCGCCGGTTTCATCGCCTTTCAGGGCGCCTTCCCAAACGGCCTTCCCTTTTTCCAGCGGAAACGCCTTTGGAAGGCGGGGGAGGTCCTCCAGGAACTCGTAGTCGATCACACTGTCCCGCTGCTGCAGGTACACCTGCCCGGTTTTTTTATCGCTGTACGTGGCGGTCAATGCGCCCGGCCTGCCATCCGCTGCTATTAGCTGCAGGGCGTTCAGCTGCCGGCGCTCCCGCGGATCGCCAAACCTGGTAATGGAATAGTTATCCCAGAGAATGCCGAATTTATCGGTCGACACCAGGAACGGCACTGCCGAAATCGAATTGTACTGGGTAAGGTCCACGTCCTCGCCATTGTAGTTCATCAGCCCCGTTTGGTGCTGCCCCAGGCCATACAGGCCGGCGGCAGGGTTCACGTCAAATACCTGCTGTACCTGGTACAGGGCCTTGCCATTGATGGTTGCCGGCTGAAAAGTACGGCCGCCGGCTGCCTGTTCGGATAAGATCACTTTGCCGGCAAGGTCCCGGAAGATCACCTGCCCGCTGGTTTTATTGACGTCCACCCGCAGGGCTTTCGTCGTCAGCGTATAGTACGCGGCCTGGTCCTTATAATCCCAGGGAATATTTTTACCGGCAACTTCCACCGCCATGATACTGGGCGTACTGCTGATCGCTTGATCCGGAGAGGCGGTAACGTGCACAATATTATCACTGATCACCTGCAGCCGCACCCGGGCCGCCCCGTTTTTAGCCGGCTTGTCCAGCCGGATCAGTATGCCGTCCGCCAGCCGCTCCACCTGCCCGGCATAACACCAGGAGGCGATACAAGTCATTAATACAATCGGCAAGGTCCTTTTTGTCATGTCGTGTGGAATTTTGGCTTGGCAGCCTTTTCAGCGTTCATAACGATGCCGGCAAAAATAGAGGGGGCCCGGCACTTTGAGGGTACTGTTCTGTTTATGATTAGGGGTCAAAATGTTAACGGGAAAGGGGAGGCGCGCCGGTTGCAGGGGTAACGGATGTTAAGGAGCGCGCCACTGTGGCGGGTTTTAATGGATTGCCGTATAGCAGCGGTGCTGCCACCGCCGCCAGGCCGGCCCTATTCCCCATCCTGCTTCTTTCGCCCATATACTGACGGCAGTTCATTAAACTCCAGCTTAAAATACTTCGTGAAATACTTCGGGTTATTGAACCCCACTTCATATGCCACCTCGGCTACGGACAACTGACTTTTTTCCAGCAGTTGCGCCGCGCGTTTTAACCGGATGCTCCGGATAAATTCAATCGGCGACTTGCCGGTGATGGAGAGGATTTTCTTATAAGCGGATACGCGGCTCATGAACAGGGCGCGACTCAACTCCTCCACGGAAAAGTCCGGGTTGGAAATGTTTTTTTCTACAATCTCTACCGCCTGTTGTATAAACTGCTCGTCCGCAGAGGAAATTTCAATTTCGCTGGGATGCGCGTCGAAATGCTGCCGGAAGGTATTCCGTAGGGAGGCCTGCTGCTGCACAATATTCCGGATCTTCGAAAGCAGCATTTCAAAGTTAAAGGGCTTGGTCACATAATCCGTAGCCCCGGTTTCCAGGGCTTCCAGCTGCTGCGCTTCCTCCGCCCGGGCCGTCAGCAATACAATCGGGAGGTGACTGGTTTTAGCGTTTGCCCGTACTTTTTTGCAAAGTTCCAGCCCGTCCATCTGCGGCATGGCAATATCGCTCACAATGAGCTGCGGCTGAAAAGTTTGCAGCAGCTTCCAGGCCGACTGCCCGTTTTCAGCTTCCTCTACGTGGTAATACTGGCTCAAATTATCTTTCAGGTAAAAGCGGAAATCTTCGTTATCCTCTACCAGCAATATTTTTGGTAAGTCTTTTTCGGGGGGTGGGGGAGATGCGGGCGCCGCCTCCGGTAAACTGCGCAACTGGGCGTTCAGGGGCCCGGCCACTGCATCGGCTGTTTGCACCGGCAGCGTAACGGTAAAACAGCTCCCCATTTCAGGGGCACTGTCCACTGTAATGCTACCGCCATGCATTTTCACAAACTCCCGCGTAATGCTCAATCCTATGCCGCTGCCCTGGTTCATGACAGCGCCGGCCACGTCATGCTGGAAGAAGCGATCGAAAATATGCGCCTGCTTTTCCAGCGGGATGCCTATCCCGTTGTCTTTCACAAGCAGCTGCACCTGCGATTGCTCCGCATCGTATTGCAGTTCCACAGCTATTTTGCCGTAGTCCGGCGTGAACTTGAAGGCGTTGGAGAGGAGGTTGAAAATGATCTTCTCTATCTTATCCGCGTCATACGTCATCGGGAGCGACTGCACATTGCTCACAAAGTCCAGCTGGATATGCTTTTTCTCCGAGAGGTCGGAGAAGCCCTGGGTCAGCTCTTTCACAAACGCGGCCAGGTCGCCGGGCGCCGTATGCAGTTTGATCTGCTCCACTTCCAGCTTGCGGAAGTCCAGGAGCTGGTTCACGAGGTTGAGCAGGCGGCGGGCATTGCGTTGCATCAGCTGCAACTGGCCGTTCAGTTGTTTGTCCATACCCATGCTGATCAGGCGTTCCAGCGGCGTGATGATCAGGCTGAGCGGCGTCCTGAACTCGTGGCTCACATTTGTGAAGAAGCGGATCTTCAAAGCATCCAGTTCATGCATACGTTCCGCTTCGCGTATCTGCTCGGCTACCCTGAATTTCAGCCGTTCCCTTTCCAGGATGATCCGGCGGGCCAGCACCAGCGCGCCAATGATCAGCAGCGCATAGAGCAGGAATGCCGGCCAGGTTTTCCAGAACGGCGGCAGGATGCGGATATGCAGCGTTGCGCCCGTGTCGTTCCAGATGCCGTCGTTATTGGAAGCCTTGACCCTGAAAGTATAATCCCCGGGGTCCAGGTTGGTGAAGGTAGCTTTGCGCTGCGTACCGTCCGTATAAAGCCAGTTGTTGTTAAAGCCTTCCAGCTTATAGGCGTAGCGGTTTTTCTCCGGGTGGAAGTAGTTGAGCGCGGCAAATTCGATGGAGAACATATTTTGATTATGCCGCAGCGTCAGGGATTTGGTGAGCGGCATCGCCTCATGTAGTATCGTACGCCCCTGCAGTTGCTGGCCGGGTTCTATCCGCTGGTTGAATACCTGTAAGTCCGTCAGCACCACGGGCGGAATGTTGTTGTTAAGCCGTATCTGCCCCGGGTAAAAGAGGTTGAAGCCATTGCCTCCGCCGAATATCAGCTCCCCCTTGCTGGTACGCAGGGCCGCGTTTTCATTGAACTCCCTGCCTTGCAAACCATCCGCTTCATCGTAATTCCTGAAGGTAAACCGGCCGTTTTTCTCCTGCATGTTCGAGAGGCCGTTGGGTGTACTCATCCAAAGCCCGCTGCGGTCATCTTCCAGGATGTTCAGCACTGTATTGCTGGGCAATCCATTCTCTTTGCGAAAATTGCGGAAAGTATTATTCACCGGGTCATACAAACTTAAACCGTCGCGGGTGCCCACCCAGAGCCGTTGCCGGCGGTCCTCAAACAGGCATACAATGTTATTGTGGCTGATGCTGCCGGGTTGGCCGCTGCTGTTAAACCGCCGGGCCACGCCGGTTCCCCGGGTGTAAACGGTGAGTCCTTCGCTGCCGCCCACCCAGATGCGGCCGTCATGATCCTGCAGTAATGCGGATACGTAGCGGTAAGGGAACAACCGGTCCATGCGCCGGAACTGCCCTGTAGCCGGATTGAAAATATTCACGCCCCCGTTGAGTGTACCTACCCACAGCTGGTGCTGGTCGTCTTCCATCAGCTCCCACACGCTGTTGTCGCTGATCGTCGTACTGTCGGCAGCGTTATGTTTGTAATGCGCAAACCCGCTGCCGGTAAAGCGGTCCAGTCCACCGAAATAGGTACCCACCCAAAGCTGGCCCTGGTGGTCGATCAGCAGGCTTACCACCACATTGCCGGCAATGCTGGCAGGGTTGGCCGGTTCATGCTTGTACTGCCGGAAGGTATTATTGCTGCGGTCAAAATAAATAAGTCCGCCCCCGTTGGTACCTATCCAGAGGTTGCCTTTGGCATCCTCCACGAAGCGGTTCACATCATCGAAAGGCAAACTGTTACGGTTATACGCCTGGTATTGAAACAGGGGGAATTTCACCATGTTTTCATGGTAGTAGTTCAGGCCTTTCTTGTAGGTCCCGATCCAGATAATGCCGCTGTTATCGCGGTACAGCGTGGTAATACTGTTTTGACTGAGGCTGCGGTGATCGTCCGGGATATTCTGCACATAGCGGACCGTATGCTTTCTCTTATCGATGATATTGATCCCCCCGTGATCCGTGCCTATCCAAACTTCCCCGTTGTTGCCGGGTACTATGCCTCTTATAATATTATTATTGAGGGAGATAACCGGCGACGTTTGGCTGAACTGCGTCCACCTGTCAGCCGCAGTTTCGTAATACCATACGCCGTTGTCGTCCTTGTCGCCATAGGCCCACAGGTCCCCGTCCATATCCATGCACAACGTGTAGCCGTTTCCGTTTAGCTGCCGCAGGGCGGTATTTTGCCGGAGCGCTTTGCCGGTGGCTGCGTCCAGCTGTTCCAGTATTCCGTTGTCGTGAATGATCCAGTAATGCCCTTTGTTATCCGCCACCAGGTCAGCCACGGTAGCAGTGGCAATACTGCCTGGTTGCTTGCCCGGCAGCAGGTGTATGGTGGGTTGTCCGGTTTGTGTCAGGTAGATGCCATTGCCTTCCTGCAGGAAAATAAAGCGGTCCTTATCCCGGATCACATCGGTGATGCCATTGGCGGTAATCCCCAGCGGCTGCAGGATGCGTTCAGGATGGTGATCAAACTTATTCGTTGCCGGATCGTAAAGGTCAATGCCGTTGCGGGTAAACAGCCATAGCTTATTCCCCGGGCCGGGTTGTATCTTTTCAATGGTATTGTCCGCCAGGGTAGTGGTATCCCTGGCGTCGTGCTGGTAGCTGCGGAACGTATAGCCGTCATACCGGTTAAGCCCCGATACAGTGCCGATCCACATAAACCCGCTGCTATCCTTATAAATACAATTCACCTGGTTGTTGATCAGGCCATCGTTATTATCAATATGATTGAACTGGTACGCTAATGTCTGCGCAGGCAGCGTTCCTGCATGCAATAACATTACTATAATGGAGATGAGTAGATACTGTAGGGAAGTCCGCTTCCTCATGGTCACGCTGCTTTGGTTGACATATCGCTACGGAAAGATAGCTATACTATGGCTAAAAAAACAGAAAGGTCGAAAGAATTCGACCTTTATTGCTAAAATTCCACGTTATGGCACTCAGGTCCATAAAAAGTTGAAAATTTTTTGCCGCCTATATAACACACAACCCGCCATTACCGGTGGGTTGCAGGGGATTCGGAATGAATGTCAGACTGACAAATTATAGGCTAAAAGCTCAATAAATTGATATACTTTTAGACTATCACAAATGTAGCTCATGCTAAAACGAATGTCAAGTATTAGCAGGTTTATTTTTGCAATATTTGCAAGTATTTTAGCATGATAAGTTTGGAAACCGGTTGACGCCGCCAGTCGGAATGCAAACGTTTGCAATTTATTAAAAAATTGTATTACATTTTGCGAAAAAATTAGCTTTCCCGTCAAAGCGCGTCCATTAATATTGTAATCGATTAAAGACTAATAGAAAATGCCACGTTCCCACTTTTTCCGCGGAGTACTCTCCGCCATGCTGATGGCCCTGAGCGCGCCTGCATGGGCGCAGCAGTTGCCCGCAAAGAATGTTACCGTCACGCTCGACTACTTCTTTAACCACGAATTCAAAAAAGACAAGGCCGGCAACACTGTGCGCTGGCACTACACCTGGGAAGAGCAGGATTACGGCGGGTTCTCCCTCTGGGGGCATATCTTCGATTCGCTCGGCGCCAAAAGGGATACGCTTGCCGCAGCGCCCTCCGCAGCCACGCTGAAAGGTACCGGCATCTATATCATCGTAGACCCTGATACCGAGAAGGAAACCGCATCTCCCAACTATATGAACGATACCTACGCCAAAGCGATTTACAACTGGGTGAAAGCAGGCGGGGTATTGGTATTGCTGCAAAACGACTCCCTCAATTCCGAGTTCACGCATTTCAATAAACTCTCGGACCGCTTCGGTATCCACTTCAACGGGGATTCCAAAAACAGGGTGCAGGGCCGCAACTTTGAGCAGGGCGCCGTATTCTTCCCCCCAAACCACGAAATATTCCCGAACGTGAAGAAGGCCTATATCAAGGAAGTCTCCACCCTTACCCTGAAAGCCCCTGCCAGAGCGGTACACAGGGATGCGGAGAATAATATACTCATGGCCGTAGCCAAAGTAGGGAAGGGGACCGTATTTGCCGTAGGCGATCCCTGGTTTTACAATGAATACACAGATGGGAAAAAACTGCCGGCAGAATTCCAGAACTACGCCGCCGCTGCGGACCTGGCCGCATGGTTGCTGAAGCAGGCGCCCGCTAAAAAATAATTATGGCTGTTTGAGGAATTGCAGGTTGCGGCGGATGCCCGCATATTTGCTGCGCTTGAGCGGCGAATGACGGAAGATGGTCTTAAACGCCTCTTCCGTCATCTCTTCCCAGTCGCTGGTACTGAAATTCAAAATAGCCGGTATAGGCGTAAACGCTACTTCGCTGTTAGGTTTGGAAAAGCGGTTCCAGGGGCATACATCCTGGCAGGTATCGCAGCCAAACATCCAGTTGTCGAAACTGCCCTGCATCTTTTCCGGTATCAGCTGGTCCTTCAGCTCTATGGTGAAATAGGAAATACAACGGCTTCCGTCCACTACCCCGGGGGATACAATGGCCCCCGTCGGGCAGGCATCCAGGCAACGGGTGCAGGTCCCGCAGTAATCCCCCACAGGCCCGTCATACTCCAGCTCAATATCCGTAATAAGGGTCGCAATAAAAAAGAAGGACCCCGATTGTTTGTTGATGATATTCCCATTCTTTCCCATCCAGCCCAGGCCGCTGCGCCGGGCCCAGCTGCGCTCCAACACCGGCGCCGAGTCCACAAAACCGCGCCCCTGCACCGCGCCGATATGCTCCTGCATCCGGTCCAGCATCGTCTTCAGTTTCGCCCTTATAACCTCATGATAGTCTTCCCCATAAGCGTACTTGGAAACTTTAGGCGCATCGCTGCGCTGCTTTTCCGATGGGAAATAGTTGTATAAAAGTGTGATAACGGATTTGGCGCCGTCCACCAGCTTGCGCGGGTCAATACGTTTGTCAAAATGGTTCTCCATGTAATGCATACTGCCATGCATCCCCTTTTTGAGCCACTGTTCCAGCCGCCGCGCATCATCGTCCAGCTGCACCGCCTCCGATATGCCGCAGTAGTCAAAGCCCAGTTCCCTGGCCAGCGCTTTTATATACCTCGTATGTTCCACCCTGCGAAATTACAACTTGTCCTGTTCAATTCCCTGCTGAGGATATTTGAGTATATTTTATAGCTTTGGACCTGAATTAATACCTATACCGTCATTATTATGCGCTATCTATCTGTCGCCCTGGCCTTCATTGCCAGCTGTTTGTTATCTGTTGCAGCCCTTGCCCAGGACTACTCTAAAATCAAGTTTGGAAAAGTGGACCCGGCCGAGTTTAACCTGAGCTTTGATAAGGATACAGGCGCCCATGCCATCCTCATTGCTGAAATAGGCAGCTCCAATTTCGAAACCGGGAAAGGGGACCTCAGCCTCGTGTACCGCGTACACCGCCGGTATAAGATAGTGGACAAGGCGGGATTCGATTATGCCGAAATCTCCATCGGGCTGGATAAAACCAGCCGCGGCATGGAAGAAGCGAGCAAGATCAAAGCCGCCAGCTATAACCTGGAAAACGGGCAGATCGTTGTCAATACGCTCAACAGCAAGGATATTTTCACCGAAAAAGTAGACCAGGCAGGCGAAATCAAGAAGTTCGCCATCCCGGGCGTGAAAGTGGGCAGCATCATTGAATACAGCTACACTCTCACCTCCCCCGCCTGGGAATACATCCCCAGCTGGACGTTCCAGCACAGCGTGCCCACTCTCTGGTCCGAATACACGGTAGGCATTCCTGAATTTGCCCGTTTTATGCGGGTAGGCCAGGGCTTCGTACCCCTGGAAGTAAATTCCAAAAGGGATTACCGCACTACCTATAGCTTCCGCTATGAGCCGAATGGCGGCGCAGGCGCATCCGAAAACGTAAACGTTACCTCCAACGTAACGGAGTTCCGCCTCGGCGCCAGAAACGTCATGCCTATCCGTGCTGAAAACTTTATTACCACCGTTGATAACTACGTTTCCCAGATAAAATTCCAGCTGGCCTCCACCATCATCGGCGGGATAGAGACCAACTACTCCAATACCTGGCCCAAACTGATGGAGGAGCTGAATAAAAACCAGGAGTTTGGCGCTGCCATGGAAAAGAATAACAACTTCATGGACAACGTGACCAACGATATCATCAAAGGCGCTACCACCAACGAAGAGAAAGCCCGCAATATTTTCAACTGGGTAAAAAGCAATGTAATTTGTACGAGCGAGCGTGGCCTGGGTACTACCCAGAAGCTGAAAGCCACGCTCACCAACAAAAAAGGCGCAGTATCGGATATTAACCTCCTGTTGGTTGGGCTGCTCCGCAGGGCTAACCTCAACGCCTATCCCGTGATCCTCAGCACCCGCGATCACGGCTACGTGAGCATGTATCCCCTGTTGTCCTCCTTCAACTACGTGATCGCCGTAGTGGATATTGACGGCAGGCAGGTAACGCTCGACGCTTCCCGGCCCATGCTGGGCTTCGGTAAACTGATGCCCGAAACCTATAATGGCGACGCCAGGATAGTGGACGGTAACGGTACGGCCATGATCCTCTCCCCGGATTCCCTGAAAGAGATTGCTATCACCACCATCACGATGGAGCGCAATGCGGAAGGAGCTTTCGTAGGCAAATTCCAGAAACGCCCTACCTACCTGCAATCCTACAACATCCGCAACGCCATCAAAACCAAAAAGCTGGAAGGCTTTAAAGCAGCCCTGCAGCAATCCTATGGCGACGAAGTGGAGATACTCAATACCAGCGTGGAGGACCTCGATGACCTCGACGGCTCCGTATTGCTGGATTACGATTTCAAAATGAACAACACCGGCAGCGATGATATCCTCTACATCAAACCGATGATGGGCCAGGAGTACAAGCAAAACATCTTCCAGTCGGAAGAGCGCAAATTCCCCGTGGAAATGAACGCCGTGATGGACGAAATGTACACCCTCAACCTCGCCATCCCTGAAGGCTACGTGGTGGATGAACTGCCCAAATCCAGCATTATAAAATACAATGATGATGAAGGCATGTTCCAATACCTGATCCAGCAGGTGGATAACCGCATCCAGATGCGCAGCCGCATTAAGTTCACCAAGGCTACCTTCCAGCCGGAAGAATATACCGGCCTGCGCGACTTCTACGAAATGGTGGTGAAAAAACAGGCGGAACAAATTGTATTAAAGAAAAAAGCTTAAACCTTGAAATATATAGCGATGGCGCTGCTGCTGGCCGGCCTCGGCACTAAAGCGCTGGCAGCAGACCCTTACTATCCGGCTTCCGCCATCCCGGAAGCCCTGAAGAAAAATGCGCACAGCGTGGTGCGGCTGGACGAAGTATCCTATCGCTACGTGAGCCCGAAAGAAGTGCGGTATGTGCGCCATCATGTGGTCACCATACTGGACCGCGAGGCGGACCACCGCAGTGAACTGGAGTTCAGTTACAGCTCCCTGATGGAGCTGCGCAGCGTTTCCGCATCATATTACGATGCCGCGGGGAAACTGGTGAAAAGGGTGAAGCAAAGCGATATGACGGACCTCCCGGCCGGTAATGAGGTCAGCCTCGTGTCGGACAGCCGGGTGAAAAAATACGCCTTCACCGGCTTCGGATATCCCTACACCATCGAGTTTGAAGAAGAATACAAGTATAACAGCGGAGTGTACCTGGACAAATACATGCCCTATTCCTGGTACGATGAACCGGTGGAAAAGGCGGTATGCACAGTCGTGATGCCCCAGGGTATGGACCTGCGTTACCGCCTGCTGCAATCGGATTTACAGCCGGCTATAACGGACGTAAAGGAAGGCAAAAGCTATGCCTGGTCCTTTGCCAACCTGGCGCCCATGCGCCGGGAAACCAGCTCCCCGGCCCTCCATGAGCGGTACCCCTACCTGCTGATGGCCCCTGCGGAAGCAAAATATGCGGAGGTGCAGGGCAAAATGACCAGCTGGCAGGAGCTGGGTAACTTCATGTATGCGGTTAATAAGGGGAGAGATATACTGCCGGAGGCGCTGAAAGCCAAAGTACATGCAATAGCAGATCCACTGAAAACGCACGATGAAAAAGTGGCCGCCTTATATAAATATCTGCAACAGAATTACCGTTACATCAGCATTTCGCTGGGAGTAGGAGGCATGCAGACCATTGATGCCATTACCACCGCCCGCACCAGTTACGGCGATTGTAAAGGGCTCTCCAACCTCATGGTAGCCATGCTGAAAGAAGCAGGCATCAAAGGGTATTCCGTACTGGTATATGCGGACGAAGATCCGCTGCGCTTCCCGGAAGATTTTGCCACCCTCTGGTTCAACCACGTCATCGCCATGGTGCCTAACGGGAAGGATACTACGTGGCTGGAATGCACGAGCAATATGACGCCGCCGGGCTACCTCGGCAGCTTTACGGCGGACCGTGCGGTGCTGGTGCTCGACGAAACGAACAGTAAGCTCATACATACGCCTGTCTATACCCGGCAGGACAACCGCCGGTACTCCGCTACCAGCGCCACGATAGATGAAAAGGGAAACCTGAAAGCCACTTCGCGGGTAAGCAGCACCGGTATATTGCAGGATGATAAAATCCAGATCGTACACCTGCTGAGTAAGGATAAGCAGATGGAAGTCCTCCGCAAATCCATGGAAATAGGCAGTGTGAATATCTCTTCCTATACCACCGAAGTGCTAAGCAACCGCCTGCCGGAAGTAAGGGAAAACTTTGAGCTATCCGCCAGCAACTACGCCTCCGTTACGGGCAAGCGCCTGTTCCTGAAACCGAACATCATCAACCGTATGGGCGCGAAGGCAGCGGCGGATACAGCCCGCACTGCCGCCATCGATGTATCCTACGGGGAAGAATATACGGATAGCGTGACCATCACGCTGCCGGCTGGCTATAAGGTAGAATCGCTGCCACAGCCGGTTTCGCTGAAAACAAAATTCGGCGCTTACGAAGCGGCCGTAAAAGTGCAGGATAGCACGGCAACGTATATACGAAATTACAGTATCCAGAACGGCCGTTTTCCGGCGGCGGATTATCCCGCATACGTCGCGTTCCTGAACAGCGTGTACAAAGCGGAGAGAAACACCCTGGTGCTCGTGAAGGAATAATTACAGAAAAGGCGCTGCAAAGTATTTTGCAGCGCCTTTTCTGTAATGCATATAGCAGGATTATTTTTCGCGTACACTTACGCTGATATGCCTGTCTTTCTTCCGCTCTTCGTCCGGCGCATTAGCAGCCGCTTTTGCAAACTCGGAACCATAACCTTCCGCGCCCAGCAGCTGGGATGGGTTGGCGTTCAGGTTCTTAAGTCCGTTCACAACGGCATCCGCTCTTTCCTGGGAGAGTTTTTTATTAACCGCCGCATCCCCGGTTTTATCCGTATAGCCGCCCACTTTAATTTTCGTGTTGGGGAAGGCTTTCAGGATGGCGGCCAGGTTGCTGAGCTGCACTTTACTTTCTTCCGTAATTTCCGCGCTGCCGGTTTTGAAATTGAGGTTGTCAAAATCAAACCATACATCTTTGCCGGCAGGTTTGGTGTTATCCTTCAGGAAGGTCACCAGCTGGTCCTCAATACCGCCTTTATACGCATTTAACACCGTGCCATCCGGCAGGGTTACCTGTATGCTTTCCCGGCCGGCGTCCGCAGCAGGGGCAGGAGTGGCGGCAGGCGCCGGCGCCATGGCAGAGTCTGCCAGTTGGCTGGTAGTAATGCTGTCCGTAACCGCCTCGTTATTTTTATTGCCGCCGCAGCCACGCATCAGGTACCACAGCAGGATAATCGCCACCAGTATCAGGAGTAAGGACCAAATCCACTTCCCGCCGCTGGCTTGTTTTACTGTATTTACGGTAGATGTAGCCGCCCCGCTGACGGCGTTGCCCAGGTTGCCGGCAAGGCCACTGAGCTTGGAGCCGATGGCGCTCAGGCTACCCAAACCTAATATACCTGCCAGGTTTAACCCGCCTGGTACTGCGTTCAGGATTTTGTCCTTCTGCGAATTCAGGAATGCGGCAAATCCACCGGCACTCAGGTTGTTCTGAATCGCATACTGCCCCACCGTTCCCAGCGTAGCCGGTGCGGCGGATTGCAGCAGGGTATTGGCCGATGATTCCTTGATGCCTGCATACCCGGCCAGGGTAGCGGCAATAGCGCCCGCCTTGTCGCCAAATAAGCTCCTGAGCAAATCAGCGCCCTTACTCAGCAAAGTGCCGGCGCCGCCCTGCAGGGCGCTCGTCAGCGCTGCCGGCGAAGCATCCGAGGCCGACCCCTTCACTAAATTTAATAACCCGGATACATCGCCGCTGCTCTCTGTTTTGTGTAACAAACCAGTTAACACTGTCGGAATGATACCCGACAGCGCTTTCTGAATACCTCCTTCACTCTCGCCTAATTGCGCGGACGCCTGGCTGATAACGTTGCCGTTAAATAGATTTTTTGCACTCTCTAATAAGTCGAATGACATAATTTTAAGGGTTTTAAGATGAAAAAATCGTGATGTGCGGAAATAGTTCTCATACGCTGTAAAAAACAATTGTAGCAAGTCAATAACAATACTCATTACCCCCTTGTTCACATTTTTTTAAGAAATCGTTTGGCTTCCTCTCCGTTTTTTTGTATCTTCGCAAAGCTTTGACGCATTTCAGACTGTTTAAAGTGCCTTCCGAGCACGCTCATTACGATAGAACAGTCAATATTTATTGGTATTGATCACTTGTCGGGCCACATCGCGCCCGGTTTCATTTCCGAATAACTGTTATCATGCAGTTCCTGCATATAGGATTCCTATGTCGCAGAGGAAACGATCAGCATAAAACACATTAGAACTATGACTGCTATGATTGTAGGATCATCGGTGGTAAGGAAAACCTATGCCATCCAACCAGCAATTTCAGGCCTGTTGTCTAATGGATTTAAAGTGCTCTGCTGCATTGCATTACTTTGTCCGTTGACATCTAACGGTCAGGATAGTACGAAAACAAAAAATCAGGAAGAGCAACCCAAGCTCCACATTGGCGGAGCTTTGCGATTCAATTACAACAACTCCTCCTGGAAGACCAAACAGGTAAAACGCGGCGGCGATTTCGGATTCGATATGTTCCGCGTCAATGCGGACGCCTCCTGGAAAAACTTATCCCTGCATGCGGAATACCGCTTTTATTCCAAAGACTTTGGCGGCGGCATGCTCAAGGAAGGATATCTCAGCTGGCATGTTAACGATAGCACGCGTATTGATATCGGCCTTACCCAGGTGCCATTCGGGAATGTTGCATACAACTCCCATAGCTGGTTTTTCAATCTCCCCTATTATACCGGAAAGGAAGATGACTACGATATGGGTATCAAATTCGAACGCAAAAGCCATCGCTGGAAATATCAACTCGCCTTCTTCAAAAATGCGGAAGAACTCAGCTTCGGCGATGATACGCCCACGGATCCCGGCCGCTACTCCTACGATGTAGCAGGCAGGAATAAAGAGGTGAACCAGGGCAACGCCAGGGCGGAATATTTTTTCAACGCCGGCAATAGCCTGGGCGCATCTGTGATGGCGGGCGGCCTCTATAACATTCCTTCCGGGAATATGGGGAGCCATTATGCCGCCGCCCTGCATGCAAACCTGAACCTGCGCAAGTGGAACCTGAAGCTGCAAACCATGTATTATCAATACAACGCGGCCGACTCCGCCCGGTTCAAAGACGCAGTGGACATGGCCGCCTACGGCGCCAGCTACCAGGTTGCTTCCAAAGCATTTATCCATACCGCCTCCCTGTCGTTTACCCAACCGGTAAAATGGGGGCCCGTCAGCGCGCTGACGTTCTATAACGATTATTCCTACATGGATAAACAGGTGGCCGGATTCCGGGACTCGCAGATGAATGTACTGGGATGCATGATCACCGCTGGTCCTGTATTCACTTATGTCGACTGGGCTGCAGGAAAAAATCATTCCTGGCTGGGCCCCGTCTGGAACGAAGCCTTTGCCGCCGGCACGCCCGGGGAATCATGGCATAGCCGCTTCAACATTAATATCGGGTACTACTTCTAAAACAACTAACGATGACACCTAAACTTAAAATAGAAAATCTTACACTGATCTTTGGTCGCGATAAGGAAACCGCCCTGCGCATGCTCCGCGAAGGCAAAAGCAAGGCGGACATCCTTGCTGCCACCGGCTGTACGGTGGGTGTAAAGGAAGCCTCCTTCGATATTCAGAAAGGAGAGTTTTTCGTGATCATGGGTCTTTCCGGTAGCGGGAAGTCCAGTTTGTTACGCTGCCTGAACCGGTTGATAGAACCCACTGACGGCAATATCTTCATCAACGATACCAATATCACCCAGCTCAATGATAAACAGCTGCAGGAAATACGCCGCAAGGAAATCAGTATGGTGTTCCAGCAGTTCGGACTCCTGCCTCACCGCAGCGTGCTGGAAAACGTAGGCTTCGGCCTGGAACTCCAGGGCATCCCCCCGGCGGAAAGAAACCGGAAAGCTGCTGCCGTCATTGAAATGGTAGGCCTCAAAGGCTATGAACAACAGCTGCCCTCCAACCTCTCCGGCGGTATGCAGCAGCGCGTAGGCCTCGCCCGCGCGCTGGCCAACGATCCGGAAGTGCTGCTGATGGACGAAGCCTTCTCCGCCCTCGATCCGCTCATCCGCACGCAGATGCAGGATGAACTGCTGGACCTGCAGGAGAAGATGCATAAAACCATCGTCTTCATCACGCACGACCTGGATGAAGCCATCCGCCTGGGGGACCGCATCGCCATCATGAAAGACGGGGAAGTGATACAGATAGGCACGCCGGAAGAAATACTCACGGCGCCGGCAACGGACTATGTGTCCTCCTTCGTGGAGAAGGTAGACCGCAAAGCCATTATCACTGCCTCCTCCCTCATGGATACGAAGCCGGTGAGCGCCGTATTCAGAAAGGACGGCCCCGAAGGTAGCCTCCGCAAAATGCGCGCTACAGGGCTGGATATACTCCCCGCCGTTACCGTGGATAAACATTTCCTCGGCTTTGTGTACCTGCGTGAAATCCTGGAATGCAAACGCCGCGGCGAGCCTACCATCGAATCCGTCATCCACCGGGAAGTGCCGGTGGCCTACCCGGATACCACGGTAGAACAAATGCTGCCCTTCATCGCCGAAACGGATAAACCCGTGGCGGTCGTAAACCCTGAAACCAATAAGCTCATGGGATTGATTTCCCAAACGGCGCTGATTATCGAAACTACCGGCAATCAGACGTTATAACCCTTATGACTAAACGAAAATTATGATTAGAATAGGAAAATATATTGAACAATTCATCAACTGGCTGACGCATAACTTTGGTCCTTTCTTTAAAGCGGTCAAACATGTAGTGGAAGTCATGGTCAACAGCGTGCAGGGCCTGCTGGGCATCGTACCGGCTTATGTGTTCATCGTGCTGCTGGCCATCCTCGCCTGGCGCCGCGCCGGCTGGTCCGTAGGGATATTCACCCTCGCCGGCCTCGGGCTGATCTTTGGGATGGGCTACTGGCCGCAAACAATGGAAACGCTGGCGCTCATCCTCGTATCCGCCTGTATTGCCCTGATCATAGGCATACCATTCGGCATATGGGCGGCGCGCAACCAGATGGCCGGTAAGATCATGCGGCCCGTGCTGGATTTCATGCAAACCATGCCGGCCTTCGTGTACCTCATCCCCGCCGTACTCTTCTTCGGGCTGGGTAAAGTGCCGGGCGTATTTGCCACCATCATCTTTGCCATGCCGCCGGCGGTGCGGCTCACCACCCTGGGCATCCAACAGGTGCCGGGGGATATCGTGGAAGCTACCCGCTCCTTTGGCGCTACGCGCGCGCAGCTCCTGTTTAAAGTGGAACTGCCGCTGGCCATGCCTACCATCCTGGCCGGGGTGAACCAGACCATCATGATGGCGCTCTCCATGGTAGTTATATCCGCCATGATCGCCGCAGGCGGCCTGGGAGAAATTGTGCTGAAAGGGATCACCCAGCTGAAGATCGGGATCGGTTTCGAAGGCGGTATCGCCGTCGTGATCCTCGCCATCATCCTGGATCGCGTCACCCAATCCTTCGGCAAAAAGAAAGCAAAAACAAAAACGAGTAACCAATAAAAAGTACAGTAACCATGACTATGAAGAAAACGCTCCTGGCCTTGCTTGCTATCCTGCTGATCGGCGTTACCGCCTGCCGGCAGGGCGAGTCCGGCGGGAAGAAAATTACCATCGCCTACGTCAACTGGGCGGAAGGACAAGCTATGACCTATCTCGCCAAAAACCTGCTGGAAAAGAAGGGTTATACCGTAACCCTCAAAAATGCAGACGTAGCGCCGGTGTTTGCGGCAGTGGCCGGGGGAGATGCAGATGTATTCCTGGATACCTGGATGCCGGTCACTCATAAAACCTACATGGATAACTTCGGTGAAAAAGTAACCGTACTCAATACCAACTTCAATGGCGCACGCATCGGACTGGTGGTGCCGGATTATTCCGCCGCCAAAACCATCGACGACCTCCAGGCCATGAAGGCTAAATTCGGCGGCAAGATCGTAGGAATCGATGCCGGCGCAGGTATCATGAACAAAGCGGAAGACGCCATCCATGCATATGGACTGGATTACCAGCTGCAATCCGCCTCAGAAGCAGCCATGCTGGCCACCCTCAAAAAAAGTATCGACGAAAAGCAGGAAGTAGTGGTAACCGGCTGGCAGCCGCACTTTATGTTCAGCCAGTACAAACTGCGCTTCCTGGAAGACCCGAAGAAAGTATTCGGGGAAACGGAAAAAATCCTCACCATCGCCAACAACGAATTCAGCGTGACGGATACCACCGCGGTGAACTTCTTCCGCAAGTTCCAGCTGGATGCCGGGCAACTGGGCTCCCTCATGGGCGCCATTGCGGAAGCGGATGGTAACGATGAGCAGGGTGTGAAAAACTGGATTTCGAATAACCAAGCCGTTATAGCCGCCTGGGAGTAACTGCGTAGTAACAGCTATACCAATAACAGAAGAGGAGCCTTACGGGGCTCCTCTTCGCATTTATGGGTGATGTAAAGCATGGTTGCAGTAAAGCGTCATCGACTAACATCCGCCAGTTAAATCCGCCTACAAAGCCAGCTGCTGCTGGTTCCTGAAAACCGTCCATTTCAACGGCTTTTCTGCCGTTTTCAGCACCTGTTGCAGCTCGTGCACATTGCGCACCTTCCGCGTGCCGATCAGCAAAATTACATCGCCCTCCCGCAGGCCCATTGCCGGGACGGGCGCTTTCAGCACCAGCACGCCCTCATAATCCGGCATGCCGGTAGCAGAGCGTTCGCCCAGGGTTTCCAGGTTTTTGAAGCTGCCACCCTGCCAGGCCCAGCTGGCGGTAGTGGCTTCCGCGCCGGCGCCAGGCACGGGAAATACCGGATGGGCGGCCAGGGCCCGCAACTCAGGCGATACCACGCCAAAGCGGTGTTGGTTAAAATTCTTAAACCCCAGTGCCAGCGCTGCCGGATTGCGGACGGTGTAATCCCCTGCGGCGGGGTCGGCAAATGCCGGGTCGCCATAGCTGCTGTGCTGGTCCGTACCGTTCGCCTGCGCCATGGCCAGGGCAAGGCTGTCCGGGAAAAAGTTACGGTCCACCTCCCGGCCCCAGTACCGGATGCCGATAGGCTTGTAACGGGTCATCACAATATTGCCGGTAAATTCATCCCCGCTTTGCCTGAACCAGACGTGCGGGTGGAAGGAATTGTTCACGATGATATTGTTGTACACCTTCCGCTTAAAGCCTTCGCGTAGCTTTAGGCCGCCATGCAGGCACAGGTTGCCGTAAATCTCGTAATTGGAGGAGCCGTCGTCCAGGTCAATATCCCAGCCGTGGTCACAACGGAAACGGTTATACCGGATGATGTTGGTATATACGGCGTCCTGCTGCACGAGCCAGGGATAGCGGGCGGCGATGCTGTCCATCTCCTTCCTGTCCGGATACCACCAGCGGTCCCGGCCCCAGGAGTTAAACGAGCCATGGTCGCCAGTTTCCAGCACGGTATTAAAAACGTCGTTATATTCAATCACATGCCCGCCCCAGGTGCCTTCACTGATGTTAATACCGGCCCTGGGCAGGTTGTAAATGCTGTTATGGGCCACCTGCACGTGCGCGCTCATCGACAGCTGCACGCCGGCCACCTGTTTTTCAATCAGCCCGATATCGTGGATCAGGTTGTCCACCACGGCGCAGGAGTCGGGATAATTGGCGGTTTTGGGGCCCCGGGCTGTGTCCATGCCGGCAATGGCCTGCCGGTCGTTATACGCAAACAGGGGCGCCCTCACCGCGTCCGGACTGCCCGCAAACGCAATCGCGTTGGCGCCCAGCTGCTGTATGCGGTTACCGGTAATCATGGCATGCCGGTTGAAATTACTGACGAAGATGGCGTTACCGCCGTTCTGCTCAAATACGCAATGCTGTACCGTGCAGTCCCGGGTGCCATCCAGGAGTATAACGCCCCCGCGATAGATAGCCCAATCGCTGCGCAACAGCGGTTCGCGGGTTTCCATAAATGTGGCTTTTGCCTGCGTAAATCGTATATCCTTTACGGTTACCCGTTGCACCGGGGCATTGGCATCTCCCCGGAAAATAAAAATGCTGCTTAACCGGGATACCACGATGCGGGAGGAGGGCGCCTTGCCCGCCACGGGCTTATAGTACAAAAAGCGTTGCGCCTTATCGTAAAACCATTCATGGGCGGTATCCAGCTCTTCGAAGATATTTTCCACGAAACGGATAGTTGGGTGCATGCCCATCTGCCGGTTATTCTGATAGCCGCCGGTCAGCTGCAGGCTGGTATCCTTGTTCACCCCGGTAATCAGGTAATGGTAACCGCCCCATTCCGCCTTGTGCAGCGCGTGAATGTAACCGCCGGCAGGATGCTGCCAGCCGGCAATCCGACTTTTGCTGATGGCGTCCGCCGCATAGCCGTTGTAATGGGAGGCCGTACTGTCATAATTCGGGTAACGCGCCCTTACCTGCGCCACGCCATCCAGGTACAACTGGTCAAAATCAAAGGAAATATAAAGGGGGGTACGGTAGATGCCATGCTTCCAGGGCTGCCATTTTACCGTCAGGGCTTTACCACCGCTGAGCGTTACGCCATGGCGGGCATCCCCCTGGATAGTCGTGTACCCTTTCCCGTTAGTGAGCGCCGCAGGTATAACCAGCGTACTGTCCAGGTAATAAGTCCCGGGGCGGTAACGGATAGTCAGGTTGCAGTCCGGGTACTTTTGCCGGTACTCCCGGATCACCTGCACGGTACGTGCCGGGTCAGTATCCACGACGAAGTGCTGCGCCTGCGCGGGTGAAAAAAATACTGCTAACAATAATGACTGTACGAAAAATGAAAATAGCTGCCTCATGTCGTTTCGGTATGTTGCTAATATACCATCGCTTTTTGGTGGGGGATGATGCTAATTTAGCAGTGATTACCAGTATTTTCTGCTAAAAGTGCAGTCCTGTTTAGCAAATGCTGCCAAAATTTCCGGCAGGTCAACATTGGTTCATGCTTTGTTGTTACCTAAGGCAAGTTTGATGACACAAAAAAGGAGAAAAAAGTAATTTATGAATCTGAATAATTTCACTATTAAATCGCAGGAAATACTGCAAAAAGCTCAACAGCTGGCCTTCAACAACCAGAACCAGGCTATCGATACAGGTCACCTGTTAAAAGCCCTCCTGGAAGACCAGGACAGCCCTGTTGAATACCTGCTGAAGAAGAACGATGTGAACACGACGTTCCTCAACAGCAAGTTAAACGAACAGCTCAATAGATACCCGCGCATGCAGGGTGGCGAGCCGGGTCAGGTACTGTCCCGCGATGCCAACAACGTCATGCTCCGCGCCGGCGCTTCCCTGAAGGAATTCAAAGACGAGTTCGTCAGCGTGGAACACCTGCTGCTGGCCATCCTCGGCGGTAACGACGATACGGCCAAACTGCTCAAGGATGCCGGCCTGACCGAAAAAGGCCTGAAAGCAGCCATCAAAGAATTACGTAAAGGCGAAACCGTCAACTCACAGACCGGTGGAACCCAATATAATACCCTGCAGAAATACGCCAAAAACCTCAACGAACTGGCCCGGGACGGCAAGCTGGATCCCGTGATCGGCCGCGATGAAGAGATCAGGCGTACCCTGCACATCCTTTCCCGCCGCTCCAAAAACAACCCTATCCTCGTGGGTGAACCAGGGGTAGGTAAAACAGCGATCGTGGAAGGGCTCAGTCACCGCATCATCAATGGCGACGTGCCGGAGAACCTGAAGTCCAAAACCATTTATGCGCTGGATATGGGCGCGCTCATGGCAGGGGCCAAATACCGAGGTGAATTTGAGGAAAGGCTGAAAGGCGTGGTAAAAGAAGTAGCGGAAAGCGATGGAGAAATCATCCTCTTTATCGATGAGATCCATACGCTGATCGGCGCCGGCGCCATGGAAGGCGCCATGGACGCTGCCAACATCCTGAAACCGGCCCTGGCCCGCGGGGAACTCCGTGCCATCGGCGCTACCACCCTCAACGAATACCAGAAGTATTTCGAAAAAGATAAAGCCCTGGAACGCCGCTTCCAGAAAGTAATGGTGGATGAGCCTTCCGTGGAAGATGCCATCTCCATCCTGCGCGGCCTCAAGGAAAGATATGAGAGTCACCACCACGTGCTGATCAAAGACGAGGCGATTATCGCAGCAGTTGAATTGTCGCACCGCTATATTACCGACAGGTTCCTGCCGGACAAGGCGATCGACCTGATCGATGAAAGCGCCGCCAAACTTCGCCTGGAAATGAACTCCATGCCGGAAGAGCTGGACGAACTGGAACGCCGCATCCGCCAGCTGGAAATCGAAAGGGAAGCGATCAAACGTGAGAATGACGAAGATAAACTGAACGAACTGGCTGCTGAAATTTCCCGCCTCAGCGATGAACGTAATACGTTCAAAGCCAAATGGCAGGCGGAAAAAGAAGTGGTCGACAAGATACAGAACGCGAAATCTGCCATTGAAAACCTGCGCCTTGAGGCAGAACAGGCAGAACGTAACGGGGACTTCGGCCGTGTTGCTGAAATCCGCTACGGTAAAGTGAAAGAGCAGGAAAAACTGGTGGCCGACCTCACGGTGGAACTGGAGGAATTATCCGCCAACCACAAGCGCATGCTCAAGGAAGAAGTAGACGCGGAAGATATCGCGGAAAACGTAGCCAAAGCTACCGGCATCCCGGTATCCAAAATGATGCAGAGCGAGAAGGAAAAACTGCTCAACCTCGAAGAGGAACTGCACCAGCGCGTGGTAGGCCAGGAGGAAGCGATCATTGCCGTGTCCGACGCCATCCGCCGCAGCCGTGCAGGCCTGCAGGACCCCCGCCGCCCGATCGGCTCTTTCATCTTCCTCGGTACAACCGGCGTGGGTAAAACAGAGCTGGCAAAAGCCCTGGCGGAATACCTCTTCGATGACGAAAGCATGATGACCCGCATCGACATGAGCGAATACCAGGAAAAACACAGTGTGAGCAGGCTGGTAGGCGCGCCTCCGGGATACGTAGGTTACGATGAAGGCGGCCAGCTCACCGAAGCCGTAAGACGCAAGCCTTACTCCGTAATCCTGCTGGATGAAATCGAGAAAGCTCACCCGGATACCTTTAACATTTTGTTGCAGGTACTCGACGATGGCCGCCTCACTGATAACAAAGGCCGCGTGGTGAACTTCAAGAACACCATCATCATCATGACCAGCAACATGGGTAGCAATATTATCCAGGAAAACTTCGAAAATATCGACGAAGGCAACAAGGAAGAAATCGTGGACAAAACCAAAGAAGAGGTGATGTCGTTGCTGAAAGCCACGATCCGTCCGGAGTTCCTGAACCGTGTGGATGAAGTGATCATGTTCCAGCCGCTGATGCGCGAGGAGATTAAAGGAATAATTAACATTCAATTACAACAATTGAAGGACATGGTTGCGAAGACTGGCATGATATTGGAATTTTCTGACTATGCATTAGAGTTCCTCGCTGTACAGGGTTACGATCCGCAGTTCGGCGCCAGACCACTGAAACGCCTCATTCAGAAGGAGATCATCAACCTGTTGAGTAAGAAGATACTGGCAGGCGATATCGACAAAACCAAACCGGTACTGATCGATGTATTTGACGGTGTTGTGGTGGTGAGGAACAAACAATAAACAAAGCAATTCTAAATACGACGATACATAGTTTACAATAAGCCCCGCGATTCCTCGCGGGGTTTTCTTATATTAGTACACGACCAAAAGTTTAGCTTATGATGGGAGAAAGAGAACAAAAATTCATGGACTACGCCATCGCCTTATCTGCCCGTGGAATGAACAATGGGGACGGTGGCCCGTTTGGTTCAATTGTGGTGAGGGGAGATGAAATTGTAGGAGAGGGGTGGAACCAGGTGTTATGCAATAACGATCCTACGGCTCATGCCGAGGTAATGGCCATACGTGATGCCTGCCGGCGGCTGAATACTTTTCAGCTGGACGGCTGCGAGATATACACTTCCTGCGAGCCATGCCCGATGTGCCTGGGCGCTATTTACTGGGCCCGCCCGGCAAAGGTGTATTACGCCAATACCAGGGAGGATGCGGCGGCCATCGCTTTTGATGATTCTTTTATTTACAGGGAGCTGCAACTGCCGATGGATGCGCGCAAAATTCCGTTGGTGCATATGCCCAGCGAAGCTGCATTAAAGGTCTTTAATGCGTGGAAGGAGAAGGAAAACAGGACGTTGTATTAAGGCAAATCCGCAGGCCCCGCTGCGGCCATACTACACCAGATGGCCGTTGCGGGCGGGAAAACTATTTCGGATGGGTATAGAAATGATAACCCCAGAATAACGCAAGGATTAAGAAGATGATTGCCAGCACTATAACGGCAATGTATATATTAAAATGTTCCGGGCGGCGGCTCTTCCGGTATTTATTATGCAGTTTTTTCAACAGCTCCCACCGCATCTCCCTGACGAGAGCCGGCAGTTTTTCTTTGTCGTTAAAGGCGGCTAATCCATCCAGCGCTTCACTGCACAGTTCGCAGTCGGCCAGGTGCATTTCCACCTCGTGCTGTTGCTCCGGCGTCAGTTTACCCTGGACGTAATCCAGCAACTGCTGTTGGGATGGACAGCTGGTAGCGACAAATATATCTTTCAAATGCTCGTTCATATCACTAGTGCAAATTAACTTTTGTTTGCGCGTTGTTGTTTCTCCAGTATGATTTTTAAGTTACGCTTTCCATTCTGAATATGGCTTTTGACCTGCATGAGGTTAAAGCCTGTTTCGTCGGCTATTTGCTGGTAGGATTTTTTATGAAGATAAAAAAGTTCCAGGCAAATGCGCTGGTCCGCGTTTAATGACACCATGGCCTGTTCCATATTTTCCAGGAGGATGTCTTTTTCCTGGTGCGCGCGCTTATCCTCCTCCTCTGCTACCATTTTGCCGATGGTATTATCGGTGATTTCCTCTTTGTGCTTCAGGTGTTGCTGCCGCAGCTGCATCAGGCAGTAGTTTTTGGCTACCTGGTAAATCCATGCCCTGAAAAACTGCACCTCATGTTTATGCACGTCCGAGAGCACCTTCAGGAATATCTGCTGTACCGCGTCGCGGGCGTCTTCTTCGTTTTTCAGGTACTTCATGCACATACCCAGCAGCAGTAACGCATAGCGGTCGAATAGTACGCCTATCCATTCGCTGTTGCCGTCAGCTTTATACCGTTGAAGTAATTCCTGGTCTGTTAGTGTATTTATTTCTGAGTTATTCACAGGCTAAAAAATGGAATGCTGTTGGTAAGATGCAGCATATTGCAAAATTCCATAAAGTTTTTGAAAATAAAAATCCGCGCTTTAGGCGCGGACTTTTCAAACTGTATTTTTCACTGTTATATTACATGGTATCCAAAGCCTGCTGGGCGGCGGCTTTGAGGCTGCCGTTCATCCGCACTACTTCTTTAAACATCCTGCGGGCTCTGGCGCTCTGGCCTTTGCTGCGGTAGCAGATGCCGAGCTGGTAGCGGGCCATTTCCACGTATTTGCCGCTGCCGTTTGCTTCGATGCGTTTATAGCGGTCCATGGCTTCGCTGAGGTTGCCCTGCTGCTGGAATTGAAGGGCGGCTTTGTATAAGTTCTCGTCGCTGTTGGTGGGAGGAGGCGCGTCCTCTTTCTTCTCTTCTTTTTTAGGCGCCGGTTCAGGCTCTTTCTCTTTCTCCTTTTCTTTAGCGGCTTTAGCGGCTGCTTCTGCTTCCTGGTCTTTCTTCGCTTTTTCTTCCGCGAGTTTTTTGAGGCTGTCCTGTTTGCGGGCTTCCGCTGCGGCCTGGCTGGCTTTCAGGGCGCTGTCCGCCTGTGCTTTCCTTTTGGCGGCTCTTTCGGCCGCGAGGAGTTTTATTTTGGCAGAATCCACTGCGGCAGGCGCGGCAGCAGCGCTGGCGGGGGCGGCGGCGGCAGGGGCCGGAGCCGTATTGGACACGCTGCTGGTATGGTTAGCGGCGATGATAGGCTGCGAGGTAACCGCAGGTTCGGTGGCGGGCATTTTCTCCGCCTCAGCCGGCGGAATGGCCGACACCATGAGCCGCGGAATAGTGGGGTTATTGCGCATGTGCCCTTTCAGCACATACACGCCACTGACGCCGAGGATGGCGAATGCCAGCACCCAGAAGTACACGAGGAGGTTTTCTTTGGTGCGCTCCTTACGGGTGTACTGCAATACTTTCTGTTCCTGTGAAACGGGGCGGATGCTTTGCTGGATGTAACGTTGCAGTTTGCCGGTAAGGTCGGTGTACTTATCCATATTACCTTCCTTTTCCAGGGCCTGCAGCGCTTCGAAGCAGAGGTCGCAATCCGTGAGGTGTTGTTCTACGAGGTGCTTCTCCACGTCTGTCAGCCGCCCGTCCAGGTAACGGGGGAGCTGATCTTTACTCACGCAACGGATGCCTGAGAAGATTTTGATCACCTTGTCGCTGTTGTCTGAATTACTTAACATAGGCTTGATTGATGAAAAGCTTAGCCAGTTTAGCTTTGGCAGCTTTCAGCTGGTTGCGTACCTTATCGCGGTTCCAGCCTTTGGCTGCAGCAAGGTCACTGAACGATTTCTGTTCTACATAAAATTCATCCAGGAGTTCCTTTTCTTCGGGCGCCAGGCGCTGTAACGCCTGTTCGAGCCGGAGGATGATCTCCTGGCGGTCTATCGTATTGGTGGATGCTTTATCCACCTTATTTTCAATGTGCAGTAAATCTCTTGCTTCCCTGGAGGGGTAAAAAGGCGTTGCTTTCTCCTGGTTATTCAGGTAGGCCCGCTGGGTATGCATAATCCATTCGTTGGCTTTGTAAATGGATTGCGTGCGTAAACTCGCGCTGAGGCGTTGTAATAATGTAGGGAAAACAATGTTGGGGTCCAGGCTGGGATTTTTTTGCAGTTGCGGCAGCGTAATGGCGACCAGCAAGTGACTGTAGCGATCCATTAATACGCCTTCTGACTCCCGGTCTTTCTGCTTCCTGGTCCGGGATATCAGCTCTTTATCCGATAAACTGGTTAACTGCTGGTGCATAAACTTATTATTTTATATTTACGTATAGAATCGGAAAAAGTTCATTTCTGCATTAATAATATTGGATCACCAAACGGTTATATACAATTCATATGCCATACGCGGTTGTTATTGTGCCAGTTGCGCCTTTACGCATGGAATCAGCACACAGGAGCGAGATGATATCGCAGTTGCTCTGGGGGGAATGTGTGGAAATTATTGCTACTGCTCCCGGTAGCTGGGTACAGGTTAAGAACCAGTACGACGGGTACGTTGGCTGGGTGGCGGAAAACCAGCTGGAGGAAGTGGGAGAGGACGTGTACAATGCGCCGGTACTGGCCTACCTGCCGGAATATGTAAACGAAGTCAATTTCCAGGGCACGGCCATGCAGGTGCCTTTTGGCTGCCTCGTAAAAGGGGACCGGCTGATGTCCAAATGGGGCCGGTATAACGTATTCTATCCCCGGGAATTAGGCTCTTTGCGCATCCCCGAGGCGGATAGGGAGCGGATGGTCATCGCCACGGCGTATAAATACCTGGGAACGGGCTATTTGTGGGGAGGCAGGAGCGTTTTTGGGATAGATTGTTCCGGGTTTACCCAAAATGTCTACAAAATGGTGGGAATTCCCCTGCTGAGGGACGCTTACCAGCAGGCGACCCAGGGCGCGGCGGTGGACTTCCTGCAGGAAGCGCGGCCGGGCGACCTCGCGTTTTTCGATAATGAGGAGGGCCGGATCACCCACGTGGGCATCCTGCTGAGCGAGGAGCGGATCATTCATGCCTCCGGCAGGGTACGGGTAGACCCTATCGACAACCAGGGCATCACCAACATCGATACGGGGGAGCGCACCCATAAACTCAGGATTATTAAACGCTTTTTATAGGGGAGAGGCCTCCCTGAAACGGAAAAAGACTGATGCCTGGGGCGTCAGTCTTTTTCTTTGCTGCTTTTAGCGCGGTTTAGCTCTGTTTGAAAATCTTGCGATAATCTTCAAAGCTTTTCTTAATAATTTCTTCCGCTTTCACTTTATTCTGGAATTCTTCCACCTTCACGGTCTTTCTTTCCAGGGTTTTGTATTCTTCGAAGAAATGGCGCATTTCTTCAATAAAGTGAGGAGGCAGTTCGGAGATATCGTTGATGTGGTTTACACTCATATCGTTGGCTGCCACGGCGATGATCTTGTCATCCGCTTCGCCGCCGTCGATCATTTGCATTACACCGATCACTTTTGCTTCAATAATACACATCGGAACGCAATCTACCTGTGATAATACCAGGATATCCAGCGGATCATGGTCATCGCAGTAAGATTGAGGTATAAACCCGTAGTTGGCAGGATAATACACAGATGAATACAGTACCCTGTCCAGTTTCAGTAATCCGCTTTCTTTATCCAGTTCGTATTTGGCACGGCATCCCTTTGGAATCTCAATAATGGCATTTACGATGTGTGGTACTTCATTTCCGGGACTCACACTATGCCAGGGATTTGTCATCATAATAGATCTTTACGTTATAAGTTTATAGTTCTAATGCAAGCTTAAGGCAACATAATACGCTTTTGCCCCGCTTATTGCGGTGCAAAATTACATAACTCAGCGTTAATAGCTAAATTATTATTATCCCGGCAGTTAGGATCCGGGGGAAACGGGCTGCTACTGGGCTTGTGGCACGCTGCCGCCGCCCGGCAGGGTAGTGTCCACGGGCACAGGAATGGTATTGGCGCTATCGGTGATAGCTCCGGCATCCGGAGGAGGGATATAATTAGGAATGATGCTTTCAAATGTCAGGGAAATCTTCCATTGACCACTTTCCTTTACCAGTTGCAGTACTTCTTCCTGGTGGGCGGAGGAGTTGAGGATAGTGACGGAAGCTTTGTCGCCTGATTCGCTTTCTTCCGTTTTTACGACCTTGATCTGGGCATTTTTGATCTTTTCTCTTTCTGCCTCATTGCGGCGGGCATCAAAAAAGGAATAGAGTTGTATTACCTGTTGGGATTCTTTCGTGGCGTAATCCCTTGCCTTGTCAAAATTCGAATCCTGTATGGCGTGCATAAAAGCCAGTGCCACTTCATCAGGTGTGGCCTTTTTCTTACAACTGCTCAGCAGTAGGGTTGGTATCACTGCCAGTAACAGGAAACGACGAATATTGGTCATGCGGTGGATAAATTATTAATATATCACTAACAAAAATAGGGTTAAACAATCAATTCTGCAAAGTTCCATCACTTTATCGTCACCAAAATGTTTGCCCATAGGATGGTGAGTTACAAGCGACCCCCTTTCGGAACATTGTTAAAAGGATTGGCACTCCGGGTCCGGAGTGCCAATGCCTGTTATAAATCTTTATTGGCATCGTAGGCCTTGATGATGGCTTTCACCAGGCGGTGACGCACCACATCCTCTTCGTCCAGCTCCAGGTAACCGATCCCGTCAATGTTGCGCAGGATGCGGGTGGCTTTGTCCAACCCCGACTTCTGGTTCTTTGGCAGGTCGATCTGGGTTAAGTCGCCGGTGATGATGGCTTTGGCGGATGCGCCAATACGTGTCAGGAACATTTTGATCTGCAGGTCCGTGGCGTTTTGCGCCTCATCCAGGATAATGAAGGAATTGTCCAGGGTGCGGCCACGCATATACGCCAGCGGCGCTATCTCGATGATGCGGTTGGCCATATAATAGCTCAGCTTTTCAGCCGGTATCATATCGTCCAGCGCGTCGTAGAGCGGACGCAGATAAGGGTCAATCTTCTCCTTCAGGTCCCCGGGAAGGAAACCCAGGCTTTCGCCCGCTTCCACGGCAGGGCGGGTAAGGATGATCTTCTTGATGGCCTTGTTTTTCAGCGCTCTCACTGCCAGCGCTACTGCAGTATAGGTTTTACCGGTTCCCGCCGGCCCGATGGCAAACACGATGTCATTTTTATCCGCCAGGTTCACCATTCTTTTTTGGTTAGCTGTACGTGCCCTGACAGTTCTGCCGTTCGGTCCGAAAACCAGTACCTCATTGGGGTTACGGTCACTGAAATTATCAATACCAGTACCCTCTTCATCTCCCAGGATCTGCTCAAAATAGTTCTCAGTCAGATTGCCGTTGCGCTCCAAATATTTTACAATCTGGCTAATCTTTTCCTCCGCTGTCGATACCTCCTCAGGGGAGCCGCTCAGCTTTAGCTGGGTACCTCTGGACAGGATTTTCAACAATGGGAACTTTTTCTTCAGTAAATCCAACTTTCCGTTGTTTACGCCGAAAAACTCAATGGGATTAATACTGTCTAAGTTGATAATGGTTTCTGTCAATGATCTAGAGATTTAATTGTCCAGGAATAATCGATGTTCTGTAATCGAATATATTTAATTCTTGCGCAACCCGGATAGCAATCTTGTTAAGCTAATACTAAATTGTGTAGTACATTTTTAAGGAATGCTTCCATTTATCAGGTTTTGCGGGTATCTTCCCAACGCGAAGATAGGATGTGTAACACAATTTCAGAAAACAGAAATTCCACAAAAGTGGATAACCAAACCAACTGTGCCACAATTATTTTTGCATGATCTCGATAACCTCCGTATGCTTCCAGGCTCAGCCCATCAACATTTTAACTACATTTATGGAATTAAAACTATTTTTTCCTGTAGAAAAGCTATTTTAGGCCCTTTGCAGACAACGATATTAAGTTCCGCTATCATATGAACATAGCTATGCTGGATCAGCATTACCGGCATCTACAACACCTGGAAGCTGCTATTAATGCTTGTGCGCTCTCGGTTTCAGTGAATGCAGACGGTACCATTTCCTCGGTGAACAACCTGATGCTGAATGCGCTGCAGCTACCCGTTTCGGCCATTGAAGGTCAATTGTTCGAGGCTATCCTGATCCCTGTTAACAGGGACCAATGGACTGCTATTGTTCAAAAGATAGCCGGCGGCGCCGCCGTACAGGAACAGATCGGCTTCCTCATCAACGGCATTACCCCGCTGTGGATCGAAGCCGGCATCAACCCTGTCTTCGACGATAACGGCCAGCTGGCCCAGTTCCTGCTCATCGGCCTCAATATCACGGAACGCAAATTATCGGAACTCCGCATCCAGGAAGATGAGCAATACTTCCGCCAGATCCTGGAAAACCTGCCCATCGGCCTGCAGCAATTTTCCCCGGAAGGCATCAGCATGGAAATGAACAGCCGCCAGCGGGAAATCTGGGGGCAGGATCATCCCTTCCTCCGCCAGCCGGACTATAACTGGCTGCAGGATCCCCAATACCGGCTCAACGGGCTTACCCGCCTGTTTGAAGAAGTACGGGAAGGCCGTAAAACCCAGAAACGGGAAATCCTGCTCAACTATACGGAAAAGCATTACGACGATATCACCCGCATCTACCCGGTGTACTTCGAAGCCACCGTATTTCCGGTGGTGGACAAGCAGTCCAACATGGCCAACCTTTTCCTCATCCTCGACGATATCACCGAAAAGAAACTCGCCGAGATCAGCCTGCAGAAAAGCGAACGCCTCCTCGACAACATCATAGAAAACCTGCCGATCGGCTATATACAATTCGATAACTTCGGCTTTATCCGCCGTATTAATCAAACGCAGCGCAACTTCTTTAACTCGCCGCATCCCGCCGCACGCCGGCAGTTCAACGTGATGAACGACGAGTTTGCCACCACCTTTGAACTGGATGACCTCTTCCAGCGCGCCCTGCAGGAAAATGAAACCATCCGCCTGGAAAAGAAGGTGGACTTCACCAAAGACGCCCGCTGGACCTCCGTGCAAAGGGAAGTGTACCTGGACCTCACCGTGTTTCCCGTGGTCAACCCCATCGATAAGGAACGCATCGTAGTGGCCCTGGTCAATGATATCACGGATAAAAAAACGCAGGAGCTGGAAAACATCAAAAACCAGGAATTCCTGCTGCAAACCGGCCAGATAGGCAAGATCGGGGGCTGGGAGCTGGAAGTGGCCACCAACACCATCCGCTGGTCGGACCAGGCTTATCATATACATGAATGCCTGCCCGGAACACCGCTGACGCTGGACGTACTGTTGAACTTTTACCAAACAGCGTCGCGCCTGAACCTGGCACATCACATCGAAACGTGTATCCGCACGTGCAAACCATTCGATGTGCAGTTAACTTTCTCTCTGCAAAAAAATATTATTAAACGCATACGCTGTATCGGACAGGCGGATGTTACGAGCGGACAACCCCAACGCATATACGGCGTTGTACAGGACATCACCGAGCAATCCGCGATCCGCGATGCGCTCTCCCGCAATACAGAGCTGATGCGGCTTTTCTTCGATACCATGGATATGGGCTACGCCGCCATGGAGCCGGATGGCCGCCTCAACTTCGTGAACCAGAAAGCGGAGAAGATGATCGGCCGCAAAGTGCCGGCCGGCGCCAACATCTTTGAAGTGTTCCCGAAGCTCAGCGGCACCGTGTTTTACGCGCGGCTGCAGGAGTGTATCAAACAGCATACCTCCCAGTCCTTCGGTATCTATTTCCCGCTGCCGGACAAGTGGTACGACTTCCTCCTGACTCCCATGCAGGACGGCGGTATCTCCGTGTTCATCCGCGATATCACGGAAAGCCGGAAAATGCAGAAGGAACTGCGGAAAGCAAACGATCAGCTCTCCAACCTCAATAAAAACCTCGTTAACCAGAACAAGCAGCTGGAAGACTTTGCGCATATTACCTCCCATAACCTGCGCGCGCCGATAGCCAACCTCAAAGCGCTGATGCAAATGCACAACGAGGCTACATCCGGCCAGGAGCGCGAGTTGTACCTGGGTATGCTGCATGAAGTGATTAAGAAGATCGATGAAACCCTCAACGACCTGGTGGAGGTCGTGCAGATCCGCAAGGATGTGAATGTGGAGAAGGAAAAGCTCTACTTTGCAGACAGGCTGCAGAAAGTAAAGGATATTTTGCTGGTGGATATTGAAAATAGCAAGATCCAGATTACCGCCGACTTTGAGAAAGCCCCGGCCCTGGTATATTCCAAGGTGTACCTGGACAGCATACTCCAAAATTTCATCACCAACGCGATCCGGTACCGTTCGCCGGAACGCACGCCTGCCCTGCGTTTACAGACCTGGGTGGAAAACGATGCCATCATCCTCACCGTGGAAGACAACGGGGTGGGTATCGATATGGAACGGTTCGGCAACAAATTATTTGGCTTCAGGAAAACGTTCCATAAGAACAAAGATGCAAAGGGAATAGGCCTCTTTATTACAAAAACGCAGGTAGAGGCCATGGGCGGAAGCATCAAGGCAGAAAGTAAGCCCGGCTTTGGAACCAAATTTATTATTACTTTTAGACCTGAATAATTTGCTTATATGAACCTGATCGATATGATTTTTATTGTGGATGATGACCCTATTCACCAGCAAATCGCCAAAATTATGATTGAGCGGCAGGGTATAAGCAGCAATATCCGTGTATTCTCTGACGCCCAGGAGGTGCTTGACTATTTCAGAGAAAACACGAAGGAGGCAGCGGCGCTGCCCGATTTAATCCTGCTTGACCTGAACATGCCGGTGATGGACGGTTGGGAATTCCTGGATGAATATGCAGGGTTCCAGGCGGAGCTGCCTAAGTCCATTAAAATTTTTGTACTCACTTCCAGCATTGATGAAAAAGACAAGGAAAGAGTCCGTTCTTATTCGTTTGTAAGTGGGTATCTGACGAAACCACTGTCGAAAGAGATCATATCACATCTTTCCTAAGCCTGCCATGGCAGCGGCTTTCAGCTCGCTGATCGTTCCGGAGGGATTCTCCGATGCAAATACCGCGCTACCTGCAACCAATACATTCGCACCAGCCTGAATCAGCTGGCCGGCATTCTCTGCGCTGATGCCGCCGTCCACTTCTATGAGCGCATGCGCATTGCTGTCGTCAATCAACTGCCGCAGCTGCGCAATCTTATGATAGGTTTGTTCTATAAATGATTGTCCGCCGAAACCCGGGTTCACACTCATGATCAGCACCATGTCCACATCGCGGATGACATTTTCCAGCAGGCCCACCGGGGTATGCGGATTCAATGCCACGCCGGCTTTCATGCCCAGGTTTTTTATCTGCTGGATATTGCGGTGCAGGTGCGGGCAGGCTTCGTAATGCACGGTGAGCATATTGGCGCCCGCTTTCTGAAAGGCTTCCGCATATTTTTCCGGTTCTTCTATCATCAGGTGTACATCGCAGGTTTTCCGGGCCACCTTGCTGATTTGGGAGATCACGGGCAAACCAAAGCTGATGTTCGGCACAAATCGTCCGTCCATCACATCGAGGTGAAACCAGTCGGCCTCACTTTCATTCAGCATAGCCGCTTCCTTTCCCAGTTCCAGGAAGTTGGCCGCCAGCAGGGACGGGGCAATCAATACAGGTCTGTTTTCCAAAGGCAAATATTTTTGATCAGTGTAAATGTAAGCAATTTACTTGCTCAGTCTTTTGATGGCGGCTTTCGCCTCCGCATAATCCTTCCTGAAGGAAGCGGCTTTGCTATAGTCTTCCAGGGCCAGGTCCGTTTTGCCCAGCTTTTCGTTGCTCAGGGCGCGGTAGTAGTAAGCTTCCGCATCCGTGGGCGCGGCTTTGGCGGCCAGGTTATAGAAGGTCCAGGCGTCTTTCCAGTTATTTTTTTTACGGTAGATGTGTGCGAGCGCCATGTAGGCGGCTTCGTGACCGGGGTCGGCTACGATACTTTTACGGTATGCGTTGATGGCCGCATCGGTTTGCTGCAGTTGCTCATAGAGCTGGCCGGCGTTGAACATGGGCGCGGCATTGGCTGAGTCTAACTTCCACGCCTGTACGTAGTACGGGATGGCGGCGGCATCGCGGCGGGAGCTGAGCAGGTCGCCCAGTTCCATCAGGGCCTCGTACTCCGGCCGGGTAGCTACGGCTACTCCCTGTTGCAGGTATTTGATGGCGCTGGCGGTATCGCGGTGGTCTTCCGCGATGCGGGCTTTGAGGTAATAGCCCTGGTCTTTAGCTTCCTTGCTTTGGGTGAGGAGGTCCGCCAGGCTGTCCGCCGCGGCGTAATGTTTTTCTTCCACCTGCGCGATGGCCAGTTTGTATTGCAGGTACGGATAGCCGGGAGCGGTAGTCAGCGCTTTGCTGAACAGCTGTGCGGCCAATTGGTGGTTACCCGTTACCAGTGCGGCTTCGCCGGCGCCGGCCCAGTAATCGGTATTGGCGGTATCCAGTTTGGCGGCCTGCTGAAAGTCCTTCAGCGCCAGTTCAGGATGGGTATTAAAGAGGAGCAGGGCGCGGCGGTAATACAGCTGATGGTTGTCAGGGAATTGCTGTAAGGAGTCGGTAACAGGTTGTACGATGTCTTCGTTCAGAACGGAGTCCGCGGCGGACTCCTGCCGCTGGCTATTGTGCGCCTGTTGTTGTTGGCAGGCCACAATAGCCAGTCCCAGTGCAAGGATAGTTAGTTTTCTCATACAGTGCCAAGTTAATGGCTTAATTCTGAATTTTGAAATTCTAACTGTAATAATGTTTTTTTAACTGCCTGGTAATCTGCCGGTAATACGATGGAAGATTTCTCTTTACCGTAGAGGGACATCACTTTGGCAGGCGTATGGATTTCGTCGCGGATGGCTTTGGGCGCGGTGTCCTCAAACTTAACCGGGTGGGCTGTTTCCAGGAATACACCGGTAGCGTCAGGGTCTTCCGCGAGGTACTGTTGCAGGCCGAGGTAGCCTACGGCGCCGTGCGGGTCGAGCATGTAATGATATTCCTTGTACACCCGTTCCATGGTGCGGGCGGTATCCTTATCGTTGAAGCTGTAGGCGCTCATGCTGGCGGCCAGCTGCGGGAAGTTTTTACCATAGAGTTCCAGCACGCGTACGAAGTTGCTCGGGTCCGCCACGTCCATCGCGTTGGAGAGGGTAGGCACGGCGCGGCCGGGCTTGTACTCCTGCGTTTGCATGAAGCGGGGAATGGTATCGTTGCTGTTGGTAGCCGCGATGAAATGGGATACCGGCAGGCCGATCGCCGCGGCCATCATGCCTGCGCAGATGTTGCCGAAGTTGCCGCTGGGCACGGAGAAGACGAGCTTCGGATGCGCGGCCTTCATTTGCCGGTAGGCGAGGAAGTAGTAGAACATCTGCGGCAGCCAGCGGGCTACGTTGATGGAGTTGGCGGAGGTCAGCGGGCGTTTGGCCTGTATTTCCTGGTCGAGGAAAGCCGTTTTCACGATCTGCTGGCAATCGTCGAAAGTGCCGAGAATTTCCAGGGCGCGTATATTGCCGCCGAGGGTGGTGAGTTGTTTTTCCTGCAGGGTGCTGACCATGCGGGAAGGGTAGAGGATGACCACTTCCACGCCGGGCACGTTGTAGAAGCCGCTGGCCACTGCCGCGCCGGTATCGCCGGAAGTGGCTACCAGTACGGTTACCGGCTTTTTGCTGTTGCGGCGGAAGTAGCCCAGGCAGCCGGCCATAAAGCGGGCGCCCACGTCCTTAAAGGCGAGGGTAGGGCCGTGGAAGAGTTCCAGCGCGTAGGTAGCGCGGGAAACCTTTTGTATGGGGAAAGGGAAATGCAGCGTGTCCGCCACGATTTTCCTTAACTGCGCTTCAGGGATTTCCTCTCCTACAAATTCTCTGATGACTTCATAACCGATTTCCTGGTCTGAATACTGGTGGAGATTTTTCAAAAACGTTGGATCCAGTTGTGGAATCCGCTCCGGGAAGTACAGGCCTTTGTCCGGCGCCATTCCTTCCGTAACGGCGGTTTCAAAGGATACTTTGTGAGCTGGATTTTGCAAGCTGTAGTATTGCATAATGCGTTGCTTTAAATTAGTTAATCAATCACTTTTACTCCTGCAGTGTTTATCCGGGAAACGTATATTTTATAATCCACGCCGAGGGGCGCATATACTTTGTCCATCATGGCGGCCACGTTGCGGGCGTTGGCTTCGCCTTTGCTGAGCATGAATACGGAAGGGCCGGAGCCGCTGATGCCGCCGCCGAGGGCGCCTGCTTCCCTGCATTTTACTTTCAGTTCGTGGAAGGCCGGGATGAGGATGCTGCGTACCGGTTCTACGATCACGTCTTCCAGGGAGCGGCTGATCAGCTCATAGTCTTCCTGGAAGAGGCCTGCCACGAGGGCGCCTACGTTACCCCACTGGCGGATGGCATCCGTCATGAGGACTTTCTGTTTAAGTATTTCCCTTGCGTCGGAAGTTTTCACTTCTATCTGCGGGTGAATGACGGACACCCATAATTCGGACGGGGAGTTGAGCGCAATGATATCCAGGGGGCGGTAGCTGCGCACCATGGTGAAGCCGCCCAGGATGGCCGGGGCTACGTTATCCGCATGGGCGGAGCCGGAGGCCAGGCGTTCCCCTTCCATGGCAAAGCGTACCAGTTGCTTGCGGGTGAAGGGCTGGCCCAGGAGGTAGTTGGCGCCTACCACTGCGCCGGCGCTGCTGGCGGCGCTGGAGCCGATGCCGCTGCCGGGATGTATGTTTTTAAATATTTCTATTTCTATGCCGACTTCCGGGTTCTCATATTTCTGCAGGAGGGCTTGTACCGCCACGCCTGCTACGTTTTTCAGCGGGTCCAGGGGGAGGTTAGCCCCGTGGACGGCGGTGATACGGATGCCGGGTTCCTTGCTCCTGCGCAGGATCATTTCGTCGCCGGGTGCGTCCATAGCCAGTCCTATTACATCAAAGCCGCAGGCAACGTTTGCAACGGTGCCGGGAGCAAATACTTTTATAGAATCCATATACTTAATTTAATCATTGATTTTCAGGTACGGAAATAAGGAGATAAGGATAACGTTTTATTAACCCTACCTGGCGGTCCGGATAATGTCCGCAAATATGCCGGACGCGGTAACATCGGCTCCTGCCCCTGCGCCTTTCACGATCAGCGGTTGTTCACGGTACCTGGTGGTGGTGTACAGTACGATGTTATCTTTTCCTTCCAGGTTATAGAAGGGATGTTCTGGCGCGATGCACTGTAAGCCTACGGATGCCTTGCCTTCTTCATAACGGGCTACGAACTTAAGGCGTTTGCCTGCGGCCACCGCGTTACTGAGTAATTGTTTGAAGTGGTCCGCGTGGACGTCCAGCTGTTCGTAGAAATCCGCTACGGACGGGGCATCCAGGCAGGCCTGCGGCAGGAAGAGGTTATTGGTGATATCGCTCATTTCCATTTTAGCGCCGCTTTCGCGGGCGAGGATGAGGATTTTACGCATAACGTCTACCCCGCTGAGGTCAATGCGCGGATCCGGCTCGGTGTAGCCTTCGTCCTGCGCGGCCTGTACGACATCGCGGAAGCTGGCGCCGTTGACGAAGTGGTTGAACACGAAGTTGAGGCTGCCGCTGAGTACCGCTTCGATGCTGTGGATACGGTCGCCGCTGCGGATCAGGTCATTGAGGGTGTTGATCACCGGCAAGCCTGCGCCCACGTTGGTTTCGAAGAGGAAGGAAGCGTTGTAGCTGCGCGCGAGGTCCTTCAGTTGTTTATAGTATTGATAGTCGGAAGAGCAGGCGATCTTATTGCAGGTCACCACGGAGATGCCGTGTTGGAGGAACTCGTGGTAGGTTTTGGCTACCTCGGCGCTGGCAGTATTGTCTACAAACACGCTGTTGCGAAGGTTGAGGGCTTTGATACGTTCGATGAAAGCGGGGATATCGCTGACGTCGGCCTGTGGCAGCTGCTCTTTCCAGTCGCTCAGTTTGATGCCGTATTCGCTCAGCAGCATGTTTTTGCTGTTGGCGAGGCCGGTTACCCTTATTTGCAGCCCGAGTTCTTCTTCCAGGTAGCTTTGCTGCTGTTGCAGTTGTTCCAGCAGTTTGCCGCCTACGTTGCCGGCGCCGGCGATGAAGAGGTTCACCTGTTTGAGCGGCTTTTCGAAGAAGGCTTCGTGGATGAGGTTGAGGGCTTTTTTTACATCCGCTTTGTTGATGACGGCGGAGATATTTTTTTCGGTAGAGCCCTGTGCGATTGCGCGGACGTTTACCCCGTTGCGGCCCAGGGTGCCGAAGAGTTTACCGCTGGTGCCGTGGTGGTTTTTCATTTTATCCCCTACGACGGCCACGATGCAGAGGTCTTTTTCCACCTGCAGCGGTTCAATTTTTTTCTCGTGTATTTCGGTGGCAAATTCCTCGTCTACTGCGGCTTTGGCGCGGAGCATTTCGCTTTCATGGATACCCACGGTGATGGAGTGTTCCGAAGAGCTTTGGGTGATGAGGATGACGTTGATGCGTTCCCGCAGGAGGGCTTCGAACAGGCGTTTGGAGAAGCCGGGGATGCCGACCATGCCGCTGCCTTCCAGCGTCAGCAGGGCGATTTGCTGGATGCCGCTGATGCCGGTAACGGCCATGCTGCGTTCGGAGCTGTCTTGTATGAGGGTGCCGTAATCTTCCGGCGCGAAGGTGTTTTTAATCCACACGGGAATGCGTTTATCCATTACCGGTTGTATGGTAGGCGGATAGATGACTTTGGCCCCGAAGTGGGAGAGTTCCATGGCCTCTTCGTAGGAGATGTGCGCGATGGGAATGGCCTGGGATACGATGCGCGGGTCGGCGGTCATCATACCGCTGACGTCCGTCCAGATATCGAGTACGCTGGCGTTTACCGCTGCGGCGATGATGGCGGCGGTATAGTCGGACCCGCCGCGGCCGAGGGTAGTGGTTTCGCCATCCGGCGTAGCGGCCACGAAGCCGGGGAGCACGGTATAGTCGGCGGTAGACTGTTCGAAGTAGGCGTTGATGTTATGATTGGTAACGGGGAAGTTAACGGCGGCGTGGCCGAAGTTGGCGTCCGTCACGATGAGTTCCCGGCTGTCCTTGCAGGTGGCGTTGAGGCCTTGCTGCCTGAGCTTTTCCGCTACGAGTACGCAGGAGATGAGTTCGCCGAAGCTCATGATTTTATCGAGGGAGCGGGCGCTGAGTTCTCCTACCTGGAAGATGCCGTCACAAAGGTTTTCCAGGGCGTTGAGTTTCTTTTTAAGTTGGCTGATCTGGCTGCTTTGTGCCGTGATAGGGAACAGTTCGCGGATAGCGTCGAGGTGGCGGGTTTCAATTTCCTGCAATACGGATTTATAGGATTCCTGTCCTGCGCCGGCGAGTTGGCCAGCGCTGATCAGTTTGTCGGTAATGCCGCCCATGGCAGATACCACGATGGCGTATTTGCCTGCGGGTTTATGCTTTACTAATATCTGGCATACTTGTTCTATTGCTTTGGAGCTTCCAACGGATGTACCGCCGAATTTTAAAACTTGCATATTGAATTATGTTTATACGTAGAAATATTCCGATCCTTCCGGTTTGGTTACCACCTGCGTGGTCATTGGATGATATGTGAAAACTAACCCCGCAGTGGGGTTGTAATAATGGTGGTGGTAATAATAGTGCTCATGCATTCCCCCTGGGAGGTGGGAGCGGAAGAGAAGTGATATGTATTTTTCTGTAGCACTATTTGATTTGTATGACGATTACGTTACAAAAGTCTACAATTACAATGGTAAATAAAAGCGCAGTCTGTATATTTTTAAAAATTTCATTTTTTGTTGGTTATAATAATTTTTTTCAAAAATTATTAGGTGGTTATTGGGAGATGTTCAAGGTTTCTGCGAAAATACTGACGTCCGTTTAACAAGGGGCGCTTCATCAGGCTGCCATTTTGCACTGGCTGTGTGACGCAATCATGACAATTTACGGACGTTTCACTATTCTTAAGGGTTCCCTAAATCTTCCCCCCAAAAAATTGGAGTAATATAAAATATGATTAACTTTAGCAGGTAAAAAATAAACACTGCATTGCCGGAATTATTGAAATATACTTCCAATAGTCAGCTTCGCTACTATTTCCTCATGGCCACCCTCGCCATGGATTCGGCTTTGGCATAACCCTTCCTGTAACCCGCGCCGCCGGGCATTTTACCTTTTTAATTAACGTAACTTTACAGCAGCGTTCTTAACCTGCCTTTTTTGGTCGCATCCGGCGATCCGTTAATTACTACGGTATTATTACATCAGCGCCATTTATTGTCACAATATTTCATCATACACCAATACAATCACCTTATTTCTATCAACAATTCCTGTTATGCCACATTATCATAAACTAGGACAGATTCCGCACAAGCGTCATACCCAGTTCCGCAAGCCGGATGGGGGCCTGTATTCGGAGCAGCTCTTCTCCACGGAAGGATTTTCGTCCCATTCCTCCCTATTGTACCATTGTCACCCGCCGACCGAAATTGTGAAGGTAGACGAGCCTTACAGCGTGGCGCCGAAGGTGGCGGAAGAAAAAATGCTGAAACACCGCAGCTTCCAGGGTTTCAACATCCAGCCGGAAGACGATTTTCTGAAGAGCCGGAAGGCGGTGCTGGTGAATAGCGACCTGCACATTGTGCTGGCCGCGCCCCGTAAAAGCATGGTGGATTACTTTTATAAGAATGCCGATGCGGACGAGATGATCTTTGTGCATGAAGGGGCCGGTACGCTGAAAACCCAGTACGGGCAGTTGACATTCGGATATGGGGATTACCTGGTCATCCCGAGAGGCACTATTTACCAGATCCAGTTTGATACGGAGGCCAACCGCCTGTTTATCGTAGAATCGTTTAGTCCTATCCGTTACCCGAAACGCTACCTCAGCAAGTACGGCCAGCTGCTGGAGCATTCGCCTTACTGCGAGCGGGACATCCGCCAGCCGGAGCGCCTGGAAACCATTGACCAGGAAGGGGATTTCCTGATCAACATCAAAAAGAAGGGAGTGATGTACCCGATTCATTACAAGCACCATCCGTTTGACGTAGTTGGCTGGGATGGCTGCGAGTACCCGTTTGCCTTTTCTATCCACGATTTTGAACCTATCACCGGCCGCGTGCATCAGCCGCCTCCCGTGCATCAGACTTTCGAAGGCAACAACTTCGTGGTTTGTTCCTTCTGCCCGCGGCTGTTTGATTACCACCCGCAGGCGATACCTGCTCCCTACAATCACAGCAATATCGACAGCGATGAGGTATTATATTATGTGGACGGGGATTTCATGAGCCGCAAACATGTGACGCGGGGAATGATCACCCTTCACCCGGCCGGCATTCCGCATGGTCCGCATCCGGGCGCGGTGGAAAAGAGCATTGGCGCAAAGGAAACCAAAGAACTGGCGGTGATGGTGGATACCTTCCACCCGCTGCAGATTACGGAAGCCGCCCTTGGTATTGAAGACCCATCGTACACCATGAGCTGGGCCGAATAAGACCATTAAAAAACCAATCATCTATTTACACAACAAAATCTTTAAACCACTCAATTAAAAGTTATGGAAACAGCAACATCAAATGCTTCCACCCTTAAAACCCAGCAGGACTTCCTGCCGTTGAACGGAACTGATTATGTAGAATTTTATGTAGGCAACGCCAAACAAGCGGCACATTATTATAAGACGGCGTTCGGTTTCCAGTCCGTAGCCTATGCCGGCCCTGAAACCGGCGTGAGGGACCGCGCGTCCTATGTGCTGGTGCAAAACAAACTGCGTTTTGTGCTCACCACGCCGCTGCAGCCGGACAATCCTATCGCGGAGCATATCAGCAAGCACGGGGATGGGGTAAAAGTACTGGCCCTCTGGGTGGATGATGCCCGTTCCGCTTTTGAAGAAACGGTGAAGCGTGGCGCCAGGCCTTATATGGAGCCTGTCGTGGAGCAGGACGAGTTTGGCGAAGTGGTGCGCAGCGGTATTTATACCTATGGGGATACGGTACACGTATTTGTAGAACGCAAGAATTATAACGGTCCGTTCCTGCCGGGTTATAAAGAATGGAAAACGGCCTACAACCCAACCGACACCGGTTTGCTGTATGTGGACCACTGCGTGGGCAACGTAGGCTGGAATGAAATGAATACCTGGGTGGACTTCTATGAGAAGGTGATGGGTTTTAAAAACCTGATCTCCTTTGACGATAACGATATTTCCACCGAGTACTCCGCCCTGATGAGTAAGGTGATGAGTAACGGTAACGGCCGTGTGAAATTCCCTATCAACGAGCCGGCGGAAGGTAAAAAGAAATCCCAGATCGAGGAGTACCTCGATTTCTACGGCGGCCCGGGGGTACAGCACGTGGCGATCGCTACCAATGACATTGTGAAGACGGTTTCCGAACTGCAGGCCCGCGGCGTGGAATTCCTGACCGTGCCAGCGTCTTATTACGAAACGCTGCTGGACAGGGTGGGTAAGATCGACGAGGAGATTGCGCCGTTGCAAAAGCTGGGCATCCTGGTGGACCGGGATGACGAAGGGTACCTGCTGCAGATTTTCACCAAGCCGATCCAGGACAGGCCGACAGTGTTCTTTGAGATTATTCAAAGGAAGGGAGCGCAGTCGTTTGGAAAGGGGAATTTCAAGGCGTTGTTTGAGAGTATTGAGCGGGAGCAGGCGTTAAGGGGGAATTTGTAGGATATTGGAAGGATGATATTACAACAAGATAGAACCTGCGACCGGGGCTGCTGTGAGGTGGTCCCGGTTTGGTGGGAGAGGAGTTAAGAGAGTTTTTTTAGGAGGGTTTGATACAACAAAATAGAACCTGTGACCGGGGCTGTAGGGTGGTCCCGGTTTTTTTATGGTAGGGAGTGCTTGTTTTTTGTGAGGGGCTTGGATGCGAATATGGTTGAGGTTTAAGCTGCAGCTGCGGCTATCCATGGTACACTTGCACCCACGCGCCCGCCCACGCCCACCCACGCCCACACTGGCACCCACGCCCACACTGGCACCCACACCCACGCCCACACTGGCACCCCCGCTCGCACCCGCACTGTCCCTTAATGATTGCTATGGTTTGGTATTGTACTTTTTTCTGATGGATATTTTAAGCTCTTTTTCTGCAATATCAACCATCGTAGAGAAGGCAATAGCTTTCATTTCAGCCTCCTTTAGCTGTTTTTCCAATTCAGTAATACGTTTTTCTAATTGCTTCTTTTCGAAGTCATTATTAAGCGATTGGATTGATTCTTTTGCCATCAGGGAGGAGCTTTGATGGATCAATTTACGTTTTTTACCCGGTGCTTCATATCCCAGCTCCCGCATCCACTTCAAAATCTTTCCATGTTCCTCGAGATGACCTGTATATTCTTCCCAGATGGATTGCTTTGTTCTATTTGAATTCAAATAGGCTTTAATGATTAGGTGCTTGTCAGATTCCAAGTAATAACCATTTTCTGGTTTAATGATCTTCTTCATTTTTTACACTTTTTGTGTAAACCTATTCTAGGACAAGACACCCGCACCCGCACTCACCACTCATCCCCGCCCCCTCTCGCCACCTCCCTGCCATTAAATAGCACTCCTTATTAATATTTTTAACCCATTAACAATTTTTTAATATGTTAGTTCGTTTTTACAACAATCCGGCTCAGCCATTTTTCCGTATATCACCGTGAATATGTAACATCATATTATTTTAATTAATAACCTATGTCCAACAACAACTTGACCCGCAAGGCCACTGCTGCCTTGCTGCTGGCCACTTTTGGCCTTAGCTCTGCCTTTACAGTACCTGGGGAGCCACAACCTACTTACCTGACCAGCATCAGTTCGTCAGGAGGCCGTACTACCGTTGAGTACAACGCCGACAAAACCATCAGCCGCCTGGTGCTCGTTCACAAAGGAGAGAGCGGGGATTACAATGAGGTGATCAAGCCGGTTTATGAAAACGGCCGCCTTGTAAAAACCATGGCTTCCGACGGCGAGTCCGCCGACGAGGTGAACACCACCCTGGAATACAATCCGCAGGGACAGGTTACCAAAATCAGCTATTACCGCAACGAAGCCGTATATGCTTACGACTCCCTCGCGTACAACGAAGCCGGCCAGCTGACTATCCGTCACCTGTACACGCTGCAGGCCTCCAAAGGCACTTTTGACAACAGCGGCTACCAGGAATATACCTGGGACAATGCCGGTGATATCGTGCGCCAGGATAATTATGGTAAACAGCCAGGGTTTTCGAAGTTTCTCCGCCTGTCCAGTATCAGTTACCGGTACGACAACAAGGTGAATTCCCGTCAGCAACACCCGGAACTCCGCTGGGTACTGGAACTGCAACCGGCTAACCTCTCCGCCCACAACGTGGTGGCTGAAACGCTGACCAGCGCCAGATCCTCCCGCGCGGTAACCTCCACCTGCACCTACACGTACGCCGGTGGTAAATTCCCGCTGAAAGCAACGTACACATCAGACGCGGATCGCGAAATTGTTAAAATGGAATTCACAAGGTTGTAAGTACCCGGACAATAACTTAACTTTACATGCAATATTATTTGTAATTGTTTCGTTGTCTATGAGTATTCAGACGCTGTTTGGGATTTTGTTTTTGCTGGCGGGGATTTTTCAGGCTATCACAGTCATATTGATCTATCTGGGACACAAAAGCTATGTTTTGAAGTTTATCAGTAGGAATGTGGCCATGGTCCTGTATTCCATATTTTCGTTTTTCTTATTTTTCCTGGCGTATATTAACCTGGCTTAACTTAAAAATTTTGTTGATTTAGTATGAAGCGAATTTTAGCACTCGCATGGATGTTGTTGGCAGGGGGCAGTTTATATGCCCAGCAATCTTTTCTTGAGAACCAGAAGATGTACCCGAAAGTAGGGGAGGCCTACCGTCAGAAGGAAGAACTGATCCGTAAAGAATTTGAAAAGAAAGGCCTTGCATATCCTGCCAGGTATATCTTTATCCGGTCTTTCAAACTGGACAGCGAAATGGAAATCTGGGTGAAAAACAATCCCCAGGATACTTTCCGCCTTTTTAAATCCTACCGGGTATGTACCTTATCCGGTAAGATGGGACCCAAACGCCGGGAGGGCGACCGCCAGGTACCGGAAGGGTTCTATTATATCAATGATTTCAATCCAAACAGCAATTATCACCTCTCGCTCGGTATTAACTACCCGAACTTTTCCGACCGCATCCTCAGCGATCCCAAACGTCCGGGCAGCGAAATCTATATCCACGGTAACTGTATTACTGTAGGCTGTATCCCGCTGACCGATGAGTTTATCGATGAGGTGTATATTCTGGCGGTGAACGCCAAGAACGCAGGGCAGGACTTTATACCCGTACATGTTTTCCCGGTAAAGTTCAGCAACAACAGGTCGGTGGAATACCTGTCCGGTGTGCCGGTAACAGATTCCATCAGTCGCCCCTTCTGGGCTGACCTCCGCACTGCTTACGACTACTTCGAAAAACATCACAAATTGCCGGTGGTGATGATCGATGATAAAGGGAAATACACCATGTAACAGCTTATGCCTCAAAATACTTGCGGAAGCGGGCGCCATCGGCGTCCGCTTTTTGCATTTTATATCGTCCGGCCCAATTACCGCCCGCCCCTTCCTGCTGCAGCTTTAAGACAAAAAGATAGGCTTTCATCCATGTTAATTTGGTTTTTATTAAATTTTTTCTAAACTTACCAGCCGGTCAAATCAATTCATCATTATGCACAGAAGAGACGCAATTAGGAATGTGGCGATTTTGTTGGGTACAGCCATTTCCGCTTCCACGTTATCAGCTTTGGAGAGCTGCACAGGGTCCGCACCGAAAAATTATGACCTTCACAAACCAGAAACGAAAGCTATGGTGGCTGAAGTAGCGGAAACTATTATTCCTACCACCGATACTCCGGGAGCCAAGGCGGCGAAGGTAGATGAGTTCATCATCACCATGATGAACGATTGTTATAAAAAAGAGGACCAGGAACTGTTCCTCAGCGGTTTGAAAAAAATTGATGAAGCCAGCAAAAAGAAATTCCAGAAGGTATTCCTGGAGCTGACTCCTGAACAGCGCACGGAAATCCTTACCGAAATCGATAAGGAACGCGTGGCTTACAACAAACGTGATAATAAGAAAGAAGGAGATGCTGCCCACTACTTCCAGGCCATGAAAGACCTGACGCTGGTTGGTTACTTCACTTCCGAGCCAGGCGCTACGCAGGCCCTGCGTTATGTACGCGTTCCAGGCAAATACGAAGGTTGTGTGCCTTACAAAAAAGGCGATAAAGCATGGGCTACCTGATAACCCACCGGTAATCCCTGTTGTTGGTTGATGCAAGTATGGCGCAGGCCATCACTGATTCTTTCTTCTTATTAAATCCGTACACAATGAACTTAAATACAAAAGCGCAGGCGCAGAATACCTACGATGCCATCGTAATCGGCTCCGGTGTCAGCGGTGGCTGGGCTGCTAAAGAACTTACTGAAAAAGGGCTGAAAGTACTGATGCTGGATCGTGGTAAACAACTGGAACACGTGAAGGACTACGATACCGCTATGAAGGATCCATGGGAATTCCCTCACCGCGGCCGCCTCACCGTTGAACAGCGGGAAACGCATCCGAAACTGAGCCGCGACTACCCTTACTCTGAACACAACGAAAAATTCTGGATCAACGATTCACAATCTCCATACAACGAAGTAAAACGATTCGACTGGTACCGCCCGGACATCGTGGGTGGTAAGTCCATCATGTGGGGCCGCCAGTCTTACCGCTGGAGCGACCTCGACTTCGAAGCCAACCTGAAAGACGGTATCGCCGTTGACTGGCCTATCCGTTATAAGGACCTGGCGCCATGGTACGACTACGTGGAAAAATTCGCCGGCATCTCCGGTACCCGCGAAGGCTTACCACAACTGCCAGACGGCCAGTTCATGCCGGCCATGCCGATGAACTGCGTGGAAATCGATGTGAAGAAAAAAATCGAATCCGCCTTCAAAGGCCGCATCATGACCATGGGCCGTGTGGCCAACATCACCGAGCCGCTGCCCGGCCGTGAAAAATGCCAGTTCCGTAACCTGTGTAGCCGCGGTTGTCCGTTCGGGGCATACTTCAGCACCCAGTCCTCCACACTGCCGGCCGCCATGGCCACCGGTAACCTGACCCTGCGTCCGGATTCCATCGTGAACTCTATCATCTACGACGAACAAAAAGGTAAAGCTACCGGCGTTCGCGTAATCGATAAACACTCCAAGCAAATGACCGAGTACTACGCGAAGATCATCTTCGTGAACGGCTCTACGCTTGGTACCACCTTCGTACTGCTCAACTCTATCTCCAAACGGTTCCCGAACGGTTTGGGTAACGACAGCGGCGTACTGGGTAAATACCTCATGGATCACCACTTCCGCACCGGCGCTTCCGGTATCGCAGAAGGCTATGACGATAAATATACCTTCGGCCGCCGTGCAAACGGTATCTACATCCCCCGCTACCGCAACGTAGGCAGCGATAAGCGCGACTACCTCCGCGGCTTCGGTTACCAGGGTGGCGCCAGCCGTGGCGCGCTGTGGAGCAAAGGCATCGCGGAAATGGGCGTAGGTAAGGACTTTAAAGACTCCCTCGTAGAACCGGGACAATGGTCCATGGGCCTCGGCGGATTCGGTGAATGCCTGCCTTACGAAGATAACCAGGTGACCCTCGATACCTCCGTGAAAGATGCATGGGGCCAGCCGGTACTCAAATTCGACGTGGAGTTCAAGGAAAATGAGAAGAAAATGCGCGTGGACATGATGAACGACGCCGCAGAAATGCTCGAAGCCGCCGGACTGAAAAATATCAAAACATACGACAACGGTTCATGGCCTGGTATGGCTATCCATGAAATGGGTACCGCACGCATGGGTCGCGATCCTAAAACTTCCATGCTCAACGGTAATAACCAGCTGCATGCGGTGCCTAACGTATTCGTTACAGACGGCGCCTGCATGACTTCAGCAGCCTGTGTGAACCCGTCCCTCACCTATATGGCGCTGACTGCCCGTGCAGCGGACTTTGCGGTGAAAGAGCTGAAGAAAGGCAACTTATAATTCATTTGACCGAAGGGTGACTGAAAGCAGCATAAGGAGGATGGATGTTTCGTCAGGAACAACTGTCCGCAGCCGTTATCTGCTCTCAGGTCACCCTTTTTAATTTCTGCCAACATGAACCTGAATATAAAAGCTGAAAAAGAAAATACCTATGATGCCATCGTCGTAGGCTCCGGAATCAGTGGGGGCTGGGCCGCAAAAGAACTTTGCGAAAAAGGGCTCAAGACCCTGGTGCTGGAAAGAGGCCGCAACGTAGAGCATATCAAAGATTATACAACGGCAATGATGGATCCCTGGGAGTTCAAACACCGGCTCCGTCATACCAACGAAATGCGGGAAAAACACCCGATCCAGAGTCAGTGCTACGCTTTCGACGAAGGCACCCAGCAGTTCTGGGTGAACGACCTGGAAAATCCGTACAACCAGGTGAAGCCTTTCAACTGGCTGCGTGGTTACCATGTGGGCGGCCGCTCCCTGATGTGGGGCCGGCAGGTGTACCGCTGGAGCGACCTCGACTTTGAAGCCAACGCAAAGGACGGCCACGGCGTTGACTGGCCCATCCGCTATAAGGATATTGCGCCCTGGTACGAATACGTGGAACGCTACATCGGCGTGAGCGGCCAGGCCGAAGGACTGCCGCAGCTGCCCGATGGCATCTTCATGCCGGCCATGGAAATGAACTGCCTGGAAAAACATGTGGCTGCCCGCATCAAGGAACAGTATAACGATCGTATCATCACCATCGGCCGCGTAGCGCACGTGACCCAAAAGCATAACGGCCGCGGACCCTGCCAGTCCAGGAATCTCTGCGCCCGCGGTTGTCCGTTTACCGGCTATTTCAGCAGCAACGGCGTTACCCTGCCTGCCGCTGCAGCCACCGGCAACCTCACCCTCCGCCCCGATTCCATCGTGCTGGAAATCCTCTACGATAAGGATACGGCGAAGGCTACCGGCGTACGCATCCTGGATGCGCATACGAACAAAACAGTGGATTACCACGCGAAAGTGATCTTCCTCAACGGCTCTACCCTTGGCACTACCCATATCATGCTCAACTCCGTGTCCGACCGCTTCCCGAACGGATTTGGTAACGACAGCGGACAGCTGGGCCATAATCTCATGGACCACCACTATGGCGTAGGCGCAGGCGGAGAATTCGAAGGCCTGGAAGACCAATATACCAACGCCGGGCGCAGACCAAACGGTATCTACATCCCGCGTTTCCGTAACGTGAACGCCGCTACGACCCGCAAAGACTATGTGCGCGGTTTCGGCTACCAGGGCGGCGCAGGCCGTGGCAGAGGCTTAGGCGCTGATGGCATCGGCGTGGAGCTGAAGGAATCCCAGCTGTACCCGGGCAAATGGAGCATGGGCATCGGCTCCTGGGGCGAACACCTGCCTTACTACGAAAACAAGGTGACGCTTAATAAAGACAAGAAGGATAAGTACGGACTGCCTACCCTCGATATCGATTGCGAGTTCAAGGAAAATGAAATGGCGATGCGGAAGGACATGAAGGAAAGCGCGATCGAAATGCTGGAAAAAGCAGGCCTGAAAAACGTGTATGGCTACGATGGCGCGCCGCCTCCGGGCCACTGTATCCACGAAATGGGTACCGCGCGTATGGGCCGCGATCCTAAAACCTCCGTACTCAACGGCTTTAACCAGGTGCATGCTGCGCAGAACGTATTCGTAACGGATGGCGCCTGCATGACTTCCTCTTCCTGCGTAAACCCAAGCATTACCTACATGGCGCTTACCGCCAGGGCAGCGGATCACGCGGTGAAAGAACTGAAGAAAGGAAATATTTAACAAATATTCACAGCGAATAAGTCAGGCCTTCAACGTCCTGGCTTATTCGCTTTTTTTTGCGATCACTACCGTGTGTACCTCTTCTTCCTCTCCGCGGCGGTAGGGTTTACGAATCACTTCCAGGATCGTGAAGTGATTGGCTGTCAGCGTATCAAGCATCATCCCGATGGTGTGGTAATAAAAATAAGTCCTGTCCCCACTGCTGCCGGAAATAAACCCCGAACGTTCCGGACTTCCTTCCACAAAGCTGCCATAGAAAATACCTTCCCCGTATAATAACCGGTAACTGTCTTGTACCAGCTTCTTACAATCTGCCGCTGACAGGTACGGCAGGCAAAATCCTGCTATGATGCCATGAAAGCCCGCAGGCAGCAGATGGATATCCCGGCTGTCCAGCACCCGGAAGTTGGCATTGGGCACGGCTTCCCGCGCGAGCGTGATCATATTTTGCGAAATATCGGTGGCGACTATACGAAAATCGGGTCTTGCGGCAAGTAAGTACCGCGTGATATTTCCCGGGCCGCAACCCAGTTCCAGGATAACGGGATGTTGCATGGGCAGCTGCGCGCAAAAATGGTCATAGGTGTCGTTATACAAATCCAGGTCCATGAACTTTTCTTTGTACAGCGCCGCGATCTTATCCCAGGTAGCGAAGGTTTCTTTATAGGGGTCCATACGGTAAGTTAGCAGATTTTTTGGTTTCTACTTTCATAAAAAGCCGTATTTTGTACACTTAATCCTAACTTCAATTACAACTTAGAGCAATGAAAAAAGTGATTCTGAGCGGGATGTTGGCCTTATCCTGCTGGTTGTGCCAGGGTGTGAACGCGCAAAGCAAACATACGTTCACCCTGGGGAAATCTGAGTTCTTATTAGACGGTAAGCCTTACCAGATCATCAGCGGCGAAATGCATCCTGCCCGCATCCCGCGCGAATACTGGCGCCATCGCATACAGATGGCCAAAGCCATGGGTTGCAATACCATTGCAGCTTACGTATTCTGGAATTACCATGAAACGGAAAAGGGAAAATTCGACTTCAGCACCGGTAATCACAACATTGCGGAGTTTGTGAAAATTGCCCAGGAAGAAGGCATGTGGGTAATGTTGCGCCCCGGTCCTTATGTGTGCGCGGAGTGGGAGTTTGGCGGATTGCCTTCCTACCTGCTGCAGATACCTGACATCAAGGTGCGTTGTATGGACCCGCGCTACATCGAAAACGTGCAGCGTTATGTGAATACGCTCGCCGCGGAAGTGAAGCCATTGCTGGTGACCAACGGCGGCCCTATTGTGATGGTGCAGGTAGAAAACGAGTATGGCAGCTATGGGAATGATAAACAGTACCTCTATACGCTGAAGGATATGTGGGTGAAAAACGGGATCAATGTACCGTTCTATACCGCTGACGGCCCTACGCCGTTTATGCTGGAAGCCGGCACGGTAGACGGCGCAGCCATCGGGCTGGATTCCGGCAGCTCCGAAGCGGACTTTGAGCAGGCGAAAAAACAAAACCCCAATGTACCAGCCTTCAGCAGCGAATCCTACCCGGGATGGCTTACCCACTGGGGCGAAAAATGGCAGCGCCCCGGGGTAGACGGTATCGTGAAGGAAGTGAAATTCCTCATGGATACCAGGCGTTCCTTTAACCTGTACGTGATCCACGGCGGCACCAACTTTGGGTATATGGCCGGGGCTAACTCCGGAGGAAAAGGATACGAACCCGATGTTACCAGCTACGATTATGACGCCCCGATTAATGAGCAGGGAGATACGACTGCCAAATACATGGCACTGCGCCGGCTGATGGCTTCCTATCTCCCGAAGGGAAAAAAATTACCAGCCATACCTAAACCGATACCAGCTACCACCTTTGCGCCGGTGACCCTGCAACCTTTTACCACCGTTTGGCAACACCTGCCCGAACCGGTGAAAAAGCCGCAGCCTGTACCGTTTGAGGCAGTAGGGCAGGACTATGGCTTTATGGTGTATAAAACAACGCTCATCGGCCATAAGAGCGGGAAGCTGACGATTAAAGAGTTGCACGACTATGCCACCGTTTTCCTCAACGGCAGGTACGTAGGTAAAATAGACCGCCGCCTGGGCGAAAACAGCATCACCCTGCCTAAATCCGAGGTAAAGGACCCGGTGCTGGAAATCCTGGTGGAAGGCATGGGCCGCATCAACTTCGCGGAGGCGATGATCGACCGGAAGGGTATCACCGACCGCGTGATCCTCAACGGGATGACGCTCATGAACTGGGAGCAGTACCGCCTGCCCATGACGGAGCAGTTTGTACAGGAGCTGGCAAAAGGCCCTGCTGCTGCGGATAGCCGTGAAGGTAAGTTCTTCAAAGGCAGCTTCGAACTGGCTGCCGCCAATGATACCTACATCGATATGTCCGCCTTCAAGAAGGGCATCGTTTGGGTGAATGGCCATAACCTTGGCCGTTATTGGGAAATCGGCCCGCAAAAACGTTTATACTGCCCGGCCCCGTGGCTGAAAAAAGGCAGCAACGACATCGTGGTGTTCGACCTGCACCAGCAGGAAGCCGCTGCGGTAAAGGGCGAGAAAACGCTCGAATAGCATATAATTACAGCTTTCAGGCCGGAAAACAGCAATAATTGCCGTTTTCCGGCCTGTTTCGTTTACGGCGTCGCTGCCTTGAGATTATCAGGAAAATTCGTTATCTTAGGTTAGAGTCGGTTTTTCATTTTTTCACACCAAATTAGGCTTACCATGGGAACAGTACGCAACATCCTGGAGGCCAAGGGTCGCGCTGTTTACGCTATTCGCCCGCACAACACCGTGTATGAAGGAATTCAAATGCTGGTAGACCGTAATGTTGGGGCTTTAACAGTTGTAGATGACAACGACCATTGCCTTGGAATCTTCTCCGAACGCGACTATGCCCGCCGCGTTATCCTCAAGGGACGGGCATCGAAAGACACGCTTATCAGCGAAATCATGACAGAGAACCCCATTACAGTCACAGAGGATACCTCTATTGAAGACTGTATGGTGAAAATGACGGATAAACACATCCGCCACCTGCCTGTCATCAACGACCAGGAACAATTGATCGGAGTTATTTCAATCGGCGATGTGGTGAAGTATATTATTAACGACCAAAAGCATATCATCTCCAACCTGGAGTTGTATATCAATGGTACGCACGGCTGAATGAAAAAGGGCCGGTTGCTCCAGCGAACAACCAGCCCTTATATGAATCAAATTAATGCAGGATCAACCGGCGCGTTTAGCCTCTGCACTGGCCCCGGTTTGCCGCTCGCGGGCGGCTTTGATGGTGTTGCTGCCGAATTTATAACTGAAGTACACGCCTACGGTGCGGTACTGCCAGATGTTATAAATACTCATGTCCAGCGAACCATATTGCGCTCTTCCCCTGAAATACTGTACTGACAGCAGGTTGTTGACATTCAGCTTCACAGTAGCTTTCTTTTCCAAAAATGTTTTCTGGATACCGAGGTTCGCGTTGTATTGCGGATCGCCTTTGAAGATACCGAAGATAAACGGCGACTGGTAGAAGCCGGTCAGTTCTACCTTGAAATCTTTCGGCAGGCTGAACGTCTGCGTGGTATTGGCGTTGTAGCTATAGTTGGTGCGCGTTTCCAGCGGACCGCTGCCCACCTGTATCCGGTAGCTGTTGTAGTAGAGGTTCAGGTTATTATCCATATGCCACCACTTGGTCACGTCTACCGGCACGGTGAAGTTCAGGTTCATGAAATCCGCGTGGTCGTAGTTCACGTCCGTACTGGTCGTGATTTTGGTAGCGTTGTCCTGCGTGAGGAATTCCTCAATGATATGATTGATCCTGCTGGCGTTGAACGTAAAGATATACTTGTCTTTCAGCACGTAACTCAGCTCGGCGGTATTGGTGTACTGCGGCTTCAGAAAAGGATTTCCCTTGCGGTAGGTGTACCGGTCGAGGTAGAAGATGAAAGGATTCAGCTGGCCGTATTCCGGGCGGTCGATCCTCCTCGTGTAGCTGAGGCTTAGTTTATTTTTATCGTTGAGCTTTTGCTCTACCCCGATGTTGGGGAAGAAGTTCAGGTAGTTGTTCTCCACCGTGCTGTCCATCGTGTGGGAGTAACCGTTAGAGCGCGTATATTCCATGCGCCCGCCGAGGTTAAAGCTCGTTTTGTTGATGGTCTTTTTATAGCTGGCATAGGCTGCGTACACGTCTTCCTTATAATCAAATTCATCGCTCTGGGAGTAAGCCCGCACGTATTTACCGCCTTGCAGGGAATCGTATAACATCAGGTTATTGGTAGATACGGAGCTGAATTTGGCGCCGGTTTCCAGCTTGCCTTGTTTGCCCCAGGGGAATACCATATCCGTCTTAAGGCTCCTGATGGTGATGTTCGTGCGGGCGTTGTTCTGCACGCCGTTCATGTTACGGAACTGGCCGGTGTGGTTATCCAGCATGCTATCATTGAGGAGCATATGGCGCTGGTTGCGGAAGTTAGCGTAATCCGCATCTACTGTTACTTCCTTGCCGAGGGTGTCCAGCACGCCTTTATAGTTCAGGTTGACGGCAATGTTGTCAAAGCTGTTATCGTTGGTGGTGTAGGAAGACAGGATGGAATCAGGGCGCATACCAGGCCTGAAAAGGTTAGTGGTGCTGGGAATACTCGAAGTGAACGAGTTATTGTATCCGTTGACCAGTACGCCGACTGTATGTTTATCGTTGATGAAATAGTCCAGGCCCGCTTTATAGCTCCTGTCGTTAAAGCGGTTCCGCTGTTTGATATCCTGGGAAAGCATGGAGGTATCCTGCGCATCCCGGAAGGTCCGGCGGAAGTCGCGCTGCACGAGGTTACGGTACACTCCCAGGCTACCGTTGCCATAGAGGTTGAACTTTTCCGTGCGCCAGTTGAAGTTACCGCCACCGTTGGCCTGCGGGTACCAGCCTTGCGTGAAGGTACCATTCACAGAGCCATTGATGCCGGTCATCTTACCTTTCTTGGTTTTGATGTTGATGATACCACCGTTGCCTGCAGCATCGTATTTGGCGGGAGGAGTAGTCATGAGCTCAATCTGCGCAATATTTTCGGCCGGCGTACTTTTGAGGAGGTTCGTTAGTTGTTCTCCGGAGAGATAAGTGAGCTTCCCGTCTACCATAACCTGCACGGATTTGCCTTGCAGAATTACGTTTTCGTTATTATCCAGGTTAACGCCGGGCGCCTTACGCAGTAAGTCCAGGGCGGTGTTTCCGGCTGCGGTAGGGCTGCTTTCCACGTTGAGGACGGTTTTACCTGGTTCTCTTTCAATATAGGGCTTCTGGGCGGTTACCTGCACGGCCTGCAAACTTTTGGTAAGCGGTTCGAGGGTAATACTGTCGAAGCTGAATTTCTTGTGGGATGCGTCTATCTGGAAGTTGGGAACAAAGTGGGTGTTAAAGCCCATTTGTGATACCTGCAGGAAGTATTCGCCCTCAGGTACATTACTGAAATTGCAACTGCCGTTTTCAGCAGTCAGTTCTCCTTTAACGAGGGAAGAGTCTTGTGTTTTGCGTAACAGGATACTGGCAAACGGTAAGGGTTTCCCGGTTTTGTCGCTGACTTTTACCGCTATGGTTCCATTGATGGCGGCGGATTTTTGAGCATTGGCGGTTAACATTAGATGCATAAGCATTCCCAACGCAATCATTAGTTTTCTCATACTATCGAGGCGGTTATAATTTTTCTCCAAGCAAAAACTCAGGCTAAATACCTTAGGACTATCTGATGTTATAGATTGAAAAGCTTTCCAACAACACTTTACAAGCAGATTCCTTTGTGTCTGTGTTGGAACGGCAGTATTTCTCCGGTTCCGGGTCTACTGTATCGGCGGGTCTGATAATGTTGCCGGCAGTAAAGAGGTAAAAAGGTAATTCATCGGGGGACATGCTGGGCCCGTGACTTGCCAGTAAACTGCCCCCGCAGGCCACGGCCCCCGCTATTCCAAAAAACAAAAATGCAACTTTTTTCATACGGCTGTTTTCCTAAAGACGTACAGGTATGAAAAAAGTTGCACCGCCTGTCAAAATTAATAACCGGCTGATAAGTTTATTTCTTCCACAAGCGCTGGATCGTAGTAGGGGAGCGCTGTTCGAGCAATATACGGTGGCCGTTGCTGAGCTCTTCCAGGAGGCTGTCCTGGTAGTAACGTACAGTCAGTAGTTCCAGTCCTTCGTTATAGTTGATCTTGAAGTCGTTGTGCAGGGTTTTGATGAGCAGTTCAATCTTTTCCGGGTTGTGGTCGATACAGCAGCTAAAGCTGATAGCCCCGTTCTGCATCAGGTTGATCTTGATTTTCAGGCCGTGGAAGATCTCGTAGATGCCGCTGATCTTCTCCTCGGTGATGAAGGAGTAATCTTTGGAAGTTATGTGTAGCAACACCTGATTTTTTTTCAGCACGATGATGGGCGGCAGTTGCCTTACATCGGATACTTCTTTGATCACGGTGCCGGGGAGGTTCTTATCCAGGAAGCATTTTACATACAGGGGTATCTGTTTGTTCTGCAGCGGTTTAATGGTCTTGGGGTGGATCACCTGCGCGCCGTAGAAAGCCATTTCGATCACTTCCCCGTAGCTGATCTCCGGGATGTTAACCGTGTTGGGGAAGAGTTTCGGGTCGGCGTTTTTCAGGCCTTCCACATCTTTCCAGATGGTCTGGCTTTCGGCGTCGAGCATATTGGCGAATACGGCGGCGGAATAGTCGCTGCCTTCGCGGCCGAGGGTCACGCTTTCATTTTGATCCGTGCTGCCGATAAAGCCCTGTGAGATTACGATATTCGTATGAGTGAACAGGGGGAGTACCTTTTCTGTCACCTGGCGCTGGGTGATGTCCCAGTCAATATTCGCATCGCGGAAGTTATCGTCCGTACGGAATACGTCCCGCACGTCCAGCCAGGTATTGCGTATGCCTACGCTGTTGAAATACGCGCTGACGATGGCGGTGCTGAGCAGCTCGCCGAGGCTCACGAGTTGATCGTAATAGTAATCATATGCCCGCATAGGTTTTTCGCCCAGTGTCCATTCCGCTTCCGTGAAGAACTGTTGCAGTTGGATAAACAGCGGGTTTTCCCGGTTACCCAGCAGGGCTTCCGCTACCTGCATGTGCTGCTGCTCAATGTTATAGAGCAGCTGGGCGGCGATTTCGCGTTTGCGCAGAAAGTAGTTCTGTGCTACCTTTTCCAGCTCATTGGTCGTTTTGCCCATAGCCGATATAACGATCAGCAGCTTGTCTTCCGGGAAAGACTGGATAATTTGACCCACCTGGCGGATGCGTTCAACACTTTCTAAACTTGCGCCTCCGAACTTAAAAACCTTCATATGATATTTTGGCTTCTATTAAAAAAATATTTGGCAAAGTAAGGCAAGTTTAGAATTGTTTTAAAATCTGATTACAGATAAATGACAGTTTCATTAAAATAAAGTCCAATTGCCGTACTTTCGTTGCCGAAACTTATAGTTAACGTTATGAATCACAAGCAAAGAGTAATGACGCTGGATGAGTTCACCATCCAGGAGTTACGTAACTATCCTGGCGCCACCGGCCAGTTGTCTGGTCTGTTGCGGGATATAGGTCTCGCGGCGAAAAGGGTGAACGTGGAAGTTAACAAGGCCGGTATTGCCGACATCCTTGGCGAAGCCGGTACCACTAACGTTCAGGGGGAATCTGTAAAGAAGCTGGACGTATTTGCAAATGATCAATTCATTGACTCCCTTCAAACCAGCATTTACTGTTGTGGCGTTGCCTCCGAAGAAAATGAAAACTTCATTGCCTTTACGGACGAGCATTCCAAGAAGTCTAAATATGTCGTGCTGATCGATCCGCTGGACGGTTCCAGCAATATCGATGTCAACGTATCCATTGGTACCATCTTCTCCGTGTACCGCCGCCTGTCGCCGGAAGGAGAGGAATGCACTCTGGAGGACTTTCTGCAGCCTGGCACCCAGCAGATTGCCGCCGGTTATATCATCTACGGTTCATCCACGATGATGGTGTACGCCACCCGCCGCAGCGTGCAGGGCTTTACGCTGGACCCATCCATCGGGGAGTTCTGCCTCTCGCATCCTAACCTGAAATGCCCGCCGGAAAGCGATATCTTCTCTGTAAACATTGGCTACTACCACCTGTACGAGAAAAATATCCGGGACTCCATCGATCACTTCATGGCCCGGGATGAAAATGACCGTATTTACCGTCATCGCTTTGTTGGCTGTATGGTGGCCGAAATCCACCGTACGCTGATCCAGGGAGGTATTTTCATGTACCCTGCCTTTGGCAAGTATAAGTCGGGCAGATTGCGTTTGTGCTATGAATGTAACCCTATGTCCTTCCTGGTGGAAAAAGCAGGAGGCGTGGCAATGGCCAATGGCCGCCAGCGTTTGCTGGAACTGAAGCCGGCGCAGTTGCACCAGCGCGTGCCTATCTTCATCGGTTCCAAAGGAATGATGGAAACCTGGCAGGATATCGTCAACAAGCGATAGTCAAACTATTATATTAATGCAAACTTTTCCGCCTCGCCGGAAAGCAAAAAGCGCCCCTGTGGCGCTTTTTCTGTTTCAACTAAACTCTGGCACAATTTTTTAGTCTGTTTATATACACATTAATCATTTTTTATTATTAACCATTACTTTTATGTTCGTTTTGAAGAGCCGCAGCATCCTTGCTTTCCTGGTAGCCATCTTTTCCGCATTCCAAGTGAGTGCCTGCTCCCGCGCTACCACCCGTCATGCCACTGACGACGGAGGCGGCACCCTGGAGGAGCAAATCCTGTATTATACCAACAAGTTCAGGGCATCCAAAGGACTGAAGCCATTACAGCTGGATTCCTACTGCAGCCAGCAGGCGGAGCGCCACAGCCGCGATATGGCAAATGGCAGCACCGGCTTTGGCCATGAAGGCTTTGAAGAACGCGTGGCCAACATCTCCAAAAAACTGGGAAGAGTGAACGCCGCCGCTGAAAACGTGGCTTATGGCACACTGGACGCCGAGCAGGTAGTGAACGGATGGATTAAGAGCCCGGGGCACCGCCGCAATATGCTGGGCGATTACAACACCATCGGCATAGGCGCCGCCAAAGGCAATGGCCGCATCACCTTCTTTACACAGGTGTTCATCAAGAAATAGCAGCAGCAATTTTTCGGCTTACATCAGATAATAAAGGCAAGTCCACCCGCGACTTGCCTTTATCTTTTGGCAATTAATGTCTAATTTGGCAGCATGGAAAAGAAAAAGATCATCGAGGTAAATAACCTGGTGAAGAAGTACGGTGATTTTACCGCAGTGAAAGGCATCAGCTTCGAAGTGTATGAAGGGGAAATTTTCGGCCTCCTGGGCCCCAACGGCGCAGGAAAGTCGACCACGCTCGAAATCATTGAAACGTTGAGAGATAAAACCAGTGGTACCATCAAAGTGGATGGCTACGACCTGGATCAGCAACCGGACGAGATCAAAAAGATCATTGGCGTACAGCTCCAAAGCTCCGGCTACTACCCGAACCTGACCCTCACAGAACTGATTGAGATGTTCGGCGGCCTCTATAACCAGCCGGTAAAACCCATGGAACTGCTGGCCATGTTCAACCTGACAGACAAGGCCAGGAACAAGTACAAGGAACTCTCCGGCGGCCAGAAACAGCGCTTTTCCATCGCGACCACGCTGATCAACAAACCCCGGATCATCTTCCTGGATGAACCTACCACCGGCCTGGATCCGCAGGCGCGCAGGAGCCTCTGGGACCTGATCCTGCAGGTACGCGCGCAGGGAACCACCGTAGTGATCACCACCCACTATATGGATGAAGCGGAATTCCTCTGCGACCGCTGCGCCATTGTGGACAGCGGGGAGATCATCGCCCTGGCATCCCCGGACAGCCTTATAGACCAGCTGGTATCACAAGGCTTTGAGCGGAAGAAGGAAGTGAAAAAAGCCAACCTGGAAGATGTGTTCATCCACCTCACCGGTAAGGAATTAAGAGAAGATTAATCAAGATCGTGCATATGGAAGAATTAAAATATCCTATCGGCCGCTTCGAGGCAAAAGCCGATTACACCCCGGAAGAATTGCAACGCTTCATCAACGATATCCGGTACCTGCCATCTTTGCTGGAAATCACCGTGCAATCCATGGACCAGGCGCAGCTGGATACGCCCTACCGCCCCGAAGGGTGGACGGTGACGCAGCTTGTGCATCACGTGGCGGACTCTCACCTCAACGCCTATACGCGGTTTAAGCTGGCCCTCACGGAAGATACGCCTACCATCAAACCGTACGACGAAGCCGCATGGGCCGAGTTGCCGGATGTGAAAGCCACGCCCATCAACGTTTCCCTCACGCTGCTGCATGCCCTGCATACGCGGTGGACGGCCCTGCTCAACAGCATGGACGGCGAGCAGTGGGAGCGCGCTATTTACCACCCGGAAAGCAAAAAGGAAATTAACCTGAAATCGCTGGCGGCCATGTACTCCTGGCATGGATTGCATCACCTGGCGCATGTAACGGGACTGAAAGAGCGGATGAACTGGGATTAAAAGAAAGGCTATGAATAATATGGATTGGAAATTACTGTCGTCAGAATACCTGTACAAAGATACCTGGCTGACGGCAAGGAGAGATAAATGCGAAACCCCGGACGGCCGTATCGTAGATCCTTACTACGTGCTGGAATATAACGACTGGGTGAACGGGCTGGCGTTGACGGAAGACGGGCAGGCCATTATGATCAGGCAATACCGCCACGGGCTAAAACAGACCCTCATTGAAATCCCCGCCGGCACCATGGACGATACAGACCCTTCCCCGGCATTTGCCATGGAACGGGAGCTGCTGGAAGAAACCGGCTATGCTTTCAAGGAAATTATCCCGCTGGGCGCCGTATCCGCTAACCCCGGCTCTACGAACAACCTCACGCACATGTTCCTCGCCACCGGGGGCGTGAAAGTGAAGGAGCAGGCCCTGGACGATAATGAGCAGATTGAAGTCATCCTCATGCCGATAGAAGCATTGCAGCAACTCATTGCAGAAAACAAGCTGCTGCAAAGCCTGCACGTTACCTGTGTGTACTATGCGTTGCAGCACATGGGCAGGGTACAGTTTAAATAATTTACATCGCTTCCGCTACAATAAAGAAGCTGCCGCATACCAGTATCATATCATCCGGCTGGGCATGTTGCTTTGCCGCCTGTAAGGCGTGTTGCACGGTAGGATATGCCTGGCCTTCGAGGCCGTTGGCGGCAGCCATTTCCGCGAGTGTGATCTCATCCAGCGCCCGTGGTATCTGGGCTTTACAGAAATAATATTTAGCCGCTTTCGGAAACAGCGGCAGTACTTTCTCTACTTCTTTATCTTTCACAAACCCGGTAACGATATGAAGCGCCGTGTAGGTAACGTGGCGCAGCTGCTGTACGATTTCCGTGATGCCGGCTTCGTTGTGGCCCACGTCGTAGACGGTGAGCGGGTGCTGGCTCACTACTTCCCAGCGGCCGCGGAGGCCTGTCAGCTTTTTCACGTGGCGCAGCGCATTGGATATATCATCTTCCGTTATCTTCCAGCCGCGGGCCATCAGCTGGTGTACGGCGGACAGTACGCCCATTACATTTTTTTCCTGGTATTGCCCGTTGAGATCGAGCTTGTAGTGGCGGGTTTCCTGCTGGCGTATATGCAGCAACGTTAGTTCCAGGTGGGTGTTGGTGATGTTGGTGCCGTTGGCGGCGCCCATCCATTCCTCGTCCGCAAAGTGAATATCAGCGCCCACTTCCGCCGCTTTGGCGATAAATACCTCCTTGGTTTCAGACTGCCTTTCGCTGATCACCACCGGTACGCCGGGTTTGATGATACCGGCTTTTTCGCCGGCAATCTGTTGCAGGGTATCGCCCAGGAGGTTCTTATGATCGTAGCTGATGTTGGTGATGAGGGAGAGTTCCGGGGTGATGACGTTGGTGCTGTCCAAACGCCCGCCCAGCCCTACTTCCACGATGGCAATATCCACCTGCTCCTGCGCAAAATATTCAAAGGCCATGGCTACGGTGAGCTCAAAAAAGGAAGGATGGATTTCAGCGATATGGGGTTTCATGCGCTCTGTAAAAGAGATGACAAAATCCTCGCTGACCATTTGCCCGTTCACTCTGATACGCTCCCTGAAATCGACCAGGTGGGGAGAGGTGTACAGGCCGGTTTTGTAGCCGGCCTGCTGGAAGATGGCTGCGAGCATATGGCTGGAAGATCCTTTGCCATTGGTGCCGGCAACATGAACGGATTTGAATTTTTTATGTGGATGACCGCTGATCTCCAGCAGGGCCAGGGTGTTGTCAAGATCTTTCTTGATGGCGCTGGCGCCTACTCTGCTAAACATGGGCAGCTGCTGATACAGGAAGTCCAGCGTTTCTTGATATTTCTGCATGGCTTAAAATCTTCCCGGCGAAGATAAATATTCCTGCCATTTTCCACATCAACGTTTGCTATTGATTGGCGGGGCAGCGCAGTTGCCGCTTACGCATATGGAAGATGCCGCCGCCGTTTGGATCGCTCTTTTTGATAGGCACCCAGCGCAGCGCGATGTAGGCGTCCGCGCGGTTCACGTTTTTGCGGAACAGGTTAGTGAACAGCGTATTGGAACCCAGGAGGAGCGGACCTATACGGAATCCTGCGCCTACGTCGGCCATGCCGTTCTTATTGACGATGATGGGCATTTATGCGCCGAAGAGGTCTACATCGTAACGGGGCGTCACCTGGACCTGCGTCATCCCGTAGGTTTTGTAAATATTGTTGGGGCCACCGTTAAGGGCTATATCTGCATTCGCAGAGATAAAAAAGCGCCCGTCAATATTATAGTCGCCCATCAGGTGCAGGGTAGCCGGCAGGGCCATGCGAAACACAGAATCGGAAGCGACAGGGGTGAAGGCGTTATTGAGTTGCCTTGCAAATTGCCGCAGACTTTGATTCTTTTTATAGGTGATACTGTAGGGATCAATGTTGTTGGTTACCAGGTCCAGGTCCGTATTGCCGGGGGCTTTGTTGTACCCGATGCTGCCGAGGTCCGTAATGGAAGCGCCTACACGCCATTGGTAATAATCCGCTGCCGGGTTCCAGTGATCGCCTTCGTAATCCCCGAAGCCGTCGTTATCCGGCCGGTATTCGTAGATCACGCCGAGGTCCGCGGAGAAGCCGGAATTACCGTTGGGCTTCAGGTTATTGAGGTAGGGTTTATCCCAGTGGTCCAGGTTTTCGGAATAGCCATACCGCATGGTACCGCTGCTCACACTGGCGTTGCGGCTGCTGTTGAGGCGGAAGGTGGCGTTATCCACTGCCGCATAGCCGGCAGCAATGCCGCTGAGGTATTTGACCGTGATACCGCCTTTCCATACGCCGCCGTAAGTATTGCGGAGGATGCGGGCATAGCTGAGGCCGAACTCGTGCCAGATGTTGGACGATACGGCTGCGTGCTGGACAGTATAGTTGGTACCGATGTAAGCTTTATTGGGAAAGTTGTTACCGAAGAAGTTGGCCTGCTCCGTGGGTATGTTGCCCCCGTTGCTGCTGCTGCGAATACGCCAGATGAAGGACACGGTTTGTTTTTCATCGATGGAGTACATGATGGAGGGCATCATGATTTCCGCCATCTCCCAGCCGTTTTGCCGGCGGTTGGCCGCCGTGTCGAGAAAGTAGTCGACATTACGGGTGAGGGTATCATAGCGGTGGAGTAATGCTTTCTTGGTAACAGTCATGTAGGTGTTGCCGGCTTTGGCGTCGGCGCCTAAAATATGGAGGTCCCATTTATACCGCGTGGAGGCGGCGCTGGCCGGGTTGTACAGGATGCCGTACACGCCGGCGTAATTACTTTGGTGGATACCCGAAAAAGATTGTGCTGCTGCGGTAATAGCGCAGGCGGAAAAGATGATGGTCCCTGACAGAATTCTGCTGAAAATAGTCATTGCTGGCGATAAGTAAATTGAAACAGGTTTTTCAGATGGCGCAGGTTTATTGCGCATGGCGTACTCATGGTCATCATAGGTGCAGTAGAGTTTAAGGACAAAATGCGCCGGGGGAAGGAACTGGTATGCCGGTCTTCCTCAGCGGTTGCAATTCGGTTTGTTTAGATTATTGGTTTATTCGGCTTTAAAATAGAACCGGATGAGCCCGAACTGTACTTCAGGGGCATCCTGGCTGGCATTGTATTTAATTTGCATTGCTGCGCGCCTGGCAATACTGATCAGGTTATCATTACTGATGGTAGAGCCGCTCATGCTGTAACTGGCAGCAATCACATTCCCCTGTTTATCTACTTTGATATTAATCGCTACGTATCCGGATTCGTTACTGTCGTAGGTAACGTTGGGGCGTCCTACGAGGCTGCGGCCTTTCAGCTGGAAGTCGGACCTGCCGCCACCGAGGCCGCCACCGCCCGTATAGCCTTTGGCGTTAGGATCGCCATTGATCTGGCCACGGTCGCCCGGTTTGCCGGTATTACCCTCGCCGGTGGAGTTGTTGGAACCATTGGCGCCGTTGCCGCTGTGCGCGCTGTTGTTGCTGGCCACCCCGCCGAATACGGCTTTGGGTTTAGGCGCAGGCGCAGGGGGAGCCGGTTTGGGGGCTTCTGCCGCGGGCTTTTTAACGGGCTTCTCCGGTTTGGGTTCCAGTTTTTTAGGTAATTCTTTAGGTTTGGTTACCGGTTTTTCCGGTTTTTTGACTTCCGGCGCATCCGCGTCATTGTCCGTCGCAATGTCCTGAGGCGGTGCTGCGTCAGGCGACGGTTGTTGTGCTTCGGCAGGTGGCACCGGCGCGGGCGCTTCAGCGGCGGGAGGGTTTGGATCAAGCGGCTGTAGATCTCCCATCCCCTCATCAGAAGTGCCTAAATTCACTTCCATACCGAGGTCCTGATTCGGTAACGGGGGAGGAGCGGAAAAACCGGCAAACAGGAGCCCTACTAACAGCAACGCATGTACGCCGATAGTTACTCCCAATGCCTGTAAATTCTTTTTTCCTTTATTTTCCTGCATATTGCTGCTTGATCTTTCGGCCAAAGTTAATAATTACCTTATAAGTTACGCTAATGTTTCCATTAATTTTATCTTTACGGCCTCAATATGAACCCGCTAAAGAAAACGCTTGATCTTTACCGCAACGCCTATACGGGGCTTGCGCCTGCCACCTGGTGGTTGTCCCTCATCCTCCTGATCAACCGGAGTGGCACCATGGTGATTCCCTTTCTCACAGTGTACATGACCCAGCACCTGCATTTCTCCATTGCGCAGGCAGGTATTGTGATGGCCTGCTTTGGATCCGGCGCTATTGTAGGCGCTACCGCAGGAGGCTGGTTATCCGACCGCATCGGCTTTTACCAGGTGCAGTTCTGGAGCCTCTTCTCTAACGGTTTATTGTTCATTTTATTGGGTCAGATGCATACATTTCCGCAACTCTGCGTATGTGTGTTCGCGTTAAGTTCCGTGGGCGATGCCTTCCGGCCGGCGAACAGTATGGCGATTGCGGCATACAGCAAACCCGAGAACAGGACCCGTTCCTATGCGCTGAATCGCTTGGCCGTTAACCTGGGATGGTCCGTGGGGCCCGCTATCGGCGGGTTGCTCGCCAGCTTCAGTTACGACCTGCTCTTCTGGGTGGATGGGGCTACCTGTATGGTTGCCGCCATCACGATGCGCATCCTGTTGCCACCAGTGCCTGCACCCGCCAAAAGTCATGCCGATCCTTCCGCGCCGAAGGAAAGCATCTGGAAGGATCATATCTATATAACCTTCCTGGTTTTTGCGATGATCAACGCCATCTGCCTGTTCCAGTTTTCCAGCATTGTGCCGCTGTATTTCAAGCAGGTGCTGCATTTGAAGGAGTGGGCCATCGGGTTGTCGATGTCCATCAACGGGATTATGATTGCCGTGGTTGAAATGGTGATGATCTACCGGCTGGAAGGGCGCTTCCCGGACCTGTTGTTTATCATGCGGGGGAGCATTATGGTAGCCATTGCCTATTATGTAATTGCCGGATTGCCGGCCTGGTGGATAGTGGCGCCGGTGTTTATGGTCATTATTACTTTCGGGGAGATGTTATGCCTGCCTTTTATGAACAGCTTCTGGATTTCGAGGAGCCAGGCGCATAACAGGGGGCAATATGCGGCGTTGTACACGATTTCTTATTCCGTGGCAAATATTGTGTCGCCCACGGCGGGAGCTTTTGTGGTGGGTCACCTGGGATTCACCTGGTGGTGGGCGATCACGGGGAGTGTGTGCCTGCTGGCGGCAACGGGCTTTTGGTTGTTGCAGGCGAAGTTGGGCGGTTTTTTTTCTCGCAAAGGGGCGTGAGGAGGTTTTTCTCGCAAAGGGGCATAAGGATTTTAAGATCGCAAAGGCCTGTATTTTGTTGTTATAAGAAAAAAAGGATTGTATTATATTGTTATAAGAAAAGAAGGATTGTTTTAAGAAAAAAGGCTTATTATATCATTATAAGAAAATTTAACCCTGTTATCCACTAACCTTGAAAACAAACCCTGATCCTTTGCAACTTACCCCCTTATCATAAAAACAAAACCCAATCCTTTGCGACCTTAAAATCCTTATGCCCCTTTGCGAGAAAGAACCCGCCAACAAAAATTGTTAAACGATATACAAATATTGTCCTCAATTATCGAAATTTCCCGGAAATTGAGTAAAATTGGTAAATGAAAGTTATCCAATTTACCGTTCCGGTGGCTGACGAGGGCTCCGTAGTAGTACAGGAGGACATTTTACCATATTTCTATCATTATCTCCACCGCCACAAAGAAGCGCAGATCACCCTGATCCTGAAAGGAGAGGGTACCCTGATTGCCGGCAATTACACCCAGCCGTTCAAGGCCGGGGAAATTTATGTGATTGGGGCCAACCAGCCGCATATGTTTAAAGGAGATGCCAAATACTTCGAAAACCAGCAGGAAAAGAATATACATGCCATTCATATTTTCTTCGACCATGAGGATGCGCTGATGGGGCTACTGGCTTTGCCTGAAATGGAAGGGGTGCGCAGGTTCCTCGCCCAGGCACGCAGCAGCCTGCAACTGCCGGCCCAGTACGAGGAGCGTTTTGCGCCGGATATCATCCGCATCTCCCGGCTCACCGGGGCGGAAAGGCTCCTGGCGTTCATGCACCTGCTGTTGCAGATGAGCCGGCAGGTGAAGGACTGGAAGTCGCTCTCCACGGGCTTCTCCCGCCATGCCTACAGCGAGTCGGAAGGGCTGCGCATGAACGATATTTACCAGTACACGCTGGAACATTACGCAGAGAACATCACCCTCGGCAAAATAGCGCAGGTGGCGCACCTCACGACCTATGCCTTCTGCAAATACTTCAAAAAGCACACCCGTAAAACCTACCTTGAATTTTTAAATGAGATCAGGATCAATGCCGCCTGTAAGAAGATTATCAGCGGGGAGTATGACAGCATTGCATCTGTAGCCTATGCTACGGGGTATAACAACCCGATCACTTTCAACCGCGTATTCCGGAAAGTAACCGGTATGTCGCCCAGCACCTATGCGCGCCAGTATCGCTTTGGAGCTGAAAGCGCGCATAGGGACGGACTTTTATTATCGTTGGAAGAACTTTCCTAGTGTGCGAAATCCTTCATGTAATCGCCTTTGATACGCTCGATAGGCGGATTAAAATAACCGAATTTCAGGTGAGGGAATTCCTCGTGGATCAGTTCCAGTAACTGTTTCATGCCGAGGCACTCGCCCGGGTCCGTAATGTTCATACGGCCCATGTACCAGTCCGGATCGATGTTGAAGTTGCGCCATTGGATCATTTGTAGGTCCGTGTCGCGGATCAGCTTACGCAGCGCTTCATATTCATCCGCACTGTCGGTAATGCCCGGGAACACGAAGTAGTTGATGGACGTCCACCCGCCGAATTCGCGCACCACTTTCAGGCTTTCCACGATATCGTCAAACACGTAGTTATTAGGCCGGTAGTAAGGCGTATAATACTTCTCCTGGCAGGAATTCATACTCACGCGGATGCTGTTCAGGCCTGCTTCGCAGAGGGCTCTTACCGCATCCGGCTTGCTGCCGTTGGTGTTGATGTTAATGCTGCCTTTAGGCGTATGTTTACGGATTTCGATAATGGATTCGCGGATGGTTTCCCACATCAGCAGCGGCTCTCCTTCGCAGCCCTGTCCGAAGCTCACGATAGGGTAAGGCGCTGTTTCCAGGTGCGGGACGGTGTATTCCACGATTTCTTCCGCTGTAGGTTTAAAGCGGAGGCGATCCTGTGTGGATACGATGGATTCTTCTTCCGGCTGGAAGGAAATACAGCCAACGCAGTTGGCGTTACAAGCCGGGGAGGAAGGGATCGGGCATTCCCACCTGCCCATGAAATAGTTGCGGGCGGCAGGGCAATGGTAGGTCAGCGCGCAGTTTTCTGCCAGGTGCTGTACCAGCCTGTTATGCGGGTATGCTTTCAGGAGCTGGTTAACGCCCTGTTTCACTTTCTTATCGTCGAAGCCGGCGCATTCCTGGCGGATGTCCGCCTCAATGCGGGTGGCAGGCACATAGAACTTCCCGTCCAGCCAGCCCACTGCCGTGTAGCAGAAGAGGGGGAGGGTAGGCGCATCCGGCATGGTTTCATATGCTGCCAGGTAAAAGCCGGTATGTGCAGGCGGGATAAAAGCCGCTACCGCCCAACCTTTTTCGCAGAGCTGCATATCGCCGGTTTCGGCGTTGATACCGATGCCTCTGCGTCCGGGCAGTTCATACAAGTTTCCGCCTTCCGGTAATTCAATCCATTCATCCGCCTCGATAGGCCATGCATCCCAGCCACTGCGGCCGGTTACGTACATGGACGTATCTTCGAAGATATTACCATTCCCGTCGGAATAAAGTATGTAAGGTGTTTGCTTTAATACCGCCATAAAAATAATTGATGTTTAGAGCCTGCTTTTGCAGAAGTTGTTGATCGCTTCCCTTTCTTCTTTGCCTGGTTCATCGATGATTTCGATTTGCACCACTTTGTTGGTTTTGAAATCCAGGGTGAGCAGGTCATTACGCAAAATTACGTTATTCAGTTCGTTCCAGCCAACCAGGCGGTTTTTGAAAGCCGTCGGGACGGTGATGCCTGTTGCGTCCAGCTGGATGCGTGCCGGCAGGAATACGGTGTATTCCGACCAGGCGATGAAGCCCAGCCCGAATCCTGCCAGGATCAGCAATAACGCGGCCAGCGGTTGCAGGTGCGAGAGGAAGTACAGGCTGCCGGTGAGGCAAACGAAGATCTGTACGAGCCGCACCAGGGTATTGGCTGCCGCAAAATTTTTGAACCTTTTGGACATAAAGGGGAATGCCAGGCTGGCAAATCCTACCGCTACAAAAAAGAGCGCCAGGAACCAGTTGGGATTGGCTGCCCCCCGGTAAATGCCGATAGCATTTACCAGGAACAGTACGCCCACGATGCCATGCATAACAGGCAGCAATTTCAGCCTGCCGGTGGCATTGGGATGTATAATGCGCAGTTTGTACATGCCGCTTGATTTATTTGTGTGCGCTAACCAGCAGGTTGCAGAGTTTGAACAGTACGCGGGCGCCTACGTTGGCATCCCATTCGTCGTGGGAAGCGGCTACCTCGTTCAGGTCGAAGCCGATCAGCTGGCGGCCGCTGGCGAGGATGCGTTTAAACAGGTAATATACCTGCTCTGTTTCAAAACCGCCGCTCACCGGGGTGCCGGTATGCGGGCATAATTTAGGATCCAGCCCGTCGATGTCGAAGCTGATGTACACCTGCTGCGGGAGTTGCTCCACGATGCTGTCGCAGATGGATTTCCAGGTTTCGCCTTCGAACTGTCTTTCCTTGATGTCCTTGTCGAAGAAGGTCACTACCCGGCCATTGCTGTTGCGGATGTAATCCACCTCTTCCTCGCAATAGTCGCGGATACCCACCTGCACCAGTTTCTGCAGCTGCGGTACTTCCTTCAGCGCGTTGAACATGATGGAAGCGTGGGAGTACTGGAAACCTTCGTAGCTGTCGCGCAGGTCGCAGTGCGCATCGATCTGCAGGATGCCGAAATCGCCTTTGTGTTCGCCGATGGCTTTGAAAAAGCCCAGCGGCGTGCTATGGTCGCCACCTACGAGGCCTACCAGCTTGCCTTTTGCCAGCAGGTCGCGGGTTTGGTTATATACCCATTCGTTCATGGCCTTGGTACCGTTGTTTACGTCTACCAGGGTCTTTTTCAGGAACTCATTTTCTTCAATATCACCCCCTTCCATGAGGAATTTCAGGTAGAGTTCTGCTTCTTTACGGAGGTAGTCGCTGCGGAGCAGGAGGTGTTTATCCGGTTCGCGCATGTAAAAACCTTCTTTCCAGCCGTCTTTCACGTCCGCATCATAGAGGTCAACCTGGAGGGAAGCCCTGAAGATATGTTCCGGACCTCTGGCGGTACCATTACTGTAGGAAACGGTTACCTCCCAGGGTACAGGAAGCAGTACCAGCCTGGCGTCATCTTCCTGGAACGGCAGTCCGAAAATGTTGTTTGAAAGCAGCCCCACTGAGTTAGGGTCAAATTGAGTTAAATCAGCCATGATAAAATTCTAAATTCAAAATTCCGCGCAAAGATACTATTATGTTTACTTACAGCCTGACTTCCTGGAAAAAGAATTGCCTTTTATATAAATTTTGTCGTTTCCAGGTCATTTTGCGTTAATTTTGCGCAGTTAATCTGGAGTAGATAAATACAGGTTTTTTGCATAGGGGTTGAAACATTGACTGGGTAAGGGTTTTTGCAGCTTGTATCATAAGAATAGGAAGATAATTTTTATATGAAAAAAACAAATATTATCCTGCTGGTGGTTATTGCGGTAGCAATAGGGGTGATTATCACGATGGTTGGTGATTTCAGTACCTATGAAACTTTCGCAACCGCCCGTCAGAAAGAAGGGAAGGAGTTTCATGTGATTGGCACATTGGATACGCTCCAGACAATGACCTACGATCCGCTGAAGGATGCCAATTTTTTCAGTTTCTATGTTAAAGATAAAAAAGGGGAAACCCGCAAGGTGGTGTTTAACGGCGCCAAGCCAACCGACTTTGAGAAAGCCGAATCCGTTGTGCTCACCGGCATGATGGATGGGGAAGACTTTCATTGCAGCAAAATCCTGATGAAATGTCCGTCAAAGTATAAGAACGACCAGGTTGTGCTGGGCAAGACAGCGCCGGCAAACAAGCCACTTTAATTTTTATCTGAAGCATCATGAATTTTGTAGGGGAACATTTACTACCAGGCCAGCTGGGCCACTTTGCCGCCATTTTAGCGTTTGTAGCATCTTTAGTAGCCACTGTGGCCTACTATTGCGCTGTGGTGAACAAAGAGGAGCCGGCGCGCACCTCCTGGAAAAAGATAGCACGCTGGGGATTTTTCATCCAGTCCATCGCCGTTCTGGCCGTTTTCAGCTGTCTTTACTATATTCTGTATAATCACTTTTTTGAATACAAGTACGCGTGGCGTAATACCTCCCGCGACCTGCCTATACAATACCTGTTGTCCAGCCTCTGGTCCGACCAGGAAGGGTCCTTCCTGCTGTGGAGCATCTGGAACAGCGTGCTTGGTATTATCCTGATCCGCAGGAGCGGCAAATGGGAAAGCCCGGTGATGACCGTGATCTCCCTCTCGCAGCTCATGATGAGCAGCATGCTCCTCGGTATTTACATCCTCGGTTATAAAGTGGGCAGCAATCCTTTCATGCTCCTGCGCCAGGCAGAAGAAAACCAGGCAGCGCCCATCTTCCAGTCTGCCGAATACCTTACTTTCATACACGATGGTAACGGCCTGAACCTCACCCTGCAGAACTACTGGATGGTGATTCACCCGCCGGTACTGTTCCTTGGCTTCGCCTCCGTGATCGTGCCTTTTGCCTATGCTTTCGCCGGCATCTGGACCCGCGATTACACCGGCTGGGTGAAACCCGTACTGCCATGGGGCCTCTTTGCCGTAGCCATCCTCGGCCTCGGTATCATGATGGGCGCCGCCTGGGCATACGAATCCCTGAACTTCGGCGGCTACTGGGCCTGGGACCCGGTGGAAAACGCCTCCCTCGTACCATGGTTGCTCCTGGTAGCGGGCGTGCATACCTGCCTGGCCTTTAAATCTACCGGTCACGCGCTGAAATCCACCGTGTTTTTCTTCTTCATGGCTTTCATCACCGTACTGTACTCCACCTTCCTCACCCGTAGCGGCGTACTGGGGGATTCCTCCGTACACTCCTTTACGGACCTCGGTATGAGCGGACAGCTCCTGGTATTCATGGGCGTGTTCACCATCCCGGCTATCTGGATGATGATTGCCCGGAGAAAAGAAATCCCTGCGGTCAACAAGGAAGAAAGTACTTACTCCCGCGAATTCTGGTTGTTCGTCGGTTCCCTGGTAATGCTGATTTCAGCCATCCAGATTACCTTCACGACCTCCATCCCGGTGTGGAATAAACTGCTGGACCTCTTCGGGCTGAAGAAGCTCTTCAACCTCGATGAAATGGCGCCGCCTTCCGACGCCATGTTCCACTACAACAAGATACAGATCTGGCTGGCGGTGATCCTCGCGATCCTGACTGCCGTTGTACAATACATGCGCTACAAGGATACGCCACGCAGCGTACTGGGCAAAAAACTGCTGGTACCTACGGTGGTATCCCTGGCCATCACGCTGGCGATCATATTCGCAGGCGGGGTGCATTACACCGATTATGGCGCGGGCTTCCTCGGCGCTATCTACCTGATGCTGTTTGCAACGGTGTACGCGGTGGTGGCTAACATCATCTATATCATCGTTGAACAAAAAGGTAAGATAAGAACTGCCGGCGCTTCCATTGCCCACGTGGGCTTTGGCATGGTGCTGCTCGGCGCGCTGCTCTCCTCCTCCCGCAAAGAGGTGATCTCGCTGGACAAAATGAAAATGCTGAGCCAGGACATCTTCCGCAAGGAAAGTAAGCAGAACGCCCGCGAAAACATCATGCTGCCGCTGGGCGTACCGGTGGAAATGGGCGATTACCATGCTACCTTCGTCGGCGATTCCATTGCCCCGGGAGATGCGAAAGTCTATTTCAAAGTGGATTATGAGCGGAAGGACAAAGCCGGAAAAATCGTAGAGCGTTTCCGCCTATATCCTAACGCATTCGTTAACAGCAAGGAAAATGCGCTGACTTCCAACCCGGCGTCCAGGCATTACCTGCACAAGGATATATTCACGTATATCACCGCTACGCCTCCTTTAAAGGATAAAACCGCGCCAGCCAACGATACCGCCAATTATACCAGCCACCTGGTGCAGGAAGGCGATTCCATCTTCTTCTCCAAAGGCTTTATGATCATGCGCGGCATCGCGAAGGACCCTACCAATAAGAACTATGTGCCGCGACAAGGCGACCTGGCGGTAGGGGCTAACCTGGAAGTATATACGCAGACGGACGATCACTTCAACCTGCAGCCGGTGTACCTGATCCGCGACAGTGCATATCAGTACAGCATCGAAGATACTTTGGCGCCGCTGGCCCTGCAGGTACGCTTCAGCAAAATCCTGCCGGCGGAGAATAAGATTGAGATTAAGGTGAAGGAAGCGGATACCAGCAGCGACTATATCATCATGAAAGCCATCATCTTCCCGTACATCAACGTGCTGTGGCTGGGTGTGATCGTGATGATTGTGGGTACGCTGATTGCCGTTGTGTACCGTGTGAAGCTGAACAAGGGCAAGGCCTCCGGCTCCAAAGCCACGGCTGCTCCTGTGAAGGAAAGGGTTTAAAAATATTGAGCTGTTTTTCCCGGCGGGGAGTAAATGAACCGGAAGGTTTGTTTACTCCCCGCTTTCGTTTGTTCCCATTCCCCATCGCCACTCATCCCCTCCGGAACAATGTTCCATCAGCGTTTAACACCTGCCGGGCCGCCTGCCAGGCCCATCATCGCCCTGGCATACCGCCCCACTATTGGTACCTATCACCGGTACCACGTATTACCGCGGCATTAACTCTTACCTCCCCCCCCAAAAAATCCGTTTTTCCTCCTTATTTTTATAATACAAAACCCTGACCATGAAACGCAGATGGTTCCGTATATGCCTCATCGTTACATCCGCCTTGCTGGTGGTGTACCTGTTAGGCCCCAAACCCGCCACCCCGACTTATCCAAAGCATATGCCCGCGGTGCCGCAGCAGCCGGACAGCCTGGATGCGTATATCCGTCACCGTGAGGCCGCCCTGCCCGTGAAGCCGGATAATGAAGCCAGGATCGTTTGGGCGGATAGTCTGCATGAAAAAACGCCCTTTTCCATCGTGTACCTGCATGGCTTTTCCGCCAGCCAGGAAGAAGGAAATCCCGTACACCAGGAGGTGGCAAAGGTATTTCACTGTAACCTCTACTTGTCGCGGCTGGATCAGCATGGCCTCCGGTCCGACAGCCCGCTGCTGCACATGACCGCGGAAGGCCTCTGGGCGGACGCGCAGGAGGCGCTGGCCATCGGTAAAGCCATCGGGGAGAAGGTCGTTATCATCAGCACGTCCACGGGCGGCACCCTGGCGCTGAAACTCGCCGCGGAATACCCGGACGACGTATATGCGCTGGTGAATATGTCGCCCAACATCGCCATCAACGATAAATTCGCCTTCCTCGCCAATAACCACTGGGGCCTGCAGCTGGCGCGCCTCATCACCGGCGGGGATTACCGGGAGGGGCACGACACCAACGCCATCCGTAACCGGTACTGGAACAACCGCTACCGGCTGGAAGCCGTGGTGCAGCTGGAAGAGCTGCTGGAAACCACGATGACAAAAGAAACTTTTGCGAAAGTGAAGCAGCCGGTACTCAACCTCTACTATTATAAAGATGAACAGCACCAGGACCCTACGGTGAAAGTTTCCGCTATCCTGGCCATGGAAAAGCAGCTGGGCACGCCGCCCGGGCAAAAGGCCGCCATCCCCATCCCCGGCGCTGGCGCGCATGTGCTGGGCTCCTGGCTGACGAGCAACGCGGTGCCGGACGTGCTCCGGACGATCGACAGCTTTGCCGTGACAGTGCTGCATATGCGGCTTGGAAAGAGAGTGTACTACGTGTCAAATCTTTAATTAACTTGTGGTAACAATCAGATAGTAACTTGCGTTTCATGGGTATGCATCCGCTTAAAAAAACCGTTTTCCTTTTATCCCTCGCAGCAGGCATGCTCGCCTGCAGCAGGCCCGCTGCAGCCCAGGAAGCGCATGGGGCGGACAAAATACCCTTGCATGCCGTAGTGGTAGGCACGGATACCATTCCCGTGATTACCCTGGCTATTTTTGACGTGGTAGATAAATTGCCGCGGCGCCTGCGGAAGGAAAAAGAGCGTTATTCCAGGCTGCGCAACGCCGTGTATGTAACTTACCCGTACGCTAAATCAGCCGCGCGCATCCTCAAGGATGTAGGTGCGGAGCTGGCAAAACTGCCGAATGGCCGCGCCAGGAAGGCTTACCTCGCCAGCAAGGAAAAGGAGCTGAAGGCCCAGTTTGGGGATAAGCTCACCAACCTCTCCGTGTACCAGGGCAAGGTGCTGATGAAGCTGATCGACCGGGAGACCGGCCAGAACTGCTTTGAAATCATCAAGGAACTCAAGGGCGGCTTCAACGCCCGCGTATGGCAAACGGTGGCCTTCTTCTTCGGGGGCAACCTGAAAAGCGAGTACGATGTCCAGGAAGACAAGGACATCGAGGTGATCGTCCAGGAGCTGGAGATGTACCAGCGGTACCGCGCCTATAACTAAGATTGCCTACCTTCGTACACATGAATTACAATCGTTTTCTACTGTCATTATTGTTGTTGTTACCCACCGCCCTGTTCGCGCAGTCCGAAGAGGAGGGCGACCCTGTGTACGTGGTAGACAGCGTGCTGGTGACGCCCGGCGCCGCCAACCAGATTACGCCGGACCAGATCGGGCTGATCACCATCGCCAAAGGCCGCAGGGCCGTGCTGTTATACGGCCCGCAGGCGGAAAACGGGGTGATTTATATGGAAACCAAACCCTTTGCCCGCAAGAGAGTAGCGAATTTCCTGCAATCGGCATCGCCGGCGTACGACAGTTTGCGTAATACCGGCCTGGCAGACAGCGCGCTGGCCTATATCGTGAACGGCCAGGTGGTGAATGATAAAAACGAGGCCCTCCTGTTTACGGTCGATAAAAAGACTTTCCGCACCCTGGAAATAGTGCCGGCAAAGGAGCTGGAACAGCGCTACCAGCTGACCGGCAAGAAAGCAGGGGTACGTATCACCAGCTCAGAAGATTGATCCGTATCTTTGCACCTCAATTTTTTAGCTTATGAAACTGGATATACTCGCAATAGCCGTACACCCGGATGATGTGGAGCTGGGATGCTCCGGCACCCTGATGATGCACGCGGCCAAAGGCATGAAGGTAGGCGTAGTTGACCTCACCCGCGGAGAGCTGGGCACGAGAGGTACCCCCGAGCTGCGTGAGCAGGAAGCGCAGGCGGCTGCAAAAATTATGGGCCTGGAAGTGCGGGAAAACCTGGGCCTGGCCGATGGTTTTTTCCGTAACGATACCATGGAACAAATGGCCATTATCAGCGCCGTGCGGAAGTACCGCCCGGAAATCGTGCTGGCCAATGCGATTGACGACCGGCACCCGGACCATGGGCGCGCGGCGAAGCTGATTGCGGACAGCTGCTTCCTGGCCGGCCTGCGGAAGATATCCACCCAGCTGGATGGCGTGGAGCAGGAGGCGTGGCGCCCGAAGCAGGTGTTTCACTTCCTGCAGGACCGTTACATCGAGCCAGATTTTGTGCTGGATATTTCCCCGGTGATGGAGCGCAAGCTGGAAGCCATCAAGGCGTTTTCCTCGCAGTTCCTGGCCGCGAACGACCATGAGCCGCAGACCTACATCTCCGGCGCGAACTTTTTTGAGAGCGTGATTTACAGGGCTAAGATGCTCGGTAAGATGGTGGGAGTGGAGTATGCGGAAGGATACACTTCGGCCAAGATGATCGGGATACGGAGCTTTTCGGATTTGATCAGCGTAACGACATGATGAAATAAATATTAGGCGCCGGCTTTCGGCGCTTTTTCTTTTGCTGTATCCTTTTTATTTTAAGGGGATGAAAACTTACCTCCTCGGTTGCCTTGCGGCTACGTTATTAACCGCACCTGCGTTTGCCCAGCGCACGGATGCCAAATTGCAGGCGAAATTGCAACAATTACTCCGGGAATTTCACGGCCAGGCCGGCATTTATGTGCATCACCTGCAGCGGGATAAAGTGGTGGAGATCAACGCCGATACCATCTTCCCGACGGCCAGCATGATCAAGACCACGATCCAGGTGGGCATTTTCGACAAGATCGCGAAAGGGGAGCTGCAATACCGGCAGCCATTGACCTACAGGGATTCCCTGCTGTATCCCGGGGTGGATATATTGGGATCGTTTAAGGACAGCCAGCAGATTGACCTGGACAAGGTGATGATGCTGATGCTGACGATGAGCGACAATACGGCGAGCCTCTGGCTGCAATCCCTTGCTGGTGGCGGCGCTACGATCAACAGTTGGTTGGAACGCAACGGCTTTAAGGTATTGCGGGTGAATTCAAGAACGCCGGGAAGGGAAGAGATCAGGAAAATTTATGGCTGGGGGCAAACGAGCCCGCGGGAAATGGCGCGGCTGATGGAAATGGTGTACAAGGGGGAGGTGATAGACCAGGCGAGCAGCGAACGAATGTACAGGAACCTGACGCGCAATTATTGGGATACCCAGGGATTACTGCAGGTTCCTGCCAATATCAGGACCGCATCAAAGAACGGCGCTGTGGATGATGCCAGATCGGAGGTGATCATGGTGAACGGGCCACATGGCGATTACGTGTATTGTATTGCCACGAAAAATATTGCGGATCAAAGCTGGAAACCGGAGAACGAGGCCTGGCAGTTAATGCGGAAGGTAGGGTATGCCATATGGCAGCACTACGAACCTAAAAGCAAAAAACGTCCCGATCCCGCGGTGGGGAAGTTTTGACCGGCAATGCAGGACCCGCTAAACACTAGATGAACAGATCTTTGGTAGCGTCAAATTCATCCTGTTTAATGATGCTGTTTTTAATAAACGGAATCAGAGCAAGTCCAATCGTAACGATCACGAGTAATAAGTATTTCTTTTTCATTTCCATGCTAAAATTTAATTTTTCCAGATTTAAAAAGCTTCACTTATATAACTAATTTCCGTGCCAAAATGTTACGGAAATCCCATAAAAATGTGATCCGCCGTATTAAATTATTGTATATAGAGGGGCAGGGGCTTTGCTGTAGTGCTTCACTGCGGTATTTTTTCCTATATATAGAGAAACTCAATATCACATTTTAAAAATCTATTTGATTAATAATGAATGTAAAGTGATCTTTGCGCCTGCAAAAACGACATTTAGCTGAAGCAACAAATCAAAAATCGAATATAGAATATGAAAAATGTTATCTTATCCGTAGGATCAGAGTTTCCTGAATTCAAAAAAACGGCTGTAGTTTCTATCGAGAAGGGCAAAGAGTTCTACGAACTGTCTTCTGAAGAGCTGAAAAACTCCGGTAAATGGATGGTGATGTTCTGGTGGCCTAAGGACTTTACGTTTGTATGCCCTACTGAAATTGCTGAATTCAACAAACATGCGCAGGATTTCGCTGACCGCGATGCGGTACTGATCGGTGCTTCTACTGACAGCGAGTTCGTTCACGCAGCATGGAGAAGAGACCACGAAGACCTGCGCGGTCTGCAGTTCCCGATGCTGGCTGATACTTCCAAATCCCTGGCAGAAGAACTGGGTATCCTGGAAGCCAATGAAAAAGTGGCATACCGTGCTACTTACATTGTAGACCCTCAGGGAATTGTGCGTTGGGTATCCCTGTACGACCTGTCCGTAGGCCGCAGCGTGAAAGAAGTACTGCGCGTGCTGGACGCCCTGCAGACAGATGAGCTGTGCCCATGCAACTGGCAGAAAGGCGAAGCTACCCTGTCCGCTTAATTATTATCAATACTACATTACATACCCGGGAAGCAGCGTGCTGCTTCCCGGAGTTTTAAACACGAAATAGCATATGTTTGCAACAACCAATCAGGATACCGCTGTACAATTGTTAGAAGCGGTTGGTTTGGCAGAACTGCCGGTATCTGAAAAGTTACAGGCGCTGGTAAATGCGGATGCGCGTTACCTGAAAGATCTGAAGATCAACGTTACGAATGCACTTGGTGCAAGTACCCTTAGCAAGAAGGAAGCCTATCTGATAGGACTGTCTGTTGCGGTGAACGAGAAGCATGCCGCACTGGAGGCTGCTTTCGGGAAACTGGCCAAACAGGAAGGCGCTACTGAGAAAGAGATTGCTGAAGTAATGAGCTGCACTTCCCTGATGAACGCCAACAATATCTATTATAGATTCAGGCACTTCGTAAATAAGGAATTCTATACTACTACCGCTGCCGGTATCCGTATGAGCATTATGGCCAACCCGGTGCTGGGCAAGGAGTTTTTCGAGTTGCTGAGCCTGGTGATTTCCGCCCTCAACGGCTGTGAAATGTGCGTTACCTCCCATGAAGAAGCTGTCGTAAAACACGGTACCGAACCGCAGCGCGTGCTGGAAGCGGTGAGATTAGGCGCTGTGCTGAAGAGTCTTATTGTATTGTTATAAAAAATATATAAAAAGTAGAAGTTATACTAACTACTGCTGTAAACAATTGATTATCAAACTGATGTAAGATCGGGTGTTGCTTGTGGACAGGTGTTATACCATACAAATTTTGAATTTGTGAATAAATTCATGCAATAATATTTGTAAAGTCCACAAAAAAATCTGACTTTTGCATTCCTAAAATTTTTAGATCATGGCAAGAGTATGTCAGGTGACAGGAAAGAAGCCGATTACAGGTCACCATGTTTCCTTCTCCAATATCAAGACAAAGAGAAGGTTTCTGCCTAACCTGCAGAAAAAACGTTTTTTCCTGGCGGAAGAAGACAAATGGATATCTTTAAAAGTATCTGCTGACGGTTTAAGAACCATCAACAAGAGAGGTTTGTATGCAGTAGTGAAGGAATTGCGTGCAGCTGGTCAGGAAATTTAATTCTAGGACTCACTTAATTTGTATACAAAATGGCAAAAAAAGGTAACAGAGTGCAGGTAATTCTGGAATGCACTGAGCATAAAAACTCAGGTCTGGCTGGAACTTCCCGCTACATCTCTACAAAGAATAAGAAAAATACTCCAGAGCGTCTGGAGCTGAAGAAGTACAACCCTATCATGAGAAAGGTGACTGTACACAAAGAAATTAAATAGTTAATTGTTAGTGGTTAATGGCTGTAATGCAATAAACGGCCATATAGCCATCGACCATAAAACAAACGCAATACAATGGCAAAAGCAGTTTCAAAGAACTCGAAAGTAAAAGACGCTAAAGCAGCAGCTGATGCAAAGGTGTGGACCAAAGTTGTGAAAGCAGTTCGCTCTCCTAAAACCGGTGCCTATACTTTCAAAGAAGCTATCGTGCACAAAGACAAAGTGCAGGAGCATATCAACGCTAAGTAATTCGGCTTTACTAATATCATACTTAAAAGCTGTCCCTTAACAGGACAGCTTTTTGTGTTTGTGCCATCTTTGCCATAAAAGCCGTATTTTAGCGACCTGAATTGAAAAATGAACCCGGCCGCCTTTGTTGGCCCACTTTAATTAATATGAGCTTTTTCAAAAATCTATTCTCCAGAGAAAAAAAGGAAAGCCTGGATCAGGGACTCCAAAAAACAAAAGAAAGTTTCCTCTCCAGGATCGGACGCGCCATCGCCGGTAAGTCCACCGTTGACACCGAAGTACTGGATAACCTCGAAGAAGCATTGGTTGCAGCCGATGTAGGGGTAGATACCACCGTAAAAATCATCGATAGGATCGAACAACGCGTTGCGAAAGATAAATACCTGGGAACGAGTGAGTTAAACAGGTTGTTGCAAGAAGAAATTGCAGCGCTGCTCGTGGACGCGCCGGATAGCGGCTTCCGCGACTTTGACGTGCCGGCAGATAAAAAGCCTTATGTAATCATGGTTGTAGGCGTAAACGGCGTGGGTAAAACCACCACCATCGGCAAACTGGCCTATAACTTCAAGAAAGCCGGTAAATCTGTACTGCTGGGCGCAGCGGATACCTTCCGCGCCGCCGCGGTAGACCAGCTGACCATCTGGAGCGACAGGGTAGGGGTGCCGATCGTAAAACAGGCCATGGGGTCAGACCCCGGCGCCGTTGCCTTCGATACCGTACAAAGCGGCGCCGCCCGTAACGTGGACGTCATCATCATCGATACCGCCGGCCGCCTCCACAACAAAACCCACCTCATGGACGAGCTGAGCAAAATCAAACGCGTGATGAAAAAAGTCATCCCCGACGCGCCGCATGAAGTCCTTCTCGTACTCGACGGCTCTACCGGGCAAAACGCAGTGGAACAGGCCAGGCAATTCACCGCTGCCACCGAAGTGACCTCCCTCGCCATCACCAAACTGGACGGTACCGCAAAAGGCGGCGTAGTACTCGCCATCGCCAACCAGTTCAAAATCCCGGTGAAATACATCGGTATCGGTGAAAAAATGGAAGACCTGCAGGTTTTTGACAAACATGCCTTCGTGGATTCATTGTTCAGTGTAACTGATTGATAATGAAATTTATATAATTGTTGTTTGGAGTTCTGAATTATACTTATTTAAAATTTTACTTCAAATAAATAACAGCTGACCACTAAGCGAACAAATGCATTATATTCGCATTATTAAAATAAACGCTTAGTGGTCAGCTTTTTTTGTCTGGCTTTCCGTATTCGATTAGTTTTTGTTGCCACATAACCAAGCCTTCGCTAAATTAGAGTAGTTGTTTTTTTGGTACCCTTTTTAATAACAATTCGTAGTTATGAATATTTCAAGCATAGATCGAGTTGATAATATTACACCGGAGGAATTCAAAAGAAACTATTACCTGCCACGTAAACCGGTAGTAATTACAGGACTCAGCAAAAATTGGCCAGCTAAAGAGAAATGGACCTGGGACTATTTCAAATCCATCGTAGGGGACAAAACCGTAGGCGTCTACAACAACACCAGGGCAGACGCGAACACGCCGGTAAACGGCGCTGATGACTACATCAAGTTCGGCGACTACCTGGACCTCATCCAGAAAGGCCCCGTAGCCCTTCGCATCTTCCTCTTTAACATCTTCCAGCACGCACCGCAACTCACGGAAGATTTTACCTGGCCGGATAACTATTCAAAAGGCCTCCTTAAAAAATATCCCATGCTGTTTGTCGGCGGAGCCGGCTCCGTGGCACATATGCATTACGATATCGACCTCTCCCATATATTCCATACCCAGTTCGTCGGCCGCAAACGCGTCCTGCTCCTGGAAAACAAGCAGTCGCCCTACATCTACCGCATGCCTTTTACGGTAGAGAGCGCCGCTAACTTCGTGAACTGGCATGAGCAGCTGAATACGGCGGACTTCCCGGCGCTTAAATACGCCTCCGGCCTCACCACCATCCTCGAACACGGGGATACCCTGTTTATGCCGGGCGGGTACTGGCACCATATGGAATATATCGACAGCGGCTTTGCCATGAGCCTCCGCGCGCTGGACCACTCCCTGGTAGGTAAGCTGAACGGGCTCTACCACATCGTCGGGCTCCGCGGCATGAATAACCTGCTCATTAAAATGGCCCCCCAGTGGTGGTACCACAAAAAGCGGGAACTGGCCCGGAACAAGGCAGATAAATTGCTGAAAACTATATCGGCATAAAAACGGTTTAGCAGCTGCAAACGCTTTGTTTGCAGCTGTTTATCTTTAATTTCATAATTATCAATTCTTTTTGCTACCTTTGCACCTTCCTTACTCAACCCCCACTAAGGCTCAAAGTCACGTACAGTAAGTCTGCTGTTTTATCATGTTAGTGTCTGTGTGTCTTCGTGGCGGTAAGCGGTCCGGTAATAAGCCTGCACCGCAAGCGCTAAAACATTCGCATTGAAGACGAAAACTTTAAAGAAAGACAAGGTTAATATTATTACGCTTGGATGTTCCAAGAACATGGTTGATTCGGAAGTATTGAGCGGTCAGCTCGCTGCTAACGATATCGACGTGGTGCACGAAAGCACAAAGCGGGACCACAACATCGTGGTAGTCAATACCTGCGGTTTTATTGACAAAGCCAAGGAAGAATCCATCAACACCATCCTGGAACAGGTAGAGCTCAAAGAGCGCGGTAAACTCGATAAAGTGTATGTTACCGGCTGCCTGAGCGAACGCTATCGCGGCGACCTCGAAGCGGAGATCGCAGGCGTGGACGCCTGGTTCGGCACCATGGAACTCCCCCTGATCCTTAAAAAATTTGACGCGGATTATAAGGCCGAACTGATCGGAGAGCGCCTGCTGGCCACTCCTTCCCACTACGCCTACCTCAAGATCGCCGAGGGCTGCAACCGCACCTGCGCTTTCTGCGCTATCCCGCTCATGCGCGGCCAGCACGTTTCCAAACCCATCGAGGAACTGGTGGCGGAAGCGGAGAAGCTCGTGAAATTCGGCGTGAAAGAAATCATGCTCATCGCACAGGAACTGACCTACTACGGGCTGGACCTGTATAAGCAACGCCGCCTGGGCGACCTGATGCGGGCCCTCGCGCAGGTGAAAGGGTTAGAGTGGATTCGCCTCCACTACGCTTATCCGACCAAATTCCCCATGGAAATCCTGGATGTGATGAACGAGTACCCGAACATCTGCAAATACCTGGATATGCCGCTGCAACATGCCTCCAACGGCATGCTCAAAGCCATGAAACGCCAGATCACCCGCGAGGAAATCGAAGACCTGGTACACGCCATCCGCGAAAAAGTACCCGGCATCGCCCTCCGCACCACCCTCATTGCCGGATTCCCCGGCGAAACGGAGGAAGATGTGGAAGAACTCAAAGGATTCCTCGAAAGAATGCGTTTCGACCGCGTAGGCGTATTCACCTACAGCCACGAAGAAGGCACCAGCGCCTACGAGCTGGAAGACGACATCCCGGCTGAGGAAAAAGAAAGAAGAGCACAGGACATCATGGCCGTGCAACAGGAAATCTCCCTGGAGAAAAACCAGGAAATGGTAGGGAAGGTTTTCAAAGTAATCGTAGACAAAAAAGAGTCCGGCAGATACCTTGCTCGCACTGAATTTGACTCAGTGGAAGTAGATAATGAAGTGATCATCAATACCACCAAACGCCTCAAACCCGGCGACTTCGTGGAAGTGCGTATCACAAAAGCATTCGACTACGACCTCGAAGGAGAACTGGTGTAAGCAGCGCAACAGCAGGCGTTGCCTCTTTGTCCGGGTAAAAGACCCGGTAACAGCAAAAATTTTTCAACAGTCCCCCAACAAAAAGGGGCCTATTACTACAGCTCCCGACGGAGCTGGATCAATGTAAATCAATGACAACATTTGAATCTCTGGGCTTAAAAGAGTCCATCTTAAAGGGAATTACAGACTTGGGCTTTGTTGCTCCAACCCCCATTCAGGAAAAGGCTATTCCCGTATTATTGAGTGGTGACCGCGACTTTGTAGGTCTTGCCCAGACGGGCACTGGTAAAACGGCAGCTTTTGGCCTGCCCTTACTCCAGCAAATCGACGTTAACCTGCACAAACCTCAGGGACTGGTGCTTTGCCCTACCCGTGAGCTCTGCCTGCAGATTACCAACGACCTGAAAAACTTCAGTAAACACCTGGGCGACGTTAGCATCGTAGCCGTTTACGGTGGTTCCAGCATCGTACAGCAACTGCGCGAACTGAAAAGAGGCGTCCACATCGTGGTAGCTACCCCGGGCCGCCTGCTCGATATCATCGACCGCGGCGCCATTAACTTCGACAACGTACGCTACGCCGTACTGGACGAAGCAGACGAAATGCTGAACATGGGCTTCCAGGAAGACATCAACAGCATCCTCTCCAACACGCCTGAAGAAAAAACAACCTGGCTGTTCTCCGCTACCATGCCGCAGGAAGTTCGCCGTATCGCCCAGAAATACATGGAAGATCCGTTTGAACTCACCGTAGGTAACAAAAACAGCGGTAACGCCAACATCGAACACGAATACTACGTGGTACGCCCACGCGAAAAATATGCGGCGCTCAAACGCCTCGTGGATTATAACCCGGATATCTTCGGTATCATCTTTACCCGTACCAAGATCGAATCCCAGGAAATCGCCGAATCCCTGATCAAGGACGGTTACAATGCAGACGCCCTGCATGGCGACCTCACCCAGCAACAGCGCGATAAAGTGATGAAACGCTTCCGCGAAAGAGCCCTCCAGGTACTGGTAGCTACTGACGTGGCAGCCCGCGGTATCGACGTTGACAACGTTACCCACGTTATCAACTACGAACTGCCTGACGACGTGGAAAACTACACCCACCGCTCCGGCCGTACCGCCAGAGCCGGTAAATCCGGTACCTCCATCGCCATCATCAGCAGCCGCGATATCGGGAAAATCCGCCAGATCGAAAGAGTGATCGGTAAGAAATTTATCAAAGGTGAAGTACCGGACGGTTTCGCCGTTTGCGAAAAACAACTCTTCGGCCTCATCCACCGCGTACATAACGTAACCGTAAACGAAGAACAGATCGAACCATACCTGGAACGCATCAACGAAGAATTTGCCAACATGAGCAAAGAAGAGCTGATCAAGCGTTTCGCTTCCCTGGAATTCAACCAGTTCCTGGAATACTACCAGGATGCGCCGGATCTGAACGTGAAAGAAGAAAAACGCACCTTCGAAGACAGACGCCGCGATAATAGCAAATTCACCCGCCTGTTCATCAACCTCGGCTCTGTAGACGATTTCAACCGCGGCGATATGCTCCGCTACCTCTGCGATAACACAGGCTTGCGCGGCAACAAAATCGGCCGTATCGACCTGAAAGGCGTTTACTCCTTCTTCGAGGTAGAAAACGACGCAGTGGAAAAGGTGACCCAGGCATTCAAAAAAGTAGAATACAACGGCCGCTCCGTTAGGATCGAAATGTCCCAGGACGGCGATAAACGCCGTGGCGGCGGTGGCGGACGCAGAGATGACGGTCCGCGCAAACGCTGGCACAGCACGGAAGGCGGCAGCCGCGGAGAAAAAAGAGAATACTCCGGCGGTGGCAGCAGACCTCCGTTCAAACGTAAGTTTAATGCCTAAGCAGCATAAATAGTAAAGAGTCGCCACTAGGCGGCTCTTTCTTTTTCCCGGGAATCCGAAAAATTTTTCTTTGCTTTGAAATTTAAACTATCTTGTTAATCCAGACAATTCAACCAAGCAGAGCTATGACCGGAGATTCCAGCGTTCAACAGTCCGTTATACCCTTTTCCCTTTTCACATCCGCTGATATTGCCCTGTTCCAGGCAGGCTCACACTACCGGCTATACGAAAAGTTCGGCGCCCGCGTGACCCATTGCGATGGCATCGCAGGTACGTACTTCGCTGTATGGGCGCCGGATGCGGCGTATGTTTCCGTCACGGGCGACTTCAATCAGTGGGATCGCTACAGCCACACCCTGTTACCCCGATGGGACAGCTCCGGCATCTGGGAAGGTTTTATTCCCGGTGTTGCGGAAGGCTGCCTGTATAAATATTTTATCCGCTCCAACAGCGGGGAGGAATTATTCAAGGGCGACCCCTACGCCACCCACTGGGAAGTGCGGCCCAAAACGGCTTCCATCGTACATCCGCTGGATTACAAATGGAAGGATAAAACCTGGCTGGAAAAACGCCACCAGCACAATTCCCTGAAAAAAACATTCAGCGTGTATGAAGTGCACCTGGGCTCCTGGCGCAAGCCGGACCCCATGGAAGCGGAGAAGTTTTACTCCTACCCGGAAATCACCCGCATGCTTGTACCTTACGTGCAGGAAATGGGCTTCACACACGTGGAGTTCATGCCGGTAATGGAACATCCGTTTGACGGCTCCTGGGGGTACCAGCTCACCGGCTATTACGCGCCGACCTCCCGGTACGGCACGCCCCAGCAATTCATGGAAATGGTGGACGCCTTCCACGAGGCAGGCATCGGCGTGATCCTCGACTGGGTGCCTTCGCACTTCCCGTACGATGCGCATGGCCTCTTCCGCTTTGATGGCTCGCATACCTACGAATATGCGGATATGCGTAAAGGTTACCATCCGGACTGGAATTCCTATATCTTCAACTACGGCCGCAACGAAGTCCGTTCCTTCCTGCTCAGCAACGCCGTGTACTGGCTCGATAAATACCATGTGGACGGGCTCCGCGTAGATGCCGTAGCCTCCATGATACACCTGGATTACAGCCGGGAAAGAGGCGCCTGGGACCCGAACGAATTTGGCGGGAACGAAAACCTCGAAGCCATCAGCTTCGTAAAAAAGCTGAACGAAACCATCTACGCCCTCTACCCGGATGTGCAAACCATCGCGGAAGAATCCACTTCCTTCTATGGCGTATCCCGGCCTACCTTCCTCGGTGGCCTGGGCTTCGGCATGAAATGGATGATGGGCTGGATGAACGATACGCTGGATTATTTCAAGAAGGACCCCATCCACCGAAAGTGGTTTCAGAACGATCTGACCTTTAGCCTCGTGTACGCCTTCAGCGAAAACTTCATGCTGCCGTTCAGCCACGATGAAGTGGTGCACGGTAAGTCGCCCATGCTCTATAAAATGCCGGGGGACGACTGGCAGAAGTTCGCCAACCTGCGGCTCCTCTACAGCTACATGTTCACCCACCCGGGCACGAAGCTGCTCTTTATGGGCGATGAATTCGGGCAAACTTCCGAATGGAACTACAAGACGGAACTGGATTGGCACCTGCTGAAATACAAACCACACGAAGGCCTGAAAAACTATGTCAAGGCCCTCAACGCGCTGTACACCGGCAGCTCTGCCCTCTATGAGCAACAGTTTGACGGGGCGGGCTTTGAGTGGATCACGGTGAACGATTACGATAACTGCGTGCTCATTTACATGCGCAAAGGCTTGCAGCCGGACGATCTGCTGCTCGTAGCCCTGAACATGACGCCCGTGCCGCGGGAGAATTACGTGGTAGGCGTGCCGGTACCGGGGCAGTGGAAGGAGATCCTGAACAGTGATGACCCTGCGTTTTACGGCAGCGGCGTGGTAAATACGGGCGTACTGGAAAGCCGGAAACAGACCTATAACGGAAAGGATTATACGATAACGTTGCGGCTGCCCCCGCTGGGCGCCAGCATCTCCCAATATATCCCTGGTAAATAAACGAAGGGGCTCCGAAGAGGTTGTAGCCGGACTGTTCTGCGGAACAGTCCGGCTTTTTTTGGTCAATATTTTGCTGCAATAAGACTAAACTTCCGCACGTTATTTTAGTCTTATAACAGATTCAGCCAAAGCGTCAATCAATTTTTCAACCAAACCAATAAACCATCATCATTTATTGATTTCAAAACCAGTAGTTTATGAAAAACGCACTCCGTAATGCCGGATTGTTGTTGGCGGTTATTGTTACAGGAGCGGCAGTCCTGATCAGCGCCTGCAATAAGGATAATTCCGTAAACAATGAGCCGATTCCGGCCAACAAGCAAAAAGTAAGTCTGTATTTGTCCGACGACCCCGGGTATTTTGACCAGGTGCTGCTGGACATCCGCAAGGTGGAGGTACTCGTGGATACCTGCGGCAAGATCGATAACAGCAACTGGACGGACCGGGACCGCTGCGGTTGGGACGATGTGTTCGGCCGCCGTACGGACAGCTGCCAGGTCTGGGATTCCCTCGGCATCAAAGCCGGCGTGTACGACCTGCTGACCCTGCGCAATGGTACAGATACGCTGCTGGCCGGCGGTACTGTTAGCAAAGGTACCATCGAGCGTATCCGCATCACCATCGGCGACAATAACTCGCTGGTGAAAAACGGCGTGACCTACCCCGTGAAATCCCTTACCGGCCAAAGCAAAATTGTGGTGCGCGTGCGCCATACCGAGTGGGACCAGCTGACGGCTGACAACCTGCGCCTGTGGCTGGATTTCGATGTACAGCGCTCCATCATCAAAACGAGGGACGGCAAGTTCTTCCTGACCCCGTACATCAACGTATTTACCATTCTCAAGATGGGCAGCCTTTCAGGCCGTATCACGCCAAGCGAGGCTTACCCCGTGGTATCCGTGTACAACAGCAACAAGGACACGCTCTATGCGCTGCCATGGAGAGATGGTTTCTTCAAGGTAAGAGGCCTGAAGCCAGGCACCTGGAACGTGTTTATCAACCCGGATGCGGCCTTTAAGGATACGACCCTTACCAATGTGACCATCACCGCCGGTAAGGACACGAACCTCGGCGCCATCAAGCTGACTAAAAAATAAGCGCTATCCATATTTATCGCGGGGAGGGGAGGCCGGCGCCTGCTTCTCCCCGTTGTTTTTTGGGGCCTTCGGCAGATGTCTAAGGCCGCGGTAGCGGGGAGGCAACGTGAGGGCTATAGCACTGCCGGTTGCCATATTCGATTCGGCAGCATGCCGCCTTAGGCATGGCGTCTGAAATATAAATCCTAACTTGTAAAAAAAAGATGATGCGTCAATTACTGTTACTATGCCTTATGAACGCCTTTGTAATGGCCGGTTTCGCGCAGGAGCGACTGGTGTATAAAGTTCCGAAACACAACCAGCGGGACGAGAAGGGGCGCAAGCAGGGCCTTTGGATGGAAGAAGTGGGAGAGCTGCGCGGTGAGCCAGGATACACCTGGGAAGGGAATTACAAAAACGGCCGCAAGGAAGGCGTCTGGAAAAAAACGACCGCTTCCGGCCACCTGCTGGCGGAAGAAACCTACAAAAATGATGTACTCAACGGTTATTGCAAATACTACTACCCCGATGGCAAAAAGAGCGCGGAAGGCCAGTATGTAGCCACGGAAATCCCCGGGCAGAAGGATACCGTAATGGTGATAGACCTGGAAACCCAGCAGGAGAAGCCGATGGAGATCATCCGGGAAGGCAATCCCGTACGCCACGGCGTCTGGAAACTCTACGATGAAGAAACGGGGAAGATGGTGAAGGAATATTATCGTTTAGGCGAGGTTGTTACGGCGGAGGACTTCGGCGACAACGATTCCATTCCCGTGAAAGCAGCGCCCAAAGCGCAGCCGTCGCAATTGCCCCATGAAGGGATAAAGGGCGGCAAAAAAAAGCATTAATTCAAAAATGAACAGGCGCTAAACAAAAATGAACAAAAAGATTTGTCCATTTTAGCTTTTTTCTTTGTACATTCATTTTAGGAAAAGATGTTAAGACGTATGTAGAGGCCCCCTGGAATACCCCCTCAGTATTTCAGCATTTTTTAAATCCTTTTAATTTGTTTGTATGAAAAGCCTAAGTTTAGACCACGCCGAACGTAGACAAGAAATGAATAACTACGAAATGACTACTGATAAGATAGAGATCCTGTTTCGGGCAGTATTCGTGTTCCTGATCTTTTGTGCGTTGATTTCTATTTGTTTTCTGTCAATCTATTACTAATAGTTTGACCCAATTAGCCTATCAGTAATAAACATATACAATTCATCAAGCAAAAAAGCCTTCCTCCTGGAAGGCTTTTTTGCTTAAGCAAGTGGCTCACCCGGAAGGGTGATATTTCTAAAATGAACAAAATGAATAGGTTGTGAGGCTGTTCATTTTGTTCATTGTTGCTGCAGGCTTTGCGAAGATGCTTTGTCCGGTTAATTTTGCGCCAACTAAAGTTGGCATAGGTTAGGACAAAGCACGTTAGATGTCTATCTGGTGTGCCCTATTTTATCACTATCTCTTCGAAGCTTTTATCCGCCACCAGCTCCACTACATTTTCCCCTACGGTATAACTGCCCGTTGCCAGTGGCAGCCCGTCTACGGTCACCGCAGCCGCCTGGAATGGCAGGCCATAGACTTTAATGCGGAAGCGGGTATAACTGGTCTGGTAGTTTTCGTAAAACTGCTTCTTCAGGCGGAACTGTTTGTCGTCCGAATCCTGTTTGAACCGGATGACGTTAAACTGTCCGTTCTTATAGCCGTAGTGATCGCCGGCATCTTCATACAGGGAGCTCTTAACCGGCGTGTTGCCGTAGTAGGCTTCGAGTATGATTTCTTCCAGCTGCTTTTCGCCGGTGTACTGCATTTCAGGATAGAAAGGCACTACGGCGCCCGCTTTTACAAACAGGGGCATCTGGTCCAGCGGGGTGGCTACGGTATGGTGTTCGCCGCCGGCAAGGACTGATTTATCCCAGTAGTTGTACCATTGGCCAACCGGCAGGTACAGGTCTTTTTCCTGCATGCCAGGTTCGTTCACGTAGCTGATCAGCAGGGAATCCCCGAACATAAATTCATGGGAGCAGTTATAGGTATCCGCTTCGCCCTGGGCTACGAATGCCAGCGGCCGCAGCATGGGCGTGCCTTTCTGGGCATATTGCCAGAACGTGGTGTAGAAATAGGGCAGCAGCTGGTAACGGAGGGTAATGAATTTTTTCACGATGGCTTCATACTTTTCTCCGAAGCTCCATGGCTCCTGGTCGAACCCGGTTTCGTTGCTGGCGCTGTGGGTGCGCATGAGCGGGTGGAAGGTGGCCAGTTGAATCCAGCGGGTGTACAGTTCGCCATCCGGCTCGCCGATGAAACCGCCGATATCGCTGCCGCAGAAGGAGAGGCCGGAAACGGCCAGTCGCTGGCATTGCACGGCCGCCAGCCAGAGATGCTCCCAGCTGGATACGTTGTCGCCCGTCCACACGGAGGACCAGCGTTGCGCCCCAGCGTAAGCGGAGCGGGTGATGACGAACGGGCGGTTAGGCATCAGGTAGCGTTTCAGACCTGCGGAGGTAGCCTTGCTCATGAGGTGCCCGTACACGTTATGCGCCTTGCGGTGGCTCACTTCTTCGCCGTCGTAATCGTGGCGCACATCTTCAGGGAAGGTGCCCATTTCAAATACGGCGGGTTCGTTCATATCGTTCCAAACGCCGCGCACGCCGGTTTCAGCGAGTCCTTTGAAGAGGCCCGCCCACCATTCCCGCACTTCCGGGTTGGTGAAATCGGGGAATACGCATTTACCGGGCCATACATCCCCCTCCATGAGCGCGCCGTCGGCGCGTTTGCAGAAGTAGTTGTTTTTCAGGCCATCCTGGTAGATGCTGTATTCCGGGTCCACTTTGATGCCGGGGTCAATGATCACTACTACCTTGAAGCCTTCTGCGGCCAGGTCGCTGATCATTTTTGCCGGATCAGGGAAATATTCTTTATTCCAGGTAAAGCAGCGGAAGCCGTCCATATAGTCGATGTCCAGGTAGATGACATCGCAGGGTATCCGGCGTTTGCGGAATTCCGTTGCAATATCCCGTACTTTTTGCTCGGGGTAGTAGCTCCAGCGGCATTGGTGGTAGCCCAGCGCCCAGATGGGCGGGAGCTCCGGCGTGCCGGTGATGCGGGTGTAGGTTTCGGCTACTTCCATCAGCTCAGGCCCGTAGATGAAGTAGTAGTTCATTTCGCCGCCCCTGGCCCAGAAGCTGCATACGTTTTCCCGTTCCTTTCCGAAGTCGAAAATGGTGCGGAAGGTATTGTCGAAAAACAGCCCGTAGCCGATGCCGTTATGCAACCCGTAGTAGAAGGGGATATTGCGGTAGAGCGGGTCGGTATCTTTCTGGTAGCCATAGGCATCGGTGCCGTAGTTTTCCAGCCGTTTGCCGCGGAGGTTGAGGTCCGTAGGTTTATCTCCCAGGCCGTAAAAGACTTCGTTTTCCTGGATCAGCTTACTGCAATAGACGATCTTACCGCCTTTGAGCAGGTAGTGCTGCCAGTGGAAGCCCATTTCGTCCTGGTTGATGATTTTGCCTTCCAGGTCCGTTATGGTTACGCGCAGGTTATCCCTGGCGATCAGCACTTTAATATAGTTCGTATATATTTCGAAATTTTCTTCGAACTCCCGTATGCCGAAAGCGATCGGAGATTCTTCCAGGGTATCACTGGTGGCATAGGAGAAGTCGCGCTGGAAAGTGCCGTCTGAGGCGTATCTGAACCGGATGATCTTATCGGAGATGACCCTTACTTCCAGGATGGTTTCAGAGGTATAAAAGTAGAAGATGTTACCTTCTTTTTTCCATGACCGGATAGCGTCCGGGTAATGTTTCGCTGAGTATTTGCTCGAGGAGGTTTCAACTTGCATAATCGCTTTTTCTGTGTCAGGCTAATCCCGGCTTTAAGTTACAAAAAAAAGGAGGCGAATGTAAATTTTTACCTGCCTGCCCGTGGGTGTTTACGATCAAAAATATCTGCTTTGCAAAAAAGAGCAAAAAAAGAGATAATATCTTATTAACTTCAAACCAATAAATGTACTTTTTGCTTTAACCTATTCCAGCGGTGCGCCTTTCCAGGAGCACCTTTTTGGTATAAAGCCATTAATTTCCATTCATCACTGCAATTTCTTTGCCTGCGAGGAACACCCGGTTTCCCTGTCGCGCTTTCATGATGGCATTGTAGCCACTGCCGATCTTTTGCCAGGTTTTACCGCCGTCGTAGGAGAGGTAGGTGCCGCTGGTGCCTGTTGATGCCACTGTGTGATTATTTACCCATGTTACGGCGGACTGGTAACCGCCGGGGGGCGCCACAGGGGCCTGCCAGGTTCTGCCGCCATCGCTGGTTACAAAGCAGTTACGTTCCCGCAGGGTATCGTTTTTATAATCGCCACCAACTATGATGCCGTTTTGCTGATCGCGGAAGGCAACGGAGAAGGCGCCGGTGCTGTTCGCTCCCTGTATTAACGGCAATGGGTAAACGCTGCAGTTATTATCCCGGATAACACGGTTGCGGGTACCGTTGTTGAAAAAAATTCTTGAAACGGCGCCGCCGGTTACGAATACGGACCTGCCATCCGGGAGGGCGGCCAGGCTGCTATTGCTGGCGGCAAATACCGCTTCGCCGGGATGTGCCGGGGGCCTGGCTTCCATAGGATCCAGCGCCCAGCTGCGGCCGCCATCGTGGGTACGGAGGATGGTAAAGCGTTCGTTGCCGTCCTTGTCCTTCAGGGGATCGCCTACGGCGATGCCTTCCCGGTTGTCGAGGAATACGAGGCCGTCAAAAAAGATGTCTTTATCGTGGTTGGCGTACACCAGTTTCCAGGACTGCCCGCCGTCCGCAGTGCGGTACAGCAGGGCCGGGCTGCCAATGCTGAGTACTACTGCCTGTAGGCTGTCGAACGCGTAAATGGAACGGAAGTCGCAACTATCGGAGGCGACCTTAAACCATTGCCAGGTTTCACCGCCGTTAGTGCTGCGGCCTACCATACCCTGCGTACCTGATACCCACAGCATTTTATCGGAGAGGGCCTGCAAACCGCGCAGGCTCCGCGATGGCAGGTTGACGGCGAGCGTGCGTACGGGTACGGGCAACTGTGCCCGCGCAGCGGTGAACATCTCTGCAAAAAAAAATAAAAAACAGCAGCGCCGTAAGGCGCGCGCCGCCAGATGATGCCACCGTGGCGTGTTAGAGCGCTGCGCGAAAAAAATGGGCCTGGAAACCGGCATAAGTTATAATATTTATTCCCAATTGGTTAAGCGGCAAGAAAATTACAAAATTGCTTTAAAGTGTGGATCAGATTTATATATTTGCATTAAAGCCTAAAGCTGCTCACTGTCATTAACACTAAGACCATCGTGCATTTACTGCCTAAATTAAAAATACTCGTCCTGCTGTGCCTGTGTCTGTTAGGGAGTCGAATGCTCCGTTCCCAGGATAAGCCGTATATTTTTGATGGTTATAGCGTAAATGAAGGGCTCTCACAGAGTTCCGTATCCGACATCTGCCAGGATGACCAGGGTTTCATGTGGTTCGCCACCCGCGATGGTATCAATCGATTCGACGGATATATTTTCAACGAATACCGGTATAAACCCAATACCCAGATAAGGCCGGGCGACGGCAAAGGGGAACTGGTGCCCCGCACCATCACCGGCAACCGCGCCGTGATCAACCGTTTTGACCTGAGCGGTTATAAAGGCTATTCCTTTTTTAAAGACAGTCGCAACCGCCTGTTGCTCACCCATAACAATGGCGTGAGCGTGTACGATAAGTACCGTAACCGTTTCCGGGAAGTCTTCCCGGATAGCGTGAAAGCCAATGTGAATACGGCGGAGCGGGACGCGCCCTACAAATTCAGAATCCTGGGGGAAGATACGGCCAGCCGTACCATCTGGATCTGGCGGCCGATGAAAGGGATTTACGTGGTGGACAGGGATTCCTTCCGGACCAGGCGTATGATCGCCTACCCGCGGCAGTTTCAGCAGGCGGGCGTGGTGCCGGGCGTAGCCTATAAAGACGGCGACCTCGTGTGGATGAATCACCAGCCGGGAGAGATGCTGGCGCTGAATATCCGCACCCTGCAACTGCAGATTTTCTGTTTGCCGGGCGTGGGTAAAAATCCTGTGATACGCCGGCTGAACCAGGATTCCCTGATTATTGTGAGCGCGGGGCATATTACCATCTTCAACAAAAAAAGAAATAAGTTCAGCGACCTGCCGTACGATGTACGCAATGAACACAACCAGCCTTTTGCGCCCAGGGTGGTGGAGCTGGATCATGACGGCAATGCGTGGATTGGCGGGTCGGACGGGGTATTGATCTACAGTATTGCGCGCAATGAAATTATCCGGCATATTGTGAGTTTCAATACGTTTGAAACGCATTCCTTCAACGATGTGACTTTCCTGTACCGCGACGCGTCCGACAATATGTGGGTAGGCACCGATGGGGACGGGATTAAAAAATATTCGCCGCATAAAAAAGTATTCAACCTTTACCGTTCGCCCTACATTACGCATAACATGGTGATGTCCGTGTACAAGCACGACGATGGCCGGTTGTATGTAGGGTTATTGCGGGACGGACTGAATGTCTATGAAGAAGGCGGCCGGTTCCTGGAACGTTTTTCCAACGAGCTGTACCCGGGAAAGTTCCCCGGGAGCGATCTGGCGGCCATCTGCCGGGAGGACTATGAACATATCTGGCTGCATTTCATGGGGATGCATATAGGCCTGTTCAATGTGATTACCAAATCCTTTACGGACCTGACGGCGCAGGTGCGCAAGCTGGGGCTGCCGGAGGATCCGCAGCATTTTCCTTTCCTCTTCAAGCGGCCCAACGGCGAAGTGTATTTCAACTACGGGCATTACCTGCTGATGTTTACGAACGAGGGCATGGGGTATAAAGTGAGTATGGTGCACGACTTTGGCGATGAAACGCTGACGACCTATTGTGAAGATATGATGGGGAACCAGTATGCCGGTACGAAGTCGTCCCTGTTTGTGCGCCATGCGGGGAGCAGCCGCTGGAACAAGGTGATTTTCCCGGAAGGGATGATGGTAAAGTCCATCAACAAAAACTCCCACAGGCAGGTGTTGGTAGCCGGCACGAAAGGGCTGTTTGTGTTGAACGAGCAGGATCAGATTGTGCAGCACTTCAACAGTTATGATAACCCGAAGCTGATCAATGATTATTTATACGGGGTGTTGCTGGATGATAAGGATAAGATATGGGTGAGCCATAACAAAGGGCTGTCGCAGATCAACATGGTCACCAACGAGATTACGAGTTTTAATCATGAAGACGGGCTGCAGTCCAACGAATTCAACACCGGGGCATTTTACAAATCCGTGGACGGGGAATTATTCTTCGGCGGTATCCGCGGGGTAAATGGTTTCTATCCAAAAAATTTCCGGAACAATCCTTATTATCCGAAGGTGGTAATACGGCGGATGGAAGTGCTGGATAAGCCTTATGAATCGGATACGGTGGTATCCCTGCTGAAAAGAGTGGAGTTGCCTTACAACCAGAATACGATTGCGTTGGAGTTTGTGCCGCTGGAATATACGAATCCGACTAAGAACAGGATACAGTACAAGCTGGAAGGAGCGGATGAAGACTGGGTGGATGGCGGTACCTTCCGTATGGCGCGTTACACGAACCTGCATCCGGGAAAATATACGTTTAAGGTAAGGGCTTCCAATAACGACGATATCTGGAACAGCACGCCGACGACGCTGGAAATCCTCATCAGGATTCCTTTCTGGCAGTCGCTCTGGTTCCGGTTCCTGTTATTGTTGCTGTTGCTGGGCATCGCCTATTACTTCTCCACGTTGTATCTGGATTACAAGATACGGCATGAGAAGCTGAAGCTGGAAAAAGAGCAGGCGGTGGACCAGGAGCGGGCCCGTATCAGCAGCGATATGCATGACGACCTGGGATCGGGTTTATCTACGATCCGGTTGCTGAGCGAGATTGCGAAGCGGAAGATACAGGACACGAATCAAACCCGGGAGATAGAGCGGATTTCGGAGACGGCGGGGGAGATGGTGGACAAGATGAGCGAGATTATCTGGGCGATGAATTCTTCCAATGACTCTTTAGCGAATCTGATTGCATATATGCGTAGTTTTGCGGCCGACTTTTTGGAACATGCGCATATCACACATCAGTTCTACATACCTGATACGATTCCCAATATAAAACTGAGCGGCGGCACGAGGAGGAACATTTATCTTGCCGTGAAGGAATCGCTGCACAACGTAGTAAAACATGCCAAAGCGAGCGAAGTAATCATTGAAGTGAAAATGAATAACCGGAACATGACCATTATGATAAAAGACAACGGTAAAGGGTTTGACCAGGAGAAGGTGCGACTTTTCGGGAATGGCCTGAAAAACATCCAGAAGCGGATGGTAGCAGTGGGTGGTAATGCAGATATTACCTCCGATAACGGTACAATAGTTTTTCTCGATATCCCACTAAATTAACATACATTTGTTAGCAGTAACATCTAAGTGTTATAATTACTAAAACATGACGGTATACTCAAAAAAGAAGTCCCAGGATAACATGGATATCATCTCTATTGCGATAGTAGAGGACAACCATGATATTCGCACGGCTATGGAATTGCTGATTAATGGTTCTGACGGATATGCCTGTGTTGGCACTTTCAATAATGCAGAAACCGCAGTGGAACAGATCCCTCACTTACTTCCCAATGTGGTACTGATGGATTTCAATTTGCCCGGAGGCATGAATGGTATTGAATGTATTGCACGTTTGAAGGCAGAGTACCAGGACATGCAGTTTATGATGCTCACGGTTTATGAAGATGACGACAAGATTTTCAATGCGTTGGAAGCGGGCGCCAGTGGTTATATCCTGAAGAAGACGTCCCCGGGGGAATTGCTGGAAGCCATCCGCGACCTGCATGAGGGCGGCAGCCCGATGAGTTCGCAGATTGCGAGGAGGGTGGTAGCGTTTTTCCAGAAGCAGGCCAAACCGAACCCGGCGCTGGAAGCGTTGACGACGCGTGAGAAGGAGATCCTGGACCAGTTGTCGAAAGGCTTCCTGTACAAGGAGATTGCCAGCAATTTATTCATCAGCATAGAAACGGTGCGCCGCCACGTGCATAATATCTACGAGAAGTTACACGTGCGCAGCAGAACAGATGCTGTTAACAAATATTATAACCGTTAAGGGCGGAAAGTAAAAACAAAAGAGGCTGTCTCAATCACATGAAACAGCCTCTTTTTATTGTGGTAACCTCAGCTTCTCACCCCTTTACGCAGGAGGTGAGCAGTTAAAACGATTGTAGCGATCAACAGACATGCTAGTCTGAACAGTAAACCGGTTTTCATAGGAATAGGGATTATCAATGACGTAATCTGCTATTGCCTGGCTGAAAGTCCTGTGCTGAAACTATTGTATTAGTGCCGGATGTGCTATGTAATCTGAAAATATATTATATTGAAAATTAACGCATCATCTGCCAGGAGTCGAACTTCCGGATCAGACGGAGAAATTTGTTACCGACGTTGTTTTCCTGTTCCCTGCGGATATAGCGCGTGGCGACGAAAGCGGCGGCAATCATTAAAAGGGAGATGACAAGGCATAGTGTTTTCATAAGGACATAGGTTAGGATTTCAAAAATAGGTGTCTTTTGTAAATATAGTGAAAAAGTTAATATAAATACGAAATGCATGTATTTTTTTATTTATCTATCTTATACTTGGGTTGATTCACTGAAACCATTATTTTTGCCCATAATCCGGTTTTGCTAAAAGTTTTAGTATAGCAGGCGCCGGAAACTGGAAAAAAACATCATAAGTATTTAGGAAACTTTAATATATATGGCTAATACGGAGAAAACGGATAAAAAGGATCTATTTGCTTCCTATACGGAAGACTCCATCAGGTCGCTGGACTGGCGGGAGCATATCCGGCTCAGGCCAGGTATGTACATAGGTAAGTTGGGAGACGGTTCCAGTGCAGATGATGGTATTTACATCCTGCTGAAGGAGGTAACGGACAACTGTATCGATGAGCATACCATGGGTTTTGGTAAGCAGATAGATATTAAGGTAACGGAGCATACGGTAACCGTGAGGGATTACGGCCGCGGTATTCCGCTGGGTAAAGTGGTGGACGTGGTCAGTAAGATCAACACGGGTGCTAAATATGATAGCAAAGCCTTTCAGAAGTCGGTGGGTTTGAACGGTGTGGGTACGAAGGCGGTGAATGCGCTTTCCAGTTACTTCCGTGTACAGTCCGTACGGGACGGCCGGATGAAAGTGGCGGAGTTTGAGCGTGGCGTGCTGGTGAAGGAGCACAAGGAAACTGCAACCAACGAGGAAAACGGCACATTGGTGACGTTTTCGCCGGATGATACTGTATTCAAGAACTTCCGTTATATCCCTGAGTTCCTCGAAAACCAGATCTGGAACTATTGCTTCCTGAATGCGGGTTTAACGATCAACTTCAACGGGAAAAAATACCTCTCCAAGAACGGTTTGCTGGATTTGCTGCAACGCAAAACCAACGAGGAGGAGCTGCGCTACCCGATCATTCACCTGAAAGGGGAGGATATCGAGGTGGCCATCACCCATGAGAATCAATACGGGGAGGAATATTACTCTTTCGTAAACGGTCAGCATACGACCCAGGGCGGTACGCACCTCGGGGCTTTCCGCGAGGCGTTTGTAAAAACCGTACGTGATTTTTATAAGAAAGATTACGACGCGACCGATATCAGGGCTTCCATTTGTGCGGCGATTTCCGTACGGGTGCAGGAGCCGGTATTTGAATCCCAGACGAAAACGAAACTGGGCTCCCTGACGGTATATGAAGGCGGGCCTTCCATGAAGGCGTTTGTGCTGGATTTCCTTTCCAAACACCTGGACGACTTCCTGCACCGTAACCCGGCCGTAGCCGATGCGATGAAGAAACGCATTGAGCAGAGCGAGCGGGAACGCAAGGAGCTGGCTGGCGTGAAGAAGCTGGCGAACGAGCGGGCGAAAAAAGCGAACCTGCACAACCGCAAGCTGCGGGATTGCCGCATTCATATGAACGAGGAATACACCGGGAAGGACAAGGCGGAGAACGAAGCCCGCAAGCTGGATACCACCATCTTTATTACGGAGGGCGACTCAGCGAGCGGCTCCATCACCAAATCCCGCAACGTGGAAACGCAGGCCGTGTTCAGCTTACGCGGTAAGCCGCTGAACAGCTTTGGCCTCACCAAGAAGATTGTGTATGAAAACGAGGAGTTTAACCTCCTGCAACATGCGCTCAATATTGAAGAAGGGCTGGAAGGCTTACGGTACAACAACATCGTGGTAGCCACCGATGCCGACGTGGACGGGATGCACATCCGCCTGCTGATACTGACCTTCTTCCTGCAGTTCTTCCCTGACCTGGTGAAGAACGGGCACGTATATATCCTGGAAACGCCGCTGTTCCGCGTGCGTAACAAACAGGAAACTATTTACTGCTACAGCGAGGAAGAGAAGCAGAAGGCAGTGAGGAAGCTGGGCGGCAAGCCGGAGATCACCCGCTTTAAAGGACTGGGAGAGATATCGCCGGAGGAGTTCGGCCGCTTCATTGGGGAAGATATGCGCATAGAGCCCATCATCCTCTCCAAGGACGTACATATCCAGAAGCTGCTGGAATACTACATGGGTAAGAACACCCAGGCGCGCCAGGAATTTATTATCAATAACCTGCGCTACGAAAAGGACCTGATTGAAGAAGAACAAGCTACTGTTAAGTAATAAAGTAACTGTATGAGCTTAAAGCATATCGTGTTTGGCGAACCGGCGGCAGCAGTGCTTACGGAAGCCATAGGGATGGACGAGAAGATGCAGGGGGAGGTACTTTCCTTTGAGGATGACTTGTCCGTAGGCCCGCTGTTCATACTGGATACCAAGGAAGGCCAGGCGGGCCGCCAGCAATGGTGGCAGCAAATGCAGGGTGCAACGCCTGCACCGGCGCCGGCCACGGCGGATATGTTTGAGGAAGCAGCCACGCCCGAACCGGCGCCAGAGCCGGTACTGGAACACTCCCCGGACGAAGCCCGGTTCCTGGCGCTGAAAGCGCAGCTGAAGGAAGATCCGGAGCTGGAAGTATGGATATGGGCAGGGCAGAACGCCAGGGATGTGACCGGGTATTACTGGCTGGTCAGCAAGTTGTACGACTTTGCCGGCCGCATACACATCATCTACCTCAACAACCTGCCTTTCCTGAACGAAAAAGGCGCCGTGTTTTATCCTACGCACCTGCACCAGATACTACCCAAAGAATTCCTGAAAGCGAAGAAGCTGGCCCGCCCTATATCCCTGGCGGAGTATGAGCTGGATGGGGATGAGTGGCATCGCATGATGAATGAGAATGCCGGCATCCGCTTGCTGGAAGGCGGCAAGAAGCTGAAAGGCGAGCCTGCTACGTTCTATGATAAGGACCTGCTGCAACAGGCGGGGAAAGACTTTATCAAGGCATGGCGTGTAGCCGGGCAGGTTACCGGTAAGCTGAAATACCCGGTGATGGACCAGTTCCTCGCATGGCGGCTCAAAGAGCTGGTGAAGGAAGGGAAGCTGGAGAGCAGGGGAGAGTTGAAGACGCTGCGGGATTTTGAAGTAAAACAGCCAGGCGGAGAGCCGGCGGCAGCCGAGGCTGCGCCCGCGGTGGAAGCCTGAGGATAAAAGATACATGAACTATGATCAAGGTAACGCCGATAGCCCAGCAAGAGGAAGATGAAAGAGGAAGTAATTACATGTGGAACTGCCAGCGCACGGGCGATTTTATGCTCTGCTACCGGCATGCCGGCAGCAGCAGCGGTCAGCATTACCACGAAGGTCATAGCGATAATAAAAACCCGGAGGTCATGTACCTGTTCAGCGGAAAGGCTGAGTTGCACTGGTGCCCGCTGGGGGGTAACGAAATAGCGGTTACCGAAATTAATGCGCCCGCAAGGGTGGAAGTACCAGTGATGGTTTGGCATCAGCTGATCGCCGTGACCGATTGCTGCTTCATAGAACTGAACTCCATGGATGATGTGCGTAAAGACAGCGTCCGCATCTGGAGGGAGGATTTTGAAAAAATGATCAACGAAAAATCGTAAGTGTTTATACATGGATATGGAAAATCAAACATCAGACGAATCTCTGCATAATGTCACGCATGTAGGCGGCATGTATGAGAGCTGGTTCCTGGATTATGCTTCTTACGTAATCCTGGAGCGCGCGGTTCCCAGCATTGAAGATGGGTTAAAACCCGTTCAGCGCCGTATCCTGCACGCCATGAAGGAAATGGATGACGGCCGCTTCAACAAGGTGGCTAACGTGATCGGGCAAACGATGCAGTATCACCCCCATGGCGATGCTTCTATCAGTGACGCCATCGTGAACCTCGGCCAGAAAGACCTGCTCATCGATACCCAGGGTAACTGGGGCGACGTCAGGACCGGCGACGATGCCGCAGCCGCGAGGTACATCGAGGCGCGCCTTTCTAAATTTGCACTGGATGTAGCGTTCAACGCGAAGACGACCGCCTGGCAGCTCAGCTACGACGGCCGTAAGAACGAGCCGCTGGCGCTGCCCATGAAATTCCCGCTGCTGCTGGCACAGGGCGCGGAAGGTATCGCCGTAGGCCTCTCTACTAAAATATTACCTCACAACTTTTGTGAACTCATAGACGCAGCCATCAAATCCCTCAAAGGCAAGAAATTCGAACTCTACCCGGATTTTGCCACGGGCGGTATGGTGGACGTAGCCAACTACAACGATGGTAAACGCGGCGGTAAGGTAAGGGTACGCGCGCATATCGAAGAGCGCGATAAAAAGACACTGGTGATCAGGGACGTGCCTTATGGCATCACCACCACCCAGCTGATGGAATCTATCGTAAAAGCAAACGACAGCGGCAAAATCAAGATCCGCAAAGTGGTGGATAATACCGCCAAGGACGTGGAAATTGAAGTACACCTGGCTCCCGGCATTTCCCCGGATATTACGATAGACGCCCTGTACGCCTTTACCGATTGCGAGATTTCCATCTCTCCCAATGCCTGCGTTATCGTAAACGATAAACCGCAGTTCCTCTCCGCTTCAGACCTGCTGCGCTCTTCCGTGGATTACACCAAGGACCTGCTACGCCAGGAGCTGGAAATCAAACTGAGCGAACTCGAGGATAAATGGCATTATACCTCTCTCGAAAAAATCTTCTTCGAAAAAGGTATCTATAAGGAGCTGGAACAGAAGCATAAGGACTGGGAAGCGGTGCTCACCGCCATCGACAAGGCTTTTGCGCCGTACAAGAAAAACCTGAAACGCCCTATCCTGCGCGAAGATATCGTTAAACTAACGGAGAAGCCTGTACGCAGAATCTACCGCCTGGATATCAATGAACTCAACGAGCAGATAAAAGGTATTGAAGCGGATATCAAACAGGTGAAACATGACCTCGCCAACCTGACCGACTTCGCCATCGCCTACTACGAAGGGCTTCTGAAGAAGTACGGCAAAGGCAGGGAGCGGAATACGGAGATCAAAACCTTCGACACCATCCAGGTGCAGCAGGTGGCCATCGCCAATACCAAACTCTATGTAAACCGCGCGGATGGCTTCATCGGTACTTCCCTGAAGAAAGATGAATTTGTGGCCGACTGCTCCGACCTCGATAATATCATCGTTTTCCGCCGCGACGGTAAGATGCTGGTTACGAAAGTGGCCGACAAAACCTTCGTGGGTAAGGATATCATCCACGTGGATGTATTCCGCAAAAACGATGAACGTACTACCTACAACATGATCTACGTGGAAGGTAAAACCGGCGTGAGCTACGCGAAACGCTTCAACGTTACAGGCGTTACCAGGGATAAGGAGTACGACCTCGCGCATAAGGGAGAGAAAAACTCCAAAGTGCACTACTTCAGCGCCAACCCTAACGGGGAAGCGGAAGTGGTGACCATCAAACTGAGCCCGAACTGCTCCGCCCGCAACAAGGAATTTGACCTGTACTTTGAAACCATCGCGATCAAAGGCCGTAACTCCATGGGTAACCAGGTGACGAAATACCCGATCCGCAGCGTGAAGTTCAAGGAGAAAGGCGTGTCTACCCTCGCGGGCCAGAAGATCTGGTTTGATCCGGAAACAGGAAGGCTGAACACCGAGGAAAGAGGCGTGTACATCGGCAGTTTTGAAGGAGAAGATAAGATCTTCGCGGCCTTTAAAAATGGTACCTACGAGCTGACCAACTACGACCTGACGAACCGTTACGAATCCAACGATATCGTGTATATCGAGAAGTTCAACCCGGACAAGGTGGTGACCGCCATCTACTACGATGCGGACAAAAAGCAGTTTAACGTAAAACGTTTCCGCGTGGAAACGCAGACGCTGAATAATAAATTCCTTTTCATCAAAGAAGGCGCCGGCAACTACCTGGAAATGGTGACCACCCATACCCAACCGGTGGTGCTGCTGAAAACCGGTAAGAAGAGGAGTCCGGAAGAGGAGGAAATCAACCTGGCCGAGTTTATTGAAGTTACCGGCTGGAAGGCAGTAGGTACGAGGATTGCAGGCGATGACCTGATCAGTGCGGAATTACTGTCGGAGGATGAGGACCCGAGCCCGGAAGATGATAATACGGGAACGCAGGGAGAGTTGTTTTAAGAGATTTTTGTGAAAGGTATAAAGAAGGCCGTCGTTGCAGGTGCAGCGGCGGCCTTTGAATTTTTTCGGGGGTGGTGAGTAGGTATTTTAGGCGGTTGAATTGCCGGCAGATTGCTGTCTATTGCTGCAGGAGGCGCCGTTATGCACCCTTATTGCTTTTTCGTTCCCTTCGCTCCCTGTTCATTCAAATAATCATCCACGCTCTTCGGATTGGTCATACTCTTCTTCTTCACGTCCAGCGGCTGTGGCACCGGCGCGCCTTTACCCAGCGGAATGGCGTCGTTGAAGACTTTTTCCACGTGCAGCCATTTGCCGGCAGTCCATTTAAAGCCTTCATAATCCATGTCGGATACAAGGGTGAATTTCTTTTCCGGCTCATTGCTTTCGGATACCAGGTGATCGAAGATGATCATGTCCGCATCCTTATTGTAATTGAGGCTGATGCTGCTTTCCTTTTTGTATTCCAGGATAAACCTGTTACGGGAGGGCTTTTTCACACTGTCGGCCGTAAAGGTGAAATACGGGCCGCCAAATACCGGCTGGCCGTTCTTAAAGGTCAGCATTTCCACGATCTTCTTCTGGCTGCGTGGGTTATTGGCGTCCCAGCCGAAGAGGGTATAAAACTCCTGGTTGAAATAGTGGCGTTGTTCGATGTTGTAATACAGGCAGCCGTACCAGTATTTATTATCGGCAATGGTATCGGTGTTGGCCATATAATCGCTGGCATCGAAGAGGGGGAACAGTTTCAGCGAACCGTCCGGCGTATTCATCTGGATGGCGCCAAAATGCCGGTAGAAACCATTTTCATGCTCCAGGGCCCAGGTAAATATGCGGAAGGTGCTATCCTTCGGGTACTGGATGGAAACGGTTTTGAGCGAATCAAACCGGAATTTGAAAGAGTACTTGTTTTTGAGCGCTCTGACCAGGGCGGGGATGAAGGCATCGCAGGCTTGTTGCCGGCCTTCATCGCCACGGCCGGCGAAAATATCCTTGCTGAGTTGCTGCAGGGTGTCCTGGTATTTGAGCAGGCTGGCCCTGGAAGCGGCGTCAGGTTGCTGCGCAGTGGCGGAGAGGCCGGCGCTGATAAGCAGGATGGATATTACTAATTTTTTTACCATATCTATAATACGGTTGTAAGGTCGAATTATTGTATCGTGGCGGCATATTCCATCAAACTGCCGTACCGTTCATCGATGAGCGGGTGGGGCAGGGTGATTTCCGGGTGGGTAGAGGCAATGAAAATGGTTTTCATGCCCAGGTTGCGGCCAAATTGCATATCGCTCAGGGTGTTGCCCACCATGACGGCTGCTTGGAAGTCAATTTCCGGGAAATCCTGTTTTGCCTGCAGGGCCATGCCGTTTTGCGGTTTGCGGCAGGGGGAGCTGTTGTCCACGTCCGGGCAGTAGTAGATCTTGTCGATACGGCCGTTATGCGTATGGATGTCTTGCAGCATGCGGGCGTGGATGGCCTCCAATCCTTCCGGAGTAAGGAGGCCCCGGCCGATGCAGCGCTGATTGGTAACGATGACGATGCGTTGAAAGGCCTGGCTCAGCAGGGGCAGCGCCTGCAGGACGCCGTTGCTGAATCGGAACATATCCCAGCTTAGCACATATCCATCTTTAATCTCGTCGTTGATGACGCCGTCTCTGTCCAGGAATAATGTCATTAAAGCTAACGTTAAAGGTTATACGGTAAATAGTTGGAGGCGGCTTCATAGTCTTCCGGGATACCGATGTCAATGAAGTAGGTATCGCTCACAAAGCCATAGAGCTGGCCACTGGCGGCCATTGGCTCCAATACTTCTTTTTCAAATGAAAATTTTTGGGGGAGATGTAAGCCCCGCAGATACGAGGCCGCGGTAAGGTACACGCCCCCGTTGATCAGGCCGGCATCCATATACTGCTTTTCCCGGAACGCCGTTATAGAGTGGCGGCTGTTGAGGGTAACGGTACCGTAGCGGTCAAACTGCCGCATGGGTTTAAGCGCCAGCGAGAGTTGGCTCTGCTGCTGTTGATGGAAAGCGTGGAAATCCCGCAGGGATACATCAAAATAGGTATCTCCGTTTACGATGAACACCCCGTCGTTCTCTACTTTCTCCAACGCATATACGATGCCGCCGCCGGTGCCCAGGGGTTCCGGCTCTACGGTAAAGGATACACGCAGGGGGAGTTCGTTTTGCTCACACCATGCGATCACCTGTTCGGATTTATACCCGAGGGAGAGGATGGCATGGGTAATACCCTGTTTATGGAGGTATAGGAGCAGGTAGTAAAGGAAAGGCTGTTCGCCGATGGGCGCCATGCACTTGGGCTTATCGGCCACTACGCTGCGCAGGCGGGTGCCGAGGCCGCCCGCCAGTACGATACATTCAGTTGTCATCCCGGGAAGAGGTTGTTTTCTACTATTTCGCAGATGATGTGTCCTACGGTGATGTGCGCTTCCTGTATGCGCGGCGTATCGGTGGAGGGCATGTTCAGCAGGTAATCGCTGCCGGCGGCCATTTTTCCACCGGTCTGGCCGGTCATGCTCACCACGGTCATCCCTTGTTCCTTCGCCACTTTCATGGCTTCGAGGATGTTGGCGGAATTACCGGAGGTGGAAATGCCGATGAGCACATCTCCCGGGCGGCCGATGCCGCGGAGGATGCGGGCATATACCTGGTCGTAGCCATAGTCGTTGCCTACGGCGGTCATATAGGAGCTGTTGCAGTGGAGGGCCTCTGCATACAGCGGCGTACGGTCTTTATAGAAGCGGCCGGAGAATTCCGCGGCCAGGTGTTGCGCATCGGCGGCGCTGCCACCGTTGCCGCAAAAGAGGACTTTATGATCTTCCTGCAAACTTTTGGTGATAACGGCTGCTACTTCGCCGATGGCGTTGAGCAGGGTTTCGTCCCTGAGGATGGCTTCCTTTACGGCAATGCTTGCCTGCAGTCTGTTCGCTATTGCTTGCTTCATCAGATAAAGTTAAGTTAGATACTCCAGGTTTGAACACCGTTGTTGGTAAAATGATAGCGTTTTACATCGCCGCCAAATTTGCTGAGCGCGTCCACTACGGCGAAGCGGGTGTTTTTAGGGCAGTAGAAGATCATAAATCCGCCACCGCCTGCGCCGGATATTTTACCGCCGCTTGCGCCGGCTTTGCGGGCCGCTTCGTAGATCTCGTCCAGCTGAGGGTTGGAGATGCCTTTAGCCATGCGCTTTTTCTGTTCAAAGCCATAGTCGAGGATTTCGCCGATCTTATCGATGGTGCCGCGCAGCAGGGCTTCCTTCATCATCACCGCCTGTTCTTTCAGGTGGTGCATGGCGGCGATGGAGTCGTCGTTCTTATCCGTAACATTTTTCTGCTGTTCGGAGATAATGCTGGAGGAGAGGCGACTCGTAGAGGTATAAAAAAGTACGAGGTTATTTTCCAGTTCATGGAGGTACACGTCTTTAATACGGAGCGGGTTTACGATCACTTTATCGCCTGCGTAAAACTCCATGAAGTTGACGCCGCCGAAGGTGGCCGCGTACTGATCCTGCTTACCGCCTGCCTGTTGCAGGTCTTCCCGTTCTATGGAGTAAGCCAGGTGTGCCAGGTCGTATTCCCCCAGGGGGAGTTTGAGCCATTCGGCGAAAGCGCCCACCACGCCTACCACGAGGGTGGAAGAGGTGCCCAGGCCGGAGCCGGGAGGCGCGTCCACATAGGTGGTGAGGCGAAACCCGGAAGGGAAAGCGCCATAGTCTTTATAGATACGGTTCACTACTCCTTTGAGGATATCCAGCTTACCGTCTAACGGTAAGGGGTACACGGCGTCGTAGGAGAGGGATTCCCGCCTGTCGGCCGATTCAAATATCACTTTGTTTGCTGTCAGTGGCTCTATAGCGGCACGGGCATATAAAGATATGGTGGCATTGAGGATAGCGCCGCCGTATAAGTCCGAATAAGGACTTACATCGGTGCCGCCACCGGCGAGGCCTATACGCAGAGGAGCTTTACTTCTGTAAATCACGCCTTTTAGCTGGTTTAGATGTTTGTTGTTTAGGAAATGTTATCCGCTAATTTATGAATTTCTGCGGCCAGGCGGCTCCAGGAATATTTTAATTTTTCCTGTTGGAGTGCGGCCACCATATCGGCTTCGCGGTTTTCGACGAAATATTTTTCGATGGCCGTGGCGATGCTTTGCGGGTCCGGTTCCGCCTGGAATCCTACGACGCCGTCCGGCACCATTTCCGTGAGTCCGCCTACGTTGGTGACTACCATTGGCTTGTCGAAGTGGTAGGCGATCTGTGAAATACCGCTCTGGGTGGCGCTTTTATAAGGCTGCACCACCAGGTCCGCCGCGCAGAAATAATTTTTCACCGCATCGTTGGGGATGAAGTTTGTATGCATCAGCACGCGGTCGCCCAGGTGCAGTTCCTCCAGCAGTTGCTGATACGGCGCGGCATCCTCATAAAACTCCCCGGCCACGATGGCGTGTACACCGAGTTGTTTCAACGGCTCGTCCGCCATGGCTTTGAGCAGGAGGTCCAGCCCCTTATAGGCGCGGATAAAGCCGAAGAAGAGAATATATTTCTTCCCTGGTTGCAGCCCGAGGTTAGCCCTGGCGGCCTCTTTGGAGATATGTTCCCCGTAGTTGTCGTATATCGGGTGGGGGATGAGGGATACAGGTTTGTTGGGTTCAAACACGCGGAGGTCGTTGAGTACGGATTGACTCATGGCGATAAACGCATCCACGGGTTTGAGGAAGTATTTCGTAAAGGGTACATCTCCCGGCCTTTTTTCGTGGGGTACCACGTTATCGAGGATGGAGATGACTTTGGTGCGCTTGTTTTTTCCCAGTCGCAGCAGGGTGCCGAATGCAGGCCCCATGATAGGGAGCCAGAACTTGATGATAATCAGGTCCGGCTTCATTTTGCGGATGCTGCGGCCTACTTTGATCCAGTTCAGCGGGTTCACGGAGTTGACGAGCCTTTTGATCCGCAGGTGAGCGGGCGCCGGATCGGTAGAATACTGGCTTTTGCCGGGGAAGAGGAATTCCGGGTATTGCACCGTGAAGGTGAAGATTTCCACGTCATGGTTTTCGCGTTGGAGTTCTTCCGCCAGCCGTTCATTATAAGCAGCCAGCCCACCCCGGAAGGGGTAGGCTGTGCCGATGATAAGTATTTTCTTTTGTTGAGCCATCATTTGAAGTTGTCGCTGTAACCCGCGGGGCGGGGCAGAGGCATTATTGAGCGTTATCCATTCTTGCTTCCACCAGGTAGCTGTTCCTTTCGGTGGCGTTCCTGGTCACCAGTTCGCCGATGAAGCCGGTGAGGAAGAGTTGGGAACCTATGATCATCGCCAGCAGGGCGAGGAAGAAGATAGGCCGGTCCGTCATGTTGTATTTATCATAGAAAATTTTGGCAAGGCTCAGGTATCCTGCGATCACGAAACCGATGAGGAAGAAGAGCGTGCCCAGTGCGCCGAAGAAGTGCATAGGGCGTTTGCCGAATTTGCCGATAAACATGATGGTGGCAAGGTCGAGGAAGCCGTTGATGAAGCGTTCCAGTCCGAACTTGCTGGTACCGTATTTACGGGCGCGGTGTTCCACTACTTTTTCGCCGATGTTACGGAAGCCGTTCCATTTGGCGATTACGGGAATATAGCGGTGCATTTCGCCGTAAACTTCTATGGATTTCACCACCTTTCTGCGGTAGGATTTGAGGCCGCAGTTCATGTCGTGCAGCTTCACGCCGCTCATGCGGGTGGTGGTGTAGTTGTACAATTTGGAAGGAAGGTTTTTGGTAAACGCGTTATCGTACCGTTTTTTCTTCCATCCGCTCACGAGGTCGTATCCATCTTCCACGATCATGCGGTAGAGTTCCGGGATTTCGTCCGGACTGTCCTGCAGGTCCGCGTCCATGGTAATGACCACTTCGCCCTTCGCGGCGGCGAAGCCTTCGTTGAGGGCGGCGGATTTACCGTAGTTCCTTTGGAATTTGATGCCTTTGATATGCGGGTTTTCAGCGCCGAGTTGCTGGATGACCTGCCAGGAGTTGTCGGTGCTGCCATCGTCGACCATCCACACTTCATAGGTGAATTTGTGTTCACGCATGACGCGATCGATCCAGGCGGCCAGCTCTGGCAGTGATTCTTCTTCGTTTTTTAAAGGAACGATTACGGATATGTTTAAACTCATCTATTGTTGTCTCCTTATGAATGTATAAGCGTCGCTGACTATTTTTTGGCTTTAGGTGCAACGGCGGCGCCGATCAGGGAGGCTACCAGGCCAAATATCAAACTGCCGATGATAACTCCGCTGAATGTAAGTACCCAAAAGCTTTTATCGGTTTTTTCGATGATGCCGTCAATCTGTTCCGCCGTCATCTTTCCGTCTGCTTCCATCTGGGCCCTTGCGGCTTCCAGCCCTTGTTCCTTGATGTCGGGGAAAATCAGGATGAAGATGACAGTAAGCACCAGGCCTATTACGGTAATTACAGCGGTAGTTTTGAAGCCATTGGCAAAAATGTTGCCGAATGTCTGTCCGGGATTAGTTTTCCCGTAGTTGATGCAGGAAAGGATCACCGCAATCATGAGGATCGCCAGGCTCAAAAATCCTGTCCATCTCTCCTGGTTCAATTTGGTAAAATAGAATACCAGGGACAGTACAAACTGGATCAATGCGGCGGTAACGCCGTACGCAATATGGTTTTTGTTTGACATAGCAACAAATTTATGAGATGTAGGAATAAATGACTTAGTGTTTTGCTACCTGCCCATTGTTAACAACAGCTACGGGTTTTCCTTTCAGGGCAGCACCAATATACGCCGAATTTTTGGACTTGGAGGCAATATCGGCCTCGGTGAAAGTCCAGTGCTGATCCGGGTTGAAAACAGTCAGTTCCGCTACAGCGCCCACTTCGATGGCCGGCTGCTGGAGGCCGAAAATTTTGCGGGGATTGTCCGTCAGCATGGCCAGCAACTGTTCCAGTGGCACTTCCGGCAGGTATTTGCGGAGTACCCCGAAGGTGCTTTCCAGGCCGATCATTCCATTCTTTGCATATTCAAACTCGAGTATTTTGGCATCCCAGTCCTGCGGGAGGTGATGGGTGGCAAAGCAATCGATCACACCGTCTTTCACGGCCTGCTGCAGGGCCTTTACATCTTCGGCGCTGCGCAGGGGCGGATTTACTTTCAGGCTGGTATCGTAGTTGATCAGCGCTGCATCCGTCAGGGAGAGGTGGTAAGGCGTTACCGAGCAGGTAACCTTCACGCCCTGCGCTTTGGCAGCGGCGATCAGCTCCACAGCTTTGCGGGTGGTTACCCCGGTGATGTGGAGGCGGGAGTCCGTATATTTAGCCAGTTCGATATCGCGCTGGATGATCAGTTCCTCTGCGATGGCCGGTTTGCCGGGCATGCCCAGCTGGGTACTGTAGATGCCTTCGTTCATGAGGCCATGGGCGGAAATGCTCTGATCGTCCGGCAGCTGGATGAAGGTACCGTCAAATGCTTTGATGTATTGGAGGGCTTTGAGCAGCAGTCCGGGCGACTGTACCGGTTTCCAGCCATCGGAGAAGGCTACTGCGCCTGCCTGCCGCATTTCGTACATTTCAGCGAGGCCGGCGCCTTCCAGGTTTTTGGTGGCGGCGCCGATCGGTAAAACGTTTACCACATGCTGGCGGGACCTGCTGAGCACATATTCGATTTGGGCTTTGGTATGGAGTGCCGGCTGGGTGTTAGGTACTACCATGACGCTGGTATAACCCCCTTTGGCGGCCGCCTGGATACCAGAGCTGAGGTCTTCCTTGTATTCCTGGCCCGGGTCGCAGAAATGGGAGAAAATATCCATCCAGCCGGCGGAAACATGCAGGTTGTCCCCCGAGATGACGGTGGCATGCTCATCTTCCAGGTGATCTGCGATCTGCTGGATAACACCGTTATGAATGGAAATGTCTTTTTGCTGCCCGTTGAAAGGAGAGGAAGGCGCTGAAATCTTTACGTTTTTGAGTAATATGTGCATCTGTACGTTCTGTTCTTATATATCGAAACCGATCCAAAAATACAGCAGCAAATGTAATATAAAACTGTTAATCGGAGAGGGATTAACTAACAATTAAGCTGGTACAGCCATGTTGGTATGGTTATTGGAAATGCAGGGGTAGCAGATCAAAAAACCACTAGCAATGGATTACTTAAATAACCTCATCAACCGGATATGCGACCGCTCAGATCAGCTTCATGATACGCAAACGATCAGCTGGCAGGCCCTCCGCGAGGCGGAACAACTGGCCAACCATGCCTATATTCCCACCCTCTACACTTATATAGACCAGGAAACAGACAAGGAAAAAAGAAGGGCTGCGCTTTATATCATCGCGCAACTTTCCCGCAATACAAATGATCCGGAAGTGATCCGCTTCCTGATCGACCGGCTTAAGTTTGAACAGGACGCAGATATGATCACCGGCATCCAGCAGGACCTGGAACGGGGATTGCCTATTCCGTCGTACATCAACGTGCAGCCCCTGCTGAATAATACCCTTTCCGCCAATCCAAATATCAGGCGTTCAGCCCTGCTGGCCCTGAAAGGCACCAAGAATCCCCAGGTGGAAGATTGGGTATTGCAGATATTGCAACGTACTGTTAATGAATATGATATATATTATATAACCGTTCTCCTCAGTAAAATTGCCACCCGCAAGAGCCTTCCTGCCCTGAAACGCTTGCTGGACCACTCCCGGCAGGACGTTCGCAGCCTCGCCTTTACGACCATCGCTGATATAGAGCGGGAGCGCGAGGTGATGTTCTATGCGCGTTGCCTCATGCGCGGGCAACTGAAATTCGAGGCCATGGAGGCAATTTATAAGTATGCGGATGAAAATGCCATCCAGGCGGTCATCAACCGTATCACGGAATTACTATCCCGGAAAAGAACCCAGGCGCCCCACCTCAACCTCGACAGCTTTAAGAACGGGTTTACGGACCTGATGCTGGGCATGGAGTTTCTCTGGAAATTCAGGACTGCCAAAGCAGAGGTTAAAAAAACCTTCTCCTGGATCGCCGAAAAGAAAGCGGAATACCTGCTGCCCGAAGAAAGGGAATGGATGCAGCGCAACCTGGCGATCAGCTGATAATTTGCGGATTACACACCTGATTTGGTTACATTCGCATCCTAAAAAGTTATAAGGATGAAAAAAATGTTCCTTGTGCTTTTGACTGGATGTGTGATGAGCACCATGCAGCATGCCTATGCACAGCAACGCCTCTACACCATGTCGGAAGCCACCAACGGACTTCGGATGGAACTCGCTCCTGAGCGCGTAAAAATGTTTGAATGGATTCCCGGAGAAGATGCCTACACCAGAGCAATTACTGAAAATGGGAATGTAGCCTGGGTGAAATACACCTTACCTCAACTGAAAGCAGATACCCTGCTTACCACCGCGTCCCTGAATACACAACTTTTTGCCGCCAAGCCTTTACGCGGCATCCCGGCGATGCACTGGATCAACAACACCAGCGCCTGGTTTTCCATCGGCAGCCAACTGTTTACCGTCACTCTTGAAAATGGCAAATGGACCGCCGCACGCTGGTGTGAACTGCCGGAAGATGCAGAAAATATAACCGTTAACGTGAAGAGCCGGCAGATTGCCTGGACAGTAGCGAACAATCTCTACCTGCGTACTCCGGATGGCGCGATCCATACCGTTACCAACGATGCGGACGTCAATATCGTTAACGGTAAATCCGTCCATCGCGATGAATTTGGGATTAACGGGGGCATATTCTTTTCCCCCGATGGAAACCAACTCGCTTTCTATCGTATGGACCAGCGGATGGTGAATGATTACCCGATCATCGACTGGTCAGTAGTACCTGCCAAATCCAACCTGATCAAATACCCGATGGCTGGCGGTAAATCCCACGAGGTAACCCTGGGCGTTTATCAGCCATCCACCAAAAAGACCGTATTCATGAAGACCGGGCTGCCGGCAGATCATTACCTGACCTGCGTGACATGGGCGCCCGATCAGCAATCCGTATATATCGCGATTTTAAACAGGGAACAAAATCACCTCTGGCTGAATCAGTACAGCGCCGCTACCGGCGACCTGCAAAAGACCCTCTTCGAGGAACAGGACAGTAAGTATGTTCACCCTGAGCATGCGCTTTCCTTCGTGCCTGGTAAAAACGATCAGTTTATCTGGTATTCGGACCGTGACGGATACCGGCATTTATATCTCTACAACACCAACGGCCAGCTGATCAGGCAACTGACCAAGGGCAACTGGGTGGTGAACGATATTATTGGTTATCATCCCGGCGCCGGCGAAGTGATTTTTACCGCTGCCAAGGAAAGCCCGATGGAAAAACACCTGTACGCGGCCAGCCTGAAAAACGGGGCGCTGCGCCGGCTGGATGATGCGGCGGGCTGGCATGAAGGCCAGGTAAGCAGCAACGGCAACTACGTGCTGGACGCTTACAGTTCCGCTACCGTGCCTGCGGTAACACAGGTGCTGGGCGTTACATCCAAATTCCGTCAAACCCTGGTGCAGAGCGCCGATCCGCTGAAAGCATTCAAGCGCCCGGAAATCCGGAATGTGACGCTGAAGGCGGACGATGGCACGCCGTTGTACGGTAAGCTGATCCTGCCGGTGGACTTCGACTCCACCCGTAAATACCCTGCCATCGTGTACCTCTACAACGGGCCTAATGTGCAGCTGATCAAAAACACCTATCCTGCCAGCGGCAACCTCTGGTACGAGTATATGGCGCAACATGGTTACGTGGTATTCAGCATGGATGGCCGTGGTAGCCTGAACCGCGGAATGGCCTTTGAACAGGCTACTTTCCGCCGGCTGGGTACCGTGGAAATGAATGACCAGTTACAGGGCGTGGCCTACCTGAAATCGCTCCCCTACGTGAATGCCGATAAAATGGGCGTACACGGCTGGAGCTTCGGCGGCTTCATGACCACTTCGCTGATGCTGCGTCATCCGGAGGTATTCAAGGCGGCGGTTGCCGGCGGGCCGGTAATTGATTGGAGTATGTACGAAGTAATGTACACGGAGCGGTATATGGATACGCCGCAGGAAAACCCGCAGGGCTATGCGGACAATAACCTGCTGACCAAGACCAAAAACCTGAAAGGCCACCTGATGCTCATTCATGGCACTAACGACGATGTGGTGGTATGGCAGCATTCCATCAACTTCCTGAAAGCTTGTGTGGATACACAAACCCAGGTGGATTATTTCGTGTATCCGGGACATTTACACAATGTGCTGGGGAAAGACAGGGTGCACCTGATGCAGAAAATCACTGATTACTTTGATCAGTACCTGAAATAATATTACTGCCAGTAGCAGATACAAAAAGAGGAGCTTTAAAAAGCTCCTCTTTTTTTTATTCCCCGGTTTTGGTATCCGTAAAGCCGGTGGGCTTGTAGGTGATTTCGGAGAAAATACTTTCGCATTGCGCGCCCAATGGCGACTGGGAGGAGAATCCCAGCTGGATCTTTCCGCCGGGGTTGAAGTGTACCATACGGGCGGCCGTCCAGGTTTTACCTGCATCCAGCGAATAGAACATACCATAGAAGTTGCCTTTTTTGCTCAGGCGCATGAGGACTTCGTTGGTAGGGGAAACGGCGTTGGTGGCATCGTCCGTATAGGTGTTGGTAACGCCGGAGCAAACGGACAGGTTGCCGTAATGGCTCTTTTCAAAAAGGAACTTGATGTAGTGGGTGCTATCCGCATACACGAAGATAGCGCCGCCATCATAGGTTTCGTTGAATCCCACCTTTACTTTGGCGGTAACGGTGAAGTCGGCATCCGGCTGAAACAGCAGGATAGGGGCGTTGGTGGCTTTAAAGTTGCCACCCCCGTAATGAAAGAAGTCAGTGCCTTTTGCGGCAGTAATAGAAAGGCGGCTCCCGGAGGCATTGGCAGCAGCGGGCTTGTTGAGCCAATAACCTGCGGACGGCATCCCGGCAATACGAACGGAGTCGCCGGTGGGCGCGGCCTGGGCGGTGGCGCTGCAGCAGGCGGCCAGTACCAGGAGGTAAGCATAGATGCTTTTCATAAAAATCGAATTTATAGTACAGCGGTTAGGGTTTTTCCTTTCAGCAGTTTATCCAGTACCGGCAGCATTTTCGCGGCAAAGCGCTCCATGCCGGCATCGTTTGGATGCACGCCATCCACGGTGCCTTCGTGATCCGTGCCTATGAGGCCTTCGCCGGTTTGGTAAAAGAGATTTTTGATGCCTTGTTTTTGCAGTTCAGCGTAGGCTCTTTTCAACTCCGCCTGTTTTTTCAGGGAGGTTTGTTTTACGAGGGTATTGAAAGTGCCGCTCTCGTAAATAAAGTTTTCCAGCATCAGGATCGGCGTATTGGGCCGGCATTTGCGGAGTTGCTGGATCAGTTTTACGGATCGGTCGTAGATCTCTTCCGGTGGCGTATTGGGGTTACAGTCGATCACAAACAGCGCTGCATCAATTTCGCAGAGCGATTCGCCGACGGTGGTTTCGAAGGTACCGTTGCCGCTGAAGCCGAAGTTCATGATGGGGCGTTGCAGTTTACGCACGAGGATGTTGGTGAAGGCCATGCCGGGGCGGGAGGCGCAGCCGCCCTGTGCGATGCTGCTGCCGTACCAGGCGACAGGTTTCTTATCCATCAGCGCGGTGGATTGCGGTTTGGAGATATCTGCGCCGGCGTTGACCCCTATAGATAAGGAATCCACACCATCGTAGAGGGGGAGGAAGAGCAGGTATTCCCGGTAGACGTTCTCCCCGTTGGTGAGCAGGTTGCGTTGGAAGCTACCGGTATTGCCTTCCGGCACGCCGCTGTTCACGTACTGCCACTGATTGCCGACGAGGGCGTAGAGGTCGAGCCCTTTTACGCCGATGGGCGCCATGTTGTTTAAGGAGGCGTTGTTTTTCGCTTTCCATTTAGCGCCGATGGTAGTGGCGTTGGAACGGAAGCGGATGGCGATGCCTGCGGAGTTCAGGCTGAGCGACCAGATCACCGGCCTTACGGTGGCTTTGAATTTTTCAGGCAGGCGGTTGTAATTCGGTTCGTTATGATACTTATCAATCACCGGAAATTCCATCGCATCGTGGTACACCAGTTCTGGTTTCGGTGCGGCGTTTTTAGTTTGCGCATGGAGGGTGGCTGATAGCAGAATAGCTGGCAGTAAGGGTTTCAGGTAGCCCAGTAAATTTTTTTTCATTGACGGTATATTTATAAAAAGCGTTTCCGGAGGTAAGGATAATAAAAATTACCGGAATTTGCCAATTACGCAAACGCTTGCGTGGTTAACGCAAGCGTTTGCGTAGCAGAATTCTAAAAACATTTGCTTAAAATAGTGGTGTGAAAGAGAAGAAAGAGATTTCTTCCCGCATGAAAAGCAGCTTATTTAGACAGTGAACAATATGGCGCAACACAGTGAACAATTACCGCGCCAGCACAACAGTGAACAAGCAAACAGTGAACAAGTCCGCATTTTTCCAAATGCGTTAGTTAAGTTACAGTGAGCAAGCGTAAGAAATACGCAAACAGTGAACAATCAGTTTAATTAAGAACAGTGAACTGCGTCGTGGAACCTGCCATAGCGAGCAACTATGGCAAGGTTTACGACCGGGATCAGGTATGCAACACCAACTGCGATTCCATGATTAAACGCTGGTAATCGTTGAAGGCGCGTTCGCCGTTTAATATGCCCAGAAGCATATTAGTAGCGGCCTGGCCCTGTTCGTACGGGAACTGCTCCACCGAGGCAGCGGGCGGATAAGCCGTATAGCTGCTGACCGGTGTGTTGGCGTAAGATACAAAAGTTATATCTTTATTTATCTCCAATTTTTGTTTCAGGGCATACTGCACTGCATCCATCGCAACATAATCATTGAAAGTTACCACGGCCGTTACTCTTCTTTTGAGGGAAAGCAACTGCTTCATGGCTTCGGCGGTTCCGGCGGCCGTGAGGTCCGCGCTTACAATCAATTCCGGGTCATACTTCAGGCGGTGTTTGGAGAGCGCCCGCATATAACCGGCTGCGCGTTCCTTGCTGGCCACTAATTGTTCAGGCCCATTGATCATACCGATCACCCGGTGCCCCTTTTTCAGGAGGAAGTCCACCGCCTGCACGGTACCTGATTCCAGGTTGCAGGAAACGGAGTGGATATTCGGCAGGTCCGGGATACGGTCGAAAAACACCACGGGAATTTTTGCCTGCCGCAGCATTTCAAAGTGTTCGTAATTCCGGGTATTCTTCCCGATGGACACGATGCAGCCATCCACGCGGTGCTGCTTCATGCTTTGGATGATCTGTTTTTCCCGGGCCTCGTCGTCATGGGACTGCCCCAACAGCACCGTATAGTTGTTGCTGTAGGCGGTATCTTCAATACCGCTGATCGCGCTGGAAAAAAATGCTTCCGATAATTCTGGTAGGAGGATGCCGATGGTAAACGTTTTACCCTGCTGGAAGAAGATGGCGGTCTGGTTACGTTCATAACCCAGCTCGGCCGCGAGCTGCTGCACACGGGCCTTTGTTCTTAGACCAATGCTGTGATGGTCATGCAGGGCACGCGATACGGTAGATACGGATATGTTGAGTCTTTTCGCAATTTCTTTTATTGTTGGTTGACCCGAAGAAACCACCTTTCTCATACTATTTCGACATTAATGGAATATACAGTGAACAAGCCGGCGGGAAAGTTAATTATTTATCATCAGATAACCCCGTTTAAATACTATAAAGCTAGCAAGCACAATCCATACGAATGTAATAATACTTTGGAGATCTTGCCCTATGAAGTTTATATTAAAGATACGGGGTCGCCGCGGCGGATTTGCTCCATTATAGAATAAATAGATATATGCGCGCAATAATATCTATTTATTTGTAACTAATCAAATTTTAATGTCTTTTCAGAAGATTTTGTTAAAGATAGCGGCCTTCGGCCTGTTATTTGCAATATGGGAAGTAATTTGCCAACGTCCACCGTTAACCTATCACGATTTTTTTTAAGATTACTTAAATGTTCAATTTTATGAAAATACAACGATTTGCCTTGCCGGTACTTGCAGCTGCAACCGTATTGGCTTCCTGTTCAGCTCCCCGTAAGCTGAGGGAATCCGAGGCAAGGAACGCACGACTGGATAGCCTGTATAGAGATGCTACGGCCAAATTACAACGCTGTGATGAAGATGCTGCCCGCGCAGCTGCTGCCTATAAAGAGCGCATCAACAATATGACCGAAAAGCAGCAGCAACTGCAAACCACCAATACGCAGATGCTGGATCACCTGAAAGAGCTGTCCGTTATTTCCAGCAGCCAGGCGGAAAGTATTAAGAAGTCGCTGGAAAACATCGGCGCAAAAGACGCTTACATCAAAGACCTGCAGGGTGCGATTGCCCGTAAGGACTCCCTCAATATGCAGCTGGTGCTGAACCTGAAAGGCGCTATCGGCAACCTGGATGATAAGGACATCAATATCAAAGTGGAGAAAGGCGTGGTGTATATCGACATTTCCGATAAACTGCTGTTCAAGAGCGGTAGCTATGAGGTGACCGACCGTGCGAAGGAGGTATTGGGTAAAGTGGCGAAAGTATTGCTGAACCAGCCGGATATTGAATTCATGGTGGAGGGCCATACGGATAATGTGCCTTACCGCCCGAACGTACTGCTGGATAACTGGGATCTTTCTGTGAAGCGCGCTACCAGCGTGGTACGTATCCTGCAAAACCAATACGGTATTCCGCCTGCAAGGATGACTGCCGCCGGCCGTTCCGAATACGTGCCTGTTGCCAGCAACGATACGCCGGAAGGTAAATCCGCCAACCGCAGAACCAGGATCGTTATCCTGCCGCAGCTGGATCAGTTCTTCAAGCTGCTGGAAAAACCAGCTAATTAATACCCGGCCGCATAGTGGCGTAAACTGGCAAACAGTTATTCCTGCTTTGCCATTGTATGTTAACAATGCGTGTTAATACAATCAAAGAGGAGGCTAGCGGCCTCCTCTTTGCATTTCAGGCGCAATTATTTTTTTGATCATTCCGGGGAAAATAAAGCCATGGAAAGGCCATACACTCATCCAGTATAATGCGCCGGCCAGGTTTTCCGGTACGTACACGGCGGTCTGTGTGAGCTTCCCATCTCCCAGGAAAAATAATAACCATGCCTGGCCCGGAACTTTCATTTCCGCTTCCAGCAGCAATATGCCCTGCTCCCTGTCGGCAATGACCACCTTCCAGAAGTCGGTATAGTCGCCTGCCTCCAGCCTGTCCTCATTTTTCCTGCCCCGCATACCCGGCCCGCCAACAAGCTTATCCATCCAGCCCCGGAGCTGCCAGAGCCAGTTGGCATAATACCATCCCCGTTTGCCGCCGATGGCGAAAATACGGTCGAGCGTTTGTTCCCGGTCGGCCACCGGTTGTTGCTGTATATCTTTATAAAACTTTCTTCCCCGGATGTACGTTTTCCAAAAATCCTGATCCATGTGGTTATTAAAACACGCAAAGTTAACGGATCGCTAAGGGAAAAAAATCTTACATTCAATAACACCCTAAAAGAGGACTATATGGATATGAAGAAACAAATGGTAGCATCGCTGAAAGACTTGCTGCTAAAGGGGAATGCACATGTTACGTTCTGGGATGCGGTGAAGCGCCTGCCCGCGGATAAGCGGGGTGTGACGCCACCCAACATGCCTTACAGCATCTGGCAACTGGTAGAACACATTCGTATTGCGCAGTGGGATATCCTGGATTTTTCCCGTAACCCCAACTACAAGGAAATGAACTGGCCGCATGATTACTGGCCGAAGGAAACCGCGCCTGAAAATGAGCGGCAGTGGAAGCATACGTTGGAGCAGATCAAAGAGGATTTACATGCGTTTATCCAGCTGCTGGAAGCGCCGGATGCGGATCTGTTTGCGCCGTTTCCGCATGGGGATGGACAGCATTTATTCCGGGAAGCAGTGCTGATTGCGGATCATACGAGTTATCATACGGGGGAGATTGTAGCTATTCGCCGCATACTGAATTGCTGGCCTTAATCATTGTCCGCCGAAGCGGCCGTAGTGGCGCATACAACCGGTATGCGCCACTACGGGTTTTTATATCGCTTGCCATAAATAATCGCTGAACCAGTTGCGGTGATCGCTGAAGCGGGCCACCGGCGCAAACCCGCCGAGGGAGGCCAGCTGATCAATTTCCGCCGGATCGTACTTCTGGGAAATCTCCATATACAGCGGTTCATTCTCCTTAAAATTCACGACAACGTTATCGCCTATACGTACCTGCTGATCGCACAGGCTGATGAGATAGCTTTTGCAGCTGCCCGTTTGCGGATCGTAGGTAGGGTAGTGCTCAAACTGGGTGACGTCAAAATTGCCATCCAGCTCCCGGTTGATCCTGCGGAGCAGGTTGAAGTTGAATTCCCGCGTGATGCCGGCATCGTCGTTATACGCGTGCAGGATGAGGCGGGGATGCTTTTTCAGGTCGAACCCGGTGAGCAGCAAATCCCCCGGATGCAGGTGGCGCCGCAGTTGCTGGCAGAAGCTGCGGGCGGCAAATGGCGTAAAATTGCCAATATTGGCTCCCATGAACAATACTATTTTTCTTTTGGGGGAGATGTCGTTGGCCACTTTGAGCATCTCAAAGTATTCGCCCTGCAGCCCGTGAAACTGTAAGCCAGGTAACGTTTCCGGCAGGGTGTCTTCCAGGAGCCGGATTACATTACCGGATATATCGATCGGAAAGTACGTATAGTCGGTACCGTTATCCAGCAGGCGTTTGAGCAGGTGTACGGATTTAGAAGCGTCCCCTGCGCCCAGCTCCACGACATCGTAGTGGCTGGCATGCGCGTCAAAAGCGGCGGCAATGGCGGCGGACTGCTCCTGCATGATTTCCATTTCGCAGGCGGTGAGGTAGTATTCGGGGCATTGCATGATCTGTTGAAACAGCACATCGCCCTGTGCATCGTAGAAATACTTCGGGTCCAGGTATTTTTGCTGCGCCCTTAGTCCCTGCACTACATCATCGTAGAAAGTGCTGGTATGGCGGTTGCTGAATACCGTTGCCGGTGTGGAAATTACAGTGGTATGTGCCATAACTCAATGATTGTATCGTCAGTTAAAAATGGATTAGCTTTTTGCCAGCCTGATACCGGTGAACTGCCAGCGCAGCGGCGCGTGGAAAAAGTTACGGTAGGTTTTACGGCTGTGTTCCGGCGGCGTTACTTCCGAACCGCCGCGCAGCACCATCTGGTTTACCATAAACTTGCCATTGTATTCGCCAATAGCCCCCGGCGCTTTTTTGAAGCCGGGATAGGGGAGATAGGCGCTTTCCGTCCACTCCCAGCGCTGGCCCCATGAAAATTTATCCGCTGCGGCTTCCCATTCAAATTCGGTGGGCAGGCGGAGGCCTTTCCAGGCCGCATAAGCCGCCGCTTCGTAATAACTCACATGGCACACGGGCGCATCCAATTCCAGTGGCTGCAGGCCATTCCAGGCGTATTGCTGCCAATCGTCCCCGATCAGGTACCAGTACATGGGCGCGGTAACGTGGTTGTTTTTAACCCAGTCCCAGCCTTCGGCATGCCAGTAACGAAAATCCGTATAGCCGCCGGCGTTAATGAAGTCCAGGTATTCCCTGTTGGTTACCAGTGCAGAGCTGATGGCGTAAGGCGCGAGGTACACCTGGTGCCTTCCCAGCTCATTATCAAAACAAAAGCCTTTCCCATGATGCCCGATGCTGTAAATGCCTTCCGGTATGGCTATCCACTGCGCGTCCGTTGCAGGGGCGGGAGCGGGTTGCCGGGCAGGATCGTAAGCCGGCATCAGCGGGTTATGCCCGAGGATGTATTTGATATCCGTGTACAGCAGTTCCTGGTGTTGCTCCTCGTGATTGAGGCCCAGGATCATGAGCGCTTCGAGGTCCTCCTCCATGGGATTGGAAAGGAATTTCTCCATCGCGTCATCCACATGGCGGCGGTATTTCATGACGTCCTCCACGGAAGGCCGGCTCAGGTTGCCGCGGTCCGTACGGATTACGCGCGCGCCCACGGATTCGTAGTAACTGTTGAATACGAAGTTGTATTGCGGATCAAACTCCGTATAGCCTGGCGCGTTAGGCAGGAGGATGAAGGTTTCAAAAAACCAGGTGGTATGGCCGAGGTGCCACTTCGGCGGACTCACATCTACAATTGGCTGCACAACGTAGTCTTCGGTTTTCAAAGGTGCGCAGATGTTTTCGGAACGGGATCTGACGGTCTTATATTTTTCCAGGATATTCATACATTTTTATTTTTTCAGATAACGGGCCAGGTCTGATATACTTTTTATTTGCAGGTCCATCGTTTGTTGCCGGCGCATCATCAGGGCGTAGGTATTGTTAAAACCGACAGGCTTGAGCCATTTGATGCCGTATTGTTGTTCAAACTCCCGGCTAACATACGTGTACACCTTGTCTTTATCGGCTATCAGGGTATCCGTAATTTCGGCCGGTGTTTGCAAAATAGCCAGCAGGCCGGTACCGGTATATTCGGGATACACATCAAGTTGATTATTGTTCAGTGCATCGAAACAAATTTTTGTGCCACCAAGTCCCAGTTTGGTACTTACTGCCAGGTCCGTATGGCCTTCGATAAGCATTTTGTACATATTGGCGAGGATGTAGCCATCCCCGAAAATCTTACAGCCAATGCGGATCGTGCCTTTGGAACCGTTCCTGGCGGGCTGGTACAAGCCTTTCTGCATTAAAAATTCCCGGGCTACTTTTTCCGGGCTGTACTTCAGGTAATCCACCTGGTAGTTCAGTGCCGTCATTATGCTATCATTAATTGTACCAGCCAGGAGGTTAAGGGTGGGTTCCAGCTCCGGATATTTTTCCAGGATGGTATTGGTGGCGATGGGCGCGGCGTAGTAAGGCGGAAAAATATGCTTATCATCCTGCAGGACTACGAGGTCGAAGGCTTTTCCACGGCCATCCGTGGAGCTGCCGCTGATCACGTCGATCGTTTTTTCGTAGGCGGCTTTGTACATGATCATATCGCTGATCACAAGGGGATTGATATGTATGCCGTAGACGGTGCGCAGCCCGAGGTTTCCATCCCGGCGGCCCATGAACTCCGGCGTGAAGCCGGCTTTGAGCCGGGCGTTATTTCTCATGGGCAGCAGGTAAAAGGAGGAAAGTACGATTAGGATCAGTGGCAGCAGGTATAAGCGCATGCGCGACTGCCGGGTCATCCTTTTTTGCAGCAGGGAAATGAGCCAGTCGAACAGTATGGCCAGCAATGCGGCCGGTATGGCGCCGGCGAGGATCATGCCGGTATTATTCAGCGCGATGCCTCCGAAAATAAACTCTCCCAGTCCGCCGGCTGCGATGTAGGCCGCCAGCGTAGCCACGCCCACGTTGATCACCGTCGCCGTACGGATGCCCGCCAGGATCACCGGCATGGCCAGTGGCAGTTGCACTTTCAGGAGCAGCTGCCGGTCGCTCATGCCCATGCCGGTTGCCGCTTCCGTTACCGCGGGGTCCACGCCCTGGATGCCGGTATAGGTATTGCGGATGATGGGCAGCAACGCATAGAGGAACAGGGCTACGATAGCGGGTTTTACGCCTATGCCCAGCAAGGGGATCATGAAGCCCAGCAGCGCAATACTGGGAATAGTTTGCAATACGCCGGCAATGCCGAGCACGAGGCCGGAGAGCCTGCGGCGGCGGGTAATGAGGATGCCCAGCGGCAGGCCGATGGCTATGGCGATGAGGACTGATATGAACGTAAGCCCGGTATGGGTCAGCGTTTGCTGCAGCAGCTTGGCCGACTCCTGCTGTATAAAATCAAAGAAGCTGGTGGATGGTTCCATGGATGCTACCGGGTTTTATAGGTTTGTAATCCGTTCATGACAGCGCTGCCGGTGATGACTTTAGCCGTGCCGTTATGCGTAGCAATCACGGGGCTGGAAGTCAGCAGGGACAAGGCTTCCCAACAGGAGGCATCCCCTGTTATCTCCACATAGTTTTCTCCATTATGGGAAGACGGGATGGTATCCCATATATCGCGGAGCTTCAGGGTGGAAAGTTCCAGCTGTGTGCGCTGCCGGTCGAAGAAGTTGCGTACAAAATCATTCGCCGGCCGGAACAGGAGTTCCGCGGGGCGGCCGGTTTGCTGGATGCGGCCTGCGTTCATGAGGCAGATGCGGTCCCCCAGCTGAAAGGCTTCTTCAATATCGTGCGTTACCAGTACTACGGTTTTGGTATGCAGTTCGTCGAGGGATTTAAATTCCTGCCGCACTGCATCGCGGGTGAGCGGGTCCAGTGCGCCGAAAGGTTCATCCATGAGGAGTACCGGCGGATCTGCGGCCAGGGCGCGTGCCAGGCCTACCCGTTGCTGCTGGCCACCGCTCAGTTGGTGCGGGTAGCTGTGAGCATATTGTTCAGGAGGTAATTTCAGTTTATGCATGAGCGTATGGCAGCGCGCAATGGTTTTTTCCCTGGGCCAGTTGAGCAGCTGAGGTACGGTGCAGATGTTTTCTTCGACGGTGTAGTGCGGAAACAGGCCGTTGTTTTGCAGCACGTATCCGATACTTTTACGCAGCGTAGTAGCGGGTATGCGCCGGACGTTTTCCCCGTTGACTTCCACCGTGCCGGAACTGGCGTCCAGCAAGCGATTGATGAGCCGCAGCGTGGTGGTTTTACCGCAGCCGCTGGTGCCCAGCAACACCATTATCTCCCCATCATTAACAGTGAGTGAAATATCATCTACTGCATTTTTCCCTTTCTCAAAAAATTTACTGACGTGACTTAGTTGGATCATGCGAATGAGGAATTATGTACACATTTTATGGCCCTATTTCGACAGGGTCATAAAAAGGTTGTTGATAGATTCTGCGTAGAGCGGGTGTGCGAAGATCATTTCGCGCAGTTGCGATGCCGTGATATCCCCGGCCATGGCCATTTGCAGGATGGACATGATTTCGCCGCCCTGTTCCCCGATGATGGCTGCGCCAAGGATTTTATCTGTAGCTGCGTGTACGATCGCTTTCATAAAGCCTGTTGTTTGCCCGGTTTCGATGGCGCGCGCTACTTTATCCATGCCGAGGCAGGCTACCTTGAACGGATACCCTTTATCCACCGCTTCTTTTTCGGAAAGGCCTATGCGCCCCAGTTGCGGATCGGTGAACATACAGTAGGGGACCTGCCTGGTTTTGATGGAGAGTTGTTTGTTTTCAAAGAGATTTTTATAAATCAGGAGATGGTCATTATAGGAGATGTGGGTAAATGCGGGGCCGGGCTTAACGTCGCCCATGGCGTAGATGCCCGGGCAGGTTGTTTCCAGCTGGTCGTTTACCTGTATGAATCCTTTTTCATCCGTAGTAACGTTGGTGTTGCTAAGCTGCAGCTCCGCGGATTGCGGTCTGCGGCCTGTTGCCACCAGCAGATGCGTGCCGGTGATAGTTTTGCGGGAGGTGCCGCTGACGATTTCCAGGGAGAAAGTATCGCCGCTGGCAACAATTTTATCAGGATGGGAAGATGTATAGATACGCATGCCTTCCGCTTCGAGCATGTTCTTAATGACAGCCGCAACGTCCGTATCTTCCCTGGACATGAGGTGCGGCCCGGGTTCTACGATACTGACTTTACTGCCGAGGCGCTGAAAGAGTTGCCCCAGTTCAAGGCCGATATAGCTGCCGCCGAGTACTATCAGTTCGGGCGGGAGTTGTTTTAAGTCGAGTATAGACGTGGACGTATGATAAGGAATATCCGCTAATCCGGGAATATCCGGGATTACCGGCGTGGCGCCGGTGTTGATGAAGATGTTATTGCCTTCGATGGGAATGACCTTATCCTCCGGTTGGGTGATGTTTATTTTCCGGATGCCGGAGAAGGAAGCTGTACCGTAAAATAGTTTAATGTTCGGTTCATTTTCCAAAGATTTAATGGTTCCGTTCCGGAATTGTGTGACTACCTGGTTTTTACGTTCTACGATAAAGGGCAGGTCGATGGAGATGCTGTGCTGATCAAGGTGTATGCCCCATTGCGCTGCCTGGCGGACGGTTTGCGCCGTTTTTGCGCAGGCGATCATAGATTTGGTTGGGGTACAGCCGTCGTTGATGCAAGTGCCGCCGATCAGGCGTTTTTCGATAATGGCGGTGCGGAGTCCTTTTTTTGCCAGCTTCCGGGCTAATGGGTTTCCGCCTTGTCCTGATCCGATTATGATAGCATCAAATTTTTCCATATTCAAGGGTTTGAGATCGAGGGGCCAATAATTATACCATGCAAGGAGTATTAAAAGTAGGTCTTTTTTGTCAACGAGCGCAGGGGAATCCTGCGGTGAGGGATTGCGGGAAAAATCGTACCTTTGCCCGCTGAAAATATCATACAATTGGTAAAGATTGACAACATTATACTGCCTGATTTTCCTTTGCTGCTGGCGCCTATGGAGGACGTGAGTGATCCTCCGTTCAGGGTCGTATGTAAGGAAAACGGGGCGGACCTGATGTACACGGAATTTATTTCCAGCGACGGGTTGATCAGGGATGCGATTAAATGCAGGAAGAAGCTGGACTTCTTTGAATTTGAGCGCCCTATCGGCATCCAGATTTTCGGAGGCGATGAGGATTCGCTGGCGATGGCCGCAAAGATTGTGGATGTAACCAATCCGGATCTCCTGGATATCAATTTTGGCTGCCCGGTGAAAAAGGTGGCTGGCCGCGGCGCCGGCGCCGGCGTGTTGAAGGACCTGGACCTGATGGTGCGCTTAACCGAAGCCTGCGTAAAAGCAACCAATCTGCCTGTTACCGTCAAAACCCGCCTGGGCTGGGACGATGACACCAGGAACATTGAGGAAGTGGCGGAGCGCCTGCAGGACGTAGGCATTAAGGCATTGGCGATACATGGCCGTACGCGTTGCCAGATGTACAAAGGCGAGGCCGACTGGACGCTGATCGGAAAAGTAAAGAACAATCCAAGGATACATATTCCTATCATTGGAAACGGGGATATCAACAGTCCGCAAAAAGCGGTGGAATACAAGAACCGTTACGGCGTGGACGGCATTATGATTGGCCGCGCTGCCATAGGGTATCCGTGGATATTCCGTGAAATTAAGCATTATGCAGCCACCGGCGAGCTGATGGCGGGTCCTACCCTGGAGGAGCGGATTGCCGTAAGCAAGAAGCACCTGCATGAATCCGTGAAATGGAAAGGGCCTGTACAGGGGATTAACGAAATGCGGGGTTGCTATGCAAACTACCTGAAAGGGTTACCGGATATCAAACAGTTCCGGAGCCGCCTCGTGACGCTTAAAACCGAGGAAGAAGTAGTGGAAGTGCTGGATGAAATAGAACGGTATTATAAAGGCATTGAGCTGGCGGCAGCGCCGATAGAGCTGATAGATTACCATCAGAACTGTCCGTTGTAAGGGTCGGATGTTTTTGAAAAGCCTGCGTGATGCAGGCTTTTTTTGTGGGTAGGGGGGATGATAAAAATTACAGCGAAAAAGACAATTGTTTTTTGACATGGCTTTTTTCACTATTTACAATGGATGCATCGTGCATTAATTCATATTCTCTTTGTTTTTCCAATATCCGGAACCACATGATTGCAGGGAAGTTCCTGTTGGAATGAATTTCAAGCCTGTAAATTATTTTATCTGTTGGGTTTCTGTGCCGGTTAATGATCTGGCTTAATTCGGTTGGATTTACATCAATCTCTTCGGCAAATTGTTTGTATTTTTTTTCCAGACGGACAATATATTCTTTAAGAAAGTACCCAAAGTAGAGGTGCTGGTTAAGTGCCTTATCATTTAGATAATCCTCCATTAAAAATTTTAATTGAAGTAGTTGCGCGATCAGTTTACTATCATCGGTTTGCTCTTGTTTCTTTCTTTTTCTTATTTCCTTTAATGCAGATAACATGTCTTCCCGATCGCGCAGGTTTTGCGGGCCAGGGAACACGATAGATGCTGCGAGTTCTTTGTTGGTGTGCTTTTTTTCGATATCTTTTTGCGGTTTCATGATTGCTGTTTTAATCCCAAAATGTGTTGTACGTACAAATAGGCATTATATCAGGATGCGCTTAAATATTTCATAATCAGATTTCTGGCGAGGTGATCATAAAGGACCATAAGGCCACAAGGCCGGGAAGGCGTTTGCATCGGAAAATATTCAAATCCGTAATGTTGCGTATAATGTTCAATCAGGCTGGATTTTGGTACCAGCGATACAAATCCCTCATGCCCCCGTTTGAACGACTCCCTGCATGCAAATGCTATCAGGCAGCCGCCAATATAATCGTACTGTTTATTATTGCCAATATTTTCCACTGATACTTCCAGCAATGCTATTTCGATCGCATTCGTATCCGGATCAGTATGATCGATCAGGCACATTAATCCCAAAATGGTAGTGTTAGCCTTAAGTCTCAATTTATAGACTTCTTTCTTTTTATATAGTGACCAGTCGAATTTATTGAACCTCCCGGTACTTTGTTTTATGATTTTATAATCCTTCAATGTCACTGGCTCTATTACCGCGTCTACAAGAGAACCTGTTCCTGTTTCTCTAATCTTAACTCCTAATTTGACTTTTGCCATGCAAAGGCGTTTTCATGAAGTTAAAGAAAAAAGATTACGAATTTGTAAAGTCTTTACATATTTGTAATTATTTAAAATAAAGACATAAAAATAAGTACTATATATATTGTTTGTTATTGCTATTTATGGCTGACCTTTGCCCGCTCCATTTTTTTCATGATCTTCGCCCTGCAACCAGTCATGTGTCATTGGCCTAACCCTTTAAATCCACCCCTGATGCACAAACCACTACTCGCAGCGGCTTTACTCACCGGCCTCTTCGCCTGTACCAGTCAGCAGCCGGAACACGATCCCCTGAAACAAAGCAGCACCGCCCTGCCAGATACCACCGTCAAATACAACGTCCGTTACCGTGATCAGCAGCAGATCGAAAAAGTAATCTATGGCTTCGCGGAAAATTTCGATAACGGCCACCTGCAGCAATGCCTGGAATATATGGACGACAGCATACGCGGCGAAATCGACGGGGTAAAACTCCACGGCAAGGAAAACTTCGCCTCCCGCGTGTTACAGCTGGGCGAAAGCGTGAAGGACGCAAAGTTCCAGCAGCGCCACCTCATCAGCAACATGCAGTTCGAAATGCTGCCGAACGATACCGTGAAAGTCAGCATGTACTGCGCCAACCTGTGGACGGACATCAAAAGCGGCGAAATCCAGCTCATGGCAGTCGGCTATTACAAAGGGAAGCTCGTGAAGAAAGATGATAAATGGCGCATCGCCGTGCTGAACTCCCTGCCCGACAGCCGCCTGGTGGAGCGCTACTATAAAGAACACGAAGATTCCGCCGCCACGAAATAAACTATTATTTTTCTGATAGCAGGTATGAATTATCAGATGTTTCCATTCAGCGGTTTGGAATTAATTTTGTGATCCCTTAGCGATTTTAAATAACGAAGCAAAAGATTAAATTATGAACATTACAGACATCAAAGGCACTGTAAAGCTGGCTAACGGCGTACAAATGCCATATTTCGGACTCGGCGTATGGAAGACCAACGAAGGACAGGAAGTGATCGACGCGGTGAAGTATGCATTGGACGCAGGTTACCGGCATATTGACACGGCCGCTATATACGGCAATGAAGAAGGGGTTGGTACTGCCATCGCTAACCACGCTACAGACAGAAAGGACGTCTTCATCACCACCAAAGTATGGAATGCCGATCAGGGCTATGACAGCACCATCAAAGCATTCGAAACCTCCCTGCAAAAACTGAAAACCGATTACCTGGATCTTTACCTGATCCACTGGCCGGTTAAAGGAAAATACAAAGAAACCTGGCGCGCCCTGGAAACACTCTATGCGGAAGGCCGCGTAAAAGCCATCGGGGTGAGCAACTTCCTCCAGCACCAGCTGGAAGACCTGATGCAATCCGCTAATGTCGTGCCCATGGTGGACCAGCTGGAGTTCCACCCGCGCCTGCAGCAGCCTGCATTGCAGCAGTTTGCCAAACAGCACAACATCCAGTTCGAAGCATGGAGCCCGCTCATGCAGGGACAAATCTTCGATATTCCTGAACTGAAGGAACTGGCGCAGAAATACGGCGTGTCCGTTGCGCAGCTCGTACTCCGCTGGGACCTGCAGAAAGGTATCGTGACCATTCCGAAAAGCATTCAGCAAAAAAGAATCGTGGACAACGCCAATGTATTCGGTTTCGAAATTGCTGCTGAAGATATCGCGCTGATCGACTCCCTGGATAAAGGTACCCGGGTAGGTCCGGATCCTGATAACTTCAATTTCTAAAAATAGTATCATAAATTGCTTAAAAAGAGGAAAGAACAGCCATGGCTGGGCTTTCCTCTTTTTAAATTTTATTAATATCTTGCACGGGATGAAACGGAAACTATTTGTAATCGCCCTCGGAATATTCGCGGTACAACAGCTGGAAGCACAACAGCAGCCAGCATTCCGCAGGGCCGACCTGCCAACAGAAACAAGAGTACAGGACCTGATGCACACCCTTACCCTGCAAGAGAAAATTTCCCTGCTCGGCTATAACAGTCCAGCCATTGAACGCCTCGGCATACCGGCGTACAACTGGTGGAACGAAGCCCTGCACGGCATCGCCAGGGGAGGGGAAGCTACTGTTTACCCGCAGGCAGTAGGATTATCCTCCACCTTTGATCCGGAACTGGCAAAGGCGGTAGCCAACAGCATTTCCACGGAAGCCCGTGCAAAGTATAATCTGTCCGTTGCCAAAAACAGGCATGTACAATACATGGGGCTGAACTTCTGGACGCCTAACGTCAACATCTTCCGCGATCCGCGCTGGGGCCGCGGACAGGAAACCTACGGTGAGGATCCCTATCTGACCGCCACCATGGCCGGCGCTTTTGTGAAAGGCCTGCAGGGCGATGATCCGGAACACCTCAAAACCGCCGCCTGCGCCAAACACTTCGCCGTGCACAGCGGGCCGGAAGCGGACCGCCATCATTTCAACGCCATCGTGGATGAAAAGGACCTCAGGGAAACCTACCTCTATGCATTCAAAAAAATGGTGGACGGGAAAGTGGAATCCATCATGTGCGCATACAACCGCGTGAACAGTCAGCCCTGCTGCACCGGCAATACCCTCCTGCAGGACATCCTCCGCAAAGAGTGGAAGTTTACCGGGCAGGTAGTGACCGACTGCTGGGCGCTGGACGATATCTGGCAACGCCATAAAGCCATTCCTACCCGGGAGGAAGTGGCGGCAGCCGCTATCAAAGCGGGCGTAAACCTCGACTGTGCCAACATCCTGCAGGACGATGTGATGAAAGCTATCAACAAAGGCTGGCTGACCACCGCCGATGTGGACTCCGCCCTGATCAAATCCATCCGTACACAGATGAAGCTGGGATTGTACAACAACCCTGCGGACCGCGCCTACGCGAATTACGGGGCCGATAGCGTCAACAACGCCTGGCATACGCAACTGGCATTGGAAGCTGCGCGGAAAAGTATGGTGCTGCTGAAAAACAACGGCGTACTGCCCTTGCAGCATGATAAATACTCCTCCATGCTCGTCACCGGTTCCAACTCCGCTTCTCTGGAAGCACTGATGGGCAACTACCACGGCGTATCCGGCAACATGGTTACTTTTGCCGCCGGCCTCAGTAAAGCCGCCGGCCCGGCCGTAGCCATGCAATACGACCAGGGATGCGATTTCACAGATACCCTGCACTTCGGCGGCATCTGGGCATCCGAAAATTGTGATGTAACCGTTGCCGTAATCGGTTTAACGCCGCTGCTGGAAGGGGAAGACGGAGACGCGTTCCTCTCGCCCGCTGGCGGAGATAAAAATACCCTGAGCTTACCACGCTCGCAGGTATTGTTTATGAAGAAATTAAGGGCCGCGCACAAGAAGCCGATCATCGCAGTCATAACCGCCGGCAGCGCGGTGGACATCGCGGAGATTGAACCCTATGCGGATGCCATCATCCTCGCATGGTACCCCGGGGAACAAGGCGGTAATGCCCTGGCGGACCTGATCTACGGCAAATACTCGCCTTCCGGCAGGCTGCCCATCACGCTGTACAAATCCGTTAACGACCTGCCTAACTATAACGACTATAGTATGAAAAACCGCACTTACCGCTATTTCACCGGTAAGCCGGCATGGCCGTTCGGCTTTGGTATGAGCTACACTACTTTTAATTTCGGCTGGAATATCAAACCGCAGGAAAAGTATAAGAAGGCTGATACAATTCGTATGTCCGTAAAGGTTAGCAACACCGGTAACTATGATGCGGACGAAGTAGTGCAGGCTTACATCAGCTACCCCGCGGTGGAACGTATGCCGCTGAAAGAGCTGAAAGCCTTTGGCCGCGTGCATACCACAAAAGGCGGTACGCAGGAATTACAACTTGCCATCCCCGTTGCGGAATTGCAGAAATGGGATCTGCAGCAGGGCAAGTGGCGGCTGTACCCGGGTAAGTACACGGTGCATGTAGGAGGAGATTCCCAACAATCGAAACTCACGGCTTCCTTCAGTATAAAATAATCATTTTAAAAAACGGGAATTGTTATCTTAATAGAAACATTCCCGTTTTTTTATGCCTTTTCTATCCTTTCGATTACTATTTAGCGCATGGCTGCTATTGCCATGCTATGCCTTCTCTCAGGCGGTACGGGTACTGACCAATCACGTTGGTTATGAAATTACAGGACCCAAACGCGCCATCTTACAAAGTCAGACCGAAGGTACCGCCGGCAGCTTCCAGCTGCTGGACGTCAACAACCAGGTGGTATATACCGGCAAGCTTCCACAGCGGGCGCAGACGGTAGACAACTGGCAATTGTATTTCCGCGAGATGGATTTTTCCGGTTTCAACAAACCCGGCAAATACAGGCTGCGGGCCAGCTTCAACCAGGCGGATTACACGTCTGAATTGTTTGAAATCGGTACCAGCGTATTGGAGCGGCAAACTTTATCCGACGTCATTTATTACTTCAAGGGGCAACGCAGCAGCGGTTTGCTGGATGCGGCGGACCGTCATTTGGGACTACTCCACACGCAGGATACCGTGGACGCGCATGGCGGCTGGTACGATGCTACCGGCGATTACGGCAAGCATCTCTCTCACCTCTCTTTTTCCACCTATTTCAACCCCCAGCAAATTTCACTGACGGTATGGAGCCTGCTCAATACCTACGCGTTGCTGAACGCCAGGCCGGGAAACGATTTCAGGCAGTTTAAGCGGCGGTTGCTGGATGAGGCGATGTATGGGGCCGATTACCTCGCGCGGATACAGGTAAAGGATGGTTCCTTTTTCAGAAGCGTCAGCGCGCCGGGCCCCGGTAAGCGTGCGGTGGACCGCGTCATCCGCCCGGAAGAAAAAAATTACCGCATCAAGGAAAACAAGGACCAGAGCTTTACTTCCGGCAAGGATAATACGGCCTGGCAAAGCTACCAGGCCAGCTTCCGCTCCGGGGGCGGCATTGCCATTGCCGCGCTGGCAAAAGCCGCTACCTACGATACCAGCGGCGAATATACGAATGCGCAATACCTGGAAGCCGCTAAGCGCGCATTTGACTACCTGGAAAAACACAATGCGGAAATGACGAACGACGGTAAGGAAAATATTGTGGACGACTATTGCGCGCTGGCCGCCGCTACCGCCTTGTACGAAGCCACCAGGGATGCGCGCTACCGGCAATACGCAGCCAACCGGGCAAAGCAGCTGACGGGGCGGCTGCAACAATGGAAACAATACAAAGACTACTGGCGCGCGGATGATAAGGACCGGCCTTTCTTCCACCCGTCGGACGCAGGTTTGCCGGCCGTGACCCTGATGCAGTTTTATCCTTATGCTACAACGGCGCAGCAGCAGGAAATCCGCCAGGCCTTATTGCGATCCTTCGCTTTTGAAACAGGCATCACCGGGGAAGTGGCGAATCCGTTTGGCTATAGCCGGCAGCTCGTGCAGGATACCGCGGGCTATAGGCGCAGCAGTTTCTTCTTCCCGCATGGCAGCGAAGCGGCGCCCTGGTGGCAGGGGGAAAATGCCCGGCTCGGCTCAGTAGCCACGGCGGCGCGCATGGCCGCGAAGTTTTTTGCCAATGATACGTCACTCGCAGCCAGCCTGCGTAATTACGCTACCAACCAGCTGAACTGGATACTGGGGCTCAATCCCTACGATGCCTGTATGATGCAGGGCACAGGGCATAACAACCCAGCCTATGGTTTTTTCGGCACGTTTGAATATACCAATGCGCCCGGCGGCATCGTGAACGGTATTACCTCCGGCTTCACGGACGAGCATGGCATTGCATTTAATTTAAGCTACAAAACAACCGGAAAGGATGACGACTGGCGCTGGGCGGAGCAATGGCTGCCGCATGCGGCGTGGTACATGTGGGCAGTGGCGGAAGGAAATTAATGTTTTCCAAAGGCGAAGGCGAAACTGTACTTCTTTCGTTTACTCATAAAAGTGCCCCCAAAAGTTTACAGACTTTTGGGGGCACTCTCTTTTTTATTCTGATTTCAGGCTTCGCACAGGATCTGTCATACTCGCTTTGATGGATTGATAGCTGATGGTCAGCATGGTGATGACGATGGCTGTGATACCTGCCAGCAGGAACACCGCAGGGCCTATGCTCACATGGTATTTATATTGTTGCAGCCAGTTGGTCATGATATACCAGGCTGTGGGAAATGCGATCAGCATGGAGATGCCCACGAGTTTGAGGAAATCCATGGAAAGCAGGGTGGTAATGCTTTGCGTGCTGGCGCCGAGAACTTTGCGGATACCGATTTCCTTGGTGCGGCGTTCCGCCGTGTAGGCGGAGAGGCCGAACAATCCCAGGCAACTGATGATGATGGCGATGGAAGCGAAGATGCGGCTGAGCTGCTGCATCAGCATTTCCGTTTGAAACATATCGTTGAACTGCTTGTCCGTAAAGCTGTAGGCAAAAGGATAAGCGGGATTGTAGCGGCGCATTACCCCGCTCACTTTTGCCACGGCTACTTCCGGCGCCATGCCGGCGTGCAGGCGGGCGTAGATGGTGTTGGTGTGGGAAGGGATGCCGAGGAACATCACGGGGTCCGGACTGCCGTACATATCGCCGTACACATAATCTTTAACGAGGCCGGCTATACGAAAAGTGCGGGTGCGCCCGTCCGCTTCCGGCGCATAGAGCAGTTTGCCAATGGGGCTGCCGGCGCCTATTTGTCGCGCCATGGCCTGGTTCACCAATACATTTACGCTATCGTCCGCTTCCCGCGTAAAGGCTTGCCCTTCCAGCAATTGCATGCCCGTGGTTTCCAGGAAGCCGGGGCTGATATAGCGGATGGAGGTAATGCTGGACGCATCGGCCGGCTTGCCATCCCAGGAAATGCGGTCGGTGCTGTTGCCATCGTACAGCGGGTTATGATCCGCGAGGGCGGCTTTGTCTACCGCGCCGGTATTGTACAGCGCGTCGCGGATGGCGGGGAAATTCTTCACCACGTCGCCGGTGGCTTCGATGGAGATCAGGCGTTCGATATTAAATCCCAGGTCCCTGGATTTGACATGTTGTATTTGCTGGTAGATGATCACCGTTGCGATGATCAGCACGATGGAAATACTGAATTGGGATACGACCAAACCCTTACGTATAAACGCCGCGCCGCCGGACTTGATCTTAAATCCTTTGAGGATGGCCACGGGGTTGAAGTTGGAGAGGTACAGCGCCGGGTAGGACCCTGCCAGGACACCGCAGCACAGCGTGAGCAATGCCAATGCCAGGAGGTGCGCAGGCTGCAGCAGTTGCAGCGAGAGCGTTTTATTGACCATGGCGTTGAAGGCGGGCAATACGAGCGCCAGCAGCAGTACGGCCACGATGGTGGCGAAAGCGGCCTGTACGAGCGCTTCGCCGATGAACTGCGCCACGAGTTTGCCACGGCCTGCGCCGAGCGCTTTCCGCACGCCTACTTCCCTGGCGCGCTGTTCGCTGCGGGCGGTGGAGAGGTTCATAAAATTGATGCAGGCCACCAGCAGGATAATGCCGGCAATGATGAGGAAGAGGCGCACGTACACGATGCGGCCTCCGCTTTGCACGCCGTTGTCATACTCGCTGCGCAGGCGCCAGTCGTTCATATTCAGCAGCGAATAGGTGACGGCATAGGAAGGAATATTTTGCTTCGCCAGCTGGTTCAGCTTTTGTGTGATGGCGGCGATGTTGGCGCCGGGAACAGTCTGGAAAAAAGTTTCCAGCTGAAACGCTTCCCAGTTGGCCAGTGTTGCGGAGCCCTGGAAAGCCGCTTCCAGCGGGGCCAGCCACTCAAACCGTATGGTAGCGTTCTGCGGAATATCTGCTATCACGCCGGTAATCGTATAGGCGTTACTGTTATCTACCGTAATGGTTTTGCCCACGACGCCGCGGGTGGTATTAAAAAGTTTCTGTGCCGTTTTTTCTGTAATAACGAGGGAGTGCACCTGGCTGAAAGCATCTGCAGGCGCGCCTTCCAGGAAGCGGCATTCAAACAGCCGGAGGAAGTCGGGGTCCACATACCGGCCATAGCTGTACATGGGATTGTTGCGGTAGTTAAACAGCGCGGTGGTATAGCCTTCCGTACTGCGGGCGTAAGCTTTGATACCCGGGACCTGCGCCATGGCGGCAGGGCCGAGGGGGCCGGAGGTGGAACTGTAGGTTCTCAGTTCGTTATTGAGGTTCCAGTGGATTTTTGCCTGGTAAATGTTGTCCTTTCCGCGGATGTAATCGTTGAAATGCATTTCATCTTCTACCCACAGGAGGATGAGGCAGGTGCAGACAATACCGATGCTGAGCCCGAAAATGTTCAGGATGCCGTAGGTCTTGTTTTTCTTCAGGTTGCGCAAAGCCGTTTTCAGGTAGTTCGAGATCATAAAAAAAATCCTTTGGATGGGTTTGAACCAGAACGGTGCCATCTTACGAAAGTATTGAAAACGCGGGATTTTGTAAGGAGCGGGGTTGAAAAACTGTCCGCTTCCGGACATCGGAGTTACGGAAGCGGACACGGTGTTTGTGAACGGAACCAGGCGCCCGGCGAACTTAAATTTCTCCCTAAAAAAAACAACACACGATTAATGCAATACGGCTTGCGCCCCCTGCATGTCCGTTTCTTGCTTAATGAACCTGCGCCCGGTGAGCAGTACCCCGAGGGCTGTTAGTCCGCACAGGGCCAGGGTAAAGGCCATGGGCGAGGCGTTCGGGATTTTTACCGCGCTCACGGCGGCGGATGTGATGGCGCCGATACCCAGTTGCAGTGCGCCCATGACGGCAGAGGCGCTGCCGGCGTTTTTGGAGAAGGGCGCCAGGCAAAGCGCTGCGGTATTAGGGTTCACGAAACCGAGGCAGCAGAGGTAACCGAAAAGTAATATCAGGAGCAGGGTAAGCGTTAATACATGGGTGATGGCTGCGAGGAAAAGCAATATGCCGAATGCCGACTGAAATGCCAGCGCCACGGGGATGATCTGGCGGCTCTGGAACCTGCGCAGCAGGAAGCTGTTTACCTGGCTGCAACCGATAAAGCCAACGGAGAGGCCGGCAAAAATCCATCCGTACACTTCGCCGCTCACGCCGTACACTTCCATGAAAACTTTCGGGGAGCCGGATACGTAGGTGAAAATGCCTGCGAAGCTGAGTGCGCCGGCCAGGGCATAGGTCGTGAACTGGGCATTCGTAAGTACGGCCAGGAAATTGTTAATAATAGGTTTGGGTTTAAGAGATATAGTGCTGTCAGGGCGGTAGCTTTCCGGTAACCATAACAGGCAGGCGAGGAGAATGCCGACGCCCAAAACCGTCAGGATAAGGAAGACAGTGTTCCATCCAAACGCGTGGGTCACATACCCGCCAACGGCAGGCGCCACCATGGGAGAAGCGCCAACTACCAGCATCAACAGGGCAAACACCCTGGCATTGTCCTTCACGGGGAAGAGGTCGCGCACCATGGCTACTGCCGCTACTGTGGCGGCGCAGCTGCCGATGGCCTGGAAAAACCGCAGCGCAACAAGGCTTTCGATGGTGTGACTGTACATACATCCGATGGAGGTGGCGATATAAAGTATCAGGCCGGCATACAACGGTTTTTTGCGGCCGTATTTATCCAATAGCGGACCATACAGCAGCTGGCCGGCGGAGATGCCGATGAAAAAGCTGGTCAGGGAAAAACCGATGGTAGGCACGTCCGTATGGAGGTCTTTCGCTATGGCAGGGAATCCCGGGAGGTACATATCGATTGAAAACGGGCCCAGGGCAGTGAGCGACCCCAAAATTAAAATTAAAAAAAAGAACCGGGAGGGTGATATCGTTGTTGTCAATGAGTACGTATTTATGGTTTTCGTTTAATGGAGGTCGTAAAGTTACAGTGTATTTTTCGCAGTACCATTGAAAGACGATATCGATTATAGTTATACAACGATCAGTATATGTTATAACTATCCATAAATTAAATTTTTTCGTGCTATCGCCGGAGGTAAAAGGGGCAACTGTCTGATTTACTAACGTGGATGGTTAAACGAAAATAGAAATTCAACCAGCTATTTTTATTTTTTTTGCAGATACTTTTTTTGGTTATATCATTGGGGTGCGAAATGCGCAGCCCACATAAAACAGAAAAGCGATGAATACGGTAACCTATCTCCGGACCAACAACGAGCAGCAGGATTTTGAAGCGCTAACCAATGCGCTGGATGAGGACCTGCGCGACCGTTACCAGGAATTACAGGAAATTTACGATGAACACAATGTGATTGAAGCCATTAACACAGTGGTGATTGCTTACGTGGGCCAGGAGGCCGTTGGATGTGCATGTTTCCGCGAGTTTAATGACCATACCATTGAAATCAAACGCATGTTTGTGAAGCCTGAGTTGCGAGGGAAAGGGATTGCGTTGGGGATATTGCAGGAGTTGGAAAACTGGGCCAAGGAGCTGCATTACAGCTATGCCATACTTGAAACGGGTAAGCGGCAGCCGGAAGCCATCAGCCTGTACCAGAAGAGCGGGTTTACGATTATGGATAATTACGGGCCGTATATCGGCATGGAGAATAGTATCTGCATGCGTAAACGGCTGGGGTAGTGCGGATTTTTTTCTCGCAAAGAGGCGTAAGGGGCAAGGGGGGATTTTTTCTCGCAAAGGGGCATAAGGGGCAGAGCGCGCAAAGGGGGGATTTTTCTCGCAAAGGGGCATAAGGGGCAGAGCGCGCAGAGAGCTTACTTATTCCACTTACGCCGCTTTGCGAGCAATCATAAGCATGGTTCTAATGCGTTATTACGTTGGTTTCTTTTTGCATGGAGCCGGTAGCGTCCATTCTTGCATGCCAGCTGAGCGCTTCCTCCAGGAGGTGCGGCGTATGGCCGCCTTTGCGGGAGGCTGCAACAAAATAATCTTTCAATAATTCCTTATATACAGGGTCAGCGCAATTGCTGATAATTGACTTTGCACGTTCGCGGGGCGCGAGTCCGCGCAGGTCCGCCAGCCCGAAATCCGTTACCACAATGTCCACATCGTGTTCGCTGTTATCGATGTGGGAAGCCATAGGCACGATATGCGAAATTGCGCCGTTCCTGGACGACGCCTGCGTAACGAACACGCTCAGGTAAGCATTGCGCGCAAAATCATTACTGCCGCCGATGCCGTTCATCATCTTCGTACCGCCGATATGGGTGGAATTTACGTTCCCATAAATATCACATTCAATAGCCGTGTTCATACTGATGACGCCTAACCTGCGGATCACTTCCGCGGCGTTGCTGATATCCTGCGGCCGCAGGATGATATGCGGCTTGTAGCGTTCGAAATTTTCCATCAGCCGCGTGTAGCAGGGTTGCGATACAGTGATGCTGGAAGCGGACGCAAAGTCCATCTTGCCGGCGTCGATGAGGTTGAAAGTACTGTCCTGCAAAACTTCAGAGTACATCGTGAGATGCCGGAAGTCCCCGTCGATAAAGCCTTCCAGCACCGCGTTCGCTACCTTGCCGATGCCGGATTGCAGGGGCCGCAGCTGGTGGGTGAGGCGGCCTTTCTTTACTTCATGTTCGAAGAATTGGAGGAGATGCCCGGCAATGGAGCGGGTCTTCTCGTCCCGCTCGTTGATAGCGGCCGGACTGTCGACCGTTTCCGTGATGACGATGGCAATAATTTTTGCGGGGTCCACGGGAATGGAAGGCGTGCCAATCCGCGTGCCTGCCTCCGTGATGGGAATGATCTTTCTATCCGGCCATACGCCGGCGGAAAAAATATCGTGTACGCCATAGAGGGAGAGCGGCACGGAAACATTGATCTCTACAATTATTTTCGCTGCCTTTTCCGCAAACGTAGCGGTATTGCCTACAGAGGTGGTAGGCACGATGCTGCCATCCGCTTCAATCATCAGCGCTTCGATGATGGCTACATCCGGGCGGATGATGTCTTCTTTGATCAGTTCAGCGCTTTCGCCCAGGTGCTGGTCCATGAATAATACATTGCCCTGGTTGATGGCGTTGCGCAAGACGGGATCTACCTGGAAAGGCATCCGTTTATAGACCGCGCCTGCTTCCGTCAGCGTGCCATCGGTGCCATGGCCCAGGGAAGCGCCGGTGAGTAAGGTGATCTTGCGGGGTTGCTGTGTGGCGAGGGCTGCAAATGCTTTCAATACTGCCTTACTGTCTCCCGCCTTGGTGAAGCCGCTGCTGGCCACTGTCATGCCATCCTTAATACAGGCGGCCGCGTTGGCGGCGCTGGTGATCAACCCCTGCATGCCGGATCTCTTGATTCTCTCTTCGTACATCTTAGTGATAGGTTGGTGGAACGCCTAAAATTACGAAGGTAGCCGGTGGCCAAAATGTGATAATGCGCCAAAATGATGCTTGAACCGGCCACCGGCATTTTTAGGGTAAATCGATTGCCTCCGGGCTCAGGATAAGAATATAACGTGCATGGCTATACGATAAATAAAAATTTTTATTCTGTGGAGATGGCAATGCCGCAGGACGAAATTTTTTTTGCTCAAACTGCGATCGTCCGAGTGTAAAAAAATATATCTTCGCGCGTTCGTAAATGGACTATGCCAAAAAGAAGAAAGAAGAGTAGCAGTAATTATTCTATCGTTATTATCCTGGCGATCATCACGTTTGTAGTCACCTATTGTACCCGCAAGTTCACTACCGACAAGGGGAAACAGGCGCCTGCCACTTCGGGGCAGCAACGCCCGCCTGCATCAGGGAAAAAAAAGCAGCCGGAATTATTCAGAGAAAATTTTGAAACCGCTGCTCCTGTAAAAGAACATTACAATACGGAAACCATTACCCTGCAATCAGGACAATGGACGCTGAAAAACGCAGTGATCGGGGCAAAGGCGGAAGATCACAAGCAGGGAAAGCAGGCGCTGCGTGTACGCGGCGGCGGTAGCGCCACCATGGAATTTGATATCACGGTTACAGGCACGGTAACGGTTACGCTGAAACATGCCGCCTACGGCACGGATGCAGGCGGCGCCTGGGAACTCTGGTATTCGGTGAACAAAGGCCAGCGATTCCTGCCTGCCGGCAATGTGGTGCATACCAGCGAGCGGGAACTCCGTACGTCGACCTTCACCATCGTCGCGCAAAAAACGCTGCGCCTCCAAATACGCAGCACGGATAAGGAAAACGGCCGCCTTAACTTTGACGAGATCAGGGTTGTGCGCAGCCACGAAACGCCTGCGCCTTCCGGCGGCGCAGTGCCCGGGGATGATGACAACATGCTGCTCGGCAACCCGAGCGATGCCACGCCATCACTGGTAACGCCGAATAATTACCTGATGGATAAAGGGTATTACAAATTATCGTATAACCGTGACCGTGGTACGCCCAACTGGGTGTGCTGGCATGTAACCGCGAAGGATTTGGGGCATATGTCGCGCTCCCGGGATTTCCGGCCGGATGCCGACGTGCCGGACAGCTGGTACCAGGTTACGCAGAGCAGTTACAGCGGCAGCGGGTTCGACAGGGGGCATAATTGCCCTTCCGGGGACCGGACATTCAGCAGGGCCGCCAACGATGCTACCTTCCTCATGACGAACATGATACCCCAGGCGCCGAATCATAACCAGCACCTGTGGTCGGGGCTGGAAAACTATACCCGCGACCTCGTGCGGGCCGGCAATGAAGTGTATGTGATCATGGGCAGCTATGGCATGGGGGGAGTCGGGGAAAAGGGATTGAGAAAGAAGATTGACCGCAATAATATCACTGTGCCGGATCACATCTGGAAAGTGATTGTGGTGCTGCCGGAGGGCAACAACGACCTGAAACGCATTAACAAGCATACCCGCATCATTGCCGTGAATACGCCGAATAAGAACGACGTCAGCAAGCAGTGGACGGCCTACCTGACCACCATCGCGGAAATCGAGGAGGCGACGCACCTGAAGCTGTTGAGTCGCGTGCCGGAAGCGGTGCGGCAGGAGCTGGTGAAAAAAATTGACAGCGGAAACTGATAGATAATGTATTTTCGGAGTCGTCCAACCCGGAAAGATTATGCTGAAAGAAAAGATCAGGGAGCTGGCGGCTTCCCTGCACGCCAGTACAGTGAGTGATCGCAGGCGGCTGCATGCGCACCCTGAGTTGTCCTATAAAGAATTTGAAACGGCCGCATTCATAGAAGAGCGGCTCGCTGCCATCGGGCTGCCGTATGAGCGGATGGCCAATACCGGCCTGGTGGCGCTGCTGAAAGGCGGCAAGGCGGCATCCTCCGCGGTGGTAGCGCTGCGGGCGGATATTGATGCGTTGCCTATCCAGGAGCTGAACGAGGCGCCGTATAAGTCGCAGAACCCCGGCGTGATGCATGCCTGCGGGCACGACGTACATACGTCCTCGTTACTGGCCACGGCGGAGATACTGACCCGTTTGAAAGATGAATTTGCCGGTACGGTGAAGTTCATTTTCCAGCCGGCGGAAGAGCTGATCCCTGGCGGGGCGAGCATGATGATCAAAGAAGGGGTGTTGCAAAACCCTAAGCCGGATTTCATTTTAGGGCAGCATACCATGCCGGAGCTGCCGGCGGGCAAGGTGGGCTTCCGCGGCGGGCGTTATATGGCCAGCAACGATGAAATATTCCTGACCATCCGGGGCAGGGGAGGCCATGGCGCGATGCCGCACCTGGGCATTGACCCGGTGCTGATAGCCTGCCATATGATCACTGCCCTGCAGCAGATCGTTTCCCGCAGGGCCAATCCTTCGTTACCATCCGTACTGTCTTTCGGGAAAATGCTGGCAAACGGCGCTACGAACGTGATACCTGACGAGGTGAGGGTAGAAGGCACTTTCCGCTGTATGGACGAAACCTGGCGGCGGCAGGCCCATGAAAAGATCCGCCGTATGGCCGTATCCATTGCCGAGGGCATGGAAGGCGTTTGCGAGGTGGAGATACACCAGGGCTATCCCGTGCTGATCAACGACGATGCGCTGACGGCGGCTACCAAGGCGCATGCGGTCGACTACCTGGGGGCGGAGAACGTGGTGGACCTGGACATCTGGATGGCGGCGGAAGATTTTGCCTATTACAGTCAGGCCGGCCCTTCCTGCTTTTACCGGCTGGGCGTGCGCAACGAGGAGCGGGGCATTACTTCCGGCTTGCATACCGCTACGTTTGACGTGGACGAACTGAGTTTACAAACCGGGCCCGGACTCATGAGCTACCTGGCGGTAAAAACTTTAGGCAATTAGTATTTTTATAAATTATTCTTTATTTATATGTATCTTCGGGCATTAATGAATGCCTATGAAACACCCTGTCTTAAAAGCATTATGCCTCGGCGTGTATGCCGCCGCGTTAGTAGCCTGTAATAAGGAGGTCATTGATGAGCCCCGCATGAGAGGGCCGGTAGATGAATCGACCGGCAACAATCCTGACAACAATACGAATAACCCGCTGGCGGGCACTTACCGGGTGGTGGCCAGTACGGCCAACGGCCGTGGGGAAACCCGTTTTGACATGATGGGGACCCCTACGCTGATTGTCACCAATACGCAGGTGACCTGCGATAATTTTAACGGTACGGTGGTGATTGACGGGAAGAACATCACCGCGAAGGATATCAGCATGGGTATCCAGCTGGCGTACACCAACATGACTTACCTTAATGGCATGGAAAGCGGGGACCCGGTCAGCGGGACCAAATACGTGGAGGCGCCGGCGCAAAGCAGCAGCGCTCCCTATACGCTGAAAGGGAGTGACTCCATTTCCTGTAAGGTACTCCTGCCGGCCGGCGTGGGTGAGGCGCTGGGAGAAGCGGGCGCCAAGCTTCCGGATGAAAAGATGCAGCATTATGCGTTTGCAGGGGATACCCTCATCCTGACCGGCAAATGGATTGTAAGCCAGACGCTGTCGAACAACGGCATACCGGTGAACGTCTTTTCTACCGACTTATCGGTGATGAAGCTGGTAAGGGTTTCAAAATAATTTCAGATAAGCTGGCCGGGACGTCCCGGCCAGTTCTTTTTTAGGGCATTCCCTAAGCCTTCCCCCGATATACCCGGCACGTCGTGCGAAAAAATATTTTTAAATAAGCGAATGCTTACTTATTTTTGCGCCATGAGATATCGTGACGAGAATAAAGTTCAGAATATCAAAGCCCGGGCGATAGAAATGATTGCCAATGAAGGGCTGGAAAATTTCGGCATTAATCGTTTGGCTAAGGCGGCGGGCGTTTCCCCTGCTACCATCTATATCTATTACAAGGATAAAGACGATCTCATTTCCACGATTGTGAAGGAGGAAGTAGAGAAGTGGGTGGAATATTTATTCAGGGGATTTTCCCCTGACATGAGCTTTGAAGAAGGCTTGTGGGTGCAATGGAAGAACCGTTCCGAGCATGCGCTGAAGCACAAGGAGCTGAACCTGTTCATGGAAAAGATCCGGAATACCGCTTTTGGAGAGCGTTTATTGCATGGGATGTCGGAGGAGATGCGCAAGCATATGGGCAGCTTTTTGCAGCATGCCCGGGATAACGGGGAGATAGAAGAGGTGCAGCTGGAAGTGTACTGGGCGGTAGCTTTTGCGCCGTTGTACACCCTGATACGGTTTCACCAGGAAGGTAAAAGTATCGGCGGGCGCTCCTTTACTTTTTCGCAGGAGGTGATGCGCCAGACCTTTGAGCGGGTGATTAAAGCTTTAAAAAAGTCATAAGTTTTTAGCTCCATATATACATAGTAATTTTTATGAAAACACAACAATCGTTTAGCCCTCAACAGAAGCTGGTCGTGGTGATGCTGGCACTCACGCAGTTTACTGTTATTCTCGATTTCATGGTGATGTCGCCCCTGGGTGATATGCTGATGAAGTCTATGAAAATTTCGCCTGATCACTTTGGCATCGTGGTGGCTGCCTATGCTTTCAGCGCGGGCATCTCCGGTTTGCTGACCGCAGGATTTGCGGATAAGTATGACCGTAAGAAGCTGCTCATTTTCTTTTATGCAGGATTTATTGCAGGTACGCTCTGCTGCGGCCTGGCGCAGACCTACGCTATGCTGGTTGCCGCCAGGATCGTCACCGGTATTTTTGGCGGTGTGATCGGCAGCGTGTCCATGGCTATTATCACCGATTTATTTCCACTTGAAATGCGTGGCCGCGTGATGGGCTTCATGCAGATGGGCTTTGGCGCCAGCCAGGTGCTGGGGATTCCTATCAGCCTGTACATCGCGAACCACTGGGGCTGGGAAGCGCCGTTTTTCATGGTGGTGATACTGGCGGGCCTGGTGCTGGCGATGATCGTGATGCGCCTGCCGGCGGTTACCGCTCACCTGGCGCTGCAATCGGATAAAAGCCCGGTACAGCACCTGCTGCATACTTTCAACAAGCGTAATTACCGGATTGCTTTTCTGGCAACGGCGCTGTTATCAGTAGGCGGATTTATGATGATGCCTTTCGGTTCAGCGTTTGCGATCAACAACCTGCATGTTACCGCCGGCCAGTTACCGGTGCTGTTCACCTTTGCGGGTTGCGTATCGCTGATCTCCGTGCCGCTGATCGGTAAGCTGAGTGATAAGATTGACAAGTTTGCGCTCTTCAGCATCGCATCCCTTTACACGATGGTGATGGTGGTGGTTTACACCAACCTCGGCCCGAGTCCTTTCTGGCTGATCATCCTGCTCAACGTGTTGATGCTGGTAGGCATTCTTTCCAGGATGGTTCCGGCAACGGCGCTGATTTCAGCCGTGCCGCAGATGCAGGACAGGGGCGCTTTTATGAGCATCAACTCCTCCCTGCAGTCCATCGCCGGCGGGCTGGCAGCCGTGCTGGCAGGCCGTATCGTTACGCAGCGGGATAATTTTAGTCCGCTCGAACATTACGACACCGTAGGCTGGGTGGTAGTAGGCTTCAGCATGATCGGCATCTTCCTGTTGGGACGTGTTTCGAAGATGATCAAAACTAAAAATACAGCCGTGCAGGAACCGGAGCTTACACCACAGGCTTCCTGAGTTCCGCAGGGTTAACATTTCGGGCACCGCCGGCCGTGCAGCGTTATGCTGCCGGCCGGTGTTTTTTTAGGGCTATAATTTCTTTCCTTTTTTTGCTATTTTTAGCCCCGATACAGAACGCAGCATTGGAGGACGCCGTAATAAATAATGACAACAGCCTGTTGCTACGCATTGCAGCAGGAGATGAAACTGCCTTTCGTGAATTTTTTCACGAGTACAGTAATAATATATATACCGTTGCCTTCATGCTGACCAAATCCGCCGAGATGGCGGAGGATATGGTACAGGAAATCTTTCTCAAACTATGGCTCAACCGGGCCGCCCTGGCTGAAGTGAACAATATACGCAGCTACATCTTCATTCACGCGCGTAATCACATCTTTAATGAATTAAGGAAGAAGGCGGACAAGCAGGCGTTTACGGACGAGCTGCTGGATTATTTTGCCGAAGTGCGGGACACGCCTGAAAACGCCCTGCTGCAAAAGGAAAGCCGGCAATTGCTGCAGCAGGCTATCCTGCAGTTGCCTGCCCAGCAGCAGCTGGTGTACAGGATGAGTCGCGACGAAAATTTAACCCAGGAGGAAATAGCGGCGCGGCTGGGCATCAGCAGGCACACCGTCCGCAACCACATGGCCCAGGCGCTGCAAAATATCAAACATTTCCTCGAAACCAATGCCAACGGGCTTTTGCTCCTGAGTTGTATCGCTGAGTTGCTGTCCTGAAAAAAAAGTTAAAAATTTTTTAACGCTGACTAGTATTCCCTGTTTCAAAATGTGTCTTTATAAATACGCGCGGGTAAAGAGGACCTGTTGCGGTGTAATTGTAGTATGCTGAACCGAAAGAAAGAATTGCTGGAAGGACTGGCGGATAACACGCTGACGGCCGCCGGGCTGGCGGAATTAATGCAGGGTATCCGTGCAGGCGATCCTGAAATGGCGGAAGCGATAGGGGAGCTGCTGGCCGATGGCGAGCGCACCGGGTTGCTGACACCGGAGCGGGAACAGTGGCTGTTTGATAAAGTAATGTCCAGGGCAAAGCAGGCGGATAAGCGGGTACGGTGGTTACCGGCATACTCCTGGCGTGTAGCCGCCGCCGTTACGTTGCTCCTGGCCGGCAGCGGCATTTATTCTTCTCTCCAAAAACAAAAAAAACAACATACCCTGGCAATGGAACAGCGCCGGCCCGCGGGCAACAAAGCCGTGCTGACCCTGGCCAACGGGCGCCAGGTGGAGTTAGACAGCGCCGGCAATCAGCAGCTCCAGGAAGGAAGCGCGCAAATTCAGCAGCAGCACGGGGAACTGAAATATGCATCCAATGGTACGGCCGCTGAAGGGGCGTACAACCAGTTGTCCACTCCCCGGGGCGGACAGTTTGTACTCCAACTCCCGGATGGCTCCAAAGTATGGCTGAACGCGGCTTCCAGCATCAGGTACCCTGTGGCCTTCGGGCAGGAAAGAGTGGTCAGCATTACCGGGGAGGTATATTTCGACATCCGGCAGGATGCGGCCAAACCCTTTATTGTAAACACTTCCCGCTCATCGATACAGGTGCTGGGCACAGCCTTCAATATCATGGATTACGCGGATGAAACGCAGCAGCAAACAACGCTGGTGAGCGGCGCCGTGAAAGTGATGGCAGGGAAGGAAGCCGTAGTGCTGAAGCCCGGGAAAATGGCCGTGGTAAAGGAAAGCGGCATCTCCGTGACGAACGTGGATACCGGCAGTGTTGCAGGGTGGAGGACGGGAGAGATCAACGTGCAGGGGCAGGATATGGCGGCCGTGTTGCGACAAATATCCCGCCTGTATAATGTGGACATCATTGTGCAGGGCAAGCTGCCGCCGGATAAGTTAGGATATATAACAGATAAGCATACGCCCCTTGCCACCATGCTGGAATTACTGCATGAGCACGGGTTACAGACGAAAATCGACGGATCGGCCATTATTGTAACAAGTAAGCAACCATAAACGATCAATAGTACAATGTTTCAACCGTAGTGCGAACAGTGAACAATTAACACTGCCTTCATTCATTCATGCCCAAATATTGATGCCAGGTAAGTCAGCCTTCGTAACAAGGCCGGGGGATTGCTTTGCCGCTATTATTACCAACTATAGATCAAAAACCAACCATTGATTCAAATGTCATCATCAACCAAATTGCTGATTAGAATGAGAATTACTGCAATGCTGATCCTGGTAGCTACCTTGCAGGTCAGCGCCAATGCCTATGCGCAGCGGATCAACCTACATGTGCGGAACATGGCTTTGCAAAAGGTGTTTGTTCAGCTCAGGCAGCAAACAGGGTTTACCTTTTTCTGGGACCAGGAACAGCTGGACCAGGCAAGGCCGGTAACCGTGGATGTGCAAAACGCTTCCCTGAAAGAGGCGATGGACCAGTGTTTAAAGGGATCGTCGCTAACCTTTGAAATCAGGGAAAGCAGCAAAACCGTTTTTGTAAAGGCGAAATCGGAAGGGGATAAAGACCTCGCCGTTACGCCGCCGGAAACGATCACCGTGCGCGGGCGCATCACAGATCCTGACGGTAACCCGCTGGTTGGCGCCACTGTAATGATACAGGGCGCCAACCGCGGCGCCGCCGTAGACGCCTCGGGCAACTATACGCTCACGGGCGTGCCGGCGGATGGCGTGCTGCTCTTCCGGCTGGTAGGCTATGAGCCGCAGACGGTGAAAGTGAACCGCCGCACGGAAATCAACGTACGCATGGTAGTGGCTTCCCAAAAAATGAATGAAGTGGTAGTGACCACCGGTATCTTCACCCGTAAGAAGGAAAGCTTTACCGGCGCTTACTCTGTGTACACCGGCGAACAGCTGAAGACCACCGGCAACCAGAACATCATCCAGAGCTTACGCTCCCTGGACCCTTCCATGCTGGTGCTGGAAAACAACCTGGCGGGCTCCAATCCCAACGTGATGCCGAACCTGGCTATCCAGGGCAAAACCAGCCTGATAGGGCAGACGGACGCTTTGCAAAATGATCCGAACCAGCCGCTGTTTATCCTGGATGGTTTTGAATCTGACCTGGTGACCATCATGGGACTGGATATCAACCGCGTGGCCTCCATCACGATCCTGAAAGATGCCGCGTCTACTGCCATCTATGGCTCAAAAGCCGCTAACGGCGTGGTGGTAGTGGAAACGAAGGTGCCGAAGAACGGCGCGATGAGTTTATCGTTTAATGCGGACTACACAGCATCCATGCCGGACCTGCGGGATTACAATATGATGAATGCCGCGCAGGTACTGGAATACCAGCGGCTGGCAGGAGTGTACACCACCAATACCGGCGGGCTGCCCAAGCAGGCGGACTTCGACTCCGTTTACAACTCCCGCCTGAACCGCGTGCTGCGTGGCGTAAATACTTACTGGATGGGCGAACCGCTGACCTCCGTTGCGCTAGCGCAGAACTATTCCATCTATGCGGACGGCGGTGAAGGGAAATTCCGCTATGGCCTGGGTATGAAATACGGCAAAGTAGAAGGGGTGATGAAAGGCTCCGGCAGAAATATCGGTAACGGTAATATTGACCTCATCTATCGTTCGGGGAAATTTTCCTTTACGAACAAATTCATGCTGTCCGGCTTCAAAGCGACGGAATCCCCCTATGGCTCCTTTGAAACGTATGTGAGCGCCCTGCCTTACTATGAAAAAAATTATACGCAGCGTTACCTCGATTCCTCCATTATGAGCTCGGGATTGATGGTACGTACCAGCAACCCGCTGTATCAGCTGCAACTGCCGAATACCAATACCAGCAATGAAATACAGCTCTCTAACCGGTTTGGGGCCATTTACCAGCCTACCAACAATCTGCGCGTGGAGGCAAGGGTGGCCGTTACCCAACGCAACGGGGAAACGGAGTTATTGCGCTCGCCCAACAACACGGAGTACGACAATGTGAAGTTTGATCAGAAAGGCCGCTACGTGCACGGCAGAACGAAAGGATTTTCCTATGAAGCATTTTTACAGGGGAGCTATGGCGTGGTGCTGAACGGCAAGCATGAAATCAACGTGGTGCCGGGTTTTACCCTGCTGGATAACTCCGCTACTTCCGACAGCTATACGGCTGTGGGCTTTCCGCAGGCGACGGTGATGAACCCCGCCTTTGGTACCGGTTACCTGGAAGGCGGCACGCCAGGCTACCGCAAGGCGGCCACGCGCAGCGCCAGCGGATTTTTCAACGCCCACTACGGGTACGACCGCCGGTACATGGCAGATGCCACTATCCGTAAGGACGGCTCCTCCGTATTTGGCTCCAACAGGCGCTTTACCAACACCTGGACGCTTAGCATGGCCTGGAACGTACACAACGAAAAATGGTTCCGCCGCGGCCAGCTGCTCAACTACTTCCAGGTGCATGGAAGCGTGGGCAATCCCGGCAACCAGGGCTTTGGCAGCTACAATACCTTCACCACGATGACGTATATCCCGGGTATGATCAACGAACGCGGGAACGGCGTGCTGGTGGACATCTGGGGCAACCCGGACCTGGCGTGGCAAAAGACGCTGAATAAAACGGCAGGCGTGGAAGCGCGTATGTTTAAAGACAGGCTGGCATTCACCGTGAACGTATTCCACAAGTTCACCGATCCGCTGGTGGTATCCTTGCCCAGCGCGCCTTCCGTGGGTAACGGCAGCCAGATGATCAATATCGGTAACATGACGGCTACAGGTTTTGACGCGATTGTAAGAGCCACCGTGATCAACATGCCGAAGGAGCGCTTCTACTGGCGTATCAATGCCAGCGCTACCAAAGTGAAATCCGTTTACGGCGGATTGGGCAACAAGCTGAACGTGCTGAATAAGAATAATGAAACAGGCAATACCGGCATCACTGATGAATCAGCCCAGATGAACCAGCTGCTGACGCGCTATTACGACGGCGCGAGCCCGGATGATATTTGGGCGGTGCGTTCCCTCGGTATCGACCCGGCGACAGGCAAGGAAGTGTTCCTCACTAAAAACGGCGAGCGCACCTTCACCTACAATGCCGGCGATGTGGTGAACATCGGCAACAAGCAACCGGATTTGCAGGGCGTGATCGGCACTTCCGTGCAGTATAAAGGCTTTGTGGCCACGGTGAACCTGCGTTATACCCTCAACGCGTACCAGATGAATACGGCGCTGTACAATAAAGTGGAGAATATCAGTTTGGGTACCGTGTACGTGGAAAATATGGATCTGCGCGCACTGACGGACCGCTGGAAGCAACCGGGGGACGTGGCACAGTTCAAGGCTATCAGTCAAACCGCGAGCGTGCCTATCAGTTCCAGGTTTGTGCAAAAGGAAAGTACGCTGAGCGGCGAGTCCATTTCCCTGAGTTACGACATGCAGGGCTCGCCCTGGCTGCAATATGCGCGCCTAAAGGGTTTGCGGATGACGGGTTATCTGAACGACATCTTCCGGTTGTCTACCATACAGCGTGAGCGCGGTATTACCTACCCTTATGCGCGGACAGTTTCGTTTTCATTAAGTGCTACTTTCTAATTTTAAAATTATGATCAGAAGATATATCAACTGTTTGATGCTGGGCGCAATGGTAGTGATAGCGGGCGCCTGCAACAAATACCTGGATGTAAAGCCGGATACAAGTATCCTGGAATCGGACGCCTACAATACCCAGCAGGGATTTGAATCCCACCTGAACGGGGTGTACCTGGCGCTGGCCCAGAAACAGATGTACGGCGGTATGATAAACATGGTAGCGCCGGAGCTGCTGGCCCAGCGTTACATGCAATCCAATGTGAGCGGCTCCCTGCAGATGTCGTACAAGCCGGTGGCGGATTTGAACTATGGCGACAAGGTGACCAAGGATATGTTCGCCGGCATATGGGCGAGCGCCTATACGCAGATTGCGAACCTGAATAACCTGTTGCAGCAGATAGACGGGAAGAAATCCGTTTTTTCCGACAGTGCGTTTAACAAGGTGAAAGGGGAGGCGCTGGCGTTGCGCAGCTTCCTGTACTTTGACCTGCTGCGGCTCTTCGGGCCGGTGTACAGCGTAGATTCCGTGAAGGAAGCCATTCCGTATTACACCACGGTGTCCCGTAACCCTAACGGCTATATGAAAGCCAACCAGCTGATGGACAGCCTGATCCGCGATGCGGCGCAGGCCCGCAGCCTGCTGGATTCCGGCTATGCCTTCCGCAAGCCGTTCTTTAATTATTTTTCCGCGACGGCGCTGCTGGCGAGGATGACGTTGTACCGGGGCGACAAAGCAAGCGCCTATGCCTATGCCAAACAAGTGATCAACAGCATGAACGGGCGCTATGGTTTTACGCCTTACAGCAATACGGCCGCTGATCCCGCGCTGACGGGCGATGCCGTGCTGGCGTTTCAGAACACCAAGCTGATAGATACCTATAATACCTATTATTCCCCCGATGTGGCCACTACTACCAACTTCCTTTTCCCGGCGCCGCAGGTGCTGCTGAATTGCTTTGGTACGGAGGATGACCAGCGGTATAACGGCGCTATTTTTTCCAAGCCGAACAATGGCGCCAGCGCTTCCATCTGTATTTACAAGTTTGCGAAAGGGGAGCTGATCCCTATCCTCCGCGCGTCGGAATGTTTGCTGATTGCAGCGGAAACTGCGCCGGACCCGAACGAGGGCGTCAATTACGTCAACCAGTTGAAGAAAGCGAGGAATATTGCCGCGGTGACGCCGGTGGCGGATTTGCAGGCGCATATCGGGAAGGAATATATGCGGGAGTTTTGGCTGGAAGGCCAGCTGTTTTACTACTACAAACGCAAGCTGGTAACAACTATTCCCAATAACTACGATGCGAAGGATTTGAAGCTCACCAAAGCCAGTTACGTTGTGCCGGTTCCGGACAATGAACTTGTTATTCATCAACCAAATAACTAACACAGGAGTATGAAAAGATATTTGACGATCCTGACGCTGCTGGCAGCGATCCCGTTTGTGTTTAACGCCTGTAAGAAGTCGGCCCTGCTGACGTTTTCAGCCTCCGGCGCCGTGTACTTCAACCAGTCGGCCATGGACTCCCTGGGGCTGTATTACAAGCTTACCGATTCCACCATGGGCGTGTACTGGACCAGCACCAATATAGATACGGTCAGCCGTATGGACACGGTGACGGTGAACAGCGGCGGCATCAGCGGCAGCGTGACCGAGTTTGTGCTGGCGCTGGAAGTACGGATGATGGGGCAGGTATCCCCGGCGGACCGGAAGTTTCGTTTGAAGATTGACACGGAACATTCCACCCTGCCGGCGGACGCTTACACGCTAAACCCAGATGACTGTGTATTAAAGGCCGGGCAGGTGCGGGCATATGTGCCGCTGAAAGTAAAGCGTATCCCGGAGCTGCTGAAACGGCCGCTGTATTTGACCGTATCGCTGGAAGGCGCGGGGGACGGGCTGGATACCTCCTATAGCGCAAGGATGGTGAACGGCGTGAGGAAGAATGTGATTACGCGGACCTATGGTATCTATGATAACATCCCTGCGCCGATGTGGTGGCGTATAGCCTATGGCGTTAACCTGCTGGGGCCGTTCAGTACCACCAAGGTGAGAGCGCTGGCGGATTATATGGGCGTGACCTTATCCTACCTGCTGACGGCCAATATTTCCGTGAGTTACCTGGATGGTATGGCCAAGCAGTTTTACTGCTACCTGAAAGCGAGGAAGGATGCCGGCAACCCGCTCATGGATAAGGATGATATTACTGGGGTGGAGTTTCCGATGGAGGCCGGGAAGAATGCGGTGAACAGCTGCCTGGTACCGGTTAATTAATGCGCAATTTAAACTGAACTTTTTTTATGGTGTATATAAGAGAAAACTTTTTGCGGCTGGTGCTGGTATCGCTGCTGGCGGTATTTGCAGCGGGTTGTTACAAGGACCTGGGGAATTATGATTACAAGGCAATCAACAGCATCGAACTGGGGAAGATGCCCGATACCTTGCGGGTGTTTCAGTACGATACGCTGAAGGTGAAGTTGCCGGTAAGCGCTTTGCTGGACAGCAGCATCCTCGATGAACCGGGCAGGTTCACTTACCAGTGGATTGCCTCTACGGGAAATGCGGATTACGTGCTGGATTCCAGCCGGGAGCTGAAAGCCTATGTGGTCATACCTCCGGGCAAGTACACGCTGATTTTCAGGATGCGTGATACGAAGACGAATAATTTGTACTCCAAGAAGTCGAACGCCAATGCGCTGAGCGTGGTGACCGGCACTTACGAAGGCTGGCTGGTGTTTAGCGAAGTGCAGGGCCGGGCGCAGCTGGATATGGTGAACTTTGTAAACGGGCAGGCCCCTACGATTGCGCGGGATATTTTGCGTAACTCGCCCGTTATACCGCGGCAGCTGACAGGGGCGAGGGATATATGCTATACTTACAGCACGCCTACCTCCAACCAGGTACCGGGCCCGGGGCACGACTCTACCAAGGTGACGGCCGCCGATGCGGAGTGGATTTATATCTGCACGGACCAGGGGGCGTGGAAGCTCCGCAATGACGTGCTGACCACGCGGTGGCAGTGGACGATTGCGCGGGAATTTATCTTGCAGGACTCTGCCTCGTTCCGTCCCGGCTTTTGCGGTAATGGCCGTGGTATAGGCGTAAACGGCGCTTACCTGTATGTGTATGATAACAAGGGCAACTTCTTCGAACGTGCGCCGAGCGCTTATTACGAAGCTTCCCGGCCGATCAACAACGTATCGACCGAAGGGAAGACATTTAAAGCAGCGCCGTTTTTCTGCCGGTATCAGAACACCGGCAGGACCTTCGACGCCGTGTTGTTTGATACAGAGAAGAAGCGCTTCTTACGCTATACGCAGGGCGCAGGCACCTGTACGCCGGTGCAGCCGAATGCGATTCCTGACCCGCTGTTTGACTTCAATGATGTGAAGAAGGACCTTGTGTGGATGAAAACCACTTTATTTAACACGCTGACCTATGCGATCCTGCGGGGAGCGGACGGCGCTACCTGGCTGGCTACGTTTAACCTTAGCAGTGGTACTTCGCAGGACAGGTATGTACGCCTGACGGGTACGGATATTGACAAAGCGACGCTGTTTACCGTGGACCGTAATTACGGTACGCTGTTTTATGCAGTGGGCGGAAAAGTCTATGCTACCAGCAAGTTTTATCCTGACCAGAGTTACCTGGTGCTGGATAAGGGAGAGGAGAAGATTACGTACCTGGATCAGCATATTTTCCTGCGCTCTACTTATTTTTCAACGGATCCGGAGCATCCTGCGAGTCATGTGATGGTGGGGTCGTATCATGAAGGGACCGGTGTGGGTACGCTGGAAGGGTATTACCCGGCGGACTTTGTGAATGCGCATGCAGCGTTTACGAAGAAGTCCGCATACACGGGATTTGGGAAGATCAGGGCGTTGAGCTACAGAGAGCGGTAAATATTTGCCATCACCAACCAACCATTCATAAAGCCGGCGTCCTGAGAGGACGCCGGTTTTTTTATTTTTGGAATTTTTTTCTTTTAATCATTGATTGATTTGTGTTTTGTTCTACGTAGACAACAGAAAATTATACTTATTTCTATATTTATTTGATTTTGTGGGTATTTGTTCTGTAAATTGCGCTCATTATTACTTTTTGATACAGATAACGGTGGCTGTTGTATCCGCAACAGCATTAAAAGGGAATAGTGTGCAAATCACTGGCTGTCCCGCAACTGTAAGCAGTACCTGAATTTTATCTACCTGATGTTCATTGCCGGCATAGCCGGTGAGAAGAACAGATAAAATACTGCAAGCCAGGAGACCTGCCTTATCTGCATGTTGACAATTACTTTCGTGGACTGAAGTGGGTCAGCTTTCAGGAGCGCAGCGGTAGCCTGGCGTACGCAGCAGCTATTGCGCGCATCCTTCCCACCTCAGGGCACGCAGGTAATGGAGTAATCAGTTTTATTCATGTTAAAACCGGATGAGCCATGATAACACATAACCTGGGATACCCCCGGATCGGCGCCCACAGGGAGCTGAAGAAAGCCAATGAAGCCTATTGGGCAGGTAAGATCAGCGCTACGGAGCTGGAACAAACCGCCCGGAGCATTCGCCTCAACAACTGGTACCTGCAAAAGGATGCAGGCATCGATATCATTCCCTGCAATGATTTCTCCTTTTATGATCATGTGCTGGACACCTGCCTGATGACGGGCGCCATTCCTGCCCGTTACCATGAATTGCTGGTAGACAAACAGCTGCCCGGGCTGGACCTGCAGTTTGCCATGGCGCGCGGTTACCAGCGGGATGGGTTGGACGTTACCGCCATGGAAATGACCAAATGGTTTGATACCAACTACCATTACATTGTGCCGGAATTTTCCGCCAATCAGCAGTTTTCCCTCTTCTCCGAAAAGGTAATTACCCAGTTCCATGAAGCTAAGCGCGCCGGCTTCCAGGCAAAGCCTGTACTGCTGGGGCCTGTATCGTTCCTGCTGCTGGGCAAGGAAAAGGAGAAAGGCTTCCACCGCCTGCAATTGCTGAATAAGCTGCTGCCTGTGTACCTGGAAGTACTCTCCAAACTCAATGAGCTGGATGCGCATTACATCCAGTTTGACGAGCCATGCCTCTCTCTCAACCTCAACAAGGTAGAGCAGGAGGCGGTGACAAAAGCCTATACTACCTTCCAGCAGGCGTTTCCGCATATGCATTTCATCCTCGCTTCGTATTTTGAATGCTATGGCGAAAACCTGCAAACGGCGCTGCAGCTGCCGGTGCAAACCCTGCACCTGGACCTGGTCCGTTGCCCGTCCCAGTTAGATGACATCCTCGCGACGGACATCCGGCATAAAAAACTGCGTTTATCCCTTGGCGTTGTGGACGGCCGCAATATCTGGAAAAACGATTACCAGCAATCCCTCGCGCTGATTCAAAAAGCGCAGCAAGCGCTGGGCAACGAGCGGTTGCTGCTGGCGCCATCCTGCTCCCTGCTGCACGTGCCCTGCGACCTGGACCTGGAAACGGACGAAGAGAGCCTGCCCCCAACGATTAAATCCTGGATGGCTTTTGCAAAGCAAAAACTGGATGAAGTGAAAACGCTGGCGGAACTCGCCTCCGGCAATCCATCCGTGAATGCGTTGCAGGATTTAAAAGATAACCAGGCTGCGATGGAATCCCGCAGGACTTCCCCGCTGATTCACCGCCCTGCAGTAGCCGCCCGCGCTGCCGCCATAACGGAGGAGGATGCACGCCGCGCTACGCCTTTCCCGCAACGGAAGAAAATACAGCAACAGGTTTTGCAGCTGCCTAAATTCCCTACCACCACCATCGGCTCTTTCCCGCAAACGCCGGCCGTGCGCTCCTGGCGCAACAAGTGGAAGAAAGGAGAGCTGACGCCTGCGGAATACGATGCGCTGATCAGGGAAGAAACAGCGGCCTCCATCCGCTGGCAGGAGGAGATAGGCATGGATGTATTGGTGCACGGGGAATTTGAGCGGAACGATATGGTGGAGTACTTCGGCGAGCAGCTGGAAGGATTTGTGTTTACCCGCTACGGATGGGTGCAGAGCTATGGCAGCCGCTGCGTGAAACCACCGGTGATTTTTGGCGACGTGGCCCGCAAAGACGCCATGACGGTGTATTACACCCAATACGCGCAATCCCTCACCAGTCGCCCCGTGAAAGGCATGCTCACCGGCCCTGTTACCATCCTGCAATGGAGCTTCGTCCGCAACGACCAGCCCCGCGCCGCTACCTGCCTGCAGATAGCGCTCGCCATCCGCGATGAGGTGCAAGACCTGGAAGCTGCCGGCATCAAAGTGATACAGATCGATGAGCCGGCGCTGCGCGAAGGCCTGCCCCTGCGTAAAGAGAATTGGGAGAATTACCTGTATCATGCCGTACGGGCATTTAAGGTAGCCTCTTCCGGCGTGCAGGACAAAACGCAGATCCATACCCATATGTGCTACGCGGAGTTCAATGATATCTTTGAAAGCATCGCCGCGCTGGATGCGGATGTGATCACGATCGAAACGAGCCGCTCCCAGCATGAATTACTGGAAGGTTTTGCCAGTTTCCAATATCCTAACGATATTGGGCCGGGAGTGTACGATATTCACTCTCCCCGCATTCCTTCCGGGGAGGAAATGGTAGCCCTGATGGAAAAAGCGATGACGGTGATCCCTGCGGAGCAGCTCTGGGTAAACCCGGACTGCGGCCTGAAAACGCGGGACTGGCCAGAAACCAAAGCAGCGGTTGCCGCTATGGTGGCTGCCGCCAGAACGCTCAGGGAAAAGGCGGGAATTTTTGACGGCGCAAAAACAAAGTAATATGACTATAGCAGCACGCATGCAGGCATCGGAAACGCATATCTTCAAAGCGATATTTCCGGATAGCACCAATCATTACGACACCATGTTTGGCGGTACGGCCATGTACCTGATGGATGAAGTGGCATTTATCACGGCTACCCGTTTTACGCGCAAAAAGGTGGTAACGGTATCGTCCGACAGGATTGATTTTACCAAGCCTATCCCTGCCGGCACCATCATTGAGCTGATCGGCCAGGTGATTAAAGTGGGCAATACCAGTATGAAGGTGAAGGTGGATATTTTCGTGGAGGAGATGTATAGCGATAGCAGGGAGCTGGCGATTTCCGGTACGTTTACTTTTGTGGCGATCGATGATCAGAAGCGGCCGGTGAGCGTGTTGTAGGCGGCGCTATACCCGGGGGAAAAACCTTATCTTCGCCGCTTAATTTTTGAAGGACATATGACACTGGATGCTATTTTGAACGCGCGTAGCGGCGGCAACTGCGAAGTTTGCGGGGGTAATACCGATCTGAAAACTTATGAAGTACTGCCGGCAACCGGCGCGGTAGAAGATTACAGCGTATTGCTGTGTAATACTTGTCGCACACAGGTCGACAAAAAAGCGGAGCTGGACCCTGCTCACTGGAGCTGCCTCACTACCAGCATGTGGAGCGAAGTACCCGGCGTACAGGTAATTTCCTGGCGCATGCTCAACCGCCTGCGGGAGCAAAGCTGGGCCGCCGAACAACTGGACATGATGTACCTCGACGAGGAAAGGCTGGCATGGGCAAAGGCTTCCGGCGATCATGAAAATGATGCCACGGTTGATTTGCACCGGGATGCCAATGGCGCGGTACTCCAAAACGGGGACACGGTGGTACTCACCAAATCCCTGGACGTTAAGGGAACTTCCCTGAACGCCAGGCTGGGGACTGTAGTGAAAAACATCCGCCTCGTGCCGGATAATACGGAGCAGATCGAAGGTAAGATTGAAGGGCAGACGATTGTTATTCTCACTAAATATCTGCGCAAGCAAGCTTAATAGGCGGTTGCTGCTTTGTGACGCTGGTCGCAAAGCAGCAACCCTTTCTACCCCTCCGCCTTCTCCGGCAGCAAATACAACAACCCCGCCGTAACCAGCAAAAATCCGATATTCACCCACGTTGCCACGGCATAAGCATGCTCGTATCCCGCTGCCTGCGATGGGCCTTTCAGCAGCCCGAAAAATATCCCGCCGCTCACGCCTACCCCAAGCGCCACGGCCGTTTGCTGAAAAGTAGTGTAGGGCCCTGAAGCAGCGCCGGCAAAGGCCGGTGGTATGCTACGCATACTGAGTGTCAGCAGCGACGGTAAGACGGACCCGCACCCCATGCCATATAAGAATAACAGCAGGCAGGTACCGGCGGAAACATGCACATCTCCCCTAAATAACCTGATATGCCCGTACAAACAGACCGCCATCAGCAGCACGCCGGCAATGAGGACCTTGCGGCCATAAGCTTTTACCAGCCGGATGGAGGATACTGCAGCCACCACATACCCAATTCCCTGCGCGGCAAACAACAGGCCCGTCAGGCTGGAACTGAAGCCCAGCCCGTTTTGCAGCAGTACGGCGTTAATAAGAAAATAACTGTCCTGCACCATGAAATAGAACAATACCGCCCCCAGGCCGACGTTGAAATCACGGAAGCCAAACAGCTGCAAATCGATCAATGGCGCCTGTTGCAGCAAGCCTTTGCGCCGCTGGTCAAGGATAAATACCACCAGCAGTACCAGGGAGCCCACGAGCATGGCCACCGCCCAAACCGGCCAGCCCAGCTCCCTGCCGCGGATGAGGGGATAGATCAGGCATACCAGCATCACGGTCAGTAACACCACGCCGGAACGATCAAAGCGGGACTCCCCGACGCGCGGCGTTTCATGCAGGTATTTCACCGCCAGCCAGGCTGCAATTAACCCCACAGGCAGATTAATGAGGAAGATCCAGCGCCAGCCGTCCATTAAAAAATGCATGTCCGGAATAATACCGCCCAGCAGCTGCCCGATTACAGATGCCGTACCGGCAATGCTGCCATACACGCCCAATGCCTTGATGCGCGCTTCGTGCAGGGGGAACAGCAGGTGTATGTACGCAATGCTCTGGGGCACCATCAATGCAGCGCTGACCCCTTGCAGGAACCGGAAGGCATTGAGCTGCCCGGCCGTTTGCGCCAGGCCGCAGCAGCAGGAGAGCAGGGTGAACAGCAGCATACCGGCAACGAATACACGCTTTTTGCCGAGGTAGTCGCCCAGGCGGCCGCCTGTGATTAAAAACGCCGCATAGCCCGTCAGGTAGGCCGCTATCACCAGCTGCAGGTCCCCGTCCGTACTGTGCAGCCCCCCTTGTATGGAAGGCAGCGCCACATTCACAATAAAAATATCTATCACCGATAAAAAGGCCGCGGACGATACTATCCACAGCTGCAGCCACCTGTTGCTTTCCGTTTTGTCTATGCTAATCATCTATTGGTTAACTTTAAGGAAGCAAAGGTGATGGAGCCTGCGGGCTTTATCAAGTAGTTCATCGAATAATACCAGGTATGGAAAAGAATACTATTAGTGAGCAACAGGCAGTTAGCAATGCGGATGAATTGCAATTGCTGATGGAAAATAACATGGCGCTGACAAATGCCATGCAGGTAATCGGGGGGAAGTGGAAGCTGTTGCTGCTGAACAGTATCCGGCTCGACTGCCCTGCGCGTTTCGGGGAGTTGCGCAGGAAGATGCAGGATATTACCCACGCCACCCTTACGGCGCAACTGCGTGAACTCGAGCAGGACGGCATTATCGAACGCAAGGCCTACGCGGAAGTGCCGCCCCGCGTAGAGTACAAGCTCACCCCCTGGGCATTACGCTGGTACCTATCATCACCGCGTTATGCGAATGGGGGGAAGCGTATAAAAACAGGATGGTATAAAATATTTATGATATTCATTCGTCAGCATATCCTATGGGACTAAAAATTATTATCACCGGCGCTACCGGCATGGTAGGCGAAGGCGTGTTGCTCACCTGCCTGGCAAATCCGCAGGTGGAGCAGGTACTGATCGTGAGCAGGCGGCATTACGAGTTTTCGCATCCTAAGCTGAAAGAGCGGTTGGCGCCGGACTTCTTCCACCTCGATGCCATCGGGGAGGACCTCAAAGGGTACGATGCCTGTTTCTTTTGCGCAGGAGTAACTTCCATCGGCAAGAACGAGCAGGAATATACCTACCTTACCTATGATACCACGATGGCTTTTGCCCGTCAGCTGCTGACCTACAGCCCCGGTATCTCTTTCGTTTATGTATCCGGCGCGGGGACGGACTCCTCCGAAAAAGGCCGGAGCATGTGGGCCCGTGTAAAAGGAAAAACGGAGAACGACCTTGCGAAGCTGCCCTTTAAACAGGAATACAACTTCAGGCCTGGCTTTATGAAAGCGGTACCCGGGCAGCGAAACCTGCTGGAACTTTACCGCGCCCTCGGCTGGATGTTTCCTTTCTTTAAGCTGATAATGCCCAACATGACGTCTACCCTGCAACAGGTGGGGACCGCCATGATCAACGCCGTTACCAAAGGTTATCCCAGCCAGGTGTTGGAGGTGAAGGATATCAACAAACTGGGCGCTGCATAGCATGATAAGTTGGGGCGTCTTACAGCCGTGAATAGCTGTCGTTTACTTTGAATTGTTGGCGGAAATCTTTACTTTAGGCCCAACGATAGTTTGCCAGCTTTGGTTGAAGATAAACCCCTCTACTTATATCTATGGTATTCAACTCCTTTGAGTTTGCGCTATTCCTGCCGATCGTGTTTTTATTGTATTGGCTGGTAGCAAAAGGCTCCCTGTTGTTTCAGAACCTGGTGTTGTTAGCGGCCAGTTTTGTATTCTACGGAATGTGGGATTACCGCTTCCTCTTCCTGTTGTTTTTCTCTATTCTGCTGGATTACACTTCCGGCTTGCAGATTCATGCGGCGAAGTCGCCCCGCGCAAAGCAATGGTGGCTGTTTGCCAGTATCGTCATCAACCTGGGCTTCCTCTTCTTTTTCAAATACTACAACTTTTTCGTGGATTCCTTCTCGGAGCTGCTGCGTACGTTTGGCCTGCAACCGCACGTCTGGACGCTGCATATCATTCTCCCGGTAGGGATTTCCTTCTATACTTTCCACGGGCTTTCCTACGTGATCGATATCTACCGGCAAAAGGTAACGCCTACACGAAATTTCACCAACTATGCCTTGTTCGTCAGCTTTTTTCCTTTGCTGGTGGCGGGGCCTATAGAGCGGGCCACGCACCTGTTGCCGCAAATAGAGCAGCCGCGCCGCTTTGAGCTTAGTAAGGCTGCGGATGGATTGCGGCAGATACTCTGGGGCCTGCTGAAAAAGATGGTCATTGCCGATGGATGCGCGTTTTATGCGAACCAGATTTTTGATAACCCGCACGCCTACACGGGCAGCACGCTGGTAGTGGGAGCGGTGTTATTTGCCTTCCAGATCTACGGGGATTTCTCCGGGTATTCGGATATGGCGCTGGGCGTGGCGCGGCTCTTCGGGTTTGAGCTGCTCCGCAATTTCGCCTATCCTTACTTTTCGCGGGATATAGCGGAGTTCTGGCGGCGCTGGCATATTTCCCTTTCGTCCTGGTTTAAGGATTATGTGTACATACCGCTGGGAGGCAGCAGGGAAGGGCGTTTTAAAGCGGTGCGCAATACGTTTATCATCTTTTTGCTGAGTGGCTGGTGGCATGGCGCCAACTGGACGTTCCTGCTTTGGGGCGGTCTTCACGCCCTGTACTTCCTGCCATTGCTGCTGAGCAACCGGAACCGGAAGAATATGGAGATCGTAGCGCAGGGCCGCGTGCTGCCTTCCCTGGTGGAATGTTGGCAAATGCTGCGGACATTCGCGCTCGTCACCTTTGCGTGGATCTTTTTTCGTGCGGAAAATCTCAGCGAAACCATGGTCTATGTCCGCGGTATTTTTTCTGCTTCTATTGTGGAGATGCCGGTGATTTTTCCGAAAGGGTTACTACTGCTGACGGCACTGTTCCTGCTGGCGGAGTGGCAGGGGAGAGCGCATCCTTATGCGTTGGCCAACCTGGACCCCCGCTGGCCAAGGCCCGCCAGGTGGGCGCTGTACACGGTGCTGCTGTTTTGCCTGATCCTGCTGAAATCCGAACAACAACAATTTATCTATTTCCAATTCTGATATGAGAACGTTCCTGATACGCCTGTTGATCTTCAGCGCCCTCTTTGGAGGGCTGGTAATACTGGCGGCCTATAAACTGGCCCAGCCGGGGGAAATGGATTATGTAGGCGGTATTGTAATCAAACATAAACGGCTAAACGAAGTTAAGGGGCCGCGACTGATCTTCGCCGGCGGCTCCAACATGGCTTTCGGGCTGGATAGCAGGGCGGTCGAAGTGGCAACGCAGATGCCGGTGGTCAACCTGGCGCTGCATGGCGGCCTGGGACTGGATTTTATTCTGGAAGAGCTGAAGGATGTGACCCGCGGAGGGGACGTGGTGGTGCTGTCCCCGGAATACTTCCTGGAAGCGGGGCGTTACGAGCTGGATGCTGCGGTGGCAGCCTTTATGCCGGAATCGAAAAAATATTTCAAACACGACTTTTACACTGTTTTCAAATACAGCATTGAATCCCGTTTTGACCAGATAGGTTATAACCGGGACTACCTCATGGCCCGCTGGCGCAGGCGGAAATCCGCTCCTGAACGGGACTATGCTGCGGAGGTGTATGCGCATAATGCATTTAATGGGTATGGAGATGTAGTTGCGCACCTGGAACTGCCCGCGTATGGGGCTCCGAAGGTGCCACTGAAGCTACATGCCGGATATTGGGATGGAATTCCAAAGATAAATGCCGCCGCTACCATTCTTGAACAACGGGGCGTCAAATTTTATTTCGTGTTCCCTACTTTTTGTCAATCCTCCTATAACAATAACGCCGCTACGATAAGCGCGCTGGAAGCTACGCTCCGCAAGGACCTCCGGATACCGGTGATTAGCCGTCCGCAGGATTTCGTATATGCGGACTCGTTATATTACGACTCCTACTATCATCTCGCCAAAACCGGCAGGGCACTCCGCACGCAACAGCTGATCCGGCTCGTGCAGCCGCTCACGGCGGAGCTGCACGCTCAAAAAATGCTCCTCACGGATAAGGCCGCGAACAGATAAGCCCGGTAAGCTGCTGGCATAATAAATGTGATGCTGCTGATTGTCACCAAAACATTTATACGATGCAGCAACATATGATTACCCGGCGTCAGGCGCTGGCCGGAATTGGCAGTACGCTGGCCGCCTTATCGCTGCCCGATGTGGTAGTGGCCGCCGGCCAGGTGAGCAGTAACGCAGGCCCTGAAGATCCGCTGGGCAAATACCCGAAACCTCCGTTCAGGGAACAATCGCAGCCATGGCCGGGACTGGCCTCCAAAATGGACCCCGTGCCCGATCACGGCGAAAAAAGTTATAAGGGCAGCGGCCGGCTGGCAGGGCGCAAGGCGCTGATCACCGGCGGGGACTCCGGCATGGGGCGCGCCGCCGCTATCGCCTATGCGCGGGAAGGCGCGGACGTGGCCATCAACTACCTGCCGGCAGAAGAGGAGGACGCAAAGCAGGTGATTGCCCTTATCAGGGAAGCAGGCCGTAAAGGCGTGGCATTGCCCGGCGACCTGCGGGAAGAATCTTTCTGTAAGAAATTGGTAGCCGATGCCGTCAGCGCGCTGGGAGGGCTGGATATCCTTGTGAGTAATGCCGCGCGGCAGCAAACGAAAGCATCCATACTGGACCTCAGCACCGAAGATTTTGACGCAACGATGAAAACGAACATCTATGCGCCTTTCTGGCTGATTAAAGCCGCGGTGCCGCATTTAAAGCCGGGTTCGGTGATTATCGGCACCTCTTCTGAGCAGGCCTATGATCCCAGTGCGGACTTGTACGATTACGCGCAAACGAAAGCCGCTACCACCAACTTTGTGAAATCGCTGGCCAAGCAGCTTGCGCCGAAAGGCATCCGCGTCAATGGCGTTGCGCCTGGCCCCATCTGGACGCCGTTGCAGGTAAGCGGTGGCGCTACTATGGAAAAACTGAAGCAGTTTGGGGGAAATACGCCTATGGGCCGCCCGGGCCAGCCAGCGGAGCTGGCATCCATTTATGTCCAGCTGGCTGCCGCGGATGCAAGCTATGCCACGGGGCAGATATACGGCTCATCCGGCGGGGCAGGGCAGCCGTAGGGGATGCACGGAAGTATCTTTAAATTACCGCCAGGGTAACTGGCAGCAGCAGGCGCGGCCCGTTACCAATAAACAACATCTCCGGCAACTGTGCCATTCGCATTGAACACTACTTTCTGATCGTGGGGCTCACCGTCGAGTTCCACCTGGTAATATACTTTGCCGTTCTTTTCCAGGCGGTCCGCCTCATCGATGCGGTAATCTTTGTATTGACTGCTGATGGCATTACGGACGGCTGCAGGCAGCTCATTGGCGCGGATTTCCCGCTTATAGGTCTGCAGCTTTCCCGCCGCGTCGTAAATAGCTTTATAGTCGCGGCGGTCCACTTTGAACTCCGCTTCATAGCTGTTGCCTTTCTTTTCCCATTCCACTTTGGAGGTCCGGGGAAATTTCAGTTTAAACGCTTTTACGATGGCTGCCGGCACCTGGCTGCCGGGGATGTCCTGCGCGATGGATGCGCCTGCAAAAGCGAGCGCCAGTAAAGATAGAAACAGTGCTTTCATGGTCTTCTTTTTATGGATTAACAACTGCCATGCTGGAATGTTTCCGCAGGTTTATTCCTTGCTACCCCGCTCCACCTGTTTAATATCTTCCGCCCTGTTCTGGTGAAAATCAAAATGCCGGAATGCTTCCGTATCAGGAATTTCCACGGTATAGCTTTCCAGTTGATCTATCTCGATGGTTACGCCGGAAAGGGTGAGGTCTACAATATGGCCGCCGTGTTTTTTATCGTCCGACAAAAAGTGGAAGTGATAACCGGAGATGTTGGTGTTATCCATATAAGCCGGCAGGCGGTACCCTACGAGGTCGCCTGAAATATTTTCAAATTCAAAGAAGCGCTGCAATGGGAGCATGCTCGCCAGCGTGGGGTAGGGAGGATGCGTTACCGGCGGGAAAGCCCGTGTTTTCAGGTATTTGAACTTCCCTTTGATATGAATGGCGTACATGGCGTTCTTTTGCGGCATCAGCGTATCCAGCATGGTATAGAACATGGATTTACTGATGACGGCCGCCGCGCGCAGCCGGCGTTTGGCCACAAACGGATGCACCATGGCAAAAGAAACCAGGTGGTTTCCCGGCAGCGCCTTGGTGGCGCCGGTAGCTGTGGTTTGGTAAGCAGCGCCGTTGAGTACGATCAATTCTCCATCGATTTTATCCGGCGCGCCCAGGCCGAAGTCGCCCTGCTGCAATAGTTTATCGACCGGGTAAAATCCTTCAAATAAACCACCCATCAGGCCGGAGGCCACGCCCGCGGTGAAGAGGCGATGGGGGGCTGCCTGCTGAGCCCATGCAGGAATGAGGCAGGTGAGGAAGAGTATGAATAGGGTGATATGCTTTTTCATGGGAATATTTATTGGATAAAGATAATCATAGAGTGGGAAACATGCCAGGGCATGGTTGCCGTGGATGGAATTTATTTAATCAGCTACTGCCTCTTTCAGCTGCAATATCCGATCTCCCAAAAAAAATTTGTATTTATGTAGTCAGCTACGTAGTTTTATACCTAAATAGAAACACCTAATTATGAAACAGGAAATCCGGCTGATTTATAATGACGCCTGCCAGCAGGTAATTGACCTGATACTACCCATTCAGCAAATAGAGTTTAACGTGCCCGTCACCGTGGAGGATCAGCCTGACCTCCGGGACCTTGAGCGTAACTACCACCAGGGCGGGGGAGGATTCTGGGGCGCCTTTTTGGATGGCGAACTGGTAGGCACCATCGCCCTCATCAACACCGGCCATCATGCAGGCGCTATCCGCAAGATGTTTGTTAAAAAGGAATTCAGGGGCAAGGAACTGGGACTGGCCCAGGCGTTGCTGGAAACGCTGCTGGCATACAGCCGGCAGGCGGGTATTACAGATTTATACCTGGGCACGGTAGAGCAGTTAAAAGCCGCCCTGCGTTTTACGAGCGCAATGGGTTTGTGCAGATCCCCGCAGCAGATTTACCGGCATATTTCCCCAGAATGGCCGTAGATACCTTATTTTACCATCTTGAAATAAAATAAGGCATGAGTAACGTTATCAACGAATCCGGCATCCTGGCTATCTCCACGAGGCTGCAGCGGCTGGCGGACACGCTCCGCAAAGACGGGCAGCTGATTTACAAAGCGCATGGGATCGAGTTTGAGCCCAAGTGGTTCCCCGTCATTTATACCCTCTATTACAAGGAAACGATGAGCGTGATGGAAATCGCCGCAGGGATAGGATATACCCATCCTTCCACCATCAGCCTCCTGAAAGAACTTGAGAAGCAAAAGCTGATACGTTCCCGGAAAGACAAGCGGGACGAGCGGAAGCGGCTCCTCACCTTATCCGAAAAAGGGCAGGAGCTGGTGCAGCAGATGCTGCCGGTATGGAAGCGCATGGAAAAAGCGTTGACGGCCTTAACCAATACTGCCAATAACCTCATGGCGGCGATTGAGGAGGTAGAGGCGCAAATGGAGGTGAAAGGTTTTTATGAGCGGGAGCGGGGGATCAGGTAAGCATGCCCTAGAACAAATTGAGTTTCTCTGGCAGCAAGCCTAAATCAAATTGAATTTCTCCGGCAGATGCCTAAAACAAATTAAACTTCTCCGGCAGCGTAATCTTTATATCCAGATTCGTCACAAAACTACCTTTGCCCGCGGTATAATTATGATCCACCCCGCCGTAAACGTTCAGCCATAGCCCATCAACGGGGTTGAACTCCGCTCCCAGGTTAACAAAGCTGTGATGCTCCGCATAGCGCCCCCGGTATTGGTACTGGCATTCGCCAAATCCCTTCACCCGGTTCGTACCAAATACATACCTAACGGGTACGGATATACTAAAGTAATGTGCCGCATTTTTTTTCAGCGCGGTATCCGCCGCAATGCCGGCATTGATACCGATCAGCGTCTGCCCGTATTTGCCGGTGCGCAGGGCATAGGTACTCCACCATCCTGCCTGCGCAAAACGGATATTCCCCAGGAGGCTATCACGGGAAGCGCCCATGATGGCCAGGGCAATGTCCAGTTTATCCGCGTTCCAGTTCTCCTGTTTGTAAGCTTTCTTGAAACCGGCAAACCAGGCGTCAAACTCCGGCGCTTTGGACGTATATACGAACTGCTCATAGGCCTGTGCCCATACCGTATCTGTTTTTATTTTTTGGTGGAGATAGTAATCCCAATCTGGTACCTGGTCTATCAAAGCAGCGGCGCGCACGAGGGCGGAATCGGATGGGTTGGCCTCCAGCGCCCACGCTTTAATGTCCCCGATATGCCTGGCAGCAAAGGCTTTGCGAATGGCGCGTGTTTCCAGCCGCAGCTGCCCCAGCGCGTCAATGATCTGGCGGAGGGCTTGCCGGTCCGTCGCCATATCCCCTTTGTTGACCAGGTTGATGCGGAAGCCCAGGGCCAGCTTGCGGGCATTGACTCCAAGGGCCGTATCCCGCGCGCTCCCCAGCGATACGCGGAAACTATGCCAGGTGCGGTACTGCTTGTACTGCCTGTCCAGCTGGAACACGGTATTGCTGGCATGCAGCAGCTGGGCAGGCGCTACCTCCAGCGCAAATGCCCGGGGGATGACAAATTTATCTCCCTGGAAAAACTCTGACAATGCCACGGCGATGGGCATGGGCGTGGACGGGCGCAGGAGGTTGGAAGGGCCGGCGCCCAGGCTCTTAAACGCCGGCATATCCGGTACGATGAAGTTGAGCCGCATTTTGCTCAGCGTCAGGGAATCCAGCTGCTGGCCGCTGGCGCCTACGGCCAGCAATAACAGGGCTGCAAGGAAATATCTTACCATAACGGCTATACGAATTTACCGGGCTACCAGCCGGATGAACATAATGGTGTACTGTCCTTTGCCGGTGAGCTCCCCGGTTTCTTCCACAAAACCCAGGCAGGCGTTATCCTGCCAGATTTCCAGGCGGATGCGGTATCCATTGTGCAGCGCGGGGTTTAAGCCAACGTAGGTGGCGTCCAGGATCACCCGGCGGCCGTTGAGGAGGTCCGGCGTAAAGGGCAGGTTGGCGACGTCGTCTTCAGGGTTGAGGTTGTCGCCCTGGAGCAGACTGATCGTATTATTGCTGCCGGCTTCCCGGAGTATGATCTCGTAGTTGACAGGGGCGATGCTGCTGTGCGGAAAAATAGCTTTTGCCCGCAAAGCGCCGCCATCAGGTTTGAAGTACACTTCCTTCATGGGGCAGAGAGTTAGTGGTGATTGGGCATGTTGAATCAGGTCAGGATGGCTGCAAAAACAGGTAGCGCAAAACCTACCCTACCTTCTTTTTATGCGGCACTGCCGCCTTCCAGTCATGGCGCAGGGAATACAGCTTTAACCAGTAAGGGGCCAGTACCACGATGGGAATCAGGAAATACACGGACTTCTCCAGTATCGCAGAAATCAGAAACATGCCCGCCACAATAAAGTAACTGGTAGTCACTGCGCTGATGGCCCATTTTACCTGCGCCATCACCGGCGCCCATAACAGGATGACTAAGGACACGATCAATAGTATTCCCAATATCCGGCCTACGGCATAGGCGCGCGCGTCAGCACCCGTACCCGCCGCTTCAGCTGGAGGCATGGAGATTTCAAGGGAGCCCAAAAACAGTATGATGCTGAAAAGCAGCAGGAAAATCGTGTAGACTTTGATATACCCCGGCAGCAGCTCTTTTCTGCTGCGTGTGGCGAATTCCTGGAATTCTTCTCCGAAAATTGTTGCTTGTTCCATAGGTAAGGTGGCGTAAATCTTTCGCCAAGGTACAAAAGATTTGCCGGACTCATAAGCATGCCTCCCAGCCAAAATGGGAACAAGTTTCTACAAGCCTGCCATTCCAGGCGATGGTTAACCTGGCCGGATGCCACATTCTCCGGGTGGTTCGCTTCTTGCCGTATTTATCCTGTTCAAAATTGTTTGTTATGGCTACGCAATCAACTACTCCCAACTGGCTCAAGCGCAAAGCGTATTTCTGGGTAACTTTTATTTTATTCGCCGTGTCCGTGGCTGCCCATTGGTACTTCGGCTGGAAGGACTTCGTCAGCGAACAGATGGCGCATCAACAACCCATCGTAGTGGGCGATTATGTAAACCAGATGATGCGGGAAACTTTTGAAAACTGGCAATCCGAATTCCTGCAACTGATCTGGCAGGTAGTGGGCTTATCGCTCCTCTGGTATTGCGGATCGCCGCAGTCAAAAGAGGGGGACGACAGGCGCGAAAAGAAACTGGATTACATCATCCGCCGCCTCGATCCGGAACATGCGGAATCCCTGTTAGCCGAATGGGAAAGAGAATACCCCTGCAAATAACTATTTCTTTTTTGCCACGGTGGATTCCCGGATGATCAGTTTAGTAGGCAGCTGCGTGGTAGGAGCTTTTTTAATACTGTAATCGTTCTTCACTTTTGCGTTCAGCTCCTGCAGCAGCATTTCCGCAGCCATACGGCCTATTTCGCCGGTTGGCTGCGCCACCGTGGTGAGCCCGGGATACACCAGCCCCGCGGAAAGATCATTGCTGAAGCCTACAATGGCAATGTCCTGCGGAATGCGTAACCCCTTTGCCTTTACCACTTCCATGGCGGCAATGGCCGTAGGATCGTTGATGGCAAACAACGCGTCCGGCGGGGTGGCCAGGTCCAGGAAATGCTTCATGTAAATCTTCACTTTTTCTATCGTAAGGTCATAAGAGAGTACCAGGTCAGGATTGTAAGGGATGTCATGCTTCTTCAGCGCATCCAGGTAGCCCTGCCGGCGCAGCCTTGAATTCACCAATGAATCCGGCCCCGCAAGGTGCGCAATCCGCCTGCGCCCAATCCGGATCAGATGCTCCACTGCCTGAAAGGCCGCCTCGTAATCATTTACGATAACATTCGGCACATTGAGTTCTTCCGGAACCCGGTTGAAAAACACCAGCGGAACGCCACGGCGCTGGGCGAGCGTGAAGTGATCGAAGTTCCGCGTCTCTTTGGTATGCGATACAATTATACCATCTACCCGGTAAGATAATAACAACTTCATATTAGCCACCTCGGTTTCGTAAGATTCATTCTGCTGGCAGATCACCACATTGTAACCCGCCGCTTGCATGACATCCTGTACGCCCACAATCACGCTGGGAAAGTAGGTGGACATAAATTCCGGCACCATAATGCCTACCGTGTGCGTCGTATGCTTGCTGAAGCCCAGCGCCAGGGAATTGCGCTGGTACTCCATCGTGGAGGCCAGCTCCAATACCGCTTTGCGCGTGTGTTCCTTCACGTTGGGATGCCCCGTGAGCGCCCGGGATACCGTGGATTTTGAGATGTTCAACTGTTTCGCAATGTCAATAATTGTCGTGTATTTCGATTTCATACGTGGATAGTTTAGCGCAACCGGGATCAAAAATAAGCATTTGGGAACTATCCCAAAAAATTGGGACCGTTCCCATGAAAAATAATTCCCAAATTATTTTGCGGGCTCAATTTCTTTGGCAAAATTGAGATCGATTTATTCCATGTTATCAGTCGATATGCCTTATAGTACAGGCATGTATTTTATGTATCCCGGAAAACGCCAAGATCCACAGTTATGAATAAACAATTCATCCGATTAATGGGAATTTTCCCAATTTTACTCATCCCGATGCTGACCTTTGGCCAGCAACTGACGGTGAAAGGAAAAGTGACCAGTGCAGATAACGGTGAAACGCTGCCTGGGGTAACCGTCAGGATTAAGGGAGCTGCCGGCGGCGCCGTTACAGGCCCCGATGGCCGGTATTCGGTTACAGCCAGCCAGGGGGACGCCGTTCTCGTATTCACGTTTACCGGCTATACGACGCAGGAAGTGCCCGTAGGCGGCCGCGCCTCCATCGACGTGGCCATGGAAACGGCCAACAAAGACCTCGATGAAGTAGTAGTCGTAGGTTATGGCACCCAACAGAAAGCCAACGTTGCCGGCGCTATCACCTCCGTCAAAACCGCCGATCTCAAACAAACTCCCATCTCCAACGTGGTACAGGGATTACAGGGCCGCGTATCCGGCGTGCAGATCACGCAGAACTCCGCCGCGCCGGGAGGCAGCATCAGCATGCGCATCCGCGGCGTCAACTCCATCAATGGCACCTCCGAACCGCTCTATGTAGTGGACGGGGTACAGTTATCCAACTCCGGGGGCGTTAACGATATCAGCTCCCTTTCTATTATCAATCCGAACGATATTGAGTCGGTAGCAGTGCTGAAAGACGCTTCCGCTACGGCTATCTACGGCGCGCGTGGCGCCAACGGCGTAGTACTCATCACCACCAAAAGGGGAAAGGCCGGTAAAACCATCGTCAGCTACGATGGCTACTACGGCGTGCAAAGCACGACCAAACGCATGCACATGATGAACGCGTCCGAATTTGCCGCACTGGAAAATGAAGTCTATAAAACCAACGTATATCCCAACCCGGAATCGCTGGGCGAAGGCATCGACTGGCAGGACATGATCTTCCGCAACGCGCCCATGCAAAACCACCAGGTAACAGTGGCCGGCGGTACGGAAAAAACGCAGTTCGCCATGTCAGGCAACTATTTTAAACAGGAAGGCGTGGTGATCAGCTCGGACTTTACCCGTTACTCCTTCCGCCTCAACTTCGATCACCGCGTCAGCAATATGGTGAAAGTAGGCGCCAGCCTGCTCACCAGCTATGTGGTCAATAACACCATTCCTACAGGGTCTTCCAGCATCGATGCCGGCGCCGTTACCGCCAGCATCCTGGGAGCGGCCATGGGCGCGCCTCCTACGCTGAAGCCTTATAACGACATCGGGGCCATACTGCCCTTCGGGGACCAGATGAATGGCCGCTACCGCGAAGTGGTAAACCCGCTCGGCCTCGCGCAGATACTAAACCGGGATAAGATCAACCGCACGCTCGGCAACCTCTACGCGGAAATCACGCCGCTGAAAGGATTGACCTACCGGGCCAACTTCAACCCGGTATTATCTTCCTCGCTGAATGACTACTATTCCCCGCGCTCCATCATGAACAGCGGGGACCTCGCCGGGGGCGGCGGTACCGCGCAAAAGAACAATGCGAACACCATCGTGCTGCTCCACGAAAGCATCCTTACCTACGAAACCCGCTTTGGTAAACAGCATTCGTTAAAAGCCACCGGCGTATTCGCCACGCAGTCCAACAGCTCCAACTCCAACAGCATCAACGCCAGCAAATTCCCTAACGACGCTACCGCCAACGAAGCGGTGCAACTGGCCACCGTGCGCACCGTTTCCAGCTCCCGCTCCAAAGACCGGCTGGATTCCTACATGGGCCGCATCAACTACGGCTTCCGGGATAAATACCTGCTGGACCTCATCGCCCGCGTTGACGGCTCTACGAAGTTTGGAGAAAATAATAAATACGGCTTCTTCCCGGCTGCCGCCTTCGCCTGGCGCGCTTCCGAAGAACCTTTCCTGAAAAATGTAAACGCCATCAGTAACCTGAAGCTCCGCCTCAGTTACGGCCTTACGGGCAATGCCGGCGCTATCGATCCGTACAAGTCATTGTCGCTGCAAGGTACCAACGGACAGTATTACTTCGACCATGCGCCGGTAACCGGCATCAGTCCTACCGGCATTGCGAATAAGGATTTGAAGTGGGAACGTTCCGTGCAGGCGGACTTCGGCTTCGACCTCGGCCTGTTCCGCGACCGGCTCAATATCACGGCGGACGTGTACCAGAAAAAAACGGACGACCTCCTCTTTATCCGCGAACTGCCCGGCTCCTCCGGCTATACTTCCGTAACCGGCAACTTCGCCAGCATGGAGAACCGTGGCGTGGAGATGTCGTTCGATGCCATTGTGCTGGACCGTGCCGTGAAATGGTCCGTTGCCGGCAACTTTTCCCTGAACCGTAACAAACTCCTGAGCCTCGCCGGCGGCCTTAATGAATACGCCGTGAGCAACTACCAGGTAATGCAGGTAGGGCAGCCCCTTGGCTTGTTTAAAACCTACGTGTTCGATGGCGTGTATCAAACGGGGGAAACCGTGCTGGATGGCTCCGGAAGCCGCACCGGCGGGATGAAGGTCCGGGACCTGAATAAAGACGGCGTGATCAGCGCAGCGGACCAGCAGGTAGTGGGCAACGCCAACCCGGATTTCATTTATGGCTTCTCCACCAACCTGAGCTACAAAAATTTTGATTTCAGCGCTTTCTTCGCCGGCACGCAGGGCAATAAAGTATATAATCTCGTACGCTACTCCTTCGAAAATCCGCTGGGCAGCAGGAATATGTATGCCGCGCTGGTGAACCGCTGGTCGCCCACGAACCCCTCCAACGAGTATGTGAGCGGCTTCCAGGGCGGGCGCATTCCGCTCACGGATCGCTTCATGGAAGATGGTTCCTTCCTGCGTTGCAAAAACATTACGCTGGGCTACCGCATTCCGAAGATCAAAGGAATTTCCAGCGCCCGGGTGTATGTCAGCGCCAACAACCTTTTTACGGTTACCAAATACACCGGCTTTGATCCGGAGGTAAACACCTTCGGCAACTCCAACAAACAGATCGGGGTCGATAACCTGGTATATCCTACCGCGCGCTCCTTCCTCCTCGGTTTGCAGGTTGCTTTCTGATGTTTCACCGCTTAAATTGTCATTCGCATGAAAAGTATTCTTAAATATAGCGCTATCGGTTTACTGGCATGGTCCTGCTGGGGCTGCAGTAAGCTGAACGAAACGCCTTATTCTTCTATCTATACTGAAAATTTCTATAAGACTTCAGAAGACGCGGAAGCCGGACTGGCGGCCGTGTACAGCAAACTGGCGGATTTGTATTCCGGCCCTTCGCCGCTGATCGTGGCGGATTTCAGTGCGGACCAGATTTATCCGCGCCCGGTGGTAGGGCGGGATACCTATACGCTCTTCAGCTTTGACCCGCAATACAGCGCTGTCGTGAGCTTCAGCCGTGGTAACGAATCTCCGCTGGATATCTGGAATAACAGCTACAGCGGTATTGAAAACGCCAACTGGATCCTGCTGAAAGTGCCGAACACCGTGATGACCAACGCTACGCGCAAAAACCAGATCATTGGAGAAGCCTATTTCCTCCGCGCCTTCTTCCATTGGATGCTGACCAAAAATTTCGGGGATGTGGTCATCCGAACCAAAGCAAGTCAAACGCTGACGGATGCCTATGTGGCCAAGAGCCCGAAGGCGGACGTGTACAAACAAATCTTCCAGGACCTGGATTCTGCTGAATTATACCTGCCGGATTATTCGCCCGCCATGGTGAAAGGCCGGCCCAGCAAGCAGGCTGCCCAGGCTCTCCATGCCAAGGCTGCCCTGTATGCGGAAAACTATGCGATGGCCTTGCAACAGGCGGAAAAAGTGATTAACGCCGGCAGTGGCGCCGGCCTGATGGACAACTACCAGGACGTGTTTGATGTGGCGAAGGAAGACCAGGCGCGCAAGGAAAACCTCTGGGCGTTTGAATCCGAATCCGTTGCCGGCGGCCGTACCACACAGATCATGAGTTTGTATGGCCCTGCCAACAGCGCGGCCCCTGCCTATGGCAACAGCTCCTATGGTTCCGCTTTCGTATATCCGTCCTTTTTCAGATCCTTTGATCCGAAGGATAAGCGCCGCGCCCTGCTGGACACCACTTACACCAACAAGCAGAACGTGAAGGTGCCCCAGGCTTCCATTACGCCGATCACCAAAGAAGGGGTGCTGATGCGCAAGTATGCGGACCCGAACTCCATCGGTAATGCGCATGCTTCCAACATTCCCATCCTGCGGGTGGCCGATGTGTACCTGATTGCCGCAGAGGCGGAGGCGAGGTTGAACGGTGCTACCGGTAACGCCTATACGTACATTAATAAGATCCGGGCAAGGGCAGGGCTAGACCCGCTGACTGGCGGACTTGGCAAAGAGGCCTTCATTGCCGCCGTGCTGCAGGAACGCAGCTGGGAGCTGTTTGGCGAAGGGGACCGCTGGTATGACCTCTCCCGCACGGATACTTACCTACAGGTGGCGTCGAAGGCTGTCAACGACGTATTCCCGGTGCGTGCGCCGCAGAAGAGAAATAAATATTTTCCCATCCCGCAATCCGAAGTAAATGCCAATGACCTGCTGGACCAGAATCCTGATTGGCAATAGCCTCATGGCATTGCTAACAGGTATATCGCTAACGGCTACGGCACAACGTAGTATCTTCCTCGCGGCGGGGCAAAGCAACGCGGTGGGGAAGGGGGACAGCAGCTTGTCCGTACACCCGCCCGCGCAAACGGCCTGGGAGTACAAATGGCAGCAGGATGCCCTCGTACCCCTGCAAGACCCCGTGGGCGAAGACTACCAGCGCCTCCAGCAAGCCGCCACGGGCAGCCTGTGGCCGGCGTTTGCAGCCGCTTATCATCAGCGTACAGGCGATACCGTTATCATCGTGCCGGCGGCGCGGGGAGGCGCTTCCTGCCATGGCAAAGCCCGCCTGGGCGATATGGATACCTGGGATACCACCGGCCATTTATTTTCCGCCGCCGTGGCTAAAACGCAGGCAGCCATCAGGCTTTCCAACGGGGTAGTAAAGGGTATAATTTGGGTACAGGGGGAGAGAGATGCAAATGCCGTTAATAGCGGTGTCCTGGACGTGAACGAGTATAGTGATGCGTTATGCCGTTTGATACGCCGTTTCCGGAATGCATTGGGCGCTCCTATACCCTTTTATATAGTGCTGACGGGCAATTACAAAGGCCACCCTGAAAAAGGCTTTGACGCGGTGCGGAAAGTACAAACGGAGCTAGCCCAAACCATCCCGGGCGTATTCATCGTGTACCGCGGTACGCCGGACTTTTTCGGCAAACACTGGATGACAGATGATATTCATTATAATCAACACGGATTAAACCACATCGGCGCTACCATTGCCGAGGCCATGAAAAAATAGTTAGGTATGAGAAATTGCTTGTTGCTATTAACCATGTTTATTACGCCTGCACTCTTCGCGCAGGAACGGCTGCAAAACGGCCGCCTGTTGCTGGAGTGGAAGCAAACCGGCGAGGGATACCGGCTGCAACAGCTCGCAGTGGGCGGGCGGCAGCTGCCGCAGCCTTCGGGGGAGTACCTCGTGCTCTACTCGGCCGGCAAGCCGGACAGCCTGCCGGACCTGCGCCTGGCAGCCACCCACCCCGGCGGATTTTCCCTGAAGGAATACACCTACCTCACCAAAAACTGGGAGCGTAATATAAGCCCTGTGGCCATGAATACCGCAGGCATGGCTATCCGGTTTTTCCCTACATCCGCCACCCGGGCCAACGGCGGCCTGGAATTCCGCGCGGATAACGCGGAGTGTAACATTACCGCTGCCTGGCAACTGGATGAAAAAAATAAGAACGATATTCTGGTGAGCATCACCCTTACGGCAAAGCAGCCGGGGTATTACTCCATAGCTTCGCCTACGCTGGCAACGCTGGTGAATAACAAGCCGGATTTTGCCATGGTGCCTGGATTTTTCCAAAGCAATACCATTCAGCCGGACATCGTGCTGGCCTATGCATACGGGCAGGGTATTCCCGATAAACCGATCCTGTTCAGGGAGCGCAGCGCCTCTACGCTGAGCCCACTCGTGAGCAGCAACGGCATCACCATGGCCGTGATCCCGGCGCCGGGCACAGGCCGGGACCCCTGGGAGAAAGACCGCAACACGCACCAGGTATGGAAACTGGGCCTCTCCGTGATGAACCGCGCCGGCCAGTTTACCCCCGTTGCCTATCACCCGGTGCTGGGAGAGGAGGGTTCATATATGCGTGCCGGTGAACAACGCACTTTTTCCTTCCGCTACTCGGTACAGCAGGCGGACTGGTACACCGTGTACAAGCACGCGGTTAACGACGTGTACCGCTTCCCGGATTTCCTGAAGCTGAAGAAGACGAAGACATCGCTGACCAGCAGGATCATGGCTATGCTGCATTACCTCGGTAATGACAGTACTTCCATGTGGCATACCTTCCTCTACAAAGGCCTGCAGATTGGCGCGCAAAGTTACCGGGGCGGCGTGGTAGGCGCTGAAGGTGATGCGATGAAAAATTCTGATTACGGCGCCATGTGGATGCTGGCCAATATCACACAGGATACTACCTTACTGAAACACCGGCTGCCGGAAGCGCTCAACTTCAAACTGGTGCAACAGCAGGAAGAACCCGGCTTTTTCCAGGGCGCCGCCATCGGCCAGTACTACCTCTGGAAAAGAAAAACCTTTACGGAAGAGTGGGGCCATTACGTAGAGCCGATTGCGCTGACCTACTATACCATGCTGGATATCGGCAACATCCTGCTGTTTGAGCCGGGCAATCAGGCGCTGCGGCAACGCCTGCGCCTGGGGGCTGAAAAGCTGCTCCAATGGCAGCATGCGGACGGCCATTGGGAAGTAGGGTATGATGCCAATACCACGCAACCAACGTTTACGGATATACCGGATTTGCGGCCTACTTTTTACGGCCTGCTCGTTGCCTACCGTATCCTGAAGGACCCAAAGTATTTAGCGGCCGCGCGTAAAGGCGCGGACTGGCAGATTAAAAACGGCGTGGAGAAGGGCTGCTACCTCGGGGTATGCGGGGATGCCCGCTTTGTGGCCGACTTTGCCACGGCTCAAACCGTGCAGGCCATGCTGGACCTCTACGACCTCACGAAAGATAAACGCTACCAGGACGCGGCGATAAAAGCGGCGAAAGTATATACGGCATCGATTTATACGCATCCCATTCCTTCCACAGCGGAGAAATCCGTAAAAGGTATCCCGCGGCAGGATTGGGAAATCACGCAGACGGGGCTCAGCTTTGAACATGGCGGCAGCCTGGGTTCCGCCAATCACCACGGTCCTATCATGCTGGCGAGCCATGCGGGTATGTTTGTGCGCATGTTTGGGCTCACGCGGGATTCCCTGTTCCTCACCATGGCCCGTGCGGCAGTACTGGGCCGGGATGCTTTTGTGGACCAGCCTACGCAGGTGGCCTCCTACTATTGGGATGTGATGAACCAGGGAGCGGGGCATTACCCGCACCATGCCTGGTGGCAGGTAGGACTGCTAACGGATTATCTCATTTCGGAAATCACACTGCGCAGTAATAACCGCATCAGCTTCCCGAGGGGTTTTGTAACGCCTAAGGTTGGGCCGCACACCAGTTACGGCTTTGCGCCGGGAACGGTGCTGGGAACGGCGGCCAGCCTGTATATGCCGGACGGCCTGCTCAAAGTGGAGAATCCTTATGTGGACTTTCTCGGGGCCCGCAGCACCGATCAACGGCATATTTATTTGATGCTGTTGAACAATGACGATGCCGTACAGCAAAGCCAGGTGCAGATCTCTCCCCAACTTATAAAAAATATAAAACAGGCAGAACTGCTGGACGCCGGCGGAAAGCCGGAGCAGCAGGCGCTGACGGGCAATAGCTGGCAGGTGACGATACCGCCCTATGGCATGAAAATTATTAAAATCCGCTCATGAGTACATCCACGATAGATACGGCCGTCATATTTGTGTTTTCAGCGTTTGTGCTGGTCATCGGGCTGCTGTTTGCCCGTACCGGGCGCAACATGAAATCGTTTTTTGCAGGCGGGGAGGCTGTGCCCTGGTTTATCGGCGGCCTCTCGCTGTTCATGAGCTTTTTTTCCGCCGGCACATTTGTGGCGTGGGGAAGTATTGCTTATAAATACGGCTTTGTGTCCGTTACCATTCAATGGACCATGTGCCTGGGCGGGATTATCACGGCCTTCCTGCTGGCCCCGCGCTGGAAGCGTACCGGCGCGCTGACGGCCGCGGAATTCATCCGGCAGCGGCTGGGGGCGCCCGTGCAAAAATTTTACGTGTACATCTTTCTGGTGGTATCGCTGGTGAATAAAGGCGCGGTGCTGTATCCCGTGGCCAAGCTGGTCAGCGTTTCGCTGGGCTTCCCGCTTGTGCCCTGCACCATTGTGCTGGGCCTGATGATGATCGCCTATACCGCTATCGGCGGGCTTTGGGCCGTGATGGTAACGGATATTTTGCAGTTTGTGATCCTGACGGCGGCGGTGCTGATCGTGCTGCCTCTCTCGCTGAACCATGCCGGCGGCTGGCAACAGTTTACCCAACGCGTACCGGAAGATTTCTTTTCGCTGGTGAACGGGGAATATACCATTGGTTTCATACTGGCGTTCGCGTTATACCATATCAGTTACATCGGCGGCAACTGGACTTTCGTGCAACGCTATACCAGCGTGGATTCGCCGAAGTCCGCCAAAAAAGTGGCGCTGCTGTTTGCAGGGTTGTACCTCATTAGTCCGGTCATCTGGATGCTGCCGCCGATGATCTATAAAAGCATCAACCCTGCGCTGGCGGGGCTGAATGCGGAAAATGCCTACCTCGAAGTATGCCGGCTGGTGCTGCCTCCGGGCCTGATGGGCCTGATGCTGACGGGCATGTACTTCTCCACGTCCGCTACGGCCAATACTACGCTGAACGTGACGAGCGCGGTGATCACGAATGATATTTACAAGGGCGTGATCCACCCCGGCGCATCCGACCGGCAGCTGATACGCGTGGCGCGCGTATCCGGGCTGCTGCTGGGTTTGGGCATGATCGGCATTGCGTTGATGGTGCCGGCAGTAGGAGGGATGATTGAAGTGGTGATCAGCATTGCGGCTATCACGGGAGGGCCTTCCCTGCTGCCGCCGCTCTGGGCGCTGTTTTCCAAAAAGCTGGATGGCAGAACGGCCTACATTATTTCGGCGGTATGCCTGTTGGTGAACCTGGTGTTTAAATTTTTGACGCCGCTGCTGACTTCGTATTGGCTTAACCGTTCGGAAGAGATGTTGCTGGGCGCAGGGCTGCCGCTATTACTGTTAGGGCTATACGAATTTGTGCTGGCAGCGCGCAAAGGCCCTGCGGTGGACTATACCAATTACCAGGCGTTCCGCCGGCAGCAAAAAGCCGCGGCGGCGGCGCAACCGGCCGAAGAGGCGGCCGCCATTCGCCGGCAGAATATTTTCGGCCTGCGGGTGATCGCCTTTGCGCTGGCATTTACAGCACTGCTGCTGTTTATCCTCTGCGGGCTGGCCGCCACGGGGAAAGTGCTGGTGGCCATTATTGCAACGGTGGTATTGCTGGCGGCCGGCATTCCGCTGGCGGCGCTGCGCAAATTGACATTAAAACAACTGAATACTCCTTCGGGAAAGAGCATCATTCAAGAAAAAAATGTGGCATCCTGATTTATTGCAGGATAAAAAATTAGCTTATGTTGAAAGAACAGTCCATTGAAAGCCGGGAATTAAGAACGATCGAATACACAGCGGATCTGGTAGTTACAGGCGGCGGATTAGCGGGCGTTTGCTGCGCTATTACTGCAGCCAGGGAGGGCATTAAAGTGATTTTGGTGCAGGACAGGCCTGTGCTGGGCGGCAACTCCTCCAGCGAGGTCCGTTTGTGGGTGCTGGGCGCCACCTCTCACATGGGGAATAATAACCGCTGGGCGCGGGAAGGTGGGGTGATCGATGAAATCATGACGGAAAATATCTGGCGTAACCCGGAAGGTAACCCATTGATTTATGATACCATCCTGCTGGAAAAAGTGACCAATGAACCCAATATTACCTTGCTGCTGAATACGGCGGCATTTGAAGTACATAAAGCCGGGCCTGATATGATCGAATCCCTGACGGCCTTCTGTAGTCAGAACAGCACTTTGTATCGCCTGAAAGCGCCGTTGTTTTGCGATGCCTCCGGCGATGGCGTGGTGGGATTCCTTTCCGGCGCGGCTTTCCGGATGGGTGCTGAAAGCGAGTCGGAATTTGGGGAGAAGTTTGCGCCCTCGGCGGAGTATGGAGAACTGCTGGGGCATTCCCTCTACTTTTACACCAAGGATACAGGGCGGCCGGTGCAATTTGTGCCGCCGGCATATGCGCTGAAAGATATCACTGCAATTCCGCGTTACAAGCGCATCACCGCGCAGGCGCAGGGCTGCCAGTTCTGGTGGATAGAATTCGGCGGCCGGCTGGATACCGTGCACGATACAGAGGAGATTAAATGGGAGCTCTGGAAAGTGGTGTACGGCATCTGGAACTACATTAAAAATTCCGGGCACTTCCCGGAGGCGGAAACCATGACTTTAGAGTGGGTGGGGCAGATACCGGGGAAGCGGGAGAGCCGGCGCTTTGAGGGGGATTACATGCTGCGGCAGCAGGACATTGTGGAGCAGCGCACCCACAAAGACGCCGTGGCCTTCGGCGGCTGGTCTATCGACCTGCATCCGGCGGATGGCGTATTCAGCGAAAAGCCTGCCTGTAACCAATGGCATAGCAAAGGCGTGTACCAGATTCCGTTCAGGTGCCTGTACAGTCACAATATCAGCAACCTGTTGCTGGCAGGGCGTATTATCAGTGCCAGCCACGTGGCGTTTGGCTCCAGCAGGGTGATGGGCACGAGCGCCTGCGGAGCGCAGGCGGCAGGTATGGCGGCCGCGTTGTGTACCCGCTACGGCGTACAGCCGAGAGCGTTATTGCAGGATGCGCTGATGCAGGAGCTGCAGGCGAGCCTGATACGCAAGGGGCAGTATATTCCGCAGTTGCAGCTGCGCGATGCGCGGGACCTGGTGGCGCATGCTGCCATTACGGCAAGCAGCGAATATGTGCTGCAACGCCTGGCGCCGGATGGAGCAGTGATACGGCTGGACGCTTCCATGGCGCAGATGCTGCCGTTGCGTGCCGGGAAGATACCCGCTGTAAGAGTGTTTGCCGAGGTGGAGGAAGATACGGAACTGCGGGTGTCCCTCAGGACCAGCAGCCGGCAGTCGCACCATACGCCGGATATTATTTTACAGGAACTAACGGTGCCGGTTACACGTGGCGCGCAGGCGCTTGACCTGCAGTTTGACGCCACGTTGCCGGAAGACAATTATATCTTTCTCTGTTTCATGCAACATCCGCTGGTCAGCCTGGAAAGCAGCAGCGAACGCGTGAGCGGGGTACTGACGGTATTCAATAAAACCAATCCTGCCGTATCCAACTTTGGCGCGCAGGTACCCACGGAAGATATTGGTGTGGAAGCCTTTGAGTTCTGGTGCCCGGAGCGCAGGCCGGCAGGGAAGAACCTGGCGCTGGAAATTCCGGGGGGCATTGCGCTGTTTGGCGCGGGTAATATCCGCAACGGCATCAACCGGCCTACGCATCAGCCTAACATCTGGCTGGCTGCGGCGGAAGATGCAAACCCAACGCTGACGCTTACCTGGCCGGAGCAGCAGCGCATCAGCGAAATAGAGCTGGTGTTTGACACGGACTTTGATCATCCGATGGAGAATGTTATTTACCACCATCCGGAGAGAGCGATGCCTTTCTGCGTTGAGTCGTTTGTGTTATGCAATGATAGAAAGGAAGCCGTGGTAAAGGTGACGGATAATCATCAGTCGCTGTGGCGGATAAAGCTGGCGGAGCCGTTGCGGACGGGGAGCTTGACGGTGCATTTGGGGGGGACGCATGGAGGGACGCCGGCGGGGTTGTTTGCGGTGAGGTGTTATGAGTGATGCAGTATGTGACTGGCGTGCCTGTTGGCATAGGTTTGATCCGCTTTTTCTGAAATTCAACCAGTAGTACTTTTCCTGATGATGGATTCCAATATTCCACGTAAAATAAAACAGTATGCCTAAACATTTAATCGCCTCACTGATTTTCTGCGCAGGCCTCGCCGCCGGCAGCCTGGCAAAGGCCCAAACACCGGCCTTTACGCCGGAAGCCCACTGGGTATGCGTGAACCAGACGGGGTATAATACCAATGCCCCGAAGCGCTTCACCGTACCTACGGCCTTACAAGGGACAGTATCCTTCTACATTACGGCCGAAGGGGAGGATAAGCCCTTATTTAAAGGCACGGTAAGTAACGGTTTGGGAGACTTTACCGCATTTACGCCAACGGATACACGTAAACGCTACGTCATTCACGCGCAGGGTGGCGCCTTGCCGGAAGGGGTTTCCTATCCGTTCCGCGTGGGGCCTTACGTCCTGGAAAGGGCGGGATTTCTGCCATCCGTATGGTTTATGAACGATGCCCGCAGTATTACCGGCACGCATCACTCGGCCTATGGCGGTTGCCCCTGGCGGGATGGAACTTATTATTCGTACGAAATTCCATCGCTGATCTGGATGTATCTTTCTAACCCGGAAGTATATACGAAATTGCCGGCTACCATTTCGTACGACAGTTTGAAGTCGATGGTGCTGAGCCCGGATTACAAAAAGACCACAGACCCCAATGATGAAACGGCCTTACCATCTGCCAGAAAATATTTTACTACCATAGAAAAACCGCTGGGGGATAAAGTGCCGGATGTGGTGATGGACTTGCATTGGGGCCTGGGCTATTACCTGGTGAATCCTGAAACGAAGGACCCCAGCAAGGATCCGCTGCCCAGGCAGCTGCATCCCCAAACGCTGGCGCAGTTTGCCTACTTTTTGTATGCCTATCCGCAGTTGGATAAATGGTTCTCCAAAAAGTTCTACCAGCAGGCGCTTTCCTTTGCGAGGAGCAATTGGGAACCGGTAGGCCTGCTTAACGTACAGCGGGAGGTAGGGACGACAAAAGGCCGGCATGCGCCGGGTTTTTCCGTGTTGCCCAATTTGCTGATGTATGAAGTAGCGAAACGGGAGCAGCTGCCGGATGCAGATCAATACATGCAGGCGGCTTACCGGCAGGCGGTGTGGCTGATCGACTCCCTGTCCCTGCAGGACCCGATGACGACCAAAGGGCAGCGTATGAGCGAATACAACCTGATGACGGGCCTGGCCACCTTTCAGCTGCAATACCCGGAGAGAGCGCCGAAAGGCTTACAGCAAAAGATAGAGGAGTGGGCGGACGTGATGATACATCGTTCCAACAACGCCTGGGACTTCCGCCGCTACGACCTGGACAGTAACTGGACCGTGCCTGAGATGAACGAAGTGGGCAACGTGGCGGGCTTCCCTGCGTCCGCACTGCTGGCGGCGGCAGTGGTGAAAGATCCTGGGAAGAAGGCAAGGCTCGAGCAGCTGGCCTATGCGCATTTCGATAACCTCTATGGCCGCAATCCGCTGAATGCGCATGCGGCGCATCACCCGGAAATGGGCTTTGAAGGCGTTTCCAAAGGCTATCCGAAAGGCTACCATGAGAATGCCTGCGCGCGGTTGGAATTATGCCGGGGGTCTATCAGCTGCCTGCCGGGAACGGAAATGTATCCCTTCAATCCTGCCGGCAAGGACCGGCACCTGGAAGGATGGGTGAACCACAATACGGCGTGGAATGTGAGCCTGGCCGTACTGAACTGGTACGATAACCGGCCGCAGTCGCTTACCCGCCAGGGGAATTATTTAAAAGTATCCTGGCAGGCGCCGGTGATGGAAGGGCAGTCGCTCCCGTTAAAACTGCTGGTGAACGGCAGGCCGGTTGCAACGGTAGCGTTGCGGGCTGCTAACGGTATCGACTATACGGCGGAAGTACCTCTAGCGCAGGTAAAGGGCGTGAAGCGGGGAGATAAGGTAACCGCCGTTTATGGAGAAGGATTTTTGGCGAAGAAAAAGGAGATAGTATGGTAACAAGTGCTAAAATTTGATGCTTAGCGGCTAAGGAAGGAACGTCCAGCACTCCCTCCTTAGCCGCATATCTAAGGCAAAGGCCGGAACATTAACGGGCGCGTAAAAAAACAACCTCGAATCCTTTGCGGGCTTACACCCCCTTATGCCACTTACGCCCCCTTATGCCCCTTTGCGAGAAAAAAAATCAAACCTTCAACCCGCCAAACATACTAAACAATATCACCCCCAATACAAGCGCCGTAATCCCCACATACAACCTATCCTTTTCCAGCGCAAACGCGCCCAGGGACATTACAATGCGCAGGATCGGCGTAGCCAGCAGTACCAGCACGCCAAACTGAATCACTTCCGTACTGCTGAAGGAGGCCGCCCCTTTTAGAATACCGTTGAAAGTGGTAAACCCTTTGCCTTCTCCTGTGAAGTGGCTGTAATCCGGTACCAGGGTGTTCCCCATTTGAATGAGGTAGAAAATGCCGCCTGCCAGCACGATGCCGCTGGCGGTAAATACGCCGTAGCGCAGCATTTTGCCTACGATCACTTCCACATCTCTGTCTACTAATTTCTTTAAGAAGCTCATGTTGGGTCCGTTTTAACGTTAAAACTGGTGGTGAATGCCGTTATACATCATTTCCAGCGCTACGAATGCAATGGCGGCGCAGAAGATATACCGTAAAGTACGTGGGTTCATGATCGTTAGGAGCCGCGCACCGGTGAAAGCGCCGCCGAGCACGCCCAGCACAACGGGGAAGGCGATGCCCGGATCGATATAACCGCGTTGCAGGTACACCACTGCGCTGGCAGCGGCAGTAACGCCGATCATGAAGTTACTGGTGGTGGTACTTACTTTAAACGGGATGCGCATGGCGGAATCCATGGCCAATACTTTCAATGCGCCGGAGCCGATGCCCAGCAGGCCGGAGAGGACGCCGGCGATCAGCATCATCCCGAAGCCGCCGGCTACGTTTTTCAGTTCGTAATGCACAATACCATCTTTGGTAGGGTAGCTGCTGTTGAGCTTTAGCACGTGCGAGAGCCGGCTGCCCTGTTGCAGCGCGTGTTCGTTTTTGCGGCGCAGCGTCATGGCAGCGGAGAACAGCAGCACCACGCCGAACAGGATGGCGATGGTGTTGGTGGGCGTAAATACGGCTATCAGTGCGCCGCAAACAGCGCCTATGGTGGTGGCTATTTCCAGGAACATGCCCAGGCGGATGTTGGTGATTCCTTCCTTGATGTAGGCGCTGGCTGCGCCGGACGAATTGGCGATAGATGCCAGCAGCGCCGCGCCGATGGCGTAGCGAATATCCACATGGAAAACGAGCGTCAGCAGGGGAATAATGACCACGCCGCCGCCGAGGCCGGTGAGCGAGCCCAGGAGTCCGGCCACATAAGCCCCTGCCAGCATGATCAGTGTAAAGGTTAAGATCGTCATGGGTTAATAGTTATTGTCAATGATTTCCTGTATTACCTGCAAGGCCGCTTTCGGCTTCTTTGCTTTGATGGCTTTATACAATTGTTCATGCAGGTGGTGGGAGATAGCAAAATGCCCAACGCCCTGCTTGTCCCGTTTGCTGAAAAAATCCCTTATCACCGCGGTGAAGCTCTGGTAAAGGTCCGCCAGCACGTCATTCTGTGTCGCCCTGGCAATGGCCATATGAAAGGCAATGTCCGCCTCTGCGCAGCCCTCGTTATCATTAGCCATGATGGCGGCTTTGCGTAGCTGCAGCTGCTTTTCAATTGCGGCCAGCTGGGCGGCAGTGTGGTTTTCGGCTGCCAGTTTCACAATTTCAGTATCCAGCATGCGGCGTACCTGGTTGATTTCCTCAAAATCAGCCCGGCGCAGCCGCTGGTCCAGCGATTCCGGCTGTATGTGCTGGCTGACAAAGGTGCCGGCCCCTTGCTGCACCCGTAAAATACCGCTGTTGGCGAGGGTTTTGATGGCCTCCCTGATGGTCGACCGCCCAACGCCATACAGCTCCATCAGCTCCGGCTCTGCGGGAATCTTAGCCCCGGGCTTGTACTTGCCCCGGGAGATGTCTTTCTGTATGGCGCTGATCACCTTGTCAGATAATTTAGGTAGGTGTTCCATAATCCTGATTATGATACAAAGGTATGATGTTTATTTAAACATCTGATGTTTTATTTTTTGGCAAGGTATTTTCCACGGGATGTAAAAGGGGAGAATGCGGGGTTTTATCGTTGATTCTGCCTATTTTTGTAGTTGATTTTTTAACAAGGGGCGACCCATTACAAGAACGACAGCATATGAGTACAAACGCTAATAATGCCAACGCCGGCACAGATCCTTATGAGAATTTCAGGGCCTTGCTACAGAAAAATGTTAGTTTCCCTTGTCATTATACGTTCAAGTTTATTGTAAAGGTGGACGATCAGAAGCATGACCAGATCCTGGCGGTGTTTGACGGAAAGCACGCACAGATAACCGAAAACAATTCATCGCAGGGAAAGTACAGGTCTTTTAGTGTGGTGGTGCCTGTGAAAGATGAAGAGGAAGTAATCGACTATTATAAACAGGTTTCCAGGATTGAATCTGTTATTATGTTATAAAAATGCAGCAGGGCAAGGCGTACAGCCTTGCCCTGCTGCTAAATACAGGATAATTACTTATTCTATCATGGAAGGAGTTTCCTGGTATTGCAAATTGATGCGGCCCAATTTTCCACTGCTGAAATGTAAGGTCACTACATACACCCCTTTTGCTGTTGCACTCACCGGAGCGCTGGTAGCAAACTGCCAGGTATCCCATTTCTTCATTTCCAGGTCGAAGCCTGATGTCAATGGCTTATTTCCCATCGATATCTCATAATTTCCATGGTAAGGCCATGCCTTAAAGATTTCACTCATTTTCGTTTGCAATGCGGCGCCACCGTCCCCAACGCTCAGATACGCCGTTGTGCCGGCCGGCCAGCGTTGCAACGGGTAAATGCCGTCTGGTCCGCTCCAGCGTATCCGGGAAATGTTGTTGTTATACTCGATCTGAACCACGCCGGCGGAGTCAATCTGGTGAATCATGAAGGTGTTGTACAAGGCAGGGTTCCCCTGGAAATCGGATACTTTTACATATTGGTGCCGGGGGAGGCTATATACAGCCTTCACGCCCAGGCCTCCGGGCAGGTCCTGGAGCTGTCCGTACACCTGTTCGGGCGTACTCCCAATCATAATGCCCCAGCGGCTTCCGCTAGTAATGTCTTCATTGGCGGGAATAGTATCGTCTTTTTTGCAGGAAAACAGTAAGCATACAGGTACAAACAATAAAAGCAAAGATTTCATATGGGTTGATATTTATGCTGCTGAATTTCGTCTTTTTGCCGGATTTTTTAATCTTCAAAACCTCAAACAGGCCCTGTACGGGCATTCCCGGTTTCGCAGGCCCTCAAGAACTTTATCTAGCTTCCCGGAAGCAAATTTTGTCAGAATTGTTAAAAGATTGACATTTTTCAATATCTTGTACATACAATTGACATTAATCCCCTATTTTTGTGCACCAATATATATGTAATAAAAACAAATTTATGAAGCAAACAGTACCTGCGCTCGCGCTGCTGCTCACACTGGCAGCTTGTGGCGGTGCTTCGACCGAAACGGCGAAGACCGAAGCAAAACAAGAAGCGGCTGTAGCCACCGGCACAGCTTATGTTATTGACACTGCCACCACTTCTGTACAATGGCGTGCTACTCACAAAGGCGGTTTCGCACCTCGCTTTGGAACAATCAAAGTAACCGATGGTACCCTGAACGTAGAAAACGGCGCCATCACCAGCGGTAACTTCGAAGTTAACATGAACAGCCTGACCGCTGATCCGGCTTCTGTTACTGAAGCAGACAAAAAATCCACTGACCTGGATGGTCACCTGAAAAGTGCTGACTTCTTCGATACTGCAAAGTATCCAACCGCTAAGTTCGTGATCACTGCTGTTGCTCCTTTCGACAGCACCAAAGCTAAAAGTCTGTTACCAGGCGCTACTAACCTGATCAGCGGCAACCTCACCCTGAAAGACAGCACCCTGAACATCACTTTCCCTGCACAAATCACTGTTACTGACGCAGAAGTTACTGCAAACGCAAAATTTGTTATCGATCGTTCCGCATGGGGCATCAGCTACAAAACTGAAGGTAGCCCTGAAAACTGGATGATCAGCAAAGATGTTGAAATTGGTTTCAGCCTGAAAGCTGCCAAAAAATAATTCAGCATTTTGTGATTTGATAAATCGAAAAAGCGCCTGGCAAAACCTGCCAGGCGCTTTCTTTTTTATAACCGTTCATATTACCGGTGGCGGGTAGTAAGGATAATTCCACTTTGAAACAGCGGCCTTACCACATTTACACCAGCTTTATTTGTTGCCGGTAATAATCAAAGTAATACCACCTTTTACCTTTCCGGTACCCACATTGGTATTGACAATATTCACCGCAATCGCTTCTCCCGGAACAAGGCCGAAATCAGGGATCTTCAGGCTGAATTTTGAACATTTGTTGCTGTCGAAAATGCTGTTGAATTCCTTGAACAGCGCTTTGAAAGACGTAGCAGGCGCCGCGCCGCTGGCTATCTGCCGGATGGCTGCATCCACTTGTCTTTGTATGGCCTGCTGCCTGTCCACACTCATGCCTTCCTTGCTCTGGCTGGTAACGTCAAAGCCTGTACGACCTGCCTTCACCGTTACATTCTCCGCACCCTTGCTGTCCAGTACAGGTACCAGCTTGCTCACCAGGTCCGCGGTATTTTCGCGGAAGCGGAAGTTGGCCAGGGCCGGGTGTTGCAGCGCCAGGATTTCATCCTTCGTCAGCGCTACGAATTTGATGTTTTCCAGCGCATTAGCGGCATGGATCAGCTGGAAGTTATAGTTCTGCGCCTGGCCGGTAATGTTCAGGTTCTTCTGCCCGATGTGGCGGTCCAGGGTAGGGTCGAGGCCGTAGAGGCTCAGCGGCTTGTCGAGCGGACTAAATGAATAAGTGCGCGCAAACAGGCAACGGTGGCCCGCCTGGTGGTTCTGTACATCAAAAGGCACGTTCACGCTGCCGCTGCCCAGCGGCAGTAACATTGTGTTGAGCTGGGTCAGCGCAATGTTTTCCGCATAACGGGTATCAAAACCCAGGGAAGGCGTGCAGAGGAAGAACTCCACCTTGGCCGCCGGCACAATAATATCGCCGCGGTTATTCACCGTACACTGGATGTTATACTGCTGGCCCGCCTGCAGCTGCGTGGTCGGCGCGCCGGGGTTGGCCACCGGCGTGATCGTAATATCCGGCGAGTTCCAGAAAGTAATATTGCTGAACGGGCGGATGCCGATATCATTGCTGTAAGAGCGGATATAAAGGAATGAACTGTCGTTCACTTTTTCAGGGCGTCGTTTGCCGCCGGTAGTATTGGCTGCGGCATAGAGGCGGCTGACAAGTGCGGGAGCTTCGGCGGTGTACTTTTCAGTGGTGCTTTGCAGCTCCTTCAGGTATGCTTGTATGTTTGCGATTGTTTCGTTCATGAGTTTTAATTTTTTTGGATAGATGGAATAAGAAAGGATTTATCAGGCCGGCGGAATGAAAGTAAGGTCAACCGGCGTGGTGTCGAGCTGGTCAGGCTGCTCGCGCGGATCGCCCTTCTGCGTCCAGCAGGGATAACCATAGCCCCTGTCGGCATCCAGGTTGAAATCCGGGAACTTCACGTTCTTTTTCCAGCGGTCATAAATCTCTTCCGTCAGCATCATCGCGTTACCGAGAGAAGGTTTGATACCTGTCGTAGAAGCGGGATTGAAGGCTGCAATAACCTGCGATTCCGGTCCGTTGAGGGTAGCCAGCGTATCGATCAGCGTTTTGCTCAGCGGAATTTTATCAAATGCATAGTGCAATGCCGTATTGCTGAAATAGCTGTTAGGCGCGGGATGCGCAGGATTCTGTTCTGTAGCGCCGGATACCGGTGGATAGATCATATGTTTTTCGCGGTGGAATATCTCATCCAGGAATCCGCCTGCGCCCAGGGTTACAGCCAGTTTAGGCAGCTGGCCAAACAGGTCGCCGGCTTTGGTGCCCAGCGGGTCAGGGAAGCTGGTGTTTTTGAACTGCGCAAAACGAGGTTCGTTCAGGTGTTCCTGCATCGGGAAGGCAAGGCCGTTGAAAGCCACACCCAGCCTGAAGTTTTGGAAAGCGTTATAGAGTTGCTCGTACACCAGGCTGGCGGCATAACGGATACCGGCAGTGGTGAGGGTGGTGATGGAACCCAGGATAGCGTCTACCAGCGCATGGGCGGCCGCAACTGCTGCGAGGATCAGCGCCGCGAGGATCAGGAAGATGGCGAGGAAGCTGAAGTTGCCGGCCTGGTCTACCGCGTCTTCGATGAAGTCGCCAATGTCGCCAAGGTCATCCATCGCTTTTTCCCATACTTCTTCCAGTTCTGCAGTGAGGCTGTAAGGTACCGGGAAAGGCAGGGTGCCGGTGTCGGTAGCATTGCGCAGCCACTTGTACCAGAGGCGGTAAGCGTTATTGATGTCTTCCGCGCTGACAGGCGGGCCGTATTCATTATCATCAGCCGCGCCGGTGTTGAATACTTCATTCAGCGTTTCGGCAATGAATTTGGCCAGTTCCTCCGGCATGTGCGTGTTCGGATCAGGTACTTCGTCTTCTGCATCCGGCGCGGAAATATTGCCGTCAAAGTTGAAGTTATAAAGCGCATGCAGTTTGGAGCGGTTCCAGTCGGTACCATTCTTCGCAAACATATTGAATACGTCCTGGTAATTTTCCAGGGTCTTATGCCGTTGCGCATGGATACGGTAAGGTCCGCCGGAATTGATATTTACAAACGGGTGGCCTACAGTGTCTGCCGTGAAGTGGGTGAGGTAGCCGAGTGCATACAGGTGCAAGGGGGAATTGGCAGGGGCCTTGTCCAGCAGGGCTTTTGCATACCTGCCGGTTTTACGGTAGTGCATGGCGTCAAACCACCACCATTTGCCTTTGTCCTGCCCGTCGCGGTAAGGGTGCGCCAACACATTGTAAATATTGAATTCGGTAACGAACTCTTTCAGCATTTCCACCAGGTTGGCAGCGAGGCCGTCAATCACCTTTTGCAGGTCCTTGAACATCTCTTCAATTTCTGAAAGGGTAGAGGAGTTGCTGATCACCTGGTCAGCCGCATAGCCGGCGGCTTCCACGGCATCGATGATAGGCTGCGGCACAGCGTCCAGCAAGCCTTCCTTGAAGTTGTCGATGGCGTCATACACTTTGAAGTAAATCTGCGCCAGCTCGCCTACCGTGCCGTTCCAGTCTTTGGTGTTGAAAAACAGGAAATCAGGTCCCTGGCATCCGAGGAAAAGGAAAGGCAGGTTTTTAGGATCAGAGAGGGCAGCCTGTATGTCGGCATACGCCGCATTGCTGCCAAGTCCTTGGCCATTTTGAATTTGCGACCGTAATTGTTGTGCGATCATGTGATGCAACGATGGTCCGGGCATAACTAAATTTTTTGGGGTTAAATAATAAAACGATTCACCAGCAGTAACGGGCCGGTTGATTAATAAACAGATAGTGCTACAGTACCGGCTATTTTGAGGTGCGTTACTTTGATGTTGGATGCAAAATTAGTCAGACGGATAATTGTTGCAAAGGGGGAAAATGCTGGTTTACCAATATCCGGGGCGCTACGGCGGACGAGCGGCGGCAAATGATTTGTAACCGGCCGGATTTTTTTGAAAAGCGGAACAAGGGGAATACGTAGAAATACGTATAGTGAGCAAGTCGCCATCGGGCCATAAAAAAAGACCGCGATAGCGGTCTTCCTTACTCAATAACCTATGGTGAATCGCTCCCGGTGATGCTGTGGTTTTTCCAGCTCATCGATCATCGCCACGGCATAATCTTCCACGGAAATTTTACTCTGGCCTTTATCGTCTACGATCAGGTCGTTTTTACCGAGGCGGTATTTGCCGGTACGCTCGCCGGGGCTGATGTTGCCGGCCGGGGAAAAGAATACCCAGTCCAGTTCTTTTTCTTTGGGGAGAAGATCATGGTACACTTCGGCCAAGGCCTTCACTGCAGGTAACATTTGTTCGGGAATAGCGCCGCTATCCATCACCGTTACCCCGGGTTTGATAAACAGGGACCCTGCCCCGCCAACCACCAGCAGCCGCTTAACGCCTGCATCTTTCACGCCGGCGATAATAGACTTGTAGCCGCTGAGCGTTTCATTGGCAATATGCGGATTACTCCATCCGGGGTTGTAAGCGCTGATCACCGCCTCCGCGCCTTTCACGGCATCCGACACAATGCCGGGATTTTGAATATCGCCGTGCACCGCTTCCAGCCGGTCGTCCTTAATATTGATCTTCTCCGGATTGCGTACCACCGTCTTTACCTGGTGGCCCCTTGATAATGCTTCTTTCACGAGTGCCGAGCCAACAAAGCCGCTGCCACCGATGATTACTATGTTTGCCATATGAATGCTGTTTGTATAGGGATAACAACCAGTGGGGGAAAATGTTGGAGCAGGGAGTATTACCTGGCATGCCCTTATCCCGTAATCTGGTCCGATTGCCATTGCCAGCCATGTATTAAGTTTGGAAATCCTGTTTGAAAACCATAATTTTTTGAATCAATACTGTAACTAAATCCGGTCCGATATAATTAGATTTGTGCTGTTTCAGCCATGATCCTGATTTATTGGCAATTTTCTGATAAGGAACTACCTGGTGTACAGGAGGCCGGATCAACTCCTCCTCACCACACAACACTGCGTTTATGAATGGCAAAAATTTTTACAGCAGGCGTTTTTTCCTGAAAACCTCAGGCGCTATGGCAGCCCTGGCAGCCATCCCGGCCACGGTAAAGTCGTTTTACCTGGATGCCAAACGCCTTATCATCCCCAGGCGGCAAAAGCAGCCGCTGCGGGTTATGATCAACAAGCAATCCCACCAACTCGATGTGGACACCCGCACCACCCTGCTGGACCTACTCCGGGAAGAACTGCACCTCACCGGCACCAAGAAAGGATGCGACCACGGCCAATGCGGCGCCTGCACCGTGCACGTAAACGGGGAGCGGGTACTCAGCTGCCTGACGCTCGCGGCCACATTGCCCGGTAAGGAAGTTACCACCATCGAAGGGCTCGCAGACGGCGATCAGCTGCATCCCATGCAGGCCGCCTTCCTGGAATGCGACGGCTTCCAGTGCGGATACTGCACCCCGGGGCAGATCATGTCCGCCGTGGCCTGCGTCAAAGAAGGGCATACCCGCTCCGTGGAAGAAATCAAGGAGTTCATGAGTGGCAACCTTTGCCGCTGTGGCGCGTATAACGGTATTGTGGAATCCATTCAAAAAGTAGCAAAATGAAGCCATTCAGCTTTAGTAAATCCGACAAAGTAAGTAAGGCTTTAGTTGCAAAGAAAGAAGCCGTACAGTTTCTGGCAGGTGGCACCAACCTGGTGGACCTCATGAAAAAAAATATAGCCGTTCCCGATGGGCTCATCGATATTACCGCTGTACTATCCGATAAAGTGGAATCCATCAACGGCAACACGCGCATCGGCGCCATGGTACGCAACAGCGCCCTGGCCAACGATCCGCAGATACTCGCCAAACATCCGCTGGTAGCAAAGGCCGTACTGGCCGGCGCTTCCCCGCAGATCAGGAACATGGCCTCTACCGCTGGCAACCTCCTGCAACGCACCCGCTGCCCTTATTTCTACGAAACCAGCGCTCCCTGCAATAAACGTAAACCCGGCAGCGGCTGCAGCGCCCTCCACGGCGAGCAGCGCATGAGCGCCATCATCGGGTATAACGAGCAATGCGTAGCCGTACATCCGTCAGACCTATGCGTGGCCCTGGCCGCCCTTGGCGCTACGGTAAACGTAACGGATAAAGGAAATAAACAACTGACCATCCCGTTCAAAGATTTTCATAAACTGCCGGAATCCACGCCGGAGTTGGATAACCACCTCCCGAAAGATGCCATCATCACGTCCGTGGATATACCGGATAATCCCTTCAATAAGCATTTCGCCTACCTGAAGCTGAGGGACCGCGACTCCTACGCATTCGCCCTCGTATCCGTAGCGGCGGCGCTGCAGCTGGAAGGCAACCGCATCAAAGATGCACGGCTCGCCTCCGGCGGCGTGGCCCACAAGCCATGGCGCTGGCAAAAAGCGGAACAGTACCTCAGAGGGAAGGAAGCCAATGCCGCCACCTTCAGCGCTGCGGCAGCCATCGTGGCCGATGAGGTGAAACCCCTGCCAGGCAACGGCTTTAAGAAGGTCATGCTCAGCGGCGCTATTGAAACTGCTTTGCAGAATTGTTTAACTGCTTAATCTGACATCATGGGATTATTCAACACTAAAAATAAAGCTGCCGGCAAACCCAATGGTCGTGTGGAAGGGATCGCAAAAGTGACCGGCGCCGGCAAATATGCAGCGGAATACAAGCTGGATAATATGTGTCATGCCGTATTCGTAGGCAGCAGCATCGCGGCTGGTACCATCAAAAGCATTCACCTCGATCATGCAAAGCAGGTGGAAGGCGTGCTGGATATCATCACGCACCTCAACCGGCCGGCAGTGGCAGGTTTTGCCACAGAAGCAAAACTTAAGGATACCCGCTTCGGCCTCCCGCTTTTTCATACGGATAAAGTCTATTTCAGCAACCAGCCTATTGCCATGGTGATCGCTGAAACCCTGGAAGATGCAAGCTACGCGGCCTCCCTGGTGGAAGTGACCTATGAGGCCTCTCCCGCTACGGTGGACTTCAAAACGGCGTACGCCGCCGTACCACTGAAGCCGCAAGGCAGGGAACGCGGTTCGATGGACGCCTGGGCCAACGCCCCGGCAGTAATCGACCAGGAATACCACATGGCCGCGGAAGTGCATAGCCCCATGGAAATGCACGCCACCATTGCCCATTGGACGGGCGATGATAAGCTGGTGCTGTACGATAAAACCCAGGGCGTAGTGAACGTGCAGCGCACCATCGCCAAAATATTTGAAATCCCCCAGGAAAATATTGAAGTATTCAGCGAATTCGTGGGAGGCGGTTTCGGATCCGGACTACGGGTATGGACCAACGGAGTTGGCGCCATCATGGCCGCCAAACAGGTGAAACGCCCCGTGAAGCTCATGCTCACCCGCCCGCAGATGTTCAGCCTCACAGGTTACCGCCCCGCCGCCTGGCAGCGCGTGAAAATCGGCGCTGATAAGGACGGCAGGTTCCTCGGCATCCTCCACCAGGGCAAAAACGGTACTTCCATGTTTGAACAGTTCCAGGAAGGTATTACCGCCATCACCCGCATGGTGTATAACTTCGATAACCTGAAAGCGGAACAGGCCATCGTGCCGCTGAACCTCGGCACGCCCACGTGGATGCGGGGCCCGGGCGACTGCACCGGCGCATTCGCCGTGGAAAGCGCCATCGATGAGCTGAGCTACCAGTTGAATATGGACCCGGTAGCGCTGCGGCTTAAGAACTTCGCCATCACCCACGACCCGGAAAATAAAAAGCCCTATTCCAGTAACTTCATCGACGAATGCATTACCAAAGGCGCAGAAATGATTGGCTGGAAACAACGTAAGCAACAGCCCGGCGCTATTACGGAAGGCGATTGGAAAATCGGCTACGGTGTGGCAGTAGGCATGTGGGGCGCAGGCCGCGGCAATGCCAGCGCAGGCATCACGATGGAAAAAGATGGTACCATGACGGTGAAGACCGCCATGACGGACATCGGCACAGGCACCGGTACTTCCATGCAAAACATGGCGCATACATTTACCGGCATGCCAAAAGAAAAGATCAAAATTGAACTGGGCCACTCCACGCTGCCTACCGCCGGCAGCCAGGGAGGCAGCACGGGCATGTCGTCCATGAGCGGTGCAGTAGCAGCTGTATGCGATGTGCTGAAGCAACAGCTGGCCGGTTATGCTGCCGCCATCAATCCCGTCTATAAAGACGCCAAACCGGCGGATATCCTGCTGTCCGCAACGGGCATTTCCTATAAGACAGCGAAAAATGAATTTGTGTCGCTGGCCGATATATGGCAGAAAAACAACCTCGCCAACATTGAAGTGAAAGCCAGCTCCGGCCCCGGCGCGGAACGCCAGCAATACGCCTTCTGTTGCTCTACCGCGCATTTCATCAAAGTAAGGGTGCATACCAAAACCGGGAAAGTGAAGATTGAAAAAGCAGTGTGCGTGGCGGATGGCGGCACGATCGTAAGCGAGAAGCCCGCAGCCAACCAGATTTCCGGCGCAATCGTTGGCGGTATCGGTATGGCGCTGATGGAAGAAATCCATGCGGACCACCGGCTGGGCAACCTCGTCGGCAACGATTTTGCAGGCTATCACTTTGCCGTGAATGCAGATGCGCCGATCATAGAAGTGGCGTTTATCAATAAGCCTGATCCTTACGTGAACCCCAGCGGCGCCAAGGGTTTGGGCGAAGTGGGCATCATCGGTTGCGCGCCTGCAATTGCCAATGCCATCTACAATGCTACCGGCAAACGGTTGAGAGATTTACCGATTACGCCGGATAAAATACTGGTATAAAAGAAGAACGTGGTTCGGGAGGTTTTATGTCCCCGAACCACGTTTTATAAATTTACCGGATGTTTATGCAGGCGCAAAAGCCATCCGCTCCATGTAATCTCCTATTCCTCACTCCATCAGCGTAATCCCCATCCACTCCACGCAATCTCCTACCCATCCCATCAATTCAACCCCCTGTACTCATTCGGTGTAATCCCCGTCCGCTGCTTAAATAACCGCGTAAAATGCTGCGGATACTTAAACCCCAGCTCATACGCCACCTGGCTAATCGTCTTCTCCATATCAAACACCCGCTCCTTCGCCAGTTCTATCACCTTGTTCTGAATATATTCCTGCGCCGATTTCCCCGTCTCTTTCTTAATCAAATCCCCGAAATAATTAGCGGATAAATGCAACGCATCCGCGCAGTACCCCACCGTCGGAAGGCCCTGCTGCTGCGGCTTGTCCGATAAAAAGTATTCCTGCAGCACCCGCTCGAATTTTTCCACCGTCCCTTTGTTCTGGTTATCCCTCGTCAGGAACTGCCGGTCGTAAAACCGGAGGCAGTAGTTGAGGAATAATTCAATATTGGCAGTGATCAGTTTTTTACTGTGATGGTCAATCGCATGGCTCAGCTCATACTGGATTTTTGCAAAGCAATCCAGCACAATCTGCCGTTCTTTTTCCGACAAATGCAGCGCTTCATTCACATCATAGGAAAAAAACGTATAGTCGTGTATGTTCTTGCCGAGAGAAGTGCCGGCAATCAGGTCCGGATGGAAGACGAGCGACCAGCCCCTGACCTGCACATTCCCTTTCGGCTGCACGCCCACCACCTGCCCCGGCGCGATGAACATCAGCGTGCCTTCCTGGTAATCGTAATGACTACGCCCGTATTTCAGTTCTCCGCACTTCAACTCCTTCAGGTAAATGCAATAGAGGTTGAAGTTGTAGGTCTTCGGGGGCAAGCTCGCCGCATGGGAGAGGTCCACCACGGATACCAGCGGATGCAGCGTTTCCACGCCCCGCAGCTTATTGTACTGATCAATACTTTCCAGCTTAACGATTGCTTCCATGTTGCGCTGATTTTATACAAATGTATTGTATTCATACCCATAATACCGGCAAACCGGTAATTTTGGTAAGGAAACCAGTAATACATATCAGCGGGCAGCGGCCATCAGTAAAAATGGTAACCTTTGCAGTAATTCATATACCATTTCCTGATCCGGCAGCGCCTACATTTGCAGGAGTAAATGACCCCGGCCCCGGGGATGCCGGGCATCTGACATCTCCCCACCTAAAAAAAATTTAAAAAAAAAGCAAGTCTATGAAAACAAGAAAATTAGGAAACAGTGGGCTGGAAGTATCCGCGCTCGGATTAGGCTGCATGGGACTGAGTTTCGCATATGGCACAGCGCCCGAAAAAAGTGAATCCATTAAACTGCTGCATGCCGCTGTGGACGCGGGTATCAACTTCTTTGATACGGCAGAAGCTTATGGCCCGTACGAAAATGAAGAACTCCTGGGCGAAGCGCTCGCGCCCTACCGGGATAAGGTGATCATCGCTACCAAATTCGGGTTTAAGGATGGGATACCTGACCGGGGCGTGGACAGCCGGCCGGAAAACATCATTGCCGTGGCAGATGCGGCTTTGCGCCGCCTCAAAACGGATTATATCGACCTGTTCTATCAGCACCGGGTGGACCCCGCCGTGCCAATAGAGGACGTGGCCGGTACCATCCAGGACCTGATCAAAGCCGGAAAAGTGCGCCACTGGGGCATGTCCGAAGCGGGCGCATCATCCATCCGCAAAGCGCACGCTATCCAGCCGGTAGCCGCTTTGCAAAGCGAATACTCCCTCTGGTGGCGGGAGCCGGAGCAGGAAATCCTGCCGCTGCTGGAAGAACTGGGCATCGGCTTTGTCCCATTCAGCCCGCTGGGCCGCGGCTTCCTCACAGGAGCCATCAGCGAGGATACGAAATTTGATGCGAACGATTTCCGTAACCGCCTGCCCCGTTACCAGGAAGAGAACCGCAAGGCCAACCTCGCGCTGGTGGACCTGCTCAAGGGTATTGCCGCGGATAAACAGGTGACGCCCGCGCAAATCGCACTGGCATGGCTGCTCGCCCAACGCCCGTGGATCGTGCCTATCCCGGGTACCACCAAAATCAACCGCCTGCAGGAAAACATCGGCGCGGTGGAGGTAACGCTGACTCCGGCCGACTTACAAGCCATTGAAGCGGCGGCGGCAAAAGTGGCTATCCAGGGCGCGCGCTACCCTGAAATCTTCCAGAAAGCAGTGGGTAAATAACTCATTATTTTGCTGATAGCAGCTATCATTTAGCTGAATAAAAATTCCTGGAAATTATAAATATCTTTGCGGTCGGTTTGGCAAATGGATTTGCCAATGTTCTTTCCAACGATCACATTGCATTAAGATATAAATTTCATTGGTTATGATACAGGTCTTTACGGGCCTGTATCTTTTTTTTAGGCATATGAATAAAAAGTTATTCCCACTGTTGCTGGGCGGTCTGGGTATCGGTATGACCGAGTTTGTCATGATGGGCTTACTGCCGGATGTGGCAGGCAACCTGAAAATCACCATTCCCCAGGCGGGGCACCTGATCTCCGCCTATGCGCTGGGCGTCGTAATTGGCGCGCCTTTGCTGGTCATGATCAGCGGCAACTATCCGCCGAAGAAAATTTTGATGGCGCTGATGGGCATCTTCACCGTATTCAACGGCCTGTCTGCCTTTGCGCCGGATGAGCATACCCTGCTGATCGCGCGGTTCTTCGCGGGCCTGCCGCATGGGGCCTTCTTCGGCGTGGGCGCTATCATGGCGAGTCGCCTCGCAGAGCCGGGAAAGCAGGCGCAGGCCGTGGCCACCATGTTTGCCGGCCTCACGATCGCCAACCTGGCGCTGGTGCCCATCGGCACCTGGATCGGGCACAACTTCCTCTGGCGCTATACCTTCGGGCTCGTGGCGCTGATAGGCCTCATCACGATATTATCCATCAAATACTGGCTGCCGGCCCTCCCCGCTGAACGCAGCGAAGGCCTGAAGTCGCAGCTAAGAATATTTCAAAACGCGGACGTATGGCTGGTGATCCTCATCACGGCCATCGGCACGGGCGGACTGTTCTGCTGGATCAGTTACATCGCGCCGCTGATGACGAAAATCTCCGGCTTTCCCGCTTCCACCGTGCCCTGGATCATGGTGCTGGCCGGGTTTGGCATGGTGGTGGGCAACTGGGCAGGCGGTAAGCTGGCGGACCGTATGTCAGCCGGGAAAGCTTGCGCATGGCTGCTTTTCGCCATGACGGCGACATTACTCGGCATCTTCCTCTTTTCGCAATTCCGCATCGTATCGCTGCTGCTCACGTTTGTGGCGGGCGCGCTGAGCATTTCCCTGGCGGCGCCCATCCAGGTACTGATGATGCAATGCGCAAAAGACGCGCAAATGCTGGGCGCTTCCATCACGCAGGCCGGTTTCAACATCGGCAACTCGCTGGGCGCCTTCCTCGGCGGCCTGCCCATCACATACGGCCTCACGTACAACTATCCATCGCTGGTGGGCATGCTCATGGCTGCCTGCGGCGTCGTATTTGCCATGATGATCGTGCGGCGGCAGCGGAATAATCCACTGCCCATGCAGCCAGTGCAAATAATGGGGCATTAAATTTTATTTTTTTAGGGAGAAGATTTACTGCCGCCCTGCGGCAACGTCCCGTCCTTCGCGGCAAGCCGCGCGAAGCGTTATGCCGCATCACCAAAATGCAATTGCTATGAAAGGTTGCAAATTTGCAAATGTTTGAATAATTTGTCCGCTATTCACGCTAATAATATCAGTATTATGAATTCGAGGAGAGATTTTATCAAACAGGCAGCCCTGGCTTCTGCCGGCGCATTGTTGCTGCCTTCTTTTGCCAGCGCAAAATCTGTTAAGACAATAGGTTTACAGTTATATACCCTGCGTGACCTGCTGCCCAAAGATGTAGAAGGAGTGATCCGCAAAGTGGCGGCAATAGGTTACAAAGAAGTGGAAACATACGGCTATGATCCAAAGCACGGCTTCTGGGGTATGCCTGCCAAACAACTGGCCCAGCTGCTGAAATCCGTAAAGCTGACCGCGCCGAGCGGCCACGTAGGCGTAGATCCATTCATCCGCGACGGGAAAACCGATGAGCTGAAAGCCAACATCGAAGCGCTGAAAACCATCGGGGCTACCTACTTCACCGTGCCCTGGCTGGATGAAAGCCTGCGCCAGTCAGCGGACGACTACAAGAAAGTGGCGGAAAAACTGAATAAGGCAGCGGAACTCTGTAAAGGAGCCGGACTGCGGTTTGCCTACCACAACCACGACTTTGAATTCAAACAACACGGCGGTGTAACCGGTTACAGCATCCTCCTCAAAGAAACAGATCCCAAACTGGTGAGCTTTGAACTGGATATCTACTGGGCAGTGCATTCCGGCCAGCAGCCGGCAAAAATCTTCGCGGCGCACCCGGGCCGTTTCCCGATGTGGCATGTGAAGGATATGGATAAAGCCCACCCGGATCAAAACACGGAAGTAGGCAAGGGCAGCATCGATTACAAACAAATCTTCACCCACGCATCCACCGCTGGTTTGAAGCACTTCTTCGTAGAGCATGAAAATAACTACCAGCCGGATGAGTTAGGCTCCATTGCTACCAGCTTCAACTATCTCAAACAAAACATCAAATAAATATTTCGTATAGCCATTGACGGTATTACAGCAATGGCTATACGTTTTTCAAGGAACGGCCCTTCCCCTTATGAATATCCGCTTAACCCTCCGGGCCCGGACGCGTTTCGCAACAAAGGCGTGCAGCTGGTGTAAAGCAAGCTATTTTAAAATTCCATCCATATGAAAATGAAACAAAAGGCTATGATGATAGCCGCCCTTGCCGTTTTTGCGGTGTCCTGCGGTCAACAGGCCACCGGCGATAATACATTGACCGCTAAAGAAAAAAGCGAAGGCTGGGAACTGCTCTTCGATGGTAAAACAATGAACGGCTGGCATGTGTACAACATGGGCAAGGCGCCTTCCGCATGGAGCGTGAAGGACGGGGCGCTGGTATGTACCCAGGGCGCGGCTAAGGAAGTGGGCGACCTCGTGACGGACAAGGAGTTCAAAAATTATGAACTGCAGTTCGACTGGAAGATCAGTAAACAAGGCAACAGCGGCGTGTTCATCAACGTGGCGGAACGCCCGGATCTGCCGGCAGCATGGGCTACAGGGCCAGAATACCAGTTGCTGGAAACGAGCCACCCTGATAATGAAAATCCTAAGAAGCGCACCGGTGGCCTGTTTGCGCTCTTCGCTCCGGAGAGTGGCGCTGCCATGAAGCCCCAGGAAGAGTGGAACCAATCCACCATCCGCCAGGTGGATGGCAAAATCGAATTTTACCTGAATGGGAAGCTAACGCTCCGGCAGGACCTGCAGTCCAGGCAGTGGAAAGATACCGTGGCTGCCACGCATTTTAAGAATTATGCGGATTTCGGGAAGTTTACCTCCGGCCATATTGCGTTGCAGGACTGGAATAAAGGCGTGTCGTTCAAGAATATTAAAATAAAGCAGTTGTAAGCCGACTGAAAATTAAAACAGCCACAGGACCTTCCTGTGGCTGTCTTTTTTTAAAGGCTACGCTATTTATGTTGCGCGCATACCACCAGGGATGCCTGGGCGATGGTCGCAAAATGAATGTTAAAACCCACCAGCGCCGGGGATACATTCTCATCCAGGTCCAGCTGCTTATTCAACGCATATACGGTGATCAGGTAACGGTGCACGGGGCCTGCCGGAGGAGCGGCGCCGCCATAGCCGGGTACGCCGAAATCAGTTCTGCTCTGCACCGCGCCTGCCGGCATTAAATGCTTCTTCACATCGCCGGCGCCGGATTTCAATTCATGCACATTTGCGGGAATATTGAACACTACCCAGTGCCAGAAGCCGCTGCCAGTGGGCGCGTCCAGGTCGTACATGGTGACGGCGAAGCTTTGCGTGCCGGCAGGAGCGTCCTCCCAGTAGAGTTGGGGCGACTGGTTTTCGCCGCTGTAGCCAAAGCCGTTGAAATATTGTTTGTTGGTTAACTGACCACCGAGTTCATTGCTTTTCAGGGTGAAGTTCTGCGCATAGGAGCCAAGGCTGGCAATGACCGCCAGCAATAAGGTTGCAATTAAGTGCTTCATAAAATGAGTGATTTATCTGACACAAAAATAGCTGCACAATACTGCTATTCCTTTCAGCCGGGAGTTCAAAAATTGTGGCCGGACGTTCATTGTCAGTTACTGAGCTGATACTGTTTGGGTGTGATGCCGTGCACCTGCTTGAACGACTGCACGAAGCTGGAAAGGTTTTCGTAGCCTAGGTCGTAATACACTTCGCTGGCTTTCAGCCCTTTGTTTTTTAGCAGGGCGGCGGCTTTCTGCATCCGCATTTTCAGCAGCCACTGTTTGGGGCTATCGCCGAATACACGGGCAAATTTCCGTTTGAAGGTGGAGATACTCATATTGCAAAGGAAGGCCAGCTCTTCTACCGTGATGGCGCTTTCCAGGTGGGTGTTCACTATTTTCCTCAACTGCGTTTCTTCATCATATTCGTTGCACAAGCCTTTGAAGTAAGCGATCAGCTGTTTGTTTTTGCCGGTGAGGTAGAGGAGTAATTCATGCAGTTTATTCTCGTATAAAGCAGGGTGGTAGTGCGGCTGCATGAGTTGAAGGCTGTGGATGAAATTGGTGATGTAGGCGTCTTTCAGGAAGGCCACCGGGGTAGGGTCCGTACTTTCCGCGGGCACGTCGTCGAAGGGGTGGTCCTGGAAAAAGCGGTGCAGCGATTGCTGGCTCACAAAGAGCAGCATGCAGCTGTAACGGCCGTTGTCCGCCGTTTTTTCGCTCATCAGGCAGTTGCCGGCAGGGAGGAAAAAGAAGCCTTCCGCGCCAAGCCGCTGTGTGCCGGAGGCATAGCTGACAGATTTTTCACCTTCCATCAGGAAGTTAAAGAGATGCCATTCCAGCACGATGCGCGCCTTTTGCGCTACCTTGTCCGTACCGTAGGGAAGCGCGAACACCCCGCCCGGTATGTCAGTCACGAGCCCCTGCGGGAGATATAGTTCCTGTATGGTTTGATTAGCCTGGGCCATGGGCTAAAAGTAGGCAAATTGAGTGGATTTTCAGCAGGGTGGAAGTTCAAAAAATGTTGTTAGAAGTTCAAGCCGGCATAAAATTTTGTCCTATTATTGTTCCTGCGGAATTACCTTCAACACCAAATAAAAAGTCATATGAGTTTCGATGTACATCTTTACAGAAAGGAAACGATGGAAAGGCAGCAGCAGGCTAATGATCCGGGTTTCTTTGACAACCCCGAAAACCTGGAACCTTTTACAGCAGAACAGTTCCGGAAATTAAGCGACCGGCTGGCCGCCTATAAATTTGCAGTAGTCCGGGAGCGGCCGGAGGATGTGGAGTACCAGCACCCGAAGTACAACATCACGGTGTTGCTGACCAAAAGAGGGCTGTATTTCAATGCCGGTTGGGATCCGGATAGTATGTTCGAAGCCGGTATGACCGCCTCAGAATTTACTGATTCCGGCGAGTTCCGGAAGTACGATCCGCAAAACGGAGGTTGGGAAGCGCTCTAGGCTTACCTTTGTCCAAAATTATACACGCATTATGGCGAAAATGGCACTACCCGGATTAGAACGCTCGGTATTTGATTTCCTGGAAAATGTACGTATCCACAACAACCGCGAATGGTTTAATGAACACAAAAGCGTTTACCAGCAGCAGCTGGGCATCGTGGAAGCGTTTGCGGAAGGGCTGTTGCAGAAAATGAACGAGCATGACGTCATTGAAACGCCTTCCGGTAAGCAGAGCTTATACCGCATTTACCGGGATACCCGTTTCTCCACTGATAAAACCCCGTACAAAACGCATTTCAGCGGGAGTTTCAAACGCGCTACCAAACAACGCCGCGGTGGTTACTACTTCCAGATTGAAAAAGGAAACACCTTCCTGGGCGGCGGCTTCTGGGGCCCCGTGCCGGCGGATCTGAAGCTGATCCGCGATGAAATCGCATTTGATGACGCGCCGCTGCGTAAGATACTCGCCGCAAAATCCTTCGTATCGATGTTCGGCACGCTGCAGGGCGAACAGTTGAAAACCGCTCCCAAAGGCTACCCAAACGATCACCCTGCCATTGACCTGCTGCGGCACAAACAATTTATTGTGCGGCGCCGGTTTACGGACGAGGAGGTGCTGAGGCCCGGGTTCCCGGACGAAGCGAATAAGACGTTTAAAGCCATGCGGCCGTTTTTTGATTATATGAGCGAGGTGCTGACCAGTGACGGAAATGGGGCATAGCCACTTAAATAATACCGCCTTGGAAATAAAGCTTGGGTTAAAGGAAAACTGGCAACAATTCACCCTGCTGGTGTTGGTGAACATGATGGTTGGCGGGATGGTGGGGCTGGAAAGAACAGTCGTGCCGCTCATGGGTACGGAGCTTTTTCGTATAGGGGCTGATATGCTGGTGTTTTCCTTCATCATCGCCTTTGGCGTGGTGAAAGCCTTTACCAATCTTATTTCCGGGGTGCTGGCGGATAAATATACCCGTAAGCGGGTGCTGATCCTGGGCTGGCTGTTTGGCCTGCCCGTCCCGTTTATGCTGGGCTGGGGCCCTTCCTGGGGGTGGATCATCGCCGCCAACGTATTGCTGGGCATCAGCCAGGGGCTGGCCTGGTCCATGACGGTGAACATGAAAATAGACCTCGTAGGCCCTAAAAAGCGCGGGCTGGCCATGGGGCTCAACGAAGCCGCCGGTTACGGCGCCGTGGGATTAACCGCGTTGCTCACCGGCTATCTTGCCGCTGCATATGGCTTGCGCCCGCAGCCATTCTATATCGGTATCGCCTATACGATGATCGGTTTGTTACTCTCCGTTTTGGTCATACGGGATACCCGGGCTTATGCCAGGCTGGAATCCGCTACGGCAGTAATGCCCGGCGGGCAGGCGCATCGGCCGGACCTCCGGTGGGTGTTCAAAGAAACTTCCCTGAAAAACCGCAACCTCTTTTCCGTATCGCAGGCGGGGCTCATCAATAACCTGAATGATGGAATGTCCTGGGGGGTGTTTCCCTTGTTGTTTGTGCATATGGGCGTAGGCCTGGAAGGCGTGGGCTGGATTAAAGCCATATACCCCGTTGTATGGGGCGCCGGGCAGATCATTACAGGTCCCCTGGCGGACCGCTGCGGCCGCAAGCCGCTGATTGTTTGGGGGATGTTCGTACAGGTGCTGGGGCATGTGGTCATCGGGTTCGAATGGTTCCCGCCATTCGCTTCCGGTATGGCTGGTTCCGTGCTGTTGGGCGCGGGTACCGCCATGGTGTACCCGGCCCTGCTGGCAGCCGTGAGCGATGCGGCGCATCCTTCCTGGCGCGCTTCTTCCCTGGGCGTGTACCGCTTCTGGCGGGATATGGGCTATGCGGCCGGGGCGCTGATGGCAGGCGTGGTGGCCAGCCTGCTGGGGCTGGTCTGGGCCGTGCATATTGCCGGGCTGCTGACGTTGGCCTCCGGGGTCGTGGTTTGGATATGCTTTACTTCTTCGTCACCATCTTCCGGTGCGAACGCCCCCAGTTGATCATTTCCTGGATAATGTTACCAAAGGTGCGGCAATACGGCGTAGGCTCGTAGGTGACGAGTACCGGCGTGTCGTCATACACTGTCCTTACCACCAGTTTATTCAGTTCCATTTCTTTTAATTCCCTGGAAAGCATACGGGTAGTGATGCCCGGAATGCTGCGCTCTATTTCCCTGAAACGCCTGTTGCCATTGCAAAGGGAGTTAATGATGGGGACCCGCCACTTGCCTCCGATGAAATACAGGGTATCCTGCAAGGCCTTCAACTCTTCTGCCTGATCTCTTTTCATACCATTTGATTTACTGATATACTCTGTGATACTGGTTACAAAGTTATACCAATCTGCCGGTAAATTTGCTAAAAATTTAAAAGCATGAAAAAGTTAACAGGAAAAACGGCGCTCGTCACCGGCGGAAACAGCGGAATCGGATATGCGGCAGCAGCAGAATTGGTGGCACAAGGGGCAACAGTCATTATCACCGGCAGGAGGGAAGCAGCCGTATCCCGCGCAGCGGCGGAAATAGGCGCCGCCTGGTACGTAGCGGACCAGGCCAGCCTGGCCGATACGGACGCGCTGGTGGCGGCAGTGAAAGCGCAATACGGGCAGCTGGACATCCTTTTTGTCAATGCCGGCATCACAGGGGAGCAAATGCTGATAGCAGATGCCACGGAACATAACTTTGACCAGGTGATGAATATCAACTTCAAGGGCGCTTACTTCACCCTGAGCAGGTTTATACCCCTGCTGGCGGATGGCGCGTCGGTTGTGATGTTGTCGTCCATTGTTGCGGCCATGTACAAGCCTTCCAGCTCTATTTACCAGGCCAGCAAGGCAGCCCTGAATTCCATCGCCAAAACCGCCGCCGCGGAGCTGGCACCGAGGAAAATACGGGTGAACATCGTGAGCCCGGGCCCGACCCGCACAGAAGTGCTGACCAAGAACGGCGCAGACCAGCAGGCCGTGGATGCGATGTATGAATACCTGGAAAGTATTATCCCGCTGCATAAGATCGGTAACGCCGGAGATGTGGCTAAGATGGTGGCGTATTTGTGCGATGACGCTGCCGGGTTTATTACCGGGGCGGAGTTTGTGATTGATGGCGGGTTGACGATATAGAGGGCAGGAGGTTGTATCAACGGTGGTACAACCTCCATTCCGCTTTATGAACATCCGATGCCTTCCCTTTGTTATGATGTTACCCCCAATCCAAATTTTCAACCTCAAACCACCCCGTCATGAAACAGTTACTGTTATGCCCCCTCTTCGTCCTGCTCGTTTCCGGCTGCGGAAAAACCGACAGGTCAGCCCTTGACTGCGCCGCTGCATCCGATGCCATAAAGCTCGAATACGCCACCGACCCGGCAAATGCCCGCAAAGTGGATTACACCATCCGTTACACCGGTGATGTCGCCATTACCTCCGTTACTTTTGACTATGGCGACGGCAAGGCCGAAAGCCTGGCCGTACTCACGGGCACGCATACCTACGCACAGCCAGGGTCCTATACAGTGAAGGCTACCCTTACCCTGCAAAACAGCAGCGGGGAAATATGCGCCATTACCCCGGCAAAGCGCATCACGATATACTGAAGAAACCATTTTTGTCCTCCTGCGGTTTGTTTTGTAGCTTGCGGTATAACATTCAACCAATCTGCTAAACGCAGCTAAGATTTATGAGAAAACTTTTTTTGTCTGTACTGCTCGCTGCACAACTGCCGGCAGTTACGGCCTTAGCCCAAACCCAACCTACGCCGGCAACCGATAGTTTCAAAATCTACAACAGGATGCTGCAGCCCAGCGAAATGCAGGAGGACCTCAAAATTTTCAGGGGAATCCGGGAAAAAGCCAATTCTGGGCTGTACCGCTACCATTCCAAAAAGCAGATAGACAGCATTTATAAATGGGCCAATGGCGCTGTAAAGAAGCCCATGCCCGTTACGGGGTTCTTCAAAATCATCCTGGAATTGACCGATTTTGAAGGTAGCTGCCATAACCACACGGAAGTAGGCACGGAGCTGAATAGCTTCCTGAATCGCCAGCAGGCGTTTTTTCCTTACGACCTGAAATACCTCGAAGGAAAGATCATCTTTAACCAGCAGCTTCCCGAAATTCCGGCAGGCTCCCGGGTGCTGAGTATCAACGGGGTGCCGGATACTACGCTGATGCGGTCCTTTTATAAGTACCTTACCGGCGACGGCTATACGATAACGCAGAAGTTGTCCGGCAGCGTGAGTCGCGCCTATGGCGTGCGTTACCTGCTGGAATACGGCCTGCACGATCAATTCACGCTGACGTTCACGCCGCCTTATTCCAGGGAAGTAAAATCGGCCACACTGCCGGCGGTTACGTTGGAAAAACGGAAGCAAAACCTGGCAGGCCGCTTCAGCGCCAGGCTCGACAGTATCATCGACTATAACGTGCAGCCCAAATACAGCTTCCGTATGATGGATGATAAAACGGCGCTGCTCAACTTCCGGATATTCAGCATGGCCTATGGGCCGGATGATCCGCTGTTCCCGGGATATGTAAAGTGGGTGGACAGCGTCTTCCAGCTGCTGGACAAGCAAGCAGTTCCGAACCTGATCATCGATATCAGGAGTAACCCGGGCGGTAGCGATCCTACCTTTGAACAACCGATGATGTACCTGACGGACCACGACTTCAAAGAAAATGCATCCGCCTATATTTCATTCGACCGCGATAAAATTCCCTACGAGGAATACTTCTGGGGAGTGAGCACCAGCCATAAATACACTGCGGACGAGATAAAGGAAGGTTATAAATTCCTGAAAGAATATTTCCTGCCGTATAAAGACGGGAAGAGCCTGCAAAACCCGGCGCTGAACCCGGTTTACCATCCGAAGAAGCCGGCATACAAGGGGCGCCTGTACCTCCTGATCGATGAAAATACCGCGTCTGCCGCTTCCCACCTGGCTTCCCTGGTGCGGGCATATGCCAGGAACGTGACTATCGTAGGGGTGGAAACTGTGGGAGGTTACTACTATCACAACGGGCATTCCCCGCTGGTGTACCAGCTGCCTCATTCAAAAATTAAAACGCAGTTTTCGATCGTAGCAGTGACCCAGGATGCGCCTTTGAAACCCAACCAGCCGGAAGGCCGTGGCACCATGCCGGACTATGAGGTATGGCCAAAATACGACGATTACATGCAGGGTAAGGATACGCAGATGGAATACGTACTGAAGCTGATCAGAGAAAAGCAATAACTGATTTATATACAACGAAAGCCCTGGCGCGAAAGTGGCCAGGGCTTTGTTATTTAGCAGGCTGACAAATGCCGCTCTGTTCTCTTACATTCATCAATTAAAGGAATCCTTTACCCATCCATTGTTTTTATCCGGCTGATAATGCGGCATTTGAAGCAGGCATTTTAATTGTTGCAGGTTAAGGAAAGTATCATCATGAAAAACAGTCTGTACAATAGAACGCATATACGGGAATACCTGATCTATGGTCTGTTTTCCGCCATTGTATTCATTATCCCCGTGTGGATATACCTCTACCAGGCTGACTATGAAAAAACCTGGTTTGTGTTTTCCGGGTCGATTTTTTTTATGTTCGTCATCATGGCCTATGCATGGAAGCTGTGTAAGCGGAGGCCGGATTACAAGAGTACCTGGATGATGATCATGGCATCGCACCTGGCAGTCTTCACCGGCATTTTATTTTCTGTTATATTCACCACCATCCTGTGTTTTATTTACATCCCCGATTTTCTCAGCGCCCATAGCGAAAACGTTTTTGGTAACGCTCCCACGGGCGTGAATAATCACAACTTCAATTCCATCTCGCTCCTCTATGTATGCGCAACGGTGGAAAACTATGGCGCAGGCGGCTTCATCGGCGCGTTGGCTCCTTATGTATTCAAAAGGAATCAGACAAAGGACCGTACGGCAGTGCTGGACCCGGATTTACGGAATCCCAAACCCTGATGCAGTATTACCGCAGCAGGACAGTATAAAACAGGAGCGCCACTTACAGGCGCTCCTGTGCAGTTCAAACCTGTTGCCTTACTCCACAACAGCTTGTCCGCTCGCACGGCGGCGGTACCAATCCTCAAACCTGATTTTTCCGAGAATGGCATCGTTGCCGGGCAACAGCGTATCGGGGTGTAACTGCGCGCCGAAGTAAAGCGCATGGTCATCTTCCACCAGTTGCCGGGAGTCTTCCGTTTCGTTCAGGTAATAACGGATGAGTTCATACATGGGCATGCTTTCGGGGCCTGCAATTTCAATCGTCGCATTCTGCGGCGGCCGCACGGCAAGGGCCGCCAGCGCGCCTACCACTTCATCCGCTGCAATAGGCTGTATCGGCGTTTGGGAAATATGCACCTGTTCGTTGATAGTACCCGCATTGGCAATGCGGGCAGCCAGTTCGAAAAACTGCGTGGAACGCAGGATCGTATATGGCACGCCGGAGGCTTCTATGAGCGTTTCCTGCGTAAGTTTGGAGCGCATGTAATCGCTGTCCGGCATGCGTTCGGCGCCTACAACGGACAAGGCTATATGATGGCGCACGTTCGCATATTTCTCCGCGGTGAGCAGATGAGTGGTAGACTCAGGGAAAAAATGACCACTGGCGGGGCCTGTAAATGCAGGCGTATTGGAAACATCTATCACTACCTCTGTATTTTTCAGCGCGGCGGGCAAGCCCTGGCCCGTTATCGTATCCACGCCGGTACGGCGGGTGGCAGGAAAAACAACGTGGCCTTCCTGCTTCAGCCTGTCTACGAGTCGCGCCCCAATAAGGCCGGTGCCGCCTATTACTACAATTCTCATAATATCAGGTTTTAGATGAGCGAATGACAACCTTACTCGTCGAGCCGCAGTTTCCGGGCCATCCGCGCGTTGATAGTAGCCGTATAAGTTTTTGCGCCATGTACCAGCGTACCTTTTATGCCGGTTACGGCGGTAATGGCGTAAACGATTTTCCCGGCATCGCTGCCTGCAGCAGCTGACAGCTCATAGTATTCGTCGACATGAAAATCATCCGGATCAAGGCGGATGTCGAACTCGCCACAATAAAGGGAGATGGCCTCTGTGGTGAAGTCCGTGCAGTAACCTTTGTCGTACAGCGCCTGTAAGGCCGCTGCCAGTGAATTAAATTCTTTCATATACCGAAGAATGATTGGTGGCTGAATGCAGGCGGCTCATGCCTCCCCGTACCTGTCAATTTATTCTTCATGCGTAGGCATTACTTCGCCGGTAAAAGGCTGTTCTACCATGCGGAGGTCATCATTCATAAACTCCGCGCCTTCGCTTTCATTCTGATCCGGCACTTCATGGATCACCTGGATTTCAGGATCGCCTTGCTGTTGCTCCCTGTCATGATGAAGGGGAAAAAATGGTAAATGCATGATGGACGATTTAAACGGTGAAAAATGTTTCCTGGAAACCGATTCCCCGGCCGCTCCCGCGAGGGAGCGGCGGATAGAGAAAACAACATGGGAATCGATGAAAATGGAATGCGTGTGGGATGGCTTCCTGTTGACCTGTAGTGTAACTGACCGGATTTCCGTACGGATACAGTACGCCGGCGTGGGGATATCCTTGTGTACGAACAGGTGGAAAGTACACTCCCGTTACAGCTGCCTCTACAGGCTGACACCCGTCATCTTCGTTTTATCAACAGGTAGCCATCCTGGCGGTTATGCCTTCGCAGGCTGTGGCTGCAAGGCCCACCATTTGTCAAAATTGACAGCGCCCAGTGCTGCTTTGCCGGCAGGAACAAGGGCTTCATGGGATACTTCGCCCCCGAAATACATGGGTTTACCGTTAGGTATTACCGTGCGCGGGTCATTAGCCTTTTGCAGATACCGGGCCACAATTTCATACATCTTAAACCGTTCCGGACCTGCAATTTCAACGTATCCGTTTACCGGTGTGCCGGTTGCAAACGTGGCTACATATTTGGCCACATCGTCTGATGCAATTGGTTGAACAAGCACATCCGAGAGGTGTACTTCATTGCCCTCCGTAGCCTGGTTGGCAATGCCGCCCAGGAAGTCCAGGAACTGGGTACTGCGCACGATGGTATAAGGAATGCCGGATTGCTTGATCAGCTCCTCCTGCGCCAGTTTGGCGCGCATATACCCGATGTTTTGCATGAGGTCAGTACCGACGATAGACAAGGCAACATGATGCTTTACGCCTGCATTGGTTTCCGCAGCGAGCAGGTTGCGGCCGGCCGTCTGGAAAAATTCCATCACGGCATTATCTTCAAAGGAAGGAGAGTTGGCCAGGTCAATCACCACATCAGTTCCCTGCATCGCCTCTGCCAGCCCTTCCCCGGTGATGGTGTTGATACCGGTGGCAGGCGAGGCTGCTATCACCTGGTGACCTGCCTGGCGCAGGAAGTTAACTACTTTGGTTCCTATGAGGCCGGAGCCTCCGATTACGACGATTTTCATGATTTGCGTTTTGATGAGTAATGCTACCTGGAAGGCCAAGCACATGCCAACTCTGTTAACGCGCTGAAAATCAGTAAAAAGGTCAAAAAGCTTGTTTAATTTTTTCACTGTATTTCGTGAAAGCACCATCCCTTTCACTAAATATGGTTAATGCGGTCAGTTAAAGTAATCGCTCTTCGTAATCTTCAGCTTTTTCATCTTTGAATGCAGCGTAGTCCCGGGAATGTCCAATACCTCCGCTGCGCTGCCTACGCCGGAGATCTTGCCGGCGCAGCGTTTCAGCGTGGCCACGATGTATGCCCGCTCTACTTCTTCCAGGGAGCGGTTGAGCAATACAGCTTCCTCCTGTGTATCCGTATGTTTGGTGCTGGGTATATCCACTTCGCTTAACGTGCCGTCCGTAGCCAGCAATACGCTTCTTTCAATCAGGTGTTCCAGCTCGCGTACATTGCCCGGCCAGGTATAGCTCCGCAGCTGTTGCATTACCCGGGGCGATATTTTTCGTATAGTCCGCCCCGTATTGCGGCTGTATTTTTTTACGAAGAAGTGGGTGAGCGCCTCTACGTCTTCCAGGCGCTCCCGCAGCGGCGGCAGCGCAATAGGAAATACATTCAGCCGGAAGTACAGGTCCGCGCGGAAGCGGCCTGCTTTTACCTCTTCTTCCAGGTTACGGTTGGTGGCCGCTATCAGGCGCACGTTGATGCGGATGACCTGCTTGCCGCCGATGCGTTCCACTTCTCTTTCCTGTATCACCCGCAACAGCTTGGCCTGCGCTTCCAGGGGCAGCTCTCCGATTTCGTCGAGGAACAGCGTGCTGTTATCCGCCAGTTCGAACTTACCGATACGCCGGTCAATAGCGCCGGTGAATGCGCCTTTTTCGTGCCCGAACAATTCACTTTCGATCAGGTGGGTAGGAAGGGCCGCACAATTTACCTTCACCATCAAATTGGCTTTTCGCGGCGAGCTATTGTGGATAGCCCGGGCAATCAGTTCCTTGCCGGTTCCCGTCTCTCCCAAAATTAAAACCGTAGTGTTGGACTCCGCCACCAGCCCCATAAGCCGGTACACCTCCTGCATGGCAGGGCCGGCGCCAATGATTTCGGAAAAATTATAGATGGTTTTTATCTGCTCCCGCAGGTAGTCGTTCTCGATTTCGAGTTGCTTTTTATATGCCATCAGTTTTTCATTTGCGAGGATGTTGGCCACCGCGATGGCGATTTGCGAGCATATGCCTTTCAGCAGCAATGGCCCCAGGGAGTCCGCCACCAGCCAGATGGTACCGATGTTTTTATCGCCCACCCGCAGCGGCAGGCCGTAGGCATTCCTCAACCCCGTGGAATGCCATAGTTTGGCATATGCCGTGCCTTTTTTCATCTCCTCCTGCACGTTGAATATCACGCCTTCCTTACTGGCCAGCACCTGCGCAGTATAAGGCTCTTGTATGGTTATCCTGTTGGCGGATAATTTTTCAAAATCCAATTTCGCTTTCACAAACAACCGCTCGTCATACATAAACACATCCATGTGTATGCCATCGTCCGCCAGCACGCGGATCATGGCCAGCTGGGTATGCATGGTTTGCGCCAGTACCTCAAAAATCGCGTGCTGCAATTCCGCCTTCGTACGCACCCGGGTAATGGCGCTGCTGAAGCCCAGCAGGAATGCCTGTTCCTCCTGCTTTTTGATCACCTGCTCGTTGGCCATGATATTGGCCAGCGCCGTGGATATCTGCGAGCAGATACCCTGCAGTAATTCAATCTTAATTTCCTGGATGTCCAGCAGGAGTATGCCCAGGTTATTTTCGCCGTTGCGCAGCCGTACGCCCACAAAATTCTCGAAGCCCATCTGCTTCCAGTAGGGGAGGTAGCCGGAGGTAATGCCACGCTGTATTTCCCGGTCCACGTTGAAGAGCAGGGGAATGGCGCTGTTGAGCACGCGGTTCTGCAAACCGTCGTTGATGGGGTACTTTGACTTCACCAATACCTGCAATGCCTTTTCATCTTTTTTCATCGCGCCGAGGTCATACACGTAGGCACTGAGGGTGGTCTTATCCTCGTTGATGCGGCGGATGACGAAGCCGCTCCGCTGGTCGAGCTTGCGTAAGGCCGCCCGGACTGCGCGGGTGAGGTCTTCCTTGGTTCTGACGGCGGCAATTTCGCTGCTGAAGTCCAGCAAAAAAGATTTTTCCTTCTCCTTATTCAGGATTTCTTCATTCTTGATGATATTGGACACGGCGCTGGAAAGCTGCGGGGCAAAGCCTTTCATGACATCCCTCAACTCGGCGGTGAAGCTGCCGGTACGGTCGGAATACAAATGGATAAAGCCCATGGGCTTCCCTTCTTTCATCAGCCGGGTCATGAGGATTTCCCGCACGCCTCCCTCGTAGTTCACCCGCAGGAAAGGCGGACTTTGGGGCAGGTCCATAATATCCGCCAGGAGGAAGGATACCGGCTCTTCGGATTGTAATACGGTTTGTATGAAGGGATCGTTCAGGGAAAAATGCGAGTGCACCATTTCCTGGTAGCGGGGGTGCGTCCGGATCGGGGACCCCTCGTTGTCCAGCAGGAAGGGCCAGTAGGTTTCATCCTTATGGTCGATCAGGGTGATGATGGTGTGGGTGAAGTAAAACAACCTCTTGATCCGGCTTTTGAAAAGGGTGATCAGGTCGTTCTTTTCCCTGATGCGGGTGATATCGTTACCCAGGTCCAGCAACAGCTTCCTTTCCTGTTCCAGGATAGCTTTTGAAGGCGTGTGCAGGACATCATGCTTAGTGGTTCTTTTCATATCGAAAAGAACCAGCTAATGATGATAAATGTTCGTTCTGGCAGGGATTTTAACCTTTCAGGATTTTTGCTTTTTCCGCGTCGAATTCCTCCTGGGAAAGTATGCCGGCATCCAGCAGCTCCTTCAGGTCCAGCAGGGCTTTTTTCTTATCCGCCATGGGGTTGTGCGCAGCGGGCGCGGGCTCCGCAGCAGCGCCTGCTTTGGGTTGGGGCGAGTTGTAGGAGAGCAGCAGCGCGGCAATTTCATTAAACCCTTTGATGGCAGCGTAGTCGATCGCCTTTTGTTCCCTGCTGTTCACCAGCGTAACATCGGCGCCCTGTTCCAGCAGGTGTTTGACGATATCCTTCTTGCCGGCGGAAGCGGCGTAATGCAGGGCGCTGTTGCCGCCTTCGTCCTGGATGTTGATGCCGGCGCCCCGTTCCAGCAGGAGTTTCACCATGCTGAGGTGGCCGTTCTTCGCCGCCACGTGGAGCAGGCTCTCGCCCCCGTTGGAATAGCTGTGGTTAAACGTAAAGGTGCTGGTGAGTGAGAGGTTATTGGCCGTTTCCACCCATTCCAGGTAACTGTTGACCACCGTTGTATTATCGGATACAGGCTGGCTGAAATTCACATCTATGCCTTTGTCCAGCAGCAGCGTCACAATTTCTTTCTGGTTGTTGGCGCAGGCATACCAGATAGGCGAGAGGCCGTTTTTGGAAGTGATGTTCACATCTGCGCCCTTCTCCACCAGGAGGTGGGTGAGCGCGCGGTTGGTATCATAGCAGGCAATCAGCAGGGCGGATTCGCCGGCATGGTTCGTATGATTGATATCCGCGTAGTTTTCCAGCAGCTGGGCAGCGATCACGGGATTTTTCGTCCTTACGGCCACCAGCAGGGGGCTGTCGCCCGCTTTATTGGTAGCGTTCACGTTAGCGCCGTTGTCCAGCAGCAGCTGCACAATATCCTTGTTGCGCCAGGCTGCGGCAATGAGCAGCGGCGTTTCCGCCTCATTGTTTTCCGCATCTGCGTTGGCGCCGTTGCGCAGCAGGGCTTCCATTACTTCCTTTTGCCCGGTGCGGGCGGTGAGGTGGAGGAGGCTGTTGCCGTTATAATCGTTGATATCCGTGCGCGCGCCTCTTTCCAGCAGGTGCAGCGCCGTTTGTTTTTGCTTTTGCAGGCAGGCGAAATAGAAAGGCGTTTCGCCGTTATGGTCCTCGTAATCCAGCGCGGCGCCTGCGTCCAGGAGCAGCTTTACGAGGTCCAGGTAGCCGTGGTGCGCGGCGTAATGCAGGGCGGTGCGGCCTTTCTCGTCCGTATAAGCGACGTCAACTTCGTTGTTGGCGAGCAATATTTCAGCGATCTTGCGTTTGCCGCTTTCGCAGGCAACTATAAAAGACATGGACATGATAACTAGACTTTATGTTTCAGGAGCAATTCCACGGCTTTGGCTTTCAGGTTGTCCTGTCCGGCCAGGTCCATGGCGCTTTGGTCACGGTCGTTGGTGATGCTGGCATCCGCGCCGTTTTCCAGTAAGAGTTTAACTTTTTTATAGAGCTGTTGCGCCGCTTTTTGCTCGTAGTTCACGTTAAATGCGCAGACTTTATGCAGCAGGGTATTGCCGGCATCGTCCCGTCTGTCCAGGTCGATAGCGCCTGTTTCCAATATGCCTGCCAGCATCTCCGCGGGGTATTCCGCCACCCAGTCCAATGCGGCCTTCGGCGTGTTATAGTAGGGAGCGGTTTGATAGATATCCGCTCCGTCGTTTACCAGGGCTTTAATTAATTCCACTTCGCCTTCCGATGCCCTGCCACGCATGCGCAGCGCGCCGCAGATCAGGGTTTCGCCGGCTTTATTCGCCTGGTTGAAATCCGCCGGCGCATATTGGGCCAGCTTACGATACATGGCCACATCGCATACGCTGTGTACGATGGCGGTATAAAATGCGGATTCCTCATTTTTGCCGGGCTGGTTAGGGTCAGCGCCACGTTCCAGCAGGAGGTCCAGGTATTTCATTTTGCGGTTGCCTACCACAATATGCAGGGGCGTTTCTTTCACGATGTTCCCGTCGTTGGGGTCAATTCCCTGATCCATCAGGTATTCCAGGTATTTCACGCCGGTATCTTCCTTGATGTTGAACTCCCGGGTGATATGGAACAGGTAGTTTTCCTCATAATTATTTTTGTACCGGGGATCGCAGCCGGCATCTACCAGGACCGCAATGGCCTCTGCCGGCACATTGAGCGTGAAAGCCAGCAGCAGCAAGGTATTATTGTTAACGGCATCGTTGATGTTATCGAACTTTCGAATGAACTTATCCAGGAAGTCCAATGCTTCCGGTTCGTTGGCGATATACCTGAAAACGCTTTCAAAGACGGACCTGTCCAGCGATTCATACTCATAGAGGTCGGTATTGATGCTGCCATTATCCGCCAGCGCCAGCAGCAATTCGTATTGTTTGGCACGGGCTAACTGATCGTAGATGTATCGCTTATCATGATCGGCAAGGTCGCTTGATAATTTTTCCTTCTGCTGTATGCGTTCCATGGCGTCGGACCATTGGCTCTTCCTGAGTGCATCTGCCAGGTTATTCGTAGCTGTCATGTTCCTTAAAGATATGTGGGTTAAGTATTTCCGGGCATTGCCCGGGGCTTCAAATGTAAGGGATAAATATAAAACTCCAATAGCGTCGCGGATAAATCCCTGGTTTCAGGGAGAAGTGTTTTACGCTGCCGGATAACTTTTCGTTTTTCCAAAAATTTGTAATTTAGGTCATGGTTGTTCCCTCGCTCAGAAGTATGATCAACAGTAACACCTATTACAAACCGTATTTTTATGGGATTCCTGAAAAAACTATTTGGAAAAGCCGAACCCGCTGCTCCTGCTAAAGAAATTGAAAAAGATATTGTACCTGTTTACCCGATGATCAAGGATTCCCGCTGGCAGGGGATGCCCCATGTGGTGCATTATCCGTTTGTGCGTAACGGTGACCTGGATTTGGACATTGTTTTTGCGCAGGATGCCGGCGACCGTTTTGAATACATCCGGCCGGCAGACCTGGAAAATCCTGCCATCAAAGCGAATTTCGACAAGTGGAAGGAAAACATCGATCACTATCCTTATGAATTCATACAGCCGGATGTGTTTCACGGTAAAGTGGCCGTGGCGGAAGGGTTGGATCATTCTTCCGAAAAGATGCTCTGCTCCGCGTTCCTGTCGGAGGCCTGCAAGTTGCTGAACACGGATAAGCTGATTATTTCCGCTACCCGCAGGAGGTTTTTGATGATGACGAGTTATTATGGCGACTTCCAGACGCTTGAAAGCTTCTTCCTCTATCACTTCAGCGATTTCCGCAATGAGCAGTCAGGCAATGAAGTCATCACGGAAATGGTGTTTGTGGCGGAGGCCAGCCGGGTGCTGTACGCCGTGCCGCTGGGCTTCCGCATGAACGTCTATGAAAAGGACGGAGAAACAAGGCTTGTTTATTCCACCATGGAGGACCTCTATGATGAGGAAGGCCAGCTTAACTTCCGGCGATTGATTGAAAATAAAAAGACGCCGGTATTATACCCGGCGCCCTGATGTATTAACTGAATTTTAATTTTTCTTCTTCGAGATCCAGCTTCGTTAAATATTTACGGATTAGCTCCTCGTCGTAACGTTTGTCCGCCGTGTTTTGCGCCAGCAGCCAGGCGCGCTGACTATTGATGATTTCGAAGGATTCGGATTTGGAGAGGCGGTGCAGTTCCTCGTTGCTGGCCTGCAACAGGCTGTTCCATCTGTCCTGCACCTGCCGGAGGTGATTGTCGGACTGGAGGCGCTCCCCGAAACGGGTTTCGATGAAGTGGAGGGTATGGTCCGCCAATCCTTTCCGGATCAGGGCTTCCGCTTCCCGCTCCGGTATAAAATCATCGTAGGTGGGCAACCCTAGTTTCCTGATCAGAATGGGCAGCGTAAGGCCCTGTAAAAGCAGGGTTACCAGTATAACTATAAAGGTGATGAAGAGAATCAGGTTGCGCTGCGGGAACGGCGCCCCGTGAAGGCTGACGGGGATACTGAGGGCAGCTGCCAGGGATACCACTCCTCTCATACCGGTCCACCCGATAACCAGCGGGACTTTCAGCCCGGGACTCCGGGTATCCGCCACCGTTATAAAATTCTTAGCGATCAGGGTAACGATCACCGCGCCATAGGCGGCCAATATCCTGCCAACGATCAGTACTGCCGTTACCAGCAGGCCGTACCCGATGGCCTTCATGAGGCTGACGTTTTCCAGTCCGCTGGTGATCTCCGGCAAATCCAGCCCAATGAGCAGGAACACCAGCCCGTTCAGCACAAACACAATGCTTTGCCATACGTTCACGCCGCGGAGCCGCGAGGTATTGCTGAGGAAGGAGTGCCGCTTGTTGGACATGAGCAGGCCGCCGCAAACCACGGCCAGCACGCCGGAGCTATGCGCCTCCTCCGCCACCATGTAGATGACGTAAGGGGTGATGATGGTGATAATCGTATCCATATTGGCATCCGTAGGCAGGCGCTTCTGCGCCTCAATCATCAGCCAGGCAATGAGCAACCCGATGCCGATGCCGCCCACGATCATCCAGGCAAAGCTGCCCAGGGCCTGGTACCAGATAAACTGGCCTGTGCTCAGGGCAATGAAGGCAAAGCGGAAAATGATGAGGGAAGAAGCGTCGTTCAGTAAGCTTTCCCCTTCCAGTATGGTGGACATGCGTTTGGGCACATCCACAAACTTCAGGATAGCGCTGGCGCTCACCGCATCCGGCGGGGAAACGATGCCGCCCAGCAGGAAGCCCAATGCCAGCGAAAACCCAGGTATGAAGTGGTTGGCTACAAAAGCCACGCTCATTGCGGAAAGGAACACCACTACAAAAGCAAAGCTGCCAACGATGCGGCGCCACCGCCACAACTCCCTCCAGGAAATAGCCCAGGCAGCCTCGTACAACAGGGGCGGAAGGAAGATGACGAAGATCAATTCAGGGTCCATACGGAGCATGGGCACCCCGGGTATTAAGCTCAGCGCCAGGCCTGCCAATACGAGCAACACCGGGTAGGCTAATTTCAGCTTATTGGCCAGCATGATAATGCCAATAATGATAACAATCAGGGTGAGATAAAAAGAAAACTGAGGTATCATCTCTCGAATATTAATGGGTTTTTCTCCGGCAAAATCCTAAGTTAAAGAAATCAAGGAATATCCTGTATTTGCCGGGATTCAAATTTAATACGCTGTAATTCGTTTTTTAAGCCTATCTTTATTGAAATACATCAGGCTCCTGCCTCGGCTTCTTCTGATCTAGTCTGGATTTCTTCTTTTCTTCCTCAGTCTTCGCTTTTCCAGCTGCCGTATTTAAACGCTTTACTACTCACAAATTTCGTATGGTGCAATATTGCGATATAACTAAAACCAGGTAACTATGGGAGAATCCTTCTCAAAAAAAGAAAACAGAAATAAGAAAGCCAAAGCCAAAGAAAACAAGGCCGCAAAAAAGCAGGAACGTAAGCTGAACAACAACAAGGGCAAAAGCCTGGAAGATATGCTCGCTTATGTGGACGAATACGGGAACCTCAGCGCTACGCCGCCGGACCAGTCCAACAAGGTGGAAATTGATTCGAAAGACATCCGCATCGGCGCTGCGCCAAGGCCCGAAGAAGACCCTGTGCGTACCGGGATGGTGACTTTCTACAATCCTACCAAAGGTTTTGGATTTATTTCTGACGATTCATCCAGGGAGGACATATTCTTTCATATGAACGACTTAGCAATGCCTGTAAAGGAAAAAGATAAGGTCTCGTTTTTGCGCGACAGAAATGCAAAAGGCTACTTTGCCAAAGAGATCAAGCGAATCGATAAGCGGGGATAATCCCTTCCGATATAACCGGTAAAAGAGGATGCAGCCACAGGCCGCATCCTCTTTTGCTTTATTGCGGCAGCAATACGTTTTTCTTCTGCCCCTTGTCGTCAATGACTTCAATTTTTGGATTACCATCCTTGTCCACATAAATATTCATACGTGGCTTACCGTTGGCATCGCGGAGGAAGAGGCCTGCATCGCTGTTCACCGTCCTGCCGATCAGGAGACGTCTTTTAGCGCCTGCTTTGGCCCAGAATTCGGCCAGTTTCGCTTCGCGCTCCTTAGGGTCCTGTATCTTTGCCAGTTCTTCGCTTTTGGCAACTTTTTCATAGAGGTTGCTACCCAGCGGGTATTCGTTCACCATGAGGCCACGGAAAATTTCTGCTTTACCTTTTTCGTAGGTTTCATCGTTCAGGATCTGTATCACCTGGTCGTCCCGGTAATTGTCCATCGTGAAGGACATCCCGTGGTTTACCTGGCCGTCCTTATCTGTGGTGGCAGCCACGATCCCGCCGCATTCATCCCCTCTGTTGGTGAAGAAGATGATGCCCGCAGGCCTTTCCCGCTGCTTGAAGTCTTTCCCGTCCATTCTGCCGGAGTGCTGGCGCGTTTCGTTACTGAGTACTATTCTCGGCTGATTGTCCTCACCGATTACGGTAATGCGTTTAACGGTGAGTTCATCTGCTGTCAGGGTCTTGTCTTTCCCCGCAAAAGAGGAGAGGAGGAATACCATACATACGGCAGTACTGATCACTGCATAGTACATTAAGAAGTTCACTTTACGTTTCAACGATTTGTCTGTCTGTTGCATAGTGTTGATTTGGTATGATAGGATTTTTTTGGTTGACACGGGTTAAGAATGCCGGGGCCAAATGTAGGGCTAAAAAAGTACACGGCGCCATGGGCTACAGGAATTTCGGCAAAAGGCATGATTCCACCGGTGAATATTCCACCTGACCTGCTTCCAAAATTGTATTATTTTTAAGTAAGCCGGTTTAACAATAAGATAATATAGCAGCGGCAAATCCTTTACCGGTTTGATTACTTTCGCATTTCTATTGCGCCAAGAGCATATTACATCGTATGAAATCATCAGTTCTACTGCTGTCGATGCTATCCATAGCCGGATTCAGCACATTTGCACAAACGCCGGGATTGCAGCCGGCCACCAAACAGCTTCTGCTTCCCAACGGCTGGAAGCTTAGTCCTGCCGGGCATTCCATCCCCCTGGGCGATCTCCCGTTAAACATCCAGCTGAGCAGCTCCGGTAAATACCTGGCTGTTACCAATAACGGGCAAAGCACGCAAACTATCCAGTTGATCGATCCCGCAAAGGAAACCGTCCTGGACAGCGTGGTGGTAGGCAAAGCCTGGTACGGACTCGCCTTTACCAAAGATGAAAAGCATTTGTACGCCTCCGGGGCCAACGACAACTGGATCCTGAATTTCCCCATTGCCGGCGGCAAGCTCGGAAAGGCGGACACCATCCGCCTCGGCAAGCCATGGCCGGCGCAAAAGATCAGCCCGGCCGGCATTGCGGTTAACCAAAAAAATACCCGTTTATATACCGTCACCAAGGAGGACAGCGCGGTGTACATCCTGGACCCTGCTTCCAAACAGGTACTGCACCGCATCCAGCTGCCGGACATTGCCTACAGCTGCGTACTGTCCCCGGATGAAAGCAAGCTGTATGTGAGCGTATGGGGCGCAGCCAGCCTAGTGGTCATCCATACCGCCACGGCTGCGATTACGGAAACCATTGCCGTTGGCAACCACCCCAATGAGCTGCTCCTGAATAAAAAAGGAACGGTGTTGTATGTGGCTAACGCTAACGACAATACGGTGTCCGTCATCAATACCAATACCGGCAAGGTAATAGAAACCATTTCCGCCACGCTTTATCCTACCCAGCTCAGCGGCTCCACTACCAACGGCCTGGCGCTGAGCAGGGATGAGAAGGTACTGTATATCGCCAACGCAGATAACAACTGCCTCAGCGTGTTTAATACGAGCGTTCCCGGCCACAGTCAAAGCATGGGCTTTATACCGGTGGGCTGGTATCCTACGAGCGTGAAGGTATTGCGCTCGAAAATACTGGTGGCTAACGGGAAAGGCAACACGTCGTTACCAAACCCGCTGGGCCCGCAGCCGGTGAGTAAGCTGGATAACAGCGGCATTCATACCGGCAGCACGGCCAACAGCCGCCTGCAGTACATCGCCGGCCTCTTCAAAGGCTCGCTGTCGTTTATTGACGCGCCTAAGGAGGAACAACTTAAATCGTACACCCGCCAGGTTTATGCCAATACGCCTTTCTCCGATAAAAAGGCCCTGCTGGCGGATGGGGAAGCGGGTAACCCGGTTCCGAGGAAACTGGGGGATACTTCTCCCATCAAATACGTGTTTTATATCATCAAGGAAAACCGTACGTACGACCAGGTGCTGGGCGACCTGCCCCAGGGCAACGGGGACTCTTCCCTGACCTTGTTTGGCAGGCATATCACGCCGAACCACCACGCTTTTGCGGAGGACTTTGTACTGCTGGATAATTTTTACGTGGATGCGGAAGTGAGCGCGGACGGGCACAATTGGAGCATGGCCGCCTATGCCACCGATGTGGTGGAAAAAACCTGGCCTACCACCTACGGTAACCGTGGCGGTACTACCAGCTACGAAGGAGGCCGGCCGGTGACCTATCCGAAGGATGGCTTCATCTGGGATTACTGCCAGCGCGCAGGCATCAGCTTCCGCAGCTACGGGGAATTCGGGTCCTACAACAAAGCCAGCCTGAAAACATTGCAGGGGCATATGTCGCCCTACTCCCCGGGATTTGATATGGACATCAAGGACCAGGTGCGTGTAGACGCCTGGCAGCACGATTTCGACTCCCTGCTGGCCATTAACCAGGTGCCGCAATTCAGCACCATCCGCATTTCCAACGATCATACGAGCGGGCAGCGCAAGGGCAAGTATTCCCCGCGGGCAGCCGTAGCGGATAACGACCTGGCTGTAGGCCGCCTGCTGGACCACCTTTCCCACAGCCCTATCTGGAAGGAGTCCGTCGTTTTCATCCTGGAAGACGATGCGCAGAACGGCCCTGATCATGTGGATGCGCACCGTTCCCCGGCATTTGTAATAGGCCCTTATGTAAAGCGGAAAGCAGTGGTGCATACCATGTACTCCACCTCCGGCTTCCTGCGTACCATGGAGCTGATCCTGGGGTTGCCGCCCATGAGCCAGTACGACGCTGCCGCCATGCCTTTGTACGAATGCTTCACCGCAACGCCTGATTTTACGCCTTACACGGTGAAACCCGCGCAGGTGGACCTGGAAGAGCGTAACGTAGCCGTAAACGAAAGCAGCAGGAAGTCGGAAAAATACGACCTCACCAAAGAAGACGCCGCGCCGGACCTGGAGCTGAACGAGGTGATCTGGAAATACTTCAAAGGAGAAGAGGCCATCATGCCTGCGCCTAAACGAAGCGCTTTCGTGATCCTGGAAAAAAAGAAGAAAGACGATGACGATTGATGGATCTTGCGGCCAATAAAAAATAATTGCAGCCCAATGCGCCTCCCGGTGTCATTGGGCTTTTTTTTAGCGCCGCCCCGCGCGGAAGATGCCTGATAAGTAGTAAATTCAGTACACCGAAAAAGTATATCTTATGAATGCGCATTTTCGTCAGGGCTCCCGGAATCTGATAGAAACGATCCTGGTGTTGCTCCTCCTGTTAGGCTTGCTGCTGGCTCTTTACCACGTACTGCATATTTTTTTCGGGGTACTCACTTTTGCCCTGATCTTTTCCGTATCATTTCATGGGCTGTTTGAAAGAATGGTTGCGGGTATGGGCGGCCGGCGCACGCTGGTGGCCGTGTTGTATGCGGTCATACTCGTAGCGGTGATCGCACTCCCGGTAACGTTTATCATCAGCGCCATCAGTTCGCACATGCGGGAAATCGTGGAGTGGATCAACGATACCCGGCAAAACGGGCTGCCGCCGCTGCCTGACTGGCTGGTGAAGCTGCCGTACATTGGGCCGGACATACACGCTTACTGGCAGAGCCTGCGGGAGAGCCCGCATGCGACGCTCAGCGGCCATGAACGCCAGGTAGGCATCGTGGTGAAACACGTGGTGAGCAGCGGCGCGGAAATTATTGGCGCTGCCCTGCAACTGATCATCGGCATTATCGTTTCCGCCTTCCTGCTGGTAGGAGGGGAAAATGCCGTGCGGCCTTTCCGGCTTGCCATACAGCACCTGCTGGGTAAAAAGGACGGGCAGGACCTCCTGGATGCCACCATCATGGCGGTCAAAGGCGTATCCATTGGCGTGATGGGCACGGCTTTCATTACCGGCCTTATATCCTGGATTGGTTTTGCCATCGGCGGAGTACCGTTCGCGTTAGGCTTATCCGCACTGGTATTTTTCGTGGTATTGATACAGATAGGCCCGTTGCTGATCTGGATTCCGGTGATCGTCTGGATGGCCACGCAGGGGCATACCGGCGTGACCCTGTTCCTCATCATCTACGGCGCGGCGCTGCAAATAGGGGAAGCTATCCTGAAGCCGCTGCTGATAGCGAAGAGCGGCAAGCTGCCTTTTTTGATCCTGTTCCTGGGCGTAGTGGGCGGCCTCGCTGCCTGGGGCTTTACGGGAATTTTCAAAGGCGCCATCATAATGGCCGTATTCTATACTATCTTTAACTCCTGGCTGGCGGCCAAAAGTGAGCCCCGGCCCGTAGAATAACCGGATATATATGAAGTCAGCATCTGTCAGTGATATCAAGAAGGAGTTGAAGACCTTACCGCATGAAAGCCTCGTGGCCGTCTGCCTGCGCCTGGCGAAATTCAAAGTTGACAACAAGGAATTACTGACCTACCTGTTATTTGAGGCGGACGACCTGCCTGGCTACGTAGCCGCCGTGAAAGCGGAAATCGACGAAGCCTTCGCGGAGATCAACCGGGAAAAATCCTATCCCGCCAGGAAGAAATTGAGAAAGATCATCCGTATAACGAACAAGTATATACGTTATGTGGGAGATAAGGAAACCGAGGCGGACCTGTTGCTGTACATCTGCCGGCAGATGAAGGAAGCCGCGATGGTCAGCAAGCGTAATGTGCAGTTATTGAATATCTACATGCAGCTGCTGAAGAAGGCCGTCAAGGCGATTGACACCTTGCACGAGGACCTCCAGTACGAGTATATCCGGATCGTAAATAGTTTGGATGTTTAGGCAGAAGGCCCGGTTTAATTACCGCCCAGGCCGGGACCATGCGCCCCGCGGCATTAAATCTCTCCCCCAAAAAAATAAATTGACGTAATTCCCCCTCAGAATTACGCATCCGGCCACCATGGCACTGTGGCGGATCATTTATTTTTGAAGCGTAAACAAAAAACTACGTTTATGAAAGTAAAAAAGATATGGGGCAATTTCCCGGTAAGCGACCTGGATCGTACCACGCAATTCTACAAAGCGCTTGGGTTTAAACATAATGGCGCATCGGAGCAGCTGACGAGTTTTTTCTTCGGGGAAGAAAATTTCATCCTGCATTTCTTCCTGGCGGATGTGCTGGGCCCCGCTATGAAAGGGCCGATAGCCGATGTTGCCGCCGGCAATGAAATTATTTTCACGCTTTCTTTTGAAACGAGGGAAGAGGTGGACGCTTGCGAAAAAGAAATCCTGGATGCCGGCGGTACCATCGTTTCCAGGCCGGAGCTGGTGCAGGGAAAATATTACGGTTTTGTATTTGCCGACCCCGATGGCCATAAGTACAATGTGTTTCAAATGTAACCCGCATCAGAAGGTAACGCCCACCTGCAAGCCTACTCCAACGGTGGCGGCTATATTATTTCCGAACCGCGCGGGAAAGGGAACGGCTACAAAATAGCCATGGTCCTTCCTTTTGAAGACCGCTTTGTTTAACACCGGCGTAAAGCCGTATCTGCCGCTGGTTTCAAAGGCAAGGCGGTTGGCGAGCGTAAACCCTTTGCCGAGCGATACGAGCAGGCCGGGATGGAACAGGAAATTACTCATCTTACTGGCGCCGCCGGAAGCCGTAATGGTGGGCACTACTTCGAACGAAAACCCGATCCGGTGGCTTTTCCAGATGTTTATACCGGTGGGCAGGCCTCCCGTGTAGGAACCGTTGAAATTGTACTTCGGTTCCCCGTTGCCAAATGTGACGATGGGATGGAAGATGCCTACGTATCCCGTGATTTTAGGAAAAGATTTTTCCTGGGAGAAGGCGTGAAAGTGCAGTAGTAGTAAAACGATGATGATGCTATTTTTCATAATCGCAATGCTACTGATTACCGCCTGCCGGAAATAGGACGGAATTAACTGCTGGTATGGTTTTTACCTTTTTTCAAACTTTTTTTATAATCGGATGGCGTGGTACCGGTATGTATGCGGAAGATGCGGGTAAAATGGCTCTGGTCCGAAAAGCCGGTGAGGTAAGCAATTTCCGTCAGCGAATAGGCCGAGTTCCGGATCAGTTCCATGGCCTTGTCGATGCGCATTTTGCGCACGTAATCGCCATAGCTCATGTTATCGAAATATTTGGAGAATTCGCGCGAGAGATAGGCCGGGTTGAGGTCCAGTTCCCTGGAAATGTCCTTCAGGCTGGCGTTAAGATAGGTATCTGCCTGGTCCTGCAGGAGGGCTTTCAGCTCCATGGCCCATTGCGGCGTCTTCTTGTGCTTCCTGCCCAGGTATTGCTGCAAAACGGCCAGCAGCATCTGTTCCGCCGGGCCTGCCTGGGTATGTTTGTGTTGGTAGAGGTGCGTGGCCCAGCTATAGAGGCCGTCGTAAATCACCATGCCGAGGTCCAGCAAAGCCTGATCATCCGGGATGTTGTAGGCCAGCCCGGAGAAGATGGCTTCCAGTCCGGCCGCCTGCGGCGCAAAGTCGTGCCGGTCTGTATCCGCTCCGCGTACAATCGCCGCGAGCCGCTCCAGCGCCGGATCCTTCAACTCATGTTTCAGCAGGAAATAATCAAAAGTACAGCGGTCCTCGTAATGAGAATACTCCACGCCGGGGATGTCAAAAGGCGTGGCCTGCAGCGCTGCCGCCTGTTCCCGCACCTGTTCAAAAGGCACGAAGTAAAATTCCGCCTCCGGATCAATAAATCGCTTTATCAGCCAGGGGCAAGCGATGCGGTCAATTTTAGGCCGTTCGCGGGTAATCCATTTCATAGCGCCTGTTTGGCCGCAAGATAAAATATTTACGGGAGGAAGTATTTAATGGCGATACCTGCCAGCGCGGCGGCAAGGATAATAAGGGGTTCGGGGAGATGTTTGAGTCGCCACAGGAGCAGGGCCACGATAACGGCAATGGCTATGGTATAACCATCCGTGAGCGACCTTTGCGCCAGCACGATCACCGCTCCTGTAATAGCGCCGATAGCCGCAGCCGTTATACCATCCACAAACGTTTTAATACCGGGGTTTTTCCCGTATTTCCGGAAGAAGGGGGCCGGCAGTACCGTGAAGAGGTAGCAGGGGAAGAAGGTGGCGAAAGCCGCGACCGCAGCGCCGGAGAGGCCGGCGGATAAATACCCGATGAAGCCCACGGTGATTACAACGGGGCCGGGCGTGATCATGGCTACGGCCACTGCGTCCATAAACTGGTGTTCGTTCAGCCAGCCGTATTCCTTTACCACGCCGCCATAGAGGAACGGGACGATGGCCAGGCCACTGCCGAAAACAAACGCGCCTGCCTTGAGGTAAAACCAAAAGATATCCCAGAGTTTACCGTGATGGCTCGTGAGCAGCACCGGCAGGAGGAAGCTGTTGGCCACTTTCCGGCTTTTGGCCGCCAGCAGGCTGCGCCCGTGTTTATACAGCCAGTAGCCGATGCCGGCCAGGAGGAACAGCAGTACGTTTTCCGATGCCGTGATGGCCGTATAGGCGGCGGCGCCCGCGCAGATGAGTATCAGGGGAATGTTTGCGCCGATGGATTTTTTGATCAGTTTATAACTGCTGGTACTGATGATGCCGATCACCGCTGCGCCTACGCCGTAGAATACGGCCTGCATCAGCGGAATGCCCTGCCAGCGGGTATAGCAGTACCCCAGCACTATCACCATCAGAAAGGACGGCAGCACAAAGGCCAGGCCTGCGAGGGTGGCGCCCAGCAGGCGGTAATGCACATAGCCGAGGTAGATGCCCAGCTGCGCAGCGAGCGGGCCGGGGGCGAGTTGTGCCAGTGCCAGGCCTTCCTTATAATCTTCTTCGGTGATCCATTTTTTATTTTCCACGAGGTCCCGGTGCATATAACCCGCCAGCGCCACGGGGCCGCCAAAGCCCCATGTGCCCAGTTTCAGGAAATAGAGGACCAACTGCCGGAGCGTATAATTTGCTGGTTGCGTCATATACGCAAGTTGGGAAAGTTCCGGGTGCGGAAATAGAATAGAAATAACCGTTTGGTAGGTTATTTACCTGCGCGCGTAAAAAAGTTAGCCTAAAAGTGGTTACTTTTGGCCTGCTTTTTAGGATAACGTTGAAAAAAAAAGCATATAACCCGTATCTCATGCGCTTTTGAGATAGCCATTTGTTTAGAAAAAACCGACTTCATGCGAATTTCATTAAAGCCCGTATTCTTCCTGCTTTTGCCCTTAGCCAGTGTTGCACAAAAAACCGTTGTTCCCGGCAGTGCGGATATTAAAACCAACCGGCTGAAACCCGGCAAATCCTTGTACACCATCTATTACGTGAAGGATAACAACTGGACGAAAAAAGGAACCTATGTGAATGACCTCACGATTACCGGCGACGAATTGAGGCTGGCAGTGGATTACAAGGACGATAAGGATGCCTGGTACCGCAACCGGACTTCCGTAGCCGATCCAAAAACGCTGGCCCCTGTGAGTTATAGGACCAAAAGCCTGAAAAACTCGCTGGAACTGCGATTTGGCAATCCTATCACCGGTAAGTACCAGTATGTGAACGGCGATAAGGACAAGCCGGTGAGCATCAAATCCACCCAGCAGTTTGTGGATTTCAACGTAGCGGAGCTGCTGTTTACCACCCTGCCGCTGGACGTGGGTTACAAGGCAACCGTGCCGGAGTTTTACCTGGGGAATAGTCCGGATAGCGTTGTATCCAACTACATCATCAGGGACGTGAAAAGTTACGTTCACCGTTCGCCTAAAACAGGCAACCACGAAAGCTGGCTGGTGAACGTGCTGGAAGAGGAGAGCGGCGCGGTGTACACTTACGTCATCGATAAGAAGGACCACCGGATATGGCAGCGGGAAATGCCCGTGGGTGGCGGCACCATGGAGATTTGCGTGAACGAGGAGCTGGACTACCGGCCTATAGAAAGCAATTTTGATAAGGCGGAAAACCTGAGGAAGCTGGAGCAGGGCAACAGCGTGATCACGGGTACGGCATTCGCCAGGGATCATGGGAATAGTCGCCTGCAGGTGGTGAATATCAACCGCGCGCAATTTGCGCCGAGAGGCACGGTGGTGTCCATCCTGCCGAATTCCGCCTACATCGAGGAATGGAAGGAAGTGAACCGCAAGATCCGGAAAGGGAAGAAGCTGCCGGAGGTGCCAATTGATCCTAACGTTGCCGCCTGTGTGAAAACGACTAAAGTGTATGATGACAAAGGGCATTTTGAGTTTACGAACCTGATGCCGGGCGAGTATATTTTGTTTACCAGCTTCGGCTACACGCACCAGTATTCCTACCAGTATTATGCGGGCACCAATTACCTGATGCACCCGAGCGGCGCGGTTTTATCGTCCAGCAACGTGTACAATACGGCCAATGCAGCTACCGGCGCTACTGCGCAGATAGAAATGAAAGTGACGATTAAGAAGGATGGCGATAAAGTGGATGTGAACCTGAAGGATGTGCGATAGGGAAACTGATATTGAAAAGCCCTCCACCTGTTGCAGGTGGAGGGCTTTTTTATTTTAGGGAAAGATTTAACTGCGTCAGGCGGCGGCCAACCGGTTTTTCGGCAGTTGCACTACCTTAATAATCCGCAGCCACGCCAGTCCTTTAATGATCAAGTACGAGGGGTCTATTTCGAACCACCGTTTCCCGAAATTGACAGAGGACGGGTGTTTGTGGTGGTTGTTATGATACGACTCGCCTAACATCAACACATCTACGAAAAGCAGGTTCATGGCGGTATTTCTCAGTTTGAAATTAATATAACCGTATTTATGTGCAAACCAGTTGACGATAGCGCCGTGAAAAGCGCCCATGGATACAACGATTGGCAGCAGCAGGTATTGCCATGGACTGGTGGCGAAGAAAGCGAAGAACAGCACGTAAGCCGCTACCCATAACAACCGGGAAACGGTGCTGTTGGCGAACTTGTCGAAGCCAGCCCAGGTGGGGAGGTTCTTGGTGTAGCGCGGGTCTATATCAACCCTGTCGTGCAGGATATCCTGGTAAGCGGTACGGGTACTCCACATCATGGAAAAGATGTTGGAGGAATTGGAAGGCGAATGCGGGTCCAGTTCTGTATCCGTATGCGCATGATGGAGCCGGTGCATGATGCCGTATGCACGGGGACTCATATACGAAGATCCTTGTGTGATATATGTGAAAATGAAAAAGAATTTCTCCCATCCTTTGTGCATGGTAAACGCGCCGTGGGCGGCATAGCGGTGCTGGAAGAAGGTTTGAGAAAATAACGAGAGGTACCAGATGGCGGCAAAGAAAATGAATATGACCATATTTGAAATTTTGTAGAAGCGAGGAATAAATCTCAAATATGCCCGAAGAATAATTGAAAATATAAAGCGCTATCTGTTAGTGTGGGTTTGAATTTTTTTAAAAATAGGTAATTATATGTTAAGGAAGTGGTAAAGGTGGATTTGGTGTGTGTGATGGGAGGATTTGAGAGGTTGTTATATGGTATATAGCGGCATCATTGTAAAAAAAAAGCCTCACCGGAGAGGCAAGGCTTATTGTTTTTTATGTTGTGCAGGATTAGAATTGTTCCAGCGTTTCGTTTTGTTTATTGACCTTTTCAAAGTTTTCCTTTTTGAAATCGGCCAGTTTTTGACGCAGTTCGCTGTTGCTGGTGCCCAGGATCTGCACGGCCAGCAGGCCTGCGTTTTGCGCGTTATTTACGCCTACGGTTGCAACGGGAACGCCGCCGGGCATCTGCACGATGGAGAGGAGGGAATCCCAGCCATCGAGGGAGTTGGAGGATTTCACCGGTACGCCGATGACAGGCAAAGTGGTGATAGCGGCAACCATGCCCGGGAGGTGCGCTGCGCCGCCGGCTCCTGCGATGATGATCTTTAAGCCACGGGATTCAGCTTCGGTGGCGTACTCAAACATTTTTTGCGGCGTGCGGTGTGCGGACACAACAGTAAATTCGTAGCCTATGTCAAACTTCTTTAATACTTCAATTGCCTGACGCATGATAGGCGCATCGGAACTACTGCCCATGATAATGCCTACTTCTACCTGTTTCATATAGATTAATTTAAAACTTTTCGAATTGTTTCCGCTTTGGCGACGATGCTTTCCATGGTATCGCCGGCGATGGTGATGTGCCCGATCTTCCTGCCGGGGCGGTGGTCGATTTTACCGTACCAGTGGAGGTGTGCGCCTTTGATGGCGAGCAGGCGTGTCAGCACGTCCTTTTTATTGGCATTGAGGTAAGTGCTGTCGAGTATATTCATCATCAGGGATGGGAAGCGCAGGTCCGTTTCGCCCAGCGGCATGCCGATGATGGCGCGCAGCAGCTGTTCGTACTGGGAGGTGATGCTGGCTTCAATGGTGTGGTGGCCGCTGTTGTGCGGGCGCGGGGCCAGCTCGTTCACGACTACCTGGTTATCTTTGGTGATGAACATTTCCACGGCGATGATGCCTACCAGTTTAAATGCTTCCGCTACTTTTTCAGCGAGGGCGGTAGCTTGCCCGAGGATGGATGCATCCAGCTGTGCCGGCGCGATCTGGTAATCGAGGATAAATTTCTCCCCGGAGAACTGCATCATTACGGCATCGTAGCATTTCACTTCGCCTTGCTCGTTTCTGGCTACGATGACGGCGATTTCATGTTTGATGTCCACCAGTTCTTCCAGTACGCAAGGCGCGTCGAAAGCTGCTTCGATGTCGGCCTTGGATTTAAGGACCATCACGCCGTAACCATCGTATCCGTCGCGGCGTTTTTTCAGGCAGCCGGGCAGTTTATCTTCGATGGCATAGAGTTCATTTTTACCCTGTATGGCTACGCCTGGTACTACCGGGATGTTGTGGGATTGCAGGAATTGTTTCTGGGTGTATTTATCCTGGATCACGGCGATTGTTTCAGGGGAGGGGTACACTTTTACGCCTTGTTTTTCCAGCTGGCGTAATGCGTCGATATTCACCGCTTCCCTTTCGATGGTGATCACATCCATGTTTTTACCGAATTCGAGTACCGCTTCGTATGAAGTGGGATCAGCACAAATAAAAGAGGAAGTATAACGGGAGCAGGGCGCTTGCGGATCTTTATCCATTGCTGATACGTTAACGCCGAGGTCAATGGCATGTCTGATGAGCATGGCGCCCAGCTGACCGCCTCCTAATATTCCTATTTTCAAAGTTTCAAGCATAGCATTCAATTGGGATGCAAAGGTATAAAACTAATTGGAAATGATGGAATGGGGCGGAGGAGGTTGATATGTGGGGAAGTTTAATATGTGTGGAGGCCCGCTAATGCAGCGCGCCTCCATCTTCCAGCGCATTGGGCGGCAGTTTTTGCACCGCGCCTTCAGCAGTTGTTTTCAATTTACCCCGGCGGATCTTATCCTTAAAGGCTTCCCGCATGGCGGGGCTGGGGCCTTTCATGAGTATGATGAGAGAGCCGTATTCCAGCGCATAGGGGTTAGTGACGGAATCCACGAGGGTGACCTCTTTGAATTCTTTGATAAAGCCGTGTTGCATTTCCTGCCTGTCGTCCGTTACCAGGAGGATGGTTTCGAAGGAATCGAGGTCTTGTGGCATCCAGTACAGGAAACTGGCATTATCGCTATACGCAGGCGGCAGGTGATATTTTGGCGCATAGTAGTTCACTGCGCCGGCCTGGCCGTAGTTATCGCAAAACAGGATGGTGTGCGCCTTTTCCGTGCTATCCAGCGTGCTGTAGGCTTTTGCCACCTTTTGCGTGATCTCTTCCCAGGAGAGCATATCGGCAAAGTCCTGCGGCAGCGCGTGATCCCGGCGATCGCCCCAGCGCAGCACCCCTGCTTTGCGGGGGAGGTCGTGCTGCTGGTAGTAGGCCGCCATTGCCGCCGGCGGTTTGATCGGCAGCAGTAATGGCAGCAGGATATAGCCTATGCATGCGCTAAACGCCACCATGCCCATTTTCCACCAGCGGTTGGCCGACTTTTCCAGGCAGGCGGCGCCGAAGGCGAAGAGGATAGGATAGGCGCCCTGGGTATAGTAGCTTTTACCCTGGCCGATCATCAGCAGGGTGACGGTGAGGAGGAATGCCCAGGCGATGAAGCGGTATTGTTTGCTGCGGGCCGTCCATACCAGGCCGGCCACCCAGGTGATCACCGTGGCGATGTTCAGCAGCAGCTGATCCAGGAGGAAGCTCCAGGGGCTGAGGTATTGCAGCTGGTCATCGTGCAGGGTTTTCATGTGATAGACCACCGGGAAGCCGTTGGCAGCCTGCCAGAGGAGGTTGGGCAGGGCAATGAGGATGCCCAGGCCGGCAGCGAAGTAAAAGTGCCGGCTGGCAAGGATTTTTTTGTCCCATGAGAGGAGTAATCCGCCCGCGATGCCGGCGGCAAAGAACGCCATGGTGTATTTACTCAATATGCCAAGTCCTAAGCTGACACCCGCCAGGTACAGGTACACCGGTTTTGCGGTTTGTTTATACCGGATGAGCCCATACGCCATGGCCGTCCACCAAAAAATATCGAGGAAGTTGGGCTGGAACAGGAAGTGCATGCGGAGCCACGCGCCGGTCACAAACGGCAGCCAGGCCAGTACCAGGGCAAACCAGCGGCCGCCCAGGTGCAGCGTCATGCGGCCTACGAGCAGGTAGGTCAGCGCGCCGGCGAGGGAAGGCCATATTTTGATCGCCCACAGGGCGCCGCCCATGAGGTTAGTGAGCCAGGCGAACACGGAGAGCAGCGGCGGCGCTTCCATATAGCCCCAGGCCATGTGGCGGGCTTCGGCGAGGTACAGCAGCTCGTCGCGGTGCGGACCCCATTGCGGGTCCTGTAATACAAAAGGTAAAACGAGTTTTACCAGCGCAAGGAGGTAGAGGAGGTGAACAGGTTTCATAGCAAAAAGGTAAAGAGAAAAACGGGGGAATGGGAGCGGATTTTGACCAATGACAGGAAAATGGTGACGTTTTGCAGCGTTTGGGGGGATGGTTTGATTTGTTGGAGGCAGGTTGGAGCGTTTTGCTGGCTATCGTTTGATTTGTTTGACGCCTGTTGCAACTTTTCCCAGCTATGGCTTGATTTGTCGGACGCATGTTGCAGCGTTTTCCCGGCTATTGTTATATTTGCCGGTATGTCTGACGCCGGGAAACAAATTCATCAAGTAAACAGTTTTGAAGACCTTGTAAATACGCCTTTTCGTGGGTCCGTTAACGCTATCTGCTGGACGCGGACATTGGCCGGCGATTTCGCCGAGATCGTGGGGAAGCTGGCACAAGAGGGGAATATTACAGAAGTGGCCCCCGCTGCGTTGCTCACGCTGCAATTGAGCGAGCAGGGGCAGCTTGCCCGCGACGTGCTTTTGCACGACCTGGACCTGCTGAAAGCCCATGGCGCCTCCCCGGTGCTGAATGTGATCGCGTATTATGAGCAGGACGAAACCTTGCCGTTTTTTCCAACAGATGTCTATTCCTGGCATGTGGACCGTTCCCCCGTTCCGACGGATACGTTTCTATGTACCTACTACGGCGCGTCCAGTGATATATTGCCCAATGCGCAAGGCGTGCAGAAGGTACTTGTTCCGGAGATACGCGCGCAGTTGAGGAAGTTGTATGATGGTCCTGAGGAAGGGTTTGAGGCATTCCTGGAAGAGCATTTTTTTGATTTGCATTATGCCGCCCTGCCGGGCGCTCAGCCGGTGAACGCAGGGCTGGGGAATTTGTGGCGGCTGGCGGTGGATCATCCGGGGAGTGAGGTGCTGCCGTGTTTGCACAGGGCGCCGAAGGAAAGGAAGGGGGAGAGGAGGTTGTTGTTAATTTGTTAAACATCTATTTCGCTAATTGATGAAGAAGTGGTCTGCATTCAGTCCGTATTTCAAACAGCTGGAAGTGCCTGCCAGGACTCTCCTTTTACAGGAAGGGCAGGTGTCCCGGACCATGTTCTTTATTGAAAAGGGATGCCTGCGGACATGGATCAATAATGACGGCAGGGATATCACTACGCAATTTTTCTTTGAAGGGGACAGTGTTTCTGCGATAGAGAGCTTTAGAACCAACCAGCCAAGTTTATATAGCATCGAAAGTTTGGAGCCCTGTGTGCTACAAACCATCTCGCAGCAGGACTTTCACGATATTATTGAAAACCTGCCGGCGATTAGATCAGAACTGGAAGCGCATTTGTTTAAACGCCTGCTGCATTCCCAAAAGGTTTTTTATTCCTACCTCAAAAACAATCCTCAGCAACGTTATGAGGAGTTGCTCCAAGAATACCCGCACATTGTGCAGCGGGTTCCTCAACATTATATTGCTTCCTACCTGGGTATTACCCCTGTTTCGTTGAGCCGGATACGTAACCGGCGCTAAAGTTCAGGGAAGTTCATTTCTTAACAAATGTTATCGTCCGCGCTTGCCAGGCTGCTCAATTTTGCAGTGTAATCAACAACATGCAAATGAGAACAGTAATTGTATTTAATCATCCCTACGAAGGCAGTTTCTGCAATGCTATATTACAGGCCGTAACGAAAGGGTTGCACAAGGCCGGTCAGGAGGTGGACCTGATGCACCTCGACCGGGATGGGTTTAACCCTGCCATGTCGCAAGGCGACCTTCAGGCCTTTGTGGCGCACCAGCCGGTTGACCCTCAGGTGATCGACTACTGCGGGCGGTTGAAAAAAGCGGATCAGGTGATTTTTATATTCCCCATCTGGTGGGATATTATGCCGGCAACAACGAAAGGATTTATTGACCGGGTGTTGGCGCCTGGCGTAGTGTATGACCATCACCCGAGAGGGTTTGGATTGGTGCCGCTGCTGACAAACCTAAAAAGCGTAACCATCATAACGACGATGAATAAGCCTGGGATCATGTATTCCCTGCTTATTGGGAATTTAATCAGGAAGGTAATGTTGAGGAGTGTTTTCAGGACGATGGGATACAGGAATTTAAAATGGATCAGTTTTACGCGGGTGAAGACGAGGCGGCAGGAGAAGCGGGTGCAGTGGCTGGAAGGGTTGGAGAGAAAGTTTGCGGCAACGGCGTCCAGGTAAACATGGATGGCAAGTTTTGAAGTAGCCTGTTCTCGATACTGCTGCGGCCTCAGCAGTATTGCCGTGTGACCTATCCTACGAGTCAATTTTATCACATTCCCGTAATATTTTCACTTAATTATTAAAGTTTAAACGCTTTTTTGGGCTTTTTCTTATTGTTTTTTAATATTTTGCGTGAAATTTTCACGCAATGCTCGTCCGCTTCATCGTCTCTAATTTATTTTCCTTCAAGGAACCTACTGAGTTCAATATGCTGCCCGGCAGGTTTAACCGGCTGCCACATCATGTTATTACCGCCGGAAATGTCAATCTGTTGAAGTTGAACGCGATGTACGGTGCAAACGGGGCAGGTAAGAGCAATTTTATTCATGCCCTCGCCATACTAAGAGATTTTCTGATCGATGGCAGGATGCCTATTGACCTTATAACGGAAACTTTCAAGTTTGACCGGGAAAGTGCTCAAAAGGATGTGTATCTCGGTATTGAGTTCATCAAAGAAGACGTGCCTTACTATTACGGACTGACGATTAATCAGGGCATCATTGTAGAGGAGGAATTGCAAATAAGTGGCATAGGCCAAAAGAGTGACAAGGTGCTGTTTATTCGAAAAGATAAAATCGAAGAAAAGGACCTTGCATTAACTTTTTCCAAAGAGGTAAATGAGGACCGGGAAGCTGCATTATTTCCTGAGTTTTTAAAAAACGAGATTTTGGAGCGGAATGTACCTGTCTTGTTTTATATGAGAAACAGAAACAACAAAGTTTTCGAACCATTTAAGAAGGCCCTGGAATGGTTTGAAAGAGGACTTGAACTGATTTTACCTTTTTCCAAACCCAGTGGATTAGCCATGAGGTTGGAAAAAGATGAAAATTTCCGCCGGTTTACTGTCGACCTGATGAAGTCTTTCAATACCGGTATTGAAGATATTCACGTGCAGACAATTCCCATCGAAGAATATTTTGGTGAAGATAATAAACACGAGGCTGAAAGGATTATCGCCGATTTACGGGCTAAGGCGGGAAAAGGAAAATATATTCATACGCACTGGGAGGAAGTAGTATTCGTTTTAGAAAACAACCTGCCTGTTGCAAAGAGAATCGAACTGTCTCATGGGGAGGATAATGGCCAGGCCAGGTTTCTTTTTTCTGAAGAATCAGACGGTACCAGGAGATTGCTTGAATACATTCCTGCGATCTATAGTGCAGTGAATTGGAACAGAACTTTTTTCATTGATGAAATAGAGCGAAGTATTCATCCTTTGTTAATCAAAGAGCTTATCCGCAAGTTCTCTCATGACAAACATACGAAAGGACAATTAATTTTCTCCACACACGAAGCCAACCTCCTGGATCAGGATATTTTCCGTCCTGATGAAATTTGGTTTGCTGAAAAGAATAAACAAGGAGCCACTCAACTATATCCTTTGAGCGAATTCAAAGAGCACCATACTATTGATATACGCAAAGGTTATCTCAATGGGCGTTATGGCGCTATTCCGTTCCTGGGCAATTTAAAAGACTTAAACTGGGAACAGTATGCCGAAGCCAATTAAGTTTTCCTATGCGAAGAAGGAGCCTTTCCGGGACGCATTCTTCTTTATCATTGTCTGTGAAGGGCAGAATCGGGAACCAGACTATTTCCGTTTTTTTGACGGTATATCTTCCAGAGTAAAGATTGTAACTGTAGAGAGTGACGGAGGAAACAGTGCTCCAAAGAAATTGATCGGGCGGGCAATATCAAAAGAACAGGAGCTGGATGCCAGCGCTGAAAAGGATCGTTTGTGGTTCGTTATTGATACGGATAAATGGAAAGCGCAACTTCATGAAATCAGGAAGGAGTGCGAAAGCAGGCCGCATTGGAAGGTTGCGCAAAGTAATCCCTGCTTTGAGGTATGGTTACATTTCCATGTGAAAAAAGGATTGCCTCCATTGGAAAATATCGCTAATTGCAAAAGCTGGAAGCCCTATTTGCCTACGATTATTCCCGGAGGATTCAATCCGGATATTCATCCTTCGGCCATAGAAACAGCCATCACTAATGCAAAGGCATCGTATGAGGCAAAAGGGTATGAACCTCAACCGGGCAGTACAGAGTTATGGAAACTTGGAGAAGAGTTGATGGCTTTGATCAAGAACGATTTGGATCGGTTGCTTGTCGTATTTTAGCTATTACTGTTTATATAGCATATTTATTGCTGGTTATATTTTGCTGATGCCTGTTCTGGGAGGCAGAAAGAAAAGCCTACTTACTTTTATATCTGGATCTTAGGCATCTTATTGGTTACTTGATCTATACTCAATCGGAGTTCTCCCTGTTTTTTGTTTAAATAACCGGGTAAAATGCTGCTGGTATTTAAAGCCCAACTGAAAAGCTATATCACTAATAGATTTGTTACCGTCAAATATCAAAACCTTTGCAGCATCAATCACTTTGGATTGAATATAGTCTAATGCTGTATTGCCAGTTTCCTTTTTGATAAGATCACCGAAGTAATTGCTCGATAAGTGCAACTGATCTGCACACCAGGCGACGGTTGGTAGTCCAAATGTCTGACAATTACCAGACTGAAAATAATGATCAAGAAGGCTTTCAAACCTAACTAAAATATCTTTATTGGCATGGCTGCGGGTAGTAAACTGGCGGTCATAAAAACGCATACAATAATTCAGTAACAATTCAATATTTGATACGATTAGTGTTTTACTATGCTTATCTATGTTTTGGTCTATTTCATAAGCAATCTTTGCGAAGCAATCATTAACAATCGCCCTTTCCTTTTTGGATAAGTGAAGGGCCTCATTCACTTCGTAAGAAAAAAAAGTATAATTCCTTATTTTTCTTCCAAGATCAGTTCCTTTAATTAGGTCGGGGTGAAATACAAGCGCTTTGCCGGATGGCTTGATCACCTTGCCCTTGCTGTCAATGCCATAAATCTGTCCTGGTGATATAAAAACGAGTGTTCCGTCTTCATAATCATAAGACTGGCAGCCATACTTTATATCACCGCACTTGATGTACTTCAAAAAAATGGCATAAATACCCATATATCTTTTGAAATATTGATAGGTGGGCATTTCATCAAAATTCACTACACTCACAAGAGGATGTAATGTTTCAACTCCCACTGTCTGGTTGTATTGTTTAACAGTATCTATTCTTTCCACCTGTTTCATAGCCTGTATTTCAATTTATACAAATTTAGCAAACCTTGATATGTGTTAAAGACAATGGAACCCAAATCGGTGAAATTGGTAAATAAATCTGTGTTATGTATAAAAAAAGGCTGTTGGATAACAGGTAAATTTGTACCCCAGTAATTAAGTAACGAGCCGGTTGTTTTAAACTTTTTAAAGGCAAGTGCTGTTAATATCCATCTTATGCAAAGGAACAAATTTATAAAATGGATTTTGTCATTGGTTTTACTCCTAAATACAATAAGTATGAACGCACAGCATGAAAGTAAATCAGCATCTTTAGATTCCCGTCAATATAACCTTGCTTCAATTTCAACATTGACAGCTATTGGAAATATTGAAAGCCTGAAAGTACAGCTTGGAGCCGCACTGGATGCTGGGCTAACTATAAACGAGATAAAAGAGGCTTTGGTGCAGTTATACGCCTATTGTGGATTTCCACGAAGCCTTAATGCTATCAGTAGCTTCATGCAGGTGCTGGAAGAGAGAAAAGAGAAAGGGATTACTGATGTAATAGGTAGAGACGCAACACCTGTTAAAGATAGTTCGGATTCTTATGAGCGTGGAAGAAAAACGCTTGAGATGCTAACTAAAACTCCACAGGCAAAGCCTGCACCAGGATTTGGAGAGTTTGCGCCACGTATCGATGCTTTTCTGAAGAAGCACCTTTTTGCCGATATATTTGACAGTGATGTGCTCGACTTTCAGCAAAGGGAACTCGTAACAATATCCGCATTGGCAGCCATGCAGGGAACAACCGGACAGTTGCAAGCCCATATAGGGATGGGAATAAATACAGGGATTACAATAAAACAGATAAAGGATATTTTCGACATTGTTGAAAAGACAGTAGGTAAAGAGCAGGCTGAAAAAGCCATGACTGTTTTGTCAAACCTGAATAAATAGCCGGTAATATGAACAACTATTTATTTGAATTCCGCAATCGCTTTAGACATTTATTTCTTATTGCACTGACTATAATAATCCTTTTTTGTATGAATAACATTGCGCATGCACAACAGGGAATGATAGTGCGCATTTCGGAGATCGACATTCACCCCGATTATCTAAAGGAATATATAGCCATATTAAAACATGAAGCTGAAGCATCTGTAAAAATAGAACCAGGCGTTATTGCTATCTTTCCCATGCTCCAACGAGATAATCCGACGCAAGTGAGAATATTGGAAATATACAGGGATCAGAAAGCCTATCAGTCGCATCTGCAAACCGAACATTTTCTGAAGTATAAGACCACCACACTGCACATGATTAAATCATTGAAATTAGTGGACATGGATGCACTTGATGTGGAAACTGCAACGCAGCTGTTCAGTAAATTAAAAAGTGCGCCACAATAAAGACCAATTTTAGTATTAGAAGTAAAACGTATCAATGGGATGGCAAATCTCAATAAACAGGATAGCATAAACTATGCTATCCTGTTTATTGAATTATTGGTATTATCGAGAATCTCCATGATTCTATTTAATCTTCGAAATCACCAGGCTCAATATCTGTGTGAGGATCTACTGTGCTAATAGCTTCTTCTTTTGACTGTCGTACTCATCTTGGGTAATCGCGCCAGCATCTAACAATTCTTTTAATTTCTTCAACTCGTCTGCAACAGACCCACCCGCTGATGAAGATATGTTTTTTCTCGCATAAGATGCAGGGGGCACCAACTCCCCGCCTTCAATAGCATTTTCAATTTCAATCCAATAGTTTACCATTTCTCCAACTCCTACTTTAGCGACAACAGTATATCCAGTTTTTTTTCTGCCATAGGCTATAAGTGACTTTACTTTAACGGTTTTGCCGGAAAAATTTGTTCCCGCATATCTCCTGTTTGAATAATTATCCATAGAGGTTGCAGACCCCCATCCTATTGGAGATTGGTACATAAATGAAAAGGTTTTATTAGGCATAGATCCTCTGCCTAATGTTAGCACATCTCCTGGCCTAATTGTCCATCCAGTGCTAGTAGTAAACGCTGTATCAATCATACTTTGAGCCACGGCTGCTTTAGTACCTGGTTCTATGATTGTTGGGGTGTTTTGCGAGAATGCAAGCGAAGGGATTAGAATTGTTGCCGTTAAAATAAAAATTTTCATGTTATTTAATTATAAGGTGTACGTATATAAAATGCGTAGTGAATTAATACCTTCATCACACTTACTGCACCTTGACAATCTGTTAACCTGTAATACCTGTGTGTATGAAGAAGAGAAGCAAAACTAAGTGTCAAACTCCGGATCATTCCTTATTAGATTGGTATTTTTCTTTAACTGGGCATCACGCGGCGCACGATCTAAGCTGTCCTGAACGGAGAGTCGTCCAACGTGGATGCCGTACGGGATGCCGCTGCTGCCGCTCGTCGGGTCATTAAAAATCGCAAGTCCAATGTACATAGCATACCCCCCAGGGAAGATGCCCCAAAGAAGGTGAAGAAGCCGCGTAGAAGACCCGCGCGGGAGGTGCAGGATCTTACTGAGTACCTGACCGAGAGATTATCAAAGTCCCCAAACGGTCCCCGGCATTGCTGAAAATGATAAAACCCGCCATGCTGGCGGGTTTAGTTTTAGCTGGTCGGGACGACAAGATTCGAACTTGCGACCCCTAGCACCCCATGCTAGTGCGCTACCGGGCTGCGCTACGTCCCGAACTTCCGGTGTTCCCCTCATCAGGGGATGCAAAAGTAGTACTTTTTTGATTTTTACAAAATTATATACAATATTTTTTATAAACCATCCCCAAAAGCCTATAACCCCACCGCACACACGCTCCCAACATGGAACCACTTTTGCATACACCTCCATGTATCAAATTGCCTTCATATGAAAAAGTTAGTCTTTATCATGACCCTCGCTGTTCTGTCCATAGTCGCAGCCTGCGTGCCACCCCGGAGGCCGCCACGGCCGCCGCACCCGCCCAGGCCGCCACACGCCATGGTAATCCCCCCGCAAGCCGGTTTCATAGCATAAAAAAGAAGCCGGAGCTACACAGGCTCCGGCTTCTCCCATTATGTAAAAAATATGGCTAATTGCGGTTCATCCCCTTGGAAATTAACCATATGATAAGCCCCAATACTACCGCCACCGCTATTATGCCCGTCCATACCCCGGCTTTAAAAATACCCCCGATCACTTCGCAACTGCTTAACAGGAGGATGGAGGCTACGGCTACCGAATAAACTATACTTTTCATAGTGATATGTTTGGTTCTGATAACCATAACGCATTTTCTATGCCGCCTGCCGGTTAAACAGGAACTCCTGCTGCCGGCTACACCGGTGCTGTGGCTGTAAAAAGCCCGACAAATCTACCGCTTCCGCCTGCAATGTCGCCGTGCCACAGCCCTTAACCGAAGTAATTTGATACTTCCGCTCCCCTGCCAACTGATAAGAGAATTCCACAGTATTGGGTCCGGTTGTCAGAAAAATTACACGTTTTGCCGTACCTACATACCGGTAACGTCCACCTCCTGGTACATGTTGAACCGGTAACCGGGACCATGGTTCGGAAATCCCGACGGATCTCGCCATAGCAAAATTGCGGTCGTTATAATTTTTTTAGGGGGAGAAGAATAAGCCTGCCCCGCAGTGTGGTATCGGCCGGTTCTAAATTTTCCGGCGCCGGTACAGCCATGGCAGTGAAGTAGAACAAATGGAGACGCCGCTGCCGGAGGAATGCAATGAAAAGCCCGAAAATAATTCGACAAGGATGTTAAAGAAAATGTTCAGCGCAAATTCGTAACCCCCGGGCCTTTGAGAGATTGATTATTCCATGGCCGGATACATATGCCAACCAATTTAACGAACCAGGTGTTAACGTTTAGTTGTCCCTAGACTTAACTTACCTTGAAGTACTTTTTACTAACTTACGATCAGACAAATTCTTACTCCGATGATTCATTTATTTCAACCGCTTCAGCTGCGCGCCGTAACATTGAAAAACCGCATCGCCGTTTCTCCAATGTGCGAGTATTCCGCTGAAGATGGCTTCGCAAACGACTGGCACTTGGTTCACCTGGGCAGCAGGGCTGTTGGCGGGGCAGGACTCGTACTCACAGAGGCGGTGGCCGTATCCCCGGAAGGCCGTATCTCCCCGCAGGACCTCGGCATATGGAAGGAAGAACACCTGCCCATGCTGCTCCGCATCACCACATTCATAAAATCACAGGGCGCAGTGCCCGGCATACAACTGGGCCATGCCGGCCGCAAAGCCAGCACCTACCGCCCCTGGGAAGGCCATAAGGAAGTGCCGGCAGATCAGGGAGGGTGGAAGGTAGTCGCTCCCAGCGCCATTCCGTTTAATGACGTATATCCCATGCCGGAAGCACTGACCAAAGAAGGTATTAAGAAAGTAATCGCAGATTTTGCCACCGCCACGGAAAGAGCCATCCGCGCGGGTTTTGAAGTAATCGAAATCCATGCGGCGCACGGTTACCTGCTGCACAACTTCCTGTCGCCACTTAGCAACCAGCGTACGGACGAATACGGCGGCCCCTTCGAAAACCGAATCCGCATGCTGCTGGAAGTAACGGACGCCATCCGCACCGTGTTGCCCGCCCAATACCCGCTGTTTGTACGTTTATCCGCTACCGATTGGGCGCCCGGCGGCTGGAATGAAGAGGAATCTGTAAAGCTGGCACTGATCCTGAAAGACAGGGGAGTGGACCTGATCGATACCAGCACCGGCGGCCTCGCAGCACACCAGCAAATCCCCGTAGGGCCGCTCTACCAGGTGCCGTTCGCTGATAAGATCCGGAAGGAAGCAGGCATCGCTACCGGCGCTGTAGGCCTCATTACCACACCGCAGGAAGCCAACAGCATCATCGCCGAAGGCAAGGCCGACCTGGTACTGATGGCGCGGGAGCTGCTGCGGGACCCATATTTCCCTATCCACGCAGCTGCCGAATTAGGTTATCACGACATGCCGTGGCCTATCCAATACGTCCGCGCAAAACGCACACCCAGGTAATAAGCTATTGCAATATCTCCTCGATCGCCTGCAATTCTTCCGCCGCAAACCTCCGGTTTTGCAGCGCCGCCAGGTTATCGTCCAGTTGCGAAGTAGAGCTGGCGCCAATCAACACGGTCGTCACACGCGGGTCCTTCAGCACCCACGCCAGCGCCATTTGAGCCAGCGTTTGCCCCCGTTGCACCGCCAGCTGGTTCAACCGGGTGATCTTGTCCAGCTTTTCCGGCGTAATATCCTCCTCCTTCAGGAAGCCGCCCTTGCTGGCCCTGCTGCCGGCAGGTATCCCTTTGAGGTATTTGTCGGTAAGCAGGCCCTGAGCCAGCGGAGAAAAGGGAATACAGCCCACGCCGTTGGCTTCCAGCACATCCAGCAAGCCTTCCTCCACCCAGCGTACAAACATGCTGTATTTTGGCTGGTGGATCAGGCAGGGCGTGCCCAGCTCCCGCAACACCTTCACCGCCACGGCCGTTTGCTCGGCGGTGTAGTTGGAAAGCCCCACGTACAGCGCTTTGCCCTGCTGCACAATACTATGCAGGGCGCCCATCGTTTCTTCTACCGGCGTCTCCGGATCGGGACGGTGCGAGTAAAATATATCCACATAATCCAGCTGCATGCGCTGCAGGCTCTGGTCCAGGCTTGAAATAAGGTATTTGCGGCTGCCTTTGTCGCCATATGGCCCCGGCCACATCACATAGCCGGCTTTGGTGGAAATCACCATTTCATCCCTCAAATGGCCGCTAAAATCCTTTTTGAGGATACGCCCGAAGTTCTCCTCGGCGCTGCCCGGAACGGGGCCGTAATTGTTCGCCAGGTCAAAATGGGTAATGCCGTTGTCAAAAGCATGCCGGATGATCGCGCGCCCGTTCTCAAAATTGTCAACAGAGCCGAAGTTGTGCCAAAGCCCCAGGGATATTGCCGGCAGCAGTAAGCCGCTCCTGCCGCACCGCTGGTAGGTCATATCCTGGTATCTCGCCGGATGGGGAACATACGTCATCTTATCGTGGTTTTTCGCCAAGATAAAAGATTTATGATATAAAAATTTTAAATTTGGAGAGTTACTTTCCCGGACTATTCTATTTGCGGATTATCTTTTATCAACCTACAGCAACCTGTCTATGGAGCACGTCGCTACCACTGGGATCATCTCGGTAAACCTATACGAAAAAAGCAGGATACTCTCCACCTCCTGGAATACCTGTGAAACTGCCGAAGAATATATTACCGGCATTAAAGATTTTCATTCCCTTTACTGGCAGGTCAAACCCAGGCATACGCTTTGGCATAACCAGAACTGTGGCTTTGATATCCCGCCAGACCTGCAGGCCTGGACGGACGTATTCCTCAACGTTTCCGCCATCAAAGCCGGGTTCGATGGTAAGGTGGCCATTCTCGTGGGGGATAATATGCTGCACCTGCTCTCGCTGGCCAATCTCTTCGAGGAAGGAACGGCAAACGTCACCTCCCGCTTCTTTCGCCACACAGAGGAAGCCCTGGCCTGGCTGGAAAAGAAATCGCCTTTACAGCCCATTGCGCCGCCTTCCATCAAAGTCAAAAGCCTGGAAGACGGGAGGTCGGAAATAAGCCTGGAAATCAACAGCGAAGCCCTTAACGAATACATCTTCCTGCTCAATCGCCTGCTAAAAAGCTCCATTTTCAAAATGTCGCACGCAGAGCAGTTCGCCAAACTCTCCGCCCGCGAAAAAGAAGTCTTCCAGCTGATCGTCCGGGGATGTACCAACCCAGTTATCGCCAAAAGTCTTTTTATCTCCATTGACACCGTAAAGACGCACCGCAAGAATATCATGCAAAAGCTCCGCTGCCGCAATGTGCAGGAGCTGTTACAGTACGCCATTTTTGTTCAGGTATAACGGATGAAAATCACCCTGTAAGGCGATTGTTAAAATCAGGCGGAAAAGGGAAATTGCAGGTAAGCAACCAATACAACCAATTATTCTAATCACATATACCATCTTCGCCGGCCATTACGGAGGACGGCGTTGCTCACAAACTCCTTTCGCCAACAAAATTATTACGGGAATGCAATCGCATGCTGCCATGATCTTATAGCAGGATGATTTAATCGTGTAGGGTCTTAATAGGTTAACCTCAAGTCTAATAAGCAGAAAGAAAAGAGGTCGTCACGGCATGCCGGACGACCTCTGAATTTATTCGTTATTTGGAAACTATGCTCTTACTTCCTTCACAGCAGTTCCATCTTTCACTTTGTTGATCTTATTGCTCTCCCTTACTTTCGCCGGTACCGGGCGGATGTCCCACACAATACCAAACCAGCTGAGGGCTTTGAGCACATAATAGGAGATGTCAATTTCCCACCAGTAGAAACCCTGGCGTGCAGAGCTTTGATAGTAGTGGTGGTTATTGTGCCATCCTTCGCCCAGGGTGATCAGCGCCAGCCACACACTGTTGCGGGATTGGTCGCCGGTTTCATAACGCTGCTTACCAATTTTATGCATCAGGGAGTTGATGGTGAAAGTACCATGGTACAGGAATATAGTGCTGGCAAAGAAACCGATGAACAGGGTGGATAAGCCGGCGCTCCAGTCAAACCAACCGGTACCGTTTACCTTGTTACCCACGAAATACACGGCAATCGCCAGGACTACCGCAGGAATCATATGCCATTTATTCAGCCAGAAGAGTTCTTTTGCCTTGTGATCCTTGATCAGGTCCCAACGGGTAGGCTTGTATTCAGGGCCCATGATCCAGCCAATGTGCGCATACCAGATGCCGTAGATATTGGCAGAGTGAGGATCTTCCGGAGTGTCGCTGTGTTTGTGGTGAATACGGTGATTAGCGGACCACCATAAAGCGCCTTTCTGCAAACTGCTCTGCGCGCCGCCTGCAAGGATGAACTGGAAGAATCGCGACGTCTTGAATGCGCGATGCGAGAAATAACGGTGATAACCTGCCGTCACAAAAAACATACGCACTACATACAGCGCCGCGCACAAAATCCAGTCAAATGCTGTTGTGCCGGTAAAAAATGCAAAAAAGGGCACTAAATGTATGCCCAGGAAATCTACTTGATGCCACCAGTTTGGTCGGCCTCTTTGTTGCTTAATCGCCTTATTCATCTCACAAAGATAGTTTCCAGAATTTGTTATAAATATGATTTAAATCAGATTGGGCAAAGTTAATCTATTTAGCCATCCGGTCACCCTCCGGCTGAACATTTTACATTAAGATGTGTTAGGGTTGTATCGGGAAACCAAGTTTTAATTAAAATATTATCTTATGTCTAACCTCTTCAATGCGATCCGAAGTAATGTAAAATACTGGTGGTTGTACCTGGTAAACGGGATCATTTTCCTCCTCGCAGGTTTCGTGGTTTTTTCTAACCCCTTCAGCAGTTACGTCCTGCTTAGTATATTCTTCGCCGTTACCCTGTTTGTGTCCGGCATCGCGGAAATTATTTTCGCCGTGAGCAACCGCCGGCATATGTACGGTTGGGGATGGTCGCTGGCCTCCGGCATTATCGACCTCGTGGTGGGCTTCCTCCTCATGATCTACCCCGCCGTCAGCATGGCCGTGATCCCCATCTTCCTCGGTTTCTGGTTCCTCTTCCGGGGTATCAGCCTCATTGTATTCTCCATCCAGTTAAGCATGGAAAAAATTCCCAACTGGGGCTGGATCCTGGTAGGCGGCATCATCCTCATCATGCTCGCCGTATTTATCCTGGATAACCCCGCCCTCGGCGTAGCCACTGTACTCGGCATTGTGGCCGCTTCCTTCTGGGTGGCCGGCGTGCTCGCCATCCTCTTCGCATTCCGGCTCCGCCATGTGAAAAAAGAATTCAATAAACTGGTTTAATGCGCCTCCTTACCTGTGCGGTACTCCTGCAAAGCTGTAGCCGCAACAGGCCGCATAAACGCAACTGCCCGGTGCATCAGCACCGGCAGCAGCTTGCTTATCTGCCCTGCCGGAATTCCTGATGCCGCTTTGCGGGAAATAGTAGGCTGATTCGTATATTTAGCAATCAGCATCATCAACCGCTTTACATGACAATGAAATTCCCGCTCACCCTTGCGCTGCTCGCTGCCACTGCCGCAGCCTTCGCCCAGTCGCCCGCTTATGACCAACACTAGGCATTCGCGCCTTTATTTTACACGACGAACGGTAACGAATACCGCGCTGCCGACGGTACGCCCGGCCCCCGGTATTGGCAGAACGCCGCCGATTACCACATCGATGCCACCCTGGATACCGTTAACCATCGTATCACCGGCGCCGTGACCATCACCTACCACAACAACAGCCCCCAGGCATTGCCCTTCCTGTGGCTGCAGCTGGATCAGCAGCATTTCCGCGAGGACTCCCGCGGTACCGCTACCATTCCCGGCGGCAACGAACGCTTTTCCAATAAGGACTATACCAATGGTTTTGAAATAAAGCAAGTGCAGGTAATACAAGGGGGTAAGGGGGGAGACGCCAATTACATCACGAACGATACCCGCCTGCAGGTGCGACTCAACGAGCCGCTGAAAGCCGGGGCCGCCATCCAGCTGAAAATCGACTATGCCTATGCCATTCCCATGTATGGCATCGATCGTACCAGCCGCATGAAGTCCCGCAACGGATGGGTGTACGAAATCGCCCAGTGGTACCCCCGCATGGCCGTGTACGACGACGTGCTGGGCTGGAACAACCTGCCCTACCTGGGCGCAGGAGAGTTCTACCTGGAATATGGCGACTTCACCTACAACATCACCGCGCCGGCCAATATGGTAGTTGCCGGCTCGGGTGAACTGACCAACCCTTCCCAGGTGCTATCCGCCAAAGAGCTTTCCCAACTGACGGCCGCTAAAAACAGTGATAAAACGGTGTTCATCCGCGACAGCGCCGAGATGAAAAACAACACCGCTACAGGTACCCGCATCTGGCGCTTCTCCTGCAAAAACGCCCGGGATGTGGCCTGGGCCGCCTCCGCCGCCTTCATCTGGGACGCTGCCCGCATTAACCTGCCCGGCAATAAAAAAGCCCTCGCGCAATCCGTCTATATCGTAGAAAACAGCGGCAAGAGCGGCTGGGGAAGGTCCACCGAATACGTGAAAGCCTGCATTGAACACTATTCCGAAAAATGGTATCCCTACACGTACCCGGTAGCTACCAACGTAGCCGGTATGGTCGGAGGGATGGAATACCCCGGCATCGTGTTCTGCTCTTACCGGTCCTCCAACGGCGGCCTGTGGAACGTAACCAACCACGAATTCGGCCACAACTGGTTCCCCATGATCGTTGGCTCCAACGAGCGTAAATACGCCTGGATGGACGAAGGTTTCAATACCTTCATCAACAGCATTGCCACACAGGCGTTCAATAACGGGGAATACTATACGAAAGCTTCCATACAACGGCAGGCGCCTATGATGTTCTCCGAAAGGGAGGAAGCCCTGCTGAATACGCCGGAGGTGATCGGGTTAGGATACAACGGCATCGCGGCGTATTACAAACCTGCTATGGGCCTCCATTTGCTGCGCAACGTCGTCCTGGGGAAAGACCGGTTCGATTACGCCTTCCGTAAATACATCGACGCCTGGGCATTCAAACATCCTACGCCGTACGACTTCTTCCGCTGCATGGAAAACGCCAGCGGGGAGGACCTCAGCTGGTTCTGGCGGGGCTGGTTCTTCAACAACTGGCGGCTGGACCAGGGGATAGAAAAGGTTGCCTACCGTAACGACGATCCTGCAAAAGGCGCCCTTATCACCATCCGCAATTACAACCAATTGCCCATGCCGGTGATCGTGGCTGTCACGGAAGCCAACGGGAAGACCGATACCCTCCACCTCCCGGTGGAAATTTGGCAACGCGGCGACACCTGGACATTCCCGTACGCCTCCACTTCCAAACTCATCAAAGTAGAGCTGGATCCGGAAGGGCAGCTGCCGGACCTCAACCCGAAGAATAACACCTGGCAGGACGCGGAGCAAAAGCCTGTAAAACCCGGTACTACAGCCACCTCCGTATTACAACAGTACCTGAAGGCCATCAGCGGCCAAAATAACCTCTCCGCCCTGAAGGATATTTCGCTGAATACCGTGGTAGATGCCGAAGGCACAGAATGGGATGTGGTCCTGCGGGCCATACAGCCGGATAAATTCTACAAGGAAGTATATATCCCGATCATCAACCAAACCGTGCAGGTGTTGCGGATAGAAGGCGACTCCGTCTACTTCCAGCGCAAAGGAGAGGTGAAAGCGCTGACCGCGGCAGAAAAAGCGCTGGAAACGGAAAAGAACAGGATGTTTCCGGAAGCCTGGTACCTCGCGCATCCGCAGGAGGTGAAGATGGAACTCTCGCCAAATATCGCAGTGATAGACGGTAAAGAAACCAATGTGATCAGCATCGCCACTACCAACGGTACCGTTTTTAAATCCTATTTCGATGTGGCCACCGGCCTGAAACTCCGTACCGTCCAACTGCCGGTGCAGGAATCCGAAAACCCGGAAATTCTAACGGATTACTCCGATTATAAAACCGTCAAAGGCTTCCGGCTGCCTTTCCTGCAGGTGACGTTTGTCAACGGTTTGCAGCAGCGAATGGTAGTCAGGGACGCGCAAATCAATACAGGCCTTACCCGGGCCGGCCTTTTCAAAAAGTATTTTCAGCCATAACATCGAAGCCGCTATTTTTGCCGCATGAAAAGTATCATGATCGCAGGCACAGCTTCGGATGTAGGTAAAAGCGTTATTACAGCAGGCTTCTGCCGGATCTTCAAACAGGACGGTTGGAAGCCTGCGCCTTTTAAGGCGCAGAATATGTCGCTCAACAGCTTCGCTACGCCGGATGGCCTTGAAATAGGCCGTGCGCAAGCGGTACAGGCGGAAGCCGCGGGCGTGCCCTGCACTACGGACATGAATCCCGTGTTGCTGAAACCATCCAGCGATGTGTCGGCCCAGCTGGTGCTACATGGCAAGCCCGCCGGCAATCGCACCGCGGCAGAGTACTTCACCACCGCCTATAACAATGGCCTGTTTGCGGAAGCTACGGCCGCCTACGATCGCCTCGCCGCGCAATTTAACCCGGTGGTGATGGAAGGCGCCGGCAGTATTTCAGAAATCAACCTCTGGGACAGGGATATCGTGAACATGCGCATGGCCATGCACGCCAGGGCGGATGTGTACCTCGTGGCGGATATCGACCGGGGCGGCATCTTCGGCAGCATCTACGGTACGCTGGCCCTCTTGCCGCCGGAGCAGAAGGCGCTGGTCAAAGGCATTATCATCAACAAATTCCGGGGCGATACCCGCTTGTTCGACGACGGTCGAAAACAGCTGGAACGTTTAACCGGCGTGCCCGTGACGGGCATATTGCCCTATTTCCGGGACATTCATATTGAAGAAGAAGATACCGTTTCTCTCCAAACCAAATACAGGCGGCTGGCTGCAGACAAGGTAAACATAGCCGTTGTATTACTCCGGCATATGTCCAACTTTACGGATTTCAATGCCCTGGAAAAATATGAGGAGATTAACCTCTTTTATACGGATAACCCTGCCGATATTGTAAAAGCGGACGTCGTGATCCTGCCCGGCAGCAAAAATACCATCGGCGACCTGATGGCCATTCGCAGCAATGGCGCGGCAGCTGCGGTTTTACAGGCCGCGGCCGCGGGTAAAACCGTGATTGGAATTTGCGGTGGCTACCAAATGATGGGTGCTACCATTGCTGACCCGTATGGGGTGGAGGGGGAGATAAGAGAAACTGCCGGGTTGGGACTATTGCCCGTTCATACCCACCTGGCGCAGGTGAAAACTACAAAGCAACAATTCTTCAGATTTAGAGACATGCCCGGTACCTGCGTGGGTTACGAGATCCATATGGGGGTAACTACCGCTGCTGCTGCCAGTCCGGTTAATATTTTGGGAGATGGAAGTGCCGACGGTTACTGGCTTTCCCCGAAATGCTGGGGTACCTACCTCCACGGCGTGCTGGATAATGATGTGGTCGTAAAACAGGTTATTGGTACGGTAGGCCGCCACATCAGCGCCGGTTTTGATTATCCCGCCTTCCGGCAGCAGCAGTATGATAAATTGGCAGCGCTGATGCGTGAACATCTGGATATGCAGGCTGTTTATAGTTCATTGGCAAAACAATGAGTTAAATACTATGAAACATGGGCATGGGGATGATGCATATCTACTCAACAAAAAAATAGTAGCTGATTTCAGCAGCAACCTCTGGTACGGCGGACTACGGCCGGAATTGAAATCACATCTGGCCGGCATGCTCGATACCATCGGGCATTACCCGCAGGTGGCGGGGGAACAACTGCAACAGCAAATGGAAAAACACCTGAAGCTGGGCGCGGATAACATCCTGCTGACGGATGGCGCCACACAGGGGATTTACCTGATTGCGCAAGCCTTTGCAGGCGCTACTACCACCGTGGTAGGGCCTACGTATCCTGAATACGCTGATGCCAGTCGCCTCTTCGGGCACCAGGTGCGCTACCTCAGCTGGGATAAAGTGGACCATGGCATTCATATCGATTCAGATATTTTTTTCATCTGCAATCCGAATAATCCCGGCGGGCAGGTGTACCCCGGGGAGCAGCTACAGCAGCTGGTTGCAGCCAACCGTAAACATATCTTCGTGGTAGATGAAGCCTATATTCAGTTCACCCGCGAAACCACTTCACTGATACCGCATCTGCACCGGTTACCGAACTTGCTGATCCTGCGCTCGCCTACGAAAGCGGCCTGCTTCCCCGGGCTGCGGTTCGGATACATCGCCGGGCAAAAAGCATTGCTGGATAAAGTGCGCGCCTACCAGATGCCCTGGGCCCTCAACCAGCTGGCATTGGCGGCCGGCAGCTATTTAATTACAAATCCTGCGATATTTGAATTTCCACTGGACAACCTGCTTGCAGATGCTTTTCAGCTGAGAGAAAAGCTGAAAGCGATTCCGGAGTTGAAAGTCTATCCAACATATACGCATTATTTTTTATTTGAAACATTGACCGGCACGGCTGCGGAATTGAAGTCGTGGCTGGTGGATAAATACGGCATTTTAATCCGCGATGCGTCCAATATCGAAGGACTTTCCAACGGTTTTTGCAGAGTGGCCTGCCGCGGTGAAAAAGACAATAAATTACTCGTCACGGCACTGAAGAAATGGGCCCTGCAATAAGCCCGTATATTCATAAACGTTATATAATTCATTCGTTGAAAAAATCCTGCATTTCTGAACTAAACATATGTGTCAAAAGTTTTAAATTGTAGCAGGATTCGGAACGGAACCATTTGAATAAAATTAAAAGGAGATAAGAAAGCAAACCATGTATAATCCAAAGTTCCCCGCTATAAGTATCCTGGGTTGCGGCTGGGTAGGAAAGCCGCTCGCCTTGCACCTGCAGGCGGAAGGCTACCGTGTGAAAGGCTCCCGGACAACGATGGCGGGCGTGGAAGAAATGAACAACCTGGGTGTACAGGGATGCCTGGTGAAGTTGGAGGAAAATAAGATCACTGCTGATCCGGAATTTTGGGATGCGGATGTATTGATCATTGACGTACCTCCGCGTATGCAAAGAGGGGAGGGCGCATTTGTGCAGGAGATGACGACGCTGGCGGCGCACCTGCGCACCACGCGTATCGGCAAAGTAATTTTCATCAGCTCTACTTCCGTTTATCCGAATGTGAACGATAAGGTAACGGAGGAATGTACGCGCCTGCCGGATGCGCCTAACGGGCTGGCGCTGCTCAAGGCGGAGCAGCTCCTGATGGCGGAAACGGCCTGGGATACGGTAGTATTGCGTTTTGGCGGGCTGGCAGGTTATGACCGGATGCCAACCACCCAGCGCAAGGTGAATGAAGCCAAAGGCCAGGATATGCCATTAAACCTCATTCACCGGTTGGATTGCATTGGCGTGATAGATGCGGTGCTGGAAAAGGACATCTGGAATGAGGTGTTTAACGCCTGCGCCAGCGCACACCCGATGAAATTCACCTACCATGTGGCCGCCGCTGCCTACTATGGCTTTATGCGGCCGCGGCGCAAAACCACCGATGACGATTCGTATAAAATCGTCTCCAATTCAAAGTTGAAAAAAATGTTGGGATATACTTTTAAATTCGATAGCCCCCTGCAATTCTTCGGGGATGAACCGGGTAAAATACCTTTGGGGAATCTGCCGGAAACGCAGGAAGAGGGGTATAACAGGTAGCTCTTTGAAGAGGAAAAAGGTGAAGTGCTTTCGGGTGCTTTGCGGAAAGACAGGCTTGCAGGAATGAGCCTGGCGAGGTGTCTTCGGGTGCTTCGTTGACGCTCGGGAATGAATCGGGCGATGTGCTTTTGGATGCTGGCTGGTGTTTCAGGAATGAGCCTGTCGAGGTGCCTTAGGGGGCTTCGCTGTCTTTCTGGAATGAACCAGGCGATGTGATATTGGATGCTGCATGGTGTTTCAGTAATGAGCCTGGCGAGGTGTCTTCGGTGCTTCGTAGTCACTCCGGACTGAACCAGGCAATGTGCTTTGGGATGCTGCTGGTGTTTCAGGAATGAGCCTGGCGAGGTGACTTCAGTGCTTCGTAGTCACTCCGGACTGAACCAGGCGATGTGCTTTGGGATGCTGGCTGGTGTTTGAGGAATGAACCTGGTGGGATGGCTTAGAGTGCTTCGTTGACGCTCCGGAATGAACGAGGCGATGTGCTTTGGGATGCTGGGTGGTGTTTCAGGAATGAACCTGTCGAGGTGTCTTAAGGGGCTTCGCAGTCTTTCTGGAATGCACCAGGCGATGTGCTTTGGGATGCTGCATGGTGTTTCAGTAATGAGCCTGGCGAGGTGTCTTTGGGTGCTTCGTTGACTGTCCGGAATGAATTCGGCAATGTGCTTTGGGATGCTCGATGGTGTTTCAGGAATGAACCTGTCGAGGTGTCTTAGGAGGCTTCGCAGTCTTTCTGGAATGCACCAGTCTATCTGCTTTGGATGCTTGATAGCCTTCAGGTTTATACCAGGCCAACGCGTTCTGGTCCCTTTCCACAGGATTTCCCCACCGCGTTTAATCGCGGCCCCACTGCCGGCTACGACCTTACCGAACCCGGCACGACCCATGCAGGAACGATGGCAGTTCCGTTGAATTAAGGAAATATTTGCATATAATCTCCCAAAAAATCCTTAATTTGATTGGACCTAAGTCAACGTTTTCAACTGCTAAACCTGGTATATTGTGAATCCTTTATTCCTCGCTACCCTGACCATCGCTACCATTGGCGGAGCTATCTTTATTTATAAAGTTTCTTCAAAAAAGAAATCCATCCCTGCAGTGCTGCGCTCAGCCGCAATCGTTAAAATCAACAGCTATAAGTCCTTCGGCATTATGGCTACCGTGAGGTTCAACGATGACGGCGTGCCCCAGGTAGGGGACCAGATTCAACAGGAAGGCACGACCTACAAAATAAAAGGGGTAGTGTCCGAAAGTCCCCGGCAGCATGACCAGGTATGGGAATGCAAGCTCGAAAAAATCTAATACTCAATGCAGTATGTCAAAATATATTGGTTAAACCCGGAAGAGGACAGGGCAGAAATCCAATTTAGTGAACTGGATGACAGCCGTTTTGAACGCAGGAAGATCGAAATCTATCCGGACGGTAGTTTTGGCATCGCAGACAGTACCTTTAATTTTGGGGGGACGGCCCTCAGTGTGGAACCATTGCCTCAACCGGACGGATTGGACGGAAAGTCGCGCCCGGTAGCGGAAATCCTTTCCCAGAAAGAATTTGAAGACGTTTGGTACAAATACTACAACTTTCTTTCGGCCTGATTTGCGCTGGCCTGCCGTTTGTGTTAAATAACCCTAAAAAATAGTAGTATATGGAGCCATTTATGATCAAAACACCATCCGGCCGCTTCTATGTTAAACCCGCCGGAGCAAACAACCATGAACGCTTTGTTGTAGACGTAAACGGAGAAGAAGTTTTACTGGAAAAAGATGACGACGGCTACATGCGTGCGCCCGGCGCTACCATCAACGGCCATCGCCTGAACATGGGCCTGCTGAACATGATTGCCGACGGTATTAACGGCTTCGTTTCGCAGCCCGTAAAAGATTGAGGTCCGCTATACCGGCATCCCGAAAAGCTGTAGCTTTTCCAGGATATCCTCCTCGCGGTAAGGCTTTACCAGATAATCGCTGAAGCCGGATCGCAGGTACAACGCCAGGTCCTCCTCGAGTACATTCCCGGTTATCGCAATAATGGTCACGGCCGCCTTATCCTTGTCCGGCCAGTTCCTGATCGCCTGCGCCATGGCTAACCCATCCATGCCCGGCAGGTCAATATCGGTCAGTACGATATCGAACCGGTAGGTATCAAACGCGGTTAACCCTTCTTCCGCAGTGGACACCACTTTGTAGTGTACCTGCATGCGGTCCAGCATCAGCGATAATAACTTTTGATTCAACACGCTGTCTTCCACCACCAGGATCCTGGTGAGTGCGCTGTGGCGTTCCAGGTCGCCTACGTTCACCGGCACCGTTACCTTCCTCGTAGCGGGCGTATGCTCCACCGGTGGATATTTAATTTCAAAAAAGAACGTGGACCCCTTACCGTGAATGCTCTTCACGTAGATCTTGCCTTCGTGCAGGTCGATAATCTTTTTGGCGATGTGCAGCCCAAGGCCGCTGCCGGTGGCCTTATTGTACGAGGTTTCCGCCGTACCCGCCTGTGTAAACGCATCGAAGAGCTGCGGCAGATCGCGGTTATGAATGCCGATGCCGGTATCCGTCACGGCTACTTCCAGGAGGTTGGCAGCCGTATCCGTCTGCCGCATAGAAGCGGTGATCGTGATATTCCCGGTGTCGGTATATTTTATGGCATTGGCCACCAGGTTGGTGATCACCTGTTTGAGGCGGAAGGCATCTCCACAAACCATGAGAGTGGTAGGGAAGTAGATGCTGACCGTCATGCGGAGCTGCTTCATCTCCGCCTGTACCAGCAGGGCATTGCAGACTTCCTCAATGGCGGCCCGCGGCGAAAACTTCTCCTGCTTCAGTACCAGTTTCTGCGTTTCTATCTTCGTATAATCGAGCACGTTATTGACTACCTGCAACAGCATTTCCGCACTGGTGCGTATAGCCGATACCGTTTCCGGCTTGTATTCCTGCTTCAGTTGCTGCGTATAGCCCAGCACGCTATGAATAGGCGTCCGCAGCTCGTGACTGATGGTGGCGGCAAACTCGGACTTCTGCCGCGCCAGGCGCTCCGCCTGTTGTTGGCTGCGCAGCAGGGCCAGGTCGTACCGGTACAGCCGCATGATGCCGTACACAATCAACGCTGCCAGTAGCAACACCAGCGGGATTTCCCAATAGCTCTGCTGCCAGATGCGATGCACGGCGCCGGTGGCGGCGTTTTGCTGTGCCTGTCGCTGCTCGCTGGCGGCTGCCAGCACATTTTCCCGTGCTGCCTGCAGGAGGGAGTCCAGCGCCGCAAAAATGCGGGTGCTGCCCACTACCAGTTCCTGCTCTGCATTGTTCATAGCGCGCCGGGTTTTGGCCGCATCGCTGAGGAGGTGATCGTAGGCGGCCTGCAGGTCCTGCAAGCGGGAATTATTTTCCGCGGGTTGGTGGTGTACGACGTTCACCTGGCTGCGCTGTTGTTGTACCGCGGGTTTGTTCGCAATGGCATCTTTCAATCTCCCCAATAACTTCTTTTTACTGCGGGTGGTTACTTCGCTGGTGGTAACAACGGTATCTGTATGGGCTCGCGACTGCTTGCTCCACTGCTCCATCATGCGGGCGGGGAGGGGGATAGCGGGAGGTTCATAATTGTTTTGAATAGCGAGCAGCGTGTCCAGCTGGGCGCGACAGGCAATGAATACCTGCATCTTAGCGGCTTTGCCGGCGAGGAGGCGGTGGATGGCGCCGTTGCTGGTACTGTCTGTCAGCAAAGTGTCCAGTTCGCTGCTGAGCTGATGAAGCTCCGTCTGGTAGCGGTTGTAAAACGCTTTATCCCAGGTGACCGTATATAATCTGAAGTTGTTATCCGCGCGGTATAACAATTGCATGGCTTTATCCAGGTGTACAGGACTGATCATGACCGTGCCCATCTCGCGGATGGTATTGCTCAGCTGTTGCGAAGTCCGTTTCCGCAAAAAGAGCAGCATGGTCAGGCTGACTAATATCATTACCAACAGGATCAGGACGGCAAAACGGACAAATGTTTTTCGCTCGTGATTATTGTGCATGAACGTGGGTTTGGCGCTAGGCTGCTATCGTATTTTAGGGTTAAAATTAAGGGATTTGGGCGGTTGAAAGTAATCTGATTTTCAAGATAAGTTATTGTTTTGCAGCAGGTTAGCAGTAAGGATTTTATGCATTAGGCTAAAAAATGTATTATTAAAAAAGCTTAGATTAAGATTCAGACAAATTTGATTTAAGCTGGTTATGATTCCTGAAGAAACTTTGTAATCTTGCAATATGCATTACTTCAGAAGATTTTTAACTGTATCCTTTTTAGTAGCGGCCCTGGCGTCGCAGGCCCAGATGGCCCCGCCGGACCCGCATTACAGCTTTTTCTCCGGCGCGAGCGCCGTTCAGGACAGGAACTTTTACCTGTTCACCCTCATGGAAAAAATGCCTGCCGTACGCAAGCTCGTGGTCCAGGATCCTTACCTGCAAAAGATTTCAGCTTCTTTTAGCCAGCGCCTCGCGGGGCCAGTGCAGGAAAACCTGACGGATGCCAGCGAGCTGGTGTCCCCCTTTCTGTTTTCCAATGAAGAAGTGGAAGGTATCGGCTACCGGTTAAACGAACTGCTGACCAATCACCAGGAGGCAATGAGCCCGATGATCCACGCCATGCGCAACAGCGGCCTGTTTCAGCTGTACAGCCGCATGAGCGATACGGCCCTCCTGACGCAGGCCTGGCAGGACGCTGCCAGAGGCGTGAACTATATCCTGGAAGCCTATACGAAAGGGAAGGGGTTCCGCTATCCGAATATTGACTCCGCGGCGTACTGGGTGAAATCGCCGGACTACCTTGCCAGCGTAAACAGTTTGCTGGACAAGCTGCAATCCGAAGACCTGCAATCCAACCTCTTCTTCGAACCTTCACTGGACCTGGCATTGGCCCTGCTGACGCTGAACCGTCATGATGAAGCGGGCCGGTATGAACCCATGTCCAAACTGAATAAAGATGCTTACGCCAGGGTGAAGTCCATCCCCTGGAAGAAGTTCGAATACACGGCTATCCTGATTCTCGGCGCTGGGCCGGGCAATAAGGACAATATCAGCGATGCCGGCAAGGCCCGTTGCAAGGCCGGCGTAGCGGCTTTCAGGCAAGGGCTCGCGCCGTTTATCATCGTATCCGGCGGGCATGTGCATCCTTTCCTGACGCCGTTTGCCGAAGCGCTGGAAATGAAAAAGTACCTGGTAGACAGCCTGGGCATGCCTGCCAGCGCTGTGATTGCAGAGCCTTATGCGCGGCATACCACTACGAATATCCGCAACGCCAACCGGATTATTTTCCGCTCCGGCATGCCGGTGGATAAGCGGGTGCTGTGCGTGTCGGACCCGATGCATCTAACTTATATCAGTACCCGTTTATTTGAACTGCGCTGCCGGCAGGAGCTGGGCTACCTGCCTATGATAAAGCCGAAGAGCGTGAGCGAAACGAGTATATCGTATCTGCCGGATTTGAATTCCTTGCAGGCTGATAGCAGGGATCCGCTGGACCCGTGAGCGGGGGATTTCTCGCAAAGGGGCAGAGGGGGCAAAGAACGCAAAGGATCTGTGCGGATGTTAGCATAAGAGGCAAAGGGGCAAAGAATGCAAAGGACCTACGTGGATGTTATTAGCATAAGAGGCGGAGGGGTATAAGCAGCAAAGACCTTGCATTTTGGTGTTTAAATAAACAGATCCTAACAACAAAACACAAATCTTACCTCCTTAAAACTATTACAACCCAAAAAAACAAAACACAATTCTTTGCGTTCTTTGCCCCCTTAGCTTCTTTGCGAGGCAAAAAAAAACAAAACACAATCCTTTGCGTTCTTTGCTCCCTTCGCTTCTTTGCGAGCAAAAAAAAACAAAACACAATTCTTTGCGTTCTTTGCTCCCTTAGCCCCTTTGCGAGCAAAAAAAACAAAACACAATCCTTTGCGTTCTTTGCCCCCTCTGCCCCTTTGCGAGCAACCCCCTTTGCAAGAAATCCCCCCGCTTTCACTAACTTTACCTCTCCGAGAAAAAAACTCACGCATGGAGCAAACTATCCAACCCTTGTACACTATCCTGGGAGCCAACGGCGTCATCGCCAACGAAACCGCGAAACACCTCGTTGCCAACAACCACCGGGTACGCCTGGTGAGCCGCCACCCGAAATCCATCCACGGCATTACGGACCTAGTTGCTGCGGACATCACCAACGAGGCTGATACCCTGCGCGCCGTGCAGGGCGCCGATGTCGTCCTGCTTTGCGCAGGATTGAAATACGATATCAAAGTATGGTCCACCGCCTGGCCGGCAATTATGGATAACGTTATCCGCGCCTGCAAGGCCACCGGCGCCAAACTCCTGTTCTTCGACAACGTATATGCCTACGGGTTGGTAGAAGGGCAGATGCTGGAAAACACACCTTATAATCCCGCCAGCAAAAAAGGAGAGGTGCGGGCTAAGATCGCCACCCAGCTGATGGAGGAGGTAAAGGCAGGTAATATCACCGCTACCATTGCCCGCGCGGCCGACTTCTACGGCCCGCACGCCAACCAGACGGGATTCCTGAACCTCATGATCATGGAACGCTTTAAGAAGAAAAGCGCCGCTATGTGGATCGGCAGGGACGATATGCCCCATAGCTACACCTACACGCCGGATGCCGGCCACGGGATGTACTTATTGTCGCAACAGGCGGATAGCTGGAACCAGGTCTGGCACCTGCCCACCGCTGCGCCTGCGCCAGACGGTAAAGCCTACGTGCAGCTGTTTGCGGACGCCATGGGCGTAAAGGCGAAACATTTCAACCTCGGCAAATTTATGCTGGGCTTAACAGGCCTGTTCGATACCACGGTAAAAGAGATCGTAGAAATGCTCTACCAGAACAATTACCCGTATCATTTCAATTCCGGGAAATTTGAAAAATTTTTCAACTACACGCCAACCAGCTACCAGCAAGGGATTCGGGATACGGTGGCAGCGGAAAAATAGAATAGTCTACAAATTTTGTAGGAAATAAATTTGGAGATTTGATTTTCCGCCTTATCTTTGCATCAGTTCTTTAAGAAGTTACTTATCAAGAAAGGAGTAGGGACATGGCCCGACGATACCTTAGCAACCTTCACACCCGTGAAAGGTGCTGCATCCATCCTCGAAAAGAGGGAAGATAAGTCAGATTCAAAGTTTTACAGTATTCTCCGGAATCAACATATTAAAACTCATCTGGCTGTCAGATGAGTTTTTTTTGTGCCTGCGCGCAAACGAAGCTCAGCTGCAGGCCCCCGCATGCCTACTTGATAGTACCTCCCCGGAACGCATTGTTCATTTTTAAAACTTTTTCCCATGAGTACTATCACCAATCTGATTCATTCCATTCCCGTAGATCCGCAAACCGGCGCTATCGCAGTGCCCATTTACCAAACCTCTACGTTCGTGCAGGAAGCGCCCGGCGTAAACAAAGGATACGACTATGCCCGCAGTAATAACCCTACCCGGGAAACCGCGGAAAACATTATCGCCGCATTGGAAGGCGGCGCCGGCGCATCCGCATTCGCCAGCGGCCTGGCAGCCATTGACGCGGTAGTGAAACTGCTGAAATCCGGCGACGAAATTATTGCCGTAGATGATATTTACGGAGGCGCGTTCCGGTTATTTGATAAGGTGTACAAAAAATTTGGCATCTCGGTGACCTATGTGGATACGACGGACGTTACGGCCATCTTCCATGCCGTTACCCCTGCCACGCGGCTCATATGGCTGGAAACGCCTACCAATCCCACGCTGAAGATTTCTGATATTGAAGCCGTAGCGCGGCTCGCCAAAGCCCATAACATCCTGCTTTGTGTGGATAATACCTTCGCGTCGCCGGTGTTGCAAAAGCCGCTGGAACTGGGGGCGGACCTCGTGGTGCACAGCGCTACCAAGTACCTCGGCGGCCATAGCGACCTGATTGCAGGCGTGGTGATCAGTAAAACCGAGCAGCTGGCACAGGAGATCAGGTTTTATCAAAATGCTACCGGTGCGGTATTGTCGCCGTTCGACAGCTTCCTGCTCATCCGCGGCATTGAAACCCTGCCTTTGCGCATCCGCGTGCATAACGAAAATGCGCAACGCATCGCGGAATTCCTGGAACAGCATCCCCTGGTGGATAAAGTGTATTACCCCGGCCTGCAATCCCATCCGGGGCACGAGCTCGCAAAACGCCAAAGTAAAGGCTTTGGAGGAATTGTTTCTTTTAGTTTAAGGGAAGACACTATTGCCGCTGCCACTACATTCGTTACGTCTACTAAATATTTCAAACTGGCCGAAAGCCTGGGCGGTATTAAAAGCCTGGTGGCGCATCCTGCGGCTATGACCCATAAGTCCATTCCGGACGAAAAGCGTAGAGCCGCCGGCGTTAGCGATAGCCTGATCCGCTTGTCAGTAGGCCTGGAAGAAACGGCGGATTTGCTGGAAGATTTGCGCGAGGCGTTTGATAAGCTGGCAGTGCAACAGGCGGCGCAGGCGGCTACGGCGTCAGCGGCGAGTAATTAAGCGCTGCTGCGGGAAATTTCCGGGATATTAACGGGGATTTATTTGACCAATAACAGGTACGTATATACGCAGCCTTCCCTGGATGTTTGTCAATGGTTTAAATTAATACGCTTTTCGGCCCGGCGGCTCCCTGGGCAATAACCGGCGCGCATATACGCAGCAACCGGGTAAATTATTCACGCTGCGCCGGCTGCAACGATCCCCTTAAAAAACGTGTCGTCAGCATCGCCGCCACATTATCACCCGTCGCATTCAGTATCGTTGCCAGCGGATCTACCAGCGTCCCGATAATCATCAGCGCCGGCAGGGCCTCCTGCGGAAAGCCATACACGCTCATCACCAGCAGTTCGCCCACATAGCCGCCGTTCGGAATACCGCCTTCCACAATGCTGGCAATGACGGTAACGCCCAGCGCCATCAGTATGGTTTGCGGATTGTCGAACGCCTTGCCGTACATGCCAAATACCACGGCCATTTTGATAATGGAGCTGATACTGGAACCATCCTTATGCAGCGTTGCGCCCAATGGTACTACCACATTCGCAATATCGTTGGGCACACCCATGCGGGGGACCGCCTCCAGGTTGGCAGGTATCGTAGCAATACTGCTGCCGGTGCCCACGGCCGTAAGGGAAGGCACTATATTATTTTTCCAGAAACGCTTGACCCCATTGAAGCCACCGGCTATAAACGCATAAAAACTGAAACCAACCAAAAAGTACACCGTCCCGAATCCATAGTAGATACCAAGCGAATGCGCATAGGTACCGAATAGTTCAGGCCCCAAAGTTCCCACCTGGTAAGCAAAGTAGGCGCCCAATCCAATGGGCGCCGCTTTCATGATTACGTGCAGGACCTGTTTCATCACCTCGTTGCCGGAATGCAGGAACTGGCGGAAGCCCGCGCAGGCCTCCCCGGAACGCATGGCCGCAAAGCCGGTGATGACAGAAAAGATGATGAAAGGCAGCATATTTTTACGGGAAAGCAGGGCATAAAATTCATCCACCGTCAGCAGCTTCGTCAGCTGCTCGCCAATGTTGCCGGGGTTGGAAATATCGCCTTCCGCATGCGTTAATACCACCTGTTGGTGGATAGGAAACAACCATACGCATACGATTGTCAGAAAGGCCGCTATCAGGAGCGTGCAGAGAAATACGACGGACATCACTCCAAGAATCCCTCCCAGCTTTTTGCCGGCATCTACCTGGGCAATCGCATTGGCAATGGCAAAAAACACAAGGGGAATAATGGTGGTGAACAGCAGGTTCAGGAAGATGTCGCCAATGGGTTTTAACACCGTCACACTTTTGCCAAGCGCTAATCCCAATATACTACCGGCGATGATGCCGCCCAGCAGCCAAAGCACATGGCTGTAATTTTTGAGGAAACCCATGCAGGATCAATTTTCTGGATACAATTTAGGAGTAATTCCCAACATGCCAAAGTAAAGGGAATGGATGCACGAAAGGCAGCCCCGTCTGAACATTTCTTTTTTCCGTATGTTTACTGTAGAGAAACCAGTACTATCATCCATGAAACAGCTGCTGCTCAGTATTTTTTTGCTAACCACCCTGGCATGGGCCGTACCGCGGCAGGAGCAATATACGGTAGGAGAGGTCCTGCGCAAGGCGCGGCAACTGGACCGGGACAGTACCACCGTGCAACTCATCGGTTATATCACCGGCAAAGTAGGTAAAGGACTGTATAAGTTCGTAGATAAAACCGCGGAAATAAAAATCTATATTGATGATAATTACCTGCCGGCAAAGCCTTTTGACGACCGGGTGCAGATGGTCGTGTATGCCTGGGTCCAGTATGAACAATACAAGCCTGTTACGCTGAAGGCAAACAGGCTTGTGACAGAGTTTTGATGAACTATATTAATTTAAGCAGCCAGGCTGCCAACAGGCCTACAACACCTTCAGCAAAAAGCCGTAAATACTCTTTACACTCGCCAGCATCACAATAACAGCCACAGCCAGCATAATCGTCTTTGCAGAAATCCTGTTCGATACCCTCGCGGCAATCGGCGAAGCAATCGCGCTACCCACAACCAGCCCCAGCACTGCATCCCAATGTACGTGGGATAATACCGTTACAAATGTCAGGGAGCTGAGCATGGCGATAAAAAACCGGCAGGCTTTTACCGTACCAAGGGAAAACCTCGGATGACGGCCTCCTGCAATCAGGGACGACAGTACAATAGACCCCCAGCCGCCTCCGCCAATGGCGTCGATGAAACCGCCGAAGAAGCCCAGCGTACCTATACGCTTGATCTTCTTTTGCGACTGGCCAGGCGCAGCCTTGCGTTTAATATTAATAGCGCGCTTTAAGATAATCGCCCCAAGGATGAAAGTATATAAGGATACTACCGGCTTGGTGTAAGTAGAATAATGTTCCAGGGAAGAGAGGAGGTACGCCCCGATAACGGCGCCGGCTATACCCGGTATAATCAGCATTTTAAACAGCTTCCTGTTCACATTCCCCATTTTAAAATGCATCCAGCCCGCAATACCGTTGCTGAGGATTTCAGAAATATGCACCGCCGTACTGGCGGACGCCGGGGGGATACCCATGGAGAGGGAAAAAGTAGTGGAAGTAATGCCGTACGACATGCCAATGGCCCCGTCGATCATCGCAAATACAAACCCTGCCAGCAGAAAATAGTAAAAAGTAGCAGGTACATCCTCCACGTGCGTACGGAAGGCCGGAATTTGCACCCACAGGGTGGTCAGTATAATTGCCAGGGACAAAACGCCTGCCGCCCACCAGATCAACCGGGCCCTGCCAGCTGGCAGCTTCGCTGCCGAAACCGTTGCCGGCGGCTCAATAGGCGGAGTGCTGGCGGTAGTGGCTGCGGGGGATTGTATAACTTTCTCCATGTAAATTTCCTGTCTATTTCTCCACAAAATACATAAACTCTATGAAAATAGTAGACTATTGGAAAAAAAATTGTAGCCGGGTCCCTTCCCCGGGATGGAAGAGGCAGGTAAAAATTGATTAACGTATAAGATTTCTTTAGCCTATATTTGGGCTTGCGAACCAATTTACCCACATAATGTTTCTACAAGTTCTTGGAACTATCATACTCGTTTTACTGAATGGATTTTTCGTAGCAGCCGAATTTGCCATAGTTAAAGTCAGATCATCTCAAATCAATAGCAGCGGGGCAGGTAGCAAACGCGCTACCAAAGCTGCCAAACATGTATTGAATAACCTGGACGGCTACCTGGCCGCCACCCAGCTGGGCATCACCCTGGCATCCCTCGGTTTGGGTTGGGTCGGCGAGTCCGTAGTCACCACGCTGGTGCTGAACTTCATGTCCGCCATCGGTATGAGCATCACCGCCAGCACCGCGCATGCCATTGCCATTCCTATCGCATTCTTCATCATCACCGTTCTGCATATCGTTTTCGGGGAGCTGGCGCCTAAATCCATGGCCATCCGCAAACCGCTGCCTACCACCCTCGCAGTGGCAGTGCCCCTGAAATTCGTATATATCATCTTCCGTCCCTTCATCTGGATGCTCAACGGCCTGGCCAACAGCATCCTGCGCCTCCTGGGCCTCCAGCCTGCCGGCGAATCGGAAATCCACTCGGAAGAAGAGCTGAAACTCATCATCTCCGAAAGCCAGGAAGGCGGCGCCATCGAAGAAACGGAACGGGAGCTGATCCAGAATGTATTCGATTTCGACGATAGCCGCGTAAAGGAAATCCTCACCCACCGCAAGGATATTTCCGCGCTCGACATCGCCCTGCCGTTCGACCAGCTGGTCAACCAGGTCATCACGGACGGCTATTCCCGCTACCCGGTGTACAGCACCTCCCTGGACGACCTGAAAGGCATCATCTACACCAAAGACCTCGTAAAAGGCGTACACGAAAAAAAGCTTACGGATATCAACTCCATCCTGAAACCGGTATTCTACGTGCCGGACAGCATGAAGATCAAGGACCTGCTCCGCACTTTCCAGCTGCAGCGCATCCAGATCGCCGTGGTGACGAACGAGTTCGGCGATACCGAAGGAATCGTAACCATGGAGGACATCCTCGAGGAACTGGTAGGGGATATCCAGGACGAGCACGACCAGGAAGCGCCAATCGTGGAAAAGAAAGACGACTCCACCTATATCGTCAACGCGCATGAAAATGTGGCGGACCTGAACGAATTTTTACCTGTACCACTGCCGGAAAGCGAACATTATGAAACCCTCTCCGGTTTAATAAACTACGCACACGGGAATATCCCGCGGGAAGGGGAAATCGTCAATATCGAGCACTACGAGGTACTGATATTGAAAATGTTCCGCAGCTCCGTGGAAAAAGCCCGCTTGAAGTTATTACCGGAAGCAACAAGTAATAGTTAGTTTATGGAGAAAAAAATCCTGCACGTACTGGAAGGCCGCGAAAAAAAGATTACCGAATCGGAAACGGTCCGCCAGTCGCTGCCCACTGCGCAGTTTCGCTTTGCGAACCCTTTTATCGTGGTACACCACATGCCCCCTAAGTTTTACCCGGCCGGCTCCCCGGAGGAGCGCCTGCATCCGCATCCCCACCGGGGTTTTGCGCCTGTAACATTTATGCTGCAGGGCCAGGGCTATCACCGCGACAGCGCCGGCAACGCCATGGCCGTTACCGCCGGCGACGTGCAGTGGATGTTTGCCGGGAAAGGCGTGCTGCACAGCGAAGGGCCTTCGCCGGAATTCCTCGCGGAAGGCGGTAATTACGAACTGCTGCAGCTCTGGTTCAACGTGCCGGCAGCGCATAAATTCGACGATCCTTATTATCAATACGTGCCCGGTAGTACCATGCCGGTGATTGCGGACGATCCCGGCGTACAACTCTCCCTCATCGGCGGAGAGTACGACGGTAAAACCGGCCCCCTGAAAAATTTTACACCCATCACCGCCATCTGGGGCGCCATCCACGCAGATAAGGACTTCTCCTTCCAGGCCACTCCCGGCAACTGGACGTTATTATACGCCATCGACGGGAACCTCCTCGTCAACGGCACCTCCGTAGACGGCTTTCACCTCGTGGTATTTGACAAGGATGATCCCAATACGGACATCCACGTGCAGGCTACCGAGATAGCCCGCATCTTATACCTCTCCGCCACGCCGCTGGATGAACCGGTGGCGGCCAAAGACAATTTCGTCATGAATACCGCAGCGGAAATAGAACAGGCTTTTGCAGATTATAAAAACGGCCTTTTCGGCGTTCTCGAAAAATAAAAATTAAGTGTACTACCTGTATTACAACTAAAACTAAATTCCTATCTTGTTAATGAAACAATGATAGGGAAGCCAGCAACCAGAAGATAAAGATTTCATAACGTAGCCTTTTTGTCAGGATAAGTAATTTTAAACTTCCGTTAGATCGCCAGGGTTACCGTACAGGAACCTGTTCAATTGCAACAGTTTTGGAAAACATACAGGTAGTAAACGAAAACACGCTATGGAAAAGCATTATTGCGGGTGAGCAACCTGCATTTAAAATGCTGTACGAGGCCTATGTAGACCTGTTGTATGCGTATGCCAGCAGGTACACTAAAGATAAAGAGGTGATACTGGACTGTATCCATGACCTCTTTATAGACCTGCATACCTGGCGCCGCAACCTGGCCACAGAGGTAAACGTACGCTATTACCTGCTCTCTTCCATGCGGCGTAAACTGCTTACCGCCGCCAAAAAAGCCTCCCGTACCAGCTTACAGGGGGATATGATGCAGTTCTCCGTGGATTTTGAAACGGAGTCCGTACAATCCGCCATCATCGCCACCGAACAGGAACAACAGTTGTACCGGCAGCTTGCCAAACACCTTAACCAGCTGCCTGCCCGCCAAAAGGAGATCATTTACCTGAAATACCATTGCGATCTGTCCTACGAAGAAATCGCTGCCATCATGCAGATATCCGTGCCTACCTGCCGCACGCTTGCCTACAGGGCCATCAAACAAATGCGCCAGGCCATGGATGCCTCTACCGCTACTGCATTCAGCATTATCCTCTGCCAGGTGCTGCAGGCGCTCTGAAAAATAGCGTCTATAAAGTTTCACTATTACAGCGGGAATTGCCTGAAAAAATAATTTTTAAAAAAAGAGTCTATAAAAATCTCACTACCCGCTCTTATTAATTATAGCAGGAATTGCACACCATGGATCTATTCGAACAGCAGGAACAACAGGAGCCAGGCCGTACGGACGCCGGCATAGCTGCGCTGGCAAAGGCGGCGGGGAACGAACGTATCCCCGGGGCCGACCGCGACGCGCTCTGGGAGCGTATCCACCAGCATATGAACCGGCCGGCAAAAAAGCCTTTCCTCCTTATACATGGCTGGAAGGTGGCCGCCGCCCTCCTCCTTTTACTGGCGCCGCTCCTATGGCTGCAAACCGCACGCAGACCGGTACCGGCCATCGTGCGCTACGCCGCCTCCCTGCCGGATATGGATGCGGACACGCTGTCGGCTACACGCGTTTTGCTCGGCAAACGCCAAGGTATCCAGGTACAACAGCAAAATGCCGTCATCAGCTACCTCCGGGGCGATTCCCTGCAGGTGAACAATGAAACGCTGGCACAAAATAAATCCGCCGATTTTAACACTGTCCTGGTGCCCTACGCCCATACCGCGCAAATCACCCTGCCGGATGGCTCACGGGTATGGCTAAACGCCGGCTCCAAGCTGGTGTACCCTGCCTCGTTTAACAGCGGCAGGAGGGAAGTGGTGCTGGAAGGGGAAGGCTATTTCGAAATAGCCGCCAATGCAGCCCACCCTTTCCAGGTGTACGCCGGAGACGCCCAGGTACGCGTACTGGGAACGGCGTTCAACCTCTCCTCCTACAAAAATGAAAAACAACAACTGGTGCTTTGCAGCGGCAGCGTGTCCGTCACTGCCGGCAACACGGAAAACCTCCTGCGGCCGGGGCAGCTGGCGGAATTGCAGCCAGACGAACCGGTGCGGATCACCGACGTGAATACCAGCCGGTACACAGCCTGGAAGGAACATCACCTCCTGGCGGATCATACCACACTGGGGGAAATACTGAAGAAATTAGCGAGGTACTATAATATCAGGATAGAGATCAGCCCGATGGCTGCCAAAGAAACTTTTAGCGGAGACCTTGACCTGCGGAACAACATGGAAGTGGTGTTGCACACTATTGCCAACGCTACCTCCATGCAATGCGAGTATGCCAATGGAACGGTGAAAATAAAGTAGCAAATAACTTTTACTGAATATCATCAGCAACTGCCAGCAGTTGCTGCCAGCCGGTTTTATGCGCAAAAGCCGGAGGGGACCTGTATTTTCTAAACCATCCAAAATAGATGTATGCGAAAACTCTACGTTTGTCTGCTCTTATGCCTGTGCATCGTCGCAACACAGGCGGCTACGGCCACGCAGAACGGGCAATTGCTCGTAAAACTAAAAAACGCACCGGTAACGGAACTGTTCAAACAAATCCAGGAACAAAGCGCCTGGCGCTTCTTTTACAAAGATGACCTGGTGGCAGATGTAAGAAATATCACCCTGTTCATGCACGCGGGGATCACCGATATTCTCGACAAAGGACTGCAATCTACCTCCCTCGGCTATACGATTACCGGCAACCAGGTCACCATCGTACCCAAAGCCGCTATGCCTCCCAGGCAAAGCAAAAGCGCCGCCGGCCCTGACGATACCCTGGTACTGGTAAAAGGCCGCGTGTACGATACCCACGAGCCGCCGCAAGGCCTCCCGGGCGTTACCATCAAACTCAAGGATGGCAACATCGGCACCACCTCCGATCCGGACGGTTATTTCAGCATCCGCGTACCGAAGAACAAACTGCTGGTGTTCTCCCAAATCGGCTACCTGCCGCAGGAGTACAGCTCCGGTACCGGCAACAACGGCCTGACCATCGCCCTGAAAGAAAACGTTTCCAAACTGGATGAGGTAGTCGTAACGGGCCTCACAGAGCAACAGCGTAAACATATCGCCAGCTCCGTAGCCACGCTCAACGTAGCTTCCGCCATGAGCGGCAAGCCCATCACCACCATCTCCCAGGCCCTGCAGGGCGGCGTCACCGGCTTGCAGGTTAACCAGGGCAGCGGCCTCCCCGGCGGCGATGCGGCTACCATAAAGATCCGCGGCATCAGCACCCTCAACAACTCCAACCCGCTCGTGCTGGTGGACGGGGTGCCCATGGATATGAACTTCATCGACCCGCTGACCATCGAAAGCGTGACCGTCCTGAAAGACGCCGCCGCCGCTTCCAGCTACGGCGCCCGCGCAGCTAACGGCGTTATCCTCATCACCACCCGCCGCGGCGTGCCCGGTAAAGTGAGCGTGATGTACGATGGCTACTACGGCGTACAAACGCCTACCTTCCTGCCCGCCCTCGTAGACGCGCCGGAATATATGCGGCTCTATAACGAAGCGCAGGTCAACGCCGGCAACCAGCCTTATTATGCGGATAGCACCATCGCCAATACCATCGCCGGCATCGACCCGGTAAAATACCCGAACACCAACTGGCAGGACCTCATCATCGATAAACATTCGCCCATCACCAGCCATTCTATCGGCGTGAGCGGCGGTAACAACCTGGGCCGCTTTGCGCTCAATGTCAACTACCAGGACCAGGAAGGGATGATTTCCTTATCCCGCCAGCGCAAATACAATATCCGCGCAAATACCTCTGTTACCCTGAGTAAAAAACTGCTGGTCAACATCGACCTCCTGGCCATCAAACGGAACGCCTCCCAGCCCAACAGGGTCAGTGGTTCCGGCGGTAACAGGATACTGGAAGACGTCTATCGCGTGCCGCCCACCATCCTTCCCAAATACCCGGGCAACCAATGGGGAACGGAGATCTACGGCCGCTTTGCCGATATCGTCAACCCGCTGGCCTACGCGGAAAAAGGCGGCATCCGCAACAGCGAATACGGGCAAAGCAGCATCAACCTGCAACCCCGCTGGGAAGTGCTGCCTAACCTCTACCTCCGCGGCCAGTTCAGCTTCCGCCTGAACAGTGATTTCAGTAACGACACGCGGGATAACTATAACTTCCTCGATTACTACACCGGCCAGCTCCTCCAAACCTGGACCCAGCAACGCAGCAACAAACTCGCCCGCACTACCTATTACTACCTGGGCGGTACGGCGGAGTACACGCTGGACAGAGGGGATCACCACCTCTTCGTCATGGGCGGCTATTCCCAGGAGGAAAACAATGGCAGCTCCCAGGGCAGCGGTTCCGATGATAAGACAACTTTCAGCATCTGGTCCATCATGTCCGGCTACGCCAAAGCCAACTACTCCTATAAAGACAAATACCTGCTGGAACTCACCGGCCGTGCGGACGGTAGTTCCAAGTTTGGCCCGGCAAATAAATTCGGTTTCTTCCCCTCTTTTGCAGTGGGCTGGAACGTGAGCAAAGAGCCGTTCATGCAGCATATTAGAGCAGTGAGCAATATGAAACTCCGCGCCTCGTACGGTAAACTGGGTAACGAGGGTATTGGCCTGTACCTGTACCAAACCACCATCTCCAACAGTAACGGGGTCGAACAAACGAACGGCAACCCGGAAATTGGCTGGGAAACTGTGAACATGCTGGACCTCGGACTGGACCTCGGTTTGTTTGGCGGTAAGCTGGAACTGGTAGCGGATTATTACGACAAAAAGACCACCGGCATGATCCTCTTCCCGCAACTGTCCTACACCGGCGGTTTTGAAGATGATATCCCTTTCAACATCGGGGAAGTGTCCAACAAAGGCTGGGAAGTATCCCTGAACTACAACGCCCAGCTGAGCAAGGACGTCAGCCTGTCCGTACGCCCCGGCGTTACCGGCAATAATAACCGCATCCTGAAGCTGGCGGGCGGCACAGAGGCTACCACCACCAAGATCAACGAGGTGGGCGGCCCTATCGGCGCGTGGTTCGGCTACCGTACGAATGGACTGCTGCAGGCGTCCGACTTCGATGCGGCCGGTAACCCGCTGGTGCCCGTATTGCCAGGCGCAAAGCCCGGGGATATCAAGTACCTGGACGTGAACAATAACAAGGTGATCGATGCCGGGGACCAGGGCCGCATCGGCAGCAACCTGCCTACGATGAACTATTTCGCAAACGTACACCTCAGCTGGAAGAAGCTGGACCTGGAATTCCTCTTCCAGGGCGTGAACCGCTCCGATGGTTACCTGCAGGGTATGCTGGCATTGCCGCTGGACCTCAGTAAGGACGGGGGCGTGCCTACCAAATACTACGCGGCCAACTACTGGACGCCGGAGCGCACCAACGCACGGTTTCCGCGTTTGAGCACCGCGCCTGCCAACAATAAACCCAACTCAGATTTCTGGTTCGAAAACGGCGCTTACCTGCGCCTGAAATACATCCAGCTGGGTTACAACGTCACCAGCGACGGGCTGAAGAAAGCGGGTATCAGCCGCATCCGCGCCTACGTGAATGCGCAGAACCTCTGGACGCTGACAGACATGACGCTGATGGATCCGGAAAGCCAGGGTAACCAGTGGACTTACGGGATCATGAAATCCTTTATTGCAGGTGTAAATATTCAATTCTAAAATCTAGCAATCATGCATATCAATAAATCCTGGATACTTTTAATCGCGATATTATTCTCCGGATGTACCAAGTTCCTGACGCATGATGATCCGGATTCCGTAACGGATGAATCCTGGTGGAAAACGGAGGCCAACGCTACCGGCGCTTTAGGCTCCGTATATGCCGGCCTGCCGGGCGGCTCCGATGGCCGGCAGCTCATGTTCCTCTCCGCGCTGAGCGACGAAGCCGTGGCGCGGCAGGATACCCGCGGCTCCTACGAGATCTACGCCAAAGGCCTGGCCAATAGTAACTGGGATGTGGCGCTGAACGTGTGGCGGGACGATTTCAAGGACATCCGCCGCGCCTGCCGCTTCCTGGAAAACGTGGACCGCTGTTTTATGGACTCCACCCTCAAGCAGCGTTATAAAAATGAAGCCCGCGCCATGCGTGCCTATTACCATATGGAGCTGCTGATGTTCTTTGGCGGCATCCCCATCGTTACCAAATCCGTGGATCCCCTGAAGGATGACCTGAAGCGCAATACCGAAGAAGAAGTGTACAAGTTTGTGATGGAGGAGCTGGCCGCCTGCGCGCCCAATTTGCCGGCCACGTACGACAGCAAGGAAGCCTGGCGTATCTCCTCCGGCGTATGTTATGCCCTCATGGCCAAACTGGCGATGTTCTACGGCAACTACGAAGTTGCGAAAGCCAATGCCAAAGCGGTGATCGACCAGGGCGTATTCGCGCTCTATAAAAGCAGTAACGCGAAGGTCAATAGTTATGCGGAGCTGTTTCTCTATGCAGGCGAATTGAATAAGGAGCGCATTTTCTTTAAGGATGCCGGCTGCGCCGGGGCCTGGAATACCTTTGCCCCTGCGGGGGTTGGGGGGAAGACAGTAGTGTCGCCAACGAGCGTGGTCGTGAATAATTTTGAAACCCTGCAGGGAAAAACGCTGGGGGAACTGCCCGCGGACTCGCAGGAGATCTACAAAAAAACGCCTAACTTCAAAAACAACCGTGATCCACGTTTAGCCGCTACCGTTTTACTGCCCGGGCAAACCTACCAGGGCGTTACGCTGCAGCCCTTTGCTGACGTTGGTACCGATAAGATAGGCACCCAGTTCTCCACCACCACCGGCTATTGGGTAAATAAATACCTGGACCCGAAAGACCGTAATGCCAGCACCAAAAACCTCGACTACATGATCATCCGTTATGCGGAAGTGCTGCTGTACTACGTGGAAGCCCTGGTGGAAACGGGCGACTGGAAAAATCCGGATGTACTGCTGTACCTGAACCAGATCCGCAACCGCGCCGGCATGCCATCCGTGGATGCAACCAAATACAACACACAGGAAAGCCTGCGGGCGCTCATCCGCCGGGAACGCATGTCCGAACTGTGTTTCGAAGGAGCGCGCTTCTTCGACATCCGCCGCTGGAAGATACTCGGTACAGTGATGACCGGCCAGGTGTACGGCGCAAACGATCCCAGAACGGGCCAGCCTACGCTGGTGGAAACCCGCAACTGCAACCCGGAAAGGGATGTACGCTTCCCCATCCCGCTGGGCGAAATACTCGCGAATCCGAACATGGAACAAAATTATCTATACTAGGAATAATCCTGTTTATCATCTGCCAGAAGCGCCCTGCCACAAGCGGGGCGCTTTTCGTTTAGTCGTTGCCGTTATCATAACATAGGAACGCCGCGCGGATATGTCCGGCGCGGCGTCCTGCCTTACTAAATCAATGATGGTTAGCTATTGCCTGATACCAAGCGTATCTCTTTTTCTGCCTGTGGTATCACGGTCATGTTTTTTATCCTTTTTCGGATGGTGTGGCGGCCATTTACCAGTGTCCGGCCTTGGTTTTGGCGGCATAGTATCCTGCCACTGTGTGGTTAAGCCCGGCATGGTCTGCGCGTCCACCTGATGGTCATCCCTACGGATAAAAAATGCAGCGATAAATAATACCATCATTAATCCAATTGTTGCGGGTAGGTTCCTCATAAAATTTTATGAATGGTTCAATGACCATAATTCCAAATCCATGCTGAAAATGGGAGCGGAGAGCAGGGCGCTGCAACTCCCTGAAATTAACAGTTTTACGCGCTGTGGTGGCTTGTTTCAGCCTGGGCGGGGCTGTGGAAGTAATACAACATTCCGGGGCAGTGAGTTGCAATTTTTACCAGCTCGCCGCAGGTATCGGCGCTGGTACCCGGTACAGGCAATGGCTGCCTGTGGTATGGGAAGGATCAGTCAGCAGAAAGGGGAGGGGTTACACCAGCTCCATTTTTACCCGCAGTATGGCAATATCGGTCACCGCTTCGGAATAGAATACCGGCGGCACTTTATACAGCTGCAGCATCTCAGCAGGCGCGGCGGCCGCGCTGCTGAGATGGTCTGTAGTCAGTTGCCTGGTAAAGTACAGGTTGCCAAACTTGCAACGGGTACCTGACTCCTGGTAAATATTATACGTGGCGATCCTGGCTTCTACCTGCTGTATGTCGTTAGACTTAAACCAGGTATGGGCCACGCCCTCTTCGTTGGTTTGCGGTTGCCAGCCCCTGCTGAGCAGGTGCTCGTGGATCACATCCTGGTCCATGGCAATGTCTTCAAAATCGGCGATGGTGGTCAGCAGTTGCTGATCCGGCTGCAGGGCAGTCGCCTGCCTGTCCAGCTGCTCAAACGCCGGGATGATGTTATGCTCCGCCAGGTGCGCTTTCCATTGCGCGATAGCCTGTTCATCCGCTTGCAAAGGATGAAGCAGCCGCACGCTGCCAAATGGCGGCAGCTCAATGGTTGCGCCGCTGATGGTGATCAGCCGGGAATCCTCCGTGCAGCGGAAGCTCGTCATCAGCTGGTTTTCCTCGTCGTACACGGCCCATATCAGCCTGTTCGCGAATACGAACATCAGCGGGTTGTGGAGGAAGAGTTCCAGCCATTGGGCGGCCTTCCAGCTGCGCTGGTTCACGAGGAACTGCTGCAGCCGGCCTGCCTGTTTGGCGGCCATGGCCGGCAGTTGCTTCTGCAACTCCTTGAAGAATTTTTTCGTTTCCTTGGAAGCCGCTGTAGGAGGCGTTTTAGGCCGTTTCCCCTTGCGGTTGAGGTAGGCGATGCGGAAGTTATTGTCCACAAAGCCTTTCCAGGTATCGCCTTTCATATCGAAAGGTTTGTACCTGCCTTCAAATTCCAGGTCCGGTACGGCTTTATCGCCCAGCTCGTGCAGGGTGAGTTCCAGTTCCGCGGCGGCGCGCACCAGCGCGTTGCGCGCGGCGGTACCGAGGAGTACGCGGCGGGTGGTATATTTCTTAGCGTAGTATTCTACGATTTGGAGCGATTTGCTGTTCGCCTGCAGGGCCATGGCGGCGAGGGCATGCTCTGCCTGGCGCGGCCTGCGTTCGTTGATCCAGCTGCCGATGTTGGCCTGCAGCGCGGCGGCAAGTTTATGATGCCCGGTAAGCGCAGCGGTTGCCAGCAGGAACTTCAGGCGGGTATCGCCTTCGTGCTGTTCGTACATGTTGAACAGGCCCATGGCAAAGTCGTCGTTGCGGACGGGGTCCAGCAGCTTGAGTAACGGTTTCGCCTCTACGTCCGCGCCCATTTCCCTGATGCGGGACATGCGGTAGAGCAGGAAGCGGGTGGCTTCCAGCGGCAGCTGCTGCCCGTCTTTGGTCCAGAGCAGCGGGAGGGACTGGTCGTCCATCCACTTCTCCAGCGGGCGGTTGAGTTTATAGCGGCTCCGCGCGGAGGCAATCAGGCTGTTCACCGTTTCCATATCCGCTTCGTAACGGATGGTGTTGCCCAGCGTTTCCAGCATGAGGTCGCGCGCATCGTCGTTGATCTCGTTGTGCAGCGCGTCTTTAATGAGCTCCCGCGCTTCCGGCGTGTTGATGCTGCAGAGGATCAGCGTGGCCGTGAGGCGTTGCTCGGCTTTCTTATGCTGCATGAGCTCCGCCGCTTTGGGAAAAGCTTCCGGGTCTTTGGCCAGGATAACGGCAACGGCCATACGAACCGACTTCAGCTTATGCAGGGTATAAGGCCAGAGTTGTTCGAAATACCTGGTAGATTCCACCTGTTCCATTACCGGGAGCAGCAGCTTGATGTCGTACCCTTTTTCCAGGGCTTCCATCAGCACGGGCACGGCCTGTTGTTGCAGGCGCTGGCCCAGTATTTCGAAGCAGGCAGGCGGAATTTCCCTTTGTGCGCGGATGAATTGCAGGAGGTAGTCCACCGCTTCGGCAGCGTTGTGCTGCAGCAGCCCATGGAGGGCAATGAGGCTGAGCGGGTAGCTGCCCGTGGTTTCCGCCTGCAGGATGCTGCTGGCGTAGCCTTCCTCCGTATCCGGGGCCTGGGAAAATTCTTGCAGGTATTGCCGGAACAATGGCAGGAGGTTGGCCTGGTACACGTCCGGCTGGTAATTGGTGAGCGCCAGTTGTACGCCCAGCTGCACCGCCACGGTGGCGTCAGGCTGCGTGCCTATCTGCAGCAATAAGGGTTCGTATTTGGCGAAGTTGTTTTGCAATAAGGCGTTGGCCAGATCGCTGTTCAAATAGCCCGAGATGGGGCCTGAAAGTTTTTTTTCAAGGTAAGGGATTTCCAGGTCCGGATGGCTCTTGGCCAGCAGCCTGAAAAACAGGGAGTTCCAGTTGAGTTGATACCACCTTTGCAGGTATGGTTGGATAGTAAGGGCATCCGTACTTCGGAGCAGGTCTTGCAGGAATTTCCGCAGGGGCGAAAATTTCAGCGGCATGAGGTCCAGGTTTTCCCCGTAGCGGGAATAGCGGATCAGCATGGAGCCGATCTTTTCCGGGCTGTAGCCTTGTTGCTGCAGGAAGTTCGTGAATGTACTGAATCGCTGTACGATAGAGGAGGAGCTGCCTGGCATATCCAGCATAGGGACGATATGCGACAGGAAATCATGCTCATTTTTCTCCCATACCTGTGGATCGGATAGTAACTGAAGCACCAGTCGGTCGTTGTCATTCCATTGATCGGGCAGTTGCAGCAGGGGGATAAAGTAGCCTGCCATAGCTGATTCGTCAGGTGTGTTGAGTACCGGTACGGAAGTTTGCGCGCCTGTCAGGAACAGATGGATCGACACGATCGTGGTTTCATTGGCATGTTGGAACCTTTTTCTTAGCCTTTCAATTATTGGTTGTGTCGTTTCCGCTGTATATGGCATAAGGTTTAAAATGGATTCAGTTTAGTGGTATTCGCTGCGTGCTACCGCTCAGGGCGGCTTTTTTAAAAGTGAAAAAAATGGTTTCAGTATGCAATTCGGCCACAAATTAAATAAAATCGAAAAATAAAAAGCTATTTATCAAAGGCAATTATAAAAACAACGGCCTGTTTTTTTCGAATTTTCCGGATGGGCGGGCGCCTTTCGCGGCAGGTGGGCTGCTCCGCACCGGCCCGGCCGGGGTGTGTAGTAAACGGGAAGATACTGCGGCCGCGGGGCTGACTCTCTCCCCCCACTAAAAAAAAGACCGGTCCTTCCGGTACCAGTCTTCAGTTATGTTAGAGGAACCCGAGTTCCAGCTTCGCTTCTTCGCTCATCATCTCCTTGGTCCATGGCGGATCAAAGGTCAGGTGTACATGCACATCCGTCACGGATTCGAGGTTGCGCACCTTTTCTTCCACTTCCCGGATGATGTCCCCCGCTACGGGGCAACCGGGGGCCGTCAGCGTCATATCGATGTTCACGGCGTTGGTATCGCTGATTTTGATGGCATATACCAGCCCGAGTTCCCAGATATTAACGGGGATTTCGGGATCGTACACCGTGCGGAGCTGTTCTTCTATCTGATCTCTTAATGTTGCTTCACTCATGACTAATTATTTTTAGCCTGGTAGGCTACGGAATAAAGTTTCATCTGTTTGAGCATACTCAGCAGGCCGTTGGAGCGGGTGGGAGAGAGGTGGCTGCTCAAGCCGATCGCATCTATGAAATATATTTCTGCCTCTGCAATTTCTTTCGGCGTGTGGCCGGAAAGTACGGATATCATGAGGCTCACGAGTCCTTTCGTGATCACTGCGTCCGAATCGGCGGTGAAGTAAAGCTTCCCGTCTTTCAGTTCGGTGTGCAGCCACACGCGCGACTGGCAGCCTTTGATCAGGTTATCTTCCGTTTTGTACTTTTCCTCGATCAGGGGCAGTTCCTTTCCAAGCTGGATAATGTATTCATACTTATCCTCCCAGTTTTCCATGAAGGAAAAATCATCTATAACCTCGTCCTGTTTTTCTTTAATCGTCATAATCCCCTGTTTACAGCAGCATGGCGCTGGCGCGTTTGACGCCTGCCACCAGTTTATCAATTTCTTCCATGGTATTGTAGAAGGAGAGGGACGCTCTCACGGTACCCGGAATATTAAAGCGGTTCATGAGCGGCTCGGTGCAGTGGTGGCCTGTTCTCACGGCGATCCCCTGTTGGTCCAGCAGTTCGCCCATATCAAACGGGTGAATGTTGTGTACGAGGAAGGAGATGGCGCCGCTTCTGTGGGCGGCATCGCCGATGAAACGGATGCCGTCTACCTGGCGGAGCTGCTGCATGGCGTAGCTCATCAGTTCCTCTTCCCATTGCTGGATGGCGGGAATGCCGGTTTGCTGCAGGTATTCAATCGCTGCGCCCAGCCCGATGACGCCGGCGATGTTAGGCGTGCCGGCTTCAAATTTATGGGGCAGTACGTTGTATGTTGTCTTTTCGAAAGTAACGGTTTTGATCATTTCCCCGCCGCCCTGGTAAGGGGGCAGTTTATTCAGCCACTCTTCGGAGCCGTACAGCACGCCGGTGCCGGTAGGGCCGTAGATTTTGTGGCCGGAGAAAACGAGGAAATCCGGTTGCAGCGCCTGCACGTCGATCGTGATGTGCTGGATGGCCTGTGCGGCGTCGATCAGCACGGGGATATTCCGTGCATGCGCCAGGCGGATGATATCTTCCACCGGGTTAATGGTTCCCAGCGTATTGGATACATAGGTGACGGCTACAATTTTCACGGTATCATCGAGCATAGCTTCAAAGGCGTCCATGAGCAGTTCTCCCTTATCGTTGATAGGGATCACTTTCAGGGTGGCGCCGTTGTCTTCGCAGGCCATCTGCCAGGGAACGATGTTGGAATGGTGCTCCATGGCGGAGATGATCACGGTATCGCCGGCCTGGAGGAAGCGGCGGCTAAAGCCGCTGGCTACCAGGTTGATGCCGTCGGTAGTGCCTTTGGTGAAGATGACCTGGCTGTTGTCCGGCGCATTGATATAGCCGGTAACGATATTACGGGCTTTCTCGAAAGCGTCGGTGGCAACCTGGCTCAGATGGTGTACCCCACGGTGCACATTGCTATTATATGTTTCGTAGTAACGTTCTTCTGTTTCGATGACCACTTTTGGCTTTTGCGTGGTGGCTCCGTTATCAAAGTACACCAGCGGTTTGCCATGCACCAGTCGCTGCAGGATCGGGAAGTCTTTCCTGACGGCGGCAACGTCCAGCGCGGCGGTTCCTATGTTAGCAATATGTTCCATGTTTGTATCGTCTTAGTTGTTCATGATAGCCTCGATCTGCCCCTGGATGTAGTCCTGTAACGCAGGCACTGCGATCTCGTCGGTTACATCATGGGTGAAAGCGTTTACCAGCAGGGCTTTGGCGGCTTCTTCACCGATGGCGCGGGCGCGGAGGTAGAAGAGGGCGTCGTCGCTGAACTGGCCGGCGGTAAAGCCGTGGCTGCATTTCACATCGTCGGCATAAATTTCCAGCTGAGGCTGGGAGTTGATAGTCGCTTTATCGCCTATCAGGATATTGTTATTCTGCTGGAAGGCATTTGTTTTCTGGGCTTCCTGGTGTACGTGGATCCTTCCGGTGAATACCGCGTTGGCATTGTCGAGCAGCACGCCTTTATAGTGTTCGTTGCTGTTGCAATTCGGCACGAGGTGGTTCATGAAGGTATAGTTGTCCACGTGTTGGTTACCGGTAGCCAGGTAGATGCCTTTCAGGTTGGTTTCCGTGTTGCTGCCGTGCAATACTACGCTCAGGTTATTGCGGGTGAACGGGGTATTGGGCAGGGTGATGTTGAAGTGGTGGTAACGGCTGTCTCTTTCCTGTTGCGCAGCGGTGGTGTTTACCTGGCGGAAGTTTTCCGCGCCCTGCTGTACGTTATAGTGCCAGAGTTCAGCGTTATCGGCCACTACTACTTCGGTGACAGAGTTGGAGAATGCCACCGCTTCCTGTTTGGGATGTACGGTAGATTCAATAACGGTGGCCGCAGCGCCTCTTTGCAGCACCCAGAGGTGGCGGGGCTGTATGAATGCGTGGCGGTCGGACGTATATACGTGAACGAGGTGGATCGGTTTGTCGATACTCACATTAGCCTGCAGTTCAATGAACAGGCCATCGCCGAAGAGGGCGGTATTGAGGTCGGCAAGCGGTTCCCCGTTTACCTGTGCATGCTGGTTGAACCATTTTGCGAAGCCGGGGGCATCGGTGCTGGCGCTCATGGCGCCGATGCGGATGCCTTTACCTTCCGGAATGCTGGAGAGGTCAGCCTGCAGATGGCCGTTTACAAGTACGATGCGGTAAGCGTCCAGTCCCGGGATGCTGGCTTCGTTGGCAACAGCGGCGGTAGTGGTGGCAGGAGTACTTGTCAGTTCATATGGATACTCTTTCAGGAATCGTTGGATATTGGTAAAACGCCATGCTTCCGTTTTCAGGGTAGGGAGTCCTGTTGCGGAGAAACGTTGCAGGGCACTGCGGCGCAGTTCCTGCAGGGAATCCTGCGGGGCGGCCAGTGCATTTACGTCTTCCGTTAAAGCCTGGTAAAAAGGTATCATGATGGTATCGCTTGTCATTTTGCTAACGCTTTTGAATAAATTACGAGAGATGATGGGCTGTCGTAATTTGATTATACTGATTCTTTCTGGTGCTCTGCTTCTTTCAGCCAGTCGTAACCTTTTTCTTCCAGCTCCAGGGCCAGTTCTTTGGTTCCGGTTTTGATGATACGGCCGTTGTACAGCACGTGTACAAAATCAGGAACGATATATTCAAGCAGACGTTGATAGTGCGTGATTACTACGAATGACTTTTCAGCATCGCGCAGTTTGTTTACCCCGTTGGAAACGATGCGCAGCGCGTCGATGTCCAGGCCGGAGTCAGTTTCGTCCAGGATGGCCAGGGAAGGGTTCAGCATGGCCAGCTGGAAGATTTCGTTACGTTTCTTTTCACCACCGGAGAAGCCTTCGTTCAGGGAACGGTTCATCAGGTTGGTATTAAAATCTACCAGCTGTTGTTTTTCTTTGGTAAGCTTCAGGAATTCCTTTGCTTCCAAAGGAGGCAGGCCTTTGTAGGTTCTTACCTCGTTCACTGCAGTTTTGAGGAAGTTGATGTTGGAAACACCAGGGATTTCAACCGGGTACTGGAATGCGAGGAAAACACCTTCACGGGCGCGGTCTTCCGGGGACATTTCCAGGAGATTTTTGCCATTGAACCAAACTTCGCCTTCCGTTACAGTATAGTTGTCACGACCCGCGAGCACGGATGCCAGCGAGCTTTTACCGGAACCGTTGGGTCCCATGATAGCGTGGATTTCCCCTTTCGGAATTTCCAGGTTAATGCCTTTCAGAATTTTTTTCCCTTCTACTTCTGCGTGCAGATTTTTAATCGTCAGCATGATTGTTTTATTGTGTTCTGTATGTTTAAATAGTTGTCAGTAATCAGTTACTGGTTAATCGCGGTAACCAATTCCCAACTATCCAACGCTTCCTTCAAGTGTGATAGATAAAAGTTTCTGTGCTTCTACGGCAAATTCCATAGGCAGCTGGTTCAGTACTTCTTTAACGTAACCGTTTACGATGAGGGCTACGGCTTTTTCGGTATCGATGCCACGCGCATTGAGGTAGAAGATCTGGTCTTCCCCGATTTTGGAGGTGGTGGCTTCGTGTTCGATCATGGCGGATTTGTTCCTGGACTCGATGTACGGGAAGGTGTGAGATCCGCATTGGTTACCGATCAGCAGGGAGTCGCACTGGGTAAAGTTACGGGCATTCTCCGCGCGGGGGCCTACAGATACCAGTCCGCGGTAGCTGTTATCGCCATGGCCGGCAGAAATACCTTTGGAGATGATGCGGCTTTTGGTGCCTTTACCGATGTGGTGGATTTTGGTACCGGTATCAGCGATCTGCCGGTTGCGCACCACTGCTACGGAATAGAATTCGCCTTCTGAGTAATCGCCCTGGAGGATCACGCTGGGGTATTTCCAGGTGATGGCGGAACCGGTTTCCACCTGTGTCCAGGAGATTTTACTGTTGGCGCCTTTACAGATACCGCGTTTGGTAACGAAGTTGTAGATACCGCCTTTACCGTCTTTATCGCCGGGATACCAGTTTTGAACGGTGGAGTATTTCACTTCTGCATTTTCCAGGGCTACGATTTCCACCACTGCGGCGTGCAGCTGGTTCTCGTCGCGCATGGGAGCGGTACAGCCTTCGAGGTAGCTCACGTAGCTGTTATCGTCCGCTACGATGAGGGTACGCTCAAACTGGCCGGTGTTCTGTGCGTTGATACGGAAGTACGTGCTCAGCTCCATCGGGCAGCGAACGCCTTTTGGAATGTACACGAACGAACCGTCGGAGAATACGGCGCTGTTGAGGGCCGCAAAAATATTATCGGAGTGGGGTACCACGGTACCCAGGTATTTTTTAACGAGGTCCGGGTATTCCTGTACGGCTTCCCCGAAGGAGCAGAAGATCACGCCCATCTCCTTCAGTTTACCTTTAAAGGTGGTCGCTACGGAAACGCTGTCGAACACCGCATCCACGGCTACGCCGGTGAGGGCTTTCTGTTCGTTCAGCGGGATACCCAGTTTTTCGAATGTGGCCAGCAGCTCCGGATCTACTTCGTCCAGGCTGTTGAGCTGTTTTTTCTTCTTGGGCGCCGCATAGTAGGAGAGTGCCTGCAGGTCCATTTCAGGAAGGTCGAAGTGCTGCCAGGTAGGGAATTTAAGTTTCTTAAATGCCTGGAAACCTTTCAGACGCCATTCCAACAGCCATTCCGGCTCATTCTTTTTCGCCGAAATAAAACGGATGATATCTTCATTCAGCCCAGGAGGTGCTATATCCATTTCAATATCGGTGGTAAAGCCAAACTCATACTCCTTATTGGCTATATCATCTATTATTTCGTTACTATTCATCATACAATTTTGTGATTTTGAGTTGTCGGGATCTGCTTAAACGGCGAAGCTTTCGCCGCAGCTGCAAGTTCTGGTAGCATTCGGGTTGTTGAAGAACAGCCCCTTGCCATTCAGCCCATCGGAATAATCCAGCTGGGTGCCATACAGATAGAGTAAGCTCTTCATCTGCACCACTACTTTCACTCCTTTATCTTCGAAAACCTGGTCTCCTTCCTCTTCTGTTGTTTCAAACTTCAGTACGTATTCCAGGCCGGAGCATCCGCCGCCCTTCACGCCTACACGAACAAAAGTACCTGGGGCATGATGTTCTTTTTCCATCAATGCTTTAATGTATTCACCTGCTTTTTCTGAAACGGTTATCATAAATCAGCACTTTTTAAATAACTGAAGCCGGTTGCCCGGCCGAAATATTGTACACTTTCCTGTTCCGTTGCCCGGATATTGATTGCAGTAGGCGGGCTAAAAATTCATAAGGAATGCAAAATTACGATCTTTCCCTGTAAAAATTCAGCATCAAGCTGGCTTTCAGCCCACTATTCCGCGGTATTCTTTCAAAAAACTTTTTTTTTGCTCCCACAAATTTACGACATTTGAGAATAAAACAAGTAATAACTTGGAAAAATATCCAACGCGAATCAGAAATGCTGCCGACCGGTTATTGACACTGCTCAAGACCAAAGGACCGCTGCCAGCCTCCAAGCTGGCGGATGAGCTGGGTATTACCGGTGAGGGAGCCCGGCTCCACCTTGTTAAACTGCAGGAAGAAGGCCTCGTGCAGCCCGAAAGCATCTCCCGTGGCGTAGGCCGCCCGGTGCAGATATGGAGCCTCACCGCCCTCGGCAATGCCCGCTTCCCGGACAGCCATACCGAACTCACCCTGCAACTGATACAGACCATCAAAAACGTATTGGGTAAAGAAGCCCTGGAAAGCGTAGTGTCCGCCAGGGAAAAAAATCAGCAGGAAAAATACCATGCCGCCCTCGACGGCGTCTCCGGCCTGGAAAACCGGCTGGACGCCTTTGCCGCCATCCGTAGCAAGGAAGGCTACCTGGCTGAATGGAAAAAAGAAGATGGTACGTATTATTTCATTGAAAATCACTGCCCTATATGCTGCGCCGCCCAGGAGTGCGACAATATCTGCACCTCCGAAATGAATACCTTCGTGTCCATCGTTGGCGACGAGGTGAACGTGAGCCGGCAGGAGCATATCATCAACGGCGCAAGGCGCTGCGTGTATAAAATCACCCCTTCCGTTTAATATCCGACTTTGTTTATAACTCAAACAGGCGCAAGCAATTGCGTCTGTTTTTGTATTAGGGGTATGCAGCAGGGGGGTGCACCCCCTTTATTTTTTTTTAGGGAGAAGATCTAGCGCCGCCCGGCCATACCGTTCCGGCCGGGCCATACGCCGCCCACTGCCTTATGCCATGGCTACGCCGGCTGCCTTACTTGAGGATCAGCACCAAAGTGCCGCAGATAATCAGCCCCGCACCCAGCGCCGTTTTCCAGGTAATGCTCTCCTGCAGGAACAAGGCCGCCAAAATAATCGTCAGGGCTACGCTCAGCTTATCCACCGGCGCTACCTGGCTCACCTTGCCCACCTGCAACGCCTTGAAGTAAAATAACCAGGACATGCCGGTAGCCAGCCCGGATAATACCAGGAACAGCAGGCCGTGCCTGCTCAGGGAGCCGGCCATCCGCCACTCCCCCCGGAAGAAAACAATACACCATACCAGCGCCAGTATCACCAGCGTACGGATGCCGGTAGCCAGGTTGGAAGGAATGTCCGATACGCCCACCTTGGCGAAAATGGCCGTCAGCGCTGCAAATAGTGCCGACAGCAATGCATAGACCCACCACATAGGATGCTATTTAATTTTATAACCTAATATCTTCAGGCTGCGCTTCACGCCATCCAGCTCGGCGATATCCGGCAGGTTGGCCCACTCCCGGAACCCGATCTTCTCGAATAATTTTATACTGGGGTAGTTATGGGCGAAAATGAAGCCCAGCAAGGTTTCTACATTATACTTCGGCGCTACCATGATGGCGTAACGGAGCACCTCGCCGCCGTAGCCCTTGCCCCTGGCGGATTCGTCCAGGTAGATGCTGACCTCCACCGTGCTGTTGTACGCCGGCCGGCCGTAAAAGGATTGAAAGCTCATCCAGCCGATGTTCTCCCCGTTTGCATCATCAATCATCCACAAAGGCCGCCGCACTTCATCGTGGGCGTAAAACCAGTTGTGCCGGCTCTCCACGGTCACCGGCTCGGTATCCGCCGTCACCATGCGGCCCGCTATCGTCGTGTTGTAAATGGCCACTATCCGTGGTAAATCTTCAATGGCAGCGTGTCTGTAAGTTAAGCTCATTGTATTATCTTATAAGTATTACCAGATGTATTCCCGCTCATGATCCGCCCGCAGCAAACTGTAAATCTCTGCGTCCACGAAAACGCCCTTCTCAAAAAAAGCATCCCGCAGCAGGCCTTCCCTGTTAAAGCCCAGGCGGCCCAGCAGCCGGGAGGAAGCGGTATTCAGCGGATCCACAAACGCCTCTATGCGGTGGAGGGCCATCTCCTGGAAGCCATAATCCACCAGCGCGCCCACCGCCACCGTCATAATCCCCTTGCCCCAGTATTCCGGCAACAGGTCATAACCTATCTCGGCTTTGTAATGCGGCTTGTTCCATTTATGATACCCGCAGGTGCCTACCAGCTCCCCGCTGGCGGCTAACGTAATGCCTAAACGAAAACCATCGTCCGCCTCCTGCCTTTCCTGGAAATGGGTAATAATCTGCATCGCTTCCGTAATGTTGCGGAACGAATCAATGTCCATATACCGGGTTACCTGATCATTGGAAAACAACCTGAAAAGCCCCGCAGCGTCTTTCTCTTTCAATGGGCGGAGTATCAACTCCCCAACCGTGATTTCGGGTACGTGCATAAATTGGTTATGCGTTTTTTGGATGATGCGTAAAGCTACGCATTTTAATCCCGCTTTAATAACGTTCTCTTCAACATTGCCTAATTTCGTACACCAACGGAAACAATATGGCTTGCTTATGAAGATACTGGTTATAGAAGACGAAATTAAAGTAGGCGCCTTCATCAAAAGGGGGCTGGAAGAGCATCAGCACCAGGTGCAGGTAGCCACCGAAGGCCCGGAAGGCCAGCAGCTGGCATTGCAGGAAGATTTTGAACTTATACTGCTGGACGTGATGCTGCCGGGCATCAGCGGCATACAAATCTGCCAGCACCTCCGCGGTTCAGGCGTGCAAACGCCCATCCTCATGCTCACCGCCCTCAACGATACAACGGATATAGTAGACGGCCTCAATGCCGGCGCGGATGATTACCTCTCCAAACCATTCCACTTCTCCGAACTGCTGGCCCGCGTCAATGCGCTGGGCCGCCGCCATCACCAGTTCCGTAACGATCCGGCCGTGCTCGCCCTGGCGGACCTCAGCCTGGACACCAGCACCAAAACCGCGCACCGCGAAGGCAGGGAGATTGTGCTCACCGCAAAGGAATACGCCCTGCTGGAACTCTTCCTGAAAAACCCCGGCAAGGTATTATCCCGCGCGCTGATAGCCGAATCCGTATGGGGACTGGAATTTGACACCGGCACCAACACCATCGACGTGTACATCAACTACCTCCGCAACAAAATAGAAAAAGGGTTCAGCGGCGATAAACTGATCCACACCGTCGTAGGCATGGGCTATGTCATGAAAATAAAAACCTGATATGAAGATCCGCCACCGCCTGTCGCTACAGTTCACCCTCATCAGCGGGATCATCCTCACCACGGTGTTTGTGATCATCTACCTGCTGTCCGCCCGCTTTGTGCGCAACAACTTCTACAAGCAGCTGGAAGTAAGGGCCCTGTTGACCGCGGAGGTGTACCTCGAAAAGGATGAACTCACGAAAAAGAAATTCCTCGAGATAGAAAAAAGCTACCAGCAAGGCATTCCCGGGGAGTCCAGCAATATATACGACAGCGGCAACCGCGCAGTGTTCATCGAAGAGGCAAAGTACGACTGGCCGGCCTCCCTGCTGGATAATATCCGCAAGCATCAATCCTACCGCTTCAGCTTTCGCGATAAATACGGCCTTGGCATCTACTACCCGGATAACCAGGGAGATTTTGTGGTGATCGTTACCGCACGCAATGCCGCGGGCGAACAGCAGCTGAATTTCCTCCTCTGGAGCCTCGTTATCATGGGCCTCATTGCCCTGGCGGTTACCTATGGCATGAGCCAATGGTACGCCAGCAGAGCGCTGCGGCCGATCCAGCATATCAACCGGGAAGTAAAAAAGATTCGCGCCACCAGCCTGCACCTGCGGGTGCAACGTGGCCGTAATAACGACGAGATAGATGAGTTGGCCACGCACTTCAACGAGTTGCTGGCGCATATGGAAAACGCCTTTGAAATGCAGCGCTCCTTTGTGTCCAACGCTTCGCACGAACTCCGCACCCCGCTGACCACCATCATCGGCGAGATAGAGGTGACCATGCAAAAAGACCGCTCCCCGGAGGAATACCGGCAAACGCTGGAAACCTTGCTGGGCGAGTCCGAAAGGCTGAAGGTGATTATGGACGGGCTGCTGCAGCTCACCCGGGTGGACGCCGTGCCGGACGCCTCGCAGCTGGAAGACGTCCGGCTGGATGAACTCCTGGAAGGACTCAAACTATCCTGGCAGCACCAGTCGCCTCCCGGTGAGCTGCTCCTGCAACTCCCTGCCGGCGCTGCGCCGCAGCAACTTGCCGTCAAAGGCAATCCGCAGCTGCTCGCCGTGGCTATCAACAATATCCTCAAAAACGCCTTCAAATTTTCCGCCAGCGCGCCGGTAACCGCCACGCTGGAAGTCACAGGGGAAGGGCTTCTCCTCTCGGTAACGGATACGGGTATAGGCATCCCCGAAGCGGAGCAGGAGCGGATATTTATGCCGCTGTACCGCGCTACTAACGCGCACGCCTACACGGGATACGGCATCGGCCTGGCCATGACCCGCAAAATCCTCCAACTCCACCAGGCCCGCATCAGCGTTAGCAGCGTACCGGGCCAAGGCACTACGTTTCACTGCTGGTTTTCAAATCTAACTTCGTTTTAATACGATTCTAACTGCCCGCTAATAGCGCCGTTTCATCTTTGCGTGCAAGTAAAATACTTGTAGTATGATGAAAAGATTGTCTGTATGGGCATTACTTATTTTCTATGAATGGCTGACGGCGGGCCTGGCCAGCGGGCAGTCCGCCGATACGCTCCGGCTTACCCTGCCGCAGGCCACTGCCATGCTGCTGCAGCAAAACATTCCCCTGCTGGCGCAGCGCTATAATATCGATTCCGCGAAAGCGGCGGTCATAACGGCACGGCTATACGACAACCCGCAGGTCTCCTTTGAAAACGCGCTGTACAATCATACCACCGGCAAATGGCTGGATCCCGGTTATAACAGTCAAAACACCCTGCAGCTACAGCAGCTGATCAAGCTGGCGGGCAAGCGGAACAAAGAGATACAGCTGGCCCGCAGCGGCGTAAAGCTGAGCGAATACCAGTTCTACGACCTGCTCCGCACCCTGCGGTACGAACTGGCGGATAATTTTTACGACCTCTGTTACAAGCAACAATCCCTGCAAACCTACGGTAGCCAGATTGCTTTTTTGAAGCAGGTGGTGAAAGCGTTTGAGCAACAGCAGCAGCTGGGGCACATCGCGCCGAAAGAGATAATCAGGCTGAAGTCGCTGCTGTACGACCTGCAGCACGACGAGCTACAGCTGCGCCAGGCCGTGCAGCAAACCCAGTCCGACCTGGCGCTGCTGATTCGTGTAGCCCCCACCGTTACCATCCTGCCGGAGGCGCCGGCAGCCCTGCCGCTGCCGAAGGTGGCCGCCTACAGTTTCCAGGCCTTGCTGGACACGGCCACGCAAAACCGGTTCGACCTCAAAATGGCCGGCGAGAATGTACATTACAATGCGCTCAACCTGCGCCTGCAAAAGGCCATGGCCGTGCCGGACATACAGGTAGGGCTCTCGTACGACAAGCAGGGGAACTTTGAACGGAACTACAACGGCCTCGGCATCACCATGCCCCTGCCGCTGTTTAACCGCAACCAGGGCAACATCCGCACGGCCAAAGCCACCCTGGAAAGCAGCAAGCTGCAGCTGGAAGGCCAGCAGGAGCAGCTGGCCCACGAAGTGATGAACAGCTACCGGGAAGCCCTGCAAACGGAGCAAATGGCAGGGGATATAGATCCCGCCTTTGAACAGGATTACCAGCGCATGATGGGCGAAATAGAAAAGAACTACCGGCAGCACAACATCGGGCTGCTGGAATTCATTGACCTCTATGACGCCTACCGCAGCAACGTACTCAAGATGAACGAGCTGCGTTACAGTCGCCTCAGCGCCCTCGAAAAAATCAATTTCACCACCGGCGCGCAAATTTTTCACCCTTAAACCATCGCCATGCAAAAGCTATTCAGATATTACCTGCCTGCAACTGTTTTTATCATATACCTCCTTGCTATAACCGCCTGCGGCAACACGGTAGAGCCTATACGAAAACAAAACTGGGAACTGAGCGATTCCCTGCTGCGCCGCCTGGAAGTGGACACCGCAGCCATTACGCCGGTGCAGCACCAGATCTCGCTCACCGGCAAGATCACGGCCAACGAGGATAAAATGGCCCGCATCTTCCCGATGGTGAGCGGGATTGTCACGAATGTGAAAGTCCACTCAGGGGATTATGTACAGAAAGGGCAGGTGCTGGCCCTCATCAAAAGCCCCGAAATGGCCACCTACACGGCGGACCAAACCATCAGCGAAAAGGAAATGCAAACCGCGAAAAAGAACCTGGAAGTAGCGGAATCTTTTTACAAGAGCGGCCTCAACTCCCAACAGGAATATGAAGCGGCGCGGAACGAGTACGACAAAGCCGTTGCGGCCTGGCATAAATCCAGCGCCATCGTGGATATCAACGGCGGCGCGCATCAGAGCACCTATGCGGTAAAAGCGCCGGTGCCCGGCTTCGTGATCATCAAGCGCGCGGCGGAAAATATGCAGTGGCGGCCGGATAACAGCGATCCGATTTTCGTCGTGGCGGACCTGCACAACGTGTGGGCCATCATCAATGTGTTTGAATCCGACATTGCCGGCATCCGCGAAGGGGACCAGGTGGAGATGAGTACTTTATCCTACCCGGACAAAACTTTCACCGGCCGCATTGAAAAGATCTACAATGTGCTGGACCCGGAAAATAAAGTGATGAAAGCCCGCGTGGTGATTGACAATCCGGGTTACCTGCTGAAGCCGGAGATGTTTGTGAGCATCAAAACCCAGCGGCATTCGGACACGAACAGCGTCAGCATCCCATCCAGGGGCATCATCTTCGATAAGGACAAATATTTTGTACTCGCGCTGACGGATAAGAAGCCAGGCGTGGAAATCCGGGAGATCCGGGTGGCCAGCACGGTGGAAGGCCGGGCTTATGTAACGGCGGGGCTGCAGCCGGGCGACAGGATCATTGCATCGCGGCAGGTATTTATTTATGAAACCCTGCAGGACCAGCAATAACGAATTGTCCAACTTTTTAACGACGACCGTATGAATAAATTCCTGAAGAAAGTCCTGGCTTTCTCCCTGATCAATAAATACTTTATCTTCTTTGCGGCGGCCGCCATGGCGGTGGCGGGGTATGTGAGCTTCAAGCAGATTGGCGTGGATGCCTTCCCGGACGTGACCAATACTTCCGTTACCATCATCACCCAATGGCAGGGCCGCAGCGCGGAAGAAGTGGAAAAATTTGTGACCCGGCCCATAGAGATTGCCATGAACCGGGCGCAGCAAAAGACGCATATACGTAGCTCCTCCCTCTTTGGCCTCTCTGTAGTGAAAGTGATTTTCGACGATGGAGTAGATGATATTTTCGCCCGGCAGCAGATCAATAACAACATCACTTCGGCGGACCTGCCGGATGGCGTATCCCCTGAAATAGAGCCGCCATACGGGCCCACGGGGGAAATTTACCGGTACACGCTGGAGAGCAGCAAGCGTTCCGTAGCGGAGCTGAAAACGCTGCAGGACTGGGTGGTGGAGCGCAACCTCCTGGCGGTGTCCGGGGTGGCGGATATTGTGAGCTTTGGCGGGGAGGTGAAAATCTACCAGGTGACCATCAACCCCGATAAGGCCGTGCAGTACGATATTACGGCCAGCGAAATGTTCCAGGCGCTCACCAAAAGTAATATTAATGTGGGGGGAGACGTCATTGTCAGGAATGCACAAGCCTATGTAGTACGCGGTATTGGCGTCCTTAACAATACGGACGAAATCGGCAATATCATCGTAGATCATATCAATGGAACCCCCATCCTGGTGAAGGATGTGGCGGATGTGAGCGTGGCCGCGCTGCCGCGCCTGGGCCAGGTGGGCCGGGATGCGGACCATGACGTGGTGGAAGGCATCGTGGTGATGCGCAAAGGCGAAAACCCTGCGAATGTCATCACTGCATTGAAGGAAAAAATTGCGGAGCTGAATACAAAAATTCTCCCGGATGATGTTAAGATCAAACCGTTCTATAACCGCGAGGACCTGATCGAATTCAGTACCCATACAGTGTTGCATAACATGCTGGAAGGGATCATCTTCGTAACGGTGATTGTATTCCTCTTTATGGCCGACTGGCGTACTACCGTGATCGTGTCAGTAGTGATTCCGCTGGCATTGCTCTTTGCCTTTATCTGCCTGCGTTTGAAGGGGATGAGCGCGAACCTCTTATCGATGGGAGCGATCGATTTCGGGATTATCATCGATGGAGCCGTTGTAATGATGGAAGGGATTTTCGTGATGCTGGACCACCGGGCGCATAAGGTGGGCATGGAGCGTTTCAACCGGCTCAGCAAACTGGGCATGATCCGCAAGGCCTGCATGGAAAACGGCAAGGGCATCCTGTTTGCGAAGCTGATCATCATCACCGGGTTGCTGCCCATCTTTACGTTCGAGAAAGTGGAAGGCAAGATGTTCTCCCCCCTGGCGTGGACGCTGGGCTTTGCCCTGCTGGGCGCGCTGATCCTGACTTTCACCCTGGTGCCGGCCATGGCAAGCGTATTGTTAAAAAGGAATGTCAGGGAGAAGAAAAATTACTTTTTGGAATGGGTGCAGCGTATCACGCTGCGGATATTCAACTTTACCTTCCACAGGCGGCGCCTCGTCTTTTTTGGGTCATTGGCCGTGTTAGCCGCAGGGTTGTACTGCTTCCGGTTTTTAGGCACGGAGTTTTTGCCGCAGCTGAATGAAGGCGCTATCTACATTCGCGCTACAGGGCCGCTGAGTACTTCCCTGGAAGAATCCGTGAAGCTCTCCAACGACATGCGGCGCAAGCTGCTGCAGTTCCCGGAGGTACGGCAGGTGATGTCCCAAACGGGCCGCCCCAACGATGGTACGGATGCTACCGGCTTTTACAATATCGAAATGCATGTGGACATCTACCCGCAGCGCGAATGGAAAAGCGGTTTGACGAAGGCGCAGCTCATTGATAAAATGCAGCATAAGCTGGGCGGTATTCCGGGGATTACCCTGAACTTCTCCCAGCCTATTATGGACAACGTGGAAGAAGCTGTATCCGGGGTGAAAGGTTCCCTGGTAGTAAAGTTATTCGGAGATGATTTTAAGGTGATAGAGGACAAGGAGGAGCAGATAGAGAAAATCCTCAAATCCGTGCGGGGCATTGAGGACCTGGGTATCCTGCGCAACCTGGGGCAGCCGGAGTTGCGGATCAACCTGGACCAGCAGAAGATGGCGCTGTATGGCGTTACCACGGAAGATGCCAACTCCGTGATAGAAATGGCTATCGGCGGCAAGGCGGCCACGCGGATCTACGAAGGGGAAAAGTATTTCGATTTGCGCATCCGTTACCCGGAATCCTTCAGGGAGGATGAAACAGCTATTGGCAACCTGATCATCCCTACCATACGGGGCAATAAAATTCCCCTGAAGGAGATTGCTGACATCGGGCATATTGTAGGGCCGAGTATTATTTACCGGGATAAGCACCAGCGTTATGGCGCTATCAAGTTTTCCGTGCGGGAGCGGGACCTGGGCAGTACCATCGCTGAAGCCCAGCAGAAGGTAGCTGCGCAGATACAATTGCCTAAAGGCTACACGCTGGAATGGGCGGGCGATTTCGAGAACCAGGAGCGCGCTACGAAGCGGCTGGCGCAGGTGGTGCCAATCAGTTTGCTGCTGATCTTCCTTTTCCTGTTCATCTTATTCGGCACGTTCAAGGATGCCTTGCTGGTACTGGGGAACGTTCCGTTTGCCATCATCGGCGGTATCTTCTCCCTGTGGCTGACGGGCACCAATTTCAGTATATCCGCCGGTATAGGATTTATTGCCTTGTTCGGGATCTGCGTGCAGAATGGGGTGATATTATTGTCGCGTTTCAAAAATAACCTTCGCACCTTGCCGCAGGCATCCGATGCGGGATTGATGGCAGGCATCCACAACGGTGTGGAATCGCGCATACGCCCGGTGATCATGACGGCGATGATGGCGGCCATCGGGCTGCTGCCGGCTGCAACGAGCATGGGTATTGGGTCTGAAACGGCCAGGCCGCTGGCGAGGGTAGTGATAGGCGGGTTGATTACGGATACGTTTTTTAACCTGTTTATTTTCCCCGTGGTGTTTTACTGGTCTTACAGGAGAGTGGTGAATAAATAGGCCAGGAGTACTGTTGGCAGCGCGCAGCTAAGGTAAGGAGACGCTTTTGCTATAAGGGCGGGATGGTTGATCCCGCCCTTATGGCATCTTACTTTTTGAGGATACGACGGGTAAATTTTAGCTGCTTGGGCTTATCTTCTTCCCCCAACAAAATAGCCCATGGATGGAGATTATCGACGCTTTCACAGAGGATTTTTACAATGGCAATCACAGGAATGGCGAGGAACATACCCGGTACGCCCCAGAGCATATTGCCAAGAATCACGCTGATGATGGTCACGAGTGCATTGATCTTTACTTGTCGCCCTACGATGCTTGGGAACAGCACGTTGCTATCGATCAGGTGAATGAGGAATAAGGCGATGCCCACCTGCAAAGCGCCTATAGGCGTGCCCGTAGCCAGGGTGACCACCATGCACAGCACCAGCGCCGTGAAGATGCCGATGTAGGGGATGATGTTGAAGATGGCGGCCATCATGCCGAGGAGTACGGCGTATTTGATGCCGAGGATGGCAAACACGGTGCAGTTAAGTACGGCAACAATGACCATTTCGATCATCAGGCCGCCTACATAACTTTTGATAATGGAGCGGGTGCGTTCTACTGCGCCCAGCAGGGTTTCCTTATGCTTTTCCGCGAACAGCGCCACGAGGAACTTCACGAGCAGCCTGCGGTACAGCATGATGAAGAAAGTATAGAGCAGTACGAATACAATGAAAATGATCAGGGACGATACGGAGAGCAGCGTGGAGCTGACGAAGCTGGTGGCGGTGCCGAGTGTGCCCATGGCCAGTTTTTCGAGGTAGTCCATTTGCGTGCTGCTGTCGATATGGAACTGCACGTTCACCCAGTTTTGGAGGGAGCTGACGGTGTTCATCAGCTTGGTTTCCAGCTGGGGGAGGTCGGAAATAAAGGCCTGCATTTGTTTGGTCAGCACCATGATGATGACCAGGAGGAAGATGATGAACAACAGCAGGGAAGTGAAGGCTGCGAGGCCCCGGGGAAAGCGCCAGCGCTCCAGGAGCGAGGCTACGGGCAACAGCATAATCGAAATCAGGAGCGCAAACAATAACGGTATGATGATTTCGCTCCCTGTCCGCGCTATCATGACAATGAGTACCAGCGATAATAACGTAAAGGCCAGCTTAGCGTAAAAGGGCAGTTTTAACTCGTTCATGCAGAATAGTATTTATTCAAATATATTAAAAATCAACATCTTTTGCATTAAGAAATTAGCAATTCCGCGAACGGCATAGGAATGAAACTTTCAATTCCTATTTTGTGCGCTACGTGAATAAAACCCTTTTTTACATGAAAAGTTTATCAGCCTTTATCTTATTACTATTTGTACTGAACGGATCTGCACAAACGAAAACCACGGACAGTATTGACTCCCTGCCTGTAAGAGGCTTCTGTATTGCGGCGCCAACCACGGGAAGGTTGGCATCATTTATCAAATTTATCAACGAGGAGCTGGCGCCCCGGCACATTAACACGCTGGTGCTGCGGGTGGATTTCAACTACCAGTATGTTTCGCATCCGGAGTTGCGGGACAGGGATGCGCTGAGCAACGCGCAGGTAAAGCAGCTGGTAGCAGCCTGCCGGCAGCACCAGATCCGGCTGATCCCGCAGATCAACCTGCTGGGGCATCAGTCCTGGGCGGGGCAGCTATCCAACCTGTTGCGGGTGTATCCTGACTTCGACGAAACGCCCTGGGTGAAGATGCCGGAAAAGTACGCCTGGCCGAATGCGGACGGGCTGTATTGCAAAAGCTATTGCCCGCTGCACCCGGGCGTGCACAAGGTGGTGTTTGAGCTGGTGGATGAAGTATGCGATGCCTTTGAAACGAATGCGTTTCATGCGGGGATGGACGAGGTGTTTTACATCGGGGAGGAGAAGTGCCCCCGTTGCGGTGGCCGGGATAAAGCGGAGCTCTACGCCGGCGAGGTATGGAAGATACGCAATCACCTGGCTGAAAAAGGCCGCCAGCTGTGGATTTGGGGCGACAGGTTGATCGACGGTAAGACCACCGGCATTGGTATGTGGGAAGGCAGCATGAACAACACGCATCGCGCGGTGGACCTGGTGCCGAAGGACATCATGGTGTGCGACTGGCATTATGAGCGTCCGGATAAAACGCCGGTCTATTTTGCCATGAAAGGATTGAGCGTAATCACTTGTCCGTGGCGGATGCCGAACAATGCGACGGCGCAGCTGAAGGACATGTACGATTACCGCAGTGCTGCCACGGCGGAGATGAAGCCGCGTTTCCAGGGCATGATGCAAACCGTATGGTCGGATGCAGGTTCCTTCCTGGATGAGTTCTATGGCGTGAAGCAGCCGAAAGCAGGGGAAACGCCGGCGAACAATACGGCTACCAATTGCTTTAAGGCAATATTTCCTGTGGCAGCAAGATGATTTAGTAATGCTTCCTTAAAGTAGGAATAAAGATTTCGCAATAGTTGGCAAAGGAAAGGGATATGAAGAAATGATTACCGCTCATTTTGAATATTCCTTCCTTGCAATTGCGGCTGATGAATTCGTACATGGGAATGCCGGCGGTGGCCCAATCCATCGGCAGCGGCAAGCGGAGGTAGGTGCCGCCCTGGATGCGTTTTTTGAGCAGGTAATGGTAATGGCCTTCCAGCTGGATGCGCGTTTTGAGGTCGCAGGCCGGGATGGCGATGCCTGCGTACATGCTTAGTTTTTCATAGTCCGTAACCGGTACGGAATCCAGCGTACCGGTGATGATGCGGCTGTTGGGGATATCGTACAGCGTTTGCATTTTATGGAACAACCCGAGGAAGTGGGTCATTTTGGCCACCATTTCCGCGACGGGGTTTTGCCCGCGGGAGATGAGGGAGTAGTAGAGGACCGTGTCGGGGATGGTAACTTTTTCGCAACGTTCTATATTGAAAAAGCTGCTCAGGGGCGTACCTCCGCCGCTGTGGGTAATGGTTACTGCGATGTCGAGCGTGCGCTTTTCATTGGGCAGCACCTGTATTTTGCGGAACTGCATGGGGCTTTCGCGGAAGTGTTGCTTGAAAGCTTTGCTGAGTGCCGCGGTGGTGGCGTAGCCACACAGTTCGCTGATCTCATTGATATTATAGCCGCTGTGCCGGAGCAGCCCTGCCGCCAGTTCGAGCCGGTGTCTTTTCACATAATGCCAGAAAGGTTCTCCTATTACAGATACGAAGGTGTGGTAAAAATAGGAGTAGGACATGCCCAGCCGCTCCGATACTTCTTTAATACTGAATGGTTCTCCTACGTTGTCATCGGCGAAGCACAGGCCTTGTAGTGCAAGCGCTTCCAGTTGCTCTTTTGTTTGAGTGGATGTCTTTTTCATAGCAACCTTTTAAGGTTATTTCACGGGATTAATGGTACAATCTGGTCCTATTGTGTACATGAATAGTACAATTTAGACAAAATATTTTTTTATTCTAATTATTATTTTGATCATATGATGATCAAATTGATTATCAATGAATTTCCGCTTAATCCCTGCGCTGGCGCGGAAAATATTTTTTCAATCTCGCTTAAAAAAAGCTGAAATGGACAAATGGAATTGCCGGAGAATGGATATTTTTAGGGGAGCAACCACTTCGGTACATCCTGGTCCTATTTATTGAAGGGTAGCCTGAAAAATAACCTGTCATTTCTGATTGTCATGGAAGCCAAAAGCAATCGCAACAAGGTATTTACGGCGGCGCGTTGTATGCGTGCGCCGGTACGTTTTCTTAACTCCATTAAGGTATTTGTCCTATCAATCCTGTTTTGGGGTTGCGCCTGTCGCAACGCCTTTGCCATGGGCAGGATAACGATGCCGGCGGGCGTCAGCGTGTCCCTGTTGCTGGCCATTGGTATGCTGGTGGTGGTGCTTTGCTCCCTGGTATATTTAGGCTGGCTGATGTTGGGTAAGCTGGGCAGGCAGTTACAGGTAGCCAACGTCAGTTTATTGCAGTCGGAAATAAAGGAGGCGACCTACCGGCATCGCATAAACGAAGCGACGGAGAAGTGCCGTGCGCTGCAGGCGCAGCTGGATGCTACGTTGTTTGAATTGAGGCAGGCGCGAAAAGAGTTGTGAGTCCTTTGCTGTTTTTATTCCCCCGATCCATTTTCTTCATTCCTGATACAACCTCTTTGGCGTTACTGCTGTTAAGCAGGTAGCGCTTTCCATTTTTTTTCAAAATTGAAATATTTATTTATTTCATATTTGATTGGTATTGTTATATTTACAATATGCAAGTTGTATTTCAGATTACATCAGTGGAAGAGGAGGCGCATCGTGCGATGTTGGGGCAGGTCCGTAACCTGTTGCGGTATGCGGCCGGGAAGGGGATAGCGCCCAGGGTGGAAGTAGTGGTGCATGGAGGGGCCTGGCCATTGCTGACCGGGGGTACGGAAACGGAGGCCGGGGTGCGGGAGCTGGCGCATGATAAGGTGGAGTGGCTGATTTGCAGGAATACGATGAACAGTCACCAGGTAACGGAATCGCAGTTATTGCCATTTGTAAAGATAGTGCCGGCGGGAGTGGGGCATTTGGTGGAGCGGCAACAGGAAGGTTGGGCTTATATCAGATGTTAACGGATTTCTTTATGGAGGAATTGTATTATTAGTTTATTTTTACATTTTAAATATTAATATTTGTTCGGCGTAACGTGGATAGCTACACGATTCGTACTTGTGCAGCAAATAAAACGAGCGCAAATTGCGTTATATAGATTATTCATTTATACCGGACTAACCTCTTAAAAACTGACACCTTGAAAATCAAAAAATCTACCGGAATACTATTGTTATTCTTGGCAATCCCATTTTTCAGCATGGCGCAGGACTGGCACGTCGGCGCATTTCTGGGAATCAGCAATTACAGTGGAGATCTCGTGGAAAAGAAGGTAGACCTGAAGTACACCCGCCCGGCGTTGGGCATTTTAGTCAGAAAAGATTTCAATCGTTATTTTTCTCTCCGGGGCGCCATTACGTATGGCGTGGCGGCAGGGGCGGACAGCACGAATGCCAACTCGGCACTTGTGGCGCGTAACCTCAGCTTCCGCAGTCGCATTATCGAATTTGCGCTCATTGGAGAATTAAACTTCCTGGATATAGACGAAAAGGGTTTTACGCCTTATGTGTTTGCAGGTATTGCCGGTTTTGGCTTTGATCCTCAGGCCAAAGACCAGTCAGGCAACTGGGTGCGCCTGCGCCGCCTCGGTACGGAAGGGCAGGGCTTACCGCAATACCCGGATCGCCTCCCGTATGATATGTTCACCGTTTCCATTCCGTTCGGCGTTGGTTTCAAGGCGTTGCTGAGCGACCGCTGGACGCTGGGCTTTGAAGTAGGCTTCCGCCCAACGATAACGGACTACCTGGACGATGTGAGCAAGACCTACGTAGATCAGAACACGCTGCTGGCTTACCGCGGGCAGGCTTCCGTGGATATGGCCTACCGTGGCGATGAAGCGGGTAAATTCACGCCGGGCACTTACCCGGTAGATGGCGCCAAGAGAGGCTCCGACAAGTATAAGGACTGGTACGGCTTTACTGGTTTTACCATTACCTACCGCCTGGGCAATGGCGGTAATCCGTGGGGCAGGGTGAATGCGACCCGTTGTCCGCGCTTCTAATCAAGAACTACACTGGCACGGCGTTTGGGCGGGATAATTCCCTGATTTCCGTCCCCAATAAAGTCCAAATATACCTTTCAATCCTCCGCCCTGGCTGCGGGGGATTTTTTTTGGCACAGATGTTGAATTTATCTGTTTAAACAGGTAAAAATGCAGCCACCAGCTTGCACCAGGTGGAAAAAATACGAATCGCGGAGAGGAGTAAGATTCAAACGGAAGTAGTAAGTTGGTGCGCAACCACCTGTCTTAATCACCAAAAACCATGTGCCATGAAAAAGATATTCGCCTTAGCAGCAATGATGGTGATGGCCGGCACAATAAACACGAGCAGCGCTCAATTGCCACCACCGCCACCAAGGCCACCGGCTCCAAAGCATTTACCGCCGCCGCCGTTGCCGCCACGGCCTCCAAGGCCGCCTCATCCGGCACACCGGCCACCGGCGCCGCCAAAGCCACCGGTACACCATCACGTACCACCACGGCCTCCGCGCCCACCGAAACCACCAAAGCCGCCAAAACCATTTTCATATATTCATAAACACAATCATTATCGATACGCCAACGCTGTCATGATCAATTCCAACGGAGTATATGCCGCCGGCAGGATGAATGAAACAAAGCACAGCGCCTGATTAACACCGGTAATAATTTGTACCAGCCAATCTTGAACTAAAAACCAAAAAAATGAAAAAACTAATCCTTCTGACAGTGTTGATGGGTGGAGCTGTACTCACCACCTATGCGCAACGAGGCCACGGCAGGGGGCATGGTTACGGTCATTACAAATCATACGAGAGGTATGACCGCCGCCACTGCGACTACCGCCGTTATGATGATTGCGGACCACGCCGTGTAGTGATTTATGACAGGCCGAGATACTACCGGCCAGCTTATTATGTACCAGTGCCTCCGCCGCCGCCAGTGGCAGTTGTGCCGGTACCAGTGCCTGCACCTCGACCCAGAGCGGTTTTCCATGCAGGAGTTACCATCGTTAATTGATAACTGAAAGATGAAACATTGAAATGCCACCCGCCATAAACGGGTGGCATTTTTTATTCCTGCCGGGGATGGTTACATTTGTACCTATCCTTAAGCATATGCAAGACAAATCACTTTTCTCATATATCCGGCTAACGGTGTTATTTATGGCCATGGCAGGCGCGGGGCAGGCGGCCAGCGCGCAGGCGAGCGTGAAGGACTTTCCTTACCTGAAAAAATTGCAGGGCACCTGGGTGATGAATACCCGTAAAGGCTCCGTGGTGGAGCAATGGCAGCAGGTCAATGATTCCACCTGGTACGGCCGCACCTGGCGTGTAGCCGAAGGCGATAGTTCCCTGCAGCAATCCATCAACCTGGTGAAGCAGGGAGATGCCATTTACTTTATGCCCGTTTATACCGGCCATGAAACGCTGGCGCCGCTGAAGCTGAAAGTAAGGGTACTCAAGCCGATCGGCTTTGTGGCAGAAGACCTGCAAAACGATTTTCCCCAGAAGGTAACGTACCGGTTTTCAACGCCGACCGTTTTGGAAGCAAGGGTGCAGGGCACGCGGGACGGGACGGTGGAGGAATACATTTTTAAATACAATAAATAATATCTCCCCCATAAAAAGAAAAGCGAAGTCAGGATATGACTTCGCTTTTCTTGTATAAATTCCTTTGTATTATTTGTGTATTTCGGAACTGAAGTTGAACTGGATATCCGGATTGTTAGCCCTTTCCGTGTTCAGGTACCATTCGGATTCCGCGAGGTACACCAGGTGTCCGTCCTTGTCTTCCACGATGTTGGAGGACTTGAAGCGGATGAAATCCTCGATTTTGTTTTTAGGGCCGGTGATCCAGCAGGCTTTGAAGTAAGGCAGGGTGTTGAACTGGCAGGCAGCGCCGTACTCCTGCAGGAGGCGGTACTGGATAACTTCAAATTGCAGGTCGCCCACGCAACCGATGATTTTGCGGTTACCGCCATGCTGGGTAAACAGCTGGGCCACACCTTCGTCCGTCAGCTGGCGGATACCTTTTTCCAGTTGTTTGGTCTTCATCGGATCCTTGTTCACCAGCTCCTTGAACAGCTCCGGAGAGAAGCTGGGGATGCCGGTAAAGAAGAATTTCTCCCCTTCGGTGAGGGTATCGCCGATTTTGAAGTTCCCGGTATCGAACAGGCCCACTACGTCGCCAGGGTAGGCGTCGTCTACCACGTTCTTTTCGCGGGCGAGGAAGCTGTAAGGGTTGCTGAAACGCACATCCTTATCGAGGCGTACGTGTTTATAGAATTTATTCCTTTCAAATTTACCGGAGCAAACGCGGAGGAAGGCGATACGGTCGCGGTGGCGGGGATCCAGGTTGGCGTGAATTTTAAAGATGAAGCCACTGAATTTATCCTCGTTCACATCGATCTCGCGGGTGCTGCTCTCGCGGTTGCGGGGAGCGGGGGCAATTTCGACGAAGGTATCCAGGAGGTCCTTCACCCCGAAGTTGTTCACCGCGGAGCCGAAGAAAACCGGCGCCAGCTTGCCTTGGAGGTAAGCCTCTTTATCGAACGGATCGTAAACACCTTCGATCAGTTCCACATCGTTGCGGAGCTGTGCGGCATCTTTCTCGTTGAAGTGCTCGTCCACGTAGCGGTCGCTCAGGTCGGCCAGGGCTACCACATCATCGTCCGTAGCTTTTTTATTCGGCAGGAAGTTTACCAGGCTTTTATTGTAAAGGTTATACACCCCTTTGAAATCCTTACCCATGTTGATAGGCCAGCTGAGCGGGCGTACCCGGATGGAAAGTTTTTCTTCCAGTTCGTCCAGCAGGTCGAAGGGGTTTTTACCGTCGCGGTCCATTTTGTTGACGTAGATGATCACGGGCGTATCGCGCATGCGGCATACTTCCATGAGGGCTTCCGTCTGGGTTTCCACCCCTTTAACGCAGTCGATAACCAGCACCACGCTGTCTACTGCGGTGAGGGTGCGGTAGGTATCTTCCGCGAAGTCCTTGTGACCTGGCGTATCCAGGAGGTTCACCAGTACGTCGCGGTATTCAAAGGTCATAACAGACGTGGCCACCGAGATACCCCTCTGCCTTTCTATCTCCATGAAGTCGGAGGTAGTATGTTTCTTGATTTTATTGGATTTCACCGCGCCGGCCGTCTGGATAGCCCCGCCGAACAGGAGGAATTTCTCTGTCAGCGTGGTCTTACCGGCATCCGGGTGGGCGATGATGGCGAAGGATTTTCTTTTATTAATCTCGTTAGCGTACTTCATATTTATGTCCGAAAAATGGCAGCAAAGGTAACTAAATTTTTTATCCGGCTATATTTAGTGTTTACCGGGTGGTAATCTGCAAATAAATCCACTAAATTTGAAATATGATTGCTACCCTGAAAATTTTATGGAATAGTTTAAAAATGGCCGTGCAGGAATTGCGGGTGAACAAGCTGCGTACTTTCCTCTCGCTGTTAGGTATAACTATCGGTATATTCTGTATTATCTCTGTGTTTACCCTTACCAGCAGCCTGGAACGCAATGTGCGTAACAGTTTGAGCGAACTGGGCGACGATGTTATTTACGTGCAGAAGTGGCCCTGGGGCGGCGGGGGAGAGTATCCCTGGTGGAAATACATGAACCGCCCGGAGCCGGAGTATAAAGAACTGCGGCTGATACAGGAAAAGGTGCAGGGCGCCAGCTTTGTATCGTTCGACTTTGATGTGAGCGGCCGGCGGCTGGAGCTGGGGGATGATTACATGGACGGCGTGACTATGATGGCTGTTACGCACGACTTCAACCAGATTCAGCAACTGGCGATCATTGATGGGCGTTATTTCGCCAATTCGGAGAGCAACAGCGGCACGCCGGTGGGCATCCTGGGCGCTACCATCTGGGAAGGGCTCTTTGGCGCTGCAGAGGCGGCAGTGGGCAAGACGGTGAAGCTGATGGGCCGGGATGTGAAAGTAGTGGGTGTGATGAAGAAGAAAGGGGAGAGTATGATCGGCGGGCCGAATTACGACAATGCCATTATCATCCCGTATAAATTCGGCCGTACCCTGGTAGACGAGCGCCGCAATGGTAGTCCGTATATGCTGGTTAAAGCGAAACCCAACGTATCCCTGGATCAGCTGAAGGACGAAATCCGTTCTGTGATGCGCGCTGCGCACCGCCTTCGCCCAACGGAGGAAGATGATTTTGCCTTGAATGAAATTACTTCTGCCAACGAAAACCTGAACTCCATATTCTCCGCCATTAACGCCGGTGGTATCCTGATTGCGGGCTTTGCTTTGCTGGTGGGCGGTTTCGGGATTGCCAACATCATGTTTGTGACGGTGAAGGAGCGCACCAATATCATTGGCCTGAAAAAGGCGATAGGCGCCAAGCGGCAGGTGATCCTGGCGGAGTTCCTGCTGGAGGCGGTGGTACTGTGCCTGATCGGGGGGCTGATCGGCTTGCTGCTGGTATTCATACTGGCAACGATTATTTCGGCCGTGAGCACGTTCCAGTTATACATGTCCCTTGGGAATATTATATTCGGATTGAGCCTGAGCGCAGGGGTAGGGGTTATTTCAGGGTTTATCCCGGCGTATAGCGCGAGCAACCTGGATCCGGTGGTGGCGATAAGAAGCAATTAATTTGTAATTTTGCCGCTTATGTCAGTGAAAATATTAGCAATAGAATCATCTTGCGATGATACCGGGGCGGCAGTGATAGTGGACGGGAAGGTGTTATCCAATCGCATTGCCAATCAGAAAGTACATGAAGAATACGGGGGCGTGGTGCCGGAGCTGGCGAGTCGCGCCCACCAGGAAAACATAATTCCTGTAGTAGACGTAGCGTTGCAGATGGCGGGTGTTAAGAAGGAAGAGCTGAGCGCCATTGCATTTACGCAGTCGCCGGGGCTGATAGGGTCCCTGCTGGTAGGTACCTGCTTTGCCAAATCCATGGCTATGGCGCTGAACATACCGCTGATAGGCGTGCATCATATGCAGGCCCACGTACTGGCCAATTTCATTGATGATCCTAAGCCTGATTTCCCATTCCTTTGCCTGACCGTTTCCGGTGGCCACACGCAGATTGTGCTGTGTGAGAGTCCGCTGAAAATGCGGGTGATTGGCGAAACGCTGGACGACGCTGCCGGCGAGGCTTTTGATAAGAGCGCCAAATTACTCGGCCTGCCGTATCCCGGTGGTCCGCTGATCGATAAATACGCGAAAGAGGGTAATCCCCATCGCTTTAAATTCCCGGAGCCGCGCATCCCGGGGCTGAATTTCAGCTTCAGCGGCCTGAAAACTTCCATCCTTTATTTTTTACAGGAAAACCAGCAACAGGATCCTGATTTCATTCAAAACAACCTGGCCGACATCTGCGCCTCCATTCAACACCGCATCATCAGTATTTTGCTGAACAAGCTGGTGAAGGCAGCGGAGGAAACCGGCGTGCGGGATGTGGCCATTGCCGGCGGCGTGAGCGCCAACAGCGGCCTGCGCGCGGCGTTGGAGGAGTATGGGCAGCAGCATCACTGGCGGACGTTCATTCCCAAATTTGAGTACTGTACGGATAATGCCGGTATGATTGCGATTACGGCGTATTACAAGTACCTGGCAGGAGATTTTGCGTCCCTGGATGCGGTGCCTACGGCCAGAGCGGCGTTTTGATCCAATTCCCCGCCATACTTTAACGATTTAGCGCTATATTGGAAGCTCGTTATAGCCAATTCGTTTGAATGATGAAGAAAATTATTGTTGCGTTGCTGCTGTTAAGCGCAACGGGCGTCCGCGCGCAACAGCCGGATGCGCTCACTGCATGGAAAGATCAGAAGTATTCCCTGTTTATCCACTGGGGCGCTATCTACAGCACGCTGGGCGGCGTATGGGAAGGCAAGCCGGTAACCCGTGGATACAGTGAACAGATACAATCGCATGCAGGCATTTACAGCGACGTGTATGCCGATGTAGCCAAACGTTTCAACCCTGCGCAGTGGAATCCGGATTCCATAGTACTGCTGGCCAAAGCGGCCGGTATGAAGTCGGTGGTGATCACCTCCAAGCACCACGACGGTTTCTGTATGTTTAAATCCGCTTATACTGATTATAACGTGGCAGACGCTACGCCTTACAAGCGGGACGTCCTGCAGGAGCTGGCGGCAGCCTGCAAGCGGCATGGACTGAAGTTCGGGCTGTACTTCTCGCTGATCGACTGGCATTTTCCGCAGGCCTATCCTATCAGCAGCAGCAACAGCGATCCCATTACGCCGGAGCATCATGCCTACAACCTGCAACAGGTCAGGGAGCTGATGACCAACTATGGGCCGGTGTCAGAAATCTGGTTCGATATGGGTTCGCTCACGCCGCAGCAAAGCCGGGAGCTGGCAACGCTGGTGCATTCCCTGCAGCCCGACTGTATGGTGAGCGGCCGGCTCGGTAACGATGCCGGGGATTTTTGTGTAATGGGAGATAACCAGTACCCTGATTATAAAATTGCCTCGCCCTGGCAAACACCTGCCTCGGTGTATGACGAAACATGGGGGTACCGTTCCTGGCAGCAGCATGGGAAGGCGGCGGACAAGGCGGATGAAAAGCTCCGTGGCCTCATTAAGGTAGTGAGCAGGGGAGGTAACTACCTGCTGAACATCGGCCCCCGCGGCGATGGTTCCGTGGTGGACTTTGAGAAGGAGGTGCTGCTGTTGAATGGCGCCTGGTTGCAGCAAAATGGCGAAGCTATTTATGGGGCGGGTCCGAATCCGTTTGACACTACGTTTGCATGGGGCGAAGTGACCGCTAAAAAGGGGCAATTGTTCCTGCACATTTTAAATGCCCCTGCCGATGGCCATATTCTTCTCCCCGGATTACATAACAAAATAACCGGCGTACGACTGGTAGCGGGTAATAAGCCAGTGGAAGCGAAAGTGCACGCAGATGCTGCAGGCTGGCATATTCAATTGCCGCCGTCCGCCGTAGCGGGGTTGCACATCCCGGTACTGGCCGTGCATTATGAAGGCGCGCTGGATATTACACCGGCGCACCTGCTGAAAGCGCCGGTAATGTTGGATCGTAGTAATTCAGTAGCATTATTCAGCTTTTCGGGGGCGGACTATGAAAGTTATTATAGAAGCGAAGTGGGAGCAACGTGGGCTTTTACTTCTCCCCAAAATAAAAAAATAACCCTGCGCTACAGCGAGGCGGAAAAGGACCGTACGGTAGCGCTGGACCTCAACGGCGCCACCCATGAACTGGCATTGACCGGCGGCAGGGTAGTGCCTTTGAAAAACGAGCTGGCCATACTGCAATGGGGGCCGGTGTACACGACGGGCGCTATGCGTGGCGGTATTGGCGGCAGCGCGGCGGACCTGCATGATGTGGATGTAACCAAGCCTTTTGCGGGCAGGCAGTCCTGGACTTTGCAGCCGGATTTCAACAATGATTCGCTGCACACTTTCCCTGGCGGCCGTAGCACGAACTATTACATTTTGCAGGAGGTGACGGCGCCGAAGGATGGCAGTTACCTGCTCGGCTTCACCAGCGGGGACGGTATCCAGGTGTTTATAAACGGCGAGGAGCAGCTGATCCATAACAACCCCGAGCGGGGCGGCACGCAGTCAGAAGTGCTGCTGGTAACGTTGAAAAAAAGGAAAGAACCAGCTGGTGGTAAAACTTTATACCCGGTTTGCCAAAGAGCTGCACTGGGCGATCAACCGTCATGTGCCGCAGCAGTTATACGAGCTGCCTACGACGCTGGAAGTGAAGGGAGGCAGCGGGGTGCAGCGCATTACCATACGGGATGCGAAGGCTGTATCGCCACACCGGAATCTGCGGATGCCTGATCTCTCCTTATATTTGCAGGCAAAATAACGGCATGGCCAATACGTATTTCCAGTTTAAACAATTCACCGTCCACCAGGAACACTGCGCGATGAAAGTCTGTACAGACGCCTGTTTGCAGGGAGCTTTCACCGCGCGGTACCTGGCGGGGCATGGCTATGCCGTAAAGCGCATACTGGAGATCGGGACGGGTACGGGCTTACTGAGCCTGATGCTGGCGCAGTCGCACCCGGCGGAGATTACCGCGGTAGAGCTGGACCCCGGCGCGGTGTTGCAGGCGAGGGAGAACTTCGCTGCGAGCCCCTGGAAGGAGCGCCTGACGGTACAGGAGGCGGATATACGCGCATTGCCGGCGGCCGAAGCGTTTGATTTTATAATTACGAATCCGCCATTTTATGAATCCGCCCTGAAAAGCGGGAACCAGCAGAAGGATAAGGCCATGCACGCTACCAGCCTGGGTTACGGGGAGCTGATCTCCTCAATTGAGCGGCATCTGAAGCGGGGGGCTTCCTTTTCGGTATTGTTGCCTTATGCGGAGTTCCAGGAGTTACGTGCCCTGGCAGCGGAAAAAGGGTTTAGACTGCACCGGTTGCTGGAGGTGCGGCAGAGTGTCAACCATGGCTATTTCCGGGCTGTCGGGATATTTTCATCAGCCGGCAGCGAACCGGTTATAACGGAGATGGCTATACGCGATGAGCAGCAGCAATACACTGCTGCATTTATAGATTTACTGAAACCATATTACCTGAAATTATAGGGCGGGCAGTTATTCCGCCAGCACATACGGCTGTTCCAGCACTTTTGACCCTACATAATTATCATCTTTCCAAATGATCAGGAACGTGCCGCCCCACACGGTTCCCGGCTGATTTACGATAGGCTCCAGCTGCTGGCGCATGAACTCAAAATGCAGTTGCGGCAGTCCTTCTTTGGGGGCCATCCATGCATAGGTGGCGCCGCTGTTGGGTGGCGGTTGTAAGTGGCCGGATTTCAGCCTGGCGGTATAGTAGGTCCGGAAAGAGAGTTCCTTATGATCCGGCAGGCCTTCAAACTTATGCGTGTACAGGCCGGCGAGGCGGATGTTTTCGAGCGTGATTTTATTCCCCCACATAATCCTCCAGGTACCTGAACGCCGGCGTAAGATGCCCGTTTTCCGCAATGGTAGCCTTTCTGATCATTTCGCTGTTGCCTGACAGGAGGTCCTCGAAAACGTATTTCATAAGCTGGTCGCCGAAGTACTGCGACGCATCGCGGGGCAGTTCATTCGGCAGGTTGCTGACGCACATCATATCCACGGTATCCGGGAGGTAAGGCGCTGTTTTGGTCATCGTTTGTTTATCTACGCCATACACCGGATCCTCTATGGTACTATCGCCCAGGTTGCAGGGAACGCTGCCGTTGGTATCGTCCGTAATATCGGCGATCACGCGGATGCGGAAGTTGTCCTTTTGCAGGTCTTTGGCGGAAAACAGCGGCGGGATATTCTTATCCCAGTAGATACCGTTCATGAGGATATCGCTGGCGGCCACAAAGGGCAGGAACTTGCAGTCGTACTGGTCCGGGTGGGCATGGAAGTCGGCCCGGCTATAGGTTTTTTCATCTTTTCTCAAATACAATTCCCCTGCTTTCAGCTGCGTATATACGGGATAGTTATAGCTGTTCATAAGGAACTCTTCCGGCGGGATGTATTTAATCCCCAGCAGCCCCATAATCTCCAGCACGCCTGCTGCCACGCGGCCGGAGCCGGTAGCAACGATTTTGAGCGGCGGCAGTTTAACGCCGAAATAGTGGGAGATGAGTTCCTGGAAGTCGTGCGACTGGTGCACGGGCTTTAGTTTAAAGAGCCCTGTCTTCTGCCCATAGGCCATTAGCCCGTTATGCGCGCCTACCACGCCGGCAAAAAATCCGAAGCCCAGGATGCGCTGCCCGTCCGGGTGTACGAGGCATTCATAATCGATCAGGCGGATGTTTTTGCGGAGTATTTCCTGCAGCATTTCCCGGTTATGGGGCTGCTTCTTTTTGGTATGGCTGAAGAACAAATAAGTTTTACCAGGCAGGAGGGAAGCGGGCGGCACTTCTTTTATACCTAAGAGTACACTGCAATTTTCCAGGTTGGGGGAGATGATTACGCCCGCTTTGGCATATTCTTCATCCTTAAAACAACGGTGTGGCGAGGGTTGTGCATAGAGCGTCACCTGCGGGAAATGGTGCATGATCCATTGACATTGCCTGGGCGTAAAGGCCACGCGATTGTCGTGCGGCTGCTTTTCTTCCCTGATTAACCCTATTTGCACTGAATTTTGCATTATTTAATTTACGAAAAAAATAAATAATGGCAGTGCCGGGCAGGTTAATACTGCATGAAGTTATTGGCGGGATTGTAAAGCGGCGTATAGCCGTAATAGGTACCTCTGCTCACGCTGACGCTGCCGGAAACGGAGAAGGTGCGGTCGTTGCTGATGTACATAACCCCGGCCCTGGCGGCGGGGAAGATACCGGAGTTGTTCACCTGCATGTTCCCTAAGTTTTTGTTCATGGCGGGCACGAAGGCAGGGCCGCTGAACCGCATCACGGTAGGCGTGGCGGAGAGGCTGCCGAAGGCGAAGAGGTTATGTGTGAGCTGGCGGTTAAGCTGCACTTCCAGGGGAGCGGACAAATAACTGCCGCTGCCGCCTTTAAAGCCTACGATGCCGGCGGACAGGCCGGTATATTTAGTGATGAACCATTTTTGCTGAGGATGGCTGCTATCCTTTTCCGCCTGGCGAAGAAGGGAAGCCGTGTTATGCTGATCCGCCGGAAATACAGGCAGCTGGGCTTTTGCAGCCATGGCTGACATCAATATTGCTGAAAAAATGAATACGCGTAACATACTATGAAGGTAAGCATCCTTTCCGTCAATTTTGCTAAGGAAATCTTAATGTTTCTGCTGGCCGGGGGCGTAAGGTCTGGCGGATTTTGAGCCGGTCATTTTCTTGGCCTGGCCGGGAGGGATTTTGCCGCTGTTGCCGGCGGTGTGTACGGTGGTGTAGCAGGAGGTAAAGAGGAGGATGGCTACGGTGGCTACAAGAATATGGTATTTTTTCATTGTATGGATTTTTGGGTACAAAGCTACGAATTCTGTGCCGATTGCTTAAAAATCGCTTTTGGGCCGCCTGGAACCGGAACCGGGGGCTGGCTCCATGGCTAATTTTTGTCAGATACTTGTCAACTTATGATGACGTTTAGTGGGTTGTTGCTCCACCTTCCGGCCGGTAAAAAGTTAGGTATCCCGTTCTCCAAACTTTTTAAATTTTTTTAATTAATTGTCATATAGACATTTAATTAAACTGCCAAAGTAAATCTGTGTATGATTAAATAATTAAGCCTGAAAGGCAGAACAAATTTGTGATACAGCATCGTTAGCAACCCGCATAATTGTATATAAGACACTTCATTTTAAACATTTGCGCCTTTATATAATTTGGGTATTTTTACTTCATGCACAACGATATTCCCGAATTACAAAAAAGAATATACGGGGGTGACACACAGGCATTTAAAGAATTATATGACCGCTTTTGCACTCCATTGCTGCAGTTAGCCATGGCCGTTGTTCACAACAGAGAAATGGCGGAAGAAATAGTAGCGGATGTTTTTATAGCCGTATGGAAAAAAAAGGAAAGCCTCTATCAAGCCCACAACCTGAAATGGTATCTGTATGTAGCCACCCGCAATATTGCGCTTAACTACCTGCGTAGATATGCGCAGAAAAAAACGCTGCACCTGGATGAAGCCTGCCTGCCGGAATATGAGTTAAACCCGGAAGCGCAACTCATCAGCAATGAAATGATGCAACATATTAACAGGGCCATTCTTGAACTGCCCCCGCAGTGCCGTCTTATCTTTAAACTTGTGAAAGAAGACGGGCTCAAATATAAAGAGGTAGCCATGCTGCTGAATATCTCCATAAAAACAGTAGAAAACCAGGTAGGCATCGCCTTAAAGAAACTGACCAAAATGAAAGCGTTCTTAATCACCTCCTTACCCGGAGCGCAATAATATTTCTCCCAAAAAAATTTCCTGCCGCTTTGGGGGTATTCATTTCTTCCTGTTGTCTTATATCCCCGGATGCTTTTACCACATCTGATGCAATACTACTATGAGCAACGACCGTATATGGATATTACTGGGAAAACAGTTCAGTGGCGAAATAACTTTCGCGGAGCGCGCTGAACTGGAAACATTACTGAAGGAAGATCCCGAGGTGGCTGCATCCCTGGAACTGGCCGCCGGCATCTGGGAAACGCCTGTACAGGAAGTGGAAGGCGCACCTGATAGTAAAAGCCGTATATGGGAGGCCGTGGCGCCGCAACTGCAACAACGCCGCGCTCGTCCGGTAATGCAACGATGGCTGGTGGCCGCCGGAGCCGCTGCGGTAATAGCTACCGGCTGGATAGGGTGGAAATACCTGCGCCCCAATGCGCCTGCATTGCAACAACTCAGCGCTGCTGCCGGCAAATCTAAAGTAATACTCCCGGATGGTTCTATCGTATGGCTCAACTCCAATACCCAACTCTATTATGACAAGGACAGCTTTGGCAAACAATACCGAGAAGTTACCCTCGCCGGGGAAGCCTTCTTTGATGTGGCAAAAAGTGAAGGTACTCCCTTTATTATCCATGCTGGGAAAATAAATATCCACGTACTCGGCACTGCGTTTAATGTGAAAGCCTATATGGCAGACAGCGCCGTGCATACGACGCTGGTACGCGGAAAAATTGCCGTATCCTTCCAGGGAAAAACCATTGTGTTGCAACCGGAAGAAAAACTGACGGTACCGGTTGCCGAGCCGTCAACCGTGCTTCAGCCGACCCACCTGCATAAAGACAGTAGCGGGCAACTTCCTGAAATATCCTGGTTAAATAATAAACTGATATTCGATAATGACACCTTTGCCAACCTGGCTGATAAAATGAGTAAATGGTATGGCGTCAGCTTTCATTTCGAATCTGCATCCCTGCAGCAATTACGGTTCTCCGGCATCATAGACACAGAATCCATAGACGAGGCGTTGAAAATGCTGCAACTATCGAATCCCTTTCAATTCCAGGTAAACGGCAAAGAAGTGTATATCCGTAACTAATCTCATTTTCTTCATCTTCAAAAAATAAATCTTATGACCTAAAAAGATCGTGCAGCCTTTCACTTTACTTTCCATCACCCTAAAACATTCCATGTTATGAAATCAATGTTACTATGGACTTTGCATAAAAGTCAACATAGCGGTTCGCTACGTTTGCTCTTCCTGGCCTTACTGGTTACCCACCTTCTGCCTGCATATGCTACTACTCCGCCGCAGGAAAAGATCAGCATCTCCCTGGATCAGGTCAGTATTAAAACAGTGCTGAAAACTATTCAGCAAAAGAGTCGATGCCGGCTTATTTACAGCGACGACATCCTGCCGGAGAAACCACCCGTTTCCATTCATGCCGAAAATGCCACGGTGGAGCAGGTGCTGGCGCAAACCTTTACCGGTACCTCACTGCGGTATGCCGCGATGGAGAACGACGTAATCATCATCGCCGCAAAAGATGCCAGCGCAATTAAGATCAGCGGAACGGTCACCAATGAACGGGGCGACCTGCTGATTGGCGTATCCGTAAAGATAAAAGGTACCAACATTGGTACCATGACCAATGAAAAAGGCCATTTTGAATTACAGGCCACAGCAGGCGTTACGCTGGTATTCAGCTACGTGGGGTATGAGCAGATAGAAGTAGTGAGTACGGCCGATCCCCTCAATATTATTATGAAAGAAAGTGCCAGTGGTTTGAATGAAGTAGTGGTAGTGGGTTACGGCACACAGAAAAAAACATCGTCTACCGCATCGGTATCCGCCGTGCAGGGTAAGGAACTGGCAAAGTCGCCGGTAACCAATATCTCCAATTCGCTGGCGGGAAATGTGGCCGGTATCAGTATGCGCCCCAACGGCGGGCAGCCGGGAAGGGATAATCCCGATATCCATATCAGGGGTATTGCTACTACCGGTAATAACTCCCCGCTCATCGTAGTAGATGGTATCATCCGCAATAACATCAACGAAATTTCCCCCAGCTCCATCGCTTCCGTGACGGTACTGAAAGATGCCGCCGCCGTTGCGCCTTACGGATTGGGAGGCGCCAACGGGGTAATCCTTATCACTACCAAACGCGGGCAAACAGGTATCCCGTCGCTTTCCCTCAACGCGTACTATGGTTGGCAAACGCCTACCTATTATCCTAAAATGCTGAATGCACAGGATTATATGCGCCTGCGGAACGAAGCCTACCTGAATGAAAATCCCGGTGGTACACAGCAGCCTTTCCCGGAAGATTACATTAATGATTATGCCAATCTGAATGCGCAGGACCCCGATAAGTATCCTATCAGCAATACGAAAGACCTGGTACGCATGCATGCGCCCATGCAGAATTATAACCTCCAGTTAAGCGGTGGCACCAAGGTGGTTCGTTATTATGCCGGTATGGGTTTCCTTAACCAGGAAGGCATGTTTGCGCCGGTTAACTATAAGCGGTACGACTATAACGTAAACATGGAAGTAAGCGCTACGCCCACCACATTGGTGACCATGACGCTGATTGGCGCGATCCAAAATACCAACAGCGTAGACGCCGCCACCACGCCCGGCCAGTTGTTCCGCAGCGCCTACAAACTGATCCCCATTACCAATCTTTACTACAGCAATGGCTTGTGGGGCGAATTTGCCGGTAACTCCCCGGTGGGTATCCTGAACGCCGGTTACTCCCGCCGCAATTCAACCTCCCTGCTCACAACGCTGGCGGTAGAACAACAACTGCCATTCATTAAAGGGTTGAGCATTAAAGGAACTTTCAGCTATGACCCTACAGACGTAATGGTGAAAGGATGGCACACGCCATTTTACTTTTACTCACAGAATACGTCCACTACCCCTTATACCTATACGAAACAGATATCTACTTCGGAGGGTAATGCGGCCGCCTACACCTGGCTCAACCAGGAGTATGCGAAAAACCAGTACTTCACCTACCAGGGATTTCTCAATTACCACAATACCTTTGGTAAGCACGACATCACGGGGCTGCTCGTTGCGGAAGCCCGTAAGAACGATTCCACCGGTTTCTCCGCACGCCGTAATAACTTCGCTGTAAACATCGATGAGCTGGGCATGGGCAGCTCCAATAAGAATGATTTCGACAACAATGGTTCCACCGTTACCGGTAGCCAGCTTGGATTTGTATATCGCTTTGGTTACATCTACAATCATAAATACCTTTTTGAGGCAGCCGGCCGCTACGATGGCCACTACTATTTCGCGCCCGGCAAGCGCTGGGGCTATTTCCCCGCCTTCTCTGCCGGATGGATCGTATCTGAAGAAAAATTTATGGCCAACCGGCCATCGCTACTCAGCTACCTAAAGCTGAGAGGATCGTGGGGAAAATCCGGTAACCTGGCCGGGGCAGCGTTTCAATACCTCAATGGCTACAATTTATACGGTAACGCCTACGCGTTTGGAAACGGGAATATGGTGCAAGGCTCCAATATTACCATGGAAGCCAATACCAATATCACCTGGGAAATATCTGCCAAAACGGATGTAGGCCTGGATGCTTCTTTTTGGGACGGGCTGCTCACCCTTGAATTAGACTATTTCCATGAAAGAAGGACTGGGATGCTGCTGCCACCGGCGGTGACGGTGCCGGTAGAATATGGTCTGAACCTTTCCGATGAAAACCAGGGGATCATGGTGAACCACGGTTTTGAAGTGGTGGCAGGTACCAACTATCGTTTTTCAAATGGGCTGCAGTTCAACCTGACCGGTAATTTCAGCTATGCGAAGAATAAAATGGAGCAGATATTTGAAACTGCCGCTACGCGTAACAATCCTAACCGCAGCAGAACGGGCAGGCCTTTCGGTACACAGTTCGGGTACAAGTCGCAGGGCCTCTTTTCCCTGGAAGACGATAAAAACCACGATGGCGTCATCAACAGCGATGATGGCTACAACGTTACCCAGTTCGGTATATTACATCCCGGCGATATCCGCTATGTAGATATCAGCGGCCCGGATGGAAAACCCGATGGAAAAATAGATGCCTTTGACGAAGTTGTCATCGGTAACCCGGTGTATCCTTTCATTACCTACGGCTTTACCCCCAGCGTATCCTGGAAAGGGTTTGACCTCAGCTTGTTCTTCCAGGGCGCAGCCTTGTCCGGCCTGAATATCCGCGGGTTCCAGACCGTGCCTTTCAACAATAACAATAGTAATTCAGCCTATGAATACTATAACAACCACTGGACGCCCGGTACGCCTGATGCCAAATATCCGCGTGCCAATCAGTCGCCCTATGCTAATAACACCCAGAATTCCGATTTCTGGATCATGAAAACAGGTTAACTGCGCTTAAAAACAGCGGTGTTAGGATATACCCTTCCTGCCCGTATTACCAAAGCGATGAAGATGCAACGCCTCCGTGCTTACTTCTCCGGGCAAAACCTGCTCACCTTCAGCAAAATGAAGTTCATGGACCCTGAAGTAGGATATACCGACCTGGAAACGGCTTACCCTAACCAGAAGGTGATGGTGTTCGGCCTGAATGTCACTTTTTAGCTTCATCCTGTTAAACGCGTTAACATGAAACACTATATTAAGCTGTTACCGATTGCCATACTGTTTTTCAGTATGCTCTCCTGTAAGAAAGACTTCCTGGAAAATACCAATAAAGCCAAACTGACGGATGCCATGCAGTGGAGTACGGAGGGGAATGCGGATCTTTTCCTCAATGATATTTACAGCGCATTACCCAACTTTTGGAACCAGCCGGAGAACCTGGACAACTTCACCGATGATAATGATGCAGGCTTCTACTATACTTCCTATAACTGGAAGCAGGGTATTGTTGTGCCGTCTTCCAACGATTATACTGTTTGGGGAGGTGTTACAGGCCCCGGGGATCTTACCAACTGGACAACTACCTTCACCAATATACGCAAGTGCAATACTTTCATTACCGAAGTACGTAAAAATGCCCGGAACTTTTCGGAGGAATGGTTGAACAGGCGGCTGGATGAAGCCCGGTTCCTGCGCGCTTTTTATTACAGCCAGTTGTGGATGCACATTGGCGGACTCCCCATCATTACCGCGCCGGCAGACAGGCGTACCATGGACAGCGCTGCCATCTACACGCCCAGAAGCACCTTTGCTGAAACCGCTGATTTCATCACCACCCAGCTGGACTCCATCGTTAAAGGCGGTTACCTGGCGGCTAAATACAACAAGGGCGATGCTAATGCCGGCAGGGCTACGTTGGGCGCTGCGCTGGCCCTAAAGGGATGGGTGGAGCTGTATGCGGCGAGCCCGGCATTTAATGATGCGCAGCCCGCTGCCGGCAACGACCCTAACAAGGTAGCAGGATATAACAACTACGACGGACAACGCTGGGCCAAGGCAGCCGCTACCTTCAAACAATTCATTGACCTTTATGGTAACGGCAGGGTATATGAGCTGTTTCCCAACACTGCCGCCATTTGGTATGAAGCGAATGAATACCATTCCGAAGTGATCTGGGACCGCCAGGTGGTAGCAAATATTATGGGCTCCTCCTTTGAGCAATACGGCGGCCCCGTGTGGATCAACGGGGTGTACTACACCTGGGGGAATTACTGTCCTACCCAGGAACTGGTAGACCAGTTTTTCATGGCAAACGGAAAGCCTATCACCGACCCGGCTTCCGGCTATGACCCGCAACGGCCGTACACAGGCCGTGAGAAGCGCTTCTACGACTGGATCGTGTACGATGGCGCTCCTTACAAAATGGACTGGATGGATAAAGCTGATACCATATTTACCCGCATCGACAAAGTAAATCCTTCTAAAAACCAGATTGATTTCGGTACGGATGATGTAAGCAACACTGCCTATTATTTTAAGAAGCGGCTTAACCCATTGGTAAGGCCCGGCGGTGGCGCGGTAAGCGGCGCCAACTTCATCTATTACCGCTATGCGGAAGTATTGTTGGGATATGCGGAAGCGCAGAACGAAGCAGTGGGCCCCGACGCAAGTGTGTACGATGCCATCAACCAGATCCGCAAAAGGGCTAACCTGCCTAACCTGACGCCGGGGCTATCCCAGGCGGACATGCGCGCTGCTATCCGCCAGGAAAGAAGGGTAGAGCTGTGCTTTGAAAATAAGCGCTTCTATGATATTATCCGCTGGAAGACAGCCAACACTGTCATGAATGTGGACAAGCATGCGATGAAGATCTCGAATACCGTACCCGATAATAACTCCGGTGTGTGGAAGTACGAAGTGGTGCCGCTGAACCACCCGCATGTATTCACACAGAAAATGTACCTGAACCCAGTGCCGCAGGATGCCATAGACCGGAATCCGCGTATTGTGCAGAACCCTGGTTATTAGCAGGAAAGAAGAAACCTTTTCCTGCATTCTTTTATCTATAAAATGATAGCTCCATTGCGTATGGACAGAGAAATAATAGGGTAGGAATGAAAGTGACGGGAATGAAAAAGCCTTCATGATCTTTTGATTGTGAAGGCTTTGCTGTGAATGGCTGCATAGAGGTTACATGGAGCAATTCTCACATGAGATGAAATATGATAATCACCCGGGCGGTTATTGCAACCAGGGAAATAATATTAGCTGCGCTGTGAAAATATTATCAACTTTACTGCGGGGATGCATATAATCGAAAAAATTTGGCGGGCAGGAAATCAAAGAAAAAAGAAAAGGCCATCGTGCTGATGGCCTTTATAGCAATTTGATACTTATGGTGCCCAGAACAGGAATCGAACCTGCACTCCGTTGCCGAAACAAGATTTTGAGTCTAGCGCGTCTACCAATTCCGCCATCTGGGCAAATGCCTTTTGCACTGCTTTCCGCCGTAGCGGGATGCAAATGTAGGAATAAAATTTTAATAAACAAATATTTATTTTTTGTTCAGCCTAAATATTATAAAATCAGGGATATAACAGTTGGATATATCGGATAAAGATTCTATTTTACATGAAATGATCTATACCTCATGATAAGTTAATTCCCCAGGTACTGAGCATTGCTGTCCTGACCTCGCCACCCAACATTAAACACTGAGCTATGTAGTGTTGCATCCCCATGTAATACTCATCGCTGTCTTTAAATGAATAATTCGTCAATCAAGATTAACACTCCCTTACATGAAAAAACAACTGATTGTCCATCACTGTAGAAGCTACATGGGTAGGCTTTTACGGATTACCCTAACTATGATGTGGCTGGGTATCGTGCTGGATTCCGCCGGACAGGTAGACAAACCACGGTGGAAACCGAAGAGTTTTGAAATTAAAATAGATGAAAATGGTATGCTGCGCGAACTGCCCCCTTACGCCCTCGTGACAGACAAAACATACGAAATCAAGGTGATTATTGATTCTATGCCCGGCCAGCAGGAAAAGCTGTTGAAATTCCTTGCTGAAAAATCCCTGGAAAGTTATAATCAAATACAGGATGATATTGCCAGGGCGAATGATTTATTTGGAGCTGCGGCTACCCAGGACCTCCTGGAGGATTTAAAGGCGGTAAACACGATTGCCAGTATGGAACGCAATGATGCATTAAATGCACTGCAGGATAGCAATTGCCGAAGCCTTACCTCGTTTATAAGCAAAGATGTTTTAAAGGATTTGCTTTTTGATCGCCAGATGAAGTTAAGTGTCAATGGCAAAACATATTCATTTGATTACAAGAAAGGTTTTGATACTACCCTTATAATAACGGCTGATCAGTCAGAAAACCGGATCAACGTGGTGGTGGAAGATAAAGTTAAAATGTTCCTGAAAGCCTATTTTGACAGTACGCTTTCAAAAGAAAACCTGGATGCCCAATTGAAAAATGTGAACATTCAACGGTTCTATACACAGGATGTCCCGGCTGCGAAATTGACTTACGACGCAATTAAAAGCCTGCTGGATACACTCACAAAGGCCGATACGCCCGTGCTTTGTAACACCGGCCTAATGCAGCGCTATCATGACCTGAAGAATCGGACTTCCCTTTTTTACAACCTGGTCCATTCAAAATGGATGCTATACTGGAGCTGGTACACCGGCAGTAATTTTCGCCTTAACCCCCTGCCATTTACTGATGAAGCCCGGCTTCCAGCATCGTACGCCATGCTGGAAGCGGACAAGGATACTTACCGCCGCTACCTGGATTCCGTCATTTCGCTGATGCTGCGTGCGGATCAGCTCAATACCGCCAAAACAGATTATAAGCATATGGACAGCCTGTTGCAGGAGCGGCAAAGTAACCGTTTTGCCACTGCCAGGATACAGGCCCTTAAAGCAGTGAATAAAGAGCAGGCCACAGCCATGCAGCAAACCATGTGGACGGCCAACAGCATCATCACCATAAATGTAGAAAAGAAAAAGCGTCGCAAACTGATCCTCCGGGCCTATAACGCCTCAGATAAACTGAAAGGCGGCAGTATGCCGGAAGCAGTGCCAACAGACACCAGGGTAGTGGCCGTGGCTTATAACATTCCGCAGAAAAAAGAAGTTACGTTTAAGGAAAACGCCAGCCCGATAGAGGACAAGTCGGCAGCAGTGAAAGATGTCAATTCAGCCCTGGATATTGCCGGTACGGGAATTGGCGGCGCAGCAAAAACTTCGTCTGCGTTTAGCCAAATAGTATCGGGTTTCCGTGCAAAAGACTATAAGCCTGGTTTAACAATAACGCCAGTCGAAAACCAGGAAAGTATTAATAAACTGTATGAGAGGGAATCTAATAACCCTTATCAGATGCGATTGACCAAAGATCCCCAGGGCAATAGTGTCTTGCTGATGTTGGTGCATAATGGCCAGGAGCTTAAACATGCCAACCTTACCGAAACGGCCTTAGATTTTCTGGCGGAAAAGAATCTGAAGTGTGATTCATTCCCGGATAAAGTACTACAGAAAATACGCGGCTTTCAGGAAGTTACTGTGAACTTAGGGACGATTGAAGCTGTTGCCTCCAATGGATTTAAGGAGAAAGTTAAGGCTTATGCCGATAGCGTAAACCACATCATAGCGGAAGTATATAAACAGGAGATGGATTTGATAATTAATGACCTTACGGATCTCGCTAAGAAGTGGGGTGTCGTTGCCGCATTCGGAGAATACCCCCGCTACATTCTCCCTCCCGCTAAATTTGAAAGCAACACAGATACCACCCCGGCATACCGGAATAAAATCTTTCTCCTGGCTAACGAAACTTCCGCTCAAAAGAAAAGTTTTGAGTTAGCGCTTGTTGATTCCAAAACCCAGGCAACGCAATTCACTTACAAGGGTAGTTATAAAACCTCCCCGGAACACCTTTTTACAGCCAGTATAGGCGTACTGAACCTCGTTTCGCCTGTCTACCAGGTGAATGCCACCATGGAAAATGGAGCCATCAGGACCTCCGTTGATGAGGAGAGGGTCAGGTTGTTTGCAGGATTGCACCTGCATCCATGGAAGATACTGTTGACGAACGACAAGCCAATTTGGCAACTGTGTGGCAGAGATTTCTTCAGCAGGGTTTCATTATTTGCCGGCGTCAGCTTCCCCAAGCCACTGTACAACCCTCATGCTGGACTGTCTTTTGATATTTGGGCCGGCATCAAAGCCAATGTAGGATACCACTGGTACAGGTACACGGAATACACAGTAGTGAATAATCAAATTACGGATGAAAAATCGCGTTATCGCAAACAGGGCCTATGGTACGGCATCAGTATCGACCCTGTTACATTCGCAAAAATCATTGGACTCTTAAATCTTTAAGCAAATGAAATCCATATATATCCTTCTGATCGGGTGCCTGCTCGCTGTAAGCTGTGAATATGAGCCCGTTGGCGACCTTGCCGGCACTTCCTACATCCGCGGCAGGCTGATGCTGGTAGATAATATTACACAGTCCGCCAATTACCAGCCACTGGGGAAGAAGCGGGTGCTGCTGAACTATCCTGACCGGGACTCCCTCAATTACCTGTTCAGCACCGTTACAGATGATAACGGTTACTTTATCTTTGAGCATCTCAAGGAATTCCAGCCATATAAGGTCTACTACGAAGATACCATCAAGGGCGTGCTGTATAGCGCCAGGGGCGAAGCCAGGCCTCCCATGGATACCCTGTTGCTGGTGGCGGAAGTAGCACGGACAAAGCAAAGAGGTATTCATATCACGGTGGTAGGGAGCGATGGGGGAACAGTGGCGAATGTGCCAATTTGTATTTTCAATTCTGCCACACTTTCCTATAAAAATAATACCTGCGATGGCAGTAACTATTCCATCACTACAGATGCCACCGGAAAAGCCTTTAAATTTGATATCCCGGCCGGTACTTATTACATCCTTGCAAAAGTGAAGATGGGAGAACAGCAGATCGTCGTTAAGCAGGATAATGTAGTCGTAACGGACAGTATTGAATTCCGCACGCTTACCGCCGCAGGCCCCGGCGCCACCAACGGCATTAAGTTCGTTACCCGCGACGCCACAGGCGCTATTATCCCGGGCGCGAATATCTGCATCTTCACCAGCCCCTATTTATTCCAGCGAAGCCTGTGCGATGGCAGCAACTATCAGCTGATGTCTGACGCAGCAGGGAATGCTTCCATCAGCGCGATCCCACCGGCTACCTATTACGTGAAAGCCAGCTGGGTAACCAAAGATACCCTCGCTGCACATAAAGATACCCTGGTAGGTACCGCCACTATTGACCTCCAGTCATCAGTACTCACCCAGGTCATGACGCTGCAACATCCGTAATTGCAATATGCTAAAAGTTCTTTAAAGATCCCGGCCACAATAGCGGCCGGGATCTTTTGTTTGGAAGGTGGCTACGGGATTCATCCTACCGGCTGAAAATCTCTAATATCCTTTTCCATTTCCCCTACTATTTGTAATTTTGGAATAGCTGTAATGAAATACTTAGAAACACTACCCACGCCATCACTAACTCCCTTTATTCACTCATTTTGGGAGCTGAAAGGCGATGCTGCGGATGAACAATGGGAACGGATTTTCCCCGATGGATGTGCAGGCATCCTCATCAACTTAGGGGATACTTCCCTCACCGATAACGGCAGGACCAAACTGGAACCTGGCCGCACCTACGCGGTAGGCGCCATGACCACGTATAAAGATAACTTCATCACACAGGATACCCGCCTGCTGGGCGTGTGTTTAAAACCAGGCGCCTTCTCCAGCTTCTACCACTTCGCCCCGCAAAGTGAAATACTCGACCAAACCGTTTTGCTGGAGCCAACACACGCGTTTAACCCGGATAAACTGGTTAAAGATCCTATCCATTATTTAAACGGCTATTTCGCGAGCAGGCTGCAACGTAAAAGCAACGGCCTGGAACCGGTGATCGCCACTATCCACCGGGCAAAAGGCCGGGTAAGTATATCCCATGTCGCTAAAAGTCACTTCACCACCGTAAGGCAGCTGGAGCGTAAATTCAAACTACAGGTAGGCATTTCCCCGAAAGAATACGCCAATATCATCCGCTTTCAACACACCCTGTCCGCCATCCGGGATAAAGAAGAGGAGAGGAGCCTGCTGGATATCGCGTATGAATGCGGTTACTACGACCATTCCCACCTGGCAAATGATATTAAAAAACACACCGGGATGATTCCCTCTCAACTTTAATTTTGTCGCATTTTTCCAAAACCCGAATGACCAGCAAACCTATTTTTGTGTAAAGAAAAAAATCAGTAGCAAATGCGTAAATTATCACTTTTCATCGCCACTAGCCTGGATGGTTATATTGCAAAGCTGAATGATGACCTGGGTTTCCTCAAGCTGGTAGAAAAAGAAGGGGAAGATTATGGATATGCCCAATTCACCAGCAACATCGACACGATTCTCATTGGCAGAAAAACTTATGATTACGTTGTAAGAGAAATCGGAACTTCCCATTATGATAACGGTGAACGGGATATTTATGTCGTAACCAGGCAGGAGAAACCGGATACAGGCAGGATTAAATTTTATGCCGGCAGCCTGGCCGAATTGGTGAAGAAACTAAAAGCCCAGCCGGGGAAAGATATTTATTGCGACGGTGGGGCAGAGGTGATCAATGAATTACTCAACCATGACCTGATAGATGAGATGACCATTTCCATCGTGCCGGTGTTGCTAGGCAGCGGAACCCGCCTTTTCAAGGACGGACGGCCTGAACAACTGCTGGAACTGTTAGCGGTTAAGACGTTTGACACCGGGTTAACACAATTGCATTTTCGCAGGAAACACGCTGACGGGAAATAGCCGCCTGGCTTCCGGGTATTACGTGATTAATATTTTATGGCTAAATTAGTGGATGCACTTTACCGCTATTTACAGTGGCAGGTAATATTAAAACCAACAGTGAAACCATGGAACACAAAAACAATCCTCAGCCGGACAATACCGCAGCCCGAACCGCCTTATGGAGAGCCCTCCATGTTTTTGCGGATGAGCAGCCTTACATTATCGAAGACAAAGTAGGCTACGAACTACTCCAGCCCGAACAGGATTGGCAGGAACGGCCGGACATGAAGTACACAAAGCGGTTACGCGCTTCCATCGTTGCCCGTGCCCGTTTTGTTGAAGACATGGCAAAGGACCAGATCAACCAGGGCGTTAAACAATACGTGCTGCTCGGCGCCGGGCTCGATAGCTTTGCCCAGCGAAATAAAAACCTCGCCCGCGAAGTGGATATCTACGAAATTGACCAGCCGGAAACCCTGGCCTGGAAGCAGGAAAAGCTCGTGGAAAACGGCTATTCGATCCCGGATCACCTTCATTTCGTGCCGGTAAATTTTGAAACCTCCTCCTGGTGGGATGAATTATTGAAGCAGGGTTTTGACTTTTCACAGCGGGCCTTTGTTTCCTGCACGGGCGTAACGCTGTATCTCACCAGGGAAGCCATTACGGACACGCTGCGTAAATTGACTTCCCTGGCCCCGGGCTCCACCATCGCTATCGCATTCTACCTGCCCATAGCGGAACTCGACCCGGAAGATCAGCCCATGCAGGAAATGGCCAATAAAGGAGCCGCCGCTGCCGGCACGCCGTTCGTGAGCTTTTTCCCCGTAGCTGCCGTTGAAAAAATGGCGAATGAAATAGGACTGAAAGCAGTACGGACAGTTTCAACGAAAGACATGGAAGAAAAATATTTCAAAGGAAGAAAAGACCAGCTGACACCCGCCAGCGGAGAATTTTTCCTGGTAGCCAGGATATAATATCCACCCCAAAAAACAACTGCGATCATTTTACATCCATCCTGCATTAAGTAACCCATTTTTCCGAAAGAAAAAATAAAAATATCCGCCGCAAAAAAATGTAGGAAATTGAAAAAATATTATATCTTCATCCACACAGAATAGAAATTGACCCAGTGATGTTGAAGACCCATAGTTAATCCTGTAACTACCATGAAACGGCTGATGAACCCAAAGACTCAAAATGACCTAATTATGAACCTGTTTATTTAAAACTAAAATCAAATTTTACTGTCCGGCTAAAATGATCTGTTGAGCTAAACACAGTTCACCTGCGGGTAAACAGTTTTGTCGAGTATTACCTAAGCACATAAGGCGTTCATAACTGATGAACTCCTCCTGTAATTCTTTGCCCTAACTTTTCCTGGCCCGATTGCCAGCCGGACGATCATGTAAATAACCGAATGATGAGTAAACAGACGGCACTAGTTACAATGGTACTGGTCATGTGTTGCTGGCATACTGTCTCAGGGCAGCTACGCATTTCCGGTAGGATCACAGACAGTACATTTCACCCCGTAGCCTATGCTACCGTTGAATTGCTACAGGATAGCATACCTGCGCATTCCGGCTTTGCCGATAGTACCGGCAGCTACCTGCTGGCAGGTATCGCGCCCGGCAAATACCGGCAAGTGGTGAAATACCTCGGCAGCAACATATGGGAACAAACGTTGTTTATTAACCGGGATACGGTAACGGATATACGCATCCCGTCAAACGCCGGTAAATACCTCTCCGGCGTTACCATCACCGCTAACAAAAAGCTGATCGAACAGCTCGGCGATAAACTGATCTTCCATGTCGAAAATAGTCCGCTTTCCAAAGGCTTCAACGCCGTCGAAGTGCTGCAACGCAGTCCTAAACTGACCGTTGGCCCGGATGGGGAAGTGTTGCTGGCCAACCGCAGCGTTACGCTGCTCATCAACGGCCGCAAACCCACCCTGCAAGGCGCGGCCCTGGCCAGTTTCCTGGCAGGCCTCAATGCGGAAGATATTAAACGCATCGAAATACAAAACTCCGCCTCGGCAGAACAGGATGCAACTGCCGGCGGAGGTGTAGTCAACATCATCGTAAAAAAGAAGTTGAATGGTTTTAAGGGAATCGCTAAATCTTCCTACCTGTTCCGCAAACAGGATTACGGTACCTACAACGGCAGCCTTAGCCTGAATTACGGCTCCGAAAAACTGGGCCTGTATTCGGTCTTCGGCTATAGCGATAATAAAGACCTGGGCAAAACCAACGGGAAATTTGCTTACCAGTCCGGCGTTACCAATACCAATACGGAAAGCTTTGATCAGACGGATAACAGCATAGACCTCCGCACAGGCCTCGTGTACTATCCAAACAAACGGAATGAATTTGGCATCGAAGGCTATATCAACCGTAACAGCTTCAATTTTGACGAACAAGGCACGCAACAGCTATCCGTCAAAAACACCGCGCCGGTCAACAGCAACATCCACTCCATCTCCGGGTTGAAGAATAAACCCTGGTATGTAACGCTGAACTATGGCTACAAAACGGATTCATCTGGCAGCAGCATTCAGTTCATAGGGGATTTGGGGAGAGAAAATAGCCGTCCCTTTAACGACGTGCAAACGTATTATCCCGATGACCCGGTCAGGAACAGCCATTATCAATACCGTACTACTGCGCTATCGGATTACTTTACCATCCAGGCCGACTGGACGCAGCAATGCAGCCATGGTATTCAGTTACAGGCAGGCCTGAAGTATGGTAAGGTAAAGCGCAGCAACGTCGTGATCCCGCAATTCCTGGAAAATAACCAATGGATCATCGACGAAAATCAACACCAGGACTTCGATAACAACGAAGGCATCTTCGCCGGGTATGGCACGCTCAGCAAACAGTGGAAACAGCATTTTCTGAAAGCCGGCCTCAGAGCGGAGAACACATCGGTTAAAGGATTCAACAGGCGGAATAATAAGGACGTTAGCCAGCGCTATACCCAATTATTTCCCAGCCTTTTCTATAAATACAACTGGCAACAGGATAAGGGCTTTTCCGCCAGCTATAAGCGGAGCATTACCCGCCCTTCCTTTGCGGACCTCAATCCGTACACGGTCAAGCAAAATGATTACCTGTATCAGATAGGCAATCCTTACCTGCAGCCGTATTACATGGATATGGCAGAACTAAGCCTGGATATCCCTTCCCAGTCGTTCACCCTCTTCGGCAGGAAGACGGTCAACATCATCCAGGGCGCTTACTTCACGGATAATAACCTGGTCAATTATTTCCAGCCTCAGAACTTCGGGAATTTTTACGAAACAGGTATCGATCATAATTATAGCGGCGACCTGGCGAAATGGTGCTACGCCAGCGTAAGTACAGGCGTCTTCTATAACTCCTTTGAAGCGGTCGACGGGGTGAAGACGGCAGGCATATCGTTCTATAACAATATCTACCTGCATTTCAGCCTGTCCAAAACCTGGTCGGTGGACCTCTTTAATAACTACCAGCACCGCTACCGGAATAAAAACCTCCTCGGGGAGCCCAAGTATAAAACGGACGTGGTGCTGAAGAAGTCGTTCCCGCAGGCAGGCCTCATCTGCATGCTGCGCGCCAACGATATTTTCAATACCCGTATCGACGAGAACCTGTCCTACTACAAGGATTTTACTTCTTACTTCTACATGAAAAGGCTGACAAGGAGCATTTCCTTCTCCATCCAGTACACGTTTGACAACAAGAAGAAGGTGAATACGGACAGGGTAAGCTCGCAAAATGAAAGCAGACAAAGACTTTAGTACTATATAGTCCAACTCGTTGCAACAAGGAGATTGCTGAAAATCCTGAAGAGAGTAAGCATAAAACTTTAAAACCTAACAAAATGAAAGTTAAAAACACTTTAAAAGGTCTGGAGAAAAAAGTTACTCCTCTGAAACAGAACGAACAAGGTAAACTGAAAGGTGGTTTCTCTGCTTTTGGCGCCACTGAACCAGTTAAATCAGAACCAGTAAACGTAAACGTGGACGTGGCTTCTGGTCATACCTGTGCTTGCGCTTGCAAATGATTTCAAACAGTAAAGCCGGTTTTAGCTTGCTAAAACCGGCTCCTTCATCAGGCCATTTAAATGTAATCGTATGAAATTAAGTCGATTTAACACCGCCGTTCCGTATGGTGATGCCATCGTGTATCATAACTCCTTTGCCAATAAATTCCTCCTCCTGGATAGCTCCCTCTACGATATGCTGATGGTGGTAAAAACGCCGGCCGACCTGGAAGAACTCCGCGATATCCACGAAGAGTTTTACGACGCGCTCGTAGACCTCGGGTTTATCGTGGAAGACGAAGTGGATGAACTGCAGCGGGCACGCGACCTCATTACCAGCATCGATAACCAGGACCACTACTTCCACCTGATCGTCAACCCTACCATGAACTGTAATTTCAGTTGCTGGTACTGCTACGAAAATCATGAACGTAAATCCAAAATCACGGACGACGTTATTGATAAAATAGAACTCCTGATAGAAAATATCTTCCGGCAAAATCCCAAGATCCAAATCTTCAGCCTCTCATTTTTCGGCGGCGAGCCCTTACTCTTCTACGATAAAATGAGCATCCTGATGAAACGCGCCAAAGCCATCACCGACCGGCTGGGCAAGGAACTGCAAATCTCCATTACCTCCAACGGCCTGCTGATCGATAAAGCCATCATCGAAGAGCTGAAAGGCTATATCGTTTCCGGCTTCCAGATCACGCTGGATGGCAACCGCGAACACCATGACCAGGTACGCTTCGTATCCAAATCCAGGGGCTCTTATGATAAGATTATTGCCAACATAAAAGACCTTGCCAGGAACGGCTTTATTGTTACCCTGCGCATCAACTTTACCAAAGAGAACCTCAACGGACTGGAAGAAGTGATCAACGACCTGGACGACCTCACCGTAGAAGAAAAAAGCCTGATATCCCTCTCCATGCAGAAGGTTTTCCAGGAACCCGGCACGCCGGAACTGGTGCAGCGCGTGGCCCTCTTCAAAGAGTACGCCAAGCAGCACCACATCTACCACCGGAGCGCCATCCTCGCGGATACGGTTCGCAGCTCCTGCTATGCGGATAAAGTAAACGAAGCCGTGATCAACTACAACGGCGATGTATATAAATGCAACGCCCGGGATTTCAACCAGAAAAATAAAGAAGGCGTGCTGACGGAACAGGGCGAAATCATCTGGAACGAACAACATGCCCGCCGCCTCACACCCAAGCTCACCAACAAACCCTGCCAGGAATGCTCCATCATGCCCATCTGCGGCGGCGGTTGCAGCCAGATGGTGCTGGAAAACCTGGATAAGGAATACTGCGTGCATGAATTCGACGAAAACAGTAAGAAACAACTGGTCCTGGAAATGTTTTTAGATCAGCAAACGACAAGTATATAAGATGAAATTCTTTCCTCAGCATGATCAGATGGATTGCGGGCCTGCCTGCCTGGCCATGGTGGCTTCCTATTACGGCAAGACCTACGGCCTGACCTACCTCCGCGAGCATTCATTTATTTCCCGGGAAGGCGTATCCTTGCTGGGAATAAGTGAGGCGGCGCAGCGGATAGGCATGGAAACACTGCCCGGAAAGCTCACCACCGACATGCTGGCGGAACCCAACACACCGCTGCCGGCCATCCTGCACTGGAACCAGAATCACTTTATCGTGCTGCGGAAAGTAACCCGGCAGCCGCTCACCGGCAGGCAGCAATTCAAAATTGCAGACCCGGCCCATGGATTCATCACCCTCTCCCGCGAACGTTTTGAACAGCAATGGCTCTCCGACGGCGGGGAAGGCGTAGCGCTGTTTCTCCATCCCACAGCGGCCTTCGAGAATTTTGAACCTCCAAAGGAACAAAATGCCTCTATCCGTTATCTCTTTAGCTACCTGACCCCGCATAAACGCCCGCTGATATGGATGCTGCTGCTGTTGCTGCTCGGGTCCTGCATCTCACTGACGTTTCCTTTCCTGACACAAAGCCTGATCGACAAAGGGGTAAACGGGAAGAACCTCCATTTCATCACCCTGATCCTACTGGCGCAACTGAGCCTGTACCTGGGCTCCCTCGGGATGGAACTGCTGCGCAACTGGATGATGATGGTAGTGGCCACCAAAGTCAACATCCAGATCATTTCGGACTTCCTCCGCAAGCTGCTGAAGCTGCCCATCAAATTTTTCGATACCAAGCTAATGGGCGATTTCAATCAGCGTATAGCCGACCACGATAGGATAGAAACCTTCCTCACCTCCCAAAGTCTGCTCACCTTCTTTTCCATGATCACCTTCCTGGTGTTCTTCGGCGTGCTGTGGTATTATAATCCGCAGTTGCTAATGATATACCTGGGATTGAGCACAGTAGCGGTGTTATGGTCCCTGTACTGGATGCGGCAGCGCAAAATACTGGACTATTTCAGGTTCCAGCTGCGCAGCGAAAACCAGCAGTCCATCTTCGAAATCATCAACGGCGTCACGGAAATGAAGCTCAACCAGTTCGAAGATTATAAGCGGACCGAATGGGAAAAGATCCAGCATAAAATTTTTAAGATCAACATCCGCAGCATGAAGCTCAACCAGGTTCAGCTCTCCGGCTTTGAATTCCTGAACCAGATGAAGAACATCCTGGTGACCTTCCTGGCGGCTTCCCTCGTGGTAACGGGCCATATGACCCTCGGCGCGCTGTTAAGCGTGTCCTATATCATTGGCCAGATGAACACCCCCATTAATCAACTGGTGAACTTTTTCAGGTCGTTACAGGACGCGCGCTTAAGTATGGCACGCCTAAACGAAGTGCAGCAACATGAAGAAGAGGACGCCGGGGCAACCGCTGCGGATACGGATAACGGTAGCGCATACACTTATTCCAGCCTGGACTTCCGTTTGTCAGGCGTGGATTTTCAGTACGAAGGGCCCTCATCTCCCCATGTACTAAAAAATATAAACCTGCATATTCCGCAAGGGAAGGTGACCGCTATTGTAGGAGCCAGCGGCAGCGGCAAAACCACCTTAATGAAGCTGCTGCTGAAATTCTATGAGCCCGTAAAAGGCCAGATCCGCCTGGGGGACCGCCCGCTGCCGGAAGTTCCGCACCTCTGGTTGCGGCGCAACAGCGGCGTAGTGCTGCAGGACGGGTTCATTTTTGGCGATACCATCCTGCGCAATATCATTTGCGGCGATGAGGAAATTGATATGGAACGTCTGGTAAACGCCCTCCGTATTGCCAATATCCAATCCTTCGTAGAGCAGTTGCCGTTACAGCTGAATACCAAGATAGGCGCCTCCGGCAGCGGTATCTCCGGCGGGCAGCGCCAAAGAATCCTGATCGCCCGCGCCGTGTACAAGAACCCGCAGTTCCTCTTCTTCGACGAAGCTACTTCCGCACTGGACGCCGAAAATGAAAAGGTCATCCACGATAATTTACAGACCTTCTTTAAAGGGAAAACGGTCGTCATCATCGCCCACCGCCTGTCGACCGTTAAAAATGCTGATCAGATCATCGTACTGAAGGAAGGGCAGATCGTGGAGTTCGGTACTCACCAGCAACTGGTAGCGAGCCGGAAGAATTATTTTGATCTGGTAAAGAACCAGCTGGAATTAGGCGTATAACCGCCCGCGTTAGCGGCTTATCTCTCCCCCCAAAAAAAATAATTACATGTTTTTTTAGTGTATTAAAAGATGCCGGCCCGCCATTTAACCTGCCGCCAAAACCCGTGTTCGGCAACAGGAATGCATATACGCCATATGTGATCCAAGTGTCTTAATTATCGCTGTTAATGATTGATAATCAGTATGTTGTAATTAAATTTTCCAATAATTTTCCCTAACTTTCCTCCATCTTTTAACCACAAAAAAATTCCACATTATGAAAAAGATCCATCTCCGGCTGCTAGCCGTGAGCCTGCTCGCTATTGCCTTTTTTGCCTGTAGGAAAAATAGCTATATACCAGGGGAAGGGGGAGAGATCACCACCGCCAGGGCCAACGAATCCGTCAGCATCTGGCAGACGACCGGCAGTCAAAGCCAGTTGCTACAGCAGCAGGGAAATGTAACCTTTGCCCCGGACGCCGGCACGGCCAGCACCACCATCACCGTCAACGATGCTACTACCTACCAAAGCATGGACGGCTTCGGGTTCACCCTCACCCAGGGCAGCGCGAAATTAATCAGCAACCTCTCCGCCACCGCGCAAAACTCCTTGCTGAATGAACTGTTTAGCCCCACGGGCGGCATTGGCCTTTCCGTTATTCGTATAGGCGTGGGCGCTACTGACCTGAGCGATTATTCCTACACTTACCGGGACGGCGCCTCCTTCAGCCTCGCCGGGCCTGACCTCACCTACACCATCCCCATCCTGAAAAAGATCCTGGCCATCAACCCCGCCATCAAAGTACTGGCCACCCCCTGGAGCGCCCCCGTGTGGATGAAAACCAACGGCTCCTTTGTAGGCGGCACCCTCAAGGCGGAAAACTACGAAAGCTACGGGCAGTACTGGCTGGACTATATGAACGCCATGCGCGCGCAGGGCATCGAAATCTGGGCGGTGACCCCGCAGAACGAGCCGCTGAACCCCTACAACGAGCCCAGCATGACGCTCAGCAAGGAAAACGAACTGGGACTGATCAACGATTACATGGGGCCAAAGCTCAGGGGCGCCGGCTTTAACTGCAAGATCATCTGCTACGATCATAATTGCGACAATACGGAATTCCCCATTTACGTAGCCAACAACAGCTCTTATGTGGACGGTTCGGCGTTTCACCTCTATGCCGGCAATATTTCCGCGATGACCACCGTAAAGAACGCCACCAACAAAAACGTGTACTTTACCGAACAATACACTTCCACTACCGGCAGCTTCTCCGGCGACCTCTCCTGGCACATCCAGAACGTAGTGATAGGCTCGGTGAACAATTGGTCCAAAACGGTATTGGAATGGAACCTCGCGAGCGACTCCCAGGGCGGCCCGCATACTCCCGGCGGCAGCACCGTTTCCCGCGGCGCCATTACGATCGACGGTAGCGCCATCACCCGCCGCGTAGGCTATTACATCATTGCGCACGTCTCCAAATTCGTACAGCCGGGAGCGTTACGCATTGCTTCCAACAGTTCCGGCAGCATTCAAACCACCGCTTTCAAAAACAGCGATGGCTCGAAAGTCTTGCTGGCCTTTAACAACAGCGGCGCCAGCGTCTCCTTCAAAGTAAAATGGGGCAGCCAGTCGTTTACCTATTCCTTACCCGGCGGTGCAGTGGCTACCTTCAAATGGTCCGGCGCCGGCAGCGGCAACCCCTCCGTCGCACCTATCGGCCAGCAGATTACCCTGAAAGGCTTTAACAATATGTACGTCAGCAGCGAGAACGGTACCCAGGCCATGAATTGCAACAGGGCTACGGCATCCGGCTGGGAAACCTTTACAGTAGTGGATGCCGGCGGCGGTAAGATCGCCCTGCAGGCCATGGGCAAATACGTATCCTCCGAAGACGGCGCCCAGGCCATCACCTGCAACCGCGCTACCATTGGCGATTGGGAAAAGTTTGACTGGGTGGTGAATGCAGACGGGAAAATTTCCCTGCGGGGCAATAACGGGCGCTATGTCAGCTCGGAAAACGGTACCCAGGCTATGACCTGCAACCGTACTTCCATCTCAGGCTGGGAGGCCTTCGGCGTCAACCAATAATCTTCATCCGGTACCCGCCGCGGCTATGGTGGGTACCGCTTATATTTCCACATGAAGTTGTTTATAGCAATCTCACTGTTATGCCTATACGCTGTTCGTACCATCGCACAGGTGGAGGCAACCTTCTCCGGCGGTTACGAAGCGGCTGCCCTTAGCTGGTCAATCGGGGGCAAAACGAACAACGAACCAATCAATGTATTGTCGGAGCTGAAATGGCGCGGCTTACGCGGCCCCTTGTGGCAGGGCGGTTTAAAATGGCATCCCCGCAAACGCTGGTACATAGCGGGAGAAATGAGTAAATCCCGCATCACTGCCGGCCATGCCGAGGATACGGATTATGGCGCAAACGACCGGCGCTCACCCACCTATCACGCCCGCCTGGATAGCGACGAAGGGGCACTATCTTCCTGCCGTTTGTTCGGGGGATTTCACTTCCTCCAACGGGAGAAGCTGGACCTGGGCGGTTTTGCGGGGTATGTCCAACGCAGGGAGGAGCTATTGCTGCTCAATCATGCAGCAGCGCAGCCTGGTCAAAAGAACCTGCGCAGTACTTACAACACCCGCTGGTCGGGCGTTACAGGCGGCGTAGCCGGCGCGTACCATTTCAGCAAGCGGCTGCATATCGCTGCAGAACTGCAATACAGCCAACTGCGTTTCCATGCTGCGGCGGACTGGAACCTGGTCGATGCCTTTCAGCATCCCGTCAGCTTTCGGCAACAGGCCAATGGGTTTGACCTCGGCGCTTCCCTGAAAGTTGCGTTACAGCTAAATCATCACCTGTCCCTTTTTCTCTCGGGCATGTATCGCCATGCGGCAACCGGCACTGGTTCGGATGAATTGTACCTCGCGAATGGCGCTGTGCAAACGGCCCGGTTCAATGGCGCCTACGCGCATGCCTGCAAAGCGCTGACGGGCGGCAGCTGGGCGTTTTGATCATTCCTTCCGGATCAGGTCCGCCCAGGTACTTTTTTTATGCCGCTTCGTTTGCTCCATAAGTTGCCTGATGCGTACGGCATAAGCCCAGCAGGTGCCTTGCCGCATGCCTGTTTTCTCCGCAATCTGGTAGGAGGAAATATTGCCTTTCGTGGTAAACACCAGGTACACAATGTAAAACGCTTTGTTGATGGGGATGCGGTTGTTTTCAAATATCGTGTCCTGCAGGGGCGATTCCTCATACGCGCATTTGTTGCAACGCCTGCTGAAAGGCTTGCGGCCCTTGCTATAATTGTTGTAATTACATTTCTTACACTGGTAACCGTTACTCCATTTCAAATCCGCCAGGAAGCGGTAGCACTGCTCCTGGTCCGGGTATTTCTGGCTAAACTCCTCAAATGTCAACTCGGCGGAACTGATGCGCGCGTCCGTAATTTTTTCAATATTTGTTTTCAATGCCGCATTATCATTTTGCAGCAGCCGGTTCATACGGGCAATTTCCTGCGCCTGTTCGTAGATTTCGCGGGCTTGCAGCTCCAGCTGCCGGGTGCGCGCCGCCACCTGCTCTTCCAGCTGCTGGTTGACGGATGCCTGCAATTGCAGGTGATGCTGCATATGGAACATCGCATCGTCCTGCGCCTGCTTCTTCTCTTTGCGCAACAGCCGTATCTGGTCGCCGATGGAAAAGGAGAGAAGCACCATCTCCAGCACAAACCCGAACACCAGGCTGTAATGCGCCGCCACCGCCAGGTTGCCGCTCACTAATCCCAGCACGTTGATCAGCTTGCCGACAGCGCCGGCAAATAATAACGCGTACGCCAGTACGAAAAAACGCGCCGGCTTAAACCCTTTCTGCCAGATGATGATGCCGGCGATAAATACAGCGCCGAGCGGAATGAAATCAAGAAATTTATAAATAAACCATTCTTTTTTGAAAGCCAGGCAAATGAGAAAATACAGCGTGCGGATAACAATGATCCAGTTGATGATCCTGTACAGCGGAGGACTTTGCCTTTTCATCCGCAACAGCGTTCGCGCAAAGATCAGCGCAAAGAGGCTCATGCAGTACAGGCAAATCCCGTACATATACACGTTCAGCTGCGGCGCCGCCGGCCAGATAAACTGAAACGCAATCCCGTCCGTACTCATCTCATACACGCCCACGCTCACGATATACAGCACATACCAGAGGTAATGACTCAGCCCCGTGGCCAGCAACATCAGCAGGTTGTAAAAGCAGAACACGAGTATCATGCCGTAGAAGAGGCCAAAAGTAATATACTCCGCCAGGGCATAATTGATAAACCGCTCCACACTGCGGTACACCATAATAAAATTAATTTCGTTTAAAGACTGTACCCGCACGTAAAAATCGTAAGTCCCGCGAGGCATGCCCGGCAGCAGGAATTCAAAGTTCTTGTGTTTGAAGAGCCGCGCTGCAAAAGGCCTGCCCGCGCCTGCATGCGCTGCGGTGTACTTGCCGCGGGCATCCGGCACGTACAGTGTGAGGTCGTCAATAGTCTGATCGTAAAATTCGATCAGCCGCTCGTGGTGCGGCAGCGTGTCACTAACAGTAACGGATACTTTAAACCAATAGGCGGAGGCCGTGTGCGTATTTTGCGGGTAGTAGCGCCCATTAATTCGGAATTCGCCCGCAGCATCCCGCTGCCTCGCCGTTTCAAAACTCATTTTCCCCGAAGCATCCTCCAGCCAGCTGATCTCCTGGTGGGTGAAAATATACTCGGCCGTATTGGCGCGGATAATCGCCGCCTTTTGCGCCCAAAGGCTCGTGCGCGGGCAGCAGCAGGCGATCAGCAGGATGCCGTATTGCACCCATCGGCGGAATCGTTTCCCGGAACATGGAATAGAATGAACATGCATGAATAACGTGGAATAACAGCTCAACCTAATTTAAGGAATGTAGCTGAGTTTTACCAGTAGGATTTTTTGGGGGAGAGAGCTAAGGCCGCGACAGCATACCTCAACGGCCTATCGGCAGCTAGCCCGGTTGCCCTATGCCGGCGCTGCCAGCCCACTGATAAGAAATAGTTGAAAAATACAACTAAATTATTTTACTTTGTACCCATGGATAGTTGAAATATTCAACTAATAACGGAAAGCTATTTTTGCTATGTCAAACCTGGAACTATCGGCCATTACCATCCGGAACACCTTACAACCCGGGGACCTTGGCTATATCGCCTACATCCATGGCACGCTCTACGAGAAGGAGTGCGGCTATGGCCTTAACTTTGAAACCTACGTGCTGGACGGCCTGAAGGACTTTGCCCGGGAGTACGATCCCCGGCAGGATAAAGTTTGGATCTGCCTGCACGGGGACCGCATCATCGGCTCGCTGGTAGCCCAGCACCGGGCGGATAAATTGCAGCTCCGCTATTTTATTTTCCTGCCGGAATACCGCGGGATAGGGCTGGGCAAGCACCTCGTGCAGGAGTTCGTCCGCTTCATGAAGGAGAGGGGAGTCCGCCATGCCTACCTCTGGACTACCGAAGAGCAGGAAGCCGCCATCTCCCTCTATACGCGGTTTGGTTTTACCCTCACGGAAGAAGCTACGTCGGATACTTTTGATAAACCGGTAACAGAGCGGCGGTACGACCTCATCCTGCCCTGATAAATCCTTCCACATGAAAGTACAACAACACATCGTCGATAAATTCAGGGCGTTTAACCGGTACTACACGCGCCTGCTCGGCCTCCTGGACGATCACCTGCTGGATAGCCCGTTTTCCCTCGTGGAAGCCCGCATCCTGTACGAAATACATCACCGCGGACCGGTGAGCGCTTCGCAGATAATCGCGGAAATAGGGATCGACAAAGGCTACCTGAGTAATGTCCTGAAGCAGTTTGCGAAAAGCGGGTTGATCTCCAGGCACGTTTCCCGGGAGGATGCCCGGGTATCCCTGATATCCCTCACGGCCAAAGGGGAAAAATGCTACAGGGAATTAAACGCCGCTTCGCATAAGCAGGTGGAAACCCTGATCCGCGCATTGAGCAGGGAGGAGCAGCTACAGCTGGTAGCGCATATGCAGGGGATACAACAACTGTTATCCGCGCATACGCATGCGCTGGACTAAAAAGCCCGGAGCGTGTAACCCCGGGCTTGCTGCACCTTCCGCGCAGGATCGCTTCCCTGCATGGTGCTACAGCGAGCGGATCGTGCCGCCATCCACGCGTAGCGTGGCGCCGCTGATATAATCGGCATAACGGCTGCACAGGTACGTTACCGCCGCCGCTATTTCCGCCGGCTCGCCAAAACGGCCGGTATCATTCGGGATCAGCTCCTGCACCGCTTTATATTTAATTTCCTCCAGGTCGGTTCCCCAACCGAATTTAGGCGCTGCGTTAACCAACCATTCCTCTACCATCGGGTTAATGATGGCTCCGGGAGCCACGATATTGGAGGTAATTCCCGTTTCCTTCAGCTGCCTGGCCAGGGATACGGAGAGGTTATGTCGCGCTGCCAGCGTGGCATTGTAATGCGGCTGCTCCCGGATGGGCTGAATGGCAAGTCCGCCGCCTATATGCACCACACGGCCCCAACCCAGCTCTTTCATCTGCGGAACAATCCTTTGTATCATCCGCACGTATGACACTACGTTGCTGTTGTAAATATCCAGCCAGTCGGCCGTGCTGGCCTCGCCCCAGGATTTATGGGAAGTAACCCCTGCATTGTTCACCAATATGTCGATCGGTCCTGATTGCAGCGCTGCGGTTGCCACCGCGTCCGCGCCGGCATCCGTAGCCAGGTCCCCGATGGCCATCTCCGCTTTGCCGCCCGCCTGCACGATGGCTGCTACTACCTCGCTGGCACGCCCGCTGTTGCGGCCATGAATGATCACTGCTGCGCCTTCCGCAGCCAGCATTTTTGCGATCGCCTCTCCCAAACCTGAGCTGGAACCCGTTACCAGGGCGCGTTTGCCTTTTAATTGCATGTCCATTGTAATTGATTTTACGGTTTACAATGCAAAGGTCTGTTATAGCACGGCACGCAGCTTTGTTGAAAAGGTCAGATTGCTTTGCTGAGAAGTTCACCCCCTCGCAATAATCCCCTCCAACTGCCGGATCTTCCTCAACGGCGGCTTCGTATAATATATCCCGTTATCCGCATAACTCCTCACCCCCCTGATAAACAAATAAAAAATCCCGCCAAACTGCCGCTCATAGTCAAATGCCGGCAGGCGCGATTCCAGGTATTTTTTCACGGCAACGGTATAGATCAAATATTGCAGGTGATAGTTGTTCAAATTCATTTCCGCTTCCAGCGCATCCCGCTGGTAATCGCTCAGCTGATCCCCCAGGTAGTTGGACTTCCAGTCCAGCACATAATATTTGTTTTCATGCTCAAAGAAGAGATCTATCTTCCCGTTCATAATACCTTCCAGTTCCGGCCCTCCCAGCTCGGCAAAACGTTTGATGCTCACCGTTTGCCCCGCTTCTGAAAGATCATTCAGGTCATTGAGCTGGAATACCGGCACAGGAAAGTCAAATTCAAATTCAGCCATACGCCGGTCTTTGGATACGGACGATAACTGGAAGCTGCTGCTGCCGGCACGGAGCGGGGCTTTTACCACGTGCTGCACCAGCTGCAGCAACATCGGCAAATACGTGTCCTCCTGGCCCGGCAGGAATTTCTCAATGGCAACCCGTATCCAGTGCTCCCACCGGCTGCTGTCGGAAAAGCTGATGTTTTCAAAAATCAGGTGAAGCAGGTTACCCGTTTTTGCGCCACGCCGCAGCGTGTTGAAGATAAACTCATCATAGGCTTCCGACGCGGCGTCCCCCCGGGGGATCCGCTTCTGCTCCGGCTTTGCGGCCAGCATAGTGTAGCTGAGCTTGCGCCAGTACTCTTCCCTGAGGTGAAAGTCCACTTCCTGTTTGGCCACCGGGGGCAATTCCTGCTGTTTATATTTACGGTAATGTTGTTCCGGTTTTTCCGGGAGAGCAGTGGCAAACGCAATCAGGGTAGTGTCCCGGCCGTACGTCATCAGTTCGTTGGTAAATGCCGTCAGGGAGGATTCCTTATAGTAGGTATTCCGGAAGAGGTAACACTTATACACCGCCCTGGTAATCGCCACATAGATCAGCCGCCTGTTTTCCTGCTCCTGTTGTTGCAGGTAGGCATTGCGCTGTTCCTCCGTTTGCCGGTCTCCTTCGGTACTGATATAGTCGCCGGTTACGGGATCGCGGAAGCTCACAAACTCCTGGTTGTCCTTCTGGCTAAAATCCAGGTAAGGAGCAAACACAATGTTGTAAGCCAGCCCTTTACTCTTATGGATGGTAACAATCTTCACCGCCTCCTCATCGCTCTCCATGCGCTGCGTGTATTCATCGCCCTCCACGTACATGCCGTCAATACCGCGTTTCAGCCAGGAGATGAGGTCCCGCATGGAAAGGTTCCGGCGGCTCTGCACCTGGTGTACGATCTCCGTCACCTGCAGCAGGTTGGTGAGGATGCGCTCCCCGTTATTATCCTTCATGAGGTTATTGCGTACGCCGAAGTCGGCAAAGAAGGCCATCAGCGCTGTGTACACGCCGTTGCGGTCCGCCTGCTCCCGGTAACGTCCAAAGCAAACCAGCACCAGCTCATCGTCCAGGTGAAGGATGTCGTCCACGCTGAAGCCGGTCAGGTTCGATAATAAAGCCCTGTTGATGGTAGACCGGTCCGGCGTTTCCATCGCTTCCAGCAGGTAATAAACCTCCAGGGCTTCCGGGGAAGAAAGTATTTTCAGCTCGTCTATGGAAACTGCCGGGATGCCCAGTTTGGCGAGCTTTTGTTTCACGTCCGCGCCTTCTTTCCCCGTGCGTACGAGTATGCCGATGTCCGCCGGGCTGATCTGGCGCGACTTCCCGTCCGGCGTACGGATCTGGTACCCCGGGTCCATCAGCAGGCGGGCTGCCTGCGCCGCCACGGCCGCCGCTATTTCAGGCTTGTTGCTGCCTTCGTAAATAGTGATGGGCACATCAGGCTGTTCATCATGATAGAGCAGGCCTTTGTTGTTATCCGGCGGACTGTCCACATGGATATACTGAATGCTGTCCTGCTCCCCGCTGAAGCGGAACGTATCGAAGCCCGGCGAAGGCATGAAAAACTGGTTCATGGCCCTGATCAGCGGTTCCGAAGAGCGGCGGTTATAGTTCATGTTATAGAGGTGCTGCACACGGCTCCTCGCACTGAAATAAGTGTAGATATCGGCTTTGCGCCAGGCGTAAATACTCTGTTTCGGATCTCCGATGTAAAACAGGATGGTACGCTCACCAAAAGCCCTGTCAAAAATTTCATATTGCAGGCGGTCCGTATCCTGGAACTCATCGATGAACACGGCTTTGTACTTCTCCTGTAGTTTAGCCACCAGCCCGGGGTTATCGCGCTTCACCAGCGCGTTGTGGAGGTTGGTGATCAGGTCGTCATACCCCAGGATATTATTCCGGGTCATATAGCCATAAACGCCGCCGGCCACCACGCTGATGGCAAAGCAGTTAAGCCGGTGGTGAATGCCGGCTGTCAGCTTGCGGATTTCTTCCTCCACGGCTTCCTGCTGGTCCAGGTATTCCAGTATCTCCGGGAATAACTCTGCCAGGTAGCCCGGCGGTTTGGACGAATTTTTTTTCGACTTGATGGCATCTGCAAACGCTTCCGGGATGGAGATCACTTCCGCAAAAGCTTTTTTGGCATGGCTGTTTTTGCTGCAACGGGTAGTGAGTTCCGCCGTGTGGGTACAGATGTAATCATGCATTTGTGCGGTAATAGCGGCCAGCTTGTCCGCCAGCAGCTGGTGTTCGGCCAGCCACTCTTCCTGCCTGGCGGCGCTGATGAAGTAGTTGTATCCTTCCTCGTAGCCCAGGTACTTTTTACCGCTCATATGCTGTTCCAGCACCGCTTGCATGCGGCTGCGCATATCCTCCTGCCAGATCAGATGCAGCAGCTCCGGCCGCAGCGTAGTGATATATTTGCGCCAGAATTTATTCAGTTCTTTTTCAACGATGGGAGAGGTGTCCGGCGTCATTTCTGCGCCAAACAGCTGGTCGGTTTCAAAGGCGTATTCGTTGAGTATCTGCTGGCAAAAGCTATGGATGGTTAACACGGAAATTTCATCCAGCAGCAACACGGCATCCCGCAATAGTTTATTCACGCTTTGCGGGTCCGTCCTTTCGCCGGCAGCCAGTACAAGTTCAATGATGTCCTCATTCTCCACGGGATACCCAAAGCTAACCTGGTACGCCTGCCGCAGGAATTTGCGGATGCGCTCCTTCAGCTCCGCTACAGCGGCTTTGGTAAAGGTCACCATCAGGATCTCCTTCACGGAGAGCTGTTTTTCCAACACCAGTCTCAGTACCAATATGCCGATAGAGTAGGTTTTACCTGTTCCGGCACTGGCCTCGATCAGGTTACTGCCCTCCATCGGCACCGTATTCACCTCGAAGTTTTGATATCTCCCTATACTCATTTTTTAGTTATAATAATCCGGGAAAATTTCTGCCAATGGTCTTACCAGCCGCTCGCACAGCTGCTTATACCTTTCCGCCAGGCCTTCCTGTTCGAAGTAGCCGTTTTCATATTCATTCATCACATACCTGTCGCTGTTGCTGCGCCTGGAAGGGTCCAGGTTGTCCTGCACGAGTTTGGCAAAAGTTTTACTGTCTATTTTTTCAATCTTTTTAGGCTCCATGTTGAACTCGGGGTAGAAGGGGAGTATCTCTTTCATACCCTGCTGGTACAATGCCAGCAACTCACGTAAACGGGCAAACGCAGTTTCCCTTGAAATGGGCGTAGCTGCAAACACCTTTTCTTTCGCGCTGCCGGAGATAAACAGCATGCCATGCAGTTCCCCGGCTGCAACGCCCGCCAGGTAAGTGATGTAGGCGTCTATCAGGTTACGCGCCTCGTTCTTCGACCAGGACACCCTGACCAGGCAGCCCTCATACACCTCATCAATGCTGCACTTCATCACCACGTCGTCCACCAGCAGGTCAAAATCGAGCCGCACCGCTTCCTTGCCGGCCGTGCAGGAGGCATGCAGCGTACGCACGGGATGCACCGTATCTTCCACCTGCCTGATGGCTACAAACGCCATGTTGCTGAGCGGGAGCTTTCCTTTTTTCACCAGCGTGGCCTGCGTCGTAGCAACGTCCTGCGCCGGCAGCAGCGCGTTTTTCAGGCTCCATTGCTGCAGGTGGTCCAGGCTGAAAATCTCCGTTTCATGCAGCAGGATGGGGTCATCGTTCAGGTAGATGCCCAGCACCCGGTTGTAGTATGCCTTGAATGGATTTTTGAAAAAGCTGATGAGCATATCCAGGGTGAAATCCTCCATCAGCGGCATTTCTACCTTTTTATGCGGATTGATGAAAGGATAGCCCGCCCCCGCATTCCGGTTCAGGTAACTGTATAAGCCCGTTCCCGGCTGGTTATACTTACGGCTGAATTCCTGCAATGGCTGCAGGGTAACCATGGCCTTGCGAATGGCCCCCGTGGTATCCTGCGCGCCGGATTCAATGTAATCCAGCAGCTCGTCTACGAGGGCGGAAGGAGGGATGCTCGTATTATCCTTCACGCTGCGCCCAACGTAGCTGATGTACAGGTATTCCTGTGCGGAAATAATCGTTTCCAGGAAAAGATGCTTGTCGTTTTCCCGGATGTTACGGTCGCCCCGCTGCGGTTGTTTCGACATAATGTCGAACCCGGACTTATTTTCCTTCCTGGGGAATTTATCATGGTTCAACCCCAGCAGCGCTACCACCTTAAATGGAATGGAACGCATCGGGATCAGGGAGCAGAACGTAATACCGCCGTTGGCAAACAGGCTGGTACGGGTAGCGCCGCTGATCACGTGCAGCAGGCTATGCACAAATACGTTGTAGGGAATCGTTTCCTCCATGTATTCATGCAGGATATTGAAATCTGTCAGTTGTTTGATCAGGGAGGCGTAGTCCTCATCGGTTTCATCCTGCTGTTCAAAGATGAGGCTGTGCAGCACCTGTTCCGTATAGGTTACCCACCCGGTGATGCTGCGGGCCTGCCGGCGACTCTCAATCGCCGTGATCAGCACCTTCGCAAAATGGCAGAAGCGGATGATATCATACGCATCCCGCCCTTCCACCAGGTCCAGCGGGAAAAAGCTGTCCAGGTCCTGCCCGTACTCCGCCTCCCCGCTCATGCAAATGCCGTACATGATCCGCTGTATGCCGTATTTCCAGCTCACGTAATGCGTCTGGTCCTCCCGGGCGCCGTCAATCCCAAAGCGGATATTGGCCGCTTCAATGATGGGGCGTATATACACGGGGTCCTGCAGGTTAAAACGGTTCCGGATATACGAAAAATCAAGGAGCTGCATCACCGTCTCCGCCGTAAAGTTTTCCTCGTCCATGGTCAGCACGGCCTGCAGCGCGTTGAAAATATTATCGTTCTCGTTATAGCTTTCATCCGCAATGGTATAGCGGAATTTATAGGGAGCGTGGTTAAACACCGCTTTGATATAGGGCGCATAAGCGTCTATATCGGATACCATCACCACAATGTCCCGCGGGGAGAGCAGTTCCTTGCGCTGGTCCGAAAGGTGTACCAGGTAGTTGTACAGGGCCTCCACTTCCCGTACCGGCGTATAGCACGCGTTGATGGTAATGGAGCCATCCTGCACATCCCGCAGGGATAGCGGCTGCCGGTTGGCGGTAGCGCTGGTGAAAATATCGTATTGGATTTTACGCAGCAGGGTGTTGGGTTGGGGCGCTATAACGCCAGTTTCCTCATAGGCGTTGATGAAATTATCATACGCAAAGAAGAGGCGGAAACTGTTTTGTATCACCTTGCCCCAGCCGGTGAGCAGCGCGTTACCCACGGTAGCCTGCTCTTCCAGCTCCCGCAGCCCTTTGGCGCGCCAGCGCGCCAGCTGCTTTTCGTTCCGTTCCTCAAACCAGAATACGCCGGGCGCCGGGTTAAGGATATGGAAATGCACATCTATCACGGCAGAGAGTTCGTGCAGTATCTTAATGTGATAAGCCGTGAGGATGGAGAGGCCGAAGATATGCACGGCCGGTATCCTGGCTTTTAACACCGCCTGTTTTTCCGGCAGCCCCAGTACGTCAAGGATATAATTGCCGATGAGTGTTTTATCCGGCAGGGCATCCCCGGAGAGCTGCTTAACCCTTGCCCAGAGCCATTCCTGCCATTCTTCCGTTTGGAGGGTGGCGGGGTCCGCCTGGCTCCACGCCTGGATCATTTCCGGGCGGTACACCTGGTATTGGTCGAGTAAGTCCGCCACTTTTTCCGCCAGCACCATTTTTTTCAGGTTGCTCTCTTCGCCGTGATCCAGGTAGTAATTGGCCACCTCCGGATAACGGGTGGTGAATTCCTTTTCGCCCAGCAGTTTAAATAGCAGCCAGCTCAGGTTCTGGGACGACATCACCTCCATACTCGGCCCGCCCAGCCACATGTATAAATGAAACAGCAGATCGTTCGGTTTCAGGAAGCGGGAGTTGGCTGCAATCCCTTGCCGGTAGGCTTGTTGGAGCTTAAGCCAGTTATTCATCCCCTCTGTTTGGGTAACGATATAGTGCGGGTCAAACACGCCGTTGCCGGCGTGCTGCAGGTCGTCAATCAACCCTTTGGCCAAACTATTCAACGCATTTGAAACTTTCAGATATAATGCCATAGTGTTTTTTAAATTAAAGACCGCTTACTGATTCCCCACCTCCTGCACAATCCTGTCCGTCACCCCCGAACCCCTGTCCACAAATTTTTCCGCCGCCGCCAGGATCGTACTTTCACTCCCTTGCACGTACACCTTATTCCTGGCGCGGCTCACCGCCGTGTACACCAGCTCCCGCGTCAGCAGCGGCACTTCAGTTACTGGCAGTACCACCAGCACCTGTCCGAACTCGGACCCCTGGCTTTTATGGATCGTCATCGCGAAGGCGGTTTCCGCAAGGGTCAGGTAACCGGGGAACACGCTGATCAGCTGCCCGTCCGCATCTTCAAACCAGGCCATGAGTACGCCGTTTTCATCCGGCCGTATAATGCCCGTATCCCCGTTGAAGAGGCCATGTTCGTAATAGTTACGGGTCAGCATCAACGGGCGGTTTTCATAAAACGCGGACGTCAGGTGGATCAGCTTTTTATCCGAGAGGTATTTTTCAATGCGCCGGTTAATCGCCGGCAACCCTTGCGATCCGTCGCGGATGGCCACCAGCACGCGCAGTTCATTCATTTTTCGTAGCGCCGTCAGCGTGTCCTTCTCCTGTATGTAGGACGCATAGCCGGCAATAAAGTCTTCGAAAAGTTTTTCCGAATATGCCGTGTCAATCACCACCTGCTCGTCAGCGCCGGGCGCTATCATTTCCCTGATAACGGCGGCATTGTTCTGGATCAGCGCCTTACTGAATTTACCGATGCCGGTATGGCCGGTAAAGCGCCGGCTCCTTCGCAGTTCCACCACATGTTCGAACAAGGGATGGGCGCCGCGGGGGGAGATGGTAGTGACGCGTTGCGCCGGCGCGGCAAATTCGTTGATCAGCGCTGCCCGCTCCGGGGAGAAGTAGTTGAGTGCTTCCTGCGCGTCGCAAAGGTCCCCGAATAGGCTGCCCGCTTCCACGGACGCCAGCTGGTCTTTATCCCCGAGGAGGATGATGCGGGTATGCGGGCGCACCGCCGCCAGCAGTTTGGTGAACAGCGCCAGGTCGATCATGGAACATTCATCCACGATGATCACCTCATAGTTCAGCGGATTTTCCTCGTTGTGCCGGAAGTACGGCGTGCCTTTTACAGGCTTCAGCAACCGGTGTATGGTAGATGGGGCCAGTTCCCTGAATTTAGCCGCCAGTAGCGGATCTTTCGGAATAGCGGCGTTGCGCAAACTTTCCGCCATCCTCGCGGCAGCTTTCCCGGTAGGGGCTGCCAGTGCCACGCGCTGCTCCGGGTCAATGGCGTAAAGGATTGCCAGGATCTTAGCCACCGTAGTGGTTTTGCCCGTTCCCGGCCCGCCCGTGATGATGGTAAAATTATGCAGGATGCCGGTAACTGCCGCCGCCAGCTGCCAGTCCACCGGGTCGTCCCCGGGGGCCAGGTCCGTTGCCGGCGGAAACAACTGCTGTACCAATTCCCGCTGCTCCCGCAATGCGGCCGCCCTTTCTGCCAGCAATAATTTTTCCGACAGCATCAGCTGCCGGATATACCGTAGCAGCGCGGTTTCGTACAGGTAATACCGTTGCATATAGAGCTTGTCCCCGTGGAGGATAAACGGTTTGTTGAGCGAGGTGGGAGAGCCTACCAGCGGTTGATGCGCCAGCGCCGCAGGCCCGGTTTCGCGAAGGCTGTAATATTCAGGTAACTGTTCCTCCTCCGCCCGCAGATGGGTCAGGTCCAGGCAGATGTGGCCTTCACTGAGTTTTTTGGACAGCAGGTACAAAAAAGGTTTCAATTCCGGATTCTCAAAGTAATCAGCAAACTGCTGATGAACGTCGTTGATGGTGATTAAATTTCGCATATTTTATACCCTTCGGGAAATCAGCTCCCGCCTTTACCAGCCGCGTTGAGGGGCAGTGCATTCTCAGCCAGGAAATACCTGGCAAATTAACTTTTTACGGGCAGGTAAAAAAATATCCCTCAACCATACTCCGCAAACGCGTCGTCCTTATAACAATACAGCCACTGCTCGCCCGGCTCCGCAGAAATCACCACCGGGTGGTCCGTCGCATGAAAATGCGCCGTCATATGCCTGTGGGGCGATTGATCGCAGCAAAGCGTCACCCCGCAGGTCTGGCAGGTCCGCAGGTGTACCCAGCTGCTGCCGGTTTTCACACATTCCGCGCATTCATATTTGTCCGCGGTTTTCAGTTCCTTGATTGCCCGGATGTGCTGGCAAACTTCGTCTTCAGCCATAGTTTTAATTTTTTTTTTTTAGGGGAGATGATATTGTTTCAACGTATAACCTTCCCGTTTTGTTGGAAATGCTTACGAAACTCGCTGCCATCGCTCCCATGCCGCCTGGTGGCGCTTTTCCCCGGTAAACCCTTTGCAATGGCGCCGCCTCGCCGCTAAAAAAATCCGCTTCGAAAAAAAAGTTTGTATATTAGTTCCACCAACAGCTGTCACGTACCAACCAGCGTGTATGCTTCCTTGCTTGACCGATAAACTCAGATGGCGCCTGATGTCCGACTATAATCAATACAGTGATAGTGAGCTGGTTCTGATGCTGAAGCAGGACGAACATGCAGCGTTTACGGAAATCTACTACCGTTACTGGAAGCGCCTGTTTACCCTTGCCCTGCACCGGCTGCCTTCCCGCGAAATGGCCGAAGATGTAGTGCAGGACGTATTTTCCGGCCTCTGGCAACGCCGCCATCACACCCTCATCGATGCCCTCGGGCCTTACCTGGCCGTAGCTACCCGCTATGCCGCCATCCGTCAGCTGGCCAAATCCCGGCAAACCCTCGATACCGCAGAATTGCCTGAAAGCCTCCTCCGCGCGGAAGATGAGGCAGCGGCCGTACGCTTCCTCCAGCAATCCATGCAGGAGCAATTGAAACAACTGCCGGAAAAATGCCGCCTGGTATTTGACTACAGCCGTAACAAAGGCCTTTCCAATAAGGAAATTTCCCGGGAACTGCAGATTTCGGAAAAGGCCGTTTAAAAGCACATTACCAAAGCGCTCCAACGCCTGCGGTTACAGCTGAAACATTACCTGCACCTGCTTTCCTTTCTCCCCTGAAAAAAATTTTTTAACCGGAAGGTAGGGGAACCCCCAACTCCCGGTACTATACTATTAATCACCTGTAAAAGTTATCCGCACGTATGGAAACAAATGAATTAGTGATCCTGTCCGGGAAATACCTGGACGGTACAGCCAGCGATGCTGAAAAGAACGCTCTGCTGCAATGGTACAACGCCTACAGCGAAGAGGAACTGACAGCCATCCTGCACGCCGCCCCGCATGAGGACGAGGCCTCCCTCGAGGCCCGCATGCTGCAAAGGCTGCACGCTGCTACCGGCACGGGCACGGCTACACGAATCCATACCATGCGCCGCAACTTCATCCGGGTGGCTGCCGCAGCGGTGATCATCGGCGCGGTAGCAGGAGGGTGGCTGCTCTGGAAAAATACCACCCGCCAACCGCCCGCCATTGCCAAGGCAAAAACGGGCAACACGGCAGTACTCGTCCTGGAAGACGGTACGGAGCTGCCGCTGGACAGCGCGCACCAGGGCGTATTGTCCCGCCAGGGCAACACCGTCGTGTCCCGCTCCGCCGGCACATTGTCGTACCAGCAGCAAAGTACCACCGCCGCCACGGTAAAGTACAATACGCTGAAAACGCCACGCGGCGGCCAGTTCCGCCTCGTGCTGCCGGATGGTACCAACGTCTGGCTCAATGCCGCCTCCTCTATCACTTACCCTACCGCCTTCACCGGCAGGGACAGGAAAGTGACCATCACAGGGGAAGCCTATTTTGAAGTAGCCGCCATGCCGGAAAAAACATTTACCGTGACCGCCAACAACGCAGATATATTGGTACTTGGAACTCGATTTAATGTAAATGCTTATGAAGATGAAAAATTTACCAGCACCACGCTGCTGCAGGGCGCCGTACTGGTCAGGGGAAAAAATAATGCGCATCACCTGCTGCCGGGGCAGCAAGCCCTGGTCACCGCTACGGACCTGCAGCTGATCCGCCATGCGGACGTAAACGCAGCCATCGCCTGGAAAAACGGCCTCTTCTCCTTTAAGGATGCCGATGTACCAGCCGTAATGCGGGAACTTGCCAGGTGGTATAACGTAGATATCATGTATCAGGAAGGTATACCGGAAGGTACCTTCACCGGGGAAATGTCAAGAACGCTCACCCTGCAACAGGTGGCGGAGCTGATGAGAACAACGCGGATTCATATGAGTATAACTAACGGAGGTAAAACGATTACTGTAACACCGGAGTAAAAGATCCTTTAAGCTTACAGCTACTACCAGCTATCTGACCGACTGATCACCTGTTCAGCCGGATCGGGCATACCATTTATCCATAAAAAAACCTGGCGTTAAGATTTGCCGTCCACACCAGGTTTAGTTCGGTTAACCCTTGTAGGAAAAATCCTTTCCCGGCCATAACCGGGAACAGGAGTATCGTCAACCAAACCATACAAATGTATGCAATTAATCGCTTATTGCAGCAGGCCTTTGCGCGCCCGGCTATCACTGCCCGCCTGCTGCGCCGCCAACCATCGGGAGCGCGCGCTGGCAACCAAAATCGATAGAATCATGAAACTCACAACGATCCTGCCGACCATTTTTGCCTTGCACCTCAGTGCCACAGGTGTTTCGCAGCAGGTAACCATTTCCTGTAAAAACATGCCGTTGCCACAGGTGCTGACGTTGATCAAGGAACAAACCGGCTTCGTGTTTTTCTACCGCACGCAGGACCTCCAGGGCATTGCGCCGGTAACAGCTCAGCTCTCCGGCGTACCCATCAAAACAGCTTTGCAACAAATGCTGCCCAAACCGCTGCATTTTGCCGTGCAGGGAAATACCGTGGTTATTTCCCGGGATATACCGGCGCAACCAACGGCGCCGGCCATCCTGCCGCAACCTGCCGCCCCGCTGCCGGATGTGACGGGGAAAGTGACGGACGACAAAGGCCAACCCCTACCCGGGATTTCCATACAGGTAAAGGGTTCCCGCAAAGCCGCCATCACGGACAAGAACGGGCAGTTCACCGTAAAGGAAGCCGGCAACGGCGCCATCCTGATCGTGTCCTGCATCGGGTACGAAACGCAGACGGTCAGCGTTACCAGCACCAGCAACCTGCTGATCGTCCTCCAGCCAAAAGCAGGTGAACTGGACCAGTACGTGGTAGTAGGCTACGGCAGCACCAAACGGAAGGACCTCACCGGCTCCGTAGCCTCCGTAGATGTAAACGAAGTGAAGGACGTGCCTTTCGCCAGCCTCGACCAGGCCCTGGCCGGAAAAGCCGCAGGGGTACAGGTAACCCAGGCGGATGGCTCCCCCGGCGGCGTAGCCAAAATACGCATCCGCGGCGGTACCTCCCTCATCGGCGGCAACGATCCGCTCTATATCATCGATGGAGTACAGGTCACCATCCAAAACCGCTATATTCAAAACCAGGCGGAAGTAGTGAACCCGGTAGAACGCTTCGGTAGCGATGATCCCAACTCCACGGTCGGCGGCTCCTTTGCACGCGGACTCAATAGCCTGGCCGGCCTCAATATCTCCGATATCGAATCCATCGACATCCTCAAAGACGCTTCCGCCACCGCTATCTACGGCTCCAAAGCCGCCAACGGCGTCATCATCATTACCACCAAAAAAGGTAAACTGGATCAAAAGCCCGTGCTGGATGTTAACTATTACACCGGCTTCAGCAAACCCGTGAAGGAAAAGCTGCTCAATGCGGACCAATACCGCATGATCATGAAGGAAGCGGCAAAAAACCTGAACGACGCCCGCGCCGCCGCCGGCCAGGCGCCTAACGCAACAGCCGCCAACATTCTCAATAACCCCAACTTCCTCGGTACAGCCAATACCGACTGGTTGGGCGAAGTGCTGCAAACAGGCATACTGCACAACGCGGATGTCTCCGTAAGAGGCGGCGGATCCAGCTCCCGGTACTATACCTCTCTCGCCTATACGAAACAGAATGGTACCGTAAAAGGCACGGACTTTAACCGCATCTCAGGCAAAATCAGCCTCGACAATGATATCACCCGCAAGTTCCGGGTAATGACCAACCTCGACTACGGCTTCACCAAAAACAAAATCACCAACGGGATGTATGCCCAGGCCCTCTACGCGCCGCCCACCTTGCCGGCCTATAATCCGGATGGCTCCGTGTACCGCTTCCTGGCCTCTACCATCGGCGGCTACGATTACGAAGGCTATCAAAACCCGCTGGTCCTGCTGGATGGTATCAACGAAGCGAAAACCGCTATGCTGCTCGGTTCCCTCGCCGCGGAATACGAGATACTGCCTTCCCTGAAATACAGGAGCATCCTCTCGGTTAACTATAACAACTACCACCAGCTGAACTACGTGCCCAGCACCGCTGTCATCGCCTCGCCCAACGGCGTCGGCAGCTCCAACGGCGGCACGGCCTCCCAGAGCCAGTCGGACGAGGTGAACCTCTTCTACGAAAACACCCTCACCTGGGAAAAGCAATTCAATGATCACCACCGCCTCACGGTAGTCGGCGGTACCTCCTGGCAGAAGTACCGGTTCAACTCCTTCTCCGCCAGCGGCCAGGGCTTCCCGGATGATAAATACCTGAACAACCTTTCTTCCGCGGCAGTTACCCTGCCTGCCACCGGCGTTTCCGGGCAAAACGCACTGCTCAGTTTCTACCTCCGCGCCAACTACGCGCTGTACGATAAATACCTGTTCACTTTCACCGGCCGCTCGGATGCAAGCTCCAAATTCCCGGCAAACAACCGCGTGGGTTACTTCCCTTCCGGCGGTGTGGCCTGGCGTATTTCGGATGAAAACTTCATGAAACGCGCCTCCTGGGTCAATGAGCTGAAGCTCCGTATGAGCGCAGGTTATACCGGTACGCAGAATTTCGGCGATTATATGTTCTACACCCTCTACACGCCGCAAGCCTATGCGGGCAGTAACGCCCTCGTACCTACGCAGCTGGGTAACGAAAAGATCCGCTGGGAATCCACCCTGCAAAAAGACCTGGGGCTGGATTTCGCCTTCTTTAAAAACCGGCTCAGAGGCGTGTTCGGTTACTACGAAAAACTGACCACCGGCCTGTTACTCACTACCAGCCTGCCTCCCAGCTCCTCTTATACGACGGTGATCACCAACCTGGCCACCATCCGTAACCGTGGCCTGGAACTGGACCTCCGGGGGGATTTCATCCGCCACAAACAATTCCAGTGGAGCGGCGCGCTGAATATTTCCGGCAACCGCTCCCTGGTAAAAGATATCAGCAGCGACTTCACCGATCCCAACTCAGACCCTGCCACCGCGCAGTACTACCTCGGTAACAGTATCGTGCGGAAAAACGAACCACTGGGCCTGATCTACGGTAAGGAGTTTGCCGGCATTATCCACACGCAAAAGGAACTGGAGGACTATAAACGGGACTTTGCGCTGGCGCCATACTTCGCCCGCTATATGAACATCGGGGATCCGATGTACAAACTGGACAGCACCGGCTATTATACGGAAAACGTCATCGGCCATGCACAGCCTAAATTCTTCGGGGGCTTTACCAATACCTTCAACTACAAAAATTTCAGCCTCATCACCCTGCTGACTTTTTCCTACGGCGGGGAGATCCTCTACCTGGCGGATATCCAGAACTCCTACATCAGCGGGCGTACAAACAAAGGCGTGCGCATACTGGACCGCTGGACGCCTGAAAACCCGGGTAGCGACAGGCCACGGGTTATCCTCGGGGAAAACAGCGTGTACTACACCGCCAGCAACAACGTGTACGATGCCTCTTACCTGAAGCTGAAATCAGTAACGCTGACGTACACACTGCCGGCGGCATTAACGAAAAGGATGCGCATCCAGCACGCTTCCGCCTACGTGTCCGGCGCCAACCTGTTCTGCATCACCAAATATCCGGGACCGGATCCTGAAGTGAGCAATAATCCATACAGCCTTATCAACGGCAGTAGCGACGTAGGCACCTATCCAACGGTGCGCCAATACACCGTAGGCCTCCGTTTTGGTTTCTAATTAAAATCAGTCAGAAGATGAAAAAGACAGTCATACTATACATGTTTTTGCTGACGGCAGCCGCCTGTAACAAGGAACTGGGTAAACTGCCGGAAAACGCCAGGGTAGAGGGGAACACCATCCTGGACCAACGTACTTCCGAAATTGCGCTCAATGGCGTGTACTATCGTTTTGCAAACGTGGACGCCGGCGCCAATACCACCAAATGGCGGGATAATGAAGTCATACCCGGTATGTGCGCCGGCTACCTGGGCAGCGGCTACGGGGCGGACCCCGCAGAGGAAAACGCCTATTCCAATTCCAATTTCGTCAGCTCCCCCTGGATGGCCTGCTATACATTGGTCAATGCCGCCAACGGCGTAATTACCGGCGTAACGGCCCTGCCGGATAACGCGTTTACAGATAACCGTAAAAAGGAAATCCTTGCGGAAGCGCGCTTCCTGCGCGCTTATGGGCATTACCGCCTCCTCACGCTGTACGGCGAGTGGTACGACAGGTCCAGCGCCTACGGCGCGTTGCTCCGTACTGAATTCGTCACCCTGGGCAATATCCCTAAGCAGCGCAGCACCGTGCAGGAAAGCTATGACCTCATCCTGGAAGACATCAACTACGCCGTGGATAATGCCGCCGCCTCCCGCCCGAATTATTACGCAAATAAATGGGTGGCCATGGCGCTGAAGCTGCGCATCCTCATGAGCTACGGGGATCACGCCGCCGCTGCCACGCTGGCGGATAATATCATCAAAAGCGGACCTTATCAGCTGGAGCCAAACGTAAAGGATATCTTTTACGTCAAAGGCCTGACCAGCAAGGAAGTGATGCTGGGCATACCGCCACAGCAAAACCAGGCCACCTACTTTTACAACCTCAGTTCCCAGTATTACCCCGGCGCTTCCACCTGGTATGCGGCCCGGCAACGGCTGAAGGACCTGCTGCAAAATGATCCCCGCCAAAGCTGGCTGATTGGCGACGCCGGTACAAACAGCCCCGGCGCCTACTATTTCCTGAAGTATATCCCGCAAGGCGCCAAGGCAACCACGCTCTCTGAAACGGCCTACGCCTTCCGGCTCACGGAAGTGTACCTCCTGGGCGCGGAAGCGCTGCTCCGCAGCGGTGGCAGCGCCGCTGCCGCCAAAGCGCTGGTGAAGGAAGTAATGCAACATGCCGGCGTAACAAACTTCTCCGCTATCGACAATGCCGCTACTACCAACGAACTGTTGCTGCAGGTCTATTACGAAATCGCCCGCAGCCTCGTCGGGGAGGACGGGCAGGAATGGCAGGCATTGCTGCGCTTGCCTTTTGCCACCGTGCAGCAACTCAAACCGGAGATCAAGGATAAACTGCAATATATCTTCCCCGTGCCCCGCACGGAGTTCCAGCAAAATCCGCTCTTCGGCGATCAAAATAAAGGTTACCAGAAGTAAATAACTTTTAACATGCGATTAAAACAAAGCACAGCAGGAGTAAATAACTTTTACATAACCTTCGCTTAAAACAAAGCATACCCGCAATAACTACCTTTCACAAAACCTGACACGAATGAAAAAACAACTCATCGTCTGTACCCTGCTGGCAGCCGCCTGCAAACCAGGCACGCCAAAGCAAGCCAGCATCACCGCTGATATCAAAGGTATCACGGACTCCATTGTTCGTATAATGATACCCGTTGCCGACTCCTCCCGGATGGATTCCGCCGTGGTAACCAACGGCCATTTCACCTGGACAGGCAACATCGGCCAGACAGAAAAGATCTACATCGGCGCCGCGAGCCGCTTCATACAACTGTACATGGGCAATGATGAAGTGAAAATTTCCGGCAACATCGATTCCCTGGAAAGCCTCGCTATCACCGGCTCCCCGGCGCAGGACGAATACAAGGCTTTCCGCGCTTCCATCAAGGATATCACCGGCCAGGAAGATGCGCTCTACAACAACTGGGAAGAAGCGCATAAAACGGATAGCGGCGCAGCAGCCACCGAAGCAAAGCTGGAAGCGCTGCGCAACCAGCGGCATGATCGCACCGTCGCCTATATCCGCTCACACCCCGCCAGCGCCATCAGCGTAAGCATGCTGGCGGATATGGCCGTGATCGGCGAGTATGCGCCGCTCGACAGCCTGTATAAAGCCCTCGACCCAACAGCGCAACAAAGCAACGCAGGCAAACGCCTGGCCAAACGCCTCGATATCCTCAAACGCAGCGCCATCGGCGCCCAAATGATGGACTTCACCCAGAACGATACCAACGGCAAACCGGTGAAGCTCTCCGACCTGAAAGGCAAGTACGTCCTGCTCGATTTCTGGGCCAGCTGGTGCGGGCCCTGCCGCGCTGAAAATCCCAACGTGCTCAAAGCCTACAACGCGTTCAAGGATAAAAACTTCACCGTGGTAGGCGTCTCCCTGGATGATAACGCGGATAAATGGAAAGCCGCCATCAAACAGGATGCGATGCCGTGGATCCAGCTGTCGGACCTGAAAGGCTGGCGCAACGAAGTGGCGCAGCATTACGGCATCCAGGCCATTCCGTTCTCCTTCCTGATCGACCCTGACGGTAAGATCATCGCTAAAGAATTACGCGGCAGCAAACTGCACGAAACGCTTGCAGCAATCCTTAACAATCAAAAACCAGCCATATGAAATTTCAACTGATAACGGTAACGGCTACACTTATAGCCACGGCCGCCATCGCCCAGCAACCTTTTACCGTCAACGGAAAATTACAGGGCCTCCCTAACGGGTACGTATATCTCAGCTACGGATCAGCAGGGCAATACCGCTCGGATAGCGCGCTGGCAAAGAACGGCAGCTTTACCTTTAAAGGAGAGCTGGCCAATCCTGGCATGGCGCGGCTCTATGTGGACAAAGAAAAGGTCATGCGGGATATGACCGCTTCCCTAACCTTTTTTATGGAACCCGGCGTTATGACCGTGACGGGCAATGCCGCCACCCTCAACAAACTAAAGGTAACGGGCTCGGCTACCCAAAAAGAACTGGAACAGCTGGAAGCTGCCAAAGCTCCCATCATGGCCCGGCTGAAACCAATTTCAGCGGAGTACAACAAGCTCAACGACCAGTACATCGCCATGCATAAAACAAAAGCAAGCGAAGCGGAACTGGAAGCCTTCAAGGAAAAAGTCAACGCCGTGAAGGATAAAATGGAGCCCTACTATGAGCAGCTGGAAAAAGTGGAAATGGACTATATCAAAAACCATCCCGCCTCTTATGTAAGCGCCTATTCCCTCCGCTGGCGCGTTAGCAGCATTCCCCTGCAACAAGGGGAAGCCCTCTACGCTGCCATGCCGGATTACATTCAGCAAAGCCCCGATGGCAAGGAGATACGAAAAGAACTGGACGGCCTGAAGATGGGCTCGCCCGGCAGCGTGGCGCACGTGTTTTCTAAAAAGGATATCAACGGGGAACCGCTGAGCCTGGCGGATTTCAAAGGTAAATACGTATTGGTGGACTTCTGGGCCAGCTGGTGCGTGCCCTGCAGGAAAGGCAATCCCCACCTTAAATCGCTCTACGCCAAATACAAGGATAAAGGTTTCGAAATCATCGGTATTTCCGATGACGACCGCAACGAGGCGGCCTGGAAAAAAGCCGTGGCACAGGATGGTATCGGCATCTGGAAGCACGTGCTCCGCGGGCTCGACATGCAAAAACGCATGGCCAACCAACCGAATCCGGATGATATCAGCGATTACTACGGTATCCATTCCCTGCCCACCAAAATCCTCATCGACCCCAACGGGATGATCATCGGCCGCTACGGCGGCGGTGGGGAAAATGATGAAGCCATGGATAAAAAACTGGCTTCCATTTTCGGAAACATTTAATGCATTCCTGTCCGAACCCACATAAAACAAGAAGGGTGTATCAGCATTGATACACCCTTTTTATGTTACCATATTCTGGCGTAATTCTTGTGTAATAATTCCCCGTCTGACGCTGCAAGGAATGTCTTTATTTGAAAAACCAGTGCTAAGGAAAAGTGCCGTCCCCTCATTCATTTGTAGCAGCAGTACTGTATCTGTCGAACCATCGTCCTGAATTTTATCGCCTTCCTTTGTCAGCCTTGGCGCAAGCCGTGTATATGGCTCTGCCTGCATGTGCCGGAAAGATTCCATTGTATCGTTGTAGCGTGTTAAGTTCCCAATAATTTTCAAAAACCAGGAAACTCTTTCCACCAATGCATGTTTTGTGAGGCGGCGTGGAAGTGTGCAATGAATGGCTACTATCTGTAAACAAGTAATGTTTGAGCAAATGGCAATCAGACGGAAACCCTTATTGACTGCCGGTTGGCATTTCATAATTTTTTTAGGCGGCGCCCTGCAGGGTTATGGGCAGGCGCAACAGCGGGATACCTCGCTGCCCGCGGGCGTTAAAGCCGCGCCTTTACTACTCAAACCCATCACCGTGTATGGAGAGCGGCAGGTAAACCTGGGCCAGATGAGTACGCATATCATGGGCATCGATCAGCTCAAACGTATGCCCGTACTGTTTGGCGAAGTGGACCCCCTCAAAACCATCACGCTGTTACCAGGCGTGAAAAACGGGGGAGATGCCGGCGCCGGCATATACGTACGCGGCGGCGGGCCTGATCAGAACCTCGTACTGCTGGACGGCATTACCGTCTACAACCCTAACCACCTCCTCGGCGCATTCAGTATTTTCAACGGGGATGCAGTCAATAACATCGAAGTGATCAAAGGGGGGATACCGGCAGAATATGGCGGTAGGCTCAGCAGCGTTATCTCGGTAGCCACCCGCGATGGGAATAAGGATAGCCTGAAAGTCAGTGGCGGCGTAGGTTTGATATCTTCCCGCCTCACGGCCGAAGGCCCCCTGGTAAAAGGTAAATCCTCCTTCCTGGTCAGCGCCAGAAGAACCTATATTGATCAACTGGCCAGGCTGATCGCGCCGGACTCCTTCCACAAAAGCGGTTACTATTTTTATGACATCAATGCAAAGCTGACCTACGATATCAATCCCGCCAACACCTTGTCCTTAACCCTGTACAACGGGAAGGATAAATTCTCTTATTACCGCGAGCATGAAAAAGGCGGCCGTAAGCGGGATTTCAAAGCTAACTGGGGCAATACCATCGCCGGGCTTACCTGGAAGCAACAGCTGAATAAAAAATTGCAACAGCAGCTTTCCCTGGTCTATAGTTATTTCAACCTCGGCAGCAGCGTTACCTATGATACGGACGGAATCCTTTTCTCCTCCGGCCTCAACGATTACCAGGTTAAAAACGATTGGCTGTTCCGCGTAAATGATCAGCTGTTGCTGAAAGCCGGCTGGCAACTGATCCGCCACGAGTTCAAGCCGGGCGCAGGCGCCATCAATGCCGGCCAGCAGGAATTTGAGTCGAAGATCACCAAGCAGTACGGCCGGGAAGCCGCTGCCTACCTCAGCGCGGACCTGGATGTAACCAAACAGTTACGCCTCAACGGCGGCCTGCGGGTGAGTTATTTTGACCAGGTGGGACCTACGGAAAGAGTATTGTACGGCGTAGATGGCGTGCCCACCGGCCAAAAGGAAACGTATGGGAAAGGAGCGGTCATTGCCCGGTACTACTACCCGGAACCCAGGCTGGGCCTGCGTTACCTGCTGGCGAAGGATGCCAGCCTGAAATTGTCGTTTACCCGTACGGTGCAGTACCTGCAGCTGGCAACTACGAGCGCGGCTACCTTTCCGAGCGACTTATGGATACCCGTCAGTAAACTGATAAAGCCCGGCCTGGCGGACCAGGTGGCTGCCGGCTACTACCAGGAGTTCCCGGACAAAGGCTACGAGTTCAGCGTGGAAACCTATTACAAAAAATTGCAGCACCAGGTAGAGTTCAAGCCCGGCGCGCAACTGCTGCTGAACCAAAACCTCGAAGGAGAGATGGTGTTTGGTACCGGGAAGGCTTACGGCATTGAATTACTGTTGCAGAAAAAAACCGGTGATTTAACCGGGTGGATTGGCTATACGCTGAGCCGCACGGAGCGCACCTTCCCGCAGCTCAATAACGGCAAGCCCTATCCTTACCGTTACGATCGTACGCACGACCTGAGCGTCACCGCCAATTACCAGCTGTCAAAAAAATGGTTGTTCTCCGGCGTCTTTGTGTACGCTACCGGCAATGCGCTCACCATGCCCAACGGCCGCTTTGTCTATAACCTCGGTTATAACTCCAAAACAGACAGTCCGGTGTTTACCAATATCGACCAGTACGGCAAGGTAAACGACTACCGCATGCCGGCCTATCACCGCCTGGACGTATCGTTTACCTATACGCCCAAACCGGAAAGCGTACGGCGCTACAAAAGCAGTTGGGTCTTTGGCGTGTACAACGTGTACAACCGCATGAACCCTTATTTTATCTATATCGATGTGGATGAAGAAAAAGAAACCATACAGGGCAAACAGGTGACGCTGTTCCCGATCCTGCCATCCATTACCTGGAACTTTAATTTCTGATGTATGAGAAAGTCCGTAACAGCTCTGATGATCCTGCTGATGGGGCTCATGGCCTGCGAAAAAAATATTGATATCAGCGTGGATGCCGGCCCGCCGCTGGTAGTGGTCGAAGGCTATATCAATAACAGCCTGCGCGCCTATAACTACGTGATCGTCGGTAAATCGCTCCGCTACGATCAGGCTGATTTTGCGAATACGCCCATCGAAGGCGCGGAGGTCACCATCACGGAAGGTACCTACACGCCTGGCCATGGCTACAGCTGGGATGATTCCCGGAGCGTAAAACTCCAGGAAGTAAAAGTGCCGGAGCTGGGCAACGTCAAGGTGCCGGGCGTATATTTTGATCCGCGCCGGGTCACCGATTCCGCCCACGCGCTGCTGGGCGTTCCCGGTAAGTCTTACCTGTTGGAGATCACCGCGGAAGGCAAAAAATATTCCGCCATCACTACCTTGCCATTGCCCGTGCGGATCGACAGCCTGACCAATACCCCTTCCTTCCGGGACGATTCCGGCAAGCTCCGCTCACGGCTGATGGTACACTACAAGGACCCGGACACGCTGGGCAATGCGCAGCTCTATTACTGGAAAAACGTGGAATCCAAAAGCACGTTCGGCTGGGGCGCCATGTACACGGACCGTTATATTCCCAATACGGACGATCTGATCAACGGGCAGGCAGTGCACATCACGCATTCCTCCCAGCTCCCGGTAGGGGATAGCATCCGGTATTTTCTCATCAGCGTGGAGCGGCCCGTGCATGATTTCTGGGACAGCTTCAATAAAGCCCGCATAAACGGCGGTCCGTTCACAACGCCGGTAAGTCTAAAAAGTAATATTAGGGGAGAAAATATAGTCGGATGTTTCAGCGGTTTTAGCGTCAGCACGGCGGTACACCTGATGCAGTAAGCCATAATTGACGGTGGCCCGCTTAAGCAACCGCGTTTCCCGAGGGGCTGCCGTCCTGAAAAATTGCTACCTGACCTGGATGTTTTTTTATGATACTGTATAGTCTGCGGCTCCGCCATTCTTATCAAGCAGAAATCCCTGTTTCCAGCTATGAAACATTCCTGCTAAAATGATTATTTTGCATGGAAATAATTAATCATATAATGGCTGTTTCATTGTACCCGCCTGCTCCTGTTTTATCTGATGAAAAGATCTTCCTGCCATCGGCCAGTTTCAGAAAACAAACGACCCGCGTCATCGGCGCCATCCTGTTGTTCTTTTGCGTGTACCTGTTGCTGTTAGGCGCTGCGCTGGCCATAGGCGTTGGCAGCATGGCTGCCGGTATTTATATCCTCACCCTGGGTATAAACGGATTAATAGTGCTGGTTTCCGGGGGGCTGGTAGCAATGGGGCTGGCCGTGATCGTCTTTGTTGTGAAATTCATTTTCGCCGGCAAAAAAACAGACAATGACCATATCGTGATCACGGAAGCAGAACAGCCGGAACTCTTCGCCTTCATCCGCCGCCTCACGGAAGAAACCAACACCCGCTTTCCCAAAAAGATCGAAATTTCCCCGGATGTAAACGCCGCCGTGTACTATGATTCCAGCTTTTGGAGCATGTTCCTCCCGGTACGCAAAAACCTCATCATCGGGATGGGCCTCGTCAACAGTGTCAACATCAGCGAATTCAAAGCCATCATGGCGCACGAGTTCGGCCACTTCAGCCAGCGCAGCATGAAGCTGGGCAGCTTTACCTACAATGTAAACCGCGTGATCTATGATATGCTCTACGAAAATGACGGCTATAACAGGTTCCTCCGCGGTATGGCCGGCCTCCACTCCGTAGTGGCCGTATTCACCATCCTGGCAAGCAAAATCGCCCGCGCCATCCAGTACATCCTAAAGGATATGTACAAGCTGGTAAACAAACAGTATATGGGCCTCAGCCGGGAAATGGAGTTTCATGCGGATACCATCGCCGCGGCGGTAGCCGGCGGCAACAACGCCGTCAGCGGACTGGTAAAGGTGTCCGTCGGCGGCATTACCTACGCGAAAGCCATTGGCATGGCCAATGAAATGCTGCCGGATAAAAAAATCACCGCCAACATCTACGATAACCAGCTGCTGATCCTCGCCGGGCTGGTGGACAAATACAACCTGCAGCTGACCGGTAGCCTCAGCGCCGTACCCACCGGCTTATGGGGCTTCGATGAAACCAGCCGCATCCTGTACAAGGACCAATGGGCCAGTCACCCCACCTTCGAAGAACGTAAAGCCAATATCACCGCGCTGAACTTATACGTCGCGCCGGACGAAACGCCCGCTATCCGCCTGTTCGCCAATCCGGACGCGCTGCAGCAGCGCGCCACCCGCCTCGCTTACGCAGCTGTCAATACAGAAGAACTCACCGTTTGCCCTGCTACCGAATTTGCCGCGCAATGGGAAGTAAAAGATGCGGCATACACCGTGCCGCCTCAATTCGACAGCTTCTATAAATTCCGGGTGCCCCGCTACGGGGATTGGGATTTTGACGCCATCCTCGCCTCTACGCCAATGATCCCGCCCCATGAAATTTTCAGCGAAGCCAATGCACAAATCGCCACCGCGGTAAGAAGGAATAAAGCGGATATCCAGACGCTGGAAGCCATCATCGCGGGGGAAATAGACGTCCGGACATTTGATTTTGAAGGGCAGCGCTATAACAGCGCGGAAGCCGCTGCGCTAAAGCAACAGCTGGAACAGGAGCTGGCTGCGGATACAGCCGCGTCCGAACTGCTGGATAAACAGCTGTTCTGCTATTATTACCAGCAGAATAATGCGACCCTGGATTACTATAAAGACATGGCGGCTGTCGTGAATAACGCCAACGCCTATACGGAATTGGTGAACAAAGTCATTGACCTGGTCAATACCTTCTACGGCCAGCAGGTACCCATTGAAAAAATTCAGCATGCCCTGCGGGCCATCCGCGAATCGCATAACGAAGCACTGAAAACCTCGTTCCGCGAGTCGATAGACAAAGGCGTGGTCACCGCCGAATGGCTGAAGCAGGACCTGGCTGCCTTCATCGATGGGGACTACCAGTATTTCAAGGACGAAATGGTAATGGCTGCCGAAGTGAATCATATGATCCATTGTGCCACCAGCCTGGTCCATGCCTGGAACCTGTACGAGTACAGTCAGCACGTAGCCATGTTGGAAAAGCTGGCGCTGGCAGTGCCCGAGGCGGCATAATTGACCGCCTGTACAGGATTGTACAAAAAAATGCCCTGATTGTACAAGTCCCGGCCAAACGATTGTAAATACTTTTGATACTTTAAAACAGGTATCATGAAAGCAATAGGATTTAAATCATCATTACCGGTAGACGAAACAGAGAGTTTTATTTTATTCGAAACGCCAACGCCTGTTCCCACAGGCCACGATCTCCTCGTGAAAGTGCAGGCCGCTTCCGTAAACCCTGTTGATTACAAGATCCGCCAGAACAGCCTGAAAGACCAGGTAGCGGCGGAGCCTAAAGTCATCGGCTGGGATGCCGCAGGCATCGTGGAAGCAGTAGGAGAGGAAGTAACGCTGTTTAAAAAAGGAGATTACGTGTATTACGCCGGGGACTATACCCGGGCCGGCGGCGCCAACCAGGAATACCAGCTGATAGATGAACGCATTGTTGGCTTTGCACCAACTAAAGTAACCCTGGAAGAAGCGGCGGCCATGCCTTTAACCGCCCTTACTGCCTACGAATTACTGTTCGACAGGATGCGCCTCTCCAAAGAAAAAGATGCCGGCAAATCCATCCTCATTATCGGCGGCGCCGGCGGCGTAGGCTCCGTGACCATACAGCTGGCCAAAAAGTTGCTCGGCCTACGGGTGATAGCTACTGCCTCCCGTCCGGAATCGGTGGAGTGGTGCAAAAATTTGGGAGCGGATGTTGTCGTAAACCACCGCAACCTGGAACAGGAATTGAACGCTAACGGCTATACGGAGCTGGATTTCATCGTGGACTTTGTGGACCTGAATCAGTACTGGGATGTTATCGTAAAACTGATCAAACCACAGGGGCAGATAGGCGCTATCAGCGATGCCAAAGCGCCGGTGGACCTGCGTCCGCTGAAACGCAAAAGCCTCAGCTTCCACTGGGAACTGATGTTTACCCGGCCCATGTTTAACACCGCGGATATGATCGCGCAGCATCACATCCTCAATAAAATTGCCGCCCTGCTGGACGATGGTACGATCCGCTCTACCTTAAACACTACCCTGCAGAGCTTTACCGTCGAGAACCTGAAAGCCGCCCACCGCATGCTGGAATCAGGTACTGCCATCGGTAAAGTGGTGATCAAATATTAATGCAGCGCGTGTGAAGAGTGCCCGCTTCACACGCTGCTTTTTTTAGAACGGTAATAAACATTATCCCGTAAACATGCCTCACGCCATGCCTTCCAGCTGCTCAAAAATCGGCACCAGCGCCTTTCCCTTTTCACTCAGGTGATATTCGATATGCAAAGGCTTTTCACTTACGGTAATCTTATCCAGCAACCCCGCCGTTTCCAGCTCCTTCAACGCCACAGAAAGGGATTGCTTGTTGGCGCCGTTGATCTGCCGCAACAGGCTGTTAAATCGCATAGGGCCCGCCACGGCCAGTTTGAATAATTCAGGTTTCCATTTGCCGGCCAGCAATTTCAACAGGGCCTGGGCCGGACATTCCTTCCCGGTATTTTCAGGAGTAGTCATAAAATTCTGACTTATTGTGTTTGTGTATAGAACTGCTGACATTTGTGCAGACCGATAGCGCCTACAGATGTAGCCATCTATTCAATATCTGTTGGCCCAGGCCAACAGCGGATCTATTAAGTGCAGCACAAATTCAATTTAAGATGGAAGGTAATAAAAATCCGCTGATATGCGACCCGGTAACGGGAGTGTGTGAAATACCAGGTATGCAGTCAGCGCCGGAAGGCCCAATCCTACACGACCAGGAAAAACCACTGACAATCACTTACTTTACGGATCCTATCTGCTCCTCCTGCTGGGGCATAGAGCCACAGCTGCGAAAGCTGAAGCTGGAATATGGCCGCTTTATAAAGTTCTACTACCATATGGGCGGCCTGTTGCCCGACTGGAGTTATAACAGCGGCGGCATCAGCAAACCTTCCGATGTGGCCCACCACTGGGACGAGGTGAGCCTGCATTACAATATGCCCATTCTCGGGGATGTATGGCTGGAAGATCCATTGCCTTCATCCTATCCGCCTTCTATAGCCTTCAAGGCAGCGCAACTGCAGGACGAATACAAAGCCATTGCTTTCCTGCGGATTTCCAGGGAGATGTTATTCCTTCAGAAAAAGAATATTACCCGGTGGGAACATCTCTCTGATGCTGCTGCTGCGGCCGGCCTGGACCCGGCGCAGCTGAAAAAGGATTATGAACAAACGGCGGAAGCGCTCTTCCAGGACGACCTGGCCATGGCGCGGAGCATGGGGGTACGGGGCTTCCCCTCCATCTTCATCTCCGATAAGGATAAGCATACAGAGTTTGTCTACGGCGTAAAACCTTACGAGGTCTATACAAAAGCGATTCGCCGCCTCCTGGCGGATGCGCAGCCTGCCCCTTACGACAAATCCTGGGACGCGCTGTTTGGCGTGTACCCAACGCTCACCACCCGCGAGTTCGCAGAACTCTCGGAAGTGAGCCTCGACGCGGCGGCAACCACCCTCGGGGAATTGAAAACCGCCGGCCGGCTGGGCTGCTTCAGCACCCGCAACGGCGACCTTTGGCAAAAACTGGGTTAAAGTCCATTGTTTATACTGGTGGACCTGCAGCATCGCTGCGGGTCCTTTTTATTTTCTATCTTAGCATGGACGCAAGGAGGAGCCTTAGGTATGACGACATTCTCAGCATTCAACAACTTCACAGATAATTTACAGGAAACGGACCACCTGATGCCCGTACTTTTTGTAGGCCATGGCTCGCCCATGAACGGCATCGAGGATACGGAATTCAGCCGCAGATGGGCCAAAATGGGAGAGGAGATACCCCGGCCGGCCGCCGTGCTGGTAGTTTCCGCGCACTGGTACACCCGCGGTACTAAAATCACCGCCATGGATTTTCCCAAAACTATTCACGACTTCGGCGGCTTCCCGCAGGCGCTGTACGACGTGCAATACCCGGCCCCCGGCTCCCCGGAGCTGGCCCGCGAAACAGCGGACCTCCTGCAAACCGTACACGCGGAGCTGGATCACGACTGGGGACTGGATCATGGCGCCTGGACCGTGGTACGGCATATGTACCCCAAAGCGAATATCCCCGTGCTGCAACTCAGTATCGATTTCACGAAGGATGCCCGCTATCACTATGAGCTGGCCCGTGAACTCTACGCCCTCCGTAAAAAAGGCGTGCTGATCATCGGCAGCGGCAACATGGTCCATAACCTCCGCATGGTCGCGTGGGACCGCCTGGGCGAAGTCAGTTACGGTTTCGACTGGGCCCTCGCCATCAACGAAAAATTCAAGGACCTGATTGCCAGCGGCGATCACCAGGCGCTGATCCATTACAGCCAGCTCGGCAAAGAGGCCATGCTGGCCATTCCTACGCCGGATCATTATTTCCCCCTGATGTATTCCCTGGGATTGACTACGGGGAAAGATGCCGTGTCCTTCTTTAACGATAAGGCCGTGGGCGGCTCGCTCACCATGACCTCCGTGAAGTTCGGATAGGCGGCAACGTTATAAACGAAAATGCCGCGCCATTGGCGCGGCATTTTTTATCCAAAATGGACAAGCCCTTATTTTTTTGACATCGCTATCTTCAGCCCCATTAAAATATACACCACCCCGGATACTTTCCCCATCCTGCCGGCAAACTTCGGATGGGTAGTCAGCTTTTCGGAAAAGCTGGCCGCCAGCAGCGTCACAATGGAAAACCATACAATCCCGATCAGGCAGCAGCTCACCCCCAAGAGGATAAAAGGAGTAGGACTGGAAAGATTCTCCCGGGCAATGAACTGCGGGAAGAACGAAAGGAAAAACAACGCCACCTTGGGGTTGAGGATGTTGGTCACCAGCCCGGTGTAAAAGTTTTTCAGCGGACTATGCTCCTCGCTGTCCGGCCGGCTGAGGTCCAGCCCCTTGCCCTGCAACAGGCTCATAGCGCCCAGGTACATCAGGTAGCCCGCCCCCAGGTATTTGATCACGGAAAACGCCAGGGCGGATTTAGCTACTATTACGGATAAGCCCAGGGCCGCAAACGTAGTATGCACCAGTACCCCGGAGTTAATGCCCAGCGTAGAATATAAGCCCGCCTTACGACCTTCCCCGATGGTTTTGTTGAGAATGAAAACCGTATCGATCCCCGGCATCATGATGAAAAAAGAGGCTGTCATCAAAAACAAAAAATAATTCTCGATTCCCATAGCTAAATGGTTTATCCTGCGGTTGGCAGCAGGTAATGGTTGGTTACAGGTTTAATGAAATGTTGTTGGTTCCCTTGTTTCGGAGTGCAAAGAAACGGATAAATTTAAATTTAACCACAAGCGCTTTTATACTAAATATTAATTGGCCCGTTGGTGAAAATATTGATAATCAATATTTTGAACGTAAATTAAATTGTGTGCAATTTAATTGCTTAAAATACACTATCTTTGTGTCATGGTTCCTGATCATTACCTGAAACTAGATAACCAATTCTGTTTTCCCATCTACGCGCTGTCAAGGGAAATTACCCAGTTGTACCGGGCCTTCCTGGACGAACTGGATATTACCTACCCGCAATACCTCGTACTATTGGTATTGTGGCAGCACGAAAGGCAAACCGTGAACCAGCTGGGGGAAAAGCTGCTGCTGGACAGCGGCACGCTCACACCGCTGCTGAAACGGCTGGAACAGAAGCATTTGGTGAACCGTACCAGGAGCCGGGCGGACGAAAGGGTGGTGGAAATCTCCCTCACGCCCGCAGGAGCCAAACTGAAAGAGAAAGCAAGGTGCATACCCAAAGAAATGTTTGGGTTATTGGGGATTAGCCTGGAAGAAATGGAAACACTCCGGAACATCGCCCAAAAAATATTACAACATAACGCGCGGGAGCAGAAGGCCTGATCAAACAAATCGCCCTTCTATGTGTAGTCCAAATGATAAATGCTGATTACCATGTTCATACTAGCACAATTACTCACCGCTCTTGTTGCCATAGAGCACCTCTACATCCTCTGGATGGAAATGTTTGCCTGGGAAACGGCCGGAAAGAAAACGTTTAAAACGCTCCCGCCCGAACTCTTCAAACCTACCAAAGGCTTAGCCGCCAACCAGGGATTGTATAACGGCTTCCTCGCCGCAGGCCTCATCTGGTCATTCCTGATCAGCGATGTTCAGTGGATGGAAAATGTCCGCATCTTCTTCCTCGCCTGCGTAATCGCCGCCGGTATTTTCGGCGCAGTAACCGCCTCAAAGAAGATATTCTTCGTACAGGCGTTACCGGCAATACTTGCACTGATCGCCGTATTGCTGGCTGGAGTAAGTAAATAAACTTTCATATAAAATGGCATTATTAGAAGATTTACAGTGGAGGCATGCAACAAAAGCCTACAATCCGACTAAAAAAGTAAGTAAGGAAAATATTGATAAAATAGTAGAGGCGGCAAGGCTCGCGCCTACTTCCTCCGGCCTGCAGCCCTTTAAGGTGTTTGTAGTAGAAAACCAGGCTATCCGGGAAAAAATGGTACCCGGCTCCCTGAACCCTGACGTGATGCGGGAATGCTCCCACGTGCTCGTGTTCGCCGCATGGGATGCCTATACCCCGGAACGTATCGATGAAGTGTACGACCGCACCACCGCGGAAAGAGGTTTGCCCGCCGGCAGATTCAACAGCTACACGGATAAACTGAAACAGATCTACGGCGCACAAACCCCGGAACAGCATTTCGAACACAGCGCCCGTCAAACCTATATCGCATTGGGCCTGGCCCTCGCGCAGGCGGCAGAACTGCGTATCGACAGTACCCCGGCCGAAGGCTTCAGCAATGAGGTGGTAGACGAAGCCCTGAACCTCCGCGCCCAGGGCCTGCGCTCCGTATCCCTCCTGTACGTCGGCTACGGCGATCCGCAAAGGGACTGGCTCGCGCCCATGAAAAAAGTAAGAGCGCCTAAGGCTGAATTTGCCGTGGAAATATAATCCCCCACCCCGCCTTAGATTCCAACACAACAATCATAGATTTTAATACATACGCGCCCGTTACAATCTTCATTTTTGCCTTACAAAACAAGCAACATATGAAGATTGTAATTACCGGCGCATTAGGCCATATCAGCAAGCCGCTCGTACAGACGTTAGCGAAGGACCATACGCTTACCGTTATCACCCGCAACCCCGGCAACCAGGCAGCCATTGCGCAACTCGGCGCCAAAGCCGCCATCGGCTCCGTGGAAGACGTGGACTTCCTCACGGCCACCTTCACCGGTGCAGACGCCGTGTACACCATGATCCCGCCCAATAACTACTTTGACCACAGCCTGGACCTGAAGGAATACTACCGCCGCCTGGGCCGTCATTATACCGCGGCCATTGCCGCCAGCGGCGTAAGGAGAGTGGTACACCTCAGCAGTATCGGCGCGCACCTCCCTGAAGGGAATGGCATTCTCGCCTACACCTACGATGTGGAACATATCATGGACAAGCTGCCTCCACACGTAGCCATTACCCAGATCAGACCCACGTCTTTCTACTATAACCTCCTTTCCTACATACACATGATCAAAAAGGAAGGCCGCATTGCCGCCAACTATGCCGGTGCGGACGTGGTGCCATGGGTATCCCCGGATGATATAGCCGCCGCCGTAGCGGAAGAACTGGTGCGCCCTTTCACCGGCAGGGATGTACGCTACGTAGTCAGCGAAGAGGCTACCTGTAATCAAACCGCCGCCGCGCTGGGCGCAGCCATAGGCCTGCCTGATCTGCGCTGGGAGCTGGTTCCGGACGAAACCGTCCTGGCGGGGCTTACCGCCATCGGCATGAACCCCACCATTGCAGCAGGCATAGTGGAATTATACGACGCCCTGCATACCGGCCTCCTCACGGAAGATTATCGCCGCAATAAACCGGCGCAACCGGGTAAAGTAAAACTGGCGGACTATGCGAAGGAATTCGCCGCCGCATATGCTAAAAATTAACGAAATTGTACCATGGCCTCCGTACAACGATTTAAAACCATCAGCGCTTTCCACGAGTTCAGGAACATTCCTAAACCCGCGCACCCGCTGTTTAGTATGGTCAATGTAGCTGAAATGCCCCCGGGCGATTACCAGGACACGCAGAACATCGTCCTGGATTTTTACCTCATCGCACTCAAACGGAATTTTGGCGGCAATATGAAATACGGACAGCAGGAATATGATTTTGACGAAGGTATCATGGCCTTTATGGCGCCTGGACAAGTTTTCAGCATAGGCGCCAAACAAGCGGATATGCAGCAGTCGGGATGGATGCTTTACATTCATCCCGACTTCCTCTGGAACACGCCACTGGCCACTAAAATCAAACACTACGAATTCTTTGATTACGCCGTGAACGAAGCCCTCTTCCTGTCCGAAAAAGAAGAAACCACCATCCTCGGCATTATCGAAAACATGGCGCAGGAATACCATAACAATATCGACCGCTTCAGCCAGGATATTATTGTCGCGCAGCTGGAAGTACTGCTCACCTACGCCGAACGTTTTTACGAGCGCCAGTTCATCACCCGCAAGGTCAGCGGCCACCAGCTGCTCACCCGCCTGGAAGAGCTGCTGAACAACTGGTTCCGGCATACCGGTAACGCCGCCAAAGGCCTGCCCTCCGTCAGGGAAATATCCGCCGCCCTGCACGTATCCCCCAACTACCTCAGCGGCGTGCTCAAAAGCATCACCGGTAAAAGTACCCTGCAACATATACAAGATAAGGTCATAGAGGTAGCGAAGGAAAAACTCAGCACCACGGATATGTCCGTCAGCGAAATTGCCTATGAACTGGGGTTTGACTATCCGCAAACTTTCAGTAAATTGTTCAAAGCCAAAACAGCTGTATCCCCGGTGGAATTCCGGCAGTCGTTCAACTGACGGTTGCAACGGGGGATGACTAACGATAACGCCTGTATGAACGCCAGAGAGATCCTGCAAATCTTCCGCAACCAACACCTGTTCGACCGTACCATCACCGTAGGCCGCCAGGAATACCTGAAACATGCCGGTACTACGGATACCAATATCTACCTGGTAGAAGAAGGCAGCGTCCGGATTTTTATCGTGGATGGGGAAGAGGAAAGGATTATCCGCTTTGGCTATAAGGGTAACATCATCGTTTCGCTGGACAGCTTCCTGTCCGAAAAGCCCTCGGAGTTTTATATGCAGGCCATTCGTAAATCCACCGTCAGCATCATCCCGAAGGAAAAATTTATGGCGTTTATCCGTAGCAGTGAGCAACACCTCCAACTATGGGCTACCATCCTGGAGGACCTCGTGCTGCAACAGGTAGAGCGGGAAAAAGATCTCCTCTTCAACGCCCCGGCAGAGCGCTACGAGCGGGTACTGCAGCGCAGCCCGCAGCTCTTCCAGGAAATTCCGCACAAGTATATTGCCAACTACCTGCGCATGACGCCGGAAACGCTTTCCCGCCTCAAAAAATCTTGATCTCAATCAAGATGCGCTAACCGTTTAACCGGGAGATTTGTAAAAAATGAAATTTATGACAATCCCTGTTGAACAACTCCTCGCTGAACTGGAACAGATAACGCAGCAAAATATCGCCTTCGCGCAGCAGGCGCGCAACTACCCGCCGGCGCTGTTGCAGGCCCGGCCTGCCGATGGCGGGTGGACCGTCCTCGAATGCCTGGAACACCTGAACCGCTACGGTAATTTTTATATCCCGGAAATCAACAAACGGTTGCTGGCATCGCGGCATGCGCCTGCCCTGCTGTTTAAGAGCGGGAGGATAGGGAACTACTTCGCCGGGATGATGCTCCCAAAAGCCCGGCCCAACAAGATGAAAACGCTGAAGGTAATGAACCCCATCCATGCGCCGCTGGGTCCTGCCACGCTGAATAACTTTTTGCGGCAGCAACAGCAACTGGTGGATATCCTTGCACGCTGCCGTACGGCCAACCTGCAAAAAGTACGCACCGCCATCAGCATAACGCCCCTGCTCAAATTAAGGCTGGGCGATACGTTGCGGGTAGTCGTCTATCATAATCTCCGGCATGTAAAGCAGGCGGAAAAAATCATTGCGAAGGAAGCTGTCAGCTCGCCACATCCGTCAGCAGCCGGTTTGTAAACGCGCACTTTATCAGCATGGCGGTATTGCGGGCATTTAATTTTCCCATGAGGTTGCGCCGGTGGCTATCCACCGTATCGGCGCTGATAAACAGCTTTTCCGCAATCTCATGATTGGTATGCCCGTCCGCAATGAGGGTCAGCACTTCCTTTTCCCTTTTGGTGATGTGCAGGTGATTGCGCAGCGCGCGGATGTCCGCTTCCAGCGCAGGGGAGAGGAAGGTATGACCGGCCAGGATCGTGTGTATGGCGGCCATCAGTTCTTCCTTGTCGGCATTTTTGATGAGGCAGCCGCTGGCGCCATTGTCCAGCATGCGGGCAATGTTGCCGTCACTGCGGCTATAACTCAGCGCCAGGATGCTCGTATGTGGGTACAGCTGGCGGATAGTGGCGCAAAGCTCTGCAGAGTTCACATCCGGCAGGGCCGTATCCAGCAGCACAAGGTCCGCCGGGCAAAGCGCGAGCTGGTGAAGGCATGCCGCGCCGGTTCTTGCTTCCCCGGTTATTTCAATATCTTGTTCAAGGTGTAATAATGCTCTCAGTCCTTCCAGGATCAATGGATGATCGTCCACAAAAAAAAGTCGGGCCATGGTTTTTCTTATTTGCTGTACTTGGGCTTGCAGTTTAGTGGCATAGCCATGACGGGTTATTCGAATATAGTTTTCATTTCGTAGTTCTCTAAGATAGCTAAAAAAATCGTAGCAAGATAATTTTAAAAAAATCACACCATCAGCAATGATTCTGCCCATGCAGGCCTGATCTCCGGGGCTACGAAAGTGATGAGCGACAACCCGATGCCGCAGATGCCTTCCAGCATATTATGACTGTTCACGTATTCGGGGTGATGATAGAATTTATATCCTGCCGGTCCGTCCGGGAAGTTATTTTGAGTAAGGGCGGTCCGCCACCAGTGCTGCGCGTTTTCCAGCAGCTTGCTGTCGTTGGCATTGATGCCGGCCTGCTGCAGCATCACGGCAATGCCGGCGCTGCCATGGCAGAGGCATGCATCCTGCACGGAACCGTTTTTCGCATCGCGGTGCGTGGCAATATGCGTGAAAATTTCGAAGGCATATTCCTTCCAGGCGGGTACGCCCATGCGGCTGCCGGCGTCCCAAAGGGCGGAGGCAATCCCCAGGTCTCCGTAACACCAGCCCAGCCTGCTATGCACATTGCCGGCGGTGGCATGCTGCGCGTCCACCAATACGGGGAACAGGCTGATGCCCGCTACCTGGCTGGTTTTGCGGGTGCTGATCAGCCAGTTCACGGCCTGCTGCACCATAGGGCGGATGATTTCCCGGGCAATGTTTTTTTCGTATATCCGTGCTAGTATGGAGATGATGGCGGGGTTGCCGTGGGCCAGCCCGAGGTTAAACAAAGGCCGCTCTTCGTTTTCCAGGCTGAGGGAGCTGAAGAGGTCTTTCCAGGCAATACCCTGCCGCAGTTTAAACGCCTGGCTGTCCAGCTCCATCACCAGTTTTTCCAGCTGCTGCCGGGCCACAGGAGAGGGGAGCCGGTTCAGAAAATAGAGCGCTACGCCGAGGCCCTGGTGCAGGAAATCGAATTTATGCAGGGCGGTTTCCAGGTCCATCCACTGCGCCAGCTGCACGTCTGTTTCCGCAAAAGTTTCGTTGAGGTCATCTTCTTCAATGAGGCCCATCTGGGCCAGGTGCAGCAGCGTCCACGCGATGCCGGAAAGGCCGCTGCAATGAGAGCCGTTGATGCTGGTGGTAGCCACTGCATCCAGGCTGCGCTGGATAACAGTATAGGCCGTGTCGAGGTGGCTTTCCTCCCCGGTGAGCTGGTAGTAATAAGCGAAGAATAAGGCGCTGCCGGTGTAACCGCCCAGCAGTCCGGGATATTCGCCCGTGGCGGCAAAAGTACTGAGTTCCCTGCTGATCTGTTCGAGTATGTTGATGGCTGCTTGTCTGTCGGGCATATAGGAAGTTCATTACGTCAAAAAGGCAAAACATGCATGTACTGCATGTTTTGCCAGTTGTTCCTGTGAATACAAACGGTTGCACACAATGGTGTATGCGGGGTAAATGTGATACGGTCATACAGCCCCTGAAGGACTGCGGCCGGCGGTTTAGAACCTGCAGGAATCAATACTGCAGATAGGCGCGCCCTGACTGGTGTTGTCAGCGCAGATGCGCCAGGTGCAAAGCACGCTGCAGGTATTGGCAGTAGCCGCATTGGCTGCCGCCTGCACGGCGCCGCCAAGAGCGGCCACCTTCACTTTACCCAGGTGTAATTTTTTCTGTGATGATGATTTTTTCATAATCAAGGATTTGATGTCATTACAGGAATCAGAACCTGCATGAGTCTACACTGCATACAGGAGCGCCTTGGCTCAGACAGGAGATCTTGATAGAAATGGAATAGATCGCAGGCGCATTGCCGTCCGCCTTCTTTCCCAGTTCTGCCACTTTGATTTTGCCGAGGTGTAATTTCTTTTCTGATGTCTTTTTCATGAAACAGGATTTAGTTTTTTCTCAAAGAAAATTAGATGCAGGATGCTTTCGTACTTGGAGGCGTACATTTTGCAAACAGGCTGCAACCGGTGTAGGTTGGCGCTTTAGCATCTCTTTCTCTGGAAGTTGCGTTCAGGCTTGAAACTTTGATTTTGCCCAGTGCGAGCTTTTTTTCGGATGTTTTTCTCATAACCAATTTTTGTGTTGTTAAAAAAAATTATAGCTGAAAGGAGATTTATTTTGAGGATTTATTTTTTCATTACAGGTTTTCTATTCTCTTACAGGCATATCCTAAAAGTAGGAACAAACTGCAAAAAACGTAATCCCGTAAAAGCGTGATTTTTAGGTAGATGTTGAAACATGAAATATCCCGTTTTTACGGGATAGGCTGCCATCGCAATTCCATTTAAATTCATTGGCTACACGATAATAACCATGATTTGCGCTGAGAATTACTTTGCTTTGAGAACGCCTATGCTGCCGGTGAGTACCCTCCAACGTTTGCAGCATACCACTGTAGACAGCCTGCCTGCCGCCATCCGGGAAATATTTGCCGACGCGCGTTTACAGGAGGCCATATATATCGCTTCCACGGATTTATACCAGGAAATGCAGCGATGGCTCAATGGCCAGCCACTGCCCCCTAAAGAGGAGGAGAAACTGGTTTTCTCCCTCTACCGCTACCTGCTGCGCATGAGTACCCGCTGCACGCCCTACGGGCTGTTTGCAGGCGTTACCACCGGTAGCAGTAATAACAAAAGTCGGGTGGTTTTGGGAGAAGATCTACTGCATCGTAAATATTGCCGTCTCGACATGAACTACGTGGCGGAGTTGGCAAAAGCCATCACTACGGCCCCGCCTATACGGGAAAAGCTCCTGTATTACCCGAATAACTCCATCTATCTGTCCGGCAGCCGTTTTCGCTATGCAGCCTATACCCTGCGCAATAAGGTCCGCAACTACTACCTCACCGCAGTGGATAATACAGATTACCTGCGGCAACTCCTGGCTACCGCCGCAAACGGCGCCACGCTGGAACAAATCCGGCAATGCCTGATCAGCGAAGAAAATGAAATCACCTGGTACGATGCGGATGAATTTGTGCAGGAACTCCTCGCCAACCAACTGCTCGTAAGTGAACTGGAACCTACCGTTACAGGCACGGAATTTTTCCATATCCTGCTGGAACGTATCCGGCAAATGCCGGAAGCCGCGCCGGTTGCCGCCAGCCTGCAGCGGATTGCTGACCTGCTGCAAACCCCCGGCATGGCCGCTTACACGGAAGTCAACGCCATCGTAAAACAACTGCTCCCCGATACCAGCAGTAAGGACCTTCTGCAAACGGACCTCTACCTGCATACCACCGCTAACCAGCTCTCCGAAAAAGTATTGAACGAACTGGCCACCCAGGCGGCGGACCTCGCAGTGCTGGCCCGCAGCGGCATCAGTCCTGACCTGGAACAGTTCATCAGCGCATTCTCCGCCCGCTACGAAGAGCAGGAAGTGCCCCTCAGCCTCGCGCTCGACACGGAAGCCGGCATCGGCTACGGCGCCCATACCGGCGGGGATCATACCCCCCTGCTGGAAGAGCTGCAACTCCCCGCCGCGCCAGGCAGGGCCAGCATCACAGCGGATAAATTACTGACGCTGCAACTCCGGCGCCTCCGCGAAAACACGGATGAAATCATACTCACGAAGGCAGACCTGCAGGCCCTGCAGCCGGATCGCCCGCCGGTACTACCTGCCAGCGCTTACCTCATGGGTAAGCTACTCGCAACGGATGCCGCCTCGATAGACGAAGGTAACTATGGTTTTGAGCTTCACGGATGCAACGGCCCCTCGGCAGCCAACCTGCTGGGCCGTTTCTGCCATGGCGATGCACTGCTCAGCGAGCAGGTAAATCTTTCCCTAAAAAAAGAAGAAGCACTTAACAACGACGTCATTTTTGCGGAAGTGGTGCACCTGCCCGAATCCCGCACCGGCAATATTTTAATGCGCCCACGGTTACGCCCCTACGAAATTGTGTACCTCGCCGCCAGCGAAGCCGCCGCGCACCAAATCCCCGTGTCGGACCTGATGGTCAGCGTGCGGCAGGGGAAAGTGCGCCTCCGCTCCATCCGGCACAATAAATGGGTCGTCCCCCGCATGAGTACCGCCCATAATTACCGCAACGGCCTGCCCGTTTATAAATTCCTCTGCGAACTGCAATTCCAGGACTATGAACCGGGCTACTCCTGGCAATGGCTTGTGGGCAACGATTTCACCTTCCTGCCCCGCGTGCGCTACGGCAACTTCATCCTGCATAAACGCACCTGGATTTGGCGCAAATCGGAAAATACGTATAACCGCGACCGTTATACAGAACATATCGCCGCCTTCCGGCAAAAGTGGAACCTGCCGCAATACGTTGTAGTAACGGAAGGGGACAATGACCTGGTGATAGACCTCGACAGCCCCGCCGCCGTGGCCCTCCTCGGCAAAATCATGGACCGCTCCGAACAAATCATCCTGCAGGAACACCTGCAAACGCCGGATCAATGCTGGGTACAAGGCCCCCATGGCCGCCATGCGAACGAGCTGGTACTGCCCCTGTTCAACAAAGCCGCCAAACTGGACCTCCCGCCTGTGCAAACGCCGGCGGTCAACATTCAGCGCAGCTTCCACACCGGCAGCGAATGGCTTTACGTGAAACTCTACTGCGGCACCCGCACCGCGGAAGATATGCTCAAGGAAGTGATCGCCCCCGTGGTAACCACCCTCCAGGAGGAAGGCGTGATACAACAATGGTTCTTCATCCGCTATACGGACCCGGAACATCACCTGCGCGTGCGCTTCCGGAATGCGGACGACCCCCGCTTCTGGCAGACCGTACTGCAACGGCTATACGAAATAGCGGACAACTCCGTCAATAAAAACCTCATCAGCAAAATACAAACCGATACCTATGTGCGGGAAATTGAGCGCTATGGCAATGATACCATGGCCTTCAGCGAAGCCGTGTTCCATCACGACAGCCGGTTTGTGCTGCAACTCATCCAGCTGCTGGATGACGAAAGCGGGGAGGAGTACCGCTGGAAAATTGGCGTAGCCGGCACGGACCAGCTGCTGGATGCATTCGGATGTACGCTGGCGGAAAAAGCCGCGCTGATGCGCCAGCTGCAACAACACTTCTTCAAAGAGTTTAACGGTAACAAAGCCCTGCAACAACAACTCAATGACAAATACCGCCAGGCCGCGCCGGAGCTGACGGCCATGCTCTCCGGGCAGCTGCCGGAGGAAGTACTGCAACTATTGGAAGAACGGCGTATAGCCATTGCCGGTAGTTTGGCCGCGCAGCCTATTACGGATAAATTCAGCCTGCTCTCCAGCTACATCCACATGTTCCTGAACCGCCTGCTGCTGGCCGCCCAACGCAAACATGAACTGGTGATCTATCATTTCCTGGACAGGTACTATACCTCGCTGCTGGCCCGCGCGAAAAAAACAGTGACAGTTTAACCGCTTATTCAAAAAAAGGGCAGCGCCTGCGCACTGCCCCACGGAATAAGATGGATGGCTTACAAGGAATACTTCCAGCCCTTTGCCTGCCAGTAGCTGATAATAGGCTTAAACGGCCCGTATTTGTGCTGGCTGGCGGGGAAGGTATCCGCAAATGGCCCGAGGTCATAATCGATGGCTTTTTCATTGATATGCGGGTAATCGAAGCTCTTCGGGTTAGGGCGGGCATGCAGCGCGTCGTTATTGACAAATGCCGCAATGTCCAGTGCATCGGCATCGGAGAGGAAAGGCCCTTGCTCCGTTTTATCGTAAGGCATATTGTTTTTCAGCCATTCCGCCTGCTTTACCACGCGGTGCATACTCGACCCCGGCTGGTAGGAGGCAGGCCCCCACAGCGGCGGATACGTGTAGGCAGTGCCTTCCGGGTTGAGCTGCCCGGCGCCGTCCTTCCCATGGCAACGCTCGCAGTGCTGCACAAATAATTCTGCGCCATGGATGGGATTGGCCGCCACATCCGGCAGGTCCAGCTTGCGGTTGTGCTGCCCCTTAAAAGGCTGCCCCTTCGGCGCATAGGAATTGATCCACTTCAGGTACGCGAGGAAGGCCACCATCTCTTTACTGTCCAGCGGCAACGGCTTGCCGTTATGCGGGCGCGTTACGCAGTTGTTCACCCTTTCTGCCAGGGTGAGTACCTTCCCTTCCCGGGCGCGGTACTGCGGATAGTTATCGTGCGAAGCCAGCAGGTTAAAGGAAAACGGTTTTGTGCCGCCATCCTGGTGGCAGTTGGTACAGCTCATCAGGTTGCCGGTATAATGCCCTGCACTGCCTTTGGGGCCTATGTATCTGGCCGTGTTCATCATGAGCTCCCGGCCGTATTGCACGAGCTCTCCGAACTTATCGTTGGGAATATTTTTCAGATCGATGGTGACGGTGATCTCCTTCGGCGCTTCCGGCGCGGCATTGCTTGCCTTGCCTTCTACTTTGGAGCCGCAGGAAGTAGTAGCTGCGGCTACTCCCAAACCAAGCGCTCCTATCACAATAAAAAGTCTTTTCATCTGTACTGGTTTAGTGGCCGGCATGATTAATAGCCGGGCTGGTGGATAAATGGTTGTACCCTTTCCGCAGGAATAAAGCTGGCCCTGTAGGACGACATCCCCGTTTTCAGCAACCACAGGAAACGCCCTTCCAGGTTGGTCAGCAGCACGGAGTTGCGTTTAGTGGCGCAGGTCAGCAACGTGCTGTCCGTCAGCTGGTAGCTGCTGCCCATCCGCTCATTGTAAAATTCCGGCGGTAATACCGTGTTGTTGACCAGCTTCGCCTGCTGCCCGTCAATGGCAAAGGTGAGCGTGCGGGATGTTTTCTTACTGACGCCGTTATCGAAAAAGGTTAAATAATCCCGCTGATCGAAATGTATCCCGTGCGCCTGGTCAAAATATGCGCTGTCCGGAAGCGGGAAGGTACCGTTCTTTCCCAGCGTCCATAAGCGTTTGCCGGTTTTGCTGTCTATTTTCCAGATCTGCCCGTTGTTGTAAAAAGATACCAGGTAATTCCCGTCTTTATCGATCGCAACACAATTGGCATGCATCCAGTCCGCCTTTTCTTGCAGGATATTTTTTTCCTGCAGGGGATTCAGCTCGTCAAACACGGTCCATTTCCAGACCTTGCGGCCTTTCCTGTCCAGCACGAGGATGCCGTCCCCTTTGATGGTATCCGCTTTTTTGCCGCCGATGCTGCTTAGGTCCATCACCCGCTCCTCCACGCAGAGGGTGAGGAGATGCCCTTTGTCTTCCAGGATTTCGTGGTGGATGGTTTGCTGAAAATCCCCCATCCCTTTTTTAAGGTACAGGAGCGTATCGCCCGTGAGCGATACTTCCAGGATCTGATCCCCGTAGCTGGTTTCATAGCCGGCGCCACCCAGCAGGCCCAGCACTGTATTGTTGTTTGTAAACCGCGCTACCTTATAGCCGGCATTGTGTACGGCGTGGTACCATACGATGTTGCCGCGCGCGTTGACCAAGCATACATACCCGGGGTCCTCCCGCTGGGTAAGCAGGACGTAGCCTTTCGCAAAATTAGCCGGCAGCGCGCTGCTATCGGGGCAGACTATACGAAAAATATCCTTCATCCAAACGGGCATATCGTTGGTGGTAAATTCATAAACCTTACCGGCCTTCAGGCGGCTGCCATGGCCGGTAAGGATCCTGTATTCATATTTCGTAGCTGCGTGCAGGTTAGTCAGCACCACCCGGTGCACCGTTTTGCCGGTGGAGAGTGGCGTGGTAGTAGTTTCCGTGGGATGCCCCTGCGGCCAGTATTCCACCGCTGCGTCCCGCTCCGCGCGGCAGGTAATTTTGATAGCGGCCTTTAACGCGTTCGCATCTACGGGCAACACCATGATCTCCTGTACATCGGTGCTGTAGGTACTGCAGGACGGTAGTGCCAGCAACAACAGGGCTGCCGCTAAGATCAGCGGCAGCCTGTTGCATATGTGATTCCATTTTATCATCGGCAAAGTGGATGTTCCGGGAAAAATACTGTTTTTACTGGCGTCTGTCACCGTTGCTGAGTTTTTTATTGATATCCGTTTGCGCCTGCGGGTAAGAGAAGTACTTATCCCTCGGCATCTGGATGGTAGGCGTGAGCTTGGCCGCTTTCAGGTAAGTATTCACCACGGTTTCATATTTACCCATGCGGATCAGGTCCTGCCGGCGTTTGCACTCGAAGAAGAACTCCCAGCCGCGTTCCTGCAAAATAGCATCCCGCAGGGTTTCGCGGGTAAACGTGCCGGCCGCTCCCAGGAGAGGCGCTTTGGCGCGGGCTTTTACGCGGTTGATCAGGTCCACCGCTTCCTGGGTAGGCCCGGAGATTTCGTTGATGATTTCCGCGCGGCTCAGCAGGATGTCCGCATAACGCAGGATGGGAAACACGTGCCCGTCGTAATAGGTAGTGGACCCGTTCGGATCGGCGAACTTCTTGGTCGCCACGTCCGGCATGTAATACTCTCCCGCAGGCGGGTTGGTAGCTCCCGGAGGCGCCTGTTTGTAATGCAGTCCGTCCGATCCCTGGTAGTCGTAATAAAACAGCTGCTTGCGTTCATCGGCAGCGTTGAAGGTATTCCAGAAGTACCAGGTCACGGCAAAATACTGCCAGCGGTCCGTTACCGTCGGGTGGTTCAGTGGGCCGAAGTGGTTGAGTATTTCCACGGCATCCGTCAGCGGGTCCGCCAGGGCGGAAAAGATGCTTTCTTGGTTCCACTTATTCTTTTCCGCAAAGAGGCCGGCATAGGAAGGGTAGAGGTCATAGCCCAGGCCCATTACCTGCTGGGTCAGCGGCAGCGCTTTCTCCCACTGGTGTTCGCGCATATAGAGCTTCGTCAGCAGGGAGAGTGCGGCGCCTTTGGTAGCGCGGCCTATATCATTCGTGCTGTACACGGCGTTGCCCACGTAATTCACGGGCAGGTTGGCCGCAGCAAATTCCAGGTCTTTCACGATCAGCTGGTTCACCTGCTCCACCGGCGAAGGCGGCAGCTGGTCAAAGTAAGTGGGATTGTCCTGGTTTTGCGCCACGGTGGAATCAGTCACCAGGATCACGGGGCCAAAGGCATCCGTGAGGTCCACATAGCCCAGCGCGCGGAGGAAGCGCAGCTCTGCGAGGAACTGTGTCTTTTGCGCTTCCGTGAGGTTGGTCATCCGCGAGATGTTATAGATCGCGATGTTGGCATCCGTTACCAGCTTGTACTGGTGCTGCCAGGCAAAGGCCAGGTAGGTATTGGCCGGCGCCCACTGGCATTCGGACATCAGGCCCACATCTCCGCCGGAGCTGGCATGCCCGATGTCGGTCGTGAGGTCGGAAATAGTTACCTGGAAACCGGCGTAATACATCCAGGCATCGGAGCGGCCGCTCGGCTGCTTCAAGCGGGAGTACACCCCGTTCACGGCGGCTTTGGCATCGCTCAGGGTCAAAAAAGCATTGCTGCCTGTAAGAAAGCTGTAGACTTTCGGGTCCTGCAGTTTGCTGCAGGATGCGGCCCCCAGCATCAATGCAGCCAATGCGATATATCTGAATTTCATTTCTCTAAAGATTACAGGTTTAAAAATTCGCTTTCAGGCCAATCGTATAAGTACGGTAAGCAGGGAAGGCGGTATAGTCCAAACCAGAGCTGAGGTTGGCCGTAGCTCCGCTGCTGTTCATATTGCTGTTCACTTCCGGATCGCTGCCGGTGTAGCCGGTGATGGTGAAGAGGTTCTGTACGGAGCCATAGATCCGCAGGCCCTGCAGGGCTTTGAGGAAGGTTTTGGACACCGGCAGGTTGTAACCCAGGGTCACCATTTTTACCCGGAGGTAAGAGGCATTTTCTACAAAGCGGGAGTTCATCAGGCCGCCGTAGCCAATGGCATAACCATCCCGCGGGATGTCCGTTTGCTCGTTCGTGGTAGTCCAGCGGTTAAGCGCGGCAGTACCCGGGCCTGATTCCAGCACCAGCGCCGTAGCGTTGTAGAGGCTGTAGTCCAGCGCTCCCTGCAGGAAGATGTTCAGGTCGAAATTGCCGAAGCGGAAATCGTTGTTCAACCCATAGATGTAATGCGGGTTTGCATGGCCGAGGTAGGTGCGGTCGTTCGCATCGATCTTTCCATCCGGTTTACCATCCGGGCCGCTGATATCCCTGAATTTAGGATCACCCGGTTTGGAGTTCGGTTGTGCGGAATGATCTTCCCCGGTTTTGATAACGCCATCGTACACGTAGCCATAGAAGGTGCTGAGCTCCTGGCCCGGCGCGAGTTTGGTGAAGTCCATACCGCGGCCGCCATACAGGTTAGCCGTTTGCGTGATGATGTAAGGCTGTCCGCCCAGGTTGATGACTTTCTGTTTATTGTAGGCAATGTTGAAAGTCGTATTCCAGGTAAAGTTTTTCCGGTTGATGTTTTCTGTATTGATCGCCAGTTCCACGCCCTGGTTTTGCAATTCGCCGGTATTCACGGTGATGGTCTGGAAACCGTTCCAGTCGCCGATCGGCAGGTCGTAGATCAGGTCTTTGGTGGTCTTCTTATAGTAGTCGATCGTTACGTTCAGCTTATCCCTGAAGAAACCCATATCCAGCCCGAGGTCCACCTGCGCGAGGGATTCCCATTGCAGGTTGGGGTTCGGCAAACGGGTGGCCACCACGCCGCCGTAGCTGTCGCTGCCCTCCCCGAGGGATACGTTCGTAGGGCCAAAGGTGGACATGTAGATATAGCTGCCGATGCGGTCATTGCCCGTTTTACCATAGCCGCCGCGTACTTTCAGGTTGGAGAATACGTGCAGGTTTTTGATAAACTCCTCATCGGAAGCTCTCCAGGCGAGGGAGAAGGAGGGGAAGTAACCAAAGCGGTTGTTGCTACCGAACGCCTGGGAACCATCGCGGCGGAAGGTGGCCGTCAGCAGGTATTTATCCATCAGCGTGTAGTTCAGACGGCCGTAGGCGGAGGCCAGTTTGTTCGGGATTTTCTGACTGGTGCTTTGGATTCTTTCCGTACCTGCTTCGAGGTTGTTGTACAGGTAGGCGTCCGTACTGAAGTTCTGTACCAGGCTGTAATGGCGCTGGCCCAGGTCCGACTGGTAGGAGGCGCCCAGCACCAGGTTTACTGCATGGATTTTGTTGAAAGTCCTGCGCCAGGTGAAGTAACCTTCTATCAGCTGCCGGGAGGTTTGCGCGTCCAGCAGGCTGGCCTTGCCTCTTACTTTCTCGCCGTCTACGAGGTCCCGCGGGAGGTAGGTGCCTTCTTTGGTGTTGAGCCTTTCCGTACCGCCGTTTACCCGGAAGTTGAGCCCGTCCATAATTTCGTAATCCAGGTAGGCATTGAGGTTTACCTTGTCCTCGAAGCGGTCGTTGGTAGGCGCCATGAGCCATGCCAGTGGGTTGTCCTTACCACGGTAACGGGCATACGAACCATCCTCGTTGTACACCGGTATGGCTGGGGAGGCGGTGAGCACGCCGTACATCACGTTGCTGGGAACGATGTTGCCGTCGTAGGTTTTAAAATTCGTATAGGCGTGGGAGAGGTACACGTTGGCGCCGGCTTTAAACCGTTTGGAAACCTGCTTATCGTAGTTGACGCGGGCAGAGTAGCGGCTATAGCTGGTGTTTTTCAGCGCCCCGTCCTGCTGGAAGTAGTTGCCTGACATGGCGATGCGGTCCGTGGCGTTGCCGCTGGTGATGCTCAGGTTATGGCTTTGCACGAGGCCCGGGCGGGTGGCGAGCTTGAACCAGTCGTTATCGCGGCCGCTGGCCAGGTCGGCAGCGGTGTAATAATCCGGCTGGCCTTTTTCGTTGGCTTTCGCGTTGGTGACCTTCATATTATCCAGGCCGTTCATTTTATCATATTCCTTGATGATGCGTTGGGAACCCACGTAGCCGTCGTAGGTGACGGCGGTTCTGCCGTTCTTGCCGCGTTTGGTGGTGATCATAATGATCCCGTTTGCGCCGCGGGCGCCGTAGATGGCGGCGGAAGAGGCATCTTTGAGGATCTGTATGTCTTCGATATCGTTCGGGTTGATGTCCTTACCGGTTTCGGTGATAAACCCATCCACGACGTACAGCGGTTCGTTGGTGGATTTGATGGAGTTGCCGCCGCGCACGCGCACAGCGGTAGTGCCGCCGGGCGCGGAGTTGGTTTGGCTCACCTGCACGCCGGCAGCGCGGCCCTGGATGGCCTGTGCCGCGTTGCTCGTCACCCCGCCGATGTTCATCTGGTCGCTGTTGATGGAGCTGACAGCGCCGGTGAGGTCTTTCTTTTTAGCGGTACCGTAACCGATCACGATCACGTCCGAGAGGTGGGAGACATCGCTTTCCAGCACCACTTTCAGCCTGGTATTTTTCCCGTCGAACTTTATCACGGTCGCTTTGAACCCTACCATGGAAAATTCCAGGGTTTCGCCTTCGTTGGCGCGGATGGTGAAGGAGCCGTCCGGCTGGGAGATAGCGCCTGTTTTACTGCCTTTAACGGTAATGGTTACACCGGGCATAGGCTCTCCCTTGTCGTTGGTGACGATCCCATGCACTTCCACGGGCGGGGGCATGATGGCCTCCGTTGCGGTGAGCGGTTTGTTTTTGACGATGATGGCCCCGTTCTCGATAGACCAGGTAAGTGGTTGATTGCGGAGTAACAGGTTGAGCGCCGTGGTAACAGGCACATTGTTCACTACCAGGGAGGCTTTACTGCTTTTTTCCAGGAGGTTTTCATCCGCGAGGATGTTGAGTCCTGTCTGTTTGCTGATCTCCCTGAATACATCTTTGGTGGAGGCGTCCCGGAAGGCCATGCTCACGACCTGGTCCTGTGTGCTGGCGCCTGCCTTCATCCCCGTAGCCAGGCAAAGCAGCGCCAGTAGCTGGCCGGCCTTCAGATTTTTGGTTGTACGCCGGTCTTTTGCGGGCCGGGTGCAGGCAATAGTACTTAATTGCATACTTCTGCGAATTTTGATTTAGATATGTGGTTAGGTTGCGATGCAGTTAGCTGTTTTGGCTGATATGACTATGTATGTTGCGTTCTCTCTCTATGTATGTTGCACGATCAGTTTGTTTCCTTCGAGCGTAAATGAGATATCGTTTGCATCCAGCATGCGCAGCACGCTCTTCAGGGAGCTGTTGCGGTTGATGATGCCAAAGAACCTGCGGTTGTTTATTTTGCCTTCGTAAATAACTTCTACATTGTACCACCGGGCAAATTGCTCCAGTACTTCCGTCAGCGGCGTATTTTCAAACTGGAAGAATCCGTCTTTCCAGGCGGTTATGCTGCTGAGGTGTACATGCGTTTGTTTGCGCTGCACGCCGTTGGCATCCGCCTGGGATTGCTCGCCGGGGGCCAGCAGCAGGGAGCCGGCGGCCGTGTTGACTTTCACCGCTCCGCTGACCAGCGTGGTGTTAGTCGTAGCGGCGGCAGGGTAGGCGTTTACGTTAAGGCTGGTGCCCAGTACGTCGATGGATATACGGCCGGTGCTGATCCGGAATGCCTGGTTGGCATTGGCGGCCACCTCGAAATAGGCTTCCCCGGTAAGTTCCACCAATCGCTCCCTGCCCGGGAACGCGCTGGGGAAGCGGATGGAGGAAGCGGCGTTGAGCCATACCCTGGTGCCATCGGCGAGGGTGAGCGCATAGGTTTCCCCTGCGGCGGTGGCGAGGGTATTGTACACCGGCGGCTGATCGCCCCGGTCCTGGTAGGTGAGTACGCCGTTCTGGTTGCAGATGGCGCTGCCTCCCTGGCTGGCTGGCAATTGGTTGCCGGCGCTGTCCAGTACGATTTTTTCACCATTTCCCAGGGTTAATACCGCTTTGTTTTTTCCGGGGGAAATATCATGTTCGTGCCGGGAGATGGTTCCGGCCAAAGGAGCGTTGCGTGCAGGGTGCAGCCATCGCGTTGCAGGTACCGCTATGGCAGCCAGTACGACGGCAGCCGCGAGGCAGCGTAGTTTCCGGTTTTTGTGCAGGGGCACAACGGTGGCAGGGGCTTGTATGTGAGTGAGCAGGGCCGCGCGGACCCTTTCCCCCGGCCCTGTTACGTCCCCTTCCGGGGAAGCCTGCTCAAAGGCCGCCTGTATTTCCGCCAGCAGCAGGCGGTCCGCCTCTGGCAAGCAGAGGTAGTCCAGCAGCTCTATCGCCTCATGCGGACTGCATTGGCGCTGTTGCCAGCGTTGCAGCAATAGTCGGTAATATTCATTGTTCTTTCCTGTCGGCATACTATTATACTATCCCGAAAATGCCCGGGAGGGTGGGTCCCTCCGGAAAAAAATCAGGATTTTTTTTGGTTGATCAGTACCTCTGTCCAAAAAAGCAGGACCAGGGCGCCATCCGCATGCTCGTAAAAAAATGATTGAATGCTCTTCAAAGCCAGTACCATATGCTCTTTGACGGTGTTTTTAGAAATGCCCAGCGTGGCGGCTACTTCCTCGTATGATTTGCTTTCTTCCCGGCAAAGCCTGAATACTTTTTGCCGTTGCGGCGGTAACAGGGCGATGGCCGTATGCAGCAGCCGCTCGTACTCTTTCCAGAGCAGGCGGGTATCCGCATCATCGGTTTGCCGGTGCAGCTCCTGCATCACCTGTGTGCGCAGGGCTTCGTCCGCCGCTATTTTCTTCATTAACTTGAATACATGATTTCTTGCGATCCGGTAAAGGTAGCCCCTGAAGGATTGGGCAGGATCTATCCGCTCCCTTACCTCCCAGATCTTTACAAATACTTCCTGTAAAGCATCTTCAGCAAGTTGGGGGACAGCGATAAAACGCAGGATATAATGGTACAGCGAAGGATAATGTTGATGGTAAACAGCTAGAAAAGCTTCCTGGTTCCCCCGCCTCAGTTCCTGTAATAGAATAGCCTCATCATTGCTCACTGGATCACGATTTAATACTAAAATAAACAATTGACAGAATATCCGGGCAATTTTTAAATATTATATTTATTTATTTTCGCACCCATGAGAAAAACCAAATGGATCATTGGAGATACCGGCATCCAGGTATTTCCAAACAGGGCCTATCTGCTATCCGGCCTGCTTATATTGTTTGTTTTCGGCGCGCTATGGACGTTCATGGTCAAAAGCTCCCCCGCATTGCAAACCTCACTGGTACAAGGGTACCTGTTCGTATTGGTACTGGCGGGCTTATTTATAGCCAATGCTTTTACCGTATTTATCTTTGATGCCCAGGCAAAAAGAGTCATCAAAAAATGGGGAGGCGTACTAACCCTCCAATCCTTTGCCTTTGATGAAATCGCCGCTATTGATCCGGTAACGGGAACCACCGGCCTCACTTACGCGATCTTTAAAAAGAGCAACCGCCATGGTAAAGGCATCCGCATTTCCTCCTATTACAAAGGCTTTGAGGATAAAGCGGCCATTAGTTTTAAATCGGAATTATTACCGGCGCTGCATCATATCGTATTCGGTAATGCGCCCACTCCTGCCGCATCCCTGCATGTGCCTATCACCACGTTTGAATATTATAAGCCGGAAGGCGATATCTACCGGATGAAACAAAATAAAATTTTCCCGGCGGTCGCAATGGCGCTGTGCCTGGCCTGGTGGTACTGGGCTTTCACTACGCCGGATTATGCGCCCGGCAAATCGCCTGTACGGGAGTTCCTTGCAGTATGGTTTCCGCTGGGGCTGGCCGCGTTGTTTGCCTTCATCCTTACCGGCAGCTGGCGGTTTGATAAGCAACGCCGTGTGATCATCAGCACCTCCCTCGGTGGCCTTATCAAAAAGGAAATAAAGTTTGACGACTTCGTTCGTTACAACATCGTCCGCAAAAGCACTAACCTCATTTACACCGGTACGGAAGTGAAACTGATGTTCAGCACATCGGAAGGGAAGTACCGGGATTTCGCCCTGCGAACGTTTATGAACACCAATAAGATTCAACGCTTCCTCGACGAAACAGACGAAGTAATGGGAATCAGGCGCTGAGCACATTAATGACTACATACTTAAAAAAGGGCCCCAGTGGCCCTTTTTATTTGGTGATGCCGCTAAAGGTGTGTAACTTAATGGACAATGTGTTACCTTGTTCCTCCCCGGTAAAGAATTTCGTATATTGGTAGATGTGAATATAAAAGACTGATAATCAGTATGTAATCCGATAGATGTTGTCAGGTATAATTGTTGCTGCGCCTGCCATTGTAAATGTTATGTAATAAGTCCGAAGTGTGTTGATAAAACTGTTCATACATGGAAGCAGACAGATCTAAGCAGAAAATTGCTGTAATGTCCCCAATTGAGAATTTAGCGCAGCCATCTCTTGAGTTTTCAGAACCTGCAGCAGAGGCCTATGAGCAGGCAAAGCAGCTCGATGCGGCAGCAACTGAACGCCGCTATCAGAAAATGATTGACGAGGTGGAAGACTATGCCATACTAATGCTCAGTGTCAACGGTATCATACTCAACTGGAACAAAGGCGCCCAGAAGATAAAAGGCTATACGGAAGAAGAAATAGTAGGGAATCACTTCCGCATATTTTATCCAAAGGAAGATCAGCTCCGCCAACTCCCGGAAAAGCTGATCGGCGTGGCCGCTGAACAGGGGAAGGCCATCCACGAGGGATGGCGCGTCCGTAAGGACGGTACTACCTTCTGGGGAAGCGCAGTGATCACCGCCATGCACGATACGGATGGCAGTATCATCGGTTTTTCCAAAGTAACCCGCGACCTCACGGAGCGGAAGCTGGCGGAACAACAGATACTTAAATATACCCAGCAACTGGAATCGCAAAATATGGAACTGCAGAAGTTCGCCTTTGCTGCCGCACATGATATGAAGGAACCGCTGCGCAAGATCCAGCTCTACAACAGGATGGTGCTCGAAGCGGAGGACCTGCAGCTCAGCGACCGTCAGAAGGATTACCTGCTCCGCTCTGCTGATGCCGCCAGGCGTATGCAGGGCCTGATAGACGATATGCTGGCATTTACAAAAATATCCGAACAAACGATCGTCTTCGAAAGCGTAAGCCTGCAGGAAGTAGTGGATGAACTCACGGTATTTTTTGCTGAAACCCTGGAACAGACAGGCGGCAAGATTATTGCCAATAACCTCCCTTCCATTAACGGGATTGCGTTTCAGCTGCGTCAGCTGTTTGAAAACCTCATCGGTAATTCCCTGAAATACCATCGTAAAGGAGTGCCCCCTGAAATTGTGATTACCGCCGGGGTGGAACCCATCCTCAACCAGTCAACCGGCCGGGAAGATAATGTGATGGTACTAACGGTAGCGGATAATGGAATTGGCTTCGATCAGCATTATGCCATGAAAATATTCGAGATGTTCGAACGCCTGCATACCCGGGACGAGTTCCCCGGAACTGGGATCGGACTGGCCATCTGCCGTAAGATCGTGGAAAATCACCGCGGCACCATCCAGGCTATCAGTAAGCCCGGAGAAGGCGCCGTATTCAGCATCTATCTGCCAGCTTAATCATTGCATAATTCCAGGATTTCGCCGGCGATTGCTTTCAGGCCGGAAGCAGTAATCGGTTTGACAAAATACCGCAGTGCGCCTGCATTCAGGCAGCGATTGATGTGGGTTTGTTCATCGGATGTACTCCAAACCACTTTAGGGATTTTACCATACAATCGTTGTCGCTGCATTTTTTCCAGCACTTCGCCCGCATTCATCATAGGCATTTTATAGTCAAGCAAAATCAGGTTTGGAAAGTTGTTTGGGCTACAATTCGCTAAATAATCAAATACTTCTTGTCCGTTCGGTACACAGTCAACTCTAACATCGTTATCCATAAACTCCAGCATCTCCCTGATAAACTCTCGGTCGTCCTGATCATCGTCGGCCAGGAGTATCTTTTTATTCCACATATTTCAGGTTACGTCAAGAATAATATCGCGCTAAGATAGTTGAAAAAGATTTGAAAAGTGGTACAGGTTTTTTAGAAATATCTCAAATCCTTTGGCATAAAGGGATTTGGCTGATTGTACTGGTATCTGATATGGTATAAAATAACAAAACTGAATCTGTTTTATGTATGGTATTTTGCTGATTTTTGCATTACCAAAACACATATTATGGAAATATACAACAGTACCATGGCTGATCTCGACACGATCTTTGAATTGTATGACGCAGGCACGCACCTGCAAAAACAATACTCCGCCCGCCAATGGCAGGGGTTTGAAAGGCAGATGGTCATTGATGAGATCAACGAAGGCAGGCAGTGGAAAATCCTGGAAGAAGGGCAGGTAGCCTGCGTATTCAGTACCACCTTCCAGGACCCGCACATCTGGGGCGAAAAAGATGAATCGCCGTCGCTGTACATCCACCGGATTGCGAATCATCCCGCTTTCCGTGGCAGAGGCTACGTAAAGCATATTGTAGCGTGGGCTAAAAACTACGCCGTGGCCAACGGCAGGCAGTACCTTCGCCTGGATACCGGCGCGGGTAACGATCGCCTGAATGCGTATTATATGAGCTGCGGATTTGAATACCTCGGCACGGTTACCACGAATTCGCCCACCTTGCCGGCGCATTACCAGAATGCGGCATTCAGCCTGTTTGAAATCAGGTTATAGGGGAGATGTCAGGGCCGCCGGCAGTCCGGAATGCCGCGCCCGTGCCCAATTCCATTTCCAGCATCAGCATGTGCCTGCAAGGGATTCCGTTTTCGGTCAAAGGCGCCGGATAATGCTGAACGAAATAATTCTTTCTGATAGCCGTAATTTCAAACCCCATTTTTTGATAGAGATATAATTGCCCGACTGAACTGTTGCCGGTGCCAATAAGGAGGCGCTCCGCACCGTTCTCCCTGGCGCGTTCAATCGCATGCCGCAACAGGAGCTTGCCGAGGCCCTGCCCCTGAAAGTCCTCCGCTACGGCCAGGTTCCGGATTTCCGGCCTGCCCGGCTCCGTTAACGTCAAAGCGTAAACGCCGATAAGCCGCTCATCCTTTTCCGCTACGTACACCCTTGCCTGGTAGATGTAGGAGGCAATCATCTCCGGCGACGGATCAGCCAGCAGCAGCAGTTCCATAGGCAGCTCCTCGCCGGGCGCAATGGCGCGAATGGTTACATCTGTTTTTTGCATCTGCAAATCTAACGGCTATTGTAATCGATCCAGTATTTCTTTTATGGAAAATCTTGCGCCGCAAAGATATTCATCCGCTCTGGCGTCTATTGTAATCGATCCAGTATTTCTTTTAAGGAAAATCTTGCGCCGCAAACATATTCATCCGCCGCGCCATAGTAAATCGTCAGTTCATCCCCGTTCACTATATGCCCGTTGGTGAATACCACATGCCCGAAAAAGCCCGTCAGCTCATAAGCTTCCTGCGGCTCCATGATAGGCTCCTCCGTGCGTGCCAGCACTTTGGAAGGCTGATGGATGTCAAGCAACGCAGCGCCCAGGCAGTAACGGTGCGCCGTATTGGCGCCATGATAAATCATCAGCCATCCTTTTTCCGTACGGATAGGCGCAGCGCCCGCGCCCACCCGCGCGCTGTCCCACTTGCCGGGCCGGGTCTTTAAAATACAGCGGTGGTCGCCCCAGTGAATCCCATCCGGCGAAGAAGCCAGCCAGATGTAGTTGCCACCCAACGATACGCTGCTCGGCCGGTGAAATGCGTAATACATGCCGTGGATCAGTTCTTCAAACAGGGCGCAGTCCTTGTTGTGCGGCGGTATAATCATCCCGTGCGACTGAAACTCCTGGAAGTTTTGCGTGGTTTTCATGCCTACGCCCACGCCATTTTCTGATACAGCCGTATAAGTGAGGTAGTACGCATCCCCCAGCTTACTCACCCTGCAATCCTCCACCCCAAAGGATTCCAGGCTTCCCCTGCCATATATCGGCGGGTAAGCGGGGTCTTCCCTGAAATGGATACCATCTTCGCTATAAAAAAATCGTAAGTGTGAAAGCGTGGTCAGAAAGTCGGCCCCCTGGTAGTTGATCACCCGCGCATCCGTGGCAATCAGGTCCGGGTCATCGAGTTTGATCTGCCGGATGGTCATGCTGCCATCGGCATTCAGGATAGGGAAGGAGAGATGCACGTCCGACTGTTCGGGCCGTTCGGCCACGCGCACCAGCAGCCATATCTTTCGGTCGTAAGTAAAAACCCCCGGGTTAAGCAGGCAGGCCACTTTAACGCCTTCTTTGCTGGGTTGGAGGTCGGCAGGCTTTAACAGCGGGTTCTCCGGGAAACGACGGGCTATATCCATAACTATCAATTTTTGCTCTCCTGTCCGTAACAATTTCCATGCGATAATTACCATTTACGAAGCAGGCAACAATTCCCGAATCGGAAAATCATTTTCCCGATATGAGCCATGGGGTTGAATGTCAAAGAGTTAATATTGCAACAGGAAATGAGTACAAGTAATTTCAGTTACCCTTATGAAAACCCGTTTTCATCCTGCGACCCCATAAACATGCAACTAATCCGTTCATCTTATTTTGCTGCCCCAATCCATTGAAGGTTCTGTTGCACGAGGCAACAGAACCTTTTTTCTGTTGGAGCGTATCCGTGCAAACTCCTTTAGCTACTGCCTGAAAAACGCCTGCGCCGTCGTCGTCTTCTCTACCCATGCACCGCTGCCCGCTTTCATCACAAACTCGCTCATACCCACTTCCTTTGCACCCGGCGCCCAGTCATACGTATATCCCAGGCGGGTCCACGGATAATGATAATCCGTTGCGGAAGTAAGCGTGTGGAAGTACGCAAAAAGGATGTAGTCGTTAAACCAGGTCAGGTAGTCGTTGCTGACGCCCGGTACCAGCACCGCCCCGGTAGTGGTAGTAGTGATGTCCGGGTTCCCCGCCGGCCGGTACAGCTGCGAAGGCTGCACCCACATTTGCGCAATATGCGTATTGGTTTTAGGATTGACCGGCGGCAATCCCAGCACCTGGCAAATCCGCAGGATGGTATCCGTCCCGGCGGGCATACCGCTGAGCTTTGCTTTCATCTGCCCGGGAGCAAAAAGGAAGGACTCCCCCCAGCTGGTGGTAATGCTATCGCCCTGCGGATAGCTGGAAGGGAACCGCATAAACGTTGCCATTAGCACATACTGCTTGCCGTTGATCGTCTTCCACTGCAACCGTGTATTCGTCGGCGTTATAGCCCACAACGTGTCTATAATCTCCGTACTGTCGGCCGTCATGGCATCCTTGATGGAATTGGCGTAAAGCGCATTCAGATCCGGCGCAGGCGTTACAGGGTCGTCGTTCTTGCTGCAGGCTGCAGCGCCACCTAACAGGAACAGGCATACGATGCCTCGTAAAAGGTTACTTCGAAGGGTGTTTTTCATAGTATTTATTGGTTAATAAAAAATGCTGATTTCCTATAGCGTGGCGTAAGTCAGGAGTTATAACTAATCGAAATGTTGCTGCAAGTAATACAAATTCAGTCAATTATCAAAATCTTACCGCCAATGGAAAGCAGGAAAAATTTTTTTCGGAATGGATAGTACCACCGCGCAGCTCGCCCGACTACCTGATGCGAGCTACCTGTACCCGTGCAAAATCTGTCATTCAACCAATCAACCAACAGCTGAACATAACCATACCGGTCGGGCACTATTTATCGTCAGGCATTCAAACAAAGCAATCCGTTTTATTTTTTTAACCACCATTAGTTTAAACTATCTGTATGACCACCAATTCTATCCGCATCGGCGCGTGGGGGCGCCTCGTATCCCTAATTGTACTATTGTTGTTAGCCTGGCAGGCCAATGCCCAGGTGAGTCCACCGGTGCCTGCCACCACCGCGCAGCACAACAAACAGGTGATCGGCTACATTACCCAGTGGGACGCCTGGAAAAATGTAGCAGGCATCACGCCCGCCGGTGGTTACAACCACCTCAATGTCGACTACTCGCAGTACACCATCCTCAACTTCTCCTTCTTCGGCGTGGCGCAGGATGGTTCATTGCACAGCGGCGACTTCCGCAACAAAAACATCTACCAGGCCGGGGCAGTGCAGGCGCCTGCACCCCTCATCAATGAAGACATCTACAGCAGCTGGGATATGTACCTGCTCTTCGGAGAGCTGGAAGTACTGTACTATATCAGCGACGGCAGCAACGCCTACAACCAGGGCTACCGCAACAGCGGCAGCGGATGGATCAACGTCAACACCGGCAAAAGCGGCAGCTTCCCGCTGGCCATCCACAAAGCCGGCGGCGCGCCCGGTATCATCGACCTGGCGCATGAAAAAGGCGTAAAAGTACTGGCCTCCATCGGCGGATGGAGCATGTGCAAACACTACCCGGAAATGGCGGCCGATTCCGTGAAACGCAACCGCTTCATCGCCGGCATCCAAACCCTGATGGCCATGGGCTTTGACGGGGTGGACTTCGATTGGGAATACCCCAACGACCCGGGTATGAACATCGTCAGCTATAGCCCTGCCGACTATACGAACTTTGCCATCCTCATGGAAAAAGTACGCGCCGCCATCGGGCCCAATAAGCTGATGACGTCCTGCTTTTCCGCTAGTCCGGGCAAGCTGGCGGGCTTCGACTGGGCGCGGCTCAACAACTCGCTGGACTATTTTGATATGATGACCTACGACTACAACGGCGGCTGGTCCAACAAAGCCGGGCACAACGCGCCTTTGTACGATTATCCCGGCGCCGAGTACAGCAACTTCTCCCTGCATGCTACCACCACCGCATTACAGGCGCTGGGCGTGAACATGAGTAAAGTAAACCTCGGCGCGCCGTTCTATGGCCGGGGCGTGGTGACCAACGGCGCCGCCGCTTTGAACGCGCCTACCGTAAAGCGTGCGGAAACAGTGCAGCCGGACGGGCCTATTCAAACCGCGGCCGACTATACCAACTGGCCCCGCGATCTGTACGATGGGACCCCTACCTACAGCTACATCCTGCAACAAACAGCCACCGGGTGGACGGAGCATTGGGATAGCGTAGCGCAGGTGCCCTACAAAACCAAAGGCAACTACTTCCTCAGTTACGACAACCCGGCCTCCATCGCCGCAAAAGCCCAGTACATCAAGGATCACAACCTGGCCGGCGTCATTGTCTGGCAGGTGTTCGGGGATATGCTCAATATGACCAGCAGCACCGTATCCAAAGGAAAGCTGATCTATTGCCCCAATACTACCAGCCCCCTCGTGAACAAAATCAACGAAGTATTTGCCAGCGGCGCACAACCCAATAAACCGCCGGTAGTACAAATCACCTCCCCGGCAAACAATGCCACCTTTGCCGGCCCGCTAAACATTACTATCACCGCTGCCGCTTCCGATAGCGACGGCGTAGTGAGCAGCGTGGCTTTCTATAACGGCAGCACCCTGCTCGGAACAGTGAACAGCGCTCCTTACACCTATACCTGGAACGGCGTCAGCGCCGGCAGCTACGCGCTCAAAGCCATAGCCACGGATAATAAAAATGCCAGCGCCACTTCTGCTACTGTTAACATTACTGTGACAGGCGCGGCCAACAAACCGCCGGTGGTAAGCATTACCGCGCCGGCTAACAATGCCGCCTATACGGCGCCGGCAAGTATTACCATCACCGCCGCCGCTTCCGATAGCGACGGCGTGGTGAAATCAGTGGCCTTCTACCGCGGTACCACCCTCCTGGGAACGGATACTACCGCGCCGTACAGCTACGCCTGGACTGGCGTGGCCGCAGGCGGGTACACGCTGAGCGCCCGCGCCACCGATAACCTCGGGGCCGTGAAAACGAGTGATACGGTGCATGTAACGGTAAATGCCGCCAACGTATTCCCTACCGTCTCCATCACCTCGCCCGCCAACAATGCTACGTTCACTGCCCCTGCAAGCGTTACCATCACTGCCACTGCGGCAGATAGCGACGGCAGCATCAAATCGGTAGCGTTCTATAACGGCAGCACCCTGCTCAATACGGATTCTGTTGCGCCGTACAGTTACGCCTGGGCCAATGTGGGCGCCGGTACCTACGCGCTGACCGCCAAAGCAACGGACAACCTCAATGCCGTGACCACCAGCGCCACCGTCAACATCGCCGTAAACGGCAGCAGCGGCAACAACTGTAACGGTATCCCGCTGTGGAGCCCTACACAGGTGTACTGGGCCAACGACTCTGCCGTATATAACGGTAACGTATATAGGGCAAAATGGTGGACCCTCAATAACCAGCCGGATATCAATACCGGCGATGGCAAACCATGGCAGTTCGTACGCGCCTGCACCGGCAGCCTCGCCGCGCTGAACGGCGCCGCCGCCATGATGAAAGCCCCGGCTGAAACAGCGGATAACAGCATCGATGCCGTGGTCGTATATCCGAACCCGGTAGGCGCATCTGAAGCGCAGCTGCAGTTCCAGGGTACTGGCGGCGACCTCTACCTGATCGAAGTAACGGCGTTGAACAGCGCAGCGCCTGTAGCGCGACAAGTACACACGCCCGGTACCAAAGGCTTACAGCAGGTGAAACTGGATTTGAGTAAAGTGCCTGCAGGAACCTGGTTTGTAAGGATTATCAGCAGGAATACGGGTAAGGTAAGCAGCGTGAAACTGATCAAATTGTAAACGAATTACAGTGTGAAACTGATCAAATTGTAAACGAATTACAGCGTGAAACTGATCAAATTGTAAGCGAATAACAGTTGTGCAATTGATCCAATTACACACAAATAACCGCTACAAAATTGATCAAATTATAAAACCCGCTTCCACTTACATCTCACAAAAAGCAGGACGCACCGTCCTGCTTTTTGCATTTCTCCAATATCTCACCATCCCGCTAAAACCCCCGTAGGATCAGCCTTTCACGTTAAGAAATTATTAAGGATAACCATCCATCACAAATTCCGTTTTCACAAAAATAACTTTGCTATTTTATCGGAATAATCAAGCATAATCTATGACGGATACCAGAAGAGACTTCCTCAAGAAGTCCGCTTTACTCACCGGCGCAGCCGGCCTCTCCACGTTGCTTCCCGCCTCCATTCAAAAAGCCATGGCCATCAATCCCGCGCCAGGCAGCACTTTCCTCGATGCGGAGCATATCGTAATCCTGATGCAGGAAAACCGCTCTTTCGACCACTGCTTCGGCGCACTGCAGGGCGTAAGAGGCTTTAACGACCCAAGGGCCGTCATCCTCCCGGATGGCAAGCCGGTATGGTGTCAGACAGATGAACATGGTAAAACATTCGCGCCTTTCCGGTTCGATATCAAGGATTCAAAGGTCACCTGGATGGGCTCCCTGCCGCATTCCAGGGCCAGCCAGGTAGATGCTTATAACGAAGGCCGGTACGATAAATGGCTGCTGGCAAAAAAATCCGGTAATAAGGACTACGCCGCCATGCCGCTGACGCTGGGCTATTTCAGCCGGCAGGACATTCCTTTCAACTACGCCATGGCAGACGCTTTCACCGTATGCGACCAGAACTTCTGCTCCGCGATGACCAGCACCACGCCCAACCGCTCCTTCTTCTGGACAGGCAAAATTACCCATGAGGATAACGGCGAAATGAAAGCGCATATCCGCAATGATAACTACAGCTTCGCCAAACTGGGATGGAAAACCTTCCCGGAACTCCTCTCGGAAAATAATATTGACTGGAAATTTTACCAGAACGAAATCAGCTGTGGTGGCGGGTTTAAAGGAGAGGAGAGAGCATGGCTCTCCAACTTCGGGTGTAACCTGCTGGAATTCTTCGCCGCCTACAACGTGAAATTCTCTAAGAAGTATATCGAAAATCTCGTCGCACAGGTAGAAACCCTCCCCGGCGAAATCAATAAACTGCAGGAAGCAAGTCCCTCCTCCGAAGAGGCAGCCCGCAAAAATCAGATCGCCCTCCGCAAAAAGCTGGAAGCGCTGGACAATGCGGCGGCAGAGCTGAAGAAGTGGAACGAGGAATCCTACGCAAAACTGACGCCGGAGCAAAAAGCCCTGTACGACCGCGCCTTCGTGGTCAACGCCGGCGATCCGGATTACCGGAAAGTAACCACCTTCAAATACAAAGACGGTGGCGCTAAGCGGGAAGTGACCGTGCCTGCCGGCGATCTCTTCTACCAGTTCCGCAAGGATGTGAACGAAGGCAAACTGCCCACCGTATCCTGGCTGGCCGGCCCGCAGAACTTCAGCGATCACCCCAGCGCGCCCTGGTACGGCGCCTGGTACGTGTCCGAAGTGCTGGACATCCTCACCAACAACGAAGAGGTTTGGAAGAAAACCATCTTCATTCTCACCTACGATGAAAACGATGGTTATTACGACCACGTAGTGCCATTCTCCATCCACGATGAAAAGAAACCCGGCACCGGCGCTGCCTCCGCTGGTATCGAAACGGAGCTGGAGCACGTGCGGCTGGAAGCGGAAATCAGGCAGGGCGTGCCGGAAAAAGGCGCGCGCGGCGGCGCGGTAGGCCTCGGCTTCCGCGTGCCGATGGTGATCGCCAGCCCCTGGAGCAGGGGAGGTAAAGTATGTTCTGAAGTATTTGATCATACCTCCACCATCCAGTTCCTGGAAACTTTCCTGAATAAGAAATACAACAAGCAAATCCACCTGGATAATATCAGCGCATGGCGCCGCACCATCTGTGGCGACCTCACCGCCGCCTTCAGTCCCTACGATCCTTCCGTACCGCGCAAGCTGCCTTTCCTGGAACAGCAAAAGATGGTGGAAAATATCTACAACGCGAAGTTCAAGGACCTGCCTGCCGGCTTCAAACCGCTGGACGATGCTGCCGTAAAGCAAATCAGCGCTAACGGCCTGCGCCTGCAGGAGCCGGGCGTACGTCCTTCCTGTGCCTTACCTTACGAGCTGTATGCGGATGCCCGCTGGGATGCCGCTGCCGTGCAGCTGTATATCGACCTGAAAGCCGGCAATAAATTTTTCGGTAAGGAAGCTGCCGGTTCGCCTTTTACCGTTTACACCACCGGCGCCTACGAAGGCGTTAAAAACCGCAACTGGTCCTTCGCTGTAAAAGCCGGCGATGCGCTGAACTACAAATGGGCACTGGCCGGTTTTGACGGCGCGCAATACGAACTGCATGTCCACGGGCCTAACGGTTTCTTCCGCCAGTTCAACGGGGATAAAAATGATCCCGGCGTGCAGGTGCAAACCCTGTACGAAACTGCGGGCATCACCGCCAAACCTACCGGCAATGCGGTGTTGAAGCTGGTGAACCAAACTTCGCAGCCCCGTACCATCACCGTAACGGATAACGCGTATGGCAATAATGCGATCAGCCGCACGTTGGCCGCCAACGCTACGGAGCAGGTAGTGCTGCCTTTGGGGAAAAGCCATGGCTGGTACGATTTCACCGTGAAGGTACACGGCTACAACCGCTATGCGCAACGCTTTGCAGGCCGGGTGGAAACCGGTAGGGAATCTGTTACCGATCCGTACATGGGCGGCGTGGTATAACGCAAACGAATAAACGCAATAAAAAAAAACGGCGTGTCACACAAGTGGCACGCCGCTTTTTTTTAGGAAGAAAATTTTATTTACCGGTGGTGTTCGCAGTTTGGGTAATAGCGGTAACCGGTTTACCCACGCAGCCATTCGGCATCTGGATATGCAGCATAGCGGCCAGCGTGGCGGCAATATCTGTCATATGCGTGATTTCATTGGTCTGGCCGTTTTTAATATGCCATCCCATGAACACGAGCGGAATGTGGATGTCGTAAGGGTTCCAGTTGCCGTGCGTAGTACCTTTGGCGCTGCCGGCAAACCATCCCGGCTCCGGAATGATCATCACCTGGCCCGTGCGCTTAGGATTGTAGCCGTTGGCGATCATGGATTTGATCGGCTCAGGTACTGCGCTGTTACCGATGTTCTCTATGTCGACGGCGAACTGGATACCCGGTTGTTTCACCAGGAAGTCCACCGATACTTTCTTGATCGCATCAAAGTTCAGGTTAGGATTAGCGGCAATCTTCTGCAGGTCATAGTTCACGTGATAGTTCTGGAAAGATCTTACCAGTCCGTCCACGCCAAATTTTTCCTTCAGCAGCGCGTTCAGTTCAGGCATGGTCTTGCGGTCCTGCGCGAGGCCCGCCGGCAGGTTATGCTCTTTCATGAACTCGATCGCATGCGCGGCGCCGTGGTCCGCCGTGAGGAACACGAGGTAGTTACCTTTACCTACTTTCTTGTCCAGGAAGGAGAAGAAAGCAGAGAGGTCTTTATCCAGGCGCAGGTACGTATCTTCCACCTCGATGGAGTTAGGTCCGAACTGGTGGCCTACATAATCCGTGGAAGCGCAGTTGATGGTCAGGAAGTCCGTAACGGTGTTGTTACCGAGGTCATAGCCTTCCACTGCGGCTTTGGCAAAATCCAGTGTGAGGGTATTGCCGAAAGGCGTAGAACGCAGGCTGCCAGGGTCTTTCGCATAAATCTCAGGGAGGTTATGGGGAAACACCGGCGCGCTTTCCGTCTTGTATGGGCCTTCCCAGCGGTTGTCATCTGCGGTGCTTTGTACATACGTATTGATGGGGTACAGCGGGTTCCATGGTTTGGACATCAGCTGCTGCGGCTCCTTACGCGCGTTGAATTTCTTTACCCATTCCGGCAGATCCTTCATGTAGTAATCGCTCGTGATGAAGCTGGCGTTGGCATCGTCCAGCCAGAAGGCGCCATCAGGCGTGTGCCCGGCAGGGAGGATGGAAGCGCGGTCCTTCAGGGATACGCCCACCACGCGGGAACGGAAGTTGGTGGCCAGTTTCAGCTCATCGGTAATGGTGGAGGCCAGCAGGTTGCGGGGCGACATCTTACCGGCGTTGCTGTTGCTGCCTACAGGTAATACGGTGGTATCTTCCGTGCAATACCATTTTCTGCCTGTCACCTGGTCGGTCCAGTCGTTGCCGGTAATGCCGTGAATGGCAGGTACAGAGCCGGTGTACACGGTGCTGTGCCCTACAGCAGTAAAGGATGGAAGGTGGCTGATGTAGGTGTTTTCGCAGGAGAAACCTTCTCCCAGCATACGTTTGAAGCCACCAGCTTCATAGCGGTCATAGTACCTGTAGAGGTAATCCCATCTCATCTGATCTACCACAATTCCTACTACCAGCTTTGGTTTGGCATTCACCTGCGCGATTGCCTGGAAGCTCTGCACCACTGCCACTGCTCCCAGTATCATTGCGCTCACCGTTCTTTTGGATACTGTCATGTCGTATTGGTATTGTTGATTTAAAAGCTGTATAAAAAATCGAGCGTCAAATTTATCAAATAATGGTTTGAAACTGAATTTTTTTTATGCGAACGGTAAACCGGATTACAGCCCTGCTTCCGCAAAGCGGTTCGGATAATCGCTGATAATACCGTCTACGCCCATTTTACGCAGCTCTTTCATTTTGTCGGCCTCCTGCACCGTCCATGGTACGATCACCATTTTCTGCGCATGGCATTTTTTTACCAACTCCGGCGTTACCAGCTCGTAGTGCGGGTTATAAAAGAATGGGGTGAATCCCAAAGTTTTCATGTTCTCTTCAAAGCTTGCTTTTTTATCGCCGGTAAGGAATCCTAATTTAATGTTCGGGTACCTGCGGTGCATCACCTGCAGCGGCCTTACATCGAATGATTGCACATACAGGCGGTGGCCCAGTTTGCCCAGCTGCTTTACCGCCATCATTTTGGTGATGTACTCTTCCGGCGCCGGCTGCTCTTTGCCATCGGTCTTTTCGCTGGATTTAATTTCCAGCAGGTAGTAGGCAGGAGGGAGGTGATGCTTTTTCGTATAGGCTTCCACGGAGTCGATCATTTCTCCCAGCAACGGGGCATAGCTGCGCATGCGCTGTTGTTCCGGGAAGGCCGGATACGCCTTTTCACCGATGATAAATGGCCGGATGTCCTTGTAATCCATCTGGTAGAAAGTGTACTTTGCCCGCTCTTCTGCGGAGATGTCGGACCCGTCCGGCTTGGTAGTATAGCTCGGCGTAAAGGACGCATCGTGGTACACCACTACCTGCCCGTCTTTCGTGATATGAATGTCGAATTCAATCGTATTGGCGCCGGCTTCCAGCCCCTTATACATCGCAGGAATGGTGTTTTCCGGCATCAGGCCGCGGGTGCCGCGGTGCCCTACTTTAAATACTTTCGGATCATTGCCTTTTTTGGCCGCAGGGCTGATGGTAAAGGCCGCCAGGGAAGCGGAGGCAAGGGCCAGCGCCGCGATGGCGAACGTAGTTTTTTTATCCATGGTCATGTTTTTTTTCTTTTTTAGGGAGATAATCTATGGCTACGGGCGGATACCGTCTCGTAGGTGAGTAATGCCCGGCTGCCGTATGCCATAGTAACCATTCCTCCTGTACTGTAACGTGTACGGATAAACGCCCGGGTAGATTACGGTTGCAGGGCCAGGTAGAGCAACGCCGCGAGGGATGCGCCGATGATCGGCCCTGCTACAGGTATCCAGGCATAACCCCAGTCGCTGCCGCCTTTGCCTCTGATGGGCAGCAGCTGGTGCATGATGCGCGGCCCGAGGTCCCTCGCCGGGTTAATGGCATAACCCGTAGTACCGCCCAGGGAAAGGCCGATCACCCATACGATGAAAGCCACGGGGATAGCGCCTAATGAACCCATGCCGATCGGCTCTTTTGTAGTCCCGAATTCGGCCCCGGTAAAGTAAAACACGGCGAACAGTAATACGAACGTACCTGCGATTTCGCTGAGTATATTCGGTAACGTGTTCCTGATGGCAGGCTCCGTGAAAAAGGTGGCCCGCTGCAGCCCGGTGTCCGGCGTGTTATCGTAATGATCTTTGTATATCAGCCATACCAGCGTGGTGCCGGCCATTGCGCCGAGCATTTGCGCGGCGATATAGACAGGCGCCTGCGCCCAGGCCAGCTTGCCGGCAATAGCCATGGCGATGGTAACGGCGGGGTTGAGGTGCGCGCCGCTGACAGGGCCAGCCACCACTACGCCGGTGAATACGGCCAGCGCCCAGCCGGTGGTGATCACAATCCATCCGCCGCTGTTGCCTTTGGTTTTATTGAGTACCACGTTGGCCACTACGCCGTTACCGAGTAACATCAGGAGGGCAGTGCCCAAAAATTCTGCAAGAAAGGGAGTCATAACGAGGTTTTATAAGATTTACAGTTGTGCCCATGTTTTGGCGGTGGTGACAGCTTTGTTCCAACCCGCGATCCAGTTGTTGCGCTGCGCCGCGTCGCCGTTTGGCGTAAAGCATTTTTCCATGTTCCACTGGCTGCGGATCTCTTCCAGGTCCTGCCAGTACCCGGTGGCCAAACCTGCGAGGTAGGCGGCGCCAAGAGCAGTGGTTTCCGTTATACCAGGCCTTACTACCTGCGATTGCAGGATGTCGGCCTGGAACTGCATCAATAAGTTATTGGCTGTGGCGCCACCGTCTACCCGCAGTTCCTTTATGCTGATGTTGGCATCTGCCTCCATTGCTTTTAATACATCCATGGTTTGGTAAGCAATGCTTTCCAAAGCCGCGCGGGCGATGTGCCCGGAGTTGGTGCCCCTCGTCATGCCCACAAGCGTGCCGCGTGCATGCTGGTCCCAATGCGGCGCGCCCAGGCCCGCAAATGCCGGCACCAGGTACACGCCATCGTTTTGCGGTACGCTCGCTGCAAGCGCTTCCACTTCCGAAGAGGAGCGGATGATGCCCAGCCCGTCCCGCAGCCATTGCACAATAGCGCCGGCAATGAAGATGCTGCCTTCCAGCGCATAGTTCACCTGGCCGTTTACCTTCCATGCAACAGTAGTGAGCAGGTTATTGTTGCTGAGTATCGGTTTTTCACCGATGTTCATGAGCATGAAGCATCCGGTACCATAAGTGTTTTTCACCATGCCCGGGGCGGTACACATTTGTCCGAACAGGGCCGACTGCTGGTCGCCGGCAATGCCCGCAATAGGTATTTCTATGGCAAATACCCCCGGCGCCGTATGCCCGTACACTTCGCTGGATTCCTTCACGGCCGGCAGTACGGACGCAGGGATGTCCAGCAGCGCGAGCAGCTCCTCATCCCATTGCTGGGTGTGAATGTTGAAGAGCATCGTACGGGAAGCATTCGTGATGTCCGTCGCATGCACTTCGCCATGGGTAAGGTTCCAGATCAGCCAGCTGTCGATCGTGCCAAAGGCGAGTTCTCCTTTGGCCGCCAGTTCCCTGGCGCCTTCCACGTTGTCCAGTATCCATTTTATTTTAGTGCCGGAAAAATAGGCGTCGATCACCAGGCCGGTTTTTTCCCGGATCATCGTTTCTTTGCCGGCCGCCTTCAGGCTGTCGCAATAGCCCGCAGTGCGGCGGTCCTGCCATACGATGGCATTATATACAGGTTTGCCGGTTTTTCGGTTCCATACCACGGTCGTTTCGCGCTGGTTGGTGATGCCGATCGCCGCTACGTTCGTGCCTTCGAGTCCTGCCTTGGCAATGGCTTCCGTAGCCACGCCTATCTGGCTGCTCCAGATTTCCATCGGGTCATGTTCCACCCATCCCGGCTGAGGGAATATCTGGGTAAATTCTTTCTGCGCAACAGATTTGATGCTGCCGCTCTTGTCGAAAAGGATAGCTCTTGAGCTGGTGGTGCCCTGGTCCAGCGCCATTATGTACCTGTTCATGTTTTTCGTTTTATTGTGGAATTGGTTTCACTGTTATGGATCTTCGCAAACTGCGAGTTTACTATTTTATGCTGTGATTGGCAAAGCGGCTTCCTGTTTTTGTGGCGCAAGCAGGTAATGTTGCGCCATTGCCGTAAAGGCCGCTACCTGCGCCTGTTCCCATTCTTTGCCTTTGCCGTTGATGCCGGCCATAATGGCGGCAACGGCAGGCGCCATGGCAATAGCTGCCGCAGCGTCGAGGAAGAGGGCCCTGAGGCGGCGTGCCAGCACGTCTTCTACGGTAATGGCCATTTCATGCTCCACGGCCCAGGCTACCTGCGCTTTGATATAAGGAAGCGCCGGGTGCAGCTGTTCCGCCATCTCCGGATGGCGCACGATATAGGATTTGATGCTGGCGGCCTCGCTGCCGTAAACGTCCAGCGGTGCTGCATCGGTAGGGCGCTGCTGGTAGCCGGTGATCCGCAGCTCCTTGGTGCGGCAGGCCACCGGCGTCAGTCCGCCTTTGCTGATGGCAAGGTTCACTGTATCCTCCGCCATCCGGCGGAAGGTGGTCCACTTTCCTCCGGTGATGGTGATCAGCCCGGAGTCGGCCACCATGAGCTTGTGGCTGCGGGAAATCTCCTTGGTGCTGCCGGTATTTTTTTGTGGCGCTGCCAGCGGCCGTAGCCCGGCAAACACGCTCTTTACATCTTTTCGTGTAGGGATGCGCGTTAGGTACTGCGCAGCGGTGTTCAGGATGAATTCAATTTCCTGTTCCAGGGCCACCGGTTCCAGGCTGTGTTCATTCAGCGGGGTATCCGTGGTGCCCAGTAGCACTTTATCATGCCATGGAACGGCAAAGAGCACGCGGCCGTCGGAAGTCTTGGGGATCATGATGGCGCTGTCGCTGTCGAGGAACTCCTTATCCAGCACCAGGTGCACGCCCTGGCTCGGCCTTACCATATTCGGCGCGCCGGGGTTATCCATTTGCAGCACTTCGTCCACAAATACGCCGGTAGCGTTGATGACCACCTTCGCGTTCACGTCCAGCTGCTGGCCGCTTTCCAGGTCCTGCGCCAGCGCCCCGCTGATTTGCCCGTTCGTTTTTTTCAACCCCGTCACCTTGCAGTAGTTTAGCAGTACCGCCCCGTGGGCTACGGCCGTTTGCGCTACGTTGATGGCGAGGCGGGCATCGTCAAACTGCCCGTCATGGTACACGATACCTCCTTTCAGTCCTGCCGCCTTGATGTTGGGGAGGCGGCTGGTAACGGCATTTTTGCCGATATGATGGGATTTGCCCAGGCTTAATTTGCCGGAGAGCAGATCGTATATTTTAAGTCCGATCGTATAAAAAGGCCCCTGCCACCAGTTGTAGTGGGGGATAATGAATTGCTGGTTATGGGCTAAATGGGGCGCATTGGCGAGCAGCAGGCCCCGCTCATATAAAGCTTCACGCACCAGGGCAATATCCCCCTGCGCCAGGTACCTGACGCCCCCGTGTACCAGTTTGGTGCTGCGGCTGGAAGTGCCCTTCGCGAAGTCGGCCTGCTCCAGCAACAGGGTTTTGTAGCCGCGACTGGCGGCATCCATGGCTATGCCCAGGCCGGTGGCGCCGCCGCCAATAATGAGGATGTCCCAGACCTGCCGGGACTGATTGCTGACCTGCTGTAAGGCTTCTGACCGCTTCATGAGTGAAATCCTTTTCTTTTGTTTTGTTTGAGATATTTCGTTTTCGTTTGCAATATAAAACGAAACATAACGAAACCAAAATAAACAATAAAATGAAAAAAAAGAAAATAATTAGATATTTGGTAAATGAAGCATTCAAAAGGTTAATTTTACGTTATGTCTATGATAAACATCGCGGAACGTCATAAGTATATATTAGATAGATTACAGGAGAAGAACGCCGTTTCGGTGGTCGACCTCTGTCGGGAACTGGATGTATCGGCGGTAACGATCCGAAAGGACCTGAAACTGCTGGAAGATAAATCGTTATTATACCGTACCCACGGCGGGGCCACCACCGCCAACCCTTATACGAACGATAAGCCGGTCAATGAAAAGGAGCATATCCGGCGGGACGAAAAGAGCGCCATCGGCCTGGCTGCGGCCAACCTCATTAATAAGGACGATGCCATTATCATTGCCTCCGGCACCACCGTCCAGGCGCTCGCCAGGCATATACAGCCCAAAGGGCAGCTGACGGTCATCACCGGCGCCCTGAACGTATCGCTGGAACTGCTGCGCCACCCGGAAATAGAGGTCATACAGCTGGGCGGCAGCCTGCGCAACAGCTCCACCTCCGCGACGGGGCCTTATGCCGAACGGGTACTGGCAGATTTTTCCTGTAGTAAATTATTCCTGGGAGTAGACGGGATTGACCTGGAATTCGGGTTCACCACCACTCATATCATGGAAGCCCACCTGAACCAGAAAATGATTGCCACGGCGCAAAAAACAATTGTGCTGGCGGATTCCAGTAAATTCGGCAAGCGGGGCTTCGGGCGCATCTGCGGTATGGAAGATGTAGATGAGATTATTACGGATAAAGGCGTAGCCCCGCACCTGGTAAAGCAACTGGAAGACGCGGGCGTGAAGGTGACGATCGTATAATTGCCGGGCCGCCATCGGTGGCAGGCAGCTCAATTTCACGCAAAGCAGCAGCAACGGCTGCCGCAACTAAATCACCGCCGCCCTGTTCCTGTATTGCGTGGGCGTTTCCCCCGTTACCTGCTTAAACAACCGGGCAAAATAATTCGGCGATTGAAAATTCAATTCAAACGCCACACTCGAAATATCCCTGCCGCTGTCCAGCAACAGGATCTGGCTGTGTAAAATATTCACCTCGTTGATCCACTGCTTCGGAGGCTTGCCGGTAGCCTGTTTCACGGTCTTGTTCAAATAATTCTCCGAGATGTTTAGCTGGTGCGCGTAAAACGCTACCTGCCGCTCCCGCAGGTGATGCTGCTGCACCAGCTCCCGGAAGTGGAGGGACAATTCCAGCGCACGGCTCATCGTACCCCTGCCTTCCCCCGCGGCCACAATGATCTTTTGCAATAATGGGCGGAACAAGCCTATGGCCACTTCCAGCGAGGAATTCTTCAGCGCCAGTTCCTCCTCCAGTAAGATAATCAGGTTACTGAGCCACTTCACCGCCTGGGGCGGGAGCTGCACAAAGGGAGATACAAAGAAAAAGTTGAACAGCTGCCGGTGCAAAGCCAGGTTCTCCACCACCTCATTTTCAAACACTACAAAAAATCCCGCGGCATCCCTGGAAATTTCCAGTGTAGCCGTAATAGCGCCCTGACGGATCAGCAGGAGGGAGTTAGCCCCCAGCCGGTGACTGTCTGTTTCCAGCTGCTGCACCACATGCCCCTTCGTTACAAAAATGAGGAAGTTGAAAGAAGTGCGGTAGGGGAGCACCGGTATCACAATATCCCGTAAATACTGCTCAATGCGATATACCTGCAGTTGCGCATCGTTCAGCAGCACCTGCCTGGAAATACCCGGCAAAAACTGCCGCTTGTACTCAAAGTTGGAAAAAATTTTTACCGACGACCTCATAAAGGCAAAATTACCGGATTTTGGATATAATAGTCATGATTTGTGCTAGCCGGCATTTTTATTTCGTTGTAATTTGCGAAGCGAAAGATGAAACTGTTTATCAGATACATATTATGCTTCCTGTTCCTTGTCGGCTTTTCCTTCACAGGAAAAAACAAAGGGCCGCTGTTACCAGGGCATGCCAGCCGTACGGAACAATCGGTGCAAGGTACTGATTTTACTATGTTCTGCGGCGCCGTCGATGCCATGCATTTTGAACGGCTGCTGTATGTAAACGATACGGACAACAACGAAGATCTCAACAGTTTATCGCAGCGGTTACACCGGCTCGCCATCAACAACCTCGCTTTCTATTATTTTTCCCTCATACAAACCCGGGAGCCTGCACCTGTTTCTTATGCAGGATTTGTGCATGAGCAGATGCCCATCCCCGCCGTGCCCAAATTTATCCGTTTCCATCAGCTGCTGATCCCCTTCAGCGCTTAATCACCCTGCATTTCAGGCTGCGGAACCCCGCAGCAGGTACTTTGATCCCGGCGTAACCCGCCTGCGGGAGCCTTTGCGCCATCTATACACATTATAGGTCCGGAATTGTATATTCGTTAGCGTTATACGACTTCCGAATGGATTTGCTTTTGCCATCTCATAAAATTTTACTCATATGCATCTGACTCCCAGAGAAACAGAAAAGCTATTGCTTCATCTGGCCGGAGAGCTGGCTGCCAAGCGCAAAGCGAGGGGCCTTAAACTAAACTACCCTGAGGCCATCGCCTACATCAGCAGCCACCTCCTCGAAGCCGCGCGCGACGGGCGCTCCGTGGCGGACCTCATGCAGTACGGCGCCACCATCCTCACCCGTGAGGACGTTATGGAAGGCATCCCGGAAATGATCCATGACGTGCAGGTGGAAGCCACCTTCCCCGATGGTACCAAACTGGTGACGGTACACAACCCAATCCGATAATTTTAAATTCAGCAATCATGATTCCCGGAGAATATTTTATCCCGGCAGGCGATATCACCTGTAACGAAGGCAGAAGCACCGTTAAAATAAAAGTCATCAACACGGCAGATCGCCCCGTACAAATCGGCTCCCACTGCCACTTCTTCGAAGTGAACCGCAAAATGAGCTTCGACCGCGAAAAAGCATTCGGCATGCGGCTCAACATCGCCGCTGGTACCGCCGTCCGGTTCGAACCAGGGGAGGAAAAAACAGTGGAACTGGTCACCATCGGCGGCGCAAGGAAAGCCTTCGGCATCAACAACCTCACCAACGGCGATACTGCCTCCGAAGCAGTAAAAGCCGCTGCCATCGCCAAACTGCCATCTCTTGACTTCAAAAACCAACCGGAATGAGCCTGAAAATCAATAAAACAAAATACGCCAATATGTACGGCCCCACCACTGGCGACAGGGTGCGGCTCGGGGATACCAACCTGGTGATTGAAATTGAAAAGGACTTCAATCATTATGGGGAGGAAAATAAATTCGGCGGCGGTAAAACCGTACGCGACGGGATGTCCCAATCCAGCACCGCCCTCCGCGAAGAAGGCGTGCTCGATTTTGTCATCACCAACGTCATCCTGCTGGATCACTGGGGCATTGTAAAAGGGGACCTCGGCATCAAAGACGGCCGCATCGTAGGCTTCGGCAAAGCCGGCAACCCCGATACCATGGACGGCGTTGCGCCCAACATGATCATCGGCGCTTCCACGGAAGTACACGGCGGGGAAGGACTCATCGCCACCGCCGGCGGTATCGATACACACATCCACTTCATCAGCCCGCAGCAAATAGAAACCGCCCTGTTCAGCGGCATCACCACCATGATCGGCGGCGGTACCGGCCCCGCGGATGGCACCAACGCTACCACCATCACACCGGGTAAATGGTGGCTCAAACGCATGCTGCAATCCGCCGAAGCGTTTACCATGAACCTCGGTTTCTTCGGTAAAGGCAACTGCGCTACCGAAGCCCCTATCGCCGAGCAAATAGAAGCGGGCGCGCTGGGCGTAAAAATCCATGAGGACTGGGGCGCCACCCCGGCCGTAATCGATGCCTCCCTCAAAGTGGCGGACAAATACGACGTCCAGGTAGCCATCCACACGGATACGCTGAACGAAGCCGGCTTCCTGGAAGATACCATGAACGCCATCAACGGCCGCGTTATCCATACCTTCCACACGGAAGGCGCCGGGGGCGGCCACGCGCCGGACATCATCCGCGCGGCCATGTTCCCGAATGTGCTGCCGGCATCTACCAACCCCACCCGCCCGTTCACCGTCAATACCATCGATGAACACCTGGACATGCTCATGGTATGCCACCACCTCAGCAAAAGCATCCCGGAAGACGTTTCCTTCGCGGACTCCCGCATCCGCCCGGAAACCATCGCCGCAGAGGATATCCTCCACGATATCGGGGTGTTCAGCATCATGAGTTCCGACTCCCAGGCCATGGGCCGTGTAGGCGAGGTAGTTACCCGCACCTGGCAAACTGCCGATAAAATGAAACTGCAGCGCGGCGCTTTACCGGAAGATGCCAACGCCGGCAATGATAACTTCCGCGCCAAACGCTTCGTGGCAAAATATACCATCAACCCGGCCATCGCCCACGGCATCGCCCAACATGTAGGCTCCGTCGAGCCGGGCAAGTTCGCGGACATCGTACTGTGGAAGCCGGCCCTCTTCGGCGCTAAACCGGAAATGATCATCAAAGGCGGTATGATCATCGCCAGCAAAATGGGCGATCCCAACGCCAGCATCCCGACGCCGCAACCGGTCATACTGCGCAATATGTTCGGCGCTTATGGCAAAGCGCTGCAACGTACCTGCATCACGTTTGTGTCCCAGGCCGCTGTCGACAATGGCATAGTGCAGGAGTACGGGCTGGAAAAAATCGTGCTGCCGGTGAAAGGCTGCCGTAATATCTCCAAAAAAGACCTGATACATAACGACAAAACACCGGAAATAACCGTAAACCCGGAAAATTACCAGGTGCGGGTAGATGGAGAGCTGATCACCTGCGAACCCGTATCCGTAGTGCCCCTGGCGCAACGTTATTTCCTTTTTTGATTTGCTAAAACACTGTGTATGATCATCGAATCCGTGGTTGGAAACATAGCAGATACCGATATCTCCCACCTGGCGACCGACCTGCTGCAACTGGAGTGGTTTGAAACCACCAAACGCATACAGCGGAAAAAGACGGCGTCGGGCCGCGAAATCGCCCTGCGCTTCCTCAAAGAAGGCCAGCGCCTGCGCCAGGGCGATATCCTGCTCATCGACGCTACCCATGCGGTAGTGGTAGATATCCTCCCCAGCGACGCCATCGTGGTAACGCCACGGTCGCTACTGGAAATGGGCAGTGTATGCTATGAAATCGGTAACAAACACCTGCCGCTGTTTATCCAGGACGACCAGGTGCTGATGCCCTTCGAAGAGCCCATCTACCGCTGGCTACTGGCAAGCGGCTACGCAACCGAAAAACAGCATACCCGGCTCACGAACCTGCTCAACGCAAACGTACAGCCGCATAGCCACGGCAACGGAGGCAGTTCCCTGTTTTCAAAAATTATGGGGCTCTCCAACCGGTAAATACAAGGTATTATGAATAGTTATTTCCTTGGCAGCCTGCTGCACCTCAGCGATCCCACCCTGCCCATTGGCGCATACACGCATTCCAATGGACTGGAAACCTACGTCCAGCAAGGCATCGTACACAACGCCGCCACAGCGGAGCAATACGTACTGCAAATGCTGCGCGCCAACCTGCATTTCAACGATGCGGCGTTTGTATGCCTGGCTTACCACGCCGCCGCCGCAAACGATCTGGCGCAGCTCCTCCTGCTGGATGAGGAGCTGGGCGCGCTGAAGCTGCCGGTGGAAATTAAATCCGCCAGCCAAAAGCTGGGGTTGCGGCTGATAAAAATCTTCCGGCGTCAGGCGGAATACCCGCTGGCTACAGCTTTTGAAGCAGCCATCGCGGCAAAGAAAACAGAAGGGCATTTCGCAGTGGCATACGGCGTATATGCGTTCCTGTTAGGGATACCGTTGCCGGAAGCGCTGTACGCGTTTTATTACAACGCCGCCGCCGGCATGGTTACCAACGCCGTGAAACTGGTGCCGCTCGGCCAGCTGGACGGGCAGGATATCCTGTTCCGCATGCAGGCGACCATCGCCGCGCTGATTACGCCAACCATGGAGCTGGACCGCGACCTCGTAGGCGTGTGCAATACCGGCTTCGATATCCGCTGCATGCAGCATGAACGCCTTTATTCAAGGCTTTATATGTCTTAATAAACATTCAACATTATGAGCGACAGAAAATATGTGAAAATTGGAGTAGCCGGACCCGTAGGCTCCGGGAAAACCGCGCTGATCGAGCGTTTGAGCCGTCAGCTGATGGACAGGTACAGCCTGGGTGTCATCACCAACGATATTTATACAAAGGAAGATGCGGAATTCCTCACCAAAAACAGTAAGCTCCCCAAAGAGCGCATCATCGGTGTGGAAACCGGCGGATGCCCGCATACCGCCATCCGCGAAGACGCCAGCATGAACCTCGAAGCGGTAGACGAAATGGCCGCCCGCTTCCCGGATGTGGAACTGATCCTGATCGAAAGCGGGGGAGATAACCTCAGCGCCACCTTCAGCCCCGACCTCGCAGATGTAACCATCTTCGTGATCGACGTGGCGGAAGGTGATAAGATTCCCCGCAAAGGCGGCCCGGGCATCACCCGGTCAGACCTGCTGGTGATCAATAAAATTGACCTGGCGCCGTACGTACATGCGGACCTCGGCGTAATGGAACGCGACGCCCGCAAAATGCGCAACGGAAAACCATTTGTATTTACTAACCTGATGTCCCTCCAGGGCCTGGATACAGTAATCGGCTGGATCCGGAAATACGCGCTCCTCGAAAACGTGGAAGAGCCGGCGCTGGTGCGATAAGGAAAACAACAACATGAACAACAGGCTCACGATAAAAGGAGGATTTAAGCAGGGGCGCAGCTACCTGAAGGATACGTTTTTTACGCCTCCCTTCCGGGTAGTGGATGTAAGTGAGCATCGCCATGATCCCACGGCATACGTAATGGTGATGAGCTCATCGCCGGGCATGCTGGACGGTGATCATTACGATATTAATGTCGAGGTGGAAACCGGCTGTAGCCTTCAGCTACAGTCGCAATCCTACCAGCGGATTTTTAATATGGAACGGGGCGCTACCCAGCAGCAGCTGATCAAACTGCACGCCGGCGCGGCTTTCACCTATGTGCAGCACCCCGTGGTGCCGCATGAAAAAGCCATCTTCAAAGGGCGTAACCGCATCCTCCTGGAAGATGACTGCCGCCTTACCTTCGGGGAAATCCTTACCTGCGGCCGTAAGCATTCCGGCGAAGTGTTCCGGTACACTTCCTTTCACAACATCACGGAAGTGTACCACCATCAAAAGCTGCTCGTAAAGGACAACCTGCTGCTGCAGCCGCTCACCGTGGATATGGCCGCCATCGGGCAGATGGAAGGCTTCACCCACCAGGCTACCCTCATACATGCGGATACCGGCCATGGCATTGGCGAAGCGCTGGTTGCTGCGCTGTATGAACTGCTGGAAGCGGAAAAGGAGGTGGCGCTGGGCATCAGCAGCCCCGCCGCATCCGTGCTGGTACTGCGCATGCTCGGCAACGGCGGGGAACAGCTGTTCAACGCTTTACAGCGGGTAGCGGACTACTGCCGCCATTACAAAACTCAAGCAACGCATTCATGAATATCGGATTAACAACATTGGTTTTATCAGCAGTCACCATCAGCTGTCTGCATACCGCCACCGGGCCGGATCATTACCTGCCGTTTATAGTATTGTCCCGCTCCCGTAACTGGAAGCTCTCCAAAACAATACTCTGGACCATCCTCTGCGGCTTCGGGCATATTTTCAGCTCCGTGCTGATAGGGCTGGTGGGCGTGTTGCTGGGCTGGCAACTCTCCAAGCTCACCTGGTTCCAGGATGTGCGGGGTAACATCTCCGGCTGGTGCCTCCTGGGCTTTGGCCTGATATACCTGCTCTGGGGCCTGCGCGCCGCATGGCTCAACCGCCCGCACAAACATTTTGACGTGTATGGCGACGGGGAAGTATATGTCTATGAACACCGCCACGGGGAAATCGTATATCCGCAGAACAGGGTGAAGGTAACCCCCTGGATACTCTTCGCCATCTTCGTGATGGGCCCGAGCGAGCCGCTGGTGCCGCTGCTGTTCTATTCCGGCGCTCACCGTTCCGCCATGGAGGTGATCCTGCTCATATCGGTATTTTCTATCACTACGGTATTAACTATGCTGGCTATGGTACTGATCGGGTGCTATGGTTATTCATTCATCAAAACAGATAAGCTGGAACGGTATGTACACGCCATCGGTGGCGCTGTTGTAACCATGTGCGGCATAGGCATGGTGTTCCTCGGCTGGTAAGCAAACACTATAATCATGCGACAAAAATATTTGGCGCCTCTCGCAGCTGTTCCGAGGGGGGTAGGGCAGATCATGCTCCAGGGAAACGTATGGACAGGACTTTTATTCCTCGTTGGCATCTTTTACGACTCCATCACCATGGGCGCGGGCGCATTGCTGGCCACGGCCATCGGTACCGCTACGGCTATGTTGCTGCGGTACCCTGCGGAGGAAATTGCGCAGGGACTCTACGGCTTCAGCGCCGCGCTGGTAGGCGTAGCGCTTACCTTCTACTTTGCAGCGCAACCGGTCATCTGGATAGCGCTGGCGGCTGGTTCCGTATTGGCGGCCATTTTCCAGCATGCGCTGATCCGGCGTAATATCCCCGGTTTTACGCTGCCTTTTATCGTCATCACCTGGGTGTTCCTCTTCCTCTTCCGGCATGTATTTGTAGTACCGCCTTCCGCAGAGGTAACCGCCGCATTGCCGGTGTACCAGGATTTCACCGTGTCTACCCACGGTTTCGGGGAAGTCATCTTCCAGGGTAGTATGACGGCCGGCCTCCTGTTTTTCCTCGGTGTGTTCGTCAGCTCGCCCATTGCGGCGTTATATGGCATGGCCGCATCTGTAGTAGGAGCCTGGATCTCCATGCAATGCGCCGAACCAACGGATGATATACATATGGGACTTTTCAGTTTCAATGCCGTACTTTGCGCCATTGCTTTTGCAGGCAATCGCAAACGGGATGGCCTATACGTACTGATAGCCGTACTGCTGGCGGTATTCATTGATATGGGCATGCTGCTGGGGAATATGACGGTGCTGACCTTCCCGTTTGTGCTGGCATCCTGGATCACCTTAATCATTAAAAAGACATTCGACAAAATCAAACCCTATCATGCTTAAGAGTTTAACAGTAGCCGCCTGCCTGGCGGGCGGCGCTGCCTATGCAGGCGGGCCGCAGGATTCCCTGCCATTGAAGGAATCCCACCTGGCGGCAGTGGAAGTGCGTGCCCCCAGGGTAGCGCAATCGCTAATGAAGGTGGATTTGAAAATGACGCCGGTAAATACCGCGCAGGACCTGCTGCGGAAAGTGCCGGGGCTCTTTATTGCGCAGCATGCCGGCGGCGGTAAGGCGGAGCAGATCTTCCTCCGCGGATTCGACAACGATCATGGTACGGACATACACATCACCGCGGATGGCATGCCGGTGAATATGGTGTCCCATGCGCACGGACAGGGCTATGCGGACCTGCATTTCCTCATCCCTGAAACGATTGAAAGTATTGACTTCGGGAAAGGCGCCTACTATGCCTCCAAAGGAGATTTGAATACTTCCGGGTACGTAAGCTTCCATACGGCGGACAGTTTGCAGCACAGCCTGCTGAAGCTGGAAGGCGGCTCCTTTAATACCATTCGCGGTACGGGCCTCTTTAACCTGATCCATACAAGCGGACCTCCGGCAGAAAACCTCTACCTCGCGGCCGACTACGGATACACGGACGGGCCCTTTGATGTGCAGCAACATTTCAATCGCCTCAACCTCTTCGCTAAGTATAACAAATGGCTCAACGCCCGCAACTATATCAACTTCCAGGCATCTACCTTTCATTCCGGATGGAACGCTTCCGGCCAGATCCCCGGGCGCGCCGTGGCGGAAGGATTGATCAGCCGCTGGGGCAGTATTGACCCTACGGAAGGCGGCAGCACCCAACGCACCAACGCGGCCTTTACCTGGAAGCACCTGCTCAGCGAAACCGCTTCCACGGAAACTTTCGCCTATTTCAGCCATTACGAATTCAACCTCTTCTCCAACTTCACCTTTTACCTCAAAGACCCCGTCTTCGGAGATGAGATTGAACAACGGGATAACCGTAATCTATACGGCTTTGAGCAACGATACACCCGGTACTTCGGTAACAACAGCTGGCATTCCGGCATTGGCTTCCGCATGGATGATATACGCGACCTGGAGCTGAACCATGTGTACCAGCGGGATACACTGCTGAACCGCCTTTCCTGGGGCTATGGTACGCAAACTAACTTGTACGCCTATACGGAGTTTCAGTGGCGGTTACGCCATTGGAATATTGCACCCGGACTCCGTTATGATCAGCTGTTGTTTGCTTGCCATGATAGACTCTTATCTCCCCCTGACCCAAAAAATGAAACAGCCGCCCGGCTGAGCCCCAAGCTGAATATCAGTTACAGCAAAGGCAGCAAGGCGTTGTGGTACCTGAAAACAGGGCTGGGCTTCCACTCCAACGATATGCGGGTAGTGGTGCAACAGCAGGGGAGGGATATCATGCCTATGTCCGCCGGCGCTGACCTCGGCGTTATCTGGAAGCCGGTGCACAACCTCTACATCCAACCAGCCCTCTGGTATTTATACCTCCAGCAGGAATTTGTGTACGTCGGGGATGAAGCCGTGGTGGAGCCAAGCGGTAAAACCCGCCGGCTGGGGATGGACCTCAGCCTGCGTTATCAACCACTTTCCTGGCTGTACCTGGATGCGGACGTGAACTACGCCCATGGCCGCTCTATAGACGATCCGAAAGGCGCCGGCTACATACCCCTTGCGCCGGTACTCACCAGTACGGGCGGCGCCGCGGTAAAACTCCGGGGCGGCTTTTCCGCAAACCTGCGCTACCGTTATATGAAGGACAGGCCTGCCAACGAGGATAACAGCATTACCGCGCACGGTTATTTCGTGAACGACCTCGCCCTGGCCTATACCTGGAAGAACATGGAGTTTACCCTGCAGGCCCAGAACCTCTTTAACGTAAAATGGAACGAAGCGCAGTTTGAAACGGAAACGCAGCTGCGCGGAGAGGAGCATCCCGTAACGGAGCTGCATTATACGCCGGGTACTCCATTTGCCCTGAAGGCCGGAGTGGCATGGAAGTTTTAATGTAAAATCACTTAGCTTTGCGGTCTTTTTAAGACCAATTCATCAGCAAATGCGTGGTTATTTAACATTGCTGCTGGCCTGCACGGCAGGCAGCGTGGCAGCCCAGCAGCAGCCGGATACCAGCCGGCTGCGCAACCTCGGAGAAGTGATTGTCCAGGAAAACCGGTTGTCGGCCCCCCTGAAGGAATCCAACAGGAATATTACCATTATCAGCCGCCGGCAGATCGAATCCATGGCGGCTGTATCCATAAACGAAGTGCTGGCCTACGTGCCCGGACTGGATGTGCGGCAGCGCGGCCCGGAAGGGGTACAGACGGACATCGGTATCGACGGTGGTACTTTCGACCAGACGCTCGTGCTGGTAAACGGGATCAAAATCACCGATCCCCAAACAGGGCATAACATCATGAACCTGCCCATCTCCCTCAACGATGTAGATCATATCGAAGTGCTGAGAGGCGCCGCCGCCCGCGTGTACGGTATCAATGCCCTCAACGGCGCTATCAACATTATCACCCGCAAAGCCGCCGAAAGCGGGGCGGAAGTCTATGGCAGCCTGGGTTCCAGCCTGCGCCGCAACGAGGCGGATAAACTCTATAACAGCTACAATGCCGGCGCTACCGGCGCAGTGGTAACGGCTAAGAGCAACCAGTCCCTCTCCGCCAGCATGAATGCCGGGAACGGTTTCCGTTACAACACCGGCTACCAGACGGGTAAGGCGCTGTACCAGGGCGGCTTCCGGATGAATGAGCAAAACAGCGTACAGGTGCTGGCCGGGTATGTGGACAATCAATATGGCGCAAACGGTTATTATGCCGCCCCCGGCGATATTGAAGCCAAAGAGTATGTGAAAACCGCACTGGCGGCCGTTAGCAGCTCCCATCAGGTAAAACAGAACTGGCTCCTGACCCCGCGTGTAAGCTACCGCTTTGCGGAAGATGATTACCGTTACATCAAACAAACCATTGCCAAAGCCCGCAACCTGCACAACACCCACATCGTGGATGCGGAGCTGAATAATACCTTCACCACGAAGATCGGTTACTTCGGCGCAGGCGTGGAAGCCCGTTACGAGCATATTGTAAGCTCCAACCTGGGCAACCATGAGCGTACCAACCTGGGCGCATTTGCGGAGTATAAAACCCGCGGCGTCAAGCGCTTTAACTTCTCCGTAGGGGGTTACCTGAATTATAATACGATGTACGGCTGGCAGTTCTTCCCCGGTGCGGATGCCGGGTTCGACATCACGCCGGACCTGAAGCTGTACGCCAACGCGGGTACGGCGCAACGTTTGCCGACCTACACGGACCTCTACTATAAAAGCGCCACCATCCTCGGGAACGACAAGCTGGGGCCGGAGAAGGCCGTCTTTACAGAGCTGGGCCTGCGCAAATATGCCGGCAAGTTCAACTTTACCGCCAGCGCCTTCTACCGCCAGATATCCGATTTCATCGATTACGTGAAGGACAGCATTCCCCAGCCATGGCAGCCGCAGAACTTCCAGCGTGCCGATACGAAAGGGCTCACTGCCAGCGCCGGTTACAATACTTCCTTCGGGGATAATGCCGCGTTTAACAGCCTGGGCCTGCATGTGGGGTACAACTACCTCTCCCCGGATTTTAAGGGGGATGATACCCACAACAAAATTTCCCGGTACGTGATTGAAAGCCTGCGTCACCAGTTCATTGCAGGCGTGCGTACGGAAATCATGCAGCATTTCAGTATTTCGGCCAATACCCGCTACTGCAAGCGTATTAACTATAAGGATTACACCCTGCTGGATGCCCGGATCACCTGGCATCAGCCTAAATACAGGATTTATGTGGATGCCACCAACCTCCTGGACGTCACCTACATCGAGGCGGGCGCCGTACCGATGCCAGGCCGCTGGATGACGGTGGGAGCCGCAGTGAAATTATAATTCCGCTAATATCATTTTTTTCGGGGAGCAGCCCGGGGCCCGCGGTCCTGCGCTGCTCCCCGTTTTTAGGCCCGGGCAATAGAGGGAATCGCCGGTTCCTGCGTCTTGAGCATATAAAGTGATTGTATCTTGAGAGTAGAACTGACGAGGGGTCGTCGCCCTAGACCTGTACTGTTAAGTCCAACTGAAAAAAGCCGTAGAAATACCCGCCTGATAGCCGGGTTGTATGCGTTGGGAACACTGATATTGTTCATTCAGGCGGTACTCACAGAGCGGTTCAACAACTTTTACATTTTCAGGAGTTCCTGGGGCCACCTGGTTCACGGTATGCCGTTATACCAGCTGTACCCGGCGGAGCATGGGGACTTGTTCCTGTACCATCCGAGCTTCCCGGTATTATTTTTCCCGTTTGCGGTATTGCCGGTACATTTTAGCCTGCTGCTGTGGATGATGCTCAACACCTTTGCCGTGTTTTATGCGGTGAGGCAGCTGCCGGCCACGGTGAAGCAACAGCACGCCATCCTGCTGCTGATCATGCTGGAATTGCTGAACGCGATACAGTCCTCCCAGGTGAATCCCGCCATGACGGCCATGATGCTGCTCACGCTCATCCACCTGCAAAAAGGGAAGGTGCGCACGGCGGCGCTGTTTACCTGCCTGCTCTTCTTTATCAAGGGTTATGGCGCGATTGTAGGGATCATGTTCCTGTTTGTCGATCGGAAGCTGGAATATCTGAAGTATTGTATCATCTTTGGGTTGGCGGGCACCCTGCTGCCATTGCTGTTCATTAGTCCGGCTACCTTATGGCAGCATTACCTGGACTGGTTTGCGCTCATTACCGACCCCGTTATCCGGGAGGATTGCTCGCTGTTTGGTATGTTGCATGCTTTTGCGCACGACTTTTCGCGGATCCCCACCCGGGCGGACTCCTGGATATTCCTGGCAGCCCTGGGCGGACTGATTACGGCGGCCACCTGTACCGCCATCGCGCGTACGGAGCGGAGCAGGTACCTGCTGTTGGGATACCTGATGATTTGGGTGGTGATCTTTAACCAGGCGGCGGAATCGCCCACTTACGTGATTGCAGTTACCGGGGCAGTGACCGTATTAACATTGTATTCACACAAAAGTGTAAAAATGGTATTGCTTGTTTTAATGATATTTGTAACTTCGCTCTGTCCAACTGATCTGGTTCCTAAGTTCTTAAACGATTTAGCAGTCACTTATCAGCTTAAAGCCCTACCCTTAACAATTGTACTACTATATATACAGTTAACGCTCTTTTTTCAAAGCGGCGAGGTCAAGATTGACTAACTTGATACTTGCAAAACAAAAGCGGGCGTCGGTTTTATCCGGCGCCCCTTTGTTTTTAACGTTGATGTGTAATGATGTCCGCTGTAATACCGCCGGATATATTATGAATAAAAATCGTATATATTTTTCCCGCTTCCAGGTTGATATTGGTTAATTTGTCCTGGTCCAGCGGCAGGGGCTTCTGGCTGTTCCGGTCGGTGATTACCACAGATGCGGTGCCTGCCGCCACTTCCACAAATGGCCCAAGCGTATAGGCGCTACCGTTAATGTCGCCGTTTCCTGCACTTCCATATCCTACGTTATTAAATAGTTCTGCCGTTCCGGTTTTTAGGGAGAGATTTACCTGCACGGCGGATGTGGCCGCGGCCAGGTGAACAAAACGTACCTTCGCTTTACCGGCGGAGGGAGTACTCAAGTCGTCATAGAATAAGATCAAAGTATCCTTCGTTGGGTCAGATTTCTGCGGGGCCGCAAACACCGTATGGTAGAAAGTGGCAATAGGGCCGTTGGGGCCGCCGGTAGCCGTATAGGCAGCACTGTTCCCGAATTGCCGGGATACCTTGTAAGCGCTGCCGCTGCCTTCCGTCACGTTGATCTGCACATTCCCGAAAGTGGTAGGCAGGTATGGACTGGCCTGACCACTGCCCAGCAAGGTAGTGGTAACCTGCGTGGTGAACGTCCAGAAATGAATGCCGGCGCTGCTGTTGCGGGCATTTACAAAACTGATGTAGGCGTTGAGCGGAGGCCGTTCCCCGGCGTTTACATCCAGGTAGTCTGTTTTTTTGCAGGCGCTGAAAAGCCCTGCGAATGCGAATAAAAGTAGAAGTTGATATATTTTCATGACCATCATGTTTAGAGTTTAGTCGCGAAGGCTGCATGAAGGCAGCTGCATATCGGGCTGAATTCCCGCGCTGGCACGTTTACAATTTAGCCGCCAGCTTCGAATCAGGCTGAATTCCCGCGCCGCACATTTACAATTTGGCCGCCAGCCGCACAAACGGCTGAATCCCCGCGCTGCCATTCTGTATCCCTACCACCGTCGGGTTCCGCAGCCCGGAAATAGCCGGGTCTGTATAATCGCCTAATTCATTAAAGACATTATTCACGCCCGCCGTCACCTGGAAGGCCTTGCTGATGCGGTATCCTACGGCAATATCCGTTACCCATACAGGCTTCAGCTCCTGTAAAAAATAATCCGGGCGGGGGAAGTTGGCATTCAGCGCGCTGGCTGTAGTAACAGAACCAAAGTACACCGTGCGTAACAGTACGTTGAAATGCCGGATGGAATAATTGGCCTGCAGCGTGACTTTCTGTTGGGGAATATTCGTGGTCACACGCGCCTGCTCCGCCTGGCTGAATATCACATTACGATAGGCTTCCAGCCCTTTGGGCGTATTCACCTGCGTTACCTCGTTCTTCGAAAAATTGCCCCCGGCCAGGATTTGCAGGCTTCCCCGCGCTACCGGCAACCGGTAGCTGGCCGTCACTTCCAGGCCTTTGGTACGGGTGCTGAAAGCGTTGTAGAAGAATTTCGCCTGGGTAGTACCGGTAGCCAGCAACAAGCTCCGTACCTCCGCCGGCAGGTTTACGTCCGTAGCGCTGAAGTTACCGGTATTGCCTACACGATTTTTAATATCGATCAGGTAGCCGTCGACCGTCAGTTCCACATTAGCAACCGGCTGGGAGGTGATGCCGGCCGTGTAACCGGTGGATTTTTCAGGGCTTAGCAAGGGGATGCCTAACGCCCGCGCTGCCGCGCTTTTGTTGGACGCCGTCACCTGGTCTACCGCGCGGCCCTGCTGAAAGCTGGTACTGGTTTCCGTATAATAAAACTGCGCGAGGTCCGGCGCGCGGAAGCCGCTGTTGGCGGCCCCGCGGACGCTGAGCCAGGGCGCAAAGCTATAGCGGGTGGCCACCTTGCCGGTAGTCACGTTACCGAAATCAGAAAAGTTTTCCGCCCGCAGCGCCGCGGAAACCAGCCAGTTCTCCGTGATATTCGCTTCCACATCCAAATAGGCAGCAGCGATAGCCCTGCTCACATTGACCTCATTGCCCGGCCGGAAACCGGCATGTATCTGCGAACCGGGGCTAAGGCCATTCACGGCAATCAACCCTGCATCCGCGAGGTAAGGCACGCCGTTCACACTCGTATCTATCCGGTAAATCTGCCGCAGGTCCCCCTTGATGTAGGACGCTTCTTCGCCGGCAATGATCTGGTAGGTCTCCGTCCGGTATTGCGCGCCAAAGGCCAGGTTGATGCCATGCAGCGGCCCGGCAAAGTAACGGCTGATGTCCAGGCTGGCGGTGTTTTGCGAAGCGTTGTATTTACCGGCGTCGAAGGTAGTCGGACTCTTTACGCCCAGGCTTGCGTTCAGCGAATTGCTGATCACATTGCTGAAATCATTGCGCCCATAGACGTTCGATAAATCTATTTTCCATTCGCCCGCTTTGCCTTTGACGCCCACCGCTACCGATTTGTCCGTAATGCCGTTATCCATGGCAGGCAGGAAGCCATCGGGGTAAAGGGTGGTGTTGTTGCGCTCCGTCCACCCCGGCAGCCGGTACACGGCGGTAAACTGGGAGTTGCGGTGGCTGATGCCGCCAAACGTATATACTTCAAAGTTATCCTTCAGCGGGATGGCTGCATTGAAAAACAACAGGGCGTCTTTCGCTTTGTTGGAGCCGCCGCCGCGCTGGTCAAAATAGTGCCGGTCTATACCGCGACTCTTCAATATCGCTTCGTCAATCTCCCTGGTGTAGATGTTATCATATCCGCGGGTATTGGCGCCGCCGCCGTAGATAGGGCCGTTGTAAAGGCCGGCGTCATCCCGGCCGGGAGGCAGGGAGATGGCCTGCGTGGCAAATTCCGCGGTGAGGTTCAGGTAGCCGCCCTGTTGGCCCAGCTTAGCGCCGTAGTTGATGTTGGTACGGGTGCTGAGCCCGTCGCCCCGGCGGCGCACACTCCCCGTGCTGCTTACGAGAATATTATCCGTTTGCTTTTTCAGCACAATGTTGATCACCCCGGCGATGGCATCGGAGCCATATTGCGCGGCAGCGCCGTCCCGCAGGATTTCCACCCGCTCAATAGCCGCGGTGGGTATGGCGTTCAGGTCGTACCCGGTAGCGCCGTTGGCCAGTCCGCCCCAGTTGATATTGGAGCTTTTATGCCGGCGCTTGCCGTTTACCAGCACCAGCAGCTGATCGGCGCCTAAGCCCTTCAGCTGCGCCAGGTTGAGCGCGGAGCCGGCATCCCCGGCGTTGCTTCCATTTACAGAATGAAAAGAAGGGGAAACATATTGCAGCAATTGCGTGATGCTCGTCTGCGGCGCCTGCTCCTGCAGCGTGCGGATGTCTATCACATCCACCGGTACGGGAGAGTTGATTTTGGTACGGTTGGCGCTGCGCGAGCCAACGATCTGTACTTCGCCCAGCTGGCGGGTAGTATCAGGGAACTGCGGCAATCGGTCCTGGGCATACACGATGCCCGGCGCGATGAGCAGGGGAGTAAATACGGGTAGTAATTTCTTCATGCCATTGGTTTTTTAATGGAGTTTAAAGCGGTCGTCAGTCAGCGAAAAGAGGAAGGCCTCCAGGTCGTCCAGCTCGCCGGGCGTCAGCTGCAAAGGCTTGTTCAGCGAGAGGTCGCGCCTGATGCTGTTGCGCAGGAATGAATCTGGTTGATTATAATAGTGTAACACGTCTTTCAGCGTTTTAAACATACCGTTATGCATATACGGAGCAGTTACTGCCACGTTACGCAGACTCGGAACCTTAAACAGTCCCAGGTGCGCGCTGTCATGCGTGACTTCATATCTCCCCGCATCCAATAAGGTAGTACCGTTGAACAGGCCGATGTTTTTAAACCGGTCGGCCGTAAAATCTTCCCCGGAGTGGCAGTTGTTGCAGTTGGCCTTTCCGATGAACAACAGGCGGCCCCGTTTGGCGGCAGGGGAGAGCGCGGCATCGTCGCCGTTGATATAGCGGTCGTACGGACTGTTCGCCGTTTCCAGCGTACGCTCAAAAGCGGCAATGGCCTGCAGGATGTTACGCTCGTTGGCCGTATCGTTGAATACCTGCCGGAACAGCAGGCGATAGCTTTCTGATTGGTTGAGCCGCTGCACGGCTTCGGCGATGGGCAGGCCCATTTCGTCCGGGGAGATGATGGGTTGCAGCGCCTGCTCCTCCAGGGTGGCGGCGCGGCCATCCCAGAAAAAGTTAGGACGTCCGGAAACGTTGGTAATACCCGGCGTGTTTCTTCGTGTAGGCGTTCCATTTATACCTCTGCTGAAGGCCACCGTATCCGCAAAGCCAAACTGCGGCAGGTGGCAGGAGGCGCAGGCAATCGTCCGGTCGCGGGAGAGCAGCTTGTCGAAAAACAGCTTTTCCCCCAGCGCCGCCCTGGTAGGCGGGCCGTCCGTCTTCACCCGGAAGCCTTCCGCAACAAAGTACAGGCATAGCAATGCCATAAAAATGAAAATCATTTTTCTCTGGTTCATACCGGCAATAAAAATTTAGAGCGCTGTAAGCGGCGGGCTGTAAATGGAGAGGTGGTGGGAACCTTTGTTCTGTTGCAGGAGAGGAGCCGGCAGCTGCCGGCTCCTGGTATGGTTAGGCGAAAGCCTTAAGTTTATTTTGTGTTGGCTACCAGTTCTACGGAGAGGTTGAAATCATCGTAGATCGCTTTGTCCCCAATGCCTTCAAAGAAGGATTTAGAACCGTACTTAATGTTGTACTTCGTACGGTCTACCGTAATATCCGCCTTGGCAGTCAGCTTGTTGCCGGCAACCGCCACAGTGGCCGGGAAGGTGATCGGGTTGGTAATGCCTTTGATGGTGAGGTTGCCCGTTACATCATAAGCGCCGTTACCTTTCGATTTGATGCTGGTGATCACGAAATCCGCCTTGGGATATTTTTCCACCCCGAAGAAGTCATCCGCTTTCAGATGGCCTACCAGCTTGGCGTTGCCACCGGCGTCCTTGATATCGGTTACAGCAATGCTGCGGGTATCCAGTGAAAAGTTGCCGCCTTTCAAAGCGTTGTTTTCTATCACAAGCGCGCCGGAAGCGATGTTGATGGTGCCGGTGTGCTCTCCTGTAACTTTTTTACCGGTCCAAACCAGTTTACTCTGTGCGGCATCCACGGTGTAGGTAGCTGCTTTCAGTACTTTCGCAGTAGTTGCCACAGCTTTCTTATCACCGTTTTTTGCAGGGCTCGCGAAAGACATCAGCACGATAGAACCGCCGATAAATAATAATGATGCTAATTTTTGCATGTTTATGTTGGTTGTTAAGTTCTTATTTTTCTGCGATCAGCGCGTCCAAATCGGCATTCCATTTGGCGACATAATCTTTGTAATACTGCCCGGTTACTTCCCCGGTATAACCCGTATGTATCTGGCGTACCACGCCTTTCCTGTCTATCAGGATCGTTGTGGGAAATGCCATCATACGGTTGAGCGCCGGAAGTTTTTCTGACGCCACTTTCTTATCAGCAATGCCACCAAAAAGAATATCATATTGAATATTGTATTTCTCTTTTAATTTACCCAGCGTGTAGCGGGCATATTCCAGGTCGTCTTTTTGTTCAAAACCAATTGCAATGGCTTCTACGCCGCGGTCCTTGTTCTTATTGAACCAGGGCGAAAGGAAGGAGGTTTGGTCAGTACAGTTCGGACACCAGGTGCCGATGATTTCTACAATAACAACTTTGCCTTTGTATTTTTCATCGCTGAGAGAAACATTATTCCCGTTAAGGTCTGGCAAGGTAAAGTCCAGCTTCGAATAGCCTTCCTTCAGGTAAGTTAGCTTATAGGGATCCGGTAACTCAGCTGCAGGATTTTTTTCGCCGTCAAATTTAATGTTGTTATAGATGCCCAGCGATAGCTCCCCTGTCAACGTTTTGTCATCATTCACTTTTCCCTTGATGTAAATAGGGCTGGGGCCAGTAAAGCCGGAGAGCTCGAACTCATCGCCATGGATGGTGCCTTCCAGCTCGCGGCTATCGCCCACTACGGACATAATTACGCCGGTCAGTTTGTTGCCGTCCTGTTTCAGTAAACCAATACGGTTCGGCGTAGGTTCCTTGGAATAAATTTTCAGTTCCCACTTGCCGTCGATGTTGAATTTGGGCGCTTCCTCTGTGCCGGCAGGCGCAAAGCGGTACGATTGCCCGTATTCCGCCGTGAAGGGAAGTGCGTTGCCCCGGAAGTTAGGCACCAGGCTGCGGTACTCACCCGTGATGCGGCCATCGGATTCAATTTTGGCTACCAGTGCAGCATCATAGGTGTTCATCTTGATGAAAAGGGAATCGTCCCCGATGCGCTGTACATGGAAGTCGTCGCGCCGGCTGCCGTTCAATAAAGTAAATACGGCATGCTCCGCATCTTTGCCGCTTAGCTGGAAGTTAAACGGCACCTGCGATTCGCTCAGTGTAAATACGCCGCGCCAGACGCCCTCCCTGATGAATGGTTTGGCAGGACTGGCCAGGCTGCTGCCCCAAAAGCCGGCGGCAAACAGGGTAGAAAGGAATACTTGCTTATACGATTTCATGGCTGATATAAGTTTAGGATGAAGAATGAAACGGTTACGGATACACGCTTTCAATCCCGGTGGGAAGAATTGAGGCACATGAAGATAATGGTGGTGGTTGGTGGTGGAGTAAATTACTGATCTAACATCGGGATGCCTGGTACAGCATATGAGTACGTTTGAAAAGATGAATGGTGGTTGATAGCAAAGATAGGAGGGCAAAAAACAATTTCCAAATAAAAGTCTATAAAATTTGTGGACTAATAATTAAAACCTTCGCTGTAAGGCTTTTACATTGGGTTTTTATTCCGCCGGGGTTGTCGTACCTTTGCGGTTTAAAACACCTGGTTTGAGTAAGACAGTCTATTTAATTACACCGCCGTTTACGCAGCTGAACACGCCATATCCGGCCACCGCCTACCTGAAAGGATTCCTGAACACCAAAGGCATCAGTTCTTTTCAGTCGGACCTGGGGATAGAGGTGACGCTGGCCTTATTTTCCAGGGCGGGGTTAACCCGTTTGTTTGCTCATATCGGCAACCAGGCTGCGGCAGTATCTGAAAATGCCGCGCGCATTATCGCTTTGCAGGAGGACTATATCAACACCATCGATGCAGTCATCTCCTTCCTGCAAGGCAAAAATCCCACCATCGCCCACCTGATCGTAAAGCGGGATTACCTCCCGGAAGCCAGCCGCTTTGCCCAGCTCGACGACCTTTCCTGGGCTTTTGGCTCCATGGGCAACCAGGACAAGGCCAAACACCTGGCCACGATGTACCTGGAGGACTTGTCGGACCTGATCATGGAATGCGTAGACAGCCACTTCGGCTTTAGCCGCTACGCGGAAAAGCTGAGCCGCTCCGCCAACAGTTTCGATGAACTGCACACCGCGTTGCAACAGCCCTATACTTATGTGGACGAAATCCTGGTGAACATCCTGCAGGAAAGAATGGCCTTCGTACAGCCGGCACTGGTATGCATTTCCGTACCCTTCCCCGGCAACCTGTACGCAGCGTTCCGTTGCGGGCAATGGATCAAACAACACTACCCGGGCGTGAAAATCGCTATGGGCGGCGGATTCCCGAATACGGAACTGCGCTCGCTCTCCGATGCGCGGGTGTTTGAATACATCGATTTTATTACGCTGGACGACGGGGAAGCCCCGGTGGAAAACCTTGTCAGATTTGTGCAGGGCGGGCTGGAGGAAGCCGGGTTGAAACGCACTTTCCTCCTCAAAGACGGCATAGTAACGTATATCAACAACGCTTCCTGCCAAGATTACAAGCAGAGCCAGGTGGGCACGCCGGATTATGGCGACTTCCTGCTGGTCGATTACATATCCGCCATAGAAGTCGTCAACCCCATGCACAGCCTTTGGAGCGACGGCCGCTGGAACAAGCTCACCATGGCCCATGGCTGCTATTGGGGTAAGTGTACCTTCTGCGATATTTCTCTCGATTATATCAAAATATATGAGCCCATCGCGGCATCCATGCTGTGCGACCGCATGGAAACCATCATGGCGCAAACCGGGCAGACGGGCTTCCACTTCGTGGACGAAGCCGCCCCGCCGGCCCTGATGCGGGCCCTGGCGCTGGAAATCATCAAGCGTAAGCTGAACGTCAGCTGGTGGACGAACATCCGCTTCGAAAAAAGCTTCACCCGCGATCTCTGCCTGCTCCTGAAAGCCTCCGGCTGTATTGCCGTGAGCGGTGGACTGGAAGTGGCGTCCGACAGGCTCCTGGGCCTGATACAAAAAGGCATCACCGTTGCGCAGGTAGCCCGGGTAAACAGGCATTTCACGGAGGCCGGCATTATGGTGCATGCTTACCTGATGTATGGCTTCCCCACGCAAACAGCGCAGGAAACCATCGACTCCCTGGAAATGGTGCGGCAGATGTTTGCCGCCGGCATTCTGCAGTCGGCCTACTGGCACCAGTTTACCATGACGGCCCATAGCCCCGTAGGCATGGACCCCGCCAAATTCAAAGTACAAAAGGAAACCGAAGCCATCGGCCAGTTCGCCAATAACGATATTATGCACCTGGACCCTACCGGTGCGGACCACGAGAGCTTCAGCTACGGGCTGAAGAAGTCCCTGCTCAACTTCATGCACGGCGCCTGCCTGGATTACCCGCTGCACAAGTGGTTTGATTTCAAGGTGCCGAAAACCACGATGCCGCCTGATTTCATCACCCGCGCGCTCTTCGAGGAAGAAGCGGGCACGGTGAAGCCTACTTCGAAAGTAGTGTTCTTGGGCAAGCAGCCTTCGTTTGAAGTAGTCACCAAATCCAAAAAGGGCAGCACCTGGGAAATGGCTTCCCTCACGTTCCAGGGCAAGCGGGAACCGTTTAACATCAAGGTAGACCCGCCGCAGGGCGCCTGGCTCGCAGGCATCCTGAAGGAGCTGGATATTAAGCAAACGAAAACTTATACCTTGCAGGAAGTGAAGGAAAGTTATGAGGCGGCAGGGCTGGAAGATTTTGAACTCTTCTGGGATAACAAGCCGGTGAATACCCTGCACAAAGTAGGATTGCTCAAATTATAAGTTGGCGGCCGCCGGATGTACTGCCCCAAACCTGGATTCGGAGTAGCGCAAACCGCGGCCCGTTCTTTTATTTCTTCACGTATTTCCAATTGCGGATCTTTCCTTCCGCCATCCACTCAACCGCTGTGGCGATGCGGGTTTGCCGGGTGGCATCCGTTTTCGCTTCTTCAATCCAGCTGACGTATTCCTTTTTGTTGGAGTAGCTGAATGCTTCATATGTTTTGAGCGCGGCTTTATTTTTTTTCAGCGCGGCCATCAGGTCGTCCGGCGCGGTGATTTCCTTCTTTTCCTTGCTGACGGGCTTCTTCGGTACTTTCACACCTTCGTCAATGAGTTTGGCGGCCTGCTTCAGGTACTTCTTCAGGATCTTGTCTGAAGGGAGGTCTTTTAGTGTCTCCAATTTGCCGAGGTGGCCCATGCCGGATTCCCCTACTTCGGACAGGATGTTGTCCGGATCCTCCATGATGCTGGCTTTCCACAGCACCACCGCGCAATGTTTTTTGAAAGCGGCCATGCTGAAGAGGATGGCGCCATGGTATTCAAAATGCGGGAAACCCCATTTGATGGTTTCGGTAATTTCGGGGAATTCGTCGTGTACCAGCTCGCGCAGGTGCGTGAGTATTGGTATGGCAAAATCTGCCGCTTTCTCCAGGTAGGCGTCTATCCTCGGATCAGTTTTTTTTCCTGTTTTTGAGGAAGAGCGGGAAGTTGTAGTCTTCATAAAACTTAATATGGTCACCAGTCAGGTCGATGATCGGTCCTTTATCGTTCTTAGGCCGGGGATAGAGCTGCACGTCGTTCATGTTACTCAGCACTTTCCAGCCGTCCTTCGTTTCCTGCACGTTGATCAGGTGCATGGTCTTGAATTTCGGGTTGTAATATGTTCTAATTTCTGTTATTTCCCAAACATTCATCGGGCATTCCCGGCGATAGAGGAATGCGCGTTTCGCATCGTAGAACGACGTCGTTTCCGGGAGGGTGTTGAATTTAATGAAGACCTCTTCCAGCCGCTGTTCCAGCGCTTCCACCATTTCTTCCGTGATCGGCCTGGGCACGCTGGGGTGAGTGCTGGTGCCAAGCAGGTAGAGCGCCTCCCGGTAGAAGTCTTTACAGTAGCGGATTTTATCGGTGTCCCTTTCATCGATGGCGTCGCCGAGCAGGAGCAGCGCGCCTTCCGGCGTACTGAGGTCGTGTTTGAAATGGTCATGGCCATCGTCCACTTCGTAGGGGAGATGGTCGTACACCGTGCGGCGGTCCCACCGTTCCAGGTTCTTGATGCCGATGCGTATGGAATAGCCGCCGAGCAAAAAGTCGTCCTCCACCATCATCCAATCAATAATGGCCGTTTCCGGGACGGTCACCTTTGTGCCGGGGCGGGAGCGTTTCAAATTTGTTTTATTGCCGATAATGCCGGTCACCTCTCCGTTCTTGATTTGAGGGGACGTCAGCCAGGGCTCTGCGGTAATATTGCCTTTGGTGATACGTACCCGTAAGGCAAAGCTGTGTTGTTGTTCCCGCGGGGTTTGCAGGGCGGATTTAAAATAATGGATGGTGTTCATGGCTTTATAGGCCAGCTCCTCATAATTTTCAGGGGTGAGGGGCGGGGTAGGCAATCCGTCAGTGATCTCATGCCAGGGCTGTTCGATAGGGTTCACCGGCCGGCTGAGGAAAAACTGCACAAATTCCCGGTAATAGCTCCGGATGCTGCGCCTGATTGGGGAAAATAACGCCATTATATTAACGATTTACAGATGTTGTAATTAATAAATGTGATCGATGTGGGGTAATAGCAATAATATATACGACAAGGACCGTTGCATGGACTTCCGGTCAGGGAATAAAAATACGTAAATCTTTTTTACCGGTAAATGTGATGGTTTGACCGGCAGGTTGCCCGGCATTCGCCTTTTTGGATATAGAAAGTACGCGCCCGGTGCCTACATTTGTAACGCAATCAAAACAATTACCCTACAATGATTACAACTGAAGCGTCATTGATCCTGGATGTAAATCAGATCAGCGTTTATTACGGGCAGTTTGCAGCGGTGAAGGAAGTATCCTTCAGCGTAAAGCCCGGGGAAATATTCGGTTTGCTGGGCCCCAACGGCGCCGGCAAAACCAGTACGCTCAGCGCCATAGAAGGGCTGCTGCAGCCCAATGCCGGCACGATCACCGTAGCGGGTTACGATGTGGTCAAACAGCCGTTACAGGCAAAAGCCAATATGGGCGTTCAGTTACAGTCCACCAGCTACCAACCGGAGCTAACGATCACGGATATACTACGCCTCTTCGCAGGCATTTACGGCGTGAAATTATCCGCTGCCGATATCGCCCAAAAACTGGAAGAAATACAACTGCAGGATGCTGCCGGTAAAAAGTTTGGGCAGTTATCCGGCGGGCAGCAGCAAAGAATTTCCCTGCTGATTTCCACCATCCATAATCCCGTGCTGGTATTGCTGGACGAGCCTACCACCGGCCTGGATCCGCAATCCCGCCGGCAGCTCTGGGAGCGCATTGAAGCGATCCGGGAGCAGGGGCATGGCGTACTGCTGACCACACACTCCATGGAAGAGGCGGAAGCAGTGTGCGACCGCATTGCCATCATCGACCATGGCCGCATTATCGCGATCGATACGCCGGAAAGGTTGATAGACCTGCACCGCCACCATCCGGAAGTGATCCGGGCCTCGCGCAAAGGGAAAATTACGCTGGAAGATGTGTTCATTGGTTTAACCGGACGTGCTGTACGTTCATAACTCAATATAAATGGCTATCCAAATACCTGCAACCAAAGAAGTATTAGCAGCCCTGATGCGGGCGGATTTTACCACCGTGTGGCGCAACCGCCGTTCGCTGCGGCTTGTGCTGGCCGTGCCTTTGATCATCCTCATCTCCTGGAAGGGACTGGTGAATCACCTGGGCGCATTTGTGGTGTTGTCTTCCGTGCTGACCATCGGTTTAACCAGCATCGGGTTAATGGGGTACACGAATTCCATCGCCCGGGACCGCGACAAAGGCGTGTTCCAGCGCCTGCGCGTAGCGCCCGTATCCTCCTGGACGATTATGTTTTCCCGTATATCCGTACAGGTTACCCTGATCGCCGTGATGACGCTGCTGGTGTTTACCGTGGGTTTTGCCGTGGATGGAATCCGTATTTCCGCACTGGGATATTTAACAGGATTTTTAATGACACTGCAGGCGGGTTGCCTTTACCTCGGTTTGGGGCAGCTGATCACCGGGCTGATAAAAAACCCTGAAACCGTGAACAGCACTACGCGCCTGGTGTATTTCGCCTTCATCATGGTGGGGATGTTCGGGCAGTTTGGGGTGTTGGGCGATGTGGTCAAAAAAGTGGTGATCTGGTCGCCCTACGGCGTGGTGCAGAAAGCGCTGGCAGGAAGTTTGCAACCCTTATCCTGGACCATGGATCATACGCTTGCCCTTGCAGGCACGCTCGCCTATACGTTGATTTTCGTGGCGCTGGGCGTGAAGTATTTCAAGTGGGACAGTAAATAGAAAATACGCTTTATTCATAATGGTAGTCCGCAGGGGTTTGATCTTCCTGCGGACTTTTTTTATTTTCCGGGGAGTAATTTTTTTTATTTTTTGGGGGAAGAACTAATCCTTCCTGTTGTTAATGAACTCCCATTCGAGCAAATGCGCATTGCGGTGTTCCATGGCAACGATGGCATCAAAACGCGGTAGCATCGCCGGATGATTCGCCGCAACATCGTGTTGCTCGCCGGGGTCCGTTGCGAGGTTGTACAGTTGCCACGGTGCGTTCCTGTCTTTTTTCATCCCTGTCTTTATCGCTTTCCAGTCGCCCGTTCTGATGGCCACGGCCCCGCCTTTTTCCGGGTATTCGAAGTACAGGTATTCCCGTTGCTGCATGGCCTTAGGGTTGCCGGTGAGGGCAGGCAGCAGGCTGATGCCGTCGTTGGCAGGCGCTTTAACGCCGGCGATGGCGGCAAAGGTGGCCATGATATCGTATTGTGCGGACAGTACATCGGAGGTGGTGTTCGCAGGGATCCTGCCCGGCCACCTGGCAATCAGCGGTTCGCGGATGCCGCCTTCGTAGAGGTCCATTTTCAGGCCGCGCAGGTTGCCTACGCTGTTGAAGAAGGCCGGATCTACACCGCCGTTGAAGGTAGTGCCGTTATCGCTGGAAAACAGGATGATGGTGTTATCGTCCAGGCCGAGTTTTTTCACCAGGTCCATCACGATGCCAACCTGCGTATCCAGGTAGGTGATCATGGCGGCGTAGGTGGATTTCGGGTACTTCACCGGGTTGTAGCCCTGCTGGCCCAGGTAGGGCTGTTCATCGAACTGGCCGATGTAATTACGTACGGCCGAATCCGGCGCCTGCAGCGATACATGCGGGATCGTGTAGGGGAGGTAGAGGAAGAAGGGCTGGTTGCGGTGGGAGGTAATGAACTGCGCCGCTTTTTTGGTAAGCTCGTCTACGGCGTAATCTTTCCCTTTGAAGAGGTTGAAGATGCTGTCCGTCGCCTGTTCCGGCTTAATCTGTTTGTGTACGAATACGTAATCATTGTTCAGCTTATCAGCCTTACCATTCTCCCAGAGGTGCGTCGGGTAATAGTTATGCGCCTGCTTTTGATCGAGATAACCGTAGAAGTAATCGAATCCCTGTTTATTGGGATCGCCCGTCGTGTTTTGCATACCGAGGCCCCATTTGCCAATGGCGGCGGTTTTATAGCCGGCCTGTTGCAGCATATGCCCGATGGTGACAGTACCCTCCGGCAGCGGCATTTGTCCGCCTTCCTTTTCATCTTCAAAGCCGCCCATTTCATAATTCCCGCGGATATAGCTATGTCCGCCATGGCGGCCGGTGAGCAGCATACACCTGGCCGGCGCGCATACGGGTGTGGAAGTATAAAACTTGTTGAACCGCACGCCTTCGCGCGCCAGCTGGTCGAGCCGCGGTGTTTTGATCTTTTGCTGCCCGTAAGGCCCGGTTTCTACTATGCCCAGGTCGTCCGCATAGATGAAGATGATGTTTGGTTTCCGTTGCTTGCCTTGCTGGGCCTGCGTTTGAGTGCCGGCAGCAAGGGTTAGCAGCAACAGGATGCTGTTTTTCATGTTCATGTTCCGTGGTGTTTGAACTGGGAAAATACATTGATTTGGAGATACCGGGGGAATTATTTTATGCAAGCGTTTGCGGAGAGGGATGGAGTTTTTTCTGCTTTCTATTTTTTGACTACGGGGGGCAGTAAGCCCGATTTATTGCTTTGTCTTTTCCTTATCGAGCCCCAATAGCTCAAAAAGCCGGTACAACTCAGCGATTCCTTTTTTAGGATTAAGAGGATCGTAATGGCCACGTTTCCGCGAAAATCTCAGGGCATCCAACAAATAGGGGCGTAGTCTTGCATAAATATCCGGGTTGCTGCGGATGAAATACTTTTCACTCTTAGTATAGTCTTTCAATGGGTGATGTTTTCTTAACGCGGCTATTACTGAAGCGCAATCCGGATAATATTTCCCAGTGTCTTCTACATGCAATAGAAACCAAAACTCCAGGGATGGTGTATTGACCAACACGTAGATTCGTTGTTGTAGAGATTTATTTCCTGAAATTTCAGATAAATAATTATTGAATGTGTTTTCCTGCTTTTCAGAAAGGACAACATCAAGGTCTACGATCCAAATAGAAACATCATAAACGAGAGCATTCTGTTTAACGGCTTCAAACTGCTCTTGGAGTGATTTTTTACTTGGCAGGTCAGGTTTTATTATTATTCCGGAAGGGTTTTCATAGCTCCTGAGCTTATCCAAATACCATTTTTCCGTTTCGCCATCTACTAAAATAGCATAAGTCTTTCGCCCAACGCCTTTTCTTTTGTTGCTACTTCTCGTCATGGGATAATTCGATGTAATAATCACTTAATGATGGCACTGCACCCAGTTTCCCGGATTTGTATGCATTGAAAACAGAAGAAGTATCTCTAATCACAGAACTGTCAAAGTCACTCAATGAATAAAGGTCTATACAGCCGTCTGGTTTCTTCTCAGTGAACCAAATGGCATCATCCCGAAGTATATCTCTTTCCATCAGCAGCTCGCGGTAATGAGTAGTTGCAATCAGCTGGGAGGAGCTGGAATTGACAAGGAACAGCAATAAGAAGTGTTTTACAAGGTCAGGATGTAAGGACGATTCCAATTCATCGATGAGGATAACTTTTGTCGTGGTTAGCATTTCATTTAAAATTCCGCTAAACTGAAAGTATCGCTTAGTACCCTGTGACTCTTCAGCATAAGGCAGGCCGTATTTTATATACTCATCTCCTTGTTGCACCGCATGTTCGAAGTGTATCTCGATTCCTTCAATCAGGTCAACTTCTTTGAGGTCAATACCTCTTCCTTTCTTTTTTTCATGTTCATTTATCAGAATTAAAATTTCTTTTAAGTCATTCCCTAATTTGGCCTCTTTCTTTTCAATAAAAATATCCGTGATGCCAAAATCAGCTTTTTTCATGAACAGAAGTACATTATCCTTGATAGTGGAGTTGGTATTCAAGCGTCTGCTGGTACTATCAAACAAATCTGTTTTTGGGGTGATAAGGTGATGCAGGACCTCGAGGAACCAGTCTGTAACTTCTTTGAGTGCTGTAAAATCAATATTCGTTTTCAGGAAACTGCTTAAAACCGTAGCATTCCAGAGTGTGTTGATGATCAGTATATCTTCTTCCGCTTTTTTTAGCTTTATCTTACTGCCAAATTTTATGTTGGTTAGTTGTTTTTCAGCATCCGTACTCCTTTCAAATACGAGTGCTTTTTTAGGCGTGTAATAGTATAACTTTTCTGAAATCACCTCCTGCTTGCTTATTTGTAGCTCGTACAGATACCTACGCCCGGCACAAACGAAATTTAACTCAAAAATGGTGGGCGCATTGCTGGAGGTCTTGTCGAAAAGAAATGGTTCGAACTCAAGAAGTTCCTGCTTTTGATTGCTAGGGGTAATGGCAAGCTGCCGCAAAAAGTTCAATGCTTGCAGGATGGTGGTTTTTCCGGAACCATTAGAGCCGTAAAGTATGCCTAGCTTGAGTAGCTTAATGCCCGGAGATGGCTCGGTTATATAGTATTTTTCCAGCCGGTCCGAATTTTCGGGTTCAAAACTAAGGGTTACTTTGTCCTTGAGGCATTTATAGTTTTGTATGGAAAAATTAATAATCATTTGTTTTTATACTCGTTTTATGTAACTGTCTTACAAAAATAACGAATAAAATGTAAAAATAGGCTATTTTACATGGACAATAGCAGCCTCTTCAATATAATTCCTCAGCACCCAATAATTTGAATCGATTATCCGGGATCATGTACAAACTCCATATCTTGCTGGTAGCAAATACCAATGGGGTTAACATAAACTAATTGTCGCTAAAGCCGGAGAGCCAACACAGCAGGAAGTCCTAATTCCTGCCCCGCTCCCCCGGATACAACTCCTTCACCACGTCCGTTTGCACCACCTCCTTCGTTACCACATCTATCGCGCTCAGCCTCCCGTAAAACACCGCTCCCGTATCAATGTTCCACATATTGCAGGCATGCATAGGCACGTCCGAATCATAGTTGAGGGTAGGGGTATGCCCAACGAAAATTTCCTTGAACAGCTGTAGCTTCTTGGGGAAGATGGCTTTATCCCGGCTGTCGGACGCGCGCGCCAGCTCCCACAGGGTGCGGTCCTTCGTGAGCACGCTCACATCGTCCTCATAGGCAGGCCCGTTGGCCGCGGTAAAGCCGCCGTGTACAAACAGCCGGTTGGAGGCGTCGGTATAGAAGTATTTCATGCTGCGGAAAAATTCCAGGTGGGTCAGCTTTTGCGCTGCCGTATAACCGGCATAGCTCCAGATGGTGGAATAGCCGTGCCCCGTTAGCCAGCGGGGATTCAGCGGGTGGCCCGTCAGCCAGGATTCGCAATGGGCGTCGTGATTGCCCTTTATAAAAATGCAGGTTAATTCCGTGGAAAGCCGGATCAGCAGGTCGATCACCTGCGCGGATTCCGACCAGCCGTCCACGTAGTCGCCTAAAAATATCAATTGATCCGATGCGTCCGGTTGTAGTTTTTCAAGGAGTTGAATGAGTGCCCTTAACCCGCCGTGAATATCTCCAATCGCAATAATCCTGTTCGCCATGACTATGTATTATGCTATTAATTTATGGAGATTTTACGACATGCGCCGGGCAAAAAAAGGGTTACCGGTGGCGGTAACCCTTACGCATATGCGAATTATTTTCTATTGTCGGGTCCATTCTTCATGGATGGGCGCGCCCTGCGAGCTTTTGCCGCTGTGGTCCCACTTGTTGCCGTTTACCGCGCCTTTGAATTGCAGGCTGGCGCCTACGCGGCTATGATCCCTGGAAAAGAAGGCTAACCGTTCCGTATATACGCCGTTTTCAAAGGTGTAGGTTCCGCCGCCGGTACCAAAGAACTGGCCGGTAGCGGTGTTGATGGCAACCCATTGAAACCTGCTGCCGGTAAGGATCTTGATGGTCTTCCGGTCGCCGGGCTGAATGGCGTTCATCGTACCGTTGGACTCCCGGCCGGAGATCTGCCAGAGGCCGGCCAGCTCGCCCTGGCCATAGTCGATGCGGGTCCAGGTGGTTTTGGTGTCGCCAATGCTGGTCACAAACTGATCGCCGTCGAACGTAACGCCGGCTTCAATACGCTTTCCAACCTGGGTACTGTCCGCCGTATTAAACTCGATGACCAGTTCCCCGGCGTCGTCCGCCTTGCCCTGCCAGGTGCCGCCAAAGGTGGATTTAAACCCCTGGGCATTGTAAGTGGTGATGGAAAAATAGGTGGGCGTCACCAGGAGGATGGTGGTATCGCCCCCGTTATAAGCGCCCCAGGCGCCGATTACAGGCGATTGCGCCTGTGCGGTAAAGAGCCCGGCTACAGTCAGGCATACCGAAAGGCATAAGTTAAACAGTGTTTTCATGTGATGGTGGATTTATCTTAAAGTTAGGGCCTGCGGCCCGCAATTGCCAGAAAAATCCGGGTTATTTTTTAGGCGCCGGGTTAGTACCGCCAGCAAGCCCTTTAGGCCCTGGCGCTAAAAGAAAATGTCCACATAGTCCACCACGTTATTGCCTTCGCAGTTATCCATTTCCTGCAAGCGCCAGTATTTGCGCGCGCCTTTGGAGAGGAAGTGATAGGTGCCCTTTTTTTCGCAAACTTCCCCGTTGTTGACATTGCTGTACCGGGTACGGATAGTGCCGGTAAACACCAGCTCCGCCGGGGAGGTTTGGGTGATGGTACCGTCAATGGTCACGAAATCCTTTTTGTCGTCGCTATACTGCTCGCCTTTGATGGCAAACGTGCCATCGGCATTTTTAACGATGTTCACCTTGCCCGGCACGTCCCAGCTGATCCATTGTAAGGTGAAGTTGTGCTTTCCGGGCGTGAGGGTTTTGCCGGGTGCGGATTGGGCAAAGGTGTAGCTGCCGGCGAGTAAGGCAAACAAAAAAGCAATGGCGTGTTTCCAATTCATATGTGGCTAGATTTTAAGTATGGACGCCAAAGATAGGGGATATTGCAAAAGAAAAGCATCCCCGGGGATGCTAATGTGAACGGCTGCACGGTTACAGGCGATTGCTTAAGCCCCTATCTCCAAATGCGTACTTATCGCAATCCTGTTCCACGCATTAATCATCACCGCCGCCATAATCAACTGCGCAATCTTATGCTGGTCAAAATACTTCGTCGCTTCTTCATACGTTTCGGCAGACAAGCCTTTGTCCTTAATCAGCGTAATCTCTTCCGTCATTTTCAGGATCACCATTTCCTCCGGCGAAAAGAGGTTGGTTTCCCGCCATCCATCGAGCACGAATATACGTTGTGCAGTTTCGCCGGCCTTCAGCGCATCTTTGGAATGCATGTCCAAACAATAGGCGCAACCGTTGATCTGGGAAGCGCGGAGGTAGATGAGGTTGAGTTCAATCGGGGTAAGGCTGCTGTGGTGCAGGTACTGATCAGTGGCTACCAGGCCTTTGTACACACCCGGATCCACCTGGGCGATGTTCATGCGTTGTTTCATACTACTTGTTTTTTTGTTGATACAAAGCTACGCCAGGGAAACACGCAGGATCTTAAACTGGTTTAAGATTCCAGTTTTCTTTTGATCTCGCTGAGGTATTCCGGGGTAAATCCCAGGTAGGAGGCCAGCAGGTATTGCGGCACCCGCCGGGTGAATTCAGGGAACTGCCGGTAGAAGTGCAGGTACAGCTCCTCCCGCGAAAACTCGTACAGGTAACGGATCCTGTTTTCCGCGGCTGCATAGGCTTTTTGATAGATCTGCCGGAAGTAGCTTTCCATGAAGGGATGCGCTGCGAACAACCGTTGCAGGTTTTGCCGGTCAATCATCAGCACAGTAGTGGGCTCCACGGCCTGGATATTGATCTCCGTTTTTCCCTGGCCCCAAAAAGCGGCTAGATCCGTCATCCACCAGTTTTCTATGGCAAAGTCCGTTGTTTGTTCCTGGCCTTTATTGTTGATGAAATATTTGCGTACGCAGCCGGCTGCAATAAAATAATTATAGCGTGCCAGCTGCCCTTCGGAAAGCAGGTTTTCTTTTTTCCGGAATTTTTTTACCTGGAAAAAACTACCCGCAGCCGCGATGGTGGCCTCATCCACCGTTACATATTTTAATACATGCGCCCTGAAAGTATCTAACATAAAAAGGAATCTTCCATGCCGAAAATAACGTTTTCTACGGGAAGGCGGCGTACTTTATCCCGTAATAGCGTGGTTGACTTTCCGCCGGGGATGTTTTATCTTTAATAACAAACACCTCTTTAGTAACAAACACCGGAAATAATGGACAAAAAAGATATTAAGAAAGAAGACATCAGTCAGGAGGTCTTTGACCTGTATGACGATTATGCCCACAACCGCCTGCCACGGCGACTTTTCATGGAGAAGTTGTCGATATATGCCGTTGGCGGCCTCACCGTTGGCTCGCTCATGAGCTTCCTGATGCCGGATTATAAAGACAGCATCCGCGTGAAGGAAGACGATCCCCGCCTGCAATCCGAAACTATCACCTACGATTCCCCCAAAGGAGGCGGCAAAATAAAAGGCCTGCTCTCCAAACCGGCGGACGCAAAGGGCAAGCTGGGCGGCATTGTAGTCGTCCACGAAAACCGCGGGCTGAATCCGCATATCGCGGACGTGGCCCGGAGAGCCGCACTGGCAGGCTTCATCACCCTGGCGCCGGATGCGCTCACGCCTTTAGGCGGCTATCCCGGCAATGACGACGAAGGCCGGGAAATGCAGGCCAGGCGCGATAAAAACGAGATGCTGGAAGATTTCATTGCAGCGTACGAATACCTGCGCCAACATCCGGATTGCAACGGGAAAGTAGGAGTGGTAGGGTTCTGCTTCGGCGGCGCTATTGCCAACCTCATGGCGGTACGCATTCCTACGCTGGCTGCCGCCGTGCCATTCTATGGCGGCCAACCGCCTACAGACCAGGTGCCGCAGATCCAGGCGCCGCTGCTCATTCACTACGCCGGCCTGGATACCCGCGTCAATGAAGGCTGGCCTGCGTATGAAGCGGCATTAAAGGCGAACCATAAGGAGTATCAGGCGTACATTTATCCCAATGTAAACCATGGGTTTAATAATGATACTACGCCACGGTATGATAAGGAAGCGGCTGATTTGGCATGGAAGCGAACGATTGAGTTTTTTAAAGAGAAGTTGAAGTAGGAGGGAGCGCCGGCCAACAGGAAGCTTGCTGCAAACAAATTACCATCCCCCGATGAGGCAACCCATCGGGGGATTTCATTACACGCCCCTGCGTTTCAGCACCAAGGCGGACAACAAGGTAATCGCCAACCCCACCGGCAGTATCTCCATATAAGTAGCCAGCACCCTGAACAGCGGGTTCCGGTATAGTTCACTGAACTGCTCCATCCGTTCCGCTTCCGCCTGTATGGCCGCGGCGGACTCGCCACTGGCCCGCATATCTTCCAGGTATTGTTTGGAGTAAACTTCCATGAAATCCGGCACATAAAAGTGGTACAGCACCTCCCATACCAGCACATAAAGCGTGCAGGCAATGAGCGTAATCAGCAGCCCTACCTTAAACGCTCTCCCGAAAGTAATAACGCCCCCCTGGTACTGATCCCTGTAACGCTTTATCCCCAGGAAGACCGCCGCAAACGCGATGATCATAGAGGCATACCCATATACCATCCCATTCTGGCAGGGAGCGCCATTGCGGTAAAATATCCAGATGTTGACGGACAGCCAGGCTGATACGATCACGCCGGCGATGAGGCCGTAGGTAAGCACGATTTTTTTCATGGAGATAACGGTTTGAGATGCACGTCGTAAATTACTACAAATAACCAATAGGCATTGTTTTGAAAACCCTGCCACGCCCGCTGTTAATTCCAGGAGGCCCCTGATGCAGAAAAAATAAATTCATTATTTTGCAGGCCGTTTTTAAAGAATTAACCATGTTTCGAAAAATTTTTTCCGTTGCTTTGTTGGCCTGTCTTGCCGCAGCCTGCAGTAAAAGTGATAAACCCGCCGATACCGGTAATGCTGACAAACCCGCAGACACCGTATCCGTTCAGATCACCGGTAATGTAAACAAATCATTTACCGCCATCGGGGACGACCAGGTAGGCGTTGGCTTCATCAGATTCACCAAAACCGGTTTTGATAATTTTGTACTCAACGCCAGCACCCAGGCGGATGGCGTTACGTACGACATCTCCAGCGGCGCGTTTCCTTTACCGCTAACCACCGGGGAAACCGTGTATGACGGCGTAATGGGCGCCGGCGGTTCCGCAAAGATCGTCACCGGCAATGCTACCGATGATTACAGCGGCGGAGTGTACTACCTGTTCTATGATACCGATGTAAACAGGTCTAACAGTAAAATTTATGTGAACATCCAAAGCATTACAGATGTAGGGCAATTCATCCGCATCAAAGGCCAGTACCATTACAATGGCGCCGCGGTGGCATCGGACCTCAGCGATCCCTGCGTGATGGAAGCGGTGAATAACTCCGGCCGGCAGCCGGCATACAATGCCGCCCTCTGCGGTGCGAAAGCGATAAAAGTGAACGCCAGCTTTACCATCTACGTGAATAAATTGGCGCAAGTGCCGTAAGTAAGTACCGTCAGCGGAGCGTTTCCGCTGACGGTATTTTTTTATAACGCCGCCAGCGCCGCCAAAGCTTCCGGCGCGCCTTTCTTCTTCGCCTGCGCCTTCAACTTATCATGACTGCCCCAGATATGCGCAATCACCTGCTGCGCCTGGTACTTTTCCAATCCCTTCAGTTCCTCCAGTAATACCTGCAGATGCTCCGGCCGTTGAAGATCCGCCAGCTGTTTGGCCGGCTTTTCATACGGGGATATCAGCAGGCAATCCACCAGTACGGGTATAGTCGTTGGCGTTATACCGTGTTTCTCGGCCAGCGCCAGCGCAAAATAATATTGTACGGACTGATGTTCCTCGTCCACCTGCTTCAGGTAATCCCTCACCAGCGGAAACCATTCCTCACCGGCCAACCCAAGCCCGAATACCGCATAGCTCCCGGGCAGGCAGCAAAATTCCGCCTCCGCATCTTCATACCATTCAAATTCCTCTGCCATGGCTACCCGGGCGTATTTTTCCAGGAGCGGGTACAGGGATGGATATTGCAGTGCATTGGCAAAAAAACGCTGTGTAGTATTTTTTCCCAGCTGCCTGACAGGCAGCAATTGTTTGATTTTCGATTTCAGCTGTATGCTGTAACTCCGCGGGAAGCCCTGTTCCAACAGCTCCGCCAGGTAAGCGAGCGCCTGCCCGTACGCGGTGTCAGACTCTTCTTTGATGTGTACGTCCACCTTGGCAAACGTATCATTTACCTTCACCGCCACTGCCGGAGTGGTTAGTGGTGCAAACTTACCACTGCCGCTCTCGAGCATCGTTGCGGCCTGCTTGCTGCCCAGCTCTTTGGCCATCTCCGCAAAGCGAATCCCCGTTGGCCGGCTGTAGTTGGGGGAATACCGGATGATTTGCGCAGCGGTATATAACAGCAGCTCCAGCTGGTCCGCCGGCGCAGCCGGGTGGCCGGGTCGCAGGGTGTACTGCGGCAGCCGGTGCTCGTCTTTTACAACAGTATAATAGCGCGGAAGGAATTCTTCTTCTGCCCAACTGGTAAGGGTATTGGTAATATTATGCCGGTGTACGTGCAATGCCTCCTTGTTATGCCGGTTCAGCGCAATTATTTTATCAAAGATCCCCGTCACCTCCGCCACGGCTATATCTCCCCTTAACAAAGGATTTAAAAGATGATTGGCCAGCATAAACGTATCCAGCTCTTTCGTAGGGTATTGCCCGTTATGGATCTTTTGCGCCACATACTTATCCACGGCTGCAATCACCTGCTGCCGCTTCTCCTCGCTGATATGCAGGAAAGGGGCCATCTCCACCTCGCCCGCAGGGGTAATAAAAGTACCGGTGACCTTAAAATAAAAATGCAGGATAGGATGCGTGTCATATTGGGCAATGGCCGTTTCGAGCAGCTGGTGCAGCATAGGCGTGAGTTCGGCCACTGCCGCCGCATCCGCCGGCGCGTTGTCCATCCGGATGCCTTCATAGGCCAGATCCGGGCCGCCATAGTCCATCTCCGAGGTGTACAGGTGTATATCTCCGTTTTTATAAATGAACCGGACCATATGAAAAATACCTTTTTGCAGCGGCGATCTCTTAATCACCTCCGCAGCGGGTCGTTTGGCCTCCAGCTTATCAATCATCGTTGTAATAGCGGTCGTAATATTCCTGCTGATGGTTTCCGGTACAGTGAGCATGATTTCCTTTTTGGGTGAAGGAATCAAATTACGGCATTTTTTTTCTAAAAATTTTTGGGGGATAAATTAATGCCGCGGGGAATACCCTTACGTCCGTGAAAAAAAGGCGCGGCTGCCTTATGCCGATAGCAATAATGTCCCTGAAATTTTAACCGGTATTTTAGGGGCTTTCGCCGGTAAAAGTGCCGACTATAACCGATTCCCTGTTTGCTCCGCATTGGTTTTGACGCATTTTTGACGCATAATCATTACGGACATGCTCTATCTCTTTGCTATACTCATGACTAACCTGCACCTGATCTACCATCAGGCTACTTCCAAACTGGACCTGTTTCCGCTTAATAACATCCGCGCCTATACGACGCCCGAAAACGCCGGCGAAGCGGTGATGAATTTCCTGTCCATGGGCTTCCCGGTAATAGCCTTGCTCTCCGGCTACCAGGTACTGGTGCTGATCGCCTGCGTGGAACTGGCCATTATTCTCATAGGGGAGATCTACACCTGGTGGACGCCTTATTTCTTCGGCCCCCGTTTTGCCATGCAGAAGAACTGGGCGGAACTGCATCGACGCCTGTTCAGCAAAACCATCTTTGTGCTGCCCAACAGGAAAGGAAATCCCGCACCCAACCTGGAACACCTGATCCTGCACGGGTTGACGTTCGCCAGCTTCATTGCCTGCGTGGCCTGTTATGTGACGTGGTAGCCCCTGCGGCGCCACGCCGTTTTTTAACACAGCTTGTCCAGTCCCGTTACTTCTTCTTCTTACCCAATGAAATATTATACTTCTCCGGCGTGCCGGAAATAGTGAGGTGCATAAACCGGCCTTTTTTGCTCTTATCCGCACTCTCAATGGCATCCACCTGGTCAGGGTCCACTTCTTCCTGCTTGCGGCCAAATAAGGCCTGCCAGCCTACCTGCGTCACCATTTTCATGGGTACCCGTATCTGGTAAGCCATCTTTGTATCCAGCGACTGCTTCCCGCTGACTTCAATGTACCCGATGGAGGAATTGATGCTCATATTCGGAATGTCCAGCGTGGCCGCGGCAAAGCTCAGTTTATTCCGCAGCGTGTCAAAGCGGATCATCCGCAGGTTCTTGTCCTTGAAATAGGTAGCCATGGCCTGCATAGGCCCGAAGTCGATCAGCGCGCCGTTATGGATTTCGATATCCATGGACGCCCGCGTGGAATCCAGCATGGGCGTTAAATCCGGATGCAGTTTGATGAAGCTGCGGATACGCCCCGTGAGGCGGCCGTTCAGGTTTTTATTCAGGATCATATCCTGGCCGAAGTTGTCGAACTTCAGCAGCATCTTGCTCAGGTCCACCGTATCCATGGCAATACTGCTGGCAAAGAAGAGGCGTTTGGGATCGGCTGCATTCAGCACGCCCCGCATGCCGATATGTCCTTTGGCCATCTGCACGTCAATGGTGTCAATCTTTATTTTCTGATCCTCCTGCATGTGAATGCCGGCTTTCAGGTTGCGCAGCCAGAGCTTGTGGTAGCGGATCTTACCTACGTCGGCCGTCACGTCGAAGTTGCTGAATTTAATCTTGAAGATATTGAAGCCCGCATTGTGCAAACTATCGTTCTCCCGCCTGGTAGTGGTTTTCACCGGTGCGTTCACGTCCGCCTCCGGGTGATCGGTAAAGTCGTAGTTCATCATCTCATCAATGTTCAGGTACGACGATTTGATGGCAAACAGGTTATTCCGCTTGTTGCCTTGCCTGTCTGGCCCGGCATAGAGGTGCAGGTTGATATCAAAATCGCTGCTGCCCACCTTGCCCGTCAGCGTATCTACTACCAGGTATTTGTTGGTACCATACCGCACGCGCCCTTTGATATTTTCAATCCTGATAGGATGCTCTTTCAGCGTGCCGGATATATTGGCAATCTGCGCATCCACCCGCTTAAAGGTAGTATCGTAACGCATTTTCAACCTTGCCCGCAGCCAGAGGTTATTCGCCTGTTCGTACCAGTAGCCTTTGGGAATGAATTGGCGGCCGCGGGAGCTGATCAGGTCATTGACCGCCAGCCGGTCGGATTTCAGGTCAAAGGCCAGTTCCGTGCGGCCTTTCTTAATCTTGTCAAACCAGAGGTTGTAATTGGTAAGCCGTCCCTTTAGGGCGATGTTACTGCTGTCGATATTGCCGGAGAAGTTCTTCACCAGGAGCATGGTGTCGCCAATGGTTACATCCGCCGCAAAATGATGGAAGCTATGCGGATAGCGCTTAAAGCTGGATTTGAATTCTTCAATTTTAAAAGTCCCTTTTGGTAACGGATTTGGGTGCAGCAGCTCATGTACGCTCGTTTCCAGCGCTACGGCCAGGCGGAAGTTGGTGATCATTTCCTCCCGCAGTTTTTTGTGGGTCGAATCCGCCAGCATGAGTTCTGCCGGTAAGATCTTATTGGAGTTTAGCTGGAAGGTAACCTTAACCGGCTTTGTTTGTTTGTGGAAGATGGCCGGCAGATCGCTCAGGCTGCCGCTTGCCGCGAGGTCGCTCCCGCCAATGCGGAAATTGAGCGTGTCCAGCGTTAAGCGCCCTTCCGCTACCTGCGCATGGATGTTGACATTCCTTACCGGCAGGGGATAATTCGGAATGCGGAAGGCCAGGTTCGTAACGGTCAATTCACTCTGCACGCCTTCCTTCAGTTTCGCGAGGCTTTGTTCCGGTATCTGCACATCCGCGAGTTCGCGGAAGTTCATGTTGAGGCGGATGTCCCCTTCAATCTGTTCCAGGTCTTTAATGCCGAGGAACTCGCCCACAAAGCGGATATTCAGCTCCGAATATACCTGCATGATGATGTGCGGGTCGGTAAAGTCCTTAATCATGAAGTTGCCTCTGAACACGCCCTTGCCGGGTTTGGCCGCCATGTCCAGCAGGTGCAGCTCGGATGTTTTCAGGGAGTGGCCGGCGCCATTGGTATAATACCCGCGGAAGCCGAGGGAGTCCAGTTTCTTATTTACGCTGGTGTTTTCGAACCATACATTTTCGCAACCAAAATTTACCGTGATGGCAGGCAACTGGTTTTCGCTGATCGCCCCTTTGATTTTCCCGTCAAAAAATATCCGGCCATCGCGGCGGTAATGCGTGAGCTTATCTGCTACATCCGCCGGCACGAGGGCAAAGAGGAGGTTCAGGTCCGGGCGGTCGCCCTTCACCTGTAAATCCACTACCGGCGTATGCTGCAAATTGGCGTTGCCCTTGATGTCAAGGCTGGCTTTTTCCAGTTTGATATTGGCTTTTTCCAGCTGCAGGAAGGCGGTGTTCATATCGTAATCCCCTGCGAGCGACAAGGCAATATGTTTGTTCCTGAACAGGGTGGTATCCGTTTTCCCGGTAACGTCCAGCAGGAGGTTACCGTCCAGTTTCAGGGCCATATGATTGTTGGCCATGCTGAAGCCGGTGGTGATCTTATCCAGTTGGGTAGCTACGTTCCAGCCGGTGGCTTCATCGTGGTAGGTGACATGGATATTTTTCAGGATGATCTTTTTCAGGTCCAGCGTCATTTCCTCCGCGGCGGCCGTATCCGGCGGAGCGGCTGCGGCCTTGGGCAGGGTATGGGCTTCCACGATGTCGAAGGTGCCGTTGGCAGCCCTGCGGATGTGCACCTTTGCCGTGTTCACCACCAGTATCCGCACCTTATATTGCTGCTTCAAAACATCGGGCAAACTAAATCCAACAAACAACTTATCTACCTCGTACATCGGGGCCTTGTCCATTTTCTTGCTGGCATAGAATTTCACATCGTGCAACACGATGGAGATATACGGAAAATGCGCAAACGGGTTGATACTGCTGTTGCCGAGTACCAGTTCGCCCGTAAATTGTTTATTGAGTTCCCTGACTGCGAGTTGGGTCAGCCGCTGTTGTTGGCTATAGAGTATTCCTGCTGCAATGATGATGATCAGTAAAAATGCCCCAAAAGTGATTCCCGCTATTCTTAAAATTTTCTTGCCTTTTTTCATGATATGGCCTTACATCCGGCGGTAAAAATATAAAATTTTTGTATGTGTAAGCCGGGTAGGATGCATCCGGTAATGTTAAAATTATGCAATAATCCGGGGAGCGGGCGGCTGCGTTCCCGTTGCAGACCATGATTTTATATTGCATAACCCTGTTGGGCCTCAAAATACACCGAACATCCTGAAAGGGGATTTAACTGCTGCCGGCTTGTATGGAGGGCCCGTATAAACAGCAGCGAATGCCAGCAAAGTGTGTAATCATTATTCGTCATAAGCCTTACCATCTTTATCCCCATGAGTAAAAAAGCAATAATGTCCGACACCGGCCCTGTTATGGACCCTCAAACAATAGTTCCGGATCACCCTACGGATGGCGCAGTAGCAGCAGCAAGCTCCGGGCTCACGCCGGATTACCTGTTTTACCGGCAGCGATTTTTCAGATACCCGTTACAGTTAACCGCCCTGAACTTACAGCACACCGGCGTTTGGAGGGCAATCCTCTGGCTGTTCTCCTGGCTCAGAGTCGCCATCCTGCCGCATCGCAAGCCTGCTAACCTCGAAAGTGCGCTGGGTTACAGCGTGGGCAAATATGGCTACCGGGAATTTTATAAAGCCTACGCAAAAAAAATTACCAGCAGGGAAGCGCGGGCGGTGCAGCTCACCGACCTGCCATTAAACCGGCAGCTGATCACGGTCAGCGTATTGCTGAAAAAATTATCCTTACTGCATAAGAAAACCGGCGAGTGGAAACCCTTGTTCCTGAAGGATTGCAATATCGCCGTAACGGATCCCGGCGTAACGGCTGCCGACCTTGAAATCCGCAACGATGCCATCACCGGGAATGTATGGGTGTCCCTGCATTACTATTCCAATCCGCCGGAAAACGGCTGGCAACGCCCGGATGAAGATTTTCAGCAACAGGCCGTGCAGGAGCTGGAAAAGATCGGTATCGCCGCCACTGCCAATGTGCTGGATGTGATGGTAGAGCGGCAGGAGATCATCGTGGCGGATCATTTCAATTTCACCCTGGATCAGTTGCAGGATAAAAATTATGACAACGCCTCCCTGGCGCAATATATCTTTCAAAACCCGGCCAACCGCTGGTATGTGATAGCGGCCATTCTCCTGATGGCAGTGCAGTTTTCCGTATTTAAGTACCTGTATCCCTTTGCGCAGTTCATCAACGGGGATTCCTATGCCTACCTGGACTCCGCCTACCGCAACCTGGATACATCCACATACCCCATTGGCTACCCGCGCTTCCTGCGCTTGTTCAGCGTATTTTCCAAGTCGGACACGCTGCTGGTCGCCTTCCAGTATTGCTGCCTGGAAGCCAGCCTGCTGGCCCTCACGTTCACGCTGTTCTATTTCCTGAAGCCGGCCAAACCCACGAAGATCATCCTCTTCCTCTTTGTGCTGATCAACCCCGTGCTGCTCTACCTGAGCAACTACGTGTCCAGCGATACGATGTTCCTCGCGCTGAGCCTGACCTGGTTTACCCTCTTGTTCTGGATCATGTACCGGCCAACGCCTAAACTGGTTTTCTGGCATGGCGTCGTGCTGTTTATCGCATTTACGATGCGCTACAATGCCCTGTTTTACCCGTTGATCGCCTTCTTCGGGTTTATGCTGGCGCGCAGGCGCATCTGGCTCAAAATGGCAGGCCTGGCGTTTGCCGTTTTGCTGATCGGCTTATTCGTACAGTTTACCAGCAATAAATACAAAAAGCTGACGGGCGTCAAACAATTCAGTCCGTTTACCGGCTGGCAGATGGCCAACAACGCCATGTATGCTTACCGTTATGTGGACAGCGCGCACCGCAAACCCGTGCCTAAAAAACTGCAGCCGCTGGATCAGCGCATCCGGGAGTTTTACGATAGCACCCGCGATACGCGGCGATTTCCGGCGGAAATGGTGAAGGCCAGCACCGTGTATATGTGGACGCGCACCGCGCCACTGCAAACCTACATGCGGGATCAGTTCAAAAACACGAAAGACAGCGCCAACCAGCATAAAATGTGGGCCAGTATGGGACCGCTGTACAATGAATACGGCCGCGAGATCATCAAAATGTACCCGAAGGAATTTGCGGAATATTATCTCTGGCCCAACTTCCTGAAATACTATACGCCGCCGGTGGAGTTTTTGGAGAAGTACAATATGGGTATAGACAGTGTGCAGGAAGTAGCAAAGGTATGGTTCAATTATTCCAGCAGGAAGGTGAAAACGCGGTTGAAATCCTTTAAAGCGCCTATCCTCGATTTTTATCCGATCATGGTAGGGGTGTTCAGCGTGTTGTTTTTATTCGGCTGTATCTCGCTGGTAGTGCTGGGCGCGCATAAAAAGCCTATTATGCTGAAAGCCATGCTGCTGGCCTTCTCGCTATGGGCGGTAAACATGGGCTTCAGCGTTTTCGCTTCGCCGATCGCCCTCCGGTTTCAGTTGTTTCCTATCCTCGTTTCGGCAGCCTTCACGATACTGGTGATTGGCTACATCGCCGAAGCCGCATTTGACAATAAACAAAAAGTAACTACATGAAAAAAATCTGGTTTGTAGAAATCGTTGCTTTCCTGATCTCCGCGCTGTTCATTTACACCGGCATCATGAAGCTCAGAGAACATGACGTATTCCGTTTTGCGATCGGGAATACGCCGGTGTTGAAGCCAATGGCCACCGCGCTGGCCTGGGCCCTGCCTGTCCTGGAACTGCTCATCGCCGTATTGCTGCTGGTGCCGGCACTGCGCCGCAAAGGGCTGTATGCCGCCTTTGGTTTAATGATCGCATTTACGATCTACATCGCTGCCAACCTGGTCTTTGCGTCCAAGCTGCCCTGTAATTGCGGAGGCGTCCTGCAGCAGATGACCTGGCCCCAGCACCTGGTATTCAATATTGTTGTAACCGCCGCTGCCGGGTTGGCCCTGGCCTGGGATAAGCCAGCCACCAACAAGGTAGCGCTCTAAAATAATCGTATGAAAAAATTATTAACCCTGGCCGTATGGATAGCATTCCTTACCAGCTGCTTCGATGCGCCACCGCCACCGCCGTTTATTTCCGGAAGGGAAGGGGAGAAGCTGCAGCCCTGGTCCTTCCTGAAAACGGATAGTACCTATGGCACCATTGATACCGCCTCCGGCAACCCCGCCATCGTGTTCTATGTAACGTACACCTGCCCTTACTGCAAGGCAGAGCTGGAAGCCCTGCTGAAGAAGACGGACAGCCTGGGCAAAACCCACGTGTACATAGTGACCAATGCCAAATTCGACGAAATCAGGCAGTATGAACAGGAGTTTAAGCTGGATAAATACCCGCAAAACTTCTCCTATGGCATCGATACAGGATATGCCGTGCTGAAATACTTTGGTATCAGGGGCGTGCCGTTCATCGCCGTGTACAACCGCTATCACGTGCTGAAACAGGCGTTCAACGGGATTACCGAAACGAAGAAACTTATGGAAGTGGCTGCCGAAAATTGACAGGAGTGAAATTGTTAATCATTACTTTACGATTCCGGATTCACAATTGATTAACAATTTTTTGCTTCGCAGTTCGAAAAAATAATTCGATACTTGTATTACCAACGCAGTTGGGGACCACTTGAAAAAGTGTTACTGCGTTGGTGATCAATAACCAGGTTTTGTGACAGGTTTTTCTGAGAGATGGGTTAAGGGTTAACCTTATCCAAAATCTCGTCAATGGCAAACCAGTACAAATTATTCAACCGAGCATCGAATGACCACCTGGCAGATTTTTTTCAGTGCAACCGGGAATCTGCCATCAAAGAACTGTACAACGCATATTACAAGCAATTAATTACGCTGGCAAATGGGATCCTGCACGACAGATGTCTGGCGGAGGATGTGGTGCAAAATACTTTTATCACCATCTGGGATAAAAGAGCTAGCCTGCCCGTTCCCATTAACCTCAAAGGTTACCTCGTGGTATGCGTGAAGCGTAAGGCATATGACGCTATCAAAAAGGAAAAAAAGCGGATGGAACAGCCAATGCCGGACTATGAAGATGAGCGTATGGGAGCTATGCGCCAGCGTGGCATCGAAGACAAGGAGATTTATAACGGCATTCTAAAAGCCATGAAATGCATCCCGCCCAAACAACGCAAAGTGTTTGAGCAACGCTACCTGCACGACTTATCCAGCAGGGAAATCATGGCCAACAGCCAGCTGTCCGCACAGACCATCAGAAATCATATGCATACCTGCATACGTATTATGCGTAAGAAGCTGAAACATCACTATAGCTGATATTACTAAAGAGTCTTGTGACCAGGGGTCACTAGAAAGAAGCACCCAATTTCACCACGGAAAAAGGTTGTATCAAAAGTAATTTATCTGGCAGTACCCCCCCCCCCCGCGCAACTCGCGGCCGCTACCACCCAACGATGCCATCGGCATCATGGGCAAGGTAACACAGGGCGGTACCACAGAGCGTTACTTTTGATACAACCTTTTATTTTTTTCGTTTTTCACAGGCCGCCCCGGCCACCTACTTTCATTTCCCTTACTTCTCAAAAGCCATTTAACGATGCAGATGAAATTACTGATCCTCACCATCATTTCCTGCTGTAGCATGGCCCGCATGGCCTGCGCACAATCAGCCTGGAAAGCGCAGCCCATCCCCATCACCACCCGCTGGACGGCCGTCGTCTCCCCTGAAAACGCCTGGCCGGAATACCCCAGGCCCCAGATGGTGCGCCCCAACTGGCAAAACCTCAACGGCCTCTGGAACTACGCCATCACCGCAAAAGACGCCGCCCCGCCTGCCGCCTACAAAGGAAAAATCCTGGTGCCCTACCCGCTGGAATCTGCCCTCTCCGGCGTAAAGAAATCCCTGACCCCGGAACAGAGACTCTGGTACAGCCGCACCCTTAAAAAGCCGGTAACGGAAACGCCTACACGCTACCTGCTGCACTTCGGCGCGGTAGACTGGCAGGCCACCGTGTACCTCAACGGCAAAAAAGTAGGCAGCCACGAAGGAGGCTACCAGGCATTTACCATCGACATCACCAGCCAGTTCAAACCAGGAGAAAACCAGCTCGTAGTAGCCGTATGGGACCCCTCCGACCAGGGCAACAACCCCCGCGGCAAACAGGTACTGCAACCCCGCGGCATCATGTACACCGCCAGCAGCGGCATCTGGCAAACCGTATGGCTCGAAGCCGTACCGGAGAAGTATATCACCGGACTGAAAATAATGCCATCCGAAAATAGTATAACCGTTACCGTACAAGCCAATGATTCCGCCCGCCTGACCGCGGAAGTAACCGCCCTCGCCAATGGCGCCCCCGTTGCCGCCGCCCGCGGCAACGCCGGAGAACCGCTGCAGCTCAACATCCCCAATCCGCGCAGGTGGAGCCCGGAAGATCCCTACCTGTACGATCTCTCCATCCGGCTCTTCCAGGACGACCTGCCGCTCGACTCCGTGACCTCCTACGCTGGCATCCGTACCATCTCCATACAAAAAGATGAAACAGGACAGGAACGTATATTCCTCAACGGAAAATATACCTACAACCTCGGCGTGCTCGACCAGGGCTTCTGGCCGGATGGCCTCCATACCGCGCCCACGGATGAAGCGCTGCGGTTCGACATCCGCGCTATCAAAGCCATGGGCTTTAACACCATCCGTAAGCATATCAAAATAGAGCCCGCACGCTGGTATTACCACTGCGATAAACTGGGCATGCTCGTATGGCAGGATATGGTGACCTGCGCCAATGAATCGCCCGCGGCGCGACTCATCTTCGAAAAGGAAAACAAGGAAAACCTCGCCCTGCTGCACAACCACCCCAGCATCGTCTGCTGGGTGCTGTTCAATGAAGGTTGGGCAAAGTTTGACCAGCAGCGGCTCACAGAATGGATGAAGACCACGGACCCCAGCCGCCTCATCAACGGCCACTCCGGGGAAAACTACGACCGCCGCGCCGTTACCAATCCTAACGACCGCTGGAAATCCAGCGACCTCACAGATATCCACGACTATCCCGGCCCTTCCATCGCGCCGGCCATGCCGGGGAAAGCCCGCGTACTGGGAGAATGGGGCGGGGTGCAGGTACGCGTACTCAACCACCAGTGGAACGGCTCCGAAGGCTGGGGCTACGTATCCGTACCACCCGCGCAGTTTGCCGGCAAATACGCATTCATGATGAAACACCTGAAGATATACGAAGAAGAAGGCCTCAGCGGCTCCATCTATACAGAACCGTTTGACGTGGAAATAGAAGAGAACGGCCTGATGACCTATGACCGCGAAATCATTAAAATACCGCTGGAAAAAATACGCGCCATCCATAGCGCTATCATCCCGCCTACCGGCCCCATCCCGCCGGACCTGAAGCTCCGCGATATGGATACCACCAACCCGGATAACCGCTATGGCGCCCTGCTGGAATCCTACCGCAAGGGCAAAAAGGATTCCGCCTTCCTGAAGGACCTGGCGCTGATGGCGGTACGACTCAACGACCTCCCCAACGCCCGCCTCATCGCGGACGACTACTACAAATACATGAAGCCCCCATTCAGCAGGTCCGAATGGATCTTCATCTTCAACATGACTAACAGCGTGAAGGATAAAGGCTTTGAATTCATCCGCAAATACAAGGACGCCGCCAATAAGGTAATGGGCGTGCGCCAGGCGGATCAAAAGCTGATGACGATTATTTACAATGATGAAATCAGCCCGGAAATCAGCAGCACCAACCTGAACCCGGACTGGAGCCGGATGTTTACCCGTACCAAGCAGTACGGGCCCGCCGGCGAAGAAATTTATATGCGGGCCAAAACATTGTACCACTATACTAACAAGGAATGGGACCAGTTTGCCCCGTCGGCCACGCAGTATATCGGGAAATACGCGGCCTCCTTATCCCCGGAAGAGTTGAACCGCTACGCCATCACGGTATTCTACCGCTATACGGATACGAGCCTGCTCATGACCGCTTCCGGCTGGTCCCAGCTGTCCCTGAAGCAAGGGGAGCGCTCCTCCCTCTTATTTACCCGCGCTAACCTGCTCTATAAAGCCGGCAGGAAGCAGGAAGCCATCACGATACAGGAACGGGCGCTCACATTGGCGCCCGAAGCTGATCGTAAAAATTATGAAGCAGTGTTGGCTAAAATGAAACGGAATGAAGCAACCTGGTAATTACCAGCCGATACCATAGTCCTCCCCATGGTTGCTGCTGCCGCCCCAGATGCTGTTATGTGCGCGGTCCAGCAAAATAGCATTGATAGGGCCGCTGGTGCGGTCGCCAAAGCTGAGGTGATAGCCCATTTGTTGCAATTGCTGCCTGGTTTTTTCAGGCGTATTACTGTTGAGGAGAATGCTGCCGGGCCGTGGTTGCCTGTCTTTCACCGTACTGCCGCCCAGCGATAACCACAGCTGGTTGGTATTGATGTTCGCCGCTTCCGTGGCTTGTTGTACGGTCATCCCAAACTCCACAACGTTGAGGAAAAATTGCAGCAGGTTCTGGTCCTGCGTATCGCCTCCCTGCACGCCGAAGCAGAGGAAAGGCTTCCCGTCTTTCAACGCCATACTCGGCGTAAGCGTTACCCGCGGGCGTTTGCCCGGGGCGATCACGTTAAACGAACAGATCGCTGAATCCAGTACAAAGCTTTGCGCGCGCTGGCTCATGCCTACGCCCGTCTTGCCGGCGATGCAGGCTGGCAGCCATCCGCCGCTGGGCGTAATGCTTACCACCCATCCGTCCTTATCCGCCGCTTCCACACTGGTGGTGCCGCGCCACAGACGGTCCATATAAGCGCTGTCTGTATCATTGGCTGCATACAACTGTTCCGCTGACGCCGGTGGGAGATAGGTGGCATCGTGCTTGGGCACAAAGCCGCCCGGCTTGCGGCCGTTGGTCGTATCCATAAACGCGGCGCGCTCTTTCAGGAAATGCAGGTATGGATTGGTTTTACCGATGTAAGGATAAGGATCGCCCGGGCCGGCGCCGGCGTCATTCTGCGAAGGATTGATCTGCTTTGCCCTCGCCTTTGCATACTCCTTGTTAAGCAGTCCCGCAATGGCGGGGTTCTTATTAAACGCAGGGTCGCCGTAATAGAAATCGCGGTCCGCAAAAGCCAGGTTCATCGTCTGGTAAAGGGTATGGATATACGAAGGCGAGTTATATCCCATCGCTTTCAGGTCAAAATTCTCCAGGATATTCAGGCTTTGCAGCAGCATAGGCCCTTGTGTCCATTCCCTGAGTTTATATACTTCTATGCCTTTGTAATTTACATGCAGCGGCTCTTCTTCTACCGGTTTCCAGTTGGCGAGGTCCTCCATCGTAATCAGGCCGCCCTGTTCCTGGCAGCCGCGGACAAACTCCCGCGCAATGTCCCCTTTGTAGAAACGGTCATACGCCGCCATGATGGCCTCTTTGCGACTCTTCTTTTTCGCCAGCGCTTCCTGCTCGGCAGCCACCATTTTCTGCAGCGTTTGCAGCAGGTCTTTCTGTACGAATATTTCACCCGGCTCCGGGGCTTCCCTGGAGGCGCCGGGGTGCGTCATGAAAACGGCCTTGCTGTAAGGCCATTGGTTGATATATTTCTTGCCGCGCTCCATCATATTGGCCGTCTGCGCGTCTATGGGATAACCGGCGGCCATTTCCATAGCCGGCGCCAGCACTTCTTTCAGGCTCATGGTGCCGTAATTGGCCAGCATATAGCATAGTCCGCCTACGGTGCCCGGCGTTACGGCCGCCAGCGGACCGTATTCCGGCGGAAAATCATAGCCCTTGCCCTTGTAGAACTCCGGTGTGGCGCCGGTGGGAGCCACGCCCAACGCATTGATGGCAATCACTTTTCCCGTTTTCGGATTATAAATCAGGGCTTGCGTTTCGCCGCCCCAGCTCAGCACATCCCACATGGTGCAGGTGGCGGCCAGCATGGCGCAGGCAGCGTCTACGGCATTCCCGTTCTTTTGGAAGATCATCGCGCCGGCAGTAGCCGCCAGCGGTTTACCGGTTATAGCCATCCAGTTTTTACCATGCAACGGCGGCTTTTGAGTTGGCTGTGCTGCCGCACCCGCGGCAATACCCAGCGAGAGGGCAATCGTTAATATCCGCTTCATAAAAGTTTAGAAAGTTGTCACCGGTCAAGGTAAGAAAAAATCGGCAAGCTAGATAGCAATATGAGGAGTGGGGGCTACAGTTGGGGTAAAACTTGCCAGGTAAACGGGAGGTATTTAACATCACAACGCGGACTGCGCCGCGCTGTGATGTGTTCAGGAATTATTGTTGTCTGTTGTTTTTGGAAGTATCGCCCGCGCCTGTGCCATAGCGTGCGCTGTCTTCCCCGGGATTAGGCGCGCCCGGAGGTATCTGCGCTGCCGGCGCAGTATCAGGCGAAACGCCTGCGCTGTCCATCATGGTCGTAGTAGTGTCGTTAGCGCCATTGTTGTTGGAACGGTTCGGATTATTGCAAGCCGCAACGCCGAGTGCTGCTACGGCAGCAAATAACAAAATCTTGGGAACTTTCATATGCGAATATTTTTCGGTTAAAATTTCTATTCCATACTGAAAAATACATGCCTGAAATCCAAGCGGGTTCAGCGTTTCAACAGGGCGGCGCTTGTTATAACGCCCCGGCTATACGAAAACTGCTAACTGAAACGGATCAGCTACCTGCTGCTCCCCGCGGCTTTTACCGCCTTCAGCTTTTCCGCCATAGCATTGGCCCGCGCAGCGTCCTTCTCCGCCAGGTTATTTTTTTCAAATACATCTTTCCTGATATTATACAGCTGCGGTCCCGGATCATTTCCCAGCTCAATGTTCACATCCGCCGCCACCCTGGCCCCTTTGGAGGGAGTAATATATTTGTAATCTCCTTCAATAATCGACAATGGCCCGCCCTGCGTAATCAGGTAAGGACGGTCCTGCCTGGATTTGCCGAGCAATTGCTGCAACATATCGAAGCTATCCGGCGCATCGCCGTCCGCAAGCGGTTGCCCCGTCAGCTTTGCCAGCGAAGCAAAGAAGTCCACCTGGCCAATCAATGCATCTGACACTGCCGGTTTGGCAATGCCCGCCGGCCATTTTACTATCAGCGGTACGCGCGCGCCTGCCTCAAAACTGCTGTATTTGCCGCCGCGCAGCGGGCCGCCGGGCTTATGGCTGCCCACTAATTCCGCCGCCTGATCCAGGTACCCGTCGTTCAATACCGGCCCGTTATCGCTGCTGAAAATGATCATGGTGTTTTTCGTCAGCCCCAGGGAGTCCAGCGCATGGGTGAGCTGGCCCACGGTCCAATCCAGCTGCAGTATCGCATCGCCGCGCAGCCCCATGCCGCTCTTACCCCTGAACTGGCTGTTCGGGTAACGGGGCACATGGATATCGCCACTGGCAAAGTAAATAAAGAATGGTTGGGATTTATTTTTCCCCATGAAGTCAATGGCTTTCTGCGTGATAATCCCGGCGATGTTTTCATCTTTCCAGCGGGCGCTGTTGCCCCCGCTCATCCAGCCGATGCGGCTGATGCTGTCCACAATCGTCTGGTCATGCCCCTGCCGCGGATCGGTGCGCATGCGGAGCTTCTCCGGGTTCTCCTTACCGGTAGGGTCGTTGCCTACCTTATGTTTATAGCTGACGGTGATAGGGTCCGCAGGGTCCAGGCCCGCCACACGGTGGTTTTCTACAAACACGCAGGGCACCCTGTCCAGCGTAGCAGGCATAATATACGCATAGTTAAAGCCTACTTCCAGCGGCCCCGGCTTCAGGTCCGCATTCCAGTCGATCGTAGTCCCGGGCTCCCCGATGCCCAAATGCCATTTGCCGATTACCGCCGTCTGGTAGCCGGCATCCTGCAACATCCCGGGCAATGTTTTGTGATCCCTCGGGATGATCAGCGCCGCATCGCCGGGCGCAATGCCGGTGTTTTGCTGCCGCCACGGATAACGCCCCGTCAGGATGCCGTAACGGGAAGGCGTACACGTAGCGCTGGTGGCATAGCCGTTCGTAAATCGCACGCCCTGCCGGGCAAGCCGGTCAATGTTCGGCGTCTGGATGCGCTTCATCCCATAGCAACTCACGTCGCCATAGCCTAAGTCATCTGCGTAAATAAAAATGATGTTGGGTCGCTGCTGCGCATGGAGCGCGGAAGGGAAACCTGCCAGTGTGCAAAGTCCTGCCGCTAAGGTAAGCATGCGGATTTTTTTCATGTTCATGTGTTCCAAGATATTATATTTTCAGAGAGTTAGGTAACCACCCGTCAAAAATCCGGTTTTTCTTTTTGAATTATATATATTACTTTTGTGATATATATAATCCTATTCCATGAAGTCCCGGATACTTATACTCTGCGCCGCAGCGCTCACCTTATCCCTGTCAGCCAACGCACAATCGCTCAGCAAAACGCCTGCTTTACTGGAACCATCGGCCACGCAATACTACATGAACCAGTACCTGGCCAACCCGGCCATGGCAGGGGTAGACAGCGGGCTGCACGTCAACGCCGCCTACCGCTCCCAGCTGGATGCAGTGGAAGGCGCGCCTAAAACGCAGTTCTTTTCCGCGGACGGCTACATCGGCAACAGGGTAGGAGCAGGCCTGAACGTCATGAACGATAAGGCAGGATTACTATCCCGTACCCGCATTGCCGGCACCTACGCCTATCACCTGCCCCTCAGCGAAAACGGGGCAAGGCTGCACTTCGGACTATCGCTGGGGCTAAACTTTCAGCGGCTGGATTATGAAAAGCTGGCAGGCGATAACAGCGATCCTTCTATCGGCGCGTTTAACCGGCGGGACGATTACTTTGAGGCGGACTTCGGCATCGGCTTTACCAACCAACACTGGAATATCCAGGCAGCCCTGCCCAACATCCGGTCTACCTTCTCCAATAAAGACTTTGCAACCGTCAACGGCGGTACCATCCTCTTTACCGCGCTGAGCTACCGCTTCCTCCTTGATAACGCCATCAGCTCCGTTGAGCCCAAAGTGGCCTACCGCGCAGTCAAAGGCTACGAAGGCATTGCGGACCTGGGACTGAACATCGGCATTTTATCCAACGTCGCCAACGTCACTGCGCTCTACCATACCTCCGGCAGTTACAGTGTAGGCGCCGGCGTTAGAGTGGCCAACACCGTCCGCATACTGGGGATGTACACCAAACAAACCAGCGGCTATCGTACCATTACGGATGGCAGCTACGAAATTGCATTGGCGGCGGACCTCTTCCGTTAATCCGCAAATCACCTGTTGTAAATACAGCCGAAAGCCTCCCGGGAACCTACCCGGAAGGCTTTTTTTATTGTACCTTTCGCCCTTATTAAAATCCATTTTTTAACATGAAGAAAAGTATAATTGTACTCGCAGCATTATGCTTGACTATCCACGCACGCGCACAGCAACAGCAAAAGATGTTCGCGTTCGTTGACCAGCTTCTCAGTAAAATGACACTGGAAGAGAAGCTGGGCCAGCTAAACCTTCCCGTAGCGGGCGACTTCGTTACAGGCTCCGTCATGAGCAGTAACGTAGGTCAGCAGATAGAACAGGGAAAAGTAGGCGGACTCTTTAACATCAAGGGAGTCGCCAAAATCCGGGAAATGCAAAAGGCCGCCGTGGAAAATAGCCGCCTCCACATCCCCCTGCTCTTCGGGATGGACGTCATCCATGGCTATGAAACCACCTTTCCCATCCCCCTGGGGCTCAGCAGCACCTGGGATATGGAGCTGATCGAAAAAAGCGCCCGCATCGCCGCCACCGAAGCCAGCGCGGATGGTATCGCATGGACCTTCTCGCCCATGGTGGACATTGCCCGCGACCCCCGCTGGGGCCGCATTTCAGAAGGCAGCGGGGAAGATGCCTACCTCGGCAGCCAGATCGCTAAGGCCATGGTACGCGGCTTCCAGGGGAAAGACCTCCGGGGCAAAGCCGCCATCCTCGCCTGCGTAAAACATTTTGCGTTGTATGGCGCCGCAGAAGCAGGGCGCGATTACAACACGGTCGACATGAGCCCCGTCCGCATGTACAACGAATACCTGCCTCCTTATCAGGCAGCCGTTGAAGCAGGCGCCCGCAGCGTGATGGCCAGCTTCAACGAAATCAACGGCATGCCGGCTACTGCCAACAAGTGGCTGATCAACGAAGTGCTGCGCAGGCAATGGAAGTTCGACGGCTTCGTCGTGTCCGACTATACCGGCATCTCCGAAATGATCCAACACGGCATCGGCAACTATCAGCAGGTTTCCGCCAAAGCCCTGGACGCCGGCGTGGATATGGACATGGTGGCGGAAGGCTTCCTCAAAACCTTGCAGAAAAGCCTTGCCGAAGGCAAGATCAAACAAGCGCAGATAGACACCGCCTGCCGCCGCATCCTCATCGCCAAATATGAACTGGGCCTCTTCGATGACCCTTATAAATACTGCGATGAACAGCGCGCCGCCACAGAGGTTTTTACGGCGCAACACCGTAAGGATGCCCGCTACATCGCCGCTAAAAGCATGGTGCTGCTGAAAAATGACAACGTCCTGCCACTGAAGCAAAGCGGCACGGTGGCTGTAATTGGCCCGCTGGCGGACAGCCCGGAAAATATGTTCGGCACCTGGAGCTTCCCCGCTACCAAAACCAATGCTACCTCCGTCATCAAAGGGCTGAAAGAAACCATGGGGGATAAGGTGAACTTCCTATACGCCCGAGGCGCGAACTTCGCCGATTCCACCCTGGCCCGCAATGCCATGGTATATGGCGGCCCCTCCTGGGACACGAGGGACGATGCGGCTATGCTCAACGAAGCCCTCTCCGTAGCCGCTAAAGCGGATGTAATCGTAGCTGCCCTGGGCGAATCTTCGGAGATGAGCGGGGAGTCCGCCAGCCGCAGCGATATCACCATCCCGCATACCCAGCAAAAATTATTGCAGGCCCTCCTGCAAACCGGTAAACCCGTAGTGCTGTTGCTCTTTACAGGCCGCCCCCTGGCGCTGACCTGGGAGCAGGAACATGTACCCGCCATCCTCAATGCCTGGTTTCCGGGCAGCGAAGCGGGTTACGCCGTAGCGGATGTGCTGTTCGGGACCGTGAACCCGGGCGGTAAGCTGAGCGTGACTTTCCCCAAAAACGTAGGGCAGGTGCCGTTATATTACAACCATAAAAATACAGGCCGCCCTTTGGATGGGAAATGGTTCGCGAAATACCGGAGTAACTACCTGGACGTTGATAACGACCCGTTGTATCCGTTCGGTTTCGGCCTTTCCTATACCACGTTCAGCTACGGCGGCATATCTCTCTCCCAAAAACAAATAAAAACAGGTGAAACCCTGACGGCCACCGTAAAAGTGACGAACACCGGTAAAACCGCGGGCGAAGAAACCGTACAGCTCTACATCCGCGATATGGTGGGCAGCATTACCCGCCCCGTAAAAGAGCTGAAAGGATTCAAAAAAGTGAGCCTGCAGCCGGGCGAATCGAAAGACGTGCGCTTCACCATTTCTGTGAAGGACCTGCAGTTCTATAACAGCGATCTGAAGCTGGTAGCGGAACCGGGCGACTTCAAAGTCTTTATCGGCGGGAACAGCCGGGACGTAAAAGAGGCTGACTTCACCCTCCTGTAATATTTTATTCGTAGGATCAAAAAGGCGCCATCGCTCAGGTGGCGCCTTTTATTTTTTTGGGGGAGAGATCTAATGCCGCCGGGAGCGCCGCCACGTCCGGGGCACAGCCGCCCGGCGCCTTATGCCGTTTTCACCCATCCTGCCTGAATTTTGTAAATGGTTACAATAAATGCTCCGCAACCATTATTTTTATCGGGAAACCTAATCCAAACTACATGCGGAGAAATCTGTTTTTGACGCTCGCCTTACTGGGTAGCGCCACGGCTACCGGTAAGTTGCAGGCGCAGCAACGACCGAACATCGTCATCATCCTGTCGGACGATCATGCCTTTCAGACAATTAGCGCTTATGGCAGCAAACTGGCTTCCACACCGGGTATCGACCGCATCGCCAAAGAGGGCGTGCGCTTCGATAAAGCCTATGTTACCAATTCCATCTGCGGCCCCAGCCGCGCCACCATCATCACGGGTAAATACAGCCACAAGAACGGCTTTAGGGACAATGACCACTCCGTGTTCGACGGCTCGCAGAATACTTTTGTGAAAGAGCTGCAACGCGCAGGATACCAAACTGCCTGGATCGGCAAATGGCACCTGGAAAGCAAGCCCGAAGGATTTACCTACTACCGGATACTCCCCGGCCAGGGCCAGTACTATAATCCGGACTTCCTCGAAATGAACGGCAAAACCACCCGCACGGAAGGTTACGTGACCAACATCATCGAGGATGAAGCAGAAAAATGGCTCAGCAACCGCGATACCACGCAGCCTTTCTGCCTCGTGATCGGCCATAAAGCCACCCACCGCAACTGGATCCCGGATACAACGGACATGGGTACACTGGAACATCGTACCTACCCGGTGCCAGCTACCTACTTCGACGATTACAGCACCCGCGAAGCCGCTAAACAACAGGAGATGAGCGTCATCAAGGACATGACCATGGCATATGACCTGAAAATGCTTTCCTTCGATAAAAATATTGACGGCACCATCAAAAGAATGAACGCCGCGCAACGCGCTAAATTCGATGCCGTGTACCAGCCCATAGAGGCGGCCCTGAAAGCTAAAAAACTCAGTGGTAAAGCCCTGGCGGAATGGAAGTACCAACGCTATATGCGCGATTACCTGGCCACGGCCCAAGCCCTGGACCGCAACATCAACCGCACGCTCAACTACCTGGACGCGCACCGTCTTACCAACAACACCATCGTTATTTACATGTCGGACCAGGGCTTCTACATGGGCGAACATGGCTGGTTCGACAAGCGCTGGATGTACGAAGAATCCTTCCGCACCCCAATGGTAATGCGCTATCCGGGCGTAGTAAAACCTGGAACCGTGGCGAACCAGATGGTGCTGAATATGGATATTGCGCCCACCGTGCTGGAAGCCGCACAGGTAAAGGCGCCGGCGGATATGCAGGGCCAGTCCATGCTGCCGCTGCTGAAAGCGCCCAAATCAAAAGGCAGGGACGTGCTGTATTATCACTATTACGAAAATACCGTGCACGCCGTATCCCCCCACTTCGGCATCAAAACCCCGCGCTATAAGCTGATCCGCTATTACGAACGCGTTGATGGCTGGGAATTGTTCGACCTCCGGGATGATCCGCACGAACTGCATAACCTTTATAACGATCAACGCTATACGAAAAAAATCGCTGAGCTGAAAGCCTTGCTGAAAGAGCAGATCACGAAGTACGACGACCAGGAAGCGATGCAGATTGCATTTGGTAAATAACTACAATAACTTTGAACAATGAAAAATTACTTCGCTACAATCCTGTTGGGACTAACGATATGCTCCGCCGGCGCGCAGGCGCAGCAGCGGCAATCGCCCAACATCATCCTGTTCCTCGTGGATGATATGGGATGGATGGACAACTCCGTTCCCTTTAGCGGCGCCAAACTCACGCTCAACCAGCGTTACCGCACGCCTAATATGGAAAGGCTGGCGGCGCAGGGCGTCCTCTTCTCCAACGCATACGCTACCCCCGTTTGCACCCCCAGCAGGGTCAGCCTGATGACGGGGATGAACGCCGCGCACCACGGCGTCACCAACTGGACCTCGCCCGTTAAAAATAAAAATACAGATGCGCCGGACAGCCTGTTCAGTCCTGCCCCCTGGAATGTAAACGGGCTGAGTCCACGCCAGGGCGATTCCGCCACCGTATATGCGGCCACGTATCCGCAACTCCTGAAAGCAGCCGGATACTACACCATTCACGTGGGTAAAGGCCACTGGGGCCCCATGGGCATGCCTGGCGCCAACCCCCTGAACCTGGGCTTCGAGGTGAATATTTCCGGCCATGCCGCCGGCCATCCGCAAAGCTACCTGAGCGAAGAGCATTACGGTAACCTGCCGGGAAAGAACAGTGTACAATCGGTACCGGACCTGGAAGAATATTACGATTCGGGCGACTTCCTCACGGAAGCGCTTACTAAAGAAGCTATCAAGGCCATGGCTACGCCCATTGCCCGCCGCCAGCCTTTCTACCTGAACCTGGCGCATTATGCCGTGCATGATCCTATCACCGCGGACCCGCGTTTTTACCAGCAATATAAAGACGCCGGGCTCAATGCCGCAGAAGCAAAATATGCGTCCATGATCGAGGGCATGGATAAGAGCCTGGGTGATATTATGGACTACCTGGAACGGCAACACGTTGCTGGCAACACCATCATCATTTTCATGAGCGATAACGGGGGCCTCAGCCTCAACCCGCCCCGTGGCGGTGCGGCGCATTCCCAGAACCTCCCGCTCAAAGCCGGCAAAGGCTCCGTATATGAAGGCGGCATCCGCGAGCCGATGCTCGTGAAGTGGCCGGCGGTAACCAAGCCCGGCGCCGTATGCAGCCAGCCTTTGATCATAGAAGATTTTTTCCCCACCATACTGGAAATGGCCGGGGTAAAAAAATATAATACCCCGCAGGAAGTAGATGGTAAATCATTTGTGCCACTGCTGCGCAACCCCGCGCAGGACCAGCCGGAACGGGCGCTGGTATGGCATTACCCGGACAAATGGATTCCCAAAGGCGGCCCAGGCATCAACTACCACAGCGCTATCCGCAAAGGCAGGTGGAAGCTCGTGTACAACATGCGTACCGGCGCAAAGGAACTCTACGACCTCGCTACCGATATCGGGGAAGTCAATAACCTGGCGGCAAAACAACCGGCCAAAGTGGATGAACTGGCGAAGCTCCTCTCTGATCAGTTACGCCGCTGGAAAGCGCCGATGCCGGTGATTACGGCTACCGGGGAGCCGGTGAGGATGCCGGACGAACTGGTACAGGTGTATAAAATGAAATAAAAAAAAGGATGGTCTGATGGCCATCCTTTTTTTATCGTATAATCGTTCACGTTATATCCTGCGCATACTATTTTTTTGGGCGTATTAGCAGAACTGAATTTCTTTTGTATCTTAGCTATATTGTTTTATACCCCATAACCCCATGTACATGAAAATTTTAAAGAATGACAGCGTGGCTGTCAGCAGATCCAATGTATGGCATGCGCCTAAATCCGCCGCTAATAAAAAAGTTGAGATCAATCCCGGATGGGATATATCCGGCGCTAAGTTCAGGGTGCCCGGTACGGCAAGCTTTGCAGAGATGAAAAGCAGGAAGGTGGAGCTAAGCGAAGAGGTATTGAAGGACAGCCTGGCCGTACTCCTCGAACGTATGGCCACAGAAGGGCAGTTAAACCTCGGCAGTCAATCGGAGGAACTGGCCCGGGCCGTGTACCCTGATGATAAAGGCATTCTCCTCGATGCCTATAATGAACTCCTTAACACTAAAGAAAAAGCGGCGCCGGATCTCTCCCGGAAACAACTGGAAAAACTGATCAAAAGTAAGGTGGAAGCCAACCAGCTGAACTATGGCGCGGTGGTTGCACACCTGCTGAAAAAAGTTTTCCCGGGTAATGGCAAAATGGATATGGATGCGCTGATGGATTTGTTGAAAGTCCGCAACCAGTCCACCATCTACGAATCCGTGCTGAAAGCCAGGTCCCGCCTCAGCGGCGGCGATGCGGGTAAAATGAAATCCGCCCTCAGCAAAGCGGAAGACCTCTGCAAACAGTCCGCCGAATCTACGGATATGCTCAAGGATGTTTTCGGCGGGCAGGCAGCGCAAGCCGCCGTTATCTACAAAGCCATCGGCGAAAAATTAAAACACCTGCGCCAGCAGGCGGATACGAATATTACCGTGGACTATAACGGAGATGCCGCGCAGATGGGCGTTAGCGCCTATGCGCTGTTCAATAAACAAAGCATTCACCTGCTGGCGGATGTGGCCAGCCAAAAGGACCAGGTGGAAAGCCTCATGACGCTGATCCACGAAGCCGCGCACCTGGTCAGCAGGGATATTGACGACCTGGGATATTACACAGCGCCGGGTTTTGTAACTGCGTCGGAAACAGTGAAGATCAATAATGCCGCACACTTTGAAGAAGTGCCGCGGCGCCTCTTAAAGGAAAGCCTGTACAAAGGCCTGAAATTCGTGCCCAAAGCCGCTTCCTCCGGCGGGCAAATGGATACGGAAAATATCCGGGAAGAGGTCAGCAAAACGCTGGACCGGCTGTGGAAGAAGTCCGCCGACGTGCATGATATCCTCGCCACCATCCGCCTGCAGCAAGCTGAAAAAGATAATTCCAAAATGGAAAAGTATAAAGGCAAGCTGAAATATTTTTCCGAAGGCCTGGGCTTAACCCTGCATCAGCAACGCAACAGCGAGCCGGTGATCACTGGCCTGGACCTCGCATTGATAGAAGGCATCGCGCATGCTTTCCATCTGCTGAATGCCAAAGCGGGTACCATGCCTGTTATTCAAAACAGCGATATGTCCAAATACGAAATCGTAAAGGCGACGATCCTGCACGCGATGAACGAACAGCGGCTGCCTTTCAGCGATCCGCAGAAAAACAGGGCCTTATTCAGCTGGTTTGATTACAACCTGGGCGAAATTACCTCCATGAACGCCGATGTGGTGATGGGCGGTCCTGCAAAAAAATAAATGCGCGCGCTGCTTACCCGATAAGTTTCGTAACTTAGGAGAGTTGTTATATACCCCATTACCCCAAATCCTAACCACATGACTACTCATCAAAGTAAGCAGCGCGCTGCCTTTTCCGGTACCAAAAGTGCGGCTGCCCACGCGAAGCCGTCATTTCAGCCGGACGATACCCGGAAGATCGCGCTGCCGGCCGCTATGAAGGCGCACCTGCCGGCGGTGATGACTGCCTCCAATCCTAAGTTCAGGCTGCCGGAATTTTCCAGCGTTAAATCCACCTATACGGATAAAAAGCTCAAGATAGGGGAGGCCACCCTGCAAGACCGCGTTACGCGGCTCCTGGAACGCATGGCAGCGGAAAAACGCCTGAAAAGTAAGGACCCCGTACCGGTTATCATCAAAAAAATATTCCCTTCCCCCGGCGTGATGGACGAAGCCGCTTTTAATGACGCGCTGGACATCAGCAAGCGGTCCGTTATTTACAAGTCCATCGCCGATTCTCATACTACCGTGGAAGCCAAGGTGGACAAGCCCAAGCTGGATACCGCCATGTCCGAATCGGAAAAGCTCTGCGCCAACGCGGCCAAGAATGCGGCCGGACTGACGGAGGTCTTTGGCTCCAAGGACAAGCAGGCGCAGGCTTTCTACGGGAAAATAGAAAAGAAGCTGCAGGATGTGCGGAAGGATATGGATAAGTTTGTGACGACGGATTATAACCTGGACGACCGCGAAGTGGGCCTGGGTGGTTACGCCTATTTCCCTACGCAGGAAATCCACCTGCTCACACAGGTGGCGCAGGTGACGGACCCGGTGAAAACGAAGATCACCCTGATCCACGAATGTGCGCACCTGGCCGATTCCTCGATCGATGACCAGCATTACTATACCGATCATGGCTTTGAAGCCGTGCCGGAAAGCGAAAAAATCACCAACGCCGCTCACTTCGAAGAGCTGCCCCGCCGGGAGCTGAAGGTCAGCAACTTCCCCGGTACTATGAAACCCGGCGTGATGAAGGGAGGCGCGGCGGCCACCCGGGAGGATAATGTAAGAGCGGCTGCCGGCAAGCACCTGCGCAAGGCCTGGGATGCGGCCGTGGATACCTTCACGCTGATCAGGGGCGTGAGGAAAGAAGTCATGGCCGGCAACGACATGCCTTTTAAAACCCATCAGGCGCTCCTGGAAACTATCTCCAGGCTGGAAGATTTAACGATCCATGAGCAGGCGAAGAAAGCCAGGACAGTGACGGATCTGGACATGACGATCGCCGAAAGTATCGCGCACAGCTTTAGTGTGCTGCGGCATACGATTCACGGCGTCCCGTTTCCCGCCCCGGGAAAGTTGACGGACGATCAGCTGAAAGACGAATTGGTAGCGCAAACCATCAAAAAGGAAAATAATCTCCTGAAAGACCCCGCAAGGGATAAGAAACTGACCGACTGGATGGTGGCCCATTACCGCACACTTCCATCTGCTTAAACTCCCTGTTATGGCTGCTACCATTAGGTTTGCCGGGTACGAGTACCCGCTGGATACCACGGAGATCCGGCTGGCAAATGTGTACCCTGTTGATTTTACCCCGCTGTCGAAATTAAAACAGCTCAAGGAACTCACGGTTATTCAGTCGGATCCCCATAGTAGTGTGTTTGATCGTGGGGAGATATCCTTGCAGGGCCTCGAAACGCTGGCGGCCCTGGAAAAAATTTCGCTGGGCTACCTGCCGGTGCAGGATATCCGCGCTATTGCCGGCTTGCAGCAGTTGCAGTTCCTCGACCTGGGCAATACGCAGGTAAGCGATTTATCCGCCCTGGCCGGCCTCGTGCATCTGCGAACGCTGATCCTGCGCAGTACGCCGGTGAATGACATCAGGCCCCTTGCCCCGCTCGCGGCCCTGGAAGACCTGGATATATCACACACACAGGTAAGCGATTTGTGGCCGTTAAAAAATTTTTTATTACTGGAGAGATTTAATTTCGCTGGTACGCCAGTACACGATATCACACCGCTGGCAGCACTGAGAATGCTGAAATCAATAACCTTTCATGATACGCAGATAAGTTCCCTGGAAACCCTGAGCCATATGCCCTTTTTCAGGCAGGCAACTTCCATGGACCTGAGCGGCACGGCGATTACCGATTTGACCGGCATTACCGCTGCGGTGAAATTGCAGGAGCTGGGCATTTATAATACCAACATCAGGGATGTTTCCCCGCTGGTGGATTTGCCATCGTTAGGAGTGCTACGTATAAATACGGAACAGATACCACGGGAACAGGTAGAACTACTGGAGCGCAGGCAACCTCCGGTGCAGGTATTACAGTTCTAACGGGAATGGGCATACGATTTTATAACGCTATAATCCAATGCCCTGTTACATTTCCGGAGATATTTGTTATTTATCTCAAGTTGGTTAAAAATTATTTTTTTAAGTGAATTCTTTTTTCCTAAATTTGAATTCAATTGTAACCTCAAATAAATGTAACCTCAAAAGTTTGGTTTTTCTTCAGGATTATTTTTTGACACATTAAACTGGATCAATTATCTCTACTGAAAATATAGTGGTCTTAACCGGCTACAGGACTTGTTTTTGTCAGAATGTAATGACTATGCTGGTTTAAGGAGAAGTGTGTCAAAGTCTGAGCGTCTGGACTTGTTTGTTAATGGAAATGTTCAACCCCAAATGTTTCATTTCCTCCTTAGGTGTTATGGATTGTGCTGATTATTTGGCTATCACGGATGTGATGTCAAAAGCGGATTAGTCGGCTGTGGCCTTGTTGCGCTGTAATAAGCGCTGCATGCCGGCAGTAGCAATATGGCCTGTAAACAGGCTGCAGGCAGTGGTTTGCGCGGCCGTTGGGGCCAGGCGCAATCATTGTAAGAGGCGTGCTATGCACTGCCACGCAGGTTCGCTGTTGTCATTGCTTTCAACTGATGGGTACTTTTTAATTCTGATTTCATGATACGTACTGCATTAGAGTTTATCCGGAAAGAACTGGAAAACTACATCGTAGAGAGGGAACAGGACCCGGCCTATAGTCCGGGAAACGTCGTAGAGCTGAAGCCCCTGGCGCAACCGGGCGGCAATATAAACCTGGATGATAACATGCATATCACCATCATGCTGGTGGGCGTGGAAGAGCTGCGCCGCGAAGGTAAGCGCCCTTTCTTTGTGCCGGCGGATGAAAAGAATTTCTTCCGGCTGCAACCCCCGCTGGAGCTGGAGCTGACGCTGCTGGTCGTGGCCAATTACAAGCACTATGAAACTTCCCTGCGCGACCTTACAGATGTGGCGGCATTCTTCCAGGCCAACCCCGTATTTGATCAGCAGCATTATCCCGGCCTGAACGAAGGCGCTAAAACGCCGGACACAAAGCCATGGCAGCTGATAGACCGGCTTAGTTTCCGCTTACTCAGCCTGACCTTCGAACAGCAGAATAACCTCTGGAGCATGCTGGGCTCCAAATACCTCCCCAATATCGTGTACAAAATGAGCCTGCTGAACGTATTCGAAACACGCGGCAAGGATAAGAGCGCCGGTATTGGTGAAGTGAATTACACAGAAAATTAATCTGCCATGAGTGGTTTACAGACAAAATATAATCCCCTGTTCGCTGTTACCGTGCGGCAGCTGTATTACGACAATAAGGTGTTGGCACGTTACAGGTCTGAACCACAACCTGATTTTAAAATAGTGCCCACTGCCGAAACCTTGCAACTCTTCCGGCAGATGGACCTGGTGTTCAAACCTGCGCCAACAACAGGAGGTTTTGCCGTGTATGCCAGGGTAGGAGAGCAGACCGGCGGAGGCGTGTACCCGCTGCGCTACAAGCCCGCGAAATATGCGAAGCTCTCCTTCTGGCTCGTGACGGCCAATCCGGCCCTGCTCATTTTTAACGACCTGCCCCTGCAACCCGGTTCCGGTATGTACTACTATTTCAGCAACCGGAGGACGGACAATGCAGCGCCCCGCAACGATCTGCACATCAGCGTGGCAGCCGGCGGCGTAAAGGGCGCGAACGACCTGGTTCGGTTTAACGGTAGCGGTTATACGTACCAGTCGGCCTCCGTAGTAAACCCCGGCGATGCCAGCGTGATACACCGCCTGAGCGGCGCTTCCCTGGAACCGAAAACGATTATCAACGACTCCGCCGGCTCCAAACTCCTGTTTGACCTGTCCGCCTTCAAAAGCGGGGTATGTGAGCTGATCATCAGCGGCAGCACGAAAGAGCAATTCTACTATGCGCCGGAACCGCCGGCAGCCAATGTTTTCGGCCTGGTGGAGATAGACCTCTCCGCCACCGTACCGGCCAACTACCGGGTAGTGGAACCTGACCTGACGCTTACGCCGCCCGCCCCGGTATTCAGCCTGGAATTTCCGAAGCGGAAAACAACCTGGCGCTATACCGTGGCCCTTACGCCAAACAGCCCGCTCTACCTGGAAATGGCAGCCCTGAGCGCGCCGGATAAAGCGGACTTCCTCAACCGGTTGAACGTGGTTACAAACGATACGGCCATCAAATTCAAAAAAGGGAATGTGAGCGATACAGCCATTGAATTTGTTTCGCTCAGCCCCATCGCATTGCAGGAAGTATATATCTCCGGTTCCAGTACTGAGCATGACCGCCTGGGACTGGCCCTGAAAAAATACATCGGCAACCCCGGGGAAGCCACCGTAAAGGCTGACCTGCCGTATCCGCCGCTGACCGGCGTCAACAACCTTCAAGCCCCCAATATTTATTCAGACATATTTCTAACACTTTAACTTTTTGAAAATGGCAACTTATAGTTCCCCAGGTGTTTATGTAGAAGAAATATCACTGCTCGCTCCTTCCATTGCTGAGGTACAAAGTGCCGTTCCGGCATTTATCGGCTACACCGAAAAGGCAAAGCAGCTGGCAGATGATGACCTCCTGAAAGTAGCGACGCCCATTAACAGCTGGGCCGATTATGTGCAGCTGTATGGCGGCCCGGACAAGGAGGCAGCCGCTAACATCACCATAGCGGTGGATGAAATCCGCCCTGCTGCCGTGACCACCGGCTACAAGGTAACCATCACCCCTAAGACCGATTCCATGAGCAAATTCCTGCTCTACTATGCCGTGAAGCATTACTTTGCCAACGGCGGCGGCAGGTGCTACATCGTGTCCGTAGGCTATTATGACGACGGTATCAAGGAAACCGATCTCACAGATGGGTTAAACCTGGTCGGCCTCGAAGATGAACCTACCCTGCTGGTAATACCGGAAGCAGTGCGGCTAAGCGACGGGGATTACAAAAAAGTAGTGGGCGGTATGCTTATGCAGGCCTCCACCACGAAGGATAGGTTTGCCATCCTTGATACGCGTACTTCCACCGTGCCTAAAACCACGACTTCCATCGGCACGGATGTGAAAACAGTGTATGACAGCACGCCATCCGATAATGAAATCCTCCGCTATGGCGCGGCTTATTATCCCTTCCTGGAAACGGTGTACACCTACGCGTTCGACTTCCCGGCACTGACCCTCACCACGCATACCATTGCGGGAGGAGCGCCCGGCGGGGAAGATAAAACCGGTAAAACCATGCAGCAGCTTCAAAGCAGCGCTTCAGCCATGTATAACGCCATTGTCGCAGAATACGGCAAATACCATGTGGTAGTGCCGCCGTCCGGCGCGGTAGCTGGCGCCTATGCGCGGGTGGATAATAGTCGCGGTGTTTGGAAAGCCCCGGCCAACGTAGGCCTGCTGGATGTGGTGAAACCCCAGGTGCCGGTATCCCGTAATGAACAAGGCCTGATTAATATCAACGCGGAAAACGGCAAGTCCATCGACGCCATCCTCAGCATCCCCGGCTCCGGGACCGTCATCATGGGCGCCCGTACCCTGGACGGTAACAGCAATGAATGGAAGTACGTGAATGTACGCCGCTTCTTCAGCGTGGTGGAAGAGTCCATCCAGAAGTCAACCCGCTGGGTGGTATTCGAACCCAATACCGCCGCCACCTGGATCAAGGTGCAGTCCATGATCGAAAACTTCCTCTTCCTGAAATGGAGAGACGGCGCACTGGCCGGCGCGAAACCGGAACAGGCCTACTTCGTGAATGTAGGACTCGGCAAAACCATGACGGCCACAGACGTCCTCGAAGGCCGCCTCATCGTGGAAATAGGTATGGCAGTAGCCCGTCCTGCGGAATTCATCATCCTGCGCTTTGAACAAAAACTGCAATCCTCCTGATGGGATGCCTGATCAAAACTTTTTAATCATCTTCTAAAAACAATACAATGGCAAACTATCCATTACCGGTCTTCCATTTTTCAGTTTCCTGGGGCGGCGATAACATTGGATTCTCCGAAGTAAGCGGGCTTTCGCAGGAATTACAGTCTATCGATTACCGAGATGGCCTGATGAGTGGCGCCACCTTGCCACTGAAAAGACCAGGTTTGAAAAAGGCCGGCAACATTACGCTGAAAAGAGGTATCACCGCCGCTAACAATGAACTCTACCTCTGGCTCAATAACAACGGGCAGCCAAATGTAGAGCGCCGCGACCTCGTGATTTCCCTGCTCAACGATGAAGGTAACCCGGTATTTGTATGGACGATCATCCAGGCATGGCCGGTGAAAGTGGACGGCCCCGGCCTGAAGGCCACCGGCAACGAGATTGCGATCGAGTCCATCGACCTGGCCCATGAAGGAATCACCCTTAAAACTGCCTGATAATGCCTACCTATTATCCGCCGGCAGGCTTCCACTTTAAAGTGGAGTTTGTGGGTGTCGACGGCGCTGATGCGGATACGGAGCAACGCTTCCAGGAAGTGAGTGGACTCAACTTCGAAATTGAAACCGAAGAGTTGAAGGAAGGCGGGGAAAACCGCTTTGTGTACAAACTTCCTAAAAGAGCCAAATACAGTAACCTCATTCTCAAAAGAGGATTGCTGAAAGGCAGCGCGCTGCTCAAATGGTTTAAGTCGGCCATGAACACCTACTTCACGGTGGTAGTGTACGACTTCAAACCGGCCGACATCGTGGTGACCCTGTTGGATGAAGCGGGGGAGCCTGCCGCCATCTGGAACATCGTGCAGGCTTACCCGGTATCCTGGAAAACTTCCGACTTCAGGGCCACAGAAAACAGTATCGTCATTGAAACACTGGAAATGGCCTATCAGTATTTCGAACGAAAAATGTAAGCAACATGCCTGTACAAATAAATGAAGTGGTAATCAGAACGGTAATTGAAACGCCGGCAGCCAGCTCGGGAAACGGGTCCGTGACCATCTCGCCCCCGCCCACCGCGGCGGACGCTTCGCTGGTTGAAAAAGTGCTGGAAATCATCAGGGAAAAAAATGAAAGATAATGGACACTCAAAGTGCGGCAAAACTGCCTTTTAATCTGAAGATCATTCCCGTCAGCGATAAGCTGATCCCCATGGGGCCTCCCTTCCTGGCAATGTTCAACCCGGATTCACTCGCCATCAAGGAGGACGTGGAATGGATCTCTTCCACAGCCCCCGGGCGGTCCACCTCGGATCAGAAATACCAGCGTACCAAGGCCCGCTCCTTTTCGCTGGACCTGATGATCGATGGTACGGGCGTAAATACCAACGGGGTGAAAATTCCCGTAACGGCGCAGATCATGCTGTTTCGCGCAGCTACCACTTCCATGCGGGGCATCCTGCATAAGCCGGCCTCCCTGCTGGTGCAATATGGTACCTTCATCTGTAACTGCGTACTGAACTCCAGTACGGTTACCTACACCATGTTCGACCTAACAGGGCTGCCTATACGCGCAAAGATCAACGCCACCTTCACGGAGCGAACGCCGGAAGCCCTGGGCAGTATCGTGAGCATGCTGTCGTCCCCGGACCTGACGCACCGCCGCATGGTGGAAGAGGGCGATCTCCTGCCGCTGATGACCTACCAGGTCTACAACAACCAGCACTATTACCTGCAGGTAGCGAAGCATAACAGGCTGAAGAACTTCAGGAAGCTGGTACCCGGTACTACGCTGGTATTCCCGCCGTTGGGCAAAAAATAACATCTTAAACCAGAACAAAGCATGTTAGACAGTCTTCCTCCCGGAACGCAGCAGGACACCAACCTGGTATCGTACAAAGTCCTGATCAACGGCAGCCCGCTGAGCAACGAAATACTGCTGACGCAGATCATCGTCAACAAGTCTTTCAACAAGATCGCTTCCGCAAAAGTAGTACTGCTGGATGGCTCCCTGTCCGACAGGGATTTTCCGCTCAGCGCGGAATCCTTGTTCAAACCGGGCAACGAAATCACCATACAGCTGGGCTACCAGGGAAATGTAGATACCGTTTTCGAAGGCATCATCGTAAAACATGGCATCAAAGCTTTGCAACAGGGGCACCCCGTGCTTTTGCTGGAAGCAAAGGACAAAGCGGTGAAGCTGACCATGGCCCGGAAAAACAGGTATTTCATCAATAAAACGGACAAGGAAGCGATCGAAGAGCTGGCAGGCGCATTGCAGCCGGAGGTGGACAGCACCACGGTAGCGCATAAACAGTTGGTACAGTTTGACGCCACGGACTGGGATTTCCTGCTCACCCGCGCGGAAGCCAACGGCATGCTGGTTTTTACGGACGATGGTAAGCTCTTCGTCAAAAAACCGGATACCGGTTCCAGCGCGGTAGCTACTGCCACCTACGGGGATAATATCTATGAATTTGAAGCCGAGATGGATGCCCGCCGGCAGGTAACCGCCGTAAGCAGCCAATCCTGGGACTTCGCCAAACAGGAAGTGGAAACTTCTGACAGTGGGCAGACCTCCTTTACGGATAATGGTAATACCTCCGCACAGGAACTGGCAGGCGTGCTCGAAGCTTCACTCTTACTGAATCACTCCGGCCATCTCACGCAGGAGCAGTTGCAGGACTGGAGCAACGCGTATGCAATGCGCAACCGGTTGTCGAAAATAACTGGCCGGGTGCGGCTCGAAGGCAACGCTGCCATTAAGCCCGGCAGCATCCTCACTTTGGATGGAGTAGGGGACCGCTTCAACGGCGATGTATTCGTAACCGGGGTACTGCACCAGTTCGATGGCAACTGGCATTCGGATGTGCAGTTTGGCTGGCAGGACGATTGGTTTTACAAAAAGGAAAACGTGATGGATAAACCTGCCTCCGGTCTGCTGCCTGGCGTCAATGGCCTGCAGATAGGCATCGTGCTGGATGTGGACGACCAGGAAGATGGAGGACAGTACCGCGTTAAAGTACATGTGCCATTGGTGAATACGGGAAATGAAGGCATATGGGCGCGGGTGGCCACACTGGATGCAGGGCCCGACCGGGGCGTGTACTTCCGCCCGCAGCCGCAGGATGAAGTGATACTGGGATTTTTGAACGATGATCCCAGGGAAGCGGTGATCCTAGGATGCCTCCACAGTAAGGACAACCACAAGTCCCCGCTCCCGCAGCAACAGGGCGCAGCCCAATACGGCATCGTAACGAAGGAAAAAGTCAGCCTCATCTTTGACGACACCAATAAACGGCTGACCATGTCCGTGAAAACGGGTTCCGGTGAGAAGTCAGTGGTGTTGAATAACGACTCCGGCGCATTGGAGATCAGGGATGAGCATCAGAACAAAATCAGCATGGACAGCAGCGGCATCACCATCCAGGCCGGAGCCGGCAACGTAACCATCAAAGGTGTACAGGTATTAATCAATTAAATGCACAGTTATGCCCGCAGCAGCAAGAGCAGGCGACAACCATACCTGCCCCATGACGAATCCGCCTCCCACGCCCACACCGCATACCGGGGGGCCTATAATGCCGCCGGGCACGCCTAATGTGCTCATTGGCGGTATGCCGGCAGCCACGGTAGGCAACATGTGTACCTGCGCAGGCCCGCCGGATAGTATTATCAAAGGCTCCGCCACGGTGATGATCGGCGGAAAGCCAGCTGCCCGTGTGGGCGACAGCACAGCGCACGGAGGCAGCATCACCGTTGGTTGCAACACAGTAATCATTGGCGGATAGCCATTAACGTTAACACCCGGAAAACGCATTCAAATGGAATCTTTAGATAAATCCTTCCTTGGCGCCGGCTGGAACTTCCCGCCCACCTTCCGCCGCGAATGGTATGGCGAGGAAATGGCCGCAGGAGAAGATGCCGTCAGGAACAGCATCGAAATTATTTTGAACACCATTACCGGAGAAAGGGTGATGCTGCCTAATTATGGCTGCAACCTGCAACCCCATGTATTTGACCAGATGAATGTTCCTACGGTGGCAATGGTGGAGAAGATCGTGAAGGACGCACTGGTGTACCATGAACCCAGGATCATCGTGGAAAGCGTGGTAGCCACGCCATTCCAGGAAGAGGGGCGCCTGGAGATCAACGTGGAATATTCCATCATCACCACCAATACCAGGTACAATTACGTCTTCCCATTCTATATGAAGGAAGCGACCAACATTGTACCCTGAGCATTTTCAAATGATTTACCGGACTGCATACCCATGCAGCAGTAAAATATTATTCCGATGAGTAATTGTCATTGTCATACAGAAGTTACCCGTGATGGCTCAGGACAGCTGAACCGCTTCCTGGCGGCACTGGACCCGTCCTACGCCGCAGTCGACGGCCGCAGCATAGAAGACCTCCTGCTTTTCGCTAAGCGACTGGCGGAACAGCTGCGCTTCTACGATATGCCTGCAACGGAAAATCCAGGAGTTACTCCCGGAACCAAACCCTCCTGGGTGGAATTCTTCCGCCGCGATATGGCGGTGCTGGCAGCCGCCGTCACCACTGCCAGGCCGGCAAAGATGAAAGCCGCTTACGACCAGCTCCGTGCTGCAGTCGATAAAGCGCCGGACCAGCATAACTTTGAAGCGCTCTTCCTGCCGATTGTGAGCATAATGGCGCTGATGGATGAATGGTATTCGCTGGCTATCCCGGGAAATCCGCTGCATGCAGACTTACACCTGCTAATCCAATCCACCCTCAGTGAACAGGTGAAAAAAATGATCGCCTACGCGGAAGGCTATCGCACAGTGGATGTGAAGAAAAATATTACGATCGATTTTACAGACATCGAAAACGATGCGGTCTGGAAGGTAGATGCTCCCATCGATGCGGATAACTCCATCTATGAGGGAGATACGCCGGAAGATATGATCCGGCATGCAGCGCTCTATATCGATGATATCTTCCTCAGCTTTTACGGCGCCCTGCAACAACTGGTCAATAACGGGGAAGCCTATATGCAGTTCGCCCTGCAGGAGTTCCCGGCGCATCAGCCGCATATGGGACTGTTCATCGCCTTCCTGCAATTGTTCCGCCTCGTACAGCAGCAGGCCAATGGCATTACCGGCCGTATGCTGGACTTTTATTACCGCGATGTGCTGCACCTGGAAGAAAGTCCCTCTGTACCGGACCGGGCGCATGTCATTTTTGAACTGGCGAAGGACCTAGCTTCCTATGCGGTAGACCCGGGTACTGCGCTCAGCGCAGGTAAAGATGCCGGCGGTAAGGAACAAACCTATCTGACTACGGAAGCGCTGGTGGTCAACCAGGCAAAGGTCAAAGAACTCAAAACAATCTATATCGATAAAGACCCCAATGCAGGGGAGGAGCAAAACAAAATGCTCCGTACGATTTATTCCCGCCCGGTGGCCAACTCGCTGGATGGCCATGGCGCAAAGTTCCTGGATAAATATCCCCACTGGCCTACCTTCGGCCAGGGGCCTACCGTTGCGGAACGCTATAGCGAACGCATTTGCCGGATATTGGATCAACCGCTCCCGGAAGAATACCGCAATGATAAAACCAGTATCGGGTTTGCCATCGCCTCGCCGCAGTTGCTGCTGGAAGGTGGGCGCCGCTTCCTCATCCTGCGCTTCGACGGGCTGAGCAAGTTGATGGAACCTGCCACCCGTGTGCCCTCCCAGCAACCATTCAAGATTTATTTCAGTGGAGAAAAAGAATGGCTGACCGTGGACGTCAGGGATAACTATGGGCTGCCGGCGGTTTATGAAGCGCTTTTAAACAAAGGCGTCTTCCCTGATTCCACACCGGAATATGCCGCTTACTGCCCTTATAAAACGGCTGCCGGCGATTACTGCCTGCTGATCAACCTTCCTATGCAGGCCCCTGCCGTGGTGGGCTTTAAAAAAGAAGTATATAAAGACTTTACATTCAATACCTCCTTCCCCGTGATGCGCATCATGCTGGATCCGGAGCTGAATCTCAGTGCAACGGACTACCGGAACATGGTGGCAGACGGCTTTTCCATAGAGGTGAGGGTGGGTTCCTTACGCAACCAGGCAAGTCCTAACAGTAACGAATATACGGGCCCTTATTTCGATGGCCTTAAAAAGCTGATGATTCAAAATGATTACGGCATTCAGCCAAGCAGTAAGCCTTTTGATCCCTTCACGCTTTATCCGGTAAGAGGAAAATCCTTTTACATCGGCAGCGAAGAGGTGTTCAACAAAGAGCTGAATGCACTGGGAGTCAATATTCAACGTACCGGCGACCTGGCAGGGCTGGGAACCAATGCGGATGTAGCCGTGAACATCCTGGTGGATAAGCAGTGGAAACGGCTGGCCACCCAGGAAGACAGGACGGACGGTAATTTCAGCCAGGTACAACTGAGTCATGATATCCTGCAGGTGTACACCACCGCATACGGCAGCGGTACGCCCGAGCAGATGAGCTATTACCGGGACCCCATCCTGCCTGTTACAGCCTGGGATAATGATACCATCAAAGGCTTCCTGAAAATTACCAACGTGTACAATCCCTCCGCCGGTGGAGGAGAGTTTCCGCCACCGCCGCCGCCACCACAAGAGCTGGCGGCTATGCTGGAAATCACCCAGGTATCCGTTTCCTATGTTAGCCGGCAGCTGGGCCTGGAACGGGGTATCGACCAGTTCTTCCACGTATATCCGTTCGGGGTAGCGGAAATTGAGCTACAGGAAAAACAGTTTGCCGCCAATGGCATGGTGAATTTCAATGACCCGGGCAGTTACTTTGCGAAGGCGATGCTGCATCGCAACAGTACCCTCAACGACCCGATCGACGCGGACCGGGCATTGCTGCCACAGTTTACCTATACCAATCCCTTCGATGTGGCATTGGAGAAAGACAACGGTAACGGTAATGGCGGCTATAACAGCCACCTGGCCGGTAGTTCCGTTGCAGTAAACGCGAAGCGCAACGACCTTGTGATGGCGGAACTCATGTTGCATGCCACCGGTTTAAGCAACAGCAACCGGCTAAACCAGTATTCCGGAACCTGGCAGGAGGAAGGCATGCTGTTTATCGGCCTGGAAAACGTGCAGCCTTTACAAACCTTATCGCTGTTGTTTGAATTTGCGGACGGCACTGCCGAGGATGACGAAACGGACCCGCCGCCCATCAACTGGTCGTACCTGGTGAATAATGAATGGAGGCCGCTTCCGGGCGAATGCCTGGTGAGCGATGGCACCTTTGGTTTTCAGACTACGGGTATTATCAAAATTGATGTGCCGGAAGATATTACGAACGCCAGTACAATTATTACTTCCGGTTTAAGCTGGTTGTGCGCCAGCGTTACCGCCAACGCCAACTGCTTTCCGCACCTGATCAATGTAGTGGCGCAGGCAGCGGAAGTAACCTTCGTGGATCAGGATAATGATCAGCGTCATTTCGATGCGGCATTGCCTGCCGGCAGTATTTCCCGGCTTACGGTGAAAGTGGCGGAAATCAGTAAAGTGGATCAGCCTTTTGCTTCCTATGATGGTAAGCATAAGGAAGTGGGCAGGGAGTTTTACACCCGCGTGAGCGAGCGGCTGCGCCATAAAGGAAGGGCCATCACCAGCTGGGATTACGAACACCTGGTACTAAACAGGTATCCTTCCATTTATAAAGTGAAAACAATCCCGCATACAGATCCGGATTGCATCTGCTGGCATGCGCCGGCGTCAGTAAATCCGAACGGGGAGCCGCTTTGCTGCGAACCGCAGAAAGCCCCGGGGCATGTGCTGGTAGTGCCGCTGGCTAACCTGAAAAACCGCACGGCATTGAATCCCCTGCAACCTAAAACAAGCAGGCGCACCTTGCTGGAAATAGAGCAATACCTGCAGCAACGCACTTCCCCATTTGTAAAAGTGCGGGCGAGAAACCCGTTATACGAACAGGTGATGGTAGCCTTCCGGGTACAGTTTACCGACGGTACGGATAAAGGTTATTACCTGAAAAAGCTGAATGATGAAATTGTGCGCTTCCTGACGCCATGGGCGTTTGACGAGGATGCCGTGCCGGTATTCGGCCAAAAGGTGTATGCCTCTAACATTATCAACTTTATCGAAGAACGCCCTTATGTGGACTTCATTGCGGATTTTGCCATGTTCGTTTGTAAAAAGGATTGTTGCCCTTCCGATGGGCGCATTGTAACGGACAGGGCTCCGGACGATGACCTGGGTAAGGGGCTCCTGGAGGCGCGGAATTGTGATGACGTGGAAGCTGCTTTGCTTGCTTCGACTGACTTTACAGGCGTGGTAGTAGCGGTACCGTCTACGCCGCGCTCCATCCTGGTATCTGTACCAAAGCACATCATTATTCCCTACAAGGCAGCGCCGGTGCTTTCGCCCTGCGAGCAAAGGAACCGCCCCGCCCCGGCGGAGGTGGTGAACGTGGTAACGGCGGAGGATTACTCCCGGTTGAAGGCTACCGCTCCGGATGTGAATATGGTTAAGGAAGCGGGTGCGGTAACGGCGGTAGGTACAGCAAAGGAAGCGGGTGCGGTGAAAGACGCGGGTACAGCAACGGCTGTACGTACGGCAAAGGAAGCAAATACGGTGAAAGAGGGGAATACAGTAACGGTTGCAGGTACGGGAAAGGAAGCAAATACGGTGAAAGAGGCAAATACAGTAACGGCTGCAGGTACGGCAAAGGAAGCAAATCCGGTAAAGGACGTAGCAACCACCCCAACGGCCACGCCTCAACGGAATACCGCAGACGATGCGCCTAAGGCCCCGCCGAAACCAAAGGGCCGCAAAGCCGCTACATCTCCCCGGAAAAAACCTAAGCAATAACATTCGATCAAGCTTAAATCAGGACTCATGGACGCTCCAGTTTCATTAATAAAAGCAAACCCGCTGCAACCCGCTGAAGATTATGTACACCTTCGCAGGGAGGGTATCAAACATATTGAAGCGCTTTCCAGTGATATCTGGACGGACTACAATTTCTCCGACCCCGGCATCACCATCCTGGAAGCGGTATGCTATGCCATTACAGACTTGGCTTACCGTAATGGGTTCGACATAGCGGACCTCCTGGCGCCGGAACAACTCGCAGATGATACCTGGCAAAATATTTTCTATACAGCCCGGGAAATCCTGCATAATGCGCCGCTCACCATCAATGATTACCGCAAGTTTATCATCGATGTGAAAGGAGTGAGGAACGCCTGGATTGAACCGGCCAAAGAATATGAAGTGCCGGTATGGGTGGATTACAACACCGTATCCCTGGAAGATCATCACTGCGGCTGCAATGAGGACGGGCCGGAACCCAGGCTCTGTTACGGCAAACTGGGCACCATTCAGCAGAGCAATGACCAGATACGGGAAAACCGGCAAAAGGCTGCTGATGCAATGAATGAGCGCAACGCCGCCATCATGAAGGATTCCCAGCAGTGGGAAGCCCTGATCACGAAAAATACAGCCCTGTTGAGTAACCCGGATATCGACCCCTATACGAAATCCACCCTGGAAGCAGAAATTCAAAAAGCGGAAGCACAGATTGAAAAGAACAAAGCGGTAATGCGACTGATTAAAACAGCGTTGGAATTTTTAGCGGCCGCCAATCCGGTGACGCCGCCAAAAATAGTGGAACTGGAAGGCCTGTATAAAGTCATGATCGCCTATGAAGAGGATGTGCTGGCGGAAGACCAGCGGGAGGAAGTGCGGCAACAGGTGATGGACCGCCTGCTTAAAAACCGGAACCTCTGCGAGGACTTCCTGTCCGTTGATACCGTGGAATATGAAGATGTAGGCGTACACGCCGCCATAGAACTGGACGAAGCGGCAGACCCGGACCAGGTAGTGGCGCAACTGTTTTTTACGATCTATAAATATTTCACGCCTTCGGTGCCTTTCTATACCATTGAACAGATGCAGGCCAAGGGCTACCTCATTGATGAAATATTCGAAGGCCCGCCGCTGGAACATGGTTTCATCGACAATAAAGACCTGGATAAAACTTCCCTGTACCGCGATATCCGTTTATCCGATATCGTGAATGAAGTGGCGGACATCCCGGGCATCAAGGCCATTAACTACCTCCACATCCCTGCAGATGAAAATCATAACGGCGATCCACGGGAGTATTTCAACGAATGGGTAACGCTGCTCGGCGCCGAACGTAAAATAGCCCGGGTAAAAACGGCTTTGTCCATAGTGGTTTGCTGTAAACAACGGGAGATGTTTACCTACAACCTGGGTAAAGACGCTGACCGTAACCCGGCCCGCATGAACAAACTGTTTGAAGACCTTAAAAAACTGGAACGTACCTATAAGCTGCAGGGGCAGCAGGTGGATTTCAAAGTGCCGGTAGGCGAGTATATGAACCTGGAAGATTACTACCCGGTTACCTACTCGCTTCCTATGTATTACGGCGTGAGCGACAGGGCAGGACTGCCGCCCGAAGCGGATCAGCCAAGGCAGGTGCAGGCCTTGCAATTGAGAGGATACCTCCTCTTTTTTGAACAACTGCTGAAGGAACACCTGGTACAGCTCAATCACCTGCGCGACCTCTTCTCTTTTGATGATGAAGTGCCGCATACCTACTTTACAGGCGTAGTGAATGAATTGGAAAAACTCTCCGAGCTGCTGATGAACCCGAAGAACCTGCCGGCGGACCAACCGGACGCCATCGTGCAGGACTTTGCAGCAGTCCTGCAGCTGATCACGGAATCTAATGAAACCTTCCTCGAAAGGAGGAATATTTTCCTGAACCACCTCCTGGCAAGGTTCGCGGAAGATATGAGCGAATACGAAACCATCAACGGCTGGATTGCCCCGGAAGACCTGGCTACGCGCATGATGCACGATAAATCCAGGGTGCTGAAGAATAAGGAATATATCAAAATCAGCAGCAATCGGGGCAAGGGGTACAATTATTCCAAACAGGAAATATGGGATACCCGCAATGTCAGCGGTGCGGAACGGAGAGTGGGCCGGCTGCTGGGATTCAATAAGATTTCCCGCCGTTCGCTTACGCCGGAATCCCTGGTGGTAGAAGCTTCCATGATACAGGACGAAAAAAACAAACAACAAACCTGGGAGGTGAATAAACGTAATCAGCACCTGAACATCATTAAGCTGGTGGATAAAGAACATAATAATAAAGTGCTGCTGACCAGCGTAAAGGTGGTCGATGGCTGCTGTACGGATCTGTTACTGGGAGATATCATTGCCAATGCGGATATACGGTTACATTACCAGTTTCATGATGAACTGAAACAACGCAGCCGTAAAATAGCCGGGCAGCTGGGTTCTTTCTGGTTTGAATTATATGACGGCCCGGATTTTAATAATGCAGTGCTGCTGGCAGTCAGCGAGCGGTATGATACCAAAGAGGAGAGGGAAAAGGCCTTTCAGCGTATCCTGGCGCTCATTGCGCAGGTAAATGCCAATGAAGGAATGCATGTAGTGGAGCATATTTTACTGCGGCCGCGTTTGGATATACTGATGGATGAAAGCGATCCTCCCCGGCAGGATGATGCCAGCCTGCTGGACATCTGCCTGAATCCCTGCGACCTGGGCATTGGCCTCGGTGAAAACACGGAGGACCCCGACTATTGGAAAAAGATTTCCCGGGTGCCGGCAGATAAATGCTATGATAAAATGCCCTGGATACTTGAGTACTTCCGCAACAGGCTGAATAAAACTACCAATGTAATGGAGCCGCTCTCCGTGCTGTTCCAGGATACCTTCCCGGACGGCAAGCCGCCGAAAATGCTCAAGTTCCGCTCTTATCCGCTGATGGCGCAACGCATCCGCGACCTGCAGCAATACGGATCCGAACGGGTCAATTACGTAATTGAAGACAATGGAAAGGATGCTTCTACCGGCATAAAATATCGCTTCAGTATCCTGGGCGATAAGAAAAAAGTGCTGGCCAGGAGCAGCTTCCTCTACAATAAAAAAACACAGCTGCAGGAGCAGCAAGGCGTACAGATCGATGATGATATCGAAGATGAAATCAAAGGCCTGATCATATACTTTGGCTATATGATGGATTGGTACTGCAAAGCTAATCCCTGCGATAACAATGAAGATCCGTATTCCTTCCGGGCAACCGTTTTGCTGCCCTGCTGGCCGAAACGCTTCCGCAGCGAAACTTATCGCCATTTCGTGGAGAAGACGATCCAGACGGAGTTCCCGGCGCATGTCGTGCCCAGGATAGAATGGGTGGGCATCAGCCAGATGCAAAAGTTTGAAGAGGTGTACAAGGGATGGCTGCTGGAAATAGCCCAGACGGAAATGCCGGGTTATGAAAAAACGGATCCGCTCGTGGATACGCTGAATCACCTGACGCCATGTGGCTCCTGTGAAGAAGATTGCAGTCACGATTAATACCTGGTCCATGCCACGACACCTTATCAATAAACTGGAATTCGAACTGGCCTGCAAGGATGAAATGCTGGCGCTGAACCTGCGTCATAACTTCACTACCACCTTGCAGGAACAGGTAACGGAGGTAATAGATAAAGTGTGCTCCAAATATGCAGGCGATGGCGTGTACCTGCGGATCGATAAACTGGAGCTGGACCTCGGCACTATGACGCCTTTCGGATTCCGGGAAGATGTTGAGAAGGTGCTGGAGTACAAGCTGGAAGAAGCATTGCGGCAAAAAACAGGGGCAATGGCTGTTGGCGGTGCTGCCGCATCCGGCTTTTTTGCCGACACCTCGCCGCTGGCATTGCTGCAATATTTCCTGGTCAACGGAAGGCTTCCCTGGTTTGCAACAGGGGAGGTGAATGGCGTCGCCGGACTGGTAAAACAGGTGTTAGCGGAGCAGGCGCAGGACTTCAGCCGGTGGTTGCAAAACGCTGCGCCGGAGCAGGTCTGGTGGCGGATCGCCTGGCAAGTTCCCGCTACCATGCAAGGGCAAATTATAAGTTTGCAGCCGTTATCAGCAGAACTGCTGGCAGCGGCAAAGGAAACGCTCAACCAATTGCACGGGCAGCTCCCTGAAAATTTAAAAACAAGCAATAATGAGTTGCCGGAATTGTTAACGCCTTCCCTGTTGAAGCTGGTACTCATGCATGTGCCGGCATCCAGGACAAGGCCGCGGCAGGAGCTGGTATACAAAATCCTGTACCAGCTCCTTGCGAATGCGGAAGCTACGCTGCCGGATCAAACCAGGGAACAATTAATACGCGGATTGCCGGCCATTTCCGGTATATCCATGCTTGTTAGTAAGGATCATAGTGAGGAACTAACCACATCAGGCAATTTACCTGCGGAGCTTCCTTATGAGGAACTGCTGGAACAATTGCCAATAGACGACCCTTCTGCAACGGCAGCAGAGAAAGTACTGGTATCCACCGCAGGGCTGGTGTTATTGGCTCCTTTCCTGACAAAATTTTTAACGGTGCTGCAATGCTGGGATGCGGAGAAGAAGGAGTGGATCAGCCATGCCGCCCGCTTCAAAGCTATACACCTGCTGCATTACCTGGCCACCGGCGATACGGCGGCGGAGGAATATGCCTTGGCGCTGGAAAAGGTCATCTGCGGTTTGCCGCTGGCAGCGCCGGTTCCGGCGGACGTGATACTGGAAGCTTCGGAAAAGCAGGAGGCGGATGATTTGTTGCACGCCGTTATCGGCCACTGGCCCATGTTAAAGAATACCACCATCGCAGGGTTAAGAGGTAGCTACCTGCTGCGGGAAGGATTGCTGGCGCAGCAGGAAGATGGCTGGCTGTTGCAGGTGGAACGCAAAACCCTGGACGTCTTACTGGATGGGGTGCCATGGGTATATAATACCCTGACTTTCCCCTGGAACAAATACCTCATAATGGTAGAATGGTAAAAGCACAATGATCATGAACGAACAGAACGAAATAGTGCGTATTACGGAAAATGCCGCCTGCCTCACCAGGGAAATCAGCTGGTTTATGCAGGTGGTCAATACCCGCCTGGGTGAGCACTTTGGCCAGCAGGAAGGGGAGAGCGGCAACGGGCAAATGCTGCCGGATGCGGCCTCCATTCCACCGCCGGACCTGAGTGAAGACCAGTCCGTATATGCCACCTTCGCCAATTATTATAAGTTAACCCGGGAGGAACGCCTGTTGCTCGTACTTACCATCATACCGCATGTGCAACCGCAACTGCTGGACGTTTTTTTTACAGTGAACAAATCCCTCGGACGGGGCTTTACTGAATTCGGTGGCGTAAAGGGAAACCGCCACAGCGGATTTATCCCAACGATTGAAACGGCATTGTTTGTGATTGCAGGCACTGACCTGGCGTTGCGTTTTATGCTAAGCGGTTTCTTTGAACCGGAACATATTTTCTCCGCGCATAACATCATCAGCATCGAGGCGGGTAACGGAGAACCCTTTAACAGCAGCACCCTGACCTTGTCGAACGAGTACGTGGATTTTTTTACGGTGGGCAACCTGCGCAAGCCGCAGTTCAGCACTGATTTCCCTGCCAGGAGGCTTACCACCAATATGAATTGGGAGGACCTCGTGGTGGATGACTACACGGCAAAGCAGCTGGATGAATTGCGGATTTGGCTGCAGCATGGTCAAACTTTGTACCGGGAATGGGGGATGAGCAAAACGATCAAGCCAGGTTATAAAGCCTTGTTCCACGGGCCTCCCGGCACCGGCAAAACGCTGACGGCGGCGCTCTTGGGAAAGATGTACCAACTGGATGTGTACCGGGTGGACCTCTCGATGGTCGTGTCTAAATACATCGGGGAGACGGAAAAGAATTTGGAAAAAGTTTTTACCCGCGCAGAGAACAAGAATTGGATCCTGTTCTTCGACGAAGCGGATGCTTTGTTTGGGAAACGTACCACGGTTTCGGATTCCCATGACCGTTATGCGAACCAGGAGATTTCCTACCTCCTGCAACGCCTGGAAGAATATCCAGGCCTGGTGATCCTCGCTTCCAATATGCGGAACAACGTGGATGAAGCTTTTGTGCGTCGCTTACAATCTATCATCCATTTCCCGAAACCTCAACCAAGGGAGCGGCTGCGGTTATGGAACGGCGCGTTTAGCAAGGCTTCCCTGCCGCCGGCAGCCAGCGCGATGGAAAAGATTGCGCAGCAGTACGAATTATCGGGCGGCGCCATCGTCAACGTGGTACATTATGCTTCCTTGATGGCATTGAACCGGAATGGCAACGAAATAACGGCGGATGACCTGGTAGCAGGCATTCGCAAAGAATTCAGGAAAGAAGGTAAAACCATATAAATTTTTATTTATGGCCGAACATACTACAGCTGTAGCCGATACCAAGGTGACGCCGGCAGCGGAGGCTGTGAAGGCTGATCTTAACAGCGCGGCTGAAATGCAAACGGAGGCCGCGGAATCGACCTGGTTGCCGCTGCAATTCAAATTGAGCCTGGGCGCGGTGGATGATCCGCAGGAAGCGGAAGCGGATGCCATGGCCGATAAGGTCATGCGTATGCCCGAATCTCCTGTGTCCTTCAGTGCGGGACCAGTGGCGGTGCAACGTAAGTGCGCTGCCTGTGAAGCGGCTGAAAAGGATGAAAATATACAGCGTAAATGTGCGGACTGTGAACAGGAGGAAGCAGGTGAAGTGCAGCGTAAAACGGAAGACGGACTGGTGATTCGCCGTTGCACTGCCTGTGAGGCCGGGGATAAGGAAGAAAAAGTACAACGCAAATGCGCCGCGTGTGAGCAGGAAGAAGCCGGTGAAGTGCAGCGTAAAACGGAAGGCGGGCTGGTGATCCGCCGCTGCGCTGCGTGTGACGCTGCGGATAAAAAAGCATCCCTGCCGCCTGCATCGCTCGCTTCCACGATCCGCAGAAGTAGTAACGGAGGGGGAGGCAGCCAGGTAAGCAGCGCGGTAAGCGATAGCATTGCTGCAACACGGGGAGGCGGGACTGCGATGGCATCCCATACCAGGGAGTTTATGGAGAGCCGGTTTGGTACCGATTTTTCCGGGGTGCGCATTCATGACGGCAGCTATGCAGCCAGCCTATCCAGGGAACTGAATGCCCAGGCATTTACCATTGGTAACGATATTTATTTCAATTCCGGAAAGTACAATCCCGATACAAGCTCCGGCAAGCGCCTCCTGGCGCATGAGCTGACGCATACCCTGCAGCAATCAGGTGGCGGAAAAAATGTTGACCGGAAAGTAATCCGGCGTGTAGCGGAGTATGCTACGCCCCAGGATGTCGGCACTTCCCGTACTATTGAACTGCCGGCAGAGCGAAGAGATAATGTGACTATAACGCCAAGGATTACACGACAACTGTCGCAGTGCGAATGCCGGCAGGGAAGTACTTCGGAGAGAACGGGCTGGTTCACGAATCCTGACCTGAATAATTTTGTTATTGCGTTCTCCTATTGCCGGCGGGATTTGCGTTCCGATACCTATGTACAATTTGAAAGTCAGGCTAATGATTGGCTGAATGGCCGCGGTGAGCCGGAAGGAACGGCCTCCCTTGGTTCGGACCTCACATTTCGCGGGGGCGGCCTCACACACCGCATCTCTTTATTGGGCCGGTTGAGCAATGAGGGCAGTGGTACGGGGCCGGGCTCCATTTCATCCGGTTTTTTAGGCCGGGGCTTGGGCCTTGATCTGAATTTCGGATTACCCAGGATAATGGGCCTGCCTACGAGATTGCAATTAGGCGGTGATTACATGTTTTGGAATCTCCCTCCCGGCATCAGAAATCCGCATGAGTGGTCCGTTAGGGGAGGCATTTCCCTGGGACGATGGACCATAGGCGTACCAACAGGAAGAGTAGGAGATCAGGGGCAGGATTTTATGGTGACGCTGGATTATGGCCGGGATACCACGCCCGAAGTACCTCGTTGCGAACGCCGGACCTGTATTTGTCCGCCGCCACACAGGATCTATACCTGTGACAATTTGCAGCAGGAGGATGATACCCCTGCTCCTGAGCCGACGCCTTTGCCGGATCAGGATATCCAGCATTACTTTGAATGGAATTCAACCCAGGAGCCCACTGGCGAGCCAGACCTGATATCCGCCAACCAGGCCAACCTGGCAGAGGTAGTGCGGCAGGTGGCCGCAGGCTCCACGATTGTAAGCATACGGGGTTATGCTTCACCGGAGGGCGGGGAACGCGCTATTAATGAAACGCTGGCCTTGAACCGTGGCGTAGCATGGAGAAATTTGATACGTGCGCAGGTGCCTGCCGGCACCTCGTTGCCGGTGGATATAGGAAGGGGCGAGCTGTTAGGCGCAGCGCCTGCGCCTGAACCAGGCAGCCACCTGGTGGATGTGATCAGGTCGCATGGCTTCCAGTCCGCCGCTGAGTTAACCGGGCATTTGATTGGCGCGGAATTTTCCAACCGCGACCTTAGCAACGAATTCCTGGGTTTATTCAGGGAGGTGACGGACCGCTCGCAGCGGCTCACGCTGTTCGGCCTTACGGAAGCTTCTCCACTGGCCAACCGTGTCATTGAATCGGTAGACCAGTTTGTGGCAAATAATGGCCGTGGCCGCAGGCCCTGGGAGCGCATCTTCCAGATGTTCCGGATGGCAACGGTGAAATTACGCCCGCCATTGCCGGCGAGGGGCCCATCCACACCGCATGCTGCGGTGACGGTACCGATTACGGGGGCTGAATGCGATCGCAGGCAGCAATTGGCAGAATCCAGGCATCTCTTTGGTCCGCCTACACGGGTGCATAGAAGTGATTCCGATGCGCTGGCGGAATGCGAAAGGTTCTCTCTTGGTGGGGCGCCTGTGCAAGGCTGTAATTACTCAACCGCCCGGGGCGCGCAGGAGGTAAGACAGCCGGAAGAACCCATACCGGCGCCGGATATTGCGCCTGTTCCGATTGGGCCGCAGCCGCAGCAACAAACGCCGCCACAGGGGCCGCCAGCCACGCCGCCGTTACAGCGGCCTCCTAACTGATGGGCTGTATGGGGTTGGAGGGTGTCATGCCTTTCAGGTAAAGTTCCTGGTGCAGCGGCCACTTAACTGATAGGTTGTATAGGTCTTGGAGGGTGTCATGCCTTTCAGGTAAAGTTCCTGGTGCAGCGGCCACTTAACTGATAGGTTGTATAGGTCTTGGAGGGTGTCATGCCTTTCAGGTAAAGTTCCTGGTGCAGCGGCCTCCTAGCTGATGGGCTGTATAGGTCTTGGAGGGTGTCATGCCTTTCAGGTAAAGCTCCTGGTACAGCATCCTCCTAACTGATTACCATCAAAGGAACTTTAGTCTTATACGCCAGCTGTTTGGTAACGCTTTTATGAAACAGGTCCTGCAGGAAACCGTATTTGCCCGGCAAAGCCAGCAGCAGGTCCGCGTGATTGGTATCCGCGAAGGTGAGTATATCTTTGGCAGTATCGTTGTGTTTTATGGTGTAGTAGGAGATATTATCAATATGCAGTAATTTCTGAATGTCTTGTTTTGCCGCGTTGAGGTGTTGATCTTCGCCGATGTAAAGCACATCGAGATGGGCATGTACCTTGGCGGTAAAATCCATGATGGCGTTGCTTTGCCGGCTGAGCAGCGGTTGCCGGCGGTTATAGGCAAACACTACCTTCTTCAGCGGGGAGTAGGCAGCCGTTTCCGGAACGATGATGATAGGAACATGGATTTTTTCCGTAGCGGCGAGCGTATTGCTGCCGATCAGCGCCTTTTGGATGCCGCTTTTACCGGTGATGCCCATGACTACGAGGTTGATGCTGCGTACATCAATGATTTCCTGCATGCCTTCCAGGAAGGGCAGCTCGTCCGCCTCGCAGCTGACCGTGGTAGTAGCAGGTGTGACGTGTGCAAATTTTTCCTTGATTTTGGTCAGTTCCTTAAAAATGCGCTCCCGGAAGGCCGGACCGTCTTCCGGAAGTATAGGCATCGGGACGCCGGAGATCTGCAGGACGTTATAGGAGTGATACAGGATCACATCTGCCCTGGTATGCTGCGACGTAAGCTGGAGCGCATAGCCGGCGGCATTGATGGAGGTTTCGGAGAAGTCTGTCGGAACTAGTATTTTCATATTATAAGCGTGATTTTGAAAATAGTCAGCGCCTGCAGTGTTAATTGCAGGCGCTGCGGGTCACAACAGATGAAACAACGTACTGTATCAATATCTGGTCACCAGGGCTATTCCCTGATAATCTTTCAGCAGTCCTTCCTCCACAAAGATAGCTTTCCCGCTCTTCTGCAGCACTGTTTCCAGGATGGGTAGCAGCACGTCATAGGAGAGGTCTTTATTGTCCGTTTCTTCCGGATGAAGGGTAATGCTGCCATCGTGGATGGTGCCCGGCCGGAAGAAGTTACTTTCCACGTACAAGGTGTCGGCACTACCGTCTACGGCTGCACGATAAATATCGGACAGGTCCGTGAGCAGGCGTTGCTGGGATTGTGCCGTGCTGATGGCCTCCCTGGCTTCCTCTTGTTTTTGGGCCTGTAATGCTTTGAGTACGGGTTCGACTATACGCGGAATTTCGTGGTCAACCGTATCGTCATAGCCGCCATGAATCGTACCGGTTACGATGCCTTTGATATCCATTTGTTCCTGGTAATACGCCAGCATTTTCACATCGCCGAGCAGGATCACCGGCAGCGGATTTTCGTTGTAGTATTTTTTGAAGCGTTTGTCCGCCACGTTGAAGAACTCCTTGATGAGGTCGTCCGTAACGGAGTCCTGCTGCAGCTTCATGGGATCCGTAGTAAAGTAGGTAGTGTTTTCGAATGGAAAATCTTCGTTATGCACTTCCCGGATCAGCGAATCGTTATCAGCTTCGAGGAGCCGGATTTTATGGCGACTCACCGTAATGGCGTAATAATGGGTGGCATGCTGCATTGCTTTGAGCAGGGGCCTGATTTCAAATCTTTTCCCGATAATGATCCTATCTGTTGTAGGAACCGGGAGGTTATAAATTCTGCCGAAATTTTCGGAAGCATAAATAACAAGGCTATCCAGGTTGTACTGGTGGTTAACGCCTGTCTCCAGTTCTTTGATCTTTTCTACAATCGGCCACACGGTGCGTTTATCGTACAGGTCGTACAACTGTTTTTCAGCAGTGCTGACCAGGTTTTTAAGGTTAATGCTATCGCGTTTATTGTCCGGATGGGTACGGTGGGTAGAAACAAGGACGGTAACTGCTGGTTCGCCGCGAAGTTGACTCAATTGTAATACATCTTGTGCTTGCATATCATTTCGCTTTTGGTGGTTTAACAAAGCTAGTGGTTGTAAAGTTCACCAAAAATGAGCCCCGTCATGACCTGGCTTGATAATTATCATGTCAGGCTGACTGCATGCTGGCAATGCCTTTGGCAGTAAGGTATGGATAAAAGAAGCTGCTGAGCATGTTCACATAATGCCGGATTGCTTTCTTGCCTTTGAGGCCGGTCTTGATTTCGTTATGCGCCAGCCAGAAGTCGGCGTAGATATACATTTGCGGAATGAGGTCCTTCCAGACCTGCTCTGGTAGATCGTTGCGGAAAATGCCATGATCGCGGTAGGCTTTGAACATACGGCTGAACTGTACTTCGCGTTGCGCGTCCATGTTATTGTAACGGGTTCTGATCTCCGGCACTTTCTGGATAACGGCCACGAAGTGCAGGAAGAGGAAGCGGTATTGATAGCAGATGTCGAAAAATACTTCCGCATCCAGCAGCAGTTGCCGGAAGCTGGGGTGGGCAACTTCTTCGGCACGGGCCATGGCGGCGTCCATAGCAGCGGTGAGCTGGTTGAACAGCGCCAGGATAATTTCTTCCGTGTTTTTGTAATGGTATTGGAGGTTGCCGTGGCTGATATTTATTTCTTTGGCGATGTGCCGGATGGTGATCGCATCGGTGCCTTGTTCGTTATACAATTTCAGTGCTGCGGCGAGTATTTTCTCCTTTGTGGTCATATTTTATTTGGTTAGGGCAAATGTACTATTTTTTAAGAAGATGGATTGTATGTTATTATTTTGATATATTTATGCATAATTCCTTAATTTTATGCTGTTTATTCATTAGTTTCACTCATAACAGATGAGTGTTGGCAGTGAATGAGTGATTATATCCTATGTCCCTATGAGGTTTATCCTGTTTATGTTTTTTGCTTTGAAGGCGATGACTGTTTGTGGCCAGGCGGTCCCGGCAGCGTCATCTGCAAAAAAATATGAAACGGAGTTCAAGATGCAGAACGGGAGTTACCTCGGGTTTAGCCAGGTAAATTTAAGTTTGGGAGAGATAGGGTTCCAGGTGGAGGTAAATAAAACGACCAAAGACAAAGGTTCCAAGTTGGAATTCCGGATTGACAAGCCCAAGGGAAAAATCATTGGCACCCTGGAAGTTCCTTTTACCGGCGATACCACCTATGCGTTGAAGCTGGTGGGAAATTTAAAACATGCCGAGGGGGTGCATGACCTTTTTATAGTCGCCCGCGGCAGTTCTTCTTTCAGTATTGTAGCTTTTTCCTTTATTTGGAATTACTGATTAGCATATGGCCGGCATGGCCAAGGGCAGCTCTTTACTCCTAGTTTTGTTGCGGCGCAGTGCTGTAGCCTTTGTGTTACCTGGAATTACCGGGTATTTTTTGCGGGTATTAATGAATAATCTTTCCGGGTATTTCCGCCTGTCTCCAATTTTTTTTAAAATTTAATTTTCACTGCTGACATACTGTTGTCACAAACCTGTTTCAATTTTGTATTGTTATCATTACAAACCGATTAAAACCTTTGAATTATGTCTACAGCAACTATGAACGCAACCCGTCCCATCATTACCCCTGAAGAGTTATTAAAGTACTGGCAAGGCCATCGCGGGTTGACCCGTCGTGTGATCGAGGCATTTCCTGAGAAAGAGTTATTTGAGTTTTCAGTAGGCGGCATGCGTCCGTTCAGTGCGCTGGCATTGGAAGTGGCCGGTATTGCTACCGGTGTGGACGGCCTGGCTTACGGCAAATGGTCTACCTGGGCAGAGCTGGAAGCCTCCCAAAAGGATATTAATACCAAAGAAAAGCTCCTGGCTTACTGGGATGCCGTAACGGAGAAGATCGACAAGGAATGGCCTGCGCTGACCGTTGAGCGATTCAATGCCATTGAGAACTCCTGGGGTTTTTATGAAGGTCCGGTTCGATCCCTTCTGTTCTACTTCATCGATAATGAAATTCACCACCGCGGACAAGGGTACGTGTACCTGCGGGCCCTGGGAATTGAGCCGCCTCATTTCTGGGAACACTAATCACTAACTGCTCAATATCAGCCACTATGAACATGGTGGCTGATATTTTATTTTAGAAAGATTTGGAGAATTCAAAAGTTTGCGTATTTTTGCAGCCCTGAAACACAATATCAGAGTTGCCCAGATGGCGAAATTGGTAGACGCACTGTGTTCAGGTCGCGGCGCTCGCAAGGGTGTGCTGGTTCGAATCCAGTTCTGGGCACTATAAAAGGTTGTAAGTCAAGCACTTACAACCTTTTCTGTTTTTGGTCAATTCTGTATCCCGTGAATTACCCTGCGTGTACCCGCACTTTCGTTGATACAAGGTTGACACACTGAAGGACACACACTTCTCAGTACGGCCATGTTCAAATAAAACCGCCAAAAAAGACCAGGCCCAAAAAATGATATAGGATTTGAGCCTCTTCCGCTCAATGATGGAGGCGCTGTGCAGTACAACCTTTAAAACTAAGTACAGGCGTTTCCCGTTATGCCAAATGGTCCGGCATAGCTAACGCTCATGCATAAATCCGCAAACGCCGGCGCACCGATATTTTACTTACATTGTGATACACGATAAATACACCTTATGAAAAAAGTTACAGGCCTTGGCGGCATATTTTTTAAATGCAGTGACGCCGCTGCAATGAACGACTGGTACGCCAAAAACCTTGGCATCCCGGTTTCTGAATACGGCGCTATGTTCAACTGGCGGGATGCGGATGATCCCGAAAAAAAGGGCGCTACCATCTGGAGCACCTTCCCGGCGGATACCAAATACTTCGAACCTTCTACCAAAGGCTTTATGATTAATTACCGGGTGGAGAACCTTGAAAAATTGGTGGAAGAACTGAAGCAAAACGGCGTAACGATGGTAGACGAAATCAAGACGTACGATTACGGGAAGTTCGTGCATATACTAGACCCGGAAGGTAATGCCATCGAACTGTGGGAGCCTGTGGATTAACCATTATGCCGTTCACCTATAAATCCATTTACTATGTCATTCCAGGGATACCTCGACAATATCCAAAAGCTTACCGGTAAAACGCCTGCCGATTTCAAAAGCCTGGCGGATAAAAAAGGCTTTACCAGCAAGGGCGTATTGAAGCCGGAAGTAAAAGCCACACAAATTACCGATTGGCTGAAGGAGGATTTTGGATTAGGACATGGCCACGCCATGGCTATTTACGCACTGCTGAAAGGCATTAAAAAAGAGGGCAGCAAATGACCGCTTACTTAAATCCTTTCAGCTCTTTCATGTACGGCTTCCTGCCGTCATTCAGCACATCAATCACATTACGCACGTCCTTTTTCTCAAAAAGACGGATCAGCCAAACGCCGATTTTCAAAAAGCCGCGGTTGTGAACCAGGCTGTCTCCTAATCCGGCAATCTCTTTATCCCGCTGTAAAATGAATTCCCCGTAGGCTTGCCCCTGCCTGAGCGCCAGCGCTTCGGCAAAGCACCAGGAGCCATCCCTGGCGTTGGCCAGGCTGAACTGCACCAGCATGGAGTTGGAGGTAGTGCCCCTGAAACCCAGTATGGACATAAACGGCGATAAGAGGTTTAGCTGGCTGATCACCCCATAGGTAAGGGAAGATAAAATCAGGTTGATGTTATTGTAATCCACTCTCAGGTTGTCAATATCCCCATCGGCAATTTCGCAGGTAGCAATGCCAAGGTCCAGGTTGATGTGCGCATTCATGCCCAGCAGCAGGTGCTGCAAGATAATGCAGGAGCGCTTTTTAGCAGCGGTAAACGCTACTTCCCAGGATTTGGTGACAGGTTTCCCCTGCTGCCATTGATCATAGGCGTGGAAATAACGATTGGCAAACTGCACATCCAGCCGTGCAATGTTCACCCCATCGCCGAACTGCCCTGCGGCAATGCCTTCCTTAACTTTCAGGGTTACCTTGTAGTAAAGCGCGGCAAAATACCCGCAGCGGTCCTTGTGTTGAATGGAGTGGGAGATAATTGCTTCCAGCCTGGCTATGACCTCGTCCAGCGTATTGGCCAAAATGGGGGTAGGGGACATGTTGGAGTATTTAATGGATTGTAAATATTGGCTGAATTTACTGATTATTCTTTTCATAGGCCGATGCCTTTTCCGTCGCGGCATTAAATCTCTTCCCCCATCTATTAAACAATTTTTTTAAAAAAAATTGCCGGCATCCCGACCGTTTTGCAGCGCTCATTCGTCAGAATGAAAAAGCATGCATTATGGAAAATTTAAAAAACAAGGTCGCCGTGGTATTTGCGGCATCCGGACAGGTGGCGGGGGCAGTGGCCCGCGGTTTTGCGCAGCACGGCGCTACAGTCTATGTTTCTGCCCGCAAGCTGGAAGCGGCGGAAAGGTTGGCCGGGGAAATCAATGCCGCCGGAGGCAGGGCGGAAGCGGCGAAAGTGGATGCGCTCGATGAAGCAGAGATCGACGCCTTTATCCAAAAAGTAGTGGCTGAGAATGGCCGGCTGGATATGGTTTTCAATGGTATCGGCACATACTACAAAGATGCCGGCAGCGGTACGCCTACGACCATGGCCACTTTTGAGCAATTCCTGCTGCCGTTGCAACGGATCTGCGGGTCCCAGTTCCTCACATCCAGGATCGCCGCCAGGTACATGATACAAACGGGCTCCCGGGGAACCCTGCTGCAGTTCAGCGCTTCCATAGCCAGGAGTAAGACCCCTAACATGGCCGGATTCGCCGCTGCGTGCGCCGCTATTGAAGCGCTCACCCGGGTGATGGCCGCGGAGTTTGGTCCGCATGGCATCAAATCCATCTGCATCAGCTCCGGCGCATTGCTGGAAACGAATAAGATGCAGGAAATGATCACTGATTTTTCCGCAGCAATGGGTATCTCCAGGGAGGAGATGACTGCCCGCTATACCCGCTTCGATATCCAGTCCACCCTGCCAACGCTGCAAATGCTCGGGGAAACGGCTGCATTCCTCGTTTCCGGTAACGGGACGGCGTTTAACAGCCACATTGTTGATTTTGACTGCGGAAAACTCAATATATTATAATAAGTTTATAGGGGGGCGGCATTTGCGCCGCCTCTTTTTTCATCGCTAATTTTCACAAAATGGAAAGTAACGAAACCCTGCAGCAGGCCATGGCAGGCAATATTAACGCCTTTCAAACCCTGTTTGCCGATTTTCAGCAGCCGCTCAAATCCTACCTGTACCGGCTGCTGACGGATCGTAATGATGTGGACGACCTTACGCATGATACCTTCATCAAAGCCTTCGATAAAATTGCTACGTTCAGGGGAGAATCCTCGCTGAAAACCTGGGTTTTTCGTATAGCCACGAACCTGGCATACGATCATCTCCGGAAGTTGAAGCGCTGGCCGGCCAACGCGCAGGACCAGGGCGCCGCTTTAGCCATTGGCAACAGGGATATCTCCGGCACTTTCCGGGTGGTGCATCAGCACTATCCCGCCGGCGCTTACGACATGATGGAACATATCGATTTCTGTTTTACCTGCATCGCTAAAACTTTGCCGATCGAAAACCAGGTGGCGCTCATACTGAAGGATATGTATGACTTTTCGGTGAAGGAGATTTGCCAGATACTGGATAAATCGGAAGGAGTAGTGAAACACCTGCTCAACGATGCCAGGGGAACGATGACGGAGATCTTCGATCATCGCTGCGCGCTGGTGAATAAGAACGGGGTTTGCGACCAGTGCAGTCAGCTGAATGGGATTTTCAACCCCAAACAGGACCAGCAGGAGCAGCGGATGAAGCTGGAGTTGGTAAAAGCTTCCGGGCGATTCAACCGGGATGCGCTGTTTGAGCTGAGAGCCCGGCTGGTGAAGGCGATTGATCCGTTGCAGAGCAGCGGGGCGGATTTGCAGGATATCATCATGCGATGTACGCGGACTTCCATCGGCGAGGTGAAAGACTTTTTTGATCCTGATCCGATGATGCAGCTGCCCGGCCGGGAGAAATCCTGATGCTATTACCTTCCCACGCGCTGCCTGTTTCTCCGGGCCCGGCAGGTGGCGGACTATATCGCCAAAGTAGCCATTGAACGCTACGGGAAATATATGTATTTTTAGCCCGGACTGCAACGCGGTCTGGGCTATTAAATCCGGATCAATCACACATGGAACAGGCAAATTTTCCTTCGAATTCATTATATGAACTCTATCAGCAACTGCACCTGCCGGTGCACCTCATTGATACTACCACCGGCTTTTCCATCTTCAACCTGAAGGACGTAGGCTTTGAACTGCCCTACCAGTCCGCCTCTTACAGGCCCAACTTTTTTTCCTTCCTCTTCGTGAAAGACGGCAAGGGGAAATACACCATCGATGAACATACCTTCGAAGTACAACCGCATTCCATCTATTTCACGAACCCCAGTAACTACCGCACCTTCAGCTGGGAGAGGGTGGAAGACATCTTCCTGATCACCTTCGACGAAACATTCCTCAAAAACTATATCAGCCAGCAGATCTTCGAAGAGTTCCCGTTCCTGCTTACAGAAACCGTACGGCCCAAAGTGGTGACGGATGAATACTACGCAGCGTTAACGGCCATTTACCTGCTCATCAACGATAATTACCGCAGCGATTCACCGGTAAAGTTCAAGGTAATCGGGCACCTGCTGGCGGCGCTGCTGCTGAAGATCAAAGCCTACTTCTGGGAGGATTATAATCCTATATATGAAGGTAACCGCAGCTCGCAGATCGTTATCGCGTTTAAACGGCTGCTGGAAAAGCATTACCGGGACCTCAGCGCCGGCAAGGCAGACGTGGTGTACCGCGTGCAGGATTACGCCAATGCCCAGCAGCTGCATCCTAACTACCTCAGCAACGTTATTAAAATAAAAACAGGAAAGCCCATCGCTACCTGGATCGCGGAAAAGAGCACCGCCGAAGCGAAATCATTATTATTAAACGGGAACTTGTCCATCAAGGAGGTCGCCTACAAGCTGGGCTTTACAGAACCGGCCCATTTCAGCACTTTCTTCAAAAAACATACGGGTTTAACCCCCGTTCAGTACCGCAAACAGCATCATCTTTAAAATTTGAAAGTCTTCCTGTAATTCTCGAAACAATCAGGGGGCATACCCGGTCTATCTTTGTATCATCAAACAAAACAACAACAAACACAAAAAAAGATAGACCATGAAAAATTTATCAGCTAAAGTAATCCTCGTAACAGGCGCCTCTAAAGGTATTGGCGCAGAAGTAGCTAAAAGACTCGCCGCTGCACAGGCAAAAGTAATCGTTAACTATGCCGGCAGTAAGGCAGATGCGGAAGCGGTAGTGGCGGATATTATCGCCAACGGCGGCGATGCCATCGCTGTACAGGCGGACGTGCGGAAGCCCGCTGAAGTGAAAGCCCTCTTCGACCAATCCATCGCGCACTATGGCCGTATAGATGTCCTGATCAACAATGCCGGCGTTATGATCACCAAAACCATCGCGGAAACTACCGATGAAGAGTTTGACCGGACTTTCGACATCAACGTGAAAGGCGTATTCAACACCCTCCGCGAAGCCGCTACCAGGCTGGCCGATAACGGTACGGTACTCAACATCTCCACTTCCGTTAACCGCCTCATGATCCCTGGTTATGGCAACTACGTGGCCTCCAAATCAGCGGTGGAACAATACACCCGCATTTTTTCCAGGGAAGTAGGCCACCGCGGTATCAACGTCAACTCCCTTTCTCCCGGACCTACCGCCACTGCGCTCTTCCTCGACGGTAAATCCCAGGAAACCATCAACCGCCTCGCCGCCCTCAACCCGTTCAACCGCATTGCCGAAACAGACGACATTGCCAATGTAGTGCTGTTCCTCGTGAGCGATGATGCGAAGTGGATCAATGCGCAGAATATAGGCGCAAATGGCGGTATGGCCTGATAAGCTTTCTGATCAACAAGTTTGAACCAGTTATAATTCAAGACGTATGAATCAGGTGAGGCCTGATGTTAAAATTGTAACTCACCTGGTTTCCATTTTTCACCTCTTCATCACCATCTAAACGCATGAACTCCTTACATAACAAAACAGCCTTAATTACAGGTTCCGCCAGGGGCCTCGGTAAAGCCATCGCGGAACGCTACGCCGCCCTCGGCGCCAACATCGTCATCAACTATTCCCGGGATAAAGCCTCTGCGGAGGAAGTAGTATCCAACATCACGGCCATGGGCGCAAAAGTGATCGCCATCCAGGCGGACGTGAGCAAGGTCTCTGAGATAGAACGCCTCTTCAGCGAAGCCATCCAGGCATTCGGGAAGCTGGACATTGTAGTGGCCAACGCCGGTATTGAAATGGTGGAAACACCCGTGACGGAATTCACGGAAGAGCAGTTCGACCGCCTCTTCAGCATCAACACCAAAGGCGCTTACTTTACCATGCAGCAGGCGGCCAAACTCGTGCAGGACAAAGGCCGCATCATCTACATCGCTTCCAGCACCACCGCCTTCCCCGTGCCGGGCATGGCAGTGTACGGCGGCAGCAAAACCACGCCCCGCTACCTGGTGGATGTGCTGGCGAAGGAAATCGGGCATAGAGGCGTTACCGTTAATTCTATCATCCCGTTTGCCGTGGATCATTCCGGCATCTTCGCAGAAGAGGGCAGCTACCCGGAACTGCGGCAGTCGCTGATCAGCAGCTGCCCCATGGGGCGGCTCGCAGAGGTGGAGGATGTGGCTAATATTGCGGAGTTTTTCGCCAGCGAGCTTTCGTCTTTTGTGAACGGGCAGCATTTGCTGGTGAATGGCGGCGCTAACCAATAACCCTGTAGCAACATCGCTTTCGTATCTGAAGCAGGATAACCGGCCATGGCAGCTACTTTAACGGGCAACTTTTGCTAATCAACGGCGGCGCTAACCAATAGGTCCTGCAACCACCTTAAAAATAACAGCCATTTCCCCCTGGCATAACGCCGTGCGCCTCTTGCGGCAAGACCGTCCGTCTTGCCGCAAGGCGGGTTTAAATCTCTCCCTAAAAAAATAAAAACCAATTATTAGCTTTGCTTATAAAGCTACACGTTATGATCACGCGAAAAATAATTATGCCCATGGCGGCCGCCTGCTTTTGTTTGCATGCCTACGCCCAGCAGGAGATGCCGCTGTACCCGGATTCGGTTGTCAACAGCCGCAAAGCGTCCAACAACGAAGGAAAAGTAGAACGCGCCGATGGGGGAATCGGCTACTCCCGCGTCTCCGTACCTACGGTACAGATTTTTAAAGCCCCGGCCGGTAAAGCGAACGGCGCAGCCATGGTAGTATGCCCCGGCGGCGGCTACTCCGGCCTCGCCTATACGAAAGAGGGTATCAATTTTGCCAAACGCCTCAACGAAATGGGGGTGACGGCAATCGTACTTAAATACCGCATGCCCAACGATACCACCATGTGGGACCGCTCCATCGGCCCGCTGCAGGATGCGCAACAGGCCATCCGCCTGGTAAGGCAGCATGCGGCGGAATGGCAAGTGGATGTGAACCGGGTCGGACTCATGGGATCCTCTGCCGGCGGGCACCTGGCCTCCACCGCAGGCACGCATTTTAAAAAATCGTATATCCCTAACCGGGAGCAAACCAACCTCCGGCCGGACTTCCTGGTGCTGGTGTACCCCGTGATCAGCATGGCGGACAGCATTACCCATCGCGGCTCGCGCAATAACCTTATTGGGAATAATCCGCCGGCGGAAAAAGTACAGGCATTCAGCAACGAGCTGCAGGTGACGCCTGAAACGCCGCCTACCTTCCTCGTTCACGCCACGGATGATAAAGTGGTAGGGGTGGAAAACAGCATTTATTTTTACAGCGCGCTTGTACGTAATAAAGTACCGGCGGAACTGCATGTTTACGAACGGGGCGGCCATGGCTTTGGCATGCAAACGAGCAACCCGGATGAACACTGGATGGACCGGTTGGAGAATTGGCTGCGTGATAATGGCTGGTTGAAGAAGAAGTAGGAATTCCAACGCAATGGTTGGCTGAAATAACAACAGTTGGGGAAACTTGGCGTCCTGTACATCCTAAACAAGGTTTTGTCCGGAACCTCTTATCAGCGCCAATGCACCAGCATTTAAAAACATAGCACCCACAAAAAAAGGTGACCGCTTCACACGGTCACCTTTTCAGTTTTTAGGAGGATATGGGTGATGATTACAGACCATCTTTCCAGTTCGGATTCTGGGTCAGATTCTTATTCAAATTACGCTCCTGCGTTGGAATAGGATAGAGGTAATCACGGGTCTCGTCAAACTGTTTCGTGATATTCGGGTTCACCACAATCGGCCCGCCGGCGCTGCCTTTTTCCAGGCTGATCTCCGTGCCGAGCTTCAGGTAGGCCGGGCCTTTCGGGCCGCTGGGCTTCGTGCCTTCATAGATCACTACATCAATGACGCCGTCCTTATCCAGGTCGTACTGGCCTGCGCCAGGGAAGTACATGCCCTTGAACTGCCTGGTCAGCAGCGCGCCTTCCTTCCAGCGGGCCAGGTCATGCCAGCGGAAGTTTTCCATCACCAGCTCAATCCTGCGCTCCCGGCGGATCTCCAGGATGGCCCCACTAAGGCTTTTGTTCGCATAGCGCGCCGCTTCATAAGGGTCCGGGTTGGCATTGGCCGCCGCCACATCCAGGGTAGGCATGCCTACGCGGTCGCGCAGCAGCTTGATGGACCGGTCAATGTCGCCCTGCGTCAGCTGCCCCAGCTCGGCTTTAGCCTCCGCATAGTTTAGCAGCACTTCCGCGTAACGGAAAACAGGCATGTCGTTATCGTTCTTCGTATAGGAGTCATGCGTTTCGTCCGTCACATATTTAATCAGCTGGTAGCCGGTAACGGAAGCGCCGAAGTCAGGCACCAGCCGGTTGGTATTGCCGATGCGCGTATAGCCCGGCGTACGGATCGTTTGCGCCAGGCGCGGATCGCGGCCCTGGCATTCGTCGAAGAACTGCATTTTATCGTAACCCGGCTTGTCCGTAAACCTGCTGCCATCCTTCATCAGGTAACTGTTCACGAAACTTTTTTCCAGGCCGGGCTGGCCGTAGGAAGCCGTAATCGTATAGTAGTTCGCGTTATGATAGAGTTGCAACGTACCGCTGAACCGGCGGGTTAAAATGATTTCATCCGGGTTGGCGTCCTTCGACGTAAACAGCTCCCGGTAAGCGTTTGCCGGCGTGCTGGTATAAATGCGGTATGGGCCGCGGGTAATCAGCGTATCGGCTGCCGCAGCGGCCAGCTGCAGGAATTTGTTGGCGTCCGGCAGGTTGAATTCAGGGTGGTATTTGCGGAAAGTGCCTTCAAACAGGCATATGCGCGACTTCAGCGCCAGCGCCGTCCATTTATTCACCTGCTCCGGGTTTTTGGTGGCGTCCAGGTTGGCGATGGCCGTATCAATGTCCGCCAGGATGGAATCCATAATGAGCGTGCGCGGGTCGCGCGGCTTCTGTAATTCCGGATCGTTGGTTTCCATCGGCTTGTTGTACCAGGGCACATCGCCGAATTTTTTCACCATCTCATAATAGAACCATGCCCGGAAGAACCGCGCCGCGCCTGCGTATTTGCGGGTGGCGCTGTAAGGTAGCACGCGGTTGTAGTTGACCATGAAATAGTTGATCTTGCGCAGCTCCGTCCAAGTCCATCCGCCGCCGGTTACCGGCACCTGCCTGCGGCCGGTCAGGAATTCGGAAGTACTGGACTTCACCACATTGTCCATATCCTCGTTATATACCCCTTCGGCATCGGGCACCATGGAATACATAGAATTGACATATAGTTGCAGGTCTTTTTCTGTTTTAAAATAATTGTCGGGAGATATTTTTGCGAGCGGGTCGCGGTCCATGAATTTTTTACACGCACCCATGGAGAGGGCCAGCAGCGCCAGTATCGCTATATGGAAAGTTTTCATTGACAATGCTTTTTTTTTCTGGTTAGAACGAAATATCCACGCCTACGGCATAGGTTTTACTGAACGGGTACACGCGACCGTTCGCATCGGTGCGCACCAGGTTAGGATCGCTGGAAAGCTGCTCCGGGTCCAGGTATTTGCTTTTCAGCTTGGTGAAGGTCAGCAGGTTTTCGCCGCTGAAGTACACGCGGAAGCGGGTCAGCTTCAGGCGCTGCAGCAGGGCCGCCGGCAGGGAATAACCAAGGATCAGGCTTTTCAGGCGGATGTAGGCGAGGTCCTGCAGGTAACGGTCGTTGTTTTCCTTCAGGGAGCCGTTATCATTCAGCGCAATATAGCCGCGGAGGCGGGGGAAGTAGGAGTCCGGGTTGCTTTCGCTCCAAAGCTTTTCAGGGAAATCCTTCGGAATGAACGACATGTACGGACGGGAAAACGGTCCCCAGAATTTATCCGCGTTATTGCCGGGATACCAGTGCTGGCGGCCTATTCCCTGGAAGAAGATGCTGAAGTCGAACCCGTTCCAGTCAGCGCCGCCGCGGATGCCAAACGTATAACGCGGCAGGGAGTTGCCGATGATGCGCTGATCGCCGGGATTGCTCACCGTGTTCTGCCCTTTGTTGATAGCGCCGTTGTTGTCGAGGTCGGCGAATTTCAGATCGCCGGCGCGCAGCTTGCCCCATTCGCCCGGCGCGGAAAAAATATTGTTGCCTACCTGCGTCTGGTCTACTTTCCAGTCCGCCGCTTCCTTATCGTCCTTGAAATATCCGAGGATGCTGTACCCCCAGATTTCGCCCAGCTGCTTTCCTACGTAGTAATCGCTCAGGATCTGGTTAGGGTTGTCGAACTTGGTGATCTCTGCTTTGAAATCGCCCATGTTCACGCCGATGTTATAGTTCAGCGGCTTGCGGCCTACGGTCACGCTGTTCCGCCAGTCGATATTGATTTCCCAGCCTTTGGAACGTAAGTCCGCCGCATTCATTTTAGGCTCGGTAGCGCCAAATACTGCCGGCAGCGTCATGCCCTTGGTGAGCATATCCTTGGTATTGCGGATGTACCAGTCGAACGTCACATTCAGCTTATTGCGGAGGAAGGCCATGTCCACCCCAAAGTTGGTGGAGTTCACCTTTTCCCAGGTGAGGCTGGCGGTGATAGGCGTGGGCAAGCTCACGTACTGGGTGCGTTTGCCGCTGGTGATATAGCTATTGGTGCCGATGCTCATCAGCGGGATGTAAGGGTAGTAGTTATTCTTCACATCCTGGTTGCCCAGCGCGCCGTAGGATGCGCGCCATTTCAGGTCCGTGATCACATTTTTCAGCGGCGCGAAGAAGGGTTCTTCTGACATGCGCCAGCCTGCGGAAACGGAAGGGAAGAAGCCGAAGCGGCTGCTGGCCGGGAACCGGGAGGAGCCATCGTACCGGCCGTTGAACTCTACGAGGTATTTATCCGCGTAGCTGTAGGCGGCGCGGCCAAATGCGCCCAGGAGCGCCAGCTCTTCGTTATTGCTGTTCACCGTCGCGTCGCCGGAGCCCAGCGCTACTTCGTTCAGGTCTTCGGAAAGAATGTCGTTGCGTTGTGAATACAGCATTTTCATGCGCTGCAGTTCCTGGTTTACGCCGGCTGTCAGGGAGATGCTGTGTTTGTTGATATGCTTGTTATAGTTGCCGTACACGTTCACCACGTGGGTGGTCCGGTTGTTATTTTGCTGCCAGAGGTTATCGTTAAACACGTAGCTGATCACGCCCGGGTAAATGGACCATGGCGCGGCGGTTTGGCGGTGGAAGCTGCTGCCGTTGGCCACCGTCAGCGTGTAATTGCCGATGACGTTGAAGTCTGGTGAAATTTTGAACGTGGCCGCAACGGTGTTAACCAGTTCCAGCTGTTTGGTGCCGCCTTTACTTTTACCATGCAGCAGGTCCGCATAAATACCGTCGCCAATGGTGTAGTTGTTCAGCTCCGTCCGGTAGGTGGCCGTACCATCAGGGTTTACCGGCACGTAGGAGGGCAGGGCGTGTACGCTGACGGACACGAAGTTGTCGTTCACGCCGGCGCCCGGGTACGTATAGTCGTACGCGTTAACCTGCGTGTTGCTGCTCAGCACCAGCCAGGGTTTTACTTCCGCTTCCACTTTAGCGCGGAAGTTATAGGAGTTATAGATATCCTGCTGGATGCGCATCATCCCTTTCTTTTGGTAGGCGCGGCCGGATACCATGTAGTTGATCTTGTCGTTACCGCCGCTGATGTTGAGGCTGTGTTCCATGGAGGGCATCACATCGCGGAACATGGTATGCCACCAGTCGGTATTCCCGTAGTACACGTACATGTCTTTTCCTTTACGGTTCTGGATCACGACGGAAGGCAGGGTGGGGTCGGTCTTTCTTTTCAGCAGTTCTTCATAATCTTCGTCCGTATAACCGGTGTAGGTTTTGCCAAGGGTGATTTTAAACGCTTCATCGTTGAGCATGGCGGCATCATAGCCGCTGGTGATGAAGTCCGTACGGGTGGTTTGTTTGCTCCAGCTGTAGTTAGTGCCGTAGCTGATCTGCATTTTACCGGCCTTTCCTTTCTTCGTGGTGAGCAGCACTACGCCGAATGCGCCGCGCGCGCCGTAGATGGCGGCGGAAGCGGCATCTTTCAGTACGCTGATGGATTCGATGTCCCGGGGGTTAACGGTATTGATATCGCCGGGGATGCCATCGATGAGGATGAGCGGTCCGCCGCCGGAGATGGAGGTAAACCCGCGGATATTGAGGGTGGCGGTGCTGCCGGGGCGGCCGTCCCCGAAGTTGACGTTGAGGTTGGGCACCGCGCCTTGCAGCGCCTGGCCAATGTTGGCTACCGGGCGACTCTCAATGACGCTCGCGTCCACCTGGGCAACGGCGCCGGTGAGGTTGACCTTCTTCTGTACGCCATAACCAACCACCACCACATCTTTAATTTTTGAGCGGCTGCTCCCGAGGGTGATGGTAAGAAAGTTGCTGCCGGAAACCGGGACCTCTTTGGTGTCGTACCCTACGTAGGATACCACGAGGACGTCGCCCGGTTTGACGGACGCGAGGGCAAAGCCGCCGTCCGCATTGGTGACAACCCCTTTGCGGGTGCCTTTGACAGCGATGGTCACGCCGAGCAGCGGCTCTTTGCTATCCCCGTCAATTACCTTTCCTTTCAGGCCAAATTCCTGTTCATCTTTTTTATATACGATCAGCAAGTCATTTTTTTCGCGGTAGCCAAGGGTGGTGTTGGCCAGCAGGGAGTCGAGCAGGGCCTCCGCCGTACCGTAAGATTCCAGGGACGTGTAGCGGTAGCTGTTAGTAGCCGATTCGTCAAACACCAGCCGGTAGTGGGTTTGCCGGGCCACCTGTTTCAGCACTTCACTCAGGGTAGCGCTGCCCGTCTTAAAGGCAACAGTCTTTTTCAGCGATTGCCCTTCCAGGTTTTTTGCCCAGACGGACAAGCTGATAGCTGCCATGCATGATGTCAGGAAACTAAGACGCATAAGGTAACGGATTGTAGAATTACTTACTACATTTTTCATACATTTGAAGGGTTTTTATGAAATTTTAAAAACAGGCTGCCATATCCGGTAAGTCGCATTACGGATGGATGTGTCAGCATCAAAGGAACCGGTTAAGTTGGCGCTTAACCGGTTTTATTTTATGTGTTAATAGATGAAATAAGTGTTGTTACTTTTTTTATAGTTTAACTGATGCACCAGGCAGATGGCCTGGAGGATGCTCTCCGCATCGTGGTGACTGTTGAAATCTCCGGAAACCCTGTACTGTTGTGCTTTCGCGCTCATTAGCCTGATTTGAATCTGATAGCGGTTTTCAAGAGTGGCGGCTACCGTGGCCATGGCGCTTTGGCGAAACACCAGCTCGGCGGCGCACCAGGCGGTGGAAATACTTGCCGGCTCCCGGAAGAATTGTTGTGAATGGTCGAGGGTATTGATGGCAATACCTTCGTTGGGCGATAGCAGGGCAGCGCGGGCGGATGTGCTGGAATCTGCTGCTACCTTTACTTTTCCGGTTTTCACTACAATGCTCACTGTATTTTTTTCGTTGTCCATCTTTAGGTTAAAAGAGGTGCCCAGTACGGTGGTGACGGTCGTGCCGGCCACTACTTTAAAAGGCTTGTCCGGCTGTTGTTTGACAGCTATAAATACTTCTCCATTCTCCAGTATAAGCGTTCTTGTATAATCGTTAAAAGTTGTTTCGTATTTGAAGCGCGCGCCTTTGTTCATAATCACGATAGAACTGTCCGGCAGCCGCCTGCGGGTAACGCTGCTGTCGTTACTAACGGTAACGTATGTACGATAAATCACTTCCGTGTTAAACCGTACCTGTTTTTTAGCGCCCGGGCGCAGGAGCCAGGCGAGGCTGCCGGCGCCGAGTGCGATGATAACGATAGCGGCTATACGACCGATGGCGCGCCATATTCCCGGCCGTTTTTCTTCCAGTTCCGGCGGGTTGTAGCCGGCATCCTGGCGGATATGCTGCAGCATATCTTCGCGGATGTCCTGCAGGTCCCTGGCGGACAGGTGGACGGGCGTTTCTTCTGCCTGGGCAAACCACTCTTCCAGTTGTTTTAACTCTTCGGGCGTAGCTTCTCCTTTCAGGTACCTGTCGGCGATAATTTTTATTTGCTGGTTGTTCATCATTTTAGCGCTGCTACTTAGGTAGCGTCAAAAAATGAAGGGTAGTACCATCTTCGAATGTTAACTAATTGTTAAAGAAGAAAATAATGCCGGGCACGAGGGCCGGGATCAGCGTGGCCTCGCGCAGTTCGGCGCGCAGGCGGGTCAGTGCTTTGGATAATTGGTTTTTCACGGTTTGTTCTGATAAAGATAATTCGCTGGCTATTTCAGCGATGGTTTTATGATGGTGGCGACTGAGGGTATAAACCTGTTTCATTTTGAAGGGCAGGCGTTCCACTGCAGTGGCCAGGAGGCGTTTGAGTTCTTTTTCATGGAGGCGGTCGTCCGTATCGGTAGCGGCGGAGAGGTCCATGGTGGCTTGCGAATCGTGCAGCGGCGCGGGTTGCGGCTGTGCGATGCTTCGGAGTATTTCATATCTCACGGCAGCAAAGAGGTAGGAGCGGAGCGCGCCGCTGAGTACAAGGCTGCTGCGTCTTTTCCATAGCCCGATGAATACATCCTGGACAACGTCCTTGGCGGGCGCGGTGAGCCGCAGGCACTTGAACGCATAGAGGAACAGCGGTTCCCAGTAACGGTTGTACAATATCTCATAGGCCGCCGCATCATCGTTTGCAACACGTTGAAACAGGTCATTGTCGGTAAGATATTTATACTTCATGGAATAGAAACGTCAGATATGGTACGCAAGATAAAAATAGCGGATAAGAATTGATTTTACGTTATTGTTAACAAGAAAATTTTAAAGGGGGGATAGGTGGGATGACATATAATTTCACGAGGCGGTAGTGGCCCGTCTGGGCGGCAGAAGAAGCAGTGCGGTATGCCATGGCGGCGGGGGCGTGCTATGGGGTGTTGGTAAATGAAGGGGGCGCCGCAATGTAAAATAAATCCCGGCGCCGCACCAGCCTGCGAGTATTTACTGAGGATGCCGGCGCCTGCTGTGGCGGTGGCATGCCCTTCGCTTCTCATGCATTCTTTCCCTACCTTCGCCTTATGGAATGGAACCACATACTCCCGTTTGACGCCTTCAGGGAAAGCTTTGCGCATCTTTATACAGCAGGCGAAGACTTGCAGCAGGGATACCAGCAGTTTGTTTCCCGCAGGGAGATGGAAATCCTCGCGGCCGGGCATTTTCACCGCGCAGGGGAGGAATACCTGCGGCAGGGCAGCGTGCCGTTTCATCACCAGTATTTCCGCCTGGCGGACCTCGCGCCCGGCCAGCTCTATTGTATGATCCGCCCGGATGATGCAGATGCGGTGCTGCTATCCCTCGCCCCGGGAAATACGGGTTATAGTGTAGGGGTGAGATATATGCGGCTGCTGGATAACACTTTCGCGGCCACTATCCCGGAGGGCGCGGGCGCCGCCTGTTATCAGCAATTACAGCGGGCCATTCAGCAGGCGATCGTGCCTGCGCCTGGTCTAAAACGTACGGCCGGTACGCGTTATGAGCTCGGCTGGCGGAATGGGACTACTCTGGAGTTGGCGGTGCAACGTAGCCCGGAACCGGGGTCGCCGGTGCAGCGGGTAGCTGACCTGGTGAAAGGGTTGATCGCGTATGGTGAAACAGGGGAGGAGCTCTTACTGGAACGGGTACACGAACTTTATAACATTCTTTAACTGCCTGCTGCGCAGTGCTACCGCTGCCGGACTTTACCGCACTGCGTACACTCCTAACGCTTTCCCACACTCCGCACACCTAACGCTTTCCCGCACTGCGTACACTCTTAACGCTTTCCCACACTGCGTACACCTAACGCTTTTCCACACTCCGTACACCTAACGCTTTCCCACACTCCGCACACTCCTAACGCTCTTCCCCGCAACGCCACCGCAGCGCCCACAACAAAATTTTCTCCCCCCGTTTTTTGTTTTCCGCTTTTTAATTATCTTCATGCAAACGATTGCAATCCGTTCTTACCTCCTCTCTCCGGATAGGGGAGCAACTTTGTGATTCCCGAAATGTAGCGAAAATCCTGTATCATTTTTATGTAGCCTTTTTCAACCAAACAGCAATGCTGTAACCCACTAAAAATTGCACTATGAAACAATTCCACATGCACCGGTGGCTATCCATCGCCATCCTGTTATTGTTCGCCCTCAACCTTTCTGCCCAAACGCCTGTAGCAAAAAACGGTCAGTTAAGCGTTATCGGCCTCAAACTCTGTAACCAGTACGGCAACCCCATTCAGCTCCGCGGCATGAGCACCCACGGTCTCCAATGGTACGGCTGGGGAAGCTGCCTCACGGAAGCCTCCCTCGACGCGCTGGCGTACGACTGGGGCGCAGACGTACTGCGAATATCCATGTACGTGCAGGAAGGCGGTTATGCCTCCGACCCCGCCGGGTTTACCGCACAGGTGAACCGCCTCATCGAGGAGGCCACCGAAAGGGGAATGTATGCACTGGTAGACTGGCACCAGCTTACGCCCGGCGATCCGAACGCCAACCTCTCGCTGGCCAAAACCTTCTTTACCGCCATCGCCAACCAGCATAAAAACAAAAACAACATCATCTACGATGTTTGCAATGAGCCCAACGGCGTATCCTGGGCTACCATTAAAACCTACGCCAACCAGATCATCCCCGTGATCCGCGCCATCGATAACGATGCGGTGATCCTCGTGGGCACCCACGCCTGGGCTTCCATGGGTATCTCTGACGGCCGCAGCGCACAGGATATCGTGAGCAACCCGCTCAACTTTCCCAATATCATGTACACCTTCCACTTCTATGCCGCCGACCATGGCACGGAATACCTCAATGAGCTCGACTGGGCATCCGACCGCCTGCCCGTATTTGTTACGGAATTTGGCTCCCAGGAAGCCAGCGGCGATGGCCCTAACGACTTCGCCATGACCCAGCAATATATCGACCTCATGGCCCGCAAGAAGATCAGCTGGTGTAACTGGAACTATTCGGACGATTTTCGCAGCGGCGCCGTGTGGACCACCGGCACCTGCTCCGCCGGGCCATGGACCACGGCGCGACTCAAACCCGCCGGCGCATGGATCCGCCAGCGCATGCTCTCCCCGGCGGACGACTTCCCCGGCGGCGGTACCACGCCCGCCTGCACACCGGTGACCGCCAGCGCCGATGATGGCAACGTGGCCGCCAACGTGCTGGACAACGACCTGAATACCCGCTGGTCCGCCTTCGGCGACGGACAGTGGATCCAATTCTGCCTCAACGATACCGCCAGCGTGAGCGGCGTGAAAATAGCCTTCTATAACGGTAACACCCGTACGTCCACCTTCGATGTGCTGGTATCCCTCAACGGTACCAGCTGGACCAGCGCCGCTACCAACAAAACCAGCAGCGGTACCAGCACCGCCCTCGAAACGTTCAGCTTCCCGGCTGTAACTGCCAGGTATGTACGCATCGTTGGCCACGGCAACAGCGCCAACGCCTGGAACAGCTATACGGAAGTAAAAATCGTTCAGCAGCCCGTTACCACGCCTGCCTGCGCGCCCGTTACCGCCAGCGCGGATGATGGCAACGTGCCCGCCAATACGCTGGACAACGACCTGAACACCCGCTGGTCCGCCTCCGGCGACGGGCAATGGATACAATACTGCCTCGGCGCCGTGAAAACCGTTACCGGCGTGCAGATAGCGTTCTATAACGGTAATGTACGTACGTCGTATTTCGACATCTCCGTATCGCAGGACGGCGCCAGCTGGACCAACGCCGCCACCGGCCTGCAAAGCAGCGGTACCAGCACCGCCTTGCAAACATTCAACCTGACCCCCGTAAGTGCCAAATACGTACGTATTATTGGGCATGGCAATTCAGCGAACGCGTGGAACAGTTATTCCGAGGTGAAAGTTAATACCGCCAGTACGCTGCAATCCATCACGCAGGGCAGTTTAGTTATCTCCCCCAAAACAAACCCGGTAACGGAAGATAAAATGACGGTAAGTCCGAACCCTGTTGGCGCTACATTGAATGTGCGGCTGGAACTCAAGCGCCCGGGCAGGGTGGCGCTATTGCTGTACGATATGAACGGCAAACCCGTAACGACCTTTATCAATACTGCCATGCAGGCCGGGGTACATAACATCCCTGTAAAAACAGGCCACCTCACGCCTGGTAATTACATCATACAATTGCATAGCAACGGGAAAACAGTGGCGGAAAAAATCCAGAAACTATAAGCAGCCTGCCATACAAAAAAAGGGTGTATCAACAACTGATACACCCTTTTTAGTTGGACGGGGATGCACTCATCCACCGTTTCGTATATCCTTTGGGTTTAGCCCGGACTGCGATTTGACGAACTTGTTAAAATGACTGACATCGCTGAAACCAAAGTCGGCGCTGATTTCCTTCATCAGGTCAGTACTGTATTTCAGGCGCGCGGCAATCAGCTGGTATTTATATTTGGAGATATAATCCTTCACGGATAAACCTACTTCCCTCCGGAACAACATGGCCAGGTAGCTGGCGGACAAATGAAACGCGGCCGCCAGGCGGTCCAGCGTAAGCAGCGCCGGCTGCTGTATATGCGCGTGGATATGCTGCATCAACTGCATGGCTACACTTTCCTTTTGGGGCAGCAGCGCCGGCGTGTCCCTGAAAATATGCCGCTTCAGCAACACGAGTATCGTACGCAGCAAATGTACCATCAGCTCATTGGGCTGCCCGCCCGTATCTTCCCATTCCTTCACGATCATGCGTATCAGCTGCTCCGTCTTCTTCAGGTCCCGCTTGTGATGAATGATGCCGCTCAACTGCTCCTTGTTTACAATCAGTTCATCCATCAGCAGGTTCCAGTTTCGCTTTTCCTTACTGTCCGTACCGCTGAGGTACACGGGCAAAAAACGGATCACGCTGAATTCCGTCTTCTCCCTGATGCTGATCCGGTGATGATCCTCCGGGGCCAGGAGGAACAAGGCTTTGCGGTCATACTTCGTACGCACGTTGTTCAGCACATGCGTGCCGCTGCCTGAATGAAAAAATATCAGCTCGTAGTAATTGTGGTTGTGCTGGGGGAAAGGCCACTGGGTAGTGGTGAAATGACGGATGAAAATCGGCTCAAATTGTACAAAACGCTTCATAATCGATTTTTACAAATTTAGCATTTGAAAGTACAAATTTAATCATTCGCCCGCTGCTAGCTTTGCAAATAAAAAAAGATGAATTTGAGTCAGCATACCCGGCAGGCATGGGGCATTCCCGTGATGGCCGTGTCGGGCGGGATCATCGTTGCCAACCTGTATTACAACCAACCCATCCTGCATCATATCGCGGCCTCCCTGCAGGCGCCGGACAGCAGCATCGGCCGCATGTCCATGACGGCGCAAATGGGCTACGGGCTCGGTATGTTACTCCTAGTGCCCCTGGGAGATATGCTGCACCGCAAGCGGCTGATCGTTACCATCTGCCTGCTTTTGTGTGCCACGCTGCTGCTGACGGCCGCCGCACGTAATACCACCGCCATTCTCTTCCTCAGCTTTTTCACCGGGCTGTTTTCCACGCCGGCGCAAATCATTCTGCCTATGGCGGCGGCCCTCGGCAGGGAAAACCGGGGTAAGACGGTGGGCAAGGTGTACAGCGGCATCCTTTGCGGCATGCTCGGCTCCAGGGTATTGAGCGGACTGATTACCTCCTGGCTGGGTTGGCAGTATGTATTTCTCTTTTCCGCCGTGTTGGTTTGTTGCGCGATTGTGCTGCTGGCGCTCTTCCTGCCGGAAATCCCGCCCAGGTTCAGAGGCAGTTACGGCGGATTGCTGAAATCCACGCTGGGGCTGATAAAGGAATACCCTGTATTGCGTCAATCAGCCTTGCTGGGCGCTTTTACCTTCGGGGCTTTTTGCTCCTTCTGGACCACCGTAACGTTTCACCTGAGCGGCGCGCCTTTTCATTATAGCACGGCGCAGATAGGGCTGTTTGGCATTATCGCCATCGGCGGCGCGCTGGTGGCGCCGGTATTCGGGAAGGCGGCGGACAAAGGCAATGTGTTCAGGGGGCTGTACCTCTCCGTAGGCATGATGGCCGCCAGCATTATGCTGTTGAAAATGTTTCCCTATTCGACGACCCTCCTCATCGCCGGCATCTTCTTCCTGGACATTGGCGTGCAGGCCACGCAAATCACCAATTTCACCCGTATCTACGCCTTGAACGAACATGCCCACAGTCGCCTCAATACGGTGTACATGACCACCTATTTCATCGGCGCCGCCATCGGCACCGGTTTCGGACTGCTGAGCTGGAAAATGGGCGGTTGGAATATGGCCACCTGGCAAATGCTGCTTTGGAGCCTGATCGCGCTTACCATTGTAGCGGTTTCCCAACGCAGGAGCGCCACCGCCGGCATGCTCCATAAGGCATAAACCTTGCGGGTGGATTTTCAAATCACTGTCTATGAAAAATCAAACGCTGCTACAAACGATTTGCCTCGGCCTGATCTCCGGCATGCGCAGCTCGCTGGGCCCTGTATTCAGCTGCCTGTACGCCGGCAAGCGCGCCAAAAAAATGGAGAAGCTCCATTTCATGGGAAAAAGCAATACCGGCAAACTGCTGGGAGCAATGGCAGTAGGAGAGCTGATTGCGGATAAGCTGCCGGGCATGGGCAACCGTACCGCCGCTGCCGGCGTCATAGGCCGGGGAATGGCAGGCGCGCTCGCCGGGGCTACCCTCTATGAATGCCAGGGCAAGCAAAGGTGGCGCGGGGCCGCAATCGGCGCTGCGGCAGCAATCGCGGCTACGTACGCGTTTTTCTACCTGCGCCAGGGCGCGGTGAAGCAACTGAAAGTAAAGGATCGCATGGCCGCCTTAGCGGAAGACGCGCTGGCCATCGGGCTTGGTACGCTGGCCACGAAGCTGAAGTAGCACTGCGATTCATTACGCTCACTTCAACGCCGAAGGGTTAATCGCATACTTATTCTTGAACGCATACGAAAAATGCGACAGGTCCTCAAACCCCACTTCCAGGTACACATCCGACGGGGTGCGCCCTCTCTGCGCAATCTGGAAATGCGCTTCTTCCAGGCGCTTATCCAGCAGCCATTTGCTGGGGGAGGTATGGAATATCTTTTCAAAATCCCGCTTGAATGTGCTGAGGCTACGGCCGGTCAGATAGGCAAACCTGCTAAGGCTCACATTGAAACGGAAATTCTGCAGCATAAAACTTTCCAGGTCAATTTTGCCAGGCTCGGAAAAATCGAAGAGGATATTTTTTACCTCGGGGTTAACCTGCAGCAGCAATAACACCGCCTCGCGGACCTTCAGGTCCATGATGGCCTCCTGCTCCTGTGGCGGCATTTGCAAATAGACGAGCACGGAATCCATAAAGCTTTTATACAGCGGACTGTCCTTCAGCTGTATGGCCACATCCGTAACGGGAGAGGGAGCAACGTCCGTAAAGCCTTTCTCCTGGCTGATCTTACGCAGCAGCTCCTGGTCGATGTACACGGATATACTCCGGTAATCGCCTTTTGTTCCCATGTCCTTCACGAATTTCGCCAGCTTGTTCCGGCGATTCAGCCTGAAGTCCCCTTCATTTACGACGATGGTTTTATGCGCATCGCTGATCGTTAGTCGCCCGCTTACCTGCATGCTGAACACATGTTCGGGAATGAACTGCTCACCCTCCGTACTCCTGCTGAAATAGCAATTGTATAATATCTTGCTTTTATGCATACTTCATTATTTAAGCGGATAGCAACGGCCTGTTACTATCCGCTTGCCTGCTGTTCTCAAATTTAACTCAAAATCGTTTTAGGCTCCAGGTATTCTTCCAGGCCATACACCCCAAATTCGCGTCCCACGCCGGATTGTTTGAATCCGCCAAAAGGGGCCATCGGGTCGTGCTTGAAGCCGTTGATCGCCACGCGGCCTGCTTCCAGCCGGGCTGCTACCTTCTTCGCCTGCGCCAGGTCCTGCCCCTGCACATAGGCCGCGAGTCCGTACGTGGTATCGTTGGCAATGGCAATCGCTTCGTCGATGGTATGGTACGGAATCACTGACAGCACCGGCCCGAAGATTTCTTCCCTGGCGATGCGCATGTTGTTGTTTACGTCCACGAACACCGTCGGCTGTACGAAGTTGCCCGCTTCGAGCCCGGCAGGCTGCCCCAGGCCGCCGGCAAGGAGGGTAGCGCCTTCCGCCAGGCCCGTCCGGATATAACCCTGTACGCGCTCAAATTGTTTTTTGCTCACCATGGGGCCTACCTGCGTGTCGGGGTCCGCGGGGTTACCCACTTTTACATTGGCCACCGTTTTACGCAGCAGGGCTTTCACCTCTTCCATCCTGGACGCCGGCGCCAGCAGGCGGCTAGCGGCTATGCAGGCCTGCCCGTTGTTCATAAAGGCGGCAGCAACGGAAAGGGGAATGGCCTCTTCCAGGTTGGCATCTTCCAGGAGGATGTTGGGAGATTTACCGCCCAGCTCCAGGGTGACCCGTTTAACGGTATCGGCGCCTTCCTTAGCAATGGATTTGCCTACCACGGTACTGCCGGTAAAGGAAATCTTGGAGATATCGGGGCTTTTGGTGAGCGTGGCGCCTACTACGGGGCCCAGGCCATTCACGATATTGAAAACGCCTGCCGGCAGGCCCGCTGCATGCAGGGCTTCCATCATTACCTGCGTTTGGATGGCGCTCATTTCGCTGGGCTTGATCACCGCGGTACAGCCGGCGGCAATAGCGGTAGACAGCTTGTTGGCGATAAAACTGTTGCTGGCATTCCAGGGGGTAATGATACCCACCACGCCCACCGGGTCAAGCAGTACGGTGGCGCTGCCCACCTGTTTTTCAAAAGCGAAGTCCTTCAGCACGGCAATGTTGGCGGCAATGCCGGAAAGGGAATTCTCAAAACTGGCTTTGGCAAACTGCAGGATGCCGCCATATTCCTGCACCATGGCATTGATCATGTCGTCCTTCCTGTTTTCAATAGCGGCATACATTCTTTCGAGGTAGCCGATGCGCTCTTCCCGCGTGGTTTGGGAAAAGGTTTTGAACGCCGCCTTCGCCGCGGCAATGGCCTTCAGGGTATCCGCTTCGTTGCCAAGGGCAACTTTCCCCAGCACTTCCTGGTTAACAGGGCTGATCAGGTCAAAAGTCTCTGTTCCTTCCGGTGTTACAAATGCGCCGTTGATGTAAATTTTATCGATGATTTTCATGACTGTTTGTTGTTTGATAACGATACAAAGGTCACTACTAATCACCCCACGCTGGTTTGTTCAGCAGGTCAATCTGCTTTGTTCAACGGTTCATCCAACAATTCCACTTCTTCCGGAATTACGAAAAACAGGGTGCAGCCCATTTGACTGGATACGCTGTGTTTGAAGCCCGGCGGGGTGTACAGGTAATCGCCTGCCTGCAGGGTAGCCCCTTCCAGGATGGCTTCCCCGGCCAGCACAAAAATCTCTTCCCCGGCAGGGTGGTTGTGGTAGGGATACCTGGCCCCCGGCTCAAATTTCAGGAGGATGGTTTTGGACCGGCCGCTTTCCGCATCGTAGCGGAGGGATTTTACGAATATCCCTTTATAATGGATGCCTTTCTCTACCAGGGGTTGCCATTCGGCAGCGTTGCTGCGGGTAATGTAATGTTGAATGTTAGTGTCCATCTTAAACTGTATTATGGGTTTGGGTGGAATAAAATCGTCCGCGACTGAACGATTTGTCAGGTACAAAGTTGGGCAATAACAGGAGGCGGGGAAATAGAGAATCCTTAGAAAAAGATGTAAAATTTAGCGTCCATACTGTTCCTTGAACGCTTTCGGGCTCATACCGGTTTGCTTCTTGAAAAAGTTGGAGAAATAATAAGGGTCGTTAAACCCAAGGGTGTACGCGGCCTCTTTGATGCTGATGTCGCTGTAAATGAGCAGGCGTTTAGCCTCTGACGTGATCAGCCCGTACACTACATGCTGCGCCGTTTTGCCAGCATGGAGCCGGGCCAGCTCATTGAGCTTGATCTCCGTGGCGCCCAGCATCTCGGCGAATTTGGAAACGGGGTAGTTGTGGGCGAAGTTATGCCGCACGGCCTCCAGGAATTTCAGGAAGAGGGCATCCGGCTTCCAGATTTCGTCGCCCCGCTGCACCTTGGCCCGGTTGATGGCCACGAGGAGGAGGGTAATGCGGCTATGTACGGAAATCAGGTATTGGTAGGGGCGGTCAGCGAGTTCTTCGTATATGAGTGCCAGTTGCCCTTCCACCAAAGGCGCGTCTACGGCTATGACCTCATTCTGGTCAAAATGGCAAAACAGCCCGTTGTGAAATATCAGTTCAATATCCTTATCGTCCTTACAAAAGAAGTCCAGCGAAAACTCGAGTACATAACCGGTGGTATTTTCACCGGTGGTATAGTGATGGATCTGCCCGGAGGTAATGGTGACCACTTCGCCGGGATGCAGGGTAAGGGCTTTCCCGTCTACCTGTAAATCTACCCGCCCGCTGCTGCAATAGAGCAGTATATAGCGCATCAGCCGGCGGGGGAGGTGGCTGTCGGCAATGTCGGATATGTGGCTGAGCTGGACCATGGTACTAAGATAAAGGAATCCGCCAACAGGTAAAAGCGGGGGCGATTTCACCCCATGAAACAATCTTCCTGCCTAAATGATGATTTTGACCTGCCTGCCTTAGCCCCGCCCACACTACTTTTAAGTAACAGTGAACCAAAATCAACGCTGTCGAGCATCCGTAAAACAACTATTGTTATGAAAAAAACCTTTACCCTCCTTGTTGCCCTGCTATTCATCCTGGCAGGCAGGGCAACGGCTGCCGGTACTATTGTACCACTGGGCAGCGACAGCACCTTCCGAATGGTAGCCCGCAATGTCTGGGAAATTACCCAGGTCCCCAGCATTGCCGTGGAAACCAAACGAATCAAAACCTCCCTGCAGGTGGCCGACTTCCAGCCCGTTGGCTTAAGGGCTGCCGCCACCGGCCCCCTGGTGATCAATGTGGAACAGCTCAGCGGTACCGGGCTGCCCAAACTCATCATGGGTACCTACGACCGCCAGACGGTGACCACCATCTCCCTCACGGCGGGCGTCAACACCATTACCACGGCCAACGGCCGGGACCTGTACCTGCAGTATTCTTCCGACACGCCGTCGGATGCCAACAAGGTGAGGGTCACTTTCCAAAGCGGCTACGAACAGATGCCGTTCTACATCCTGGGGTACACCACGCATAACGACTGGCTGAACATGCTGGCGGCCGATACCGTGTCCCCCAACGTGACGCTGTCGGCCAATCGTGTATTCATTGTAGTGAGTCGGGTAAAAGCCTTGGAATACAAAAACGAAAACCAGGATACCCTGCTGAAGCTCATGGATAAAGTGATGCAGGCGGAGGGCGACATCTCCGGCCTGGACAACAGCACGCCTACCCATGCGCCCTTCCTGAAAAATAAACTCATGCTGCTGGAAAAAGCCAGCGGCAACCCGGACGCTACTTCTCTGGGCCGCGTACGCATCCCCACCGGCAGCATCAACTGGCTGCTCACGCCTTCGTATATCCTTAACAGTGGGGGATGGGGCGTGTTCCATGAAATAGGGCACCACCACCAGCATTCCAGCTGGACCTGGTCCACCTGTATCGAAGTATGCGTAAATATTTACAGCCTGGCCGCCAAACGCGCCATCCATCCGGATCAGCCGGGAATAGGGGCGAGCGACTGGGATAACATCTTCGCGTACCTCGCCCAGCCGCAGGCCGCCAAGAACTTTAATGCCAGCAGCACGGCGCTGTTCGTGCGGCTGGGCATGTTCCACCAGTTATGGCTTGCTTATGGCGACAGCTTTTACCACACCCTCCATAAGCGTAACCGCGACGAGGCGCCAGCCCCCAGCGGGGACGAAGCAGAGATGCGCCTGTTCATGACCTATGCCTGCCAGATCAGCGGTTACAACCTCGGGAACTTCTTCCGCAACTGGGGCCTGAACGTGAGCCAGTCCGTGTACGACGAGCTGGACGCGCTGGGCCTGCCGCAGCCGCCGGTTGACCCGGCCACCCTCCGGGACGACCTCGTAGCCTCCATCACCACGCCCGCCGCTAACGACGTGTACGGAGCCGGCGATACGGTATTCATCAGCGCTAAAGCTAACGGTCCGGAAAAAGTGAACAAGGTGGAGTTTTACGAGGGAAATAATAAGTTGGGAGAAGATACTGCCGCGCCGTACACCTTCGCGTGGACGAACGTGAGTCCCGGCAGCTATACGCTCACCGTCAAAGCCGTTACTAATTCCGCAACGGTGACCTCCGGACCCGTGAATATCAGCATGAAGGCGATCAGCATTACCAGTCCTGCGGACGGCGCCGCTTTTGCGCGGGGCGCTACCGTTCCCGTTACGGTAAAAGTAGCCGGCACTACGGGCATCCAGAAAATCGAATATTATGCGGACAGCGTGAAGGCCGGAGAGGTGGCCGCCGCGCCTTATACCTTCAACTGGCAGCCTGCCCCCGGTACCCATAACCTTTACGCAAAGCTGGTATATGCCAATGGCGATACGGCCGTATCCGCGGCAGTGGCCACCGTTACCGGCGGCGCCTTCCCCCTGGCGGACGCCTACGTGCGGGACGGCAGCTATGCCAACAATAACTACGGTAACGCCACTACGCTGGTAGTGAAAAAAGATGGCAACGCCAGCTTCAGCAGGATCAGCTTCATAAAATTTGACCTCAGCCAGCTCGCCAACGTCAGCACCGGTAAACTGCGCCTGAACATTATCGGCGCAGGTACGGCCGTTGGCGGCACGCAGTGGCAGGTATGGAAAGTAGGTAACGACGGCTGGACGGAATCCGGCATCACCTGGAACAACCGCCCGGCAGCGGATTCCCTGCTGGCGTCCATCACCGGTAAGAAAACCGGTTACGCGGAGTGGGACCTCAGCGATGCCCTGCTGAAGGAGCTTGACGGCGATAAAGTGCTGACCCTCGCCATACAGTCCTCCGTTTCCGGCCAAACCAACGATGCGACCTTCTCCGCCCGCGAAGTAGCGGACGCCAACCTGCGCCCCGTGCTGCTGGTATATCCTGATACTACCGCCCCGGCCATCGCTGCGCCGGACAGTATCTACGTCCTGAACGACATCGGCGCTACTACCGCCACCTTACAGCTGGCCACCCCGGCCGCTACGGACAGGAGCGGCATTGCTTCCGTTACGAACAATGCGCCGGCAGCCTTCCCGCTGGGCAAAACCATCGTGGTATGGACGGCTACCGACAATGCCGGTAACACCGCCACCGCGCAGCAACTGGTGGAAGTAGGCCTCCGCAAAAGCAAGATCGGTAACGTAACGGTATATGCCGGCACGACCAATAATTCCTCCATCGGCCGCATCGCGGACTTGCAGGCGGAATTGTTCCTGAACGGTACCCTCGTAGGCGCCGGCACGCTGGCGCAGCAGCGCCTGCAAGGCAACACCGCCGGCAGCGCGCAGCAGTTTATCATCCCTATCCAGAGCGACAGTATCCTGTACACGCCGCAGGATCAGCTGCAACTGAAGCTCTCTGCACGTAAAGCCGGCGGCAATGGTACGTATGGTATCAGGGTTTGGTACAATGCGGACGGTACTAACGGTAACGGCTATAGTACGCTGGAAAAATATACCCCGGCAGCTTCCGGCGCGCCGGTATTTGCACTGGCTACGCCATATATGCTGAAGGATACCGCCGGCAATGCCGTGCAGTCCGTTGAAATAACTTTAGGGGAGGAATTTAAGGAGATAGCTACCTGGTCAACGATCGCCGTGCCGTGCAGCTATGGCGAAAGCGAAGCAGCTGCCGGCGACAAAGGGCCGCAGCTGGAGGTATCCGTGTATCCTAACCCGAGCGCCAATGAGTTTGCCCTCAACCTCACGGAAGGCAACAAGGAGGTATTGATCCAGTTGACGGATTTCTATGGCCGCCCGGTGAAGCAGTTGAAGTTTGCAGCCGGCCAGCAGATCAGGTTTGGCGCCGATTTACCGAAAGGCGTGTACTTTGCCTGGGTGAGCCAGGGAGGTAAAACGGCTTTTGTGAAACTGGTGAAGCTGTAATTGTTTGAAATGGCAGCCAATCAAAAATGCTGAAAACTACTCACCAATCATTATACACCCGGCGCTATTAACGGCGCCGGGTTTTTTACCGGGTCGCCAGCTACCGGTGATCCATTGGTTTGTTTAACGCCTCATCTCCCCACCATCACCGCATACATCTTCCCGGAACGATATACCGATGCCCGCTCGCCCAGTTTGACCATATTCCTGAAACCCGCCTCCGCAAAAAGCTTTCCCAGCGCCTGCTGCGTAATTGGATAAGGCACCCAGGGATTTGCCTGGGTAGTTTCATACTCCACGATTATAAACACGCCGCTTTCCGGAAGGCGGTTCTTTAAACGCCCGATCAGCGCAGCTTTATCAGCGATATAATGCAGGGAATTCGCCATCACGATACCTTGCAGTTCGGGCAATTCAAAATCCTCCAGCGAAAAATCCGCCTGCCGGCGTTCCACGGTTATGCCCGCAGGAATGGGGTAGGGCAGGCTGCCTGCCCGCTGCTTGTCAATAGCAAGCACGGTACTGCCGGCAGGCAGCAAATGCGCCAGGGCGGCCGAGAATAGGCCTTCGCCGCAGCCAAGGTCCGCATACACGCCGGCTGGCAGCCCCGTGGTATGAATCAATGTAATGGCATCTTTTAACTCCATCGTTTTAAGTTAGTGTATTTTTTATTATGTTTGAGCCAACGGAAAACCTGTATGGATGTACATGTTAACCTGTTGTTTTAACCCGGTGGACTATCAGTCATGTTTTTTCTGGCCTCCAGGCGAGCGTCCGCGCCAGCCTACCTTCGCCGTAAAATGAAATAGTATGGAAACAACAATCATCTGCGCCACATGTGGTACCCAATACCAGGCGGCCCCTGCTGATAATCTCTGCTTCATCTGTAAGGACGACCGGCAATACCTGCCGGAAGGCGGCCAGCAGTGGACGACGCCGGCGGAACTGGCGGCCACGCATCGCGTGCAGATCCGGCAACTGGAACCTGCCTTGTTTGAACTGCAGATCAGCCCGAAATTCGGCATAGGCCAGCGGGCATTGCTGGTACTGCACCCGGAAGGAAATTTGTTGTGGGATTGCATCCCGCTGCTGGATCAGGCAGCGGTGGATTTTATACGCGAAAAAGGTGGACTCCGCGGCATTGCCATCTCCCACCCACATTATTATAGTAATATGCGCTACTGGGCACAAATGTTCGATTGCCCGGTGTACCTGCATGAAAAAGATAAGTCCTATATCGTGGACCATCATCCCCGGGTGCATAACTGGGCCGGCACTACGCTGGACCTGAGCGCCGGTCTTCGTATAGTCAACACCGGTGGTCACTTCCCCGGCAGCTGCGTGCTGCTCACAGGCGATACCCTACTCTGCGGAGATACCATGTACCTCTCGCCCAGCATGCGACACCTGGCAGTGATGTACAGCTATCCTAACCGCATTCCCTTACCGGTGGCCGAAGCCAGAGCTGTGATGGAACAGATCATGGCGCTGCCTTTCAGCAACCTGTATGGCTTTTTTGACTACCAGCAGCTGCACGGGAATGCCAAACAAATACTGCAACAATCGATGGACTGGTACCAGTCCTGAATAAATAAGGCCAATGAATAAATATTCCTTCCGTTTTTTAAGCAATAAAGTAAATCCATACCTGTTCGCAGGCATACTCTCCCCGTTTGTGACCATCTGGCTGGTTATATTCCTGGACGTGGTGAACGTACCGCTGATGATGTGCGCCATACTGGCGCCAATTGTATTTGCCGCCATCATGATGTTTAAGAAAGGAAGGGCCCGGGACGAAATCACCCTGGACGATAAAGGATTTACCTCCACCTACTATGGGCGGGTCAATTTTGCGGATATTGAAGGAGTAGTCAACCTGCCCTGGTACCAGCGCAACCCGCCTACCATGGTGCTGAAACTTAAATCCGGGAAAAGACTAAGGTGGAACCTCACCTGGAAGGGAAGTTTTTTCAACAGTACTAAAGATGCCGAGGTATTTGATGCCTTTACGTCCGCCTTGATCGAGCGGTTACATCAATTTTCTCCCCCTAAAAATCCATTTACCGGCAACGCCCAACACCAGGATTTAAGTACGCTGGCAGGCCAGTTACAGGAGGAGAAAAAAAGGAATAACAACCCCGTATGGGCGATCCCGTTAGGCGTAGTAGTAGCGCTGACGGCGCTGGTGCGCACCTGCGGGAAAGACTGGCTGCCGAACCGCGGTCCCGATTTCGGGAAAATTGCCGCCGTGCAGGAGCAACTCTACGAGGAAAACATGGCCACTGCCATGCGGGTCATGGATTCTATGATGAAGGTCAACGGGCCGGCATTTATGTACACCAATGATACCGGCGCAACGCTGCGGCAGGCGCCGGACCTGGATATCGAAGAAACTCCCGGCATCAGGGTCTTTCAGCAAACAGCCGCCAACATGGCGCTGAAGCGGTTCATCGCACACCCGGATTCCTTCCCGCCGCAGCTTTACGTGATCGGGTCAGACAGCGTGTACAGAAAATTGAGGAAGAGTATCCTGAATATGAACGACAGCGCTACGCGGTTCCTGTTTATCCGCGTGTACGACACATTCCAGCATATTAAACCCTTGCGCTACCCGGGTAGGGAATATGACAGTACCAAAGACAAGGTCTATGACCTGACCACCGCCATCCCGGTTTACGATACCACGAAGTTGGGCGAGGCGATCGACCAGGCTTTCCCGGCCATGCATTTTATGCTGGCGCAGGTGCGCCACCGCTCTTCGTTTAAGGTGTACCTCGCAGGCCGCCAGAGCGACGGTGTGCCGGAAGCCTTGTTTCAACGGGCGGTGCGGGAGCTGAATAAGCAGTTGCATGCAGTGAAGGCCGATACCAGCAGGTTTGTAACGAAAACGTTTTTTAAGTAAGGGGGAGTTTCAACGGTGACTTACCCGAAGCGGCAAAAAGGAAGGACATAAATTTTCCGCGATAGCATCAGCGGACATAATACACCGGTTGTATTTCAAATTATGATACTCACAAAAATGCCCCCGCAAGGCCGGGGGCATTTTAATGCTATACCATTCATATTGATCTTGCAAAGATCCTGCGCGAAAAGCAGATCGCGTTTATTATCCTCTGCCAATTTACTTAATCGCCGCCATCAGCTTTTCGGCCACTCCGATTGAAGATGCCGGGTTCTGGCCGGTGATCAGCAGGCCATCCTGCACGGAAAATGGCTGCCAGTTATCGGTTTTCTCATATATCCCGCCATTGGCTTTCAGCATATCTTCCAGCAGGAAAGGCACTACCTTGGTCAGTTGTACGCCTTCTTCCTCGGTGTTGCTGAAGCCTGTTACTTTTTTACCTTTTACCAGCGGTTCGCCATTGGCCGTTTTCACATGTTTCAGGGCAGCAGGCGCATGGCATACCAGTGCGGCCGGCTTGTTATGTTGCACGAAGCTGGCAATCAGCGCCGCGCTGGTCTTATCTTCCGCGAGGTCCCACATCGGGCCGTGGCCGCCGGGATAAAATACGGCATCAAAGTCGTCCTGCTTCACATCCGCCAGTTTAACGGTATGCGCCAGTTTATCTTCGGTGGCTTTGTCGCTGTAGAATCGTTTGGTCGCTTCCGTTTGAGCGCCGGGGTCGGTACTCTTCGGATCGATAGGGGCAGGGCCGCCCTTCGGAGAGGCGATGGTTACCTGTACGCCTTTGTCGGTCAGGAAGTAATAAGGGGCGGCAAATTCTTCGATCCAGATGCCTGTCTTTTCGCCGGTATTGCCGAGATCCGCATGGGAGGTAACTACAAACAATACCTTTTTGGGTTGGGTGTTATTGTTGCTCATTTGTGAAAAACCTTTTAAGGTGGTTAAAATGATCACTGTACTTAACAGTAACTTTGCTACGATGTTCATTTGCATTGTTAATTTGATAACGCAAAGTTCTATCGGCCATGCTTAGCCACACAGGAGGTATGTCACAAAATTCGTGTGATATAGGTCACATTACCCGCTCTTTTTCGAATACAACCTGCTCAGCGTTTCCCGGCTCACGCCCAGGAAGGCCGCCAGGTCCTGTTTGGGCACTACCTGGAACAGGGAAGGGTATTGCTGCAGCAATTGTTCATAGCGGTCTTTAGCATTGTGGGTTAACATGGAGAGTATCCGCCGTTGCAGGCCCACGTAGCCCATGGCATTTTTCTTACGCCAGAAGTGTTCCACCTTGTGCATCTCCGCGCAAAGGCGCTCCTTATCCTCCTGGGCAATATAATACACCTCTGTAGGGGCCACCGCTTCCAGGAAGATGCTGGAAGGCGTGTGGGTGTAGAGCGCCTGGTAATCGCTCGTCCACCAGTCGGCCAGCGCAAAGGAGAGGATATGCACCTTGTCCGCACTGTCCACCACGTACGCTTTCAGGCAGCCTTTCACTACAAAATACTCGTGCATCACAGGGTCGCCCTCCTGCAGTAAAAATTGCTTCTTCATGACCTTCCGCTGCTTGAAAAAGCTGCTGATGTAGGCAAATTCAGCGTCTGAAAGTGGAATGATTTTCTCGAAATGATCACGTAGTACCTGCATGGCGTAAAGATAGGGAGTTAGGGAGATATAAACCCTTCTTTGCTCCTGTTTGTTAGTCTGGAAAAAGGCACACTATGAACAAACCAAATACAACGTGGCCGGCGTTAAGCTATATGGCCTGGAAGGACACACTGGCTACCGTGCATCTCTGGACGCAGATAGTAGGTAAGATCCGGCTGCGGACCATGCCCTGGGTGAATCATTCCTGGCATGTGACATTCCACATTGCCCCGGACGGGCTCAGTACCGGCAGCATGCCTTATCAACACGGCCTCTTTGAGATCGGCTTTGATTTTATCCATCACCGCCTCCGCATCGCCACCAGCCAGGGCGCCCGCCGGGAAATTCCGCTGCAACCCATGACGGTAGCGGATTTTTACCGTACCCTCTTCGATACCCTGGCCCAACTGGATATAGATGTTTCCATTCACGATATGCCGGCGGAGCTGCCGGGCGCCATCCCGTTCACGGAGGATACCGTGCATGCGGCTTACGACAAGGATCGTGTGGCCGGCTTCTGGCAGGCCATGGTACTGGTTTACGACGTCTTTACCCGCTTCCGTACCCGCTTTACCGGCAAATGCAGCCCGGTGCATTTCTTCTGGGGCTCGTTTGACCTGGCGGTGACCCGCTTTTCCGGCAGGAGCGCGCCCCTGATCCAGAGCGGAGCGCCCAATACGCCCACGGCCGTTATGCAGGAAGCCTATTCCAAAGAAGTCAGTTCCTGCGGCTTCTGGCCGGGCAACGAGCAATACCCTCATGCCGCCTTCTATGCTTACGCTTATCCTGTGCCGGAAAGCTTTGCAACGCAGCCGGTAAAGCCCGCCGCAGCTTTCTATAGCAAGGAAATGGGGGAGTTCCTGCTGAATTATGACGATGTGCAGCAGGCGGCTGATCCGGCTGCTACGCTCATGGACTTCCTCCAAACGACCTACGAGGCGGCGGCTAATACGGCCAACTGGGACCGGCAGCACCTGGAATGCGATTTGTCGCGTTATGAGCATGCCTATGGTTGCTTTCGTGTGGAAGAATAAAAAAAACGGCCGTTAATCAGGCCTTCGGTTGCTTTTGAATATCACTATTAATGCCCTGTCATCCATCATACCTCCCGTTGCATTCATCTGTACCAATAAAAAACCCGGCCATCAACATGGCCGGGATCCTGTTCTCATACTAAAATGCAACGCTTACGCGGTCATCCGGGATTATTTCCCGAAGACCTCCGTAAGTTTCTTGTTCAGCTCTTCGCCACGCAGGTTCATCGCAATAATGTTCCTGTGCTCGTCCAGCAGGAAGTTGGCCGGTACGGCACGAATGCCATAGAGGCGGCCCACTTCGTTGTTCCATCCCTTCAGGTCGGAAACATGCAGCCATGGCAGCCCGTCCTTGGCGATAGCCTCCAACCACTTGTCTTTATGGTCATCGAGGGAAACGGCAATAATTTCAAAACCCTGGTCTTTATATTTTTTGTACTGCTGCGTCAGGTTCGGATTCTCCGCCCTGCAAGGCCCGCACCAGCTGGCCCAGAATTCCAGTAATACATATTTCCCTTTTACATCGTCGAGCTTTACCGTCTTGTCATTCACATCCTTCTGCACAAACCGGGGCGCAGGCGCACCCACGTGAATGGTTTTTGCCGCGGCAATCCGCTGGCCCATTTCGCGCCCCTGGTCACTGTTGCGCAGCTCCGCGCTCATCGCCTTGTAAATAGGCTCCACTCTTTTTACATCCACCGGGCTGCCCGTCCCTTCAGACAAGGCCACCATGCCGAAGTAGGCTTTTGGATGCGTTTTTGCAAACTCCAGCTGCTTTTCCGCCCGGGCCTTCATGCGCTGGCGGTACTCGTTGTTGAGGTTTTTCATGAAGTTGGTATCCTGGCGCTGCTCCGGCGTGGCTGCCGCCACTTGGCCATTGGCCCACTTGTTCAGGTCCATGATGGTGCCGCCAATGAATTTGTTGTAAGCCGTAAACTCATCGTACACTTTAGAGCCGGTGATTTTCGCGTTGGCGAGCGAGTCAGCGGAGCTGATCTTTATCTGCTCCTTACCAAAGTAGAAGTAGATCACATCGCCGGTGTACACCGCCTTCATTTTGCCGGACCCGTCATGGCTCAACGCCAGCCGCGCATAGGAGTAGCCCTCACTATTACCCTTAAACGTAAATTTTCCGTTTACGAGGGCGGCGCTGTCCTCTTTGCCCGCGCCGTTGGACATATAGTCGATATAAGCCATGGCAGGGCTTCCCAGCTTGCCTATGTTCCCTTCGATCGTGAAGGTTCCCTGTTGTGCCTGCGCTGCCAGGGGCAGGGCAATTGCAGCGGTTAATATGATCTTCCTCATCATTATTGCTTGTTATATTTTACGTTTGGATAATCTTCCTGCGCATTGAGGAACTGCTGCTCGTACTCCATCGACCAGCCGAAGGCCAGCTTAGCCTGCTCTTTCAGGTTCACGCCGGCAGCGCCGCTCATGAAGTGTACAAATTCGCCCATGTTCACATCCTGCGTGTATTCCTGGAAACCGTTGCCGTTGGGCTGATGGTCCAGGTTTTCGGACAGCAGTCTGAAGTAGTTGGTCAGGACTTTCGTTTGCCCGTATTTGGAATACACAGGGTACCACCAATCCCTGAACCAGTAGGTTTTAGCCAGGGGATAGGTCGCATAGTTGGTTTGGTACTCCGCGAGCCAGGCATCCGCCAGGGCCGTCATACCGGTGTTCAGGTAGCAGTCGTATATGAATATATCCTGGAACTTGCTGTCGCCCCACAGTTTGGCGGTAGGAGAGTACTTGATGCTGAGACTTCCGCCTTCCACGATATGACTGATTTCATGGGTAAATACCGCCGTCATCACGGCCGTATCTTTCCACATGGTAGAACTTACGACCACGGCATTTTTATAATCACAGATATTATCCATGTAGTTGGCCAGCGTGGCGGTGAGGCCGTTGCCGGTCATGTATTCCTTGTCGTGCAGGTAGAGGCGCAGCCGCGGGTCCGCCCCAAACTCGCCATAGGTAGCCTTGGTGTATTGCCAGATCTTCGATACCGCAGGGTTGAAATAATGCAGCGTCGTGTCCATATCCGGCCCCAGGTAAGTGGCGATCTGATCGTCCGCATAGCTCAGTTTCATGAGGGACTGGTAACCGAACCAATGCTCCTGCACCGTTGCCGGCAGCTGGTTATAGTCCGGCGCTGCGGCTTCGTCGTCTGATTTGGAACAGGAAGTCAACAAGGCCGCTCCCAGTACCATCAACTTATATAAAGGTTTCATCGTCTGTTTGATTGTTATTTAAACTAGTCCTTGTACGTAACACCCCGGAAGTCGTCTGTTTGATTGTTGTTTAAACTAGTCCTTGTACGTAACCCCCCGGAAGTCGTCTGTTTAATTATTCCTTAAACTAATCCTTGTACGTAACGCCCGGAAAATCCATCCGCGCTTGTTTGAATTCCGCATCGCACGCCTCCGTCCAGCCAAAAGCAGTAGTAGCCTGGGCTTTCAGGTTTACGCCGGCAGCGCCGCTCATAAAGTGAATGTACTCGCCCAGGTTCATGCGGCGGGTGTATTCCGGGAATCCCAGCTCCGCCGTGTTGGCCTTTGGAAAGTATTTGGAGAGCAATACAAAGAACTGGCTGAGCACTTTTTCCTCCCCGTATTTCGTGTAAATAGGTAACCACCAGTCGCGGAACCAGTGGCTGCCCTTGGCGGGGTAGTCCACCTCGTCGTCCAGGTAATACATATGCCAGGCATCCGCCTTCGCCTTCATGCCCAGCTTGCGGTACACATCGTACACGAAAATGTCCTGCCACTTGCTGTCCCCCCAGACGGTGAAGGCAGGGGAGCCTTTTACGCTGTTGGTGGCGCTTTCCACGATGTGGCACACTTCATGGATCAGCCCTGGTTCAGGGAACACGAAGTTGTCCCAGTTGGTGGTACTGAAATCCACGATATTTTTATTGTCCCCGCTGGAATCTGGGTAGTACTGCGGCTGGCCTACGTTGCCATACCCGCCGCCGTGCAGCACTACGTACAGGCGTGGGTCGGGCCCCATTTCGCCATATACTTCCTTCGCATATTTCCAGGTTTTGGACATCAGTTCATAAGGCCAGGTCACCATGGGCGATACGGATGGGTCCTTGTAAACGGCCACCTGTTCATCATAATAGGCGAGGGTGAGCCGCTGGTTATGTTCCAGCCAATGTTCCTGCCATACGCTGTCCGGCTTTGGGCCTTTGTTGACGATCGCTTCGTTGTTGTCAGATTTGCTGCACGACAGCAGGACGATGCCAAGCAGTCCCGCTATCATGCAGTGAATGTATTTATGAGTGTTCATAGGGTGCTGATTTATTTTCTGATTACAATGCCTACCGGTTCGCCTGGGATACCGTCTACCCGGTTGGTGATCACGCCGTTTTTGCCTACGCTGACGTCCAGCGTCAGGATGCTGCCTTCCACGCCCGCGGTGAGCTGTGTGCCGTCCGCATTGAGCTGGAGCATCGTCACCTTCTTGCCGCCGAAGTTGGCGTCCAGTGGCTTTAACTCTTCGTTGAGCGGGTTGTAACGGTAGATTTTATCGTCGGAGGTGAAGTAGAACACATCCACGGCGGTGCGCTGCCAGCGCGTATCCGGGCGCAGCAAGGCCGAGCCGGCAAACACGCGCTTGCGGGTAGGCTTGATGGTGCGCAGGTCGTAATTGCTCATGTCCACCGTAAACGTGTATTCGTACACGTTACCATCGGTCGATTTATAGAACGCGTACGACACGCTGGGCACCGGGTTCATAAACAGCAGCTGGCCGGGGCCCAGGTTGGCAGGGTTGAATGCGTTGCCCACCACCTGGTAATCGCTGCCCATGAAGTTGCCGTTGTTATCAAAGGTCACAAAGCCATGGCGGATGGTATCAAATCCAAAGAAGAAATTATACCGGTTGTAAAACGGCGCCAGGTAATAGTTCCCGATCTGCATGCTGGAAAACTTCCCGAAGTCCGGCGCAAACGGTGCGGTGGACGTAATGCTCAGGTACAGCTTCCCGTTGATGATGCCCGTAGGCACGCCCTGCGCGCCGTTGAAAGCCTGCGTTTCCAGCGGGCTGGGCGGGTTGAAGAACTGCTCGTTGAAGTAGCGCTTACGCAGCATGGTGCTGCCGTCGATGATCACGCTGGGCTTTGCAGGGTCTTTGCAGATCACCCAGTAATCCTCCACGCTGCCTTCCTGGTAAGCCAGCGGCTTGGCAAACAGCTGCACGGGATTATTCGGCAGGTCCTCGTTGTGGAGGGCGTGGTAGAGGTCCGCGTTCACGGTACTGTCCGGCCGGATGAACGACAAACGGGTCACCCCCTTATCATTGCTCAGCACCACGGCGCCTTTGGAAAAGCGCGTCCCGCCGTTGATTTTGAACTTATAGAAATATTTCATCCCGTTGCGTATGTCCGTCACCGTTAGTTTGGCGGCGCGTTCCATCGGCTTCAGGTTGTACACTATTTTCAACGGGTAGCCGGTATAGTGGTCTGCCCGCGCCTCTTCCGCCACGAGGATTTCCCATTCAAAGCTCAGGTCCTTCGCAGGGTCCCCGTCTTCCAGGTACACATACGGACGGATGATCAGGGAGTCGCCCACGATCGCATCCACGGTGCTGTTGTTGAGGTCCGCCACCAGCGGCTCGCTCGGGGCATGGTAATCGTAATTGCCGAGGTCTTTTTTGCAGGCCGCCAGCCAGAGGGCGCCCATTAAAAGCAAACCTGTTATCCTGTAATACATAATAATATTTTTAGAAGAGGACTTGGCCCCCGTTTTCATCAATAAACACATACTTGTTGGCAGTAGGGAAGTACTGTAGTCTGAAACGCTTGGTAGGGGCCGACTTGCTGTAGAAGTCATAGTCGCCCGTATTGTCGTTCCGCTTTTCCAGTACATAGCCGGACTCCGGATGCTCATTCACCCACTCAAACGGGTAGTTGAGCAAATAGCTGGTGTTGGCGATGTAATAGAGCGTGCGCGGAATTTCCAGGTACCAGTCGGGGTAGGAGTTAGGGATCACCAGGTCCGTAGTGCCGGAGCTGATGAGGAATAACTGGTGCTTCACGCGGGAGTACCGGCCCAGCTGCCCCCAATACATCCACCAGGCGGGTTCTTCCAACCGGGATGAAAACAGGATGCGTTTGGAACGGATCCTTCCCGGCAGGTCGCTGGCAAAGTCCTTCCCGCCGCTCACTTCCAGCGTAAGGTCTACGGATTTATTGATCAGCGCGGTATCCACGTTCAGCAACACGATGGGGATGCTGATGGTACCTGAATCCGCCGGCATGGTATAAGTGGATTTCAGTGGCTCGTAATGCAGTCCGCGAACGGCGGAGGAAGCCCTGTCTACCGCCGTCACCACAAATTCCCGGTCGTGGTCCGCCACTTTCCCGGAGATGATCACCGGCAGCCAGATGGTATCGCGTTCCAGGTCCGGATGGTACGCGAACGAATACACGAGGCTGTCCGTATTTTTATAATTCAGGTAGATATTGTCCCTGCTGAGGTCATAAGGCCCTATTTCTTCTTTCGTACAGCTATATAACAGGCAGGCAAGAACAGCGATAACGGATAATCTTTTCATGGTAGTCTGTTAATTGTTTCTGTAAGCGTTTTCGTCATCAGGAAGCGGGAACACGAAGATGGCGTTGGAAGCCGGCTTCGAGCTGGTAGCGTTGATGGTTACCGCATGGTTCAGGCGCTTGTACATGTAGAACAGCTGGCTCTCGCCGTAAAATTCTTTCCTCGCTTCCTTGAGCAGCAGCTCTATAAAATCAGGCTTACCGGCTACGCTGCTCACCGTATTGCCAATACCCCGCATGGCCCGGGCCGTGTTGAAGTATTTGAGCGCGCGTGGCTGGTCCTTGCCAAAGCTGGCCTCCGCGGCGATGTAGTACATTTCCGTCAGTCGAATGGCCGGCGCTACCAGCGGGTGGATGTTGGTGAGCGGCGCCGCATTGCGGTAGTATTTCTGCAATACGCCGCGGTCAGGTCCGCCCGTTGTGGAAGCGGTGTTCAGGAACCATTGCTTCAGGCGCCAGTCCTCCGCGCCCACGGTGCCCACTTCATAAATCTCGTTCACCTGCGCCATCGTGCCGCTGAAAGCCGGATTCTGCTTGGTAAAGCGGGCCTGCAGCTGGTCGATGATCGTCTTGGTTTCGGTATAAAAACAGCTGATCAACTCCTTGTAAAATATGCGGTCGCGTTTCTGGATATCCGTCTGGAAGAAGTCCTCCTGCTTCGTGGCCGGGAATTTGGCGGAGAGGATCACCTCTTCCGCATTGCTCAGCGCATTTGCCAAATCGTTTTTGTACAGGTACACGCGGGCGAGCTCCCCGCAAACGGCAAAGTAGTTCATCCGGTGCCGCCTGTTCTGCATAAACAGGTCCGCATCTTTTAATTCACTCGCCGCCGGGTCGGATGCATAGCCGATCACGTAAGCGGAAAAGCGGATAGGATCAGCTGCCAGCAGCGCTTTGGCAGCCGTCAGGTCCTTCAGCACACTGTCCAGCGAAGCCGCCACGGTGGAGAAAGGCGTGGACGTAGTACCCACCTTCGTCACATACGGAATGCCTTTCAGCGTAGGTCCGTTCACGTAGGAAGGCGCAAATAAACGCAGCATGTCAAAATGCAGGTAAGCCCGCATTGCCAGCGCTTCCCCTTTGATGAGGCGATAGTTGCCGTTGGAGAAGAGGGTGGTATCCTTGTCAATTGCCTGCAGCAAATAGTTACAGTTGGCAATAGCGCTGTAGGCATTGGACCAGATTTCGATAATGGCGCCTTTGATGGTGCCGTTCGAGTACTGGAAATTGGCGATCTCCTGGTAGCCGATATCGTTGAACTGGTAGTTCTGGGCCATCACGTCCAGCAGGTTGTAGGTGAGCTGACCACCGTACAGCGAAGTGCCGGCGCATTTGGTATAAATGCCGTTCAGCGCTTCTTTAAAGCCCTGCTCTGATTTAAAGAGTTCATCCTTATCTACCTGCGATTCCGGTTTGATATCCAGGAATTTCTTGCAGGACGCCAGCGACACGCCGAGGCTGAATATGAAGAGTAATTTTTTCATGGTCGTTGCATTTTAGAAGGTAGCGAGTATAGAGCAGGTCAGGCTCCTGGCAAATGGATAATCGATACCGCGTTCCTGCTTCACGCTGGTGAGGCGGAGGATATCGTTCATGGTAACGGCGCCGCGGAGCGACTGCAGCCCGATGCTCCTGGCCACGGACTGCGCCAGGTCATAGGAGAAATACAGGGATTGCAGTTCCAGCAGGTTCTCCTTCTGGATAAACCGGCTGCTGGCGTAAGTGGTGGTCAGGTCCATGACGTTTTTGTACAGGGCCTGGTCGCCGGGTTGCTGCCAGCGCATAGTCATAGCGCGACTATCGACATTAAACCGCGGATCGGCGTTTTCGATACGGTCTACCAGCGTCTGGTTGTACATGTCGCCGCCGAATTTGTAATGGAAGCTGAAGCTCACCATCCATTGCTTCCAGGTGATATTGCTGCCGAAGAAGCCTTCCGCTTTCGGCGTGTAATCGCCGATAGGCTGGGTGTTCTGCACATCGTAATCATACGTGAGTTTGCCATCCAGCGTTTCGTATATCTCGCGGCCATTCTGCGGATCGATGCCGTGGGATTTAACGCCGTAGATCGTGTTGTAGGACTGCCCTTCCTTGAAGCGCAGCAGCGGCGTGCCCTGGGCTTTCTTGTCCGGGTCCAGCTGGTATTTGTTCACGTTTTCGTTATAGGCTTTCAGCGCGTTGGAAATACGTACAATCGTGTTGGTGTTATGCGCCAGGTTGCCCGTGAGGTTGATGTTCAGGTGTTCTTTACGCAGCGCGTTTACCGTCAAATACAACTCATAGCCTTTGTTGGCCATGTCCCCCAGGTTTTCCTTGTAGGTGGAAAAACCGGTGCTGGGCGCAATGTTGATGTCTGTCAGCAAACCTTTCGTGAGCTTGTAGTAATACACGGGCGTCAGTACGATCCGGTCCTGCAGGAGGCCAATCTCCGCGCGGGCTTCGTAGTTGGTGGTCTTCTGCCATTGCAGGTTGTCGTTACCATAGGTATTCACGACCGCGCCGATGCCGGTAGAATACCAGTTGGACGTTTGATACGCGTACGTCGTACGGGCCAGGAACGGCGGGAAGTCCACCGAGCCGGTTACGCCGGAAGTAGCCGCCAGCTTGAGCCTGGACAGTGCGGGGAAAGTGCTTTTAAAGAAGTCTTCATTATGCACATTCCAACCGATACCGCCTGACCAGAAGGGCGCAAACCGTTTGTTGGCGCCGAATGCGGAGGAACCATCCAGTCGCACCGCGGCATCAAACAAATACCTGTTTTTATAAGAGTAGCTGCCGCTGAAGAAGGAGCCGATCAGGCGCCGTTCTTCCACGCTGCCTTTAGGCGCCGCATTGGGCGTATAGGTGCGGGCGAAGGCGATGCTGGAAAATTTATCGTTGGTAAATCCGCGGGCCTGGAAGCCTTTGAAGTCCGTGGTAGCGGCGGTTACGTTGGCGCCCAGCACCGCGTTCACGGAGTGATCCCCATGGATGAGTTTATTGTACACCATGCGGATGTTCCCGTCCAGGTTGAGGGAGCGGGTGGCGGCATAGTCGTAGCTGCCTTTGTTCATGGCTTCTTCCGGCGGATCGAGGTAGAACTGGTTGCTGAAGGGGGATATAAACCTGTCGCTGGTGGTCCGCGTGCTGTTCAGGCTCATGAGGCCTATCACGCGCAGGGCAGGGGTGATGCGCCAGTCGGCGGAAAACGCATCGATCAGTTCAGTATAAGCCGTTTTATCAAAGTTACCGAGGGAGGCTTCATACAGCGGGTTGAGTACCGGCACATTTTTATACTGGTCTTCGCCCGGCTGGTGGGTGTCCACCCGCCAGTTGGAAATTTCCCGGATGAGCTTTCCGTCTGCCCCGTAAATAGGATAATAGGGGTTCATGAGCACATAATCCGTAAAGCTGCCGTAGTTGGAGTTGCGGGCGTTTACCTGCGTAACCGTGAGGTCGTTTTTAAGTACCAGCTTACGGTTAGGGTTATACGTAAAGCTCATGCCGCCGCTGTAGCGGTCGCGCCCTGAATTTTTCATCACCCCGGGGTCGGTTTGATAGCGGAGGTCCACACCGTAGCGGAAAGTAGAGTCGCCGCCTTCCACGTACACGGAATGCTTCTGGGAGTAGGCGTTGCGCAGCGGTTGTGCGAGCCAGTACGTATTTACGCCGCTCACCACGTTTTTGTATTTGGAATAGTATTGCGCATCCAATTCTTCCTGGGTGTTGGCGCTGCTGTTGCCGGTGGTATAGAGGCCGGCCATTTTTTCGTAGGCCAGTTTGTCGGCGGCATTGAGTACGCTGTAGCCGGTGAGGTCCGGCGCGGTGGCCTTCATTTCCGCGTTGTAGGTGAGCCGCAGCTTGCCGGGCACCGGCGCTTTGGTGGTGATCACGATTACGCCGTTGGCTGCCCTGGAGCCATATACCGCCGTAGCGGCAGCGTCTTTGAGGATGGTCACGGAAGCGATGCGGTTGATATCCATGTCCACCACTTTTTGCAGGGGAACTTCAAACCCGTCCATGATAAACACCGGCAGGTTGTAGGAGCTGGAAAGGTTGTTCCTGTCCAGTATTTCCCCGTTGGGCATGGCGGTGGTACCGCGGATATTGATTTTGGGCATGGCGTTGGGGTCGGAGCCGAGCAGGTTGTTTTCCCCGATCCGGAAGGAGGGATCAAAGGAGGCCAGGCCTTTGAGCATGTTCTGGGGGTTGAGCCGCTTCAGGTCCTCGCCCTTTACCACGATGGCATTACCCGTATAGTTGTCTTTTTTGATCACCTGGTAACCCGTTACCACCACGTCGTTCAGCGCGCTGGATTTGGGGGATAGCAGGATAGGCCGGTTCCTGATGGCGCTTACCGGCACTTCCTTGGTGTTGTAGCCAACGCTGGAAAGCACCAGCACGTCCCCGTCCTTGGCTTTGATGGAAAACTGGCCTTTGTCGTTACTGAGCGCCCTTTCGGTGGAGTTTTTCACGTACACCGATACGGCGATCATCAGTTCCTTGGTCAGACTGTCCACAATGCGGCCGAGGATGGTGCTGTCCGCCTGTATCATGGCGCTGATGGCCGGTTCTGACAAACTCGGTTTATCCGTTGCCGTTATAACAATTGTTTTGTTGACAATTGTAAAATTGAGCCTGAATTTTTTCAGGCAGGTTTGCAGCGCATCCTCGAGGGTAGCATTTTTGATGTCTACATCGGTTTTGAGTTCCGCAGGATTTACATTTCCCTTGTAGAAAAAGGTGAAGCCTGTTTGCTTTTTGATGTCGGCGAAAATGCTTTCCAGGGAAGCGTTTTGCCGGTTGATCGTCACATGCTGACCCATTGCGTACACGGGCAGGTGCAGCAGGAAGATCAGCGGCAGCAGCATCCATGCTTTCATAAGCAGGCACAAAGGTTTCCTTGCCTTCGTTGCGGGCAGCGAAGGAGGACAATGAAATTTGAATTTCATGTTGGTCTGATTTAGTCGATAAAATGTGCGGATAAACTACGGTTGGCAGGTCTTACTGCTGGTGGCATTCGGTAGTTATCGCATGCTTGGTTGATTTTAGATAGTTGGATAATGATTCTTACAAATTGATACACATAAGCTTGAAAATTTTAAATCGTTACGGTTACTGGCGTGCGGCAAACATTAATGCTTATAGCCAACGGTAATAACATCTTCTTTTATTTCGAATGCAAGGCCATTGATTTCCAGTATTTTTAAAACATCTTCCAGTTTACTGCTACGGGATATTTCCCCGAAGAACCGTTCATCGGGCATTGCGCCGGCGTAGCGGATACGCACGTTGTACCAGCGGGCAACCTCGCGCAGGACGGATTGCAGGTTATCGTTCTTAAAGGAGAACATGTTGTTGATCCAGGCTGTTTCCTTATCGACGTCGGCGCTGACGGTGCGTATGGCGGCATCATTGCTGCAGATGGCTTGCTGGCCGGGCTGTATCACCACTGCGCTGCCTGCATGGCTTACTTTAACGGCGCCCTGCAGGAGGGTGGTTTTATGTTCCGCATCTTCCGGGTAGGCGTTGACGTTAAAACGGGTGCCCAGTACCTGTACGGATTGTGCGCCTGCCTGTACCACGAATGGCCTGGCAGGATCGGCGGCAATATCAAAGCAGGCTTCCCCTTCCAGTTTTACGGTTCTGTTGCCGGCGGCGAATACGGCCGGGTAGGTAAGGCTGCTGGCGGCGTTCAGCCACACGGTGGACCCGTCCGGCAGGATGATTTTATATTTCATTCCGGCGGGGGTGCTGAGGATGTTCTCCTGATTTTGGTTGTTACCTGCGGTGGCAGGAGCTGTTTTATATAAGAGTGTTCCGTCGTCTTCCTTGGAGATGATCACGCCGGGTTGACTGGCAATTTGCCCGCCGGCGGTGCTGTCGAGCCGGATAGTGGTGCCGTCCGCAAGGCGCAGCGTAGGCGCGCCGGTGGCATAAGCCCTGGCTGCCGGTTGTTTGGGCGTGCGCGGTTGTTGCAGGAGGAAGAGGGCGCCACCGCCAATCAGCGCGGCAATGGCTGCTGCTGCGGCCCAGCGGCGTACCGGGAGGCGTTTTACTGGCAGGCTTTTCACCCCCGGGCGTTTTTCCGGCGTGGCCGGTTGACTGATTTCCTCGTGGATGCGTTGGCGTAGCGCGGTTTTCAATCCTTCAAATTCGGTTTCATTCTCCGCGGTGATGAGGTCTTCCTCGGCGTCAAACAAGTCGAAATACGATTCCAGGAAGGCGATTTCCTCGCTGGTAGCGGCGCCTGTCCTAAATCGTTTTAGCATTATTTTAAAAAGTTCCCTTTGCTGTTGGTCCATTTTCGACTGTTTCTATATATATGAGCAGAGAAAATCAAAAGCGCCCATAAAAGTTTTAAATATTTTTATTTTATATATGTTGCTTTTGGGGGGGGAGAAAATTTAGGTGCGCAGGGCAGGGTGGGCGCGTTATTACCGGCAGTCGTACGGGTCGGCCACTCCGTGGGAACGTTGGCGCTGAAAGGGGGACTGGCTCATTACCCGTGGTGGGGCGGTGTTTCGATCGTTTAGGACTTGACTGCGGTGAAACTTTGTTGGTATGTTGCTGCCTAAACGATTTACTGGCTGATCTACCCGCAGGTAAGTAGTCCTTTCATTTCAACCGCCCATCGCAGCAGCCCCTCCGGCACGCTGCCTCATAAGGGCAGCCTGTTGATATCCGGCATACTGCCGCCGTATTCATTCTCCCCAAACGTTCCCATTATCCCAACAGCCATAAATTCTGCGAAGCAAAATAAAAAAAGCAACCACCCTTACTTCATTGTCAAAATAATCGCGATCTGCAGCACAATCAGGGACTCCCGCAGCGTCGACAATGCGCGGCCCATCTGGTTGCGGACCGTCTTCACGGAAATGTCCAGCTGTTCGGCGATTTCCTGGGTGCTGCGCCCCTCCTGGAAGCGGAGCTGGAAGATTAATTTTTGCTGGGGCGGCAAAGTATTGATCAGCGCCTCAAAAGCGGCATGGAACTCCTTGTACAGCACCTGCCCGTCCGCAAGGCCGTGGCTGCGCAAATCATCGCTGTCCTCCGGCAAATCCTCATAGCGGCGCTCCTTTTCCAGCTGCCGGAACACCCCGTTCCGGGTGGCGATTCGTAAATACCCGGGAAGATTTTCGATAGGGGTGTCCTTTTCCCGGCTCCAAAGCTGTACAAATACATCCTGGGCAACGTCCTGGGCCATATCCATATTATGCACCCGCTTGTAGGCGATATTAAAAACATCCTTCCAGTACCGGTTGTATAATACATCGAAAGCAAGGCCGTTCCTTCTGCCGATCTCCGCTAAAAGGTGTTGGTCGCTTGCATGCTGTAATTCATCCCTCCCCATAATTGGGCATAAAACTAAAAATTGTTTCGGTTAAAAAAAGGACCTTTTGTTGAAGAGAAGGCGCTGTTTTGTTAACCCTGCCACTGCAGGCAGCTTATCTTGTATTAACTTTTTCAGCATCACTGCAGCCGGTGTTGTATTTTAAAGGGATATAACAGGAACATGAAAAAACATTACGCGATCACCGCCGCACTGCTGCTGCCGTTACTACCGCTGGCCCTGCAGGCCGCCGCGCCGGCTGCGGATACCTCCCGCCGACAGCCCGCCGATCCGGCGCAACTGGTCATTACCCCCGGTCAACCGCTTTTGAAGGACGAAACCGCCCTCCGGGAAGCCGTCATCAAATGGAGCCGCAAAACCCTGCAGGAAACAGACTACCGTAATATTACCGCCCATCCTTCCGCCAGGTATTTCCCCGGCGCGGTTAAGCCGAATACGCCCGCCGTGGAAAAGGTCATTACGCTGCGCCACGAGCCCCCGGCGGACAGCACCTGGCGCATGCTGCGCCGCATGAACGGCGAGCCGGACGCCTACACGCAATACAGTACCGGGTTGTACGCCCCGGCCGGCCAGGTAGTGGAAATCCGCCTGCCCGCAGCGCTGGCGGAAAGCAAGGAGCTGTTTGTGCAAATAGGCTGTCATACCGACTTCCTCGGCCAGTGGACCGCCGGGAAGTCCAACTGGCGCCGCATGCCGGACATCGTGAAGTACGCCCCGCTGGATAAACCCCTCATCCGCGTGAGCAACCCGTTCGGGGGGCTTATCTACATCAAGTGCAAACCCATGGTAAAAAGCTGGTCCGGCGATATTCGTATCAGCGGCGCCGTTAGCTCCCCCCGCTACATCCGCGGCGTTACTACGGACGAGGAGTGGCAGGCCCAACTGAAAACAAACGGCGCTCCCTGGGGCGAGCTGGGTACTGACCGCATCATCCTCGCCCTGCCGGATTCCGTACTGCAAAAAGTGACCGATCCCAAAAAGGTGGCGGACCTCTGGGATGCCATCATCGGCGCGGAAATGGACCTGGGCCAGTACCCGCAACCCGTGTACCGCCCCATGCGCCTCGTCGTGGATGAGCAGATCAGCGCCGGTTTTATGCACAACGGCTATCCCATCATGGCCCATTGCGATGCCGGCACCCTCAATACCATCGCCAACCCTGAAAAACTCCTGGAGCCCTCCAACGGCGCTTCCAACTGGGGCTATTTCCACGAGATAGGCCACAACCTGCAAAACCCCGACTGGATCATTGCCGGCACCGGGGAAGTGAGCTGCAACTTCTTCGCACTCTACTGCTTCGACCGCCTCATCGGGGACCGGCATGGCGCGCACGGGGAAATGTCCGCCGAAAAGCGGAATGCCCGCATCCGGCAATACTTTGCCGCCGGCCCGGATTACGAAAAATGGAAACGCGATCCCTTCCTGGCCCTTACCATGTTCTGGCAGATACAGGAAGCCTTTGGGTGGGAAGCCTTCAAAGCGTTCATCCGCCGCTACCAGCAAAACCTGGCCACGGACCCGAACCCTTCCTTCGCCAGGAAGGAGGACGCCAAGCGCGATATGTTCGTTCAGGTATTTTCCGAGGTGACAGGGCGCAACCTCGTTCCTTTTTTCAAAGCCTGGGGATTTCCGCTGGGCGCGCAGCTGGAAAAGGAGATGGCCGTATATCCGGCATGGTTACCGTATAATATGAAAGGGGATGTAAAATAATGACGGGCGCTTACAGCGCCCGGATTTTTGAAGGTGGCTACCTGGCAATCGGAAGGGATATTTTTCTGATGGTGAAAGTGGTGATTTTTCTGATGGTGAAGGTGGCTACCCGCCAATCGGAGGGGTATCTTTATCAGCCAGTAAATGTGGCTACTCCCCAATCGTAGGCGCCTTCCAGTTATATTTATCATGCTTCATCTTCCAGATAAATCCATCCAGCACATAATGCGTTACCTGCGGCACCGCCAGCAAAGGCACCAGCAGCATGAGCAGCAGGTTGTCCTCCACTTCCGGTAATTGCTGGAAGAGGGAGAAAAAACGCGTATGCTCCCGCCAGACGAATCCATCCCACAACCCTTCTTCCACAAACGCAAACAACGCAATCAGCCCCAGGAACAGCAGGATGCCCTTGTTGCTGAACACCGCCTGCAGGAATTTATTTCCGCCGGCGGACATATGATATTGCTTGCGGCCATGCGCCCAAACCAGCGCCATATAAGGGATACCGTGACTAATGACGTTCAGCAGCGTGAAGGTAAGGTCGCCCTTGAAATAGATGATCCCGAAATACCAGGAGAGCATGGTGCCCAATACCAGCAACTGTTTGGGAATGTTTACCCATCGCTGTTGTATGCTGTAGTTCATCTCTTTGAGCAGGTAGATGATTACAATTGCGGCATATACCATCCCCAGTAAATGGAGTATGCTGCTGCCGGCAGCAATATAGAAGAAATCCCCCGGTATGAACCAGTTAAACGGGATAGGCCCTTGCAGATGCCAGTACAACAAAGGATAGATGGTGGCTGCGTATATCGTTAACGTATCTACGCTGCGGGAAAATTTACCGGCAGTTTCCTTCCGGCTGTAGATCCGCAGAAACCCGTATTGCTGCCGTACAAAATGATACACCGCCATGTAAGCCAGTATGCGCCAGAACACCAGCGGGCCGGCTGCATAAGCGGCTACGCCTGCCACCCAGGCCAGTATGGGCGCCCAGATGAATAAACGGCTTTGCTTTCGGAAGGCGCCGCCATCAAAATAAGTACGGTAAATGGTGGAGTACACATGCGACACGTCAATGAACAACACCAATATCACCCACCAGGCCACGGTTACGCCCTGCTGCGGCCTGAAGGCGGCCGGGAACAGCAGGATCGCCGCCAGGGCAGCAAAGGGAGGGAGGAGGATGAAACATCCGTCCAGTGTACGGCTATAGATCCAGGGCTGCCTGTGGGCCTTACCCAAGGAGATGGACAAGGGCGTCTGCTGCTTTGTTTCCATGGTAAAAAGCTTCTTCAAAAATGGATATGCCACTCAGGTCGGAATGGGCAAAAAATACATTCGGCCACTGCGACTGTTGCGCCGCGGCCCTGGCAGCTCCAGTGATAAACCCTTTATGGGGGCGGATCATGCCATGGCCCCATACGGTAATGTCCACATCCCGGATCAGTGAGGTAATGCCGGGATGGGGGATTTCCAGGTCGTCCGCAATGAGCTTCGTCCAGTGTTGCGGCGATAAGGCAATGGCGTATTTGCGGGACGCCACCGGGTCCAGGTGATCCAGCGGGAGGTAATACGTCACCACCTGTTTGGCCGGGGCTTCCTGTGAAAGCCGCTGCTGCTGGGCGTTTACATAGCCCAGCGACTTGCCTTTGTAGATTACGTTATCCCAGCAAAGCTGGTAGCCGGAGGATGCGGGAACATAGTCCAGCGTAATGTTGGCCACTAACCAGGGCGAATACACGAAGTCGTGATGGTACGCCCCGCCGGGGATAAGCCGCTGCGTAATAAACTGCGGCGTGGCCAGGATGCAGGCTTTTGCAGCCAGGCGCCTGAGCTGATGCGTATGGGTATCGTAATAATCGACCAGCACTTCCCCGGCGGAAGGCGTGATGCGATACACCACGCAGCCGGTCTGCGTTTGATCCCGGCTGAACTGTTGCAGGTGTTGCACGAGCCGGCCGTTGCCCTGGGGCCAGGTTAGGAGTTGGGAAGTCTCGGCATTAGCGGCTTTGCCCTTGCGGGAAGCAAAATAGTGGATGCCTGCCCAGGCGCTGATGGCCTGGAGGCCGGCGCCGTAATCATCCCGGCAGCAGTAATCCACGTACCAGCGCAGCTCTTCGGAGCGGTAGCCTTGTTGGTCCATCCAGTCGGCCATGGTGAGCTGATCCAGCTGCCGGAAGGTTGCATCCGCGGAACTATTGTCTACCGGGATGTCGAACGCATAGCGCTGGTCGCTGCCTTTTGCCTGGCGCAGCGCTTCCATACTGTCCAGGAAGCGCCTGATTTCCGCCAGCGCTTCCTGGCTGAGGCCCTGCTGCGGCACAAGCCCTTCCTGCCAACGGTTACGGATATACAGTCTTTCTTCGGGGTCATAACAAAGATCCGTTTCGTTGTAGATAGGAAGGCCATCGGGATGGTAGCCCAGCAGTATGCCCGCTTCGGCCAGCAGGTCCAGCAGGGGTTTGTTATCGTTATTGGGGATGGGTAAGTAGTGCGCTCCCAAAGGGTAAGCGCTGTAGGCATTGCTGCCGGAGCTGGCATTGCCGCCGGTATGGGGTTCCAGTTCCAGCAGGCGGAAGTTGGTGACGCCGCTGTGGTGAAGCTTCCTGGCGGCAGTGAGTCCTGCCACGCCGCCGCCAACGATTACGGCATCGGTGTATTCCGTGGCGGAAGGCGCGCCAAACTGCCGGTCCCGCAGCATATGCCCCGTTTTTGCCGAAGCGCCGCTGATGCGGCTGCTGATATGGCCGTACTTATCTTTCTTTTCCATGCAGGCCAGGTATTGGGACAGCGTCACCGTGCCGCCGGCAATGATAGCCATATAGCGGAGAAACTCTTTTCTGCTGATCGTATTACTCCTGGTATTTTCCCCACTCATCTTCAAAGTATTGTACCAGTACCTGGTTGTTTAAGTGATTGGCCAGCACTTTCCGCGGCTGCATATCCGCCGTGAAATCGCGCATCTGGCTGAAAGTGGCGGCAGCAAAATAACGCAGGCCGGCCGGTAAATCCGTGCGGCGTTGCGCCAGCGGCCCTGGCGACGCCATGACATAACCCCATTCCCCGAACGAGGGCACGTAGGTATGATAGGGGATGGTTTGGTAGTTGCACTCCTGCAACGTGGTATTCACGCACCAGAATGCTTTGGGGGCCACATAGGGAGAGGTGGACTGGATGACGACCACGCTGCTGTCCGTCAGCGCGTGGCGCAGTTTACGGTAGAACGCCGTCGTGTACAGCTTGCCCACGGCGTAGTTGCCGGGATCGGGAAAGTCCACGATGACCACATCAAACTGTTCGTTGTTTTCTTTCAGCCATTGAAACGCATCCGCGTTGATGACGCGGACCCGCGGGGATAGCAGGCTGCTGTCGTTCAGGGAGGCGAGCATGCTGTTTTGCCGGAAAAGTTTGGTCATGGCGGGGTCCAGGTCCACGAGGGTGACCTGCTCCACCTCGGGGTATTTGAGCAGCTCCCGCGCCGCCATCCCGTCGCCCCCGCCGAGGATCAGCACCTGGCTGCGTTTGGGGCTGTACAGCATGGCCGGGTGGATGAGCGCTTCGTGATAGCGGTATTCGTCCGCCGAGCTGAACTGCAGGTTGCCGTTCAGGTACAGGCGAAGGTCCAGCCGGCTGTGCGTGAGTACGATCCGTTGGTAAGGGGAGGAGTGCGAATAGATAACCGGGTCCCGGAAGGCCTGGCTTTCCGCAAAGGTCATAATCCGGTCTGCCCATATAAAAAGTCCCGCGAGGAAAACAATACAGGCGATGGCTTTGGCTTTCAGGTAGGCGGCCCATTTAATTTCCTTTTTGAACTTCACCAAAACCACGATTGCCACGGCTACATTGAGGATGCCGAAAAAGCAGGAAGTGCGGATCAGGCCCAGGTAGGGCACCAGCAGCATGGGAAACACGATGGAGGCCAGCAGCGCGCCGATATAATCAAACGTGAACACGCGCGATACGAGGTCCTTGAACTCGTACCGGTCTTTCAGGATGTTCATCAGCAACGGCAGTTCCAGCCCGACGAGCGTGCCGGTGAGGCCTACCAGTAAATACAGGATCAGCCTGAAGGAGGCCGCATGTTCGAACAGGAGGAACAGCGCGGCTGAACTGATACCGCCGATGAGGCCTACGAGAATTTCCAGCTGTATGAACCAGCTAAGCAGGTCCTTTTTGAAGAACCGGGAAAAGTAAGCGCCTATGCCCATGGAAAAGAGGTAGGCGCCGATAATGGTCGAAAACTGCGTTACAGAATCTCCCAACAGGTAACTGGCCAGCGTGCCTGCTACCAGCTCATAAATGAGGCCGCAGGTAGCAATCACGAAGACGGATAATAATAACAGAATTTCCAACGTACAACGATTAACTATGAATGGCAGAACTGATGATCATGCCGATGGCGATAATAAAAGCGCCCACCACGATGGCCAGCGCAATATTTTTATGCTGCACCAGCTCTTTCCAGGTGTTCTCGGGTGTGAGCCGGTCTACCAGCCAGAAGGCGACCACGAGGATCACCACCCCTAATAATGCATACACGGCAGATGCGAGCATGTACTTGAATTGTAATGTTTCCATAGCGATTTATTTGTGATAAAAATAGTGAACGCCGCTGCGCGACCTGGCGGTGCGATCGTTGCCAGGTTTCCAGGTTTCCGTGCTGGTACAGTTACATACCCGGTAACCATAGGTATTGCTGAGGAGCAGGATGACGAGGAAACCAACCAGGATGCAAATGGTTATCTTATCATCTCTCCAGTTAAACGGAAATCGTGAAAAAAGGGATTTCAATTTATCCATAAAATTATTTTTGGTGGTTGATATCGCTGAATGCCCATCGTACGGTCTCCCTGTATTTTTGCCAGGCCAGTAATGCTATCGCCATGCCGGCAAAGAGGAGGCAGAGGAGTACTTCGTTCCAGGCGGTAGGTACGTCCCAGAATACGGTTACATCCGCATGCACGTTGGGACCTGACTTTTCGGTAGCCGTGGTAACCGTAAAATGGTATTGACCGGGCTTTACGCTGCATACAAAGGCCTTCTGCCTGGAATCGCCTTCCGACCAGCTTTCCCCGCCGTCCACACCACGATAATAGGCAGCTTCCAGCGGGATGGTCCTTTCTTCGCCGGTGGTTTCATTCACCAGCGTGAGGTCCATCGCGCACCAGTTGTTTTGCAGGTCGGTCATGATGTCCACCTCGATGTTGCTGGTGCGGCCGTCCAGCTTGAAGGACGGGCTCAACAGGGCTTTATTGATCGTAGAGTCGTTGATATCAAAATGTTCCTGCATGATCTGCCTGTTCTGGCGGTTGCCGTTGAAATGCAGGTAGGAGAAGATGGCCAGCACACAGAAAAGTATGGCGGCGATCCCAAACTCCCGGGGGCGTAATCCTTCCAGGAACGGTTGCGCCGGGGCAATACCAAAGCGGGCCGGCGGGAAGTGCCCGTTCAGGAACGCTTTTTTGATTTCTTTCGGGTAAATGTAAGTGCCTTTGAACGCATCGATGTCAGGCTTAGAGTTGCGATGCGTCATTTCAAAGGAAATCATTTCCGGCGGGCGGATAAATTCCAGGCAGCGGATGTTGCGCTGGTAATCCAGGTCCCAGGGGATTTCCCCTGTGATGTTGATATAGCGGGCGCTGAACCGGTTAAACAGTTCAAACGATTTCCCCTCATGTTCAACGCGGGTGGTTTGTCCGAAGCTGGCCGCCGTGATTTCCGGGAACTCCATGGGGATATTTTCCACCAGCAGCCAGTGGCCGTCGGAAAAGGAGAGGAAAAATACTTTGCGGTCGGTAGTGCGCATGAGTACATACTCGGCCCAGGAATAGCCGGCGCCTACGCCTGCGCGCTCCGTATAGCCGATGACGGTGTATTCATTGCCGCGTAAAGTGCCGGTGGTACCCATGGGTATCAGCTGTTTGATCTTTGACTGGGCTACCTTTCCTGCTTTGGTTGGAAAGCCGGATGCAAAGGAAGACAGCGCACCGCACCTGAGGCAGCCATAGAGGCGGGTATCGGGATGTTGCAGGTCAATGCCCGCATGACAGGCAGGGCAGGTAAAATGTGGCATTTTATCTTCTTATCTGTTGTGATTCATGATGGGTTGTCTGGAAAAAATCATGGATAGCGCTCATGATGGCGGTGGTGATAGCGTCATTGTTTTTCCGGAAGTTGGACAGGAATACATCACAGGTACACAACCCGTATTCGGGCCAGGTATGGATGGAAATATGCGATTCCGTCAGGCAATGCACCGCTGTGAAACCTCCGGCAGGGAAGTCGTGTACGGCATTACCTACTTCTGTAAGTTGATGATCTTGAATCTGGCGGGTGATAAAAGCTTTCCAGTTGTCGCTTTGCTGCAGTAATTCAATCTTATCCGTGTACAGCGTGGTCAACAAATGCAGGCCCGGTTGATATTTCATGGCAGAGAAAATATGTGCATGTTGCAATGTAAAAATTCCTGACGAATTTTTCTTTTTGTTTCAGGAGATCACGGTATATGCGAATTGTATGCCAGATTCCGGTAATATCAAAAAGGGTAAGGCGCGTATAGCCTTACCCGTTGAAGGGTCGCTAATTATTTATTGCTCTTCCTGTTTGCGTTCATACCGCTCTTTGGCCTGTTGGCGGCGTTCGGAGCGATGGGCTTCGTAGCGGTCAAACTGCTCATTGGTCAGCACGCGTTTCAGGGAACTGTCGCGGGTTTGGCTGAGTTGTTTCAGTTGTTTGCTCTTCTCCGCGCGGGGAATTACGTTGTCTTTCCGCAGGGCGGCCATCTTATCGGAAAAGGTTTTATTGATGTCGTACACTTTGCCGTATTGCGCTCCGTTAAGCAATAACCTGGCTTTCATGGAGTCGGTCATGATACGTATATAGTCCCTTTTATCCTGGGAAAAGGTGGGTTCGATGGTGAGGGTGAAAAGGGTTATCAACACTATCCGCTGCATCGCTATTCTTTTCATGTCCTGTTTTTAATATTCAACAATGCCTGAAGGGCATTTGTTCATGGTCCTTATTATCCGTTGAAAATATGCTGATCCGCCTGCCATGGCGGGCGGATCAGGTAGTTAGGTTATTATTCCAGTACGAGTATGCCGCTGGCGGTGTACCGATATTCTTTCTGCGGCGCGGTGATGGCGTCGATTTCTGCCTGCGGTTTCTTCGCGTCCGCAGCATAGTGGCGCAGTTCGGCTACCGGCGTGATTTCCTGGTAGGCAAGCCCGTCCAGCACGATGGTTCTGCCTTTGATATCGAGCGGTACAAAGAAGGCGTAGTCCTTCATTTTCACGAAGGCGGTGGTACTGTCATTTACCTGCAGCTTCATCCAGCAGCCTTTCTTGGGGCATACGTCCAATACTTTGGCTTTGATTTTTACGGCTACCTTGCCGGTATCGTTTTTCAGCAAAGCGGGGATTTCGGCGGCATTGACCGCGCCTGCGGCCGTGGCGCCGGCGCCATAGGTACTGTTGGGTTTTGCGGGTCCTTTAGGGGGCTGCGCAGAGAGGCCGTTGGCAATGCAGACGGCCATGAGCAGGAAGATTATTTTTTGCAGCATAGCGATAAATCAATTTCCGGCTAAGATACAAAAGTTTGCTGTTCATCGCTTACCGGTGGCGGATTTCCACGGATCCGCCGAAAGGCAGCACCGGCACCATGGCTGCCAGTTCCTGCGCCTGCTCATCGCTTGCGGCGGCAATGTACATAAAGCTGACTACGCGCTGCCCCTTTTCCTGGATTACGCCGGCTGCGGCCTGGTTGGCGGTGACCACGTACCCGGGTTTTACGACCGGCGTTCCGGAGAGGTAATGATTGGCTGCTTTCCATTTCTCCACCAATTCGTCCCAGCCTTTACGTACGGTAGCAACATCTTCCTGTGTGAGTTCTTCAGGGTTTACCCTGGTGATAAATACATATTCGTTCATGGTACAATCATTTTGTACCGTAAAATTATGGGGAGATGGGAGGGCAAAATTGTAAAAAAGCATTTTTTACCATTCCTCTCCGCGGGCGAAAAAGTCGAGGGGAGTAGTGCCGGTAAACCGGCGGAAGTCCTTGATAAAATGCGACTGATCAAAGTATCCTGCCTCGTAAGCCAGGCTGGTGAGGGATTGTGTGGGCGCCTGCCGGATAATATGCCGGAGTTTCACAATGGTCGCGTACTGTTTGGGGGTAGCGCCTACGGCGGCCCGGAACCGTTTTTCCAATGGGTCCTTGCTGATATAGAGGGCAGATGCCAGTTCCGTGATGCGGAGTTGCCCGCGGCTGTGCTGTATTTTTTCGAGGGCGGCTTCCACGAGGGGATCGCCAGCGGAAGGCTGTAAGCGCAGCAGCCACTGGTCCGCAAGGGCGGCCATGGCCGGCAGGTCAGGGGCGGACTGCAGCCGGTCGGCCAATTCCCGGAGTTTTTCCGCCGGGATAAAGTTATCCAGTGCTACGAGCTGACTGTTTACTTCATGCAGCGGCGCTTTGATGAAGGCTGCGGCGCGGCCGGGTTGGAAGGTGATGAGGAACCAGGCGGAATCCGGCCGGTAATGCATATGCTGCGCGGTTTTGCGGATGCCGGCAATGCCGTGGTCGCCCAGCGTTTGTACGTGATCGTTATTAGTATGTTCTATGCTGCCGGTAAGCCGGAAGGAGAGGGAGATCCCGGTTCCCGGCAGCACGGTATTTACCTTTCCGGCGCCGCTGCAGATCAGCAGGTAGTTGGCCACGTATGGCCGTAGCTGCGGGCAGGGTGGGGAGGAAAGGAATTGCATGGGATGTTTGTTTGTGTAAAGGTAGTTATTTGTGGGTGGAAATTTTGCGGGACCTTTTGCGGTTACGGCGGCGGAATTGTTTCATTTGCTTTTTGGAGTGCTGTGGCATGCATCTGTTACAGCATTTGTGCGTAATGGTCCTATTTCTGTTTGGACAGGTCCGGCTGGCAGCCGTTACACCCTTTGCCGGGTTGTGCGTAATTGTTCCATTTACTCTTTGGACAGGTCCGGCTGGCAGCCGTTACACCATTTGCGACTGCCGCGGTACCCTGATTATCCCATTCACCAGGGCTTTCCACTGCGCTTTGGACAACCCCGCCATGGCCCCCAGCCCAACAAAGAAGTTCCGTACAGCATCCCAGAAAGATTCAGCGCGGGTGTTTGGCTTTTCGTTCCTGCCCAGCACACTGGCTTCCAGCACAGGGCCGTATTGGGTTAATACAAAAGAAGAAGTAGCATCCCGCTGGAAGAAGTGCGATACGTTCGGGTCCACGTCCTTCGGCGGCTTAAACGGCCTTACCCGCATGCCGAGGAAACTCATGGCTCCATGCTGGTCCGTTTGTTCTTCGATCTTCTCCACCTGTACCCAGTCGTACCCTTTGCCACTGGCAGTACCCGGCCCCGGGATGTTGATGCGGATATGATCCCCTTCCCGTGCGTGCCGATTCACTTTTTCGCCATCGGGGCCAATGAGTTCAAAGGTGGCGGTGAGGTCGCCGCTGATGTTATGCCAGTTATTTACATCCAGCAGGCGTTCCCGGGCGATGTTGTACATGGCCCGCGCCTCCTGGTCTGATGCCGCTTTTACGCTGCTGCTGGTGTTGGACTGGCCTCCTTCCGTCTGTTCAGGAATAATGCTTTGGTTTATTTTGGGAAAATGCTCCATAGGATGATGTTTTGTAAAATGGTGTTTATTAATAGGATAAGCTTGTTTTAATAGGATGATTGAGTAAACATGAATGATTAAATAAACATGACTTTAAAGGATCATTGCATAGCCATGACTTTAATTGGATGATTAAATAAACATGACTTTAATACGATGATTATATAAACATGACCTTTAAAGGATCATTGCATCACCATGACTTGAATACAATGATTGTATAAACCTGCTTTCCACTAAACAGGCCGGCCAAGAATAATGCCTTAATACTCCGCAACCGCGCCAGCATAGCCAATCCGCGTACCGGCGCGGAACGGGAAAGCCCGCCGGTATGGAATCTCTGCCATGCCCGATGTGGACGCCGGCACTCATCCTGTAGCGCAACAACTACACTCAAGGTTCGCTCTGGCAGCATCAGCCATATCGGCCGAAAGCAGCTACAGCCGCCAGGATCCGGTACTATAGCGGTACCCCGGATATTACATTAATTTAACAATGTTTTGCCCCGGGTGGGCAGAATTTTGCTTTTTTACCGGTTGAATAAATTAGATGACGAAGACTTTTAATCACTAAAAATTTTAGTGTCATGATGCATTGAGGTAACAATACCGGGAAACATCAGGATCAACATCGTGAAAGGTCATCCGGAAAAGAATCCAAAAGGATGGCGGACAAAAAGAATCCCGCAAGGGATTTGCATGAGGAACGACCAGTTGACCAGATGGAACACGGTATAACAGAAAGAAGCCATAACCCTAAACGCAAGGGTGGGCATTAGACTGATTTGCCCGCTGGCATGAAAAAAGGTTTGGCATTCATCGCGCTGATAGCGTCATGGCAAAAATGTAAAGCATTTGCCCATGACGCTATTAGTTTATAGTCCTTATCGACCAAAGAGCTAGCCAGGGAATTTCCATCGGCCGGAAATTAAAGGGAGTTCCATTGCCATGCTTGCCGCAGTTGGATAATTCTACTTCTGTAGATGGAGGGCCGGTGGCATGTTCCCTGGTTTTTTTGCTGCTTCATCACTACGTCACACGCCTGATCCGTTCTTTTAATATTACTCCATCCCTACGGCGCCTACACTACTTCATCACTACGTCACCTGCCTAAAACCTTAGAAACCAGTTAAATTGCTGCTATCTTTAGCCTCTATGAAAAAATGGTTCATCGCTTTTTTACTGTTACTGTCTGCCGTCGTTCATGCGCAGCAACCTTTCCACGTAATTGCCTTTTACACCGGTGTCAATGACCAGGCCCATATCAGTTTTGTGGCGGAAGCCAACAAATGGTTTGCCGCTCAGGCCCCTAAAAACAATTTCACCTACCGGGCTACCAATAACTGGGACCTGCTCAACACAGATACCCTGAAAAACTACCAGGTCGTCCTGTTCCTGGATACCCGGCCTGAAAAGCCGGCCCAGCGCGCCGCTTTCCGTCAGTATATGGAAAATGGCGGGGCATGGATGGGTTTTCATTTCGCCGCTTTCGCACTCACGCCATCAGCCATTCCGGCTAACTGGGACTGGTACCATAACGCCTTCCTCGGGTCCGGACAGTTTGTGAGTAATACCTGGCGGCCTTCCATCGCTTACCTCCGGGCCGAGCAGCCGCAGCATCCCGTAACTGCCGGCCTGCCGGAAGTATTTACGACTGCCCCGAATGAGTGGTACCGCTGGTCAAACGACCTCCGGAAAAACCCGGATATCACCATCCTGCTGTCTATCGACAGTGCCAGCTTTCCCCTCGGCACAGGGCCTAAACCCAGTGAGATATGGCATAGCGGGTACTATCCCGTGGTATGGACGAATAAGAAATACAAAATGGTGTATATGAACATGGGGCATAATGATATCGATTATGAGAATCATAATAAGAAGGAATTATCCTTTACGTTCGATAACAGGAATGAATCGGATTTGATATTACAGGCACTGCGCTGGTTAGGGGAGGGCAAGCCCTGATTATATGCCGCATTTACTCACAACTACGGCAGGCGGATTGTGCCGCCTGGCGTAGTTATTCAAGGTTCTCCCCCTGCCGTAGTTATTCAATCTTCCCCCACACCACATCTGGCACTACCGCCCTCTCCCGCATCTGATACGGTCCAACTTCTCACATCTGCATCTGTTTTGCTGTCGTATTTTTCTCAACCTTTGCAACAGTTAAACCTTACCCGATATGCAGTTCCGTTACTTCCAGGCAGATGCATTCACTGCCGCTCCATTTAAAGGCAACCCTGCCGCTGTATGCCTACTCAACGAGATGCCCCCTGACGCTGTCCTCTCAAACATCGCCAAAGAATTACAATTACCCATGACGGCCTTCCTCTTAAAACAGCAGCACGACTACCAGCTACGCTGGTTTTCCCCGGCTGGCACGGAGTCGCAACTCTGCGGCCATGCCACCCTCGCCAGCGCGCACATCCTTTGGGAAACCGGCGCCCTGCCAACGGATAAGGCTATACGCTTCCACACCGTAGCCGGCCTGCTCACCGCCACCCGTGGCAACGACGGCTGGATTACGATGGATTTCCCAGGTTTCGATACAACCCCCGAAACGGATACCGCCGTTTTTTCCAATATCTTCCCCAACCTCACCGCCCTGTACCGCACCGGTGGCGGGCGTTACCTGGCGGAGCTGCCAAACGAAGCAGCCGTGCGTGACTATACGCCGGATTTTCACCTGCTAAACCCCTATAAAGTAATTATCACCGCCCTGGCAGATGCCGGCAAGCCATACGATTTCGTATCCCGGTTCTTTTCGCCTGTGAGCGGCGTTCCGGAAGATGCCGTGACCGGCTCCGCGCACAGTGCGCTGGTACCATTCTATGCAAAGAAATTAGGTAAAACATCCTTCAACGCTTTACAGGTATCCCCGCGGGGCGGCGAGCTGCGCGTAGCGCTGAAAGGGGACAGGGTGGAGATTGCCGGCCAGGCGGTAACCGTAGTGGAAGGGGTACTGCGGTACTAACGGTAACGATACTACGAAAAATAGAGGCGTGTGTACCGGCAACAGCATAGGCAAAGCCCGGAACACACGCTTGTTATGCTCAGGATGAAAGGCTGATGCATGGCAATGCCTCAAACCAGCCATCATCCGCTTACTTTATTCCAAAAACAAATCCTTCTGCAACCTTCCTCCCGGCATCATTGCATACTGATCAAAATCCTGCACCCCGGCGGACTGCAATACTTCTTCATCAATCAATGTAAACCCGGTATAGGTACCCGACGGTTGCTGCAAAATATAATGCGCCGCATCCGCTACAATATCCGGCGTCCGGCTCATGTTCACCAGCGCATCTCCGCCCAGCAGGTTCTTTACCGCCGCCGTAGCAATGGTAGTAGCCGGCCAGAGCGCATTGGAAGCAATCCGGTACTGCTGCAATTCCGCCGCCCAGCCCAGGGCCAGCATACTCATATTATATTTGCTGATAGTGTACGCCACATGTGGGCCCAGCCATTGCGGCGCTACATTCACAGGAGGAGAGAGCGTCAGGATGTGCGGGTTATTGCCGTTCTTCAGGAAGGGTATGCAATGCTGCGTCATCAAAAATGTTCCCCGCACATTAATATCATGCATGAGGTCAAATTTTTTGGCGCTGGTTTGTTCAGTATTGGTCAGCTGTATCGCGGAAGCATTGTTGATCAGGATATCAATACCGCCAAATGCTGCTACCGCCTTGGTTACAGCGGCGGCAATCTGCGCTTCGTCCCTTATATCTACCTGTACGGCGAGGGCTTTGCCACCGGCGGCTTCCACCTCCGCGGCAGCGCTGTGAATGGTGCCGCCCAACCTGGGATCTTCTTCCACGCTTTTGGCTGCGATAACTATGTTAGCGCCACCCGCGGCCAGTTTTAGGGCGATGGCTTTACCAATGCCCCTGCTGGCGCCGGTAATAAAAACAGTTTTTTGCTGAAAACTCATAACCTGTGGCTTTTAATTACCAAAGGAATTTAAGCATTCTTTCCCGGCCGGCAAAAACAAAACCTAGGCAGGCTGCATGCCGCCGCCATCCTGCTTATCCAGCTCCCGGGCATGTTTCCGGCGGTGGGATACGAATACGGCTACCGCCACCGCGCCCGCAATGCCCTGCAGCAATACGGTGAACTTAGGGCCGGCAATATTCGCCAGCGCCCCCGCCAGCAGGCTGCCCACAGGGATCATGCCCTGGTAGGCCATAATGTAATAACTGATAGCCCTGGCCCGCATCTGTGGCTGCGCGTGGGTTTGTATATAAGTGTTGATGGCCGATGTCTGCGCCATCATCCCAATGCCGGAACAGGTCATAAACACCAGCGCCAGCGGCAACCAGCCGGCGTAGGAGAGCAGCAGTAAGCTCAGGGAGAATATACAGCTGGCAGTAACGAGTATCCTGATCATATCCTTACCAGGCTTGAGCCGCGCCATATAGATAGCGGAAATAATCGAACCCACCCCGGCGGCGCTTTCAAACCAGCTGAATGTACGGGCATCGCCATGAAATATATCCTTCGCAAACATCGGCATCAGCGTGTTAAACGGCATTACCAGCAAACTGCTGGCCGTCAGCATGAGCAACAGGCTGCTCAGGTCCCTGTCATGCGAAATATAATGGAACCCGGCACGCAGCTCCGTCCAGATACTGGTTTCCGACTTGCTCACCACCGGCACATCCAGCTTCATCATAAACAGCGAAATCATAATCGGAATATAGCTGAAGAAGTTGAGGGCAAAACACACATTCTCTCCCCAGTAACTGAGGATAATCCCGGCCAGCGCCGGCCCGGCAATACGGGCAAAATTCATCATGGTGGAGTTCAGCGCAATAGCGTTCGGGAGGTCCTCCCGGCTGGTCACCATATCCACCATCAGGCTTTGGCGGCAGGTCACATCAAAGGCGTTGATGATACCCAGCAACAGGGTCAGTAAAATGATACCGGTGATATTATAGTACCTGAAATATACCAGCAGCGCAAGGGCCAGCGCCTGCAACATAGAAATTACCTGCGTGCGCACCAGCACCTTGTACCGGTCATGCCGGTCTATAAAACTGCCTGCATAAGGGGCTAATACCAGGGAGGGGATCAAACCCGCAAAACTCACTACACCCAGCAGCAACGCGGAGCCGGTAAGGCGGTACACCAGCCAGCAAACAGCGGTTTTCTGCATCCAGGTGCCTATCATTGATACCGATTGCCCGGAGAAGAACAAGCGGAAATTACGGGATCTTAAAGAGCGAAATACGTCCATATAAAGGTTTTTCCAGATGATCACTTAGCAGTAGGGCGACTGCTGCCATTCATTTTCGGACACAAAATTCCTATATTTACATTAATTAGTTAAATAGATTGTTTTAATCGTTTCCATTAGTAAAACCGATCAGTATGGAACTGCGCCAGTTAAAGTACTTTGTACATGCCGCGGAAAAAGGCAATTTCACCGCCGCCGCCGAAGAGCTGTATATCACCCAATCTACCCTGTCCCAGCAAATCATGCAGCTGGAATCGGAACTCAATACCCACCTGTTCGACCGCATCGGGCGCAAGGTGCGGCTAACGGAAAGCGGCCAGGTGATGCTGGAACATGCGCGCTTTGTACTGGCCGAGGTAGACAAGACGCGGCAGGCCATCGAGGACCTGCAGGGGCTCCTCACAGGGGAACTGCGCATCGGCGTTACCTACGCATTCACCGCCCTTTTGCTGCCCCTGCTCACCAGCTTCCCTAAAAAATATCCCGGGATACGCCTCCGCATTGTGTACGCAGCGCCCGATGAGCTGATGCCCAAACTCCTCGCGGCAGATCTTGACATTGTACTTACCTTCCATACCTCCGGGCAGGATGAAGCCCTGAACATGGTGCCCCTGCTAAAATCGCGTATAGTCATGGCCGTTAGTAAAAATCACCGCCTGGCAAGCGCCAAAAGCCTGCCCATTGAAGCCCTCAAAGGAGTCGATATGATCCTGGCCACCCGGGGCTACAGCTCCCGGGATTTCCTGGACGAAATCCTGTACAAACACAATATCAGCTTAAGCGTGGGTATTGAAATGAACGATGTGCACTCCCTGCTGTCCCTGGTGGAAAAAGGACATTGGGCCACCCTGCTCAACGAGCGTGCAGTAGCCGGCTGGAAGAATATCGTAGCTATTCCCGTAAAAGGGAAGGAGTGGGAGCGGAGGTCCTATATCATCACACAGAAAGGAACCCATCCAAAAAAGTCAGCGGTCCGTTTCATAGAGGAACTCCTGAAACTGACCGCTAACGAAAGGGAACGTGAGAAATAAATATGGAAATGGGACAAGTGGTTCGTCCATGCGCTGCTTAGTTATGCTCATTGCGCAGCGCCAGCGTGCTAATCCGGAAATACTCCTTAAAATCCCGCTTAAAGTCAGCAATGCTGTTCGCAGCAGTACTCACCGTTCCATCCGCGCTGACGGATGGCTGGTACCCGCACAGGGCGGCAATAATTTCTTCATCGTCATTAGTGGTGGTCAGCTGGCGGAAAGCCCAGTCCATACGCTCCATCTTCACATAATCATGAATAGAGCAGTACATCACCGCCTGGAAATGATCGTTCAGGTCCTGGAAGGGTTTGCGGAACCGCTCCGCCAGGTATAGCTCCATGTCAAACATATGCAGGTTGCCGTCAATCGCATCCGCGATCTGCTGGGCATAATCCCTTTCCAGCTGGGATATTTCCTGGCCCTTCCCTTCTATCAGCTCGTTCAGGAAGTTGCACATATAATTGACGGCGTGGCGGTAAATGTACCGCTGGCCGAACTGGCGCAGGTCGTGGCACTCCAGCATGCGGCGTTTGGCCACTTCCCGGATGTGATTCATGCTGATGTTGCGGTCCTGCACCTTGTCGGTAGTGCTGATGTCCATCCAGCGCTTAAACCGCCTCATTTCCGGATAAGTCTTGCACATGCGGTCAATATACTTGGGCCAGATGGTAATATAGAAGATTTCCGCAATGCCTCCCTCTACCACCGTGGTGTTAACGCCTTTGGCTACCTGGTACAGCGCCATGCTGCCGGCATTGCTGTTGCCCACGTCCACGATATTCCCATCCGCGGTTTGCACCATGTAATGGGCGGACTGGTTGATGGCCAGGATCGGCAGGTAACTTTCCACTTTCAGGATGGTGCCGGCTGGCAGGTGATGCATGTCTTTACTGATGCAAATGCCGTAGAGGTCGAGCTTTTGTTCCAATACCCAGCCATGTTCATCCCGGTCGAGATACACCCGCGCCGGGCGCCAGATATATTTCTTCAGATCGTCGTGAACGATTGTTTCAGCAGGGTAGTCCTTACCCTTTGAATGGAGCAGAAGTTTTCTTTCCCTCATTTTTTGAACGTAGTTTTAATGGTATTCACCATTTTGAGACTTTAATTTCAAAGGCGCAGGTAGTTGTATTAGCAACTATTGCAAGGGGATAAAGACACTGCATTTCGGGGCAGGTACCAGAAATTTAAAAATCGTTAACAAAAAAGTTAGTCTTCGGCGGAAAGCTGCAGTAATTTATTGACAGTGGCCCAATTGCGGGTGGTTGCCACGGTTTTTAGCTTCTTTTCCAGCAGCATATTGGTAAAAAGCGGTTTGGGATGGTCTTTGGCAATGGAGATATAGACCTCCCGGCCGGCAATAACAAAGGATTCCCCGGGGGATTGCAGGGCTAAAAACGGGGGCTGCAACTCCGCAGCCGGCGGCTCGTGGAGGAACGCGATATACAGTTTACGGGATTCTTCCGCTCCCATCTCCCCGTAAGGATGGGAGCCAATAAGCGCCTCTATCTCCTTCGGGCGCCGCAGTATTACATCCACGGGGTAACCGAGTGCCTGTTCCAGCGTGCATTCTATCTTCTTGCGTAAAGTTTTTTCTGTTGTTTTTTTTGTTAGGAAGATGATATTGCCGCTCTGGATATACGTACGGACCTGCTCAAATCCCATCGCCTCAAACTGCCGGCGCAACCATTCCATCTTAATGATACGCTGACCGCTTACATTGATCCCTCGTAACAACGCGATATAGGTTTCCATTTACAAATACTTTAGATACTTGTAAATATATTACTTCAGCCATAGAATCAAAAATTTAGGCCGCTGCAAGGGCAGCGGCCAATGACCAAAAATTCAAGAAATGGATGGATGGATGGATGTTTCTCCGCAGGCAGGGTGCCTTAAACCGTTATTGCGCTTTATCTTGTTTCTTCTTTTTCAATGACAGGTCCGTTACCTCTACAAAGCGTATAGCCGTGTCCGATGTAATGGTGACGTTGGTGAAAGTTTTATTAAACACCTTCGTTTTCTCCCCGTCAGTAAAGCGGATGGCCAGCGTGCAATCCAGGTCCAGCTTGTTGCGCGTAGGCGGGTCTACATACACGCGGATAAAGGTGTCCTGGATGTCCTCCAGCTTGTACTTTTCCGGACTCATGGTCAGCGGAATCTTCTTCTCCCAGACGTTCGCCCATTTTTCTACCGCATCATTTTTAGCGAGGATGTAATCCTTGTCGTCATTGTAGTTGTGAAAGCCTACCCTGACGCTCATCAGGCCGTTGGGATCCTTTTCGCAATTCACCGTGCGGATCGTAAACTTTGCCTCCAGGATGTCCTGTTTACTGTCCGGATGGTTGGTCTGCGCCTTCGCCGCCAACCCTGCCGTGGTCATCAGACCAATAGTCAATAGACGAATAAGCATGGTACGTACGTTTCCGTGATGAAAAAATATATTGCCAAACCCTGACGTTTGGCCTACATCTTTTCATAAGCGCAAAACTAGCATTATAGTACTAGAAATTAATAAATCATTAACAAAAAATTTTTACCCGCCATGGGTAAGGGTTTCAGCGCCTTGATCGGACGGAATATGCTTAGCGCTTGCGTTTCGGCTTGGCGCCCCGCTTCTTGGGCTTGCCGTACTTGAGCATCATCTTCTCCTTATGGCTGATTTTCTTGTTCACCTTCTGGTTTTTGGCCAGCTTTTCATGGAAAGCCGGTCCAAATTCCTCCAGCTTGGGCAACTTCACCAGGATGTTCCTCATCTGGACTTTCGGCTTCTCGTCCTCCGTGAGTACGTCGGATATCTCCAGGTCAGCCGGCAGCTCCATTTCCGGGATCTGGTAATTCATCAGGCTTTCAATCGCTTCCAGCTGCTCCTGCTCGGAGTCCTTCGTCAGCAAAATGGCAATACCCCTTTTATCGGCACGGCCCGTACGGCCAATCCGGTGAATGTAATTCTCCGGCGCTTCCGGCGTATCAAAGTTGATCACATGCGTGATCTCAGCAATGTCCAACCCCCTCGCGATGATATCCGTTGCAATGAGGAAACGGAAATTGCCCGCCTGGAACTGGTTCACGGTATTGAAACGGTGATTCTGCTCCTTATTGCTGTGGATCACCCCGATCCTGTCCGGAAACTGCTCGTTCAGCGCGGTGTACAACTCGTCCGCCAAAGCCTTGGTGCCGGCAAAAATCAACGTCTTCGTCATGCTCTCGTCCGTAGTGATCAGCAGCTTCAGGAGGTTCAGCTTCGTATTGAAGTTGGGGACGCGGTAAAGCCTTTGGTCAATATTTTCCAAAGGCGTTCCTGCCGGAGCGGCCTCTATTCGCGCAGGGTTGGCGAAGTGCGTTTCGATCAGCTGCTCGACCTCCTCTGTGATAGTCGCAGAGAACAGCAGGTTCTGACGTCTCTCCGGTAACAAATCCATTATATTTTGAATCTGCGTGCGGAACCCCAGGTTCAGCATTTCATCCATCTCATCAATCACCAGCCTTTTGATGCTTTTCATCTTCAGCGCGCCGCTGAGGATAATATCGTACAGGCGGCCCGGTGTGGCCACAATAATATCAGTCTTTTCCCTGGCCGCTGCCATCTGCGGGTTCATGTTCACCCCGCCATAGAGGCCCAGCACTTCCACACTCATATACGTGGTCAGCTTCCTGATGGACTCCACTACCTGTGCCACCAGCTCGCGCGTAGGCACCAGGATCAGCATCTGCGGATGTTTCTCCTTTGAAAATTTGAACATACGCAGGGAAGGCAACAGGTAGGCAAAGGTTTTACCGGTACCCGTCTGCGCAATGCCACACACGTCCTGGCCGGACATGATCACGGAAAATGCGCGCTGTTGTATGGTAGTAGGATGCTGAATGCCCAGGTCGTCCAGGGCATTGAGCAAAGCTGAATTCAGGTTTAAATCACGAAAAGTCATTACGCTGCTATAAAAAATGAATGGCAAAGATAAATATTTTCAGGCTCTCCCGGGCGGGCGCCTGCAGGATCGCCTGTTTTTACAGCAGGGAAGGAGGGGGATTCCAGCGCCTAAGCCCTGGAATCCGCAGGGCGACTGATCAGCAGCAGCCCCATATAAGTAAAGAAACCATTTATGACCAGCAGTTCCAGTCCTATCTGGAATTTGCCGAAAAGGAATGCCTGGTTATTGTCCACCACCAGGCAGAGCAACGGCGCTATCACGCATACCACCGGCACCAGCTTGTCGTTCACCACCCGCTTCGTGAAAATGCCAAAGGTGAACAGCCCCAGTAACGGACCATACGTATAGGCCGCAATCTTCAATATCACCCCGATCATGCTCTGGTTATTGATCCATTCAAACACCATTACAAAGACGAGGAAAATAAAAGCCATCGTCAGATGCACCCGCTGCCTTACCTTCTTCTGTTTGGCCGCATCCCAGTCAGGGCGGCGCTGAATACCGAGGATATCAATGCAGAAGGAAGAAGTGAGGGCCGTCATCGCGCCATCCGCACTGGGGAACAGCGCTGAAATCAACGCAATGATAAAGATAACCGAAATCACCGGCGGCATATGATGCAACGCCAGCTCCGGGAACAGTTTATCGCCCGTGGCCGTAACGCCCACCTGCGCGCCATAGAGGTGCAGCAGTCCGCCGAGGAAGAGGAACAACCCAATCACCACCAGCATAATGAAGCCCAGCGATACCACGTTCTTCTGCGAATCCCTCATGGTGGTGACGGAAATATTTTTCTGCATCATCTCCTGGTCCAGCCCGGTCATCGTTATCGTGATAAAAGCCCCCGCCACAATCTGTTTGACAAAAAAGAGCTTGCTGTTGGGATCCGTCTCAAAAATCCGCGTAAGCCCGCGTTCCCCCATGGCCGTTATACTCTCCCCGAAACTGAGGTTCATCGTATGGAGAATATAACCCACACAAATGATCAAACCCGCCAGCATACAGGTCGTCTGCAGCGTGTCCGTATATACGATGGTTTTCACCCCTCCCTCGTACGTGTACACAAGGATCATCACCAGGATGATAAGCGTGGTAACGATGAAAGGCACCCCGAACGTCTGCAGGATGGTTTCCTGCAGGATGCGCACCACGAGGAAGAGCCTCGCCGTTGCGCCCAGCGTACGCGATAGTATAAAAAAAGAAGCCCCGGTTTTATACGAAGCTTTCCCAAACCGGGTGTTCAGGTAGTTATAAATAGAGGTGAGCTGTAAGCGGTAAAACAGCGGAATCAGGACGTAGGCGATCGTCAGGTAGCCGATCAGGTATCCCAATGTAATCTGGAAATAGGTAAAGGCATCGCGACCCACCGCGCCGGGTACGCTCACAAATGTAACCCCGCTCAGGGAGGTACCAATCATCCCGAATGCAACCAGCATCCAGTTGCTGTTGCGGTTCCCGATGAAGAAAGACTCGTTGTTGGAATTTCGCCCGGTGTACCAGGCTACGATCAGCAGTATGACGAAATAAGCAACTACAAACGAAAATAATAACGCTGGCGACATGTATCCAATTTAGTAAGGATTCAAATATATGCAATCAGCGCTATTTTTCGTACTATTGATTATTGACTGGGTCAAATAAAAAATTTGCCCGCGTCAATTTATATGGCGATTTTTATTGATAAACAACCCGCTATGCCTGATTTAAATAACATAGCCGATACCGTATCCGAATTCCACACATTCTATGAAAATGTAGCGGCCGCGCTGAATGCGCACCGCAGTAACCACGTACTCTCGGCAGCTGAAATCCGCATCCTGTCGGAAATTTCCAGCAAACAACATCCCAACGCAGGGCAGCTGGCCGTAGCCACCAATACGGACCCCGGCTACCTGACCCGCATCATCCGATCGCTGGAAAAGCAGGGCCTCGCAAGCCGCGCCCCTTCCCGCACGGATGCCCGCAGCTTCTCCCTGCAGCTCACCGAACAGGGGAAAAATACGCTCATCGACCTCGAAATGGCCTCGAGGGACAATGTGCTGCAACTCCTCCAACCCCTGAATGTACGGCAGCAGGAGCAACTGGCCGCCGCCATGACGGCCATCCGCCAGCTGCTCAAAGGAGATGGCAACACCGCGCCGGAAGTCAGCTTCCGCCAGCAGTTATTGCCCGGGGATGCCGGCTACCTCATTTACCTCCACGGCGAGCTGTACGCCCGGGAAGCGGGGTACAACCTGGAGTTTGAAGCGCACGTCTGTAAAACTTTCGCGGAATTCCTCAGCAGCTATTCGCCTGCCAAGGATCGTATATGCCTGGCCGTGGCCAACGGCAAAATAGTAGGATCAATTGCCATCGTGGGAGCTACCCGGCAGCTGGCACAGCTGCGGTGGTTCCTCGTTCATCCCGATTACCGGGGGCTAGGCATCGGCAGGCAACTGCTCCGGGATGCCCTGGCCTTCTGCCGGGACCGGCAATACCGGACCGTCTACCTCATGACGACCAGCACGCAGGAACAAGCCATCGCCCTGTTTAAACAGGCCGGCTTCCGGAAAACAGGGGAGAAGCTGATGCAAATGTGGGGGCAACAGCAATATGAGCAACGCTATGATATGGACCTCGTCTGAAAATTACGGATAGCCCTGCCCGTTAGCTGTATTTATGAAGCAGCACAATCTGCCCCAGGTGATAGGCGTCGTGATCGATCAGGCCCTGCAGATAGTAGATGGCCTGGTTATCCGTGCCGGGCAGCGTGTCAAACAGTTCCGCCTCGGGGAAATGGCGGATAGTGGCGGCCGTAGTGGCAAAAGAATGTTCCAGCCGGCCCAGCGCGCCATGCCAGTTATCCGGCCCCGTGTTATCCGGCAGGTAAAAATCCGGCAGGTCCCCGTCCTGCTCTGGCGCCTCATTGTGCAGAAAGCGGTCTACCCGCTGGTGCCACCAGATAATGTGATTTACGATCTGCCAGATACAATTGGAATCGCGGAATCTTTTTACAGCCGTATCAGCATCGATGCGGATCAGATGCTCTTTAAAGGTGACCCCTATCCATGGCTCTCCGTTATACAGTCTTTCCAGGGAATCGGCAACATGTTTTGTAAATGACATACCTGAAAGATTAAGGAATTGATTCTTGTTATTCGTAATTTACAAAAAATACCATGGTTATGAATCAACAGGAACTGGAAAGCAACAAAAATGAAGATGCCATCCGTCTGGCTGTCAGTACTATGAAGCAACGGCTGGGTGTTATCGAACAGGGAGGCGGCAAAAAAAGCCTCGAAAAAGTACGCCAGCGCGGCAAGCTGACCGCCCGCGAACGTATTGAATACCTGATCGACGACAACAGCACCTTTACCGAAATCGGCGCCTTTGCTGCGTACGACATGTACCCGGAACACGGCGGCTGCCCCGCGGCCGGCACCGTAGGCGGCATCGGTTACGTAAGCGGCCGCCAGTGCATGATCGTAGCCAACGACATGACGGTAAAGGCAGGGGCCTGGTTCCCCCTCACCGGCAAAAAAAACCTGCGCCTGCAGGAAATCGCCATGGAAAATCACCTGCCCATCATCTACCTGGTCGACAGTGCAGGGGTATTCCTCCCCATGCAGGATGAAATCTTCCCGGACAAGGAACATTTTGGCCGCATCTTCCGCAACAATGCCCGCATGAGCGCCATGGGCATCACACAGATCGCCGCCGTAATGGGCAGCTGCGTGGCCGGCGGCGCTTACCTGCCCATCATGAGCGATGAAGTACTCATGGTGGAAGGCAACGGCTCCATCTTCCTCGCCGGCCCCTACCTCGTCAAAGCCGCCATCGGGGAAGACGTAGATGCGGAAACGTTAGGCGGCGCCGTTACCCATACGGAAATCTCCGGCATCGCCGATTACAAATTCGAAACCGACGAAGAATGCCTGGACCAGGTCAAACGCATCGTCAGCAAACTGGGACACAACCCCGGCGCAGGTTTTGACCGCGTAGCACCGGTAGCGCCCGCAGTGCCCGCCGAAAAAATCTATAGCATCCTCCCGGCGGAAAGTACCAAACCTTACGACATGCTCGAACTGATCAAATGCATCGTCGATGGTTCCGAAATTGACCAGTACAAGGAAGACTATGGCAAAAGCATCATCTGCGGCTACGCCCGCATCGATGGCTGGGCCGTAGGCATCGTGGCCAACCAGCGCAAAATGGTGAAAAGCCGCAAAGGCGAAATGCAGATGGGAGGCGTTATCTATAACGACAGCGCCGATAAAGCCGCCCGCTTTATCATGAACTGCAACCAGAAAAAAATACCGCTCGTATTCCTCCAGGATGTCACCGGCTTCATGGTAGGCAGCAGGAGCGAACATGCCGGTATCATTAAAGACGGCGCCAAACTGGTCAACGCCGTATCCAATTCCGTGGTGCCGAAAATTACCATCATCATTGGTAACTCCTACGGCGCCGGCAACTACGCCATGTGCGGAAAAGCTTACGATCCCCGCTTTATCTATGCCTGGCCCACCGCTAAAATAGCCGTGATGGGAGGGGAGCAGGCCGCCAAAACATTACTACAGATACAGGTAGCATCGCTGAAAGCCAAAGGAGAAGAAATCACTCCGGAAGCTGAAAAAAAATTACTGGCAGCCATCACTGAAAAGTACACTGCCCAAACCACTCCTTACTACGCAGCCGCCAGGCTCTGGGTGGATGATATCATTGACCCGGTCGCCACACGGTCACGCATATCCGAAGGCATCAAAGCCGCGGACAACGCCCCGGTCGAACAGCAGTTTAATGTAGGCGTATTCCAGGTTTAATGAATAACACTATCTTCGCCGCATGGCTGAACTCATTATTTATACAGATGGCGCATCACGCGGTAACCCCGGCCCCGGCGGTTACGGCGTGATCCTCATCTGGGGAAACATCAGGAAGGAAATGTCGCAGGGATACCGCAAAACCACCAATAACCGGATGGAGTTACTGGCGGTGATCACCGGGCTGGAAGCCCTCAAGCGGGACGGACTCGAAGTCTCCATTTATACAGACAGCAAATATGTGGTAGACAGTATTGAAAAAGGATGGATCTGGAGCTGGGTAAAATCCGGCTTCAAAGACAAAAAAAATAAAGACCTCTGGATGCGGTTCATCCCCCTGTACAGGAAACATAAAGTAAAAATGAACTGGGTGAAAGGCCATGCCAGCAACCCCTTTAACAACCGTTGCGATGAACTGGCCACACAGGCCGCAGACAGCGGCAACTGGCTGATAGATACCGGTTTCGAAAGCGGTAATGGTTAATCGCCTGCAAACAGAACCAATTTGATAGTTGAATTGTAGTTATTCCGACAATTCAACTATCTCTTATGTTCGAATGGCTGATCCATACCCTGCAGAAATACCCCGAAATTGCTGTAATGCTAACCCTGATGGTGGGCTACTTTATCGGGAAGATCCACATCAAAGGCTTTACCCTCGGCACCGTAACCGGCGTGCTTTTGGCCGGCATCGCCATCGGTACTTACCATATCCCCATTCCCGATGGTTCCAAGGCTATCTTTTTCCTCTTCTTTCTTTTTTGCACCGGCTACGGTATAGGTCCGCAATTCTTCCAGGCCCTGCGAAAAGACGGGATGCCCATCGCCGCATTTTCATTTATCGTATGCGTATTCAGTTTGATACTCTGCTGGGGCATTTCCTCCCTGCTGCATTTTGAAGTAGGCACCGCCGCCGGCTTCATGTCAGGCTCCAACACCTGCTCCGCTATCATCGGCGTGGCTTCCAACAGTATTAAGGATCTGCATGTCTCCCAGGCGGATAAGGACCGTTTCCTGGATCAGATACCCGTCGCCTACGCCGTAACGTATATCTTCGGCACCGCAGGCACCAGCTGGTTCCTCTCCGTAATCGGCCCCTGGTTCATGTCCGGCAGCCGGGCAAAGCTCATAGAAGAAACCAAAAAACTGGAATCCGAACTCGCTGAATCCGGCAACGATGGAGAAGACGGCGCTATCAACAACGCTTACGACCAGGTTGCCTTCCGCGCTTACCTGCTCAGCAAGGAAAGCGTAGGCGATGGCAAAACCGTGGCAGCGCTGGAAGATTCGCTCAAAGCCAACAGCCGTATTTTATGGATGCTGCGGGTACGCAGGGAAGGTAAACTCATGCCGGTGACGCCGGAGTTTATGCTGCGCGCCGGCGATATTGTAGCCGTAGGCGGACAAAGAGTATCCGCCATCGGGGCGGACCCGCTCCTGGGCAAGGAAGTAGCGGATGTAGAGCTGCTCACCTTCCCCGTGCAGGAAGCCACCGTGTACGTGCGCAATAAACACGTGCTGGGCCATCATATCCGCCACCTGGTGAACGATCCGGTATTCCGGGGCATCAGTATCCGCAGGCTTACAAGGGCCGGTATCGAAATTCCCTTATCGCCCCTCACCACGTTCGCAAAAGGGGACGTGCTGGAACTGGTAGGCATCCAGGAGGACCTGAGCCGGGTCGTATCCTTCCTCGGCTTCAAGGAAAAGACCGGCGTGGAAACTGATATCGTGTACCTGGCCGGCGGTATCGTAGTGGGCACGCTGGCCGGCGCGCTCAGCTGGCATATCGGCAAAGTGCCGATAGAACTCAGTACCAGCGGCGGTTCCCTGATCGCGGGTTTGTTCTTCGGCTGGCTGCGCAGCGCCAGGCCTACCTTCGGTTTCATTCCGCCTTCCTCGCAATGGGTGCTTACCAAACTGGGTTTACACGTTTTCATAGCCATCGTCGGGTTGACTTCCAGCGAAGGATTTTTAACAGGGCTCCGCCAGGAGGGGATCACCCTCTTCCTCGCAGGAATTGTGCTGAGCCTCACCCCAATGGTGCTCGCGCTGTTCCTGTCCAAATATGTATTCAAGTTCCATCCCGCAGTTGGCCTGGGCGCCTGCGCCGGCGCGCATGACGAGTCGGCCCCGCTGCTCGCCGTGCAGGATGCGCTGAACAGCAAGGTGCCGGCGCTGGGCTATACCGTGGCATACGCGGTGGCGAATATTACCCTGACTACCTCAGGTGTGATTATTGTATTGTTGATGAGCCACGGGAAGTAACTGCAATATGCCAGGTAAGTCCCCTCGCATATGGCCGCAAATTAATCAGCTCCGCGTAGGGGCCTCCCCTCCAAACCCGCTGCCCGCGCCACCCATCCACATTTTCCAAACTTTTTTAACATTTCTTTTGTTCTTATCAGGTATATCCACTAGCTTTGCGTCCCATTAGTCTATAGGATTTGTAGGATATTAAAACGAAACGAATGAAACGGAAACAGAACCACCTTCATCTTCGATTGAACCAACCTCACAGTTTTGTATGTGCGTCGTGTTGCTGCGCGCGAATGTCCTGTTGATATTGAATAACCACACAAACAATTAACTGCGACCATAAAGGGAAGCATGGCTTGTGCCGCTGTACGCCTGCGTAACAGGGAACGGACCATTATTGCTCAAAAATCAATCAGCTAAACCTCCTTAATCACCATCTTATGCTACAACGATTATTACTATTTATGCTCGTGTTGTTAGGTCCGCTAACCGGATTCGCGCAATCACGCACCGTTACGGGTACGGTTTACTCGGCCAGGGATAAGGAACCGCTGCCCGGCGCCACCATTGTAGTCAAAGGCACTTCCAATGGTACCGCTACCGGCCCCGATGGCTCTTTCCGCCTGGAAGTAAAAGACCCCGCCGCCACCACGCTGGTGGTAACCTATGTGGGTATGACACCGCAGGAAGTGGGTATAACGGCTACGCCTATACGTGTAGAACTGACCTCTTCCAGTAAAGATATTGACGAAGTGGTAGTCATTGCCTACGGTACCGGTAAAAAGAACTCACTCACCGGTTCCGTGGCCACCATCAAAGGCGACGCCCTCGAAAACCGGCAGATATCCAGCGTGTCCCGCGGCTTGCAAGGCCAGGTAGCAGGCGTGCAAAGCACCGCCCAGAGCGGTCAGCCAGGTACGGACGCTACCATCCGCATCCGCGGGGTAGGCTCCATCAACGCCTCCTCCGATCCGTTGTACGTAGTGGATGGCGCCCCCTACCTCGGTAGCATTAACGCCATCAACCCCTCCGATATCGAGTCCATCTCCGTCCTCAAAGATGCCGCCTCCAGCGCCCTCTACGGCTCGCGCGGCGCTAACGGCGTTATCATCATCACCACCAAAAAAGGAAAAGGACAGGGTACCACCATCAACGCCCGCGTAAGCCAGGGGTACTCCAAACGCGCCGTGGATAATTATAAAACCATGAGCACGGACGATTACTTCCGCCTCTACTGGGAAGCCCTCCGCAATACCGGCATCACCAACGGGCTGAGTCCTGCCCAGGCCGCCGCCAGCGCCAGCTCCAACGTCGTGGGCGACCTCGGCATCAACCCTTACGGTACCGCCTATCCGCAGCCGGTAGGTACGGACGGTAAACTCGTGCAAGGCGCGCATACCCTCTGGAACGACGACTGGGACAAAGCCATGCAACGCACCGGCCACCGCACCCAGGCTGACCTCAGCATCAGCGGTACCAGCGAAAAATCCCGCTACTATATCGCCGGCGGATACCTGGACGATCAGGGTATCTACCTCGGCTCCGGCTTCAAACGATATACCGTACGCTCCAACGTGGAACTGGACGCTAAAAAATGGCTGAAAGTAGGCCTCAACCTCGCCGGCGCACACTCGGACCAGCAGGCGCCTCCTTCTGAAGACAGCCGCTCCGATAACTACGTGAACTACGGCCGCCTCATGCCGTCCTTTTACCCGATCTATCAGCGCGATCCCGCTACCGGCGCTTATGTACATGATGCCGCCGGCAACCGCGTGTTCGATTACGGCGACTACCGCCCAAGCGCCAGCAACCCTAACACCAACCTGGTGCAAACCGCCGATATCGATAAACACAATGTACTCCGGGACGATATCTCCGCCCGCGTGTACGGCGAAGCCACCATCTGGGACCAGCTGAAATTTAAAACCACTTATAGTGCCGACTACTCCCAGCGCATGACCCACGACTATACCAACCCGACGCTGGGCTTCGATGCCCCCATCGGCGGTACCGTGGCGCGTGGCAGCTACCGCACCTTCAGCTGGACATGGAACAACATCTTCACCTACGATAAAACTTTCGACGAAAAACATCATATCAGCATCCTCGCTGGCCAGGAAGCCTATAAATACAAATTCACCTTCCTGGAAGGTAACCGCTCCGGCTTCTCCCTGCCCGGCCTGGACGAGCCTGCGGACGCCTCCGTACTGCTGGGCTTCACCGGCTATACCGATGCAACCAGCATCTCCAGTTACCTCTCCCGCGTAGAGTATGACTATAAAGGCAAATACTTCTTCTCCGGATCACTGCGCCGCGACGGTTCTTCCAGGTTCTCGCCTGACCGCCGCTGGGGTACCTTCTGGTCCATCGGTGGTTCCTGGAAAATGACGGAAGAAGCCTGGCTGAAGAGCAGCAACTGGCTCGACCTCCTGACGCTCCGCGCCAGCTACGGCGCCCAGGGTAACGATAACCTCGGTTCCTTCTACGGCTACAAAGCGCTGTACGTAGTGAACAGCAACCTCGGCGAAGGAGGTACCTACCGCGATACGCTGGCCAACAGCAACCTGAAATGGGAAACAAACCTCAACCTCAACGTAGGGGTGGACTGGTCCATGTTCAATAACCGCTTCGGCGGTACCGTGGAGTTCTTTGAGCGCAAATCCAAAGACCTCCTGTATCAGCAGCCACTGGCGCCTTCCACCGGTTATCCGTCTATTGCCCGTAACATCGGCGCCCTGCGTAACCGTGGGGTAGATATTACCTTACGCGGCGTGCCGGTTAACACCCGTGACTTCAACTGGACGATCGAATTGAACGCGACCCATTACAAGAACGTCGTTACCTCTCTCCCGCAAAAAGAAATTATCAGCGGCACCAAGAAGCTGATGGAAGGCAAATCCATCTACGAATTCTACCTGCGCCAATGGGCCGGTGTGGATGAAAAAACAGGCGCGCCGCTCTGGTATGTGATTGATGCGAACGGTAATAAAACCACTACTTCCAACTATGCCGCCGGCACCCTGGCCTACGCTGGTTCTGCGCTGCCGGACCTCTATGGCGGTATCAACAACACCTTTACTTATAAAGGCCTGTCGTTCTCCTTCATGTGGGCGTATAGCCTGGGCGGTAAGGTGCTCGACAACGATTATCCGTTCCTGATGCATACCGGTAACAACTTTGGCCGTGCATGGTCCGCCGAAATGCTGAACCGCTGGACGCCGGAGAATACCAAAACCGATGTGCCGGCGCTCACGACCAATAATACCAACTGGACTTCCGCTTCCACCCGTTTCCTCTACGATGCATCCTATGCGCGTCTGAAAACGGTGAACCTGAGCTATCAGCTGCCTAAGGCCCTGATGGATAAAGCCCACCTGAATGGTATTACCGTGTACGTGCAGGGCGAAAACCTCATCACCATTTATAATCACAAGGGTATGGATCCCGAACAGGCTGTCAGCGGTGTAACCTACTACCGTTATCCGGCTATCAAATCCGTATCTGCTGGTATTAACCTTAGCTTCTAAAAACTGAACCATGAAAAAGAACAGATATATTCTAACCGCTATATTGGGCGCCGGGTTGCTGGTATCGTGCAGCAAGAGCTTCCTGGATCAGAACCCAACCAACCAGGTGCCGGAAGAACAGGTATTTACCACCGCCGATAACGTGGAAACGGTGATCAATGGTACCTGGTCCTACGCCATGGAAACCTTCTTCACCTTTTCCGTGCCGGGGTTTACCTCCATCCTCCGCGCCAGCGACGCGATGGGCAGCGATGTGGCCATCACCACCAAATACGGCTTGCGTGACGCCTATACGTTTGTGGAAATGGTGGACAATACCAAAAACCGCGTGAGCGCCTACTGGACCATCCTCTATAAAGTGATCGATAATGCAAACAGCATCATCGCCCGGGTGGACGGCGTTACAGGCGATGAAGCCAAGAAGGCGCGCCTCAAAGGCCAGGCCTACGCCCTCCGCGGCTGGTGCTACCTGACCCTCGCTTCTTTCTACCAGTTCAACCCTATCGTGGATCCAAACGCGAAGGCAGTGCCTATCTACCTGACGCCTACCACGCCGGATACCAAAGGCAATCCCCGCGCTACCATCAAACAGGTGTACGATCAGGCCATTGCTGACCTGGTTGCAGCAGAGCCGCTCGTGCAGGGCTATAGCCGTGGCGATGCCAGCAAGAAATATAAAATCGATATCAACGTAGTGGAAGGCCTGCTGGCCAGGGCTTACCTCCAAACCCAGCAGTGGACGCTCGCGCAGCAGAAAGCGGCAGCCGCCAGGGTAGGCTACCCGCTGATGTCGCCGGATGATTACCTGAAAGGTTTCAACGATGTAAGCAATGCGGAATGGATCTGGGGGCACCCGCAAACGCCCAACCAGAGCAACGCCAGCTACAACTTCCATTTCCTGGATGTAAGCTCCCCGGGCTCTTACTACTATAGCTTCATGGCGGATCCTTTCTTCAAAAATTTCTTCGATAACGGTGACGTACGTACGAAATTATTTGACTGGGATACCCTGCCTTCCCAGGAAGGTTACCTGCGCTATAAAAAATTCCGTTTCCGGGATGAAACCGCGCTGATAGGCGACTTCGTGCTGATGCGCTCCGGCGAAATGGCGCTGATCGAAGCCGAGGCCTATGCCCGCTCCGGTAATACCGCCGCCGCTGCCGCCAGGCTGAATGAACTGCGTACGGCCCGTAGCGCGTACAACTACGTTCCGGGCGCCGGCAATATCATCGATACCATCCTCGTGGAGCGCCGCAAGGAGCTCTGGGGCGAAGGCTTCTCCCTGTCCGATATCATCCGTACCAACGGAACCGTGGTGCGCAAAGCATTCACCGCCTACAACGGTACGGATTCTGTGATCAATGTACCCCGTGGCAACGGTACTTTCAAACAGGTGAAAGCCAAAGGCCACCGCACCCTGCGCTTCCCGGACGGTACGCCGTTTGTGCCGCAGAGCAAGTACTACTTATTCTCCATTCCGTTATCCGAAGTGCAGAATAACCCGAATCTGTAAGTATTCCGATTGTTGATTTAAATGATAAAAGACGCTGTCATGGCGTCTTTTGTCGTTTTGTAACCGCTTGTTTTTTTGGGGGAGAAAAGATTAATATACGAATGGCAGTAAACGTTTCGTCCTCGCCATATATTCACTATACTCACTGCCGAAATTTTCCAGTAGCACTTTTTCCTCCACGTTCATCCTGTACAGGAATGCCGCAAATACAGGAATGACGCCTACTGCCAGGCTGATCCAGTTGTTAAGGCTGATGCCATAGCCCACGAAAGAGAGGAGGGAAGCGGCATACGACGGATGGCGAACATACTTGTACATCCCATCCTTCTTCACCTGGTGCCCTTCCCGGATGCGGACGGATACAGTGAAAAACTGCCCCAGGCTTAGCACTGCCGCCAGGCGCAACACAATGCCCAGCAGGATGATGCCCAGGCCGGCGTACAGCATCGTTTGGTAGGATGGCGCGATGGGCGTGCGGTTCAGCGCAGCAATGTTGCCAGCGGCAATAATGCTCACGATGATGACGATCCAGATGATCACCAGGCTCCCGCTGTCCTTGCGGGTCTTGTCCGAACTGCTGCCCCGCATCACGCGGTTCAGTACGATTTCAGAGAACAACCATAGTAAGTACACAAATGTTGCGGGCGTATTCATAGCGAAAGTATTAGGTTCCAAAATATACAAATAATTCCTGATACCTTGCCGGGGGCCTGCTTTTGTTTCTTTCCCCTTCATCCCTTACATTGCGGTAAAATACGGAACTATGGAAAATCTGCAGACGTTAATCCAATCCTCCACGCCGCTGTTAATCGATTGCTTTGCTACCTGGTGCGGCCCGTGTAAAATGGTACCGCCCATCTTAAAGGAAGTGAAGGACAAACTGGGCGACCGTCTCCGTATCATCAAAATCGATGTCGATAAAAATCCGCAATTATCCGCCCAATGGCAGATCAGCAGCATACCTACATTATTACTCTTCCGGGAAGGGAAGTTGTTATGGCGGCAGAGTGGAGTAGTGCCGGCCCATCAGCTGCTGCCCTTATTGCAGCAGCATATTTGATGCAACAAAAAAGCAGCGGTTCGTAACCGCTGCTTTTTTATGATGAGGAAGGTCTTAGATATTGTTGTAGAAAGTTCTTAATTCCCTTTCCAGGTCACTGTAAATCGGTTTGGTGAACTCGAGGAAGAGCTGGTCCGGCGGTGGCGGCGCCATTTCCCGGCCGCCTATCTGCCGCAGGTCTTCTTCGCTGAGGGCGCGCTTGTCGCCTTTGTAATACCCGTACTCATTCAGCCAGGTGAAGCTGCCGGGGATGCGGTTCTGCCGCAGCGTCTGCCCGTTGGCGGTAGCAATAATACGGTAGTCCAGCAGTCCTTTGGAAACAACGGTTTGTTTCGTCAAAAAGAGTGTAGCCTTCACCGTTATATATTGTTTGATCTCCTTACCACTGGTATCCTTTACCACGCCATCCTGTATTTCCCTGCTCACATCGCGCTGTACGCGGTCCACATAGGTTTGGCCCACCACAAAATCGAAGAAGCGCAGTTCCAGGTATTCGTCTGCCGGAATGTTATTGGCGGCGGCATAGCGGTCGTCATAAAACTGCACAAACCGGTTGATGTTCTGCCGCTGCACGCTTTGCACGAGGTAATCCCGGAACTGGTCCGCCGAAAACTGGAAATAAGGGGAACGCACTTCCAGCTGGCTGATCACCACACGCACTACGCCCAGGTTAAAAGCCTCTTCCTTCAGCGCTTTGGTATCGCGGAAGTTAGGCACGAGCTTTTCCGCGGCGGCAAATTCGCTGTAAGCCTGGCGGGCGCTGGCTTTATCGCCGTTGTTGAGCAGTTGCACGCCACGGTCGTAACGCACTTCTGCGGCATTTTCCTGGGCCCCGGTGATGGCGGCGGAATAATCCTTCGGCTGTACCACGGTAAGGGCGGCAGGGGAGGATTTAATGGCGTTATAGAGATGCTGCATTTGCCGGTATTCGGACCGTACGCTTTCCCATTTAAGTTCGTTGTTGGAGCGCAGCAGCTGGTTTACCCGCTCTTCGTGCTGTTGCAGGGAATGCTGGTAGGCGGCCGGCAGCAGTTGCAGGGCCTTGGCGTCGTTGGGGCGCTTTTGCAGCTTTTTGACGAAGGTTTGCACGGCCTCATCGTAGCGGCCTTTGTTGTACAGCTTTTCGCCTGACTTGCAGGCGCACAGGCACAGCAATGCCAGTCCGCAAAGCAGGGCTTGCAGCTGACGGTAGGATGGGAGATGAACTTTCACTTGAAAAGGGTTTATGGGATAAATGATAGGTGCAACTATTTGAATTGTCGCCTCAGTTCTCTGTCCGACTCACGTTGTTTGATGGACTCGCGTTTATCATGCAGTTTCTTACCCTTACCCAGTCCGATTTCCATTTTAGCGAGGCTTTTCTCATTGATGAAGATACGCAGCGGCACAATGGTATAGCCTTTCTCCTTGATCTTGTTCTCCAGTTTGCGGAGTTCTTTTTTGGTGAGGAGTAATTTCCTTTCCCGGAGGGGATCGTGGTTGGCGGCGGTGCCGTGGGAGTATTCTGCGATGTGCAGACTCTTAACAAACAATTCTCCTTTGTGGAAATAGCAGAAAGCGTCATTAAAGCTCACCTTTCCCAGACGGATGGATTTGATCTCCGTTCCGGTCAATACAATGCCGGCAATATACTTGTCTTCTATTGCGTACTCAAAATATGCCGATCTGTTTCTTAATTCTGCCATAGTGATTGCTTACAAAAATGCTTTATGGATTTGCAGTGTGTGGCTCCAAATCCATAAAGCATGCAATGTAAAGGTTATTTTTTGAACAGGGAGAGTACTGTTGCCAGTTTGGTCTTCAGTTCTTTCCTGTCGATAATAAAATCGAGGAAGCCGTGCTCCAGGAGGAATTCCGCGCTTTGGAAGCCTTCCGGAAGATCTTTCTTGATAGTTTCCTTGATGATCCTCGGACCGGCAAACCCGATCAGGGCGCCCGGTTCGGCCACGTTGAGGTCGCCCAGCATCGCATAGGATGCAGTAACGCCACCGGTGGTAGGATCGGTCATCAGGGAAATATAAGGTAGCTGCGCTTCAGCCAGCTGGGTTAATTTAGCGGAGGTTTTAGCCATCTGCATCAGCGAAAACGCACTTTCCATCATACGGGCGCCGCCGGATTTGGAAATGATCATCAATGGCTTCCTGTTCGCAATGCAGTAATCGATGGAACGGGAAATTTTCTCACCTACAACGGAACCCATGGAACCGCCGATGAAGTTGAAATCCATACATGCCACCACGAGGTCGTTCCCTAACACAGTGCCTGTACCCACGGTCATGGCGTCTTTCAGGCCGGATTTCTTCTGAGCGTCTTTCAGCCTTTCGCTGTAAGGCTTCAGGTCTTTAAAGCCCAGGAAATCAGTAGGGTTAATATTTGGAAACAGCTCTTCGAACTGACCTTCATCAAAGATGATCTCAAAGTACTCTGCAGAATTGATACGGTTGTGGTAGTTGCATTTATCACAAACGTAATAATGCTCCTTCAGATCCTTAACAGTGGTGGTTTTCTTACAGTTCGGGCATTTGTGCCATAAGCCATCAGGAGCTTCTTTCTTCTCACTGGTGGTGGTGGAAATGCCTTGTTTAATTCGCTTAAACCAGCTTGACATATTCTTCTGTTAGATTAGAAAATAGTGGTGCAAGATACGAATTAATGAATTATTTAGATAAAAAATCAAATAATTATAATATAATACGTTATAGATCAGAGAAATTTAGCACCTTTTAAACGGAAAAACGCCCCTACCGGTGGGGTAGGAGCGTTTCCTGCATTATTTCTCAACGAATTAAGCGTTGCGGTTGATACAGTTAAGATCATGGAACGCTTCTTCCAGGCGCTTAACGAAGGTTTCTTCACCTTTACGCAGCCAAACGCGCGGATCGTAGTATTTTTTGTTGGGTTTATCCGGCCCTTCAGGGTTGCCCAGCTGAGCCTGCAGGTAATCTTTCTTCGCTTCGTAGAAGTCGTGCACACCTTCCCAGAAAGCCCACTGCATATCCGTATCGATGTTCATTTTGATAACGCCGTAACCCAGGGCCTCAGTGATCTGATGCTTTGGAGAACCGCTACCGCCGTGGAATACATAGAATACAGGTTTAGCTTTGGTGCCGAATTTCTGCTGGATATATTCCTGGCTGTTGTGCAGGATCACCGGGCGCAGCTCCACGTTACCAGAGCTGTACACGCCATGTACGTTACCGAAAGCGGCAGCTACGGTGAAACGGTTCCCTACTTTGGAAAGGACCTCGTAAGCATAAGCTACATCTTCAGGCTGGGTGTAGAGTTTGGAGTTGTCTACACCGGAGTTGTCCACCCCGTCTTCCTCACCGCCGGTTACGCCCAGCTCGATTTCGATAGACATGCCCAGTTTGGCCATTCTTTCGTAGTACTTGTGAGAGATCTCGATGTTCTCGTGCAGCGGCTCTTCAGACAGATCCAGCATGTGGGAGCTGTACAGCGGCTGACCGTTTTGTTTATAGAATTGTTCGCCGGCGTCCAGCAGACCGTCGATCCATGGCAGCCATTTTTTAGCGGCATGGTCAGTATGCAGTACCACAGGAACACCATAATATTTAGCTACCTCATGTACGTGTTTTGCGCCGGAGATGCCACCTGCAATGTTTGCCTGCAGTTTGTCGTTAGGCATTCCCTTACCGGCAAAGAATTGAGCCCCGCCGTTGGAAAACTGAATGATCACCGGTGAATTCACCTTGGCGGCAGTTTCCAACACTGCGTTTACGGAGTTTGTTCCCACCACATTCACAGCAGGCATCGCAAATCCGTTGTCTTTGGCATCATTATACAGCGCATCCAGCTCTTCGCCGAATAATACGCCAGCTCTGTATTTTCCCATACTCTAAAATGTATTTGATTTTTTAGGAAAGCAAATATAAGGAGTTAAACAGAAGATTTATAATGGAAAAAGATTTTGCCTCCGCCTTTCATTTGTCGGCATATAATCGTAATTTTTACCCCGAATAATACAACATGAAATATTTTAACATCCTTATATTTACCCTCCTGCTCTCGCTCACAGGCTTTACCCGTGCGGCTGCGCAGGCGGCTTCCTCCTCTGAAACATTCTTCCGCTCCTTCGATAATACCCGCATTCATTACACGGTAGCCGGCAAAGGCGAACCGGTAATACTACTTCATGGGTTCATCCTGAATGGGGACTCCTGGCGCAAGACGCCGCTGTACGATTCCCTGCTTAAAGCCGGGTACATGGTGGTCACGCTGGATATGCGCGGCAACGGCCTGTCCGACAAGCCGCATGATTCCGCCGCCTACGCCAATGATGCGGAAGCAAAAGATATCATGGCCCTGGCCGATTACCTGAAACTCGGGAGTTATAAAACGGTAGGTTATTCCCGCGGCGCCATCATCGTATCCCGCCTGCTGTTGATGGACGGGCGCGTGAAATGTGGCGTCATGGGCGGTATGGGCACCGGCTTCACCGATCCGGAATGGCCGCGCCGTAAACTGTTTTACCGCGCCCTCTCCGGGGAAAATATCCCTGAACTGGCCACTATGGTCAAAAGCGTACAGGCAGCAGGGTTAGACCAGCAGGCCCTCGCATTGCTGCAAAAAGAACAACCCGCTACCACGCCCGCAGAACTGGGAAAGATAGCGCAGCCCGTATTGGTTATCGGGGGAGATAAAGATCCGGACAATGATACCGGCGGCGCGCTCGCCGCTATGATGCCCGTTGGTTTCCATGCCACCGTGACAGGCGATCACGGCAGCACCGTTCGTACAGCCAACTTCGCCAGCTGGGTGGTCGACTTTCTGAACAATCACTAAGGTTAACTCACCGTCAGGATATTACCACTGATCGTCACGGTGTAAGGCGTCAGCGGGCTCGCCGCAGGGCCGGTATTCACCGCGCCGCTCGTAGCATACCTGCTGCCATGGCCGCAAGGCGCATTGCATTCAATCAATCCGGTAGTTTTGTTGTAGGTAGATACCGTGCATCCCTGGTGGGTGCAGGTGCTGGACAAGGCGGCAAAATCCGCCGCGGTATTGCCACTGCCCGTGCGGATCAGGATGACGCCGCCGCCGATTTTTGCATCGCCCACCGCCGTCAGCTCATTGTTAAGATTGATGGATAATTTAGCGGTACCGCCACCGGCAGGAGGAGTAGGGTTGGAGTTGTTATATCCTCCGCCACCGCCGCCACAGGCAGCCAGGCCCGCTGTACACGCCAGTGCCAGCGTGATGCCAAGGTTTGCAACAAAGTCGCGTCTTTCCATAATAATAGATTTAGCAGTGAAACAGTTTGTATCTATCCTGTTTACGCTGCCCGCAATTATTAGGTTGCCCCGCGCTGAAAAATTATTGGAAACCGGCTTCCCGCAGGGAAGCGATTAGCCCGGAAAAGTAGGCGGGCGCGCCTTTCAGGCGGCTCCCGTACCAGGAAAAATATTCCCCGTCTACCAGTTGAATATTGGCCGCCGGCATTATCGCCTGCAGCTCCGCAATATGCTTTTCCCTGAAAGGATATGGCTCTGAGGACAATAAGACCAACTCACAGCCGCTGTCGGTCAGTTGTTGGGGAGAGATGGAAGGGTAGCGCGGCACATGGCTGTAAACATTTACCAATCCGCAGCGCAGCAGCATCTGGTGGATAAAGGTATCGTTACCCGCCACCATCCAGGGTTCCCGCCAAATGAAATAGGCCGTGCGGATACCGCTCAACGGTTGCAGCGCGGAAAAATCGCTCTCAATTTCCGCAATCATCGCCGAAGCGCGGGCCGTCGTCTGCGTCAGCGCGCCCACGCCGGCAATCATGCCCAGCGCGTCTTCCAGCGTATGGATGTCGCTCACCCACACGGGAAATTCCTGCATTAACGTCTCAATATCGGATTGGGTATTTTCCTCCTTGTTGGCAATAATCAAATCCGGTTGCAAAGCCCGCACCTGGTCCAGATGCACATTTTTGGTGCCGCCCACCCGGGTTTTGCTGCGGAACCACTCCTGCGGATGGATGCAGAATTTGGTGATGCCTACCACGCGCTCGCCGAGCCCGAGGCTATGCAGCAATTCGGTTTGAGAAGGCACCAGCGACACAATGCGCGCCGGCGCCTTTTCCAATGTTATCGTCCGTTGTAACTGATCTGTAAATTCCATTATCTTCCCAAAGCCTGGATGATATCGTATTTGGTGACGATGTGGTAATCGCCGCTTTCATCTTTGGTTAACACGGCGCCGTTCTCCTTGTTGATATACATGGAAAGTTTTTCTATCGGCGTATTTTCCGTCACCACGGGGAAAGGGGCCTGCATCACCTGCTTCACGGAAGCGTCTTTGAGGTTCGCATCGTCGATCAGGCGGTTAAACAACCCGTTTTCGGATACGGAACCCACCAGCTCCGCGCCTTGTATCACCGGCAGGTGCTCAATGTCGAATTTGCGCATTTTCGCAATCGCCTCGCTGACTTTATCATCCGGCGTAATGCTGACCAGCGGCTGGTTGCGGCGGGAGCTCACCACGTCCTTCACGGTTTTTACATCCAGGAAGCCACGCTCCATCATCCATTGGTCATTGTACACTTTACCTACATAACGGCTGCCATGATCGTGGAAGATCACCACTACCACATCTGTAGGCTTCAGGTGTTCCTTCAGCTGCAACAGCCCCGCCATGGCGGAACCTGCGGAGTAGCCCACGAAGATGCCTTCTTCCTTGGTAATGCGGCGGGCCATTACTGCCCCGTCCTTATCCGTTACTTTCACAAAGCGGTCAATCACGCTCATGTCGTAGTTCTGCGGCACAAAGTCTTCCCCGATGCCTTCCGTAATATAAGGATACACCTCGCTCATATCGATCTGCCCTGTTTCAAAGTATTTTTTCAGCAGGGAGCCGTAGCTGTCTATCGCCCATACCTGTATGTCCGGATTCTTTTCCTTCAGGAATTTGCCCGTCCCGGTAATGGTGCCGCCGGTGCCGGTAGCTACCACCAGGTGGGTGATTTTTCCATCCGTTTGTTCCCATATTTCCGGGCCGGTCTGCTCATAATGCGCATCCCTGTTGGCCAGGTTATCATATTGGTTCACGTAAAAAGAGTTGGGTATTTCCTGCGCCAGGCGTTTGGATACGGAGTAGTAGGAGCGGGGATCTTCCGGTTCCACGTTCGTGGGGCAAACAATCACCTCGGCGCCTACGGCCTTGAGGATGTCCACCTTTTCTTTGGATTGCTTATCCGTAGTGGTGAATATACACTTGTAGCCTTTGATCACCGCGGCCAGCGCCAGGCCCATACCGGTATTGCCGCTGGTGCCTTCAATGATGGTGCCTCCGGGCTTCAGCAGGCCTTTTTGCTCTGCTACCTCTACCATTTTCACGGCCATGCGGTCCTTGATAGAGTTGCCGGGGTTAAAGAATTCTACTTTCGCAAAAACCGGGCATGGCAGCATGGCGGACACGCGATGTAACTTTACTAGCGGAGTATGGCCGATCGTTTCGAGGATGTTTTCACAATATTTCATATTCTATGAGGTTGTACTTTACTAAGATAGGTTTTTTTGCCTTTCACCCCGCATGCCTGATAAATACTATCTTTGCCGGGATGAATAAAAAAATTTTTATAACCGGTACCGGCACCGGCGTAGGTAAAACCGTGACGGCGGCATGCGTGACGGAGGCCTTGCAGGCCGACTACTGGAAGCCGGTGCAGACGGGCCTTGCCGAAGGAACGGACACCCATACCATTCAATCCCTGATCAGCAATCATATCACTGCCTGCCATCCTGAAGTATATGCGCTGGATGCGCCGGAGTCGCCCCACCTGGCTGCCAGGCTGCAGCAGCAAACCATTGATACGGACCTGATCCTGGCCCGGCTGCGGGAGTTTGACCCGGCCCGCCCCCTGGTGATCGAAGGCGCGGGCGGACTGATGGTGCCCATCAACGAAGAGGTATTCACCCTGGAAATGATCTCCCGTATGGAAGCACGTGTCATAATTGCCGCCCAGAACTACCTTGGCAGTATTAACCATGCCATGCTAACGGCCCGCGTACTGCAACATACAGGCGTTCCCGTTATAGGCTGGATCTTCGGCGGGGACTGGCATTCCAACGAAGAGGATATCATCCGCTGGTCCGGCATCCCGCGGATTGGCCGCATCCCGCGCGCTTCAACTGTCGGAAAGGCATTTATACAGGAGCAGGCACAATTGTTGTCCCCCTCGTTACACCAACTGTTATAATGACAACTAAAAAGGATATACGAAAACAGTTCCTGGAACGCCGGCTGAACCTCGACGAACCTGCCGCGGCCCTGTTGAACAAGGCTTTGCTCGAACGGGTATTGGGCCTGGACTTTACGCCCTACCGGTACGCACATATCTTTCTCCCCATACTGGAAAAGAAGGAAGCGGATACCTGGCCCCTGATCGCCGCCCTGAAAGCCCGTTATCCGCAGTTGCAATGGGTGCTGTCCCGCTCCGATATGCAGTCGGGCGTCATGGAGCACCTGTTATGGACGCCCGCTACCATCCTGGTTAAAAACCGGTTTGGCATTACGGAACCGCAAGGCGGGGAGCGCATTGACCCCTCCGCCCTTGACGTCGTCTTCGTGCCGATGCTGGCCTTTGATGCCCATGGCCACCGGGTAGGCTATGGCAAAGGGATGTACGACCGCTTCCTGAAACAGTGCCGCCCCGATGTGCATACCATCGGCCTCTCGCTCTTTGAGCCGGTCGATGCCATACCGGATGCGGATGCATACGATGTGCCATTGCGGACGGTGGTAACTCCGGAGAAAATTTATCAATTTAATAACGAAGCTTAAACATACTAACGTGCTGAAATATTTGTCTGTACTGCTTTACCCCTTTTCCCTGCTGTATGGTTTGGTCATGTGGGTGCGTAATAAACTCTACGACAGGGGACTGCTGACCGCGGTGGAGTTTGACATTCCTACCATTGCGGCCGGCAACCTGTCCGTAGGCGGTACAGGCAAAACCCCGCATGTGGAATACCTCATCCGCCTGCTCAAACAGCATTACCAGGTAGCCACCCTGAGCAGGGGCTATAACCGCCGCACCAGCGGCTACATCCTGGCGGACGCCACTACCACGGCTTCCGAAATAGGGGATGAGCCCATGCAGTTTCACCAAAAATATCCCGATATTCATGTAGCGGTAGGCGAAGAGCGGATGCTGGCTATTCCGCAGCTGCTGATGGACGAACCCGGCACGCAGGTTGTATTGCTGGATGATGCCTTCCAGCACCGCAGCATTAAACCTGGCATGAATATTCTTATCACAGAATACGGTCGCAGGTTTACCAAAGATCATGTGGTGCCCTTCGGGCGTTTGAGAGAGGGAAGGAAAGGCTACCAGCGGGCCAATTGCATCATCGTTTCCAAATGTCCGCCTGATTTATCACTGGCAGAAAAGGCGGCCATCGAAAAAGAAATTGCGCCATTGCCCCATCAGCAGGTGTTTTTTACTACCTTGCAATACGGAGCCATGTACGACCTGATGACACAGGAGCCGGTGAACATCCCCGGGGATGCCACCGTGTTGCTGGCCTGCGGCATTGCGCGGCCGGAGCCGCTCCTGGATAAACTCAGGTCCTCCTTCAGCCAGGTGTACCTGCTGTCTTTCCCGGACCATTACTATTACTCCGAAAAAGATATCGCCAAGATCATCAGGGAGCGTGATGGTTTGCCGGGCAATAAAAAAATGGTCGTGACCACTGAAAAAGACGCAGTAAGGCTGCACCTGCTACAGAAAAACCTGACAGAACAAAACATGCAAATGGCTGTTATGCCTGTTGAAATTGCATTCCTGTTCGATGGAGCAGAAAGATTTAATAATTTTATTTTTGATTATGTAGGACAGTATTATCCTACGGCCAATCAATGAAGAACTACCCTGAAACATGAGTAAAAAGAAAAAACATAAGAAAGGCGGAAACAACCACGGAGGCGGAGGCCCCAAAAAAACCTTTAAAGGTATAGTGGAAGTAACCCGCTCCGGAATGGCCTTCGTAATTGTACAGGGCCTGCCACGCGATATCCTCGTTAAACAGAAAAACCTGAACACTGCCCTGGATGGCGACGAAGTCCTGGTCGACGTATTGAAACCCGGCAACCGCGATAGTCGCATGGAAGGCGTTATAACTGATATCCTTAAACGAAATAAAACGGAATTCACCGGCACCCTGCAGGTAAGCAAGAACTTCGGCTTCCTGATCCCTGAAAAAGGGATGTTCATGCCGGATATTTATATTCCCGCCAACTCCCTCGGGGAAGCCAAAACAGGCGATAAAGCGGTCGTGAAGATCGTAGCCTGGGGCGAGCAGTCCCGCAAGCCCGTGGGCGAAATCATCGAAATCCTGGATGCCAGCGATACCAACGACCTGGCCATGAAGGAAATCCTCATCGAAGCCGGCTTCCCGCTCAACTTCCCGAAAGAGGTGATGGATGAACTGGCGCAGATCGATGAAACCATAACGGAAGAGGAAGTGCGAAAACGCAGGGACGTCCGCAACATCCTCACCTTTACCATCGACCCGGTGGATGCCAAGGACTTTGACGACGCCATTTCCATCCGCCCGCTGAAAAACGGGTTGTATGAGGTGGGCGTGCATATTGCCGATGTAAGCCACTATGTGAAACCCGGTACAGAGCTGGATAAGGAAGCGGAACGCCGGGCTACTTCCGTGTACCTGCCGGACAGGGTGCTGCCTATGCTGCCGGAAAAAATCTCCAACGAACTATGCTCCCTGCGCCCGCATGAAGATAAGTTCACCTTCTCGGCCATCTTCCAGATGAACGACAGGGGAGAGGTGAAGCAGCACTGGATAGGCCGTACCGTTATCCATTCGGACCATCGTTTCACGTACGAGGATGTACAGGAAATTATTGAGAAAAAAGAAGGTAAATATCTCGACGAGATCCTCCTCCTGAATAAAATTGCCCAGACGCTGCGTGCCGAACGCTTTGCCCAGGGCGCTATTAATTTCAGTTCCCAGGAGGTTCGTTTTAAACTGGACGAAACAGGCAAGCCTGTTGGCATCGTAATCAAGGAAAGCAAGGAAGCGCACCAGTTGATTGAAGAGCTGATGCTGCTGGCCAACCGTACGGTGGCCACCTACGTATCCAAGATCCGGGTGAACAAACAGCCGGTGCCTTTCCCATACCGCGTACACGATACGCCGGACCCGGAAAAGCTGAAGGTATTTGCCTCCTTCGCCGGTAAGTTCGGCTATAAGTTTGACCTGAGCACGCCGGATGGCATCGCCCGCTCGTTTAACAAGATGTTGCAGCTGGTGCAGGGCAAGCCGGAACAGCATGTGCTGGAAACCCTGGGCATCCGCACCATGGCCAAAGCCGCGTACACGGTGGAAAACGTTGGGCACTACGGCCTCGGCTTCGAGGACTATTGCCACTTCACTTCGCCTATCCGCCGTTACCCGGACGTGCTGGTACACCGGGTGGTGGCCGAATGCCTCGCCAACGACGTGCATCCGAACAAGCAAATGGAAAAAGAGTGCAAGCACTGCTCTGAAATGGAAAGAAAAGCCATGGAAGCAGAGCGCGCCGCCAATAAATACAAGCAGGTAGAGTACATGCAGCAATACATCGGGGAAACCTTCAAAGGGGTGATTTCCGGCGTGGCGCACTTCGGGTTCTGGGTAGAAACCGTGGACACCAAGTGCGAAGGCCTCGTGAGCGTACATAACCTGAATAAGAAGGAAGACTTCGTGTTCAACGACGCTGAGTACGCGTTGGTGGGCGCCCGCAGCGGACGCAGGTTCCGCATCGGCCAGGAAGTGGAAATCAGGGTGGTAGCCGCCAACCTGGCGAAACGCCAGCTGGATTACGAGCTGGAAGAAGAACTGCAACAGGGCCAGCCAGCCGTACGCGGCCAGCAGCCTAAACAGCAGTTCCAGCAGCCACGCCAGCAACAGCAGCCGCAGCAACAGGGCCCCGGCAAGAAGAAAAAGAAGAAGGACAAACAGCGTTGGCCACAGGGGCAACCGCAGCATCAACCGCAGCCAAAGCCGGCGGCAACCTGGGTGGCGCCTATCAAGGCCGACGTGCCACCGGTGGACCTGCCAGCGATTTCCGACAGCGTGGTAACGCCTCCGGAAGTTCCTGCTATCCTGCAGCCGGACGTAACGCCTGCCGCCCTGCCGAAACCTGTGGAAGCAGCGCCGGCAGCCACCGCGGCCGATACCCCGCTCACCGGCGTGGTAAAAACCAAATCCGGCAGGCCCGCTGCGCCTAAAGGCAAACGCCCGCCGGTGAAGGAACAGCCAGGGGGCATTGCGCCGGAAATAGCGCCTGAAGCGCCGGTAGTAGTAGCCCAGGGGCAGCGTGAAGAGGCGCCGGCGAAGAAAGTCGCCACTAAAAAGGCCGCGGCAAAAGCAGCCGCTAAAACAGCGGCGCCTTCGCCAGCCAAAGCTGCAGCTGCCAAAACTACCACTAAACAAGCCACTGCTACAACCGCCGCTGCAACGCCGGCTAAGAAGGCAGCAACTACCACCGCGAAGAAAGCAGCCGCTAAGAAAGCAACCGCTGCTAAACCTGCCGCTAAAAAAGCCGCCGCAACGCCGGCTAAGAAAACGGCCGCAACTGCTACTGCTAAAAATGCCGCTCCTAAAGCAGCCACTAAAAAAGCTGCAGTACCGGCTAAGAAAACAGCCGCCAAAGCAACGGCCACAAAAGCCACCGCTAAAAAAGCGGCTCCTAAAAAGGCGGCCGTAAAAGCGCCGGCAAAAAAAGCGGTCACAAAAACAACGGCCACAAAAGCCACCGCTAAAAAAGCGGCTCCTAAAAAGGCAGCCGTAAAAGCGCCGGCAAAAAAAGCGGTCACAAAAACAACGGCTTCAAAAGCCACTGCTAAAAAAGCGGCTCCCAAAGCTTCCGCTAAAAAAGCCGCTGCCAAAGCGCCGGTGAAAAAAGCGCCAGCCCGGCAGACAGCTCAAAAAGCCACTGCTAAAAAAGCCACGCCTAAAGCCGCCGCTAAGAAGGCCGCCGCTAAAAAAGCCGCTCCTAAAAAAGCAGCCACTAAAGCGCCCGCTAAAAAAGCCGCCGCCAAAAACATAAAGAAGAAAAAATAATTCATTAACCGTTTCAGAGAAATGCAATCATTTAAAGAGTTAATAGCACAGTTCAGTCAACATTTCGATCAACAACACTTTCCGGCAGAACCGGCAAAACTGTATAAAGCAGCCAGCCATATCCTGGAAATCGGCGGTAAACGCATCCGCCCTGTACTGTGCCTGATGGGAAATGAATTATTCGATGATCTGCATACCGACGCATTTCACGCGGCCAGCGCAATTGAATTGTTTCACAATTTCACCCTGATACACGACGATATCATGGACAAGGCGCCCCTGCGCAGAGGCAAGCCCACCGTGCATACCGTCTACGGCGATACGGCCGCCATCCTCTCCGGGGATGTGATGCTGATTACCGTGTACGACCGCCTGAACCGCGTGAACGCGAAATACCAGAAAAAACTCATCTCCGTATTCAACAAGGCAGCCGTGGAAGTATGCGAAGGCCAGCAGCTGGATATGGATTTTGAAGACCTGGACCCCGAACAGGTGGACTATCAGCATTACGTCCACATGATCGGCCTGAAAACTTCCGTACTGCTGGCCGCCAGCCTGCAGCTCGGCGCCATCATCGGCGGCGGGAGCGAAGGCAACCAGGAACACCTCTATTCCTTCGGCAAAAATGTGGGCATCGCCTTCCAGATCCAGGACGACTACCTCGACGCCTTCGGCGACCCGGAAAAATTCGGCAAGCAACAGGGCGGCGACATCCTCGCCAATAAAAAGACCTTCCTGCTGCTCAAAGCCTTCGAACTTTGCAACGATGCGCAGAAGGCCGAGTTAAAGGCATTACTGGCCGCAAATCCTGCCGATAAGGTGGAAAGGGTACTGGGTATCTACCGGGATTGCAAAGTGGATAAATGGGCGGAAATGGAAAAAGAACGCTTCACCACGGAAGCCTTCTCGCACCTGGAAAAAATTGCGGTGCTGAGTTCCCGTAAGCAGCCGCTGAAGGAGCTGGCCGATTTCCTGCTGAACAGGCAACAATAACAGCGAAATTATATCCTCCGGGGGTAAGGTGCGGGCATGCATAAGGCCGGCGCTTTACCCCCGGCATATTTTGGGGATAGTCCTGCCGCGGATACGGAACCTGCCTGCGGCGCAGCATTTATATCTGCCGAAGGCCCCCATAAAAAACCGCCCACCTGCCGGAATGTAAAAATTTTTTTATAAATTTTCCCCTATATTCGCGCCCAAATCAAAACTGTAATATCCTCGCCGATGTCCAATTCGCTTTTTCGTAAAAAATCAATCGCAACAATATTGAAAGATGCCAACAGTGGGTTGGGAGACGGACATGAAAGCGGAATGCACAAAGTGCTGAAAGTGAAGGACCTCACTGCGATGGGTATTGCGGCTGTAATTGGCGCCGGCATCTTTTCCACCATTGGGGAAGCCTCCTTCCACGGCGGCCCCGGCGTTTCGGTTCTCTTTATTATCACTGCCATTACCTGCGGCTTCTCCGCCCTTTGCTACGCGGAATTTGCTTCCAGGGTACCCGTATCCGGCAGCGCTTATACCTACTCTTACGTGACCTTCGGGGAACTGGCCGCCTGGGTCATCGGGTGGTCCCTGATCCTGGAATACGCCATCGGGAATATTGCCGTGGCCATATCGTGGAGCGGCTATTTTAACAACCTGCTCAACGGGCTGGGGATCGGCTTCCCGGAGTGGCTTACCAATAATTACGACAGCGCGTCGCCGGAGCTGATGGCGGCCGCCCCGCACATCTTCGGCATACCGGTGATCCTCAACCTGCCGGCGTTTATCGTGGTGGTACTCGTCACTTACCTGGCCTATGTGGGTATCCGGGAAAGTAAGCGCAGCGCCAACTTCATGGTAGGCCTTAAAATACTGGTGATCCTTTTCGTGATCGTGGTGGGTTTCTTTTATGTGAACCCCGCCAACTGGTCGCCCTTTATGCCAAACGGCTTCTCCGGCGTGCTGAAAGGCGTGTCCGCCGTGTTCTTCGCCTATATTGGCTTTGACGCCGTCAGCACCACCGCGGAAGAATGCGCCAACCCCCAGCGGGACCTGCCCAAAGGCATGATCTATTCCCTGATTATCTGTACCGTTTTATACATCCTTATTTCGTTTGTACTGACGGGTATGGTGCCCTTCACCGAGCTGAAAGTGGCGGACCCCCTGGCCTTTGTGTTTGACCAGGTACAAATGCCCTGGATCAGTTACATTATTTCCGTAAGTGCGGTGATTGCCACCACCAGCGTGCTGCTGGTGTTCCAGATCGGGCAGCCCCGCATCTGGATGAGCATGAGCCGGGATGGCCTGCTGCCCAGGAAGTTCAGCAAAATACACCCCCGTTTCAAAACGCCTTCCTTCTCTACGATCATCACGGGCATTATCGTAGGGGTGCCGGCGTTATTCCTGAACCTGACCATCGTAACGGACCTGACCAGCATCGGAACCCTCTTTGCGTTCATCCTGGTGTGCGGGGGCGTGTTAATGCTGCCTCCGCAGGAAAAGAGCCATGAAAAACGCTTCCGGATGCCGTATATCAACAGCCAGTATATTGTGCCGATGGTATTGATTGGCACTGCGTTAGTGTTCCATAAGGAGATCCTCCAGCGCCTGTCCATGGCGGAAGGGTGGAACGTATGGAAGCACAATATTCCTTTCTTCTTATTCGTGATTGTGGCGGCTATCACCATGGTGGTGTCTTACCTGCGCAAACTCTCCCTGATCCCGGTGCTGGGCATGCTCAGCTGCTTCTACCTCATGACCGAGATCGCGCTGAAAAACTGGATCGTTTTCACCGTTTGGCTTATTGCCGGCCTTGCTATTTATTTCCTCTACAGTTATAGCCACAGTAAGCTTAAAAAATCATAATATTTCGTAACTTCAGTGTAGCTCTTTGATCCATAAAATTCAATTTTATGAACACGCTACAACGAATCGAAAAATGGGGTGACACGCATCATCCCAAATGGCTTAGCGTTGTCCGTATAGCGCTGGGGATTTTCCTCATGTACGTGGGTATCATGTTTGTGCAAAACAGGGACGCCCTAGTACGTGTGATCGATGAAAGCCCTACGCTGGCAGCTATGTCTATCGGCATCGCGCATTACATTGTATTTGCGCATACTGTAGGTGGATTATTCATTATGATGGGCCTTTTTACCCGCATCGCTTCAGCGCTGAATTTACCGGTGCTGGTGGGTGCGTTGTTCTTTGTTCACTCGCCGACAGGCCTGTTTAATGTTTACCCGGTGTTAGGCCTTTCACTCCTTGTGATGTTTCTGCTGGTCCTTTTCCTTATTGAAGGCAGTGGCCCCATTTCAGTAGACGACTACATGCGCCGTCATCCGGAAAAGAAGCACAGCCGCAACTATTCTGCGGGCATCAAAGATTGAGTCTGTTTTCATACAGGCCTTCACGTTAGACGGGTTTGTTAACCCTGTCTTTTCTTGCCGCCGGGGATCGCCACCCCGACCGTTAATCCTTTTTACGCCTCCTTCCAACGCCTTCTCCACTTCCCGCTGAATCTTTAAAGGAAAAAATTTAGCTTTGCGTTCAAGAATGCAATTATGAAATACGAAATAGGAGATAAAGTTCTGCTGCTCAGTTCCAAGGAAGAAGGAACCGTGGTGGAGATTGTGAATGATAATATGGTCATGATTGAAGTGAAAGGCACCTCTTTCCCGGTGTACCTGGACCAGATTGACTTTCCGTACTTCCATCGCTTTACGAAGGAAAAGCTCGTGAAACCTAAGCCCAGGCTGATTCCCGGGGATGAAATAAAAGTTAACCGCAGTAAATACGAGGACCTGAAGACAGATAAAGGGATGTTCATTTCCGTGCTTCCCGTGTACCATCACGATGGTTTTGATGAAACCATCAAGCTGATGAAATTCCATCTGTTCAACGATACGCCGCATGCCATGCGCTTTTACTTCCAGGTATGGCTGGCCAATAAAATGGAGCTGGAAATCAAAAATGAAATCCATCCTTACAATCATTTTTACCTGACGGATTTGCACTTTGAATCGCTGAACGACAATCCCAGGTTCGAGTTCACCTTTGTGCTGAAAGAGCAGCAGCCCAACCTGGCGTCGTCCGTAAAAAAGACCTGGAAGATCAAAGCCAAACAGATGTTTACCCAGCTGGAAGAACTGCGTACCAAGGCGGAAGCCACGCTGACGATCCCGCTGTTTGAAAAATACCCGGACAAGGCTGAAGAAGCGCCGCCACCGCCGCCGGCTACATCCGCTGCTGCGGCGCCGGGCAAAAAGCAGCAGCAAAAAATCGTGGGCACGGGCACCATGGCCAGCCTGCTGAGTAAGATACAGCTGCAGCCGGAAGCCGCGCTGGAACCCAAGCACGAGGTGGACCTGCATATCGAAAAGCTGGAAAAAAACTGGAAAGGGCTGAGCAACATCGCCATCCTGGCCATACAGCTGAATGAATTCCAGCGTTACCTGGACCTGGCCATCACGCACAAGCTGCATCATATGGTCGTGATACACGGGGTAGGGAAGGGCAAGCTGAAGGATGAGATCCATCACATCCTGCGCCAGACGCCGGAAGTAGCGAACTTCGTGAACCAGTACCATGCCCGTTACGGTTACGGTGCTACGGAAATTACTTTCAGATAATGTTTTAATTCATATCATAGAACTCAATGCAGTAAAGGGATTGGAGCTATCGAACGCTTCAATCCCTTTACTGTTCAAGGTGTGCAAACTTTTCACTACCTTTGCAGTCAACTACAAACCGTGCTACCGTCTTTCAGACATGAGCTGAAAGAAGGAAAGTCTGGACAGCGCAGAGCAACGCACCACCTAACGGGTGGGCCTGTTCGCAAGAGCAGGACAGCCAGTGCCACAGAAAATAACCGCCGGGCAACCGGTAAGGGTGAAAATGTGGGGTAAGCGCCCACGGTATAGGCAGGTAACTGTTTATTCGGGTAAACCTTGCGTGCTGAAATGCCATGTAAACGGTCGCTCGAGGGCTGCTCGCCCGATGACCGAGGGTAGGCAGATACAGGCGATGTGCGAGCATCGTCGCAGATAAATGGTAGCAGTTCCCCGGCTTGCCGGGGATCACAGAATCCGGCTTACAGGTTTGTAGTTTTCTTTTTTACTCCGATTGCTTATCTTCTTCCTAAAATTTATAATCCTACATCTTATGAACGAAAGAGACGAAAGAACCTGGGCCACCCTATTGCATATTGCCGGCGTATTCGCCTATATTTTCCTCAACTGGGGTTGGGCCGGAAACATAGTGCTGGTGCTGGTTTTATGGCTGATCAAGCGCAATGATTCCGCCTTCGTGGATACGGAAGGCAAGGAGGCGCTCAACTTCCAGATCACCATCAGCCTTTGCTCCGCGGCCGTGATGATCATCGGCGGTATAACTTCCGGCATATGGGCGCTGGGCACCGGCATTTTCACCGGAAATTTCAATACGATGCATGTGGGCTTTAGCTGGCTCTGGATCTATTCCCTGCTGAAATTATTCAACCTGATTTTCTCCATCCTCGCGGCTGTGGCTGTGAATAAGGGAGAGCATTACCGTTATCCGTTCTGTTTACGGTTGGTGCGGTAGTGGCGTTTATACCAAATAAAAAGCCCGGTCGTTTGTGGCGACCGGGCTTTTTTTATGCGAACATTTTTTAGTTCTTCCTTACGGGCTTCATCTTCGCCTTTACTTTTTTAGGCTGCACGCGCTCGCCTTTCAGGGTGGCGGCGAGTTTCAGGGCTTCGTAGCTGTTCACGATACCGCCTGATACGGAGAGGTCCGCAAAGGGAACCTGCGTATCTTCCGCGCCTGGTTTGTTCACCATAACGGAGCCGTCAGGCAGTGGCGTCGCGGATTTTTCCAACACATACTTCAGTTGCTTTGCGCTGAGGTCTGGATAGTAGGAAAGAACTAATGCCGCTACGCCAGCCACCACCGGAGATGCCATACTGGTTCCACTCGCTGCTCCGTAGGTAGTACCGCCGGGAATGGTAGAATAGATCTGGACACCCGGGGCAAAAAGGTCCACCCCTTCTTTACCGTAGTTGGAGAAGCTGGCTACCTTATCCTTACCGCGGCCGTTACCGATAGCGCCGACAGTAATGAAGTTGCTGGCTTTGCCGCCGGTGAGGTAGTTCGGGTTAGGGTAGTTGGGTACGGAGTCGTTATTCTCCCCGTCGTTGCCGGCGGCATGTACGAGGAGCACGCCTTTTTCTTCCGCGTATTTCACGGCATCGTCCACCCAGCTTTTATGCGGGGAGAAGCCTTTGCCAAAGCTCATGTTGATGATTTGCGCGCCGTTGTCTACCGCGTAGCGGATAGCCAGGGCTACGTCTTTATCGCGCTCGTCGCCATCGGGTACCGCTTTCACGGCCATAATGCGCACGTTGTCCGCCACGCCGTCCATACCGAGGCCGTTATTGCGCACTGCCGCGATGATGCCGGAAACGTGGGTGCCGTGGAAGCCGAATTTACCCATCACGTCGTTATTGCCGTAATGGCGGTCGGTGATGTCTTCGAACTTATCGCCTACGATCTTTTCCCGGTTGGCGTTGGGCTGCACATCGGTGCTTTCCGCTTTGCGCTTGATTTCGCTGATGTATTCATCGAATTCGGATTTGAATTCGTTGAAGCTGCCGGGAACTTCTTCCCCGGAGGATTTCAGCAGGCGGGAAACGAAGTTGCGGGCCAGCAGCACATCCTGGCTGGTGGTCTGGATGCTGTCCAGCTGGGCCACGGTAAAGTCTTCCTTACCGAGGTAGTTTTTGAGGATGGTGGCGCATTTATTCAGGTTGTCCTGCAGTTTGGACATGGTCTTGTAAGAGACCTTGTACTGGGAGGAAGGCTTTTCCACCTTTGCCTGCAGGCGCTGCCAGTAGGCGTATTCCTTGGAATCCTTGCTGAGCGCGGAATCCGGGTTGATATACAGCTGTTTGTAGCGGTAGTATTCGCGGGTAGCTTCGTCAGAGTCTTCTTTCAGGCTGCTGCCGTCTTTACCGCCGAGGAAGTTCCATCCATGGATATCGTCGATGTAGCCGTTGCCGTCATCGTCCTTACCGTTGTTGGGGATTTCCCTGCGGTTGGTCCACAGGATGGGCTTGAGGTCCTCATGGGTGGTATCGATACCGGAATCGATCACCGCCACGATTACCGGCGTGCTTTTCTTACCTTGTAACAGTTGTTTGTAAGCTTTTTCAGTAGCAGTACCATAAACGGAATCAGTGTCGTAACTCAACAGCTGCCAGTTTTTCGGCACTGGGGTTTTGCTTTGCGCAATGGTTTTGGTATTCAGCGCAGTCGTCATCGCTACACAAACCACCGCGACTGCTATCTCCCGACTAAACAATTTCATGTTCAACATTTTCCCGATATAAGAGTAAAATAAACTAGATAGGTTAAAGGTATGGAAAAAGCGGTATAACATTAAAATTTAATGATAAACGCACCTGAATGTAGTTGACTGGTTATTATCCTCCCTGAATATTTATAAGGATAAGCTTATATATATTAAGGATTTTATTAAAATAATAAGGAATTTGTTATGTAACCCCTTTTTGCTGATGGAATGTTTACTGCCGTAGCACAAACGTTGAATATGAATATTCAAAAATTAGTACCATATTTATGGCCTGAAGAGTATATGATAGCGTCCCTGCTATCAGATATTTTTCTCATAAGCATGGTTTCCGTTTAACGAAAAGCGGGGTTCTCTAGCCTCGCTACTATTTTTGCAAACCATGTACCACGTTGATGTATGTAGAGAAGGCGTTTACCCGGGGCCGCGTCACACCGGGCGGAGTAGACGGACAATTTATCAACCGCTTTTAAAAATCTGATCGGGCAGTAACCTCCTGAAATGAAATTAAAAGCTCCGGCGCAAGGCGTCGGAGCTGGAGAAAAAGAATTCCACCCTTCGTTTTACAGGTCGAACTTGATACCTTGTGCCAGTGGCAGTTTGGTAGAGTAGTTAATCGTATTCGTCTGCCGGCGCATATAGGCTTTCCACGCGTCGGAACCGCTTTCGCGGCCGCCGCCTGTTTCCTTTTCACCGCCAAACGCCCCGCCGATTTCCGCGCCGCTGGTACCGATGTTGACGTTGGCAATGCCGCAGTCGGACCCGGCAGCGGAGAGGAAGGTTTCCGCCTCGCGGAGGTTCAGGGTCATGATGGCTGAGGAAAGCCCCTGTGGCACATCATTCTGGAACGCGATGGCTTCTTTCAGCGTCTGGTATTTCATGACATAGAGGATGGGCGCAAAGGTTTCGTGCTGTACGATGTCGAAATAGTTCTGCACTTCCGCGATACATGGTTTTACATAGCAGCCGGTTTCGTAGCCGGGGCCTTCCAGCACGCCGCCTTCCACGAGGAATTTGCCGCCCTGTTCGCGGATCTTGGCAATACTGTCCAGGTATGCGTTGACGGCATCCTTGTCGATCAGCGGGCCCACGTGGTTATTCTCGTCCAGCGGGTTGCCGATGCGCAGCTGTGCGTAGGCTTTTACGAGCCTTGCGATGAACGCGTCATAAACCTTTTCGTGGATGATGAGCCGGCGGGTGCTGGTGCAGCGTTGCCCTGCGGTGCCCACCGCGCCGAATACCGCGCCGATGAGCGCCATATCCAGGTCCGCATGTTCTGATATGATGATGGCATTGTTGCCGCCCAGTTCCAGGATGGATTTGCCGAGCCTTGCCCCGACGGTGGCCGCTACCGCTTTGCCCATGCGGGTGGAGCCGGTGGCAGAGATCAGCGGCGCCCGCGGGTCGGCTGCCAGCCATTCCCCGGCGTCCCGGCCGCCTATGACGAGGTTGCACACGCCTTCCGGTACGCCATTGGCGGTAAATACGGTTTCGACTATACGCTGGCAGACCAGTGCGGTCACCGGCGTTTTTTCGGAAGGCTTCCAGATGCATACATTTCCGCAAACCCATGCCAGCATGGAGTTCCAGCTCCATACCGCTACGGGGAAGTTAAAGGCGGATATAATGCCGGTGATGCCCAGCGGGTGCCATTGCTCGTACATGCGGTGGCCCGGGCGTTCCGAGTGCATGGTGAGGCCATGCAGCTGGCGGGACAAGCCCACGGCGAAGTCGCATATATCGATCATTTCCTGCACCTCTCCAAAGCCTTCCTGCAGGCTCTTGCCCATTTCGTAGGACACGAGCCGGCCCAGGCCGTGTTTATGCTGGCGCAGCGCTTCCCCGATCTGGCGTACAATTTCGCCGCGGCGGGGCGCCGGCCACTCTCTCCAAATTTTGAATGCCTCATGGGCGGTGACTACCACCGCATCGTAATCCTCTTTGCTGGCTGCTTTCACGGTGGCGATGGTTTTGCCATCCACGGGGGATACGGAGGTGATTTTAGCGCCTCCGCCCGGTAGCCAGTGTTTCCCGGTACTTACGCCGCTTTGCTTGCCGGTGATACCGAATGATTGTAATATCTCTTCCATGATAATAAGGTCTGTCTTAAATTTAAGAAGTTTTTTTCGTCTGGGTGGAGTAGGTGCTTTCGAATATCTTGTCGGCATTGCCGGCTTCGAAGCCCTCCCGGCGGTGTTCCCGCCGTATCTGGTCCGCCGGCAGGGAGGCAAATTGCGGCAGCACCCTGCGCTCTGCAAACTCCACGTACGAGCCGGCGATCTTATACTTTTCCCCGCCTGCAAATTCTGCTTCAATCATGCGGGCTACCGTTGAGCTTTGCAGCAGGTTGCCATCCGGGCTCGCTTTGATTTTTCCGCCGGCATCGTTGAGCACAAACCCGTGTTTTTCCAGGAATGCGTTGAATCCCGCGATGGTGTTATATCCTTCCGGCAGGTTGTGTACACTGACGGTGAAGTGGTTCAGGTAATACCTGTTATAGATGACCCAGGCGGCGTACTCGCTTTCTGCGGCCAGGGTTTTAAAGTCGTCGAGGGTAGGCGTGCGCCAAAGGCCGCTGTGGAGGAAGGTATCCACGGCCTGGCTGTCGTCCAGGTTCAGCTGGTCTACCGGGTCGCTCTTCACTTCGTCCGTATAGCTGCGGATGATGCGTTGGGCTGTTTCACTGAGGTCCTGCACCCGCAGTTCGCTGATGAAGATGCGGGGGTATTGCGGCTCGGGCGGGGCGTACCACCAGGCGTCCAGTTTTTTACCGGCGAAGTAGTAATGTTCCCTTTTCGTATAGCCGTAGTGTAAGAAGATTTTTTCCAGGGATTGTACGCCCAGCAGGGGTACGCCCATGGTACGGAAAGCAATATGGTCGTTTTCAATATCGGAGGCCTGTTGGATGATGCCTTCCCCGATCATTGCGTCAATAACGGCGGCCACGTCGGGAACGCGTTCCTGGTAGCGACTCATAAGGCCATGTAAAATCTCGCTAAGCATAGTAAGCTGTTTAATTCCTGTTGTAATAAATGGCAAATCTGTTGCTGATGAGGTCCTGGAAAATTACGTCTTCCTGGCGGATGAAGCCTTTGGAGGGCAGTGTACCTTTTGCGTGCAGGTCGATGACTGCGCAGGCAGCGCCGGCGGTGGTGAGCTGAATGGCTGTAAACGCTCTCCCGTTTACCTCCTGGTTATAGATTTTGCGGGAGTAGGAGCGCTGCACATAGCGGCCGCCGATCTTTCCGGCTACGGATACGAATACCAGTACCACATCTTGCGGGGTGAAAGGTATGCTATCCTCCATAATTTCTTTCAGTACCTGCCTTTTTTTGTTCAATTTTAACTCATTCAATAAAATCTTCATGAGTTGGCAATGGCCGGGATAGCGCACGGTTTTGTAATCGAGGTTGCTCACGCGGCCTTGCAGGATTTCCGCCAGGGCGCCGAGGCCGCCGGAGGTGTTAAACGCCTCGTACTCCACGCCGTCCAGGGCGAATTTTTCCAGTCCTTCCAGGGGCATGACTTCCTTGCGTTCCCCTTCATCGATGGCGTCGCAGGGGTTGCAGTATTCATTGATCAGGCCATCGGTACTCCAGGTGAGGTTGTACATCAGGCTGTTGGTAGGGAATTGCGGCAATGCGCCTACGCGCAGGCGCACGCTGTCCAGCTGGTCAAACTCTTTGGCGATATCATGTGCGGCGATGCTGATGAAGCCCGGCGCCAGTCCGGATTGCGGCATAAAGCTAACGTCGGCATCGGCGGCAATTTCCCGGATGGCATTGGTGGTGGCTACATCTTCCGTGAGGTCGAAATAATGCGTTTGCGTGGCGGCAGCGGCGGTGGCGATTTTCACGTTGAGGAAATAGGGGCAGGCGCTCAGCACCATGTCCTGCGATTGCAGGGCGCTGGTAAGGGCTGCGGCATCGTTCACATCCAGTTGCAGGCCGGTAACGCCTGGCGAAAGGTGCGCCTTGAGCATAGCAGGATTATTGTCGGCCATGGTAACCTGGTAGTCGCCGGAGTTTTGCAGTAAGAATGCGGCAGTTTCGCCGATTTTGCCGGCGCCGATGATCATGATTTTTTTCATTTGCGATGGAATTGGTGATGATTGAATATGGATGTCCTGCAGCGCTGTGGAAGCGTGGAGGCAGTGATGTATTTATGGTGAATTATTGCGGGTATGGCGTTTAATTCCGGGTAGGATATTTTATTCCGCATAGGGCCTTTTATTCGGCGTATGACGTTTTAATCCGCTTATGACGTTTTATTCCGCTTATGGCGTTTTATTCCGCGTACGACATCTTATTCCGCGTACGATATTTAATCCCCCGTACGGCGAGGAGCGTCGCCAGCTAACGCGCACGCATATACGAATAACGCATACGCCTGCCGCTATGCAGGTAACCATAAAGCCGTTAAAGGAAATTAAACGCTGAAATGCACGTCCATCAAGGCACGTGGGAGCAAGTGCTCCGCAGGTAGGAGAGTAGAGAAAGCTGTATGTTTAACAGGTAGTTCATTTCAGTGAAGCGAATATAGGAAAAAAACTACTGCAAAACAAAAACGACGCACGGGAAAGGTGCGCCGTTTTATATTGGTGATTTTAGTATTGGTCTTTGTTGCAGCGGAAGGCCGCTGATGTGGCGTTAGTACTGTTCCTTATCGTTCGGGAAGTCCCTCGTTTTCACATCATTGATGTAAGCCTGTGCGGCGCCGTATATCTCGCTGTACAAGTCCAGGTAGCGGCGCAGGAAGCGCGGCTTGAAGTCCTTGTTGATACCGAGCATATCATGCATCACCAGCACCTGCCCGTCCACATATTTTCCCGCGCCGATGCCGATGATGGGAATGGCCAGTTCTTCCGCCACGCGTTTGGCCAGCAGGGCGGGGATTTTTTCCAGCACGATGGCAAAGCAGCCGGCTTCCTGCAGCAATTTCGCATCGTTGATCAGTTTGGCCGCTTCGGCTTCTTCTGTGGCTCTTACGGCGTAGGTGCCGAATTTATAGATGGACTGCGGGGTGAGGCCAAGGTGGCCCATTACCGGCACGCCCGCGCTGATAATACGTTTTACGGATTCGATGATTTCTTCGCCGCCTTCGATCTTCACGCCATGCGCGCCTGTTTCCTTCATGATGCGGATAGTGGAGTTGAGGGCTTCCTTGGAGTTGCCCTGGTAGGAACCAAAAGGCAGGTCCACCACTACAAAGCAACGTTTGGCGGCTCTTACCACGGAGGAGGCATGATAGATCATCTGATCCAGCGTAATCGGCAGCGTGGTTTCATGACCTGCCATCACGTTGGAGGCGGAGTCGCCCACGAGCAGAATATCGATGCCGGCATCATCCAGGATGCGGGCCATGGAATAGTCGTAGCAGGTAAGCATGGAAATACGCTCCCCGTCTACCTTCATCTTCTGCAATACGTGCGTGGTTACACGCTTGATTTCTTTATTCACAGACATAAGCAGTCAGCATTTGCTTTCCGCAAAGGTGGGGATATAAATAATAATATGGAAATGTTTTTTACAACTGGCTGGTGGCAGCGGCAATTTCGCTGTGGAGGGCATGGATCAGGCCATCTGCCAAACCTATCTTGGGCACGTAGATTTCCGGCGTATCGGCCCAGCGCATGACGTTGATGTAGATTTGCAAAGCCGGCACGATAACATCGGCGCGGTCTTCCCGGAGGTTGTATAAATGAATCCGTTCTTCCACGGTGAAGCTGCTGAATTCCTTGTAGTAATCTTTCAGCGTTTCCAGGGATAGAGGTTTGCCTTCCTTGCGTTTTGACAAGCTGAAGACCTTGTTGATATTACCGCCGGAGCCAATGGCCATAACGGGGCCGAGGCCTTTGAGGTTGGATTTGATAAAGTCCTTCATCTGCTGCCAGGCGTTCTCGTCCACCTGGTTGTGGAGCAGGCGGATGGTACCGATGTTGAAGGATTCCTTGAATACCAGTTGCTTTTTGCTGAAGAGGGTAATTTCCGTACTACCGCCGCCCACGTCGATATACATGTAGGATTTGGTATTATCCAGCTGCTCGGCCACATGGTTTTCGTAGATGTAAGCCGCCTCTTCGCGGCCGCTGATCACCTTGATGTCGATGCCGGTTTGCTCCTTCACTGCGCGGAGGATTTCCGGGCCGTTGCTTGCATCCCGCATGGCGGAGGTGGCGCAGGCTTTCAGGTATTTCACTTCGTACACATCCAGCAGCAGCTTATAGGCACGGATGGTATCAATGAAGCAGGCGGCGCGTTTTTCAGAGATGGCGCCGGTGGCAAATACATCGAAGCCGAGGCGCAGGGGTACTCTCACGAGGTTTACTTTCGTGAAATCCATTTTCCCGGCGCTGTTCGGCGATGCTTCTGAAATCAGGAGCCTTGCAGCATTTGATCCTATGTCTATCGCAGCTAACTTCATCTATACGAACTGATTAAGAAAGCAAAAGTAATTATTTTCACCAACCCTAAAAAACAATACCAGTAAAAAGCTTACTGGTATTGTTTCTCGTGGAGGTATTTATAAATTTCAACCTGTGACCGGATTTTTTTATCGCCCTCCCTGTAGTATTCGTTTCGCTGCTCATTGTCCAGCACGCGGGCTTTGACATTGCCGCTGAGCTGGATTTTCATGATGTCTACAATTTCCTTGCGTATAGCCGGGTCCGTTATCGGGGCGGCGGCTTCCACGCGGTGGTCCAGGTTGCGGATCATCCAGTCGCAGGAGGCGATGTACACTTTTTCCTGTCCGCCGTGGTGGAAGATGAACACGCGGGCATGTTCCAGGTATTCGTCTACAATGCTGACGGCGTGGATCTGTTTCTTCCACTTTTTATTCTCCGTATAGGCGCAACAGATACCCCGTATCACCATCCTGATATCCACGCCGGCTTTGGCCGCGTCGTAGAGTTTGTTGATCAGTACGGCATCGGAAAGGGAGTTCATCTTGATGATGATGCTGGCTTTCTTTTTATTACGGGCGTTTTTGATTTCCTTGTCGATCAGGCGCAGGAAGGTATTGCGCATATTGAGCGGACTAACGGGCAGGGTTTTACAGTTTTCCAGGATTTTGATATCATGGTGCCCGTTTTCCAGGTAGGCGAAGATCTTATTGATGTCCGCCATGATGGCGCGGTTGGCCGTGAGCAGGCAATGATCGCCGTAGACCCTGGCTGTGCGTTCGTTGAGGTTACCCGTGCTGACAAAGCCGCATTGAATGGTTTTGTTGCCGATGCGTTTTTTGATGACGCATAATTTTGCATGCACTTTCATGCCGGGTACGCCCAGTAGTACTTTCACGCCTTCTTCTTCCAGGCGGGCCTTCCAGTCGAGGTTGGCCGCCTCGTCGAACCGGGCGCGCAGCTCCAGCACGATGGTTACCTGTTTCCCGTTGCGCACGGCGTTGATCAGGGCGTTGATGACCTTGGAGTTTTTGGCAAGGCGGTACGCGGTGATCTTGATGCTGGAAACATTCGGATCGATGGCGGCTTCCCGCAGGAGGTCGATGATGGTATCGAACGAGTGGTAGGGGAAGTGCAGCATTACATCCTGGCGTTGCACCACGTGCATCACGCTGGTCGCGTTCTGGAACAGCGGATGGATAAACGATTTGCGGTGCGAATGCGGCGGGAAGATGGATTCCGGGAAATCCATGAAGTCCTTGAAATTATGGATACGCGCCCCGGGGATCAGGTTGTCCTTCCCGGAGAGGCCGAGGCGCCGGATCAGGTATTCCAGCAGCAGCGGGTCTATATCCTTATCGTACACAAAGCGTACGGGTTTGCCTTTACGCCTGTCTTTCAGTCCTTTTTCGATCTGGTGGATGATACTGTCGGCAATATCATTATCGATATCCAGCTCGGCATCTCTCGTCACCTTGATGATGTGGGAGGTGAACTTGTCGAAACCGAAGTAGGAGAAAATATTCGGGAGGCAGAAACGCACGAGGTCTTCCAGCAGCATGATATCATGCTCTCCTGGTTTGGAGGGCAGGATGATGAAGCGGGGCAGCACGGAAGTGGGGATTTCGATCAGCGCGAACTTCTGGCTGATGGAGTTATCCGCCCTTGCCAGTACGATGGCCAGGTAAATGGATTTATCCCGGAGGATGGGGAACTGCTGGATGCTTTCAATCATCAGGGGAATGATGTTGGTACGCACCTGTTCGTTGAAGTAGTTGAGTACAAACTTTTGCTGTTCCCTGTTGAGTTGTTTTTCCGTGCGGAGGAAGATGTGCTGTGATTCCAGCTCCTGCGCGATATCTTTCCAGATGCGGTCAAACTCGCGTTGTTGCTCCATTACGATGGTTTGAATGGAGTCGATGATTTTGCCGGGGTTTTCTTCCAGGTGCATTTTGGCGGCGGATTTGCCAAAGGAGAGCATACGTTTTAAGGTGGCTACACGCACACGGAAGAACTCATCGAGGTTGTTGGAGAAGATACCGAGGAAGCGGATACGCTCGTAGAGCGGCACAGTTTTGTCGGCAGCTTCCTGAAGTACTCTTGCATTGAATGCGAGCCAGCTGACATCGCGCGCAATCATCTTCTTTTTGGCTGCGGGGGCCTTTTTGCGGGCTAATTTCTTTGAGTTAGATTCTATGGGCATCGTCATAATATCCAGGTTCTCACCTTGCTGCAAACGCATACAGACTAATTTACATTCAAAAAATTCACACTAATTGGCGGTGCGATGATACGGTTTTAGGTCCAGTTTCAGTATTAAATTAAAGTTAACGAAAAGTGGCGGAAAATGTTCAGCGATTGATGGCTTTACCGCGGATCCATTGATTCCAGGCCGTGTACACGAGCAGGAAGAGAAATAACGGGATCACCTGGAACCGGAAACGGTTATTTTCTCCCAGCTCCAGGAAGTTACCTGCCAGCATGAGATACAAAATGTTAAAAGCCGTGTAGCAGGCGGCGATATCCTGCCATTCCCATGCGGCGAGGCCTTTGCGCACCTGTTTCCAACGCCTGAAGCCCGTCCAGGCCAGCATCCCGAAGGAAACAGCGTATAGCAGTACCAGTATGGCATTGGTGAGGAAGATGTAGTCCTTATGGATTTTGATGTAGCCCAGGTTGAAGAAGTATTCATACCCCAGTATCCGGCTCCTGTTCTTTACCAGGTTGAAATAATTGGTAGTAGGGGAAAAGTAGAGAGAATTAGCCGTGAACGTGAGTTTGAGGTATTTTTTAGGATCGGCCTTCAGGCAGGCGATGCCGGCCTTCTGGAACTGATCGGAGATGTAGATGTAGCGGATGTTGTTGAAATTACTTTCGCTGGTGCCCTTGCACCAGTCGTGCAGCGCGCGGATGCCCGGATACTGCTTGTTTTCCGGCAGCCATTGCACGCCGTATTCTTCCAGGCAGCGGAAAGGTCCGATGTCCGCGTAGCGGCGGATGGTATCGTTGGTGATGGAGGGCGGCAGCTGCCTGTCCAGCGGCAGCATGATGCGGGCCACATTCATACCCATCCAGGTGCTGGCGGTAAAATGGCCGAACATGATTTTATTTTTCCCGTACCAGCCGGTGACCAGCAGTAGGGGAAATAACGCGGCGAGGATGGTTTTTTTGCGGAGGCCTGGTTGGCACATCAGCAGTACCAGCGCGGCTGCGGCTACGAGCCATACCAGGTGGAACATGCTGATGGTAAGGCATATGACGGCCAGGGTGAGGAATAACGCGAACCCCCATACGAATTTTTCTGTCCGTAAAAAGCGGATCAGGAAGAAGAGGGAGTAGGAGAGGAAGATCATGCCCAGGTAGGTATAGAAGTACCAGGCTTCGTACAGCAGGAATGCCGGCGTGATGCAGAAGTAAGCGCTAACGGCGAAGCCTGCCCACCGTTTGCCGGTAAGTTGGTATATGGAGAGATACAGCAGTATCGTTTGAACGTAGCCGAGGATGATCCACAAGGCTTCCATTACCATCGTATAATGGTCCGGAAACGCATTCATGAGCAGGCTGCAAAGTCCGTTGAAGAGCGGCGGCTGGGAGTGGAGGTACCACATACATTCCCAGGGATGATCGATGAGTAACTGCTTATCCAGCAGGTGCCAGGTTTCCAGCACGGGAACGGCGTTGAAATCAAAGTGGCAATAGTATCTGACGATAAAGCGGCTGATGACGGTAAGGAGCGTTAACAGCAATATCGCCGGCAAGTGCTTACGGGGCATAAGGTGCATCATATCTGCGGTACGGGATTATATATAGTAGTTAGGGCGGATGCAGGTGCATCCGGCTCCAAAATACAAAAATATTGTCAGTGTGGGGATTAATTCTCCGCTACCGCCTGCAGGGCTTCTTTTTGCAATCTTTTGCGGTTGTAGATGGGGAGCGCCACGAGGCTGACGAAGCCCAGGACGATGACCAGCAGGGTTTGCACCACCCAGATGATCCATCCGAAGGCAAAGCCGATCACTTTATTGATGTGGTAAAGTTCCAGCGTTTTTTGCACGAGCGTTTGATATGCGCCGATGCCCCCGGGGGTAACGATCATGCCTATACTACCGATTACCAGTACGGCCAGTGCGGCGCTGATGCCGAGGTGCGTGGTTTCCTGCAGGCAGTAAAAACCGATATAGACCTGAGAGAGGTAGCAGCACCAGATCAGGATGGATTGAATGATAAAGGCCCATTTATTTTCCATCTTGCCGATAGACAAGATGCCTTCCATGACGCCACGCGCCAGGTTTTTGATGGTGATGGCCGCTTTGGAGCGGGCAAACCTGCGCAGCAGCCAGACGATGATGCCGATGCCGGCAGCGGCGGCCAGCAGGAGCAGAGCCAGTTGCAGGAAGTTGGCATTGGCGAATTTGTTGCCGATGGGGATGAGTATTTCCTTATTGACGTAGGCGCCGAGTACTTCCACCTGCGTGAGTACGGTGATGGCCATGAGCAGGATGAGGCAGACCATATCCACCGCGCGTTCGGCAATCATGGTGCCTACCAGCTTATCAGCGGGAATTTTTTCGTATTGGGCAAGGATGCCGCAGCGGGTTACTTCCCCGAGGCGGGGCACCGCCAGGTTGGCCAGGTAGCCCACCATTACGGCAAAGAAGGTGTTGAGGGTAGTGGGCTGATGGCCGAGCGGCTTCATCAGCAGCTTCCAGCGGGTAGCGCGGAACCAGTGGCTGGCAATACCGAGTATCACCGCAGGTATTACCAGCCAGTAATTCGCCCGTTGAAACGCCTCTTTCATCATCTCCCATTCGCGGGGAGTGAGGTCCTTTGTAACCAGCCAAATCAGTAACACGCCTATGCCAAAAAAACAGATGAACTTAATGACATTCTTCAATGATTTAGGCATAACTAAAGCTGTTTAGGGTGTTACAATATTTACAAATGGTTACAAACCGGCAAGGGTATTATAATTTGTTTCCTTCTTTAGGGAAAATGGCAACAGGCTGATATTTTTTCGCCTCTTCAAAATCCATGGTCGCATAGGAAATAATGATCACTATGTCGCCCGGGGCTACCAGGCGCGCAGCAGGGCCGTTCATACAAATAACGCCTGAACCGCGCTTGCCTTTTATTACGTAAGTTTCCAGTCTTTCGCCGTTGTTCACGTTGAGGACCTGTACTTTTTCGTATTCAATCAGTCCCGCCGCATCCATCAGATCTTCATCGATGGTGATACTGCCAACATATTGCAGGTTAGCCTCTGTCACTACTGCGCGGTGAATCTTACACTTTAAAATTTCAATTTGCATAACTCATATACTCCCTGTGAAAAGGAGCGTCTGCAAAACTAGGGAAAATAATGTTTTGTGCCAAAGCTGACAGCCTCCTCCGGAATGCTGCGGGGAAATGTTTTTTCTGCCCGACTTTGTAAATACTGCATAATTTCCTGAAATTAGTAGCAGCAGCGTAAGAATAACTGGAAAATCCGGTAAAAAAAGAAATGTTAATATGTTTAAGTAATTGTCAACCAGAATCGTATAAAATTAATTTTTAGTTATTTCCTGCGCTGCCGGATCTGTGTATTTGACGCTGACCTAGCCACCCTGAAATTCATGTTTACAAAACGACTGTTGATTCCACTGTTAATGCTGTTCTGCCTGCAAGCGCCGGCGCAGGACTTTATTTCCCTGAATGTAAATGATGGCCTCTCCAATAACCAGGTAAACTGCATCTACAAGGACAGTAAAGGGTTTATGTGGTTTGGCACCATGAGCGGACTTAACCGCTATGATGGCACCACGTACCGCGTGTACCGCCATAAGCCTTCGGATTCGCTTTCCATCAGCGATAACTACATCCTGGCGATATACCCCGCTCCCGGGGACCGGATGTACATCCACACCCGCAACGGCGATGTGGTGTACAACCCGGTTACAGAGCAGTTCGAAAAAGCTGCCGCCTGGCTGGCCGCGCTGGGCCTCCCTGCATATGGCATCACCTGCATGCAGCGCAGCGGCAATACCTATTGGTTTGCCTACCAGGATGGCCGTTTGTTCTGCAAAAAACAAGATTCCCCTGTAAAACAAATAGCAGTAAAGCCGGACAGCGAAAATCCCGTGACGGGTTTAGAGGGAACTCAAAGCGGTTATATGCTGGCACTGCATAAGAATGGAGAACTCGATAAGATCGCTGTGAATACGATGCAGTTGACCGAACGGAAAAATTTAATCTCTCCCCAACCCCTAAAAAAACCACTCAGCATGCGACTGTTCATAGACAGTGACGACGACCTGTGGATATACATGGAGGGAACCGATTACGGGGTGACTTATGTGGACGGTAAGACCTGGCATACGCAGCGGCTCAACAGCCGCAACAGCGAACTGAATAACGATATCGTCAACAGCATTGTGCAGGACGATAAAGGGCAGATCTGGATCGGGACGGACCACGGGGGCATCAACCTGCTGAATAAAAAAACTTTCTCCGTGCAACACCTGCTGCACCGGGACGATAACAGTAAAAGCATTGCGGAAAACGCCATCTACGCGCTGTATAAAGACGACCTGGGCATCATCTGGTGCGGCACCTATAAAAGCGGTATCAGCTACTATGCGGAAAGCATGCACAAGTTTGCGCTGCACAACCGCCGCCCGGAGGAGAGATCGCCCATGGCGTACAATGATGTGAACTGCTTTGCGGAGGACCAGCAGGGCAACCTCTGGATAGGCAGCAACGGCGGGGGACTGATGTTTTACGACCGGCAGAAAAATACCTACCGCCAGTGGAAACATAACCCCAACGATCCCGGCAGCATCAGCGCGGACGTGATCCTGAGCCTGCTGGTGGACAAGGATAACAGTCTTTGGATCGGATATTACTACGGGGGACTGGATCACCTGGTAAACGGCCGCATTACCCACTATGCGCCGGACCCGGAGAACAGCCTGAGTATGGCCGATAAAACGCCGTGGAAACTCTTTCGCGATAGTCAGAACGACCTCTGGATAGGCACGCTGGGCAGTGGTTTGGACCGTTTTGATCCCAAGGGGCCGGCATTTTATCACAACAACGTGAGCATGCATAATTCCGTGCATAGCAATTTTATTACGGACCTCACGGAAGATAAGCAGGGTAACCTCTGGATTGCGACGGCTTACGGGATTGATATGATGGACAAGGCAAAAGGGCTGTTTATCCATTACCTGCACGATACGCACGGGCTCAGTAACGATAATGTGAACGCGATACTGTGCGATTCGCGGGGCTTCATCTGGGCGGGTTCCCGGGATGGGCTCTGCGTGTTTAATGCGGCTACGCAACGCTTCCGGACCTTCCGTATGGAAGACGGCCTGCCGGATAACAATATCATCGCTATTTTGGAAGACAACGGCGGTCACCTGTGGGTCAGCACTTCCAACGGCCTTTCCAAAATAACGCCCCGGCAGGAAGCCGGCAAGGGCATTGTAGGCATCAGCTGCCGCAATTTCAATTACAAGGACGGCCTGCAGGGCGATGCGTTTAACGTCAACGCGGCGTTGAAGCTGCGTTCCGGGGAGCTGGTGTTTGGCGGGGCCAATGGCTTCAACCTCTTTGACCCGGCCAGCATTATACAGGCCCGTACCGAGCCGCCGCTGGTGTTTACCAGTCTGCAACTCTTTAACCGCACGGTAGGCGTGGACGAAAAAATCCATAACCATGTGATACTGCCTGCCGGCCTCCCGGAAACAAAGGAGATCACGCTGCGCTATGATGAAAACGATTTTTCGCTGGACTTTGCCGCGCTGGATTTCCTGAATACGGACAAGAATAAATATACCTATGTGTATATGCTGGAAGGCTTCAACCGGGAGTGGCAGACGGCGGATGCGCGGTCTAAACGTATCACCTATACGAATATCAATCCCGGTACCTACACGCTGCGGCTGAAAGCCCTGAACGACGACGGGGACGCATCCTGGAAAGGCATCAGTCTGAAGATTACCATCCGCCCGCCCTTCTGGGCGACGGGATGGGCCTACTGCGTATATGCGTTACTGTTGGCCGGCGGGTTATTCCTCCTGCGGCATATTACCCTGCAAAGGGTACACCGGCGTTTTGCCCTGGCCCAGGAAAGGAAGGAGGTCCAGCGTTTGCATGAGTTGGATATGTTGAAGATTAAACTCTTTACCAATCTTAGTCACGAGTTCAGGACACCGGTGTCCCTTATCCTTGCGCCATTGGATGAAGTCATCCGGCACGAAAAAGAGCCGGTTTACCGTCAGAAATTATACCTCATGCGCCGCAACGCCAGGCGGTTGCTCAACCTGGTGAACCAGCTGATGGATTTCAGAAGGATGGAGATGCATGAGTTGAAGCTGGACCCTACGCCCGGGGACCTGATTGATTTTATCCGCGAGGCGGTGTATAGTTTTTCCGACCTGGCGGAGCGCAAGCAAATGCAGCTGGAGTTCCAGACGGATACGGCGCAGTTGTTTACCTCTTTTGATCATGATAAGATAGAGCGCATCCTGTTTAACCTGTTGTCCAATGCATTCAAGTTTACGCCCGTTGGCGGCGCAGTGCGTGTAGGCGTGCAGGTGAGTACGGACGGGGAGGACGCCGTGCTGGAACTGAAAGTCCAGGATACGGGCATCGGCATCCCGGCGGACCGCCGGGAGAGCGTGTTTGAGCAGTTCTTTAAGCACGACGTGCCGGGGGGTATCAACACCCAGGGCAGCGGGATAGGGCTGGCGATTACGCGGGAATTTGTGAAGCTGTGCAAAGGACAGATTGGGGTGGAGAGCGAGGTGAATAAAGGGACGGTGTTTACGATTCTGCTGCCGTTTAAGCGGGAAGCGGGGATTGCAGGGGAGGATAAACCGGGAGTAGCAGCGTGGTCGGGAGGTTGGGAGCAGGAGGGTAAACCGTTGGTAACAGGGCTGGAACCGGTGGCAATACTAAGGCCGGCAGCCTCCGGGCCGGAGGATAAACCATTGGCAACAGCGCATGAGCCGGAACTCAAACAACCTGCAACACCCCATGAGCCGGGGCTCAAACCGGCAGCATTACCCAGGGATAAAGCTACCGTCCTCCTGGTGGAAGACAATGACGATTTCCGCTTTTACCTGAAAGAAAATATGCAGGAGGATTATAACGTACTGGAAGCCGCCAACGGCGTGGAAGGCTGGCAAAAGGTACTGGCGGCGCATCCCGACCTAGTGGTGAGCGATGTGAACATGCCGTTGATGGATGGTATATCCCTCTGCGCAAAAATCCGGAGCGACAGCCGGACACGCCGCATCCCCGTGATACTGCTCACGGCCATGGCGGGAGAAGAGCAGCAGCTGAAGGCGCTGGACCAGGGCGCGGCGGATTACCTCGTGAAGCCTTTTAATGTGGAGATCATGCTCTCCCGTGTGCGCAATGTGCTGGCCGCAAGAAATGTAGCGCCAAAAGTTATTTTGCCTTTGCAGGCAGATGAAGCGCCTGCCCTTAGCCCGGATGAAAAGTTTATGCAGAAAGCGCTCGAAATCGTGGAGCGCAATTTATCCAACCCTGACTTTTCCGTGGAAGAGCTGAGCAGGGAACTTTGTATGAACAGGGTATCCGTGTACCGGCGGATTTTCGCTATCAGCGGTCAGCCCCCGATAGAATTTATTCGTGGCATTCGATTGCAACGCGCGGCGCAGCTGTTGAGTCGCTCCGAAATGAACGTAGCCGAAGTAGCCTACGAAGTAGGATTCAACAACCCGAAATACTTTTCAAAATATTTTAAAATGGTCTACCACATGCTGCCAAGCGCTTACCAGGCGGCCAACAGGAAGCAGGTCTGAAACAAAACGATACCCTTCCTGTTACATTTGAACCCCCACGTTTGTAACAATTTAGGTAGTTAATATAAACAACGCAGTACCTATGAATCCGCTGCGATGGGATAACTTTATGCTCATCGTTATGAAAGTAATCTACTAATGGACCAAAATCAAGAGATCGCCAATTTTTAAAACTTAATTCCTCCACGTATGAAAAGAGCCAGTATTACTGGAAAATCATTCCTCCTGGTATGGTTAGTGGCCTCCTGCATGGCATTTTTAAGCCCTGTATATGGTCAGCAGCCTACCGGCGCATCACCCAAAGTAACAGGTAGAATTACCTCCGAATCCGGGGACCCCATTCCCGGCGCTTCCGTGGCCGTTAAAGGCACGCGTACCGGCACTGCCTCCGATGGCGACGGCCGTTTTAGTATAGACGCCGCCGTTGGGGAAATACTCGTCATCTCCTCCATGGGATACAATACCCGCGAAGTAAAAGTGCCGGCCAACAGGGTAGTGGCCATGCGCCTGCAGGAAAATGCCACCAAGCTGAAAGATGTGATGGTGGTAGGTTATGGCACCATGAAAAAAACAGACCAGAGCAGCGCGCAGGTCTCCATCTCCGCGGCGGATATTAACAAGACCATCAACACCACGATGGATCAGGCCATACAGGGCCGCGCCGCCGGCGTGTACGTTACCCAAAATACCGGGCAGCCGGGCGGGGGGATTTCCGTAAACGTAAGAGGGGTGAGCACCATCAGCTTCACCACGGAGCCGCTCTATGTGATCGACGGGGTGCAGATACAGCCCAAGCAGATCGAGTACGGCAACACGCCTTCGGTGAACCCGCTTGCCGGTATCAACCCTGCGGATATTGAATCCATGGAAGTATTGCAGGGGCCTTCCGCCACTGCCATCTATGGCTCCAGGGGTACCAACGGCGTGATCCTGGTGACCACCAAGCGGGGAAGCAAGGGCCTGAAAGTGGGTTACTCCTATCTCTACACCAACCAGGAACGCCCGGAACAGGTGCCTACCATGAATCTGCAGCAGTTTGCCATCATGAGCAATGCTATTGCGCATGACCTGAACAGGACGCCGACGCCGGAGTTCCAGAACCCTTCCGTACTGGGGCCAGGCACCAACTGGCAACGGGAACTATTCCGGCCTTCCCCACTTCAGAAGCACCAGTTTAATGTCAGCAACAGTAACAACATTACCAACTACTACATCTCCGGCGAATACCTGAAACAGGATGGCGTGGCCACGGGTTCCAATTTTGAAAGGTATTCCTTCCGCGCCAACATGGATAACCAGGCGTTTAAATGGTTGAAGCTGAGCACCAGCGTTAACTTCTATCAAACGAAAGAACGCCTGTCCAGCACCTCGGAAGATGTGATCCGCACGGCGCTGAACCTCGCGCCCAACGTACCGGTGAAGAACCCGGACGGCAGCTGGGGCGGCGCTACCACCAACGAATTCGGCTCCAACGCGCAGTACGCCCCGCTCAACCCGGTGGCTATCGCCAGCCTGATCGACAATACATACAAACGTACCGGCGGATTAGGCGGTATGACGGTAGATATCACACCCATCCCGGGCTTGCTGATCCGTACCAACTTCAACGGGAACTTTGAATATGCCGATGGCTCCAAGTTCACGCCTACCTATCAACTCGGCTACCAGCAGAATACGGCGGCGACCATGAACGTGACCACCGCCAAAAACTTTTTCTGGATGCTGAATGAACTGATACAATATAACAGGTCGTTCGGCAAGCATGCCGTTGGCGTTATGGCCAGCCACGAAGCGCAGGCCAACAACTGGGAAGGCCTGAGCGCCACCCGCACCGGCTTTGCCAGCAACTCCGTGCAATCCATCAACCTGGGTAACGCTACCGGGCAAACGACGGGCGCGTACAAAGGCTGGGGCTCCATGGAATCCTACCTGGCCCGTATCAACTATACCTACCACGATAAATACATTGTCCAGTTTGTAGGCCGCGCCGATGGTTCCGCCAATTTCGGGGTGAACAGCCGCTGGGGGTACTTCCCTTCCGCCTCCGCCGCATGGCGTATTTCCCAGGAGCCGTTTATGCAATCGCTCACCTTTGTGGATGAACTGAAAATCCGCGGGGAATGGGGTAAGACGGGCAACAGCGGCCCGGGCAACCGGCAGTTCTCTAACCTGGCAGCGGTGACCACGCCGTTTGGCTCCTCCTTCCTCACTGCGCAATATGGTAACCCTGACCTGGCCTGGGAACCGACTGAAACCAAAAACATCGGCTTCAACCTGAATATGTTCAACAACCGCATACAGCTGGAAGGTGATTTCTATATCCGCAATACGGATAAGCTGTTGCTGGAAATGCCGCTGCCGGCGCTGATGGGAACCGTGTCCGAAGGGTCTATCCGCCCGCCGGTAACCAACATCGGCAGCATGAAGAACAAAGGCTTCAACTTCACGCTGAATACCATCAACGTGCAGAACAAAGCAGGCTTTGTATGGAAAACGAATTTCAATATCTCCGCTTTCCGTTCCACCATCACCCGGTATTATTCGGATAATGCCTTCGTTACCAAAACCCTCTGGAGCCTGAACAACTTTGCGGAACGCGCGGCGGTGGGCCAGGCTCCATGGCTGTTCTATGGTTACATATCCGAAGGATTGTTTACCTCTGTCGACGAGATCAACAAAAGCGCTGTACCCACACAGGCGGACGGGAGCCGCCTCCCGACAGCCCGCGATGGCGGCGTGTGGGTAGGAGATGTGAAGTATAAAGACCTCAACAATGATGGCGTGATCGATTCCCGCGATCAGACCTATATCGGTAACCCCTGGCCGAAATTTACATTCGGGTTTAGCAATACCTTCTCCTACAAAGGGTTTGACCTGAATATCATGATCACCGGCTCCCAGGGCAACCAGATATTCAACTATCTCCGTTTTGAAAATACACAGCCCAACAACATCGCGCTGGGAAGGAATCTTTTCCAGGAAGCGTTTGACTATGCGCGGGTGACCAACGACGGCGACAAGTCAGTAATCACCAACGCAGGTACCAGGATACCGCGGCTGGTTGCCAACGATGTAAACGGTAACGGCAACCGCTTCACGAACGATTACGTGGAAGACGGTTCCTACATCCGCATTAAAAATGTGCAGCTGGGCTACAGCTTCCCTTCCTCGCTGCTGAATATGCAACGCATTGTGAAGGCGCTGCGTGTATCCATTGGCGTACAAAACCTCGCTACGTTTACCAAATACACGGGCTTTGATCCGGAAGTGGGCGCCTTTGTAGGCAAGGAAGCGCAGGTAAGCGCGCAATATATTGGCGTGGACGCAGGCCGTTACCCGCTTACCCGCATGTATTCAGCGAGCATTGCTGTTGATTTTTAACAGAGAAAAAAAGATTATTATGACGTACAGATATTATCAATTCCTGTTTTTGATGGCGCTGGCAGCGGGTATGCTGGCCGGTTGCAGCAAAGACTTCCTGAACCGTCCACCGAAAGATCAGATTGTAGATGCCAACTTTTATCAGACTGCTGAGCAGGTTATGGCCGGCACCGGCGGGTTATACAACCAGGTATGGTTTGCTTATAACGACAAGGCCTCCCACGGCCTCGGTGATGGCAGGGGTGGAATACTGATGTCAGGCTCCTACCAGGTGGCCAACATCCGCATGCAAACCACCGATGTAACGCCGGAAGTGTACAGCGCATGGAGCGCATTCTATAACGTGGTGGCGCAGTCCAACATGGCGATCAATAACATCACCAAATTTGCAGGCCCGGGCGTGCCGGATAATATCAAGCGCTATGGCATTGCGGAAGGCCGCTTTATGCGCGCCGTAGCCTATACCTACCTGGTGATGAACTGGGGCGCTGTGCCGGTGATAGAGGACAACCTGCAACATATGACGGATACCAACCTTACCCGCAACACGGTGGAATCCGTATGGGCGTTCATTATCCGCGATCTGCGCTATGCAGAAGAGAACCTGCCTGCTACGCCGTACCAGAAAGGCCGCATCACCAAATGGGCCGCTAAAGGCATGCTGGCAAAGGCTTACCTGACCCGGGCAGGACTGAATCAATCCGGCGCCCGCGTACAGGCGGACCTGGACAGTGCGGCCATCCTCGCAGACGACGTGATTAAAAACAGCGGCGCATCCCTCATGGAGAATTATGAAGACCTGTTTTTAACCGCGAATAACAACAATACCGAAAGCCTCTTTGCGCTGCAATGGAAATACGACGGGGACTGGGGTACGCAGAACAGCGTGCAGGCCTTCCTCGCGTTTAGTCCGTCTATCACCGGTTTCGGAGATGGCTGGGGGTCAGATATCGGCGCCTCTTACGATCAGCTGAAACTATATTCTCCGAACGACAAAAGGCGGAAAGCCACCTTTATGTTCCCCGGTGATCACTATTCGTATATCCATCAATCCGTGGACGATCCCAATAATCCCGGTAAGAAAATCATACAGGAACTGGATGTGCCCTGGAACTACGTAGGTACGGAACGTTATAACAACCGCGCCTGGGTGAAGAAGTATGTAGTAGGCAGGCCGGAGGATAACAATGGCAAGGTAACCCAGCAACATACCGAGATCAATACGTACATGCTGCGCCTCGCGGACGTGTACCTGGTTTATGCAGAGGCCAAACTGGGCAACGCGGCTGTGACCACGGATGCTGCCGCGCTTTCGTACGTGAATGCGCTGCGCAGGCGTGCCGGCGTAGGCGCAAAAACTTCCCTTACCTGGGAGGATATTTATGTGGAGAGAAGATTGGAGCTGGCGATGGAAGGGCAGGCGTGGTACGACCTTATCCGGCTTTATTATTATGACCCGGCCAAAGCGCTGTCCATTTTGGGCAGCCAGGATAAAGGGACTTACCGCATCGTCCCCAATGCCGAGAAAAACGCGACCAGCTGGACGATCACTTCCGATACGCCGGACTATTACCCGGTTACGGCCAGCAATTTCCAGCTGCCGATTCCGGCGCAGGAATTATCCGCCGCGCCGAGTTTGCGCAAGCCTCCTGTTCCGTATAAATTCTAATCTCAAAAAAATCACTTATGAAAATTATAAAGAAAGGCTGGTTGCACATAGTGATGGGATTAATGATGATGGGTTATGTGGCCTGCTCCAAGAACGGAGATCAATCCGCTCCGCCCAGCGTTCAAAAAATCACCCTGCTGGATTCCACCCTGCAGGACAGCTCCTTTACCAAAGCCCTGCCCAATACGCTGATACTGGTCACCGGGCAAAACCTGCATGGTATGGTGAAGGTGTTGTTCAACAACCAGGAAGCCTATTTCAATCCAACGTATAATACCAGTACGCACCTGATCATCGTAATACCGGAAAAAGCGCCTACAGAGGCCATTGACCCGCAGGTGCCGAATAAGATTAAATTCATTACCACACACGGCGAGTTTGAATACAACTTCGTCATCGATATTCCGCCTCCTTCCATTGCGAGCATTTCCAATGAGAATGCTTTGCCCGGCGATTCGGTATTCGTAAACGGCAGCAGCATGTACCTGATCAGTAAAGTGGTGCTGCCCGGCAACCGGGAGATTACGGACCTCACGACCAACCCGGCGGGAACCCGCATTGGCTTTGTGATGCCGGACCTGGGGTCGGATACCGGCCGGCTGGTGATCCATGCTAAATACGGCGCCGCCATGAGCGACGGGCCGCTGAACGACCACGAAAGCGGGGATGTGATCAGTAACCTGACCAATACGGACGAACCAGGGGAGAAGCCGGTATTCAACTGGGCCTGGTGGGGCGCGGTGCGCACCAGCGATCCCGTACTGTTCCCCGGCACCCGCGGCGGATACCTGCAAAGCGTGTTCGGTGGGCTGGGCCCCAATGCCGGCGACTGGTGGAACGATAACAGGTCCGGTAACTTCACCAACGTACCGATGTTTACCAGCGGTATCCCGAATGCCGAAGCGGGCAATTACGCGCTGAAGTTCGAGATGAATACGAAAGAGGCATGGTCCGCCGGTATTATGGTACTGCGGTTCAATGATAAGTTCTGCTACCGTTTTATGCCATACCTCTCCGCTGCGGACGGTAAGTTCTCTACCAAAAACAAATGGCAAACCGTTACCATTCCTATTTCACAGTTCCGCCAGACAGCGGATGGCATTGAAGGTACCGGCGCGCCGGCGCAGATGTTCGCAGATATCCTGAAGAAAGACACGGTGATATTCGGTTACCGGTTTATTACCGAGAAGGACCCGGTGGACGTCTACAACGCTGCATTCGACAATTTCAGGATCATAAAAATCAAATAGCTGGGTGATAAAGCGTAGAAGTGCCGGGTGTTTCCAATTGCAGGGAACACCCCGGCCTTTTATTTCGCCTTTCAAATTACAATTCATGAAGAGAGCGCATTTAAAATACCTGTTACTGCCGATGCTGATGCCATTGATGCAGGCTTGCGGCAGGCATAAGTCGGGCGCGCCTGAAGCAGGTAACGGAAACGACACAACGAAAGTAATGGTACCGCCGGACCCGGCGGTAGCGCCTACCACCGGATTTTTTATGGACAGCTGGCAGCCCGTGCGCTTTACCGCGCCTGCGGCCGTACCGGGTACTGTGCCGGCATCGGGAGGAGTGAAGGTAATGGTGGATGCGTCGACCGTCATCTGCCGGATATCGCCGGCGTTGTTTGGGAATAACGCGAACCCCTATATGACGCAGATTGTGACGCAGCCGGTGTTGATGGAGCATATCAAGCACCTGCAGCCGGGGATTATCCGCTTCCCGGGCGGTAACCTGAGCAGTTTGTATTTCTGGAATGCGGCCCCGGGCTCGCCGCCGGCCGATGCGCCGGCCAAAATCCTGGATGGGGATGGTAAAGAGATTGATCCCAACTATTGGTACGGCAATAACGAGTTCGGACATACGCTGTCGCTGGCGAACTATTACAAGCTGTTGCAGCAAACCGGCAACGAAGGAATTATCACGATCAACTACGGGTATGCCAGGTATGGCCTTGGACCTGATCCGGTGGCGGCTGCGGCGCACCTGGCGGCGGATTGGGTGCGGCATGATAAGGGCAGGACCCGCTTCTGGGAGATCGGGAATGAGAGCAACGGCAACTGGCAGGCAGGGTATCGGATCCGGACGGCCAACAATAAGGACGGGCAGCCGGAGTTCGTGACGGGGGAGCTCTATGGGCGCCATTTCCGGGTATTTGCGGACTCTATGCGGCGCGCCGCCGCCGAAACCGGCGCGAGGATCTACATCGGGGCGCAGCTGCTGGAAAAAGAGCCGGCTTCCTGGGCTACGGCTACGGATAAGAACTGGAATACCGGCGTGCTGACGCAGGCCGCAGCGCAGGCGGATTTCTACATCGTGCACAGCTATTTTACGCCCTATATGACCAATGCCGCACCGGCGGAGATACTGGCTACCGCCACCAGCGGTACGGCGGAAATGATGGCCTATATCGATAAAAGCCGTAAAGCGACGAATGCGCCTGCCCGCCCGGTAGCGCTGACGGAGTGGAACATCTTTTCCGCCGGCAGCAAGCAGATGGTATCGCAGGTAGCGGGGCTGCATGCGGTTATTGTGGTGGAGGAGCTGATCCGGCAGCAGTACGGCATGGCGAGCCGCTGGGACCTGGCCAACGCCTGGGAGAACGGCAACGACCACGGGTTGTTCAGCAAAGGGGAACCCGCATCCGGGGAATCCCTCTGGGCGCCGAGGCCGGCGTTTTATTACCTCTGGTTGCTGAAGAAGACGTTGGGCGACCGCTGCATACCGGCCACGGTGACCACCGGGCAAAAAGACGTGCTGGCTTATGCGAGCAGTTATAGCAGCGGGGAGATGCAGGTGGTGCTGGTGAATAAGGGAACAACGGCCGCGGATATTACGGTGGACTTTAAGAATTTCAAACCCGGCGGAAAGTATTACTGGTACACGATTTCAGGGGAGAGCACGGGGTTTAGCCGGAAGGTGGTGATCAACGGCCAGGGGCCGGCGGCGAGTATAGGAGGGCCGGCGGATTATATGGCGGTGAAGGCGTTTAGCGCGGAGGCGGCAGGAGGAGTGAGGGTGAATGTGCCGGCGATGGGAGTGGTGATTGTGCAGGTGGAGAAGTAGGAGGGAAGTGGATTGGTATTTTATGAAGGGGATAAGGCGGGAGCCTTATCCCCTTTGTATGGTTAATCTATTGCCTGCATCGGGCTAATGCTTATGGAGCCAGGCTGTCATGGAGTTATAATACCCCTGCATCCAATCATTTTTACTCTATCCAGCCAGGCTGTCATGCAATTATAATACCCCTGCATTAATCCCCTCTAAATCCTTCCCTGGATAATCATATTATCAATCAACCTTACCCCATCCAGCCACGCGGCCACTGCTGCCACCACCGTGGTATTTTCATCCGCAGGATGGTCCAGCGGATGCAAATCTCCATTGTTCAGCGTGAGGATATCCACGTATTCCGGCTCAAACCCCTGGGCTTTGAGCCCATCAAACGCCTCATGGGCGCTTTCCATGAACAGCAGGCCTTTGCCGAAGTTGTTGCGGATATGCAGGAGCGCCTGGTAGATGGCCACGGCTTTTTTCCGTGCAGCCGGCGACAGGCGGGCATTTCGGCTGCTCATGGCCAGGCCGTCGCTCTCCCTTTCCGTTGGACATACAACTAATTCCGCGGAAGATCCGATGATTTTGAGTAACTTACTGACGATAAGGCACTGTTGCAGGTCTTTTTGTCCCATAAAAAGCTTATTCGGTTGCACGATGTCCAGCAGTTTATGCACAATCTGGCCTACCCCCTGAAAATGGCCCGGGCGGAATTTCCCTTCCAGGATGGTTTCCAGGTCGCCGAAATCATAGTGAATGTTTTCGGAGAGTCCGTTCGGATACATCTCCTCAACAGATGGCAGAAATACTATATCTGTTGATACGTCGTTTAATTTTTTAATATCAGCTTCAATAGTAATGGGATATTTTTCAAAATCTTTCGGGTCGTTGAATTGAGTCGGGTTGACGAAGATGCTGCAGACCGTCACATCGGTTTCTTTTTTTGCGGCCTGAATAAGTGACAGGTGTCCCTGATGCAGGGCGCCCATAGTTGGCACAAAACCAATCGTTTTGCCACTCTTTCTTACCAGGTCCAGGTGCTTCTTCAGGTCAATGCTGCGCTTAAATTGATACATAAAACATTGTTAAAAAGGATGTTAAAACTGACAGATTGGCCAATATTCCTAAAAAAATCCGTAATTTTGCAAGCCAAATTAAAAATTACTGCATTAATAATCAGCGTTAAATGTCCACAAAGAAAAGAATTCTTTTTATTGCCCAAGAGATGTCGCCTTACCTGGAACTGAGTGATTACGCGGCTATGGTCAATAAAATGGCAATTAAGTCCAATGAGGCCGGACTGGAAGTGAGAGTGATCATGCCGAGATTTGGAATTATTAATGAGAGAAGACATCGTTTACACGAAGTGGTACGGTTGTCCGGTATTAACATTGTGATCGACGGGGATGATTATCCGTTGATTATCAAGGTGGCTTCATTGCCTAATGCCAGATTGCAGGTCTATTTCCTGGACAACGAGGACTATTTCAAGCGTAAGACAGTGTTCGCGGATGAGAACGATCAATTCTTTGATGACAATGCTGCCCGTGCTGTATTCTTCTGCAAAGGAGCCCTGGAAACTGTAAAGAAGTTCGGTTGGCCGCCGGACATCATTCATTGCAGTGGCTGGATGACCTCCCTGATCCCCATGTATTTAAAGACTGCTTATAAAAAAGAACCGGTTTTTGCCAACAGCAAAATCGTGTACTCTCTCCTGCCTAATACTTTCAAGGAAAAACTGGGAACGACTTTTGTTAAGAAAGCGACCATCAGCAATCAGATCAAAGAGAAGGACATGGAGCTGTTTAAGGATGGTACCAACACCGCCCTCAACAGAGGCGCTGCCAAATACGCAGATGCCGTAGTGCTTGCAGCCGATAAACTGGAGAAAAAAGTAGTGGATGAAGTGAAGGCTGAAAAAGGTAAGATTATTTTACCTTTCAAGAAAGATAACGAAGATCTGGGCGACTACCTGGGACTGTACAACCAGTTGCTTGGTAAATAGCTTCTAACGATACAAATGTTCGGCAACTCAACACAAAAACACCTTAACGCGTGAAGATCAAATTCAGGAACCTTAGCTACATAGCTGCCATTGTATCTGTACTGTACGTGTCCTCCGGTTGTAATGAGGCTACCCTGCTGGGTAAGAACCTGATTCCTCCCGGCGACCTGGTATCTGCAAGTGATACAACCATCACCGGCATCATCACCAGGAACGTACTGCAATATGATTCCTCCATCATCAACGGATTTAACTACTATACCAAAACCCTCGGTTCCATCACTGCTGATCCGGTGTTCGGTAAAACCCACGCCTTCGTGTACATGCAGGTTGGCCTGCCCAGCTCCGCATTCACCTTCGATGGCGTTAGCCAGACGCTCGACTCCGTGGTCCTGTCCCTCAGCTACCTCGGCTACACCGGCGACTCCACCACACCGCAAACCTTCAGCGTTTACCGGATGACAGAACCCGGTTTCAAAATCGATTCCAACTACGCTTATAACAAGCCGCTGCAATACGATCCTTCCCAACTCCTGGGTACCGCTACCGTAACCCCGCTGACCGCCCGCGACTCCGTGAGCATCTACGGTAAAAAGGAAGCCGCCCAGATCAGGATCAAACTCAGTAACGCTTTCGGTAATGAGCTGCTGGCACAGAAGTCAGACGGCGCCTTCAAAAACGACTCCGCTTTCGCCATATTCCTCAAAGGCCTGGCCATCGTACCCGATACCATCCAGGCTAACCACAAGAATATGCTCTATGTGTCCATGAACAACGCCAATACCAAACTGACGGTGTTCTACAAAAACACCACCACGGATTCCCTGCGCGCTACCTTTACCTTCAACAGTGCTACCAGCGCACATTCCAACTACTTCGTAAGAAATTACAACGGCTCCGAAGCAGCCAACTATATCAATACCACCAACCCGCAGGGCGACAGCCTGATGTTTATCCAGGCCCAACCCGGACTTGTTACCAAATTGACGATCCCCGGACTGGAAAACTTCCCCAACGTCCTGATCAACAATGCAGAACTGATAATAACTCAGGTTACAGTCGGAGAAAGTGATCAAAATAATATTTATTCTGATCCAACTAGCTTAATTTTGCGCCAGTACACCAACGGAGATTCCACCAAGCTCCCGGTGGATGCCAGCGGCGGAACCGCCTACTACGGCGGAACCAAGCAGGTAGTGACCAACTTTGGAGGTATGATGATCTCTCAGTATAAGTTTACACTGAATCATTACCTTCAGATGCTCATTAAAAAGACCGAAACTAACAAAGGATTCTTACTGATGGGGTATTCCCCGCTTGTAATGGATGTCAACCGTTTGAAAGCTGGCGGTGGCTCCCATTCACAATACAGTGTGAAGCTGAGAGTTATTTATACTAAACCATAAAACTGCTAATCCAAGTCTTTTATGCCTTATTTATTTACATCCGAATCCGTTTCTGAAGGACACCCTGACAAAGTTGCGGATCAGATTTCCGATGCATTGATCGACAACTTCCTTGCATATGATGCCAAATCTAAAGTTGCCTGCGAAACACTGGTAACCACTGGTCAGGTGGTATTGGCCGGTGAAGTGAAATCAGAAGCTTACCTCGATGTACAGGAAATTGCCCGTGAAGTGATTCGCAAAATCGGTTATACCAAAAGCGAATACATGTTCGAAGCCAATTCCTGCGGCATTCTCTCAGCTATACACGAACAATCTCCGGATATTAACCAGGGCGTTGACCGCACCTCTCCTGAAGAGCAGGGCGCCGGCGACCAGGGTATGATGTTTGGTTACGCTACCCGCGAAACCGAAAACTATATGCCGCTGGCACTGGACCTCGCACATAAACTGCTGCAGGAACTGGCCGCGCTCCGTCGTGAAAATAAAGACATCACTTACCTGCGCCCGGATGCCAAATCCCAGGTAACGATCGAATATTCTGACGATAACAAACCTCAGCGCATCGATACCATCGTGATCTCTACCCAGCACGATGACTTCGATACCGATGAGAAAATGCTGGCCAAGATCAAGGAAGATATGATCAACATCCTGATCCCACGCGTAAAAGCACAGCTGAAACCTGAACTGCAAAAACTGTTCGATGGTTTCGATATCCAGCACCACATCAACCCAACCGGTAAATTCGTGATCGGTGGCCCGCACGGCGATACCGGCCTCACCGGCCGTAAAATCATCGTAGATACCTACGGTGGTAAAGGCGCGCACGGTGGTGGCGCATTCTCCGGTAAAGATCCTTCCAAGGTAGACCGCTCTGCTGCTTACGCTACCCGCCACATCGCCAAAAACCTGGTAGCTGCCGGCGTTTGCGATGAGGTACTGGTACAGGTATCCTACGCTATCGGCGTGGCCAAACCATGCGGCGTGTATGTAAATACCTACGGCACTGCCAAAGTAAATCTGAACGACGGCGAAATCGCACGCAAAGTAGAAGAAATCTTCGACCTGCGCCCTTACGCTATCGAACAACGCCTGAAACTCCGTAACCCAATCTATTCCGAAACTGCCGCTTACGGCCACATGGGCCGCGAACCGCAGGTGGTTACCAAAACTTTCAACAAAGGCAAAAAGAACGAGAAAACCGTTGAAGTAGAACTCTTCACCTGGGAAAAACTCGACTACGTAGATAAAGTAAAGGCTGCTTTCAACATCTAAGCAAAACCTTTTAAAATACGCGAGGCTGGCTCATTTGAGCCAGCCTCTTTTTTTATTCCGATATACGCATTGTTCCGATGTAGGCATTATTTCAATAAGGGCATTAGCCTGGTATATGTATTGTTCCAGTTTTTAATCACCCCGCCGGCAAATTATCCTTGTCTATGTATCATCCCCCTTCATAATCCCTCCACCGGCAAATTACCTTGACATACGCCCATTATCACCCGCTCCCCTCATCAATACACCACCGCCCTCACCGACGCCGGCATCTGCGCCTTAAAAGCTTCCAGGTTCCTGCGCAACCCAGGCGCATCCGCACTGTCCAGCGCAAAGAAATGCACGATCTTATCCGCGCACACCACGTTGTCCTGTATCGTCCAGTCGCCCACAGCAGCCCATTTACCATACAACTCCGGGCTATACCAATTTTTATAAATCACGGCTATCTTCACGCGCTCCTTTTTCAGGAAACCTACCAGGTAGGCATCGCTGTAATGCCCCGTGAGCTTACTCTTAGCTACTTCGTTATTGCCCAGGCCCCAGACGTCAATAATCCGGCTGTCGGACAAAAAGCTGACCGCCCCGATATCATTGGCCGCTACGGATGTTTCCGGGTAATACTGCTGCAGGAACCTGCCCATCTGCACCTGCTGCTCGTAAATATTGCGGCAGGCGCGGTATTGCACCCGGTAGCCGGATAAAGCCCTGGCCAGCAGCGGACTGCCGGCAAAGAAGAGCAGTAACAGCAACACCGCCTTTTGCGGCAGATTGATCCCCTGGTAAATAGCAGTCGCCTGCGGCCATACGCACCAGAGCAACAGGCTCATACTCACCAGCGCCAGCCCCACGAGGTAAGCTTCGTACCGGAACATCCAGCCCACGGCCGCCAGCGCCAGGTGCAGCGCGCAGCCAATGCTTACCAATATGCCAAAGTTTACCGCCTGCCGGGTAGTATTACCGGCTCCCTTCACTTTCACCACCACCACCAGCAACGGCAAAATAATCAGGATGCGGATCAATGAAGTACCTGAAATAGAAGATGCATACGCCTTGGAATGATCCGCATTGAACAACCCCAGCACCGTACTGTTACCATACATCAGCCGGTACACAATAATATCCTGCAGGGCCTGCAGCACGCTGCCGGTAGAAGCGCTGCCACCGCTGCTTTTCAGCAATACGGAATTCGGCAGTATATAGCCGCCATAGGCCACCGATACTACGGCAAAAATAACCACCGGCAAAACGGCGATCATCCCCACCACCAGGGCCGTTCCTATCTTCCTGTAAAATAATAATAACAAACCCGCCGCGCCCAGCAAAAAGAGGGATTCAAAGCGCGCGCCTGTCATCAGTGCGCCATAAGCGCCGGCAATCAGCATCTGGCGCAGCGTTACCCGCTCCGCAGTAATCATCTCCACCACCGCCTGCACAAACAACAACGAAAACCAGAGATGCAGCAAATGCTCCATACCGGTAAGTATCATCACCGTAAACGGCAACAAAATAATCAGCGCCACCAGCACCAGGGTGCGGCCAAATTCCGGCATGCCATACTTCGCCAGTATGCGATGCGTGCTGTACAACAGCAGGTAAGCCGCTGCCACATTGATCCAGAAGCCTACCATGTAACCGTTGATGCCTGTACGGTACACCGCCGCCAGCATCACGGTAAACAGGGGAGAGGAGGAGGCAGAGCCATAGGCATCGCTGGTAATACCCCATACGCCATGCAACGCGAAGTTTTTAGCTACGGCCATATGAATGAATGCATCATCCAGCGAATAGCAGAAATGACCGCCTGTCAGGCGGGAAATCTTATACCAGGAAAAAAGCAGCAATAGGGTCAGTAATATCCAGGCGGTGTAAAGCGGTTTGTTATTTTTCATTCCTTAAACTTATTTATTCAATAAACGGATGGCCGACTCCAAAGGCATGTTGATAGTCGTTTCCAGCTCTATTTTCGTGAGATTGTAGTTCTTGCTGAGGTTAATCTGCTGCACCATTTCCTGGTTGTAAGCCTTGTAGCCGGTACTGTACACCTCCAGGCTGATTTCGCCGGCGGAGAATTTCTTCTCCAGCGCCTGGTGATTGTTGTAAGCATCTTCCAGGATGGGCATATGCAGTTCCAGCAGCTTTTTGGCGGCCACAAAATTTTCATAGTCGTTCAGCACTTTATTGCGGCTCCCCCGCAGGTCGCTCTGCCGCTCCGCTTCCAGCAACTTCTTTTGCGCGGTAGCTATCTTCACCATTTTCGGGGTGGTGAACAAATCCCCCAAAGCAAAGGACAGGCCTACGTTGTAGGTAGGGTAGTAGTTATTTTTGTTCATATCCGGTTTAGGATCGTTGGGGTTATAGTACACCGTGCTGCGGTTAAAACTGTTCTCGTTCAGGTTGGTGAAAAATGCCAGGTGGTTCAGCCATTGCAGCTTCGCATTTGCAATCTGCAGATCGGTGATTTTCTCTTTCGTTTCAACGGCGTCCTGGGTGGGCGTTTTGCTGGCGAGGTTGATCAGCACCTGCTTGAAACGCTGTTCCAAACCAGGATTTTTGAGGATGGAATTAATATCGAGGGTGTCCGCCGACTGCGCAGATGCCAGGAGCGCCAGGCACAGGGGTATAGCGAGTAACAGCAATTTTTTCATTTCTGTCAGTTTTCAGTATTTACAAATATTTTGATCTTACAATTACGCCCACAAGGGCATTCATGAACACGGCCATCTCCATCAGCCCGCCGGATTCCTGGGCATACATCGAAATGACGAACGCAAACAACATTGAGGCCGTCGCAATCGCCAGCAGCTTATCCTTTTCCTCCGTAAACCGGAAGTAGTTGGCAATGCAGTAACGCAACTGCATGTAATGCACCACCAGCACAATGATCAGCATCACCCAGCCGCACTCCAGCACTACCCGCACCAGGTTACTGTCCGGCGGAAAGCCCGCCAGCGGATGCCCGGGATTATACGCCGTGCCTTCGCCGCCAACGGTAAACAGCCCGCCCCCAAAGGGATGGGAGTGTATGAAAGGCTGCACGCTGTGCCGGTTCATTTCCCGCACGTTCAGGGAAGCGTCCTGCGTGCCGATGAAAGCCGTACGCACCCTGTTGATAGTAGGGTTGCCATAGAATGGCCCAAACAGCAGCGTACCGCCGGCGAATATCAGGAACATCGCCGCCAGGATGGTATTGCGTTTATGAATCGTCACCAGCAGGAAGAGCAACAGCCCCGCAGGGATCATCACATAACCCGTACGGGTACCGGAATATCCGAGCGCCAGCAGGTGCAACAGCAGCGCAACGATCAGCAGCGCCTTGCGTTGCAGGCTGACGACGGCATTGCTGGCCGTCAGCAGTATAATCAGCAGGATGCTCGTAATGGCCATCATCAGTCCGTACACCGCGGGGTCGCTCATCGTGCCGTTTACCCGCAGGTGCCCGCCGATCATCGTCGTCATCAGCTTTTCCGGCGTAGTCATAATCAGCGCCATCTCCCAGCTGGGCAGGCCAAACCATTCCTGGTAACAGCCATAGGCAGCGGAAATAGTCGACAGCCCAATCCAGAATTTGAAGAAGAAGTAAATGTCCTTTTTCGTCCGAAGGGCAATAGTAGTTAGGATGGCAAACAATAAATAACGTAGCAATATCCTGAAGAAAATGCCCAGCGTGGCTTTGTTCGGGGCCATCGGGTTCAGCGATTCCAGCAGGTAACAACCGAACTGGATGAAAAGGATCACAAATACCGGCTCGCGGAAATAGTTGATCGCTCCTTCCGTTTTCCGGCTTTTTTTGAGCATCGTACCAATGGCGGCGCTGAATATCATCAGGTCCAGCACAGCCCCCACGGGCACTTCCTGCTGGTAGATGCGTTCAAAAAATCGTACGGTGATCACCGTAGCCAGCGCAATGTAGAAGCCCACCTTGGCGCTGTTCAAACACGCAATGGCCAGCGCAATCCCAAACATGGCAAAGAGGATCAGCACCCCCGTGCGGTAGTTGCCCGCCGTCAGGTACGGGATCGCCGGCACTGCAATCGCCATCAGTGCAAACAGGACCAGATCGGATCTATATGCTTTTATCGTTTGCAACATCAGAGAAATACAACTTTTACAAACAGCGCAATCAGCACAACGATGATGAATATATTAATGAGCGCCTGGTGGTAGGCAGGGCTCATCGGTTTATTTTGTTTTTTCATAAATGACTTGCCTGGATTTAAAGGGTCCTTTAAACAGCCAGCCCATACCCATCCAGTCCAGCAGCCGGTAAGCCGCTATGGATAAGGGGATAGAGGTAGCGATCAAAATCAGCAGCAGCGGCGTTGCCTGTTGTACCCATCCCGTTTTCAGCAAAACAGCCCTTATTACCGCGGCTATCATGACGTGCATCAGGTAGATGTACAGGCTGTAATGCCCGATCGTTTTCAGGAAGCCCAGCGCGTCCTGCTTTGCCAGCCACGCGGAGAGCTGCAGCATAAACACGCTGCCCGTCAGGGCTACCACGGCATAGAGGTAGAGGTGCATATCCATATGATGCAGGAAATACCACTGGCTGGCGGCAAACAAAGGCAGCATGAACAGGAGGGACTGGCCTGCGGCCAGCTGTTGTTGGATTTTTTGGGTAAAGAGATTTACGGCTGCTACCGGCCCAAGTGCAAAGAAAATGTAATGTACCATCACGTCATATGCCGTGCTCCACCGTGCCGCGAGCGGGGCCAAGCCTAACAAGAGGGCTCCCAGCAAAACCTGTTGCAGGCTGCTGAGCTTTAATACGCAATGGCTAAACAGGTACAGCACGGATACATTGAATAAGGCAAACAGGTACCAAAGCTGGTCTAACGCTCTCGGCTGCACGAAAATGTCCAGGTAGCTCCACGCGCTTCGCTGCGCGTTCACAAACCGGGCAAAGAGCAGCTGTAAACTGATCTGTATCACCGCCCATACCAGGTAAGGATACAGCAGGTGGTTGCTGCGCTCTTCCAGGTACCCCGCCGCGCCGCGCTTTTCCAGGCTGCGTTTGAAAAACAGGCCGCTCAGCAGGAAGAACAGCGGCATCCGGAAGCTGAACAACATGTTGTTGCCATCCTCCACATACTGCGGCACCTCCAGGCCCGTATGCTGCAAGCCATACAGCATATGACGGTACACCACCAGTATGATCGCAATGCCCTTCGCATAATCGATCCACTGGTAACGGCCGGCCGTATTGATATGTAGCGTTTCGCTGCGCATTACAGTTCCAGGTAATCTTCTTTTACTTTATTCAGTACAGCGCCTATGCATTTATCGCCCAGGCCTTGCAGAAACTGGATGGATTCCTTGCTCATCTGGTTCAGGCTGGCCTGGGAAGAGAAGATGGCGATCACGCCCTGTACATAGTTCACCAGCTCCTTACTGTCCGTATAATCATTCAGGGGCGCGCCTTCCAGCAGGATGAAGTCGTAATAATTCGCCAGCTCCGGCAGGTAGTTCAGGAGGTGGTTTTCCGGCAGTATTTCGGACGGCGTGTAGTCGCCGCCTTTACACCCGATCACCTCCACGCCTTCGGAAGGGTAGCGGGTAACGTAATCCTTTACCTTGGCGATGCTGAACTGCCCCGGGGGGATGGACAGCGTTTCAAGCGTAGGCTTGGCTTCCAGCTGCACTGTGAGGTCGTTGTTACAAAAGTTCGTATCGATGATCAATACCTTGCGGTTGCTCAAACTCAGGCTATATGCCAGCGCCTGGGTAAGGGTAGTTTTGCCCTGCTGCGCTTCCGTACTGGTAAAGAGAAATATCTGTTTCCCGCTGTGTTCCACTTCATAGCGCAGCTTGCGCAGCAACTCCCTGAAAATGTTCTGCCGCTGCTTTTTCACGCCGGGCCCCAGGGCTTCGCGCTTCTGCAATATTTCCAGGATGCTGAACTTATGGAGGTCCGTTTGGTTGATGGAGCTGATCAGCTTCAGGTCTACGGAGCGCTCAAAAATGGATGGGGACTTCAGGGAGTTGTCCAGGAATTCCATGAAGAGTATTGCCAGCGTGCTGAGAAAGAACACGGACACGCCGGAGAGCCCCATGATGATCAGCCTTTTGGACGATTCCGGCCTGATGGCGGGCTGCCCGATCAGGCTTTGTTTAAAGCCATCCTGTGGCACGGTGCGGTTATCAATGGCGGCATTTAATTTTTCCTTTAACTTATTGTAATCCTCCTGGGCCATGGTCACCTCCTGCTGCAGGGAGCTAACGGTAGCTTCCTTGCTGGCATAGGAGCCCAGGGTGCCGCGCAGGGCAGCAATGCGGGATTCCAGCGTGGCGATGTTGAGGTTTGTGGCTTTGATCTGCGCGAGCAGGCTGTTCTTCTGCTGTTGCAGCTCCTCCTGGCTTACCACGTTCTTCCCCGTGGCAACCGTCATCTGGTCCAGTTTATTTTGCAGCTGCCCCCGGAGGGATTTCAGCTTTGCTTCCAGCACTTCGTCCGTACCGCCCTGCTTCAGGTAAGTTTCGTTCAGGTCGTTGATCTGCCGGCGCAGGGTAATGATGTCCGCATTGTTGCTCGTATTGTACACGGTTTTGCCGCTGCCGGCGAGGGCCAGCTGCCCGTTGATGTTTTCCAGGGAAGCCTGCAGGGTATTCATATTCGCCCGCTCGTCAAAAAGCTTTTTTTCAAAGCCTTTGATCTGTTCCAGTTCACTGCCGCTGGCAGCGTCCACGTTCAATAATTTCTCAGAGGCTTTGTAGGCGCGCAGCGCTTCCACCTTCTGGTCGAGTTCAATTTTTTTCTGTTCTACGAGGTTGGCAAACGTCTCCACGTTTTCCACGTTTTGCTCGGTGCGCTGGCTGCGGTAATAGCGGATGAATTCCGTATAGAGTTTATTGACTATATAGGCGGATAGCTCCGGGTTTTCGGAGCGGAAGGTAAGGTCGATGTAATCCGTCCGGCCCATGCGGCCGGCGGTCAGGGCGCCGCGGAGCGACTCATAATCGTATCCGTAAATCTTCAGGATGTCCTGCAGTTCCCGCTCATTTATCCGGTAGGCGCTGAGCATCTGCATGGAGTCGTGCTTCTGCTGGCAGAGCGCCAGCACTTTGGCTTTGTCTGCATTCTTAAGCAGGGGGTGGTTCAGCTGCGCTTCCTTCAGCACGCGGAATGGTTGCCCCTTGCCGCCCATATCATGCAGCAGCAGGTCGTACGACAACAGGGAGATCACAATGGGGGAGGTGATGGTGGTAATGATCCCGTCAAACTTCTGGTCAATTTCAAACATTCCTACATGATCGTCCCGCAGGCGGATCTGATCCGTATAGGTAAGCCCGGTGGCCATTTGAGAGGTAGATACGTAGAGCTTCGGTTTGTTCCTGGTAAAGAGGAATGCTGCTACAACGGCTAACATGGAGCTGATCAGGATCAGCCACTTTCTTTTCAGTAGTGCCTTCAGAAAATAGATGATATCCATAAGTATGTGAACTTTTCCGATCCCTTCATCCGCCAAAAAGAGATGCCGGTTTACGGCATCTCTTCCTGGGTTCGGATGGGATGAGTTTTATTGTTTGATCGTGCGAATCACTTTCGACTGGCGCTGATCATCGGTTAACCTTATCAGGTAGTAGCCAGGTATTTGAATGCTGCTGCCTGTATTGATTCTTAAAGTTGACTTGCCCTGCGGTACCTCGGTGAGCTGCTCGCTGTACACGAGGCGGCCGCTGAGGTCGAATATTTCCACCAGTACCCTGGAATTGCGCGTCATGGTCATATCCAGGTTCAGCTCATTCACGAACGGATTCGGGAAGGCCGTCAGGTTGGAGAAGGCAGCGTTGGATGGTTGCCCAATATTAACAGGTGTTACTGCGGTCATCAGGTTATTCTGCTGAATCGGCTGCAGGCTGCCGGTAGTAGAGCCCAGTGGCGTTGGCGTAAAGCCCTGTATCACCAGCGCGCCCATGAGGCCGTAGGAGGCATCCAGCGCCGCGTCTACATCCAGCCTGATTTCCCCGTTGGCATCCGCTTTCACGTTGTAAATGGTAGCGGTACCGGTAGTGTTGATGGAACTGTTTAACCAGGTAACCAGCTTACCATTGGCGGTGAACCGGGTGTTGCAGTTGATCAGGTCCCTCGCGCTGGAGAACACGGTGAGGTTATACAGCATGGACTGGTTTAAGCCGGTGATCTTCATGCTCGCATGGCCGCCGCCAAACAGTACATAGTTTTCTGCCATTACCGCATCCGGATATACGCCGGAGTTGTTGCCGGTATTCATACCTAATCCGCCATATACGCCGAGGAAGTTTTCCAGCATCTCCACGCCAATGCTGGTAGGAGCGCCATTGTCGTCCAGGGCGTTGCTGATCAGCGGAATGCCCACCTGAGGCCTGCGGCTGGTGTTGTTCCATGGGAACGGCGCCACGCTGGTTTCGGAGAAGTGGATGTACACGTTCATCGCATACGTGGTGGCGCTGGCAGCACCGCTGTAATCGGAATACACGCCGGATTTCACGGCACGGATGCGATAGGTGTACTGCGTATTGGCGCTGAGGTTATTATCCGTGTATTCGGTAACGTTAGCGCCGGTGGTGGCAATCTGCGTTTCTGCGCCGTTGAGCCCTGCTCTCCTGAATACCTGGAAGCCGGTTTCATTATTGCTCCTGTCGGACCAGGTCAGGTTGATGCGCTTGCTGTTGACAGCCGTCGCGCGCACGCCGGCCGGGCTCACCACGGATACTGCCGGATCATAGGATTCTACAATCAGGGCGTTCAGGTACGACATCGCATTGGCCGGCAGGCTGGCCGGGCGCAGGAAGCTGATGGTCACCTTGCCGTTCACCGGCGTAATGCCGTTGATCTGGGAAGTTTTACCAATGTTGTAATTGCCCCTGATCTTCACCGTATCCTGGTTGATGGCAAACCAAGTTTCGGTAGTGCCGCCATAGTTCTGGCTTACAAAGAATACGAAGTTGTATTTCAAATTATCCTGCAAGCCGCTTACTTCAATATGTTTAGGATCGTTGCCGTTGTTCATGTACCAGGAGGATTCCATCACAGTGTCCGGAACGATGCCCACATTCTGCCCGGTGTTCATACCGATGTACGTCCACCAGCCGTTGCCGAAGGATTCCTTCAGGGTCACGCTCATGTTGTTAGGCACGTTGTTTTCGTCCACAGCATTGGAGATGCCGTTGTTTGCTATAGGCGCGCCGATGATGTTGTTCCATGGCGCCGGCGCCGGCCTTTCACCACCCATATTGAAGTAGGTGAGGGTGGTATAACGGTCGGACACAAATAGCTTGAATGATTTGCTGCTGCTGCCGCCGTGGGTATCTTTCGCGGTAATGGTAACCGTATAGCTGCCCACGTGATCAATGGTAGGACTGAATACCAGCTGACCGTTACCGGAACCGCCATCCGTAAACGTTACGAACGATGGGAGGCCCGCCGCCGTAAATGTAAGGCCGGTAATATCGGCAGCGTCATCAGTCGCATGCAGCGTTACAGTAGCCTGGCCGCCTGCGCGGAGTTTCACGTCTGCAATACTATCCAGCACCGGGTTACGGTTAGGGACTTTCAATCCTACAATGCCGGTGTACATGCTACCGCCATTGTCGTTAAAGGCGCGCACCTTGTAATAGTATTTGGTATTGCCCACCGCGGAGGAATCCAGGAAGCCGGTGGCATCCGGCACGGTGGATTTGATCAGGGAGTAGCTGCCCAGGCTGTCCGTACTTCTGAACACCTGGTAGCTGGTTTCATTATAGGCCACATCCGTCCAGTTGAGCTTCGGATAACCGCCGCTGATGACGCCGGTAAAGTTGCCGGGTGTTGCAGGGGCCAGGTTATCGGTATAATACCAGCCCAGCTCAATTACGTTAATGAAGCCGGCCTGGGCTGCCGCATTGCGGGTAGCCGCCGCTCTGATCGTACCGGTAGCATCCGGCTTCACGCCATAGAAGTTAGCGGTCTGGGTAGCGTTGTTTAACTGGTAAATAGGAATACTGTCGTTACCCACGCTGAAGATGGTGGCGGTTTGCGCATTATCTCCGCTCCATACGCTACCAGCATGGAATTTCAGGTAATAGAGTTTGGAGGTATCCAGGCCGGTCAGCACAATCGGCACATTGGTTTGCGTGTTGAATGCGCCGAAGAAGAGGCAGGTCTTCAGGATCACATCCGGGTACGCGCCCTGGTCGTTTGCCTGCGGACCATCATCGCCCCAGAAAAGGTTCCATGCCTGGATGTCGACCCCGATATTCGTTACTTCACCCCTGGCATCTTTCAGGTTGCTGGCGCTTAATGTATTCAATAAGTTCCAGGTATCCGGGCCATTGGGGCCTATCAGGTTTTTGTTCATATCTATCAGCACGCGGCCATTCGGGCTCGCTTTGCTGACGGTGAGCTTCAGCGTTTTTACATCCGTGCCGCCTTTGTTATCCGTCACGCGCACGGCAATGTTATAGGTGCCGGCATCGGTAAAGAACGGTTTGATCGTAGCCGTGCAATTCAGGCCATTGCCCTGCAGGGTCACGAAGGAAGGCAGGTTTTCGCCCGTCCAGGTGTAGGTGTTGTTGGCATCCTGGTCCGTAGCGCTCAGGCTGATCGCTTTGGTTTCGCCCTCTTTCATACTCACATCGCTGATCGCGCCGAGTACCGGCGGATAATTATCGTTGATCACGAGCGCAAACGTAGCCGTGTCCTTAGCGCCGTGGGAATCCGTTACGATCACCACGTTGTTGAGATAGGTGCCTTGTTTGTTGTCATCCGTGGCCACGTTCAGGTAAGGACCATTCGGGCCGTTTACCAGCGTTACGAACAGCGGCAGGTTGACGAAGCTGAAACTAATATCGTCTCCATCCGGATCGCTGGCCAGCAGCGGTATCTGGATCGGGTTGTCGTACCGGATGGTACGGTTTACCAGCGGCTGTATCACCGGCGGGTTATTAGGCGCGGTAGCAGCAGCGATGTTGGAGAAACCGGATGTTCCGCCGTCATTCACCGCCCTGACACGGTAATTGTAAGTTTCGTTGGCAAATACGCTGGAGTCCACATAGGTAGCGGTAGCGCCGCTGGCGGTAAGGGAATCAGCGTAATCCAGGAAGCGGAAGTCCGTGCTGTTAACGCCAATAGAGCGTTGCAGTTCAAACTTCCTTTCAGTAGTCGCATTGTCCTTAAACGTAAGTTTAATGGTGCGGCCATCCACTACGGCCGTGAGGTTGTCCGGCGCGGTGGGCGCAGCCGGTAAGCCCGCGGTAGCCGCGGTATTCACCGGTAAAGTACCATTGTAGAGTGCCAGCGCTTCTGTTGGCGTCAGCGCATAGTCAATTACGGCTACTTCATCCATTAATCCCGTATAGCCGTTCAGGTTAGTCGCGTTGAATGGCGTAGCAGTTTGCCCCGTAGGGTTGCTGGAGCGGCCCAGGGTAAAGGCCTCCGCACTGGTGGCGGAAATGCTGCCTACATTGCTGCTGGAAGTGGTGGCCACCCCGTTCACGTACATGGTTATACGGGAACCTGATTTGTACACAATGCTCACATGGTACCAGGTGTTGGTATTGATGCCGGTGCGCTGTAAAGTAGTGGCGTTGGTGCCGCCGCCAGCGCCCGCTGCCAGCTTGAGTACGGAGCCGTCCAGTTGCAGGGCAATACCATTGCCCCTGCCGCCCTGATCCAGGATCAGCTGCCGGGCGTTGGTGGAGGTCGGGTAGATCCACAGGCTGTAAGTCCTTTCCGTATAGGCGCTGCGCAGGTAGGTGGAACCTACGGAAATCTGGCTGCTGCTGCTGCCGTTAAACTGGGCGGACTGCCCGCCTTGTGCAGTATTGGACCAGGTAATACCTGCACCGGCAGTGGCATGATTTGCAAAGTAGCTGCTGTCCGCCGTATTCCCATTGAGCTTCCAGATGGCGGAGTAAGGCAGGGAGTTGGCCTGCGCGGAAGTACCCGCCTTGTTAGCGGCCGCCACGCGGTAATAGTAGCGGGTGGCAGGCTGCACCTGGTTGTCGGTAAACGTGGTAACGTTAGCGTCTGCACGGCCGATCATCTGGAACGTACCCTGTTGGGTATTGCTCCGGTATATTTCAAATGCTTCTTCGTTGTTGCTGTTATCTGTCCAGGTAATGGTAACGTTTTTATAACCGTTGGCTACAGCGTTAATGTTGGCAGGAGCGGCCGGCGGGTTGCCGGTTGCGGTAGAATCCTGTACCAGGTAGGCAGGGTCAATTTCCGTATAGGAACCGCTGGTGCCGCGGCGCCATAACACGCGCATCACCTGGTCGCCGGTGGCCTCAAAGAAGGTGGCTGTAATAGGCGCCACCTGGCCAGCCGTGAGGGAGACGCCGTTGCTGGTGACCGTTGTAGCTGCATGCAGGCCGTCGTTGGTCACAATGGCGGTGGCATTTGGACTATAAGCCGTATTCAGGTATAGCTTACTGCCATCATCCGAATAGGTCTGGAAATAGTAAGTGCCGGTTACAGGTACGCGCAGGTATGCCGTCCACTTCATGGCAAAGTTATCGTCCCTGTTGCGGACGCTGAGGTCCGTGGTAGTGCTGTAGCCGGTTTTAACGGGCGTCAGGTTATTGAAGTTGGGTAACTGGGTCAGACTACCCGTTTCGTAGTATGCGTAGTTCCAGCCCCTTTGCACCGCGCTTACGGCTAATTGCGCGCTCGGCGCTGAAGCGTTGCCGCTAACATCTCTCGCTATCACATAAACCGTATAGGTCTGTTTTAAATTCAAACCGGAGAGGATCACATTCCGCGTAGCGCTGTCGGTAGTATAGCTCTTCACACCGTCCACATACACATCATACCCGGCAATGCCTACATCATCAGTGGAAGGATCCCATGCAACCGGGATGGAAGTACCGGCGGATACGCCCTGCGCGCGCAGGTTAGTGGGCGCTGTAGGCGGGTTCGGGTCCGCAATGGTAACGCCGTGCACCTCCCTGGAAACAGGGCCGGCAGCGTTGTTGTTGATCGGCCGGATGATATAGTAGTAATCGGTATTTGGCAGCAAGCCCTCGTCCGTATAGGTCACCACATCAGCCGGCACTTTGGCTACCATTGTATAAGGCCCGCCGCTGGTGCGGGAGCGGTACACTTCAAATAAGGTTTCATTGTACGCAGGGGTGGCCTTGTCCGTCCAGTCCAGCCGCAGCGCAGTTTTTGATACAGGCGTTGCCGTAAGTGACTGGATGCCGTCAGGGCCGTTCGGGCCCACCGCGTTGATCACGGTATAAGGTGCGGAAGGATTGCTGGAACAGCCATACTGCTCTGTAACGCGCACCGTATAAGCGCCTACCACGCTGGTGGTAAAGGTACTGTCCGTACTCACCACCTGGTTATCCTGGTTGGTCCAGGTATAGTTGACGTAACCGGGAGGTACTACCAGCGTTACAGTTGTGCTGCCATCCGGCGAAGGCAGTACGTTGCTCTTCAGTCCGCGTGTAGTAATCGGCGGCGTTTGCGTAGGCGCTTTGATTTTTACTTCCAGCGGAGTGGGGGAGAACTCCGTCCAGTTGACGCCGTCCCGGGTTACACTCACGCTGTAAACGCCCAGGCTGCTGACGTTGATTTGATTGCCTTGCGCGGTATCTATCAGCACGCCGTTTCGGCGCCATCTATAACCGGCAAAGCCCGGCGCAATGCCGATGGTCAGGTTCACGGGGTCGCCTTCACAAAATTCGGAACGCCCGCCGAGCGGCCATGGCGTCAATATATGCGCTCTGTTCATGAAAGGGAGAAAGTCTGCTTCCGCCCAGGCATGATACCAGGTATCGTGCGCCACATTGGGATATATCGTATAGCGCATATTCGCGCCTTTATTTTTCGCGGCATTGTAAATAGAGGTGGCGGTCCATTCAGAAGGAGAGCCGTCCAGCTGTCCCTGAAACAGCCATACCGGCGTGAATTTAAATTTATCGATCACCGTAGTCAGCTCAATCCCTGCGGAACTCATGGGCAGGGAGGCGGCGATGTAGGTTGGATTTTTCAGCATGAAGTCCCATGTGCCGGAACCTCCGCTGGATAAGCCGTTGTCGATCACTCTCAGCAGATCCACCTTGTTGTTCACTGCCATATAGTCCAGTATCTCGCGCACTCTCGTCAGCTCAAAATCAGTCCAGTAGCCGCTTACGCTCTGCGGGTATATGAGGAAGCCATCAAATGCCCCGCTGGTCACATATTGGCTAAACAGGTAGCCGCCATGATACAGCTGGTACTCATTATCCTGTATAGGGCCCGCTTCGCCGCGGCCGGCAAAGAACAGGAATACGGGATATTTTTTTCCATCGTTGGCGGTGTGATTGTAGGTTTTGGGAAATTGTACCCTGAAGGCCATCCCGCGGTAGATGTATGCTTTCAGCGCTGTGGATTTCCAGCCGTTGGGCATTTCATTACTGCGGTCGCGGCAAATCCATTTACCTATCTGGCCTTCCACCGGTTGCGCCGGCAGCGGCCCGCTGGTATAACGGACTACAGGATCGTTGGGGTCAATGACGCTCTGCGCAACCGCTATCCTTGCAGTCAGCAGGATCGCGCAGAACAGTAGTTGTAGAAATTTTTGCATAACATTCATGTTTATGAACAGGGACAGTGATTTGCGCTGTAACTATCCGTTCGCGTGCAGGCATACAAGTATGGCTATACGAAAACGCATGAATTTCACGGGAGATGGCAAAAATTAAATGATGGTGGATTGGGGATTTATTCCAAACCGTGTTGGCTTTAGCGAAGGATAAGGCGAATTATTGGTTGTGTATATTACTGGGGTACCATAGACAGGGCGCAATAGCGCAGTATTGCATCATCAATGCCTGGTATATCCGGTATCGGCCGCTAATTTACTGCGGCCCCTCAAAATTATATATCTTTTTAGGCAAAACCTATTTTTTTGTTAGGGAACGCATCGAATCTGCGGTTAAATGTTACTGCTGAATTTATACTTCAGTTTTGCACGGCGCGTTCCGCTCTCTCCCAGATGGCCGACTGCCGGCCGCGTATAAAGCGTCCGAAACCCTTATATACTGCAATATTCATGAATACGAAATAAAAGGGAATATAAAAGTATTTGATTTTCACATCGTGCAAGGCCAGCTGATAGCCCGTATAGGCGGCCCCGTAAAAGCATCCCTGCAAAATAAGCAATAGCAGGTACGTATAACCGCCGCCGTTAAACACAATCGCCACATTGCTCAGCAGCAACAGCGCCAGGCAGAGCGGCGCGAGCGTCCACCGCAGCACCCGGTGGGATACATACTGCCACGTGATCTTCGGGTAGCGGAAGATGTTGAGCAAAGGCGCAAGGCGCACAATACTCTGGAACCCGCCGGCGGCAATGCGCACCTTCCTTTTGAATTCCTCCTTCAGCGAAGCAGAGGGGGATTCCATCGCATAAGCGCCCGGTTCGTAGGCTACTTTGTAGCCTTGTTTATTTATATTGAAAGAGATGATAAAGTCGTCCAGGATTGTATCCACGGGGATGGGGGCGTAGAGCGCCGTGCGCACTGCCAGTAGCTCGCCTGCCGCGCCCATTACACTGTACAGCTCAGCATCCCATTGCTTCAACCGCGACTCGTATTTCCAGTACATCCCTTCGCCAACGCCTTCGCTGCCGCTGTTTTCGTGGGTGATCACCTTTTTCTCTCCCGCCACAGCGCCTACTTCCGGATCGCTGAAATGCCTCACCAGCTGCCGCACCGCAGCCCTGTTCAGCAAAGTATTGGCATCTGAAAAAATTACGATTTCCGTATCCACCAGCGCCATGGCGCGATTGATGGCAGCGGTCTTCCCGCTGCGGGCCGGCTCGTACAACAACCGGATATTCGCATATTGACTAATGACCTGGTTGGTAGCATCGGTACTGCCATCCGTTACAAATACAATCCGGAATTTATCCGCCGGGTATTCCAGCTCCAGGGTGTTGGCAATCTTATGCCGGATGAATGCGCCTTCGTTGTAAGCCGCCACCATAAAGGTAACCTGCGGTTCAAATGTCGCAATTGTACTGCGCTTACGCGTGAACAACCGTTTTACCCGCAGCGCCAGGTATAACAGTAACCCATACCCGATATAACTATAAAAGACGATGAGCAAACTAAGCAGGCATACTAATTTCATGTTGGATAACTATCTGAAAAGGAAATAGGTTTCGAGCGATAATAAGCCGATGATCATCCCCAGCGCAAAGCGAACGCTTTTGCCATAGGTGAACCGGTCATAAGGTACGAGCAGTAATACCATAAACGCGGCGGCCTGCCCTACATAGCGGGAGCTGAACAAATGAGTGACTTTCAGGTTGGTGGCCAGCATCAGCATGGCGCAGCAGAGCAGGAAGAGGAACACCGGGTCCGACTTGCGCAGCCACGCCTGCCATCCGGCGCAGGCAATATAATAAATGGCCACCGTGGCCAGCGCCGGCGATATCACATAAGGATACAACGCCGTAAGCGCCGGCGGAAATATTTTGCCCACAGCCTTACTAAGCGGCGCAAAACTGTAATGCAGCACAGTAATATTCAACACGAGCAGCAAGAGGTATAAAACCACGAGGCCTGTCAGGATCCGCCGGTTGGTCACAAACCAGGCCGGCGCAATAAGGAGCGTGATCAGCGCGCCATAGGCAAACGCGAGGATGCCATGCCAGAGATTGATCCCGCCGGCGCTTACCAGTGCCTGCTTTGGCGGCACGAGCCCCTGCCAGATGATAAACACGGGCAGGCATATACTAAGTGCAATCACGGTGTATAAGCCTATACTTATCCAGGTCCGCCGCTGGCGCCTGTAATACCATAATAATATATAGGAAGACGGAATAAGTACCAGGAAAGGACTACGCCCCAATATAGCCAGCCCTGCTGCTATCCCTGCCAGCGCTGCGTAGGCGGCGGTGCGCAACGCCGTTCCTTCTGGCCTGTTCACGCTCTGCAATAACCAGTACACCGCCAGTGTAGAAAAAAAGAGGGGAGGTATCTCCGTCAGCGCCATCCCGGATATCTGCCAGATCATAGGCGCCGCCATGATGTTCAATGCATATATCATCGCAGTATTCGCATTTATCTTGTAATGCAAAGTGATGATTCGTATAAGCATGAAGGTTATCCCCGCCAGCAACGTCATGTTCACCAAACGGATACCGGGAGTTTGCCAGTGTGTAATGCCATATAAAGGGTAGTGGATGAGTTGATACAGGGGGCCAGGCGCCTGGTCGTTCATTTCCAGCAGGAAGGTACGGGAAAGGCCCACCCGGTCAAACAGGTAAAGGTTGCGCACAAACAGCGGCTCGTCAAACAAAGGCGGCTGCCGGTGCAGAATGGTAATGAGCAGTAATAATGCGTAACCACCAATTCCAAGTATCAGTAAAAGTCTTCGTTCCATAGATATTATCAGGGATTTGGGATTGGAGATAACGGCATCAGGTATAATTGGGAGGGTAAAATTATAAATCAATATCAGTATTTCAAAATCAGCGGTGGGAATTTAATCGCTCGTACAACCCCGGTTTTAACACTTACGACTGAAATTGATGCATTCACCCGGAAAAAAATATCCTTCACAAAAAAGAAAGTATGTAAATTACAAAGAATTATAATTTTACACTCAATCTAAATCGCCTGGTTGTGGCGTCCTGATTTTTGAATAACAACCTATGACCCTGAGATCACCGTATCTCCGCAAGTATCCTCCGAGAAACCACCTTTATTATCTGATATTTTCGACCACATCCCATTTAAAGCCTTCTCATGGTTGCGCTGCCGCATTGGCTGTATCCATGCTGACAATCCAAACCATTTAAACAAGAAGGTGGAATGAAAAAGAAAGTATTAATTATTGATGACAGCATACCTATCAGGTTTTTACTGGAAGCAATCTTCAGTAAGAATTATCATGTGATTTCTGCGCAGGACGGACTGGTAGCTATGTCGTGGCTGGCCAAAGGAAACACACCGGACCTGATCATTACCGACTTACAAATGCCTAATATAGACGGATATGAACTGATCCAGTTCCTGTCCGACAGCAACCTATACCGCGATATCCCTGTTGTCGTATTGTCCGCATGTAACGATGCCGATACCACCGCGACAGTCAACAGATACCAGAATGTTCAGGCTTTTTTCAGCAAACCGTTTGATCCCGTTCAGTTGTCGGCCTCCGTGGCGGATATCCTCAGCGGACAACTGGCCGCTGCCTTTTAAAAGCTGATGATTGTTTAACGCCAAATCGTAATTATGGGAACGTCTACACCTGGATTAACTCCTGTTACACCGATGAAACCTGTGCCTGAGAAAACAGAAACCGCTGTGATACGCCAACTGAACCCCGAAAAGATTGTCATCTTCGTCGGCAATACCTACCTGGATATCAGGGATACGCCCGGCAACTTCAAGTTCCTCGTCGTGCAGGACCTGCACGCTGCCCAGGCCGCCATCTCTGAAGTGCTGAATGTATTCCGGAAAATTCCGGCTGTCATCATCTACCGTTTTAACAGCAAATACGAGCAGGAATGCGAACAGTGGGAACAGTATTTCAAGGACAACCAGATACTGCGCTCCATCCCGTTCTTCATGTACTCCGAACAGGTGTCCGACCAGCTCAAAACCTTTGCCCGCAAATACAGCTTCATCGATGAGGTGATCACCCGCGAATGCCTCGTGCGTACCCTGGATAACAAGATCGCCTTCGTCAGCAAGTTCAAATACCTGAGCGTGATCACGCGCCAGGAAACGCCCGTGGAAGGCCGGCAGCAAGCCGCCAAATGGACCTTCGGCTATTTTCTGAAACGGGTGGTAGACGTAGTGGCCGCCAGTACGCTATTGCTCGTACTGCTGCCATTCCTCCTGCTCATCGCACTGGCCATCCGCATCGAGTCCAAAGGGCCGGTGCTGTACGCCGCCAAAAGAGCCGGCAGAAACTATAAGGTATTCCGCTTCTACAAGTTCCGCACCATGGTGCAGGACGCCGATAAAAAGCTGCAACAGCTCTCGCACCTGAACCAGTACGGCAACAACGAAGGCGGCGCCGTATTCTACAAAGTTTCCAACGATCCCCGTATCACCCGCCTCGGGGCCTTCCTCCGCAACACCAGTATCGACGAGCTGCCCCAGCTGCTCAACGTGATAAAAGGAGATATGTCCCTCGTAGGCAACCGCCCCTTACCGCTCTACGAAGCCGCCTCGCTCACTACGGACGAATGGTCCCAGCGCTTCAACGCGCCGGCAGGCATCACCGGCCTGTGGCAGATCAGCAAGAGAGGTAACAAGGATATGTCCGTAGAGGAAAGGATAGGGCTGGATATCAGCTATGCCAACAAACATTCCTTCGGCTATGATATGTGGATCATGATGAATACTCCATTTGCCCTCGTGCAGAAAGAAAACGTTTAGGCATGCCTGTTATAGAAGCCATTTTATTTGCCATACCGGCCCTGTGGGTAGCTTACAACCTGTTGTTCTGTATGGCAGCTTCCTTCAGCAGGAAAAAACAAGCGGACTACGCATCTCCCGCGCGCTATCACCGTTTCGCCATCCTGGTGCCGGCCTACCGGGAAGATGCCATTATTTTATCTACCGTACAACAACACGAAGCCCTGCGCTACCCGCGCGAGGCTTTTGACATTGTCGTCATTGCGGACTCCCTGCAGCCTGCTACCATGGCGGCGCTGGCGGCCACCAGCGCCATTGTTGTGCCGGTGAGCTTCGAGAGAAGCACAAAGGCCAAAGCGCTGAATGCAGCTTTTGCGCAACTGCCGGAATCGTATGACGGCGCCATTATCAGCGATGCGGACAACCTGCTGGACCCCGACTTCCTCCTGAAAATGAACCGGGCCTTCCTGGACGGGCATCAGGTCATTCAGGCCCGCCGCGTAGCCAAAAACATTGACTCCCCGTTTGCCATACTGGATACCGCCAATGAAATTATTGCCAACCACATCTACCGCAAAGGCAGTAACGCATTGGGCTTATCGTCGTCCGTCATCGGCTCGGGAATGGTATTCCACTACCGGCTGATCAAACATATCATGTCGCAGATAGACGCCACCGGGGAAGATAAGATCCTGCAGATGATGATCGCGGAGAAAAAAGTCTTCCGCGAGCTGGGCCTGCCTGCGCAACCGATCTTGTATATGGAGCACGCCCTCGTGTTCGATGAAAAAATAGACAACCCCGCCGCCTTCGCCAAACAGCGCAAACGCTGGCTGGCAGCGCAGTACTCTTACCTCTGGCAGTACCGTGCCAACGGCTGGGCCGCGTTAAAGCAGGGGAATTTCGACTACCTGAACCTCTTCGTTTTTCATAACCTGATGCCGCCACGCATGCTGCTGTTGGCCTACCTGACTTTTATGCCCGTACTCTGCCTGGTATTGGGGCGCTATTTAACGCTCCCTGTTACTTACTGGCTGGTTTTGTGGGCCCTCAACGCGTGCAGCCTGCTGCTGCCCATCCCGCGCAGGTTCTTTGCCCGCTATTTTGTACAGGCAGTGCTGAACCTGCCCCGCGCCATTGGTATTATGCTGGCCCTGCTGTTTCGCCTCAAAGGCGCTGAAAATACGTTTATACATACCAGTCACCACAAAACCGCCATCAATAATCCCCTGGTAGATGCTGAAGGATAGTCACATACCGCTCGTTTCCATCATTACGGTCAACTACAATAACCCGGTAGTCACGCAGGCATTGCTGGCCTCTATTCACCGGAACGACTATACGCATGTAGAGGTAATCGTGGTGGACAATGCTTCCGAAGAAGATCCCACGGCCCTGCTGCAGGAAGTGTACCCGGCCGTGCGGGTGATCAGGAGCGAGCGTAACCGCGGCTTTGCCGGAGGCAACAATCTCGGCATCGCGGCAGCAAAAGGGGAATACCTGTTCCTGGTGAATAATGATACGGAATTTACGCCCGGCCTCATCCAAGGCCTGCTGGCAGTGTTTGACGCGCATCCCGACGCCGGTATCGTGAGCCCGAAATTTCACTTTTATTACCAGCCCGGCGTGATCGAATATGCCGGCTATCATAAAGTAGATGTGCTGACGGGCCGTAACAGCATGATAGGCCGCGGCGCCCGGGACGACGGGCAGTACACCGCCATTGCCGACACGGCCTATGCCCATGGCGGCGCCATGATGATGAAAAAAAGCATCATGGCCCGGGTAGGCCCGATGCCGGATATTTATTTCCTCTATTACGAGGAGCTCGACTGGTGCGAGCAATTCCGCAGGATGGGCTACCGCGTGTACTTCCAGCCTGCCGCGCTGATTTACCACAAAGAGTCCATGACCACCGGTAAATACAGCGCGCTCAAAACCTATTACCTGACCCGCAACCGCATCCTGTTCATGCGCCGCAATGTGAAGTGGCCGCAGCTGCTGTTGTTCGCCGGATATTTTACCTGCATCACTATACCTAAAAATACGTTGACGTTTCTGCTGAAAAGAGAATGGAAGCACCTGCGCGCCTTCTGGAAAGGCGTTAGCTGGCACCTCAAACCATTCTGACAGCCTTTACTGCTATGAGTTGTAACAGAAGAATTAAAGTCCTGGAAACTATTCACCAGGGCAAGGTAGGAGGTGGCGAACGCCATATACTCGACCTCGTGGCCCACCTCGATACCTCCCGGTTTGCACCGGTGGTACTCTCATTTACCGATGGCCCCATGGTGGATGCGCTGAAGCAAATGAATATCCCCGTGCATGTTATCCACTCCACCAAAGCATTTGACTTCAGAATATGGAAAGCGGTGAAAACGCTGATCCTGGAAGAGGAAATTGACATCGTGCATGTACACGGTACCCGCGCCAACACCAACATCCTCCCGGCTACGCGGGCGCTGGGCATTCCCGTGATTTATACGGTACATGGCTGGTCCTTCCACGAAGGCTTATCCTACCCGGTCCGCAAAGCGAGGATACTGATTGAAAAATGGATCACGCGCAATACCGGCATGAACATCACCGTTTCCGCCGCCAACCGGCAAACGGGTTTGAGGGCTTTCGGGAGATTTAAATCCCACGTGATCCGCAACGGGGTGAACCTGCAGCGATTCCATCCCGGGGTAAGCGACAATGGCCTGCGCGCTCAGTACGGCTTTACGGAAGAGGACATCGTGATCGGCTTCATTGTAAGGATGACTCACCAGAAGGACCCGCTGGGTATGATCCGCGCTTTTGCCGCCGCCCATCAGCTGCATCCGCAGTTAAAACTCCTGATGATAGGCGAGGGGCCCTTGAAGTCCGCCGCAGTACAGCTTATCCGGGAACTCGGTATAGCCGGCGCCGTAGTGCTGGACGGCTTCCGCAGCGATGTGCCGGGCGTGTTGCAGGCTATCGACATCTATTGCCTGCCCTCCCTCTGGGAAGGCTATCCCATCGGCGTACTGGAAGCGATGGCAGTTGGCAAGCCCGTTATTGCCAGCGATGTGGATGGCACCCGCGAAGCATTTGACCATGAAGTCAGCGGCCTGCTCGTGCCGCCTAAAAATACGCCTGCCTTATGCGCCGCCATCTGCCGCCTGGCTGCGGACGAACCCCTGCGCAAACGCTTTGCCGCGGCTGCGCTGGAACGCGCCCGCGCGGACCATGGCATCACCACTATGACCCGCAAGGTGGAAGAGGTCTACAACAAAATGTTTGTACAGCACGAAATCGCCAAACCTGCGAGTGCCCAATAGGTCAAACGGTTTGCTGCATCAGGCTGTCCGCCTGCTGCAATATATCCGGCGTGAGGGTGGTATCAAACTTACGGGCAAATAGTTTCCCGGAACCCAGCAGGTTCGGCAGGTCCGCATGGGTAAAGGTTTTTGGGCTGGGCTTTTTCTCCGACCAGTCAATATACCGCAGGTTGTCATGCGTTACTTTCTGCCGCCACTCCGGGTGATTCATGATGATGGTATGGAAAATAAATTCGTCCGCCCCCCAGGTGTACTTGTAGTAACTGAGCAAGGCGGGATGGCTGTTGATGAAGTTGAGGCAGTAGCGCGCACATTCTTCGCTCAGGCTCCACCACTGGCTGCCGCCGAAATGTTTGTACCCCAACGGCAACTTGCGCGCCGGCATCAGCCGGTTCACCCAGCGGGTCATGAAATATTTTCCCTTAAAGTGGAAGTCCTCGAAATGATATTGATCCAGCTTGCTGATCGTGGCCTGCACTTCCTGCTCCGGCATGATGTCCATAAACTCCTTGCCCTGGTGTACAGTAAAAAAATCGAATATCTCCTGCATGGGGCGCAGGGGATAATCCAGCCCGGAGAGCAAACTGATGTTTACATACCTGCGCCGGCTGTTCAGCGCAACCTCCAGCAGGTTTAAGGTGGCGCGCACAAGGCTGAAGCCTGCCCAGTTCACTTTTACCCGGGAGGGGATGAAATAGACCTGGCTCAGTTGCGTGCAGGGCCAGTAATCCTGCAGGTCGGCCTTCGCGTCGAGGTGAACGTAGCAGTCCACCAGCGGATGCGCCAGGCGGGAGAGTAGTTGGTGTAGTTGCTCCGGGTTCTTATGAGCCAGGATGAGGAACGCTAAACGCATGAGGTATTCATTTTTTTACCAGTTGTAGTTTTGCAGGGATCTTCTCCAGTATCTGTATGCAGGCTGTCCAGCCTTGTTGTAGTATATCCTTGACCGTTATATCGAGTTGCTTTTTCAAACAATAATAGCCGAATACGATGCCCGCCACGAGGTTCAGGAAGGAGGCGGCCGCCACGGCCCGCAGGTCCATGAAGAGCCAGATAAAGAGGACGTCTCCCGCGACGTTGATGCCCAGCTTCAGGAGGTTCTTATAGAAGTTGAGATGCGGCTTGTTCATCATGTCCAGCGTAACGCCCACGAAGCGGTCCATCGGGTAGAGGATAGCCGAACTCAAAAAGATGGCGACAACCGGCAGGGCCACCAGGTACTCTTTCCCCGCCAGCAGGATGATGAGGGGATGAATAAAGAGGAGCAGGCCTATGATGAAAGGCAGTATCAGGAAGGTGATGGCGCCGGTATATTTACAAAAGGTCTGGGCAATGGCCGCGGGGTCGTTCCGGTTAGCCGCGCTGCTCAGCGTTGGCTGCGCCGTAGCGGCAAAGCTCCGCAATATGATCTCGATCACTTCCATGAATTTTTGCGGAATGCTGTAAATGGCCACCGCCGCGGGGTTGATCAGGGTGCGGATAAAGAAGTTATCCGAATATGGAATAAACGTGGATGCCGCCATACTGCCTACTATCATCCTCCCATATACGAAAAGGGATTTTACTTCCGCCATACCCCTGAAGCGGAGGGCCCGGATGCCCGTCCACCGGTGCGCGAGGCAGTAAATACTCGTCGCCAGCATGGCGGCGCCATAGGCGCAGGTCACCATCCACAAAGCGGAATGGCCGGTAAAATGCATCACCGTAATCAGCAGCAGGAAACTGGCATTTTGCAAAATGCGTATCTGCACAATTTTATCAAACTGGCGTTTGGCCTGCAACAGCCAGGTGGCGAAGTTCAGCGGTAAGGAAAGCAGCAGGATGACCCCCAGGCAACGTAAGAAGAACTGCCAGTCCTGATCCAGGAAACGGCCGCCTGCTCCCAGCACAAGTACGCTGATCAGCAGGAATCCCAACGTAATGGCAATGGCCAGGTACCACGCGCTGCCGCAAACCTTCCGCGCGATGACGGCAGGAGCGCCCGCGTAAAACTTAATCAGCCCGGATTGCAATAAGCCTGTCCTGATCTGATCCAGCAGGTTATACGTCACCTGGAAAAATACCCATTCCCCGAAAGTCGCTTCCGGTAAGGTCCTTACCAGCAACGAAAAGGAGAGGATATTAAAAAATGCCGAAACCACATTCCCCAGCAAAGATTGAAAATGATGATTCCTGATTACACTCATCAGCCTGGATGCCATACGATTAACTATAATAAAGAACCTGTAACGCAGTGTGACGGCTGCTTTTCAAGTCCGGGATTATCAATATTGTGCAGGCTTTATAAACAGGATATAGTTGGAGTTGGCGGCAAGATACAATTTTTTTTAAAATTAGATGATTTTAATTTCTAATAAAATAATTAAATAATATGTTGGAATTCCGCCAGTTGAATATATTAAAAATTTATGCTTTATGATTTTTGGGTATATATATGAAAAAAAATTACTATTTGTTTATGAAAATTATCTTTCTTTGTACTGTACTTATTAACCTCGTACGCCTAAAATCGTAAACATATCAGGGAAAAACTTTACCAGTCTTTACTATGAATAACCTCACGGATTTCAATAAGAAATTGAAGAGAGTGATGAATGCAGGCATGTTATTGTTCCTATTGCTCACAGCCCCGCAATTATTTGCACAGCAGGGGAAACTTACTGCACGCGTTACTGGTCTTTATAATCCCGCCGGCCTGCTCGAATCGCTGCCGCAGGGATACGCCGCCACAGGGAAAAAATTTCCCTTACTACTATTCTTTCATGGCCTGGGAGAAGAAGGCAACGGCACCACGGAAATCAACCGCGTGATCACCAACGGTCCTCCGAAGCTGATCAACCAGGGCGTATTTCCGGCTACGTTCAAAGTGGGCGATTCCACCGAATCGTTCGTGGTATTATGCCCGCAGTTCAGGGGGATTCCTAACCTTCCGAATATCGACTCGCTGATCGAATACGCCTACCGCAACTACAACGTGGATACCAACCGCGTGTACCTCACCGGCCTAAGCCGGGGCGGCGGCGTGATATGGGGCTACGTGAGCTCACAGATTTACTCCTGCAACCGGGTGGCGGCCATCGTGCCGATCTGCGGCGCGTACGACCCCGGCCCCTTACGCAGTCCGCTCCCCATTCAGTCCGTATTCATCTCTTCCAATAACCTGCCCGTGTGGGCTCTTCATAACGAGAACGACCCTACGGTGCCTTCCGCCGCCTCCAAAAACTGGGTGGCCCTCATCAATGCATACGTGCCCGCGCCCAATCCCCTGGCCAGGCTCACGATATTCAATGCCAGCGGTCACGATGCCTGGTCCAAAGCCTACGATCCCAACTACCGGGAAGACGGTAAAAACGTGTACGAATGGATGCTGCAATTCAGCAAGGATAAGCGGGGTGGAGTAGTGGCCAACAAACCGCCGGCCGTCAACGCCGGGGTGGACTTCACAGTCGTGCTGCCCAACAACGCCCAGCTGGACGGCTCCGCCACCAGGGACCCGGACGGCAGCATCGCTACCTATAAATGGACGCAGACGGCAGGCCCCAGCACCGCTACCATCGCTACGCCTGCCGCGGCCAAAACCACGGTGAGCGGACTCGTAAAAGGCGTGTACACCTTCCGCCTCACCGCTACGGACAACAAAGGCCTCAGCGCCTACGACGATGTGGTGGTCACCGTCCAGGATGCGGCCAATAAACCGCCGCAGGCCAACGCCGGCCCCGATGCCATCATCACCCTGCCGGTGAGCAGCGTGCAGCTGGATGGCTCCGGCTCTACTGACCCGGATGGCAGTATTGCCTCCTATGCCTGGTCGCAAACCGCCGGCCCGAATACCGCTACGCTGACCGGCGCCGCCTCCGCGAAAGCCACTGCATCCGGCCTGGTAAAAGGCGTATATACGTTCCGGTTAACCGTCAAAGATAACGGCGGCCTCACTGCTACAGATGAAGTACAAATAACCGTGCAGCAGGCGCCGGTAGATAAAAAACCGCCGGTTGCAGTAGCCACCGCCCCGGATACCATCGTGCTGCCCGTAAACACGGTAACGCTCAACGGCAGCGCCAGCAGCGATCCGGATGGCAACATCGTCAGCTGGTCGTGGACGCAGCTCAGCGGCCCCGGCATACACCTCGCCGGCAGCGGTACCGCCATTGCCACGGCTGCCAACATGCCGGAAGGCGTGTACAGCTTTAAACTGGTGGTGACGGACAACGACGGCCTCAGCGCCACCACTACCCTGAAAGTAGTGGTAGTGGATGCCAGCGATAACCCCGGCGATACCACCACCGTCAGCTGCTATCCCAACCCTACCCGCGGCAAAGTGCGGCTGGAAATAAAAACAGCGCACCTGCGCATGGCAAGGGTTACCATCTACGACCTGCGCGGACAAACGGAATTCAAATACAATTACCCGCTCAACGGCGTGAACTTTATAGAACTGGACCTGGGTACGCTCCCCAACGGCGTGCATATGATCGATGTGCGGGGAGAAGGGAATTTTAAATGGACAGAGCGGATATTTAAGTTTTAAGTCTGAGGTTTTAATACATGATGGACACATTTGCGCCATCAAAAAGCAAGCGGGTGTATCCGGCCGGATGCACCCGCTTTTTTATACAAAAAATATCAGGCTATCATTGTTTCCGCTCAAACTTTCCTATCGCCTCATAAATCGCCGCCACGGAATTCTCCCAGGTGTGCGACAACGCAAACGCACGCCTGCGCGTGGCTTCCGCTCCCTTGTCTTCCGCCAGCGCCTGCTCCGTCATTTTAATATAGCCGTCCACGTTAGTAGCCAGGTACACATACTCCCGGAACAGCTCCATCGTAGGCGTAGCCGTGGCCAACACGGGCTTGCCCATGGCCAGGTATTCGTCCACCTTCAACGGGTAATTGCCGATCGTCATGTCATTGACCAGCTGCGGATTCATACACACGTCAAACGCGGCTACATATGCCGGCAGTTCCGCCATCGGTTTACGGCCGGGGAAGTGCACGTTGCTTAGCCGGTGCAAGGCCGACGCCTGGAAGTCCCCGTCTTCCGGCCCTACCAGCACAAAATCCCAATCCGGCCGCCGTGTAGCCATTTCCGTTATCAGCGGTATGTCCAGCCGCAAACTGGTGAGCGCCCCTACATAGCCGATAACCGGCCTGCCGGCAGGCGGCATGTCCGCCGGGCGGGCATAGGCGCGCGCCGGGTCAAAGAGGGATAGCTCGCAGCCCTGCCCGATGTAATAACTGTTAGGGTTATACGATTTTAAACGCTCCGCCAGGTACATGGAGTTAGCCACCCCGATGTCCGCCTTCGCAATATGCAGCGGCTCTATCGCCTGCCCGTGCTTTTTCCAGTAATCCACCGCCAGCAGGTAATCCCGGCTGTAATAGATGTACAATTCCGGCTGCAGCAACTCCTTCAGGTGGTAGCCCCGGAAAATATCATTGTCGTTGAAGAGGATGATATCCCGGAAACCCAGCTGGCGCACGGCCTTGCGGATTTCCCGGGCAAACCGCCGGTTGTTCACCTTGTTGAACGCCTTGAACAAAGCCGTGGAGGGCAGCCAGTTCACCGATTCCATTACCGAAAGCGGGTAATAATTCCACATATTGTCGTTCAGGCGTACCAGTGAGCCCTGCGGATTTTTTAACAAGGATTTATGATGGAGGATGTTGGGGTCCTCCTTCTCCGTCAGCAGGGTCTTGCGGTCCAGCGGCGCGTTGATATACAGCACGCGGTTGTGCCGGGAAAATTCCAGGGCAATGTTTTTGCAGTTACTTCCAATCGGGGTGTACCATGGCTGCAGGCCAATAACAACGATGTCCCGGTTTTGAACAGGCATAGCGATGAATTAAGTGAAAACTAGGGCAGGTTGTCCGGAGGATGGATGGATAAAATCAGTAGGTATGTAAAGTAAATAAATTCCTTTGGTTCCTGCAAATTTTCTCCCGCCGCCCCGGCCGCCCCCGTAAACCTCTTTGCCGGAAATATGTTAACTTAAATAAAGAACAATCATCCTGTTATGAGCGATATTGTAGAAATCAGAAATTTGACCGTCGAGGATTATTTTGACCTGAAGGAGTCCATGATGTCCGCCTATGCGGACATGAGCGGCAGCTACTGGCGGGAGCCCACCATCCGCCGCCTGATCAGCATCTTCCCGGAAGGGCAGATAGCCGTTACCGTGAACGACAAGGTGGTGGGCTGCGCCCTGTCCATCATCGTGGACTATAACAAGTTTGGGGACGATCATACCTACGAGCAGATCACCGGTTATTATACTTTCAACACCCATAATCCCAAGGGGGACGTCCTCTACGGGATCGAGGTGTTTGTGCGGCCGGATTTCCGCGGCAGGCGGCTCGCACGGCGGCTCTACGACGCGCGCAAGAACCTCTGCGAGCAGCTGAACCTGGAAGGGATTGTGGCCGGCGGCCGTATCCCGAACTATGAAAAGTATGCGGACAAGCTTACGCCGCGGGAGTATATCCGCAAGGTGCGGGACAAGGAAATCTATGACCCTACACTTACTTTCCAGTTCTCGAACGACTTCCAGGTGACGAAGATCCTCCGCAACTACCTCCCCGCGGACGAGGCCAGCAAAGGCTTTGCTACGTTGCTGAAATGGTATAACATTTACTATGAGCCGGACCAGGATAATATCCGCTACACCAAATCTACCGTACGCATCGGGCTGGTGCAATGGGAAATGCGCGACTATGGCAGCCTGGAAGGTTTCCTCTCGCAGGTGGAATATTTCATTGATGCGGTGAGCGATTACGGGTCCGACTTCGTCGTTTTCCCGGAGCTCTTCAATGCCCCGCTGATGGCGGAATTCAACCAGCTGGACCCCGCAGGCGCCATCCGTGGCGTGGCCCGCTACACGGAGCAGATCCGCGAGGCCATGCAGCAGTTCGCCGTTTCCTATAATGTAAACGTCATCTGCGGCAGCATGCCTATCCTGCGGAACGATCTCCTGTACAACATTTCCTACCTCTGCCGGCGGGATGGTACCCATGAGGAGTACACGAAAATCCATCCCACGCCCAGCGAAGTGTACGCCTGGGGCATCAAGGGCGGCAACGAAATCAAGGTCTTTGACACGGATTGCGGCAAAATAGGCATCCAGATCTGCTATGACGTGGAGTTTCCCGAGCCTTCCCGCATCCTGGCGGAGCAGGGCATGCAAATCCTCTTTGTGCCGTTTATGACGGACACCCAGCACGCCTATAACCGCGTGCGCTTCTGCGCCCAGGCCCGCGCCATTGAAAACGAGTGCTACGTGGCTATTTCCGGCTGCATCGGCAACCTGCCGAAGGTCAATAATATGGACTTGCAGTATGCGCAAAGTTGTGTGCTCACGCCGTCGGATTTCCAGTTTCCCGTAACGGGCATCAAGGCGGATGCCACGCCCAACACGGAAATGGTGGTCATTGCCGATGTGGACCTCGTGCTGCTCAAGGAGCTGCATGCCTTCGGCAGCGTGCAAACGATGAAGGATAAACGAAAAGACCTCTATGAAGTAGTGCAGAAAAAGAAGAACCCCTAGCGGTGGTAAATGGTTGGTTTTTAATTTTTAGGGAAAGATTAATGGCCACTTTGCTTTAGCGTTCCGTCCGCATTTCCAGGGAATTGGGGCGATATGCCATGCAGAACGAGGTTCCTGCAATTAAACGGGTTAAATAAACCATCTTTGCAGTGTGTTATTAACCAATCAATAAGTAAACGATTTGAAGATGAGTAAAAAGATCAATCTGGCGCTGCAGATCATTCCCAGCGTGCCTTCTGAACAGGTATATGCCGTGGTGGACGAAGCCATTGCCGTCATCAAGGCATCCGGCGTAAAGTACAGGGTATGCCCCTTTGAAACGGTGATGGAAGGTACCTACGAAGAGCTGATGGAAGTAGTGCGCCAGGCCCAGGAAGTATGCTTTAAAGCCGGCGCGTCCCAGTTGCTGGTGTATGTAAAAATGCAGATACGGAAAGACAGCGATGTGACCATGGAAGAAAAGACCGGCAAGTATGACGCCGAAGCCTAGTCCTCGCCAAAAATAACATCCTATCTGCATAATAATATCTATCTTACTTATTATAAACTAAAAGAAGAGGATATGAGATTCGCAGCAGTCCAGGACGACACGTCAAAGATTATTACCCACCTGCTGATAGTGGTGGTGCTGCTGATAGGAGTGAGGCAGGTGCTGGCGGACCGGCACGACGCCATTCCCACCACCATCGCCCTGATCATCCTGCTGCCGGCCCTGCTGATAGCCTGGAGTGTAAGCCCCCGCTATTATGTGCTGACGGCAGCTGACATCATCATCAAGGGGCATCTGCGCAGCATACGCATCCCGCTGAAAGAGGTGTTGCGCCTGCGCAGCATCGAGGAGGAGGAGCTGGGCGAGAGTGCCCGCGTATTCGCCAGCGGCGGGGTATTTGGATACCTGGGCGCTTACCGCAGCGCCGAAATGGGGGATTATCAACGCTGGTGTACCAACAACGAACACCTGGTGCTGATTGAGTCCGCCAATACCAAATGGGTGATCAGCCCGGACAATTCCACCGAATTCGTGAAGGCGGTGAACCGCATTATAAACAAAGTGGATTGAGTACACGGACCGACGGTCCACGGCATAATGCAAACGGCCGGTTACTTCCCTTACGGGCAGGTAACCGGCCGTTGTATTAAATCTTTCTCCCCCCTAACTAACAGAATGGAAGAAAAGGTAACCGAGTAAAATGGCGGATACGATACCGCAGAAGTCCGCAATCAGCCCCGCCGTGAGCGCATAGCGCGTTTTCTTTACGTTGACGGAACCGAAGTACACCGCCAGGATGTAGAACGTGGTTTCCGTAGTGCCCTGGATGATGCTGGCGAGCCGCCCTGCAAAGGAATCCGGCCCGTTGTGCTCCATAATTTCCACCATCAGCGCGCGGGAGCCGCTGCCGCTCAGCGGCTTCATGAAAGCTACCGGTAACGCAGGTACGAAATCCGTATTGAAGCCCATGGCGGCAAACAAAGCGCCGATGCCGTTAACCAGGTAGTCCATACAGCCGGTAGCGCGGAATGCGCCAATGGCCACGAGGATGCCCACCAGGTAAGGGATGATGCGTACGGATATCTGGAAGCCTTCCTTCGCGCCTTCGATGAATACATCGTACACGTTGATCTTTTTAAAGATGCCGGAAGCCAGGAAAGTGACTACAATAGCGAAGATGATACCGCCGCCCAGGCTGGCCGTGCGGGGGCCGATCTGGTCGGGAGGCATGTTTTTTACCCAAAAGTAGAGTCCGCATAAAAGAACGGCAAACCCCGCCAGGAATATGAGTACCGGGAGTTTGAAGAGGTTGATCTTCTGGTAAATGGACACCGTGATCATGCCGGCGATAAATGCGATGAACGTGGAGATCAGGATGGGAATGAACACATCCGCCGGGTTGGCCGCATGGGCCGCCAGCCGCAGGGCGATCACCGAGGTGGGGATGAGGATGACCCCCGCCGTATTCAGCACGAGGAACATGATTTGCGGGTTGCTGGCCTCGTCCGGCTTGGGATTGAGCTCCTGCAATTCCTTCATGGCCTTTAGCCCCATGGGAGTGGCCGCATTGTCCATCCCGAGCATGCTGGCGGAAAAGTTCATCAGCATGGAGCCCATGGCAGGATGCCCTTTGGGCACGTCGGGAAAGAGTTTGGAAAAGAAGGGATTCACGAAGTTGGAAAAGCGCTGGATCATGCCGCCTGCTTCCCCTACCCGCATGATGCCCAGCCAGAAGGTCATAATACCGGCCAGGCCCAGGGAGATCTCGGCGCCGGCTTTGGCATTGGTGAGCATGGAGTTCATCACTGCCCCGAATACCGAGGTATCCTGGAGGATGAATGTCTTGAACAGGGCAACCACAAACGATATGAGGAAGAATGCCAGCCAGACGTAGTTTAAAGCCATGAGTTTTCAATTATTTAATGCGTGAAGATAGTTTTTTGTTTGTATTAACCAAATCTGCCATCATTTATAACGCTTTGAGAGTAAGAAACAAAACCCTATCTTTGCGCAAATTTTGAAAAATGGCTTTGCAAGTAGGAATTGTAGGATTACCGAATGTAGGAAAATCGACTTTGTTTAACGCGGTAAGCAACAGCGCCAAAGCGCAGGCCAGCAACTACCGTTTCTGTACGATCGAACCCAACGTAGGGCTGGTAGACGTGCCGGACCCACGCCTGCAGAAACTGGAAGAACTGGTAAAACCTAATCGCGTAGTACCTACTACTATTGAATTTGTGGATATTGCCGGCCTGGTAAAAGGCGCCAGCAAAGGGGAAGGACTTGGCAACAAGTTTCTCGCCAATATCCGCGAAGTGGATGCAATCGTACATGTGATCCGCTGCTTTGAAGACGATAATATTCTCCGTGAAGAAGGCGCCATCAACCCGATGGGCGATAAAGGCATTATTGATACCGAGTTACAGCTGAAAGACCTGGAAAGCGTGGAAAAGAAAATCGCGCGTACCGAGAAGATGGCTAAAACCGGCGGTGATGCAAAAGCTAAAAGGGAATTCGAAATCCTGAAACAATGCCAGCAACACCTGGAGCAGGGCCGCAATATCCGCGAACTGCAACTGAGTAAAGAGGATAAAACGGCGATTGCCGACCTGTTTTTGCTGACAGATAAGCCGGTACTCTACGTAGCCAACGTGGACGAGGCTTCCCTGCTGACCGGCAACAAATTTTCCGACGCCCTCATCGAAGGCGTGAAAAGCGAAGGGGCGCAGGTAATCGTGATGAACAACACTATCGAAGCGCAGATCTCCGAAATGGAAGACCCTGCAGACAAAGAGTTGTTCCTCGGCGAATACGGCCTTACAGAGCCGGGCCTGAACCGCCTGATCCGCTCCGCTTACGACCTGCTGGAACTGATTACCTATTTCACCGCCGGCGTGCAGGAAGTACGCGCATGGACCATCCACCGCGGCTGGAAAGCCCCGCAGGCGGCCAGCGTGATCCACACCGATTTTGAAAAAGGCTTTATCAAAGCAGAGGTAATTTCTTACGACGACTACGTTAAATACGGTTCTGAAGCAGCCGCCCGCGAAGCCGGCCGTTTCCGCATCGAGGGTAAAGAGTACATCGTGGCCGATGGCGACGTGATGCACTTCCGCTTCAACGTATAAAAGATACTTCAAGTCAATAGCCTGAAGGTTACAACAAATCAGAAGGGTCGGAGCATTACTCCGGCCCTTCGTCTATTTTAACCCCGGCCTTACTTGATAAGATAGGAGGAGCATGCCATATGCTTAAAATAAAAATACCTCAATCTCTATAAATCAAACATTAATTACTTAGTTTAGCTCCTCAATTATCGTTAACTCATGAAATTTGTAAGGAATGTGAAGCTCTTCTTCCGGGAAGGGAATTCAGACAAAACCTATGAGATCGATCTGTGCGAAGTAGGCCCTGACCAGTATATTGTCAATTTTCGCTACGGAAAGAGAGGCGCCAACCTGAAAGAGGGAACAAAAACAACAACCCCGGTACCATTGGCCGCTGCTAACTCCATCTTCGATGCGCTCGAAAAGGAAAAACGTAGTAAAGGATATATCGGCGAACAGGAATCTGCCAGCAAGGAACAGCTGACGGACGATGCATCCGCAGCCATCATTGACGGCATCAGCAACCCGCGCCATAAAGCGATCCTCAAAAGGTTACAGCACCGCCCCGCAGGCAAGCACGCCTGGAAGATGTCCAGGGTGATATGGAGAGCCGGGGAATTACGTATAGGCGAATCCGCGCCGTTTATCATCAAACAGGGAGATAAAAAAGATGTCCTGCACCGGTACTCGGTGATATGGACGTTGAGTCGCACCGGCGACCCCGCCGCCATACCGGTATTGAAAGCCTATATGGACAACAGCGCTTACCCGCTCAATATCCGTATGCTGGCTGCCAACGGCCTGCTCATGCTACTGCCGGAGGAAGAAAAGCCGGCATTCCTGCAGCCTTTCCTCAACGCCATGCCGGAGCCGCTCCGCGCCGCCGTGCTGGAAGGCAAGGCGCCGGAAATATACCGCCTCCTGGAGGAATACATACACGTGCAAAAGACGACCCAGTACCCGCTGCTGGAAGAGTGCTACCTGCTGGCCAACGCCTATCCTGCGTTGCGGCAGGCGGTGATCGTATTGCTCACGCTGACGCCGTTCCGCCCATCCTGGTTCCAGCATATACGGCATATCTACAAGCAGGCGGAAATGCGGGACGACCACAACATCGTGGCCGCGCTCGCGCACCGCATGGAACTGGAGCCGGCGATGTTTAACATGCCGCCGAAAGAATACGAGGAGTGGAGGCCGGAAGTATTCATCCCTGAACTGAACGCCTATATTAAAGTGCGGAGCGAATTAAAGAAGGCCGGCAGCCGTGTTGCCTTCTCCCACAAAACCCGCCGCTACTTTAACCGCCGGGTGCTGCGCCGCCTCAAACGCATGGGCGCCGCGGGGGACGCGGAGTATATCCGCTTTGCCACCGCGCTGCTGCTGCAATACGTGGAGGAGCGGGATGGCTCAAAGCCTTACCAGAAAAAAGAGTATAAGTATATCAACGGGCAGTTTACCACGCTCACCAGGCAGTTCCCGGAAAATTCCAAAGGCATCTTCCTCAATTTCATTACCCGGGGTAATGCCGCAAACCTGCAATACCTGCCGGGGAAGGAAGAGTGGATGTTCAGGCCGGATGACAGCGCCGCCGCTACGGGTACCTCCCGGGCAACGCCTAATCCCGACCTGCTTAAAAAAGAAAACAACAGCCTCCTGAAAAAGCTCTTCAGCTGGCTCAATACCGATAAACACGTAGCGCCGCCGCCGGCAACCTACCAGCCGGAAAGCGCCCCGGTGGCGGAAACGCCGACCGGCGTGCCGTTCCAGCATCTCTGGAACGAAAGGCCGGAAGCTTTCATTCAATTGCTGATCGGCGGAAAGATGGACCAGGTCCACGTTTTCGCGATGGAGCAACTCAAAGCGCATCCCCGCTTTGAAGAGCTGAAAGCCCGCATTACGGAAGATATGATTGCCGCCCTGTTGTACAACAGGCATCATATACCGTCCTTATTTGGCCTGGAACTGGCGCGGGAAAGATACAATCCCGCCGCGCCATCGTCCGTACTGCTGCGCATCCTCGCGGTGTGCCCGCTGGATGCAGCGCGGGCGCAGGCCATGGAATGGATCAGCGCCAACCCTAAAGGGATACTGGCGGATAACGACGTATTGCAGATGCTGATCTTCAACCCGTATGAAGAGGTAAGGCAATTTGTTGTTAAAGCGTATCCGCCGGCCGATATGCCTGCGCAACAGGCGAAAGTGCTGGCAGGGCTGGCGATTGCGCACCTGATGCAGATCGATATCAAGTCCGAAGTGGAAAACCTGATCGTAACAGACGCCTGCCGCATACTGGAAAGCTATTGCGCGGCCGAATTCCGGCAGATGGATGTGATGGTGAGCTACGACCTGATGCAGCGCAACATCGTGGCTTTACAGGCCTTTGGCGTGCGCCTGCTGCTGCTCAAGGCGGATGGCGACTACCAATTTAACTTCGACGAGATTTCCACCGTGCAGCTCATGGGGCTGTTGAACAGCGAGTACGGTCCGCTCCGCGATGCGGCGTGGTCCGTCGTCCGCAAGATCAGCGACGGGGAAATGCTGCGCCGCCCGGAAATGATACTGGACTGCCTGTTATCGCCGTATAAAGGCATCCGCCGGCAGATGGCCACCCTGGTGGCGCGTTTGATTACGGTGGATAACCGCCTGGCGGAGTACCTCGTGAATGAACTGGTGCCGATGCTCATGCGCACGGAAAAATCACCAGACAGCCACGAAGATATTGCCGCGCTGCTGCGCACCCATCTCGCGGAACATTTCCAGGACATTGATACAGCCACCGCGCTGCGGCTGCTTTATGCGAACTACCGCCCGGCGCAGGAATTTGGTATCCTGCTGCTGGATAAATACATCCCTTCCGAAACGCTGACCATGAAGCAGATCATCGCCACGGGCGCGCACGAACTGCTGCAGGTGCGGGAATGGTGCTGGAACTTTTACCGCAATAACGTGGACCGCATCCGCGCGGAAAAAGATACAGCGGTAGCGCTGCTGGACAGCAAATGGGATGATACCCGCCGCTTTGCGATCGGGTACTTCCGCGATACCTTCACGGAGGCCGACTGGACGGCGGAAAGCCTCATTGCGCTGGCGGACAGTGTGCGGCCGGATATACAGGCCTTTGGCCGGGAACTGCTGATGCGTTACTTCAAAAGCGAAGACGGTCCGCAATACCTGCTCAAACTCAGCCAGCACCCCAGCGCCGCCATGCAGCTGTTTGCCACCAACTACCTGCAAACCTATGCGGCCGGGCAGCTGGAATACATCCGCCTGCTGGAACACTATTTCCGTTCCGTACTTACCCGGGTAAACAAAGCCAGGGTGGCGAAGGAGCGGGTGTTCAACTTCCTGGAAACGGAAGCGCTTAAATCCGAAGCTGCGGCCGCTTTCATCGGAGGTATTATAACGGACATCTCCGCTACGGTAGCCATTGGCGACAAAGCCAGATGTATCAGTATCATGCGTAACATCAGTCAGCACTACAAGCTGGAGCTGCCAATCCAATTTGTTGAACCGGCAGTGCGACTGCAATAAATCGTTTATCCATTTATGTTATTTAACTACAGGTATAGTGGTAACTCCCAGGTGTTTAGCGATGCCGGCAGCGCCGGTATCTCCTTTGCGCCTGATACCCATCGTGAACCCACTTTTTTTGTAGGAAAGCTCAGTAAGAAAATCGCTTTCCGTGAAGCCATATCCGCGCTGCATGATGTAGTCGTGTCCGACCTCCGCTTTAAACCGAAAGACAAGACGGAGTACAAGGAGTGGGCCGCGCAGCAGGAAGCTATCTGGCTGGCTGAATTCATGCAGGGCTACGACGCCCGGGCTGCGGATGAAAAAATTGAAAGTCTGCGTGCAGAACTCCGCAAAGTATGGGAAGAGAAGGAGAAGGCCCTGGGCCCTTTCAACAAAGCCAAACGCGCTTACTTTGATTATCTCTATGAAAAGGACAAGGACGCCTGGTTTGTGCTCGACCCGGTGATCAGCGTGCATCCGGATGAAATCTTCTTTGAGTGTTTCAGCCAGGACGAATCGACCTACGGTGAGCTGAGCGCCAGTTACAATGTTTTTAAGGAAGTGAACGAGTTTGAATGCGGTACGACCAATATCGATTATTCGGCTGCGTTATACAATGAGTTCCAGAAAATCAGGGACTATAAGGAAACCGATTTCCGGGTAGACCCGGGAGGTTTCCAGGTGCAGACGTCGCAGGAGGAGCTGTACCATGAGGTGAAGATCGACCTGCCGGACAGCTGGGTACGTGGTTTCCTGCAGGTAAGTTCCGCGATGACTTTGCCTGCTGCTACGTTCGACCTGCATCCGATGGATGTGTACAATTTCTGCAGCTGGCTGAGGAGGTTCCGGGAAACGAAGGGGCCGCGGTCCATCCGTTTTATCCTCGAGCCGGGAAAGCCGGTGCGCGCGGTGTTTGAGCCATGGAACCGGGAAATCGTATGTGCGAGATCGTTATATACGGGACCGCAGGCGCGCGAGATCCGCATCTGGGGGCGCAGGCGCATCCTCATCCTGGAGCGGCTGATCCCTATTGCACGTAAGTTCACCTTACACCTGACGGGCAGCGGATTGCCTTCCTTTTTTATTGCGGACCTGGGGGATATGCAGTTTACCCTTGGCCTCTCCGGCTGGACGGCCAACGACTGGTCCCGCGCAGGGCAGTTTGACCTGATGGCGCCGCGGGCGGAAGTATCCGAGCAGGATAAGTTCAGGGTGTACAATGCCCTGAAAGCCGTATGGTTTAGTTCCGGTGCTGACCTGGTGAAGGCGACAGGGCTGAGCAGCGCCACGGTGCTGGGCGCACTGGGCTTGTTTACCCAGGCAGGGAAAGTGATATACGACCTGCATGCCGGCGTGTACCGCCTGCGTGAACTGAGCCGGGAGCCTTTGCCGATGCACCTGCTGCGCTTCAGCAGTCCGGAAGAGGCAGATGCGGAAGTGCTGGTCAGCCAGGGCAAAGTGGCCTATACAGCCGATGCGATTACCGGCATGGGCATACAGCTGAAAGGTACGGTTACCGTGCAGCGTGTGTACCATCCCGTTATGATCATTGATGCGGATGAAAGAATGACCAATGCGCAATGCGATTGTGATTTCTACCATCAGAACAAACTGTATAAAGGTCCGTGCAAACACTTGTTAGCACTGAGAAAAGCATATGCTGCAAAATAATTTCTGCGAAAAATTTTTGAGAACAGGAATTATTATATAACTTGCCGGCACAATAGAATACAAAGATCTTTATAAAGAGGAATTGATTGCACTTGCGCTCCTTCATGGAGATGAATGATGTTTCGTCATTCAGGTATTTTGACTATACATGCTTCACTAAATGCAATCTTTACTTTGGGAGGGGCCTACTATATCAATATTTACGGTATAAGCCCCTGGGGCTTAAATATCGATATAGTAGGCCCCTCCCTGGAGTTGATTGATTTAGTCAATGGTTTGCACGAAGCGCCCTTTCCTCTTTATAAACTTCTTTCCTCTCTCTCCCCGGTAGCTATATACAGCAATTTTTAATGGTACTTTAATGAATGATTATGCCGGAAGGTTTAACCCGTCAACAGCTGTACGATAGAATTCGCGAAACATCCAAAGAAGAATACATACTGGAAGAAATGGTACGTCTTGGCTTTTGGTCAAGAGATACCGACAGGCCTTCCATCCCCGAAGCGCTGATCAAACAGGAAGGAGAGCTGAACCGCCAGCTGAACCAACTGTTGGCAGAGCGCACCAAATACCGGGATAAGAAGCGCGTGCTCGTGGAAATGCGCAAGCAGCGCATGGCCGCGGCAAAAGCCAAACGCGCCGAAACGAAAAAGCGCAACGAACAGAAACGCATAGCGCGCGCGGCTGCCTGGGCGGAAAAGAAGCAACAGGATATTATTTACCTGGGGGAAAATGTTTCCGCAGGATTGAATAAAAACCAGTCGGACGAAGCGCAGCTCAAAAAATATAACTTACCGGTATGGCACAACGCTACCGACCTGGCAGCCGCCATGCAACTGCCTTTGGGCAAATTGCGCTTCCTGGCTTTTAACCGCAGCGTAGCGCACCAAACGCATTACCAGCGTTTTGCCATCCCGAAAAAATCAGGCGGGGTACGCGTGATTTCCGCGCCTATGCCGCAGCTCAAGGCAGCGCAGCACTGGATACTGGAAAACGTGTTGTACAAAGTGGCAAGCAGCACGGCCGCCAATGGTTTTGTGCCGGGGAGATCGATTGTTACAAACGCGATCCCGCATGTAGGGAAGGATATTGTGGTCAATATTGACCTGAAGGATTTTTTCCCTTCCATTGCCTATAACCGCGTCAAAGGATTGTTCTGCAAGCTGGGTTACAGCGAGCAGGTAGCCACCATCCTGGGCCTCATTTGTACGGAGCCGGAAGTGGATGAAGTAGTGCTGGACGGCCGTAAATACTATGTCGCCAAAACGGCGCGGGTACTGCCGCAGGGCGCGCCCACCAGTCCCGCTATCACCAACCTGATCTGCTACAAGATGGACCGCCGCTTTGAAGGATTGTCCGCCAAATACGGTTACGCCTATACGCGCTATGCGGATGATATGACTTTTTCCGCCAGGGGCGAGGCTGCCGCTAAAGTGGGGCAGCTGCTCTGGGCCGTTAAAAAGGTAGTGGCGGAAGAAGGCTTTGTATTGCATCCGGATAAGCTGAAAGTAATGCGCAAGGGGGACCGGCATGAAGTAACCGGCATTGTGGTGAACCAGAAGCTGGGCATCGACCGGACTACGCTCCGTAAATTCAGGGCGCTGTTGCACCAGGTGGAGCTCACCGGCCTTAGTGGCAAAACCTGGGGTAAGGGTAATATTGTGGCGAGTATGGAAGGGTATGCGAACTTTGTGATGATGGTGAAGCCGGAGCAGGGCAGGGCGCTGAAAGCGAAGCTGGCGGCGATTTTGAGCCGGGCGGATATTAAGGCGGAAGCGCAGGCGATGTGGAAGAATGAGGAGCAGGCGGGGATGGGGGTGGTGCAGGCGGGGGCGCAAGCGGCATCGCAAGCGTCGCAGGCGGCACAGGCATCGCAGGCGGCGCCTCAGGGGAAGAAGGATAATGAAGATCCGTGGTGGAGAGTGGTGTGATGGATACCTTAATAAAAAAACGAGGCGCCAACCGGCGCCTCGTTTTTTTATTGAAACAGTCTTTATTTAAAATCTTAGAGGTTATACCCCAGGGATACATACCATTGTGAACCAACGGTTGGGTTACCCCATGATTGTACATATTTTTTATTCAGGATATTCGCGCCGCCCAGCTTGATGGTAGTCTTAGCTTTCGGGAACAGCTTGGTCACCTGTGCATCCAGCGTGCCATAGGCCGGGATGATGCCCTGGTTGGACACGTTTACGGTGTTGCTCGCGAAGGTGGACTGCCATACGAATTCGTCCTGCCATCTCCAGGTAACGTTAAATCCAAAATAGCTTTTCGCAATGTTCCTGTTACCGAAGTTCAGGTTGTAGCGCACTTTAGGCGTGTTGTACATCGGGAGGAAGCTGCCCAGTTTATCTGCGTCCAGGAGTTCGTTGTAGCTCACGTTACCGCCGAGGGTGAAGCTTGCAGGCAGGGAGTAATCCAGGCCCAGCGCCCATCCCCAGGATTTGATATCCTTATCCAGGCTTACCGGAACGGAGAAGATATTCTGCGTGGTGGCAGAGGTAGGTTGCACAAGGATTTGCGGACCGTTGAAGTGTTTGAAATTATTCGTGTACACGTATGCGTCGATCATGAGTTTCTGATCCACGAGGCCCTTATAACCAATTTCCCATGCGCGGATTTTTTCAGGCTCGAAATCGCGGAACACGTATTGTTCAGGTTTGCCTGCCTGTACGGATTCCAGCGTATATACCGGGCCTTTGTTCAGGCCATAACGCTCACGCAGGAACGGTAAACCGCCGATGAGGTGCGCCTGTGGCGTTTGCAGGTCGATATACTGATCCTGGTTGGTAGGGATGCGGAAACCGGTTTGGTAGGATGCCCTGATGTTGTGGTTTTGCAGGAAGGTATATACAGCGGATAAACGCGGGCTGAACTGGCCTTTGAAGTTCTCGTTCTTATCGTAACGGAGGGAGCCTGTGAGCTTGATATGCTCCTTTAGCAGGTTTTTCATGACCTGTACATAGCCGCCGTATTCATTGATGTTGAACTCATCGCCATTGTCTTTCACGGCGAAGAGGGTTTTTTCCGAATTGAGCGTATATACGCGGTAGTTACCACCGATGAGGATTTCTGCAAAGTGCACGAGTTCCTTGAAGTTATACATAAACTCCGCCTGGTAAAGGTTGGTTTTATCCATGAATTTAGCGCCTACGCCGGTAGCGTCGCCAGGGATTGGTTTGCTTTTCACTTTTTCAGCGGCGGCGTTGAATTCAGGGGAGCCTGGGAGGAAGCGGCCATTGTCCGCCACCGTGCGGGCGTTGGTGTTAAAGGTGCCCCTGTTGGCGTTTACGGCGTTCTGGCCGGCAGCGAGGGCCTGTGCAGGCGTAGCGCCGGTTCGCAGCGCCTGGCCGTAAGCCTGCGCAAAGGCGCCTACGGATTGGGTGGCGTAGGTGCCGAAGTATTGCGTAAACCAGTCGCGGCTGGACTTCCAGGCTTCGTTGATGCCGGAAGCCAGGGTACCCACCGCATAGCTGTCGCCCGATCTTTCCTGGGTAGTATATAATCTCACATAGAAGTTCGTACCACGGAGCTCTGCTTTATATTGACCCATGCGGAAGTTCTTGATGGAGTAGCGGTCCGCCCCGGTGTACACCGTAGTACCGGTACCGTAGCTACCCTGGATCAGGGCTTCCAGGTTTTCATGGATTTTATAGTGCAGGGCGCCATTGATCTTCATGTTTTTGGTATTGTAATCCGCCACATCTTTTTCCGCATAACCGGTACGGCTAACGTAGCTGTTGGCGGCTGCCGGCAGGGCGGAAGCGAGTATCTGCTGGGGGGTAACGGTATTGCCTAACTGGGCGGCTACCGCTGCCAGGGTGGTATTCAGCTGGCTGCCGGGGGTATTGGCCTGGGCGGTCAGCGCGGCGGTCATGTTCTGGTTGATTTCATCGCCGTAGATGTTGACGCCGTTGTACGCTTCGTTATTGGCGCGTGTGCCGTCTGCGAGGGTATGACCGTTGAGCAGGCTCTGGTCGCGGGTATCGTGTGCCTGCCAGTCGTCCGCTTTGATGTAACCGAAGTTGACTTTGAAAGCGAACTTATTGTTGAAGGCTTTGGCGTAGCGCACGGCCACGTCGTAATAGCCGGTAGTGCCGGAGGTGCGGCCGCTTTCGTTGAGGATACCGGTTTTCACGTTGGCGCTGAGGCCCTGGTACTGGAATGGGTTCTTACTGTTGAGCAGTACGATACCATTGAGCGCGTTGGGGCCGTAGAGCGCGGAGGCCGCGCCGGGGATCAGCTCCACGTTGTCCATGTCCAGTTCTGAAATACCGACGATGTTACCTACGGAGAAGTTGAGGCCGGGGGCCTGGTTATCCATACCATCGGTGAGCTGCAGCACGCGGGTATTACCGTTGGCGTTGAAGCCGCGGGTATTGACAGATTTAAAGGTCAGGGACTGGGTGCTCATTTCCACCCCTTTCAGGTTAGCAAGCGCGTCGTAGAAAGTAGGGGCCGGACTGGCTTTGATGGCGCGGGAATCCAGCTTTTCAATGGATACCGGGGATTTCAGGATGCTTTCCTGTACGCGGCTGGCGGCCACTACTACCTCCAAACCGAGGATTTCGGTGGAACTCATCTCCACGGAGATGTTGGCATTGGCGTCATTAACGGTTACTTCCTCTGTTTTATAACCAACATAAGAAAATACAAGGGTTAACGGAAACGCCCGGTTTGTTCTGACGGTAAACCCACCTGTGTTGGAGCTGATGGCGCCTGTATTTGCGCCTTTGACGGCCACGCTGACACCGGCGAGGGGGTTACCACTTGTTTTGTCTTTCACGGTACCGGAGAGGGTAGACTGTGCCTGGGCGAAAAGCATACTTGGGAGCAATAACAGCAAGTAAAGCATTCCCCAGATAAATCGGAGATGATTGCGCTTCATAAACAGTGGAGGTTTTGTTTGATTTCAGTTGATACTTATTAAATATAAGTAAAAAAACCTAATACAAACTCCGCCACTGCAAAATATAACTTAGATCCAGGCCTGCAGTATGTTTCCTATTTTCTCAAACTCAATCAGGAAGCCATCATGACCATAGGAAGAATCTATTTCATGATAAGTTGCGTTAGGAAGGTATTGCGCCAGCAGTTGTTGTTCTTCCGGAGGGCAGAGGATATCGGAGGTGATGCCGATCAGCAGCACGGGCTGGGCGATATGGGAGAGGGAAGTGGGTACGTCCTCATGGCGGCCCCGCGCGATGTTGTGGCTGTCCATCGCTTTGGAGAGGAGCCAGTAGGTTTGCGCGTTGAACCGCTTCACCAGTTTATCGCCCTGGTAAGTGATATAGGAAGAGGCTTTGAAATGATCGGTTTTTTCCTTGTCCGGGTCGGACTGCGTACGTACGAAAGTCTGGTAGTTGCGATAGGTGATCATACCTATTGCCCTGGCGGCTTTCAGACCTTTATGGCCGGCGTGCGGGGTATCCTGTTCCCAGGTATGATCCGCTTCAATAGCGAGGCGTTGCGCCGTATGAATGGCAATGCCCCAGGCGCTTTCCGCGGCGCCGGTGCAAAGGAGGAAGAGGCGTTTGATCATATCCGGTTCCATCAATGCCCATTCCATGGCCTGGTAGCCGCCCATGGAGCCGCCCACCAGCAGGCTGATGGAGGGGATGTTGAGATGGCGGCGCAGCAGGATGTGCGCGTTCACCATATCTCGGATGGTGATAGTCGGGAAGGTCCGGTACCAGGGTTTGCCCGTAAGCGGGTTGAGGGTGGAAGGGCCGGAGCTGCCGTAGCAGGAGCCGAGGATATTGGCGCAGACGATGAAATGACGATTGGGATCAATCACCTTGCCTTCGCCCACGAGGCCGGTCCACCAGTCGGTAACATCACTGTTGGCGGTCAAAGCATGGCAGATCCAAACCACATTACTGCCATCCGGCAGCATGTTGCCGTACGTGTGATAAGCGATTTGCAATTCGGGTAACGTTTCCCCGGATTCCAGCGGGAATACAGCCTTGCTATGAAATACCTTTGCCGACAATGATTTAAAATTTTCGCAAAACTAAGGTTTCAAACACTTAAAATGCAAACAAAATTCAGAATGCCCTGCCAGCGGGCGTTTTAGCATGCTTTGCCAGATGGGGTTGAATGGTTATCTTTACGGTAGAAATTTTAAGTTATGAAGATAGCATTACAAAGAATAGACGATGGATTCAATATGGAAGCGGTAGATGAAAACGGCCACAAGGTGCTGATGGATTCTTCTGTAGAAAATGGCGGTAAGAACAATGGTATTCGCCCTATGCAAATGATCATCATGGGCCTGGGCGGTTGCTCTGCCATCGACATAGTGATGATCCTGAAGAAGCAACGCCAGGAGATCACCGATTTTCGTATTGAGATCGAAGCAGACCGGGAAAAAGGCAAAGAGCCTTCTCTCTGGGAAAATGCGCATCTTGTATTCCACCTGTCCGGCAACATTGACGCCGATAAAGCTGCCCGCGCTGTTGAACTCTCCATGAACAAATACTGCTCCGTGGCTGAAACCCTGCGTAAGGGCGGTACCAGGCTGACCTGGGAAGTGAAACTGAATGCCTAACTATAGAATCTTGCGAGAATGCAGAAAGAAAATCAATACCAACCGGAAACCAACGCGGTAAGGATTCAGACGGCCAGAACAGACCAGATGGAACATTCCACGCCGATGTTTCTTACCTCCAGCTTTTGCTTTGACGATGCGGAGGAAATGAGAGCCACCTTTGCGGATGAAACGGACTTCAACATCTACAGTCGTTTCTCCAATCCCAATGTGGACGAGTTTGTAAGCAAAATGGTAGCCCTGGAAGGAGCGGAGGCCGGTTATGCCACCGCTTCCGGTATGAGCGCCGTATTTGCCAGTTTTATGGCGTTGCTGAAAGCCGGCGACCACCTGTTGTCTGCCCGCTCGATCTTTGGTTCTACCCACACGGTGGTCACCAAGTTTCTGCCTAAGTGGGGGATTGAATATTCCTACTTCGATATGAACGATCCTGCCGGTATTGAAGCGATGATCCAACCCAATACGAAAATGATCTTCGTGGAAACGCCTTCCAACCCGGGCCTGGAAATTATTGACCTGGAATTGCTGGCAGGCATCGCCAACAAACATAACATCATTCTCAACGTAGATAACTGCTTTGCTACGCCGGTGCTGCAACGCCCGCTGGAGCTGGGCGCGCACCTGGTCACCCATTCCGCCACGAAGTGGATCGATGGGCAGGGCCGCGTGCTGGGCGGCGCGGTAGTGGGCAGGAAGGATTTGATCAAGGAGATTTATACCTTCTGCAGAAGCGCCGGCCCTGCGATGTCCCCGTTCAATGCGTGGGTACTGAGCAAGAGCCTGGAAACCCTGTTTGTGCGGATGGAGCGCCATTCCCAGAGCGCCCTTGCGCTGGCGCAGGCGCTGGAAAACAATCCGCACCTCTCCATGGTACGTTATCCGTTGCTGCCCAGCCACCCGCAATACGGGATTGCGAAAAAGCAAATGTCCGGCGGTGGCGGTATCGTGTGCTTTGAGCTGAAAGGCGGTATTGCCAGCGGCGTGAAATTCCTGAATGCCCTGAAGCTGTTGTCGCTCACGGCCAACCTGGGAGATTCCCGCAGCATTGCTTCCCATCCGGCCAGCACCACGCACGCTAAACTGACGGATGCCGAACGCGCCAGCGTAGGTATAACGCCAGGGCTTATACGTATTTCCGTAGGGCTGGAAAATGTGAAGGACATCCTGGCCGATATTGAACAAGCATTGGAACAAAGTAAATAAAAGGAAACGGGCCGGCGCAAAGGCGCTGGCCTGGTTTTATTTGAGCCGGCGGGGTTTGCGGCAACCTGCTGGAAGTGTGGGGTTCTGTTATGCATTGCTGTTCTTAACCAGCCTTCCGGCCCCCTGGATACCTGTTAGACATTACTGTTCTTAGCTAGCCTTCCGGAACCCAGGATACCAGTTATATTTTGCTGTTGATAAACGCCTTTCCCAAACCGCCGGTACCCATCACCCTCTGCTCTCTCGCCAAACTCCCTTTGCGCGCTCTGCCCCTTACGCCCCTTTGCGAGCAAAAATCCCTCTGCCAGCAAACTCCCTTTGCGCGCTCTGCCCCTTACGCCCCTTTGCGAGCAAAAATCCCTCTGCCAGCAAACTCCCTTTGCGCGCTCTGCCCCTTACGCCCCTTTGCGAGCAAAAATCCCTCTGCCAGCAAACTCCCTTTGCGCGCTCTGCCCCCTTACGCCTCTTTGCGAGCAAAAATCCCTCTGCCAGCAAACTCCCTTTGCGCGCTCTGCCCCCTTACGCCTCTTTGCGAGCAAAAATCCCTTTGCCAGCAAAAATTCTTATATTACGCCTATGAAATCCTTCGCCCATTTTTTACTCATCCTGATATTGGCTTACATAGCCGGAATGGTACTCCCCTGGTGGAGCGCGCCCCTTGCCGCATTTCTGATCACTGTGATGTATCCGTTGCGCCCGGGCAAGGCGTTTTTCAATTCTTTTCTCTCCATTTTCATCCTCTGGCTGGTATTGGCTTTCTACCAGGACGTACGGAACGACCACCTGCTCGCCAATAAAATGAGCCTGATCATAATGCAGGTGAAGTCAGCGCCGCTGCTGGGCGTGATCAGCGCCTTCCTCGGAGGGCTTGTATCCGGCTTTGCTGGCCTGACCGCCGCCTACCTGCGCAGTCCGAAGAAAAATCCTGCCGCCGCCTGAGTGGCGTGCCGCTAACCGCTGAAGATAAATCAATGTATGATCAAGCGCCTGCTCTTACTGCTGTCCATGATAGCAGGATACCATGCTGTTATAGCCAATACGCTCAAAGGAGTGGTAACGGATGAACGTAATCAGCCCCTTCCTTATGCGACCGTACTAATCAAAGGCACCACTACAGGTACCACTACTAACGCTTCCGGGCAGTATCAGCTCGAACTGGGAGCCGGGGAATATACCATCGTATGCCAGTATATCGGTTACCGGAAGTCCGAACAAAAAGTGACCATTACATCTCCCCAACAAATCCTCGATTTTCACCTCCAGCCCGTGAGTATGCAAATACAGGAGGTGGTAGTCAAAGCGGGAGGTGAGGACCCGGCGTATGCGATCATACGGGAGGCCATTAAGAAACGCCGCTTTTACCAGCAGCAGGTGGATGAACTGACCTGCATGGCGTATAGCAAAGGGACGATCTCTTCTACCAATGCCCCTAACAAATTTTTTGGTCAAAAAATAGATAAAGCGGAAATGGGGGTGGACAGCCTGGGCCGCGGCGTCATTTTCCTTACCGAAACCGTGAGCAAGGTAGCCTACCGCAAGCCGGACAACCTGAAGCTGGAAGTTATCAGCTCCCGGAAAAGCGGGGGAGGCTTCGGTATCAGCTTCCCGGCCTTTATCAGTTTCTACGACAACAACGTGCAGGCTATCATCTCCCAGATGGGCCCCCGCGGCTTTATTTCGCCCATCGCAGAAAACGCGCTGAACTTTTACAAATACCACCTGGAAGGTACTTTCGTGGAAGATGGGAAACTGGTGTACAAGATAACTGTTACGCCTAAACGTAAATACGAACCCCTGTTTTCCGGCAGCATTTTTATAACGGACGCCGATTGGCGCATCCATAGTACGGACCTGCTGCTCACGCCGGAATACCAGCTGGAGATCCTGGATACGCTGAACATCCGCCAAACGCACGTGCCGGTAACGCCGGAGGTATGGCGGATTAAGGACCAGGTAGTACATATAGCATTTAAAAAATTTGGGTTTGGGGTAGACGGGAATTTCGTGAGTGTGTACAGCGACTATAACCTGAAACCTGCACTGCCGGAAAAATACTTTGAGAAAGTCATCCTGAAGCTGGATTCCGCTTATGATAAGAAGCCACAGTTCTACTGGGACAGCATTCGCCCCGTGCCGCTGGAAGCCTATGAGCAAAAGGACTTCCATACCCGCGACAGTACCGCCAAAGCCAACAGGGACAGCGCTTCCAGCCGCTACCGGCTGGATTCCCTCCGGAAGAAGCAGGGGCATGTTAAACTGCTGGATGTGCTGTGGGGCGGCGTCACCCGGAATTCCTACTTCACGCGGGATAGCAGTATTCAAAGCCATACCCTGCGGTTGAAAGGCCTGACGAAATCCCTGAAGTACAACACCGTGGAAGGCCTCGTGCTGGCGATAGAGCCCAGCGTGAGTTTCAACACCGGCAAGGAAAGCCGCCTGCGGTTGTCGCCCTACTTCCGCTATGGCCTCAGCAACACGCATTTCAACAGCTACCTGGACGCCGTATTCACCAACGAAAGCCGGCTGTTTAACCGCATCGGCAACGATATGTTCATGCTCTCCGGCGGTAAACGGGTGTCCCAATTCAACCATGCAGAGCCAATCGATAACCTGACCAACGAGTTTTATACTTTACTGTTCAGGGAAAACTATATGAAAATTTATGAGAACTGGTTCGTAAAAGGGCAGTACAGCCGCACCTTCCAGAACAAGAACCGGTTAAGCCTTCTGGCAGTATATGAAAACCGGTATCCACTGGAAAACACGACGGACTTCAGCTTCTTCGGCAGTAAGAACAAGGCGTTTACGCCCAATCATCCCTACGAGCTGGCCGGTGTGCCGTTTGAGCGGCACAGCGCGTTTGTGGTAGGGGCCAGCTTCAGCTTCCAGCCGGGGCAGCGGTTTATAGAGCTGCCGGACCGCCGGGTGCCTTTCGGCTCCAAATACCCCCAGTTTGAATTCGCCTATACGAAGGGGATACCGGGCATCGCTAACAGTATCGTGGATTTCGACAAATGGCGTGTAGGCGTGCAGGATAATATGAATTTCAAATTATTCGGCGAGTTCAGGTACCACGTGAATGTAGGCGGATTCCTCAACAGCAGGGTAGTGGAGATACCGGACTACCAGCACTTCAACGGTAACCAGACTTTTTATACCCTCCGCTACCTGAACAGCTTCCAGCTGGCGCCGTACTATCTGTACAGCACCACCGCTTCGTTCTACACTACGGCCAATGTGGAGCATCACTTCAACGGCTTCCTTACAAACAAGATACCTTTGTTCAACCGGCTGAAGTGGAACCTGGTGGCGGGCGCCAATGCCTTTTATGTAAACGGGGACAATAACTACCTGGAAATTTTCGCCGGCCTGGAAAATATTTTCAAGATCGCCCGGGTGGACGTGATTGCTGGTTATCAAAGTAAAGATAATACGCGTATAGGCGTGCGGGTTGGGTTCGGCGGTATCTTCGGCAACCTCCTGAAACCCGGCCAGTAGCCGGCTAATAGCTACCATAAAAAAAGGTGTTTCGTACCAGCGAAACACCTTTTTTATTTGATGTGGTTCAGGACCAGACGACTCCTAATAGCATGTTGTTACTTGCCCTTACGAACTTTTTTGGGAGTGTTTGTGTCAAAATAATATGCCAGCAGCCGGTATATCCAAATGCCAACAATTGCGTAGACGAAATAAGTAATGTAATGACTCATATTCTAACATTTTCGGGTTAAACAATCTTCTTCTCGAACTAGAATTCAAACTAAGTGCCAATCGGGGTGACTAAACTTTAGCGTAAACTTATATACAATAATAATCAAATAGTTATATTAACCACAATATTTTTATCAACATCCACGCGGCTGAAAACCGGTAAATATACGCCCGGAACGCTATCTGATGAGGCAGCTTATTATGGCTCTTCGCTTCACACATTAGTGTTAAGTATAATCAATATGTGGAAAAATATTTACAGGAAGGAAGAAGGTGCGGCCGGGCCTTTGTTACTTACTGCCGCGGGGAAAACTGGCGGCAATAAAAAAACCAGGGTAGAAACCCCGGTCTTATTTATATTTTCATGTAAGTAAGTTTATCTCACCTAATGCAGGGTAGCATCCCTGGCAGTGAGCGAAATGATTTTTATCAGTAGTGATGATATGTCGTCTGTGAGTTTTGTAAGGAAACCACTGGCGCCTGCCGCCAGGTACTCCTTTTCCTCCGCATCAATAAAAGCAGTTCCGTAAACGATCACCTGGGGTTGATGAGGTGGCAGTACCTGCCGGATTAAATCCGTGACTGCGATGCCTGTCCAGTGATCATCCATTAGCACCAGGCTGTAAGGCGTATGGCGTGCGCGTTGAATAGCGCCTGCATAATCCCTTTCCCAATCCACATCATAATGCGCTTGAGCTAAGGCTTGTTTCAATGAAGCGCCAAAACATTCGTCCGCATCAATCAACAACAATTTCTTTCTGCTAATATTCTGAAACCTTCCGGGTAGAACTGAAGGGGTCATACATACTGTTAGTTTTGGTGTTCGGTCAGTCCCGGAAACAGTTAAGCGCGGGACTCTTGCAATGCCAGACAGGACCTCGTAGGAGAGGGAAGGAACGGCAAAGAAGAGCCCGCGCTAGTAGCACGAGCTTTATCTTCTCCTCGTTTTCCTTCTATGAAATTTCCTACGTTTCCTGAAGACGAGATTAAAAGAGTCAGCTTCAATATTTTGGAGCTGCAAGTTAGCAATTTAATGCATCTTTTCAACCCAAAAATTAAAATCGACCCGATTAACTGTAAATTAACAAGAATAATCGGAATTTTAACCGGACAGGATAAATTTAACAGTTATTCTCTTTAAAAAATTATATACCGGGGCATGACAAATATCATCACTGCCCAAATAAAATATTCAATAACTTTGCAAACCTTTCCCCATCCGCAGGGAGCGGGGAAAAACGATTCGATAGGTGAAAATTAATGAGATAATTATCAATTAGTTACACCGAAATTTTGTTCACCAGGCAAGTGTCCTTAAAATTTCAGGTCCAAGATGGCTTTACACAACAGAGTATCGGCAGCCGAGCTGAAGAAGCGGCTGTACGAAGAAACATTTAAACGCGTCACTATTTCCTTCTACCAGTATGCGAAGATCGAAGATCCGCAGGCTTTCCGCGACGCGCTTTACCTCTCCCTTTTTGAACTGGGCGTATTCGGCCGCATCTACGTGGCAAAAGAAGGCATCAATGCACAGATCAGCGTTCCCGAACACAACTTCGAGGCTTTCCGGGAAACGCTTTACAAAATCGATTTCCTCAATGGTATCCGGCTGAACATCGCCGTGGACGACGATGGCAAATCCTTCTACGTACTCAAAATCAAAGTACGGGATAAGATCGTGGCCGATGGTATCGACGATCCTACATTCGATATGTCCGTAAGAGGGAAGTACCTCAATGCGCAGGCATTTAACGAAATGGTGGATACGACTGACACTGTCATCGTAGATATGCGCAACCACTACGAGTACGAAGTAGGGCATTTTGAAGGCGCTATCGAAGTGCCGTCCGACACCTTCCGCGAACAATTGCCCATGGCGGTGGATATGCTGAAGGACCAGAAGGATAAAAACATCATCATGTACTGTACCGGAGGTATCCGCTGTGAAAAAGCCTCCGCCTACATGCTGCATGCCGGCTTCAAAAATGTGTACCACCTCGAAGGCGGTATCATTGAATACACCAACAAAGCCAAGGAGCAAAACCTCCCTATTAAATTCAAAGGAAAAAACTTCGTGTTTGACGACCGCCTCGGCGAGCGCATTACCGACGATATCATCAGCGAATGCCACCAATGCGGTAAACCCTGCGATACGCATGTGAACTGCGCCAACGATGGCTGCCACCTGCTCTTCATCCAGTGCGAGGAGTGCGCGGCTAAATACGACAAGTGCTGCAGCGAAGCCTGCCAGGCTACCCATGCATTACCGCCGGAACAACAGGCGGAACTGCGCAAGGGCGTTGAAAAAGGACTGATGTTCAATAAATCCAGGCGCAGACGCAATCGCGTATAAATAAAAAATCCACCCCGCGTGGTTTCTTCTCGGCGGGGTGGAGGAATTGAGTCTTTTGAAAGGGCCGGGTTAACGCCGGCCCTTTTTATTAAGACCCATTCTATCAACCTATATGCGAACTAAAAAATATCCGGGAAACCTTCGCATGCATTTCCCGTTTTATAGCTTAACTGAGCTGCTGTTGCTTGTTGCGATACGCAGTGTAGAAGATGATCGGGAATACCAGCAGCGTCAATACCGTAGCTGTAATCAAACCTCCGATCACCACAATCGCCAGCGGCTTCTGGGTTTCTGAACCAATGCCGTGGGAGAGCGCCGCCGGCACCAGGCCAATAGCCGCCATCAGCGCGGTCATCACCACCGGTCTTATCCTGCTCTGCACACCCAGTTTAATGGCTTCATTCAAACTCATCTTCTGCTCCAGGTTCTTATGGAACACCGATATCAGGATCACCCCGTTCTGGATACAGATACCGAACAAGGCAATAAAACCAACGCCGGCTGAAATTCCGAAATTCATACTAGTGACGTGCAATGCCAGGATACCCCCTATCAAAGCAAACGGAACGTTCATCAACACCAGGCCCGCATCCTTCACATTGCCGAGCATGATAAACAGCACCAGGAAAATCGCGATGATACTGATCGGCACCACCTGGCCCAGGCGCTTGGTAGCGCGCACCTGGTTCTCGAATTCTCCCGTCCAGCCAATGCTGTAGCCTTTCGGCAGCTTAATGGCCTTGCTGACTTTCGCCTGCGCTTCTGCAATGGTGCTACCCAGGTCGCGGTCGCGAACGGAGAATTTCACGCCGATGAAACGTTTGTTGCTGTCCCTGTAAATAAAGGCCGGACCGGTAATGGTAGAAATTTCCGCAATCTCCTTCAGCGGCACTTTGTTACCGTTGATGGTAGGCACCATCAGGTTAGCCAGGTCATCTTCCGTTTTGCGGTAGTTCTCATCATAACGGATACGGATATCGAATTTCTTTTCCCCTTCGTAGAGCTGGGTGGCGGTTTTACCGCCGATCGCCATTTCGATCACCGCCTGCGCATCGCCCGTTGATACGCCGTATTGCGCCATCTTGTTATCGTCCAGGTTGATGCTCATTTCCGGCTGGCCAATGTTGCGGATTACGCCGAGGTCTTTAATACCTTCCACTGTTTTCAGCTGGCTCACCACCTGCTGGGACAGCGCTTCCAGCTTCACCAGGTCGTCCCCGTAGATCTTCACCCCGTTGGAGGCTTTGAAGCCCGCCACTGCCTCCGCTACGTTATCGCTGATAGGCTGGGAGAAGTTCAGCACAATGCCGGGATATTTCCTCAACCTGCCTTCCATCTGGGCAATCAATTCATCCTGCGTGATCTTGCGCTTCCACTCTGCCTTCGGCGCAAGGTCTACCTGGTATTGCACGAAGTAGAAACCGTTGGGGTCCGTACCGTCGTTGGAGCGGCCCACCTGCGACAATACCCGTTTTACTTCCGGGAAATCCCCCAGGTCCTGCCGGATGTCGTGCGCCAGCTTCACGCTTTCCGTGAGAGACATACTCATGGGCAACTCCGTCGTCACCCAGAGGCTGCCTTCATTCAACTGCGGCAGGAACTCCGTTCCCAGGAACTTGGCCGAGCCGAAGGTCAGCACCATGAAACCCAGCGCCAGCATAAGGCTCAGGCGTTTATTGCGGTAAGTCCAGTTGAAACCTTTGGTGACAATGCGGTCGAAGAACTGCACCACCACGTTGTGTTTTTCCTTTACATTTTTATTGAGAAGAATAGAACACAGCACAGGCACCAGGGTCAGGGTAAATAACAGCGCTCCCAGCAGGGCAAAGCCGAGGGTCCATGCCAGCGGAGAGAACATTTTCCCTTCTACCTTCTGGAAGGAGAAAATGGGTACGAGGCTAATGATGATGATCAGCTTGGAGAAAAAGATGGCTTTTGCCAGCTCTCCGCCGGTTTGCTTGATCCATCCCAGCTTGGCCATCTTGTTAAACCGCTCCATGCCGGATTTATGGGCTTTGTGATCCAGCATCACGAAGATGCCTTCCACCATTACCACGGCGCCGTCTATGATAATCCCGAAGTCGATCGCGCCCATGGAGAGGAGGTTAGCGCTCATGCCCTTCAAACGTAAACACATAAACGCAAACAGCAGCGCCAGCGGAATAATGATGGATACGATCACCGTGGTGCGCCAGTCGGCCATGAAGATGAATACAATCACCGTCACGAAAATGATTCCTTCCAGCAGGTTATGCATCACCGTATGCGTACAGAAGTCCATCAGGGTATCCCGGTCATAGAAGGTGACCATCTTGATATCATCCGGGAGGATGGTTTCGTTCAGCTCTGTGAGCTTCTCTTTCAGCCGCGCCAATACCTCCGAAGGGTTTTCGCCTTTACGCATCACCACAATGCCTTCCACGATATCATCATCCTTATCCAGCCCTACCTGCCCCACGCGGGGCGCGGAAGCCTCATGCACATTGGCCAGGTCCTTTACGAGGAGCGGCACGCCGTTGATATTCTGTACAATGATGTTTTGGATATCGTTGATGCTGTTGAGCAATCCGATCCCGCGTACCACGTAGGCCTGCCCGTTTTTCTCAATGACGTCCCCGCCTACGTTGATATTGCTTTTATTTACGGCCTGGTATAATTCCAGGGGCGTAATATCATATTTGGCCAGCCTTACCGGATCGGCGGAGATTTCATAGATCTTCTCCTGGCCGCCAAAGGCTACCACATCAGCCACGCCGGGCACGCTCCTGATCTGGCGGTCTATCACCCAGTTTTGCCAGGTGAGGAGATCGCGGGAGTCGCGTTTGGGGCTCTTGAGATAATACCTGAAAATTTCGCCGGTAGGGCCGTAGGGTGGCTGCACTTCCGGCTCTGCGCCATCCGGCAGGCTTACGCCGGCCAGCATATTATTCACCTGTTGCCGGGCAAAGAAGTCCTCCACGTCATCGTCAAAGATGATCCTTACTACGGATAAGCCGAACATCGTCACCGAGCGTACGCTGGTTTTCTTTTGTACGGCATTCATGGATACCTCGATGGGCAGGGTCACGAAGCGTTCCACTTCCTGCGCGCTGCGGCCGTTCCACTTCGTAACGATCACGATCTGGGTGTTGGTCACATCCGGGAAAGCCTCGATAGGGGTATGCACAAAGGAAAATACCCCTGCTATGATGAGCGTAGCCACTGCAATGAAAACAAACAATTTGTTTTTCAACGAGAAGGCTACGATATTTCTGATAAACTTATTCATATGGCTGCTGCTTTATAACGCAGTACTGAACTGCGTTTCCTGTCAATGGATCTACTGCTTAGTCTTTCAGCGCATCATAAATGAGCAGCTGATTTTTAGAGATCACCTTTTCGCCTGCCTGCAGGCCGGAGGAGAGGTAAGTAACGTTGCCGGAGGTTTTGGCTACTTCCACGGGCCGCACGCTGATATTGAACTTATCCTTGAACACCAGCACGTAGTTTTTGCTGTTGTCGAAGATCACGGCGGCGGAAGGCACGGCAATTTTCGCGTCGTTATCCTGGTAGGTAACATATACGGTGGCAAACATTTCAGGTTTGAGCAGCATGTTCTTATTGTCTATGCTGATGCGCACCTGCATGGTTTTGGTGGCCGGGTCAAGGAAGTTGTAGATTTTGTCAATCTTGCCGTGGAAAGGCTGATCCGGGTAGCTCACGGTTACCACGTTGGCATCGTAGCCTTCCTTGATTTTAGCGATATCCGTTTCAAACACATTGGCCATTACCCATACGTCGTCCAGCTCGGAGATGGTAAAGATATTGGTGCTGTTGTCCGTACGGATTTCCATGTTATTGTTGATGTTTTTCTCGATGATATAGCCGGAGATGGGGGCGGTTACCAGGTAGGTAGCGCCTTTCCCTTTACGGTAGATTTTAAAGAGGTCGTTCAGGCGGGTGATTTCTGCATTGGATTTTTGCAGGTCGCCTTTGGCGTTGATCACATCCTTTTCCGTGTTGAGGCGACTGTCATACAGGTCCTGCGCCACTTTCAGGTTCTTTTCCGCCACACCCTGGTCGGATTTGGCCTGGGCCAGCTGTTTCTCGTAATCGGCGATTTCGGCACTATGAATCACGGCCAGTACCTGCCCTTTCTGAACGTAGTCGCCCAGCTGCACTTTAATATCTTCCACATAACCACTCACGAGCGGATATACTTTCAGCACCTTGCCGCCGTTGGGGGTAACCTTCCCGGATAAACGAAGTTCGTTTTGCACCGGTTCCAGTTGCGCGGTATCGATTTTAATATTTTTCAGCATGGTATCGCTGAGTACGAAGGTGCTCTTTTCAGTGTCCTCCGCTTCGCTGTGTTTGCATCCGCTCCACATCATGGCTGCCGCCAGCGCGATTCCGAGGAATATGACCGGGTGTTTCATATACTGCTTATTTAAATAATTCCTGTCCTGTTGCATAGTTGAGTTCTTCATATGCGTTTACACGATTAGATAAAAACCTGTTGATATTTTTGGCATTATCACTATAGCTGTTGAAGTAGTCGATAAATTGTAAGAGGGAGATATTACCCTTACGGAAGTTTTTAGCGACTTCGTCTATGAGCGTATCGAACTGTTGTTGGAATTCCTTGAGGTCAAAGCTTTTGTAACGCTTTTCCAGCGCGAGGATACGCTGATACGCATTCAGTACTTCGGTTTGCGCGATTGACTGCTGTTGTTTATACTGTTCCGCTTCGCTTTTTACCTGGTACTGCGCCGCGCGGATGTTGCCCTGGTTGCGGTTCCACAGCGGGAGGTCGATGCCGAGTTTCAAGCCCACAAAGTTGTTGACATAGCTGCCGGCTTTATCATAGGTAGCGCCTACGTGCAGGTCAGGAACAGCCATGGATTTTTGGAGGCGATAATTCAGCTCCGCAGTCTGGTACTGCAGCGCGGCCACACGCACATCCGGCCGGTTCACTGCCGCGCTGTCCAGCAGCTGCTGGAGCTGAATATTGTCCAGGGTATAGTGTGCAAGATCCCCCGGCGCCAGCCTGGCTTCATAGAAGTCCTGGCTATGGAGTAACTGTTGTAGGTTTTTCTGTGCGTTTAGTTCCTCCTGTTTTAAATCTGCATAATCGTTTTCCAGTCCTACCTGTAAGGCTTGCAGCCTGATGACGTCGGAGTGGGGCACGGAGCCTTTCTTGTCTGCTTCGGTATAGGCGTCTACGATCTTCTGCAGGTTTTCAAGTTGTTCTTTCAACACCAGTCCGCTCTGCTGGGTGTAGTAGATGTCGTAGAAGTTTTCGCGCAGCTGCAGTTTCAGCGTGCGTACCAGCTCGTCGAAGGTGGCTTCATTCATAGAAGCAGCGGCCCCCGCGAGTTGAATGCTTTTGTTTCTTTTGCCTGCCAGTTGTATCAGCTGATCGATGTCATATTGCGCCTGTCCGCCGCTGCCTATGTGAAATGGTTTGAGATGGTCGGTGCTGCCCCAGCCCAATACGGTGCTGAGTTCCGGGTTGCTCCATATCTTCGCCTGGCGCACCAGCGCTTTGGAAGCGTCTATCTGGTAGCGTTGCGCCAGTAACATATAATTTCTGACGAGAAAGGTGTCTTCCACCTCCTGTAGCGTAACAGGGATCCGCTGCAGGGAAGCCTGTGCCTGTGATGGTGTGATATAGCCCAGGCCAGCTGTAAATACTGATAGGATCAGTAGCTTCATCTTTCGCATATAGCCTAATTTCATGACACAAAGCTCTATAAGCGAAATTAAAGGGGGCTTTAAGGGGAATTAAAAACGTATTAAAATGTAATTAAGCATTGGCGCCAAGGTGGGGGAGCAGTACTGTAAACGTGCTGCCATGGCCGGGTGTAGAGGTTACGGTGAGGTGGCCTTTGTGGATTTGCACAATTTTTTTGCAGATGGACAGGCCCAATCCGTGCCCCCGTGTTTTTTGCGCATTGCTGCCACGATAGAAGGGCTCGAATATTTTTTGCAGGTCATCGGCAGGAATGCCTATGCCATTATCTTTCACCTGTACGGTGATGTATTGGGTAAAGAAGTCGATCGTAACGTGCGCGGTATTGTCCTTTGAAAACTTGCAGGCATTATCCACGAGGTTAATGAACAGGACCTTGAGCAGGCTTTCATTCCCGAAACAGGTTACCAGCAGGTCGTTATCCGGTACTTTATTGAATTGTATTTCAATGCGGGATTCCCGCTGTTTCAGTCGCACCAGGTTGGCCATTTCCATCAGCAGTTCATCGATGCGTACATCGCTGAATACAAATTCCTGGCTTTTCATTTCTGATTGGGCCAGCTGTAAGAGGCCGTTGGTAAGGTCCGTCAGGCTTTCCGCGTCTTCCAGTACGGACTGTAGTATTTCCTGGTATTCGTGGGCGCTGCGTTCTTTGGAGAGCGTAACCTGCAGCTGGCTGATGATGCTGGCCAGCGGCGTGCGCAGCTCGTGGGAAGCGTTGCTCACGAAGCTTTTCTGCAGGTCGAAGGATTCGCTCAGGCGTTGCAGCATGGTATTGAAGTTGGCGGCCAGTACAGCTATTTCATCTTTGCCTTGCACGGCCACCTGCCTGTCCTGGAGGTTATTGGCGTTGATACTGTCCACTTCCGTTACCAGCTTATCGATCGGCCTTACCATCTTCCTGGCAAAAAAATACCCCACGGCTACCAGCACCAAAATGGCGGTAGCCAGTTCCAGGAGCAGGATGCGGCTCAGGTTCTGCAGGTTTTGAAAACCATATTTATCAAAGGAAGAAACGATCACAATCACGGATACATTGCCCTCTGTATAATAAATGCCCACCACTTCGCCACCGCCGCCACGGTCATAGCTATACGATTTATTTTCCCTGATATAATCGAGCAGGCTTTTATGGGTACGGATGGTGGTGTCTTTCAGGTTGCTGTACAGGAGGTCGTAGCTGGGATTGTACACGAGGATACTTTCCTTGTAAAGGTCCTGGAAGGTAGTACGGTCCAGCTTTCGGAGCAGGTCCACTTTTACGTGGCCATCCTCCACGATTACGTTGGCTATGGATCGGGCCCGGTATTCGAGCCTTTCCAGGTATTCGGCCTTACGGGATTTGGCGGAGAGATAGTACACCAGCACGGCAAAGATCATCAGCATCAGGGTGGCCGAGAGCGTGTAATAAAGCGCTATTTTATATTTGATCTTCAAGGTGCGTGCGGCTTATGGCTCTTCGGAGAGGTAGTAGCCCATTCCGGTTTTGGTATGCAGAAGTTTGCTGTCGAAGTCCTTATCTATCTTCTTGCGGAGGAAGTTCATATAGACTTCGATTACATTGGTGCCGGTATCAAAATCGATGTCCCATACTTTTTCGGCGATGGTCAGTTTGGAGATAACCTTTCCTTTATGCAGGGCGAGAAATTCCAACAGCTGGTATTCTTTGGCGGTGAGCGCAATTTTTTTACCTGCCCGGGTAACTTCTTTCTTTTCCCGGTCTATTTCCAGGTCGGCGATGGCGATTTTAAACTGGGTGCTCTGCGTAGGTTCGGCGCCCACGCGTTTGAGGAATACGCGGATCCTGGCGAGCAGCTCCCGGAAGTCGAACGGCTTAACGAGGTAGTCGTCCGCGCCAAGTTCAAACGCCTGCATCTTATCGTCCACACCACCGAGGGCGGTGAGCATGATAATGGGCACGCGGTTGTTTTTAGCGCGGATCACTTCGCAGAGTTCATACCCGTTAAAGTGGGGGAGGTTGAGGTCCAGGATGACGAGGTCATAGGAATTGCCGGCAGCAAGTCCTTTCCCGATGCGGCCATCGTAGGCTACGTCCACTTCAAAGCCGTTTTCTTCCAGCCCTTGTTTGACGGCGTTGGCCACTTTAACTTCGTCTTCTACCACCAGGATTTTTTGCATGGAGTTAGTTTTTTGCTCGCGTTAACTCATTAATTCCGCCTCCAGCTTCATGATCTTTTCGAAGAGTGCTTCATACTGCTGTTCCGCTCTTTCGAGGAACTTCAGCACGTCGTTATATTCTGCTTCTACGGATGTAAATTTATGTTTATCCTGGTAAATGTCAGGATTGCCCAAACTGCTTTCCAGTTCCGCTTTACGGGCTTTGAGGTTAGCCAGTTGCCCTTCCACGCTGGAAAACTGTTTCTGCTGTTTTTGCAGTTCCCTTTGTACTTCCTTGTTGATAGCGCCTTTAGGAGCGGTATCCGCTTTGGTTTCCTTTTTAGGCTCGGCGGCCACGGCATTCCCGCCCTGCGGGTTGGATTTGGCAGGAGCGGCCGGTGCGTTGTTGGCGGCCATTCTCTTCTTCCATTCCTCCCATTCCGCATAGGTGCCTTTGAATTCCTTGATCTGGCCATCTACGATTTCCCAGATCTTGTTGGCCGTCTGGCTCACGAAGTAACGGTCGTGCGATACCAGTACCAGGCTGCCTTCATATTTGTTGAGGGCGTCGATCAGCATTTGCACGCTGTTCATGTCCAGGTGGTTGGTAGGCTCATCGAGCATGAGGAAGTTGGCCTGGCTGATGATGGTTTTAGCCAGCGCTACGCGGGCTTTTTCACCTCCGGAGAGGATGCGTATTTTCTTGAACACGTCATCGCCGGTAAAGAGGAAGCAGCCGAGCAGCTGGCGCAGTTCCAGCTCCGTTTTTCCGCTGCCGCAGTTTTTGAGTTCATCCAGGATTTCGCTGTTGAGGTCCAGGGATTCCAGCTGGTGCTGGGCGTAGAAGCTGGTGACCACGTTGTGACCCGGTACGCGTTCCCCCTCAAAGGATTCCTCGCCGGCAATGATGCGCAGCAGGGTAGATTTACCTTTACCGTTGGCGCCGATCAGGGCGATTTTATCACCGCGGTTGATTTCCGCGCTGGTATTTTTCAGGATGACGTTATTGCCGAAGCTTTTGCTAACCCCGTTGAGGGTAGCCAGGATTTTGCCCGGTGTTTTATCTACGGAGAAACTGATTTTGATTTTGGATGGACCGTTGTCTACCTGTTCAATGCGTTCCAGCTTATCGAGCCGTTTGGCGATAGACTGCGCCTGGGCGGCTTTGGAGGCTTTTGCCTTAAAGCGCTCGATGAAGCGTTCCTGCTGGCGGATATAGTCCTGCTGGTTTTCGTAGGCGCGTTGCTGCATTTCCCGGCGCAGTTCCTTTTCCACTTCATAATCGGAGTAGTTGCCGGAGTAGTGGTGCAGCTGCTGCTGGTACACTTCCACGATGCGGTTTACCATGCGGTCGAGGAAGAAGCGGTCGTGCGATACGATGATCACCGCGCCGTTGTAGTTGCTGAGGTAGCGCTCCAACCACTCGATGGATGGTAAGTCCAGGTGGTTGGTGGGCTCATCGAGCATGAGCACATCCGGCTGCTGGAGGATCAGGCGGGCCAGGAGCACGCGCATGCGCCATCCTCCGGAAAACTGGCTGTAGGGCCGGTCCAGGTCCGCGGTGCTGAAACCAAGACCTTCCAGTACCTGGGCGGTTTTGTGTTTCATGTTGTAGCCGTCGAGCGACTCAAATTCATGCAGCTTGTCGCTGAACTCGTGCAGCAGCTCGTCCGTCTGGTTATGTTCGAGTTCTTTTGTGATACGCTCGATATCTTTTTCCAGTTCCAGGGCTTTGCCGAAGGCCATCATACCTACGGTAAGGATGGATTCGTCCGTCTCAAAGCTGAGGAGGTCCTGGTTGAAGAAGCCGATGGTGAGGTTTTTACTTTTGTTTACGCTTCCTTTGGATACAGAATATTCCCCGTTAATGATACGAAGCAATGTGGATTTGCCGGTACCATTGAGGCCAATAAGGCCGACGCGGTCGCCCGGTTCAATGTGCCAGGAAGAATCTTCCAAAATCACCCTGGAGCCAAACTCAAATGTAATATCCTGTAAAGCGATTAACATAGTAAATTCAAAAAGTTATTAAACGCGCAAAGTTACTGATAATAAGCATAATTATCAGATTATAATCTCTATGAATACAATTCTTTAGTTTTGTTTAACATTTTAGCAATTATGAAAATAAGGATATTTCTGCCCATCGGCGCTTTGATACTGTCCGCGGGCCTGTATAGCTGCCAGAATAACACGCCTGCCGCTACTGAAACTGCCGCTGCGGCGCCACAGGCTTTACAAGCCCCCTATACGCAACAGTACTATGATTCCCTGGGCCGGGTGATGGATGCCTATCACCAGCTGTCGGCTGCGCTGGTGAAAAGTGACACCGGCGCTGCCAGTTCGGCGGCGATCCTGCTCAAACAGCATGTGGATAGCCTGCCGGTACAGTTGTTGCAAATGGATAGTGCCCGGCTGGCCGGTATTGCAGGTATTACCGGCAGCATCAGCGCGGAGCTGGCGGGCCTCCTGGGGGAAAAGGACATCGAGGGGAAGCGGGGAGAGTACCAGATGGTATCTGACATGTTGTACGACCTGATCAAGGCTACCGGCTACAAGGGCCACACCGTTTACCGGCAGTACTGCCCCATGGCTTTTGACGACAAAGGGGCGTACTGGCTGAGCGAAACCCGCAATATTGTGAACCCTTACTTTGGCGATAAAATGCTGGAATGTGGTTCCACGAACGACTCGCTGATTTACAAATAGTTTTTGCTACTGCATCCCGACTGCTGTTTTTCATCTTATTTTACGAAAATTGACATATATAATTGACATTTTCTGATAGTAGTTGGTTAAAAACCAAGAGCTATTTCTTAACTTCGCAACCATTTTATTAAAGAAGAATAGTGCCTGCCCAAAAAATCAGGTACTTATATAGACATATGATGAATATCACTTTTCCAGATGGCGCGGTGCGACAGTATGAAACTGGCGTTACTGCATTGGACATCGCCAAATCCATTAGTGAGGGATTGGCGCGTAAGGTTTTGGCTGCAAAGGTTAACGGCGAGGTGGTGGATGCCACCCGTCCTATTACGACGGATGCGACGTTGCAGTTACTTACGTGGACGGATACGGATGGAAAGTCTACCATGTGGCACTCTTCTGCCCACCTGATGGCGGAAGCGCTGGAAGCGCTGTACCCTGGCGTAAAGCTGGGTATCGGCCCTGCAATCGAGAACGGTTTTTATTACGATATTGACCTGGGCGGTCGCACCATTACCGAGGAAGATCTGCGTAAGATCGAAGCGAAAATGGTGGAGCTGTCCAAACAAAACAGCGTGTACACCCGTGCGGAAATCAGCAAGGCGGATGCGCTCAAATATTTCACTGAAAAAGGCGATGAGTACAAACTGGAGCTGATCAACGACCTCCAGGACGGTACCATCACTTTCTATACACAGGGCGGCTTTACAGATCTTTGCCGTGGCCCGCACATTCCTAACACCGGCTTTATCAAGGCTATCAAGCTGACGAACATCGCGGGTGCTTACTGGCGTGGAAACGAGAAGAACAAAATGCTGACCCGCATTTACGGTATTACTTTCCCGAACCAGAAAGAGCTGGACGAGTACCTGGCGCTGGTAGAGGAAGCCAAAAAGCGCGATCACCGCAAGCTGGGCAAGGAACTGGAACTCTTTACCTTCTCCGAAAAAGTAGGTCTGGGCCTGCCTATGTGGTTGCCTAAGGGCGCCCTGCTCCGCGAACGCCTGCAGCGTTTCCTGCAGGAAGCGCAGATTGAAACGGGCTACCTGCCAGTGGTAACGCCGCATATCGGGAACAAGAACCTGTATGTCACTTCCGGTCACTACGAAAAATACGGGAAAGACAGTTTTCAGCCGATCCATACCCCGGAAGAGGGAGAGGAGTTCATGCTGAAACCGATGAACTGTCCGCACCACTGCGAACTGTACAAAGCGTCGCCTAAGTCGTATAAAGACCTGCCTGTCCGTTTTGCCGAATTCGGTACCGTGTACCGTTACGAGCAACACGGGGAGCTGCATGGTTTGACCCGTGTAAGAGGCTTTACCCAGGACGATGCGCACCTTTTCTGCCGTCCTGACCAGGTGAAGGAAGAATTCATGAAGGTGATAGACCTGGTGCTGTTTGTGTTCGAGAGCCTTGGCTTTAAGAACTATACCGCTCAGGTATCCCTGCGCGATAAGGAAGACCGCAGCAAGTATATCGGTTCTGAAGAGAACTGGGAGCTGGCCGAGCAGGCGATCATTGAATCTGCGGCGGAAAAAGGGCTGCCAACCGTGGTGGAGTACGGCGAAGCGGCTTTCTACGGTCCCAAGCTGGACTTCATGGTGAAAGATGCCCTGGGCCGTAAATGGCAGTTGGGTACCATCCAGGTGGATTACAACCTGCCGGAGCGTTTTGAGCTCGAGTACATCGGGGCGGACAATGCCAGACACCGTCCGGTAATGATCCACCGTGCGCCTTTCGGTTCCCTGGAACGCTTCATCGCCGTGCTGATTGAACACTGCGGTGGTAAATTCCCACTGTGGCTCACACCTACACAGGTGAAGATCCTGCCTATCTCGGACAAAACGCAGGAGTACGCGGAAAAAGTGGCCGCAGCGCTGAAAAAAGCGGACATCCGGGCGGAAATCGACGACCGCAGCGAGAAGATCGGTAAGAAGATCCGCGAGGCCGAGCTGGCGAAGATCCCGTACATGCTCGTGCTGGGCGAGAAAGAGGCGACCGATAACCTGGTAGCGGTACGCCGCCAGGCCAAGGGAGACCTCGGCGCCATGACGCTGGAGCAGTTCACCGCCCTGGTAAATGACGAGGTGGTAAATAGGAAACCATTCGAATAGAGTCACTCATAAATGTGGAAAAAAAGAATATAAGCAGATGAACATTACTATTTTCAGGTATGTTTATTGCTATGAATTTTCCCATTAACTTTGCAGGAAATTGTTTCAGGTCCATGGTAGGAATGTGGACCATGGACTATGGACAATTAATTACTTAACTTTTATTTTTTTAATGCAAAACAGACCCAAACCAAGTTTTAACGGTGGCAACAGGGGCAACAGAAACCCTAATTTTCGCAGAGAACAACAACAGGAACACCGTACCAACAGAATGATACGCGTGCCTGAAGTTAGGTTGGTAGGCGATAATGTAGAGGTGGGTATCTACAAAACAGAAGATGCACTGCGCATGGCTGAAGAACAGGGATTAGACCTGGTGGAGATTTCTCCAAACGCCGCGCCGCCTGTATGCCGCATTATCGATTATAACAAATTCCTTTACGAGAAGAAGAAGAAGGAAAAAGAGATGAAGGCGAATGCGCATAAAAGCGAGGTGAAAGAAATCCGCTTTACGCCAAACACCGACGATCACGACTTCGACTTCAAAGCAAAGCATGCAGAAAAATTCCTGAAAGACGGTAATAAGGTTAAAACTTATGTTCAGTTTAAAGGTCGTGCGATCATGTTCAAAGAGCGTGGTGAGCTGATCCTGCTGAAATTCGCGGAAAGACTGGCCGAAGTGGGCGGTCTGGAAGGGATGCCTACCATGGAAGGTAAACGTATGATTGCCATCTTTGCCCCAAAAACAGCAAAGAAAAAAGACAAACAGCCTAAAGAAAATAAGGAGCCACGGGTTGCCGAAAGCAAGCCGGAAGAAGGCGCTCAATAATTTTCAAAGGGTTCTGATATTTAAGCAGCCACGCTTCCTGTGTGGCTGCTTTACTTATTTATGCCTGTGCTGCCTAACGGCCATGGATATATTTTCTTAATGGCCCGTGGAATAACAATTTGATTACCTTCGCTGTATATAACAACAAAAAGCTGAACCTTGCTCAAAAAAGAACTGCGCATCATACTCGTTTCGCTGGCAGTGAGCTTTATCCTTACCGCTGCGAAATTCCTGGCGTATATGCTCACCCATTCCGTGGCTATCCTTTCCGATGCGCTGGAATCCATCATCAACGTGGTGGCGGGCGCTTTCGCCAGCTACAGTATTTACCTGGCCGGTAAGCCGAAAGATGAAAACCATCCCTATGGGCATGGAAAGGTCGAGTTCTTTTCTATCGGCTTTGAAGGGGCGATGATCTTTTTCGCCGGCATCCTGATCCTCGTCAAAGCAGCGCAGTACTTCATTTTCCCGCAGGAGTTAAATGAGGTGGACAGCGGCCTTTGGCTGCTGGGCGCTACCACGCTGGCCAACCTCATGCTGGGCCTATACCTGCGCCGTTCCGGCAAACAGTTGAACTCCCTTACCATCAGCGGCAACGGCCAGCACATCATGACGGATGTTTACAGCAGCCTGGGTTTGATCATCGCGTTGGTGGTGATCCGCTTCACGGGCTGGCACTGGCTGGATCCCGCGGTATCCGTGGTGATGGGCGTACTGATCCTCATCAATGGCTACCGCCTGATGCGCCGCTCTATTTCCGGCCTGATGGATGAAACGGATATGAAAGTGGTAGACAGCGTGATCAGCGTACTGTCCGCCAACCGCCGTCCTAACTGGATTGACGTGCACAATATGCGCACGCAGCAATATGGCAACAACTATCACATTGATTGCCATATTACCCTGCCTTATTACCTGGAATTAAGTGAAGTACACGATGAGGTGAAAAGGGTGGAGGACCTTGTCAACAAAGAGTTTGAGGGTGGTGAAACGGAATGTTTCATCCATACGGACCCCTGCATTCCTGCCTGTTGCCACTACTGCATCAAGGCGGACTGCCCGGTGAGGAGTCATCCTTTCACCGGGGAGATCCAGTGGAGCCGGGACAATGTGCTACCCAACCGCAAACACGGCCTGTAACTACTCTTCGCCGGCTTCTTCTCCATCGCCATGGCCCAGCATTTCCCGGATGGGTTTAACTGCATGGTAGATGCCCCTGTTGTATTTATTACCGAGGATAATCAGCGTGGTGCTGTCCTGCACAAAACGGTAGAACACCGTATTGTTGCCATGCCACCAGCCATTGTGGTACACGATATTGCGGGAGCTGTCCGGATATACCATCAGCCGCCACCCGAGGCCATAGTTGCGTACGCCCGGCTTCTCGTGGCTATACGGCGTATAGGCTGCCTTCAGCGTTTCCGGTTTCAACAGGTTGCCGGAATAGAGCGCCTGGTCCCATTTCAGCATATCGCGTGCGGAGCTGTAAATGCCTTTATCTCCCATTACGCCGTCGAAGTAAGTATCCGGTTCCAACTGCCCGTTGTACTTGTGGCTCTGCGTCTGGTGCGGCCTTACGGCGGAGGAAGGGTCGTACACGAAGGTATTGGTCATGCCCAGCGGCTTGAAGAAGGTTTGCTGCATGAAGTCAGCATACTGCTGCCCGCTCACTTTTTCAATAATGGAAGCCAGCAGGAGATAGTTCGTGTTACAATATTGGAAATGGGTGTTGGGGAGATGTTGGATCCGCGGCCGGTGTACCTCCATGAGCCGGATCACTTCCTCGTTGGTGATAAACCGGGAGGGTTCTTTCCACAGGCTATCGCAGAAGTACAAATAGTTGGGAAGGCCGCTGCGGTGGTTGAGTAACATTCTTACCGTAATGCCTTTGTAGGGGAATTCCGGGAAGAAGGTTTGCAACGAATCATCCAGCGATAATTTTGCCCTGTCCGCCAGCCATAGCACGGCCGCGCCGGTAAAGGTTTTGGAAACCGATGCCAGCTGGAAGGAAGAGGAATCGATGATAGGTGATTTGGTGCGGTAATTTTCCAGGCCATGATATTTTTCAAAAATGATCACGCCTTTCTTCGCCACGATCATGGCGCCGTTGAATCCTGTACGGACAAACTTGTTATAGAAAGATTCCAGTTCCCCCTGGAGCTGAATGGTCCTTGGTGCGTGTAGAATGGCATCCTGCTGTGCTGCTGTTAGCTTTAGTGTATATAATGCACTGTCTGCCGCTTTTTTACTTTTCTCTGCCGCCTTGCGCGCTGCTGTGCTCTGACAGCTTGATATAATTACAACTCCCGAAATAGTGAGTAAGATGCCTGCTGCTTTCAATCGCTTCATTATGAAGTGTATGACTCTATTAATGTCTTTTGTTTCTGCTCGAACGTTGATTCACTGACACGAAATTACTTATGAATGTTAAGCTCCTCCAAATAAAATACTGCCTGTTTTCATTTTTAACGCATTTTTAAGAAAACATTCCGGCATGCATTAAACAAAATGAAAGGATTAAGGCGATTGATTAGATGGAATCTAAAATAAAATGCTAACTATTTGATTACTCTTAAACATCCAGTAGATTTGTGCCCTGTTAATGCCCAGCAAGCAGCAATTATTAAGCCAATTGCCAGAAAGGAATACACATATAATTATAAATAATACTATGGATCAGCACAAATTGACAAGTTATCCGAAAGAGAAGATCAGCATTTTATTGTTGGAAAACATCAGCGATGCCGCTGTTGCAGAGTTCACCAACGCAGGCTATTCGGTACGTAAGTTGTCGGGCGCGCTGAGCGAAGATGACCTGATAGCAGCCATCAAAGATGTTCACCTGCTGGGAATCCGTTCCAAAACGCATGTGACCAAAAAAGTACTGGATGCGGCCAAGAAGCTGCAGGCCATTGGTTGCTTCTGTATCGGGACCAACCAGGTGGATCTGAAATCGGCCACAGAAGCCGGTGTGGTAGTGTTTAACGCACCTTATTCCAACACCCGCTCGGTAGCTGAACTGGTAATTGGTCTTTCTATCATGTTGATTCGTCGTATTATAGATAAGAACAACGCAGCGCACAACGGCACCTGGATGAAAGAAGCTACCGGCAGTTACGAACTGCGCGGCAAAACGCTGGGTATTGTGGGATATGGTAACATCGGTTCGCAGGTAAGCGTACTGGCGGAAGCGATGGGCATGAACGTGATTTATTACGACGTGGAAACCAAGCTGCCGCTGGGTAATGCTACGCAGGTGCGTACCCTGAAGGATTTGTTTGGCCAGGCGGACATCATTTCCCTGCATGTGCCGTCCAACCCGTCTACCAACAATATGATCAAAGCGGAAGAGCTGTCCTACGCCAAGCCCGGGGCGATATTTATCAATTACGCCAGAGGTGAGGTCGTGGACCTGGAAGCCTTAAAAGATGCACTGGTGAGCGGGAAATTGAGCGGAGCTGCCATCGATGTGTTTCCGGTAGAACCGGAGAAGAACGGCGCTGCTTTTTCTACCCCCTTACAAAAACTCCCCAATGTAATACTGACGCCGCATATCGGAGGAAGTACCGAAGAAGCGCAGCATAATATTGGCCTCGACGTTAGCGCGAAGATGCTGAACTACCTGGAAAAGGGCGCCAGCTTTGGCTCCCACACGGTGCCGGCCATCAGCGTGCCGGCGGTGGAGAACACCCACCGCATCCTGCACATCCATGAGAACGTGCCGGGCGTACTGTCTGCCATCAACACGGCGCTTTCCACCAACAAGATCAACATCCTGGGGCAGTACCTGAAAACCAATGATACCATCGGTTACGTGGTGCTGGACGTGGACAAACAACTGTCCGCCGAAGCCCTGGCCTTACTGAAGGAAGTGCCGCATACCATCAAAACCCGGTTGCTGTACTAAGCTGCCGTTCAACCTTATACTGAAAGCTGCCGTACGCACGGCAGCTTTTTTTGTGCATTCACCCGTGGATATTGCCATTTCATCGACTCCCCGGCCGGGGGAAAATGTTTTTACTTACCTTGTTTAGAAATAGCTATCTTATGGCCCGAAATAATGTTGTTTTTCATGAAATTTAACAGGTCATTTTTAACCGGAACCGCAGTAGTGGCCGGTTTGCTATTTTCAACTTTAGTGAAAGCCCAGGATGAAGACGTGAATAAATGGGCGCCGGCAGGACTCAGCATCGATGGCAAGGCCAGCGAATGGCCCAAACCGCTGACGTTCTATAACAATGACGCTAAACTATTTTACACCATAGCGAACGATTCCAACAACCTTTATGTTGTAATTAACGTTCCGGACCAGGTGAGCCAGATGAAAATAATGCGTGCGGGTTTTACGTTTTCAGTAAACCCGACGGGCAAAAAGAAGATCGTTTCCTCCATTACTTTCCCGCTGCTGGGAGAAGATGCGCCGGAAGTAGTGGAATCGCAAAACCAGCGCAATTCGGTAGAGTGGAAGCGGAGCATCCTGCAGAACGCGAAACAGATCAGCGTGGAAGGACTGACCGGCGTGCCTGACGGGATTATGCCGGTTAAGAATGACAAGCAGATTGCGTCCGCAGCATCGCTGGACGAACAGGGTAACCTGGTATGCGAACTGGCCATCCCCCTGCAATATCTTGGCTTAGCCATCAACAACGATAAGCCCATCGCTTACAGATTTAAAGTGAATCCCCTCAACCGGGACGACCGTAAAGCAAAGGAAAAGGAAGTGAAGGACAGACTGGCCGCCATGCAGGCAGCAGAAAAGGAAGGCAAAACGCCGCCTCCGATGCCGGCAGGCCTGACAGGCCCGGGTATGGAAAACCTTTTCTATCCGAAGGACTTCTGGACCAGGCAGCTGATGGCTACGCACAAATAGCATCCTGAAAAATATTTTCATATAGCCCTAATAGTTATGCAACACAAACTTCACAGATTTGCCGGTAAGTTGGCCATGGCAGCCTGCTGTGTGGCCCTGTTCTTTTCCTGTAGGAAAGAAAAGCTGTCTACCGATGGCAACGGCGGCGGCAATGGCAATGTAGCCTTGTCGGCAGAGGACTCGCTCAAATACCTCATGTATAACATCATGCAGGTGTCCTATGCGGACGGGGGGCGGAATAAATCCCAGGGCCTGCCTACCTATTTCTGGTATAACTCCGTGCCGGCGCTGAATCCGCTGGACAGCAAGTTCAGTTCCGCGGACGTGTTGCTGAGCACCATGGCGGGGTATGCCATCAACCCGGTGACCAAGCAGCCGTACGACCATTACAGTTTCCTGGACCGTACGGGATCGCTGACGAATAAGCTGATCAACGGCGTTTCCGCGGCTACCTACGTAGCGGCCACCAACGGGGACATCGGGCTGGAATATGCGCCGGTGTGGGATTCCGACAATAAGAAGGTACGTTTCTTTGTGTTGTATGCGGATAAAAACAGTCCTGCCGGCAAACTGGGCGTGACCCGCGGGTATGAGATCATCTCCATCAACGGTAATACAAAGTTTGATACCACCAGCGCTTTTCTGACGCAGGCCTACAATGCCATCCTGAATTCCAGCAGCGTTACGCTGGGCTTTCAGCGGCCGAACGGCAGCACATTTACCTCCACCCTGGCAACGGCTTCCTACAACGTAAACCCGGTGGCCTTTGATTCTGTGCTGACGATGGGCACTAAAAAGGTGGGCTATTTTGTGTTGTACACCTATTCCAGCGTGACGAATTCCAACGGGGATGCGACCAATACCAAAACCGCCATCGATGAGACTTTTAATAAGTTCAAAGCAGCGGGCATCAACAACCTGATTGTGGACCTGCGCTATAATGGCGGCGGAGCTGTGTCGACCGCGGAATACCTGGATAACCTCATTGCGCCGGCAGCGGCCAAAGGGAAGGTGATGTACAATTACCAGTATAACGACAAGCTGCAGACGGTGGCCACTTCCATCGGGCTGGAGACGGCGGTGAACTTCAGTAATACGGACCCCGGCGGTCTTAACCTGGAAAACGTCTTCTTTATTACTACCCGTAACACGGCATCCGCCAGCGAGCTGACGTTGAACAACCTGCGGCCCTATATGACGGTGCAGCTGGTAGGCGACACTACTTACGGCAAGCCGGTTGGTTTTATTGATTTTAATATATCCATGTACGATAGTACGGGCGCTAAGAAATACCTGGCGGACCTGTATGCGATCAATTTCGCGACGACGAATGCAAACGGATCCGGTGGCTACTACACGGGCATTGCGCCGCATGCGCTGGCGAGGGACCTGGTGAATGTGCCATGGGGGAATATCCTGTTTGACGAGAACCTGAATATGATCAATAACTACCTGAAAGGGAATGGTTATAAGGTTACGAATACGCTGCGTACGGAGTCCGTCGCGCCGGCGTATGCGGTAATCAAAAGCGCCACCAGGCTTTCAGGGTTCAATGGCATGGTGGATTACCGGTTGAGCAAACAAATGCAGCAGGCGTTTAAATAGCTGCTGCTACTGATAACGGCGAAGGCGGTACCATGGGTATCGCCTTCGCTGTTTTATTGAATGCGTGATGCATTCATTCGCTGATATGCTTTAGTGGACGATGATTTCATCGGCGAAGAGGAAACCCTTTTGCGCATTTTGGGCTTGGATGCGGATATACCTTGCCTGCTGGCCTTTCAGCTGAAAGGTAAATTTCCGGAAGGTGAGGGCAGGGATGTTATCCGGGATGTCATTTTGTTGTTGCTCCAGCGTCCGGAAGTCGGTCCCATCCTGCGATACGGCGATGGTTACGGTTGCCGGCAGATAGATGCCCACGCCGGTGAGCTGCATAAAGTTAAGCGACACGTCGTTCAGCGGTTGGCTGCTTCCCATGTCGACCGTTACATCCATGTCATGACTTTCAAACCCTTGCCATTGGCCATCCCCATAAGATACCCCGCCGCGGTAGCCGTTGGTGAGGGTACTCTCTTTTTGTGCGGGGTAGTTTTTACTATAGGGGAGATGGTAATGCACGCTTTTGCCAACGGCTTTGTGAAAGTCGGCTTCCAGGCGGGAGGGCGTGCCTTGCGCCAAAGAGTCGCGAAATACAGCGGCGCTGATGAGGGCCGGGCCGCTGAAGGTAAAAGGTCCCGTGTACAGGGTGGATGCCGCTGTGGGCGTGCTGCCGTCCATCGTGTAGCGGATGGCCGGCCGGTATTGCTCGGAGGTGAAGGTAACGGTGGTTTGTTTTGACTGGTAGTTGATTTGCGGCACGATGGTCACGGTATAGGAGGGCCGGAAATAATTTACGTTTAGCCGTTGCAGCAGGAGATAATGGGATTGTAACCGCGCTTTGAAATCTTCAAAGTTTTTGCGGGCGGTATCGCTCCAGGCAACTTCCGAGAGAGCGATCAGCCGGGGGTAGGTCATGTATTCCAGGTGGGCGGCGTGTGGAATGAGTTCCGTCCAGATGTTGGCCTGCACGCCGAGGATATGTTTGGCTTCGGAGGCGGAAAGCGTTGCCGGTACGGGGTTATAGCTATACACTTTTTCCAGTGGTACGTAGCCGCCCTGGGCTTCCGGCTGGGTTGCGGGATCGGCCTGGTAGTGGTCGAAGTAGCAGTAGGCGCCGGGCGTCATGATGACGTCGTGGCCTGCTTTGGCGGCGGCGATGCCGCCGGTTTCCCCGCGCCAGGACATGACGGTAGCGTCAGGGGCGAGGCCGCCTTCCAGGATTTCGTCCCATCCGAGGAGGTGGCGGTGATGGGCTTTCAGGAAGCGTTCCATGCGGCGGATGGCGTAGCTCTGCAGTTCGTCCACATCCCGGAGGTTTTCCGATTTGATGCGCTGCTGGCATTTGGGGCAGGTTTTCCAGGCGGATTTATTGGCTTCATCGCCACCGATGTGGATGTAGGGAGACGGGAATATGGCCATTACTTCGGTGAGTACCTTTTCGAGGAAATCGAATGTTTGGTCGTTGCCGAGGCAGTATTCGCTGTTTTTATAGGGGATGCCGGAGCAGGAGAGTTGCGGGTACACGGCGAGCACTTCTTCCGAATGGCCGGGCATTTCAATTTCCGGGATGACGGCGATGCCGCGTTTGGCGGCGTAGGCGACGATTTCGCGGGCCTGATCCTGGGAGTAGTAGCCGCCGTAGGCGTTGGGATCGCCTTCGCGGGCGTAGCGGTGGCCGGTGGCGGCCCAGTCCTTCCAGGTGTTGCCATAGCGCCAGGCGGCGGTTTTTGTGAGTTCCGGGAACTGTTTTATTTCCAGTCGCCAGCCGGCGCCATCGGTGAGGTGCCAGTGGAAGGTATTCATTTTATAGAGCCACATCAGGTCGAGGAAGCGTTTGATGTAGGCGACGGGGTAGAAGGTGCGGGAAACGTCCAGCATTACGCCGCGGTGGCCAAAACGGGGTTTATCCGTGATGGTGACGGCGGGAATGAAGTTGGTATCCGGCTGGATGAGTCGCAGTTGCAGGAGGGTTTGTGCGGCGCTGATAGCGCCGGCGGCATTGTGGGCGTATATGGCTACTCCGGAGGGATTTACCTTTAGGAGATAACCGTTGTAATCCGGCACGAGCCGTGCGTCTGCTGGGAGGATACGTACGGCGCCTGCAACGGCGGGATTATTCTTTTCTCCCAAAACTTTAACGGGTTGACCCTGTGTGGCGATTAATTCTGCTATATTTTTAAAGGAGCGGGAGGTAAGGATGGGCGTATGGCTGGTCCATTGGAAATGCCCGGCGCCTGCGGTTATTTCCTGCGGGCGTGGAATAAGGTGAAGGTTGGAGGTGGCCTGGGCGAGGGTAGCGGCGTAGGATGCAGCAATGGCGGCGGCCATTAGTGCGAGCTTTCTGATCATGTTCACAATTCTTTGGTTGCGGCGAAATTAGGGTAAAAATGCGGGCATGAAAAAAGGGAACCTCCGGAGGAAGTTCCCTTTTCAGGTATTTACGTGAAGTAAAAGTAGTAATTACTTTACAGAAGCAACCAGGCTTTTGAAAGTTTCTGGTTCATTCATAGCCAGGTCAGCCAGAACTTTTCTGTTCAGCTCAATACCTTTACCTGCTAATTTGTTCATGAATACAGAGTAGGTCAGACCTTCTGCTCTTACTGCAGCGTTGATACGAGCGATCCACAGCTGGCGGTAATTTCTTTTCTTCAGTTTACGACCTACGTAGCTATAAGTCAGCCCTTTTTCGAGGACGTTCTTCGCTACGGTGTAAACATTTTTCCTTTTGCCATAAAAGCCTTTGGCTTGCTTTAAGATCCTTTTTCTGCGGGCTCTTGAAGCTACGGCGTTAACTGAACGAGGCATTTTTTGTCTTTTTTCTCAGGTTATAAAATTCGATTTACTTAGATTAGCGCATGCAAAGCATTCTCTTAACGAGATTCAGGTTTGCTTCGTTAACCAGCGTACTACCTCTCAGGCTACGTTTTCTTTTAGTAGCTTTTTTGGTCAGTAAGTGACTTTTGAAGGCCTTGAACCGCTTAATCTGTCCGTTCCCGCCAACTTTGAAAGTTTTCTTAGCACGGGAATGTGTCTTGAATTTAGGCATCTTACATCAAATTTGGTCTGCAAAGGTAGGGAAAAATAATTAAAAAACGCAGTCCTGCTGAAATTTCTCCGATTTCCACCGCCCTGTGGATAAAAAATTCAAAAAATCTTCCTAATCATTAACCCTTTGAGAATCAGGAAGCAACCCCAGCTTCTCAACTACTCTAGTGTTTTCTATCATATTATAATAATTATCACTTTTTTTATTTTTCCATATTATTGTTAATTTTAATTTTATAATTAGCCGATTTTAGCCATATCGAGTTTAAACACCGATGCCTATGAAAACATTCTACACACAACAAAACGCCCGCCGGTACGAAGGATCCGGCGCTTTTCAACGATGTATGCAGTTAAAACAGCTAAGGCAATGACGGCCTGACAATCCGCCATTTCTGATACTTTTTTGATTTAACCGAATACACCTATGAAAAGATTTCTTACCCTCATATTACTGTTACTGTCGTTCCTGCTCGCCAGGCACGGGGTGATGGCGCAATCCAATGCGACGCCGCCCACTGGGGTACCTAACAAGCCATTTATGAATATTCCTATAAATGTATGTGCCGGCAACTTTGCCAGCATAAACGCATTTATATGGGATTCTACCTATTATCAGAATGGCAACCGGCAGTTTAACTATCCAAACGTTAAGGTGGACTGGACGATTACCGGGGGGGATTATGCCGTATTATATAATGGAAAACCCAACCTCCCTAATGGAACACGGGATACGACTATTACCAACCAGGCCGCAGACTCTTATAAGGTAAATGCCCTTACCATCCGGTTTAATACGCCGGGGGTGGTATATACTGTTAAGGCGGACATTACTTATAAGGATTACTGGGGTAATACGCGCACTGCGAGTATCACACGTACCATTACGTCTGTAGACTGTTCGATCACCGTTTGTAAGGGTAATACTACCATGGCGTCCGACTTTTATGAGGACTTTGGACGATTCAGAAGGTACACGGACAACTCCTTAAGCGATAAACCCAAGCCATACTGGATTGCCGGTGCGGTAGGTTATAATTATAACAACAATATTTTTTATTCCTGGCCTAACCCGGATGTATCGGGTAATTTTGATGACAATAGTTATGTAATTTATTGGAATACCAAATTAAGATCAGAGTGGGATAGTGTGGGAGATCATACCGGTGGTATTAAATATATATCTCCAACATCTGATAGTGTGGGTGGTATGCTGATCGCCAACTCTGCGAATGACAAAAGAATTTTCTATACCCGTGATGTGGTGGTTTGTCCTGGTTCCCAGTACAACTTCAGTGCATGGTTTCTGAATACCAACACGCGGGAAGTATTTAACTCCACCTGTATCCAGGGTAACTCTACCGGTTACCGCTATGCGGGTGTAACCTTTAAAATTTTAGACTCATTAGGGAACCTGCTGAAGGAGTTCAAGACATTTGACGTGTCCATGAACCTGAACACCAGCGGGGAACGCTGGTTGCAATATGGCGGTACATTTAAGGTGCCGGGAGGTATTAAGAAGCTGAAGCTGCAGATCGTAAACGATAACGAAGGGGGTTGCGGTAACGATATCGCCATTGATGATATTAAGTTTAATTACTGTTCTCCGAACATCTACGGGTTTGTGGACGGTTTGAAGGATGACGGGGTGACGGAGTCTGTACAGTGTGCGGGATCCCCCATTGATCTGACGGCATGGTACACGCCGAACGGGTATGATCCGAATGATCCGAGCAAGCCATATAATAAGGACCTGGATTATTTTAGCCAGAAGGTATTCCGTTGGGAGTACAGTTACAACCTGGTGAACTGGTACACGCTGACGGACTCGATTGGCGTGAATACTGCTACCGGCGTTACTGAAAAGATCCGGTACGGCAGCCAGGATTCTATTCTGCATTTCCTGCCGGGCGCGTTACAGGGTAACCCTACGCAGCCGGTGGTTCGTTATTACCGGTTGAACATTTTTGAAAAGGGGAACGAAAATATCAAGGATTGCGGATCCCCCTCTACGCCGATTGCCATTACGATACTGCCTAAGCCGGTGGTAAAATTGTCGTCCGCTGCGATATGTTTGGGCGACCAGGTAAACCTGACGGTGGAAGGGCAGTACACGCGGTATGAATGGAAGGCGCCGCCGGAGATAGCGGGGATTTCGAACGAAGCCGTGGTGGTATCGCCGACGCATAGTACTACCTATACTGCCTATGGTTATGCCAACTATGGTAACGGCCGTAGTTGCGTGGACTCCGGATCGGCTACGATACGGGTAGATACGCCTGCGGTGGTACATGTAACCGGCGGGCCGCTGGAAATATGCGCGGGTCAAACGCCTACCAGCTTCCAGATAGAACCTGAGAACAATAAATATAGTATTAAGTGGACCAGTACCTGGCCGGTGGCACAGGATACCGTGTACGGAAGTACGACGAATGTACTCAGTAATATTTACCCATGGCATGTGGGGGATAACTATTTTAAAGCAACTGTAACGAAGGGCGTCTGCGTGACGAGCGATTCCCTCTTGGTGCAGGTGCGGTCGATGCCGATTGCGAAGACCAACATGGATGAAATGGTGGGGCAGTGTAGTAAGTCGCAGTTCACCATGAAGGCCAACCAGCCGCTGAGCGATCAGAAAGGTACGTGGACGTTCATCCGTGGCGTGAGTAATGGTACCAGTACCATCACTAATCCAAACCTGTACAATACAACGGTGAACATCTCGCCGGCTGGCACGAGGGATACGCTTATCTGGACGGTTGTGAACAACAACAAGGCGGATTGTATTTCCCGTGACACCGTAATTCTGTTTAATACCAAGCCGCTCACTGTTCCAAAGAGCATGGGAAGCACCCAGGTGTGCGTGCTGGCGGGAGAGAGCGTAGTATTAAACCTGAATGGTACAAAGCCTGAGAACGAAGGCGAGTATGGTAAATGGACATCCAACCCGGTTACCAATATTACTTTCGCGAATGATGCGTTATATAATACTACTGCAACGATAGTAGGTACGGGCGCAGCTACGAACTACACGTTGTACTGGACTATTAATAATGGTATTTGTCCGGCGGGTCCTTCTGCTTCACTGGCGGTGCGTACTAAAACGCCTCCAACCGTTGCGATTACGAATTCGCCTGTGATTGCGTGTAACACGGCTCCAAGCGTGCGCCTGAATATTACCAGCGGCAGCAGCACGATTACCAATTATAGTATTGCGTCCACCGGCGCCAACCCGATGCCGAACTTTGTACCGGTAACGGCGGCTGCATGGACCGGCGCTTCGTATATCGACATGAATATTCCTGCAAATACGCCTGCGGGGATATATACATTTGTGATGACTGTGTGGGAGAGGAATACGACTACCGGTGAGGACCTGGCGGGTTGTACGAAAGCAGTGACGTTTACGGTGAATTTGTCCGAGCCGGCTACGCCGCCTACTGACATTACTTTAAATGGCGCAGCGCTTTGCGGCAGCGGAAACGTATTGCTGACGCTGAACGGCGCCAAACCTGGCACCAACCCGGATAGCACAGTGGCAACCGTATGGAAATGGTACAAAGGCTCCTGCGGTGGTACGCCGGTTACGCCGGATAGCGCCAACGCGGATAATTCAGTAGTGCTGTTCAGAAATGTAACTGCTACTACCACTTATTATGTAAGGGGAGAAAGCAGTGGCCCTTGTGGTAACTCTATCTGTAAATCAGTAACTGTAACGGTTTACCAGAAGCCAGGCGTTCCTACGGCTACGCCTGAGCAAACGCATTGTAATGTGTCAACCTTTACAATGGATGCAAGTAACCCTGTTCCTGCAACAGCGGGCGGTAAATGGTCCATTATTGGCGGGAATGCTGTGGGCGTTGTGATTACAGATCCTGCTAATCCTAAAACAACCGTAACGGTGCCGGCAGGTAACTGGGTAGAGTTGAAATGGGCTGTAGGTAACGGGGTTTGTGACTCTGTAAGTACGACCGTTAAATTATATAATTATGCCGCAGCGGAAGTAGCCGATGCGGGCGCTGACCAAAGTGCATGTGAGAAGAAAGATCCGTTTAAGCTGGGGGCCAGTGAGCTTACCGGAACCGGTAACCTGCCGCAGGTAGGAACATGGACAGTGCTGTATAACGGCACCGCCACCCCTGCACCTTCCGTAAGCAATGTGAATGACCCGGCAGCAACCATCACCGTACCGGTAGGAGATAGCATCCGGCTGGTATGGACCGTAAGCAGTGGTAAATGCTCTTTCACTACTGACACGGTAGCGCTTTATAACTTTGCCGCCAGTGCGGCAGCAAATGCCGGCAATGATCAGACGGCATGTGCGCAGACAGATCCGTTCCAACTGGGTGCAACACCGGTTAAAGCAACTGGTAATATCCAGCAGATTGGTACCTGGACTGTTATTTATAATGGTACTAACCCTACGCCGGTGGTAGTAGGGGATCATAATCCGAATGCAACCATCAAAGTTCCTGTTGGCGATAGCGTGCGCCTGGTATGGACTGTGACAAGTACGGTAGGTGGAAGTGTTAACACTACCTGTGATGCTACGACAGATACTTTAGTTATTTATAACTACGCTAAGAATGTGAATGTGGCAGCTGGCACTGATTTGTCGGCCTGCGCCCAGACAACACCATTCCAGCTGGCGGCTACGCCTGTACAGCAGGTGGGTAACATCCAGCAGGTGGGTACCTGGACGGTAATTTATACTGGTACGAACACTACGCCTCAGGTGGTGGATCCGCATGATCCGGCCACTACCATCACGGTACCTGTAGGGGATAGTGTACGTTTGGTATGGACTATTACTAGCGTGGTTGATGGCAAGAATGTAGCAACCTGCTTTGTTCAGGATACAATGGCGATCTATAACTATGCGGCTAATGCCGCTGCCGTGGCTGGTGAAGACCAATCAGCATGCGCGCAGACTAATCCGTTCTTGCTGGAAGCTACTCCGGTAAAATCCACTGGTAACATCCAACAGGTGGGTACCTGGACAGTGATTTACACAGGTTCAGGCACTGCACCGCAGGTAGCGGATGCGCATGATCCTGCCACTACTATCACAGTGCCGGTAGGAGATAGCGTTCGCCTGGTATGGACTGTAACCAGCTTTGTAAACGGTCAGGCGGTAACTAAATGTGCTGCAACTACTGATACTGTAGCGATTTATAACTATGCAGCTAACGCCGCTGCTGTAGCTGGTGAAGACCAGTCAGCATGTGCGCAGACTAATCCGTTTAAATTAACGGCTACTCCGGTAACATCCACTGGTAACATCCAGCAGGTGGGAACCTGGACAGTGATTTACACAGGTTCAGGCACTGCACCACAGGTAGCAGATG
>MLAV02000010.1 GCA_001870995.2 Chitinophaga sp. CB10
CAAATTAAAACTGAACGGCTTGAGTCCAGTACAATACCGAACTCAAGCCGCTTAATCAAAAAAGCCGTCCAAACTTTTGGGTTCACTTCACAGGTTCCGGCCTTTTTTATAAGGTAACCTGGTTCTCCGACGGTAATCCTTTTTCGAAGCAGGCGATATTATGCAGCGTTGTTTCCGCAATCTGCGTGAGCGCTTCATGCGTAAAGAAGCCCTGGTGGGAGGTGATGACCACGTTGGGAAAGGTGATCAGCCGGGACCATACATCATCCTGGATGATGGCGCCGGAGAGGTCATGGAAAAACAAATGCTCTTCCTGTTCATACACGTCGATGGCGAGTGCGCCTATATGCCCGCTCTTCAGCGCGTCCACTACTGCCGGGGTATCAATCAGTCCACCCCGGCTGGTGTTGAGCAGGAACACGCCCTGCTTCATTTTCGCAATCGTACCGGCATTGACCAGGTGTTGGGTTGCGGGGGTTAGGGGGCAGTGGAGAGATATAATATCTGCCTGTTCGAATACGGCATCGGCGGAGGCATACGATACGCCGGCTGCTTTAAGCCGGGGGTCTTCATGCATATCATATGCAATCACCCTGCAACCAAAGCCCAGCATTATGCGGCAGAATATGGCGCCGATGTTCCCGGTGCCAATTACCCCTACGGTTTTCCCGTAGAGATCGAACCCTTCCAGGCCGTTAAGCGTAAAGTTATTATCACGGATACGGTTATACGCTTTGTATATTTTCCGGTTGAGGCCCAGCAGGAGGGCCACGGTATGCTCGGCCACGGCGTGGGGCGAGTAAGCCGGTACGCGCACTACCGGCATTTGCAGGCTGGCGGCTGCTTTCAGGTCCACGTTGTTAAAGCCGGCAGCCCGCAGGGCAATGAGCCGGATGCCTTTATCGTACAGTTGGCGGAGGATGGGCGCGTCCAGGCGATCGTTCACAAAGGCGCAGACTACGGTTTCCCCGGGTTTCACGAGGGCGGTGTTATCCGCATTGAGCGGGTATTCCAGGAAGCGGAGGTGGTACCCGTATTTTTCGTTGGCAGCGGTGAAGTACTTTACATCGTAGGGTTGTGCGCTGTAGAACAGGATATGCATGGCCGTTGGGATTGGTTAACAGCAATATACTAAAAGAACGGCGCTCCGGTGGACCGGAGCGCCGTTCTGCAACAGATAAATTTATCTCTTATTTGATTTCGCCTACCATGTGTGCAGGCACTACCCACTCGTCGAATTCAGCAGGGGTTACATAACCCAGTTTCACTGCCATTTCTTTCAGTGTAGTACCTTCTTTGTGGGCTTTCTGCGCGATTTCAGCGGCTTTGTAGTAACCAATTTTGGTGTTGAGCGCTGTAACGAGCATGAGGGAGTTTTCCACGTGCTTTTTGATATTTGCTTCGATAGGTTCGATGCCTTCGGCGCATTTATCGTTGAAGCTTACGCAGCCGTCGCCGATGAGGCGTGCGGAGTGCAGGAAGTTATAGATCATCACCGGTTTGAACACGTTCAGCTCAAAGTGGCCGGTAGCGCCGCCGATGTTGATGGCCACATCGTTGCCCAGTACCTGTGCCGCGATCATGGTGAGCGCTTCGCACTGGGTTGGGTTCACTTTACCCGGCATGATGGAAGAACCTGGTTCATTGTCCGGGATGTGGATTTCGCCGATTCCAGCGCGCGGGCCGGAGCTCAGCATCCGGATGTCGTTCGCGATTTTCATCAGGCTTACGGCAACGGTTTTCAGGGCGCCATGCGCTTCCACGATAGCGTCGTGCGCGGCGAGGGCCTCGAATTTGTTTTCAGCGGTGATGAACGGCAGGCCGGTTAATGCGGCGATATTTTTAGCTACGTTTTCAGAGTAGCCTTTAGGCGTATTGATACCTGTACCTACGGCAGTACCGCCCAGGGCGAGTTCGCTCAGGTGAGGCAGGGTATTGTTGATGGCTTTCAGCCCGTGATCCAGCTGGGATACATAGCCGCTGATTTCCTGGCCCAGGGTGAGCGGGGTAGCGTCCATGAAGTGGGTACGGCCGATTTTTACGATATGTTTGAAGGCTTCCGCTTTCTGGTGCAGGGTATCGCGGAGCTTTTTGATGCCCGGGATGGTGGTTTCCACGAGGATCTTGTAAGCGGCGATGTGCATCGCGGTAGGGAAGGTATCGTTGGAGGACTGTGATTTATTCACGTCATCGTTTGGATGCAGGAATTTTTCTTTATCGGTCAGCTGGCCGCCGTGCAGCACGTGGCCGCGGTAGGCTACCACTTCGTTGACGTTCATATTGGACTGGGTACCGGAACCGGTTTGCCATACTACGAGCGGGAATTCGTTGTCCAGTTTACCTTCCAGGATTTCGTCGCAAACGCGGCCGATGAGGTCACTTTTTTCCTGTGACAGTACTCCTGCCTGGAAGTTGGTCATGGCTGCTGCTTTTTTCAGGTAAGCAAAAGCCTTGATTATTTCCTTAGGCATCTTGTTGATGTCCTGTGCAATTTTGAAATTTTCAATGGAGCGCTGTGTCTGAGCGCCATAATAAGCATTTGCAGGCACTTTCACCTCGCCCATTGTGTCTTTCTCTATTCTGAATTCCATAGCGTAAACTTTTAAGGCTACAAAAGTAGCTATTTCAGGATTATTCGCCTTTGAAATTCGGACGTCTTTTCTCCACAAAGGCGCTGGCCCCTTCCTGGAGGTCTTTGGTGGCGAAGCAGGCCGCAAACTCCTTCACTTCGGTTTCAAACCCGTCCACATCCTTATCCAGTGCGGCATTGGCGCATTTTACGACCCGGGCAACGGCCAGCGGGGCTTTGGCGTGGATCTTTTCCAGCAGGCTTTTGGCTTTGGGCAGCAGTTCCGCCAGCGGGGTTACGTGGTTGACCAGCCCCCATTGCAGGGCTTCGGCGGCGTCGATCATATCGCCGGTCATCATCAGTTCTATGGCTTTTCCTTTGCCGATGAGCTGCGTCAGACGCTGGGTACCGCCATAGCCGGGGATCAGGCCCAGGTTGACCTCCGGCTGGCCAAAGCGGGCATTTTCGCTGGCGAGGCGGAAGTGGCAGGCCATGGCCAGCTCGCATCCGCCGCCGAGGGCGAAGCCGTTTACTGCGGCGATGATGGGCTTGGGACTATTTTCTATCCTGTGGAAGATGACATGGCCTTTTTTAGCCAGTTCTTCACCCTCTTTAGGCGATAATTTGAGAAATTCGGATATATCGGCGCCGGCCACGAAGGCTTTTTCGCCTGCACCGGTGATGATGGCGCTTTTGATGGCAGCGTTGCTATATACCTCGTCTATAGCCAGTGCCAGCTCAGCCATCACCGTCTGGTTCAGTGCATTCATTTTGTCCGGGCGGTTGATGGTAATAATAAGTGTACTATTCTCCAGTTGTGTGCTTATAGTTTGATACATGAACCGTAGTTTTAGTGTATTCAATATTAAGCAATTTGTTTGATCCGCCCTGAACCGGATTTTTCCTAGTATTCGATTTCCATCTTGGCATTGCCGCTCTTAAAGCGCACGTAGTTGCTTTTTTTGTGGGCATGTTTGTAGAGATGTGTATTGAAGCTGTAGCTGAGGGTCACGAAAAGTAGCTTGGCATCGAGGTTTTGATACGGCTTAACGTTGTTGCCGGTAAGCTTATCCTTCATGGTAAAATCCTGATTGAAGAAGTTCTGCGGATAGTACTGTACTTTCAGCCCGAAGCCTGGAGCGAAGCGCATACCGGCGAAAACGGAAGGCATCAGGAGCGGTGTACGGTCGGAGAACCATTCGTTGAATTTATCCACTTTATCGCCGTTTTCGAAGCGTTTTTCCTTGTAGTTGAAGGCCAGGTCGCACTCAGCGCCGGCGAAGAAGAACCAGGTGCCGCGGTGAACGTCCCCTACTTTGAAGCCCAGGGGCACGCCGAGGGTGTACACGCGCTGTTTCAGCTTCAGGCCATCTGCCGGTTTGGTGATGATACCGATATTTTTGATGTTGAGGCCGGAGAAGATCCCGAAGTTACGGCCAAAATCCTTGTTCACATTGGTTCCAACGTTGAAGAAGAAGGTAAAGCGCGGCACCATGGGTACGTGGGCGCCATTATCCTTTACCTGTGCAAACGACAGCAGGGCTCCATCGCCGCCGTTGGTTCTGTAGATGCCGGTACGGGATTTAGGGTATCTACCGAAGATAATACTGAAAATCGCTTCTTTTTTTGAATCAGTCGTGTCTACAGCGGATTTACTTACAGTGGCAGAATCGGATTCCTGGGCAAAAGCCGGGCTGATGGCTGCAATCAGCAGCAAAACAAATAGCGTGATAGATTTAGAGCTCATAAAATGGCGGTTGTTATATTAGGTAATTGGATGATTTCTACCCAAAAGACGACCCACCAATTGAAAAGTTACGGCTACAAGATAAAAATATTAGAAATTTCTGTGAGATGCCACCCAATCGCCGATATAAGCGGCAATGTCCTGGGTACTGGTACCTGGCGGGAACAGCGCACCGACGCCCATTTCCTGTAATGCTTTCATATCTGCTTCGGGAATAATACCGCCGCCTGTCAGCAGTACATCGTTCATATTATTTTCTTTCATCAGGGCTATCAGACGTGGAAAAACGGTCATATGGGCGCCTGAGAGGATACTCACCCCAATGGCGTCCACATCTTCCTGGAGGGCTGCATTTACCACCATTTCGGGGGTCTGGCGGAGGCCAGTGTAAATAACTTCCATACCGGCGTCCCTGAGGGCCGCCGCAATTACTTTCGCGCCCCTGTCATGGCCATCAAGGCCCACTTTGGCTACCAATACACGCACGGGACGATTCAACGGGTTGACCATACCTATTATCGATTAAGTTCCTAAAGGTAAGGAAAACCTTCCCACTATTCCTTACATTTGCAGACACATTTATATACATTATGAGCGAAGAAAGGTCACTCAATTTCATAGAACAAATCGTAGAAGAAGATCTGGCCAACGGATCAACAGGAGGACGCGTACTCACACGCTTCCCGCCGGAACCGAACGGCTACCTGCATATAGGTCATGCCAAGTCCATCGTATTGAACTTCGGCCTGGCACAAAAATACAATGGCGCTACCAACCTCCGTTTTGATGACACCAACCCGGTTACGGAAGATACCGAATACGTGGATTCCATCCGGGAGGACATCAAATGGCTGGGCTTTACCTGGGAAAAAGAACTCTATGCCTCCGATTACTTTGAGCAGCTGTACGAATTTGCCGTGAAGCTGATCAAAAAAGGCCTGGCATATGTGGAAGACGCTACGGCCGAGGAAATTGCCGCCATGAAAGGCACCCCTACCACCCCGGGCGTAAACAGCCCCTGCAGAAGCCGCTCCGTGGAGGAAAACCTCGACCTGTTTGAGCGTATGCGTAAAGGTGAGTTCAAAGACGGGGAAAAAACCCTCCGTGCTAAAATAGATATGGCTTCGCCCAACATGCACATGCGCGACCCGCTGATGTACCGCATCAAGCACGCGCATCACCACCGTACCGGCGATAAATGGTGCATTTACCCGATGTACGACTTTGCGCATGGCCAGAGTGACAGCATTGAGAATATTACCCACTCCATCTGTACCCTGGAGTTCATTCCTCACCGCCCGCTGTACGACTGGTTTATCAAGGAGCTGGACATCTACCCCAGCCACCAGTACGAATTTGCGCGCCTGAACCTGAACTACACGGTGATGAGCAAACGTAAGCTCAAACAACTGGTGGAGGAAAAACACGTGGCCGGCTGGGACGACCCCCGTATGCCTACGATCAGTGGCTTGCGCCGCCGCGGCTACACAGCCGCCAGCATCCGCAACCTCTGCGAGCGGGTGGGCGTGCAGAAACGGGATAACGTGATTGAATACAGCCTGCTGGAGTTCTGCATCCGCGAGGAGCTGAACAAAACCGCCAACCGCGCCATGGCTGTGCTGGACCCTGTGAAACTGGTGATCACCAACTACCCGGAAGGACAAGTGGAAGAGCTGGAAGCAGAGAACAACCCGGAAGATCCCAACAGCGGTAGCCGCAAGCTGCCGTTCAGCAATACGCTTTACATCGAGCGGGAAGACTTCATGGAGAACCCTCCGAAAAAATACTTCCGCCTCGGCCCTGGCATGATGGTGCGCCTGAAAAACGCCTATATCATTAAAGGGGAAGGTGTGGAGAAAGATGCGGATGGCAACATCACTACCATCTATGCGACTTATCTGCCGGAAAGCAAGAGCGGTGGCGACTCATCCGGGCTTACCGTAAAAGGCACCATCCACTGGGTGAGCGCAGCGCATGCAGTAGCCGCCGAAGTACGGTTGTACGACCGCCTGTTTACTGTAGAAAATCCGGGCGCTGAGGAAGGCGACTTCAAATCCTTCATCAACAAGGACTCCCTGCAGGTGATTGAAAACGCGTACGTGGAACCGGGCTTGTTGCAGGCTAAACCGGGCGACAGGTTTCAGTTTATGCGTAAGGGTTATTTCAGCGTTGACCCGGACTCTACCCCTGGGAAGCCAGTGTTTAACCGGACCGTGACCCTGAAAGATGCCTGGGCTAAGGAGTCCGCTAAAGCGGCGAAATAGTAAATTTTCTCCCTAAAAATAAAAAAAATGGTGCCACCGGACGGTGACACCATTTTTTTATGTACAAATTTAAAAATGCGTGTGATTAAGACTGGCTGGCCGCTTCCACCGCTTTTTTGTAAACATCCACGCCAATGGCTATACGCTTTTGGGTTTCAGTAACGCCGAGCGTGGCAGCGATGTCAAACACCGGAGGGCCGAACTTGCCGCCGGTGAGCATGATGCGGAAAGGCAGTTGCAGCTCGCCTACCTTGATGCCCATTTCCGTAGCCAGTTCCTTGAAGCTGGCTTCCAGGTCAGCCGCAGAAGGCTGCTTAGGCAGCTTATCCAGCTTAGGCAGCCAGGTGGTGAAGAACTTTTCCTTGTCGGCGTTCCACTTTGGCGCAACGGCGCCGGTATCGTGTGTGGAAGGCCGCTGGAAGAAGAAGAAGCTGTGGTCCCAGAATTCGGACAGCACGTAGAGGCGCTCTTTTACGAGGCCGGCTACGGTAGCGATAAAACCGAGGTCCGCATGAACGTCCTTTTCTGCCAGCATAGGCTGCAGGAGGGTGGCCAGGCTTTGGTTATCCTTATGATGAATGTACTGGTGGTTGAACCATTTGGCTTTTTCGAAGTCGAATTTAGCGCCTGATTTATGCACACGGTCCATGGAGAATTTCTCTATCAGCTCTTCCATGGAGAAGATTTCCTGTTCGGTACCATCGTTCCAGCCGAGCATTACCAGCATGTTGATAAATGCTTCCGGCAGGAAGCCCAGTTCGCGGAAGCCTTTGGTGAGTTCCTGCGTTTTGGGATCTTTCCAGTTCATGGCATACACGGGGAAGCCGAGGCGGTCCCCATCGCGCTTGCTGAGCTTACCATTGCCATCCGGCTTGAGGATCAGCGGCAGGTGCGCCCATTCCGGCATCTCTGATTCCCAGCCCAGGTATTTCCAGAGGAGGATATGCACGGGAGCGGAAGGCAACCATTCTTCCCCGCGGAAGGCGTGGGTAATTTTCATGAGGTAGTCATCCACTACCACGGCGAGGTGGTAGGTAGGCATACCGTCTGCTTTCAGGAGTACTTTATCATCTACGAGGCCGGTGTTGAAGCTTACTTCTCCCCGGATCATATCGTTGAAGACGAGCGTTTCATTTTCCGGCATTTTGATGCGGATCACATGCGGCGTTTGCGCGTCCAGCAGTGCTTTCAGCTCCGCGTCCGTCATATTGAGGGAGTTCCTCATTTTGGAGCGGGTCCTGTGATCGTACTGTGGAGAAGGATTTTCCGGAGATTTATATTTCTCGCGGAAGGCATCCAGTTCTTCCGGGGTATCAAAAGCGTAGTAGGCGTGACCTGCAGCCACCAGCTGTTCAGCGTACTGGCGGTATAATGCTTTACGTTCGCTCTGGCGGTAAGGCTCGTACGGACCGCCTTTTTCAGGGCTTTCGTCCGGCTCGAGGCCGCACCAGCGAAGGCATTCATTGATGTATTCCTCCGCACCAGGCACATAACGGGTCTGGTCTGTATCTTCGATACGCAGCACAAATTCTCCTTTGTGATGCTTTGCAAATAAGTAGTTGAACAATACGGTGCGCACACCGCCGAGGTGTAAGCCACCAGTGGGACTGGGCGCAAAACGCACTCTTACTTTCCTGTTATTCATAATCGACAAAGTTAAGGGTTTAGGCTATGGCTTCCAGCATTAATCCCGGCCGGATTAAAATTTTTTAATCCTGCGGAGGAGAAATAGGACATTAAGTATATTGCAGCGGGTAGCGTGTTAAAAGCTGCCGGATCCATGTTCTATCTGACAAAAACACCCGCTATACTGAAGGCCGTCTACAGCAGTTGTATCTGGAATATGCCTGCCGGCACCAACGCCGTTTATCTCACTTTCGATGACGGCCCTCACCCCGAAGCAACGCCCTTTGTACTGGACCAGCTGAAGAAGTATGATGCCAAAGCTACTTTCTTCTGCATCGGCAAAAATGTAATTGAGCAACCGGCTATTTACCAGCGTATCCTGGAAGAAGGGCATTCCGTGGGCAACCACACCCACAACCACCTCAACGGCTGGAAAACCGGCACGGATAAATATATCGAAAATGTACTGCTTGCCCGCGAATATATCCAGAGCAGCCTGTTTCGGCCGCCATATGGAAGGATAACACCTTTCCAGATCAGGATGTTGAAGAAGCAGATACCCGGCGCTAAAATCATCATGTGGGACATTCTCAGCGGGGATTTTGACCTGGACATCAACGGAGAAGCCTGTGTGCAGAACGTGGTATTCAAGCTAAAACCCGGCTCCATAGTGGTGTTTCACGACAGTACCAAAGCCTGGGACCGTATGAGTTATGCCTTACCGCGGGTACTGGAATTTTGTAAAAAACGGCAGTACGAGCTGCGGGCTTTGTAAAATAACGGAAGGCGCGCTGATGGTACAGCTGCGCCTTCTCCCCATAAAAAAATTTTAAACAACTTACAGGGTAATTTCTTTCACTTTATCGCCCACTGTAACGGTAGCCTTGTTATCACAATCTCCCGCTCCATAATCGATCACCCCGGATACCATTTCCGTTACCAGCTTTAACTGGCCGGACCTGATGTACTGGCAGTTCCAGGAGGTATGCAGTTTTACGGGGGTAGACAGTGCGATGGTCACGCTGGTACCGTTTTTATGCTTGTACACAAGTGTGCCGGTACCTTCCGTATCATATTCATCATCGCCGGGATTGCCGATGGTGTTGCCGCCGTTGGTTTGCTTCACGGTTTTGGTATGGTTGTACACCGCGGTGATACTATCGTTGAGCTGTACGGTACCATCCGTAATTTTTTGGGTGAAGGAGATGCCGCCCTTCGCGTCTTTCGTATAGCCGGTCACCGTGTACAGGATATTGCCGGTTACAGGCTTGCCATTGATAGTGAAGTTGGTTAACGTCACTTTCACGGTAGTACCCGGCGTGGTGAGGTAGCCGCTGAATACGGCCGTTATCTTCCCGCCACGGACGCGGTTGTTCAGGTTATTGGAGCAGGAGGTGCCGAAATCGATGTTTACGGTAATCGGCCAGGTGAGCGCGCCTTCCACTGACACCGCGGGGCAGGAGGTAGTGGTGAGCAGGCTGGCATCGCCGCCGGAGCGCCGTGCGGAAGGGTCAGGAATCTGCTGTGCAGCGCCTTCGGCCACTGCGTCAAAAATATCGCTGTAATAGAGATCTACCTCTGCCTGGTAGGCTGCGCCGGCCATCACTTGTTTGTCACTTTGCTCCGCTACTACCGGATCAGTATTTTTGGCAGCATCCTTTTTACAGGCGAAGAAGAGCGCTGTTATGGCAATTCCGGTGAACGTCCACGCCAGCACACGGTTTGTGCAGAAATAGCTTTTCATAGTTATAGATTTTTAGCAATTAGGTTTTTCTGGCTGTAACTTTGTACCACCTAAAGATAGGATTTTATATTAAAATAAATATTATGTTTTGGATAGACACCCATGCGCACCTGTATTCAGCGGAATTTGACGCCGACCGGCACGAAATGATTGGCCGCGCATTGTCGCACGGGGTGAACAGGCTGTTTCTGCCCAATATAGACGAGGATTCCATCACAGGCATGCTGGAGCTGGAAAAGGCTTATCCGGAGCATTGCTTCCCCATGATCGGCATACACCCCTGTTATGTAAAGGAGGAGGTAGGCCCGCAGCTGGAGCTGGTAAAAGCCTGGTTGCAACAGCATTCCTTTAAGGCTATCGGAGAGATAGGGCTGGATTTTTACTGGGACAAGACGTACCTCACCCAGCAATACCAGGCTTTCCAGGAGCAGTTGCTGCTGGCCAGGGAGCATAAGCTGCCGGTAGCGATCCATAGCCGGGAGTCCACCCGGGAGTGCATAGACGAAGTGAAAGCCTTGCAGAACGGGGATTTGACGGGGGTATTCCATTGCTTCAGCGGCACGCTGGAAGAAGCCAGGGAGATCATTGACCTGGGCTTTTACCTGGGCATCGGCGGCGTGGTGACGTTTAAGAAGTCGGGATTGGATAAGATAGTGGAGCAGCTTGACTTACAGCAGATCGTCCTGGAAACGGACGCACCTTACCTGGCGCCGGTACCCTACCGGGGCAAACGCAATGAAAGCAGTTACATTCCACTGATCGGTGAAAAGGTGGCAGATGTAAAAAATCTAAAAATCGAAGATGTAGCCGCCATTACAAGCAGTAATGCCCTTAAATTATTCAAAATGCTCTAACCATTTTAAGGATAACTTTGCATGCAACTGGCAGACTACGCACAATGAGTAAAATTCTGATTATTTACACGGGTGGAACAGTTGGAATGATCTATGACGATAAGACCAAAGCGCTTCGCCCGATAGGATTCAATGAGATAAGGAACAATTTACCTGAGCTTTACAGGATGGGAATAGACTTTTACGTCTATGCTTTCAATCCTCCCATTGACTCCTCCGACATGCAACCAGAGATATGGGTAGAACTGGCCAGCATCATCGAAGACAGATATGACCGCTATGATGGGTTTGTGATACTCCATGGCTCCGATACCATGGCCTTCACCGCTTCAGCGCTCAGCTTCATGCTGGAAAACTTATCCAAGCCTGTTATCCTTACCGGCTCCCAACTCCCTATCGGGAAGATCCGTACCGACGCTAAAGAGAACATCATCACGGCAATGGAGATTGCCTGCAGTAAACACAATGGCAGCAACATTGCGATGGTACCGGAAGTATGTATTTACTTCGACTTCTCCTTGTTCAGAGGTAACCGTTCCAAGAAGTACAATGCGGAGAAATTCGAGGCTTTCTACACCATGAATTATCCTATCCTGGCGGAAGCAGGGATTGATATCAAGTACAAGACGCAGGCCATCCTGCCGAATCCTACGGCCCCGCTGAAGGTGCATAAGGAGCTGGAAACAAACATCACGGTGTTGAAACTCTTTCCGGGCATTACCCGCAAAGCGGTGGAAGCCACGCTCAACATACCGGGCCTGAAAGGCGTTATCCTTGAAACATTTGGTAGTGGCAACACCACGACTCAATCCTGGTTTACAGATTGCCTGAAGCGTGTAGCCGACAACGGTGCATTGATCCTGGATATTACGCAGTGCGATGGTGGCAGCGTGGAGCTGGGGAAATACGAAACCAGTCAGCACCTGAAAGACCTGGGCGTGGTAAGTGGCCATGACCTTACGTTTGAAGCGGCGGTGACCAAGCTCATGTTCGTACTGGGCCAGGGCCTTACGCTGGAAGAAAGCAAAGCAATGATGGAAACGCCGCTCCGCGGAGAGCTGACGTTGACGGAAATATATTAGTGTATGGGTAGCAGTTAGCTGCTGCGAAACGGGAAGCCGGTTAGTAGGGCTTCCCGTTTTTTTATGATCTCAGCAATTTGCGATATATTTATATAGCATTTTTTAATTCCTCTATACCCCGCAAGATTTTACTAACCTCTAAACGATTGCTCTATGAATGCTACTCTTTCACAAAAAGCTATTGCTGAGTTTTTTGGCACCTTTGTGCTGGTTTTTATTGGTACCGGCAGTGCTGTGCTGGCCGGCGGCCATGTAGGCTTCCTCGGTATTGCCTTTGCTTTTGGGATTTCCGTACTGGCGATGGTCTATGCCATCGGGTTTATTTCAGGTTGTCATATTAACCCGGCCATTACCATCAGCATGCTGGCCTTCGGAAAGATTTCGGGTAAAGACGCGGTAGCCTATATCATCGCGCAGATTTTGGGGGCTATACTGGCATCCGGCATATTGCTGATGATAGCGCAGGGCAAGGCGGACTATTCCCTGGCGGCCAATGGCCTGGGGCAAAACGGCGTCGGCGATGGCTCTCCGGACAAATATTCCCTGGGAACGGGGCTGCTTGCCGAAGTGGTGCTGACCACGATTTTCCTGATTGTAGTACATGGCAGTACCAGCAAAAACACCGCTAACGGCGGCTTTGCCGGCGTGGCTATTGGTTTGGCGCTGACCATGATTCACATCGTGGGTATCCCGGTAACAGGCGTATCCGTGAACCCTGCCCGTAGCATCGGACCGGCTATTTTTGTAGGCGGCGAGGCGCTGGCCAACCTCTGGGTATTCATCGTAGGACCCATTGTGGGCGGGCTTATCGGCGGCGGAATCTGGAAGCTTTACGATAATAAATAAAAAATTCTTGGAAATTTAAATGAAAGGATTATCTTTGCAACCCTGATCGGAAAAACAACCATTCCGATTTAGTTCAAAGTTAATCACGGAAGAGTGCAGGAGTGGTTGAACTGGCACGCCTGGAAAGTGTGTATAGGTGAAAGCCTATCAAGGGTTCGAATCCCTTCTCTTCCGCAAGCTTTAAGCTCTCAGGTCGAAAGACTTGGGGGCTTTTTGTTTATAGCCGCTACTGTACTGCGTTCTACGCTTTTCCTCTCTGAGATACAGTAAGTAATTTCTACGTGTTTTCGATATTTCACGCTATCATTTCCGCTCTCGTAGGATGTTTTTTACGCTAGCATAAAAACATACTCTTATAAGCTGAATATCAAACTATTACATATTATCTGCTTTATTGTCAATTTTCAGTGCTGCACACAAATTTGCAACCATGCGCATAAATATTAGGCTTTCTTTTTTTCTGTATAAATCACGCAGAGGAAAGAAAGGAACGCCAGTCTACCTACGTATTTTCCTACCCACCGGAGAAGGGCAAATACATACAGGCATTACCGTTATTGAAAAATATTGGAACGATCAGAAAAATACGATTCGTGAAAGTTGCCCAGAACACAGGGAACTGAACAAACAGTTACAACAGCTCAAAAACAAAGTGTTGGCTGTTTTTAACGATTGTACCGAAAAAGATATCCCTGTATCCATCGATCTGATTAAAACCCGAATAAAGGGAGATACAGGAGAAGTACGCACCTTAATTGAAGCACTTCAGGTTCATAACGACGACCTGAAAAAGAAGCTGGGCATTGAAACCAGTAAAGCGACCGTTACCAAATACGAAACGCTTCGCAAAAAAGTAACACAGTTTATTCACCATCAGTACAAAAGGAAAGATATTTTCCTGAAAGAACTGGATCACCGTTTTATCGTCAACTTCGAAACCTACCTGAAAACGGTAGATAGTATTAGCCATAACCCTGTGGTTAGCTACATTCAGCTATTGAAAAAGATCATGAACATGTCAGTAACTTTCGGTTGGCTTCAGTTAAACCCGTTCAGGAGTTTCAAATGCACGAAGAAAGAAACAGCCAGAGGATTTTTATCACTCGACGAAATTCACGCTCTCAGAGATAAGGAAATAGTTAACAGGAGACTGGCAACGGTGAGAGATATTTTTCTTTTCTCCTGCTACACGGGTTTAGCTTATGCAGATGTTGCCAGCTTAACCACTGATAGTATTATCCGTGGGGTGGATGGTAAGCTGTGGATCAACAGCAGCAGAAAAAAAACAGGTGTACGTATTACCGTACCGTTGTTACATCAGTCGCAGTTGATCCTGGACAAATATGTTCCAGATGAAAAGAACAGGTTATTGCCCGTCATTTCCAACCAGAAGCTAAACGCTTACCTGAAGGAGATTGCAGACATCTGTAAAATAACGAAGAAGTTAACTTTCCATCTGGCACGCCATACTTTTGCTACAACCGTAACGCTAAGTAACGGTGTACCCATCGAAACAGTCAGCAAAATGCTGGGCCATACCAACCTGAAAACAACGCAGATTTATGCGAAAGTGGTTGATACGAAGATCAGCAATGATATGTTAATGTTGCAGGAAAAATTATCAGTGAAGTAAATTTTCAGGGGTAGTAATGAAAATTGCTCCCCTGATTATTACTTTCTCTGAGAGGAAGTAATAATACGATGAAAGTTAACACCACAGGATATTACGAAAGAATAACTCAGGAATACTCTGAAAAGAGTTTCAATTCTCACAATATTTTTTCCTCTCTCGGAGGTTCATTTGTAAACTGCGGGAACCTGATTAAGATATTTTACCCTCCTGATTATTCCCTAAAAAACATGTGACGAACACACGCTCAAAAACAGTTCCCATAAACGTTTTGATTGACTGTGTTACTACAGCCCTGCTCCAATACTCAGGAGTGTTGCACCTCCAGACATGAGATGCCTAGAGCCACTGGCACTACGTCATATCATTTATTTTCGTGGTAGTGTGAGCCTGTATTTCGCAGGTACTTTTATCATCCTCAGGTCAGGCAAGACACTGTCCGGATAAGAGATTCATCATAATTTAAATTACGAAGATATATGCAGTTGACGCAATTTAATTTTCAACAGGTGTGGAAAACTAAGACTGAAAAGTTGCCGAATAAGGGCAGCAAAGAATATAATAAAAGTATCAAAATGAAATTAAAACATTCTATTTGAACAAGTTACGGTTATACTCACTAAAATCACTTCAAATGCCCGAAATTACTGCGTTTCCTTTGTGTAACAAGGATATACGAAGGTGCTATTTAATGAAATTAAAATCCTCTCCATGAAAAGAAAATATTCGCTATCTTTTGTACAAAGTTCATCTCGGTGAACGTATCTGCACAATTTCAACTGGGACTGGAAGAAGCAGAAGTAATAAAACAAACGAATAAAGATGGTATTTTTGAAATAAAAAAAACATATTCCGATGATGAAACAAAAGTACCGACGTGGAAAAACAAACGGGAGAAAGCTGCTTTCATAGTGGGCTTTGACCACTATGGTTATTCCTCAATAACGATGATTATGTCTTATTCCTATATCGATTTGGACGCATGGATATTAACACGCAGCAGGTACGCTACATGTCAAAATAAAGAACTCTGGACGGCGCGGATAAAAGGGAAATTCTACACAATCAAACTGAAAAGATTCGATCCTCCGGGAAAGATGGTTTTCGTTATTGAGCAGGTGAAATCTGAAAATTATTAACAGTACTAATATTTTAATGCATATGAATGCGCAAAAAAATATCACACACTTCGCAGTGTTGCCTGATTTATCAAGGAAAGAGTGTTCGTCATTTGAAGAGGCATCCTTAGTTACAGACATACTTTATATCGTTATTCAAGAAGAAGAAAACATCCATGTACCAATGAAATATTCCGGTGGCAGCGGATATTCAGCAGGGACATACACTCATGGAAATGCAAAACTGGATTTAAAAATTGTTGATCGACAAAATCAACAGTTTGTAATAACAGAAAAGAAATGGAGGGCTGTATATCTACAGACGGTATGTAGTAATAGTAAACCGTTCAACATTACTTTCCCTCTGATGAAAATTACAGACCCCAAAGGCCAAAGCATAGAAGTTAGAGCATTAGCGCCATATATCGGAGGCATCATTCTTCTTCATGAACGATTGAGGCAATATTCCAAATATGATAGTTGGGATGATATAATTAAAAAAGTATCACTTGATGATCTCTGATCGCTAAACCCAACAAAACGAATATGCAAAACGAATAAAACGACCCCACATCATCACCCCATAGGGTTTGCTACGCAACGGTGTTGCCCCGAAGGGGTAGCATGCCATCGATGCAATTAATAACAGTAAAACCAGAAAAATGAAGAAGAAAAAAATTACACATTCTCTGAGAGGAAGGTACACAAGAGGCCGTGTATCACGTCCAAACGTACCACCATTCTAATTTTAACACAGTACGTTAATATAGCATTCTGTAGCCCTTAACTGCGTTGGTTAAAAAATAACCATGTGTGTTAGGGGCTTTTTCATTTAAATTTCAAAACGTCGCAAAATGAAATTTGCAGAATTCGTAAAAAGCTGTGTTTTACATGAACAGACGGAAATCGTAAGTGTTCTGATTGCCAACGAAAAAAAAATCGATATTCAGGAGCTGATGTATAATACTGAAGTTTTTACGGTAAATCTTCCCGAAGGGGAAGTTTCCATGGGTTCTACCATTTTCGACAGGAAATATAATAGTCTTGGATACAAAAACAGGGCCTTACATGAGTGCTACGAAAATGCTGGCAGCTATACACGTACCATTTATGCGTGGTGGCTCATTCCTTACTGGTTAGGTGAAAGTCTGATCGATCAGGGAGAACCTGTCTTCAGGCATTATGGCTGTTCATGGTGGGGAATCTACGATTTACAGTACTTAGGTTGGTTCAACAGTAAAGCCCTGCGAGCAGTATTCAATCAACTATACCCATCATGATAATTTCGCCCACACAGATGGAATAATTCCGTTACTACACAAAAACACTTTTTCACCGTGCAGCACTGAAACGCTAACAATTACGCAGACATTTTTACTTATCCTCTCGGAGAAACAATACTGTAGGGCTTTTCAGAAAAGGGTTCGAATCCCTTCTCTTCCGCAAGCTTTAAGCCCTTGTATCGAAAGATGCAGGGGCTTTTTGTTTTAAGGATATCCCATGCAACTTTTATATGCTTCCTGTTTCTTTATAGCATATCAGCTATAAAAAATCGCCCAAATGCCAAGAAAACTGCCTGTTTTACTCTTTTTGTTAACCTGTTCCCTTGTTTGCAGACCCTTAATGGGGCAACAACTGGCCCATCAGGCGGACAGTATTATTTCCACCGTTTTTAGCGATCCCACCGGCCCCGGAGGGGTGTTTATGATCGCACATAAAGGGAAGGTCATCTACCAGAAAAGCGCAGGAAAAGCCAACCTGGAACTACAGGTAGACCTGCGGCCGGAACACGTTTTCCAGCTGGGGTCCATGACCAAGCAATTCACCGCTGTCGCAGTGCTGATGCTGGAACAGGAGGGGAAGCTGAAAACAACTGACCCTATATCTGCCTATATACCGGATTACCCGAACGGCAACCATATTACCATCCACCACCTGCTGACGCATACTTCAGGCATCAGGGATTTTACAAAGATGAAGACGATTTCCACTATTGCCAACCGGGAATTGACTCCGAAAATGATGGTGGACTTTTTCAAGGATGAACCTTGTGATTTTGCACCGGGAGAAAAGTTTGACTACAATAATTCCGGGTATGTGCTGTTGGGATATATCATTGAGCTGGTAAGCGGGGAGACGTTTGAGCACTTCATCGCCAAACGCATCTTTGAGAAAGCCGGCATGACGGACTCCTACTATTGCAGCGACCGGAAGGTAATTACCAACAGGGCATACGGCTACCATAAAAAAGGCCCGGAATACGTCAATAAAACGGTGATCAGCTACAGTGTACCCTATGCGTCCGGGGCATTAATGTCTAACCTAAAAGATATGCTCAAATGGCAGCATGCACTCAATACGAACCTCCTGTTGAATAAGGAAGAATCAGAGAAGGCTTTCAGGGCCTATCAGCTGAATAACGGGACGCCCATAAGCTATGGCTACGGCTGGCATATCAGGGACATCAACGGAACGCCAGACCGGGAACATGGCGGCAGTATTTTCGGGTATAAAAGCATGGGGGTGTATATACCCGGTGAAGATATCTATGTATTAGCACTCAGCAATTGCGACTGCAACTCGCCGACTAAAGTTGCACAGGACATCGCCGGAATGGCGCTGCGAACATTGAGGAAACAAAAATAGTTAACCCTGATGATGTGTGGAATCCGGCAGTTCACTGTCCGGATTTCCCGCTTTATGGGATGGCCGGGGGATGCTTTGGGGATATGGCGGAGTAGCGGTAACTTGAGGGTGTAAATGCCTTATTGGTGGTATTGTTTTGATGGTTGTCAATAGGGAGACGCAGATGTAACGGACCATTTCATGCTTGCTTCATGGTAATAAGCGGGACTTGGAATGATAACCGGTAAGTCTAAATAAAACAATCCTTATGTATTTCTGCCAGTTGCTGTTATCGCTGTTGTCATTTATCCAGCCCATCCCGCAGGTAGATCATCCTGTGCGGGCATTCATGCAGCAATACCATGTGCCCGGAATGGCCGTGGCTATTACCTATCATGGCAAGCTCGTATATGCAAAAGGGTACGGTTACGCCGATACTGCCTCTAAGGAAAAAGTAACACCCCACAGTTTATTCCGGATTGCCAGCGTATCCAAGACTATAACGGCAACGGCTATATTTAAACTTGTGGATGAAGGGAAGCTGAATATCAATCAAACGGTGTTTGGGAAAGAGGGTATTCTTGGTAACAGCTATACGCCTCCCAACGCTAATCCCAACCTGTACAAAATCACCGTAAAGCAGCTCCTGCAGCATACTTCCGGCGGATGGCCGAATGATGGCCGGGATCCTATGTTCCGCTATCCGCACCTGGATAAGGATAGCCTGATCAAACGGATACTCCGGGAGGATAGCTTGAGGTATGCACCCGGTGAAATGTATATGTATTCCAACTTTGGCTATTGCCTGCTGGGAAGGATTATAGAAAAAGTAAGCGGAACAGGGCATGAAGATTACGTGCGTAAGCACGTGCTTCGGCCGGCCGGTATTGAGCACATGCAGATTGGCGGCAATACCATCTCCCAAAAGAAAACCAATGAAGTAACCTATTATGGGCAAAACGGCGAAAAGCCGTATATACACAATATTTCACGGATGGACGCGCATGGCGGATGGATTGCAGATGTGGTTGACCTTGCGCGTTTGTTAGTGGTTATGATGGTTATGGAGATGTTACCGATATCCTGAACAGGGAATCGATCCGGGAAATGACTACCGGTTCCACTGCCAATACAGGATATGCCTGCGGATGGGCAGTAAACATCTATAACAACTGGTGGCATGCCGGTTCCCTGCCCGGCACTGCCAGCGAAATTGTGCGTACTGCCAAAGGTTTTAACTGGGTTATACTCCGTAACACCCGTACGGATAAAGCTTTCTTCAACGACCTGGACGGCCTGCTTTGGAAGGCGGTGAACAACAATAAAACCTCATGGCCACAGCAGGATTTGTTTCTCTCCGAAAAGCAGTAGCGGTCAGCGATTCCCCTCGTCCTTGGTTTTACGGTTGCCCTGCATGACCAGGTACACAATGACCCCAATTATTACGACTATGAGTGCAATGAAAGGTATGAGCATATATCAATGTTTAGTTATCAATGTATCACCTTCCGGTGTTTGCGGTTTATAGTATGGTTCTTCAAAGCCTTTATAGGCTCTTTTTTCGGAAGCCATAGTGATTAATACGGCTGCGGCTCCGAGTATGGTCATCGTCCACGTAGCGGCGCGGCTGAGCCCCAACAGCCATGGCAGCAGGATAAACGCAATGCCGGCTATCATATCAATCCCCAGGTGGACTTTATATGGAATGATCCGAACAAACCCTCCTTCAAATCTTGTAAAGAAGGTCATGATCAATACCAGGGCCGCATAGCCTACTGAAATGAGCGTGGCCAGGTAATCGTGGTTATACAAAACGATCCATGGCGCAGCGGCCACCATCACGCCCATCATATAGTCAGCCGTTGCGTGTGTCGTGCTATTGATAGTCCTTTTCATAATCCAACAATTTTACTTACTGTAAGGCATCCACGAATTGTGCCATTGATCTGCCGGATTCTGCCTGTGGTAAAGGACTCTGCATTATTATCCGGCATGGTTTTACCGATCGTTTTTTCTAAAACAACACTCACAAAAAATCAGCTTATGAAACGCTTGCAAAAAACGATGTTAAGTATCCTTACTATTGCTTTAGTATTTTCTGCCTGTAGCAATGATGACGACGATGTTGTGCCTGGAAACGGCCTGAGCATCATTGACATTGATTTTATGACCAAGGCGGCCGCCGGCAATAAGAATGAGGCAATGGTGGGAACAGTGGCGGCGCAGCAGGGCCGTGATTCCTCCATCCGTTGGTTTGGCAGTATGATGGTTATGGATCACAACGCTGCCTACGATGAACTGTCGAAAATAGCAAACAGCGTGAGTACCAATATACCCACGGATGCAGATTCCGCCCACATCGCCCTAAAGCTGCGCCTGCAGGGGCTAAGCGGTTACAGCTTTGACACTGCTTATATACAATCCCAGATAAAGGATCACAACGAAGCCATCACACTTTACCAACACGAAATAGACGCTGGCAGTCATGCTTCCGTGAAAGCTTATGCAGTGAAAATACTGCCTAAGATCAAGATGCACAAAGCTTCGGCAGACAGTATAGCTGCATTGCTGAGGCCGTAAACTGCTTATTAATTCATTTAAAACAGTATGATTATGGAAAACATCTTAAAAAACGAACACCAGGAAGGACCAGTGGCGAAGGCCATTGAGGACAAAACAGCGAAAATACCAAGCGACTGTTATTTATGGGCAGCGGTAGGCGCGATGGGAGTTTCCCTGACGCTGCAATGCCTCGGCAAGAAGCATGCGAGCCTGTTTATCGGTCAGTGGGCGGCGCCGTTCCTCTTATTCGGTATTTACAATAAGATCGTAAAGACCTCCGGACACGATTAATGGCAGATTTGTGAGGTAGCAATGTACTACTGGCAACATGCTGGTTACATGGGAAGGCGATGCAGCAGTGGAATAAAGTACACTGCTGCATTTTTTTTGTGGATTTGCAGCGCTCAACTCTTTTGCGAAATGTTTGTTTTTTAAGGTAGCAGTCGCTTTTAAAAAGGCTGAAAATGATGAAAAGATTAATTATACTGGTTTATATGTTGCTGCCGCTGATGGCGGTATCCCAATGGAAAACGAATAGTCGCGGCTATGCTTACCTGATGCGGCACGGCCATAACTTTGGCGGCGGCATCCTGTACGATTACGGCTTTAACCCTTTCCTGGCCGCAGGCCTCGGGGTAGAGCTGACCGGCTACAACGGCAACCTGATGATTCCTACCTTTGCCGACCTCAGGGTGAAATACCCTGTGAATAAGGTGGAGCCCTTCATAAATGGGCAATTTGGCTACAACAACTACCGCGTAACGTACCAATATCACTACACTGACGGTAATAATAACGCCCAGGTGACCAACTATCAGAAAACGGGGAAATATTTCTGGGGCGCAGGCGCCGGTGTTTCTTTTTTAATTGGCAAGGTAGGGGTGTTTGCATCGTACACTTACAGGGGATATGTGTATAAGTTCCCGAAATTTATGGCGAATGACACGGAGGTATCGTTTCCGGATGATAAGCCGAATGTGAGTGTGATAAGCGGGGGGATTGTGTTTTAGTGGTGGAGGTGACTGGGGGGGGAGAACCCAATTGCAAAGTAATCACCCTTATAATGTAGTTACCCAAATTATAAAGTAATCATCCTTATAATGTAATTACCCAAATTATAAATATATCAGTCTCTTCCCTCCGTAGAGTTGATTGATTTAGTTAATGGATCGATGTACCCGGGCACGAAATATCATCCTGCACTAATATCAACATTCCTCTATGGACATGAACTATGCATATATTCCTGCAACGCTCTCAAACCATAAGCATTATTCTTCCTGATTTCATTCATCAGCTTTTTATCTGCCGTGCAAAGCTCTTCCGCAAAGCCTGTAATGCCGGCTCTTATTGCAGCGTCCAACAGCTGTGCGAGTGGCTTGGCGGGAGTTTTTGTGAGCTTTAATTCCCGTATGGCCCAGCCGGTATGAATAAATACGTCAGGGTTGTATTTTAGCATGGCATCGAGGACGTTGGTACGTACGCCTACTACATTTTTACCGGCAAGCCAGCCGTAGCAGTATTGCAGAAATGTTCGTCGCCCGTCTTCCATGTCACTGATGGCAGTGATTTTCATTTTGGTGATAGCAGGGTTGCCGGTATAGCCGAAATCCTGCAGGAGGGAGGTGAGGAGTTCGGGGTAATAGTGGTCGACGGGTTTTAGCTGGGAGGCGTCGGAGTAGATGAGGAGTTTGTTGAGGGCGACGAGCTGTTTGAATCTCTCCGGATCCCATTCTTCGAGCGGAATGTCTACAATCCGATGCTTATCATCATAAGTAGCGTAAATAAGACCCAGCTCCTCCTGGTGAATTAATAAACATCCATTCCGGACTGCCCACAATGTAGGAGAGGGCTCCGGAGAGGAGTCCAACTTAACCAGTGCCGCGTTGTTTTTACGCAGGTCAATTCCGAAAATATCCCTGACTTTGTTGAAAAAGGTAGTTGAGTCAGGAAAGGAATAGCCACGGAGTGTCATTCCTTTTTTTAGTTTTTGCAAGTCGGGCTCATTTATTTTCCTTCCTTGGCCATAAGTAAGATTCATAACACATGTAAACAGGATTAGGTAAGAAGTAATTACTCTGGTCATTTTGATTGGGATTAATAATTAATAACTGGTTATTGAAACCTTCAGCAAACTTCAACCGGCACTCGGTAAAAACGTATTAATATTTAAAAGGTTTATTCCAAAAAAACTTAGTGAACGTGGGGCAATTTGCCCGTCCACTTGGTTGTACCCAACTCAGGGTCACCCCACTTCTCACTGTCAACCTCCCGCGGTTCAATAATCAACCGCACATGCCTAACACCCTCATCCTGTACCGCTTTGTCCAACTCCGGTATATTAGCATGCAACTCCTGCACCAGTGGATTCTGTCCAGGCTTATAACCATTTGTATGCGTTGTTAAACAGCCGATGCTTCCAATTGGCCAACCTCCGTGAATAGCTATCCCGCTACGCTGACCATTAGGGCCGTTAATGACCGCGCTGCCTGAACCTGGCGTGTCAGAAACATACATGTTATACTTCTGGCCTTCTATTCCTCTGTTTAGGTAATATTCTCCCGGAGGGCACTCGTTCATACTTCCATAACGCTCGTCAGCGTGCCGGCCGTAATCTTCCCCATGCCCATCACGTGTAAGAAAAGTGACATAATCAGGTGCTGGCAAAGCGTTTTGACGGGAAAGCTGCTTATACAATTCCAATGATAATCGCCTGAAGACTGTCGTTTGATACACTGGCCAGGCTTCACGCTCTCCAACCTTCTTGCCTTTCCTAACATACCTACTCCCTCCAACCCCCTCCGCCTTCCCACTCACCACCACTACCGTATCCGTCACCGGTTCCTGCCACTTCCGCTGATTATAATGCCTGCATGCCTTCACCCCAAACGCCTCCACAGCCTCCCTGAAAAACCGCTTCCTCTCCACAATATTATCCAGCGCCGCATTAATAGGCCTGCTCACACTTTCCACTGCATAATCATCCGCAAATTCTGCACGGAGGAAAAGACTATGCGAACGCCAAAAGATCATAGCGGCCGCCATGGCATCCACCGGCTTTGCGGATATAGCCTCCGGATGCGCTTCCCAGTCCACCTTCCGGTCCGTGATCCACTTATTGAACAACCGGGACGCCTCTTTGTAATTTCCCCTGCCGGTCAGCTGTATAAATCCCCGGCCTTTATACCGGTAACCATCTTTACTTTCGTAATCTCCATTACCATTAATCCTTGCATAAGCCCAATTGGCAATATGCTGTTGATTTTCGGAGGACACCGGCACATCGCTCGTTTCCGGACGCCCCCACTGCGTGGCATTGAAACGCCCCTTCCCCTGGCGGAAGCGCCGGAACTTTTTCACCAGCACTGAGGCCCTGTAATTGAAATTCTCTTCCAGGCTGGCGAACCTCGTTTCTGTCGCCAGCTGCGCCAGGAAGTGCGCTTTGCGGCAACAGGTATCCAACCGGAATTCATGGCGGTATTGATTCAGGAAAGGCAATGCCTCCCTGATAATCCGGTCGTCCTTCAAAAACGGGGTTCCACGGGCATCCACGCACATTTTGCGTATCTGCTCCATGGTCACAGGTTCTCCGCAGGCGCTGCAGATGGTCTTTTTGTAGGATTTGGTAGCAGTATCTATCAAGGCCGGGCTCACGCTCTTCTTTGCCAGTGGAGCAATAACGGGAAATGCGCTCACAGTTTGCCACCAGCTAAGCCAGTTGTCAGTTTTTATCGCCGCATAAAACCGCTGCACTTTTTCCTCGTACTGCTCTTCCCATGCTTTGTCAATAGTGAAATCGAACTGGACATAGCCGTGATCGTTCACCTGGAAAGTATTACTGTACATCACGGTGTCTAACTGTTCGAAGTCATGACCATTCCTTTTTTCCAATCGTTTGATCTGTACGTCTATCTTACGCCGGCACATATTCTGCGCTATAATTTTGCAGGTGAGGGTATCCCCATAACGCGCCGTGATGACTGGGTTATTGTTGCGGGTAAACCTAACTTCGCGGATCCGGGCAGCGTCCCGGAACAGCAGCGGCCGCGCCGGATACAGGGAGCGTAAATTTTTAACAGGGCTGTTACACCGCACCCTTGCGTAGATAAGATCACCATCTTTGAGCCTGGCCTCTTTTGGATGCGCGCGGAAAGGTATCAGTACTTCCCCGTTCGCAACAGTATAAGTCGCGGCTCCGGATAATGTGGAAAACTGTTGCCGCTCACTATCCGTAGCAACTATTGTGATCTCCAACATCAACCCTTCCGCATCTTCCAGGAGCAATTTGAGATAGGATATTTCATGCCAGCCCGTTACGGCTTTTAGCTGCTGTGTGTCATCCTGCCAGTGGGCGTAGCGCATAACCGGGGAGGGGGTAGGCGCCCCTACGGGTAACTGCTTATCATCCGTTACAGCATTTCCCTCCCCCCCCTCAACACCCGTCCCCCCGGATACCATCTCCCCACTCAAATTCCTTTTATCCCCACCACCCGCATCTCCTGACATCAACCTCTCCTTTCCTCCCTCCGCCTGCCCATGCCTTACCACCCTAACGCTCCCCCCTCTACTACAAACCGCACTACTCCTCTCCGTCAACGGATGCACATTCCCCGCCAGGGTAATATTTTCATAAGCATCTTTCCACTGCAGCACCGGCGTGCAGGGCGTCGGATTCTTCGGATCTGGAATTTTACACATCCTGAAGTTCAGCGCTGCGCTGTTAATACCGGCCGTAGTAGCTACCGGCTTGCCGCCGCTGTGTTGCAAATAGAGCTTCTTCTTACCCGGCACCTGCAATGCCACCGGCGCGGGGTTCAGCGCCTGGGAACAGGTACACATAGCGCCTTCGCATACGAGGTGCAATGGTTGGTTAACAACATGCATGATATGGCATTTAAAAGGTTAACAAATCTTCAAAACATCCTGATTTTCTCTTCGCTTTTAATATCCAGTATTTGCGCGGCATGCAGCTCAAGGTCGCCTTTCAGGCTATGCACCTGCACTTCGTCCGCTTTCCCTTTCAGGGTAGCAGCCAATAACGACAACTCCTTATCCGCAATCAATTCAATATTTTTAGCGGATAGCAACGCGCTTTCGGTAGCATGCTGGTGTACATTACCGCCGGCGGCTATGGACACATCCCTGCCGGCATGCAATGCAATGCTCTCCTTAGCATACAGTTGAATGTTATTGGCCTTTATGGTAACCTGCTCCGGAGCTTCCACCAACAAACATTTCCCCGCAGTATCCAGCTGTATCACATTGCCCGCCTTATCCCTAATCGTTATCATCTCCTTGCCCGCCGTATCCTCCAAACTAATAGTATGCCCCGAGCGTGTAGCCACCACCTTTAGGTCATTCCCCGCCGTCCCCCAGTCAGGCTTCGCCTTTCCATGATAGCAGGCGCCTGCTACATAAGGGTACTCCGGATGATCCTCTACAAATCCTACCCACACTTCTTCCCCTTTTTCCGGCAGAAAATAGAAACCTTTCCGGCTACCGGCATGTGGATGCAGCATCCTTATCCACGGGCTCGCGCCCTGCTGCCAATTGAAGCGCACACGTATTCTTCCCAGGTTATCCGGATCGTTATTATCCACTACCATAGCGCTCTGCGGACTACAATACGGTATCCGCGGCGGATCATAAAACTTCACCGGGCTGAGATCCGGTATCCCCGTTAATTCATTCCTATAGTTACCGGCTGCATCGCAGGTATGCACAATCCGGCTCACCAGGAACGCCCCATGCCCCCGCTTTACCGGCTGCTCCTCCCGCACGATCACCATATCCCCCGGCCGGATGCCCGGCTCCGTACTCTGCGCCTGCCACCGCAACGCCGATTGCCGCTGCAATACTCCGGCCGCAGCGCTTTGCAACGCGCCTTCCCGGTGTGCATACCGGCTGCCCTTCATCGCCGGCAGCTGGTTCAGGCAATGTTCCACGATAGGATCACTACAACGCTCCGCCTTGGCCGGGGCCAACTGCGCCACTCCCTGCTCCGCCTCATACCAGCTGTACGCAGGCGCTGCCACAGGCACGCCTGCCTCGATACTGTAACTCCGCAATTCCCGGCCGTAATACAACGTGAGCTTCGCCGGCGAATATTTCCCAAACACCAGCCGCGAGCCATTGTAGAAGAACCATTCCCCATACGTAGCGGCCAGCCGGCGTAAAAAGGCATAATCCGTTTCTTCATACTGCACATGATAGGGGAGCGTGGATGCCCTCTCCGGCTGAATGAGCATATTGGATAAGCGCGTCGGCATGCTCTCCGCTATCTGCGCCAGCGTCTTGTCCTCAAATGAACGGAGCTGCGGCGCTATATCCATCCTGGCGTCAGGGCTCTTTCCCTTCAAAAGGCAATACCCCAGTTCCCGACCTTCCCCACAGCCGGTTTCCACGGCAGTGATATAGCCGTTGAAAGTGGTGTTGCCCAGCTGGATCTGCAAATCCTTCCCTAAAAACTGCTGCACCACCTGCTGCAGGCTGCTGCCGGCCGTATGTAAAAAATTATCCCCTAACTGCACCTCAAAGGCATGCGGGGCGTAAATAGATTGCTCCAATCGGAGGGCATACCAATGCCTGTACTTTTTACCATTTATGGAAATGGTAACCCTGGTAGTTTCCGGCATGGCTACATTATTTGGTCCAGAAATGTTCGTACACACTGCTGTTGAGCGACATCCGCCGCGCCGACAGCTGCAACCTGATCTGCATCGGATGCTCTCCCGCAGCACTGAAGTATTCAGTATATCCCGTGCAGTAAGTGTCCGAAAACTGCAGCTCCTTCAACCGCGAAATGGCATCTCTCCTGAAAAAAATAATACTCCCGTTACGTGTAGCCGTGTCGGTTATCATCCAATCGAACAAATTGGTATCCGCAGTGGACTCCACCAACAACTCGATCGTTCCCCCTTTAGGTCGGGAAACAGGCTTACCGCAGGCATCCGTAGATTGTGAAAAAGAAAAACGGCATTCCAGAACATTCAGTTCATAACCGTCAATTTTACAGCAGGCTTTAAAAGACATGGTCAACAGGTTTAACAAACATGATAGCCGCAATCCTGGAAAATCATCTGCAAGCGTACGCAATGCCATCACAAACCCAGCATAAAAGAATGCAATCAGGATCACCAACTAAAATTACTCCATTCCCACACACAAAAACCAGGCTTTTCAAAAAAATTTCCCCCGAATCAAATTAGATCAAACGCCTGCGCAAACTTCGTCAGGTCATACATCGACTCCGCATTGATCTTCGACTTAATATTCCTCCGGTGCGTAACCACCGTCTTCTCCGAAATATGCAGCTCCCTGGCCATCTCCCCGGCGCTATACCCCAGCGCCGTCAACCGCAGTATCTCCCGTTCCCTTTTGGTAAGCTCCGAAAAGATATGCTGGTGCTGCCGCAGGAACTGGTTCTCCTTCAGCAGCCGGTCCAATTTACTGGTAACATGATGCAACGGATCAATAGGAATCGCACAGGTAATCAAATGCGTAGGCTTCCCCTCCGCATCCCGGCACAATACTTTCGTGGTGCTCAGATGCCACTCCCAGTCATCCTTTTCCGCCAAACGCACCTGCTGAAAAAATGAAACCTCCTTCGCCGCCGTCACCGGGGCATTCACCAGCTCCATGATCCTGGGCAGATAGTCTTCCACGTCATGCGGATTGAAACAACGGGTATAGTACTCCTGGCCCATCGCCCGGATTTCTTCCAGGGTATAACCCAGCTCCCTGCAACCCCTGGCGGACATATGCACCACTCCTCCATCCGGAAAGCTATGCACAATCAGTACCGCAGGCAGTTCATCTTCTATAGTTTGTAATGCTTTTAATTTCTCTTCCAGCGTTACTCCTGACATGTTGGACACGTGTTCTAAACGTTCATTTACAAATAAGAAAAAACGGGAAAAAAACAATAGTGAAGCCCATCTTTAACTATGCTCACATTCCTGGACAGATGGCATGAAGGCTTTTCGCGGTGGTTGATTTTATTATCTGACTGCAAAGGTAATGGAAATTTATAAAAACAGTTTTGGGTCTCTTCCTGTAGAAGGAGACCCAAATTTGGGGGTAACTGACCTTCCGGTCATATTTAACTATTAAGGAAAATGACTCTTATAATAAGTTTGAATTGTCTGATTGCTTCTGCAAAAGTAGACGAACCCCGGATCAGATAAAATACCTACATGTAGGTATTTTTCAATGTCCTGAAAGCCTATTCTTTCCATGTTATGTCGCATTTTGCCTGCCGATTTTAGAAAATATTCTCCCCGGCATTTTCTATCTTCCAGCAGAGAAAAATCCACTATGAAACAAGTTTTATTTACACTCCTGCTGCTGCCGGCCCTCTGCTCCCATGCACAGCAGCTGACCACCGCACAGCCGGAAGCGGCGAATATGTCTGCCGCACGCCTCGCCCGTATCGACTCCCTCGTGAACAGCTACATCCGCAAAGGCTATGTCAACGGGGCTACGGCTATGGTTATACGTAATGGCAAAATCGTTTATAATAAAGCATTCGGGTATAGCGACCTGGAAAAAAAGATCCCGGAAAAAACCGATAACATCTTCCGCATCGCCTCCCAAACCAAAGCCATCACCAGCGTGGCCGCCATGATCCTCTACGAAGAAGGGAAGTTCCAGCTGGACGATCCCGTGTCCAAATACATCCCTGAGTTCGCTAACCCGCAGGTCATCAAATCCTTCAACCCGCAGGATACCACCTTCACTACGGCGCCGGCTACACGCGAAATCACCATACGCGACCTCTTTACCCACACCAGCGGCATCGGCTACGCCCAAATCGGCGGCAGCATGGAAACGGCCATGTACGCCAAAGCAGGCGTCATCGCAGGTATCGGCGTGAAGGACCTCCTCCTGGCCGATAAAATGAAAATCCTCGGGAAACTACCCCTGCTCCACAATCCCGGCGAAAAATGGACCTACGGCATGGGCGTGGACGTGCTGGGATACCTCGTGGAAGTACTCTCCGGTCAAAGCCTCGACCAGTTTATGCATGAACGTATCTTCCGGCCGCTGGGCATGAAGGATACCTGGTTTTACCTGCCGGCAGATAAACAGGCGCGGCTCGTCCCCCTTTATTCTGAAGACAAAAAGGCCCATCAGCTCTACAGAACCCCCAACAGCATTATGTTACACGGCACGGAACTGTATGCGGACTACCCGAAATTCAAAGGCACTTACTACTCCGGCGGCGGCGGATTGTCCTCCACCACGTACGACTACGCCATATTCCTGCAAATGATGCTCAACGGCGGTTCCTATAACGGCGTACGCATCCTGAGCCGCAACAGCGTGCGGATCATGACCATGAACCAAACCGGCGACCTGGCGCTGGGGTCTGACAAATACAATAATTTCGGACTTGGATTTAAAATAACCAGTGAGGCAGGAAGCGCCATCTCGCTGATGCCAGCCGGCGCTTTCCAGTGGGGAGGAATGTTTGCCACCACCTATTGGGCGGACCCCAAAGAGAAGATCGTGGCACTTATATATACCAACGTGTGGCCAACCACACATGGCAGTATGAACGAAACTTTCAAAAACCTGGTCTACCAGGCTATCAATGATTAAGCGCTGATGGCCGCACGGTTCTCAATTGCAGCCAGCAACTCCGCTGGTTGCAGTTGATGCTCCAGGTATTTATCCGCAAACGCATAGCGGATTTCCAATGCCGGCGTAATAATATAAACAGCCGGTACCGGCACATCCTCATTCACGCCCGCCACAAAACCCCAGATCGGGTCGGATTGCTTGTAAATACCCGCTTTCCTGGCGATGGCGAAATCCCGGTCGTACACCACGTCAAAAGGAATTTCCTGCTTGTTCACCGCTTCAAATTGTTTGCGGCCCTCGCTGGAAATCAGTAACAGCTTCGCCCCGGCCGCCTCGATGGCAGGATGCAACGCTATAACCTGGTCCAGCAGTTCATCTGCATACCCGTTCCAGTGGATGGAATAGAATACAACTACCAGCGGCTGCGCCGTTAATGTGTGAATACTCGCCCCCTGTGTTAACAAACCGGCGTCTTTGATCACCTGGTCCGCCTCCAGGTAAAATTCAGGAAACTGCTGCCCCGCACCCAGTGGCGCTATCTTCTCCCTATGATATCCCGTCTTTGGAAAGTTCTCTGGAACAGGCTGTTGCAGGTAATCGGCGTAACGGTAAAGTGTGGACATTTCCTGAAATTTTTATAGGTTGGTAAATGATCCGGTAAGCGTTTGATGCCTATCGTGAAACAAATATACGGGGAAAATTTTAATTTCCTACTAATCCTATAGACTAATAGGCTAAATATTTTATAACATATTGAGTATCTAGGGGGATGGGGGGAGAAAAAATATTTGCATTTCGTCAAACCGCATCGTCCAATCGTCAATTTCACCCGGAAAATGCCAGGGCAACAGGGTATGTTTACGGCCGTCATCCATCATTTTTACCCATGGCAATAACTTCCCCTTCACGGGAAACCGCCGCAATCATAAATTTATTATCTTGATAAAAATGAAAAATATCCGGACAATCCACTGGCTCCCCGCCGTTTACGGCCTCCTGGTGTACGCCAGCATGAGGCTGGTCAACGACGTGATCAGCGAAACCAGGTTCTGGCTCCGGCCCCTGCATACCAACCTCATAGAAATAGCAGTTTCCCTGGCCGCCGCCTATATCACCTTATATATCATCCGCCGGATCGTAAAACGGCAGCAGCAACGGGCAATCCCCCTGCCGGTCTGGAAGGAGTACGGACAGGTAGCCCTCGTCATCACCACCCTGTCCTATACCACCATCATCCCCATGGCCGCCCTGACGGACGATGGCTGCCAGTGGTACGACGTCGTGAATATCACCCTCATCCCGCTGCTGTACGGCCTCCTGGCCTACGCCATCCTCCGGGCATCCGCCTCCCTGCGCAAAAATTATGAACAACAGCTCCTCCTGGAAAAAATCAGTAACGATACCCTGCAAACAGAACTGCAGTTCCTCAAAGCCCAGTTCCACCCGCACTTCCTCTTCAACGCACTCAATATGATCTATTTCCAGATGGACGAAAATGTACAGGCAGCCAAACACACCGTGGAACAGCTGTCCGAACTATTGCGTTACCAGCTGTACGACCAGCAGCAAATGGTGCCCGTACGCAAAGAGCTGCAATACCTCCAGTCCTATATCGACCTCCAACAACAAAGAATGAACAGCCACCTGCAACTGAAAGTCAGCTTCGACCCGGCATTACAGCAACAAACCGTGTATCCGCTGCTGTTACTCCCCCTGGTGGAAAACGCCTTTAAATATACCGGGGGCGACTATTGGATCAATATCGCCGCCACCCTGCAGGAACAACACCTGTACTTTCACGTCAGCAACGCCGTACCGGCCATCCAGCAGGTAAAAACCGGGGGCATAGGGCTGGAAAACCTCCGCCGCCGCCTCCAGCTGCTCTACCCGGGGCAACATGAACTCACCACCGCCCATAACGGCAACAACTATACGGCCACCTTAAAACTAAGCATATGAAGATCCGCTGCGTAATCACTGACGACGAACCGGTAGCCCGTAAAGGCATCGCCAGCTATGTGGAAAAAGTGGATTTCCTCGAGCTGGTAGGCGTTTGCGAAGATGCCGTTTCCCTGAACAACCTCCTGCTGCAACAACCGGTAGACCTCCTGCTGCTCGATATCGAAATGCCCTATATGACCGGGCTGGAACTGCTCAGCAGCATCCCCCGGCCGCCCAAAGTAATTTTTATCACCGCCTACGAACAGTATGCCATCAAGGGATTTGAGCTGCAGGTGCTGGATTACCTCCTAAAACCCGTCTCTTTCGAGCGCTTCCTCAAAGCTGCCAACCGGGCATTGGAAAGTTTCCGGCAAACAATCCCACCCGATTCAGCGTATATATTTATAAAGTCGAACGACAAACTCGTTAAAATTTTCTGGGAGGATATCTTATACCTCGAAGCCATGGAAAACTACGTGAATATTTATACCGACAATGCCCGGCATATGATTCACGCGACCCTGAAATCGGTAGTTGAAAGCATAAACAGCCATGAATTTGTGCAAATACACAAATCCTATGTCGTCAACACAGCCAAAATTACCGGGATCGACGGGAATATAGTCGAGATGGGAAAGGCCACAGCGCCCTTTTCCCGCGGGATGAAGGAGGCCGCCATGGAAAAGATACTCCGTAACAGGTTATTAAAAAAATAGATCCGTTTATGCTGATTAAGTCCAGGCTCTCGTTAATGCAGGTCTTTTCCTTCACCTGGAAGGTCGACCTGCTGCTCTTACTCTGTTGCACAGGCGTTTACTACCTGGATGTCTACTGGCTCAGCGATCATATAAATATCCCCGGCGCCATCTCCACCGTACTGGGTACCGCCATCGCCTTTTTCATCGGGTTCAATAACAACCAGGCGTACGACCGCTGGTGGGAGGCCAGGATCATCTGGGGAGCGCTCGTAAACGATTCCCGCTCCTGGGCCCGTTGCCTGCTCTATTTTTACCAGACGGACAATGACATCCAGCGCCAAACCACCGCCCGCAACATGATCTACCGCCACCTGGCCTTCCTCTACGCCCTGAAATCCGCCCTCCGCAACCGCCCCGATGACTACTACCACCGCTACCTGTCCGCCGAAGAAATTGAGATAGTAAGCCGCCAAACCAATAAACCCAACGCCATCCTCAACCTGCAGGCCCAGGACCTGCAGCGCCTCAGGCAAACCGGCACTATCGACGGCTTTCAGTTCATCGAAATCAACGACCTCCTGGTCAGGAATACCGACAGCATGGGCAAATGCGAGCGGATCAAAAACACCGTTTTCCCCACCAGCTACGTCTATTTCACTAAAATGTTCATCTGGTTTTACGTCATCATGAATACCCTGATGATGACCGAATCCATCGGGGCCTGGTCCATCCTTTTCGGATGGGCGTTCGGGTTTGTTTTCCACACCACCCACCTGAACGGGATCAACCTCATGAACCCCTTCGCCTACAACCCGCTGGCCATGCCGCTGGACAGCATTTCCAGGACCATAGAGATCAACCTCCTGGAAGCCCTGGGTGAAACGGATATCCCCGCGCCTGTAGAAGCCCGTGCAAATGGACTTTATATCATGTAACGGAATACCTTTTTTCCTTATTTTTACCGAATGACGTATGAACAATTATGTTTGCTGTTTGCCCAGTCTGTAACGCTGAAAATACTACGGGCCCGCAGTGCGCCAATGATGTTGTCATTTTTTCACACCGTATTCAAAGAAAAAAACCAGACAATCATTACCAATGCCGAACTGGTAACCCGCTTGTCAGATTATCTTACGCATACCGGCTACCGCGCCACCGACGATGAGATCGATGCGGCCTCCCTGCTGGACGACGATGATACCAAAGCAAAAAAATACATTGACCAGTGGAGCAACCAGGGGTTTCTCCGCAAATACCCGGACGATGAAGGTATTGACATCCACGAGCTGAGCAGCGATACGGAAAAGGTGCTCCACTGGATCACCACCCTGCAGAAACGCGAATTCATAGGCACCGAAAGCCGCTTTAAGGATATTTTTGCCAAACTGAAAGAACTGGTGGACCAGAGCAACAAAGATCCGGAACAGCGTATCCAGGAACTGGAAAGAAAGAAATTTGAAATAGAACAGGAAATACAAGCCATCACCATCACCGGTAAAGTGCAGGTCTTTGACGATACCCAGATCAAGGAAAGGGTGTACGACGTAAACCGCATGGCCCGCGAGCTGCTGGGGGATTTTAAGGAAGTGGAAGCCAACTTTGAACAAATCACCCAGGACATCTACCGCAAACAAAGTGAAAGGGATGTGGCCAAAGGTACCCTGCTCGCCTATACGCTGGACGCCTTCGAAGCGCTGCGCCAGAAAGACCAGGGGAAGAGCTTTTACTCCTTCTGGCAGTTCCTCATGGACGAAAACAAACAGTCGGAAATGCGGGAGCTGATCGATAAGCTCTATGCCCTCCTGGAAGACCGCGACATCGAATACAAAAACGATCGCTTCCTCCGCAAGCTCAAACAATCCCTCCATGCCTCCGGCAAAAAGGTGATCGACGCCAATAAAAAACTGAGCGATAAACTCAGCCGCGTCCTCAACGAGCGCAATATGACGGAAAGGCGCAAAACCATGGAGCTGATCAACGATATCCGCCTGCTGGCCTTCCAAACACTGGGCAACCACCCGTCGGAAGAGGATTTTATTGAAATAGCAACCGATCCTGAACTGGACCTGCCGGACCGTTGGGAACTCTCGGACGAAAAGGCCGCCAGCCCTGCCTTCCAGCTGCCTGAAGGCCTGGGAGGGGAAGATTATTCCCTGGAAGATATGCAGGCGCTGTTCAATCATTTTCATATCGACCGCGCCCAGCTGGAAGAACGCATAGCCGTACAGCTGCAAAACAAAAAGCAGATCAGCCTGAAAGAACTGGTGGAGATCTACGGCACGGAGAAGGGGCTCACCGAGCTGATCACCTACTTCGCCATCGCCAGCCAGTCGTCCAGCCATATCATCCTGGACACCGCTGATCCCGTGAAACTGGGTAACCGTATCATCAACCTGCCGATGGTACTGTTTACCAATTCAAAAAACTAACCTTTATGTCTGAACGAAATATAGCACCCTTTGCACATGTTTTCCTGAAACTGATGCAAGGCGTCATTTACGAAGAAGAACGCGCCTACTGGAAGGACCTCCTGGGCTGGCAAACAGAACTGCATAAATACCTGCAACATGTAGGCCTGCAGCTCGTGATCAATGAAGCGGACGGCTTTGCCCGTATCGTACAACCGGACAATGACGAAAATGCGGACCGCCCGCTGCCACGCCTCATGCGCAAGTCCAAACTCACCTACGAGGCCACCCTGCTTTGCATCGTACTGCGGGAAGCCCTGGAAGAATTTGACCTCAAAGGCACTGGCACCAAACTGTTTATGACGCAAAAAGAAATCAAGGAACGGCTCGCCCTCTTCTTTAAGGAACGCCATAACCGCTCCAAACTGCTGAAAGACCTGAATAAACCAATTAACAGCCTGTTAGGGGTAGGCATTCTCCGCATCAGCCGGGAAGACGTTACCAACAAGGAAATGCAGCAATACGAAGTAAAACGCGTTATCAAAGCCATTGTGAACAACGAGAAACTGGAAGAAATCAAAACAAAATTAAATCTGCATGTCAACCCTGTTCAATAGTGATTCCAAGGAAAGCGGTTTCCGCCTGCAATATTTTGAAGTGTACAACTGGGGGACCTTTCATAATAAAATTTACCGGGTTAACACCAACGGGCAAACCTCCCTGCTCACAGGCGCCAACGGTAGCGGTAAAACCACGCTGATCGATGCCCTGCTAACATTGCTGGTGCCCTCCGGAAAGCGTTTTTATAACCAGTCGTCCGGTACGGAACAACGCCGCGACCGCGGGGAAGAGTCGTACTTCTGGGGCTACTACGGGAAAACATTCTCCGAAGAGTCCCTCCAGTCCAAAACAGAACAACTCCGCCATAAGGAGCAGAATCCTTATTCCGTACTGCTTGCCTACTTTTACAATGCCGCTACCATGCACACCATCACCCTGGCGCAGGTACGCTGGTACGCAGGCGAGCTGAAAAGACAATACATCGTATCTCCCCATAAACTCAATATCAACGACCACTTCGGCAACGGGAAATTTGACGCCAAAGGCGACTGGAAAAAACGCCTGAAAATGGAATTCCCGAAAACCGAAGTGACCGACAGCTTTAAGGAGTATTCCACCCTGTTCAGTAACATCTTCGGGCTGCGCAGCGAAAAAGCGCTGGCGCTCTTTAACCAAACGGTGGGTATCAAGGTCCTGGGAGACCTGAATACCTTCATCCGCCAGCATATGCTGGAAGAAACAGACAGCGAGGCGGAATTCCTGAAGCTGCGGGAAAACTATGACAGCCTGCTGAGCAGCCACCGCGCCATCCAGAAAGACGAAATGCAGCTGCAAATGCTGGAACCGATCGTCCAGCAGCGGGCGGAATGGGAAAGCCTGCAAAACAAAGGCCGGGAGCTGCTTTCCCTGCAAGACACCCTGCCCGTTTATTTCAACCGCCAGGAACGGGAAATTGTACAACAGGAAATTCAACAACTGGAACAGGAGCTAAGCGTCACCGCCAGCACCCTCATGTCCATCAACTCCAGGCTGGAACAGCTTCACCTCCGCAAGGAGGAGCTGATCGCCCAAAAGGCCAACAACAGTGTGGATGAGCAGCTGCGCTCCATCGAAAAAACCATCCACTACGAGCAGAAAGCGCTGGAAGCCAAGCGCAGCAAAATGGAGGATTACAATAAGCTCGCAGAGCGGTTGGAACTGATTACCTCTCCGGATGAACAGCAGTTCCATGACAACATCAGGGGCGCAGAGAAGAAGCTCAAAGGCATCGAAAAGCAACTGGACGCCCTGCAGGAAGACATATTCCTCCACAAGAGCAACCTCACCGCCGAAAAAAATCACGCGGCCGCCATCAACGAAGAAATCGAATCCCTCCTGAACAGGAAAAACAATATCCCGTATGAGCTGATCCGCATCCGCCAGCAACTGGCGGATATGCTGGATGTGCCCGAGGAAGACCTGCCGTTCGCCGGGGAACTGCTGCGCGTGAAAGATGATGAATCCCACTGGGAATACGCCATCGAAAAAGTGCTGCACAACTTCGCCCTGCGCCTGCTGGTACCGGAAGGCTATATCAGCCGTATCAACCGGTATATCAACGAAAATAACCTGCAAACAAGGCTGGTGTACCATAAGATCGGGGACGAATCTTATACCATGCTGCGCATGCCCAAGGAAGAAGATAGCTTATTGCAGAAGATAGAGATCAAGCCGGGCACGGAGTTCAGGGAATGGCTGCAAAACCAGCTGCTGGACCAGTTTGATTACATCTGCACCGATGATATGAACCTCTTTGGGCGCGCCCGTAAGGCCGTTACGTCCAAAGGCTTAACCCGCGTGGCGTCCAAACATGAAAAGGACGACCGCCCCGGCCGCTCCCAGCAAAATAACTTCGTCCTGGGCTGGAACAACAAAAATAAACTGCGCCTGCTGAAGGAGGACCTGGAAGAATGCAGCTCCGCCATCGATGAACTGCAGGCCGGCCTGAACGAGCTGGAAGCTACCCGCAAATCCCTCAGCGCCATGCAAACGGTGCTGAGCGCATTCCTTACCCAGCGCAACTTTGACGATATCAGTTGGCAGCAACATGCCGCCGTTATTGAACAACATGTGCGGGAAAAAGATATGCTGCTGCAAGCCAGCGATAAGTACAAAGTCATCTGCGAACAGCTGGACGAGGCCACTGCCGGCATCCGCGAGCTGGAAGAAAACAAGGCGGATACCCTGCAGCAAAAAGGCCACCTGGATAATAAACTGTCCGAAAAACAGCACTATTACTCCCAGCTGAAAGTGACCAATACGGACGAAATAGCGCTGCAACGCGCGCTGGACTTCCTCGCGGAACTGGCCATCACCACGCCGGCTACCAACGCATCCCAGCTGTACAGCTACCGTAAACGCGCGGAGGAAAGCCTGAACGTATCTCTGAAAGAGGCGCTGCGCAACAGTGCGGAAAAGCAAACGGAAATCACCCGCCTGCTGGCCGCATTCGTGAACCCGCCCAAGTCCATACACGACACCTTCCCTGACTGGATCGGGGATGTGACGGACCTCCGCCCGCATGTGGAATACCTCGACGAGTTTACCGCCCTCTACGAACAGATCAAATACCAGCGCCTCATTGAGCATAAAGAGCGTTTCCGCAAATACATGGATACCAGTATGCTCAACGCTATCACCAACTACCGGGCATGGATATACGGCCAGGAAGATGCGATCCGCGAGGTGATGGAAGACCTGAATGAACCGCTGCGCAATATCACCTTCAATAAAAACCCGGATACCTACCTCCAGCTGGAATGCCGCCATGTGCGCGACGTAGAGATCCGCAACTTCAAGGAAAAACTCAGTTTAGCCGTTCCCGATACGGTAAAATACCAAACGGAAAAAGACGAGGCTTACGGGGAGCAGCTCTTCCAGAATATCAAAACATTGATCACGGAGCTGCAGCAAAACGAAGCCTGGCGCAGGAAAGTAACCGATGTGCGGAACTGGCTCGACTTCGGCGCAAAAGAATTCTACATCTCGGACAACAAGGCGTTTAAATATTACGAAGATACCAGCAGCCTGTCCGGAGGGGAGAAGGCGCAGTTTACCTACACCATATTAGGCGCGGCTATTGCCTACCAGTTCGGTATCAATGAGGCCAACAGGCAACACCGCAGCTTGCGGTTTATCACCGTGGATGAGGCCTTCAGTAAGCTGGACCCTGAAAAGAGCCACTACCTGATGGAGTACTGCGGGCAGCTGAACTTACAGTTGCTGGTGGTAACGCCATTGGATAAGCTGAATATCGCGGAGCCTTACATCCATGCCTGCCACTTTGTAGCCAATAAAAACAAGCGCGATTCCGTAGTGTACAACTTCACTATGGAAGAATACCGCGAGCGCAAAAAGGAGATTGAAAACATGGCGATGGCATAGCCAGCCGCCAGGGGTATAAACGATATGATTCCGGAACGCCTGTCCAGGACCGGCTGCCGCCGGTTTGGGATAGGCGTTACCGTTTTTGCTGCGCCATCTTACTCTTTCCCCAGTCCGCCAGCATGGTGATGACCGGCACCAGCTCCCTCCCGGTATCCGTTAAGGAATATTCCACCCGGGGCGGCACTTCCAGGTACACTTTTCTTTCCACCAGCCCATCTTCCTCCAGCTCCCGCAGTACCTGCGTCAGCATTTTAGGCGTGATGCCGGTGATGCGGCGCCCCAGTTCCCCATACCGCAGCGTATTCCGGGAAAGTTGATACAGCACGCGGCCTTTGTGTTTGCCCCCGATGCGCTGAAAGGCATAGTCTACGGCGCACAACGTTTCGGGATGCGAACTATTTTTGAGCTTTGGCATAATTATCTTATTGATTATCAGTAATACTACCCATTTGGCATATACGCAACAAAAGTATATTAAGTCAGCGATATCCGCACGTTAAATAAAAAAGAGTCCTGATACAAATCAGGACTCCCGTTACAGGTTATCACCAAAACAACCTATAAGATTTGATGGTTACGAAGTGGCTATGGGAGCACTCCATAACCGGTGTAGGTGTATTCAAAGGAAAATAACTGCCAATTAGAAGGGCCCTGATAGAGATCGGGGCCCGCGCGTAATACCATTTATAAGATATTGTATTGTCATTTGCCAACTAGTAACTGATGCATTAAAATTACCAGCCGTTGCATTTCCATTCCTTTACCAGATGTTAACGGCATAATACTATTTTAACAACTCCGCTGAAACCCAATACCTGCGGGCACTGCAGGGGAAAAAATTTTCTATTTTTTTAAATGACTGATAAACAAATAGTGAAAAAAGGAGTTTATAAGGTTAAATTTTGGGAACCTGATAAACATCAGTTTCGTGGATGATCGATGTCAATAACTTTGTACTATATCTGTAGAAATTATGCCGTCAGTTGAGATACTTTCCCGCATTCAGTTCGCCTTTACAGTGGCTTTCCACTACATCTACCCCCCGCTGAGCATTGGGCTGGGCCTGTGTTTGGTCATAATGGAAGGGATTTACCTGAAAACAGGCCTGCCGGTCTACCGCGACATTACGCGGTTCTGGATAAAGATATTCGCCCTCATTTTCGGGATAGGCGTGGCCACCGGTATTGTGATGGAATTCGAGTTTGGCACCAACTGGGCTACCTACTCCCATTACGTGGGAGATATATTCGGGAGCGCGCTGGCGGCGGAAGGGATATTTGCCTTCGCCCTGGAATCCGGCTTCCTGGGCGTACTGCTCTTTGGCTGGAACCGCGTGAGCAAAGGCGTTCACTTCTTTTCCACCATCATGGTGGCTTTGGGCTCCATCTTTTCGGCCCTTTGGATTGTGATTGCCAACTCCTGGCAGCAAACGCCGGCAGGGTTCAGGATCGAAGGGCACGACCTGGGCGCACGCGCCGTCGTGACGGACTTCTGGGAAATGGTATTCAACCCCTCTTCCGTGGATCGCTTTTCGCATGTGATCATCGGTTCGTTCCTGGCGGGGTCGTTCCTCGTGATGAGCGTAGGGGCCTGGTATATATTAAAAGGCAGGTATATCAAACACGCCCAGGCCATGTTTAAAGTAGGCCTGAGCGTAGCTGTGGTGGCGGCCCTGATGCAACTGTTTACCGGCCACCGGTCCGCTGAATATGTGAGCAAATACCAGCCGGCCAAACTGGCCGCCATGGAAGGGCATTATGATAGTTTAGCCGTGGCCGATATGTACCTTATCGGCTGGGTAGATAATAAAAATGAAAAAACTACCGGTATCAAAATCCCGGGCGGCTTATCGTTCCTGACCCACGGCAGCTTCAGCGCGCCTGTACAGGGGCTGCATGCCACTCCGCCGGCGGACAGGCCGGGCGCGGTAAACTTCGTATTCCAAACCTATCATTTCATGGTAGCCATCGGCATTACCCTCATAGGCCTCACCCTCCTGGCAGTATTCCTCCTCTGGAAAAAACAGCTGTTTAACCACCGCTGGCTGATGTGGATATTCGTACTGGCGGTACTGTTACCCCAGGTTGCCAACCAGCTGGGCTGGTATGCTGCGGAAGTGGGGCGGCAGCCATGGGTGGTGTATGGCCTGCTCCGCACCTCGGATGCCTTGTCCAAAAAAGTTACGGCGGACCAGGTATTATTTTCACTCATCCTCTTCACTTTCGTATATGTGTTGCTGTTTGCCCTCTTCCTGTTTTTACTGAACCGTAAGATCAGCCATGGGCCGGATGTGACGGAAGATGAAGCAACCGACAGCGAACATTTTTCCAAACGGAATATTGCTAACATACCGTCTTAATTCATAGCGCATGGAAACAATTCTCGGATTAGATCTTCCTACCTGGTGGTTTTTGGTGATCGGCGGCCTGATCACCGGTTATGGTGTGCTGGATGGGTTTGACCTCGGCGCCGGCGCCTTGCATCTATTCTTTAACAAGGAGGAGTCCAGGCGGCTGGTCCTGAATGCCATCGGACCCGTTTGGGATGGTAATGAAGTTTGGCTCGTCATTGCCGGAGGAGCCTTATTTGCCGGCTTCCCGCTCGTGTACGGCGTCTTATTCTCCACCTTCTATATCCCTTTCATGCTGTTCCTCGTCAGCCTTATATTCAGGGCCATTTCCATTGAGTTCAGGAGTAAGGAGCCCTGGGCCTGGTGGCGTAAAATGTGGGATATCAGCTATTGCGTATCCAGCATATTCATCACCTTCCTCCTGGGGCTGGTGCTGGGGAACCTCATCCACGGCCTGCCGGTCAACAAGGCGCATGAATTTACAGGCAACCTGCTGACCTTCTTTAATCCTTACGCCATCCTGATTGCGTTCACCACGCTGTCCCTCTTCATGCTGCACGGGGCTATTTACCTGGTGATGAAGACCGAAAACCGGTTGTATGCCAAGCTAACAGTACTGGTTAACAACTGCAGTAAATTTTTTATCCTTTGCTTCATCCTAACGTCAATGGCTACACTGATATATGTGCCCCATATGACGCAGGCATTCAAGCATCACCCGGAGCTGTTTATCCTGCCGCTGATCGCCGTGCTGACGCTTCTAAACATTAAAAGGAACATCGATAGCCGCAAGTACTTTACGGCATTCCTGTTTTCATGCATCATCATGTCGTGCCTGCTGATCCTCTTTGCCATTGGCCTGTACCCGAATATTATCATTTCATCCACGGATCCGGCCAACAGTATCAGTATTTATGCAGCGGCCTCTTCCAATAAGTCTTTGAAAATAATGTTGCTGATTGCCGCCATTGGCACCCCGCTGGTGATTTCCTATACCGTATTTGTATTCTGGACTTTCAGGGGAAAGGTGAAGCTGAACGAGATGAGTTATTAGAGGCGAATGCATCTTTAAACAAACAATTACTAACAAGGATATTCCTAAAAAAACAGGCCCCCGCAAGAAATTGCAGGGGCTTACCATTTAACCTATATTCTGTACTGTAGCATCGATTTAATGATCTCTCAGGAATCCACTATGACTTTCATTCTCAAATTCTTACGTTTCCCGAAAGATTTCTTTCCAATATAAGACCCTTTACTTTTCAGAAAGTTTAATCGGATAGAAAAAAAATTTAAAAATAATTCCGGGGAGCCCGACCTTAGTGGTAATTTTCTAATCCCATGAACCGTATTGACCGGCTTACAGCCATTTTAATCCAGCTTCAGAGTAAACGGATAGTGAAGGCAGCAGAGATTTCTGACCGCTTCAATATCAGTTTGAGAACTGTTTACAGAGATGTCAAAGCCTTGCAGGAGGCAGGCGTACCGATCGGGGCAGAGGCCGGCACCGGCTACTACATTGTAGACGGGTACCACCTGCCTCCCGTGATGTTTTCCAGGGAGGAGGCCGCCGCACTGCTTACTGCCGAGAAACTGATGGAGAAGTACAGCGACCACTCCAATGAAAAGCAGTTTGGCTTTGCCATGCAAAAAATCCGTTCCGTACTCCGCGGAGGGGATAAGGACTACCTGGAAAACCTGGACGAAAACATTGCCGTACTGCGGTTTACGCCCCTGCACCTCCAGGATGGAAGCTTCCCCAACCGCTTCCTCAGCGATATCCAGGCCGCGCTGGGCAACCAGCAGGCCCTGAGCATGGAATACTTCTCCATAAAGGATGAAGTAGCCACCCGCAGGGAAGTAGAGCCGGTGGGCATCTTCCACAGCAGCAACAGCTGGCACCTCATCGCCTGGTGCCGCCTCCGCAAAAGCTACCGGGATTTCCGGGCGGACCGTATCCGCAAGCTCCATCTGCTGAGCGAGCGCTACGATAAATCCAGGCACATTACCCTGAAAGAATACCTGGAACAGCAGCACCGGGATCACAGGGAAGCCCTGGAAGAGTATAAAATATTGATGGACAATGAAATGCTCCGTTATATCTCCGAACAGAAGTATTATTTCGGCCTCGTGTCCGAGAAGAACCTGGGCGATAAGACGGAAATGACCTTTATGCAAACCTCCCACGAGTATTTCCGGCGCTGGCTGATCACCTTCGGGAAATACGTGGAGATCCTTTCCCCCCGGCACCTCAAGGATTCCATGTATGAGCTTGCTATGGAATTACACGGGCATTACATCGAAAAATACCGGCAAAAATCCTCCTGACATAAGGCTGTCACACCGGCTTCGTTGCTTTGTATTGTCAAATAACCCATTGCTTCACTAAAACGACTGAAAAATGGAAAAACTGGACCTTACCAAAGCGTACAAAAGCTACTATACGGCCGGCAAGGCGGTAGAATTGGTGAACATTGAAGACGCCCTCTTCCTGGCCATCACCGGGAAGGGCGATCCGGACGGCCCCAACTTTGCCCGGGACATCACCGCACTGTACACGATAGCCTATGCGATCAAATTTTTAAACAAGGCCGCCGGGCAGGACTTTGTAGTCAGCAAGCTGGAAGGCTACTGGTGGGTGGACGACTCGGCTACCGACCCGCTGCAGGTACCCCGGCATTTATGGAATTATGAGCTGGTACTGCGTTTACCGGATTACGTGACCCATCAGCAATTCATCCAGGCGGTAACCACCGCGGAAAAGAAAAAGAACAATCCCCGGCTGCGGGCAGTAGACCTCAAGACCATCGAAGGCGGCATGGCCGTGCAGATCATGCACAATGGCCCTTTCAGCGAGGAACCTGCCAGTTTGGAACAGCTGGACGCGTTTATGCGTTCCCGGCATTTGAAGTTCCATGGCCGGCATCATGAAATTTACCTGTCCGACTTCCGGAAAACGGCGCCGGCCAAACTAAAGACCATACTGCGTCATTCCGTCCGGTAACGGGTCAGTGAAGGGCAACGGTAGAATTAGTGGAGGAAAGGGGCTTAGTTGTCGTCCGAGAGGCCGAGGATCTGGATAGCCTGTGCGGCGGCTATCTGGCTGGCGTCTTTTTTATTGAAGGCTTTGCCGCTGCAAATGAGCTGGCCGTCGACCACGGCGCCTACGGTGAAGATGCGGCGGCCGTTGTCCATTTGTTCTTCCAGCAGTTCAAACTCGAGGGCTTTGCCGTTTTTGTTGGCCCAGCCATAGAGCTTGTTCTTGTGGTTCATTTCCACGGATTCGAGCTGCTCCAGGTCTATGTAGGGCATAATGATCCGGCGGTGCACGAATTGCTGGGTTTTGTTATACCCTTTGTCCAGGTACACCGCGCCTACGAGCGCTTCCAGGGTATTGCCGAAAATCTGCGAAATCTTGAGAAAACTGTTGTATTTATCGTAAATGGTGAGTTTGCGCAGCCCCATTTTGATAGCGATATCATTGAGTTGCTGGCGGTTTACGATCTTGGAGCGCATCTCCGTCAGGTAGCCTTCCGTTTTGTAAGGATACTTTTTAAAGAGGTAGTCGCCCACGATTGCTCCCAGGATGGCGTCACCGAGGTATTCCAGCCGTTCATTGCTTTCGAGAAACTTCTCTTTGCTGGAACGGTGGCTCAGGGCTACCTCGTACAGCGCAAAATTACCTGGCGCAAATCCAAGTAAGTTATGCAGCTCTTTGTACAAGTGCCTTTTTCTGGATATTAGTCGATATAAGAATCCTGGCAGTAATTTCACACAATCAAGGTCAGATCAAGGAACAAATTTTTTGAAAATAACGGAGGCGTTGTGCCCGCCAAACCCGAAGGTATTGGAGAGTCCGGCCCTTACTTCTCTGTGTTGTGCGGTGTTAAAGGTAAAGTTTAATCTTGGATCCAGCTGGGGATCGTCGGTAAAGTGGTTGATAGTCGGAGGTACGATGCCATGAATGATGGACAGGATAACAGCGATGGACTCCACTGCACCGGCTGCGCCGAGGAGGTGGCCTGTCATGGATTTGGTGGACGAGATATTCATGTTATATGCATGTTCGCCAAATACATGTTGTACGGCCTTGATCTCAGCAACGTCTCCCAGCGGGGTGGAAGTACCGTGTACGTTGATGTAGTCGATGTCGCTGGCCTGCATGCCTGCGTCCAGGAGGGCCTGGGTCATTACATTGCGGGCGCCTAAACCTTCCGGATGTGGAGCGGTGATATGGTATGCATCGGCAGTAGCGGCGCCACCGGCCAGTTCTGCATAGATATGGGCTCCTCTTTCCAACGCGTGATCCAGGGATTCCAGTACCAATGCACCGGCGCCTTCGCCCATTACGAAACCATCGCGATCGAGGTCGAAGGGACGGGAGGCTGTTTTAGGATCATCATTTCTTTCGGATAGGGCCTTCATGGCGTTAAAACCGCCAACACAAGGCTCATTGATGACGTTTTCCGAGCCGCCGGTGATCACCATATCCGCTTTACCATAACGGATATTGTACATCGCCTCAATGATAGCATTGGTGGCGGATGCGCAGGCAGAAGCTACGGAGAAGTTCGGCCCCCTGAAACCGTGGCGGATAGAGATGGAACCCGCTGCGATGTCAGTAATAAGCCTGGTAATAAGGAAAGGGCTGAAACGGGGAGTCCCGTCGCCGGTATAGAATTCTTTCAGCTCGTTACTGTAATTGATCATACCACCCACACCGGTACCCCAGATCACGCCGACTCTGTCCGCGTTGATCCTGGAGGTATCAATCTTGGCATCAAGGATTGCCTGATCTGCGGATATCACCGCCGTTTGGGTAAAGGGGTCCATCTTACGGGCCTCCTTTTTGTCCAGGTAGTTAGTAGGATCGAAATTCTTCAGTTCGCAAGCAAAACGGGTTTTGAACTTGGAAGCGTCAAATTGCTTGATGAAATCCGCGCCGGATACACCGTTCGCCAAACCGTGCCAATAATCGGCCACAGTATTGCCGAGCGGTGTAAGAGCGCCTAAACCTGTAACGACAACTCGTCTTGGTTGCATTAAAACAATTCTGATTAGTAGGATTATTTTACGTGTTCTTCCAGGTAAGCAACTGCCTGGCCAACAGTAGTAATAGTTTCAGCTTGTTCGTCAGGAATGGAGATGTTGAATTCTTTTTCGAATTCCATAATCAGTTCTACCGTATCCAAAGAGTCAGCGCCTAAGTCGTTGGTGAAGCTGGCTTCAGGAGTTACCTCGGCTTCGTCAACGCCCAATTTGTCAATGATGATCTTTTTAACTCTTGATGCAATGTCTGACATAATTTTAAGTGTTTTTGGTTTAAAACTTGACTGCAAAAATATAATTTTTATTGAATTGCCAACAGGAAGGGGAAATTTTGTGCGCCTTTTGGCCCCTTTAATCGCTGCAAAACCAATACAGTGAATACTTTACGGATTTCCTGATTTTAAGATTTAATACCGCAAACACCCCATTTCCACCCCTTATTCTTACCACTTATAAAATAAGAAGGCCATTATTTCCACTCAAACGTATTTTTGGCCACTTATCTAAACCCTTAACGCTAATTAACAGTTGCGGGGGTGCTAGTGCCTCATCCATTTATTAAATTTGTCAGGCTTGTGAGGAATCTATCGTCGTTAGCCCATGCTTGCGCGGATAACTCCGGAGACCTGTGAAGTGAACACACCGTGGCTCTTCAGATCCCTCTATGGTATAATCGAAATTCTAAACGCTAATCATTTAATGGCCAACACCAAACGTACGTTCCGCACCATTGCAATTGTAGGGATTGCTGGCATCGCCGCCTTTCTGGTTTACCAGAAGGTAAAAGGCAGCAAAGCAGCCGAGCCAGCCGCCGCCGCGCCTAAAGGCGGCCCGGGCAAATCCCAGGTGATGATCGATGCATGGGTGGTAAAAACCGCCCCTATCGACCAGTTTATTGACGCAAGCGGAACGCTCCAGAGTAACGAAGAAGTAGAGATCAAACCGGAAATCAATGGCCGGATCACACACCTTTATTTTAAAGAAGGCACCAATGTGAAAAAAGGCGACCTCCTCGTAAAGATCTATGACGAAGACCTGAAAGCGCAACTTCAGAAACTCAGATTACAGCAACAGCTGGCCAAAACCACCCTGGAACGCCAGGAAAACCTCCTCAAAATCAATGGTATCAGCCGCCAGGATGTAGACGTTACCCGTAACCAGGTGAGCGCCTACGCAGCCGATATCGACTATACGCAAACACAGTTGCAGAAAACCGAACTGCGCGCCCCTTTCAGCGGCCGCCTCGGCTTACGTAACGTCAGCGAAGGCGCCATCGTATCCTCTGCAGTGGTAATCACCACTCTGCAGCAGATCGATCCGCTGAAAATAGACTTCACCGTACCTGAAAAATACCGGAACCTGATCAAAAACGGCGATAAAGTGAAATTCACCGTTGCCGGCGACCAGCAGGAACATAACGGCAGCATCTACGCCATCGACCCGAAAATCGACCTGGCTACCCGCACCGTAAAGCTCCGCGCCATCGTGCCCAACAGCGGCGCTACCCTCTTCCCGGGCTCGTTTGCGCAGGTGCGCATCAACCTGAAAGACCTGCCGGATGCCATCATGATCCCATCCCAGGCCGTAATACCAGGCACCCGCGATAAACGTGTAATCGTTGCCGATAGCGGCAAAGCCAAATTCGTAGTGGTGGAAACCGGTATCCGCGACCAGAACAGCGTGCAGATCGTCAGCGGCCTCAAACCGGGCGACACGGTCATCACTACCGGCATCCTGCAACTGAAGCCAGGCATGCCACTGAAATACAATAAGATCCAATAACCTGATTATTTATATATGAGTCTGCCGTCCTTATCGCTTAAACGGCCCGTGCTGGCAATTGTGATGAATATCATTATCGTGATATTCGGTCTTGTGGGCTTTACCTTCCTGGGCGTGCGGGACTTTCCTGCCATCGACCCGCCAATAGTGAACGTGCGCACCTCTTATGCAGGCGCCAACTCCGATATTATCGAAACGCAGATCACCGAGCCACTGGAAAAACAAATCAATGGTATCGCGGGGATCAAAAACATATCTTCCAGCAGCAGCCAGGGTAGCAGCAATATTACCGTGGAGTTTGAACTCGGCCAGGACCTGGAAGCCGCCACCAACGACGTGCGCGACAAGGTATCCCAGGCGCAGCGCAGCCTCCCGCCAGACCTGGATGCGCCGCCGGTGGTATCCAAACAGGATGCTAACTCCGACGCCATCATCTCCATGACGGTGCAGAGCAACACCCGCAACCAGCTGGAAGTAACGGAATACGGTACCAACGTACTCCTGGAAAAACTGCAAACCATCCCCGGCGTCAGCCAGATACAGATATGGGGCGAAAAACGCTACGCCATGCGCATCTGGATGGACCCGGCCAAACTCTCTTCGTACAGCCTCACTCCATCGGACGTGCAGGCAGCCCTCCAACGGGAAAACGTAGAGCTGCCATCCGGGAAAATCGCCGGTAACGCTACCGACTTCACCGTGCGCACCTTTGGCCGCCTCGTGAGTGAAGAAGATTTCAATAACCTGATCATCCGCAACGTCAACGGTTCCGAAATCCGCATACGCGACATAGGCCAGGCCGTACTCGGCCCGGAAAACGAAGAAACCGTACTGAAAGAATCCGGCGTACCCATGATCGCGCTGGCGCTCATCCCGCAGCCAGGCTCCAACTACGTGGCCATTGCGGACGAGTTCTATAAAAGGTATGAACAACTCAAACACGAAGTGCCGGAAGATATTTCCCTGAATATCGCCATGGATAACACCCGCTTCATCAAAAAATCCATCGAAGAGGTGGAGGAAACCCTGATCGTAGCGCTGGTACTCGTAATTATTATTGTGTACCTCTTCTTCCGCGACTGGCTCATGGCCTTCCGCCCGCTGATCGATATCCCCGTATCCCTCATCGGCGCTTTCTTTATTATGTACGCCTGCGGCTTTACCATCAACATCCTCACCCTGCTGGCCATCGTACTGGCTACCGGCCTCGTGGTGGACGATGGTATCGTGGTAACGGAAAATATCTATAAGAAGATCGAGGCCGGCATGCCCCGCATGCGCGCTGCCCGGGAAGGGTCCGAAGAAATCTTTTTCGCGGTAATAGCCACGTCGATTACGCTGGCATTCGTATTTCTGCCTATCATCTTTTTGCAGGGCTTCGTCGGCCAGCTGTTCCGGGAATTCGGTATAGTAGTGGCCGGAGCGGTATTAATCTCCGCATTTGTATCTCTCACCCTTACCCCTGTATTAAACGTGAAACTGGGCCGGGATACCCATACCCACTCCTGGTTCTATACCAAAACAGAACCTTTCTTCCGCTGGATGGAAGATGGCTATAAAAATTCCCTGGATGCGTTTATGCGTTTCCGTTGGACGGCCGTACTCATCGTACTGGTATGTTTGGGCATGATATACGGACTGTTTAAAACATTGCAGTCGGAACTGGCGCCGCTGGAAGACCGCAGCTCCTTCCGCCTGTCAGTGACAGCGCCGGAAGGTACCTCCTTCGACTACATGGATGATTATGTGGATAAACTCACGCAGTTCATGGCCGACTCCGTACCGGAGCGCAAGATCGTACTCAGCGTTACCTCTCCGGGCTTCAGCGGCGCGGGGGCGGTCAACAGCGCTTTCGTAAACGTGATGCTAACGGAGCCGACTGAACGACATCGGTCCCAGAAGGAAATCGTAAACATGGTGAACCGGAATATGAGCCGCTTCCCCACCGGTAAAGTGTTTGCCATCGAGCAGCAAACCATACAGGTGGGCCGCCGCAGCGGTTTGCCGATCGCGTTTGTACTCGAGCATATCAACTTCGACTCCCTGGCCGCCGTACTGCCGGTGTTCATGGAAGAAGTGGGCAACAGCCCGGTATTCCAGGGTACGGACGTGGACCTGAAATTCAATAAACCGGAACTCCGCATCCATATCGATCGTAACAAGGCTACCCAACTGGGCGTATCCGTGCAGGATATTTCCCAGACGCTGCAACTCGCGCTCAGTAACCTCCGCTATGGTTACTTTATCCGCAACGGTAAGCAATACCAGGTGATGGGCCAGGTGTTCCGCAGTGACAGGGATGACCCTATGGACCTGCAGAACCTCTACGTGCGCAACAGCCGCGGCGAAGCCATCCAGCTGGACAACGTGGTGAGCATTGAAGAGGAAACCAGTCCGCCGATCATCTACCACTTCAACCGTTTCAAATCAGCCACCATTTCCGCGGGCCTTGCTCCCGGCAGAACCATAGGCGACGGTATCAAGGAAATGAACCGCATCTATGAGAAACTGAAAAAGGAAAATGTGCTGAACGATAACTACAGCACCGCACTCTCCGGCGCTTCCCGCGACTATGCGGAAAGCGGCTCCAACACCATGTTTGCACTCACGCTGGCGCTGGTGCTGATTTACCTGGTACTGGCCGCGCAGTTCGAAAGCTGGGTGGACCCGCTGATCATCATGATCACCGTACCGCTGGCCTTTGCCGGCGCCTTGCTGTCGCTCTGGATATTCGGTCAAACCTGGAATATCTTCTCGCAGATCGGGGTAATCATGCTCATTGGCCTGGTAACGAAGAACGGTATCCTCATCGTGGAGTTCGCGAACCAGAAGCGGGACGAAGGGCTTGGCAAATCCGATGCGGTGGTGCTGGCATCTTCGCTGCGTTTGCGCCCGATCCTGATGACGAGCCTGGCAATGGCGCTGGGCGCGCTGCCCATCGCATTATCGCTCGGCGCGGCGGCTACCAGCCGTATCCCGCTCGGTATAGTGATCGTAGGTGGTATCGTGTTTTCGCTGGTACTGACCCTCTACGTGATCCCCGCAATGTACACCTTCCTGAGCCGCCGTCGCCCCGGCAGCCAGCAGGAAACGACAGTGGAAGAAGACGAAGCCGCGATGGCCGCGCATGCATAAATTTTTCTCAGTAAATAATATGAAAAGATATATAGCTAAAATTTGTTTGTCTGTCTGCTGCCTTATCGCCTCCGCTACCGTGGCGATGGCGCAGCGGGAAGTGCTTACCCTGGAACAGGCAATAGATGTGGCGTTGAAAAACAACTACGATATCAGGCTGGCAAAAAACAGCGCGGAAGTAGCGGCTAACGATTTCGCCTATGCGAACTTTGCCTTTGCGCCCCGCCTCAATGCCACCGCCGGTACCAACTGGAGCAATACCGCGCTCAAACAGGAATTTGCCAACGGCAGCAAACGCGATACCAGCGGCATCAAAAGCCGGGTGTTAAATGCCAGCGCTACGCTGAACTGGACGCTATTTGACGGGTTGAAAATGTTTGCCACCCGGGATAAAATAGAGGCCATGAAAAACCTCGGCGAGCTGGCAATCAAAGATCAGATTCAGAATACCATCGCCACCGTCATCGGCGGGTACTACAATATTGTACAGCAAAAGCAGCAGCTGAAAGCGCTGGCCGAGCAGATGTCTATTTCCCAGGAAAGGGTTACCCTTTCGGATGCAAAATTCCAGACGGGGCTCGGGCCTAAAACGGACCTGCTGCAATCCAAGGTGGACCTGAATGCGCAGAAAGCGTTGTACCTGCGCCAGCAAACCATCATCGAGCAGAGCAAAGCCCTGCTGAACCAGCTGATGGCGGTGCCTACCAGCGCTACCTTCTACGATGTTACGGACTCTATCCCCGTTACTGCCAACATCTCCCTCGGGGAACTGCAGGAAAACGTGGCTAAGAACAATACCAGCCTGAAAGTGCAGCAGCAAAACATCGCTATTTCAGCGCTGGCCATCAAGGAAAGCCGGGCGGATTACTTCCCGACCATCTCCTTCAATTCCGTGTATTCGTTTAACAGGAACGTGGCCAATGCCGCTACGAACAACTTCAGCCCGAAATTCAACCGCAACAACGCTTTCAACTATGGCTTTACTGCGGCCATTCCTATTTTCAACGGCTTCAACGTAAAACGCCAGGTGAAAAACGCGCAGCTGAATTACGACTACCAGCGGATCACCATGGAAAACGTGAAATCCCAGGTGGAAGTATCGCTGATCAATGCGTTTAAAGATTATGAATATTATAAACAGGCGCTGGCACTGGAGGAAGAGAACCTGGAACTTGCAAAGGAAAACATGATGGTAGCTTTGGAAAGATTTAAACAAGGCGTGTCCACTACAATAGAGGTTAAACAAGCACAACAAAGCCTGGAAGACTCCTACTACCGGCTGATCCAGGCGCGTTACAACACGAAGCTCGCGGAAACTGAATTGAGGCGGCTCAACGGGTCGATCATTCAATAGACTGATTCAGTGAAAAGAAAAGAGCGCAATGATCGTTGCGCTCTTTTTTATTTGTACTGTTGTTATTGATAGCTGCCCGTCAGCTGGATCAAGCGGTCAGGATAATTGGTGATAATCCCGTCTACTTTCATATCCAGCATACGTTGCAGATCGGCAGTTTCATCCACCGTCCACGGTAATACTTTTACTTTCATGGCATGCGCTTCCGCAATCAGTTCCGGCGTTACGAGCTGGAAGGCAGGACTGTAGATATCCGGCGTGAAGCCGAGGTCCCTGATGTTCTCCGCGAAGGTTTGCTTATTGGCAATCAGCCAGGCAGTGGTTTGTTTGGGATATTTTTTATGCAGTTCCTGCAAGGTACGTTTATCGAACGACTGTATCGTTACCCGCTTAGCGATCTTCTTCTGATTAATCACTTCCATCACCAGCTTTACAAATACATCCGGGGTAGGGTTGAGGCGCCCGTCGGCCTTAGGGTCCGATTTGGTTTCCATGTTATAGTACACCGGTTTCAGGTGATGCTTTTTCACGTAGGCCTCTACGCTGTCGATCAGCTCAGACAGCAGGGGGCGGTAGGTTTTGAATTTCTGTTGCTGCGGAAACCTGTCGTAAGGTTTGGTGCCGGCATCGTATTTCCGGATGCTGTCGTACGGCATGGAATAGAGGATCAGGTCCTTTTGTTCCTCTTTGGAGATCTCCGACCCGTCCGGCTTGCGCATGAATGCGGCGGACATATACGCGTCGTGCGACACCACTACCTTATTATCCGCTGTGATGATGCAGTCCAGCTCCAGCGTGCGTGCGCCCAGCTTTACGGCATTGATCATGGCGGGGATGGTATTTTCCGGCATCAGCCCCATACCGCCGCGGTGCGCCTGCACATCGGGCTTATATTGCGCCTGCGTACCGGCAGCAGTCAGTACGGCGCCCAGTAAGAATGGTACGAAAGTTTTCATGTAATGGCTAATTCATTGTTGTTGAATGACGAAGATACATATTTCAGGATGCGTTACTAAGCGCCGGGTGGCCATATGAAAATCATAAAAATTAATTAACGTACCCTGCCTGCGTCCCACGGTGGGTCATTTATCTGTAAAGCTATGCTGGGAGGGCATGTACTTAACATTGTTATAACATTGGGGTAGTATGTTTATACTATCCAAACACGATCCTGCGAACTTATGTCTGATAGCCCTCTACAAATCAAATTCGAACAACTCTTTGCTACCAACAAAGATAAGATCTACCGGTTTGCGCTCAAGCTTACCGGCGATGATTCGCGGGCGAAGGAAATAACCCAGCAATGCTTTATCCGCCTGTGGGAGAATATGGACAAGGTGAAGGACGGACAGGATATATTCCCGCTCCTGTTTGTATATGTAAAAAACCTCGTGATCGATGAGGCCCGCAAGTATTACCGCGAAAAAGAGATGATCAGCAAAGCCGCCACGGAAGAGCAATCCCGGCCACAGTCGGAAGATGGCGGGGACCGTTACATGATGCGCAAAGAGTTTGACCTGCAGGTATATAAAGTGGTGGGCGCCATGCCGGAGCAGCGCCGCCATGTATATGAGCTTAGCCGCTACCATGGCTATAACCACAAACAGATAGCCGACAAACTTTCCATTTCGGTGGCCACGGTAAAAAGTCACCTGGGCACGGCCCTGCAAACGCTGCGTGAACAATTGCAATCCCATTTCGATATCCACAATTCAAAATAATCATGCGTACCCGACAACTTTTGTTTACCACCGGTATGCTGCTGCTGGCCGCCTGCCGGAAGGACGCCCCCGTAGCGCCGCCCGCTCCCACGGGGCCGGTAACGCAAGCGGAGATCAACGCCTGGATGCTGGATAGCATGCGCTACTTCTACCTCTGGAACCAGGAGCTGCCGGCCAAAGCGGATACGGACCTGCTTCCGCAGCCCTATTTTTACAGTTTGCTCCACCAGCCGGACCCGTTTTCGTACCTGTACAATCCTGACGATCCCGCTACGGTGGCCACTTCCCTGTACCGCAATTACGGGCTAGACATCAGCGTGGTGCAATTGCCGGGTACCGCTGCGCCTGTAGGCGTCGTGAAGCTGGTGGCCAGTGGCGCTACCCTCGCGAAATCTAAGTTTAGCCGTGGCAGTTATATCTCGCGCATCAATGACGTCCCCTTAACTCCTGACAATGCGGGGGAGTTAATTGCTAGGGTGTTGGGAGAAAAAAAAGGCCGCTTTACCCCCGCCACCCGTTCTAACAACGGGTTTACCGATGAAGCTGCCGTGGAGTTAACCTTCGCTTACCCGGCCGAGTCCCCGGTAAACGTGCAACTCTTTACCGCAGCCGGTAAGAAAGTGGGCTACCTGTATTACAATACCTTCGCGGACCGGTATAATACGGACCTGATCAACATCTTCCGGAACTTCGTGAGCAACGGGGTATCGGAACTGATACTGGACCTGCGTTATAACACCGGCGGCAGCATTGCCGCGGCCGCGTTAATGACCGCTTTAATTGCGGACGGCGTGTCCGAAGGCAGCGCATTTATCCAGTTAAGCGGCAATAACCGCCTGGGCAGTTATAAAATGACTTTCGGGGAAACGCTGGCAGTGCCGGAAAGCGGCAGCCCCATTAGCTTCAGCGCCCTGCTGCCGGCAAGGCTACGCCTGCCGCGGGTGTATGTACTTACGGGGCATCAAACCATTTCAGCGGCGGAGTTGGTGATCAATAACCTCAAGCCCTATACGAATGTGATACAGGTGGGCGCTACTACTTACGGTAAGGACAAGGGCGCCATCGTCATCCGGGACCAGCGCAGCCCTAAACGCATCCCCTGGGTGATGCAGCCCATCACCTACCGCCTGGCCAACGCCAATGGCCAGGGCGGTTATACAGCCGGCATTCCCCCGCAGTACGCCGTAGATGAAATGGCCGTACAGCCATTGCCTGCCATCGGCGCCGCCAGCGATGCCCTTATTGCCAAAGCGCTGGCGCTGATCAGCGGCAATGCAAGAAGCGCCGGCAGCGCGCCCTCCGTGCCGGTACTGTATGAGGCCAAACCTGTTATAAACGAAATGATTATCCCGAGAGTAAAATAAAAAGAGCCGCTTCCAGAGGGAAGCGGCTGATTCCAAGGAATGCGAATTGCACACAGTAATTCAACGATTGTCTAAGTTTTTTATAGTCGGTTTATTGCAGTTTAATCGTTTGTGTGATCATCGTGCCTCCATCCCCGTCGTAGATATTGGCAATAAAGTTTCCGTAGGTGGGCACATTGCTCAGTACAAACCTGTTATTGGCATTGGGAATGGCAATGGGTTTACCGGTAGCGGGGTCTATCAGTGTAAGCCAGTACTGCGTTTGCACGGAACCGGTATTGAGCTTCTGCGGCAGGATGAGTATTTCGGAGAAGAACGCTTTATTCTTCACATTTTTAATGGTAGCGATATCCGTAATGGTATTGTTGGACCTTTTCAGGTATTGCAACTGCAGGTCCACGGTATTGTATTTATAAGCGGAGCTCAGATTAAGGTATAGCATGAAAGCCAGCGTATCCTTCACGGCAGGCTTCATATCAATGAAGGTGGAGCTGCCCAGCGATGGCACTGCCAGCACGTTGAAGGTCTGGGTTGTATTGGGCTGCACATTCACGAGTGTATCAATGATCAGCGAATCGGTACCGGCCTTGTAAAAGGCCAGCTTACCTGGCATACCGGCTTTCAGGATGGCAGTTTTACCAAGCTTGTCTGTCAGCGAGTCCAACAGCTTTCCTTCAAACTTAACGTCCATTTTGGGCGTTCCTGCCAGTTGTACCGCCACAAAACTAATCTTTCCAAAATACAGATCGGCAGGTTCAGTTCCTTTCCTACAACCGGTAACCAGTAAAAATAATACCGCAAGAAGCGCTAATGGTTTGAAACACATAAAAATGATTTTTTTAAAAAATGGAACCGGTCAGTAACCGGCTCCAGGTATTAGTATTAAGATTTTATATTAGGATCGGATAGTACCAAACACCTGTGTATGTCTATAAGACTTGCAGCTTTTTAAAAAAGGAGCCGGCCTTTTACCGGCTCCCTGAAAAACCTATATCAACGAACAATTAAAATACAGTCCAGGTAGAAGCCCAGGCCTGACCACCGGAACCAGGACCAAATGCGCCAACAGCAGCAGAGGAAGAGTAATCGAAATCAGCAGCGCTGTTACGATCAAACGGAGCGGATAACCCGATGAACTCATTACCGTAAGATGCAGTGTAAGGCACGTTGGTAGTGCAACCAACATTCATAGTGTAAGCAGTGAAGCTGGCGAAGTTAACTTCAGTTGAAGTTGGATAAATGTAACCTTCTACGCGGTTGTTGCAGAATACATCCACACCGGCAGCGTATTTACCAGGCGTGTTACCTTTCTGGCTATCGAGGGAAACACCCCATCTGTAACCCAGGAATACGGAGTTGCTGATTTCGAACTCAGTATTTCTTCTCAGGTGAGCAGCGCGGCCGTAGATACCGGTACCGGTTGGAGCCTGTGTCTGATCAGCAGCCTGTGCAGGATCAGGAACGCCAATGATGGTAACATAGTTGTACTTAGGACGGGTGATAGGGAGGTTATTGGAACCATCCGCATCGTTATCACTCTCAAAACCGTTAGCCTGGCTGAAGTCAGCACGGGTGCCGTCAGCAAGACCCAGCGCATAAGTGATGGAACCGGTGTAACCGTTGTCAGTATCAAACATATCATCCAGCGCGTCCACAGAGATCAGGTGAGAAGCGTTTACGCAACCGCCGAAGAACTCGAAAGAGTCGTCGTTAGCTTTGTACACTTCGATGTAATCCAGTACTGTACCGTTACCAACGCCACCCAGGGTCAGACCGTTGATTTCGTTGTTTGGTGACAGCTGATAACCAGGATACTCAATACGAACGTATTTCAGGATACCGGAGTTATCGGAATTAATGGTATCGGCAGCGGTAGCATAAGTAGCGCTCGGATCAGTGATACCTTCAATCACTTTGGAAGTCTGCCAGTTAGTTTTAGCGCGGCCCAGGATCACGATACCAGCCCAGTCACCAGACTGTGGGGTAGCGGAAGCGGAAGTGAATACGATTGGCTCAGCAGCAGTACCTTCTGCAATGATTTTGGAACCACGGGTGATGATCAGACCACCGCCCGGAGTACCGCCTACCTGGTGGTTACCTACAGCGCCCAGGATGCGGGTACCTTTTTCGATAGTGATTTTTGCGCCATCTTTTACATAAATCAGTCCGCTCAGGGTGTACACTTTGCAGGACTGGAGATAGATATCAGATGTAATGTTCGTGTTGATAGTACTATCGCCGCAGCTACCTGGAACAGCAGCCAATACCGGGCGGCTAGCCTGGTTTTCTTTTTTACAGGAAGTAGCGAGCATAGCACCAGCAACTGTCATTACTGATAAAGTAGCTACTAATAAGGGTTTCTTGTTCATGGATTTTTTTTTAGAGTTTTCGTTTCGGGTAATTTGAAATTGATACCTGATCAGGGTTATTTTTTACGCGTAATTATTTTGAGTAATTTTTAAAAACGGTAAAGGATGGAAGCATTATACGTTCTGCCGGGGTATGCTTTCAGGTCCACAAAATCTTTTCCATCCTGGTATTGTAAATCGGAGTTTGATGGTTTAAAGCCAGGGTCGTTGGCGATACCGTCAAACTGGTTTTGATATACGATGCTGTAGGCGTTCAATATATTGGCAACGCCCAAACGTATTTCCGCCTTATCCCGCAGCAGGCGGATGGCAATCTGACCATCCAGTGCGTTCAGCGGTTGCTCGTACAAAGCGTTGTTATCAGTAGAGGCGCGGTACAGCTTATTGGAGATGTAGTTATAGTTCAGGCTTACTGAAAAACGGGGCACATCGTAATACAAGCCGGCGTTTAACATATAGGTGCTGGCGCCTGCCTGCGGGCGGTGATCCAGCCATTTGGCCAGCGTTTCCACCCGGTGGAATTTCTTATTTTCATCCTTCTCATAAGTTTCCTCCATGTTACGCACCCAGGAATCCAGGTAGGTAAAGTTGCCATACAGGCTGAAGTTGCGCAATACCGGTACCTGTGTAAAGCCGAATGATTTTTTGATTTCTACTTCCACGCCGTAGTTATCGGCGGATTTGTTGTTTTTCAGGCTGTACACCCTGTTGCTGCCCATTTTGAAAATCTCCATCGGGTAGGCGATCTTTTTCATGAACAGGGAACCGGAGATCAGGTCGCCGGGAGCAGGGTACCACTCGTAGCGGAAATCGAAATTCTTCAACATGCTGGAACGGATGACGTTCTGCGACATGTACTCGCCGCCCAGTTCCCAGTCATATTCCCGGAAGTAGGCCAGCTCGCGGATATCCGGGCGGATGATACTTTCGGAATAGGCCAGGCGCAGGTTCATGGCAGGCGTAATGCTATAGATCAGATTTGCTGACGGGAAAACATGCCAGTTGGATTCCTGGTTAAACAACTCGCTGAAGTCAGCATCCGGCTCCTTGGCTATCAGCTCGTCCATCCTTACTTTGAGCAGGTGGTTGATGCCGTCCAGCGGGAGGTTTTCCGCACGTACGCCCCATACCAGCCGGAATTTTCCGAATTTGTTATCCAGCATGGCGTACAGCGCATGCAGGGTAACGTTGGCATTGAAGTCATCTCCATCGGTAGCCATGTTCACCAGCACGGTAGAATCGTCGAAGAAGTGGGAAAGCGGCTGCGGCAGCTGCACCGGCGTGGTTCTTTTACTGCCGGAGTTCAGCACGTAGAACAGCCGGTCCTTATTCCAGCCGGCATAGCCCACTTTGGCCAGGTTTTCCAGCGGCCCGAGTTTGAATGGGGCGGATACGGCCAGGTCCCAGGAGAAATTCTTTTCCTTTACGCGGCTGTACCAGCGCAGGGAGCCGTCGTTATTAATACCGGAAGCGCCGGTGATGCTGATGGAGTTGATAGGCGTGGTGGAGTCGTAGGCGGAGGCGCCCGTTACCACGCGGTTATCAGGCCGGATCTTGTCCAGTGTCAGGTAATTGGCGTTCCATTTTACTTTTATGCCCTGGTTGCCGATGGCGTGTTCGCCTTTGAGCTGCTGCTGGAAAATTTTATTCTGCACGGCCAGATCGCGCACGCCGGCGGTGTTGGGGCCACTTTCATCGTGGTGGCCGCGCACGATGATCAATTGCTGCTCCAGGGATTGCATATACAGCGATTGATAGCTGATTTTATTTTTTGCATTGCGGTAACCGATGCCAAACACGCCGTTCAGGTTGGCGCTGAAGCCATAGCGGTATCCGCGCGCATATTCGTTCGCGCCGGTATTGTCGCGGTCAAAGTTGGTAAAACCATCCCTACCGTACACCAGCTCCTGGGTAGCGAAGGTATTCCGGTATCCTGCGGCGGCTACCATACCGAAGTGGCTGTTGAACACTTTCCCGCCGGACAGCTGGAAGTTGGGAGAAACCGGTGCGTTCATGCCGGTGAGCTTCCAGTTATTCGCAAAATAGGGTTTGCTTTTATCCCAGTTGGCGGCAGCGTCCATCATTTCCTGGCGGGAGTTCCAATCTGTTTTGCCCATCCACTGGCGGTGGTCGGAAATACGGCCCAGGTATTCCTTGCCTTCCAGGGGTAGTGTGACAAAAGTTTTGCCGGTGGTTTTATCGTTGTAGCTGGCGCCTGCGTTGATGTTGAAGAAACTCTCCGTAGGGATGTCGAGCGTATTCACTTCCACGAGGCCGCCGCCGAATTCGGCGCTGCGGTCCGGCGTCAGCGTTTTTACTACGGTTACATTTTCAATGACGCTGGACGGGATGATTTCGTAATTGAAATTCTTGCGGTTCATTTCCGTGCTGGGCATTACCTGCCCGTTCAGCACTGCCTGGTTATAGCGTTCGCTGAGGCCGCGCACCACTACGAATTTATTATCGATGGTGGAGAGGCCGGTTACCCGCTTCAGCACCTCCCCCACGTTTTTATCAGGGGTACGGCCGATCTGCTCGGCGCTGATACCGTCGATCATGCCGGCGCTGTTCTTTTTGATGGCGTACAGGCCTTCCACGGAAGCGCGTTTATACGTTCCCGTTACGGTGACGCCTTTGAGGGTGGCATTACTGGTTTTCAGCACTACATTGATGGGGGTAGCGTTTTTCGGCGTCACCTCCACGCCGGTTATTTTGTGGGAATCGTAAGAGATAAAGGAAAAAGTGATGTCGTAGGTACCGGCTTCCAGGGGCAGGTCGAAAGTACCGTCGATATTTGTCACGGTGCCGGCGCCGTTGCTAACGGAAACGGTTACACCGGGCAGCGGTTCGTTCTTCGTGTCCAGCACCTTACCGGTAAGGCGGCCCTGGGCGCGGTTGGCCGGGCGGTCCGCCCTGCCTTTTTTGATGGCGATAGTGGAGGCCCCGGTCATCTCGATATCCACAGGACTGTTATAATCCAGGTATTCCAATACCGTGTTTAAAGGGGTTGCTGAAAATTTAACAGCGGCCACCTGGCATTGCTGCAAATATTCAGGGTCATATACGAAAGTATAAGGAGTTTGTTTTTGGAGAGCTTTCACGATTTCTCCGGCATTCGCATTACTGAACTGAAGGGATACTTTGTCGTGCAAGGCTTTGTACGACTGTGACTGTGCGGTTCCCACTGTGCATGTGAGCATACACATCGACAGTATTTTCACAGGCATGGCGGCGCCTGTACAAAATCTGTGTAAAGAATTTTGCATACTTCTTAGCTATTAATAATTGATGATTATGCTACTTCTTCGACGATATCAGGTAAGTGCCATCGTTCACACGGGTACATTTCAGCTCATGCACATAGGCCAGGGTAGCGAGAATTTCTCCGATAGGGGTATCCGCACTGAAATTGCCTGATATTTTTTTTGCTGCCAGTTTTTTATCTGTCAGGGTTATTTTGCATCCTTCGCGCTGTTGTAGCCGGGTAAGCACATCAGCTAACGTGGTCCTGTTAAAAACGATCCTATTCTCTTTCCAGTCGAGTATTTCTTTTTCATCAAAGCCGGTGGTATTGGGGTTGGGCTCTCCTTTGCTGGTGAGCATTTCCCCTGGCATCAGCACTTTCGTATAGCCGTTGGCGCCGGAAACGGCGATCTTACCTTCGAGCAGGCTGATCTGGATGCTGCTATCCGCGCGGCTCACGGTGGATATATGAAAGGTGGTACCGAGTACGCGGGTAGTCAGGAAGCGGGTGTGCACATTAAAGGGCTGTTTGGCGTTGCTGACTACTTTGAATAAGGCTTCGCCTTCCAGCCAGAGGTCGCGGCCATGTACGTTATAATCCGCCGTATAACCCAGGCGGCTGTTGGCGTTGAGCCATACCTGCGACCCGTCCGGCATGTTATAGACCTGCACATGGTTCGTGTTATTATACAGCGTATCCATGCCGGCGGCTACTGCTGCCTTAGGGGTAAACTTCATGTTTTGCCCTGCCAGCACGATGAGCCCGGCTACCACTGCCGCAGCGGCGGCGGCCCACCATAGGCGGTGTACTTTCTTTTCAGGTTTGTCAGCATCCTGCCAGGTATCAGTGAGCAGCTCGTCCAGTTCAGGCGTGGCGGTTTGCTCAAGGTAGGCTTCCACGAGGAGGCGCTCCTGCTCGGAGCAGTCGCCCTGGAAGTACTTTTCTAATATGGCTCTGTTGATGTGCATACACATAGAGTACGTTTGCAGGCAAGAAAGGTATGAGTGTAAAAAGTGGACTTAACAATTTGGTAATAAAAGGGGTAATTTTTCGGGGAGCTGTAAGGAGGGGTGTACCATAGGGCGGCGGGGGTGCCGGCGGCATGGGGAGGACGGATGATTGTGGAGAGGACGGGATTGTAGTGCAATGGCGGCGCTGGATCTCTCCCACTAAAACTTGAAAGGAATAATTACACCCCAAGCCGGGATCGAAGCAGGGGATGTGGATAAAGGAGTGGGGGAGGGATGCCGGCCAGGCGGGCGCCTGACCGGTATGTGATACTATTACCAGCATGCACCAATTTCCTCCAACCAAAAGTCTTCAAAAAAAGTATTATCCGGCCACACCCATGCATAATGATTATTCCATATATCACCAGTAACCCAGTAGGTTTCTATACATCTGAATATTGCTGTTTCGCAAATGCCATTTACCATCCTTTTATATGGCCCTGTACACAATGACACCGGCACCAGTTCCTGCCACATAGGTAAGCGACCGTTAGCAGGTAATTTGGATGCATCTATGCTTAGCCATAGCTTGGCATTTTCGGCAGAAATACATTTATCATCATCAGGTATCGCACTGAGGTCCAAGGCTTCAAAATAGCCTTCACTCACCTTTTGCCTTATCTCTTTGTGTGTTACCAGATAGTTCGATTGGGTTAGCCAAAATTTGCTGGCTTGCCATATACTGTTACACAAGGAAGGATTCACTCCGAATACTGCGTTAAATGACATCTGTGCGTTGGCCAGATTGCAAAGGATACAAAGGCTAATCACTGCTGTAATCTTTTTCATAGATGATATGCGTCTGTCAAAAGGATAATATTTAATAGAAGATTATTGCTTTCTAGCTTCTTCCAGTATCTCGAGTCGCTTCAGAATTGCTGACAACTGGGCTTTCAATACCTCATTTTCATGTTTCAGGCCCCGATTTTCCTCGCTCAGCTCCTGAACTGCCTTCATGGTAATAGCCAGGGAGCTGTTGGTATCAAATTTATCATGGGCTTTGGTCGCAAAGTGCCAGTCAGTACTATCCGCGATGATACCCACGCGGAGGTTATCTTCCTTATCATCCTTATAGACAAACTGCTTAATCTTCACGTTGTTGATTAATGGCAATGCAGGCTCATTGAAATCTGCAATGTCCTTTTTCAGGCTGGCTTTAGATGATTGGTAAAAGCCGTTTGCGAAAATGTTGCCATTACCATCCCGTTGAACGAGGTAGTTGGCAACGGAGGCGGTGGAAAAAAGTAGGTTGCCCGCATGATAAATGGTATTATTATCAATTGTCGGCGTCCCTGTACTTGGCACATTCAGTTTCGATCCTCCAGGTCCTACCTGCAACGTTCCGTCTGTACGCATAATACCTGTTTCATGGTAAAAGGACTTATTGTTATATACACGTACCCATAGGTTGTCTTGCATGAACAGACCGCCACCATAATCTTCGAAATAAATACCAGCAGGTCCTCTAGTCCTGATCCATTGATTACAGGTAATTCCCTGATTATCTATTTGAACTTTGGCCTGATCGTCGCCGGTAATGAATACGAAGCCGCGGTTTAAATGTTTCATCCGGAAGTACATGTTATAGTCATTACTTCCTAAAGTGGATATTCCGGCCCAGCCAGGACTTGCATACGTCATATAGTCTGCACTGCTCATAGTAATGCTATACTCGTCACTACCATCCCAAAAGCGGATTCCATGTTGATTCCCATGATGGAAATTCAATAAATTACCATCAAATAAGCCATTATTATTACGCAATTTAAACGAACCTGCCTCTATTCCGGCGTTAGTAGCACTTCCCCGGGAGGTAACACTTTCCAATGTTTCACCATTTTCAGGAGAACCTATAAAGCGGCGTACGGTACCAGCATCTACGGGGCGGATAAAATTGTCTGCACTACCAAAAATCCTGGTAATTGTACCATTCGACTCTGTAGGGGCAGTAGTATTAAAATAAGTGCCAAAGATATAGCCGTTACCATCCCGTGTTACAATGGAGCTACCAACGGGCGACATGCTTTGGCCAAACCCATCCAGCAGGTTTGCGTCAAGGCCGGAACCGGCGCCATCATTGTCGGAGCGCCACACCAGCCCGTCCACTCCATTGTCCTGCCTGGTACGTAATTCTCCAGCCGCATTCATGTATAAAGCAAGTCCACGCGTTTCGGGAATATGAAAACCATAGGAAGGGAATTTATTGTTACGCGCCTCGTAGTTTCCAAAGGCGAATAAACCGTTATTCATATCCACTGTTTTAACAGATGAAATCGTATTCTTCACCGTAATTAAGCTATCTGTTTCAGCAGAACGGGCTGTTACGGATGCCAGTGTTTCGCCATTGGAGGGTATTCCCAGGAACCTTTTAACAGATGTGGCATCAACGGGCCTGATGAAGTTGTCATAGCTACCGAATAACCTGGATAGGGCAACATTTTCTTCCGTAGTTGCCTGCGTATTATAATAATTAGCATAAAGATGGCCCGTTCCATCACGGACAGCAACTGAATAGAGATTCGGGCTGACTGCCGGCGGCATGCCCTGCAATAGATCGGCATCAAGACCTGAGCCTGCCCCATCGTTGCCGGCGTGCCAGATTGCAGAACCTGTAATGAATATATTTGGTACATTGAAATTAAAGTAATAACCAGTCCATTTCGCAATTCTTTGATTATTGGAATACAGCGTTATTTCGCCGTCTCCATCTGAGTTAAGGCCGGTATCGTGATCCCCTATGGCCAGAGAGATAGCAGGAGGTAATGGTTCTCCATTAGGTTGGTTAACATTATGGACAAATAATCTGGCCGGAGTAGAATTATTTCTCGCTGTAACCGATGCCAGGTTATCCACTTCCTGGAAAGAAGGTTTGTTGGTAATATTATCCCAGTTGATCTGGATAGCGCCTGGTGTGGTTAGGGAAGTTTTAGTTGCAAACTTTGCGTCAGCATAGTCTTTGAAGAGCAATTCCCTCCAGGAACTCCATGCCGTTTGGGTATCATCCTGTGTTCTTAGGAATACTCCATTTACTCCATTTAGTTCGCCGTTCCAATTCACTGCCATTTGGTACCCGGTTTTTCCATATTTCACTGTATGTCCTATATAATATTTGTACAGGCCTGCTTCATTTACCACTGCCTGATCAGAGACCGAAGGCATATCATGTGTATCGTAGGCAAAAAAACCAGTAATGGCATTACTTCGATAATCATTGAATAGCGTAAGGGTATTGTCCGGAATATATTTAAAAGGTTCAGGAGAAGGAAAAGAGTACACTACCCCACGTTTTATGTATTTAATTGAGTCCAGGAAACTAAAGATTGTGTCCACACCATTCCCGATGCCTGGCAAGGCGCTTAGGTCGAGGGTATCCTGGCCGACAATGGCAATACGCGATGCGCCCAAGCTCTGTAGCTTTAATTTGCGGAACTCCGTACGGCCGGCACCTTTGTTAAACAGAAAACCATCAACTTTCTGGGTTCTGTTTTCCAGAATCAGTTCGGCTGTATCACAAACGTTGTAGATGCGTACGCTGTCGGCCCGGATCTGATATACCTTTTGTGCAAACGAAACCTTACTTACGAGTAACAGGATAATAAAAAGGGATAAATTTTTCATTTACTTATCAATAAATAATTCACAAAGAGTTAACTATATTAAGGGGCCCGATAGTGATGGGCCCGATATTAAATTTTTAAAGTTGGTGTTGTTTTTCTAAAGCCTCCAGCCGTTTCATAATTTCTGTCTGCGTCCGGCGAAAGGTTTCAACCTGAGCTTTCAACGCTGAATTTTGATTCCGAAGCTCATCGTTTTGTTTACTTAGCTCCTGTACCGCTTTCATCGTGATGGCCAGGGAGCTGTTGGTATCGAACCTGTCGTGAGCCCGGGTAGAAAAGTGCCAGTCAGTACTGTCGGCAATGATACCAACGTGCAGGTTATCCTCCTTATCATCTTTATAGAAAAACTGTTTAATTTTTACATTGTTCAGCAATGGCAGTGCGGGCTCATTGAAATCAGTAATATTTCTTTTCAGGCTTGCTTTGGAGGACTGGTAAAAGCCGTTGGCAAAAATATTGGCATTTGCGTCACGCTGGACGAGGTTGTTAGCAATGGAGGTGGTGGAGTTAGGAGGAAGGTTTCCTGTATGGTAGATCTGGAACCCGTCGATAGTAGGAGCTCCGTTAAGGGGAACATTCAGTTTGGATCCATTATCTCCTACCTGAAGCGTGCCATCGGTACGCAGGATGCCGCCATTGGGTACATAAAAGGACTTATTACCGTAAGTCCTTATCCAGGTGGGATCTTCCATGTAGAAGCCTCCGCCAAAATCTGCAAAGAATAAACCGTTATTTCCAGCAATCCAAAGGCCGTGATTATCAATCTGGACTTTGGGCTGCTCATCTCCGGTAATGAACACAAAACCCCTATTGTTCCATTGCATGCGGAAATACATGTTGAAATCATTGCCCGGTTCGGTCGTCAAGCGTCTCCAGCTGGGTGTGACGGCTGCCATGTTATCGGCATAAGCCATGCTGATACTATAATAATCCTGGCCATCCCAAAACCTGATGCCGTTTCGATCACCCTGCTGGAGATTTAAGAAGGAACCATCGAAGGAGCCTCTGTTTTCGAGAAATTTCAAGGAGCCCCCGCAGACTACTGGTTTTGCGAAATAAAATTCAGGAAGTGTAGTAAAGAAATGCGAAAATTGGGCATTTCCGGCTCCTATTTGCGTCGTACCGTATCCGTTCTGTATATTCAAATAAGCATCAGGAGATGACAAGGTCAGCCCAGCCGTACTGTTGGAAAATTTGACTCCTGGCATTTGCAACAGATAATCAGTACTGCTGCCTCTTGCTGTTACGCTTTGCAAAGTTTCACCGCCAGGTGCAATTGCAGGTTTATTAAAAATATTTTCCCAATTTATTTGAGATGTGCCGGCAGTAGACAGGGAAATGTTAGTAGCATACTTTCCATCAGCGTAGTCCTTAAACAGTAATTCACGCCACGCTCCCCACTCTTTTTTGGTATCATCAGCGATCCGAAGAAATGCACCTTTAGGGCCATACAGCTCTCCATCCCAATTGACAGCCATTTGATAGCCTGCATCTCCAAACCTGATCACATGTCCGATATAATAATCCTTTAATGTACCCGGATTAATTTGTGCCTGATCTGATACCGGCGGCATATCCGGGACTTGATAGGCCCAGAATCCAGTAATGGCGCCTGGCCTGAAACTGGTAAAAGGTGCAGTGGTACCATCAGGGATAAATTTAAATGGTTCCGGAGAGGGGAAAGTGTAGACCTTTCCCATTTTCATGTATTTTATAGAATCCTCAAAGCTATAGATACTATCAATACCACTACCAATCCCAGGCAGCGCACTTAAGTCCAGCGTGTCTTGACCAACAATTGCAATACGCGACGCTCCAACAGTTTCCAGCTTCAGCTTCCGGAATTCTGTACGGCCGGCGCCTTTATTAAATAAAAATCCATCAATCTTTTGTGTCCGGTTTTCCAGAATCAATTCAGCGGTATCACAAACGTTGTAAATACGGACGCTGTCGGCCCTGATCTGATAGACCTTCTGTGCAAATAACATCCTGGTTATAAAAAAAAGGACAATAAATAGGGATAATCTTTTCATTTTTGACGATGATAAAAACTGATGAGTTAACTAAATATGAACTTCCCAGGTTTAGGACATCTATATACAAACTTGTCGAGCATAGGACTTCACATGTAGTATTTAATTACATTCTTTAATAACCAATATCCCCTCAAAATGCTTCACAACAGTGCTTACACTGGCTCATCAATCTGGCAGCGGTTAACAACGATGTTTAATATTTTCTTAAGTATAGGCTTATGGTTACGCAACGGTAAAAGTACATCAAAATTATTGTAACTGGTATAGCACAAAAGTGAGTTTTCTGAACAAGATGGGTTGGGGTTACAAACTTGTTTCAACTACTTTTTCTCCAGGGCGTCCAACCTACTGAGTACATCAGCTAAGGTAGATTTTAGCTGCTGATTTTCTTTTTGCAGGGAATCATTCTTTTCTGATAATTCCTGGACACTACGAACAAGTAATCCCACAGCAGAGGCATGATCAACACCTTGTTTTCCGGATGCAGACATCTCTTCAGGGACTTCGTCAGCGATAAAGCCGATATATATTTTATTACTGGAATCAGCTTTATATCTGAATGTACGTACCTGGGCTTCCTTCAAAATTGCCAACGCGGACCGGGAGAAAGGGGCAATATCTTTTTTCAAACTCCTTAGGGAAGTTTGTGTAATGCCAGTTGCCTGAACAGCGCCGGTAGCTATAATGTTGCCTCCCTTATCAATTGTCACCATGGGTGTAAGTTCTCTCGGATAAAATATACCAGTCGAAGGTGGGGTAACTGCCATACCTATTATGAGATTTCCATCGTTATTTAATCCCTGCCCCCAATTCAGGTATCCTGACTGGGTAAATGACAGGTAGGATAGATTTCCTCCTCTGGCGCGGGTAATACCAAATGGGGAATAGGCATATGTATCCGGAATCAGCCCTTCATCTACAACTTCCCCCGCTGAAACGGTCGCCCTTCCGGACAAGTAAATATTTGCCGGCTGTGGGTTTACATACTGGTTTTTTATAAAGTCATTTTCACCATTTACTATTTCACCCTCGGTATTTGTACGCAATAACCCATAAGATTTATGGTTATTGAGCATCAGTCTCCCGAAAAACCGGTGTCGGTTACTTTTCCCTGCCACAGTGGTGGTATCCGCCAGCACATAGTTCATATTGGCGCCGCCATAATCGATGTACCCTCCCCGCGTTCCATCTGCCAAATAAAAGCCAATCGAGCCAGAGGATGCTTCCATACTGGCGAAGGCTTCTTCCAGCTTTGTATAGCCATAGAGCCCGGGCCGGCCAAATGAAGCAGCGCCACCTACATTAAGTCTTTCAACTGCCCCTGCGCCATTTCCGATCGTAACGTTTCCATATCCATTAATAATAAAATGGGGTAGCATTGTCCAGCTTCCATACCCATTTGAGCCACCCAGGATAAATGAGTTTTCTGTATTGATACCCATTTGCCAAACTTTTTGTCCTAACCGGCTTAGAGCAATATAGGCAAGGTCGCCGGCCAGGTCACCCGGGCGTGTGACGCCCAAAGGCGCGTAGGCTTTTGTGTCCGGCCCTGTTACATTATCGCTGACCTGAAGCACACTCAAAATGCCTTCACCTTTTAGCCTGAATGAAGCTATCTGGTCGGAAAATGCCTGATTTCGTATGAAATCAGCACTATTAATTGTCAGTCCGGTGAGCAGGGATAAATCTATTGTATCCTGCCCGGGGATAGCAATTTTAGAATCACCTACCTGCTCAAGGCGTATGCGCCGAAACTCTGTTCGACCTTTACTTTTGTTATACAGATAACCAATCGTATCCTGGGTACAGTTTTCCAGTATAAGTTCAGCGGTGTCGCATATATTATAAATCCGGACGCTGTCAGCACGAATTTGATATATTTTTTGAGCGGAAAGGGTATTAAAAGTTACCAATAGGGCAAGGGAGAGAAATAAATACTTCATAGTTTAAATCCGATAATATTAAATGGATATCAGCCAGGCAATAGGATAACATAATTTTCCCGGATGCAATTTTATATAAAAACCGTGATTTCAAATAACTGTAAATTTCCATTGTTATCCTGATATATAAAAGTTGCCCGCAGCTTTTAAATTGTATTATTTTTACAGGCAATACTCACATTACCCAAGAATAGCTACAGTCGACAGCGCCAGGTTTGTCATGACATCTCATGCCTATTGCAGCGCATTAGTATTTAATTCGCTTTTTATCGACCTGTTTAAGTATCAAAATCTATGAAATTCACGCTAGCAATGGTCTGCCTGTTTGTATCCCTGTGGACGAGTGCACAGAACTTTTTACCTTCTCACAGTTTCATCCGTCAAAAAGTCGCGGAAGGATTTTTCACCCAGAAAAGTAACGCAAGTATCCCTGATGATGGCTTCTGTATCACCTCGCTGGAAGCCAAATCCTGGTTGTATATTGATGAAACTCTACTTCCATCGGATGGCAGGATGCCCTGGTTCTCGGAATTGGTGCCACTGATACCGGCACACCCATTATATCCGGTTACCTGTAACTATTTAACCACTTCAGTGGCCTCCACTCCTAATGCTGACTTTACTTCATGTGGCACTTATATATATGCCCCAGGGTTCGACCCTGCCTACTTATACGGAAGCAGCAGAACCCTGATCGACCCTTCGAATGTGTACTGGATCGGCGATCCCCGGAATTGTAGTATGGGTCAGTACTATCCCGGGTATGTATCCGAAGGCCCGCTCAATCGGTGCGGGATTTCATATAATACCCCAAATAACGACGGCAGCTGGAAATACATTACTATTACTATAGGCGCGTCTGAAGACAAAATTTACTATATCGGTGTTGGAGGTACAGGTGATTTCCGGGTATTTCTGGACCAGCAACTGGTAGTTCGTACCGACCTGCAAAGCGCTTACTATGAAAACTATAAAAATTGGCATATAATACCGGTAAATTTAACTGCAGGGACTCATACGTTTAAAGTAGGGTCACAGGATTATGGGCAACAGCAGGTTTTGGGGTTCGAGGTGTATGACAATAGAGAAGATGAGATAATGGCAGCGTCCGGGGTTTATATGTTGAATGTATTGTATAGTACGAAGAATGGGAGGGGAAGTGTGGGGTGGTGTAGGTAGGGGAGGAAGGTCATTCAAGTCACCTCCGGCTGATTTGGGGGGACTATTTCACTAATATGTATAAATTTAATAATGGAGGAATCAAATTAATAAATATTTTCTCATCATCTTATCAAAGGAGGTTAAGAACTGAGGCAGGATCATGTTGCTTAATCTCAGTGATTGCCATCGGTAGTTACCTTTTTGATGGTCAGCATACCGTTTTCAATCACTATTCGATGGGGCTACCACATAAAAACCTGCCTTCTCTAGCCATACACCCCGAACATTTATCCAGTGCACATTTCTGCCATGGTTCTAATGATTACGTAACTGCCTGTCATATAATTTGCTGTGGCGAACCATTTTTGTGTTCATGTGGATAAGTTTTTATTTTACTACATTTATGAATCAAGATGCGACTTATTTGTCGCACATAAACAAACCTATTTTTAGCATACTATTACACACAAGTATCAAAAACCTTCCAAAACTGCCACAGATGGGCTATTTTTGTTAACCTAAACAGACAGTCATGTCGCAAAAAAATAATCTCGGTAATCGTATCCTGGAACTGCGTAAATCCAAAAGCTGGTCACAGTCTGAACTTGCTGATAAAGTGGGGATTTCATACGCGCAGATAGGGAGTTATGAGACTAAAGGCGCCCAGCCACCAGCGGAAGTAATTAAAAAATTGCTGAAGCGTTAGATACCTCTGTAGATTACCTCATCTTCGGCAGCTCCGCCGATAAAGCCAGTGAAGCGCTGCACGATGGAGAGATTATTAGGTATTTTAAAGAGATTGAAGCGCTGCCGCATGAAGATAAAGATGCGCTGCTTAGAGTGATTGCGGCGTTTATTAGGGATGTAAAAACTAAGCAGACTTATATCCAATAAGTAAAACGGCAGCACTACCGTACTGCCGTTTTGTTTTATTTTTCACAATTATTCAGGCTTTTTCACGTCAGGGGGCAATAAATAGAACAAACTATCTAATACATATTCCTTATAGGAAGAGTAAGCTGTATCTGTTCGAACTATTTCAGATTTATCACCTGGAAAAATAAATCTAATCGTACTTGGCCCCATCTTTAATCTAACCATTCCACATTTATGCATAAATCCAGATAAAAACTCTTTCTCCTCATTTGATAAAAATTCGGCAGGAAGATCAGGATTGGGTTTTACTGAATCACACTCCTGCCCAAATGATTTGGCCGTAACTGTAAATTTCAATGAGTAACAAGATGGATAACGATGTTGTAAGGTATCCCTTAATACAGCCACCTTTTTAAATTCTAACTTATTCTTCAAGAAAACCTCATTAGGATCCGACTCCACTCTACCGCAACAACTAATAAATATCCATAAAAAAGCCAACAAAGTAGCTTTAAACACACCTTCTGTAATCGTTTCTAAACGCCTATTAATCTGGCTCTGCATAGTTTTCTGATTTTAATGGAATCTTATCGACCTGTTTTAATTTAATTCCAGTTGGTATTGACCGAACCATTGTTTCATCTTTCATTTTATTAGCAGCACCCTTTCCACTTGCTGATAAGGCCAGCGCTGCACTGCATGACGCGGAGGTTATCAGGTATTTTAAGGAGATTGAAGCGCTGCCTCATGAGGATAAAGATGCGCTACTGCGCGTCATTGCTGCTTTTATCAGGGATGTTAAAACTAAGCAAACTTATAATCATTAATATAACAGAAAACCCCGCCAATGGCGGGGTTTTCTGTTTATTGCTTAATGCATAGATAAACAATTGCGCTATGCAAACACACTACTAAATATCAAAAACAAACCTCCTGTTTTTTTCATCTAATTCGGTAGGTATAGAGGGTACCTCAAGTTTATAGTTTTGAACTAACCACCCTCGCATCGCACAATAAAGTCCTTCCTCCTGAAAATAAATAGGATTGGTATCTAGCCCACGAATAAAAAAACAAACTGTTGAATCGTTTATTTTACCGTAGATTTCACTAGAAAGATCTTTTATAGCCTTAGTTATATATTTATCAACATCATTTTCTGATAAAAAAGGTATCGGATGATTTATCCTCAAATAAATCCTATCATCAACCAACAAGTCATTTTCTAAAAGAACAGGAGACCTAATCTCATCTACGTCAATAAAAATAGCCACTCCATAGCCTTTTTTTGAAACAACAAATTTATAAACCATAATCTACTACTTGCTTCCTTTAAATAAATGAAAAACTCCTTTTGAGAAAAAATGTTCTGAGCCAAAGTTTGAAGTTGGAGCCTTTATGTAATCAAACCCATGTGGCAATCCTTCTCCATAAATACGGCTATACTTGTCAAAAAACAGCGTAGCTTCTTCCGTTCCACCTATAACCGTATGCTGGCTTAATTTTCCAAGTTTAGCTCCATCAATCTTAAATTCTACAATTGACATATCCGTAATGCCTCTTTTCAAATACGTATCCAAGTAAGCTTGTGCTTCCGCTTTGCTACCCCAGGCATATAACCCTTCTCCCCATTGAGCCCGTGTCGGAGCCGTTGGCCAAGGGTTTCCACCGGACAATAAACGTGAAGCATCTTCTGAGTCCTGAACCGTATAAAAAGAAACAGTGGTGCTACGTCGCCGTAAATTTCCTAGCCCCCCTGCTGGCAGCGCCGCATTTTCAGGCCCCATTGCAGCGCTAAACTTTGCTGCCGTAATGCCTGCCATATCAGCAAGTGATCTGGATCCATTCTTTCCAGCGGAAAAATCTTCAAACGATTTATAAGTCGTTCTTACATCAAAATCCTTCCACTCTTGCGACTGATTCGGATCCAGTCCACCATGCCTATCTATGGGTTCTCTATATATATCATGTACAGTAAATAATTGGCGCTGATTAACTCGATTCTCATAGACAGGAACCGGGGCATCATTATATATTCCATGTCCACTACGATAACCAACAACTACCCGGTCTACAATATCATTTTTACCTAAATAGCGTATAGCTGGACGACCATCTTTCCCTTTTATATAAGTAAAATGATATTCCTCCGCACCATCTAGATCTATAGCTTGTATGGGCGTATTTCCTGCAAATTGGTATGGTGTATAATGAGGATATTGTTTCGATAAAGGATCTGTAGAAAGGAACTTCCCTATCCTCGGATCATAGATTCTAAATCCATAATCCTGCTGATTCCCTTCTCCCTTGATTTCGTTGTCGTTCTCCTTACCATTAAACCCATACCTGTACCCTCCCGCATCTAACCCCTTCCATACAGCCCCATCCCCAACGGCTGCCCTCTCAAAGAACTTTCAACAAGTTATACTTTTTTTTCAGATGAACTTTTTCATTTGAAAGAAAAAAATGCAGGCGAGTCGGGTGGATCGGCATCCTGGAAGATAAAGGATGTTACTAACGTCCAGGCATATATCTAATGTCGATTGTAAAACATATGCCCAGCCTATGTTCTGCCGCTGATGCATCCTTTGTCTTCCAGGATGCAAGCAAGATAGCACAACAGTTGATGGATATTCTAAAGCTCATGTTCGCGCAGCATATTCTTCTCCCGTCTAATCAGGGTACTGACCTTCAGTGCTATAACCGAAGCCTAATCGAAGCACCGCCGCCCCCTCCGCCATTCCTGGCCCGGCTGCTGGGGCGGGAGCCGAACGCAGCCCGAAGCGAGCCCCGAAGCGAAGCGTAGGGGCAAGCGCAGGGCAAGTGAGGCGAAGCCACAGCTAGCCGCGCCTTCGACCTATATCTGGCCGGGAGCGCCAGCGGACGGCAAAATCAAAAATGCAAGGCCGGGCCAGGACGGCGGGGGGCGGACAAAAATGGACAGCGAAGGGATGGCGGTCATACGTACAGGCTTTCCATGCGGCACCCAGCCAGACCGAGAGCTGGACGAACGGAGGGTGAGGGAACGCAAAAAGTGTGACAGAACGGAACGAGCCCTGAAGCGAAGCGGAAGGGCGAGTGGAGTGATGGCGCACTTTTTGTCGGACCGAGCCCGCAGTGAGACCGCTTTTCCTTCAACAAAAAGGTCTTTACAATGACCAGGTGACCACTTTTAAGTTACGAGGCGGGTCCTTTATTTCATCGGATGATATTGATCTATGGCCGCTCTTAACACTTCTACCTCGCTTTGCTTATACCGCTCCGTACTGGATGGGTACTTATGCCCTGCGAACTGCTGTACCACACTAATATCATGGCCTTGCGTTAGTAGATTCGCTATCACACTTTGACGTATAGTCTGCGTAGTTACCACACGTCCAGGATAGTAGTTTCTAAAACTACGGATCACATATTTGCTGATATCCTCCGCTGGCATTGGCTGCGACCCTTTACCAATAAGGAGTGTAGCGCTTTCTTTTCCCTGCAGCAGTTGCGGTCGGTCCTCTTTTAAGTAAGTATGTAGTACCATAATCTGCGGCGCTTTTAAGGTTAAGGTGCGGCTATTAGTGTTCGGAGTTGATTTTATGTAGATGTTACCGTTATCCAGGTCAACGTCTGTAACGTGTATCTGGGCGATTTCCTGCACCCTTAACCCCTGATAGACCAGCAGACCCATTAACACTTTATTACGGTTGTAAAGCGCTTTATAACGCTCCGTTTTACCCAGCAACCCTTCCAGCTCCTGAGCAGTAAATAACTCCTGTAACTGTACATCACGGCTACGCTGGTCATGTAACCGGATGGATTTAGCAGGATGATCCTGCCTTTCCCCGCTGTAGCACAGGTAATCATAGTATACTTTTATCGCTGATACAATACGGTTCAGCGTTTGCGGGTTGGCGTAGCGTTGTCGCAGCTGGCGGATGTAAGCTGTAACATCGGTAAACGTGGCTTTGTCAGCCGCTGGGTAGTTTCCCGTAAAAGCAGCTATTTCACGCAGGTAACTTTCCGTAGTCGCAGCCGTGTAGCGACTTTCAAGATAATGCCGTATAGTCATAACTGTTGTAGTTGATGCACACCAGGTATCGCATATATTTGTGTGGATTCCAGGTGGCGGTGACCTAAGTAATCCCGTACATAACCAAGGCTCATACCTCCATGTAGCAGATGTGTTGCAATGCTGTGTCTGAGGTGGTGCAGGGTAATATCCTTGCTTAAGTCCGCTTTAGATAGCAGCTTCTTTAAGATGAGCAGATAACTATCTCCCCGCATAGAGTGGCCTATACGGTTGAGCATAAACGCTGATCCGGATTTACGCGTGCGGCTACGCTCATGCTTCAAGTATTGCCCCAACACTACTACCACCTTATTAGGCAGCGGGATTACCCGCCTGCGGGCATTCTTGCCACGCTTTACATACAACACCTGGTGGCTCAGGTGAACATCCGTTACCTGCAACCGTACCGCCTCGCTGCGCCGCAGCCCACAGCTGTAAAACAGGTGCAATACTACCCGCTCCTTTACCGTAGTAGCCACATCGAAGAGCCTTTCTATTTCTTCTCTGGAGAGAGGCTTACGGCCGTTATACACTGCCGTCTTAAACTTCAGGCCACTGATAGGGTTCACAGGCTGTACGCCCATTGCCTGCAACCAGTCGAAGAACACACGTAACGCATACATGTAATGGGCGATCATCATTTCGCTTAAAGTGCCCTCCTTTCGCTTCAGGGGCCGCACCTGTAGCCATTCGTAAAAAAGACGTATATCCGTTGGGGTAACGAGCGATACGTCATCACACTGCCTGTAATGTAAAAACTCGTTTACACACCTGGGCAGCATAGACTGCGTGCCTATGCTGTAACCCACAACAGACAGGTAGTCTTTGAACATACCTATGATCTGTTTCATAAATTTTTGGTATTATTTTAACTGATTTTTGGAGAGAGGGGCAACACTATGATATAAAACCTATAACTATGATACTTTTTAAAAGGCCCCTTGAGCACTTTTTTGGAACGCGGAACGCCAGACCACTTTTCCGCTACTACAAAGGATTCTAGTGTTCCACTAGCGTTCCTTTTGTGTTCCACACTTTGATAAGGAGATTATTATTGCTGTACTGGCAAGGATTCTAGCGTTCCATTTTTAACAGATGCCTTTATACACTGGATTTGAGAGAACAGATGTTCACTAACTTTTTCACGCAGAGCCATGTAATTATCACTATAATTCAACTTATATGTAAATCCTTTATTGGCATGGCCACCAACTGGATAAAGGTATTCCAACCGGGTCAGGTCATTTACATAACGGAACACCTGTGTTTTACTGTATTTCAGCGCTTGCCGGACTTCCCGCAGGCTAAAAGGAACCTGTAAATATTTATCTCCCTCCTTTTCCTGAAGATACTTTTTTAACTGCTCGTAGAACTGCCGCAGGCTGCCATCCAGCTCGTCCACTTTCAGCACGATGCTTTCGAACATAATATCTACCGCCACTTCAAGATCGGATATTTCTGTAATTAACCGTCCTTTACTATCCCGCTTGCGCTGGTATTGATGCAGCAGCGTTACCATCTTTACAAAGTTTAAAAACAGGTCATTTAAGCGCCTGATCTTATGTGCATCGGGCGGCAGTTGTAGCTTACATGCGTAAGGGTTCACCACTTCAAGCGGTTGAAGGCAGCGCACCAGGTGTTGGATAAACTGTTTTGTTTCCTGCTCCTGCTTACTGTCGATATTACCGGTGGCTTTCGTATTCTGGTAGTTAATAATACGGCTGGTCTGGTCGCTGCTTTCATCCACGGCCAGTAAAAATACACGGCTCATATTATCCTCGTAAATTTCACCGCGCGTAGTACAGGCAAGGGATGCAATAGGCCCCTTCACTGTTTTCTGACCGCTGGTGATAGTTCCATTCTCTAACTTGATGCTGGTGGCGCTGTTCAGCTCTCCATTACTTTGCAGTTCCCTAAACGCGAACTCTGCTTCTTCACTCAGGCCGTCTATATCTTCCAGGCATAGCAACCGGTTTACAAAGTAATGCTCCGGATAGTTATACAGCACCTTATCACTCACGCGGGTAAGTTTGGTAACGTTTTCGGGCGGGATGCAGTCTGATATTTGCTTTAGCAGTCTGGTTTTCCCACTGCCGCTACTGCCTTGGATCAGGGCATGGAGGGTTTCAGGCATTTTATAACTGATGGCGATCAGCAGTAAAAAGATACGGTTGGTTTCTTCCCCAACAATACCAGCACTACCCAACAGCTCATTTAATTGACCGATCAGGTCCGCCTGTTTTAAAAACTGTTCTGCACCGCTGCGTTCCGCTGCTGTCATAGGATACACCTTGGCGCTGGCAGGCTCATTTTGCTGCTGGTCCTTTTCCCGGTGACTGTCCAGCAGATCCGTGAGCGTGGATAAATCCGCATCCAGCAAGGATTTATCAACACATAAACGCTCACTAATATCACGGCTCAGTTTTTCCACCTGCTTATCTTCGTACAGGTCTACTTTGTTGCGGCTTTTCTGGCCGTTATCCTTGCGTTCCACTACCAGCGTAACTTTCATGCTGTCCAGCAGCTTACTTAATCCGCCCTGGATGCAGTACTGAAGCTGGTCAGTTTCGTAGATAAGTTTATGGGGATGGCTGGTATTTAATACAGGCGTAGCTTTTACAGTGGTTACCGGTTCCGGTGTTTTTTCTTCAACTGAAGAAAAAATTGATTTTCTGTTGGTAAGTAGATGAACAAAAATTTGAGGCTCATGGGATAGGCTAATGCTGTTAATATCCTCACCGGTGGGCAGTTCCAAACGAGTAAGTATAATAGCGGGAAGCTGCTCTTTTAATAACGCTGCGTATTTCTCCACGGCCTTATTGCCTGCCTCGTCCCCGTCAAAAGCAAAAACGATCTCCTTCAGGTGCGGCAAAGTTTTGATAGCGCTCATATGTTCGGCTAACAGGCCATTAGTCCCATAACAGGCAAGCACGCTGTATTCCTTGGTAATGGCTGGCTGTTGCAACAGGGTAGCTGCATCGATGATCGCTTCAGTCAGTATTAACCTTTCCGTACTGGCAGCAGGATACCCCGGATACAACCCTTTACGATCCTTTAAGTAAAAGTGTTTTTGATCCTGGTCATTGTAGGTACTGCGGAAGTATAAACCAGACACCTGGTGTTGCTTATTACGCAACGCAAAAACGATACAACCTTTACCGAACACACGATAAGAAGTTTCACCGGTGCGACCCAACTTATCATGTACAGATAATAAGCCCACCTGTAAACAGTCGTTAATCAGGGTTTCATCTTTACGGGCACCGTGATGGAACTGGCCACTATTATAGCCGATTTCAAGGGCTTCATAGTTTAACCCACGCTCCCGGATATACGCTTTTGCAGGCTCACTATTACTAACCGCATTTTTAAAGTAAGTAAACATATTACCCAGGATAGCGGTACGCTGACCCGGTAAAGTCACAGCAGGCAGGGGATTGCCACCGATCAGCTGTTTACATTTTAGGATTGCTTCATACTTGCTGCAGTTTTCTTTGTGCATCACAAAGTCAATCACATCAAGCGGTTTACCGTGCGTTTTGCAGTTGGCGCTGAAGCAGTAGACCGTGTGGGTTTTGTAATACACCTGCAGGCTCGGTGTCTTATCATCGTGGAACGGGCAGTTGAGCCGTAGCGATTTATCGGGCTTTAAGCCGTAGTGGTGCAGGAGAGTAGCAAGGGTTAGCTGCTGTTTAATCTCAGTGATTTCCATGGATAACCAGCTTTTTAATGGTCATCACTCCATTTTCAACGGTGATCTCTATCGGATCACCTACTTTAAAACCATAACGCTCCATCCATAACCCACCGATCCGAAGCCACGGAACACCGCGGTAGCCTGAGCGTCCATCTGGATATAATTTCCTAACTTCCTGACTGCGGCTGTGTAGCTTGCAGTACCTGGTTACTTTTGTGGTTCCCATAACAATTTATTTTTTGACAATCTGACAACCACAAAGTAAAGATTAAATTTCCTTTTTGACAACTTTAAATGTTCAAAAAGTACAGATTTATTTAAAAAATAGCCTTTTTGACTACCTTTCCATTGTAACTTAACCCAGTTTCAGATGAACATCGGCAAAAACATTAAAATCGTCAGGGAACAAAAAAAACTACTCCAAAAAGAAGTAGCCGCAGTAGCAGGCATGCTTCCGTCCAACTATAGCAAAATTGAAAAAGGAGAAAGAGAGCCTTCTATCGAGGCTTTAGAGAAGATTTCACGCCTGTTCGGCATGACCATCGATGAACTGATTCACCTGGAAGGTAAAGTTCCCAGCGATATAAGAGTGGAAGATAAAACCATCGCCGAGAAGCTGCGTTTAATTGAACAGCTTGAAGAGGAAGACAGGCAAGCACTGTACCGGATTATCGATACAATGCTTACCAAGTCTAAGTTTAAAGATTTCTTTCAGAAAAATATGTTGGATTAAACTCCATTTATCCTTGATACAATTTCTTATACAGATTCAAATAAAACCCCGGATATTTTTAGTTTCTCCATCTTACCCTTCAGGTTATCACTAACTATTATTGCGTTATTATAACCTTTAACCCTTACTATATCATAACCTGCCAACATAGCAGGATTAACTACCATTTCAAAGAAGCTACTAAACTCACCTTCCAAGTCTGGCCGAATTGGATCATCTTTTTCCCATACAGTAAAATCTGATTTTTCACGATCAATACAATCCACCTCCTTCAGTATTTTAATTACATAAAATTCCGCCGTAGGGATTTGTTTTATTGAGATAGGTAAAAGTTCTACCTCCTCCTTATCAAATAACTCTTTAACTTTTGAGCTCCCAATAAGCACATCAAAGCCCGCAAATGTTATATCTAAAGGAGCTCCATCATATGACACATCTACAGTCAACCTTGCATCTGGCACTGTTATCGGTCCAATAGAGTTATATTCCCAAATATCGATTTCACCGTCAGAAGAATAGATTTCATCCAGATACCATCTATCTGGTATAGATAAATCATCGGTCAAATTATAATACATGTAAATAGATTTAATTACCTGTTAATAGTTTATTGAGCTTACTTCCTGCTTTCTGGGCATCAGTCGCTAGCTTTTTCATTGCACCCTCAAGCGCTGTTTTATATTCTTTTCCTTTTTTCCCTCTGGTCGCCGCCAGCAGCGCATTGTAAACATATCTGTGATACGCCTCTGGATGTGGACCTCGATGCCCGGGCACAAATACCTTATTCAGTGCATCATCCAGTCCATAACCAGCCTTCTTAAAAATCGGCTCAAACTTCTTTGACCACTGTAATCCCTGTATAAAATTTTTGTTTGTCGCAATATGGTGAAGTGGCCCCTTCAATACTTTATACCATGACCTAGAATCTTGAGCAGCATTCATTACAACTGTGCCAACCTTGCCAGCCTTGCCTCCCAAGCTAAAAGGTGAATCAAACGAGGTCTCAGACCTATCACTTTCATTAGGGATAGGTTGACCAGATTCATCAAAATCTAAATCCCATAATTGGAACAAGTTATCATTAGAAGAACTAGTGGAAAGTGTAAAGGGACTAGTATTTCCAGTCTGCCTAAATACATGCTTAAATACTGTTACCTCTCCTGTTTTAGGATTTTCTACCGGATCATAAATTATAACAGAGGTGTTATCAACATTCCTTATTGGAGGAGCATCATTACCCATCACATAACTCGCCCGAGAACCTACGATCAAATAAACCTGGCTCGCATCTATATTACGCGCTGCCGCAAACTGTTTAGCCCTTGTAATGTGGTTATCATTAGCAATAAAATTCCAGATTATTTCAGCATTTCCAGGAGCCTTCACCGCTTCTAATCCATCTAAATCGATTGCCCAAATAGGTGTATTACTTGCAAATTGATACGGCGTTAACTCTGGATATTTCGCAGTAATTGGATCAACACTCAAGAACTTCCCTATCCTCGGATCATAGATTCTAAATCCATAATCCTGCTGATTCCCTTCTCCCTTGATTTCGTTGTCGTTCTCCTTACCATTAAACCCATAACGATACCTATCAGAAGAAAATCCTTTTTCCACCAACCCCATCCCAAACGGCGTAAATCCTGTGCAAACACAATCCTCGGTACATAATATTCAACAATAGTAGCAGTCACCGAAACGACCAGTTTATCATCAGCTACGGTACCCAGTACATTTCCCAGGTGGTTGGACAATTCAAAGAACTTATATCCGCGCTTAAATGTAGTAAAATATCCTGAACATAAGCCAGGTAATGGTGTGGTGGCAGCAACTTCAGGGTTCTGCCCCTGCGTTACCAGGTTGTTGATTCCCAGGCGGCTGCTACAATAATGGTGGGTTTTCGCGTGGCTCATTAAGCCATTGTTGATGGAGGCATATCCTTTAACATATAGGCTCATTATGTTGCCCGATGCATCGCGGATGTAACGTGCTTTCTATACAACCTGCGATTTTGCTGATGCGATTGCCGGCTACATCGTAGGTGTATTTTATCGGCGACTTACCTGCTCGCTGGATTTCGCTGTTCCTGCCATATACGTTCCATTTAATATTGTCTACCTTACCCTGAACGTCTGATACCAGGCTGTCGATGGGATCGTAGGTATAGTTGTTGGCTGTCTGGTCGTCTATATCGGTATCCGCCTAAGCTGTGGCGGGAACGGCATCATTGATGTGACTGAGCTTATTGGTCCCTGGAAGGTAGTTATAGGTTAACTTATCCCTATCCAGGGCGGACTGGTGACCGTTACGGTTATACGTTTGGATATTACCGCTGCCATCGTAAGTAATAGACTCATTAAAGTCGCCGGTATTTATCGGCATCCAGCGGTTGGCGGCGGCACCAAGGCTTTTGGCCACATCCATATTCCGGATGCGGTTCAGCACATCATAACTATAGTTGAATACCAGCGACTCACCCACTTTGAGCAGGTTTACGGACATGGCCGCGATATTGGCGTTATACAACGGCCTTACCGCTGTAAATGCCGCCACCGGAGCACGGGAGCCGATACCTGACTCACTGCCAAATTGCGCCGGTATGCTTGTTCTGCTTAACCAGGACCACATCGGAAGATGCATCCGCTTTGATGGAAGCTGCAAGTACCTCCGTATCTCCGGACTCAAGCAGAGTCGGTCTGGTTTTGTGCTTCAGAATCATAGTGTTTCACCCAAATAAGCTGACCAGCCGTATCCAGCACACCCGTTATCCAATCTGTAGCATTATTATTCATCTTTCGCAAACCAGCCAAGGTGAAATTCCCTTCGGAAGTCTCAACAACATCACTTCCTTTTACACCATGTTCGGGGCCGGTGGCCCCGTTTTCTTTTGTATGGAATATGCATTAGCACGTGTGGCTATACGGCTTTTAAGGGATGGAGAATATTATAGATGAATTCACTGTAGGCTTCTTTGAAGGGAAGCACCTTATCTACAAACAGCTTTCTTCGGGTAGTGGTCACGGTCTGGCCGGTTGTGGGGTTATGTCCTTCTACCTGCGTATCTTTCCAGTATATGCCGGTACCTCTTTTTTGCCAGGCGGGTAAGTCGTTGTAATTGATGCCATGGGAGAATAGCAGTTCATTTTTATCCGCGGAGCTAAGTCCTTTTACCTGGCCTGTAGCAGCAGCGGGCGATGCTCCTTGTTTTCGCAGCAGCCAGTAACAATGGGCGTTGAGCGCGTTGCGATGGGCATCTTCATTCCGCCAACGGAAGTAATCTACCACAAGGGCCTCCCTGGGAAACCCGGTGATGCGGCAGTCAAAACTGGCAACCCCACCTACCAGCAATGAAAACTTAGCGCTGGCTTCGCCCGCGAGCAGGGAAATGAGCTTGCGCTCCTTCCTGCTGAAAGCATCTTCATCCAGGTGAAAGAGCAGCGAAATTTCATCGCTCTGCGTATAACCATAAGTGATATTAAAGCCACAGTTCATCAGGTGCATCACCGTGGCAATCATATAATCATGAAAACGTTCGTCGAAAGGTTTCTCGAAATCATAGCGCTCCTTGGTGAGCTTTGTAAATCCACGCCCGTCAATCCGCGCTACCATATACATTTCGGGCATAATGATACGGTCGTTCACCGCTTCAAACATCCGCATCCGCTGATCCAGCTCTTCAAACTTCATCCATCCAGGGTTTTATGATAAATTGGTTGTTTTCCTGTGTAATATAATACATCTCGTCATACCCCTCCGCACGCACGGGAACGGCCAGCCGGTGGTAAGCGCTTCGCACTCCTTTTTCAGGAACCAGCTCCCTCCCCACTCTGCCGCTGTTCCTTTCCAGCGCCGCTTCCAGGGAAGATGAAAAGTAATAACATTTCACCCGGTACCGGGATGCCTTCGCCAGGGCAATGTATTTGGCTCTTTCGGCCAAAGTAGGATTGGTATTGTCTACCACAAAAGGCATATAACTTTTAAGGCATGCGTCCAAAAACAGGTCTTCCCGGTGTCGCGTACGCAGCAGGTCCATCGAGATCCTTACATGCGAGTTAAAAAAGTGCTGCCTGTAAAAGGTAGACTTCCCGGTGGCCTGAATGCCACAGAAAATGATTGCTTCCATTTCATTTTTTTACCATAAGGCATAAGGCCAACCCTTCCCCACCAAACACCTCTGCGCTCTCTGCCCCCCTGCGCTCTCTGCGAGAAAAAACTCCGCTCTGCGGGAAAATAACCCCTCACTCCCCTGCCACCTCCGCCGCCAGCTGCTTATAATAAATAATCGTTCCGGACAACCCGCCATGCGGCTTCAGCGCAAAGTCCGGTATCACGCCCACTTTCTGAAAGCCCAGCGCCTCGTACAACCCCGCCGCGCCCTCATCCTCCGCCGTGTCCAGCGTAATCAGCGTCCTGCCTTTTTGCAGCGCTATCTTCTCCGCGGCATGCATCAGCGCGCGGCCTACGCCCTGCCCCCGGTACGCCACCCGCACCATCATCTTCGCTACTTCAGCGCGGTGCGGCTGGTTAGGCGGACAATTCAGTATAAGCGTCACCGTGCCGATCAGCTTCGCGCCGTCGAAAGCGCCCAGCACCACCCGCTCGCCGGCAATGGCCGCATTGATGGACGAACGCCAGAACGCCTGCGCCACATTTTCCTCCAAAGGATGCATAAAGCTTACCGAGCCGCCATTGGCCACGGTTTCAATTAACAGGTCCGCCAGCGACTGGATAATTTCCGGCGTGTACACCAACGGCGCAATATGGTATCGTGGATTCATTTGAACATTGATTTTTTATTTCTATTTTTAGTTTCAGGGAGATGGTAATGCCGCGACTAAAATAATAATTACCGGGATGAATGTTATAAAATTATGAAATCAGCCCGCGGCAAACCAGCTGCGTTGACGGAAGAATATCCACGACATTATATTTGTGACCAAAATCTATATGGATGAGCGCCCATACCGATACGGAACTATTCCATGCGATAGCAGCGGGCAATGAAAAAGCATTTGAGCAGCTCTTTTCCAGCTACCGTAATAAAGTTTATACCATTGCCTTAAAGATTACCGGCTCCACAGAGCTGGCGGAAGAAGTATTGCTGGACGTATTCCTGAAAGTATGGATCAAACGGGAACAGCTCCCCCATATCGAACACTTCAGCGCCTGGCTGTTCACCATCACGCGTAACCGGGTGTTCAAAACGCTGAAGCAACAGGCCCTGCACGCTGCGGGCGAAGCCATTACCGGTGACGACGACCTGCTGCTCTCCCATACCCACCACCCCGGCGTGGTGCTGGTAGAAAAAGAATACCGGCAGGTGCTGCACGAAGCCGTAGCGCAATTATCTCCCCAGCAAAAGAAGGTCTACCACCTCATCAAAGAAAACGGACTTAAACGCGAAGAGGCCGCAGCAGCGCTCAACCTCTCGCCCGAAACGGTAAAACGCCACCTGGCAGAAGCCATGCACGCCATCCGCACCTATTGCAGCTACCACCTGGGCACGTATGCCGCCATCCTGATTATTAAGGAATTGTTATGAGTCAGTTTTTTTCCTGCCGGCACTGACCCATTTTTTAAATACAGGGATTTCTTTCTATAGACAGGGTCATTCCCCTTTATCAGTATGGATCATTTTGAATCGCTTTTTCGCCGCTCGCTTACCCATCAGCAAACTGATGCTGAAAAGCAGGAACTGATGGCGCTCATTGCAGCCGGGCAACACGACGAACAGCTCCTGGAGCTGATCGCCACCGTTATGGCCGAAACCGGCGAAGAAACAGCCGTACCGGACGATAAAGCCGCCGCCATACTAGCTACCATATTGCAAACGAAAGCCAAACAACGGCATCGCATTCGCCGCATGCTGCGCCTGACCGCCGCTGCCGCCGCTGTACTGCTGATCGCCGGCGCTGCATGGTGGCTGCTCCCCCGCCAACGGCCTACCGCAAAACAGGGACATGCCTTAACGCAAGCGCCCATCACCGCGCCGCATAACAGCGCCCTACTCATCACCGGCGATGGCCGCCGCATTCCGCTCGACAGCCTGCAACAAGGTATGGTAGATACCGCGGGCGCGCAGTTCCGGCTGGCAGCCGGCAGCATCGCCTATAACGGCCAGGGCGACGCGGCTACTTTCAACACGCTGGCCACACCGCGGGGCCGGACCTTCCACCTGCGGCTCCCCGATGGCTCCGAAGTATGGCTCAACGCCGCCAGCACGCTCACCTACCCTACCCGCTTTACCGGCAACAACAGGGAGGTACAGCTGGATGGGGAAGCCTACTTTGAAATCGCCGCCGCCACGCAACCATTCTTCGTTAAAACGCCCGGCGCCGTTGTGAAAGTGCTGGGAACCGGCTTTAACGTAAATGCATATACGGATAATCACCACACCATTACCACCCTGCTGCACGGCGCTGTCAACATAGCCGCCGGCACGCGGCAGGCGCTGCTCCGCCCCGGCCAGCAGGCACAGGTAACGGATCAGGATATACGCATCAGCCCTGCGGACACCAGCAGCGCCATTGCGTGGAAATCAGGCAGGTTCAGCTTCTCCGGAGCCGGCATCGGCACGGTCATGAACGAACTGCAACGATGGTATGATATAGATGTTAAATATGAAAACGGTATTCCTGACATCAGGTTTGAAGGCAAATTAGAACGGAACCTTCCGCTGGAACACGTACTGCACATACTGGAGATCTCAAATGTGCATTACCGCCTCGAAGGAAGGACCGTCATTATCACACAGTAAAATTACCTTAAACAAGCGCCGGCCATCCTGCATCTACCAATGCAGCTGCTACCGCCATGCCTGTAACAATCCAAAAATCTACACAACATAATGCTTGCAACAACCACCTATTCACCACGATCGCTGTTCAGCGCCGCCGGCAGCCTGCTGCTGGCGCTCGCCCTCTGCCTGCATGTACAGGCAGGCGCTATGGGCCAACAGGTCAGCATCTCCGGCAAGAAGCTCTCCTTCCGGGAAATCTTCCGGCAGCTGGAAAAGCAAACCGACTACGTCGTCTTCTACAACACCGCCCTGCTGGAAAACACCACGCCGGTGGATGTAGACGCCCGTAACATGGAGGTGAGGGACTTCCTCCGCACCGTGATGGCCAGCCAGCCCATTGACTTCGAGATCAATGCCAAAACCATCACCATCAAACAAAAGCCTGCACCCGCGCTGCCCATCCTCCCTTTGCCGGCACGCAAAGACCCGCCCGTAAAAGGAAAGGTCACCGACGAAGACGGTAACCCGCTCCCCGGCGCCACCGTAGCCGTTGCGGGCGCCAGCCGCGGCGTACAAACGAATGAAAAAGGAGAATTCACCATCGAAGCCGGCGCTAAAGCTACGCTGATGGTGACCTACATCGGCTTCGACCGGAAGCTGATCCCCCTGGCGGACGTGACGCAGCCGCTGCACATCCGCCTCAGCGCTACTAATCAGAAGATGAACGAAGTGGTAGTGATCGGGTACGGAGCGGTCGCTAAAAAGGACCTCACCGGCGCCGTGTCTACCGTACGTACGGCGGACCTGGAAGGCATACCCGCACCCCGGGTAGACCAGATGCTGCAAGGCCGCATCGCCGGCGCTGAAATCGTGTCCGCCGACGGGGAGCCCGGCTCCGGCACCTCCATCCGCATCCGCGGTACACGCAGCATCAGCGCCAGCAACGAGCCGCTGTTTATCGTGGACGGCCTCATGGACGGTATCACCAGCCTCAATGAACTCAACCCGTCCGACATCGCCAGCATCAACGTACTGAAAGATGCTTCCTCCACCGCCATCTACGGTTCCCGCGGGAGCAACGGGGTCATCATCATCACCACCAAATCCGGCGCTAACAGGATGGGCAAAACGAATTTCAACTTCCGGGCGGACCTCGGCCGCTCCGAGCTGCCCCGCTTCCTGGACCTGATGAATGCCACGGAATTCGCGCAACTGCAAAACGACCGCTATTATTTCGCCAGCACAGCCAATCAAACGAAGCCGCTGGAAGAATATCCCTACCCTGATCCGTTGAGCCTCGGGGAAGGCACCAACTGGACGGACGTGATCACCCGCAAAGCGCCTTATCAAAACTATACCCTCTCCGCCAACGGGGGCGATAAAGGCACCCAATACTACTTTTCGCTTAACTACAATAACAACCAGGGCATCATCCTCAACAGCGGCATGCAACGCTACCAGGCGCGCCTCAACCTGGACCGTACCATCAGCAAGTATGTAAAGGCAGGCATCCGCTTCAACTATTCGCAGCTGGCCCGTAAGCTCAATAACGTGGACGTGGGCACGAGTACGCTCTGGTACAGGTCCACCATCTTCCTGGCGCCTACTATTGCGCCGTACAAACCGGACGGCAGCTATAACGACTGGAACACGCAGTGGTACACCGGTACCCTGTTCGACTCCCCGCTGGCCAATGCGGAACTGAAGAAAAATAATTCGCTGGAAAAGAGCCTCAGCTCCATGGCCTACCTGGAAATCACGCCGGTAAAGAATGTGCTGATCCGCTCCACCGTATCCTACACCGATTACAGTAAGGACGACGACCAGTTCTTCCCTTCCACGCTGCCATCCAGGGCAAACGCCAACACCGGCGCTTACGCCTACAAACGCGCCTACGGGGAAAACAACCTGCTCAACGAAAACACCATTACCTATAAAAAATCATGGAACCGGGTACATAACTTCGATGCGATGTATGGCTTCACCATGCAGCAAAAAAAGTTTGTGAACCTCTCCGCCAGCGGTAACGGTTATTTCATTGACGACATTGAAACGAACGACCTCGCGGCGCTGCCTTCCAAGGAAACAATCAACATCGGTTCCCTGCTGGAAAACCTCGGCCGCATGTCGCACCTGGCGCGTATTAACTACAACTACCGCAGCAAATACTACCTGACGGTGACAGGCCGCGCGGACGGCGCTTCCAACTTTGCCAGCAACAACAAATGGGCTTACTTCCCCTCCGCGGCATTTAAGTGGAATGTGCTGAATGAAAACTTTATGAAACGCTTCCGGGATATCGACGAACTGGGTATCCGCCTTAGCGCAGGCGTTTCAGGAAATGACGCTATCGCGCGCTACCAGTCCATGGCCAGGATGGCTTCTACCTCAGGCGGGTACCTGTTTGATGGTGGCCAGCCAGTGGCATATTACCCTCAGCGTATTGAGAACGAAGGTCTGACCTGGGAACGGACCTCTTCTCTGAACGCGGGATTAGATCTTTCCCTCTATAAAAGAAGAGTAGACATCACATTGGATGTTTATAGCAGTAAAACTTCAGACCTGCTGCTGACGGTGCAATTGCCTACCCACACCGGCTTTAATACCCGCCTGGCGAATATTGGCAAGACTTCCAACAAGGGTATTGAACTGAGCATCAACACGGAAAATATCCGTAGCAAAAACTTTTCCTGGAGCAGCACGCTGACGTTTGCCCACAACAAGCAAATGGTGGAAGACATCGGCGGACTCGATCGTGTATCCGTGTACGATAACCCTTACGGCTCCCAATATATGATGTACGGCTATGTGAAGGGCGAGCCGCTGAACGCGCTCTGGGGCATGCAATATGCCGGCGTGTGGAAGAGCCAGGCAGAAATTGACCAGGACAAAAAAGATAAAAAATACGCTTCCGCCTCTACGGCGTTTTACCAACCGGGCCGCCAGCGCTATATTGATCAAAACCACGACGGCCTGCTGGATAATAATGACCTCGTGTACCTCGGCAACGCCGATCCGGACCTCTACGGCGGCATCCAGAACACCTTCCGCATCCGGAAGCTGCAGGTATCCTTTTATTTCAACTACAGCATCGGCGGAAAGATTTATAATCCGACGGAACTGTTTATGGGCACGGGTACTTACCTGAGTAACCAGTACCGCTACATGGTGAACGCCTGGCATCCTGTGCGTAACCCAACGTCCGACTATCCCCGGGCGGATTCCAAGGACGACATACCGAACGACCGTTTTGTACACGACGCCTCCTTTTTGCGGTTCAAGAATTTTACCATCGCCTACCCGTTTGACCTGAGCAGGGTGACGAACAAAAAGCTGCAATCCCTTTCCCTGTCAGTAGGCGGTAACAATATGGCGCTGTGGAAACATTACAACGGCTACGATCCGGAAGTATCCACGCAGAGCAGCGGCTCCACCATCCGGCGTATGGACAATGGCGCCTATCCGTCCAGCCGCACGTTCACCTTTGGCGCCGAACTGAAATTTTAAACAGCATCGACATGAAACGAAATATTTTTCTCCTGTTACTGGCAGCCGCTTCCCTGCTGAGCGGTTGTAAAAAACTACTGGAAGAAGAGCCTTCCAGCTTTGTGAGCCCGGATACTTTTTTTGAGTCGGAAAACCAGTGCGTGGCAGCGTTGAACGGTTGCTATATCCCGCTGACAAGCGTGTTTATTCCGGACCTGATGATCAGCCTGGAAGGCGCTACAGACCTCGCGTTCCTGAACTCTTCGTTTATTGATGCCCGTTACGAAATATCGCCCGCCAACCCCGGCATGGGAGACAACATCTGGACGGCCTGCTACCAGGGCGTGATGTATTGCAATGCGGCGGTGTATGGCATTGAAAACGCGACCATCCCTGCGGAGAAGAAGCCGCCTTTAAAAGCGGAGGCGGTAGCATTGCGGGCCTTGTACTATTATGTGCTGACCAGCACCTTCAACGATGTGCCGTTTTACACGCAGCCGGTCAACAGCTTAAATGCCCTGAACGAAATCAAGAAAATCGGCCGCATGGATGCGAAGGCCACCCGCGATTCCCTGATCCGGGAGTTGCAGACCTATGCGCCTTACCTGCCGCAGAAGCGGACTTCCGACGTGCCGCAAAATCGTATATCCGCTCCGTTTGCCTGGATGCTGATCGGCAAAATGGCCCTCTGGAACAAGGAGTACGAAGTATGCAGCGCCGCCATGGAGGAGATCCGCAAGATTTACGGACAGCTGGCGCAGTACCCGCTGACGGATACCTGGTTCCGGAATAAGAACAAGCCGGAATCCATCTTCGAGGTGCAGTACACCTGGTCCGTTACCGGGTTGAAAAAGACTACCTCTACGGCCGCTTACTTTACGCCCACCAAAACTTCCGGCACCAGCATTTACGACGGGGTGGACATTCCGGAACTGGGCAGCAAAGCCAATCCGTTTACCAGCATCACGCCAACGGAATACTTCATGAGCCTCTACACGGTTACGGACCCACGCCGCGAGATCATTCTCGCTTACAGCTACAACGGCAGCTATTTCAAAAGGCCCATGCAAAATAACGGCACCGGCAAAGCCTGGATGGGCCCTAAGTTCTGGTGCCCGGGTATGGACAACATTGCCGACGGTAACAACCAGAAAGTATTCCGCTATGCGGACGCCCTGCTGATGCTCGCTGAATCCGCCAACGAAACCGGCAACACCGCGCTGGCCATGCAATGCCTCAACGAGGTGAAAAGCAGGGCGGAAGCAGATGCCGTACTCACGGCCTATCCCGGCAAAGCTGAATTTTTCCAGGAAGTGAAAAAAGAGCGGGCCCGCGAGCTGATGGGCGAATACGGCCGCAAGTGGGACCTGGTACGCTGGGGGACGTTCTTTGCAGATGTAAGCGCAACGTCGGCGAGCGAGTTCCCGGTGATGCAGGCGAACCTCAGGCCGTATCATGAGTATTACCCGATACCGGATAAGGAAGTGGTGCGCTCAGGGGGAATTTTGACGAATCCGGCGTATAAATAATACAAATATCGCCATGCTTACCCATCCAACTTATAAACAATCACACATGAAAAAACTTATCAGCGCTATCATACTCCTGACCATCCTCTGCCTGAAACAAACGGCCTACGCCCAGCAGCCCCTCAAGGTCCTGAGCTACAACATCCTCGAAGGCATGGTCACTGATACGACCAAAGGCAAACAGGTATTCGTCAACTGGATCAAAAAATTTGATCCGGACATCCTTGCCTTGCAGGAATGCAACGGGTTTACCCAGAAGTCGCTCGAAGAACTGGCCGCCTCATGGGGCCACCCGTATGCCGTGATCGTAAAAGAGAACGGCTACCCTACCGGCCTTACTTCCAGGTACCCTATTGCGGGCATCCGCAAGATCAATGAAAACATGACCCATGGCTTCATTATGGCGAAGGTGAAAGACTACAACATCGTGGTACTGCACCTGAACCCGCACCGGTATAAAAAACGCCGGCAGGAAATTGCCGCCGTGATGGACAACATTGCCCTGGAGCCGAATAAGAACAACTGGATCATCATGGGCGATTTCAACTCCAACACGCCGCAGGAAAAGTACCGGCTGGATACCGTGCGCATATTGGAGCGCAACCTGGCGGCGATGAAGAAAAATCCCCTGATCGAAAACATGGTGGACGGGAAATTTATCGATTACAATACCCAGCAGCAGGTGCTGGACGCCGGCTTCGTGGATGCGGCCTTTGAGTACAGCCGCCGCGGTGGCAGCGATTCCATCCGCAGTAATAGTCGCATCGATTACATCTACCTCAGTAAAAACCTGGCGAAGAAAGTACTCCGTTGCCACTTCATCTACGATGACTTCACGGCCAAATATTCCGACCACAGGCCCATCTACCTGGAAATTAAAAAATAAATTATGAGCCGCTATCTATATCTCCTCCTGGGATGCTTATTATTTCTTTGCTGCCGCAAGCTGGAAAACGTGCAGTTCAGCACGCCGTTGGCGGTGGATAGTCGCATCGTGCGGATTGCCGCCACGGCGGACACCACCAAAGTGATCGTGTACTCCGATGGCGACTGGCAGGTGGCGCCTGCCGCAGAAACGCCCTGGATACTGCTGCGCCAAAGCGCCGGCCATGGCAAAGGCTATTTCATTGCCGAAGCAACGGACAACAGTACCGCGCTGCCCCGCGCCGTAAAACTGGTGATTAACAGTAACGGCCATACGGACACCGTGCAGATCCAGCAACGCGGGCTCGTTCCCACACTCGCCATTGCCGATACTACCGCCCAGGCAATTGCCAATGGCGGCTTATACCGTACGGGCATCAGCACCAATGTGCCGCTGGCCCTGCAAACCGCCGTGTACCGCTATGATTCCTCCGGCGCCGGCTGGATTTCACAGCTGGATATCAGGGACGGCTACCTGTATTTCCATGCGGATACCAATCACCTGGCGGTGGACCGAGTGGCAGTACTCACCCTCAGCTACCTGGATGCATTGGGTACCACCACCAAAGATTCCATCAAGATCAAACAAAAAGCCGGCATCAGTTTCGACGGGGCCGTGGCAAGGGATTTCAGCTATGTAAAAAGTTTGGCGCCAGGGGTTATCAACGAAAACAGCTACATCGAAGGTATCGTTGTTTCCGACAAAGGCCACCCGAACATAGCGCAGAACCTCAACTCCGCCGCTAACAAGCACGTGGTAGACAAAACGGAAAATAGTATAGCCGTGTACGTGCAAAGCACAGACGGCAGCAGCGGTTTATATCTCAAAATGAAAACCGCCGGCGAAAATATTTTCAACTTTAACGATAGGGTGAAAATCCACCTGAAAGGTGCCACCCTGCAAAAGCTGGCCAACCCGGCCCGCAGCATTATTTCAGGCGTGGAAATTTCCCAGGTGATGCAGAAGGATGCCGGCACTACCGCTTTGCAGCCAAAAGAAAAATACATCTCGGAACTGACGGATAACGACCTGTACACCTACGTGAAACTGAAAGACGTGGAGTTCTCCATTCCCTTCGGCGCCTATACGAATATCAATGAAGGCTATACGGCGAGGATGGACTGCTACCCGCTCAGCATCCGGGATATACAGGGCAACAGCATGTACCTGCTCACCAACCTGGATGTGGCGTACCGCCGGGATGGCAAGCCTATCCCGCAGGGTGCAGGCGCCATTGCCGGCATCCTCGTGAGCGAAAACCATGACCGCTACGGCGGCAATATCGGTAAGTACAGTCTGCGCCATTTACGGCAGCAGGATATAGCGCTGAATGCGGACCGCAGCAACGGCTTCTCCGCCGTACTGGTGGAATGGACACGCTTCAAAACCGAATACCAGGCAACGCCTACCGAAGCGCAAAACCCGCTGACGCCGGACATCGGCAGCGGCAAGCTCTATCACAGCTCCCGTAAGAGTATGGACTTCACCGCTAACGGCATCTATACTACGGTGGATTACAATAACGTATTACAGGAGCCGACTACGAACAAAGGCCAGGTTACCAATAGCGGCTGGGGCGCAAAAGGCTGGTGGAATACCACCACCAACACCGGGGAATACTGGATGGTGGAAACGTCTTCCAAAGGCGTTACACAACCGCTTTCCCTGCAGCTGGATGGCAATGTGGACCCCGGTGGGCCGCGTAATTTCGTGGTGGAATATTCTGCGACCAACAGTAACTGGATCACCGTGGGTACGTTTACCTTCCAGGATGTGGCCAACTGGACGAATACTTTGCTCACGCAGGTGGCAGGGTTTAAACAGGTGAATATGCAGTTGCCTGCGGGCGCGTCCAACCTGGATAAATTATATATACGGATACGTATGGCGGATAAGACGGTGGGTTCCGGCACAGCGGCTACCGGCGGGGCTTATAGTGCAACGGCGGCGTGCAGGTTAGGGCATTTGTCGTTGAAGTATAATAAATAAGGGGGATGAGGGAAGGCCGGTGTGATACCGGCCTTTTTTCTTCTCTGCGTTAATAAGATTTTATTAATTCAAAATAATTCCTCCCCTTCCCTAATATCCCCCTCTTTCATTATTTCAAAATAATTCCTTACCATTGACCCACAAAAAAGAAGATGTGTCATGGACTTTCAAGCTTACGAGCAGGAATTTCAAAAAATTCTACACAACCCGGAACCTGCACCACCATATAACAACCCGGATTACCTGAATTATACAAAACTGAACTGGTCCCGGCAGTCGCGCTGGTTAAAAACCGGAAAATTATCGGAAGATATTATCGCCGCAGCAAAAAGCATTACGCAACCGCAGCACTGGATCATCATCACCGAGCCCTGGTGCGGCGATGCCGCGCACCTGGTACCCTTTTTCCAGATGATTGCCGCGTTAAACCCGCTGATCACCACCGAATACCAACTACGCGATTCTCCGCCCTTCCTCATCCATCAATACCTCACCAACGGTACTTCCAAATCCATTCCCAAGCTGATCATGCGCGATGCCGCGGGAAAAGATATAGCCGTATGGGGGCCTCGCCCGGCAGGATGCCAAACGTTGTACGACCGGCTCAAACACGAGCAGGCGGATTTTGAACAAATGAAAATTTCATTACAGCAATGGTATAATGAAGATAAAGGTGTGAGTGTACAGTTAGAATTATTACCTTTGCTACATAACTACTAACCCATCATTTTTAAAACAGCGTCACGAAGCTTTGTGACGCTGTTTTTTTTTGAGGTGCATTCATTCGGATATGATTACTTTAGTCTTTCCTGTAACTGGGCGTAGTAAAGGCTTTTAGGCGATACGTGTTTTCCCTGCGATACGATGATACCGGCCGGCAACACCGGAAATTTTCCAAACGGACGCGCTTCCTGCCGCTGCTCCCCGATGCAGCCAATCATCCAGTTCATACTGCCGGGCGGCTGCTGATTCAAAAAACTTTTTGCGCTACTGTTCCACACTACGGACCATCCGATGGACCATCCATGCCCTGACCCCATGGAGCCCCGGTTCATATATTCAATCCCTCCTCCCGGTACCTGACAGTTATCTACCAGCATGCCCGTAGCCCAGCGCTGATGTGGCTGTATCCAGCCGCCGCCTTCAAAGGTGCAATCGAGGATCACGATAGGCCCCGTTACTTTAGCGCCGGTAGCAATGTAGAACACGTTGCCGCCTTTGATGTAGCAGCGCTGCACCAGCAGCTGCGGACCGCTGGCATTGATATCCGCCGGCTTCGCTGCGCCGGTGGTAACGGTATCATGGTAAATGCTGATGCGGTCCAGCGTTACGCGGCGGCCGGTTACGCTGATGCTGTTGATCGTATTGAATACCTGGATATCCGCCGCCCAGGCATCCGTAATACCGCTGATATGAAAAGCCTGGTGATGCCGGTCGTTGATCGTACCTGTTTGCGTGGGAGATACTATGCTGAAGCCGGATATACCGCAGTCCGTAATTTCCCCGCTGGTGCTGATGCGTTCCACCACGGTGCTGGCAAATTGCGCGTCATAGCTATCCGTCAACGGCACATCCAGTAGTAAGGTACTGCCGTTGATAGCGGTGATGATCCGGTCAATCGTCAGCTCCCCGTTGATCCAGGTTTGCGGCTTGCCGTCCCGCACCAGGTCGTGCATGCCCATGAACTGCACCCATTCTGCCGTCACCGGTTTGGTGATGCGGATCGTATCCCCTTTTTTGAACAACCCCGGTTGATCCACCGGGATTTTACGGGTACCTGCCGGCACGTAAGCGGCCGTTACTTTAGCCGCCGCGCTGGTTTTGGTATAACTGGGTTTTCCTCTAACGGCAACGGCTACATGCGCCGGGCCCGCGAGTTGCAGGATCGTTCCCCGGGGCGTGCTGCCGCTACCTTTCAGCACCACGCCGCTGCTGTGCAGTAAAATAGTTTTATCGCAGTAATACTTGCCGGGCGCCAGCAGCACTGCGCCGCGGAAACCGTTTACCAACGGCAGGGCGGATACAGAATCGATCGCCGCCTGGATGGCATCCGCATCGTTGGCATTGCCGGGTTGCACCTGCCTGCGCACAGGCACGTCCGGGATATCCACCCCGCCGCCTTTATAGCCGGCGTAGGAAAAATCCATGATACGGTCCCCCCGGGAAGTAGTGTCATAAACGAGCGTACCCCTGGCGTCAACGGATACCCATTGTTGGGCGCGGGCGTGCAGGAAAGGCAGGATTATCAGCAGGGCCATAGATGCCAGCCTTGCAGCAATGCGTTTTTTCATAATGGAATTTAAATCTGTGCAGCATAAAACTACAGCATCCGCATAAAACTATCCGTTCAATTACTGATAGGATTTTCGCGCTGCTGGCGGATGTGGAAGAGGAACCCTACCCCATATACGTTTTTGATTTCCACGAGCGGATTTTTCGCAAAGTATTTCCGGAAGCGGGATACGAATACATCCAGGCTGCGGCGGAGTACATAATCGTTGCTGCCCCATACGGCGGCGAGGATGTCGTCCCGGTTCAGTACTTTGTTCGGATGGCGGAAGAAATACAGCAGCAGGTCGTGCTCCCGCGCCGTGAGCTGAATATCGTCCTCGTCCGGCGCCTGCAGGATGTAGGTATCCTTGTTGTACGTCGTATGCCCGATGGCGATCAGCTTGTCCTCCGCCGGCGCGTCCGGCGCTTTGCCGCTGCGCCGGATGATGTTGTTCATCCGCAGCACCAGCTCTTCGGCATCAAAGGGTTTTACGATGTAATCGTCCGCACCGAGTTGCAGCCCCGTCAGCCGGTCCTGCTTTTGATTGCGGGCAGTGAGGAAGAGGAAGGGCAGCTCCGGTTGCAGCAATTGCAGCTGCCTGGCCAGGGAAAAGCCGTCCATCCCCGGCAGGTTCACATCAATGAGCGCAATGTCGAAATGCTGTTCTGTAGCCTGTTGCAGCGCTACCGTCGCATCCGGCGCCAGGCTTACGGCAAAGTTGCAGAGGGTAAGGTATTGCAGGACCATATTTCCCAGGTCGGTTTCGTCCTCAATTAATAATACATGCTTTTTCATGGACAGGAAATTAACGGAATGGTGATTACAAAACGGCTGCCATAGCCGGGTGTGCTGTGTACGTCGATTTGCCAGTTATGCGCCCGCACGCACTGCTGCACAAAATAGAGGCCCATGCCCAGCCCTTTCACATGGAGGTCGCCGGGATGACGGTCCCGGTAATACTTTTCAAAAATTTTATCGATCGTGCTTTTACTCATGCCTACGCCGTTGTCCGCTAAGGAAAGCACGGCGTTTTTCCCCGCGTCCGCCACCACGATGTTCACCAGCTTATGTTCCTGCCGGTTGTACTTCAGCGCATTGTCGATCAGGTTTTGCAGCATGGTGGTAAAATGGAAAGGGTCCGTTTCAATGCAGAGCGGATGCGGCGGCAGGTCCAGGTGCAGCCGGCAGTTGGGCTGCACGGCGTAGTTAGCCACAATATCGCTGACGAGCGTATTCACGTCCTGCATGCTTTTATCCGTGAGCAGTTTATGCTCCACCGTCATCTCCAGCATTTTGCCCACGAGCAGCTGCAGCCGCCGGGACTGCCGTTCTATCACGGCCGCCAGGTGATGGATGGCCTGGTCTTTTGCCACCGGCAAATGTTTCAGGTTGAGCGTAGCCATGATAATGGTGGTGAGCGGCGTATTCAGCTCATGGGTAATATGATCGATAAAATCCGATTTCATTTCCGACAGCCGCTTTTGCTTCTTCCACCGCCTCACCAGTATAATAAACAGGATCACGATGGCCAGCACCGTACACAGCGAAGGCAGGATGGTGTACCGCATTTGCCGCAGGATGATGGCCCGCCGGTTCGCCGGTTCCGCATGCAGGGAAAAACGCACGAGGAAAGTATTGGGCTTGGGATCGCTCACGGCGATGGCCGCAATAATGTTGTTGTTGGCCGCAGTTTCCATATTGCCCGCCAGCCGTATGCCGGATTTACTCTGCATCCCCGCCGGCAGCTGCGGTAACATCGCCTTCGGGCGAAACAACGGTACATAATGCCGCCCGTCAAACGTAACCGCCATTTCCTGTACCAGTATAGTGTAGGCCATAGGTTCTTTTAGTTGGAGAAGAGAACAAATGCTGTCGAATACATGGTTGCCCGTTGCCGCTTTATAAAGCGACAGCAGTATGCCGTATGACAAAGTGGTAGCATAATGCCGGAACTCCACTGTATCCGCCTCGTATAAGTGCTGCAGCCTCGGGTACGCCGTATCGAGGAAGCTGTTTACCACCCGCTCCCCTCCGGGGAAGAACAGGTCGTTGGCGATCGACCTCGTATAGAGGTCGTGCAGCTCGTATTCCTTTTCTACCGTGTACCGGTCGTTCAGCAATTCATAAGTGTTGTACAGCAGCAGGAACTGCGTTAGCACCAGCGCTACAAAACAGATGACAGCCGTAAAGACGTAGATCTTAAACTGATGACGCATTTGGTTGATATACATGTATCTGCTCAACGATGATAGCCTTTGGACAAGACGGCAATATGCGCCTTTTAATCTGTTGGCAGAAGGCTGTTTACATTTCATTTAGACTTCATTGGTAATTGTTTACATTTCCTTGGATATCTGTTAACAGCTGGTATCCCACAGGTAACGTAATTTAGCCATCAACTGGGATGGAGAACTATTTGCCTGTTTTAGAAAATCGATTTAGCAATAAATAATAGCATCAGTCGCCCAGCCAGCATAAGTATAATCAATATCAGCCAAATTATCTTGTCGGCCAATAAAAAAATGAAAGCACCGTACCTGTAACGAACGATCTGATAAATCCGGACACAACCAACATCAATCGCTATATTAAACAGTAACGTCATGAATAACACACCATGTACCGGGAGGCGGCATGCCCTCTCCCGCACGGCATCCCTTTGCCTGATACCGCTCGCCATTACCGCGGCGGCCAGCCGGCTGAGCGCCGCACCGGCGCCGTTGCCCCCGCAAAGTATAACGCAAACGGATACACGCATCAACGGCATCATCCGGGATAAAGCCGGCAAACCTATCCCCGGCGCTACCATCCGCGTGGTGGGCGCCGCCAAAGGCGCTACCTCCGGCGCGGACGGCCACTTCACCGTCAACGCCAACCCCAAAGGCAGCCTGGAAATATCCTATATTGGCTACAACACGCAGGTAGTATCCATCAACAACTCCGTAGAGCTGGAAATTATCCTCGAGGCCAAAGAAGGGAACATGAACGAAGTAGTAGTCGTAGGCTTCGGCCAGCAACGCAAAATCAGCCTCGTGGGCGCGCAGTCCTCCATCAAAGTGGCGGACCTGAAGCAACCCGTAGCCAACCTCTCCACCGTACTCGCCGGCCGTATTGCCGGCATCGTGGCAGTGCAGCGCAGCGGGGAACCAGGCCATGATGACGGCGACATCTGGATCAGGGGCATCTCCACCTTCACCAGCGGCTCCACCCGCCCACTCGTACTCGTAGACGGCGTGGAACGCTCCCTCTCCAATATCGACCCGCAGGATGTGGAATCCTTCACCATCCTGAAAGACGCTTCTGCCACGGCAGTTTACGGCGTGCGCGGCGCCAACGGGGTGATCATCGTCAAAACGAGAGGCGGTAAATCCGGCAAGCCCCGCATCAACGTGGACTACAACGAAGGCCTTACCAAATTTACCAAAGTGCCGCAAATGGCCGATGGGATCACGTATATGAACCTGGCCAACGAAGCGCTCACCACCCGCGGCTACAATCCCAAATACACGGCCGACTATATCAAGAACACCGCCGCCAACGCCGATCCCAACCTCTACCCGAATGTAGACTGGATCGACGCCATCTTCAATAAAACCGGCCGTAACCGCAGGGCCAACGTCAATATCAGCGGCGGCAGCAACGCCGCCAAATACTACGTATCCCTCGGCTACTACGACGAAAAAGGGTTGTTTAAAACCACCGACCTCGTGAAATACAACCAGGCCATCAAATACCGGCGCTATAACTTTACCAGTAACCTGAACGTAAAGGTAACGCCTACCACTACAGTGGATTTAGGACTGCAAGGCTATATCTCCAACGGCAACTACCCCGGCGGCGCTACCACCATCGATGGAAACGGCAATATCAGCATCAGCAGCTCCAATATCTTTGAACAGGCCCTGCTCGTACCGCCGGTGGAATACCCTATCCTCTACCCCGGTAACTTCGTGCCCGGCCGCAACCCTAACGGCGACCAGCGCAACCCCTATGCGGATGTTACGCGGAGAGGTTATTCCAACGAATTCAAAAACCAGTTATATTCCAACATCCGGCTCACGCAGGACCTCCGCTTCATTGTACCAGGCCTCAGCTTCAGCACCATGTTCGCCTTCGACGCGTACAACGGTAATATACTGGCCCGGCTCAAACGCGAAGATACCTACGTACCCGATCCCGCCACGCCGTACAAACCCGATGGCTCCCTCAACCTCGTGCGAACCTACCAGGGCACCAACTACCTGAGCTATAACGCCAACCGCTCCGGTAACCGCAGGTTTTATACGGAGTCGTCCCTGAACTACGACAGCGCATTTGGTAAACACCGCGTGAGCGGGCTATTGCTCTATAACCAGAGCGATTACCTCAACCCCTTTGCGGGCGACTTCACCCGCAGCATTCCCTACCGCACCCGCGGTATAGCTGCCAGGGTTACCTACTCCTGGAACGATCGCTATTTCGTGGAAGGTAACGCCGGCTACAACGGTTCTGAAAACTTCGCGCCTACACAACGCTATGGCCTCTTCCCTGCATGGGGACTAGGCTGGGTGGTATCCAACGAGCCTTTCTTCAACGGCGTAAAAAACATCATCCCCTTCCTGAAATTCCGCTTCTCCGATGGTAAAGTGGGCAGCGGCCTGCTGGGCAGCGGGGATAATGCCCGCCGCTTCGCCTACCTCACCCTGCTCAACGAAGGCGCAACCGGCTATACATTCGGCACCAACCGCAGCAACCTCACCGGCATCAACGTCAGCGATTATGCGGTAGACGTTACCTGGTCCACCGCCCGTAAAATGGACCTGGGTATGGACCTCCGCCTCCTCCACGAACAACTCTCCCTCACGGTGGACCTCTTCCAGGAACACCGCACTGGCATCTTCCTGCAACGCGGCGCCGTGCCGGCATTCGTAGGCCTGATCAACAACCCCTGGGGCAACCTCGGCGTGGTAGACAACAAGGGCATCGACGCCAGCCTGGAATATACCGCCAAGCTCGGCGACGTCGGCATCAGCCTCATGGGCAACTTCACTTACAATAAGGACAAAGTGATAGAAAACGATCAGCCCATCCCCAAATATCCCTGGATGGACAGGCGCGGCTCCAACATCCTCGCCCGCTATGGCTACGTGGCGGAAGGCCTCTTTGCCAGCGACGATGAAATAGCGAAAAGCGCAAAACCCGAAGGCGCAAAAGTGCTGCCCGGGGACATTAAGTACCGCGACCTCAACGGCGACGGTAAGATCGACGCCTACGACCAGCAGCAGATCGGCAGGGGCGACGTGCCGGCCATCGTGTACGGCTTTGGCCTCAACCTCAGCTACAAACAGTTTTATGTGAGCGCCTTCTTCCAGGGGCAGGCCAAAGCGGATGTACAGCTTTCCGGCCGGGGCATTATGCCCTTCAACGGCGATGGCGGCGTAAGCAACATCTACGCCATTGCCACCGACCGATGGACGCCCGATAACCCGCGCCAGGACGCCTTCTACCCTCGCCTCGCATTTGGCCAGGCAGATAACTATAACAACACGCTGCCCAGCAGCTGGTGGGTGAAGGATATGAGCTATATCCGCCTCAAATCCGCCGAGCTGGGCTACCTGCTGCCGCAGCAATACCTGCGCCGCGTGGGCATCAGCAGCGGAAAGGTGTACCTCTCCGGCTTCAACCTGCTCACCTTCAGCAACTTCAAACTATGGGATGTGGAAATGAGTACGTCTAACGGTGGCGCCTATCCGAATATCACCACCTTCTCCGCCGGCATCAACCTACAGTTTTAATTATTCAAACGCGCACTACTTATGAAGAAAATATTTCTGACACTGATCACCGGGGCACTGCTGGGCAGCTCCTGCCAGAAAGGCTTCCTGGACCAGGTTCCGGACGACCGCCTCACCCTTGAGGAAACTTTCAGCCGCAAAAACACCGTGGATAAATTCCTGGCTAACGTGTACTCCCGCATTCCGGACGAATTCAGCCAGCGTTATGTCAATAATAACAATGCCGGCCCATGGACGGGCGGCAGCGACGAAGCGGAATTCGTGTGGGGCTTCGTTACCTCCAACAATATGAACATCGGCGCATGGGACCCCACCTCCGGGTTCGTGAAATCCTTCTGGTCCAGCTATTACCAGGGCATCAGCAGCGCCAGCTACTTCATCGCCAATATCAACAAATGCGCGGATTGCGGCGCCAACTACATCAGGCAATACGGCGCGGAAGCCCGGGCCCTGCGCGCTATTTACTATTTCTACCTCATGCGCATGTTCGGGCCGGTGGTAGTCCTGGGGGAAACCATCCTCCCGCCGGATGCCTCCTTCAACGATATTCAGCGCCCCCGCAACAGCTATGATGAATGCGTGGCGTTCGTGGTATCGGAACTGGACAAAGCCGCGGCGGACCTCCCCGCCACCAGCATCAGCGATGAGCTGGGCCGCATCAACCGCCCCATCGCCCTGGCCTTCAAACAAAAGGTATTACTCTATGCCGCCAGCCCGCAGTTCAACGGCAACCCGGATTATGCAGCCCTTAAAAATAAGGACGGCAAGCAGCTGATCAGCCAGCAGCCGGACCCCGCCAAGTGGAAAGCTGCCGCCGCTGCCGGCAAAGCCTTCATCGATGAATTTGTGAAAACAGGGCAGTTTAAACTCTACCGGAAAAACGACGCCAACGGCGCTTACAGCCCTTACCTCTCCTGCCGCGATGTAATGCTGGACGACTGGAACCCCGAAGTCATCTATGCCCGTGTATCCGGCAACGTTAGCTGGCTGCAATACGAACGCACGCCCTACCACAGCGGCAGCAACGGCGAAGCCCGCGGCAGCGGCGGCCTCGGGGCCACCCAGGCCATGGTGGACGCTTACTTTACGGACAATGGCCGCTCCATCGACGATCCGGCTTCCGGCTACGTGAGCAGCGGCTTTTCCACCACCGCCACCCCGTTTGCGCCGGCAGGCACCTACAACCAGTGGGTAAACCGCGAACCCAGGTTTTATGTAGGCATCACCTTCAACGGCAGCATCTGGCAGTACACCCGCTACGGTAACATCAAAACCATTACGGAATACAGCGGCAACTCCGGTAAAAAAGTAGGCGGCAACGACTATACCCCTACCGGTTACATCGTCCGCAAAAATGTATTCGTAGGCAACGTGAACGCCGGCAACAGAACCCTCGTACTGATGCGCCTCGCCGAAGTGTATCTCGATTACATCGAAGCCCTCAACGAAAGCGATCCCGGCAACCCGGATATCCTCGCCTACCTCAACGAAATCAGGACCCGCGCCGGCATCCCCGCCTATGGCTCCCAGCAACTGCCCGCGCCCGCCGGCCAGGACGCCATGCGCATCGCCATCCGCAAGGAACGCCGCGTGGAGCTGGCCTTCGAAAACTCCCGCTACTTTGATGTAAGGCGCTGGAAAATTGCGGAGCAAACAGAAGCCGGGCCCGCCATGGGGCTCAACATTGCCGCCGATGGCAATGCCTTCTACCAGGTAGTGCCTTTTGAAACCAGGGTGTTTCTGAAGAAACATTACCTGTTCCCGATTCCGCAGTCGGAAGTGGATATAGATAAGGAAATGGTGCAGAATACGGGTTGGTAAATTTTCCCTCATCCATTTCACCATAAAACAAACACCATGATCAAAATTCTATCGGGAGCGCTCCTGGCGCTATCCCTGGGCTGCGCAGGTAAGGCGTTTGCCCAGTCGGACATCACGGATTTTTCAGGTGGCATTATTACAGACCAGTACAGTGTAAGCGGCGTGGAAGGTAATGCCAAACTGACGGACAACAATATCTACAGCAAGTACCTTACCTTCAACCCTACTACCTGGGTACGTTATCAATCCCCGGTATCATCGGTAGTTACCGCCTATGCGGTAACTGCCGCCAACGATGCGGCAGGCCGCGACCCCAAAAGCTGGACCTTTGAAGGCTCCAATGATGGAACTAACTGGACGGTACTGCATACCGTGACCAACCAGGTTTTCCTCAACCGATGGCAAAGGCTGAAATTCAGCTTTACTAACAGTACCGCCTATACGTACTTTAGGTTGAACATCACGGCCAACAATGGCGCAACCATCGTGCAGCTGGCTGAATGGGAGATATTTGGTACCGGCGCCGGCGCGCCGCCCATCCCGGCGGGGCCTTCCGGCCTTACCGCCACCGGCGTTTCCGGCAACCAGGTCATCCTGAACTGGACGGACAATTCCAGCGCAGAAACAGCCATGCGCATAGAACGCTCCACCAACAACAGCACCTGGAGCCTGCTGCGCCTGGCGCCCGCCAATACCACCCAGTTACGGGATACGGGGCTGAATGGCGGCACTTATTATTACCGCGTCCGGGCGGAAAACAGCAGCGGCAGCTCCGCCTATACCGCCAGCGCCCAGGCTACCGCTACCGCAAATGATTTCCCCCTCACCTGGCAGGAACATTGGTTTGAACATAACCAGGTGGTGACCAAAAAATATGCGGACAACGATGTAGGTATCTATTTCGACAGCGACATGAATCCCAGCATCAACTGGATGGATACCACCGTTTCTAAAGCCTGGCGCTATACCAAACAGGTGTACGGCGGCTTTAGCGACAAACGCCTGTACGCGGTATTCCATCAGAATAAATACGGCGGCGGGAGCCCGGCCACGTATATCGATGCCGACCGCGATTACCGCAATGCCATCTGCCTGGGACAAAACAATTCCTGGGCATCCAATACCGGCTGGAACCTCGATGCCACTATCCATGAAATAGGACATATCGTGGAAAATGCCGCCTGCGGCATAAAAGGCTCTCCCGCATTTGCCCTCTGGGGAGATAGCAAATGGTGCGTGATTTACCAGTACGACGTCTATTATCACCTGGGGTGGACGGCGGACGCCACCCGCTGGTACAACGCCGCCATGGCCACAACAGACAGCTATCCGCGCGCCAACACCAACTGGTTCCGGGATTGGTTCTATCCTATCTGGAACAACTATGGTAAAAGCGCGGTGCTGAAAAACTATTTCCAGCTGTTGTCTCAATACTTTATCAGGCGCAATGATATTTATAGCAGGAATTTGAATTGGGGAGAGTTCGTACACTTCTGGAGCGGCGCAGCCGGCGTAAACCTAAAGCCGCAGGCTACCACAGCTTTCGGATGGACGGCCGATTATGAAGCGCAGTTTAACCAGGCAAGGATCGACTACCCCTTCACCTACCCGGATATGGCGGCCATGGATGCAGGGCAGTTACAGGAGCTGGCAGCAACGCAGCCCTCCTATCTCTCTGGCAAAAATCTCCTTGCGGAAGACATCAAAGTATGGCCTAATCCCGCAGCTAACAAACAGGTAACGATAGGGCTGAGCCCCCGGGCAGGCATTGTGCCGGCGCAGATTTACAATGCGCAGGGCCACTGCGTGTACATGGGTAACCTGCAGGGCCAGACGACGATCAACTTGTCGAATCAGCCGGCAGGCGCCTATTTCATTTTGCTACATACACGGAAGCATAAAATCGCCCGCAAAGTAATATTACAATAGGCGATTCCATCTCAGAAAATCAAAACCGGCTGTACCTCTGTACAGCCGGCATTTTTTTTACTGCTTCACCAACCGCACGCTCTCCGTTTGCTGCCCCATCATTACCCGCACCACATACGACCCCGCCTGCAGCCCGCCTGCCGGCAATGCCAGCTGATGACGGCCTGCCGGCATCACTTTATTTTGCACCGTCCGCAGCAATACGCCATTAGCGCCATAGATGCCTACCCATACAAGCCCCTGTTTGGGATTCGTATAACTCAGCATAGCGTTGGCAGCCGCCGGGTTGGGATAGATGTTCGCATTTATTTCCGAAGCTACGCTGGTGCTGAACTTCGCCGTAGCCAGCGCAGCGCCGCAACTGCCGGCGGACACGCCCGCGCCGGATACTTCCATCCAGTCAATATTGGCAAACTCTTTCGCTTCCGTCGTTTCCAGGCGGATGGTATTGTTGCCGGCCGCCAGCGGAACGCTAACGGTACCGGTTACACTCCATGCGGACCAGCTGCTGGTTACAGGGAACTGCACGTTGCTGTTTACCACTGTGCCATTTACCAATACCCGCGCGGTGGTCGATACATTGCTGCCCCCATTGGCGTAGCCCCATTGCAGGGTATAAGCGCCCGCCGTGCTGACGTTCAAAGCGTAGTTCACCCCTTTCGCAGCGGAGTTGGACAGGTTGATATAATAACCGCCGTAAGCGCCCGCATAAGAATTCTGCCGGCTGCCATCCGCGCTGCAATAGCCGCCGGCAGCAGCTGCCGCATCATCGATGCGCAGGGTGGAAGAAGAGCCGGAAGCGGTGAACGCCGCCGTAACGGTGGTGTTGCCGGTCATGGTAACGGTAGCAGTAGCCGCTGTGCCGGAAGCGCCGCCGCTCCATCCGGAGAAGGTGTAGCCCGATGCCGGTGTAGCCGTTAACGTTACCACGGTGCCTGGCGCATAGCTGGTATTGTTGGGCGACCTGCTAACCGTTCCGCCGCCTGCGGGCGTCACATTGGTAGTAAGCGTATAGCTGGTGGAAGTGCCGCCACCGCCGGATTCCCGTGCGCCGAGGTCCGGCGCTGCGCCGCTGTAGGTAATGCCCGTGGCCGTAACGCCGGCGTCAATCATATCACTGCCGCCGGCCAGGGCAAACAGGTTGCCCAGCTGGGGCGTACCGTCCGCCGCGCGGGTAACGGTACCGGATACACTGACGAAATCCGCCGCGCTGATCACGAGGCCGCCGCTGTTGGTACTGGCGTTGTTCTTCCACCATACGTTGCTGGTCCCCACTTCTGTGCCGTTGGTTTTATCGCTGGCGCCGGCGCTCAGGGAAATGTTATTGCGGAAAGTTGCGGTGCTGCCGATGCGGAAGTTATAGTTGGACTCCGCATTGTTGTAGCTCGTGTTGTTGGTCACTTCAATGTTGCCGGGATTATCGTTGTCCGTAAACCCGTGGTGGCCGTTGCCGAAAGCAATGCAGCGGCGCACGATGTGGTTCACGGCAATGCCGGAGCCACCCAGCTTGAAACCATTTTTATCCCCGCTGCCGGAAGTGCCGCCGGTGCTGAGGGAGCCATTGCTGTAGGCAATGCAGCCTTCCAGCGTTACCGGGCCAATAGGGCCGGTTTCGCTTTTGGCGTAGAAGTCCCACCCATCGTCGATGTTGTGGTGTGAAATACAATTGCGGAAGATGTTGCCCGTGCCGCAGGTCAGCTTGGCGGCAAAGCCATCGGCATTTTCATTGCCGGGGTCCTGGTTGTCGAATGCTTCGCAATTGAGAATAAGGTTGTTGCTCGGCCAGCTGCTCAGCGTGGTGTTACTGGTTTTATACCGGCTCAATTGCAAGCCTGTATCCTTGTTCTTTTTAAAGATACAGTTGGTAATGTTGTTATTGTTGCCGGAGAGCAACATGCCATTATCCCCTGCCCCGCTGATGGTGATACCGGTAATATTCCAGTAGTCGCCATCCAGCACCAGTCCGCGGTTGGCGTCCGCGGTGGCCATAGCGCTGAAGTCCAGCACCGGCGCCTCTCCATCGTACGCCACAATGCTTTTCCGTGCGGATGCCGTACCATTATTGGTATCGGGGATCACTACCGTAGCGGAGATATTATAAGTGCCGCCGCGAAGATAAATAGTGCCACCGGCGGCAACGGTGGCAATTGCATTAACAAGGGTGGTAGGCGCGCTGATGGAAGTGCCCGGGTTGGAAGCACTGCCCGCCGGTGATACATACAGCACCGACTGCGCATTTGCCATGGCGGTTGCCAGCAGGCAAATCACTGCGAGTAAACAATTTTTCATAACGTAAGATTTACTCAGAAATTAAGAAACTTATCAGGTGCATACATCCACCCCTGGAGTATTTATTTACGCAATCGATCCCGATTACGATTGCGTAAAAATCACTAGTAAATCCTACTGAAAAATCGCCGCAGCGGGCCGCCGCTTTTTTTTATCGTTTAGCCGTTTGCGTGATATCGCCCAGCAACCGGATTTCTCCTATCCGGCCCATATCGCGGTTGCGGGTAGCGCTGATGGTCACCGTTAGCTGCGGCTGTTGCAGCGCGCTTTCCGGCAAGGCCACCTGCACCTGGCGTATCGCCGGCGTCCCTTCCTTCTCCGTCGTCACTTCCCGGAGTACTTTCCCGTTGACGGAAATAGTGAAGAGGTTTTCTTTATCATCGCTCAAATATTTCACCAGCAGCATTTTGCCCTGCTGGTTTTTATTTTGCAGCACCACGCTAAACCATCCTTTGCCCTGGCGGAAGTGTTGCCATTCGTACAAGCCGGTGGCCGTATTGTCCGATTGCAGCCGGTGGTCTGATTCCGGTTGTTGCTCGCCCAGGTGCACCACGTCCAGCGTGGCGGCTTCGATCGCTTCCCTGGCGGCATTTTTCGCGGCCAGCGCTTGCTGCATGGCGTTGATCTCCTGCTGGTTGCCGTACGGCCAGTACATCACATAGCGGGCGTCATGCGCCTGGAAGAAAGGTTTCAGCACCAGTTGCTTATACGGCTGCTGCCAGATGAGGCGCGCAGCGGTAAACTCCATGGGGCGCGGGGTGGGCTGCAGCGTTACCTGCGTGCTGTCCGTCATCAGCATGGGCGCATCTTCCAGGGGTTTGAGCGGGCCGTTGGCAATGTGGCCCCACCGGCTCCCATCCGCGATGGTATTGAGCTTCGCGGAATCCGTTGCCACGAGCACAATCGGGCCATGTACCAGGGCTGCCCAGCGGCTGCCGTCCGGTAAAGGTTCCAGGCGGGTTTGCATGGGAAGGGTCATGGTCACTTTATCATTATTTTTCCAAATTCTGGTGATGGAGAAAAAACCATCTTCACCTACAGCCAGTGGTATCGTCCGGTTGTTTATCTGCACGACGGGTCGTTCCGATAGCCACGCCGGTTTCCTTACCCGCAGCGTGAATGCCTGAGGGCTGGCTACTGATACGGTGAGCTGCGTCCTGGGTTCAAAGGGAAAATTCGTGTGCTGAATAAGCTTAATGCCTTTTTCTTTCCAGCGCACATCCGAGTCGATAAACAGGTTTACATACAGGCTGCTGCTATCATGCGCATATACCAGCTCTCCGTATTTGGCGTGGTTTTCCAGCCCCGTACCTACGCAGCACCAGAAGCAGTCCTGGCTGCGGGAATACACGCGGTAATGCATCGGGCGGATGGGCGTAAAATACACGAAGCCGCCGTCCGGATGCTGGGAAGCGAGAATATGATTGTAGAGGGTGCGTTCATAATAATCCAGGTAGCTGCTTTTCGGATGTTGCAGGAACAGGAGTTTGGTGAGCTTCAGCATATTGTAGCTGTTGCAGGTTTCAGGCCCTTCCCGGCTTTCCAGCACAGTCATGAAGTTATCCACCGGGTTAAAGTGTTCCCGCACGCTGTTGCCCCCAAAGGCCACGCTGCGGCGGTTCACCACCGTTTGCCAGAAGAACGCGGCCGCATCGGACATGGCGCTGTCCCTGGCAACGGTACCTATCTCCATGAACCCGACTACTTTCGGTATTTGCGTGTTGGCATGCAGGCCAGTGAGTTTATCCGTATGGCTATGCAGCGGTTCATAAAGCGCCCGGTGTGAAAAGCGCCTGGCCAGCTGCATGTATTGCTGGTTGCCGGTGATCTCCGCCACGGCGGCAAATACTTCGTTCATGCCCCCATGTTCTTCCTGCAGCATTTCCTGCATTTGCGCGTCGGTTAGATGGGCCGTCAGTTGCAGGGCCCAGTTGCACATACCGGTGAGCATGCGCAGCGCCTGCGCGGAGCCGGTCATGCGATAGGCGTCCAGCAGGCCGTTGTAGGTTTTATGCACGTTGTACCAGGGCACCCAGCGCTTTTTCACCGCGCTGACATTGCCGGCAGCCACTTCGTCCCAAACGGCCTTGCCGTTTGGGACACCGCCGATATAGCCGTTTTTGTTGGCCTGCTGGCAACGTTCCAGCTGGTCCAGCATGTATTGCAGTCGTTGATGGTACACTTCATTGCCGGTGCTGGCATACATCAGCGCAAGCGCGGATAAATAATGGCCCCCGATGTGGCCGTTCAGCCCGTCTTTTTCCCAGTTGCCGTAACTATCTTTTACAGGCTGCAGGCCCGCTTCCTTCAGGAAGGGGGCCAGTAGCCTGTCCGCGTCAAGGGAAAGGATGTACTTTTCATCCGTGCGGCGCGCCTCCAGGAACGGCCCCGCGTTTATATGTACAGCGCTCAAGGGAAAGGCGGCTGCTTGTGGCGCTTGCGCATAGGTAGCGCCGCTGTATAGGAAAACAGCGATGGTAAGGATCTTTTTCATAACCCGTGGAAATAATTGTCAAATTAACAATTATTCACGAAAGATGCAAGGCTCACCTGCTTTTTTAGATTACTTTTTCCCATCCGGCACAAACAACACCGCGTCCGCTACCACAACGCCATCAGCGCCCTTGCCTGATAGCTCGACCCATGCCCCGGGCTGCAGTTGATACGTTCCCAGCTCCACCCATTCGCCCGATGTCTGGCCTTCCACCTTCACCCTGGCGGACTGTATATTGGCGGTATGCCGGCTGCGTCCATCATACACCAGCGCCGGCGTCACCGTTGCATGATTGGCTACCCGCGGCACGTAGGTATATACCCGGTAGCTGCCGGCCTTTTTAATGGCAGGCGTGTACCGGATCGTACTGCCCTTACCGCTGTCTACCAGCAGCGTAGGGCCATAGCCACCCCGGTATTCCGTCTTCCAGTCGCCGGTTTTGGCCGTAGCCCCCTCGTCGTTGTCATCAACAAGTATTTCCGGCGTGCTGCCATCCGCCAAAGGATCCTCTTTCAGCAGCTGCTGAATTTTGGCCACATCCGCCTGCTGCACCGGCGCTTTGCCGTCGATGCAGAGCGAGGCCGCCGTAGCGGCGGATTGCGCCAGCACCATAAACACCGGTTCCATGCGGATGGAGCCATAGGCGATATGTGAGGCAGAGAGGCATACCGGCACCAGCAGGTTCTCGCACTCTCCCTTTTTGGGGATAATGGAACGGTAGCTCACCGGGTAAGGGCCAAAGCCCCCTATCTGCACATCTCCTTCGTTTTTGACCATACCGTTTACGACTATACGCTGGCAGTTATGCGAGTCCATAGTATAGGCCGCCATGCCCACGCCATCCGTCACTTTCTCCCTGCCTTCGCAGTTGGCCTGCGTCATCACGTATTCGCCCACCATGCGGCGCACTTCGCGGACGTACAACTGGGGCGACCAGTGCCCGTTATCCGTGTACTCGTCCTTCGGGTAGCCCCATTGCAGCATTGCCTCCCGGATGGAGGCCGGCATGCGCGGGTCGTGCCCGATGAAGTACAGGAGGCCTTTCGTATATACTTCATGTTCATGGATGATCTTTTTGCGGGTTGCGGCATCGGCCTCCGGGTAGTCATAGTTTTTCCCGATCATATCCGTTGAAAAAGCGCCGTTGTTGTTGATATCCGTCTTATTAGCCGGCATGCGGTCCACCTTCAGGATGGTGTTGAGCGTGGCGGAAGGCAACTTTTCCAGGAGGCGCAGCAGCAGCTCATAACGGGCCGGCTGGTAATCTTCCGGCTGCGTGATGGGAATGCGGTTCTTGGGATCATTGCTCAGGCAGATGCGGAAATTATACGATTGCACCTTTTTATCGCCGCTGCCCTGGGGCGCCAGCGCTTCCGGGCTAATGCCCCACAACAGGCCGCTCTCCGGGTTGCCCGGCGTTACGTATGGGTCTACTCCATCGGGGAACTGGTGCTTGTCCCGCAACTGCACGCCGTTATAGGTTTCGTTGTACTGGCTGTTAGCCTCACGGCCCACCGTGTACGACACGCCGGCTTTGGCCATCAGGTCCCCTTCATAGGAGCAGTCAATAAACATTTTGGCGCGGATGGTGCGTGTATCCTTCCCCGTTACCCTGATGGCGGTAATGCGTTGCCCTTCCTTTTCCACGCCTGCCAGCTGGTACTCATAGATCACCGGCACGGCGGCGGACTGCAGGTATTGCCGGAAGGTTTCTTCCGCTACATGCGGCTCAAAAATCCACTGCTCAAAGCGGCCGTAATGCCGGCCAATGCGCCGGTAGAAGTCGCGCGAGATACCCGTGATTGCGGATTTATTACCGATGTCCGTATAACCGAGGCCGCCCGTGGTAAGCCCGCCCAGGCGCTTCTCCGGCGCTACCAGCAGCACCGTCTTATGCAGTTGCTTAGCCGTGTACGCCGCTATAATGCCGGCGGAAGTACCGCCATACACGCAGATATCCACTTCCTGCGGCGGCGTGGCCGCCTGCGCTGCCCCGCTGAGCAGCAGGGCCATGCCTAACAATAAAGTTTTCAATTGCATCATTACCTTTTTTGATTAGTAGCCGGGATTCTGATCCTTCACGGGATCGATGGCTTTGTTATAGTTATATTCATTCGTGGGGATAGGCCATAGCAAATGTTTATCCGCCACGGTGATGTTCTTCATATCCTTTATCACCTGCTTGACTATTCCTAAACGCTTCAGGTCGAACCAGTGTTTGGCTTCCGAACAGTTTTCGTAGGTCCGTTCCCGTACGACGAGGCTGATAAACGCGTCCAGGCTACTGTAGTCACTCAGCTTGAAGTCCACCGCAGGATCCGGCGTGGCGGTGGGTTTACCGTAGGCGCGCCGGCGTATCTGATTGAGCATTTCCATGGCATTTGCATCCGGAGCTCCCGCCGCCCGGGCGAGGCACTCCGCATAAAACAGCACTATATCTGCATACCTATACATCGGAAAATCATTCCCGGCAGCTGTGTTGGTCACTTTGTCGCTGAACTTTTTGTTAAGGATAGTCGTATTGGTCAGGCCAAACGTTTGTACGTACCAGTTATATTTATAACGCAGGTCATTCTTATCCCATTGCGCTACGAATTTATTCTGCACCGCATCGCTGTAGAAGGTGTAGTAACCGCCCGGCTTGTAATAGCCTGAGTTCGGATAATGGGCATACATAGGATAGTTGAAACCCTGATCAGCAGGCGTTCTGCTAAACTTCAGGTAAAACACTTCCTCCGGGGAGCCTTGTACATCCGGCCCGAATATTTTGTCGTAATCATCCGCTGTGGCCACCTGCACCAGGGCGTATTTACCGCTGTTGATCACGGCTGCGGCGGCATCCCGCGCTTTCGTATAGTCGTGCAGGTTCATGTACACATCCGCCAGCACGGCGCTGGCTGACCATTTGGAAGGCGCTCCATCCAACCGCGGTACGGCCGTGAGGTTATCCGCGGCATAGAGGAGGTCCGCCAGGAGAAACTGGTAGGTAGCCTCCGTGGTAGCGCGCGGCACATCCAGCTGCGCCATATTCTCCTCCGCGCGCAGGGGCACGCCGCCCCAGTTGCGCACCAGGTGGAAGTACAGGAGCCCGCGCATGAAGCGCGCCTCCGCCGTGAACCGCGCGGCATCGGCAGCGTTGAGGTTCCTGGCGGTGGGTATCTTTTTGATCACAATATTGGCATTGCGGATCGCTTCGTAGAACTGCGCCCACATATCCCCCACGCGGGTAATATTCGTGTTATCCAGGCCTGCATAGTCGTTCAGCGGGGCATGGCTCCCGCGCCCGTACATGTACTCGGTGTAAATTTCCAGCTGGCACTGGTACAGGGCGCTCATACTGCCGGACTGGCGGATGGGTTTATAAATCGCATTCAGCCCTGCCTGCACTTCGGCGGGGGAATTGTAAAAGTTTTCTTCCGCTATCGCCTGCGGCTTTTCCTCCAGCACGCGGCTGCAGGCGGTGAAGGACAATGCGGCGAGGAGCAGGTATATTGCATGTTTCATATCAGTCAGTTGAATTATTAACAATCAAAAACCACAACGGATGCCTACCGTAAACGATTTGCTGACCGGATAGGTAGCGTAATCAATCCCTTGCGCCACGGAGTTTTCAGAGCCATAAACGTTCACCTCCGGATCGTACCAGGAGTATTTGGTAAACGTGATCATGTTCTGCGCGCTCACGTACACCTGCGCTTTCCTGAACCATTTGGCGTGCAGTTTTTGCACGGGCAGGTCATAAGCGAGCTGTATGTTTTTGATTTTAAGATAGGAGCCGTTTTCCACGAAGCGGGTGGACATGTTGCCCGCCAGGTTGCGCGTGATCTTCGGATACTTCGCGTTGGTATGTTCCGGCGTCCAGTGGTCCTCCGCTACTTCCGCCGGGAGGTTGAGGCCCATGCCGAGGTCCAGCGTGGCGGCCTTGTTCAGGTTAAAAATATCGTTGCCCTGTGAGCCGGTGATAAACAACGTGAGTTCAAACCCCTTCCAGGAAGTAACGGAATTGATGCCATAGGTAAAATCCGGGTTGGGATTGCCGATGTAGGTTTTATCCGCCGCGGAAATTTTGCCGTCCTTGTTCAGGTCCTCATATTCCAGGTTGCCCGTAGCGCTGTAGCCCTTTTCCACGTAGCCGTAGAAGATGCCGAAAGGCTGGCCTTCCCGCAGCAGGTTCACATAATCGTTGAGCGAGCCGGTGTAAAGGTTGTTGCCATAGATATCCTGGCCGTTATAGAGTTTCAGCACTTTATTGCGGTTGAAGGCGATGTTGGCGCCGATGTTCCATTTTACCGCCTGGTCCATCACCTGCACATCCAGTGCGAACTCCATCCCTTTATTCTCCATTTCGCCTACGTTCCGCACCGTATTCTTGTACCCCATGGAGGAAGGCAGCTGTACCTTGTTAAGGAGATTTTTGGTGCGCTTATGATAGAAATCCGCCGTGAGGTGGAAGCGGTCACGGAACAACCCCAGGTCCAGCCCGAAATCAACCTGGTAGGTGGTTTCCCATTTCAGTGTATTCGGAAGCGTTTCTCCCGGCGCGTAGGTGATGTACGCAGCATCTCCAAAGATGGTAGTGCCCGGGTTCAGGAGGTTCAGCGTTTGATAGGGCGAAATAGCCGTACTGCCGGAAGCGCCATAGCTGGTGCGTATCTTCAGGTCGCTGATTGTTTTGGATTGCCTGATCCAGGGTTCGTTGGACATGCGCCAGGCCAATGCGGCGGAAGGGAAGTTACCCCATTTGTTGTCTTTCGCGTACCTGGAAGAGCCGTCCCGGCGCATGCTGACCGTGAAGAGGTACTTATCCATGAGCGTGTAATTTACGCGGCCAATAAACGAGAGCAGGGCCCATTTTTCGTAGGAGCTGTTCGGCACGCCCGGCGTGGCGGCGCTTTGCAGGGAACCGGTGTTCACCACATCGCTGAGGAAGCCGATGCCGGAGCCTTTCATCACGGTTAGCACATTATCCTGGTAGGTGAAACCTGCCATTGCGTTAATAGCGTGTATGCCTAACCGTTTGTTGTAGTTGATCACGTTTTCGTTGAGCAGGCTCTGGGTTTGCGCCGTATTTACCTCCGCCTTGCCAACGGAATTGGTGGAAGGTTCTATGTTGGAATAGATATCCCTGCGGTCGTCCTGGTTATTGATGCCGGCGGAAATGCGGATGCTGAGGTCCTCCATGGGCCGGATGGTGAGCGCCGCGTTGGAAAATACCCGGTTGGCTTTTAACCGCTCGTTGACTTCGTAGATGGGAATCAGCGGGTTGATGATAGCGTTGGAAATAAACGGGTACGCTGTGGTCAGGCGGCGATAGGAGCCATCTTCCAGGTAGGGCGTCAGCGTGGGCGGCGCCATCAGCATGGCCGAGATGAGATCGCTGCCGCGGTTGCCGAGCTGGGAATTCTGCACGCGGGTGTCTATCCGGGTGAGCGCCACATTATACGACAAGGAGAATATTTTACTGATGTCATGTTCTATACTGCCCCGCAGCGAGTAGCGTTTATAATCGCTGTTGCGGACGATGCCATCCTGCAGGTAGAGGCCGGCCCCAACGGAGAAGCGGGTTTTATCCCCGCCGCCACTAACGGTAACGCCGGTATTGGACAGCGGCGCTTTGTGCATGACGAGGTCCTGCCAGTCGGTACCCGGCATTTTTGCAAAATCGTCTATCTGCTGCTGGGTGAAGTAGGCCGGCACGTTGTCGTTCTTCGCCTGCTCGTTGTAGAGCAGGGCGTATTGCTGCGGGTTCATGAGCCGCATTTTTTTGGTGACCGACTGTATGCTGTAGCTGGACGCTACATCCACCGTGGTCCCTTTTTTTTTCTTTCCCGATTTGGTGGTGATCATCACGATGCCGTTTGCGCCGCGGGAGCCGTAGATAGCGGTCGACGAGGCGTCTTTCAGGACCTCCATGGACGCGATGTCTGACGGTTGCAGGAAATCCGGGCTGCCGGTAAACGGAAATCCATCGATCACATACAGCGGTTCATTGCTGCCTAAAATGGAATTCACGCCCCGGATGCGGACGCTGATTTTCCCGCCGGGCGCGCCGTTGTTCTGCATCACCTGCACGCCGGGCGCGCGTCCGGCGAGGGCCTGCATGGCGTTGGTGAGGGGTTGTACGGAAATATCTTCCGAACGTATCTGGGATACGGCGCCGGTGAGGTCTGATTTTTTAGCGACGCCGTAGCCGATCACCACCACTTCTGAGGATTTATTGATCACCGGTTTGAGCCGGATGGCCAGCGCGGCGCTGCCGTTGGCGGTTACTTCCAGCGTTTCGTAGCCCAGGTAGGAAATGACCAGCACGGCGTTGGCCGGGGCGTTGAGCCGGAAGGAGCCATCCGCCTGGGTGACGGTGCCTGTGCTGCTGTTTTTCACTTTTACCGTGGCTCCCGGCAGGGGGCTGCCATCTTCGCCGGTTACCTTGCCCTGGATTTCCTGCCGCAGGTCGGCGGGCTGGTCCGATGTATTTTCCTTTGCGGTGATCACAATATTTTTACCGACCACGGTGTAGGTAAGCGGCAGGTTTTTAAGGCAGATATCCAGCGCCTCCCGGAGCGGGAGGCCTTTGATGTCCACGTTGATGGCGGGGGCCAGGTCCAGCAGGTGATGGTCAAAAAAGAATACGTACCCCGACTGCTTTTCAATGGCCCTGCATACCTTTTCCAGGGAGATGTTTTTCCTAGACAGGGTAATTTCCTGGCCATAGCCATTGGCGCTCACCTGCAAGCATGCTGTTAATAAAATGGCTGCTGCGATTTTCATAACGCGAATTGTTTGGGCGATCCACGGTGGTTGACTGCCCGTGTGCCGGAGAATAGCTTTAAAATTCATACATTTGATTGGTTTGGGTAATAAAAATCCCGCCCGGCGTTAGCCAGGTGTTTGAAGGTCGTGGAATGATTTTCAGGAGTTACCCGCCATTATTACCGGAGGTGTTGGCGCACTTCCGGTTTTTATTTATGGATAACTGTGCGTTGATTACATTTTCATAACGGTATTGGTTTCATGGCTGTACGATGATTTTGTGATGAGATAGTTTGACATGGATCTTACTGAGTTCAAGTATCCTGATAACTTCTTCTATACTGCTGTTCCGGTTGATCTTTCCACCAAATTCCCTGTCGGCCGGCACTTTACCTGCATATTCCACCTCCACATCATACCACCGTGCGATCTGCCGCATGACGCCGGGAATTTTTTCGTGGTTAAAGAGGAAGTAACCGTTTTTCCAGGCTACGATCTCTTCCACGTCAGGCGCTGCCATTACCTGCGTACTCCCGTCAGCGGTAGTGCTGGCCTGCTGGCCCGGTTGTATGCGGGTGGTGGCTTTGGGCGTTTTCAGCGCGATGGCGCCTTCCACGAGGGTGGTGCGTATGGATGGTTCTTCCGTATAGGCGTTTACGTTAAAGCTGGTACCCAGCACCTGGATGGTGGTATGTTGCACTTTGACAAAGAAAGGTTGATTGGGCGCGGGGGCGATTTCGAAATAGGCTTCGCCGGTCAGTTCCACGGTGCGGTCGCTCCCGGTAAAGCTGGCGGGGTACCGCAGGCTGGAAGCGGCGTTTAGCCATACCCGTGAGCCATCGGCCAGCACGATGCGGAACTGGCCGCCCCGTGGCACCTGCAGCATATTATACTGCAGCGGCCCCGTTGTGCCGTTACCGTTATAGGCCAGTACGCCCCCGCTCAGCTGCAGGCTGGCATTCCCCTGCCGGGCCACGGTAGCGCCGGAGGAGTCCAGCGGTACCTGCGTACCGTCCGCCAGGGTGAGGATGGCTTTGCTGGAACCTGGTACGGGCAGGTTTTTCTGCGCGGTGATGGGTGCCTTTGGCGTCGTTGGGTGATTTTTCCAGAAGTAAATGCCTGCGCTGAGCAGCAGCGCTATAGAGGCCGCAGCGGCCACGCGTGGCCACCAGGCAGCGCGTGGCGTTTGCGCCGGGCGCAGTTGGGACCAGAGGCGTTCCTTTACCTCATCAGGGCCGGCCGGGGGGCTTTGGAGCAGCTGTTGGTCGATAGCCGCTTCAAACAGCTGCCGGTATTGCTCCTGCTGCAGCGCCTGGCGGAATAGTTCGAGGCCTGGCGCATCCAGCGTATCGTTGAGGTATTGTTGTAATAACGTGGCAAATTGTTCCGGATGTATCATAGTGGAATTACCTTACTGGGGTAAAGACGCGCAGGTGTGAAAAAGGGAGGTGCCGGAAGAAAAATTTTTTTTTTGGATGCAGATGGGGATGGAATTTTTTCTGTAAACTTTTCAGCTACAAACCAGGAAGAAAAAAGTAACAAGGTACCCCGGCAGCCATTTACGCAGCGCCGCCAATGCCTGTACGATATAACTTTTAACAGTAACCCTGGAAATTCCCATCAGGGCAGCGATTTCAGCATGGTCCAGCCCCTCGAGGCGGCTCAGCCGGAACGCCTTCTGCTGCTGGGGCGGGAGCTTCAGGATGGCTTGCTGGAGTTGCTGCAGCAGGTCCCGGGAATAGATTTCCTCCGGGCCTTCCATACGGGCGCTTTCCCGGAAATACTGCGCCTGGTATTCCAGGTAGGAAGCCTGGGAATGCAGCTTGCGCAACCGGCTGAATATCAGGTTGCGGGCAGCGATAAAAAGATAGCCTTGCAGGTTGGTAACCGATGGCAGCGTGGTCCGCTTTTCCCAGAGCATGGCAAATACATCCTGCGTAATATCTTCGGCGATCTCCGGAGATTTGGATAATACCAGGGCCGCGGCATACACCCTTTCCCAGTAGCGCTCAAACACACGCCGGTAAGCGTCTTCGTTTCCTGCAGCTATGCCCGCAAGCAACTCCTGGTCGCTGCTATTGATGAAACACTCCATTGAATCACACCCGCTGGTTTAGACCCGAATAGCCGGGCAGCTAAAAATAGCAAAAAATTATCTGGAGGCGGGGGAAATTGCGGCCGAACAAAAAACCCGGTTCCCGCATTTATAAGATAGTAATTAACAAATCCTTATATACTGCCACATCCGCAGCATACGGCAAATGCTTAAATTTGTATGGACATCGAATCAGCACCGCATATGAGAGTTCAATCCATCATACTCCTTCTTTTATTATTTGTAACCGCGTGCAAAGGACAGGCGCAAAAGAGCAATAATATGGAAACGACACACAACAACAATCCCTACTATTCCCGTACAGATACCACCCATCTGAACGTGAGTAATGCAGAGTGGAAAAAAATACTGCCGCGCGACTTATACCAGGTTGCCAGAGAGCAGGGTACCGAAAGGGCGTTTACCGGCAAGTACTGGGAAGGCAATCCCAAAGGCACGTACTACTGCGCCGTTTGCGGCAACGAACTGTTCCGCTCGGATGCGAAGTTTGCCAGCGAATGCGGATGGCCCAGCTTCTTTGAGCCGGTAAGGGAAAACAGCGTGATCTACAAGCCGGATCATTCCTTTGGCATGGAACGCATTGAAGTGGAGTGCGCTAGGTGCAACTCCCACCTGGGGCATATTTTTGACGACGGTCCCCCGCCTACGCATAAACGTTTTTGTATGAACTCCGTGTCGCTCGACTTTGAGCCGGACGCGAAGTAACTGCCGGCAGGCGGAACTTTTTTAAGGGGGAAAGGCTACGGTCTTTCCCCTTATTTTTTTACGAAGTAAGCACAGCTTTACACAGATTGGGTAGCCCTTCCCCCAGGTTTATTTAGCAGCCGGCACGCGGGCATGGCGAGGACCGGACAACTGTAAGTGCCCTATTATCAGGCAGTTCAGCCTGTTTAAAGGCCGATTTTTGCTAATGGTATGCTAATTGTTTTATGGCAGGCAGGAATCTTTATTAAAAACCAAAACTTACATTATGAAATCTATGCTCAAATTCATCGGGGTGTTACTGTTAACCGCATTTGTGTTCGCTTCCTGTAGCAAAGACACCGATCCAGCCGATGTAGACGTATTCGCCGGTACTTTTAAAGGTAAAATCGGCTATCATGATGCAGATCAAAACCTCAGTACTGATGCAGGCAGTGTATTTGTAACCAAAGTTGGTTCCCGTTATGACTTCCGTTTTTCAGACGGTATTCCGGACCTCACCGGCGTAGAGTTTGAAAAGAAGGACGATAATACCATGGTGAACATCGGTTCCGCAGGAACAGGATTGATCACTATCAATAAGGATAAACTCGTGATCGGCTATACGAAAGATGGCAGAACATGGACGGCTGATTGCGGCAGGTAAGGCTATATTTGCTCAACATACAACTACAAAAAAGCTCCGCGTCATGCGGAGCTTTTTTGTTTTATTTTACTACAGGCACTTTTATCGCGGCGGCCGGCATCAGCTTTTGCTGCAGCCACCTGCGCACCGGTTCATCGTAATATTTCAGACATACCCAGGCTATCCCCACCGCGCTGGCAAATGTCAGCAACGCGTAAGGCGCGGCTTCCGCCAGTGTGATGCCTTTATGCCTGCTTACCCAGCCGGTATAGGTATAAATTAAGGGGTAGTGGGAGATATAAACCGGGTAGGAAATATCCCCGAGGAACTTGCAAATACGCGTGGAGGTCCTGCCTTCCAATACGCCGCTGGCGCCCAGGTACACCACCACCGGAAACACCAGCACAATCACAATACTCTCGTACAACCCGTTCGCCCACATTTTTTCAGCCCCGCCTATACGCGGCATGCCAAGCACCACCAGCAGGAGGATACTGCACCAGAGAAAGGCATTTTTTACCTGTACCAGCCTGGCCGTGCGGAATAACAGCAACCCGGCAAAGAAGGGGAACAGCAGCCGGATAAAACCAATCTTCAATTGCTGGACGCTGAGCGTCCACCCGCCGATCATTTCCCCCCGTTCGCTGGTGATGGCATAATGTACGAGCCAGATGCCGCAAACCGCTACCAGCACGCCCAACGCGGCTTTCGACAATTTTCGTACGCCCGCTGCGTACAGGAAGTTGCCGATGTATTCGAAGAAGAGGGACCATGCAGGCCCGTTCAGGGGATGCATTTCGTTCCAGCCCCGCACATCCATGCGGATGGTCACCGGCAGCAACGTAGCGCCGATGAGCATGATCAGCAGCAGGTACCATACCGGCGTATCGTGGATCTTTGGCCATAAGGGCGAGTCCTGGAAATAGAAAAAGATAGCGCCTATCACGGAGCCCATGACTACCATGGGTTGCAGGCGAATGAGGCGGCGTTTGAAAAACCCGCCTACGGACATCTTTTCCCACCTGTCATCATAGGCGTAACCAATTACAAAACCGGAGAGGAGGAAGAAGAAATCCACGGCGAGGTAACCGTGGTTGATCATCAGGTCAAGGCTGCTGGTAGCATGCGCCTCCAGGATATGAAAAATGACCACCGTGAGCGCGGCTACGCCACGAAGCCCGTCCAGTATAGGAAAATGCGGTTTAGAGGGAAGAATACCCGATTTAATCATAATAGTTTATTTGGGAACAGGCCATAATATAAGAAGGGGAACCGGCTGCGCAGAATTTTTTTTACCAGCGGCAGCGTATGGAATATTTCCTCCCCTGCATCTTCCTTGGAAACCTGTATGCATGAAACTACTGTTTGTTATCTTGTTGCCCCTCTCCTGCTTTGCCCAAACGGTGGGCACTATAGCCACGCCTCCGGGATTTGAGCGTATGCCCGTTGCCGGCGGGTCCTTTGGGCAATGGTTGCGGAGCATCTCCCTGAAAAAAAGTAATACTGTTTATTTATACAATGGCCAGCCGAAGGGCAACCAGCAGGCGCAGGCCGCCGTGCTGGACGTCAGCGTGGGGAATAAGGACCTGCAGCAATGCGCGGACGCGGTGATGCGCCTGCGTGCGGAATGGTTGTATGCGCAGCAGCAGTACGACTGGATCGCCTTCCGCGCTACGGACGGCACGCTCCTTTCCTATGCCGCCTGGCAGCAGGGATGCCGGTACCGGTTGCAGGGGCAGCGATTGGTGAAAATATGTAACGGAGAAAAGGGAAATAACCGGGCGGCCTTCCAGGCTTACCTGGAGCTGGTATTCAGCTATGCGGGTACCAGTTCCTTACAACGGGAACTGGTACCCGCGGCCGGTAAAGCTGTTTGGCCCGGGGATGTGTTTATCCAGGGCGGCTCCCCGGGGCATGCGGTGATCGTGATGGACGTCATCACCAACCACCGGGGGGAGTATAAATTTATGCTGGCGCAAAGCTATATGCCTGCGCAGGATATACATATCCTGAAAAATCCGGCGGATGGCAGCTGCTGGTATGATGCCAATACAGGCGGGATGCTGCGTACGCCGGAGTGGACGTTTGCGGGAAATGCGTTGTATAAGTGGCCGGATGGCAACGCCTCTACCCTTACACCCCGCTGAACACAGAAAATCCCCCGTCTACATTCACCACGGCGCCGGTCACAAAGCGGGATTCATCGCTGAGCAGCCATATGAGCGCGCCGTTCAGCTCTTCGGCCTCACCGAAACGTTTATACGGCGTGTTTTGCAGCACGAGCTGGCCTCTCAGGGTATAGCTGCCATCCGGCTGGGTGAGCAGGGCGCGGTTTTGCTCCGTGAGGAAGAAGCCTGGCGCAATGGCGTTCATGCGCAGTTTATCCCCGTAGCGGTTGGCCATTTCCACGGCAAACCACTGGGTGTAGCAATCAATGGCCGCTTTCCCGAGGCTGTAGCCCATCACTTTGGTGATCACGCGTTTGGCGCTCATAGAGGAGATGTTCACGATGCTGCCACCGCCGCCGGCGGCAATCTGCCGGCCGAAGATCTGCGTGGGCAGCACGGTGCCCCAGAGGTTGAGGTCCATGGCGCGGCGCATGCCGTTCATATCCAGGGCAAAGATGTCCTGTTCCGGTTGCAGGATCGCTTCGGGGATGTTGCCGCCGGCGGCGTTCACCAGCCCGTCGATCCGGCCAAAATGCTGTATGATTTTATCGCAGGCGGCTACCAGGTCCGCTTCGCTGAGCACGTCCGCCTGTACGGCGAGGGCGTTGCCGCCGTCCGCGTTGATCTGCGCCGCTCTTTCTTCCGCTACCTGGAGGTTACGCCCCAGGATGGCCACTTTACCGCCAGCGCGGTGGATGCCTTCTACGAATGATTTTCCTAAAATGCCGGTTCCCCCTGTTACGACAATTACTTTTCCGTTGAGATTCATTGCTGTTGTTTTTCTATAATTATTTTACGGTTTCCAGCATGCCTTTGATGCCTTTTTCCAGTCCGTTGAGTTCCGCCAGGCCTTTGAGCCGGCCGATGAGCGAGTACCCCGGGTAGGTGTTAAAATCAAAGTCCGTCCATATTTTCTGACCATGATCCGGGCGTACGGGGATGGCTACATCCGCGCGGCCCTGCTGTTGCCTCCTGAGTTGTTCCAATACCACCTGCTTCATGACCTTCACCATATCCGTACTGCCGTTGAGGTGTTCGGCTTCGTAGAAGCTGCCGTCCGCATCGTGCTGCACGTTGCGCAGGTGCAGGAAGTGGATATGGCTGCCGAGGCGGGCGATCATGCCGGGCAGGTCGTTGGCGGGATTGGCGCCCAGCGAGCCCGTGCAAAAAGTGATACCGTTGGCCGGCGAAGGGCACATGGCGATCAGCTCCTGCAGGTCCTGCTCCGTGCAAACGATCCGCGGCAGGCCGAGGATGGCGAAGGGAGGATCGTCCGGATGGATGCACATGTTGATGCCGAGGCGTTCCGCGGCGGGGATCACCCGGCGCAGGAAGTAGGCCAGGTTTTCCTTCAGTTTGGCGGCGTCAACGTCTTTATACCGCGCTAAATGCTCCTTAAACTCCGCGATGGTAAATACTTCGTCCGTACCGGGGAGGCCGGCCAGGATGGTGCGTACGAGGGTTTGTTGCTCCTCTTCCGACAGTCCGTCCAGGTATTGCCTGGCGGCCGCTTGTTCCGCCGGCGTGAAGTCCGCCGATGCGCCGGGCCTTTGCAGCAGGTAGAGGTCAAACGCCACCAGGGCCGGGCGGTGGAAGCGCAGGGCGGACACCCCGTTGGGCAGCCGGTAGTCCAGGTGCGTACGGGTCCAGTCCAGCACCGGCATAAAGTTGTAGCACACGGTTTTAATCCCCGCGGCCGCCAGGTTGGTAAGCGTTTCGATATAGTTGCCGATCATCGCGTCCCGCCCGGGGCCGGCGATTTTAATGGATTCGTGCACATTCACGCTTTCCACCACGCTCCATGTAAGGCCATGGGCTTCAATTTCCTGTTGGCGCGCGCGGATGGCGGGCAGCGGCCATACCTCCCCGCAGGGGATGTGGTGCAGGGCGGTTACCACGCCGGTAACGCCTGTTTGCCGGATGGCCGCCAGCGTAACGGGGTCCGATGGCCCGAACCAGCGCAGGGTTTGTTCAAGAGCTTGGATCATGATGGTCTGATTTCAAAACAAGTAGCAGAAGGTTTTTTATAACGTGGCAATAAAAGTAGTAAATAAAAACAATCGATTGTTATTTTTTTAGGGGGAAGATCTAATGCTGCTTTCGGGTAATAATAAAGTATATTTAACAACCGATTGTTAACAATATGCCATGAAGAAAAAGGAAGCGACTATCTACGATATCGCGGAAAAGCTGGGCCTTGCCGCCTCGACTATCAGCCGGGGCCTCAAGGGGCACCATACCGTGAGTCAGAAAACGCAGCGTAAGATCATTGCCACGGCGGAGGCGATGGGCTACCGGTCTAATACCATTGCGGCCAGCCTGCGGACGAACAGCACGCAAACCATTGGGGTCATCGTGCCGCGGCTGGACAGCTACCTGATGTCCCAGATCATTGCCGGCATGGAGAAGGTCACCAGCGAGGCGGGGTACAACCTGCTCATCAGCCAGTCCCGGGAGCTGGCCGCCAACGAGGCCCGCAGCGTGCAATCCATGCTCAACAGCCGGGTAGACGCTATGCTGGTATCCCTGGCGGAACATACGGAGGACCTGGCGCATTTCGAGGCCTGCAAGGCCAAAGGGGTGCCCCTGGTGTTTTTTGACCGCGTACCGGCGGATACAGACCAGCTTTGCATCACGATCAACAATGAAATGGCCGGCTATCAGGCAACGCGTCATCTGATAGACCAGGGCGCAAGGAACGTCATGCTGATATCCGGCAGCTTCCGGAGGAACGTGTATTCACAACGTTTGGCTGGTTACAGGCGGGCTTTAATTTCTTCCAAAATAAAATTTAAACCGGAGAACATTATCATCAATGACCTGACCGAAGAAGCGGGCATACGCGCCGCGAGGGCCGTGGTAGAGCAACAGGCCGATGGCGTGGTGGTGGCCAACGACATCTGCGCGGCCGCCTGTATGAACGAAGTGCGGCGCCTGGGCCGGCGGGTACCCCAACAAGTAAAGTTTACGGGGTTCAACAACGATTTTATTTCCCGGCAGGTGACGCCTGCCCTCACTACTATCCACTACCCCGGCGTGGAGATGGGGGAAGTGGCGGCGCGGCATGTGCTGGCTCACCTGAAGGGCAACCTGGACATTGCGCAGATGGAAAATATCGTGATCAAATCCAACCTGATCGTGCGCGAGTCGTCCCTGCAGGACCATCGTTGAAGCATGGTCAAAACCGGCATTTGCGCAGTATTAACTTATATTTAATATTACCATTTGACGGCGCAGCACCGGCATCTCCCCAGCCCAACCCTTATTTGGGCGTTCCGGGGTTCCAATATTTTTTTTTGATTTCAAAGTTTTATTATTTTTGGCCCCCAAATGAGAGTGGCAATATTTTTCGCGTGTTTATCTTTTTTTCTCTTCAAGGGAGATGACCGTGCCTATGCTGCCTGTCGCCTCCACAGCTTTTGGAGTGTAACGCTCAAAAATCTCCAGCACAAACAACTCACCAAACTGAACCCTTCCATCATCCAGGATTCCAGCCTCGAGGAGGAGGAAAAACTGATGATGACGGATGACGTGGAATCGGACAGTTGCAGTACGTTTGTTGCCCGGAAATACCGCCTTATTGCCAGCTTTTACCTGTCGCTTGCCAGCTTCTTTGAGGAGCGGGATCTGCACAAGTGCTATCATACCCCACCGCCCGACTGGGGACAACTTTCCAACATTTATATTACCCAACGCGTACTCCGTATCTGATATCGGGGGAGTGACTTTTTTCCCGCAAGGGTCATAAGGAGCAAAGCACACAAAGGATGGTGTGTTGATTTTTCCTGTAACGGGACATAGGGGTTTATCAGTCCTGGCGTTTTGTTAGAAGCGCCTGGCGGCTGTTGTACCTCAAGTCAGCGGGGGAAAATCCGCTCCGGCCGAAGGCCCTCTGCGCGCTTTGCTCCTATGCCGCTTTTGTGGGAAACCAATAATCCGCTCAGTCCAGAAAAATCACATCGACTTAATTACCCAAATATAATCATGAATAAGATCGTCATGTTCACCGGCCTGTTGGGCGTAATCTACGCTGCAACAAGCTGCCAGGCTCCAAAAGAAGAAAAGGAAGAAACCGGCAAATACACGGTTACCAGTCCGATGGAAGTAGACACTTCCTTCACGAAAGAATATGTTTCGCAGATCAAATCTGTCCGCAACATTGAAATCCGCGCGCAGGAAAGAGGCTTCCTGCAAAACATTTATGTAGACGAAGGGCAGTACGTGCACGCCGGCCAAATCCTCTTCAAGCTGATGCCGAACGCCTTCCAGGCCGAGCTGCTGAAAGCCGAAGCGGAGGCCAAAGCCGCCGCCATCGAACTGCAGAATACCAAAGCGCTGGTAGAAAAAAACATCGTTTCCAAAAACGAGCAGGCGGTAGCCCAGGCCAAGGTGGACCAGGCAAACGCCGAAGTGGCGCTGGCCAAACTGCACCTCTCCTACACGGAGATCCGCGCCCCGTTTGACGGCACCATCGACCGCATCCCTAAAAAACTGGGTAGCGTGATCGAGGACGGCGAACTGCTCACCACCCTCTCCGACAACACCCAGATGTTTGCCTATTTCAACGTATCCGAACCGGAATACCTGGAATACCAAACGAATGTAAAAGGCCGCGCCAACAACAAGGTGAGCCTGCTCCTGGCCAACAACCAACCTCTCGCATACAAGGGCGAAGTAGAGGTGATCGAAGGGGAATTCGATAACGAAACCGGCAACATCGCCTTCAGGGCCCGCTTCCCGAACCCGGACCGGCTGCTGAAAAACGGGGAAACCGGCAAAGTGATGATGACCGTGCCTATGAGCCGCGCGATCGTCATCCCGCAAAAAGCCACCTACGAAATCCAGGATAAAAAATACGTGTTCGTAGTGGACAAAAATAATGAGGTAAAATCCCGCAATATCAACATCAGCGGGGAAATGCCGGATTTATACATCGTTGGAAACGGTCTTGCCATCACCGACAAAATTTTGCTTGACGGCGTTCAGAAAGTTAAAGACGACCAAAAGATCAATTACGATTTCAAAAAACCGGAAGAAGTACTTTCTCACCTGAGATTAAAAGCTGAATAGCAGGCAAAGCCAACTACGTATGTTCAATAAGTTTATTCAGAGACCCGTTCTCTCTATTGTAATATCACTCATCATTGTGTTCCTGGGCGTGTTGGGAATCATGCAGCTGCCCGTGACGCAATTCCCGGCCATCTCCCCTCCCAAAGTGAACGTGACGGCGGAATACCCGGGCGCCAACGGTGAGCTGATGATCAAATCCGTTATCATTCCGCTGGAAAGAGCGATGAACGGCGTGCCAGGCATGAAATACATGACCTCCGACGCCGGTAACGACGGGGAAGCATCCCTGCAAATCATTTTCAACCTCGGTACAGATCCAAACCAGGCCTCCCTCAACGTTCAAAACCGTGTAGCCTCCGTGGTGAACAAGCTGCCGCCGCTGGTAGTGCGCGAAGGGGTGAAGATCACGAAGGAAGAAACGAACATGTTGATGTATATCAACCTGTATAGCGATGATCCGCATGCCGACCAGAAATTTCTTTTTAACTACGCTGATATCAACATCCTGCCCGAGCTGAAACGCGTGCCGGGCGTGGGTGTGGCGGACATCCTCGGGAACCGCGAATACGCCATGCGCGTGTGGCTGAAGCCGGACCGCATGCTCGCCTATAAGATCAGTGCGGACGAGGTGATGAAAGCGCTGGGCGAACAAAGCCTGGAAGCCTCTCCGGGTAAAACCGGGGAAAGCTCCGGTAAACGTTCCCAGTCGTTCGAATATGTACTCAAGTATCCCGGCCGGTACACGACCAAAGAGCAGTACGAAAACGTGATCCTGCGTTCCAATGCCAACGGGGAAATGCTCCGCCTTAAAGACGTGGCAGACGTGGAATTCGGCAGCTCCATGTACGACATCTACTCCAACCTGAACGGCAAGCCTTCCGCGGCGATAGTGTTGAAGCAGTCCTACGGCAGTAACGCCAGCCAGGTGATCAAGGACGTAAAGGCCAAGATCGCGGAGATCCAGGCCGCCTCCTTCCCGAAAGGCATGCACTACGAGATCAGTTACGACGTATCCAAATTCCTGGATGCCTCCATTGAGAAAGTATTGCATACCCTCGTGGAAGCCTTTATATTGGTGGGTATCGTCGTGTTCCTCTTCCTGGGGGACCTCCGCTCCACCATCATCCCTGCCATGGCGGTACCGGTATCACTGATCGGTACTTTCATGTTCATGCAGTTTTTCGGCATTACCATTAACCTGATCACCCTCTTTGCGCTGGTACTGGCCATCGGGGTGGTGGTGGATGATGCCATCGTGGTGATTGAGGCCGTACACGCCAAGATGGAGGAAGAGCATATCGGGCCGCTGAAGGCCACTAAAAAGGCCATGCATGAAATTGCCGGGGCCATCATTGCCATCACATTCCTGATGGCGGCGGTGTTTATCCCGGTGGCATTTATGACCGGGCCGGTGGGGCTGTTCTACCGCCAGTTCTCCATCACCATGGCTACCTCCATCATATTGTCCGGTATTGTGGCGCTGACGCTCACGCCGGCGCTCTGTGCCATGATCCTCAAGAACAACCATGGCAAACCGAAGAAGAAAACGCCGGTGGACAAGTTCCTCGACGGGTTCAACAACGGCTTTAATAAAATTGCCGGCCGTTACCAGGGGCTGTTGGGTAAGATTGTGAACAGGCGGGTGGTGACTTTCGGTATCCTCATCATCTTCTGTATCGGTACTTATTTCATGAATAACAGCGTGCCTTCCGGCTTCATTCCGAATGAGGACCAGGGTATGTTTTACGCCATTATTCAAACGCCTCCCGGCTCCTCACTGGAACGCACCAACGAAATTGCGGAGCGCCTGCAGAAGATTGCCGAAGGCGTGGAAGGCGTGCAGTCTGTATCGTCCCTGGCAGGTTATGAAATCCTGACGGAAGGTACGGGTTCCAACTCCGGTACCTGCCTGGTGAACCTGAAAAGCTGGGATGAACGTAAACATTCCGTTTCGGAGATCATGGAGGAACTGGAGGAGAAAGCCAAGGATATTACCGGGGCCAACATCGAATTCTTCCAGCCGCCGGCAGTACCGGGATATGGCGCTGCGGGCGGGTTTGAGCTGCGCCTCCTGGACAAGACAGGTAGCGGCGATTATAAAAAACTGGAGCAGGTAAACAACGAGTTTGTGGAAGCGCTGAAGAAAAGAAAGGAGCTGACTTCCGTGTTCAGCTTTTACAGCGCCAGCTTCCCGCAGTATATGCTCAGTGTGGACAATGACCTGGCGCAGCAGAAAGGCATTACGATCGACAATGCGATGAATACGCTCTCCACCCTTATTGGTAGTAACTACGAGATCAGCTTCATCAAGTTTGGCCGCCTTTACAAGGTGATCGTACAGGCATCGCCGCAGTACAGGGCGTTGCCGGAAGACATCCTGAAGCTGTATGTGAAGAACGACAAGGACGAGATGGTGCCTTACTCCGCCTTTATGAAGATGGAGAAAGTCTATGGTCTTTCGGAGATCACCCGTCATAATATGTACACCTCTTCGGAGATCAGCGGTTCCAGCGCGCCGGGCTACAGTAGCTTCCAGGCGATCCAGGCGATTAACGAGGTAGCGAAGAAGGAGCTGCCGAGGGGCTATGGCATTGACTGGGCCGGTATTTCGGCGGACCAGGTGGCGCAGGGGCACCAGGCGCTTTGGATCTTTTTGATCTGTCTTGGATTCGTGTACCTGATCCTGAGTGCGCAGTACGAGAGTTTCATCCTGCCGTTATCGGTGATCCTGTCGCTCCCGGTGGGTATTTTCGGGGCCTTCTTCCTGTTGAAGGTATTAGGCCTGGAAAACAACATTTACGCGCAGGTGGCCATGGTAATGCTCATTGGTTTGCTCGGTAAGAACGCCGTGTTGATCGTGGAGTTTGCCGTGCAGAAGCACCGCAGCGGTTCCACTGTGATGGAAGCGGCGCTGGAAGGCGCGCGGGTGAGGTTCCGCCCAATTTTGATGACGAGCTTTGCGTTCATTGCCGGTCTGATTCCGCTGGTGATAGCTACGGGACCGGGCGCGTTGGGTAACCGGACGATTGGTACGGCCGCTGCCGGCGGTATGCTTTTCGGTACCGTGTTCGGCGTGGTGATCATCCCGGGATTGTATTTCATATTCGGGAAGATTGCAGAGAAACATATGTTCGTAAAGGACGAAGAAGAAAATCCATTAACAGAAGAAATTGATCACAATGTATAATAGCAGGAAAACATACCTGGGTATATTGGGCCTGGGTTTGGCATTAGCAGCCTGCAAGGTACCTGCCGGTACGCAGCAGGTAGAAAACAGGAACACGCCCGCTTCCTTTGGCAACGGGCAGGATTCCACTACTGCCGCCACTATTGAATGGCGCAGGTTTTTCACGGACCCTCACCTGGTAAACCTGATCGACAGTGCGCTGGCGCATAACCAGGAGCTGATGATCACTTTGCAGGAGATAGAGATTGCCCGCAACGACGTGCGTTTCCGCCAGGGAGCGCTGATACCGCAGGTAACAGCCCGTGCGGGCGCCGGCGTGGAGAAGGTGGGCCGCTACACCAGTCAGGGTGCGGGCGACGCCTCCACTGAAATCACCGAAGGCAAGGAAGTACCAGACCCGCTGGGGGATTTCAATATCGGCGCTTATGCCACCTGGGAAGTGGACATCTGGAAGAAGCTACACAACGCCAAGAAGGCGGCGGTGGCCAGGTACCTGGCTACCGTGGAAGGCAGGAACTTTGTGATCACGAACCTGATCGCTGAAATAGCCAACTCCTATTACGAGCTGCTGGCGCTGGACAACCAGCTGGCGATTGTAAGGCAGAATATTGAATTACAGAAAAGCGCGCTGGACATCGTGAAGGCGCAGAAGGAGGCTACCCGTGCCACGGAGCTGGCGGTGAAAAAATTCGAGGCGGAGGTATTGAAGTCCCAAAGCCTGGAGTTTGATATTGCGCAGAAAATAAAGGAAACGGAGAATAAGATCAACTACCTGTTGGGCCGTTATCCGCAGGAGATAGCCAGGGATAAAAGCGATTTCCTGCAGGCGATGCCGTCCATGATCAGCGCGGGGATACCTGCCCAGCTGCTGGGCAACCGGCCGGATATCAAACAGGCGGAGTTGGAACTGGCTGCCGCCAAGCTGGATGTGAAGGTGGCGAGGGCGGAATTCTACCCGTCGCTGGGCATTACTGCCGGCGTGGGATTCCAGGCGTTTAAACCTTCCTATCTCTTTAAATTCCCGGAGTCGTTATTGTACAACCTTGTGGGCGACCTGGCGGGGCCGTTGATCAACCGCAATGCGATCAAGGCGGAATTTAACAGCGCCAATGCGCGGCAGCTGCAGGCGATGTATAATTACGAGCGGGTGATATTGAATGCTTTTATGGAGGTTTCCAACCAGCTGTCCAATATCGATAACCTGGAGAAGAGTTATAGCCTGAAGTCGAAGCAGGTAGCGGCGCTGACTACGTCTATTGATATCAGCAACGACCTGTTTAAATCCGCCCGTGCGGATTATCTGGAGGTGCTGATGACGCAGCGGGATGCGCTGGAGTCGAAGTTGGAGTTGATAGAGACGAAGCAGCAGCAGTTTGCGGCGGTGGTGAATGTGTACAGGGGGTTAGGAGGAGGATGGAGATAACAGCAGGGTAAGCGGGAGTACCCCTGCCTTCGCATATGAAGAGGATGTATCATGGCTGATACATCCTCTTTTTCATTGGAGCGCACTGCATGTATTTTGCAGTCATACTTGATAGTTTTATTATGCTGACACTCATCGCTGTTAACTATTCCGATCGCCTGGACGTTTTCGACCTCTACAGGAGGGAATTTGTGATATACGTACGATTATGCATACATAAAAAATTTTAATACAAACGCTTACATACAATCATTTTCTCGTCTAAAAAAGTTTACTAAATTCAGTGCACTGTCCTTACAGTAGCATGATTGTCGTATGAAGCCTGCTGGTACTTTCCTTTCTTCATTTTTTGTTGTCCTGAATGTGCTTAACTGTTCCAAGTAACCTAGACCACAACTGCATTAAGTCTGTTTTTAACATCCAAGCTTTCTTTTTCAAACCTTAAACAATACAGCCATGAGCTCTATTAAAGCAACCTTGTCCAATCTATTGGACCAAGTGCAGTATCCTGCGCATCCATACACCAGTACCCACTGTGATGAGATGGAGAGTATTACGCGTGCCTGGATTGACCAGTACGATTGCTTAACCCCCGAGATCAGGTACAAAGCCAAAATTAGCAGTTACGGGGTCTTAACGGCAGATGTACTTCCGAGAGCAGACATGCAGACCTTAAAGCCCATAACACGCTGGATGTTGTGGGCTTTCATTTTTGATGACTTTTACGGGCCTTATCCGAAAGATGAGCTAAAACGAATTTGCAGGAATGCCCTGGCTACTATCAGCAATGAGCCTATTCCGCCTGCAAATGCCATTTTCGATCAGCTGCGCATTACCTGTGCAGAGCTGCGGGAACAGACTACGCCGCAATGGATGAACCGGTTCTTAAAGTCGCACAAGTTTTATTTCCAGGGCCTGCTGATGGATACTTTCAGCTACAAGGAGCATCGCACCTACCCGACGGAGGAGCAGTATTTCAAGATCAGGGATCGTTTGATCGGCGGCTTTATGGTGATGGACCTGCTGGAATTAATCTCGGACAAGATTATGCCTGATGAGATTATTTACCACCCGGACATTCACCGGATGCGGTTATTGGCCAGCAGGCTGATGATCTATGATAACGACATCTTCTCTTATCAGAAAGAATTGCTGGAAGGAGAATCCATGAACCTTGTGCTGGTTATTGCCAATGAGAGAGGCATTTCGATTGAAAAAGCCCTGAAGGAAACGATCAGGATAAGGAAAAAAGATTATCTTGAATTGCTGGCCTTCAACCGTAAGATCGGGCAGTTTGGCAAGTGGAGCAGGCAGGTATTGCAGTATTGGGAGAACACGATGATCCTGCTGGAGGGCCAATTGAAATGGTATAAAATAAAATCGCAGCGCTATGGAATAACCAATGATTAACAAAAAAACGATCATTTTTCAGTAACTTACGATCCAAAGAATATTCTATTTTATTTTTTGGATCGTAATTCCCCTCAAGGCTAATAACCCTTAAAAATTTCCATGAAAGCTTTTAGCAAAACTGAGACGCTTTTAGTCCTCAAACGGATCTCCTTTTTGATCGCTGTTTTGTCGCTCACAGGTGGCATGGCAGTTGGAAAGGTATTAGACTTCACCCCCATTTTCTACGTTGAAACGTTTATTGGTATTTTCTTCTTTGTTATACCATATCTGCCAAAGTACCTGGGGCTGGATCTTACCATATGCCTGTTTTTCACTATCCTGAATGCGGCATTGGTGTTTTACGGCATACTCCTCGGTCCGCTGTCGGAAATCCATTTGCTGGTAGCATTTCTGCTGGGCGCCAGCTGTTACCTGCTCAGGGGGAAGAAGCTGTTGCTTTTTCCGGCCGGCATGGTAGTCAGCATGTTGATATTCCTGGAACTCAACTATTATAATCACTGGTTTAAGCCGTTGGATATCTCTTATCGCCATGCTATTTTGGTAAGATGGATAGTGGTATTTACAGGAAGCAGTTTATCCGCAGTTACTATTTTCTACTTTGTAAAAAGTTGGGTGAATTCGAAGTTTTACTCACTCACCCGCAAAATTGCAGAGCAGAATGTTGAATTGGCGAGTGCGATAGAATGCAAAAGCAGGTATGTGGACATGCTGTCCCACGAATTGCGTACCCCGCTTAACTCCATACTGGGCATTGCGCAGCTGCTGAATGCGCGGAGAAGCGACTTTGACCATGATACGCAGGTGGAAGTTCAGCACTTGCTTGAGTCAACCCTGATCAGTGAATTGATCGTAAACAACAGCCTTGATTTTTCCCGGATCAATTCAGGCAAGCAATACCAGCTGCAACGCAGCACGGTGGACCTAAAAGACCTCATTGAGTCCACGTTCATCATGCAGCGTTACGTGGCCAATTCCAGAGGCGTAAAAATCCAGTTGAATTACCAGGAGGGGCTGCCCCCGTACATTGTGACGGACGAAGTCCTGTGCCTGAAGATCTTCAACAACCTGTTCAGCAACCTGGTGAAATATGCGCCGGCCAATACAACGGCGGAGATCAGGGTTACCTGCGACAATAAGTATTTATATGTGCAAACCATTAACAGCGGCAGCATAGATGCCGGCTTGCTGCATAAGATATTCGACGCGTTCGAATCTTCTGCGGTGGAAGTCAACAGCACAGGATTGGGGCTGTTCCTTTCCCGCAGCTATGCCCGAATGCAGCAGGGCGATATCACCGTGCAATCTGAAAACGGGCAAACTATATTTTGCTGCAAACTGCCGCTGGAAAAAGGCGAAGCAAAAAACAAAAAGACCCAGCTTTTTTCCACGCCAGGAAGTCTGCGAGGGTACAGCATCCTCGCGGTGGATGACGACCGCATTGAACGGGATATCATCAGCAAAAGAATCGCGCAGACCGGCGCTGCCTGCGTTACCGTAGGAGATATGGAAGAAGCGAAGGCTTACCTTTCCGAAAACACGCCGAGCCTGATCCTGACGGATTACCAGCTGACGCCTACTTCCAATTGCCTTGGTTTAATTGATTATATCCGGGGCGATGAGCGGCTCAAAGAGGTGCCGGTGATCATCCTCTCGGGGGATTCCCATTCCAATGCCGAAACGGTGCGCACACTGCGTGCCGATGGCGCGTTGACCAAGCCATACTCCACCCGGGACCTGGAAAGCATCCTGCGGCAGCACCTCGTGCCCGTAAGGCTGTTACTCAAACGCTGATCTCAGAAATATTGGTAAGGATATAGTGCATACAATTCCGGATGTATGGTGTCCAATGCTGTTTAATAGGCTGCCTGCAATGGCGCTGCAGGGATGTCTTCCGCATCCAGCAAGGCTTCCAGCTGGCGGATCACCAGCCCCAATTGAACAAAGCCAGCAAACTTCACCGGCAGCGGCAAAAAATCATGGAGGTCCGCATACTCCCCTTTTTCATGATGATAAAACAGTACCTGCATTGTTTTGCGGTCAATGCACCATTCGTCCCCTTGTCCGGAGCGGGCGATGAGCCATACCGCCGGCGCGAGGTCCGGGTAATGCTCCGCCAGGTAGCGATTTTCCTGCAGGCAGGTTTCATAATCGAACAGGATGATATCTGCGCATAGCTCCATACCCTTATAATTGGTGATAAAGGGCAGGTAATCCGCATCGCTGATACGCACCTTATCGAGGCTCCGGATGGGTTGTTGCCGTTTTTCGAAGTCGCTGAACAGCTGATTGATATCTGGTACGGTTATCATAACAATCTTAAAGATAGGACACTTTGACCATGCTTAAAACAGGCTGCCCTGCACTACTGCAGGCGGCGTTGCCGGGTGAAATAAACCGATAACAGTAAACGGTTGTTTGGACGTAGCGTGAACATTTTGCGTGGTGCCGAGGAAAAAGTGCAGGTCGGTATTGCGCACGTAATCCTGCAGGTATTTTTTCCGGAGTTCGTTGGCGGCTTTCGCTTCTTTATCCGCGCCATGTTGCTTCTTCAGCAATTTCCAATACTGGGATGCCAATGCAAAGTCTTCGAAGGGCAGCGTTATTTCCTTGTTACTGTCATCCAAAAACCGGAAAGTGAACTGGTAGGGCAACTTTTTATAAGCGGCCAAGGGTTCTTCTTCCTGCATAAATACATGGGGGTAATATTTTTCCTGCTGCATTTTTGCCAGGCGCTCGCTGTCCCATTCCGGTGTTACGGGCGTAGCATCCAAGCCCAGGATGCGTTGGGGCTTAAAGACGGCCAGGGAGGTGTAGAAAGCCTCGTGTTTAGCTTCCATGAGCAGGTTATCCAGGTTGCGGTAGATTTGTTTTTGTACCAGCGCCTTGCGTTCTTCCCAGTAGTTGGCGGTGCCGGCATGCCCCAGTTTTTTAAGGGGCAGCTCGGGGTCCACGGGGCGGAAGCTTTCCAGGCGAAAATCCCTTGGGTTCCGCTCCAGGTCTATTTCGATCCAGTCGTACAACTGGTATTGTTCTTCGTAAGTTTTTTGTGAAAAAGAGATGGGGTAGATCCTGATAAAAGCGCCATCTTCCCTGAAACCTGCTATGCTGAGCTGCTCATCGTAGTGGGAAGTTAAGGTCGGGTAACTTTTCACAGTAATCATCACTTTCGTCAAAGCCATGCAAAAAAATTTTAAAAAGTAGCCGTTTTACAATGGTTCCGGTAATAATGTCAGCATCTTGATAAGATCGCTCACATTAAGCTGTACACGTTATAAATGTATTAATTCTTACCTGGTAAATAATCCGCCAAAACTAAGGTTAATCGTTGAAAATAAAAAAGTTATGATGCATTAAACCATTTGGGCCCTGTTAGAAATAGATATTTTTTCTACCCCTATCAAAACATTCTATGCAAATAATTCGTTCTAATTTGTGTATTTTGTACGCATAAATTATGAACACATGAGTTTTCAAGAAGAGCTACAAAGTATATTTGTCGCAGAAAATGAAATCCCCGAAGAATTCCGCATTACTGAAATTCACCAGCGAGAGTACCTCGTAAACGGGGAAATGAAGCCATGGGATGGTCCTGTGAGCGAAGTATATTCACCGATTAACATTCCTACCCCTGAAGGACTTAAACGCAAGCTGATCGGCACCTATCCGCTCGGCACTGAAAAAGAAGCCTTTGAAGCCCTGGACGCAGCTTTGGCAGCGTATGACAATGGCCGCGGCGAATGGCCTACCATGCCATTGGCGCAGCGTATTGACTGCCTCTCTGTATTTGCCCGGAAGATGACAGACCAGCGTACCCTGATCGTTAAGCTGATCATGTGGGAAATCGGGAAGTCGTATGCCGACTCCATCAAGGAATTTGACCGTACTATAGAATATATCAACGCTACCATTGACGCGCTGAAGGAGATCGACCGCAGTTCCAGTCGGTTTGAGATCAAGGAAGGCACGATTGCGCAGATACGCCGCTCCCCGCTGGGCGTGGTGCTGTGTATGGGGCCGTTCAACTACCCGCTGAACGAAACCTTCACTACGCTGATCCCGGCGCTGCTGATGGGCAACACCATCCTGTTCAAACCGCCGAAGCACGGTACTTTATTGCATTATCCACTGCTGCGTGCGTTCATGGAGTCGTTCCCGAAAGGCGTTGTAAACACCATTTACGGCCGTGGCGCCGCCGTGATCCCCGGCATTATGCAAACCGGTAAAATCAACGTACTGGCCTTCATTGGTTCCAGCAAAGTGGCCAACGACCTGCGCAAGCACCATCCGAAGCTGAACCGCCTCCGCGCGGTGCTGAGCCTGGATGCTAAGAACGCGGCGATCGTAACGCAGCATGCCGACATCAAGGTGGCAGTGAATGAAACCATTTTAGGCGCATTATCGTATAATGGTCAGCGTTGTACCGCTATCAAGATCGTTTTTGTACACCGTTCCGTGGCGGATGAGTTCAACGCCAGCCTGAGCGAAGCCATCTCCAACATGAAGTTTGGCATGCCATGGGTAAAAGGCGTGCAGCTCACCCCGGTAGCAGAACCCGGTAAGCCTGCGTATATCCGCGAGGTACTGGAAGATGCAGCTGCGCATGGGGCATCCGTGATCAATGAGCACGGCGGCGCTACCAACGAATCATTTGTATTCCCTGCGGTGGTTTACCCGGTGAACAGCAAGATGAAGCTGTACCGCGAAGAACAGTTTGGTCCGGTAATCCCCGTGGTGCCGTTCGACGATATTGAAGAAACCATCGATTACCTGATTGAATCCCCTCATGGCCAGCAGGTGAGCATCTTCAGCAACAATCCTGAAGAGGTGGCCAGCCTGATTGATCCGCTGGTGAACCAGGTGAGCCGGGTAAATATTAACTGTCAGTGCCAGCGCGGTCCGGATGTATTTCCGTTCACCGGCCGTAAGGATAGTGCGGAAGGTACTTTATCCGTACATGATGCGCTGCGCTCTTTCTCTATCAGGTCGCTAGTGGCAACGAAGAGTAACGACACGAATAAAGCGCTGCTGGAGGACATCCTGAAGGAGCATAGTTCTGACTTTTTGAGTACGAACTTTATTTTTTAGTATTGTTTGCATTATTGAAGAGAGAAGGCCCTGTAGTGATACGGGGCTCTTTTGTTGGGGGAGCTGCAGGGTAGAGTTAAATTTTATGGCGGGATTTATTATGGAGATGATTTTCAGCATACGTAATCCTGACAAGCCCGGCATTTTAATATCGATCTTCTGTGATTTCCATTTAGTGACGGTTTGGATAAAGCATTTCCAGGCGACGCTTTACCTTTTGCAGCCCTAGCCCCTTTGGCATGTTGTTTACGAAATCAGCTGGCAAACCCGTATTATTTTTCATAGAAAAAATTAAATCTTTCCCCCTAATAATTAAAAGCACATGGATAAAGGTATCTTTTATCCCCCTTCGCTGGCGGGAAAGATGCAATTGATCCCTTTGTTAAACAGCTGATATACTCCCGCCAGGAGTGGCAGGTGCGATACAAAGGCGGACGCAGGTCTGTTTTCCGGGCTGCCTGTAGAGAAAAAAATGGCATGACTTTATCAATGATAATAAAGTCATGCCACTACGACACTAAGGTTTTACTTCTTGGCCAATTGTATAATTTTAAACGGAACGCTAACATTAAATTGAACGCTAAATTTCTCTTTGGCGGTTAGCGTTTTGTCCGCAATATTCTTGTATCCTGCCAAAAGCGCAAAATTGATAGCACTTCCATCATTCTCTTTATTTGGTAAGCTAATCACTGGGCCGACGAAGAGCTCCACTCTGTTTTTCACCTCATAACTATTACTGTAGGCCCAATAGCCGGTAATGTTACCACCAAAATTTTTATTCTTACCGAACAGAATTGTATATTGTCCGGAAAGGCTAACCACCATATAATCCTTAAATGGCAATCGACTGCTATCAAATGCAGTTTGCTTATTAGATACATAGGATGTATTACCTGATCCTGTCACTAATACCGAGTCTGTAATGAAATCATTCTTAAACTTTTTATTTTCCGGCAATTCATAATTCCCCTGTCGTTGGATACCAAAATCTATATTTGCATTTTGGGAAAACCTGGCATTATAACCAAAAAAAGAAAAGCCTAGCGTTCCTCCCCAATTAGTAAATGAAAAATCGTTAAATCTATCTGCGTATGTGATTGGAGAAGGATTATAGCTCGTAAATGGCTTTTGATTTAAAAAACTGTTCAGGTTAAATAGCCAAATACTATATCCTTTCCAATTCGAATTCTTAACTTCATAATCAGTTAGCGAGTCCTCCATTAATTCAAAAATGTAGTTTTTCTTCAATTGATTTCCATCCTTACTCAAATCATATAATTCCCATAACATATCCAATTGATCTCTTATAATTTTGATTGTATCTCCAATTACTTTAACGCGACCTGAATCATAAGGATTAGCGAATGAACTTCTCTTATATGCATCCACATACTGAACAAGTAATGCCTTAAGAGAATCCCTGGTCATATTGGCATAATTCAACGCTGTATATTTGCTTAGGTTGTCATATTGCTTCTTCAAAAAGTCGGCCTTGCTAACCTGAAAGTTATAGCACTCCTGCCTTGACTCATACAAGAGTGTTTGACTAAACCTATAGCTAACACCTAATTTCACACCCCATGCAGACCCGAAACCATTTTTTCCATAATAAACAGTCGATATATTATTGGTTACGTCCCCGTTGAAGCCAAAATTCAAAATTGTTTTGTTTCCAATAAGAAAAGCAGCTTGCAGATCTGCTGACAGCTTATCATCACTGAGTTTCAAATTTGCACTTGTGCCATTTTTTAATTGGCCGTTAGGGCCAGGTGCAACAGCAGTAAGGAATCCCGCAGTGATAGTATTAAACGCTTTGTCAGACACCATAAACTCTTTAGAACAATCTGTTGTTCTCAAAAGAGAATCTAATGTTTTCTGTAGAATAGCTTCCGAAGCTTTACCATCCATATATAAAATGGTTGATTTAGGAATTGCCTGAGATTTTGCCTGGAGCTGTAACATACAACACAGAATAAAAATTGATAGTACTCTCATAGTAGTTTTAGGGAGCTTTTGGGTAAATTAATAGGGATTAAAAAATTGAAATTATTTCGATTGTTTTATTTTTCACCTCCTCTTAATAGATTTCATTTCTTTGAGAATACAACCTTCAACTGAAACTATTGATTCCTAATATATCTCACAGCTGCCCTCCCACTCCTTTAAACTTATCCACGAAAGCACTGATCTTCTGGAATACCCGCTGTTTGATTGTTAAATATGAAGGATTTAGAGGACTCATTTTGGGTAACAGGGCGTTTAGCTCTGTGCCAGGTAACAATGGTCATTTTGCTTAAGATATTTTAGGGGTCCAATCCTTCACACAATTGCATGACCTGTTACATCATCACTTGTCAAATTTTAGCTAATATAAAAAAAATACAATACTATGAGAAACACCATTGCGTAAATTGATATTATATTAGAAAACATGAAATAAAAAAAGTTGGCGAAGCACCAGTTGACACGGAGCATGTCAAACACTTTCCAGAATAAGGATAGGTTGTACACAGGTATAAAATAAAATAGAACAGGCTTCCAAAACTGGAAGCCTGTTCTATTTTCGTGATCCCGCTGGGACTCGAACCCAGGGCCCATACATTAAAAGTGTATTGCTCTACCAACTGAGCTACGGAATCAATCACCCTCTTTTCAATTGGGAGTGCAAAGATAGGAATTATTCATTCCAAACCAAATTTTCTTAAAAATTTTTTATTTCCCGCTGAAAACCGCCTTGTACCGGATCACCGGATCATCCTTATCCTCCGGACGGAAAATATGCAACAGGTAGTATTTCCCAGCTACCCAGTCCGCCACGGCGTTCTCATAATAAGGCGAGCCAGGGTTGCCGCTCTGCCCTCCGGGATATATCCCATAGGCCTCCGTTTTGTCCGACAGCTGCACCACCATACGCCAGGAAGGGCCATGGTTCTTCTTGGTGGCATTTACGATATGCGTACCACCACCGGTGTTCAGGCCATTGGCCCCGAAAGGCTTCAGCACCCGCGTCAGGTGGCGGATGTCCGTGCCGCGGTACTTGCCCAGCGCCAGCCTGCCCTCCTTGTCGGCAGCAGCGGCGTCCGCGGCGGTGGCTATGAAGGCGTCGTGTACCAGGTCGGATAAGGTTTCCCGCTGCGGCGTGCGTACGTTATCGATGAATTTAAACGACGTATCCTTCAGCAGCAGCATCAGCGTGGCGGTGGACTGCGGAAAAGGCAGGAATACGCTGTCATTCGGGTACAGCTCATCCAGCCAGATGGTATCTTCCAGGTGCATCCAGAGCTGGTTAAACAGCGTTGCGGCGCGACTCTCAGGCGACGCCACTGCGTCCCAGGAGGCCAGCTCCCGCCAGTAGCCACGTTGCTGCGCATTCAGGGAAGCCGTATCCATGTGCTTTTTCAATACGGGCAGCGCAGTGGCCGCAAACTCATTATAATTATCGTTCTGCAGCGTCATCATGTCCTGCGGCGTAATGCCTGACATAGCCGCGAGCTTTTCGTTGATACGCTTACCGCGGAACAGGTCGTACTCCCCGTAAAGGCGGTAAGGATAGGAGCTGTCCGTAGCGCGCTGATTGGCGGAGCTTACGAAACCACGGGCCGGATTCTTAATATGCGGCAGCTCCTCATGAGGAATATACCCCTGCCAGGCGTATGTACTATCGGAGCCGGGCATGATCCATTTACCCTGATCCTTCCAGCGCGCAGGGTACTGCCCGTTATGCCAGATGGCGATATCGCCGCTTTTTGACGCGAATACGAAGTTTTGCGCCGGGCACTGGTAAGTACTCAACGCATCCAGGTAATCCTCGTAATTTTTGGCTTTATTCAGCTTGTAAAAGGTGAGAAATTCATTGGATGGGTCCAGGGCCTTCCAGCGCATAGCCAGGAACTGCTGACTGGTAGTATGTTCCGGGAAGGTGTTATCATACATGACCGGCCCCAACACGGTGTAAGCCACGGTATCGTACACCGTAGCGCCGCCACGGACTTTGATAGTTTCAATACGTTGCTCCGCAGGGCGGTAGCTGCCATTAAATAAATATTCCTTGCGGCCATTGCGGAACTCCATGCGGTAGAAATCCTTCACGTCCTCTTCCCCATTGGTTACGCCCCAGGCGATATTGTCATTGAAACCAATGATCACGCCCGGCGCGCCGGGTAAACTGGCGCCGTAGACATTCATATCCGGCGTGTTGATCTGCACTTCGTACCAGAGGGATGGTAAGCTCAGCCCCAGATGCGGATCGCTGCAGAGGATGGGAGCGCCCAGCCGGGTTTTGGCGCCGCCTACCGCCCAGTTGTTACTGCCGTTGGCAGGGTCAGGATTGTTCGTGCGGTACTTCATAAACGCGGCATCCAGCGCCAGCAGGCTGTCCGGCGGCGGTGTGGCCTTAACGGTGGCCGACTGATATGCGGTTCCTTTTGGAATAATCGGGTCGGTGCTGTCCAGGAAATCAGGGTACAGCAGGTTGAAGTCCCTGATATCAAACAGCTGCCGCGCCTTCGTATATTCGAGATCGTTAGCAAACCCCGCGAGGTCGTGCGCCATATATTTCAGCAGGTAGGCGGAGTTGATCAACTCCCAGTGCTGCGGTTTGTAATCGAGTATCTTGTATTCTACCGGCAAGGTAGCATCTGTGAGGGTAGCGATATAAGCATTGACTCCGGCAGCATAGGATTCCAGTACTACTTTTGTCTGCGGGTTGGCCAGCATCTCCTTCAACGCCTGCTCCGCCCCGTATCCCATGCCCCTGCGGCGCGTTTCCCGGTCGTAGTTAATCATGGATGGCCCCAGAATTTCGGAGAGCCTGCCGGCAGCGGCAAACGTCTGCAGCTCCATCTGCCACAGCCTGTCCCGCGCGGTAATATATCCCTGCACGTAATACGCGTCCGCCTCTGTTTTGGCGAAGATGTGCGGCACCATGCGATCATCGAACCACACTTCGGCCATGCCTTTGAAGCCCGGCAGCTGTACCTGATCGCGGGTAGCGTCTATCGGTTCGGCGTTCATCCAGAAGCCTTGCTGCGGACTCAATAACTTACCCAGTGGCGGAACCGATCCTATTTTGGTGTTGAGCGCCCAGGTCAGTGATAAAGTGACAGCGCCTGCGATGACTGCGGGGATAATTCTCATATGATTTCACAGAATGTAATTTCTAAAATACACCAATTTTAGATTATTACCATCACTGTTTTAAGACGCGCAGCAACTGATCTATTTCTGTTTTGGTATTGTAACTATGCAGTACAATGCGGAGCCGCTCCTCGCCTTTAGGCACCGTAGGATGCAGGATAGCGCGTACATCCAAGCCGGCGGACTGGCACGCTGCCGCCACCGTTCTCGTATATTCGTTACCTTTAGTTACCACTGCCTGTATAGGCGTATCGCTTTCAATGAGCTGCAAGCCCGCAGCGCCGGCCCTGAAATAAGCCACCAGCTCCCGCAACTGCTGCCTCGCCTCCGGCATGTACGGAAATAAACTGTACGCGGCCTGTATAGCCGCTATGGACGCAGGAGGTAACGCGGTCGTATATATGAAAGCCCGGCAGAAGTTTACCAGGTAATCCCGCAGCACTTTTGAACCCAGGACCACCGCGCCATGGCAGCCAACGGCCTTCCCAAAGGTATGCACGCGGGCATAACACTGGTCCTGCAAGCCTAAATGCTGCACCAGCCCTTCGCCCTTCCCTCCAAGCACGCCCGTCGCATGGGCCTCATCTACCACCAGCAAGGCATTCAACTCCCGGCACATGGCCGCCATAGCCGCCAGCGGCGCTACGTCGCCATCCATGCTGTAGACGGATTCCACGGCTACGAAGACACGCCCCGCCGCGCGCTCAATCTTCTCCCTTAAATCCCCCAAGTCATTATGCCGGAAGGAAAACGACTGGGCGCGGCTCAACCGCACGCCATCCCGGATGCTGGCATGGATCAGCTGATCGTACACAATGGTATCGCCCCGCTGGGGAACGGTACTGAAAAAGCCCAGGTTGGCATCATAGCCCGAGTTGAAGATCAGGCCCGCTGCGGCCTGGTGGAAAACGGCCAGGTCCTGCTCCACTTCCTCTATCCACGCGTAATTGCCGGCCAGCAAGCGGGAGCCGGTACTGCCCTGCCAGTGCGGCCTGTCCTGCAGGAGGGCATGCACCGCTTCGTGCATAGCGCCGCTGCGCGCCAGCCCCAGGTAGTCGTTGGAGCAGAAGTCCACCAGGTTGCCGGTTTGCCGCAGACTGCGGAAGGAATGCTGCGCCAGCCGCTCCTGTAGCTGTTGTTGTAAGATGTCGTCCATAATACCCGTCAAGTTAAAAATCAAACTTATCTTCGCAAAAAATTAGATTTCCGAAAATATCATGAGTAAAGTTTCCATATTAGGTCTGAAACTCCCGACCGATCCGCGTTGGGTGAACCTGGCAGCCATATCCCTGACGGATATCCTGACAGATCATGCCTACTGCGAACAAAAGGCCGCATCTTCTGCCATCTCCCTCATCCAGCGCAATCCCAACAGAACCAAACTGGTAGAGGAACTGGCGCCCATCGTTACGGAGGAATGGGGTCATTTCCGCCAGGTGCTGGCCGAAATGAAAAAGAGAGGACTCCAACTGGGTAAACAAAGAAAGGACGATTATGTTAACGCCCTGATGGAATTTAAAGTGAAGGGAGGCAGTGCGGACGATTCCCTGCTGGACAATCTCCTCATCTTCGCCCTCATTGAAGCGCGCAGCTGCGAGCGCTTCCGCCTGCTCAGCGAAGGCCTGGAAGATGAATACCTGCGCGAGTTCTACCGTAAATTCATGATCTCCGAAGCAGGCCATTACCGCCTGTTTATCGACCTTGCCAACGAATATTTTGATGAGGAAAAAGTACGGAACCGCTGGCAGGAATGGCTGGCACGCGAAGCGGAAATCCTCAAGGAAATTGAAGTAAGAGGCGATAGAATGCATTAATATTTGCTTGTTTCAGGAAGGTCCTGGCGATCTTCCTGAAACTTGTTGCGGGGTAATAACCACGCCGGCCATAACGGCCCCTAAAAAGTTCACCTCACCAGCCTAATCACAAAACCATCACTACCCCCCTAAAAATTAAAACCCATATTCACATAAAACCTTAACCGCCCCAACTGGTCACTATACATCATAGTCGCCTCAATAGGCCCTAACCTGCTGCTATAGCCGAATCCCAGCCCATACCCGCTCAAATACTTATACTTCCCGCTCGTACTGGCATTCAGGTCATATACCGCCGCTCCTACCCTTGGCATCCCAAACAAGTTCCGTAAAAACTCCCACTGCCAGGCTACCTGTACAGCCGCCACGCTGGTGGTAATAGCTTCCCCTTCAAACAAGCCCACAAACGGGACCTGGTTATGCATCACATCCGTCATGCCCCCAATGAAATAGGTATTCACGCCGGACTGCTGGTTGCCGAAATTCACCGCGCCGGCTGCATTCAGTTCCAGGGCTGATTTATCATCGAAATGCAGGTAGTATTTCATCTTCAGCATGGCATGCTGGAAATCCCGGAAGCTGATGCCCACACTGTCCGGATCCAGCGGCTGCCCGTCCATACTCACCCGTATGCCGGAGTGCTGGCTGTAGATATAGCCTGTCTGGAAATCCAGCAGCATCCCTTTAGTAGGGTAAATTTTTCTGTCGAGAGAATTAATGCCGAAGTACACAAAGCTGTTCATCTGGTTGGTACTGCCCCTGAGCTCCAGCAGCGGGGAATACTGGGGCTTGTACTTGATATATTCCCACCTGGTGGCCGCTCCCATGGCCATGGTACCGCCAAAGGTAAACTGCACGTTCATGCCCACATGCGCGTACTTATTCCGGTAGTTCTGCATCTTATCAAAATCCTGGTCGTAGAAATTCAACCCGTTATTTTCATAATAGGTTTCCAAACCGAATCCAAAGTTCCTGCGCCGCCCCAGGTACTTAAAGTACTGCGCCTCCAGGCGGGGATTTTCGCTGATGCCCAGCGTCACGAAGCTGCGGGAGTTTTTCACGATAAAATTCCGCTGGGTAAGGTTTACCACCGCCATCACGTTCGTGAAGCTGTTATAATTCAACGCCACCTTTGCATAGGTAAGCGCGTTCTCTTCCACATCAATATCCATGCGGCTCCGCCCGTACCCTTCCGGCGTAAGGTTATAGGTGATCAGCTTGTAGAACCTCGTCCCAAACACGTTCTGCACGGCCTCTTTCAGCTGCTGGGAGGTATAGCAGCCGCCGGGTTGCAGCCGGAGGCGCTGCTTGAAGAACTTTTCATCGGAGTGTACCAGCCCGTTTACGTGTATGCTGCTCAGTTCTATATCGGCCGCAAACGGCAGCCGGTTGGCCACAAAGCTATCCTTTGGCGGATACAGGGCATTGAGGGAATCCGCCAGGTGTTTGAACAGGGGGTACATTTCCCGGCCCACCTTCTGCCCCGCGGCAATGATGGAATCCACACTGCCAAAGCTGGCGGCGGAGTAGGCGCTTAATTCTTTATTTAGGGAGATATAAATATCGCATTTCTTCCGGGCTTCCTCAAAGTCCGCAGCATCTTTGTAAAAGCCAAGCTGGTACAGGATATCAATAGGGGTCACGAGCTTGTCCGCCTTTTGCAATCCGCCGCTCACGTTGGAGCCGATTACGAGGTCCGCCCCCATTTCCCTGGCGGTAATAACCGGGAAATTGCGTACCACGCCCCCGTCCACCAGCTTGCGCCCATCAATGGTTACAGCGGTGAAGACGGAGGGGATGGCCATACTGGCGCGCAGACTGGTCACCAGCTCCCCGCTGTCGAGGGTCACGATTTCGCCGGTGGCCACATCTGTGGCGATGCACTTGAAAGGAATATTGAACCTGGAAAAATCTTTCTGGTCTTTTGCCGGCCAGCAGAGTTTGGCCAGCTGCAGCCAGAGGGCTTCGCCGGAAATCACGCCGGACGCCAGCTTGGGCCGGCCGTATTCAAAAGGTATCTCGATGATGTATTTGTTGTACTCCCCTTTTTCTTCATAGGAGATGTCCGTTATATTCGGCTGGTTGCTGAACAGCACATTCCAGTCCATATGCTTCGCGATGGCCTCAATGGAATCCCCGGAGTAGCCGATGGCATATAGTCCGCCGATGATACTTCCCATACTCGTGCCCGTGAGGTAGTCAATTTTCAGCCCGGCGCTGTCTATCGCCTGTAAGATGCCGATATGCGCCAATCCGCGCGCACCGCCCCCGCTGAGGGTAAGCCCTATCTTCGGCCTGTGGCCGTTCTGCGCGGACGCCCACAGGGTTCCACATAACAATAAGGCGAGTAAGGTAATATGCCGCAATCTCATGGGTTATAACAGCTCTTCTCTAAAGATAAAGAAAGATTGTATGCGGTTATGAAACATAACAAAGTTTCATTAACTTTTACGGATACTTTTTATCATCCAATCCGTCTACACGTTTATGAAAACACTCACTGCTAAGCAGAACATCTGGCAGGTTATCTTCGCCTCCTCGGCAGGCACGCTGATTGAGTGGTACGACTTCTACATCTTTGGTAGCCTGTCGTCCATTATCTCTGAAAAATTCTTTCCGCCCAGCAACCCTGAACTGGCTTACATCGCCACCCTGGCCTTCTTTGCCGTGGGCTTTATCGTACGCCCCTTCGGCGCGATCGTATTCGGCCACCTGGGGGATAAGGCAGGGCGCAAATACACCTTCCTGCTCACGCTCATGATCATGGGCGGCTCCACCTTCGCCATAGGCCTGATTCCCAGCTATGCCACCGTTGGCATTGTAGCGCCGGCGCTGATCCTGGTGCTACGGCTCCTGCAGGGGCTCGCATTGGGCGGGGAATACGGCGGCGCGGCTACCTATGTGGCGGAGCATTCCCCGGCGGAAAAACGGGGGTATTATACCAGCTTTATCCAGACCACGGCTACACTGGGCCTGTTTGTATCGCTGGGCGTCATTCTCGCCACGCGCACCAGCATGTCGCCAGAGGCGTTCAATGAATGGGGCTGGCGCATACCGTTCCTGCTCAGCGTACTGCTCGTAGTGATGTCCTACTACATCCGCATCCGCCTGCAGGAATCCCCCCTGTTTGCCCAGATGAAATCCGAAGGCAAAACCAGCGCGAACCCTATCAAGGAAAGCTTTGGCAACAAGGAAAACCTGAAATTAGTGCTGATTGCGCTCTTTGGCGCTACTATGGGGCAAGGCGTGGTATGGTACACCGGGCAGTTCTATGCGCTCTCCTTCCTGCAAAAAACGATGAATATCGAATTTGTGCAGTCCAATGTCATCATCGCGATTGCATTACTGCTGGGTACTCCGTTCTTCATCTATTTCGGCGGCCTCTCCGACCGGATCGGGCGCAAGAAGATCATGATGGCGGGTATGCTCATCGCAGCCCTGGCCTACTACCCTATTTACGCCGCTATGGATAACATTGGGAACGTCAATAATAAAGTGGAGCTAAAGGATGCCTTCCGCATCGAGAATAAGAGCCATCGCAATGACGCGGGGGAAATGGTGACCGTGACCACCCGCGTACATACCTACGACGATCAGACCATCCTGAACGAAACGGATGGCAAAAAAGAAATTATTGTGAGCACGAAGAACCTTTCACTGCTCGTATTGCTGGTATTTATCCAGGTGCTTTTTGTGACGATGGTATATGCGCCTATCGCGGCATTCCTGGTGGAGCTGTTCCCAACCCGCATCCGCTATACGTCTATGTCCCTGCCGTATCATATCGGCAACGGGGTTTTCGGAGGGCTGCTGCCTACGATTTCTACCATCCTCGTTACGCAATACCATAACCACCTGGCCGGGTTGATCTACCCGATTGCCATAGCGCTGATCTGCTTTGTGTTTGGGATGGTCATGATCCGCGAACGGAAAGGAGAAGCTTTATAATTGCTGCGACTGCAGCTGCTCCAATAATGGCTGCAGCTGCAGTTCCGGATGCGCCTCCATCAGCTGCCGCACTTTCGCCACCTGGGTAGCCAGGAACTGCTGATGGCGGACGCCCTCCGGGTGGAATGGCCGGTGGGCCGCCGCCTTGCGTAATTCGGAGAGCTGTTTGAGTATTGGCAGGCTCTGTGGATGCAGGCAGTGCCCGAGCACTTTATCCCAGACATAGTCGATAGCCTGTTGATTAGGATGCACTAAATCTTCCTTAAAAAACCTATAATCCCTCAAATCATCGATCACCAGTTCATATGCCGGGAAATAATACAGCCGCGCAAACTTATTGACCAGGTGATGTACCGCCTGCAGCAGCACCGCTTTGCTGAGGTTATTCTCCACCACGCCATCGCGAATATAACGGACCGGGCTTACGGTAAACAGGATGTTCACCTTCCTGTTCCTGAAAAACAGCCGGTGCATCACGTTATCGAGGGCGGTAATGATTTCTTCAGCGGATAACAGACGTTTATAGAAGTTGTCCCCGGGCACTTTATGGTTATTGGCTACCAGCCGGTTGTTTTCCTTCAGGTGCCATGCATGCGCACTCCCGAGCGTCAGCACCAGCCAGTCGGCATTTTCCAGTTGCGCGGCCGCCTGCTGCTGATGGCGGTTGATTTCTTCCAGCACCTTATCCGGGTCAGCGCCGGAAAAACGGCTGTGATGGTCCCAGCTATGCCAGCGGTCATCATGGAAGAAGAGGTCATTTTTCGTATATACCTTACCGTCCAGGTAGGTGGTAAGGGCATGGGTGATACTGAGAGGATTGAACAGTATGCCATGCGGGTTGATGAGGGTATTAAAAAAATTCGCTTCCAGCTTACGTCCTATCTCCTCTGCAAAGCAGGAGCCCATCAGCAACAGCTGATCGCCGTACTGAATGCCATTTTCCAGGGTATCTACCGGGAAGCTCAGGTGAAATTGCATGTAATCCGCTTAATTCTTAAAAACAATATCGGCCAGGGCCTGGGCTTTCAGCATGGCTGACTGGTCCAGCTGCAGGGGCGCCTGCTGCCGTTCGCAAAATGCGACCAGGTTTTCCGTTGCCAGGTTGCCCACCAGCTCATCTTTGGCCATAGGGCAGCCGCCAATGCCTTTCAGGGCGCTGTCGAACCGCCGGCAGCCGTGTTCCCAGGCTGCCAGCACCTTTTCCTCCCAGCTGTGGGGGGCTGCATGAAAATGCGCGCCAAACTCCACCTGCGGGTAGGCCGGAATGAGGTGGTTAAAGAGGTTACGGATGGTGACGGGGTCGGCAACGCCCACGGTATCCGCCAGGGAAATGGTGCCGATTTCCATCTTCACCATTTCCTCCACCCAGCGCAGGACGATTTCCGGGCTATAGGCATCCCCGTAAGGGTTGCCGAAGCCCATGGAAATATAAACGACCAGCTCTTTTTTATTTTTGATACAGAGTTCCTGGATGGTTTGCACCTGTTCCAGCGACTCAGCGATGGTTTTATTGGTATTGCGCAGCTGAAAGGTTTCCGATACCGAGAAGGGAAACCCGAGGTAACTGATTTCATCGAACACCACTGCTTCTTCGGCCCCTCTTACATTGGCTACAATAGCCAGCAGCTTACTTTTAGTGCCGGAAAGGTCCAGTTGCGGCAGCACTTTGGCGGTATCGGCCATCTGCGGAATGGCTTTAGGCGATACAAAGCTGCCGAAATCGATGGTATCAAAGCCCACTTTGAGGAGGGCGTTGAGGTACTCCACTTTTTCTTCCGTGCTGATGATCCTGTGCCATCCCTGCATGGCGTCTCTTGGACATTCTATCAGTTTAAGCATATGCATAGTTTGGAATAAAGCAGTTTTGAGAAATACGGTTACATCCGCTGCTTCATGGCTTCGTACAGGATAATGCCCGCTGCTACCGATACGTTGAAGGATTCAAACTTACCGGCCATCGGGATGCGGAACAGTACATCGGATGCTTTGCGCAGCGCCGGATATACGCCTTTATCCTCGGAGCCCATGATAACGGCCACCGGCTCGGTAAGGTCGCACTCGTGCAGCATGGCATCTGTTTCCATTTCGCTGGTAAGCACTTTGATACCGTTGAGATGGAGGGTATCGATGGCTTTGAGCAGACTGTTTACCCGGCAGATGGCGATGCGTTCCAGCGCGCCGGCAGAGGATTTCATGGCTTCTTCATTGAGGGCGGCCACGCCTTTGTCCGGTATGATGATGGCCTGGGCCCCGCAACATACTGCACTGCGGGCAATGGCGCCGATATTCCGTACGTCCGTAATACCGTCCAGTATGAGGAACAGCGGGGTTTGCCCCTGTTCGGTTACATGAGAAATTACGTCCTGCAAATCCAGGTAGGTCACATTACCGGCCAGGGCAATAACGCCCTGGTGATTGGCCTGGGTAAGCCCGTTGAGCTTTTCCACCGGTACCAGGTTGACAGGTATATTATAGGTTTGTGCCGCTTCTTTTATCTGTGGGATGATATCCCCCGTAGCACTGCGGAGCATGAATATGCGTTCGATAGGCTTGCCGCTGTTGATGGCTTCCATAACCGGCTGACGGCCTATGATCAGCGATGACTGCTTCGGACGCGGGCTCGCGTGCCGCTTAAATTTCCTTTCCATTGGCACAAAGATACAGGTAGTTGCGGACATACCGTGCTAATACCCCAGCAGCCGCAGCTTCATTCGCTGGATAGCCGCTACGGATATGGAATCGGTGATCTCCATGTCCTGCACCATACGGAAGGCTTCCTCGAAAGGCACTTTCCGGACGGTGAGCTGCTCGGTTTCTTCCGGCTCGGAGGCGCCCTGTTGCAGGCCGCGGGCAAGGAATACCACCGCTGTTTCGTCCGTCACGGAGTTGGAGGTATCGATGCGGGTCAGCAGTTCCCATTCGGCGGCTACCAGCCCTGTTTCCTCCAGCAGCTCGCGTTTGGCGGCATCCAGCGGGTCCTCGTCCAGCGCGCCGCCGCCCTCCGGGATTTCCCAGCTGAAACGGTTCAGCGGAAAGCGGAACTGCCCCACGAGGTAAGTGTTCATCTCCTCATCCAATGCCAATACGCCGATGGCTATATTTTTAAAATGCACGACCCCGTAGATGCCGGGATTGCCGGCAGGGTTCAGCCCTTCGTTATGCGTGATCCTGATCCAGTTGTTTTCGTACCTCGTTTCGCTGGAATGTATTTTCCAGGGGTTCTGATGTTTATCCATCCTGTAAAAAGTAAAATGAAAAATGAACGGTTAAACGGACAGATAATAGTAATAGAAATCGGTGTCTTTCTTAAACCCTTTTCCTTCGTACAGTCGCTGTGCGGTTTCGTTGGTCACCTCCGTTTGTAACGTTACATATCCTGCGCCGGTATCGATGGCCAGCTGCCGGGCGGCGTCCACTAACCTGCTGCCGGCGCCTTTGCCCCGATGGGCTTCCAGGACAAATAAATCGTTCAGCAACCACGCACGTTTCATGCCAAGTGAGGTAAAAATCGGGTAAAGCTGCATAAAACCCACGATTTCGTCCGCTTCCATGGCCACGTAAATGCGGCTTTCCCCTTTTTCCATGCGCTCGGAGATGAATTTGAGCGCGCCGTCAAAATCCGGCGCGGATTTGTAGAAGGTCCGGTAGGTATCGAACAATACCGCCACTTCGTTGAGGTGCATGGTGGTTGCCTGGATAATTTCCATATGAATTGATTTAAATAGTTCTCAAGTTAAACCCTTTTGGGCAAAAATAGTTCAGATGCCTGATCCGGTAAAAACCGGGGCGGCATCTGACTATACTTCTACCTTAATATTTTCGTGTAGGGGTTGGGGTTATAACCCGGACAGGTTCCGGGGATATGTTGTCATGACATCGCAGTGCGTTTATTCTTCGCCACGGCATTATTCACCAGGTACACCCCGCCCAGGGTAATCATTGATCCCAGGCCCATCATCCAGGTCAGTCCTTCCTTCAGCCAGAACCAGCCCAGCAGCACCGCCACAATAGGATTGATGTACGCATACACCGCCGCCAGCGAGGTAGGCATGTTATTCAGCACAAACACATAGGCGCTGTAGGATAGTAACGATCCCACCAAAATCAGGTACAGCAGGCTTTCCCAAAGCTCGGTATCAAAACTGCCGAACTGCAATGGCTCGCCCATGAACAAGGTGGACACCACCAGCATCACCATTCCGCTGAAAAACATCTGGTAGCCTGCCCCGTAGAGGAAATTAATATTCAGCGCCCACTTGGCCGTTAGCACGGAACCCAGCGCCCAGCAAAGGGAGGCGAACACGCAGAGCATGATGCCGAAGCGGAAATCCGGGTTGATCATGCTGGATAAATAATTGTAAAAGATGGCCGCCACGCCCGCAAAGCCCAGCAGCAGCCCGATGCACAGCTGGGTACTGAGCCGGGTGCGCTGCACCATGAAGAAGCTGAAGAGCGTGATCCAGATAGGCACGGTGGCGCTGATGATGGCGCCCAGGCCACTGGGAATATATTTCATGGACCAGGTCATCAGGCCATTGCTGCCGCAGAGCATGAGCAATGAAATCAGGAAGAGCTTCAGTAACACTTTACGCTCCGGTACGGCGTGGCCGCGGAGGAGGAAGAAAACTACCAGAATAAATCCCGCCGTGCCTTGCCGCAAGCCTGACAGCGTGATGCCATGCAGGTGGCGGACGCCTATGCTGGAAGCCATATAAGTGGTGCCCCAAAAAATACTAACGATCGTTAGCGCCAGGTATCCGATTGGTGTAGCTTTACGCATGTTATGATGATGTGTGGTTAACGTTGCGATGCCATGCAATAGCTGCCTACCCCTGTATTTGCAGGGACTTGCAGCGTTGTTACCTGTTTTTCCGGTTGTGGAAATAAGGTAATTACAACACAAAATTGATGAAATTCAGATTCTTAAAACAGATGCAGTTTTGGATATTTTAGGCGTATCAGATTTTAGCGGAGGGGGTTGCTCGCAAAGGGGCATAAGGGGGCAAAGGAGGGTTGCTCGCAAAGTGGCATAAGAAGGCAGAGTGACAAAGGGGCAAAGGAGGGTTGCTCGCAAAGTGGCATGAGAGGGCAGAGTGGCAAAGGGGCAAAGGAGGGTTGCTCGCAAAGGAGGGTTGCTCGCAAAGTGGCATAAGAGGGCAGAGTGGCAAAGGAAGATCTTGCAGATAACGCTTATTTCAACCCGCTCGCCTTCATGATCCAATTATCCTGCCCCCCAACGCAAAGTCCCACACATACCCCTCACCTCATCCCTTTAAACAAATCCCCGCCCTCATGATCCAGCAACCAGCGCTTCCGCCACAGCCCTCCTGCATAGCCCGTCAGCACACCGTTTGCGCCCACTACACGGTGGCAGGGCACAATAATCGCAATGGCATTTTTGCCATTCGTAGTACCTACTGCGCGTATGCTCTTCACGTTATTGATCCGTTTGGCAAGTTGCAGGTAAGTGATGGTTTGCCCGTACGGGATTTTCAACAACTGATCCCATACCCGGTGCTGGAATTCAGATCCCGGTTGGGAGAGGGGAAGGTCGAACGACTTCCGGTCGCCCGCGAAATATTCAAACAGCTGCTGCGCACATTCCAGCAGCAGCGGCGGCGCCTCATGGAAGACGTCTTCCGGGTTATCGGTAAAAGAAACGGCGGTGATATGGGTGGTAGTGCCGCTAATCAGCAGCGGCCCTACGGGGGAGTCTATACGAAGATGATACAGCGCATCCATATGACATTTATTGGGGTAGTAATGTTCTCCAAAGGTAAAACGTAGCATAGGCAGCATGTTGCCCCCATTTGCCGGTGATGGCTTTCAACTCCGCTGCCGATGGCTTGGCGGATAGCTGCAAACGCGCCTTGATGGCGTTGTGCAGGCCGGCGTCTTCCAGGGGCAGCGCTTCCGGGAAACGGCCGTACTTCATCAGGATGTAATTGGCGGACCAGTTGCCGATGCCTTTCAGCGCCAGCAATCGCTCTTTCGCCTGGTGGTAATCCATGCGGTCCAGCGCCGCCATGGAAAAGGTTCCGTTCACGATCTCCTGCGCGGTGGCAATCAGGTAGCGGGCTTTGCCACCGGAAAACTGCATGCCGGTCAGCACTTCCGGGCTTAGGGCGGCAATCACTTCCGGGCGGGGAAACAGGTGGTAGGTCTGGCCATCCAGGTCAACGCTGCAGCCGAAATGCCGGATGAGCCGCTCGCGCAGGGTGTACGCAAACGTGAGGTTGATCTGTTGCCCTATGATCGTCCAGCAGAGGGTTTCAAACAAGTCGGGGATACCGATCAGCCGCAGCCCTTTATATCGCTCCGGCAAGCCTGCCAGCAAAGGCTGCTGCGCAGCGAAATCATAGAAAGGTTGTAATGCGCCATCCAGGTGCAGCCACCGGGTTACGTACTGGGATATGCAGGCGATGGCTTTGTCAGAAATCCCCTGCGTTTCACCGGCAACGCCCTTTTCCACCAGCCGGACGTCCACGCCCATCTTCTCCCCTTCCACTCCCGTCACGGTCGCCAACACCAGCCTTCCATCCGCTACCATCATCTTCTGCAACCTTCCGTCCCGGATAAAATGCAGGTTCTCCTTATCCGACCTGCCCAGGAATACCAGGCATTCCGCAAAGGAAAAATTGCCGGGATCGTTGATATCCACAAAAATTTTCATATCCTGCAAAATTAGACAATCAGGCCGCAACCACAAGCCCGATAATTGCGAAAAACAGATGTAATTTCTTACTTTTATACCGTATCAGATTTTTGCGGTATGTTTAAAACAGCAGAACACCTGTATATCCAGGTAGCAGACAATATCGAGCAGCTCATCGAAAAGGAAGTCCTCAAAATCGGTGAAAAACTGCCATCCGTGCGTACTTTGAGCAAGCAGCAGGGCATCAGCCTGAGTACGGCCTTCCAGGCGTATTACCACCTGGAAGCCAAAGGGCTAATCGAATCCCGCCCCAAATCCGGCTACTACATCCGCTTCAACAGCAAGCGCATGCCGGAGCTGCCCGCCAGCTGCGAGCCGGTAAAGAAAGCGGCGGAAGTAACCGTCCACGAAATGGTAGCAGCCGTGTTTAACCTCATGGCCGCTTCCGACGTAGTGAAGTTCTCCGTCGCCACCCCGCCGCCGGATATCCTGCCCGGCGCCAAAATGGCCAAAGCCGTCGTACAAGCCCTGCGGGAGCTGCCCCACTACGGTATTGCCTATGATCCGCTGCAAGGCAACCTCCGCCTGCGCAGGCAGCTGGCGTTATTGTCCCTCAGCTGGGGCGGCGCCTTTACGGAAAACGATGTGGTCACTACCAACGGCTGCGTAGAGGCGTTAACGTTATGCCTCAGCGCTACCACCCAACCCGGCGATACGATCGCGATCGAAAGCCCGGCTTATTACGGCGCGCTGCAGCTGGCGGAAGGACTGGGACTGAAAGTCCTGGAAGTGCCCACGCATCCAACTACCGGGGTCGACCTCGCGTATCTCGACAAAGCCATTCCCCGCCATAAAATAAAAGCCTGCCTCTTCGTCCCCAATTTCAACAACCCTATCGGCTGTTGCATGCCGGACAAGCAGAAGAAAGAACTGGTGAGCATTATCGAGAAATACGACATCGCGCTGATAGAAGATGACATCTACGGGGACCTCTACTTCGGCAAACAGCGCCCCGCCACCTGCAAAACGTTTGATAAAAAAGGAAATGTGCTCTATTGCAGCTCCGTGTCTAAATCCGTTGCCCCGGGATTCCGCGTCGGATGGACGCTTCCGGGAAAATACAAAGACCGCATCCTGCAATTGAAACATATGCATGCCATCGCCTCGCCCAGCATCACCCACGCCGCCGTAGGGAACTTCCTGGAGACCGGCCGGTATGAAAATCATTTGAGAAATCTCCGTAAAGTATTACATACCCAGTACCTGCGTTATTCCCAGGCTATCATGGAGTACTTCCCGGAGAGCGCCCGCGTGAGCCGCCCGCAGGGTGGTTGCGTGCTGTGGATAGAGCTGGAAGGGCATATCAATACATACGAACTGTTTCAGCAGGCGCTGAAGCACAAAATCAGCATTTGCCCCGGAAGAATTTTTTCCCTGCAGGACAGGTACAGCAATTGTATGCGTATCAGTTTCAGCGTACCCTGGAGCAAGCAGGTAGACGATAGTTTGAAGCTGTTGGGAAAACTGATCCGTAAAATGGGGTAACCCGGTAATATTTCCCGCCAGGAAGCTACCAGCGGGAAATACCGGAACAATTACAAAAATGACAAATCAACCGGCGAGGGGATGTACGGCAAAGCCTCCGTCCACATTCACTTCGGAACCGGTAATGAAGCTGGCGTCAGGGGAAGCCAGGAAAGTCACCAACTTGGCTACTTCCGAAGGCTGACCGATGCGCTTCAATGGTACCAGCGTACCGAACTGGTCGAGGGTGCTTGCGTCAATTCCCGCCTTATCGAATATAGGGGTGTATATAGGCCCCGGATTCACGGCATTTACACGGATATTCCTGGATGCCAGTTCCCTGGACAGCGTACGTGCAAGGGAGTTAAGCGCCGCCTTGCTGGCGTTGTACACGGAAGCGTTAGGCATGCCGGCCAGGGCATTGATGGACGAAAGGAAGATGATGCTGCCGCCTTCGTTGATCAGCGGGAGCAGGTATTGCGCAGTGAAGAAGGCCCCTTTGAAATTGATATCCATCGTGGTATCAAAATTCTCTTCCGTGGTATCTTCAAAGCTGGCAAACTTTCCTACGCCGGCGTTGATGAACAATACATCTATTTTACCATAACGGTGTTGGATATACGACGCCAGTTCCTTCGTATCCGCGAGCGACTGCTGATCAGCGGTAAAGCCCGCCGCCGGCTCGCCCAGCTGCTGCACTGCTTTTTGCACAGCGTCCGCATTACGGCCGGTGATGAGTACCCTGTATCCTTTCTTCAAAAATTCTTCTGCTGTAGCATATCCTATTCCGCTGTTGCCGCCTGTTACAACGACTGTTTTATCCTGATAAGCACTCATTTTTTAAAGATTTAAATATTTCAATATAATAGGCCAAAAAAATATACATGTTGGGTGGGCCTTGAGGCCCGACAATGGATGAAGTGGTTTATTCGGGGTTATGGATGAAGTCGATCTGGTTGGAGAAATACAATTACAACTATGGCAAATTGGTAATTAACCTGCTAATGGATGAACGCTGAAACCGCCGTCAATACTGATTTCAGCCCCATGTACAAACGACGCTTCCGGGGATGCGAGGAAACCTGCCATGCTGGCTATTTCGGCCGGTTCTGCCACTCTGCCCAGTGGTACGCGGCTGGCCATATGGCGGAGGGTATCTTCGCCCAGTCCTGCTTTTTGTAAAATGGGTGTGTTTACGGGGCCGGGAACAATGGTATTGACCCGGATGTTGCGCGGAGCCAGTTCTCTGGACAAGGTCCTGGCCAGGGAATTGAGCGCCGCCTTGCTGCTGAGTGAACAGCCGCGCCCGGCATGCCGCCGTTGGCGTTACTGGAAGACAGGAAGAGGATGCTGGCGCCGTCCTTCATCAGCGGCAACAGTTGCTGCACCGTGAAAAACGCTCCCTTGAAATTCGTGTCCATCAGTTCGTCAAATAGTTCTTCTGTCGTAGCTTCGAATGGTCCAAACTTCCCGATACCGGCGTTGATAAAGAGCACGTCTATCTTACCGTAACGGGAACGTACATACTCCGCCAGCTTAATGGTGTCTTCCAGTGATTGCACATCCGCCTTAAAGCCCTCGGTCGGAAAGCCCAGGTCGTAAACGGCTTGTTGTATGGCCGCAGGGTTTCTACCTGTGATCAGCACGCGGTAACCTCTGCCTAAAAATTCTTCTGCCGTAGCATAACCTATTCCGCTGTTGCCGCCAGTGATGACGATCGTTTGCTGTTGTTTCTTTGCCATTCTTTTGAAATTACCTGTGTGAACAGATAGAAATCCCTTTTTAGCTATACAATCTGTTATGATGAACTCAGTGATCCACCGGGGCAAAAGTTTGGTTCCTGTTTTCTTCTGTTGTGTCTTTTGCCTGCCTCCGGTGTTTCCGCTGAGGGAATTCCGTTTTGGTGGAAGGTTCCGCTCTCCCCGCACCCGTAGCGGGGAAAGCGCCTCCGTTTGTACTTACCATTAACCAAAATCTGCTTTCAATGCCCGTTTTTGAAAACAGATCGCTGATGATTCCTTTGATTTATTTAAAAGTTTCAATGTTTAAACACTTAAAAAAAGAGATTCGCATCTCCCATATCTAAACATTTAAAAAAATCGATGTTTCAACGGATAAAAAAAGCTGGGCGCTTTCACCAGGGAAAGCCATCAGCTCAATTTAAGAAAGAACATCGACAGCTGTTTCATCATCTCTTTATTGATGGTGAGCTCCAGCACACGACCCGTCTTTGTTGAATTAAGAACTCCACTGTCCACCAAAATCTTTACGTGGTGCGAAACAGTAGGCTGAGATAAACAAGTCAGACCACACATATCGCCACAAGCCATACTTCCCTTTTTCGCGATCTCCATCAGAATGGATAACCGGTGTTTGTCCGCTATGGCATTGGCTGCTTTTTCAATTAATCCCAAATCCATGATGCAAATGTAATACTATTTTTGAAATATCGAAATTTTTCGATGAATTTTTTTTTGCGGCGATTTCAAAACAAAATTAAGATTTCCCGGAAAATACCGGAGGAAACCGGATGATACATGAAACGTTTCCGGGGGACAGGCCACCGTTACAGTCAGTTCGGTTATTTTTTGGGGGAGAGATGTAGCGCCGCGCGGGCAGCTGCTACGGCCGGGCTCCACCATGCGCCCGGAATATGCCATAGGCGCCGCCCCGCGATGGGGAAAACGGCTCCTGTAAAACGCTGCCGGCACTACCTTCGCGGGTTTGCCCACCTGAAACCCCGGCTAACAGCCCATTGCCCTCCTCCTCACTCTCCCTTCCCATACGCAAACTCCACTGTAAACGTCGTCCCCTGACCCTCTTTGGACACCACGCTGATCCGCCCCTTATGCAGCTTAATGATCCGCGAAGCCAGCGGCAACCCAATACCCGTACCATCCGCGTACTGCCCGTTCGCCCCCCTGTAAAACGGCGTAAATATATTAGGCAGGTCCTTCTTCACAATCCCCACTCCATGATCGCTGAACCGCAGAATAGTATGCCCCTTGAACCAGGTCACCACCACCTGCATCTCATGATTATCCGAAAACTTGCACCCGTTTTCCATCAGGTTCACAAATGCCACCTTCAGCAAATATTCATTGCCTTCAATAGATAAATAATCCGGTGCATCCTCCCCTTCTTCAAAATTTACATTGATCCGGTAAAAGGGAAACGCCTTCAACACCTCTTCCCTGCCCTCCATCAGCACCTCGTCCAACCGGAGGGGCTTGAAGCGGATCTCCGCCGGGTCATAACTCGCCTTGGCCAGGTCGAGCAAACTGTTGGAAAGCCGCACCAGCTGCCGGGCATCCGCAATCGCATGCTGCATGCTCTGTAAATACTCCTCCGCAGGCCTTTCCCGCGAGGCGGAAATTTCCAGCTCCGCCATCATGGCCGTGAGCGGGGTACGTAACTCGTGGGAAATGTTGGATACGAACTGCTTCTGCGCTTCGAACGACTGCTCCAGCCTGTCCAGCATGGCATTGAACGTCACGGCCAGTTCCGCCATTTCATCCTTCCCGTTGCCTTCCGGCACCCGCTTATCCAGGTTGGTAGCGGTTATCTCCTCTACGCGGTCCACCATCCGGGAAACCGGCTTCAGCGCCAGCCTGGCAAAGAAGTACGCCGCTATAATAATGCAGATCACCGCCCCCACCCAGGAAAAACCCAGTATCCAGGCCAGGTAACGGAGCCGCGCATACCCGTATTCATCCTCCGCTACGGCGGTAATCAGGTAGGTATGCCCCTGGTGGCTATACGAAAAGCCTACCACCTGCAAATGCCCCTGGGTAAAGAAGATCTCCCCGCTTTCCAGGATGTTTTCCAACATGGCCGGCGTTTCCTTCACTTTGTCGATATCGGCAGCATCGTGGTACAACAGCTGAAACGTGGTGTCGTAAATGGCGATTTCCTCCTGCGCCAGGTTCCCGCTGCTGTTGCGGTAAATCAGTTGCAATACCTGCGGATCAATGTGCGCATCCAGCAGCAAATTGGCCTTGGTAATGGCCTGGCGGTGGAGGTTCTTGTAATAGTCCTCCTCACGGTCACGGGCATAGGAAATATAGATCACCACCACCAGCAGCAGCAATATTGCCGCAGTGATACCGGAAATTAATAAAGTCAGCCGCGTTCGGATTTTCATTTTATCCAGCTTTTAAAATGAAGCCCATACCCGTGCGGGTATGGATTAATTTGACGGAAAAGTCTTTATCTATCTTCTTTCTTAAATAGTTAATGTACACGTCAATGAAGTTGGTGCCGGTGTCATAATGCGTATCCCACACGTTCTCCGCCAGCTCCGTGCGGGATACCACCACTTCCGGGCGTTGCAGCAGGTATTCCAGCAGACGGAATTCCTTGGGGGTCAGGCTGATCTCCACCCCGTCCCGCACCACCGTTTTGGCGCGGAGGTCCATTTGCAGCCCGGCGTATTGCAATACCGTCGTAGGCTGCTGCCGCCGGCCGCTGTAGCGCTTCAACAGGGCTTTAATACGGACCTGCAGCTCCCGCAGGTCGAACGGTTTGACCAGGTAGTCGTCCGCGCCGGCTTCGAAGCCCTCCACCTTATCATCCGTGGTGTCCAGCGCGGTGAGCATCAGCACGGGGATGTCCGGCAAAGCCTCGCGGATAGTGCGGCTGAGCGATAATCCATCCACCCCTGGCAGGATAATATCCGTGATCACCAGCTCAAACTCCCCCGTCAGGGCCAGTTTAAGGCCGGCATTGCCGTCCCGGGCCAGCGTTACCTCGTAGCCGCTCTCCTCTAATCCACGCCGGATCAGCGTTCCCACCCTTTCTTCATCTTCTATGACTAATATCCTGATCATATCCAAATGTCTGTAATTATGCGCTAACGTTATTAAAGTTCGTAGTATTTCAATATTTTGTTGGCAAATTCTTAAAAATTGTGAGCAAACCAATACTTGTCATAAAATTTGGAACCGCGTCCATCACCCGCGAAAACGGGGACCTGGACGAAACGGTGATTGCCGGCATTGCCCGTCAGGTAGCGGAATTGCACGCATCCTATCATATCGTGCTGGTATCCTCCGGCGCAGTGGCCGCAGGCAGGCAATTCCTTAAAAATTATTCCGGCAGCATCAGCGAGCGCAAAGCTGCCGCAGCTATCGGCAACCCCCTGTTGCTGAGCAAATACAGCAAGTACTTCGCCCCGTACGATATCGCAGTAGCGCAAAGCCTTTGCGAGCGCCATCACTTCTCCAACAGGGAGCAGTTCCTGCAGCTCAAACGAACATACGAAGAACTCTGGGAAAATAATATCATTCCCATCGCCAACGAAAATGATGTGGTCAGCAATACGGAACTGAAATTTTCCGATAACGACGAACTGGCCACCCTCATCGCCGTGGGCTTCGGCGCCACCCAGCTGCTGTTCAGCACCTCCGTAGCCGGGGTGCTTGACCGGGACGGCAACGTGGTACCGAAACTGGATGTGATCGACCAGCAGGCGTTAGGCCTCGCGGACAAGGAAAAATCCGCCCTGGGCCTCGGCGGCATGGTATCCAAACTCACCTTCGCCCGCCTCGCCACCCGCATGGGCATACAGGTGGTCATATTCGGCATCCGTACTACGGACGGTATCCTGAACGCCATCAGCGGCAACACGGGCACCCTCTGCCTGCCGCAGCCCTGCAGCATGCCGGCCCGCCGCAAATGGCTCGCCAGCGGCAGCCTCGTAACCGGCCGTATCCTCGTGGATGCCGGCGCAGAACAGGCGCTCGCCAGCAGGCACTCCCTGCTCGCCGTAGGTATTAAAGAAGTGCTGGAGAAATTTGAAGAAGGTGAGGTAATCGAAATCGTTAACGAAAATAATATAGCCGTAGCCGTAGGAAGGGCCAAACTCTCTTCCGACGTGCTGGAAAAAAGCGGCCGCCAACAAAATACAGAAGTAGCGCATGCTGATGACATTGTGCTGCTGTAAATGACCCCCGATCATGCAAAGCATAGTAACGTTACTGGAACAGGCGCAGCAGGCTGCCCCTTCGCTCCGACAGCTCAACGACGCCCAGCGCCAGGAGCTGCTCAATGAACTGGCTGAAGTATTACAGCAAAAGACCACCGAAATCATGGCTGCCAACCAGCTGGACCTGGATAAAATGCCGGACGCAGATCCGAAGAAAGACAGGCTCCTGCTCAACGGCGCGCGTATCCGCGGACTGGCCGCAAGTCTGAAAGACATTGCCCGCCTGCCGGACCCGGCAAACGTGCTGGTACTGGAAAGGCACCTGGACAATGGTTTGCTCGTACAGAAGAAGACAGTTCCCCTCGGCGTAGTGGGCGTTATCTATGAATCGCGCCCCAACGTTACGGTAGACGTGGCCGCGCTTTGCATCCGCTCCGGCAACGTATGCGTACTCCGCGGCGGTACGGACGCGCTGCATACCAATACCATCCTCGTCAGCATCATACAATCCCTGCTGGAAAAATACCACACGGATAAAAACGCCGTTACGCTCATGCCCCCGGACCGCGCGCTGGTAGCGGATATGCTTACCGCCGTGCAGTATATTGACATCATCATTCCACGGGGTTCCCAGCAACTCATCGACTTCGTAAGAGCCAACTCCAAAGTGCCTGTCATCGAAACCGGCGCCGGCGTATGTCATACCTACGTGGAAAAGTCCGCCGACCTGGAACAGGCCGCCAACATCGTTACCAACGCGAAAGTATCCAGGCCTTCCGTATGCAACGCGCTGGATACCGTATTGGTAGACGAAGCCGTAGCGCCGGAATTCCTGCAACTCCTCGCGCCCAAACTGGCAGCCTATAAAGTGGACGTATATGCGGAACCGTTAGCCTTCCAGCTCCTGCAACAAGCGGGTTATCCTCATTTGCACCAGGCCGCCCCGGAAGATTTCGGCCGCGAGTTCCTGGACCTGAAATGCTCCGTAAAAGTAGTGCCAGGGCCGGATGCAGCGCTGGAACACATTCAAAAATATTCTTCCAAACACTCGGAAGCCATCGTATCCCGCGACCCGATCGTCAGCGAACGGTTCATGAACACCGTAGATGCAGCGGCCGTTTACGTCAACGCCTCTACGCGTTTCACGGATGGCGGCGTATTCGGGCTCGGGGCTGAAATCGGCATCTCCACCCAGAAACTGCATGCCAGAGGGCCATTCGCACTGGAAAAACTCGTAACCGAAAAATGGTTCGTGTATGGCAGCGGCCAGGTGAGGGAATAGGGCGGTTTTTTTCTCGCAAAGATGCATAAGGGGCAGGGCTCGCAGAGGGCCTTCGGCCTGAGCGGACTTTTTTCTCGCAAAGAGGCAGAGTTTCTCGCAAAGAGGCAAAGAGAGCAAAGAACGCAAAGGACCAGGTATTATAACAAAGACCCTCTGAGGGCTTTGCCCCCTTATACCCCTATGCGGTAATAATATCCGCTCAGGCCGAAGGCCCTCTGCGATCTTTGCCCTCTTATGCCACTTTGCGAGAAAAAATCCGCTCAGGCCGAAGGCCCTCTGCGATCTTTGCCCTCTTAAACCCCCTTTGCGATCTTTGCCCTCTTATGCCCCTTTGCGAGAAAAAATCCGAGAAACAATCCGCCTATGCTATCGTTACCTCACTATTCAAATACACATCCTGTATTGCTTGCAGCAATGCCGCTCCCTCTTCCATTGGCCGCTGGAATGCCTTCCGTCCGGAGATCAGCCCGGCGCCGCCCGCGCGCTTATTAATCACCGCAGAACGCACGGCATCCGCCAGATCTCCCTCCCCTGCTGACGCGCCGCCGGAATTAATAAGCCCCATCCGGCCCATATAACAATTCGCTACCTGGTACCGGCATAGATCAATCGGGTTATCGGAAGTCAGCTCCGTATAAATGCGGTTATCCAGTTTGCCGTAGCTGGAAGTGCCGGTATTCAGCGCTTTATACCCTCCGTTCACCTCCGGCAGCTTCTGCTTGATGATATCCGCCTGGATGGTTACCCCCAGGTGGTTGGCTTGCCCCGTAAGGTCCGCAGCCAGGTGATAGTCCACATCCTTCTTAAACGCATCGTTGCGAAGGTAGCACCACAAAATAGTGGCCATCCCCAGCTCATGCGCATGTTCAAAGGCCTGCGCTATTTCCACCAGCTGCCGGTCCGCATTGTCGGATCCAAAATAAATAGTAGCGCCCACCGCCACCGCGCCCAGGTTCCAGGCCTCTTCCACCGTGCCGTACAACACCTCGTCAAAGCGGTTCGGGTAAGTCAGCAGCTGGTTATGATTAATCTTCACGATAAACGGGATCTTATGGGCATATTTGCGGGACACGGCCGCCAGCACCCCAAAGGTAGAGGCCACTGCGTTGCAGCCCCCTTCCAGCGCCAGCTTCACGATGTTTTCAGGATCGAAGTAAGCCGGGTTCTTCGCAAACGAAGCGCCCGCGCTATGCTCCACGCCCTGGTCCACCGGCAGGATAGACATATACCCGGTGTTGGCAAGCCGCCCTGTACCAAACAACTGCCCTAAACTCCGCAATACCTGCGGGTTCCTGCTGCTGTAACCGTAAATTTCATTCACCGTTTCAGGGCTTGGCAAATGCAGGCTCGACTTATGGATCGTTTTGCAGGAATGCTGCAGTAATAACTCGCTATCATTCCCCAGTAATTCACTGATGCGCTCTAAGGATAACATAACATACTTTTTTGGCTATCTAAATTTAACCAATTGCATTCGAACCTACCCGAATCATTTTTTATCTTTGCGCACGAACACATATCCCAAACAACGATATGACCACCCGCATAGCAATTATCAGACACGGAAGCACAGCCTGGAATAAAGCAGGACGATTACAAGGCAGTTCAGACATTCCTTTGGACGAAGAAGGCAGGGAACAGGCCCGCAAGCTCGGCAAACGCCTCATGGGCGAGGACTGGGATATCGTGTACAGCAGCCGGCTGCAACGCGCCAAAGAAACCGCGCAGATCATTGCCGACGCAATTCAGCATCCGCACACCCTCCTGGAAGACGACCGCATCCGCGAAGCGGGAGGCGGCCTCACAGAAGGCACCACCGAAGAGGAACGCGTGCAGAAATGGGGCAGCGACTGGAAACTGCTGGACCTCGGCATCGAAACGCAGGAAGAAGTCATTGCGCGTGGAAAGGAATTCCTCACGGAACTGGTGGCCAAACACAGCGGTAAAAAAATCCTCATCGTCAGCCACGGCGGATTTATCCGGAAAATTATCCGGGAACTCGTGCCGGATGCGCCGCATCAGCCGATGTTAAAAAATACTTCCATCACGGAAATACTGCATGCAGATAATACCTGGAGTTGCCATCTTTACAATTGCGTGCAACACCTGGAAGAATAATCTTTTTTTATGCTCCATACCGACTTTTATCCATTCCCCACCATCACCACCAGCCGGCTGCTGCTCAGAGAGCTCCTGCCTGCGGATGATACGGCCATCAGGGACCTGCGCTCTAACCCGGACGTAAATACGTTCCTGGGAAGGCCGCCGGCTATCGACCTGGAAACTGCCCGGCAGTTTATCACCAGCACCAACAACCGCTTCGCCAATGCCGAAGGGCTCTACTGGGTCATCACTGCCCTCCCTTCTTCCCAACTGATTGGCACGATATGCCTCTGGAACTACCAGCCCCAGGACGGGAGCGTGGAGATAGGCTATGAGCTCCTCCCCGCCTTCCAGGGAAAGGGCTATATGCAGGAAGCGATAACAGCAGTGCTTACTTTCGCATTCGACCGCATGCACGCAGCATTGGTCAAAGCCATGGTGGTCGAAGCCAACCTCCGTTCCATAAAATCGCTGCAAAAACAGGGATTTACCGAAATTCCTGCGGAAAAGGAAGACCAGTTACTCATGTTTCACCTCACCCGGAAATAAATCGCGCGCGCTCGTTTACCAGAAACCCTGCGCTTTAATACTCGCATTGTCAATTCCCAGCTGCCGGAGGAACTTACGGGTATTACCCACCAGCCTGGAATTGCCCGCCAAAAAAAACATATACTTCGTATCCTGCGGCAGATCGCCCAGGTAGGCATCCAGCTGGTGGTAGTAGTCCTCCTGCCGGCTAACGACATGCAGGTTCAGCCAGGGGCAGTTCTCCGCTACCATCGCTTTATGGGCGGCTTGGTTCACCTGCAGGAATCCCGTGGTGACAGCCTCCCTGCCGGCCAGCTGCTGCAATGCGCTGAAATGCCCGATGGCGGTATGGTCCCCGATAAACACCGGCACCGTTCCCTCCACTGGCGCATGCCGCACGGAATCAATGGATACATAATGCAGCGGACTACCGGCTTCCAACGTCCGCAGCCACTGGCTTCCGCGGCCGGGGTGGCTCCCGTCTATAAACAGTGTGCAGGTTTTGGTGTCCGCATCCCAGCGGGCCGGCGTATAGTCGCAATAGTGAAAGTTGCTGATACGCGTAGCAATGCGCTGCGCAGCCGTCCAGTTTTCAGGCCGCGCCTGCGGCAGGTGTAAATCCAGCTCATAGTAATCGCCCGTATCCCAACAGCGCACTGCCAGTATGGTGGCGGATTTAATGAAGATATTTTCGATAAAGGAAATGTCCTTTTTTCTTGTGATTGTTTCCATACTACAAAGCAATCACAAAACGATGGGGAAAAATCGTACTAACGGGGGGAGTGATTGGACTATTCACGGAATTGCTTCCGGAACATCAGGGCGGTATGGCCCGTTACTTTTTTAAACAACCGGGTGAAATAACCTACATCCTCATAGCCCAGTTCATAGGCAATCTCCGTCACCGTCATACCCGTATGATACAGCAAGCGCTTGGCTTCCAGCACTACCAGCTGCTGTATATGCTGGGATACCGGCAGGCCGGTAATATCCTTAATGGTATCGTTCAGATGGGTTGGGGTAATATGCAACGCGGCCGCGTAATCCCCCGGGCTCTTCCACTCTTTAAAATGCGCTTGCAGCAGCTGCTGAAACTCCCGGTTGATGACGGCTGCGCGGGTAGTGTGCTGGAAATCCGCGCCGGCATCGTCGAGGCTTTCCGCGATGAGGGCCAGCATAGCCTGTAGCAAACCGTGGAGGGACAATGCCTTGAAGCCATTATGCTGCTCGTCTTTCAACCGCAGCATGATCTCCAGTATTTCATCCAGCTGCTCCTGCAGGCCCGCGGAAGGCCGCAAACTCATATTGGCGGCAAACCATTGATCCAGGTAAGGCTTCAGCGCGGCCGGCATCAGCGAGGCGTCAAAGCTCACCGTATAGGCGCGGGCGTTATTCACTTCAATCAATTGATGCACCTGCCCTGGCAGGATCATGATGATAAAATTCCCCGCTACTTCCGCCGCTTTGAAATCAATCGCCCCCCTGAAACTCCCGTCAAACGTGATGATCAACAGGTAGTGATCGTCGCGGTGAGGAGCAAAAAGGTCGTGGTGGTTCGCATGCACTTCCATCATCATATCCTGGTGGGCATGGATCTCCACCCCTGCCTTTACATGGTCCGGAAGTTTATAATGGGGAATAGGCGCCTTTCTCATGCAACAAAAATAAGCGCAATTGTTTTCCCCGGAAGCAAATGTCCGGATTACAACGGGTGCGCTTCGTTCAAAGGCAGCTACAGCAAGCCTCTCCGCCGGAAATTATTTTGATTTTTTCCAGATGGTATTAAACCCGCCGGTGCAGCCCAGCGGCAATAGCTCCGCCACCTGGCAATCGAAAGATTGCAGCGGTTTTATCTTTTTGGTAAGGAGTGAAAACGGGAATACATCCTCCACGAAATTCGTTTTGGAGAATTGAATGATCTCAAAGTTATTGGCGGCTGCCAGTGCGCGGAGGTCGCGCGTGGTGAAGAACTGCACATGGTCCAGGTTATCCGCCTGGGACTGTACCGTAGTACCTTTGTAACCCAGCATGCGTTTGAAGGTATTCACCGCGGCCTGCAGGCGCGGGCGCCGGCGCAGGCGCAGCATCGGCTTGGTCACCAGCACCTCCCGGGGGCCATTCCCATTGGGCACGGTTACAATCAGGGTGCCATCGTCTTTCAGTGACTGATAGATCGTCTTCAACAGCACACCCGGCTCATGAAGATGTTCCAGCACCTCGCTGCAAATCACAGCGTCGTATTGCTGGCCGCTGGCAATCAGCTCTTCCGCGCTGATTACGGCAAACTGTACATTGGGCAGGGTGTTTTTGCTTTTAGCCACGGCAATGGTCTTTTCGCTCACGTCGATCCCCAGCACTTCGTAGCCAAACTGGCCCAGATGGCGGGTAATAACCCCATTGCCGCAGCCTACATCGAGGATTTTCGCGTTGGCAGGTATAGCGGATTGCAGGCTGTCTGTAATAAAGTTCAGGCGCTTAATATCAGTTATGCGCTCGTATTCATAAGTAATCTTGGGGGACATCATGGATCAATACTACAAATTTTGCCTGTAATTTTCAAACCGCTCCCCAAATCACGGGCGCAACAGCTGCCGGGCACGGGAAAGGTTATCCGTAGCCTGCAGTATTTTACTTTTCAGCTTGGGATTGTAATCCGGATGGCTGTCTAAAAACTGCTGCACCACGCGCCAGGCCTGCTCGTCCTGGTAGTTGCCGAAAGTAGCATTGAGCCAGTTGGCCGGGAAAAAGATATCCCCCGTACGCTGGATATCTTCCAGCCATTCCAGGCTCTCCGGCAGGTACTTCGCGGAAGTAGCCTGCCGCAGCGGATGATGCAGGTAGTACAGCGCAGCCACCACCCAGGCCTCCTTGCTGCGGCCCCTGCGCTCCTTCAGGGAGGCGAAGAACTGGTCCCGCTCCGCCACGCTGGCGGATAAAGCCGGTATCAGGAAACGCAGCCGGTCCTTCTTATCCTCGTCCTTCAGCCGCGCTATCTGCTGCGGTATAACGCTAACGGCTGTATCATTTTTCAGCGTGAGCGTCAGCGCCAGCGAAATATAATCTTCTTCCGCCAGCTTCACTCCTTCCGGCGCTTCCTGCGCGGCCCATACCTTGTACATCCGCTCCCCGGTAGCGGCGGTGGTATAAACGTCCTGCAATGCCTTGAAGATCAGCTTGCGGTTATTGCCGGCCTGCTGTTGCTGCAAGGCCTCCCACAATTGCTTTTCCAGTGTAACGGCCACGCGTACACGATCCTCCGGCTTGGTAAACTCCCAGTACAGGGTGCTGATATAGTTGGTGAGTTGTTTGATGCTCGTTTCTTCTTTTTCCACGGCCAGCCCGGCAGCAAAAAGCTGCAGCAGCTCCTGTGGCTTGTAATAGCGGCCTGCCAGCATATTCTCATAAGCCGCCAGGTAAGCGCTCGCCCTGTTCAGCGCCGTACCGGCGGTGAACAGGCGCTGATTTACCGCCGTATCGGAAGGGAACAGGCCATAACCCAGGCCACTGGCGTTGAACAGGATGTACTGCGGCCGTGGCAGGCCGGCAGCGCCTTTGACGGTGAGCCGCGCGGCATTCATATCTACCTGGATCGTTTTTACCGACTCCGGATATACGAAAGTAATGTCAAACAGCTGCGGCCAGATGTCCGTGCCGCCAAACTCCGGCCGCTGCGTGATTTCCAGCTCCTTTACGCGGTTGCCGGCATAAGCAATGTTATAATCGAATACCGGGCGATGCGGCTGGTTAACCCATACGGCATTCCACTTGTAAAGGTTCTTTTTCGTGTATTTGGCGAGGATGGCGATCAGGTCATCCCAGGAGGCATTGCCATAAGCGTATTTTTTCAGGTACTCCCGCACGCCTTGCCGGAAATTATCCTTGCCCATGAGCAACTCTATCTGCCGCATCATGATCGGCGCCTTGTGATAAATGATATCGCCGTACATCGTGCCCGCTTCCTTCAGGTTATCCAGCTGCTGCCGGATGGGATTGGCCCCGCGGGTACGGTCCACATTATACGCGCGCGGATAGTGATCCTGCAGGAAGCGCAGGTTAAACTGTTCGGACCCGAGGATGTTTTCCGCCACCTTATCCGCCATGAAGTTGGCGAATACTTCTTTCATCCACACATCGTTGAACCATTTCATGGTAACGAGGTCCCCGAACCACATATGCGCCGTTTCGTGGGAAATCAGCTGGGTGCGGGATAGCAGCTGGTCCGTAGTTGGACTCTGCAAAAAGAAGGAAGCGGCTTTGTAATGCACTACGCCCGGGTGCTCCATCCCGCCGAACTGGAAGTCCGGGATAGCGGCATAGCCCATTTTCTGAAATGGATACGGGATGCCCGTCCATTTTTCCAGGAAGCTCACCGCCTCGCGGTGCAGGCGGAAAACGCTGTCGATATTGCTGCCGGGGTCCTTCTCCCGGTACAGCAGGGTTACCGGCTGGCCTTTGATGTCTTGTACGGCGGCCTTGAAAACGCCTGCCACAAAGGAAAACAAATAAGTAGGCAGTTTTTCCGTAGTCGCAAAATGCCAGGTAGTGGTACCGTCGGCATTTGCCACACTGTCTTTCAAGGCGCCGTTAGCCAGCACCGTCCACCCATTGGGCGCCGCCACAGTAAGGTCGTACGTGGCTTTCATATCCGGCTGGTCAAAGCAGGGAAACACTACCCTGGCCCGGTCCGGCACAAATAAAGCGTATAAAAATTCATTATTGCGGTTCAGCGAGCCATCGCCCGCCAGGAAGGTAATTTCGATTTCATTTTTCCCCGGCCGCAGCGCTGCTGCCGGTATGACCAAATGTTCTTCTTCCACCACAGGGCTCACGGGCTTTCCGTTCACCACCAGCAACGAGATATTGGCAGCAGGCTGTTTAAAGTCGAGCTGCAGGGGTTGCTGCGCATTGTTTAGGGAGCAGGTAATGCGCTCCTTTGCCGGAATACCCGCCGTTTTATTGGCAGGGAACTGGAACGTCAATGCATAATGCACATCTGCGATGTTGTGGAAACGCGCCGTTGCCAGCTCGCGGGATACGCCTGCGGTGACGGGCACGGCAGCCGGCTGTTGTTGGGCATATGCCAGCGGCGCCACCGCCAGCAGCAAGACAGAAGTCAATAAATTTTTCATCATAATTGGTTGGCCGAAGGTTGTAAATATAGGATTTTACAGCCATCATTTCCCTAACTTTAAAGTATGAAATACGAGACTGTTTTCCCGGACCCGCGCCTGCGGCATATCGTCCGGTTTTACTGGATACTGGAAAGCGGGGAGGGCTACACGCACCACTCCCTGGCGGACATGTGTCCGGAATTGTTATTTCATTACAACGGCAGGTTTGATGAACTCTCCGCCAACGGCAGTACAACCCCGGGCTTTATCGCCGGCATTCACGGTCAAAGCGCGCAGGTGAGCCGCCACCGGATCAACACCGGCTTCGGCATGATTGGCGTGTACCTCTACCCCCAGGCCATTCCGCTCGTCTTCGGCCTGCCCGCGGAGGAAGTCACCAACCAGATGCCGGACCTCTCTTCCCTCCTTAAATCTGAAGCGCAGATGCTGGAAGAGCGCATCTTTACCGCTCCCGGCAACGGGGAACGGATACGGCTCATCGAGCAATTTCTCCTGCGCCGGCTGGCCATTACCGAGAAGCCGGAACCGCCCGTATTTAAAGCCATTGCAGGTATCATCCAGTCCCACGGGCAGCATAGCATTGCGGAGCTGGCGGCCACGCACTATTTATCGGAACGGCAATTCCAGCGGCAGTTCCGCCACTATACGGGCTTTACGCCTAAGCTGTTCTCCCGCATCGCCCGCTTTCATGGCGCCATGAAACGTTATGGCGACAAAAACATCTCGCTCACCCAACTGGCGCTGGAATGCGGCTATTACGACCAGGCGCATTTTATACACGATTTCAGCCGCTTCTCCGGGCAACACCCACGTATATACTTTTCCGGCAAATCGGGCGCAACCGACTGGATGGAATAATGTCGGTTTTTTACAATTCCGCCCCACGTAGTGGCCCTAGTTTTGTGGAACAAATCATCAAAATATTTAGCTATGAACATTCCTACAGGACATCAAACCATTATGCCTTACCTGATTTTGAAGGATGCCAGTGCATTTCTCTCCTTTACGCAGGCGGTTTTCGGGGCTACGGTCACGCATAAGTCCATGCAGCCGGATGGTAACACGATCCGCCATGCGGAAGTGCAGGTGGGCGATTCCACCATCATGTTTAGCAATACCACGGCGGATTACGGGTCACAGCCGGCAGGGCTTTTCATTTATGTGCCGGATGCGGATGCCACGTTTAAAAAGGCGCTGGAGCATGGCGCTACCACGGTCATGGAAGTGGCGGACCAGCCGTATGGCCGCAGTGGCGGCGTACAGGACACGAACGACAACATCTGGTGGATTACTTCCGTGAAATAAGTGGCTGGTTGTATCTGAAAACATTAGTAAATTTACAGGTACACAACACATCCTGATTTACGCCATGGAACCCGCAACTACCACCAGGAAAGAAAAAATCATGAAATGGCTCAAACGCCTCGGCTTTTGGGGGTTCATGTTCTTTTTGCTGAAAGGGCTTTTCTGGCTGTACCTGATTTACTGGGTAGCCAAATAAAAACGATATCGCACAAAGGCCGGCATTTTTATACTGCCGGCCTTTGTTTTTTTAGGGGGGAAAGATTTAAGGCTGCCCCGCTGTGAGGTCCCGTTGCTGCGGGCATTATAACACTTCAATAAAGCCATCGGTACCATTTACCCTTATGCGTTCCCCATCCCGGATGAGCTTTGTAGCGTTTTCCACGCCCACTACAGCCGGTAATCCGTATTCCCTGGCAATTACCGCACCGTGCGTCATAAGGCCGCCTACTTCCGTCACCAGTCCTTTGATGCCCACGAACACGGGCGTCCAGCTGGGGTCAGTGAAGGCGGTAACGAGGATATCCCCCGTTTCGAGTCGCGCCTCGGCGAGGTCGTGAATCACCCGGGCACGCCCTTCCACCACGCCGGAGGATACCGCCAATCCAACGATGGCGTTCTCAGGAATATTTTCCCGTGTGTACCTGCCCGTTATAACTTCTCCATCGGAGGTCATTACCCGTGGCGGCGTGAGTTTTTCGTATTGCAGGAAGGCGGTTTTCCGCTGGTCGATCAGGGATGGGTCCACCCGCTGCGACTCAATAGCCTCGCGTAATTCCTGGAAGCTGAGGTAAAAAATATCCATCGCCTCTTTGATCACGCCCGCCTGTTGCAATCGCGCCGCTTCGGCCATCAGCGCCTGCTTGTAGTAGAAGTTGCGCTTGATGATGCTGTATTTCGGGAACTCCCGGAAACCGCTGTATTCCCGCACCAGTTGGATCATACGTTTGGTTTCTTCCGCTTTCGCTTCCCCGTCCGGCAACTGGCGTAACCGTTCGAGTATCTCCTTTTCCTTGTCCGTAGCCGCTTTGAGGCCCTGCTCAAATTTGCGGGCCGCAGCGCCGGGCTCAAAGTTGCGGATATTATTGAGGATCATAGGCAGGAGGATGGCGGGGTTCTCCGCCCAGCGGGTTTTGGTAAGGTCTATTTCGCCGGCGCAGCGCATGCCGTATTTTTCGAGGAAGTCCGTAATAGCCGCAGCGGATTCCGCGCCGCCCGGCAGGGATGGCAGTTGTGCCAGGAAGTTTTCGGAGGTAGTGCGTTCCAGGAAGGATACCACTTCCGGGTAATGGCGGATTACGTCCGCCACGTTCATGAGGGCGAGCCCCATTTCGGAGGTAACGTTGTCTGGTACGGACTGGGTGAGCGTGTCCGCCACGTTCTTATCGCCCAGCCATTCCTGGATATGTTCGTTGAGCCAGGTGGCGGCGTTCATGGCGGTAACGATCACGTTCAATGTTTGCGGATCGAACAGCACTTTGGCCGAACCGGGAATATGCGCGAGGATGAAATCAATTAGTTCTACCCCCTGCTTACCTTTAATCTCTTCTTTGAGTTGCGCGTTAGCCGCTTCGTTGGCGGCAATGAGCGTGCCTACTAAATGCGGATCGTATTCGATTTTCACTGAATAATCGTGCATCGGGTGCACACCCGTTTCTTCCTTATCCGTACTGAATTCCGGCCGTTGCAGCAGGGTATGCAGGGCATCCTTGATAAGCGGGTCCGATTTCCCCAGCACGCCGGTAAGCATGGCTCTGCGCGCGGGCACAGCCAGATCCGGCGCGATATCCACAAACAGCCGGCCTGCGGCTTCGTACATGGGCCGCTGCGTCGTCAGCTGGAAGAGCGATAAGCCCAGGGGCTTCATGGCATCCGTCATCATCTGCTGGTGGCCAACGGAAATGAACGCATGAAACTGATCATCATTCGTCGCGGGGATGGGGAATAGCGTGGTGATTGGCCTGCTTTGTACGATATAGAAAGTACCGCCGGCGAGGCACCATTCAATATCCTGCGGCTGGCCGAAGTGCGCCTCTATCTGCCGCCCCAGCTGCTCCAGTGCAAGTAGCTGAACGTCTGTCAGCACGGTTGCCTTTTGCCGCTCCGTAGCGATGGCTTGCTGCCTGGTGCCCCCGTTGTTTTCCGGGAAGATACCGAGTTGCTTCACTGAAATTTTTCTCCCAACAATAACCCCCTGCGAAATTTTATAGTTATCCGCATTTACCAGTCCGGCTACCAGCGCCTCCCCGAGGCCAAAACCAGCATCGACGGACACCGTTTTCCGGTTGCCGGTAACCGGATCTGCGGTGAACAGGATGCCTGCCGCCTCCGGGAACACCATTTGCTGGATCACCACTGCCAGCTGGACTTTGCGGTGATCGAAGCCCTGCTGTATGCGGTAGATGACCGCCCGCTCCGTGAACAGGGAAGCCCAGCATTTGCTGATATGCTCCAACACGGCGGCGATGCCAATGACGTTCAGGAAGGTATCCTGCTGACCCGCGAAAGAGGCCGTGGGCAAGTCTTCCGCGGTAGCGCTGGACCTCACGGCCACCGACGTGGCGGCCATGCCTTTCAGCTGCCGGGTAACCGCTTCCCGTATGTCCGCCGGGATGGGCAGCTGTTCGATTTCCCTGCGGATGCGCGCCGCTTGCTCCGCGATGGCCGCGTGATCCTGCGACGGCAAAGCAGCCAGCTCATCCAAAAGTCGGCTTACCTCCGGCGAAGAATGGACTACCTGCCGGAAAGCCGCTGTGGTAACGCAAAAGCCCGGCGGCACGTGGATGCCATCGATACGGGAAAGTTCTCCGAGGTTGGCGCCTTTACCGCCAACGGTGGCGAGCATGGAACGATCAGTTTCCGTGAAGTTGCAAACATAGGACTGCATAATGAGCGGATGGAATTTATGGGTTATGAGAGATGGTGAATGGTGCAAAGGTAGTATTGGAAACGGGAAATGCTCTAACAATCTTTTAATTTTTAAGCGGACGCTTACATTAGAAATGCCAGTAACGCTTAGCAGGCAATTATCCGGGGCTCGTTACAGGTGGTGTCTATTACTATCACCTCATTTGCAAATTCCATGTAAAACAACGGATATGCTTTTACTTCGAATGAAAATTCCTTTGTAGCGCCGGGGGATACTATCTCCCGTTCTTTTGCAATATTATTTTTAGCTCCGTTGGAGGCAATAGTATAGAATTGAATTTGTGTTGAAATTAAGGCGGCTTTTGCGTTATTTAAGACATGTACTTCACATACTTCATCTTTCATCAGGATGCTGAACGTAATACCCTGGATTATAAAACTGTCACCGGGAAACATCAGTCCATATCCATGCATCCTTAGCAACAGGTGATCCATATTGGCGTATGGATTTTTCTCATAAAACCGGATTTTCGGATTGTTTTGTCGCAACCTTAATGCAACCACATTATTCAAGGCAACGGGCAGGCGTAGTTTAAGATGGTCGTAAATTTTTGTTTTGGCCTTCTTCTCTATGACATACTCCGCTATATGCGTCGCCAGTGGAATATGCGCAGATTTTTGGTAAGCTACATGATTGATTTCGAAATGCAGCAGGAACCATTGTTCAATGGCAATACTGTTGAAAGCAATATTCACCCGGGGGTGCTGCTGGGCCAGCAGATAGGAGTTTTCATGGTGTGGATGGCCGTCTTTGTCGTACACGGCCCAGGCCTCGTTATGACCGGCTTCCTCCATTCGCTTTTGCGCTTCCCTGACATAACGGGTAGGCACCGCCTTGTATTCCTTTTCAATATCCAGCGATAACGGCGTGCTGACAGCATGGAGCTTTCTAAGTTTTCGGCCGGACTTATGTTCCACTGCATTCGTAGTCGTTCCAGCTTCTTCAGCTGGCAACGGAAATATATCAATTGCGTCCCACGCCTTCAACTCATTGGCGAATCCTCTCAGATAGGATGGGGTAACTTCGGAATCTTCACAAACAATGACCATTGTTCTTAACAATGGTTTCTTAATGATTCTTGTCATTCTGAAAAAATAGCTTCAATGTCTTGTATTTCAGGAAGGGCGCCAAATTTACCCGCCAGGTACCACTTATCAAATGGGCTATCTTCTCTAATATCCTCAAAGTCCTGCGCGCTATAGATTTCCGTTGCGCCGTCTGGCTGTTTCGAAGCAAACCAGATTTGGTCCGATCTGAACATATCGCGGTCTATCAGGTTGGCTTCATGTGTAGTAAACACCAACTGGGCGTTCTTTTTATTGATTGTTGAATTATTAAAGAGGGAAACTAAGAACCGGGCTACTTTCGGATGCAGGCTATTATCAAGTTCATCAAAGAAAACAATGCTTCCTTCCTCGATTGCGTTTAGGATGTACGCACCCAGGGCAAAGAGCACATTTGTGCCGGACGATTCCTCGCGGAATGGCCATGAAACGCTGTAAAGAATTTCGCCCTTCTTGTCCCTGACATTATAAACAGAATACAATTTTTCTGTATGGTGCGACATGTCATAGTGAAGTATTTGGGACCCTTCCTTTATAACCAGATGATTCTTAAAGCCTGTACCAAATCGTCCTGATTCTGTATCTGCATCACCATTTACTTCTATTTCGTCAATCCTGGTATCGCAAGCTTTAATAAGTTTTATGAGTTTTTTAAAAAATTGCTCTCCTTTTTTAGGCAGCATATCATTGATAACTTTCTCCGTTAACTGCTGAATGCCATAGGTGGTATTGCTACTCCAAACTTTCCAGGATGCAAAGTAGGTAAAGACTGCATTCAGAAATGCATCAGGGATATCGAAACCAAATTTTGCCAGTGCCGGCTGGGTTTTAAATACTTTAAGACTGGGCGGAAATACATCGTAATCAATGTCGGGAATAGTACTGTTTAATATGACCAGGTCTACCTCCCCATTGTGTGGATCAGGCGCCCGTTTATAAATATTTTTAATGATTTTCTTCGGAAAATAATTTAGCTCTTCCTTTGTTACTTTGACTCCGTCAAAAGCAATTACATAACTATACTTCACATTATTCAATAAGAATACACACTTATACTCTGTAGGAGCAGCCATCGTTTCCAGGGATAATCCAAAGGCATCATGGATAGCCATCTCCTCCCCTTTTAAAACACGGTAACCCGTTAAAAGCGTTTTGAAGTTAAGGGCCGCTTTAATGAAATTACTTTTACCGGAGGCATTGGCGCCATACATCACTGCTGATCTTACCAGGGTGACTTTTCCACCGGCGGCCAATTCAATATCGAAAGTATTCGAAGCCCTTTTATTCTTCGTGGCTTCAGCAACCATTGTGAACACTTGCTCATCACGAATGGACCGATAATTCTTTACTGAAAATTCCAATAACATAAATGTGAAATTACAAAAAACACCTTACAATATGCTAAAAATCTCCTATAGCATCCATTTTTTTGTAAAAAAATTACATAAAATAGCCTACTTATTCCCAGCAAACCTTATATACATTATTAGATAACTGTATATCAGCAGGCAGCTTGCCTTTTGGCAAGCCCTTTGCAACTCCCTGTCTCATTTTTCGTACATTTAATCATGGAGATTTTTTTCGAAGGCCCGGTACTATGGGCGCAACTGGATGCCAACATGCACATGCGGCATAGTGCGTACGCCGACTTTGCAGCGCAGGCGCGGCTCAACATGCTGGATAAACTTGGAATGAAAGCGGAAGAACTTGTAGCGCTGAAGCTGGGGCCCATCCTGTTCAGGGAGGAGCTGATCTATCACCGGGAGGTGGGGCCCAACGATTACCTGAAGGTCACCTGCGTGATGACGAAATCCCGCAGGGATGGCAGCAGGTGGTCCATCCGGCACGAGATATTCCGGAAGGACGGCGTAAAGGCCGCTACCATTAATGTGGATGGCGCCTGGCTGGACGTTGTGATGCGAAAACTAGGCACGCTGCCGGAGCATTTGTACCAGAAATTCAAGCAGCTTCCCGTGAGCGAAGATTACGTGGAAGAATAAAAGAGAAAGTCCGTTCCTGTAAACACAGCAACGGACTTCTTTTTTCAAAGGGGAACAATCAGCGACGGGTAATGGGTTTTTCACGGAAATAGACTAACCTGCCCGCTTCCAATTCCTTGATAAAAGGCAGGTTGTTTTGTATATAAGACTTGGTGGATTGTTCAAAATAGCTGTCGAGCTGGAAGAATTTGGCGGCACGGGTAGCGCCGAGGAGTTTATTCATCCGGCGGAAGTAGCGCATCTGGAGGTGACTGTATTCCAGGTCGTTGTTCATCATCTGTTTGGTCAGGGAGTTCAATTTCTTTTCGTCCAGGGAGGAAAATTCTTCGTTGTACATCCTGAGCAGCGCCAGTCGCTCCGCCTGCCAGGGCTGTTTGTCCGTTTCATAATCCATCATGGCTTCCTGGAAGCCTCTGCTTTCAACAGGTGAAATGCGCAGGTAATCTTTCATCAGGGCATCTTTGTTCTTGCCATAAATTTCCGTGATGATGTCCTCCCCTTCCAGTGGCATGGCCACCCGGACGGCCTGGGCATGCGCTCCCAAATTGGCTAACAATACCAGCAGCAAACAAAACAAATTTCTCATCTTGATAAAGGTTTTTGGTGATCGGTTATTTGAGATCCAACGCCCATTGGCGCATATCACCCAGGCACGGCTTTGCCTGTAAAATTTCCGGAATGTTTCCCGTTGTTGTAACTGCATCCAACTGTCCAATACTTCAGGGGCTCTAACAAATGAAAGGGTTTTCATACGATTACCAGATGCCGGCGTAATACTAAAACCAACAATACACGGCTCAGCCTGATGTAGTACTTGCTATTCGCTGTGACGTATCGCTTCCAGTTTCGCGGTTACCTTAAGCTACGGTTACATTGAATTTAAACGACATTGCGGCTTAGATCTCTGTCATGTAAATATTTATTTCATTCACACTCATTTTTAAATTCATAGGAAATCCTCCTCAGCAGGGCGTTACGGCCTGTCAGATTCGGGTTACTATATATTGAAAAAAGTTACGTCAGAAAATTGCGGAGTGTGATCACTCCGCAGTCATTCATTATAATTCCACGTTACGAAAAAGAAGTATCTTTTATCAATAGTTTTTTTCGCTTTAATAATATTGATACAGGCTACTTTTCGACTAAGAACATTTGAATGATGCCAGAGGTCATGCTTAGGAGTCAATCGTTATAATTACGCAGGACTCCAAATTTAATTGTTAGTTTTTTATCCACCAAAAAAATAAATTTATCCACAGTTCAAACAATTCAGGGAAACAAAAAAGCCCCCGGACTACGGAGGCTTTCAGCGGATTTAGCCAAACTTTATAACTCTGCGAACCTGATGTAAAACTTACCATACGAACCCCAGCTCCCCAGCGCGTCTGTCATATCCTTATGCATTTGCGCGCGGGTTACTTTCTTTCCTTTTTTATTCGGCAGGAGTTGATCGGCCGGGATGGATTCCGCGAGTACCTTGGTGGCGAACCAGGTGACGTGTTCGTGCGGGAGGGCCACGCCGAGGATCATCCCCGGCAGGCCGGTGAAGGACTCCGGCCCACCAGGCGGCACTATCTGGTCCGTATAAAAGGCTACGACGTAGATGCTGTCCATAATCACTGCGTTGGCGCGGCGGCAATCGAACCCTGCAATATTCCTTGTTTCATCCGTGATCTTCCAGTTGATATGCCGCAGGCTATCCTGCACGAGGAAAGTTTGTTCGAAAATATGTTTCTGCGAAACGGTGCGGCCGGCGTTCAGCAGGTTGTACACTACGTTATCATTGGCGGGAAACTCGCGGGATACCTTCGCATCCGGACTCTCCTTTCCTGGCTTGAATAATGTTACCGAGTCCGTAAACCAGCAATCGAAATACTGCGTGGCGAACTGCGGATAGCGTTGCAGCTCCACCTGCATCCAGCCATTGTCCAAATCATCCTTGTTCATTTCCTTTATGATCGCATGTAAGTTGATGCGCTTCTCAAATTCAATCCGCCCGGTGGTGAAAAACATCGCTTCCTGCGCTTTCACCATTTGTATTGCGCTTATACACAGGAATACTCCTACAAGTATTTTCATTTTCATACAAATACTATTTACTGGCGGCGCCATCTGCGCCAAACTTATTAAAGTTCCAAAGGAAAGAAAGCATCACGTAGCGGCCGATAATACCATAAGTACTTTGCGAAACGGTATTACCATACATGCTTCTGTTAATGCCCTTGCGCTGCTTTAAAATATCGTCTACCGTACACCTGAACTCAAACGCATCACCTTTTCCAAACTTCTTGCCCAGCCCCGCATTCCAGATGGCCATGCTATTATTGGTGGTAAACAAAGCTGTTTTAGGACGGATGGCGTAATCAAGATCCGAATTCAGCTCCAGCTTCCAGGGAAGTTGTACGGATACGTTGGCATTGAGCGGGTATTCCCAATAGGTGGTGGTGAGCGACTGCTGGATGGACGACACCGTGCTGTTGAAATTGATGCCGCCGCGCAGCCGTGCGTCGTACCGCTTCTCCTTGAATTTTCTCAGCTGGAAAAGAGCGCCTGCGTTATAGGTATTGGAGACGTTCTCCACGTGGTTCACGAGGCCCGTACGCCGGCCTATCTGGCCATTGGTTTCCACACCTATGCGTAGGTCCTGCCACTTCAGCTTCCATTCCCCGGAGAGGTAGTAGCTGACATTGCGGTTGCCGTTTACGTTTACAGCCATGCTTTTGCTTCGGCCGCTGGCATCCACCTCGGTTGCATTGGCAAAATCATTCATCGTAAAATTATAGCTGAGGTTAAACCAAATGGACCGTTCCGTAAATACCTTGTAATCCCCGAGGTTCAAACTGATAGTGCTGTTGAAGGATGGTTTCAGATCAGGGTTACCGACGAAGATGTTGATCTGGTTATCGTTGGACACCAGCGGCTGTAACTGGTTGATGGAGGGCTGCCGGGTATAACCGTTATACGACAGCGAAATGCTTTGCTGCTGTTTGCGCTGGTAGCTGAAGCGCATCCTGGGGCTCCAGTTGACGAAGCTGCGGTCATAGGTTTTGCCGGTGTACAGGTTATCCTGGTGGTACTGTGTGGCCCCCACTTTGGCGCCTATGTTAAAACGGAACTTCTTGAAATTGTAGCTATAGGCCAGTCCGCCCAGGTTCGTGACCACGTTATATTTATAGTCGTTACTGTACAGCGAATCCAGGTCTTCATACTTACCATTATCCGCCTTGTTATAGGAACTGCGCCCGGAACGGTTGTTATTCAACTGCAACCCGTAGGATATTTGCATCAGGCCATTTTTGCCCACCGGCTCCGTATAGGCTACGTTGCCATTGATATCCGTTTGCTCGCTGTTGTTGATCTTGTGCTGATCGACTTTCAGTACGGAATCCAGGACGCCGTTCGTATATATGTTGGCGTGGGAGAGCTGCATAACCTCGCTGTTCGACTTTTCATAATTCTGCCAGAAATTGGCGGTAAGGGTACGGCCCTTCTTCTGAAAACGCTGCTTCCAGAGCAGGTTGGTACCGAATAAGTCACGCTGGCCATCACTGCTGGTATTGTTTTCATTTTCATTGAGCAGTTGATTATTTTCATTGGTTACCTGCCCCATCTTGCGGGAGAAGCTCGTACGGTTATCCCTTCCTCCTTGCACGGTGAGCTTTACAGTAGCCATGCTGTCGATCTTCCATTCATACAGGCCATCCGCACGGAGTTTTTTATCGATAGACTTGCTGCTGCTGCTATCCCTGGAATATTGTACAGCATTGTTCAGCACTTGCTGGTTCAGGTCTGCAGACCACTGTTCCACCCCCATCCGCATGGCTTTCACGTTGGCGGATACCCGTTGTTTATCCTCCTTCCATTTATCCTCATAGTGAACGCCACCTGTTTGCACCAGCGGATAACCTCTGCCCTCAAACCTGCCTTCCCAGCCACCCAGGTCATCGCCATTGCCGGAGAAGGTATAATAACCATTCATCTCATCGTAACTCATATTGCCGGCATCACCTTGTCCGAATTTTTCCCGTTCCTGCCAGTTGAGGCCCGTTTTACCGGTGTTGGAAGCTATCCCGAACACGGCCGCTTTGCGTTTGCCCTGGAAGAGGTTGGCCATCAGCTGCGTATCAAAATATCCATTAGTACCGCCACTGGCGCTGGCTTTTCCGAAGTATCCCTTCTTTTTATTTTCTTTCAGGGTGATGTTGATGGTCTTGGATTTTTCACCGTCGTCCACGCCGGTAAAGGCAGCCTGGTCGCTTTGCTTATCGAATACCTGCACCTTGTCTACCATATCTGCGCGAAGGTTTTTGGTGACCAGCGTCGGATCATCGCCGAAGAATTCCTCCCCGTCGACCAATATTTTTTTCACTTTCTGCCCCATGGCCGTGACCTGCCCATTCTTATCCACCTGGATGCCGGGCAGGAGCTTCAACAGTTCCTCCACATTGGCATTGGCGGCGGTCCTGAAGCTATCCGCATTAAATTCCGTGGTATCTCCTTTGAAGCGTATAGCCGCTACCTGCTGCTTGATCACTACTTCTTTAAGGAGGCGGGATTTCTGGATCATATTAACGCTTCCGAGGTTATGGACGGCGCTATCCGTCAGCGTGATCGCTTCCACATAATCGGCAAACTTCGGGTAGGAGACCATCACCAGGTATTGCCCGGGCTGCAGGTTTTTCAGCTCAAACCGGCCGTTGCCGGCAGTGCGCTGGAAACGGTAAAGCATGGAGTCCTTAGCATGCAGAACAGACACTACCGCATTGGAAAGGGGAATACGATTCAGGGTATCGGCCACTGTTCCTTTTACTATCGCGGATTGCGCCCATGCTGCATGTAGGCTTAGCAACAGGGCAAACAGGGTAAATATTTTTTTCATTAACGGCTTACAGGTTGTTATGGAATGCACAATTCCCGGCCACACGCATTCTCAAGATGCTACGCCGCCAAAATTCCATAAAATATTCCAACCGGATTTTACCATGTGTGATAAACATCTGTTAAATCGCACCCTACTTATCAAGTAGGGCAAACAGGTTATCCTGTTAATAACTCCTGATCAGTTCCACCAGCTCGTCGGCAGATAATTTCACGGCCTGGTCCGTGCCTTCCAGCAACTGATCCGCGAGGGAACGTTTGGTATGGTGCAGGGTTAAAATCTTTTCTTCTATGGTATGCATGGTAACGAGGCGATAGATGGTGACCGGCCTCGTTTGCCCGATGCGCCTTGCCCTGTCGGAGGCCTGCTCTTCGATGGCGGGGTTCCACCAGGGGTCCAGGTGGATGACGTAATCCGCGGCGGTGAGGTTGAGGCCGAGTCCGCCCGCCTTCAGGCTGATTAAGAAAATATCCGCTTCCCCTGCCTGGAATTGCTTTACCAGCGCGGCGCGGGTAGCCACGGGCGTACTGCCGTCCAGGTACAGGAACTTCACGCCTTTTTGCAGCAATGCCGCTTTGATTAAATCCAGGTGCATTACAAACTGGCTAAACACCAGGGCTTTGTGCTGGTTCTGCAGCAGCTCTTCTACTATTTCCAGGAACACTTCCAGCTTGGAGGAAGGCATGTCCAGGTTGGCGTCTACCAGCTTCGGATGGCAGGCGGCGAGGCGGAGGCGGGTGATTTCGGCCAGGGCTTGTATATGGCGCTGCGCGATATTATCCTCGCGGGAATGCAGCGATTCCAGGGCTTTGCGGCGGACGGCTTCATACAGCGCCGCTTCTTCAGGGGTTTGCTGTACGAGTTTGACAATTTCCGTACTAGGCGGCAGTTCCTCCAGCACGGCGGTTTTTGTTCTCCTCAACATAAAAGGAGATAAGAGTTTTTTCAGTTGTTTCCTCACCGGGCTCTCGGGGTTACGCAGGGAAGGGAATACGTATTGTTTGTTGAAGTACTCCTGGCTGCCCAGCAGTTCTTCATTCAGGAAGCGGAACAGCCCCCAGATTTCGCCCAGGTTGTTTTGTACAGGCGTTCCCGTCAGGGCGAGGCGGAAGTGCGCATCCAGGCTGTATGCCGCTTTTGCCGTGCGGGTATTGGCATTGCGGATGATATGCGCTTCGTCCAGCACTACGGTGTGCCATACTTTTTTAGCCAGCAGCTGTTGCTCCGATTGCAGCAGGCCGTAGGTGGTAACTACTACGGTGAAGGCCTGCGCTGCTTTGATGATAGCGGCGCGGTTAGCGGAAGAGAGGTCGATTACCTGCAGGGCCGGCGCAAACTTATTCGCTTCGCTGATCCAGTTGGGCAGCACGGAGGCCGGGCATACCACCAGGGCGGGCCCTTGCGGCGCGCGATGGAGTAGTAACGCCAACGCCTGTATGGTTTTACCAAGGCCCATATCGTCCGCCAGGCAAGCCCCCGCTCCCCAGGAGGCCAGTTGCACCATCCAGCGGAAGCCTTCTTCCTGGTAGCTGCGCAGGGTGGTTTGCAACCCTGCCGGCACGGTTACCTGCAGTTGTTTGGCTGCTTCCCATTTTTCCAGCATACGGCGCCAGGCGGCATCGGTTTTTACTGCTTCCAGGTCCATCAGGGCTTCCGATGCAAAAGGCGCCAGCATAGGGCGGATGCGGATCTGCTCCTGCTCTTCCATGGTAAAGGCAGCCAGCTCCTGCAGCCTGCGGCGGATGCCGTCTGTAAGGGAAACGATTTCCCCGTTCTTAAGGGTATAGAACTTATGGTGTTTCAGGTTTTTAGCATCGAGCAGTTCTCTGAGGGTAAGAACGGTATATTCGTCCACCTGCACGCTGCCTTCCGCGGTGAACCAGTGGTCTTTTTCCTTGATGGTGATATGCAGCTGCGAGGCATCCAGCTCCTGGCGGATGCGATAGCGCTCTCCTTCCGGCCATTCGGCCACGGCGAGGTCCGGATGCAGCCGGATTACTTCCAGGAGTTGCAGGCAATCCACCGGGTCTTCAAAGATGATCTGGTCCTCATCTACTTCCTGCATGACTTCCAGCTGAATATAGCCGAGCAGCGCTTTGTAGTTGGCCATTTCCTGGTCGAGGTCCCGGCGGGCCTGGCAGCGCTCCCCGTTCATAATCCCCAGCACGGAACGGCCGCCCAGGCCGGGTTTGCAATACGGAGGATCGTTGCGGAAGGGCTTCACAAAAAAGGCCGCTTTCAGCCCGGTGTTAACCGGCAGCATTTGCACGACGATCCGTGGGTCCGCGGTGATACTGCGTATATCCGCCGGCGTTTCCAGCATATCCGCATGCACGGTGAGGTGCGTGGCTACCTGTTGCAGCACGGCGTTGAGTTTATCCTTTCCCGTGAGCGGCACGGTGTGCAGCTGGTGCAACGTTCTCAAGAGGTGTTGCTGGTAGGTGTTGAGTACAATTACTTTCAGGCGGGTATTACTTTCCCGGATGAAGATCATGGGAGAATTAAAGTCATGTATGTTCGTTGAAATCGTATAGCCTTTAGCGTTAGTAATCACGTTGATTTCAGGAACGCCTTTCACCACTTCAATGGGAGCGCCTTCGTGGATATCAAACAGCAGCGGGTGGCCGGCCATTTCCTGCCATACCCGCGGCTCGAAGGACCATCCATCGGCGCCGGAGTTATAGTAGCTGACCTTTTGCACGGTCGTGCCTATACGAAAATCCTGGTCTGTCATACCTTCGGCGCTGCCGTCTTTGAGGCGGCTGAGCGGCAGGTTACGGCCGCTGCTCCAGGCGTTATCCTTCCATTGCTGCTGCACCGGTTGAATCGTGTACTGCCGGAGGTCCAGCAGGTAGGCAATACGAAACGGCGTGGCCGCTTTTTCCTTTTTCTTTTCCTCGTGGCCGAGCAGCGAGTTCAGCACCCGTTCCCACTCGGGCGCCTGTTCGGAGGATGCGCCCAGTGGTTGCAGGCCGGTGGCGGCGGCAAATTCATCGTAGAACGACTGGTAGCCGTCGTAATTCTCGTCCTTTGCATGGAAGCAATATTCGAATGCAGGGAGCTGATAGCCGTTTGCTACGGCCCTTGCCAGCAGCATGCGCTGCGAGGTTTGGTGCAGCACGAGCAGTTTATTTTTCGGGTGGTACCACTTCAGCGCGAGGTAGCCGAGGAATGCCATCAGCCGTTTATCGGCTTCCCGGGCGGCGTTTTCAAACAGTATTTCCAGCAGGTTTTCCGCCCGCTCCCGTTTGCCGGTATGCAGGAGCAGCAGGGCCAGCGCCGGCACGATCGCCGGGAAGGATTTGCGTTCGTAATGCGCCGTGATCTTTTGGATCAGGGGGTTAGCGTCTGCCGGGGGCAGCAGGGCGAGGTTGCAGGCGTAATAAAAAGCGTAGATCGCCGTGGTGGGCAGGATATTCTTTTTATCGCTGCTGCGTTGCTTTTTCATGCCCAGCTCGAATGCTTGCCGCGCCTTAGCCGGCGTATCGTGATAGAGCAGCCATACGGCCTGTTGAAAATATTCGTCTGTTGTTGCGGGAGATGGGATAGCTGCAAAGGAACCATCCAGCAGGCTCACCTCCGGGCATATGGTGGTAGTGCCGAAGGCGGTAAGTTGCGCTTGTAATTCCCGTAGCACCGGGAGGGGTTGCAGCTGCTGTTCCTGGTATCGTAAAGACCAGCTGAACATGGCGGCCACTGCGTTTTCGCTGAAAAAGTGCAGCAGTCCTCTATAGGCTTCGCGGCCTGCGAGGCAGGACAGGTAAGGCAGGTATTCCGCCAGCTGCTGTTCCATTTTGCGCACGGGTGGCTGCAGCAGGGAGCGGTCCCCAATGAAGTAAGCCACCAGCAGCCGCTGCACTTCCTGCAGGGCGGCATGCATGGTATAGAAATGAAAATCATTCGCCGGCACGGCGCGCAGCATCTGTTGGTACTGTGGCGCTTTGATTACAACAGGAAATAACTGCAGGCAATATTCCAGTGGCAGCAGGAAGCTGCCGGTGATGTTTTTTACCACGATACCTTTATCTGCCAGTTGCTGCAACAGCTCCCCCACTTCCACCGGCTGCAAAGGCAGCAGGGTAGCCATGGCCGCATTGAGCGTAGGCTTATCGATGGGGTACATATAAATTGCCAGTACATCCGTCATGATGCGGAGGTTAGGCGAAAGCGCCTCGTATTGCCGGGTGAAATACTGATCTTCAAACATGATGGCAGCAAAAATAAAGTATTCGCATCTTGCATGGCCGGAATGAATTGCCTATTTTTGAAACTATGTTGAAACCAAGATTATTAGGTACGCTTCCTCCTCCTCCGGTAGCCCGCTAAGCTGAATAAGAAGCTTGTTTTTTTATGCTACTGTTGTTCCTGCTGCGGCGGGAACCGGGATTGGTTTGCCGTTCATGCAAACCGGTATCCCATCAGCGGATCATGCGCATAATTTCCTTCCTTTATTCAGCCCTCTCCTCACACAAAAAATTTTCGTTTCAAAACCTTGTCGCGGCGCATTTTACTGCTGCAACACCGCCTATCGTAGCCACGTGGTTTACGGCAGGCTGCCGGGCGCCATTACTACCCGGACGATGCGGTGCTGCGGCGCAGCCGTAGACATCTATCCACCTAAAAATAAAAATGAAAAAATCTCTTCTGATGCTGCATATCGCGGTCATCCTGGCAGGATTTACGGGCATATTCGGTAAGCTTATTACTATTAACGACATCGGCCTGGTGTGGTTCCGGGCGCTGTTTTCCATGATCCTGCTGTACGCGCTGCTGAAGGGCAGCCGCAAATTCCGTACGTACGGCCGGCGGGATCAATGGCGGCTGATTGCCTCCGGATTGCTGCCGGGGCTGCACTGGGTGCTGTTTTACGCCAGTATTAAATATTCCAACATCAGCATTGGGGTGATCTCCTTTTGCACTTCCGGTTGCTTTACGGCGCTGCTGGGGCCACTGGTGGCGGGCAAGCGGCTTTACCTGCGGGAGCTGCTGTTGAGTTTACTGACGGTACTGGGCGTAGGGCTGATCTTCGCCTTTGATACCGGCTACCGGCTGGGGATTGCGCTGGGCCTTATTTCGTCCGTCTTCGGTTCGTTGTATATGCTGACCAATGAAAGGCTGATCCGCCGCTATGATGCCGCTATGATTAACTATTACCAGATGATGGGGATTACGCTGGGCGTTGGGTTGTTGATACCCGTTTACGTATATGCGTTACCGGTAGCCGTGAGGTTGATACCCACCCGTACGGATATTGGTTACCTGCTGGTCCTGTCCTCCTTCTGCACCATTGCCATTTACGTAATGGTGGCGGAAGCTTTGCGGCGCCTCTCCGCGTTTACGGTGAGCCTCTCGTTCAACCTGGAGCCGGTGTACAGCATATTGCTGGCCATCCTCTTTTTTGACGAGGGCAGGCAGCTGAATATGGCATTTTATGCGGGGCTGCTGCTGATCATCACGTCTGTGAGCTTGCAGCTGTATGTATCCCTGAAAACCAGCAAAATAAAGTAGTATCTTCAGGATAATTTACAGTTGACAATGAAAAGATTACTCCTTGTGCTGCTTGCAGCAGCAGCCATTTCTTCGTGCAAGGTAACGCAGCGCAGCGGCGACAACCGCCATATTTACGTGCAAAAAGACGGGCGCGCCAACAAGCCCTGGAAGCTCGTTTGGAAAGACGATTTCGATGGGCCGCAGCTGGATACCTCCCGCTGGTCGCGCATACCGCCGAACAATGCCGCGTGGGGCAGGCACATGAGCAGCAACGATGCCTGCTACCGGCTGGACAGCGGCCTGCTGTACCTCCGGGGGATCGTTAACCCGGATACAACGGCGGACACGCGCCCTTACCTTACAGGCGGCATCTGGTCGAAAGGGAAATTTGCTTTCCAGTACGGGCGAATAGAGATCCGCGCGAAGCTGGAATGCGCCCGGGGCGCCTGGCCGGCCATGTGGATGCTTGCCGAGCAAAATAAATACGGCGCCTATCCGAAAAACGGGGAGATCGATATCATGGAGCATCTTAACCATGACAGCATCATTTATCAAACCACGCATTCCTGGTACACGCTGCAGCTGAAGCAGACTAAGCATCCACCGCATGGCGGCACTGCGAAAGTGGACCCGCTGGCGTTCAATACGTTTGGTATTAGCTGGTACCCGGACAGGATTGAGTTTCAGCTGAACGGGCGAACAACTTTTACGTATCCGCGGGTACAGGGGGTGGATGCGTCGCAATGGCCGTATGATCAGCCTTTTTATATTTTGATCGACCAGCAGCTGGGAGGCGATTGGGTAGGGCGCGTGCATGCAGAGGACTTGCCGGTGCAGATGGTGGTGGATTGGGTGAAGGTGTACCAATAGCGCGGTTTTTTTCTCGCAAAGGGGCATAAGATTGCAAAGAGCGCAAAGGGGGGTAAGGGGCAGAGGGGCGTAAGATTGCAGAGAGAGCAGAGGGAAATAAGGGGCAAAGGGGTGTAAGATTGCAGAGGGAGCAGAGGGGAATAAGGGGCAGAGACAGCAGAGGATTGTATTGTGCGGCTTTACGCTCAAAGGGAACTAAGAGGCAAAGATCGCAGCGGATGGTATTGTGCGGCTTTGCTTGTGATATGACCTTATATTAAAAAAGGGGCCGATTAGGCCCCCTTTGCGTTCTTTGCTATCTTATGTCTCTTTGCGAGCCCCCCCTTTGCGCTCTTTGCAATCTTACGCCCCTTTGCGAGAAAAAAAACCGCGCGCAACCCTACGCCGTCTGCAGTTGGCGCAATATGGTAGGGTCCTGGATTTCCTGGTCCCGTGCCAGCAGCAATACCTTCGATACCAGCTCCGCTGATCTCGGGTCCTCGTCGGCAAACGGGAGGAAGATGCGGCCCCTGTGCTGGGAATGCACCGGCAATATGCTCAGGTAGTTACCCGGCAGCTGATGCACGACGGCGCTTCCCAGGTGTACGGTGTACTCGCCGTACTTGCCTTTGATAAAGGCGTGGTTGCCTTTTACGGTGACGTTATCCAGCTTGAACAGCCGGGCGGATTCCTTCAGCAGCACCGCGCGCATTTCAATAGAGCTGTGGCTGGCCTCAGGGTCTACGCCGCCTACGTGCGCCACGCTCACCACGAGGTCGATGTCGCGCATCACTTCACTGAAAATATGGGGCGGAATATCTTTAAACGCTACATTTTCGTAGGTCTTCAGGTCATGGAACTGGATGGTCTCCAAAGTAGGGCTTTCCACTTCCGCCGGCGAAAACCAGTCGGCCATGGCGTAGAGCTTCGCTACAAATCCCTGCTTGTGGTAAACCTTTTGCAGGCCTTCTTCGTAGTTCACTTTCCAGCCGCGGGTTTTGAGCAGGGCTACCGCCTGCGAAGGCTGCACCTGGTGGCCGGCATACCTGCGGGAAATGGAAACTTCCTTCAACTCCTCTTCCAGCGGCAGGTACAGCTCGCGGAATATCTGCTTAAACGGCTGCTGCAGCTGGTGCGTGAAGCAATAGTGCTGGTAGGCGGACCAGAGGCCGGTACTGTGCAGGTCAGCACAGTGCGCGATGCGTATCTCATCGTTCGCTGTTGGCGTGTATGCTTTACCGTTAGTATCCGCCAGTTCCCCGCTGCGCCAGAAGCCGGTGTGCCCGTTGCTGACAAACACGAGGTTTTCCAGGTGTTTGCTGATCACGGGGTGGGCAAAGAGGGTGGTTACTTCTTCGAGGGTGAAGTTGTCCGCCTTTACCATGGCTTCTTCCAGCGCTTGCCTTGAGCGGCTGAACTGTTCGCGGAGCGTTTTGCGGTACTCCTGTAATTCCAGTATCTTCTTGTCTTTTTTGTATTTGGGCGGGATCGCTTTTAAAGGCTTATCTCCTTTGTAGGCGACTACCTCCGCCAGCCCGTCGTCCTGTATCACCAGGCCGATCAGCGTATCATCGAATTGCACCTGTGTGTTGGACGCGAGGATCTCCTGCACCTGCCTGGTTTCCATGGCCCAGGCGAGGCGCTGCGGATCGGCATAACCGGCATTGCGGGCCAGGTTTTCCATGGCGATGCGATAGGCCAGTTTTTCGCTGGCCTGTTTCTGCGCGCCCCATTGGCGCGTTTCTTTCAGAAACTGTTGCAGGTAGGCGTAGCGGGACAATACATCCTTGGCAGGATTGGATTTGGCCAGCGGAATGAGGCCGTACATGCGGAGGTAGTCCTGGTCGCGCGTATCCTTTACTTTAGCGGTTACTTCCTTGATCTTCAGGTCGCCCGTCATCACGTCTGCGTACAGGCGCGCCCGCCGGTGCGCGTTACCGTCGCTGATATATTTGGCGGCATCGTAGACCAGCTGCCAGCGTTCTTTTCCGAGCTCTTTGCGGGCTTTCAGGAACCATTCCTTATCTACTGCGCCGTCTTTAAAACCCTGTAAGTCCACTTCGGAGTAGCGGGCGATTTCGCTTTCCGCTTCCGCATTTTGTTCGTTCGCCCCGGAATTCTTCGTATGGGCATGCATCCACCAGATGGCGGAGTCCAGGCCTTTCCAGCCCAGGTAAGCGCTTACAAATTTCTGCCACTGCGGCGCATATACGGCGGCTTCCACGAGGCGCTGCTCCGTAATGCCGGCGGCTTTCACCCCTGCGTTGAAGGCTTCCTGGGTATCTTCCGGGAGCGGCTGGCAACGTTTCAGCAGGGTGCTGAAGAGTTCTGTTTTATTGTAGAGGGTATTATCGTAGCTGTACAGGTATCCCCGGTGGAGGTTCGTTTTACCCATGGCGTGCAGGATGCCGGTAAACCGCTTCACGCCGTAAATTACCTGTAACGACTGTACGAAGAGGGAAACGGTGGTTGGCGTGTCGCCCCGCTTCAACTCCACATCCAGGAAGGCCTCGCGGATGCGGTCCAGCTTAGGCTTCACAAACGGATACTTTGTAGCGTAGTCCACTTCGTGCGGGCGGGTTTTCTTTTTTGATAAAGCACGGATGTATTCCGGATGGATGATCCCGGCGAAGAGGTCATCAGCGTTGATGACGCCCGCCTCATAAGCTTTGCAGATCAGCTCCAGCGGCACGGGGAAGTTGCCCGGCATGTCCGGCAGGCTGCTCAGCTGGCGCCAGCGGTAAATATGCCAGCACAAAAGGATATTATCCCCTTCCAGCTTTTCGTAATTGATCTGTTCGAGGAACACCTGGAACTGGGGAACGGCCTGCCAGTTCTTGCCGGTGCTGGTTTGGCCATAGCTCCTGACAGGGATGGGCTTTTTCAGCATATCCGGCGGAATGCTGTGGAATAAACGGATGCAGCCACCGATCAGGAAGGTATTGATATCCTCCGGCTGATAGCGGAGCAGCAAAACATTCGTGATATTGAATAAAGGGTTGTGGTGTTTGTAAGGGTATTTATCCAGGACTTCCTCCGGCATGACATCGCTTTTCAGCGGGAGGTCCTTAATGATGGCCTGGTAGGATTCTTCCAGCTCGTGATAGCTTTCGAAAACCAGTCGCGATACGATGAACAGGTCCAATGCCGTCAGGCCGGACGCCTTGAACCAGGCATCCCATACTTCCGGCAGCGGGTAGCTGAGGTATTCTTCCTCGCGGGATGCAAACTTATACCCGTAAGGTTTGGTGCGGGTGAAGTTGTTGCCGAGGATGTAGGTATGTTTTTCGTTCTGGTAGGTTTCCGCTTCGTACTCATAGGAAGCGTGGTCCTGGAAAACCCGGTACAGGCTGGCGTAGGCGGCCCTGATCTTTTCTGCCGGCATGGAAAAACCGAATGCATTTTTTGCAAGTAGTTTTTCATAGGGAGATGCTGGATCTACCGGCGGCAGTATTGCCTCGGTCAGGTTGGCAGGGTTGTAAAGCCCATAGCCATTTTCAGCAACCAGGTCGTTTTCAGCCATGTTGCTGGTCAGTTGTGTCAGCAATATTTGTTCTTTCGGGGAGATTTTTTTGCGCTCGCCGAAAGCGGTTGCCCATTGGCTGACCTGCGGCAGGAGGCGGTCCGACTTCTTCAGTTGCACGGCTATGTCCAGCCCGCCCAATCGTTGCTCCGTATCGCCGTCCAATAAAAGGCCGGTGGTAGCGATGAGCGTGTCATCCTGCTGCTTCAGCAACAACTCTATGGCCTTGCTGCGCATGGTAGCGCCTTTCCTTTTGAGGATGTCCGCCACCTGGGCGGCTTCTTCCATGGTGAGCACTACTTTGCCGAGTACGCGGAAGGCAACGGTCACGTTAAACTCGCCGCGATCCTTGAGTAAGCGCAGGGCGTAGTTCCGCTGGAAAGGCGTAACCTCATAGTCTGCATTCTTTTTATTGGCATCATGATCCCAGTTATAGTCGGAGAATACCGGCAGCACGATGCGGGTGATGCGTTCCCGCAGGCTTACCTCCATTTCATCAAAATAGCGAAGCAGGGTGTTCAGGCGCTCATCGCTATCCAGCACCAGCGCGGCCATGGCCGCCATGACCTGGTTGCGGCTGAAGGTGATATTACTCCAGGAGAACACTTTGCCTTCGAAGGTTTTTTCCTTTTCGTGGATGCGTTCCAGTATGCCATGCAGGCGGTCGAACAGCGCGGGATAGGCTTCCGCGTAGATGGGCGCCGTAGCGGTGGTCAGCATGCTGTTGATACCTGCCACGGCTGCGCCGAGTACGGCCAGGTCGTTACTATCCAGTACGGCGTAGTACAGGGGCATATTGAGGTAGAAATGCCCGGTTTGCCCGCCGAAGAACAGCGCCAGGCATTGCTTTTCGGAGGAGCCTTTTTCCAGCAGCTGCGCCAGGTAAGGCAGGGTTTGATGGACGTCTATCGCGCCCTGCGCCCAGAGGGCCATATATACGTCGGCGTTATTGCTGCTTTTGATGGCGGCGGGGATTTGAGATGGATCTGCCAGGTACTGGTAACCTTTTTCGAAGAAGGTTTTTACCGTGGCATCTTTTTCGGATTGCCAGAGGAGGCCGGCCCATACGTCGAGGGCGCGCACCACGCCGGAGAAGCGGTAAAGCTTTTCGTCCAGGATCACTTTCATCAGGTGCTTCAGGGCGCCGAGGCTGCATTCGTCCATCGCTTCGGTAATGGTTTGGCGCAACCCTTCCTGTCGCTGTGCGGCGAGCAGCAGTTTTTCCACGAGCTGCCAGCAGCGTTCCTGGTTGGACATGAGGAGGGCTTGTATCAGCGGGCGGGTAACTTTCCCTTCCGGGTGTTTGTTGAAGATGATATCTTCAAAGGTCTGGTACAGCGTTTCGTCCCCGTTGTCCAGCGCGGCCGCCCAAACGGCGGTCATATTGGCGATACTTTTCAGCTGGTGGTTATAGATCACCTGTTCCGGCAACGTAAGGTCATAAAAAATAGCCCTTGGATCACTGTAATAAGCGGCATAATGGGCCTGCCTTACTGCCAGCTGCAGGAAGTTCAGCTGGTTGGGAAAATAGAGTTCAATATCATGCGGAGCCCGGAACGATCTGCGGTAGTAGCTGCGCATGTAGGCGCGCTGCCGCTCCTGTTCCCAGGCGTAGAGGATCAATGGCGTCAGTTGTTCACCGAAGAGGAATTCCAGCAGCTGCTTTTGTTCCTGTTGTTCCCACTGTTTTTGTCCCAGGAATTCCAGGAAAAAATTATAACGGGCATCCCCGTACGAAATTAACCCGGAGGGGTAGCTGTTCCGGCCGGTGACATAGTCCGGCATCTGATTCAGCAGGATCAATCCGGCTTTGGCGGCATTGGGCGTCAGCTTATCATGTTTCAAAGCGCCTTCCTGCACCTGTTGCAGGGTGGCGATCAGTTGGCTCCAGTAATCTTGCTTTACTTTGTTTTTCAATAATTCCTGCATGTCCATCTTAAGGCGTGTTAGGTTTTACGGGTGTACAATGGTTTACCAAAAACTTCCGGCGAGGAAGGTAAGGCGTATAAAAGTCAATGCTGTTGCGGGTGTAAGCGCAACGGTTTCATCAAGTGATTTAATTTCCTGTTCGCCGGCAAATACGGCAAAGAGGCCATCTTTAAACGCCTGCAGTGCATTCTCCTGCGCTTTGGCCAGGTCCGGCGCGCGGTCATTATAGTTAATGCCGAATCCTACCTTTCCGGTAGCCGCCTGGTTATCGATATTTTCTTTGCTTAAAACTGGCAGTAGCTGCGAGTCTTGCGGCCGCTGACGATATGCCGTCACCTGTTGTTCAACAATAGCGAGAATGAGTTTTTCTAAGGAAGGGTTAACTCCAACGTCTTCAATCTCTATGGTTTTATTGGCGAGGATCGCGTGTTTACGGCCTAACTGTTTAACATTGATAATTACATCCATTTTAAATAGTTCGGTCCCGGCAAATGTAAATTTTCTTTGGAATAATTTTTCAATTTCCGGATTAAATTATGATGGTGGCTACAGCAATTGCATCAGGCTATACTTCAATATCTCCATACTCTCCGTAGCTTCTTTAGGGGTCAGGTGCCCGAATCCCAGGCGCATTCCGGACAGGCGCTTATGCTGGTACAGTAAGGTTTTAGGAATGAAGAGATTATTTTTTGCGCATTCTTTTGTGAGCTGCAGGAGGTTGACGGGATGTTTCCATTCCGTCCATACGGCCAGTCCGCCGGTTGGTTGGCGAAACTCCAGGTATTCCCCCAGGTGTTGCTCCAACAGGTTGGTGAAGTGATCCCGGCGTTCGTGGTAGACTTTAAGGGATTTTTTCAGGTAGCGGTGGATCTCTCCTTCTTCGATCATCTCCCCGAGCACCTGTTCCATGAGCACGTCCCCCTGGCGGTCAATGATGCCGAGGTGCTTGCGCATTTCGACCATGAGGTTTTCCGGCGCTACGATGAAGCCTGTACGAAACCCGGGGGCCAGGGATTTTCCGAAGGCGCCGATGTACACGACCATGCCGTTTTTATCCGCGCTGGCCAGGGGCAGTACCGGACTTTTCTCGTAGTGGAAATCGTAATCGTAATCATCTTCCAGGATGATAAAGCCGAATTCCGCGGAGAGGTTGAGCAGCGCGAGGCGGCGCTGGGCGCTGAGGGTAACGGTGGTAGGGTAATGATGGTGCGGGGTGATGTAGAGCATGCGAATGGTTTGCCGGCTGCAGATTTCCCTGACGGCGTCCACGTCTATCCCTTCCCCGTCGATAGGCACGGGCATGATCCTCGCCCCGGATTTCTGGAAGATCATGTTCACGGAGAAATAGCTGAGGGCCCCGACCAGTACAATATCTCCCTTTGATAATAAAATTTCGGAGGTGATGTACACGCTCATTTCCGTACTGCGGGTAATGAGGATGTTGTTGGTGGAGATGTGCAGGCCGCGGGTTACGTTGAGGTAGTTGGAGAGGTTGCGTTTAAAATATTCGCTCCCGTCGTGGTTATAGTAACCGAGCTTACGGTGGTTGCTTTTGCGCTTCATATTGGCGCTGTACAGGCTGGACAGCCGGGCTATCTGCGTAAGGCGGATATCGGGCGTGCCATCGTTAAAAATATAATCACAGGCGGCGTGTTCAAAGGGGTTATCCAGTAAACTGGATTTTTTGAAGGAGAAGCCGGTGCTGGCGGGGTATTGCACCAGCGGCGCTTCTTTCGGCCCCCTGATCTTCCGGGGCTTTGCGTCAGGGTTGCCTATTACGTAGGTGCCTTTGTTAGGGCGCGACTCGACCCAGCCCTGTGCGTCCAGCTCTTCATATGCCGCTACGATGGTATTGCGGTGCAGGCCCAGCGCATCGCTCAGCTGGCGTGTGCCGGGGAGCCGCGCCCCGGGGGGTACAAATCCCCGCTGTATGGCGTTTACCAGCTGGTTGGCGATTTGAATATAAACGGCGGTGGCCGAGGCACGGTCGACCTGTACAAAACTTTCGAATGGCACGTTCACCGGACTACCCATGAATGCAATTTTTTAATAGTCCGGCAAAATACGGCTTTTATCCGGACTAGCTACAATATAAAATCCGGCCTAGTCTGACCATCCGGATAGCCATTACATTTGACCCGAAAAATCAGGAACTTATGTATCAGTTACTTCAACATATAGTGAGTCAGCCGCACCTGCATGCCCGCTGGTTAAATACCCTGTCGTTCATGGAAAATGCCGGCGCCAGGAAGATATCCGCCTGCGAGCATGCCACCAGCGTGGACCTCATCCAGCTGAAGCATGCCGCGGAGGAACACCGCCATGCCTACTACCTGAAAAAGCAAATCCTGAAGCTGGACGGGGAGCTATGCAAGACTTACCTGCCGCACGAGCTGCTCGCAGCCACGCATACACGCCATTACCTTCACCAGCTGGATATGCTGACCTGCCGGTACCTGAAGACGCAGTTTGGATTGAGCGGGCAGGCGCTGAAAAATGCCGCTTACCTGTTTGTGACTTATGCCATTGAAGTACGGGCGGACGAGCTGTACCCTGTGTACCAGCAGGCGCTGGACCAGGCGGGCAGCAAAGTGATGGTGAAGTCTATCATCGTGGAGGAGGAAGGGCACCTGGAAGAGATGATCAGCCAGCTGAAACTATTTTCCGCGGACTGGGAAGCGCATGCGCGGTATGTACAGGCGCTGGAAAAGGGGTTGTTTGAACGGTGGCTGGCTGCCATTGAGGAGGAAATAAATAATTCGATAATACGCATACACGCAACTATAAATCTATAAGGAAGCAATGACAGCAGAAATCAGACACGACTGGACCAAAGAAGAGATCCAGGCCATTTACGACCAGCCGCTGATGGAACTGGTGTACCAGGCCGCTACTGTACACCGCCGGTACCATGCCGCAGATGAAGTACAGGTTTGCACCCTCCTCTCCATTAAAACCGGGGGCTGCCCGGAGGACTGCTCCTATTGCGGACAGGCAGCGCGTTATCACACCAACATTAAGGTACAGGCCCTGCTGCCGGTGGAAACCGTGCTGGCCCATGCTAAAAAAGCCAGGGAAACCGGTTCCACGAGGTTTTGTATGGCCGCCGCATGGCGGGAAGTGCGGGATAACCGCGACTTCGACAAGGTGATAGAAATGGTCAAAGGAGTAAATGAGCTGGGCATGGAAGTATGCTGTACCCTCGGCATGCTCACGGAAGAACAGGCCGTCCGCTTACAGGAAGCCGGTTTGCATGCCTACAACCACAACCTCGATACCTCGGAAGAATATTATAAAGAGATTATCTCCACCCGCAATTTCGACAACAGGATCAACACGATCAACAACGTGCGTAAAGCCGGTATCACCGTTTGCTCCGGCGGCATCATTGGGTTGGGGGAAACCCATCACGACCGCATGGCCATGCTGCTTACGCTGGCCAACATGCCGAAGCATCCGGAGTCCGTGCCTGTTAACGCCCTGGCGCGGGTGAAAGGAACGCCATTGGAAAACAATCCCAAGGTGGACATATGGGATATGGTACGCATGATTGCAACAGCAAGAATTGTAATGCCTGCCTCCGTGGTAAGGCTCAGCGCTGGCCGCATTGAAATGAGCGAAGCGGAACAGGCCTGGTGCTTTATGGCAGGCGCCAACTCCATTTTTACCGGGGAGCGGCAAACCTTACTGGTGACGCCTAACCCGGGCGTGGATGAAGATATGCAAATGTTGCAAACACTGGGACTTAAACCTATGGAAGCCCGAAAAGAAGCACACTCCTGTTAACGGAGGAATACCCCAAGGAAGGAAATCCCCACTCTTCCGGGTGGGGATGTTTTTTGGGCGCCCTTCGTGTTTGTCTTAAAGATTAATATATTCAATATCCACCACTTTCCCGAAACCGGTGAAAGTATAGTAGCTGGGGTGATGGGGAAGCTCCATATTGATAATGTCTACCTTCCCTCCCCTGGCGCCCCCGGCAGGATGGAATACGCCTACCATCAGCCCTACTACCGGCGGCTCAATCTGTGCCCTGTTATAGTTCTGTGGTTTAATCCCTGTTTCCGGGTATTTTCCGGAATGGCAGAAGTTGTAGCTTTGCCATGCCGATTAGGCTGATTATTATGAAAAAACTATCATTCCTTTGCCTGTTGCTGGTAGCTATCAGCAAATGCACCTTCGCACAGGAGGACTTCCCGGACATGCGCAGCTGGGCTATTTATGGGGACTCCATTGAGCGCTATGTATATGCGGATACTGCTTTTATCAGGGTATCCCCCGATACGCGCCAGGCCCCTGTCGACACCCTCTTTGCAGGGGATAATATCCTCGTACTGCAGGTCACTAAAAACGGGTTAACCGTTCGCGGACTCAGAGGCCCGTGGCTGCAGGTGACTTACACCAAAAACGGGGAACAAAAGAAAGGCTACATCTGGCAGGGGCTTGTGAGCCTTACGCCGCTGCGCCGGGGCGATACCAAGTTTGTGGCGGCCATTGAGCGCCGGTCCGACAGCCTGTACCTCAACGAAGACCGCCAGCGGGATACCCTCCATCGTTTTGTCGTGAAAGTAAAAGCTGTGCAGAACGGCGTCATTAAATCCACCGCTACGTTTATTACGGACGATGACGAGAGCGCCAACTTCGGCTATGGTAAAATAATGTCCGGTATGGGACTGACTAACGTGCAGAATATCGTGATCATCAGCTTCGGCGGGGAAGCCTGCGGCATTCCTACCTACGATTATTACCTGGCCTGGACTGCGGACCAGCGGCTGGTGCGGTTGCCGGGTAAGATGAACGTAGGCGATGCCGGCGCTTATTACCATTCGGAGAACTTCATCTTCCCGAATGAAAAGAATGGCCGGCCGGATATGATTACCTGGGAGATGAGTACAGAGGAAGCCACAGACAAACTGGATAAGAACGGTGAGTATATCATGGCAGTTACTGAAAAAGGCAGTAAGACTTACGCATGGGATCCCGTTACGTATAAAGTAACTGAATTGAAGCAATAAATCTTCTCCCCCCCTAAAAAAAATCACGCAAGGCAACAGCGCCTTGCGTGATTTTTAAGTAACTAGCGTGAAGCCTCCCTAAAAAATCACATAAGGCGTGATTTCTAATCACCGGAAGTGAACAAATAATTCTCCCCTAAAAAATCACGCCTTGCCTGATTTTTTTTACCTATTTAATCGCTTCATAAACCTCCGCTTCAATAATACTCAAGGTCCCCTTCGCCCTGGAATCATCCCTCGCTACCCCGTCATCCAGCTTTTTACCAGTCACTTCCACCATTTGGCTACCGCCGGGGTCTTTGGAAATGGATGCCAGCTGTATGCGTACTTTCCGGCCTTTGGCAGGCTTGCATGCCAGCGTGCAGTAGCCTAAGGTAAGCGGGGTTTTGCCGTTGAACACCTCCCTACCGTCAACGGTTATACGTAGCGGATAAGAACGGGATTTGAAATTGTTCAGTTTGAGGGTCACTTCGCTCACGGTGGCTTCCCGCTCCAGCTCGTACTCCACCCACGCGGTTTCCAGCTTACCATCGTTCACCCAGTCGGACAGCTCGTTGTCATCATAGCTCATAAAAACGGAATCGGCATTGGCGCCGGCAGTAGCGCGCTTTATACGCAGCGGCGTACGGGTAAGCCTATACGAAGGCGTTAATGGCGTGGGGCCACGCACCAGGCTTACCGGCAGACTTGCGCCCGGGAGTTCGGTAGACAACCCGTTCCTGGTAACAAACGGCTTCGATTCCAGGGTGATGCTGGCTGGCTTCAGCCCGTCCGCAGCGGCTTTCACCGTTATCGTACCGGCCCTTTCCGCCGCGCGTATCAGCGCGCGGTTTATACCGCCCTCCACGGGGAACTCCCGGGTAAGGGTATAGTTATCAGGCCCCATGGCCATCCCCCCGATCCATTCCGCCGGGCCTTCCAGGGAGAATTTAATCATATGCATCGCATCCGGTACACGGTTGCCGGCAGCGTCCACCACTTCCACCTGCAGCAGGGCAAGGTCGTGCCCATCGGCTGTCAGCCCCTGCGGCGATGCAATGTTGGTCAGCTTCAGCGCCACCGGCGCGCCGGTAGTTTTCTTCTCTGCTGTGATCACCTGCCTGCCTTTGCTATCGTACCCGGTGGCGCTGATGGCGCCTGCCTCCCAGCTCACAGCCGGGAAGGTAAAGAGAAAGCCATCGCTTTTTTCGCCAAAGCCCTGGGATTTACCGTTTACTTTCAGTTCTACTTTATCGGCCGTGGAAATGACGTACACCGGCTTCCTTACGCCCGGCCTGTAGTTCCAGTGGCCCACGATATGCAGGCCTTCCTGCTCCGGTACCACCCAACCGTTCCACATCACCTGGTGCGCATAGAAGTTTTCCTTTTGAATGCGCAGGGCATCTACTTCCCCGCTGCGGCGGTAGTTTTCCTCCCCGCGGTGATGGGTGTTGGTTTCCGAGAATACGATGTTCACCCCGCCGGCGCTCACGCGGGCGCCGGTGCCGGGTCTTTCCCGCCAGAACTCATACCAGCGTTTCACATTTTCCACGGCATGGCTTTCCATGTTGCGGTTGTAGGCAGCGGCGCTTTGCCCCTTGTGAGCCGGGCCTTCGCCGTCTTTATGATAAGGCGGCGTATAGTCGTCCCAGTACTTGCGGGAGCCTTCATCGCGGGAGTATTCCATCGCCCACATGGGAATGTGCGCGCTTTTGTTTGTATAAAGCATCTCGCCCCCATACTCCGCCTCTTGGCTGTTCAGCATCTCCCGGGAGCCGATCGCGCGGCCGCCATGGGGGTCATACTGATCGCGGATGGCTTTCATCTCTTTCATATGCGCTTCGCTGATGCTCTCATTGCCGCATTCATAAAATACGATGCTGGGGTTATTGCGGTTGTAAATCATCGCATCCCGCATGACGGCCTTACGCTGCTCCCAGCGGGCGCCGGTTACATCCGCTTCCGCATCGCCTGCGGGCATGGCCTGCATGAGCCCTACCCTGTCGCAGCTTTCCACATCCTGCTTCCAGGGGGTGATGTGCATCCAGCGTACCAGGTTACCGTTGCTGGCTACCATGAGGCCATTGGAATAATCGCTCAGCCATGCCGGTACGGACATGCCTACGGAAGGCCATTCGTTGGAGGTACGCTGCGCATAGCCATGCACCATGATCACCCGGTCGTTCAGGTAGATCATGCCATCCCGGAATTCCGTTTTGCGGAAGCCCGTGCGGGTTACTACCGCATCTACCGCCTTGTTGTTGATCTTTAGCGTAGTGGTTACGTTGTAGAGATAGCCATAGCCCCAGCTCCAAAAGTTGAGGTTTTGCAGGGGCGCGGCGGCCGTCAGCACTACTGCCTGCCCGGGCGCTATGCTTTGTTTGCCGCCGCTGAAATTCGCTACCGGCTTGTTGTTGATGTCGGTGATCGTCACCTCCAGGGAAACCTGCTGCGGTGCGGCGGTTTCGTTCTTTACTTCCGACTCCGCATGGATGGTGGCGGACCTTCCCTTGATATTGAAATCGGTTGCATAAATATACGTGCCAATAGTGTGGAGGAGGGAATGAAGCGGCAAAGTTTGGTACACTTTGCCTGTTACATGCAGGTACACGTTCTTGTTGATGCCGCCGTAGTTGGCGTTGAAATTTTTATCCTCCCACTGGAACTTTTGATTAGTGGATTTCTCCCGGTAATCCCAGCTATTGTCGATCCTCACGGCCACGGTGTTTTCCACGCCTGGTTTTACGAGGTCCGTAATATCAAAGCCAAAAGCCATGACGCCGTTTTCGTGTATGCCTATCCGTTGTCCGTTCACATAAAACTCGCCTGCCTGGCGGATGCCTTCAAACTCCAGGAATACCTTCTGCCCGGCTGCGGAAGCAGGCAGGGTGAACTTTTTGCGGTACCAGGCAATGCCGGTGCTCAGTTCCGTGATATCTTTCCGGAAAGCTTCCTGCTGGTTCCAGGCATAAGGCAGCGTTACCTTCTTCCAGCCGGCATCGTTGAAGTCCGGCGCGGCGGCGGAGGTATCGCCAATGAATATTTTCCAGTCGCTGTTGAAGTTGTATTTCGCGCGTTGCGCAAACGCGGCCATGCAGAGGAGCAGGCCGGCAAGGGTGAGGTAGAGGCGTTTTTTCATACGTAGCTGCAAAAAGTGACCACTATTTACAAAATACCCGTTGCCAATGGCAACGGGCTTTTATCGGGAACTCATAAAAAAATTAATAGCCAGGGTTCTGGTAAGCAGCCATAGCGGCGGCATCCAGCGGTTTGCCGTTTTCGTCCGTCAACTGTAACAGGTAGTTGGACGGCCACGGACGGAAGGTGTATTCCTTCTTCATTTGTCCTTTACCGTTACCATTCTGCCCGTTGCCATTCACCGGGTTATCCGCTACCGGCCAGCGGCCTGCAAGCGGGGAAGCCATCTGGTTCAGGTACACGGTGCGGTCGTACAGGATGCCGGCATTGTGCAGGTCCTCCCATAATACGCCTTCACCCAGCAGCTCTCTAGTCTTCTCATTATAAATGAAATGGATAAACATATCCGCTTTGCTGGTCACGGTCGGGATGTAATGCTCTGCCAGGGCCTGCGGCGTACCAGGCGTAAAGTATTCTTCCGTAGCGCGGATGGCGTTGAAGGAAGAACCGTTCGCAGGATAAGGCGTAGTTTTTTCCGCAGCGGTGAGCGTGGCAGCGCCGGGCTCCCATTGTACGAGCACCTGCGGGCGACTCTCGCCTGATTTATACGCAGCGCGCTGGCGGATCACATTGATGTCTGCCAGGGCGTCGTTGTACATACCCTTACGGCCATACGCTTCCGCGCGCACCAGGTAGGTTTCGCCGAGGCGCATCAGGATGGCGTCCCTGGTGCCGCTTTCGCTGTTGAAGTTACTTTCATCCGCACTGCCGCCACGGAGCGGGTCCACGAATTTTTTCACGGATAAATACGGCGCCGGGCTACCGGTGTTGAGGCCAATCGGGTTCTGGTTGTAATTGACGCGGTAGTAAATACGGCCCGTCACCGCGGAGCGGATCCACCTTACGGCAAACTGGTAAGGCTGGCTCATCACCATCGTACTATCCAGCGCTTCGCTCTTCTGGTTTTCCAGGTAGATGAGCGCGCGTTTACCGATGGTGGCCCTTGGCGCGCCGGCAACCACATTCGGTTCGCCGGCAGGCTTGTTGGCATTCCACCAGGCTGCTGCAGCGGCGTTCCAGGTCCAGGAGCCGGCAGCATTACAGATGTATTCGTATTGGAAAGTTTTGTAGTAGCGGGAGTCGTTCACCTTATCCGTAAACACATCGTACCCGAAGTCCGTAGGTTTGAAAGTACCAAACGGGCGGCCATAGGCCATGGCGCGGGTAACGCCCGTAGCGTCCGTATAGTTGCCGGTGTGGTAGTTAACGGAGCGGTTGCTGAAGCGGCCGTTCAGCGTAGTGTTTACATCAAACTGCGCCGCCCAGAGCACTTCCTTGCTGGGCGTGGTTTCAGAAACCTTCGGATCAAAAAGCGTCCAGTAGTCCTGCGCCAGCGCGGCGGTACCACCGGCGGTGTTGATCACATCCGTGGCAATGCTGATCACGGAATCCAGGTCCGTAGGTACGTTGCCTTTATAGAGCATTTTCAGGGAGTTGTCCCCACTGTTCTGGAAGGTAGCGGCTTGCGCGCGGGCCAGGTACAACTTCGCCAGGAAGTGGCCGGCCGCCAGTTTGGTAACGCGGCCCTGCTCTCCCACCGTTACCGGCAGGCTCGCATAAGCTTCGCGCATATCCCCGATGATCTGTTTGTAGATATCTTCCAGCTTCGCTTTCGGGTAATAGTACACGCCATTGTCCATACGTTTAGGCGTGAGCGTTAGCGGCACGTCGCCCAGCTGGTTGGTCACCAGGTAATAGGCCCAGGCACGGAGGAAGAGGATCTCCGCGCGCTTGGTCTTACGGTAGTTTTCATCCGTACCAAACTTGCCGGGCTTCTGGTTGTCGATAATATCCAGCGCGATATTACAGTTGTTGATATGCGGGTAGATGCCCATCGGCGGATTGTCCGCATTGGTAGCGCCGAGGAAGTTGTACACGTTGGTAGCCGCGATGGTAGCCACATTGGAGCCGTAGATGGCGGCCGTCATAGTGGCGTAGGTATTCGTGGCGGACATATACGCATCCGTTTCTGCCTGTACCAGCCTGCATCCGCTGGCATCCCACTCGTTTTTCAGGCGGGAGATGTTGTACAACCCGTTGATCAACGAATTCAACCCTTCTTCAGTATTGTAGTAGTCCTGCGTCAGATTGGAGACTTGCTTTTCCGTTAAAAACTTTTTGCAGGAATCCAGGGAACCTGCCAGCAGTACCAGGACTATCGGAATATATCGTTTCATAATTGCTGTTAAGATCGTTAAGGATTAGAATGCTGCACGTAAACCAAACACGATACTGCGGGGCAGTATGGTATTGTTATTTTGCCCTCCCACCGGCGCGGTGAAGAAGGAATTCGCCTGCGATTCTGATTGCCAGTTAGTTTCATCATCCGGGTTCAAGCCCATCTTCACTATATCTCCGCCGAAAATGAAAGGATTCAGCACCTGTACATTCAACTGAATATTTTTCATTTTAAGCTTGTTGGTAACATTTTCAGGCAGGTCGTAAGTGAGTGAAATGTTTCTCACCGCGGCAAAGGAACCGTCGTGGTACTGCATGGCGGATTCGATGTTGGTCACGCCCGTAGCGCCGAGGATAGGCAGCGGCCAGCGGCCACCCTGGTTATCCCAGCTCCAGAGGTCTGTTTCATTTCTGCCGAATACGCCGGGGTAGCCACCAAAGTAGGTTTGACCCACGCGGGCATAGATGAAGGAACTCAGGGACCAGTTCTTATAGGTAAAAGTGTTGGTAATTCCGCCGTACCATTTCGGGCGGGAAGTTCCGCGGATCACGTAGTCCGCCGCGTCGATCTTGTAATCGCCGTTCTGGTCCACTACCCTTACGGTGCCTGGTTTGAAATCCAGGCCGCCGATAGATTTGAACTTCGCCATCTCTTCCAGGTCCTCTTTACTGTTGCTCCAGATACCGGCATCCTGCAGCTGGTAGAATACCTGCCATGGCTGGCCGATGAAGAGGCGCTGGGCCACCATATCCTGCTTGCCGTTGATCAGCTCCACGATTTCTTCGTGGTTGGTAGACCAGGTGAGGTTGGTGCTCCAGGTAAAGTTTTTGGTGCGGATATTATCGGTATTGATTGTTACCTCCCATCCCTTGTTCCTCGATTTACCGATGTTCATCAGCTTGCTCACGTAACCGCCTACGGCGTTGAGGTCGCGGGAGAAGAGGAGGTCGCGCGTTTGCTGGTTATAGTATTCCACGGAACCGGAGATGCGGCTGTTCAGCACGGCGAAGTCGATACCGGCGTTGATCTGCGCGGTCTTCTCCCAGCTCATGTCCGGGTTCTGCGCCGTCAGCGGCAGGTAGCCGATGGCCGGCGTGGAGCCCCATGCGTACGGCGCCCTGTCCAGCGGACCGCTGGTGGTGTACGGCGCCACGGAAGAGTTACCGGTAACGCCATAGCCTATACGTGGTTTCAGTTCATTGATCCAGCCGATGTTGCGGATCCAGCTTTCTTCCTGCATCTTCCACGCGAGCGCGAAGGACGGGAAGAATTCCCATTTGTTGGAAGGCGCCAGCACGGAGGAACCGTCGTAACGGCCGGAAACCGTCAGCAGGTATTTATTCATCAGGGTATAGTTGATCCTGCCCATGAAGGAGCTGAGCGTATTTTCCGTAAAGCCGGTACCGATGCCCGGGTTGCCCTGGGTGTTGGAAGCGAGGTCGTACCACATACTGAGCGGGATAACGACGCCGCCTACACTGGTACTGGTGTTTTCCTTGCGCGACTTCTGGGCGGACTGCAGCAATGTTACGCCCAGCGTATGGTTTTTATTGAATGATTTATCGTAGGTCAGCAGGTTTTCCACCACCCAGGAAAAGTTTTCTTCCCTGGCGTAGGAGGCGGTGTTCGCGCGTTGGCTAAGGTGGCCGGTCACGTTAGGGCCGGTCCATGCGCCATTGCGGAAGTTGCGCATCTGCGCGCCGAAGTTCACGCGGTATTTCAGACCAGGCGCCAGCTTCACTTCCGAATAGATATTGGACATGATAGCGGAAGAACGCCTTTCGTTGATGGACTGGTCGATATCTATCAGCGGGTTCCAGGTGTTGAGGTTACCGCCCGGGTTGCGGATGGCAACGCCATTGCTGTCGTACGGGAACGCCCATGGGAACTGCGTGGTAGCGCGGCCGTAAAGGTCTTTTGCGCCGGTATTGCCGCTGTTGGTGGAAATACCAAAATTCTGGGTGGATAAGCTTGCGATCACGGACACGCCCATGGTAAACCATTTATTCGCCACCACATCCCCGTTCAGGTTGAGGTTAAAGCGTTCGAAGTCCTGGTCCTTTTGTACGCCGTTTTGCTTGTTATAACCTACGGACATATAGAGCTTAGCCGCTTCCGTACCTGCGGAGAGGGAAAGCTGGTAGTTTTGGGTAATGCCCGTGCGGGTGGCTGCATCCCGCCAGTTATAGGTAGGGATGTTAGCGCCGTTATACACGGGGATCATATCCGGCCAGCCGAGGGCTTTTTCTTCCGCGGTGGTGGCGCGCATTTTCACGGTGCCGTCCGCATTCCATTCATAGCCTTTCATGGCGGCGGCCAGCAGTTCGGCGTAGTTGTTGGTGACGCCGGATGCCGGGAAGGAGAGGCTGTCCAGATGCGGATCTGCATACCATTTTTGCGGGGCCACGGTGAGGTCCGCCGGGCTGCCTGGCTGGTAGCGGCGGCCGTTCATGAGTCCATACCGGAGGCGATCGATGTATTCCCCGCCTGTCATCCAGTCGGTAAGATTTTTATAGCTATCCAGTGATACGCTGCTGGAAAGGTTCATGGAAACTTTTCCTTTGGAGCCTTTCTTCGTGGTCACGAGTATCACCCCGTTAGCGCCCCTGGAACCGTAGATAGCGGTGGCGGAGGCGTCTTTGAGGATTTCCACGGAAGCGATATCGTTCGGGTTGAGGTCATTGATGGAGAAGGAGGTAACGCCCAGCGCGCTTACCACCGGCACCCCGTCGATCACATACAACGGTTCGTTGGAAGCGTTCTGGCTGCGCGTACCGCGGATACGGATACTCGGCACTTCGCCCGGGCGCATGTTGGTGGACACGTTCATACCCGAGGCCTTACCCTGCAGCGCCTGCGCTACGTTGGTAACGGGGCGTTCCTGGATGGTTTCGGCGGTGATGCGGGAGAGCGCGCCGGTAACGTCGCTTTTCTTTTGCGTACCGTAACCCACCACCACGATGTCGTTCAGCATGGATTGCCTGGACGACAGCTGGATAGTGATGGATTTGCGGCGGATGGCATCCTCCGTCACGGGCGCCTGCTTCGGGTCGTACCCGATGAAGGTGACGGCGATGGTTTCGCTGGCGGCCACGCTGAGGGTGATGGTACCATCGCCCCCGGTCAATCCTCTTCTTTCAGTTTTGCCGATCATCACGGACGCGCCGGGTAACGGCATGCCGGTGGTGTCCTGGATATGAATAACGATTGGCGTCAGTTGCTGACGGATGCCGGCGAATACGTTGGTTGGCAGGGCAACGGCCATCAGGCAGATGGCGCCCAGCAGTGAAAAGCTGCATTTCATAAAAGTACCTGATTGCATTTCCCGTCGTCGGAAAGACTTCAAGACTGTAATAAGACGGGCACCTACGTTCGAATGGTGGCAAGCACTTGTTCTCATAACTTGGACATATATTTAGTGATTGGCCGATAAGATGGCCAGCTCCGTTTTTGCCGGAGAATTATACGATTAGACCAGTATTTCTATTTGTTTGGTTTTCCGTGATTCAGGAGCAAAGGCTAGTCCGCGTTCCGTTTGTTCCCTATTGAAAAGTCCCTCCATTCTACCTTTACCATCTGCTGCGATTTAAGTTGTGCATTTGACCGGACTGTTTTTCAACTCGAAATATACTTCTATCCTGATTTCTACTATCCTGCTCTGTCCTGCGCAGGCACAAAAAACCCGGTAGCGGCGGGCTACCGGGCAAGAACATATAGCGTACTTTTTTTATCAGAGATAGGTGATGGTCATGTTGCGGAATTCGCCCGGGGAGATGTGGCCGGTCCACAATGCAATTTTACCGGTTTGCAGGTTGCCCAGTTGTTGTACCTGCAGGCAGGGCGTGGCAGCGTCGCCGATGTACACGGTGATTTGCCCGTCCCGGAACCGGATCCTTGCTTTGAACCAGTCGTTCGGATTCGTGGGGGCGTTGATGGCGCTTTCGTATTTACCGGGGAATTGCTCCCGGAGGATGGGCCAGTCGTACTGCGGCAGGCTGATGTACTGCACGGCGTGCCGCTTGCGGACGGAGTCCGGGGAGTTGAAGTTGAACGGGCGGAAGTACACGGCTTCGTAGGTACTGTCGTTCTGCCCATGGAAGGCGATGCCTACAAAGCTTTGCTGCATAACGTCCCGGCCTTTTATTTCCAGGGTGATTTCCGCATTGCGGGCATCTGGCAGTTGCAGCCATGCGCCGCCGGCTTCCGGTTGCGGGTGGATGAATACCTGCTTGCTGCCGGGCGGGATGGTAATGGTACGGTTGAAGGTGCGGGTGATGCGGGTAAGGTCTACCTGCCTGGCTTTTTGCGCATACGCGGCGGGCAGCGCTGCTGACAGGAGGCAGGCCAGCAGGAGATATCTAAGGTTCATAGCTACGGATTTGATTATCCGAATAAACAGAAAAGTTGCGACATCCGCATGGCCATTGTGGATGAGCGGTCAGCGGCCGATGTCATTGATATCCTTTTCCTGCCTTGCCTTTTGTTGTTTGCTGATGGCATAATAAGGCAGCAGCGTACTCGCGGCCACGAGCAGGTTTTGAATGGAGGTACGGGTGCTGCCGAAGGCCTCGTACACGGCGCTTTCCGGCGAAGCGAAGAGGCGTGCGCCGATGGATGCCAGGAACATCACGGAACTAAATATCCCCACGATCAGTAAAAAGTTTCTCACCCATTTTTTTTCGATCCAGTGAGCAGGCGCGTGGGCGTCAGGGTTTGTTTTCATATGGCGTGCGGTTTTTTGCTGCCATAGCAGCGGGTTTGCTAAAAAAGCTTAACCGGTGTTGATTAAGCTTTTCTTATCAGGTTATTCCTGGTCGAGCGTCATGATATCCCTGTCGAACAGGTACAGGCCACTTTTATCATCGCCGATCAGTTCGAGTTTGTCGTTACAGTCGCGCGCGAGGCGTTCTTCTTCCATCTGCTCCATCACGAACCATTGGAGGAAGTTGTGGGTCGCGTAATCCTTTTCTGCCAGGGCGATTTCCACGAGGTCGTTAATGCTTTCGCTGACTTTCACTTCGTGTTTGAAGAGCTGCTCAAAGGCGGCCTTCAGGGATACGAAGGTCATCACCGGCTGTTCCAGCGCGGGTATAACGGCAAAGCCCCCACGCTCGTTGACGAAGTGGATCAGTTTGAGCATATGCATTCTTTCTTCTTCGCTGTGGCGGTAGAAGAATTTGGTCACTCCTTTGAGGCCGGGCTGTATTTCGGCCCAGCTGCCCATGGCCAGGTAGGCCTGGGAGGATTGCGCTTCCATCAGTATCTGCTTGTTGAGCGCATCTTTCATTCTTTGTGATAACATGCTGGTATAGATTCAGGTTAAATATTGGTAATGTGGGAATGCTATCCCTACGTTAAGTTCCTAAAAAAGAATGAATAAACAGCGAAAAAATGCGGAATTATTGGCAGATGATCAGCCCCGTTACGAGGTAGAGCGCCATGACCAGCCAGGATTGAAAAACCATCAGCCGGTGGTTCACACTGCCGAAGTGCCTGGCCCACCAGGCGATCAGGTGCAGCAGGCAGGCCACCAGGAGGCAGAAGCGCCCGATCCACGGATTGACGGCGCCACCCGCAGGGGTGGAATAACGTATAACCAGTAACGTGCCGGTGAGGAAGAAGGTATAAATGATAATATGGAAGAAAAATAATTTTCGCATTGCAGCGAAGGTATCGATTTATCCCATTTGGTACAATGCCGGCATCGGAATAGCCCACAGTGCGCCTTAGGCGAGGCCGGTACCTTTACCCCCGCGGCAGTAGATCTCTCCCCCTAAAAAAATAGTACATAACAAAAAAGGGCAGTGGTCCGGGCACGCGCACCTGCCGCGCCGCTTAAAAAACTGGCAGGATAACAAAGGAAGTTATTCGCGTATCTCGCCCTTCCCCTGCTCCTCAAAAAAAATTTGCGTAACTCAAAAGTTACATTTAATTTTAGGTAACCTAAAAGTTACATATCATGCATAGCATCCGACACACTTATTTTTATCAGCAGTCGCCCGCCGAAGTATGGGCTTACCTGACGGAGTCCGAACTGCTGGCGCAATGGCTGATGCCGAACGACTTCCGCGCCGAAGCCGGCCATGAATTCACCTTCCGCACGCGCCCCATGCCGGCATTCGGTTTTGACGGCATTGTGTACTGCAAGGTGGTGGAAATTGTACCGCACAAGCGGCTGGCCTACACCTGGAAAGGCGGCCCCGGCCCGGGAGAGATCACGCTGGACACGCTGGTGGAATGGGAACTGCGCGAAAAGGACCATGGCACCGAGCTGCTGCTGCGCCACAGCGGTTTCCAGGAAAGGAACAGCATGATGTTCGGCATTATGGACGGTGGCTGGCTGAAAAATATGGGCGAAATTGCCGACCTGCTCAACAAAGCAAAAGTATGACGCCGGATATTTTTCAAGCCATCGCTGACCCGAGCCGCCGGGAGATACTGCATTTATTGTCGCACCAAACGCTCACCATCAACGAGCTGGCGGAGAATTTTGACATGAGCAGGCCGGCGGTATCCAAGCATGTGAAAGTGCTGAGCCAGTCCGGGTTTATCACCATCCGCGACATTGGGCGGGAACGCTATTGCCTGCTGAGCCAGGAAGGGTTCCAGCAACTGCAGGCCTGGGTATCGTATTTCGATAAATTCTGGCAGCATAAGCTGAAGAAACTGGAAACGGTGCTGAATAATAAATCTAATCCTGCGTGATGGCGGAGGACTGAATACGACCAGATGACAAACAGAGATCAGCGGCTGGCGGCGGTTACAGCCTGGGCTACCGCCAATGAGGACATCCGCGCGATGCTGCTCACCAGCTCCCTCGTAAACCCGTATGCCCCCGTGGACGCCCTCAGCGACCTGGACATAGAACTGATTTTCACCGACCCGGCCCCTTACATCCGGGATAATGCCTGGCTGAAAATTTTCGGGGAGATCATCGCCACCGTGGAAGAAGGCGTAGCAGCCTTTGAAGGCCGGCATGCTATGAAAATGGTGCTGTATGAGGACCACGTGAAAATAGATTTTAAAATATACAGCGTGCAGCACTTCCTGGAAGATGCCGCCAGCGATCCCCTGCCGGAAGACTGGGACATCGGCTACCGCGTGATCTTTGACAAGGACCAGGTTACGGCACAGCTGCCGCCGCCTACCTATGCGCCGGCGTTCATCCAACAGCCGGACGCCGCGAGGTTTGCGCAGGTAATGAACGATGCCTGGTGGGATATGACGTATGTGGCCAAATGCCTGGCGCGCGGGGATATCTTCTATGCGAAATTCATGTCGGAAAATATGATGCGGACCGATTACCTCGTACCCCTGATTGAATGGTACATCGGCAGCCTGCACGAGTGGAAAGTGAGTACCAACAAGCATGGGCGGCTGTTTCCAAAATACCTTCCGCCTGAGCGCTGGCGCGAGATACAGGCTACCTTTTCCGGCGCGGATATAGCGGACAACTGGCGTGCGTTGTACGCCTATGCAGATGTGATACATCAGCTGGGGACGGAGCTGGCCGGCAGGATGGGGTTTGTATATCCGCAGGACACGGAGCGGAAAGTGAGGAAGTACCTGATGGAGGTGGAAACGCAGGGGTGGTAAGGTATTGCTTCCCGGAAGTATTTGCCGGGAGGGCAAAGGTTTTATTGTATAAATCTACGAACAGGCTGCTGCTAAAGGTTTCACTCCTCCCCTATGGTCTTCAGCGCGCGGTTCAGGCTACGCACCGTAATACCCAGGTAAGCGGCCATATCCTCTTTTGACAGCGTCATGTGCTGCTGTTGGAGTAAGCGCAGCAGGTTACGCAGGCCATGTTCCACCGTGTACAGTTGCTGCAGGGAAGCGCGGGTACTGGTAATGGCCAGGCGGTTTGCCAACTCCTGCAGCAGCATGGCGTTGAAAGCCTTATCCGTTTCCACGATATGGCGGAAATACGGAACGGACACGGCATAGGCCACCAGCGACGTCAACGCCTGTACGTTATTCAGGCAACGGGTATTCCGAAGCACTTCCAGCTCCCCCAGCAGCTGGCCCGTACCGAGAAAAGCCAGGATAAAATCCTTCCCGTTTTCCTCATTGATGATACATTTGGCGATGCCCTCACGGATAATCAGCACCCTGGCCAGCGGACTGTTTTGCTGCAGGAGGTAATCGCCCTGGCGGTAGGCCTTCAGGGAAACATGGTCCTTCGCCGCGCCGCTGCTGTGGAGGCGTTCCATAAAGTCGTAAAAATATTCGTTGGTACGGTACATATTCGGTTGTTGGGACAAATGTCCTTTTTTGAGTTACCCGGAAGCTGCAATTTCGCCTTCGCAAAACAAAAGTAAGAGGAAAGATAAATTAAAAGTCAGGCTTTTGATGGGGAATGAGGCTTTCCTGTCTAACTAACGGAGAAGTGGTCGCATTGGGGATAGTGGTATCAGCGGGAGCATTTGTTATACCTGCGGGATTTTCGCCCGGGGTGTTGGCGGAGCTGTCTGTTTAATTGCTATTTTTAATACCGGTATGGAAACGCTATCCGTTGCCCCATCGAATTTTAATGATATGGAAGAGCATATATTCACCTACAACGACACTCCCACCGAACTGTTTTCCAACAGCGCATTACAGGAAGGCATTCACTCGCCGGGACTAACGGAGAGGAACCTACGATTTTCAGCGCCCGGCATGACGGGCATTGTACAGAGCTGCTGGTTCGACGGTATCCGCATCGGCTATGCGGAATGCAACCTGCAAAAGGATATGCATTTCGAATGGCAGTCCGACCTGGAACTGGTGACGCAGTACTTCAACCTGCGGGCGAATACTTCCAATAACAGTTCCGTTTACGGGAAAGATTTTGCGTTGGGCAACTACCAGCACAATATCTTTTACTCTTCCGAAAGCCATGGAACCATCAAAAGTCATGATACCTGCCTGATCACTTTTATGGTGCAGTACCGCACGGATAAATTCCTGGAGCTGGCGCGGGAATCCAATGATGTGCTGCAGCACTTCGGGTCGCTTGTCCGCCTTGGGCAGCCCAGCACGCTTTCCCCGCATAACCTGTACATTGACGGGGCCATGGTACAGACGATTGAGCAGATACGCAACTGTCCGTACACCGGCGGCATCAAACAGCTATACCTCTTCTCCAAATGCCTGGAATTACTGGTGCTGCAGGCGGATGCGCATCACAAGGCGCAGTCGCAATACAGTCGCTTTCTGAAATCCGGTTCGGACAAGGAAAGTATTTTGTATGCGCGGGAGTACCTGCTCAACCACATGGAGCAACCGCCCACCCTGACGGACCTGGCGCGGATTGCGGGCATCAACACCTTCAAGCTGAAGAACGGCTTCAAGGAAATGTTTGGCAATACCGTATTCGGCTATCTTACGGATAAGCGCCTGGAAATGGCCGCCGCAGCGATTGCGCGGAATGAAAAGAGCATCAGCGAAATTGCGCTGGATATGGGCTACTCTTCCGTGCAGCATTTCAGCAAGGCGTATAAAAAGAAATTTGGTAGGACGCCCAGGGACGGGCGTCCTAAGTTTTAAGGCGTTATTTTAAAAGCCGTGAAAATAAACTGCTCAACACCGCAGGGCCGATGCCGGGTTCGTAAATAAACCCATGCGAGCCTTTTTCAATCGTTTCAAATTTCCAGCCGGGCGCTTTGTCCTTTTGCTCGTTGTAGATTTTTAAGACTTCCTCGTATTTATAGGTTTGGTCTTCCTTGGAGTGAATGGTGTAAAGCGGATGCGCCGCCGTAATGTTGCTGAATGTTATCTCCCCTATTTTGAGCATGGGGCTGGCCGCAAACGCATAAAAAGCCCGGAACGGGGTGCCTGGCTGCGAAGCAAACCAGAAGGTGGCCGAGCCGCCGTTGGACATGCCGCCGAGGAACATCCTTGCCGAGTCTACATTATACCTTTCCCGTACGCTTTTTACCACGTTGAAAATATTTTCAAATGCTTTTTGCTGGTTCACCCAGCCAAAATCTTTTTTCGCAAAAGGGTAAATGATGATGCTGTGGAACTGCTCCCCAACGGCGAATATCGGCTCCTTACCCACGTCAGGATTGTTGAAATAGAAATCGCTTACCGCATTTACGCCGCCATGGAGGTACACGATGGCAGGATACCGCTTAGAGGGATCATAGCCTTTGGGGATGTACACCACGTAAGGTACCTGTTGGCCATCCGCTTCCGTGAAATACAGCGCAAACCCTTCCGGCGCCTGTTGAAACGGCGTGCCGGCCGGTACCTGGTGACGGACGATTGCTTTTTTCCAGGCGTCCGCTGCTTCCTGCTGCTGCTTTTCTTTAGCGGCCAGCCGGTCTTTCATGCGTTTCAGGATATCCTGGAATGCAGCGGTTGCGGCTAATGGTTTAAAGGATTCATTGTTTTCCAGGTACGCGATTTCCGACTGGTCCTTGCCCAGGCCGCCGTCATAACTGGCTTTCAGCCATTTCAGCGCGAGGGAGGTATCGTTGCAGTTGGCCGCAGCGGATACGCCGCTTAAATAATCATAGGGAGTGAGCGCCGATTTTTTGGTAAAGGCAGCTTTCAGGTCAGTAAGCGCGGCGCAATAGTCTTTCTTTTTCAGGTTGGCGGAGGCGCTGGCCCGCAGCTCGTCAAAGGATTGCGCACATGCGAGATGGGTAATGAAAAGGAACGGGAGTAGGAGGATTCTCATAATGCTAGTTGATGGGATAATAATACGGTGGATTTTGAAAATTACAAAAAAATCCATCGGCTTTAGTGCGGGAGGGGCATGTTCCAGGTCAGCTCCGGGGTAATTTATGTCCGGCTCGGGGATCAATTTGCCAGGTTGGGCAACTCCCGGTAGGCCAGCAGGAATTTGCAGTACATCTTTGTGTCATCATTCACAATTAAACCTTTACAAAATGAATACACAAACATCAAAAGCAATTTACTGGACAGGCGCTATTTTAATCTCTTTATGGTTCGGCGCAAGCGGATTTTTTGAACTGACTCACAACCCGATCGTATGGGATATAACGGTTCAATTAGGCTATCCTCCCCACTTTATTTATATCCTGGGCGTCGCAAAATTACTGGGCGTGATTGTACTGCTGACTCCCGGCCGTTTGTTACGGTTAAAAGAATGGGTATTTGCCGGTATATTTTTCGATATCCTTTTTGCATTCTTTTCCAAAATCGCCGTGCTGGGCTTTGCGGCAACCATCGACGCCATCATCGCATTCACGATAATTACTGTCACCTATATCCAGTACAGAAAATTATACCCGGCTACCTTCACCAAAGCATAACCCTTTAAATCCAACATCATGAAACAGTTCATCAGCGGCAGTTACAGGCTTATATTAGCAGGCTTGTGTACTTTACTCGGTCATCTTAACGCCCATGCAGGCACGGGGGATGTTGCCCCGGCAGTGGATTCAATCAAACATATCAAGGCAGGCGTGCTCAATGTGGGTTATGCGGAAGCTGGCCCTGCAAACGGGGAACCTGTGATCCTGCTGCACGGCTGGCCTTATGACATACATAGTTACGATGAATCGGCGGCATTGTTAGCGAAGAAGGGGTATCATATTTATATTCCGTACCTGCGCGGTTATGGCAGCACCCAATTCCTCTCTGACGCAACGCCGCGCAACGGCCAGCAATCGGTTTTCGCTGCAGATATTATTGCGTTTATGGATGCGCTCAGGATTAAGAAAGCCATCATCGGCGGGTTCGACTGGGGCGCGAGGACGGCAGACATCATCGCTGCCTTATGGCCGGAGCGCTGTAAAGCCCTGGTATCAGTAAGCGGTTACCTGATCGGCAATCAGCAGGCCAACAGCGCACCGCTGCCTCCTAAAGCCGAGCTGGCCTGGTGGTACCAGTTTTACTTTGCAACAGCGCGCGGAAGCAAAGGCTATCAGCAATATACGCACGACTTCGCCAGGCTTATCTGGCAGACGGCTTCTCCGCAATGGCATTTTGACGACAGCACATTTGCAAAGTCAGCTGCGGCACTGGATAACCCGGATCATGTAGCGATCACGATTGATAACTATCGTTGGCGTATTGGCCTCGTGAAAGGGGAAAAACAATACGATGGTTTGGAAGCAAAACTGGCTAAGGCGCCGGTGATCACCGTACCTACCGTTACTTTGGAAGGAAATGCCAATGGCGCGCCTCACCCTGATCCGTCAGCTTATGCGGGTAAGTTTACCGGCAAGTATGTACATCATACGGTTAAAGGAGTGGGGCATAATTTCCCGGAAGAAGCGCCGGAAGAATTTGCGAAAGCGATTGAAGAAGCGGGGAAGATGGCGGAGTGATGCGGGAGGCCTTTAGCGATAGCGGCGGGACAAATGTCCCGCCCGGAGCAGGGCTGATTTCTAACTTTGCAGCATTTCCATCAAAACAGAGCATATGAAAGTTTTAGTAACCGGCAGCGCCGGGCATCTTGGAGAGGCGCTGGTACGCACATTACAACAGCGCCCGGTAGAAGTAATCGGGTTGGATATACGGCCTTCCGCCTTTACTACTCATATAGGCTCCATTACGGACCGCTCCTTCGTTAGAACTTGTATGGAAGGCGTAACCACCGTTTTCCATGCGGCCACCCTTCATAAGCCCCATGTGGCTACGCATACGGCGCAGCAATTCGTAGATACCAATATTACCGGCACGCTTAACCTCCTGCAGGAAGCAGTAGCCGCCGGCGTGCAGCGCTTTGTTTTCACCAGTACGACCAGCGTTTTCGGGGATGCATTGGTGCCGCCGGCCGGAGCGCCTGCCGCCTGGATTACAGAGGAAGTACAGCCGCAGCCCAAAAATATCTACGGGGTAACCAAAAAAGCAGCGGAAGACCTTTGTCAGCTCTTCTACAGAAACTTCGGCCTGCCTTGTATTGTACTTCGCACTTCCCGGTTCTTTCCTGAAAAAGACGACGATAAACATATGCGGGAATCCTTTCAGGACGAGAACCTGAAGGCCAACGAGTTCCTGTTTCGCCGGGTAGAGCTGTCCGACGCGGTAAATGCACATTTGCTGGCGGCTGAAAAGGCTGCTTCCATTGGATGGGGCGTTTATATCATCAGCGCTACTACTCCTTTCCGCCCTGCGGACCTGCATGACCTGCGGTACAATGCGCCCGCAGTAGTTTTGCGCGCCGTACCGGAATATGCAGGCATCTATAGCCGCCGCGGCTGGAAGATTCACCCATGTATAGACCGGGTATATGTAAATGATAAAGCGAGGAAAGAGCTGGGTTGGGAACCCGTATATGATTTCGCTTATGTAGTGGCGCGGATAAAGGCAGGAGAAAGGTTGTTTAGTGAACTTGCGGAATTAACCGGCTCAAAGGGATATCATGAGGAGCGGTTTACGGAGGGGCCTTATCCGGTGGGGTAGGTTATTTATGAAATGATTGAGGGATTCTCCAAAAGCCGCTAAAACAAAAAAAGAGATCATCATTACCGATGATCTCTTTTTACTTGCGGAGAGTCAGGGATTCGAACCCCGGGACCTGTTACAGTCAAAATCATTTGAGAAAAGACTGACGCATTCTCCAAAAGCCGCTAAAACAAAAAAAGAGATCATCATTACTCCCGTATAAGTATACAATGCTTTTTCATCTTCGCTGGCTGGAATATTTTGCTTTTCTGTTTTCATAGGATAATAATTCGACAGTAATATTATTATGTATTAAGGCCAATTACAATTTTCTAAAAAATATATCTAAATCAAAAATTTGATATTATATTTAACATCAAATGTTAATCTAATAACACTCAATGAAAATCAATAGATTAAAAATTGTTTTGGCTGAAAATGACAAAACAAATAAGTGGCTTGCTGAACAATTGGGTAAAAGTGAGGTAACGGTTTCTAGGTGGGTAACTAATGAAGTGCAACCTAGCTTAGAAACTATGACTCAAATAGCACAGCTTTTAAAAATAGATATTAAAGAATTGTTGAATTCAACCAAATAATAAAATGAGTACAGAACAAGACATTACCAACAATATACAAGCCATCAATCCTAATTTGGAGAAATTGAAACAAGCCTTTCCACATTGTTTTGATAAAAATGGCGATTTCGATTTTGCGAAGTTTAAAGCAGAGTTAGATAGTTCGGATATTAACATTGCCAAAGAAGGTTATGGTCTCAATTGGTTAGGTAAATCGTATGCAAGAGTATTGGCAAGCGATGCGGCAACGACTTTACTCAAAGAAGATGAAGTGCACAATGCAAAACCTGAAAATGCCAACAGCCAAAACTTATTGATAAAAGGTGATAACCTAGAAGTATTAAAGCATTTATCCAATGCTTATTATGAAAAGGTGAAGATGATTTACATCGATCCACCTTACAATACAGGTTCGGATGGATTTGTGTATAATGACGACCGTAAGTTTACCGCTAAACAATTACAAGACTTAGCAGGCGTAAGCGAAGACGAAGCCAAACGCATATTAGAATTTACCCAAAGCAATAGCAATTCGCATTCGGCTTGGTTAACCTTTATGTACCCACGCTTATATATTGCCAAACAACTCTTAAAAGACGATGGCGTCATTTTCGTTTCTATTGACGATAACGAAGTCGCTCAATTGCGTTTATTGATGGATGAAGTTTTTGGTGAAGAGAATTTTGTTGCAGAATTTGCAAGAATAACAAAAAAAGCAGGTAAAACAACAGAATTAGTTGCTGGTAATAATGATTATGTGATTTTTTATCGTAAATCAAGCATCTCTCAATTAAATAAATCAGATTTAGAAAGCAATGGCTATAATGGTGTAGATGAATATGTAGAAGAAAGGGGGACTTATAAGCTTAGTCAAACTTTAGATTATGACTCAATACAGTATTCTGCATCTTTAGATTATGAAATTGAGATTGAAGGAGAGATTTTTAGACCTGGTAATTCCACTAAAGAGGAAATGATTGAAAGACAGCAAAGAAATCCAAAAAATGATTATTGTTGGCGCTGGTCTAAAGATTTGTTTGATTTTGGTTTAAAAGAAGGGTTTATTGTTGTAAAGCAAGGTATAAAAGGTAAAAGAATTTATACTAAAACCTATCTAAATGCAAATATTAAAAAAAGCAAGAATGGCTATTACGTTGAAATAATTGAACGTAAAAAGGCAACTTCTTCTCTTGAATTTTTGGATAATAAATACTCTAATGATAATTCTAAAAAAGACCTTGATAAAATTTTTGACTCAAAAGTATTTGAATATGCAAAGCCAATTGAACTTATAAAAAAGATTACAGAAATATCTACGAATAATGATGATTTAATACTTGATTTTTTTGCGGGCAGTGGTACAACCGCCCACTCGGTAATGCAGTTGAACAAAGAAGATGGCGGAAATAGGAAATTTATTTTAGTACAATTACCTGAACCTATAGATGCTAAGAAAAGTAAAGCGGCTTATGATTTTGTAAAAGATGAGTTAGGCGTTACCCCACCAACTATTTTCGAGATTACCAAAGAACGTATCATTCGTGCTGCTAAGCAGATTGGCGATACAAGTGGTTTCAAAATCTTCGAAACAACACCTATTTGGGATGATTACGATTTCAAAGCCGAGAAATTGGCTAATGCAGAAAAATTGTTTGATGATGATAAGCTAACCGAAGCAGATGTAAAAGCTTTATTTACCACTTGGAAAACCTATGATGGTTGCCCATTGACAGAGCCAGTTCAAGAAATAGATTTGGCAGGCTATAAAGCGTATTATACCAAACAGAAATTGTATCTGATGCACAAGGGGCTTAGTACAGCTACCTTAAAAGCCTTATTAGAACAGATAGATGCAGATGCTAACTTTAACCCAACAGCTATTATTGCCTTTGGTTATTATTTCGAAAGTAAAGCGTTGCGTGAAATAGCAGAAAACATCAAAACTTACAATAACAAAAAGAACATCGACATCGACTTTATTACACGGTATTAGTTATGAAGGGATTTAATTTTGAAAAAAATCTTGACCATCAAGCACAGGCGGTAGAAGCTACATTGCGTGTGTTTGAACACGTGAATAAAGTGTTGCCCGATGGTACAGATAAACAGTGCATCAATCCATTATTAGATTATAAAGATTTTCAGTATTGGAGAAATGTAAAGGAACTTGCAAAAAATAATTCATTAGCAGGAGTAGAACACGATAAACGTACCAATATCATAGATATTATGATGGAAACAGGTACAGGGAAAACCTATACCTATACCAAAACAATGTTTGAACTAAACAAGCATTACGGGATTTTTAAGTTTATCGTGGTGGTTCCTACTTTGTCTATTAAAGCAGGTACGATTAATTTCTTGAAGTCGGATTCTTCTCGTGAGCATTTCTATGAGCAATATGGTAAATCATTAAAACTACACATTGTAGAAAGCCAAACGAACAAGAAATCAAAGAAAAGCTATATTCCATCTGCCGTTAATAGTTTTGTGAAAGCTGGTGATTTTGATAAGAATAGCATACAGGTACTAATTATCAATGCCGGTATGATTAATTCTAAAACAATGACAGAAAAATTTGATGTAGGTTTGTTTGATAAATACAATGTTCCGTTTGATGCCATTGCAGCCACACGCCCATTTATGATTATAGACGAACCGCATAAGTTTTCGCAAGACAATAAAACGTGGGAGAATCTCCAAAAGATGCAACCACAGATTATATTGCGTTACGGAGCGACGTTTACTCAAACCGAGAATTTAGTATATACGCTATCGGCAGTAGATGCTTTTTCTAAAAACTTGGTAAAAGGTGTTATTGGACATATTACCGAATTTGAAGAAGGTAAAAATGCTTTAGGTAAGCTGATTGATACTGATGGTAAAGAAGCAACGTTTGAAGTGAATGAGGGAACGACAAAAAAATCTATCAAAATTGGTAAAGGCGATAGTTTAAGTCGTGTGCATCCGCAAATGACAGATTTATTCTTAGAGCAAATGAATATGTCTAAAATTGTGTTATCAAATGGTTTAGAACTGAAAAAAGGTGATAAAATCAATCCGTATTCTTACGCACAAACCTTGCAAGAACTGATGATTCAAAAAGCCATTAAAAAGCATTTTGAAATAGAAAAAGACTTGTTAACTCGTGAAGTTCGTATTAAGCCTTTAACCTTATTCTTTATTGATAATATTGATGAATATCGTAATAAGGATGGACATTTACGCCAATTAGTAGAACAGTATATCAAAGTAGAGGTAGAAAGTTTGTTAAAGACAGAAACCAATGCAACGTATAAAGCTTTTTTAGAAAAAACGTTAAAGGATATTGATGCTACACACGGTGGTTATTTCTCTAAAGACAATTCGGATAAAGATGAAGCTATTGAGAAAGAAATCAATGAGATTTTACACGACAAAGAAGCAATTTTAGATTTGGATAATCCACGTCGTTTTATCTTTTCTAAATGGACTTTGCGTGAGGGTTGGGATAACCCGAATGTATTTCAAATTTGTAAGTTAAGAAGTAGTGGTTCTGAAATATCAAAGCTACAAGAAGTAGGTCGTGGTTTACGTTTGCCTGTTAATGAATACGGTAATCGTGTAAAGGATGAGCAATTTTATTTAAACTACTTTGTAGACTTTACCGAATCCGATTTTGTAGATAAGCTAGTCAATGAGATCAACGAAAAATCAGGTGCTATTTCTATTGAAGCAATACCAGCGAAATTAACGGAAGAAATTATCCAAAAAATTACTGAAGCATACAGTATCTCGGAAGATGATTTATTGGAGGTTTTAGACGATAACGATGTTATTAAACGTAATAATACCTTTAAAGACGGTGGCTGGGATTATATCAAACAAAACTATCCAAATATCTTTCAAGGAGTTAATTCTTCTAAAATTCGTAAAGCCACAGATACTCCAAAGAAAATTAGTGTGCGTACAGAAAAGTATGCAGAACTAAAAGCCTTATGGGAAAAGCTGAATGAGAAAGTAGTTTTAGAATATAAGTTTGATGATGAGGCACAATTTACTACTTTGTTAAAAGACTTCTTTACAGACTTAAAGAGTAAGTTTAAGGTAGAAGGTTTACAGAATAGAACCAAGAAGATTATCGCGAAAGACTATGAAGCATTGCTGGATGAAGAAGTGTCTATTTTTGATGATGAAATTACGCCTGTTTCAACAATGTTGTACAGTGATTTTATCAAAGAGTTGGCAAAGGTTTTACATATCAATTTGAAAACCATTCATCAAGCATTTGTAGATGCTGATATAGAAATAGATCAATATCTGAATGCATCTACCATTCGTATTATCAAGCAAGGTTTTAATGAATACTTAATGCATAATGCTATAGATAAATTCTCTATTGGCTATCAAAATGTAAATAACAGCATCCACCCAACGAAGTTAACTTACGAAGACGGAAGTCCAAAAGAAGAAATAAATGCTAGCGATATTGGCGTACAAATGAGCGAAGATAAAGTAGCAGACAACTATTATTTTGAAGAGTTATTTTACGATTCGGAGTTAGAAAAGAAAAACATTATTGAGAAGATTAAAGAAGTTATCGTATTTACTAAAATACCAAAGAACTCAATAAAAATTCCTGTAGCTGGAGGTGCGAGTTATTCTCCCGATTTTGCCTATGTATTAGACTTTAAAAACGGCGAAAAGCAATTACATTTTATTGTAGAAACAAAAGATGTGTCAGGTGATAATAAATTACGTGAAGAAGAAAAACAGAAAATCAAACACGCTGAAATATTATTTGATGGAGCAGTAAAGGTTTCCTTCAAAACGCAGTTTAGCAATACAAAGATTACGGAATTGATAAAAGAAATTTATCGATAATTTTATATCATCAATTATAAACTTAAATTATTAATTATTTTCACTATTGTCCGACTAAAATAATGTTTTAGGATGAAAAAAGGCAGTTCCGAAGAACCGCCCAATTTGGTAAGTTTGAGTTACCACACTT
>MLAV02000011.1 GCA_001870995.2 Chitinophaga sp. CB10
GTGTCACAATTATCAATTATTTTTGGTGAGCGGCTGAAATTACGATTGTAAATTAAATCTTGACACAGTTTATTTTACACTCCCAAGCAGGAAAGAGCCAGCCTTTTTCCTGCTTATTTTTTATCCCCCTCTTCCATTTCCCATCCTTCTCTCTCCCTTACCCCCTTACCCTCCTCCACGGCCGAAGGCCGCCTTTGCCTCTTTGCCCCTCCGCGCCCTTTGCGAGAAACCACTCGCGAGAAACCACTCGCCAGAAACAAAAAAGTCGCCCCGCAAATGCAAGGCGACTTTATAATGTGGTAGAAAACCTTTCCGGCAAAATTTTGCACTTTTTCAAATGGTGTTTGATATTGAATGCAAGTAGATTTATGGCTTTACTTACTCTTTGCCAGTTAAGTTTCTTCCATGGTCAAATCTGATAAGGAAGCTTATTGGAAGTGCGAATAGATATCCGCTTATCGTGACACAAAGATGCAACGATATTTATTCTTCACTATATCGGATCGGGAAAACTAATGATCGAATTGGGAAAATGCTGTAATCCTTTGTAAATAAACGGATTAGCGAAGCAGTAATTCACAGGGCTTCAAACCTGTGTGCTTCTTGAACGCAGTGGAAAAGTGGGAAATGCAGGAATACCCCATCAGCATAGCCACCTCGGAAACCGACATCCCCTTCTCGTACAGCAGGCCCTTGGCCTTCTCCATACGCTCCTTCTGGAAATAATCGTAAATAGTGGTGCCGTACATCGCTTTGAAACCTTTCTTCAGGTAACACTCATTCATCGCTACCCTGCGCGCCAGATCGCGGATTGTCACCGGGGAATCCAGCTGCTCCAGCAGGATGGCCCTGGCCTTCTCGATCTTCTCGCGGTCCTCCATCTGCGTGAGGAAGCGGCAACCATAACGCTCATCCGGATCGTTCTGGATAAACTGGTCGGAGCTGAACAACAACAGCTCCAGCGCCTTACTCTGAAGGAAAATGTTTTTCAACATCCCCTCGTAGTTGTGATGCACCATGGTTTCCAACACAGATTTGGATTTGGTGCAAGGCTGAATGGTTTTTACAAAAGGCTTGCGGGACTGCATCTCCAGGAAGGAAACGGTAGTGCTGCCCTTTTGGAGCGACTGTATAAAAGAAGGTTGGAATCGAACGGTGATCAGGTCCACCGAAGGCGCCTTCTCATTGCAATCCCCCTTTTTGCCTTCCACACAAAGCTGGTCCGTACAACCAGGGTTCTTGCAATACTTATTACCCGCCACACAATAGCGCAACTCAATCGCGGCAGCATGCCCGCGCTTCGCAGGCTGGTACACGACCATGGCCACATCCTCCACCGGCAAAGCAGTTTCGTAAGTAAACCGCTGCAGGGTAAAGTCCAGACAGTCAGGCACAGATACCTGATCCTGCTCCACCAGCTGTAGCTGATCGCTCATGGCTGGCTGCGGAATGGCCAGTGCTAGTATGTCCTGTACTTCTTTCATCGCGCTAGTGTGTTAAAGTCGTCACAAATTTAGGCATTCAGAATTAATTCAAAATGGTTTTGACACGCAGCTTACAATTCATCGAAATTCTTCAATACGTCGCGACGCCGGTCTGCCATCGCAAATCCAACCATTTGGCGTAATTTTCGTTTACAGCTATATACATGGAAAGGAAATTTCATATTATCAAGGCATTGAAAGTGACCGGGATTATACTCGGCGTGCTTATCATCCTGATATTAGGCACAGCATGGTACCTGAACCAGCATTGGAATAAATTGATCCGCACGGAACTGAAATCCTACGTACAGGACCTTTCCGACAGCCTTTACCGCATTGAATACAAGGACGTAAGGCTGAACGTACTCTCCGGCAGCGTCACCGTCGAAAAAGCCAGCATGCTGCTGGATACGCCGGTGTACCGTAAAATGCTGGCAAACCAAACTGCCCCCTCCTCCATATACCTGATCAGTGTAGAAAAACTGGAACTAAAGTATTTCAAACCCTGGCGATATTTCCGCAACAACGAAATCCACGCAGGGGTATTAAGGGTGACCGGGCCCAGCATCGTCATGGAGCAAAACGCAAATGTGGTGGATACGAGCAAACCCAAAACGGCGTACGAAAACATCTCCCGGAAACTAAAATCTATATTAATAGGTAGACTCATACTGGACAGTACCAACTTCCGGTACAGGTTCACCAAAAAGGATTCCTCCACGGTGGTACACCAGTTTAAGAACCTGAGCGTGCGGGTGAACGATTTTTTGATCGACTCCCTCGCCCTCAACGACCCCACCCGCTTCCTCTACGCGCGTAACTATGAGATCGGGATGAAGGACTATGTACACCGCACCAAGGACAGCCTCTATTACCTGAACGTAAACGGGATCAGGTACGTAGCCGCCGAACAAACCCTGGAAATCAGGCAGGTGGAGCTCAACCCCCGCTATGAAAAAGAAGCCTTCCAGAAAAAACTCGGTCATCAGCAGGATTATTACCACCTGGTCCTGGAAGACGTCCACCTCAAAAACCTCAACCCTAAACGCTTAATGCAGGATCAGCAGATCTGGGCGCATAAACTCATCATCAACGGCGGAAAACTGGAAGTTTACCGCGACAGGCGGCTGCCTATGCCGCCGGGCGACAAGCTGGGTCAGTATCCTAACCAACTGCTGGCCAAACTTCGCGTGCCCGTGGCTATTGATACCCTCATCGGGCGGCGGTTCAGCATCCATTATATGGAAACCAGCCCGGAATCCGACCGTACCGGCAACCTCCGCTTCAGCAACGTCAACGGGCGCTTCCTGAACCTCACCAACGTGGATTCCCTTGTTAAAAAAAATAACCACCTCACCGCCAGGCTGGACGCCGTGCTGATGAACAGCGGGAAACTCACCGCCCATTTCGACTTCCTCCTCGGCAGCAAAACCGGGAACTTCAGCGTTTCCGGGGAACTGAAGGACCTGAACGGGCGGGAACTCAACCCCGTGACCAAGCCCCTGGGCAAGGTGGAGATCAGGAGCTGCAACATCAACCAGCTGACGTTCAATATTCATGGAGACGAACGCAGGGCTGCCGGCGAGGTAAAACTGCTCTACGACCACCTGAAAATCGCCATCCTGAAGCAAAACAAGGATAGCAAGGAGTTCGAAAGAAAAGGGCTGATCAGCCTGCTGGCCAATATTATGGTGGTGCGCGACAGCAACCCCCTGCCGGGCGACCAGGTAAGGGTCACCCACCCGGCCATCCAGCGGGATATTCAGAAGTCTTTTTTCAACCTCGTGTGGAAAACTATTTTCCAGGGAGTGAAAGAAACCGTCGGGGCCGACAAAATATAGCAGTAAAATCACACATCCATCCCACTTAAAAACAGTACTTTTTTTATTGAAATCAGCCTTATTTTTCGTATTTTTGCATGATTGTCGACTGTTTTTATTTCTAATAGATTTTACACCAACATATGAGCGAAGAATTAGTGCAAGCAACCAGCCCCAGCAACGGCTATGATGCAGGCAGCATACAGGTACTGGAAGGTCTGGAAGCCGTGCGCAAGCGCCCGGCCATGTACATTGGCGATATCGGAATCAAGGGTTTACACCACCTGGTTTACGAGGTGGTAGACAACTCCATTGACGAGGCCCTCGCCGGATATTGCAAAAACATTGATGTAACTATCTGTGAAGATAATTCCATCCGTGTAGTGGATGACGGACGTGGTATCCCGACCGGCATCATCCCTAAGGAAGGACGTTCGGCCCTGGAAGTGGTAATGACTGTATTACACGCCGGTGGTAAGTTCGACAAAAACACCTATAAGGTTTCCGGCGGTTTGCACGGGGTAGGCGTGAGCTGCGTAAACGCACTGAGCTCCCGCCAGCACGTTACCGTGCGCCGCGAAGGCAAAATATTTGAACAGGAGTACCACCGCGGTATTCCGCAGTACGCCGTACGCGAAATCGGCGTGTCCGATACCACCGGTACTACCGTACACTTCAAACCGGACGGTGAAATTTTCAAGGAAACCACCTATAACCGCGAAATCCTGGCAGGCCGCTTACGCGAACTGTCTTACCTGAACAAACAAATCCGCATCACCCTGACGGACGACCGTGAAAAAGACGAACATGGCCAGCCTTTCAAGGAAACCTTCTACAGCGAAGGCGGTATCGTGGAGTTTGTACAGATGCTGGATAAAAATGGCCGCAGAAGCGCCCTGCTTCCTGCCCCCATCTTCATCGAAGCATACGATAAAGATTCCAACGTAACGGTAGAAGTAGCGCTGATGTATAACGACTCCTTCAGCGAAAGCATCTTCTCCTACGTAAATAATATTAACACCATCGAAGGCGGTACCCACGTTTCCGGTTTCCGCCGCGCCATTACCCGCGTATTCAAATCCTACGGCGATAAGAACAAACTGTTCGAGAAATCAAAAGTAGAGGTAACGGGCGATGACTTCCGCGAAGGCCTCAGCGCTATCATCAGCGTGAAAGTACCGGAGCCGCAGTTCGAAGGGCAGACCAAAACCAAACTCGGTAACTCCGATGTAATGGGCGTGGTAGACAGCTCCGTAGCCACCGTACTGGACGCCTACCTGGAAGAGCATCCCCGCGAAGCCAAACTGGTGATCAACAAAGTAGTGCTGGCCGCCCAGGCCCGCGAAGCGGCCCGTAAAGCGCGGCAGCTGGTGCAGCGCAAGAGCGTGATGACCGGTAGCGGCCTGCCTGGTAAACTGGCTGACTGCTCCGATAATGATCCTGAAAAATGTGAACTGTACCTGGTAGAGGGTGACTCCGCAGGCGGTACGGCCAAACAGGGTCGTAACCGTACTTTCCAGGCCATCCTCCCGCTCAGGGGTAAAATCCTGAACGTGGAAAAAGCCATGGAACACAAAATCTACGAAAACGAAGAGATCAAAAACATCTTCACGGCGCTGGGGGTAACCATCGGTACCGAAGAAGATGATAAAGCCCTCAACCTTTCCAAACTGCGCTACCACAAGCTCATCATCATGACGGATGCCGACGTGGACGGTAGCCACATCGCTACCCTGATCCTCACCTTCGTATTCCGTTACATGAAAGCGATGGTAGAACAGGGCTATGTGTACATTGCGCAACCGCCACTGTACCTCGTGAAGAAAGGTAAGGAGCAGGAATACTGCTGGACAGAGGAACAACGCAAAGCTGCCATCGCCCGTATTGCCGGCAATGGCCGTGAGGACAGCGTGACCGTTCAGCGATATAAAGGTTTGGGTGAGATGAACGCAGAACAGCTGTGGGATACCACCATGAACCCTGAAAACCGTACGCTGAAGCAGGTGACCATCGAGAGCGCCGCCGAAGCGGACCGCGTATTCAGCATGCTGATGGGCGACGAGGTGCCTCCGCGCCGCGAATTCATCGAATCGCACGCGAAGTATGCGAAAATTGATGCGTAAGCTTTTAACAAGAGATACAAAAAAGCCGGTAGCCATGCGCTACCGGCTTTTTTAATGTAATCCTGCGTAATCAGCTTTCCCGCGTGATTACATAGTTCGCTAAAAACTGGTAGGCGAATACGCCCAGCAGCATAACGGTCATGAATGTATTAAAAGGATCCCCATCATACCAGGCTTCCGCCACGCCGCAAACGCCCAACACGCCAACGGCTACGGTGTAGATCAGGAATATTTTTCTCCACTTCGGACTGTCGGACGCATATAAGCTGGACAGCGGCAGCAGCAACACGCCGGCGGCAATCGCCAGGGCCAGCAGCGCTGCAATGGAAGTAAGCCAGAAGCCGCCGGCAGCCAATAAACCCACCAGCATGAAAATACCCACCAGCGTAGATACTTTCGTTTGCTCCGGCGTCAGCGCATAACGGCCATAAGGGTTCAGCCGCAGGAAGAGGTTACTCACCGGGCCGATCAGCCAGGTGGAAATCGCCGCGAGCGCCAGCACCACGTACAGCGGGAAAAATACGGTGCTGGCTATACGGGAAAGTACAAAAATCCCGATGATTACCGCCCATTGCACACCGGCCTTCTGCCGGCTCATAAAGAAGGCATATTTCAGGAACATGCGGTACAACCAGTAGCGGGCCTGCATGGCCTGCACCATCCCGCTTTTGGCCCATTGCTGATTAGGATCCAGCTTCAGGGATTCCCGGAAGTGTTCCAGGGCCTGCTTGTGATCGCCGGCCTGCAGCCACTTCCAGCCGATGTTCGCATGGGTGTAGGCATTCTCCGGGTTATGTTCCAATGCTTCATGGAGATTGGAAAATGCTTCTTCCTTTTTGCCGAGGTTGAAGAGGGCATTGGAGCGGAGGTTCAGACAGGCTTCGTTTTCCGGGTCGATGGCCAGCCCTTCTTCGGCCTTTTCCAGGGCCTGGCTGTATTCTTTTTTATACAGCAGTATCTGGCTCCACAACGCGAAGTAAGCCGCGTCGTGGGGGTTGATGGCTACCGCCTCGCTGACAGCGTTGATAGCCGCACTGTATTGATTTTTGTGAAACGCAATATTGGCGCGCAGGTAAAAGAAACGATCATCGGCCGGAGCCAGGCTCAATGCATTGCTGATGATATGTTCCGCCTCTTCCGTGTTTTGCAGGTTGAGGTAGCAAAGCGCGAGCAGATACAATCCGTCGATATCGTTGGCATAAGTGCTGAGATGCTGCCGCAGGGCGGTTACCGCATCTTTATAACGGCCTTGTTGTAACAACAGATGAGCGCGTTGAATCAAAAAAGCCATAATTTATTTCTTAATATCCAGGTATTTCAACACCTCATCATACAGGCCTGCCTCGTTGGAGTATAGGGCGTAGTTACGGGCGGTATTAAACCACTCACGGGTAGTGGCGCGATGTAATTTGGAAGCCTTCAGCAGGTCCTTTTGCGTGATAGGCTGCGGGATGCCTTTTTGCAGCGCTTCCATGAGTTTATCCTCGATGGCCAGGTCCACGATCGCCTTGAGATCGGCGCCGGAGTAGCCGGCCGTCGCTTTGGCGATGGCGCGGTAGTCGATACCATCCACCGGTTTGTTGCGCAGCTGAATTTTCAGGATTTCCTCGCGGCCTTCCTGGTCCGGCGGCGCTACGAATATGATCCTGTCGAAACGGCCGGGGCGGCGGAATGCCGGGTCCAGGCTCCATGGCGCGTTGGTAGCGCCGATGATCAATACGTTTTCATTATTGGCGGCGATGCCGTCCATCTCGGAGAGGAACTGGTTGATCAGGTGACTGGCCCCGCTGTTGCGCATGGACGTGCGGTTGGCGCCAAGGGCGTCCACCTCGTCGAAAAAGAGGACGCAGGGCTTTGATTCGCGCGCCAGCTCAAACAGGCTGTGGAGGTTCTTTTCGCTGTTGCCGATCCACATGTCCAGCACATCATGTATGCCCACGTTGATGAACTCCGCCTGTATCTGCCCCGCCGTAGCCCTGGCGAGGTAGGTTTTGCCACAGCCCGGAGGGCCGTAGAGCAGGATGCCGCCGCCGGCTTTTTTGCCGTAGGCTTTATATAAGTCGGGGAACTGCAGGGGCTTGATGATCTTCAGGTCTATCTCCTGCTTCTCCCGCTCCATGCCGCCTACATCATTGAAATTGATTTCCGGTTTTTCCAGCGTAAATATCTTCTCTGCATCTTCCCCGTCTTCATCGGAGGAAGGGTTATATTGTTGTTGAGGCGCTCTGAAATAGCCGTCCAGCGCTTCGTCCCGGAAGCCGGGATTGAGTTGCAGCAGGTGCTGGTACACGTCCCTTGCGCTTTCCATACTGTTCTCTTTCACGAGGATGCGGCAGTGGAGGAGGAGCGCGTCAAAATTATCCGGGTCCTGGTGTTCCAGTTGCTCGAGTACCACGATGGCTACGGAATATTTCTGCTGGTGATAAAAGGTACGGGCCAGTCCCAGCTGGGCAGCGATATTGTCATGCGATAATTCCAATACCTTTCTGTATTGTTCTTCTGCCTGCTGGTACTGAAAATCCTGTAGCAGCACCTGGGCCAGGTGAAGGCGCAGGGGTACGTTTTCCGGGGAAAACTGCACGGCTTCCTGTAATTGTTTAATCACTTCCGATGACATAATGCGCTTTGTTAAAATGATGGCGTAAGATCGTAATTATAGGGATTTGCTGTGACAAAAATAATGTTAAATGTCTTGTTTGCATACTGCCTTTCAGCAGCGGTAGGGTAATACGGCACAGAGCCTCCGGGACCGGTGGCTTTGACCGGGACCTCACTCCCCGTGGCCTTGATTTATCCCCCCAACCCCCAAATATTCTTATAGAAAATTTATATAATTTATAAAAATCTGCATATATTGCGAATGTATTTTATCCCTATGCCACGAAGCTAACCGGCAACCTATGTCGATTTAAAAAGATTGCTGGCCTACTGGATATACAGGGGCCAGCAGTTTATGTATCCTATGAATTGACGCCACTTGATGACGGCGGTTTCTCCGTGCATATAACCACTCAAAAACTGCATTATGCGCCTTAAATTATGGTTTGCAGCCCTGTTTGCTGCCATTACCGTTTTATCCTCCTGCGAAACCAAGAAGGACACCACACCGGCCAGCACGCTGGTTTTCACACTGGACGGGCAAACATATCATTCCTCTCAGACGGATGCGCTGCTGGAAGTTGACAGCACCACCGGGGAGCAATTATTATCCATCAACGGGGTAACCAACAACCTGTCCCACCATATGGAACTGGTGATCGGCTTCCCTGAAAACATAGTACAGCCGGGCGTTTACGAGGCATCCGTGACCATGGTCCTGTCGGACATACAGGCCAATAAGGTAACGCATTACAGCATGGGCCGCGGTTTGAAAGTGAATTTAACTAGCATCAATAGTAAACATGCCGAGGGAACCTTCTCCGGCACTTTAACCAATGGTGAAATTGAAAAACCTTTAACGGACGGGACTTTTATAGTCAATATTAAGTAAATCATCGTTTTAAGATCTTCACCGGCCCTGCCTATATTAGCGGGGCCTTTTGCTGTTGGGAAATTTAACATTCACTTTACGATCCCGGTCCTAAACTGGTGTTCGTTTAACGGTTTTAACGGCTCACATTGCTAAAACGGGTTAATACCCGGCAGGTCTTAACAATTCCGTAATATTCTCTTAACATTCTGGTTGCTTTGGGTTCACACCTTTGCGCTGTAAATACAGACAGCAACTTTTATGAAATCGTTTATTGCGTTTTTAGCTAGCGTCATTGTATTATTCAGTATGAATACGATGGCCCAGGTAACCACCTCCTCTATTACCGGTAAGGTAGCCGATCCCAAAGGGGGCGCTATTCCCGGAGCAACGGTAGTCATCCTCAACGTGTCTACAGGCATCAAAAGTGGTACTCAAACCAATGCCGATGGTCGTTATATTATTAACAACCTGAATCCCGGCGGTCCTTATACTATTACCGTTTCCTTTATTGGCTATAAATCAGAGGTAAGATCAGATGTGAATCTGCCTTTAGGTTCTACTGCCTTCTCCTTCAAACTGGGCGAAGAGTCCAAAGCGCTCAGCGAAGTGGTGATCACCGGCAGCGCAGGTAAAAAAGAAGGTACCCGCGTAGGCCAGGAGCAGATCAAACGCATCCCGTCGCTGAACCGCAGCCTGCAGGATATGACGAAAGTGACGCCGCAGAGCAGCAACAACTCCTTCCTCGGTACCAACTACCGTTATAACAACGTGACGCTGGATGGCGCTATCAACAACGATGCGATCGGCTTCAGTCCTTCCATGGGCGGCCAGTCCAACTCCAGCGGCCAGCCGGGCAGCAGCACCCGTACCAACCCCGTATCCCTCGATGCGATCCAGGACGTACAGGTATTACTCGCTCCGTTTGACGTGAAAGTAGGTAACTTCCTCGGGGGTAGCATCAACGCGGTAACCCGCAGCGGTACCAACGAATTCCATGGCTCTGTTTACGGTTACGGCCGTACGGCAGGCCTGGTAGGTAAAAACAATGCCGGCGACGGTTCCAAACTGCCTTCCGACTTCCATGATTACCAGGCAGGCGTACGCCTCGGCTTCCCTATCATCAAAAACAAACTCTTCTTCTTCACCAACGAAGAGATCACCCGCCGCGTTGATCCCGTGATCCTCGCCGCAGGTTCCAAAGATGTAGCCAACATCCTCAGCGAACAGGATGCGATGGACATCACCGCTAAAATGAAAGAATATGGCGTGGATGCAGGTACTTATAAAAACACCAGCATTTACTCCAACTCCAATAAATTCTTTAACCGCCTCGACTGGCATATCAACTCCAAGCACACGCTCTCTTTACGTAATAACACCATTACTTCAGAGGCTACCAACCTGGAGCGCGACCAGCAGAACTTCCGTTTTGGCGGTATCGATTTCAAACAGGTTAACAACCAGACATCCACTGTTGCTGAGCTGAAAAGTAACTTCAACCCCACTGTTTCCAACAGCCTGATCCTCGGTTACTCTTATGTACACGATTACCGTGACCCATCTTCCGATCCTGCCACGCCGCAGATCCAGATTGCCGGTAAAACGCCTGGTACTACCATCTTCCTCGGTACTGACCGCGAAGCAAGTATCTTCAACATGAAACAAAAAACCTTTGAAGTAACCGATAACGTTACCATCTTCAAAGGAAAAAATACTTTCACCATTGGTACGCACAACGAGTTTTACAACATCACCTATGGTTTTGTGAACTCCTGGAACGGCCGCCTGGACTATAACTCCGTTGCCGACTTCCTGAACAACAACCCAAGCCGCGTACGTGGTAACTATAACTACGCCAACAACTCCCGTGATTACATCATGGCGAATCCGCCGGCACAGTTCAAAGTAAACCTGCTGAGCCTCTACGGACAGGATGAAATCCAGCTGACAGACCGCTTCAAAATCACTCCAGGCGTACGTTTAGACTATGCGGGCATTCCTAACAAGCAACCGCTGAGCGATAAAACTACCAAAGCGCCGGTGGATGCCAACTACGGTAACACCTATACGTACACCAAACCGCAGGATATCAAAAACAACTTCCTGAATAATGTACAAATCTCTCCACGCCTCGGTTTCAACTGGGATATCAAAGGTGACAACACCATGGTACTGCGCGGTGGTAGCGGTTTGTTCACCGGCCGTATTCCTTTCGCATGGCTGGGTTACGCGTACTACAACAACGGGGTAACTTACGGTGCATACGATCAGAAATCATCTGATAAACCTTTTGTAAACGCTCCGCTGCCGGCTGCCAAACCATCTCCGAATGGTATTGCCGACTTCGCACAGCAGAACGGCGTAGATGTGAAAAACGCTGCAGGCGCTACCCAGGTGGACCTGATCGATAATAACTTCAAAATGCCGCAGGTATGGAGAAGCAGCATCGCCTTTGACTATACGACCAACGACCAGTGGAAATTCACCGTGGAAGGAATTTACACCAAAGTGATCAAGGACCTGATGTTCCAGCAGATCAACCTCGTGGATAATCCTACTTATTATGCATACGATGTAAATAAGCAACAGCCTATTTACTCCGGTAAAAAAATCAACAGCCTGTACACCAACGCGTACCTGCTGTCCAACACCGATAAAGGTTACCGTTACAGCGTAACCGGTCAGATCCAGAAAACATTCCCATGGGGCTTTAACTTCATGACTGCTTATACTTACGGTCAGGCAAAAGATATCACCAACGGTATCCGCAACTCCATGGAATCCAACTGGCAGCTGAACCAGGCGCTGAATCCTAACAACCCGGGTCTGGCTTATTCCAACTTCGATATCCGTCACCGTATCGTGGCTACGGCCAACTACAGACAGGATTGGGGTTCAAAAGGCAAATGGGTTTCCAACTTCAGCCTGTTCTTCTCTGCACAATCCGGTACGCCGTTTACCTACGGTTTCGTGAATGCTACCATCCAGGGTACGCCACAGCAGGTGAGCCTGGCTTACATTCCGAAAGATGTAACTGAAGCGCAGAAATTCTTTGTGGATATTGCCGGTGGTAAAACTGCCGCTCAGCAGGCAGCCGAATTCATGAGCTATGTGGATGGCAACAAATACCTCAGCGGCCGTAAAGGCGATTTCACTGAGCGTAACGGTGGCCGCACGCCATGGAACTACCAGGCCGACTTCCGCTTCTCCCAGGACCTGAATATCAAAACTGCAAAACGTACGCACACCATTACGTTCACTTATGACATCGTGAACCTGACCAACCTCCTGAATAAAAACTGGGGTATCCAAACATTCTCTCCAAACACTTTCAACTCTACTTCTTCCGTGGGTCTGAAAGCAACGAAGAATGCGCCGGTAAATGGTTATCCGATCTACACCTGGTCTAACCCGGGCGTACCGTATGCGACAGACTTCTTTGCATCCCGTTATCAGATGCAGCTGGGTCTGAGATACAGCTTCTAAAACAACTACATAACAGCAATAAAAAAGGCTCGCAGGTGCGAGCCTTTTTTATTGTGTGTAACATTCAACTTATTTAATACCAAACACAGTTCTTACTTCTGCGCGTACTTTGATGGTTTTGAAATCCACGTCAGATATACCAGCCATACCGTCAGCCGCTTTAGCCATATAGTTTACCGCCATCGGGCGAACGTCGGAATAACCATCGGTATTGATTTCCTGGATTTCAATGATACCGCCGAGGGTTTCGCCGAGCGCATTCACCATATAATCCGCTTTTGCTTTCGCAGCCTGTAACGCTTTTATTTTGGTTTCCTTACGGTATTCTTCCATTTTGCTGGAAGTATAGCCGGTGATGCGGGTGCTTTCAATACCTTCCGCATCTACAGCGCCGAGGATGATGTTGATTTTATCCAGCTTGTTCAGCTTCAGTCGAAACTGTTTGCTGGCCATGAATTCCTGCGGATTTTTCTTTTTATTCAGATAGTCGTAATAGTTATACCCGGATACATTTTCCACGGTCAGGTTTTCCTTCGGAATACCGGCGTCGATCACCGCTTTCTGTAATTGTTTTTCCAGCGTGGTAATCTCTACTTTGGATTTTCCTTTCAGGTATTCTTTCAGGGAGATGTTAAAGTATATTTCATCCGGCGTGATCTCCATTTCCGCGGAGCCGGTTACTTCAATTTTCTTTTCCGGCGCTTTGGTCGCAGTCTGTGCAAAAGAGCTGATCGCTAAAAATAATCCTGCTGCTAATAACATTACCTTTTTCATGTTTCTGAGTTTTATTGTTTGTGATGTTGTTTTTTATGTTTTACAGCAACATGATGCGGGGTTTCCACACGTTTCCATAAAATCCATAAAAAAATTTTTGGTTTAGGTTATGTGTTAATTTGTTTAAGATTGGTTCTTAAACGCTTACAACATAAAAAAGGTTACATTTTTTTATTTTTAGGGGGAAGATTCAAGGCATAAAAAAAGACACGGTCCCGTGTCTTTTTTAAGTTTTTCCTTGCCATATGCCATGGCGGCGGGGTTACCTGATGGCGAAAACTGCCTGTATAGTAGCCTGTATCTTTATGGTAGTGAAAGCTGCCTGTTCCAGCCCTATAAATTTATTCAGATTAAAATCGTTCGCATTTACCTGGGAATAGAGGCCGGGAAACTGGTCGCTTTTCGTTTCATCGATTTCCAGTACTTCGCCCAGTTGCTGCTTGGCAATTTCCGCGAGGTAGAGGGCTTTTTCGCTGGCCGCTTCAAACGCCATGACCCTTACTTTCTTGCGGTACTCCTTCATTTTACTGGAAGTATATTGCGCCAGCCGGGCGGATACGACGCCTTCGCTGTCCAGTGCGTCCAGGATGGCAATTAGCTTGTTAGGTTGGGTGAGCTTGAGGCGGAAGTCCTTGCTGGTAAACAGTTCTGCGGCATCCTTCTTCCTGCGGGTATAACTCATGCCGGCGAGGTCCTGCACGTTCAGGTCCTCTTTTGGTACGCCTGCATTTACGACCGCCTGTATCAATTCTTTTTCCAGCTGGGTGATTTCCACTTTTGTTTTCCCTTTCATGTATTCCTTCAGGGAGATGATGAAGTAAAACTCATCCGGGGTAACTTCAATTTCGGCGGTACCGTTGACGGAAATTTTTCTTTCTGCGGGCTTCTGGGCGAATGTGCTGATGGTCAGCAGCATGGCAGCTACAAACAGTAAACATTTGTTCATTGTACAGAGATTTAATCAGCGAAAAAATAGGTTTTTCCCGCTGATACTGCTTCACCTCTGGTCAACATTAACAGGATATTAGGAGTTTCTGCTGTCCGTCATGCCTTTGAGGAAGTCGTACAGGTCGTTCATATCCTTGATGCGGCTGGCTACCAGCATGAAGTTTTTACCTACCTGTTTGAGCTTCGCGTTGTTCGTACGGGTTTGGATATACGTAAGTATATGGTTGAAAGTAGGGGACTCGAAATACGGTGAATCCGGGTTGTTGATAAAGTAGCAGCGCAGCGTTTCCTCTTTCAGCATCATCTTCTCGAAGCCCAGTTGGATGGCCATCCAGCGGCAGCGTATCATCGTCAGCAGGTCCTTCACGGGTTCCGGCAGCGGGCCAAAACGATCTGCCAGTTCTGCCTCAAACGCTTTCAGCCTGGTTTCTTCCACAATGTTATCAAGTTCCTGGTAAAGGTTCAGGCGTTCCTGTATGCTTTCGATATAGGTATCCGGGATCAGTATTTCCAGGTCCGTATCGATGGTACAGTCGCTCACGAAATCTTTCTTCTCTTCCAGTTGTTCCTTAAAGAGGTCGCGGAATTCGTTTTGCTTCAGTTCGCGGATCGCTTCATCGAGGATCTTCTGGTACATATCGAACCCGATTTCGGCCATGAATCCGCTTTGTTCGCCACCAAGGAGGTTACCGGCGCCGCGGATGTCGAGGTCGCGCATGGCGATCTGGAAACCGCTTCCCAGCTCGCTATGCTGCTCCAGCGTTTGCAGGCGCTTGCGGCTGTCGCCCGGCAGTGTGCTCATAGGCGGGGCGAGCAGGTAACAGAAAGCTTTCTTGTTGCTGCGTCCTACGCGGCCACGGAGCTGGTGCAGGTCGCTCAGCCCGAAGTGATGCGCGTTGTTGATGATGATCGTATTGGCGTTGGGGATATCCACACCGCTTTCCACGATGTTGGTACATACCAGCACGTCGTATTTACGATCGATGAAATCGAGTACTACTTCTTCCAGTTGATGCCCTTCCATCTGGCCGTGGGCCGTAGCAATGGAGAGGTCAGGGCAGAGGCCCTGTATGAGCGCGGCCATTTCCCCGAGGCCTTTCACGCGGTTGTACACGAAGTACACCTGTCCGCCGCGTTCCGTTTCGTAATAGATCGCGTCGCGGATAAGGTCGTGGTCAAATACGTGCACTTCCGTTTCAATCGGCTGCCGGTTAGGCGGCGGCGTATTGATGATGGAGAGGTCGCGGGCGCCCATGAGGGAGAACTGCAGCGTTCTTGGGATAGGCGTTGCCGTTAGTGTCAGCGTATCTACGTTATGTTTGATCTGCTTGAGCTTTTCCTTCGCGCTTACGCCAAATTTCTGCTCTTCGTCTACCACCAGCACGCCGAGGTCTTTGAACTTCACGTCCTTACCGAGCAGGGCGTGGGTGCCTACGATGATATCGATCTTCCCTTCTTCCAGCCGTTTGAGGGTTTCCTTCTTCTCTTTGGCGGATTTGAAACGGTTCAGGTAGTCCACCGTGCAAGGGAAGTCCTTCAGCCTTTCGGAGAAGGTTTTGAAGTGCTGGAAAGCGAGGATGGTGGTAGGCACCAGTACGGCGGCCTGTTTTCCATCCACGACCGACTTGAAAGCCGCGCGGATGGCCACTTCTGTTTTCCCGAAGCCTACGTCGCCACAGACGAGGCGGTCCATAGGAGCGGGGGCTTCCATATCCCGTTTAACGTCCGCGGTGGCCTTACTTTGATCCGGGGTATCCTCATAGATAAAGGAGGCCTCGAGTTCCGTTTGCAGGTAGGTATCCGGGGAGTGGGAGAAGCCTTGCTGCGCCTTGCGGACGGCATATAACTGAATCAGGTCTTTGGCGATGTCCTTAACCTGTGTCTTAGCTTTTTCCTTGAGTTTATCCCATGCATCGCTACCGAGCTTGTTCACACGGGGTTCCACGCCTTCTTTACCGGTGTATTTGCTGATTTTATGCAGGGAGTTGATATTTACATACAACAGGTCGTTGTTCTTGTAAATGATCCGGATGGCTTCCTGCATTTTGCCGCCTACTTCTATTTTCTGCAGGCCGCTGTACACGCCCACGCCGTGGTCGATGTGGGTTACGAAGTCGCCGGGTTGCAGCTCCCGCAGCGTTTTCATGGTAATCGCCTTATTCTTGTTATAAGCCTGGCGTACCCTGGATTTATGAAAACGCTGGAATATCTGGTGGTCCGTATAGCAGACCAGTTTCAGGGAATGATCGATAAACCCTTTGCTGATAGGCACCGGGATGGGATAGAATACGAAGGCTGCTTTCAAATCCTCGAAGATGCTGCGCAAGCGCTCCAGCTGGCGGGGATTATCGGCAAATATGAAGAGGGCGTATTTGTTGTTATGGTGGGTGGCGAGGTCTTTCAGCAGCATATCAAACTGCCTGTTAAACACCGGCTGCTCCTGTGTGTCGAAGGAAATGGCCTCGTAGGCGAAACCGTTTTCCTGCAGCCAGTCCTTATTGCCGAACACGATGGCGGTGCGTTTAAAGAGTTGCTCCATGATAGGGCCAGCCTTCACGAAGTCGTCTTCCTTCAGCACCATTTCTTCGTCTTCGTCCACCCTTACTTTACTGCCTGTTTGCAGGAAATCATCCAGGCGCTGTTCCATTTGTTCGATCACGCCCCGCACGTATTCCGGGTCCTTGATCCATACAACGGTATTGGCCGGCAGGAATTCCAGCAGGGATGTTTTCTGGTGATCCACGCCGCGGGTATCCATGTTGGCGATGAGGGTCACCTGGTTCAGCTTACGTTCGCTCAGCTGGGTTTCCGGGTCAAACAGGCGGATGGAATCGACGTCCTCCCCGAAGAGTTCAATGCGGTAGGGCTTATCGTTTCCGAAAGAATATATATCCAGGATACCGCCCCTGAGTGCGTATTGCCCGGGTTCGTACACGAAATCGGTGATGTGGAATCCCCATTCCACCAGTTTTTCCAGGAGTTCATCCACCTTCAGTACATCGCCCACTTTGAGCTGCACCATGTTGGTATTGAAGGCCTGGTTGGCGGCTACTTTTTCCCATAAGGCTTCCGGGTAGGTTACCAGTATCTTTTTATGGATAGACGGGCCGGAAAATTTCATGAGCGCCTCTGTGCGCAGCATGCTGTGGCTGCTGTTCAGGTCGGCAAAGAGGCCGGTTTTCTTAAAGGAGTCGGGGAAGTAGAAGATATCAAGCGCTTGTGACAGCTGTTCCAGGTCGTTTTGAAAATAGGCTGCCTCCTCTTTATCATTCAGGATAAAGAGATGGTTTGCCTCTGCCTGTGCCCAGGTACTTACCGCTACAAAATTGATGGCACTCCCTGCAAGGGATGATAGCTGGAAGTACTGGTTTGCGGGGGATTGTACCCCTTTCACCAGGGTTTGCAGGCGGCTATCTCGCTGAAACTGATGTAATACGCCTTGTAAATTCATGAAGGATGCAAAGATACGAAGAAAATAGTATTAGCATACCTATAAAAAGGAAGCGATGCAGGTGGCTGCATCGCTTCACACATTAATTTTTACAGTAAAGTATCGAGTGCGTTTACTTCCTGTACACAAACCTGACCGTCCCGTCGTCGCTCACGCCTTCCCCGGTTTTTACATAAGCGGCGCTTGCCGGATAGTGCTTGTCGTTATAGGTGTACGCGTACCTGATGTTGTGGGAAACGCCATTGGTCACCTGGTAAGCCACTTCTACGGCGTTATTTTCACTCAGCTTCCACCTGTCTTCCTGGTAGAAGAAGGAGCTGGAAGGAACGCCCTGGTAAGGGTTCTTCTGTTCATCATACTTAAAGGTCCACGTTTGGATGTACACATCGTTTTCCGTGCCGCCGTAAATACGCTGGACAGACCTGTAAGCTGTGAGGTTCTTACCTGTCCAGGTAAGGGTATCGGCGTATTCCAGCTCATTGGAATAGAATTTATACCTTCTTACCAGCTGGTTGGCGTCGTTATATACCAGCGAATCACGGTTACCCCAGTTATCAGGGTTGATGATGGCCAGCCTGCCCTTACTATCGTAACTGCACATATACACATCGGTGGAATCATTGATATTGCCGGTGGGCGAATACACGTAACGCGTAAGCTGTTTATTCTTATAAAGGAGGAAGACGCCGTTCAGCTGGCCGGTGCTGATGTAGATATCGGCAGCCTGTGTACTGTCCGCGTTATACCTGTATGCAGTAGCCTCATTCCATTCCGGGTTGGATGAAATTGTAATCACTGAATCCAGCAACGGGCGCGTTTCCGTCGCAACCGGCGGCTCTACTTCAGGGCTCGCATTGTCGGACTTTTTACAGGAAAACAGGGTTAAGGCGAATAGCGAAAACAGGGTCCCTGTTACCAGCGTTGATCTTTTCTTCATAGGTTTACTGGTTGTTAAATACATTATATTTTATATAAAAATAATAAATATTAAGTATTTAATTGAATTACAGCAGGGCATAGGGAGAGATTAAATTACTGCACGGAAAGTTTCCCACAGGAATATTCGTTATATTCAGTATAAGAAAATCCTGATTCCACATGGTCGAAAACTGGTACACCGGCATAGTTACAAAAATTGAAAATGCCACAGATAACACCCGTCGCTTCTGGATTCAAATACCTGAACTGGAGCGGTTCGACTTCAAGCCGGGCCAGTTTGTAACGCTCGACCTTCCCATCCATGAAAAGAAGAACAAACGCTGGCGCAGTTATTCCATCGCTTCCCATCCGGATGGCAGCAATGTGATAGAACTGGTGATTGTGTTACTGGAAGGAGGAGCGGGTAGTACTTACCTGTTCAATGAAGTAAAGGAGGGCAGCGAGCTGACGCTCCGCGGGCCGCTCGGCGTTTTCGTACTGCCGGAAACGTTAGATACCGAAATTTTCTTTATTTGCACCGGCACCGGCATTGCGCCTTTCCGCGCCATGACTCATTACCTGAAAAACCATCAAATACCCCATAAGGATATACACCTCATCTTCGGCAGCAGGTATGAAAAAGACCTGCTCTATGCGGATGAAATGCGGCAGCTGGAGCAATCCTTCCCGGGGTTCCATTATATCCCCACCTTATCCCGGCAGGAGGACTGGAACGGCCGCAAAGGCTATGTACATCATATTTACGAGGAAATGCTGCAGGATAAACGCCCTGCCAACTTCTATCTCTGCGGGTGGAAGAACATGATTGACGAGGCAAAGCAGCGCATACAGGCTTTGGGGTACGACCGGAAGCAGATTCACCAGGAACTATACGGCTAGCCATAAAAAGAAAAAGGTCCGGTAAGTTACCGGACCTTTTCTTTTATAAAATTTTGTTGAGTACGATGTTTTTCACTTCAGACATCGGAACGCGTTCCTGTTCCATCGTATCGCGGTAGCGGATGGTTACCGTACCATCTTCTTTCGTCTGATGGTCTACCGTTACGCAGAAAGGAGTACCGATGGCATCCTGGCGGCGGTAACGCTTACCGATGGCATCCTTCTCTTCATAGAAGCAATAGAAATGCTGCTTGCACTCATCCATCAGTTGCTGTGCCAGTTCAGGCAGGCCGTCTTTTTTGGTGAGCGGGAAGATGGCCAGTTTGGTAGGCGCCAGTTTAGCCGGTAAGCGCAGTACCACGCGGCTATCCTGCTTTTCAGGCGTGCTCAGGTCTTCTTCGGCGTATGCCGCGCAGATCACCAGCAGGAACATACGGTCCAAACCGATAGAGGTTTCGATCACATAGGGTACATAGTTCTGGTTGATCTCCGTATCAAAGTACTGGATTTTCTTTTTGCTGTACTCCTGGTGCTGCTTCAGGTCAAAGTCAGTACGGGAGTGGATACCTTCTACTTCCTTGAAACCGATCGGGAATTCGAACTCGATATCCACGGCGGCATCCGCATAGTGCGCCAGCTTCACGTGATCTTTGAAGCGGTATTTGGATGGATCGATACCCAGGCTCAGGTGCCATTGCATACGGGTTTCCTTCCATTTCTCATACCATTCCTTCTGCGTGCCAGGGCGAACGAAGAATTGCATTTCCATCTGCTCAAATTCACGCATGCGGAAAATGAACTGGCGGGCTACGATCTCGTTACGGAAGGCTTTACCCACCTGGGCAATACCAAAAGGTACTTTCATCCTGCCTGTTTTCTGCACGTTCAGGAAGTTCACGAAAATACCCTGGGCAGTTTCAGGACGGAGGTATATTTCACTTGCTTCGTCGGTAACGCTACCTAACTGGGTAGAGAACATCAGGTTGAACTGACGTACATCCGTCCAGTTAACGGTACCGCTCACGGAGCAGGCAATTTTGTTTTCTTCAATCAGGGTTTTCAGGCCGGCGTAGTCCTGCGCCGCTTCCAGCTTCTCCATTGCGGCCAGCAGTGCTTTGCCCTGCTCTTCCGGTAAGGTAGCTGCATGCGCTTCAATCAGGTGATCCACCCGGTAGCGTTTTTTGCTATCCTTGTTATCGATCATCGGATCGCTGAAATTATCCACGTGACCGGATGCCTTCCAGGTAGTAGGATGCATAAAAATAGCCGCGTCAATACCCACGATGTTATCGTGGAGCTGCGTCATACTCTTCCACCAATAATCCCTGATGTTCTTCTTTAACTGCGCGCCGTTCTGACCATAGTCGTACACCGCGCTGAGTCCATCATAAATTTCGCTGGACTGAAAAATAAAACCGTATTCTTTACAGTGCGATATGATCGCCTGGAATATATTCTGATCTGTAGACATAGTTGCGCAAAGATAATTGGCAAAATTGAAAATATGGATGTAATTATTTTCACATCCTTAATCAATTGATAGTGATTAAATTAATCGTTTAAGGTAGTAGGATTTTGCGTGCTGACAACTTCCACTTCCCGCATCCAGATGGCGTAATCATTGGGGTATATACGGGACCCGAAGTGTTGTACCCAAACCCGGGTGAATACTGCGCCGAAATAAAGGATAGCGGCGGAATAGTACACCCACAGGAGTATAATAACAATGGAGCCGGCGGCCCCATATGCGGAAGACACTTTACTGGCGCCCAGGTAGTAACCAATGGCAAACTTCCCGATCATAAACAGCACCGCTGTGGCGATAGCCCCTACCAGCACATCCTTCCAGCGGATGCGCGCATCCGGCAGCACCTTGAAGATAATGGCAAACAGGGAAGTGATCACCAAAAAGGTAATGGCCAGGTTAGCTACATAGAGGGTGAAATATTCTATCTCCGGAAATACGGACAGCAACCGGTGATTCAGTACCTCCATCACGCCGTTCAGCGCCAGGGATACCAGCAGGATGAAGCCCATGCTGATCACCAGCGAAAAGGACAGCAACCGGTTTAATATCATCTTGAGGATGCCGCTCTTTTTGGGCTTTGCTTTCAGCTTCCAGATGAAGTTGATACTATCCTGGATTTCGGCAAATACCCCGGTGGCGCCTATCACCAGCGTTACCACCCCTACGATGGTAGCCCAGCTTACATCCCCGGATAAGGAAGCATTTTTGATCATGCTCTGTATCTGTATGGTAGCTTCATCGCCCACCATAGACCGGATCTGTGTGTAAATGCTGCCCTCGATGGATTCCTTGCTGAGGAAAAGGTCGCAAAGGAAGATGATGATGATCAACATCGGGGCAATGGAAAATATCGTGTAATAGGAGAGCGCGGCACTTAACTTCAGTACTTTATCATCAATAAACTCGCTGCCTGATTGCTTCAGCACCTGCCAGATGACTTTAAGTCTGTTCAAAAACCGCATAACTCCGTTACTTTAATTTAGGATTATTCAAATGCCGGTCAGCATCCCGGATATTTTTTTTGTCGAAATTTTTTTCCAGCGCAGCCGTCATGTCCACACCGGTTTGATTGGCGATACAGAGCAATACCCACATCACATCAGCCAGTTCATCCGCCAGTTCTTTTTTCGTATCCGACTCTTTGAAGGACTGCTCTCCGTATTTGCGGGCCATGAGCCGCGCTACTTCCCCTACTTCCTCCGTGAGTATCGCCATATTGGTCAGTTCGCTGAAATAGCGCACGCCGGTAGTGTTTATCCAGCGGTCTATCAGCTCCTGCGCTTCTTTGATCGTCATCCTCGTGAAAATTAATAATTCCCCTAAAGATAACGAAAGTCCAAAAAACAATGTTCAGGCCAGAAATATCTTTCCGGTCTGAACATGCAGTGAATTCGTATAACCGTTATTGTTAGGAGGCAATGGGTTTGTTAACAGCGGTGTCAGGTAAGGGTTATGCAAAATAAAACCAACGGGTTGTTAACAGCAGTGTCAGGTAAGCGCACCCGGTTTATTACCAGCGCCGTCAGAGTACCAACGGCAGGTTTACCGGCTGATAACCGTTATTGTCCCCGGATTTGTACACAATACCTGTCTTATTGATTTGAATGCCCTGCACTATTGCGCCGCAGCAGTTGCGGTGGTTCAGCACATGCAGCAGGAAGGTCTTTTCTCCCGTGGCCAGCTTTACCTTTAAAGTGAAGTCCAGCGCGAAGTCATCCCCCGGCGTCTGTAAACTGCCGGCAGCGTAAACCGGCTGCAGGTGCACGGATAAGTATCCCGTACTGGTGGCAGAATCAGGCGAGGATATCCAGGCGACCGGTTTGTCCGCATAATAAAGGGAAATATTTTCCTTTGGTATGCTGGCATCCGGCCCGTACAGCAGGTTCTTTTTACCATCCGCATCCATCAGCCGGATGTTCAGTAAATGCGCCATGGTAATGCAGAGCACCGTTGCGCAATCCGCTGGCTTTTCAGGATTATCCTTCTTTTTGCAGGCCTGCAAAAGGAAGATGGCAGCCAGTGCAAGTGTAATAATCTTGTTCATAAAAAAATAGATTTGCCAATGATAGAGGTTCAGGCTGCAAGACAGTTTTATTCATCCATCGTATTCCCATCCCTGGCCGGTTACAGCCGGATGGGTATTGCTATCACCCCATGCGGACTGGCGGAAAACAGGACCGGCTTATAAGGAGTGGCAGCGTTATCTGTAAATAGTTCCCTGACAATACCGTCGCAACAAACGCTTTCGCTGTAAATGGTTAACAATATGGATTTAAGGCCGGCAGCTGTCTTGATTTTCAAGGTTACTTTTTGCAGAAATGTAGCGGAACGGTCATGGGTGACTGTAGCGGATGGCACGCCCACCAGGTTCAGGATTATCATACCCTTCGCCGTGGCGGAATCGGTAGAGGAGAGCCACCTGAGCTGCTTGTCGCCGTCCCAGAAACTAATACTGTCCTTCGGGAGGGTAGCGCCGGGGCCGTAAACGAGGTTTTGCTGCCCGCCGGCATCCATAAGCCGGAGATAAACGTTATGATTAAATGTAAAGCACTCCGGACAGGGCTGCGGGGCCTTTTCTTCATCTTTTTTCCGACAGGATGCCAATGCCAGTATGCACAAAGCGCACAGCAGCAACTTTCTGATCATGGTTGATAACATTTAGAGGTTAATAGCTACCCCAGTTAAACGGCCATGCCCGGAATAAGTTACACCTGCCTACTCCCTGTTTTTTGTATCAATAATAATGGTTACAGGGCCGTCATTGAGGAGTTCCACTTTCATATCGGCGCCAAATATCCCCCGCTGGATGGTGGTTTCCATGTCCTGCTCGAGCTGGGCGATCATCTTTTCATACAGCGGAATCGCCACATCAGGCTTGCTGGCTTTCAGGTAGGAGGGGCGGTTGCCCTTTTTGGTGGAGGCATGGAGGGTAAACTGGCTGACCAGCAGGATGTCGCCATGGGCGTCCTTTACGGATACATTCATCACGCCGGCATCGTCGTTAAATATCCGCAGGTTCACAATCTTACTGCTCAGCCACTGGATATCTTCCTGGGTATCGGCGTCCTCAATGCCCAACAATACCAACAGCCCTGTTTGAATGGCCCCGGTTACCGTACCATCCACCATTACGGACGCCTTGCTTACTCTTTGTATTACAGCTCTCATTATTGCGTATTTTTGCAGGCCGGAATTTACGCACAGTTTTTAATAACTTGCTCCACCGGGTTTATTTTATATTAAAGAGAGATATAATACATAATGATTATAGATGTAACGGCCGAACTCACCTTCCGCACGGCACGGAGCGGAGGAAAAGGCGGTCAGAATGTGAATAAGGTGGAAACAATGGTGGAAGGGTATTTTGATATAGCCGCTTCCGCATTGCTGACGGAGGATCAAAAGGCCCTGCTGCAGGAGAAGCTTTCCAACCGTATCAATGCCGAAGGCCTGCTGCTGGTAAAATCACAGTCGGCCCGCACCCAGCTGGGCAATAAGCAGGAAGTGATCCGCAAGGTGAACGACCTGGTAAACAATGCGCTCATCCCCCGCAAAAAGCGGATCGCCACCAAACCTTCCCGTGCCATGGTGGAAAAACGCATCCAGTTTAAAAAGCGGCTGTCAGAAAAAAAGCAGCAGCGCCGGGGCGGAAACTTTGAATAACTTTACAAAAATCACTGGCTTTGAGCATAAAGAATCTGGCAGGACAAACGATCTTCTACGGCCTCAGTAATATAGTGAGCAAACTGCTCAATTATTTCCTGACACCCTTTTACCTGGGCATACTCACCGCCGTTTCCTACGGCGAAATGAATACCGCCTACGCCTATATCCCATTTGCCAATATTGTACTCACCTATGGAATGGAAACCGCCTTTTTCCGGTTTGCCCAAAAAGGCAGGGAGAACCTGGTACTAAGTACCTCCATGCTCTCCCTCATCTTTTCCACCATAGGGGCTACGCTGCTGCTCTTCCTGTTGCAGGGGCCTATCCTGAAAACGCATTCAGCGGAAATGGCCGGCGTCGCGGGCCATCCGGCATTCTACGTGTACATTGTGCTGATCATGGCGTTTGATGCGCTGACGGCCATACCTTACGCGCAACTGCGACTGGAAAACAGGCCGCTGAAGTATGCCTTCATTCGTATATCCAATATCGTTACCAACGTATTTTTCAACTTCCTCTTCCTCTACATCTGCCCGAAGCTCTATAATGCCGGCCACCACTGGCTGCCGGATGTAATGGGCGGAGGAGCCACCCTGGGCTATGTGTACCTCAGCAACCTGCTGGCCAGCGGCCTTACCCTGCTGATGTTCCTCCCGCAGATCAAAGGCATTAAATGGCAGTTCGATAAATCGCTCTGGAAGGAAATGATCACCTACTCGCTGCCCCTGATCGTAGTAGGAATGGCAGGGATGGTAAACGAAACCTTTGACCGCGCCTGGTTTCTGCCCACCTTCCTGCCGGTAGACAGCGAGGAGAAAAAGAAATACCTCATTGGTATCTACAGCGCCAACTACAAGCTCTCCATCCTCATCAACATGTTCATCCAGGCCTTCAAACTGGGGGCCGAGCCATTCTTCTTCAAGCAGGCGGAGTCGGAAAGCAACCCGCAGAAAACTTATGCCCGCATCATGAAAATATTTGTGGTGCTGCTTTGCTGCATGTTCCTCTTCGTAAGCCTGTACCTGAATATCTGGAAGTTCTTCCTCCGCAAGCCGGAGTACTACGCCGGCATGACCATCGTGCCATTGCTGCTGATGGGATACATGTTCCTCGGGGTATATTACAATCTCACCATATGGTTTAAACTGACCAACAATACCCGGGCGGGCGCCGTTATCACGCTGATTTCAGCAGGCATGGCCATCCTGCTCAACTGGTGGTGGATCCCCATCATGGGCTACTTTGGCGCCGCGCTGGCCACCATGGTCTGCTACCTGGCCCAGATGGTCATTTGTTACGTGTGGGGGCAAAAGCACTACCCGGTGCCTTACCACCTCCCTAAGATCCTTACCTATATGGCATCCGCCATTGGGCTGTACTATATCTATAACTGGATTAACGTCACCTTCCTGACGCCTAACGATATCTACGCCGTCAAAGGCTCCTCGCTGGCAGTGGCCACCCTCTTCTTCCTGGCCTACCTGGCGTTTATATTCCGTATGGAAAAACGGGAATTCGCCCGGCTGCCGGTGATAGGGAAATATATCAGGTAAAAAACAAACGATCCGCCGCTGGCGGATCGTTTGCGTTAAATAAGGTGGCAGGCCGGTGAAGTTATTCGTTCAGGAACGGGTTATGCTGCTTTTCATACCCGATGGTTGTAGCCGGACCATGCCCGGGATATACCACCACATCGTCCGGCAGTACAAAGAGTTGGGTACGGATACTGCTCAGGAGTGTCTCATGGTCGCCACCCGGCAGGTCCGTACGCCCTATGCTGTCGCGAAATAATACATCTCCCCCAATCACAAATTTTTGAGCCGCACAGTAAAAAGCCACACTCCCCGGGGAATGGCCGGGCACCAGCCGTATCTCAATCCGGTTATCGCCGAAATCAAACGTCTCGCCGGCAGTCAGGTACGCGCCGGGCATGGGAGAGGGCGGGAAAGGCATATTGTACATATTGCCCACCTGCTGGGAAAGGTCCAGGATCGTTTGTTCGTTAGGGTGAATCTCCGGCCTTACCTTGTACGTTTCGGATACAAGTTTGTTACCAAAGATGTGATCCAGATGGCAGTGCGTATTCAGCAGCCTTGTAACATTTAGCCCCTCCGTTTGTATATATTGTAATAATTCTTTTCTTTCGTTCTCAAAATAACAGCCCGGGTCTATAATTATGCATTCCTTTTTTTCGTTAATAAGCAGGTACGTGTTTTCCTGCATAGGACTAAAGGTGAAATGGTGAAGTTCGATCATGTTACCCGATTTTTAGCTAATTTGTAAACAGATCACAATATTATCAATACTTTCTGTATGAACAGATTTATTACCAGGTTATTATTCCACGGAGCCCTATTACTTGGAACGACGGTGTCGTTTGCCCAGACCAATACCGTAGAATTCGGCCAGAATCGCGTGCAGTTCAAGAATTTCAAGTGGCGGTACTACCAGAGTCGGCATTTCAACACCTACTTCGCCCAAAATGGCCTCGAACTGGGAAAATACGTGGTACAAATCGCGGAAAAGGAATTGCCCCAGCTGGAACAGTTCATGGAAACCACCCCTCGCCAACGCATCAACATCGTTGTGTACAACAGCTTTGGCGAAATGAAACAATCCAATATAGGCATTGGCGTTGACTGGCAGAACACCGGCGGCGTTACCAAGCTGGTAGGCAACAAAATGATCGTGTATTTCGACGGCAACCACGAAAACCTCCGCCGGCAGATACGCCAGGGGATTGCCCGTATTATGCTGGAAACCCTGCTCTTTGGGGAAGATATCGGGGAATTTGCCGGAAATGCCGCGCTGATCGACTTCCCGAAATGGTTTACCGACGGCTTCATCGCCTATGCGGCGGAAAACTGGACCGCCCGGGAAGATGAACAACTGAAAGCTATCATCCTCTCCGGAAAATACAATAACTACAACCAGCTGGCCTACGACCATCCCCTGCTGGCAGGCCATGCCTTCTGGTACTACGTGGAAGCCAAGTACGGAAAGGACGCCGTGCCTTACCTGATGTACATCACCCGTATCAACAGGGGCCTGAAAAAAGGTTTTGAGCAGGTGCTGAGTATGACCCCTAAAAAGGCTACGCAGGACTTTATGCTGTTTTATACCAAACGCTTCGCAGACGATAACAAACGCCGGAAAACTTCCGCCAAAGGCCGTACCATCGTAGCCCAGGAAGTCGGTAAAGCCGATTACTTCCGCTTCAACCCTAATCCTAAAAATAATTCCTACGCAGTAGTAGAATTCAAAAAAGGCGTGTATAAAGTACAGATTCAGCTGGGATGGAACAAGCCTAAAGTACTGCTCAGAAGCGGCGTAATGCAGCTGGCCAACCAGCTGGACCCTAACTATCCGCAGATGGCCTGGAATACCAAAGGCAACCGCCTGGCAGTGATCTATGAACACGAAGGCAAAACCAAACTGATGGTCTATGACCTGATCACCCGCATCACCCTGCGCCAGGACCTGCCGCAGTTTGACCGCGTGATCGACTTCAAATACATGCCGGTGATGGAAAACACCCTGCTGCTGTCGGCCGTGAAGAACGGTCATACCGATATCTTCACCTATAACATCAGCAATTCCAAAACCGACCAGATCACCAACGACGTGTATGATGACCTGGAACCATCCTTCGCGGCATTCCCGGGCAAAAGCGGCATCATTTACGCTTCCAACCGCCCCGGCCCCAAAGGCCGCGGTACGGATACCTCGCTGCTGCGCAACCGCTACAACATCTTCATGGTAGATAACTGGAGCAAAAGCGCCGACCGGCAGATTACCCAGCTGACGGACCTGCAATACGGGGATGCGCGCCTGCCCATGCAGTACAACACCACCCACTTTACCTTCGTTTCCGATGCAAACGGTATCCGTAACCGTTATGCCGGGTTCTTTAAATCCCAGAATGTGGGAGTGGATTCCCTCTTCTATGTAGGTTCCGAAATCCTGCATAACCCTGAGAAGGAAGAACTGGACTCCGCCCTGGCAGCCTACGGTACCACCGCGCCGGATTCCGTGGAAACAGTGGTGATCACTAACGACTCCACCTATACGTTCCCGATCTCCAACTACCCTTACGGTATCCAGGAGTCGCGCGTAACCGGGGAGCAGGGCGAAGTATCGGAAGTAGTCGCCTACTCCAATATCAAACGCCTCATGAAGCTCAAGGTAGATACCACTACCCTGAAGAAAAGGAATGTATCCGCCCGTAATACGCACTTCCGCCAGGATCAGATGCACCAGGACAGCATCCGCCTCGGGCTGCCTACGTTTATGGCTCCCCGTAAGGATACCGTCACCCAGCCAAACTTCTTCCAGAATGAGTTTGCCAACGAGCCGGCGGATACCGCCGCGGCGCAGATCAAACTGGTAGATGAAGCGGCGCAGCAGGGCGGCCTGTCTATGTTCGATAAAAAACCGCCTACCCCGTCTATACTCAAGCAGTCCAAACTGCTGCCGTATAAATGGAAGTTCGCATCCGATTATCTCATCCTGCAAATAGATAACTCTATCCTGATCAACAGGTACCAGATCTTCACCGGCCAGCCCGCCTCCCCGATACGGCTTACCGACCCGGTTAACGGGCTGATTCGTATAGGCGTGAGCGATCTGTTCGAAGATGTGAAGATCAACGGCGGTTTCCGCATTCCGTTTGACCTCCAGGGCTCTGAATACTTCATTACCGGCGCTTACCTCAAACACCGGTTTGATTATAAATTCACCTACTACCGTAAGGTAGACAAAAGCGGCTCCGCCCTGCTGATCGATAGTACGCTCAGCCAGGCATTCTGGACGCCGGTGCGGCTGATCACCAACCTTTACCAGGCGGAAATGCGTTATCCGTTTGACCAGGTGAGGAGCATACGCCTGTCAGTAGGTTACCGTACCGATAAAATGGTATGGCAGGCGGATAAACGCGTAAGCCTTAAAGAACCGGACCTGAAGGAAAGCTACATCCTCGGCCGGCTGGAATACGTGTACGATAATACGATCAACCCGGCGATCAATATCTGGAACGGTACCCGTTTCAAAGTATATGGCGATATCAACTCGCAGATCACCAACGGTGGCCTGAACGAGAAGTTCAACCCGCAGGCGCCTGCTGTAAACGGCAGGTTCACCTATAACATGGGTGTGGACATCCGCCACTACGAAAAGATTTACCGCAATTTCATCTGGGCTACCCGCTTTGCGATGGATATGTCCTGGGGCAGCCGCAAAATGATCTACTACCTCGGCGGTATTGACAACTGGCTGAATCCGCAGATACACCGCAACAACCCGGTTGATCCGTCCGTTAACTACGCTTACCAGACGCTGGCCGAAAACCTGCGCGGTTACAAGCAGAACGCCAAAAACGGGAATAACGTGATGCTGCTGAATACAGAACTGCGCCTCCCGGTATTCGCCACCTTCATTGACAAGCCTATCAACTCGGCCATGATCCGCAACTTCCAGGTAACTACCTTCATGGATATCGGTACCGCCTGGAACAAGAAGCTGACCTTCAAGGATGCCAACTACGGCAACTACGGCCAGGCGCCTGAGGTGGTCACCCGCATTAAAGAGGGCTTCCTCGGTCCGTTCATCGGCGGTTATGGATTCGGCGCCCGCACCACTATCGCCGGCTACTTCCTCCGCGTGGATGCCGGCTGGCCAATGGTTGACTTCTTCAAGAGCAAACCAATCTGGTACTTCGGTATGGGTGTGGATTTCTAAGCAAACATTGCCTACATAATAAAAGCAGGTGTATCATTCCAAATGATACACCTGCTTTGTTTTTAGGGATAGCAAGCCGGGGCTGGTTACGCTCTGCGCAACTGCTTTACCAGCGGGTACATCAGGCTGAGGAATACGCCCATGCAGATGGTAAAGGCCCAGGCATGCCGGTTTTCCCAGGGATGGATAAATAAACCGATCATATCCCTGGAGAGCGTCATGGGATCTTTCACCACGTCCCAGCTGTTATAGCGCAGATACCGGCCTATATAAACGCCCAGGCTGCAGAGGAACATCACGGGAATGGAAAACAGCCAGGCAGGCCAGCGGGAATACCTGCTGCTCCACATCTTTTCCATGCTGCGGATGGAGAGATAGCCCAGCATCATTCCATTAACGACAAAGGAGGAAATGAGGAACAGCTCGAACCATACCGGCACGCCGCCGTCGAAGAGATGGAACAGGTCAGTGATGATATACGGCGCATTGGGGATAAACAGCAGCCATACCATGAAGCAGGCGTACCAGTTGAGCCGCTGCTGCATTTCCGCGGGATGCCTTTCCATCCACCGGGTGAGGGCAAACGGAATGTAGGCGAGGAAGAGGTTCCATACCAGGGATGCCCGCAGCATACTACCGGTATAGTATATACGAAAAAGGATGAGCACTAGGCTAAACAGGATGGAGGCGTACAGAATATGATGCACCTGCGGCTTTTCCAGCATACTGCCAATGGCAGCCAGTCGTCTTTTAAACACGTTCATGATGTTGCTATTAATTGGTGAATAGCATAGGGATAAAGAGATTAACCAAACAGGTAAGGCCAGAAGATGCACCCGCCGGTGATAGCGGCGGCAATGGCGGCTACCAGTACGGCGGCAGCGGCCAGGTCCTTGATGAACTTTACCCGTGGATGAATGGCCGGCGATAAATGATCCATCATTTTTTCAATCACGGTATTCAGCATTTCGGTGATCCATACCAGCGCCATTGCCCACAACAGCCATAGCCAGTCGGTTTTGCCCACCCTGAACCAGCAGCCGGCAGTAATTACCGCCACGGTAGCCACTGCGTGTATGCGTGCGTGTGGTTCCGACTTTACAAAGGCAAAGAACCCTGCAAAGGCATACCGGAAACTGGCAAATCGCTTTTTTAAATAGGATGTAGGCATGTCAAAGCTATCTGTTGGCAGTGCATATCACCGGCACTGCGCGTGATGAAATTGTTAAAAAGACTGTTATCAAATTTACTAAAAAACGGCCCCGGAACCATATTAGTATAAGCTTGTCATATCAACCATAGGGGCCGTTGTAGTTTACAGCGTCGTTATACATTTCCAGGCGCCGGCTGCGTTCTGCTCCAGTTGATCTTCCGGCTGTAATACATGATGCCTGCCAGCGTGAAGAAGAGGCCAAAGCTGCCCATGAGCAACGCATAATCTTCCGCGCTGATGATCACGTAAATGAAAGTATAGAACAGGGCCAGCAATCCGCCGATAGTGAGCCCGATGCGGCGCGTGAGCACGGCGCTGGTGTACAGCACTATCAGGCCGATGGTCATGGCGCTGGCAATGATGTAAGCAAGTAAAAAGCTGGTATGCTCCGATAAGGACAGCAGCAGGATGTAGAATACGGAGAGGGCTATCCCGATCAGACCGTACTGGATAGGATGTACCGTGCGGCGCTGCGCAATTTCTACAAAATAATACAGGAAGAAGGTAATGCCGATGATGAGGAAGGCATATTTGATCGCACGGGCGCTCTGTTGGTACACATCGACGGGCGTGATCAGCTTTACGCCAAACTGCTTCGTGTTTACGTGGAACGACATGGGTTTTAAAGGGTTCCAGTTCATGTTCTGTACGATCCATTTGGCCGTAAAACCGCTTTTGGATACCTCGCGGGTGTGCGGCGGGATGTCGCCATAAAAATTAGGGCTTTCCCAGGTGGACTGCAGATTTACTTCCGTGTTTTTGGAAGTAGGCACAAAGTTCAGCGCAGTGCTGCCTTTCAGGTCCATGTCGATAGAGAAGGCATTAACGTCTTCCTTCATCGCACCCGCCGGAATGGAGATTTCCACGATGCCCTCGTTGCCGGCCGACGCATGGATTTCTTCCGTGGTGTTGGCCGGGGCAGCAGTCGTTTCTATGCCGGTGACGTTGGGCTCTGTGGCCAGGGGCTGCCCGTTCCAGGTTATTTTAGGCTGGGAATATACTCCTCCGATGTCTTCAATATTCAACAGCAGCTTTGCTTTGTCCAGGAAAATGGCGGAAGGAGCTTCGTCTGCTTTTTTCAAATCAGCCAGCGAAAAGCTGCCGCTGATCTGCAGTTTGGTATCGTACACCGTAACAGTATAAATGCCCCGTTTGAGTTCAGATGGCTTAACGTTTCCATCCACCTTCACCGACCTGGGGTTAAGGGTAAATGTCCGGTCATGAGCAGCGCTACCCGTTGTTTGATAAGGAATGCTCAGTTGCGGCAACAGGATGCTCTGCTCACCGCCCCAGGTGCGCGCAATGGCAGCCGCTGCGCCTTCGCGCAGCTGGTGGCGCTCTTCCACCAGCGAGCCAATGTTAAACGTAGGCACCAGCAGGAGGATCATGAGAAAAATAATGAATGCGGCCTTGATGGCGTAGGCAAAACGGTCAAAGAAAGAAAGGGGAGCGGATGTGTTTTCCATATTCTGGTATTTAAAAGTACTTTGCATTTCAAAGTGTAAAGACAAAAAAAATTATTTAGTAAACCGGATCATGTGTTCGAGCGCAGCGAGATGGCCTTTGAAAGCCTTTTCGCCCGCGGGTGTGATGGCATAGGTAGTATTGGTTTTACGCCCAATAAACCCCTTATGCACTTTGATATAGCCGTTTTCTTCCAGTGTGTTCAGGTGAGAGGCGAGGTTGCCATCGGTCACTTCCAGCATCTGCTTGAGATCATTAAAATTTATCTCGTCGTTTACCATCAGCACACTCATCACACCCAGGCGTATCCGGCTTTCAAATATCTTATTTAAATTTCCTATCGGATTCATGCTCATGTTTGAAGACTTCCTTTACGTTCATACTTCCACCACATCAAAGCTCCATAAATTATATGACAAAAGCCAAAGCCTATGGCCCAAAAAATTATGCCTTTCTTCAGGAAGAACATATTGATTAAGCCCAGCGCTATCTCTGTAATGCCCAGGTAGCGCACATCCTGCAACGTGTATTTACTTCCGTTCACCAGTGCCAGCCCGTAAAAAATAAGGCAGCAGGGCGCTATGATCTGCGGTACGTTATTATAGATCAGGGCCAGGATAAATACCCCGCCGGTCAGAAACGGAATCGCGCAGTTTATCAGCACCTTCCTGGCCGTATGATCCCATACCGGCAGGTTACTGCGGCGGGCTTTCCGGTAGGTGAACAGGAAGCCGGATAAAAACGCCGCTGCCATAATCACAAACCCCAACACGATCAGCTTTCCCCGCAGGCCGGCGAAATCCAGGTCGTCATAACCGCCACGTATTTCCCAACGATCATAGTAAGCAGCAATCCAGGAATGCGCCAGGTACGCGCCTATCAGCCCTATAATGCCGGCCGATACGCCACTCAGCCCGCTCAGCGCCCTGAAGCGGCTGCTGCGTTCCATGATGTTCCTGATGTCCGTTAATGTCTTGAGATGTTCATGATCTGTCATGATAAAAAGCACTTTGCACTACAAAGCTAATAGAAAATTTTATATGTCAAAATATATTTTTTTGTCATCCCAGCGTTAAGGAAGCCGGCGAGTGTACAGGGTACCTGTAAATGCGCTAATATTGTTCTCTGATATGGTAGACTGGAAAAGAATTATAGCAATCATTTTTATTGTATGTGCCTGGTCCTCAGGCGTAATGGCCCAACAGTACAAGGTAAGCGGAGTTGTCAGAGATGCCCACTCCCAGGAAATTATTCCCTTCGCCACCCTTCAGTTCACCAATACTCAAACCGGAATGGTCAGCAATGCGGAAGGTACCTACCTGTTTGAGCTGAATGTAATCCCGTCGGACTCCCTGCAGGTACGCGTGATGGGTTACAACATCACCAAAATGAAGGTGGACCGCAACCTGAAAGAGCAGGTTATCAATTTCGATATCACCCGCTCCGACGTTTCGCTGAAAACACATGAAATAAAGGCCAACGTTAACTTTGCCCTCATCCTCCTCCGCCAGATCATCCGTCATAAACCGGAGAACAATTACAACCGGCTGGATAACTATAAGTACCAGGTCTATAATAAACTGGAGCTGGATATGAAAAACCTGAACAAGGAAAAATTATCCAAAAACAGGTTCACCAAACCATTCGCTTTTATCCTCGATAATATTGACAGTACCTCGGAAGACAAACCTTTTCTGCCCATTTTCCTGACCGAATCTTTATCCGATTACTACTACCAGGCAAAACCGCATAAAACGAAGGAAGTCATCAAAGCGGCCCGTACTTCCGGCATCGATAACGAAAGCGTACATAAGTTCCTCGGGGGGATGTACCAGAACATCAATATCTACGATAACTTCATCCCCGTATTCGATAAACAGTTTGTGAGCCCTATCAATAACAACGGGGCTTTCTACTACGATTATAAGATTGCGGACACGCAATACGTTAATAACCAGCGGTTCATCAAACTCAACTTTACGCCTAAACGTAAAGGGGAAAACGTGTTCGTGGGCGACATCTGGGTACACGATACCACCTACGCGGTGCAGAAAACGACGCTGTCCGTACCCTCCGCCGCCAATATTAACTTTGTACGGAAAATCAGCCTGGTACAGGAGTTCCGGCAGCTGGAAGACAGTACCTGGTTTTTATACAAGGATAAATTTGTGGCCGACTTCTGGGCGCCCAGCCCCAAACCCGGTAAAACGCTCGATTTCATAGGCCGGAAAACCACCACCTATACGGACGTTATTACCAACGATACCGCCGCCACGAATATATTCGGGGATAAACGCTATCCGGAGGCCATCACCCTGCTGGACAGTGCCCGTTTCCGCCACGAAGCCTTCTGGGACAACAACCGCCCGGAACTGCTGAGCAAAAACGAAGCAGGCATTTACAAAATGGTGGACAGCCTGCAAAACATGCCCCTGTTCCAGAAATATTCCAATACCATCAAGTTCCTCGCCACCGGCTATAAGCCATTCGGCCTGCTGGAATGGGGCCCTTACTGGTACGCGTTTTCCAAGAACAGGCTGGAAGGGTTCCGCATGCGGCTCGACCTCGGCACCACCACCAAATTCAATAAGGACCTGTACCTCTATGGCTACCTCGCGTATGGCTTCAGCGACGAAGCGTGGAAAGGTAAGATGTCCGCCCTGTGGCTGCTGAAACGCCATCCCCGGATGTACCTCTACGGCGCCTACTCCCGCGATCTTGACAATGGCTCGCACTACTATGATGAAGTAGGTTCCGATAATATCTTTACCCTGGCCATCCGGAAAAGCGGCGTACCGCAAAAGTTTCTCCTGGCCGATGAAAAACGCGTGGAATTCTTCAAGGAATACTACAGCGGCTTTTCCCACCAGGTAACGCTGGCGCATAAACGCCTGCGCCCATTCGAACCGCTGCCTACCATTGAAGCCTTCAAGAATTTCAGCAGTAAAGGCGATCCCATGACCAGCATGGAAGTGGAGCTCAAACTCCGCTATGCTTTCCAGGAAGAGTTCCTGGAGGGCGACTTTTACCGCTACAGCCTGGGCAGTAAGTACCCGATCGTGGAACTGAAATACGCGCTCGGTATCCCGGGTATCGCCAACAGCAGCCAACAGTATAATAAACTCACCCTCAGTGTAAGCGACTACGTTAAACTGCCGCCTTTCGGAACGTTGTACTATAACATCTACGGTGGAAAAATATTCGGAACGCTGCCTTATACTTCTCTCGAAGTACACCCGGGTAATGAAATCTATTACTACAACAAGTATGCGTTCAACATGATGAACCGCTTCGAGTTTCTCAGCGATCAATACGCCGGATTCAACGTGGAACATACCATCGGCAACGGCATCTTCGCTTATATCCCGCTGATCAAAAAGCTGAAATGGCGCCAGTTCTGGACAGCCAAAGGGGTAGTGGGTTCCCTCTCGGATGCCAACAAACAGCTGAACCTCTATAACGGTTATCCGTTTAAAACGCTGGAAAAAAATCCATATGCGGAAGTGGGAACCGGTATTGAAAATATCTTCAAATTCCTGCGGGTCGATTTTGTATGGAGGGTAGCGCCGGCGGCTTTGCCGGACGAGCCTAAGAGCAAGCGTTTCGGGGTATTCGGCAGCTTCAAACTTACATTCTAAAAATATACCGGAGAGATGGCGCTGCCATCTCTCCGGTGGTTTTATACCTGGTCCAGCGCTTCGCAAATCACCTTGCAGGCGTGGATAATCTGTTCTTCCGTAATGATCAGCGGCGGCGCAATGCGCATGCAGTCGGAAGCAAACAGGAACCAGTCCGTCAGCACTCCGTGCGCAATGCAATAATCAATCGCTTTCTTGTTGACCTCAAAGCTTTCCAGCTGCACGGCCATCATGAGGCCGAGGGAGCGTACCGCCTTTATTTTCGGGTGTTGCAGGTGTTGCAGGAAAAGTTCTCCTTTCGCTTTCACGTCCTTCACCATGTTTTCCTGCAATAAGGCTTCGAATGCGGCTTTGCCGGCAGCGCAGTTTACCGGATGGCCTCCGAAGGTAGTGATATGCCCGAGTATGGGAGCATTCGTCAGGCTCCACATAATGTCTTTGGAGGAGATAAAAGCGCCGAGCGGCATACCGCCTCCCAATGCTTTCCCGAGTATCAGTATATCCGGTTCGATACCCAGCTGCTGAAACGCCCACAGCGTGCCATTACGTCCAAGGCCGCACTGCACCTCGTCCAGCACCAGCAAAGTGCCGGTAGCAGTGCATTTTTGGCGGAGTGCGTGTATCCATTCAGGTTGTGGCACAATCACGCCGCCTTCCCCCTGTACGCTTTCCGTAATAACGGCGGCGGTATGTTCGGTAATCAGTTCCAGGGATTCGAAATTGTTGTATTCCAGGTGTTGAATGCCCGGTAAGAGCGGCCGGTAGGCATTCCTGAAGTATTCATCCCCGAGGATGCTGAGGGCGCCCTGTGTAGAGCCGTGGTAACTGCGGTTAAACGCCGCAATCTCCGTGCGGCCGGTATAGCGTTTGGCCAGCTTCATGGCGCCTTCTACGGCTTCCGCGCCGGAGTTGGTGAAGTACACGCAGTTGAGGTGCGCCGGCAGATGATCCGTCAGCAGTTTGGCATAGGCAACCTGCGGCGACTGTACAAACTCTCCGTACACCAGCAGGTGCATGTATTGCTGCGCCTGCTCCTGGATGGCCTTTACCACCGCAGGATGGCAGTGCCCTACGTTACATACGCTGATGCCGGCAATCAGATCGAGGTATTGCTTCCCGTCCGCATCCCACATGTACATTCCTTCCGCCTTCACGATTTCCAATGCCAGCGGCGCGTCCGTTGTTTGCGCTACATGCTGCAAAAAAAGTTGCCTGTTATTCATATCTCATTCACACTATTACCTGCGAAGTTAGAAAACAACTGGTAATTACTAATTGTTATATTTGTACACCAAGCGCTAAAACTCTTATATATGGCTCATATTCTGCCCTTAAATGGTCACACACCACAACTCGCTGACGACATCTTTATCGCTCCCAATGCCACCATCGTAGGCGATGTAGTGATGGGAAAAGGCTGCACCGTATGGTTTAACGCCGTGGTTCGCGGCGATGTAAACAGCATCCGTATAGGCGAAAACGTAAATATCCAGGACGGCGCCGTTATTCACTGCACCTACCAGAAGTCGCAGACGATTGTAGGTAACAACGTATCCATCGGTCATAACGCCATCCTGCACGGTTGCAAGGTTGAGGACAATGTACTGATCGGCATGGGCGCCATCGTGATGGACAATGCCCGCATCAGCAGCAACAGTATTATTGCCGCAGGCGCCGTAGTACTGGCGGATACGCATGTGGAACCCGGTACCATCTGGGCAGGCGTGCCGGCCAAAAAGGTGAAGGATATTGATATGGCGCTCATCAACGGCGAAATCAACCGTATTTCAAAGAATTACGCCATGTACGCCTCCTGGTACGAGGATGTGCTGCCGAAAGAAAAAACGCTTTAAGAAAATTCATTATATTGCAGGCAAATATCCTCCTATGAAATCTCATATTTGCCTGCTTTTATTGGGTTGTATCCTGCTGGTAAGTTGTGCTTCGCAAGAAAAGGGATGCCCGTCTTCCAACTACTACACAAAAGAGATTAAAACCCACAACCGGAAAGCCGGCAAGCAGATGGGAAGATTGTTTTAAACCTTATCTGCCATGAAGAAAGCCCTGTTTATCCTACTGCTGCTCGTCGCAGCCGTTACCGCCTGCCGTACGCAAAAGAAAGGCTGTCCGCAGCCCCGCCGCAACTGGGGTGCTGAAAAAGTGCTGGACGAGCTGAACTCGCCCTTCAGGAAAAAATAAGGGAGTTGTCATGACATCCCGGGGAGCTTTTCCAGGTCAATACTCCTTCTCGTTGATGGTTTCCAGGATGGTCGCATAACTCACATACCTGTCCACATTAATTTTACCTTCATTGACGGCCTCTTTTACGGCGCATCCCGGCTCGTTAATATGCAAACAGTTATTGAACTGGCATTCGCTCAGGTAGGGCACCATTTCCAGGAAATAATGTGATAGTTCCGCTTTGGGGATATCCACAATGCCGAACTCCCGCACGCCGGGCGTGTCAATCAGCCTGCCTCCATCCGGCAGGTCGTACATTTCGGCGGAAGTAGTGGTATGGAGGCCCTTACCGCTCCATCCGCTCACGGCGGTGGTACGGAGGTCCAGGCCGGGCAGCAGGTCGTTGATCAGGGAGGATTTACCTACGCCGGAATGGCCGGAAGCCAGCGTGGTTTTATCTTTCAGGAGGGCCCGCACTTCGTCGATACCGTCTTCTTCCTTTGCGGAAATCAGCATAACGGGGTAGCCTATACTGGTGTATAACTCGTGCAGCTCCTCGTACCGCTCCATTTCCTTATCCTTGTAAATATCCTTTTTGTTGAAGATAAGCACTACGGGAATGTGGTAAGCAGCCGCCGTAACAAGGAAGCGATCGATAAAGCCCTGGGAGGTTTTCGGCTCCTTCAGGGTGCAGATCAGGATGGCCTGATCCAGGTTGGCCGCTACAATATGTTTTTTATTCCGGCCATGGGGAGAGCTGCGCACGATGTAATTCCTGCGTTCTCCAATGTCCGTGATCATCGCATTGGCGGTATCTCCCTCTTCCGGTTCAATCTCCACCAGGTCGCCAACGGCCACGGGATTCGTGGAAGTGATATCTTCATTCTTTTTAAAGATACCCTTCATTCTCGCCTGGTAAATCGCGCCATCGTTGGTTTTTACCACATACCAACTGCCTGTTGACTTGTATATTGTAGCTTGCAATGCCTCGTGTTTAATAATTGATGCTCAAAGTTAAGAATAAAAAAAATGCCCCGCCGGGTGGGCAGGGCATTGCGGTATAAGTTAATGCGGTTTATGGTAAACTGCGGAAGAGCGTGTATCTCAGCAGCGTCTCCAACAGGATGCATGCCAGCGCGATCATTGCCAACGGGAAGAAGTGTTCTGCAAACTTCTTGTAGGAAGTGATTTCCACCTTGGTTTTCTCCATCTGGTCAATTTCGTCGTACACATGTTTCAGGTCGTTGGTATTGGTAGCGCGGAAGTACTGTCCGCCGGTTTCCTTGGAAATCTTTTTCATCAGCGGCTCATCGATCTGCACGTCCTGCATCACCGTTTGCACGGAGCCATCCGGCATCGGCATCGGGAACGGCGCCTTGCCTACGGTACCCACGCCAATGGTGTAAACGCGGATCTTGAACGCCTTGGCTATTTCCAGTGCAGTGAGCGGGTCTACGAGGCCGGTGTTATTCACCCCATCCGTCAGGAGGATGATCACCTTGCTTTTCGCATGGCTGCTCCGCAACCTGTCTACCGAAGTGGCCAGCCCCATACCGATGGCGGTACCATCCTGCAGCATGCCGCTTTTCACCTGCATGATCTGACTTTTCAATACGCCATGATCCGTAGTGATAGGGCATTGGGTAAAGCTTTCGCCGGAGAAGACCACGAGGCCGATGCGGTCGCTGATGCGTTTATCCACAAAGTCCATCGCTACATTCTTCGCCGCTTCCAGCCTGTTGGGCTGCAGGTCCTGCGCCAGCATACTTCCGGAGATGTCGATCGCCAGCACGATGTCTATACCTTCGCTGTCGATATTCTCCGAGGTATTACTCGTTTGCGGGCGGGCCAGCGCTGTTACCAGCGCTGCGAAGGCCAGCAAACGCAATACCAGCAGCAGTGGCCGGAAGCGGACTTTCCAGGAAACCGGGAAGCCTTTCAGCCCTTGTAATGAGGACAGCATCATTACGCCCTGCTGTTTTTTACGCCTGGATATATACCAATAGACCATCACCGGCGCCAGCAGCAGTAGCCAGAAGAATGCCGGGTGGGCAAATTCAATATTTTTCCAAGTAGATAGATCCATTAATATCTGATTATATCCTTTCTGTTAATGTTATGCTTCCTGGGTGACCACGCCTTCCCCGGAGGTTTCCTCTGCTTTCGGGCGTGTCCATTCCAATATTTCCTCCGCTTTCTGCATGCAGGTGAGGTGTTCATCTGCACTGGGCTGCAGCTTCGCGAATTTGGCCAGGTCAGCAACGGCCAATATGCTGCGCAACTTGTCCCTTTGCTGGTTAAGCTTGGTAACAGGCTTGATGTTTTGTAACAGTTCCTCTGAAGTTTGTTCCAGCGCGGCAATGCCGAACTGGTGCTCAAAGTAGGTACGCAAAATATCGGTGAGGCGGGTATAATAGCCTTTCACATCGCCGTTTTCCCATACCTTATCTTCCTTCAGGGCTTTCAGTTGTTGCATGGCCAGCTCATACGGTGTAACCGTTGGCGTTGGTACTTCAGGCACGCTCTTTTTACGGGTGCGCAGGTACCAGATGATACCGATGATGATCAGCACCAGCAGCATACCGCCTGTGATCTCCATCCAGTAGTCCCATATCCGCCAGGGCGCTGCCACAACGGATTTGATGGGCTTGAACGCCTTCGTGGTGTCTACCGCTACGGTGCCTACATCGATGCCTACAGGCTGGGTGTAGAGGGAATCCGCCAGCGAGCTGTTGTTTTGCAGCACTTCAAACCGCATGGCCGGGATTTCCCAGTGGCCGGAGTCGAAGCTGGTGATCACGAAGGTTTGCCCCAGTACTTTCAGCTTATCATCGCCGCTGGTATCTACGGAAGAGCGGGATACCACTTCAAAATGATCCAGCGAATCCGGCAGTATAGGGAAGCCCAGGCGGATGCCCTTCAACTGTTCGGCCGGTATGGTAGCCGTCAACCGGAGTTTTATCTGTTCCCCGATCCTGATACTGGTAGTGTCCACGCCGGCATGCACTTCAGGCGCCGTCTGCGCCAGCAGTGTGCCGGGCAGTACCAGGCCCGGTAAAAAACATAAAAAAAGACGGATGATTATTTTTTGTATGTACATGATTTCTTTGCTCCGCTTTATGCTCTGTTGAGGAAAAATGTTTGCAATGCCTTTACATAATCCTCGTCGGTACGTACGGATACGAGTTCCGCACCGCTTTTCAGGAATGCGTTTTTGCAGTATTGCGCATGCTGCGCAAACTGCCGCTCGTAGTACTGCCGTACCTGTCTGTCATTGGTATCGATCCACTGCACGGCGCCGGTTTCCGCATCGGACACCTGTATGAGCCCTACGGCCGGCAGTTCCTTATCCCGCTGGTCATACACGTGTACGCCTACCACATCATGCCTTTTGGAGGCGATGTTGAGGGCATCCTGGTAATCATCGGAAAGGAAGTCACTCAGCACGAATACGATACTTCTCTTTTTTGTCGCGTTATTGAAGAAACGCAGCGTTTCCTTCAGGTTAGTTCCTTTTCGTTTAGGCGTAATCGATAGGAGCTCACGGATAATGAAAAGGATATGCGATTTACCTTTTTTAGGAGGGATATATCTTTCCATTCCATCGCTGAAGAAGATGACGCCTACCTTATCGTTGTTGTTGATGGCGGAAAAGGCCAGCACGGCGCACAGCTCGGTAATCAGGTGCCGTTTGTCCTGCTTCTTTGTGCCGAAGGCGGAGCTTTCGCTCACGTCGACGAGGAGCATTACGGTCAGTTCCCTTTCTTCCTCAAATACTTTGATGAAGGGCGTATTGAAGCGGGCGGTTACGTTCCAGTCGATAGAGCGTACATCATCCCCGAAGTGGTATTCCCTTACTTCGCTGAACGACATACCACGGCCTTTGAAGGCGCTGTGATATTCGCCTGCAAATATGTGATTGGTAAGACCTTTTGTTTTGATCTCAATCTGTCGGACCTTTTTAAGTATTTCAGCAGTATCCACCTGGTAAGTATTTGTGTGACGAAATGAGGTTGCGGGCAGGAGTGCAGCTATTAAGGCACTTCTACCGCGTTCAGGATTTCGCTGAGGATATTTTCGCTGGTAACGTTCTCTGCTTCTGCTTCATAGGTGAGTCCAACGCGGTGGCGCATGACGTCGAAGCAGATGCTGCGCACGTCTTCCGGGATTACATAACCTCTGCGTTTCATAAAGGCGTAGGCTTTGGCAGCCAGCGCCAGGTTGATGCTGGCCCTTGGGGAACCGCCGTAGGCGATGAGCGGCTTCAGCTTCTGCAGTTTATAGTCTTCCGGATTACGGGTCGCAAAAACGATATCGATGATATATTTTTCGATCTTCTCATCCATGTACACCTCGCGCACCAGCTTACGCGCTTCCAGGATATCGGAAGGCTGGATAACCGGGCGGATTTCTGGCGTAGCCTGCGGGTTCAGGTTCTGGCGGATGATATGACGTTCTTCTTCCCGGGTAGGATAGCCGATCACCACTTTGAGCATGAAACGGTCTACCTGCGCTTCAGGGAGCATATAGGTACCTTCCTGCTCGATCGGGTTTTGGGTAGCCAGTACCAGGAAAGGCTCGTCCAGTTTGAAAGTGCTGTCGCCAATGGTGATCTGTCTTTCCTGCATGGCTTCCAGCAGGGCGCTCTGAACCTTGGCCGGGGCGCGGTTGATCTCATCCGCCAGGATAAAGTTGGCGAAGATAGGACCACGGCGTACCATGAATTCGTTGCGTTGCTGATTATAGATCATTGTACCGATAACATCCGCCGGCAACAGGTCGGGCGTAAACTGAATACGGCTGAATTTACCATTGATGGCAGATGACAGGGATTTGATGGACAGGGTTTTAGCCAAACCCGGCACACCTTCCAGCAGCACGTGCCCCTGGGCCAGCAGGCCGATGAGCAGGCGCTCTACCATGTATTTCTGCCCTACGATTACTTTACCCAGCTCCAAGTTTAACAGATCCACGAAGGCGCTGGCCTGGTGAATCTTCTCATTCAGTTGTCGGATGTCGGATGATGTATTTTCCATGCTAATTATTTTTCAGGTGTGCTAAAATAATCATTCTTAGAACAAATAAAACTTATCACTATGTGAATGGCCCGTTAAAGTGCTGTTAAACTTGCCACCGTGGCGGGTCTTGCTCATTTTTACCCCCTCCGGCCGCCCAAATTAATAAAGCGCTTCCTTTTATCATAATAATTTAGCTTGGTGTACATTTGCTGTTCAAGCTAAATTTATAGACTATGGAGGACTTCGCGCAACGCTGGAAACCTATAGAGGATATGCTCACAGAAAGATTCGGCAAGACCCCGAATATGGAAGCGATACTGTTTCTCATAGGCATGAACGAAATTAATAACCTGAAAAAGAAATACACCAAAGAACAGAAACAGGACCTGATGCACGTGGCCGTATGCACCCTGCTCAGCCAGAGCGGCTATTTTGAGCTGGAAGGCTACGATAAGGACGGATGGCCGCATTTTAAAGAAGTACAGCCCGTTCCTAAAATGGAAATGGCGGAACAGGAACAGTTTTTAAAAGAACACATCATTGCTTACTTTAACGAAAAGGAAGACTAACCTCATTATGAAAAAATTGTTACTCCTTGGCGCCCTGCTGCTGGTAGTGGCCGTAGCTTTTGCTAAGAACCGCAAAGTGAAGATCATTACGCCCTATGGCACCATGATCGTGCAGTTGTACGACCAGACGCCGAAGCACCGGGACAACTTCATCAAACTCGCCCGCCGTCACTTCTACGACAGTACGCTGTTTCACCGGGTGATCAAAAATTTTATGATACAGGGCGGCGATCCGGATTCCAAACACGCTAAACCCGGTCAGCAATTAGGCGAAGGAGATGTGGGTTATACCATTCCTGCGGAGTTCGAGCTGGACCTCTTCCACCGCAAAGGCGCGCTGGCGGCGGCCCGGGAAAACCGGCCGGACAAAGCATCTTCCGGCTGCCAGTTCTATATCGTGCAGGGGAAGGTTTTCACCGACGGGCAGCTGGACACGCTGGAAAGAACCCGCCTCGGCGGCCGCAAAATACCGCTGGATCAGCGGGAGGTGTACAAAACCGTTGGCGGCACGCCACACCTGGATCAGAGCTACACCGTGTTTGGCCAGGTGATAAAAGGCATGGATATTATTGACAAAATTGCCGCTGCCAAAACCGATAAAAATGATCGCCCGGAAGCCGATATTCCCATGAAAATCAGGCTGAAGAAAAAATGGCTATTCTTTTAGCCGGGAACTCATTGTAATATAACTTTCTGTATTTTTACGGCTCAAAAATCAAACTTGTATGAATTTTCCATCCAATCTGCGTTACACAAAGGACCACGAATGGGTTCTGTTAGAAGGTAACACAGCTACTATCGGTATCACTGAATTTGCTCAACGTGAATTGGGTGACATCGTTTTTGTTGATATTCCAACCGTAGGCAAATCCCTCGGAGCGGAAGAAGTATTTGGTACTGTAGAAGCGGTAAAAACAGTGTCTGACCTGTTCCTGCCTGTTGCTGGTACAATCAACGAAATCAATCCTGAACTGGATGGCAGCCCTGAACTGGTTAACCAGGACCCATACGGCGATGGCTGGATGGTGAAAATGACCGTTAATAACCCTGCTGACGTAGAAGGTTTGCTGGACGCTGCTGCTTACCAGGCGCTGGTAGGCGAATAAGCAGGATAATCATACTTACTATACTTACGAAGGACAACAGGCCGCGTTATTACATGCGCCCGTTGTCCTTCGTGCATAAAGACCTTAAAGGAAACTACGGTAAATGAAAAAGAGATATTTCCTGCCGGCTGCGCTGTGGCTGATTTTGATCATGGTGCTTTGTACGCTGCCCGGTAACGACATCCCCAACAACTCATTCCTGGAAAAAATTCATTTTGATAAATTCGTTCACTTCAGCCTCTTCGGCGGTATCGTCTTCTTTCTCAATCTCGCTATTTACTGGGCCCGGAAACAGGTATCCCCCGGCCTGCAGGTACTGTTCGTTCTATTTGCCGCATTGTACGGACTGGCCATTGAATTCATCCAGAAGTACTATACCGTAGGCCGCAGCTTCGACCTCATGGATGCCCTCGCAGATACCATTGGCGCTATCGCGGGCGTTTTCGTCTTCAAGATTTTTATCGCGCTCCTGACAAAAAATAAAACCTCCGGAAAATAAAAATCCCTCCTGAAACCAGGAGGGAATGTATTTTCAGCTTATGAGAAATAAGTGTACCTTAAAATTCTTTATTACTGCTGACCAGCTTCTTTCTTCGCATCAGCCTTCATCTTGTCGTTCGCAAAGATGGAGAACTCAACACGACGGTTTTTAGCACGGCCTTCTTCAGTTTCGTTATCAGCAATCGGCTGAGATTCGCCATAGGCAAAGCCCTGGATACGGGAAGCAGCCACGCCCTGTTTGATCAGGAAAGCGGTTACGCTGTTAACCCTGCGCTGAGACAGACCCATGTTGTACTCGTCTGTACCTTTTGAGTCAGTATGACCTTCTACACGTACATATGTATCAGGATACTTGTTCAGCACTTCAGCCAGTTGGGTAATGCTGTTCTGCGCAGCAGGAGAGAGGTCGGATTTATCGAAACCAAACAGTACGCCAGCGTCAAACTTCACGTTAATACCTTCACCCACACGTTCTACTGTCGCATTTGGCACTTCGTTTTTAATTTCCTGTGCCTGTTTGTCCATTTTCTTACCGATAATCGCACCGCCGGCGCCACCGATAACCGCACCCAGGATAGCTCCCAATGCCGTGTTACCAGCAACTTTACCGATTACAGCGCCCGCAGCAGCACCGCCGCCTACGCCAATTGCAGCACCTTTCTTAGTATTGTCCATGCTCTGCCAGGTTTTACAACTAAACAGCATTGTTACGGATAAGACCACTGCTACCAGAACATTTAATTTTTTCATCATAGTAATTTTTGATATGAAGGTATTATGTAATTATGAGGATGACGGCTCTCCGTCATTTTCCCTGCTCAACAAATATACTGCCAAAGTCGAATTTCTTAGGCAAATACGTTGCTTTGCAAGTGTTAAAAAATATAAAAAAATCTACAACTATAATTGCATTACCCCCGGAATTACCCAAAAAGATTCTTCAGCACATCCCCGAAACCGGCTCCGCTGTTCCCCTGTTGTTGTTTGGCGCCATTGCTCAGTACATTTTTGAGGTCGTTGAAATCCACATCGCCATCGCCATCTTTATCCAGGCCGCCTTTCAGCTTACCGAGGATTCCGCCGATGTCCATCCCGGAAGAAGCGCCGCCGGTCAGGGAACCGAGGATGCCATCCAGGCTAAAACCTTTGTTGGACGGGTCATTCGTTTTGTTAACCAGGGATCCCAGCACCGCAGGGATCAGGCTGCCGGCAATTTGGGTAGCGGCTCCCTTGTCCAGGTTAAATTTCTTTAACAGCGTATCCAGGAAATTGTTGGAAATATTGTTTACCAACGGATTGGCGTTCGTGTCCGACTGACCGCCCAGTAGGCTGAGCACCCCGGCTGTATTGCCGTTGGCCAGCTCCTGTTGCAGGCTGGATGTGATAGATTCCGTGGCAGCCTGTACCACCGCCTGGTTTTGATCATTAGGGACAGCAGGATTGTTAACCACGGCAATTTGCGCGTGCTCCTGAACCAATTGCAGTAATTGCTCGAACATGGTATTATGATTTAAAGTGGGGGAGAAAATACGGTTTCACAACTGGATTAAATGTAGGATTTTTCCAGAAGATACGGACAGATCAGTGAAAAGTTTCTATTAACAAATTGTAAGTGAGCAGGCGCATATAGCCCCCGCTCACAGTTCAAACATTAACGCCGAAGGATTAACTGAAACAGTGCCGCTATCAGCTGCCCTGCTTCAGTTTCTCCGCATTTTCAGCAAAGGCAAGCGCCTCGATCATATCTTTGATATCGCCGTTCATGAACGCATCCAGGTTATAGACAGTCATCCCGATCCTGTGATCCGTTACGCGGCCTTGCGGATAGTTGTAAGTCCTGATTTTGGCAGAGCGGTCGCCCGTGGATACAAGGCTCTTACGCTGGCTGGCAATGGCGTCCTCATGCTTGCGCACTGCCGCTTCGTAGATGCGGGTACGGAGCATTTTCATGGCCAGGTCGCGGTTGGAGTGCTGGCTGCGGCCTTCCTGGCATTCCACCACCACGCCGGTAGGGATGTGCGTCAGGCGCACGGCGGATTCCGTCTTGTTTACGTGCTGGCCACCTGCACCGCTGGAACGGAAGGTATCCATCTTGATATCGGCTTCACGGATTTCCACGTCCACGTCTTCCGCTTCCGGCAGCACCGCCACGGTAGCCGCGGAGGTATGCACACGGCCGGAGGCTTCCGTTGCCGGCACACGCTGCACACGGTGTACGCCTGATTCAAACTTCAGGGTACCATATACGTCATCTCCAGTTACTTCCAGCACCACTTCTTTATAACCGCCGGCAGAACCGGGGTTTTCGCTGATTACGCTGGTGCTCCAGCCTTTCAGCTCGCAGAAACGGAGGTACATGCGAAGGAGGTCGCCCGCAAAGAGGCTGGCCTCATCCCCACCGGTACCGGCGCGGATCTCCAGCATCGCGTTCTTCTCGTCCTGCGGATCCTTAGGGATCAGCAGGTTGCGGATATGCTCTTCCTGCGCTACCTTCTGCTCCTGGAGTTGTTCGGTTTCGGCTTTTGCAAGTTCGCGCATCTCCTCATCTCCGCTATCCAGCACTTCTTTATTAAAGGCGATATTGTCCAGCAGGTTGCGGTAGGCATCATAGGCCTTTACAATCTTCTCCAACTGACGGTATTCCTTACTCAGCTGGCCAAACTTTTTGTTATCACTTACCACCTCGGGGTTGGTAAGGGCCAACGATACCTGTTCAAATCGGCCTTTTATAGCTTCCAGTTTGTCTATCATAATTATCTTTGACTTTTGAGTATTCCACCCAATGGGGTAGAAACGCTACTCAATCGGGATGCAAAATTAACATCATTCACGTAATTAAACACCAGGGTTGTTGAAACAGATCAAATTAAAGGGAAAAGATATATTTGACGGGCATCGGTTTTTAGGTGGAAATAAAGTGCTGCTGCTCGACGAAAGTGGCGTGGTTACTGGCATTACAGACGAATCAGCCGCGGGTGAAGCTATCCGGGAAGTGGATGGCATCCTCCTGCCGGGCTTTGTAAATACGCATTGCCACCTGGAATTATCCCACATGAAAGGCGTCATTCCTGAAAAAACGGGGCTTCCGGCCTTCCTCACGCAGGTAATGCAGCGCCGGGCGTCCGGGGCAGCGGACCCTCAGGCGGCCATGGCGACAGCGGCACAGGCCATGTGGAATGCGGGTGTTAACGCGGTGGGTGACATCAGTAACGGTGACTCTTCTCTCCCCCCTAAAAAAAATAGTACTCTTTACTTCCACACGTTTGTGGAATGTATGGGCGTTGCGGATGCCGGCGCTGAAAGCCGCTACCAGTACAGTTTGGGCGTATTGGAAGCTTTCCGGCAGATCAACGGCCGCCTGCACCAGTGCTCCCTCGTGCCGCATGCGCCCTATTCCGTGAGTAAAACGCTGTTCGAGAAACTGGCCGCTACGCCGGATAATACGCCGGTCAGCATCCACAACCAGGAAACGGCGGCGGAAAATCAGCTTTTTGGCAGCAAAACCGGGGATTTCATGCAATTTTACGCCACATTTAACATGGATATCTCCGGGTTCGAGCCCACCGGCGGCAATAGCATCGAGGCTTACCTGCCGTATTTTGCCGGCCAAAAGCTCCTGCTGGTGCATAATACTTTTACCTCCGAAGCGGATATCCGCTTTGCTCAGTCGCAACCGCTGGAAACCTGGTGGTGCCTGTGCCCCAACGCCAACCTGTATATAGAAGACCGCCTGCCGGATATTGCGTTGCTCCGAAAAATGAATTGCAATATTGCGATTGGTACGGACAGCCTGGCTTCCAATCACCAGTTGTCAGTTTGGGAAGAGATTAAAACCATCCGGGCGCATTTTCCCGGCATTCCGCTCGAAGAGCTGTTGCAATGGGCCACCAGCAATGGCGCCGCGGCGCTGGGTATCAGCGGCCGGTACGGCAGTTTCACGCCTGGCAGCCAGCCGGGAGTATTGCTGCTGAACGAAGAAGTGATGCGACTGTTCTAAATAAATTAGCCGCCTAAGCATTTATACGGCAGAATTTCCGGAAATTCGGGCCCGCCGGGTGCATACCGGCATCAAAAATTATCACCTCCCGTGAATATGAATAAGTTTTTGGATACCATTATCCTCGATAACCCGGTCAGGGATTACCTGATACTGATTGGGGTACTGCTCTTTGTAACCGTGATCAAACGGTACCTGTCAAAAATTGTGGCGGCATTGCTGTTTAGGCTGGTCAAGCGCTGGTCGCCCCTGATTGAGCAAACCAGCTTTGTGGAGCTGCTGCTGAAGCCACTGGAATTCTTCTTCCTGCTGGTGACCTTCATGTTTACGATCGACAGGTTTAAATTCCCGTCCGTCCTGAATGTGAACGTCTACGGGAAGGCCACGTTGCAGCATGTGACGGACACCCTGCTGGAGCTGGCGCTCACCATGAGCATCATCTGGATCGTATTGCGATTGATCGATTTTGTGGCGCTGGTGCTGGAAAAGAAGGCGGATCAAACGCCGGATATGACGGACAACCAGTTTGTTATTTTCTTCCGCGACTTTTTTAAAGCGATCATCTTTATCATGGGGGCCATTGCCTTCATCCGGATACTGTTTGGCGTGGCGCTGGTAGAAAAGATCATTGCGGGTCTTGGAATTGGCGCGGCGGCCCTTGCCCTTGCAGCCAAAGAGAGCATCGAAAACCTGATCGGCTCTTTCATTATTTTCTTCGACAAACCTTTTAGGGTAGGCGACAACGTTAAGGTAGACGCTTACCAGGGGACTGTAGAAAAGATAGGGCTGCGCAGCACGCGCATACGTACATTGGAAAAGACTTTTGTGACCGTGCCTAATAAGAAAATGGTTGACAGTATCCTCGATAACCTTTCATTACGTACGCAGCAACGGGTGAACATGAAATTGGAATTGAGCGGGGATACGCCACCGGACCGTATCATGGCGATATTGAAGGACATCCGCGCCATCCTTTCCGGCAATAAAAAAATACTGGAAGGCTTTACCGTGAACCTGCACGATTTCAATAAGGACACCGTACTGGTGCAGGTGATCTTCAACACCTATATTATTGACGGCCAGCAGTACGCCGCGCTGCGGGAGGAGGTCAACCTCGCGATCATGCAGGCGCTGGACAAGGAAGGCATCAAGCTGCCGGGCAGCAGTACCAACGTGGTGTTGCACAACGCATCATAAACAAAAAAGGACGCTTTACGGCGTCCTTTTTTTATGTCTGTCGGAGTATGTTTTTTACTCTTCTCCCTTGGCAGGCTTATCGCCCTTGCTGCTCTTCAGCAGAATGCGGGACAGGTCTGCCTCGATGGACTCCTTGGGAGCGCCTACGATGCGGCCTTCTTCCTTACCATCTTTGAAAACGATGATGGTAGGGACTTTTTTCACTTTGTAATCGGTAGGGGCGTCGGTATTCATTTTCTGGTCAGCGCCAAACATGGTCACCTGCTCTTCCGGGCTGCCACCCATGATCATTACTTTATAGAGTTGTGGAACTACATCGCGGCTGGTTTGATCCCATGTGCCGAGTACCGCTACAATGTTGAAATTGGTACGGTTGGATTTGATATAGTTGAGCATATTATCATTAGGCTGGTAGTCGTTTACCCCTTTATAGAACCAGGCGTACTCGCTACCGTTCATGAGCGTTTTCATGTCGATCTTTCCTTTCAGCACCTTGTCGTTGCTGTTGGATTGAGCCCATGTCAGGGAGGAGACCAGCAAGCCACCACCTAATAGTAACATTTTTAATCGCATAACCTTGTATTTTATAATTGATCTTTCAGTTCGGTCAAAAAACCTCTAACCTTTAGCAAAGCTTGTACCATTTCGAAATTGCGGGCTGCCAGCTTACGGTCTTCCTTCAGCTTTTGCTTGGCCCCTTCGATGGTGTACTTCCTTTCCCGCAGGAGGTGGTAGATAAGTTTCAGGTGTTGAATATCCTCCTGGCGGAACAGGCGGTCACCTTTGCGGTTCTTTTTGGGTTGGAGTATATCAAATTCATTCTCCCAATAACGGATCAGCGAAGTATTTACCTTAAACATAGCGGCAACTTCACTGATGGAATAGTATTGTTTGTCCAATGCCAGTTTGTCCAATTCCATAATCAGATCCGGGTCTTCCGAAAATTCTTTCAATGATTTGCGCCCCCGCTTCCGGCCATTGCCATTGGCAGGAACATCGGCTGCGGAGGGGGCCACCGCCTTCACTTTTGCTTTAGACTTGGGCGCCGCCTTGTTTGCCGGGGGCAAAGGAGGGGGACTTCCTGTTGCGGAGAAAAGGTCTAATTGGTGCATGGCAGTAAAAAACACGTTGAAAAATATCTTTTACGAGCATGAATTTAGCCAATTTACTCCAGCTTTCGTCTATTTATCGTTCATTAACAATCATATTACAATTGATCCGGATATCATCAGGCTGCTGTTAGTCGAACGACTGGTTGCCGGATCTGGCCATTTTAACGAGTGTTTCGAACTGTTCAGCTGTAAGATCGCTGAAGAAGAAGTACACCGGGTCAACTTTGGTTCCGTTTTTAATGACCTCGTAGTGGCAGTGAGGTCCGGTGGATTTACCGGTGCTGCCTACCCATCCGAGTACGTCCCCGCGCTTAACGGCCTGGCCGGCTCTTACCTTCATGCGGAGCATGTGCCCGTAGAGGGTTTTATAACCGTAGCCATGGCGTACGACCACGTGGTTACCGTAGCCTACGTCGCTCATACTGGCCTCTTCCACCACGCCGTTGCCGGTAGCGTAGATCGGCGTACCGCTGGGCGCCGCGAAATCGAGCCCGGAGTGATATTTCATCATTTTATAGATAGGATCGATGCGGTATCCGAAACCGGAGGCGATGTGTTTGAGGTCCTTATTGGATACAGGCTGGATGGCCGGAATGGCCGCCAGCATCTCCTGTTTGTTCTTAACCAGTTTATCTATTTCATCGAAGGACTTTTCCTGAGCCTTGATGCGGTTGGTAATTTCGTTGAGCAGTACCGATGTGGAAGCGATGATTTCACTGCTGGCGAAAGATTGCAGCTGCGCCGCTTCTTCATCCGCTGCCACCTTGCCCATGCGCGTACTGTCCGGGATAGGCTCCGCTTCAAATATCACACGGTAAATGTCGTTATCTCTTTCTTCCAGCGCCGTCAGCTTGGTTCTTACCTCCTTCATACGGCCCTGGAGGGCTTCGTAGCGCTCTTTCATGGCGTCGAGGTCGCGCTGCAGCAGCTTTTCCTTCGGGGACGCAAAAAAGCGGTAGGCAAAGGAGAGAAAGATTGCCCCGGTAACAATGGCCGCCGAAACAAAACCAAGGATGCGCAGCACCTTCACCCGCAGGGATACTACGAGCTTCTCATATTTTAAAGTTTGCGTATTGTAGAAATATTTAACCTTCTTCATTGCACCAATGGTGTACGTTTCTTACCACAGCTATACGCTGCGACAGCCGATTTTATTACACTAGAGTTCAAACGGATGAATAAATTGGCATATTTTGCTGCCCTTCCCTTAACTTTTTTACCGGCCAGGCTATCCTGTTTTGAATAATCCTACAGGTTTCAATATTTTTGCACTCCCTGTTTCACGACGGGAAATAAGGCGCACAAACCTACTGTAATTAGATTAAAACATCAACCTTTTGATGTTCAAATTTATAACTAGTTGATATACAGACGCGAGTCTGGCGCTGGCCAACATAGCAATAAGATATAAAATATATATTAATTCGCATCAATATTTTATGACAGCATCCGAAATAAGACAGCAATTCCTGGACTTTTTTGCGTCAAAAGGGCACACCATCGTGCCATCTGCCCCTATCGTACTGAAAGACGATCCGACCTTAATGTTCACCAACGCGGGTATGAACCAGTTTAAAGACTACTTCCTCGGCAATAAGGTACCGGCGCACAGCAGGGTGGCAGATACGCAAAAGTGCCTCCGCGTGAGCGGCAAGCACAACGACCTGGAAGAAGTAGGTATCGATACCTACCACCACACCATGTTTGAGATGCTGGGCAACTGGAGCTTTGGCGACTACTTCAAGAAAGAAGCCATCGCCTGGAGCTGGGAACTGTTGACCGAAGTGTACAAAATACCGGTGGATCGTTTATACGTAACCGTATTTGAAGGTGATGCGAGCGAAAACCTGCCAAAAGACCAGGAAGCCTTTGACTTCTGGAAACAACATATCGCGGAAGACCGCATCCTCCTTGGCAACAAGAAGGACAACTTCTGGGAAATGGGCGATACCGGCCCTTGCGGTCCCTGCTCTGAAATTCATGTGGACTGCCGCCCGGACAACGAGAGGCAGGCCATCGACGGGAAAACCCTCGTCAACAACGACCACCCGCAGGTGATCGAGATCTGGAACAACGTATTCATGCAGTTCAACCGCATGAAAGACAAATCCCTCGTGCCGCTGCCGGCCAAACACGTGGATACCGGCATGGGCCTCGAGCGCCTCGTACGTGTACTGCAGGGCAAATCCTCCAACTACGATACCGACCTTTTCATGGGTACCATCCATACCACCGAAAAGCTCACCGGTAAAATCTATAAAGGCACTGATTCCAAGTCGGACATCGCTTTCCGCGTAATCGCCGACCATATCCGGGCCATCTCCTTCACCATCGCCGACGGGCAGCTGCCATCCAACACCGGCGCCGGCTACGTCATCCGCCGCATCCTCCGCAGGGCGGTGAGGTATTACTTCTCCTTCCTGGATGTGAAAAAGCCGCTGCTGGCCGAACTGGTGCCCGTACTGGCCGCACAGTTCTCCCACGTTTTCCCTGAACTGGAAAAACAGGTGGACTTCGTGAAGAAAGTGGTGTTTGAGGAAGAAAGCAACTTCCTGCGTACGCTCGACAGCGGTATCCGCCGCATTGAGGACTTTATGCAGCAGGCAGCCGCTAAAGCCATCGACGGCCAGACCGCCTTTGAACTGTACGATACCTACGGCTTCCCGTTTGACCTCACCAGCCTGATCGCTGCGGAGAACAAATTCTCCGTAGACGAAAAAGGCTTCGAAGCTGCCATGCAGCAACAGAAAGAACGCTCCCGCGCCGCTACCAAGCTGGATACCAGCGACTGGGTAGTGCTGGACGAAACGCCGGACGTGATCTTCGTGGGCTACGAAAACCTGGAAGCCAATACCAAATTGCTGAAATACCGCAGCGTTAACGCAAAAGGAAAAGAGCAGTACCAGCTGGTGCTGAGCAAAACGCCTTTCTATGCTGAAAGCGGCGGACAGGTAGGCGATACCGGTATCCTCTACTTCGATGAGGAGATCATTCACGTGACCGATACGAAGAAAGAGAACAACCTGATCATTCACTTTACCGATAAGCTGCCGGCTAACCCTGCAGCCCATGTGAAAGCAGTAGTGGCAAAAGAGAAACGCCGCGATACTGCCCGCCACCACTCCGCCACCCACCTCCTGCACGCCGCCCTGCGCCAGGTACTCGGTACCCACGTTGCGCAGAAAGGCTCCCTGGTGAATGCAGAAGGCCTGCGGTTCGACTTCTCCCACTTCGCCAAAGTAACGGATGAAGAGCTGGCGCAGATCGAAAACATCGTCAACGAAAAAATCCGCGCCAACATACCGGTGGTGATCAAGGAACTGCCGAAGGAAGAAGCCCTGCAACTCGGCGCCATGGCCCTCTTCGGCGAAAAATACGGGGATGTGGTACGCGTAGTGATCATGGACCCTGCCTATAGCGTGGAGCTTTGCGGTGGTACCCACGTAGGCGCTACCGGCGAACTCGGTTTATTCAAATTCGTATCCGAAGGCGCAGTGGCCGCAGGCGTACGCCGCGTGGAAGCCGTAACCGGCGCGGAAGCCCTGGCATTCGTCAACAACCAGCTCCAGCAACTGAAAGAGGTGAAAGCCGCCCTGAAAAATCCGAAAGAGATTGTAAAGGCCGCTGAAACGCTGGTGCAGGACAAAGCCGCCCTGGAAAAACAGGTGGAAGCCCTGGAAGCGGAGAAAGTACGCCAGCTGGGGAATGAGCTGAAATCCAAAATACAGACCATCAACGGTATCAACTTCCTGGGACAGGTAGTAAGCGTGAACAACGCGGAAGGCCTGAAACAACTGGCTACCCAGCTGCGGACAGACCTGCCGGACCACCTGCTCGTATTTGCGGCCAACATCGGCGGCAAAGCAAGCGTGGCGCTGGCTATCGACGAAAGCCTGGTTGCCGGCAAAGGCTGGGAAGCGCCCAAGCTGATCAAAGAACACGTGGCTCCGCTGATCAAAGGCGGCGGCGGCGGTCAAAAGTCCTTTGCTACCGCAGGCGGACAGGAAACCGACAAGCTGGACCTCGTCATCAAAGCAATCCAGCAGATCATCAACTGATTTTAACATTTACCTTATAATGCAGGGCGGGCGCTTCTTACGCGCCCGCCCTGCGTGTTTTTAGCCGTATGAATCCGCCAGGCCGCCGGTTTTAACTTTTCCTTAGTGTACCCGCTTATTAAATTTGCTGGCGTATATTAAATTTAAACAGATCAGCATATGAGCAAGTTACTGCAAACATTATCCATTGCAGGTTTCACCTGCTTCAGCCTCTTGACTGGCAGCGTACAGGCGCAACAGTCAAAAGACAAGCTGGGAGAATTTGATGAAATTATTATCAAGCGCAAAGGCAACAGCGACGGTAAGGTAACCGTGGAGATCAAAAACGGAGAAGTATTCGTGGACGGTCAGAAAGTTGATAATTATAACAACCCGGATATCTCCGTATTCAGGCGCAAAGTAACGCCGGTGGATGGTAATACGCTCGGCATGAGCGGCAGCAGCCTGCCGTCCATGAACGGATTTAATTTCTTTAATGATGACGATGCCGGGGAAGGCGACGCCCCGGAAGTATTCAACATCAAACCGAATAAAGCCTTACTGGGCGTAATCACCGAAAAGGAAGAAGCTGCCGGCGTTACGGTAAAATCCGTATCTCCGAACAGCCCCGCGGCAAAAGCCGGCATTAAACCCGGCGACGTCATTACCCGCATCGACGCCAGGAAGATTTCAGAACCTAAAGAGTTGTATGAAACCATCGGCACTTATGACCCGGGCGACAAAATAACGGTGACGTACACACGTAACAAAAAAGAAACCCAGGCTACCGTTACCCTCGATGAGCGTAAAGAGCAGGGCGGCATGGGCCTGATGATGCCATCGCCGGACCGCAACCGCGGGTTCTTTAACTTCCAGCGGCCGGATTTGGGGGATAACTTCTTCTTCCGCGGCGGCAGCAGCGTTCGTTTAGGCTTGCAGGTAGAGGATACCGAAGACGGTAAAGGCGCTAAGGTGACTGATGTGGAAGAAGGATCTGCTGCGGAAAAGGCAGGATTCAGGAACGATGACATCGTGACGGAATTCGGCGGAACTACTGTAAAATCAGCCCGCGACGTAGCCAATGCCTACCGTGCGAACCAGCAGCGATCAAATATAACTGCAAAGGTTATACGAAATGGCGCTACGGAAACGTTAGAGGTGAAAATTCCAAAGAAAATTAACAAGGTTAATTTATAGTGTGCAAAGGGAAGGCTGCCGGTTGGCAGCCTTTTCTGATTTATGGAGGGTTACATAATCTTCTTCAGTAACTTTAGTTTGTTGCCAAATGGCGGGTACTTTTTTCCGATTTATGAAGGGTTACATAATCTTCTTCAGCAACTTTAACTTATTGCCAAACGGCGGGTACTTCGTCGGCACATCCAGCCAGGTCCCGGTTTTCAACACGCTCTTCGGATGCGTAAACGTTTCAAAACTGTACCGCCCGTGGTATTGCCCCATACCGCTATAGCCCGTACCTCCAAACGGCATTTCAGGATTGGTTAAATGCACCAGCGCATTGTTGATGCAGCCGCCGCCAAACCGTACCTGCTCTATCAACGCCCTTTCCGTTTTCTTACTTTTTGTAAATACATACAACGCCAGCGGATATGGCAGCTTGCGGATGGCCCCTATCGCCTCTTCCAGCGTATTAAACGGCAGTATCGGCAGCACCGGGCCAAAGATTTCTTCCTGCATCACCGGCGCATCCCAGGTCACATCCGTCAGCAGGGTAGGGGCAATGTACTTGCTGTTACGGTCCGTTTGGCCGCCATGCGCAATATGCCCCTGTTGCAGGTACCTGGCCACGGCGTCAAAGCGCCTTTCGTTGATCATCCGGGCGTAATCCGCACTGGCTGCAGGGTCCTCGCCAAAAAACTCGCGGACAGCCTGTATAAGCGCATCCGTAAACGCCGCTTTTACCTTTTCATGCACCAGTACATAATCCGGCGCAACGCAGGTTTGGCCGGCGTTCCAGAATTTCCCCCATGCTATGCGTTTAGCCGCCACCGTTATATTCACCTTTTCATCCACCACGCAGGGGGATTTACCGCCCAGTTCCAGCGTTACAGGCGTCAGGTGCGGCACGGCCATCTCCATAATCTTTTTGCCCACCGGCGTGCTGCCGGTAAAAAACACATGGTCAAACCGGTAGGACATCAGCAGGGGAATCACCTCCGCTCCATCTCCCTCCACCACGGCAATATACGCCGGATCAAACGTTTCCTTTATCAGGCTGGCCAGCAGGGCAGAGGTAGCCGGCGCCAGCTCGGAAGGCTTCAGGATCACGCAGTTGCCCCCGGCAATAGCGCCCAGCAACGGGCTGAGCAAGAGCATGAAAGGGTAGTTCCACGGCGCTATGATCAGGGTAAGCCCCAGCGGCTCCCGGTACACCCGGCTGCTGCTCGGGTAGGTAACCAGCGGACTGGTAACCACTTCCGGCTGCATCCAGCCTTTCAGATGTTCCAGGATATAATTGATCTCTTCATATAAAAATCCCACCTCGCTGGAATAGGCTTCCAGCGGGTGCTTGTGCAAATCCTGGTGTAATGCGTCCAGGATGCGGGCCTCATACTGCTCAATCGCCTTTTTCAGCCGCTTCAGCTGGGTTTTCCGGAAATTATACGGCAGGGTAGCACCCGATTCAAAATATGCCTGCTGCGCCTCATATAACTGTCCCGCCTGGGTATTGCTGATCATAGGGATGAATTTAAACTGTTTGATATAGCCGAATTTACCATTTTCCGGGCAGGAAATTGCCCGAAAACACAGCATTATTTGAATATATTTGCGTTAATCAGCAAGCAATTTTAGTGGTGATTTGCTTTCGATTTTATTTTATTGGAATTTTTAAAATGTCACCTCTTGGATTACAGTAAATACGAAACCGTGATTGGGCTTGAAGTTCACGCCCAGCTGCTGACGGAAAGCAAACTATTCTGCAGCGACAGTGCCGCATTCGGGGGAGCCCCCAATACCCATATCAGTCCGATTACCATGGCGCATCCGGGTACTTTGCCCCGCATGAATAAAAAAGCGGCCGAATATGCCATAAAACTCGGCCTGGCCTGTCATTGCGAAATAGAGAAGGACAACTACTTCGCACGCAAAAACTACTTTTACCCTGATCTCCCCAAGGGATACCAGGTTTCCCAACATACAGCGCCTATCTGCAACGGCGGATACGTACGTATCACCACGGAAGCGGGTACACGCGATATTAAACTGAACCGCATTCACCTCGAGGAGGATGCGGGCAAACTCCTGCACGACCAGGACCCGGCCTACAGCTATGTGGACCTGAACCGCGCCGGCGTGCCCCTCGTGGAAATTGTCAGTGAGCCGGACATGCACTCCAGCGAAGAGGCCTATCAGTACCTGACCGAGTTACGCCGCCTCGTTCGTTACCTCGGGGTTTGCGATGGTAATATGGAAGAAGGAAGTATGCGCTGCGACGCCAACATTTCCATCCGCCTGAAAGGCGCCACCACCCTGGGTACCAAAGTGGAGGTTAAAAATATGAACTCCATCCGCAACGTAAAGAGGGCGATCGACCTGGAAGTGAAACGCCAGATCGAACTCCTGGAAACCGGCGGTACTATTGTACAGGAAACAAGGAGCTTCGATGCCGCCACCGGCACATCATTCAGCATGCGTTCCAAGGAAGAAGCCAACGATTACCGCTACTTCCCTGAGCCGGACCTGGCGCCATTCCACCTCAGCGACGATTTCATCAACGCCATCAGGGCCACGCTGCCCGCCTTACCGGAAGAACTGATCCAGAAATACATCACGCAATACAACCTGCCGGAGTACGACGCCCGGGTTATTTGCGACGATAAGTCCACGGCCGATTACTACGAGGCGCTCATTGCCGCCACCAGTCAATACAAAGCGGCCGCCAACTGGCTCCTGGGGCCGGTGAAGTCCTACCTCAACGAAAACGGGACGGACATCGCTGCATTTCCCCTGCAACCCGCTTCCCTGGCCAAATTGATAGCGCTGGTAGACAGTGGCAAAGTGAGTTTCTCCATTGCTTCCTCCCGCATCCTGCCGGAAATGATCAGCCATCCTGCCGAGCCGCTGGAAATCGCCACCAGGCTGAATCTCATCCAGGATACCAATGCCGATAACATCTCGCCTATCATCGACGAAGTGCTGGCCAAATACCCGGATAAGGTAGCCGCTTACCGCGGTGGCAAAAAAGGATTACTGGCACTGTTTGTGGGAGAGGTGATGAAAGCTTCCAAAGGCAAGGCCGATCCGCGCCTCACCAATGAATTACTCGCCGAAAAACTGAAGGGTTAAGGTCAATCCGGTAAATTAACCTAATTTGGGGGCTTGCAGATATGAATTTTAAAAACTGATTGCATGAAAAAATACTTCTTATGGCTGTCTGCCGCCGCTTTCCTCGCAGGATGCGCCGGCCAGCAGCAGGAAAAGGGAGAATTCAAAATTGACGGGCAGTTCACCAACCTGCCTGTAGGACCTGTAGTACTGGAGCAACTCAGCCTCTCCGATATCAAAGTGGTAGACTCCACCAACGTGAAAGATGCCGGCGGCAAATTTACCCTCAAAGGCATGGTGCCTGAACAGGGCCTTTACCGCATCCGCTTCAGCAATGGCAAGTTCATCATCCTCTCCCTGGATGCAGGCGATATGAAACTGGAAGGCGACCTCGATAACCTCGATAAACTGAAAGTGGATGGTTCCGAACCAACAGCGGAACTGCACCAGTTCCTGGCCAGCATCAGCAAGCAATCCATCGCGCTGACGGAAGAAATGCGCACCCTGGATAGCCTCCACAGCGTTAAAACGCCGGACAGTGTGCTCCATCCTAAAGTAGAAGAGCTGCAACGTAAGGAGAAGGAATTCGAAGAATACTTCTTCATTACTGCCGATAAAACCAAATACCCTGCGAATGCGGTATTTGCGATCAGCCAGGTGCGCGATGCCGGCGAAATCCTTGCCCACAGGCAGGTACTCACCAATATGCAGAAGCGCTTCCCTGAAAATACGCTGGTGAAAAGCCTCGTAGGTAAAATCGATGAACTGGAAAAAGCCCAGGGCGCCGGCGGCGATGCAGCCGGTGGTGAAGAACCGTCTATCGCAGTGAAGATCGGCGATACGGCTACCGATTTCACCCTGCCTGACCCGAACGGGAAAATGGTGAGCCTGAGTTCATTCCGCGGAAAGTATGTCCTGGTGGACTTCTGGGCCAGCTGGTGCGGACCTTGCCGGGCTGAGAATCCGAACGTGGTAAAAGCTTTCCAACAGTATAAAAACAAAAACTTCACGATCCTCGGCGTTTCGCTGGACAAAGAGAAGAAGAACTGGACGGACGCTATCCAGCAGGATGGCCTGGCCTGGACGCAGGTGAGCGACCTGAAATTCTGGGAGTCCGCCGTGGTAAATACCTTTGGCATCAATGCGATCCCTGCTAATTTCCTGATCGATCCGCAGGGTAAGATTATCGCGGCCAACCTTCGCGGTCCCGCGCTGGAAGCCAAGTTGAAAGAGGTGTTAAAATAATTTTTTTAGAGAGAAAGATTTAAGCTCCCGGTGGATAAATCCATCGGGAGTTTTTTTATTGCGCGGGGGCCATGCCGTTGTCGACCGTGTACCGCTAATGCGTTGAACAAACAAGAAGGGTGTACCCGATGGAGAGGTACACCCTTACTTGTTTACTGATTATTATCTATCAATTCACTACAGGAAATAGTGTAATCATTAGTAACCAGGGTTTTGAGCTGCTTTCAATGTAGGATTGGAAGCGGTTTCTGTAGCAGGGAAAGGCCACAGGAAACGGTAATCCGTATAGTCGATAGCCTTGATACCGGAAGGAATTACCTTGCCGCTGCCGGCTACATAATCAGCACCACTGGAGGCGAGTACGCTTGGATCAACTTTGGCAGGGATGCCTGGGATACCGTATTTGGCATCTTTGGCAAGGCGGTGGATATCCGGCCAGCGGCGACCTTCAGCCAGGAACTCAACACGGCGCTCATTCAGGATGGCGGCAGTCATGTCGGTAATACCCGGGTTAACGTCTGGCAGGTAACCTGCGCTACCTTTTTCGTTGGATCTGTTGTGTACGAATTTATACAGGTCATAAGCCTTTGCAGTATTGCCGGTGCGGGCATATGCTTCAGCAGCGTTCAGCAGTACTTCTGCATAACGGATGATTGGCGCCCAGTCGCCTTTGTTGGCATACTCGGTGTACTTACCTGTAAAGTAGATGCGTTTGGTCGTTTTGGTAGAATCCTGCAGGATCAGCAGCTTACGGCGTGCATCGTTAACAGGCCAGAAGGTGGCATTGTAGATGTTTGGACTGATGGATACCAGGCCACGGCCGGAGGAAGTGGATGGGCCAAACATCTGCGCCAGCGCACCATTCACGTCGCCGTTGGCGGCAACGCTGTTCGCGATGGAGAAGATGGATTCTACGTTGCTGCTGTAGGAAGTAAATACAGTAGCAGGATTTGGCGTCAGCTCATACGCGTTGATCGGACTTTTTGGAACATCGAGGTTAGCGCCCAGCTTGGCTGCTTCGGCAATCACCCCATTCCAGTCGCCCATATGTTGCTTAATCCTTGTTTTTAAAGCGATAGCAGCGCCTTTGTTGGCTTTGGAGATAGCATTACCGGTACCATTCGCTTCCGCAAAATCCAGGTCAGCCAGCATTTGCGTATAGTCTTCCGCAACGGTGCCTCTTCCCATTTTCAGGTTTTCCTGCACTTTCGCCACGGTGTTGGTAGCAAGGGTACGATAAGGTACGCCAGGCTGGCTGCCATTACCGTCTGCATAAGGGCGGCAGAAGTGGATCACCAGTTCGTGGTGAGCCAGGGCGCGCAGGAATCTTGCCTGTGCTTCCAGCTGTAAACCTTTGGTTTCAGTGATCACTTTGCTGCTTACAGCGCCTTTAACTCCTTCGATAAAGGCGTTTGCCTGGTTGATCAGGGAGTAAAGGTTCACCCACATGGCCACGTTGTTGGCAGAGGTGGTAGAGTATTGTGATTTGTAAGTGATTTCGTAGAAGGTAGCCAGGTTCACCATGTCCTCGCCACGCATCTCATCCTGTTCGATGGCAGCAGCCCCGAAAGGATAACCACGGCCGCTGTAGCTATCGTTATAACTACCTACCGTAGCAGTGTTGTACACGCCATTAAGGGCGAGTTCAATCGATGCGGAGTCGGCAAACACCTGTTTTTCATCCACCTGGTTCAGCGGAGTGATTTCTGTGAACTTTTTGCAGGAGGTCAGTGCAGCCGCCACCAGTAACCCTGCTGCCAGCGCCTTTCCTACAGTCCGGCTATATTGAGATTTAAATACGTTCATCATAATTATTTTTTTTCACAAGATTACAGACCAATGTTAATACCAAGAGTATAAGTACGAGGAACCGGAGAAGTGTTATAATCCAAACCAGGTTCGATGTTACCAGCCTGACCGGAAACGTTCAGGTTCAGCTCAGGATCCACACCTTTGTATTTTGTGATTACGAAAGCATTTTGCACCTGTGCGTAGATACGAACGCTGCTCAGTTTGATATGCGTCAGCAGATCTTTAGGCAGGTTGTAACCCAGGCCTATGTTCTGTGCGCGGATGAAGTCGCCGTTTTCCAGGAAGCGGCTGTTCAGGTTACCGTTCTGCAGAATGAAGTTGTCGGAACCCTGGTATAATTTAGGCACAGAAGTTACCTGGCCGGCAGTAGTCCATCTGTCGAGGATTTCTTTACCGTTGTTCTGGAACTTCTGGTTGTTCAGCGTTTCCTGGCGGGTTACGTTGTACACTTTGTTACCGCCTGCAAAGGAGAAGAAGATATTGAAATCAAAACCTTTGTAGGTAACGGTGTTGTTCAAACCGCCATAGTAGGTAGGCGTAGATCTGCCGAGGAACTGTTTGTCAGTGGCAGTCAGTGCAGGAGCCGCCTGTGAAATGTCATCCGGTTTGGATGGATCATATTTTCTGTAGTCTGCAGTAGGGAAGTTACCCTGAACGATGGAGCCGTCAGCTTTTACCCACAGCGGGTTACCGTTTGCGGGGTTTACGCCGGCAGATACATAACCGTAGAACTCACCGATAGAACGGCCAACGCTGGTAACGTTGTAGTTCTTCACGATGTCCTGGTTGTTAACGAGCGCCTGTACCTTGTTGCGAACGAAGGTTACGTTAGCGGAAGTGGTCCAGGTAAATTTACCGTTGTCAATGTTGGTAGAAGTAACGGTGAACTCGTAACCCTGGTTGTACATTTTACCTACGTTCAGGCTGATCTGGTTAGGAGCGCCTGCGCTTGGAACACCGAGGGATGGCGCTACCGGTGCGGACAATACCATGTTATCGATGTTGTTTCTGAAGTAGTCAGCAGTAACAGTGATACGATCGCGCAGCAAGCCCAGATCCAGACCCAGGTTCACTTTTTTACTGGTTTCGAAAGTCAGGTCAGGGTTGTACACGTTGTTGTACACCAGGCCGCCCACAGTACCGTAAACAGCGGCTTTGTAAGAACCTACGTATGGATACGCGCCAATGTCTACGTTACCTACTTTCGCCCAACCGCCACGGATTTTCACGTTGCTGAATACATGGCTGATAGCGCCTTCCTTGAAGAAGCTCTCTTCAGACAGTCTCCAACCAGCGGAGATGCCTGGCAGGTTAGCATCCTGTTTGCCCGGAGGCAGGGAAGAGATCGCATCTCTACGGAAAGTTCCGGATAAGATATAACGGTCAGCATAAGAGTAGGAAACCCTTGCGAAGCTTGATTTGAAAGCTCTTTCAACAATACCGCCACCGGATTTTTGAGTAGTGTAACTGTTGGAGATCAGGTTATTTTCACCAAAGAATGGGCTGCTCAGGCCATTGGCAGAACCCCAGAAATATCTTTCTCTGCTTTTCTGGAATTCCAGACCCACTACCGCATTCACGTTGCTCTTACCGAAAGTCCTGTTATAGGAGAGGGTGTTAGCCCAGTTGTAGCGGAAGCTTGGGATTTGTTGTTGGAATACATAACCACCGGAAGATTTACCATCGCCGTGGATTGGGTTCCAGTATTGGTAGTCCTCACCGCTCAGCAGGTTAATACCCAGCTGTGTTCTCAGGTTTAAGCCTTTCAGTATCTCTACGTTCGCAAAAGTGTTACCGGTGAAGGTCAGGTTTTTATTGCGGTAGATGTTGTGATCCAGCACATAGCGGATGTTGGTATAGTTGTCTGCAATGGAAGTCAGGTTAGCGCCTTGTCCGAGCAGGTTCGCCTGTTGGTCGATGTTGTAGGTACCATCCGCATTGAATACCGGCACGTTTGGCAGCGCGCGCAGCGCGTTAGGGATGGAGCTGGACAGGCCGGAAGTACCGGAGTTGAAACCATTGTTGGTAATGTGAGATACGGCAGCATTCACACCCAGGGTAACAACATCCAGGGCTTTCTGCTCAATCTTCATGCGCAGCTGGTATTTCTTTTGATCGTTACCCACCAGCATACCTTTCATATCACCGTAGTTGAGAGAGAGGTAGTAGTTGGTATTTTCGTTAGCACCACTAACAGAAAGGTTGTGGTTCTGCTGGAAACCGGTGCGGGTAACCTCATCCTGCCAGTCGGTGTCATAGTTGCCGCCAGCCGGGTTAGGCGTAGGTTTTGCCGGTGCGGCTTTACCTGCGTTGGTATATTTTTCGTTTGCAATGGTGATGAATTCATCTGCGTTCAGCAGGTCAAATTTCTTTGACGGGGACGCAGCAGCAAACCATGCATCGTAAGCGATTTTAGCTTTACCTTGTCTACCTTTTTTGGTAGTGATCAGGATCACGCCGTTCGCAGCGCGTGAACCGTAGATAGCCGTAGCGGAACCATCTTTCAGCACTTCCATGCTTTCGATATCATTCGGGTTGATATCACCCAGCGGGTTGGCAGGCGTTACGCCGGATTGGTCGCCGGTGATGATCGGCATTCCGTCTACTACATACAGCGGATCAGTACCGGAGCTCAGGGAGTTTGTACCGCGGATACGGATACGTGCAGGCTGACCTAACACGCCGCTGGCAACAGTAGCCTGTACACCCGCTACCTGACCAGCCAGCTGGCGGTCAACCGCAGGAGCTGCCGTGTTTTTCAGCGATGCTCCGTTGATAGATGCGATAGAAGCTGTTACGTTTTTACGCTCCTGCGTACCGTAACCTACTACCACTACTTCGCTCAGCGCTTTCTGGTCGCCTTCCAGCAGTACGTTAACGTTTACTTTGTTGGCCACATTTACTTTCTGCAGCATGTAACCCACAAAAGAGAATTCCAGTGTGGAAACTTTACCGTCAACGGTAATTTTATATTCACCTGTAGAAGTGGTGAGCGTACCGATGTTGGTACCAGGGATTTTTACAGTAACGCCAGGAAGAGCGGAGCCGTCTTTCGCGTCGATTACCTTACCTGTGATCGTTCTGGATTGCGCCAGTGCCTGGAAGACACTGAGGACTGCAAGCAGCCATAGGAATAATCCTTTCTTCATAAGCAATTTTGATTAGACAATAAAAAGTAAAACTTTAGTAGTTGGTTGATGTATAGGCATGACATACCCGTCAGACACCTTGCATGTCTTTTTTTTGTTACTGTCACCAAATACAATATCATGTAATTGTAACCCTGGTGCTACAGCGGGTTACCTTAAAAAAACTAAACAAGCAATCTATTTTACCATCGCGTTTCCTTAACAGTGATTAATTTTAACTGCGTTCAAATTCGGTTGAAATAATAATCTTTCTAGCTATAATTTTTCCGTTTACTCATCAGTGCTGTACACGGACTGCAGCACTTCACAAGCTGTTTTCCATTAGTGTCCCCTGTCTTTTTTTTAGCATTTAAAAAGAATAAGCAAGACTTGCGTCCGGCTTTCAGGGATTTGGTTGCCATAAAATTCTGGAATAATCGTTGGCGATTCGTGTCCTCATAAGCATTAAGGCTACTACTGAACTATTCCTCTATAAGCAATTAGATTTCGAACATCAAAGGAGTACCATCTCGCAATGATCAAACAAATATAATGTAAATGGTTTTGTATTCCCTAACATTTTAGTGGGAAAATTTTAACATTATTTAACCTAAGGAAATGTTAAGATATTAATGATTGACAACGAATTAATTAAGAAGAGTGGTTTTCCGTGGAAAAGCCTTAACAGGCCCACATATGCAATATTTTTATAATTAAAATAGAAATCCCGGCCGCGAAAATCGCGACCGGGATAATTTAATGAACCTTATTTTGATGGTCCGTTTATATCCTCTTTATCCATACCAACGATGGATTGGAGCCCGGCATTGCATAAGCATTGCTGCTATATGGCGTTATTGCCTGCATATCCCCATTGGCATCTATATAGAATGGGAAAGCTTTAATTAAAGTGCCGTCTGGCAATGTCATGTCAGCACCTACTTCGATATATTCATCCTTTACCAGCTGGGCAGGATCTATACCGAACCATTCAATTAACTGAGCACCTGTGATGGTGATGTTTTTGACTGGCAGAGTTACGTTTGCCTGAATCAGGTGTGTATGCTGATAATCACCATCGTAGGCTGCATAGATATCAACTTTCGTAGCTTTCAAAGCATTCGGAAAGTAATAGTCCAGGTCAAATGTAGCCGTAAAGGTGGTGATATTATTCAGATTTGCACTACCTGCAGTCTGAGTAAACTTCGGCAGTACTCCCTCGCGGATATTCTCTGGTAATTTTGGATTATCGTTCTTGCGGCAGGAACCTAATACACAGACCGCAAGAAGCATTAATATCAATGTTACTGGATTCTTCATACTTACAATTTTTAATGCTTGAATACTGCAGCTTATTTATCCCAAAATACAGGATAGGAATCAGGTTGTTTTTGAGCCGGAGCGTTTCTGTTTACGTTTAATTCATCTGCTGGCCATGGCAGTGACAACGGGTATCTTCTTCCAAGCACAACCCTCACAGAAGGTTGGTCTTTACCTCCCAGCGTTGGATCACCCAAAAGCGGTGGCTGATATCTACCACTAGGAGCCTGACTGGGGTCGTTAGGATCGAACAGGATCGGATAACCTGTGCGGCGATAATCAGTATATTGATCACAACTGAAGCCATAGCTTTGAATCCATTTCTGGGTCATAATGATCTCCAGCTTCTTTGCAGTATTTGCAGCGCTATATGCTCCCATAATCTGGTTAATGTAATTAGTTACAGCGGCGGAACCTTCCAGCTTTGGAATATTCTGTCCTTTGTTGGCTTTTCCAGCTACATAGTCAACCTGTTTGAAAGATTCCTCGATTGCTTTCTTCAGGGTTGCTCCACCGTCATCTGGAATTAATCCGACATTCATACATTCTGCCTTCAGGAACAAAATGTCCGCATAGGTAAGCAGCCTCAAAGGAGCCGCACCAGTGGCGCTGCTGGAGGAAACGCCTCTGATATTAGTCTGAGCCGTCTTATCGTAATTTTTATAGTTATCATCATAACGGCCTCCAACAGGATAAATACCGAAAACAGTAATACTGTTATCATTTGACCTGTCTCTGTTAGGTCCTACTGAACCAAAGAGAATAGAAACAAACGCACTATCACGATAATCAGTGTTACCGATACCAGCAGCAGTAGTATCAGTAGTCTTAATCTGATTATAGAAGTAATAAGGAATACGTGGATCTTCAATGCCGGTAAATAACCTTGGATTATAACCTTTAAGGATTGAATAGAACCATGGGCTCACGTAGTGGGAGCGCTGTGTAGCGTAGTAATCGTTAAAACCAGGATTCCTGTCATCCGGAGAGTTACTCGGACCATAAGGCATCATGAAGCTCTCATCCAATTTACTGATAAGATCACCATTAAACAGCGTATTCACATCCGCTGATACATCTTTAATCAAACGTTGCTGAACCAGCAATTTCAATTTGATACTTTTTGCCAGACGAGTCCATTTTTTAACGTCCCCGCCATAAAAAAGATCATCTAAATCAGGTACCAGTGAATTTGTAGCTGTAGCTGACAGGTTATTCAATGCGGTATCCAACATCTTTAACAGTTCAGGATATATATCCTGCCCCTTGTCAAATTTTGGATATCCATTCTTGGTAAGATAAAACTGATTAGCTTCTGTATAAGGAACATCAGCAAAAATATCCACCATTTGGCTAAGGCCGTATGCTTTGAGGATTCGGCCCACGCCGGCAAATATCAGATTATCTTCTGCTTCTGCCTGGCGAATCATCACGTTCGTATTCTCCAGGAACCCGCTGTACCCGAACCCATTCGATTGGGCACTATAAAATTGCGTCCAGGCATTATTGATGTCGAACTGGTCACCCTGCGCATTATATTGATCCTGTGATTCACGCACCGTTACCTGGTGCATGTACACGGACAATACTTCGGTGAATCCCACCGCACCTCGGCCTTGGTTACTGAAACCCATGGCATACGCCAGCCCTTGCTCATTTGCAGTAAGCATTTGGCTTAGCGTTGCTGTGGACGGGTTATTAGGGTCTTTATTTATGTCCAGGAAACCTTTTTTACAGCCAGCTGCCATCAAAAGACCACCTAACAGTATTATGGAAATTCTTTTCATCGATTGTCTTTTTTTCATGAATACTAGAAAGTCACTTTCACATTTAAACCATAACGGCGGGTAGTTGGTGCACCAGACAACTCGATTCCCTGAACGTTAGTAGAACCGAAACTTCCTACCTCAGGGTTGAAGTTGGAATATTTAGGCATACCAGGCGCCATGTACCACAGGTTACGACCCGTGAGGGTTACAGTTAAACCACCGATAAATGTTTTGTTGAACAGAGACTTAGGGAAATCATACCCCAATGTTACCTCACGCAGCGTATAAACTGTTGCGTCATATACGTTCCACTCTGTGGCGGAGTTGATCGCAAAAGACTCACCGAAATAAGCATCAAACACCGTTATTGGAGTTGAGTTAGGAATTGGATTTCCTTTATCATCTTTCAGCGGTGTTCCTGGTTTGTTAACATCACCATAATATCCAGGGATAATGATCATCTTCTCACGATCCTTAGTATCCTGGGTAACGCCACGACCCAACAGACTACTTACAGTTACGGAGTATATATCCCCGCCTCTGGTAAGGTCAAACAATGCATTCAGGAAAACGCCTTTATAATTGAAAGTAGTAGTCAGACCTGTTTTGAAATCAGGATTGGGATTTCCGACCATTCTCTGATCACCGGTCGGGATGAGTAACCCTGTGCTTGGATCGATCAGGAGGTTGCCATTTTCGTCCCGTGCATCATATGTACCTCTTAGATAACCATATGGCTTGCCGGCTTCCAGGTATGGGCTGATTCCATCAAGAATACCTGCCAGACGCAGACGGTCTACACCATCTCTGAGTTTGGCAACCATATTTACGTTCCTTGAGAAAACCCAGTGGAGGTTCCAGGTGAAGTTTTCGGATTTAACAGGCACCAGATTCAGGTCAATTTCAAATCCCTTGTTTGTAATTTCTCCGTAGTTATCTATAAACGTGGCATAACCGGATGTTGGAGCCAGTGTGATTGGAGCAATGAGATTGGTAGACTTTCTGGAATACCATGCGAAGTCTAATGCAATCCTCCTACTGAGGAACTCCAAAGTAGCACCTACTTCAATATCCTGGGTAAACTCTGGTTTCAGGTTCGGATTACCAGCCCCTGGATTCTGAATTACACCTGATTGACCAAGGAATGGTACGTTAACTGACATGATATTCTGCAGGCTGTATGGATCGGCATCGCGACCCACTTTCGCCCAGCTCGCACGCAGTTTACCGAAGTCAAACCAGCTGCTCTGAATTTTGAGCGCATCTGTAAACAACCAGGAAACGGCGGCACTTGGATAGAAGTAACTGCGATTTTCCTTTGGCAGGGTAGAAGACCAGTCGTTTCGACCTGTTAATGTCAGGAATAACCATTTTTTATAGTCGAGGTCAATCTCTCCAAAAATGCCCCAGAGCCTTCTTTGAATCAGGACGTCCTCATTTGGGAGTACGCTTTTGGTATTGTTCAGGTTGTAAATACCAGGTGCTACAATACCTTTACCAATCATGATAGTGGAGTTGGTAGTACGTTGGTTTACGTTATAACCTACGATACCTTTGAAACCGAAATCTTCATTTTTGAATCTTGGTGTAAATGTACCGATCAGGTTGGACTCGATTTCTGCGAAACGGTAGCTTTGTTCAGTGATCTGCCCAATTCCTTCAGCACCACGGGAACCCAGGTCAACAATCTCCTTACGTCCCAGGTTGTTCACGTTGGTCCCGATCTGATAGCTTGCATTGAACCATGGAAGAATATCGTAGTTCAATTTTAATCCGGCAACATACCTGTCTGTTCTGGTATTAACGGTATTATGCCTGAAGGACCACAATGGGTTATCAAACTGTGAATACAGCGGTTGTACAGGGAAACCGTTTTTGTCTTCATTAGGATAACCAGCGATATCCCAGTTTCTGGCCAGGAACAGGTTACGCGCAAAAGAAGATGCCACACCGTCTACCTGGTTTTCACCGAATTGGGAGCCAAGCTGATTTGTAGTACTATAGCTGAAATTTCCACTTACATGCAAGCCATTAGTGAGCCGGGTTATACCCCCTACGGAAAGGCTTCCTCTGTTAAAGCTCGAGTGCGGAACATAACCATCCTGACTCATGTAGGTTGCAGTAGCACTTACGGAAGATTTTTCATTTCCACCGTTTACGCTGATAGAGTTTTCAGAAATAAACCCGGTCCTGAACAGGTCTTTTACGTTGTTAGGTACAGCCCTGTAAGGGATTTTAGATCCGGGAGGATATAATTCCGGAAACGCATCCGAATATGGAGCCCATACGGTAACCGAATCGATGGTACCAAATGCAGCACCCCAGGATCCATTGGATACGCCGGAATAGTTAAAGTTACTACCAGCGCCATAAATATTTTGATATTTAGGATAGCTGGCTACGTTTTCAAATGCGATAGAAGAAGAATAGGTTACTTCGGTTTTCCGTTTAGAGAGAGTGGAAGAACCGGATTTGGTAGTGATTACCACCGCTCCGTTTGACGCCCTTGAACCATAGAGTGCGGCAGCTGCTGCACCTTTCAGTACGGTCATGGAAGCGATGTCATTCGGATCGAGTGCGGAAAGACCACTGGAATAAGCTCCACCACCGGTAGTTTGGGAAGAGGTGGTTACCTGGTCATTGTTGTAGGGAATACCATCCACAACGATGAGGGGCTGGTTGTTACCAAAAAACGAGGTATTACCACGGATTTGGATACGGGTAGCTGCACCTGGCGTACCCTGGGAAGTCCTGATGTCCACACCTGCAACTTTACCCTGCAGGCCCTTTAACATGTCAGGCTCAGATTTTTGAAGAATCTGTTCCGGCTTTACTGTGGATACGGAATATCCCAGTGCGGCCTCATTCTTTTTCAGACCTACGGCGGTCACAACAACTTCTCCGAGTTGTTTCTTGTCGGCCTCCAGCGCAACATCAATACTGTTGCCGGCGCCTACCGGTACTTCCTTGGTGATGTAACCCACGAAAGAAAATACCAGTGTTGCTCCATTTTCCACTCCGTTCAGGCGGTAAGTACCGTCTCCGGAGGTGAACACTCCTTTTGTTGTACCCTTAATCACAACGGTAACTCCGGGAATAGCAGAGCCATCTTTTGCATCACTAACTTTTCCGCTGATCGTTCGCTGTGCGACTGCGTTTACTATGCAGCCAAACAGGAGCAGCCAAAGTAGTAGCCCTTTTTTCATAAGCGACTTGGTTTTGATTGACTAATAAAAAGAAGATTGCAGGCTAGAAACTTATCAAGGCGTAACCGAATTAACCATTTTATAACTGTGACTAGTAGTTATAAAATCTTCATAAGCTAACAGGGTTAAGCTCTCATAAACATCAACCATTAGAACCTATATAACTGTGACTAGCAGCTATATAGGTTTAATTATTTTATCATATGATTTGAAATAAATAAATGTTAAATAACAGGTTAATAACAGAAAAATTCAAACTTTGTTTCCTTTGACCAAATATAAAATAAATCCTTATCAGAAAACCAAATTGCCTACAATTTTTATTTAAACAAACAAAGTATTTCGTTATAAAGTTCTGTTAAATAGGCATAAAAAAAGGGTGCCCCGCCGTAGCGAGGCACCCTTTATAGTTACAACATGCTTGTCTAGTTATTCGTAACCTTGGTTCTGTTCGATACCAGGGTTGGTGTTCTTTTCCTTTTGAGGGATAGGCCAGATAATATTATAGGCGTCCGCCGCGATGGTGCACGGCGCTTTAATAGCCAGGATGCTGCCGCAGAAGTTACGGTCCACACCTTTACCGTTCCTCAGCAGGTCAAAATAGCGGTGACCTTCGAACATGAACTCCCTTCTGCTTTCAGCCAGCACTGAATCCAGTACGGCGGCAGGCGCGACGCTTGTCAACTTATCAAGATTGCGGTGTTCCCGAATCACATTCAGGTCCTGAATAGCGGCATCCGGATTTGCGGTACTGTTCGCTTCAGCACGGATCAGGTACATTTCAGCCAGGCGCAGCAGTTTAGGACTGGTCATACCAGCTTTACCTGTCTGACCGGAGAACTTCTTATTGGTAGTTTCTGTATCCAGGGTACCGAAATACACGAGGCGGCTGTCTTTTGCATCAAACTTGCTGGTCAGGTCCGGAGATACGCGTAAGTCGCCATAACCAGGTTTCAGGTACATCTGACCGATATTATCAGAACCGGTGGTTTCTGCATCGGTGAATACCAGGGTGAAGATTTCTTCACCGCTGCCCGGCACATTGTAGTAATCGGCAGAAGATGGCTGCAGGGAATAACCGGCGTTGATAACGTTGGTAGCTTCGGCTGCTGCGTTAACTTTATCTCCTTTTTGCAGATATACTCTTGCCAGCAGGGCAGATGCTGCATATTTGCTAGCGTGGTATTTGGTAGACTCGCCTACATCAGCAAGCAGTTCTTTGGCTGCTGTCAGGTCGGCAATCACTTGATCGTACACTTCCTTCACGGTAGCACGGGGAGGCATATCGATTACAAATTTCAATTTTAATGGCACACCAGGCTGGCTGCCACCCCCCTGTGCATAAGGACGTGCAAACACATTTACCAGGTCAAAGTGCATGAGTCCGCGTAAAAAGAGGGCTTCTCCTTTAATCACCTTCTTAACCTTTTCGTCACCAGGGATATTATCTATTGCTTCCAGGATACGATCGGCACGCATTATACCCATGTAAGCAGTAGCCCAGAAATCTTCCACGTCTGCATCCTGGGTATTATAATCGTGGCGGAAACTGCTCAGGAACCTGTTACTGTTACTTGCAGCAATGTAAATATTATCCGCATTCGCTTCGGTCATCACCCAGTAGTTACGACCATAGTATTCGGTTTGCTGTAAAGCGTCATATACACCGTTCAGCGCGGTTGTTGCACCGCCTACATCTTGCAGGGCGTCTCCCACCCCAAGACCATCAGAAGGCCTTACATCCAGCTTATTGCTGCAGGCTTGCATAAACATTCCTGCTGCGGCTATTGCTATGAGAATTTTTTTCATAATTGTTTACTCCATTAGATTTTACAAAGTGATGTCCACACCAAAACTTACAGTTTTGTTAACCGGGTATTTGAAGAACTCATAACCAGTGTTGTCGATTTCAGGATCTACACCGGAATAGCCGGTAATAGTCAGCAGGTTCTGTGCCTGAACGTACAGACGAACATTCTGGATCTTCGCTGCATTCAACCAGGTTTTAGGCAGATTGTAACCCAGTACTACGTTACGCAGACGGATATAGGAACCATCTTCGAGGTAGCGGGTAGACAGTGCTGTAGAGTTTTTGTTACCACCCGGAATTGGTTTAGGCCTGGTAGCGTTTTGGCCTGGAGTAGTCCAGTAGTTTTCACCGGCGGCTACATTGTAGTTCCAGTTCAAACGCGCACCGTCTGCATCGCCATACCTGGCAGTACCATTCATCACCTCGTTACCCTGTGCAGCATAGATAAACGCAGACAGTGTGAAGTTTTTGTAATTGAAGGTATTGTTGAAACCAAGCGTAAACTTAGGCATGGTAGAGCCAAAAGTACGGTAGTTAGCTTCGTTGATATTGTTGGTGGTAGTACCATCGGCCTTGTACCACAGTGGATCTCCGTTTGCAGGGTCCACGCCAGCCCACTGCCTTAAGTACCAGGTATAAGCGGGTAACCCTACACGGTGAATGGTTCCTGTATATGCTGTCCCATCCGAACTTGTTGGGTTAATGATATCCTGATTCTCAAACATGGAGAGAATTTTGTTTTTATTGGCAGCAAATGTCACGTCAGTAGACCATTGGAAACTTTTATTCTCAATGTTGCGGGATGAGATAGTGGCCTCAATACCTTTGTTATACATGGAGCCAATGTTTTCCAGGCGGTCACGATAACCGGAGGTTGGAGGCAATGGTTTGTTCTGTAACAGGGAAATGGATTTTCTGTAATACAGATCCACAGAAGCAGTCAATCTGTTATTGAGGAAGCCCATATCCAGACCCACGTTGGTAGATATGCTCTTTTCCCATGTCAGGCTGGCATTACCAGGCTGGTATGGATTGGAAGCAGGAGAGCCGTTGTAGGCAATGTTGTACCTGTAAATAGCCATCCAGCCGTAGTCGGAGATACCGCCGGCAATACCGGATGTACCATGGCTCACGCGGAGCTTGGCATCAGAGAAGATGTGCTGATTTTTCATGAAGGCCTCATCGATAACGCGCCAGGAAGCACCCAGGGAGTAGAATGAAGCCCATTTGTTACCAGGAGCAAAACGGCTGCTACCATCTCTTCTTAAAGATCCTGTCAGGTAATACTTACCATTGTAGGTATAGTTTAACTGGCCCAGGTAGGAGAGGAAGCGGCTATCGCTCTGGCCACCACCAACACCCAATGGAACTGCAGCAGCGTCCAGTACAGGCGTTTTAGGGCTGGCAAAACCAACGCCTTCTGCGCTGAAGGAATTATCGTGAGTTGGCGCATACTCCATCATTGCCAGATAATCAAACAGGTGTTTCTGGCCAACGTTGAATTTACCGCTCAGGGAAGTCTGGGAGGTAATGGTTCTTACGTTACGCTGATATTGGTACACGTCACCGCTTTGGTTTGGATCAGCAGGGTTGAAACCATCGCCGGTGGTAGGATCCTGGAAAGTTTTCTGCTGAGCGCTGATGTAGTCGATAGACACGTTCTGACCGAATTTCAGCCAATCGGTGATTTTGTAGTTCAGGTACATTTTACCCAGTACGCGTACGTTTTCAACACGGTTGGTGTTCAGTGCGGAAGAGTACAGGAAGTTATCGCCGGTGTTGGAAGTGTTCTGCCACAGGTCTTCCAGACCAGTGTACAGGCTGCCATCCGGTTTGTAAGCTGGCAACAGCGGGCTGTTGGCAAAGCTACCCAGCAGCGGGCTGCTGTAACGGTTACCAGCGCCTGCGTTGTTCAGGTCAGCGTAAGAGAGGTTCAGGTTCAGACCTACATCCAGCCTGTCGCTTACTTTATTCTGTACGTTGGATACAACGGAGTAACGTTTCATTCCGGAATTGATCATGGCGCCATCCTGGCTGAAATAACCACCGGAAATATAGTACTGCGTTTTATCATTACCACCGCTGGAATTGATTTCGTAGTTCTGGGTTTTACCGTTTTGGAAGGCCAGGTCTCTCCAGTCAGTCGCATATTTCAGCAAGGAATCAGGAACAGCCTGGTTGATTTCATCTTCCGTATAACCGTTCAGGCGATACACATTACGTTTGTAATCAAACGCCTGTTGTGCATTCATCTGATCCCAGTTACCAAAGCTTGGCATGTTGTAACCATACTGGGCTTTGAAACCAACTTTGGAACTGCCGGCTTTACCTTTTTTGGTAGTGATTACGATTACGCCATTACCACCACGGGCGCCGTACATGGCCAGAGCGGACGCATCTTTCAGCACGTTGATGCTTTCGATGTCGTTCGGGTTAATGTTCGCCATTACGTCGGTAGACTGCGTCTGTGTGATTTGGTTTACCTGACCGTTGTTGATGATGATACCATCGATCACGTAGATAGGATCAGAGCTGGCGCTCAGGGAACCGATACCACGGATGCTGATACTCTGCTTGGCGCCTGGCTGACCGGAACCGGAAGCAGATACCACACCTGGCGCACGGCCCTGCAGCAGCTGGTTTACATCCGGCATAGGCACGTTTTCCAGTTGCTTGGAGCCTACTTCAGAAATAGAGCTCACCAGTTTCTTACGGTCTACTACCGTGTAACCGGTTACCACTACTTCACTCAGTTGCTTGTCGTCAGTACCGAGCTTTACGTTCAGTACTTCGCTGGAAGCTGGTTTTTCCTGTGCTGCATAACCCACGAAGGAGAATACCAGCACGGCATTAGCATCAGCGGCAATTTTGTAAGTACCATCCACAGAAGAAGTAGTACCCTTGTTGGTACCTTTAATTTGGATGGTTACACCCGGGATAGGAGAGCCGTCCCGAGCATCAGTAACTTTCCCCGTAACTGTGCGACCCTGTGCGAATACATTTCCGGCAAGGGACAACACGGCCAGGAGGAGAACTAATACTTTCCTCATAAGCATGTTTTGTTTCCGTTGTTGTTATCTATCCTTTTAAAAAATAAAAAGCTAAGTCAGGACCCTAAAAAGAGCCAAATGATACAATACCCAGGTTAAATGTAGGTTTGGTTTTCTGCTGATTAATGTTGTGAAGAATGCACAGGTTTCTATGGCATGGTCGTGTTCACTAAAAGTTGACAATTACCAAGAATATTACTTCTTTGTTGTGATTATTTCAATAAATCACACAAAGAAGTAGTTATCCTTTTTCTCACAAGCAGTTTCCTTAATAATTTTCCAATCAGACTGTAAATATAGACTTTATTAACAAAAATTTAAAGGTTGCAACTTGTTAATAACATCCCGATAACAAGGCTTTAACTTTTTATTAACATATAATTTAAACAATTAAATTATTAATTAGATAACAAACAATAATTTATGAATTCACAAGAAAAGTATGCAGTAAAATAATAACATAAAAAAAGGAGATTTTGCAACTGTTAAAGGGTTAACCAATGGTTGAATTAACAAAAAAACCCGGCCGAAACGTTCAGCCGGGTCAATGCCATTAGGTGAAAAAATCAGGATAAAGTGAGTGGATATGATTTCAGCATTTCCAATAAAACCGTAAAGAGGTCATCTCCACGATAATTAAATCTGAACTCACATTCTTTTAAATGCAGATAGGCAGTGTTTCTGTTCAGCCCCTTGAATTTGGCCAAACGGTGCTTGGTCAGCCCCCAGAAAGCATCTACCTCGTCCATCTGCGGCGTGCCGGAGGCATCGGTAGGCTTACTGCTTAATCTGTACAGGCGATACTGCCCCAGGTCAACGACTCCCGAATAATTGCGTAAACGCTCGGTCGTGTTGATCTTCTCCAATACAGACCTGCCACGGGTGGCAGCATGAATCATGGAACGGCTGACGTCAGGGAGCAATTCGGTGTGTAACCGGTCAGCAACTTTTACAATGCCGAAGATAACAGGGCGTACTGCCTTGTCTACCTCGGACTTCACTGCTACCAGGGTATCATCGTCCTGGTCAAGCGGGGATTCCATTTCCCGCTCATACATTGCAGCAACAGGGACAGACACAGGATGCAACGTTTCACAATAACGCGCAATCTGGCTTCTTAACTTCTTCAGGTAACTGTTAATCGTTACCCGGCTTACGCCACTGATATTCGCTATCTGCGTGGCTGTAAGATCATCGGCAAACAGCCGTAAGATCTCCTTAAATTTCCGCTCACTCAGGTGAGCGCCCTTTAAGTATTTGTTTTTCATGAACTAGTGGTTAGAATGGCATTATAAACCTCTCATTTTTTTATGTGGATATATACAGTTTTGTGACGAACGGTCATTAATGCGGATAAACGTTTTTTACTAGATTAGTTTACGCACTTTTTTTGTCCGATTTAGCTAAATGTTTAGCATTCCCTGTAGAAAAACATCCCCAAAAATGAAAAATGCAGTGACTACCAACGGTAATCACTGCATTTTCCTGATAAGTTGTTTATGCCGGGTTTTCTAGTCCTTATCACCCATACCCAGCTGATCTATAGCGATATCTTCTTCCTCATCCAGCGGTTTCCACAAGGCTTTCTTCTTCGCCTGTTTCAACAATGCCTTCTCCATCCACAACAACAATGCCGGCAGGATTGTAAGGTTCGTGATCATTGCGACGATTAAGGTCAGAGAGGTTAACCAGCCCAAAGCCTTCGTGCCGCCAAATTCTGAAAAACTAAATATCATAAAGCCTGCAAACAGGATCAGCGAAGTATAGATAATACTCAGCCCTGTTTCGTGTATAGTCTGCTTTACCGTCGCACTGATATTCAAATCATGATGCGGTAACTCCTGCTTGAAATTCACCAGGAAGCGGATCGTCACATCTATAGCAATCCCCAGCGCCACGCTGAATACCAATACGGTAGAAGGCTTCAGCGGCACGCCTACCCATCCCATCACTCCGGCCGTTACCACCAGCGGAATCAGGTTAGGCACCAATGAAATGATCACCATCCGCCAGGAGCGGAACAGGTATAGCATACAGGCCATGATCAGTACAAAGGCCAATATAATACTCTCCGTTAAACCACTGATAATAAACCGCGTACCTTCCTGAAAAATTACACTGGTGCCGGTGAAAGTTACCTTATACTTACTGCTGTCGAAGATTTCATTGACTTTAGGCCGCAGGGAGTCCAACAGTTCCGGCAAACGTTTGGAACCCACGTCCGCCATGTTTACACTCACCCTCGCCACCTGTTTGGTGCTATCCATAAACGAATTCACCAGTTTGGAAAAAGTAGTATTGGCGCCCGCGCCGGAAGGGGCTTTCATGCGCAGATAAGGCGCCAGGAAACCCAAGTCAAACTGATTCGGCACTGCATAGTTGCTGCTATCCCCATTATAGTATGCCTGCTTCGCAAACTTAATCCCTTCCACTACGGACAATGGCCGCGCAAAGTCAGGCTGCGCCGCTATCAGCTGCGTCAGCTGATCCAGCTTGCCCAGCGTCTGCAAATTGACGACGCCGTTCTTACGCTTGGTATCCACTGCAATTTCCAGCGGCATTACGCCCTTAAAATTCTTTTCGAAAAATTTCAAATCGGTATAAAGCTTATCGGTATGCGGAATATCATCCAGCATATACCCCACCGATTGCAAACGCATCATACCCACCACGGATAATACCACCAGCAGGGCGCTCACACCATACACCGCCTTCCTGTATTTGAATACCAGCGTTTCCAGCAACTGTAATACCCTGCTGAAGAAACCACTTTCGCGATAGGAAATATGCTTCGTTTTAGGCGCAGGTAAATAACTTAATACACTGGGCAGGAACACGAACGAGATCATGAAAATCAGCATGATGTTTACGCCCGCTACCACGCCAAACTCTTTCAAAATAGCGCTGTTGGTAAAACAGAACACGCCGAATCCAATCGCAGCCGTGATGTTGGTAAACAAGGTAACAATCCCCATCCGCTGTATCATCCGCACCAACGCCCGCGTTTTGTTATTATGCTTTGCATATTCCGTATGATACTTACTGATAAAGTACACACAGTTAGGAATCCCAATTACTACAATCAACGATGGTATCAAACCTGTCAGCAACGTAATTTTATATCCCATCAGCACAATGGTTGCCACAGACCATATCACGCCGATAGCCACTACCACCATCGACATCAGAACGGCGCCGAATGACCTGAAAAACAGGAAGAGTATCAACCCTGTCAACAGAAACGAAATCTTCAGGAATAATTTCAGTTCATCCGCCACTTTAACGGCCATGACCGTACGAATCAGCGGGAGCCCGCTCAGCCGCACTTCTGTATGTTGCTTTGCTTCAAACGCCCTGGTGATCTTATAAATAGAATCCACTACAGCCGTTCGTTTCGGCGAGTTGAACACATCCTTGTTTACATAAATCGCCATCAGGTAAGCATGGCTATCGGGATTGTATAAGAGCCCTTTGTAGAACAGTAAGGTATTGAAGACAGCTGCCAGACTATCAATCTCCTGTTGAGAGGTTAAATCACCTTTAAATAAAAGCCCTGCTTCCAGCTTTCTGGTGCTGTCATTCTTCACCAGGTTGATGGCTGCCGGCACGCTCAGGATATTTTCCACGGCGTGGATAGCCTTAATATCTTTATTGAGTTGGAGGTAATCCCGGAAGAATTCCTGCTGGAAAAATTTATCGGTTTGTACTCCCAGCACCATCATATTCCCATCTTCCCCGAACTTTTTCTTAAACTGCTGGAATTCAAGGTATCTGGGGTTATCATGCGGGATCGTGGCCACATAATCATAGGACATTTGCACTTTACTGGCAAACCAGGCCATCACACCCGTCGAAACCAGTAATAACAGTAGTAGTGTTAAGCGAAATTTGAGCACAAAGCTGGCTAAGCGTTGCCACATGTGGATTTTTCAATTTGTTAAGGGCGTAAAGGTAATTAAAATAGGGATTGGCTGTTAACCGCTGCTTTTAGCTAAATTGCATGCGGATTATATGTTACACAAGACAAGAGGGATAGTACTAAGGACCGTCAAATACGGCGACACGAGCATGATTGTAAGCATTTTTACAGAACTGTTCGGGATGCAATCCTATATTGTAAACGGGGTACGGTCCAGCAAGCCCAAAGCCGCCCGCGGCAACCTGCTGCAGCCGGGTAATATACTCGACCTCGTCGTGTACCACCAGGAGATCAAAAACCTGCAACGGATAGCCGAATTCAAACTTGCCTATATCTTCAGCTCCCTGCATTTCAGCATCGTTAAGAATACCGTAGCGCTGTACATGATCGAATTGCTGCAAAAATGCCTGAAACAACCGGAGCAACACCTGGAACTCTATTATTTCGTGGAAAATGCCTTTGAGGTACTGGACAAGTCGGAAATACCCGTTGCGGCGAACATGCCCTTATTTTTCACACTGAAGGTAGGGGAGTACCTGGGGTTCAGGATCAACGGCCGCTATTCGGAATACACCCCCTACCTGGACCTGCAGGAGGGCCATTACACGGACCTTCCGCCGCACCATATCCATCACCTGGAGCCGGAGTCGAGCCAGTTTACAGACGCGCTGTACCAGTGCACGGCTACGGAAGAACTGGCGGGTATTGTAATGAACAAAGAAAGAAGAAGGAAATTACTGTATGCCTACCTGGAGTTTCTCCGATTACACCTGCCTGATTTTGTGGAGATGCAATCGCCTCCTATTTTACATGACATCCTAGACGCCTGACCTGGCAGCTTTTTCTCCTGCCGGCGTATAATAGTGCAGGGTGGTTTCCCGCCCGTCAAAAACGGCATAGGAAGTGTAATTCAGCCAGTCGCCCAGGTTGATATAACGGCTGTTTTCCCCGACTTTAATATCCAGCGGCAGGTGGCGGTGTCCGAAGATGAAGTAATCGAAATGTTCCTTTTGCAGCACTTCTTTGCTGTAAATAGCCAGCCACTCGTTCTCCTCCCCGAGGAATTTCTCTAAATCCTGGCCGGTAGCGGCTCTGCTTTTACGGCTGAAGTAATTGGCCATCCCGATACCAATGGCGGGATGCAGGGCGGAAAACAACCACCTACAAACGGGGTTGCGGAATACTTTTTTGAGGAATTTATAACCGTGGTCGCCGGGGCCGAGGCCGTCCCCATGCCCGATGTAAAAGCGCTTCCCGGCAATGGTGTAGGTTTGCGGTTCATAGTACACGGGGATGTCCAGCTCGGTTTCAAAATAGCCATTCATCCACATGTCGTGATTACCGATAAAAACGGAAATACCGATACCCTTATCGCGAAGAGCGGCCAGTTTACCGAGGATACGGATATAACCTTTAGGAATTACGTGTTTATATTCAAACCAGAAATCGAAGATATCGCCGACAAGGAAGATGTGTCCGGCGTCTTTTTCTGCCTCTTCCAGCCATTTGATGATGAGCTTTTCACGCTCCCTGCTGGTATGGGCATCAGGCACTCCCAGGTGGAAATCTGAGGCAAAATATATTTTTCTGCCCGCAGGCAAATTGATATCCATGCTATTCGTCTACTAAAAATACGTACACTTCTTTGGGTCCGTGAATACCTACTACCAGTGTTTTTTCGATATCTGCGGTTCTGCTGGGGCCTGTTGCAAAGGAGATAGCAGAAGGCAGGTCGTTGCCGTATTTGTCCTTCAGCTTATGCAGGGCATCCTTCAGGTCAAATACCAGCTGGTGCGTGTAGGCGATCATGATATGCACAGGGGCGTAAACCGGCAGGGCTCTGCCGCTAGGCTGGGCCGCGCTCAGCACAACGGTTCCCGTGCGCGCTACCAGGTACTCTACGTCAGTAATAGCGGCATCCGCATCGTGCATGTTGCCCTGGTTGAGGCAGGGCAGCTCGTCCGTATGCAGGTGCTTGAGCAGGGAAGGGGTCTGGCAGTGTACATTGTGCCATTCCTTGTTGTCGCAGAGTGCGCGTAAATTTTCGATCAGTTCCGTTTTACCTGCGCAGAAAACAAATTTTCCCTGCAGGCGGGTAAACTCTTCAGCGAACCTGATTTCCATTCCTTCGCTCTCTGTCTTAAAGACAGCAGTGTTGCCCTCCGAGTTAGGGAAGGGCAACTGTACTGACTGACTTAAAGCATTTCGTACTCGCTTCAGAATATTTTCCTTGGCAGGAGAAACCTTCATATGACTAATTACGCATTTGCAGGTGATGGTGATGGATTAATGATATCAGATGGGTGAACGCCGTCTGTCGTAAATCCTTCTTTGCTTGCATGGTGTTCCTTATTGATGTCGAACGGACGTTTTCCGATCAGCCTTTCCAGGTCCGCCTGGTACAGCACTTCGCTTTTCAGCAGTTCGGAAGCGAGGATTTTCACCTGTTCCAGTCTTTCTGTGAGCAGGTTTTTCGTTCTGACATAAGCGCTGTCGATCAGTTTTCTTACTTCTTCATCGATCAGCTTAGCGGTTTCTTCGGAGTAGGGTTTTGTAAACGCCTGATCGTTGTTTGGATCATAGAAGGATACATTACCTACTTTATCGTTCATACCGTAAACGGTTACCATTGCGTAGGCCATGCGGGTGATTACCTGCAGGTCGTTCTGCGCGCCGGTGGAAATCTTACCGAAAACGATCTCTTCTACTGCGCGGCCGCCGAGGGTCATGCAGATATCGTCCATCAGTTGTTCGGTATTGTAGAGGTATTGTTCTTTCGGAAGGTACTGTGCGTAACCCAGGGCGGCAACGCCTCTTGGCACGATGGTTACTTTCACCAGCGGGTTTGCATGTTCCAGGTACCATCCGCAGATAGCGTGACCGGCTTCATGGTAAGCGATCACTTCTTTCTCTTCCGGAGAGATGATTTTGTTTTTCTTTTCCAGGCCACCGATCACACGGTCAACGGCATCGTTAAAGTCATCCATTTCCACCTCTGTTTTCCCTTTACGGGCAGCGATGAGGGCGGCTTCGTTACAAACGTTGGCGATGTCAGCGCCGGCAAAGCCGGGCGTCATGGAAGCCAGTTTCTTGATGTCCAGGTTGGGGGAGGTTTTGATCGGTTTCAGGTGTACCTGGAAGATCTGTTCCCTTCCGGCCAGGTCTGGCTTATCGATGGAGATCTGGCGGTCGAAACGGCCCGGGCGCAGCAGGGCGCTGTCCAGTACATCCGGGCGGTTGGTAGCGGCCAGGATGATGATACCGCTGTCGGTGCCGAAACCATCCATTTCCACGAGCAGCTGGTTGAGGGTGTTTTCCCGCTCATCGTTGCTCATCATTACGTTTTTACCTCTGGCGCGACCGATCGCATCAATTTCATCGATGAAGATGATACACGGCGCTTTTTCGCGGGCCTGTTTAAAGAGGTCGCGTACGCGGCTGGCACCCACGCCCACGAACAGTTCCACGAAGTCGGAACCGGACATGGAGAAGAAAGGCACCTGCGCTTCCCCGGCCATGGCTTTAGCCAGGAGGGTTTTACCGGTACCCGGAGGGCCTACCAGCAATGCGCCTTTTGGTATTTTACCACCGAGGGAGGTGTATTTTTTAGGATTTTTCAGGAAATCCACGATTTCCATCACTTCCACCTTGGCTTCGTCGAGGCCGGCTACATCGTTGAAGGTGATGTTTACGCGGGTTCCTTTGTCGAACAGGGTGGCTTTGGATTTACCGATGTTGAAGATACCGCCGGGGCCACCGCTTCCGCCGCCGCCCGGGCCGCCAACTTTACGCATCAGCAGTACCCACAAACCGATGATCAGCAGGATAGGCAACAGGAGCTGGAATACGGGCTCGAACCAGCTGGTCCGTTCGTCGTATTTGATTTTAACCTGGTTTTCAGGCGCCACGCCCTCCTGGGCTTTGTCCATATCTTTCTTGAAGCTCTCTTCGCTACCAATGGTAAAACGGTAATGAGGGCCGGGGTTATCACCACCCAGGCGGCTTTTGTTAACGTCTTTGAATTGAGGTTCTTTCAGTTTGTCTTTCTTTATGTAGACTTCTACATATTTCTTGTTTACTACGACCAGCTGTTCTACGTCGCCAGGTTTCAGGTAGTTTACCTGGAATTCCTGGAAGCTGATCTCTTTTGGATGAGAGCCGAAATCGAGTAAGTTCATGGCAAGCAGGGCTATACCAATAAAGGCATACACCCAGTATATCGTAAACTTAGGTCCTTTCTTAGGCGATTTGTCTGACCCTCTGTTGAAGTTATTGCCTCCTTTTTCCATAATCTTTCGCTCCTTTACGGATGTTTATTGCTATCAGAATTATAATTATAATAATACGAAATCGGCTGATTTTGTTTTAGTCCTGGTGTTCCATCCTTTCGGCGTCACTCCACATTTCTTCCAGATTATAGAAATTTCTTGTTTCCGGCAGGAATACATGTACCACAACATTCACATAGTCAACCAATATCCATTGCTGAGCGGTAAAACCTTCATGTTTGTAAGGCGCTTCCCCCAGCTTCTTCTCTACTTCGTCAGCCACGAAGTCGGCGATTGCCCGAACCTGTGTGTTGGAGTTTGCTTCACATATGATAAAGAAATCGGCCACTGCTTCAGGAATCTGGCGCAGATCCAGGGAAACGATATTTTCCCCCTTCTTCTCCTGTATGGCCTTAATGATGGTGGTAAAAATTTCACTTTCTCTGGTTAAGCGCGTCTGCGCTTTTTTCCTCGTGCTCAGAACGGTTAAGGGTGCCAATAAATCACGTTTTTGTTAAAAATAATCTTTAATTGTCAAAGTTACTAAACAAGCCTTAATATCAGCTTGAGAAAAATGGTATGGGGGCCTCCTAATATGTTAAGAAAACAATAAAATGAACTACTTTGCCGGCCTTGTACAGACTAAAAAAGGATTCAAGTGATAGGACACCCATTTTATATTCTGGAAAAAACAGACAGCACCAATAACTATGCCATGGCACAGGTAAATTCCGGGGAGGTGACATCCGGAACAGCCTGGTTTACAGGGTACCAGACGGCGGGTAAGGGAACCAGGGGTAAAAAATGGCTGGCGGAACCCGGGGACGTGAGCGCGCTCTCCATCGCCCTGCAACCTGCGGCCTTGCCACTTTCCCGGCAGTTTTTGCTGAGCGCTGCCGTAGCGCTGGGCGCTTATGACTGCTTCAGCTCCTTTGCCGGGGATGAAACGGCTATCAAGTGGCCAAATGATATTTACTGGCGTGACAGAAAGGCAGCCGGCATCCTCATAGAAAACGTCATTCGCGGTACTATCTGGCAGTATGCCATTATCGGTATCGGCGTCAACCTGAACCAGGCCAGGTTCCCGGAGGAGTTAAAGCATGCCGTTTCCCTGCGCCAGATTACCGGGAAGACCTGGGACGGGCCCACTTTCGCCAGGGAGTTATGCGCCTTCCTCCATCGCCGTATTGAGCAACTGGAAGCCGGGAATTATGCCGCCATTATGGAAGAGTATAAAAGCCGTTTGTTCCGGCTTAATACTCCAGCGGCCTACCGGAAAAACGGCGTTTCTTTTACGGGTACCATAAGGGATATACTGGATACCGGTGGCATGGTGATGGAGATAGATAATGTTCGTCACGAGTTCAGCTTCGGGGAAATTGAGTTTATTCTTTCCTAAAAAAATAAAAATTATAAAAAATATAAAAAGGAAAAAGGACGCTAAACAGCGTCCTTTCTGTATTTGGTTGAATGAGTTATCTTGTTCTTATAATAACAAGATTTTGGTTGATAAAGGCGTTAACAAATTGTGAATTCTTTTGAATATTATCAAAAATAAAAATGCAATAACGTTGCATTTTACCGAAAACATCAGTAAAATCAGGCATTGCAGCCAATCTTATTTTTTTCGTTATCATTTTTCGTTATTGTTTTTTAACAGGAAGTTGGCGTAAATTTGAGTATGTCATCAAACAGAATAACCCGCTCCAACAATATCCGGACATTTAAAATGACGGATATACACAACGATCTTTCACTTTACCAACACTTCGACGTTCAGCCCAAAGTACCTGTCAACGGGACTTTTGCCGCCTATTCGCGGAAGGAGCATCCGGTAAAGGAGGAGATCAGCGCCTCCCGCCGGGATTACTATAAGATATCGCTGGTTACCAAAGGGGAGGGGATTTTTACCATAGATGATGTGCGTTACGAGATCACCGAGCCTACCATCATTTTCCTGAACCCGCATTCCGTTAAGTCCTGGATTCCTACCAGCGCTGAGCAGGACGGCTATTACTGCCTTTTTACGGAGGAGCTGTTCTACAAGCAACCGCAGGAACTGCTTACCTATCCGCTGCTGCAAATGGGAAGTCAGGCGGTGTACCCCATCACCGGCGAGCAGGCGGAATACCTCAGTTCCATCTTCCGTCAACTGGCGAGGGAGTTCCAGGAAAATGCCGCTTTCAAACAGGAAGCGATTCTTATTTACATAAAATTACTGTTACTGGAAGGCAGAAGGATTGCCATGGATACTACGGCGCCGGAAAGAAACCTCACGGCGGCGCAGCAACTGGCTTACCGTTTTACGGATAAGCTGGAAAAACAGTTCCCGATTGAGCATCCTCATCAGCAGATCAGCATTAAGACGGCCAAAGAGTTTGCTGCGGTATTGAATACGCACCCGAACCACCTCAACGCCTCCGTTAAGCAGGTGACCGGCCGCACTATCAGCGAGCATATCCGCCAGCGGATACTGCTGGAAGCGAAGCTCCTGCTCATGCATACGGACTGGCAGATCGCTGAAATCGCCTGGTGCCTTGGGTTTGAGGACCCCGGCAACTTTACGCACTTCTTCCGGAACCACAGCAAGCAATCCCCACAGGAATTCCGCCAGCATTAATTACTTTGAAATTCACAAGTAATACTTTGAAGGCTACAATCCAAGTCCCTGTACCTGCATCTAAATTTGCCATCACAAAACCTCAATATTATGCAGTACAGAAAACTCGGAAAAACAGAAGCTTCCATATCGGCTATAGGACTGGGTTGCATGGGAATGTCATTTGCGTACGGCGATCCGCAGGAGATTGCCGCCAATGAACATGAATCACTGGCTACGCTGGAACTTGCGCTGGAGTTAGGCGTTAACTTTTGGGATACCGCCGACATGTATGGCCAGGGCGCAAATGAAGTGTTACTATCCAAGATACTCGCCACCAAAAGGGACAAAGTTTTTCTTGCCACCAAATTTGGCTTCCGCTTCAACGAAGATAATTCCTATTACTTCGACGGATCGCCTAAATACCTCAAACAAGCCTGTGAAGCCAGTTTGAAAAGACTGGGCACAGACGTGATCGATCTCTATTATGCACACCGCATCGATGATAAAGTACCGGTAGAAGACATGGTGGGCGCCATGGCTGAACTGGTAAAAGAAGGAAAAGTGCGTTATCTCGGACTTTCTGAAGCGAGTGCCGCTTCCATCCGTAAGGCATACGCTGTTCATCCGATCGCAGCTTTGCAGACAGAGTACTCTCTTTTCAGCAGAGATGTGGAAGGCGACATCCTGAATACTACCCGGGAACTGGGCGTTTCACTGGTAGCTTACAGTCCGCTGGGCCGCGGTATGAGTACGGGCACTCTTACCAGCGCAGGCCAGCTGGCAGATGGCGATTTCAGAAAAAATCTGCCTCGTTTTCAGGGTGGCAACTTCGAACAGAACCTGCAAACAGTAGAAGCGCTGGGCGCTTTCGCAAAAAGCAAGGGTATCACCACCGGACAGCTCTCACTCGCATGGCTGCTGGCACAGGGCGATGACATCATCCCCATCCCAGGCACCAAACGCAGAAAGTATCTGCAGGAGAATGCTGCCGCTGCTGATATTCAGCTGGATGCACAGGATCTGGCATCCATTGAAGCCATACTCCAAAAAAACCAGGTTGCCGGCGAACGTTATTCGGAAGGCGGCATGCAACTGGTAAACAGATAAGGTTTAGTTAAAAAAGCAAATACGAAAAAGGGGCTGATGTTTATCAGCCCCTTGTGTTTATTTAGTTTTTTACCGCTTATTTAGCTTTCTTATAGCCCCAGTCCTGCAACCATTTCAGGACTTTTTCCCGGTAATCTCCCTGGATGAGGATGATCCCGTCTTTTACGCTGCCGCCGGTACCACACTTGGTTTTCAGCTCCTTTCCCAGTTTTTCCAGGTCTTCTTCCTTTCCTGCAAAGCCCTCTACGATGGTTACCACTTTGCCGGCGCGTTGTTTGGTATCCAGCTTTACCTTCAGCAACTGGCTGGCAGGAGGGAGGGTTTCCACTTCTTCCTGCTGCTCCGGTTCAAAGGAAAAATTAGGGTCTGTTGAGTACACCATACCACTATTGTTTGCTTTCTTTTTAGACATCTTCCCAACATTTTAAGCGTTATGAATTAACAATTACCCGGATGGCTTTTTCCTGCACCCGCAGTTTTACTTCGTTGCCGGTGAAAGGAACGGCGTCCCCGTCGACCTGCAGGAATTGCAGGCTATTACCGGCAATGGTAATTGTTTTACCTGTATAATGTTTAAGATAACGTGTTTTATCAATATTTCCCCGAAGAGAATGTAAACTAACGGGAATCAGGTCCAGGAATTTTACCGGCGGCATGATACAGAGGTCCAGCATACCGTCGAAAACACTGGCGTTGGGCGCGAGTTTGAACTCGTAGCCGAACTGGTTGCCATTGGCAACGGTGAGCAGGAAGGCTTTTTCCTGCAGCCGGTTACCGTCGATATGGATGGTATAGGCGTCCGGCTGGTAGCTGTTGAAGCGTTGGATGACGAGTTTGGCGTAGCCGTACAGGCCGCGTTTGGTGGTGTGCCTGAACTCTTCCGCTACCAGGGCGTCGAAGCCAACGCCGGCATTGCTGAGGAAGAGGTGTTCGTTGGCGTAGCCTACGTCCATAGCCTGCTGTTGGTCCGCCACGATGAGTTGCATGGCTTTATTTACGTCCAGCGGGATTTTCAGGGCTCTGGCCAAACCGTTGCCACTGCCCAGGGGGATGATGGCGAGGGCGGTATTTGAGCCTACGAGGCCCTGTGCAATTTCATTGATGGAGCCGTCGCCGCCTACGGCCACCACGGTATGAACGCCGTTTTTCACCGCTTCTTCCGCCAGGTCCTTACCATGGCCGAGGTAGGCCAGGTGGGTGATCTCCACGTTATAGGCGTTGGCAGGGAAGTGCCGGGCGATAGCGCCATCGAGTCGCTTCTGCCTGTCGGTGCCGGCTTTCCGGTTGATGATAAATAGAATCTTTTTCAATATAGCGGTTTATAGAATAATTGCTTTCAGGCTGAAGTCCAGGCTCACGGCGTGATGAATAATAGCGCCGACGGAGATGAAGTCCACCCCGGTTTTTGCATACTCCTCGATGGTATCGAGGTTGATACCGCCGGAGGCTTCTGTTTCTACCCGGCCGTTGATCAGCTTCATGGCTTCAACAATCTGGTCGGGCGTAAAGTTATCCAGCATGATACGGTCCACATGGCCTACGGCCAGGGCTTCCCTAACATCTTCCAGGTTCCGGGTTTCTACTTCTATTTTCAGGGGGAGATGTTTTTGCTGCAGGTAAGCTACTGTTTTCGTAACGGCAGCGGTGATCCCGCCGGAAAAGTCGATGTGATTATCCTTCAGCATTATCATATCGTACAATCCCATGCGATGGTTTACCCCACCGCCAATGCGCACGGCTTCTTTTTCCAGCATGCGGAAATTGGGCGTGGTCTTGCGGGTATCGAGGATGCGGGTATGGTAGCCTTTCAGTTTTTCTGTGTACTGATGGGTGAGGGTGGCGATACCGCTCATGCGCTGCATGCAGTTGAGTACGAGGCGCTCGCCCATGAGCAGGGTATGTACGGCGGCATTCACTTCGAATGCCACTTCCCCGGCTTTCATGGGATCTCCGTCCTTTTTAAAAGGGGTGAAAACGGTGAACATATCCAGCCATTTGAAAATAGCTTCCGCTACTTCCATCCCGGCGAGTATGCCATCTTCTTTTATTTTGAGCCTGGCGCTCCCTTTGGCATCGGCAGGGATGCTCGCCAGCGTGGAGTGGTCGCCTGTTCCGATGTCTTCTGCCAACGCGCTTCTGATAAATGCGTTGAGCGCTTCCTGGTCTAACATACGCTTAATTTTTAGGTGCTTTCTTGCCCGCAAGATGCGCAAAAATAAAAAGTGCCCCGCATTTTATTGCGGGGCACGCGGGGTTTTTCAACTAATTTATGTGTTGTACATCTATTTGTTCTCGAAACGGAGTTCATTTAACACCATAGAGTTACCTTTCTTCTGCAAGAAGAAGGACAGGCGGTAAGAGCCTCCGGAAGTGGTCAGGTTACCAATACCGAAACGGGAACCGTCCCCACCCTGGTGGACCAGCTCAAAGGCTTTCACCTGGTTTTTTGCAAAGAAATCCTTTAAAATAATCTCAGCCTGAGCTTTACTGTAGGAATTGGATTTTCCTGCGATGTTGATTTCTACGTTCGCATCCAGGTAACGGGATAAGCCATTCACATCTCCCTGTTTGATAGCTCCCACAACATCTTCAAAAGGCCCCGCTACTGAAACTTCATACGAGCTTGCCGACAGCGTAAATGCTGAAATAACTCCTCCCAACAATATCCCCAGCACAATCAAAAGCTTTTTCATTGTCAGTTATTTAATTAAAAATGTGATTTTTCCAACTCAAATTAAAAGCTAAAACTATGCCAAAGGCCCTGTAAGTCAACAAAATCCCACCATCGTGGTAGGTATTAATCCGGTAACCATTTCATCTCATTTATATATCATTAAAAACATATATATAAATACCGTATAAAACCCTGCCCGCTTATCATGTTAACGGAACGTGAAATACCTTTGTGCCCGAAATATTTAGAAAGTATTTCAACGCAATATGAGTATTTTCACCCCCCGGGAACAAATTTAAAAATAACCTTAATAGGATATGGAAAAGAAAAGAGCCATTCTCGTCATCATGGATGGATGGGGCGAAGGTAAAGTACCTTCTGCAGATGCCATTGCAAACGCTAAGACACCTTTTGTAAGCAGCTTATATAACAAATACCCGCATAGCCACCTGGTTACCTGCGGTGAAGACGTGGGTTTACCGGAAGGGCAGATGGGTAACTCCGAAGTGGGGCACCTCAACATCGGCGCCGGCCGCATCGTGTACCAGGAACTGCAACGCATCAACGTAGCGATCCGTGAAGGAGAACTGGCGAAAAACCAGGTGTTGCTCGACACCCTGGCGCATGCTAAAAACAATAACAAGGCTTTACACCTCATCGGCCTCGTGAGCGACGGGGGCGTACACTCTCATATCAGCCACCTAAAAGCATTGACAGACATTGCCAAAGCTAACGGCGTGGAAAAAGTATTTATCCATGCCTTCACCGATGGCCGGGATACCGATCCAAAGAGCGGGCTGGGCTACCTGGAAGACCTCAGCGCTCACCTGAAAACATCCGTAGGGCAGATTGCCACTATTACCGGCCGTTACTACGCGATGGACCGCGATAAACGCTGGGAACGCGTACAACTGGCCTACGATGCGCTGGTAAAAGGCATCGGCGCGCCTACGGAGGATGTGATCACCGCTGTAAAAGCTTCTTACGCGGAAGGCGTAACGGACGAATTTATCAAACCTATCATCGCTACGAACGCGGAAGGCCAGCCGCTGACCACGATCCAGGAGGGGGACGCCGTGCTTTGCTTTAACTTCCGCACGGACCGCTGCCGCGAAATCACACAGGTACTCAGCCAGCAGGAATTCCCTGAATTCGGCATGAAACCGCTGGACCTGTACTATACCACCATGACTGAATATGACAAAACCTTTAAGAATGTACACGTTATCTTCGAAAACGATAACCTGAACATGACCCTTGGCGAAGTCATCTTCAACCATGGCCTGAAACAGATACGTATAGCCGAAACGGAAAAATACCCGCACGTTTCCTTCTTCTTCTCCGGCGGCCGGGAAAAAGAATTCGAGGGTGAACGCCGCCTCATGGCGCCTTCTCCGAAAGTAGCCACGTACGACCTGAAGCCTGAAATGAGCGCCAACGAAATTACGGATATGATTGTACCGGAGCTGGAAAGCAAATCGGCCGACTTCATTGCGCTGAACTTTGCCAATGCGGACATGGTGGGCCATACCGGCGTATTTGAGGCCGCGGTAAAAGCGGTGGAAACGGTAGACCGTTGCGTGGAACGCGTGGTAACTGCCGCACTGGCCAGCGATTATGTAGTATTCCTGACTGCCGACCACGGCAACGCGGACTTCATGATCAACGAGGATGGAACGCCTAATACTGCACATACGTTAAACCTCGTACCGTTCTTCATTATCAGCAAGGATTTCCAGGGTAAGGTAAAAGACGGTAAACTCGGCGATATTGCTCCTACCATTCTGCATTTCATGGGGTTACCCATCCCGGCGGAAATGACCGGAAATTTATTGGTGTAATATTTTATATTTTTTCGCATTATTTGAAGGTTGTCGCATACATTTGTGACAACCTTCTTTATTGTAAAACCCCGGTACTGGCCAACTTTACAAGGTACTAGATAAATAAACGATCCTTTTTTCTGATACCCTGTAACATTTGATCATTCACTGACGTTTAATAGCTACAAACCGATTACAATGCAGTCTACATGACTGATATTCATATTTTTAGTGCTCTCGACAGATTTGCTCATGCATCGATGCGCCGTTTTTACGGCGCATTTTTTATGCCCCCTGATAAGTGTTAATTTTGCAGTATGAGGAACCACCCGGCATTCATTTTACTGGCATCTATGCTGGCATTTACCGCCTGCAGTCAAATAAAAAACAAACCCGTTACAGGGCAACCTGATAAATTTATCGATCTCCCCGGCTATTTTAAATCGGAAGAAAAACTGCTGGTACAGTCGGGCAGCGCCATGGAAAAGACCGTGCTGCTCAACGGGCAGGCGGCGAAGTCCACCTTCGACAGTAAGGACTCCAATGCAGTACAGCACCTGCTGAAGCCTTTCCTGGACATCGACCTGAATAAGCCCTCCCTGCGCGACGCGTACGATACCACGACGCTGGCCGATCCGTTTTCCGGCCGGAAGTCCGTCATCTACAAATCAAAGGGAGCGCAAACCAGCCCGGAAGAAATTACCATGGAGGTGGACAAGCATGGCACCATCCAACAGGTGACCGTACAGTCCTATACTTCCAACCTTGTGTATGAATACAGGGAACACCTGGTTTACCAGCGGGGGAAATCTATTCTCATTAATACCTACCAGAAAATCGCCTTTCTTTCGCCGAAAGAAGTGGAAATATCAGTTAAAGCGGTAGCTAAAAATCAGCTATAATCATGACGGGAGCAGAATTTCAAAGCATTTCACACACGATACCGGTACAGGCAGGTATTTACAAATACTACGACGAGCATGGCACTTTGTTGTATGTGGGAAAGGCCAAAAGCCTCCGCAAACGTGTCAGCTCCTATTTCGTAAAAAACCATGACAATTATAAAACGAGGAAACTCGTTGAACATATCCACCATATCGAGTTTACCATTGTAGACTCCGAACAGGATGCGTTCCTGCTGGAGAACTCCCTGATCAAGCAGTTCCAGCCGAAATACAACATCAACCTCAAGGACGATAAAACGTATCCTTACATCGTGATCAAACACGAACCTTTCCCGCGGGTATTCCTGACCAGGAATGTGGTGAAGGACGGTAGCGAGTACCTGGGGCCGTTTACCTCCGTTGGCCGCGTGCGGGAGCTGCTGGAGATCATCAAATACAACATTCCCCTGCGCACCTGCAATCTCAACCTTACGGAGCAGAATATACGAAAAGGGAAATTCAAGGTATGCCTGGAATACCACCTCGGCAACTGTAAAGGCCCCTGCGAGGGTTTGCAGACGGAGGAGGATTACCGGGAGAACCTCTCCCAGGTGAAAAACATCCTCAAGGGCAACCTGGCGCCGGTGATGAATCTTTTCAAGGAAGAGATGATGCATTACGCCACCAACATGGAGTTTGAAAAGGCGGAGATCATGCGCAAGAAGATCGAAAGTCTGCGCGCCTACTCGGCTAAATCCACCATTGTAAACACCCGCCTCGGCAACCTGGACGTATTCAGCATCATCAGCGAAGGCAACCACGCCTATGTGAACTACCTGCGCATCCTGAACGGCACTATTGCCGACACGAAAACCGTTACCCTGGAAAAACAGCTGGAAGAAACGGAGGAAGAAGTGCTGGTATATGCCATCGCTTACCTGCGGGATGTGTTTAAAAGTGTTAACAGGGAGATTATAGTGCCATTCCCGGTGGAGTACCCGGAACATGAGGTAACTCTTACCGTGCCAAAAGGAGGGGATAAGAAAAAGCTGCTGGAACTCTCCGAGAAAAACGTCAACTATTTTAAAGAAGAGCTGTACCGCAAAAAGATCCTGCACCTGGAAGGCAAGAGCGATATGGAGCGCAAGCAGGTGTTGTACCAGCTGCAGGCCGATCTTGAATTGCCGGTGTTGCCTGTGCATATCGAGTGTTTCGATAACTCCAACTTCCAGGGCGCTTACCCGGTATCCGCCTGCGTGGTGTTTAAAGACGGGGTGGCTTCCAAAAAAGACTACCGGCATTTTAATATCAAGACCGTTCAGGGGATCAACGACTTCGCTTCCATGACGGAGGTAGTACACCGCCGTTACAGCCGGCTGCTGGCGGAAAACGAGCCGCTACCGCAGCTGGTGATCATCGATGGCGGTAAGGGGCAACTGGGCGCCGCTATGGAAAGCATCCGGGCGCTGAACCTGATTGGCAGTATGACGGTGGTAGGCCTGGCCAAAAATGAGGAGGAGATCTTTTTTCCCGGCGATTCCGAGAGTATCAAGCTGCCTTTCAACAGCGAAAGCCTGAAGCTGATCCGCCGCATCCGCGATGAGGTTCACCGTTTTGGGATTACCTTCCACCGGAATAAACGCTCCAAGGGCACGTTTAAAAACGAGCTGGAAGGCATCAGGGGCATCGGGCAGACAACGGCCACACAGTTACTGAAAACCTTCCGTTCCGTCAATAAAATCAAGCAGCTCTCCCAGGACGACCTGGCGAAGGAAGTGGGCAATGCGAAAGCAAAAATCATATGGGATTATTTCCATCCCGAGGCCGGTGGCGCCAACGCTGATGTTAATACGGATGCGCCGCAGCCACAATAGCTCTTTCCGCCTGGCGCAGGTGCCGCTGCATATGCGCGATGAGGAAGGCAAAGGTATCCCCGGCGGACATACGGATGAAGTTTGACAGGGAAGTAGGGACTTTTACTTTTTCCAGGTTAATGCGGGTGGCTGCCACCAGCAGACTTTCCATTTCCACCTGTTGTTCAATGAATTCTTTCAGTACTTTATCCGCAGAGAGCTGGGGAACCGGCTGATGGTCCTTTGGCGCCTGCATTTTGGATTTAGGCTTACCGTTGGCATCCGGCAGCATAAGGCGGGTAAACCAGCCGCCTACCAGGCCGCTGCGAAAAGCGGCATTGGCCCTGGTTCCTTTTATGACTGCCTGTTCAATGGCTTTTCCCAATGCCGGGAGGTAGAAGCGACCGTAGGAATTCAGGTGTTCGAGGCATTGGATTGCGCTCCAGCTGCCGGGTTCCGGCTGTTGCAGCAGGGTAGCTTCCGGCTGTCCGCCGAAATGTGACTCAGCCAGGCGGCGGGCTTCCGTCACCTGGTTTTTAAGTTGTTGCAGGAATTGCTGGGAATTAACGGGGGCCATCTGCTACAATTTTCAACAAAGCTATAAAAGAAAAGGCAATCAGTGATACTGATTGCCTTTTCTGTATGATCAAGGTCAGATGTAGCGATTAATACTGCCAGAGGTCCTGTTCTTTGTTGAAGATACGGTCTTTGATGGCCTGACCTTCCAGGAGGCGCATTACACCGTCTTTGATGTAATCTTTGATTTCGCGGTTATAGGTGTTGTTTTCCTTCACGATATAACTGCCAAAGAAGCGCATTTCGAACAGGTCTTCCCAGCTGATGGTAGATGCGTCGTTATTCTGGTTGTACACATCGTATTTAGCCAGCACAGGGCGCATATCAGGGTAGTACACCCAGAACAGCGGGATGGAGGCGCGAACGGAGCCGTCTTCGTTCATACGGGACATCAGCGGGGCAATACCGAGGATGCGGACTTTGAGCTGAGAGGCTTCTTTGTCAAACACCCATACTTCTTTGATCTTGTATTGCTTGATGGTATTCGGATCGAAGTCGTCGCGGGTGGTTACCAGCTTTTCTTCGCCGGTAACAGGGTCGATGGAACGCACCTGTCTTTCTTCCCCGGAGATTTTCTTTTCGATCTCTTCGTACGGCATTACGGTAGTGAAGCGGTCGTCAATAGGATTGAAGGCTTCTACTTCCTTGTTTTTAATTGCAGTGAGCAGAATGTTGATAAACAGCTGATTGGTACCTGCTTCATCCTCAACGTTGTATTGGAAAGGCAGGTTGATTTTTTCCCTCACGTCAATGATTTGCCAAACGCGTTTTTCCCAGAAACGGTCATCTTCGCGGATGTAGTCGTACACGATAGGTACGCGTTCTCTCGCGAGGTTACGTTCTACCACACCGTCGACACGCAGCGATTTACGCGGCGTATCCACAGGGCCTGCAGCTGCGGGGGCGGCTGTAGGCGTTGGGGGCGGAGGAGTAGCAACAGCGTTACCTGTTGCCGGGTTCACTACCGGCGCGTTGGGGTCTTGTTGAGGAGGGGCAGCCTGGGTTGCAGTTCTGCGGCGGGTGGTACCGCCACGGCGCTGCGCTTCAGCTGCTGTTGCCAGCATTACCAGCAACATGGTACACCAACCAATTCTGTTAAAGATTACTGCTCGCATATTTCAGCAATTAATTAATCCGTTAGTTTAATTTATACATAGTAGAAGGCATGGTACGAACAACGCCGTCCGGTCCTTTTACTTTTACGTTATCGATGTGAACGATATCACCTGGTCGCAGTGAACGGATAGAAGCCGCGAGGTTAGCAGGGAAGTAAGGAGATGAAGCATCGCCTTCCTGGTATTCTTTACCTCTTGATTCGATACCGATACGGAAACCAACTACATCGTATTTAACACCTTCAAATTCGAAATCTTCCAATACTGCGCGAACACCTTGCTGGATTCTGAATTCAGCTGCTTTAACGCTACCGCCTTTATAGGTACCAACCTGGAGGGTTGGATCCGGCACGCGTTTTACGCGGAATTCCTTCTGGCCGAGGGAACGGGTTTTACCGTCGATATTGGCTACTACGTTGATAACAGCTTTACCCGGAGAAGAAACGTTCACTACATAAGTACCTGCTGATTTTTTAGTAATGCTGCCATTTCCGGAGAGGGAAGCAGAAACACTTTCAGCCGGTACGCCTGCTGCAGAGATAGAGATCGGGTTTTGTACGCCGATGTACAGTACGTTCATTTTATCTGCAGAGATGGAAGTGCTGGAAGCACCTACATTATAAGTTTCGGTAAAAGGGAAGGACTGTGGTTCGCCACCGTTAGGGGAAGGCAGTGTTACTGTACCAGAGATGGTTTTTTCACCGATACCGCTGGCAGTAGTTCTGAAGGTACCCAGACCGTCGTGCGCTTCAATTGTTTGACCATTCACGGTGATAGAAGGATTCACAGTAGAGCTGTATGCACCCACTGCGATGCTTGCTACCAGTTCCTGACCATCCATCAGGTTTTTGGAGTTCAGGGAAATGAAAGGTCTGATTTTGTCGAATTTGAAGTCTTTTTCACTGATCTGTTTGAACAGGTTGTCAATGATTGCGGCTTCAGAGTTTTTGATATCGTTCTGGAATTTGCTCAGGATGGTTACAGCTGCGATAGTTGGAACCATGTTGAAGTGGTAGGTGGTCCATGTTTTTTTGGTTTCGGTATCATGGCCGTTGGATTTACCAACTTCAATTTTGAGCGGGAGTGATTTTTCGAAAGCCGGTTTATCGGTAGCGGAAACGTAGGAGAGGAACTGATTGCGGAGCGCTTTCAGTTTAGCTTCCAGTTCAGGACCTTTCTTATTGTTTTCCATTACGCGGGTAGGCGCGTCGAGGTCGCTCATACCTTTGATCTGACCGTTTTCATCCAAACCGCCTGCTTCCGTGATAATTGTTTTTTTCAGGCCTTCGATATAGTCGAAAGCTTCTTTGGAGGCAGCTTTTACCAGGTCGGCCTTTTGTTTGTAGGGACCGGCTTTGGCGGCATCAGATTCCATTTGTTTTGCGAACTGAGCATAAACTACGTCGTTTTTCTCAGTGATGGAACTGTTGGAGGTATTGATAGAGTTATTAACGATAGTAAATGCGTTCAATATTTCAGCAGAGACGTTCAACGCCAGCATGGCCGTCAAGACCAGGTACATGATGTTGATCATCTTCTGCCGGGGATCTTTAGGTAGTGCCATAGTTTGTTTTCAGAATTTAAGAATGTTTTTGATTCGAAACTAGTAGCATTTCCTTATCTGGCACCGTGCATAGCGCTCAGCATGTTACCGTAAACAGTGTTGAGGTTGCTGAGGTTTTTAGCAAGCAGTGTGATTTGTTCCTGTGCTTTTTTAGCATCTTCGATGCTGTTGCTCATAGCGGCTGAAGTATTCTGCAGGTTGCTGTAGAATTTGTTCATTGCTTTGAGGTGGTTGTTGGTATCCTGCATTTCCAGCTCATAGATCGCGTTGAGGGAAGCCAGGTTTTTGGTCATACCCTGCATCTGAACATGGAATTCTTTAGTAGATTCAGAAGCGCTGTTGAAGGAAGATACCGCAGAAGCAGCCTGTGTGTACGCGCTGGCTACGTTGCCGATAGCGGCGGCAGCTTCACGTGTTTTGGCAGTGTAATCGCCGGTGGCGGCTACTACATCGCTGATATCTCTCATTTTGTCAACAGTGGTACCCAGTTTCTGGAAGTTTTCGCTCAGGCGTTGCAGGTTAGCAGGCGTGATGTCCGCTTCCTGGAGCATTTTGTCGAGGCCGGCAACGGCAGGGCTGCCCGCCACCACAACGGCGCCGCCTTCAGCATGACCGCCACTGGTGTCCGGAACGAATGCGTAAACAAAGAAGATGAGGGCCTCTACGCTAAGACCAACGATCAGCGCGATATCAGCTCCGCGCCAGTGCTGCAGTTTAAAAAGTGCGCCTATAATTACAATAGAGGCTGCAATACATACGAAAAAGTTCAGCCAGCTAGCTTTCTTAGGATTCATAGCCATAGGTTAAAATTTAATCTGGTTAAAGTGTTTAGTGTTAAATTTCTGTATGGAATAGTTATTACTCAACGATTTGCGGATAGTGTACATCATAACTTAAAGGCTTTAATTGTTTTTAATAATTCCAGCCATTTACCTTAGTGACGTCCTTTGCTCCTGCGGCTCAGCGCAATGGTGCATCTGAAACCTACGTAAGACTTAGCACTGTCTTGATACTCATATGTCCTGGTACCAGTCTGAAGGAAATAGCCGATATCTTTCCAGGATCCTCCCCTGATGGCCTTACGTTTCATTTTCAGCGGCGCATCATCCGGAACATCCATTCTTAAATACGGGTTCATATCAGAGGTAAAGGAATAAGCATTTTCGTAGAAGATATCCGCAGTCCACTCCGCTACGTTACCAGCCATGCAGTACAGGCCGTAGTCGTTAGGCCAGTAGGCGTCTGCGCGAACGGTGTAGAATCCGCCATCTTCCGGATAGTTACCGCGGCCTGGTTTGAAGTTGGCCAGCAGACATCCTTTTTTATTGCGGATATAGTAACCACCCCATGGGTAAGGAGTTTGTTCTCTACCACCGCGGGCGGCGTATTCCCACTGCGCTTCAGACGGCAGCTGGAATTTATCTTCCGTGAATAATTTCTTAGAGGTACGATAGTCTTCCCAGAACTTACTTCTCCATTCGCAGAAGGCGGTAGCCTGGTGCCAGTTTACGCCTACTACCGGATAGTTGTCGAATGCCGGGTGCCAGAAGTACATACGGGTCATCGGCTCGTTGTAGGCATATGAGAAGTCCCTGATCCAGCACAGCGTGTCCGGATAAATGGGCACGTCTTTTTTCACGATGAACTGGGAACGCGGTTTACCGGCATTTTCTCTCAACTTGGCTTTATCCCAGTTGAAAGTTTCCTGGTGGTAAATCAGTTTTCCCACGTCGATATCCTTGCGGCCGTACAGGCGATCCGCTTCGGAGTAGATGATAGCATCCAGCTTTTCGGTGATTCCCTTGTCTTTCCAGTTGATCTTCTGCTTCCAGTCGATCACGTCCTGCCCATCTTCCTGCTTCACATGGCCGAGCAGGATATGCGCGATGGAGTCACGAACCCAATCCACAAACTGGCGGTATTCGTTATTGGTGATTTCCGTAGCATCCATGTAGAAGCCGGAAATGGAAATAGACTTGTTACGGGCTGTAAACGCGTAGTTCACATCCTCGTCACTAGGTCCCATATGGAATGTTCCTGGTTGTACGTAAACCATTCCATAGGGTACAGGGGGATAATACTTTGGTCGTGGACTAACGCCAATCAGTTGCCCTTGCGCATTTTTGGGGGTTTTACTACCTCCACAGCTGGCAAGCAGGGAAACCAGCAAAATTGCCAACAGACCTCTTAAATAGTTAAGCTTCATAAGGGTAGCTTTCATCAGAATATGTTTTTCTATTAACCAGCCAGGTGTTTTTGCCAGTAAACAAGGGAACACTTTTTCTCATATTATCACCCGCTGCGTTTATATGAAAGATAGCAAATGTAATAATTAATTTTAATCCGTAGTTACTTTTTATCCAACTTTTTCAATTCCACATACTGCGACCCGGTAACTAATTTAAACGTATTTTTTAACATTTTATTATATCCATATAATAACATTTTTCAATTTATACGCATCCCTTACAGGGTGCAAGTTACATAATAATTATATTAAATTAATAATTTCGCTTATATAAAAAACGGGCTTAATGCAATGGTAATCTTTACATAAGTACACCAGGGTTTCATTTTCCCGGAGGCGGTCCGTCAGCAACGGCATATCCTCCTTATTTTTTTCCGCTCCCAATAAAACCCGGTAGGGGATGAACCATTTACCCGCTTCGGATAACCTGGCCTGGTAGTCTTTCCCGACTACCGCGATTTCGGCTGTGCCCTGTACAAACTGTAATAACTGAGACGCCCAAACGCCAAATGAGGTGGGGTATCTTACCGCGGTTTGTGACAGTCCTGACACCGCGCCTATGGCCTTGTCTGCCAGACTTTTATCTCCGAAAACAACGGAAAGCGCCCAAAGGTTCTGCGCCATTATCGCATTGCCGCTAGGCGTAGCGCCGTCGTACACTTCTTTTTTCCTGACTATAACGTCTTTTTGGTCGTCTATTGTATAATAAAAATATTGTCCACTTTCGTCTGAAAAGTGCGCTATCACAAAGTTAGCCAGGTTGCGGGCGGTATAAAGATGACCCAGGTCACCGGTGACTTCTGACAGTGCGATCAGGGCCCTGATCAGGTAAGCATAATCGTCCAGGAATGCCGGGTACTTTGCTTTTGCGTCCTTCCAGGTATGATAGAACGCATAACTCCCCTCTTTTATGCGGAATTCCTGCAAACAAAATTCGATGTTCCGTATAGCCGCTTCCCGGTAGGCCTCCACGCCCAGCGCGGCGTAAGCTCTGCAATAGGCATGCGCCATGAGGGCATTCCAGCCCAGCAGCACCTTATCGTCCAGCCCGGGCCTGACCCGCTGCGCCCTAATGGCCATCAGCTTTTCCCGGCAGCCTTGGAGCATGGCGCCCAGTACGGCCGGATCGTAGCCTTTTTCCGCGGCAAACTGCTCCAATGGCTGCTGTACCCAGAGGATGTTGGTTTCTTCCCAGTTGCCATGTTCGCTTACGTCGTAATATTCGCAGAAGGGGCCTGCCTGTTCCCCCAGGATATGATGGATTTCCGCTTTGCTCCAGGTATAGAATTTCCCTTCCACGCCTTCGGAATCAGCGTCCAGGGCGGAGTAAAAGCCTCCCTGTGGCGCCGTCATCTCCCGGGCTATAAATTCCAGTGTATGCTTTATCGTTTGGGCATATACGTCGTTTTTGGTAAGCTGCCATGCATCGCAAAGGACATCGATGAGCAGGGCATTGTCGTACAGCATTTTTTCAAAATGCGGGGCCAGCCACTTCTCATCCACGGAATAACGGGCAAAACCGCCACCCAGCTGGTCATAGATGCCGCCCCGGATCATTTTGTCCAGCGACAGTAACGCCTGCTGCAGGGATTCCGGGTCTTTATAAAAATGATGATACCGCAGGAGATAGGCGATGCTAAAGGTTTGCGGGAACTTGGGCGCGCGGCCGAATCCACCCCAGACCTTATCCCCCTGGCGCAGGATATTTTCCCGGATGGTATCTGCCTGTTCTTTGGTAAACAGCTCTTCCACCGGTACTTTCAGGTTAAGGCCGGCCTGGATGCCAAACTGGCTGGCCTGTTCCAGGTGTTGTGTAAGGGTATCGGCCTGCTGCTCGATTTCGTCCCGTTTATGGGCATAGGCATCGGCGAGGGAATAGAGTACATCCTTCCAGGAAGGCCTGTTGTACGCCTTTACCGGCGGATAGTAGGTGCCTCCGTAGAAAGGCTTTTTATCCGGGGTGAGGAATACGTTGAGCGGCCATCCGCCGGCGCCGGTCATGGCCTGCACGGCGTCCATGTATATATGATCGAGATCGGGCCGCTCTTCACGGTCAATCTTGATGTTGATGAAATGCTCATTCATGATACGCGCTGTTTCGGGATCTTCGAAACTCTCGCGCTCCATCACATGGCACCAGTGACAGGCAGCATATCCAATGCTTACCAGGATGGGTTTATCCTCCTTCACGGCCCTTTCGAGCGCCTCTTCGCCCCATGGATACCAATCGACAGGGTTGTGTGCATGTTGCAGCAAATAAGGGCTGGACTCGCCTATCAACTTATTCATGGATTCCGGTTAGATTTAGATTGGATCTGACAGTTAGTTCGTGTAACGTGGTACAAAGAAATATCTTTTCATGATTTATTGAAATTATTTTTTCCTTTTCTGTCCAACTTCCTGAAAAAGTTGCCTGGGGCCGCTTTGCGCGCTCGGGCGCCATCCGGGGGGTGTGACGGAACTGCAGCTTCGCCGCAGTCCATAAAAAAAGGGACAGCGCCATGGCTGTCCCAGTCAGTTATTTCAAGCGTTTTGCGCTTATTTCTTACTTGATATTGCGGCAAGGTATTGTTCCAATGCTGCTACCATGCTTGGCGCCTGCGGAGCAGGAGCTTTTACATCCAGTCTTAAACCTGCCTCTTCCACAGCGGCTGAGGTGGTAGGTCCGAACGCTCCGATACGGGTACCGTTTTGTTCAAAATCCGGTACGTTTTCGAAGAGGGACTTAACGCCATAGGGACTGAAGAAAACGATCATGTCGTATTTGTTCGTAGCCAGCGCTTCCTTTACGTCATTGGAAACCGTTCTGTAAAGGGTGGCAGTTGCATACTCACATTTGTTTGCCTTCAACCATTCCTCGATGTCTTTCTTCTGGCTATCCGCACTTGGGAACAGGAATTTCTCATTGTCCTTGTGCTTGTTCATCACCTCAAGAACACCTTTGGTAGAGCCATCCGCTCCATAAAACACCTTACGCTTGCGGTAGAGGATGAATTTTTGGAGGTACAACGCTACTGCTTCGGTAATACAGAAATACTTACAATCCTGAGAGACTTTAATTTTCATTTCCTCGCAGATCCGGAAAAAGTGATCCACAGCATTGCGACTAGTGAAAATTACTGCCGTGTAATTCAGGATGTCAATCTTCTGCTTCCTGAACTCCTTAGCAGGTAACCCTTCCACTCGAATGAACGGTAAAAAATCCAACTTTACATTGAACTTCTTGGCCAGATCAAAATAGGGAGACTTTTCTGTTTCAGGCTTAGGTTGAGAAATTAGGATTGACTGAACTTGTTTACCTTGCAAATCTTTTTTTGGCCCGCCTTTAATCATACTTTTTTATGCTCTAGTGTTAACAATAGGCGGTAATCAGGGATTACCAGTTAACCAGATATTCAGCAACACCTTTGTTAGTATTAAAACCGGTGCTACTTCGAATGCGCAAAGGTAAAGAAAAAAATGCAATTTACTGAAGGACAGGTATTGCTTTACCAATGAATAAGACCTAATATACCTATAGATAACCAGTAATATAATGAAAAATATCGAAATATAAAGGAAGGTCTGGGCAATTTCCGCACTGCAAAAGGCTAATATTACCACGAAGGGCACCAACAGCACGCCCAGAATCTTGTTGATCAGGTACAAAATAAAAATATAGGCATCCGCGAGTTCGGCATTGCCGAACAGCCAGCCGCAAAACCGCAGCACTATGTATTTGGTACCGTACACGATCCCCACCAGCGCTATCAGCCCGGGTATCAGCATCCAGGGCTCCGCCTGCGGAAATACCTGCTTGCGGTACAATACCAGGTAGAGGTACATGCCCAGGGAAATGATGAAAAACGCATTGAAGAGGAAGTTGGGGAAGGGCGACTGGGACAGCTGGTCCTTCAGCTGGCGCTGGCTCAGCGTAGGATTCAGGAAGGCCCGGAACAGGTCCGTAAAATATTTCATGTACGACAACCGGATAATGGCGATCAGCAGCAGCACGCCGCCTACGACATATACCAGCCAATCCATGTTCTTAAACGGCCGCACTACATTTACATCCTTGTAAACGGGCTTGCCGGCTTTCAGGAACATGTTGGTACCGGCTATTTTTTGCATGTAAAGGTCGTAGTAGGATACAGGCTTGGGTTTGGGCGCTGCCGCCAGGGTATCTGCGGCCTTTTTAGCAGTATCCGCAGGGTTTACAGCGGCCACCGCAGCGCGTTGCGCGGTATCCTTCCTGGCAGCGGCGGCTCTGGCAGCCGAATCTGCCCGGGGCTTTGCCGGCCGGGGTTTAGGACGTACCGTATCCGCTGCCTGACGGGCAGCGGTATGCGTAGGGGCAGGCGCCTTCGCGGAGTCTGCCTGTTGGGCCATCAGCGGCAGATAACAGATAGTAAGTAGTAGCAATAACCAGTTGCGCACCCGGAAATGATTTTTCAATGAATTGAAAGAATGGCAAATAACGGCATCCTGTTCACAAAACAAAATTGAAACGTAATTTTGATGTTTGCAAAGATATTAAAATAGTCCATAGTTGGCCCGCGCCAATAAGGATAAGGAAAGCATTCATGTCGGGCATTTACATACATATTCCATTCTGCAAGCAGGCCTGTTACTATTGTAACTTCCACTTCTCCACCTCCATGTCCCAGAAAGATGCCATGGTAGCGGCCATCATCCGGGAGATTGGATTGCAGCAGCATTACCTTGGAAAGGATACGGTACATACGGTGTATTTCGGGGGCGGCACTCCCAGTTTGCTGGCTAAGGCAGATATTGATGCCATTATGCAGCAACTGCACCGTTTTTTCACCATTGCCCCGGACGCGGAGATTACGCTGGAAGCCAACCCGGACGACCTGAGTATGGAAAAGCTGCAGGAGCTGAAAGCCTCCGGCGTGAACCGGCTCAGCATCGGCGTGCAATCCTTTCATGAGGCGGATTTGCAGTGGATGAACCGCGCGCACAACAGTCAACAGGCGATGGACTGCATCACCAATGCGCAGGCGGCGGGTTTTCAGAACATCACGATTGACCTGATATACGGGGGTCCCGGCCTTTCGGACGAGGGGTGGGCATTTAACGTACAGCAGGCCATACGCCTTGGCGTGCCGCATCTTTCCTGCTATGCCCTTACGGTAGAACCGGGGACGGCGCTGGATACCTTTATCCGTAAAAAGAAAATGGAAGCAGTAGACCCTGAAAAGGCGGCCAGGCATTTTGAAATGCTGATGCAGTGGGTGGAGGCAGCCGGCTATGAACACTACGAGATTTCCAATTTCGCGCTGCCGGGCTGGCACAGCCGCCATAACAGCAGTTACTGGAAAGGCTTGCCATACCTGGGTTTGGGCCCGTCCGCACATAGCTTCAACGGGCATTCCCGGCAATGGAATATCGCCAATAATGCATTGTACATCAAAAGCATTGAAAAGGGGGAAGTGCCTTTTGAGATAGAAACCCTCACTGCGGAAATGCAGTTCAACGAATACATCATGACCTCCCTGCGCACCAGCGCAGGCTGCGATATGGGATGGGTGGAGGAGCGTTTCGGAGCGGACCTGGCTCATCAACTGCGGGCTCACAGCCAGGCGTTTATCGGGAAGGGGTGGATGGAACAAGTGGACACGTTCCTACGGCTTACTCCTGCCGGGCGATTGTTCGCGGACGGAATCGCGTCCGACCTCTTCATTTAATCTTTCTCCCTAAAAAATAAAAAAGTCGTGACGCCCATGCGTTACGACTTTTTCGCTTTAATATCTGTCACTGACTACCAGCCAAGGATATACGCAAACATCAGCGGCGCTACGATAGTAGCATCTGATTCTACGATAAACTTAGGCGTGTGGATATCCAGTTTACCCCAGGTGATCTTTTCGTTAGGAACAGCGCCGGAGTAGGAACCGTAAGAAGTGGTAGAGTCAGAAATCTGGCAGAAGTAGCTCCAGAAAGGAACATCGGTCCATTCCAGGTCCTGGTACATCATAGGCACTACGCAGATCGGGAAATCGCCGGCGATACCGCCACCGATCTGGAAGAAGCCAACGCCTTTACCGCCGGAGTTTTGGCGATACCATTCAGACAGGAAGATCATGTATTCGATACCTGACTTCATGGTAGAAGTTTTAAGGTCTCCTTTAATGCAGTAAGAAGCAAAGATGTTACCCATGGTGCTGTCTTCCCATCCTGGTACGATGATAGGAATATTTTTTTCAGCGGCAGCGAGCATCCAGCTGTTTTTAGGATCGATCTCGTAGTGTTCTTTCATGACACCGCTCAGCAGCAGCTTGTACATGAATTCGTGCGGGAAATAGCGCTCACCGGCTTCTTCAGCATCTTTCCAGATTTTGTAGATATGCTTTTGAATGCGGCGGAAAGCTTCTTCTTCCGGAATGCAGGTATCTGTTACGCGGTTGAAACCTTGTTCCAGCAGTTCCCATTCTTCCTGAGGGCTGAGATCGCGGTAGTTTGGTACACGTTTATAGTGTGTATGCGCTACGAGGTTCATGATATCCTCTTCCAGGTTTGCACCGGTACAGGAGATGATATCAACTTTTCCCTGGCGGATCATTTCTGCGAAGGAAATGCCCAGTTCAGCTGTACTCATGGCACCAGCCAGTGTCACCATCATTTTACCACCTTCCAGTAAGTGTGTTTCATATCCTTTGGCAGCATCCACCAATGCAGCGGCATTAAAGTGGCGGTAATGGTGCTGGATAAATTGAGAAACAGGTCCCTTGTTCATGTCATTTAATCATTTATACATTAACAGCCTGGCTAATAAAGCCATAACAGGCAGCAAAGTTAAGATAAATTTACCGGTGATGACATGAAAGGGGGTATTAAGCTTTCTGGAGTTTCTCTTTGAGGGTGAGGTTACCGTTCTCATCTGCCTTTACTTTCATCCAGGTTTTTTCGCCTTCGAGCATAATCATATACACTGTGCCTCCGGCAGATACGAACTCCACGATGGATTGGATACTGTTACCGGGATATTTCTTCATGAGTTTATTCACAACGGCCAATGGCAGGCTTTCTGCTTCAATCCAGCGGGACGTTACCAACAGCTCGCCCTCAGCGTCGAAATAAGCGTTTACGCGGGTGTTGTTGAGCGTGAATTTGGCGGTGAAGGTTTTGTTATCTTCTGTGAACCATTTAACGTCGGTGACATGAGCGAAAGCATTGTCGAACGAGGATTTCACCTTGGAGCTAACGGTGGTTTCGTATGCCAGCGCATAAATGTTTGCGGAGGTAAGTGTCAGGGCTGCAACGACTGCAATCAGGAACTTTTTCATAGTACGAACTTTTAGAGGTTTTTGGAAAATTTTAGTTTCCGGTTTTTTTAATAATTGGTTTTTGTTTGTTCTATACTATAAAGTAGACTGAGTGAAAGGAAAGTTGCATGGGCATAGGTTAAAAGAACGTTAAATAGGGCAGGCCGATAATAGGGGAAGGAGTATTACATTTGTTTGAACTCAACAGCAGCTTAATTATATGAATCACCTGGCCCACGCATATCTTTCTTTTGGCGATCCTGATATTATTACCGGCAACCTGATTGCCGATTTTGTGAAGGGGAGAAAACAGCTTGCACTGCAGGAAAAGGCCGTGCAAAAGGGGATATTAATTCACCGGGCCATAGACGCCTTTACGGACCAGCATCCTGTCATTACGGAGGCGAAGGCCTATTTCAGGCCGGCGGCGCGGCTGTACAGCGGCGTGTTTACCGACCTGGTGATGGATCACTTCCTGGCTACGGATGACTCCCGGTTTACGGATGAGAGCCTGTACACCTTCAGCCGGCAGGTATATAAACTGATCGACGGGCGGGCGGCGGGCCTGCCGCCGGCGTTCCTGGATATGTTTGGTTACATGAAGCAATACGACTGGCTGTTCAATTACCGTTATGTGGAAGGGATAGGCCGTTCCCTGCGGGGTATTGCCCGCAGGGCCAAGTACCTGGAGACCTCCGGAGACATCATTTACGCCGCTTTCATGGAGCATTACGACGGGCTGAAAGCCTGTTATGAAGCGTTTTTCCCGGAGCTGGAAGGTTATGTAAGGGGGATTAGCGGGCACGCAAAGTCCTGACGCACAGCGCCCTGGCCCGCTACTTTTTCGATTGCCCAAAAAGCGGTAGGTTTGGGCCCAATTTCCATATCAAGAAAAAATTCTAATCCGGATGATGAAAAAAGCAATGGTAGTTGCCTTTATGATGGGCATGTTTTGTTTGAATGCAGCAGCACAGGATAAAAAATTACCTCCTTTGGATGCGAGCCCGATGGACATGGCCTATTACCCTGTAATGTACCCTTATGTAGTAAAAGTAAAAGGCGAAAATGCCGGCCCGCTGGTAGCCCGGGTGATATACAGCCGCCCTCAGACCAAGGGCCGCGAGATCTTCGGCAACCTGGAGGAGTATGGTAAAATCTGGCGGTTAGGCGCCAACGAGGCCACTGAGATTGAGTTTTACCGCCCGGTAGTTATCGGCGGCAAGTCCATTCCCAAAGGACGGTACACGATGTACGCCATCCCTACGGAAAAGAACTGGACTATTATCCTGAACAAGGAAACGGACATCTGGGGCGCGTTTAAGTACGACCCTGCCAAGGATGTGGTAAGGACGACTTTACCGGTACTCCCGCTGAATACGCCGATTGATGCGTTTACGATGGTGTTTGAGAAAGCGGATGCAGGCGCTAATTTGATTATTGCCTGGGACAGGGTAAGTGTGAATATGCCGATTAAGTGGACGGATGCGGCGAAGCCGACGACAAAGAAATCAAAATAATTACGTTAAAAAAGGAAAGGCGGTAGGAATACCGCCTTAAAAATTTTAACCATATCCTATGAAAAACCTGAACAAATTTAGGTCGATTATCTTTTGCTGACCATTCGAATCCGTGAACGCTAAAAAATTGTTCGTAAGCGTAAAAAATAATACGATAATATTCTAATATTAGCTAAATCGGACAAGTAATAACCCCATCCGCCCGCGTTTTTGTTCCTTACTCTTTCTTAAAACGAATGTATATTTGGTAACCACCAGAATTGTTCATTATAAATTATTTAAGACATGAAGCTGGGTACCAAACTCATACACGCAGGTGTAGCTCCCGACCCGTCGACCGGGGCCATTATGACCCCTATTTTCCAGACCTCCACCTTTGTACAGGCAGCCCCGGGGCAACACAAGGGCTACGAATACGCACGCACGCAAAACCCAACGCGCGACGCTTTGCAGAACGCGCTGGCGGCCATCGAGAACGGCACGCACGGCATTTGCTTCGGCAGCGGCCTGGCTGCTACGGACGCGGTGCTGAAGCTCCTGAACCCGGGGGATGAAGTACTCGCTACCAACGACTTATACGGCGGCACCTATCGCATTTTTACTAAAATGTTCGAGCGCTATGGCCTGAAGTTCACTTTCATACCCATGCAGGACGCCCGTAACATAGAAGCCCATATCACCCCGCAAACCAAGATGATATGGATCGAAACGCCTACCAACCCGCTACTCAACATTATTGATATACAGGCAGCTGCGCAGGTGGCACGCAAAAGTGAGGTCATACTGGCGGTGGATAATACCTTTGCCTCTCCCTACCTCCAAAACCCGCTGGACCTCGGCGCGGACATCGTAGTACACTCGGCAACCAAATACCTGGGCGGCCATAGCGACGTGGTGCACGGCGCCGTCATCGTGAAGAACGAAGCCCTGGCCAAACAGCTGTACTTCATCCAGAACAGCTGCGGCGCAGTACCGGGCCCGCAGGATTGCTTCCTCGTACTCCGCGGGATCAAGACCCTGCACGTACGCATGCAACGCCACTGCGAAAACGGTGCAGTGATCGCCAATTACCTCCGCAACCATAAGAAAGTGGACAAGGTGTACTGGGCCGGCTTCCCGGACCATGTGAACCACGATATCGCCAAAGCGCAGATGCGCGGTTTTGGCGGCATGATTTCCTTTACCCTGAAGGACGACAATGTGGAAGCAGCCAATAAAGTGCTGAGCGGCACGCACCTGTTTAGCCTGGCGGAATCCCTCGGCGGAGTGGAGTCCCTCATTGGCCACCCGGCTACGATGACCCATGCGTCCATCCCAAGGGAAGAGCGGATTAAAAACGGCCTGGCCGACAGCCTGATCCGCCTCAGCGTGGGCATTGAGGATGCGGACGACCTGATTGCGGACCTGCAGCAGGCGCTGGGTTAAAAAGTTAGGCGTTTAGAGCTATCTTTACCGACACCTGATTGATAACCATATCCTCAGCCAGTTTACCAGCTGCATACGTGCATGGCTATACGTACCGGCATGTATGCAGCCGGGCTGTTGATACATTTACAGAACATTATGAAGATGCAGCAGCTCCGGGATTTTCTGAACGCCAAAGCCGAACAGTACGACCATCCGGACTTTATTACCAACGATCCTATCACCATACCGCACAGCTTCAGCAAGCTTCAGGATATTGAAATCTCCGGCCTCTTTGCCGCCATCCTGGCCTGGGGCAACCGTACTACCATCATCAATAAGTGCAGGGAACTGATGCAAATGATGGACAATGCGCCGTACGACTTTATCAGGCACCATAAGCCAAGGGAAAGAATGAAACTGATGTCGTTCCGCCACCGGACCTTCAACGGCCTGGACCTGCTGTATTTCGTTGAATTCCTCCAACATTATTACTCTAACGTGACCTCGCTGGAATTCGCGTTCAGCGGGCATATGTCCCCCGAGGACGAAAACGTGGAAAAAGGCCTGATCGGCTTCCGCAAGGTATTTTTTTCCATGGAGCATCCGGAACGCACCGGAAAACACATCTCCACGCCGGCGCGCAACAGCGCCTGTAAGCGATTGAATATGTACCTTCGCTGGATGGTGCGCAAGGATGAAAATGGCGTGGATTTTGGATTGTGGAACCACATCTCGCCGGCTCAACTTGTTTGCCCGATGGATGTACATGTGAGCAGGGTAGCCACCCGGCTGGGCATCATCCAGGCGCCCAAGGCCGACTGGAAAACAGCCGTGGAGCTGACGCAGGCGCTGAAGAAACTGGACCCGGAAGACCCTGCGAAATACGATTTCGCCCTGTTTGGACTGGGAGTGATTGAAAAATACGTTTGATAAAATATACCAATGATGAAAAGATTACTGGGCATTACGCTTACGATGATGGTAGCCGCATTCCAGGTGCAGGCACAGGAATACGCCGACTTACATTACCAGTTCGAGAAGGGGCAGCAGTTTGAACTGGAACAGAAGAGCCGCAACGAAACCTATATGACTGTGAACGAAGCGCAGCAACGCACCACCCGGGATTACAACAATATCATCGTCATTGATGTAACGGAGGTAAACCCAGGCAAAGCCGTTCTCAGTTTTTACTATAAAGACCTGAAGTTCAACTTTAACGCCAAGAACACCAATATTGCCGTAGACGCTAAGGGCCCCGCTTCCGAAGAGCCTTTCCAGGAAGGGCTGAAGCAGATCCTGAAAAAGCCTTTTACCGTGGAGATCAACGCCTTTGGCGTGATCAACAAGATCGAAGGGTTGGATGAACTGCTGGATAATGCGGCCGTGGCGTTCGACAAGCTGAAGAAGGACGAACAGGCAGCCTATAAAAAGCTGATGAAAGACCAGTTTGGCAGCGAAGCTTTCAGGAGCTGGCTGGAACAGCTGCTGGTGATGTATCCGGCTCATGGCATTAAAACCGGTACCCAGTGGGAGGAGAGCGTGCCGATGCGGGGTGGCCTCGTCGGCTCCATCGACCTGTATTGGAGCCTGCAAACCTGGGATTCCCAAACTGCGAAGATCAGCGGAACCTCCAAAATAAGAACGGATAAGGTACAGTTGCTGACCCTGGACGACGATATCAAGGCGACCGCTGAGATCAACGGCAGCACCCAATCCAACTACCTGATCAACCGCAGCTCCGGGCTGCCCAGCATTTGCGTGCAGAACACCGAGTTGAACGGGGCTTATAAATACAAGGTGAATAAGGCAAAAGGTATTAAAAAAGAGATTCTCGTTCCCGTAAAGATCATTACCAACGCGAGCTACAAGATCAAACAAATGAAATAGCCATGGCACAGCCGATACATTTGCAGGAGACGGCCGAATGGGCCTCCCGGACTTTTGAACTGCGTGTACCCGGCGCCGTGAGTTACGGGGAATTGCAGCAGTTGCTGGCTGATAGGCTCCAGGCTATTATCAGCAGCGACTTCCAGCAGTTTATATACCTCCTGTACCGGATTGATGTATCGGAAAAGAAAGTCGAGGCGATTATCCAGGAAGCTGCCGCAGTGCAGACAACACCTTACCTGGCCATTGCTGCGCTCATTATAGAGCGGCAGTTGCAGAAAATTGAAACCAGGGCCGCTTTCCGGCAGCAACCGCCGGAGGATGAGGAGGAGAAGTGGTGAGTTACGGGGCTCATATCCTGCCAGACTGACAAAGCAATAGCACTTCCTATTTTCGGCTGGCTTCAGTACCACCCTACATCAAAAAAGCCGGATAATCCTGCGATTACCCGGCTTTTTTGATTTTATGGAGATGTCAATTACTTATTGAACATCAGTTCCTTTACTTTTTCCTTGTCTTCTTTTTCCTTATCCAGGTCAAAGAAGGTTCCAAACACTACATCCCATACAGAGGAGCTTACGCCAAAGCCTTTGTCCTCGCTCTTATAGTGGTGCAGGTGGTGATTACGCCAGAGTGGCTTCATGAATTTGAACGGAGGGTTCCATGCATGAATAGCGTAGTGCATGCTGCCGTAGATCAGGTATCCCAACAGAAATCCCGGGAAAAACATGAACGTCCACTGCCGCAGGAAGAGGTATTGCGCGCCGAAAATGGCCGATGCCAGGATCAGGCTGGGTACCGGCGGCATAAACAAACGCTGCTTATCGCGCGGATATTCATGGTGGTTGCCGTGCATTACATAAATAAACCGCTGCACTTTGGGATTATCGCTCGCAAAGTGGAAAATAAAGCGGTGCATGATATATTCGAAGAAGGACCAGAAAAACATAGCCCCGAAGAATACCATCGCAACCGTACCTACTTTGAACCCCAGCGTGTCGTGGCTATAATACAACATGTAGCCGATGATAGGCAAATACATACCCCAGATAACCAGCGGATGCGTTTTCGTGAGCATCTCGAGGTATTGGCTCTCAAATAATCTTGCCTGTCCTTTGTTCTTGATCTTTTCAAACTTCATGACTCCCCAGTTTTTAAGTGGATTACGGGAAATGAATAAAACCTATCTAATCTTTGTATTGAATCAATTTGGGAAATTGCCCCTCACTACCCTCCGAAAAGGATGTTTAAAAATGCGGTGCAAATTTACTGAGAATAATTTATTCTGTACGGATTCAAATCAGGAGTGTATGCACGTTTTCTCCCCAATTCATATTCATAAATTATCTCACCCGTCTCTTTGAAGAACGGGTACCCCACTTCATCATATTCATATTTATTATCATTCAAAACTCCATCGCTATTAACATAAATACTTCCCGTAAGCATAAATTCCACGTTATTTTTGAAATCGACGATATAAGCTGCGTCGGTTAAAAATCCATATGACCAACCTGCCTTATTGAATACACGTATATACCCCGGTATGTTTTGGCGGCCTGCTTTAAAAAAGAAAAACTTCGTAAAACTATTGTAGTACTCGGCAGTATCGTAGCGGGGATCGGTACACTCCGAGGGGTATTCGGACATATATTGGTAGAGAAAACGATAATCGCTGCTGTCGAGGTGGAACCTCCGGGCAGCAGGTACAGCGGCCGGGAAAAGCACGGATTGTAAAACCTGCTGTAAATCTTCCAGTGCGAATATATTATGCCGGGTAAAATCCATCGGTTCCGGCACCAGTTTATCGTCTTTATCGAAGTAGCCGTTCCCGATAGTAATACGTTTGCTGTAGTCGAACTGCATATCGCTGCAGGCAGGCGCCTGCGTGTACAGCAGCACGCTGTCCTTATTCACGAACCGGATAGCGGGGGAGCAGCGGTTTTCTTCTTCCGTGGAGGGCATGAACCGGCGAACGATGCGGGTGTTTTTATATCCCATCTGTTGCAGCCTTTCATTAATCCGTTGCTGGCCTACGAATTCGTATAGCCGGTTATAGGCGTCATTGTCGCTGATCAGGAATATTTCTTTCACATAATGACCGATAGAAGGCAGGCCGCTGGCCGCAGTGGTGTCTACATGCACATTTATCTGCCCGCTGCGGGTGCTATCCGTCAGCATGGTAGTGTTCCTGTCCACGCCTTTGCTGCGGAGCGATTGCAGCTTTTCCAACGCCAGCACGGCTACCGGCAGTTTGACCGTACTGGCAGGATTATGGTATTTGCCGGCGCTGACATGGAAGTAATAGTTCTTAAAATGCGGTACGTTCCACTGATCCCTGTTTATCTCTGTATAAATCAGCTGGTAACGAAATGAATCCGGCTGTTGCAGGATCCTTTGCAGGAAGGGGCTGGCCTTTTTTGTCAACAACTGTTCCAGCAAACTGTCTGTCCGCTCCTGGGCCAGGAGAAACAATGGTAAGCAATGGAGTATCATCAACAATTTATAGCGCATATAGAGTTGGTTCTGAATAAAGACGTGCTGCGGGAAAATTTCCCCTACCTTGAAATTATAAAAAATATTCCGGCGGCTGAAGCCCCAACCTCACATTTCTTATATTTGACCATCATAAATCATACAACCAGCACTTACACAAAATCATGAAACTCGTTACCTACTTAAGAGAAGAAACCGACCAACTTGCCATTTTGGTAGACGGCTTATTGTATAATACGCAAGACCTTCACCCCGAACTACCTAATAACATGCAGATGTTTCTGATGGCCTGGGAAGATGTGATTGATATAGCGAAACATGCTGACGCCAGGCTGAAAGCCGGCAACAGGCCTGCAAACGGCATCCCCGTGGAGTCAGTACAGATACTGGCGCCGGTGCCGTTTCCTACCTCCTGCCGCGACGGCTACGCATTCCGCCAGCACGTGGCTGCCGCCAGAAGGAACCGCAAAGTGGAGATGATCCCGGAGTTTGATGAATACCCCATCTTCTATTTCACCAACCACAATGCCATCCAGGGCCCCGGGGAAGTGGCCTGTATGCCGGACCACTTCGAGAAACTTGATTTTGAGCTGGAAGCGGCCATCGTGGTATGTAAGGCCGGACGCAATATTACCGCAGCGGAAGCGGACGATTACATCGGCGGCTTCATGATCATGAACGACATGAGCGCGCGCACGCTGCAAATGGAAGAAATGAAGCTGAACCTCGGCCCCGCAAAAGGAAAAGATTTCAGCACTGTGATAGGCCCCATGCTGGTAACGCCGGATGAACTGGAGTCGTACCTGGTACCGGCAAAGCCTGGCCACACGGGCAAAAATTATAACCTGAAAATGACTTGTAAGGTAAACGGTATCCAGGTAAGCGAAGGCAATATGGGGGATATGGACTGGACCTTTGCCGAAATCCTGGAGCGTTGCGCATATGGCGCCAACATTCTCCCGGGCGATGTGATTGGCAGCGGCACCGTGGGTACCGGCTGCTTCCTGGAGCTGAACGGTACCGGCAAGCTCAATGACCCTGGCTACCAGGAGCAATGGCTGCAACCCGGAGACGTGGTGGAAATGGAAATCACCGGGCTGGGCGTATTGAAAAATACCATCGTCAAAGAAGACAGCGATTTCTCCATCCTCGCTTTAAAGAAAAAACCATAAACCATGCAGATCGATCCGAAGTCCATCAAAACCAGCGAACTGCATGCCTACCTGCTGGGCGCCATCTCGCCCAGGCCTATCTGCTTTGCCAGTACGGTGGATAAAAACGGGGTACCTAATTTATCGCCGTTCAGCTTTTTCAACGTATTCGGGAGTAACCCGGCTACGCTGATATTTTCCCCCTCCCGCCGGGTGAGGGATAATACGGTGAAGCATACACTGGAAAACATACAGGCCACCGGGGAAGTGGTGATCAACGTGGTGAATTACGCCATGGTACAGCAAACCAGCCTGGCCAGCTGCGAATATCCCGCAGGGGTAAACGAATTTGAGAAGGCAGGGTTTACCGCCCTTCCATCAGAAAAGGTAAAGCCTTTCCGGGTGAAGGAAAGCCCAGTGCAGTTTGAGTGCGTGGTGAAAGAGGTTATAGCTACGGGGCAGGAGGGAGGCGCCGGTAACCTGGTTATCTGCGAGCCGGTATTCATGCATATCAACGAAGATATCCTGGACGCGCAGGGTAAAATCGACCCGCATAAAATAGACCTGGTGGCCCGCATGGGAGGCGACTACTACTGCCGTGCTTCCGGCGATGCCGTGTTTGAAGTGGCCAAGCCCAATACCAAACTGGGCATCGGCGTAGATGCGTTACCGTTGTCCATCCGCCAAAGTCATATACTTAGCGGCAATAACCTGGGCCAGCTGGCCAATGTTAATGAGATGCCGGTAATAAATCCCGCTTTCGAGGATGACCACCTGAAGCAAATTGTACAATATTACAGCATCACCCCTGACGAAATGGAAAAAGAGCTGCATCGCTATGCGCAGCAGCTACTGGCGCAGAATAAAGTGCAGGAAGCCTGGCAGGTGCTGCTTTCCGGCAATATTTAACGTAAAAATCCCCGCTGGTAATACCGGCGGGGATTTTGGATTTTTATAGAGCGATTACTATTTCGCTCCGAATACTTTCTTCAGGATATCAGTAGTCCGCGCGACAGGGTTAGCCCGGATGTTCTGTTCCTCCTTACCTATCTGATCAAAAAGGGCTGCTACGGCTTTTGTGGTTACATAATCCTGCAGGTCCGGATTGATTTTATTAAAGGTAGTTGGCAGCTTGTTATAGCTGTTTACCAGGTCCCCGTAATATTTTGTAGCGAGCGTGCTATCCAGGCTGCTTTTTACCACCGGCGCAAAAGCAGCTTTCAGCTTATCGGTTGTTTTGCTTTTGAAATAATCAGTAGCGGAAGTATTGCCGCCTTTTACGAGGTTCAACGCATCCGTCAGCGTCATTTGCTTGATGGCGTCCACGAAGATAGGCGCTGCGTAACCCACCGCTTTTTCAGCGGAGCGGTTGATCTGCAGGATAGCCTTGTCTACCAGGCTGCCCATGCCCAGCTGGCGCAGGGTGTTGCCAATCTTCACTGCATCTTCCGGCAGCAGCATTTTATAGATTTCATTGCCAAAGAAACCGTCAGTTTTATTCAGCTTCTGGATACCGGCAGTCACACCTTTTGAAAGCGCTTCTTTAATAGCGGTGGCAGCATCGCCCTGGGTGATGCTGGACAAAGAGGTGGTGCTGGAGGAAGTAGAACTGGTGGTGGTAGTTTTTGACTGGCCCAGTTTTTTGAGTTTATCCAAAATCTGCGCCTGGCTGGCCTGAAGGGAAAATACACCCAGCAGTACTAACAGTGATCGTTTAAGCATAGTATTATGATGATTACCTATAATAAATCAAAAGTATAAATTTATTCGTGGATTGTGAGCAATGGGATATGAGTTTTGAAAGCCAGCCTGCTGGTGCTGCTTCTCTTGAAAATGCTCTCGAACAGGCCATGCTTTTTGGGTATGGTCAGTATCAGGTCCGCATTATTGCTCTCTGCAAATGAAACAATGCCTTCCACTACATTCGGATTATCGATGAAGTGATACACCGGGTTATAGCCTTCCAGGAGGGTATCCAGCATCAGCGTTTCAAACGGCGTGTCAGTGGTAAAGTGCCTGCTGCGATGGTCGATATTGATCACATGGATTTCCGCATGGAAGAGGTTCAGCAGTTTATGCAGCAGGTCCATGGGCGTGGTGTCCACTACCTGGCGGAGGTCGCAGGCGAAAACGATCTTTTCGATCGGTTTGAACTTCGCGTGGCCGGGAATGACCATCACCGGGGTGGTGGTGTGTTTTACGACATCAACGGTATTGGAGCCTACCAGTATTTCCTCGAGTTTGCTACCTCCTGTAATACCCATGATAATCAGATCAGCCTCTTCCTGTTGGCACACATCGTTGATGGTGGCTGCCAGGAGCGTGTTATCCGCGCGGGTCAGCAGGGTTACTTTATCCGAAGCCAGTGGCTGTAACTCTTTCCTCATCTTTTCGAGTCCTTCCAGGCTTGCCTCCCGCAGCTCGTCCGCATTGACCATAGGCACGGCGGTGGGTACGTCGGGGATGGGCACTATCAGCTCGTAGGCATGATAGAAGATCACCCTTTCGGCGCCAACGGAGCGGGCGAGGTCTACAGCGTAGGTAGCTGCATTATAGGCAATGTCTGAGAAATCGGTAGGAACGAGGATCGTTTTCATGTCGGGTAAGTTTAAGGATCACATTTACTTAACGAAGTAAGCGCTAAAATGTTCCGTTCCTGTAATGCAAAAAGCTGACCAGTTAATGCCGGTCAGCCTTTTACAAATGTTATTTAGTGTTATTTCTTTTTTAGTCCATTTTTTCCTGCTTCATCTGCGGGAAGAACAGTACATCCTGGATGGATGGCTGATTGGTCATCAGCATGGTCAGCCTGTCGATACCAATGCCGATACCGGAGGTTGGCGGCATACCGTATTCCAGTGCGCGGAGGAAGTCGTAGTCGATGTACATGGCTTCGTCATCGCCGCGTTCCATCAGCTGCACCTGCTCTTCGAAGCGCTCGCGCTGATCGATAGGGTCGTTGAGCTCACTATAGGCGTTGGCAATTTCCTTACCGTTTACCATCAGCTCAAAGCGCTCTACCAGTCCGGCTTTGCTGCGGTGTTTTTTGGTGAGCGGACTCATTTCAACCGGGTAATCAGTGATGAAGGTAGGCTGGATATAATGGCCTTCGCATTTTTCGCCGAAGATCTCGTCGATCAGTTTGCCTTTACCGATTTTAGGATCCACATGGATACCCAGTTCTTTGCACACTTCCCGCAGCTGCTCTTCGTTCATGTCTGAGATATCGAAGCCGGTATGTTCCTTAATGGCATCGTACATGGTTACACGACGGAATGGCGCTTTGAAGTCGATTTCCTTATCGCCAACCTGTACCTTGGTGGTACCGTGGAGGGCAATGGCCACTTTTTCCAGCAGGGTTTCGGTGGTGGTCATCATCCATTCGTAGTCTTTGTAGGCCGCGTACATTTCCATTACGGTGAATTCCGGGTTGTGGGTACGGTCCATACCCTCGTTGCGGAAGTCTTTCGCAAATTCGTACACCCCTTCAAAACCGCCTACGATGAGGCGTTTGAGGTACAGCTCATTCGCGATGCGGAGGTACAGCGGCATATCCAGCGCGTTATGATGCGTCACGAACGGACGTGCGGCAGCGCCACCCGGGATAGGCTGGAGGATAGGCGTTTCTACTTCCAAGTAGCCGAGGTTGTTATAGAAGTCGCGGATGGTTTGCATGATCTTCGTGCGTTTCACGAATACATCCTTTACCTGCGGATTGATGATCAGGTCCACATAGCGCTGACGGTATTTAAATTCAGGATCAATAACGGCGTCGAAAGTTTCGCCTTCTTTTTCCTTTACGATCGGTAACGGGCGCAAAGCTTTTGCCAGCATGGTGAATTCGCGGGCATGTACGGAAGTTGCACCGGTTTTGGTAACAAATGCGTATCCCTTCACTCCAATTAAATCGCCGATATCTGCCAACTTCTTAAAAACCACGTCGTACATGGTCTTGTCTTCGCCGGGGCAGATGTCGTCGCGTCGGATATAGAGCTGGATACGGCCTGCGGCATCCTGTAATTCTACGAATGCGGCCTTACCCATATCACGAACACTCATAATACGACCTGCCAGGCATACATCCTGGAATTGCTCCTTCGTTTCTTCCGAATAGTTCGTTTTGATGTTTACGGAAGTATCATTAACCGGGTATTCAGCGGCAGGATAAGGCTCAATGCCCAGTTTCTGCAGTTCCTGTAATTTTTCCCGGCGGATAATCTCTTGCTCAGATAATTGTGTCATGTGATTTAATTGGAGTGCAAATTTAACTGAATAATGCAGAAGGAACAAGGAAACTGATTTATATGCATAGGAAAGGGCTGTAAGACTACAGCCCCTTACTTTTTGACCATATCCTATGAAAACCGGAATAAAATTAAGGGCGGGCACTGCGATTTGTGGAAATACTTTGCATCCGGGGCGTTTGAGCGGGTAGGCGGGGGATATTCTTTAATAATAGGCGATACAGCCCTCCGCTCATGGAATTTTATACCTCTCTTATGTGCATGAATCCGTATTTTCGCCCACCAACACTATCTAACAGCTAAAGACATATTATCACTTTATGAGAATTGTACAGCGGTTGAAACCAACCTGTATTACCGGCGCAGCCTTATGCCTGCTGGCCGTTCCCCAGCTGAAAGCACAAAACAAGCAGGACATCAGCTTTGAGCAGGCTTTTAAAGGCAAAGCCAGCAACATCACGGTGCCATTACCGGCGGTGAAGGGCTGGGCCGATGGAGAGCATTACATCGAGATCCGCCAGGGGCAGGCGTACAGCATTGATGCCCGCACCGGTAACGCTACCGTATATACGGCGCCGGTAGGCGGCCCGCAGGTGGAGGTTCGCAACAACGACATCTTCTATACCGGCAACGATGGTAAAACCATTCAACTTACCAACGATAAAGAGCAGGAAAAGAATCCGACGCTTTCCCCCGATGGCAGGTATGTGGCATTTACCCGGAACAATGACCTGTACAGTGTGGAAATAGCCACCAGGAAAGAAACCAGGTACACCAATGATGGGACGGATGTCATCTACAACGGTTGGGCATCCTGGGTGTATTATGAGGAAATCCTCGGCCGCCCAACGAAATACCGCGCTTTCTGGTGGAGCCCTGACAGCCGCAACATTGCGTACATGCGCTTCGACGATACCAGGGTGCCTGTATTCCCGATCTACAGCGAAAAGGGGCAACATGGCTACCTGGAAAATACCCGTTATCCAAAAGCCGGCGATCCTAACCCGGCCGTAAAACTGGGCGTGGTGCCGGTAACCGGCGGCGCAACTGTTTGGGCCGATTTTAATGAGCAGGATGACCAGTATTTCGGTACGCCTTTCTGGACGGCGGACAGTAAAAGCCTCTGGGTGCAATGGATGCCCCGCGGGCAGGACAACCTGAAGATCTACAGTATTAACCCGCAGAGCGGCGCCAAGAAAGAGATCTACGATGAAAAGCAAAAAACCTGGATCGACTGGTTTGACGCCGTGCCTTTCCTGGACAACAACAAGGGCTTCCTGCTGCAGAGCGATAAGACCGGCTGGTCCCACCTGTACCTGCACAACATGGACGGCAGCCTGAAAAAGCAGCTGACTTCCGGCAACTGGACTGTGAAAGAGGTACTGGAAATAGATCAAAAGAACGAAATGGTGTATTTCATAGGCCGCAAAGAAGCGTCTACCCGTTTTGATCTGTATAAAGTAAGCATGAAAACCGGCGCGCTGACCCGCCTCACCAGTGGTAATTACCACAACATAGTGAGCATGGCGCCGGGAGGTAAATATTTCATCACCACCTACAGCAACTTATCTACCCCTGCTAAAATGGCCCTGATAGATAATAACGGAAAGGTGATCCGCCAGCTGGGCGACAGCAAAGGGCCTGACTTCGATAAGTACAATGTGGCCAAAACGGAGCTGAAATATTACAAAACCCGCGACGGACTGGAGCTGCCTATGACCATCTCCATGCCGGTGCATATGGAGCCGGGCAAGCGCTATCCTATCCTGATCAGCATTTACGGCGGCCCTAACGCGGGTACGGTGTACGATACCTGGAAGCAAACCCCGGTAACCCAGTGGTGGGCGCAGGAAGGCGTTATCCAGGTGGCTATCGACAACCGCAGCAGCGGGCAGCTGGGTAAAGCAGGGATGAATTACATCCACCGCAACCTGGGTATCCATGAAATCGAAGATTATATGGACGCTACCCGCTGGTTACGCTCCCAGCCCTGGGCGGATACCAATAAGGTATGCATCACCGGCGGCAGCTTCGGCGGATATATGACCTGCATGGCGCTGACCTACGGTGCGGACGTCTTCAACTACGGTATGGGCAACTTTGCCGTAACCGACTGGCAGCTGTATGACAGCCATTATACCGAACGCTATATGGACACGCCGGCAGAAAACCCCGAGGGTTATAAAAAGACAGCTGTGATGCCTTACGTGGAAAAATACCATGGCCTGCTTCGTATTACCCATGGCACTATGGACGACAACGTGCACATGCAGAACTGCATCCAGCTGATTGATAAAATGGAGAACCTGAACAAGCATTTTGAGTTTATGCTGTATCCGGGCGAACGTCACGGATGGGGCCCTCCGAAGAATGTGCATTCCAACAGCGAATCTTACCGGTTTATCTATAATAACCTGCTGGACAAGCCATTCCCGGCTGCTTTCACCAAGTAAGCGCCAGCACCTGGAAACGCTATAAAACACGAAAACCCGGCCAGCAGGCCGGGTTTTTTGCGTATATAATAATATAGGGATGATCTAATCTAAAAAGAAACGGGGCTGCAAGACTACAGCCCCGAAAAATTTTAACCATATCTTTATTGAAAAACCTATACCAAAGATGGCCGTTTTTACCGGATGGTAAAAGTCCTTTTTTGTGAATGATATATTTTAACCGGTGAACGCGTAGAAAATCGGGGTTAACGTATGAGTAGTAAAATCACTTTATAACTTTTCATATGTAATAATTGTGGGGCAACATCCACAGGTATTGTCGGTATAGGGATAAAATGGACAGGTTTTTTCTCAGGGAGAGAAAGAAAAAAGGGTGGTAAGACTACCGCCCTTGTAATAATTTTAACCATATCCTATGAAAAACCTAGAACAAAGATATATCGTTCATTTGCTCCTGTGCTTTCATTTCCGTGAACGTCGTGGTTTTGTTCGTGAAGAGGGGATAATGGTAAATATCTAGTTATATTAAAAAAATCGTGATATTATTATAAATAAATAATTAACGACAATACATATATATAGTCGACTAAGTATCAAGTTAAAATGGCCACTAGATTAGTTCGTATTATTTTTTTACGCTATGCGCAGTCCGTTTTCCACCGGGAGCCCGGGCTGTAAAAGCGTTACAGTTTTATCCGGGCCTACCGCGCCAAGCACCAGGCATTCGGACATGAACTTAGCAATCTGCTTTTTTGGGAAGTTTACGACCGCAACGATCTGTTTTCCAACGAGGTCTTCTTTCTTATACAGGACGGTAATCTGGGCGGAGGATTTACGCATTCCTATTTCGGGTCCAAAATCAATAAGCAATTGGTAGGAGGGGTTACGGGCCTCCGGGAAATCATTCACTTCTACTACTGTTCCCACTCTCATTTCTACTTTTTCAAAATCCTGCCAGGTAATTAATTCCATACTGTTGAGTTATGTAATAAATATAATGATGATTCTACAAAATGTCAAGCTCAAATATTAAAGATATCTAGTGCAAAAACCCTTGATATTTCCGGGTTTAAAGCATCAGTCTGGCATAATTATTGGACCTCTGGGAATCAAATTTTAGGTTAAAAAATAGGTTAAAGCGAAAGAACCCCACCTGCAGAGGTGGGGTTCTTTCGTTGTGGTAATATCGTGATAGGGAGGCGCCGGGAACTGCCCGCCCTGCTATTTATGCAAAGTCGTATCCTTCTGCACCTTCAGTATCGCCGCAGGCGGGCGGGTAGGCGCAGGCGGCGCCACCGGGGCATTGCCACCGGCCTGTACGCCCGTCGGCACAGCGGACGCCGGCGCCACTGTCGCATTCGCAGGCGGTGGCGGAGTAGCCGGAGTAACCGCCGAAGGCACTGCGTTCACAGTCGAATCTTCGGACATGGCGGTACTGTCTTCCAAGGTAATCGGCCCGCTTACGCTCAGGATCTTTTTCACGGAAAAATCTTCATTGGCTTCCAGCCCCCAGCCATGCAGCTGGGAAGTAGGGGTGGTAATGAACACTTCCTTGGTAGAATAGAATATCTTGCGGTGAGGATCGTAATTCAGCTCATTGCTTTCCAGCTTTTCTCCTTTTACAGTGATCAGCTCCACGCTGTCCCGCAGGTACACGAACCCTTCTTCCTCCATATACTTGCCATGTTTGGCCGTCAGCGTACTGGTGAGGTTGAGCAGGGAGTCGTACATCAGCACTTTCAGCCCTTGCTTGAACTCAACATAGCTGGGCCTTTCCAGGCTCCTTTCCATCACCGGGGCCGTCAGCTTGGCGCTCACCCGGCCTCCCTGGCTGAAGATCGTTACGATATCCGTTCCGTTTTCCACAGCGGCCTTCTTCGCATCAAACGCCATCACGGCGTCAATATCGTTTTCACAACTGCTGAGCAGCGCCGCTATCAATAAACAATATGAAATCCTTTTAATCATGGACCTGTTAAAAAAAGAAATGCAGTGAATGCGAGGCGAAGATAAAAAGAATTTACCTCCCCAACCATACACTGCATTACTATTAAGTTATGTAGCTAAACAGGCTGCCCTGTTAGTCGTATTTACGTTTGATAAACCACCTGTCGCTCAGCGTAAAGCCAATAGAGAAGCGATAAACGGTTTCTTTCAGCGCTGTTTCGGAATTGCCGCGGTGCGCTACTTCCAGCGCCAGGTTCAGCATGCTGTACTGGTTGCTGTAAGGCAGGCGGCGTACCGGCAGGCCCGCGCCAATGGTAGCGCCGAATAAAGGCATGTCCTTCTGGTTCAGGTAAATATAGTCCTTACCGTAGTAAGCGCCGAGGCGGTAAGCCACGCGGTTCCAGTAACCGCTGAGCGCCGTCAGGTTGGGCACAAACTGACCGCCGACGGACATCTTCCAGCTATTCTGGGTTTCAGCGTCCGGGTTGCCATAAACTTTGTAGTTATTTTCCCAGCTGGTAGCCGTGAAATCCGCTCCAATCTGCCATTTATCCAGCTTACGCAGCAGTAAACCGCCACCGTACTCGGTAGGGTACACCACGGTGCCTTTGGCGCCTTTTGCGTATAATACGGTATCCTGGTTGGTGAAATCGTTCGTAGAAGCGTCGTAGATCACTGATTCATGCAGCTGCGTTCTCCGGGCGTTCATGTTCTGGTTCAGGCTTCCGGTAGCGCCCAGGAGGAGCTCCATATCTTTATTGAGCTTCGCCTTATACTGTACCCCCGCTTTGTAGAAGAAGCTGTTGTAGCTGATGCGGTTGGAACGGCGGGAAGCGAAAATGGTATTTCCCGGGTAGATAATAGTAGTATTATTTTCCAGGCTACCGAAGAGATAACCGATGTTTACCCCGATGGAGAAGTTGCCGATACCCACGCCCGTACCGCCATATACCTGGTACAAACCGCCACTGCCTTCGTAACGGTTGATCAGCGGCAGGCGCACCGTATCAAAGAAGTTGCCGGTAACCGGCTCCTGGATATTGTATGATACCCTTGTAACCGGGCGCAAACCCAGGTTCATACCCCATTTTTTCCGGAGGGGAATACCCAGCTGCAGATAGGACAGGGTTCCAAAACCGCTGCTGAAGCTACCCTTGCCATCATTGATGTTGCGGGCGCCGCCTTCAACGGCAATATCTAAAGACGTTAACAGTAAATTGGAATAACTGGCGGGGTTGATGAAGTTCACAGACGTTGGATCGTTATATGCCTGAGAAACGCCACCCATACCGCGATTCACAATATTCTGGTTATTGTTCAGATCACCCAGTCCGTAACGGGAGTATGGTGAATTATCCTGTGCTGTGGCATTAATTGCAAGCAGTAAAACTGCCCCTAAAAAACAAAGAATGCTGGCTTTTGTCCGATGCATTGAGTTACAGAATTGTTTTTAAACCCGTTATCAGATTAATTATGGGTCTGCAAATATCTAATTTTTAAGGCGGGAAGCAAAAAAAACCAAATTAAGCCCTGTTAAAACCTCGTTAAAGTTGGCCGATTTTTCTCCGCAAATCCTTGCCAGATCATCATCTGCATAAAATTTATCAAATATCTCCGGCGGAGAGGTTCCGGAAATGGCCGTTGAGTTTTACCCGCTCCTTCAGGCGCTCCATTTCCGCCATCATGGGGATAACTTTATGCAGGTGCTGCTTCAGGTATTCCAGCCGCTGCACCTCGTAAAATAAATGCAGGATGTTGTATTCCTCTGATAATGAAAGGCCTGCGTGATGCGCCACGTCATAGGACATCAGCTCTATATCCGGTTTGGAGAAAGATTTATGCACCTGTAATATGGCATGCAGCTCCCGGACGCCGTGCAACACTTCCTCCCGCAGGCGGTCGCTTACCGACATATCGTTCTGCGGATAGCTCACAATAGCGCCGGCATACAATTTATCCGGAATTTGCTGGACGAGCTCCAGCACCCTGAACACCCGCTCGCCCCGGGTAACAATATCCATCTCCCCGTTATCATACAGCTTTTCCACCTTCTCCACCTTCACCAGGGTGCCATATTCCATGACCTTTTTTTCCACCACCGCCGGGATGCCAAATGGCTTCCCCTCCGCTACACATTCCGCCACCATTTGTTTATACTTTGGCTCAAAAACGTGCAGGTTCAACTGTTCCCCCGGATAGGCCACAATGCCCAAAGGAAATATGGGAATAAAATTTGTCATTGCAACAAGTTATTAAATATCACCAATATTTGGATAGCATTTTTAGGCTAAAATACATATCATAAAAAAATCGTTACTGTCACGACAAGTATTTATATATTGTAGGTTTTTCGTAAAAATTTAAATCTGACCTAGCCAATGCCAAACAATCTGACTCGTTACTCATCACTGATTAAAAAAATCAGGAACTGGCCACTCTATTGGAGCAGGAAATTTAAAGATGGATATGAATCTCTTGAATTTATTACCCGGAAAAACCGCCTGAGATTTCGTACTCCCTACAAATCTTTATATCTTGTTTTCAAGGAAATTTTTGTGGACGACGTCTACCGGATCGATTCACTGGTAAAGCAACTGCCGCAGCAGCCGGTGGTGATCGATATCGGGGGAAATGCCGGCTACTTCAACCTGCTCCTGTTTAACTATCTGCCAAACGCCAGATCCATCGCGTATGAACCAATTGAAGCGAACTATAAGTTATTTAAGTACCATATCGACGCCAATCCTGCCCTGAAAGGCAAACTGGCCGTAAACCACGCCGCCGTAGTAGGCCAGGAGCAGGAATCAGTGGAGCTGTTTGTGGAAACCAGCGCATCCAACTCCGTGACCGCCTCCATCTACGAGGACTTTGACCGCGATAATACCTTCCATGTTACCGTTAAAGCGATTACCCTGGACCAGATCCTGCGTCAAAACCAGCTGTCCCACGTGGATTTGCTCAAAGTGGATTGCGAAGGCAGCGAATACCCGATTATCTACGAATCGCCGGAATATGTGTGGCAAATTGTAAAAAAAATTATCATTGAGGTCCATAACCTGGACGAACATCAAAGAAATGTTGAATCTTTGCAAAAGTATCTTGAAAGCAGGGGTTATACCTGTAGCAGAAACACCCTTCATAACCACTGCTATATGCTATTTGCTTGCAAAAACTAATAAGTAACAGAACTACAGCTACGACTATTACACTATGGCACACTACGTCTTCGACTGTGAGAGAATGAAATACCCTAACACCGGCTTGCATACCTATTGCCTGGAACTGGGGAAAGCCATGCTCAGGCAGTTGCAACCTACAGAAGAACTCACCTTCTTCGCCAACTTTAAGAACAAACCGGATTTTGGCCCGGGCGCTAAATTCCTGGAGCAAAAATCACTGCATAAATTCTTTATGCCGTACCGCCAGCGTTACGACGTTTGGCATTCTGCCTACCAGACTTCCCAGTTCAAACCCGGCAACCAAAAAACCAATCGTGTACTCACCATACACGACCTGAATTTCCTCTACGAAGAAAAGACAGCCGCCAAGCGGAAAAAGCTGTTGAAGCGTGTGCAGCAAACAGTGGATAGCAGCCGTTACATCATTGCCATTTCAGATTTTGTCAAACAGGATGTGGAAAAACATATTGACCTGGGCAACAAGCCCCTGAAGGTAATTTACAACGGCATCAACGTAGCTGAGTTCCCCGGGTACGATACTCCCGGCTACCGGCCTGAAAAACCATTTATCTTTTCCATCGGCACTGTATTGCCTAAAAAGAATTTTCATGTGCTTCCCTGCCTGCTGCAACACAATGATTACGACCTGGTGATTGCCGGCACCATCCGGGAATCCTACCTGGAAAAGATCATGGAAGAAGCCGCCCGGTTTGGGGTAACCCACCGCGTAAAGGTAATCGGCCCGGTAAAGGATGAAGATAAATACTGGTACCTTAAAAACTGCGCGGCATTTGCATTTCCCTCCCTGGCGGAAGGCTTCGGCATCCCGCCCGTGGAAGCCATGCACTTTGGCAAACCGGTCTTCCTCTCTGATAAAACCAGCTTACCGGAAATAGGCGGTACGGCCGCCTACTACTTCCGCTCCTTCGAGCCGGAAGCCATGCAAAAGGTATTTGCAGAAGGCATGCAGCACTACCAGTCCGCCCAACCGCAGGACAGCATCATCGCGCACGCAAATTCCTTCTGCTGGAAAAATGCGGCAGCCCAATACCTGGAAGTCTACCGCACATTTGGCCAATAAGCCGCCGTTATCCTATTTTTGTAAGAAACCAGGAGCGTCATTCATGCAGCAGGAATATATAGCCGGCCTTTTAAATGGAGATATAAAGTCGTTAGCCAGATGTATTTCCCTGGTGGAAAACGGCGCCCCCGGCTATGAATCGCTCCTGGAAGCGCTTCCCGCAAGCTCGCCCACAAAAGTAATCGGTATTACCGGCCCTCCCGGGGCCGGTAAAAGCACCCTCGTCAATGCGCTCATCCAACACCTGCTGGCCGCAGAAAAAAGAATTGCCATTATCGCGGTAGACCCCTCTTCGCCATTCAATTACGGCGCCCTGCTGGGCGACCGGATCCGGATGAGTCAACATTATAATAACCCGGATGTTTTTATCCGCTCCATGGCCAGCCGTGGCGCGCTCGGCGGACTTAGTCCAAAAATCATCGAGGTGAGCGACCTCGTTAAGGCCGCCGGGTTCGACTACCTCTTCATCGAAACAGTAGGAGTAGGGCAGAGCGAAGTGGAAATCGCCGGCATTGCAGATACCACGATCGTGGTGGTAGTGCCCGAAGCCGGGGATGAGATTCAAACGATGAAAGCCGGCCTGATGGAAATAGCCGATATCTTTGTCGTAAACAAGGCTGACCGGGCCAACGCGGACGAATTCGTAAAAAACCTGCGCATCCTGGCCCATACCCGCCAAAATGATGCATGGGAAATACCCGTGGTCAAATCCATCGCTACCCAACAGCAAGGCATACACGAAATTATTGCGGCGATCGATAAACATCAGCAACTGGTAAGCGGCAACCGGCGCCGGCATTCCCTGCTGCTGGCAGAAAAGGCCTATCAGCTGATACAGTACCGGCGTATGACGGACATCAGCAAAAAAGCGCTGCAGCAGGAAATTGAAGAGCGCTTACAATCCTCTTCGTTTAACCTTTACAGTTATATCAGGTCCAAAAGCTGAATATGAACTACCTCCAACTGATCACGACAGAATTTGAAAAAGCCGCCAATGCTACCGAAGCGGTGGTTATGAAGCAATACATGCGGGATCAGTTTGAGTTTTTCGGCATCAAATCGCCCCGGCGCAAACTGATACAACGCACGCTGAAAGCGGCGCACGGCTTACCTGCCATCGGTGAAATGCCCGCGCTGGTAAAAGCCCTGTGGGAGCTGCCGCAGCGGGAATACCAGTATGCGGCCATCGATACGATGCAGCTGCTGCATAAACAATTCCTGCCCGGGCACATACAGTTATTCGAATTCATGATACTGGAAAAATCCTGGTGGGATACGGTGGATAACACCCTCAGCGCATTGGTATCTCCCTGGTTCAAAAAATTCCCTGCACAACGGGCCGGCATAACAGACCGCTGGATCGCCAGCAACAACTTATGGCTGCAGCGGGGCGCCATCATTTACCAGAATGGCTGGAAGCAGCAGACGGATGAAAAGACGCTCTTCCGTTATATCCTGCAATGCAATCATTCCAGGGAGTTCTTTATCCAGAAAGCGATCGGATGGGCCCTGCGGGAATATTCCAAAGTCAATCCCGAAGCCGTTAAGCAGTTTGTAGCGGCGCATCCCCTGGCCCCGCTTAGCAAAAGAGAAGCGCTGCGATTGTTATAAGTTGCGGACATCTGAACCTCTTCCCCGTAAAAAATGTTATCTTTGCGGCATGCGAACCTTTACAACAGGCATATTAATCGCGTACGCAGTTTTCAATTACGGTCTCTAATTATTGACTGCAGGGCTTTCTACGCCCATGCTTCCCTACTATTATTCTGTATCCTTTATTTTTTCATTTCATAAATCTGGTTATTATGGCTTGGTTATTCCTTTTCATCGGGGGATTATTTGAAGTAGGCTTTACTATCTCGCTGAAGTATTCCGAAAATTTCTCAAAGCTGTGGCCTTCCATCAGCTTTATTATCTGTATTTCGCTGAGCTTCTTTTTCCTGAATAAAGCTATTAACAACGGGTTGCCTATAGGCACCTCTTATGCAGTATGGACGGGCATCGGCGCTGCCGGCACTGCTATTGCCGGCATGATCTTTTTCAAGGAGCCGGTTGCCATGTGGCGCATCTTTTTCATCGCTACGCTGATTGCCTCTATCGTAGGTTTAAAATTCGTTTCCGGGGGCGAATAACGACGCCCGTATCTGGCGGTGCGACAGCAGGCAGTTGGTGGCATACGCCGCCGCACAGGCTATGCTGACAGCAGGAAGCACCTGCGCTGAATGACTCATTTCGATAGTAAATATCAACGCAGTGAGAACAGCGCGGGTACTCCCCGTCAGGAACGCCGCCATGCCCGCCAGCGCAATCAGCGTACTGCTCACATGTAAGTGCGGGTTACAAACCTGAAATGTAAAACCGACCAGGAGGCCCCAGGCGGCGCCGATGACCAGGAGGGTGGTGACGGAAGTCCCGATCATGGACGTACTATTATAGAACAGGCTGCACATAAATCTCCCCAAACAAATCAATAAAATTACCCGAAGGGTAACCCCTCCATGCAAAAGCGGCGCGAGCAAATCATTACCAGGTCCGTAGGCCTCGGGGTAATACCATATCGCCAATCCTGTGATCAGGGCAGGCGCCAGCAGCAGCCATTGTTTTTTTGGGGGGAGAGAGATCGATTTGCGCTGCAGCCATAAGTACACGTTCCTGAACAATACCGCGAGGAGGCTGCCGAATATCCCAATTGTTCCGTAAAGCCATAACAGCGTGTATTCGTCGCTGTTACTAACCAGTAAATCGTAGGATGGCGGATGCAGTTGGAAAATGGCGCTCATAGCCACTACGATGAGCAATGGCAGTATGGTTGCCAGGGTTATCTCCGCCAGGAACAGCTCCAGGCAGCAGGCCACGGCGGCAACCGGCGTCCCGAAGCACCAGGCGATAGCGCCGCCCACCGCGGCAACGGTGAGTATTTCCACTTCCTTATCCGTTAATTTAAAACGTTCCTTTACCTGTATGATCCAGGTACTGTTGAAATAGCTGATTGCCCCGTCCATCCCCCAGGGGATGCCGGTAGCCAGCAGGGGAATAAGACTGAGCTGATAACCGGGGCGGCCTTTGCGTTTCAGCCATAGCCACAGGGCCGTGGCGGCAACCGGAAGCAGGACCATCAGCAAGCCCACGCCGCTGTAATACACATCAAATGAATCGAAGGAGAACCGGCCGAGGTATAGCAGGTTGCCCAGGAAGAAAAATGCGGCATCAATGCCCCGGGCAAAAATGGCCCCCATCAAACCGGTAAATAGCGCCCGTAAACATATCCTGATAAGTTTAACGGGTTGCTGCGGAGCCGCATCCGGAGCGGGAAGCAGGCCCGGAGCCAAAACAGGGGTATGAACACTATTGAATTTACGAAGCCGGTTATACATAGAATTGTACTGCTGTTATTCAAATCTATTAAAAAAATTACATACCGGATAACCCAAACGCACACACGCTGATTGTTAATCACTTGCAAAAATTTTCGCCGTTAGGAAACCTTATCATATATTGTATTAAGCAAAGAGAGCGCTCAAATACAGAGTTGACATGTTAAACACAACCACGCCTGCCGACGTGCCTGGTGACACGGCGGATCAGCATTTCAGAGACCTGGTATTACTAAGACGGATGCTATTGTACACAAAGAAGGATGATGAATACCTGCAGCTTGCCGCGCCGGTCATCAACGCATCATCCGCTCAGATTATGCACGCCTGGTACGATTACATCAGTGCGGACCCCTATCTGTCCAACTACTTCAAACCTGGCACAGCGGAGGAGTTTGCCCATTCCCGGTTTAGCGACTGGCTGCAGCAGTTATGCAACAGGGGAGGGCTCCGTCAGTGGGAAGCCCTGGAAAAGCAGGTTCCGGAAAACGCCGGGCCTTTAAAGCCTTTGCAGCCCGAATTGCTGCGGTATCTAACGGCTTTCGCCTTCCCGGTGATACAGGCCGGCAACGAGGCTTTACATGCCGCAGGCATGGACGCCCCCACGCTGGCGAATGTAAAACAAGCCTGGTTTAAAGCCGTTACCCTGAGCATTGCGTTATGGGCATATCCTAATAAAAATTAGGAGGGCTGTATTCTTATCATGTGGCTACGATGATCGTAATGTCACTAATATGCTATTTACACCCATATATTAATATTGTACCTTGCCGCCAAACTATTAAGGACAGCACGAAATTTATCATGGGGAAAGTATCCACATTCAGCCCCGAACAGCAGGCGGACAATACGTCCAGTAAAGTTGTCGCCGCTTTGGAGCGTTTATCAGAAGCCTTTAGAGTGCTTCTCTGGCAGGAGGCCACACAGTTTGGATTGAGTCCAATTCAGATCCAGGTGTTAACTTATTTGTTGCACTACCCGGAGGAAAAACGTACGGTTACAGCGCTGGCGTCTTATTTCAACATGACTAAAGCTACTATTAGCGATGCGGTTAAATCGCTGGAGCAGAAGAAGTATCTTGTAAGAAAGGCCAGTGTGACTGATACGCGCAGCCACAGCTTACAGCTGGTAAAAGAGGGGAAAGCGGTAGCGAAGAAAGTAGAGCGGTTTGCACTGCCTTTGGAAGAAAGTGTAGCGCAGGTACCGGCGAAAGAACAGGGCATGTTACTGGAGCAACTGATGCAGATGATTTACTCACTGAATCAGCAGGAGGTGACCACCACACAAAACATGTGCTTTAACTGCCAGTATTATACCCTGAAAAAGGGCCATCACTGCAGTTTAATGAAGTCGACCTTAAAGCCGGCTGAATTACGGTTGGATTGTACTTCCTTTGAAATGCGGCTGGAAGAAGCCTGATCAGAGAGCGGGCGAAAACCAATCACCTAAAACATTTACGGCAGGAGGACCTCCTGCCGTATGTTCATTATTTTAAGCCTGTTTATTGCTTTGCCACCAACGGAAAGCGAGGAACCCAATGATGGCCAGCGGGGTAACCGCCAGCATGAGGATACCATTGTTCAGCCCTTTGGCAGGGCCTTCTCCGAGTTGCTGCGCTGTTTTGGTACAGAGAGAACACTGTGCCATCAGCTGGTTACCCGTTGTCAGTAACCATCCCATCAGCGTTATTACACACAGTTTCTTCATCGATTACTAGTTTATACGGTAAAATTACAAAAGAATCGGGAGCATGCCCCGGATTTTCCATTAGTGGTAGTAAGGGGAAATCATGATGTACACCACTACGCCTGTAACTGCCACATAGAACCAGAGGGGCCAGGTGATCCTGGCAATTTTCCTGTGCCGCGGGATGTCGTTCTGGAAGGCTCTCAGCAGGGTGAACAGCACGAACGGAACAATAATAGCGGCCAGTACGATGTGGGTCAGCAGCAGGAAATAATAGACGTACCTGATGCCGCCAACGGCTGCCTTTTCAGCGGCTTCCACGATGCCATTGTGGTTAATATCGGCAAACTTCGTTTCCGGCGCCATGGAGTGGTAGGTCACGTAGGAAAGCAGGAAGATGACCGACAGGGCCACCGCGATGATATTACTCACCTTATGGGCCTTAATCTGCTTGTTTTTGATAAAATAGAGGCTGGCCACCAGGAGTACGGCAGTTGCCGAGTTCAGGATGGCATGGAACAGCGGCAGGATCCTGATATCGAAACCGGGATGAAAATCCGGCTTTGGCATGTAAAAAAGGATGGCCACCAGTACAGGGATAACAATTGATACGATTGCTATCGGGACGTTCAGATTCTTATTTTTCAGATTCATGATATTCCGTAAAAGTGAAAGGTGAATAAAGAAAAGGTGAACACCCTTTCTCTATTCACCTTACCTATTTAAGCAATATTATTTTCCGGAGAATAGTCCTTTGAGGAACTTCACGAATCCGGGCCGTTTCTTCTCTTTGGCGAGATGGAGGATGGCCACATCGGTAGCCAGCCGCTTGATATCGGTAGAGTCGAGCCCGTTATAGTATCCGCGAATATGCCTGTCTTTATCGATGAGCACCACTTTCTCGGTGTGAACGAAATCATCCGGGCCACCATCGCCTTCCGTTACGGAAACGAAGAAGTCGTGACGGGCCAGGTCATAGATTTCTTTCTTGTCGCCGGTGAGCAGCCACCAGTTATCAGGATTCACTTTATAGTCGTAACCGTAGTTACGGAGCTTATCCACGGAATCCCTGACAGGGTCCACTGAGAAGGAGAGTATTTGCAGGAGCGAATCATTTTTGATGTATGCGCTTTGCAGTAATCTCAGGTTTTTGGTGAGGGTAGGGCAGATGCTTGGGCAGGAGGTGAAGAAGAAGTCCACCACCAGGATTTTGCCTTCCATATCCTTCAGGCTCACCTTTTCCCCCAGTTGGTTGTACATGGAAAAGTCTCTTATGGTATGGTAAACCGTATCATAAGAGACTTTGCCGTCTGTCATGATAGTATCGATTCTCTCGGGGGAGTAGTAACGCGGGATGGGGACGACGTTCTTACCGTAGTGATCTACAATCAGATAACCCGTCAGTGGCACCAATATCGCCAACATTACTCCTAATAAAGCCCTGCGTGAGATGATCCTATCTATTTAATGTAAAGAAAAATATTAGTAGTGTTTTCCGTGACCTTCAGCAGCTGGTGCTTTAGGCGCTTCTACTTTAGTACCCGGAGCGAGGTCTTTTCTCATGTTTTTCCAGGAGTGACCATCGTACAGGAATGCGATAATGAACCAAATGAACAGCAGCAGCGGCATAAGGATGGTCATTACCAGGTTCTTGATTTCATGACCGAGGTGCATGAATTCAGCTACGATATAGAAAGCTTTAAAGAAGGTCAGGATAATGAAGATACCGTTCAGGAACATTCTGTTAGGAAATCCTGTTTCCAGGTGTAAGAATGCCAGCCCTACTTCAACAACTGTGATACCCAACAGGATCCAGAACGTTCTCCAGATCTTTTTTGTGGAAGAGTCGTGGTGAACAGGTTCAATTATTTCTGAGGATTGAGTATGTTCCATTTCTATTTCTGTTAATAAAATTCTTAAATCAATTTCCAGTAGTCAATAAACCTTGTAGTACAATCTGTTAGAGCAGGTAGAAGCAGGTGAATACGAATACCCAAACCAGATCTACAAAGTGCCAGTACAGACCTACTTTTTCCACCATTTCGTAATGACCTCTTTCTTCGTAGGTACCTTTCAGTACGTTGATGAGGATAACGATATTCAGCACAACCCCGGAAGTTACGTGTAAACCGTGGAAACCGGTGATAGTGAAGAAGAAGTTGGTGAAGTTGGTAGAGGCTACAGTACCATCTACGTTAGCGAAAGGATTGCGGCCCCACCATGCGCCTTCGTGGTAGAGGTGAGTCCACTCCCAGGCCTGGCAGCTCAGGAACGCGATACCGCCGATGATGGTCCAGGTGAGCCATTTAGCTACTGCTTTTCTATCTCTGTGGTGACCGGCGTGTACGGCCAGTACCATGGTTACAGAACTCATGATGAGGATGAATGTCATCAAACTCACGAACATCAGCGGAAGGTTCGCGTGTCCCATTCCAGGGAAGGATTTGAAGACTTCATTCGGATCAGGCCAGGATGGGCTGGAAAACCGGATGGTACCATATGAAATCAATAATGCGCCGAATGTGAACGCATCTGATAACAGAAAATACCACATCATCAACTTGCCGTAGTTCACATTGAATGGAGAATAACCTCCGGCCCACCATTTTTTCTTCGCTGTAACTGCTGTATCCATTGTTTATTTTATAAAATTTTACAAAGTTTATCTCGCGATACTTAAAAAAACCAACAGGTAAATCCACAGTATGTCTACAAAGTGCCAGTAAGTGGCAGCTACTTCAATAGGTACTGCGCTGTAGGAACGCACACGGGTTCTGTAAGCCCTGAAGAACATTACCAGTAAGGCAACTACTCCTCCGAGTACGTGCAGGATGTGTACTCCTACGATTACGTAAATAAAGGATGCGGAAACGGGGCCGCTGAGTGGTAATCCTTCAGATTTCATCTGGGAAAAACCCAACCATTGGCAGACTGCAAAAACTACTCCCAGCAGCGCGGTAAGCGTGATCAGCTGTTTGTAGCGTTGCATATTCCTTTCCTTGAATTGCTTTAACGCCAGGTGTATGGTCACACTGCTGGTTAAGATCACCGCAGTGGAAAGCCAGAAAATATGTGGCAGTTCAAATGCCAGCCAGTTAGCCTGGGATCTCTTCACAACGTATGCACTGGTAAACCCGATGAACATCATGGTAATACTACCCATGGCGATCCACAGAGAATACTTGTGCGGATGTATCTTTTTACGTTGCATGCTCATTGTTTGCATCACTTCCTCCTGTTTCTGATTAATATTTATCCAGCAGCTGCACCAGTTGCACGATCGTCAGGTAGATGTAGGAACCGAACATCAGTTTGCGGGCAGCGGGAACATCGTTCTTGCGGTACAGGTTCACAGCCCTGTAGAAGAAAAATAATCCGGCTACGATCGCAACGATGGCGGATACACTACCCGTGATATGTAACAGATAAGGAGCTACGCCTGCTGGTATTATCAACAGTGTGTAAATCACTGCCTGCAGGGCGGTGAATTTATTGGGTTCACCGTTGGCAGGTAAGAGCTTAAAACCGGCCCTGGCATAGTCTTTATGTGCGATCCAGGCGATAGCCCAGAAATGCGGGAATTGCCATAAGAACTGGATAGCGAAAAGTGACCAGCCGCCTTCTGAAAGATTGTTAGCGCCGGCAGCCCAGCCGATCAGCAGGGGCATGGCGCCGGGAATTGCGCCTACCAGTACGGCCAGCGAATTCCATTTCTTCCAGGGAGTGTACACGAAGCCGTATAACACCAAAGACAGCAGGCTAAGGCCGGCGCTCAGCCAGTTGAAGCAGTACCCCATGATGAGGATACCGGCTACACCGGTGATGATTGCCAGGACGATCGCTTCGCCTTCGGTCATACGGCCGGCAGGCAGCGGACGTACGGCAGTGCGTGCCATCAGCTTGTCTGTTTCCTTTTCCCATATCTGGTTGATGGTATTGGCTGATCCGGAAACCAGCAAACCACCAGCAAATAATAAAAGAACTTTTACAATGTTGAACTCCACCTCGGGCACCAGCAGATAAGCCACCACGGATGAAAACACCACCATGAAGGTGAGATTAAACTTCATCAGCTGAGAGTAATCCTTCACCTTGCTTGCTACTGCATAAGATGTCGACAATTTTATGGAGTTTTCTTGCAACATTTTTTTTCTATCCACGTCCTGAATGTTAATTCAGGACAAATTTACAAACATCACAGTTAACAGGTTCCGGCAGATAAATTTAATACCTGCCGGCGCCTGTAAAAATATTGTTAGTGAGCTGATTCGTTCGGACCGATTGGTTCAGTCTGAGGAATGAAGTCTCTACCATCTTTACTGTAGTCATAAGCCCAGCGGTGAACTTCAGGAATCTCGCCAGGCCAGTTTCCGTGACCAGGATTGATTGGAGTAGTCCATTCCAGGGAAGTAGCTTTCCATGGGTTCATGGTGGTCAGCTTTCTTCCTTTGAAGATGCTGTAGAAGAAGTTGAACACGAACAGGAGCTGGGTAGCGAATACGATGATTACCACGAAGCTGATGAACTGGTTCAGTCCTTCGAACTGGTTGAAGGAAGTCCAGGAAGAGTAGTCGAAATACCTTCTTGGCATACCGGCCATACCTTCATAGTGCATAGGCCAGAAGATCAGGTAAGCGCCCACCAGGGTAATCCAGAAGTGGATATAACCCAGGGTGTTGTTCATGAAGCGGCCGTACATTTTAGGGAACCAGTGGTAGATCGCTGCAAACATACCGAAGAATGCAGATACACCCATTACGATGTGGAAGTGAGCGATTACGAAGTAGGTATCGTGCAGGTGAATATCGATAGAAGAGTTACCCAGCCAGATACCTGTCAGACCACCGGAGATGAATGTAGATACGAAACCGATAGAGAACAGGGAGGCAGGCGTAAAACGGATATTACCTTTCCAGATTGTCGTGATCCAGTTAAACACTTTGATGGCAGAAGGTACCGCGATCAGGAGTGTTAACAGTACGAAGAAGGCGCCGAGGAATGGGTTCAGACCTGTTACGAACATGTGGTGCGCCCACACCAGGAAGGCGAGGATACAGATAGCGAACAGGGAACCGATCATCGCGAGGTAACCGAAGATAGGCTTGCGGGAGTTAACCGCCAGTACTTCAGACACCATACCCATTGCAGGGAGGATGATGATATATACCTCTGGGTGACCCAGGAACCAGAATAAGTGTTGGTAGAGGATGGCGGAACCACCTTCGTTGGCGAGCGCTTTACCGGCGATGAAGATATCGGACAGGTAGAAGCTGGTGCCTGCGTGACGATCCATGAGCAGCAGGATGAAACCTGACAGCAGAACAGGGAAAGACAGTACGCCGAGTACGGCGGTGAAGAAGAATGACCAGATTGTCAGTGGCATTTTGGTCATGCTCATACCTTTCGTACGCATGTTGAGGATGGTGGAGATATAGTTCAGACCACCGAGCAGCTGAGATACTACGAACAGCGCCATGGAGGTCAACCAGAGATCCACGCCTATTTTAGAACCGATAGAAGCGTCACCCAGTGCTGACAGCGGCGGATACATTGTCCAACCACCGGAAGCAGGACCTGTTTGTACGAACAGGGAAGCCATCATTACCAGGCTGGCCAGGAAGAAGAACCAGTAGGAGAGGCAGTTCATGAAAGGGGAAGCCATGTCGCGGGCGCCTACCTGCAGTGGAATGAGCAGGTTGGAGAAGGTACCGGACAGACCGGCTGTTAATACAAAGAATACGAGAATGGTACCGTGCATGGTTACCAGGGCGTAATATGCTTCAGGGGTGATACGACCGCCTTTAGCCCAGTGGCCGAGGATGCTTTCCAGCCATGGGAAAGTAGCATCCGGATAGCCGAGTTGCAAACGAAACAGTACAGAAAAGAAAGCACCAATGATAGCCCAGATAATACCTGTGATCAGGAATTGTTTGGCAATCATTTTATGGTCCATGCTGAACACATACTTGGATATGAAACTGTCATGGTGCTCATGATCGTGGTGATCATGCGCCCCCGCGCCGTGCATAACCTCCTGTTGACTGTGCAAAGTTGCTTCGTTACTCATAATCGGTTCGGTATTTATTAAACTAACACCCGGGAAGTTTTGTCGTTTGTCAGTTCTTTTTTAATGTTATTAATTGGACTCCGTCAATAAAATCTTCTTCACAAAATTAAGGCTTACTTGATATTGGCAGCCACAGTTTTTGTGCTATCAGCTTTAGCGTCAGCGGCTGGCGCAGCAGGTGCTGCGGCAGGGTGAGCCAGGCTGTATTGAGTAGGCTGTTTAGCTACCCATGCATCATATTCTTCCTGTGTTTCTACCACAATCACGCCTCTCATGGAGTAGTGACCGGCACCGCACATCTGGTCGCAGGAAATTTCGTAGGTGAAATCCGGGTTACCGGTTTTCTCTTTCATCTGCTTGGTAGTGTATTTAGGAGTGAACCAGAGTGTGGTTGGGATACCAGGTACCGCATCCATTTTCATACGGAACTGAGGCAGACCAACGTCGTGGATTACGTCGCGGGAACCGATAACAAATTTCACCGGTTTACCAACCACCAGGTGAACTTCAGTTGCCTGGAAGTCGTCGTGGGACAGTGGATCGTTCCAGTCGATACCAATTTCATTGGAAGCTGCCGGATCGATCAGGTTATTGGCTTTACGACCGAGCTGACCATCTTTACCTGGGTAACGGATCAGCCAGTTGAACTGTTTACCGGTTACTTCCACTACTGCTGCATCGGCAGGAGCGTCGGAAGTTAACTGGAACCAGTGTTTCAGACCGAAAGCTACGAGTACAGTCAGGGCGATTGCCGGAATAACTGTCCAGATAACTTCCAGTTTATTGTTATGCGGGAAGTAGAAGGCTTTCTGACCTTCTTTTTCCTGGTATTTGAATGCAAAAACGAAGAGGGCAATTTGGGTGATAACGAATACTACACCGGTAATTGCAAGGGTAACATAAATGAGGGTATCCACACCTTCACCCTGCACGGAAGCAGATTCGCCCAGGATTTTCCCTTTCAGCAAATTGTTACAGTAGTAAACTCCTATAAGCCCCAGCACCAGGAATGCTATCAGCAGGAAGCCGTTAATACGGTTACTCTGCTGGCGCGCTTTCTTTTCTCCCTTCAATATGGACACATATTCGCTCGCCTTCGCAATCTGGAAGATGACTATGAATATGAGAACAACAACTAAGACTGCTAAAAATCCTGACATTGCTATATGAAATAATTAAGTTATCTAATGCTTTTCTTTTATCTGATCTCCTTTCTCACCCGATTAGGTGTGGTGAATGATACTCTCTTTCAAGTATGGGTGATTTTTTGGAACCAGCGCAGCTTTAGTCAGTGCGTTAGATACCAGGAATATAATCAACCCCACAAAACCCAAGCCTAATCCCAGTTCGTACCAAGGGAATATGAGGTGTTTCACGGTACCAGGATAAACCATTTGCCAGAAATCAAGCCAGTGTCCGAAGATGATCACGATAGCTATGAAAACGATAGCGGTATAGTTACGTTTGGTATCCCTTTTCATCAGGAACAGCAACGGAACGATAAAGTTAATCAGCAGGTTCAGGAAAAAGATTGGTCTCCACTCGCCCCAAACGCGTGGTTGGAAGTAAGCAGTTTCTTCAGGGAGGTTAGCGTACCAGATCAGCATGTACTGGGAGAACCAGAGGTAAGTCCAGAAGATACTGAAGGCGAACATGAATTTACCCAGGTCGTGCAGGTGCTCTTCTGTTACATAAGTCAGGTAACCGTGTTTTTTCAGGTACACTACGAACAATGCAATCAGGGAGAGGCCGGAAACCCAGGAGCTGGCGAAGGTGTACCAGGAGTACATGGTAGAGAACCAGTGAGCGTCGATGCTCATGAGCCATAACCATGGAGTGGTAGAACCCACGCTGAGGGTATAGATTACGAGGAAGCCACCGGCTACTACGGTATTTCTCCAGAGGATCTTTTTACCGGTTGCTGGTTTCAGATCCCAGCCATCTTCTTCGATGGACATGTTGCGGAGTTTCAGGGTAAAGAAAACCCACAGGCCCACGGTGATGAGGGTAGCGATGGTAAAGAATGATTTATTCAGGAAAGCGGATTTCCATGAAAGAACTTTGTCTTCGTGTACGTGGTGTGTATTTACCCAGTGGTAGATGGTGTCTTTACCACCGAATACCAGGCTGAACACAACCAGTAACAAAATCACAGACAGTACCGGTACTGCCATTGAAATAGCTTCGGGAACGCGGCGGAATGCGATCTGCCAACCACCATGTGCCAGGGTTGTAGCAGCAATAAAGAATGTGCTGGCTAATGTAATCAGCAAAAAGAAGCTGCTGTTCTGCAACAGACCGGCCCAGAAACGTGTGGCGTTCTCACCTTGAAACGCGAATAATCCGATCAATAAAGTCAGCAAGCCCACGCCCATCAAAACGAAGCTGGTCTTTTTTAATCTTGCTGGAACTACAAATTGGTCTTTCATTATCGTATATTAAAATACTAGTTTGAAATTCAGTTTAACTCTCTCTTACTTATTTCGCTGCTGCAGCGCTATCTGTTGCAGGAGCTGCGGCTGCTGCCGGAGCGGCAGACGGAGCGTTTTTGCTCTTGATATACGCGGCAATCTTCCAGCGTTGTGCCCTGTCCAGCTGGGAAGCGTAGCTACCCATTGCGTTGAAGCCGTAAGTCATCACATGGAACAGGCGACCTTCAGAGTACGCTGCTTTAGGACCGGATGCCAGGTTAGCAGGGGCAGCAGGGTAAGGACCCTCTCCGCCTTTATACAGAGGACCGTTACCATCCAGTGCTGTACCGTGGCAGATACCGCAGTAAATGTTGAATAAACGTTCACCTTCTGCCAGATCAGCTGCTGTGATAGTCAGCGGATTTTTTACCAGATTAGCCAGAGCAGTATCTGATTCTTTCAGATGGTATGGTAATACTTCACCTCTTTTTACTGTTCCTTCCACTGGTTTCATCCCTGACAAACGAGCATTGTAAAATTCATACGCACGGGATTCATACATGTCTGGCATATAAATCCTGCCGGGCTTTCTGTTATGCTCCCCTCTGTTACAAGCTGCCAGGAAAGCTCCAGTTGCCAATGCGGCTACAATCAATATGTTGGAAGTCCTTTTCATCAGAATTTATTTAACTGGCAGTTACTGCTTTTTGTAAATACAGGAGGTAGTAACTGCCACTGTCGTTTTTGCTGTTTTTAATTACGCGTTAACCGGTTTAACCTTACGGAGATAAGGTTCATCATCCTTATCGAATCTGCCGAACCACCATCCGGCTTCAGCCTGCTGCTCATGAATGTCATGCGCGCCTGCCGCCTGGAGGAAGCTTTTCACTTCTTCCGCGTTGGTTTTTTCAGTCAGTTCGATTACCATTACAAACTTATCGTCAGTCTGTCTTGGGTGGAAGATGTGCTTCTTAACACCTGGCATGATTTGACACAACCAGCAGAAAGTCATCACCATACCTACTGCAGCGAAGAGTACTGTTAACTCGAAGGTGATAGGAATGAAAGCTGGTAACGGAAAGTGAGGCTTACCACCGATATTCAGCGGCCAGTCTACGTTAAACACCCAGCTCATGAAAGATAATGCCGTAGTTGTACCGGTGATACCATAGATAAAACCGGCTGTGTGCAGGCTGGTTTCCCGCAGGCCCATCGCGTGATCAAGGCCATGCACAGGGAAAGGAGTGTACACATCGTGTAATTTGTAACCAGCTGTACGTACTTTCTTTACCGCTGGAAACAACACTGCCTCATCGTCAAACAACCCTACAACAAAATTTTTAACAGCCATATATTTAAAAATTCAAAGTCCAATAATTAATTCTGTTTCTGTCTGTCTTTTAGTGTGCGTGAGCAACGTCGTGAGCAAATTTCTCAGCGCTTTCTTCTTCGTACACTTCCATTTTCTCTTTAAAGTTCTCACCGGAAGTTTTCAGAACAGATTTGATCTCTGCTACGGCAATTACCGGGAAGTATTTAGCAAACAGGAAGTAGCAGGTGAAGAACAGACCGAATGTACCCATGTAGAAACCAACTTCCGGCCAGGATGGACGATAGTAAGACCAGCTGGATGGCAGGTAGTCGCGATACAGGGAAGTACAGATAATTACGAAACGCTCGAACCACATACCGATGTTTACGATGATGGACATTACGAATGTTACCATTACGTTTCTTCTCATCTTACGGAACCAGAACACCTGTGGAGAAATTACGTTACAGGTCATCATGATCCAGTAAGACCAGCCCAGAGGACCTGCTGCGCGGTATTTGAAGAATGTATCGAACTCGTAAGGGTTAGCGCCGTACCAGGCCATGAACAGCTCGGTCAGATAAGCGCAACCTACCACGGAACCGGTCAGTACGATTACCTTGTTCATGGCTTCCATGTGACCAATGGTAATGTATTCTTCCAGTTTCAGGATTTTACGTGTGATGATCAGGAGGGTATTTACCATCGCGAAACCAGAGAAGATCGCACCCGCAACGAAGTAAGGAGGGAAGATCGTGGTGTGCCAGCCTGGAATTACAGAGGTAGCAAAGTCGAAAGATACGATGGTGTGTACGGAAAGTACCAGTGGAGTGGATAAACCTGCCAGTACCAGGGAGAGTGCCTCATGACGCTGCCAGTGTTTGGTAGAACCTGTCCAGCCGAAAGAAGCTACACCATATAATAACTTACGTAATTTAGTTTTTGCCCTGTCGCGGATGGTAGCAAAGTCCGGAATCAGACCTGAGTACCAGAACAACAGCGATACGGTAAAGTAAGTAGAGATCGCGAATACGTCCCACAGGAGCGGTGAGTTGAAGTTCACCCAAACCGGACCGCGGGTGTTGGGATAAGGCAGGATGAAGAACGCCATCCAAACGCGACCCATGTGAATGATAGGGAACTGGCCGGCGCACATTACCGCGAAGATGGTCATCGCTTCTGCCGCACGGTTTACCCCGGTACGCCATCCCTGACGGAACAGCAGGAGGATGGCCGAAATCAGTGTACCGGCGTGACCGATACCTACCCACCATACGAAGTTGGTGATATCCCAACCCCAACCGATGGTTTTATTCAGATTCCAAACACCGACCCCGAAATAGATCTGCCAAAACACTGAAAATGCGCCGAAGCCCAACAGTGCAAGTGATATAAAAAAGCCTACATACCACAATTTTCCAGGCTTAGCCTCGATAGGACTAATGATATCTTCCGTTACCTGGTGATAATCCTTAACCCCGTCTACTAAAGGTTCTCTCAGTGTGGATTCGTATTTTAAATGCATATTCTATAAGCTTTTAGCTGCTAGCTTCTAGCTACTAGCCCTTGTCTTTTGTTATGATCTCAGATTCTGTAACTTTTTCTTTTCCTCTTAACGATTTCCCGTCAAGATCTTACGCGTGGTGCGCTTCTTCCTTGTGAGCAGCTTCTTTTTCTGCTTTAGGTTCAGCGTCCTTGTTTCTGATCTTAGCCAGGTAGTTGATAGAAGGTAATGTGTGGGTTTCTTCCAGCACATAGTACATTCTCTCTGTCTGTTCCTCGTTACGGATCTTGTAGATAGCGCTGTTCTTATCGTTTACGTTACCGAATACGATCGCATCGGCAGCGCAAGCCTGCTGACATGCTGTTTTAGCTTCGCCATCCTTAACAGGGCGACCTTCTTTCTTGGCAGCCAGTTTAGCATCCTGCAGACGCTGTACGCAGAAGGAACATTTTTCCATCACACCGCGGCTACGAACCACTACATCGGGGTTCAGCACCATGCGGGTCAGGTTATCGTTCATGTCTGCCACATCGTACAGGTTGTTTTCGAAGCTGTCCGCACCGTTCCAGTCTCTCCAGTTGAGGCGACGTACTTTGTAAGGACAGTTGTTAGCGCAGTAACGGGTACCAATGCAACGGTTGTACGCCATCTGGTTGATACCTTCGTTGCTGTGGTTGGTAGCACCTACAGGGCAAACGTTTTCACAAGGAGCGTTATCGCAGTGCTGACACAGCATTGGCTGGAATACCACTTCCGGGTTGTTTTCGTCGCCGGAGAAGTAACGGTCGATGCGGATCCAGTGCATTTCATGCGCTTTACCCACTTCCTGTTTACCTACAACGGAAACGTTATTTTCAGCCTGGCAGGCAATGGTACATGCGCCGCAACCGAAGCAGGTGTTCAGGTCGATGGACATACCCCATTTGATACCAGGATATTCGTAGTTGTGATACAGGGTAGCGTCTTTGCGGAAATCCTTACCGAATTTCTGCAGTTCAGCCCTGTCTTCATTCACTTCGTGCGGGTTCTTTTTGAACTCTTCGAGTGTAGTTTCTTTAACGATAGGGCGACCTTCGTAGCTGTTGTGCGTTTGGGTCAGGGCCACATCGTATTTGGCGCCGGTGGCTTCTACCGCTACTTCAGGAGCGAAGTAGTCAACAGTTGTACCGTTGAAGCTGGAGAAGATGTAAGCGTTTTTACCGATACCACCTGCAGCTTTACCTACTTTCTCGCTACGGCCGTAACCTACCGCGATGGCAACCACGTCCGGGTGGATACCAGGAACGATCAGCAGTGGCAGTTCCACTTCCTTACCGTTCGCTTTTATTTTCAGTACTTTTTTACCGAGGTTGATTTCGTAGTCGTCACCCAGCTGAGTAGAGAAGGTTTTAGCCAGGGTGTTGGAGATACAAGCGTAGTTATCCCAGGTAGAACGCGTGATTGGATCAGGCATTTCCTGTAACCATGGGTTGTTTGCCAGGCGGCCGTTACCGATAGCTACTTTTTCGTAGAGTACCAGTTCCAGTTTACCACCTTTTTTAGCGCTGCTGATTTTAGCGGCAGCACCGGCTACATCGCCGCTGAATGCTGCGCCGCCACGGGCGGGAGCTGTAGCAGGTTCGATCACACCGTCCTGCAGGGCTTTATCCCATGCTTCGATGCCACCCAGTTTAGCTACCCATTCGTTTTTCAGGTAGTCTACCCATGGAGTGGTGTTGCCAGCCCAGGTCAGGAGGGAATCCTGTGCAGCGCGTGTTTTGAACAGCGGGCTGATGGTAGGCTGTACGAAGCTGTAATAACCAGGTTTAGCTTCTGCATCATTCCAGCTTTCGAGGAAGTGATGATCAGGAGCTGCATATTTACAAAGTTCAGTTGTTTCGTCTACGCGGTCGTTGAAGGAAACGGAGAATTTCACTTTTTTCAGACCTTCCGCGAATTTAGCGGAGTCGAAGTAATCGTAAACAGGGTTCGCGCCATAAACGATCAGGCCGCCGATAGCGCCTGCGTTCATATCGCTTACCAGTTTCGCCATTTCAACGTCGTTACCCTGGCGGTAGTTGCTTGGGTTGGCGAGGTCGATGGTGGTGCCGTTAGCGCCGATGGCGTCGTTGATGGCGTTAACGATGATCTGTACGTTTACGTCGTTGGAACCGGAAACTACCAGGGCTTTACCGGCGTTGGCTTTCAGGGAAGCCGCCGCTTTTTTAATGCCTTCGGCAACTTTCGGATCCAGGGTTGGAGCAGTAACGTTACCGCCTACAGCCGCCAGCAGGGCCAGGGCTACAGCGCCGGCTTCTGATGGTTTGTGCGTATAACGGTAATCCGCGTTCGCGCCGGTGAGGCTCATGGTGCTTTCGAAAGCGAAATGTCTGGACATTTCAGGATTCTTGGCATTGATCTTACGGGTGGCAGCGAAACCTTTCGCAAATTCGGCAGGGTTTAACCAGGTACCGAGGAAGTCGGCGCCAAGGCTAACTACGGTCCAGGCGTTTTCGAAGTGGTAGCTTGGAATAACTCTTTTACCGTAGGATGCTTCGTTAGCAGCCAGCATACCGGAGTAGGAAACTGCGTCGTACACTACATGACGGGAGCCAGGGTATTTAGCCAGGAACTCGCCGATTACTTTTTTGGTGGTAGGGCTCAGCAGGGTAGAGCTGAGTATTGCAACAGGAGCGCCACCCAGGCCTGCCAGCGCGGCAGATACCTGTTTGTCCAGCTCTGTCCAGGTAGTTTCGTTACCGCCGATAGTCGGGAAACGCAGACGAGCCGTATCATACAGGCTCAGTACAGCACCCTGGGACTTAGCGGTGGTAGATCCACCGGTGATGGTGGACATGGTGTTTCCTTCAATTTTGATAGGACGGCCTTCGCGGGTTTTAACCAGCAATGGAAGGAATTCACCATCAATAGTGTAGGAAGAAGCGTAATAGTTGGCTACACCCGGAGTGATCTCTTCAGGTTTGTTCACATAAGGTATAGCTTTCTTTATAGGCGTTTCACAGCTGGCTGCGATAGTTGCGGCAGCAGTAGTGAATCCGAGGTATTTAAGGAAGTCCCTGCGAGGGGTAGTAGCATTCAACAGGCTTTCACTCTCAAACGGCAGTTCTTCACTGAATTCGTTCTTCACAATTTCCTGATGCGCTTCGGTATTGTGCAACTCCTCCAAGCCTTTCCAATACTTTTTTTGCTCCATGTTATATTAACGAGTTACGTTTATAAAATTTGATATTCTTCTGATCTGAGATATTAGATCTCCAAATCCATCCTAGTAGTGACATTTTTGACAATCTGTACCACCTACCATTTCAACGGTTACGCTATCGATTTTACCATCTTTCACATCCTGGTGAAGTTTCTCGAAGATGCTGTAATAGCTGTTGTCAGCGAACTGCACTTTGGTAGTACGGTGACAGTTGATACACCAGCCCATAGACAGGTCAGCGAACTGGTGAACTTCATCCATTTCGGTGATAGCACCATGGCAGGTTTGACACTGCTGTTTACCGGCCACTACGTGTTGGGAGTGGTTGAAGTAAACGTGGTCAGGCAGATTGTGGATTTTAGTCCACTCAATAGGACGGCCAGGTTTGGTATATTTACCAGCCTCTGGATCCCATCCTACGTAATCGTATAATTTATGGATCTCCGCAGTACCATCAACTTTTTTGCCTTCTGCTGTAAACAGCTCAGGGCCAGAGTAAGAGTTGATAGACTTGTGGCAGTTCATACAGATGTTTTCGGAAGGAATCATCGCATGTTTGGACTTCTCAGCACCGGCGTGGCAGTACAGACAGTTGATCTGGTTGATGCCTGCGTGTACCTTGTGGCTGTAGAAGATCGGCTGCTCAGGCATGTAGTCCTTCTGACGACCCAGGCCGATAGCGCCCTGGATAGTGTAGTAACCCCCCACCATGAATAACAGCAGAATACCCAGTGCGATGTAAGCTTTGTTCTTGTAGAAAGGAACCGGTTCAGGAGTAGCTACGCCTTCTTTATCACCAGCCAGCTTGTTCAGGTTGCTGTTGATCTGCATCAGGATCAGCGCTACAATCGCCAGGATCAGGGTGATAATACCGAAAAGGAGGCTATTATCGCTTGATTCACCACCGGCAGGAGCACCATTCGCATTAGAGCCACCAGCTGGGGTAGGCGGTTTCGCAGTTTTGATGTACTCCAGAATGTTGTCGATATCAGCATCACTGAAAGAGGCAAAAGCCGGCATGGCCTGCTTACCGTAGGAATTGAACAGATCGTTCGCATACTTGTCGCCAGAAGCAATTACTGACGCTGAGTTGCGAATCCATTGGTGCAGTAATTTCTTATCTGCCCATCTGCCCTCCACACCTTGAAGTGCAGGACCTGTCACCTTTTTGAAGACATTGTGACATGAGGCGCAATTCTGTTGGAACAGTGCTTTACCAGCGTTAGGATCCGCAGCTTTAACGGAAGAAAACGGAATTACTATACTAGCGCATAGAATAAGCACACTCACAAAATGCTTGCGCAAAAGAATGGAAACACGACGATACACAGCCTATATAGTTTAGATTTGACCTAAAGTTTCTTAAAAGTGCCAGCAAAAATAAGACAGAATGTTGACAATTTACCAACAAATAAAAAAAATAATTGCCGTAAATAATGCCAATTTTTTCCTATTTTCCGAGCCTTAGATACTTCAAAACGCTCACTGCTGGCTAATTATACAGCTCCCTTTTACGGATACCGCCCGATGTTATTAATTTATTAGGGGATTGGACGCCTCCGGCTAAACCGCACGCATATATAATATGGCATGAGGTTTCGCGGGGTTATAATATTAATATATGCAGATTGGAATTCTATAATAACCCCCTATATCCTGGTTCTCTATACAATAATATATATAAGCTCTTCCGTCGATTTTTTGAACCGGGTACCTTAATTTTACCCTTAATAACCTGCCACCTTACCATAATGTTCATTACCCTTAAAAAATTTACCCATGCGCGGACTACTATTCTTCATCACCCTCACCATGGCTTTCGCAGCCTGTAACAATAATAATAAGACAGCCCGGGAACAGCAGGACTCCATCCGCATCCATCAGACGGCCCCGGGGCAAACCACCAAACTGGCCGGCACCTACCAGGGCACCCTTCCCTGCGCCGACTGCCCAGGCATCGATTACCAGATTTCTTTATATGATGACCACACCTACAGTGAACTGACCGCCTACCAGGGCAGGGGAGAAAATATTGCGACGGTCGAAACAGGTACCTGGAGGGCCGTTAACGACTCCATCGCCATGCTGGAAAAGAAAAACGACAGCGTGTCCTTCGTGGCGGCGGAGAATAAACTTATCCTGCTCGACAAAGCCGGCAAACGCATCGAAGGCATGCTCGCCAGCAACTATATACTCAAACCCGTGGAAGGAGGGGACCGCCGCCAACTCCTGGCAGACAAGAAAACCCAGGGCGTCACCTTCTACGCCAACGGCAATGAACCCTTCTGGCAACTGGAACTGGATAAGAAGAATATCCGGTTTAAAACCCCGGGGGGCGACAGCATCTACACCCCGTTGCCGGCGCCGGCGCTTAATACAGACTCGCTCAAGGTGTACAAAGGCAAAGGCATTACCATTCATATCCGCCCAACCGCCTGCGCGGACGATATGACCGGCTACATGCGGCCCAATACCGTACAATTGCAGGTGGGCGATAAAACATATTCCGGATGTGGCGAGTTTATTAAATAGCAAGTGCTAATTTTGCACCTGGTTTCAAACAACGTAACATTGAAAAATATCGCCATATTCGCCTCAGGCACAGGAAGCAACGCACAAAAGATTATTGATCACCTGAGGAACTCCACCAAAGGCAAAGTAGCCCTGATCGTATGTAACAAGCCGGGAGCCGGCGTTTTACAGATCGCGGCCAATGAAGGAATACCTTCCGTTATTATTGAAAAAGAAGAGTTTTTCCGTGGCGACGCCTACGTGAAACTGTTGCAGGAAAAAAATATAGACCTGATCGTACTGGCAGGATTCCTCTGGAAAATCCCCGCCAACCTCGTACAGGCGTTCCCGGATAAGATCATCAACATCCACCCGGCCCTCCTGCCCAAATACGGCGGAAAAGGGATGTACGGCCACTTCGTTCACGAAGCCGTGATAGCCGCCGGGGAAAAGGAAAGCGGCATCACCATCCACTTCGTGAATGAAAAATATGACGATGGCGCGCCTATCCTCCAGGAACGTTGCGAGATCACCGCTGAGGATACCCCGGAGACCCTCGCCAAAAAAGTGCAGGTGCTGGAACACCAGTGGTTCCCCCTAATTGTGGAACGATTATTGGAAAAATAAAAGGAGTTGACAAGCTCCTTTCTAACCCTTCAACTGTATGAAAAAGACACTGCTGTTAATATGTCTGTTAGTATCCAGCTTCCTATATTCCTTCGCACAGGAAGATAAACCCTTCCGCCGGAATACCTACCTCAAGGTAAATCCCACCACGTTAATCAATGAACTGGACGTGTACCTGGAACAGGAAATATCAGACAAGCTCAGTATAGAACTGGGTATCAGTGGTATCTATACGGATTACCCGGACTACGTTCTCACCAAAAAAATCGACTTCGGACAAAAGAAACCCGATATCAGCACGGAACAATTCGTGGACGGCCGCGGCCTCGGATTCAGGGCCGGCGTTAAACTGTACCTCGTTTCCAGGGAGCTCGCCCCGGCACGCGCCGCCGGCACCTACTTCGAACCCATTCTGCTCTATAAAAAAGTATTTTATCCCAACGAAGACGTAACCATTAACGGCGCCGGCTACTCCAACAACGCCACCAAGGACGTGTACGGCATCCAGCTGCTGGTAGGCCGCCAGTTCCGTAAGGATAAACTGATCCTCGATCCGTTCATCGGCCTGGGCGTCCGTGGTAAAGTGTACCAGTACACCACCTACCACGGCGTGGAAAATAACGGCGTACAGGTAAACGATGGCCGCCTCGTAAGCGTACTGCCCAGCCTTCACCTGGGGATCAAGATCGGGTTGAACCTCGCCCGCTAAAAAGGTACGATCACCTTCATACTGATATTCCTTCCCATGTTGTAAATACCGGACCTGCCGTTCGGCGAAGCGCTGTAGTATTCAAAATATTTCAACCGGTTCAGGCCCGACTGGTAAGCCTTATCGAACAGGTTATCCGCCTGCACGTACAATTCAAACAGCGGCTTGTCCTGCTTATTTTCAATGGTAGCGCCCACGCCGACGTTTACCAGCGTATAGCCAGGGGTATAGGTTTCCGTGTTATCCACGCCGTAGTAGCGGGACTGCGCGGCATATACATCCACCCCGCCGCGGATATAGGCCTGGCGGAAGCGCTTCCAGCCGGGCGCCGTGAGCTTCAAATCCGAGCGGATATGCAGGGGCGGTATCAGCGGCAGGTATTTCGCCAGCCTGCCATATTGGTCAATCAGCTCCCTGTTCCTGTTTTGCCCCTCCGTATAAGCCAGGCTGTTATTCCAGCTAAACCATGCCCAGCGCCGCGGATGCAGGTTAGCCGTAACTTCTGCGCCAAACAGGCGGGCCTTCGACTGCTGGTAACTGTACGTCACATTGCCCGGCACTATCACCACCGGCTCCCCGTTGGCATCGTATAGCCGCGCCTGATAGATATAATGCTGGATGTTATTATTGAACAGTTCCACGCTCAAATCCAGGTCCGGCAGGTAAGCGAGGAACCCAAGGTCCTGCTGGAAGCTAAACTCCGGCTTAAAGCCGCGGTTGCCCAGGTACACGATGTGCGCGCCCGGATCAAGGCCGTTGGAGCCGATCTCCGTAATATTAGGCGCACGGTACCCCCTGGCGATATTCCCTTTTATCAACACCCGCCCGCTGAGGTTGTACGTAATCCCGAGGCTCCCCGACATACCCGTGTAATTGTTGCTGAAGGCAGGAAACTGAAGAACGGCGCCGGCACTATCGTTGGCGCGATGACCAAAACCGGTATTCTTATCTTCCCCCACATAAAAATCATCCCACCGGATATGCCGCAGATCATACCGGATACCGCCGGAAACATCCAGCTTCCCGAAAGATTTCCTGGCAAACACAAAGCCGCCGATGTCAAACAACCGGTAATCAGGGATCGGAAAATCAGTAGCGTCCTTGCTTTTATTCACCTGGTACATCCCGTTTACGCCCACGGAAGTTTCCACCCCGGCCATCGCGGGGAGATTGTGGCGCAGGTCGTAATTGAGGGTATTCAACACTACGTATAGCCCTGCCTGTGAGGGGTAAACCGGATGGTTATACTCCCGGCGGATACTCTGCTGGAACCCCAGCGTACCCGTCAGCTCGCCGCCGCCCAGCCGGAACATGCTGCGGTTATAGAGGCGGTAATGCTGTATGTGCTGGTGCAGGGGGTTCAGGGAGTAGGTCTTCAGGTCCGCCTCCGGCACAATTGGCCTGTTACGGATATCGTCCTCATCGCCTTCCCTGACCTGCCGGGTAAATTTCCTGGTAAGGGAATCCCGGCTCCCATCGGGTATTTCCTGGAGGTTGTTGTAGAGCGTGGCCCCGAAATGGGTGTAACCCCATTTTTTATCTAATTGGGTGAGGGCAGATAAATTAGTTTCGCGGAAGGCAGTACCATACACGTATCCATCCACCGGATTCCGGTAGCTGTGTGCCGTGCGAACGGTGCCGCGCAAGGCATATTTCCAGTCGTTACGTTGCAGGGAAAAGCCCAGCGAAGATCCAACCAGGCCGTTGTTAGTCTGGTAATCCGTCAGGAAGCTGCCCTGCAGCTTATTTTGCGGGCCTGCCGGCACTTCCGGGATGATGTTGATCACGCCGGCCAGGGCGTCCGAGCCATAGGTAAGACTGGCGGGGCCTTTCACCACTTCCGCGCGGGATACGCCGTACTGGTCTATTTCAATACCATGCTCATCGCCCCACTGCTGGCCTTCCTGCCGCAGTCCGTCGTAAAGGGTCAGCACCCTGTTATAGCCCAGCCCGCGGATAAAAGGCTTGGAGATATTAGGGCCCGTGGTAACGGCGCTGATGCCCGGCACGCCCCGCACGATGGCGTCTATCAGGTTGGTATTCACCTGGGCGACCATCTCCTTCTTTCCGATAATGGCAACAGGAACGGGATTTTTGCGGGCTACCGTGTTGCGGGAAACGCCGGTCACCACTACTTCGTCCAGGCGGGAGAGGTCCTCAGCAAGCTGCACTTCCGGCAGCGTTTCCGCCGTGCCGCTAAAAGTATGGGTAAAAGTTTTAGGCTGATACCCCATCATGGATACCGCCACTTCCCAGGCGCCGGGCTTAACGGCGAGTTGGTAATTACCCCCCTTATCGGTAACGGTACCGGTGCGCAGGGCGGGTATGGCAACCGTGGCAAATTGCAGCGGCCTGCCGGCGGCGGTCACCCTTCCCTTTACGGTGGCCTGCTGCCCGAATGCCAGTACAGTGAATAATTGCAGGTACAGAACAGTAAAAAATCTTTTCATCTTCAGGTCCTATTATCAATTTTTAAAACAGGGCATTGGATAGTAACAAATGTTTAGACTTCCGAAGCTTATTTTTTACAAAACTATAATGAAGAATTTAAATTTGCTTTAATTATTTTTTAGGTCAACCTAAATTAATAGATTAAAAAAGGGTCTTTGAAGGGTTTTCCCTGCAGGTAATCCGCCACTTCCTTTTCTGTACAGAGGCAGCTTTCCAGCTCTTTCACCACCGTATCCCGGTCCATAAACTGCCCGATGATCACCAGTTCGTTATAACGATCGGCAAACCGGGCATCCCAGCGGCCGGTAATCAACTGCAAGGTTTCCTCATCTACCTGCCAGCGCTGCCGCGGTATGGCGCACCACCAGTAGCCGGCTTTATCCGCCCGCACGGAGCCGCCCGCCTGGCTCCAGTTGATAGCCACCTGCGGCCGGGATGCCAGCCAGAAGAGGCCTTTGGAACGTATCACATTACCCGGCCACTGCTGCTGGATGTAATGCCAGAAGCGCTCCGGGTGGAAAGGCTTGCGGCTGCGGAAGACAAAGGAGGAAATCCCGTATTCCAGCGTTTCCGGCGTATGATCCGCTTCCAGCTCCGCCTGCCAGCCCGCGCTTTGGGAAGTGCTGTCAAAATCAAAGAGTTTGGTATCCATAATTTCGTGCAAGGGCACGGCGCCGTTAATGGTCCGGATAATCTTTGCATGCGCGTTCAGCTTGCGGATCATAGCGGACAGGACTCCTAACTTTTCTTCGCTCACCAGGTCGCATTTATTCAGGAGGATCACGTCGGCAAATTCCACCTGGTCGGTCAATAAATTCACGAGCGTGCGGCCGTCGTCCTCATCTGTCAAACCCTTGTCCTGCAAGCGTTCCATGCTGCTGAAATCATTCAGGAAATTAAAGGCGTCCACCACCGTCACCATGGTATCCAGGCGGCTGACGGCGCTGAGGTCGATCCCATTTGCTTCATCCTGGTAACAGAAAGTTTGCGCGACTGGGATCGGCTCTGAGATGCCCGTGGATTCGATCAGGAGGTAATCAAACCTGTTTTCCGCGGCCAGTTTTTCCACTTCCTGCAGGAGGTCTTCCCGGAGCGTACAGCAAATGCAGCCGTTGCTGAGTTCCACCAGCTTTTCTTCCGTCTGATGCAGCACCTGTTGGCTCTTCACCAGTTGCGCGTCTATATTCACTTCGCTCATGTCGTTGACGATTACCGCCACTTTCATTCCTTCGCGGTTATGCAGCACGTGATTAAGGACAGTAGTTTTCCCTGCGCCGAGGAAACCACTCAGCACCGTTACCGGTAATTTGTTCATATGTAAGTTTTTTAGTTGGCGGTAGTAGCAGATCCGGATGGATGTTTAGGGTGACTGTGGCGGAGGTTGATCCAGTGGGCGGCTACCAGCAGGCCCGCGCCCAGCGCAATGATCCCTCCTTCGTAAGCATGAAATAATTCAACAAAATGACCCGCTACCAGGCATACAAATCCCAACCCGAAAAGCAGCAGCGGCCATACTTTCCTATGCCGGTAACGGTAGCCCCGCCCCAGGGCCAGGCAGCCGGCCAGGAAGGAAACCGTGAGCAGACAATATTCCAGGAGCCCATGCCCCGTAAAGTGCAGCCCCAGTAGGGGCAGCGCAGAGAGGAGCAAAGGCAGCAAAGCACAATGTATGGCGCATAGTACAGAGGCGCTAATACCCAATACATCCAGGTTCAGCCTGGAAAAAAGTCGGTCTATCATCTCTTAAATTATTTCTACCCGTTAAATTATTTCTACCCGGCAAAAATATATTATTTTTGCAACAGAGTTGCATTTTTATTTAAAATTTTCAGGTTTTGTTAAAACCAGCAAGGGCAGGAGCGGGATGATGGGCATCTGTCAAGTAAGTGCTACCTTTGTATATTGAACAAACTTTAGAAGAAAAGGCTATGTCAAAGAAAACGATAGGTTTGACGATATTCTTTGTGGTATTGAGTATAGTGTTTTTGGGATATGCAGGATATGTCATCAAAGGCGAAAGGGGTACATTTTTCGGCGTGGAAAAATTACCGGTGCTGGGTTCACCGGGCCACACGGTTCCGGGGTTTTCTTTTACTGACCAGGAGGGCAATACCCGCACGCAGCACGATGTAAAAGGCAAAATTTACGTGTCCGAATACTTTTTCACCACCTGCACCGGCATCTGCCCGAAAATGAATGCCAACATGGAAAAGGTGTATAAGGAATACAAGGATAAACCGGATTTCCTGATACTTTCCCATACAGTGGACCCTGATCACGACAGCGTACCGGTGCTGAAGACCTATGCAGCCAAACACGGGGCCGACAGCAAAAACTGGTGGTTCCTCACCGGGGATAAAAAGCAACTCTACCGGCTGGCGCGCCAGGGTTACCTGGTGGATGACGGCACTCCCGGCGGCGATGAAGACTTCGTTCATACCCAATGGTTTGCGCTGGTAGACAAGAAGGGGCAGATCCGCGGGCTGTACGAAGGCACCAAAACGCAGGATGTACAAAAGCTGATCGTTGATATAGACCGATTAATGAAAGAATAAAGCTCTTGATTATGGGCACCAAACAGCAAATATCAGAAAGGATCACGGCGCTGCTGAAAGAAAGTAAGCTGAGCGTGACAGAAACCAGGGTGAAGATCCTGGAGCTGTTCATGAAAAGCAATGGCGCGCTCGAACACAGTGACATTGAAACCCAAACCGGGCAGTCGTTTGACAGAGTAACGGTGTACCGTACCCTGCAAACTTTTCTAGATAAAGGAATTATTCATAAAATTCCAACAACTGACACATCTGTGCGTTATGCAGTATGTAAGTCGGAATGCTCGGAGCATGACCATCATGATCATCATGTGCATTTCAAGTGCGAAAGCTGTGGCACCACCACCTGCCTCGATGAAACGAATATCCCGGAAATCTCGCTGCCAAAGGGTTATGCAGCGCATAATGTGGAAGTAGTGGTGAGCGGGGTTTGCAAGACTTGTAAATAACCGGATGGGGGTAAATTTTCTGGTTGGATTTGTAGGTGGAGAATAATGAGATAGGTTTAAGATATAATCCGGTTGGATTGTTTGTGAAGAAATAACCAGATGGGTTTAAGATATTATCCGGTTGGATTTGTTTGTGAAGAAATAACCAGATGGGTTTAAGATATTATCCGGTTCAATTTGTTGGTGAAGAAATAACCAGATAGGTTTAAGATATTATCCGATTCAATTTGTTTGTGAAAAAGTAACCAGATAAGTCCAAGATATTATCCGATTCAATTTGTTTGTGAAAAAAGCCGGTCCACATGGACCGGCTTTCCTGCTTTATATGGCCTAAAGTTTATCCATTTCCTGTTTTACGAAATCTGCCAGGTCCTTTACATAAGCCGGCGAGAAGTCGAATTTAATACCCGCCGCCTTGTACAGTTCAGGCAGCGTTTTGGTGCCGCCCAGGCTCAGCGCGGCCACGTAGTTATCCAGCGCCTGCTGCGGGTTTTCCTTGTATTGCTTCCACATGGCGATGGCGCCCAGCTGCGCAATACCGTATTCGATATAGTAAAACGGTACTTCGAAGAGGTGGAGCTGCCGCTGCCAGGCCGTTTCGCGAAAAGCTTCCAGGCCTGACCAATCCACCACGTTAGGGGAAAACTCGTCCTGGATCTCATTCCATTTGGCCGTGCGATCTGCTGCGGTATGGTCCGGATGCTCATATACCCAATGCTGGAATTTATCGATAATGGCGATCCATGGGAAAATGCTGATGGAGCGCTCGAGTTGCTGGCGTTTGGCGCGGCGGAGTTCCTCCTCGTTGTCGAAGAAGATATGCCAGTGGTCCATGGTGAAGAGTTCCATGCTCATACTGGCCACTTCGGCAATTTCCATCGGGTATTCCTTAAAGGCCGCCAGTGGCAGGTTATGCGCCAGGAAGGAATGTACGGCATGGCCGCCTTCATGCACCATGGTGGTGAGGTCGCGCATCTGGCCGGCGGCATTCATGAAGATGAACGGCACGCCGGTTTCCGCCAGCGGACAGTTGTAACCGCCGGGGGCTTTGCCTTTGCGGCTTTCCAGGTCCAGGTGTTTCATTTGCTTCATTACCCGGAGGCAGTTGCCAAAGAAAGGCCCCAGTTCGTCGAAAGTTTTGGTGGCTTTATCCACCAGTTCATCGCCGGTATGGAATGGCTCCAGTGGTTTTACGCCTTCCGGTTCCGCATCGGTATCCCAGGGGCGCAGGGTATTCAGTTCCAGCCGGCGGCGCTGGTATTCCAGGATATCCTTCACCAGCGGCACGATATGCGTTTTTACAGCTTCGTGAAACTGGAAGCAGTCTTCCTTGGTATAGTCGAAACGGCCCAGCTCCACGAACTTATAATCGCGGTAGTTGGCGTAGCCTGCGTTTTTGGCTACCTGGTCGCGTTTGAGTACCAGTTCGGTATATAATTTATCCAGGGCTTCGCGGTCCTGCAGGCGGCGTTCGCCGGTTTTCATGAACACTTCTTCGCGCAGGGCCCTGTCGCTGCTTTGCAGGAATTTAGCCGCCTGTTGCAGCGTATATTCCTGGCCGTTAACCGTTACGGTTTGTTTGCCGGAGATGGCGCCGTATTGCTGGGCGGTAACGCTCAGCTCTGCCTGCAGGGGGATGTTCTCCTCCCGGAAGAGTTTTACCTGCTTTTCTACATTGCGGAGGTAGGTTTTATACAGTTCCTGGTCCAGCTCTTTCAGGTAAGGGCTGGCCAGCAGCTTTTTATTGATGGCATCTGCATAAGGCTGCATTTTGGGTTGTATTTCCATGCAGAAGAAGGCAAATGCTTCCTCGAGGGATTTATCAGTGGTATCGCAGGTCATGCGGATCTGGCGCCAGCAGGCGTCCTCACTGATTACCGCTTCGAGTTCGTTGATATCTTTGAGCCATTTTTCCAGTTCGGCTACGTTGCTGATGGGGCGTTGCTGCAGTTCATCGTAATAGGGCTGCAGTGCTTCCCAGGTGGTCACTTTAAAATCTTCGGGGAGAAAGTGACGGGGAGTTTTCTTAATGTCTGCGCTTAAATTCTTCATCTTACTAAAATAAAAAATTCCAGGCTTCCCGAGGGCAGCCTGGAATAATAGTTATGTTAAAAATCCGGAGATTACTCTTCGGTTTTCTTTTTGCGTGGTTTAGCGGCTTTTTTAGGCTCTTCACCTTCAGCGGCTTCTTCTTTTTTAGCTTTCGCAGCTTTTTTAGGTTTTTCTTCACCTGCAGCCTCTTCGCCTTCAGCTTTCGCTGCTTTCTTAGCGCGTGGCTTTTTAGGTTTTTCCTCTTCGGCTACTGCGGTAGCTTCAGCAGGAGCAGCTGCGGCTGCTTTGGTTTTTTTCTCCTTTGCCGGAGCAGCGGCAACTTCTTCAGCTACTGCTTCTTCAGCGCCTTCTTCTGCCAGAATTTCTTCAAATTTCAACAGGTTATTGGCTTTCAGGATGGCATACCATTTAACCATTTTTTTCATATCGCTCACATACACCCTGTCTTCATCGAAGTCAGGATATACATTCTTGAAGTAGGCTTTGATAGCATTGTTATCAGCTTTCGCATCCAGTGGAGGGAAGGCTGCAGCTTTTTCGTCCATCGCTTTGAAAACTTCCGCCAGGTTTACGTTTTCGCCGGTGGTAAAAACTTCAATACTTTCCAGTGGAGTAAAATTATGCACGCGGGAAGACACAAACCTGGTGCTTTTATCTTCCAGTGACCTAACGATGGCGCCATCTTGTTTGCTGGCTATTAACTGAAACAAACCGCCCAATCCGGTTACTGCAACAATTTCTCTGTACTGCATGTTCAAATTTTTAGGAAGCGCAAATATAAATAATTCTAATAGATTGCCCACTGACAAATTTACCGTTGCAATATGCGGTTGTCAGCAAGCCGGATCAATTCAAATTTCTTGCCATCACAACCGGCTCTTTCCAAAGCCGGTTCTGACCTTTGGGGTTAAATATTTCGATTAAAAATATATAAACACCTGCCGGCAAAAGTACTTTTTTTTCATCACATCCGTCCCAGGTCCAGGTGGCAACACCGGATAACAGTTGGTTCCTGACCAATGTACGTATATGCCTGCCTGTTATATCGTATATCGCTACGGTTCCCATCCACTGCTGGTTTCCCAGCTCGAGGGTACAGGCAGCCACCTGCTGGCCAAGGCTGGATTGCGGCGTAAAAAAAGGCGACATACTACTGATTTTTGGCGCCTCGCCCGCGCCGGCGGTCGCTGCGTTGATCCATCCCGGGGTGGCGTACCCTTCGTTGGATGGGGTGGAAGCCCAGTTTTCCGGGATTTCCGCCGGGCGCTCAAAACTAATCCTTGCCAGTGAGATGCCTTCGCCGTCGCGCAATAGCCGGAAATGCCAGTCGGGGCTGTATTTCAGCACATCCTGCACAACGGAGTCCGCGGAGAGGAGCTGCAACTGCCCGCCGGCCACGTAGGTAGCCGGCATATTGATTTCCTGTATGCCCCGGGGCTGCCTGCACGGGTACTTGCCGCACAGCGCCAAAGCGTTGGAAGTGAAGGCCAGGCATTGGCCCGGGAGGAGGAGGCGGTGATCGTTACTTAGCCGTTTGCCGGCATCGGCGCTTCCATCTCCCCTGATATTCCGGAATATACACTGCTGCAGGTCTACCGCATGCAGTCCGTTGTTTACCACCTCCACAAAAGCGGGCGCCTCTTTGCCGGGGTCAAAGAGTACCTCGCTGAAACGCAGCTGCCCGGTAGCCGCGGGTAAGGGGAGGGCTAACGGCATATCCGTGTACGCCAGGCTTTCCAGGCCGGTGCAGCTGATAAGTTTTTTGGTATGAAGGAGGTATTGCTGCCCCGGCAGCAATGGCATCTCCCATTCCACTAACACCCTGTCAAACAGGGGCGGTGTAACAGTTACCCGATGGGGTTTGCCTACGCCGGCCATCCCGGCGGTAGTCAGTTCGTAATTGGCCGGATCGGCTGCTGCTGCACTATCCAGCGGTATGGCAAAAACCAGTTGGGAATGTTGACTATCCGGCATAGCGCTGTACAGCAGGTCAGGCCGCAAATGCTCATCCCAGTCAGCCGCAGCGGCATTCAAACTCCCCGGCGTGCCGCCCGCCTCCGCCGTACTGGCCCGCCAGTTGGATTTCCCTGCGCAGGGAACAGCATCGTTCACCATTTCCAGGCTGTAGCCGCCGTCATCCCTGGCGGGATGGCCATACCAGCTACGGTTATACGAAACGGCATGTATCACCTCCCGCTGCGGATTATATAATACGATCAACCCTGTATCATCCGCAATGGGTAACCAGCGCGGCAAAGGGATAGTATTGGCATGCAAAAAGCTGTCCGCCGCAGCCTGCGGGCACAATAGTCCCGGCCCCCCAGGCGGCAGGGTGACTGCGGGCAACATTACCTCGCGGCTGTTTACCTTTAAAATGCAACCCTTCAGCGGTAGCGGGTAATTTGTCCGGTTCAGTATTTCCAGGTATTCCACCGGCGGAAGGCCCTTTACCGGCGTAGGTTTGGCCATGATCTCATGAATCGCCAGGTCATGGATATGTGGAATAATTGAATCTGTGTACAGGAAAAGCGTTGTATGCATGACCAATGCATGACAAACAAGGGTTAAAAACATAATAAAATAATTTAAAGAGAGGTTGAATTTACAGCACTTGAAAAGGTAATTCCTTTAGCAGATGTTAATGGCTGATAAAAACATGACAGAGATTATGAAAAGAGCCAATGATATATTAATTTTGGCCTTCCTAAAAATTAAAATGTAAAATAAAATGAAAGTTGCCGTAGTAGGAGCTACCGGACTGGTAGGCTCAAAAATGTTACAAGTGCTGACAGAAAGGAATTTCCCTGTCACAGAATTGATTCCAGTGGCTTCAGAGAAGTCAGTAGGTAAGGAAGTAACATTTAAGGGCAAGGGCTATAAGGTGGTTAGTGCAGATACGGCAATTGCCATGAAACCAAATGTAGCGATCTTCTCCGCCGGCGGTAGCACTTCTTTGGAGTGGGCGCCTAAATTCGCCGCAGCGGGCATTACGGTGATCGACAACTCCAGCGCATGGCGTATGGACCCCACCAAAAAACTGGTAGTACCGGAAGTAAACGGGGACGCGCTGACGCCTGAAGATAAAATCATTGCAAACCCTAACTGCTCTACCATCCAGATGGTATTGGTATTAAAACCATTGCACGAGCAATATAAAATCAAACGCGTAGTAGTTTCCACTTACCAGTCAGTAACCGGTACCGGCGTTAAAGCGGTAAACCAGTTGATGAATGAAAGGCAGGGCATCCAGGGCGAAATGGCGTATGCTTACCCGATCGACCTGAACGTTATTCCTCAGATCGACGTATTTCTCGACAACGGCTATACGAAAGAGGAAATGAAAATGACCAACGAAACCAAAAAGATCATGGGCGACGACCAGATACAGGTAACGGCAACCACTGTACGAATTCCTGTAATGGGCGGTCATAGCGAAGCGGTAAATATCGAGTTTGATAAGGAATACGAATTGGCGGATATCCGTTCCATACTGGCTAAAACGCCAGGCGTGATCGTGGTAGACAACCCTTCCAAAGCCGAGTATCCAATGCCTAAGGATGCGCATGATAAAGACGAAGTTTTTGTAGGCCGCATCCGCAGGGATGAAACCCAGCCTAAAACCGTGAACATGTGGATAGTAGCGGATAACCTGAGAAAAGGCGCTGCTACCAACGCCGTTCAGATCGCAGAGTACCTGCTGGCTAAAAACTGGCTGTAGTCATACTGTTGTGCTATGCCCCGCTTCCAAAATAAGGGCGGCGCCTTAGTACCGGTAACGGATAAACGAAGAATTATTTATAACATATTAAAAGCAAGCGAATTACCGCTTGCTTTTTTTTATTCTTTTTATAATAACATAACTTTCGACGTGTAAAAATTACACGGAAGTAGTATTGATTTGTGGTAGATAAAATTCAATTTTGGTATTAATAATCCTATGCCAGCTAAACTGATTCTGAGTAGTCCGATTTTAGAGCGCGTGTGAACTTTTTCGCTATTGTCTAACGAAAACACCCTTAAGTCCTATGAAAACCAACACCAATCGTGAGCTTTTGTTAATGCACAAGTTTACCGAAGAGTGGAGCAGTAACTTTTCCTCCCAGGTATCCAGGATCATGAACATTGTTGATCAGCAGGATACATTGGACGGCATTATTCCAATTGTAGAAGTAGCTAATGTTTACAATCAAAAATTTGCACACACCAGAACTGATAAGGAAGAACTCCTGAAAAGCAGGAAAGCGCGACCTTTTGAGTTTCTGATCCACAAGAATTAAGGGTTTTTTATGGCCGGCTGCAATTTATTAACCGGGCGGGATCAATCCATCGCCCGGTTAATAAATTGCAGCAAGGGTTGCATCAGGGAAAATGTCTTGAGTATATCTCTAACCAGCGCAGGCTGAACTACTGCATCGTCCGGGAGCGTACGGGTGACCACCAGGCTTTTGAGCCGGAGGTAGGCAATGGCCGGGTTGTCCGGCTGGTAGCCCTGCGGCGCTGTTTTCAGGGATTCCCCTTCTATCTTCCCGAAATGTTTGATAAACTCTTTATTGGAAATGATGCTTTCGAATTCCTCGAAATTGTAGTCAATTTCCTGCCTGACCTTTTTCAGTACCGGGGCGGGGGGCATCCAGAGGCCGCCACCGGCAAAACTGTTTCCGCCGGGCTCCAGGTGGAAATAATAACCCGCCAGCGGCGATTTCTTGCCACCCTGCTGGAAAGCAGCGCCCATATTCGTTTTATAAGGCGTCTTGTCCTTGGAGAACCTCACATCTTTATATATCCTGAAAACGCAATCTTTTACCTGTAACCCTGCCAGGGTGGGGTCCTGCTTTTGCAGGCCGTCAATCACCTGCTGCACCAGCGTTTCAAAATCCTCTTTGGCAGCTTCATATTCCTGCCGGTGATCATCAAACCAGGGTTTGGTATTATGTTGTTTTAAAGTCCGCAGAAACTTTAACGTGGAAGACTGTAACATTATCGGGAATTAATTTTTCCCAAGATAATAATTGTTACGAAGAAGTGCATCCTGTTCCCCATAACAAGTGGGAAACCCTGCGGAGCCAGGGGCGGCCGCAGGGCATTTTCTCATAAAAGCAGCAGGCAGGTTATAATCCTTCGTAGGTGTTAAAAGTGGTATGTTGCAGCAAATAATACGTTGGCAGTAGTAGTGGTGGCAGCGCCATCCTTTTTCTGGAACAGGTCCACGGAAGACTTGTCAAACCTGAATTCCGGGATTAATGTTAGGTTTCCTATCTTATAGTTGAAGGACAGGGTACCGGCCACGATGTTTCCTCCTTCCGGAGAGGCCGCATACACTTTGAGCGCATCCTTGTCGCTGAAATATTCTCCTCTCAGCGTCAGGCCGAATTTATCCGTAAAATCGGCATTGATGTACAGGGCAGATCCCCACCATTTCGTATTGGCATTGGCTTCTCCCTTCAATTTGGTATCGAGGTAGGTGCTGTAGGTACCGTTATAGCCCAGGCCGAATTTCTCCGTGATCTGGTAAGTGGCTACTACGTCCACCTGGTGGTTTTGCACACCGCTGGTATCTTTTCCTTCCAGGTAGTTGAGGTATAATTTAACCGGAGTTTCTGCCGGCGCCCAACCGAGTTGCGCACCAATGTATTTATGACTGTTTAAGGTCACAGACTTCAGGTCCGTCGGGTTAAAAACGCCCACCATGGCGGAGAGGGAAGAGGTCAGCGCCAGGTCCGCCTTCACGCCCGTGTGGAAGAAGGGGCCGTAGCTGAACATATAGCTCATGCTATAGTTCCGGTTGAGATACGCATCCACCAGCTCGTAGCCTACGTGCGTACCGTAGCTACCCATGCTCAATTTAATTTTATCAGTTACCTGGTAGGACACATACAATTGTTTGATGGCCATGGATAAGCCATTGGCGGAACCGGGTACATCGTTGTAAGAAAATTCACCGGCACGTTTTCCAAATCCCAGGTCGGCTACTATACTACCTTTTTTAAAGCTATGTTCCGCTTTCAGCGATACCATACCCAGCTCAAAGGAGTTGTGGGAGTTGGTAAAGCTGGTTTTATTATCCGTATAGTTACCGTTCAGGTTGTATTTATAATATACATCCGCAGAACCGGATAATTTAAATGCCGGGGCAGTAGTCGTATCTGTCGATGTTTGTGCATTTGCAGACAATAAGCTGCCAGTCGCGAATAAGGTGGTAAGCATTCGTTTCATTTACGTATGAATTTGGTTGATAAAATGGTAAGACGTATAAATGCTGCCTTTTCTGCGTTGTTTTGGGGATGCGTGCGTACTTTACGCGGGTTCGTTTTAAGCTACAATACTCAATAAGTAACGTGCATGCGATAGCTTGGCTAGTTAGGAACGGATAGTTAACGAAGCCGCTTGCAGGCAGTTCCACCATTGTCGGCTTCCTGCGTTAACTATCCATTCCAGGGTCTTCTAACGTGTCCGGATATACGAACAGTTATTAATACAGTTGATAAAGGTCCAGATCAAAGAACTTTAATTCATTTGCTATGTTAAAGTGGCGCGTTGTTCAGGAGTGCGCCAGTTCTGCTTCTTCTTTCAGGTCTCCTTCAGTATCTACAGTCATCAGCGCAGGATGATAACTTTCGTTGTGCTGGGTAGCATCCAGGCCGAGGGATTCTTCATCGTCGCTAACGCGCAGCGGGTGAACCCAGTCGATCACTTTGAAGATGCCGTAGGATACCGCGAAGCTGTATGCTACTACGAGGAACAGGCCCAGCGCCTGGTTTTTGAACAGCTCGAAGTTACCATAGAACAGGCCGTCATTACCTGCGCTGTTGATAGCTTTGGTAGCAAATACGCCGGTGAGGAGCATACCTACCATACCGCCTACGCCATGGCAAGGGAATACGTCCAGGGTATCATCGATGCTGGTTTTGGATTTCCAGTGAACCATCATGTTAGAGATGATCGCAGCAACAAATCCGATGAATATACTTTGCGGGATAGCAACAAAGCCTGCGGCAGGCGTGATGGCAACCAGGCCAACTACAGCGCCGATACAGAAACCGAGAGCTGAAGGTTTGCGGCCACGCACCACATCAAAGAATACCCATGATAAACCGGCAGCAGCAGTAGCGGTATTGGTGGTTGCAAAAGCAGTTGCTGCGAGGTGGTTAGCGCCCAGGGCAGAGCCGGCGTTGAAACCGAACCAGCCGAACCAGAGCAAACCGGTGCCGAGGAGTACGAATGGAATATTTGCAGGTTGTAATTCTTTCTTTTCAATATGGTCTTTCCTGCGTTTCAGCACAATAGCGCCGGCGAGGGCCGCGCAACCGGCAGAAATATGTACTACTGTACCGCCGGCGAAGTCGAGTACGCCCAGCTTAAACAGGATGCCATCCGGATGCCAGGTCCAGTGCGCAATTGGCGCATACACCAGGATGCTGAACAGCACCATAAACAGTACATAAGAGGTAAAACGGATTCTTTCCGCTACGGCGCCTACCACGAGGGCAGGAGTGATGATGGCGAACTTCATCTGGAAGAGCGCGAACAGCAGCAGCGGGATGGTAGGCGCAAGGCTCCAGGGTTCGCCGCTGCCTACATGGTTAAACATAAAAAAGGTGGTGGGGTCACCGATCAGTCCTCCGTGGGACTTACCAAATGCCAGACTAAAGCCAACAACTACCCAAACAATGCTGATAAGGCCGGTAGCAATGAAGCTTTGCATCATTGTGGAGATTACGTTCTTTCTATTCACCATACCGCCATAGAAGAAGGATAATCCCGGGGTCATTAAAAATACCAGTGAAGATGCTACCAGAATCCAGGCGATGTCAGAGGTATTATATTTACTAGCATCTGCATAGGATGGAAGAGTGGGTATAAAAATCCCGATTGTGGCAACTACCGCTAAAAAAATAAAGGGTAGATAGTCTTGGAATGATTTTTTCATCATAGCATTTGATTTTAAATTTCTCAAATAAAAGTAGGAGCGAAATTTAAAACGTCAAATAGATGGGCTTAAAAATAGAATTCTTTGAATTTAAGGGCTAAATATTGAGCCGGTTCTAATCAAATAATAATTAATTATAATATTAATTATTGTTTTTTAGGATATGGGGAAAGATTTAAGGCCGCTTATAAGTGTTAAAACGTTCACAATCACTTATTTACGTAAACGTTATGCCAAGGTTAACAAATTTCTAAAATGGTGGCAACAGTTGCTACTGCAATTAAGAAAACATCACATTAAATAATTTACTATAAGTAAAATACGTATGAAATTTTTTTTAAGACGAAATGAAATCGCCTATATCATATAATAAATAATTACATATATGATATAGGCGATTGAATGTTTAATTATTCCGTCTGGAGGCAAAAAATTGTGGTTTTTAGCCTTTCATTTCCTGCAGTTCCCTTTCCATGGCAAACATTTGATCCCTTAAACGGGCTGCTTCCATAAAATCGAGGTCCCTTGAGGCCTTTTCCATTTCCTTCTTCACCCTGGATATGGCTTTTTCCATTTGCGGAATGGTTTTCACCGTTGCGGCGGATGATTTGGCTACTTCCATCGCTGCTTCCGCTACCAGGGTTACCTCATCATGCACGGCATAAGGGGAGTTCTCGTCGTAATTCTTTATTTCCAGCACGCCGGTTTGCGCCAGGATCTGCTCTTTGCTCTTACGTACCGTACGTGGCGTAATGCCATGTTCGATATTATAGGCAATCTGTTTTTCCCGGCGGCGGTTGGTTTCATCAATCGTTTTCTGCATACTGTCGGTAATCTTATCGGCGTAAAAGATTACCAGCCCATCTACGTTACGGGCGGCGCGGCCGGCCGTTTGGGTCAGGGAGCGTTCGTCGCGGAGGAAACCTTCCTTATCCGCGTCCAGGATAGCCACCAGGGATACTTCCGGCAAGTCCAGCCCTTCCCTCAGCAGGTTCACCCCTACCAGCACGTCGATATTACCCAGGCGCAGGTCGCGTAGGATTTCGATGCGTTCCAGGGTATCCACTTCGGAGTGGATGTACCTGGATTTAATATTAATACGCTGCAGGTACTTGTCCATTTCCTCGGCCATACGTTTGGTGAGGGTGGTAACGAGTACGCGGTCCCCTTTCTGCACACGGCGGTCTATTTCGTCCAGCAGGTCATCCACCTGGTTAACGCTGGGCCTGATCTCAATAGGCGGCTCCAGGAGCCCGGTGGGTCGTACCACTTGCTCTACCACCACCCCTTCCGTCTTCTTCAGCTCATATTCGCCGGGGGTAGCGCTCACAAAGATGGCCTGGTTAATCAGGTTCTCGAACTCGAAGAAGTTCAAAGGCCGGTTATCCAGTGCGGAAGGCAGGCGGAAGCCATATTCCACCAGGTTCAGTTTACGGGAGCGGTCGCCGCCGTACATACCGCCAATCTGCGGCACGGTTACGTGGCTCTCGTCTATGACCAGCAGGTAATCTTTCGGGAAGTAGTCCAACAGGCAGAAGGGGCGGGTACCCGGCGTACGCCTGTCCAGGAACCTGGAATAGTTCTCAATACCGCTGCAGTAACCCAATTCCCGGATCATTTCCAGGTCGTAGTTCACACGTTCCGAGAGGCGCTGCGCTTCTATGAGTTTCCCGTTGGCCTTGAAGTATTCCACCTGTGCCATCAGTTCATCCTGTATTTCGTAGATGATTTGCTGCATCATATCCTTTGGCGCCAGGTAGAGGTTAGCCGGGAATATGGCGGCATTGTCCATCTTCCCGATACGTTTACCGTTCTGCACATCGAAGCTTTCTATTTCTTCGATCTCATCTCCAAAGAAGGTAATGCGGTAGCCGTAGTCCACATACGGGAGGTTGATATCCACCGTATCTCCCTGTACGCGGAAGTTACCGCGGTTGAAATCCCCGGTGGTGCGGGTATAAAGAGAGTTCACCAGGCCATGCAGGAAAGTATTGCGGCTGATGGTTTGCCCCTGGTGGATGCGGATGATACCGTTTTCGTAATCCGTAGGGTTACCCATACCATAAATGCAGGAAACGCTGGCTACCACGATGATATCCCGCCGGCCGGAAAGCAGGTTGGAAGTGGCTTTGAGGCGGAGTTTATCCAGCTCCTCATTAATGGCCAGGTCTTTTTCGATATAGGTATCGCTCACCGGCATGTAGGCTTCCGGCTGGTAGTAGTCGTAGTACGACACGAAGTACTCCACGGCATTATCCGGGAAGAACTGGCGCAGCTCCCCGTACAGCTGGGCCACGAGCGTTTTGTTGTGGGTCAACACCAATGTAGGGCGTTGTACTTGCTGAATAACATTGGCGACAGTAAAGGTTTTACCCGAGCCGGTTACCCCGAGCAGGGTCTGAAACTGTTCACCTGCGTTGATGCCTTCAGTCAATTGTTTTATCGCTTCCGGCTGGTCACCAGCAGGAGCATAAGGCGCTTGTATCTTAAATGGCATAATGTGAATCTTAAATTGAGCAGTATGTAAAAATACTAAAGAAGTTGGGACAAAAGTGTTAAAAACCTCTTTACTTTTGCCCATTCAATCAGGAATAACAGTATGAGAAAAAAACTAATCTTTACCTTGCTGCTGGGTATTATGCTGCCTTTTGCCAGCTTCGCCTGGGGGCCAATCGGCCACCGCATCGTGGCGGAAATTGCCTATAACCATCTTACACCGCAGGCCCGCAAAGCGGTGGCAGCCATCCTCGGCCGTACTTCCATGGCCATGGTGGCTAACTGGCCGGATTTCATCAAGTCGGATACTACCCATAAATATGACCATACGAATACCTGGCATTACCTGGATTTTCCCGGCGGAATTGAGCGCACGGAATTTGATCAGCTGCTGAAAGCGGCCACCGGCGAAAACCTGTACACCGAAACCAATGCCATGATCAGGGACCTGAAAAACCGCCACCTGCCTAAGGAAGAAAAGGTATTTGCCCTTACTTTCCTCATTCACATGATCGGGGATATGCATCAGCCTTTGCATGTGGGCCGGGATGAGGATCAGGGCGGTAATAAAATTGCCGTTACCTGGTTTAATACGCCTTCTAACCTGCATCGCGTTTGGGACGAACAGTTAATTGAGTATCAACAGCTTAGCTATACTGAATATACAAAAGCGCTGGATATTGCCACTCCCGCGCAGGTAAAATCTTACCAGGCCGGTACTATTTCCGACTGGATGTTTGAATCCCACCTCCTGGCGGATAAGGTCTATGGTTATACCAAGCCGGATTCAAAACTGAGCTACCGGTATAATTATGTGTTTGTGAATGACTTGAATACGCAGCTGCTGAAGGGTGGTTTGCGATTGGCGGCTATTTTGAACGGGATTTTTAAATAGGGGTTATTTTCTGGCCTCAGCAAGCCGGGTATCGGCTACTGCAGGCATTGCTTATAAATGATTTATGACCCTGCCCGAAAGGGATTTATACTCCCTTCCCGGAGGGAACCCGGTAAAAGCAAGAGGGTGTATCAGCATTGATACACCCTCTTGCTTTTTATATGCCAGGTAATTACTATACCAGGTCGATGTCAAAGTTCACCAGTTGAACAAACTGGTTGATCCTGGAGTTGATTTCCTCTTTGGACACTTCCCTGATGCGGCCGGTACCGAACTGCTCCACGCAGAAGGAGGCCATAGCAGAACCTACGATAATCGCGGTTTTCATGTTTTCGAAGGAAATATCCCGGGTTTTAGCCAGGTAACCGATGAAGCCACCTGCGAAAGTATCGCCGGCGCCGGTTGGGTCAAATACGTCATCCAGCGGCATGGCAGGAGCGTAGAACACATGGTTTTCGTGGAACAGCAGCGCGCCGTGTTCCCCTTTTTTGATGATCAGGTAACGCGGACCCATGGTCAGGATCTTGCGGGCAGCCTTCACCAGACTGTATTCGCCGCTCAGCTGACGGGCTTCGCTATCGTTCACCATCAGTACGTCTACTCTTTTCAGCACTTTCAGCAGGTCGTCCAGGGCTACTTCCATCCAGAAGTTCATGGTATCCATAACGATCAGCTTAGGGCGTACCTTCAGCTGGTCGATCACGCTCATTTGTACCTGTGGAGTGAGGTTCCCGAGGATCAGGAACTCAGAACCCTGGTAGCTATCTGGTATAACAGGCTGAAAATCAGCCAGTACGTTCAGGTCGGTAACAAGGCTGTCGCGGGTATTCATATCCATATGATATCTGCCGGACCAATAGAAAGTTTTCTCGTCTTTCTTTACCTGTACGCCATCCATAGCTACGCCTTTAGCCGAGAGGGCCGCCAGTTCGGACTCGGGGAAATCGCCGCCAATTACGGAAACCTGGTTGATAGGGGTCACGAAATTGGATGCCGCCCAGGCAATATATGTTGCGGAACCACCAATGATCCTGCCTGATTTACCAAAGGGCGTTTCGATCTCGTCGAATGCCATGGTGCCTACTACTGTAAGTGACATACTATTTTTAGTTACTGGTTTAATTAGTTAATGATATACAAAACCCGGCAAAGGTAATATATCTGTCATAAATACATGGAAGATAATATTTATGGCAGGGGGGAGCCTGCGTAAGAGAACCTGGGTATAACAAAATGTAGCATGACACCCGGAAAAAATCTGCCCCCGGCCGGCCACTTTTATCTTTTCTAAAAAACCAGCTTATGGAAGTGTAACTATTACGGCTATACGAAATTAAAAATCCGTTGTTAAAAATGGTAGTTTGTATAAAGTGTATCGCAGCAAAAATGTTACACATCCCGCAAAAAAAATTTGTACCTGATTTACCGACTAAAAATTTTTATCTCTCTCAAAAGCAATACGGACAAGCAATTCAGCGGACAACCCGGATCCGGTAAAATAAATTTTAACTTTTCACTGTAACATAAAGTTTTCATACCCGTTTAACATTTCAGTAAGCGCTGAAAACCTATTGCAATAAGAAGTAAATAAAGACTTATATCAATCTAACAATTTTCAATTAAAATTTACATCATGTCTATTTCCAAGAAACGTGCTCTCACAGCGGGAGTTATGATGGCTACTGCTATGGCTGTAACTTTCACTGCTTGTAAGAAAGATGACGACAATCCACCTGCTGCCCGTACAACCACTTACGATCTGAAAGGTGTAGGTGCTGATGCAAACACTGTAAACGGTGTGGTTACCCTGTCTGAAAACAGTGACAGCTCTATCAACCTGAGCCTGAAACTGAATAAGTCAACCAAAGATGCTCAACAGGCTATCTACCTGATTGGTGGTACAGCTGCTGCGCCGCTTACAGATACGCTGTATGCAAACGCAGGCGCTGATGTAAAAGGTACCGGCGCTGCTATGACCATCAACATCTTCAAGAACGTAAAAACCATCAAGATCAACACTGCTACTGGCCAGAAAGACACTGCTTTCCGCTATGCTGATGTGCTGAAATATGCCGCTTACATGAAAGTACTGACCGGCGAGAAGAAAGATACCCTGGCTATCGGCCTGGTAGGTAAAAAATAAGCCTTAGGCACTGGTTAATTTAGATAGGAATGAACTATCCTCCGCATACAATGGATAGTTCATTAAAAGTGTGATAAATCAAATAGCCCACGCGAACGCGTGGGCTATTCCTGGTTTTGTGACTTTTTTCTAGGATATGGAGGGGTTTCAGAATTTTGTGTTGTATCATTCTGTCTGATAATTATTTACCGGCGCCTCTACCTGTCTTTTCAATACCTTGAACTCGGTTCTCCTGTTCAGCTGACGGCCTTCAGGGTTATCCTTGTGGTTAGGCAGTGAGTTTGGCGCAATCGGCCTGGTTTTACCATAACCTTTTGCGATCAGGCGGGAAGGTGAAATACCACGGCTAATGAGGTAATTCACGCAGGATTGCGCACGTTCCTGAGAGAGTTTATTATTAAACTTATCGGAACCGACGCTATCCGTATGCGCACTCATTTCTATGGTGAGTTTCGGATTTTCGTTCAGCAGGTCCACCACTGTATCCAACACAACTTTTGATTCTTCCCTGAGCGTGGCTTTACCAAAATCGTAATAGATATTATTCAGTACAATTGGTTTTTCCACCTCGTAGTGTTTGATACAAAGGGTTGGATTATCCAGTGAGTCGGTGTTTTCCAGCTGGTCGGTTTTGAAGTGGAGTGATTTGGTAAAATAGTTTTCCTTTTCTGCCACCAGTTTGTACTGACGGTTAGGATCCACTTCGAAGGTGTACCGGCCGGTTTCATTCAGGGTTACTTTACCGATAATGCGCTGGCGAACGGTGTCCATCAGCGTTACGGTAGCGCCTTCCAGCGGTTTATGCGTGTCGCAGTCGATAATCAGACCACTGGCAATTTTACGGATACGTTTGATACCGAATATCTCCAGGCAGCATACAGACTCCCTGTCTGAACTGATGAACCCTGCTGCAAACGGGCGGGAATTATCCAGTGCGGTGTAGTAGATATCATCCTTGGGGGAGTTCAATGGTTTGCCCATGTTCTTAGGTTCGGACCAACTGCCGAAATCGCCTTCGCTCTGGAAGAAGTCCAGTCCGCCGAGGCCTACGCGGCCATCTGAACTAAATACCAGCAATCCTTTTTCGGCGTCATAGAAAGGCGCCTGTTCCTCATCTTTGGTATTGATGGTGGTGCCGATGTTCCTGGCGCTGCCCGGGGTGCCGTTGTTCATTACGCAATACCAGATATCGTTTTTGCCCATACCACCGGGGCGGTTGGAAGCAAACAACAGGTATTTGCCATCGGCCGTAATATATGGCTGCATGGAGTTGTAGCCATCCACGTTCACATTGCCGCCTAAGATTTTAGGTTCGGACCAGGAACCATTTTGTTTGGTGCTGATATAAATAGCTGCCTGCTTTACGCCATTTTTAACTGTCCACCTGGTGAGGTATAATGTTCTGCCATCAGGAGAGATAGCGGACACCCCCTGGTCGGTACCTTTAGGCGCATCAGGGATGGTCAGCTTGGTAGCGTTGTTATAGGTGTTATTATGCCCGGATGCAGTGTACAAGGTATTCACATAAGGGTTTCCCTTTTTGTTCTTTTCCTTTTTATCTTTATCACTGGCATTATCCGGTAATGGCGGCGTTTCCGGGCGGGATGAAGTGAACATCAGCGTGTTGGGGTCGGTAATTACCGGTGCATAGTTTGCGCCACCCTCGTTGATGTTTCCAGCCGTTTTTACGATAGTGAACCGTGGTTGTTTCTTCTCTTCCGCGAGAGCGAATTCACAGCATTGGATTTCCAGGCTGGCCCTGGTAGAAATTTCGTCTGCTGCGGTATATGTTTCCTTGAACTTCTTCAATTGTTCCAGCGCCTCCTGGTATTTGCCGTTTGCCCTCAGGCAGATGCCATACCAATAGCGGGCCTGTGGAAACTGGGGGTTATTGAAACCCACCAGCTGGGCATACCATGTTTCGGCATTGCCGTAATCGTTATACAGGCGATACGACTCTGCCAGGCGGGCAACTACCTGCTGGTAATCTTTCAGTTTGCCGGCGGGGGGAGCTGTACCTGCTACGGCATAGGGTAATACCTGGTCGTTTTTAATTTTAAAGGTTCCCAGGGCTTTGTTATAGTACTGTGCTGCTGAATAGTAATCTTTGGCATTGTAGTAAACGTCCGCCGTATGTTTATAGTCATAAACATATTGCGCCCGGACGTTTGGTAGCAGCCCGAATAGAACAAGTAACAGGCAGAGTGTATATTTTTTCATGAGGGGTGCTTTTCTTGATTCATCAAATTTTTCCGCTCTTTCAGTCATCGATAATATTTTTATAATCTGGGGCAGATAAAATATTCTTCATTCAGCACTCTTCTTTTACGACTGATAAAGGACAGTGAAACTTCGAAACTCTGGCTGCCATTTACCAGGCGTTTCATATTAGAGGTATTGGCATCGTAGCTGAAGCCAAGTACAAAGCTTTTGAAGTGGAAGCCCACGAACGGAATAGCGGAGTCATTGAACCGGTAGTTACCCCCGAGCAGGAAATCAAACTCCGGATTTACCATCATTTGAGCATATATACCCGCTACAATTTCTTCTGCGTTACCCTGGCGCATGTATAAACCGGTAGGAGTAAGGCTAAACTGCTCATTGAGCTTGATTTTGGTACCACCATGGAACAGCCATCTTACCGGCAGCTTTCTTTCCATGCCAGCCGCTGCAAAAGGGTCCTTCGGCTGCGTGAGGTGTGTGGCGGCAAACCCTACGAACGGGTTGAACCGGTGGTTAGGATTACCATCAAAGAAAACGGTACCCGCGCCGGCGTCAAAAGCGCTGGCGGAGGTAGTGGTTACATTTTCCCCGTTTGCAATACTGGGATCGTAGCCGATGGTAGGGCTGTACTGGCTGCCGGTCTGGAACTTGGCAGGATCCACCCGCCTGTTCAGCAAACCAGCCTGGATACCAAATACCAGCTGGCTGGTTTTGGTTTTTCCAAACTTCACACCCGTGTAAGACACGCTGGCCATTGCGTTGAGGTAATTGTAACCCGCATCGCCGGCGGCCATATTTATCACGTTTGCGCCTATACCAATATTTTTATCAGTTGCCGCATCAATAGATACGCCGGCAGTCGAAAAAGGCTTGCCATAGTTGGCCCATTGATTACGGTAATTGCCATTTACACGAAAGTCACCATCTATTACACCGGTAAGCGCAGGGTTGAGCCATAAAGGATAGGCATAATATTGTGAGAAGTGCGGATCTACCTGTGCTACAGCTAAACGGGGCAACAAACTGCTCCATAAAAGTATCATAATTATAGAAATCCTCTTCATAGGAACATAATTTACTTGTTGAAGATTACCGGGATGCCTTACAGCATCCCGGTTTTATTTTTTCTACGGGTTTATTAATGTTGATTATCGCATGAGTGTTACGTTACCTTTCTTCGTAATCACTGTGCCATCCTGCATAGTCGCTTTTACGATGTACACGTAAACGCCTACCGGTTGTTTCTGACCACTCATGGTACCATCCCATCCCTGGCGCTGATCTTTCGATGTGAACACCAGTTGACCCCATTGGTTGTAGATCCTGAATTCGAGCTGTGCGATAGCTGTACCGTAGACATACTCGATATCATTCACACCGTCACCATTTGGACTGAAGAGGTTTGGTACGAAGATGTTGTTACCCTGCGGATTAGTTGTTTTATCTGTTACGCTTGCCAGCAGACTGTTCTGACATACGCCTGCGCCTATTGCTCTTACATACAGCGTTACATTTTGGTTCGGTTGCAGGTTGGATACGGTATGTGAAGTACCGTTCGCGCCTGAACTTGGTGCAACGAAGTTGGTAGAGTCGTTCACAGATACTACATATCTGTCAGCGCCCGGTACGGCAGCCCATGTAAATGTTACGCTGGTGGCTGTTCTGTTGGAAACTGTCACTGCAGGAGCGGCCAGTGGTTTCAGTACGGTGACAGGTACTGCCGTTCTGGTTGCGCTTGCGCAGTTGCTGCCAATAGATGCTTCCACGTAGTACACTACATCCTGACTGATCGGCGGCGTAGTGAATTGCGCACCTGTTGCAACCGGTGTAGTGCCGTTCTGAGTACTATACCATGCGAATGTTGCGCCCGGAGTAGTAGAAGAAGCGGTGAGTATATATGTTTCGCCAGGGCACTTGCTGATGTCGTTGCCGGCAACCTGCGGTGCGCCAGGCGCATTACCTACAGACACATTTACCAGTGTGCGGGTTGCGCTGCTACAGCCGTTTGCGTTCACAGCTTCTACATAGTAAGTACCATTTGCTGTAACTGGTCCGACTGTTACGCTGTCGCCCGTAGTTACCGGTGTACCGCCCTGTGCAGTTGTGTACCATCTGTAGGTAAGGCTGCGATCAGGGTTTTGTACTTTCAGCACTGCGAGGCTGTTCATACAGGTTGTTACTGCCGGATTAGCTACTGCAGGCGCTGCAGGCACGCTGCTCACGGTTACGTCCACACGGCCTCTGCTGCTGCTCACGCAATTACCTGCGGCGAGGCTTGCGTCCACGAAGTAGCTGGTATTGGTAGTTACTCCGTTGATATTAACTGTTGCTCCCGTAGCTACCGGAGTAGTGGAGGTTGCACTGTTGTACCAGTGGTAAACCACGCCATTCACCGGATTAATTACGGCGAGGCTGAGGGTCTGACCCAGACATACTTTCGCGTTTGGCGCCACAGAAGGCGTAGCCAGGGAATCCACGATGGTTGCATGTACTGTTGTTCTTGACAGGCTTGAGCAACCCGCGAGGTTCTTCGCTACCACGTAGTAGTCAGCACTTGCTCTGAGCTTACCGGTGTTGAACGATGCACCTGTTGCCAGGCTGTCGTTTGTCAGGGAATTATACCATACGTAGCGGAGCTGTGGATCCGGATTACTGATCTGGAAGGTAATCGCGTTATCCAGGCAGGCTGCCTGATCTGCCACTGCTACTGTTGGCGTAGCTGGCGCTGGCAACACTGTCACAGTCGCGCTGGTTCTGCCGCCTGCATTGCTACAGCCTGCGCTGTTGAATGCGGCAACATAGTAGGTAGTTGTTGCAGTTACACCGGTAGCGGTGAAGCTGGTTGGCGTAGCAGGCGTAAGCTCTGTGCCATTAACTGGCGCATCGAACCAGCGATAGGTTACGGATGCATCCGGATTATTAATGGTGAAGGTTACATTACCACCTGCACAAACTGTCTGGTTATTGGTTACCAATACCGGTGCTGCCGGTGTTGGCGCGATGGCTACCGTTACCGGTACTCTTGTGCTGGTGCCTACGCAACCGGCCTGGCCAACAGCTTCTACATAGTAGATAGTAGAGGCGCGGAGGGTATCGGTTACGAAGGTGGTACCTGCATCGGAGTTGAGCGCTGTGCCACCTACCGGTACATTGTACCATCTGTATGTAACGCCGCTTGCAGGCGCTTTGATGGCGAGCGTTGCCCTTGTACCACCGCAGGCGGTTTGAACGCTGTCGACAACCGGTCTTGGAGCGCCATTGACAGTTACCACTGCTGGTATCAAGGCGAGGGCGCACTGACCGCTGGTTGCTTCCAGATAGAAGGTAGTATCTGCATTCAGGACGCCTGTTCTGAATGTATCAGCAGTTGCCAGGAGTTGTCCTTTGCTGCTGTTGTTATACCACCTGTAGGTTACAGCCGGATCAGGGTTGAGTACCCTTACAGTGGCAGTCTGGCCTGCGCAGATAGCAGCACCCTGTACTGTTGGTGTGGTGAAGCTGCTAACGCTTACGGTTACTGCTTTGGCTTTACCAGGCGCGTTTTCACATTTATTCGTACCCTGTACGGTTACGTAGTAAGTAGTAGTTGTACGGAGCGTATCAGTGGTGAATACGGCGCCGCTTCTGATGAACTGTGTCAGTGCGGCATCGCGGTACCATCTGAACACCGGATTGGTTACTGTGGTGCTGCCAGCGGTGAGGCTAACAGTAGTATTCACGCAGGTGCTTGCGCCGCTTACCTGGATGTCGGTGCTGTCGGCAGGCGTTCCTACGTTCACAGTTACCTGTTTGAGATTACCTGCGGCGTTTTCACACTGTCCGTTTGCGCTTACGCTTACATAGTAATTGTAAGTACCGGCGGCGAGGTTCGGCAGGGTCAGTACGCCGGCAGCGTCCACGCCGGTTGTAATTGGCGTTGTTTTCTGCTGGCTGGTGTACCATTTAAATACTGCGTTGGCTACGCTGCTGGTTGGTACCAGTCGTGCGGTATCGCCGAGGCAGATGGATTGTACGCTATCAATGCGGATATCAGCGGCAGTAGCGTTGTTGAACACGCTGAGCGTGATCTGCGTGCGCGCTGTATCATTCGCGCAACCGTTGCCGTTGTTGGCTTTTACAAAGTAGGAGTAAGTACCCACTGCCATGGTCGCCGGCGTTGTGTACGCATTGTTATTAGCGGTCAGCTGGTTGCCGGCGGCATCGTACCAGGTGTAGGTTACGCCAGGCTGCGGAATCACCTTGAGTGTTGCCGGCAGGTTGCTTACGCAAACAGTTGCCGGGTTGGAAGAATCTGCAACAGGAGCGCCCGGGATACCCTGGATGCTTACTCTTGCAACAGCGGATGTCTGTATGTTACAGTTATCCCTGGTGGCTGTCACGGTGAAGTTATAGATACCTGCAGGGTTAGTTGCCGGCACTACATAAGCCGTGCTGTCTGCCAGTTTGGTACCATCCTGGTTGTACCAGGTGTAGGTTACACCGGCAACCGGGTTGTTTACTTTCAGCGTTACCGGAGTGCCCACGCATACGCTGGAATCGCTCGCAGATACTGTAGGCGCTACGATACCGCGGCGTGCGTAGTTGAAGTCGACAGCGGTGAGTGCTGCCAGTACACCGGATTTCAGTTTCACTTCGATTGCATCGAACTGTTTGGTAGGCACGAAGGAGAGAATTACGCCTTCAGTTCCTGTGAGCAGTTTCATATGCAGGAGTGGGTTATTGGTCAGGAGGCTATCTCCCGGTGTGTTACCATTATAGGTAGTTAGCTGTACGCTGGCCAGCAGTGCGGCGGAGAGCACCTGACCCGGGCTGGAGAGCATCACTTCCACGGTATCGCCGAGGGTAGACAATCCGTTGAATGCGGCACGTTGCCATACGGCGGCATTGAGCGCACCCAGGTTGAGTACCAGCGAAGAGCTGGAAACGGTGTTGTTATCGACTGCGCGGTCAGGGTTTACAACTGATCCCAGTACGAGGATACCACCGCCTATGGTTGTATTACTATTGGTTTGTGCCACTGCGCGTTCGCATGGAACTGCATTTGGCGGCAATGGAGTGGTTACGATCAGTGCTGCCACCCTTGCGGATTTACAGCTGGAGTTATCACCCAGTACGGCTTCTACCCAAACGGTATCTGTAGCAGCTACAGACCTTGGCTGGGAGATATATTGGAGGCCTTTATACAGGGTATCGGAACCGAACTGGCTGCCGAACCAGTAAACATTTGCATTTGAAGCAGGAGGCGTAGCCACGAGGATGGCGCTTTCGCCGGTATCTACCACTGCTCTGTAAGGTGTGATCACCGGTACGCCCAGTTGACTGGCGGTAGTGAACAGTACAGCGGTACGGGTAGCGGATACGATACCACAGCTGTCATTCTTCGCTTCCACGTAGTAGGTAACAGGCGCTGTTACATTATTCACGGTGAATACGAAGCCGCTGTCGGTATTGAGTTTAGTACCACCGGTAGCCACATTGTACCAGCCGTAGGTATAACCACGAACCGGGTTGCTGATGGAAGCGCTGGCGTTAGAACCAGGGCAAACAGCTACGGAATCAGGTGTTACCACCGGCGCCAGTGGCGTTTCAATCACTTTCACCGTTACAGGTGTTTTAGCGCTGCTCGGACAATCAGCTCCCGCTCTGTAGGCTTCAACCAGGAAGCTGGTATCGGAAGTGATTGCGCCGGTTGTGAAGGAAGCGCCATCCTTACCTGCCAGGTACACGCCGTTGGAGCTGTACCAGCGGTAGGTTACGTTAGCGGATGGATTTTCCACATTGAGGGTTGCAGTGCTGCCGCTGCAGACTGTTACGGTAGATGCCTGCACTTTAGGCGCTGCAATGATCCGGCGTGCGGAGTTGAAGTTGATGTCTGTCAGCGCACCTACGATGCCTGATTTCAGTTTCACTTCTATTGCATCATAGAGTCCGTTAGGCAGGAAGGTGTATTCACCTGTACGACCGCCGGAAAGCAGATCTACATGCAATAATGGATTGCTGAGAACTACGGAGTCTACCGGAGTATTGCCATTGTAAGCGGTAAGCTGCACGCTGGCCAATACGGCTGCAGACAGTATCTGGTTCGGACTGGAGAGTCGAACACGTACACTATCGCCCGGAGCAGACAATCCGTTGAATGCGGCGCGCTGCCATACGGTAGCGTTCAGCGCACCCAGGTTTATTACGAGGGAAGAGCCAGTATTTTGGTTATTATCTACTGCGAATGACGGGTTGTACACGTTGCCCAGCACCAGCAGGCCGCTGCCGCCAATTGTCTGGCTGGTGGCGCGTTCGCAAGGCACTTCCAGGGAATCGCCTACCTGTGTGATAACGGTTACAGGTACACGAACGGACTGGCAGGTACCGCCGCCGGCAATGAATGCCTGTGCGTAGTAGATAGTGGTATCAGGTGTTGGTTTGGATGGCGCGCCAAATGAAGTACCGATGAATAAGGTATCTGTAGTGTTAGCATCCCTGAACCATGCGATGGTAGCATTGGCCACCGGCAGGGTAGCAGTGAGTACTGCAGATTCATTCAGTCGTACTATGGCCGGATTAGGCGATACTACCGGCGCCTGCAGACCACTGCTGACAGTGATATGGAAGGCCTGACGGGTAGTAGAAACGGCGCCGCAAGCGCTTTGAGCTTCTACGTACAGGGTAGTATCCCTAGTCACACCATTTACCGGGAAGGTGAATCCTGAATCTGTATTCAGTTTGGTTCCGCCCTGCGCTGCATTGAACCAGTTATAGGTTAATCCCTGAGCCGGGTTATTGATTTGCAGTACCACATTGGAGCCGGAGCATACGCTCACGGTCTGGTCAGTGCCAGGTACGGCAGGTGGAGGCGTTACGGTGACGGTCACCGGATATCTTTCCGGATTTTCACAATTAGCCGGACCGCCGTAAACAGCTACCCAGTATTTCACGGTACCAGGAGTACGCAGCGTATCGGTGGTAAATGTGCTGGTAGATGCCAGCACAGTGGTGCTGGTAGAATCAGCATACCAACGAACGCCGGTGCCTGCGGCTGGTGTAACACTGAGGGTTGCTTTTGTATTTACGCAAGCGGTATCGTTTGGCGTGTTGATTACCGGACGCGGATAAAGGATTCTTGCACCATATATATCGATGCTATGGAGCAGGTTAGCTATACCTGTCAGTCTTACTTCCACGCGGTCGTAAATACCTGTAGCCGGGAGGGTAGCAGTAAACTGCTGACCGCTGAGGAGGCGCAGGGTGAGGAGGTTAGCAATGGTGTCTGCTTTTACCAGCGTAGTATTATTATATAAGCGTACTACTACACCGCCAAGCAGGCTAACATCTGCCAGGCCGCCAGGCGCGCCGAAGGTAATGCGAACGCTGTCGCCTGTATTACCAGGATTTGCGAAGATCAGCTGTTGGTAAACAGAGCCTCCGAGCAGGCCTACCGGCATACTCAGGCGGGTATAGTTAGTATTGATGCTATCAATTGAATTATTCGGATCCTGAACGGAGCAGAGGATACAACCCAGGCTGGTTCCGGATACCTGGCTGGTAGGCACGTTACAATCAGGAGAAGGCACTACCGGACCAGTTACTACCACGGTTACACGTACGCGTACAGATTCGCAGGCGCCCGGGATGGACATTGCGGCAAAGTAAGTGTAGGTGCCAGGGTTGGTAAACGGACCTACATTGAATGGCATACCGGTACCAAGGGCGGTAGTAGTGGTAGAATCAGCGTACCAGGTGATGGTTGCGCCGGCTACCGGTGTAGCGGTGAGCGTGGCCGTCTGGCCGGTGGTTGTTACCACAGTACCAGGAACGATCGGACCAGCTGGCGCTGCAACCACATTTACAATGGCTGGTTTCAGCGTGTTGGGCGCGTTCTCACAACGGTTGCTGCCGGAGATGGCCGCATAATAAGTATATGTTCCTGCTGCCAGGCCGGTGATTGTCAGTTTACCTGTAGTATCCACGGCATAGGTAATGCCGGCGGTGGTACCATTGGTAACAGGCTGCGTTTTAGCCTGGTCAAAGTACCATTTGATAACAGGGTTGGTAATACCGGACGCACTGTTTACAGTAGGCGTAAGCACTGCGCTATTGCTGGTGCAGGCGATAGTGGTATCATTAATATTGATGTCGGCAGCAGTACCCAGTGGGTTCACGGTGATGCGTACCGGTATTCTTTCCGGATTCGCGCAACCGTTAGCCGCCACTACCTGTGCATAGTAGGTAACCACGCCAGGAGTTGTCAGCTGCGGCGTAGTGAAGGTAGGATTGCTACCTGCTACTGTTGCGGTGGTAGAATCAGCGTACCATCTGATGCTGTTAGCGCCGAGGCCATTGGCGGTGATGGTAGCGGTTTCATTCACGCAGGCAGTACCATTTGTATTAATGGTGAATGTCGGATTAGGCGCTACTGCTCTTACACCGTACAGGCGCAGGGAAGTCAGCAAGTTTGCCACACCGGTAAGTTTTACCTGTACGGTATTATATACGCCGCCAGCGGGGATGGTTACGGTGTAAGGACCGGCGCCGCTGAGGAGCTGTGCTCTGAGCAGGTTAGCCAGCGTATCTCTCCTGATAACGGTAGTACCGTTAGCCACGGTGATTTCCACGCCGCCCAGCAGGCTTACGTCAGCAAGACCGCCAGGGTAGCCGAAGGTAATGCGGAGGCTATCGCTCGCAGCACCAGGGCTTGGGAAGAAGAGTTGCTGGTACACGCTGCCACCGAGTAATCCCACCGGGATACTCAGGGTGCTGTAATTATTGGCAGTGGTATCCACCGCGCCATTCGGGTTAGTCACACTACACAGTACGCAACCTAATGTAGTACCGGTAGTGGTAGTAGTTGGCGCGTTACAGGAGGTATTGGTAACCAGCGGGATGATAACGGCTGTATCTGCGACTCTGTAAGATTCGCAGGCGCCGCTGGCGCTCAGGCGTGCCGCTGCATAATATATATGGGTGCCCGCAGCAGGGAATGGTCCAACGAGGAGGGTATCCCCGGTACCTATCGGAGCCTGCGTAGTATCGCTGTACCAGAATATGGTACCGCCGCCCGGAGGGGTAGCGCGGAGTACAACCGGTTGTCCGACGCTGGCGTAGACAGTAGATGAGCCTAATGTTGGGGTAGGCGCTTTTCCTGTCTGAACTACCGTTACTTTCTTGAGTTCATTAGCCCGGTTATCGCAATGGTTGCTATCTGCGGCGCTTACATAGTAGTCGGCAGTTGCAGCGGTAAGGCCTACAATGGTGAGTCGGCCGGTGCTGTCTACGAAATATTTGATGGAGCCTTCTACGAGGCCGTTGGTGATTGGCGTTGTTTTAGCCGCGTCTTTCCACCAGCTGTAAACAGGTTTTGCTGTAAGGAAGGTGGAAGTTGGAATAATGCGAACCGTATCGCCGGAGCAGCTGTAAGCTGAGTCAGAGAAGTTCAGATCAGCAGCTGTGGTGTATGGATTTACTTTTAAAGTAAGCGGTACGCGTTGTGAGCCGGTAGTACACATGGTACGGTTAGCGGCTACATAGTAGGTAAAGGTACCGGCAGTATTTACCGGTGGCGAATAGGAGGAGGTATTAGCAGGGCCTTGTACGATGGTACCACCGCTGTTATACCAGGTGTAATTCATACTTACGTCAGGGTTACTGATTGTAAAGTTTACTGCCGAATTTAGACAGGTAGTCTGATTAGCAGATGCGGCCGTAACTGACGGACTTGGAATCACGCGTGAAATTTCGTAGACATTGAGGCTATTCAGTACGTTAGCGAGGCCTCCTACCCGGATTTCCACATGGTCAAACGGGGCAGAGGAAGCAAAGGAGGCTACTTGCGGACTACCAGGACCTGCAAGCAGGCTAAGGGTCAGCAGGCTGTTACTGCCGTTGATACTATCTACTACTGTTCCGCCGTTATAAGTTATGAAGGTGAGGGATTGCAGGGCAGTGGCCGAAAGCAAGCCTCCGGAGGTGCCAAGGGTGATTCTAACGGAATCACCGGCTTTTGCAAGACCAGGGAATATTGCATTTAAACGCGTATAACCTGCTACGTTTGCCAATGTTTCCATTACGGCGAATGTACCAGGGTTTTGGTCTATCGCATTTCCCGGGTTCGTTACAGTTCCGAGGTCGGCGACACCGGCAATATCCAGAAGACTTTTGGCGCCACCAATAATATCAATTGGATTATCACAAGCTAATGGTGAATTGGTTATTGCATTATAATATGCATCATACACTCGTATGCTGGACAAGAGGTTAGCAACACCTGCCACTGTAATACGAACGCGATCGTACGTACCGGAGCCTCCCGGCGCGGGCACAAATACTTCGGACTGGTTATAGCTAACCAGCAATTGTGCGAGCGCAGAAGTTACGTTAACGGATGTTCCGACATTTGCGTTGCCATTTCTGGGTTGGGCGGTAACATTACCTAATGATACATTCAATAAATCGCCGGTTCCCACTCTGAGGATCACGCCCTGTGAAACAGGGATTGGGGCTGGGAAGATCACTTCCATCCATGTAGATGCAAGTATGCCAACAGCAGTATTGATAGTAGCAAAAGTTGCGAGGTTACTATCTACTGCATTGCCGGGATTGTCTACGCCGCAGCCAATACACACACCGGTGGTACCACTGGCAGTAGTACGTGCATAAATGCGGTCATAATACGTTTGTGCGTGAACGTTAGTAGCAGCTACTATCGTCATTAACATCATTACGAGGAATCCTTTCAGGAAATTAACAACACGCAGGTTCTTACGTGGCAGCGGGTCATCAATTGCAGACCCATCCCGGTTTCTAAGGATAACAAAGGAAGCACTAAAAGGGCTAGTAGGAGTAGCTTTTGAATGCATAGCATCAGTATTTGGAATAAAGAAGTCTTGTTTATTGTATCAATAAACTCTAATGAAGGCAGCGGTTAAGAAGGTTATTTGGGAAAGGGATTCTGGTTGATAAAATACATTGAACACCTTTCTGCCTAGATATATTTTGACAATCTATGATACGAAAGTATAGTGCTTGATTCGTTTATGTATATGCCATTTTGTTCATTCTATTTCCCATATTCACTCTGTTCATTTTTTACCTGCTCTGTTCATTTTGTTCATTTTGATTTTCCAGAACCAGCATATTCAAGTGAATTCTGGTCTGTTCATAATTTTTTCAGGAAATTTTCAAAATCAGTTAGCTAAACATTTAGCGTATGCGACTGCTGTATTGTAGCAGTATTAAGGGGAGTTTTAATTTTCCTAATTAATTAATTATCATCTGTTTAAAAAGAAGAAAAATATTACTGCAAATAGGGCCACAAATATGTATTAGCTAATTTTACATATATAACAAATAATCATGGTTAGTTTTTTCCTGTTCATTCCTTCATCCAGGAAATCTAAATACCTGATCTCTACGTAATTAATCTAGTACCTAATTCCAAAATCCATTATTGTCCCCTATGATAGATATATCCTATGACTTTATACTATCCCTGCAAAAGGAAGTTTTGCAGCAGTTTGGGATAGAAGTCATGTCGCCGGGCGAATGTAAAAACCTGAGCAGGGCAATTCTGCAAAAAACGACGCAGCTTATAAGCGAAACCACCCTCAAAAGAGTGTTTGGATTTGCTGTGGCTCAACACAGCTTCTCCCGCTTTACCCTCAACACCCTTGCTCAATACTGTGATTATAAGGACTGGGAATCTTTCCAGCAGCATCATTATATGCTGAATAATCCACAGGCAGCGATCGCTAAGAATGGCAACCCACTGGAAGTGAAATTCCAGGAGCTTAAGACCAAGGCTTCTGCCGTGTCGCATTACACCATGCTGACGTTGCAGAACAGATCCGGTATCAACTTCCAGCATACCGTGAAACGCCAGTACATGGTGAGCCACATTGAGAAGTTCCTGGAGAGCAACTACACGGCAACGGCTCTCATTGCGCCGTCCGGCTGGGGTAAATCCATTTCGCTGGTTCATATGTCGGACCACTTCTGGCATGGCTCCAATCCTAAATTCAAGAACGACATCTGCTTCTTCATCCACGCACATGCGGCCGGTAGCCTGCTGTTGAAAGGGTTTTCCCTCACCACCTGGCTCGACCAGCAGCTGACGCATGGCACCGGGGATAACTTCCGGGAACACTTTGCAGAGGAATTCATGAAGAACGGCTCCAGGCTGGTAATGATTATAGACGGGTTTGATGAAATTGCTGTGTCCGCTGAAAAACTACGGCTTATATATACCAAGCTGGAAGACTTCATTTATACCAATGAAAAATTCCCGTGGATCAAGGTAATCCTCTCTGTTCGCAGCAGTACCTGGAATGAACTGTTCCAGCGTCCGAACGACTATTCCGCCTTCCGCCGCTACTGGTATGTTGGCGCAGAAATGGACGAGGAAACCAACATCAACGTCAAGCAGCTCTCTGACCAGGAAATCAAATCCGTCCTGGAAAAGCACGAGTACCCTGAATCCGTTATCAAACAATTCTCGGAGGCGTTTCTGCAAAAGCTCAGGCATCCTTACTATTTGCAGCTGTTTTGCCAGCTCAACCCGGATCCGAAAACTTCGTTTATAGACGAAAACCTGAGCCTGTTTGAAATTATCTCCCGGTTTGTTCAGAATAAGGTCTTCATTTCTCCAACCAGTTCCTTTAAAATCAAGATCATACAGCGGTTACTCGCCCTGCTGGACATGGGCCGGAACGGTATGTATGTGGAAAAAATTGAACTGCTGGACAAAAACCCGGAACTCTTCCCGGCCTATAAGGACCTCCTGGCAGACAACATCCTGGTGGAAGAAAACCTCAGCCAGGAAATCATGTACCATGTGAAAGTGCGTTTCGCGCATGCTTTCCTGCTGGAATACTTTGTGGCCATGCACTACCTGCAGAAGAATAACCAGCAGGTAGGGGAGGCGCTGCTGGAAGACGTATTGTCCTACCTGCCGGCATCCCCGTACAGGGTGGGCGTATTCAAATGGCTGCTGCGCTTCGCCATCAACCACAAGCAGACGGACGGCATTATCAAAATGCTGCACCTGCAATTGTCGACCATGGAGAAGTCGCACTTGCTGGAATACCTCGTACTCCATTACCAGCTGGATGGCAACGATCCGATGGAACTGCGCTCCATCTTCCCGGCGGGCTTTTTCAAAAAGAACCCGATCGGCAGCTTTATCAACGATGAGTTCATTCACTTCCGCAAGAAGAAAGTGCTCTGGGCACTGCTGCCGCTGGCGGATACCAAAGAGGATAAACTGAAGATCCGCAGCATGCTGTTCACTATTTCGCTGCTGCAACTGGAAGCCGAGGAATGCGAGATGCACCTGCAGGCCATTAAAAAGATATATGGCCCCGGCGAGCTGGAAGACCTGTGGGTAACCCCGCACGAAATCCTGCTTTTCATTTATGAGAAGATGAAGTTTGGCGTAGCGGATGAACAAATACTACAGAAAATCTACAGTTACCATCACTACCTGATTCCGTGCACCACTACCGGTAAGGAGGCGCCTACCACCATCCCGCAGGAGATCGTGATCCGCCATATGGGGTATGTACTTGCGCTGCTGGAAGATTATGGCAACCTGCTACAGTTCACCAAGCTGGTGTTTGCGGCCCATCCGTCGCTGCTGCGGAGGAAAACGGATTCCTTCCGGCTGCAGCTGCTTTGCTGGCAGACGCATGCGCTGGCCCGCATGGGCGACATGCGCACCGCCGAAAGGGTGTGCAGGCACACGGATATCATCATCAGGAATTACGCATCTGACTACTTTTCGAGCAAGTACGTGGAATCGCTGCAGAAAATGATCTCGGCCGACTACTACTACAAGGAGCAGGACCTGATGCGGGCGCTTCGCACAGCGGAAAATGCCGTGGAAACCGCCCAAAAGCTGGATTTTAAGATCCTTGCACTCAGGAACCTCTCGCTGCTGAAGAGCCTGTATGCGCAACTGAACATGTCAGGAAAAATGGAAGATACTCAAACTCAAATAGATACCATTAAAGCAAATACTTCTTTTAAACCCGATGCATTAATTTTTGCGCGCAAATTCTGATATAATTTTGCTTTCTTGCAGGATAGATGATTGACGAAAGCAGATATTCCTTTTCGCAGAAGCTGGTACTCAACCTATTAAGCTTAATAACGCTATTGGTACTGGCCCCGTATATTAACAGGTTCCTGCCTCTTATTAAGGCGGGCGGGTTGCACGTGGACCTGGTTGTAGCGGTCATCATTGCTTTTGGCTTTATTTACCTGCTCCGGTGGATATTCAGGCCGTTGATCATACCCGCATTCCTCATGGTGTGCGGGTTGTTCCTGGCTAACCGGCTCGTGGAAGGTTACTCCTTTACCAACGTCCTCAACGACTATAAGGGAATGGTGAGAGGCAACTGGGGGCCGAAGGACAGTAAGCAGATAGACATCCTCAGTCTTTACCCCCGTAAGGTGGAGAGCTACCGGGATAAAACCGTGCGCGGCATGCGGGAGCGGATCAACTACCAGGACTCGCTGGTGCGCAACTTTTCCGTGCAGCATTCCCTTGATTATTTTGATGCTTATTGGTACAAATACGGCAAAATTGTGCGTTTTCTCTCCCTTTTTAAATATATCAACAACAATTTTAAGTATGTGCTGGACTCCCGGAGGGACGAATATTTTGCCACGCCCCGGGAAACGATCCTGAACGGCCTCGGCGGGGACTGCGACGATCACTCGCTGCTGATGACTTCCTGCCTGCAATCCATCGGGGCGCGGTGCCGCATTGTACTCATCAAAGGGCATGCTTACCCGGAGCTTTATTGCGGTAACAAGGAGGAGTTTGAGGCCATGAAGCAGGCCATCATCCTGCTTTTTCCCAAGCCTCCTATCAAGGAAATCTATTACCACGAGTTGAAAGGGGAGTACTGGATCAACCTCGATTATTCCGCCCGCCACCCCGGCGGCCCGTATCTTAATGATAAAGTTTACGCACTCATTGAGCTCTGATGCCCTAAATTTGCCACATGAGCAAGTTTAAAAACTTACGTAGATATCATAGTTTTTTTAGATTCAAGAAAGAATTCGAAACCTACAGCCTGAAAAAAGCAAGAAGCTACGAGATCATCATTCACTGGTTGCATAGCAAGCTCAGCAGAAATCAGTTTTTATTGTTATCCGGTATCCTCGTGGGTTGCGGCGCAGGAATGGCGGGAGTTATATTGAAGATGCTGGTCCATTATATTCACTTTGTGATTACGGACAAGGTGCATTTTTCCACGCAGGTTTTCTTTTACGCGTTGTTTCCGTTCCTGGGGATTGTACTGACCACGCTGATAGTGGTTTGGTTTTTCAAGGGGCAGTCCCGCAAGGGCATCCCTGCGATCCTGCATGAAATAGCCCAGAACTCGAGTATGATCCCACCCGTAAAAATGTATTCCCAGGTATTGCAGAGCGCTGTGACCGTGGGATTGGGTGGTTCTGCCGGCCTGGAAAGTCCGATCGCGGTTACCGGTGCGGCATTTGGCTCCAACTACGCCAGGACCTATCACCTGGGGTATAAAGAGCGGACGCTGTTACTCGCCGCCGGCGCTACCGCCGGTATTGCCGCCGCCTTCAACGCGCCCATAGCGGGGATGATGTTTGCGTTTGAGATATTGCTGACGGGGGTGGTATTTTCGGACTTCATGCCTTTGATCGTAGCGGCGGTATGCGGGAGTTTGCTGTCTAAAATTATTTTACAGGAAGATGTGCTTTTTCACTTTGAGTCACGTACCCCGTTTAACTACATGAACGTGCCGTTTTATATCGTATTGGGCGTGTTGTGCGGATTTTATGCCAGGTACTATGTGGTCATTTCCCGGAAAGTGGAACACTTCTTCAAAGGGCTGAAGTGGAAGCCTGTACAGAAGGCCATGCTGGGAGGCGCGTTGGTATCCGCCTTGTGCGTGGCCATGCCTCCTTTGTTCGGGGAGGGTTATACGGTGGTAAAATCCCTGGCTAACGGTCACGGTGAAACGATCCTGCAAAACAGCTTTTTCAGGTACATTCCCGAACAAAACCAGATGTTGTTGATTTTCACTGGTAGTATATGTTTATTGAAAGCCTTTGCCAGCTCCATCACCATCCAGAGTGGCGGTAATGGGGGAAACTTTGCACCATCGCTGTTTTCAGGCGGGTTCCTGGGATTTTTCTTTGCGTTGTTATGTACGCAGCTGGGCTTTTCGCATGTACCGGTTACCAACCTGGTTATCGTAGGGATGGCAGGCGTTATGAGCGGGGTAATGTATGCGCCGCTGACGGCTATTTTCCTGATTGCGGAATCCAGTTCGGGCTATGATTTGTTTATACCGCTGATGATAGTCGCAACGGGGTCTTACCTGATGAGTAAATGGTTTTCGCCGATATCCCCTGAAATCAAGGAGTTGGCGGAAGAAGGCAAAATATTCACCCGGGCGCATGACAAAAATATTTTGTCGCTCATAAAGATGGAAGACCTCCTGGAAACGGAAGTACAAACCATCGTGAACACCGGCACGCTGCGGGAGCTGATAGAACTGATCAAGGAAGGGGACAGCAGCAATATAGCGGTGGTAAACGAACATGGATTATTTGAAGGGTTGATACCATTGGACAGCATCCGGCCAATCCTGTTCAACCCGGAACTATATGACACGATGACTGTTAAGAAATTGATGAAGGCGCCGGCGGCGGTAGTAAAGGCCGGGGATAATATTGAACTGGTCATCCGGAAATTTGATGCGGCCAACGCCTGGCATCTGCCTGTGGTAAAAGATAAACGGCTGATAGGGATGATTTCAAAATCCCGGATTTTGAACCGATATCGTAAATTACTACAGGAATATTCAGACCTATAACGCTCCTAAAACCATTTGGCTGTATGGCCCGTGTAATGATCATATTTGCGCATCCGGCGCTTGAGAAGTCGAGGATGCACGCCCACCTTGTTCCGATGATCAGGAATATGCAGGGCATTACCTTCAACGATCTTTATGAGAAGTACCCTGATCTTGACATAGATATTTCAAGGGAACAGGCGTTGCTGACCAAGCATGATATCATCCTGATGCAGCATCCGTTGTACTGGTACAATGCCCCGGCTATCATCCGGCAGTGGCAGGACCTGGTGCTGGAGCATGGCTGGGCGTACGGCCACAGTGGCAAGGCGCTGCAGGGTAAATATATCAGCAACATTATATCCACGGGTAGCCAGGAGAAGGATTACCGGCAAGGCGCACGCCATGGATACCCGCTGGACCATTTCCTGCTGCCGTTCCGGCAAACGGCCGTTCTCTGCCGGATGAATTATATCTCTCCCTACACCATATACGGCGTACACCGGAAGGACAAGTCAGATATAGTAGAAGAGGTGCAAAAGCTGCGCTCCATGCTGGAAGTACTGAAGTCGCCGGACTTTGACCTTTCCACGCTGGACACGGTTACCAACCTCAATGAATTGATTAAAGCACCTGTACAAACCTCATAATATGGATCAGCATTCATTACTTTTTCAATCGATGGTGTACCTCGCGGCGGCGATCCTTTTTGTACCGCTGGCCAAGAAAATGGGGCTGGGCGCCGTATTGGGGTACCTGCTGGCAGGCGTGATCATTGGCCCCTCTGTTACGGGTTTTATAGGGAAAGAAGGGGAGGATATCATGCATTTCGCGGAATTTGGCGTGGTGATGATGCTATTCCTGATCGGGATGGAATTGGAGCCGACGCTGTTATGGCGGCTGCGTTCCGCTATCCTTGGGTTGGGAGGGCTACAGGTATTGATCAGTTCCGCCGCCATCGCGGGGCTGGCCATGCTCCTGGGCGTGAAGCTGAATGCCGCCCTGGCGATAGGCATGATCATGTCCTTGTCATCCACGGCGATTGTTTTGCAAACGTTGAATGAAAAAGGCTGGATGTCCACCGCGGCGGGGCAGAGTTCCTTTGCGGTACTGCTGTTCCAGGATATTGCGGTGATCCCTATGCTGGCGATATTTCCGCTGCTGGCTGTGCATGCCGTGCAAACGGAAGCGGCGCACAGCGCTTCCATCCGGGACAACCTGCCCGCATGGGGGCAAACGCTGGTGGTGTTGGGCGCGGTGGCCACGATTGTAATCGGCGGCCGGTACCTGGTAAAGCCCATCATGCATATCATTGCGCGTACGCGGGTGCGGGAACTGTTTACCGCCACTGCATTGCTGATGGTGGTAGCTATTGCGGTGCTGATGAACCTGGTGGGGCTAAGCAGCGCGCTGGGCGCATTTTTGGGCGGAGTGGTACTGGCCAACAGCGAGTACCGTCATGAGCTGGAAAGCGATATTGAACCGTTTAAAGGATTGCTGCTGGGATTGTTTTTTATCGCAGTGGGCGCCTCGATAGACTTTAGCCTGATCAGGGAAGAGCCCTGGATCATATTCGGCCTCGTGTTGGGGCTGATGGCTGTGAAAGCCCTGGCGCTCTTCTGCCTGGGAAAGATATTCAAGCTTAGCACGGATCAGAACCTGCTGTTTTCCCTTGCGTTGTGCGACATCGGGGAATTTGCATTTGTATTGCTATCCCTCTCGGAGCAAAGCCGGATACTGGATGATAAAATGACCGGGATGCTTACGGCGGTAGTGGCCATCAGCATGGCGATGACGCCTTTGCTGATGCTGTTTTATGAGAAGCTGGTGCAACCGCGTTTCACCATCAATGAAACCACGGAACGGGAGCAGGACCAGATTGAAGAGCACAATCCGGTTATCATTGCCGGCTTTGGCCGCTTTGGCAGTATTACCGGGCGTTTCCTCCGCGCCAACGGCGTGAACTGTACCATTCTCGATATGGATTCAGACCGGGTGGATGCTTTGCATAACCTCGGTATCAAAGTGTATTATGGCGACGCCTCCCGTTACGACCTGCTGGCAGCCGCCGGCGCAGAAAAGGCGAAGGTGCTGATTGTGGCTATGGACGACTACGAGAAGACCACTGAAGTGGTGAAGATGGTGAAGCGTTATTTCCCGCACCTGCAAATGCTGGTAAGAGCCAAGGACAGCCAGGATTCATTTGAACTGATGGACCTGGGCGTGTTGCATATTTACCGGGAGACGGTAGATACATCCCTGCGTTTGGGTGTAGATGCGCTCAATATGCTGGGGATGCGCGCCTATCACAATCACCGTGCGGCGCGTACCTTCCTGCGGCAGGATGAGTTGAGCCTGAAGAGCTTATCCGCTGCCAGGGATAACAAGAAAGAGTTTGTCAGCGCCCTGAAGGACAGGATTGCAGAAATGGAGCAGTTGATATCTGCCGATAAAATCAAAACCTGGCTGGATGAGGGCGAGGGCTGGGATTCCAGCTCCATCCGGGATGAAGTAAAAGGGGAACCGGAGTAGCGCGTTTATTTGTTGATATGGGAGATGATCAGCTCTGCCACGTGGTGGAGTAGCTCCACATCTATTTGCTTTGCGTGATCGTGCAGGGGATGGCTGGCTACAGCCCTGACGTAGCCTTCTTCGTCCGGTTCAAAAGTGATTTCCTGTTCGGCGATATCTACTTTATACACCGTCTTGAAAGACGACTCAGCAATGCGTACTTCGAGAATATGGGGTTGACCTTTGTATTCAAATTTCAATGTAAAATTAGCTGTCTGCATAATGGTTACCGCTGTGTGGCTGTGCTATTTTTCCTTGTGGTAATAATGTCTGATCCGGTGTTTTTCATCTCTGGAGAGTTGATGGATGTACCATAAGGAAAGGTAGGCCAGGCCGCTGATGACAAAAATATACCCGATGAAACCCAGCGTATGGAAAAAGGAGGCCCACACCCACTCGTTTGTATCGGCATACTGCGCTAAGATAGCCAAAAAAGCGCCTGCTGCTGCGAATACGATTGCTATTTTTTTCATGGGAGTTACAATTTGGGATACTAAATAAAACGATTGTCAATATTGGATTTCGCAAACCAGGTGCCACTGGCTTTATATACGTAAACGCGCGGGTCAGGGTTCTTGTTCAGCGTATTATTTTCTACAGAGTGTTTCCGGCGGGATAACGGAATGGGGAAGGGATGCGCGCACTGCACACAACAGGCGCAGGGATGGCGACAGTACTCCGGCGTACCTACTGCATATCCGCTGGAATATGGCATGCGGCAGCGCCCGTGCGCCTGTGCTGAAAGGACGGGAGGGGATGGCCTTTGCGGCACTATCCCTCTCCCCCCAAAAAAAATTAAAACGACCTTAAAGCTGCAGCCTGATATGCAGCTTATTGAGGCCTTTGACCAGGAACAGCATCAACACTGCATATACAGCGCTCCAGATGATGCCCGGCAGGCCGTGCCCGAAGGCGTCCGGCAAACTGAGGCCGAGGAAAATCAGGAGGAAATACACTATGTCCGGCAGGATGTAAGTCAGCAGGGGGTTAGCGCCTGCCGGCCTGAAAAATTCCGTCCACTTGCTGATCCGTTTAACATCAATCAGGTAATAGAGCACTGCAAATACCGCGACGCAGCTGGCGGCACTGAATAACGCCCAGCTGGGCGTAGCGTGGATTTTGGAGACTTTGTACTGCGGGCGCAGGCACACGCCGGCCATTACCAGGATAATGAAGAAGCCTGTAACCCTTGATACGAGCTTGCTACCGCGGAGGTCAAGGTCTTCATCGAAGAAGAAGAGGGACAACAGCATGCCGCAGAGCACTACCGCTGTATGAACAGCATTGCCGGCCTGCGCGCCCAGCCAGCCGTACTCACTGTTACGGATAAACGATTGTTGGGACAAGGCATAGTAGGCGATGCACACGGCGATCATCAGGAATATGCCGCCGGTAGCGCCGCGGACGAGCTGATAAATGATGCAGGCATACAGGTATGCCCAACCGATCAGGCCGAGGATGCCCCACCATTGCGGCGTGAGGCGCCGGGAACCGTCGTCGCCGGCGCGGAAGATCCATGCGAGGTAAACCAGCAGGAGGACGCCGGCTGCCTTGAAGCAATAGCCGATCCAGGCTTGTTTGAACGTATAGACGTTCCACACCAGGATGGCGCCTGTGTAGAACAGGAGGGCCCAGAGGGCCATGGACATGCCGGTGGCGTCCGCGTTGAGGTCGCCGGTGTTGACCATAAACAGGCCCAGCACCAGTAATCCCAGCGTGCGCCAGGCGATATGCCATTGTAATTTCCAGAAGCCGTCGCCCTTGGCGAGGCGGCTGTTGATCGCGAATGGTACAGACATTCCGACGATAAAAAGAAAGGCCGGGAATACTACATCCACGAAGGTCATGGCATCTTCGTTTGCGTGCGCGTGCTGCATCCAGTGCGGGATACCGGAAACGCCGGCTACGTTGTTTACGAAGATCATCACCAGGATAGTAATTCCTCTGAAGGCGTCGATAGAGAGGATACGCCCTTTTGTTAAGTTGTTAATCATAATGGAATTGCGGGGATAAAGTGAGCATCTAACCAAAATACGATATCAAATGGATTATTGTTAATATTTATACATGAGCGGGGCCTGATGGGTCCGTAAAATCCGGTATCTTCATTAAAACTATCATCTCGCTTATGAAGAAGTATTTACTGGCCGGCCTTAGTTTCCCGGCCATGGCATTCTTCCTGGCTTGCAACCAGGGTGATAAAAAAGCCGGCGAGGGCACGCCCGATCCGCTGGCAGCCCATCGGGATACCACTGTAGACCCCCGTCAGGACTTTTTTGACTATGCTAACGGCGGCTGGATAAAAGCCAATCCTATCCCAGCAGAATACAGCTCCTGGGGTATCGGCAACCTCGTCAAGGAAGAGCTGTACAACCGTTTGAGAACCATTAACGAAAAGGCCGCTGAAAATCCCGGCGATGCTATTTCCAAAAAGATTGCCGCCTTCTGGCAGTCGGGTATGGACTCCGCGAAGCTCAATGCGGACGGCATTAAACCTATCATGCCTCAATTACAGGCCATTGACGCCGTTACCAACGTGCAGGAGCTGGCCGCGCTGAGTTCGAAGCTATCTGTTTTCACCGGCGTGATGTGCGGCGTGTACATCGGGCAGGATGCGAAAAATTCCGAGGCCATGGCGGTATCGTTCTGGCAGGGGGGCCTGGGCTTACCTAACCGGGACTACTATTTCAATACGGATGAGCGCACGGCGAAGATCCGCGCCGCTTACCCGGGGCATATTTCCAAAATGCTGCAGTTCACCGGCATGCCGGCCGCCCAGGCGGATGCAGCCGCCACGGACATTGTAGCGCTGGAAACGCTGCTGGCCAAATCCAGCCGCAAGCTGGAAGCGCTCCGCGATCCGAATGCGAACTACAACAAAATGCCTATTGCGCAACTGAATAAAATTGCCGGAAACATTGACTGGAAGGGGTTCCTGGAGCAACAGGGCATCAGCAAATTTGCGGATACGGTGATTGTTGGGCAGCCGGAGTTTTATACCACGCTGAGCAATGCTATTAAGTCGCAGAAGCTGGACACCTGGAAAAATTACCTCCGCTGGCAGGTGATCAACGCTGCGGCGCCCTACCTGAGCGATAGCATCAGCGGGGCCGACTTTGCATTTTACGGAAAGCTCCTGCGTGGCCAGGAGAAGCAGCAGGTGCGCTGGAAGCGTGTGCTGGACGCTGAAGAAGGCGCTATGGGAGAGGCCCTGGGGCAATTATTCGTGAAGGAATATTTCAATGCTACTGCTAAAAAAAGGTATGAGAACCTGGTGGAAGATATCCGCGGCGCGTTGAAGACCCGTATTGAGCAACTGACCTGGATGAGCGACAGCACGAAGCAGAAAGCGCTGTACAAGCTATCCAAGATCACGAAAAAGGTGGGATATCCTGATAAGTGGAAAGACTTCTCCGCGATGGACATCAAGGCGCAGAGCTATTTTGAGAATAACCTGCGGGCGATGGAATGGTGGCATAAATACCAGGTGGCCAAGCTGGGCAAGCCGGTGGACCGCACCGAGTGGGATATGACGCCGCAGACCTACAATGCTTATTACAACCCGAGCAATAATGAAATTGTGCTGCCGGCGGGTATATTCACGGTGCCGGGTAAACGGGATGAGGAGCTGGACGATGCCTTGGTGTATGGTTATGCCGGCGCTTCCACCATTGGCCATGAGATTACCCATGGTTTTGACGACGAAGGCCGCCAGTTTGATGCCGATGGTAACCTGAAAAGCTGGTGGAGTAAGGAAGACGAGGAGAAATTCAATAAGCGCGCGGCCGTAATGGTGCAGCAGTTCAATGAATACGTGGTGGTAGACAGTTTACGCATTAACGGTAAAGCCACGCTGGGCGAGAACATTGCCGACCTGGGCGGGATCCTGCTGGGCTGGGATGCATTCCGGAAAACGGAGCAGTTTAAGAAAAATGAGAAAATCGCGGGATTGAGTCCTTCTGAGCGTTATTTCCTCGGATATTCCCTGGGCTGGCTGAGTCATACTAAAAAAGAAGAGCTGGCAAGGCGAGTGCTTACGGATGTACACTCCCCGGCTAAATTCAGGGTGAACGGGCCTTTCAGCGATGTGGACGCGTTTTATGACGTGTACGGGTTGAAGCCGGGCGACAAGATGTATCGTCCTGACAGCCTGAGGGTACGCATCTGGTAGGTGGAGATCAGGGATTTTCTCAGTAATTTTGCCGTCTAATATTTGAAATACCTTGATTGAGAAAAAACAAGTAGTAAAACAGGAAGAGCGGGCCGTGATTGTAGGTGTAATCACGAAGGACCAGAGCGAGCGCCAGGTACAGGAGTTCCTGGACGAGCTGGTCTTTTTGGCTGAAACGGCCGGCGCCCAAACCGTCAAGCGTTTTACTCAAAAACTGGCACATCCCGACAGGGCTACCTTTGTTGGGAAGGGAAAGCTGGAAGAGATTCATCAGTATGTAGCAGGCAGAAATATAGATCTCGTGATATTCGACGATGAGCTCACCGGCTCACAAATTTCGAATATTGAGAAAGTGCTGAAGGTAAAGGTGATTGACCGCAGTGACCTGATCCTGGATATTTTTGCGCGCCGTGCCCGTACGGCGCAGGCGAAGGTGCAGGTAGAGCTGGCGCAATACCAGTATATCCTGCCGCGGCTGCGTGGTATGTGGAGCCACCTGGAACGCCAGGGGGGCGGTATTGGCAGCAGGGGTCCGGGTGAAACCGAGATTGAAACGGACCGTCGTATTGTAAAGGACAAAATTACGTTGTTGCGTAAGCGTTTGGCGGAGATCGACAAGCAGTCGCTCACGCAGCGCAAGGAACGCGGCGAGTTTATTCGTGTAGCCCTGGTAGGTTATACCAACGTGGGCAAGAGTACGATTATGAACACGCTCAGCAAAAGTGAAGTATTTGCGGAAAACAAGCTCTTCGCCACGCTGGACACCACTACCCGTAAGGTTGTTTTTGAACAGACGCCGTTTTTGCTGAGCGATACCGTAGGGTTTATCCGCAAGCTGCCCCATCACCTGGTGGAGAGCTTCAAATCCACCCTGGACGAGGTGCGCGAAAGCGACATCCTGCTGCACGTGGTGGATATTTCCCATCCGCAGTACGAGGAGCAGATTGAGGTGGTAAACCGTACCCTCCAGGAGCTGAAGGCGTTTGACAAGCCTACTATCATGATCTTCAACAAAATGGATCTGTACGAGGCCAATACCTTCGACGAGTGGCTGGCGCCGGAAATCAAGGAGGATATCCTCCGGCAGCTGAAAACGGACTGGGATACAAAAACCAACGGCAATACTGTATTTATCGCTGCTACGGAGCGGCGGAACATTGAGGAGCTGCGTAAAACCATTTTGGAAAAGGTGGTGCAGTTGTACCGTGAGCGTTATCCGTACAAAACTGAATTCTTCTATTAATGTCCAAAGAATACACCTGGTATAAGCTGGATGAAGCCGGCTTACCGACTGTACCATCGGATATAAGGATCCTGGAAGTAAATGGCAAAAAGCTGTGCTGCACATTATATGGCGGGCAGCTTTTTGCTTTTGCGTATAAATGTCCGCATGCGAGCGGCATTATGGCCGATGGTTTTATTGATGCGGCGGGGAATGTTGTTTGTCCGCTGCACCGTTATAAATTCGATATCCGCAACGGCCGCAATGTAAGCGGGGAGGGGTACTTCCTGAAAACCTATCCGATAGAGCAGCGCCCTGATGGCATATACCTGGGCATGCAAAAGAGCAGCGGCTGGCTCTGGTAGGCTATTATCATTCTGTTAAACCTGTTGGCGGTTATTGAACATTATGCAGGCGGAAAGTAACTTTTCGTTATGCTTACAACTCGTTACCGTTCTGCCAACATCACTGAAAAGCAGGTCTGGCAATTATTCATTGTGCTGCTGGTATTACTGCAATTCAGCGCCCTGTTTGTTCCCTTGCTGGAACCTGATGCCACGCTGTATGCCGTTGTTTCCAAAAACATGGTGCTGCGGCACGACTACTGGAACTTATATGTAGATGGCCATGACTGGCTGGATAAGCCTCATTTTCCTTTTTGGGTGACTGCGTTGAGCTTTCAGCTCTTCGGGATACACACCTGGTCGTACAAGCTGCCGGGGATATTGTTCCTGCTGCTGGGCGCGTGGTACACGTATCGTTTTGCGCTGGAGCTGTACGGGGAGCAAACTGCACGCTGGGCGGTGTGCATCCTGCTGACGGCGGAGCACCTGGTATTGTCCAACAACGACGTGCGCGCGGAGCCTTACCTGACGGGGCTGATCATTGCATCGGTATATTATTTTTTCCGCAGGCAGGTATTGCCGGGGGCGTTGTTTTTGGCGGCGGCGGTGATGACGAAGGGGATTTTCGCCATTGTGCCGGTGGGAGCCGCGATTGGCGGGCACTTGCTGTTTACCCGGAACTGGAAGGAGTTGTTTCACTGGCGTTGGCTGCTGGCGGCGGTATTGACGCTGGCATTCATTGGCCCGGAGTTGTGGGCGCTGTACCAGCAGTTTGACGCGCACCCGGAGAAGGTGGTATTTGGCGAAACGGGCGTTTCCGGCATCCGGTTTTTCTTTTGGGATAGCCAGTTTGGCCGGTTTATGAATACCGGGCCTATCAAGGGGCAGGGGGATCCTTTTTTCTTTTTTCATACGCTGCTGTGGGCTTTCCTTCCCTGGTCGGTCATGTTGTATGCGGCAACAGGGGTTATTTTGGGGAGATGGAAATCGCAGCGGGAGTATTATTGTATCGTTGGGGCGTTAGTCACGTTCGGGTTATGCTCGATGTCGAAGTTTCAGCTGCCACACTACCTTAACATCATATTTCCTTTCTTTGCCATCATTACGGCGAAGTATATCCTGGATTTGCATACTGAAAAAGGGCTGAAATTCTTCCGGATTACGCAGTACACGATCATTGTGCTGGTGGCGGCTTTGGCGGTGGTGATAGATTTGCTGTACAAGCCGGCGATGCATTTTCTTTGGATTATTCCGGCGGGGGTATTGATTATACTGTATAAAGTTTTGCACAACTGGCTGAACAAGACTACGCGGGAGGCGGTATTTTACCGCACCGTATCCATTGGCATCCTGCTGAACTTTTATCTTTTCACCATTTTATACCCTGATATGATGCAATACCAGAGTGGTTCTGCGGCGGCTAAATACCTCAACAGCGAATTGCCGGGGAAGGCGGTATGCATGTACGAGGCGCACAGTTATTCCCTGGAATTTTATGCCCAGGCGCCGGTGCGTGTATGTGATACGGTGGTAGCGGCGGGGTTGTATTTTACTTCGGCGGAGGGTTTGCAGCGGTTGCCGCGGCATCAGGTTATTAAAGAATTCCCTCAATTTTGGGTGAGCAAGCTGGACTTGCCGTTTGTGAGAAAGGCCAGCCGGGAGGGGGTTTTGCAGCGGCGGTACCTGGTGGAGGTGTTTTAAGCGGTCTTTAAAACCCTTTACCACAGGGCATTTAGCTATTTTGAGAATATTTTTTTAAAAAAATATTGCCTTAGATTTTGCAGAAATGAAATTTTACCTATTTTTGCAATCCCAAATCGCACAAACGGTACGGGAAATTCCTCCTTAGCTCAGTTGGTTAGAGCATCTGACTGTTAATCAGAGGGTCGCTGGTTCAAGTCCAGCAGGGGGAGCCATACTAGACTGGTCGGCAATTTTGCCGACCTTTTTATTTTTCAATTCTTCGAAACCCTTGATATTACTGGTCATGAACGTGAATACCTCGTTCGGTTTGGTGGTTCGAAATGTATTTTTTTCATAAGTCAGTTTTTCCGGGAAGATTGAACCGAGTAATTTTTGTGCTACCTCAACAGGGGCCTGCTTATAATAATGCTGTAAGTTTCCAACCACGGAAAGCCCGAAAGATAGATATTTTTTGAAGGGCGTTTTTTCCATTTGCTTATCTGCTATTTGGCCCATTATGTTCATTAATTCCTTTACATAACGCTCTTTAATGCCTGTATAATCTGCAAAGGGGATTTTGCTATCATAATAGTCATCTTCGGCCTTCTTTATCCGCTTTTCTATTAATTCAGCTTGTTTGTTGAGCAGATTAATTTCTTCCAGCCTTTTTGCATCATCTTGCTTAAATACATCCTCCAAAGTATGGTAATAAAGCTCCTGTATTTCATCTGCCACTACATTGGATGCCAGAAAGGTATCAAAATCGCTATGAACAACATCTATTTTATGCCTTACCTTGCATTTGTTGTTTATGCAGTTGTAATAATGATGTATTGCCCCATTTCTACTGCGGGAACCACCAGCCGTCAATCCCCGGCCACAATTAGGGCATTTTACATATTGCCTTAATGGATAAATATTAGTCCGGTTAGTACCAAACTTGAAATTTGGCCTTCTTCCATCCAGTACATTTTGTACCCTTCTGAATGTTTCTTCCTTTACAATAGGGGGATGTACTCCCAGGACTATTTGGGCATCTTCCTTTTTATATTCCGCAACGTTAATTTTACCGATGTAAACTACATTGCGAAGCATGTTTAGAAATGCCTGTTTGGTGTGTTTTATTCCTTTCCCACGCAGCCTTTTTCTTACTTCTTCGGCTGAATAAACGCCTGTAGCCATCATTTCAAATACCTCCGTAACCAGCGGTGCATCTTCATTTGGTGTTAAAGTTGATTTATCAGCAGCAGTACGGCAATTGGAATACCCAAAGGGAGCAGTTCCCGTCCAGAACCCTTCCAACCGCGAACGGCGGGAGGCTTCTTTTGTTCTTATTGCATTTTTGTCATTCTCAACTTCCGGCATGGTAAGGTAAAGAGATAACATTACTTTGCTATCCGGGTTATCCATATCAAGCGGCTGCTCCACGGTTTCAAGCGTTACTCCCATCTCCCGTAACTGCCTAAGTACGCGCAGTGATTCTTCAAGGTTCCTTGAAAATCTATCCCACCGCAGGCAAACTATTGCATCAACACTTTTTTTATTTGTCTTTATGAAAGTCATAATCTTTAACCATTCCGGCCTGTTGAAAGTCTTGGCAGAATAATCTTCCCTTACAATTTGTATAATGTTATACCCTTTAGCTTTGCAATAGGCTTTAATAACCATTTCCTGATGGTTCGGACTAAACCCACTTCTTGCCTGTTCGTCAGTTGATACTCTGATGTAAATGATTATGTTCTTTTTCATGGGTTGAGCGTTTATATGCTTCATACTCTATTATCGCCAATGAATGAAGCTGTTGTGCAATTTCTTTTACCTGTTTTAGCGAGTATTTCTTATTGGTTTTGTTTAATATGCGTTCGCAAAATTTTAAATCCAGCAAGGTGATAAATACATGAGCTTACCTTCAGGGCTTCCGATAGGTAAGTATTGTAACCGTGTGTGTCCGGGGTTTCCGGTACAATAAGCAGCATTACAAGCATTTACTTGCTTAATTTAATTTTGGTATTCCTGTGTAAAACAAGGGACTTACCACCATTGGATTTAAAGTGTAAATCCGTATAATTGGAAAGCATATATTCCTCTATCCTTTTCCCCTTTGGTGTGGATTGGATTATTTCCGTTAATTCCACTCTGTCGGGGCTTCCTTCGTTATAGACGATTTTTAGTTCAGCCAGTTCATTGCGCCTTGCGTAGCTAATAATTTCTATTTCTTCCGGTGAAAGAAGATTAAGCTCCGTAATATTGTCCAAATCCTTTTTCTGGATGTAGTCCTTAATTAGCCCGTCAATTGAAACGGATATGGAGCTTTCAAAATTGCTTTTTATAACCTGTTCTTTGTATTTTTCAAGTAGCTCTTGTATAGCTATGCCATGATAAGCAGGGTTCCCATATACCTCTAAATAATCGCCATTATTAAGGAATCTAAGGGTAATAGGCGTTTTATACGATATAATAGTCACTATCAGCCAGGTAAAGTTTTCCAATACCAGTTCTTTATTAATTTCCGGCAGCCGCTTATCAAAAGAGAGCGCCTTTAAGCGGTCAGCCTCCTGCTGGCTCATTTCATGTTGTTCTTTTTCCGGTATTCCCATTTCCAGGAATAATTGGCCTATAATCTTATCGAACGATACTCCCATTATGCGGAGTTCATTTAATAAGAGTATCCAAACATATTCGGCAAAGTTGATCTTTCGCCAATCCCTGTCGGTTTCTTGTCTTAAAGAAAGCAAATATCCCTTTTCGCTCCAGTAGTTGATTGTGCGATAGGTTATTGCTTCGTCAATGTCCTTAAAATCCTTAACTGTAAACTTCTTTTCAGTAAGGGTATTGAAAAGTGTTTGGTCTAAGGGAATATTGCTCCCCATTTGTTGTCGTATATCCATTTTCTATAAATTATACGCGAAGGTATGATTTGTAATTTTATTAATTATACGTAAACGTATAATTTAACAGAAGATTTACAATGTCAACAACTGTAAAATTATGGACCTGCCTAACTGTCAAGTAACATGGACGGGAATGAGGGGTCAAATAAGGAGGTTATTGAGCAAGAATTATTTGATGTACCAGGGCTGAAACCAACACTTTCGACTGAAGATTGGTAATAGGGTTCGCCATGAATGTAACACACCTTACATTTAAAATATTTAATAAATATTATATATAAATTATTTTTATGTTTTTGTCTGCCTTACTAGCAAGGCCTCCACTGCTTATAGTGGTACAATAGGTAAGAAATCCTTTGGAGAACAATTAAATATTTTGGCTAATTCATTCAGGTGGCGAAGATTATATTTATCATCAAATTTCCGGCTTTCAACACTTCCTATAAACCCTTCGGACACATTTAAGGCAATAGCCAGTTCAAGTTGAGTGATACCATGCTCTTTTCTTTTCTCTCTAACCCTATCAATTACATATTGTTCTATTTGTGTGACTTCGCCCATAATTTTTTAGAGCAAGAAGCCATAAATGAATAACAACAACACTCAGCTATGGCTGAGTATAATAATTTTACATATCTTTACCCAAAATAAACTGTCCCTATTAAATGAAATTAAAATTCATAATTGCTAATACCTTTTTGCCACTGAAATTCTTGTCTAGATAAGAATTGCCGAGAAATAAACTACTGATGATAAAAAGGTCAGAACATATATCTTAACTACAACCAACAAACACCTTGTAAGCTCTATTCACATAGTGAATAGGTAAGCTACTGAATTCTGGAAGAAAATTCTTTTGATAGCTTAGGACCATATGTCCGTATGAAGAATGGTTAATTTTTATATATTACATATAATAAATACATAATAAATGAAAAATATATTCATCTGGATTACCTTCATGATAACCCCTTTATTGGCATATTCTCAAACCACAAGCTGGACGACTCTTAAAATTGAAGGGGTCGGAACTATTGGCCTTCCATCAAATATGGAAGTTCAAGGTGGTATTTATAGAGAAATTACTGACAGAATAAAAGAGATCAATGGCATTAATGCTTCAAGGGTCATTTTTCAACAAAAGAATCTAAATAGCCTTGATAAAAATAGTTTTCAAACATACGCTAGAGTTTTTATAAGAACAGAACAAGGTAGTGTAGGAGATTTTAAAAAGTTATCAGAAACTATAACTAAAGCAGAAGCCAATGAAGTTAATGCTACATTCAAAAGTAAAATTGAAGGAGAGGCATTAAGGGCAAATGCAAGTATTCTTGAGTGGTATGATGCAAAGGTTCTAACCCTCAATGGACTAAGTGCTATAAATTTTGGTTATAAAAGACAAATTGGAAGTAACAAACCTGTAATTGTTGAAATTTATATGCTTCAAAACAATGATAGATTTCACACGATCACATTTGAACGCCGTCTTGATGGGAACGATTGGGAAGGAACATTTAATGGTATTAAATCTACAATCAAAATCATTCAAAAATAGACTCAACCTAAAACAAACGAAAATGCGCACACTTTCTAAAATTGGCCTAACTATTCTAGCATTCATTATCGGAGGAGTTATAATTGCAGGTCTAAACGAAGCACAAGGAACTAAATCCGGTGGTGGCCCTATTGGTGTATTATTTTCCATTGGATTAATGGCTGCGATTACTGCTATTTGGAAATGGAAGCCTGAAAGCGAAAGGAAAGGAAACAAGCCTGATAATAACCAACAATTAGACAAAAGCTAGCAAATGTTCGTTGACTACTATTCTCTTTTTGAAATATCACCTTATGCTTCATCTGATGAAATAAAATTGGCATTTAAAAAGCAAGCATTAAAGTGGCATCCAGATCGAAATCCGGGGTTTGATACAACAGAAAAAATGCAACTGCTCAATGAGGCTAAACTCATATTATTAGACAACGAGGCTAGACAAAGATACGACTACCAATATCAGCGTTTTTATCAAAAAAAGAAACAAAAAGAAGAAAACAAGCATCAAGAACAAGAACAGCGAGAATCCCATAAAAATCGGGAAGGTCGAAAAAGGGAAACATTTACTCACATGGGCTTTGACATTGAGGATGAACTGCTGAAAAAGTGGACTGCAAATGCAAAGCTGCAAGCCGTGGGTTTAGCTAAACAGACTATAGAGGAACTGAGAGGTATGGTAAAAGCTGGTATAAAAGATGGGGCAGAAGCAATGGGAACAGCCTTCATTTCTCAAATAATTCTAGGGGTCATTTTTCTTATACTTATCGGACTATCTAAATCTTGTAATTGACAAAAAAATTAGAATATTCAGTTAATAGCTATATAAATCGTCAATATCCCATAAATGGCAATTATTATAATCGAAGAAGATCAATATATTTCGTTATACAAGAAAAGTAAAAAGCTACATCAAATAATTGTAACTGATCTGGATAGACCATTTCTATCCGGCCGGGATGTTGTATCGCACCACATTCGTATGGTCAGTTTCCATGTTTGGCGGGAAATGCAATGTCTTTACCAGTTAGGGCGCATCATTCAGACAAAGTACCCATCGACTATCAAAGCTATAAATTGGCCTATGACCTATTTTAATGCCGAGTATGATGACTATATTTCAAAACTGGCAACCTTCAATTTCTCATTAGGCATTAATCCCGCACCTACAGATTATATTGATAGAATTATTACTGAAAGATTTGATATTGCGGATAAGGAGAGCGGAAATACAGAAATAAATCGCGGGATAGTTGACATTGTAAGACAACGAATGAATGAATACGGTTTGATATTCTGACCTAGAACGAAGCAATTTGTACAATCTATAAACATAACTGGACGATAAACCTTATCCTATAGAGATAATATATTGATATTGGGTTTAGAAGGCACTTTGTTTCAGATGGACAGGTTTTTCCTCACAAAACTTCATGATGCTTTTCACAAAATCTCGTGATGTTCTGTGAACGAGGGAATTTACAAACAACCTAACATACGGGCCTCCCCTGTAAGACCCAGCCCCAACCAATCCCCTCATTAAATGCTTACTGTCGGGTATCCCCCTTTTCTTACAATATTTAGTTTTTACCTATTTACGAATCTTTCGTAATAGACTGGGTGTAAAGAGGGTATTTTTTAATTGTAAAAGACAATGAGCCTAACTAACCTACTTATAATACAGAATATAGCATTATTAGATATGTTTCAAGTATATTAAGGGATTATATAAGCGGATTATGAAGGGTTGCCCCTATTACCTCAATCTATAGGTGTAGACTTCCCCGAACTTCGGCCATAAGAATTAGAGTTATGAATTGATTCATTAACTTTAACGTGTTGTGCTATTAAAAAGATAAAGCATGTTTGATCTTTGAAATTTTGAGTCCATTTTTGAAATTGATGAACTGGAGCAGAGAAGTCG
>MLAV02000012.1 GCA_001870995.2 Chitinophaga sp. CB10
ATTTTGAAACAATCAAATTTTAGGCTGTAATCCTTATCAGAAAGGGATTACAGCCATTTTTAACCCGATTTTTGTCGGACAATAATGATTTTTTATATAATCTACTTCGTGACAATTATAGGGAGGGTTAGCTATGTAGTAATCATACTTAAGATTTATTTGCTGGTCGAATTGGAGATTGTGTTTTTGTTGCTTGTAAAATTCAATAAAATCTTTTTGTATGTAATTGCAATAGTAATAATCTCCATAGTTGTAAATGTCAATCCCATCAATGTTAATATTTCTTTTGTAAAGGCCTTTAATCAGCTCTTCTTTACCAACACAAGGATCGAGTGCTGTATTTCCATCAGGGTTAATTTCAAGCATTGCCGCTGTCATAAAATCCGCAATGAATTCTGGTGTGGAATAATAGCCTAATTGACGCCTGTCAACTCCATTGTCAATTAAAACCGATTTATCAAACCTTCCCATTTATCACTGATTTTAAGATTGCTATGTCAATAATTCTCAAATATATGAAAGGCAATTGTTTTGCCAAATTTTTTAGTTAAATCGTATGCTGCTAGCTTTTGCGGCAGCGGAGTTTTAGATATATATAATTTTGTTTAATGGATTGCCGGCGGGATAAAAATTGGACTGTATATGCATGTACGTTAGGTTGTAATTTTAACGGATGTTTGGATCACTGCAGGGATAAAAAAAACTGAAATACAGCACTGTATTAGGTTCGCGAGAATTAAATATCCGGGTTGTAGGCCAGGTGAAAATTTTTTATCGCATTCTCAGCGCCTTCATTTTTGTATGGTAGCCTGGTGTTCTCGGTGCGTTGTTAGCCATGTTGTGTTATAGCGAAATCTCAGGGTGTTCATTACGGCCGCCGAAGCGTAATACCAACTTCCGGTGTTTGTTTATCCAGACTTTCCCCAGCTTCAAAATTTTTATCGCATTCTCAGGCGGTTCAAAACCCCAATAATTTCAGATCAGGTTCGGTAGGGGGCGGTGATATATTTCACGCAAGCTTATAGCGTGATTTCATTTTTGCGTTTAGAGCCGTTTTAAGCAACCGAGAGTTTTTTACAAGGGGATTGGTTGGCTGGGAAATAAGCAGCTGTATTGATTCCCGAATTGAAACTATTTGTTAGGGGCAATAATGAGGACAAACGTTCACAAGGGACCGGCCGGAACAGCGGGCACAGCGGTGTAATAACTAATATAAATTTATCTGATTAGTTACCCTATCTTTGTGTTGAGATAATTCCTATAATTTATCTTATGTTAAGTAGTAATTTGGATATTTCTCCTTTCTAAAGGCCCTTCTGCCCGATTATAGGCAGGCGCAGTTTTAAGCTTTCACGGGGGGCGGCTGGTGGCGGAGTGAGATGAATGGGATGAATTCAGATATATTGGCGTGCAGCGAGTGATCAGTAATACGTCCTGATAGAATAAGATTTTGGGTCGCTTGCGGTGAGGCTTAGAGCCGGAGAGCTAAAGGGGAAATAAACCAGGGAGAATGTACCGTTATTTTAATACGACTACTCCTCACCTGCCCGGATTTAGTATCTTGGCTGCCATGTCACAAGTTGCTACCTTTCAAATAGACCGCAGTTTTAATTTTAGTAAAGGGTTCGTGCTTGCAGGCGATTTCACCAGCGGCGTATTACGGTCCGGGCTTTTCATCAAGGTGTTGCATGAGCGCCGGGTGCTGAAGCTTCGGATTAAGAGCGTGGAGTTTATCGACGGTTACTTTCCTTTCTGAAAAATTATACCCTATATTTACGCCGTTCACTGCGATTCATATTTTATCAACTTAAGATCGATTTACTGTTCATGCCAACTAACGAGGTGCTTTCGGATGATGTGCTGCTGCTGAGGTTAAAAAACGGCGATGAGCAGGCGCTTACCTACCTGTACAAACAACACTGGCAATCATTATTTCTGCTCGCTTACCAACTGCTGAAGGACCGGGAGGCCTGCAAGGACATCGTACAGGAATTGTTTACGGAATTCTGGCAACAGGCCCCGCGGATGGAATTGCAGACTAACCTCAAAGCCTATCTCCGTGCAAGCATCCGGTATAAAGTGTTCCGGTACATCCGGCGTAACCCCAACAATGCGGCGCTGTTTGATCAGTTGGAAGAACGCATGGAACATAGCTCCCCCGAGAGTGAACTTGCCTATAAAGAACTCCAACAGGTACTGGATACGTTGATTGATAACCTGCCGGAAAAATGCCGCGTCATCTTTCGCATGAGCCGGGAGCAACAGCTTTCTAATAAGGAAATCGCTGCGCGGTTGAATATCTCTGTTAAGACGGTGGAGAACCAGATTACGATTGCCATTCGGAAGCTGCGTAAGGCGTTTCCGTATGCGGTGTTCCTGCTGTTGATAGCTAATAGATAGCGGGCGGAGGGTTGCTCGCAAAGGGGCGTAAGGTGGCAAAGAACGCAAAGGATTTGGGCGGAGGGTTGCTCGCAGAGAGGCGTAAGGTGGCAAAGAGCGCAAAGGGATTGGGGCGAGGGTTGCTCGCAAAGAGGCATAAGGTGGCAAAGTGCGCAAAGGATTGGGGCGAGGGTTTGCTCGCAGAGAGGCGTAAGGTGGCAAGGAGCGCAAAGGATTTGGGCGGAGGGTTTGCTCGCAAAGGGATTAGGTTGGTGGTTGGGTGCGAAGGGGTCCGGAGCGGAGGTTGGCGCGTGGAAGGGACTTGCATGTGCTGCGTCATCTCCTGCCTGGGCTATCTTTCGCTGAAATTTTATTCTGTTAAAAATTTTCCGTCAAAAATTTTTCCGGGGCTTTGGGGGTTGGTCAAAAAAATTGACACTATAACTCCAAACACCCACCTATGCAAAGGGAAGATTTTTTTCACCTGATTGATAAATGGACCAACGGCACAGCTTCCGAGGAGGAGCTGCGCCAATTAATGAACTACTACCACAGCTTTCCTGCCCAGGAATGGAACGACGCCACTATGGGCGACCGTGCAGCGCTGGAAGCCGGCCTCGAACAGGAGCTGCTGCAAGCCATACGGAAACCGGCTACCAATAAGACAATTCGCATGAGGCCATGGTTACGTATAGCCGCCGCCGTGGCAGGACTGCTGATCATCGCCGGGGGGATTGCCTGGTTCGGACGTAAACCGGACAGCGGGCATATCAGCAGCTCCGCTCCCATGGCATACCGCACAGCAACGGCACAGCACCTACGTGTGACCTTGCCGGACAGCACTATCGTTTTCCTCAGCCCCAACTCAACATTAGAGCAAGAAAAAGATTATGGCAAACAGGAAAGAACCGTCACCCTCACAGGAGAAGCCTTTTTTGAGATCCGGGAAAACAGCCGGCAACCATTTAAAGTACATAGTGGAGCAGTGACAGCTAAAGTGCTGGGAACCAGCTTTAACGTGCAGGCATATGCCGCGCAGCCTGATATAGCCGTTACCGTATTAACGGGGAAAGTGGCCGTGAGCAAAGGCAGCGAAACGGTGGCCTGCCAGCCCGGGAACCGCGCCGTGTACAACAAACAAAACGGAAACCTGCTCCGGGAAACCGGCGTGGATACGCAATGGATACTGGAACATCAACAGGGCCTGCTCCGGTACGACCGCGCCAACCTGCAGGCCGTGGCCGACCAACTGGGATACTATTATAACGTGAAAATCACCATCACCGGCAGCACTGCCAACTGCTTCTACGTGGGAGAATTCAATACCCGGGAACCGCTGGAAAAGGCGCTGAAACAACTCTGCCTCACGCTGAACGCCACCATGGAACATAAAAACGCGACCTTTTTTATCCGTATGAACGGATGCTGAACATGAATTCTAACGAGTATGCCTAAACGAAAAACGCCCACATAAAAAAGGCCTCCGAAGAGGCCCCGATCAGTTAAGCGCCGTTTGCCAAATCAGTCTGGACAACCTTTGGCAGCCGGCTTATTACTCAACCTTAATCTACCTAAAAGTATGAAAAAATGTGTACCTGTAATACGCATGCTAATGAAATTATCGTTGTGTACGACCATCGCTGTATGTAGCCTGGCACTGTCGCTCCTGGCCAGTTCCACAGACGCCCAGCTGCTGCAGAAAAAAATCACGATCAACAAGGAAAACGGGAAGCTGCATGATGTGCTGAATGAAATCGGCGCCGCTGCCAATCTCTCCTTCAGCTACGCCGTGAATGCCGACGTCCTGAACAGCGTGGTGACCGTAAAAGCCCGGCAGCAGCAAGCCGGCAATATTTTAAAAGAACTGCTCTCTCCTTTCGCCCTGGAGTTTTTTACCGCCGACGGAAAAGTGTTCATCCGCCGCCATGAAGACCCGCATTATGACATCACCGCTGATCCCGGGCTGACCGTGGCTTTGAAGGATATATCCGGGGTGGTCGTCAATGAAAAAGACGAACCGTTGCCAGGAGTAACGGTACGCATTAAAGACGGTTCCATCGCTACCATGACGGACAGCAAAGGCGCTTATACACTCAAAGGCGTGCCTGAAAACGCCATCCTGGTGGTGTCCTTCATGGGGTACACTACCCGGGAAATTGCATCCGGGAAAGATACCCAGCTGCACATTGTACTCACTGAGGACCCGAAAAAGCTCGGGGAAATTGTGGTGGTAGGCTACGGCACCCAAACGAAAGCCAGCCTGACGGCGGCGGTATCCACTGTGAAAGGCGCCGCTGTGGCCGAACGCCCGGTGCCCAATGTCGTCAACGCTTTACAGGGACAAGTCCCCGGCCTGTTCATCCAGCAAACCGACGCCATGCCCGGTACCAGTAATAATAAAATCCAGATCCGCGGCATCAGCACCTTGTCCAACAACCCTGTGCTGGTGCTGATTGACGGCGTTGCCGGGCAGCTGGAAACGGTGAACCCGCAGGATATCGATAATATCAGCGTCCTGAAAGACGCGTCTTCCACGGCTATTTACGGGGCGCGTGCATCCGGTGGCGTTATACTCGTTACCACGCGCCGCGGTAAAACCAACCAGCGCCCTACCCTTTCCTACGACGCCTACGCCGGCACCCAGCAGCCTACCTACCTGCCGAAGCTGGCCAACGCCGTGGATTTCATGCGGCAATGGAACGCTTCGCAATTGAACGATAATCCTTCCGCCACGCCGCGTTTTCCGGATGCAACCATTCAAAAATATGCCAGCGGCGAGCTGCCCAGCACTGATTGGGTGGATGCCATCTTCAAGGAAAATGCCCTGCAGATGCAGCATAACATCGGCATCACCGGTGGCAGCAAGCAAACGGACTATTTCATTTCACTCGGTTACCTGAAACAGGAAGGCTCTGTGAATGGCGTGCTGAATGAGCGCTTTACCTCTCGTATAAACCTGAACACCCAGCTGCTCGACAACCTGAAGTTCGGTATCAACACCGTGTACACCAGCCGCCCACGCAGCTTTGCCGGCGCGGGTATTTTCAATACCGCCATGCACTGGGCCTACATCCTCAACCCTACCGAATGGCCATACACGCCCCAGGGCCGCAACCGCAGCTACCGCGGCGGTTCCCAGCCGGTGGCCATTATTAACGACGGTGGTTTTGAACGGTATAAGGACGCTTACTTCAATACCAACATGAACCTGGAATATAATATCACCAAGGATCTCAGCGTAAAGGGGCAGTATTCTTATAACCAGCGGGATGTACGGCATAAATTATTCCAGGCTACCTATAAGCTCTATGACGATGAGGAAAAGCTGGTGACGACGCAGCAGTCCCCGAATTCCCTCCGGGACGACTTCAACAGCGCCACCAACCAGACTTTCATTGCTACTGCCAACTACCAGCACCAGTTCCGCGACCATGGGTTTAAACTGTTGCTGGGCTACAGCCAGGAAAGTTATCTCTATGAAGGCTATGGGCTGGGCCGGCAGAATTTCCTGAACAACGATATTCATGTGATTGACGGAGGCTCGGCGAATAAGGACCAATGGAGCACTAACGGGGACGCCTACCAGTGGGCCATCCAGTCGCTGTTTGGCCGCTTGTACTACAACTACCGGGACCGCTACCTGGTGGAGTTGAATAGTCGCTACGACGGCTCCTCCCGCTTCCTCAATAACCGTTGGGGCTTCTTCCCTTCCGTATCTGCCGGCTGGCGTATTTCGGAGGAACCATTTATGAAAGGCGTGGAGGTGGTGTCCAACCTGAAATTACGCGGCTCCTATGGCAAGGTGGGTAACCAGGATGCTACGGGTTACTATCCCTGGGCAAGCATCATCGGCACGGGTACTACCTATCTGAACGACAAGGCCGTTACCACTACCTATTACAGCAATACCGCCAATCCGGACCTGACCTGGGAGGAAAAGACCACGGCTAACGTGGGTCTGGATGCGTCTTTCCTGGATGATAAGCTGAGCCTGACGGTGGATGTGTTCAAAGACAAGACTACCGGCATCCTGCTTACCCCCAGCGTACCGTCCATGTTTGGCAGGGATGCGGGCGTGCGCAATATTGGCGCGATGAGCAACAAGGGCTGGGAAGTATCAGTAGGGTATCAAAACCGCGATCATGCGTTCAAATACGGCGTGGTGGCGAATATGTACAACAGTCGCAATAAAATCCTGGACCTGGGCGGCACTGCCGACATCCTGGGCGTGAACCCTACGATGGTGGGCCAGAGCCGCTGGGTATGGTATGGCTATAAAGCAATCGGGTTGTACCAATCGGAAGACGATGTGAAGTCGAGCCCGGCGTATAAACCGCAGAATAAGCCCGGGGATATTAAATACCAGGATACCAACCAGGACGGCAAGATTACGCCGGAAGACCGCGTGCTGCTGGGCGACGCCGAGCCGCACCTGATGTTTGGCATCAACGCCAACGCCAGCTGGAAGCAGTTGGATGTATCCCTCTTGTTACAAGGCGTGCTGCGGAACAGGACCTACCTTACCGGTTACGCCACTACCCCGTTTCAGTACGGGGGTACTTTCACTACCGATCTGCTGGACTCCTGGCGGCCGGATAACCGGGATGCCCGTTATCCGCTGATGCGGCAGGATCAGAGCGTGAACACCGAGTTTTCCGACTGGTGGCTGTTTGACTCCCGTTACCTGCGTTTGAAAAACCTGCAGCTGGGGTACACGGTGCCGAATCATTTGCTGCAGCGGGCGAAGGTGAGCTACCTGCGCATTTATGTCATCATGGAAAATGCGTTTACCCTGAAGGCGAAGGACTTCCCTTCCAGCTACGATCCGGAGATTGACAACTGGCAGTCAGGCGTGAACTTCCCGCAGTTGAAAACTTATTCACTTGGCCTTAACCTGAAATTCTAAGACTATGCACTTCCAACCACGCTATATATTACTTTCCGCCTTACTGAGTACAGGATTGTTCTCCTGCAGTAAATACCTGGACCGCCCGCCGTTAGACCAGTATTCTGATGCTACGTACTGGACGACGGAGCAGGACGCTGTGAAGTTTGCCTCACGGATATACGAATTTATGCCCAGCGCCGACTTCTTCATCTGCTATGAAGGGATGAGCGATAATGCGCTGTCCAAAACCGCTTCCTGGGGCAACACTCTGCGCAATGCGCAGCTGATTGGCAACAGCACGTTTGTGGCTACCACCGGCAGTTTGGACGATGAGTGGCGCTATGACCAGATCCGGCATTGCCTGGAATTCCTTACCAATGTGGAGAAGGTACCGGACATGAATCCTGCGCTGAAGAAACGTTTGATAGCAGAAGTAAAGGTTTGCCTGGCCTACCGTTATTACATGATGACTACCCTCTTCGGCGATGTGCCGCTGGTGACAAAGATTTTCAGCTCCCCTGCCGAGGCGGACGTGCCGCAGGATAAAAAAGAGGCTGTAGTGGCGCAGGTGATCAAATGGCTGGACGAGGCCGCGCCTGACCTCCCTCCTTCCTATTCCGGGGACGATAAGGGGCGCTTTACCGCAGGGGCGGCACGGGCGCTGAAGGCGCGGGTGCTGCTGTATAACGGGGATAACGCCGGCGCGGCCAGGGCTGCGCAGGAAGTGATCAGTAGCGGGGCGTATTCCCTTTACCCGGATTACTACAACCTCTTCCAGCAGGCGGGTGATTATTCCAGCGAAAACATCATCAGCTATATTCATATCAAGGAGATCAAGCCGAATGCGCTGCGTGACATCACGGGCGTGAACAGCGTTTCAGGGGGTACTTTGTATTTAAATCCTTTGCCATCGCTGGTAGATGATTATGAAAGCGCGGCGGGGTATTACCCGTACACGAATGACCCGGCGTATGATGTACACACGCCGTGGAAGCAGCGCGACCCACGCCTGGCGGCTACTATTTATTTTCCCGGCAGTACGCTAGCCAATGGGAAAATGTATGATCCGTTGAATAACAGCCTTGATAAAATCGGGGGAGATAAAGCTACCTACACGGGCTACGCCTTCAAGAAAATGTTTGATAAAACGGATTTGGAAGTCCGTGATAACGGGGGTAACGACTGGCACATACTCCGGTATGCGGAAGTACTCCTCACCTTTGCGGAGGCCGAAAACGAGGTAGCCGGGCCTACGGCCGCGGTGGTGGAAGCCATCAACCAAATCCGCCGCAGGGCGGGCATGCCGGAGGTAGCCGAGACCTTTGCCATCAACGGCTGGACGCTGGATCAGGCCGGGATGCGCCGTTTCATCCGGCATGAACGGAGGATTGAGCTGGCCGGGGAAGGACATCGTTACTTCGACATCCTGCGCTGGAAGGAAGGCAAAAACCTGCTTAACGGTCCCGTGTACACGCTTGACGCCAGCGCCGGCCTGAGCGACCTGCCTGCTACCGGCGGCAGTACCAACAAATTCGTGAAGACGAAGCTGGAGGACCGTTACTTCAACAGCGACAAATACTATGTATGGCCCATCCCGCAGAATATCCTGGATGGCAGCCGCAAACTGCAACAACAATCCGCCTGGAAATAAAACCACCACAACTATAAACCGATACATCGTGAAACTGACCCGTATTATCACTGCCATGTGCCTGCTGCCTTTACTGGCGGCCGGCCCTGTGCAGGCACAGCAACAGCCATCGTTACATGAGCGCCAGCAACAATTTACAGACCTGCGGTTTGGTATGTTCATACATTTCAACATCCCTACTTTTATGGAGGACGACTGGGCTGACCCGGACGCATCGCCGGCAATTTTCAATCCGCGTAAGCTCGATTGCCGCCAGTGGGCAGATGCCGCCGTATCCGCACATATGAGCTATGGTTGCCTTACGACCAAGCACCATAGCGGGTTTGCCATCTGGGATACGAAGACCACGGATTACAACGTCATGCACTCGCCATTGAAGCGCGATGTGGTGAAGGAGTATGTGAATGCGTTCCGGGCGAAGGGCCTGAAAGTGATGTTATATTTTTCCATCCTGGATACCCATCACCAGATCCGGCCGGGGCATATTACCCCGCAGCATATCGCGATGATCAAGTCGCAGCTGACGGAGTTGCTTACCAACTACGGCGCTATTGACGCGATGATCATCGACGGCTGGGATGCGCCATGGAGCCGTATTTCGTACGAGGATGTGCCTTTTGGGGAAATCTATGGGCTGATCAAACAGCTGCAGCCCGCCTGCCTGGTGATGGATCTGAATGCGGCGAAATATCCAGCGGAGGCTTTGTTCTATACCGATATCAAATCCTACGAGCAGGGCGCGGGCCAGCATATTTCCACCAGTACCAACCGGCTGCCGGCACTGGCCTGCCTGCCGTTGCAGCAGAACTGGTTTTACAAGACCGGCTTTGCCACCACGCCGGTGAAAGATCCGGCCAAACTGGTGAATGAGATTATTGTACCGTATAATAAAGCCTGGTGTAATTTCATTTTGAACGTGGCGCCCAACCGGGATGGTTTGTTTGACGACAATGCCCTTGCGGCGTTGAAAGCCATTGGGCAGCAATGGAAGAACGAGGGGCCGGTAGCGCCGTTGCCGGCCAATGAAGCGCCTATTATTGCGGAGAATATTGCCAAGCACCAACCGGCCAATGGCAGTTGGAGCAATGATATGAACATTATGGACTTTGGCAACGATGACCGCTTTGGCAGCACCTGGCAGTCCAACCCGGCGGTAAAGCAACCCTGGTACGAAGTAGCGTTTACCAAAGAGCGCTCTTTCAACATGATTACGATTACAGAAGATAAGCAACGCATTACCAGCTATCGCCTGGAATACAATGAGAACGGCATATGGAAACCGATACCGGGTACCGGTACGGATGCCGGCAGGGTAAAGATACACCGCTTCCGGAGGGTTTGGGGCAATAAGGTCAGGATGGTTATTACCGGCTTTACCGAAGCGCCTGCTATTGCGGAGTTCGGGATATATGATGAAAAGCGAAATTAGATCTCTCCCCAAAAAAATAAAAAAAGGGTGTATCAGCTATGATACACCCTTTTTTATGTGCAGGCCACTGATTAGTTTTTGGAGAGCTCCACGTCCTTTGCCACACCTGTATTGCTGATCACTTTAAAAGTCATCAGCACCGTACCGGCGGGTGCGGTCAACGGGTTGCCCTGACGGACGTTATGGATTTTCACCAGTTTCGTGTTTTTGAATACATCCGGCGCTTTGTCTGCATCTACCCCGTTGGGAATAAAGCCGAAGCCGAGGCCTTCCGGCTGGAGGAAGCCCTGGTTAAAGCATTTGTAGAAGTAATGCAGGCAAGAGTTATAGCCTGCCGGCACGGGGATCACGTTGCCGTCCACCTTCATCGTCACCTTTGCTTTGACCGGGTTGATGGTCATGATGATGGTGGAAGCGTAGGCAAAGAAAGACGGATCATCGTGTGTGCGTAACAGGTTGGTCACCTTGTTGGCGCTGTTGGAGTAATAGCCCGTCAGCTGCACGGTATCCTTACTGTAGCGCAGGAGGCGGAAATCAAAATCGAGCCAGCCGTATTCCTTCAGCAGCGAGAGTAATTCGCTGTTATGGAAGGTCAGGCTTAGCTGGATAGGCCCGTTGGTATCAAAGGCCCCTCCTATTTCCTCCGTATAGATGGTTTGGGAGGCGAAGTTTGCGTAGTTGGGAAGCAGTTGTACCAGCGCGTTTTTGATGGATGCATTGGCCGGGTTGTCCAGTATTTGCCGGAGCTGGTATTCCGAATAAGGCCGCAGCAGATTGATGAGCTGTAAGGCCAGGGAGGACTCGCTGGCAGTAAGCGTTCCGGAAGCGCGCAGCCTTGTCAGGTCGCTCACCATTCCATTGTTATCAATGGAGAAGATATTGGCGGAGGAATCCTTGGAGAGCTGTAACAGGAAGGCCGGGAACTTATTGTTATACGGACTGATGGGAATATCCCAGGCCCAGAGGGTCGTTTCATCGTCCGTGAGGTTTTTGAAGGCATCCTGTTTGTCCTTTTCGAAGGAGTTGGTATTGCCAGGCGGGCGACTCAGGTCGTCCGCCTTTTCGCAGGCAACGTTGGTAAGGCCGAGGACAGCTGCCGCGGCGAAGACCAGCTTATGCGTATGAAAGAATTTATGCAGCTTTTTCATAAAAGATCAAATTGAATTAACGGATACAAATCACTCGTACTTTCTTTTCAGGGCAATCAGTTCATCCACCACTGACTGCTGTTGCAGGTAATCGCGCAGGGCGGTGATGGGGATGCCGAGGTTGGCGAAGTACCTTGTCACCAGCTGGTATTTAGTTTTGGTAGCTTCGTTGGTGAGGTAATAGGTCTGGATTTCCGCATCGGAGAGCCAGATGATGGTTTGCACGTAAGTGGCGAAGTCCTCATGTTCGTTTTGCATACCGTACGGAATGAAGAATCCTTTGGAGATCGCTTCCTCATAGGTTACGCGCAGGTACTGGTTGGAACCTCTCAGGTAATTGGTACGGGCGGGCACTTCGAAGCCGATGGGTATCTGGTGTTTGCTATCCAGGAAGTGCGTGTATTCGTGGTACACAAAGCCAATCAGGCCGGCATCGTTGGGGAAGCTGGTAGGCGCTTCGTTGTAGATGGCGTTGAGGAAGTCATCGTCCGCGCCGGGGCCGGTGGCCCGCAGTACCTGGCCGAATGGCGTGAGTCCGCCGAGGGTCAGCCTGTTTGGCTGGATGTTACCCGCCTGGCCGGCAGTGGATTCCCCGAAGCTTTCGCTGCCGCCGTAGTTGAGTCCGTTGCCGATGAGCAGGAGCCGTACCGGCGTTTCTTTGGTAGCGGTAAGCGCGGGGCCGCTCACGGCGTCCATGGCTTTGAAGTAAATAATTTCCAGCATTTCGAGGTAAGGCAGCACATCCTCTTCCCTGGCCGGATTGGCTACAACGTCCGGCGCATAGGCGAAACGGTTCCATTTATATTCCACGATGATGCCGTACTTGTCGAATATTTCCTTTTGTTTTTTACCCAGCGGCGTGCGTGTGTCAAACGTTGGCGCCGGGTCCACATCCGCGGTCAGCGGATCTTCTTTCTTTCTGCAGGATGCCAGTACCACGAGGAGGGTCACCAGCAAACAGAGGGTCCTTTTATTGTATTTCATATGAAATAGAATTTGGGCTAAAAATGTTTACAGATCAGGGTTGCGTGTAATCTCTTCCGTAGGCAGCTGGATGACGTAGTCCTCCGGCTTGGTACCGTCAATTTTATAAGTACCGGAGCGGCCCTGGTGGGTCACCGGGATATTATGGCGGCGCATGTCGAACCAACGCATACCCTCGCTACTGAAGCGGATCCGTTTAATACGCAGCAGCATTTGAATGGCTGCATCGCGGGTGGTTAGCTTTGGCAGGGCTGCAATCCTGGCGGCGGCGGAATCGTTGCGGAAGGTTTGGTTGTTGATCAGGAGCGTCAGATCGGCCTGGGCCTGGGGCGTCATGCCTTTGGCTTTTTCGATTTCGGCTTCTGCCCTGTTGAACAGCACTTCGTCGACCGTGAGCAGGGGCAGGTTACCGCTGCGGGTAGCGAGCGACTGGAACAGCATCAGCTTTTGCGGCACGTAGTCGTTATGCAGGGCGCTGGTGATGATCACGTAGTTGTTCTGCGGGTCCGCGCCTTCATCCCTCAGCATTTGCACGGCCGGGTAAGGGTACATGCCCATCCAGAAATACGCGAGCAGCTGGTAGGTGTTGTTGCCCATGAGGATGTAGCTGGCGTTTGCCGGGTTGAAGTAGGCAGTGGAATACTGCATATAGTCAACGATGGTGTTGCGGAGGTTCTTCACGTTGAGCGGCGTGTTGCGTCTGCGCAGGAGGTCGTTGGCATATTTGATACTGTTATCCCAGTCTTTCTTGTTGAGGTACACGCGGGAAAGCAGCGCATTCACAGCGTCGACGCTGAAGTTGAACTGCGGGTTTTGCAGGGGCTGGTCTTCCACGAGGGTCAGGGCTTCCGTGAGGTCTTTGATCACTTCGTCATAGACTTTTTGCACGGGCACCTGTTTGTAGCCCACTACCGGTTCGCCGCTATAGGCTTCGATAAACGGAATACCCTTGTCGGAAGCTGCGGTGGCCGGGTTGTATTGTTTTGCAAAGAGGTTTACCAGCATGTAATTGCAGTAAGCCCTGATTGCCAGCGCTTTTCCGCGGATTACTTTCACTCTTTTTTCTTCCTCGGGACTGGCAGCCGTATAGGCTTTCAGTTTATCGATGATGAGCAGGGAGTTGATGATACAGTTGTAATAGCGCCTGAAGGCGGATACGGGATTGAACCCGGACGAGAGGAAGCGTGTGGCCGGCAGGGATTGGCGGCAGATGTCGAACTCGAATATGGGCAAAATCTGGTTTACTGCATCTTCTACGTTGTGGCCTGCGAGGTCCCTGAAGATGTAGTCATCACTCATGATATCGGTGAAGTGATGATCCGAGTACGGCATGAGCTGGTTCAGCGTTTTCTCCATATCCGGCAGGGTTACGATCAGCGTCCTGTTGTCTACCGGCGCTTCCAGGAATTTGCTACAGGATACATTGGACAGGGTCAGCACGGTGCTGATGGCCAGCACGGCGCCGGATAATCCGTATGTACGCAAACCTTTTAATTTATATCTCTTCAACATATTATACATTTTAATTTAGGTGGTCCGGTCTGGATCAGAAGGTGGCAGACAGGCTGAAGGTGAATGATTTAACCGGTGGCATATTCATACCGCTGAGAATTGTTTCCGGGTCTACCCCGTTGAATTTCTCGGATGCGAACACGGCCAGGTTGGAAGCTTCCAGGCTGGCGGTGAGGCCTTGCATGCGCAGGGAGCGCGCAAATTTCGAGAAGTTGTATTGCAGGATGATATTGCGCAGGCGCAGGAAAGACGCGTTGATGGTACGGATATCCGCCCGGTTGTACAGGCCGAATACGGATTCATCAAAGAAGCCGAGGTTAATGTAATCATTCACATCATCCGGCAGGAGGAGGCGCGGGATATTGGTAAAGGCCTCATCTCCTTTTGCCCGCCATCTGTAGGCGAAGTCGCCGCTCTGGTTCAGGTCATCCCGGTAGAGGGAAGAGAGCGTACCGCCCCTGTAGTAATCTGCTTTGCGCACTACGTGGCCGGTGTTAAAGACGAAGGATACGCCCAGCAGCCAGTTTCTGTATGCGAAGTTAGAAGTGAAACCGCCGGAGTACATCGGATCGCGGCTACCCTGGTACACGATGTTGCTCAGGTCCCTGCTGGCATTCGGAAACCCGAGTACGGTACCGCCTTTGGAATCCCGGTAGGTAGCGAGGCCCTGGTCGTTCAGGCCGGCGAACGGAAACGCGTAGAGGCCTGTTACCGGCATTCCCTTGCGGGCGAAGCCTTCGGATACGGTGGCATCGAATACGGATGGGTTGTTACCCTGGTAGTCGGACAGTACAGTGTTTTTATTGTAGCCCACGTTGACCATACCAGACCATTTGAAATCGCCCACTACTTTGATCGGGCGGATGTTCAGGGATGCTTCCATACCGCGGTTCTGCATATCGGCCCAGTTAAAGAGTTTGGTCTGGTAACCGGAGGAGGTTTGCACCTGTTTGTAGCCTACGAGGTCGAAGTTCTTCCTGTTGTAGTAGTTCACGGTGAAGTCCATGGCATCGAAGAGGGTGAAGTCGATACCGGTACTGAACATGTATTCCTTTTCGAATTCGAGGGAGGAGTTTTCCGCCTCAACGATATTTACACCGGTGGTATTATATGCGGGGAAAGAAGGGCGCACGATGTTTACGTAGTAGGCCACGAGTTCAGGGCCTCTGTAGCCGGCATTACCTCTCAGGCCGTAGGATACGCGGAGTTTACCATTAGACACGACGTTGCTGATGCCTTCCAGGAAGCTTTCTTCCGTGAAGTTCCAGGCGCCGCCCACTGCCCAGGTGGGCAGGAAGCGATTACGTGTAGCCCTGCCCGATACGTTGGTGGCATCGTTGCGGAGGGAGGCGTCCAGCACGTATTTACCGCTGTAGTTATACGAGAGGCTGGAATAGTAGGACACTGCGTTGCGCGTGAAGTCGTTCACGTAGGCGGCAGCGCCCTGGAGGAGGTTACGGCCGTTGTACATCCTTCTTTCATCCGCAGGCAGGCTGTTGCTCACCTGCAGGCGTTCGTAGGCCAGCGGCGAGGAGGCGAAGGTCTTACTGTCTGCCCGGTAGCCATAGTTGCGGGAGAAGGAAGAGGTTTGTTTGTTCTGCGTTACTTCCATACCGCCCATGAGGGAGAGCTTATGCTGTTTGGTATCGAAGACGGTCCATTCCAGTTGTCCGCGTAGGGTATAGAACCTGGATTCCACTGTTTCCTTATCGAGGATCCCTCCTTCCGGCAGCACGGTTTGCGGCAGTTCGTAGGACGGTGAGCCGGGGCGTTTATAGAGCCGTTCATTGAAATCGCGGATACGGAATTCATCCGCGCGGAATTGTTCCGCGTAGTTGGAGTTTTCCGTCTGGATCTCGTCGATGGTGGAGTTGGCGAAGCGCATGTTCATGAGGCCGGAGGCTTTGAGCTTCGGGGTAATGTTATAGGTCAGGTTGAGCTGGCCGGAGAAGTCACTATTTTGCAGCTTGATGTAGTTATTGTCGATTTCCTGGATGATATTAAAATCAGCGTATCCTTTTTTATAGTATTTGTATTTGCCATCATCGTCATAGGGTTTGGCGGCGCGGCTGGCGTCCCTGGCGTAGATGAAGGGGTTCACCTGGGTGCCGGGCTGGCGCTGGTCCCTGCGGGCGTATTTCAGCATTACTTCCGCGAAGAATTTGTCCGTTACCTGCCATCCGTTCACGAGGTTGGCGGTGTACCGTTTCGCGTATTCGCCCAGGGTTTTGCCGGGGTCGTCGTAATAGCTGAGGGACAGGCGGGTGCTTGTTTTGTCGGAGCCGGAGCTAACGCTTACCGAATGTTGCTGGGTGAAGCTGTTTTTGTACAGCGCATCGAACCAGTCGGTATTTACGGTTTTGAGGTCGCGGATCTTTTCGCGGAGCTGCGCTTCGGTAATTTCCTTGCGGTTATACTGGTTGAGCAGGTCGGAATAAGGGCCGGAGATATTGGCGGTAAAGTTTTGCAGGTAGGCGTCGTAGATGGTAAACAGTTCCTGGTTGAGTTCCACCTGGTCTTTCGAGTTGAGTACGTCGAAGTCGCGGATAGAAGGCTTTAGGGAATAGGTACCATTGAAGGAATAGTTCACCCGGAGCGGCGCGCTTTTCTGGGCGCGTTTGGTGGTGATAACGATTACCCCGTTCACCGCGCGGGTACCGTACATGGCGGTGGCGGTAGCGTCTTTGAGTACGGTGATATCTTCGATATCATCCGGGTTGACGGTAGAGAGCGCGCTGGCGAGGAGGTTGCGGGCGTTACCGGCGTATAGTTCCGATGGCGCGATATTGAGCGGGGATTCCAGCGGCACACCGTCCAGCACCCAGAGGGGTTCGTTGATACCGGAGATGGAGGCGCTACCCCTCACGCGGATTTTGGGGGCGGTACCGAATACGGAGGAGGTGTTTTGGATGGCGACGCCTGCTACCTGCCCCTGGAGCATTTTATCGAGCGTACCGATGCTGGGCACCTTGATATCCTTTACCCGGACGGTGGTGGCGGCGCCGGCGTAATCGATTTTTCTGAGTGTCTGGTAACCGGTAACCACTACTTCACCGATGTTGTTGTTAGGGCTCAGGACGATTTGGATGCGGGTGGCGCTGGCGACCACGTATTCCCGGGATTTGAAACCTACCATGGAGATGATGAGGGTTGTGCCGGGGGTTACATTTTTGAGGACGAACACCCCGTTGGCATCAGCGATGGCTCCCTGGTTGGTGCCTTTGATCTGGATACTGGCGCCGGGCAGCGGGGCGCCTTTCTCGTCTTTTACCACACCCTGGAGGTCCAGTACGGCCTTTTCAGAATAATAGTACCGTGGGGCGGCGGATGCCGGCAGCGGCGCCGGCGAGCTGGCCATCACGGTACTACTGCATAGTAGTTGGGTAATCACTACACAGCATAGGCTGGGAAAATGCGTAATTGATTGCTTCATAATTACCGGATATTTAATAGAACTTGATTGCTGAGATGTAATGGTATAGGCATGGAAGGGTAATTCCACAGCACAGCGCTACAGTTAAAAAAATTACGTTTATACGTCTACGTTAACACTACCACGGGGTACAACAGCTCATCCGCACCGGAACATCTCCCAGGCAGCATTGTCAGATTAAATAGTGCGGGTACATCTCAAAAATGATGAACGAGCGACGTTAGATTTGGTTGTTAAGCTTTTTATTATTGGGTATGTAACACGGGCTACATAAGCCATAGGTTGCTTCCTTTTAAATATACAAAAAAGGAACGCGATAAAATTACTTTTTATTATATTGATAGTAAAGGGAATATGTTAAGCGGAGGATAAAGCGGATTTTTGGCGATGGGTTTATGGGGTATGCGATGCGTATGAGGGCGGGTATAAAAGGCAGGAGCGGCGCAAACGGGCTGCTGCTGCGGGTACGATGCAGTGGTCCTGAGGATGGAGTAGCTCTTTTTCTCCCATTATTTAAAAATTAATTTCTATTTATCTAGTGTGTGAAAATGTATGGTCAGGATTTTCTGACTGGTAGGTGAATGCGGGTGGAGGATTTTTTTTGCTGGCGAGGGTGCTGGCAGCGTTTTCCGGATGGCGAGGGTGCGGCATAAAAAAACGGCCGCCTGGGGGCAGCCGCTTTTACACAACTAATATTAAAACCATATTACTTATTGCCGCCTTCTTTTTGACGGGGGCCGCCCTGCGGAGGATTGGCTTTTCTGTAAGCCTGCAGTTCCTCTTTGGTCAGGAAGCCGTCCTTATTGGCATCGATGGCTGCAAAATTTTCGCTCAGGCGGGAAGTTCTTTTATCTTCTTTAGCGGCTGCATCTACTTCTGCCTTGCTCAGTTTGCCGTCGTTATCGGTATCAATTTTTTTGAAGAAACCTTCCCGGCGGTCCTGTTGTGGCTGTTGCGGTTGTTGCGCGTAGGTTTCAACGGTGAAAAAGGTGGCGCCCATTAACAAACCTGCTACAAATAATTGCTTCATCATGATGTTAGATTTAGAGTTTTTGTGATGACTATTTTTTTCTTCAGTCATACTGATCGTTCAGCATACCTGGTTTGTTATTTTAGATATTACCAATTTACGGAAGTTTAAGGCGCGGATAAGGGCGGCGGTGGCAGGGTTGCCGGGTGCGGAATGTTAAGGAAAAGTGAGAAGTGTCGACTGCAGGGGATTTCAGGGGAAAATAGCTTGAGGTGCGGGGATGGAAGGTTAACGGTATTTAACAGTAGTTGACATTGTTTAACAGTTCGGGGGTGGGAAAGTCCGCGATTGAGGGTGCGGGTAATTTCGGGAATTCGTTCGGGGGAGTTAAAGTTCCCGATTGAGCGTTACAATAAATACATGCCCCCCCGCGCCGGTCATCACTTTTTTACAGTCCCTACTTGCGCATCTACATAATTCCTAGTAATTTAAACGTCCATAAGGAATCCACGTTTTATGCAACCAAACAGCAGCCACCTGGCAGAGAAAGAGCATGAGAATAAAAAGGGCTCGCACAAAAATATCTGGTATGGCATTGGCCGGCACCGGATTGAAATTCCGAAAACCGTGCTGAAGGCCAAAGTACAGGGCAACCAACTGATGAAAGCCCTGCACATCCGCTCTATAGGCTATTATCCGAAAGCGCAGGACCATTATACCTACCGCAAGAAAGGGCTGCCGGAAAATTTTCTTTTTTATTGCGTGGATGGCCACGGCTGGTATGAGGTAAACGGGAAGCGCTTTGAAGTAGGCCCGAACGAATGCTTCATACTGCCGCAAAATGTAGAACACGCCTATGGCAGCAGCGATGAGCATCCCTGGAGCATTTACTGGGTGCACTTTGGTGGCGACGGGCTAGCGGAATTCAACCGCATGCAGGCTGTACAGAAATACTTTGAACCGCATTACATCAAAAATAACGGCGACATCATTCCCCTGTTCAACAAGATTTACAAATCGCTGGAACTGGGGTATAGCCTGGACAACCTCGTGTACGCGAACATGTGCCTGGTGCAGTTCATCAACCTGTTTATTTACAATGCGCGCCATTACGAGGCTACGCAGACGGATAAATCCGATTGCGTGGACAATGCCATCCTCTATATGCAACAACGCATCAATGATAAGATTTCGCTGAACGAACTGGGCAAGCAGTATAATTACTCCGTGTCCAGGTTTTCCAATTTGTTTAAACAGAAAACGGGCTATGCCCCGATTGATTATTTTGTACAGCTGAAAATGCAAAAGGCTTGTCAGCAGCTGGACTTCACGACGCGTTCCGTCAAGGACATCGCCTTCAGTATGGGCTTCGATGATCCGTATTATTTTTCCCGGCGCTTCAGAGCCGTCATTGGGATGTCGCCCAAAAAATACCGGCTGCTCAACAACGACCAGCGCAAAACGCCTTCCTGACTTTATTTTGCCAATCACACAATACAGAGACATGCATTTTATTTCGCGATTCAAACAACTGATGTTACTGTTGGCGCTGCCGTTGCTGATCCATTCACAGCGTGTAGCCGCTACCGTTAAACTGCCGTATTTTTTTGGAAACAACATGGTATTGCAACAGCAAACCAACGCAGCCATCTGGGGCTGGGCTAAACCCGGCAGTACCGTGACTGTCACCACTTCCTGGAACAAGAAAAAATATTCCCAGCCGGCGGATGCCAGCGGCAAATGGAAATTGCAGGTAGCCACGCCAGCGGCGGGCGGGCCTTACGAGATTACGATTTCGGACGGGAGCCCGCTCACGCTGAAGAATGTACTGATCGGCGAGGTATGGCTTTGCAGCGGACAATCCAATATGGAGATGCCGATGAAAGGCTTCAAGGACCAGCCTATCATTGGCTCCAATGACGCGATCTTCAACTCTGCCAACGATCAGCTGCGACTCTTCACCTTACCGAGGGCGGTAACCGGCACACCGCAGGATACCTGCAAGCCCAGCGAATGGAAGGCGGCGGAACCTGAATCCGTTACCAACTTCAGCGCCACGGCGTATTATTTTGGCCGGCTGTTGCAGCAACGGCTGAAAGTGCCGGTAGGACTCGTATGTATCAGCTATGGCGGCTCTCCGGCGGAAGCGTTTATGAGCACCAGCGCGTTGAAGGAGTTTCCGGACATCAAGCTACCAGAGGCAGACACCAAGCTGACCAACAAAGTGGCGACTACGCTTTATAACGGGATGATACATCCCTTCATTGGCTTTACCATCAAGGGCTGCATCTGGTACCAGGGCGAAACCAATGCGGACAGGCCTGCACAATATGAAACCCTGTTCCCGGCTATGGTGAAATCATGGAGAACGGAATTCGGCCAGGGGGATTTTCCATTTTACTTTGCGCAGATTGCCCCTTACACTTATGTACAGCATCCTGACCCGAAGCGGGATGAATTCAGGAACTCCGCCTACCTGCGGGATGCGCAGCGGAAAGCGGCGCATACCATCCCGAACAGCGGCATGGTAGTACTGATGGACCTGGGAGAAGCCAAATGCATACATCCGGCGGATAAGGAAACCGGCGGCAAACGGTTTGCTTACCTGGCATTATCCAAAACCTACCAGCAGAAAGGCTTTGCGGCGGTTAGCCCGGATTATGATTCACTGGTGGTGAATGGGAATACTGCAACCATCAAATTTAAAGACGCGCCAAACGGGTTGACCTCCTTTGGAAAAACATTGGAGCAGTTTGAGATTGCCGGCAGCGATAGGAAATTCTATCCGGCGACGGCGGTGATTAAGCAAGGGGCGGTGCAGCTGAGCGCGCCGGAAGTGAGCGCGCCGGTGGCGGTGCGGTATGCGTTTAAGGATTTTGTGGTGGGTGATTTGTTTAGTACAGAAGGGTTCCCGGTGTCAAGTTTTAGGACGGATAGTTGGTAGGGAATCAGGCAACAGAATTTCAACGTCTTTCTGCCGCTCCTTTGGCAGTACGATCAAGCCAACCAGCTTCCCTCCTTTCAGTGTAGCCTCTACCGTAGTATTATAAGGCGCATGTAATTTAAAATGAACATCTTTACCGGCCGGCCATCCTGGGAAAAGCAGGATGCGCCGGCCGTCTGTTTGCAGCAACATTTCCTGGAAGCCAATCATGGCGCTGCCGCCCCAATTATGATCCGGCGTCCAGTCGAAACCCGGGCCCCAGAAAGCCGGGAACCGCCAGGGCCCTGAAGCCAGCTTCTTAGCCGTGAGCGCAAAGGCCTCTTCTCTCAAACCCAACCTGGCCGCCCAGATGTTGTCCTGCTTCCAGCCGACGTGGCTACGGAAGCGGATTACATTCGTATCGAGCCGCCAGGTGTTCAGGGCAGTATCCAGTCCCGGTTTGCCAACGCCGTATAACCCCCACGGATATACGGTGTATAACTGTGGCGACTCAACGTTGTTGATCCTCTCCCACGCGCGTGCCGGCGCAATGGTGACAGCGCCGTAATCCTTTGTGAAATTCAGCTCCGGCAGCCGGTTATAGAACCCGGTCCAGTACTGCTTTTGCGCCGGATCCAGGTAAGCAGCCGGGAGCTGCAGGAGCCGGGCGCTGATGGTGCGCAGCGCCGCGATGGTGGAAGTGGCGTTATAAGCCATCTTAAATGTTTCAGCGGCGGAGCCTGGATAGAGGATCAACTTTCCCTGTTCGTCCAGGGGTTTACGGCCGCGGCGCCTGGCGAGGTATTGATAATGCTCATCGAAAAAGCGGAGGCAGCTTTCTATAAATGGAATGGCTATACGAATATCTTTGCCGGTATAGCGTTCTTCTTCCAGCATCATCAGGCAGAATTCCAGCACGGTATCCCATTGGTATTCCAGCCAGGCGTTGTATTCCAGCCCTTTGTCGAAATAGTCCGGCCGCTTTTGGCCGTATTCCGCGAAGTTGGGCAGTCCGAAATTTTCCATTTGCTCCGTGAAGCAGGCGCCTTCATGGTTCCAGTAGACTTTTGACCGGAGTTCCGCATTGCGTAACAGGCGGAGATAGAAATTTAGCTGTGGCTGCAGCATATCCCAGTCGCCGGAGCGGATCATGGGAAAATACACGAGGCGCTGGTTTTGCGCGGTATGCAGTCCCCCGCCCCAGTTGCGGTAGTCCGGCGTTAGTTGCAGCGTGCTATCCGTAAACACGGGGTCTACTGTCAGGAGGCCGCCATTGAATTTCGTAGGCCAGTGACCGTTAGCATTGCAGGCGAGCATGTAGCGGAACAGTTGATAGTTGCGCCCCAGCTCGAAAGTAGCCGGTTGCGTAGTTTCGATAAAGCTGCGGTTCCAGAACTGCTGCCACCATTGGTGATTTTTTGCGGGTATGTCAGCGGCATCAGCAGCGGCGATGAGTTGTTGCAATTGATGGCGCCACTGGCTGATATCGCGTGTTTGCAGGGTGGCCAGGGCCAGCGTCAGGTCATGGCGTTTGGCCGGCTTTGCGGAACGCAGCTTCCAGGCTTTGAAGTCAGTGCTGGCGTAGCTGCCTGTGTAGGTACCAGCGGGCTGGAAACCTTTACCGTAAAAGCTGCCACCGAAGGCGAGGTATGCCAGCGGGTTATAAAGGCTGTCCTTCACGGATTCGAGCCCCTGCTGGATGACTGTGGTGTCAAATATCGTTTTTGCTGGGTTATGGTGGTAAAACAGGATGCCTGTTTTCGTAAACGCGATACTGTCTTTACGGATGGTATTGGGTTTGGGCGCGGCCCATTTCCAGGAGTTGCCGAAGTTTTCCCTGGGAGCGATGATACGGTCCTGGTAGCGCCAGTTTTCGTAGGCGGCATCGACGAGGACGGGCTTGTCGGCAGTTAGTCGAAAGTGCGCTACGGGCTGCATGACGTCCGCCCAGATTTGCATGGTGGCCGTTACGCCGTTGTCTGCTCCGTAGATGGTGACGTAGCCTTTGCGGAGGTGGAGTTGTTGCCGGAAGCCTTTGCCGGTGAACGGATTCGGGGACAGGCGTATGCGGAGGCGGCCGGTTTTAAGCAGGCCGTTGTTTTCGTCCAGGTTACCACTGCGGGCGACGTAGATGAGGAGGTCGCCATTTTCGACCCAGATGTTCATGCCGATGTCGCCACCGCCGCAAGGCATGGATGCGCCGGCGTTCGCGCTGGGGGTGGTCCAGACGAGGTCGTAGTTTTGGGTGGGTTGGGCGGTGGATGGGATGGTGAGGAGGATGCAGTGAAAGATGGCTAGCAATGGGAGCTTGCTCGTGATGCGCTGAAAAACAGCAATGCCAATTTGCGGAATGCCGCGCCTCCTGATCAATTCTATTCCTATATTTTTTCCTCTTAATTTCATTCCATCCATAATTGTGCATTTCCAATGATCCCTGCCGGCAGCAGCTTTTCATCCTTAAATCTATACGGCGCGGTGGTATTTGTGATGCGCCTGTTTTCAGGCAGGTGATGATCCCATATCAAACGGTTATGCCAGGTATTACTTACGGTGATGGTAAGCTTGTTGGTACCGGCTTTGACGGCGCCGGAAACGTCCAGTACATATGGAGGCGTCCAGAGGGTGCCGCAGTCGGTTCCATTAATTGTCACGGTGGCAATATTAAATATACTGTCTATGTGGAGATAAAAATGTTTTTTCTGGTCAGTGGCTCGTACGGAGAACGAGGTTTCGTAAATGACTGTGCCGGAGTAGTACATAGCAGCTGAATCGGGTAAGTCCGTCCAGCTACGCAGGGTGGATAATTGTACGGGCATGGCGGGGCCTCCGTTGGATTGGTCGAAGGTAAGTCGCCATGGGGTGCGGAGCTGGAGGGAGGTCTGCTGGTTGGGGGATGGCAGGTTCTTCGAAACGAGGACGGCATTTTCTTGGTGATGTTTGGTGGAAGATGGAAGGTCCTTCGAACCACGCACAACATTTGACCCCTCAGCATTTCCTTGCTGATGTTTGTCGGCAGATGGAACCCTCCCCAAGCCCCTCTCCTGTCCGTCCTTCTCAAAAATCACAAACAACGATTGCGCCGGGGCAAGCGTCAATTGAATACTGCTATCCGCCAGTACAAGCGGTTTGAGCGCCACCACTCCCCTGACCGGGTCCCAGATTTCCGGTATGCCCTGCGCCCGGAACCGGATCCTCGTTTCCTGCGTATATGCCTGCTGGTTAGCAATAAAGTAAATCTCCGCGTTGGCGGCACTACGGTGAGTCCAGGCAATATTTCCCTGGCCTGTCAATACTTCCACGTCCTTTGCCACTCCGAGCGCAGCCGCTGTATATGGCAACGGGATCACCTTCCCAGTGGACTTTATTTCTTTAAATATCCTTTGTACAGCGGTATCTGCATCCTTAAAGCCGATGCCATAAACCGGTGTTTCCAGGTTCATCATCACACTGGCTCCCTGCTTCACCAGCTGCAGCAGCTTATTGGCGGCCGGTACGGACCAGCGGCCGGCATCCGGCATCAGCGGATGCTTGTCCGGAAATACCAGCACGGCATAGGTGGCGCCGCCTGGCAGGAGTACCCGGCCGTCTTTTACGGACATTTGCATCAGCGCGTCCGGGTTAAAACTATCATAAGCGTAACCTTTCAGTGCGTCCACCCAGTCTTCCGGATCGGCCATATTGGCGCTGTGGGTGACGCCTTCCGGAATAGAACGCAGCGGCAGCCCTTTGTTCTGCAACCGTTCCTGTTCTTTACGAGCGCGGTCATCGCCGAATAAACACGGAAGCGAGCTAACGAGCCGGTCAGGGGTCAGGGAGCGGCGCGGCAATTGCTCGCCGGTGAATACCGCTATATCCGCCACGGGGCGGCCTTGCTGTAACAGCGACTGGCAACGGGTTATATATTTGATCCAGGCCCGACTTTGACGGAACCAGGTCTGGTCCCGCTGGTAATATAGCCCGACGCCGTCCAGCGTCATACCCGGGCGGCGGTTCATCCAGGGATTATGGGAGAATACGTGCATCACCATGCGGTTCACGCCAAGGGCCAGGTTACGGTCGCCCGTGATCTTTAGTCCACCCGGGTGCTCGCTCCAGTCCATGCGCAGGGTGGTGAACGCCTCCGCCTGCACGATGTTTTTGCCGTAGATATGCGCCCCGCTGATGGCGTCCAGCATATCATTGGGCTTGTCGTGCGTGGGACTGTTGAACCAGAATTCACCCATTGGAACGTCCGTATGCTGATAGTGCAGCAAGCCGTCTCCCATCATGACGGGGGCCACGCTTTCCGTGCTGAATTTGCAACCGAGTTGATGTGCCCTTGCAGCGAGGGTTTTGAAGAATACATCGCTGACCAGGTCCGCGATCGTTTGGCGTACGTCGTGGAGTACTTTTTCGGAAACGGCGGCGCTCTCGATTGGGATGCCTGCCATTACCGGCAGGTAAGGCATCAGGTCGTACCCCCGGCGCTGGCGGAACTCCTGCGGAAATGTGGCGGACCAGTTTTGGCTGCCGCATTCCCAGCTGTCGACATACAATGTTTTAAGGACTTCCTTCGCCAATGCGGGAGCTGTATTTTCAAACGCCTTCTTAAACCAGTTGTCAAATTGCTTATTGATGGCAGCGGCGCTGAACTTGTCGCATTCCAGGCCTTTGCCAGCCCCGCCGGTGGAATTTACTTCCCCTGTAGAGGTATGGCCCATTCGGAGGATGACCCAGTTGCCGGAAGGTGGGCGCCAGTTGAGGCGGCCATCCGGGGAGAGCTTATCCGTGAGGGTTAGGATGGTGTTTAGCGGGATGGCGTCAGAGGGCAGGTTGGTTGGAGGCGCCGCCCGCCATACACTCCCGTTCTTCCCTTCAAACCCATTAATCACTGCCTCCCCACCCAGGAAAATCCCCGTTACCTTCAACGTTGGCTTCCACTTCGCTGCATCCAAATCTTCCGCTCCCGGCGCGGCGCCTTCCTTTTCATACACCAGCCGGAAATACTTAGCAGTAGTAGTTGGTACGCTATACGTATATCCCTGCACGTTATCCTTCCAGCCATGGCGCGCAGGGGTAAATCTTATAACTTCCCGGAAAGTCGCCCCGTCATTGCTGCATTCCAGCCTGAGGCGTTGCGCAGGGTAATTATTACTGCCCGTTTCAATATGAACAGATTTAACGGTGAAAGGAGAATTGTATGCATACCGGATCCAGCAGTCCCTGTCCGATTTAAAACTTTGTTGATTGCCGGCTACAGCCAGGTAATCCGCTTGAGTACCGGCGCTGGTAGTTACATGCGGCGTGGCGTTGCTGGGCAGGGATGATAACGGGTAGGCATATACGGCAATATCTTTATAATAACCTTCCCGGGTTAATGGCTGCTCCAGTATAATAGGCCCTGTATCTGCGCTGTTAACATACTTCTTTGTCCACACCACCTGCTGCATGGATTCCGAAGGCGTGATCCAGGGGCCGCCCGCACAGGAGAAACCATCGCTGAGGTGCATCCCCAGTTCCAGGCCAAGGCGTTTGGCTTCCTGCATGGCATAGCGCACCATCTCCCACCATTCGGGGGTGAGCGGCCTTACCATTGGCGAAAATCCAACGGCAGCGGACGTATCTTTAATCGTTACCAGGTATGCCCCTCCGATGCCCGCTTGTTGCATAGCTTCCAGGTCCGCCTTGATGCCGGCTTTGGAAACAGCGGCATGCATCCAATACCACAGGACCCATGGCCTGGCACTGGCGGATGGCTGTAGAAACGCCTGGCGCAGCGATTGTTGACTATATACTGTAGTGCCGGCCAGTAGTAACAACAGGAGGCAATTAAACTTTAGATACTTCATTTCTCCAACGCAGCTTTACAATTCAAAATACTCCATAATCCCATTTCACCTTCACTTCTCAAACTTTACTTTACTAGTTCCCAAATCCTTCGACACAGCTACTGCAATCCCCCGGTTATCTTTGGCATCCACCGCGCAATAGAAATGATACACTACACCCTTATACTTTACCACAAAGCTTTTATGCGCATACTTCGCGTCGAAAGATTCGGAAGGCTTAACCAGGTCCGGACCTGTCCAGTCCGTCCAGTTCACCAGGTCATAACTGCAGGCGAAACGGTTAAAGGCGTCCTTGCGGCCTTCCCAGAAAGCCCCGAAATAAAACATCACCCATACGTTCCCGATTTTCTGGATCATGGGATCAGCGGTAAGCCCAATGGGATGATGCATCACGGGGTCTGTACGGAACCGTTGCCAGTGCAGCATATCATCCGATACGGCCATGCCTGTACGTTCAAACCAGCGGTACTTTGGTTTGTTGCCGCTGGTATCGCCGTTTGCATTGTAGTACATCACAAAAGGATGACCGGTTGTTTTTTGCTTGTCCCAGATGATCGTCGATTTGTACAATTTTTTGTTTTCCCACCAGCGTACGTCCTTATCTGTGGCGGACAGTACAGGCTGGACAGTACGCTGCCAGTCGTGCGGCCGGGTAATATCCTTGTTCGTATAGGCGATACCGATAGCCAGCGCCCCGGTTTCATAGCCGGTTTCATTGCCACCGATATAACTCATCCAATGTTTTCCGGCGTATTTCCGGAGCTGGTAGGATCCGCCCCAGGTATAATCCTGCAGGGCGATGTAGCCGGCTTTCTGGTGCTTGTCCCAGTCGGCGCTGCTGCTGTCCGAAAAGTACAGCACGCGGCCAAGGGTGGTCCAGTCCAGCAGGTTGCTGCTTTTCGCCAGCCAGGTTTCATACCCCCGGCCATCGAAGAGGATGTAAGTCATGTACCAGTATTTCCCTTGCCTGAATACAGAAGGGCAATCGGCCTTGCGGCCGCCATCAGGGGCAATCACGAGTCCGTATTTATAAGGCGTTTTCACCTGTTCATATATCTCCTGCATCACGGTTGCCGGTACGGCGGTTTGCTGCGCAAGCAGCCGGCCGGCAAAGAAAGTTATTAAAATGATCAAGCTATATTTCTTCATATCATCTGATTAATTGTATCCAAACGGTCATGCACTATCAAGCTGTATTTCTTCATATCATCTGATTAATAGTATCCAAACAGTCATGCACTATCAAGCTGTATTTCTTTCTGTTATTTGAGCCAACCTGTCCAAACAGTCATAAACCATCCCCCTACATCTCTTCCTATCACCTCATTAATGGCATCCAAACTGTCATCTCTGATTTCCCCCGGTTCGCCCAGGCGTAATAAGGAATCATAGTAACCTCCACCGGCTGATAATCATTTTTCAACTCCCTGTACAGCATTTGCCCCCATGCAGCCCCTACCTTGCGCCTCGCCTGCCCTGTAATCGCTACTACCGGCCGGTTCCCAATCATAGTTGCTTTAATCCCCCATTTCATACCCGCCGGAATCGCTACGTCAAAAATATTCATCTGCTGATCGGACGATTCCATACAATACACCAGCGGCCCGCGTTTAACCGCCACCTGGTTCCTGGTTTCTTCCACCAATGGGTTCGATTCCACCAGCGTCACCGGCATATCCATGGACAAGGAGATGCTGTCCCCCCGTTTCCAGGCCCTCTTAACCGCTACAAATCCCTCCTGCGGCGTAAGCGGTACCTGCTGCCCGTTTACCTGCACTGCATACTGCCGGCACCAGCCGGGTATCCTTAGAAAGATAGTAAAAGGTTGGGAAGGAATTTTATCTATCCGCAGGTTCACCTGCCCGTCCCAGGGATAGTTACTTTCCTGGGTCAGTTCCAAACCCGCCTGCTGCAGCCGGTTACTGCCATAAAGGTTCACGTACAGCCCTGCTTTATCCAGGCTGTAAGCATAATCACTCACTTCGGCAATAGTGCGCACTGTATTGGGCGGGCAGCAATTGGACAATGCGATATATGGCTTGCGCCCCCCTTCCCATCGCAGGTGGTAAGGATAGTTTGCCGCTGCCGCCAGCGGGTTGGTATAAAAGTAACTGCTCCCGTCCAGGCTTACCCCGCTCAGCACACTGTTGTACAGCGCCAGTTCCAGCACATCCATATATTTAGCGTTAGCGGTAATGAGGTACATGCGCCAATTCCAGAGTACATTACCAATGTTGGCGCAGGTTTCGTTATGCGCGCTGAAATTGGGCAGCTGGTAATCCCGGCCGTAAGCCTGGTGTACTTTCTGGACCGTGTCCGGGTTGTAGGAAGTACCGTCTACGGACACGCCGTCGTACAGCGCGCCGCAGCCGCCGGTGACATACATTTTCGTATGCACGACGTTATCCCAGAGCTGATCCAGTGCGCGAAGCAGGCTACTATCGCCCGTTTCGGCAAACAGGTCCGCTGCGCCGGCAAAGAGATAATTTGCCCGTACGGCATGCCCTACTACCTTGCTCATTTCCCGGAACGGGGCGCGGTCGCTGTTATCATCCGTTCCCGGCACAGCGCCCCGGATGTCAATCAGCTTGCGAACCAGCGCAAGGTATTTTTGATCCCGCGTGGTCCGGTATAGCTCCGTAAGCCCCATGTAGTGAGATGGGCAAATCGCGTTGCGCGCCTGCTCCGGCGTGGCGGTATGGTAAAAGCCGATCAGGAAATCCGCGGCCTTCGTAGCAACCTGTAGAAGCGTAGTCTTACCCGTAGCCCGGAAATGCACGCAGGCGGCCGTCATCAGGTGGCCAAAGTTGTAAGCTTCGAAGCTGAGCTTATCATCGAACATACTGGTTTTCCCGGTGTTACGCTGGTCAATTATATTTTTCGTATAGATGTAACCGTTACTTTTCTGCGCAGCTGCAATAACGGCAATAGCGCTATCCATCCAGGCATCCAGCCGCCGGTCCTTCGTAACGGCGTACACCGCCGCTACCGCTTCCAGGGTTTTGTAGAAGTCGCCGTCGTGGAAAGAAGGACCACGGAAATGCCCTGTATCCAAGCCGGCCGCGATTCGGAAGTTCTGAAAGGCGAAGCACATGGTATCGCTCGTATAAGTACGCCAGAGCTCCGGCATCATGGCGTTTTTACAGGTTTCAAAACGCTCCGCCCAGAACCCGTTTGTCCATACGACGGACTGCATCCCCGCCGGATGGAGTTTGGCATAAGGACTGCCATTGGTATTTACCAGTCCTTGCTGACTAAATGCATCGCCTATACGAAACAGTATGATCGCCGTCAATATCCACTTCTTCATATCGCCGTATAATTTATCACATACTCCCTCCCGGGCTGTATGGTTATCTCATAAATATTTTCTCCTTTTTTAGTTGGGGAGATATTACCGCCTTTCGGCAGCGTCTTACTCGTTACACGCAACGTCCCCACCCCGCCGGGCGCCTTTATCTTTATTTGTCGCCTACTTACTTCCAGCCTGATGTTACCCCCGGGGGTAGGCGCCTCGCCTTTCATCCACTGCAAGCCGCCGAGTGCGGGTTGCACGAGGTAAGTACCGTAACCGGCGCTTAGTGGCTGTATGCCAAGGTAATATTTGCCCAGCAGGTAAATCGGGCTTGCGCCCCAGGCGTGGCAAAGACTTTTGCCGAAAGGGCGGCCATACATAGCGTAGTGGTCCGCGCCGCTGACATGTGGATTATATTCCTCCCAGAAGCTGGTAGCGCCCAGCCGCAGCATACCGCCCCAGTATTCCTTCATTTCCTTCAGCACATATGCCTGCTCGCCCATGGCGCACAGGGCTTCCAGCTCATAGAAGCGCATGTAGGGCGTGGTAATCTTTTGAATATGATCATTGAGCAAAACCGATTTTTTCACTGTCTGCTTTTGTACGTCGTTGAAATAGTTAAAGAAAATGGCGAACATATTGGCATAACGTGTAACCGTTTCCGTAGGCCTTCCATTCATCCGGCTATGCACCAGGGCTTGTTGCCGGTCGCTCCAGTAATAATCGAACAACTTCTTTTTTAAGGAGGACGCCAGCTCACCGTAGTACGAAGCGCCTGCAGTGTCGTCTGCCAATCCCGCACAGAGCGCCATCGTTTCCAGGCTGCGCGCAAAGAGCAGTTGCTCAAAGCTGACCTCCCCCTGCTTGCTTAGTCCTGCCGCCCAATCAATAAACACCCAGTCCCCCGGTAAGCCTTCCAGCAGCCCATCCTGGTTGCGGCGGGCCAGCACCCAGTTGATCAGGGATTTCATACGATCATAGTTCTGCCGTACAAACAGCTTATCCCCTGTAAAAAGGTAGTAGTCATAAATCCCCATGAACCAATAGAAGGTATAATCCATAATCGTATTGATATGGCTGGTCACCGGATCCTTACCACGGAGGGCGTATAGGGTGCGGGTGACGGTGGTATTATCATTCATGAGGTAATAATTCATCAGGTGGCTCTGGTAGGCATCCCCGCTCCAAATCCAGCGGTCCCGCTTGATGCCGTCAATAAAGAACTCCCTGCTGCAAAGGTGCAGGGTATATCTGGCCACTTCGTAAATCCGGTTTAGCGCCGTATCAGAGCAGGTAAAGCTTCCCTTATCCGGCATACCGGCATATTCATATAACATGGAAACGGAATCCAGGCGGACATTTCCATCTCCCACAATATTTACAAAACGGAATGCCTTGGAAAGTGGCATCACCGTGTCCCGTTTGTCCTGCAGGGCTATCTGCAGCTGATCCAGCGTTTCAGCGCCCGCAGCGCTCAGCGCTTCCTCCCTGCTTTCGCCATAATATACCGTAAGCCGGCCATTGCCTTTAAGGCCATGCAGCCGGAGGAAACCAAACGTCTCCTTCCCAAAATCAATCAGCCTGGATCGGGGACTCATCTCTACCCTAACGGCGCTTTGCGCTACCACCGGTAGCCGGAAAGTTGACGGCGGGCGGAGCGGATCCGTAAAATCCCCGTAAGCCGCCTGCAGGTAGCTGGTTGCAGAGAGGTCGGACGTCTTGCCGGTTTCATCAATCCACTCTTTATCTTCATAAGTCACCAGCCAGCTGCTGTCGCTGAAAATCGTTTTCCCGGAAACAAAAATGGAGGGCGCCGCCTCCTGGCAAAATACCTTGACATTGATCTTATGCCTGCCCGCCGGCACTAAAACTTTTTCCGGCATGCCCGGTACCAGCTTAGCATCAATCTTTACGTTAAACGTGCCTTCCGCCCGGATGCTCATCGCTTCCGGTTCCCGCAAGTCCACCACTTTATGGAAATCCACCAGCACATAGTGGTTGTCCATTTTCCAGAATACCGGGAAAAAGCTGCCCCGCTCCGTACGCCGGTTCTGCACCTTATTGCTCAGCCAGATGTCAAAATCCCCGGGATACCAGATCCATCGGGCCTTTTGAGCAAAGGCTGTATTCCTATATAACAGCAACGTACCAACGAAAACTGCCAGCAGGAGCAAATTTCTTTTCATGATATAACGTGGTTTAAAATCCGTTAAAGAAGAGGTAAAGGCCTGCCATCACAATCGCCAACGCTATCCAGGAACCCCATACCAGCGGCGTTGGCCTCACCAGGACCTGCCCCCGCACTACCGCCGCTTTAGGCGAAGCGCCGTCCAGCAGGGAAATTCCCATCGCCATACCCAACAACAAAACAAAAATGTAAAAGGATAATAAGAGATAATGCGGCCATATGGGATATTGGTCCTTCGGGAAGACCCACAGGTAACATATGCCGATAGCCAGACTAATCCCCGAACCCCAGGAAAGGGTAAAATTGACCGCCCGCCGGCTCGTCTGCCGCCAGAAGACCGCCAGGAGAAACACCACCGCCAGCGATGGCGCAATGAACCCCAGCACTGCCTGGAATACATCAAAAAGGTTCAGCCCTTTGATGCTGTCAATAGCAATGGCCATTCCTATGGCAAAACCACAGCCCGCCAGCACCGTGATGCGGCCTACCTTTATGATCTCCCGGTTGGTTGCCCCGGGATTAATCTTCTTCGCATAGATATCCGTTGTAAATACAGTGCTGAGCGCATTCAGGGAGGAGCCAATCGTGCCTACCAGCACGGCGATCAGCACCACGATCACCAGGCCGTTCAGCCCGGCCGGGAAGAGGTTCGTCACCAGGGTCATATAAGCCTCGCTGGGGTCCTGTAAACCAGGGAACAGCTCAAAACAAATGATGCCCGGAATGATGAACAGCGGCAGGGAGAGTATTTTCAGCCAGGCGATGAAGCTAATGCCCAGCTGCCCCTGTTCCAGGTTTCTTGCACCCAATACCGACTGCACCATGGCCTGGTCCGTACAAAAAAACGCGATGGCGGACACCGGGTACCCCAGCAGTATTGCCGGCCAGGGATAAGCCACATCGCCGGCGGGATGAACCAGGTTCCAATAGTCCGCCGGCGCGCGGTGGAACAAGGCTGCCACGCCGCCCACCTTATTAATACCAATAACGGTAAGCCACAGGGATACCATGATCAGCAATATCATCTGGAATACGTTCACCCGCGCAATGGCTTTCAATCCGCCGGCGAAGGCAAACAAACCGGCAAACAGCACCAGCGCAATCACGGACTGCCACATGGGAATACCCAGTATCTGCCGGACGAGGAAGCCGCCGGCGAACAGCCCGAGGGACAACCAGGAAATAAGTATCTTGATCAGCGCATACCACGCAAGTATATTGCGCGTACCGTCGCCAAAGCGCTGGCCCATAAACTCGGGCATGGTCGTCACTCTACTCGCCAGGTACCGCGGCGCAAATACCATCGCCAGTAAAAAGAGAAATATAAACGCGTACCATTCAAAGTTGCCTGCTACAATGCCCGTTGAATAGCCAATGCTGGCAAAGGCCAGCAGCATGGAAGGGCCCACGTTGGTGCCCCACATGTTGAAGCCTACGCTGTACCAGTTGAGCGACTTACCGGCCAGGAACAAATTTTCATCCTGCTGCTTATTCCGGAAACTCGCCCGGTACCCCAGCACCAGCAGCACTAACAGGTACGCCACTACGATGATGTAATCGAGGGATTGTAATTTGATGTTCATGCCTGCGTGGGTTGTGATGTGGGGATAGCAGCCGCCGGCAGGTGCGCGCTTAAGAGGTCTTCCGGCAGTCCGTAGCGACTCAGCAAATCCTTGATCCGCACCGGCCGGCCCGTTTGCAGGCTCCGGTCCATAGCCTGCAGCAGCGCCACCGTGCCAATGCCTTCCTGCAAATTCGGATAGGCCGTGTAATGCTGCTCAATGGCATCCACAAAATATTCCAGGTAATTCTGGTATTCGCCGGCATGGTGCTTCTGGCCTTCGAAGCGGAAATAATAATTCAGCTGCTCATCGCCCCAGGTGATCACCCGCTGCTCTCCTGTTCTATCGGTAACGGCATAACGTAGTTCATGATAATCCGCCTGGCTCGCGCCCAGGGCGCCGCGCAGGATGCAGCTCATGCCGCTGTCGCGGTTCGTTGGCTGCGTAGGCCCTGTATAGGAACCGCTCACCCGGGCTACGCGCCCGTCCGCTGCCTTGAATATAAAATGCATGGTATCTTCATGTTGCAACCCCGCCTGCCTGCCATTGGGGCTGATCATGCCATAGCCCATCACTTCTTCAATATCCGGCAGGTACCAGCGGATGAAATCCACCGGGTGACTCAGCCCGCCGTACAACCATTTAAAGGATTTTTCCAATGCCCATTTTTTTTCCAGGAACCAGCGGTGATCAGCGTTGTAATAACTTTCTATCGTCATCAGCTCGCCGATGACGCCGGCTTCAAAATCCGCCCGTTGCTTTTTAAACGGTTCAAAAAAGCGGCTGCTCTGCCCTACGAAAACCTTCTTGCCGCTGAGTTGCTGCAGGGCCATGAGTTCCGCGCCATGGGCCAGGTCGTCAATAAATGGTTTCGTACATACGACATGTTTATTGTGCAGCAGCGCCTGTTTCACGTGTTCGTAGTGCAGGTGGTCCGGGGTATAGATGGCGATGATGTCAATGCCCTTGTCATTGAGCATATCCTGGTAGTCGGTGGTGTACTCATAGGCTTTGAACTCGTCGGCCCGTTTCCTGCAAAGGTTCAGGTCCTGATCGCAGATCATCCGGAGTTGCACTTTCTTGCTATGGATAGCCGCAGAAATCGTACTGCTGCCTTCTCCCAATCCTAAAATACCGATGGTAAGCATAAGCGTAAACGTTAGTGGTTGATAGGCCGGTCATCTTGAACCGGTTTAATTGCTTTAAGCAGGTTTGGATAAGTGGATTGTATGCCGGCGTTTATCTTAATGGAATCGGCCACGCCGGGGCCGTTGTTTTCCCAGGTAATTCCCGGTCCGTTGGCATTGCGCATGACCTTATCTGCCGGGCTCCAGTTGTTCTTTACCGTGATGTAGGAGGAGCCTTCATCCAGGTAATAATAGAACCAGTGATTGGGATCATGCGGATATGGCGCTTTGTAAATAGCGTCGATGTAGTTTTCAGTGATCAGCGTACCCGGCATGGCGGAAAGGGTGTAAATACCGCCCACATCATACACATGCATGGCGTAATGATGGACTTTATTCGCATAAACGAGGTTGTTCCGCATCGCATTTACCGCCTTCGTCCATCCCCAGCCCACGCAGATGCCGGAGTATGGCACTTCGCTCACTTCGTTATGGGTAATATGAAAATCGCGTACATAACCGGCGCTAATGCCCACGCAGCCCCAGTCTTCATTGGCCACACGGTTCACCAGGTTATTGGCGAGGAGTATATCCCGGCATAGTTCCCGCTCGTCCGCAGGGTCGTAAGCCAGGTGGGTTTCAAACGCTTCATCGGAGAAAACGCCTGCCTGGATACCGGTACCGGCAATATCCCTGAACAGGCAGCCGGCAATGGTATCATAGCGGGTCCCCTTCTTCAGGTCCAGCCCGGTGGCCCCGAGGTGTTGAAAGCTGCAACCTGTTATGCGGATGCGATGGGCATACGTCAGTTCCACCGCGGCAGGCTGCCGGCCTATCCAGGCCTGGTTTTCCAGTCCGGCTTTGGCGGGCGTGCCGGGCTGTTTGAGCTTATAGGCATCCAACAGGTACATGCCGGCCTGCAGGGGTATATGCCCTTTTTGACTGGGGCGCAGCCAGCCGGTATGCTCAAACGCAATATTTCGTATATACACATCCGTTACCGGCCGTTCTGCCGTGCCTTCTATACGCAGCAAGGTCTCCAGTTCGGGGATAACGGCAACGGCAGTACGGAGCTGCTCGTTTTGCCGCGGCCAGTAGTAAAGTTTGCGGGTGGGAATGTCGTAATACCATTCGCCGGGCTCGTCCAGCAGCTGGATGGCGTTGCTCAGGTAGTAAGGCGAGTTGCCCGTTTCCTTTGACAGCCAGGGCGCCGGCCAGGGATGCTCGCTCTGTATCTTGCTTTCCGGTTGCAGGAAGTGCAGGATGGCCGAGTCGCCCCTGGCCTCCATGGATTGAATGCGCAGGTTCGCAATGGCCCACCATTGCTGGATACACATTTCCAACCCGGCTGTATTGCCCGTCAGCAGTGCTTTATTCAGCGGGATGACGCAGGTTTCCGTCTCCCTGTTCCAGTTCAGAATGCGGGTCATGCTATCCCCGCTTACATCGCGGGCACGCACGGCCTTTACGTTATTGATCCAGAGCTGCCGGAAGCCGGTCAGGCTCAGTGGATGATAGGGTAATTCCGCCACCCATACCTGCTTGCTTGCAAGTGCAGGCAGGCCGGACACGGAGGAGTTCAGCTTTTTCCAGTTGGTAACGGGTTGCCCTCCGCTGCAAACGGGCGCCTCTCCTTCCGCCGCTTCAATAATGGTCGGACTTTCCGGCGTACCACTGTCTTCCGGCCGTATAAATACGGGCTCGTATAAACGATAAGTACCGCCATGTAATATGATATGTATCCCTCCTTTGATGGACGGGTCATTTAACCGGCGAAGCTCCCTGGCGTGGCGCAGGGCCGCAGCAGGGGTTGCCATAGGATGTTGCCGGGTGCCTGGATTGGTATCAGCGCCGGCCGGACTAACGTGGATGTCGGCAGCAAAAGCCTGTAACTGTATCAGTACAGCAACTGCCAACAAAAATACACTCACTCGTTTCATCTTTGTTGTCTGGAGCAGTTTATAGAATACAGTTAAATTTACTTTTAGCTGCGCGGCGGAAAAATGTTAGTACTGATCAAAATGATGGAGGATTTTACTATTTTTTTAAATCCCATTTACATTCCTGTTTCAAGCCAGGCAAATAAATACTTCAAATATTTAAATATGGTTCTGAATGTCGATACCCCACTACTCCCCCTGAAACACCTTCTTCAAATACGCCGTATTAGCCCCGTAATTATACCGCGTATCCCGCGGCTTCGTCGCATCCCTGCTGCGTTCTATCACCAGCCAGCCGCTCCATCCCATCTCATCCAGCGCCTGTTTCACTTTATACATATCAACCTGCGGATCATGCTGCAGCCATACACTATCCTTATTGGTGGCATGGATCATACAAATCCGGTCCTTCCCCAGCGTTTTCAGTTCGCTGATCAGGTCCCGCCCTTCCTTGAGGGGGTTAGAGAAATTGAAATAAATTTTTATACCGGGAGAACCAATTTCCTTCAGCAGCTTTACCTCTTCCTTCGCGTCCAGCGGGGTTTCTATGCCAATGACTACGCCCGCTGCCGCGGCCATTTTACCGGCTACCTTCAAACGCTCCACTACCGCCCTGCGTATTTCCGGATTTTTTTTAAGGTCGCACTGCACGCCCAGCGGCAGAAAAGCCGTTTTAACCTGCATGAGTTGCATGGTTTTAATACAATCTTCAATAGAGCGTTTGTACTCCTCCCGGCCGCAGAACGACTGTGCATAATACCCTGTCATCGCCAGGGAAAAGATCTCCACCCCGTTGGCTTTCGCCGTTTGCAGGAAAGTATTTCTCACGGAATCGATCAGTAGCTTGTTATCAAACGTAGGCCTGTTGCCGAGGCCGCCCATATCCACCTCCACGCCGTCGGCGCCGAGTTCCGCTGTGAGCGTAATAGCGCCCGGCTTCTGACGCTTCAGCAGCATGAGGTCGATCAGGCCGATTTTGTAACGCTGGTTCTCCCGGGCAGCCTGTGTAGCGGCTTTAAACACCGCTTCCAGCTGCTCAAAGCCTTTCACTGCATGGGCCGGCAGTTTTTCTCCATGGTCCCCGAAAACATACATAGCCTGCTCCGGTTCAATGGTGATACCGGTTTCATTGGCCTTGCCGCTGGCATCCAGTATAGCGGCGGCATTCAGCTTCAGCGTCTTCGCCATGAACTGATATACGGCCGTTCTTTTGTTGATACCATAATCATGTTTCTCCGCCGGCAGGTGTACATTCTCCACGTTCTCTTTATGGCCGTACCAGCTGTAAATTTTCTGCAGGTAGCCGAAATCGTGTTCTGGCATCCGGTCCGTCCAGTCGCCGCCATCGCTGACAACCAGCTGCGGGCGTGGCGCTGCCATGGCGGCAAGTTCCACATTGTCCGTACGGCCGGCGCAGTTATGTACCGGCATACCGCTTTCGCAGGGGCAGCCGCCGTAGAAGTAACTGGAAAGCGATACCACAGGCGCGGCGACCGTTATTCGTTTATCCACCGCCGTTAGCAGGGTGGTATGCGTGCCGCCGCCGGAGCCACCGGTAACGCCTACACGGGTAGGGTCCGCCGACTTAAGCGATAGCAGGTAATCCAGTATCCGTATGCCTCCCAGCACCTGTATCGTCATAGCCAGGCTACGCCGGTGATCTTCCGGCTTGAACTGCAACAGGGATTCGCCCCAGGCAAACAGGTCGTAGCTAAACGCCATGGCGCCCATCCGGGCGAAGGCGGCGCAACGGAGCTGGCAATCCGCCCGGTAACGCTGCTTTTCCCAATGGCCTTCCGGATTCAGAATTACGGGTATCTTCCCTGAATACTTCGCCGGTTTATACAGGGAACCATTGACCCACACGCCGGGCAAAATCTCCAGCGCCACATTTTCAACGGTATAGCCATCGTGCTTCCTCACGGGCGTCACAATAGGCGCCGCCGCCGGAGCTGCGGGCAAGGGCGAAAGCTGCAAAGCCTCCATAATGCAGGGCCGCAGCTCGCGCTTACGCGCCTCCCACTCGTCCAGGTTGTGGTATTGAGCAGCAATCCGGTCCAGCTCGGCCCAGCCTTCTGCCACCGGCCAGCGGTAATATTCGTAATTCGATAGTTTGAACTTGTTGTCGCCCTCCTTCTTTACCTTCATTTGCAGCGGCTGCAGGATATTGTTCAGTGTCGCTTCCACGTCCGGCCGGTATTTCCAGTCGGCATATGTAACCCATTTGCCGGCAACGGCCGTATCTGCATATTTAATTTTCACCTGGTATTTTTGCTCAATATCCGTCAGCACCTGCTTCAGCGGCTTGCGGTATTGATCGTCGGAATTCTGCGCTGTAGCGGTTTTCAGGCAGACCGCCATTACCAGCACGGCGAAAAAATATCTCCACATAACTATAACTTTTAATTATTCTTCCGATGCATTGGCCGCGTCATCCGGATTATTGCCCGGCCATTGCCCGTTTTCAATGGGCTTCAGTTCCAGTTTAGCCGGATCGAGGACCACATGCTTGATCCGCTCCCTGCGCCAGGTGTACACGATGTGTACCAGTCCATCGCTGGTTTGGATAACGGATGGATAGGAATATTGACTCACGGGCGAATCTTCCAGCACCACGGCTGCACTCCACTGTTTGCCGTCTTTTGATACGGCTACATTCAGCGGCGTACGCGCCCCTTTGCCATTCTTCAATTCCGGCGCGGGCTTCACATGGTTGTACACCAGCAGCTGCCGGCCGTCCTTCAACGTCACGGCATCCGTGCCGGAATTGTTATTCGGTAAAGGCGAAGCAGTCATAGGGCTCCACGTTTTGCCATGATCCGTACTCCACGTTTCATTGATGGTCCGGTTTTTACTGCGGCACATCAGCTGCCAGCGGCCATCCGCATAGGTTAGCAGCGAAGGTTGAATGGCGCTCACCGTTTTACCATCGTTGAGCGGGCCTGTTTTCGTCCAGGTTTTGCCGTAGTCCGTAGTTATTTCCAGGTGCGCCCGCCAGCCGTCTCTTTCCGTACTGGAAGGGCAGATCAGCCGGCCATCCAGCAGCACGGGCTTGTTTTTGATCGGGCCGAGAAAGCCTTCCGGCAGGGCTTCCCGCTGACTCCATGTTTTACCGTTGTCGCGGGACCGCATCATCCAGCCCGTCCACCCGGCTACGTTGGGGCCTATCTTATAAAACAGGAGCAGCTCCTTTTCCGGCGTATAATATAATACCGGGTTGTAACATGCGTACCGGGTCGAGTCGTTCAATACGCCGTCCGCCACCATCACGGGCGTCGTCCAGCCTCCGTTTTTAAAGTGACTGGTCCAGATGCACACATCCCTGAATCCTTCTTTGGTACCGCCAAACCAGGCGGCCACCAGGCCCTCCGGCGTTTCCGCAAGGGTGGCGGCATGACTTTCCGGGAAGCTTGCCCGCCGGAAAATAAATTCATCTCTCACCACCCCTTTTCTACCACTAAAAACCGAACGCAACTGGTAAGTACCGGAACGCAGCTCCAAAACGGCGTACCGGCCTTCCATACGGAGGAATCGCACACCGGCGGCTTTGGCCAGCGGCTTACCGCCTTCCGTAATGCCGGCGCTGTCATTGGCCGGGATGTACGCCAGCGCGGAAGTATTAGCGGGGAGACTGATTTGCCAGTTAAAATCCCCGATGCTTTTTTTCCAGCTGCTGCCAACTGTTCCGTAAGCGCTTTGGTAAGCAGCGTTCACAAAGTCCAGTCCATCAATGTTTTCCGGCTTCATCACGAGGCGCTTGAATGCTATCCCGCTGGCATCGCTCTTAATACCTGCCAGGTTTTCGTATAGCCATATCAGGTAGTCGCCCAACAGCATCACATGATTTTGGGAATTCATTTCCGGGTTGGCCGTATTGCCGTTCCAGAGTTCCCAGATAGTAGTGGCCCCGTTTTTAACCATATAGCCCCAGCTGGGGTAAGTATCGTTGCTGGCAAGGGTAAAGGCGATGTCGCTCCGCTGGAAGTTGCTCAGCCCCCGCAGCAGCCATTGGGTACCGATCACGCCGGTACTGATATGCATTTTATCCGCGACCTTAATTTTGTTGTACAGGCTATTAAACACGGCCTCCCGCTGGCCTTCCGGCGTCATGTCAAAATACAGTGGCAGGAGGTTCGCAGTAACCGTGTTGTTGTCGTAATACTTCTTATCCGCCTTAAAGAATTTTTGATTGAAGGCATCCCGCACGGAATCACGCAGTTGCTGGTACGTGGGGATGTCCGCCTCCGAATGAGCAATGGCCGCAAACCGCTGCATCATGCCAAGCAGGTAATAATAGGTAGCGGTGGATAGTAAGGCTCCATTCGTAATACGCGCACTGTCCTTCGCATGAATACTGCGCAGGTTTTCAGGCGGCACGCACCAGTCCCCATACTTATCCTTCGTCATAATACCATTTTTCAGGTATTTGTTTTTCATATAATCCATCCATTTTTTCATGGAGGGGTAATGCCGCACTATAGCCTGTTCATCGCCATACTGGCGGTAAAGCATATCGGCCACCATCAGGTAAGTGCCCGGCCAGGTGATGTTATCGGAGTAATACCGCCAGTAGGCCGGCGCTATATCCGGCAGAGCGCCTTCCGGCGTTTGCGCATCTTCAATATCGTTCAGCCATTTGGCGTAAAGGGCGGCATTATTGAACAGGAAAGCCTCTCCCGCAGCGCCTGTAGCACGGTCGCCCAGCCAGGGCTGGCGCTCGTTGCGTTGCGGGCAGTCCATCGGCATGCCTTTATAATTGGAGGCAATGCCCCACCAGGCATTCCTATGCACGGCGTTGATGATGGGGTCGGAGCATTCGAAAGTACCGGTAGTCGCCATGTCGTCATACAACACCTCTCCTTCAAAGTCGCTGAGGCTGGGCGTCCCGGGGAACCCGCTTACTTCCGCATAACGGAAGCCATGGTACACAAACGTCGGTTGCCAGGTTTCCGGCCCGCCCCCTTTTAGTGTGTACTTATCCGTTACCTTCGCGTCGCGGAGGTTGGCCACATACAGCTGCCCGTCGGGTTGGAGGCTCTCGGCAAATTTCAGCGTCACCGTTTCCCCCGGCTTACCGTTGACTTTTATCTTCAGCCAGCCCGCGAAGTTCTGGCCCATATCCAGTATATATCTCCCCTTACCCAAATCCTTAATGGACGCAGGGCGCAGGGTTTGCATGATCTTCACCGGCGGTATCATCTGGGCGCGTAACTCCCCGCCCGGACTATCCACCAGTTCCGGCTGCAGCCAGTTGCGATCGTCAAAGCCCGGTTGCTGCCAGTTAGCCCATTCCTTCCTGGCGTCATATTCTTCCCCGTCGTAATCGTTGTTAGTCCGGATAGGGCCGTCTACATTGAGCTTCCAGGTTTCGTCCGTAGCCACTACCTGCTTTTCGCCGTTGCGATATTCAATTTCCAGCTGCAGTAATAATTTGGGATATCCGTAGGTAACGTGTTTGGCGGGCTTGTAGTTTTGGCGCATCGTGAAGTAGCGTCCGTTACCTACGACCGTGCTGATCACATTGGAAGCTGTTATCTCTCCCGTAACATCAAATGTATTATACAACACCGTTTTGCCAAAATCAGTAGGCGCAGGCGTTAGTCCATAGCTGTTAATGCGCTTGCCGTTGATGCTGAGGGCATACACGCCTAACCCGGACGCATATACGGTGGCGCGCTTCACGCCGCCCTTTGCGGTAAAAGCTTTGCGGAAATAGCGTGCGGATAAACGGGACCATTGGGAAATGCTGTCGTACGGCGAAGCATGATCATACCCGATCCAGCGGGCTCTCCAGTCGCCCGGTTGCAACAGCCCCATACTGAAGCTATGCACGGTGCTCCATGGCGTTTGTCCTTTACTGGTCCAGGCTTTCACTTTCCAGTAGCAGGCCTGGCGGCTTTGTAGCGACTTCCCCCCATAGCGGATATGCAGGGAGGCATCCGAGTTAATGACGCCGCTGTTCCAGAGGTCCCCGACATTTTTGTCTAACAACGCTTTGGAAGAGGCCACCAGCACCTGGTAGGCCGTTTGCTGCACATCCCGCTGCGTAGATTGCAGCTGCCAGCTGAGCCGCGGTGCAACTGCATCAATACCGGCCGGATCTTTCAGCCCTTCGCAACGCAGCTCCTTCACGGTAACCTGCCCCAGTACGGTAAAGGCGCCGCAAAGGCAGGCCAGCAGCAGTGTTAATTGGAAAGTTACTTTTCTCATTTCCCAGAAAAATCAAAATATAATGTCATAGATAAAGCCCGGGAAGGCTCCTTTTCATAATCGTAAAAAATATTTTTTCCGCCCATAGGGCCCGTTGTTTCATTACGCTGCGTCTTGGTGCCAATACTGCTGATGCCCTGCAAAAATGATATATCTCCGGGCGGGAACAGCGGCTCGTAATTATGCCACTGGTCCGTTTTCCAGGCGGGCGTAAACAACCGCAGGAACAGGTTTTCCGTGGTGGTAACCACCTTAAAACTATTGCCTTTCATATGAAACGTAGCCCAGTAAAGGTTGGCATGGTATCCTTTAAATTCCGGGTACACCCATGGCCATTCCCCGGTTTCGGTATTGTTATACGGCTTGTTCCAGATGCCCAGCTGTACGCCCTTGCGGCGGTTTTTCCATACGCGGTAGGGCCCGTCGCCCATGTACGTAACACCAGTGATCTCCTTTTCCGGAAAGGAAAAAGTAGCGCCCACATAATTGGTGAAATATGACGCAGGAAAATAGTGCAGGTCCAGCCGCACCCAGCCGGAGGGATAGATCGTCCACCGGAGGGTATTGTAATGCTCCTTCTGATGGAAGGCGGATTCCAGTATCAGCTGCCCGTTCTCTTCGCGCCGCGATAATTTAGCAAAATTATTTGTCCCTTCCACAATTAAAGGACCAGCGGCCAGCGGAATATCCCCTTGGGCATTCACCACCTTAGCCAGCAAACCAGTATTCATATTAAATGTCACTTTCACATCTCCTGCTGTAACCATGAGCAGGGAGTCTTGGTCCGTGGTATGAATAGGATGATTCCCGGAAAGCTGCACCAGGTCCGCCGCTACTGCCGCAGGCCGGCGTACCGCGTAGGTGCGCGATAATATCTCACGGCCATGGCTATCCGTTACCTGTAATTGCAATACGTCGTAGTGATGCCAGTCCGCGGGAAGCGGTACCTGCAGCGTGCCTTGCTGCAATGGCGCCATGTCCGGCGATGCGGCGTTACCGCTCACTTCCCGGCCGGTATCCAGTCGCTTCAGCTTCCACGTAAAGCGGCATGCTTGCAGGTTGGTAAAGTGGTATCGATTTTCCAGCATAAACCGGCCGTCAAATCCCGGCGCTATTTCCCGCCTGGCGATATACACCGGGCTCCAGATGTCTTTGATACTGTAAAAGCTGGCTTCCTTTTCGTGGTGAGGCCCCAGGATACCGTCCGCCCCGCGATGCTTATCCGTGTCCAGCGAATCGCGGAGGTCCCTGCGCACCACGCCCTGGTCAGCGAAGTCCCACAGGAAGCCGCCGGCGCTCAGCGGATCATGCCACATCATTTCCCAGTAATCTTCCAGCCCGGCCCCATGGCCTCCGTCGAATTGCCCATGCAGGAATTCCGTAGGCATGACCACTTCCGGGCCGTTATTGTAATTCCCAATCCCATAATTATACTCGCGGTAGTGCTGCGTTTCAATGCCGTTAAACAATTCCCAGGGATGCAGCAGCGGCCGCTGTTGCGGGTCCCAGGCATAGAAGAGGGAATCCAGGTCCCGGTTATGCCCGCCTTCGTTGCCATTGGCCCACAGCACAATGGACGGATGGTTCGCGTCATGCGCCATCATTTCCCGCAGCAGTTTTGTACCGGTAGGCGTATCATAGTGCCCGTGCCAGCCGGCCAGTTCGTCCATCACAAACAGCCCCAGGGAATCGCAGGCCTCCAGGAAGTGATCATCCGGCGGGTAATGGCTCATGCGCACCGCGTTCATGTTCATCTCTTTGATGAGGAGCACATCCTCCACGCTGTTGCGGACGCTCAGCGTACGCCCGGTTTCCGGCCGGAAGGAATGGCGGTTCACCCCTTTCATTTTTACCTTCACGCCATTTACGTATATCCCATCCCGTTGTCGCAACGTAACGGTCCTGAATCCGACAGGCTGGCTGACAACATGTGCCAGCTGGTTATTTTTATAGAGAGAAAATATAGCCCTGTAACGGTACGGCGCCTCGGGGTTCCACAGTACCGGCGATGCCATCTGCCGGTTTACCACAAACCCGCCGGAGGCTTTAAGGCCTGCCGTAAAACCCAGCGCTTTACCGTCGCGATCATATACCGCAACCGCGAGGCTGTCCGCATCGCCGGTGGTGGCCACCGTGGCCGCAAACGTGCCATCCGCTGCGGCGTTGATACTTAAACTTCGTATATGCGTAGCAGGTAGTACCTCCAGCCATACCGGCCGGAAGATGCCGCCGAAAATCCAGTAGTCGCCCCGGCGCTCCGCCGCATTCACGGACTCATTGGCCGAATGCTTATCCACCTTTACTTCCAGCGTATTCTTTTTGCCGTATTGCAGTAACGGCGTAATGTCGTACTTAAAGGCATAAAATGCGCCCTGGTGCATAGGCCCCGCCGGCTGGCCGTTCACCTTCACCGTGGCATCCGTCATCACGCCTTCAAATACCAGGTTGATGGATTTATTTTTCCATCGCGCCGGCACGTCGAACGCGAATTTATACAGGCCGGACTCCCGCCCCCTCGCACTGTCCTTCGCAAAACCGTAATTGTATTTCCCAAAGCCCTGTAACTCCCAGCAGGACGGCACGGGGATCGTCGTCCATTTACCGGCGTTCCTACCCTCCGTGCAGTAAAACTGCCAGGGCACGGCATCGTCGCTACCTGTACCGCTGAGGTACACTTTTTCCGTCTGCTGCGCCAGGGCGGGCAGCAGTAACAGGTGAAACCATATCGTGATGTACCAGCGCTTGCTCATAACTTCCCAACAACAGGCTGCAACTCAGGCGAGGCAGCCACTTTTTTTCCGTTAACCCATAGGCTTAATCCTTTTCCTTTTTTGTACCGGGTACCATCCTTATCCCAGATGATGGTGAGGTATTTACCATGGTACAGCACATTATCCAGGCAAAACCAATCCCAGGTACCTGCCGGCAACAAGGGATGTACGGTTATTTCATTGCCCGGCGCGGGGCGGAGGCCTGCCAGGCCGGTGATGATCAGGTCATTAAAGGTGGAATGATTGTAGTAGCGGCTCCGCTCCTCATCCCCTTTCAGCCAGTAGCCGGTCTTTTCGTCCAGGTACTCGCCGATGTACGGGCGGCCACGGTAGTACTGGGATTCCACGTAGGTTTGCAGGAGGCGGAAGTAATTGCTGTCCGCAATTCCAGCGGCGCGACCGCTGTTCAGTTCATTGGCCAGCGCCGTCAACGTCTGCGCGGTGGCAAAAGGCCATACCGCTCCATCCCACTCGCATTTGCAGCAGCCGTGGCTGCGGAACGCGGGGTGGCTCCTGTCCGCCGTCGTGATGCCGAAAGGCGCGCAAAAGGTTTTCGTATCCGTTAAACTGCGCCAGGCCACGCTGTACGCAGGGTCCGGCAGGTGGAAATACCAGGGTATAAACCCGATCTCTTCCTTCACCGCGGAAAGGGTATCCGCTTCTTTCAGCACTTCAAAAAATTCCTGGCCGGCGTTCCAGAGTTTGGATTGCACCAGCTGTTTGATCGTATCGGCTTTCCTGTTGTAAAGCTCCGCTTTGGCCGGCTCTCCGTTCATTGTTGCTATGCTTGCCAATGCCCGGGCATTGCCGTACATGTAGCTGTTGATGGAAGGCCTTGCATTCTTTTCCTTGCGCCCCCCGCTGATGGTTTCTTCCATGGCGTCCCGCACATCGTATTGCCAGTACAGGCCGGAGGGCAGGCGGCGCTCTGCTTCCCAGGCGCTGTAATCCTTTTCCAGGTCAGGGAACAGGTCCTTCACGAAGGAGGCATCGTTGTTTACCAGGTAGCGGTTGTAAATGGCGTCTATATTCCAGCTGCTGTAAAAGCGCAGCTTCTTCATAGGGCCGCCGTTATTACCCCGGTACCAGGTGTGCAGGTTATCGTTCATGTACTGCGGATTATGCAGCCACCTGGATTCGTAAATATGGTGCCCCAACGCGCTGGAAATCAGGTTGTACTTGTCCGCATAGGAACGCTGGATAAGGAACTCCGTGAACACATAACCTTTTTCAGTATGCTTGATGTGCTTGCGCAAGGTCCACCAGCGGTAATAATACAGCTCCTCGAAATTTTGCTGCGGGCATTCGAATAAGGGAATGTTCTCCTGCATCCACGCAGCGGCGCCGTCGTTCGGGATAGCCTGCTTTATGTTTTCATCTTCCATGGTATTGAAGTAGGAAACGTAATGCTTAAAATCCGCAAAGCGCAATACCATGGGCTTGCCCGCATGGCCGGAAAGGTGCTGTCCCTGGTTGGCCCTTCCGGCCGCATGGCCGGAAGAATGCAATCCCGCCGCCTTCTCCTGGTGTTTCGGCTGCGCGCCGGCCATCCCGGAAAGCAGCAGCAAAGCAATCATTATTCTCTTCCTCATGGGCGTGTAGCAGTTTTCAGGTAATGAATCAGGTAACGGGCTTCCGGCGCCTTGCTGTCCGCCGCCGGCAGGTCATAATCCTGGTCCGTTGGCGTATCGGCATCCGGGAATCTCACGGTATGGCCTGTACGAAATACGATGCGGTTCACGCTGGCCACCGGCGCAAAGTACACGTTCAACACCGGCCTGGCATCATTGAGCTGCACGGTGTAAAAGCGGGTAGCGGTGTTAATGTCCAGTTTTATTTTTAACCGCTCGCCGGATTTATAGCGCCCTATACTCCGGTTCCGGTAACCTTGTTTCGTATATACGGTACCGGTACTATCCAATATCAAACGCAGGCAGGGACTGCCTTTGGGGTCCGTCACCTCTATTTCCAGGAGGCCGGTGCTATCCTGCTGCGGGGTAATACTGCATTCCAGTTGTACCTGCCGGCCTTCGGGGAATACCCGCTCGGCCTTCGCGTAATCAAACGGATCACTGTCCCTCAACGCCAGCGCCCCGCCTTCCATTGCCACCCTGCACCAGAGCGGACTATAAATATTCCAGTACCGGAGGGTTTGCTCCGCCGGCATATCCGCAAATACTTCCTGCACATCTTCCGTCTGCTTGTCGATCACCGGCGCCGGTATCTTACTCACCCAAATATCCTCCTTGTTCATGCTGTAGGTCACCCACATATGCCCATCCGGCGGATGGCCATCCATCTCCTGGATGCCCCTTACATACTGAGGGCCATAGCTTTTATAAGCGCCGCCATAGCGCAGGGCGGATATCTCCCCGTTGACCAGCAAGAGGTTGGTATAATTAAGGCCATCTGCGCTGGTACTAACGGCGAGGGGCCAACGAAATTCCGACGGGTTGTACACGGTGGCATAGCGGCCATCCGAAGTACGCTGCCCCCATATTTTTGCATTGGCATTTACAAAGCCCGGCGCCCGGGTTGGGTTATATTGCCAGCTGCGGCCTTCATCCGTGGAAATGCTCGTCAGCGCGTATTTCCAGAGGCCCGCCACCCGCCCGTCCGGCAGGTGATAGTAGCTCATGGCCTTGAAGTCTTTCTTTAAAGGGATCAGTTCATCATTGCGGTCGGATTCTTCTACCATCTGCTGCATCAGCAGGCCGTTATGCAATATCTCCTCACAGGCGGCGATCAATCCCTTGTCCTTTGAGGATTTATAAAAAGGATAGCTGGTGTTCTTTTCATTGAACTGGTGGTTGTACCGGAGGAAGTACACCGGCCCGAAGCTCCCGTCCGCCTTGATTTCCCGGATCACGCGGCCAATGCCGTTGCCATCGTTCGGGTCATCCTTCGCACCCAGTACAATGCCGTAATACCCCAGGGCAAACAACCGGTTGGATTTGGAAGTATAAAAGCCGATGCGCTGGTGCATCACCGCCAGGCTGTTGCGGGCAGTATCCTTGCGGCCCGGCTTCACAAAGCCATCCGGTATTTTGTATTCCGGGAAGATGACCACCGGCGTACTCCAATGGTAGCCATCCGCCGAGGATTGCAGCAACGTGCGGCCCGGCGGCACGTGCTCGCCAACGGGGTTGCTGAGGTATTCCAGGTAAAAGCGGCGCTGCCAGTAGGCCAGCATGGGCGCATGGTTGTACGTCCAGCTGGTAACGCCGGTATCGCCGCGGTTGGCCCGCATGGTTTGGATATTATGCACCCCGATGGCCGGCGATAACTGGCCATGGTGGTAGTCTACATTCGATAACGTGGCGCCGGTGTACCGTACCGTATCCTGCGCCGCTGCAAATAGAGGCAGCATACAGGCGGACAATACCAGGCAGCTCATCCTGATCAGCTTCATGGTTTTCCGAGTTGTTTCAACAGGCCGTCTACTACTTTCCTTTTCACCGGCACAATCGTACCGTGCTTGTGGCCTTCCGGCAGCGCAATATTTTCCACCGGCCGGAAGGTTCTGAAGTCCGCGGTTTCAACCGCTTCATACGTCTTTTTGCCGTAGGCATCGTAATAGATCAGCCATTTATTTTTAAGCTTCACCACGGAAGGCCCTTCCGTGAGTTTACCGGTAAACGGCGCTGAAACGTTGCTCCATGGCCCCAGCGGACTACGGCCATGCGCTACCTTCAGGTCCCGCTCCGGTCTTGTATTATCCTTAAATACCAGTACGTATCGGTGCTTGGACTGCCGCACAATCACCGCATCAATGACGCTGTATCCCGGATCAAAGAACAATTCACTCTTCCCGAAATGCTGTAAATCCTTTGTACGTGTATAATACAGCCGGTGGTTGTTACTATCCTCCTCCAACCCTTTGGCAAACTTGCCCGGGATGCAGGAAGCCCATACCACCTTCATGTCCCTGGCGGCCTGGTCATAGTATAACTCCGGCGCCCATACGTTTACCGCGCCTGTGCCCTGCATCACGGGTAGCTGCCCCTGTTGGGACCAGTGCAGCAAATCCCTGGAAGTGGCATACCCAAAGCCCTGATCATTGCGCCAGCTGCTGGTCCATACCAGGTAAAAAGTTCCGTCCGGCCCCAGCGCCATGCTGGGGTCCCGCATTACTTTTTGGGCGCCTGCTTCCGGCCGCAGGAATACGGTATCCATATCCTTCCATCGGTAACCGTCGTAGGAATAGAGCAGCCGGAGGCCGTCTGTGGCGGGCTCCCTGAAAGAGGTGAAAAGGTAAGCCCGGCGGGAGCATGCGGTAAGTGCAGCAACTAATCCGAGCAGGATATATAAAAGCGGTTTAGGCATAATGGTATCAATTATTTTACTGGTCAGCTTTGCGCCAAATGCTATTTTTCCAATACCAGCACCCAATCACTTCCATTCTCTCTCCCTGCCGGCGGCGTATAACTCACCACCGCTGCGCGCTGATCAGGCGTCGCTTTGCGGTACCTACCGCTGGCCGGATCATACCAGGCCGCCTTTCCCACGCGGAATCCCAACTTCGCCTGATCCACTTTAAACGGGTGGCCGGTAAACGTATATACATAAGCGTAGTCACGGCCTTTCGTCGCTACCAGGTGCTCGTACTGCGCGCCATTGTTCTCCGGCAGCAGCTCCTGCGCCGGTTGGCGGTCCAGGTACCTGCGGGATTCTATCAGCTGCTTCAGGTACTGCATCTGGTTGGCGCCCGGGCTGTTAATCGCTTTTTCCCAGTCCATATTCACCCCGTAGTTCGCGCCTTCGTCGCCCTTCGAATGAAACTGCATCACGGCATTTTCCCCGTAGGTAAATCCAGCCCCGCCTGCAAACACGCTCCAATAGCCGTACCGGCGGAGGTCCGCCGCATTCCAGCGTACTTCCAGGCTGTCGTGCAGCCCATGTGGAATATTTTCGTAGGAAGGCTCTCCATCCAGCACCGGCTTGGCGGGCTGCAAACGATAGTCCGCTTCCACGTATTTCCAGTTGTCTTCCCCGTAATGGTTTTTATCATTGGCGCTGGTATCCTGCGCATAGGTCCTGTGCCCGCTCTGGAACATATTGAAGTCCAGCCAGGGCGCCTGGTGGAACCATTCTGAAGAAGAATAGCGCCCCCGTGGGTGGTAGGTGATCAGGTGCTGCGCATCGTTCTGCCGCAGCGTTTGGCCAATGGTCTGCCAGACCTCCATCCCTTCCGTCGCGCGGATATCGCCGCCATTTACCCAAATGATATTAGGCTTGCTGCCAAAACGCGAGGTAAGGAAGCGCGCGTAGGCCGCCGCCTGTTCTGCCGTCACATAGCCGGCTTTCACATTGCTGCCCCATACCGGCACCAGCGCCAGGTACATCCCGCGTTTGGCGGCTTCATCGATCACAAAGCTGATATGGTTCCAGTAGTTATGCGGGTCCGCCGTCAGGTGCGGGCGGGATACGTCTCCGTTGATCAGGGCGGAATCGCCATAGGCATTTTTTGCTTTCCGCACGTCGTGCAGCAGCATGACCTGTATCACATTAAACCCTTGCCGCTTGCGGGTATCCAGGTATTTCACCGCCTCTTCCCGGGTGCATTTCACGAACAGCAGCCAGCCGGTGTCGCCCAGCCAAAAGAAGGGCTTGCCGTCAGCGGTAACGAGGTAGCGTTTATTTTCCGCTACTTTCAAAGGCAGCGCCGTCTGTGCGGATAACGCTGCCGCATATACGAATACGCCTATTGCCAATATCCATTTTTTCATAACCTGTTATCCTGTTTTTTTCAGCCACAGCGCCCAGCTGCCGTTGGCAGGCTTGTTCAGCTGTACGGCTTTACCGCCCTGCGCTACCTCTTTGGTAGCCAGCACTTCGCCGGTAGCGGTATTGATCCAGTTAATAGTATATCTCCCGTTGCTTTGCGCGAGGTCCGCATTTACGCGGCCGTTTTCCGTGTACACCAACCGGCCCTGCTCCCCCGCCAGCACCCATTGCCCGTCAGCGGTTGCCACCGGCCGCATGCCGGCAGCCGCCGATAAAAATCGTTTATCCTTTGCCGTTACTACCGGCAGGGAGCCGCCGGCCATCAGTACCGCCCAGCCGAATTTATCCCAGGCGTCGGCGGAATAGATCACCGCCTTCTCCGGGAAGCGCAGCCGGTATTCCAGCACCGCGCGGTACACCTGCCCGGCGGAGGTGCTTTTGGGCTTCAGGAGCCGCGCATGCTGCCGCGGGGCCAGGTGCTGGCCTCCCTGCGGCGTGTAGGCGGTACCGTTTGCCTGGTAGTACCAGTACCTGATATCAATCACGTCGATCAGTTGATTATACGCAGGATCGTTGAGGATAGCATCCTGTACATCCCTGGTAGCGCTGAGGCCTATCAGCGGCCGCTGCCCCTTTTCCGCTTCCCAGGCGCGAATGGTGTTGAGCCAGAACTGCACAAAATGCAGCGGCCCTGTAAACTCTTCGCCCGTCAGCTGTATCACGCCTTTGTTGCCGGCAAAATTATCCAGGCACTGGCGGATGTACTGCTGGTGCAGGGCCCGCCGCACCGGGTGCGTAGTGTCGTAAAACTGCTCCGCCATGAAAATGCGCTTGTCGCCCGCATAAGGCACCGGCTCAGGGAAGCCTGCGTTGTTGACGTTGTTGGCCGCGCGCCAGGGGAAGTCCGCATAATGCGCGCCCGCTTCCAGGATATTATGTTGGAAATACATCTGGTGCACCAGCAGGAGCCCCCGCTGATCCGCCAGGTCGGCAAACTGCTTCAGGCGGTTCCAGTACCAGTGGTTGTATTTAGTCAGGTCGTATTTGCTTAACCCATCCCAGGCGGTATCCCGGCCTGTTCTGGCAAAGGGCAGTTCGTAAAAAGGCGCCCATACCTCGCCGTTCATACGGCGGATGCGCTCATGATCATCCCGGCGGCGGTCATACCACAAGCCGTAGTTCTGCTCTACGGCAATGGTGCGGCGCAGCAGCATCGTATCTGCCAGCGCTGCCAGGTCGTCCGTCCAGCCGCGGCCTGTACGCCCCGGCACAAAGCGGGTGATGGCCGGGCCTGCGGCCAGCCGCCCATACGGCCTGGCGCTGCCGTTCCACCACGGCACGCTGATGCGGCGGCCCGTGGCAATAGCGCCCTCGCTTACCAGCCAGCCGTTTTGCAAATGAATAGCGGCCGTTGTTGCAGGCTGTTCCTCCACAGGCAGGCGCACCAGCTGGTCAATCGTTTTTACGCCGGCAGCCTGTATGCTGATAGGATTACGCTGTGGCGCTTCGTAAATAAATGCTTTTAATGTTTTGGCGGGAGTGCGGGCGGCCTGGGTGAGCGCGGCGGCCGTAGCCACCGACGGACTACTACTGGCGTCCGTTTCTGTCAGCATCAGCTGGCGCGATATATCGGCCACGCCTGTACGCTCTTTTAGTTGCTGGTAGTACAGGCTCCTCGGCTCTATGCTGTTATTGGATTCACCCCAGTAGCCATCGCCGGCAAACTGGCTCCAGGAGCCCAGCGCCCAGTTTTGAGCCGTAGGCGGCGCATAGCAGTCGATCCGCGCGGCGCTGCAATTCCAGAGTACGGAATTGGCTATATTCCACCCGGCCCCTTGTCCGTCCTGGCCGCGGTTCATGAAACTGATGGCGTTGCCATCCACCTGGACGATGTCGAATAAAACGCCGGAAGCCCAGCTGTCCAGCCCGCCGCTGAAACTATACGGGCGACTGGATTCGCATTGCACGAATGCATTGGGGCCCGCGGCACAAAAGCCTGTCGCGAAATCGTGGATCCCGGACTCTGCATAGCAACGCTGGAAAAGTGTTTGCTGCCCTGCTGTAAAAAAAGTATTTCTTCTCTCCCCCCCTATTTCTGAAACTGGATGTAAGGAGATACAATCTTCCACGGTAATACGGGAAGCGTTTTCATAAATGGCCACAGCGCTTCCTGCGAACCCGGAAAAGCTTACCTGGCGCACCCATGCATCGGTAACGTTATCCATGGTAATGGCCATCCAGCGGTGATCTTCATCCTTGGGATTACTGCCGTCCACCTCGGACACCAGCTGCAGGTTTTCCACGCCGCAGTCATGAATACGCCCCGGCCAGCTGAAAGTGGCCAGGGTAGCGTATCCATACGCCTGCTCAAGGGCGGTGGTGATGGGCGCATCAAGGGATATGGTGTTATTACCGGTAACGGTGATTGTTCTGATCCAGTTTATATTGCGCTGGTTGGGCTTCCAGCCGAGGGCGGTAATGCCTCCGCCAAAATGATCCGTGCCAAGTGCGTTGATCCATGCCTGCGTGCCCGGCCGGGTAATCACGGCCAGGTCCCCCGTTTGCAATCCCTTATCCGTAGCCACATGCAGCGTGCGGGTATTCACCGGCGCATAGGTATCTGTAATGGTGGTGCTGTCTTTCATCACCCGGTCATCCTTGCCGGCAATGCGGATCAGCGTTTCCCTGTCCCGCCCCGCGCCGGTGAGGATGGTGCCCCCATCTCCAAAACCGCTGCCACGCAGCACTACGCCTGCCGTATGCAGGAGCAGGCTCCCCTGCACGCGGTAGTTACCCGCCTGCAATAGCACTGCGCCCCGCCATCCTGCTTTGGAAAGCGGCAGCTTGCTCACATAGTCAATCGCAGCCTGAATGCGCCGGGTAGCGTCCCCGCTTTGCAGCGGCACTACCACCCGCACGGGCGCCTCCGGGATGGCCGCCTCCCCGGCCTTATAGCCGCTGTAGGAAAAATCCGGGATACGGTTGCCCAGCGAATCCGGCGCATATTGCAGCCTGCCCTGCGCAAACGCAATGGGCGGAACAGGTTTCGGTTTTTTCTGGGCATAGCCTGAAACAGCTGATAGCAGGCATATGCCCGCTATCAGTGCCAACTTCTCTGAAAATAACAATCGCACCTTTATCATTGCTCTGTTTAATCTTTATTTAGCCGGTGTTACATTGGCCAGCGGCACTACGCTGTTGAGGTACTCTTCAATATTCGTATAGCCGGAACCGGATTTGGCATACTGCGCCGCATCGGCCGCATTGTTGGGATTGAGCCCTTTCTTCTTTTCGTAATCATCCGGCATCCCGTCGTTGTCGCTGTCCTTATAAGGCGCGCCCTTGTACTCCGGGTATCCGCCCACCTGGCTCACATCCGTGATGATGCCTATCTTATAGGAGTCCAGCGGCAGGCGGCGATGTTTGAACTGGGTTTCCGGCGGCGTCACCTTCGGGTCCCACTCGATCTTGCCGGTGGCCACCTGTTTCACGATGCGGGTATCCACCGCATCGCGGCGGGGCAAGGTAGCGCCGGCGTTGGCCAGCACGTAACGTTTGGCTTCTTCTGCCGGCAGGATGGTAATCCCTGGCATAGGCAGCGGCTTAGGCCATTTGATGTTAGCCATGTATTCCCCTGCGTTGCTTTCTTCTTCTACCTGCACCCCGCCGTTCCAGTTATTTTTAGTGATCTCGGGATAGCCTTCCATGATGTTTCCGTTAACGTAAGCGCGGCCATATACTTTATACTTCAATTTACTGCGGCCGCTTTCAGGCTTCAGGATACGATGCCCTACATTGTTTTTAGGCGTGGCCGGCCCAGGTTTGAAGTAGTTGTTGATGATGTTGAATTGCGCGCGGTAATCACCCCCGTCTATACTGCGGTGTACCCAGTTAAACACCACGTTGTTCACGAAGTTGAACACGCCGTTCCAGCCTACGGAAGGGTTACGGCCCGCGTTGTTGGCCCAGAGGTTACGCATAAACGTACAGTTCTCCCCGCCGAGCGTACTGCCAAAGGCGTGGTTCCAGGTGTCCAGCGCCTCGCCGAAGATGGAGTTCTGAATGGTGATATTGACCGTCGGGAATTTATCTTCAATTTTCCCGGTGCTGTCGTTGTACATATGCCGGTACATACTCATGTTCTCATCCAGGCCCCATGTGGCGGACACGTGATCGATCATGATATTGCCCACGGGGTTGCCGCCAATGGCGTCGTCCCTGCGGCCCACCCAGGTTTCGCCGCGGCGGAAGCGCATATAGCGGATGATGACGTCATGGGTATTGATCCACACGCTCTCTCCGGCAATGCACACGCCATCGCCAGGCGCCGTTTGCCCTGCAATGGTGATATAAGGGGCGCGGATGATCAGCGGCGTTTTCAGCCGGATGATGCCCGCCACGTTGAAAACGATCGTACGGGCGCCGCCCTGTTCACAAGCCCAGCGCAAGCTTCCCGGCCCGTCATCGTTCAGGTTGGTCACTACATATACTTTTCCGCCGCGGCCCCCGAAGGAATATTTGCCGCCGCCTTCAGCTCCGGGGAAAGCGGCTATTTCCGCCTGCGGGAGTTCATCCACACGGGAAGCCCATGGAATAAAGGGTTTGCCTTGTTTGGCCTCTTCCTGGATGATAGGCCATGCTACGGCCCAGGCAGAGTCGGAGTGCCTGGTGGCGGCTTTCATCAGCGAATCCGCCGCCCGCTGCACATCGGCAGGTATTTGCGGATACTGTGCTTTTACATTCGATGCAACACATAAACCAACAGTTGTCATCAATGCCAGGCGGAGAACTTCTTTTTTCATTACGACTGTTTTCATTTCACCGGAGATTGTGTATTCGGAAAGATATTAATTAGCGTTCTATTTTTATGTCCACGTTCATAAAGCTGCTGGCTGCAGGAGAATTACCGTTCACATAGTTGACACTGAGGCAACCGGCTTTTCCGGAGGCCGTTTTAAAAAACACGAGATTACCCGCTGCGAGTTGGGTTACCTTGCTGGTTGTCCCTGAAGCGAGGTTTGTTCTGGCCGCGGCTCTAAGGTCTCCCCCTGATAATAATTTATTAAACGCCGGACTAGTAGCCTTTTTCATAATCGTATTATTTTTCGTCCAGCTACCCAGGTCATAGAAAGGCAGCTGCCCCTGCGGCGCGCTCAATGCGTACAGGCAAAAGCGCAGGTCATCCGTCGTGGAAGGTGAAGCCAGCCCCGTGGTGTCGAACATGATACCAAAATCGATTTTCGCGGAATTGGCCGCGCCGGTGGTATAACTAAACGTTTCCCCGGTCGTGGCGGCCATGTAGCAGGGATTGGTTTTGCCGGTCGTATCCGGTACCCGCAGCACCCGCACGGTGTAATAGTAAAAATCAGGATTCACGGTGATGACCAGGTCTTTGGAACCGATGTAAGTACCGGAGGAGTCATGCGCCACAATGCGGTACAGGTAGCTGCCATTGATTGTATCCGCCTTCAGCGTTTTGCTGGCGCTATAGGTAGTTGTGGCAGTTTTCAGCGTGTCCCTTACCAGGAAGGCCGTATGGTTCACGGGATTTTTCTGTATGCCCACAAAGGCCATCGGCCGCTGGGTAGTGATGGTAAAATCGAAAGTGATGCTGTCGCCCGGATTGATGGCCACATCCCCGGTAACGGCTTTACCGCCGCCATTCAGCGTTACGGTGGCATAGTTACCATCCACGGGGTCTGCCTCCTTTTCGCAGGCAGAAAATATCCCCAGGATGCACACGGCGCTCACCAAATATTTTTTAATCGTCATTCTGTTTGCAGTTATAGATTATTGATATGGATCGAAGGTTCCGCCGGACCAGCCATTGGTTTGCTGGATGGCAGGCGTTCTGGTAAAGGTGGTCGGCAACGGATATACGTAGTATTTATCCGGCAGGCTGATCGCGTCCGAACCTTCCAGGGATGTAGGCGTTAAACCCAGCACGCGCTTGTAGGTATCCGGATTTTCCAGGTTGAGGGTATCTCTTGGTTTGATGCCTGAAGGGTACACCTTATCGAGGTATATCTTCGTAGGATCAGGGTTGGAGCCGCCTGTACCGCCCACGTATGGCGACAATGGCGTCGGGATGTAGGACTCCCTGTTGGTGATCAGCCCCAGGTTGCGGGTCCGGCGCAGGTCGTAGTAACGCATCCCTTCAAAGGCAAATTCCACCTGCCTTTCATTGAGCAGCAGTTTGCGCATGGCCACCACGTCGCTGGCTATACTTAAACCGTAATCATATGCGCCCTGTACAATACCGGCACGTTTGCGGATCAGCCGCACCATATCCTTCGCCTCGGCCAGGTTGCCGGTTTCGTTCGCGCATTCCGCCAGGTTGAGGATCACCTCTGCAAAACGCATTTCTATCCAATCCATGCCGCTGCCACCGCCGCTGTTGCTGTTATACAACGCCTGGGTCGGACTGATGCTCGGATTGCACAACCGCTTGCAGTAAAACCCGGTGACGATGGAAGAACTGCTCTCCTCCGCTACGCCTTTGTAGGTGTACTGGATACGGCCTGATTTACCGCTCAGCGGCCATACATCCCCGTTGTAGGAAATGCTCGCTTTAAAGCGGGGATCGCGGTTACGCCAGTACAACACGCCGTCATAGCCGGAGTTAGGATCGGTAATCGGCAAACCGTTGTTCATCGTATATGCTTTCACGAGGTTCCAGGTAGGCTGGTTGGAACCGCCACCGCCAACGGTTTCAGAGTTCGGGCGGGTAACCTGTTCGGTATTCGTGCCCAGGTCCTTGGTGGTCGTGTACTTGCGGACGATCAGGATTTCCTTGTTATCTTCCTGCACAAACAGGTCGCCATAATTCCTGATCAGCTCATACCCGTCGGCCACGCAGGCTTCATAAGCTTCTTTGTTGGCTTTGTAGGCATTCTGCCAGCGGCTCGCATCGTTGCCGATGTTGAACTGCGGGCTGGCCCAATACAGCAGCGCCTTCGCTTTTACTGCCAGGGCGGCTGCGCGGGTAGCGCGACCTATATCATTCCCCGTCCAGGTCTTGGGCAGGAAGGCCGCCGCAGAGTCGCAATCGGCGGCTATCTGCGCAATGCACTCGCTGGTTTTACTACGCGGCACCTGCAGGTTATCTTCCGCCTGACCCTGCGCCCTTAACACCAGCGGCACGCCTCCGTATAGCCGTACCAGTTTGAAGTAGGTGTAGGCGCGGAGGAAGAAGAACTGTGCCTTCAGCAAATCGCGGGAAGCCTTGGGCAAGGTTTTGCTGGCATTGATGCCTTCAATGGCGGTATTGCAACGGCGTATATCCGCATACCGGTTATTCCTGATATCGGCGGAAGAGCCAATGTCCGTCACGGAATTTTCCAGCAGGCGGCCGTACATGAAGTCCGGACTGATGTTGTTCGTTTCATCGGAGGAATTGTGGATGCCTCCCACCGTAGGCCATTGCGGAATGACAAAGTAGTAAGTCCGGTTCAGGTAGAGGCCAATCGCCCCCTCGCTCTCCCACATCTCGGCATCTTCAATACCGTTGGGATCCTCAATTTCAAAGAAATCCTTGTTGCAGGCGCCCAGCATCATCAGGGAACTCACGCCCGCAATCGCCATTGACAACTTGATATGTTTCAGTAATTTCATTTTCGTGGTTGTTAACGTGGTGGAATGCAGTTTACAGACTGGCGCCTATACCTATGGACAGCGTTCTGAGCGTAGGGTAAGAGGCGAAGTTGCTCGTGTATGGATCCTTGTACTTATACGGATTAATGATGTTCCACAAGTTGGTGCCCGTCAGCATTACCCGCAGGTCCGGAATCTTGTACCTGTTCACCAGCTCTTTTGGCAATGAGTACGACAGTACGGCGTTGTTGATGCGGCACTGCGTACCATTCACCGCCCAGAAAGTGGAGTTCTCCTTGATCAGCGGCGCATCGGCGCGGGGATATTTGGCATTCGGATTCTCCGGCGTCCAGTGGTCGTTCCAGAAGGATGGCGCGTTCTGCGTAGTAGTCGGCGCTTTCTTGGCTTCGGAATCGTAGAATACTTTACCCCCTACAGACAGGTTCAGGTTCGTCTGCAGTTTGAATTGTTTGTAGTTAACCCCCAGGGTGATACCAAAACCTATAACCGGCGCTGTACGGTCAAACATCAGCGTTACATCATTATCGTCTATCTTCCCGTCGCCGTTCACATCCTTGTAATTCATGAAGCCCACCTGCGGCTTTTGCCCTCCGATGGTGTAATTCGGATTCTTCGCCAGGATGGCCTCTACCTCGTCCTGCGTGCGGAGGATGCCCGTGGCGATATAGCCGTAGTTGTTACCGTTATAGATTTTCGGATTCTTCCCGATCGGGTTTTCAATACCGTCTTCACCAAACAGGCCGAGCGCGGCAGGACTATAATACTGCTGCAGGATCATGCTGTTGGTGACAGCGAAGTTCACATCCGCCGTAAAGCCCCAGTCCCGGTTGATGTTATCCCGGTAACCGATGCCAAATTCAGCGCCGTAGGCAACCGCCTTACCGTAGTTCTTCACCGCAGTGATCAAACCGGTGGTCATCGGCACCACGCTTACGTCTAGCTGGTTAAACGCATCGTAGGTATAGCGGTGGTAAAAATCCGCCGTGATATTGAGTTTGGATTTAAGCATGGTGAGGTCAAAACCCACGTTGAGGGTACGGGCTTTTTCCCAGGTCGCATCCGGGTTCGGGTAAATGCTGGGATCAAGACCATTGGTATTGGCGTTACCAAAGAGCATGCCCGTTGTTTGGGTGAACCGGTTGACGTAGGTTTTATTGGAAACACGGTCCTCTCCTACGATCCCGTACATCGCTCTCAGCTTAAAGTTGTCAATAAAGAAAAAACGCTCTTTAAAAAATTCCTCTTCGCTCACCCGCCAGCCTAAGCCCACTGTGGGGAAGAAGCCCCAGCGCTTGTCCGGCGCAAAGTTGGAAGAAGCGTCGAAGCGGCCGATAAATTCAATGAGGTATTTATTTGCAAAGGAATAGTTCGCACGGCTGATGAAGGAACGCTTCGCAAACTGGGTGGATTGCGGGTTGCGGATCACCGCGCCCAGGGAGGCCACGGTGGTAGGGTCATCGCTGAATGCCCAGAACTCATCCACGCCCATTACCAGTTGTTTGTTTTTGGTCAGGAAGATGTTGCGGGCTTCCGCTTCGCTCTGGTCCACGGCTACGAGCACGCCGATGTCGTGCTGCCCGAAGGTGCGCGCGTAGTTCAGCGTTCCGATCAGCTGGTAGCTGCTGGAAATGGTGGAACCTTCCGAGAGCTGGTCGTTATTCGTAATCGTCACCCAGGGCGTTTTGGCGTCAATGGAATCGGAATACAGCAAACCGTTGTTGCTGAAGCCGGGTCTAACGACGTTGGCTACACGATAAGTAGGATAATACTGCTTATCCTGGTTGTTGCGGTTCAGGATACCCAGCTGCACTTTGGCGCTGAGCCCTTTGATATAGCTGGGCCGGTATTCCAGGGAGGCGTTGGTGCTCAGGCCCTGGGACTTGTTACGCGTATAGTTCCCGGAGTTCAGCAGCGCCAGCAGGCTCCAGTTGCCCGGCGGGTTAGGACCGTTAAACGCTACCGGCAAACCGTTGACGGTAGTAGGCACCCATTTGGGCGTGAGGTACAGCGCGCGGATAGTCTGATCGTCCGTTTCCGGATTAGCGCCCTTGCTGGTGCCGCGGTACTCCTGGTTGAAGTCGGACGAGAAGCTGACATTGGCCGTCAGCCCGTCAATGATCTTCGCATCCATGGATCCGCGCACACTGTATTTCTTTACGTTGATATCGCCGTAGTTACCATCCTCTTTATAATAGCTGCCGCCGGCAAAAAAGGTGATCCGCTCGGAACCGCCGGAGATATTCAGCGTATGGCGCATCACGTTGCCCGGCTGCCAGAAGTCGTCGTACCAGGCACGGTCCGGCATTTGCTTCAGCTTTTCCAGGTCCGCATCGGAGAAACGGTTGGAATAGGCGGCGTTGTTGGCTTCCCAGCCGTCGTTCAGCATCTTTGCGTGCTGGTAGGCCGTCATGGTTTTCGTTTTCACCGCCTCGGTAGAGCGGCCAAGATAGCCGTTGTAGTTAATCCTCGGCTTGCCGATCTTTCCTTTTTTCGTAGTAATGAGCACCACCCCTTTTGCGCCGGCCGCGCCGTAAATGGCCGCGGAAGCGTCTTTCAGGAAGGTGATATCTTCAATCTGGCTCGCGTCCAGGTTTTCAAAGAAATCCGGGTTGGGCGACTGGTTATAGGTCGTAGGGTTGACGATGATGCCGTCTATCACATACAGCGGTTGCGTCGTAGACGCCGTAGACCCCGGGAAGGTGATGGAATTGCGGATGTTTATATTCGTAGTGGAACCGGGCTTTCCGGAAGAGTAGTTGACGCTCACGCCCGGCACGCGGTTGATCAGCGCGCTGCCGAGGTTGGCCACCGGCAGGTCTTCCACCTCGGAGCCTTTAATGTTGGCGATAGCGCCGAGCAGGTCGCCCTTCTTTTTACTGCCGTAACCTACCACCACTACTTCGCCTACTCCTCTTTCGGCGGTAGTCAGCATAATCACGGACGGAAGGTTGGAAACTTTTGTTTCATAAAAGGTATAACCCAGGTGGGATACCATTACCACCGCTTCCGCGGAAGGCACTTTCAGGGTAAACTTACCATCCCCGTTGGTGGTCGTGGCGATGGTGTTGTTCTTTACCCGTACGGTAGCGCCCACAATCAGTTCGCCGGTCTTCTGGTCCTTCACGGTACCGGAAATCGTACGTTCCTGCGCGGACACCCGCAGCGTGCCTACCAATAGCAATAGTAACAGCAACGGTTTGATGTAACGTATGGAATTCATTGGCGTTCGTTTAAAAAAATAGCTTGTGAGATGAGTTTGGTTGAGTCAAATAGCTGGATAATTCAATCTGGTTGACTGTTTGTATCAGCGTAACCGGAATTTCATCAATCGTGGAAACCTTTCGTGGTCAGGACAAACGTGGATGCGGAGTTGTTATCTGGAATTTTTTCTTTCTTTCAGGCGTTGCTGCCAGGCTGCTGTTTCTTTCTTCAGGTCGTACCCTGCTTCGGAGAGGTAGTTGTTGATCCTCCCTTTGTATTTGCCAAAAACTTTGTGCTTATCGCCGGAAGTGCCTTCGTCCATAGCCAGCTCCCTTGCTTCCACCAGCCAGGTGTAGATCTGCTCCTTCTGCGCAGCCGTCAGCTGCGGCAGCATATCCTGGTAGGCGCTGAAAGTGCCGGGCAGCACGCGGTAGGTCATACCGTCCTTCACTTGCTCCACCTGCGTGGCATTCAGCCGCGCGCTCAGGCTGGCGATGAACTGCTGATGCAGGGCGCGCAGGGCGGCTTGTTTTTTTTCTTCCTGCTGTCTGACCGCGGCGGCTTTATCCACCCCTTTGGAGGAATCGGCTTTGATGGCGGCTACCGCCACTTTATACTGATCGTGGATAGCGTTGAGGTCCATGTATTGATGGACGATCGTGTTCATAACGGCCTTATATTGGACGCTGTCGGTAATGCCTAAAGTTTGGACAATCTTACCCGTCCTTTCCGTCAATACTTTTTCATAATCCGGGTTTGCCTGCGCTTCGCCGCGGGAAGAAAAACACAACAGGGAAAAGCCCAGGGCGGCAGTAGCCAGCGTAGTGGAAAAAGACGGCAAACGTCTGCCAGCAGCGGATAGCCGGCACAGGGCAGCAGCCAGGGAGGTACCCTTCATAACACGGAATAGCTTTTTCATGTTGCATCAGATTTTTCATTCAGGTGAAAAACAGTGTGGACGCTGTAATTTTTTCACCGGTTTAAAGATACCTGCAAGTACTACCTTAACCAATGTAAGGTTTCACTATAAAGATGGAACATTTTACTATTTGCCGTATAAAATATCTCCGGGAACGATTGCGTAAAATTTTTACTACTCCGTGCGGATGGAAATAGTTGCGGGAGCGATACCTGCGCCGGAGGCTTTGAGGCGGATAACGCCCGGCTGGCCGGTGGATTGGACGATGGCCAGGGCCATGCCTTTCCAGCATTGCCGGGATGGGCTTTTCAGCGAAACGGTATCCGCCTGGTAGCCGTTGTCAGTGCCGGCAATTGCGCCGGGGCCTTCGATGGAAAATTGAATGCGGTTACCGGCATCCGGCACTGGAATGCCGTTGGCATCCACAATCTGTAAGGTAACATAGGACAGGTCCCTGCCATCGGCCTGTATCTTACTACGGTCCGCCTGGAGCTGAATGCCGGCAGGGGCGCCCGCCGTCCGCACTTCCCGTTGCAGCACCACCTTCCCGCCCTTACGGGATACGGCTTTCAGCGTGCCGGGTGTAAACGGTACCCGCCAGAGCAGGTGCAGGTCATCCGGGGATTTTCGCTTTACGCCGAGGGATGCGCCATTGAGGAACAGCTCCACTTCGTCCGCATTATTGTAATACACCCAAACGTCTACCAGCTGGCCCGGCTGCCAGTTCCAGTGCGGGAACATGTGCAGCACCGGTTTGTCCGTCCATTCCGATTGGTACATGTAGTACACATCTTTGGGAAAGCCCGCCAGGTCAACGATGCCGTAGTAGGAGCTACGCGCCGGCCATGGGTAAGGAATGGGCTCGCCCAGGAAGTCAAATCCGCTCCATACAAACAGGCCGGAAAGGAAGTCATGTTTCCGGATGATTTTCCAGGTAGCTTCGTGCGTGCTGCCCCAATAGGCCGCTACCTGATCGTAAGCGGAAACGGTGTAATCCGGGTTGCCGTTTTCCACGATCTTCTGGGGCGACTTCGCCGGCCAAAAATAAGCGCTGTCAGAAGGCAGGCCATAGTGGCCTCTTGTAGCGAAGGCGGAGACATTTTCACTGCCCAGGAATATTTCCCCGGGATAGTATTTCTTAAAATCTTCATACACTTCATGATGGTAATTGAGCCCCACCACATCCAGGGCGTGCGACTGGTAAATAAAGTTTTTCGCGGGGTTCCATTCGCTCAACGCGCAGGTAACGGGGCGGGTGGAATCAATGGCTTTTACGATCCCCACCAGTTCCCGGCCCAGCGTAATGCCGCTGCTGTCAAACTGTTCGCGGATTTCATTGCCGATGCTCCACATAAACACGGACGGGTGATTCCGGTCCCGCAGCACCATCTCCTCCAGGTCCTGCTTATGCCAGGCTTCAAAATCAGCATAATAATCGTACTTATTTTTTTTCTTCTTCCACATGTCAAACGCTTCCACCATTACCAGGAATCCCATTTTATCGCAAAGGTCCAGGAACTCCGGCGCAGGCGGGTTGTGGGCCGTGCGGATGGCGTTACAGCCCATCTCCCGGAGGATCTCCAGCTGCCGCTCCATTGCGCGTACATGCACCGCTGCGCCCAGCGCGCCGAGGTCGTGATGCATGCACACGCCCTTTATCTTCAGGGGTTGCCCATTGAGGAAAAAGCCTTTGTCCGCATCGAAATGAAAATTACGTACGCCCGTTACCGTTATGACGCTATCCAGTACCTTACCGCCTGATTTCAGCAGCGTTTTAACCGTGTAACAATTCGGTTCCGTTACGGACCATAGTTGTACGCCGGGTATTTTCACCTGCAGGAACTGTGTATCTTTTGTATTGTTTGCTATTGGGGTGTTGGGGGAGATAATATAAGCCGCCAGCTTCCCTCCCGCATCGTATAGCTGCACTTCTACCTGGCAGTATGCCTTACTTCCGGAATGGTTGCGGATTGCAGCCTGTACCCCGATTACCCCCGTGGCTGTACCGTGGCTGTCCTTCTCATAGCGCGCTTTGATAAAAATACCATTCCGTTCAAACCCTGTTTTGTTGCCTACCACCAGCCTTACGTTCCGGTAAATCCCCGAGCCGCTGTACCAGCGGGAGTTTGGCTGCCTGCTGTTATCCACTTTTACGGCAATTACATTTTGGCTGCCAAAGCGGATATAAGGCGTCAGGTCATACGAAAAGGAAATATAACCATTGGGGCGCTTGCCAAGGTAATGCCCGTTGATCCATACTTCGCTGTTCCGGTAGATGCCATCAAATTCAATGCGCACCAGTTTATCCGCCGCCGCGGCAGGCAGGGTAAAGGTTTTGCGGTACCAGCCGATGCCGGCAGGCAGCGCGCCGCCCTGCGTGGTGGCCGGCGCCGTTGCGGAAAAATCCCCTTCAATGCTCCAGTCATGCGGCAGGCGCAGCGTACGCCAGCCCGCGTCGTTATAGCGGGGCGCGCGGGCCAGGCTGTCGTCCCCCTGCAGGAACTTCCAGTTGTCATTAAAATCCGTTTGCGCCTGCAAGGGTTGCATGGCGAGTAAGCAGCACAACAGGAAGATATTTATACAGGAGATGCGTTTCATCATTTATCAGATTACAGTGAACAGGTATTTGCCGGACCCAACGGGCACGGCTATACGGCCATTTTGAATGGCTGCTTTGGATAACCGCCTGCCATTTTGTTTTACAACAGCGCCGGCTTTCGCTGGCAGGCAGATGGTCGCCTGTGTATTGGGAGGAATTTCAACGTTCAGCTCAAACGCCTCCGCGGATTTTTTCCATTCCACCCTGATCAGGCCGGCAGCGCTGGCGTAGTTGCATTTTACCCAGCTGATATCGCCTACGGGAGCGGGTTTGATCACAATATGCCGGAAGCCGGCGGAATGAGCTGCCTGCTGAATGCCTGCCAGCCCGCTATAGAACCATTCCATCAGGTGGCCCAGCATAAAGTGATTGTTGGATACAAATTCATAGGCCTGCCAGCTTTCGGTGAGCGCGGTAGCGCCGTGCCTGATCTGGAAACCATATCCCGGCACATCGTCCCGGGAGTTCATATCAAAAACAACGTCGTTCCGGTCTCCGGCCTGCAACGCCTGCAGTACATAGCGGTAGCCGATGTCCCCCGCGGTGAGGGCATTATTTCGTGTACGGATGTCCGTTACCAGGGCGTTTAACACGGCAGCCCGCTTGTCCGCCGGCGCCAGGTCCATATACAACGCCATGGCATTGGCGGTTTGACTCGCGGTGTCATATTGCATCCGTTGAGGATCGAAAAACGCTTTATTGAAAGCGGCTTTCACCTGCGCCGCCAACTGCCGGTACCTGGCCGCATCGGCGGATTTATGCAGCAAAGCCCCCACCCGGGCCATAATGGAGAGGTCGTAATAATAAGTAGCCGTTGCCGTGATGCCCATTTTCGTCATCTGGGAAAAGCCGGACCGCTGCGGACCGATATCGAACCAGTCGCCCAGCCCGTGCGACACAATATGCCCCTTGCTGCGGCCCTGCAGGTACGCCACATACTGCTGCATCATCGGGTACGACTCCTCCAGCGTCCGCAGGTCGCCATACCAGCGGTAGTTGTTCCACGGCACGATCACGGCCGCGCTGCCCCATTCCGGCGATTCGTCGAACGGCGGGGTAAAGCGGGTGAACTCCGGCACTATCTCGGGGATTTTCCCATCCGGGTATTGCGCATGCTGCATATCGAAAATTGCCTTGCGGTAATGCGGCGCAATGTGATAGTTGTAGGATACGGAAGGGCCCATGAGGTAGGTCTGTTCCAGCCAGCCCAGCTTTTCGCGGTGCGGACAGTCCGTAAACACGCTCACCGTGTTACTGGTGATCGCGTGATCAATCAGCTGGTAGATCTTATTGAACAGTTCATTCGAGCAGCTGAAACTCCCCGAACGGGAGCCCGCCGCGCTGATGGCTTCATTGGAGATTTTCACGAGGGCCGGCCGCTTAGCGCCCGCCTCCTTCGGGATGCGCACTACCTGTATATAACGGTAACCATAGTACGTAAACCGTGGCTGCCATGTTTCAGGCGCCGCGGCGGTGCTGCCTTTCAGCACATAAGTCAGGATATAGGGAGCGCCGGTAGCCTTCTGGTTGACGGCGCCATCTGCATTCACCAGCTCTCCTGGAAACAGGCGGACCGTATCCCCTTTATTCCCCCAAACTACTATGGAAGGTACTGCGGCCGTATTTTGCCCAAAGTCGTACACCGTTGTATCATGGAGCTGCCAGCTTTTTTGCACTTCATATCGCGTGGTTTTGCGTACAGGCGTGTTGATCTGCGCTACCAGCGGCGCCGGGGCGGTTGGCAGCGCGGCCTTCCAGCCGTCCGCCGGGAAGCCGGGCCGGTCCCAGCCCTCCTGCTCCCGTTGGGCATCGTAATCCTCCCCGCCGTAGATACCGGAGAAGTACAGCGGCGAAGCAGCGGTTTGCCAACGCTCATCCGTCACTACATCTTCCGTGGTACCATCGGTGTATTGCAGTTGCAGGCGGAGGATCATTTTAGGATATCCGTAACCGCCCGTCATTTTACGGTAACGCTCCCCGGGGATGTAATAAAACCCGTTGCCAAGGAGTATGCCGATGGCATTAGCCCCCGGCTTGAGTTGCTGCGTCACTTCATAGGTAACGTATTGGGCAGCCCGGCGATAGTCCGTCCATCCCGGTTCCAGAAAGGCGTCCCCGGTTTTGACACCGTTGATACTCATTTCAAACTGCCCGAGTCCGGATACAAAGGCCACCGCGGCTTTCAGCGGTTTGCGCACTGTAAACTCCCTGCGGAACATTGGCAGTACATCCCTCCGCGGACCCCAGGCCTTTTTGCCATTGAGGTGTACATGCGGCACTATCACCGCTGAATCGGGGATGTTTTCATAACCGATCCACTTCGCCCCTTTCCAGTCGGCCTCCTGCAACAGTCCCATCCGCCAGTGCCGGATGGCGCTCCACCCGGTAGGGCTACCATTTACATCCCAGGCCATTACCTTCCACCAGTATTTTTTGCCGGATTGTAACGGCAGGCCATTGTAATGTACCTGCAGGGCATCTCCTGCGCTGACGCGCTTACTGTCCCAGATATTCCCTGTATCTCTCCCCAGCAACAAACTATCATCCGCCACCAGTATGCGATAGGCTGCCTGGCGGTAGTTATCCGGCGCAAGCCCGTACTCCCAGCTGAAAGCGGGCGCTTTGCGGTCAATCCCGGTGGGATTATCCAGGTACTCTACCCGGAGGTTGGCCACCGTGGCAGGTTGCTGCGCAAGTGCCGTACCCGCCGATAATATCCACCAACAACAACACCAGTACTTCATGTATTATAATGTTTCAAGTTTTCCGTTGAACCGGTACGTGCCGTTCTTTACCGTCGGCACTTCCCGCACTTTGCCGTTATACCGCAGCACGAGCGGCTGCCCGGCTTTTGATCTTACGGTGAGGTATTGCAGCGCGCCCCGCTTCCATCCCATGTCCATCTCAAAACCTCCCCTGGCGCAAATGCCTTTGATGTCGCCATCGGGTATGGCCGCAGGCAGGGCCGGCAGGATATCGATGTAGCGGGTATGGCTCTGGATCAGCATTTCAGCCATGCCGGCCGCGCCGCCAAAATTCCCGTCAATCTGGAACGGCGGATGCGCGTCGAAGAGGTTGGGATAGCTGCCCGCGCCTTTACTGGCAGGGCTCAGCAGCATGCCGATCATTTTAAACGTATGATCCGCATCTTTAAACCGTGCCCAGAAATTGATCTTCCAGGCCAGGCTCCAGCCTGTAGCGGCATCCCCGCGGAAGAGCAGGGATTGCCTGGCGGCATTCACCAGGTCAGGCGTGTCCTCCCAGTTGATTTCGCTGCCTGGGTACAGGCCCCAGAGGTGCGATACGTGGCGGTGCCTGTCCTGCGGATCATCCAGGTCTTGCAGCCACTCCTGCAGCTGCCCGTGTTGCCCAATCTTATTCGGCGCTATTTGCGGAACTTTTGCCGCCAGCTCCCGGCGGAAATCTGCATCTACCTGTAATATTTCACTGGCGGCTATCACGTTCCGGAACAAGGTCCTGATGATCTGGTGATCCATCGCGGGCCCCATAACCAACCCGCCATGCTCCGGCGAATTGGACGGACCGCTGATCAACCAGCCGGTGGCAGGGTCCTTCACGAGGTAAGCATTGAAAAATGCGGCCGCTTCCTTCATGGCGGGATAGCCATTCACGCGTAAAAATTCCTTATCCTGCGTAAACAGGTAATGCTCCCAAAGATGCTGGCAGAGCCACGCCCCGCCTGTAACCCATATCCCGTGGTTTGCGGCATTGATAGGCGCCGTGCCGCGCCATAAGTCCGTATTGTGATGCAGCACCCATCCCGGCGCATGGTAGTATGCCTGCGCGGTCTGGTGGCCGGTCACCTGCAATTCGTCTATCATGCGGAACAGCGGCTCATGCATGGGCGAAAGGTGGAGGATTTCCGCCGGCCAATAGTTCATTTCCAGGTTGATGTTGGTGGTGTACTTACTGCCCCAGGGCGGCGACATCAGGTCGTTCCAGATGCCTTGCAAATTCGCCGGCCGCGTACCCGGGCGGGAAGCGGATATCAGCAGGTAGCGGGCATACTGCATGTACAGGGCTACAAACGGCGCATCGTTCGATTGGGTGAAGCGCACAATCCTTTCATCCGTAGGCAGGGCCTCGTTGGCGGAAGTGCCGAAGTTAGCGGAGAAAGTGTTAAAGTACTGCTGGTATTCCTTGATATGCGCCGCTTTCAGCTGCGCGTAGGATTTTCCTTTGATCGCCTGCAAGGCCCGCTCACAGGCCGCTTCCGGCTTACCGCTATGGTCTTTGAAATTGACATAACTGGTAGCAGCCGTTACATAAATATCCGCGGCATCCGCCTGTTCGATTTCAATCCTGTCTTCCAGGACTTTTACCCTTCCGCCGTCCGTATGCACCTGCAGGTAGCCCGCGCCGGACAGTACGCCTTCCCGCACGTGGAACGCGATGGAAATAACCGACTGGTCCGCATTGGTACGCACTGTGGCTTTGTGCGGACTACCCAGGCGTACCACGGTATTCACACTCGCTTTCTTGCTGGCCCCCAGATGGATGGCCAGCGCCTGATCCGGCTGACTCACGAGGTATTCCCGCGTGTAATCCGTACCATCCACTGTATAGCTTACGCTGGCCAGGGCCTGGTTCAGGTCCAGCTCCCGCCGGTAATTTTTTATCGTTCCTTTATGGTTAAATCCTAAATACACATCCCCGAATGGCAGGTAATTCGCCTGGTATTTGCCCACGGCAGGCGGTTCATCGTTTTGAATAAAGTACTTCCAGCTGCCGTTCAGGGAAATGGCCGGCGCGCTTTGCTCCGGCAGGTACAGTCCAATATGGCGCGTCGTATCCTTATAGCCGGTGATGCCGCCTTTATCCGTAAAGTTTAAGACCAGCACGGCAATGGTGTTGGTTCCCTGGTGGAGTAACCCCGCCGGCACCTTGTATTTGCGGCCTTCGGGTTGTTGCTGGGAGCCCACCAGCTTCCCGTTGATATAAGTAAAATCATAATCGCGGATGCGGTTCAGGTCCAGTATCATTTCCCTGCCTGCCAGCTCCGTCCCTACTTCAAAAGTCCTGCGCAGCCATACCGCCCCGTCCAGTCCATCGAAGCCGGCTGCTTCCCAACCTTCGTAAGACGGTACCCACATGGTTTTCCAGGCGCTGTCGTTATACCCGCGGGTGGCTTTTTCCTGGCTGGCGCGCACCATGGCAATCCAGTTATGCTTCTCCGCTTCGTTGCTCTTGAGGCCCATGAATTCTTTTTCCGCCAGGGCCTCCGCCGCTTGCTGATCGCCGCGGAAGAGCAGCTGGCGCAGGGTATCGAGGTAGTGATAAGCGCCCGGGCGGTTGTAATTCCGGGGCTCGCCCGTCCAGAGAGTCTCTTCGTTGAACTGGATGCGGTCCTCCGCGACGCCGCCAAATACCATGGCGCCAATGCGGCCATTGCCGATGGGCAGCGCTTCCGTCCATTTCACCGCCGGTTGCCTGTACCAGAGCTTTAACGCCTGCGCATATACGAAATGGCTGCAGAGCAGCAGCAAGGCACTTATAAAAAATTTGATCTTCATATATATTATCCCGTTAGCGTTCAAATAACCAATCCAAATTTTTTGACTTATCATCCCCGCTCAGCATAGCATCGTACACGGGTACCGGCTGTGCGCCATTGGCAAAGCCCAGCACCAGGCAGGCCCCTTTCGGCAGCCGGAGTGTATGCGTGCCCGTAGTAAACTGGTAGGTATGGACGTTCACCGGGGGCAGGTCACCGATGATCAGCCCATTGGAAATGCGGGCTTCTGCCTGCCCGTAATCATCCGCTGCGGCGTTGGTTTCCAGCTCCGGCGGCTTCGCAAAAACGGTATCCGTTACAAAGGCGCCGCGCTGCGTTTTGAAATAGCCTACCAGCACTTTCACCGGGGCTTTGGTGGTAAAAGTAACCGTGGCCGGCGTTTGCTGCAACTGCCGGAAAGAGAGCTGCACGGCGCGCAGGCCGGAGAGCTCAGGGGCCAGGCTTTTCACGGTAAGGCTGGTATCATTAAATAACTGCGCGCCTTCCCGCAGCGCCACCATAGGCGCGCTGGCCGCCACGGGCGCCTGCGCCAACGGCTGGCGTACTACGCTGCCGTTCGTACGCATATGCTTCAGCGAATCAATTTTGCCGGTGAACGTAGTCAGCTCCTGTTCGAATACCGGTACCATCTCCGTCCAGTGTTTATAAGTACCGTCCACCCCGCGCATAGGAATTTTGCGTTGCGCCGTTTGCATACTGTTCGCATACAGGTAGGCGCCGGCCGTAAGGGCAGCCAGTTGCCTGTACCAGGTTACGCTCTGCTCCAGGTCCGGGATAGCGGCTTCCAGGTCCGCCACGTTGCCGGTATATTTATAGCGCAGCAACTGGATGGCTGCGCCTACTTTATGGCTAAAGTGATAAGCGAGCGCCCGGTAGCATTTCATATCATTGAGCAGGCGCTCAAACTCTTCCCTGTTACGGGTTACATGAGGCGCAACCTTTTCCAGCGCAGCCACGGCGGCATCGCCATGGGCCTTGACCGCCTGCATGACAGCCACCGGCGTTTCGCCGGTGTGCGGCTGGCCTTTTATTTCCTTGTCCACATAATCAATAATCATCTCCCCTTCCGGGCTTTCGCAGTCATACAACAGCGTAAACAGGCCATAGCGGAAAGGATTGATCAGCTGCGTCATGAGCATGCCCAGCGTCAGGGTTTGGCGGTTGCCATCCGTGATGCCGAAGCGGCGCAGCAGTTTGGGCGCAATTTCGCCGGACTGGTCGTAGGCCGCTACTATGTTCGCCGCATCGGAGGCGCTGCAGCCGTATTGGGCGGCCAGCTGTTGATTCCAGTATTGCGCTTCCTCCGCGGGCGGCCTGTCCGCATTCCAGGCATAGCGCGCCCAGGCCCGGTACCAGATCCAGTCCCGCTCAATCTGCAGGAGGCGATGGCCCTGCACGCTGTCCGCACTGTACGGCCAGTCCCAATAGGAGGCCTGCGGGTAGAGGTGCAACCCGTTACCTCCCATGACCTCATGCATTCCTTTCACTGATGCTGCAATGAATGCCGGCGACCCATAGCGGAAAGGTTCCAGGTTGGCGAGGATATGCACGTTCTCCAGCTGCACACTGCCCAGCTTACTGAGCGTTTGGTGCAGCTCCGCCCAGGAGCCGCGCGGGCGCGGCGTGGTGAGCGCCTCCCCGTTAAATTTAGCTTCCGTATAAAGATTTTTGTACAACGGCAGGGCGGCCCGCATCACTTCCGGGGCATTGGTATCATGCGCCCGCAGCACGATGGGCGGCTCTGTGGTCTTGCCCAGCGCCGCCAGCCCGTCTTTCACGCCGGGGATAATCGTTTTGGTAAACCATTCGATATCATCGTTGCCCACGCCTTCCATGGCCTCCCCCAGGCAAACCATGAGGCCCACGTTAGGGTATTTTTCCACGAAGGCTGCGATGGACTTACGCGTGTAATCCGCTATGAGTGGGATAATGGGGCGTTCCCGCTCCTGCGTTTTAATATGGTGATACCCGGCAAAAGGTTTGGAAACAATAATGTTATAGAACATCTGGATTACCCAGATGCCCCGTTTATCCGCTTCCGTAGTGAGGAAGCTGTACAATTCCTCATTCCTGCGGAAGGTGGCTTCATCCACTTCCACGGCATAGGGGTAGTCCTTCAGCTTCACCAGGGATGCGAAGGGGTGGCCGTTCCAGAGGAAGAGGGCGTTCATCCGGTTCGCCGCCAGGGAATCCAGGTATTGTATCCATAGTTGCTTGTCGTACAGCCAGGGAAAGGTTTCCGGCGTGTAAGGGTATTCATAGACGTTCCTGCCCGGGAGGTAATAGGGCTTCTGCACACCGATGCAGGCGCCACGCAGCACCATCTGCGGCTGGTCCGCCTGGTGGATGGACGCCGGCAGTTTGCCGGATTGCCTGATGCTATCCGCCAGCCCGAGGCAACCATAGAGGATGCCTGTATCATCATTGCCGGCGATCAGCAGCCCACCTTTTCCGCTTGTCAGGAGAAACCCCTCCTTTCCCGGCCTTGCTGCTTCGTGCGTAATGCCCTGCAACTCCTGTTGTACGGACGCGGCATCCCACCCCCCGATAACAATAGTTTTTCCCCCCACCCCTTTATTACCTGTAACCACCGCATAGCCGGCACTTTTCAGGGCAGCGGCCAGCTGCTCCATCCCCCATTTTACCCGGGGCGATGGTTGCCCGGATACATAGCGGAGGCAAATGGCGTTCTCCGCATCCCGCTGCGGCATGGCGTGCAGGCCAGCGGTAAAAGTTGGCCACAGTAAAAAACTTAAAACGATACAAAATATTCTCACGATGCTACTCATTCAAAAGTTCTGGAAATTGCGCAACGGCAGCCCGCCTTGCTGACTGGCCGCATAGGCCGCCTCTACGCAGGCCATGGTATCAATGCAGTCCTCCACGGAATTATCAGGCCGGGCGCCGGTTTCAGCCGCTACCATCAACTGCGCCATACTGCCTGTAAAAGCATGCGGAAACCAGGTGCCCTCTACCGGCAACTCCTTCCACTCCGTGTAACCATTACCGTTAGCCACGGTGTAATAAAAGCGATCGCCCACTCCGTGCGGGTAGTTGATCAACGCGCCAAAATCGATTTTGATCGCGCCTTTATCGCCTTCGAGTTTAATGTAGGCATGCTGCTGTTCATTGCCGAAGTGGTGGCAATGATTGGTGAGGATGTTGGCCCGCACCAGGTCCCCGTAATCCATGATGATGTTACTGCGCACAGAAGCCAGTTGCGCCATGGCCGGGTGCTTCACCGTCTTCGCAAAGACGGACACCGGGTTGCCCAGGAGGTTGCGGACGAGGTCTATATAATGAATACTATGGTAAAGGATTTCCACCCGTTCGGCCGTGTACAGGAAATCCCACAGGCGCCACGGCGTATATACGTTCACGTTAATCTCTACATCATTCAGCGCCCCTATCTCCCCTCGTTGCATCATGTCCTTGGCAGCCAGGATGTAGGGCGCATAACGGAGCTGGAAGTTCACTGCGGCAAGCATTTGCTTTGCGCGGGTGAGCGCAAGTATTTGCTGCGCCTGCTGCAAGTTTTCGCCCATCGGCTTTTGCAGCAGCGCCCGCGCGCCGGCAGGCAATTGCTCCAGCACGGATAACATGGCCGATCCCGGTACGGCCACGTCGTAGATCACCCCCTCGGGAGCGGCTGCCAGCATGGCTTCCAGGGAATGAAATACCTGCGGAATATTAAAGCTGGCAGCAGTAGCCGCCGCTTTTTCATAGGATAGATCGTAGATGCCCTGCACGGAAAAGCCCGCCAGTTGATAGGCAGGCAGGTGCGCGGCGTTCACAATGCCGCCTGCGCCGATGATAAAAACGGGATGCGTATGTAAAGGTAAAGCCGGTTTCATAACGTGAATAAGTTGGGCAACAGGGCGGACTAAGCGTCCACATAGTTGCCGTAAGTTAACAATAGGATGGCCGCCACCAGTACGCCCAGCGCCAGCCGCAGGATGCGCAGCGTGCCGGGGGAACAGTGCTTCCACTCTTTCAGCACCAAACCCAGGATAGCGCTCAGCAATACCAGCATGATCATGTGAATGGCCCAGCTGGAGAATTTAAATTGCCCCATGCGCACGTGTCCCAGTCCGTAAAAGAAAAACTGTCCGTACCAGAGTAAGCCCGTCAGCGCGGCCATGGCGTAATTCAGCGGTAGTTTATTGTCGCCCGCCACTGCATACTCCCCAAACGTTTTTTCCTTCGCATGCAGGTATAAACAATACAACAGCGTTGTAACAAAAGCGCCGGTATTGGAAAAAAGGTAAATCACATTGCCCTGGAAATGCCCGGCGCCATAGCGCGCCGCCACATCGGCCACGGGCTGGCCCTGGTCCAGCGAAAAGCCGTACAGGGCGGAAAGTACGCCAGACAGCAGGCATAAAGGCAACCCTTTCGCAAGCGAAAAGGCAGCAGCCTTGTTCCCCGCGGTGATGTCCTTCTCCTTTTTACGGCCGGCAAGGCCGCACAGGGCAATGCCCACCGCGCCCATGGTTACGCCGCCCGCCAGGTAAGGCGCGCCGCTGGCGGCAAATATCATTGGCAGCGTACCGTGCACCAATGGCGGCAGCAAGGTACCCAGCACGCAGGAGATGCCCACAGAGATAGCGTAGGTCAGCGAAAAGCCCACGTAGCGGATGGCAATGCCAAACGCCGTACCGCCCACGCCGTAAGCCATGCCCAGCAGGAAGGAGCGCTGCATGGCGTATCCCGGGGCTTCCCGCAGTACGGCCGTCAGCTGAGGAATGGTGATCCACGCCACCAGCACCGGCAGCAACAGCCAGCAAACCGCCGCCTGCAATAGCCAGTAGGTATGCCAGGACCAGCCGCTGACCTTCTTTTGCGGCGTATAGCACAATGCCGCGCCGGAAGCGCCCATTGCATGAAAGAATATACCATTGATCACTTCCATGGTAATATTTTAAATGGTGGTTAATCGGTAAAAACGCGCTGCGTTTTCGTGAAATATTTTCTCCTGGTCCTCCCTGCCGCAAAGCCGGGAGATGATGCTGCGGGTGGTTTGCCAGGTGCCGGCATAATCGTCCGCCAGCATAGACACCGGCCAGTCGCCCCCGCAAAAGCAGCGCTCCGCGCCGAAATGCTCCAATACATAGGCCACGTACGGCAGTATATCCTCCGCGGTGCGCCCTGCAAAATTCCCGGAAGCCGTGCCCAGCCCGGATATTTTAGCATAAAATCCGGGATGCCCGGCCGCCTCGCGCATCAGCTCATGCCAGCGGCCGGACAGCCGCTTTTCGCTGATCGGCGGCTGATTCAGGTGGTCGAACACCATTCTTAAACCGGGTACTTTTTCCGCTACGGCCAGCGCTGTTTCCAGGTGTTCCGGCAGGATGCCCACCAGGTCGTAAGGAATATCATAACGGGCCAGCAGCCGCAAGCTCTCTATCACGGCGGGCTGCAGCAGCCACCTGGGATCGCGCTCATCATGGATCTGGTGGCGGATGCCTTTGAAATATGGTTCGTGGAGGAATTGCTCCTCCAACAAAACAGTCGTACTTCGTATATCCGTTAGCGGTAGCCATGCCACTACGCCATGCACCCATGGCGTTTCGCGGGCGGTTTCCAGCATCAGCTCCGTATCTTCCAGGCAGCCGCTGGCCTGTACCAGCACGCCATGCGTTACGCCGGCGGCTTCCCGCACGGGCGCAAGTTCATCAATGGTCCAGGTACGATTCAGGATAGAGGTATCCCCTTCCAGCCAGGGGTAAGGCGCCCGGCTGAGGTTCCATACGTGTACGTGTGTATCGACTATTTTCATCGATGCTGGTTTTCTATTGGCTTCCATACAAGACGTGGTTAATCCCTGAGCCCAAACAACCTGTCTATTGCTTCATTGTCTTCTCCCAGCAGCGGGGCTCCTTTGGCGGAAGATAATAATTTCCCGTCTACTCTAATAGGGCAGCGCGTAGTTTTTACGGATAAGCCGTTGCTGGTTTTCACCGTAATTTCCATTTGCAGCAGGCGGTAGGCCTCTTCCTTCACCAGCTGGTCATAATCCATTACAGGCGCGCACCAGATGTCCGCCTGCTCCAGAATACCCAGCCAGTGCGCCGCCGTGTTACCCGCCAGGTGACCGGCCAGGATTTGTTTGATCTCATCCCGTTTGTTAAACCAGCTCGCCGGCTCGGTGAACTGCTTCAGTGGCGCGCAGCCCAGCAGTTCCGCCAGCACAAGGATGTTGCCCATGGCCAGCGCCATATAGCCGCTGCTCGTTTTATAAATACCATAGGGCGCCGAAATATAGGCGTGCCCGTTATTCACTGCGCTGCGCACCGGGAGCTGACGCCCGTCGTTATAATAACAGGTGAGTACTTCAAACTGGAAGTCCAGTATGCTTTCGAACATGCTCACCTGTACCAGCGCGCCTTTGCCGCTCACGCTCTTCTTCAGCAGCGCTGCCAGCACGCCCTGCGCCAGGTGGGTACCGGCCATAATATCTACCACGGCCACGCCCATGGGCGTAGGATTTTCCTGCTGGTTATTACTCAGCCAGGTCAGCCCGGAGGCGGCCTGCAACAGCAAATCCTGCCCGGGCAAGTGTTTCCAGGGGCCTTCGTGTCCAAAGCCGTTCAGCTCCGCATATACGATGCCGGGGTTGATCTCCTTCACGGATGCGTAATCCAGCCCGATGCGCTCCATGACGCCGGGTCTGAAGTTGTGCATCATCACGTCCGCTCCGGACAGTAGTTGCTTTATTTTTTCGAGGTCGGCCGGCTGTTTGAGATCCGCCACATAGCTTTGTTTATTGCGGTTGATGGCGTGGAAGATGGTGGACTCCCCTTCTATCCGTACGTCGGATACATAGAGCTGCCGGCAGATGTCGCCCGTGCCGGGCTTTTCAATTTTGATCACCTGCGCGCCCATGTCCGCCAGCCGCAATGCGGCGGAAGGTCCGGATAAAAATTGGCTAAAATCTATTACCAGTATATCGTCTAACAACATTCGTTCTTGTTTACTTCAACACTTCATTCATTTCCCGGATCAGCTTTTCCGTATGCTCTCCCACTTTCGGGGCAGGCCGGTTGGATAACAGGCGGCGGCCGTTGATGCGGATCGGGCAGCGGGTGGTAATGATCTCCTTGCCTTCCGCGTGCAGCGGCTGTTCCATTTGCAGCGCGCGATAGGCGTCATGGGCCGTCATTTTTTCCCAGTCAAATACTTCCATCGCCCAGAGGCCGCGCTGCTGCAGCTTTTCCAGCCAGTGCGCGGTAGGTTGCGCCGGCAGGTGCGCGGCGAGGAGGGCTTTGATACGGTCCCTTTCGGCAAAGGCCTGGTCGTTCGTAAAGCCCTGCAAACCGCTGCAGTCAATCGTTTCCGCCAGCGCGCCAATATCCATCATCGCCAGGGCAATGAAACCATCGGCGGTTTTATACACGCCGTAAGGCGCGCCCAGCAAGGTATGCCCGCTGTTGGACTCGCTCCGCTGCGGCTGTTGCCGGCTATTGTAATAAGTCGTGAGCAGCTCAAACTGGAAGTCCAGCAAGGATTCCATCAGGCTGATTTCCACCAGCGCGCCTACGCCTTTTTTGTTGCGGCGTATCAGCGCCGCGATGATACCCTGCACCAGTTGCGACCCGCAGAGGATATCGGCAATGGCTACACCGAATGGCACGGGGCCGTTGCTCCGGTTGCCGGTGGTGAATGCCAGGCCGGTGATGGATTGCAGCAGGAGGTCCTGCCCGGGCTTTTCCTTCCAGGGGCCGTCTTTGCCGTAGCCGGTGATCTCCGCGTAAATGAGGCGGGGATTGATTTCCGCGGCTGCGGCGTAGTCCAGCCCTATCTTTTGCATCACGCCCGGGCGGAAGTTATGAATGAGCACATCCGCCTTTGCGATGAGCTGTTGCACGAGGGCGATGTCGTCCGGGTTTTTGAGGTCCGCCGCAAAGCTTTCCTTATTGCGGTTGATCGTATGAAAGAGCAGGGAGCTATCGTCTACCCACAGGTTTTTGATCGACAATTTCCTTCCGGCTTCCCCGTGTACGGGCCGTTCAATTTTGATCACCCTTGCGCCGAGGTCCGCCAGGCGCAGGCCTGCGGAGGGGCCGGAGAGGTACTGGCTAAATTCCAGCACGGTAATTCCTTCTAATGGCAGGTCCATCATACAGTAGCATGCGTTTTGTGAGTGACGAGGCTGTCGCGGTAAATACGGTTCATTTCATCCAGGGTGGCCACCGGGTTTTTATTGTCCAGCAGGCAGGCATGCAGCGGCAGGCCTGCATGGTCCTGGAAGTGCAGGTAGCCGTTATAACGCGGACGGATATACCCGTTATCCATCACGGGCAATATTTGTTGGAAGAAGTTATTGGTCAGCTGATTGGCCAGCGGGTCCGTCCACGCGGCGCGGTGGCCCGGCTGCCCGCCGTTTTGCACGTACAGCGTGCGCTGGATGCGCTCTGCGCATATCCATGCGGCGAAGTCCACCGCTGCCTCCCGGTGTTTGGAATAAGCGGAAACAGCGATGCCGGTACCGCCCACGGTTGTACGAAAAGGCCTGGCATTGAAAGTGACCACCGGCGCGTAATGCAGGAGGTTGTCCGCATAGCCGTAACGGGCATAGTTGGAATAACCGTAGGCAAAGGGGCAGTACCAAAAATCATCCGTACGGCTCATGAGTTCCGCTACGGCAATGGGATTGCACTGGAACATCCTTTTATCTAGGAGGCTATACAGCTGTTTCATACTTTCGATAGCCCGCAGCCCGGTTTCCCGGTCGATTACCTCTTCCCGGTTTGCAAACGGCGCAGCGCCGTTGGCGATGCAGAAGGTATAGAAGTTCATCAGCAGGTCAATCGGAATAGCCGGCACAGCTACTTTTCCTTTCACGGCGAGCAGCAGCAAGTCGTTCCAGGTGGCGGGCAGCTGCTGGTGGTGTTTTTCCAGGAGGTCCTTCCGGTAGCTGGCGGCCGGCGTGGCGGCGTCGATGGCCAGCGCCCACTGCTGCTTGTCGTATTCATAACTGGCATGCGAGGCGCCGACGGAATTGGCGGCCTGGTTGGCCAGGTACTCCGCGGGCAGGTATTCGTTCAGCGGCAGCACGCAGCGGGTGGCGGCGGCACAGCCTACCCACGGATGGTCAATAATCAGGAGATCATAGTGGTGTGTCAGTTTTTCAATCGGGGCATCGGCAAATTCCTGCAGCGTTCTTTTTTTCCAGTGAATATCCACGTTGGGATGGAGTTCCTGGTAACGCTGCGCGGCTGCCAGCAATGGAGTCAGGCCGCGGCTATGATCCCATGTGATTCCCTGCAATACGATTCGGGCCATAATTAACTATCTTTTTTGTGTACCAGTAACAGGTGCTCGCAAAGCATGACCAGCTGCCCTTGCTGGTTGTAGGCTTCCACCAGCTCCGTTACCAGTCCCATTCCGGGTTTTTTATGATCTTTTTTTTCTTTGATGGTTACGTGTACGTGGATGGTATCGCCAATGAAAACGGGCGCAATAAAACGCAGGCGGTCGTAGCCGTAGGTCATGGACACTTCGTTGACCAGTTCGGCCGTCAGGCCTATGGCCACGGTGAAAATGAGCGTGCCGTGGGCAATGCGCCGTTTGAAAGGCTGCGTTTTGCACCACTCCTCGTCCATGTGGTGGGGGAAGAAGTCGCCCGACTGCCCCGCATGCAGCACAATATCCGTTTCAGTAATGGTGCGGCCTTTCGTTTTCCGCTTTTCGTCCGGCTCAAACTCTTCGTAATATTTTTTTACAAACATGAATCCTATCGCTGATTAAATAATTACTAAACCTCTTTCCTTAGCGCGATTCAAATTAGTTTAAGGGCCCCTGGGGGCCAATGACAGGTTTTACTGTAATGATGGAGGATTTTACTGGGAGAGATTTAAACCCGCGCCAGGCGCGCTGCCCGGAGCGGCGGTGGGAAGCGCACGGGCCATGCCATGGCCGGCGCCCCACTGGAACGGAACGCCGCCGGGGTAAAACGCTTTTTCCATATTGCTTGAATTTTGTAACTTTGTTGCATGAACAAAACAGAATCCCTGGAGGACTTTTACGAGCAGAAATTCCATTCCGTGCCGGCTGCCCTGCAGCAGGACATCGGGCATTTCAACGTCTTCCGGCTGGAGGACTGTATTTTGGACGATGGCACGATCAAAGTGCCTTACAGCCGGCGCGACTATTACAAGGTCAGCCTCGTACGGGGGCATAACCTCTACCACTACGCGGAGAAAACGCTGGAAATAAAAGGGCCCGCGCTCATCTTCTTCAACCCGCAGGTACCTTATTCCTGGGAGTCCATGGACAACAATACCACGGGCTATTTCTGCATTTTCAAAGAGGCCTTCTTTTCCGGCGTTGGCCGGTCAAAAGCCCATGAACTGCCGATGATGATGCCGGGCAATATCCCCTCCTACCCGCTGAACAAAAAGCAGGAAAAAGAGGTAGCGCAGTTGTTTGTAAAGATGATGGACGAAATTGCCGGGGATTATATCTATAAGTATGACCTGCTCCGCAACTACCTCTCGGAAATGGTGCATTACGCCCTGAAGATGCAGCCGGCGGAAACGCTGTACAGGCATACGGATGCCAATGCCCGCATCACGGCCGTGTTCATTGAACTGCTGGAAAGGCAGTTCCCTATTGAATCCCCCGGGCAACGGTTTGGACTGCGCTCTGCCAGCGATTTTGCGGACCAGCTCAGCGTGCATGTGAACCACCTGAACCGGGCCATCCGGGAAACCACCGGCAAAACCACGACAGCGCACATTACGGAGCGCCTCACCGCGGAAGCTAAGGCCCTGCTGAAGCACACCCACTGGAATATTTCAGAGATCAGTTATGCCCTGGGCTTTGAAGAACCCGCTCACTTCAACAACTTTTTCCGCAAGCAAACCAACACGACCCCGGGCGCTTACCGCCTTGTTTGATTTTTGCAATCATCTGTTTGAAGACCGCAATTTTTGAGCCTCGCAACGCCGCTACCTTTGCTTTACCAAAAAAGAAAAATTATATGAAAAGCAAAGTTTGGTTTGTTACAGGAGCTTCAAAAGGATTTGGTCGCTCCATCGTATTACAGTTACTGGCCCAGGGCCAGCAAGTAGCTGCTACCTCCCGTCAACTGGCCGCCCTGGCCCCTTTGAGCCATGAGAACCTGTTGCCCCTGCAGGTGGACCTCGGCGATGAAAAAAGCGTGGCGGCCGCCGTGCAGGCCACCCGGGAAAAATTCGGCCGCATCGATGTGCTGGTCAACAATGCCGGTTATGGCCTGGGAGGCGCGCTGGAAGAATTATCCGATGCGGAATCCCGCGCAAATTTTGATATCAATGTATTCGGTTTGCTGAATACCACCCGTCAAATTCTGCCAGTGATGCGGGCGCAACAAGCAGGCCATGTGATCAATATTGCCTCTATAGGCGGCCTCACGGGCGATTTCCCTGGATTCGGCATTTACTGCGCCACCAAGTTTGCCGTAGTGGGCCTCACGGAAGCGCTGGCCGCTGAAGTGGCGGAATTTGGCATCCACGCAACGGTGGTACTGCCAGGTTATTTCCGTACGGACTTCCTGGCTGCCGGCTCTATCGGCATGCCCGCTAACCCTATTGCGGCATATACCAACGTAAGGGCGGCGCTGGAGCAACATGCGCAGGTGATCAACCACAACCAGCCCGGCGATCCGGAAAAAGCGGCCGAAGCAATCATTGCGCTGGCATCCGAAGCAACGCCTGCGAAACATCTGTACCTCGGCGCGGACGCCTATCAGCTGGCGAAAGATAAGCTGAACGCATTGCAGGAAGAATTGGAACAGTGGAAGGAAGTAACGGTGAATACCGGGTTCGATGCAGTACTGCAGTAATGAATGCCTGCCCTGACAGGGAGTGCCCCCAACAGTGAAACACTGATGGGGGCTTACTTTTTACTTAAATGCCGGTATCCCGGAACCGGGACGGCACTTCGTACCTGCCGTCCTTTGCGGAGATAACGAGTTTTTCGAGCGGTATGTTCTGCCCCAGGCAGCTGCTGGGCACAATCACGAGGTCAAAGGCCTCCTTGTTGTTACCGGCAGCCATATACCATTTGTTGCTGCTGCAGCTGGAGGCGCCCATGCCGCCGTCGTAACCGTCCATCGTGACGAGGTGGAAGGCCGGCGTTAGTTTATCGTTAGCAAAGGTCAGCACATCATCCCAGGAGGCGCTGGTACCCATGTGCGTAAGGCCGCCGTTCACGACGATGCCGGTGCTGTTGGCGCCCATCGCCAGCACCTTTTCAAAATAACCGGAGTTGCCGTACATGCCTCCGCCGCCGGCTTCCAGCTTATAATCGGCAATTTGCCATTGGTCGTGTACTTTTTTGAATACCCATACATCCACCCAGCCGGATACCGGCGCGCTGCCCTGGCTGCCCTGGTTTTTATAGACGGCCAGGCAATAGGTTTGGTTTTGCTGCGCGAAATACAGGAGGGTATCCAGGGTACGGTCAATTTTTTCGTTCGTGCCTTCCGCGATCTCCACTTCGCCGGGCACGGTGTCGTACACCGGTTTGGTCAGCCGCTCTGCCTGCTCCTCGCGGAACTCCGGCTGCGCGGGCAGGATGGTCACCGCCGGGTCGAGGGCCTGCTCGATGGCGTTGCGGATCATATCCCTGAAAAGGTCCATGGAATTGACTTTCTCCACGTTGTCGAGAAACAATTTTACCACGGAACCACTACGGGTATCTTTATGCTTTTCAGCGTAGGCGATGTATTCGGCTTTATATTCCGGCAGTAAGGTACTGAGGTCGTTGTGGTTTTCAAACGATGGGGTATTGTCTTCCCCAAACAAATAATCCGTCAGATAAAATTTGTACTCCTCTCTTGCGTTGGCGGTGAAAATACTTGCAGGATAATCCCGCAGGAACTTCTCCCAGTTCAGTACGCGCAGCCCTATGTCTTGCACCGGCACGAGGATGCCGCCATCGGCCGAGTACAACACGGAATCCTCATCCGCGCGGATGCGGAGGTACTGGCGGTAGTCCGCCGGGAGGTACTGCTGGAACAGCTTCAGGAGGTAGTCCGGTACCACCCGCAACTCCGTATAGCCTTCCCCGATATACCAGGGTTCGATGCCGGCGGTGGCCAGGAGATTTACCCGGGCCTGTACCTCCGGTGGCGGCAGGGTTTTGTGTTTTTCTTCGGAATAATAATTGACATAGGTATCCAGCCACTTAGCTTCGTTTTGGAAGATGCCCGCCAGCGCGGTGTCCATATACTGGGCCAGTGAGCGGTAGGCAGCGGCGGCAGCGTCCTGGCTCAGGGCGGGCAGCTGCCTGAGGGCGGCCTCACGGCGGCGGATGATCTCCGCGACATATTGCTCAGTGGTGAGCGAGTCTAACACAATGGCAGCACGGGCTGAATCTGCTTTTGCGGCTTTGTGCGCCGTTTGCCCGGCGTTGGTTTTCTTTGCTGTATCACCGCAGGCGTACAACAGCAGCAACGGCAGGGTTACAACAGGTGTCCATTTGGTAAGGTAAAGGAACATTCGTTTCATGAGTATTGATCACTAAGTGAGCTAAGGCCTGAATAAAGGTCTAAGATAAGGAAAGACCCGGAAATCGAACACAGGCGGCACTCGTACCTGCTTACATCCTATATCATGAAAAGAACAGGCAGCGGTATTACCTACCGCTGCCTGTTGTTATCTTATCAGGAGATGACGCTATTTAATATCAGCCGGCACTTCCATGCGCTGGCCGTTGATGCTGAGGTTATCGAACACCACGCCTTTTGCATGATCCACTTTCAGCGGCACTTTCACGCCGTTGATGCTGGAATTCACGATGCGCAGGTTGGTTACCGGGGAAGCTTCATAAGCATTGACAAAGATGCCGTATTGCCCGCCGCCGGTCACTTCCAGGTTTTCCACCCAGATGTTCCGGATAACCGGCATGTAATTGCCTGGCTTTTCGTAGAACATGGTAGCATGGATGGCCGCCTCTTTGTACTGCCCTACTTTAATATCCTTCATGAAAATATTTTCGATGATGCCGCCGCGGGAAGAACTGGTTTTGATACGCAGTACACGATCCAGTTCCGGGCTGTTCATTTTGCAATTGATGGCGTAGATGTTCCTGGCGCCGCCGGCGATTTCGCTGCCGATGACTACCCCGCCATGGCCGTCCTTCATGTCGCACCCCTCGATGATGTGATTTTCAGCGGGGCGGCCTATACGCCGGCCATCCTCATCGCGGCCTGATTTGATAGCGATGCAGTCGTCCCCCGTATCAAAGTAGCAATCCTTTATCAGCACGTTTTTGCAGGACTCCGGATCGCAACCATCCGTATTGGGGCCATGGGCCTTTACCTTCACCCCGCGCACGATTACGTTTTCGCAGAGGACGGGGTTGATGAACCACATGGGGGAATTGATCAGCTGCACGCCGGATATTTCCACGTTCTTACAGTTATAGGGCTGGAACATGTTTGGGCGGAGATAATAACCTTCCCCGAACACCCGTTTGCGCGGGTCCGTATTGGCGTGCATCAGGGCGTGGAGGGAATCGCGGGCAGGCTGTTGCCGGGGTTTATCCTTGCTCCAGCCATATACCGGTTTTCCGCACCAGCTCCACCAGTTATCGTTATCGGCATTGCCATCGAGGATGCCACTACCGGTAACGGCTATATTTTTTTCGCCGTAGGCGTAAATTTGTGCGGAATAGTTCATGCACTCCATCCCTTCCCAGCGGGTAAATACGATGGGATAATCTTTGGAATCGCGGCTGAACGCGATGACGGCGTTGTCCTCCAAATGAAGGTTCACATTACTTTTCAGGTAAAGCGGGCCGGTGAGGAACCTGCCGGCAGGCACTATCACCCTGCCGCCGCCGTTGGCCGCGCAGGCTTCAATGGCTTTGCGGAAGGCTTCTGAGTTCATGGTGGTACCGTCGCCCTTGGCGCCGTAGGCCGTAACGTTGTAGTCCTTTTGTTTGAAAACGGGCGCTTTGATTTGCCGGCGTACCTGTTCCATTTCTTTCAGCGGCTGGGCGGTGGTGGTCCAGACGGTAGCTTTTTGCGAATATGCGGATTCCATCGTGAGGAAAAACGCAAAAAAAGCGCCAATAGTTCGTAACGTGTTGCTTGCTGTCATAGAAAATGCTTTTGATTCATAACGTGCCGTTTTTTTGCCGGGATCAAGATAGATATTAAAAGTCAGGTGGACAAATAAACTAACGGGGTAAGGAAGCCGCTCATCAAAAAGTCATATTAAATTTTTCAAAAACACTTGCTAAATCGATTTTTTAGTAGTTCTTTTGCTGCCATAATACCAAAATCGCAATCCCGCAAATATGAAAAAGATCTTACTGGCAGCCTGCTGCTGCCTGGCCATACAACGCGCCGTTGCCGCTGATGAAATCAGCAGGGACACTATTCGCCGCAACGGCTACACGCTGATATTTGTAAACAAGGACGGGAACTTCGCCACCGCCGGTAAAGCCATCCGGGAGCGGATGATCCGCGCATTCTTCCAGGTATATCCGAAGCTGGCTAAAACCTATAACAAAGCGACGCTGAAGCAGGTCACCTTTGTGATGGACCCTGCCTACGATGGCGTGGCCGCTACGGATAACGGCGTGGTTACCTACAGTCCGAAATGGATGCTCAGGCAGCCGACTGACCTGGATGTAGTGACGCATGAAGTCATGCACATCGTACAGGATTACAAACAAAGCGTAGGGCCGGGATGGCTCACGGAGGGCATTGCGGACTATGCCCGCTACCAATTCGGGATCGATAATGCCGGCGCTAAATGGGCGTTGCCGGATTATAAGCCCGGCCAGCATTACACGAACAGCTATCGCATTACCGCCCGGTTCCTGGCCTGGCTGGAAGCGCATAGGAAGGCAGGCATTGTAGTAACGTTGAATAAAAGCCTGTTTGACCATACTTACCAGGATAGCATCTGGAAGCGGGAAACAGGCAGCGCGCTGGATGAACTCTGGACGGCATACACGCAATCGCCAGCATTGTAATGGCGGCGCTGAAATATTTACTGCCCGGGAAATCCGGGCAGTATTGTGATTTGGGGTTAGCAGGCGGTGAATGTACCGCCGGAAAAAAGGCTCATTTCAGCGCAATTAATTCGCCACCAAAAAAATCAGCGATGTCAGCGCAATTCCAATAGCAAACCCGCCTATCGCCAGTTTTACCTTTTGTTTGTTTTGCGTCTTCAGCTTTTCCAGGGAAGCGTCCAGGGAAGTCTGCACATTTTGCAAATGCTGGTTCGCTGTTGCGAGCGACTGGTTAAGCCCTGCCAGGTTCGCGTCGGTCTTTTTGATGAATACATCGGTAGCGCCCTGCAAACCATCAAAGCTGTTTTTCAGCTGGGCGTAATAGAAGTCCTTGCGCTTCAGCATGGAATCCTGCAGGGTCGCCAGGCTGTCGTACGCTTCAATGATGCGTTGGGAGGCCAGGTTGCCTTTCAGCACCTTCTGGTAATTATCGGAATAAAGCTTGAATATCCGTTTGTTGAGCAGGTACGCTGTGTCGTACCCCAGCGTGAGGGTATCCCCGCGGGAAAGCAGGTAGGCACGGAGGCTGAGGGAATCCGTTGCGGTCTGCACCTGCTGGGCGCGGGTAATCATTGGCATAGCGAGCAGCACGAAGAGTACGGCCGCTAAAAGTCGGGAGATTTTCATTTACTTCGGGGTTTTAAACACGGTTACTTCAATTACGGGAAGACTATCTTTCTTAATTTCATTCCGCAGGGAATCGATATAGTCTTTCAGTCTTTTCTTTTCCGCTGCGGACCTGGTTTCTTCCAGGATCTTCTGCTGATCGCTCAGCTCCACGAACTTGCGGATATTGGAAGCGTATTGCTTCAGCACGTCCATATCGGCATGGATGGAATCCACCCGGTCCTGGCTCTTTTTCAGCTCGCTGATGGCGGAATCGGCGCTCTTCTTTGCGGCACGGATATCTTCACGGGCGCCTTTGAGGGCGTTATTACCGAAAATGGTCATCAGGAAGGATACTACACAAACGCCGAGTAGCAGGTACAGGACGATTTTCAGGGGTCTCTCTGTCATAATTTCTGGGATTTATTTATACTGATTATCAGGGTTAAACGTACATCAATCTTACTCCGGGGCTTTGCTAAAGTGGCATCGCTTTTCGCAGTATAAAGATAACGATTAGGGCAATATCTTCATTGATTTGCCTCAATTTTTTACCGGTGCGGCACTGGGGTTAAAGCCAGGCAGCAAGCCGGAATCGCGTATCTCCACGAATACTTTTTTGGTAGTCGGTTTCGCGTACATTTCACTGAGTTTTTTGTTCTTCGTGAGCGTCAGTTCATCGAACCGGTTGTTTTCCATCATGTCATAAATGATTTTTTGTTCGCGCTCCCTTTTACCCGCCATGGACTTAAACTCAACGATGATGATTGTATCGCCGTCCAGGATGAGTGCGTCTGCCGAAGCGGCTTTTCCTTTTCCAACCCGGAAGGCCACCTCTGTATAGATTTCCGCCGCGGGGAATTGTTTCCGGAACTTCGCCAGGTTCACGCGGTTCCACATCGCGCCGATGATGTTATTCTTGATAGAGCTGCTGACGCCCTCTGCATCATTGACGATCTTGCGGATCAACGCCCATTTGAATTCATCGATCTCCGCCCCGTTCAATACGTATTTCACGGCCAGGTCGTCCGCAAATACATAGCCGGCGCCCACCACCTGCGCATACGCCTTGCTGCCGGATTCCTCCAGATCGCCATGGAAGCCGGGGTCCACTTTCAACTTCCCGTTTTCTATCACCGCATTTTCGCCCCATATCTTCCGCACCAGCGCCGGGTATTCCTCGCTGGTGCCGGCCACTTTTTTCAGCTGCGTAGCGTAGTTGTTGGCATACAACACGGCGGCGCGGGCCTCCTCGTAGGTCAGCACGCCGGGCTTCCTTACCTGGAAGAGAATATCCTGTAAGCGCAGGATCGACTCCTCTCCTTCCACGGCCAGTTCCACCAGGGATTTGAACTCCTCTGCGTTAATGTTCGCACGCTTGAACACCTCGTACATAGACCGCAGGAAATCAGTTTTCCTGAAGCGTGCGGAAAGGTCCGCCAGTTCCTTCACGGTGAAAATATCCAGCAGGAATTCAGCGCGTTCCAACCCAAAGAACTTGCCGACGAATTCATCGGTCGCACGCGGCGTGCCATACCGGTAAATCTCATCCAATAACTGCCAGGACACGGCAAAGATCTCCTCGTTCTCATTCGTCAACCCTTCCATGATCTTACCCAGGTTCTTACCCGGCATCTTCTTTTCAATGTTGACCGCGTTGTATATATGGCCAAGCATCTTGCTGACATCCAGGGAAGGAATGTTTGCCTGCTGCGTGCGATCCAGTATCCGAATCAGCAGGCTGCGCGACATCCCCTTGTTCGTGATCGTGGCAATACGGCCTGCTTCGTGCTGGTACGCCGCCGGAATACCTTCCATGGGGGATTTAATACCTTTCACCGCATCTGCGAAATTCTCCTGCATGGCAAGGATCGCTTCGTCCAGCTGTTTGGCAGTGGCCCTGTTCTGGTAGATGTACTCAGCAATTTTTGCGATCTCCACCTCGGATTTATCCTTTAGGATATCCGCAATGCGCAACACCTGGGCTGGCGTGGCTTCCGGCGGGAAGCAGGGAGAGTCGCACTTCTTCAGCGCTCTCGCCGCCCTGGGATTAGCCACTAATACCTTCCTGAACTCCGTGTCGTTGATCAGCCGGATGATAGTACCTTCATCCGTCATGTCGCCGATCTTCAGGAGGTCCTCCCATACCGCTGCGGGGATTGGATTTTTCTGCAGGTGTATATCTGCCAGCAACCGCATATAGTGGTTGGCGGAGAGGAAATCCGCGAGGCCGCTGGTAAAGCTTACCACGCCATCTTTTGAGCGCAGCAACTTCATTACCGCCACAAAATCCTGCGGCGTTTTTACCGTTGCGGCCAGGGCGCTGAGTTGACCGGCAACCCTGCGTTGCGCTCTTTCGAAGTCCACCACCACGCCCACATGATCGCCCTTCAGGATATCCTGGAGGATGGCGCTGACGCCCGGTTTCAGGGAGCCGTCGTTCAGCGCGGCCATGAGTTGCGGTTCCGCCAGTTGCAGCAGCTGCCGGTTCAATTGCTCCGGCGCGGCATTAGCTACGGCCGCGCCTAACTTTTCAGCAATGGTAGCTCCTTTGCCTGCGTTGGCGCCCAGGCCCAACTGTTGCAGGTGCGCCGTGAAGGCGCCTCTTTCGGCCAACTTCGTCCACGCGTCAAATTCATTTGCGAGGCGGAAAGCGTCCCCTGTTTCCAGGAGGGCCTGCTGCACGCCGCGTTCCATGAATACCACGTCCACCAGCTCCCGGATGGCGTACAAGCTGCTGTTATCCATGAGCTGCACCAGCTCCGGCAGGTACGGCAACATATCTTTACCCTGCGCCATATAGAATTTCGCGGCTTTGATGGCGAGGTCCTTGCCGCCTCTTTCCGCGAGGCGGGTGAATGCAGTGATCTGCTGCGGGTGATGCATGGCCCTCAGCATAAATTCCATGGCGGCAGCATCGCCCGTCAGCGGTTCCAGCAACTGCACCTGGTGTGCAAAGGCGCCTTTTTCCACCTGCTGCCTGGCCGCCTCCAGCTGGCGCAGCTCTTCCTGCGCGGTTGGCGCGGCTTTCCCTTCTTTTATCAGCTGCTGCAATTCCTGCTTTTGCCCGTCCATGGCGGCCAGTATTTCTTCCGTCGCTTTTGCGCCGGCTTTGAGGTTTCGCACGACCTTTACCGCACCGTGTATATCCATTCCCAGGCCGGCCAGGCTCACGGCGAACCAGAAGTAGGAAGGATTTTCCGCGGAGAGGCTGTAGGCCGGGTCCATCGCCGCGTTGTAAGCATCCCGTTTAAAGGCCGTTTCCTTGTAGGTGTTGTATGCATCAATGCCGCCGAGCATGATACTGCCGGCCAGCGCTGCCCAGCCTACCGGGCCGCTGGCAATGGCCAGCAAGCCTGCGCCCACGGAGAGCGCGGCCATGCCCATGGATTTCCAGAAGGCAGCGTCTTTATGCGCTTCCAGTTGCTCATCCAGGGCCAGCGCGGCGCCGGTGCCTTTCGCGATGCCCAGTTCCAGCCGGGTAGCTTCGATGACAGGCGGCAGTTCCCAAACCAGTTCCGGATTGGCGCGCAGGTTATTCCAGGTATTGCGGATACTGTCCAGCACGCCGCTTTCGCCCGCCTTGCCGATGTAGCCCTGCAGCTTTTGCTTCAGGGAGTCGTTAGGCATTGCTTGCAGCTCCGCGGCCTTTGCACGGAGGTTCAGCTCCGGGTAGGTAATGATGGGGAAACGCAGCGCCACGCCGATCAGTTGCTGATCGGTGGACTTCTCCATGTCGTAATACGCGGCAAGGTAGGGATTATTTTCCGCACGCTTTTCCCGCCAGATCATGCGGCCGGCATCCACTTCTTTTTCAGCATGCCCGGTAACAAGTCGCTCCCCGCCGCCCGGGTAAGGCACGAGTACTGCGTGGGAATAGATGTAATCCCGCAGGCTCCTGACCTCGTCGGGCCGGCCATTGGCCTGCATAGCCAGGCCTTTTGCCAGCAGGGTATCCGCTGTCTCGAACCTCCTGTGAAGGTCCGCTATGGCTTGTTTCAAGGCCTCCAGGTTAGCGGGGTTATTATATTGCTGCGTTTCGATATTGGCGTTCATTTCATTTTTGGCTAACAGGGCAAATGCCACCTGCACAGCCTTGTAACGGAAACGTGCGATGAATTCCTGTTGCTGATGCTCCATGATCTCTTTGCTTAAGCCCAGGGCTTTGTAAGCGGCGTCCAGCTGCTTTTCCAGCTCCATGATCTCCCTTTCCAGTTTGAGCACGCCGGGTACGGGCATGTAGTATCCGTTTGGCCCGTTGAGGCGCGACAAGGCCCTTTGCTCCGCTCTCTTCTCCTTTATTGCTTGTCGCAACCGGATGACTTCTCCTCCCCGGTTCATATTTTCCAGGCTATCCAGCAGTTGGTCCTGCCTGGCCTGCTCGCGCTGTTCATAGCCAGGGGCGGGCGTTTGCGCCATGCCCATGATTTTCTGGTAATCCGCTTGCGACAACGCTACCACTTTAAAGCCCTGCGCTGCTTCCTGCCGGCTTACGGGCCGCCAGTAGGTCCAGTTCCACCCGGAGGATACAAGCGTATCTACCTGCTCGTCCGTGATGGGGAAAACGGATTGCAGGGCAGTTCTCAGCAGCGCTTCCCGGAGCAGGTCGCTGTTATTGCCTTCCATGCTTTGGTCTACCGGTACGCGAACGGTTACGGCTGCATTCATTTGCGCCGGATGGGCAGGTTCTTCCGTGGTCAGTGTTGTTTCATTTGTTTTTGGGGGAAAAGATGGCGACGCAGGGGCAGGATGTTCCGTCCTATCTTCAGCCGCTTTTCGCGAAAGTGACAGAGGAGCGCCTGCACCTTGCTGAAGCACGTGCGTAAGTTCGTGGGCTAAGAGCCGCTGGCCGGAATGGTGATCCGGGGCATACTTCCCCTCGTTGAAATAAATATCGCTGCCTGCGGTGAAGGCCTGGGCGTTTACAGCGGAGGTCATTTCAGCCGCGTAGCCGCCGTTGTGGATGCGGACGTTGCTGAAATCAGCATTGAACTGCTCCTGCATGAAGGATTGTACTTCCGGCTGCATGGGGCTACCCTGGCCTTTATAGCGCCGGATGCCGACGGCTACATCGGTGGTGGCGGCCGGTTGATTTTCGTTGGCGGGTTGGCGTTGGAGATGATTTTCTTCCGCTTCGCAATGGCTGCATTTGCGTTGTACCGGCAGTTCTTCTCCTTCCTCCTCTTTGCGTTGCAGCTTTTTTTCTTCCTCCTCGCAATGGCTGCATTTACGTTGTACAGGCAGTTCTTCTCCTTCCTCCTCTTTGCGTTGCAGCTTTTTTTCTTCCTCCTCGCAGTGGCTGCATTTGCGTTGTACCGGCGGGATAACGTTACCGGCTACACGCGGCTGCTCCGTAACGGGGCCGGTGGCGGCTTTGCGCATTACTTTGTCTGCCATGGCGTCCGCCTCCCTTTCTGCGGCATCGCCCGGCTGGCTCACGGTTAGTTTGGCCTGGACCGTTGGGAAGAAGCCATTTCCTTTACCGGAAAAGAAATTGCTTTTCGGTTTGTTTTTTTGTGAGGGGGTAGCGTTATCCCGGGTGGTATGTTGGGTACTCATAAAAATCTTTTTTGGGGTCACAAGAGGTTAACGTAAGAGCTTATCTTCCTTGCGCAGTTCCCGCTGCACGCCGGCGATCAGTAATTCCTGCGTGATGGCCGGCAGGCGGCGGTGGTAATATTGCAGCGCGGCATAATACACCACCTGGTTGATGGTGGCGCCGGACACGGGGTATTTGGCAGCCAGCTGGGCCAGGTTCACGGTATCGTCTATACGAATATCAGCCGGCATGGCCTTTTGCCAGAGCAGTACTCTCTCTTCGGTTTCCGGCAGCGGAAATTCGATGATGGCATTGAACCTCCGGAGGAATGCGGCGTCTATATTGGATTTGTAGTTGGTAGCGAGGATGACGAGCCCGGGGAAGTCTTCCACCCGTTGCAGCAGGTAGCTGACTTCCTGGTTGGCGTATTTATCGTTGGAGCTTTGCACGCTGCTGCGTTTGCCGAAGAGGGAATCCGCCTCGTCGAAAAACAGGATCCAGTTGCGGTGCATGGCTTTGGTGAAAATCTTTTCCAGGTTCTTTTCCGTTTCGCCGATGTATTTGCTGACCACCATGCTCAGGTCAATGCGGTACACTTCCCGGCGCAGTTCTTTTCCCAGCAGCGTGGCCGCCAGGGTTTTGCCTGTGCCGCTGCTGCCGTAGAAGAGCGCCCGGTAGCCGGGTTTGGCCTTGCGTGCCAGCACGGGATCCTTCAGGGCGCGCTCGTGGTAATGCAGCCAGGCGCGTACATCGTTGAGTTGTTCGATGGTGGAAGCGTTGAGGACGAGGTCGTCCCAATGCTGGGCGGTTTCCAGTTGTTTGGCCGGAAATTCAGGGCCGAAGGCGGGGGCATGTTGCTTACCTTCCAGCAGCAGTTCCAGTATTTCCGGGGAGAGGATGAGTCGCCCGCTGCAGCGCGGCTCCCCTTCCTTCACGGTTTCCAGCCACAGCACGCCCTCTTTCCAGAACCAGTGGCTGGTGCTGAACAGGGAAAAGTAGGGCTCCCGCTCTGCCGCATCGTCGCCGGCGAGGAGGAAAAGCGCCGTATCTCCCGTGGGCAGCATATAGCGGGTATTGCTGCCTTTCACGCCGCCGATTGAGGCGAACTCTCCTCCATCCGGCAGGTATTGCTGGATAATGCGGTCGTAAAAGCCGGCCTGCAGGTGCGGCGCCAGGGCGCAGCAAATAACGATGGTTTCCGCGGTATTCAGCTGCCGGCCGCCAAATGCAGGGTGCTTCCATGCGGGGAGATCGATGATGGTATCCACCCCGTGGAAATAGCGGGCCAGGGCTGCCGCCACATATCTTTCAAAATATTCGAAATAGCTTACCAGCGTATGGGGGCTATTTTTAGCTGTCATTACCTGTTCCATATAACGTATTGATGCAAGAGCCTCAGGCCCATTCCACAAATAATAATGCATTCATTTTTGAGTTGCGAACAATGGAAAATCCCCAGGGGATCTGCTGCAACAGCATATCGTAAGGACTGGATGCTACCTGAAGCAGCCATTTCCCGTCCTGCTGCCGGAGTTTTCCTTCGCGGTACAGGAAGGTTTCCCTTAAACCTTCCACGGATGTATTTTTCATCACCGGCCACTGGTCAATCACCTGTTGGAGTACCTGCATGCATTCCGCCGCTTCCTGCGGCGTGGGCACGATAAAACCGGTGGCTGGCTCGTTGAGCGGGAAGCCGGTGAGCAGTTTGCAAAGCGCGAGTTCATAATCTGCCGCTTCGCACTTCCCGGTGCAGAGGTACCAGAGTAACATTACGGCGCGGTCGTGCGCGGCGGCATCCCGCCACTGATCGTTGATGAGCAAGCCCAGTTCCGTGAGCCATGGTACGATAACGGCGTGTACGATCACCAGCCCGGAGGTGCTGATATACATGCCGGTTTCCGGCGTTGGTTCATCAGGCAACAGGCGGAGGGCAAGCGGTGGCGTATGCGGCCGGTGATGTGCTGCGGGCTTGGTTGCCGCCGCCGGATGATCCTTGCCTGGCGTGGATGCAGCTGCAGTACCCGGGTTAACCGGACCGGAATGATGTGCATTGGCGGCGTCGGAAATCTTTACGGATGCGGGTTCTGGCTGGGGTGTGCTTTGCGGTGAAAGCTGAACACCCACGCGGCCTTCGACTGCGAGATGATCCGCAGCAGTCGCGGAAGGGCTTTCTGATGGCTGATTATGCTTATCTGCACTTGCCGCAGGCGTTTCAACTGCCGGCGGCAAAGGGTTATCCTGCGCTGCAACTGTCAACATATCCTGATCTCCCTGCAATTGCTGCTGTACTGCGGCTGATGGCATTTTCGCTGCATTCGCCCATGCACGCGCATCAGCCACCCAGCTAGAGCCCGCGCCTGTAAATACTTCCTTACCATGCGGCTGCTCAGCGTTAGCAGGCTGTCCACCGGCCGGGATGCACTGCTGCAACCCTGCCTTCCATTGCTCCAGTTGTTCCCTGCTGACGTTACCCACCCTGCGAACTTCTTCCATGATTACCGTCAACAGTGGTTGTAGCACCTCCCGGTACGCTGCGGGCAACCATTGCTCCCAGAGGGGTTTGGCGGAAGGCAGGGGCCGCAATAATTCGTAAATGACGGCTAAGGTCAGCCTGCTGCCCTGCTCCGCTTCCCACAGCGGCCGGAGGACGTGGTTGAGGCAATAGTAATAATCCACTGCCGGCGTATGGCGCTTCAGGCAGGCGGACAGCACTACATCCGGGGCGCACTGCAGCAGCAGCCTTTGCAAGGCGGCCGGGCAATTGCCCAATAAGCCCATGCCTTCATCCGTAAACAACAGGCCTCCGTTAACTGCTTCGTGTAGCCATGACCGTAATACGGAACCTGGCAAGCCGGTAGCATGCCAGGGCAGCTGGCCGTGTTGCAGGTAATACATCACCAGCTCCAGGTTGGCAGTGATGGCTGCCGGGCCGGATGTAGCCGCAGCGGTATAGCTGGCGAAGCGTTGCGTATAGGATGTGTCAGCATGCTCCTGCGGCGCAGCAGGATTGCCCGCGAAGCGCTGTGCAGTGGATGCATCAGCATTAGGCGGATTGCCCGCGAAGCGCTGTGCAGCGGATGCATCTGCATTAGACAGATTATTTGCGAAGCGCTGTGCAGCGGATTCGTTAGCATCATCCTGCGGCGCAGCCGGATGATTTCCTGCATCCCTGCCCTGCAACGTATTCCCATCGCCATTGTCATTCGGGGATGGCGAATTACCCGAACCAATATTTGTAAAATTCATAAGCCTGTTGTTATCCAAACGGGGTTCATTCGGGGAGGGCGCTTCCCCTGAACCACCGATGGACTGTTCCGTATGTTGGTTAATTATATTGGCATTTTCATTCGGGGACTTCCGGATCTCCGAACCATTCCGGGAAACGGATAAGTCCCTGCTTCCATTCTCCACTGCATTTCCCGCCTGCTGGTGGAAAATCGCGGCGCCGTCTATCATGGCATGCTGCGTCGTACTATTTGCTTCACTAACGGAAGACCATGCATCGTGCAGGTAAATCTCTCCCCCCTCTAATTTTTTAACCATACATTCCTCCTGCAAACCCGCCTCATGATAGAAAGTATTTCCCTCGCCAGGCAGCCGCGATTCGTGGAAATATTCCCCGCCGGGGACTTTGCCCATACCGGCAGTTGCATTTTCTTGCATATATGCTTCCAAACCCTGCCCCACTACACCCAATTGCCTTCTCCGCTGCTCCAGCTGCCGGGCCCAGCTTCGTATAGCCTGCCCCGTTACTGCTTTCACATACTGTTGACCGGTCAGTACATCCGGCGTCAACTGCGCGCTGATCTGCCGGTGCAGCGATTCGCAGACCCGCTGCAACAGCTGCTGTTGCCAGTCCGCGCCACAGACCGCCCCTGCATCCACTTCCAGGTGCGTAATACGCAGCGTGGCTGTTACAGGAAATGCGTCAAACAGCGCTTCCAGTGCGGGTAACAGCTCCCGGTTACACCACCTGCTCAACTCGCGGGAAAACTGCTGCACAGTCGCCACCTCCCCGAAATACCGGAGATGCAGCGACTGCTGACAGATCATATGAATGGGGTTATGGGTCATTGAAATTTAGGTTACATCAACATTTGCAAGGATCGGATTACGCTACATTTCTATTAACACGCCGCCACTGGTGCTGCCCATCATGGACGTCAGGTACACGGACCTTGTACTCTGGCATCCGTTGGCCGGGTTCGTCACCCGGTGCGTCAGGTACACCGGTATCAACACTTCCACCGGGTCCGCTACAATGGACTCTATCGGCGTCTCGCTGCTGCCCCCGCTTACCGGGAAGCGGCCGCTGAACGTAAGCGTAGCCGTATTGCCGGACTTCGCATCGCCGGTGCTGAGGAACCAGTCATGCGTACCCGCGCTGTTGGCCTGTACGGCCACTTCGTACACCCTGTACTCGTAGGTAGGGCTGGTGGTACCGCCGCCAATTTTGAACCCGCTGAGCTGCTGCGACTGCATGGAATCCGGCAAACCGCCGCCGGTGCTGGATTTGAGCGTAACCGTGTGATTAAATGCGGTAGACAAGGACTGCCGTACCTTCACTTTACATTCCACCGAACGGCCGTTCAGTGTGTACGTTAACGTTACTTCGTAGTTATCGGGTTTGCCCGCGCCGGCCGTTGCCGGGTTGAAGTAATAAACGCCGCTCACGAGGGACAAAGCAGCCGGCTCAGAGCAGGCCACTACACCGCCGGCAGGACTGTTAAACACCCGCACCTGGCTCAGGTGCGTACATGGGTTGGCATCCTCCACGGAAAGGCTCAATGGCACATCATCCCGCTTAACAGTGATCGTTTTGGAGGTGGTAGCGCCCACGCAACTGCTGCCGTCGCTCACCATGTGTTGTACGACAAAATCCTTGGAACCGCCGGCCGGTAAGGTAAACAGGTGGTTGACATACGTACCCGCCGCAGAAGTGCCATCCCCGAAGATCCAGCTATGCACGCCGCGGATATCGCTGGCCTGGAACAATACTTCCACGCCGTTTTTAGCAGCATTGGTCACCTGCTTAACTACCGTGAAGTCAGTACTTACAGGCGCTTTCACGCTGATAGGAAAATAGGCGGACCTGTTGCCGATCGTATAGGTGATATTATAATCCCCCGGCGCTACGGCTGCCGGTTTAAACACCCATTTCTGCACGCCGTCCTTCACTTCAAGGCTGGTACCGGGGCCGGTCACCTGGCCTTCCGCCGTTACCGGCCATAACGTGATGGGATATACGATATTCTGCCCGCTGCAATAGTTATGGGAATCCAGGCTAATCCGTGGTTCCACCTCCGCGCTCGGCGCTGACTCATACACGGTGGCCAACGGCGCGTAGGAAGTAACCATGATATTGGGAAGATAGAAATCCGCGCAGACGGTGCGTTGCTGTATGAGCTGGTTAACGGTATCGGCGGGATAATCCGGTGCGCCGGCAATATCCGTACGGTCAAAGTACACCAACACCAGCGTGCCGCCGGCCGCTACGCCGCCTCCGTGGCGTATGCCCGGATGCTGACGGGTGAAGTTGGTAAATATCAGCTGTTGCAAAATGAAGGTGCAGCGCTTTTCGTATTCCCGCTTCAGCAGGGCCATACGTTCGTCCAGCGCCAGCTGCGCCAGGGATTTGCATTCCGCCACCAATGGCAATGCCTTGCTGGCAACGGATTCCCAATACTCCCTTTCTTCCGCCAGCTGCAGGTTATCCGCCTGCGCATCCGTCTGATCCTTCAAAATATCAGCAGCATGCAGCTGGGCATTATAGAAGTCGGCATAGGTATTCAGCGCATCGGTGAACTTTTTGATCTCTTCATTGAAATTGATCAGGCTCAGTTCATCCACATTGGATAAAATGATTTTCCGCAGCAGTTCTTCCAGGATATCTATCAGGTAAAAAGCATGATGGTAGTGATTCTTCGTCCACGTGCCGGGTTCGTCGGTAAACTTAAATGCAGGCGGCATAGGCACAATGCGGCTGGCATTGTCCGGGTGGTCCACCCAGCGCAGGTAATAACCGCCCAGCGGGCCATTGGCGTTCGGATCATTGAACTTCGCGCCAAAGAAATACTGGAGGAAGGAACCACGCTGGTACCTGGCCATCATGCGCATATTATCGATAAAACGCGCGGCAGTATTGTTCCATGGCTCGCCGAGGTAGGGCGGCACCACGTATCCGTTCGGGGTATTTTTATTATACGCACCAATGAGCGCTTGTACGGTAGCGCCGTCAATCGTCATGGATTGCAGCCGGTTGTACAAAGGCGCCACGCGGGTGAGCAGCTCGGTCAGCAAGAGCTGGTACTGGTTTTCCAGGTCCGCGAAAATGGCCGTCAGTCCGGAGCTGGTTGGATAGGTGCTGGTCGCATAGAGGTTGACGGCCACCACATCAAACGGGTATTGGTTGCGGACTTTCAGGTTATTGATGCCTTTCATGGCGTCCGTGATATTCATGCCGAGGTGCCCTTCCACACGGTAGAAGTTAGCCGCAAAATCCTCATACACCCAGGTGGTATATTCAGCCGGTATGGATTGATAACGGTTGGCATAATAACCCTTGTTCTGCTTGGCCCGGCCGGTTTTGTATTTGCGGTAATCCCAATAAGGGAAAAGCTGCACGCCGTCGTAATAATACGGGATGGCCTGATCGCCCAACGGCGCGTCCATGGTGCGGCTCGGCGTGATCTGCAAGACTTTTGCCGCCTCCGGCAAGGCGAAGGTATTGAGCATAATCACCAGCCGTTTGTATAACAGGCACGCCTCATCGAAGGGATGCACGCCTGCGCGCACCAAAGGCGTTCCCTGGAACTGGGTGCGGTAGTTGCCGTTTGCATTACCTTTCACCGGCCTGCCAAGACAGAGGTGCAATGGAAACTGCGGCAGTTCGGCATCCGGGGCTGGCAGCAGGTCAGTGATCGCCGCACAAAATTCCTCATACGCTTTGATGAGGTCTACCGCGAACGCATATACGCACTGCATGTAGTAGGGCTTCCCGTTACGCGCCTGGTCCCGCATCGTGCCGATGGTAGTGCCGGCCGTTTTCAGCTTATCATCGCCGGGTACGGTGTAGAGATGGCTGAAGGCGTGGTACACGAAGGTGAAAGCGTTGTTGAAATCGGCCAGCAGCTGGGCGTTCAACACTGCGTCGAAGGAGGTAACGAGTGCGGAAGGATGCTGGATGCTATCCGCCGGCACATTCCATTTACGGATAGGGATGGCCGGAAACAACGGCGTATCCTGCTGAACGGGTAAGGGATTGAACTGGGAGAGCGCGGATGCCTTCACCAGCATGGGCCGGTAGGTAATGTTCACTTCCTGGCCTTTGTCCGTACAATCGTCCACGGTACAGTTTTTCAGGTTAACCACCTTTGGCTCTGCCAGCAGCATCACCACGTAATCGGCGGACGCCAGGTCCGATTCCTTCAGTGGCTGGTCGCCGTCTATTTCTGCGTTGAGGGGCACCAGTTCCAGCAAAATCAGCTGGCGGTACGCCGCGCGGATTTCGGGGTCTATGGCTTCCGTCAGTTCCGGCAGCGTGTAGGTGCGGGTGGCGCTGTAAATGCCGCCTTCAAAGTTGACGAGATAGCCGCTGCCGGTAATGCCGGCGCCTTTGGAGATAATGATTTTCTGCACATCGCCCGTGGTATCGTAGCTAGCCTGCAGGCCGGACAGGATGCCGGTTCCCAGCAGGCGGGTACGGGTAAGGGCATCCTGCTGTTGCAGGTGCGCAATAGCGCCGTTGAGATGTTTGTTGGTCAACACCTGGTCCGGCTCAAACACGGGGTACACTTTTTGGGGGTCGGATGAGAAGTTTATGATTGACATTGGTAGTGATTTATTTCTTGCTTAATCGTATTAGTATGATCCCAGGCTGGTATGGCCCAACATAACCGGGTTGGTGGTACCTTCCGCACAATCGTGCAGGGTGGCCTCCGGATATACGCTGTTCAGGTCCTTCATGACGGTTACCAGCTGGTTGGCGGCGTGCATCAGTTTTGACTGCAGGGATGTATCCGGCACAATAAAGGCATTATAATCCTTCAGTACTTCCAGCCATTGGCGGTACGCGGTTTCGAAGCGGTGCATGGTGGCGTAGTTCACCCAGCATATCTTTGCATGGATATGCGCGGGGCATTCCATCCGTACCATTCTTTCAAAGAAAGTCCTGAAACCATTATCCCTGAAGCGTTCCGGCCAATAGGGCAACACCACGGAGATGCGGAAGGAATAAGGATCTTCTTCCCCGCAATAACTGCAATCGTCCGGCAGGCATACGTCCATGAGGCGGTAGATGTCTGCGCCGGGAATGCCTTCCACCACCGGCGGCGCAAAGCGTGGCCGCAGCAGGAAATGCTCTATCACGTGCAGCACTTCCGCATCCTGCGGGAGCTGGAATTTTTGCAGCATCACTTCTATCATGGCCTGGGCTTCTTCTTTGGTATCGTAGGTATTGGGCGATACGGCAATTACCTCATGGCCGTTGCTGAGCTGCACCACGTGGTAGGCGCCGTAGCTTTTGACGCTATACCGGTCCGCGCTGCGCATATGCTTATAGATTTCATTGGCCATCTGCCAGGCTTCCCGTTCGGAGTTCAGGGAGGTGGCGGGCTGCAGGTACTTCTCCCCGCCGGCGTTTTCGTCCGCAAGCACGAAGGTGAAAAACCCGTTACTGTCTTCCGTAACCACCGGCAGCGGAAACCGGAACAGGCTGCGGTGGCCGGCCTGGTTAATGCCGCTGAGCCGCGCGATGCGCTTCTGCAGGCCGGAAGCATTTTCCGTGTTCCATACCGGGAGGGTCAGGTTGGCGCCCAGGCCGCGGCGACTGCTCGTTTGCGGGTAATCCCGGATGAAGCGGATTTTGTCCGCAATCAGCTCCTGCTCTCCTGCCGCGCTTTGAGAGGCGTACCTGGACAACACATAATCGTTAAACGTTTCTGCAAAGCGTGCGATCAGGTGATCCAGGAAACGGTTCCTGCGGTTGAATTGCTGGCGTGGCGTTTCCACGAGTTTGTTGCGCAGCAGCTTCACCGCTGCGGGATCGTCCGCCGCAGGCTGTGCAAACACCTGTTTCAACAGACCGGGATTAGCATAGATGGCTTTGATGTGATGAATACCATTTTCGGGATCATCTTCCCAATCCTGCAGGAACTGCTGGAAATAGGAAGCGCTGAGGGAGCTGTCCAGGTTCATCAGGTCCTTTGCGTGATGCAGCTGGGAAAAGAACCCGGCCAGCAGCTGATCGTAAAACATCAGGTAGGCTTTCAGCTGGCGTGCCTGTGCCTTCCGTTCGGGGGAAGCCGCATCCGGCAGGCCGGCAGGGCCGGTACCGTATATCTCCGGCAGGTCGTGCTGAATAGAGCTGTATTTATCCAGTTCCAGGTATCTGCCTGCAGCCACCTGGAAATCCAGTTCGCTGCTGCTGATCTTGCGGCTCTGCAAAAGGCCTTTCTGGTACAGCAGGCTATCGGCTGCTTCCACGGCATTGATATGAAAGGGTACCTGGTTCTTAAAGAAGGTGAATTTGCTGCGTTCCATATCCGGTATGGGCTTATGGTCCGTTTGCAAATGCACGAGCCATTGCTGGCTGGGCAGTACAGGCCGGCCATTGTCGTCATAGGCTGTCATGACTAGGTTACGGACTGCCACCACGCCATCTATTTGCATGATGGCTTCAATCACCTCGCTGCCCAGTAATTTATTTTTGATCTCGGAGCCTGTTACCTGTTCATTGAGCAGGAAGCCGTTTCTGAGCGCAGGACCTTCGAAAATGGCGTCAGTAGAGAGTTGCAGGTCCTGCATCTCTTTCAGGTTATAAAACACCAGGGTTGGGTTACAATATTGTTCCAGGGCAATTACTACCTGCGCATAGATGGCTTCGATGTCCGCCCCCGGCTGCACGTCAATATCGGCGCAGAAAGCCACCGGCGTGGAGGAAATGGTATCCACCGTCCACCAGTCCTCGCAAAGGTTACGGTTGCCATGGAGGGTGGCCCATACCTGCCGCATGATATCGTGCGTCAGCAGCATCTTCTGGTAGTATAAAGTGAGGATGCGCTGCTGCATACTCTGCACTTCCAGCTCCTGTTTTACATATTCTTCAAACGTTGGCTGGTATTGGGTTTCCTCATCTTCGAGGTCAGTTTCGCCGGTGGGGGTTTCGGCTTCCACGGGCACGCGGATGGCAACGACCACTTCATATTCATGTTTGATCACCCGCGTTTCCGTATAGTTATATTCCAGGTACACCCGCCAGCGGATGGCGTTGCCGGCGGCGTTCCGCTCCGCAATGTACACCTCCACCCTGTCCGGCAGGAGGGTGGCATATATGGCCAGCTGCATCAGGTCAATTTTGTTGACCGGCGGCATCAGGCAGGTCAGCTTAGCGCCCGCGATGGCTTTTCGTTGCAGGGTAATATCGATATCGCCGCTGTTGAGGTCACCATATTCATCCGTGGTATCGAGGTCCAGGCGCACGTGGTACAGGCCGCGCATGGCGACAGGCTCATGGTGCGTTTCTTCAAACGAGAGCGCTTCCGCTTTGCAGTCCGGATACAGCGGCACTTCCGTCGCGCCTTTGGCGCGCACCCAATCCGGCGCGTCTCCCAGGTTGTTGACAGGAAATATCCAGGCATTGGCCACGCCGTTGATATCTATCAGCAGCTTGCGGTAATCCAGCAGGGTGAGCGGCGCGGTGGTCATAATTTCCCGCGGCGTAAAAAACGGCTGACTGATGGTACCGTCCCGGTTGGTCAGCAGGTCCCTGATATCAAAGCCGGTACGATAGCTCAGCTCCGTAATGGCGTAGCACAAAGCTTCCAGGATGGTGACGCCCGGGTCGTGCACGTTGTAATCCGTCCAGTAGCGGCTGGCCATGCGCTCAATGTAGCGCAGCCCTTCCGACCGCAGGAAGTGAAAGTCCGCTGCGGCAGGCAGCTTCCTTGATTTCAGAATAATATTTTCAGCTGTTGCCATGACTAATTATTTGAGTTGTTGATCACCGGGATTATCATTTGAACTTCATCCGGCGCGCATACGAGCATGCTGCGGGAGGAGGTGGTGGTAATTTCTTCCCGGTCTTCCAGGATGGTCACGCCGTCTTTACGCAGGAATAGTTTCAGGTTGATGATGTATTCCACATAAGGCAGTCCTTCCAGCATGTTGACCAGCGTGCTTTTGCTGATCTTGCCGCCAAACTCCGGCTGTACGCTGTTATCGTAGGCCCATGGGCTAAGGAACGCGCGGAAATCCTTCAGGAGGCGGGTGGTATTGAAGGCAGTATTGCCGTCTTTATACAACACTTCGCAGCTGATCACCACTTCTTCAAACACCGGGTTGCAGACCTGTATGTTTACGAAGCTGCCGCTGATGCTTTTCAGGTATTTTTCGATGGCGCTCAGCGTATCGAGGCTCGTGAGGGGCCTTTGCGGGTTGGCGGCGCTCATGCGCGTGATATCCGGTACGGGTACAATGACGATGTTGCCGGGCGCCATTTCGCGGGTACTGTCCGCCGTAGCGGCGGAGTGGTTCAGGCATTTCACGCGGTAGATCTCCGGGAATTTTTCCAGCACCAGGTGTTCGTAATCCCAGATGGTAATGGCGCGCGACTTATGACGCAGCCTTTCGCTGACGCGCATACGAAATTGTGCGGCGGTTTCTTCTGTCCGCCCACCCGTACTGGCGTTGGGCTGGTATATTTTTTTAAGGGGAGACGCCGGTTGCAGCGGTTGCTGTATGGTACCGGCGGGGGCCGGCGTCGTATAGGCGTTACCGGTGTTATTGTCCGTCCAGCGGACCCGGATCGCCTGCGCATCTACCGCCTGCAGGTTACTGATCGCGTCCGGGTTACCAGCTACCACGGCCCTGATCCAGGCATGCTTCCCTCCCATTACCGGCGCGCCCTGGGCCAGTGCGGCCGGCAGGCGGAAGGTGATGATGCCGGTATGGAGGAGTCCATTGGTATCATCCTCCACGGCGATGGCGCTGAAATCTTCCCAGTAGCCGCGGTTGGAGAGCCATTGCCAGCGGAGTGGCTGGCTGGGCAACAGCGGGTTGGCGCTGCCTTCGCTCACGCGGAACAGCAGTTGCACGGTAGTTTCCGGCTGGCATTTATCCAGGCCGATGTATAATTGCCCTGCCCCTTCGCTGGCTGGCAGCGGCGTCCAGCGGAGGTCCCGGCGGGAGAAATCGTTCTCCTCCCTTTCCCCGAAGGGGTGCAGGGAAAAGAACTGCCCGGGGAACTGCGGGTTGGCAGCGCTGCCAAATTTCAGCGTTTGGGTAGCGGTATAATCTGCCGTAATACTTTTTGCCAGCGGGGTATATGGCTCCGGCGGCAAAGGTTGCTGCTTGCCAGCCAGGAAGGCAAAGCGTTGCTGGTAATCGCGATGGCCGAGGTCCGCCTGCAATACCAGCCTTGCGAAGCCGTGATTGGCGGCCGTTTGAAACTTGATATTCTCCCCGTACTGCAAAGGCTGCGCTACGGCTGCCTGAAAAGTAACTTTGGCTGGGTAGCGCGTTTTGACAGTGGCTTTCGGGTATATGGTAAAGAAGTTGGTATGCAGGGTGTTGAGGTCAACAGGGTTGATGAGCGACTCCCCGTAATATTCCATCGCTGAAAAAAGCGGGTGAGTGCTTTTGTACTGCCAGCTGCCGTTTTCCAGTACTTCCACGGCGGCTACCGGGGTGTTGGCAAGCGGGTTGGAACTGGCATCCTTCAATTGATCTGCCGAATAAGGTTTGGTGGTGGGCTCCGGTACGCCGGCGGCGTTGGGCAGGTATTTACTGCCGTGGTTCACGATGCCTTCCGCTGCCGGAACTTTGTCCCACGCAATATTGAGGCTTACCTGCACATTCGGTTTCATGAAGATTTCGTTGTTGCCGATGATGCAGGCGCTGCCAGCGTATGGCGCGTAACCGAATGGCTGGAAGGGTTTGGAGATGTCCAGCTGGCCTGCTTCATTGAATACGTTCAGCTGGCGGACGCCGTTGACCTGCACGTTCACTTGCACTTCGCTCAGCGCGGTGGCGGTCCATTGTTGCAGCAACAAGGCAGCCTCCATGGTCTGCGGTTTGAATTTCAGGCGCATGACCGGGTGGGCCGTAACAAAATTACCGCCATGGAGCGCAGGGTTATAGGGGATCACCGCTTCCTGCTCTGTGGCCAGGGTGGCGATAATTTTAAGCTGGTAGGACGGTTGTTTAAAGGAGGGGTCTTCCGGTTCCAGCTGCGCTACTGCGTCCATCCAGCCCGAGGCGCCGGTGAGTTGTATCATGACCCGCAGGTTGCTGATCGCTGCATTTTGCGGAAATACATTATTGGATTTGAGGGTGAGTACCACCTTGCGGCTTCCCTCCTTCATCAGCAGCAGCGGGGAGGCGATGGCAAACCCGTTGCAGGTCAGGGTTTGAGGGCCCGCTACGCCGAAGGGCTGCCAGGTGCTGCCGGCTTTCAGCGGCGCTCCCAGTCCGTCCGCACTGTTGGCTACCGGGCTGGCATACAGCCCTGCCTGCGGGTGCGTGGGACCAAAGTGGGTAATACCGCGTATATCCGTTACCGTTGCCTGGTTCAGCAATACTTCTTTATCTGTCGCATAGAATTGCGGGTTGCCGGCGGCGTCCTTCCCGGCTTTGAACAGGAAGCCGGCCGGCACCAGGTATTCCTTTACATTCTTTTGCAGTTCAACCAGCAGGTGCGTGGCATCCGGCACGGCGGGTGCGGGCGAGAGCTGCAGCACGTCCCGGTAATAGCAATCCAGGTGGCGGCCGGTAAAGGTATTCAGCTCTTCCTGCGCCAGGCGGAAGAGTTGGAGGAAGGTGAGGAAGAGCGCGTAATGCGGCGTATGTGCCGGGAACGTGTGTACTGCCTCTTCCAGGCTTTGCGCGGCGTGGTTGGCAATCATGCTGCCCTGTTTGAAGATGGCGTCCAGCATGGTGGTAAACAGGTTGTTGGTGGCGGCGAAGCGGATTTTCTCCGCAATGCTTTCGCCCTGCAGGTGAAAGCTGTAGGCGGCTGGCGGCTGGGTCCATGCGCTTTCCCACTTTTGCGCCTGCAGGCTGCCGGCATGCTCAATGTGGAAGGGGACGGTGCTGGTAGGCAGCAGGAAAGCGGTGGCGTCATAATCGGCTTTTACGCATCCCATCATGGCGGCCTGCTGGTACCAGGCGTTGAGCTTACCGCGTTGTATGGCCAGCCTGCTGCTGATGACATCCGTCAGCCAGTTTTTAAACGGCCAGCCATCCGGCAGCAGCCGCAGCTGCGTATCCAGCTCGTAAAGCCAGCTCCAGGTGAAATCGAACAGGAAGGAAAACCGTTCCACCAGGTCCGGCGCTGAGGCATGCTTCTTATCGGAGAGGTACTGCAGTTGCTGGCGGATCAATTGCCGGTAGCCTGCCATATCCTGGTTGCCCAGCGTAGCGAGGATAACGCTGACGTCCATTTGCATGAGGGGCAGCCAGTTGCCGTCCTGCTCATTGCGGGCGTTGTAGTAAGTGAGCTGCCTGCTGTATTCTTTGGCAAAGAGGATCAAATCGCTCATGCTCCTTTCATCCACTTTGGCAAATGCAGGCTCCAACGCAGCCAGCACCCGGTTGTAGCGGGAAGTGCCACTGTGCAGCAATGGATTTTTATATGAAGTATTGGTCGACAAGTTAGTAGTATTAATAGATGAAGAAATAAGTATCAACCGGATTTCTCATTCTTATAGTACGGGTACACGAAGTTGAAGCGGCTGTTGTTGGCCCGCACGGTGTATGCGATGCGGATCAGCACCAGCCCTTCCGTGTCGCTGCTTTCCGAGAGTTCTACCGAATCCGTTTTAATACGTGGTTCATGGTACAGGATAGCGGATTCTATCACATGCTTCATATAGGTTTTGAAGGTGGTGGTAAGGGGCTCAAACAAAAGCTGGTCCAGGTTGCAGCCATAATTCGGCTGCATGATCCTTTCGCCCGGCCGGGTACCCAGCAGTATCTGCAGACTTTCCTGAATATCCGCCAGGTCGCTGGCGGTGGCCACTTCGCCGGGCACATTATCAAACGCCGGAGGGAAACTCCATCCCGTTCCGTAAAAGGATGCCATGGGGTAATATTTTTTTGGGGTTAATGGTTACAATTGAATGTTTGCTGTCAGCCACCTATCATCACGGTCACACAACCTAATACGATGGAGCCGCCATGCGCGGTGGTATCTCCCATCCTGGCAGCCGGCTTGCCGCCAATCATGACGGTGGCGCTGCCTTTAACGATGGTATCGGGCGGGCCGGTGCATACACAGGTATCTCCCATTACTGCTGCCGGAAGGCCGCCTATCAGTACCGTAGGCACGCCGCCCACAACAGGGCCGCCTACATGGGGCACCGGGCCTGTTGTCATCGGGCATACGTGCATATCTGTCGCTCTTGCTGCCGGGGGCATATCTGTTATTTTTTATCGTTAGTTAATATTTACCAGTCCACCTTTAATGGTGGTTTGGCCGCTGCCTTTCACTTCCACCTGCGCGCCTTCGATCGCCGCTTTGGAGCTGCCTTTCAGGGCCAGGTTCATGGCTTCCACGCCTGCGTCGCCACCGGCTTTCAGGTTAAACTTACCGCCAACGTCCAACAGCAGGTCCTTATCCGTCTTGAGGGTGATACCTTTTTCGTCCAGGATAATTTTATTGCCGTTTTCATCTTCCAGCTGCAGCACTTTGTCCTCATCGCTGACGGTGATCTTCTTTCCCTTGGGGGATTCGATGGTGAGGCTTTTTTTCTCATCATCGAAAATGAGTTTGAAATTGGTTTTGGAAACGTAGCCTTTCTGGTAGTTATCTTTTGCGGGGGTGAGCGGAGCCGCCAGGGAGCTGCTGTGCAACATACCGAGTATTACGGCATCCCGCATGTCCGTACCCATGAAGCCTACCACTACTTCGTCGTTCAGCTCCGGGCGGAAGAAGGTGCCCCGGTTGTTGCCGGCGTCCAGCGTGGCGATGCGGGCCCATACCCCTTCTCCTTTCGCGTCTATCACGGGTATTTTCACTCTTACCCGGAATTCATTTTCCGGATCTTCGATATCCGTCACTACGCCGTTATACAGTCCTTGCGTTACGGGCATGATGCCTTGCGCCGCCACAGGGTGCCAGGGATTTATTTTTTCTGCAAACCAAACCGGGTCCAGTCCAAAATTCACCGTGGTAAGCCAGTCGCCTCCTTCAAACACATGCTTCACGGCGCTAACGTACACCGGTCCGCTGAAGCGGTCGCCGATGCCGCCGATGGTGATAAATTCGTTGGGGTGGATCTTGTTGGTGCCCTGGAAGCGCACATTCCCTTTAATGGCGGCGAGCCTGCGTTTGGTCAGCCGGGCATCTGCCAGGGCTTTGAGTTCCGCTTCCGACCATTTGCCGGGGAAGGCGAAGGTTTCCGATTCAAAGGCCATTACGCCAGCCAGGTCCGCTGCGCCGAGGTTGCCGGCAGCGTTCACGGAGGGGTCCGCACCGGCGCCGTTGTTCAACGCCTGCGCGCTATAATCCCAGCTGCTGGCTTCCGCGCCGCTGGATTGCGTACGTGCGTCAATGTTAGCCTGGTAATCTATCAGTGTAGCGCCATAGACCACATCGAATTTCCGATCCTGTTTTAAATCCGGCTTTTTGATACTGATCTTTCCATCCTCCACGGTACAGCACATCCCGAGCACATCAAACCTCCCCAGGATAAAATCCCAGTCGCTCAGGTTACATTGCAGCAGTTGCAGGTGTTTGATATCGGTGCTTTCCACATCCGCCGTAAGGCCGCTGTACTGGCCGATGAGCTGGGAGGCGATGTCGCTGTCCGTCATTTCATAGAAAGCCGCATTACGGCGGGCCAGCGTCATTTGGATGGCCGTATCCCGGCAGGTAACCACCAGTTGGGACGAGAGCCGGGAAATCCTGCTGCCATGAGCAACCACAATGCCTTTGAACACTGTTTCCGTTTTGGTTTCATAACCCAGTTGTATCTCCACTTTGTTGCCGGGTTTAAACAGCTGCTTGTTGGACACCGGGAAATCCTGCAGGCTCACATCTCCGTCCGGAATAGTGAGGATAGCAGCTGGTATCCGGTTTACCTCCTTCTCGATGGTAATTTTCAAGATCGGGATAGCCGGGTCCAGCTCCTGTCCATCTATCAATACCTTGCACGAAACGAGGGTGACTTTTTCCGTACCCGGGATCGTGGTTTGTAATTCTCTCGTTGCTACTGCTGCCATAATGATTTATTTCAGGGGTGGAAATTTGAGGGTGGTACCGGGTTTTACGTTACGGAAGCCCAGCAGGTTGTTGGCCCGCGCGACGTCGATGTAATAGCTATCGTCCTGGTAGATGGCCGTGGCCATGTTGGACAGGCTGTTGCCGGCTTTGAAAGCTTTTTCATGCGTCATATCCGGGGAGTTGGGGGATTGCCGCCGCATCATCTCCGTGCGGGATTCCGCACTTTCCAGCTGCAGCCGTACTACGGCGCGGATGGGCTTTCCATCCGGGCGAAAGAGCTTGTAGTCTATTTCCAGCGACTTCACCACGCCAAAGAAAAAGCCGGCGGAAGAGCCCCAGCAAAGCAGGATGTAGTGAGGCCGGTGGATATCTCCCTGGTATTCGTAGCAGAATGCCAGCAGGTCCGCCACCTGGTCGGCAATGTCCGGCCGCTGCTGTGGCTCCAGCACTACCGGTGAGGTAAAGCTGGCCAGGTGCGGTTCCTGTATAACGCCGCTTTCATCCAGCAGCATTTCCACGCTGAAGCTTTCCGGGTTGATATGACTGAATTGCTTGGGCTGACTGGTAGTACCCTGGGGCGTATGGCATTCATCCTTATAGGCGATGGAATACGAGCGCTTGAACGACTCCGGGTTGACCTTGAAAGAAAAGGTATCGCTGCCTTTGACAGACACCGGCGCGCTGTTTACATTCGGCTCTTTATACGCCTTGAGCTTCATTTTTTCCAGTTGACCTACAGCTGTGCTGAACATAGTTATCTTTCTATAGTGTTGGTAAATTCCCGGATCAGTTCCAGGGTAACTTCTTCTTTGATCTCCTGCTTCATGCGTTCCAGTTCAGCAGGCGTAAGGCCATTGGCGGCGTTTTTCTGGCCGGGATATACATCGGCCCGGATGCTGATCTCTTTAATTTCTATGGGCATAAAACGGATATTAAGGATTAGGTAAACGCGACTCCGCCGGAGCCGATGGTATTTCCCCTGACGATGGTATTAAGGCTCACCGGCCGGAAAAACTGGTATCCCAGGGTGAGGCTTTCCACCACGATGCTGTTTTCTTCCGCATTAAAATTGCTGACGGTCCATTTCTTCGGAAACGCATTCACCACGTACCAGGAGTACACCGGCAAATGCTTTTCGTTGAGCAGGCTGACGATGATGTTAATGGGGCTGAACATAAAGCTTTCGATGGCTTCCTGGCACCAGAGCATGATGCCAGAGCCGTTGAGGAGTCCGCGTTTCAGCACGAGGTCCTCATAGCGTGCCCGCAGGGGCAGCTGGTGAATGAACCTGTTTTCGCCGCCTTCTTTGTAAGGCTCTGTTTCCATTTCCACGTTGAGGCCACTGACTTCCTGGAAGGCGCATTCCTGCAGTGTTTGCGGGAATAGCTCAAAAGCGACGAGGAAGTGAAAGCCTACGGGGGGAGTACGTTCTAACATAGTTTGTGTTTTTCTTGCAGGGATCTTTTTTCTCGCAAAGAGGCAGAGGGTGGGAAGCTCGCAAAGGATTGTGGTTTGTTTTTTTCTCGCAAAGAGGCAGAGGATTTTAAGGGCGCAAAGGATTGTGGTTTGTTTTTTTCTCGCAAAGAGGCAGAGGATTTTAAGGGCGCAAAGTTATTTATGTTGTTCCTTTGCGAGCTTTGCCCTCTTATGTTCCTTTGCGAGCAAAAACCCTCGCGACCTTTGCCCTCTTATGTTCCTTTGCGAGCAAAAAACCTCTGCGAGCTTTGCCCTCTTATGCCTCTTTGCGAGCAAAAACCCTCGCGAGCTTTGCCCTCTTATGCCTCTTTGCGAGCAAAAAACCTTTGCGAGCTTTGCCCTCTTATGCCTCTTTGCGAGAAAAACCCTCTTTGCGAGAAAAAAAACCTACGCCGCTTCCATCACCAGCCCTTCATGCGCCAGCTCGATGCTTTCCACAGCTACTTCATTCCCATCTGCTTTCAGATCGGTACTGTTTACTTTCACCGGCCAGGCGTTCTTGATTTTCCACACCATCACCGGCTCATGTTTTTCATTCATGAGGGATACGATGATGTCGCGGCGGGTGATGGTATTCAGCGCAACGGTATTCCACCACTGGAAGAACTCATTGTCCGCCTTGAACAGGCCGCGTTTCAGGGTGATGTTGTCGAATTTCTGCATGCCGGGCATTTTGATTTTGTGGTATTCCGGGCTGATACCTTCGCGGTATTCAATCACCTGGGTTTCCACATTGAGTCCCGTTACTTCTGTGAAGCCGAGCCTTGCTCCGCCCCATTCTACCTGGAAGTGAAATTTAGATAATGGATATTGTGCCATTGGAGTATGTTTAAATTTTTTGGATCAGAAAAGAATCAGGTCAGCGTCAATCAGCTTTCCTGCATTTTGTGAGAGAAGCGTAAGATGATAAATTCTGCCGGGCGAACAGCGGCCATGCCTATTTCCACGATGAGGCGTCCTTCAAGGATGTCCTGTTCGGTCATGGTTTGACCCAGGCCTACTCTTACAAAAAATGCCTGGTCAGTTTTAGCGCCGGCGAGTGCGCCCTGGCGCCAGAGCGTGGTGAGATAGTTTTCCACCATTCCTTTTACTTTCACCCAGGTGTTGGCATCATTAGGTTCGAACACAAACGGGGCCGTACTTTTCTTCACGCTTTCTTCCACCATGTTAAAGAGGCGGCGAACGCTGATGTAGCGCCATTCGTTGCTGTTGCCATCCAGTGTGCGGGCGCCCCATACGAGAGTACCTTTACCGCTGAATGCGCGGATGGCGTTGATGCTCTTGCCGGCGTCGGCGTCTACGTTCAGGCTGTCCTGCGTGTTGTTGTCGATTTTTACCAGCGGCGCGCTCACGCTGTTCAGGCTGGTGTTGGCAGGCGCTTTCCATACACCGCGTTCGCGGTCAGTTTTAGCGTACACGCCTGCAACTGCGCCGGATGGCGGCACGATGGCCAGCTTGGATTGCAGGGCAGTCACCGCTGCGGCAATAACCGGGTGGGAAGCATACAATGCGGACTGGTTGCTGGTTACGTATTTGGTCGCGCTGGACTGAAGTTTATTCAGGAACACGAGCAATCCGCGGAAGATGGCTTCCAGGTCGGCAGCGGCTTTCAGCGCTGTCGCTTTATCCGCTGCGGCGCCATACTCCTTGCCATTGGAATTGAAGTTGGCAATTTTGCTCATATCCTTTCCGGCGAAATCTGTATCAGGGAATACTTTCCACCAGGCGCTTACCGGCGCTGCATCATAAGCGGCATAGGTATCGGCGGCGCCAAAGAGCTTGATATCATCGTTATTCTCGAAGGACACGAGCGCTTTCAAAGTAGCCGCCAGGCCGGCGTTGGCATCCTTTGCGCTGGCGTCGAGGTCGCTCAGCAGCTGGGTGCTTACCAATGGCGTAGCGCCTTTCAGTGCGGGGATGCCGTTTACAAGGCTGCGCACATAGCCGAGCAGGCTGTTGAAAGCCGTTTTGGCATTGTCGTCCGAAGTAGCTTGCTGCACCGCTGCTTTCAGCTGGTTGAAGCGGTCTGAAGGCGTTGCGGCATCGCCTTTACCGGTAGCAATTACGCCCTTTACTTTTGTCAGATCGCCAACGGCATCTTCCGTTTTTTGTACGAGCGCATTCAAACCAGCATTGGTTGTGAGCTGCGTGAGGTTGAGATCCGCGCCGGACTTATTTTTCAGGTTTTCTTTCAACACTGTATAAGGAATTTCCGGGGTGTAGGTGGATACCAACCACGGCGTATAGGCGGCAGCGTATTTCAGGTCGTTGATGCCGATATTATTACGGAACTCCGTATATACGGTATCTGCCTGGCTTTCCCTTACATACGAATGATCGTTAGCATGGTATTCGCGCAGGTCCAGCAGCGCTACCCTGTCTTGCAGCAGGCCGGCCTGTGCTACCGCCATTTGCTGTAAGGCGTAGAACTCTTCCTTACCGAGGTTGGCAGCATCCGGAATAGCGATGATAGTAGGTTCATCGTATTTTTCCAGGGCTTTTAAGCCTACGCGCAAACCCGGCGTGCCGGCAGCTTCGTCGCCGGCGGCCACTGTATCGCTGTAGCTGCCTACGGATACGATGTAGCACGGACCGCCGCCATTGTCGAAATACTGACGCACGCTGTTATACATATTGAACAGTTTAGCCACGGTAAAGGTGTCGCTCAGTACTTTATAACCGTTGGTTTCATCCAGCGAGATGCTGAAATCATCCGCACCGAAGGAATAAGCGCCGCCGAAGTACTGCACATATTCCAGCATGGAGGTAATGCGGGTAGGAACATTCTTCAAATCCTGTCCGTCTTTTTCTGAGAGGGCAGTGTAACCAATGAATGCAGGGATCGCGGTTTCAACCTGCGCTACGCTGGGTGGGAGCAGAGATATTTCCTCTACATACACCCCTGGGGTCTTGTAAATTGCCATTTTTTTTGAGGTTTTAAAAATTGAAAACTTTGACTGTAACAGCCACGGATCGGCCAGGGCAGACAGTTGCGCGCCAACTGCCGCCAGTGAAAACCGGACCGTGATATGTGGGGTTATATTACGCTACGAACTTTTTAATACTGTATTTACGTTAACATCCAGCACAGGTACGCCTGCTCCGTTGACATTATTACTATCTATCTGCACCATTCTCATTTTGTAAATGACCGAAGGCATATAATGCCCTCCCAGTCCGCCCCAGAGCTGATGCACCTGGTCCAGCGTGAGGTTCACAATTTCAAAACTGATGGTTTCTATTTTGATATTATGCAGCTCATTATACGCCTGCAACTCCGGGGAGTTCTCCGGCGAAAAGAACCGGTTTTGCTGGAAGAAGCGCACTACCTGTTCCAGCGCTATCAGCGCCGATTCGTAATCGGTATGCGTTACGGCAAACATCAGCGTGAGGTTCAGAAACACCGGCGGCGTAACAAACTCAATCAACTGTGGATTGGAAGTTTTGCGGAAATAATCCTGCGTTCTTGCCACAGTATCTTCCTCCACGTTAATGACAGACAAGAGAATCTTATTCTGCAGGTCCGGATTAAAGTCGTCTCCATCGCTGATCCGGGAAATGTTGCCCAGCTCCACTTTTGAGCTCGCCGGGGAAGATGCAGCATTCATCCTGCCTTTTACAAAAAGGAGTGTATCTGTTATCATGAATACATCGGATTTGGGGTTCCTACAAACAGCTGCGTACAGACACCTGACTGTTTTGGGGTTATTTATTTTTTAGTTAACACATTCTTTTTTGGGACATCACATAATCCTGTTTCAGAATTATGGATGTGAAATTATGATGAATTTTTTTTACTGCAAATAGTACTCCTTCCGATTTTCGAAAAATGAGTATTTCTACTTATGATGTTGCTGACGGATACCCTGCTTCATTTACCACCTGTAAATAATAATCGCCGCACAAACAGCAGGAGCATGCATAATTTACTCATTTACAATTATTTATTCAATATGAACGCAAGCAGTATTTTTCACGGGATACTACGCATCGCCTGTTATTGCAACTCTTTAAATGCGGATGGACTCATGCCGGTATGCGCTTTGAAGAACTTGGAGAAGTTGGCGTGATCATAAAAACCGAGGTCGAACACGATCTCTTTGACAGACATCTCAGAGGCCTTCAGCAAGCGTTTGGCCTCTATCAGCACCCGGTTTTGTATCAGCGAAGAGGCGGAAGCATGCAGGGCTTTATTACAAATTATATTGAGGTAATTGGGGGAGATATTTAATTCCTTTGCATAAAAAGCAACCGACCGCTCTTCCTTAAAGTGCACATCAATAAGCCTCAGGAACCTTGCCAGCAAAGGGTTTGCACTATAACTGTTCACATCCTGGAAAATACTTTCCGCCGCTTTACTGATGAGCAAACCTACGACCGTAGTACGTGCAGTGATCAACTCGCGGAAGATTTCCTTCTCCCCCAGCTCCTGACGCAAAGTTTTAAACTCGTAGAGCAGGTTCGTGTAGGAAGCCACATCGAGGTTCAGCACAGGATGCCTTTCATAAAATGCAGACGTAAACCGGAGGGAGGGTAAAAAGGCTTCATACTGCTCCCTGCCGATCATCAGCTGATAGCCTACGGTATCCTTCTTCAGCCGCCAGGCATGCACCTGCTGGGGAAACACCAGGTGCAGCTGATGCCTCCCCACTTTATATTCCGTAAAGTCGATGGTATGTGTGCCCCTGCCTTTTTCAAAGAGGATGGCAATAAAAAAATCGTGTTTATGCGGTTCTTCAATAAACCGCTCGCCGCGAATCTCGTGGTAGAGCATCGGCTGCCCGGAGGTCTTGCCTTCGCTGAACTCCTGGATACTTAATACAGGAAAATGGTCTTTCTGATATGCCATCGGCAGCTTTTTTAGCCTGGCTGCATAAGCAGCATGCATCACACGCTTATCAGCCTGATGGAGCTAATGTAAGGAAAATTATCCAGCTCCGGCCTGGCATCAAAATACGATATTGCCCTGGTAAATCAGCGATCTTACCGGCGACACACGGGATACCGCCTCGGCGGAGCAGCTGGCATCTATCAGCACTACGCTGCCTTCATCGCCTGCTTTAGGCCATTGCTGATTACCCTTATCATCCAGGGGCAACACATCGCGGGTAGCCAGTTTCAGACTACGGGAGAGATTGAATTCAGACCCCCAGCCATAGAGCTGCGCCATGATATTGGCTTTCTGCAGCACGCTGCCGGAGCCCCAGGTGTTCCAGTGGTCAATAATACTATCGTTACCGGTGGCTACTTTCACACCGTATTTATATAACGTTGGGATAGGCATAATGAGGCCGCCGAACGGAATGGTAGACATGATGCCGATTTGCGCCTGCGCCAGCCTTTCAGCCACCGCCTCCTGCTTCGCTTTGTCCAGCCGCGCCAGCACAAAACAGTGACTGAGGTAGGTTTTACCTTTCAGCACCGGATTTTCGTTTACCCGGTCAATGAGGTACTCCACGGTCTTCAGACCGGAATCCCCGGTTTCATGTAAATGGATATCGATACCCTTGTTGTGGTCCAGGGCCAGCTTCACGATGGCGTCCATGGGTTTGGCGATATCGCCGTCCACTGAATACGGGTCTACCCCGCCAATGAAATCGATGTTCATCTTCGCCGCTTCTTCCATGTAAGGCATGGAGTTGGTGTAGAAGAGGCCATGCTGCGGAAACGCTACCAGCTCTGCGCCGAAAGTGGCTTTCTTATTTTCCAGCGCTACCTGTAAATGCTTTAAGGAATCCAGTTTGGAAGTAGGCTCAATGTTCACATGGCTTCTGGCAAATGCGGAGCCGCATGATTGCAGGAGTTCAATCAGTTTCTCCGCATGGGCAGTGGAAGTTTTGAGCATCTCCGGCAATATCTGCTGTTCCAGCGCTATCATGCCTTTTACGCCGCCCTGCCGTTTGCCTACGGCTTTCCACGGGCCGCCGTAGTTGGTTTTATCCAGGTGGATGTGCATGTCCTTAAAGGAAGGCAGCATCAGCAGGCCTTTCGCGTCAATAGCTTTGGCTTTGGGATTGTTGGGTTGTATGGAAGAGAATTTACCGTTGCTGATTTCCACGGTGAAGAGGTCTGTTTTAGTAGCTATCACATCGGCCCCATCGTATTCAAAACCGGTTTCCAAACGCACGTTCTTCAATTTTACGCTGTTGGCCTGCCCTTTCAGCAAAGGCTGCGATGCATCGGTGGCCGGGCGGTTACCTTCCGCCAGTAAGGATGGCGCAATGCCGAGGCCTAAAGTGGTGAATACGGAGTTTTTCAGGAAATCTTTTCTGGATATATTGGATGTGCCCATGGCGATCGTTCTTTTGTCCCAAAGGTACATTTGCTGCCGGGCTTGCATGGGTACGATTTATAACAGGGTTTGTAGGATTTATAATTCATGCCTGCCCAAGGCGGCCAATATATCCGGCTTTTCACCGGTATATCTGCTTACCGGCGCTTGTATAAATGCAAAGAGGCGCCATCACCCGGCGCCTCTCTCCTTTTGCTGTTATTGCTCAAAAAACAGCTTTACTTCAAGGTTGCCTGGTAACGCTGTAACGCTTCCATGAAGTAATAATCGGCATATACCAATGGCACGTCTATTTCAGTATGATGCGGAATACTGCCTACGCTGTGCATCAGTATAAAATTGCCGTTAGCTCCTTCGGGCGCCCGGTAGGCAGGGCTGCCCAGGGTATGCAGCATGGCGATGGCCGATTTGCGGTACTGTGCCGCCTTTGCCGGCGCTGCGTAATCGCTCAGCTCAAACAGCGCGGAAGCCACAATGGCCGCTGCGGATACATCCCGGTATTTGATTTTTACGTTGTTGGCATAAGAGCGCACGCCCGGCGTATAGCCTTTTTGCAGGGCGTTAAAGTCCCAGTAAGGTACTTTATCTGCCGGCAGGTTCTTGTTGTTAAGGAACCAGTCCGCCATGCCGGTAGCGGTTTTGAGGAAGCGCGGATCCCTGGTTTCCCGGTATATCATGGTAAAGCCATAGATGCCCCATGCCTGCCCGCGGGCCCAGGTGGAGTTATCCGCATAGCCCTGCGCCGTTTCCCTGGCCAGCACTTTACCGGTGAGGGTATCATAGCATACCACGTGGTAGGAACTGTAGTCCGGCCGGATCTGGTTTTTCATGGCGTTCAGGGCGTGGCTCACGGCAATGTGCCGGAAGCTGGTATCGCCCGTTTCCTTAGCCGCAAAGAACAGCAGTTCCAGGTTCATCAGGTTATCGATGATCACGGGGTAATAATACTTCTGTTCCCCATGCCAGGATTTAAATGCATTCCAGCTTTTGATACTGCCGGTCACCGGGTTGAAGCGCGTGCTCAGCGAGCGGGCGCCCTGGATCAGGATATCCCGGTAGGCTTTATTGCCGGTGATGCGGTAGGCGTTACCATAGCTGCAATACATCATAAAGCCGAGGTCATGGTGCTGGGTGAAGTCCTTCAGCGGTTCCAGCTTTTCCGTCCAGCGGATGGCCTGTTGATAGATAGCCGGATCTTTGGTTTGCTCGTAGCTATACCACAGGGATCCGGGGAAAAAGCCGGGCGTCCAGTCGTACATGGAAGTGGTGGTCATGCGGCCTTCCGCATCGATGGTGCGGGGGAAGGCCAGGCTGTCGCGCGTGGCGGTTTCCTTCAGCATGTGTTTTAACTGCTGCCGGGCAAAGCCGGTGTTGGTGCTGATAAAATCCTTCTCTGTGCCAACCGAGAACGCGGTCAGGCCGGCGGCTACAATAATGAGTTGAAGCAATGGTTTCATGTTTCTATGGTATCACTTTAATGATAAATGCTTTAATGGTACGCTTCTCTTCGTCGAGCGTATGGTTGAATGCCACGAAGGTGGCGGTGTACACGCCCGGCGCCGTATAGAGGTAAGCGTAGCCGGGGAGGTTGGGCTCGTTGATACTCTTGACGCCCACACTAACGTCCCCGGGTACACGCCCTACGTAAAGCGGCTTGGTGATGATCCAGCTGGTGTTGGAAGGAGCCGCCGCGTTGCCGCCGGTAATTTTCAGGTCCGTCGCGGAAGGCGTCCAGCGGGCATTTGCAGGGCTCCATACGTTGCCGTAGCGGGTCCAGTAAGCTACATCCCCACCGATGGTGGAAAGGGACACCGTCTTATCAGGTAATTCATTGTTCACTGCCAGGTCGGTAATAGTCCAGGTTCGTTGGGTCGACCCCGTTACCCCGCTGTATTTAAATGCGATAAAAAGCGAATCGTTAGCATTGGCCACCAGGTCCGTAATATCCGCCGTGCCAAAGGGGACCACCGTTGCGCTGGTGGCGAGCGCGCCGCGGTTGCTGATGTTCGTCCATGCGGCATTGACCACGGAGGCGGAATCCAGCCCGGGGAGCTTGTTGGTAGCCAATACCTGCAGGGTATTCGTCTGCGTGCCAAACTCCGCTTTGCTGGAAAACTTCAGGGTGAGCTTACCCAGCTTATAACCGGCATTGCGGCCGGCGTAGCTTTTGCCCGCTTCCCCGGAATAAAACGCGATGTTGCCGATGCTGCCGCTGAACTGGAAGCGGGTGGTATCTCCCAGCCTGTAGGTAAAGGTATCTGCTACCAGGTGAGCAGGGTCGAGCGCCACGCTGAAGTCCGGCGTGTCCACTTCCATTTTTTTGGAACAGGCGGCCGCGCATACGGCGAAAAATATAAGGAATGATCTTTTCATCATGAATAGTTTTTAGGATTACCAGCCTTCGTTTTGCGTGAGTAAACGGTTCAGGTTTAATTCGTAGGTGGGCTTGGGCAGCAGCACATGGCGCTGCATAATATTGCGTATGCCCTGCAAGCCGTTCGGGTTGCCGGTGGCCGTAACGCCTGCGCCATTGGCAGTGGCCCATACGGCAAAGTTCTGCATGTCCGCCACGAAATTGCCCCAGCGGATCAGGTCCGCCTTGCGCAGGGCTTCAAAACAAAGCTCCCGCATACGTTCATCCTTGATGGCCTGTAAGAATCCTGCCTTATCCAGGCCGGGCGTCAGGTCCGACTCGTTGCCCACCGTAATGGCTGCGGTTGCAGTGGCGGCCTTGCCGGCATAGGTAAATACCGCGCCGGTAACGCCTGCGGAGGATGCGCCGGAAGTATGGGTAGGCGGCGTATTCGTAGAAGTGCCTGCCGTGGTTACGGTGTAGAGGTTGCCGCCGTTCGTAATCTGCATGCCGGCGGTGTAGGTAATACCCGGCGCCCAGAAGGTACCGATCACCACTACCGGCGCGGAGCTGTAGTAGCTGCCCGGCGTCAGCGCGCCCGGTGAACTAAGATAGATACCACTCACGGCATTGCTGGTAATCACCGCATTGGCGGTAGCGCCGCTGCCTCCGCCGCCGGTGATGGTCACCGTTGGCGCGGTGGTGTAACCGCTGCCCGGATTGGTAATGGTGATGGATTTTACCACATTGCCGTTCATGATGCCGTAAGCGCGCCTGCGCACCTGGTTGATGTACGTATAGGCGTTACCGGGGCCGTTCACAAAATTCTCCGCTTCGGCGCGCATCAGCAGGACATCCGAATAGCGGATCATCGGCCAGTTGATATTATAGGTACCGCCGGTGCCATTTGTATTCCGGATGGATTGCGGTACATATTCCCTTCTGAACTTGCCGGCACACATCTGCCATGGATTGGTGCGGGCGGTTTTCACGCGTGGACTGGTGCCGCTGTAGATGTAGTTGGCACAGTTCCAGTCGCGCCGTATATCCAGGGAGGATTTATTGGGCGTAGCGGTATTGGCCGGGTCCACCTCATAGGCATCAAACAGCTTTTTCGTCACCCATACCCAGGCAGCGGAGTTGTACGAGCTGGTATCATTAGCCGTGAGAGCGGATTGTATGCCTACAAAGTTGCCGATATCATTGCCGGATTTATTCACCACGCCGGCGGCCGCGCCGAGGGAGCCCAGCTCCCAGATGTTCTCCTTCACATCGTACCTGTCCTGCGCCAGGTTGATGAATATCTGCCGGTAATCGGGGTTCAATGCATGCAGGCCGGAGTTGATTACCTTGTCGGTATAAGTAATAACGTCCTGGTATTTGGCCGTGTTGTTCTGCGGATAGCCGGCCCAGTAGAGGTACACGCGCGCCAGCATAGCCTGCACCGCGGTAAGCGTCACCACGTCGTTGAACTTGGCTTGCGTAACGGTATAATCTTTCAGCAGGGTTTCCGCTTCCTTCATATCCTTTTCTATCTGCGCGTACACGTCCGCCTGTTTTGCCTGCGGAATGTTCACGTCGCTGATGGCGGGCGTTTTCAATACCACCGGCACATCGCCATAGTTGCTCGTGAGGATGAAGTAGAGGAAGCCGCGGAGGAAGAGGGCCTGGCCTTTGATAATATTGCGGCGGTTTTCGTCCATCGCCGGCTTATTGATATTATCCAGGAGGGTGTTGATGTTGTTGATGCCTACATAGGCGTAGCGCCAGATGCTGGAAACATACACCAGCGAGGCGTCGTAGTTGTAGCGCAGGCCACGGGCGTCGCCATCCGTGGTCCGGTTGGACATAACTTCGTCCGTAGTGGACACGAAGTTGAAGCCCATCACCTGGGCATACAGCTCGGGGCGCATCAGGTCGCCATAGACGCCATTGAGCGCCTGCTGCAACTGGGCTTCTGTATTATAATAATTGTCAGTGGAATAAAAATCCGTGGGCTTGGTGTCCAGGAATTTTTTGCAGGAGGTAAGTCCTGCTATAGCTAAGCATGCGAGGATACTAATACGTTTCATGTGCATCGATTTAGAAGGTGACATTTAAACCTGTTACATAGGACAGCGAGTGCGGATAGGCCGCATAGTCAAAGCCCGGCGAAAGGTTGCTGGGTCTTGCGCTGACTTCAGGATCCATACCGGAATATTTCGTCCAGGTGTAGATGTTTTGCGCGGAGCCGTAGATGCGTAAGCTTTTTATCTTCGCGCGTTTCAGCATGGCCGCGGGGAGGCTGTACCCCAGGGACACCGTCCTTAGTTTCAGGTAGGAGCCATCTTCAATCACCCGGGAAGAGTAAGCCGCATTGCCCATACCTCCTGCGCGGAACATGGTATTGCTGGGGTTCGTGGGCGTCCAGCGGTTGGCGTAAGTGGCAAACTGGTTCAGGTTCGGGTTGTTGACGATACCGCCTTCAAACACGTAGCGGTTGGCGTTGATGATATCGTTGCCGTAGGACCATTGCAACAGGATGTTCAGGTCAAAATTCCGGTAACGGAAATCGTTGCTGAAACCGCCGGTGTGCTTAGGCAGGCCGCTGCCGATGATGGTATAGTCCTGGTTGTTTACCACATTATCCCCGTTCAGGTCCTTGTATTTGATATCACCGGGGCGGATGGCGTTCCTTGCGGAACCATTCGTAGGCACATCGCCTTTGAGCAGATAAGTGCCGTTAGGCATGAGGTCAAAATCACCATACTGGTACACGCCGTCGAACACGAGGCCGTACATTTCGCCCAGGGGCCGGCCCACGACAGAAATGTAGGGGAACAGGCCGGAATAGGTAGTATTGAAGAATGTACCGGAACCGTACAGGATAGACTGCTGGCCTTCTGCCAGGGAGAGTATCTTGTTGCGGTTAAAGCTGATGTTGAAACTACTGTTCCAGGTAAACGCTTTGTTATCTACCACGGTAGCGCCTATGGTGAACTCCAACCCTTTGTTTTCCAGCTTGCCCACGTTCTTGAAACCGGAGGCGCTTTCAATACCGTGCGCATATGGCAGGGCGGCATTCAGCAGCAGGTCCTTCGTGGTGCGGATGTAAGCGTCCACGGTGAGGGTCAGCCTGTTTTTCAGGAAGGCCATATCCAACCCGATGTTTGCCTGTTCGTTGGTTTCCCAGCGTAGGTTTGGATTTCCGGAAGACGTCATTACCGCGCCGATACCCAGCGGTCCGTTACCAACGGAGTACCAGTACTGGTTATTGGTGAGGGAGAGCTGCGGCAAATAGCTGAAATCCCCTACCCTGTTGTTACCGGACGCGCCGTAGCCCAGCCTGATTTTACCATCGGAGATAAAGCTCACCGGTTTCATAAACTCTTCCGCACTGAAACGCCATGCCGCGGAAGCGGATGGGAAGTAGCCCCATTTGTTGCCGGCGGCAAATTTGGAAGAGCCGTCCGCACGGATGGAAGCGCTGAAGAGGTATTTGGAGGCGTAGTCGTAGTTAACGCGCACCGCGCCGGAAGCCATCGTCCAGCGGCTGCTCATGGAAACCAGGGAGGTGTTGGCCGGCGAAGCCAGGTCCAGCGCATCCAGGCCGAGGTCTTCATTCGGCACCTGGTTGGCGGAGAACTTGCGCTGGGAGTTCTTATTGCCCTGCGCTTCCACTACTGCCAGCACCGTCAGGTGATGGTTTTTATTAAACGTCTTGTTATAGGTCAGCGAGTTTTCGGAACGCCAGGTGGATACCGGCCTGAACTCGATGCTGCCGTTCACGCCATTCGAGTTCCATTTACTGCCCGATTGGGTGAGGGAGTTATTGAAGATATCCGTTTCCGTACTTACGCTGTTGATACCGCCAACGATGCGCAGGGTCAGGTCCTTCGTGATGGCGTATTGTGCATAGGCGTTGGCCATGAGGTTGCCCACCTTCGTCATCGTGTATTGGTTCTGGATATTCTGCAGCGGGTTTACGCGATAGTCCTGGTTGTTGGCCAGCTCATTGCCCGGATCATAAAAATCATCGATCAGGTTGGCGGCACTGTCCCGCCCCTTAATGCTGGTCGTGGGCCGGAAGCCCCAAACGGAATACAGCGTGGTGGCGGAGGCGTAGAAGTTGGTAGCCGATACCGGGATACCAAAGGCTTCGCTGTAGGCATAGTTGGCATTGAGGCCTACCTTAAAGCGGCTGCTCACCGTTTGATCCAGCGAAAACCGGCCCTGGTAGCGTTTAAAGCCGCTGTTGATGATAATCCCTTTCTGGTTGTTGAAGTTGCCGGAGAGGGAGTATTTCGTTTTATCGTTACCGCCACGTACGGCAATATCGTGGTTGGTGTTTTGCCCTACGCGGTAGATGTAATCCTGCATGTCGACGGACGCGCGGTTACGGTAGTCCTCCAGCTTTACGCCGCCGGCCAGGTACACGGAATCGTAAATGCCGGGATTCACTTCGCCTACATACTTCACAAAGTCGTAAGCGCTCATGAGCGGAATTTTGGCGGGTATCTGCTGCCAGCCATAGTAGCCGTTGTAGCTCACCTGCGGTACGCCGGTTTTCCCCTTCTTGGTCGTGATGAGGATTACCCCGTTGGAGCCGCGGGCCCCGTAAATGGCCGTGGCGGAAGCGTCTTTCAGGATGTCGATGGACTCGATATCCGCCGGGCTGATGGCGTTGGCGTTGGAGCTTTCCGTCGGGAAGCCGTCGATGACATAGAGCGGAGAGTTGTCCTGCGTGATAGAACCCGCGCCGCGGATGACGATGTTGGCAATGGAGCCCGGCTGCCCGTCGTTACTGGCTACGGCCACACCGGCTACGCGCCCTGCCAGCGCCTCGTCAAATGATTTCACCGGCGCTTTTTCAAATTCTTTCATGTTTACGCTACCGACCGCGCCGGTCAGGTCCTTACGTTTTTGGGTGGCATAACCTACCACCACCACATCGCTGAGCGTGCCCGCCTGTTCGGCCATGCGGATGTTGTACTCCGTACGCCCGTCCAGCGGCTGCTCCAGCCTGGAATAACCGACATAGGTAAATACGAGGGTGCTGCCCGGATTGGCGGCGATGGTGAAGCGCCCGTTGGCATCGGTAGTGGCGCCGGTCTTTTCGTTTTTCACCATGACGGTCACGCCTACCAGCGGCGTCCCGTCTTTGTCTTTTACTACGCCTGCATAATTTTTTTTCTGCTGTGCAATTAGGATAAGTGGAGAAAGCATGATCCACATGACTAATAGTAGTAAATAAATCCCCGGGGAGCGGCGCCTGCGTCCCGCAAAGGTGGCTCGGAAAGTGTTAGTCATAATCGCTGGAATTAGTTGGAAATCCTGGTTGATACACAAATATGTAGTAAGCAGTCCGGAACAGGGGGAGATTATTCTAAATTTATGGGGGGAATTTTATAAATCTCCCTGCAAAACACTGATAATCATACGAATAAAAAACATATATTTGGGTGTGTACAATCCTTATATTTAGTGAATGATTCTGAGATGCCTCCTGCTGATATGCCTGCTATTCCCTACTGTGTTCACCAAAAGTTACGGGCAGGATATTACATTTAATCATCTTACGGTAGAAGACGGGCTATCGCATAACGCGGTATTATCCATCGTGCAGGACCAACAGGGCTTCATCTGGTTCGGCACTCATTATGGGCTGAACCGGTATGACGGACACCGCTTCAAAATCTATCACCAGCAGGCGGCGGATACGACCTCCATACCCGGCAATACCATCATGAGTATGTACCGGGACCGGCACAACAAGCTATGGGTTGGCACCACGGCCGGCCTGGCGCAATACGATCCCATTCATGACCGCTTTATACGCATCCTGCTGGATACGGCGTACACCCCCAATATCAATTGCATCCTGGAAGACAGCAAAGGCCGCTACTGGTTTGGCGCCAACAACGGGCTGTATGTTATCGACGGGCAGCGGACGAAGTTCATTGCGCCGCCGGATATTGCGGGTTATGTGGTGCGCGCGCTGTATGAGGACAAGCAAGGCAATATCTGGGTGGGCACCAATACCGGGCTTACGAAGATCAGCGGCAACCGCTTTGAGCATATACGACGCGTGGACGGATCCGCCAACACGCTTTCCATGAATTTTATCACCGCCATTACTGCCGATTCGCAGGGCCGTCTGTGGTTAGGCACGCAGACCGGCGGAGTGAATATTTACGAGCCGGTGCATGGCCGGTTCACTTTATTATCTCCCCCCACCATTATTAACAATATAATACGACGTGTGACGCCCGACCCGCAGGGGAACATGTGGATAGGCACCCAGGAAGGACTCACCATCATTGACCCGGTAACCATGCGGGCCCGCCACTACCGGCAGGATATGCGGGAACCCGGCGGGTATGGCCTCAGCCAGAACTCCGTCCATAGTATTTACCAGGACAACAGCGGCGCTATGTGGGTGGGCACTTACTTTGGCGGCGTCAATATGGTGCATGCCTACGGCTCATCGTTTACCAACTGGCAAATCCATCCCCCGCTGAACGGCATCAGTAATAATGTGATCAGCAGCATCCTGGAAGATGCGGCGCACAACTACTGGATTGGCACGGAAGGGGGAGGACTGAATTATTTCAATCGCGCCACGGGGAGGTTCACGACCTATAAAAACGATCCCGCCAACCCCGGTAGCCTCGGCAGCAACCTGGTAAAGGTGGTGTATGAAGATAAAGATCACCAGGTATGGATAGCCACGCATGGCGGAGGCCTGAACCTCTTGCAGCAAGGGCGTTTTAAACGGTTCTTCTACAATGCCAAAGACCCCGGGACCTTCTCCCGCGAGGTAACGGCGCTGTTGGAAGATAGCAAAGGCCGCTTCTGGATTGGCGCTAATAACCAGCTGCAGGTCTTCCACCGCCATGGCAGCGAATTGGTAAAGCAGGCAGATTCCACTTTGCCGGGGCCAATGGCCAAACAATCCATCCGCTATATTTTTGAAGACTCCCAACACCGCATACTCATCGGCACCATCAGCTACCTGTATGTCCTGGAAGGCGACAGCCTCCGGCGGCTGCAAAGCGGTTACGTGAACTCCATCCAGGAGGACCACCTGCACCAGATTTGGGTGAGCATGTACTTCGGCGGACTGGTAAAATATTCGCCCGATCTCAAACAATCGGTGCAATACCGGGTAAAAGACGGGCTGCCGAATGACAACGTCATCGGGCTGCTGGAAGACAAACAGCACGCCCTCTGGATCAGCACCTACAATGGGCTGGTGCGCTTCGACCCCGCCCGCAATACGTTCCAGACTTTCACCACCAGCGACGGGCTGGCAGGCAATGCGTTTAACTACAATTCCTTCCTGAAGGACAGCCGGGGCGAGTTCCTCTTTGGCGGTTACAACGGCATCACCAGCTTCTTCCCGGACCGGGTGATGACCAACACCACGCCTTCCCCCCTGCGGTTTACAGGCCTGCGCCTGTTCAACAATCCCGTGGGTATCGGTACGGAGGATCAGCTTTTGCAGCAGGACATCAGTTATACCCGTAGCCTGGCTTTTAAGCATAACCAGGAAGTGTTTACCCTGGAATTTGCCCTGCTCAATTATGTGAAGAGTAATAAAAACCGCTATGCGTATAAGCTGGAAGGGGCCGACAGGGACTGGATTGAAACCACGACTCCCGGTGTCACCTATACGAATTTATCTTCCGGGCAGTACGTTTTCTGGGTCAAAGGCGCCAATAACGACGGCGTGTGGAGCGCGCCGGCGCGGATGGAAATCACCATCCTCCCGCCCTTCTGGCGTACCTGGTGGGCTTATACGCTTTATGTAATCGCTATTGTGGCGTTATTCTTTTTCGTTACCCGCTTCTTTTTCCTGTGGGCCTTGCTCCGGAAGGAAGAAGAATTGCACCAGGTGAAGCTTAACTTCTTCACCCACGTGTCCCACGAGATACGCACGCACCTCACGCTGCTGCTGGCGCCCGTGGAGCGCATGATGGATACCCTCCGCAAGGACGATCCGCTGCAGGGCACGCTGGGGCAGCTGCGCAACAATGCGGACCGGCTGCTGAAGCTCGTCAACGAGCTGATGGACTTCCGCAAGGCGGAAACCAATCACTTACGGTTACACATATACGAACAGGACCTCATCCCTTTCCTGGAACAGATTTACGCCGGCTTCCGGGACCTCTCCATGGAGCGTAACATCCGCATGGAGCTGCGCCATGAGCAGGATGCGGTTTGGCTGTACTTTGACCCCGAGCAGCTGGAAAAAGTATTTTTCAACCTGCTCACCAACGCCTTTAAATTCACGCCGGACGGGGGCCGGATACTGGTGCATGCGGCTGTTACCCGGCAAAACTGCATCATAACGGTAACGGATAATGGAAGAGGCATCGCCCCGGAGTATGTGGACAAGCTGTTCACCAACTTCTTCCAGGTGCAGGACCACGGCCTGCAAAACACCGGCTATGGGATAGGCCTGGCCCTGTCCAAAAATATTGTGGAGCAGCATAAGGGTACGCTGACCGTGCAGAGCGAGCCTTCCACGGCGGAAAAAGAGGGCTGCACGGTATTTACGGTGACCCTGCCGCTGGGCAGCCGGCATTTTGAAGGCAGCATCCATACCGTGGGTACTGCTCCGGCCATGCCCAAACCCGCTACCAAAGCGGTTCCCGTAACGGAAGCAGGCCCGGAAGCGGAGGTCGCGGCGCCGCAGCCGTTCACCATTCTCATCGTGGAGGACAACCCGGAACTGCGGGCGCTGATCAGCCAAACCTTCCGCGGACAATATACCGTGCTGGAAAACGAAAACGGGGCGGATGGCCTTAACACCGCCACCACCCAAATCCCCGACCTGATTATCAGTGATGTGATGATGCCGGAAATGGACGGCCTGGCGTTTTGCAAGGCAATTAAAACCGATGAAAGGACGAGTCATATCCCCGTGATACTGCTGACGGCCAGGAGCTCCCAGGCGGACCACGTGAGCGGGCTGGAAACCGGGGCGGACCTCTACCTCACCAAACCATTCAGCACCAAAGTGCTGGCCCTGAATGTACGCAACCTGCTCACCTCCCGGGAAAAAATGCGGGAGCGGTACAGCCGGCAGTTGCATACTATCACGCCCGCCCCGCCGGAGCCGCTGCCGACCAGCGTGGACAATGCCTTCCTGGAAAAAGTCATCGCCCTGGTGGAGGAACATATGGAGGACCAGGAATTTGGGGTGGACATGCTGGCCCGTAAAGTGGCCATGAGCCAACCCGTGCTGTACAAGAAGCTGAAAGCCGTGACGAATATGTCCGTCAACGATTTCATCAAATCCCTCCGGCTGAAAAAAGCCGCCGCGCTCATACGCACCCGGGAACATACCGTGTACCAGGTATCGTATATGGTGGGGTATAACGACCCGAAATATTTCAGCCGGGAGTTCAAGAAACAGTTCGGGAAAACGCCATCCGAATACGCCGGAACGGCGGAATTATGAAAATTCACCCCATTCATTTAGAATATCCACCCCTGTGCGCCAACGGGTTATAGTAGATTTGTTACAAACCCACTGTTATGAAAATCAAAATTCTACTTATCATGGCCTGGTGCCTGGTGGCGCAGGTAACCCGTGCCCAGACGGAGTACGTCACCATCATGGACCGTATCCGGGCGGAGCTTTTGTCGCAGGCAAGCAACACCACCACGCTGGACAATAACGTGACCAGCACGCTGGCCACCCTGCAGTCCAACGGCTCCTGGCCGGATGTGAATTATGCCTACAGCTCCACTACCTACACCGCGGATGTACACATCAACCGCGTGAAGACTTTTGCCCAGGCGTATTCCAAGCCGGGCAGCAGCTATTACCAGAGCAGCGCGCTGTTTAACGCCATCGTGAGCAGCCTCACTTACTGGAACACTGCCGATCCGCAGAGCTGGAACTGGTACCATAACCAGATTTCCAATCCCCAGCGCATCGGGGAAATCCTGATCCTGCTGGAAACGGCGCCGGCCAGCCTGGGCTCCCTGCGCAGCGCTTTGCTCACGCAAATGAACCGGGGCAACCCCAGCGCGCAAACAGGGGCCAACAAGCTGGATGTGGCCACGCATTTTATGTACCGCGCCTGCCTCACGGCCAACGACTCCCTGATGCAGTACAGTGTGGACCAGGTTTTTTACCCCCTCATGCTCACGACGGCGGAAGGCATCCAGCACGATTACTCCTACCAGCAGCATGGCCCGCAGCTGTATATTTACGGCTACGGCAGCGTGTTCGTGGAAGGGGAAACAAAGATAGCATACTACCTGAGGGGCACGTCGTACGCACTGTCCGGCAGCCGCCTCGCTATTTTCAGCAACTTCGTGCGCAACGGCTTCCTGAAGGCTATGCGCAGCAAGTATATCGACTACGGTACCAACGGCCGCAGCATCAGCCGGGAAAATAACTTAGCCGTGGGCGTTACGGCGCACCTGGAAAAGCTGAAGGTGCTGGATACGGCGAATGTGACGGAATATAACCAGAACATCGCCCGCCTGAACGGGACGCAGCCCCCGGGCTACCTGCTGCCTGACCTGCATACGCACTTCTGGCGGTCCGACTATACCCTGCATCACCGCAGCGGCTACCTCTTTGGCCTGCACCTGACCTCCACCCGTACGGCCAAGCAGGAAAACGGGAACGGGGAAAACCTGAAAGGGTACTACCTCTCCGACGGGTCCACCCATATTGCCATGAACGGGAACGAGTATTACAATATTCCCCCGGTGTGGGACTGGAGCCGTATTCCCGGAACGACGGTACCGTACATAACTACCATTCCGCTGCGCGCCAGCTGGGGCGTGAACTTTGGCACAACGGCATTTGCCGGCGGCGTGTCCGACTCGCTGTACGGCGTTTCCGCGCTGCAGTTCTCCGACTACAATACCCAGGCCCGCAAAGCATGGTTCTTCTTTGACAAGGAAGTGGTATGCCTGGGCGCGGGTATAACGTCAACGGCTACACAGCCCATTAATACAACTGTTAACCAGTGCCTGTTGAACGGTACGGTGAGCGCCAAAGTGAACGGGGCGGTCAGCACGATTGCCAACGGCAGCTATACCTATAATAATAACCTGAAATGGATTACGCATAACGGCGTGGGCTATTACTTCCCCAATGGCGGCCAGTTGCAGCTTACCATGCAATCCCAGTCCGGCACGTGGAGGAGCATTAACAACGGCGGCAGCACTACCGTGCAGAATATGAATGTGTTTACGCTGTGGTTCAACCATGGCACAGCGCCTTCCAACGGAAGCTATGCTTATTATGTATTACCGGGTCAGGATATGAATACCTATGATACGACCGCGGTGCGGGTGTACCAAAATACTTCGGCCATGCAGGTGGTGTACCATGCGGGTTTGAATATCTGGCAGATGGTATTTTACCAGGCGGGTACTTTCCACCAGGATTCCGTCACCGTTACGGTGGACAGGCCTTGTGCGCTCATGCTGCAAAACGTAGGCAGTTCCAATGTAAAAGTAGCGGTAGCCGATCCCGCACAATCCACCCTGCCGGTGAATATTTATTTTAACCTCCCCGGCATTTCACAAACCCGCCAGCTTACGGCGGCGATGCCTTCCGGCGCGTATGCTGGCAGCACGGTGATGTATAACGTGAACGCCAGTACGCCGGTTTACAGCGTGTCTACCGTGGCGGCTGTTGCCGATGCGTATGTACGGGGCGGCAGCGCTTATGCCGGCGTCAATTACGGTACCGGCAGCCTGGTATTGAAGCAGGATGCCAGCATCAGCTATACCCGGGAAGTGTTTTTGAAATTCAATGTAAACGCCCTGCCGGCAGGCGCTACCCGGGTGAAGCTGCGGATGTATGTGAACTATGCGAATACTTCCATTACTACCGTGCCGTGGATCTTGCAATACGTGAGTAACGACAGCTGGACGGAGAGCGGCATCACCTATAACAATATGCCGGCCGCCAGCAGCGCGGTGGATACGGTGATGGGCCGTGCCGCCGGCAATTTTGCGGAGTGGGATGTGACGGATATTGCGCTGGCACAGCAGGCCGGCGATGGCGTGTTATCCCTGAAGCTGGTTTCCGGCCTGGCCGGTTCCACAACGGATGCAATGTTTACCTCCCGCGAAGGGGCGGACAGCACGCAGCGGCCCATGCTGGTTTGCAGCACGGAAAGCGCTGCCATGAGCACGTTTGCAGCCAGCGACAGTAAAATGAGCGGTACAAGCATTTACCCCAACCCGGCGGAGAAATTCATCCGGGTAACGAGTGATAAACCCTGGTTGCAGGCGGAGATCAGGGATGCCAACGGCAAACTCCTGAAGGTGGTGAATGTGGCTAAAAGGGATAATCCGCAATTTGAGATACCCCTGGAAGATGTACAACCGGGGATGTATATACTGGTGTTGCGGGGAAAGGGCAGGCAGTTGGTGCGGAAGATTGTGAAGATATAGGAAGATTTTAAAGTTTTAGTGTAATTTTTAAAAGGTGAACGGCGTGTCATATTTATGATACGCCTTTTTTATGGGATTACGGAGAGAAGGCAAGCCTCCTCTCCTGTTTGGGAAAGTTTTTAATTTTATTTTTTTAGGGGAAAAACTGGCGCCGCATCGCGATAATCTTTCGTCCGGGGGCGAAGAAAGCACAGCAACATGCCGACGGCGGCAAGTATCACTAACGCCATCAGTGCGAAGTCACGTCCGAGGTGGCCGGCATCCGTCGACTTCCCAAGAAAGTCCGTAATCAGCGCCCCGGAAAACACGCCGCCCAGGTTCATCAGCCCGTAAGCCGTAGCGCGGTTCGCCGGCGCTACGAACTGGCAGAGGATAGGCATATTGTTGGCATCGAACATTCCGAAACCCACCCCAAAGCAGAACGCGGCCGCAACGAGGAAGAACGCGCCATTACCCATGCCGAGAAACAGCAATGCCGGGATGGTCAGGCTGAGGCCAATGGCGCTCGTGTAAATCCTTCCCCTGAGGTTTCGCTGCACCCAGCGGTCCGACAACGGCCCGCCGATAGCCACGCCAATCAAGGACGACACGGCGGTGGTGATCGTAGCCAGCGGCCCGGCCTTGCTCATAGGTACATGGAGCGTACCGGCAAACAAGGTAGGCAGCCAGTTTTTAATCGCCCAGCCGGGAATGCTGGGAATGGAAAAGCAAAGGAAGATGACCCAGAAAGGCAGCAGCAGCACAACGAACCTGAGGCCGCTGAAAAATGGGCGTGGCGCGGCATTGTCAGCTTTATGCGCCGGCCTGTATTCCCGGAGGAACAGCAGGAGGACAACGGCATACGCGATGCCTGCCAGCCCAAACCAGTGGAAGGTCAACTGCCAGGAAAACGTAGCGGCCACCGTGGCGCCAAAGCCGCCCAGGGCCTGGCCCATGTACAGACCCGTCATATGTATGCCTACGGCCAGGGAGCGGGTGCTTGACTGGTGATAATCCGCGATCAGGGAAAGGCCCGCGGGGATATATAATGCTTCGCTCACGCCCATGACGGCGCGCAGCCAGTACAATTGGTTAAAGGTGGTCGCGTAGCCCATGAGCAGCGTTACGGCGGACCATACAAACAAACTGCCTACGATGAGGTATTTGCGGTTGATCCGGTCCGCAATCATGCCGCTCACCGGCGACATGAGTCCGTAAATCCACAGGAATACCGCCATAAGCCTGCCGAAGCTGGTAGCGCTTTCCAGCTCGGCGATGCTTTGCTGAATGGCCGGTTTCATGGTGGAGAGCATCTGCCGGTCCAGGTAGTTCAGCAGTGCCACAAACCATAGCAGGCCTACTACCACCCAGGGATAATATTTACTTTTTTTCATAACGTTTTGGTGTTAACGGTTATCGTTTGCCTGCCCATACATGCGGCGTTCTGACGCCGGGCCTCACCTCTCCTCCCGGTAAAATAACCATATTATTCCAGCGGGCCAAAGTAGTGGTAACGGGCGCCCAGTAGCTGCCGTTGGGGTTTGCTGCCGCGTCAGCATGAATGCTGACGGGCAGTTTCCCGCTCAGTAACCATCTATCATGTGAAAGATCGTAGGATATGATTTCAGTGGAAAATCCGGGGTGGTGTTCCTTTAAGCTACCGGCAGCAGCGGCGTCCCTGCCGGAGTCGCCCCCGATGATGCTGAGCAAGCGCTCCGCTCCATAGGCTGGGGAAGGCGCGGCCACTACGGGTTGCGGCAGGTCCGCGCAACGCTGCCAGCCGGCTTCCGGGCGGTAACGCCAGGCGTCCTGCAGGTAGGCGCGTTTGCCCTGATGCAATGCCGCCCCACTGAAGAGGTAGAAATCATCCCCATCAGCGCCGGCTACCGCCAGCATGCGGGCGGGGCCCGGGCATGGAGGCAGGGCTTTCCAGCCGTTGTGCAGGGCTTGCAGGTCCAGCATGTACACATCCGCGGCGGCCGTATCCGCGTCCGGCGTATGGATACCACCGGCCACGTATATACGATTTCCGGCCAGCGCTCCGCTGCAATTGGCCAGCGTTACGGGTAGTGGCGGCAGCGTGTCCGTTTGTACGGCGCCGTGCTGCCAGCGCAGGCGGAACACATCGGCATAGTGACCGCCTGCGTTGCTGCCGCCGATGCATATCAGCCCCTCCTGGTCCACGATGGAAACGCCGTAGCCCAGTGGGCGCGGCAGCTTGCCGGCCAGCTTCCAGGGGCCCTACGGACTTTCCAGCACGTAAATATGATCGTACCAGGTTTTCGTACCCCCGTTCCAGGGAGTGCCGCCGCCGGGGAAGTTGCTCCCGCCGGCTACCAGCAAGGCCCCGTTGGACGTGCCGGCAAAAGAGCCCGCAAACCCCGTGGTATCGGGGATTGCAGGCAGCGTGTCCCAGCGCAGCGATAGCGCCGGGTGGGTTTTACAATGCTCGTTCATCAGCATGGTTAGTATAACGATTAGGAATAGTTTCAGTTTCCTGCACATCTCGCGGGCAATTAAAGGGTGACCTTTGCAGCGCTTACTGATTGCAGCACTTCCGCAAACCGGATCTCCTGCAGGTACTGCGCGATCTTTTCCTGTTGCGATGCATCCAGGGTGGTAAGCGGGAGGCGGCAGGGGCCGAGGTCCGTCCCGAGCAGCTTCATGATGGCCTTTTGCGCAGGGATGGGCGAATACCATCCCAGGCATTGGATCATTTTCACCGCCTCGTATTGCAGGGCCCTTGCGCCGGTGAGATCCCCCTGTTCAAACAATTCCAGTATGCGGAGGTACAGGGGCGCCGCAAACGTGTAGGTGCTGCCGATAGCGCCTTTGGCGCCAACGGAAAGCGCCGGTAGCAGCAGCTCATCGTACCCGAAGAGGATGTCGTATTTACCGTTGCCATAATTCAGGCAGGCCTGGTATTCATGCAAGGTGGCCGCCGTGTATTTGATACCGGCCAGATTGGGAATGCGGTTTTCCGCCAGTTCCAGGAACTCCAGCGGGTTGACGGCCACGCCGGTGATGGCGGGAATGTGGTAGTAGTAGAACGGCAGTGCCGGCGCCGCGGCGGCAATCTGCGCCATACAGTCCACCATATTGCGGGCGGATGCCGGTTTGAAATAGAAAGCCGATACCGCGGAAATCGCGTCCGCGCCTGCTTTTTGCGCATGTGCCGCCAAACGGCGGGCTTCCGCAATGGAGGAATGCCCTACGTGTACCAGCACCAGGCAACGTTTATTGGCTGCCTGTACAAATGCTTCCACGGTGGCCATACGCTCCTCGGCAGTTAAGTTGGGCCCTTCCCCATTGGTACCGCATATAAACACGCCTTTCACGCCCTGTTGCACCAGGTTATCGACGAGGGAAGGAACCAGGGAGAGGTTCAATGAGCCATCTTCATTAAATGTGCTGAACGTAGCAGCGATCAATCCTTGTATTTTCATCATTAGTTATTTCGGGTTATTTTTTTCAGCCATTGCGTATTGAATGTTTTCAGCACCAGGCTATAATTGAATCCTTTGTTGTTGCCGGTATTGGTTTCGTACAGGCAGTAAATGGTACCGTCCTTGCCGGCGGCCATATCGCTATAGCCGGAAGGCCCGCTGTCCAGCACGCGGCGTAGCTGCCAGGTTTTGCCATCATCCAGCGAAACGCTGGCCGTGAGGTTGGCGCGGGGATGTTTTTCGATAGCGCGACTGTCCGGGTTGACGAATACGAGGGCAGGTTTGCCTTGCGGACGCCAGGACGGCACGCTGACGATGCTGGCCATGCAGGTAGGGTCGAACAACTCTTCCGCGTAGCGTATAGGCGTCCACGTGGTAGCGCCGTCCGGACTTTCAGCGAAAGCCCGGCGCCTGGCTGGCGAAGGGTTGCGGATGCTGAGGAGTACGCGGCGGTCCGACAACTCAACGGGCTGGCTTTCGTTCGGATTAGGGATCAATGCAGAGGAATCCGCCACGATAGCGCCCCGATGCCAGGTAGCGCCATAGTCGTCGCTATAAATGGTGGCCACGCAGGAAGGGCTGTGGCTGCGGCGGGGCGCAAGCTTGCGGGAATCCGCCAGCCATACGGCGGCGAGCAGCCGGCCCGATTGCAGCTGTATGCCGTGGCCGGGGCCGGGGGCCAGTACCTTCCAGTTATATCCGGGTTTAAACTGGTCGTAAACGGCAGTGATGTTCACCGGGGCGGACCAGGTTATACCATCGTCTTCAGAACGGATATAGAAAGCGTCCTTATAATCTTTCTGGTACAGGAGGTGGACCACTCCCCTGTCGTCCACGATGGGCGTGGGATTACCCACGGGCGACTGCCGGCTGGTATCCAGCACGGTAATGCCGCTCCATGTTTTACCGCCATCCGTACTCCTGCGCAGGATCAGGTTCATATCAGCCCAATCGCTGGCATTGCCGATCCTGCCTTCGCAGAAGGCCAGCAGCGTTTGTTTGGGCGTGAGCGCCAGCGCGGGAATACGCATGGAGGCGTACTTGCCGTCCGGCTCAAATACAATGCGGGCTTCACTCACGGCGGCGCCGACCGGGTGGCGGGCAGCGTTACAGGCGGACCAGCCCATGGCGGCCGCTATTAGTAGTGATTTGTAAGGTATCCTTATCATTCTCATATAAGTAAATTAATCGGCAGGGCAGGTATTATTTTAACAGGCCTGCTTTGTACAATGCTATCAATTAGCAAGGCAGGCAATGCTTGATCATGCCCTCCATCAATAACCATCCGTTTGGGTCATGTTAGGATTATTTGCCAGCACGGTCGTATTCACCGGCCAGAAGAGCGGCGTGGTCTTCCCTTTCAGGTTAGGCACGTATTTGTACACGTCGATGGTACCACCAATATGAAAACGCACGAGGTCAAACCAGCGTTTGTTCTCAAAGAAGAGTTCCCTGCCACGTTCGTCCAGGATTTCCTTTTCCATGGCGGCGGTACTCATTTCGCCGGCGTAGCCATCGATACCGGCGCGCTGCCGCACGAGGTCCAGGTATTTTTTACTGTTGGCGTAATCGGCCAGTAGCGCGTAGGCTTCCGCTTTCAGCAGGTAGAGGTCCGCCAGGCGATAGAGGATAATATCGTTATCAGCATAACGGTCATCCACATACACCGTGCCCGGGTATTTGGTGATCCAGCTGATCTTTGGGCCGGAGGGATACATATCCGCGATCCAGGTATAAGGAATACGCTTGTCGTTACTGTATTTGAACAGCGATTTTGACAAGGGGCTGATCTGGTAAGCGCCCTGGCCGTTCGTGGAATTTTTCACGTACGGGATTTGTTCCTTGTTGGTAGCGCCTTCCAGCACATCTTTAAAGGGCAGGGCATTTTTGCCATAGTTGCCGCCGGGCGTTTCGTCCTTGCTGAAGTAGGCAGCCAGCAGCACTTCCGTATTGGCGGAAGCGCGGTTGCCGGTTACCCTGGAGAAGTCCGCATTCAGCGAAAGGCCGGTGGCTTCCACTTCCGTGATGGCGCTCACCGCGGCCTGCAGCGCGCTCTCGCCGCCGGCCTGTACGCGGGCTTTCCAGAGGAGGGCATCCGCTTTCATGGCCATCGCGCTGCCGTAAGCAAAGCGGTATTTGGAAGGATAGGTTGTTTTGGAGAAGTTGGACATGCCGGTAAACTGGGCGATGGCTTCGTCCAGGTCGGCCAGGATCTGCGTCATGACTTCTTCGCCGCTGTTGCGTTTATGCGGGGTGACGTGTTCGTCCGTAATGGCTTCCAGCACAATGGGCACGCTGCCGAATACACGCAGCAGGTGGAAATAGAAATACGCGCGCAGGGCCAGCGTTTCCCCAACGATCTTTCGTTTCAGGTCAGGCGAGGAAGCGAAGTCAAAAGCCTTGATCTTATCCAGCAGGAGGTTGCAGTGGCCGATGCCCTTATACCATTCCGCATAGTTCACCGCGCCGTTGGCAGGTGATAATGTTTGGGACCAGGCCACCGTGAAACGCGAGTTGGTAGCGGACACCAGCTCTTCTCCCCTCTCCGTGCCGTAGGTAACGTTGTTGGCTATACTCCGCATGACGGAATAGATACCCACGAGGTTGGGTTCAAAGTCGCCCTCGTTATGAAAAAACACCTGGTCCGTGATCTGCGACTGTGGCTCTACATCCAGTATTTTATCGCAGGCTGTAAACAGCGACAGCAGTAATATATAACAGCAAATCTTTTTCATGATGCATCGTTTATGAGTGATGAAACCGCATTAAAACCGGAGGTTGGCGCCCAGTGAAAATTGCCGCGGACGCGGATAGCCGCCCGGGTCAAACCCGCTGTAGATCTCCGGGTTCAGTCCTTTGTAAGCCGTGAGGTAGCCCACGTTGTAGATACTGCCGGAGATATTGAGCCCGGAAATACCTGCACGCTTCAGGATAGCGGCGGGCACATCGTAGGACAGGGTGATTTCCCGCAGGGCCAGGAAATCGCCTTTTTCGTACATCACGGATACGTCCGAGTTGTAGCTGTTGTTGTTGCCGAGGGTGGCATTGCGCAGGTAGTTGCGCTGGCCGTAATCGTAATCCGCAAAGGAGAAGCGGGCGTATTTCATGTTTTTATCCCCTTGCTGTTTCCATACATCCGGCCCCAGCGCCTGCGCGGGCGCGCCTTCGTTGAACGCGCGGCCCTGGCCCATGGAGCGGGCGAGCGCGCCGTTGCTGATCATATGACCGAGGGCGTAATCGGCATTCACACGCAGGGAAATGCCTTTATAGGTGAAGGTGTTTTGCAGGCCGCCCATTTTATCCGGGTTGCGGTAACCGATAAATACCTGGTCCCTGGTATCAATCACCCCGTCGTTATTGACATCTTCGAAGATGAAGTCGCCCCCGCGTTTACCCACTTTGATGCCCTGCGGAGATGCCAGGTTATCCTTGATGCGGCTGTTCCATTCGGCAGCCTCTTCATCGGTGGCAAAAACGCCCAGGACGTTGTACGCGTAGATGCAGTACGGCCGTTCCCCTTCCGCGAGGCCGCCTGCTTCCACCAGTTTACCGGCGGATTTATCATAGATGATATCGCCGCCCTGGCGGTTTTTAGCCCTGCCATTTGCCGGCAGTTCCGTGATGGTGGTGCGGTTGTAAGCGAAAGTGAAGTTGGCGTTCCAGCTGAAGGAGCCTGATTTGATGATGGTACCGCCGATGGCCACTTCAATCCCGCGGTTGCGCAGGGCGCCGTTGTTGTACGTGATATTGCCAAACGGCGCTTCCGATGGCAGCGGTTTGGTGGTGATACGGTCCTTCGTCAGTTTGTTATAGAAATCGAGGGAGAGGTTCAGGCGGTTATTGAAAAAGCCTGCGTCCACGGCGATGTCCGTAGTGACGGTGGACTCCCAGCGGAGGTTTGGATTGGAAAGGCCGGCGCGGATGATGCCCGCATTCAGCGCGTAGCTGACGTTGTCATAATCCCCGTAGGTATCGGCGATACTGAGTCCGCTCAGGCCTGCCGCTCCCCAGCTGGCGCGGAGTTTCAGGCTGCTGAAGGTATTGCTTTTCCAGAACTCCTCCTGGTCGATATTCCAACCGGCGGAGAGGGACGGGAAGAGCGCGTACTTATTACCCGGCGCAAAGTTGGAGAAGCCATCGTAGCGCAGGGAGCCGCCCAGCAGGTAACGCATTTTATAGTCGTAGCTGAACTGCCCGAAAAGGCTTGCCGATCTTGTTTCCCCGAGTTCCGTACGGAAATCCACTACGTTGCTGACTACCTGCCCGTTGATACTGGTGGTAGGGTCCTCCTCTATCGTATATACGTAATCGTTAGCAGCCCGTTGAGAGCCCATATCTTTAATATGGTTGGTATTGCGGGTATAGTTCATACCGGCGAGGGTGCTGAAGTGATGATCCGATTGGATGTTGAAGTCGTATTGCAGCACCTGGTCCAGCATCAGCTGGCGGGAAGCGTTGGTATAATCATCTTTCCAGCGTTGCATGGAAGGCTGTATTTCATCCGGAGGCGTGGCTTTGCGGCGGAACAGCTCCGTATAGTCGTCAATGACATAGGACACGGACGGGCGCCAGTGCAGTCCTTTGGTGATGGTGAGGTCAGCGGCGGCGCGGCTCACCAGTCGTTCCGTATTCGTGCGCATATCGTCATACTTCAAGGTATGGAAGCGGTTACGCACCGTGTACAGTTCGCCCAGGGCGGGGTCCCCATTGTCCTTGAAGGTGCGGATCAGCGGCGTGATGCGGATCGCGCGGACCAGGTCGTTCTGGTAGGCGTCCACGTAGTTGGGAATCACGTTCTGGTAGTTGATCATGAAATCCAGCCGCAGGTTATCGGAGGCGCGGTAGCCAAAATTGCCCAGGGCGTTGTAGCGTTGGTATTTGGTGCCTACCAGCACGCCTTTCTGGTTGGTATATCCCATGGAGAAGTTGTAGTCCGCTTTATCCGTACCACCGCTGAGGGTGACGTTATCCTGGTTGCTGATGCCGGTATTCCAGAGCATATCCTGGTAGTGGTTGTCGGCAAAGAGCAGTTTGGTACCGGGATTGATGGGATCGTCCATGGTTTGCCAGCCGTGCGCCAGGAGGTTGTCTACATAGGCCTGGCCTTCCACCTGCACGATGTTATCATACAATGCGGTGAGGTAGGTGCTTTTACCAAACTGGCCTTTCTGGGTAAATACTTTTGTACCTGCGGAGAACCCTGCGTTGTAGAGCAGGTTGTTTTTATCCAGCGCGTCGTGGGTGTTGGCCACGGTGGTGCGTGCGAGGCGGAGGTATTCCGCCGCGGAGAGGTAGTCGTAATCGCGGGCCTGCGTTTCCCAGGTGGTGCGGTGGTTGAGCGTAACGGAGGAGCGGGTGTTGAGCTTGCCCCTTTTGGTACGGATGACGATCACGCCGTTTGCGCCGCGCGCGCCGTAGATGGCGGTGGAAGCCGCATCTTTCATCACCTGCATGGATTCGATATCGTCCGGATTGATGTCGTTAATGGAGCGGAACACGCCGTCTACTACTACGAGCGGGCTGGTGCCTTCCACGCTGCCCACCTGTGCACCATTATTGTTGCCGAGGCCACTACCGTAGACGTTGGGCTTGGTGCCCCCGCGGATGATAATGTTGGTAGCCCCGATGCCGGGTTGCCCCTGGTTGATGGGGATGGACACGCCGGCGATCTTACCCTGCATGGCTTGCACCGGGTTTGGGTTCGGATTGTTTTTGAGTTCCGCAATATCCATTTTGGAGATGGCGGCGGTGTTCTTTTTCACGGATTGTTCCGTGTAGCCTACTACTAGCACTTCGCCCAGTTGGGAGGAGGAAGATGCCAGCGTAATGTCAATGTTGGCGCGATTGTGTACCGGAATTGTTTTGGCGGCATAGTTCATCATACGAAACAGCAGCGTTTCGTTGCCGGACGGCAGTTTGAGCGTAAAGCGGCCATCCGGGCCGGTGGCGGCGCCAACGCCTGGTTTGCCGGCTACGGCGATGCTGACACCGATGAGCGGTTCTTTGGTGGCGGAGTCTTTTACGGTGCCGGATACAGTAAATCCGCCGGTTTGAGCGGCGCTTTCTTTTACTCCCAATAGTAAAAAGAGGCAGCAACAAAGTTTAAATAACCTCATTTGCGTGAGTTTAAGTGTGTAATGAGTATAGGTTCCCCCTCACCACGAAAACAGTTTGGCGCGGCCGCGCGTGTATGCTGAGCGTGGAATCACATTTTCATAACGTAAAAATAGTATTAGTAGTTATGTTCTACATATTAAATGTAGGCATTGTTTTTTTATTTCAAAAAGTTTTGGGGGATTTTTTTCTTTTGGGGAGGTGGAGGGCGAGGTGTTTGGCGGGCGGGTGGGCGCTGTGGGCGGTGCATTGGGCGGGCGTAATGGGCGGGCGTAGTGAGCGGGCGTAGTGGGCGGGTGCAATGGATGGGCGGATGCAGTGGGCGGATGGGCGCGCAGCGGCCACGAAAGGCGGCATGATTGCCAGGCAGCCACAGGTAACGAGGGCTGGTTGCCTGCAACTACGGTTGCTGCCATGGCAGCGCCATTGCAAGCAAGCCCGTATAAACGGGACCTTGTACCGCCACTACCCTACATCTTTCCCCCAAAAAATAAAAAAACAACTCCATAAAAAAAGTCAGGACCGTGGCCCTGACTTCTTCCATTTATTTTAACTGCTTGAGCCTATCAAAATGCGGCTGCAGGTGCGACAACATACCTTCCTTAAACTCCTTCACCGTGCCTTTGCGTAGTATTTTAACCAAATCCTGGTGGGTAACCTTTCCGGAAACGAACTTTTTATTTTCCAGCTTCATGACATAGCCGAAAATAGGCAGCAGCAGGTTTTGAAAGCGCTTCATGGTATCATTGCCCGTCATCTCATACAACTTGCCATGGAAGGCGATTTCCGTGCTGATGCGGAAATTTTTATCCTTGACTTCACGGGCGGCGATTTCCTCGAGCTCGTCCAGGTCCGCTTCCGTCTTGCGGAGGAAAAGCAGGTCAGCGATGCCCATTTCCAGTACCAGCCTGAGTTCGAACAGGTCCTTCAGGGTGGATTCATCCATGATCTCAGGGTTCAGCACTTTCTCGAACGTGCCTACGATGTCGGGATTGGAAATGACCATGCCTGTTTTTTTCTTCGTTTCAATGATGCCGAGCATCTTGAACCGGCTCAAAGCTTCCCGCACCACGTTCCGGCTTACGCCCAGGGCTGCCGCCAGTTCCAGCTCCGTCGGCAGGGGATCTCCCGGCTTGAAATTCTCCTTCGTAAAGTATTCCCGCAGGCTGGCCTCTACTCGCTCCGCCATGGATTTGGCAGCAATTGGTTTAATCCCGTTGACCATGTAAATAAGTTTTGTACTACAATAGAACAAATTTACATAAATGGAGGACTTTTCAAAATAGAATCTCTGTGATTAGTTACCCGTTTTCTTCAGCTTGACTTCCACCCTTTCGCCGGCTTTTTCTATCCGCACTATTTTTTGTACGGAAGCGCCCGCGCCTGTAACGTAGGAGCGGTTCACGTAATCGGTAGTCGTGTTCTGGAATGCGCCGTTGAGGTAATGGTCCGTGTAGCCAATCACTTCCGCGCGGGTGAAAGTATGATCGAAGTCGAATTGCGTGTAGAGGAAATACTCGCCCGGCATGAGGTTTACAAATTCGAAATGGCCTTTATCGTCATACACATCAGTGGTTTTAATGCAAGCCGCCGCATCGTCCAGCAAAGGCGCGGGAGTGTTTCCCTTCTTGCGGGCAGCCTGGTTGAGCTTCAGCCACTCCTGGTAATAAGCCGTGTAAGGGATCAGCACCACGCGCGTTCCCTTTGGCGCAAACTGTTTGGGATTAGCGTTCACCTTGAGTTTCCCTAGGATGGAATGGTCCTCCGTATCAAAATCACGGGCAAACACTTCGCCTGCGATGAGCGAGTTGCCCTCCTTAATCATCTTCATGGTGGCCACTTTATCGAAAGGCGCTTTCACGGGGTTGTAATCCAGTTCCAGGTCCACCAGCTTCAGCTGCTGCCCTTTGCTGTAGACGTCCACCTGCCAGAGGCGGCGTGTATCCTTATCGATATATGACACGGAACGCTCATTAGTAGCGGGTTCAAACACCGTCACTTCCCAAACATTGTGACTGCCGGTGTACTTGCTGGTGAAGGTATTGCTCTTTACCTGCTCCACCACGGCGGCTTTCACGTGTTGCTCATCGTCCGGTTTGTAGTCATACACTGGAATTTCCGTCGTATAGCCGGAAGTAAGCGGCAGCGCGGCCAGGAGGTACGGATAAGTGTAGCTGTCCACGAAAAAGGTATTACCCGCATCTGTCACCTGGATTTTCTTACCGCTTTTTTTATCGTGGTATGTTCCTGTAACGTCCTTGCCAAAATGCAGCGCCATATCCTTTATGCTGCTGTGGGACGCACGGTACAAGGGTTTGAACGTTTGCAGGTCCGACACGGCGGTATCTACCCAGGGCTCGTCCATCCCATAGATAGTCATATTCGCCGCTACGAGGAGCTGATTATTGTCCGTTTTCACGTTGAGTTTAAACGCACCGATTTCCGTTTCCTCTCCATCTTTAATAGCGAAGCAAGTGAGGTTATATTTCCCGGGATGCAACATTTTACGATCAAAACGGGATTGGGCCGCGCTGTTATTGGCGAACAGGCCGAGGGCCAACAGGCATGCGAAAAAGCGTATTGAATGAACCAGCATAGCTTTACAGATAAATTATCACCTGGTACAAAGCTATGGGAATTTTTAAGCAGCGGGAATCGTGGGAAAGCGGGATTAGCATCTACCTGTTTCCGGGTAGAGCGAGGTTTGGTGGTGATGCGTACACGCTGGTTACTTCACCCACGGGCTGCTGATCTCCAGCTTCCTCAATGCCTCCTGGATTTCCGGGTTAGCCATAAACAGCCGCCAAAGCAAGCCGCTTCTATAATTCTCAATCATCACCACTATCGGCCCCTGGTCGATGGCTAAATACTGGTTATCAAACCAGCCTGCGGACTCATTAAACGCATCGTAAAAACCGTACTCGCCCCACAACCTGTCCCCTACTTTATTGTAAAAATATTTCAGGGCCTGCATGGAATATTCCGGCGTGTAAGGAAAGGACGAGAGCGCGGCTGTTGGCGTAATCACCCCCAAATCGTTGGTGGGCGAATGCGCGTTGTAGAATTCCTGGTTATCGCTGGCGGTAAGCCCCCAGCAGTCGGGCCCGTAGCCTTTGTAATGCTTAGGGTTCTCTATGCAGTACTGCCGGTTGATGAGCGTGTGATGCTTATTCTGCTCCCAGTAATCGGCATAGCGGTCTTTAAGTCCCCGCGGGTCCAGCCCGAGGAAGGAATAGTGCGCGAAGAACAAAGGTCCGCCGTAATCGAAGCCCAGCGGCAGTTTGATGCCGTAATAAGTTTTCCCGTTGAAAAAATAATTACTCATGGCCCAGCCCTGGTGGTAGAGTTTGGGCGATACCGGGTAATTAGGCGAAGCCACCGCCAGGATGTAGGCGATCAAACATTCGTTCCAGCCATGAATCTGGTGGTTCATGCTCCAACCGTTGTTGGGCGACCAATGCCAGTAAAGTACATTTTGTCCGCCCTGGGTGTACCAGCTCCATTCCGCGTCGTTCCACATCCAGGTGATTTTATTGCGCAGCTCTGTTTCCTTGGGCGTATCGCGGTTGAAGTACTGTCGAACGGCGAGCAGGCCCTGGAACATGAATGCGCTCTCTACGAGGTCGCCCCCATCGTCCTTACGGCCAAAGGGAATGGTTTTGCCGGTAGCGCCGTTCATCCAGTGGGGCCATATACCGTGGTAGCTGTCCGCCTTCCAGAGGAAGTTCACAATTTTCAGCAGGCGGTCCAGTCCTTGTTCGCGGGTGATGAAGCCGCGTTCAATACCTACGATGATGGCCATTACGCCAAAGCCGGAGCCGCCGATGGTAACGGTTTCCGGTGTGGGCGTACGCTCAGGCGCCAGTCCGGATACGGGGTGCGCGAATTTCCAGAAGTAGTTGAAAGTGCGTTGCTGGACTAAGGTGAGCAAGGCGGAATCGCCCAGCTGTGGCCGGGCGGCGGGCTTTTTGCGTTGGGCATGGGCGGAGAGCATGCCGGCGAGTAAGAGTATGGTAATGATGGATCGTGTGAACATTAATTGATGGTTAGGTGGTGGATGAATTGGTTCGGGGAGCTGCAGCTGCCCGAACCAGTTTAACCAGATTCATTCGGAGGATTAAAGGCCCCCGAACCAGTTTTACCAGATTCATTCGGAAACTCCAAGGCCCCCGAACCAGTTTTATCAAATTCATTCGGAAACTCCAAGGCCTGGCTGATTTGCCTCAGTAACCTCCATATCTAATAATTCGGATTCTGCTGCAGCTTCCCCTGGCTAAACTGTATCTGTGTAAACGGTATCGGAAACACCTCATGCTTCCCTACCACAAACGTTTTCCCGTGCTTACTGAACGCCGCCACGGCCGTTCCCGGCGCCAGGCCATTCTCCCGCACCAGTTCAAAATACCGGTCATGTTCCATGGCCAGCTCTACGCGCCTTTCATGCCAGATGTCCTGCAAGGTGACGCTGGGTTTGCCCGCAAGCCCCGCCCGCACGCGCAATGCAGATACGTCCGCCGCGGCCGCGCCGCCATTGCCCAGCGCCAGCGCCGCCTCTGCATGGATCAGCAATACTTCCGCCAGGCGAAGGATGCGCAGGTTCTTGGGCAGCCGGTCCTGGTTGCCGCAAAACTGCTCCATGGTGCGACTATGATACGCCTTGTAATTATACCGGTCGTTCTCTACGCTATCCCTGCCGGGGATGCGAAAATTATCCCAAAGGATTGTACCCGTTGGGCCTACGGTAATAACGGTGGCGGCTAAACGCTTATCGCCGGGTTCATATTCATTCACCAAACTTTGGGAAGGGCCGCCGAAGCCCCAGCCGAGGTCCGCCCAGCCGCGCTTACCGCCGGCGCGGGGGCCCTGGCTGTTGCTGTAAACTTCCACCGCTGCGTCGCAGGTGGCATTTGTCCCGGTTTGAATTTCAAAAAGCGATTCGGAATTATTCGCGCCTGCCTGCCGCCATATGGTAGCATAGTCCGTTACCAGGCTGTAAGGCCCTACCTTACCGGTTATAACGGAGTCGGATAAACTGAATGCCCGCTGCCAGTTGCGCCGGTACAACATCACTTTCGCCAGCATGCCGGCTGCAGCGCCTTTCGTGGCCCTGCCAACCGCGCTGCCGCTTGCCCCTTTCGCCGGGAGGTTGGCCAACGCAAATTCCAGGTCCGATATAATCAGCTGGTAAATATCATCCGCGCTGGCGCGGGTTTGATACTGGTCCTGCGCGGCTTCCGTCGGCGTCAGCACCTTATCGATCTTAGGCACGCCGCCGAAGATGCGCACCAGGTTAAAGTAAAAATATCCCCGCAGAAAATGCACCTCACCCTGCAAACGGCTCTTGGTGGCCGCATCCAGGGAAGTGGAAGACTCCAGCGATCCCAACGCCTTGTTGGCCCTGGCGATGGCCTGGTAGTAGCCGGACCAGAGGTCGTTAAACGTACTGTTGTTCGCATCCATCGTGAGGTTGTCCAGCTGGCCCTGCGTTGGCGCGGCATCGTCCGGACTGCTTCCCTTATCCGCATCGTCAGAGGCGATGTTCGTCACGCCGATAAACGGAAAACCATGCAGCTTGCCCACCCACATGTTATTATAAATACCGGTCACCAGGTTCTGCGCGGTGGCCGGGTCGCTGGCAGCCGCGTCTTCATCAATCTGGCCCTGGGGCTTCACGTCCAGGTAGTTATTACAGGCAAACAATGCGGACATGAAAACGGCGCCGGTTATAGCAAATATCTTCTTCATGACTTACGTTTTTTAGAATGAAACATTAACACCGAAACCGAAGGTGCGGGTAATAGGATAAGCGTTTAGCTCAATCCCCGCATCCAGTATGCCGCTGGTGTTGTTGGTGGAATTGGTGGCCGTATTCACCCGGTTATTAATACTGTTGTCATAATCGATGGTACCGCCTGGCAGCTCCGGACTAAAGCCTGTAAACCGCATCAGCGTGAAGAGGTTTTGCGCGGTGAGGTACACGCGGAAGCGTGTAAGTCCCATCCGTTTCAACGTTTGCTCCGGCAGATTGTAACCGATGGTAAGGTTGTTACAACGCAGGAAGTTACCGGATTCCACGAAGTACGTAGAGGCGGGAAGGTTAGAGGTGATCAGGCGGGGATCGGTAGCGGACGGGCGGTCCGGCTTCCAGCGATTGTTCTCATAATCCGCTTCAATGTTATCCGTGTTTTCAAAACGGTAAGCCTTTTTACCGTTATAGATTTTATTTCCGCCGCTGCCATAGAAATCCGCCGAAAAATCAAAACTCTTATATTTCAATCCCAGGTTGAAACCATAAAAATATTTCGGCTGGTAGGAACCTACAAACTGCCGGTCGCTGGCGTTGATGATTCCATCCCCGTTGAAATCCTTGTAGCGCAGGTCCCCAGGGCGAATGTTGCCTTTGTTGGGATCATTTTTGATATTCGGATCGCTGTTAATTTCATCCTGGCTCTGGTAAACGCCCAGGGATTCCAGCACGTAAAAGCTGGCTACAGGCTGACCATTATCCGTGCGCGTGATATAGCTCTGCTGCCCTACACCACCGCCCAGCAGGGCCTGGCCGCCGGCGAGGTTGGTGACTTCATTTTTATTGAAGGAAATATTTCCGCCAACGTTGTAGCTGAAGTCTTTGGAGATATCATCCTTCCAGTTGAGGGACACTTCAAAACCGGTATTCTTAAACGACGCAGCATTGGTGATGTACGTATTATCCGGGTCGCCTAAAATACTGGGGATGTTCACCACGATCAGCGCATCGGAGGTTTTCTTGTTGTAGTAATCCAGCTCCCCGCTGAGCCGCTCGTCCAGCAGGCTGAATTCAAAACCAACGTCAAACTGCGTGGTGGTTTCCCATTTCAGGTTATTGTCCTTCGTGTCCTGCAGGGCAATCCCCTGCGTGATGCTGTTATCAAAGAAGTACGGCAGGTTAACGGTTGCCGTATTGATATAGGCGTTGGTAGGAATATTATCATTCCCGAGTTGTCCCCAGCTGGCGCGGAATTTCAGGAAGTCGAACAACTGCTGATCCTTCATAAATTCTTCCTGCGTCATCACCCAGCCGATGCCCACGGTGGGAAAATAGCCCCAGCGTTCTTTGAATTTGGAGCTGCCATCCGCACGGATGGAAGCGCTCAGGAGATAGCGGTCATCGTAGCTGTAGCTGGCGCGGCCCACGAAGGATTGGCGGGCGTATTTATCCCCGCGGTTGTAGAGGGTGGACTGCACGTTGGGATCGCCGAGGTCGAGGTACCAGAGGTCTTTCTGCGCCGGCACATTGATGCGGGAGCCCAGCAGGAAGGTGCTGTAGAAGCCTTCCGTCACGGAGCCGGCCAGTACGGTGAGGTGATGCTTCCCGAATGAGTGATCGAAGGTGGCGGTATTATCCCATACCCATCCCTGCTGCCGGCTGTCATTAATTTGCAGTTTACTGTTATCCTGGCGCTGGTTACCGCCGGCCACCAGGAAAGTTTTATCATCGTTAAGGAACTGGTAGTTGTACACGCGGTCGTAGCCCCAGCGCAGGTCCGCGTTGAAAGCGGAGCGCAGCTTCAGCCATTTTGCCGGGTTATATTCCAGCGCGATGTTGCCCTGCAGGCGGGAATCCTGTTGGAGGTAATTGCGTTTATCCACCTGCAGCATCGGGTTGGCAACGTTGCCCCAGGCGGAGGTATTGCCATAGCGGCCGCCTTCCTGCACCGGCACTACCGGCGCGGCCCGGTAGATGTTGCCGTAGATGTCAAATAGGGAAACGTTTTGGCCGCTGCCCCGGGAATAGGATAACTGCGAAGTTAATTTCCATTTCTCGGAGATGTTCAGGTCGTTGTTAGCGCGGAAGGTGAAGCGGCGGAAATCGTTCGTACGTACGATACCGTTATCCTCGATATAACCGGCGCTGTAGTAGTAAGTATATTTATCAGAGCCGCCTGACACGGATACGTTGTGATTCATCTGGAAAGCCTTGCGCAGCAGGGCATCATACCAGTTGGTGGAGCCGCCGTAGGCCGCGGCGTCGGTGTTCGGATCTTTGGAGGGGGCGGCATCCCTGAGGTAATCGATATACTGGTTCCTGTCCGCCATTTTCACCAGGTGGGCCGCTTCGCGGAAGCCGGCCTGGCCGTCGTACCGGATTTCCATTTTGCCTGCCTTGCCTTTCCGGGTGGTGATGATCACGACGCCGTTGGCAGCGCGCACGCCGTAAATGGCTGCAGAAGCGTCTTTCAGCACGTCCATGCTGACGATATCGGCGTTGTTGATATTGCGGATATCATCCGTCAGCACGCCGTCCACTACATACAGCGGATTGGCGCCGCCCATGACGGAGCCGGTACCTCTGACGCGCACCTGTGGCTGCGTATTCGGTTGCCCGGAGTTGATGATTTGCACCCCGGCTACTTTACCCTGCATGGCCTGGGTGGCGGTGAGTACGGGTTGGCGGGCCAGGTCCTCTCCTTTTACGGAGGCGATGGCGCCGGTTACGTCCCTTTTGCGCTGGGTGCCGTAACCTACGACTACCACGCCGCCCAGCTGGTTCTGGTCTTTAGCGAGCTGGATGTTTACGCCCGATTGGCCGGCGTTTACCACCCGCGACTGGCTGACGTACCCGAGGTAGGAAACGACGATGGTGCCCGATTCCCCGGGCAGGCGCACGGTAAAAGAGCCATCGGGCCCGGTGGTAGTGCCGGCGCTGGTACCTTGTATGCGAACAGTTACGCCTATCAGTGCTTCTCCTGTTGCCGAGTCCTTCACTGTGCCTTTCACCGGATCTGTTTGCTGTGCCGGCGCGTTGGCGGCGAAGATGACCAGCATCATCCCCGCCAGCCATGCGCCGCGGATCTTTGTAACGGTTATGCTCATAACGACTGTTTATTTACGATGGATAATATGATGTGGCAGCGTCTGCCGACCGGTATTTTGGTTGCGCATCATGTTATAAATAAACAGTCGTTTGCCGGAATTTGTTACGTCAAAGGTTGCTTAGATACGATTTAGACAATTAGTTGTACGAAAACTACAAGCGCGTATATCCGTTAGCGTTAGGTTATTTACCAGCGCCATCTTCATATACAGGGCCGTACATACCTGGTACTTTATTGCCGGTAGCGCGCAGGTACACGATCATTTCGCCGCGGTGGTGGTAGATGTGGTTAAACAGGAAGCCGCGCGCTACTACGGCGCGGGTCATGGGCCCGAGTATGGTGCGGTCGCCCACTTTCATGGTCCATTCCCTGTCCAGGCTTTCTTCCGTGGAGGCCTGCAAGGCTGCCCTCGCTTTTGCTACATTTTTTTCGAAGAGGTCCAGCGTAGCGGCGATATCCTCTGCGCTGCCGCGTTCCAGCTTGTCCGTAGCCATGTCGTACACATCCTGGGTGAGTGTGCCTGCGTACCAGTGGTAAATGGTAGCGATGTGTTGGGCGAGCTGGCCCATGGTCCAGGAATTGGGGGCTGGCTTGTAGGAAAGGTCCTTAGCGGGTATGGCCTGTAAGAGTTTGCGGGTATTGTGTACTTCATGTTCGAACTCGATGAGCAAGGCTTGTAAAAGGGTCATGGTTTCAATTTTTTCTTTCGAAGTTAAGTTTTTGTGGGGAGAATAAAATGCCGCGCTGCCGGGAGGTCCCGTCTGTGAATAGTTCTAACGGCAGGAGTATGCCGGGGGCAGCGGGGGTGGTGGTATGGCGGTACGTCTTCCGGACGTTTGCTGCGTTGCGGGAGGCATGCGTGCCGGCGGCGTTGCTGTTGGGGTTTTCATAGCGTGCGTGAAGGATAACTACCAGCCAGCAGCTTTTACTGCAAAGAGCAATAGCGGCATGGCGGCAGGTTTTCATAGCATGCCTAAAGCATAACTACCAACCAGCAGCTTTTACTGCAAGGAGCAATAGCGGCATGGCAGCGCCCTGCGCAGCTTTTCATAGCATTACCCGAAGGATGACTGCCAGCCAGCAGCCTTGCCTGCAATGGCAGGTTGCGTTGTACCTCCTCTCCCCGGACGTTGACTTTACAGCCCCGCGCAAATAAATCTCCCTCCCCCAAAAAATAAATTTGCGCAAGCAAATACTTGCATATATATTTGCAAGTAAATGATTGCATATTATGGAAGCAAGAAGAGATGTATTCCAGGCGATAGCCGATCCGACCAGGCGGGCAATAATTGGGATGATAGCGGAGCAACCGGTGAACGTCAATACCATAGCGGAACAATTTGACGTGAGCCGGCAGGCAATTTCGTTGCACCTGAAGATACTGACGGAATGCGGCCTGGTGAACGTGCAGCAGCAAGGCCGCGAACGCTTGTGTGAAGCGCGGTTGGAAAAGCTCAATGAAGTACATGAATGGGTGCAACAGTACCACCATTTATGGACGAGCCGCCTCAGCGCCCTCAAGAATTTCCTTGAAGAAGAAGCGGGAAAGTCGCCCAAAAAGAAATCTAAAAAATCTAAAAAGTAACATATGGAAAATTCAGTTCAAACCAATGAGGTATTCATTGAAGAGACCTTCAAGGCCAGTATTGACCGCGTTTTCAGGGCATGGACCGATCCGCAGCAACTGATGAAATGGTATGCGCCGGAAGGCTGCACTATCCGGTTTAAACAGCTGGACATCCACACCGGCGGCAAGTTTCATTCCTGCATTACGCACCCTACGCATGGGGATTGCTGGTGCATCGGGGAATACCTGGAAATTGTGCCGAACCGGAAAATCGTTTTCACAATGATCAATGCCGATGAAAACGGGCAGCCGGTGAATCCTGCGGACATTGGCATGGACGCTGACTGGCCGGGCGAAACCGTTGTTACGGTGACTTTCGCAGAAGAGAAAGGCGGTACCAAATTACAATTGCGCCAGACGGTTTCGCAGGCGCTTGCTACGAAGACCGGCGCTTACCCAAGCTGGCTGCAGATGTTGGGTAAGATGAAGGCGATGGTGGAATAAGGTTGTTTTATTTTGTTTGTTGACCGGCGGATGTTATTGACCGTCCTGGCTTGCTGGCGTTGGATTGTATTACAGCAGCGGAACGGGCGGTTTATAACATCCAAAGGTTTTTTTATCATGTGGTGGAATGGGCGTATGGTTACTGGTAATAAATGGTATATTTGTCATCGTGTATTTTGAAACAGTTATTAAAGCATTATATGTTGACTGAGCTATTGGAGGAGGGCGTAACATATGCTGCAACTTCAAGCCCCTCACCCTTCGCCATACAGCAAATACGGCGCTACCCGCGCCTGCCAATCGCCCGCCGCCGTACACGCCTCCACGCTCCCATTGCCTGCAATCAGCGCTTCCGCTCCGCTCAATCCCGTCAGTAAATCCAGGTGCCTGGTACCCTGCCGGTTAACGTAGGTAGGATATGCCGCCCATTCAAATTTACCTGGATGTAACCGCTGTATCAACCGGATCAGCTGCCAGCCATAGCTTACGGGCCTGAACGCCGTGCGGTCCATCACATGGAACATCACGCCGTTACAGTCCTGCCCGGCATACTTTCCTTCTGTAGGTTTAAACGTAACCGGCCGCGCCACTACCCCGTGCTGCTGCATTTCATTCAGCTGCCGCGCTGTACGGATATGATCCATCCAGGGCGCGCCGGCTATACGAAAAGGCGTGGCTGTCCCCCTTCCCTCGCTGACATTGGTAGCTTCCAGCAGCCCTAACCCCGGATACAGCAACGCCGCTTCAAAACAGGGAATAGCCGGCGAGGTAGGCACAAAGGAAACATTCCATTCCGGGTAGAAGAGCGGGCGCGCCCATCCTTCGCAGGCAATTACCTCCATCGTAAAATCGTATGCCCGTTCCCGTAGTATGGGACTGCTGCTTCCGGATTTAAAGTAACGCGCCAGTTCCCCTAACGTGCAACTATGCCGCACGGGCATCTCCCATCTCCCTATAAAACTACTGTTATGTAATTCATCCAACAACGGCCCCTCCGCCAGGTCGAGCCTGCCGGATAAGGGATTTGGCCGGTCGGCAATGACCATGCGCTTGCCTTGCTGCGCGCAGGCTTCCATCACGTGCGTCATCGTCCAGAGGTAGGTGTAGAACCGGCAGCCGATGTCCGGAATATCGAACAACACCACATCAATGTCAGCAAGGTTCTGCGCATCCGGCGCCAGCCTGGCCCCGTACAAGCTGGTAACTGGCAGTCGCGTCAGGACGTCCACGGTATCCAGCATCTCCGTGCCATCCACGCCGGTGGTATCCAGCCCATGCTCCGGCGAAAACAGGCGCACCACCCGGAAGCCGGCATCGAGTAAGGCCTGGCGCACTGGCACAAAATTTTTCGTACAGGCGGCATGGTTAGTCACCAGGCCAATCCGGGCCTGTTTCCATGCTGGAGGATGGGCCAATAAAACATCAATACCACAAAGGACCTGCTGCATGCGGGAATATTTTTTTTTACAATTTACCAATTCCGGCGCAGTACATAAAAAAACAGCGGAACGAAGCCGCCCCGCTGTTTTGTCACCTCCGGGGAGGTATTATTGGTTAACCTTGAACTTTTCAGTGGTGCCTTTCGTCGTGCGGGTGCAGGTCATCGGCTGGACGCCGCCTTCGCTGCTCACATAAGCGCCGTTGCTGCCGCGGAGGGAAATAGTACCGTCCCCGTTATCGATCCAGTCAAACTGCTCCCAGGGTCCAATGGCTGTGCGGTTACAGTTCATCGCCTGCGTGCCGTTCTCGGAACATACGTAGTAGCCGCTGTTTTGAAGCACCACCTTATTAGCGCCGGTACCTGGATTGATGACGGTAAACTGCTCCCAGCCCTGCGCTGCCGTGCGGTTGGCATTCATGGCCTGTTGCCCGTTTTCGCTGCATACATAAAGGTTGTTGGAGCTTTTCAGCGTGATCACGCTGCCATAAGGCGGCGTCACGGGGTTACCGCCACCGGGGATGGGCTGCGTAGGGCGTGTAGCCGTTAACGGTAGTTGCCCTTTCAGCATCCTGCCGCCATCGCCGGTGAGGCGGAGGTAGTAATCGGCGGAGCAAGCCACCCCGTCTTCATCCAGCGTAACGAAGCCGGAACCGGCAGGGATGAAGGAAGCATTTTCCGCCGTCTTCGCAATCTGGTTGCCTTCATTGTACTCGTCAAACATGGAAATATAAATTCCCTGCGCGCCTAAACGCACCATGTTATAAAACTGTCGCCACATGAAGTCGCCATGAGCCCGCTGGTGCTCCTGCAGGTCCCCCGGCAGCACGCAGGGTTGATAGTCGATACCATTATTGTTGCAATACGCCTGGTCCGGCGTTTGTACGTTGGCGTAGAAATTATCCACGTCGCTGATATTGCCGATGCGCCCGATCATCCAGGGCGACAACATATTGAACGCGCTGTAAGTGGCCAGGAATCCGGGGCGGGAGTCGCTCACCTGCTCGCGCCAGTGCGTGGGCACGCCGCCAATCACGTAGCAGCCCTGACTTTTGAACCAGTTGATCACGTCCAGGCAAACGGCAGCGGACCATGGATGGTTGTCGTCATTGAAGCCGAAGCCCCAAATGCACACCACCGGCTTGCCGTTTTGTTTGGCGTATGCGGAAGAAGCCGTGTAGGCGGACATCTTATTCGTCCAGTCCGCCTTGATTTCGCCTTGCATATTCGTCCACCCGCTTACGTCGTACATGATGTAAAACTTGCGTCCATACGTTTCCGCAGCAGTGCGCACTTTGGCGGTGATGGCGTCCCGCACGGGGCCTTCGATGCCGTTGGGGTTAAATCGCTGCAGGGCCGCGCAGTCGATACCGTTCTGCTGCATCCAGCTGAAATGCGTGTTGACCGTTTGATCCGTGAAAGAGGAGAACAGGCGCGCCTGCGAACCATTGTTGAGGTTGGGCCAGGCGGTTGCAAAGGTGGTGGTATAATCGCGCACATCCGGCCAGGACTTGATCCCGTTATTACTCGCGGAGGGCGAGGCGCTCCAGTTTTGCGTCCAGTGCCACCAGGCGTTAATCGGGGAACCGTCGCCGGTAGCGGCGAACCAGCCCTGGTAGCCGACGGTAATTTTGCCGACCACATCGCCCACCGGTGATCCAAAGGCCGCTACTGCGCTTTTGGGGTTACCGGAAAGGCCTTGCAGGTTAGCGCGCTCATTTTTGCTGCAGCCGGAAAGAAGAAACAAAAGGGTTACGAATAGCAGTTGAAGCTTGCGTATCATGTTGTGGAATTAAAAAATGAATAAATACAAAAACACCGTGGAGGTGACGGTTAACACTCAGAAACAGACAAGTGGGATGTGCTGCAGATGGTTCTTCATGGAATTGATAAGTTTAAATTAAGATTTATTTTTTAAAATATTTTCAAAAAATTTTAGGGGGAAGATTTACTGCATCGGCAGGAGTATTGCTCCGTTCAGGGGAAATTGGTAATTTCAGGCAGGGCCATGGGTCCGGTATCGCAAAAAGCAGCAAACTATGGTTAAAATTCAGGCGCCCGCAGACTGCGGGAATGCGCCCAAGAAACTATTCGTTAAAGATTTTATTGTGGCAATGGTAAGCAATGATGAGGACTTCCTTAGCCGTAACATCACGGACGATGTGGAATGGCAGCTGATCGGCGGCAAGCAGCTCGCCGGCAGGGATGCCGTGCTGAAAGGTATCCGGCAGCTCCGCGGCGCCGGTATAACGGGGCTGACTATACGCACTATTGTCACCCACGGCTACGATGGCGTTGCCGAAGGCGTGCTGGAATATAAGAATGGCAAACAGGCCGCGTTTTGTGATGTATTCCGTTTTAAGTCCTCCACGAATAACGCGCCGGTGAAAGGTATTCATACTTACGCGATTAACCTGGCTGCAAATTAGCCGGCAGGCCGTAAGATCATTAAGCCCTCCGCTGATGAATAGTACCTCCTCACGCACCCGCCCCGGCCGTGTGGAACGCCGGGTAAGATTTAATTTAGCTATGATTAATAGCCGGTAATTGTTATATTTGAGCACTGTACTAAAAAAGCATCTCAACCCGATTACCTTATGAGAAAAACACTCACGCAAATTTTTATCGTCCTCCTCGCCATTGTTTGTACTTACGTCGTTGTTCGTTACATGAAAATATATTCGTTTGCTTTTGCGTGGGTGCTCAACTTTTCGCTGATGATCTTTGCGCTTTACTTCATGGAAACCCTTACTACGCCGCTAACTGCTGCTTATTATGACCCTAAGAAATGGGAACGTGGCGGCAGGATCTATGAGCTGCTGGGCATCAATGCCTTCCGGAAATTGCTGGTAATAATTGGTTGGGAAAAAGTGATCAGGAAATCCAATCCGCTGACAAAGAATACAGATGCATTGTCGCATCTTTACAACCAGACGAAGAAAAACGAACTGAGCCACCTGGTGATTTTCTTTATCGTGCTGGGGTTTAATATTTATGTAGCGGTGGAATATGGCATGGCTAAAGCATGGGCGTTGCTGGTGCTGAATTTATTATTGCATGTATATCCTATTTTCCTGCAAAGATATAACCGGCCGAGGTTTCAGCGGGCGCTGGCGTTGAGCAGGCGGAGGTAAGAAAATATCTTTTCCTGGTAGATAGGAAAAGGGCTTCAAACCTTACGATTTGAAGCCCTGATCATTATTGTTTGATTACCTTATATGCTTTGGTCCTGTTATCCATATACAATTTAAGCATATACATCCCCGGCTTCAGGTTGCGTCCTACCCTGCTGCCATCCTTGCCCCTGCCGCGTTCCAGCATCCTCCCATTGAGATCATAAACCTCATAGTTAAACGTAGATGGCGTTCTGATTTGAAAGGCCTGGGTGGTTGGATTGGGATAGATGACCACACCATCCTCCTTGTCTTGTTCCGACGATGTTTCTGCAATCAGGCTAGCCGCGCCCGGCGTGCTTAACAGGTCGAACCTGAATTGCTGGTTGGTACCGCTGCCGCAGGTCCATTGCTGAATGAGTGCGCCGTTAGCCGAAGAGGCATTGGCTACATCGAGGCATTTGCCGCTGTGGCGGGCTTTGATCTGGAAATAGCCGCCCCCCATATCCACAAGCTGAAACTGCTGATTGGTACCTGCGCCGGCAGTCCACTGCTGCACCTTAGCGCCATCAGCGGTGGAGAATCCATCTATGTCCAGGTTTTTCCCGCTGTGTACCGCCTTCAGGGTGTAATAACCGCTGCCGGTGCTGGTGATCACCCATTGCTGGTTTGCCCCGCCGCTGGCCGGCCATTGGTTTACCTGTGCGCCATCGGAAGTAGCTGCGCCTACCACATCCATCACCTGGTTGCTATGCCGGGCGACGACGCGGTAAGTACCGCCCGAAACTACGGAGGAGGTACTCTGCATGTCCCCGTAAATTATACCGCGACCTGTGCCGCCTAAATACAACCGGCCATACACGCGCGGATCGCCGGTGATGATGGTGACAGTGCCGTACTGGTGCTGGGCATCGTTGATGCGCGTCCAGGTGGCGCCGATATCATCAGAGCGGTAGAAGCCATAGGTATTATTGATCGTTCCTACGACAAACACCGCGGGATATGTCTGCCCCGGTGCGGCTTTCCCGAATGCGACCGCTGTAGCGCTCTGGATATTATTCAATTTTGTAAAACTGGTTCCTGAATTGGTAGAACGATACAATCCGCCGGGATTGGCCAGCCAGATATCGCCTTCCACGCCAAATACGGTGCGGATACGCGCCAGCCAGGCCTGGTAATCAGGGACGGCCGGCAGTCCGGTAGCCTGGATAGAGAATGATGCGCCGCCATTTGTACTTACCCATACCCTGCCGTTAACCATATCGTATGCATAGAACTTCTGGGCATTCACCCGGTCGGCCACCGGCTTCAGGCCAGCAGGAATACCGCTGGAAGCGGTCCAGGATGCGCCGCGATTCGTTGAGTAATAAATAGCCGAGGCGCCTTGCGGGGCCCAGACGATGCGGTTTCCATCTGCGGAAATGGCGATATTACCGCCGCCGGTAGTACCGGCAGGCGCGCTGCTAAAGGCCGTCCACGAGCTGCCCCCATCGGTTGAATAAGCGCCGTAATTGGCGCCGGCATTATAATGTGTACGCGCCATGAAGGTGGGCGCGTTCTGTGCGAAATCGATGCTGGTATTGGTGCCGTACAGGGGCGATAAACGACCTGCCGCCGGCGAGGCATCCAGGTTGTCGTGTTTAAAGCCATCGATATCCCCGAGGGCACTGATTAACGGCGCACCGGACGGTGGACTGATCAACTCAAGTGCGGCTGTTTCCTCCAATCCATTCGCCTGGAAAATCCAGTTGGTAGGATTTGCCCCGAGGTTATTGGAATTATAAACGCCATAGCCGGTTACAAACCATGCGTTGCTGGTATTGAATGGATCAATGTCCACATCTCCCAGCCAGTGCGGATTTGACTGGGCGGCATAGGCTGCCAGGGAATGGTCCCAGGTGGCGTTGGCGAGTAAAGCCGTCCAATTGGCGCCGCCATCGGTCGTGCGATAGACTTCATCGCGGGGATACCAGCGATCCAGCGTGCTTACGATCACATGGTTGGGATTTTGCGCATCCACGGAGATGCCGCCGTAACCGCCTTGTGCGGATGAAGGAGTGATATTCGTCCAGGTATTATTGGCAGGGTTCAGCTTCCACACGGCGCCGGTGCTAACGTTATTCGGGCCGTTGGCATCCGAATAGGACAAGTATATTATCCCATTGGACCCGCGTGCAGCCTGATGAGGCATCAGGTTAGTCGGCTGCCCGGGAATGGCGGACCAGCTGGCCCCGCCATCCGTGCTCTTATACAGGTTGGTCCCTTTTTGCATAACGCCCACGTATATAGTTTGCGTGGCAGCGCCGGCGGAGCTGCTGGTTTTATCGAACAGCACAAAAGCGATGCCTCCGGAGCCAACGGGACTGCTGCTTACCGGGAAGCTGTTTACCTTGGACCAGGACGCCCCGTAGTTAGTGCTTTTCCAGAGGCCGTCCGTACTGGATCCCAGGAAAAGGATGCTGCCGAGGTTGGGGTCCACCTGCAGGCGTTCGCCGGCAGAGCGGCCATCTTCGTTACCTCCGAGCTTGATGGGCAGGCTATTGCGCGTCCAGGTGGCGCCTTTGTTGGTGGAGGAATAAATTGCTCCCTGTGCGCCCCAGGATTGCGTGTAAAGGCCGGTGGCCATATACACCCGGTTAGCGTCGGAAGGATCGGCCGCCATGCTGACAACGCCGAAATCATCACCGGATGCAAAGCTGTCGGACAGCGGGATCCAGACTTTGTTTACAGGGTCCCAGCGATAGGCCCCGCCTATATCAGTGCGGGCGTAGACCAGGTTCTGCTGGGCAAGGCTGTAAATAATCCCCGTAACGAATCCGCCTCCGCGTATCTGTACGTTTTTCCATTGGTAAGACTGCGCCTGTACTGCAGCCGGCAGCAGGCTGAGGAGCCAGCAGCATAGGAATATCAGCGTCGTTACTATTTGTTTGTTGGTAGCCTTGCAGGATTTCCCGCGAAGGACCTGGTATTGATTGAACCCATTGTCAGAATTTGGCGGTAGCGGATAAAGCGCGTTGTTTAGTCGCCTCTCCGCCTGTTGTTGTGTGAAAGTTTTGGAGGATGTCATAATTACGGTTTAAATGAACACATAGGAATATTAGGGCTACTCATACAGGAATAGCCTGGAACTTTGGAACATTAAGGAGAAATTGATTCCGTATATGCCCGTGACATCGTTTTACCCAAGTACAGAAAACGTGGAATAAAGCAGTAAAACGATCAGCGCTCTCTATTTAAGTAAATGGACCATGAGCCGGCGGCATGGCATTACAGGCAAATAGTAAAGGTGAGTACCAGCGGTGCTGCATAACGGGAAATCCTTCTCTCATAAGATGGGGTAAAGCTACAGGGGTAATTTTTGATACAGGGGGGCGGAATGTTGCAGTTTGGAGGGGGGAATGATACAGGGGGTGAAATTGTGGGGCAGCGGGGTTGGTTTAAAGGGAGGTGATTTAGGGAGAGATGACTGTACAGCGCCTTGCTCCAAAAGCAGCAAGCAATTAAACCGGGGTATAGCCCGTTATACCCCGGTTATAGCATTGTGTTAGTTTGCCTGGCGGAATCGTAACCTGGCCTCCTCAGCTACAGGCGTAAAGAAATTGACCAGGTTACCATCCGGATCACGGAAGAGTAAGGACCGGTTACCCCAGGGCATGGTGGTCGGTGGTTGGACAATTTCCGTAGATGCGAGTTCCTTTACCCTTTGATAACGTTCATCGACATCCTCCACATAAAATTCAATTATAACCGAATGGTTACTGGCCGCGGCAGCTACCTTTTGCCCGCCGAAAAGTTCCAGTGTACGGGTACTTCCGATGGCCAAATTGCCGTTGGGAGTGCGTACTTCTGCAAAATCTTCGGTGTAAAATGTAAAAGACAAGCCCGTTACCTGTTCATAAAAATCAACCAGGGGCCTGACCTCGGCGGTTATAATCCGGATGGAAGCAAGATTCATACTGTTATTGTTTTAGGCAAAGGAAATGCCGGCGAGTGACAACAGTATGTCAGCAGGCTAAAAAAATAGTTGTAATCACAAACCCTTATGCCACCAACAGCAGAACTGTTACCTGTATTAACGGCTGGTCAAAAGCTCCTGCTTTATATAGAAGGTTGCCAAGTCCGTATTGCTAAAGTCAGTAAAGCCGGCTTGCCGTAACTGGGTTACCAATTGCCCCCGGTGATACGTAGCGTGGTTCACCATATGCTGTACGGATTGCCAGAACAACAGCTGCCCTTGCCTGCCGTTGGGATATACAAAATAGACCGGCTTAGAATAATCTTCTTCAGGATAGTTATCTATGACGTCCTGCAGGTCAGCCGAAGCCAATTTCCACAATTCCAGCAGGTCGCTTTTGGCGCCGTTAAAAACAGTAGAAAGAAAAACTGGTTGATTGACTTTTGTCCAGAAGTCTATCCATATTTTCTTTGCGCTGACCATGTGAAGCGCCGTCTGCCGGATACTCCCAAAACTGCTGACGGCGCGTTGTATCCACTGTTCTTCGGTAATCTGCTCCAACCAATCGATTGCCTGGCTGTCCGACCAGTTAAGGTATTCAGCTAAATCTGCTAAGTAATTCCTCGTCATAATTTGCGTGTTTTTATTGAACGCAAAATTACCCGGCAGTTCCCCGCGGGATTATTCCTGATCGCCCAAAAGCTGTCGCTGATCGGTCAGGTGCTGTTGCAGAAATTCTTTTGGGCTCATCCCATACACCTGTTTAAACGCCTGTGAAAACCCGGAATGGTTCTCATAGCCAACCTTGTAAAAAATCTCTCCCGGTTTTTCATGTTGCAGTAACAGCGACCTGGCCAGCGCCATTTTCTGTTTCAGGAAGTATTGGCTGGGGGTATCATTGTACAACCTGAGAAACCTTCGTTTGAAGGTACTAACACTGGTATGGCAGAGAAAGGCCAGCTCTTCAAGGGTGAGATTATTTGTAATATTCAGTTCCACCGCCTTGCGGATCTGAAAATCCGACGCTGCCTCCTCGTGGTTTGCCTGAAAGGCCATCAGCTCGGCGGGATACTTTTGAATAAGATATAATAGCAGCTCTTCCAGTTTAAGCTCCAGCATCCTTTCCCATAAAGGCCCCTGCCCTGCCCCGGTTAATTTAAGTGAGGCGATATAATTTTCAATAAACGCATCCTTTTCAAATACCAAAAAAGGTTTTCCCATGCTACCCGTCAGCGGTGAAGCGCTGTTAATATTCGCAGCATGCCTGACCAGGAATGTGGTAAGCATTGCATGATCAAAAAAGAACATTGTACTTCGATAGCGGTTATCCAGTGGCAACTTTTCTGTCATTAAACAATGACCGGCAGACAGCAGGACAAATTGGTTCTCCTTAATGGTAGTGGTATCGTTAGCATAGATTACCCTCTTTTCACCTTGCTCCAGGAAGGAGAAAAAATTTTGCGGCAGAAACACCCTGGTACGGGGCGCCCGCCGTTCCGAAACATAATATTGTAGATGAAGCCTGTGCATATTTAAAAGGACTGTGCGGTTTTTCCTCTGGAATAATTTCCTGCAGTTAGTGTGATTTTATCATCCAAGCACCACCAGTAATCAGACTACAAAATTCGGTAATTAGACTAAAAGCGCACCATCACATTTCTTCAACTTTGCCATAGAAAATAAATTATTATGGCACAGCAAACGAATAAAGTATGGTTCATTACCGGCGCTTCGCGCGGCCTGGGCAGGATATGGACAGAAGCGGCATTGAAACGCGGAGATAAAGTAGCGGCAACCGCCCGCACCCTTAGCAGCATTGCATCACTGGAAAGCCAGTATGGGGACCAGGTGCTCACGCTGGAAATGGACGTCACCAATCGCGACCAGGTTCATGCCGCGGTTACCAAAGCACACGCGCATTTTGGCCGGCTGGACATCGTGCTGAATAACGCAGGATATCCGCTGATCAGCACCGTGGAAGAAGCCAATACGGACGACATCCGCGCATTGTATGAAACCAATGTACTGGGGCCTGTCACTGTACTCCAGGCTGCCATTCCGCTGCTCCGCAGCCAGGGTCACGGTCATATTCTCGGCACCTCCAGCAACCTGGGCCACATCTCCTTGCCTATTTTAGGCTTTTACTGCTCCTCCAAATGGGCGTTCGAAGCCATCCACGAAAGCGCGGCGACAGAACTGGCCCCATTCGGTATTAAAGTAACCATTATAGAGCCAGGCGCTTACGCCACAGAGTTTGGCAGCTCGCAACTAGGTAATTTCATGAGCGGAATGGACATCTATAAGGATTTCAAAATGCAATTTCTCGAGGGGATGAAGGGAATGGAAAAAGGTAACCCGGCCGCTACTCCACCCGCTTTATTCCAGGTTGTAGATGCAGAAAATCCGCCACTGCGCTTTAACCTGGGCAGTCATAATCTGCCGGCGCTAAAAGCTACCTATGCGGAAAGAATAGCTACCTGGGAGGCCTGGGATGCCATCTCCTCCTCCGCGCAATGATATCACATGCACCATAACCGGCCACTGTAATTCAATGGCCGGTTATGCTTAAATTAGCAGTTATGAAGAAGAAAGAAAATCATCTGCTGAAGCTCCAGTCGCTCAGCGATGCCCACCGGCTGTTTGGCTTGCCGCAACCGCGGCATCCGCTGATCAGCCTGATCAACGGTGCCCATATGCCGCATCCGGAAAATGTTCTTCCAGGCCCCCATGTTCTCGCCTACTACAAAATTTCCTATAAACCAAAGCTTAGCGGTAAATTAAAATATGGCCAGGGCTATTATGATTTTGATGAAGGCGGGCTATTATTTGCGGCGCCCGGCCAGATCATTGGCGGCAACGACCACGAAGGCGCTGTGTGCTCGCAGTACACCCTGCTCATTCATCCTGATTTTTTCCTCGGCTATCCGCTGGCCAAAAAAATTAAACAGTACGGCTTCTTCTCCTACAGCACAAACGAAACATTACATCTCTCTGAAGAAGAAAAAAATATCATCCTTGCTATCTTCAGCTTTATTGAAACAGAACTCAACAGTCGCATTGATGACTTCAGCCAGGAGGTAATGATCTCCCAGATTGAATTGCTGCTCAGCTATTCCAACCGTTTCCACAAGCGGCAGTTCCTTACGCGCAAAGCTGCCAGCGCCGGTGTGCTTCAAAAAATGGAAGCGCTGCTGGAAGCCTGCTTTAACAATGAAGTAACGTTAAGCAAGGGTATTCCTACAGTAGCGTACCTGGCAGAACAACTGAACCTCTCCCCTAACTACCTCAGTGACATGCTACGTACCTTAACCGGCCAAAGCGCTCAGCAGCACATTCATGAACGGCTGATAGAAAAGGCCAAGGAAAAGCTGTCGACCACTAATCTATCGGTATCAGAAATTGCCTATGACCTGGGCTTTGAACATCCACAGTCTTTTAGCAAATTGTTTAAGACAAGGACGAATGTTTCGCCATTGGAGTTCAGGAAGGCTTTTTCGGGTAATTAGGTGTACGCCTGCAACCTGGGTTAAAAATTGATCCTGCTGGCACAAAACTAATTGTCAGGTTTTGGCTACAACAAAGTCAAAATCGGCTACACTGGTCTTACGCATTGTTCGGACTTTTGAACCAACAAAAAAGTCTACAATAAAGTCTACAATGAAAGCTGTAAGAATTAACGAATTTGGCGGAACAGAAGTACTAAAAGTAGAGGACATTGAGCGCCCTGTTCCTGCGGAAGATGAAATTTTAGTAAAAGTCTATGCCAGCGGCGTAAATCCTGTTGACTGGGTAGTCCGTCAGGGGGGCAATGACTTTTTAAAGTCTATCCTGAAGTTGCCAATGACATTAGGATGGGATGCTGCAGGCATTATAGAAGAGGTAGGCAGTAAAGTAACCGACCTGAAAAAAGGCGATGCAGTATATGGCATCCCTAACTTCCCTGGCGACGGCAGCTATGCCGAATACGTTGCCGCCAAGGCGGATCAATTCGCACGGAAACCCAAAAGCATTTCCTTTATTGAGGCTGCCGGTGTACCTTTGACCGGGCTCGTTGCATGTAACGGTCTTTTTGAACTCGGAAAATTGCAGGCAGGGCAACGGGTGTTTATTCATGCCGCATCGGGTGGGGTCGGCAGCCTTGCGGTACAACTCGCAAAAGCAAAAGGTGCGTATGTAATAGGCAGCGCCTCAGCCGGCAACCTGGAATTCCTAAAACAAATTGGCGCCGATGAAGTGATTGACTACAAAACACAGCATTTTGAAGATTTATTGCAGGACATGGATGTTGTGTTTGACTGTACACCGCTTCGTGATGACCAGGAGCGACTCAAGGGCATAAGTATTTTAAAAAAAGGTGGGATATTTGTAAGCGTAAATGTTGATTTTCCATTTGGCGAGGAGGTTAAAAACGCACTTGCAAAAAAGGATGCCAAAGGGGAGCTTATTTATTTACAAATAAATCACCGGCTTTGGCTGGATGAAATGGCAAAGTTGATTGACGAAGGAAAAGTAAAAGTCATTGTCAGCAAAGTTTATCCACTGGAACAGGTTGCCGAAGCACACCTGGAAAGCGCTACCTGGCACGTTCGGGGAAAATTGGTACTCGAGGTGAGAAAAGAAAATTAATATGGCAAGAAGAATTAAAACCATCAGCGAATTCCATCAGCTCCGGGGGTTGCCCAAACCGGAGCACCCTTTGATCAGCGTCATTAACGTTGAGAACGTAAAGCGCTTGCATACGGATGAGCCCATGGATTTGATACTTGATTTTTACATGATTGCCCTCAAAAGGATTTTTCATAATGGGAAACTCAAATACGGGCAACAGCAATACGATTTTGATGAAGGCATTATGTCTTTTTTGTCGCCCAACCAGGTTTTCAGCATTACTATTGACAAAAACGAAGAACTAAAGCAATCAGGTTATGTATTGCTCATTCATCCTGATTTTCTCTGGAATACACCATTGGCGACCACGATAAGGCAATACGAATATTTTGATTATTCAGTAAACGAGGCGTTGTTCCTTTCAGAAAAGGAAGAAAAAACAATCATCGGGATCATAGAAAGCATCCAGCAGGAATATCAATCCACTATTGATAACTTTAGCCAGAATATCCTTATCGCCCACCTCGAAACCTTGCTGAACTATGCCGACCGCTTTTATCACCGGCAATTCATGACCCGTAAGAAAGCAAATCATCAAATTCTTGAACGATTTGAAAAATTACTGATAGACTATTTCAACGGCGAAGAGATAAGCCATAAAGGGTTGCCAACAGTACAGTATGTTTCTGATCAATTACATGTATCTGTAAGTTATCTGAGCCGTTTGCTTAAAACGCTGACAGGACAAAGCACACAGCAACATATTCATGATAAGCTGATTGAAAAAGCCAAAGAAAAATTATCTACAACCGCATTATCCGTTAGCGAAATAGCGTATGAATTGGGCTTTGAACATTCGCAATCATTCAGTAAGCTGTTCAAAAGTAAGACTAACCAATCGCCTTTGGAATTCCGGCAATCGTTTAACTAAGCGGAGATGGGAAGCCGGATAACCGGGTTTATAGGAATAATTTCTTCCGGTCATTAAACTTTTTACGCCGTTATGCCAGTCTGGGGTGCTGTCCTGTTCCGTTTCGACCTACAGGGGGCTATACATCAACCAGGAACTGTAGCGTTATGGCAAAAGGCCACTGGTTTTCAGTGGCCTTTTCCGTATCATAAATACTCATTTAATCTTCTCTTAATAAAATGGAACGATTTTAAAATCTAACGCTACAAACTCGACTAAAAAACAAAACCCCGCGCCACGCGCGAGGTTTGCAAGTATTCCAGTGATCCCGCTGGGACTCGAACCCAGGGCCCATACATTAAAAGTGTATTGCTCTACCAACTGAGCTACGGAATCTTTCCCGTTAAGGGAGTGCAAAGATAGGAATTATTCAATTCCCTCCAAATTTATTTCATTCATTTTTAATGATTTATCGAAGCACGATTATATGTATATATAACAGATCCGCCACCAGCGCCGTTTCCGCCGTTATACCGCGCGTCCAGCATCTTCATAAAATATCCTCCCACTACACTCCTCGCCTGGAAACCCACCTGCCGGCCATTCGTCGTTTCATGCCAGTCCGATAACGGAACGCGTGTAGGCGTTTCAGTTATATATTTATACAGCGGGTCTATAAGCTCCCGGAACTCCTCCGGAGTGGAAGCCAGCGTCGCCGTCCAGATGATCCAGTCCGATTTCGTATAGGTCTTCCTGCTATCCAGCGGCAATCCATACGGCTGCTGCTGCTTCAGGTACCACGCCACTTCCTGCTCGTATAAACTGGAAGGAAACAGTTTAAAACCCAGCACCCGGTCCCATACCAGGTTGTACTTCTGGCTCCAGCTGCCCGGCCTGTCAAATGCCAGCCGGTAATGATCCGCATCCGCAGCGCGTTTCAGCCAATTGTCCGCCATCGCCCGGGCACTGTCCGCATAACGTTTCGCTGCCGCTTTTTCTCCCAGCATATCCGCCAGCATAGCGTAACTGCGGATGCCGGCAATGGCCTTGAGCGATAGATTTGTGTTATGCGCCAGGTGCCCGGCAAAATCATCCGTGCAAAGCTGGTTCTCCGGATCAAAGCCCGCTTTCAGCAGGTATTCCGCCCAGGTGGTCAACACTTTCCAATGCTCCTTCGCGTAATTGGCATTGCCCTCCGCTTTGGCAATAGCGCCCGTCAGGATCAGCATATTGCCGGACTCCTCCACCGGCATATCCTCCCCATATACCTGCCCGTTAGCGATCGGGTATGTTCCCAGATCATGCGCAGCGAAAGGTTTTTTAAACCGGCCGCTTTCAGAATATTCAAAAATGCCTGTCAGCATACCTTTCAGCAGGTCGGGATTATACAGCAAGAACAGCGGTGCAGAAGGATAGGTAACATCCACCGTATTAATACAACCATTGCTGAAATTCTCTTTCGACAAGAACAACAACTCCCCTTTCGGGCCACGTACCAGCGTATGCGCGGCGATCGCCTGCCGGTACGCCAGTTCGCACAGGCGTGCATACTCCTTGCCGCCGGCGGCTGCCGCTTCTTTTTGCAGCGCGTCATCAAACTGCATACAACGGCCCAGTATCCTGGCATAATCCCGTATGGCATTTTGCAGCTCCCGCTCCATCGTGGCGGAAGCGTCGTTTTTCCACCAGGCTTTCAGCGGCTGGCCAAAATATTCAACGGCATACAGGTCGTCATACCCCAGCAGGAACACCCGGGAAGGCATACCCGCCACCTCGCTGCCTACTTTTCCCATAGCCGTTTCCGTTATAAGCGTTTTCGTTTTATCCGCATTGTCTGCTATCCATTGCTTTACGCCGGGGCCCTTGCTGGTAGCCACATACACATAACCCCAGTCAATCCGGATATCATCGCCTTTCTTCTTCAGCACAGGCTGCTCCCTGGTCCCTGCTTTAAGGATAGTAAGGTCCCCGCTGTTGTATGGACTGGCCTCCACCGGCTGCCCCGCCGTATTCACGCAAACCGCCGTACTAACGCCCACCTGTACACGCACATCATGCTCCTTATTGTCTTCGGACAGTGCATGGCAAGCCAGGTACGTCACCGGGCGGGATAACAGCTGCAGGTCGTCCATCAGCAAGGGAGAGATAAAAGCCATTTCCATCAGTACAGGCCCGCACCTGAACTGATATACCGTTTGCGTGGCGTGTACTTCTACTGACTCCTGGATGGCCATACGCGCGCCTGTAGCCACAGGCTTCACTTTCCTCGCCAGCGCGGCCGAGAGGTAAGCCCCGCCGGCAGTATTTTGTACATGTATTGCCAGCAGATTATTTTTTTGTTGAAGCAAGCCGGCCTCCAGCACCACCGGAAAATATTCGTCACGGCCATTCCAGCCATTCCGGGAAAAAATCTCCTTTCCGTTCAGGTACACTTTTATGTTGTCATCATGATGCAGCTTGAGATACAGCGTATCCGAAGCCTCCTGCAGCCAGTCAAATGTCCTTCTCACATAAAGTTCCTTACTCTTCCATGGCGTTTCGCCAGGGCCGGGCTGGTCACTGAAAGGCATACTACCTTTCTTCCATTGAAGGTCATTATATTGGGGAGAGATCCAATCCCCCGAGGGCGCATCTGTACGGTATTTCAACGTTCCTTCCGCGGGCACTGCCGTCGCATAAGTGTCCGGCAAACGCCCTAAGACGGTATAGGGAACTCCATCGACGGTTACCGTGCCGGTGATAGGTTGGGCCGTACCCGTCCAATGACGCGTGCTGCTTTGCATGATCGTATCCGAGGACGACCAGATGCTGAAATATGGATGGTGGGTTACCAACGGGTAAGAGGGCGCCTTCTGCTGTGCAGTCACAACACCGGCCCCCATCAAAAGGGTACTCATAATAAAGCGGATATGCCTCATAACGTAACTGGAATGGGTTTGTTAAAGATTTTAGAAAACTATTCAAAAATTATCATGATTAATAACCATTCATCCATTTTGTTTTACATTGAACGAAAACGCTGGGTCAACAATGAAGTTACTTGTTCCAACCGCCGCCTTTTTCCTGGCGGCCGCTATCAGCTGTAATCAGCCGCAAACAAAGGTGGCGCACGAACAATGGTTCAATAATACAAAAGGGGAAATCCTGCGGCAGGCAAGTGCAGAGCCCGACAGTACCGCCTATACGAATGGAGACTATCCCGATCAACGCGTGCAGCTGCTCTACAGGGAACGTCGCCTCTTATCCAGGAAACTATTTGACCACGATGTGCTCCGGTTAGAAGTCTTCTTCAGCAAAGACGGTCAGTTCGAGTTCCGGCGGGAATACTTTCCAAACGGGAACAAGTCCTATGAAGGAATTCGCTATAACAACGCAGGTTACGGGATCACCACCGTCTGGCTGGAAAATGGTCAGGAATTCACAAGGGGCGTACTCTTTAACGGAAACCCGGTCGGCGAATGGAAAAATTTTCCGCCAGGCAGCAAGGAAGCCGTTACGGCGGACTATGGCGGCATTACCAGCCTCTCGGAATTCCCCGTCCTCAAAAAGCAATAGGCACAAAAAAGACGCAGACCCGACGTATCGCCTTGGAGGCCCTGAGAAGCCTTGTCAGTACGATAGTGGATCTGCGTGTATCTTCAATATTTTAAATAATTCCAATACGAAGGGAGCGCAAAAATACACATTTACCCCAAATTCTCACAATTATTTGCAAACAAATTGCCGTGGCTGATTGTAGATAGCTGTAAACTATCCAATCACCAAACTCCTGCTTATGAAGCAACCCGATAATTCAGAAAACTTCGTTCCCCGGGGCGCCATCGCCTTCTTCGCATTTCTGATTGCCCTCGGCCTCATTATTTGGTTTGGCATTTATTTCCTCATGCTCGACAGGGTTTAAAAACGGGGGTATTATGATCGACGTTTTTGAAAAAAGAGTGATCGTCACAGCCATCCTCGTAATGGGACTGTTCATCCTCGCCATCTTCTACGCCATGGGCGCCCGCAAAGCCGATGTGACGGAATGCCTCCCCTACGATAAAACCTACGAAACGGCCCGCGTGGAACAGTTGGATAAATCCACCTACCAGATATTCTACGTCGCGCGGATGTGGAACTTCGAGCCTTCCGTAGCCTATATTCCCGTTGGCAGCGAGGTAGACCTCTTCGTTACCTCCAACGATGTGGTGCATGGTTTTAACATCTATAACAAGAACGTGAACCTCATGGCTGTTCCGGGAGGCGTCACCAAAACCACCGTCAAATTCGACGAGCCCGGCGTGTACAAAGTGGTTTGCCACGAGTACTGCGGCGCCGGCCACCAAAACATGCAGGCGGAAATTATCGTAAACTATCCCAAAAAATAATACCATATGCAGGTAAGCAGGTTTCTACGCAATACCATCCTCGTTGAACTGTTCGTCCCCATTTTATTACTGACGGTAGGCATCTACCATGGCCTCATGCAGGTGATTTACCGCGCCGGCGTGATCCACCAGGCCTCCGTAGCCAAACTCGACTACTACCAGGGCCTCACCCTGCACGGTGTGATCAATGCCGTTGTTCTCACCACCTTTTTTGCCGTGGCATTCGGCCATGCCACCATCGCCTTTTACCTCAAACGGGAACCGAATAAGAAAGCCACGGCCCTGTCCATGTGGCTCATGGTCATCGGCACGCTGCTGGCCGCAGCCGCCATGCTGGCCGGGAAAGCATCCGTCCTGTACACCTTCTACCCACCGCTGAAAGCTCACCCTGCCTTCTACATCGGCACCGCCATGCTCATTATCGGATCCTGGGTAGCGTTCTTCGACTGGGTGACCATCTACCTGGAATGGAAAAAGGAAAATCGCGAAACCAATACCCCGCTGGCCGTGATCGGCACGCTGGTAAATTTTACCATCTGGTTCGTATGTACGACGGCGGTAGCCTATGAGGTACTGGTACTCCTGGTACCCTGGAGCCTGGGCCTCACGCCCACCGTCAACGTACCGCTGGCCCGCACCCTGTTCTGGTTCTTCGGCCATGCCCTCGTGTACTTCTGGCTCCTGCCTTCCTATATTATGTTCTATACCATGCTGCCCAAACTCGCCGGCGGCAAACTATATTCCGCCACTGCGGGGCGCATCGCCTTCTTCCTCTTCCTGCTGCTCTCTATCCCCATCGGCGTGCATCACCAGTTCGGGGACCCTTCCATTGGCAGAGGCGTGAAACTATCGCAGTCACTGCTGACCTTTGGCGTGGCATTACCCAGCTTCATTACCGCCTTTACACTGGCGGCTTCACTGGAATATGCCGCCCGCAAACGCGGCGCGAAAGGCCTTTACAGCTGGATATGGAAGCTTCCCTTCTTCCGCAGGGATGTATTCTTATTTGGTTACCTGATCAACGGCCTAATCCTCTTTATCTTCGGCGGACTCACCGGGCTCGTACTGGCCTCCTATTCGCTCAACAACGTCGTTCACAATACCGCCTTTATCCCCGGCCATTTTCATATGACGGTGGCCGGTCCAGTATTTCTCGCCATCCTGGGCATGTCCATCTTTTTACTGCAACAACTGAGCGGCAAAAAGATCTACCTGCCTACCCTCAACGCGATCGTGCCTTACCTGTGGACCGTGGGCGTGATCATCTTTTCCGGTGGCCTGATGTGGGGCGGCCTGATGGGCGAACCTCGCAGGACCAATATGGGCCTCACCTACCTGAACCCTGCCAGCGAACAATACCATCCCTACTGGGTAATTTCCAGTATGCTGGGCCTGGCCGGCGGCGGGATTATGTTTGTAGCGGGCTTTCTGTACTTCATCAGTTTCTTCGGCACGCTGTTCAGCAAGCGTACCATGGAGCCGGTGATAGACCTGCCCGTCAGCGACACCCTGCACGAGGAAAAACGCATTCCCATTTTCGATACGTTCAAACCCTGGCTGGCCGTGATGGCGCTAATCATATTCCTCAGCTACCTGCCCGCCATTTCAGACGCATTGAATAACACGGGTAAAAAAGCGCCGCCCTACCTGCCCGCAGACCCTACTCCGGTAGTTCAAAAGAAATAAGATGACAGTCATGAAACTGGAAAAGTCATATTTACTGACCTCCTGGAAATTCTTCCTGGCCTTGCTGATCGGCATTCCGCTGCTGGCTTACTTTTCCGTGCGGTTGTTGGAGAAAAAATATGGCCGGCTGCCCATTTACGCCAGCAATACAACGCTGGCTTCCGACAACCAAACGGACGGCAACCTGCCCCCGTTCGTTTTCACGGACCAGCTGGGCAATACCGTCACCAATTCCATCCTGACCAATAAAATTGCAGTGGCCAACTACTTTTACACCTCCTGCCCCAGCATCTGCCCCAAAATGATGCTGCAGCTGCAAAGGGTGCAGGCCAATACCAACAATATGATCATCCTCTCCTTTACCGTGGACCCCAAGCGGGATTCCGTGGCAAGGCTCATGAAATTTGCCCTGCAATATGATGTATTACCCGACAGGTGGAAATTACTGACGGGAAATAAAAAAGCGCTCTATCACTTCGCCCGCAAGGGATTATTCATTACCGCCACAGAGGGCGATGGAGGCGATGCGGATTTTATTCATAGCGACCGGTTCGTATTACTGGACACGCGTCAGCGGATACGCGGCTACTACGACGGCACTTCGCCGGAGGAGGTAGACCAGCTGCTGACCGACATAAAAAAATTACAAAATGAACTCTAGGCATTTTCTGATCGTGGCTTTCTGCTGCATCGCCACCGCAATGACTGCAAGGGCAGCCAACCCGGAGAATGGTAAAATGCTGTTCCAGGGCCGTTGTGCCTCCTGCCATAACGTGATGAAAAAGCTGACCGGGCCTGCCCTGGCAGGCGTGGAAGACCGTCACCCGGAAGCCTGGATCATCTCCTTCGTTAAAAGCTCCCAGGCCATGGTTAAAGCCGGCGACGCGGCGGCGCTCGAAGTATTCAACAAAAACAACCAGGTAGTAATGCCTGATCATCCGGATCTTTCCGATGACCAGATCCGGGATATCCTTGCATATATCAAAGAAACAGCCGCCAATGCCCCCAAAGAGGACGATGCGCCGTTTTCCAGGCCGGGGCAGAAGCAACCCAATCTCATGCCCCTGTCTGTCTACAACTTCCCTTTTATGATCGCCTACCTGGTGCTAATAGTAGTAATAGTGATCCTGCTAATTTTCCTCGTAAATATTAAGAGTTACGAACAGCATATTCAAAAGGACGATTGAACTTCTCCCTAAAAAATAAAAAAAGCCCCGGGCTACCGGGGCTTTCAGCTTATATGCTAAAAGTTATTTACGTTTGAACCAGCTATCCGGCACCGGCTGTATCTTGCCGCCATTCACGCTGTATTCCAGCTTCAGCGTATAACCGCCGCCGCCTTCCACAAAATCCACCCGCATCGGATGCAGGCCCTTTTCCAGCGCTACCTGTCCACTCTTTTGTACCGGCGCATGCCAGCCGTCGTTGTTCACCACTTGCTCGTCGCTGATATAAAGGATACCGCCGTCATCGCAGGTGAGGTAGAAGCTGTAAATACCGGTAGCCGGCACTTCGATGAAGCCGTCCAGCTTAGCGCCGAAGGCTTTGCCGCCTTTGCCCAGCTCCTCGGGAATGGCTACATTCGTAACCGTTACCACTGTATCCGCCTTGGCTTTGATTTTCGTCGCGCTTTTAAACGCGCCTTCGTATATGCCAAGCTGCAGGCCCGCCTGCATAGCAGCGGCTGCCACCGGCTTCAGGTAGTGCTGCTGACGGTATTTCAGGGTATAAATATCCCCGCGGGTACCGGTTGGCGAAAATGCCGATAACTTGATGGTCTCCGGTTGGGTGATGGTCAGCGCTCCTTCCAGCAGCGGGGATTGCAGCGTAGGAATGGAACCGTCCGTGGTGTAATGCACCGCCATATTGGCCAGCGGCTTGATCACCTGCAATGTGCCTTTGTCCACAAACACGTTATCGCCGGCAAACCCGTCCAGGTCCGGCAGGCGGTAATTAACGCCCATCCTGTCGAGCAGCGCATAACTGGAAGTAAGCCGTTCCAGGTAATGATCGTACCGTTGCTGATGCGTCCAGAGCACTTCCGCCAAAGCCGTCATGCGGGGCATATACATATAGTCCGCCCGCTTTTCGGAAGGGATCCATTCCGTCCAGATATTGGCCTGCGCGCCCAGGATATTGGCCGCTTCCGCTGCCGTCAGGCCTTTCGGTACCGGATCAAAATGATAAACGTTGGAAATGGAATTTCTATCCGGGATACCGTCAAAGTACAGCGGGTTACCCGGCGTCATGATTACGCGGTTACCGTTTTTAGCCGCTTCCACAGGGGCTTTGGGCACCCAGGAGCGCCAGTACATCACCACGGCGGTAGGGCTCACGCCACCTTCCAGTATCTCATCCCAACCGATCAGTTTCTTCCCTTTGGAATTAAAGAATTTCTCCATCCGTTTCACGAAGTAGCTCTGTAATTCCTCCACGGTTTTCAGGTTGTTAGCCTTCATCACCGCTGCGCAGGCAGGGGATTTGGCCCAGCTGGTCTTCTCCACTTCGTCCGCGCCCAAGTGAATGTATTTGGAAGGGAAGAGGGCGGCGATTTCCGTGAAAATATCTTCCGCGAATTTGAACGTAGTTTCCTCGCAAGGGCAGATAGGCGTGCTGAAAGTCTTTCCCCAGCCGTTTTCGCTATCGCAGGTCAGGAAAGGATACGCCTTGATGGCCGCCATCATGTGACCCGGCATATCGATTTCAGGAATGATTTCGATATGTCGCGCCGCGGCGTACGCGATAACGTCCTTGATTTCCGCCTGCGTATAGTAGCCACCATAGAGCGTCTGACCGGTGCGCTGGATGACATGTTCCTGGTCCAGGGCCATATCCGGGTTGTCCTTGGATTTCTCTATACAAACAGAATCCTGATTATTGTAAGTTCTCCATGCGCCTTTTTCCGTAAGGAGCGGGTATTTTTTGATTTCTATTCTCCATCCCTGGTCGTCAGTAAGGTGCCAGTGGAATTTATTCATCTTATAAAGCGCCATCACATCTAAAAACTTCTTCACATATTTCACGGAGAAGAAGTGACGGGCAACGTCCAGGTGCATACCCCGGTAGTCGTACACCGGGTGATCCTTGATGGCCGCGGCCGGGAAGGCAATGGTCTTCAGCTTTTCGTTTGCCGGATGCCCTGCCAGTGGAACCAGCTGGGTAAGTGTTTGGATACAGCGGAAAATGCCGGCGCCGGTACGGGCACGAAGCGTGATGCGGCTGGGTGTGATGTCCAGTTCGTACTCCTCCTCTCCTTTCACTGCATTATCCTGCACCAGTACAATGCTGCTGGCGCCTATCCTGGCCGACACCGGCAGTTTATAACCCAGGAAGGTGGTCATCAGCTGTTGCAGCTGCTTTACTTCATTAGCAAAAACATTCGCGCTTACAATATTCGTAGTCCTGCCTACCACAAATTCCCCCTGCCGGGCTGTTAGCTCCTGTGGATAGGGAATCAGCGGATAGCGCCCCGGATCTGCATCCTGCGCCATCAGTGTGGTACTGTACATGGTTGCGGCAAGTACAGTCAACTTCAGTGATCTAAGCATAGTTTATCGTTAAGTATGATCCAATCCGGCAAATTAAAGCAAATTTTGAGGATGCCAATGGTGCGATATTGTCTAATGCTGCAACTATATTGACTTTGGCGGCAGATTTCCGGAATTGCGGAAAATGAATTTTCTTTGCATGTCATGTCACTTTACATTACTTCCCTGAACTCCGGCAGCAACGGAAACTGTTATTATATCGGCAACGATACGGACGCCATCCTGGTGGACGCGGGCATTTCGTGCCGGGAAACGGAGAAGCGCATGGCCAGGCTGGGGCTGAGTATGAGCAAGGTGCGCGCCATTTTTGTATCGCATGAACATATTGATCATATCCGGGGCATTCCCGTGATGGTCCGCAAACACCAACTGCCTGTCTACATCACCGCCAGCACCATGCAGCACGGAGGACTGGACATTCACGAAGCGCTGGTGCGCAGGTTCACCGCCTTTGAGCCGGTGACGATCGGGGATTTGCAGGTCACCGCCTTCCCTAAATTTCACGACGCGATCGAGCCGCATAGTTTCATGGTGAGCGCCCACGGGGTTAACATCGGGGTCTTTACTGACATCGGCGTACCCTGCGATCAGCTCATTCACCACTTCAAACAATGCCATGCCGCCTTCCTGGAAGCCAATTACGATGAAGTGATGCTGGAACAGGGGCGTTATCCCTACTTCCTGAAGAACCGCATCCGCGGCGGGCACGGGCACCTCTCGAATACACAGGCGCTGGAACTTTTCCGCGCGCACAGGCCGGCGCATATGTCGCACCTCCTGCTGGCTCACCTCTCCAAGGACAATAATAACCCGGAACTGGTGCATAGACTATTTACAGAAGAAGGCACCCCAACAGAAATTGTGGTGGCCTCCCGGTATGCTGAAACGGGCGTCTATCGCATTTCCGCGAGCAACGTATAGCCGTAGCCGTTATATCTCCCACAAAAAAAATTTATAAAAAATTTGGTAGAGATAAAATATTTTCTACTTTTGCACTCCCCTAACGGGAAAGATTCCGTAGCTCAGTTGGTAGAGCAATACACTTTTAATGTATGGGCCCTGGGTTCGAGTCCCAGCGGGATCACTACCAAGAGTAAAAATAAATACTCTTATGTAATTAAAGCCTTGTAGAATCAGATTCTACAAGGCTTTTCTGTTTTTTGTCGTAAAGTTTTGTAAAGTTAAATAAGGATAGAAAAGTGAGCGTTGCGGTTAGCAGATTAGTTATTAAATTGTGCTAACCTACACTGACCTGAAGTGCTTATCTGTATTGTGTTTGACTAATGTTAAGTGAAGTCAGGATAAGTGAAGTTGAAATAAAATTGGTTAACTTAAAACAGGTGTTTTATGATGAAAGGTCATTTAAGTTTTTCTATCTTACCCTGGCTTAACAGGAGCCGCTGCAAAAACAACAAACCCGCTATCTATCTCCGTCTGACTGTAGGAAACAAACGCGCCGAACTCTCCACCTATCAGTATGTAAGCCCTGAATCATGGAACGCGGAAGGCCAATGTGTGAACGGAAACTCCGAAGAAGTTAAAGCCATCAACCGCAGGCTGGTAGCCTTAAAAGCTGATCTACAGAAGCATTACAGCCTATTGGTGACAAGCGGAAAGCCAGCAACAGCGCAGGCTCTGAAAAATTCCTTTCTGGGTATTATACAGCATAAAAGGACATTATGTGAAGCTATAGACTTCTATAACAGGCGATTTGGGGAGAAGGTAAAGGCAAAGACCAAATCAGCGAGAACGCTCAAACGCTTTGAGATCACTAAAGACAAGGTAGTAGCGTTCCTGAAGCACTATTTTCACGTATCTGACAAGCTATTGGAGGAAATCACATTTTCATTTGCTCCGGATTTTGAGCATTATCTCACTACTACTGAAATAATGGGCAGTAACACTGCCATGAAATACGTGAAGATTTTAAAACAAATGCTCAAACTCGCTGTAGATCAGGGCTGGTTGCCCGCTAATCCTTTGGGCGGCTTTAAGTGTAGCTATATAGACCCGCAACGGGAGCGGCTCACAATGGATGAAATTATGACCTTGTATAACAAGGAACTTATCCCGCGATTGGCTGAAGTACGTGATATTTACCTGTTCTGCTGTTTTACCGGCTATGCTTACACTGATGTACTGCATCTTACGACAGACAACATTATTACGGGTATTGATGGTGAAAAATGGATAGTAAAGGAAAGAGCGAAAACCCTAACCCCGGAGCGTGTGCCGCTTCTACCTATTGCACTGGAGATAATTGAGCGTTATAAGAATAGCCCGTATTGTCAATTATATGGCCGTTTATTGCCAGTAAACAGTAATAGCGATATAACGCCTATCACAAGGAAATTGCCGGTATGACAAAAAGCGTTTTGGTGTTACCAAAACATAGCTGACTACACCGAGCTTCGTAATTTCTGACATCAATTTAATAATTAAAGATTATTTATATTTGAGGTCAAATGGCGAGCTTTCATGGATGATAACATCGACTTTTCTTTAACTCTACACAAACATGGTTGGACAACATTTTTGCTTAATATCAACGGAGCATTTATGAAATCGTAATTTCCAGCGCACTTAGTAGTCCATTTTATGATATCAAGAATTTGTTACTTGCATTATTGAATAATGAAGATGAGATTAGAATCAAATGGTTTGAAGAGCCGGGTTGGAGTGTGATACGAGTAACAAGAGGGAATACAGAGCGTCATATTCTTTCGGTGGAAGTGGGGAGCTGTATTGATCAACAAGGGAATGATTATAAGAAAGTTGTAGACTTTAAAATTAAATTTAAACAGCTTTTAGTGATTATGTTCTATCAGTTGAAGAAGAATTATCATCTGCTAACTGAAAAAAGCTTTGCGAAGGAGCGAGAAAAGGAATTTTCCTATGAACTCTACAATAAATTGGTTGAAAAGATTAGGGCGGATTTTCCCGGAATATTATAAACTTTAATTCTTTAAATTTGCCTATCATTGTTCCTGACTATAACAGTTATACGTAATCAGGTCAGCGTTATGGTTAGCAAAAGTGCTCACCACTATCAAATACAGATTTTACAAGGCATTGCGAAGATAAAGGTGTTCCCAGCGGGATCACAAAAAGCCTCAGTAGATATCTGGGGCTTTTTAATTGAACATATTGTTGGCTCAAAAATCGCAAGTCTGGCTCTGCATTGATGTGCTCACCAAGACTATCATTAGATTGGCATCAAATTGATTGAACCTTTTTACTTTCAGCCTTATACACCATACCGTTTGGAGTCTCCATACCTTATGAAAATCCCAATGAGAGATTTATAGGGTTTTGATAGGATATCCTTCCTGCCCTAATCCAGACGGGCAAACCGAAATCTCTTTACCGGATTCATAGGTTTTTCCCCATTCACATAGGCTTGTCAAAATCGGAACCAAATCACGGCCTTTATTAGTCAATACATACTCTATTCCTACAGGAATAGTTCCTGGGATTTCTTTTCTAATGATTATAGCGTGTTTTTCCAACTCTTTAAGCTGCCTGCCCAAAACCTGTTCAGAAAGGTTGGGCAATTCTTTTTTAATCAAATGAAAGCGGTTATTCCCTTGTGAAATGGAATAAACAATTTGTGATTTCCAACGGCCGCTAATCATGGCAATTGCTGAATTTAACTCGCAGACCTGAAACAAGAACTGTTCATTAATTGCATTGGTCGAATTTTCTTTGCGCATAGCTATCACTTTAAAGGCTCACAATTTTGTTCGTCATTGCACGGACCAAAATGCTTGCTGAATTTTGTATAAAATTACAAAAATATGAACAGGGCGTTATTTATACTGATTGGCTTTTTCGCGATAAGCCTTTCACTGCAGGCACAGGAAAAATGGACTTTAAGATCAGGGTATTTAACAAAACCTGACACCATTTTAATCTTCAAACCCAAAACATACAACAAAACCGAAAAATTTCCTTTGGTTTATCTTCTACACGGATATAGCGAAAACTATAAACAATGGGAACAAACAGTAGCACTGCAAAAATTGGCCGACCAATACGGATTTATCATTATTACACCTGATGGTTTTACATCTTACTACATCAACAGCCCTATAAACAAAGGTTCACGATACGAAGATTTTTTCTTTAAAGAGTTAGTGCCAAAAGTTCATCAGTCGTTCAACATTGATGAAAGGAATATTTTTATAAGCGGTTTGAGTATGGGTGGTTACGGCGCCTTAAGGAATTTTATTTTACATCCCGGCTATTTTAATACGGCAGGCTCTACAAGTGGAGCTTTGGAAATCGATTACACGAATTTTCAGAAAGTTAGCCAACAGTTTTGGCAGACAAACAGGATGACTGATGATTTGATAAAAAAAATCGGCGATCCCCAAAAAGAAGATTGGAACAAATACAGCATATCAACTTTATTAAAGCAAAATCCCAATTTCAAAAAGCCGTTCATTTTTGACTGTGGAACGGAAGATATCTTATATCTAAACTCTGAAAAATTAAAATCGTTAACCGACAGTTTGAAAATTCCGGCGACTTATATCAGTCAGCCAGGTAACCACAATACAGCATATTGGAGCAAGTCCATTGAATACCATTTTATATATTTCAAACAGCATATCAAGATCTAACAATATGCTAACTCTGAATTTTTATCTATTAAGCTATATCCTTAATATCAGCTAATTCTTTTAAATCGGGAATGAAAAGGTTCGGGTTTTGTACCATAAGGTTCACAGAAAGAAAATCAAAGCCGCTTAATTCAAGCGGCTTTACTGTTTTAGGTTAAAAATTATCAACGATACGGTAGGAAACCTTATCCACAATCAACCAGCTCCCATCTAACTTTACCAGGTTAAACCGGTCAATGAACCGAAAGGTGTCAAAGGTCAATTGCACCTGCGCAGACCCGGTATCTCCATCCCAGCTATAGGACAGCAGTTGTGGCTGGCATTCCTGCAGGGTTGCCTTGGCTACCAGGTCCAGGTATTGCGGCAGCGTCCATTGAACCAGCCTTCCGTCAATCACAGTCCTGATGTAGGCACCGGGGTGAAATGCTGCCCGGAGCCGCTCGATGTCAAGAGCCGGACGCCCGTACAGATAGTTGTGCAGCGTGCGCAGGATCAGCTGTTTTTCATCTTCTACGCCAACGTTGTTTGCTTGAGCTTTCATATGGTATATCATTTTTTTGATGATACAAAGCTAAAGCCCCCTGTTGTTAGGCAGTTGGTGTTATCAAAGGAATCATTGTGAAAGTCAAAGAAGGCAGGTCATCAGCATATAGGCGCAAAAACAGCCATCAAGGTACGCTAACGCCATGTCGCATAAACGCGCAATGGCCCTACTGCTCAAGTATCCGGGTAACATGGTTCAGCCACTCCGCATCCGGAATACTCTTGTCCATGTAATAATCCGGCATGATACCTTTTCCGTCAATCGCAAAATCCGGTATCCGCAGGCTCTTGGAGAGCGCGTAAACGAGCTTGAACTGTTTGTCCGGCGACTCCACCGTGTAGGTATTCGAGATATCCAGCACGCCCTGCGTGGTAGTCCCGAACAGCTTCACCTTCTTGCTTTGCCTGGCCGCCAGCAGGAATTCTTCTGACGTGCTGCCATTCTGATCGTTGATAATGATCGCCACATTTTTAGGGAATGGGAAAATGGTATCGAGTTTTAATTCATCCACTATCTTCCCGTTGTTCAGGTTGACAAACTGGTTCGGATGTTCCCGGAGCGCCTTGAGCGCCGCTTCCACCTCCGCTTTATCGCTTTCGGGAAGCCCGGGAATGGAAAGGAAGCCTTCCATCCGGCTGTTGTTCAGCGGCGTAGACAGGAACGTTGTATGAACGGAGCGCACCGGGTTGGTGTAAATCAACGGAAGGATGCCATAGTAGCTCACATCGGACCCGCCTCCATTTCCCCTGATATCAATCACCAGGTTCTCCGTACGCTTCAGGAGCGCGTCATTCGCTTTCAACAGGCTGTCAATAGCCCCCTTGGCATATCTTTCAAAAGTAGGGATCCGGAAAAGTACCGTTTTATCCGATACCTGCTGCATGAAAGGCGCGCTGGCTGTCATTTCCCTGGCATATAGCAATGTGGCGTCGCCTTCCTGGAAAACAGGGTACTGCCGCTTCAGGAATACATTTGCCAGCTGTAAGGTATTTTTTCCTAACAGGATCGCTTTCTCAAATTTATTTGGAGAGAAATCCCCCATGTAAAAAACGCCGGCACTATCCGCAGCGATACTCAATTTCACATCGCCCGGCTTCCACGCCTGGTTGCCGGAGGCGAGGATCACTCCTTTATAACCTCCGCCGTCTTTGACGATACCTATTTTATACGTGGCCGTTGTCCATATCCCTTCAAATGAAGCAACCGGCGCATTGGCTATCCGCTGCTTCACCTGTTCCTCCGAAAGCGACAGTACCTCCGGAGCAGCGCTGCTACCGGCAACGGGCGCGGCGGGAGAATTATATACGGGAATAATACCATGATGGCCTTTTCTGAAGAAACGTAGCCACTCCCGCATGATGGCAGCGCACTGTTCCTTGTCGGTCGTCTTTTTGACCTTAGCCAGGATGTTGCGGGTGTGCTCCTCATAGGCCGCCACCCCTTTTTGCTGCATGCCGTATTCAAACCCGGCATCGTTCTTTTCGAAAGTTTCCCTTACCCATTTAAAGCTACGCTCACAATTGCATGTTGACTGGGCTAACGTGAGGAGCGGACTAAACAGGATGACCGGTACAAATAATGAAAGCTTCTTGATAATCATAGGTTACAACGGGTTATGCTGGTTGGACCGAATTTATAAATTTTCGGGAAAATATTTAAATAATCCTGGTGGGATCTTGGGTCCCGGGATACCCGGCCCGAAAAAAAATTGATTTATAGCCACCTATATAACCAACCTATTTCGTACTTTTACGCAAAGTATTGTAGAACCCACGATGAACTATACGTGCAGCCATTTCAACAACAGGTACCCCGACCATGCCCCAGCCATTATCCCTCCTCACACTGCTGCTGCCTTTCGGTGTGATGAACATTCAAGCGCAAACACTCACTTTCCCTGACGAAAATTTCAAGGCAGCCCTCATCGAACTTGGCCTTGACACCAACAATGACGGCAATATTCAGAAGTCCGAAGTTGCTAACGTCAAGAAACTGGACGTAGGTAATCACGGTATCACTTCCGTAGTCGGTATAAAGCACTTCACCAATCTTGAAAACTTTTTATTCTATGATAATAAGATCAAGACGGTAGACCTGGAAGGCATGCAAAATTTGAAATATATTTTTGGCGTGGATGGTGAAACTACGCAGTTGAAAGTAAAAGGATGCGTCAACCTGGAGGAGATACTGATGGATAACAACCAACTGTCCATGCTGGATTTGACAGGCCTTACCAATCTACGGGATATCCGGATTAACGTGAATAAATTGCAGCGGATCGATTTAAGGAATAAACCAAAGCTCGAAATGGTGCAGCTTTTCCGCAACCAGATCAGCGATTTTAAGATCGGTCAGGCGCCGGAACTGAAACACCTTGACCTCCATAATAATTTCATTACTGAATTGGACCTCAGACCCTATCCGCAGCTTGTGCTGGTCGACCTGGACCGCAACCCGTTAACTAAAATCTATGTTACCGGGCTGAGCAAACTGGAGAAACTCTATTTGGATCCTCCGTTTAATACCCGCTCCAACCTGGGGCAAATCAATACAAGCGGATTGGTAAGCCTGAAAGAATACAGGTGGTAAAGATGATTTATACCAAAGCTCGCAGTGACCGCGAGCTTTGTTCGCATCGCCTCAAAGCTCCTTTTTCAAGAAAACATTTGTAACAAAGCTCGCAATATCCGCGAGCTTTGTCCTCATCACCTCAAACCTCCTTTTTCAAACAAACCTTACCAGGTCGAAATTCATAAAGCCCGCGCCAGGAGCAGGCTTTATAAAGAAAAAGAGCTGACTATGGTTTAATTCCCCCACTACCACGGTATCTCCCCCGTCTCCGCATTATTCTCCTCACTAAAAAATTTCCCCGTAGGACCATTCTCATCAATCAACGCATATTTCACCACCCGCCTGCCCGCATCCGGCACCGTTCCCGGCCCACGATGTCCGTTGAAATCCGTTTTCGTATAACCAGGGCAAACCGCGTTGATTTTGAAGGGCGTATCCTTAAACTCATACGCCAAAACCACCGTGTACATATTCAGGGCCGATTTGGAGGAAAGATACACCGCCGCTTTGTAATCGTAGTACTTATAGCCGGGATCACTATGAAGCGTAAGGGAACCCTGACTGGAACTTACATTTACAATCCGGGGCGCCGGGGAATTCTTCATTAAATCAATAAATGCCTGCGTAACCCGCACAGCGCCAAAAACATTCGCGTCATAGGTGGCCTTAAACTGGTCTATCGTTGCCTGCACCGCCGTTTGAGGGTATCCGCCAAAAATGCCTGCATTATTGACCAGGATGTCCAGCACCTGGGTTTCCGCTCCTATTGCCTGACGGGCTTTCGCAACGGATGCATCGTCCGTAATGTCAAGCTGTACAGGCGCTACGTTCTCTAATCCCTCCGCTTTCAAGGTATCCGCGGCTTCCCGGCCGCTGACTATATTCCTGCTGCCAAGGTACACGTATATTCCTTCCCGTGCCAGCTGGCGCGCCACTTCAAAACCGATGCTTTTGTTGGCGCCCGTTACTAATGCATATTTCATGTCTGTGAATTTTATATGGCAAAAGTAGCAGGGCCTTAACAGGCGGGAATGGACAAATCCGTTTATTCACCCGACAAATCCTGCCGGGGTAAAAATTCACTGGCGCTCTTCCCGGTGCTTTTTTTGAAGAGCCTGGAGAAATAATCAGGATCGTTAAAGCCCAGCTCATAGGCCAGTTCCTTGATGGAAATATTGGAATAACGCAGTTTCCGCTGGGCTTCCGCCATCAGGCGGTTAATGAAATAATCCTTGGGCGAGGTGCCGGCATATTCTTTTACAATGCGGTACAGGCTATTGGTAGATAATGCTAATTTTTCAGCAATCGCGTTGATGGAAGGCTGCTCCGTAAGGGAAGTTTCCACCACTAATTTGAATTCAATAAACTTTGACAGGTTGGCATTTAAAATACCAGCGGGGCGTTTGTTCTTAAAATAGGCGCTGTTCAACTCAGAAAGCAACAGGTTCAAATAGGCTAATGTGATTTCCGTGTCGGTTTCATGTTTGTCCGCGTATAATACCTGGTTTAAAATTTCAAAAACCTTTACCACTCTTTCTTTCACCGCAGCATCCAGCGCGATGACCGGGTTGTTTAGCGGGTTGACCAAAAACGGGAAAGACTGTGGCAGCAAGGCCAGCGTATTCTCATCAAACAGCAGTTTGAAATATTTCAGATCGGCGGTTTTCACCGGCGGCGTAAATATTTGATTAGGCGCCGCAAAGAGCAGGCGCCCGTCTGTAAGGGTGTAATCCTGCAACTCCAGGTTGTAGGTAACGGTGCCACTTTCAATGAATACGATAAAATAAGCAGCCAGTTTGCGGGGCTCCAGCATGTTCTTCCGCGGGTCCGCCGGCTGGTAAGGATGGTCGTTAGACCGGACTTTTATCCCCAGCTCCTCCTCTTGTGTACCTTTTCCTTTATGTTCCTGCATAGTTCGATTTTTAAACCCCTGCTGCCTGGATAAAATGTCGTAAAAAGATAGCTGGCGAGGTTGGAACCCATGAGCGGTATCAAAGCATTGGACATCCGGCCGACAATCATAAGGGTTAAAACTGCCCTTCTAAGATATTAATTTCCCCCGGAAAATATCTGTGTCCCCGCCCTTAAATCTTCCTCTCCATTCCCAAATGCCTTCTCACCCCCTCGCCCGTCGCAGTTTCCCCGCGCTTCAACATCTCCTCCACCGTCCCCTCAAACAACACTTCCCCACCATACTTCCCCGCACCCGGGCCTATGTCAATAATCCAATCCCCATGGGTAATCACATCCAGGTTATGTTCAATCACAATCAAAGTATTCCCCTGATCTACCAACGCATCCATAAAATCCAGCAATAGCTGCGTATCGCTGGGATGCAGCCCTGTACTCGGCTCATCCAGCACAATGATTTTATTGCGATGCTGCAGCTCCCTGGTCAATTTTAGCCGCTGCCGCTCGCCGCCTGAAAAGCTGTCCAACCGCTGCCCCAGGCTAAGGTAACTCAGCCCCAGTCTACACAACATCTCAAACGCCCCGGCGTATAATTCATCCGGCAGGAACGCCATTGCTTCCTCCACCGTCATGTCCATTACCTGTAAAATGTTCCTGCCGCGATAATGGTATTGCAGCACTTCCGGCTTAAATCCCGAACCGCCGCATACTTCACAGGGCTGCTCTATATCGTCCATAAATGCCAGGTCTATCCGCTCAACGCCCGTGCCCCGGCAGTTCTCACAGCCGCCCTCACTGTTCCTGCTGAATAACCTCGCAGAAACATGGTTGGCTTTCGCAAACCGCCCCCGCAGATCATCTGACAGCCCGAGATAGGTAAGCAGGTTGCTTCGTACGCCCATGGCGGATAACGACTGGTCAATAATCGTTACCTCCGGGTAAATCGTTGGCAGTACTTTATTAATAAGCGTACTCTTCCCGGAACCGGCAACGCCGGTAACCACCGTTAATACTTTCCGCGGAATTTTTACGCTGACATTTTTAAGATTATGCAAATGGGCGTTCTTTATCTCCAGGTAGCCATCTGCCCGCCGCCGGCTGTACCTGGCCCTTGGCTGCTGCGCAAAGTACTGACCTGTTTTTCCCGTCGAATGCTTCAACCCCTCAAACGTCCCCTCATACACAATCTCCCCTCCATGCTTGCCGGACAATGGCCCCATGTCAATCACCCAATCCGCGATCCGGATAAGGTCCGGATCATGCTCCACCATCAGTACCGAATTCCCCTTATCCCTGATCCGCCGGATGATCGCAGCAATATGTTGCAGGTCCTTCGGATGCAACCCTATGCTGGGCTCGTCAAAAATATACAGCAGGTCCGTCAGGTTGTTGCCAAGGTTCTTAACCATCTTTATCCGCTGACTCTCACCACCCGAAAGCGTATCCGTCCTCCTGTCCAATGTCAGGTACTGCAGCCCTATGTCTATCATATGTTGCAGCTTCTTCTTCAGCTCCGCTACAATAGTGCCATAGGCGCCGGCGTCCAGGGACGCTACAAATGCCAGCAACTCGTCGGCGGACAATCGCGCACAATCCGCAATGTCCATTCCCCTGATCTTGCAACTCAGCACTTCTTCGTTTAGCCGCTTGCCGTTACAGGCCGGGCAGCTCCTGGTAATAATAACATGTTTCAACGCCTCCTTACGCGTGATGTTTTCCCTGGACTCCTTCTTCAGGAACGCTTTTTCTATCCGCGGTATCACCCCTTCGTACTTCACCGTCTTCCCCCACTCCCTATGCGGCCGCTTCGGTTTATGCTCCGGGGCGTGCAACAGCATTTCCAGCTCCTCCGCGGAATAGTCCTTCAATGGTTTATCATTATCAAAATAGCCGGATAACGTATATCGCGTCAGCCGCCAACCGCCCGGCTGAAACGTGGGAAACCGGATCGCGCCTTCGTTGAGCGACTTCCCCCGGTCAATCAACGCATCCACATTCACCGTCTGCACAAATCCCAACCCCTCGCAAGCAGGACACATTCCCACCGGGTTATTAAACGAAAACACATTCGAATACCCGACGAAAGGCTTCCCCATCCTGGAAAACAGCAGCCTCAGAGAGGCATATACATCCGTGGCCGTCCCCACGGTCGACCTCGCACTGCCTCCCAGCCGCTTCTGGTTGATGATGATCGGCACATTCAGGTTTTCAATCTTCTCTACATCCGGCACGCCAATATGCTGCAAACGGTTCCTCAAAAAACTGCCCTGCGTTTCGTTGAACTGCCGCTGCGCCTCCGCGCCAATCGTCTCAAATACAAGGGACGACTTCCCCGAGCCGGATACGCCCGTGAAAACCACTATCTTGTTCTTCGGTATTGCAACTGAAATGTTCTTCAGATTATTTTGCCTCGCATGAGTGATGGTAATCTGCTTCATATTCGTTAATTTTGCTAATAGTTAACAAAGTTAAGTATTAGCAAAATATGGACCACACACGGAAAAAATTTTATGAAGTATTTACAGATTTGCAATGCTTCATGCTGGCTAATATGCAAAAAGGCGAGATCAACGGGGTAACAGCCACCCACTATAATATCATCGAATACGTCTACCGACACGACCGGTGCACCGGTAAACAAGTGGCGAAAGCCTTTGGCATCAGCGCACCTGCCATCTCGCGACAGCTAAAATTTCTTATCGCCAACGACCTTATCGAACAGGAGCAATCCGGAGAAGACCGCCGGGTATTCTACCTCAGCGTGACGGACAAAGGCAGGTTCATTGTAGATAACTCGGAAAATTTCAGGGACAGGGTGGCACAAAAAGCGGGTAAAATCCTCACCAAAACGGAACTAAAAAACCTGACTGCCCTCCTGTCAAAACTAATGCAGCATATGGACGCTTAAGAATTCTTCGTACCTTCGCACCATGGGCTATATCAGGGAATATTACGAACGCATCATCCAACTGCGGGAACCGGAATGGGAATTTATCGCCGCCCATTTCCAGCGAAGAGAATTTGCCAAAAACGATATCATCACCCGCCAGGGAGAAACAGAAAACTACCTCTCCTTTGTCGAAAAAGGCATCATCCGCTACTACATCCCCGGTGATGAAAACGAACTGACATTCGACTTCTGCTTTGATAAGGAATTCACCTGCGCCTACAACTCCTTCCTCACGCAAACGCCGTCTGAATACGCATTGCAGGCTTTAACAGCCACCACCGTCTGGCAAATTTCCCATGCGGACCTGCAGAAGGTTTACGCGCAAACCACGGCCGGCAACTATTTAGGCCGCTACGTAGCGGAAAAATTATTCCTCTCCAAAAGCAAAAGAGAATTATCCCTCTTAAAACATACCGCCAAAGAGCGTTATCTAAACCTGTTCCGCGAGCAGCCGGATATCCTCAAATGCATCCCCCTGAAATATGTCGCTTCTTATATCGGCATTACCCCGCAAGGCCTCAGCCGCATCCGCCGGCAAATTAGTTAACATAGGTTCATTGCCTGCAACTTTCATTCTTTGGAACTTTGCAAAAAATTCAAAGCACAAAATTCCAAAGCATGAAACGACCCATACTGGCATACGGCCATAGCATCCTGAAACAGCCATGCCACGAAATTGACCGGGATTACCCCCAGCTGAACACCCTCATTGCGGACATGTGGGAAACCATGAAAAACGCCAATGGATGCGGATTAGCCGCCCCGCAGATCGGTCTTCCCATCCGCCTGTTTATTGTCGACAGCCAGTCTACTTTCGAAGCAGCGGATCACAGCGACTATTTCGCGCCAGGCGATACCGGCATCACCGAAACCTTTATCAACGCTACCATCCTTTCCCGCTCAGCGGACGCCTGGGAAGACGAAGAAGGATGCCTCAGCATCCCCAACTTACAATACCCCGTCAAACGGCCATGGACCATCACCATCCAATACTACAACGGGCAGTTTGAACAGCAGGTCCGCACCTTCAGCGGCGCTACCGCCCGTATGATACAACATGAATACGACCATACGGAAGGCATCCTGTACCTGGATTACCTGAAGCCGCTCGCCAGAAAGCTCATGGCCTCCAAACTGCAACGGATTATGAAAGGGCAAATCACCCCGCGTTATCCCATGAAGTTCCCGTAAAAAAGGGAATACCCTAAATGGTAATATTCCCCGTCACTACTTTCCCTTCCCGCTTGTAATTCAGCACCACCACGCCTTTTGACGTTACCTGGCTGTTGACCAGTTTCAACGCTGCCGGCGCAATGCCGTTTTCAAACAGCTTCTTACCCTGGCCCAGGATCAGGGGATAAATTTTCACACGCAGCTCATCCACCAGGTCGTGCTGCAACAACAGCTGCGTCAGTTCGCTGCTGCCCCATACGTGAATATCGCCGCCATCGCTTTGCTTCAGCGCCTGTATATCAGAAAGGCCCTTCAGGAAAACGCTCTTATTCCAGTCGGAATGATCGCGGGTGGTAGACAATACGTATTTCGTACCCGCGTTAATTCCCGGCCAGAAGTCGTTATGGTTGGGCCAGTAAGATTCAAAAATATCAAAGGTTTTCCGGCCCAGCAGGTACTCAGCCGGCTTGAGTTCTTCCTGCATAATTTTGCCGAAATCCTCGTCCCCATAGGAAGCCGTCCAGCCGCCAAATTGGAAGCCGCCTGATAAATCTTCATCGGGTCCACCAGGGGCTTGCATAACGCCATCCAGGGTAAGCATAGACATTACTATAATCTTTCTCATTTTTTGCTGTTTATGATGATTAGGAAGGTAATTTTAAACGTGATAGGTATGCGCTACAATACCGCCGGGAAACGCTTTTACGTCCGCCAGCTTGAGGTCCAGCGGCTGCGCAAGTCCGTTGAAGATCGGCAGCCCTGCGCCCAGTACCAGCGGATGAATGATCAACCGGTATTCGTCAATTAGCCCGGTCGCAATCAGGTTGCGCATGAAACCCGCGCCGCCGGCGGCATAGATAGGATTGCCGGGTTCCGATTTCAATTGGCGGACATGCGTAGCCAGGTCCCCGGTCAAAACCCTTGCACCCGTCCACGTCGCGGCGGCCTTCGCCTGCTCGGGCGTTTCAGCAGGTATAGCCGGGATGGTAAAACCCTGCTGCGTAAAAACGGCTTTTGGCGTTTCGTTCATGGGCGCGGCAAACGGACCGGTGGCGGTGGGCCAATAGGGCGCCATTATTTCGAACGACTTCCGGCCCATGATGATCAGGCCGGCCTCCCGGCATTGCGCCACAGCCCAGGCCCTGGACGTTTCGTCGGAAGCTTTGTGGATCCAGTCAGCCCGGCCATCTGGTCCGCTTACAAAACCATCCGCGGATATCGACATTTGCATGATTAACTTTCGCATCGCTTAGAATTGTATCCCAAATGTAGGACGGCATTTTTGAACAAATGCTGGGCTAAAATGACAATCTAAGGTGGTGTTTGCGACGCAGTCAATCTCCTAACGTCAACGCCTGTATCACCCGCCCTTTTCCAGCACCCGCTTCATACTATCCAACATCATCTGCCAGTTCTTTGCCGATTCCTCCCGCCCCTGCTCCGTTGCATTGCCATCCTGCTCCAGCGTCACCCGCGTCTGCTCCCCATCAGCCGCCAGCCGGATCGTTACCGTGTGGTAATTCTCCGGGCTGTCCTCCATCCCCGACGCCCCGCTGAAATGCGTGTACTGCAGCTGCTTCCCGGGCTGCAACGCGGTAATTTTTCCTTTGTCCTCGTAAGGTTTCCCCTTCCATTCGCCCCGCCACACAATCGCGCTGCCTTCCTGCCAATCCGTTTCCACCGTCGTCCCAAACATATACTGCTGAATCGTCGCAGGGTCCGTCAACGCCCGCCAAACTTCCTGTACGCCCGCCTCTATGCGGACTTCCGCCTTCGCAATCAGATTTTTGTTTTCCATAATTCAGTTTTTGAAATCCATACCTCAAAAATTAAACCTCAGGTATGGAATAATTTTTTTAAGGTAGTCGCCTGCAGGATTCCTATGTAGCATCCTTGCGTCGCACTCTTCAACTGTTGTGGGTCTGTTGGACGGAAAGAATGTTACCACGCATATACGACTCCTACAAGAAAAATTTGCAAACGATTGCAGAATGATGAATTTTCATTATTTTGTCCCGGAAGAACCTGAGCTGTGAACCCGTTTAAAACCGTATTTAAAAACCATATTTAAAAAAACTGATAAACTAAAAGCTGATACGCAACACTAATCAGCTCTATACTGATAAGCTATAACTGATAAGTCCAAAATCTGAAACAGAACCCGGCCGTTCATTTTAAAATTCCAAATCTGACGTTATGAAAAATTCATTTCCACGTTATCTATGTCTGATAGCATGCCTGCTATGCTACCATTTTTCCCGCGGTCAAGGCAAACCCGTTACAGTGGAAGGTAACGTACTGGACGCGCAACAAACGCCCCTCGTGGGAGTAACCGTCGCCGTTAAAGGCAAAAACACGGGCACCCAAACGGACGTAAAAGGGCACTACCGACTGCAACTGGCAGACCCTGCCAACGCCACGCTCGTATTTACCTTCATCGGGTTCGCCACGCACGAAGAACCCGTCAAAGGTCGTACAGCCGTGTCCGTTATCCTCGGCGAGGACCGTAAAAAACTCGACGAAGTAGTGGTAGTCGGCTACGGTCAGCAAAAGAAAAAAGACGTTACCGGCGCCATCTCCTCCGTCAGCGCCAAAGCCATCCAGGACGTGCCGGTGACCAACCCGCAACAGGCCCTGCAAGGCCGCGCACCCGGCGTGGAAGTCATCAACAACAGCTCCAAACCGGGGGATGAACCACAGGTGCGCATCCGCGGCTCCCGCTCCCTCAGGGCTGAGAATGATCCGCTCTACGTAGTGGATGGTATTCCTTACTCCGGCAGCCTGAACGACATCGGCACCGGCGTGATCCAATCCATGGACATCCTCAAGGACGCTTCCGCCACCGCCATCTACGGCTCCCGCGGCGCTAACGGCGTCATCCTCGTTACCACACAACGGGGTAAGGAAGGCAAGCCCGTCGTATCCTACAGCGGCTCCTACGGCATCGTTCGCCAACTCGGCGAAACGGATATGATGAACGCCGCCCGCTTTATCGACATGCGCCGCGAAGCCAACCGCACCATCGGCAAGTACGACGATAACAACCCGGATGCTTCCGACCAAAAAATCTTTAACGCCACCGAATACGCCAACATCAAAAAAGGCGTGGACGTTGACTGGCAAAAACTCATGATCTCACAAGGTTACCAAACCAACCATGGCGTGAACGTCTCCGGCGGTTCGGACAACACCCGCTACAGCGTTGGCCTCGGTTACTTCAAAGACCAGGGCGTACTCAAACTCCAGAACTACGAACGCTATAACTTCAACGTAGCGCTGGATCAGCGTATAGGCAACCGCGTTAGAGTGGGCGCCAGCCTGCTCGGCGCATACAGCCTCCGCAACGGGGAAACGTATAACGGGATCGACAACGCGCTGAAAATGCTGCCCATCGCCGCGCCGTACGATGAGAACGGAAAACTCATCACCTACCCCACGGGCGACAGCCAACAGCCTAACCCGCTGCTGGACTACGTCAGCGGCAACCGCGTGGAACTCATGAAACGGCTCCGCGTTTTCACCAGCCTGTTCGGGGAAGTAGAAATCGTCGACGGACTCAAATACCGCCTCAACGTGGGCCCGGATATACAATCCTATAACTACGGCATATTCCAGGGTAAAAACAATACCAACCTGCTCATCGGCGGTGGCGACGCTACGGCCGCTAAAAGCAACGCTAACGTCATCGCCTATACGATCGAAAACCTCCTCACCTATAATAAACTGGTGAAGAAACATAATATAGGCGTCACCGGGCTTTACAGCGTACAACGGCAAACCACCGATATCGACGGTACCAACGTGAGAGGCATCCCCGTGGAATCCCAGCAGTACTTTAACCTGGGCCAGGCGCTCAACGTAACAGGGCTCAACAGCAGCCTCAGCTCCTGGACCATCCTCTCCTATATGGGCCGTATCAACTACGGCTTCGACGACCGCTACCTCCTCACGCTCACCATGCGCGCGGATGGCTCCTCCCGCTTTGCGCCGGGTAAAAAATGGGGCTACTTCCCCTCCGTGGCCGTGGGCTGGAACCTTATCAACGAGCAGTTCCTGAAAGGCCAAAGCGTACTGGACAACCTGAAACTCCGCGCCAGCTACGGGCGTATAGGCAACACCGGTATTACGCCCTATGCAACCCAGGGCGCCCTGCAAAGGATTCCGTATTCTTTTGGCAACAAAGGCGTACTGGGCTATGTTCCGTCCGAACTCCGTAATCCGGACCTGACCTGGGAAACTACCACCTCGGCGGATATCGGGCTCGACTTCGGCCTTTTCAACGGCCGCATCACCGGCGTCATCGAATGGTATAACCAACGCACCACGGACCTCCTCATGCCGCAAACCCTGCCCTACAGCAATGGTTTCAACCAGGTGCTGATGAACCTCGGCGTCAGCCGTAACCGCGGCCTGGAAATCGGTATATCCGCTACCGTGATCGATAACCCGAACGGCTTCTCCTGGAAAATGGATGTGAACTACTTCCGCAACCGCTCCCGGATTCTCTCCCTCGGCGATGGCAGAACCGCGGACGTAGGCAACGCCTGGTTCGTAGGCCAGCCCACCTACGTGTATTACGACTTCAAAAAGATCGGCATCTGGCAGGATAAGGACGCCGCGCTGGCCGCCCGCTATGGCGTTAAACCCGGCGAAATCCGCCTGGAAGATGTGAACGGCGATACCGTCATCGACGCCAAAAACGACCGCCAGATCCTCGGCTCCCCTGAAGCCAAATGGCAGGCCGGTACCACGCAGCGCTTCTCCTACAAAGGCTTTGAGCTGTCCGTCGTAGCGTTTGCACGCTGGGGCAGCATGATCCGCAGCGACTTCTACTCCAACTACAATACCCTCTTTGGCCGTTATAACAACCTCAACGTAGTTTATAACACGCCATCCACGCCGTCCAACGACTTCCCGCGGCCCAACGCCAACCAGGAAAGGCCCAGCAACTACCAGTCGCTCAGCTATTTCGACGGCTCCTTCTTCAAAATCCGCAACATCACGCTCGCCTATTCCATGCCGGATAAACTTATCCGCAACTGGTCCATGCAGGACCTCCGCTTTACCGTTGGCGTAAAACAACCGCTCATCCTGGCGCCCTACCGCCAGAAATGGAAAGGTATAGACCCGGAAGATGTGAATGTGATCGGTATCGATGCACCCGCCACCTGGATGCTCCAATTCGGTATTAACGCGAAGTTCTAACGCTCTAAAAAAATCTGTATGAAAAATATATTTCCCGCTATGTTGCTCCTGTTGCTGGTTACAGCCTCCTGTAATAAAATGCTGGACGAAAAGGTAGTGACCAACACCACGGACAATTTCCATAATACCAAAGCCGGCTTCCTTACCGCGGTAAACGGCTCCTACGTGTCCATGCGCAACTTCTACAGCTCCGAACGGGGGATGACCCTCACTGAAACCGGTACGGATATCATCACCAACGGCTCGGATGGCAACTACAAATTCACCAGCCAGTACACCTCCCAGCTGGACTCCCGCTATGACCACGTCCGCGAAGTCTGGAACAGCTTCTACCAAACCCTCAACACCTGCAACGTGGCCATCACCCGCGCGGATAAAATCACGGACCTCGACAGCGCCACGAAAGCGAGAGGCGTGGCGGAAGCCAAGTTTTGCCGGGCCCATTATCACTTTATCCTCATGGAAATGTTCGGCGCCATTCCCCTCAGCCTGAAGGAAAACACGGAGATCCTCCGGGAGGCCCACCGGGATTCCCTTTCCGCCGTGTATGACGCCGTGATCAAAGACCTGCTGGATGCAGAAAAAGACCTTCCGGCAACACAGTCCGAATGGGGCCGCGCTACCAAACCCGCCGCGGAACACCTCCTCGCAAGGGTGTACCTCACCCGCGCGTCCTCGCCGCAGGCGCAGCCAACGGACTACGCCAACGCTGCCAAATACGCGGACCTCGTCATCAAAAATTACGGCTTCAAACTCCTGGACGATCCGGGCCTGGTATGGGCCCAGGGCAAGGAAAACAACAGCGAAACCATCTGGGCAGCGCAATTCACCACTGATCCGCTGTATAATTATAGCGACAATAACGCCTGCCGCTTCTTCCTCATGCAGTACGACGTGCTGCCCGGCATGAAACGCGACCTCGCCAACGGTACGCCCTGGAAGCGCTTCCGCCCTACCCGCTTCCTGCTCGATACCCTCTACAAGGACCGTGTGCATGATACCCGCTACGAAAAATTCTTCACCACCGTTTGGTACACCAACGCGCCTACCGCCACCCTCAAAATGGGCGATACGGCCGTGTACCTCCCGGGTTATGATGTATCCGCCACGGAAATCGCCAGCAAAAAATACATGCTGGTACCGCCCCGCCTGTACACCGAAAAACTCTACCCTTCCCTCAATAAGTTCGCGGACGCCCTCCGCCCTGATAACCAGGCCTCCGGCGTACGTCCGTTTATTTCCTTCCGCCTCGCGGAAACTTACCTGATCCAGGCGGAAGCCATGCTGATGCAGGGCGATGCGCAGGCCGCAGCGGACCTCGTCAACGTGGTACGCCTCCGGGCCGCACGGGTAGGCCCAACAGATGCGGAAACGCTGGCCCACCGCAATGCCATGAAAGTAAGCGCCGCTAACATGAACATCGACTTCCTCCTGGATGAAAGGGGCCGGGAACTCGTAGGCGAACAGCTCCGCTGGTTCGACCTCGTCAGAACCCACAAACTGATTGAAAGGGTGCGCCTCCACAACGATGAAGCCCGCGCCAACATTAAACCTACGCACGTGCTGCGCCCGATCCCGCAGGATCAGATAGACAGAACAGTGAATGAGTTTGGACAAAATCCAGGGTATTGATCACTTCAATGCCTATACGAAAAAACCCTGCTTTTAAGGCAGGGTTTTTTCGTTACATACCCGCCATGATTTATTACTTATATTTGAATCCGTAACCCATTTCAAACAAAATCCATGTGGTATAAATTATCGCTGTTAACCGGGCTAATATTACTGGGCATATCCATTCACCTGCTCCGGCAGTCGCTGGACTTCGTCCGCCGCAGCCAACCCGTCACCGGGATGGTCATCTCCCTGGAGGAAACCGACGGGGCTTACTCACCCATCTTCAGCATTCAAACGTCCGGCGGCCAAACGATTACCTACCGCCACCCGACCGCCACTAAGCCCTCTACCTGGAAAGTAGGCGAAGAAGCCTTCTTCCTGTACGATCCGCTGCACCCGGAAAGTCCGCGTATGATCAGCTATTTCTGGATATTCAACTGGACGATCGTTTGCATGGCCATCGGCATCCCCCTGGTCATCATCGGCGCCGGCTACCTTTTCCTCCATCCAATCACCCAACAAGCTGTATAGTATGATCCTGTATGCCATATTCTTACTCGTAGGCGCATTACTGTTAGTAGCAGGCATAAAAGAACTCCAACGTAAACTGAACTTTGCACGAAAGGCGGAAAGAGCCATGGGCAAAGTCATAAAGCTGGACGAACACTGCGACCAGGAAGGCGTCACCGTCTATTACCCGAAATTCGAAATCCCTACCACCGGCCACGGCATAATTACCTACCGGTCCTCCACCGGCTATGGGCCTGAAAAATATCAGGTCGGGCAAATGGTCCACTTTATCTTCGACCCGGCAAAGCCGGAAACCGCGCAATACCTCAGCACCTGGCGCATTTTTGGAGCGCCGCTTTGCCTGCTGGCACTCGCGGTAGACCTCCTGCTGATCGGCGCAGGCTATTTCCTGCTCCGGGGATATATAGGCGTTTAAAATATCCCGGCTATTTTTATATCTTTGGTTGCAACGACCCATAAAGTCTGATTTTTAAACACGTTATCGAACAGAATATTCCGCGTTAAAGTAGCCTGTTGTGTATGTCCCTGCACATCACGTCCAGCTATCCTGACGTCAGGGGATATTCATTAAATCAATCTTCTATGTTAAAGCACAAATTCACCGCATGGGGAATGAGCGCATTCCTGTGCCTGGCCATGGCCCACTGCGGCGCCCCGGGCAAAACTGAAACCAAAGAGGAAAAACCAGCCACTCCGGAAAAAAAGTATGCCTCCCAACCACTGGTATCGCACATCTACACGGCAGACCCTTCCGCGCACGTCTTCGACGGGAAAATCTACATCTACCCCTCGCACGACACCGCCACCGGCGCGCCGGAGAATGATAACGGCGATCATTTCCAGATGATGGACTACCGCATCCTCTCCATGGATTCCATCGGCGGCAAAGTGACGGACAACGGCGTAGCCCTCAGCCTCAAGGACGTTCCCTGGGCCAGCCGCCAACTCTGGGCCCCGGATGCCGCCTTCGCCAACGGAAAGTATTACCTCTACTTCCCCGCTAAGGACAAGGACGGCATTTTTCGTATAGGCGTGGCCACCGGTACTTCCCCTGCAGGGCCTTTCAAAGCGGAACCTACGCCTATCAAAGGCACGTACAGTATCGATCCCTGCGTGTACACGGACGATGATGGCGCCTCCTACCTCTATTTCGGCGGCATTTGGGGCGGACAACTTCAGCATTGGAACAATAACCGGTACGACTCAACGGCGCAGCTCAAAAAGCCGGAGGAAACCGCCTTCCTGCCCCGCGTCGCCAGGCTCTCAAAGGACATGCTGTCCCTCGCCGAACCGGTCCGCGAAGTAAAAATCGTAGACAGCACCGGCAAGCTCTTCACCGAAAAAGAAAACGACAAACGCTTCTTCGAAGCCGTATGGCTGCATAAATACAATAACAAGTACTACCTCTCCTACTCCACGGGAGATACCCATAACCTGGTCTACGCCATCGGCGATCACCCCTACGGCCCATTCGTGTACAAAGGATTGCTCCTGAAACCGGTGGATGGATGGACTTCCCATCACTCCATTGTAGAGGTGGGCGGTAAATGGTACCTCTTCTATCACGACACCCAGCTCTCCGGCAAAACGCATTTGCGGAATGTGAAAGTCCTGCCGCTGCAATACAACGCGGACGGCTCCATTCAACCCATGAGCGCATTTATTGACTAATAAAAAAACTGCGCCTTGTAAAAAGGCGCAGTTTTTTTACAGCCGCTTCTCTTGAAGTGGTTATTTATGCTGAATCAATTTAAAAGTATCCCTGATTCCTTCAATATACGCCTCCGGATGCTCCCATGCCCCAAAATGCCCGCCTTTAGCATAAGCCTTCGCATAAACAGTATTAAAATGGCTTGCAAGCGGCCCGTTGGTAAACAAACTTACCCGGTTTTCCGCGGTAGCCATTGGCGGATAGGCATCCCCTGCAAGGAATGTAAAACCGGCAGGCGCTTCCACTACAGGTTGCCTGTCGTGGGACGGCTTCCAGGGGTAACGGCTGGCATTGGAATAAGCACGGATAGAACTACCAATGGATGCGTTTACCCAATAGATCATCGCGAACGTGATAATATCATCTTTAGTAAATACCGACTCAAAATCTACAGACTGGTCACTCCACTTTTTCCAACGTTGAAGTATCCAGGCCAGCATACCCACCGGGGAGTCGTTCAGGCCATGGGTAATGGTTTGCGGATCCAGCATATGCACCGCCACGTGCGAAGCATAGGTGCGCTGAAAATGAGCGTCCTTCATTTGCAGTTGCTCTATTGCGTTGTTCATAGCCCTGATTTTTTTGCTGACACAAAGCTAGGCGTAAATTGGTATAACTTTTATACCAGTATCACGGAGTATATCAGTCAGCCCCAAAAAGAAAAAGCCGCCCCTGAACGTGAAGTGAACCCAAAAGTTTGGACGGCTTTTTTGATTAAGCGGCTTGAGTTCGGTATTGTACTGGACTCAAGCCGTTCAGTTTTAATT
>MLAV02000013.1 GCA_001870995.2 Chitinophaga sp. CB10
ATGGCCTTGACAATGGACAGTTTCTGCTGATAACTGTATCTGACTCTTTTATCCATAAAAAATGCCCCCAAAAGTGTCTAACTTTTTGGGGGCACTTCATTTCTATTGCTGCCTTTTTTTTTGCGTTTTACGTAATGGCTACATCGGCCACCCGGCCCCATACCATGCCCGGCGGAGGAACGACTTCCCATTGCTGCCATACGCTCCGGCTGCACTCCGAAAAGGTCAGCACGGCGTTGTGATCCGGCAGCTGGCCGCCGGCCGTCAGCACCAGTCCCGATGGATGTTGGATGTAGTAGCGGTTATTTTCTCCCAAAATAAATTTTAGATACGGCGGACAAACTGTTGGTACGGGTAACGCTGTCCGGGAACTCGATACTGGATTCGGAGATGATCAGGCAGCCGATTGCAGCCGGACTTACTTACAAATTTGGCGATTAAACGGCAAACAGCGGTGTATTTTCCGCCTTAAACGTAAATATTGGGGCATGAACTGTTAAAACGGGGGTATGAAGGGGGAGATACTGCCTGCGCGGGGCAGGCAGTAAAGGAGGTTTTATAATGTCCACTCCGGGCGGATGTAATGGCAGGTATAGCCGAAGGGGTGCTTCTGCAGGTAGTCCTGGTGTTCTTCTTCGGCATCCCAGAAGTCGCCGGCGGGCGCCACCTCTGTAACAATCGGGCCGGGCCATTTGCCGGAGGCGTTCATTTCCGCAATGAGCTGTTCGGCTGTTTGGCGTTGTGCCTCACTGAGGTAGAAGATAGCGCTGCGGTAGGACGTGCCGATATCGTTGCCCTGCCGGTTGCGGGTGGTAGGGTCATGTATCTGGAAGAAAAATTCCAGCAGTTTGCGATAAGGCAGTATATCAGGATCAAAGGTGATGGCGATGGCTTCGGCATGTGTCCCATGGTTTCTGTAGGTGGCATTCGGCACATCGCCGCCGGTGTACCCCACTACGGTGGCGGTAACGCCGGGCTGGTGGCGGATCAGCTCTTCTACTCCCCAGAAGCAACCACCTGCGAGAATGGCTTTTTCGGTACTCATATTATTTGTCGTTTGTGGAGGATGAAGGTAGTTCATTTTGGGGAGGAAAATAATAACTTGCAGGGCAAATTGAATCTATGTCCGCCTCGTACTATTTACAGGATATCCGTAAGGAAGCTGCTTTGTACCCTCGTCATTTCCTGGCGCCCTCGCCGGAGGAAATTGCCAGTCTGCAACCGGGCAACCTGGTGCGGCTGTTTTTTGTATTCAACTTCACGACGCCGGATAATTGCCGGGCTGAAAGGATGTGGGTGGAGATTGCAGAGATTTACGGCGATCAGTTCAAAGGGTATTTAAACAATCAACCGCATTACATCAAGGACCTGAACAAAGGGGACGTGATCCTCTTCAACAGTCAGCATATTGCTACGATCCTTGTGCAGCCCCGGTTTGACGCCGCTAAAATGGCGATCATCACCCTGCGTGCGCTGGAGAAAGGGGCCGTCAACTGGGCGCTGTGCGCGGAGCCGGACAACCCGGAGGACAGCGGCTGGCAGCTGTTTCATGGGGATGAGGATGAGGCCTACCTGGCTGACCCCGGGAATGCGACGCTGATCAGTTTGGAGGAAGTGCTGCATATAGAGCCGCGGCTGGAGTTTGTATTTGCGTCTGACCATCCGGCGTTTGAATGGGATGCGGCCGCGAATGATTTTGTGCCGGTGGCGGATGAGGAGAGCGAGGAGGAGTAATGAGGGGGATTTCAGGGCGGAGCTTTCGGCATGGTGAGCATAAGCCTTAGCTGATGAATCATGAATTTCCAATAATCTGCAGGAGATGAATTCAAACAGGCATTATTATTTTTCTGTTGGCATAGATGACATCCCATGGGATCGCGTGGTACATTGGTATGGCCGTGCCACGAATTTCCCGGCGTATTTCAGGGACGCCGTTGCCGGCCACCTGATGGCGCAAAAGGCTGCCATATTGAACATTGGCGGCAATATTGAACACCAGGATGGGATTATAATGGCGACGCCGTTTTCCCTATTGTTCCTTTTCCGCTTGCTGGGATTCCGGCACGAACACCGGCGACTCATTACGGAACAGATACTGGCGGTAGCGAAGGCAACGCGGTTTCAGCTGGAAGGGTTCAGGAACAAGGAAAAGCCCCAGGTACCCGGGGATATCCGGGAGCTGCTCTCAGAAGCGCAGCTCTGGCCGCCATTTGTGAGCGAAGAGCAGGATGAAATGAATTGGGAGGAATACAACTTCGGGCCGGCGTATTATTCCTGGCTCTATTATACGGCGGATATATTACTGCAATGCGCTGTGCTGCTGGAGCAGGCGAGCGTGCAAGAGGAGGATATAGCAACGCGGGTGCTGGAAGAGATCAGCGGTATTGCTGCTTGTTTTGGCTGAGTTGCCGCGGTGCGGTTGCTAAGGCGGATGAGTTGGCGGCAGGCAGGTTAAAATCCGGCTATGGACTTTGCAGTCATCCCGGGGGTTTAAAGCAAGGGGTTTATCTTAAGGGTGAAAGCATTAGCGGGGAATGCTACCATCGGAACCAGGCGTGGCTCCGATGGCAATAGGACGGGACTTCGCAGCGGCGATGCGGTTAATTTCTCCCCCAATTTACATTTATATTATTTTTCTCCGCATAGACTTTACCTTTCTGGTAAAGGGCGTCCAGGAGTTCGTACACTTTGGGAGCATAGTTTTGCTCGATCTTATCCAGCAGGGCCGCTTTTTGGTCCGCCGGGCCTTTTTGGTCGCAGAGTTTAGCGTACTGCAAGTATTCGTTTTTATACACCGGCAGCACGGTTTCGAAGAGGGCGATGGAGTTTTCCTTGATCGCCTTTGTTTCGTCGTCCGTAGCGCTGAGGGCCTTGATGTTTTTAAGGGCGCGTTCTACGGACAGCACTTTCATGTTTACGACTTCCTGCGCTTCGTTGCCTTTCTTTTTGCTTGCGGGTACGTTGGGATATTCGATGGTGTATTGCTCCAGCGATTTACCAAATGTTTTCGGGTCAAAGTCGTTAACGAGGTTGGTATTGAGTACGGCTTGTTCAAAAAACTTTTGCGGAGAATCAGGCGTGCAGGAGGTTAACGTCCAGGAGAAGAGTACTGCCAGCAGCAGGTTCCAGTGTTTTTGCATAGTGTTTGGGTTATGATGAAAAATGAGGGGCAAAGATAGGGAGGAAAATTTATAATACCCGCCTACATCAACCCATGGAGTTTTACGTACTGCAACAACATGATCGTCTTACCGTCCTTTATCTCTCCGCGGTCAATCATTGCCATCGCCTGTTCCACGGGTAGTTCCAGCACTTCAATTTCTTCCTGCTCATGTTCCAGCCCGCCACCGTCGCCGGCTTTCATGTCGGGCGTATATTCGGCGATAAAGAAATGCAATATTTCGGTAACTGATCCCGGGGACATATATGCCTCAAATATTTTCCTAACGTCTTTGATGCGGAAACCGGTTTCCTCCTCTGCTTCCCGGCGGATGCACGCTTCGGGGTTGTTTTCATCGAGCAGGCCTGCGCAGGCTTCTATCAGCATACCGCTGGGGTTACCGTTGATATAGGTGGGGAGACGGAATTGCCGCGTCAGGATTACGTTGCCCGTAAGGGGGTTAAAGAGCAATATCACTGCGCCGTTGCCACGGTCGTACGCTTCGCGCGTCTGCGCTTGCCAGTCGCCCCGCCTGTTTTTATAATCGTACTTTACTTTATACAGCGTGTACCAGTTGTCCGACAGGACCTCTTTTGAAACAATCTTTACTTCCGGATTCATAAAATGATTACTTTTGATCAAATTTGATTATTTTTATCAAATGTAATTCAAAATGGGATACCCGGAAAGAAAAAAACAAATCCTGAGGATACTGGACAAAAAGGAAAGCATGGAAGTGCAGGAAATTGCCGATGCGCTGGGCATTTCGGCAGTTACCATCCGCAGGGACCTGCAGCAGCTGGCAGAGGAAGAGCTGCTGATCCGCACCCATGGCGGGGCGATGAAGGCCCCTGTGCGGCATCCCTTCACTGCTTATGCGGACAAGGAAAACGTGGCATCCGCTAAAAAGAAATACATCGGGAAACTGGCGGCAGCGATGGTAAAGCCGGGAGATACCATTTTCATGGATTGTGGCAGCACGGTGTTTACTATGTGCGCGCATTTAAAGGATATTACTCCCCTGCGCATTATCACTAATTCCCTCCCTGTGGCGGCGGCTTTTATGGATTTGCCGGGGATACAGGTAAACCTGGCCGGCGGGGAAATGGACGGGGCGCGCAAAGCTATCCACGGCAGCAAGGCGGTGGAGCATATTAAAAGCTACCATGCGGATAAGGCGTTTATCGGTACGGATGGGCTGTCCGCCAAAAGCGGGCTGACGGCGTTCAGTGAAACCGAGGCCGGGATTAGCAGCGCTATGGCGGCCGGTGCGGATAAGGTGTTTGTGCTTTGCGACTCGACTAAGATTGGGCGGGACAGTTATTTGAAGTTTGCGAAGTTGTCGGCGGTGCATGTGGTGGTGACGGATAAGGAGGTGAATGTACGGGAGAAGGAGGCGTTGAGTGAGAAGGGGGTGAAAGTGATAAGTTAATCATTGGTTAGACTTGCAACAAATTTGTACCTTTATAGGAACGACTTAAACAGATAAAAAATGGCTGGAAAACATAGCAGAGCTAAATACTTTCAAAATCGCAGAAGAGATAGAGTTTCCAAACTTCTTGATTTTGAAGCTAATATGCCGGCAGATTTTTTAAACAATATCGGACGCCAGGCGGCTTCAAACGCAATAAACGAGAATAGAGCATTGAATCTGCCCATTACCATCGTAAGGGATGGGTGGGTGGTAATGGAGATGCCGGATGGCACTACCAAAAAACTGTCCCAAGTCCATACGATACAGCAGGAGCAATTCAGAAAAATGAACCTTGTTAAAGGAGCGGTAATTCATGTCCGGAGAAAAAATTAAGAGAATGCGTGTTTTTGCCGGACCTAATGGTTCGGGTAAAAGTACAATCATAAAAGAGATCCAGAAAATTTATCAAACAGGGATATATATAAATGCGGATGACATTGAAAAATCTTCCAAAGAGAAAGGTTTTGTTAACCTGGGAGATTTCAACCTGCAATCCGATACGACTTCATTTGAAGCATACCTTGAAAATTCTTCCCTGCGTAAAAAAGCGCAAAGTGAAGGTTACGTAATTGATTTGAAACTCTCCAATAACGTAATTAAGACCGGAGTTGACTCCAATAGCTACGAAGCAGCATTAATTACAGAATTTCTAAGGCGTTTATTAATTATTAAGGGAGAAACTTTTTCATTCGAAACAGTAATGTCCCATCCTTCCAAATTGGATATTTTCCGAAATGCTCATCTGGCCGGATTTAAGAATTATCTGTATTTCATTTCCACTGAATCACCAGATATTAATGTAAACCGCGTTAGACAAAGAGTTGAGAAAGGAGGTCACCCTGTGAATGAACAAAAAATCCGGGAGCGTTATTCACGATCCATGGATTTGGTTGCAGACATGCTTCCATTTTGTCACAGATGCTTTTTCTTTGATAATTCCGGGGAAGCTTATAGGCTGATTGCAGAGATAGAAAACAATAACATCATAAGAATTGAAACAAATGAAATCCCTGCCTGGTTTTTTACCTACATATTAACAAAATTTGACTTCTAAATAAACCAATTTCTCCATCCTCCTCAAATTCCATTATTCAAAAAAAGAAGGTATTTTTAATCCACATTCTTTTTCAACCTGATCCATACAATTATGACTTCCAATACTCACGACCAGCGCATCGCCAAAATGATCTTCGGCTCCGTGTACCCCCTGTACGTGGAAAAAGTCGGGAAAAAAGGCAGGACCGAAGAAGAGCTCCAACAGGTGATCGAATGGCTGACTGGCTTCAACAAGCAACAACAGGAAGCATTAATAGCGGAAAAAGCAACCTTTGAAACCTTCTTTGACCGGGCAACGCTACATCCCAACGCCCATCTCATTACAGGCGTGATCTGCGGCTACCGTGTGGAAGAAATCGAGAATCCCTTAACGCAAAAAGTCCGGTATCTGGACAAACTGGTGGATGAACTGGCAAAAGGCCGGAAAATGGAGAAAATATTACGCAGCTAACGTCTGGCTGCTACAACGCCTGCGGCAATCCCTGATACCCCTCCCCAATCGTCTATTTTATTCACTTAATCCCATAAACATGAAAGTATCCCTACTGAAATGCTGGATGACCGGCGCTATTGTAGCATCCTCCTCGCTGCTGGCAAATGCCCAGTGCGTCAATGAGCAGGCAAAACTCGATGAGCTTCAAAAACTTTACCAGGCCAGGTTCGTTGACCTGGAAGCCCAATCGAAAGAATTGGAAAAACTGATCCCGGACAGCACCGGCGACACCGGTTTCAAAACCGACGGGGTAAACATCTCCGGGGACATTACCTTTAAGAAACAACGCTATTCCTTCGATGTGCCGGAAGTTACCATGCGCAACAAGGAAATGTCCATGACTGTACCGCAGTTCACGATGAAAACAAAATCCTTCTCCTTGCCTTACAGCAAGAGCGAATGGAAGGTAACGGAAGTCGGATTCGGTATCAAAACCAAAACCCTCGTAATTACGAACGGCACTAAAAAGTATTCATTCAAATTCCCGGAAGTAAAAATGGCGGTTTCTAAAATCGTCACCAAAATCCCGGAAATCAAGATGCAGCGCAAGGATGTCATTCTCAGCATCCCGGAATTCAAATTCCAAAACCCGATTCCACAGGAAGGCCCTTCGGACAGCCTGGAGAAAAAGGCCCAGGTCATCAACCAGGTTGCTGATAACATCAACGAAAATGGTAAGAAACTGGAAACAGAGCAGAAGGAGAAAATACGCCCGCTCATTGTTGGCCTCTTCAACTGTATAGAAACGCAGCTCACCGCCCAGATCGCCAAATCCCAGTCTGAATTCTCCGAAGCCAATAAGGAACTCACCGCCAGCATTAACACCATCGTCAGCAACAAAATGGACCCCTCCAAAGTAGTTGCGGAAGACGGCACGCAGAGCGACCTCCTGCAGGTTAAAGCGGACCTGGAAAAAAATTTCTATACCACCATGGACTCCCTGAATGCCGCGTTAAGGGAATTACGCGACCAGCGGGATAAGATCCTGGCGGAACTGAATACCCCTGCGGGAAATTCATAAGACCCTTTAAATAAAACCAACCGGCTTGATACCGGGCCGGTTGGTTTTATTTACGTTTTTAACCCGTCAAAGTATATGCTTTTAATTTCCTTTCTTGATGCCTCTGCCCCAATTTCCATACGCCTGTCATAAATCGCCTGTGAGCTTTTACCCGCAAAATATCGCAGCTGGTCTTTGTTATCTGTTGCCGCTTCATAGATTACGTCCGCAATTTCTTCGGGTAAACTTGCAGGTTTAATCATACCCAACATTTTCTTTTCAACTGCTTCGTAATACGGAAGCGGTGCTACGTCTGAATGGTGGCTAAATAAATTTGTATTTGTAGCGCTTGGCGCCACCGTTTTAACGCCAACTCCAAACATTGATAATTCAATTGACAGACATTCGCTCCAACCTTCTACCGCCCATTTTGTGCCATTATAAATACTTGTAAAAGGAAAGCCTGTATGCCCGCCAATGGAAGTTACATTAATAAACAAACCACTTTTGCGCTCCCTGAAATAAGGAATGAATGCTTTTGTAACACGCACTGTTCCCAAAAAATTCGTGTCCACCTGCTTTACAATATTGTCTTCAGTCAAGGCTTCCAAAGAACTCATCAAACCATAACCGGCATTATTCACTACCACGTCTATTTTGGCTAATGAAACAGCCGTGGCTACGGTTGATGCTATTTGCTTAACATTTGTAACGTCTAACGGCAGGACAGTTATATTTTCTAACTGGGTTAAGGCTGTTTCCTTTTCAGGGTTCCGCATGGTAGCAATGACGTGCCATCCTTTCGATTGAAATAATTTGGCAGTCGCTTTCCCGATACCTGATGAGGCGCCTGTTATAAAGATGGTCTTCATATTATTAATTACTTTGTTTATGATGTAAAAGTAAAATCATTAAGTATATCTTTGATACTTGTATCCAAAAGGATACTTAACTTATGACAAATGGAGAAAAACGATTCCAGGAAAAAATCAATGCCATCCAGGACACCATGTTTGTAATTGGCGGCAAGTGGAAAATACCTATTATCCTCTCCATTTACAGCGGCAATAAGCGGTTTAACGATATCTCGAAGGCTATTCCGAAAATTACCAACCGGGTTTTATCCAAAGAATTAAAACACCTGGAAGAAAACCTATTGATTAAGCGAACAGTGGTGGACACCTACCCTGTTAGAATTGAATACGCATTAACTGATTATGGCTTGGGCCTGGAAGAAATTGCAAAACCACTGGAAAACTGGGGCAGAAAGCACAAGAAAAAGATTAGTGGAAAGTAACGGAGTTATTGCCTGAAAGCGGGGGAAAGTAATTTGCCTGGTGTATCCGTACAAATTAACCGTTGACGGACCAGTGCGACAGCGCTGCATTATATACACGCTGTGGTTAAAAAAACAGGACAAACGGGAAATTCCCCCATTTGTCCTGCCTGGTCGGGATGACTGGATTCGAACCAGCGGCCTCTTCGTCCCGAACGAAGCGCGCTACCGGGCTGCGCTACATCCCGTTTGGATGCGGCTAAATTATAAATCTTTTTGTTTCCGGCAAATATTCTCAAAAAAAATTTCTCGTAGTACCAGTGGACCAAACCCCTCCCCCCAGGGATTGCCCAGCCGCTCCCTGCCTCCTACCTATTCTCCATCCACTGCAAAAACTGCGTCATCTTATCCTTCCCTACCGTCAGCTGCTCCTCCGCCGGCACTGCCAGATGGATAGCCAGCTTGCGGCCGGAGTAATGCTCCACCTCCTTAATCGCATCGAAATTGATTAAATACTGCCTGTTAAGCCGGTAAAACTGGCGGGGAGAGAGTTGAGCCTGGAGCTGCTCCAGGGTCTGCGGGATGATGTATTTCTGCTGCTGGAACGTAACGACGTACGGCGCATCATATTTGATATAAATGAAGGCTATCTGTTCCGTACGCACCGTGATGTACTTGTTGTTGTGGAAGATCAGGAAACTGGTCTTGCCTTCCGGCTTGTCCAGCCGGCGGATCAGCTCCTGCCAGTCCGACTGCTCCCGCTGCTGGAAGAAGTTCCTGAAGTTATCCATCTTCGCAAAAGCGGCTTCCAGGTCGGTAGCGGAAAAAGGCTTCAGCAGGTAGTCCACCCCGTTGGATTTAATGGCGTCCATGGAATACTCGCCGAAAGCGGTGCAGAATATCACGGGACAGGTGATCTTGACCTGCCGGAATATTTCAAAGCACAGGCCGTCCGACAACTGTACGTCCATGAACAGCAAGTCGGGCGGCGGATTGGAATTTAAATAGCTGACGGCATGTTCAATGCTATGTAACATGGTTTCCACCGTGGCTTCCGGGCGGATTTTCGCAATCAGCCCTGCCAGCGACTTCGCCGCCTTAATCGTCTTCAATTATTACTATCCTCATCGATTACAGGAAGTTTTACGATAAATTTTGTAGGCGCCGGCAAGATTTCAATATTCTTACCCAACAGATGTTGATATCGTTCATTAATATTTTCCAGGCCAATACCGGTGGATGACTCCGGCGTGATCTTGGGTTGCACATTATTCTCCACCACAATATAATTCCCTTCTGAATAAATCCTTACATAGAGGGTTTTGTTCGGCGACACCACATTATGTTTGATACTATTTTCCACCAGCAGCTGTAACGTAAACGGGGGAACGGAGCTGGCCTGGTGCTGTTCGCTGATCTGCAGGTCCACTTCAAACCCATGCTCAAAGCGGGCCTTGAGCAAATAAATATACGCCTGCAGTATCTTCAGCTCCTCGGACATCCGGATCAGGTCCAGCTTCCTGTTTTCCAGGGTAAAACGGTAAAAATCGGAAAGTTTCAGGATAAAATCCACACTGTTCTCATCCCCGCTTTCCACCATGTACTTTAACGTGTTGAGGGTATTGAACAGGAAATGCGGGTTCACCTGCTGGCGCAGCAACTCAAACTGGGCCGCCAGGTTATCCATTTTAGTCCGTTCCAGCTCAATGCTGACCCGCTGCCCCTGGTAGGTTTGATACAGCAGGTGAATGAACATGTAAAAAGTAAGGTTGATCAACACCCCCCTCACCTCAAACATCAGCATCACCGGCCCGAAATTAATATGCGTCAGTATCTGCTGCTGGATGTACGATAACAGGAACATCACGGCCACGCCTACCAGCAGGTTCCTCACCAGCGGATAAATGGCAAAGCCCCGGGCAATCTCCTTAGAGGTGTACACCGGCAAGGTATATATATTGAAATACCATACAAACAATGAAAATAAAAAGGTGATCATCGAATTCGCTATCACCTCGTATAGGTTGTATTGGTGCTGGATCAGGCTGGGCAAGGAAACAATGACTCCCAGGAACAGGGAGCTTAACCAAATGATCCTGCCCGATATTTTAAATGATTGCTTTTTCTTCATAGTGTGCCAAAGATAATCGTAATTCCGCTCCCCGGGGTACAAATCAGGGCCGAATCCGGCCATTTGCCCCCTGAACCGGACAATACCGCCGGCAAACCCGGCAACCCATTATCAGCAGGCGATTTTCCCTTGAAAAACCAGCTGGCTGTTCAGCCCTGAATCTGTCCGCCTCACCCCTGTTTTTGCCGGATACAGGGTATTCCGTTTTAACGCCGGGCCAACAATCCTTCTCTTTGTGTCATAATACTTCGGCATATGAAAATATCTAACCGGCTCAAAATTATCAGCGCATCCGCAGGCATCGCACTCGTAGTAACGGCAGCATTGTCGTTCACGACCAGGGTGGTAGACGCCCCTCCTGTTACCGGCGACCTCCAGGCGCCTGCTGCAGTAAAGGAAATCTTCAGCCGCGCATGCTACCCATGCCATTCCAACACGGTACACCTGAAATGGTTCGACAGGCTGCCGGGCGTAGCCTCCCTCGTGCGAAAAGATATCCTTACCGCCCGTAAGCATCTCAACTTCTCCGAATGGGATAAGCTTACCCCCGCCGCGCAGGACGCAGCGCTCTGGGAAGCGTATAATATGATCAACTCCGGCGTAATGCCGCTCCCTTCCTATGCCGCCGTGCATAGCGATGCAAAGGTAAGCGCCGCAGAACTCAGCACCCTGCGCAACTACCTGCTCACCAAAAAGAAAAACGTAACCGCCGTAAAACAGGACAGCGTAGCGCAAACCGCAGCCGCCCTGCCCAAAGCGCTGCCTACCGCGCCCACCGGCATACAGTTTATGCCCGAATTCAGGCAATGGCAGGTAATGAGCACCACCTCCCGGTTCGATAATACCACCATGCGCGTCATGTACGCGAATCCCATCGCCATGCAGGCCATCCGCAACAAGCAGATCAACCCATGGCCGGACGGCGCCATCATCGCCAAGGTAGTATGGGAAAAAGTGCGGGACAAGGACGGAATCATCCAACCCGGCAAATTCCTGAACGTACAATACATGGTCCGAAACGCCGAACGCTACGAAACAACCGGCGGCTGGGGCTACGCAAAGTTTGAAACGCCTGCCCTTAAGCCTTCCCCTACTCTGCTGGAAGCTCAATCCTGCGCCTCCTGCCATAGGGCGGCAGCTAAAACAGGCGGCATCTTCGATCTCTCCACCTTAAACTAATATAGCCATGCGCGTTATCAACCTATTCACCGTCGCAGCACTGGCCTTTACCATCGCCAGTTGCACTGAAAAGAAAGACATACCGGCCATACGCCCTTTTGCCTTTAACGACAGCGGACTGCACGTCATCACCACCGTCATCAACGAAAAGGATAACGAAGTATCCATGCTGTACGGCAATAAAGCGGCCCTGGGACAAAATGCAGCCAGCAACCCGGAAGCAGCGTATAAGCTCGTCACCTACCGGGAACAGGAAAGCAAATTCTGGTTCGGCAGCTATATCAACGGGGAACTGCTCCGCGTGGAAACGGTAAATATGCAGCCTACCGCCAAAGGGCAGGCCCCCGCCTACTCCGTGGATGTGTATAACCAGGCCGCCTATACGCCAGCCGACGCCGCCGCCAGAACGCAATTTATCCAAACATTAGACCGCGCATGGTATCCATGCGATCCTTACTGATTCTTAAAACATTCATCATATGAAAGCAATAATCATCTCCGCCGCATTATCATTCTCCGCGCTGTTCGCCGCCTGCAACCCGCTGTACAGCAACAGTAACCGCCCGCTTGTGGCCGCGGCCGACAGCTCCAAAGGTTTCGCCGTAGTGGAGCTCTTTACCTCCGAAGGTTGTTCCAGCTGCCCGCCGGCCGATGAACTGCTGGCCAAACTGGAAAAGGAAGCTGATGGAAAACAATTGTACCTCCTCGCCTTCCATGTGGACTACTGGGATCACCAGGGTTGGAAAGACAGCTTTAGCCAGCATATTTTTTCGGAAAGACAGGAAGCATACGCCGGTTGGCTCAACCTCAACACCGTCTATACGCCGCAGATTATTGTCAATGGCGCCAGTCAGTATGTAGGCTCCGACGTAGCCAACATCACCTACGCCATCAACCAGGCCCTGGAAGCCACGCCGCAGCTGAGTTTGAACCTACGGGCCTCGCAGGAAGCAGGCGGACTGTCCGTATCCTGGGCGCCCCTGGCTTCTCCAAAAAATACCCGGCTACTCCTGGCACTCGTGCAAAAAAATGCGCAAAGCAATGTAAGAGCAGGTGAAAATGCAGGACGGAAATTGTCGCATGTGCAGATCGTGAAACAGCTCACCACCATTGATCCTAAGCGGTCCAGCCTGGCCCTGGTGCCTACCCCCGCCGGCTTCAACGCGGAGGACTGGGAACTGATCGGGTTCCTCCAACGCAACAGCGACGGTAAAATCATTGCAGCAGCAAAAACAAAACTCAACTAATAATAATTATCACTGTACCGGCTATACTAAAACCGGCAATTCTTAAAACACTATTCACATGAAAAAAACATTTGCCCAGTTCTTCCAGATCGCTATGTTCGTCTGCTTATGCATCCCCGCCCTTTCCGTACTGGCTGCGGGCCCTGGCGACAAGCCCATCAAAAACATCGTGTTCGTGCATGGCGCCTTCGCGGATGGTTCAGGATTCAAAAAGCTCTATAAAATATTAACAGAGAAAGGTTATCACGTAACCGTAGTACAAAATCCGCTCACCTCCCTGAAAGATGATGTGGACGCTACCACCAGGACGCTGGACAAACAAGACGGCCCCACCGTGCTGGTAGGCCACTCCTGGGCCGGCACGGTGATCACCGAGGCAGGCGTACATCCTAAAGTGGCTTCCCTGGTGTACATCGCGGCATTTCAGCCGGATGCCGGTGAAAACACCGCACAGCAATCCGAAGGAGCGCCTAAAATGGAAGGCTCCGGCATCCTTCCTCCGGATGAAAACGGCATCCTGTATTTCGACAGAAAGCAGTTCCACAAAGGATTCGCTGCCGACCTGAGTAAAGAAGAAGCCGATTTCATGGCCGCCTCGCAAACGCCTATCTACGCCGCCTGCTTCGCCACGCCGGTGACTCACGCCGCCTGGAAAACCAAACCTTCCTATGCGGTATTGTCTACAGAAGATCATGCATTGTCCCCCTGGGTACAGCGTAAAATGTATGAAAGAGCGGGCGACAAAGTGACCGCTATCAAAGCCAGTCACGCAGTGTTTATCTCTCAGCCTGAAGCAGTGGCAAAAGTGATTATTGCAGCGAGTTTACAGCAATAAACAACAATGATCATCGCAGCCAGCTCGCAACAATCATCCAACAATAATAAAATCAATCATCCAATCACCTTTTTAAATAATAAAATCATGCAAACAACATCCAACACCAAAGTATTATACACAGGTAAAACACGTACTACCGGCGGCCGCGAAGGCGCAGCTACCAGCAGCGATCAGCAACTGCAAATCAAACTGGGCGTGCCCGGTAGCGGTAAAGGCACCAATCCTGAACAACTGTTCGCTGCCGGCTGGTCCGCCTGCTTCATCGGCGCCATGGGCATTGCGGCTAATACACTCGGCATCAAACTCCCGGCTGATACAGCGGTAAATGCGGAAGTAGACCTCGCCACTTCCGAAAACGGCTACGGCTTACAGGCACGCCTAAACGTAGAACTGCCCGGCCTTGCCAAAGAGGTGGCGCAGCAGATTGTTAACACCGCCCATAACACCTGCCCGTATTCCAAAGCGGTAAAGAGTAATATACCGGTTGCCATCAACCTGGTTTAACCAACCATCTTCATAAATAAAAACAGGCAGTGAAAATTTCACTGCCTGTTTGCATATAATTACATCTCTGTTTAGCACGACATCCGGTACCAGCTCTCCAGATCCCTCACCTGTTCATCTATAATATCCCGCGCATACACGCTCACCTGCTTAGGCGTCTGCCTGTCGAGGTGATCAGGGTTCCCAAACGTCAGCCCGATGCCAATATCCATCAGCAGCACTGCGTTATTCCCCATGCGGGTATAGTTCGGATAACGTTCCCTGATCGCCGCAAAGCTCACTTCCAGCAGGTTCATGCCTTCATACACGGCGGCGGCGGGTACTGCCGCGCTAATGCTCACGCAGCGGCCTTCTTCGTTGTAATCAAAGGTCAGCCCCAGGTGCGGATAAGCCTCGCGGGATGCCTCCCCGGCTTCGTCATGCGAGTCATCGCCCAGCTGCCGGCTGATCTCCTGCTTCCCCGCCCCGATTTTATATTGACCAAGCCTTACATATGGCTGCACTTCCAATATCATAACATTCCGGTTTAGTAGGGCAAATAAAGCGTTGTTTTTCGATTTTCAAAAAGAATGGAGGAAATTTCACAATTAGTTCTTTTTGCAGCAAATGATGCGGCCGGTCCTACAGGCCCCTGTCATGCACCGTCCAAATGAGCGAACCCAGTCCGTACCCCAACTCCTCTGCCCTCATCATAAACCGCTCCCTCACCGGCTCCGGCAATTCCGGCGTACGCGAGAGGAACCAGATGTAATCCAGGTTATCGCCCACGACGAGCGCATGCTGATAGTCGTCATCCACCTCAATGACGTTATAACCCGCCCAGATAAACGGGAAAAACGACACCATAAATCTCCCCAGGGATTTATCCTTTACAAATTTCGCCCTGCCTGCGCTCTCCCGCCATTCGCCCGCCGCTTCGTCGAAGCCGCGGTTATCCACCCGCACCTCGCCTTTAGGCGTGAGGCTGTAGGTAGCCGTTACATTGCTCATATTTTTTTCAAACCGGTAGTCCTTCCGTGCAATTTCATACCACTTACCCAGGTATTTCGCGAGGTCGAATGGCTGCACGGCGGTAGCGCCGCGGGGAATGGAAACACTACGCCCTTTCAGGTAGAGCGCGACGCCGGCAGCAGCCACCGCTGCGGCGCCTCCTATAAGCAGGTTCTTACGCATGGCCATAGCAATGATGTTTTAGCGGAATAGCCTCCAAAGCAAATGCCAGCCCCGGAAAGCGGCGCTGGCATTCAGTTTCCTGTTCAGGGGCCTGTGTATATTTTCCCCAATTATGATTTAATACTCATATGACGGCTGAAAAGGAATCACCCCCGTCAGCTTGAGCGGCAGAAACGTACCCTCTGCAGTCAGGTATTGGTACACGTTACCGGTGCGCACCATTACCGGCAGGGAATAAGGCACCAGCGTAGCGTTGCGGTAAAGAACTTCATCCAGCGCCACATCGTCAAACATCATGGGCGTTAGCGGCTTACCTTCCGCATTCAGTACCTGGAACTGCTTGCCCTTTAATACAATATACCCCGGCCCTGGCTTGCCTTCCATAATGGCCTGGTAGGCGATGGGCAGTTTGATCAGGCCCTGCGTGGTAGCCAGGCCCACCTTGCTGCGACTCACCTCCTTATCATCCCGCACCAGCAGCAGGCCGTCCCCTTCAAAATCGCTGTCGTTACCCGAATAATCGTAGATCACCGGCACAATCATTTTGCCGGTACTATCGGCATAGCCATATTTGTAGCTTCCATCTTTCTGCACTTTAATCACCTGGTAGGTCCGGTTTTTCAGCGGATGGATCATTTGCTTTTCCATAGGCAGCACCGGTTTGCCATTTTCATCGATCACCCCTGCGGCATCGGCGCCGGTGAGCATCAGGTGCCCGGGTACCTCCGTTTGCTGCGCATACAGGCATTTCAGCGGCTGCAGCTGTTTGGTGCGGATGTTGTAATGGCTGTAAACATTCGAATCCCCCTTTACCTCTCTCAGCATATACGCTCCTTTGCCGAGGCTTAGTATATCCGCATACACCGCCGGCAGGAGCTGTTTATAATCTTTATCGTATATCCCATACCGGTAGACGCCGTCTTCATGATCAACAAGGGTCAGGAAGTCTTCCGGGCTGCCGGGCATGGTGAGAATACTTCTGAACTGCTGCGGTATCTGCATCTTCCGGTGGGCGGCATCGTAGAGCCCACGGCGGTTCTGTTCATCGGCCACCAAAAATAAATCCGGCGCTAATTCCACGATTTCGCTGTAGGAAACAGGCAGCAGGATCTCCCCGCCGAGATCATACAACCCGTACTGGCCCTGGTATTCCACAATCGCCCTCCTGCCATCCGCAGTGGCTTCCAGTTCGTAAAAGGCCGGCGCCGCCGTCCTGCCGGTGCGCGGATTATAGAAACCCGTCACCGCCTGCTGTTTCAGCAGGAAAATAAGTTGCTTATCCTCTCCGCGGCCGGTATAGGCCGGCTCAATCGCCGTGTAATGCTTACTCAGCAAAGGCTTGCCGGCACTGTCCAGCAGCTGGTACATCCCTTCTTCCTCCACGATCATCTGTTCGCCGCAGCAGCGGATTTCGCTGGCATAAGCCGGTGGTATCACTTCCTTCCCGGATGGCAGTATAATGCCGTGCTTCCCGTCTTTTACCACGCCGATGAGCGGACCGCTATACCGCTCGTCGTAAGGACTGTAGATATCATCATAACGGAAATCCACTACCTGCCGGCCTTCCGCATCAATGAGCCCGAACAGCCCGTTGCGCTTCGCTTTCAGCAGCCCTCCCGGCAGCATATCAAATTCCGTATATTCGTTACCGTTATACTCCTTTTTGGTGGCGAGGTTGATCACTACCTCCTGGCCGCCCCGTTTGAAGCTGCGTATCCAGTTATCGCTGCGCATAAAGTAATGTTCGTGCTCATATTCAAACGGCAGCAGTGTTTCGTTACGGAAATTAATCACGCCCCATTTACCGTTCTTTTTGGCAAACAGGTAATCGCCTTTCTGCCCGCAGCCGCCACAGTAGTCAAATTCCTCATACGCCGCGGGTATAACCAGCCGTTGCGCTTCCACACTGTAAATCCCCCATTGCTTGCCCATCCGCACGTCAAAATAATTGCCGTCGATGTAGCCGATCTCCTCAAATTGCCAGGGAAATAGCACCTTACCCGTTGCGTCTGCGAGGTTGGTTTTATTTTCTTTTTTTAGTTGAAAGAATTGTTGCCATATCCGCGTTACCTCATCGTATTCGGGCGCCAGCACAATGCGTTGTGCCGTATTCATCAAGCCTAGCTTCCCCCGCTGCGAGAACACGTAAAACGCCTGGCTGAGGTCCTGCTCTTCCTTTAACACGTACAACGCCTGGTCGCTCACCTTTTCCCCACGGGTATTGATATACCAGCTTTTACCGTTCTCCTCGATCCTGGCGAGCCCGCCCACAAAAACGGAGCCCTGCTGCGCGCTCGCAGCTGTACTCAACAGCAATCCGGCAGCGATCAAATATTTAATCATTGTAACTTTTTGATTTTGGAGCAACGTAAGGGAGTTCCCTGCCCTGTTCATCGATATAAAAAACTTTATTATCCTTCTTCACCATTACGGGGAAGACGCCGCTGCTGTAGCCAGTATTGCGGTTCAACTCCTCGTACTCAGCAGGCAGTATTACTTTGCCGTCTATACCCAACAGGCCGTAGCGGCCCTCTTTGGACACTACCTGGAAAATTTTATTATCCTTGTAATAATAGATCTCCTGGTATATCGGCGGTATGATTTCTTTACCAGTGGAATCCAGCACGCCATACCCGTTATTGAGCGTCACTTTGTAATAGGGAATATCGTAAAAGGTATTGATATCACTGTATTTCAACGGCACGAATATGCTTCCGTCCTTCCGCAGCAAACCTTGCAGGGTATCCGCCTGGATCAGCACATATTGGCTGTCCAGCGCCTTCATATCATCCGCCTTCACCGGGTAAATGACCGCTCCTTCCCGGTTGATGAGGCCATATTTGGTTTTGCGGTTCCCATCCGTTTTACCTGCAATGGCGATGCCGTTATTGAAATCGCTGACGAACTGGTAGTCGTTAAACCTCACTTCCTTCCCTTGTTTGTCCAGGAAGAGATGCTCTTCACCGGCGCCCCAGACTTTCAGCAGTCCATCCGAATACCGGATTTGGTCCGGCTCCTCCCCCTTCGTCCTGAACAATCTTGTAAAGGCGTTTGGCTTGAAATCCCAGTTATTACTGGTGTACAGCACCTTGCCATCCAGGTCCGTCAGGGTAGTGATCTTATTATTGTTTTCATACCTGGTTTCAATGATGCGGTCCGGCGCTACGGCGGTGTAGTCCCCGTATTGCCGTTCGGGCTTAATCACTTTCCCGCTCACGTCCACCATCGCGGTCTTATCTTCCCCGGTACGCACGTTCAGCAGGCGGTCCGTCTGCCATTCGATGCGGGTATATTTAACCGGCAATACCATTTTACCGGAAGGAATATGATAAAGCCCCATTTTGCCGCCGGCGCCGATGGCGATATAATCCTCCCGGCGCAGGCCGATGGCATCGTCCGTGTACCAGTATTGGGACATATAGCCGTCTACCAGCTGGTCAAAGCCGCCGGGGAGTATAACGGTACCGTCTGTACGAAGCAGGCCGATTTCGTTCTTTGCATTTTTCGTCATCACGAAGACGCGTTTCTTTGAGGCCAGCAACGCAAGGTCGGTATAGTTACCTGCGAAAAGTTTTTTGCCCGTGCTGTCATACAGTTCCATAACAGGCCCCTTCTTTGCGACGAAGTAGCCCGGCTCTTTCGGTATCCAGCGCTTTTGCAGGGACATGGAGGCGCTTTGCGGCTGCCCTTCCCCGTCATAAAAATCTATCTTATCATATACGGCGGGTAGCACTACTTTGCCTTCCTTGTCCAGCACGCCGGCTTTCAGCTGCTGCTTTACCAGCATGAAACTGCCGTAGGGACTGGCTTCCGTGTATTGCGCCGGCGCCAGCACTTTGCCGGTAGAATCAATGATACCGATTTTGCCGTAAAGCGTTACGGCAAAAGTACCGGCTACCGGGCCGCGTTGCAGGCGGGTATATTGGGCGGGGGTGATTTTTTTACCGGAGAGGTCCATCAGGCCTATCTTTCCGTTTATTTCATAGCCAAACTGCGGACTGTTTTCTATCCCCGGGTAATGGAAGATGCTGTATTCAGGGGCGGCTACTACTTCCCCATTCTCTTTTGCAAGCCCTTTCTTCCCGTTGTTATCAATTTCTACATAGGGGCTCACATAACTTTTACCTACATCGGTATAAACGGGTTCCTGCAATACTTTGCCGGTAGCGATTTCGACCCAGCCCCAGCGGCCATTGCGCTGGATTTTGAGCAGGCGGGCGTTGAGCGGCTCTACCAGCTGGTACTCCGGCTTGCAGATTACTTTGCCCAGCGTGTCGACCGCGCCGTATTTCCCGTTTAGCTTTGTGATAACGAAGCAGTAGTTATTGGCAGGTTCGTACTCGTCATTTTCATCAGCCAGGCGCACTTCATCGAAGGTGAACGGCGCGATGACCTGCCCCTGGTAGTTGACAGCGCCGTAGGCGTTATTCCTGATCCCTACGGCCGTGTTAAAGAAGCCCTGGTTTTCCAGCTTATCGATAGTGACGAGGCCGGACCTGTGGAGGAGTACTTTCCGGTTGTTGATCTTTACTTCGGCAAACAAGCCTTCAAAACGATCCAGGTAGGCGGCATGGGTAATTTGCTGGGCCTGGGTAAGCGCAGCAGGGAACAGCAATGGAAGAATCAACTTTAGGTGTTTCATGAATTACACAAATAATGGTGCTAAAATGCAAATATGCTGTGTAATTTATGAAACACCAAGGAAAAATTATTTTGTTTTGGAAGGCCATTGAAATGCAGGCATAGCAAGGTTTTCGTACCATCTATCGGTATCGGCTACACGAAAAATATTCGCAAGCGTATATGGTGCGGCTTCCTTATCAGTGAGCTGGCGGCTCCACCTGACCCTGCCGGCGGCATTGGCGCCAGGCCCGCTGCTCTTGTATTCCCCGTAATACACGGTTTTCTCATTCTCCGGGTTGCTCCAGTTGCTCCACCCTGCCGCAGCGATAGCGGCTGGCAGCTCGCAACGTAAAAAAACTGTTTTGGCAGCCGCCCGCCATGGCCGCCCCAGTTGTACGGACTTCACGTCCGGATCAGCCGTGATGCGGCAATCCATAAACACGTATCCGTACGCTTTTCCCGGCGTAGTGCTGGCAGCGGTGATGTAGGAGTTGGCTTTGCAATGCAGCGTGCATTGCTGGAACACGGCCGTCGCCGGGCCGAATATAAAATCGGTGGTGCCTTCGATGTAACAGTTGACAAACAGCTGCCGGGAAGCTTCCCCGCCGGTGAATATCGTATCCTGGTGGCCGAGGAAGCGGCAGTTCTTAAACACCGCCTTGTCCGCATCCACGTACAGGGCTACCGCCTGGCCTACCGGCCCGGCCGCATTTACAAACGTGATGTTTTCCGCCATGAAGCGGTTGCCGGAAATCTTGGCCGTATAGCTGGTAAAAGTCGTCAGCTTTCCGCGGCCGGAATAATCGTCGAAGGTAATGATGGTACTGTCCACGCTCTCCCCGATGAAACGTACATCCGTATTAGGCGCGGGCAATTCTATCTTCTCGTTGTACACCCCGTTTTTGATATACAATACAATCGGCATCAGCGGATATACCCGCATGGCATCAATGGCATCCTGTATGTACCTGAAATCCCCCGAGCCGTCTTTCGCTACGGTGAATACATACTTGTACTGGTGCGGGTTGGCCGTTTGCGCCTCCGCCTTCCTCCCGGTGAAGAGCAGCAGCAATAAAGCTATACTTATCAAGTAGCTGCCTGACTTACGATTCATAACGTGTCCGATATTTGTTAAGCTCCTAAATTCTGAAAAAAAGCTTAGAAATTCATGGTGTTTTTCGGCATACCGCCGGGAAGGTACGTCTGCCCGGACGTACGCGCAGGGCAAAGCGGCATTTTATTCTCCCCCCTCCCCCCCTCCGGCCACCGCGCCGTTTTTAAAAATAGTCTTGAAAATTATATTATAACAGCCTATATTAGTACCAATGCTAAATGCATTTTTTCAAACTGTAATTTGCAACGGAACATTATCAATTTTGCTTATTGTGGGAATCAACTTGTATGTAGATGGAAATACTATTCTCCTATTATAATCTGATAAGAATTAACTGCGAGTCAACCAACATCTAAAACGTTTAACATGAGAACAAAACTCAGGTTATTAGCGATTCTGTCGTTAATGACGCTCCTGTTGCCCAACCTTACTTTGGCACAGCAAAAAATCATTTCCGGGACAGTGATCTCTGATGAAAAAGTACAGCTGCCGGGGGTGACCGTCCGGATCCGGGAAAATAATACCAACACTATTACAGACGCCACGGGTAAATATTCCATCAAGGCATCGCCCGGGCAAACGCTGGAATTTACCTACATCGGCTACCTCTCCCAAACGGTTACCGTTGGCGAGTCCGCCACCATCAACGTAACCCTGATGCCCACACGTACCGGCCTTAACGAGGTGATCGTGACGGCGATGGGTATCAAAAAGGAACGTAAAGCCCTCGGCTACGCCGTCCAGGATATCAAGGCGGATGAACTGATGAAAAACAAAGACCCTAACCTGATCAACTCCATGAACGGGAAAATTGCGGGCCTGAACATCACCAATTCCGGCGGCGCTCCGGGCTCCTCCGCTTCCATCATCATCCGCGGCGGTACATCCCTGGAACGCAACAACCAGCCCCTCTTCATCATCGACGGGGTGCCGATGAACAACTCCACCGGCCAGGGCGATAACAGCGCCTTCGACGGCTCGGTAAACATGTCTACCACGAACAGCAACCGCGCGATGGACATCAACCCCGAAGACGTGGAATCCATCACCGTGCTGAAAGGCCCTGCCGCTGCCGCGTTATACGGCCTGCAGGCCGCTGCCGGCGCCATCGTGATCACCACCAAAAAAGGCGCGGAAGGCAGCACCATCGTCAGCGTAACGCCCCGCTTTACCACCAACTGGGTTAACAAACTGCCCAAGGTGCAGGACCGGTTTAAACGCGGTACCTCCTACAGCGGCCAGTTCACCGATCAGACCTACTTTTCCTGGGGTCCTGAATTCGGCCCCGGCGAATCCGCCTTCGACAACCTGCGCAACTTCTTCCAGACGGCGCATGCCTTTGATAACAGCTTTAACGTTTCCGGCGGTACGAAAAACAGTAAGTTCTTCCTCTCCGGTTCCAATATCATGCAAACGGGTATTGTGCCTACTACCGATTATAACCGCACCTCCGTACGCTTCAACGGGGAGCAGCAGGTGGGCCGATTTACTTTTGGCGTGAATGCCACCTACGCGGTCAGCAATACGCAGAAAACGCTCACCGGTAGCGGCCTTTTCAATGCCAGCGGCTCCGGCTACCTCCAAAGTATCCTCTCCTGGCCTACGGACGATGATATGTCCGTTTGGTTAAACCCGGACGGCAGCAAGCGCCGCCTCCTGCCCAACGTAGCGCTGGAAGACGATATCGACAACGCCAACTGGACCGTTAATAAGAGTCCGCAAAGCGATAAGACCACCCGTATGCTGGGTAACATCTACGCCAATGTGAAAATTACCAACTGGCTGGATGCGACCTACCGCCTCGGTATCGATAACTTCGTGACGCAGTTTACCAGCCTCACCTGGCCGGGATCAGCCGTGAAGATTGCCTGGCAGAACGGGATGCTCTCCGAAACCACCCGCCGTTACAATTTCACCAGCGGCAACCTGATGCTGAACGCGCACAAACAGTTCGGGGACTTTGACTTCAACCTGCTGCTGGGGCATAATACAGAGGACTACTATACGAAAACAGGTTCCGTACGGGCGGAAAACTTCTCCATCCCAGGCCTGATTTCCATCAACAACGCAGATAATAAAAACCGTTACGCGCAGGATAACGTCAGCCGGAAACGACTGGTGGGTGCGTATGGCGAGTTCAGGGCCAGCTATAAAAGCCTCGTGTACCTGGGCATTACCGGCCGTAACGACTGGAGCAGCACCCTGCCCATCGTTTACCGCTCCTTCTTCTATCCTTCCGTTAGCGGAAGCTTCGTGTTCAGCGAACTGCTGCCGAAGAACAGCGTATTGTCGTTCGGTAAGGTGCGCGCCTCCTGGGCCCGCGTGGGTAAGGACACCGATCCTTACGTGACCTCCACCGGATTGTTCGGACCGGAGCTCACCATTGGCGGCGGTTACAGGAACTACTGGCAGCAGGGCAACCCGGAGCTGAAGCCTGAAAATACCGACTCGTATGAATTTGGTACGGAACTGCGGTTCCTCGGCAACCGCCTCGGGGTGGACTTCACCGTGTACAACAACAAGAGCGTGGACCAGATCCTCTCCCCGCGCGTGAGTAACGCTACCGGCTATATCCTGAAATCCGTGAACGCCGGCGTGATCGAGAACAAGGGTATAGAGCTGACCATCAACGCCAACCCTGTACGCAACAAGGACTTCAACTGGGACGTAACCCTGAACCTGTCCAAAAACAAGGGTAGGGTAAAAGAACTGCCGGGCGCTATCAGCATCCTGTATGTAACGGATGTACAGGAAGGCCCGGGTAAGGCAGCAAGCTTTAACAAAGGCGTGTTCATGGGGTTGAGCGGCTCCAAATGGGCCACCGATTCCAGCGGCAATGTTATCCTGGATTATAACACCGGCTATCCGACCATCTCCTCCCTTACCACCCTGCCGGTGGGCAACAGGGAGCCAGACCTGATCGGAGGGCTGAACAACAGCTTCAGTTATAAGTCGTTCAACTTCTCCATGCTGTGGGACTTCCGCCTGGGCGGCGACGTGTACAACGCCACCGAATGGCTGATGACGGTTAACGGTTTATCCGAAGCTACGTTGAACCGTGGCAGTGACCTCACCTTCTCCGGCGTGGCGCTGAACCCTTCTACCGGGAAATATGAGCAGGTGACCCGTACGGTGAAAGCTTCTGAAAAGTATTACCGCGACGTTTATGCCAACAATGCGCCGTTCTTCATCCAGAGCGTAAACTGGATGCGCCTGCGTTCCGTAGCGCTCTCCTACTCCCTGCCTGCGAATGTGCTGACCCGCATCGGCTGGCTGAAAGGCGCTACTGCTACCATTTCCGGCACCAACCTGCTGCTGTTTACCAACTACCGCGGTATGGATCCTGAGGTAAGCGCTGCCGGCGCCGGCGTAACCGGTTCCGGATCAGTGGGTATTGATTATGTAGGCGTGCCTGCCACGAGAGGACTTGCCTTCGGCTTAAACTTTAAATTCTAATTACTGCTACCATGAGAAGAATATTCATCCTTATAAGTATATCCGTTGCCGTTAGTTCCTGTAAGAAATGGCTGGATGTCAACAATAATCCAAACACGGCCACGACTGATGTGCCTACGGCCGATATGAGGCTGGCGCCGCTGATCAGCCAGTTTTCCGATGCGTACGAAAGCTCCGGCACCCGCGCCTCCTTCCTCACGCAGCAGATTGCCGTGGTGTACCCGGCTACCAATGCCGCTACGAACAATAACTGGAACCTCACCCGCTGGTACAGCAATACCTCCAGCGCCAACTGGCCCTGGCAGTGCTGGTATGTGAATACCGCCGTGAACGTGGACCCGCTGATTACCGCGGCGCAAAAGGTGGAAGCCTGGCATTACATCGGCGCGGCGAAAGTGATCAAAGCCTGGGGCTTTGGCACCCTGGCGGACTTCTATGGCATGATGCCGTATGATCAGTTTGCCATGGCCAGCACCTATACGCCGAAATTCGACGATGGGGAATATATACATGGAAAAGTGCTGGCATTGCTGGACGAGGCCATCGCCGACCTGAAAAAGACGCAGGGCCCGGCAGCGCCGCCACTCTCCAAGGCGGATGTACTCAACAACGGTTCCGTGGATAACTGGATCCGCCTGGCCTATGGGTTAAAAGCCCGCTTCCTGCTGCATACCACCAAGAAAGGCAGCTTTAATGCACAGGCTGTGCTGGACGCGCTGGCCAATGCGCCGCAGACGGACGCGCAAAGCAGCATCCGCCAGTATGTGGATGAAGGACCGGCCGTGACCAGCACCGCCAAAGAAGCGCTGCAATACAGCAATACCGGTACTACCGTGCGCTTCACCAAACTCTACATCGATTACCTGACGAATAACTACCAGGGCGCGCCTACCGGGGCGAATAACATGCGGGACCCGCGTATAGACAGTATCCTGCCGCGTATGCAGGTGGATACCGGCTGGCTGGTGACCAAAGGCATGGATATGACATCCGACCTGCCTAAGACAGGGCCTTCCAACCCGGCTTACAACGCCACCACGAATAAGTTCGCCAATGGCGACTCCGTGTACATCCCGCTGCGTAAGAATCCATATGCGCCGGCAGCCGGCCAGCGGGTGCTCTCTACCGGTTCCTGGTACACGAAAAGGGACGCCAAGGGATTGCTGCTGACCAATGCGGAAATGCGGTTTATTGAAGCGGAAGTGAAGTTCCGCCAGGGCGATGCCAACGGGGCGCTGATCGCTTACAAGGCGGGCATCCGTTCCCATATGAACATCCTGGGGATACCGCCGGCCAAAATAGACCAGTTCCTGGCCAGTACTTCCGTGGTGCAGAATGCCGGCAGCCTGACCCTGAGCCATATTATGATCCAGAAATACATCGCGATGTCGTTCAGCGTGGAAACCTGGGCGGATATGCGCCGCAACAACTTCTGCGCGGATGCTTCCGGGGTGTACAACCCGGCTGCAGGGGTGTATAAAGGCTACCAGCGCCCGTCGCATGTGTATATTGAAGGGTATCCTTCCCCGACTGATTATCCGCGCCGTTTTGCCGTGGCCAGCTATGAGATCAATTTTAATATTGACCAGGTGCTGAAAGCGAATCCGAATGCGGCGAAGCCGACGTATTTGGCGGAGCCGGTGTGGTGGGATAAGCCGTGAGTTTTTTTGCTCGCAGAGCGGCAAAGGATGGAGTAATTTGTAAGAGCAGGGGTAAGGCCCTGCTCTTTTTTTTTGTATGATAATTGGCAGTTTATTTTACACGGAACGACTTATTCCTCCGCTCACCGCGCCAGCATACGCTGCCGGCGCGCCCGCCTCACCAGGTTGCATATCCTGCATTCCAATTCCTCAATGCTCACCGCGCGATCCAGGAAATCGTCGCAGCCGTTTTGCAGTCCGTGTATCTTTTCCTGTTCATTTCTGCCATCGCCCAGCATGATAATGGGTATGATTTCCGAACAGCTACGGATAAACGAAGCCAGGCGGAAGGGGCGTTCCAGGGCTGACTTTCGATCCGGCGGAATACGGCGTTGCTTTCGATCAGCACCAGGTCGTACTCCCGGTGGATGGTTTCAGGACTGAGCCATTCGTTTGCCGGCAATGCGGCAACCTGCAGTCCGTCGCAGACAGACAACAACCGCTGAAGTTTGAAGCGGTATAAGGATGGACTTGCTGCTAATAAGATGTTTATACCCACGTAAAAGCTTTTGGAGTATTGATATAAACTCATGCATTCTAAAGTGATATGGCGACCCCGAAATTCCAATCTTTTTATCTTTTTGACAACCGTATTATCACCCTTTTTTTGGGTGAAAGCCGGGTGGCACTTGCTGGAAAAAAGCCTGGTTTTCGTTAACTTAAAGTAAAACTTGGCATATGTTAACCTGGCAGGAAATCGCAATCAGACTATCGATGGCGGCGCTTTTCGGGGCGCTGATCGGGTTGGAAAGGGAACGGAAGGACTGGACCGCGGGCATGCGTACGCACATGATGGTATCCGTAGGGTCCTGCCTGATTATGATGGTATCGGCCTTTGGCTTTTCGGATGCGCTGGGCGCGGAGCGCGTGGTGCTGGACCCCTCGCGGGTGGCGGCGCAGGTGATCAGCGGCATCGGCTTTATCGGCGCGGGTACCATCCTGTTTATGAAGCAGGGGACTATCCGCGGGCTCACTACGGCGGCGGGGTTATGGACGGTAGCGGCCATTGGCCTGGCCACCGGCGGCGGCATGTACTTTGCGGCAGGCGCTACAACGCTGGTAGCTATCATTATACTCTGGGCAATGCAGCCGCTGGAAAAAAAAGTTTCCCGGCGCTTCCGGCAAAACGCGCTGCGGGTGGTGACGCCTTCGGGCGTTGTCGCCAATAATGTGTTGCAACAGGTAACCGCGATGAAGGAATTGAGCCTGGCGGCATTTTTCATGGAGAAGGAAGATGATTACTATACCCTTGAGCTGAAGTTTGACAAGATAAACAACGAGGCGATGTTGCAGTTGGTAAAGCTGCTGCAACAGGAGAAGGATGTGCGGGAGATTGGGTGGAATAAGTGAAGCATTCCACCGGTATAAAAAAGTTTTTTTTGAAGTGTAAAAACCTGCTGACACAGGGTTGTCATACCCCGCTGCGAGATTTGTATTATGAAACGTACAATATCCGGCTTTGACATTCGCCTTCATAGTTGTAACAACCACTGTACTATGCCAGGCGCTTTAAGAAAAACCCTTTATCATGCTACTGTTCATACCTGGAAAACCTTAGCCGGGATATGTAAAGGCATGGGCCATGCGCTGGTATTCCTGTTTTTTTAACGCCACAGACCTTTTGAAAATAACAGCGCCCCGTCATCGGCAGCTGACGGGGCGCTTTTCAGATCTTCTCTGATTTTACCGATTATATGTACATCAGGCCTGGCATACGGCCATTTTCAACACCGCATTATCCTTTCGCGATTTCCGCCGGCCGGGCATTTACCCACGTTTCAATCCCGCCAGCCATACCGGATAAAGATAATACCTGATAAAAAGAACTGTTTCATTAAATCCCCCATTCCCGTGCGAGCGGGAATGAGGGATTTGTTGTGCTAGTTGATCTTGTGTACAGACAGGTTATCATAATAGATATAACCCGTTGTGGAAGATTCCCAGTAGCTCTGACTGCCGCCGCGGAAAGTGTGGAAGGTTACTCCTTTGATCAGGCGCTGTGCATCGTTGGTGGTCCAGCGGATGTCCTGATCCAGTACAACCGTACCGTTGATCACGATCTGTACGTGGCCATTGGTGTTGCTGCCGGTATTACTCTTGATGTACATGTGTACATGGTAGGTAGTACCTTTCTGGATGCTGCCGGAAGACGGGTAACTCTTGCCGAAGGTGTCCCCATACTGGCCCGGCTGATCTTTGTAGTAAATGTAAGGCTGGAAGAATACCCTGCCGGCATCTGTCTGATACCACATCAGGCGTAAGGATCCGCCGTTACCATCCCAGCCCGGATCACCGCCGGTGTTGCCTTCACCAACGCTGAACCCAAAGCCTACTTTACCGCCACGGCTCCAGTCGAACTGGCTGTGGAAGCGGATGTCATAATCCATTTCGTACTCCGTACCGTCCGATACATCAATGTTGGCCACCACCCCGCCGGCAGCGCTGAGTGCATTCGGCTCCAGCGTGATGCGCAGGTTGCCATTGGAAATGTAGGTACGGCCGGAGTTCCAACCGCTGACGTTACCGAAGTCGTTGGCGGCCTGCGATTGCGACAGCCAGGTGCCGGTAGCGTAGTTGTCCCAGTTGGTGGTCCAGGTACTCTTAATGGCTTCTGTTTGCGCTCCCGCAGCCTTGCCATCATCGGCCGGCGTTTGCAGGGTTTGATCCTTCTTGCAGGAAAATAGACAGGCGGCCGCTAATACGGCAAATGCATGCATGCGAAACGTGGAAATCATGCGATTTAAATTTTGTGGGTTTTGAAATAGCTACTACAGTATCGAACTGCAATTTTCACTAAAAAGATAAGCGCTGTTTTCCAAATTTCCTAGTAATGCAATCGATTTCTTGCAATCGATTTCATAAATGATTGTCAATGAATAATTATCGTTATATTTATTTTATGAAGATCCTCATTATTGAAGATGAAATCGCCCTCCGTAACTCGATCCGCGAATACCTCGAAGGACAGGGATATATCTGCGAAACAGCGGGCGATTTTCAGGAAGCGATCCACAAAGTACACGATTACGAATACGACTGCATCGTAGCGGATATCAACCTGCCCAAAGGCAATGGGCTGGACATCATCAGAGCATTGAAACGCATGCAATCCCACGCAGGGATCATCATCATCTCCGCCAAAGACGCCCTGGAAGATAAGCTGGCAGGCCTGCAACTGGGCGCGGACGATTACCTGACCAAACCTTTCCACCTGTCCGAATTAAATGCCCGCATCCACGCGCTGCTGCGCCGCAAAAACTTCAACGGCAATACCAGCATCACTTTCAACGAAATCACCATCACGCCCGCTTCGCAAACCGTGGAAGTCAACCATCAACCCCTCAGCCTTACCGGCAAGGAATACCAGCTACTCCTCTACCTCATCGCCAACCAGCACCGGCTCATTACCAAATCAGCCCTCGCCGGGCATCTCTGGGGCGATGCATACGACCAGGCCGGGACTTACGATTTTATCTACACGCATATCAAAAATCTACGCCGGAAAATGATGGAAGCCGGCGGCAACGACTATATCAAAACCGTGTACGGTACCGGCTACCGCTTCGGCTGAAATTTACCCCGCTTGATAAATTCAGAAAATCTTCAAAATCTAAGCCCTGCCTGCAAAGGCGCGCCCATTACGCTCATAAAAAAATTAATTCAAATTTAATCTAACAGCTTACCTTCGCCCATCAATTTTTCATAATGAAACCTACACCTAACAGGTATGCCGTGCAGTTCGGATTTACTGCCTTATTCCTTATCCTGTCCACGATTGTCCGATTAGCGCTATTATGCTGGGCCTTCCCTGTTGCCTCCCTGTCTTTCCTCAACATCCTTTCCATACTCGGAAAAGGTTTGGTATTTGACCTCGGCGTGGCCGTATTCTTTACCGTTGCCTATTCCGTGTACCTGCTGCTGTTGCCGCAGCGATGGAATAAGTCATGGTTCAACAAGGGCTTTACCTACTTCGGATTTTTCCTGGCCCTGCTCATCGTCATTTTCTCCTTCTTTGCGGAATTCACCTTCTGGGGGGAATATGAGGCACGGTTCGACTTCATTGCCGTCGACTATCTCCTCTACACCTACGAGGTAATCAACAACATCAATCAATCCTATCCGCTGCCGCTGCTGATTGGTGGCGTACTGGCCGGCACCGCACTGCTTACCTGGCTCGCTGCCAGGGCAGGTATATTCAGGGCCAGCTTCCAGTCCAACACCCCTATGCGGGTACGGCTCCTTATCACCGGCCTGACCATCGCCTTTGCGGGCTTACACCTCTACCTGGTCAGCAACAGCTGGGCGGAAACAGGCAAAAACCGCTACCAGCAAGAGCTTTCAAAAGCCGGCATTTACAGCTTCGGCTCCGCCTACGTCAATAATGAACTGCCCTACGATAAATATTATTTACTGGAAGATGATAAAGCGGCGTTTGCAGCCATGCGCCAGCTGTTACAATCGGACGGCGCCACATTCCTGGAAGATGGTTCCAGCATATACCGCCACATTGCCGATACCGGAACGGTCGTAAAGCCCAACGTCATCATGGTGACGATCGAGAGTTTCAGCGCCACCTTCATGGAGCGTTTCGGCAATACGCAACATATCACGCCGGTGCTGGACAGCATTGCCAAACAAAGCATCCTCTTTACCAACATGTACGCCACCGGCACCAGGACCGTGCGGGGTATGGAAGCGCTGACGCTCGCCGTGCCGCCCACGCCGGGCCAGAGCATCGTGCGCCGCAAGCATAACGAAGGACTCTTCAGCCTCAGCACCATCTTCGGCCACGCCGGGTACGACCGTACCTTCTTCTACGGAGGCGATGGGTACTTCGATAACATGAACCAGTTCTTCGGCAACAATGGCTTTGATATTTACGACCGCCTGCGCCACCGACTGGTGGGCGACAACTTCCCGACGCAACGGTTCAACTTCCCGGACAGCGCCGTACATTTTGAGAATGCATGGGGCGTTTGCGACGAGGACATCTACCATGCCGTACTGCAGAAAGCCGATGAGAAGTACGCCGCCGGCAAACCCTTCTTCGATTTCGTGATGACGGTTTCCAACCACCGCCCCTACACCTACCCGGAAGGAAAAGTAGCCATACCGTCCCATACCAGCCGCGAAGGCGCCGTGCAGTACACGGATTACGCCATCGGCCAGTTCCTGAAACAGGCGCAGCAAAAGCCCTGGTTTAAGAATACCATCATCATCTTCGTGGCAGACCACTGCGCCAGCGTAGCGGGTAAAAACGAGATTGAAGTGAATAAATACCATATTCCCTGCATCCTGTATAACGTGCCAAACCAGGCGCCCCGCGAAATCCCCGTGATGTGCTCCCAGCTGGACATCTACCCAACCTTGTTAGGAATCCTCAATTGGTCCTATAACACCAATCTGTACGGAAGGGATGTACTGGCCGCAGATTACCAGCCACGCGCCATGATCAGCACCTATCAGCTGCTCGGCTACCTGGAACCCGGAAAGCTGATGATCCTCGGGCCGCAGCACCAGGCGCAAACGTTTCATGTGAAGGATAGCACCGGCGACCTGCAACCGCAACCGATGGACAGTGTGCTGCTGCGCAAAGCCATCGCCAATTACCAGACTGCTTATACGCTGTTTAAGAACGGCGGCATGCGTAAATAGTATTTCCGTTTACCGGTAAAGCAGAAAAGGCGGCATGCGTAAATGATAACCGCATTGCCCCTCAAGCAACAACTCCGCTATACACTTTAAATCCCTACCCGCAAAGCAGCCAATCCCTGCTTTGCGGGTAATCCCCTCCCAAAACTGTTACAACAAACATCCCTGATTTGCACAGGATCTGCACATCGCATGTGCGAAAAATAAACTTGGCTGTGAAAATATTTTAAGTAAATTTATTTACCTGATTAACCCATTTGAAGACGCACCTGTTTCCTTATCGTAACCGTTGCCCACGAGTAGCGTAAAACTGAGATTTTCCGAGTCAAGCAGAAAAACTGAGAAACCAGAACATTCAACTAAAATTTGATCGCTCATGCTGGCCTCGACTTTACCTGTATTGCTGCCTGAAGCGGCGGTGGAAGATATTACTGAAATTTCAGCGCTAAAAAACAAATTACAGCAGCTGTCCGGCATCCTCGATTCCCTCTCCGAGATGCACCAGACACTCGCTTTGCATAAAAATTTATCGCTCACCCTCGAACACTTTCTTCAAAACCTGCTTGCCATCACAGGCAGCGCCACCGGCTACGTCGGAGAAATGACCATGAGCTATCAACATATTCCCAAACTCATACTACATGCCGCGGCGCCCGCAGGCTACCTGCAGGAAATGAAACGCCGCTACTTCAAAGACCAGGAGCACGGGCTGGAATTCCTCAATATGGACACGCTCACCAAACAGGTGATCAGGCAAGCCGCGCCCCTGATCAACAACGCGCCCGGACCGGATGAGAGCGCTGCCGCCTACCCGGACCAATGCCTGGCGCTGACCTCCTTCCTGGGCATCCCCGTCATCTACAATAATAAAATATTAGGCGTCATCGGCCTGGGCAACAGGCCCGGCGGATACGCGCCTGCCATCATCGATACGCTGCAGCCCCTGATACAAAGCTATGCCCTGCTGCTCTTTGCCCATAACGAGGAAAAAGAACGGAACAGGGCGGAAAAAGCGAACCAGCAAACACGGGCCGACCTCGACGCGCTCATCGGCACGCTGGACGACATCGTGATGGAAATGAACGACCAGAAAGTTTTCACCAAAGTCTGGTGTAGTAACGACTGCCTCCTCTTTCACCCCAAGGACCAGATCATAGGCCGCAGCATCTCCGAAGCGCTGGGCTCCATGGCGCCGGTGTTCGATAACCTGGCCGACACCCTCCTGCGTACCGGAGAAACACAGGAATATGAGTACCGCGACATCCGGGAGGAAATCAACAACTGGTACGGATTGAAAATGTCGCTCCTGAAAAACCACCACGGCCCCGGCAAACGCATCCTGATCATGATCAAAAACATCACCGCCAGGATGCAGGACGAGATCGCCCTCCGGCAGACGAAGGCAGAGCTGGAGCGAAACCTCCACCTGCTCAACATCAGCCAGCAAATGGGGGCGATCGGCGGCTGGGAATTCAACACCGCCACGTCCGAATTATTCTGGACCAAACAGATTTTTGAACTCAGGGAAGTGCCGCACGATTACCCCATTACCCTGGAAAGCTCCGCTTCCTTCTACCACCCGGAAGACCGCCCCATATTTGAGGAAGCCCGGCGCAACCTCTTCCAGCACCATAAACCCTATTGCCTGGAACTCCGGCATATCTCCTCCAAAGGCACGCCCACCTGGGTAAAGACGGTCGGCGTCCCCGTTTACACCAACGGGATCATCACCCATTTCAGGGGTATCATCATGGATATCACCAACCAGAAACTCACGGAAATGGAATTGGTCAAAGCCAAGGAAAGCGCGGAAAAAGCCGCGCAGGCGCGCAGCGAATTCCTCTCCGTCATGAGCCACGAAATCAGGACGCCCCTGAACGCCATCATCGGCATCGCCGGCATCCTGGAGGATAACCACCTGCCTGAAAACGCGGAGGTGATCCAGAGCCTGCAGTTCTCCGCCAAACACCTGCTGGGCCTCATCAACGATATACTCGACTTCAACAAGATAGAAGCAGGCAAAATTGAGCTGGAACATATTCCCATCCATCTGCCGGAATTCATCAACGGCATCGCCAGCAACTACCAGCCCCTGGCCAAAGCCAAAGGCATCAAGCTGTACACCGCCGTGGATCACGACCTGCCGCAAAACATCCTCGGCGATCCCGTGCGCCTCGGGCAGATACTCAATAACCTGATCAACAACGCCATCAAATTCACGCAGAAAGGTTCCGTATCCATAGAGGTACACCAGCAGGAATGCCATGGCAACCGCACGCATATCCAGTTCACCGTGCGGGATACCGGCATCGGCATACCGCCGGAAATGCAGGACAAGGTTTTTGAAACCTTTGTGCAGGCGGAAGCCGCCACTACCCGCCGCCACGGCGGCACCGGGCTGGGCCTCGCTATCACGAAAAAACTGGTGGAAATACAACGGGGACATATACACGTAGAGAGCGCGCCGGGCAAAGGCTCCGCCTTCCACTTCACCCTTGGATTCGATATCCCTGTACTCCATAAAAAACAACAGACCCCGCAACAGTTCCCGCCCGGCTTCCTGGAAAACATGAAGCTGCTGGTAGTGGAAGACAATGTGATCAACGTCCGCATCATCGAAATGCAGCTCAAAAAATCTGGCGCCCGCATTACCACCGCCACCAACGGCAAACAGGCGTTGGAACGCCTCAAGGAGCAACCCTTTGACGGCATTATCCTCGACCTGCATATGCCCGAAATGAACGGCTACGAAGCCATCCCGCATATAAAAATGATACAGCCGGACGCTTTCATCATTGTACTCACGGCGGACATCATGCCGGATGTCATGGAAAAGCTGGCCATCCTCCACGTAACGGACCTGCTGCCCAAACCCTACGCCGCCGTTGACCTCTACAAGGCCCTCGCCAAATACTACGAGTAGTAGCGCATTATTGCCGGTTGTTGTACCTTCGCTGCCTACCTAAATTAATGACGATGCAGCAACCGACTTTAGCAGCCCGTGACCAGCAGGTAATCTGGCATCCGTACACGCAGATGCAAACAGCGCCGCAGCCCATCGCGATCACCCGCGGGGAAGGCGCCCTCCTGTTCGACGACCAGGACAATGCCTACATCGACGCCACCAGCAGCTGGTGGGTAAATATTCACGGCCACGCACATCCGCATATCGCTGAGATGCTGTCCAGGCAAGCCTATCAGCTTCAACATATCATCTTTTCCGGCTACACGCACGCCCCCGCGGTGGAACTGGCCGAACGCCTCCTCCCCCTGCTGCCTGCCGGCCAAAAACGCGTATTTTATTCGGATAATGGCTCCACGGCCGTGGAAGTAGCCCTGAAAATGGCCCTCCAATACTGGGATAACAAAGGGCAGCGCCGCCACAAATTCATCGCCTTCAAAAACGCCTATCACGGCGATACCTTCGGCGCCATGAGCGTAAGCGGCCGCAGCGTGTTTACCCGCGTGTTCGATGATTTGTTGTTTGAAGTTCACTTCATTGACCTGCCGGCGCACGACAACCTGGATGCCCTGAAAGCCGCCATCGAAGCGCTGGACCTCAGCGCCATCGCGGCATTCATCTTTGAGCCGCTCGTACAGGGAGCAGGCGGGATGCTGATGTACGAAGCCGCCCCGCTGGATAACCTCCTGGCCTGGCTGCAAGCCAACGGCGTGCTGCTCATTGCGGACGAAGTAATGACCGGCTTCGGCAGAACGGGGAAAAACTTCGCTATGGAAAACTGCGCTACCCAGCCGGATATGATGTGCCTCTCCAAAGGATTGACCGGCGGCAGCATGGCCCTGGGCGTCACCACCTGCACCAGCAGGATATACGAAGCCTTCCTCAGCAACGATAAACTGAAAACGCTCTTCCACGGGCATAGCTTTACAGCCAACCCGCTGGCCTGCTCCGTAGCGCTGGCCAGCCTGGACCTCTTTACCGATCCGGCCTGCGCCGCCAACCGGCAACGCATACACGAAGCGCATGCGCAGTTCCTGCAACAACTGCGGGAGTCGCCCAAAGTAAAAGCGCCCCGGCTGCAGGGAACCATTCTTGCGTTCGACATTATTACCCCTAACGCAGACGGGTACACGAATAACATTGCGGACCAGCTGCACCGCTTCTTCCGGGAGCGCCGGGTTATGCTGCGCCCGCTGGGGAACACCCTCTACATCCTGCCGCCATACTGCATTACAGCGGAACAATTGCAAAGCGTTTACCAGTGTATTGCCGACCTATTGGCGACCATTTGACCACGGCATAACGCGGACGTATATACGTAAAAAGAACGGGGAGAGGATCAATGCCGCAGCATTAATTCTCTCCCCCTAAAAAAAATTGTTATCAGCTTCTACTTCACGGGAACGGATATCTTCGTATCATCCCACTCAAACACCACAGCATTTCCAGGCAGTGTGAAAGTCAGCTTTTCTACCGGGGTAGACAGCGCCTGACGTTCCACTTTCACTTCCGCTACGTTCTGGTCTTTCACCTTTTCGTAATCGTAAGCGCCCCACTGGCCCAGTTTCTTGTTCAGGATAACGGTCCAGGTTTTGGGATCAGGAATGGAAAACAGGGTGTAAGTGCCTGCTTTCACGGGCTTGCCGCCGAAATTCACATCTTTCGCGAAGGTGATCTCCGTAGCTTCGTTAGCGCCGGTGCGCCAAACTTTTCCGTATGGTTCCAGTTTACCGAAGATCTCTCTTCCGTTCTTGGAAGGCTGGCCATACACTACTTTGATATCTTTACCTTCAGCGGTTACTTTTGGGCTCTTTCTTGCCTTTTCCTGACCGAAAGCCAAAGCTGCGGTGGCAACGAAGAAAGTAGCCATGATGATCTGTTTCATGTTGGATGTGCGTTATTTAGTTAGCGTTTAGAAGGATTAGCCAATTTAATCATAATAAGTGCAATAAATTGTTAATATGGATTAATGGCAAAATAGCTCCATCAGTTTTCATGCGTCCCTTCACAAATCGCACTGAGGGTGTTCAAACCCTTATCCATGGCGGGCCCGAAGATGCGGTCGGCCATAAACCCGCGTAATTTCCACCAGGGGAGCATGCCCAGTTTCGTTTGCATATGCCAGAAGATGGCGGTAGCCTTGCCATCCGCCGTGGGCTTCAGTTCGATACCCGCGTCCACCGGCTTCATATTTTTCACATCCATGCTGTAATGGATGCCTTTTTTCGGATCGCTGTCAATCACCGTCACCTTGCCGCTGCTGCGTGTACCCGTCCACGTGTACCACGCGCCTGCGCCGCTGCCGGATTCGGAAAACTGCAGGGTGGCGGCGGTATCCGGCTTAAACCAGGGGTTCCAGTCCGCCCATGCTTTCAGGTTGCCGATGTGGGCGTAAACGGTGTCAATAGGCGCCTGGATTACGCCGGTACGTTCTACCACGGCCGTGGAAGGCAGTAATAAAGAGCCAAGGAAAATCAGTGTGCTGAATACGACGATACTGATGATCCCTAATTTTACAAATCTCATAGTTTATTTTTTGCTGCTAATCTTTGCCAGGTTTTGTAAACCTTTTTCGAAGTCTTTTCCCACCCATTTGTCCATCATGAGCCCCATCAGTTTGCGGACGGGGTGCTGGCCCATATCGGCCACCATCCCCCAGGTTACTACCGTGCCGCCCGGTACGGGTTCAAACCGGAAGTAACCTTTGGCTACTCCCATGGCCATAAAATCCGTTTCGGTAGCAATGTACTGATCCTGCCGGGAAACGGTGATCACTACGCTGCCCTTGCCGATGTTGCGGTTACGGCTATCCCAGCTGTAACCGGCCCCTGCGCCGCTGGCCTTTTCGCCGTAGGTAATTTTCAGCTGCGGGTCCATCTGCTGCCAGGGCGACCACAACTCCCAGTTTTTCAGGGTATTGACGTAAGGGAACAGTACAGCCGCGCTGGCAGGGATCTGTAGCGTACGCTCCACCTTCACGGTGGAGGGCAAAATCATGCTGATGACGAACAATGCCAGCACCAATACAATCAGCGCCCCCAATATGATGAAAAAGGCTTGCATGTGCAGGGATTTATACTACAAAGCTAACAAATGCCCCGCTTACTCCCACCGGAATACTTTCACGGCCACGATATACACGACGATCCCCCAGAGCGTGAGGATGCCGAGGTCGAACCCGATATCCCAGAGGTGCTTGCCTTCGTAGGCTACCTCGCGGAGCCCGTCCGCCAGGTAAGTGAGCGGCATCAGCCGGCAGACCGGTTGCAGCCAGGATGGGAAGGAGTCTATCGGGAAGAAGGTGCCTGCCAGCAGGAACTGCGGCAGGGTAATGATGTTGGCAAACAGGGGGATGGTGCTTTCGTTTTTCGCTATGCCGCTCACGATAAAGCCAAAGCCCAGGAATATCAGGCAGCCGAAGGCGGACAATGCCAGCATTTCCAAAAACGTCACAAAGCCGTTCACCAGCGTAAACCCGAAGGCAAAATGGCCCAGCGCGATGATCACAATGGAGCTGATCACCTGGAATACCGTACGGCCCAGCGCTTCCGCCAATACGATGTAAAACCGTTTGATGGGCGTGGCAAAAAACCGTTTCAGCACCAGGGTTTGGCGCAGCCCGAAGAAGAGGAAGGCGGTGGTAAACACGGCCCCGCTCATCAGTGCAAAGCCCAGCTGGCCGGGTAGAATGAAGTCGATCGTTTTGTAAATACGGCCCGGCACCTCTTCCGGCAGGATGGTGGCCACGGATGGGCGGGGATAGGCCTGGCTGTCCAGCTGCCCGGTTACGGTGCGCAAAGCGGCCATCAGGATACCTTTTTTATTGGGATCGGTAGCGGTAGAGGTTTTAACATGCAGGTTGTAATGTTCCTGCCCGTCCGCAGCGCGCTGCTGCTCAATGTTCAAAATGGCCACCAGGTTGCCTTTCTTCAGGTCTTCGGCCATTTCAGCCTCGCTGTCGTCCGTAATGAGCTTCAGCGTTTTATTGGCGGATAATTGCTTAAAATAGGTGGTATTGATGTCTGTATGGCGGTCTACACCCACCTTTACAGATACGGTACTGTTTCCAATGAATCCAAACACCAGGATAAATACCAGTGGGAAGGCCAGGCTGAAAACTACGGAAGACGGACTTCTGAAAGTCGCTCTCAGGCTACCTTTCGTAATGGCCAACATCGCTCTCCACTGACTGTACTTAGCTCCATTCATCTGATCTGCAATTTTAAAAACCGCGTAAAACTACATAAAAAGAAATTGGGAATTACCATCATTTCTGACGGCAATTCCCAATTACCCATATCTTTTTAAACGCTGTTAACGTATGATATAATCAAACGGCATCCGCGCCAGCACCTGGCCATGCAGGTCCTTCAAGGCCTTCAGCTCCTGGTAGGTCTTATATTCATCTGCGCCCATCTCTTTTTTCACCATACGGGCGCTCACTTTATCGCCCATATTGCGGAGCAGGCGGCTCACGGAAGGTTTCACATCCGGGTATTCCGTTATTTTAAAATTGCTCAGTTTGGCCATTTTGGCCGCGGATGCCAGGGCATCGTCCATACCGCCCAAACGGTCTACCAGGCCGAGTTGCAGCGCTTGCGTACCGCTCCATACGTGGCCCTGCGCAATGCTGTCCACAATGGCCGGGGGCAGCTTCCTGCCGGCAGCCACCCTGGATTTGAAGGTCGCATAGGTAGCGTCCACGCTGTTCTGGATCAGCTGTCTTTCCGCATCGGTCATAGGCCGGCCGGTGCTGCCCAGGTCCGCGTAGGTAGCTGTTTTTACCCCGTCGAAAGTAACGCCCAGTTTATTTTTGAAGAAGTCGGACAGGTTCATCATCACGCCGAACACCCCGATGGAACCGGTTAAGGTATTGGGTTCCGCGAAAATACTATCCGCCATGCAGGAGATGTAATACCCGCCGCTGGCTGCATAGTCGCCCATGGATACGATCACCGGCTTCACCTTTTTGGTCAGGCTCAGTTCCCGCCAGATCACTTCGGACGCCAGGGCGCTGCCGCCGCCGGAGTTCACGCGGAAGACGAGCGCTTTCACGTTCTTGTCTTCCCGCACCTTGCGGATGTCGCGCACGTAATTATCGCTGGCGATGAAATTAGGTTTATCCGTTTCCCCGGAAACGATGTTGCCCTGCGCGTAGATCACGGCTATCTTGCTGTCCCCGTCCCCATTGCTGAGGGTGGTAGCGTCGTCGTATTTGGAGAGGGATACGAAGTTGATCTTATCGTCGGACTTGATATTCAGTTTTGACTTCAGCTCGGCGGTCACTTCATCGTCATACTTCAAACCATCCACCAGCTTGTACTTCAGCGCATCGCCCGGCTCCTGTATCAGGGCTTCGTTGGCGTAGCGGTGCAGGGTGGCGGTATCTATTTTCCGGCTGGCGGCAATACCGCTGAGGAAGTTGCCGTAGAGCTGACCGAGGAAGAGGGTAGTTTGCTCGCGGTTGGCGTCCGTCATTTTCGTTTCCCGCAGGGGCTCTGTAGCGCTTTTGAATTTGCCGCAGTAGAAAATTTCAGGTTTGATTTCGAGTTTATCCAGCGCGCCTTTGAGGAACATGATTTCGGTGGCAAATCCTCTGAAGTCCATGCCTCCGTGGGGGTTCAGGTACACTTTATCCGCTGCGGTGGCCAGGAAATAAGCGCCCTGGTCAATTACTTCCCCGTACGCATATACGAATTTGCCGGATTTTTTGAACTGCAGTAACGCTTTACGCAGTTCTTCATTGGTGGCAAACCCGTTGCCGTTGCCATTTATTTTCAGGTAGATGCCTTTGATGTTATCGTCATCGGCGGCATGGTCAATCAAACGGATGGCTTCGTAGAGGCCGGGAACGTCCGTCTCCAGGTCGCCCAGGTAGCCGGCCAGCGGGTTAGACTGCTCCTGTTCCAGGAATCCCTGGCCGGTTTCCAGCACCAATACACTGTTTGGGGAAAGACTCACTTTTTCGGGGGTTATTGCCTTTCCTATCAGCACCATGAGGGTTATCATTCCAATGGCGGTGAACACGATCAAGGCCAACAGGGCTGCAAAGAATACTTTAAAAAAACGCATGTTGTCGAGTTAATATGAAACTATTGGGAAAGATACATTTTTTTCAAAAATAAGGAATATGGCTACTTTTGGGACCTGATTTATACATGAATACTGCAATATTACTTATAGGTGGCAATCTGGGAGATCCTGAAAGCAACCTTCGGAGAGCCGTTCAACTGATCGGTGAAAGAGCCGGCCGGGTGGCACAGCAATCTGCCTTGTACCAGACGGCCCCCTGGGGGGTGATCGATCAACCGGATTACCTTAACCAGGGGCTGGAAATAGCCACGGAACTGGATGCGCATAGCCTGCTTACCTGCACGCTGGAAATAGAGCGGACGATTGGCCGGGTGCGGCAGGAGAAATGGGGTTCGCGGGTGATTGATATCGATCTGATATTTTTTAACGGGGATATTATTTCCCTGCCAGACCTGAAAGTGCCGCATCCGCGCATGCACCTGCGCCGGTTTGTACTCGGGCCGCTGAACGATATCATTCCGGACTACCTGCATCCGGTGATGCATAAAACGGTGCGCCAGTTATGGGAATCCTGCCCGGACGATTCGCCGGTCCACAAATTATAAAAGAAGATACATGCGCTATAAATTTATCACGATAGAAGGAAATATAGGAGCCGGTAAAACCACCGTTGCCGGCATGCTCGCCAAACATTTTTCATCCAAACTGATCCTGGAAGAGTTTGCGGACAACCCCTTCCTGCCCCTGTTCTATAAAAGCCCGCAGCAGTACGCGTTTCCGCTGGAATTGTTCTTTATGGCGGAGCGCTATAAACAACTGAAGGACATGCTGCAGTCGGAAGATATGTTTTCCAACGGCACCATTTCCGATTACCTGTTTATCAAAAGCCTGCTGTTTGCCAAAATCAACCTGCCGGAAGAAGAATACGCCCTTTACCAGAAACTTTTTGATATCATCAATCCGCAGCTGGTGCAGCCGGACCTGCTGATTTACCTGAATGCGCCGGTATCCAAGGTGCAGGAGAACATCCGCCACCGCAACCGCCCGTACGAGCAGGCCATCCCGGATGAGTACCTGCTCAATGTACACGACATGTATATGCAGTACATCAAGCAGCATCCTGTACGCACGCTCATGGTGGATATGACGAAAATGGATTTCCTCCGTAATCCGGACGACTTCCGGTTATTGCTCGAAGCGCTCGAGGAGGAGTACGAGTTGGGGGTTAATTATATGAAGATCTAGTTGCCCGGCAGGCGTACCGCATCGTCCGGGCCAGCATACTTTCGTTCAGGCGGAGCCGTGGCAACGGCCCCGCCTTTTTTTACGGTGTTCCGGTAATATGCTTTGCAGCAATGTAGCCGCTGGTCCAGGCATGCTGGAAATTAAAACCGCCGGTGATCCCATCCACATCCATTACCTCCCCTGCAAAATAGAGCCCCGGCGCAACCCTGCTCTGCATCGTGGCGGGATCAATTTCGTTTAACGCCACGCCGCCGCAGGTTACAAATTCTTCCTTGAAAGTAGTTTTGCCTTTCACCGGAAACTCCATGGCCACCAGCATTTTCTGCAGCTTGTTCTGCTCTTTTGCCGGCACGTCCGCCCAGCGGAGTTCCTCCCCTATGCCTGCCTGTTGCAGTAAAAAATGCCAGAGGCGCTGCGGCAGCTGGAAGGGATTCCGGTTGTAAATTTTTTGTTTGCCCAGCTCAAAGCGCAGGGATTGCCAGGCTTCCCGCAGGCTGTTTTCGTTATACGCCGGCGCCCAGTTGACGATGGCGGTGCAGGTGTACTGCATTTCCTGCAACTCCCTGGCGCCCCAGGCGGATAAGCGCAGGGCGGCGGGGCCGCTCATTCCCCAATGCGTGATCAGCAGCGGGCCTTCCTGCTGCAGTTTGGTGCCGGCAATCCGGATGCTGGCCTGGGTAGCTACGCCCATCAGCTGCGTGATGGGATGGCCGGGCATATTGAAGGTAAACAGGGAAGGCGCAGGCGGCACAATGGTATGCCCGAGTTGTTTGAGCCACTGAAACTTCCCTTCCTGGGCATAGCCGCCGGCAGCGATGCACACAAAATCGGCATCCATGGCAGGGCCCTGGCTTAACGTCAGCCGCCAGCGGCCATCTGCGGCACGTGCAAGGGCCAGCACCTCCACGTTTGTACGGATATTGACAAGGTATTTATCCGCCTCGCCAAGGAGGCAATCGATGATCGTTTGGGAGGAATCCGTAACGGGAAACATGCGCCCGTCCTCTTCCGCTTTCAGCTTCACGCCCCTTTCCCCGAACCACTGGATGGTATCCGGCACAAAGAACTGCCCGAAGGCCTTCTTTACAAAGTTGCCTCCACGGGGATAACGCTTAGCCATATACGCGATGTCAGGCGCGTCGTGGGTAACGTTACAACGCCCGCCCCCACTTACTTTTACCTTGGATAACAGCTTGCCGGTTTTTTCCAGCAGCCATACTTCCAGGCCGGGGTTCATACGGGCCGCATTCACCGCGCAAAAAAATCCGGCGGCGCCGCCGCCTGTCACTACCAGTCGTTTTCCCTTGGAACTCATTAAAATCTTGTTAAAAAAAATCCAGTATTTCGCGCAATAATAACTTTAATCTTTTGAACTTGCTATTTTTAAGGATTCCTTAGGACAATTAAGACTAATTAGTAATTTGTAGATAAATCGACAACCATGAAATGGAAACTTCCAATAGCGCTGCTGACAGGAGTTGTAACCGCAATGGCTTTCATTGCGCCGCCGCCGGATGACTGGTCGGACCGCATCGTTAAAGCATTGGAGCAATTTGTGAGGCGCTACCCGCAGGAGAAAGTGTACCTTCATATGGACAAAGACTACTATGCCGCCGGCGAAACCATCTGGTTCCGGGCATACATCACCCTGCAGGGCCTTCCCTCTACCCAGGCCACTAACCTTTACGTAGAACTGCTGGACAAGAATAACAATATTATTCAGAAGAAACTCTTCGCCGCCGGTGGTGGTATGTCGCCCGGGGCGTTTGAACTGCCTGAAACGCAAAAACCCGGTACCTACCAGATCCGCGCTTACACCGCCTGGATGAACAACTTCGACCCTGCCTTCTTCTTCACGAAAAATTTCGAAATATTCGACCCTGCCAAAAAAGTAACGCCTGATGCGGATACCGTTGCGCAGGACTTTTCCGTGCAGTTTTTCCCCGAGGGCGGTAACGCCATCGCAGGCCAGGGAAATACGGTTGCCTTCAAAGCCATTGACCAGAACGGTTATCCCATCGAGGTAACCGGTACGGTGAAGAACGGCAAGGGAGAACAAACGGCCGTGATCAAATCCATTCACGACGGTATGGGCAGCTTCGACTATACGCCGGCTGCCGGGGAAACATACCAGGCCGTAGTGAAGAGCGCCAAAGGCCAGTCCAAAACCATTGACCTGCCGGCCGCGCAAACCAAAGGCGTAACGCTGAAAGTTTATAACAAAGGCTCCCGGATATTCTACCAGGCCGTTGCCGGCCCGGATAACGATACCAGCCTGAATCAGCTGCTGGTACTCGCGCAGATGAACCAGCAGATGGTATATAAAGCCAACCTGGATGTAGCCGATGGCCGCATCAGCGGCTTCATTCCGGCCAACAATATTCCTTCCGGTATCCTGCAGCTGTCCCTCTTCACCAAATCCGGCTTGCCCGTTGCGCAACGCCTGGTGTTCGTGCGGAAAAACGATCTCCTGCAAATGGATGTGCTGGAATCCGATATCCACCGCGACGCCAGGACGAAGAACACCCTGGTGTTACGCCTCCCGGATACGATCAATACCAGCATCTCCGTATCGATTACAGACGCGGATGCGGTACCTGTGGAGTCAAAAAATGTGAACAACATCATCTCCAACCTGCTGCTCACTTCGGACATCAAGGGCTTTGTGTACAACCCTGCCTGGTACTTCCGGAACGATTCCGCGCAAACGCTGCAGGCGCTGGACCTGGTGATGCTCACCAACGGCTGGACCCGTTTCAGCTGGGAAAAGATCCTGAACAACGATTACCCGCAAATCAAATACCCGTACGAACAGGGCCTTTCCATGGACGGTAAAGCGCTGTCCGGCACGGGCCGCCCGCTCACCAACGGGCAGATCGACATGATCATCAAAGTGCCGGCTGATAGCTCCAGCCTCTTTGCCCAGGCCCCTGTAGATGAAAAAGGAGAGTTCCACATCACCGGCATGGTGTTCCCGGATACGGCCTACATCTACTACCAGGGTAATGATATCGCGAAGAAGAACAAAGACGTCAGCGTTAAATTCAACAACCACTTCTTTGAAAAGCCTTCCCTGATCAAACTGCCTTCCCCGCTGCGGGTACCGCCGCCCATCGATAACACGGCCCTGAAATCCTTCCTCGCCAACGCGGCGGAAAGCAACAAGGTAAACCGCGCTATCAATAACAAGATGGTGTACCTCAAAGAGGTGAACGTAAATGCGAAGAAGGAAAAGCCGCAGGAAACCACGGAGAAGCGCTATGTGAGCGGGATGTTTGCCGGCGGCGATGGTATTACCTTCGACCTTACGAAAGAAACGCCGATTGCTATGAACGTGTTCCAGTACCTGCAATCCAAAGTAGCGGGCCTCCAAATCACGGGGGATATCAACAACCCGTCTATCAGCTGGCGTGGCGGCGCTCCGGGCTTATACCTGAACGAAATGCAGACGGATATTTCCATGCTCTCCTCCCTGCCGGTGACGGACATTGCGCTCATTAAAGTGATCCGCCCGCCGTTTATGGGCATCGGAGGCGCAAACGGCGCTATCGCCATCTACACGAAGAAGGGCGGCGATAACGTACCGCAGAACGATCCGAGCATCCGCGGTTTTGAACTCTATAAAAAAGCCGGTTATGCGATTGTGAAGCAGTTCTACTCACCGGATTACAGTGTGAAAAAAGAAGTACATGCGCTGCCTGATAAACGCCTGACGCTTTACTGGAATCCGAACGTAACGGTAGATACGCTCACGCATACCGCCAACATTGAATTCTACAACAACGATTTCACGAAGAAATTCAGGATGGTGGTGGAAGGTATGGCGGAAGACGGTTCCGTAGGGCACCTCGAACAGGAATTCTAGGATGATTCCCATCTATATACACAAAGGAGCGGCCATAAGGCCGCTCCTTTTTAGTTTTACAATTGCAGGTTATAATACGATCAACGGCGTTACAATGCCGATGGAAAAGCGGTAGTTATCATGGTTGGCCAGCCCCAGTACAATTTTGGCATAATCGGAATGCCGGTAGATACGCCCTACCATATTGCAGAATACGCGCAGGTTCACATCCCTGAGCGGATAGACTTCTATACCCGGGATATAGCCCCAGGCGGTGCGTAATTTGGCAGGAGCGGCGGGGTCAGGGTTGCCATCCCAGTAGGCAAAGTCCACCATGCCCTGGAAGGCCAGATGCACGATCTTACTCAGCTGCACATCCGCGCTGACCCAGTGGCTCATGTAGCGCGCCTGCTGGGCGGTGGTGTGCAGGCGGCTGCGCACCATATCCGTTACAATCATCTTGCGGTCCAGGTTTTCGAGGCTGAGTTTAAAATCGTACTGCAGGCGGAAGCCCTTTAGCTGCAGCTGGTTACCGAAAGCGAAATAGTTCATGTACTGCTGGGTGGCTTCCTTAAAAATGCTGTACGACCAAATCGTCTGGAACTTGCCGCCTGCAAAGCTCCCCCGCCAGTTGGCCACTGCGGCGAAAGGAAACTTCGCCTCGTCGATACCGGGAATGGTGTCATAAATTTCGTAGAAGGATTTGGTGCGGCTGTTCAGCAACTGTACGGTGAACTCGTGCTGCTTATTGGGCAGCCAGCCAAAGCCGGCGCCGGTGAGGAAGTTATCCGCATACTCGATGATGTCGGAATATTCGTAGATGTCGATCGGGTTGGCGTCAAATTCGTACCCGCCCCAATCTGCACAGAGCTTACCGGCGTAAATCTTCCAGTGTTCGGTGGGGTCAAAGCGGAGGTACGCCAGGTCAGTAGAGCGACTGATATTATCAATTGACTGGGTTTCCGGATCGCGGGTATAGCGGTCGCGGAAGCGGAAGTACAGCTTGTCCGTTACCTTGCCCCTGATTTCCAGGCGGAACTGCTCGTTCACAAACCTGGCGTTGGTGAAGGTACCGTTGACGAACTGGTTACGTTCGGCAAAGCGCATATTCGCGATCAGGTCAATGTTTTGCAACAGGGTAGCCTTGGAGGTATTAATCAGGGGTTTGAAGATAGTATCCTGCGCTTCCTGCTGCTGCGCGGCCGCAACGAAGGGCAGCAGCAACAGGATGGGTAATAGCCGGTTACGTGTACGCATTTACGTTAGATTAAGGGTACATGAAGGATGGTTATTAATGATTACTTACTGAAAGCTGCCTGCAGCTCCTTACAGGAAAATACCTGCAAAGAAAAACCCCGCCGCCACCGACATGCCCACTGCCACTAAACCGGGAATCATAAAGCTGTGGTTGACGAGGAACTTACCTATATGCGTACTGCCAGTGCGGTCAAAGTTAATGGCCGCCAGCAGTGTAGGATAGCCGGGTAAAATAAAGTCGCCGTTGGCCCCGGGGAACATCGCCACCAGGTGCGCCGGACTAATACCGAGCGAGAGGCCCAGCGGGGCCAGCGCCTGGGTAGTGGCAGCCTGGCTGAAGAGCAACATGCTCAGGAGGAAGATGGCGATGGCAAACGTCCATGGCGCGGAGCGCACCATATTGCCCAGGGCGCCCTCGATAATAACCTGGTTGGTTTGCATGAACGTAGCGCTCATCCACACCACGCCGAATACAGAGATAACCGCCACCGCGCCTGCGGTGAACAGGCTGGCTTTGGAAACCGCTTCCGCAGTGGTTTTGGTGAAGATCATGATAGCAGCGGCCGCGCTGAGCATGATCAGCTCAATCATGGCAGCCATTTTGATATTGCCGAGGTTATTGATGGCGAGGTTGGCATGCCCCGGTTCAAACGTAGGCAGCATTTTAGGGAAAGCTCCTACCAGCACAATCAGCAGTACGGCCAAACCAAATATCGCGACGGCTGTTTTTGCGCCGGGCTTCAACGGCTCCCTGGTAGCGGAAGTATCAAGGTCGATGCTGCGGGCAAATTCAGGGTCTTTCATCTTTTCCAGGAATACCGGGTCCTTTTCCAGCTCTACGCCCTTCTTCCAGCACACTGCCACGCCGCACAGGATGCCGACGATGCAGGCGGGAATGCTCACCATGATCACCTGCGGCAAACTGACCGCCCCGCCCAGGATGGATACCAGCGCCGCGGTGGCCGCGGAAATAGGGCTGGCCGTAACGGCGAGGTGGGAAGCGATCACGGAAATGCTCAACGCTCTTTTCGGGCGGATCCGTTTTTTGGTGGATACCTCTGCGATAATGGGCAGCAGGGAGTAAGTGATATGCGCCGTGCCGGCAAATACGGAGAAGACGAAAGTAGTGAACGGAGCTATCAGCACAATCAGGGAAGGCTTGCTGCGCAGCACCTTTTCCGCCAGGCGCACCATGTATTCCATACCGCCGGCAGCCTGCAGGGTGGCCGCTGTACTCACTACGGACAGGATGATCAGCATCACGTCGATCGGCGGATCGGCCGGGGCCATGCGGAAAACAAATACGAATATCATGAGCGCCACCATGCCCATCACACCAAGGCCAATGCCTTTCATGCGCGCACCGATCAAAATAGCCATTAATAAAATGGCAAACTGGATCCAGATCATAGCTAATGAATATAAACAGTGATATTAAATACTACGGAACAGGCTAGTATTCGAAAAAGTATCCCTGGATGGTGGCAGGGTCGGAAGTTTTCAGCAATGACAATTGTAACAATACTCTTGCTTTCTCGGGGTTGAGGTCATCTGAAACAATCGTGCCGAGGGCTTTGTCATTTGTTTCGCCGTTGAGCGTCACGCGGCCGCTGGCCACTCTCGCCGCTCTCACTACCACAATGCCTTTGGCCGTGGCCTGCTTTACTTTCGTTTCTACGGTGGGGTAAAGGTTCCCGTTGCCTACCCCCGCGATGACGATGCCTTTGGTACCGTTGTTTACCAGGCAGTCTACCAGCGTGGGATCGGGGTTGGAGTAGCCATAGAGGATGTCCACTTTCGGCAGCTCATTCACCTGGCTGACGTCGAAGATGGTTTGCGTGGTATGCTTGCGTAACGTGGCATGATACCAGGCTACCTTGCCGTCAAACACATAGCCCAGCGGGCCGGTGTTTGGCGCCTGGAAGGTAGCGGTGCTGGTGGTATTCATTTTGTTTACTTCCCGCCCGGAGAAAATCTCTTCATTCATGGCTACCAGCACTCCCCTGCCGGCGGAAGATTTATTGGCCGCTACCACGATGGCGTCATAGAGGTTTTTGGGGCCATCCGCGGAGATGGCGGTAGCGGAGCGCATGGCGCCTACCAGTACTACCGGCTTGTCTGATTTAACGGTGAGATCGAGGAAGAAGGCGGTTTCGCCCTGGGTGTCCGTTCCGTGGGTGATCACTACGCCGTCCACCTCAGCGCTTTGCAGCAGCTCGTTCACCCGTTTGGCGAGTTTGAGCCATACGCTGTCCGTCATGGCCTGGCTGCCTACCGAGGCTACCTGTTCGCCTTCGAGGTTGGCCACTTTATTGGCTTCCGGTACGGCGCTGAGGAGGTCTTCGATGGGCAACTTCCCGGCGGTGTAGCCGGCGGCAACGCTTGAAGCGCCGGCGCCGGCTATGGTGCCACCAGTAGCCAGGATAACTATATTAGGCAGGTTTTTATTTTTTTCAGGGCGGGTGGCGACGCCCGCTGCGGAGGTAGTTGCTGCCCGTTGTTTCTTTTTCTTTTGTGCCTGTGCCTCCATGGGCGTTACCTGGAAAATACCCGTCATGCAGGCTAACAGTAAGCCATAAACGAAAACAGAAGAACGTAACATACCTGTTATAGTTTTTATTGGATGAATTGAGGTCGGATCAGGTTGTCGAAAGTGAAGATCTCATCCCATTTTTCCTGGGTGATATACTTCTTCTCTTTCACCACCAGGTCGTGCACGGACTTACCTGTTTCCAGGGCTTCGCGGGCCACGCCTGCGGATTTTTCATAGCCGATAACAGGGTTCAGCTGCGTAACGATGCCGATGCTGTTCATCACCATTTGCCGGGTATGTTCGGCATTGGCGGTGATGCCCACTACGCATTTATCCTTGAGGGTTCTGCATGCATTGGTCATGTAGGAGATGGCGGTAAAGAGGGAGAATGCCAGTACCGGCTCCATTACATTGAGCTGTAATTGTCCGGCTTCCGCGGCCAGCGTCACGGTAAGGTCCGCCCCGATCACGTAGAACGCCGTTTGGTTAACCACTTCCGGAATAACAGGATTTACTTTACCCGGCATGATGGAAGATCCCGGCTGCATCGGCGGCAGGTTAATTTCGTTTAGCCCTGTGCGTGGTCCGGAGGAGAGCAGGCGCAAGTCGTTACATATTTTAGAAACCTTTACCGCAGTGCGTTTCAGCACACCGGAGAGTTGTACGTACGCGCCGGTATCGTAGGTAGCCTCGATCAGGTCCGCCGCCAGCGACAGTTCCAGGCCGGTTACTTCACGCAGGTATTTTGTTACCAGTTCGGAATACCCTTTGGGTGCATTCACCCCGGTACCGATGGCAGTAGCGCCCATGTTGATCTCGGAGATCAGGCGCTTGCTGTCTTCCACCCTTGGCACTTCTTCCCCGAGGTTGGTAGCGAAGGCGCGGAATTCATCGCCCATGCTCATAGGCACGGCATCCTGCAATTGGGTACGGCCCATTTTCAGCACGTTGCTGAATTCGTTGCCTTTGGCTTCGAAGGCCTGCCCCAGCTCGGCCAGCGTTTGTTTGTAGCTGGTCAGCTTATTGATCAGCGCAATGCGGAAAGCCGTAGGATATGCGTCGTTAGTGGATTGTGAGCAGTTGACGTGGTTGTTGGGGTGGCAAAATTCATACTCGCCTTTCTTCTTACCCATCATTTCCAGGGCCACGTTAGCGATAACTTCATTCGCGTTCATGTTAACGGAAGTACCTGCGCCGCCCTGAATCAGATCGCTGAGAAACTGGTCGTTAAACTCACCGCTGATCACACGGTCACTCGCTTTAATGATGTATTCCGCAATAGTTTTATCCAGTACGCCGAGGTCGCGATTCGCCATAGCGGCGGCCTTCTTCACATAACCCAGGGCTTGTACAAACAGGGGTTCCACTTTCAAAGGAATACCGGTAATATGGAAATTTTCCAGCGCTCTGAGGGTTTGGATACCATAGTAAACATCCTGTGGGATTTCCATTTCACCCAGGAAATCATGTTCGATTCTTTTTGACATAATGTTTAAAAGATTTAAAACAGGAAGGTAAATGCTTTTACAACAATGACAGTTAACAAATTGTTTTGAGTTATGCAACTATCAGCAATATTTTAAAGTAACTTCAACATTATAACCTTATTTTTTTGGAGAAAAACATGCAATACCGTTATTATCTTTTATGTTTTCTGATTTTTGTATTCGCGCAGGAAATCCATGCACAAAAGCTAAAACCCGGCTTTGATGCTGCCGAATACCAACAGTTGCTGTTAATTGTAAACAGGTCAGGCGATACCCCGTGGACGAAGGTAAAAACCCCTATGCCGGAACATTGCAAAATGGTGTACCGCTCCCCGGAAGTAGGGATGGTCAACCGCTGGGACCTGTGGCTGCGGGAGGATAAGGTGGCCATCATACATATAAGAGGTACCATTGGCTCCATGGTTTCCTGGATGGAAAATTTTTATGCCGGCATGATCCCCGCCAGGGGCTCTCTCCGGTTAAGCGACAGTACCCGGTTTGATTATACGCTTTCCAATGATCCGCAGGCGTATGTGCATGCAGGTTGGATGATTGCCCTGGCGGCCATGGGGCCGGATATTGCAGGGAAGATTAAGGAATACTACCGGCAGGGCGTACACGATTTTATCATCACCGGCCATAGCCAGGGAGGCGCCATCACCTTCCTGCTGCGCAGCTGGCTGCAGTACTTGCCGGATATGCCGAAGGATATTGTATATAAAACATACAGCAGCGCCGCCCCTAAACCGGGCAACCTGAACTATGCATACGACTATGATTATATTACCCGGAATGGATGGGGTTTAAGAGTGGTGAATCCGCGGGACTGGGTACCGGAAACGCCGTTCTCTATTCAGACCACACGGGATTTTGCGCCGGTGAATCCGTTTACAGATATAAAGAAAGCGCTGAAGAAGCAGAAATGGCCGGCAAGGGCAGGATTGAAGTATTTATACGGCCGGCTGGACAGGCCGTCCAAAAGGGCCAGCAGGCGTATGCAGCGGATACTGGGCAACACGTTGTACAAGCGGGTGCAGCAGGTATTGCCGGGATATGAGCGGCCTCCGTTTGTGACCAGCCACAGTTATTCCCCTGCGGGCGCGCCGGTCATATTGTATCCGGTGGCGGGGTATGATGAAAAGTTTCCTTTCGATGGCAAGAATATTTTCTGGCACCACAATATCCCCAATTACATGTGGCTGACGGAACAGATTTACGGGAAGGCGGCAGCAAATTAATCGCTGCTGCCTGCCTTTTCTCCTACAAACCAGTGTTCCTTATCCCGGAATAATACGTTGAAAGTGGTGAGCGAACCGTAGATGCGGGTGATATACTGTTGAAGGTTTATCTTCTCTTCATCCGTGAGTACCTTGTGGCTGTTGATGTTTTGCTCCAGTACGCGAAGGCGGTCGCGCAGCATGACGATCTTGTGGAAGAAGGCATCTATCGGCACTTCCTTGGCTTTTAGCGACGGATCGCCGGGTTGCAGGACGAGGGTACCGTTTCTCCATTTATCCCCCAGGGGTACCACCTCGGTCATGCCGCCCCATAGGCGCAATATCTTGAGGATCGAGGTTTCCACTTCCGACAGGGTTTCTACTTCAGTGGTTTTATTTTCTGCCACCAGCACTTCGAAAAGCGGGTCTGTTTTATCTACCAGTTTAATCCCATGATCCATAAAAGTAACCTGGTATTGCGCGTACCTGATTCCAATGATTACGCCCGGGCCATAATGCGCATGCTGCACTCTGCTGCCAATGCCTAAGGTCAGTTCTTCCATCTGTTTTTTTGTATAAACTTAAAGAACTTTTTGCTTTGTTGAACCCGTTGGGCAGGGATAAATAAAAGAGGGACAGCGCCGGCGGCACTGTCCCTCCAAATGTTTTGCACGGTCAAAGCGGCATGGTGTGGTTATTCCTTTACCTTGTTCAGGAAATAGGATAATTTAAACAGCAGCTCATCGGAAAGGCCGGCTCTCAGCTTCGCTTCCTCGTCGGTAATGCCGAGGCGGCGCAGGCGCTGATAATAGACGTAGGAGCCTCCGATCAGTTCCAGGCATTCCTGTATCTTGTGTTTTACTTCTTCTTCCTTGGCGCGTTTTTCAAATTCCTTTTTGGTGAGGATCTTATCCACGAAGTAGAAGTTGTCTTTATCTTCCACCCACTTGTTGCCTTCGCGGTGTTGCGGTTTATATACTTCGAGGTAGCAGTTATCCAGTTTCAGTACATCCCCGAATTCCGCTTTCAAATCTATCACCATTGGCTTATCCGGTGTAGGGTTGGCCAGGCGTTTTTTAATATGATTGCTGATGTCTACGCCGAGGTCGTCGCAACTCATGAGTATCTGGTTCAGCTCAGAGTATTCCAGGCTGATGGTGATACGGCTGTAGCTACGGCCGTTTTTGATTTTACCGAACAGGCTTGGAGAAGTGTTTTCATCGAAGATGATATCTTCCACCTGTATTTTGGTAATGGTGCGGTAGTTCGGTTTGTAACCTTCTTCAGAAGGCGTTGGTCTTTTATTTACCAGCCTGGAAGTTTCCTGGCGGCGGCTGTTCTGGATGTAATCATCCACAAAGCGTAATCCCTGCTTCTTCAATTTCGTGTACAGTTCGTTGCTGGTGTAATTATTCATTTTGCTGAGGATGCTCAGGTCGTTCCAGCTGTCATGATGCTGCATCTGTTTGAGTTCATCCAGTATGTCAGTGGCCGGTATATTCCTGCGGTAGAATAACTCGCCAATGAGGAAGATGGCGTATTCATGCGCCGGGTAACCGAGTTCCGGCAGCACGTCGTACGGGGATCTTTTTTGTTCACGGGCGGCCTGCAGCAGGTCAATATCCGATACCACGGGGGCGAGCAGATATTTCCTTGCGGCCGAGCGGAGTTTACGGCTCACGTAGTCCAACAGCTGGTCGTTTACCGGGCGGTGCTCCACAAAATCGTGCAGGATCTGTACGAAGCGCCGCGAAGTAGGCAATCCAAACTGTGAGAGAATATCGTTTTCCATGTCCAGCACGTCCTCATTTCCATCCACCTCGTTTCCAGGCTTTACCTTACGGTCCAACTGCTGATAGCGCTGATAGTATTCCTGTAATTTCAGTTTAAGCTGATCCATAATATATATACAATTAAAAATTAAATCTTTAAGCAATAAGCTGCGTGGAATTACACGCATGGCGTAATTCAATAGCTATTCAAAAATCAACATATTGATTTCCAATAGTTTATAAGAACGGGAATGAAATGGGAAAGTCCGCAAAGATAATCAGAAAAATGCGATTTCGGAAGTACCTCCGCTTGCCGGAAAGCATGATGCGGGGCTTGTGTTTAATCAGTCCGGTAGCATCTTACTGGCGCACAATCCAAATAGGTGATTTCTATAATTTATAAGTTGCTGGAAAAAAATTTTTACATCAATTTGGATTTTAAAAATACTTTCTCTTATCTTTGCACTCCCAACAACGAAAAGAAGGGTTTCATAAACGGTGAAATCCTCGTTAATAAAGGAAATACGGTGGTTGTAGCTCAGTTGGTTAGAGCATCAGATTGTGGTTCTGAGGGTCGGGGGTTCGAGACCCCTCATCCACCCTAAAAAATTTTGGAACAGACGGTGGTCGTAGCTCAGTTGGTTAGAGCATCAGATTGTGGTTCTGAGGGTCGGGGGTTCGAGACCCCTCGTCCACCCTACTAAAACGAAAGGCTGATTCACATGAATCGGCCTTTTTTGTTTCGCTCCAACTCCGCTTATTCTGCTATCTTTATCGCCATCAAAAGACACTGCAATTCATGCTATATACATTACCCATCATCGCTGCGCTGGCCGGCTGGCTGATCAACACCATTGCTGTACAAATACTGCTGCGCCAACTGCCCAAACGCCGCGAAACACTGGCAAACGAACTGGGCGCCCTCGCCGGCCAACAATTCTCCTTTGCCGCCATCAAAGAAAAACTCACAGATCCGGAAAAGATCAAAAGCATTATACCCGTGGTGGAAACCCACCTGGACGGCTTCCTGCGGGACAGGCTGCCTAAAGCCATGCCGGTATTGTCCATGTTCATCGGCGACAGTACCATTAACCAGATAAAATCCCACCTGGTAGCGGAACTGGATGCCCTCTTCCCCGTTATGATCCACCAATACCTCGGTAACGTGGAAAAAGACCTGAACCTGGAAAAGATCATCAGCGATAAAATCCGCAACACCACGGCGGAACAAATGCAACTGGCAGTCACCCATTTCCTGGGCAGGGAACTGACCGGGTTCAAAGTGCTGGGCGCCGTATCCGGCCTGATCATCGGAGGCCTCTGCCTGTTACTGGTTATGCTCGCCGCCTGAGCTTTTAACTGATACGGACAGCGCCCCTTGGAAAGGCGCTGCCCGCCCCCTTTCCCCGCTTCCTCTGTTAACTACTGTTAAGACCTTCCGACGGCGCTTTTACCACACTTTCCCCGTAAAATTTCCGCTCATCATAATATCCCGCCATTCATACCTACCCCCCGGTAATTTTGTGATGACCCGAAAATTAAAACCGGTTTAAATCGATCAGGATGAGAAAATGCTATGCAATTGTTGCTGGTATTATGTTATGGCAGATACATACGTACGCGCAGGCGCCCGGCGGAGCTAAAACACCGTCCGCCCAACAGGGACAGGCACGCCAGCAGGGCCAACGCCCCAATATGCCACAGATAGGACATATCTACGGGAAATTACTGGACGAAAGCACCAACAAACCGATAGAATACGCCTCCGTAGCCATTCTCCGCGCGAAGGACTCCTCCGTGGTGACCGGCATGCTCACCAAATCCAATGGGGACTTCAGCCTGGAGAACCTGCCTTTCGGCCCCTTCATCGTTCGCATCAACTTCATGGGGTACGTTACCCTGACGAAAAAAGTGACCATCACCGGTCAAACCAGCGAACAGGATCTCGGCAACATCAAACTGAAACCAAATGTGAAAATGCTCAACAGCGTGGAAGTAACCGGCCAGAAGAGCGCTTTCCAGATGGGTATCGATAAGAAAGTATTTAACGTAGACCGTAACCTCACCTCCGTAGGCGGTACCGCCCAGGATGTGCTGAAAAGCGTGCCTTCCGTAAACATCGACCTCGATGGAAACGTAACCGTACGCAACGCCGCTCCCAACATCTTCGTGGACGGGAAGCCTTCCACCCTCACGCTGGACCAGATCCCCGCGGACGCCATCGAAAGCGTGGAACTGGTGACCAACCCTTCCGCGAAATACGACGCAGAGGGTATGTCCGGCATCCTGAACATCGTTCTGAAGAAGAACCGTAAGGCAGGCTTTAACGGTTCCGTGCAGGCTGGCATCGGCAATAACAATAAGTACAACGCCGGCGCTAACCTGGCAGTACGGCAGGGAAAGTTCAACGTCTCTGCCAACTATAATATCAACGCCAACCAGATGTGGGGCGAAGGAACTACCAACCGTACCAACTTCGGCGCTAAGGGGGATACCAACTACCTGACGCAGAACAGCAACAGTACCAACAAACCGCTGTTCCAGTTCGGACGCGTGGGTGTGGACTATTACATGGACAACCGGAACACCATCTCGCTCTCCCAAAATATCGGCGGCGGCGATTTTAAAAACACTGAGGACCTCCTCAGCACTTTTGCCAACGCCAACCAGGTAGTGACCGGCCGTAACGACCGCCTGAACAACAGTAACATGAGCTTCCGCCATTACACGACGGCGCTCGATTACCGCCACGCTTTTGCAAAACCAAACCAGGAGCTCACCGCAGCATTCCAGTTTAACCGCAGCAATAACAGCCGCAACGGGGATTACATCACCCAGGCGCAATCAGCTACCGGCACGCCCCTCGGACAGCCTGTGATGCAAAACAACAATACCGGCGGTAAAACCACCTTCATCACCATGCAGTCGGACTACACCAACCCGATTGGTAAAAATGGCAAGCTGGAAGTGGGCGTTAAAGCGACTTTGCGCAATTACAACAGCCAGTACAACGTGTTTAACCAGGACACGATCAAAAACGAATTTGAATTTGTAGACTCCCTCTCCACCCGTTACAAATACAAGGAGCAGATCTACGCAGGATATGTGAACTTTGCCAACACCATCGGCAACTTCGGCTACCAGGCCGGTTTGCGGGTGGAGCAATATATTTATAGCGGAGAGAACCAGGGTATCACCTATAAACCCACCAAGGCTACGCCGGGATTCTTCCCCAGCGTATTCCTCTCGCAAAAGTTTGCGCACGACCAGGAACTGCAGCTGAATTATTCGAGAAGGGTGAACCGTCCGAACTTCTTCCAGCTGATACCTTACCGCGACTACAGCGATCCGCAGAACCAGCGGGAAGGTAACCCGAACCTGAAGCCGGAATATACCAACAGCCTGGAACTCTCTTACGTGAAATCCTGGAAGGCTACCAACTTCCTCGGAAGCGTGTACTTCAGGAATACCAACAACCTGATCACTACCATCAACACGCCTATCGGCCGGGATACATTGCTCATGCAGTTTATCAACGCCAACCGCAGCAACTCCTACGGCGCTGAGCTGACGCTGAAAAACCAGGTCATCCCCGGATGGGACCTGACCACCAACGTCAACCTGTACCAAACGGACCTGCAGGTGACAGATGGCGCAAATACCTTTACCAACAGTGGTTTCAGCTGGATGGGTAAAATCAATTCCGAAACCAAACTGCCCTGGAACATGACCCTGCAAATCAATGCAACCTACCAGGCGCCTGCCGTGGCACTGCCCAACAATGGCAGCGGCGGCGGTGGTGGACGCGGCGGCGGCGGCGGAGGAGGCGGTATGATCTCCACTTCCGCGCAAGGTACCATCAAAGGTTTCAGCTTTATTGACGCAGCCCTCCGGAAGGACTTCCTGAAGAACAAAGCAGCCTCCGTTACCTTGAGCGTATCGGATATTTTCAACACCCGCCAATACGAGCTAAATCAAATCACGCCTACCTTTGCACAGGATTACCTGCGTAAGCGCGAATCCCGGATCTTCAAGGTGAACTTCAGCTACCGGTTCGGAAAATTCGATGCAAGCCTCTTCAAGAAAAAGAAACGCCCGGATAACAATTCCGACAACGGAATGGACCAGATGGGATTCTGATATAACTAAAGTTGATGAATGCAACCAATAGCCGGCAGCCCGCTTCTACAGCGAAACGCCGGCTATCATTTTTTCGTTACCATTCATCACATACAACAGAATAATCCAAGTGTACAGAGTACTTTTATGTTGATCAAACCAAAGTTGTAAAAGCTAGTACTATTCTCTGCATGCGAAACTACCTGTCCTTGCTGATTGTGTCCTTATGTCTGTTCACTAACGTTAATGCACAAACGACGCAGACCACGCCGCTGAAAATAACGGGAAAGGTCGTGGACCTTTCCACCACCAAACCAGTGGAAATGGCATCCGTAGTGGTGCTCAACAGCGCCGATTCCACCGTTGTAACCGGCATGTACACCAATGCAACCGGCAATTTTTCCTTTAACAATATCACCCCCGGCATTTATGTACTGCGTATCACTTTCATGGGATACGACAAGCTCGAGAAAGCGGTGAAAGTAGTGGCAGGCAAGCATACTTTTGCCGGCACCCTGCGCCTCAACAGATCCGGCAAAGAGCTGAATACCGTTGAAATCAAGGCAGAAAAGCCGTCCTTCTCCATGCAGATAGACCGCCAGGTATTTGACGCCGGCGATATGATCAACGCGGAAGGCGGCACCGGTACGGACATTCTCAAGAATATCCCCAGTGTGGATGTGGATATAGACGATAACGTGACCCTCCGCGGTAAAAGCGTGACCATCTACGTGGATGGCAAGCCATCCCCCTTCGGCGATGCTAAAACAGCGCTGCAGATGCTTCCGGCGGAAAGTATTGACCGCGTGGAAGTGATCACCAACCCCTCCGCGAAGTTTGAAGCCCAGGGCGGCGGCGGTATTATCAACATCGTGCTAAAGAAAGATAAAGCCATCGGTTACAACGTGATGTTTAACGTGGGAGCGGCCACACGCGGGCAACTCAACGGTAGCGCCAATGCCAGCCTGCGCATCAGGCGGTTCAACTTCTTCGCCAACTACAACGGCCGGTATGAAGATATTGACGGCAGCGGTATCAGCAACCGGGAAAACCTCGTGGCAGATAGCAACAACACCCGCTACTTTACGCAAAAAAGCGCCAGCGCCAACCGCAATGGCAACAACGGCGGGCGGTTCGGCTTTGATTACTTCCTGGACGACCGCAATACCATCACCATTTCACAAGGGTTGAACTACGCCTATGGCGGTAATGACGAGAACATAAACCTCAGCAACCTGGATGAAAAATATCATCCGTTGAACTACGGCATCCGGACAAATAACAGTCATTATAACAATAATAACAGCAATACCAACATCAGTTATAAACGGACTTACAAAAAACCCAACCAGGAGCTGACGGCTTACGCCAGCTTCAGCAACAACAGCAGCAATAACAACAGCCAGTATGTGAGCAACTATTACCGGCCCGTGGTGGATACCGTTTATCGCAGCTCGGATCAGAAAAACCGCGGGGACAACGGGAACAAATTCTGGAACCTGCAGTCGGACTACACTTCCCCGTTTGGTAAAAAAGGAAAGCTGGAAACCGGCGTAAAGGGCACCATCCGCAAGATTGACAACGATTACCTCGCTACGCTGTACAACAGGGATAGCATGGCATACCTGCCCAGCCAGAACCTCAGTAACAAGTACAATTACGAAGAGGATATTTACGCGGCGTATTTCAATATCGCAAATGCCATCGGCAACCTGGGTTACCAGGTGGGAGCCCGCGCGGAGCAGTCGTACCTCCGGGGATACTCCGTCACAAAAGATTCCCGCGTGGACAGGTCGTTCTTTAACGTATTCCCCAGCGTTTTCCTGAAATACAATCTCCCTAAAAACCAAAACCAGAACCTGGTCTTTAACTACTCCACGCGTATAGACCGGCCCAACTTTGACCAGTTGCTGCCGTATATCAACAACTCCGATCCGCAGAACATCCGCACCGGTAACCCGGACCTGCGTTCCGCGCTGACGCATAAGTTCGAGATAAACTATTCCGAGTGGTTTCCGCGGACGAACAACTACCTCAGCGGAGGCATGTACTTTTCCAAAACCAATGATAATATTGACCGCATCAGCACCCTCGATACCCTCAGCGGCGTGACTACCACCCGCCCGATGAACCTTGCCAGCAGCGAGAATATGGGCGCCAATTTTTCCTATAGCTGGAAAATCAGGAAGTGGTGGAAATTCAATTTCAATGTAAACCTGGAATACAACAAGATTACAAGCGTCACCATCAATAACGATAACCTGACCTACGGTTTCAACGGCAACATGCAGTTCAGGCTGCCGCTGCGTTTCAGCGCGGAGCTGAGCGGCCACTACCGCTCCCCGCGGATTCAGCCGCAGGGTACCTTCCGGGCCATGAACGGTATGGACCTGGGGATTCGCAAGGAAATGCTGAAAAACAACCGCCTCGTGATTGCGGTGAATGTGTCCGACATCCTGAACACCCAGCAGTTTAACAGTCATTACGTAACGCCCACCTTCATACAGGATTACGACCGTAAGCGCGTAACGCGGTTCGTACGCCTCAATGTACGCTACCGCTTTGGCAAGATGGACCCGAACCTCTTCAAGAAAAAAAGGCAGCAACAGGAAGAGGAAGAGGAGAAACAGGAGGAGCAGCCGCGGCCGAATGCAGAAAGAGGCAGGCTGTAATCAGCAACCTGCCTCTATTTAGGTAAATGTGAGCCGGGAATAGGGGCAGGTTTATTTTTTGCCTGCCAGCATGGGTACAAAAGTGAAGTTATCGAACAGCTCCTGGTCATACTCTTCTTCGCTGACCTTGGTGATGCGCAGCATGCGCTGCACCTCCTGGCCACCCACGGGGATCACCATTTTGCCGCCGGTCTTCATCTGCTGCAATAATTTTTCAGGAATCTGGGGAGCGGCAGCCGTCACCAGCACCTTATCGAACGGGGCATACGAGGGCAGCCCTTCATAGCCATCGCCATAAAAGAAGCGCAGGTTGGGGTATTTGGACTTAAACTGGAACGTTTTGACGTGGTCAAACAGGCGCTTCTGCCGCTCGATGGTGAAAACATTCGCTTTCAGCTCCGCCAGCACACAAGCCTGGTAGGCGCTGCCTGTACCAATCTCCAGCACTTTCTCGTAAGGCTTTATTTCCAGTAACTGCGTCTGATACGCTACCGTGTAGGGTTGCGAAATCGTTTGGCCTTCCCCGATAGGAAAAGCCCGGTCCTCATAGGCTATACTCTCAAAAGCCGTATCAAGAAAGAAGTGCCGGGGAATATTGCCGATAGCCGCCAGTACATTTTCATCGGTTATGCCCTTCTGACGGATACTATCAACCAATTGTTTGCGTAGTCCTTTTTGTTTATAAGTATCTTCATACCGCCTCATACTCACAAAATTAACTATTACCGGCGATTTTCAATGATTTCGGGATTTGGAATTTCACACATTGACTTTTTTCCATTTACTTTACAGTCCATTTGAGCCCCCGGCTCCTAAAATTAAGATGACCATGGATATTAATATTCAAAACAAAGTAGCGCAATGGCTCAACGGCAATTACGATGCTGAAACAGTTGCCACGTTAAAGAAAATGCAGGCTGAAAACCCCGATGATCTTACCGATGCTTTTTATCGTAACCTCGAGTTTGGAACAGGCGGCCTGCGTGGAATCATGGGTGTGGGTACCAACCGAATGAATAAATATACCGTAGGGATGGCCACCCAGGGGTTTGCCAATTACCTGAAAGAGAGTTTCCAGGGTGAAATCAAAGTAGCGCTGGCCCATGACAGCCGCAACAATTCCCGTTTTTTTGCTGAAACCGCTGCCAATGTATTTGCGGCCAACGGTATCAAAGTATATCTCTTCGAAAGCCTCCGCCCTACCCCGGAGCTGTCTTTCACCATCCGCCACCTGAATTGCCAGGGCGGCGTGGTTTGTACCGCTTCCCACAACCCGCGTGAATACAACGGCTACAAAGCCTATTGGAATGATGGGGCCCAGCTGGTACCGCCACATGACAAGAATGTGATCCGCGAGGTAGAGAAGATCACCTCCCCGGACGAAGTGAAATGGACCGGCGGAGAAGCCAACATTACCATCATCGGGAAAGAGGTGGACGAGGCTTACCTGCAGGAGCTGCAGAGCCTGAGCATCAACCCGGATATCTGCAAACAACAGCACGACCTGAAAATCGTATATACGCCCATTCATGGCACCGGTATCACCATGGTGCCTGAAATTCTGAAACGATACGGCTTCACCAATGTGAACATCGTGGAAGAACAGGCTACCCCGGATGGTAACTTCCCTACCGTCGTATATCCAAACCCGGAAGAATCCGAAGCGATGAACCTGGGCCTGAAAAAAGCCAAAGCCATTGATGCGGACATCCTCCTGGGTACTGACCCGGACTCCGACCGTGTAGGCATTGCCGTTAAGAACCTGAAAGGGGAATGGACCCTGCTGAACGGCAACCAGACGGCAGCCCTGCTGTTCAACTATATCATCGAACAGCGTAAGGAAAAAGGGTTGGCCAAACCGGAAGACTACGTTTGTAAAACCGTGGTAACCTCCGACCTGATCGATGTTTTTGCCGCCAAAAACAATATTACCTGCTATAACGTACTGACCGGTTTCAAATGGATCGCTGACCTGATCCGCCGCAAAGAGCCACAGGAGCGCTTCATCTGCGGTGGCGAGGAATCTTACGGGTATATGATCGGCCGCAATGTGCGCGATAAAGACGCCGTTTCCTCCGTGGCTATGATCTGCGAAATGGCGGCCGTAGCGCGCAGCAACGGTAAATCCCTCTTTGAGCAGCTGATCGATATCTACATTAAATACGGTTATTACCTGGAACAACTGATCTCCATTACCAAAAAAGGTATGAAGGGAGCGGACGAAATTGCGGAAATGATGCGCGGCTACCGGGAGAACCCTCCTGCCACCATCAACGGTTCCAAAGTGGTAACTATTTACGACTACCAGTTGCAGCAGATTAAGGACATCGCGACCGGCGATATCCAACCGATCGACCTGCCAAAATCCAACGTATTACAGTTCCTGCTGGCGGATGGCAGCAAAATATCTGCCCGCCCGTCCGGCACTGAACCTAAAATTAAATTCTATTTCAGCGTAAACGAGCCGCTGGCAAGCGCTGCTGACTTTGACGCCGTTACGGCCAGGCTGGAACAGAAAATCAGCGGTATTATTTCAGACCTCGGCCTGAAATAAGCCTTGCTGTAAAACCCATTCCACTCCTTGCGCCACCAACCTGGCGCAAGGAGTGGCTTACCTGCTATGAAGAACTTCCTGTGCATATCATTCTTATCGTTGCTGTTTCTGAGCGGCAAGGCGCAGGAGAAATTAGCCTTTTCCACCATTCCTGATACGACCATTCCCGCGCGGGTTACCATGCTTACCGGCGCTACCGTGGTGCTCTACGGCAGCGGACTGGCAGCGTTAAATGCAGCCTGGTACCGGGATTATCCCCGCAGCGCCTTTCACTTCTTCAACGATATGGATGAATGGAAGCAGATGGATAAGCTGGGGCATGTGTTCAGCGCGTATTTCATCGGGAAGTACAGCCGCGAGTTATGGCGCTGGTCGGGCCTGCCCCGCCGGCAGCAGATATGGATCGGCGGCCTGAGCGGGTTTGCCTATCAATCAGTCGTGGAGGTGCTGGACGGATACAGCAGCGAGTGGGGATTTTCCTGGGGAGATATGGCGGCCAACGCGGCCGGCTCCGCCCTGTTGATCAGCCAGGAACTGGCCTGGAACGAACAGCGTATCCAGATTAAATTCTCCACGCATCCGGGCAGGTATGAAGGCGCGGAGCTGCGCGACAAAACCAACCAGCTCTTTGGAACGCGTTTCCTGGAGCGGGTATTGAAGGATTACAATGCGCAAACTTATTGGCTGTCCGTCAACCTGAGGTCCTTTGCGAAAAACTCGGGTATCCCCCTGTGGTTGAACGTTTCACTGGGTTATGGGGCAGACAATCTATATGGGGGCAATGCCAACTGGTGGCATGGCCCGGACGGACATCTGTTTGATTACCGTAGCACGCCCCGGATCAGGCAATTTTATCTTTCCCCCGATATTGATTTTACTAAAATCCCCACTAAGAAAAAAGGTGTGAAAGTTATTTTCCAGCTCCTGAATATGTTGAAGTTTCCCGCGCCAACACTGGAATTGACGAGCCAGGGAAAGCTGCGCCTGCACCCGGTTTATTTTTAACGGCTGTTATTGTAAATAGGCAGAGAGAATATTATCCCCTTCCATTTCCACCATAACGGTATCCTGCATGGTGGTAGCGAGGGAAAAGCCTACAAAGTCCACCGAGAGGGGGAATGACTTATGCCGGCGGTCCACCAGCACGGCCGTTTGTATCTTCGCGGGAAGGAATTCCAGCAAGGGTTTCAGCGCGTAGAGCATGGTACGGCCGGAGTTAGCCACATCGTCCACCACTACGATCACTTTGCCGTTAAAATCCAGTTGTTCTGAAACAGTTACTGCGCCGGGTTGTTGTTTATCTAAACGCAGCTCGATGATGCGGGGCTTGAGCGGGGAGATCTGCTGCAGGATGCCGGCAATCTTTTGTGCAAGAATAAGGCCCCTGTCCCAGATACCTGCCAATATAATTTCTTCGCCATCGCTGTTATGTTCATAGATTTCATAAGCGATGCGTTCTATCTTCTTTTGAATGATATCCGCTGTAAGAATTACGTTCCTGCTTTCCATGCGTCAAAAATAGTGAAAATACGCATCTGCGTTGTTCGATTGAAAAAAAACATAAATTAGGGAGTCAAATCTGAAATAATGCAAATTGTACAACAGTTGTTATTTGTAATTGCCTTTGGGGTGGCAGTGTACCTGTTTACCCAACAGGCGCGCCAGATAAGGAAGAACATTCTGCTCGGGCAGGACGAGGACCTGACGGACAGGCCGGACCTGCGCTGGAAGAACGTATTGCTCCTGGCTTTCGGGCAGAAGAAGATGTTCCGTAATCCATTGGTGGCTGTGCTGCACTTCTTCGTTTATGCCGGCTTCGTGATCATTAACCTCGAAATTCTTGAGATTATCCTGGATGGTATTTTGGGCACACATCGTTTATTCGTTCCCGTATTGGGCAGCCTCTATCCCATCCTGATCGGACTGTTTGAAATACTGGCGGCGCTGGTGCTGATTTCCTGCGCCATCTTCCTGATCCGCAGGAATGTGCTGAAGATATACCGGTTTATGAGTCGCGACCTCAACGGGTGGCCGCGCTCCGATGCCAACTACATCCTCATTACTGAAATTGTACTGATGGCGTTGTTCCTCACCATGAATGCGGCGGACCAGCAAATGCAGGCCCGCGGCGCGGAACACTACATCGCTACCGGTTCCTTCTGGATCTCCGGTCACCTAAGTCCTTTATTCAACGGGCTTTCCGACAGTGCGGTCATCGCCATCGAAAGAACCTGCTGGTGGCTGCATATACTGGGCATCCTGGCGTTTCTCAACTACTTGCCTTATTCCAAACACCTGCATATTATCCTCGCGTTTCCGAACGCTTACTATGCGAAGCTGGAGCCCAAAGGAGAAATGGAAAACATGCCGGCCATACAACATGAGGTGAAGCTGATGCTGCAGCCGGAGCTGGCTTCCGAAGCGCCTGCCTCAGATGCGATCCCAAAATTCGGCGCCAAAGATGTGATGGACCTTACCTGGAAAAACCTGCTGGACGCTTACAGTTGTACAGAGTGCGGCCGCTGCAGCGCTGCCTGCCCGGCAAATATGACCGGCAAACTGCTCTCTCCCCGTAAGATTATGATGGACACCCGGGACCGTGTGACGGAAGTGGGTAAAAACATCAAAGCCAACGGCAGCTTCCAGGACGATGGTAAAACTTTATTACGTGATTATATTTCCGAAGAAGAGCTGCGCGCCTGCACCACCTGCAATGCCTGCGTACAGGAGTGCCCGGTGAGCATCAACCCGCTCGATATCATCCTGCAGCTGCGCCGTTACCTGGTGATGGAAGAGTCCAGCGCGCCGGCAGAGTGGACGGGCATGTTCAGCAATATTGAAAATAATATGGCGCCGTGGAAGTTTGGGCCGGAAGACCGGGAGAACTGGATACAGGAAATGAATAGCTAACTAAAAAATTATCCCGATGCGTATAAAAACTATGGCAGAATATGCCGCCAACGGCGAAACCCCGGAAGTCCTCTTTTGGGTAGGATGCGCCAGCAGCTTTGATCAGCGTACACAAAAGATCACGAAAGCGTTTGCAACCATTCTCGATAAGGTGGGCGTGCAGTTTGCGGTGTTGGGCCGAGAGGAAAGCTGTACCGGCGATCCCGCCCGCCGCGCAGGCAATGAATTTATTTTCCAGATGATGGCTCAGAGCAATATACAGGTATTGAATATGTACGGGGTGAAAAAAATTGTGACTACCTGTCCCCATTGCTTTAATACGATTAAAAATGAATATCCTGCCCTGGGTGGGGAGTATGAAGTGATCCACCATACCACGTACCTGCAGCAGCTGATTGATGCAGGTAAAATTGTGTTGAAAGAAGGAGGAGCGTTTAAAGGAAAAAAGATCACGTACCATGATTCCTGTTACCTGGGCCGTGCCAATGATATATATGAAGCGCCGCGAAAAGTGCTGGAAATACTAGACGCCGAGCTGATAGAAATGAAGCGTTGCCGCAGTAAGGGGCTTTGCTGCGGGGCCGGCGGCGCGCAGATGTTCAAGGAGGAGGAGAAAGGCAATGTGCGCATCAACACCGAGCGCGGGCGCGAGGCAGTGGATACCGGGGCCTCCGTGGTAGCGGCCAACTGTCCGTTTTGCATGACCATGCTCACGGACGGCGTGAAGGAAGCCGGCAGGGAAGACAGCGTGAAGGTGCTGGACCTGGCGGAAATCATCGCCGAGAGTCTTAAATAACGAGAAATGCCTAATTTTGCAGTATGAACAAGATAAATTTCCCTGAAGGATTTTCTCCTGCTTCCAGGGTTTGGATATATCAGAGCAATCGACCATTCAACGAACGGGAAGTCCTGGAGATCAACGAGCAACTGGATCAGTTCACCTCCCAGTGGAACGCGCATGGCGAGCCGGTTAAAGGCTGGGGTGGCGTAGTAATGAACCAGGTAATCATATTAATGGCGGACGAAACCCTGACGACGGTCAGCGGTTGCAGTACGGACAGCTCCGTACGGGTGATCAAGAGCCTGGAACGCCAGTACGAAGTAAACCTTTTTGACCGCCTCCTGCTGGGTTTTGTAGTGAAGGACAAGGTACAGCTGCTGCCGTTGCAGCAGGTGCCGTATGCCCTTGAAAAGGGGTATATCGACGAAAACACGCTGTATCTGAATAATACCGTGCTGACGAAGGCGGACCTGGATACCAAATGGCTGGTGCCGCTGAAGGACAGCTGGCTGGGAGCTAAGTTTGGGGTGAAGGCGTGATATTATATTATTTTAAAAGAATTTAAACGGGTGTGTCAGGGTGATGCACCCGATTTTTTTTTATGCTTGGCGGATGCACCCGGTTTTGATGCCCGGTCGGATACATCCGTTTTTTATGCCTGGTCGGATACTGCCGTTTTATGCCTGGCCGGATGCACCCTATTATTATACCCCCCTCCCATAACCCAATCATATAAATGACATTCTGTCATTTTTCATTTTTTATTCCTTATTTTTGCCATCCTAAATTTGAGTAAGGAAATGCTGGATCAGATCACAAAAGTGCATGACGAAAGCCGCCAGGGAGAAGCATTCGCCCCGGCTGCTACCCAACCTAATACATATAATAAGAAATTCTATATTGAAAGTTATGGCTGCGCCATGAACTTCAACGACAGCGAAATCGTGGCTTCCATATTAAACGAGGAGGGCTTTGGCGCTACCCGTAATATGGAAGAAGCGGACCTTATCCTCGTCAATACCTGCTCCATCCGCGAAAAAGCAGAGCAAACCGTACGCAACCGGCTCAACGAATTCAAAGGCGCCAAAAAGCGCAACCCCGGCCTGCTGGTAGGCATACTCGGCTGCATGGCGGAACGGCTCAAAGCCAAACTCCTCGAAGAGGAAAAACTGGTGGACATGGTAGTAGGCCCGGACGCCTACAGGAGCCTGCCCGCCCTCATTGCCGAAGCCGAAGGCGGACAAAAAGCCGTGAACGTGCTGCTCTCCAGGGAGGAAACCTATGGCGATATCAGCCCGGTGCGCCTGGATAACAACGGCGTTACCAGCTTCGTTTCCATCATGCGGGGCTGTAATAATATGTGTACCTTCTGCGTAGTACCGTTTACCCGTGGCCGTGAGCGCAGCAGGGATGCTTACTCCGTCGTGCGCGAAGCAAGGGAACTATTTGAAAAAGGCTACCGCGAGGTAACCCTGCTCGGTCAAAACGTGGACTCCTACTACTGGACCAGCGAATCCGGGGACGAAACCGTCACCTTCGCCATGCTCCTGGAAAGAGTAGCCCAGATCAATCCGCTGCTGCGCGTACGCTTCAGCACCTCCCACCCGAAAGATATTACAGATGAAGTACTCTTCACCATGGCGAAGTACGAAAACATCTGCAACTATATCCACCTGCCGCTCCAAAGTGGCAGCACCCGCGTACTGCAACTCATGAACCGTACCTACACCAAAGAATGGTATTTGAGGAAAGTAGACCGGATCCGTGAAATCCTTCCTGACTGCGGCATTTCTACAGACATCATCTGCGGATTCTGCACAGAAACGGAAGAAGAACACCGGGAAACCATGGAAGTAATGGAATATGCCCGTTACGACCTCGCCTATATGTACTTCTACTCCGAGCGCCCCGGCACCCTGGCTGCACGCCGCTACCAGGACGATATTCCGGAAGAAGTGAAAAAAAGGCGGCTCGCAGAGGTAGTGGAACTGCACCGCAAACACTCCCTCGAAGGTATGCAGCGCGAAGTGGGCCGCACCTATAAAGTACTGGTGGAAGGCGCCTCCAAACGTTCTGCAGAAGAACTGTTTGGCCGCAACGACCAGAATAAGGTGATTGTTTTCCCTAAAGAAAACTATCAGAAAGGAGATTATGTTATGGTGAAGGTGGAAAGCTGTACTTCGGGAACGTTACGGGGAAAGGCAGTGAGTGAATAAGTAAAGCGGGTAGCTGAAACAATTTTAAACAACTCAAAAGAGGCTTAACGACATATGGACATACAGGCTATCAAAAACAGGTTTGGCATTATCGGCAACAGCCCCGCGTTGAACTACGCCCTCCAGGTGGCTGTACAGGTAGCCAATACCGACCTGACCGTGCTCATCAACGGGGAAAGCGGTGTTGGTAAGGAAGTATTCTCTCAGATCATCCATGCGTTAAGTGCGCGCAAGCACAACCCGTTCATCGCGGTAAACTGCGGCGCTATTCCTGAAGGCACCATCGACTCCGAACTCTTCGGTCACGAAAAAGGCTCCTTTACCGGCGCCGTGGATAACCGGAAAGGTTACTTCGAAACCGTAAACGGTGGTACCATCTTCCTGGACGAAATCGGTGAAATGCCGCTCGGTACACAGGCGCGCTTACTCCGCGTACTCGAAACCGGCGAATATATAAGGGTCGGCTCTTCCAAAGTACAGAAAACAGATGTACGCGTCATCGCCGCTACCAACAGGGACTTACTCGAACGCACCCAACAGGGGAAATTCCGGGAAGACCTCTATTACCGCCTCAACACGGTGCCTATACGCGTGCCGGCGCTGCGCGACAGAAAAGAAGATATTCCGCTGCTGTTCCGCAAATTTTCGGTCGACTTCTCGGAAAAATATAAAACCCCTTCCATCCAGCTGGACGATGAAGCCCGCAACGTGCTCGTCAACTATCCCTGGAGAGGAAACGTCAGGGAACTGAAAAATATCGCAGAGCAAATCTCCGTACTGTCTACCGACAAACTGGTGACCGCCAGCGACCTGAAACGCTTCCTGCCGGAGCATCCGGAGGTGAACCGCCTGCCGATGCTCGCCGCGCCGCAGCAGCAAAGCAGTGGCGACTTCGCCAGCGAAAGGGACATCCTCTACAAACTGTTCTTCGATATGAAAAAAGATGTGACAGAACTGAAGAAGATGTTTTTCGATATCCTCCAAAACCCTTCACTGGCGCCTAATCACGACTTTCACCCGGCGGACGGTCATGTGCTGCACCCCTTCCCCGCCGCTGCGGATATAGCGCCGCAACCGCCGGTGATCAGCAATGCGCAGCCTATCATTATCCAGGATGGTAAAATCGATCATCACGAAGAAGTGGAAGAAACCCTCTCCATTGCCGACAAGGAAAAGGAACTGATCGTAAAAGCCCTGAAAAAACACAAGGGTAAACGAAAAGATGCCGCATTAGACCTGGGAATCTCCGAAAGGACTTTGTACAGGAAACTGAAAGAATATAATATCGCAGAATAATTTCAAAAGATCATTCATGAGGAAAATATTCCCGGTACTGCTCATCATGAGCCTTGCTGCTTTATTCAGCGGTTGCACGGTTAAATACTCCGCAACCGGAGCCAGTATCGATGCCAACGCCAAAACAGTGAACGTTCGTTTCTTCGAAAACCGGGCGCCACTCAACAACCCTACGCTGGGCCAGCGTATGACGCAAAAGCTGCGGGACAAGATACAGTCGCAGACCAAACTGGTGCAGGTGGCTGAAACCGAACCCCGCGCCGATTACGAATTCAGGGCTACCATCACCGGCTACAGCTTCACCAACGCCGCTGTTACCAACGTTGACCAGTCCGCAAGATCCAAACTTACCGTAACCGTAAACGTGGTGTTTATCAAACGCGTGGAAGGGACCGATAAAAAAGGCTGGACCCAGTCTTTCTCCCGCAGTGCGGAATTCTCTGCTTCGCAGCTCGCGAGCAGCGTGGAAAACTCCCTGCTGGACAACGAGATCATTCCCAACATCACCGATGATATCTTCAACCGTGCCTTTGCCAACTGGTAATCAATTTCCGCGTTGAACACGCATACATTTCGGAATTTTATTACATTAGCAGGTATGACACCAAACAGGATTATTGAACATATCTTCCATGTGCCTGATTTGCACCAGGTAGACGAAGCAGCGTTGAACAGCATGGTGGCGGAATACCCGTATTTCGCAGCCGCGCGTATCCTCCGGGCCCGGAAAGATTATTCCAGGCATAGCGATGTTAATAGTCCTGCCGTGAAAACGGGCAGCTTGTACAGTCATCAGCAACATTATTACTACCATTTCATTACCGCAGCGCCGGTGCTGATGGAAGTGGAAGAACGCATTCCCGCCATCATCCCGGAAGATGCGCTGCCTGCGGGCCCTTCCGCCGATTTGTTGGATGCGGTGGCTACAGCGCCGGCGAATCCGCTCCGCGTAGTGGCCAAAGCCACGGAGGTCATTGAAACCCCGGATGTGGCGGCAACTGCCGGCGCCCCGGCCCAGGAGGCCTCCGTAGCGGAAATAAAGGATGCGATTGCAGAAGAGCGCGCAGCGGAAAGCGAAGCGCCTGCAGCGGTTACAGACCCCTCAGGGGCAGCTGCAGCGGTTACTGGTACAACAGGCGGGGCGTTTGTTTCTTTTTCGGGGGAAAATTCAGCGCCGCCTGAAAACGAGGTCCCGTCCAATCCCACAGCAGCCCCAGTGCCGGCTGCCGAAGGGGAAACCGAAGCCGAACTTGCCACACTCGATCCATCCATTCATCCGGAAAAGGCCGCAGAAAACAATATTGAATCATCAGCAGTGGCAGATAACCCAGCGCCCATCAAAATATTCCCATTGGAATTAGCGACAGAAGAAACAGAACTGACCTTCCAGCCTTTATATACAGATGACTATTTTGCATATAAACGCCTGAAAGACCCTGAAAATGCGGATGAACTGAGCATCCGGGGCGAAGCGGAAATGAAAAGCTTCACCTCCTGGCTCCGGCAGATCAAGGATAACTTCGCCGGCAAAGGCAATAAAGACTGGTACCAGCAACAGCTGCACCGCATCTATGAAGAGGACGAGGAACCTGAAATCTCCGAAACCGTGGAAAAAATGGCGCTCGACTCCATCCGGATTAACAACGACATCGTATCTGAAACATTGGCAGAAATCTGGGTACGCCAGCGGCAATACCAAAATGCCATTCAGATATATCAAAAATTAAGTTTGCTTAATCCCGACAAAAACGCTTATTTTGCGCAAAAGATAAAAGATTTAAAGTCACTTATAGACAACAATAATAAATAGTCGTAATCTATGTTGATAGTTTTTGGTATCCTGATCATCCTGGCCTGTGTGTTATTAGGCTTTTTCGTTCTGATCCAGAACCCTAAAGGGGGTGGTTTGTCCGGCTCCTTTGGAGGTATTGGTAATCAGGTGATTGGTGTACGTCAGACCACGGATGTGCTGGAAAAAGGTACCTGGATTCTCGCTGCACTCATCGCTGTACTCTGCCTCACCGCTCCGTTCTTCATCGGCAGCAGGTCCGGCAGCGCTAACCAGCTTGAGCAAACAGCCATCGAAAAGCAAATGGGCAAAATGCCGGTTCAGCAGGCTCCTGCTAACAATGCACCTGCTCCAGCGCCAGCCCAACCGGCTCCGGCTACTCCGGCCCCGGCTCCAGCTCCTGAAAGCAAATAATATTATTATAGTATAATATATCAGCAAACCTCGCCGTTAAAAGCGAGGTTTTTTGTTACCGTCAATAGCTATGGCAAAAAGGAAGCAATCAGGCACTAAATCCGTCCTGCTGAAACGCATTTTACTCATTGTTGGCTGCCTCCTGGCAGGAGCCCTCGTTTATATCAGCTACCGGGTGTTCGGCCCCAACACCAGGGCCTTTGGAGATAACAAATACTTTTACGTCCGTACGGGCAGCACCTATAAAGATGTGCTGGAAGGCCTCCGGGAACAAGGCATCGTCCGCAATACCAACAGCTTCAACTGGGTGGCAAAGGAACTCGGCTACCCCTCCCGCGTAAAAGCAGGCCGCTACAAGATTTCACCGGGTATGAGCAACTTCGATATCGTGAAACTGCTCCGCTCCGGAAGGCAGTCGCCCGTGGACCTCGTGATTAATAAAATCCGCACCAAGCAGGACTTTATCCATAAAATAGGCGTTAACCTGGAAGCGGATTCCACTACCCTCGCCGCCATGCTGCGCGACCAGGTGTACCTCCGCCAGTTTGGCCTGGACTCCAATACCGTCATGTGCGCCGTACTGCCCAACACCTACGAATTCTACTGGAACACCAGCGCCGACGCCGTTTTCCGTAAACTGGAAAAAGCCCGTGCCGCATTCTGGACGGATGAACGGAAAGCGAAAGCCAAAGCCCTGGACCTCACGCCCATACAGGTGACCATCATCGCCTCCATCGTAGAGGAAGAAACCAATAAAAATGACGAAAAGCCGCTGATCGCCAGCGTGTACATCAACCGGTACCGCAAAGGCATGCGCCTCCAGGCCGATCCTACGGTGAAATTCGCCCTACAGGATTTCGGACTCAAAAGGATCCGCGAAGTGCATACCCAATACGAATCGCCATACAACACCTACCGGGTGGCCGGCCTCCCCCCTGGCCCCATCTGCACCCCTTCGGAAAAATCCATTAATGCAGTTTTAAATACGCCGGATACAGATTATCTGTATTTTTGCGCCAGAGCCGATTTTTCAGGGTATCACGCGTTTGCAGCCACCTACTCCGAACACTTGGAAAACGCCCGGAAATACCAGGCAGAACTCAATAAAAGAGGCTTTTAACTTTAACTGACATCAACTTTATATCATCTTGGCATTTAAACCTGAAAATTTAATCTTCAGATCATCCCCTTATAAAAGACTGGTTAACCGGACCAAAACCCTGATCCTGCCAGGCTTTGAAGGCTTGCCACTGTATGATGTGCTCAAATTATTCGGTCAGGAAACAAAGGCCCGGGGACTGGGCGACAGGGCGCGGGCCATCAGCTTCAACTTCCTGTTGGCCATCCCCCCGTTCTTCATCTTCCTGTTTACCCTGGTGCCTTATGTGCCGCTGAAAAATATTGAACCCACCCTGTACGACCTCGCACAGGACCTGACGCCCAATTACAACACCTACCTGATCGTCCGGGAAATGATCCACGACTTCCTCTACACCCACCGCAACGGGTTGCTGTCCGTGGCATTCCTCATGGGTTTCTTTTACTCCTCCAACGGGGTAATGGGCATCCTCCGCTCCTTCAATAAAATGGAGCGATCCGGGTTCCACAAGCGTAAATGGTGGCAGAACAGGCTGATCGCATTACAACTGACGGCGCTGCTGGTGATCATACTCCTGATCACCGTTGGCCTGGTCATCGCGCAGGGCGCCACGCTCCGCACCATCTTCAACTGGCTCAATATCACCAGCCCTTTTGTAAAAAATATCATTGACATCTCCCGCTGGCTCATCATCATTGGCCTGCTCTACTCCGTAAACGCCGTTTTATACCGCTTTGGCCCCGCCACGGAAAAACGCTGGCGATTCATTACCGCCGGCGCCACCGTTGCCACCACCGGCATGATCCTCGTTACGCTGGGTTTCTCCTACTTTGTCAACAACTTCGGCAACTACAACAAAATCTACGGCTCCATCGGTACGGTGCTGATCCTCATGCTCTGGGTGTTCTTCAACTCCTTTTTCCTCCTCGTTGGCTTCGAGCTGAATGCCAGCATCCGCCACCTCAGCGAAGAGCGAAAAGCCAGGAAGCTGGCAGCCGTCAGCTAAGCTGCTACCTTTCGTGCATGCATCCCCGTTACCACGCCCCAAACGCCTCTTTTCCCGTCAGGATAAACCCGGCGGACACCGTTGAAAATATTTCTGATTGGGTATCAGCAGCTAAGGTTGATTTACGTGTGATGCCGGCGGAACCAATGGAATTTTCCCCTATCTTTCTGTAGAAATTGTCACCTTTAACCACCTATTTAGGACCTGAAAATCTTTTTTATGATTAAGTCCGCCCTGTATTTATCTGTCTGTACCCTCCTGTTAGCCTTTAAACCGGGATCTGATGCTTCACTTGAACTCGGGGCGCCGATTCCCAAAGCTGATAACAGGCTCACAGACGTATCCGGCAAGGAAGTATCCCTCAACAATGCCAAAGGCGCCAACGGGCTGCTCGTCATTTTTGTTGCCAACCAATGCCCATACATGTTACGGAATGAAGAACGTATCCTCGCGCTGAGCAAACAGGCTAAAAGCAATCATATCGGCGTGGTGCTGATCAATTCCAACGAAGCTAACCGCAGTACGGGCGAGTCGCTCGCAGCCATGAAGGACTATGCCGCCAGCCATGGCTTCAACGCCTTTTATGTGCTGGACCGCAATGCGGAAATGGCCGATGCCTTCGACGCTAACCATACGCCGGAATGCTACCTGTTCGATAAAAACAGTAAACTCGTGTATAAAGGCGGGATAGATGATAGTCCGGGTAACGCAGATGCCGTGAAAGTAAAACACCTGCAAAATGCCATGAACGACCTGCTGGCGGGCAAATCCGTGGCAGTAGCCAGCAGCAACGCGCTGGGGTGCAACATCAAAAGAAAATTATAATTCAAATATACCAGGCGTTATATAAGATTTATAACGCCTGGCATACAATCAGCTCAGGGTTCCACTCCTACTCTCCTACAAAAAACACCGCATTCGCAAACAGCAGTTTTCCATTCTCCCAGAAGCTCCTGAACAGCGGATTATCCGCCATCAGCACCACCTGCCCGTTGCCCAGTTCCTTCACCCCGAAAACCAGTCCGTCCCTGATACGGTTGCGGGTATCTGCGCCTACAAAACCACTGAGGTAATTATCTTTTTTAATAACGCCTACATTCCAGCCATCGCTGCTGATAAACTCATAGAGGCGGCTGTCCGTCTTCAGCGTGTAATACCGGGGGGAATACCCGAAGGCCAGCGGATGCGTCGTATCCAGGTCCACCCGGTAAATAGCGCCGGGAATGAATTGCTTCACACTTTCCCGCTCCCGGTTCGCATATGATTTCAGGTCGGAATAATCAGGTTTGCCAGGCGCCCCCTCCTTCTCCTCCTCTTCTTCCTTCTTTAGCTTAATCCCCCAATCCAGGCCAGCCACCTGCGCTGCGGCGTATTCCATGGCAATCAGCTTCCCGCCTTTCTTCACCCAGTTTTTAATGGCTTCCGCCATCGCTTTATCAGCCAGCGAATGATACTCGCCGTTCGGCAAAATAAGCACATCCACCTCCTGCCAGTTAATATCACTGGCATTACTTTCCTGCACGATCGTCACGGGGTAATCCAGCTGTTGCTCCATGTAATGCCATACCTCGCCCATCGCCAGGGACGATACGTTGTCGCCCGCCAGCATCAATACTTTCGGCGGTTTGATATACCGGATCTTATCGGAACCAAAATCCATCCCCTTCTCCACGAATCCGGAGCTCACCGCATCCAGCTGTATGCGGAATTTGTTGGCCTGCGTAGTAATGAAGTTGTCAAAATCCCTGTTATTACCGGCATTGCCATGACGGGTAATGATCAGCGTACCCGCCGGGAAGTCCTTGCCGGCAGCGGAAAAGCCGGTTTCGCTAAAGCGCACCTTCACATTATGTTGCAGCAGCTGCGACAGGAATTTCGCATCCCGCACGCTGTTCCACTGCGCCAGGTAGGCATACGGCATTTGCGCCGCCAGCGGTTTGTTATTTTTTATCGTGGGAGAATCAGTGGCCGCGGTAACAGATTGCTTCAGGGCATAGGTTGGCAACCCGTAGGCATAGGGCAGGGCCCACGCTGTAATATCATAGGTGAGTGAATCCGATAGCCTGGACACGGGTTCAAAAAGTACCCGTAACATCGTGGAGCGTGGCTGATAGGCATTGATCACCAGGTCCTCCTTATCGATGCTGAAATTCTCCGTTTTGCCGTTGTAGTAGTTAAAGCCGCTGGCGCTGCCAATGTTGGCGCCATACCCGAAACTGATCTGGTTTTTGCGCAGCAGGTCCGCCAGGGTGTTCAGCTTTTCGGGGTTGCCGGCAGCTTTTACGATGTAGGTTTTATACGGGCCCTGTGGATTTTGCTTAGCATCTTTGAAGAAGCGGGCATACTCCTGCATGATCCGTTCCGCGTGGCTGGCCGCCACTTCTATGGTGGAGAGGCCGGTAGTGAAATGGTGATCGATGCGGTCCGCCAGGGTGAGCGTATCCCCGTCGTTTTTCAGCACGGCAATGCCTGCCCTGCCGCTGCCGCCCTGCTCAAAGGTCATACCCAGCGCGCCGTTATACATGGGATAGGTATCCCCGTAGCTGGGATAGAACAGGTCAAACCGCTCCTTGGTGAAATACAGCCATCCTTCCTTATCAAAGTAACGGGCGTTATTTTTCCCGATCAGCTCCTGGAGCTCCCGCTGCCAGGGCGTAATGGCGTCATGAAAAGGTTCCGCTGCCGGCGCAAAATAGTAGGGCGCATTGATTTCCTGTTCGTGGAAATCCACATGTACCTGCGGCATCCACTGGTTGTATTTCGCGATCCGCTGCTGGGATTCCTGTTGCGATTGCCAGGCCCAGTCCCGGTTCAGGTCAAAGTAATAGTGATTGGGCCTGCCTCCCGGCCAGGGCTCATTGTGCTCCCTCGCGTACACATCCACACTCGGGCGGCGGTTGCGGGTAGCGTTGTAGAAATTGACATAGCGGTCGTGCCCATCGGGGTTCAGGCAGGGGTCCATGATTACGACGACGTTCTTCAGCCACTGCTGCGTTTGTGCGTTGGCGTTATTCACCAGTTCGTACAGCGTTTTCATCGCAGCCTCGGAAGACACGGCCTCGTTGCCATGCACATTATAGCTTAGCCATACGATCACCGGCTGCCCCGCTGCAGGCGTACCTTTCGCAAAGGACAGATCGTAGCTCTGCTGCCGTATCTGCTCCAGCTTCGCGAAATTCTCCGGGGAAGCGATGGTAGCGGTAATCAGCGGGCGGCCTTCATAAGTGCTGCCATACTGCTCAATCTTAACATTGGGAACACTGGCTGCTACTGCCTTGAAATAGTCAACCACCCGGTAGGAAGGGGTAAACTGACTCCCCAGCCTGTAACCGAGGAAGGCCGACGGCGTAGGCGCCTGGGCGCTGCCCGGCCATGCATGGGCTAAACAAAGTAGCAACAGGATATATTTACGCATAGAAAGGAATAAATTATCTCTCAAAGTAGATTAAATTTCGTGAAATTCGTGCTAATACTAATTTAGTTAAAAGAGTTTTTGCAATGAGATTTCTGTTGATATTCGGCGTTGCCCTGGGAGGATTGCTAAGCGCTTGCGCACAGCGGCAACCCGGCGTATTGCACCCCTACGACTATACGATTGAAAAGCATATAACGGCCAAAAAAGGAGCAGTCGTATCCGCCCATCCTTTGGCCAGCCAGGCGGGCGTGCTGGTATTGCAACAGGGCGGCAATGCCGTGGATGCCGCCATCGCCACGCAACTGGCGCTGGCCGTTGTGTACCCCGGCGCCGGCAACATCGGAGGCGGCGGCTTTTTAGTGGCCCACCTCAGGGATGGCCGTAACATTGCCATCGACTACCGGGAAACCGCTCCGGCCAAAGCCAGCAGGGATATGTACCTGGACAGTGCCGGCAATCCCATCACCCGCCTGAGCCTCGACGGGCACCTGGCTTCCGGCATCCCCGGTACGGTGGCAGGCCTGTTTGCTTCCATGAAGTATGCAAAACTCCCGTTCAGCAAACTCATTGCACCGGCCATCCAGCTGGCGGAAAAAGGATTCGTTATCACGGAAAAAGAAGCGGAAAGCCTCAATCATACCCGGGAGGAATTCCTCCGGCTCAACACCATGCCAACGGCTTTTGTGAAGGATGCCCCCTGGAAAGCGGGGGATACCCTGGTGCAGCCAGACCTCGCGCATACCCTGAAGCTCATCAGGGACAAGGGTAAGGCCGGCTTCTACGAAGGGGAAACTGCCGATAAGATCGTAGCGGAAATGCAACGCGGCCATGGCATCATCACCCACGAAGATTTAAAAAACTACAAGGCGGTAGAGCGTAAAGCCATCACCTTCCAATACAAGGGGCAAACGATTGTAACCATGCCTCTCCCCTCCTCCGGAGGGGTTTGCCTGCAGCAAATGATGATGATGGTAGAAAATTACCCCATCGGCAGCTGGGGTTTCCAGTCGCCGCAGGCAATGCAACTGATGATAGAAGCCGAACGCCGCGCCTACGCTGACAGGGCGGCATTCCTCGGAGACCCTGACTTTGTGAAAGTGCCCGTGGATAAACTGGTCAACAAATCGTATATCCGGGAGCGTATGGCCGGCTACGTGCCTTTAAAAGCCGGTAACAGCGACAGTACCAAAGCCGGCCTCGCCAGGGAAAGCGAGCAAACCACCCACCTCAGCGTGATGGATGCAGACGGCAACGCCGTGGCTGTTACCACCACCCTCAACGGCCACTATGGCTCCCGCACCGTAGCAGGTAAAGCGGGATTCCTGCTGAACAACGAGATGGATGACTTCAGCGTAAAACCAGGCGTACCCAATATGTACGGCCTCATCGGTACTACCGCCAACGCCATTGCTCCCGGTAAGCGCATGCTCAGCAGTATGACGCCTACCATCGTCCTGAAAAATAACAAACCCATCTACAGCCTGGGTACGCCCGGAGGGTCTACCATTATCACCTCCGTATTCCAAACGCTGATGAATACACTGGAATTCGGCCTGAGCCCCGAAGAGGCCGTGAATAAGCCGAAATTCCACCACCAGTGGCTGCCGGATGTGGTGTATGTGGAGCCCGACTTCCCGGAGGCCGGCATCCAGGCGCTGGAACAGATGGGTTATAAAATCGAAAAAAGAGGCTTTATAGGCCGTACGGAACTGATTAAAAAAGACACCAAAACAGGTCAGCTGCAAGCCGCTGCGGACAAACGCGGCGACGATGGCGCAGCCGGCTACTGATAAAACTTTTCTTATGGCAGGAACTTATCTTACCAGCGTTAAAAAACGCTTGCTGAACCACAAAGACCTGGGCGGTAAAACCCTTGACCGCCTCGATGCCGCACAGCTGCACTGGGAGCCGGAAGGCGCGCCCAACAGCATTGCCATGATCGTGAAACACCTGCACGGCAATATGCTTTCCCGGTGGACGGACTTCCTCACCACCGACGGGGAAAAGCCCAACCGCAACCGGGATACGGAATTCCAGGAAGACAATGCTTCCAAAGAGGAAATCCTCCGCCTGTGGGAAGAGGCCTGGAAATGCATGATGGACGCATTGGAATCCCTGACGGATGAGGACCTGGAAAAAACCGTCTACATCCGCAGGGAACCGCACAGCGTGATAGACGCCATCAACCGCCAGCTGGCGCATATTCCTTACCACATCGGCCAGATCGTGTATATCGGGAAAATGCTGCTGAAGGACCAGTGGGAAAGCCTTTCCATCCCTAAAGGGCAATCGGCTGCCTATAACCAGGCTAAATTTGGCAAGCCTTAATATCAACCGTTATGACCAAACTACGTATATTCCTGGCCGTTAGTACCGCCCTGCTGGCCCAGGCCTGCAACAGCGGCAAAACTGACGACCTGCTCAAACACAAGAAATGGCGCGTGTACGACGTGAAGGTGCCGGCCGGCGATCCGTACAACATCACCCAGGTAACGCAGGCCAAAGACCTGAAGGACGGTTATTACAGCAACGTGTACTACCAGTTCCTGGATGATAAACTCTTCATCGCCACGATTGATAATAAACCGGATTCAGGAAGGTATCATATCCTCAGCAACGGCAAGGTGATTTCCGTTACCGCTTCCAACGGCGACCGGAAAGCGGAGAACCTGGTGACGGTAGAGCGGCTGGATGAGGATCATTTTGATATGAAAGTAAAGTCGGGTGATTATCATTTTGTACTTTGTACGAAGAAAGAATAACCGCATATGTTACAAACAGACCTCACGCCGGGCCGGACCGTTACCACAGACGGGAGAACCTGCCTGTTCTTCTCCGGCTTTTCCTACCTGGGTTTGCACCAGCATCCGGATTTCAAAGCCAGCTTAAAAGAGGGCATTGAAAAATATGGTTCCCTGTTTCCTGCCTCCCGTGTGAGCAACATACGGTTAAGCCTGTACGAAGAAATGGAACATGCCCTGGCCGCTATGCTGGATCAGCAGGCGGCCGTGCTTTTTTCCTCCGGCTACCTCTCCGGCCAGGCGGCCATTCACTACGCCGTCAACTGCGGCGAGCTGTTGTACGCCCCGGGTACGCACCCCGCCATCTGGCATCATGTGCCGGCGCTGCCCGCAGGCAGCTACGGGCAATGGGTTGCGGAGACAATTGAAAAAGTGAATACCCATCCGGATAATACCTACGTGATCGTATCCGATACCGTCAATCCTATCACGGGCACTATACACAGCTTTGACTGGCTGCGGCAGCTGCAGCGGAAGGTATTGGTAGTGCTGGACGATTCGCACGGCTTCGGCATCCTGGGGCCTAACGGTAAAGGCAGTACGCACGCCACTCCGGGAACGGACCAGGTGCGTTACCTGGTGACTACCTCGCTGGCCAAAGCCTACAGTATTGAAGGAGGCGTTATAGGAGGCTCCGCTGCGGATATCGCGGCATTAAAACGAACCCCTTATTTCACCGGGAGTACGCCGCTTATGCCCGCAAATGCTTACGCATGGCTGCAATCACATCTCCTCATAAAAAAACAACAACAGCAGTTAAAAAATAACCTGTTGCAAATGCAGCAGCTCATGCAGGATATACCGCATACGCAAAACGGAGAGCTGCCTGTTTTCGTATATCCGCAATACGATAACAAGCCTTCGCTGGTGAAGTACCTGGCGGAGCGGGATGTGATCATCTCCAGCTTCCCCTACCCGCAACCCCACGACGCGCCGGCTCACAGGGCCGTGCTATCCGCGCTGCACCTGGCAAAGGATATGCAAACCCTGCAGCAGTTTTTAAAAGCCTATTATCACTAAGCCATTTTTTACATGAAAAAATTCAGCATTACCCTGTTTGCTTTTTTGGTTACACTCTGTACCCAGGCGCAGGAAAATTCCCTGCTGTGGAAAGTAAGCGGCAAAGGCTTGCAACAGCCCTCCTGGCTCTACGGCACCTATCACCTGCTCTGTAAGGACGATATTCATTTTTCACCGGCCGCCCTCGCGGCGTTCGACAGCGCGAAGGCGTTGTACCTGGAAATAGACATGGCCGATTCCAGTTTTGCGCCGAAGCTGATGCGGCTGGCAGGCCCCAACCCGTCTTATAATCTCAGCAATCATATGTCCCCGGCGGACTTCCAGCTGTTCTCCCGCTACGTGCAGGACAGCTTTCACCTGAACCCGGAAGTGCTCGTGCATCTGAAACCCATTGTGCTGATGAGTATGTTCATTTCCAGGAGCCTCGATTGCCCTCCTTCCGGCGTGGAACAGGAGCTGATGGCCCTTGCCCGCAAAACAGGCAAACCTGTGGAAGGCCTTGAAACCGTGGAAGAGCAAATGAGCGTGTTCGGAGCAGTGCCGGACAGCGTGCAGCTGGCAGACATCATCCGGGATATTAAAGATCCTGCCTCCGCCAGGGCGAGGGATAAACGGTTCAAGGAGAATTACGAAGCAGGCAACATCACCGCGTTGTATGACGACCTGCTGGAAAGCACTGCCATGGCGCCTTATGCGGATATCATGGTCTTCCAGCGCAACCGTAACTGGATTCCTGTGATTGAAAAAGCAGCAGCCAGCGGTACGCATTTCTTTGCCTTTGGCGCTGGCCACCTGGGTGGGGAACAGGGCGTCATCAACCTGCTGCGGAAAGCAGGTTACACGGTAGTGCCGGTAAAATAAACCATCAGAGCGCCGGTTGCTGGCGCAGCTTCGGCTGCGGGGAGGCTACCGGCGTTGCAGGGACCGGTTGATAGCCGTCCTGCCGGGCGGTCATGTCGATCGGGAAGTTCCTCCTCACTCTTTTATACGAATAGAAGCCGTTCATAAACACTGACAGCAGGAATGCCCCCAAACGCAGGCGGAATGCGCCGCGACAGATACGCCTGAAAGCGTACCAGGGCGAGAATGACCGCTTCCACAACTGTCGGTGCGCCTGCAATAATTGCGATGCGCTGATTTTTTTCGGCTGAAAGGCTACGTTGTAGCCGTTGTAAAAATTCCAGTTCCTGTCTTCCAAAATCCGGTCCTCTTTTTTCAGCGATTGATAAATGGGCGTGCCCCTGAAAGGCGTCATGATACTGAGGAAAGGCACGTCTATGCCTATTTCCATCAGTTGGTCCGCCATGGCCACTATACTGGCTTCATCATCATGATCGAAGCCGGCGATGAAGCCCGCCATTACAGCAATGCCCCGCTTGCGGATTGCCTTTACGGCCGCGCTGTAATGGTCAATCCGGTTCTGGCGTTTGTTGGCATCCGCGAGGGAGTCCGCCCCGAAGGATTCGATGCCGAGGAATACGCCGATGCAACCGGAGGCTTTCATGAGGTCCAGCAGTTCCGGGTCCTTCGCTATATCCATACTGGCCTGGGTAAGCCACCACTTTTTCAAGGGGATCATTTGTTGTAGCAACTCGCGGATGTAAGGCCGGCGGATGGTGAGGTTATCATCCCAGAACCAGACGACCTTGCGTTGCCACCACCATTTAAAGGCATCGTAAGAGGCGTCCCTGATCACATCTTCCACGGGCCGCAGGCGGAAGCCGGGGTTCAGGGAGGGCACCGTGCAAAACGAGCAGGAGAAAGGGCAGCCTCTTGTAGCCTGGATCACCTTGCGGATAAAGAATTTGTTGGGCAGCAGATCGTACCGGGGCGTAGGCAATCCTTTCATATCACAGGGGCCGCCCAGGTACACCTGCTTTAGCTTGCCCGCCGCGGCATCCGCCAGCAGCAGGGGCCACTGGCCTTCCGCTTCGCCGGTTACGATGGCGTCGAAGTATTGCAGCGCTTCGTCCTGGCAGTAAGTCACGTGCGGGCCGCCGGCTACTACAGTCTTCCCCCGCTGGCGGAATTCCGCTGCCAGGTGGTAGGCGGATAAGGCAAAGCCGCTGAAGAAGGAAATAGCGATGAGGTCCGCATCCGTATCGAAGCGGATGGCATCCACCTGCTGATGATATACCCGTACCTCGTGGGGCGCCGGCGGAATAGCCGCCAGGTGGATGCCGGTAATCGGCGGTACAAAGTCGTATTCATGGCCGAATTCATACCGCCGGATATAGGCGATGATGATATCAATTTTCATAGACTTCCTGTTTGAATAATCAGATTTTAGTAATGGCAATTCAAATGTACACTTTTACTTTGTATTACAAAGTGCTTTTTAAAATAAATTTCTGAATTATTTACAGGGGCCTTTGCATAAAAAAAGGGCCGCATGAACCTGTCATGCAGCCCTGCTGTATAAGTAGGTAGGAATAACTTACTTGTCTTCCTTATAGATAAACACTTCAATTTTACCATCGGCTGTAACGGCGCCACGGTACATACCTGCCGTATTAAAAGGCATGGCCATATTGCCGTCCTTATCGAGCGCAATGAGGCCGCCATCGCCGCCCAGCTGCGGTACCTGCTTCATGATCAGCTCCGCTGCGGCATCCTGGACGGACAGGTTTTTGTATGCCATCAGGTCGCTCACGGTTTTAGCCACCACCAGGCGGATGAAGTACTCACCCCAACCCGTACACGAAATAGCGCAGGTAGCATTGTTCGCATAGGTACCGGCGCCGATCAGGGGGCTATCTCCTACCCGGCCGAATTTTTTGTTGGTCATACCTCCGGTAGATGTAGCCGCTGCCAGGTTACCCTGTTTGTCAAGGGCAACGGCGCCTACGGTGCCGAACTTCGAATCTTTGTTTTCGATACCAAGCAGCGTGGTCTTTTTAGTGGTGGAATCATGATCCAGCTGCACCTGGGTGGAATCCGCCGCACGCACCTTCTGGAGCGACTTCCAGCGGTCTTCCGTATAAAAATAAGAAGGGTCTACTATTTCGCAACCGGCCTGTTTGGCAAACTTTTCAGCGCCGGGGCCTATCATCATCACGTGCTGCGATTTCTCCATCACTGCCCTGGCGGCGGTGATGGGATTGCGGATGGTGGTGACGGAGGCTACTGCCCCTGCAGCCAGGTTCTTCCCGTTCATGATGGCGGCATCCATTTCGTTGCGGCCTTCGTTGGTGAATACCGCGCCTTTGCCGGCGTTGAACAGCGGATTATCTTCCATCACGCGCACGGCCGCTTCCACGGCGTCCAGGCTTGGGCCTCCCCGTTGTATCACCGCGTAACCTGCTTCCAGGGCCTTGGTGAGCCCGGCCTTATAGGCGGCCTCTTTTTGCGGCGTCATCTGCGATTTCAGGATGGTGCCCGCGCCGCCATGGATCACTAAAACATACTTAGGCTTTTGCATAACTGAATCTCCTGCAGGCCCCACTGCAGCGCTGGCAGCGCTGCTTCCGAACAGCGCCGCTGCAAATGGTATTACCCAATACTTAAACATAGCTGACTTTTGGGATAAATTTAGCAGATATTTCCGCTTTTGCTGCATGTGGCTGGCAACTATTAATTATTTTTGCCGGATAAAATCTGGCGCCTGAAAAAAGTACGGAAAATATTATCAGTCATTCTATTGTGTTTGTTGGGCCTCATCATCTTGATCGGGATACTGGTAAACATTCCGGTCATCCAGAACTACCTGGTGCATGAAGTGACCAGCCGCCTCTCGGAGCAATTAAAAACCAGGGTGGAAATCAAACATGTGAATATCCGGCTGTTCAATAGCCTGGACCTGGAAGGTGCGCTCATTGAAGACCAGCACAAGGATACCCTGCTCTACGCCGGCCGCCTGCAACTGCGGGTAACGGACTGGTTCTTTTTTGCGGACAGGCCCGTGATCAAATTTGTAGGGCTGGACAATGCGCAGGTCAACCTCCTGCGCCCGCGTAACGACTCCGTGTGGAACTACGCCTTCATCTCCGACGCTTTCAGCGGCCCTTCTACCGGCAAGCAGCAACAGAGCGGCGGCATCGCCTTCGACCTCAAGAAAGTAGACCTCCGCAATATCCGCATCAACCAGGTAGACCAGTGGGTGGGCGAGGATATGCGCGGGTACGCCAAACGCATCTACCTCGATGCTAAAAACCTGGACCTGCAGAAACACAATATCGACATCCAGGAAATCACGCTGGACGAACCCAGTTTCATCATCAGCAGCTACAGCGCCTCTCCCCTGCGCAAACGCAGGCCAAGGGTCAATACTCCCGTGGAATACGACAGCACGCAGCTGCGCTGGAACAATGACAACTGGAAGCTCATCGTAAAGGAACTCAACATCAAAAAAGGACTTTTCGGCGTGGATAACCCGGAAGACTCTACGAAAATAGAAGACGGGTACTTTGCTCCCCATCATATCCGCTTCAGTGACATCAATCTTTCCCTAACCAATACCAGTATCTATAAAGACAGCATCATCGGGGACCTGAGCCTCTCCACCAAAGAGCGCAGCGGCTTTGAAGTGAAGAAGATGACGAGCCGGTTTAAGATGTCGCCGGTGGAAATGGAGTTCTCCCACCTGGACCTCCAGACCAACCGCAGCCACATCGGGGATTATTACACCATGCAGTACAGCGACTTTGACGATATGAGCGATTATATCGACCTCGTTTATATGCGTGCGAACTTCAAGGACTGTAAGGTATCCAGCGACGACATTGCCTACTTTGCCCCGCCCCTCTCATCCTGGAAAAAAGAAATTACTATCAACGGCAGCGCCCGGGGGCCGGTGAGCAACCTCAAGGCCACCGATATTGACCTGCAGGCAGGCAATACCACCCGGCTGAAAGGTTCCCTGGAAATGCGCGGCCTGCCGGATATCGAGGAAACGTATATCGACTTCCATGCGGACAACCTGATGACCACCGGCGCGGATGTGATGCAGATCATGCCGATCGTAAAGGATATCACTTCTACCGTGAGGATTGACCGGCTGACCAGCATTAACTTTAAAGGAAGCTACACCGGCTTCATCAACGACTTTGTGGCGTACGGCCAGTTCCAGACCAACCTGGGACAGGTGAATTCCGACCTTAACTTTAAAACCAACCGGGATGTACCCGTTTATTCCGGTAGTTTGAATACCAGCAACTTCAACCTGGGCAGCCTGCTGGACATCCCGGACCTCCGGGAGGTAACGCTGACGGCTAAACTGAATGGGGCCGGGTTCAACTTCCGCACCCTGAAAGTATCGCTGGATGCGGATGTACAGAACATTTCCCTCTATGGTTACAACTACCGGAACATAAAGACGAAAGGGGAAATGAACCGGAAATTTTTCAACGGGGCCCTCACCGTCAACGATCCTAACCTGGACATGGATTTTGCCGGTACGATTGATTTCAACGAGGCCCTGCCGGTGTTTAAATTCAACTCGGAAATCCGCAAGAGCGACCTGAAGGCGCTGCATTTCGTGAGCGACTCGCTTACCCTGCAGGCCAAGCTGGACCTGAACTTCGCCGGTAGCAACATCGATAACTTCGAGGGAAGCGCCCGTATGTACGACGTTTCGCTTTTTAAGGATAACAGCCGGCTCGAGTTCGACTCCCTCGCTCTCAGGGCCGAAACCCAGGGCGATCAAAAAACATTACAGCTCAATGGCAGCGAAGTCCAGGGTTATGTAAAAGGAAAATACAGCTTCCTCGAACTCCCGGACGCTTTCCAGCAGCTGCTGTACCGTTATTATCCCAGCTACTTCCTCGAGCCTTCGAACAGCAATATCCACGAGGACTTCCAGTTCAGGTTTGAGTTCGGCAATGTGGCCAAGCTGATCAAAGGTTTTACCAAACAGGTGTCCGGCTTTGACTACAGTATCGTGGAAGGCAGTTTAAATACCGAAACGGGGAATTTTGCGCTGAATGTACAGGTGCCGGAAGCGAGCGTATTGCAATATACCCTGAAGGATATCCAGGTGAAGGGAGACGGGAATGCCCGTAAGGTGAACCTCAGCACTACGGTGGGGCAGGTCTTCAACGGCAGTAAGGAGGTATTGGTAAACCCGCTGGTACTCGCCAGCTCCTCCAACGACACTTCCTATATCAAGGTAGACCTCCAGGCCCAGGATACGATGAGCCTGGATGGATTTTACGCCCGCGTAATCACCGTGCAGCAGGGTATCAAGGTCAACTTCCTGAACAGCGCTTTCACGGTGAACGAGCGCCAATGGAACGTGACGCCAGGCAATGAAATCTATTGGAGCAAACATTTCCTTACCGTAAAGAATTTAAAAGTCACCCGTAACGATCAGAGTATTACGGTTGAAACCAACGAGTTTAATCCTGATGAGTCGCGCTTTATCATCACCCTGAAAAATATAAACCTGGCAGACGTAATACCCGCCCAACTGGTAACCACCCGTATTGAAGGTATTACTGACGGCACCATCAATATTTCCGACCCTACCAGCAACCTGGACATCAACGCTGCCCTGCGTACGCGGGAGCTGCGCATTGACAACGATTCCATCGGCCTCGTAACGGTAGACGGCACTTATTTGCAGCAGACGGGGCAGGCCACCTTTGCCGTAAAATCCGAAAATGTGGGCATGAACTTCGACGCGCAGGGCCGCATAGGCTTATCCAAAACGGATAAAGGATTGGATGCCGTGATTAACATGGGCGGCAGCAGTATCAGCTTGCTGAATAAATACCTGGTGGGTTATGTGCGGGACCTCAGTGGTTCCGTTACCGGTAACCTCACCCTGAGCGGCACTACGGACCAGCCTTCCATCCGGGGTAAGCTCTCCCTGGATACCGTAGGCGTGACGGTGGATTACCTGGGTACGCATTACCGCATCCCCAAGCTGAATGTGAATGTGGATGATAACCTCATTGAGTTTGGCAGCTTTACCGTGATTGATAAGTTCAATACCAGGGGTACCGCGAACGGCTATATTTCCCATGATCATTTCGACAAGCTGAATTTCGATTTTGACGTGACGGGCCGGAAGTTCCTGTTCCTGAATACCAGCGCCAATGATAATGATTTGTTTTATGGAGATGTAATCGCTGACGGTAAGGTATATTTCTCCGGCCCGTTAAACGACCTGCAGATGCACGTGCTGGCGCGGCCGGTGCGCGGAACGCATTTTTACCTCCCGATATCCGATAGTAAGGATATAGGCAAATACGACTACATCAAGTTCAAGACCTATGGCACCGAACAGGAGGTAAAGAAGAAAAAGGACAATACGAAGCTGACGGTAAAACTGGACATTGCCGCCAATCCGGATGCGCAGATTGATGTGATCCTGGACGCCACCACGGGGGATATCATTTCCGCCAACGGTACCGGTAACCTGCAGATCATCGCCAATACAGACGGGGATTTCACGATGTTCGGCAACTACGAGATCAGCAACGGGTCCTATAACTTCAACTTCCAGCGGGTAACCAGCTGGAAATTCGACATAGAGAAAAACAGCAGCATCAGCTGGAATGGGGATCCGTCGGAAGCGAACATGAACATCACGGCCAAGTACTCGCTGCCAAAGGTAAGCCTGTACAACCTCGTAGGGCAGGCCGCCACCATGGCTACCAACGATAAGCTGGCCACCCGCCAGGAAAGGGTGGATGTACTCATTAACCTGAAGGGCGCGCTGATGAAGCCGGATATCACCTACTCCATCCAGCTGCCGGAAGTGGGCACCCTCTCTTATGAAAGTGGCGTGGCCGCGAAGCTGAAAGAGATCAACAATGACCAGAATAAAGCCCTGCTGCAGATTTACGGCCTCCTGATCGCCAACCAGTTCCTGCCGGATGATGCCGGCGGCGGCGCCAACGTGGGCATTACCGGTAAGAACAGCGTGGGCCAGGCTATTTCCGCACAGGCTTCCGCGATATTGAACAATATTACCGGGGCCTTGCTGAAAGGCAGCGGCATTGGTATCAACGTGAATTACCGCGCGTACAATGTGGGCGGGCTGCCAGACAATTCGTCCGTGGACCGTAACCAGGTAAGCGCCGGGGTAACCAGCACCTTGTTCAATAACCGTTTCCGGTTGTATGCCGGTGGCGACTATGACTGGGGCAAGACCGCTACTTCCGCCAGCAGCAACCGTTTTGCCGGCGATTTCCGCATTGAATACCTCCTGACGCCGGATGGGCGCTTCCGTATCAACGCCTTCAGCAAGTCGGACTACGACGTGTATAACCTCAACAACCGTACGAAATCCGGCCTTGGTATTTCTTATGTACGGGAATATGACCGTTTCCTGGAGCTGTTTAACAAGAACAGGCGCCGGTACCCTTACCGGCCGCAGCCGGATAGCACGCAGGCGGTAGATTCTACCACTACTGTACCGGGGCAGAAGAAAGACAGCACAAAAAGTAATAAGTGATCTATTGGTAGCCGAAGGCCAGTTGACAAGAGCAACCGGTTCAAAGGCGCATAAAAAAACCGGCGCTGCTGGCAGCGCCGGTTCAACACCATAATATAATAAGACTATCCCTAGCCTTTCAAAATTTCATGTCCCAGTTTATCTCTTTTGGTGCGGAGATAATTTTCGTTGTGCGGGTTAGGATGGATTTCGATGGGCACATTTTCCACTACTTCCAGTCCGTATCCCAGGAGTCCGGCGCGTTTGCGCGGGTTGTTGGTGATGAGGCGGAGTTTGCAGATGCCGAGGTCGCGGAGGATTTGGGCCCCTACGCCATAGTCGCGTTCATCCATTTTAAAGCCCAGTTCCAGGTTAGCTTCCACGGTGTCGCGGCCTTCTTCCTGGAGTTTGTAGGCGCGGAGTTTGTTCATCAGTCCGATGCCGCGGCCTTCCTGGTTCATATATAATATAAGTCCTTTCCCTTCTTTTTCTACCATCTGCATGGCGGCGTGGAGTTGTTCGCCACAGTCGCACCGAAGGGAGTGGAGGATATCGCCCGTTACGCAGCTGGAGTGCACGCGTACCAGCACCGGTTCATCTTTTTCCCATTGACCTTTTTTGAGGGCCATGTGGATTTCGCCGGTATTGGTCTGGGTGTAGGCGACGAGTTCAAAGTTGCCGTATTTGGTAGGCATTTGCACGGTTTCTCCTTTTTCAATAAGGGTTTCCTTATTGAGCATGTAGGAGATGAGGTCTTTGATGGAGATCAGTTTAAGATCGAATTTGGTAGCGATTTCCCGGAGTTGTGGGAGTCGCGCCATGGTACCGTCCTCGTTCATGATTTCGACGAGTACGCCGGCGGGTTCAAAACCAGCGAGGCGGGCCAGGTCGATAGTGGCTTCCGTATGTCCGGAGCGGCGGAGTACTCCACCTGATTTCGCTTTGAGCGGGAAGATATGCCCGGGTTTGCCGAGTTCTTCCGGTTTGGTGTTCGGGTCGATCAGCGCCTGAATGGTTTTAGCCCTGTCGTGCGCGGAAATACCGGTGGTACAGCCGTGGCCAAGCAGGTCAACCGAAACGGTGAAAGGTGTTTGGTGCAGAGCGGTGTTATCCCTTACCATCAGGTCCAGGCCCAGTTCTTCACAGCGTTCTTCCACAAGGGGGGCGCAGATCAGTCCGCGACCATGAATGCTCATAAAGTTGATGATCTCAGGCGTAACGTTGCGGGCTGCGGTGATGAAATCTCCCTCATTTTCGCGGTCCTCATCGTCCACTACTATTACCAGTTTACCGTTTTTTATATCTTCTATTGCTGCTTCTATTGTATCTAACATAAAAAAATCCTTCGGTCAAGTAATAATGAATGGCGCAAAGTTACGACAATTAAATGGGGAAAACTGAAGCATTCAAAGTTGGTTTCCGGGTCAAAAAATTGCTGGGCGGGCGGGGAATATACAGTATAATTTTTATATATATTTTTATCGCAGAAAGTAAGCGGGATATAACAAATGAAACCCTGTAAAAGTTTAAGCGTTCCGCTTTAACCATTCATTAACAGAAACGACAATTTGATGGCGGCTAAATTTTGGTGGGAATATTAGTTAAACCACGGGTCTTGAAAAGTTTTCCTAAATAGCTTTCAAATTTTTTGGGGTCACATAAGTTATCCACAAGTTGCTTAACGAAAAGTTAATATAGAGTTAAAATTTAACCATGAGAATGTCGCATCTTTGCGCCATGAATCAAATTTCTGGAATCATGGGATTAAGAAAATTACTTGTAACATTTTCTTTTTTACTCCTTTCCCTCATTACTTTTGGTCAGGTTACCACGTCGAGCATGACGGGTACTATCAAGGATGACAAAGGCGAAGGATTAATCGGAGCCACGGTAAAAGCCACACACGTACCATCAGGAACGGTGTATGGTACAGTAACCCGTACCGGTGGTAACTACGCAATTCCGGGTATGCGCATTGGCGGCCCGTACAAAGTTGAAATCAGCTTTATTGGTTTCAAGACTGTCGTTTTGGAAGGGCTCAGCCTCAACCTGGGTGAACCTTTCGTGCTGAACCAGACGCTTTCCAGCGGTCAGGATTTACAGACTGTAAATGTTGTGGGCTCTAAAGGTAATGCCCTCAACCAGAACAAGACCGGTATGTCTACTGTCATCAACACCAGACAGTTAACCACGCTGCCAACTGTAACCCGCAGCATTACCGACTTCACCCGCCTTACTCCTCAGGCAAACGGTAATGGCTTTGGTGGCCGCGACGGTCGTTTAAACAACCTGCAGGTGGATGGTGCTAACCTGAACAACAACTTCGGCCTCAGCAGCGATCCGCTGCCAGGTGGCGGTGCTTCCCCTATTTCTCTTGATGCTTATGATCAAATTTCTGTTAATATCGCGCCTTTCGATGTAAGACAATCTGGTTTTACCGGCGCCGGTATTAATGCCGTTACTAAGAGCGGTACAAACGAATTCCACGGTAGCGCTTATGGTTACTACCGTGACCAGAGCTTCAATGGTAAAAACGTAGGCGACGCCAAAGTACCTGAATCTCAAACTGAAAACAAGATTTTTGGTGCTACCCTGGGTGGTCCGATCATCAAGAACAAACTCTTCTTCTTTGCAAGTGCGGAGTTTGAAAGAGCCCAATCTCCTGGTATTGGCTTCCTGGCCGGCGCTCCTGGCAGAACTGGTGACAACGTTTCCACTACTACCCTGGATCAGTTGAAAACTGTACACGACTACCTGATCACCAAATATGGTTATGATCCTGGCGCTTATGATAACTTCCCGGCTTTTGAAACCAAAAACCACAAGATCCTCGCTAAAATCGACTGGAACATCAACTCCGTTCATAAACTGACGTTGAAGTATAGTGATTTCAGCGGATCTGATAACAGCCCGCTCAACGGTAGCTCCGTTCCTAACAGCGGCGCCGGTAGCATGACTGTACCAGGCAGAACAGGTACTATCACCAGGCTGCCATTCAACAGGTTCAGCAAGAATTCAATGTCTTTCAACGGTTCCAACTACGGTACAGATCACATTTCCAGGACTGCGACCATCGAGTTGAACAGTGCGTTCTCCAACAGAATATCTAACCAGTTGATCCTGACTTATACCAAAAACCAGGATACCCGTTTCTCCTTCAGTAGTCCTTTCCCTACTGTTGATATCTTCGACGGCGCTGGCAATAACTTCATTTCTTTTGGTACTGATCCGTTTACCCGCAACAACGACGTTATCAATAACGTATTCACCGCTACCGATAACTTCACTTACTATGCCGGTAAACATACCATTACTGCTGGTCTGACTTACGAATACCAGAAAGTGGGTAACATGTTCATGCCTGGTTCTTCCAGCTACTACGCTTATGGCAGCCTGGATGACTTCATGAACGACAGGGCGCCAATCTATTACTCCAACACCTACTCGCTCATCCCTGGCAAACCGGCTGTCTATTCTGCTGAGCTGAAAATCGGCCAGATCGGTGCTTATGTACAGGACGAGTACCAGGTGAACAACAAGCTGAAACTGACCCTGGGTCTGAGAGGCGATATTCCGGTGTACCTGGAACAGCCACTGGAAAACCCGGTTTACACGCCGCTTGATTTTGTAGACCAGGATGGTAATATTACTCACTACACTACTGGCAAATGGCCTAAGAGCCGCCTGCTGCTGTCCCCAAGATTTGGTTTCAGATGGGATGTGAAAGAGGATAAATCCCTCATCGTGCGTGGTGGAACCGGTATCTTCACAGGTAAAATACCTTTCGTATTCCTGACGAATATGCCTACCAACTCAGGTATGTACCAGTACAGTGCAGTGCTGAATAAAGCTGCTGACCTGGCGGGTATCACCTTCAACCCTGACCCATCCGCTTACCTGAACAAATTCCCTACCACCCCTCCAACAACCGTAACGGGTGCACCGGTATTTGTAAGCCGTGATTTCAAATTCCCACAGGTTTGGAGAACCAACATCGGTGTGGATAAAACCCTGGGCGCAGGCTTTACTGCTACATTCGACGCGATGTTCACCAAAGACATCAACGCTATCAGGATGTTTAACGGTAACCTGAAAAACCCAACCGGCACCCTGAACAGCAACGGTGACAGCAGACCATACTACCCATCTACTCAAACAGGCGCGGCTAAATTCCCGACTCCTGCACTGAGCACTGTAGTAGTAATGGACAACACCAACAAAGGCTACTCTATGGCCTTAACTGCACAGGTAACCAAATCCTTCAGCAATGGCCTGTACGGTTCCGTAGGTTATACCTTCACCAAAGCTGAGGACGTAACCGGTAACCCAGGCAACCAGGCTACTTCTGTTTACCAGTCAAACGTAACCCGTAACGGCGCTAACAGCATCGAACTGTATAACTCGCAGTATGCCGTACCTCACCGCGTTGTGGCCAGCGTTTCCTACCGTAAAGAATACGCCAAGCACTTCGCTTCTACCCTGTCCCTCTTCTACGAAGGACAAAACCAGGGCCGTTACACCTTCTATACCAACGGTGACCTGAACAGCGACGGTCTGAACTCTAACGACCTGATGTTCGTTTACGCCAAAGGTTCTGACATCAACTTTGCACCTATCACCAACAATGCCGGCGTGGTAACAGCCACTGTTGAACAACAACAGGCTGCTTACGACCGCTTTGTTAACAACAACAAATACCTCTCTAAACACAAAGGACAGTACACTGAAAGAAACGGTGCTTTACTGCCCTGGTATAACAGAGTGGATGCACGTTTCCTGCAGGATTTCTTCATCACCTCCAAAGGTGGTACACGTCACACCCTGCAACTCGTGGTTGACATGCTGAACGTACCTAACCTCCTGAATAAAAACTGGGGCGTTAAACAACAAACTACATTCGTAAACCCACTGCAGGTGGCTTCAGTGAATGCTAACGGTGTAGCTACCTACAGAATGTCGAACGTAAACAACGCGTTTGCAACTTCAGACATCGTTACTACCACCAGCACATGGGGTATGCAACTGGGTCTGAAATATATCTTCTAATCCGGAACGGATATATCATTAAAAAAGCCGCTGCATCTGCAGCGGCTTTTTTATTTTATCCTTATCCATATCATTAATGCATTCCTCTCAGCTTCAGGTGACTTATTATAAGCCCGCAGGTGGATAACCCTACCAGTAAAATAATGCCGGCACTCAATAACAACGCTTTGCCGGTTTCCTCTCCCCCTGTAATAATCATAATAACACCTACCAGGGCATATCCCGCTACTACTGCTGCCAGCAGCATGCCGGCAAACAGGACCGCCACAGCATCGACCATACAGATCAGCAATGCCAATCCAAGTGGCGCCAGGGTTAAGTACAAGGTCTTTTTCAGAAATTCGCTCATATAGGTAGTGGTTTAGTTAAAGTTCAGGAGAATTAACCCGCAGGTAGACAGTCCTATGAGAAAAAGTATCCCGCAACTCAGCAACAACGCCTTGCCGGTTTCCTTTCGCCCGGTTGCCAGTGATATCAAGCCCCCTACAAAATAGCCTCCCAGTACCCAAAATAAAACAGGTACTACCAGCGGGCCTCCTTCCCCTGTCATAAAGAGCAGCAGCATTATTCCTATCGGTATCAATGAAAAATACAGAGTCTGTTTCAGAAAATCGCTCATGGGCAATCATTTAATGGTGATACCATCCGGGATAAGCGCCCGCTCCTGCTGTAGCTGTTTGAGGTACTCCTCCTTGTCATCCCTGTAAAACATATTCATTGTTTCAAACGGTATGATCCTGCCATCCTTGTGTACAATATGTACGCAGGATTTTTTGATGGCCCGTACATCAAAGTCGTAGGCATCCAGGAAACGCATGATCACAATGCGGAACAGGTTATTATAATCCAGCCCCGGCGCCTGTACCTGTGGCAGGCAGCAGAGCAGCGATTGCATATCGCACACGGCGGCATCCGTGGAGATGCCGGTGCTGAATATCTTCAGCACATGCTGGTGCAGCTGCTGGTCCTGCTCATATACGATGGTGTTCTTTGAATTATTCAGCAGCTCGGCCGGGTCCACGTAGCGGGTAAGCGGGAACACCTGTCCGTCGATTTTCAGGGCGTAAGCCATGGCCAGGGCATCCGGGTTACAAGGCACCGGTATAATGTCGTTAGGCTGCCAGATGGGTGATTGCTCCAATATCCGCTGGCGTACTTCCGTCAGCGTGATGCGGTCCGTAGCGGGATTGAAATCTTCCGTACGGCCGGCCACCTGCACGGGCTGGAAGGTAACGCCCCGCACGCAACGTTGCTTGAGCGCGAAGTCAATGATGGCGCCCATCTCATCGTCGTTGAGGCCTTTTTGCAGGGTAACCACCAGCGTGGTGCTGAGGTTGCATTCATTCAGGTTTTCGATGGCCTGTAAGCGGGTATCTGTGAGGTCCTTGCCACGCATACGTTCCAGTACTTCCGGCCGGAAGGAATCGAATTGCAGGTACACCTCAAAATCCGGCATATAGGTAGCCAGCCGGGCAACAAACTCTTTGTCCTTCGCAATACGGATACCATTGGTGTTGACCATCAGGTGCCTGATGGGCTTCTTTTTGGCGATATCCAGCACCTCGAAGAACTGGGGATGAATGGTAGGCTCGCCCCCGCTCAATTGCACTACATCCGGCTGCCCTTCATTCTCCACAATAATGTCCAGCATTCTTTCTATTTCTTCCAGCGTACGATGCCGGCCATAATGCGGGGACGACATGGCATAGCAGGTGGGGCAGGTCAGGTTGCAGCGGTCCGTCAGCTCAATAACGCTCAGGCAGGAATGCTGCTCATGGTCATGACAAAGGCCGCAATCATACGGACAGCCATAATGCGTATCCGTATTGGCTTTCAGCGGCGCTTCGGAAGGCTTGTTGTAATTGCGGGTGTTTTTATAGTAGTCAATATCGGTAGCAATCAGGACTTTTTCCATGCCGTGTTGCGGGCAGCGTTTGACCATGTACACATGGTCGTTTTCAAAGATCACCTTGGCATCCACGCGCCGTAAACAGGTACTGCAGATGCTTACGGTAAAATCGTAGTAGGTGTAATTTTTCTCAGGCATAAATACTTTTTTGGATTAAACGCTTTGGAAACAAAATAGTGGGCGCATAATATAATAACCCCAACAAGCATGCTATTTGAATAGATCCCAGCCCGAAGGAGAACCGGAATCCGGGTTTGATAAAATCGAGCAGGAACCGGAACAGCAGGTACGCAATCATGAAAAGTTTAAACCGCCCGCCGCTGACAAGCCGGTACCGGCTGCTGATGGCAGCCAGCGCTACCCATAGCGCCACCAGGAACACTATTTCGTATAGGGCCACCGGATGCCGCGGGTACGCATCCCCCAGGTACATCCCCCAGGGCAGCGTGGTGGGGATGCCATAGGTTTCCTCATACACGCCCATGCTGAAACAGCCGATACGGCCAATGATTATCGCCAATATCAGCGGATATACGAACAAGTCGCCGGTGGAATGCTTTTCACCGATCATTTTTTTGGTTAGCTCTACTCCTATTAATCCGCCGAGCAAGCCACCTACAATAGTTTTATGCTGGTATATAAAGAAGATAATATTATCTGTGTTCAACAGTGCCGGGGGATTTTCCAGCGCGCCGAGGATGCGGCTGCCGAACAAAGCGCCGAATATAGCGCCGATAATAGCCCATATCCGGTTGCCCTGTGGCACCGTATCGCCCTGCTTGCGCCGCAGGTACAGGAAGTAGCGGAAGCCGATGAACATGCCGAGGGTTTCTGTAACGGCGTGCAGGGGCAAATGTAATTTTAACAGGTTGACAAATACTGGAAATTGCAACGTTTTTCAGGATTTACCACAATTTAGCATTTCCCCCATCAAAATAAAATATTACTGCGGAACGTTAGCTTATGAAACCCACCCGGTTGCTGAAGCAACTCATAAGGAAACCAGGTACAAAATGGAAACATTCCCTCCGGAAGGACCGGAGCGGGCAGGATTCCCGGATACAAACGGAATACTGCGGCAACTGCAGGGGCCTGGCCGTAGCCTTACAGACCCCGCCAACACTAAATCTTTCCCTAAATAATAATACAAAACCGGCCAAAGGCCGGAGCATCCATGCCGGTGGCGGATAATAATACCGCGCAAGGCAGGCAGCAAGAGATGATTACTTATTATCCGCCGGAGAAATAGGGCAGTTGTAACAGGTGCTGCAGCGCAAGTTCCCAGGTAGCCATATCATGCCGGCCGCCGGGAATTTCGTCGTACCAAACCGCGGTATAGCCTTTATCCCGCAGGATCTGCACCAAATCCCGCGTATCATCAATCGCATCAATCACCCCGTTCCCGTTACGGTCCGCCGTTTCGTCCTCCGTGCCGCATTCAAAATAGAATTGCAGGCCGGGTTTGAATGCATCCTCGCGGATAATGCGGTGAATGATACGATGCTTTTCGTCCGAATAACCGGGGCCCAGCGGAACATCCCGCCACCAGAGGGAGCCGGAACACACGCCGGCAAAGGAAAATAGCTGCGGATGCCGCCAGACGATGTCCAGCGCGGAAAGCGCGCCCAGGGAAAAACCGGCAAAGCCGAGCTTCAGGCCTTTCCAGCCTGGATTTGCATGGTACAGGTAAGGAAGCAGGGTATCGGTGATGAAAGCCGAGTACCGGTCCGCCTCCGCGCCATTGCCGGCAAAATCCGGATAGCCGGCAATGCCGTATTCCTGCAGCCGCCGCGGGCCGGCGTGGATGCCTACGATCGCCACCGGCGCCCGGGTGTTATCTAATAATGAAGAAATCTGCATCTTCCGTAACTCCTGACCATCGTTTACCAGCAGGAGCGCCTGCGGCAAATCGCTGTACTGGTATATATCCAGCGCTACTTCCCTGTTCAACCGGGGCGCATACACGAAATCATTCCTGAGCATATTTGAAGGTAAGGATATTCAAGTGACGAAACTTTTTTTTAAATTTAGACAAAGCTACTATCGTGACGGAAAACTTCTATAAATGGCATTCGCCCAGTATCGACAGGGAATTCGAGATGTTGGTCTTTGGCCACTCAGGCTATCCCCTGCTGCTGTTCCCTACCTCCATGGGCAGGTACTACGAAAGCAAGGACATGGGCCTGATCGAGTCGATCCGCTGGTTTATAGAACAGGGCAGGATCAAGGTGTACTGCCCGGATAGTTTCGACACGAGCAGCTGGTACAATAAACATATTCCGCCCGCTGAAAGAGCGTATAACCATACCCGTTACGACCGCCTGCTGATGGAGGAAGTCTATCCCAGGATAGCGGCGGAAACCGGGTATAGCCGCATTGCCACTGCCGGATGCAGTTTCGGCGGGTTTCATGCCGCCTCCTTTTCCTTCCGGCACCCGGAAATCGTGAGTTACCTGTTTTCCCTCAGCGGCGCCTTCGATATTAAATCCCGGGTGGACGGGCATTATGATGACAATGTGTACTTCAGCAATCCGGCCGACTTTTTGCCAGGCAACCAGCACGAGGCGCTGTGGCGCATGGGCATTATCCTCGGCGTGGCCGACAATGATGTGACCCGCGCGCAGAACGAACAGATGTCCGGCATGCTGGCGCAAAAAAATATTTCCCACTGGCTGGACATCCGGCCGGGAACCACCCACGACTGGGCTACCTGGAAGGCCATGCTGCCAGGCTACCTCGCATTAATCCGTTAAGCAATGAAAAAGATCGGCATTTTATTCGGACAGGAAAACACCTTTCCGCAGGCATTCATCGACCGCGTCAACAGGAAGAATCCCCCGGGGATTTTTGCGGAGTTTGTAACCATAGATAAGGTTTTACAGGGAGATACCAGTGATTATGCCGTAATAGTGGATCGTATATCCCAGGATGTCCCGTTTTACAGGGCCTATCTCAAAAATGCCGCCGCCGGTGGCACAGCCGTCATTAACAACCCCTTCTGGTGGAGTGCGGATGATAAATTTTTTAATAATACCCTTGCGGAGAAAATAGGGGTGCATGTGCCAAGAACCGCGTTGCTGCCCTCCTTCCGGCATCCGGATAATACCAATGAAAAATCGTTCCGGAACCTGATATACCCGTTTGACTGGAATGCCATCTTCGACTACGTGGGTTTCCCCGCCTTCCTGAAGCCCTATGATGGCGGCGGATGGCGGAATGTTTACCAGCTTGCCGGCAAGGAAGAGTTCTTTGCCGTACACCAGCAAACAGGCCAGCTCGTGATGATGCTGCAGGAAGAAATTGATTTTACTGCCTATTTCAGGTGTTACTGCATCGGCGGCAAGTACGTCCATATTATGCCGTACAATCCCCGGAACCCACACCACGCCCGGTACCAGGCGGAATTTGCCGTGAGCGATACGCTGCTCCAAAGTATAACGGCGGCTACCCTCTCCCTGAACCAATATCTTGGATATGATTTTAACACGGTAGAATTTGCCGTAAGGGATGGGGTACCTTATGCGATCGACTTCTGTAACCCCGCGCCAGATGCGGATATTCACTCCATCGGCGCGGAGAATTTTGAGTGGGTGGTGGAAACCAGCGCGCAATACGCCATTGAAAGAGCGATAGCACAGGAGCCCGGCCGTGATAACCTGACCTGGGGCAAATTCATCTCTCCCGGTATTATGAAAAAAAATTCTGCCGATTGATTTCCCGGCATACATTTGTGTACAAAATAAAAGAACAGCAGCAGATATGTACAATGCGTTCACTGTGGGTATAGAAGAAGAATACATGGTAATGGACCCCGTTACCCGTGAATTGAGATCGCATGAACAAAAGATCGTAGAACAGGCCCACAAGGTGATTAACGACCAGGTAAAAGCAGAATTTCACCAGGCGGTGGTGGAAGTAGGCACGCAGGTGTGCGCCAATATCCACGAAGCCCGCAAGGATGTGGCCCTGCTACGCAAAACCATTTCCCAGATTGCCGGGGACCTGGGCTTCAGCATTGGCGCTTCCGGCACGCATCCCTTCAGCCACTGGGAACAACAGCTGATCACGGACCATCCGCGGTATTTTGAGATTGTGAATGAAATGCAGGATGCTGCCCGCTCCAACCTGATCTTTGGGCTGCATGTACATATAGGCATGGAAAACCGGGAAATGGCGCTGCATATCGCCAACTCCGTGCGTTACTTCCTGCCGCACATCTTTGCCCTCAGCACCAACAGCCCGTTCTGGGAAGGCCGTAACACCGGCTTCAAATCCTTCCGCACCAAGGTGTTTGATAAATTTCCCCGCACCGGTATTCCGGATTATTTTGCCAGCATCGAGGAATACGATAACTACATCAAGCTGCTGGTAAAAACCAACTGTATTGATAATGCCAAGAAAGTATGGTGGGACCTCCGGGTACACCCCTTCTTCAATACCGTGGAGTTCCGCATCTGCGATGTGCCGATGACGGTAGACGAAACCATCACCCTGGCAGGACTCTTCCAGGCGGTATGCGCTAAAATTTACAAGCTGCGCATGCAGAACCTCAACTTCATCATCTACAACCGCGCCCTCGTCAATGAAAATAAATGGCGGGCCTCCCGCTATGGCATTGACGGCAACCTCATCGATTTCGGGAAGGAAGTGGAAGTGAACACCCGCGCCCTGATCGGGGAATTGCTCGACTTCATCGACGATGTGGTAGACGATCTCGGCAGCCGCGAAGTGATCGCCGCCACCCATCACATCCTGGAAAACGGCACCGGCGCGGACCGGCAGCTGCTGGTTTATGAGGACACAAAGGACCTCGTTGCCGTTACCGATTTCATTCAACAGCAATTTCTTGTGAACTGCTAATGCAGCATTCCTCCCGGCGAATTCGTAATTTTGCCCTATGCGAAACGTTAAAATAGCCGTGCTGGATATGTATGAAGGCGTGCCCAACGAGGGTATGCGCTGCATACGCGAGATTCTGACGAAATATGCAGAAATGCATTCGCTTCAATTGACCTTCGATGAGTTTGAAGTCAGGATCCAACAGCAGGTACCCGATACCTCTTATGATATTTACATTTCCACCGGTGGCCCCGGTAGCCCGGTAGACAGCGAAGGCAGCGACTGGGAAACCGCTTATTTCAGGCTGGTGGAAGACCTCATGGCCTGGAATAAAACGGAAACAGTGAAAAAGCCCATGCTCTTCATCTGCCACTCCTACCAGATCATGTGCCGTTATTATAAGTTAGGGAATGTGTGCAGACGTAAATCCCCCGCCTTCGGCGTTTTTCCCGTTCACAAGACGGAAGCAGGGATGCAGGAAAAGGTATTCGGCGCCCTTCCGGACCCGTTTTATATCGTAGACTCCCGCAACTGGCAGGTGATTGAGCTGAACGAAGCCAATCTTGCCGCCATGGGCGCGCAGGTGCTGGCCATCGAAAAAGAGCGGCCGCATGTGCCGCTGGAAAGAGCTACCATGTCCATCCGGTTTAACGAACATTTCATCGGTACACAGTTCCATCCCGAGGCGGATGCCGCGGGCATGCACATGTATCTCCAACAGGAAGAAAAGAAAGAACAGGTGGTATCCCATCACGGGATAGAAAAATACGAAAGCATGCTTACCCAGCTGACCGATCCGGATAAGATCATGCTTACGCACGACCGCTTTATCACTGCCTTCCTGGATTACGCCATTTACGGCGCGCTCAGCGACCGCCTTGCCGCTATTGAAAGAAGCGTGCAGGTGGCGGCTCACAACGATGATAAAAATACTTTCTTCTAAGCGATAAACATATGATTCCGTCCGTCCGACAAGCGTATAACAACCATTTTACCGAAACCGCCTACCGTAACTTCCTGCAGGGAATGGCGGAAGAAGCTGGCGTAGCGCCGGCGTTCAGGGTAGCGGAAACGCCCGTGTTTGTGCCGGCGGCCCTAACCGCCAAACTGGTACAAGCCTGCGAAGAAATCGTGAACGTTATACTGCGCCCGGATTTTAAACAACTAACGGAAGCGGCTATCCCAAGTACATTGCGGGTACCGAAGGAAAATGACCATCCTCATTTTATCGTCATCGATTTTGCCGTTACCCGCAATGAGAGCGGAGAGCCGGAGCCCCAGCTGATCGAGCTGCAGGGCTTCCCTACCATGAATGCCTTTCAGCAGGTCATGGCAGGCAACTTCCGGAAGCATTTCAACATTCCCGGGGAGCTGAACAATTACTTCAACCACCTGGACGACCGGCAATACTACGACCTGCTGCGGCAGATGATAGTAGGGGATCATGCCCCGGAGGAAGTGATCCTCCTGGAGGTGAAGCCGGAAGAGCAAAAAACACGGATCGACTTTTACGCGACAGAGAAGTACCTCGGCATACGGCCGGTTTGTATCACGGCGCTCATACAGGAAGGCAACCGCCTCTTTTATATGCGCGACGGGGTACTGACGCCCGTGAAACGTATTTACAACCGCATTATTTTCGACGATCTGCTGCGGCAGCAGGAGCAGCTGGGCCAGCATGTAAATCTTTTCCAGGAGCTGGATGTGGAGTGGGTAACGCATCCGAACTGGTTTTACCGCATCAGCAAGTTTACCATGCCGCTGCTGCACAGCGATTATATCCCGAAAAGCTGGTACCTGGATCAACTGCCGGTAATCCCCGCCGACCTGGAAAATTACGTACTCAAGCCTTTGTTCTCCTTTGCAGGGCAGGGCGTGAAAATCGACGTTACCAAGGCGGACATTGAGGCTATCAAAGACCCGGAGAACTGGATTCTGCAACGCCGGGTGAACTATGCCCCTATTATTGAAACGCCCAATGGCAATGCCATCTGCGAGATCCGCATGATATACTTTTGGCCGGACGGCGCCGCCAGGCCTATGCTGGTGCATAATTTATCCCGGTTGAGTAAAGGAAAAATGATTGGCGTCGGCTTCAACAACAGCGACACCTGGGTAGGCGGCAGCTGCTGCTTTTTTGAATATTAGCGCCGGGTACGAAGATACCCTGCGCAGCGCGTCCCTATTTTTGACCCAAATACCTATGCTATGTTTAGTAACCTTGCCATCGATGTTGCCCTGGGGCTGGTATTTATATACCTCTTGTACAGCCTTTTTGTAACGATTTTACAGGAGATGATCGCCCGCGCGCTGGGCCTGCGCGCCCGCATCCTGACCAAAGGCCTGCGCCGCATGCTGGATGAGGACCGGCGCCGGGAAGACCTTGGATATTTCGGAAAATTCACATTTTTCACCTGGTTTTATGAAAAAGGATGGAGTGTGGTGCATTATTTCAAACCCTTTGCGGACGCTCCTGTTTTGAAAAAGTTTTACGACTCCCCTTCCATCCGGTACCTGGGGGAAAATACCGCCTCCTCGCGGCCTGCGTACATCAACCCGGCCACCTTTTCCCAGACTATCGTACACCTGTTGCGCAACAGCACTGCCGCCAGGGATACGGACAGCGCTACCGTTGCGGCTGCGCTGGAAGAGAACAGCCTGGGGCTGGGAAAAAATACGCTCACGCATATACGTAATTTATTTGCCGACGCGCAGCAGGACATACCGGCTTTCCGCATTCAGCTGGAAAACTGGTTCAACGAAGCCATGCAACGCGCCAGCAGCTGGTACCGCAAGCATTGCCAGACCTGGCTGCTGGTCATCGGGTTTATGGTGGCGGGTATTTTTAATGTAGACACCATTGCTGTTGCGAAAATTCTGCTGAAAGATAAAACGGTGCGCCAGGAAATGGTCCAGTTGGCCAGTAGCCACAGTTATGGCTACGGCCCGGCCATGGACACGCTCATGGAACACCGGCTCCTGTATAAGGACAGCGCCTTCCTCCGCAACGACACCTCGCTGAAAGCCTTTGTGGGCGATACGGCCGTGATAGGCGTATATGCCATGCTCCGCAACGATGCCGGCGAGGCCCGCAACGTGCTGGGTATTCACCGCGAGTTCAGTCCTGCCCACCCGTACGGCCTCTCCCACCCTTACCAGTCCAACGGCTGGCTGGTAATAGCCGGCTGGGCCATCACCGCCATGGCGATCAGCCTGGGCGCGCCTTTCTGGTTTGACTTGCTGGGGAAAGTGGTAAAATTCCGCAATACCCCCGCAGATAGTAAATAGTATCTTTGTAAAAAAACAGTTATGACACGTACCAATTACGCCAGCGGCGCCACCTGGGAGGAGAAAGTAGGGTATTGCAGGGCTGTCCAGGTAGGTAACATCATCGAGGTTTCCGGCACGGTGGCAGAAGATGAGGGGAAGGTGGTAGCGCCGGGTAACCCTTACGAGCAAACGAAATTTGTGCTGGCCAAAATAGAGGCCGTACTGCTGCGCGCCGGCGCTACTTTACATGATGTAGTGCGTACGCGGATGTTTGTAACGGATATCAGTCAGTGGGAGGAATATGGCCGCGCCCATGGGGAGTTTTTCCAGGCGATCAAGCCTGCAACGACGATGGTGGAGGTGAGTAAGCTGATTAACCCGGAGTATTTGGTGGAGATAGAGGTGACGGCGGTGAAGCAGGAGCGGTAGGCGGCTGAAATTCACATCCCGGCGCTGATATACACCGGGATGTGAGCATGCAGTTAATGCTTTTTTAGTTCCGCCAGCTGTGCTTCCATTATCTCTATGCGCTTGTTCTGCGCTTCTATCAGCTTGTTTTGCTGTATGATATAGAGGGTGAGTTCTTCTATTTTCTGCATTTGCAGTTTTTGCATTTCACCTAAATCCTGGCCTGTTTCTTCTATTGTGGCCGCTGAGGGTATTTCGGGGAGATGTTTGTGCTCGCGGATGAAGGCCTCCACGGATTGGAGCGAGGGCAGCTGATAGTTATCGGCGAATACATAATCCGGCCAGTCCGCAGCGTTGGTACTGACACGGATGCGCCTGGCGAGGATGGTCCCGTTTACTGACAATTGTTCTGTGGGCCGCGGCGTATTAATACCTACTTTGCCATCATCCATCAATACCATTCGTGCCTGGCACATCCCTCCCGCAGCACATCCGAGATTATCATAATTCCAGAATTGCAGGCTGTTACCATATACGCCTGACATATTATACAACACCCATTCCTTAGCTTCTCCGGGCTGCGTTTTGGTCGGATCTATCAACCGCAGCGCTCCCCCGATGCCGTTATCCTGGGTATTCCCTGCCGCGTCCACCCATTTGCCGGGGATGGAGCTTTCAAGAAAACCGCCGGAACGCAGTGTACCCCGGATATAGGAAGGGCCATTTACATCCATTATATATCCCGGGGTTGGAGATTCGGTATTAATTCCCACAAAACCATCAGCAGTGATGGTCATACGCCTGGTATTGCCTGTTAGAAATTTCATGGGGGCTGCGTTAAATGTCCCCATTTCCACTCCCTGTAAACCAGCATAATGAGAGATAGCGAAATAGTCCATCCCCAAAGCATCTCCACCGTTTGCATCCAGAACCATAAGGCTTCTTCCTCCTGCCTGCTCATCAAACATAAAGAGGCTTCCGCGCGTGTTTGCCGTGAACCTGACCGTTTGGTCAGTATTGAAACCTATGTTGGCTCCCCACAGGATTAAGGGCAGGTTTGCGCCTGTGTTCAGGTTCTTCGAAAACAAAAAGCTCTCTGCGGTTGCATCATCGTGGCCTATCATTAAACCCAGGCCGGACGCGGGCGCTTTTCCCTTTCCTGTTATGAATAACTGATTTGTGGTTGCATTATTTTGGTCTGTGGCCAACTGGAGGCCGGTCTGTGCAAACGCACCAATGGGCATACATAGGAGCAGCCAGGCTAACTTTTTAAATTTCATTTAAGTATAGGTTGTATTAAAACGATCTTTCCATAAAAGTAAAAACCGGATGGCAGAAATACCAACCGGTTTTTTACTTGATAATTATCTCAAAAAACGGCGATTAACCGTAAATTTCTCTCCATTTCAGCATGCCGCCTGCCAGGTTCACCACATTGTTGAAACCCTGTGTTTCCAGGGACATGGCTGCCTGACCGCTACGGTTACCGCTACGGCAGTACACGATCACCTCTTTATCTTCCAGCCCTTCCAGCTCATCGATTTGCATCATCTGGATCTGGCCCAGGGGTACATGGATACCACCGATATTGAATTCTGCACGCTCGTGCGGCTCTCTAACGTCCACGAGGATCAGTTCTTCACCGGCGTCGAGGCGGGCTTTCAGTTCTTCAGCTGTTATGTTTTGCATATAGTATTCTTTTTAATGATTGTAAGGGTAAAATTAAGGTTTTTTGCCTATTCCTCCTCTGTTGAAGGCGCCGGAGCAGTGGAATCTTTCACTGGTTTGGTGGCGGAGAGGTAGAGGTCTACCGATTCGCCGGAACGCACCATATTGAAATCGCCGATCTCATTTTTGCGGGTAGGATACTGCTTGTACACGAAGGCGTTGGCGGTATCGCTTACGTTGGAGTCGATGATCACGGAGCCAATATTGAGGCTGCTGGCGCTGAGGATTTCACGGGCTTCCGCGAAGGTAAGGCCGATGAAATCAGGCACCGGGTTTTCCACGTTTCCACGGCCGGAGCTGAGGATGAGGGTAATACTGGTACCTTCCGGGATCATGGTACCCGGTTTGAGGGTACGGCCGTTCAGCAGCTGCTGCAGGACGGTGTTGGTGGCGAAGTCCGGTTTATAGATGGTATCGCCTACGTTGAGGCGCATACTTTTCAGCATCATTTCGGCGCTGCGGAAGGTAAGGCCTTCCAGGTCAGGCATGGCTACCATTGGCGCCACCGTTTTGTTCACCGTGAGGTGGATGGTGCGGTTCACCTTTACTACTGCCCCTTTATCCGGCGTTTGGGCCCATACGGCAAGCGGGGGGATACTGTCGATATATACGGAATCCCTTACTTCCGCTTCAAAGCCGGCAGCTTCCAGCTTGGAGATAGCCTGATCCAGTTTGAGCCCTCTTACGTCCGGCACGGTTTGTTGTTCGCCGTGTTTGGTAATGACAGGCAGCAGCGAGAAAAAGATCACTGCCAACAGGAAAAACATGGCTATAACCGCCAGTAAGTTGACAAGGAAAGATCGTTTGGTAATAAAATCAAACACAGTTTATTACGTTAAAAGTGATAAATCAGTTACAGGTTACTTTGCCATGGCTTCTTCCAGTACGGCGCCGTAGAATTCCTGCAGCGTTTTTCCGGCGGCGCGTACCTGCTGTGGCACCAGGCTGTTTTCAGACTGGCCGGGCATGGTGTTAGCCTCCAGGAAAAATAGTTTATTATTGGTATCATCCCAAATAAAGTCGATCCGCACAATACCACGGCAGTTCAGTAAATGATAGAGTTTAGCCGCTGTTTGCTGCACCAGGCTGATGATTTCGGCCGGTACGGGGGCCGGGGTGATTTCGTTGGAAACGCCCGGGGTGTATTTGGCTTCATAATCGAAAAACTCCTTGCTGCTAACTACTTCTGTGATAGGCAGCACGTTTAGCTTACCGCCGGCCTGGTACATACCGATCGTCAGCTCGCGGCCTTTCACAAACTCTTCGATCAGCACCTGGGAATCTTCCTTAAAAGCCTTGTCTATAGCCGGCTGCAGCTCTTCCGCCGTTTTCACTTTGGACATACCGATGCTGCTGCCGCCTTCTGCCGGCTTCACGAACAGGGGTAAACGCAGTTTGGTAAGGATATCGGCAGTGTCGTACGGCTGGTCGCGGAAGATGTGAATGGATTTGGATACGTTCACTACGTCCAGGGCTGCCACTATTTTATTGCAATAGCTTTTGTTGAAAGTGATGGCGGAGGTTACCATGCCGCAGCTGGTGTACGGGATGCCCAGCATTTCGAAGTAGCCCTGCAGGCGGCCATCTTCGCCGGGGGTGCCATGGATGCCGATGAATACGGCGTCAAATTTTATTTTATTGCCATTGATCGTCAGGGAAAAATCGTTCTTGTCGATTTCGTACACAGCGCCGTCCGGGGCGGTGTAAGACCAGCTTTCGCGGGTGATGATTACCTTATAGACGGCATATTTGCTGCTGTCCAGATTATTTTCAATCGTTACAGCGCTTTGCACTGAAATTACGTACTCTCCGGAATAACCGCCGGCAACTAAAGCTATATTTTTCTTCATAAGATGTCTGAGCAATAAGCCGGTAAAGTTAAGGAAACTTTTTTGCCGTGCAAGAGGCGGGGGCGGTGGAAATGATCCGGGATTAACCCGGAAAGATAAGCAGCCGGGCAGGAAAATACCCATAACAAAAAGTTATCCCCCATAACCCGCAAAAAAAAGCCGCCCTGGCACCATTCCAGAGCGGCTCTAGCTTCCTTTGAATAATATTAACTAGATGTGCAGCTTTTCTTTCTTACCCAGCAGTTCTTCTACTGTTTCCTGGTACATTTCGTCCGGAACGCAGCAGTCTACAGGGCAAACAGCAGCGCATTGCGGCTCTTCATGAAAACCCTGGCATTCAGTACATTTATTCGGAACGATATAGTATGTATCTACGCTAATTGGCGCATTACGCTGGTCAGCATCCATGACGCTGCCATCCATCATTGTGAAGGCCCCTTTTACACTGGTACCGTCAGCAATGGCCCATTCCACTCCGCCTTCATATATTGCATTGTTTGGGCATTCAGGTTCGCAAGCGCCGCAGTTAATACATTCATCTGTTATCTTAATTGCCATAGAGTAAACTTTTTGTTTAAGTAGTAAGCCATTAATTTTGTGGACAAAAATAAAATATTCCCGGTTTAATCAAGTCATTATTTATAAAGATTCATGAATATAGCAGAAAAAGAAGCAGCGCTGGTGCGCCTGGGCCAATACCTGGCCGGAGACAGCCCTGAATGGGTAGCGGTAAAGGATAGGGCTTATATCGCCAATGGTTGGTTTATCCCGGCCTTCATCGACAAAGCGTTGGACAATATCTGCCAATACTTTCTTGAACCCGCCAGGCTGAAGGAATGGCTGCAGGCCTACCCTGCCGCCGCCCAGCCCCGTACTCCCGCCAAAATCGGGATCGTATCCGCCGGCAATATCCCGCTGGTTGGCTTCCATGACTGGCTCTGCGGATTCATCAGCGGGCACCAGGTAAAACTGAAATTATCCGGTAAGGACGAGGTCCTGATGCGGCACATCCTGCAGAAAATGGAGGAATGGTACCCTGAAATAGGCGGACAGACGGAGGTGCTGGACATCCTCAAGGACTGCAACGCCTACATCGCCACCGGCAGCAACAACTCTGCCCGTTACTTCAATTACTACTTTGCCAAATACCCGCACATTATCCGCCACAACCGCACCTCTGCCGCAGTGCTGACCGGGGAGGAAACTCCGGCCGAGCTGGATGCCCTCGCGGACGATATCATGCTCTATTTTGGCCTGGGCTGCCGTAATGTGACCAAAATATTTGTTCCCCAGGGATATGACTTCCAGCCCCTGCTGGAGGCGCTGAACAAATACAGCTACCTGATGGACCATCACAAATACAAAAATAACTACGACTATAACCTGGCCCTGCTGCTGCTCAACAACAGTCCTTACCTCACCAACGGAACGGTGCTGCTGCACGAAGCGGAATCCCTCTTCAGTCCACTGAGCGTATTGCACTACGGTTATTATACGGACAAGCAGGCGCTTGCCGCGGAGCTGGGACAGAACGAAGTGCTGCAATGCCTCGTAGGCAAGGACTTCACGCCTTTCGGCTATGCGCAGCAACCTTCTCTGAAGGATTATGCGGACGGGGTGGATACCATGGCGTTTATGCTGGGTATCTAACAAAATGTCGCCCGCAGTTGTTAAGTTGACAGGTAGTGAATGCATCCCTGTCAGTACCCGCATGGGGTTACTTTACTTTAAATTAACGATTGATATAAAAATCTGTTAAAGTGAATCCTGTATGGGATATTTGATTCAGGCCGACTATTAAATTTGTAGTCAAGGCATTAAAATTGCCAGCAGCGTATTACAAATTTATTCTTATAGCTAAACACACTATAATATGAAATTCAAGCAAATCGTTACAATTGTTTGTATCAGCATTGTGACTGCTTCTGCCTCCATATTTGTGTACAGCAAATATTTCCAACCCAGGCAGGTAGGTATTTATCAGAATGGCTCTACAGAGATCCCTGTGAACTATGCCCGCTACATGCCCGGTACTGAAAACGGCAGTGCTGTCCCTCCTACTGATTTCACAGCTGCTGCAAAAGCCGCTGTACCCGGTGTAGTACATATCAAAACAAAGATCAATCCCCGCCAGATTACAAACGGCTTGCAGCGCAGGCGCTCCATCCTCCAGGATCTGTTCGGCGACGAGTTTTTCGGCGATGAATTCAACGGAGGCGGAGATGGCCGCCGTTACTATATTCCCGGCCAGATGGCCAGCGGTTCCGGGGTGCTGATCTCCGATGACGGTTACATTGTGACCAACAACCACGTGATTGACGATGCGGATGAGATCAGCGTTACGCTGAGCAACAGCGCGAAAACGTATAAGGCAAAGCTGATCGGCGCGGATCCCAGCACGGACCTGGCTGTGATCAAAATTGAAGGTAGCGGATTCCCTTACCTGCTCTACGGTAACTCTGACAATGTAGAGATCGGACAGTGGGTATTGGCCATTGGTTATCCTTTAAACCTCGATGCTACGGTGACTGCCGGTATCGTGAGCGCGAAATCCCGGTCCATTGGTATCAACAAAAGCGGCGGTTCCCGCAACAGCGCTATTGAATCCTTTATCCAGACCGATGCGGCCGTAAACCAGGGTAACAGTGGCGGCGCACTGATCAACACCAACGGTGAGCTGATCGGCGTTAACTCTGCCATCGCGTCCCCAACTGGTTCTTATGCCGGCTACTCCTACGCGATTCCGGTAAACCTGATTAAGAAAGTGGTGAACGACCTGATGAAGTACGGTAACGTACAGCGTGCATACCTGGGCGTTACCTATATGCCGAGCTCCGTGATCGCCTCCCTGACAGACGATCAGCTGAAAGACCTTGGCGTAAGAAGGGATGCTCCCGGCGTGCAGGTGACTGAAGTGGTTGAAAACGGCTCCGCTAAAGCGGCAGGTCTGAAGGCAGGGGATATCATCACCCGCATCAACGGTACGCCGATCCCTGGTCCTTCCCAGATGACCGAGCAGATTGCCCGTTACAAACCAGGCGACAAGATCAGCATCACTTACCTGCGCAACAATAAGGAATACACTGCTGAAAACGTGATCCTCCGCAACCTAGCCGGCAATACGGACGTGGTAAGGACCACCGTGCTGGACCGCCTGGGCGCGGACCTCACTTCGCTGGATAAGGACGATGCCCGCCGCCTCGGCATTCGTGGGGGCGTATGGGTGAGCAATATCGGCAACGGTATCCTGAAAAAGCAGACCACCATGGCGCCGGGCTTCCTGATCATCAAAGCCGGCGACCAGTCAGTTACTTCCCCGGAGGAACTGGCCAAAGTACTGGAACGTAAAGGGAGCGTACAGCTGATAGGATTGTATCCTGAAAAAAGCACGAATATCTACTACTATAATATTAAAACGGGCGGAAGCACCAGCGAAAGCTTTTGATCTCTCCCCCCAAAAAATAACAACAAAACACAAAAAGGGCCGCAACTGCGGCCCTTTTCATCTTAAGCAATACCTGTACGCTTAAAAAAACTTCACAGGCAATCAGCCATATCTATGAAAACCCATGATCAAAATAAGATATATATATGATAAAGGAACCGGATTCCAGCCAACGCCGAGAATTGGGTCGTAAAAGCACGAAAAAGCCGGTTAAGCGTTCGCTCAACCGGCTTTTAAATATCAGCAATATTTTTATATTATAAATTTATTACACCTTTCAACTGGGAGAAGAATTCTTCCTTTTTACGGGAGGAGATCGGGATATTCTTCTGATCGCTCATGACCACGGCCGTTCCCAACCCTTTGATGATCTTCACGATGTGGTGAATATTGATCAGGAAGGATTTATGCACCCGGTAGAAACCTTTGTCTGACAGCATTTCCTCGTACTCCTTCAGGGATTTGGAAATCAGGTGGGACACGTTATTGATCAGCTGAATTTTCGTATAGCTGTCAAACGCTTCGCAGTAGATGATATCCTTGAGGTCTATCACGTTGTAACCGTCGTTGACAGGGATCACTATCTTGGAGAAGGCGTTGTCATTGTTCTTGACATAGTCTTTCAGGATAGAGGCCAGCTCGTTCAGGCGGCCTTTTTTACTTTTCTTGACTTTTTCCAGGGCATCTTCCACCTCGCTCACCTTGATCGGTTTGAGCAGGTAATCCAACGCGGCAAACTTAATTGCCTGCAAGGCATATTCCTGGAAGGCGGTGATAAAAATGACTTCAAAATTCAGTACAGGAAACATTTCCAGCAACTGGAACCCATTGTGCGGGGGCATCTCAATATCGAGGAACAGTACGTCAATGGGGTTGTTCTTGATCATTTCCGCCGCCTCATGGATATTCTGTGCCTCTCCAACTACAGTGACATCTTTACAGTAGTTTTCCAGGATATTACGCAAAATATGAATGTTGCGAACTTCATCGTCGACAATGGCAGCTTTAATATTACTCATAACATCTTAACAATGGGAATCAGTATTTCAACTAAGGTACCTTCCTTATTGCCGAAACCAGATTTAAATTTATCAATAATTTCTAACTTTCCAACACTTCCATTAAAAGATTTTATAATCTGCAAACGCTCCTTGATTACGCTCAGGGCGGTAGATTCGTGCTTTACCAGCCGGTTACTTTTGAGGGCGTTGGACTTATCCCATCCAATTCCGTCATCGTCCACGGAGCAATAAAGCAGGTCGTCCACCATTTCCAGCCTGATTTCCAGGCAGCCGCTGCTGTTTTTAGGCGCCAGGCCGTGTTTGATGGCGTTTTCAACAATCGGCTGGATAATCATGGGAGGTATGTAAATCGTATAGTCTTTCAGTTTATCCTCCATGATAAACTTATAGGTAAAGGAATGTGCAAACCGAATCTTTTCCAGTTCCAGGTACCTGGTCAGGAAGGCAATTTCTTCTTCCAGGGAGATGTAGGACTTCCGGGAATTGTTGAGCATCTGGCGCATGAGGGTGGCGAAATCCGCCAGGAAGTTCAGCGCCTGCTTTTCTTCTTTCTCCAGAATCAGGTGCTGTACTGAGTTCAGGGAATTAAAAATGAAGTGTGGGTTCATCTGGTTGGTGAGCGCCTTGGCTTCCAGCTCCGCGATTCTCCGGTTGTATTCCGTTTTACGTTTCTCCGATTGCTTAATTCTTCTCACAATATAACGCAGGATAAACAGGATAAGCAGTAACCCAAACAGCAGCAGTATGCCCCTGGCCCACCATTGCTGGTACCAGCGCGGGAGGATATTGATGTTCACGCTCAGCGGCTGGGACCAGTCGCTCTTGTACTTACGCGCCCGCACCATGAGTTTATAGGTGCCGGGCTGCAGGTCCGGGAAGGGAATGATGTTGGACATCGTGGTTACCCAGCCGGTAGTACTGTCGCCGCTGAAATTATACTGGTACTCCACCTGGTCCGGCAAATCAAACACGATGGTGCCAAATTCCGCTTCGAACGAGGATTTGCGCTGGAAGAGATATACAAAGTCTTTAGAGGGCAGGAAGGTACTGTCCCCATACCTGATATTACTCAGGTAGATCACCGGTGGCACGGAATCCACGGGGAGGTTATTTCCTTTAAAGTAACAAAGTCCGTTGGAGGTAGCGATGTACAGGATGCCGTCATCATAAAACACTCCGCGGATATCGTCGGACATGAGGCCGTCGTTGGAGGTGATGTTCCGGACGATTTCCTGCCCTTTCACATCGATTACGCTGACGCCCTTATTGGTAGCCACGTAGAGCTGCCCGACCCCGTCGTAGTACAACTGCTGGCAGATGTCGCTGGCCAGGCCCATGGCGGTAGAGAGGTGTTTTACCACGGAGTCGTGGTGCATAACGTAAATCCCCTGGTCGCTCGTACCGATCCAGAGATAGCCGTTGATCCATTTGAGGTCCTTGATGCTTTGCTTGAGGTGCGTATTATCGCCCGGCCGCATCAGCTGTTTGCTGTTATCGGAGCAGAAGTAAAGGCCGTTATTGGTGCCTACGAAGTAGGTGGAATCGTCTACGGAAGCGATGGAAGTGACGAGCATATCCAGGTCGCTGATGGCGTAATCGTCCAGCGCGATGACCTGGTTTTTGGCGGCTATACGAATTTTGCCGGCCGGCGAAATGTCCACGTCCTTCAGCATTTTCACTGATTTCAGCAGCCTGGCCCGCTGGGAAACGGTGTTGAACTGGAACAGCGCGTTGTCCGTAGCGATGAGTACGGAGTTTTCCTTATCCGGCAATATCTGGAGGATGCTGTTGCGGCCGGAAGTGGTATCCAGCGTAAACTGGCGGATACTGCCCTGGGCATCGATGGTATTGAGGATGCCGGCGTTCTGGCCTACGAGCAGCAGGTCCGTCTTCTTATCCTTGTAGATGCTGAAGATGGAGTGGGAATAGAGTCCGTTCGTATTATCGAGATAAGAGAAGTAGAAATTTTTATAGGGGATGTAATAGACACCGTCGCCAAAGGTGGTGATCCATATATTTCCGTCCCTGTCCTTGAGTAAGGAGGTGATATAGTGATTTTCCAGCAGGCGCGTCACTTTCTTCTCTCCCTTAAAAAAGTTTTTAACGAGGTACAAAGCGCGCTGGGTGCCCACCCAGAGGTTATCATTATCGATGCAGATGGTGCTGATGTCTTCGCGGATGCCCCATTCCGCGCCATTGAAGAAGCAGATAGCATCTTTGTTGGTAAAGGAATAAAGGGAGTTGCGGAGAATGATAACTGCGTGTTGCCGTATCCGTTGCTTAAATTCCGGATCGTCTAACGGGAACGGGCATACGGTTACAATCCGCTGATTCGCGTTATTGGGATCCTTCAGGGATTCCAGCGGGAAGGCGGTTTGCAGCGGTTTGAAGATACTGTCGTTCCGGAGGAGGAAGAAGATATCGCTGCCTGAGTTACCGAGTTTATCGTAGGTAAATTGTTTGCCGGTGTATTGAAGAATGCGGTTATTGGAGTTGAGAAACCAAACGTAGCCGGATTTGGGCCCTCCGTCGAAGGCGTATTGCAGGTAGTGGCTGCGGGAGTTGAAGGTGAGGCTGGTATCGTTTTCTTCGTTGTGGATGACAGAGTTGAGGTAGAAGGATGGTTTGCCGTTGAGGGTGAAAAACCATACCCTTCCTTTGGAATCGGCCGCGAGTTTGACCACGTCGTTATCGGTAAGGCCGTCTTTTTTGGAATAGTTCCGGAAGCGTTTCCCGTCAAACTTACTGACGCCTGTAGGGGTAGCGAACCAGATGAAGCCATTCTTATCCTGTTCCGCGGCATAGACAGTAGCGTTTGCCAGGCCGTCTTTCACGTTGTAATTACGGATCATGAGGCCCTGGGAGCGGGCTTCCGTTAGGACGCAAAAGCAGGCCAGCATCCATAGCAGTATATAGCGGAATGAGGGCATCGGATAAATTTACTGGTTTCTTTTGGAATGCAGGCTAAGAAATTACAAATATTTACAATAAATAACTACCGTTTGTTGTTGTAATTCATTGCCCACTATTTAAAAGAGATCCGCCTGGTCAGGCGGATCTCTTTTGCGCAAGGCGGCTTGCACGGATGCTCCTTGTGGCTGTACCTGCAGTACGGCCAGGTATATTTAGTAAGCTCTTGCGAAGAGCACTCTTTCTTTGGAAGGTTTGCCGGTGAGTACGCATTTACCTTCTTCCTGCGGGTTGTTCAGCGGGATGCAGCGGATGGTAGCTTTGGTCAGCTCCTTGATTTTCTCCTCTGTTTCGCTGGTACCGTCCCAGTGGGCGGATACGAAACCTGCTTTTTCATCCAGGACTTTTTTGAAGTCCTCGAAGTTATCCACAGGGGTAATATGCTCATCGCGGTAGCTGAGCGCTTTGTTGTAGAGGTTCTGCTGGATGTCTTCCAGGAGCTGCTGAATACGTGCAGCCAGTCCTTCCAGGGGCAGGCTCTCTTTGGTTTTATTATCGCGGCGGGCTACTTCAGCAACGCCGTTTTCGATATCGCGGGCGCCGATGGCGATGCGAACGGGTACGCCTTTCATTTCGTACTCGGCGAATTTCCAACCAGGGCGGCTATTGTCGCTGTCGTCGTATTTCACGCTGATGCCTGACGCTTTGAGTTCGGCCATGAGGCTGTGCACCTTCGCGTCGATGGCGGCTTTCTGGTCATCCCCTTTGAAGATAGGCACGATCACTACCTGCAGCGGCGCGATGCGCGGAGGCAGTACCAGGCCCTGATCGTCGGAATGCACCATGATGAGGCCTCCGATCAAGCGGGTGGATACGCCCCAGGAGGTAGCCCATACATATTCCTGTTTGTTTTCCTTGTTGGAGAACTTCACGTCGAATGCTTTGGCGAAGTTCTGACCCAGGAAGTGGGAAGTACCAGCCTGCAGGGCTTTACCGTCCTGCATGAGGGCTTCGATGCAGTAGGTATCTACGGCGCCGGCGAAGCGTTCGTTGGCGGTTTTGACGCCGCGCACTACGGGCACGGCCATATATTCTTCCGCGAAGTTGGCGTACACTTCCAGCATCTGTTTGGTTTCTGCTACTGCTTCTTCCGCGGTGGCGTGGGCGGTGTGGCCTTCCTGCCACAGGAATTCAGCGGTGCGGAGGAAGAGGCGGGTACGCATTTCCCAGCGCACTACGTTTGCCCATTGGTTGATGAGCAGCGGCAGGTCGCGGTAGGACTGGATCCAGTCCCTGTATGTATTCCAGATGATGGTTTCAGATGTAGGACGAACGATGAGTTCTTCTTCCAGTTTCGCTTCCGGGTCTACCACTACGCCGCCGCCGTTCGGGTCATTTTTCAGGCGGTAGTGGGTTACAACGGCACATTCTTTCGCGAAGCCTTCGATGTGGGCGGCTTCTTTGCTGAGGAAGCTTTTTGGGATAAACAGCGGGAAATAAGCGTTCTGATGGCCGGTTTCCTTGAATTTACGGTCCAGTACGTCGCGCATGGCTTCCCACAAAGCAAAGCCATATGGTTTGATAACCATACATCCTTTTACGGCAGAGTAATCTGCCAATCCACCTTTCAGCACCAGGTCATTATACCATTGGGAATAATCTTCGGATCGGGCGGTGATCTCTTTACTCATAAAATAAATATCTAATTTATATATCCTTATTTGGCAGCCAATGTATGTTAAAAATTATCCTGATAAAAAATCTTCTATATCAAGAAAAACAAATTATAAATTGGCTTAATTTTTGAATAATATTCAAAAAGAAAATGCTACAAACCTACATGAAAATCATAAAGTGTCAAATAGTTGCAACAAAATAAAACAGACAGGCTGGTATATTGTAACTTTGTGTAGCAGAAATCCGTTTAAAAAGAGTAGATTTACCATACAGATCACGCATAAAATATATTTCAAATGAAGCCTATATCATATTTAGTCATCATGGCCGGCGCGTTAGCCCTGGGTGCTTGTTCCAGCACTTATAAAACAGCGTCCACTCCGGATGATGTTTACTACTCACCACGCCAGCAGCAGCAGGGTTATGCGAGCAACGGCAAAAACAAAAACGCCCGCCAGGATGATTATACGGCTACATCCGTAGCTGCCTCCGATGATGAAGGTGGTACCTATGTAACGTATAGTGATGAGCAGGGAGATTACGAGCGCAGGTTAGAGCGTTTTGGCGCCAACGGCAGCAGCTATTCCGGCAGTTACTGGGATGGTTATACGGATGGGCTGAATGCAGGCAACAATTTCGCGTTTAATTACGGATGGGGTCTTGGTTATGGCGGCGGCTGGGGTTATCCTTACAGCAGCTTTGGCTGGGGTTACAGTCCGTACTGGGGTTCATCCCTGAGCCTGGGCTTTGGCTGGGGCAGCGGTTTTTACAATCCATGGTACGGCAGCGGTCTGTGGGGATACGGTTATCCTTACTATGCCTATAGTCCATACTACTACGGTTATTACCCATACTACGGCGGCGGTTACTACGGCCATGGCTGGTACAGCGGTGGTTACAAAGGTAACTACACTCCTACCTACAACCGTATTAACAACTATACCCGTCCCGTACGCGGCGGCGTAGCTTCCGGCAACGTGACACGTCCTGACAGGGGCGGTTATCAGCCGATCGGGCCAAACACCGGCACCAACGGCCGTCCTAACAGGATCAACTATACGCCGAGCAACAACAGCGGTGGCGGCAGGTTCACTCCTTCCACCGGTACTGCCTCTGAAAGGCCACGCAGGGTCTTCCAGCAGTCCGGCAACGAGAGACCGGTATATCAGAATAGCAACAGCAACAACGGCAGCTACTCCCGCCCTCAGCGTGTTGAGTACAGCAGGCCAAGTCAGCCAAGCTATCAACCCAGCTACCAGCCGAGCAGTGCGCCAAGCCGTGTGAACAGCGGCGGCGGAGGCGGCGGTTACTCCCGTCCTTCCCGTGGCGGACGTTAATACAAAGAAATTTCCTGATAAGCGTAGCCTAAAAAACTACGCTTATCTTTTACACCCATATACGAATTGCACGTTAGAGAACGTTTTTAGCCAACTAAAGCGTTTGTCAGCAATCATTACCTGCAAGCACATCTCATTTTAAGTTTTAATTTATGATCAAGAGCATCTATCCTCTACTAGGAGGGTTGTTTTTATCTGTTTCCGCCATGGCCCAATCAGCAGAGCAAGCGCTGTTGTTTACCAACCAGCAACCCAGCGGAACAGCCAGAACACAGGCATTAGGTGGCGTATCGGTAGGACTCGGAGGCGACTTTTCATCTGCATTTACCAACCCGGCCGGTATCGGCATTTTCAAAACCGGGGAATTCCTGATTTCAGGTAGTGTAGCCACTACCAAAACATCCTCCTCCTACCTGCCTATGGTAGACCCCAGGGATGTAAAAGGGGACAAATCCAATTTCCAGGTACCTAATATCGGCGTGGTATTCGTGACCAATACCAACAGCGGCTCCCATACCTGGAACAACTTTTCCTTTGCGCTAGGGATGAACCGTACGGCCAATTTCAGCAACCAGGTAAGGATCGGCGGCGTAACGGACTATACTTCCTTTTCAGAACCATGGAGAGAAGAATCCGCGCCGAGCAGCTACAATCCTGACTATGGCTCCATCGGCACCGCGCTGGCCTATAACCAGGCGCTCCTCGTGCAGGACAACGGCAAATGGATTTCCCTCGCCATGCCCACCGGCAAGGGTGGCGTAATGGAGAGCATTTACCAGCGCGCGCAAATTGACACCAAAGGCGGCATCAACGATTACGTGTTCTCCTTCGGTTCCAATTACGGCGATAAGCTTTACCTGGGCGTGAGCCTGAACCTGCCCAACATCGTTTATAAGGAAACGGTAGCCGTTTCCGAGGATGATAATACCGGCAATCCCAACAACGATTTCGAATACTTCGATTATAACCAGTACACCAATGTGAACGGCCTTGGTATCAGCGGAACCCTCGGTATCCTCTATAAATTCAATGACCGTTTCAGGTTGGGTGGCTCCTTCCGCCTGCCTACGGTGTACAGTATGAGCATCAACACCAGCGCTGATTTGACTTCCAATACGGAAGGCTGGAAAGGCAAGCAGTCGTCCAGCGGCGCGGGGGAGGATTACAGCTACAACATGACCGCGCCCCTGCGCTTAAACGCCGGCGCATCTTACTTCTTCGGCAACCTCCAGGATCCCGATGCGGTAACCGGTTTCATTGCGGCTGATTATGAATATGTGAACCACAGCTCTTCCAAATACCGGTTTGAGAATACCGATAAGGGTTACGAAGGCAACATCAACAATACCATTGGCTTCCTGTACAGAGCGGCTTCCAATTTCAAAGCCGGCGCTGAAGTGAAGTTTGCCCGGATATTTGCAGCCAGAGGCGGTTTTGCCTACTATGGCAACCCGTACTCAAACGACAGCTACAACATGGGCGTAGACGCTTCCCGCAAGACGTACAGCGGCGGCCTTGGCCTCCGTACCAGGGGGATTTATGTAGACCTCACGTATAGCTATACACAGGGTAAAGACTACTACCAGTTGTACTCCACCAGCGATGCCAATACCTATCCGCCGGCTGCCCTGCTGGATTACAAGAGAAGTAATATTATGGCTACCGTTGGCTTTAAGTTTTAAGATTTATAACGGTATATCATAAACGAAAAAGGGTTGCCGGCGGCAACCCTTTTTCGTTTATACGTTACAGCCGGCGCTGCAGCCATTGCACGATCTCCTCTCCTTCCCTGGCATCAAACCACTGGTACTCCTTATCCTTCCGGAACCAGGTCAGTTGGCGCTTGGCGTACTGCCGGGTATGGACTTTAATATCTTCAATCGCCTGTTCCAGGGGGAGGTCCCCATCGAGGTAGCTGAATATTTCTGTATAGCCTACGGTGCGCAGGGCGTTATGGTTCCGGTAAGGCAGTACGGACTGCACTTCCGCTACCAGGCCGGCCTGCACCATCATATCTACGCGGCGGTTGATGTTGTCATGTAAGATTTCCTTAGGGAGATGGAGGCCTATTTTGATGATACGAAAATCCCGCTGCCTTTTGGTGGCCGTACGGAAAGCGGTGATGGATTGGCCGGTGGCTTCCAGTACTTCCAGGGCCCGCATGAGGCGGGCCGGGTTATGGATTTCCGCGGTGGCGAAGAACTGCGGGTCCCGCTGCTGGAGTTGTGCCTGCAGCCAGGCGATTCCTTTTTCCTGGTATTGGTCCGTGATGGATTGCCGGATGGCGGCGGGGATTTCCGGCATATCATCGATGCCTTCCGCGAAGGCTTTGATATAGAGCCCGGTGCCGCCGCACATGACCGCAACATCGCGCTGTGCGAATATCTCCTCGCAGTATTGCAGGGCCAGCTTTTCGTACATGCCGGCATTGACTTCCTCGCGGATGCTGTGGGAGTTGATAAAATAGTGAGGCACTGCTGCCAGCTCTTCCGGAGATGGCTTTGCAGTGCCTATACTGATTTCTTTATAACATTGCCGGGAATCTGCCGAGATGACGGAGGTTTGGAACAGTTGGGCGATTCGTATAGCCGTGGCTGTTTTTCCGGAGGCGGTAGGCCCTGCAATAACGATAACAGTTTTTTGCATATCAGAACATCAAATCGTCTTCAGCGCCCAGTTCTTCCTGCTGATCGCTGCCGGCGTCGTCTTCGCCTTCTTCACCAAATCCATCTTCATCCATGCCTTCTTTGTTGAGGTCGTACTTTTCTTCCATTTCCACGAGTTTATCGCCCACGAGGCCTTTGGTGCCGTATTGGCTCGGCGCCAGTCCTTCCTTGCGAACGCAGACAGGGTAGGAAATTTTTATATTTTCTTCTTTGCTAACGCCGATCAGCTCCACGAGGAAGGACCAGTTTTTCGCAAAGTCGTACAGGTAAATGAATTTCTGGTTAGGATCTTTTACTGCTGCGCCGATAGGTGTTTCCGCCATCAGCAGGGGTTCCACTTTACGGGGCGTTCTATCCATTTCCAGGATGATTTCCCTACCTCTTTGCCAGTTATCATTACTGCGAAAGAAAGTCGCTTTATGCTTAGCGTCGAATTCGAATGCTTGCAGGATCGCGTGGTGAAATTGTAAAAACGTCTGATTAGGTTTGATAGCAATATCTCTATAAACGCTTTCATCTTCTTCCCAGTAGACTCTGAATTTCAAAACCGGCATGACAATTTGGTTATAAGTTAGATAAATATATAAGGTTTAACGCTCAAGAGAACGTATTGTTCCTAAAATTCCAAGTAATAGTGTCTTAATGTAAAAATACCAATTTTATTTAACTGGGGTCAGGTTGTAGGTTTTAGCCTTTTCCAGCATATAGGCATAAGCCGCTTCGTACGTGTTGGGAATTTCTCCATCGAGGATGGCTTCGCGGATAGCGGTTTTAAGTTCGCCAACTACGCGTCCCGGCGTCAATGCGAATGTGTCCATAATGATTTCGCCTGTGATGGGCGGCTGCCAGTTCCTGATCCTGTCGGTTTCCTCCACTTCCTTCATGCGGGCACGGACCAGTTCAAAATTTTCGAGGTATCGTTTTACTTTAACTTTGTTTTTTGAGGTGATGTCGGCTTCGCAAAGCAGCATCAGTCCGTCTATATCATCGCCGGCATCAAACAATAATCTGCGGATAGCCGAGTCCGTTATATTTTCTTTCGTCAGGGATATCGGACGCAGGTGCAGCTCCACCAGTTTTTTCACCAGCTTCATTTTATCGCCCATGGGGAGTTTGAAGCGGGAGAAGATGCGGCTGACCATTTTGCCACCCACGGCATCGTGGCCGTGAAACGTCCATCCATGGCCGGGTTCAAACTTTTTGGTGGCAGGCTTGCCGATGTCGTGCAGCAGCGCAGCCCAGCGCAGCCATAAGTCTTTCGTATGCTGGGAGATATTATCCACTACCTGTAAGGTATGATAGAAATTATCCTTATGGCCCTTTCCTTCGTACATTTCCACGCCTACGAGGTCTATCATCTGCGGGAAAATGATTTTCAGCAAACCGGATTTATACAACAGATCCAGGCCTACCGAAGGTTTGGAGGAAAGCATAATTTTATTGAATTCGTCCGTGATTCTTTCCTGCGTAATAATACGAATTCTTTCCGCATTCTCCTGTATTGCCTGGAATGCTTCCGGCACGATGGTGAATTGCAGCTGGGAGGCGAAGCGGATGGCGCGCATCATACGGAGCGGGTCATCACTGAAGGTTTGGGCCGGTTCCAGCGGGGTGCGGATTAGTTTGGCGTCCAGGTCGGCCAGGCCGTTGAAGGGGTCCAGCAGGGCGCCATAATCGGCGTCGCGCAGGCTGATGGCCAGTGCGTTGATGGTAAAATCGCGGCGGTTCTGATCATCCTGGAGGGTGCCTTCCGTCACTTCCGGGTTACGGCTTTCCTGGCGGTAGCTTTCCTTCCGGGCGCCTACGAATTCCAATTCTAGGTCGTTCCACTTCACCTGGGCGGTACCATAGGTTTTAAAGAAGCTGACCGGCACGTGGTTACCCAGGCTGGCAGCTACTTTATGCGCGAGGGCGATACCATCTCCCACGCACACGATATCCATATCTTTAGTTCTTCTTCCGAGGAGTTTATCCCGCACAAAGCCTCCAATAAGATAGGCCGGCACCTTCAGTTCCTGGGCTGCCAGCGCTACCTTTTCCAGTATTTTTCTTTCCTGCAGCGAGCAGGGAATATCCATCGGCTTGTTGCTTATCATATTAAATTTATCCTGTTGATGTAGGTCCTTTTCGCAAAACCAGGGCGCAAATGTAAGAAATAAACGCCTTTAGTCGCGAATCACCGTGATGCTGCCGTCGTTATGGATGCGGATAATACGGCTGGCGGTATGGGCTGCGGCCTCGTCCTGCCTGTGTTTCACGACATAGTCCACGCCATTTACGATCAGGGGGTTGACCTCCGAAAAAGTAGCCGGGGAAGGATCCCCGCTAATATTTGCCGAGGTGGAAACCAATGGTTTACGTAGTCTTTTTATCAAGTGCCGGCAAAAAGGATCCTGTACTATCCTGATAGCGATGCTGCCATCGGCGTTGATGACGTTGGGGGCCAGGCCCAGCGCGCCGTCGTAGATGACGGTGGTCGGGCGGTTGAACCCCGCGATGATGTCCGCGATGTCCGGCCGCGGATTGGCCACATAATGCAATAAATCCCTGACATCAGCCAGCAGGATGACCAGGCTTTTGGCTTCTTCCCGGTTTTTGAGGGCATACACCCGGCGGACGGCCGCTTCATCGGTAGCGTCGCAACCAATACCCCAAATGGTGTCTGTAGGATAAAGGATCAGTCCTCCCGTACGCAAAACGCCCAGCGAGGCAACGATATCGTCTTCAAAGATCTCCATCACTTTCTATTTTTTACTTATACTATTATATACATTCATCATAGCGGCGGCGCATTTATCTGCCGTGAACAACTGAGCATGTTTGAACCCTTTGCTCCGCAAATCTGCTGCCAGCGCGTCATCATTGAGTATCCGCTCCATGGCCTCCGCTATAGACGCGGGCTCCAGCGGGTCCACATAGAGGGCGGCATCGCCTGCCGTTTCCCCGAAGCAGGAGCCGGATGAGGTGATAACGGGGGTACCGCTCCACAGGGCTTCCAGTATGGGTATCCCAAAACCTTCGAACAGGGAGGGATATACCAGCGCTTTGGCGCCCTGGTAGAGTTGGGGAAGTTCGCTGTTATCGAGCCTGGCGCGGTCGTTCAGCCAGATGACTTCCTGTTCCATACCATATTGCTTCAGCACCTCGAGGACCCTGTTCCTGTATCCGCCTCCATTTCCTAATACGGCTAATGGCAACCGATTCCTATCGCCGAGAATACGCATGGCTTTCACAATACCGAGCAAATTTTTTCTTTCTATCACAGACCCAACATACAAGAAATAACCGGCCGGCAGGCCGTATTTCGCCTTAAAGGCCTCAATAGCCTCCGGTGTGTGCAGCCGGGCAAAAGCCGGATCGCAGCTTTGGTACACCACCTGGATTTTAGCGGCGGGGGTATTATAATAGGTAATGAGGTCCTGTTTGGTCTGCTCGCTGATGGCCACCACTACATCCGCGTACTTGCAGGCGTAGCGGGCTTTCCGGCGGTAGGTCATCACATCGATCGGATTATACTGGCTGGGGTATCTTTCAAAAATCAGGTCGTGCATGGTGACAACGGAACGGATGCCGCTATCGTGAATGCCGAAAGGGATTTCATGGCTAAGGCCGTGGTAGATGTCGATTCCCTCCCGTTGCAGCACCGGCACCACCATGCGGCTGCGCCAGACGGACTTCAACCACTTGTGCACCCGTGCCTGCGGGGTGATGAGATGCATATCCGGAAAGCGTTTCCAGTTGTACATGCCGGTTTCCTTCGGCGCAAAAAGATAGTAATCATGCTCGGGGTAACCGGTGGCGAGGGAGTCGATCAAACTCCTGCTGTAGTTACCCAGCCCGGTATTGTTTTGAAACGCGCGTTTCGCGTCGAATCCGATTTTCATGGCTGCAAATTAGGGAGTTTCCGGGAGAGTTTTAAGCCGTCAGCGGGAATAGCGGGGTATCCCTATCACCTATCCGGCCGTCAGCAGGAAGGATTGCGGGAAAGAAAAATTCGCATTATGTTTGCAAAAAATTTAAAAACGATGGATTTACAACAACAGATACTGGCTGCCTGGGCAGACCGCAGTTTGTTACAGGAAACAGTGTATTCAGATGCCGTTAAGACTGTCATCGAAGCAGTGGACAAGGGCAATCTGAGGGTTGCAGAGCCAACAGCCGACGGCTGGAAAGTGAATGAATGGGTAAAACAGGCCATCCTGATGTATTTCTCCATTCAGCCAATGGAAACCATGGAACTGCCTCCTTTCGAGTTCTATGACAAAATGAAGCTGAAAACAAACTATAAAGACCTTGGCGTACGTGTAGTTCCTCACGCGGTAGCGCGTTATGGCGCTTACATCGCCAAAGGTTGTATCCTGATGCCTTCTTACGTAAACATCGGCGCGTATGTGGACGAGGGTACCATGGTGGATACCTGGGCAACCGTAGGCTCCTGCGCACAGATTGGCAAGCATGTACACCTGAGCGGCGGCGTTGGTATCGGCGGCGTGCTGGAACCATTACAGGCCAGCCCGGTGATCATTGAGGACGGCGTTTTCGTTGGTTCCCGTTGCATCGTGGTGGAAGGCGTGGTAGTGGAGAAAGAGGCGGTACTGGGTGCAAACGTGGTGCTGACGCAGTCTACCAAGATCATTGACGTGAGCGGTCCGGAGCCTAAAGAGTACAAAGGCCGTGTGCCTGCCCGCAGCGTGGTAATTCCGGGTACTTACACCAAGAAGTTCCCTGCCGGCGAATACCAGGTTTCCTGCGCACTGATCATTGGTCAGCGTAAAGCTTCCACTGATCTGAAAACCAGCCTGAATGATACCCTGCGCGAGTTTAATGTAGCGGTATAAGTTATTACATAGCGGGCCTTCGGCCCTTTTCCAATAAGATTTTAGGGGGAGATGATAAACCATCGGTTTATTTATCTCCCCGTTTTTTTTATCATTCTGTCTTCAGGCTTTTTGCCGGGTTAACCAGGGCCGCCCGTATGGATTGCGTGCTGACTGTTACCAATGCAATTACCATCGCTACTGCCGCCGTAGCGGGGAAAACCCACCAGCTGATGCGGATATGGTACTCATAATGTTCCAGCCAGGAGTGCATCAGCCACCAGGAAACGGGGCTTGCCAGGAGGCAGGCCAGCAGTACCAGCCAGATGAATTCTGTAGACAGGAGCATCCATAATTGGGAAGTGGTGGCGCCCAGTACCTTCCTGATACCGATTTCGCGGGTACGGCGCTGGGCCATGAACATGGCCAGGCCGAACAACCCGAGGCAGGAAATAAAGATGGCGAAAATGCCGAAGATGCCTGCCAGTCGCGCTGCCTGGTTCTCCAAATCAAACTTTGCCGCGAAATCCTCATCCGTAAACGAATACACGAAGTTCAGCGTTGGATTATACTTTTCGAAGATGGGCGTAATGGCTGCCAGCGCGGCTTTCATATCCGTGCCGGGTTTTGGCCGGAGGAAAATATTGTTGAAAGCGTCTTTCGTGAATATCATCACCAGCGGCGCGACGGGTTTGAAAGGGTCCGTCAGCAGTACATTTTCAATCACGCCAATCACGTGCAGGGGTTGAGTGCCCAGGCGCACGGTTTTACCGATCGGGTCTTTAAAGCCCATGACTTTCAGCGCCGCTTCGTTGAGAATGATGCCCGTGGAATCGGTCGGGTATTCGCGGGAAAAGCCGCGCCCTTCCTTGAATTTCAAGCCTACGGTCTTATGCATGTCCCACCCGGCGAGGATAACGTTGATGGATACATCCATGTCGGCCGGCTTGCCTTCCCAGGTGAAGTCGGACCAGCTGTTGTAGAGCGCCGTCATAGGCTGGGAGGCGCGGGCCATGGATTCAAAGTAGCCCGTAGCCATGACTTCGTTATGCAGTGGTTCATAGTTCTTATTCAGATCGTCGCTGGACCGTATGGAGATAAGGTTATCCGGGTTGTAGCCGATGCTCCTGCCCTGCCCGAATTTAATTTGCTGGTACACGATGATGGTGCAAATGATGAGCGCGGAGGAGATTACGAATTGGGAAACCACCAGTATTTTCCGGAAGAGGCCGGACTCTTTGCCTGTTTCCAGCTTGCCTTTCAGCACTTCCAGCGGTTTGAAGGAGGACAGGTAGAAGGCCGGATAAGAGCCGGCGAGCAGGCCGGTGCCGAGGCAGACGGCGAGCATGATACCGACCAGCTGCAGGTTGATGGCGTTTAGGCGTACCTGTTCGAGCCCCAGCTGCCGGACGTAGGGCAGCAGCGCCACGCAGAGCAGCAGGGATACCACGAAGGCGATGATGGCTGTGAGCATGGACTCGCTGAGGAATTGCAGGATGAGCTGGCGGCGGGTAGAGCCGGCGGCTTTCCGCACACCTACTTCCCGGGCGCGTTTGGCTGCGCGGGCGGTGGTGAGGTTCATGAAGTTCATGCAGGCAACGAGCAGTACAAAGATGCCGATGACGCTGAAGAGGCGCACCAGTGTAATGCGGCCCCCATCCACTTTCCAGTTTTGGAAATTATTGTAGAGGTGCCAGTCCGCCGCGGATTGCAGGGTCAGCATCCTGTTTTTCAGTCTTTCCCCTTTGGTGGTGATGAGGAGGGAGATTTTCTTCTCCAGCGCTGCGAGGGAGGCGTTTTCCTTTACCTGTACGACGTTCATGAGGAAATTGTTTCCCCAGTCGTTCCGGCTGCCGCGAACGAAATCGTTCGTTTGCATGATGAACTCGTAGTTGCCGAGGAAATCGAAGGAATAGGTAGAGTTTTCCGGCACGTCCTTCATGACGGCGGTGATGACCATATCGTATTTGTTACCTACCCGCACGGTTTTGCCGATCGCGTCTTCATTACCGAAGAGCGCTTTGGCCATAGAGGCGGAAATAACAATGTTGTTGGGGTCTTTGAGGGCGGTGTTCACATCGCCTTTGAGGAGCGGGAAGGTGAACATGTGGAGGAAATCGCCGTCCACATACATGCTTTTTTTCACCAGTTTTTTATTGCCGGTGATCACGCTTTCTTCCTGCACCCAGGAGAGGCGGCTATTGTAGGCCACTTCGGGGTAATTATTTTTCAGCTCGTAATAGAGTGGCAGCGGGGACACGCTTTGGGAGCTTTTCACGTGGTTAAATTCCACGTGTTGGATGACGAGGCCGATTTTGTCCTTATTGACATGGAAGCTGTCGAAGCTTCTTTCATGGAGTATCCACATGTAGATGAGCAACGCAAAGGCCATCCCCGTGGCCAGCCCGAAGATGTTGATAAAAGACAGGAGTTTGTGCTGCCTGATATGTCGCCATGCTACTTTGAAATAATTCTTAAGCATATGGAAAGATGGTTAGGGTAATCGATGATAGGAGCCCCGGACCAATAAAAATACCAGAAAGGCAATGTGCTGGGGTTCAGCACATTGCGCTATAAACATACAAAATTGAATGTTCACAAACAGCACAAACACTGTCCACTTCCGGACACCTGGTTATACGTTTTTGAATATCACGATGCCGTTATGTCCGCCGAAGCCGAAGGTATTGCTCATTGCTACCCTGACATCTTTTTCCGTTGCGTATCCCAGCTGTATCTGCAATCCGGATGGGATTTCAGGGTCGAGGCGGGTGGTGTTAATGGTAGGCAGCACAACGCCGTTGGCGATGCTGAGGATACTGGCGATGGCTTCGATAGCGCCGGCGGCGCCGAGGAGGTGACCGGTCATTGATTTGGTGGAGCTGATGTGAAGGTGTTTGGGGTTGAGGCCAAATACTTTCGTGATCGCTTTAATTTCGCTGAGGTCGCCCACGGGCGTGCTGGTGGCGTGCGCGTTGAGGTAGTCCACGTCGGAGGGGTTGAGTCGGGCGTCTTTAAGGGCCAGTTCCATGGCTTTCATGGCGCCGAGTCCTTCCGGGTGGGTGGCGGTCATATGGTAAGCGTCGGCTGTCATGGCGGCGCCTACCACTTCGGCGTAGATGTTGGCATCCCTGGCAACGGCGTGTTCATATTCTTCGAGTACGAGAGCGCCGGCGCCTTCGCCCATGACGAATCCGTCGCGCTCCACGTCGAACGGGCGGGAAGCGGCGGCTGGGTCATCGTTGCGGGTGGACATGGCTTTCATGGCGCAGAAGCCGCCTACGGATGCGGGAGTGATGGGGGCTTCGGAGCCGCCGGTGATGATCACTTTGGCTTTACCGAGGCGGATGTAGTTCAGGGCGTCCATGATGGCGGTGTTGGAGGTGGCGCATGCGGACACGGTGGTGTAGTTGATGCCCATCAGGCCGTATTTCATGGAGATCATTCCTGACGCCATGTTGGAGATGAGTCGCGGTACAAAGTACGGACTAAAGCGCGGGTTAAAGTCGCCCTGCACGTATTCCGTCACCTGTTCCTCGAAGGTCTGCATGCCGCCTTGTCCGGATCCCCATATAACGCCGGTATCGAACGGGTCCAGGGTGGAGAAGTCGATGCCTGCATCTTCTATAGCTTCCGCTGCTGCGGACAGGGCGTACTGAGTGAAGGGGTCGGTTTTCCGGAGTTCTGCTTTATCGAGTGCGAGGGAGGGATCATAGTCCTTCAGTTCGCATGCGAAGCGTGTTCGGAATCGGGACGCATCAAATTTGGTGATAGTGGCAGCGCCGCTTTCGCCAGCGGTGAGGCTATTCCAAAAATCGGCGGTGTTGTTGCCGAGCGGGGTGATTGCGCCCAGGCCGGTTACTACTACTCTTTTCATGATGGAAGTTTTAAATAAGGATATCGTCCAGCAATTGTTCAGATATCCTTGAAAAAATCGTGTTTCCCAGTACTCTAGACATCAACAGTGATGCCTGTAAATTGGTTATGATGAGCAGCGCTCTGTTTTCGGCGTTGCCTTTGAATTTAAAGCGTTTGTTTTTTCTCCCGTTTTCCAGGCAGTTGGTGAGCCAGTGGAGGATGGCGCGGCACATTTCCTGTACTTTGCGTTGCATATCGGGTGCGAGGGTGTTATAGTCGGGCGCCAGGGAGCCCATGAGGCAGATATTCCCGGCCTGGCTGTGTTTGCGAAACACGTCGATCAGGTGTTTCAGTTGTTCTTCTTCAGGTAGTTTCTGCCATTTATTTGTTTGTTGTGTAAATCGTTGCAGGTCTTCGTTGATGACGCCGATGCCAAGGTCGGCTTTTCCGGGGAAATGGTAGTGCACGGCGGCGTTTTTCATTTCCAGGGGTGTGGCGATATCCTTATAGGAGAAGGCGTTGAATCCGTTGACGCGGATGAGTTTATCGGCCAGGGAGATGATTTTTTCTCTGGTTTCGGACATGCAGTATTGATTTTAGACTGCAAAAATACTTACTTACTGGTAAGTAAGCAAAAAATAAATAACGTAGTGGCGTTCCCGTTATTTAAAAATAAATTTTGTGAATTAAAATTGATTCCTATCTTTGCAGCCCTGAAACACAAGATCAGTGATGCCCAGATGGCGAAATTGGTAGACGCACTGTGTTCAGGTCGCAGCGCTCGCAAGGGTGTGCTGGTTCGAATCCAGTTCTGGGCACGGTTATAGCCTTATAAGTAATTTACTTATAAGGCTTTTTTATTTCTTTAAGTGTCGAAAATCCACGCTTTTTTACGCTTTCTCCCACTATTTCCGACACTCAAACGACACTCAGTTTTGAGATCACCTCAAATGCACTACTCCACTGTTTTAAGAGGCCATCATTTCACCAAACCAGCGGGTTTCCATTTTCAACTGACGCCGAAATGTCAGTATTGACAAGAGTTACAGCATACCTGCCAAAAATATTTTCTGGTTTCTTTCTTACACTTCTTTACACTTCCTACCGCTGTCCATTAAAGAATATAGCCATTGACGTTATACGACTTGAAATGGTTGTCCATTGAGCAAGCGATATATCACCTCTAAATATGGCAACCTATGAACATTGGACAGAAGTTAAACAGAAAGGGAGATAAAATTTACTTCTTCTATGTCTTGGCCGGAAACGTGGCCAACGGCCTGCAACCGGTGTTTTCATTTATGCAAAGCCAAAGAATCAGGAAGATCGCCACTTCCTTTTTATAAATAAAACTGCTTCAGAGATACTGTCGGCATTGTTGAAGACTAAAGAGATTAACATTATGACATATCACGAAACAGATATGGTATATGACTATCTAAGTCAGGAACCGGGCTGCAAGGTTTTCAAAATCGTACAGCGACCGTACGATATTTATATAGCGCCGACTGAAAACATGACACATGATGGAACGACACTCGGAAAGATGGAAATTGACGTGACATTGGTAATGATAGGATACTTCAGCATAAAAACATCGAGATGAACAATTTTCAAATAAATTGATGTCAAAATCATAAATTCATAATTTGAAAACACTTTGGGATGAAGTCCATCATTTTCACCTTTATAATATTAGTATTTCTATCTAACCCTACAGCGGCACAACAACAATACGGTATTCATGGCAGGGCGGTCGCGACCGACAAAACCCCTTTGCCATTCAACATAATCCGCTTAGTTAATATTTCCGATTCCACGAGCAATTTCAATACCTTAACGGATTCGGTAGGACACTTTAACTTTCAAAATGTGCCACCAGGAAAGTACTATTTGCTATCCGTAAGCCCGGATTGTAATAGAAAAAATGAAATAGAACATCGTAATGAGGATACCGACCTAGGCGATTTAGTCTTTCCTTGTGCTGTGAAACTGAAGGATGTAGAGATCGTTCACAAAACGCCACTTTTGGAACATAAAGTAGATAGGATGGTATTTAATGTAAAGAATAGCATACTTGCCAGTACTGGCTCTCTTTGGGATGCTTTGCGAACAACACCAAGTGTTCGCACTACACCAGGTGGAATAAGTGTCGGTGACAAATCTGCTACTATATATATGGATAATATCCAACTTCAATTATCGGGGGACGACCTGATTAACTTTCTAAAGGCCTATAGCGCCAGCAATGTTGATAAAATTGAAGTATTTATGATACCTCCGTCAAACTATGACGCAGTTGGTGGATCTGTTATAAATGTGGTTAGTAAAAAGAACAAGCGAGATGGAATTTTTGGAGATATCGGCATCGGAATAGAACAAAATTCATATGGTAAATATAATACCGCATTTAACCTGAACGGAAAACGGCCCAAGCTTGAGTACTTTTTAAATGTAAGTGGTGGGTATGGGAAATACAGGTCAACAAACGACGAATATATAATATACGAGTCATCTGCCGCAGCTTCTAATTGGTCAATCCAAGAGTCAAACTTAGAAAAAAGAAAGTCTTATGTTTTAAAAGGCGGTGCCAAATATCTGATTAATAAAACAAACTCCATCGGAGTTCAACTAAATTACTCCAATATCAACAGTGACGTAAATGGAGTCATTAACTCCAATGTAGCGAGTAGAAATACTGTCGATTCAATACTTGTTACGAGCAGTACATTTCTTTCTAATAGGAAAATATTTTCTGCCACGGAATACTACAGGCTGGTACTTGACTCCTTGGATGGATCATTGACTATTTCAGCCACACAGCTATGCTATTCAAACCCACCCAGCCAAAGTATGTCAGCCATAACGTATGATACAGATATGAAACCTATAAACCTATACGCAAATAGTACTTACTCTCCACAAGATATTGACCTTTCGACCTGGCAAATTGATTTATCGAAGATAGTTGAGAAAATCACCGTCGACGCTGGAGGAAAACTATCATTCATAAAAAATATTAACAATTGGAATTTTTCAGAATCGAGTTTAAAATTGCTAAATGACTTCACCTACAAGGAGAATAACTATGCGGCGTACATTTCATTGACCAGGCAATGGAAAAAAATTACAGGTAAGATCGGTTTGAGGGCTGAGTACACCAATCTTAAAATAAGGAGTCAAACATCAGCCACTGACAGCATAATAACTCAGGACTATCTAAAGTTGTTTCCTACTGCATATATTCAGTATGATATTAACGCAGACAATCTGTTAATTATTAGTGCTACAAGAAGAATTAACAGACCGGATTATTACCGTCTGAATCCATTCACTTACTATAAAACGCCCTACTATACCACATCTGGTAATCCCTATTTAAAACCATCATTGGACTACAGTACACAACTTGACTATGTACTTAAAAACAATTACACATTCTCTGCCTTTTATAATTTTTCCACAGACAAATTTACCAATATCAGCCAGCAAGACAATGATACGCATGCAATTAAGGACATGCAGCAGAATATTGGAAAAAGTACCAGTTTAGGCGTTAGCTTTATGATGGGTATAGAACCTATAAAAGGATGGCAAATCAACACATATGTAAGATTCAGTCGCAAAACAGAGAGTTCTAACTACCTTAATAATGAGTATAAGTTTAAAAAATATATAGCCTATTTGAGTCTGGACAACGCATTTGATCTTTCAAAAAATAGAAGTTGGTCTGGTGAAGTTCATTTCTATTATTTGACTCCCACTATTCAAGGTATATATCAGAATGACAAGATGTATAACGTATCGCTTGGTTTGAGGAAAAAGATCAGCGAATTTACAGTTGCACTAACTGTAAATGATCTCCTCTTTTCAGATTTCAACAAAATTGACGTTAATTATTTAGACCAGAGGAATGGATTTATTTATAAAACAGATTCACGGGGAGTAGCGCTGCAACTAAAATATTCATTCAACCGAAGGAAAGGTAAGAACAAAGATGTTCGATTTGAGGCACCAGAAAATACTTCTGAAAAAGATAGAATAAATATGAATTGATTTTAATAAAGGAAAAATAATGAGTACATTCATCTCCTTGCTTATCGATCAAAATGGATATATTTTTCAAAATAGTTTCGTGCTTCCTGGATAACATTCGGTTCCACCTGCTGAATTAGAGGGCTTTTTGAGCATCCTATAGCCTAAAGGAAAAATAAGGGAAAAATCAACCTTTTTACCATATATATAATTTGGATTAGGAAATACAGATAGGGACTTTCTCTGGTCCAATTCACTAAGTATGACAGATTTAAGTGCAGGATAGCCCTAAATACCCCTTCACATGAGAAAAGGATAAAAAGTTATGACTGTCTTTTTCCTTGCTTAAGTTAAATCTTACTTTTTCGAACAGATTGGAGGATTATTTATTAATTCGAGTCTGGGGGATTCATTAACACTACCAATATACCCTAATAATTAAAATATTGGAAAATTTTTTCCATCAAGATAAAAAGTCTACACAAATAAGTTCTACCAGATTGGCCTATTCAAAGAGAATCAAATTGCGAGAAATAACTCCTGGAAGGAGAACACGCTTATACCGCCGGTTTTGTTGCAATAATCCCATTTTATAGATACATCAACATTGATGACAATGCGCTCATCAAAGTAGTCATCCAACCAAATTGAAAAAAACCAACAAAAAATTTCCAGTCCTCTTATCCCCCATCACTTCCAGAAACACAAAAGGTTTGAAAACCCAATATTTTCAAACCTTTTGCATTAATTCACTTAATATCCACAACTACGGATTCACCAGTACATCATACGGCAAATTAAACTCCCCATCAGCAATACTAATACTTTCTCCTCCATCACTACGCAATGTTCCCGTCATAGTCCCCTTTATACCATCTTTGCTGATCCCATCTATTTTTACAGTAAACACATCATGCTGGGAATTGTAGACCAGCGTCCCGCCAGACAATTGCACCGCATAACGGGAGATCATCCCCGTTTCCGCAGGCGTAACATACGTACCCGGAGTAATATCGCCTCCTAACCGCCAGATTTCAAAATCCAGCGAAGGTGACGTAACGCTGGTAGTTTCACTACCGCTTACTACTACATGTTCCCAGCGGCCGTCATTACCCCCGCCCTGGAATTTGGCATTATGCATGACTACCTTCTTGCCGCCAATAGTAGCTGTAAAGTGGTAGCCGGAATTATCCGGTTTAGGATCATCGCTCTTTGAACAGGAGGAAATACCGAACACTAATAAAGCGTAGCACAGCATAGCTGCAAAGCGAAATGCGGGCGTCTTTTTCATCATTGGATACAGTTAATTTTTCTATGGGTTAATGTAAGAATTATAAGCGCGCAGCATAGCAAGAATCGGACCTGCTTTGTATTTTCATACTTCTTAGGGGCGAATTCACAGCATCAAGATAAGAATATAAGAGTAACTTTACCTAATCCTGGGACAATTTCCCATCTTTGATAAAATTCGATTTACACATGAATTACCATCGATTATTATTGTTTGTACTGGTATGCAGCTGTTCCCTATCCCTGTCAGCACAAAACAAGGTATTGCTCAACATTGCCATGGACCCCGGTAAAACCTATAAGACGGAAGTGGCCACCGAAATGGATATGGAAATGAACGCCAAGGTGGATTCTGCGACTATGGCATCGCTCATTGCCAGCGGCATGAAGTTTCCCATGAAGATCCATATGAAACAGGAAATAGGCACGACTACTAAAACCGGTAGCCGCCAGGCGGACAATAAAATTCCGGTGACAATGACTTATGACAAATTGATAGCTGAATCCACCGTCGGCGGCCAGGAAGCGCCTCCCAGCCAAAACCCTTTTGCCAATGCAGTAATAGAAGGCCATACCATGGGCGATTTTAAAGTTACCATTGACACCATCAAAGGCGAAATGGATGAATCTTTGAGAACCAGCCTGCGACAAATGGTAAACAGCATCCAGGAAAATATCAAATACCCGAAACAGGAAATGAAAATTGGCGACTCCTTCCAGCAGGAAGTTCCAATGAAAATGCCTATTCCGGGAATGGATCTTAGCATGAAGCTCGTCATTAAATATGTACTCAGAGAGATAAAGAATGACAAGGCCACCTTTGACATGCAGCAGCAGATGGTGATGGATATGACCAATGCAGGAAACAGCAATAAAGGCAATGGTAGCGGCGCCGGAACAGGCGTAATGGTGTATAATATCGCCAAAAAGATACCAGAGGCAAGCGATTCCAATATCCAGTTTCAGCTTGACTTTAATGTATCAGGACTGCAAATGAGCGCTAAATGTGATACGAAGACCCAAACCAGCACCAGTATCCTGTAGTGGTAAATAAATTTATTAAAAGAGAACGCCGGGCTTATTTACCCGGCGTTTCGCTTTTAATTATAGGTTGCGTAGTTTGCTAGAGCTTATCGATATAGCTGATGGTTACTCCGGTGAAACAATCATCCATACAACCGTTCACTACATAACCGCACCTGGAAATCATTCCATTATTTTCAGCAGCAAACGACAAGTTGACGTTTGACCTTTTTACCAGCCACTCTTCTTCGGCTTTCTTATAGACGCCGTCCAGGGTAAGGGGTTCGAAACCAGCGCTATTTGTACCAAGGGTTGCTTCATCTTCTTCCCACCGCTGCAGGGTATCCATTACCGGCGGCACATTATTTTTCCAATTTTTTGCAATGAAGGAACGGCGTATAACTTTGCCGGATTGCACGGTAATAGTAGTTTCAGTGCTTAAACCCGTCCAGGAGGAAGAGGTAACCTGGTAACGGTATGAATTACCGGAGGCAGCTTTGAAGCTCATCCATGCCTTGTAACTGTTGTTAAAATCGTTACTATACCCGTCATCATCTTTCTTGCAGCCGGCAAGTACCACAACGGCTAATACCAGGAATGTGTAGAAAATGTTTTTCATGCAAGTGGTTTTGTTGCTTAAACGGTTTTCAGGCGGTAAAAGTTACAGGTGAAGTCCGTCCACAGCATACATCCTGTCAGTCCTGGTCTTTTGAAATTACTCCGTGTTCCTCCAACTTTTCGCGGACAATATGCGGTTGGCGCTGTAATAACTCAGCGACTTTATCAACTCTTCCAAATTTATTATATGCCCTGGTCATAATTTCAATTTCACGGCTGTGCCATTCTTCATAGGCCCGTGGATAGGCATTTCTGATTTGCCGTTGTTGCTGCGTAAGGTTGGAAGCGTCTCTTTTCGGGAGTTCATCGACGAATTTGCGGGCCAATTGAATCAACTGGTTAATTTCTGCTTCCGGCAACCTGGGAATATGCGTTATTTTTGCCTGTTTCCCCTTATTGCTGTTTCTTATCGTTTCAAGCTTTTCGTCGGACATGCGCGCAAAGCGCCACTCACGGCTGCCGGTTGGAGATACAGAACACTGGCACTGGGGTATTAAGCTTAGCAAATCATTATCCTTGAGTTTCTGCAGGAATGCACGGAAATGAATGCCCCTGTGCCGATCGGTTTCTATCAGGCCTTTTTTGGCAAGGAATTCATATAGGTCAGTGCTCCTCACCACATTATAATTATAATTTATATGAAAGTATTCCTGTATTGCCTTGGAAATCCTTAATGCTCTTTGCAAATCTTCTTGCGTATAGGACATCTTAATAGTTTTTTGAGGGTAAAAAATTATTAAGCAGTAAGGGTAAACAGGCTATTAGTTAACACTCAGAGATTATAGTAATTTACAAATTTTTTTGAAACAGGCAATGCCCATGTGTCCCAGGATCATATACCAAATTCAAAGCTTTTCCATTTCCCCTCCATTGCAGAATGGTATCGATAGTTGGTGGAGCGCTTATGAAAAGAATACTGGCCTCCCTCCTTCGAAACTCACCGCTATTTAACTTCCTGCCTGCCGCTTTACCTTGTTGCAGAACCTGTATTTATGGAAAGCAACCAAATTAATGTGCCCGCTACCTCTACCCTTATCATGCAATACGCCGGGGAGGTTTATAATTCTCCTATGGAGCAACAATATCTCTCCCGGTTGAATTACAGCCAGGCAGGAAGCCTGGGGGAAATGCTGGAAAACGTGTATCCCCTTTTCAAAGAAGTAGTGTTACTGCGTAAACGGAGCGTACGGTCTTTTCTGCGGAAACGTATGATTGAGCGACAAGATGAACAGATCTGCATCCTGGGAGCAGGGCTGGACCCGCTTTCCATTCACCTGCTCTCTCATTATCAGCCCCAGATTAAAAAAATTTTTGAGGTAGATAGCAGTCACATGGCGCTTAAACGGGAGCTATTCCATTCCCTGGACCTGGATGCGGGCAAGGTGGCCTTTGTAAATCACGATCTGACCACCGCGGGTACGTTGATCCCCACGCTGCAACAAGCCGGGTTTGATTCCCATCTCCCCACCACCATTATTTTTGAAGGGGTAATACACTACATGACCAATGATCAGTTTGTACGATTGATGAAATTGTTTTCCACTCCGGACAAGCGCAATAAAATGATTATGGACTATGCGCTGGATGCGCAGTCAGTGCCATTCGGCAGTCGCCACCTGCATCAGCAGCTGCTGGAAATTTTTGAATCGTTTATACAGGGGAGATTTAACCGCAACAACCGGGGCGACCTCCTGCAATTGACCATTGAATTTGGAGCGGTAAACCAGACTTTCAGAAGCATGCAGGCCATTCAGGCCGTTGAAAAAGGCCGCAGTAAAGACTTCCACGATACCGGCGATGGCTTTATAGAAATGGTATTTATGTCGCTCTGATGGTTAATTTTTAGCGGAACGGATGCAGCCTACTACCCTTCCATTTTGAAAAAAGATGGTGTACTTGCTATAGACCCACACTTCAAGCCCGCCTTGCCCATAGACCTTCGTATCGGGATGGCCGATCGCACTGACAACATCCGTGGAGGAATCGCCATTGAGGAAGCCCAGCTCCGCGGGATTGACGTCCGACTGTATAATGATGCCGGAAGGATTAGCCGTTTTAAACCTGGCCAGTCCGTTATCGTCTTTGCCGAAAATAATGCCCAGGATAATGATGACAATAATACCTGCTGCCACGCCAAGCTTAATATACAGATCCCGCTTTACCTGCCTGGGGTCCGGAGGCTGCGTAGCGGCTGCGGAAGGCTGCCGGCGGGTATAATTGCTGCTGCCTGTATGGGTATAACTGGTGCTGGTATTGTACTGCCGGTAGATATTAGCGCGTAACAGATCATCATAGTTCCGTTTACGCACCGGGTCTTTCAGCTGTTCATAGGCATGTTGGACAATCTTAAATTTTTCTTCCGCTGCCCTGTTCCCCTGGTTGAGGTCAGGATGATACTGTTTGGAAAGGCGTCTGTGGGCGGCCTTCACATCTTCCACTGAGGCAAAATTATGCAGTTCCAGCAGTATATAGTAATTGGTCATATCGGGATTCGTAGGCGTGTAACCGTTTGGATATAGGCGTTAAGTTAAGAAATATCGGGGCAAAACCGGCTTGCAGGAAATTTTCAGAAAATAAATTTTGCGATTTAAAATCAATTCCTATCTTTGCAGCCCTGAAACACAAAATCAGTGATGCCCAGATGGCGAAATTGGTAGACGCACTGTGTTCAGGTCGCAGCGCTCGCAAGGGTGTGCTGGTTCGAATCCAGTTCTGGGCACACAATAGGCTGTAAATCAATGATTTACAGCCTATTTTATTTTTAGCCAATCCTGAGTTTTCTCAACTACCCGATAACGCAAATGAATGCATCAAATGACAAACTACATCAAGGGCAATGACAGGAAATATCCTTAATTTTTGTTACCCGGACGTAATTACTTTAAACCACCTTCTCCACCTCATACCCATACACCCAATCCATCTTTTTCTTTTCCGTATTAATAAAAAACTTCAGCATCATATCCCTGAAAAAACTCCCGATCGGATTAGGCTTCGATTTCGCCTTGCCAACCTTCCTCGCCTGCGCAATTACCCTCGCCACCCTGTCAGCCCTTAACTGCTGAAAGCGGGCAAAGGCTTCCGCAGGATTTGCATATTTCGCCAGGCACTTCGCCAGCACGGCACTGTCTTCCAGCGCTAAGGACGCACCCTGACCGGTATGCGGGGATATAGCATGCGCCGCATCGCCGATGAGGCAGACCTTTTCAGTGTGCCACTTTTCCAATGCAGGCATGTCGTAAATCGGATAAGCAAACAATTCACTGCTGCCGGCAATTATCCGGCTGATTTTGGCGTGATCATCTTTATGCAATTCCAGCAGCTCTTGCTTTACCTGCTGTTGCACCGCGGGATCATCAAACACCCCGCGCCCCGGCTCCTGCTCCCAGTCATAGTTATTAAACCACCAGACGTTTCCTTTGTTCGTAACGGAAAAGCCAAAGAATGCCCGCATACCGAAAGTCATCTCCACAGCCTGCGAAGGTTGCTGACAATCCGGAATCCTGGCGATAGCGCCGGTGGACAACATTTTGGTAAAGGAAGGCTTGGGCGCATCCGGGAAAACCAGCCTGCGGCACAGGGAATGCACACCATCGGCTCCAATAAGCAGGTCATAGCCAGGCAGACTCCCTTTGCTGGTCATGACGTCTATTTTCGAACCGGCATATGCTATGGATTGTAACTTACAGCCATATTCCACCGGGGCGCCTAAGCTGGCCAGCTTTTCCTGCAGCAGGTTATTAATGGCGGATCGCCTGACCTGGATGCTGCTGATGCCATATGCCTCCTTTTGGTACGACGCATCCAGCTCCGCAATCTGCCGGCCTTTGGCATTAAAAAAATGCAACGTCGCGGGAACATACTCCTCGTAGATCCTGCTAATGTCAACCAGGCGGGAAAGGATATTCAGCCCATTGGGAGACATGCCAAAGAATAAGCCTTCATTCATCTCCGCCTCAGTGCGGGATTCGATGACTTTTACCTCCGCGCCCTGTTCAATGAGCTGGATGGCAAGCGCCGGACCTGCAACGCCACCGCCCGCGATGAGTATTTTCAATTTATCCATGATATAGGGTTTTAATCAGGCGATTGTTACCAGGGGAACAGCAATATCCCCTATGGACGGGCAATGCAGGCCACCGGCCTACCCCAAAATTTTTACCGGAATTCCTCTTCATACTGCTGGTTTTATATCAATAAACAAGATATTCCCAGTATCTTTACTGCAAAGTAAATTACCTTTATAACTAAGTATCTTTATCATAAAGATAAATTGTTTTTTATGGAACGGAAAAAAAAACCGGAAAAAAATGCGCTGCTGGCAGACATCGGTCACCTGACGAAGGAATTTTCGACAGGTACAGTGCTGATGCACCAGGCCATCGCGCAGCAGGCAGGATTAACAGGCACGGACCATAAATACATTGACCTCCTGCTGCAACATGGCTCCATGACCGCAGGGCAGCTGAGCGAACTTAGCGGCATCACCACCGGAGCCGTAACGGCAATGATCGACCGGCTCGAAAAGAGCAAACTGGTGAAACGGGAGCCCAGCCCGGACGACCGAAGGAAAGTACTGGTAGTGCTTGACCGGGAAGAAGCAACCAAACGCATTGGCCCCGCGTTTAAAGCCATGCAGCAGGACCTGGAAAAACTCTATGATCAGTTTACCCGGGCAGAGCTGAAAACAGTAGAAAAGTACTTAAAAGCAGTGGTGGAGTTTACCAACAAACAAATCAGGAATTTGAATGAAAAGCCTGCGAAGAAACCGCGTAAATAAAAAGCGCTGAATCCAGGCGGAAAGCGCCCAAAAATCACCTTCGCCATGCATCCCATTCGCTTCCGCAAAGTGTACCTCTACCTACATATCTCCCGCCAAAAAACTTATATTTGTCTATCCGACAATTAAAAACACCTTTAACATCCCAATGGAAAAAAACAAACCCTTTATCGCCATCACCCTCCTCTTCCTGGCGCTCACCGTGGCCACCACAGCCCGGGCGCAGCAGAAAGCGGTCGCAAAAGGCGCCACGTTACGAATCAGGATTCACAGCCAGCTCCTGGAAGGCAACCTAAGCGGCGACTCCGCCGACCGCTACATTTCCGTTTACCTGCCGGCCAGCTATAACAAGCAACCGCGGAAACGCTACCCCGTAGTGTACTTCCTGCACGGCTATACGGACAATGACGCAAAAGTCCACGGTTTCCAGCCGCACTGGATGTCCCTCCCACCCATCCTGGACACAGCATTTTCCAAAGATCCGAACCATGAAATGATCGTCGTCACCCCGGATGCATTTACCCGCTTCCAGGGTAGCATGTACTCCAACTCCGTGACCACCGGCAACTGGGAGGATTTCATTGCCCGGGAGCTGACGACCTACATGGACGCGCATTACAGAACCATTGCAAAAAAAGAAGGAAGAGGCATCTGCGGCCATTCCATGGGAGGCTATGGCGCACTGCGCATCGGGGAAAAGAACCCGGATATATTTTCCGCCGTCTATCTCCTGAGCCCATGCTGCCTGAACTCACCCGCCGAGCCGGTGGCTGCCATGACGGCACAGCTGCAACGGGCGGAAAACATCAAAACCATAGAGGCTTTTCAAAAAGCGGACTTCTTCACCAAAGCCCTGTTTGCCTCCGCAGCCGCCTGGTCCCCCAACCCGGAGAACCCTCCCTTCTACCTGGACCTCCCGGTAAAAGACGGCGCCCTGCAACCGCAAATCCTGCAGAAATGGGACGCCAACAGGCCGCTGAATAGCCTGGATCAATATATCTACAATATCAGGCAGCTAAAGTCCATCGGGTTCGATGCGGGCGATAAGGACAAAGGCATCGCGGAAAGCATCCGCGTGCTGGACGCAGAATTGAATAAATACCGAATCGATCATGCGTTCGAAATCTATGACGGGGACCACCTCAACCGCGTCGCTAAAAGGATTGAACAACAAATGCTTCAATTTTTCGCAAAAAGCCTGGATTTCGGACGAAACGAAAAATAACGATAAAGCCTTCTCCAACCGGGAAGGCTTTTTATTTCTTAAACAACATCCCCATAATAATCCCCTCCCGCTCCGCTATCAACGCATTAAACTCCTTCGCGGACACCTGGAACAATTTCTTATACAACGGCGCCATAATCAGCGGATACGATAACAACGAAAATAAATTCATCAAAAAATGCACAGGGTCCATCTTTTGAATATGCCCTTTCTCCATCTCCGCGGCCGCTTCATGCAAATACGCCTTCACCGGGTCCGACTTGATATTCGCAATCAGCTTTTTCCCCAGTGTATTTATCTCCGTTACCAGGAAGGTTTCCTGGTACGGGAAAGCCACCATATGCCGGAGGAACACCCTGATGATATGTTTCGTTTTGGCTTTGAACGGCTGATCCGCCATCATACAATCGTTGAGCCGCTGGCTCAGCTCCTGCATCGCCTCGTCGAATATGGCGGCGATCAGCTGATCCCGGGAACGGAAGTAATAATGCAGCCCCGTCCGGTTCACGCCGGCAGCATCCGCAATTTCCTGCGTAGTCGCATGCAGCTTCCCTTCGGCGAATAACAGCCGCCTGGCGGTATCTTTAATCAGTTGTTCCGTGCCTGTATTTTTTAATGGCATATCATTTAAGTTAAATTAATGCTCCGCTCAATGCCTATTTCGTTGATAAAATAATCATCGTGCGAAATAACGATGAGCGTACCCTCAAAATTTTTCACGGTCAAAGTAAGGACTTCCAGGCTTTTGATGTCCAGGTTGTTCGTCGGTTCATCGAGGATGAGCACATCCGGCGCCTGGTTGCTGGCGGATAAGCAGCTCAGCGTGAGTTTCATCCGCTCGCCGCCGCTGAGCCCCGCACATTTTTTATCGAAGTCCCCGGGCCTGAACTGGGAATAAATCAACAATTCCTTCAGTTCCTCCTCATCCAGCCCGCAGCGGTTATATTCGGCTATCTGCTCAAAAACAGTGCGGCGGGGATCAATCAACGAGTAGTTCTGATCCAGGTAGAAATGCGAAAATCCCCCGTGGCGATAGCTCCCCTGCAGCGGTTGCAGCTTCCCGGTGATGATTTTCAGCAGGGTCGTTTTGCCGCTGCCGTTCTCTCCCTGAATCTGTACCCGCTCGCCGGATTTAACCTGAAAGCTAAGATTATTCCACAAAAGTTGTTCGCCGTATTTGAAGCTGATATTTTCCATATCTATCAAAACCTTTCCCGGCGCGGCTTCCGGCGATCTGATATCCAGCTTCAGCACTTCATACTCCTCTATCTGCGCCTGGATCTCCTCTATATTTTGCAGCAGGGAAGCAATCTTTTCCTCATGCGCGTGCAGCATCCTGGCGGTACTGCGCTCCGCTTTATTTTTCAGGCCGCCGGCAATGATGCGTGGCAGGGAGTTGCTTAGCCCCGCTGCACGGCCTTTGGCCTCCTGCTGCTCCCGGTGGCTGGCCATATCCGCCGCTTTCTTTTCGGAGGCCTTCAAAGCTTTGGATTGTTCGTTTAGCCGTGCCCGTAAGGCATTCACTTTCTCCAACTTTTTCTGCTGGTAGAAGTCAAAGTTGCCGCCAAACACCTCCATGCCCTTCTCACTGAGTTCCAGGGTTTTGTTCATGAGGTTCAGCAAAGCCCTGTCGTGGCTGACAATCAGCATGGTGGCCTTGCTTTGCTGTACCAGGTGATAGAGCTTCAGCCGCGTTTTCACATCCAGGTGGTTGGAAGGCTCGTCCAGCAGCACGAGCTTCGGACTGTTCAGTTCCATCGCCGCCAGGAAGGCTTTCGTTTTTTGCCCGCCGCTGAGGCTGCCCATCAGGCGATTTTCGCTGATGTGGCCGAGGTCCCATTTCTGCAGCACCGTCCGCACTTTGTTTTCAATGTCCCAGTCGTCATCCAGGTCGGTGAAGCGTGCGGGATCGGTATCCCCGCTGAGGATGGCCTGCAGGGCGGCCAGCTTCCCGTCTGCGCCCAGTACGCGCGCAATGCGCCAGTCGTCATACTCCCCCAGGTGTTGGGGCACGTACCAGGGCTGCTCCGTATGAATAATTTTCCCGGACGCGGGGTCCAGCTTACCCGATATAATCCGCAACAGGGTCGACTTCCCGGCCCCGTTGATACCCACCAGCGCCGCCTTTTCCCCGTCGTTTAAAATTAAATCCAGGTCGCGGAACAGCTCCTCATTATCCGGATGAAGGTAATGCAGCGATTTAATGATCAAGCCCACGGATGATAAGTTTTATCGTTAATACTTTAATCCTGTCAGGCAAAGATGCTATTTTTATTTTTTTGTTAGACAAAAATGTCTAAATAAAAAAATGAAACGTCCTCGCTACAATTAAACGGGGCGGTATGCCATATATTGACAGTGAAGTGCAATGCCCCGCGCCCTCCCGACCATCCGGGGGAAAAAGGTTGCCATGGGGGTAATGGCGGAGTGCCTCCTTTCAGCTGGCATGCCGTGATCCGGCACTACCCTAGCGCCACTTCGATAAGGCCGGTACCAGCTGGCCCGGCAGCGCTGACTTCTCCCTAAAAAAATAAAAAAAAAGAAGGGCGTAGATACGCCCTTCCTAACATTGCGAAGATCCACGAACTTTTGTCTGTGTTGATAGGTTCGGGAAATATTTTAGTAATTAGGATTCTGATAAGCCTTCTTTTCCGCATCCGTCATCTGCATCGCATCGATCTGGCCCTGCGGAATCGGCCGCAGGTAGTGGAACGGCTGAATGGTGCGGGTAACGGTTTGCGGCGTATGGTCGCTGATGTTCACCCCGCCAATCCTGTAGGTGGCCGCCAGTTCGCCCCACTTCTGCGTACGTACGAGATCGTACCAGCGGTAGCCTTCCCCGTAATACTCGCGGGAACGCTCCGCCAGGATGTAGTTGATATCAATAGTGGCCGGTGTAGCCGCCATCATTTCCGCACTGCGATCCAGTATCTTCGGCGCATTGTCCGCATTGCTGTAACGCCATTTGCCGGCGCGGGCCCGCAGCACGTTGATCAGCTCCCGGGCGGACTTACCGGCCGTGGTAGTAGCGCCTTTCACCGCTGCTTCCGCAGCAATGAAATACAGCTCTGATAATTTGGCAATGTTGAAAGGCCGCGTGCTGGCCGCATTCGGCTGGCCCAGCCCGCCCGCATTATCCGTGCGGTAAGTACCCATCTTCCACAAGCCCGGGTAGCGCAAACGGCTGATACCACGCGGGGAAATCACGAAATCCGCACGGCCGGGTAACGCGCCCGCACCTACGTTGTTTTTGCTGGCCCAGTCCGTATAATTGATCGCCGTTGCCGGCTCGCTGTCCAGGAAAGTCAGGATGGCATCTCCGGGTTTTACCGGCAGCAGGTTCGCGTTGTAATAGGTAGGCGTGTTATCGCCCGCCTTATCCCAGTTGCCGCGGTACACCGTTACAAAAGTGCCGTCGTAGCGGGAATCGTTGACTTTATCGGCAAAAGTATTTTCCACCACATCGATGGTTGGCGCCATACGCGTCCAGGGGCGGCCCAGGTCCTGCGCGGCCTCACGCTGTACGGTGCTGGCCGCACTGCTCCACGTGTTGGACGTTTTGCTGCTGCGGATGAGGGTGTAGTTCCAGGTCATCATCCACACGGCAAAGTTGTCCGGCGCACCGCCGCTGCCGTAGGTCAGGCTGGAACCGTTGTAGTATTCGCTTGACTCGGTATGGTCCGCATACAAGAGCACTTCGCTGTTACGGTCGTTTGCGCCGGCGCCCAGGTCGTAGAACGTAGGCTGCAAGGCAAAAGAGCCGTGGTTGTCGATACCGGCCGTTGCCACATCGTACGCCGCCTGGAAGTACCAGTGCGCATCGTGGCCGTCAGGGTCCGTACGGCTGGTTTCGGGGTAGGTGGGAATGTTGTTCGGATTCTGCAGCCACCAGGCATAGGTCAGGTAAGCCTTGGATAAGTAAAGCCGCGCCAGGGTTTTGGTCACCCCGCCGGTAACACGGCCTGCATCCGGTAAGTCGCTCACCGCTTTCAGCAGGTCCGGGAAAATAGCTTTCGTATATACTTCCGGCACTGTATTTCTTTTGGAAGTACGCACCGGCGTAGTATTAAATTTCAGTTCGCCTGCGCCGAGGTCCAGCGGCACGCCGCCATAGGTTTGCACGAGCAGGAAGTAATCAAACGCCCGGAAGAAGCGGGCTTCCGCAATAAGCGCATTCGACAGGCCCACTGCGGAAGCGTTTTCAATGATACCGCTGGCGGTGTTGATATCGGAATAGGATTCGCCCCAGGGCACGGCCGTAGGCGCGCTCGTGGAAGTTACCTGCCCTACGCCGGACATATCCATGTCCTTGAAGTTACCGTCCGCGCTTTGCGCGTAGGTAGCCTCGTCCGTACCGGTCTGGCAACCGCTGTAGTAGTAAGCGTGCCCGTAGATGTTACGCAGGTGCGCATACAGGGCCGTGATACCGCCTTTTACGCCATTCTCCGTTTTGAAATAATCCGGCGTAAAGGAGCTGCGGGGCTGCTCCGTTAATATTTTGGAACAGCCTGCCAGCAACGTGGTAATCAGTGCAGCAGCTGTTAAAGTTCTGCTTATATGGATATTCTTCATTTGACAGCTGTTTTAGAATGATAAATTGACACCAAGGATGTAATTGCGGGTAGATGGCGTATTTACGCCGATCGTCAGCAATCTTCTGAGGCTGCCGGATAAAGGCACCGCGGCGTTTTCATCGCCATAGGAGTTGGTTTCAGGGTCCATGCCTGATTCCTTCGTATATGGACTGAAGATGACGAACGGATTTTGCACGGTGAAGTAAGCGCGCATCCGCAGGTTCTTGCTTTTGATCACGCTCCTGCTGAAATCGTAGCCGAGGGTGATGGTGCGCACTTTCAGGAAGCCGGCGTCGAAGTAGCCGAGCGTGGAGCCGTATTTAGGATTGTCCCCGCTGAGCGGCCCTGCCGGGTTCGGATATTTTGCGCCGGTATTCTGCGGCGTCCAGTAATCCACTTTCACGTTGTTGTTACGGGTGGTCAGCGTGTTGAGGTAGCCGCCGGAGCCGTAAACGGAGCTGATGAGGATACCGCCATGCTGGAACACGCCCACTGCGGAGAGGTCGAATCCTTTATAGGCCACACGGGTGTTAAAGCCCCCGAGGAATTTAGGATCGAGGTCAATCACCTGGCGGTCGTCCGCACCGATGGCGCGTTTTGGCGTACCGTCTTCATTATAGCCGCCGGTGTACAGCACTTTGATCATACCTACCGTGCCACCCGGTTCGAGGATGTTCAGGTAAGGATCTTTTTCCTGCCACAAGCCGATCTTTTTGTAATCATACACGGAGTTGATATTGTGGCCAACAAACCAGCCGTTGCCTTCATCCTTGGTGGAGCCGGATGCCAGCGCTACCAGTTTGTTACGGTTGGCGTAGAGGTTGAAGCCGGCGTCCCAGGTCACGCCATCGCGGCCGCCATCGAGGATGGTACCGTTGAGGGTGATCTCAATACCTTTATTCTCCGTCTTACCAACGTTGGCGGTATAGCTGTTCACCCCGGAAGTCTGCGGCAGGCCTACGCTTTGCAGCAGGTCGTTCGTTTTGGTCACATAGTATTCCACGGTACCGGATAAACGATTTTTGAAGAGGGCGAAGTCGATACCGTAGTTCCAGGTTTTGGAATATTCCCATCCCAGGCTGGCGTTAGGCAATTGCGTTACGTAATAACCGATCGCATAGTTTTCAGGGCCGAAGTTATACGGCCTGGTGCTGAGTCCGCCCAGGGTTGCATATGGATTGATGGCCTGGTTGGAAGTTTGGCCAAAACCGGCGCGCAGTTTCAGGGCGCTTAACCACTGCACGTCACGCATAAACGCTTCGTTGCCGAGGTTCCATCCGGCGGACACGGCCGGGTAGGTATGCCACTGGTGGCCCGGCGCCAGCCTGGAAGAGGCGTCGGAGCGCAGGGTAGCGGAAATCATGTAGCGGTTATCGTACGCATACATCACGCGGCCCATCCAGGACATGAGGCCCCACATGTAATAACCCTGGTTGGCAGGGTTCACGGTAATTTCCCCGGTGGAATGGCCCAGGTTATAGAACTGGAACGCATCGCTGGGGATGCCTTTGGCGGACATGGAGGAGTTGTTGTATTTCTGTTGCTCCGCGGAGTACAGCGCCGTTACATTCAGGCTGTGTTTCTGCGCGAAGGTGCGGTCGTAGGTCAGGATGTTTTCCACCGTCCAGTGGTAGGTGTGGGCGTTGCTGATGCCTGCGGTGGATTCCGTAGTGGCATTCACGCTGTTTACGCCCTGCCCGGTATAGTTACCGTTGTTGCTCTGGATGAAGTCCAGCCCCAGGTTCACCCTGTATTTGAGGCCTTCCACCCAGGGTATCCTCACTTCGCCGAAGGCGGAGTTGTAGGTAGCAAAGTTCCTCGTTTCGTTTAGCCACAACCCGTTATCGTGCAGGCTGTCTACTTTCTGCCTGGTGAGTATATAGTTATCGCCCAGGGTGGTATTTACCGTACGCTTCGTAGAGCCGTCCGCGTTATACGGATTGGCAATAGGCGAGAGCATGAGGTTTACCCCTACCTGGCTGCCTTCGTTGATATTATAGTTGTTGTTGGTGGTGAAGCCTACGCGGATGTAGTTGCCAATCATCTGATCCACGGCGGCGCGGAAGGAGTAGCGGGTATAGCGCTGGGTAGGGATTACGCCCTGGTTGCGGTAATAGCCCATGCCGGCGTTGTAGCTGCCGCCTTCGCCGGCGCCGGTAACGTTGATATCATGGCTGTTGACGGTACCTGTTCTGTAGAGGAGGTCCTGCCAGTCGGTATTCACTTTTCCGGAAGAATCTTCATCCACGCCCAGCGCCGGGAACTTGTTGGCCACCTGTTTCAGGGTGGTGAACTCGCGCCAGTCCATCATCGGGTATTTTGCGAAAACGGTTTGGTTGCCGTAGTAGGCGTTGTAGTTCAGCCGTGGCTTAGCGCCTTTCTGGCCTTTGTTGGTGGTGATGAGGATAACGCCGTTTGCGCCACGGGAGCCGTAGATGGCGGTGGCGGAAGCGTCTTTTAACACATCAATGCTTTTGATATCGTCCGGGTTCAGGTCAGCGATAGAACCGGGGAACGGGATACCGTCCAGTACGATCAGGGGATCGTTGGTGGCGGTCAGGGAGCGGGCGCCGCGGATGCGTATCTGCATGGCTGCGCCGGGCCTGCTGGAAGTTTGCGCCATTTGCACGCCGGCCATACGGCCCTGCAATGCCTGGGAAACGTTGGCGGAGGGTACGTCCCGCATGGCGGCGCCACTGATGGAGGCTACGGAACCGGTTACCGCTTCCTTACGCTGGGTACCGTAACCGATCACCACTACGTCCTGCAGGCTGCTGGCCGTGGAGGTGAGGGTGATTTTAACGGAAGTGCGCCCGTTGAGCGCTACTTCCTGGCGTTCGAAGCCAACGGAGGTAATGATTAACGTGGCATTGGGTGGTGCGCTGATCGCGAAAGCGCCTTTTTCATCTGCCACTACGGCTGCATTGCCACCTTTCACCGCTACGGACGCAAACCCAACGGGTTCGCCGGAGCTGTTGACAATGGTACCGGTTACCCTGGCAGCCTGCGCCAGGACAGCGGCAGGTAAGAACATTGACAGGACGAACAAAGCAATCGTTAGGACGCGGCCCATACCTCCCCCCGGTAGATAGGATCGCGTTGTTGGTAGATTGGTTGACATGAACATAATGAATTGTTTTTAAAACGTTCGTGGAATGGAATTAATAAGTGGAAAAACTGAGCGAACGGACTAAGGCTGTCCGGTTGACGCCAGGTGAAAAGCGAATGAAAACATCGTGTTGGCCATATGATTGATCGATAGCTATACTGATTTTTTTCAGCTTGCCGGCGGTGGGCGTAATGTTGGCAACCGCCACGGGCTTGCCTGTTCCCAGGCTGTCGAGGAAGACTTCCAGGCGGGTGTTGGCAGTGGCGGTGAGTTCCAGCTGCATTTTTTTGGAAGGCCGGGCAGGCGTGCCCAGGTCCATGCCGGCGTACATCATCCAGCCGCCGTTGTTGGTATTGTTGGTAATAAATTTTCCCTGGGGAGATGTTACCGCTTCAACGCCGTAGTAGTTCGCATAGGCTACAGCCGGCAGGGCATTGCGCCCGTCTTTGTAAATGAAGCAGTCGAAGTCCGCCGGTTTACCCTGCGCAAACAGACCCACGCTCGTACCTACCCAGGAGTTGTAATTAGGCTGGGTGCGGTCCATCGCCTGGCTGTTCACCGTGCCTACCTTTACCCAGTCCTCACCATTACGGCTATACGAGGCGGTGAGCAGGTGTTCATTTCTTTCAACTTTCAGCCACAGGGTTTTACCTACGGGGTTAGGGACTTTAAAGGTGGCGGTGTCGTGCCGGAAGATAATTTTCTTTCCCCCGTCATAACCTGTATAAAAAGCCACAAATACTTTCTGGTTGCCATTGGTCAGGTAAATGCCTGCCTGGTCCGTCGTGTCCGTAGCGTCGAGTTCTACTTTGGTAATGGCGGAATAGTAATGTTCCGTTTCTTTTTGCACCAGGTGGGTTTTGGCATTACCGGGCAGGAGGCGGATCCAGCCTTTCCTGTCGGTCAGGGAATATTTTTGCGCGGAGGCCCGGTCGAGGAAGTGCCAGGCGGGGTGCAGGGCGGCGCCGTCTTCAAAATGGTCGCTATGCACGGTTCTCCAGGTGATGCCGCTTTGCGGGAGGTCCGGTTTGAGGACGGGGGTGCTTACGGGCGGCATGCCCCAGGGGCGGTCCCCCTCCCATATTACCTGGTATAGTGAGGATTGGCGGCCCATGCCGGACCAGTCGTCCTGCTCCGTTTTCTGGTAGCTCTGCCCGATGGTCCACCAGGTGCCATCCGCCAGTTGCACGGGAGCGGCTATATGGTTCGGGACTCTGAAAGTATTTTTAGGGTCCGTGCCGGGTTTGAAGAAGTTGCCCAGCCGCTCCCATTTGGTGGAGTCGGCCGTAAGGGCGCTGGCGCGGAGTACGTATTGCCCGCCGGACACATCGCCGGCCGGGAAGTAATAATAATACCCGTTCCGTTTACACATCACGGGGCCTTCCGCCCAGCTGTATTCCAGCTTGGCGTTGATCCAGTCGAGGTTAATGACGGTATCCGTCAGCTGCCCGTCGCGGCCCAGCGCCCGGATGCGGTTTACTTTCTGGCCATTTTTGATGACCATATAGGGTGTACCGTCATCGTCCACGAAGATGGAGTTATCGTACCCGAGCGGCCCTGTGGCGGAGTCGGTTTTTACCGGTACGGGTGCGGACCATGGTCCGGCAGGGTTATCCGCCCTGGAGAACCACTGCCCCCCGGAAGAAAAATATATCCAATAGGAACCGTAGAAATAGGTAATAGCTCCCTGCCACACGCCACCAGATGGTCGGTCAGCCACCATGGTGGAGTGCGAAGGAGGCAGCACCCGGCCGATTATATTCCAGTGAACCAAATCCCTGGAATGATAAATGGGCAGGTATGGATTGAAGTGAAAAGACGAACCGCAATGATAAAAATCATCGCCTACCTTCAGGAGTGTGGGATCCGGATGGTCCCCCGGGAGTACTGGGTTCACGTAGGTCATTTCCTTCGTGTACCGTTCCAGGGAATGTGGGTCCATTGCATCCTCGCCCGAGCTGGTAGAACTGGTTTGTGCTGTTAATGTAACAGGCAGGCATAACACTGCCATGCCTAAAAGGCTGCGTTTTAAATTCATAACGTGTTAAATGGGATACGCTTCAAATGTAGTACTACAGGCAGCGGCGGGATGGCTCAAATGTTGAAAATATGGTAACAAATGTTCAGAGACGGCAACATTTGTTCCCTATGCCGGGGTTAGTGTAAACATTACACAGGCAAAGTACTACCTAATTTTTTAAATGTCTGCATGACACTTTTTTTTAGAGAATTGTAAAAACCGAAAAGCGACAGTTGCGCTGCTAAAATTCATTACTTTTAATTTGTATCTTGTAATGGGATATATCTTCCGGTAAAAGCACCGATCTTATCAAGTAAGGAAAGCACATAGGATCAACAATACATTAACGCCCTCCACGTATGACCTTAAGAGCTAACAACCAAAATTTGACATATTTCAGCAGGACATCCTTTTATTTAATTGTCTTTTTGACATTTTTTAATCTTGTCCACGCGCAACCTTTTCACTTCACCCCTTTGAGTACCGGGGGCGGACTACGGTCCAGCACCATCAACGCCATCATAAAAGACCGCTTCGGGCTTATGTGGTTTGCCACAGACGACGGGCTGGCGAAGTACGACGGGAGCAGCTTCACCGTGTACCGCAATAAAAACAATGATCCCAACAGTTTGCCGGCAAATGAAATACCTGCCATCTATGAAGACAGGAACGGCGCCATTTGGGTAGGCACCAGCGGCGGCTCCCTGAGCATGTACGACCGCAAGCTGGATAAGTTCCTCAACTTTCCCGCAGGGCCGGGCCCCAACAGCCTCGGCAGTAATGTGATCAAAGCGATTACCAGCGATCATAAAGGGCAGATATGGGTGGGGCATTACACGGGGCTGGATATCATTGATCCGGTTACCAAAAAGATCACCCCGTTTACCGGGCCGGGCGGAGAGCCGTTCAAATCCACCACCATCTGCCTGCTGGAAGACCGGCAGCAAAGAATGTGGGTAGGCACCAGCGAGGGTTTGTACGTGCTGGACCCGAACGGTCATTGCCTGCGGAAATTTGTGCATAACCCGGCGGACCCGCAGAGCATTTGCAATAACGTGGTGCGGTATATGGCGGAAGATAAAAAGGGCAACATCTGGCTGGCCACAACGGACGGGCTGTCTGTAACAGACCCCGGGCTGCATGGCTTTAAGACCTATAAACATGACGGCAGCGGCCACAGCATCAGCAGCAATTCCCTGAATGCCCTGGAAGTGGATGATCAGAACCGCGTCTGGATAGGTTCTACCTCCGGGCTGGACCTGCTGGACCCTGCCACCGGCCGGGTGGAAACCTTGTCGTACGACAAAGGCAGCGGGCAGTCTATGCGGCTCAAGGATGTATATTCCATCCACATCGACGACGACGGACTTTATTGGATAGGCACCTTCCGCAATGGTATTATTAAATACGATAGTCACCTCAACCTCTTCCACCTGGTACAGCATGACCCTTTCAACAAACAAGGCTTACCCGCCCCTATTGTAACTTCCTTTGCGGAAACGGGGAACGGGAAAATTTACGTAGGCACGGATAACGGCGGGGTGTCCCTCTTTGATCCGGCGCGGCAGTCGTTCGAACACCTGGAACTGCGCTCCACCGTCAAAGGCTGTGAAAAAGGCATCCGCGTACTCTCCCTCCTGCTGACGAAAAACAACCAGCTAATGGTGGGCACCTTCCTCGACGGGCTGTTTGTGTACGACCTGCGCACCCGCAGGTATAAACAGTACACGAAGGAGAACTGCAATTTCCTTTTCTCCAATGATATTTTCACGCTGACGGAAGACAGCAAGGGCCGCATCTGGATAGGCACAAACGGGGACGGCTTTTCAGTAGTGAACCAGCAACTGGGGCTGATCAACCGCTTTACCCGCGAGCCGCGCCCAAACGAATCCCTGCTGCCGATGAACGCCTACATCCGGGATATCCTGGAAGATCATTCCGGCAATTTCTGGATTGCGACACACGGCGGCGGCATTGCCCGGCTGGATGGCTCCCTGCAGCATTTCACCGTGTACAACTCCACCGGCAACCACCTGCCGGGAGATAAGATTTTTTCCGTGCTGGAAGACAAGCAGGGCAACATCTGGGTAGGCAGCTATGGCGGCGGACTGGGGTTGCTGGATAAAAAGACCAACCAGTTCATCACCTTCACGGAGGAAGATGGCCTCTTGAATAATAATATCTATAAGATTATACAGGATAACAACGGCCTGCTCTGGTTATCCACCAACCAGGGTATTTGCAGCTTCGACCCCTTAAGCCGCAAGTTCAATAAATTCACTTTTCACAACAGCGTACAGCATAATAACTTCGTGCGGGGCTCCGGCATACTGGCAGCCAACGGCATGGTGTTCATGGGCGGACTGGAAGGCTTCAACTACTTTGACCCGGCAGGTTTGAAAAAGAATACCAATGCGCCGGAAGTACTGTTTACCGATCTGCGGATTTCCAACAGGTCCGTGAGTCCTTCCCCGAAAGGCCCTATCCGGGAAAATATTTCCATTACCGACCGCATCGACCTTGACTACCGCCAGAACTTTTCCATCAGCTTCGTGGGTCTGAATTACACCGCGCCTGAACAAAATCAATATGCCTACCGCCTGGAAGGTTTTGATAAAGAATGGAACTATACAGGGAATGTGAATACGGCAGCCTATACCAACCTCGATCCCGGGGAATATGTGCTGCAGGTAAAAGCCAGCAACAACGACGGCATCTGGAACGAAAAAGGAAAATCCATCCGCATCATCGTGCATCCGCCCCTGTGGCGCACCACCTATGCATATGCGCTTTATACCCTGCTGGTGCTGGGCATACTGCTGTTTATCCGTTACAAAGGCATCCAGAAAGTGAAGAAGAAATTCCTGGAACAGCAGCAGCAGATGGAGCGGGAGCAGGAGCGCCGGGAAGCGGAACGCATACACGAACTGGACCGGTTGAAGATCAAATTCATCACTAACCTCAGCCATGAGTTCCGCACGCCGATCTCCCTGATACTGGGCCCCATCGATACGCTGATCCGCAAGGAAAAAAATGAACATTCCTTCAACCAGCTGAAGATGATCCGGCAGAATGGCCGGCGTTTGCTGAACCTCGTGAACCAGTTGCTGGACTTCCGCAAGATGGAGGAGCAGGAGCTGAAACTACAGTTGGCCGACGGCGAATTCATCTCCTTCGTACAGGAGGCCACAGATTCGTTCCGGGATATGGCGGAGCGGAAGAAAATCAGTTTGAGCTTTGAAACCAGCGTACACCAAGCCTTCGCAAAATTTGACCACGACAAGATAGAACGCATCCTGTTCAACCTGCTCTCCAACGCCTTTAAGTTTACGCTGGAAGGCGGCAAGGTCACCGTATCCGTTGAAAAGCGCCAGCATCCCGCCGGCGGCGACAAGGAATGGTTTACCATCAAGGTAAAAGATACCGGCATTGGCATACCGAAGGATCAGCAGGAAAAAATATTCGAACACTTTTTCCAGCATACCACGCCTGCTACGGTGGTGAATAAAGGTACCGGCATCGGGCTGTCCATCACGCGGGAGTTTGCCCGCATGCATGACGGAGAAATCAAAGTGGACAGTGAGCCGGGTAAGGGTAGTACTTTTATACTTACCCTTCCGCTGGTTGCCGCCACCGCCGGTATAGCGATCGTGCCGTTACAGCCGGAACTTCCGCTTGAAGAGGCGGCGGCAGCGGACGTCTCTCCCCAAACCATACCAACCCCTGGCAACAACACGGATTTACCGGTAGTACTGATCGTGGAAGACAACGACGACCTGCGGTTTTATCTGAAGGACAACCTGCGCCTGCAATACCGGGTAATAGAAGCCAGCAACGGGAAGGAAGGCTGGCAGAAGGCCTTGGCCCAACACCCGCAGCTGATCGTCAGCGACATCAGCATGCCATACATGGATGGCATGGACCTTTGCAAAAAAGTCAAGAACGACAAACGCACGCAACATATTCCGTTTATACTGCTGACGGCCATCACCGGCGAGGAGGACCAGCTGAAAGGCCTGGAAACCGGCGCCAATGACTATATCCTGAAGCCTTTCAACGTAGAAATCCTCCATTCAAAAATTAAGAATCTCCTCACGCTGAACCATTGCGCCAAACGCACCTATTCCAAGCAGATCAGCGTATCAGCGCCGGCGCCGGAAGTGCAGCCGGAGGACGAACGCTTTATGAAGGAGATCATGGCCTACCTGGAAAACAACCTGACGGACACGCAGCTGTCTGTAGAGGCGCTCAGCCGGCATGTGGGCATGTCCAGAAGCTCCCTGTACAGCAAGCTGCTGGAGCTGACGGGGCAAACGCCGGTAGAGTTCATCCGTTCCGTGAAGCTGGAGCGGGCGGCGGTGCTGCTGGAAAAAAGCGATATGAATATTGCACAGGTGGCGTACACGGTGGGGTTTGCGACGCCGAATTATTTTGCGCGGTCGTTTAAGGCGAAGTATAATATGCTGCCGTCGGCGTATGTGCAGTTGAGGAGGAAGGTGGCGAAGGACAGGGTGTCGGAGGAGGGGTGATGGGTATTACGTTGGATTTGCTTATATTCGTTTTGCTGAGCGCTCAAACTTAGCTGTAAACCACCAAAGCAATCCCTTTGTGTTTTTAAGATTATGAAAAATTTGAATTTCAGGTATTATCCCGCCGGCGTGTTATTTACGTTGTTCTGCATTATTGTCGTAGTAAATTTCTTGTTACGCACGCTAATCGCGGATTATTTCGGCCAGCCGTTAACTTTATGGCAAGAAGCCGCACTATTACTCAGCAGCGGTGGACTTGTACGACTTCTCTTCGGCCCGGTTAATAAATATCTCATGTGGAAGCCTTACCTGAAATTATTGGGCCTCCACGACCTTCGGGGCAATTATGCAGGCGAACTGGTATCCACCTTCCATATCAACGATGACCCGCAGCTGGGCCATGTCACCAAGCACCTCCTGGTAAGCATCTCACAAAACCTCAATGGCATTTATCTTACCGGGAAGGTTTTCAATAACGCCGCAGACCCTACTCCTACTTCTACCTTCAGCAGTGGCGCTGCAGACCTGGTAAAATTGGACGATGGTAGATTCCAACTGTCGTACACCTTTACGAACAATGGTAATTTACAGAGCGCCGAGCATGCAAAATATGGACTACAAACACACCTGGGCTATACCATTCTATATTTCAACCCTCAGAACAGGCAGCTCGAAGGCACTTACTTCACCCATGAGCGGCAAAGTAGCGGTAGAATTAAACTGTTACCTCAACCTTAATTATCACCATCATAAACATTAATGCGATGCACCCTAAAAAAAGCGGCAGTGCCCCCACTGCCTATGAAGCCTTTACAGACTTTGGCGACAAGACTGCCGACCTGGCGATTTATTACAATATAGCCGTTGCCAACCTGAATGAAATAAGGAAGGCGATCAATGCATCCACCGCCAATCCTGACACGCAGCTGGCGCGACTGGCGGAATATCTTTGGAGCGCACATAAAGATGCCAAAAATAGCAGAGGGTATGAACTTACACCTGATGATAAAGTGATAATCAATGAGCTTTGCAAGAAGGTGGAGGATATCCGGAATTTCTACTCCCACCAGTGGCATGATCCGTGTGTGCTGGAGTGTTCAGGGCAACTCGTATCCTTTATAAATGATAGGTACAAGCTGGCTGCCGCGATGGTGGCTAAAGATGATCCCGCGGCCGTGGCGGATTATGAAGCGCTCCTGGGTAAGCGTGAATATAAACCGTACAAACTTTTTAATGGCAGTGTACTTACAGTGGAAGGCCGCATCTTCTTCCTCAGCTTTTTCCTCAGCAGTGGCCAGCTTTCGCAGCTGATGCAGCAGCGCAGAGGCTTCAAGCGGACGGATATGCCGCTGTTCCGTGCCAAACGTAAGATTTATCTCTATTATACCCTTCGGGATGGGGCTACCATGGCGCACTTCCATCAGGAGCAAAGCGTGCTTTCCACGCTTTCGGCGGAGGATCAAAAGCAGGTACTCAAAGCGCGGACGGCTTATAAGCTGATCTCTTACCTGAACGACTATCCTGACTTCTGGGGCAATACGGAGAAGATGCCGTTGTATCTCTCCAAAGGCAAAAAGATCGAAAATATTGATAACTTGTACGAATATCTTCAACAGCATCCTGAACTGCTGCCAGATTTTGAATTCGCCCCGCCGGACGAAGAGGAAACGGGTATCCGCAAGCATATACTCTTTACGCATGAGGGCCTGCCGGGGTACGAATTTAAGATGGACTTTCCGATGCTTTACCGCCTGGTGGTGCTCATGCAGCTGTTTAATGCAACGGTCCTGCAGGAATCCCCTGTGGATACGCTCCTGCAAAACCTGCGTACCGTCATCGAAGGCCGGCAGAAGCTATTCGACATTTTAAATACCAGGCTAAAAGATCGCACGGCGGAAGATCTCGCCTTTCTCCTGGACCGTAAAAACCAGCACTTAAGAGGCAGCAGGCTGCTGACTGAAACCAGTATCACGTTTTTTGAACAGCTGGAAGATGGTTACCAGGAGGACATTGACCAAAGAGAAATGATTATATCGGCCATCCGGTCGTTCCAGACCAACCAGGAAGACGAGCCGCTCCCTGAACCCATCCAGGTGTATCAACAGGACCTCGTATCCACCACCGACCGTAAATTCAGACCAGGCAACCGTTTTATGCACTACGCCGCCACCTACCTGATGGATTTCGCCGGCGACGATTGGTATTGGGGTGTGGAAAACTTTGAGATGGATCAGCTTAACGGCAATGAACATGAAACACTCGTGAAAAGGAAACGGTACTTTAAGGCCTCCGAAATACCGGACCAGTACCGGCTTACATTGGAGGATGACCATGTGTACATAGCCATCCGGCGGGATACCAGCGGTGATAAGAACTTTGAACAATTTATCCAATTCAGCATTGGCCGGCAAGCGATGAAGTATTTAATGGCTTTTGTTTTGAGCAAAAATGGGAAAGCGTATCAGCAGGTAATCAGGGAATTCTTTGATAAACTGAAGGCTGATATAATCCGGCTTAAAGAGGACGGCGGCTTTAAGGCAGACCACACTTACCATCTCCTGGAAGAGGCATTTGTATCTCCCTACCTTAAACCCGCCCCGGATAGTGACTGGAAAACAGTGGAGGAAGCAGTCAACAGGCGGATCACCCAGCTCAAAGAGAAATGGCAAAACATCCTGCAGAACCTGGATTACATGCGAAGAGCGGAGAAGAACCGCGCTATCATGGAAGCGTATAAGCTCTTTGATTGGCCGAGGGATGCAAAAACGAAAGCGCCGAAGTTTTTCAGGAAGCATGAATATAATTATATGAGCATTTGCCATTATGAGATTGCTTCACCCAAAAAAGGAAAAAGGCGGAATAACCTGGAACAACTTTATAATTGGCAGTTCAAATTAGCCGGCCGCAAACCAAAAATTCCTAAAAAGATAGAGGACCTGCTGTTCCGTGCAAAAAGCCTGGATGATTTGCTGATAAATGTATTGAAAGATCGCAGGAATGATTTAAACAAGAGAAAAGCCGCTTTACACAAAAGTACCGGCGCCGCTCGTATTTCCATGCTGGCGGACCTTTGCAGATACCTGCGCCTGTCTGTTCCCGCAGGGCTGCAACAAGAAGCCGGGCAGCAGGCCTTACATAAACAGCGGATGGAAACCCTGGATGTGCTTCCATTCCCCATTCATCCGATGTTGGTAATGAAGGCATTTTTTTCCAAACAATACGGAAAAGGCAAAACTGAATTCAAAATTTTAGAAAAGGATAATCTCCAGCAAAAGGTACATCCTGCCCATAATATATTTGCAAACGTCAGGAAAAATTATGCTTTACTGAAAGGGCTTTACGCTTCGCATTACCAGGCATCCGTAGCGGAAGTTTTATATCCCGGTGATATTAGCGCCGGCAGCAGGAAAAAACTGACAGGACTTATAAACGATACTTTAACAGAAGACGTGTTGTTATGGTGGATGGCCCAGCAATACCTGCAAAACAACAGCTATACGAGTAACATGGCAGCGCAGCTGCTCCACCCCACGAAGAAGGAATACCATGTTGGCAATCTGCACCGGGTGGCCATCACCTTCCCGCTGAGAGGGCAGCCGTTTATCTACACCACTGTACTCCTGCATCAGCTGGATGATATGATGTTCCGGACGCTGGAGGACTACCTGTACCGCGCCGCCGTGCATTACGTCAACCGCCATACAAAAGAAAGGGCCATCTGGGCAGATAACGAGTTGTCCATTGATAAGATAAATCCGGGCGCCCCCTTCCCCGACGGTTCCTTACAACATCCGGTTTCATTCGACATCCTGCGGGATGAAATCAGCCTCGTACGGCGTACGGGGAAAAAATTTGCGGCAGCGATACTGAATTTTGAACGTAAAGTTTTATCAACCGCTGCTGATAGTTTATTTGGGGGAGATCTAAACCAACTGCATCAACACCTGCTCGTAACTTGTCAGACGCCCGGGTCGGCCTGCCATCACTACAATTTCGCGAAACTCCTCGAGCTCGCGCAAACCCTTGGCTGGAAGGACCTGGATATTATCCGTGACGAGTTGAACGGCGATCCGAGTAACAGGAATATTGCGTTGCATAATGATATACCGCAGGCAGGGAGCTTTTCATGGATGACGAGGCCCGGGACGAAATTGAGGGAAGTGTTGGGGATAAAGGAGGATTTGCATGCAAAAAAGGATCATTCGAGGTATGTGGAGTTGGGAAATGGGTGATTTTTTGGGGATATGATTAAGGGAGATGTAAGATGGGAAAGGGATTGAGAGGAGAGTGGGTGTGGAAGCCTGCTTTTTGAGAGGTAGATACACCCACACCAGTCATTCACCCACCTCCTTTTATGGTGTGGAAGCCTGCTTTTTGAGAGGTAGATACACCGAACCTTGCTGAGGTTAGCGAAAATGCTTCGGTGTGGAAGCCTGCTTTTTGAGAGGTAGATACACCCAGAGTGCCGTTATAGAGGATCATAGCCTCGGTGTGGAAGCCTGCTTTTTGAGAGGTAGATACACCCGTAACCCACAGCTCCCCATTATACTTATAGGTGTGGAAGCCTGCTTTTTGAGAGGTAGATACACCGGTAAGAAAAAGATCTCCAAATTGTATGTAGGTGTGGAAGCCTGCTTTTTGAGAGGTAGATACACCTTTACGGGCTTATTCTCTTTCATGAATTCTGGTGTGGAAGCCTGCTTTTTGAGAGGTAGATACACCTGTACTATTGCATAAGCAAAATACCCTAAGGGTGTGGAAGCCTGCTTTTTGAGAGGTAGATACACCTCTTCTCTACTTTACTTTGCGAATTCTTCCGGTGTGGAAGCCTGCTTTTTGAGAGGTAGATACACCCGTTTCGTCCAAGTGCCCGTAGGCAAACTCGGTGTGGAAGCCTGCTTTTTGAGAGGTAGATACACCCCGGCAGATCCTTCGCTACGTCCTTTTTCTGGTGTGGAAGCCTGCTTTTTGAGAGGTAGATACACCCGTAGAAATAAAGGCCCATAAAGAAATAGAGGTGTGGAAGCCTGCTTTTTGAGAGGTAGATACACCGGCGATACCTGAAGCCTCTGTGATGGCAAAGGTGTGGAAGCCTGCTTTTTGAGAGGTAGATACACCATTTTACCAATTACTTCTTTGTACCTGCTGGGTGTGGAAGCCTGCTTTTTGAGAGGTAGATACACCCCAGCCAATAACAGCCTAATATAGACTTGCGGTGTGGAAGCCTGCTTTTTGAGAGGTAGATACACCTCCGCCTGATTACCGGCATTAACTGGCAAAGGCGTGGAAGCCTGCTTTTTGAGAGGTAGATACACCACTGCCGTTGCTAAGGATGGACCACAACCGTGGTGTGGAAGCCTGCTTTTTGAGAGGTAGATACACCCTGATTTCTTCATTTCCCAGGTCGGCCATGGGTGTGGAAGCCTGCTTTTTGAGAGGTAGATACACCCCCTTCTCCTGATACATGGTATGTAGTTTCTGGTGTGGAAGCCTGCTTTTTGAGAGGTAGATACACCACGTCTGGCGGTCGCCTTAACCAGTATATGGGTGTGGAAGCCTGCTTTTTGAGAGGTAGATACACCTCAACAGAACCTTAACTGTAGCCATTTTTAGGTGTGGAAGCCTGCTTTTTGAGAGGTAGATACACCCGGACTTGCTGCCAACTGTCGGAACACACAGGTGCGGAAGCCTACTTTTTGCGAGGTAGATACACCTGACTAATTGTAAGGCTTTCTTTTTTACTGGGTGTGGAAGCCTACTTTTTGAGAGGTAGATACACCCTGTTGTCATAGTGGCCCTCCAGGAGTTTTGGTGCGAAAGCCTGCTTTTTGAGAGGTAGATACACCTTTCAGACGGGAAAATGGTGTCAATAACACGGTGTGGAAGCCTGCTTTTTGAGAGGTAGAACCACCATTCACGATCTAACTTTTTCGCCTCCCATGGGTGTGGAAGCCTGCTTTTTGACAGGTAGATATACCAACTACCGAAACATAAATAACCACGATAAAGGTCTGAAGGCTTACTATTGAAAGTAGCCTACATTTCGCTCCTAATGTAAATAGCCTCTTTTGAAAAGCTCATATCCCCTACCTTTGCCCTAAACCAAACCACTCATGATCACTGACGAACACGGCAACCTCTACAAATCCGCCGCTGCCCTGCAGGAGGTAATCACGCATTATTACCATATCTTCAACCCTGCCGGCAGCACCCCTATTCGTAAACATCTTTCCCCTAACCTGGAAATGATGGTAGTGATCAATTTTGGCGCTGATATACCTTTCTCATTTGGCAGCGAACCACCAGGAGCCTATCAAATCAAGGAAGCAGCAGCGATAGGTCCACTGCGGAAAATGCTCAATTACGAGCTGCCTCCCGGCACGGATGCCATCGTGCTCAACTTCCACCTCAATGGATTTTACCGGATATTCAGCACGCCCATTGATCAATATCAGGACGTGGTATTCCCGGTAACATTGCCGTATATACAGGAGCTGTGGGAGGAGTTAAAGGCTGCCGATATTCATCAAAGAATAGAGATGCTCAATGCATACCTGCTATCCCGGGTAACAGACAATGACCCTGGTTCAGGCCCGCTGCTGGCAGGCAAAAACTACTTTCACGACCCTGTCATCCAGCCGGCGAAAGCGATTGCCGCCAATGCGAATATTTCAGAAAGAACTGTTCAGTTAAGATTCCAGAAATACACGGGATATTCACCGAAAGAATTGCTGCGGTTCCTCAGGTTTAAAGCAGTCGTTAACACTATTATCTCCCAAAAAGAAAAAATACCTGATGTATTTGACCTGATCGCCACCTTTGGCTACCATGACCAGAGCCACCTGATAAAGGATTTCAGGTATTACCTGGAAACGACACCGCAGCAATTTATTAAAGCATTAAAAGATAATTTTTTTGTACCCGGTTCAGGAAGAAATGCCGGTGCTGAATAAAGGGTAATCAACCTTTGAAATAACCTGCATGGTCCTTTACAAACTCAACAAAACTACGTGCAGCCTTACCCGTTACCTCCTGCACCGCATTGCTGATGCCAGCCGCCTCTCCGCGGGCATAATGCGCATAATCTTCCATCAGCCCCTCCGCCTGCCATTCGGGGAAACCTAAGGACAATACCGCCTGCAGCATATCTTCGGGAGCTACATCAATATAGCGTACTGCCTTGCCTGTTACTTCAGATAAAATACCTGCCAATTCATAATGGGTAAGGGATTCCGGGCCTGTAATATCCAACACTTTATTATACCAGCGGTCAGTGGTAAGCGCTGTTGCCGCCACCGCAGCAATATCCCGTACATCCACCACGCTTACTTTTGCATTCCCTGCAGGCGCATAGAACTGGCCTTTGTGTATAATACTATCCCGGAATAACAAGAAGCCCTGCATAAATAAATTTGGCCGCAGGAAGGTATAGGCCATACCGCTGGCTGCTATATGAGCTTCCACGGCAGCATGGTAACGGAGGAACCGCACCGGAGAAGCAGCATCTGCTTTATATTGCGACAACTTCACCAGGTGCTTCACTCCTGCTGCCGCCGCAATATCCGTAAAAGTAATCTGCTGGCGTTCCGCACTGGCTGTGGAATTGGTTAACAGGAAAGCGCTTTGTATCCCCGCTACTGCGTGGCGTAGGGAATCAGGGTTATCAAAATCTCCTACTATCACTTCTGCACCCTTCATATGTGAAAACCTGGCTGCATCCGCCGCATTCCGCACCATCGCACGGAAAGGAATACCCTTTTCCGCCAGCATATTCGCGAGTACAGTTCCAATTTTACCAGTTGTTCCTGTCAGCAGGATCGTTGCATGTGTTTTTTCTGTGTTCATAGCTTTGTGATTTATACCACAAAACTCTATGATCGGCGACCGATAAAATTGTAAGAAAACGAAACTGCCGGGTATTACCCAGCTACAAATCCGGGAACCTCTTCAAAAAAATGCCTGCATCTAAACACAAAAAATTCCCGGGAAAAGGTCAGCGCTTACGCGCCTCCCCCTCCCGGGCAACAAAAATTGGGGTTTTTCGATAACTACTTCCTCACTTTTTTCTCAAAAGCGTCAGAAGCCTGGTTAATCTTGTTTCCAATGGATTCAAACGAGTGGTTGATTTTATCCAATGTGGACTGGATCTGCGGCTGTACGGTCAAATCCCCGCCTTTTTCCTTGGTACGCAGATCAATCAATGTTTTATAATCTTCGTCCGCCAGCTTTTTGTAGTCTTTCAGACCCTGGGTGACAGCGTCTTTCAGGCCGGCGTCGTCGATGGATTTCATTTTGCCAACGGTTTCAATGGATTTATCCAGGTGCTCGGACCAGGATTTGCGCACAGTTTCCGCTTTGGCGTAGTCCTGGCTGCTCATGGCGCCGTTCATGGCATTCATATCTTTCTCATTCTCGTTCATCACGGTCATCAGCTTATTGTTGTGTTCCACAGGGTCAACGGCGGTATCGCAGCTTACAACGTTCATACTGATAAGGGCTGCTCCGAAGAGCGCGAGGATGCTGTTTACTTTTTTCATTTTAATCGAGTTTTTCATTTTGATACCACAAAAGTAGCTGACCAGGGAGCTTGGCGATATCCCTGAAATCAGCCATTTTTAATTCCTATACTATAGTAATTTTGCAGGTAATTGATAAATACTGATCTATTTTGTACCGTTTACTGCTTACCATTGCCTTCCTGACTGCTACGGTTTGTGCCCAGGCCCAGCTGCTGGCCGATTCGCTCAGGAAAGTCATAGCCCGCAAGGACCTGCCGCTGGAAATGCGCATCGACGCCATGGACCGGCTCGGACAGGTCGTGTTTTTTAATACCGGCTGGAAGGAAGGGCTGGACATCCTCCGCCAGTCCCTGGAGCTGGCCGCCCCCATGAAGGACGGTAGCTACCGCGCCCATACCCATGGCATGATGGCAGCTTCCTACTACATCTCCGGGGATGCGGAAGCCGCCTACCGGCATATGGACAGCGCCACCATGTACATCCGGCACTCCAACAGTAAACTCATGAAAGGCTATGTGCTGTACATGAAAGGCTGGCTGCAGGTCCGCGAGCGGCAGGAAACGGACGCGATCCACACCCTCCAGGAAGCCCTGGACGTGCTGGAAAAGGCTCCTAACGGCCTTACCTATATCCAGCCCGTGTATTCCGAACTGGCAGGCGTGTACTTCAAATGGTACGACCTGGTCAACGTCGAAAAATACACCCGCCTCTCCCTCAACGCCGCCATCCAGCTCAAACAGCTGGAAAAGCTCATCAGCGCCAACCAGGAACGGGGAGGCTACTTCATTAACCTCTACCGGGAAAATAATGACCGCAAAGAAGCATTGGACTCCGCGCTGTATTATATGCGCAAATCCCTGCACCTCGCCAGGTCCAACCGGGAGCGGATCGTAACGCCCAGCAATATTCCCTTTTCCGCCATCGGGATCGCCAATATCTTCCGGGAAAATATGCCGCCCACCCCTGCCAATAAGGACAGTGTGGACTATTACAATAACATTGCCCTGCAGGAAGGTAAGCTTACCAAACAATTCGCCGTGGAAGCAGGGGTGTACAATGAGCTGGCCTCCGAGGCCTTCAAACGCGGGGACTTCCAGTCGGCCGTCAATTACCTCAATGGCGCCATCCTGGTAAGCGCCAAAGACCCGCTGTTCGATAAATACAACCTCTCCCAATCCCACCTGGGCCTGGCGGAAGCGTATGAACAGCTAAAAGACACCGCCCTGGCCCTGCAGAACTACAAACAGTACATGACCCTCTACCAGGAACTCTTTGACGTGGAAAAAATGAACAAGGCCAAAGACCTGGAAGCCAAATACGAAATGGCCCGGAAGGAAAAGAACCTGCTGCAAATACGCCTCCTCGCCGAACAGCGCAATAAGGAGCTGATACAGGCCCGCTACCTCTCCGGCCAGAAAGACAAAGCCCTGCTGGAAGCCCGGTACACGGCCATCCTGAAGGATAAAGCCCTGCTGGATGCCAAGTATGAAACGGAAATGAAGCAACAGGCCCTCACCACCGCCAACTACAAAACATCGCAACGGGAACAGGAGCTGAAAGTCATGAGTCAGCGCTTCGCCTATAACCGCAAGCTGAATAAGATCTACTCCGTACTTACCATCGCGCTGTTCCTGGCGGCGGCCTTCCTCTATTTTGCCTTTAAACAGCGCTCCAAAGCGCTGAAACAAAAGCAGCAGCTCCACAACCTGGAACTGGACCGGATCAAACAGGAACACCGGATATCCATGCTCTCCGCCATGCTGGAAGGCCAGGAGCAGGAACGTACCCGCCTCGCCAGGGATTTACATGACGGACTTGGCGGATTATTGTCCGGGGTAAAAATTGAATTGTCGGCATTGAACGCCCCGGCATCCACTTCTCCGCAACAAACTATCGTCCATAAAACCCTGCGCCACCTGGATAATGCCGTGGACGAACTGCGCCGCATAGCCCGCAGCATGATGCCGGAAGTACTGCTTACCTATGGCCTGGGAGAAGCCACCCGCGAGTATTGCAACGGTTTGAAGAAATCAGGCGTACCCGTTACCTGCCAGGTGTATAATTACCGGAATGATATGAGCCACGGGCGACAGGTAACGCTCTACCGCATTATGCAGGAGCTGGTGAATAACGCCGTAAAGCATGCCGGCGCTACGCAAATCCTTGTGCAGCTGCAACAAAGCGACCATCGCATCTTCCTGACGGTGGAAGATGATGGCAAGGGATTTGACCAATCCGAACTAGCCGCGCTCAAAGGGGCAGGACTGGCCAACATCCAGTCCCGTACGGAAATGCTGCAGGGCAGCCTGGAAGTATCCTCTTCCCCCGGCACCGGCGCCTCTTTTACTATTGAATGTTCTGTAAACTAATAAAGCACCATGATTAAAGTAATATTGATAGACGACCACCCGATTGTAATGGAAGGACTCAAGAACCTGCTCGCCACCCGTGAAGAACTCACCGTGGCCGGCTGTTTCAGCAACGGTGCTGCCGGCCTGGAAGCCATCCAAACCCTGCAACCGGATGTAGTGCTGCTGGACATCAACCTGCCGGACATCAACGGCATTGACCTCTGTAAACAGGTACGTAAAAATGATAAAGACGTAAGGATTATCGCCCTGAGCGTCCACAACGAACGCCCGGTAATTAAAAATATCCTCAACAGCGGCGCTAATGGCTATGTGCTGAAAAACTCCGTAGGCGAGGAAATCATTATGGCTATCAACTCTGCGCTGAAGGGCGACACCTACCTTTGCAACGCCGCCCGGGAAATCCTGAGCCAGATACAGGAAGGAGAACTAACGGATATTCCTAAAATCACCCGCCGGGAAAAAGAGATCATGGGACTGGTGAGCAAAGGGCTGACCACCGCACAGATAGCCGAACAACTCTTTATCAGTACGCATACAGTGGAAAGTCACCGTAAAAACCTCATCGAAAAATTTGATGTAACTACCATGACCGCTGTAATTAAACTGGCCACGCAATACGGTTTGCTCTAATATCTCGTCTTAAAATAGCTGTTTTCAGGGAGAAAAATCCCTGGCCCCCGGCCGTAGCTTTGTGTTATCAAATTTTAACAACAAAACGAAAACAGCATGGACAGAAAAACCTTGGCTATTATTTCTTACATCTCCATCATCGGATGGGTTATTGCATATTTCCAGTATAAAGACAAACCTAAAGATCATTTCGTAAGCTATCATCTCAAGCAGGCATTGGGTATTGCCATCATCAGCATTATCCTTGGCGTGGCCATCAACCTGGTGGTGAGCCTCGTGCCTGCCTTGTCGGTAGTACGGTATGCCAACATAGCTATTCTCATCCTCTGGGTGATGGGTATCATCAACGCCTACAACGGACAGATGAAACCAGTACCTGTAGCGGGTCCTATCTTCGAAGGCAAATTCAGCTTCCTCAACGCATAATTTCATCCTGATTAACCACAAAATCCTTACACTATGCAAAGAATCGGATCCTTTTTAGTAATCATAGGCCTTTTATCCATTGTCGCTGGTTTCTTTAACTACGTGCCCAAAGTACTCATCTGGATATACCAATGGGGAGAGCCTGTTGCCTGGGCTATAAAAATCGGCCTCATTGTAGTAGGCGGTGTGCTGTACATGATGAGCAATAAAAGTTCAGAAGAAGTAACAAAGTAGTATATATACAAGAGGTGGATCACATACTTTCAACGTCCATTCCTGGACTGAAAGTTCCCGGATTCCCGGCATTGCTCGCCGGGAATCCTTTTTTAATGCCTTCCGTGCCGGGGCGCGGTTCTCCTGAGTTGGATGTTGCTGGTGGGATTCAGGAAGAGCGGGTAGAGTTCCACCTGCACGCTGCTGGCGTCCAGGCCAAAGCCTTTTTCTTCCGACAGCGTGTATTCTTTCAACCAGAAATAAAACTCCATGATCCAACGCTCAAAAATGGAGAGCTGGTGGCCCTGGTTCAGGTAGGCTTCCATGACCACGAAGGTAAAGTCGCCCGTAACATGCCGCTTTTCCAGGCTCTCGTAGCGGCTGGTGATGTTCACTTCGCGGCGGGCCACCAGGTCCTGCAGGGCGGTGCGGAAGAAGAGGTCGATACGCGGCTGCACGCGGAAGCCCAGCTTGAAATCGATGCGTATGATTTCGTTGGGCAGGTAATGCGTTACTTCATATTCCGTCGTATAAGGATCATCTAACGTTTGCACATGCACGAACCAGTAGATGTCCGCCCGCTTGGGCTGCCGGCGGAAGATCGAATAAATGATCTTGTTATCAATTTCCCCCGGGGAATCGGAGGCCGTTAAAAACACCAGGTGGGTACTGGTCTTGGGTACGGCCGTATCATTGCTCAGCTCCCGCAGCATGGGCACATAAGGTTCCAGCTTTACAAACTCCGCCAAACGGTTCTTGATACGCCTAGCCTTATAGCATACGTACATTACCCAGAACAGGCCGCCGGCTACTACCAGCGCCACATAGCCGCCATGGGCAAACTTAACGAGGTTGGCAAAGAGGAAACTGCCTTCAATCGCCAGGTACACAGCGAGGAATAAATAAATCACCGCAGGCTTCACCCGTTTTAACACCAGGTAGTTGGCAAACAACACGGTGGTAGCCAGCATGCAAAGCGTGATAGCCAGGCCGTAGGCGGCTTCCATATTGGTGGACTTCCGGAAATACAATACAATCCCGCAACAGCCCAAATAAAGCAATACGTTGATACCCGGCAGGAACAACTGGCCTTTCTGCGTAGTGGGGTAATTGACTTTCATGCGGGGCCACAGCCCTAACCGCATGGCCTCCCCTATGAGCGTAAAGGAGCCGCTCACCAGGGCCTGGCTGGCAATGATGGCGGCGCTGGTGGCAATGATGATGCCTATCAGCAGGAACCAGTCCGGCATGATCGCGTAAAACGGGTTAAACCCTGTTTTAATTAGTTCATCCGTTACCGTTTGGTGGTTCATGTTTACCAGCAGCCAGGCGCCCTGGCCGAGATAATTCAGGATCAGGCAGGTTTTTACCATCACCCACGATACCCGGATGTTGCCCCGGCCGCAATGCCCCAGGTCGGAATACAGCGCTTCTGCCCCGGTAGTACAGAGGAAAACACCGCCCAGTATCCAGAAGCCCCGGGGATAGGTAAAGAGCAGGTGCAGGCCGTAATAGGGGTTGAATGCCTTGAAAATAACAGGATAATGCATCAGGTTTAACAGTCCCATCATGCCCAGCATCAGGAACCAGACCGTCATAACGGGGCCGAATAAACGACCGATGGAATGCGTGCCGAACTGCTGCAGTAAAAACAGGATGGTGAGTATCGTCAGCACAATCAGCACGATGGTGCCATCCGCAATTTCCCCGATGTTACGAATGCCTCTCAATCCTTCGATGGCGGAGGTGACAGACATCGGCGGGGTGATCATCCCGTCCGCCAGCAGGGAAGCGCCGCCTATCATGGCCGGGAACACCAGCCATTTGCGCCGCCGGCGCACCAGCGTGTAAAGGGAAAAGATGCCCCCTTCTCCCCTGTTGTCCGCCTTCAGGGTGAGCACTACGTATTTGATGGTGGTTTGCAGGGTGAGGGTCCAAATCACGAGAGATAAGGAGCCCAGGACCACTGTTTCCGTCACCGTTTTATCTTTCAGGATGGCATTGAGGACATACAGCGGAGATGTGCCGATGTCCCCATAAATAATGCCCAACGCAATCAATAACCCTGCTGCCGTAACTGATTTATGGTGTTTTGTACCCATGCAAATGTGATTACATCAGTTCAAAAAAGTGTAGTCGTCCGATTTTTATTTTGAGCCCTGGTTGCAGGGGGATCATTTTTTGTACTGCATCCCTTGCCCGCTTTGTTATTACCGCAGGAGGGCCAGTTTGCGCGGTAAAACTCCCACGATAATTACAATCTGCTTGCCAGATTGTTGTAACGCCTGCGGTTTAAGAGCATGCATAAAATTGCCCCGGACATTTGTACGTCCGGGGCTTATTAAAAATTTGACGGGTGTTTATCCGGCTAATACTTTAGCAGCACCACCCTATCCGCCACCGTCTTCCCGGTGATCTTTCCAAACTCGCTATCAAAATCATAGTGAATACCACCATACACCCTGGAAATGCTGGCTTCATCAATCATCTGGTTAAAGCTGCTGAAAGAGCGCGGGGCAAAGCCTTCCGGTACTTTCTGCTGGTCCGTGAAGCTGTAGGCGGCGCCGAATTTAGCGGCCATTACATTGCCGGCAGCGCTGGTAAAGGTGGCGTGGCCGGAGGTGTAGCTGGGGAACGGCGGGGTGGCTATCAGCGGCGACCATGTGCTGTCTATCTGGCTGCGTATATACGTTACCGGGCGAAGCACGTTGTAATGGAACTTGTATTTCCAGCATTTGATGCCGCCGTCATTCAGGCTGATGCCTACCTGTGCAAGCAGGTTGGCCGCAACGCTGAGGTTGAGGTTATTGTCGCGGATGAGCTGCGCCGCAATAGCAACCAGGTGGCCGGGAGGAGTAAAGGTTCCGCCGCCATCCGCCCAGTACAGCGCGATGTCCTTCTCTTCCGGCGTGCCGGCAACGCCTTTCTGGTACACCAGCATAGCGGCTTTGTAGAAGTTGCTGGCGGTATCCGTGGAGTAAGCCACCGGCGGATAAGCCACCGCATCCGTCCAGTGCGGCTTCAGCATAGTGCGGTTGTTGCCCCAGTAAGGCAGCATGGCACGCTGGTATGCCGGCGGCGTGGGTACCCAGAGGCCGGGGCCTGCCGGAGGGATGTAGTCCGCCGGGAAGTTGTTCAGATAGCCGTCCTTACCACCATCCGTCAGGGACCACTGGTAAATCAGCGTGGCCACCTGCTGACCGTAGGCGATAGAACGGGTCATCACATCCGCGCTGCAATTGTTGGCATAGGTTACGCGGTTGGTACTGTCCAGCTGGTTGATCAGCTGCACATTGGCGGCGCTGGCATTGGGGAATAACTGCTTTACAATGGACGCCAGCGCGCTGTTGGCCGCTATGGCCCAGTTGTACTGCTTGTACGGGGATGGCGGAGGCAATGGCGGCAAACCGTTCAGCTGCCCGCCTAATGTTTGCGCATAGGCGCTCCTGCCTACTACGGCATCGTGCAAGGCAATGCCGGTGTAGGCAATGGCCCGCGCGGCCACGGGCGGACTAAAGCCAGGCGTTTCCTTAATCAGCTTTAATTCCAGCGTGTACCACGACAACGGTACATTTACTTCCCCGTTCACCGTTTCTACCTGGACGGCAGCAACGGCTGGTTCCGGGACCTGCTGAAGGGAGGCGTCCTGCTTCTTACAGGCATACAGCACAAAAACGAGGAAGAGCCCCGTGAAACGGGTCAACAAACAATCAATTCTCATTCTTTTACTTTTAGAGGTTACAAAATACAGGGTCAGAAAGTAGATAGGGCGATTTTGGATTACAAAGATATTTTGCCGCTACGCAGCCAATCAGCGTAGCGAAAAAAAATATACAGAAAAACAGAATTTATTTGGAAACCGGTTTGTCCGGCAAGGGGCGAATCACGACTTCGTCTATACGGTGACGGTCCATTTTGGTGACTTCAAAGCTTACATTGTTCAGAATCACCTTCTCCCCCTCCGCAGGGATGTGTTTCAGCTTGTCGATGACCAGCCCCGCCACGGTATTATCCGCCCTTTCATAATCATAGAGCCAGTCGTACCCCAGGGTTTCACGGATATAGCTCAACTTCGTATAGCCATAGGTTTGCCAGGCGCCGTCCGGGAGTTTTTTCAGGAAGCGCTCTGAAATATTGTATCCCGGCAAACTCCCGCCCATCAGGCCGGACACAATATCATGATAGGAGATCATGCCTTCCAGCGCGCCATATTCATCAATCACAATAGCCATATTGGTATTCTCATTTTTCATCTGCTGGAAGATGTCGTAAACTTCCTGGTTGACGGATAGGAAAGATACCGGTACCACAATTTCTTCCAGGGGCTTCTCCGGATACAGGAAAAAATCTTTTACGCCGAGGGCGCCCAGCATTTCCTTCTCCGGCGTAATGACGGGGAAAGTGCGGTGAATGCTGTTTTTGATCACTTCCGTTATCTGCTCCCTGGTCATATTCGTGCGGATGGCGGTGATCATCGTGGCCGGGGTCATGATGTTTTCCGCTTTGAGGTCGTAGGCGGTGAAGAGGTTTTTATGCAGGATGAACTCTCCCTTGTCAATCACTCCCTGCTTATAGGCCGCCGTGAGCATGCCGCGCAGGTCATTTTCAGTAATCTTTTCCTCCCGGATGGTGTTGATGTGAAAAAGGCCCAGGATGGCTTTGGTGCTGGCCGTGAGTAACTTTATAAACGGATAGGTGATTTTGGAGAAGATGACCATGGAAGGGGTAATGAAATAAGATACCTTCAGAGGGTCCAGCAGGGCGAGCGTTTTAGGGATCAACTCCCCGATTACAATCGTCAGGTACGTAATTGATCCTACCCCGATGAGCAGGGCCGTGAGGTGCGCCCAGGAGCCATGCATGCCCCAGGCGATGAAGCGGGGCTCAAGCATGGCAGCCATCAGATCGCCGCCGTACAGCCCTTCCAGGATACCCACCAGCGTAATGCCTACCTGTACCGCGCTCAGAAACTCATCTGGTTCACGAATGAGTTCCAGCACGCGCGCCGCCTTTTTATTACCCTGGTCTACCTGTTGCTGCAAGATAGTTTTGTCCACAGAGATCAATCCTATCTCCGCCAGGGAAAAATAAAAATTCAAAGCGATCAGGACCAGGATGATGATAATGGAAATCATATGCAATACGGTTCTTGTTGCACTAACAACCGGTGCAACCTATTGTTTACGTAATTAAGCCGGGATTGGGGAGATAAATACCCGTTATGGCTTGTATTTATCCAGGATGTTCTGCCATACGAGCCGGGCCAGCTGCTCCTGCTCCACCGTTTTCAAACGCTCCTTCAGCGTCACCTCCCCATCTTCATTGAATTCCAGGTGTTCGGGAATGAAGTCCGGCACCTGGCCTGCGTCCGCCACGGGGTCCACCTGGTAAGTAGTGCTGTGGGCCTTATGGTCCACTTTTACATGAAAACTATAAGGTTTGTTGTCGATGTAAACGGTAATATCAGTAATTTCCATTTCGATTTTTTTTAGGAAACCTGAAACAACAGCCATACCAGTTATACGAAAAAAGTATGGGAACGGACAAACAACCATGCTCTGCTGATCGTTTACCTGGTGGAACGTCTGTCTTCACCAATTATTAATTTTTACTATGGAAAAAGATTTTGACATGGTCGTTATCGGCTCCGGACCCGGTGGTTACGTGGCCGCCATCCGCGCCGCGCAGCTGGGGTACAAAACCGCTATCGTTGAAAAATACGACGTACTGGGCGGTACCTGTACCAATGTAGGCTGTATCCCTTCCAAGGCTATGCTGGACAGTAGCGAGAGTTACTACGCCATCCTCCATAAGGGACCTAAACAGGGCATCGTTGCGGACAATATTAAAGTAGATTTTGAAAGGCTCATTACCCGCAACCGCGAAGTGGTGAAATCCAATACCGACGGACTCGCCTACCTGATGAAGAAAAATAAGATCACGGTATTCACCGGCAAGGGCAGCTTTGTCAACAATACCACGATTAAAATCAGCGGAAAGGAAGAAAAGACGGTCACTTCGAAATTTTTCATTATCGCGACCGGGTCAAAACCGGCAACACTGCCAGGGATTACAATAGATAAAAAACGGATCATTACTTCAACAGAAGCCTTATATCTTTCCCAACAACCCAAAACTATGGTAATCGTAGGAGGTGGCGTGATAGGAGTGGAAATGGCCTCCGCTTATAGTCGTATAGGCACACAGGTGACCGTGGTGGAATATGCCGACAGCCTGATACCTACCATGGATAAGGAACTGGGTAAGGAACTGCAAAAAGTACTTGCCAAACAGGGGATCGACATCCGCACCAGCTGCAAAGTGCAGACGGTGACCAGCGATGGCAACAGCGTAACGCTGAAATACCTGGATACTGCCGGCAAGGAACAAACCGTTGGCGCGGACTACTGCCTGATGGCCGTTGGCCGCCGCCCGTACACGGAAGGCCTTGGACTGGAAAACGTAAAAGTGAAGCTGGATGCAAAAGGCCGCGTGGAAGTGGACGATCAGCTGCGCACCGGCGAAGAAAATATTTACGCCCTCGGCGACGTGATCCGCGGCGCTATGCTGGCGCACAAAGCGGAAGATGAAGCGATTGCCATCCTCGATAACATCCAGGGCCATACGCATAAAATCGACTATCTCCGTATTCCAAACGTCGTATATACCTGGCCGGAAGTGGCCGCAGTAGGCTATACGGAAGAACAGCTGAAAGAAGCCGGCATCCCGTATAACAAGGGAAAATTTCCGTTCATAGCCAGCGGCCGCGCACGCGCTTCGGACGACCTGGACGGGTTCTCAAAAGTACTCATCGATCCCAAATACGGGGAAGTGCTGGGCGTGCACATCATCGGCGCACGCGCTGCGGACATCATTGCCCAGGGCGTAATAGCGCAGGAGTTTGAACTCACCGGCGCGGAACTGGGTAAAATTTCCTACGCGCACCCGACCTTCTCCGAAACGATGAAAGACGCCTACCTCGCCGCCACCGGCAGAGGCGCGATCAATATTTAGCCGTAAAAACATCCTTTTCTTTTTTATAACTCCTGCAGTAATTATTTTTACGGCAGGAGTTATTATTTTATGACAGAGAAGCCCCTCATTGATAAGAAAAAGTTACTGGAACGCTGGGAAGGAAAATACGCCTGGACCTATATTTCATTGCCTGAAATTGAAAAAGACCCGCGTCAGCATTTCGGCATGCGCAAAGTGCGCGGTACGATCGATGGTTTCGAAATACCTCCCTGCAACCTCCTGCCGGCAAAAGGCGGTCACATGATCTTATCCGTGAATGCCGCCATCCGCAAGATGATTAAAAAAGAAGCCGGCGCTACCGTCCACCTGGTACTATTCCCTGACGGGGAACAGCCGCAGGAAGTAGCCGCGCAGGATTTCATCGATTGCCTGCATGACGAGCCCGCCGCCTTGGCGGCTTATAACGCTATGACGGCCGCTGAAAAGAAAAAGTGCCTGGAATGGCTGATGGAAGTAACGGTAACGGATACACGTATTCAGCGTATGGCGGATGCGATTAATCACCTGGCCGCAGGGCGGACCTATTTAGGGACAAAAAAATCAAGCTGATTTCGTACAAGGGCGGACGTTATAGTCATAACCAGGGGCCGGACGGTGTCTTAAGATTTTGAGGTTGCTCCAATCCTTATCCCTACAAGCAACGCGAAAAATAAGAAGGTCGCCTGCCCCGGTATGACCAGTAAGTTGATGAAGAAAACTACGGGGATGGCTGCTACTTTCAATTGCCGGGAAATACAGATACCACTTCAACACCGGCTGAGCGCAAAAAGTTTAATCCGGTAAAAAATACCTTTAAGCCTGTTGCTGGAAGGCGTACGCAATAGTTTGCGACAGGAGGTTCATATTATCCGCCGGCAGGCATCCCCAGCCGGAAGTAGGATGGCCGAGTCGCGACTGGCAAAATAATTCCGCCACGGCAGGCGCCGCAATATGGATCAGTTCTATGGCTTGTATCGAGAGGGCGATCGCCGTTACAGCAGCCCTGGCCTGCAAAGCGCCCGGGGGTTGGGTAAGCAGTTGTTCGGTTTTAACCAGGTGTTGATCCAGCAAAGGGCTATGCCCTTTTTCCGCCTGGAAATATTGCAACAGCGCCGTAAGCGAAGCCGGTTCCTTACGCATGGCGCGCAGCACATCCAGCGCCTGCACATTGCCGGAGCCTTCCCAGATGGCATTCACCGGCACGTCGCGGTAGAGCCGGGGCAGGATGGATTCCTCCACGTAACCGTTGCCGCCGAGGCATTCCATAATTTCGCCCATGGCCAGCACGGCTCTTTTTGTATTCCAGTACTTGGCAACGGGAGTGGCTATACGAACAAAGTGGGTGGACTGCTCGTCCTGCAGGGCATGGCCAGCACCGTGGCGCCGATGGATTCCAGGGCAAGGTCCGCCAGTACATTGCGCATCAGGGGCTGGTTGATGAGCGTTTCCCCAAAGGCCTGCCGGTAGCTGCAATGATGTACCGCTTCCGCCAGGGCGCGCTGCAGGGTAGCCGCGGAGCCCACCGCGCAATCCAGCCGGGTATGCCTTACCATCTCCATAATATTTGCCACGCCTCTCCCTTCCTCTCCTACCAGCTGCGCCCAGGCGCCATGGAACTCCACTTCGCCGGAAGCGTTGGACCGGTTGCCCAGCTTGTCTTTCAACCGCTGGAAGTAAAGCTTGTTCTTAATCCCGTCCGGCGTAAACCGTGGTACGAGGAAGCAGCTTAACCCTCCGCTGGTTTGCGCCAGCACCAGGAACGCATCGCTCATGGGCGCGCTGCAAAACCATTTGCGGCCGGTCAGGTAATAAATACCGCCGCCGGCCGGCGCGGCAATAGTGGTATTGGTACGTACGTCGCTGCCGCCCTGCGGCTCCGTCATGGCCATGCCAAAGGTGAGCCCGTTTTTATCGTACCAGGGGATGGGGCGGGGATCGTATTTATCGGATAATACCAGCGGCAGCCAGGTATCGGCAATTTCGGGATTGATGCGCAGGGAAGGCACGGCGGCAAACGTCATCGTGAGCGGACAGCTGGTACCTTCGTCTATCTGCTGTTTGAGGTAGGAAAGCACGCTATGCGCCAGGTAGCCGCCGTATTTGTCCGTCGTCCACGCGATGGCATGCACACCGGCGCTGATGCTCACGTCCATCATCTCGTGGTAGGCCGGGTGAAACTCCACCAGGTCCAGCCGGTTACCGAAGCGGTCATGCGTTTTGAGGACGGGGGTATATTTATTGGCCAGGAAGCCAGCCTGCTGCATAGCGCTGCTGCCCATGGCGGCGCCAAATTTCACCGCCTGGGGATGTATCCAGTCCGCCCCATAGGCATGCGCCGCATCTTTCAGTATCCGGTTGCTGACGAAGGCGTTATAATCTTCCAGCACAGGGGGCTGGTTCTGGGAACTGTAAAAATCGAAATCCGCTTCCTGCATGGGGTGGTGTTTTGGTAATTAAATTTAAGCTATTCTGCCGAGTAAAGTTCAGCCGCCTTCCTGATGCGGTCCCTTATCCGGTTGCGCAGTTTCAGGGGCTCCAGCACTTCCATCCCTTCCCCAAAACCCAGTATCTCCTTTTCCAGTTCAAAATTCTGCACCACGCGCAGCTCAATGACCGTTCGCCCGGCGCCGGATTCCACTACCTGCTGGCTTTTATGCAGGGGTTTGGTGAGCACATACGGGATATGCTCATTTCTAACGGCAATGCGTACACGACTCGGCCGCAAATCCATTACCGTTGCGCCGATGGTATGTTCGTAATAGGTTTCCGGCGTGTGGCCGCTGCCGTTAGGCTGGTATAATTTGTCCTTATTGAGGGTAATGCTGATAATACGATCCAGCGCCAGGGATAAGGGAGCCGCCACGCCGGTTTTAGTACCTACCACAAACCAGCGGTTCTTGAACTCCTTCAGCCACCAGCCGTGAAACTCAAGGTGGGAAGCGCTCCTGGCTTTGAACGACTGGTATTTAATATCCAGCACTACCTGGTTGACGATCGCTTCATATATAATATCCAGGTGGTGCAGCCCTTTCAGGTACTCGTTCTTTTCAAAGTCTATAATCGTTTGCTGCCCGTGGCCGGAGGCATACACGTGCCCTTCCAGCTTTTGGACCACGCCGTTCAGGTGTTCAAAATGCGTAAAGCCTTTGAACTGCTTCAGCACTTCCACGGCCTCCGTCATGCGGCTAAGGTCCGCATCGCTGAGGGGGATATTGGTGATACTGTAATCCGGATCTTCGTAGGTATAATATTTCTTGTCCACGATGATGATGGGGGCGTTGTATCCCAGCTTATCGCTGCGCATCATCTGTATATCCGCCTGTATCGTGCGGCGGCTGATCCCTTTTTCCATCCCTTCATAGTCGTACAGGGTATCGGATACCTTCCCGATAAGATCAGCCAAAGTCCAGCGCCGGCGGCGGTTCCGGAGGCAGGCATCAATTGTTTTATAGCGGATCAGGGCATTCCTGTTTACAGGCATTTCAAAAAAATTTCAAACAAAATAGAAAAAAATTTTTACTGCGCAAAAACACTGCGCACTTACCCTTGCATCTTTGTATCGTCAATCACACAGTAAAACAAAACGAGATGAAATTCAATTTAGAGCGCAAACAGCAACCGGTTATCACCAACCACGAAGGAGCAGAAGCCTATGCCATGACGCCTGCGATGGAGCTGTACAGCACCGTAGTAACGGCTTCTTTGAGCGATCAGTTCTACGAAGGCAACGCTGAAAAACTGAATCGTATCCGTTTGCTGATGGCTAAAAATGACCCGGCGTTTATTGCGAAACTCGCAGTATATGCCCGCGAAAAAATGTACCTCCGCAGCATCCCGATGGTGCTCGCGGTGGAACTGGCCAGGCAGCATACTGGGGATGGACTGGTAGGTAAAATGGTATCCCGCGTGGTACAGCGTGCGGACGAGATCACGGAACTGTTAGCCTACTACACCCTGGCCAACAAACGCCAGGAAACCAAGCAACTGCATAAGCTGAGCAAGCAGGTGCAGAAAGGGTTATCCGCAGCGTTCAACAAATTTGACGAATACCAGTTTGCCAAATACAACCGTAAAGCGGCCATCACCCTGCGCGATGCCTTGTTTATCGTACACCCGAAAGCGAAAGACGAAGCGCAGCAACAGCTGTTCAACAAAATAGCGAAGCAGGAGCTGGCCGTGCCTTTTACCTGGGAAACGCAGCTTTCCGCTGCCGGCCAGTATAAATATGATTCGCCGGCAGCCAAAACCATGGCTTTCAAAACTATCTGGGAGCAGTTGATCGACAGCGGCCAGCTGGGTTATATGGCCCTGCTCCGTAACCTGCGCAATATGTTGCAGGCGGATATCAGCGCCGCGCATATCCAAAAGGTATGCGACCTGTTAGGCGATACGCAGGCGGTACAGCGCGCAAAACAGCTGCCATTCCGGTTCCTGGCCGCATACCGCGAGCTGCCGGCCCACGGGGCAACCGCAAAGCTCCGCGAGGCCCTGGAAAAAGCCGTACAGGCCAGCGTCTGTAACATGAAGGGTTTTGATGGCAACACCAAAATCGTGATTGCCTGCGACGTGTCAGGCTCCATGCAACGGCCGGTTTCCGCCAAAAGCAAAGTGCTGGCCTATGATATAGGACTGATGCTGGGAATGCTGTTACAGTATAAATGCGACCACGTCATCGCCGGTATGTTTGGCAATTACTGGAAAGAGGTGGAAATGCCGGGGAAAAACGTATTAGCAAACGTGCAGGAGTTCTATAAACGCGAAGGCGAAGTGGGATACAGCACCAACGGGCATGACGTCCTGCGTAGCCTGATCAAACGGAATTACAAAGCCGATAAGGTGATGTTCTTTTCCGACCTGCAGATGTGGAATTCCAATGGTAATCCACATGCCGACTCCTTCCGCCAGGCGTGGGCAGATTACAAAACCCGGGTGGCGCCCGCAGCAAAACTTTACCTCTTCGACCTGATGGGGTACGGCCAGGCGCCCCTCGACATCCTGGAAAACGATGTATATCTCATTGCGGGGTGGAGCGATAAAGTATTTGACGTGCTGGAAGCCCTTGAAAAAGGACAGGATGCATTGAGTAAGATAGAGGAAGTGGTTTTGTCGTAGTCCGGTTTGTTAATTCTAATAATATGAATCACCGCAGGTGCCGTAGTTACGGGATACTTCGACTGGAACCCGGAGGTAGCAGGTGCAACTCCTGCCCGCGAGCAATCGCAGGAAGCTCAACGAGTAGAGCACCGGAAATAGAAACCTGTAGCGAATTTTTGCCCAATGGTGATTTTTTACAGCCTTAAAGGAAGGTGTCGTTTTAATGGGTTACTTCTTTGTTAGAAACTTCCACCCATTATAGTTATTACCCTTCCTTTTTTTCTTTTTTGCGCAATCTACTATTAGATTTAATCAATACACTATCAGGTTGATAGCTAAGTTTTTATTTACTTTGGAAACAATCACCCAGCAACCAAGCTATTGACCAACGCAGCTGACTTCCACGATGAAACCGGCCTCCTGACCGAATTACAAGCCGGCAATCAGGCAGCATTCCAAGCGCTGTATGAAAAATACCATCATGCGCTGTACCGTAAAACATTCCAGCTGCTTCAATCCGGTTCCGAAACGGAGGACGTCATCCAGGAAGCCTTCATTACCCTCTGGGAAAAACGTCATGAAATCGATACCGCCAGGCCTTTAGGCCCCTGGCTTTTTACCGTTACTTTCAACCGCGCCGTCAACCACCTGAAAAAACAACTCCGCGAGAAGAGCAAAGCGGCGGAGCTCCTAGCCGTTGCGGATAACGATTACCTGGAAGTGGAAAGGCAATGGCAACTGCTGGAAACGGCCGTCAGTCAACTCTCCCCGCAGAAGCGCCGGGTGTTCCAGCTTTGCAAAATGGAAGGCCGCACCTATGAAGAGGCCTCCCAACTGATGGGTATTTCACGATACACCGTCAAAGAGTACCTGGGAGAGGTAATGCATATCCTGCGGGAGTATGCCCGCAAGCATGTTAGTTACGATACTACTTTGGTAATACTGCTGGGTCTTTCCCTACTTTAAAATTTTTTCTCTCCCCACCCCCCCTTTTTTAAAAACCCATTGTATATAATTATTAAACGCCACTAACGCATTTTGAAAAGCGATCAACAAAAGTTAAGAGATATCCTGTCGTCCCCGGAACGCACCCCGGAAGACGAGGCCTGGCTCCGGTCCTACCTCGCCGCCACCGATGCGGCGGAGTTGCGGGAGCTGGCCGGGGAGCTGTTTCAACGCCACCTGGAACAGCATCATCCTCTGCCACTTGCTACTTCGGAGCGTATGTGGGATAATATTAGGGAAAGAACTAATGCCGCCGCAGCCACGGCGCCCCGTATCCGGCGCATGTATTGGCTGGGGGCTGCCGCCGCAGCGCTCCTGGCGATAGCGCTCTACCCCCTCCTTACCCGCCATCAGAAAATGCCATCGCATGTGGCGCAAGTCATACGGCCGGCAGGCAATAAAGCCGTGCTCACCCTCGCCGATGGCTCCAAAGTAACGCTCAGCGATACCGGCAGCCAGGTGATCAAAGCCGGCAACGTAGCCATAGAACAGCACGAGGGCGAGCTGCAGTACAGCAGCAAACAGGCGGCTGCCAATGCGTATAATGAGCTGGCAACGCCCCGTGGCGGCGTATTCCAGGTCGCCTTGCCGGATGGCAGCCACGTATGGCTCAATGCCGCCTCCTCCCTGAAATACCCGGTAACGTTTACGGATAAACGAACAGTGACGCTTAACGGGCAAGCCTACTTCGAAATAGCGCCGGATGTCAAACATCCCTTCTTCGTGAAAGTAGGCGATATGGAAGTGCAGGTACTGGGCACCAGTTTCGACGTGATGGCTTATAGCGACGAACAACAGGTGCATACCACGCTGGTAAGCGGCGCCGTAAAAGTAGTACAGCACCAAAATTCCACGTTATTGCAACCGGGGCAGCAGTCCCGCCTGGACCCCGCCACCGGCAGCATCAGCGTACACAACGCCAATATAGACGAAGTCCTCGCCTGGCGCAACGGGATGTTTGAACTGGAAAATACAGACCTCCCCACGTTCCTGCGCCAACTCGCCCGCTGGTACGATATAGATATCCGTATCAACGCGCCGGCGGCAGCAGTGGCAGTGAAAAAATTCGGCGGCCAGATAGGCCGCGATGTGAACCTGCAAGATGTTATGAAAATACTGGAACTATACGATATACAATGCAAGCTGGAGAACAGAACACTCACGGTAGTCGCCGTGCATTAATGTAACAACCAAAATACGAACAACCAAAGCTATTGCTATTTAGTCGCACTGATTAAAAACGGGTCATCTATGATTATTTACTGGTACAAAAAAACAAATCAACTATAGTCTATAACTAAATTCCACTGATGTATGCATCCGAATTCCTCTAACGGGGCACCGCCTGCCGCGGCGCCCATGGCATTGCCATACCTGCGCCGGCAATCGATTTCCGGAAAGTATGGCGATAAAAACCTATCAAAAATATTCAGGATTATGCGCATTACTTCTCTCCTGCTATTCCTCGGAATGATGAACGTGTATGCTACCGGCATCGCCCAGCATATCACCATCACCGCAAAAAATGAACAGCTGAAAACGGTACTGAAAAAAATTGCCAGGCAGGCAGGCGTGTACCTGGTGTATGAAGAAAAAGAACTCAGCGCCATCGCGCCGGTCAACCTGCAGGTAAAAGACGCTTCGCTGAAACAGGCGCTGGACCTCTGCTTTAAAGATCAGCCTCTGGTGTACAATATCATCGATAAAACCGTGGTGGTGAAAAAGAAGGAGGTAATAGCTGCCCCCGGCACTCCCATGGTGGCCCCTCCACAGGAAAAATACCTCCGGATCCTGGGACGTGTTCTGGAAGCCAAAGACCCTCCCGGACCGCTCGTAGGCGCTACCATCCAGGTGAAAGGCAGTACCAAAGGCGCGCACACGGATGCGGACGGGGTATTTGAACTGCGCGTGCCTAAGGGCGCCATCCTCCTTGTATCGATGATGGGTTACAAGCCCCAGGAATACATAGTCCACGAAGAGCAGGCGAACCTCATCTTCTCCCTGAAAGAAGATTTAAAAACTTTGGACCAGGTAGTGGTTACCGGTTTTGGTACACAGCGGATAAAAAATATAGCCAGCTCCGTGGCCACCGTGAATATGGACAATGTGAAGAACAAACCCGTAGTGCAGTTGTCCCAGGCTTTGCAGGGCGGCGCTACAGGCATACAGGTATCGCAAACGACCGGCCTTGTCGGGGGCGACCAGGCCAATATCCGCATCCGCGGCGTGGGCACGCTGCTCAACGCTTCCCCCCTCGTACTGGTGGACGGGGTGCCTTTCGATATGAACAACCTGGACCCGAATACCATTGAAAGCATTACTGTATTGAAAGACGCCGCCGCCGCTTCCATGTACGGCGCGCGTGCAGCCAACGGCGTTATTATCATCACCACCAAACGCGGCGTAGCCGGCGTGCCGAATATCGAGTACAACGGCTATTACGGTATTCAGCGCCCGCAGTATATGCCGGACTTCGTGGACGCCGCCACCTGGATGCGCATGAACAATGAAGCGATGAAAAATTCCGGCGGCAATCCTATTTATTCCGATTCCATCATCGCGGTAACGCAAAGCGGTATCGACCCGGTTAAGAACCCGAATACCAACTGGCCGGACCTCGTGCTGCGCAAATCCATTCCGCTGCAACAGCATTCCATCCTGGTATCCGGCGGTAATACGGCCGCCCGCTTCTCCCTCTCCATCAACCAAACCTGGCAGCAGGGCCATGTGAAGAATTCCGATTACAGCCGCACTACCGTACGCGCCAACACCACGGTGGACCTGATGAAGAACTTCTTCATCTACATGGACCTCTTCGCCTCCCGCAGCCAGCAAAACCAACCCTACGCAAGCAACAGGCTCACCACGGATATCTATCGCAGGATATATACCGTACCACCAAATATCATTTCCAAATTTCCTGCAAGGGACGATAATCCCGGCTATACCTACTACGGCATCTACGGCGAAAGCTGGAACCCCGTGGCCATGCTGGAAAAAGGCGGTAAGCTGAGTAAAACACGCGACGAAGCGTTGCTTAACCTCCGCCCGCAATGGAATATCCTGCCGGGTTTAAGCCTGAAAGGCCAGGCGAGCTACCGCGTGGGTTCCGGCATCGATAAGGCCGACCAGGAATCCTATATCTTCTTTGACTATTATTCCAACCGCACCGCCGGCGTTAACTACCCTACCGTTAAAAACGCTACGCTCACCGCGAGGGAAAGCTACCTGTACTTCGGCGGCAACCTGGATTATAACCACGATTTCGGCAAACACAATGTGAACGCCATCGCCGGCTATACGCAGGAACTGCGCACGTACGACTCCTGGAAAGACGTTGCCCTGCGCTCCCTCTTCGCCAAAGTGTTCTATACCTATGACGACCGCTACCTGCTGGAAGCAGGGCTGCGCCGCGATGGCTCCTCCCTCTTCGGTGATGGTAAAAAATGGGGCATCTTCCCTTCTGTGGCAGCGGGCTGGAATATAGACAAGGAAGCCTTCTTCAACGCCAACTTCATTGACGCCTGGAAGATCCGCGGCTCCTGGGGCGTGCTGGGGAACAACAACGTAGACCCCTACCTGTATCAATCCACCATCGATGCCGGCAACGGTACGGAAACCGTCATCGGCAATCCTAACCTGAGCTGGGAAAAAGTGAAGGAGCTGAATATAGGAACGGACATTCACTTCAAACCCGGCATCAGCATTACTGCTGAATGGTACGATAAGCTCACAACGGATATGATCATCACGCCGCAGCCCAACTACACTTCCGGCACCGGCATCGGCAGCGGCAACAACGGCGCGCCCATCAATGTGGGCAGTGTAAGAAACCGCGGGGAGGAAATCAAAATCTCCTACCATAAAGTACTGGGCAAGGAATTTATTTTCGATGCCGGCCTGGGCTACAGTAAAAATAAAAGCAAAATCCTCCGCCTCGTAGGCAACGGCTTACCAATTATCAGCGGCAATACCATCATGTACGAAGGCGGCTCCCTGAAAGAGTTCTACGGCTATGCCACACAGGGCTTGCTGCAACAGGCGGATATTGATAATCCCAAAATCATGAAGCTGATCGGGCAGGCTGCGGGCGATGTGCATTTCCTGAATACAAACGGGGATACCATCATCAACAACCTGGACCGCGTACCGCTGGGTAATACAGAGCCAACGGATGTCTTCTTCTTCAACCTGGACCTGAGCTATAAAGGTTTTGACTTCAGGACTTTACTGTCCGGCGAGTCCGGCGCCGCCCTGTTCTACTCCGGCAACCTGGCCATTCCGCTCAACATCGGCGGCGAAAGCGGCACGCCGCAGAAATCCCAGCTGGATTACTGGACGCCTCAAAACACAACGGCTTCCCGCCCGCGTTTGACGCCTACGCCAGGCACCAACGCCAACTTCTCCGACTTCTGGCGGGTGAACGGCAGATTCCTGCGCGTACGTTATATCGAACTGGGCTACAACCTGCCGCAACCGGTGGCCAGGAAAATAAGGGCGAAGATGCTGCGGGTGTACTTCAACGCGCAGAATGCATTCACCTTCTCGAAAGTGAAATTGTTTGACCCGGAAAGCGGCGGCGATCAAAACACCGTTCCACTGCTGAAAGCGTACACCCTGGGCCTCAATCTTAAATTCTAATAATCAGGATCATGAAACAGCTTCATAAAAAAATTTTCACCGGCCTGCTGGCATCTTCCCTGCTGTTTGGCTGTTCAAAAGATTACCTCGAAAGGGATAATCCTACCGCCACTACGGACGATAAATGGTGGCGGCTGGAATCCGACCTGTTCAACTACCTGGAAGTGATTTATAACAACCAGATGTCGCCCGGGGCGCTGATCACCTCTTCCTCCTACCAGGCGAACTGCCGCATGCACATGAGCGGCATTACGGACGAATCAGTTTTCCGCGCCAACTTCGGCAGCTGGAACAGCTATCCCCTGGGGGCCGTTACCACTACGGACGGTTATTTGTCAGACACCTACCGGCAGAACTATAAGGACATCCGCAACGCTTCCCGTATCCTTGAAAACTATTCCAGGATATACATGGAAAGCCCCGTGCTGAAAGAGCAGCGCGCTGCGGAAGCGCGGGCATTGCGGGCAAGGGCGCATTTGAACCTCTTTCTTTTCTTCGGTCCAATCCCTATCGTCAACAAAAGCCTGGAACCCGCGGAAGGCGCATCCATTCCCCGCAATACGGCGGAGGAAGTGGTCAGCTTCATCACCACGGAGCTGGATTCCGCTGCGGAAATACTGCCGGCAACCTATGCCAGCAGCGAGGCCTACAGGATGTCAAAAGGCGCCTGCTATGCCATGCAGGTACAGCTTTTCCTGAGTATCAAAAATTACCCGAAGGTGATTGAATATGCGCGGAAGCTGATTGACCTGAAGGTCTATGACCTGCACTACAGCACTACTCCGGGCGTCAACAGTTATGCACAGCTGTTTTCGTACGATGCGCTGGAAAACAAGGAGCGCATCATCTTCCGCCGCACGGGCAACTCCGGCGCGTTTTTCAGGCTTGCGCCCAAGAGCTTATCCGGCCAGGCTTGTAACGGCCCAACCGCCGCGATGGTTAACAGCTACGAAACCTTGCAGGGCAAAACCCTGGACGAACTCGGGGCGGACAGCCTGGCGCTGTATTGGAAAAACCCGTTGTTTAAAAACAACCGCGATCCCCGCCTCTCCGCCAGCGTACTCTTTCCCGGGCAGACGTTTGTAAACCGCCTGCTGGATCCGTTCACCTCCGGGTCGGTAGACCAGATAGGCGCCGCGCAGTCGACCCAGACGGGCTTTTGGGTGAAAAAATACGTAGACCCTAAGGACGTATCCCGCAACAACTCCGGTACGCTCAACTTCATGATCACGCGCTATGCGGAAATCCTGCTGAGCTACGTGGAAGCGCTGGTGGAATCAGGCGACTGGCAAAACCCGGATGTGCTGCTCTACCTCAATAAAATCCGTAACCGCGCAGGCATGCCCAATGTGAATACCGCTGTGTATAACAGCCAGGCAAAAATGCGTGAGCTATACCGCCGGGAACGTAAGGTGGAACTGGCGTTTGAAGGTACCCGTTTGTTTGACATCCGCCGCTGGAAGATTGGGGAAGAAGTGTTGAGAGGCCCGGCCATGGGCGCTATTAACCCAGGCACCGGGCAGCCTGTAGTGGTGGAAACGAGGGTATTTGATCCCGAGCGGGATTACCTCTGGCCTATTCCGCTGACGGAGATCAACGGCAACCCGGCCATGAAACAGAATCCAAAATGGTAAACGCATATATTCAGTACACTTAGGAAGACCCAGAACGGCCTTTCGACCAGTTTTGTTTGTACCCCAGTTTGCGATAGCCGCTTCACTTATGGAAGCGGCTTTTTCTTGTACCTTACCGTATGAACAAAAGGTTATCCCTGCCTTTAGTAACATTGACATTACATAGTATGGTTAACTTCAGTACTCCTCAATAACCTTTTAAATGGATGACACTATGCTACCAAGAACTTTTGTGATAGGTGATATCCACGGAGGACTGCTGGCATTAAAGCAGTTATTGCACAAGGTGGGTATTCAGCCTTCAGACACCCTTATTTTTATCGGAGATTATGTAGACGGATGGTCGCAGTCCGCCGGCGTTATCAGCTACCTGCTGCAGCTGCGCTCCAGTTGCCATTGCATCTTTCTGCGGGGCAACCACGACGCCTACTGCGAACAGTGGCTGGAAACGGGCATCCCGGAAGCCAACTGGCTGAAAAACGGCGGTGGTACTACCATTAACAGCTATCAGCAGGTACCGGAAGATATCCGGCACTTACACCGGCAGTTTTTCAGGGAGTTGTTAAATTTTTATGTGGATAATGAAAACCGGCTGTTCGTCCATGCCGGGTTCATTTCAAAATCCGGCGTAAGGCATGAGCCGGATTACAAAAATTTCTACTGGGATAGAACGTTGTGGCAGCAAACGCTGCAGCACAAGGCCGCTAAAGGGGAACAGGGCCCGGCCAGACTGGGGTTGTACAAGTCGGTATATATCGGGCATACCCCCACGCTCAACAGCGGTTCCACCGTGCCGGTACAGGCGTATAACCTCTGGAATGTGGATACCGGCGCCGGCTATACGGGGCCATTGTCCGCGCTGGAAATCCACACCGAAGCGGTTTACCAGAGTGATATAGTAAGATGGTTTTATCCGAATGAGACGGGCAGGAATGGCGGCGCGCAGGCGGCGCCGATTATCCACCAGCTGTTTAAACGGTTGCCGCAGTGAGGGTGGATGGTGTGCCGGGGTTGCCACATGCAGATCGGGTGTAACAACCTGAAGGGAAGCTGTAATGCCTTATGCGGAACGGGGGTGTAATACCCTGAACGGCGCCTGTAATGCCTTATGCAGAATGCGGGTGCAACACCCTGAACGGCGCCTGTAATGCCTTATGCGGAACGCGGGTGCAACACCCTTACCGTAACCAGCAACTGACCCAAATGACGCATCGTATGTTCCGCCGCATGAAATAATAAACCCTGCACGGTGGAGGGTAACTGCTTCCTGCCCACGCCCCTGAAATCCGTCAGGGTCGCCGGATCTGTAGCTTTTAACTGTTGCAGCGCCGCATCCGTTTGCTGGTTGAACCGCTCCACCAGTTCCCGGACGGTGGAAGAGGGCAGCTCTTCCTGCTTCAGGTACGCCATTTGTTCATCAGTTAGCAGGTGGCCGCTAGCATAGGTAAAAAGCCGGTCCAATACCCCTGTTAAATGCTTCAGGTGAAAACCCGGCGCAGCGTTGCCGGCGGGCTTTTCCCACAATAAGGCGTCCGGAAACCCTTCCATCAGCTGGTTAATTTCTTCCCGGGCCTGCAGGAGCGCATGCGCCACCGGTTGCAATAATGCCGGCACCCCGTCCACCGGCCCTCTCATCCAGTATTCTATAGCCATAATCCAGAAGTTGCTGAAATTATATAAATCATTCTACAAATTATGTAAACAAGGCGGATTTACCTCACCCTATCTTTGAGGTACATTATGAAACGCAGTACTACCATAAAAGCCTTTTCACTGTTGCTGATCTTCAGCCTGCACCTGCTTACAGGTTTTGCCTGCTCCGCCATTATGATGACGCAGCAAAGCAAGCATGCCAGTCATCAGCAGCATTGCTGCTCCGGCGATATGGTGAAATTCACCCTGCTGGATAAAGCCGTTAACGCCTCCCTGGATGTGGCGGCCGCCCCGGCCTTTGTGCAGCCTGCGGTAGGAAGCGCTTATAACAGTAATACGGCAGTAGTAACGCCTGCTGCCTCACAACGATATTTAACCAGCCATTACAGAACCCTTCCCGTCAGGGATATCAGAATAGCAATACAGAGTTTTTTGATTTGATTGCATGCCCGCTTCCCCAAGGAAGCCTGCCGGTACTGACGGGAAGGAAAAGATAAGTCCTTCCTGCCAGCCTGGTAGCCACTTCCGCTATCCTGTAATACTTCATTTCAATAAATCATATCAAACTCAAAATTACGCTATCATGAAAAAGATATTTCTCGCAATGGCCGTGCTGTTCCAACTGGGCAGCGCCTACGCTCAAAACAAATCCGGACTGCTCACCCAATATTACGCCGTGAAAGATGCGCTCGTTAAAGGTAACAGCGCTACTGCCAGCGCCGCCGCTACCGCCTTTGTAAAGGCTGCCGGCGAAGCCGCGGGCGACAAAGCCATCGAAGCCGCAAAAGCCAAACTGGTAGCGGACGCAGAACAAATTGCAGCCACCCGGGACCTGGCCAAACAAAGGGAACAATTCAAGCAGCTCTCCGCCGATATGTATGCGCTGGCAAAAAGCACCAAACTCTCCGACGAACCGGTGTATCAACAGTACTGCCCGATGAAAAAAGCAGGCTGGCTCTCCGGCAGCAAGGACATCAAAAATCCTTACTACGGCAACCAAATGCTGACCTGCGGTAAAGTAGCAGATACCATCGAGTAACATCCACCGAAAACAATTAGCGCCCGGCAATAGTTATATCCCTGACAAGCGGATATAACTAACCGGACGCTCCTACCCTTTGATTTATTTTTATGAAGCACTTCCTGATATTTTTCCTGCTGCTGGCCACAGGCAGCTTTACATATGCGCAAACGCCCAAAACCGTTCGGTACGACCTCTATATCGGCGATACCATGGTACACTACTCCGGGAAAATGGCGCACGCACTCGCCATCAACGGCACGATCCCCGGCCCGGTACTGGAATTCACCGAAGGCGATACCGCCCTCATATATGTCCATAATACCCTCAGGGGAGAAACCTCCATCCACTGGCACGGCGTAATCCTGCCGAATGAAGAAGACGGCGTGCCTTACCTGACCACACAGCCGATTAAAGGCGGTCAAACGCATGTATTCAAATTTCCAGTAGTGCAGCATGGCACCTACTGGTATCACAGCCATACCATGTTCCAGGAACAGAGCGGCCTGTATGGCTCCCTGATCTTTCATCCCAAAACTAAAAGCGATATTCCTGAGAAAGTATTGTTGCTGAGCGACTGGTCCGACATGCATCCGCACCAGATCAACCGCTACCTGCATAACGCGAACGACTGGTTCGCCATTAAAAAAGGTTCCACCCAGAGCTACGCGGAAGCCATTAAACAAAAACATTTCGGCACCAAGGTTACTAATGAATGGAAACGCATGATGGCCATGGACGTAAGCGATGTGTATTACGAAAAATTCCTGGCCAATGGCCGCCTGAGCGACAGTATGCCTGGTCTTAAAGGCGGCGATAAAGTGCGGCTCCGTATCATCAACGGCAGCTCTTCCACCTACTTCTGGATTAACTTCTCCGGAGGAAAACTAACCGTAGTAGCCAATGATGGCGCCGATGTAGTGCCGGTAGAAGTAGACCGCCTGCTGGTAGGCGTGTCCGAAACCTATGATGTGATCGTAACCATCCCTGACGATATGCGGTATCAACTCCTCGCCACCGCGGAAGACAGGACCGGCTCCACGAGCCTCTGGCTGGGTAAAGGCATGGACATGCCCATGCAGCCCCTGGGCAAACTCAAATATTTCGAGGGCATGAAAATGATGAACGACATGATGCTTATGAATGGCAACCTCGATACCAGCACGGGCATGCAAATGAGCAACCAGACGATGGACATGAATACCGTGATGTATCCGGAAATGACCGACGCGCCACAAAGCCATGCCGGCCACCATTCGGATCACATGAACATGCCTTCTCCCCAGGAAATAGTAACCCTCAACTACGGCATGCTCAAGGCCCCGGAAAAAACAACGCTCCCGAAAGACGCTCCGGTAAAAGAACTGAAGTTTGAACTGACCGGTAATATGAACCGCTACGTTTGGACGGTGAACAATAAAACGGTTTCTGAATCCGATAAAATCCTGATTCGCAAAGGAGAGGTAGTGCGCATGGTAATCTTCAACAACACCATGATGCGCCACCCCATGCACCTCCACGGGCACTTCTTCCGGGTGCTGAACGGCCAGGGCGATTACTCCCCCCTCAAAACCGTGCTGGACATCATGCCCATGGAAGTGGATACCATTGAGTTTGCAGCCACCGAAAGCGGCGACTGGTTCTTCCACTGCCATATCCTCTACCACATGATGAGCGGTATGGGCCGTGTGTTCAGCTATGCGGACGGCCCTCCCAACCCGCAGGTACCCGACCCCGCCTACGCCTGGAAGATGCTGAAGAAAGACGACCGCATGAAATACCTTCAGGCGCAGGTAGGCCTGGAAAGCAATGGCAGCGACGGCGAAATCCGCTTGTCCAACACGCGCTACCAGCTGAGCACCGAATGGCGTGTAGGCCTCAACGATAGACACGGATACGAGAGCGAGAGCCATTTTGGCCGGTATTTCGGGAAGATGCAATGGCTGTTTCCTTACGTGGGCTGGGATGTGCGCTACCGTAAAATGGACGAAGCGGAGAAGAACCTCTTCGGCCAGAAGAACACGAAAGACTTCCGCCAGGTATTCCATATCGGTTTGCAATATACCCTGCCGATGCTGATCGTGGCGGATGCCTCCCTGGATACGGATGGCCGCGTGAGGGTGCAGTTATCCCGCGAGGATGTGCCTGTCTCCCGCCGGTTACGCTTCAACTTCATGGTGAATACGGACTATGAGTATATGGCAGGCTTCCGGTATATCATCACGAAGAACTTTGCATTGAGTACGCATTATGATAGCGACATGGGATTTGGAGCCGGTATTACGTTGAGTTATTAAGGTTCCTGGAAAATAAAAAGAAGCTCCCTGCTCCGCCAGGTGTTCGGGCAGGTGCTGCAAGGCCCGCCTGCCGGGGTTTCATCGCCCCGGTAGACGGGCCGCTACTTATCCGGCCACATCGTATCTTTGCAGGATGGATTATTTCAAAAAGCTCCAGGAATTACTAAAAACAGAACGGGAAGAAGACCGCAAATCTTATCAGGCCCTGACGGAAAGCACGTCCGTACAGGACCGCAGGGCCGGCGGGCTGGCCTGGTACCCTATCGCTATCAGGGGTAGCGAAATGGGCCGCGGCGATTACCTGACCGTAGAAGTAGAACGCACCACCCATCATGATATTCCCCACCAGCTGAGAAGCGGCGTTTCCGCCGTGCTATTTTCCAACCACGACCGCACCCGCCACCAGGAGGAAGGGGTGATTTCGTGGGTGGGTGAAAACCGCCTGAAAATCACACTCCGCACGGACGAACTGCCCGACTGGGCGGACGACGGTAAGCTCGGCATCGACCTCCTCTTCGATGATAACAGCTACGATGAAATGCAGGCGGCCCTCAGGCAGGCCGGCGCCCTGGCGGAGGATAATAAGTCCGGCCGGCTCGTACGTGTACTCACCGGCCAGGCCGCGCCTAACTTCCGCACGGATGTAGCGCCGGTGCATATCCCCAGCCTCAACCATTCTCAAAACGAAGCGGTAAACAAGATCCTGCAGGCCTGCGATGTGGCCGTGGTGCATGGTCCGCCCGGTACCGGTAAAACCACCACGCTGGTGCAGGCCATCAAAGCGCTACTGCAGCAGGAAAAGCAGCAGATATTGGTAGTAGCGCCCAGTAATGCGGCGGTGGACCTGTTGAGTGAGAAGTTAGCCGAACAGGGCCTGAACGTATTGCGCGTGGGGAACCCTGCGCGCGTGTCCGACCGGCTGTTATCCCTCACCCTGGATCGCAAGATGCAGGGCCATAACAGCCTGAAGGAGGTGAGCCGCCTCCGCAAGCAGGCCAACGAATTCCGCAACATGGCCCACAAATACAAGCGCAACTTCGGCAAGGCGGAACGCGAGCAGCGCAAAGCCCTGTTCGATGAAGCGCGTAAGATCATCAAAGAAGTTGAAAATATCGAGCAATACGTGATTGAGGACGTGGTAGCCAAAGCGCAGGTGATCACGGCCACGCCGGTAGGCAGCAATCACTACACGGTCAAAAACCTGAAATACCGCACCGTCATCATAGACGAGGCAGGCCAGGCGCTGGAACCTGCCTGCTGGATACCGATCCTGAAAGGGGAAAAAGTCATTCTTGCCGGCGACCATTGTCAGCTCCCGCCCACCATCAAATCCAACGAGGCCGCAGCGGCCGGACTGGCCACCACCCTGCTGGAAAAAGTAGTGGCGTTGTACCCGGAAGCAGTCGTGCTGCTGGAAGAGCAGTACCGCATGCATGCCACCATTATGGGCTACTCCTCCAACGTGTTCTACAACGACCGGCTGCGGGCGCACGCCTCCGTGGCCGCCCACCTGCTGTACGACAACGATACGCCGCTGGCCTTCATCGATACGGCCGGCTGCGGTTTCGATGAGCAGTCGGACGGCACCAGCACCACCAATCCCGAAGAAGCGGCCTTCCTGTTCCGCCACCTGGAAATCATGGCCAACGCTTTAGCGCCTCATTACACGCCGGAAAACTTCCCGACGGTAGCCATCATATCTCCTTACAGGCAGCAGATTGAAGTCCTGAAAGAGCAATTGGCCCATTACCCGGCATTGCAGCCTTATAAGGATCGCATTTCCATTAATACAATAGACAGCTTCCAGGGCCAGGAGCGGGATATGGTGTACATCAGCATGACCCGCAGCAACACGGAAAATAAGATCGGCTTCCTTTCCGACATCCGCCGGATGAACGTGGCGATGACCCGCGCCCGCAAGAAACTGGTGATCATCGGGGACAGCGCCACCTTGTCGCAACTCCCTTTCTATGCTGATTTTATCCGCTATGCGGAGGAGCAAAACAGCTACCAGAGCGCCTGGGAGTATGCTGAGTAAGCTAACGTTTTCATTATCAGGAGAAAAAATTTAAAATAAATTTGGCAGAATGAAACTTCTGCGTATCTTTGCGGTCCTGAAACACAAAATCAGTGATGCCCAGATGGCGAAATTGGTAGACGCACTGTGTTCAGGTCGCAGCGCCGGCAACGGTGTGCTGGTTCGAATCCAGTTCTGGGCACGAAGAGCCTCTGTAAGTCATTGACTTACAGAGGCTTTTTCTTTTGTCAAATTCACTTTTTGCCGGTTTTTTCCGCATACTTCCGCTCTTTTCGGCTCACAGATGGCACACAGTTCGGCACACAAAAAATGAACATTTATGACCATCACTGTGACACCAAGACCCACGCGGAATGGGCAAAAAATTTATCACACATTAGAATGGGGAAAAGGTAAAGGGGAACGTCGCGCTACCGGAATATTCACTTACAGTAAACCCAGAGATCAGTTACAAAAAAATCACAACAAAGAGGCGTTGGCAATCCTTGAGACAAAAAAGGCCCAATTAATTCTTGAACACCAAAGTATCGGTACTGGATATATCCCGACACATAATTTCAAACCAAATTTTCTCAATTATTATGAGGAATATGTAAACAACAACAAAGAAACTGGAAACCGACACCTTCAAAACAGTTTTACACAATTTAAAAAATTCATCGAAGCACCTTTTCTGGCCCCCATATTAATTACAGAAAACCTCTGCGAGCGATTCCGAAAGTATTTGCTAGGGAAATATAATGGTGATACCCCTGCGAATTATTTTGCAAGATTTAAACGTGTTATTAAAGCTGCGACAAAGGAAGGGTACTTCCGAATAAATCCCGCTGAGGATATTGCCACAAAATCCAATCCTAGTATTCACCTAAAAGAAAATCTAGAAGCAGAAGAGTATATTCGGCTACTGAAAACCCCATGCTTGAATGCAGAAGTTAGATTAGCATTCATATTTTGCTGCTACACCGGCCTAAGGCATGTAGATGTGAAGAAATTAACGTGGGGACAAATTAAAGATGGAATTCTCGTAACCCGGATTATCCAGAAGAAAACCGGGAAACCAGTTGAAATTACGCTGCATCGGATTGCGTTATCAATCCTTGATGAAAAAATTAAAAGACTTGGAAAGTTAGACCCGAAAGAAAAAGTCTTCACTTTACCTACGCATGATGGTTGTAATAAGATTATACAGCAATGGATTAAGGATGCTGGAGTTGGAAAACATATTACCTGGCACTGCGCGAGGTTAAGCTTTTCTATATTGTTGCAAGATGCAAATGTAGATACAGCTACCGTTGCATTGCTTATGGGGCTTGCGACGACAAAGCATGTTCACGAAACATATAAAAGACACCGTCCTAAAGATCAGAGCAAACATATTGAAAAACTACCTGATTATATTCATCCTAATGAATAGAATGGATACGGGAGGTCAGTGTCGTTTAAGGCCACGACTCTCTAGTATTTATCTAGTCGGCTCGGCTCGTTTGAGTATAATTCCAGACACTATCTCATAAACTGTGTAAATGATAAAAATCGGGGATTGTCTCCGATTTTTTAACTTTAACGGATATACAGTTTTATGA
>MLAV02000014.1 GCA_001870995.2 Chitinophaga sp. CB10
ACTATCGGCGACTTCTCTGCTCCAGTTCATCAATTTCAAAAATGGACTCAAAATTTCAAAGATCAAACATGCTTTATCTTTTTAATAGCACAACACGTTACATCTTAATTGCAGGCTCACCAATAATTTCCTATTTTCAGGCCCATTGCGGGATGCCTTGTCTGAGGCTGCTGCAGTGAACATGAAAAATCAGAAAATGGATACAAGAAGAGATTTTATCAGGAAAGCGGCCCTGCTTTCCGGCGCAGCCGGCGTATGGAGCGCCATGCCGGGTTCTATTCAACGCGCCCTGGCCATCAATCCCCAGCCGGGCACTACCTACCTCGATGCGGAACATGTGGTGATCCTCATGCAGGAAAACCGCTCCTTTGACCACTGTTATGGCTCCCTGAGAGGCGTACGCGGCTTCAACGATCCCCGTGCGATTACCCTTCCCAACAAGAACAAAGTGTGGCTGCAAAGTAACAAGGCGGGCGAAACGTTTGCCCCTTTCCGTTTGAATATAAAAGATACCAAGGCCACCTGGATGAGCAGCCTGCCGCACTCCTGGTCCAACCAGGTGGATGCCCGCAACAACGGCCGCTACGATAAATGGCTGCTGGTAAAAGCCAGCGGCAACAAGGATTGGGCGCCCATGCCGCTTACCATGGGGTATTACGACCGGACGGACATCCCTTTCTACTATGCCCTCGCCGATGCGTTTACCGTATGCGACCAGAACTTTTGCTCGAGCCTGACGGGCACCACGCCCAACCGCCTGTACTTATGGACCGGCACCCTGCGCAGCGGGCAACATGCGGACTCCCAGGCCAACGTATGGAACGAGGATGTGGACTATGGCGCAGAAGCGCACTGGACCTCCTTCCCGGAGCGTATGCAGGACGCGGGCGTCAACTGGCGCATCTACCAGAATGAGATCAGCGCCGCCCGCCTGGAAGGCGAAAAAGACGGCATGCTGGCCAACTTCACGGATAACCCCATCGAGTGGTTTGCCGCTTATAACGTGCGCTACTCTACCGGCTATATGAAATACCTGGAGCGCAGCCAGCAACAGCTGCCGGCATTTATCGCTGAGAAAAAGCAGCAGCTGGCGGGCCTTACCGCAGGCACGCCGGAACATACCAGGCTTTCCAAAGCCATCGCCAGGGCGGAGCAGGAGCTGGAACAGGTGAAGCAGGACGCGGTGAAATACACGCCGGAGAACTTCGCCAAACTGAGCGCCCGGGAGCAGGAGCTGCACCGGCGCGCCTTCACCACCAACAGCAATGATCCGCATTATCATGACCTGGAAACGCTGGAATATAAAGATGGAAACGAAGTAAGAAAGGTAACCGTGCCGAAAGGGGACATCCTCCACCAGTTCCGCCAGGATGTGAACAACGGCCAGCTGCCTACGGTATCTTACCTGGTAGCGCCGGGCGAGTTCTCCGACCATCCGGGCGCGCCCTGGTACGGCGCCTGGTACGTATCCGAAGTGCTGGACATCCTCACCAAAAAAGAAGAGGTCTGGAAGAAAACTATTTTCATCCTTTGCTACGATGAAAACGACGGCTACTTCGATCACGTGCCGCCGTTTACCGCGCCGTTCAAACCCGGCACCGGTAAGGTATCCGAAGGAATTGATACGGCTATTGAATACGTAACGCTGGAAGAGGAAAAGAAAAAATCGCATGTAGGCAAGAACTCCCTGCGCGAAAGTCCGATCGGACTCGGCTACCGCGTGCCGCTGGTAATTGCCTCCCCGTGGAGCCGCGGCGGGTTCGTGAACTCCGAGGTCTGCGACCATACTTCCATTTTACAGTTCCTGGAAAACTTCCTGCAGCATAAAACGGGCAAGCCTATACGGGAAACCAATATTTCCGCTTACCGCCGTGCGGTCTGCGGCGACTTATCCAGCGTTTTCAGGCCGTATAACGGCGAAAAGGTGGAGCTGCCATTTGAAGAGCGGAATGAGGTGATGGAAAGCATCTATAACGCCAAATTCAAAAAGCTGCCGGATAACTTCAAAGCGCTCACCCCGGCAGAAATTGCGGAAGTGAATGAGCATCCGGAGAAGTCGCCCTGGATGCCGCAGCAGGAGAAAGGTACCAAGCCTTCTTCCGCGCTGCCGTACCAGCTGTACACGCATGGGAAACTGAGTGCGGACAAGCGTTCGTTCGAAATCAGCTTCAGCGCGGCCAATGAAGTGTTTGGCGCAAGGGCTGCCGGCGCGCCTTTCAACGTGTATGCGCCGGGCAATTACATCCAGCCGGATACCAACCAGATGGGGCCGCTACGGGCATGGTCCTACGCTGTGAAAGCGGGGGACGCCATCCGGGACGAATGGCCGCTGCATGAATTTGAAAACAGTGATTATCACCTGCGCGTGTATGGCGCAAACGGCTACTACCGGGAGTTTAAAGGCGATGCGGGCGACCCTGCGGTAACGATCGAATGCGATTACCAGCGCAGTAAAACCATCCGCAAAAAGCTGACGGGCAACCTCGCGATTCAGATCAGCAACAGCGGTAATACGGCGCTGACCATCGTTGCAAAGGACATGTCTTACGGGAAAGGGGAAACGAAAATTACCGTAGCGCCCAAATGCAAGTCCGTACTGGTGATCGACCTCGCCCAAAGCCACCGATGGTATGATATACGTGTAACCGTTGCCGGTAGCGGCAAGTTTGAACAGCGTTTTGCCGGCCGTGTTGAAACAGGAAACGATGGTATCACAGATCCGCTGATGGGCCGGATAATTTAATATGGACGGGGAGAGGAAGACCCGCGGGGCTATCTTCTCCCCCCACCTAAAAAAAGTACGGCGCCCCCTGCCGGATTACAAAAAGTACACTGAAACGCCCCCAAAAAATATCCCTTGCGTTTAAAAAAATTATTATATATTTATTATCTCACCCACCCCTTTTATTCATTGTAACGATCATCGCAAAAGTTTTTGATTATTAACCAAAAAACTGAACAATGAGCAAATTGTTTACACTTTTGCGTGCGGTCGCACTATGCCTGCCCGTTATCTTTTCTGCCCGGCTATGCCCGGCGCAATCCGGCACAAAGGTCATTACCGCCCTGGAAGACACGTATGTGAACAGCAATACCGCCGATGACGCGCGGAATGCGAACTACGGCAGTTCCACACAGTTGCGCTTCCGGTATTCCCAATCCAGCACCAGCTCCCCCTACAACCTGATCACTTACCTGAAGTTCAGCCTGGCCGGGCTTGGCCTGCCGGCGGGCACGGTGATCGACTCCGCCTTCCTGCAGGGATCGGTGTATTACTCCCAATCCGGCGCCGGGCACCTGTGGCACGTGCTGCCGGTGGCCAACAACAGCTGGACGGAAACAACCCTGACCTGGAATAACAAACCGGGAATAGGGCCGGATACGCTCAGCGTTGTGCCCAAGCCTACCACGGCCATCACGGATTCCACCCCTTACCGGGCCGTGTGGAAAGGCTTACAGGGCAGGGTGCAGTTGGCCCTGGCGGGAGATTCTTTGGTCTCTTTTGCCGTATATACCCGTCTGAACTCCGCTGCCAACACCTCTATGTACTCGAGGGAATGGACCAACCCTATGCAACGGCCCCAACTGACCATCTATTACCACAAGGACTCCACCAGCACGCCGCCCCCGGCTCGGCAGGTGGAAACCCGCAAGCACAACCTGAACATCATTTACTTCCTGCCTACGGATGTGGATACGGTGGCTAACTACCGGCAACGGCTAAACGGAATTATGTTGCAGGCGCAGGACTTCTATCGTAAATGGATGAACTATTACGGCTATACGAACGAAACTTTCGGGCTCCGCAAGGATTCCGACGGACTGGTGAAGATCAGCATCCTGCGCGGGTTGTATGATAAGACGCAATATCCTTACGATGGCGGCGGTTCCAAAATCATCCCGGAAGTGAACGCTTATTTCGCCGCAAATCCAGGGGAGAAGAACAGTACGCACACCCTGGTGATACTGCCTGAATCCGGCTATAATCCGTTTTACGGGTTGGGCAACGGCTGGTGCTTCGCTTTGGATAATCCGAATATCGACACCAACTATTTCGCTACCGGCGGTACCTCCGCCTATATCGGCGGATTGGTGCATGAGCTGGGCCATGGCCTGAACCTCCCGCACGATAAGGAAAAGGTATCCGAAAAGGCGGATCCGGCCAGGGGGACGGCGCTCATGGGCAGCGGTAACACCACTTACGGCCGCGCCGCTACCTTCCTGACAGCAGGGGAATGCGCCGTGCTGCATACCTGCGAAGTGTTCCGTACGGAAGATGTCATCAGCGATTTATACGGCGCTGGCACTGCTTCGTTTGTGAACTTCCACTCCAACTACAGCGGAGGTAATATCAATTTGTCAGGGAAATTTACCGCTACCAAATCCGTGAGCAGCATTGTGATTTATAACGACCAGGACGATGATGGCGCTAACTACGACCAGCTGGCCTGGGTTGCCAATAAGGTAGGCGCGGATAGTTTTAACGTATCCATGCCGGTAGCTGAATTCTGGAAGAAATACAGCACGTACACGCTGCGTATCAAATTCGTGTTTACGAACGGCTCTTCGAAGGACCTCGTGTATCCGTACCGTTTTGAAAACAATATTCCTGTGATAGATATCAACTTTGGCCCGATGGACAGGCCGGCCGGTATTACCCCGGTGGCGGATACGTATATCCGTAACGGTGGCAGCGCTTCCACCAACTTCGGAAACGATTCTTCCCTGGCCGTAAAACCGGACCCTAACGCGGGTTACAAGCGGGAAACCTTCCTGAAGTTCCGCCTGAGCGATTATACGGGTAATTTAGCGAATGTGGATACGGTGAGATTGCATTTGAAAGTCAGGAGTGTCAACAGCAACGGCGGGAAGACTAACCTCGTGGTGAAGTGGGCGGCCAAAGCCAACTGGGACAATACGGATGCCAACAGCCTGACCTGGAATAAATGGGTAGCGGATTCCGCGCACCTGGATTCCCTGAATGCAGGCTTCTATTACGGCGGCAACTGGATGACCTGGAACCTTACGAAAGATAGTCTGCTAAGCCGCATACATGCCGGGGATTCCGTACTGGTATTCCATATTTATGGCAACCTGACGAATGCGGATGCCAGCACCTCGGATATTACTTTCTACTCCAACGAATCGGCGCTGGCGGGCGACAGGCCTTCGTTATCCCTGATAGAGGGCAGCGGCAGCCTGCAATCGCTAAGCAATAACACGCTGATGACTGCGCCGGTATATACTACTGATACCCGGCCGGCGGCGCCGCTGGAAGTATTTCCTAACCCGGCCAGCAGCACGGTACATGTAAAATCCGCTATGGATGGGAATGTGTTGATCACTAACGGAAACGGGCATACGATACGTAGAGCGAGAGTGGTGAAGGGAAGTAACAACAGTGTGGCAGTGGGAGATTTGCCGGCGGGTACTTATTATATCAGGCCGGAGAAGGGGAATTATAGTTCAGTGAAGTTTATCGTTACGAAGTAATAAAAAAAGAAATCCCGGCTGCAACGGCCGGGATTTTTTATCAGGATGCCAAAGTATCTTTATCCAGGAGCCTGGTGCGCATGGAATATGTTTTATCAGGACTGTAGAGGAACAGGCAGCTGCCATTGCGAATCCGTTCGATCACTTTTTTGTGAACGGCTTCCGGAATGGCCGGGCAGCCCAGGCTGCGGCCGATGTAGCCCTGCGTTTTCACCAGTGCTTCGTTGACATAGGCGGCGCTATGCATAACGATGCCGCGGGCGAGCGCATTGTCGTTAATACCTCTTTCTTCGCCCAGCAGGCGGAGGGAGTAACCATGCTGACCGATGTAGGTATCGCCGGTTACATAGAAGCCCAGGCTGCTTTTGAAGCTGTTGGGCTGATTGGAAAATGCGTTGGCATTAAGGGTGCCGGAGCCTCTGCCGTGCGACACGAGGGTGTTGAACAGCACCACTTTATTCTGCAGATCGATCACGAATAAACGCTTCTTACTGGATGGCAGTGAGAAGTCGATAATGGAAATCACTTTGTCATTTTTCAGTTTGCCTTCACTGTTCAGCTTCTCATAACCTGCCATCGCATTTTCAAACGCTTCCTCACTGAGTCCGAGCGAGTCCAGGCCCATTTCTTTATATAAGTCCGGTTGCCGGATGGAGTCCGCTACAGGAGTAGTACCGGTTTTGGCTTTGTAAGCGCTGGCACGCGTTTTATCTATACTGCTAAAGGTGGTTATAAGGAATGCAAAAACACATACAGTAAATGCAAACACTAACGGTTTTATCACTTGCTTCTTTTTCAATTTCACGCCGTAATGTTTTAGTTGTTTTACATATTAAGTTTTAAGGATTTAAAAAAACACGAATTACGAATTTACCGAATTTCTGCCGTTAAAACGCAGTGAAAAGGGCGTTTGAGTCCGCTTGCAGTTTGGTTTTAACAGGAGCTTTACATAGGACAATAAAATGTATATATTTATTCTTTAAAGACAAGGATTGTTTATTGGCGGACAATTTTTGTAAATCCTTTACAGGCAAGGGTTTTATCTTTGACGGAACGTTTCGTAATTCAAAGATCAACCAAAGGTACTGCCCGTTGGGCAGGCGCTTCCGGAACAAAAATTAAGTGCTGTTTTAGCTATTTTAACAAGTTTCCTACTTATGAAAAGAATGTTTTGCACTATCCTCAGTTTGGTTTGTACTACCTGCCTTTTTGCCGCGCCCGGGGAGCCGGTGGCGGAGCTGATACAACGGGTGGAAGCGGATGTGAGCGCGTTGAACAAAGTATATATTTTTCCGGACAGCCCGGAGTATTATACCCGCATGCGCAGGTATTACGGCGGTGTGTTGCAGGAGCTGCAACAACTGAATTTCGCCTCGCTTAGTACGGCGGAGCAGGTGGATTACCTGCTGTTGCAGCGTAACATGCGCAGGGAGTTAAAGGAAATAGACGATAACGCGCAGGTATATACGAAGATTTTGCCCCTGGCGCCTTTTGCGGATGATATCATGCAAATGCAGATCCGGCGCAGGCGGGGGGATACGCCGGACAGCCGGCAGATAGCGATGACGCTGCATAAGATACAGGAAGCGATTGCCACTGCCCGCGCTGCTGCGGCTAAAAATCAACAGCTCAGCGCAACGGAGCTGCGTAAGGCGGCGGCGTTGGTAAGCAGCCTGCAGAAAGGCCTGCAGCAGGTGTACGACTTTTATTACAACTATGATCCGCAGTTCACCTGGTGGGTAAAAGAGCCTTATCAGAAAGTGGACAGCGCTTTGATAAAATATGCCACCCACCTGAATAACGACCTGGCGGATAAGGCTGATAAATCCCTGGATGGCAGCGGCATCAAAGGCACGCCCATTGGCAAGGCCGCGCTGACGGACCTGCTGCAGTTTGAGATGATCCCGTATTCCCCTGAAGAACTGGTTGCCATCGCGAACAGGGAGTTTGAGTGGTGCGACCAGGAAATGCTGAAAGCCTCGGCAGCGCTGGGCTTTGGGGCCGACTGGAAAAAGGCGCTGGCAAAGATCAAGGAGAACTACGTGGCGCCGGGCCGGCAGCCGGAGCTGATCCACCGCCTGGCGGATGAAGCGGTAAAATTCGTGGAAGACCGCCACCTGGTTACCATCCCGGAGCTGGCGAAGGAAACCTGGCGGATGTTTATGCTCAGCAAGGAGCAACAGCGTTTTGCGCCCTTCTTCCTGGGAGGCCCTTCCATCCTCATTGCTTATCCTACGATGGATATGGACGAGCGTTCCAAGGAGATGAGCCTGCGCAGCAACAACTATGGCTTTGCGCATGCCACGGTATTTCATGAGCTGATCCCCGGGCATAACCTGCAGGGCTATATGAATCAGCGTTACAAGCCTTACCGCAGCGTTTTCAGCACGCCGTTTTCCGTGGAAGGCTGGGCGTTGTACTGGGAAATGCTGCTGTGGGATAAAGGTTTTCATGCCACCCCGGAAGAAAAGATAGGCGCTTTATTCTGGCGTATGCACCGATGCGCGCGTATCATCTTCTCCCTCAATTATCACCTGGGGAAATGGACGCCTCAGCAGTGTATTGACTTCCTGGTGGAAAGGGTAGGTCATGAGCCGTTCAGCGCGGAGTCGGAAGTGCGCCGCTCCTTTACGGGTGGCTATGGCCCGCTGTACCAGATTGCTTACATGATGGGCGGTTTACAGTTGCGGGCATTGTACCGGGAAGTGGTGGCTACGGGCAAAATGACGGAGCTGGAATTTCATGACGCCTTCCTGCATGAGGGGGCCATCCCGATAGAGTTGTACAGGGCCATCATTACGAAACAGGCGCTGAGTCCGTCTTTCCGGTCGCAATGGCGATTTGCAGGCGCATTAAAGTAGAGAGAAAGTGGTATTTTTATTGCAACATTCGTTAGCCTAAAACATACACGTCATGCCTGAATTACCGGACCTCGAAGTATTTCAACAGAATTTATCTGCCGCGCTGGAAAATAAAAAGCTGCAGGATATTGAAGTGCCTGTGACGAAGCACCTGAAAGTAACGGTGGCGGCTTTGAAAAAAGCGTTGACCGGGAAGAAGCTGACCAGGATTGCCAGGCAGGGCAAGGAGCTCTATTTTTATTTCGGGAAGGAGCATGTGCTGGCGATGCACATGATGTTGCACGGGAAATTGTATCTCCTCAAAAAAGGGGAAGAACAAAAATTCACCATTGCTACTTTGCGGTTTTCAGGCGGTATTTCCCTCGCTTTGACGGATTTCCAGAAGGCAGCCCACCTCACCCTGGATCCGCCGGAAAAAGAGGCGCCGGATGCCCTTTCCAGGGAGTTTAACGAGAAGTACCTGCAGGAGCAACTGGCTAAGAAGAAAACTACTATTAAAAAATACCTGACGGATCAAAAAAATGTGCTGGGCATTGGCAATGCCTATGCGGATGAAATCCTCTACGCCGCAAAAATTTCACCTTTCTCCATCAGCAAGGCCATTCCGCCGAAGAAGATAAAAGACCTCGTAACGGCTACCCGCAAGGTGCTGAAGGACGCCATTAAGAAAATCAATAAAAACCACCCCGGCATTACCAATGGCGAGGTGCGCGACTTCCTGCAGGTGCATGTTCCCAAAAAAGAGAAAAGCCCCGGCGGTTATCCCATTCAGCATGTGGATAAAGGTGGCCGTACTTATTTTACCGAAGAACAGGAGCTTTATTCGTAAGGAGATTTTCCTTCGAAAGATCGGCTGCCCGCGTTTCGTAAATATCGCCCGCGATTTTTTCCACCAGCGCTTTGGGGAAGAATTTAGGTAACCAGGCGTTGAGTTTGTTCGTAAAGCCGGGAATGATCTCCGCTTTGCCCTTAAAGAGCCCGTTGACGGCTATTTTAGCTACCGCTTCCGGCGTCATGTTAAACCGGTCCGCAATCCTGCGGGTGCGGGCGTTCATGCCTGCGCGGTTGACGAAATCCGTATCCGTGCTGCCCGGGCTCAGCGCGCTGACGGATACGTTGCTGTTCCGCAGCTCATAGCGCAAGCCCCGCGTAAACGATAAGGCGAAGGCTTTTGTAGCGGCGTAGATGTTCAGGTAAGGGACTGTTTGATACGCCGTGGTACTCACCACATTCAGCAGGTAACCTTTTTTAAACTGCCGCAGCACGGGGAGGAAGGCATGGGAAAGCCCTACCTGCGCGCGGATATTCACGTCTATGATGTTGAACTGCGAGGCGAGGGGGATCTTCTCAAATTCGCCATTGAGGCCATACCCGGCATTGTTTACCACTACGGAGAGGCGGTTGTGAAAATGCGAGGACCAGCCGAATACTTCATCAATGGCGTCCGGCGCGGACAAGTCCTGGTTCAGCGTGTGTACGTTCACGTGATATAGCTGCGCAATTTCAGTGGCGGTTGCTTCGAGGGCATCGCCGTCCAGGTCGACCAGCAGGAGGTGGTAATTCTTTTCAGCTAGGGCCGCCGCAATGGCTTTTCCTATCCCTTTGGCGGCTCCTGTTACTAATGCATATGACATATCGAATGATTTAGGATTTAGGTTCCAGTACAGCGGGCGTTTTTGCTTTAGCCGCTTCCCAGGCCGGTTTGGCGCCGTAGAGGTGTTGCTTCAGGTGCGCCAGTTTGTGGTAGAACGGGGTAGGACTGCCGGCGTGTTTGGGCTGGTATTCCCCGGTGATGATGGGGATGTACATGACGCGGCGGCGGCTCGCTTCGCCTACATGCGGGGATTGCTGTACCCGGTGCCATAACCGGCCATCGTGTACGGTGAGGTCGCCCGCATGAATATCAAATCCGGTCTCGTTTTTATCCGGGTTGTTGTCTATGAAGTATTTCTTTCTGAATAACAGCCGCCATAAGCCTTGCCGGTGGGTGCCGGCAAGTACGCGCAGGCCGCCGTTTTCAGCGGGGCAGTCGTCCAGGTGGAGGCCTACGTTGAGCATAGGCATGATGCGGGTGCCGAGGAAGAGGTCGCGCGGACTATCCGTATGCCAGCCCAGTTGTTTAAACTGGCTGTTGGCGGTGTTTACATAATGGTTTACCACGAGCCCGTCTTTTTCATTTTCACCGATGCGGCCATCGTAGGGGCCCAGCAGTTTGGTGAGCGAATGCAGGCGCGGGTCCTGCAGGAATTCGCGCAGGAGGTTGCTGTAGTGGGAGGCGAAGGCGATGCGTTGGATCAGGGGCGTGCCATCCGCATCCGTACCGAATTTCAGGGGTATGCCGTTCACTTTCTGGATCTGGTTGCGGAGCAGCCAGTTTTGTACCTGCTGCACTTCACGGATTAATAATTGAACGGTATCAGCATCGATGAAATTGCGGAACTGTATGACACCATGCTGCTGGAACCAGTCAAGATGCTCGGAGGTAACCGTCTGGTCAAGACGGAATACGGGTTGGTTATTCGTTTTCATGACGAAATGTTTTTGTTGGCGGTGAATAATAAGCGCTGTAAGACTGAAGCGGAGATTGGTGGGATGACCGCGGGAAGTGTTTGGGGAGGGATTAACAACAACAACAATATCCTTTGGCGGAGGACAGTATCACCTGTTTCGCAATGATGCGAAAAGCAGCCATGGATGGAGTTGTAGTGTAGGTAATCATGGTAATGAATTTTATTAGTCTACCAAACTTGTAGACAAATATAACGCAAAGTTTGATTCCGCAAAAAAATTTTTTCTCTTATTCTGCCAGGAGGTTATTATAATCCTTTTGGGTATCAATATCAATGATCCCTTCCGGGAAATCGATGGTTGTTACCTGTTCCTTATGGGTGGCGAGGAGTTTTTTAGCGCCGCTGCTGCCTTGCAGCGCCTGCAGTTCGGGGAAGTAGGCTTCGCTGAAGAGGGCCGGGGTACCGGTGTTGTATTCGTAACGGCAGGCGACGATGGGGGAGCGCATGGCCTGCATGCGGTGCAGGAGGCGTGCATCAATGAATGGCTGATCGCAGACGAGTAAAAACAGCTTACTAACGTTATGGTATATACGAAGAAATTCCGTGACGGAAAATGCGATGGTGTTGCCCATACCGGCTTCCCACTGTTCGTTCACTGCTATTTTGCAATGCATGCCGGCGAGGGTGGGTTTGATTTGTTCTGCAAAGGCGCCCAGGGTAACCAGCACCGGGCCTATGTTACTAGCTATAGCGGTAGCGGCGATATTGCCCAGGAGGGTACTGCCGCGGAAAGGCAGCAGCTGTTTCGGCTGGCCAAGCCGTTGTGACGCGCCTGCGGCAAGAATGATAATACCTGTCATATCAAAGGTGTTGACTGGTGATTACCTGGGCTCTCCTGCTGTGTATAGCGCCGTCTTTATCCCGCAGGGAGTGCCCTTTGTGGTTGCCGCGGCTCATGACGAGCTTTACTTCGGCGGCAATGCTGAGGGCGATTTCCTCCGGGGTAGCCGCGCCGATGTCCAGCCCGGAAGGGCCGTATATGCGCGCCTGTTGTATAGCGGAGATGTTACCGGCTTCCTGCAACATGCGGTGTAGTTTTTTGGCGGGCCCCAGCACGCCGATGTAGGGCAGGGGCAAGTGTACGAGCTGCTGAAGCAGGGCAAGGTCGTAGTTGTAGTTATGCGTCATGAGTACGGCGGCCGTATAGGCGTCCACGTTAACCTGCTGCAGTACTTCCGTGGCTTTGGCCACATGAATGACCGTGCCGGGGAAGCGGGTAGCGGTAGCGTAGTTGGGGCGGCCGTCCAGCAGATGCGTCTGCCAGCCCATGATCTGCGCTACCTGCAGCAATGGCTGCGCGTCGTTACCAGCGCCGGCAATGAGCAGTTGTACTGCAGGAGCAATGTAGGAGAGGAGCGCGGTAATGGATTTTTCGGGGGAGATATAAGTGCGGATGAGGGTGGATTGCGCGTCCATGGCCATTTGCGCGTCCTGCAGGAGGGCGGAGCAAAGAGGCGTATTATCCGTGTACCCGTCTACGTAGTTATCTCTGCGGAGCAGCACCGTTCCCGGTTGTTGTTCTTTTCGCTTTTGTAAATTAAACAGCGTAATCAGGATACTTTCCTGCCGGTTAGCGGTGATGAGTTGAATCAGGTGAATGGGATTGTTGGCGTCTTCGCTTTGGATGGGCTCCAGGAGGATGTGGATGATGCCGTTGCAGCCGAGGCCTACGCCGAGTTGCGCATCGTCTTCGTCCGTCGTATCGTAGGTTACCAGCATGGGCTGTTGTTGCATGATCACCAGTTGCGCTTTGCGCAGCGCGTCCCCTTCCAGGCAGCCCCCGCTGATAGCGCCGGTCAGCGCGCCGTTTTCCGTAACCAGCATCCTGGCGCCGGGCTGGCGGTAGGCGGAGCCTTCCACATGCACGACCGTGGCCAGCGCGGTACGCAGGCCCTGGCGGTTGGCGGCTTCATATGCGCGGACGATATCTTCCAGCTCTTTAATCATACGCAGTTGTTTGTAGTCAGAACGCTTCCTTCATCATTGCCACTGTGATAGCAGCTAATTGAAAATTATATAAAAAAACGGTTATTTCCGCTTTTTTATGAAGAGCGGAAATAACCGGCCGTATGGAGGAAAGTGAGATTAGTAGCCTTCTTCGCGGAGGTGCTGCAGCCATTGCTGGGCAAACTCGTTAGAGGGTTCCAGTTGGAGGAGCCGTTCGAAAGAGGCCTTCGCTTCCCGGAACTGATCCATATGATAATATAAAATAGCGCGGTTCAGGTGTACATAAGGATTGGTGGGCGCGGAGGCCAATGCTTCATCGTAACAGGCCATCGCCGCAGGATAATCCTGCAGGAGCATGAGGATGGAGCCTTTGTTCATCAGCAGGTTTGGCTCGCCCGGCGCGAGTTCCAATCCTTTATTGGCATAGTTGAGCGCAGTGGCCAGTTGTTGTTGTACAGCCTGGTGTGCAGCCGCATCGCCGCCGCCATTATCTTCCATTTGCTGGATGGCATTGGTGGCATGTTCCATGAGGGTGACCACCTGCTGGGAATACCAGTGTGCGCTTTTTTCCACTTCCTGTGTGAACGGAATGGATTCCAGGTCGATCTCTTCTTCCTCCGGTTCCGAAGGCATCCATTCTTTTGCCGGGGCATACCACCATTCGCAGAACGCGCCCAATTCACCGCCTTTCGGGATGTCTTCCACGTAAGGCAGTCCTTCATGTGGGATGGCGTCCTGGCTGATGATGATATTGAAAATCGTTTCCAGGTCTTTTGTCTGGATGGGGATGCCATCCTGTTCGGCCTGCATCACCATATAAGGCAGGAGCAGGTACCAGAGGCCCAGCAATTCCTTATCGCGCTGCGCCGCGGCATATTCCGTAATGGTGAGCGCCAGGTGGAAGAAGCCCATCGGCTCCGGCGCCAGCGCATCTTTACCGGTAATAGTGCCTGCCGCTACCATGGCGGACCATAGGAGGGAGCCGGCATCGCAATAGAGGATGTATTTACCGGTAGCGTGATCGTAATTGGCGTAACCGGCTACCGGGTTAGCCGTAGCGTCCCACTCTTTAGCCGGGTTGGCGTATATAAAGCTGAATTTCTGGCTGGCGGCTAGTCCGTCGAAGTAGGCGGTATGCTCCAGGTAAGCGGGATGTGCAGTGATCGGGAAGGTGTACACGTAGCGATGTTTGATCAGTATATCCATCACCCGGAAGTGCGTGAAACCGGTGTCAAAGCTGTCTTGCAGCTGGTACAGGTTAAAGATAAGGCTTCTGTAATCGGCCTGTGCGTCCTGACTGTTATCCAGGCAGCGGATGGAGGTTTCCACTAATGTTTCTATTTCGTGCATCGCCATATATAACAACGTAAGTTTGCTGCAAAGCTAGCGTTTTTCCGGCGGGATTTTGTAGCCCGCAAAGAGCCTTAGCCTCCTTTGCCTCTTTGCGGGCAGTAAACTTACTTCAGCAACTGCTGCTTCACATATGCATAGCTATTGGCAATGCTCTGGAAATGATCCGTCTTAATTACGTCCTGCTCCACATACAAATGCTTCACACCCGCTGCCGGCGCTTTTGCCAGGATGCGTTTGAAATCCACCGCGCCGGTACCCACATCCGCAAAGGAAGCCATGGACAGCAGCTCCATCGCCTTTTTATCCTTATTGGCAGGAGATACCAGTACTTCAGGTTTTGCCTTGTCAATATCCTTGATGTGCAGCGCAAAGAACCTGCCCGGCGCTTTAGCAAAAAGCTTCACGGGATCAAAGCCGGATTTGATGGCCCAGAACAGGTCCAGTTCAAAGAATACCTTTCCGGGATCAGTATTTTTCAGCATGATCTCATACCCGGTGCCGGCCTGGTCCGCCAGCGGCTTGAACTCCCAGAAGTGATTGTGGAAAGCCACTTTCAACCCGGCTTTTTTGCAGTATTCCGCTGCTTTATTCAGTTGTTCGGAGATGAATTTATAGTGGGAGGCGGTAGGCGTAGCGTCCCATTGCGCCATGGGCAATGCGGGGATCACGAAGTATTGCTGCCCCAGTTCCACGGCATATTCCACCTGGGCTTTCAGCTCATCGTCCTTTCCGTTTCCTTCGGTGAGATAATTATTAAGTCCGTAGTGGCCGCTTGGGCTGGTCATATTCAGCGAGGCAAGCAGCGATTTCAATTCCTTTACCGGCAGGCCCCAGAATTTTCCGGCGCTGCCCGGCGTATAGCCGTAATAGGTTTCTACTTCCTGGTAGCCGATCTTAGCGATGCGGGTCAGCGTATCCGTGGGGTTCTTGTCCAACTGGTCGCGCATGGTGTACAGCTGGATTCCCACTTTCTTTGGCAGGCCGTTGCCAGAGGCAAAGGCCTGCATGCCGCCGGGCAATAACAATCCTGCAGCGGCCAGGCTGGCCTGCTGGAGGAATAAACGTCTAGACTGATTCATACAAAGAACAATATTATAACGTGGATCTGTTAACGGGACCAAGTTAATAAAACGATTTAATTGTACAGGCGAATTTTTTATCTCTCCCCGGGCGCCATTGAAAACGCCTCCTGCGAAGTCAATGCAGTACCCGTTAGTACATTCATTGGCACCATAAAACAGCATCCAGGATGAAGTTTCTTGCCCGCAAACCCCAGAAGGAAACAAGTGAAAAGAAAAAGAAATCAATGCTCAGAGAGTGGATAGAGGCCATCATTTTTGCAGTCGTAACCGCCACCCTCATCAGGACCTTTTTGTTTGAAGCGTTCATGATCCCTTCGCCCTCCATGGAGAAAACCCTGCTCATCAACGACTATATATTTGTAAGTAAGCTCAGTTACGGGCCACGCCTCCCTAATACGCCGCTGGCCCTGCCATTCACGCAGGCCCGTATGCCGCTCTTCCCCAACGTCAGGCCCTACAGCACTTTCATCATATGGCCTTACAAAAGGTTACCCGGCTTCGGAAAGGTGGAACGGGGGGATGTGGTGGTTTTCAATCTCCCCGTAGGGGATACCGTACTTACCAATAAACAGGGCGAAGATGTGGACTATTACCGGGAACTGCACCCCGAGCGGTTTCCGCCTCCGGACGTGCGGCCAATCGACAAGCGGGCCGTATGGATCAAACGCTGTGTAGGATTACCGGGGGATACGCTGGATATCAACGCCGGCATCATATATATCAATAGCCGCCCCCTGGAGGAACCCAAATATTCCCAAAGGCCGTATTACCTGTTTGACAACGAGTGCAAAGGCTTGCCGGATTCTGTAAAGCAAAGGTTCGGGATTGATGAGAAGTCGTTCCAGCTGCGGGGGGACAGTACCAAGTTCCGCTACTATTTCACCGCCGAAGTAGCCCGGGAGCTAAGGCAGCTGGGGTATAATATTACGCCGGTTATACACAGCGTAGACCGCGATTCCAGGATTTTCCCGAAGGATTTTGAGCATCAGTACAATGAAGATTTTTTCGGGCCGATTATCATCCCGAAAAAAGGGCTCACTATTGCGCTCGACAGCAGCAACATCATCCTGTATGCACGGGCGATTGCCACCTACGAACATAACCGGCTGGATACCTCCACCAGCGTGATTTTGATCAATGGAAAGCCGGCTGCTTCCTATACTTTTAAAATGAATTACTACTGGATGATGGGAGATAACCGGCACTTTTCAGAGGATTCCAGGTTCTGGGGATTTTTGCCGGAAGACCATGTGATGGGAAAGGCCACGATGATTTGGCTCAGTTATGATAAGGACCGGATCCGGTGGCGAAGGTTTTTTAACCTGATCAGATAAATCTTTTCTCCCGCGGGTTAGGCGGGAGAAAAGGGTTTAGTTAGTTTGGTAGCGGACTTCAGTGGTTTTATTTGCCCTGGCTGCGGACACCAGTGGCTTTATTTACTTTGGTTCCGCACTTCAGTGGCTTTATTTGCCTTTGCTGCGCACTTCACTGGCTTTATTTACTTTGGTTCCGCACTTCAATAAGCAGGTTATCCAGCGCCTGCCTGTCCAGCAGCTTGCCTTTAGCCACCACTGCAAATATCTTTTGCGTGTTATTGATATCCGTAAGCGGGTTGGCATTCAGCAACAATACATCCGCTTTTTTTCCTGGCGCCAGCTCGCCGTAATTGCTTTTGTGCAGGTAGGCGGGGGAGTTGATCACAGAAGCCTGCAAAGCCTGCAATGGCGTAATACCGCCGTATTTCACCATCAATGCCAGCTCCTGGTGTATGCCGATGCCGGGATAGGTGTAGGAATTCAGGTAACCGGCATCCGTACCGGCCATGATCTTCACACCGGCCTGTTGCAGCAGTTTCAGGGAGGCTGCTGTTTTAAGGAATACTTCCTTGCGGAAGGCGATGGCTGCGGAATCGTCCTGTTTAGCGCGGTTTACCCGCCAGGCATAGGTGCCTTTGATGCCCTTGCCGATGTATTGGAGATACTCGTCGCGCGAGTGGTCGTCCACATCCAGCCAGGCCATGAGGTGGGGCAGTGTAAGCGTAGGCGTTATAGCCGTGCCTCTTGCTGCCATCATCCGGTAAGTTTTCATTGCGGCGGCGCTGTCAAAGTTTTCGATGATGTATTTGTTGATATCCCTTCCTTTAATTTCCCCGGCGGCAATTTTCCTGGAGAGGGCCGCTTCGTCTTTCACGCCGGCTTTCCAGGCATATCCGAGGTGCTCTACTGCGCTGAGTCCTGCGGCGGTCACCTGGTCCATGGTGAGCGTGTACGGGATGTGCGCCGATACGGCCCATCCGCGCTTCCGCGCTTCCCGTATGGCTTCCAGGTAGAGGTCCGGTTTCAGGGTATTGTCCGTCACCTTCACAAAATCCACTTTGATTTTCTGCAGGGAGTCCAACGCTGCCTGCAGCTCCGCGCTGGTGCCTATTTCCAGGTCGTTTAACCAGAGGGATTTATACCCTTCCAGTTTGGGGCCGCTGGTGAAGATGGTAGGGCCTTGCAGGGTACCGTTGTTCACTTCATTGCGCCATTGGATGACGAGGTCGCTGATATCGGCGGAGCAATCGCGGATAGTAGTCACCCCGTGGGCGAGGTAGAGCTTCAGGAAATTTTTATTTTCATCTGCCAGCGTATCGCCGCCGCCAAAGTGCATGTGGTTATCCCACAGGCCGGGCATGGCGTATTTGCCGGCGCCGTTGAAGGTTTGAGCGGCGGTGTAGCGCATAGCTTTTTTATCATCGGCTACGGCAATGATGCTGTCGTGCCGGATAACGATGGATTGCCCGGGCTTTATCTTCCCGGTGTGTACATCGATCACCTGCACGGAGCGGATGATGAGGTCCGCGGGTTCCTGGGCCTGCGCTTGTGTGAAGGCAAGCGCGGCGATCCCGGCGACGAAGAGATTTTTTAGCATAGTCACTGTTTGATTCGTTTAATATTGATGAGTGATTTTCCCTCCCTTAATATTTGCCAGCAATGCCAACACGATCATACCCGTACCCAGTATGCAAACGCCCATCCATCCATCAGCGCTCCATGCCCGGGCGCCCAGCAGCGATCCCAGTGAGCCGCCGGCAAAGGAACTGGAAATATATACGGTATTGAGCCGGCTCCTGGCTTCCGGGTTGAGCGCAAATACTTTTGACTGGTTGGAGATATGCGTTACCTGCATCCCTACATCCAGGAGTATCACGCCGGCAATCAGCCCGGTCAGCGAAGTGCCGGAAAAGCCCATGATCACATAAGCCAGTATCGCGGCGGCAATGCCCAGCAGGATGGTGAACTGCGGGCCTTTCCTGTCGGACGACTTCCCCGCCAGCGGCGCCGCCAGCGCTCCGCAGGCGCCGATCGCGCCAAACATACCCACCATATCGCTCTTAAAGTAAAAAGGGCTGCCTTCCAGGAGGAATACCAGCGTGGTCCAGAATACGCTGAAAGCGCCGAACATACAGAAGCCGGTAAAGGCTGCCTGCCGCAGCGCAGGCATTTCTTTGGTCAGCGTGAGAAGCGACTTCATCAGGCTCGCATAGCTGCCTTCGAAGGTAGGCGGGTTTTTAGGCAGTTTTACGCTTAATATCGCCAGCATAATGGCGGTGGCAAGGCCGCCTGTGAGGAATACCGCCCGCCACCCCAGGTGCGCGCCAATAAAGCCGCTGAGGGTACGGGAGAGTAATATACCAATGAGGAGGCCGCTCATGACCTTTCCCACAATTTTGCCCCGGGAGGCCGCCGGCGCCATAGTGGCGGCCATAGGCAGCAACAGCTGCGGCACGGCGGAAAAGATGCCTACAAACAGGCTGGCGGCGATCAGCATATAAAAGTTGGCGGAAAAGGCGGCCGCCATCATGCAGACCGCTGCGCCGAAAGTTTTTACCAGTATGAGTTTGCGCCGTTCGGCCTTATCCCCCAGGGGCACCACAAACAGGAGCCCTAGCGTATATCCCACCTGTGTGATGGTGGCAATAATACTCACCTGGTTGGTAGTGAGGCGAAATGTTGCTGCTATTTGCACCAGCAAGGGCTGGTTGTAATAGATGTTGGCTACCACCAGGCCGCAGGTAATGGCCATCAGCATGACCATCCCGTTGCTGATGCCGGGATGTGAAATGTTTAGCTGTGTTTTTTCCGTAATCGTCTGTTCCATCGCTCAAAATTTTTCCACATGCAAAGGTAGCACCCTTAATGGGCGGGGTGATAGTACAGGTTATCACAAGGCGTGTAGATATTATTGCTGACTAACATCAAGGTGGTATATTGAAAAGCGTCGATATATGTGGGAAAGTACCTAATTTTACGCCCGTTATGCCGCTCGTGAAAAATTCTGACTATGAGGCGCCGATGTTGCTGCGCAACCGTCACCTGATGACGATCTATCCTACTTTATTCAGGAGGATAAAGCCGGCTGCGTATGAAAGGCAACGGATTACAACGGACGACGGGGATTTCCTCGACCTGGATTTCAGCGTCCGCGGGAGCGACCGTGTGGTGGTCATCCTCCACGGCCTGGAAGGGGATGCCAGCAGGAAGTACGTATTGGGCATGGTGCAGATCTTTAATGCAGCAGGCTTTGACACGGTGTCGATGAACTTCCGGGGCTGCAGCGGCGAACCAAATAAGCAACTGCGGTTTTACCATAGCGGGGAAACGGGCGACCTGGACGCGGTCGTGCAGCATATTGCGGCACTGGAAAAGTATAGCAGTATCCATTTGGTAGGTTTTTCCCTGGGAGGGAATGTTACTTTAAAGTATTTGGGGGAGAAGGGAACGCTGCTGCACCCCAGGGTAAAATCAGGGGTAGCGATATCAGTGCCGTGTGACCTGGTCACCAGTTCCACTGAACTGGCCAAACCTCATAACAGCATCTATATGAACCGCTTTATTCGTTCGCTGGGGCAGAAGCTGGCGTTAAAGCAGCAGTTGTACCCGGAGGCGATCGACCTGAGAGGTTTTGAGCTGATAAAGAACTTCCGGCAGTTCGACGATCGCTATACAGCGCCGCTGCATGGCTTCCCGGACGCGCTGGAATACTGGCGGCGCTGCAGCTCCCTGGGCTTTCTGCACAGGATCAGCGTACCGACCCTGTTAATCAATGCAAAGGATGATCCGTTTCTCAGCAAGGAATGCTACCCGTACGAGATAGCGGCCAGCCATCCGTTTTTATATTTGGAAACACCGGAGAGAGGTGGACACGTTGGTTTTGTAAGCTTTAGAGATTATCATTACTGGACGGAAAAAAGGGCCTTGGAATTTACCTGCTCTTGTTTGTAGTTTGCAGTTGAAAAAAGAGGGGAAGCAGGTGTAGAAATTACGTTTAATTCAGTAAAATTTCGATTTAGCAAAGAATAACGGCACGGCATAAATTTGCAAGTAATCTTAGTAGTTTTATATAATTTACACATAGCCTTTAGACAACTATTTCTTTATTACTATGGAGCGAATGCCTTCAGAAGAGGAAGTGTTATACAGGATGCGTGGGGGAGATGAATCGGCCTTTTCAACTATTTATCGGCACTATCACCCTGGTTTATATGTTTACCTGTTGCGTTTTTGCAAGGTGCCGTCCCTGGCGGAAGACCTTGTACATGACGTATTTTTAAAGGTTTGGGAAATAAGGGACCGGATTAACCCGGAATTGTCTTTCGGCGGATACCTCTACAGGATCGCCAGGAACCACGTCCTCAAAACAATCCATAAACTCGCTGATGACCATGAGCTGCGGGCGCAATTGTATGCGCAGCTGCAGGAGCGCGAAACCGCCAACCAGGTGGACGTGCATACCCGGGAGTATGAACGCCTGTTCCGGGAGGCCGTAGCCGGGCTCACCGTGCAGCGGCAAAACGTTTTCCGCCTCTGCCGGCAGGAAGGCAAAAGCTACGAGGAAGCCGCCGCCATATTGGGGATTTCCAGGAACGCGGTGAAAAAACACATGGTGTTGAGCATGCGTTTTATACAGGACTATATATACAGGCATGGCGACATACTGGTAGCATCTTGCCTTGTTGCGATGTTTTTTTAAAAAAAAATTTCTCCGGAGGGGTACCCTCCATTTCAATTTTAGGATATAGTACTTAGCCGCACTGCAAAAAAGTGCCTGCCACGTTATACACGTTATGCATCACCCTGCATCATACTATCAGCAACTATTGGCCAAATACCTGGAAGGTAAGTGTACGCCGGAGGAATCCGAAGAGCTCCTTCAATGGCTGAATACCAAGGAATCGCGCCGCACTGCGCTGCAGGCGATGCAGGAGGAATTTGAACGGAGTATGACGGAACCGGCCATCGTCCCGGAATCCATGAGTAACCGGGTAGAAACCAGGTTATTGCAGGAAATCAGCCGGGATAAGGAAGCGCCGGTACACCAGCTGCGCCGCCGGAAATGGATGGTGGCAGCCGCCGTGATGACGGGAGTGGTAGTGGCAGCGGGCTATCTGTATAATAACAACAGGTCGAAACCTGCGGTGGTAAAACAGATCGCATCCGTGGCGGATATTAAACCAGGATCAGATAAAGCCATACTGACATTGGCAGATGGCACTCAGGTTACATTAGATAGCGCAGGAAATCAGGTAATCGTCCAGGGAGGTACAAAAGTTAAGCAACAAAACGGCCAGCTGCTCTACGAAACAGATGGCCAGACTACACAGGCTGAAACTTTTAATACGCTTAACGTACCACGTGGCGGCCAGTTTAAACTGGTATTACCTGACGGATCGACGGTTTGGCTCAACGCCGCGTCCAGCCTGCGCTATCCTACTGCGTTTACGGGCAATACCCGTACCGTGGAAATAAAAGGCCAGGCGTACTTTGAAGTCGCCCAAAACAGTAATAAACCCTTTATAGTCAAAGCCGCCGGCACGACTATCCAGGTACTGGGAACCGGCTTTGATATTATGTCGTATGCCGACGAGAAGGAGCAGCGGACCACGCTGGTGGAAGGCGCCGTAAAAGTGAAAGCCGGCACGATTGAAAAATACCTGAAGCCGGGGCAGCAGGTGGCTCTGGATAACGAAACCGGGGTGGCAACTGTACAAGATGCGGATGTACAGGGCGTTATAGCCTGGAAAACCGGCTTCTTTGAATTTGACAATGTAAGCTTGTCCACGATCCTGCGCCAGCTGGGCCGCTGGTACGACCTGGACATCGTCAACAAATTCGCAAACAACAACAGCAGGCTGGGTGGCCGTATCAGCCGCAACCTGCCGTTGTCGGAAATATTACCGATGCTGAAGAGCGCCGGCGCCGAGTTTACCCTCAACGGGCGAACCCTGGTGGTAACGCCTTCAGCGAAATGAGAGAATTAGAAATTATTAACTAAAACAACAACTCGAACTGAAAAGGGACAGCGTATGAAATCGGCCGGCATCCACGACGGCAGTACCACGTTCAATTATTAAAGTTAAAACTGAAAACAACCGAGAACAGACATGACAACCGAAACAAGTTAACAGTTTAGGTGTCCAAAAAAATACCGGAAGCGCTCGCAACACTCCCGGCAATAATTTGGGCAAATAAACTGAACAGAATTCCCTTATCGAATCATATTCGTCAATTCCCAAACACTACAAAAGTATGCAATTTAACTTTAGTGGTATAGTTTCCGGTGCCCGGAAATTTGTATCTACAAAAACGTTCTGCGTTATGAAATTGACTGCCTTTTTGCTGCTCGCCGCTTGCTTACATATCAGCGCAAAAGGATTGTCGCAGCAGATCACACTTTCAGAGAAAGGCGCTCCCTTGAAAAAAGTACTGCGTGAGGTGGCCCGCCAGGCTGGAATTTCTGTAGTTTACGATGAAGCTCAACTGGCAGCAACTTATCCTGTTACTATTTCCGTAAAAAATGTTTCTGTTCAGACCGCGCTGGATAAAGCGCTGGCCGGACAGCCTTTTTCCTATAAAGTGGAAGGCTCCCGTATTACGCTGGTAAAAGCCAGTTCCGTTAATACCGCTGCTGCCGATTCCTCCATCACCGTTACCGGTAAAGTAGTGGACGAGAAGGGCGACCCCATTCCCGGCGCTACCATCCGCGTACAAGGCACCTCCACCGGTACCGCCACGGATGCAAACGGGCACTTTTCCATTAAAGTACCCAGTCCTAAATCCCAGCTGGCTTTTTCTTTTATCGGCTATAATCAGCAGGTGCTGCAGGCGTCGGCCAACGCAATGACGGTGAAACTGGCCCTGTCCTCCACCTCCCTGACGGAAACCGTGGTAGTAGGTTATGGCGTGCAAAAGAAAAGCGTGGTAACCGGTTCCATCTCCTCCATCAAATCCACTGAGTTTGAGAACCAACCGGTAACCCGCGTGGAGCAGGTACTGCAGGGCCGCACTTCCGGCGTAACCGTGGTAGCTTCTTCCGGCCAGCCGGGTTCCGCTTCCTCTGTCCGCATCCGCGGTAACACCAGCTTCAATAACAACGACCCGCTGTGGGTAGTGGATGGAGTAGTGGTGGACAACGGCGGCGTAAGCTACCTCAATCAGTCCGATATCGAAAGCATGGAAGTACTGAAAGATGCCGCTTCTGCAGCCATCTACGGTACCCGCGCCGCTAACGGGGTTATCCTCATTACCACCAAAAAAGGTAAGGAAGGCAAACTGCGGGTTAACTACAACGGCTACGTGGGTACTTCCGCTCCTGCACGTAAACTGAACCTCCTCAATGCCACTGAATATGCCACCCTTATCAACGAAGGGCTGGTGGCAGACGGGAAAGCGCCTAAATACGCGAACCCGGCCGCACTGGGCGAAGGTACCGACTGGCAGGACCTCATCTTCAACAACCACGCTTTCCGCCAAAACCATGAGATCAGCCTGAGCGGCGGTAACGACCGTTCTACTTTCTATACTTCCTTCGGTTTGATGAAACAGGATGGTATCGTAGCTACCGATATCTCTAAATATCAGCGCGCTACCTACCGTATCAACTCCACCCACAAGATCGCCAAATGGCTGACTTTCGGTGAAAACCTCAGCTACGCCTACGAAAAGAACTCCGGCCTCGGTAACACCAACAGCGAGTTCGGCGGCCCGCTCAGCTCCGCGATCAACCTGGACCCTATCACGCCGGCAGTAGTGTACGATAAAACCGTTGCGGCCAACGCTCCCTACACCAACACCGGCGTAGTGCGCGACGCCTCCGGTAACCCGTACGGCATCTCCGATGCGGTAAAACAGGAGATCACTAACCCGCTCGCCTATATCCAAACCAGGTTAGGTAACTACAACTACTCCCATAACCTGGTAGGTAATGCCTACCTGGAAGCGGAACCAATCGCAGGCCTGAAACTGAGATCCACCTTTGGCGGTAAGATGGCCTTCTACGGCTCCGATAACTTCGTTCCGGTGTATTACCTGAACTCTTCTACCACCAACACAAGGACCAGCTTCACCAGGGATCAGAATAACAACCGCTCCTGGAACCTGGAAAACACCATCTCCTATTCCAGGACGATCAATAAACACGACTTCAGCGTGCTGGTAGGGCAGGGCGCCTATATGGACGGCTACCTGCAAAACACCAACGTCGCCTACTTCGGCATCCCGGCTTCTACTTTCAAAGAAGCTTCCCTGAACTATAAAATCGCCAACACCAATAAAACCGCCAGCGGAAAGGATGGGCTGTTACATACCGTAGCTTCCTACTTCGGCCGCCTGAACTATAACTACGCAGAGAAATACCTGGTAACCGGTATTATCCGCCGCGATGGTTCCTCCCGTTTCCCGACTGACAGGAAATACGGCGTATTCCCGTCCGTGTCACTGGGATGGGTACCTACCAAAGAGGAATTCTTCCCTGAAAACAACGTGATCGACTTCCTGAAGATCCGCGGTGGTTACGGTAGCGTAGGTAACGACTACATCGTCGATAACGGCGCCCTGAATGAGCATGGCTACCTTTCTACCATCGGCGATGGCAGAAACTATACCATCGGTGGCGAAATCCTCGTGGGTAACAGCCCGAACGCGCCTGCCAACGTGCTGCTGCACTGGGAAGAAACCCACCAGACCAACATCGGTTTTGACCTCGCTTTCTTAAAGCACTTCAATTTCACATTCGACTGGTTTAATAAAAAGACAGTGGGCATCCTCATGAACCCGCGCGTACCAACATACACCGGTTCCTTCTCCAACCCTCCTGCCAACGTGGCGGATAACCAAAACCGCGGTATCGACATGGAGCTGGGTTACCACGGCAAGATCGGCGAAGTGCAGTTGAACGTAAACGGTAATGCGTCCTACGTTAAAAATAAATCCCTCTACCTGGGCGATGGCGTAGGTTACATCACTACCAACCAGCAGAACTTCCAAAGCTCCACTTACCCGATCACCCGCACCGTGCTGGGCTACCCGCTGAATGCTTTCTATGGCTTCAAAACTGCCGGCATCTTCCAGAACCAGGCGGAAGTGGATGCCTATGTGGATGGAAAAGGCAATAAAATTCAGCCGAATGCAAGACCAGGGGATTTCCGTTGGGTAGATACCAACGGCGATGGCGCCATCACCGAAGCGGATCGCCAGGTGCTTGGCAACCCGATGCCTACCTGGACTTACGGCCTCAACATCTCCGCTACCTACAAAAACTTTGATATCAACCTGTTTGCACAGGGCGCCGGTGGTAACAAAATCTTCCAGGGTCTGCGCCGCCTCGATATCAAGGAAGCGAACATGCAGAACAAAGCGCTGGGCCGCTGGACCGGCGAAGGAACTTCCAATACTTATCCGCGTATGACATTGGATGATCCTAACCGTAACTACTCCAATCCTTCTGACTTCTACCTGGAAGATGGCGACTATCTCCGTCTGAAAGTATTGCAGATTGGTTATACTTTGTCCAACAACGTATTGAAACGCATCGGTGCGCAACGTTTACGCGTATTCGTTACCGGTGAGAACCTGTTTACCTTCACCAAATACACCGGCTTCGATCCTGAAATCGGTGGTACCGTATCCAGCATCGACCGTGGTATCTATCCACAGGCGCGCTCTTACATGTTTGGTCTGAATGTTACTTTCTGATAATTTAAAAAGCAGGACAAAATGAAAAGAAAATTCTTTAAATCTATAATAATAGCAGCGGGTGGATTGTTAGTGTTTGCTGCTTGTAGTAAAAGTTTCCTCGAAACAGATCCGACCGGTACCCCGGTAGAAAATAATTACTACCGTAACGAAACCGAAGCCTTCAAGGGCCTGGTAGCGGTGTACGATGTGCTGGGCTGGCAGGGTAACGCCTATATCACCAAAACAGGTATGGCGGATGCCGCCTCCGATGATCACTATGCAGGCGGCGGTAGCTCTACGGACGTTTCCGGCTTGCAGGTAATGTCCAACTACACCGTGGATGCAGCCACCGGCCCTTCTGCGGAATTATGGCAGAAAGGTTATGCCGGCGTTTTCAGGGCTAACCTCCTGATGGAAAAGCTGCCGAACGTGCCGATGGACGAAAATAAAAAGAAGCGTTTTGTAGCTGAATGTAAAGTTCTCCGCGCTTACTTCTATTTTGACCTGGTACGCTTGTTCAAAAACATTCCCCTGATCACCAAAACCCTCGCTACTTCCGAGTTTAACACGGTAGAACAGGCGGACCCCGCACAGGTATGGGCGCTGATTGAAAAGGACCTTACAGAGGCTATCGCTGAAACCCAGCTGCCTGATAAACTCGCCGGTTCCGAAACCGGGCGTATGAACAAAGGCATCGCACATGCCCTGCTGGGAAAAGTATATCTCTGGGAGAAAAAATATGCCGAAGCTGCCGCCCAGTTTGAACTGGTAAATGGTATTCCGGGCGCTTCCAACGCTTACGGTTATTCCCTGCTGCCCAACTATGCGGACTTGTGGAAATTTACCAATAAATTCAATTCCGAATCTATTTTCGAAATCTCCTTCTCTTCCCTGAGTGGCGGTACCTGGGATTGTACTTCCTGCACGGAAGGTAACGTGCTGAACGTAATGGTAGGCCCTCGCGGTTATTCTCCAACCCCGGGCGCGCCGGATTACTATTCAGGCTGGAGCTTTCTGCCTGTAACGCAGTCCCTCTTCGATGCGCTGCACTTCGATCCCCGCTTCAATGCCACCATCATCAACCTGGACAGCCTGGAGAAAAACGGTATTGCCAAATACGAGAAAGGCTACATGAACACCGGTTATTTCCTCGCCAAGTTTGCGGCTAAGAATTCCGACAGAACTACCGGCGGTGGTAACGTGGAGCTGAACTTCGGGCAGAACCTCTATGAAATCCGCCTGGCGGACAGCTACCTGATGGAAGCGGAAGCCCTGGTAAGAGCCGGCGGCGGTACCGAAGCAGGCAGCCGCGCCTATACGTTGCTGAACGCCGTGCGTGCACGCGTGGGCCTGAACCCCGTGTCCGCCACGATCGACAATATCATGAAAGAAAGACGCCTGGAACTGGCTGGCGAAGGTCATCGTTGGTTCGACCTCGTTAGAACCGGCGATGCCGCTACCGTGCTGGCATCCAAAGGATTCAAGGCAGGTAGGAACGAAATCCTTCCGATCCCGTTACAGGAGCTGGAAAACACCAAAATTCAGCAGAACAAAGAATATGGTGGCACTAAATAATGCTGTCAACAACCTTTAAAAAGTCTATTCATGAAATTTGCCAATAAAAATATACTAGCCGCAGTGCTGCTGGGCGCAAGCGCCTTTGCCGCCTGTTCTCCGGAATCCGATAAAAAATCGCTGGGCGCAATCCCTGCAGGTTCCTTCACCGTTACGCCGGTGGCCAACGACGGTAACCGTTTTGTAGTAAGCAACACCACCCAGGGCGCTTTTATGAGCGTGTGGGCGGCGTCTAACGGTGGCGCCTCTACGCTGAAAACTGATACCCTTACCTTCGGCCGTAAAGGCGCCTGGGATATTAACCTGACCGCCTATACGCAGGGCGGTTCCACTACCGCCAAACAACAGGTAACGGTGGCCGCGGATATCCCGCCGGCGCAGATCGTGGGATTCTACGACCTCACCAAATCCAGGGTGGATACCCAATGGCTGTCGCTCAAAATGGGCGCAGTAGCCACTACTATCACCTATACGCCCAACGGCGTGAACTTCTCCAAGCCTGCCAATGCCGCTTCCAACGGCGGTATTTATCGCAAAGTGAAGATCAATCCTAAGCGCGATTATTACCTGCAGGTTTTCGCAAGAGGCCAGCTGGTAAAACTGGCGGGCGATTCCGCCTGGTTCGAAGCCTACATCGGTAAGGACCTGCCGTTGAACAACTTTAATTACACCTCCAATCTTGTGGCAGGTTTCAATACCAACAGCGCCTGCGGCCTCGCTGCCATGAACGGCAACATCGTTCCGGCGGCATGCAACGGCGCAGCGGCCGGTAAAGCAGGCCTGGTAACCTTTAGCGATGCGGCTGATTATTACATCGTCATCAAAGCGGGTAGTAATTCCCCTGCCAACGGGCTGGGTGCGGCAGGCATCACGGTTGACAGTGTGAAGCTGCTTGAGCAGATCAGATAATACACTTTGTTCCGGTTACCGGTATTTGCGTTTCGCCCTGCGGAGAGATGCAAATGCCGGGGAAACCGCCAGCGCTGCGGCTTATGGCGGTTTCCCCGGAACAACGGTTACCACTCATCAAATTTTCCACACGTAATGAACGCGGTTGCAGTATCTTTCGTCTCCATGCTGATGGTTTCACAGCTATGCCTGGCCAGCAGCGATACTACCTCACCCAAAAAACTACCAGTTCCGGTTGACAAAGCCTGGAAATTTGAACAGTCGCCTGTTTGGGCAGACGAGTTTGATTATTCCGGTATGCCCGATCCCGCCAAATGGGGATATGACGTTGGCGGCGGTGGTTGGGGAAACCACGAACTGCAATATTACACCGACAGCGGCAATGCCATCGTAGGCAATGGCGTACTCACCATTACTGCCCGCAAAGAGGATAAGGAAAACAGACATTATACCTCCGCCCGCGTGATCAGCAAAGGCAAAGGAGATTTCCTGTACGGCCGCTTCGAAATCAGAGCGAAGCTGCCCGCAGGCAGGGGGACCTGGCCCGCCATCTGGATGCTGCCCACCGACTGGGCATACGGCGGCTGGCCCAACTCCGGGGAAATGGATATCATGGAACACGTTGGGTTTAATCCCGGCAAAGTCCATGTCAGTATGCACACGAAAGCATACTATTTTAAAATCAATACACAGAAAACCAGCGTAACGGAGGTGGACAACATTTACGATGCATTCCATACCTACCGGCTGGACTGGACGCCCGCTGCCATCCGCGCTTATATCGACGGCAGGCAGGTGTTTGAAATGAAGAATGAAGGGCAGGGCTTCGAGGTATGGCCGTTCGACAAACGGTTTCACCTGTTGCTCAATGTAGCCGTAGGCGGCGACTGGGGAGGCAAGCAGGGAGTGGACGACCGCATTTTTCCTACGGCCATGCAGGTTGATTATGTGCGGGTGTACAAGATGATAGATCAATAAATCCACGTATAGATGAAAGCAAACAGAAATATCGTTATATATACCCTCGCGCTGCTGCTGGCGGGTACTAGCGCCTATGGCCAGGCAACGCAGCGGGGAAAGGTGGACGCCTGGATCAGTAACCCTGACCGCTCCGCCTTATTGCAAAAACAAGCGAACAGCCTTTCTTTTACTAATAGTGATAACGGCGCCCCCATCATTGACGTGGATGCCACAAAAAAATTTCAATCGATTGATGGTTTTGGCTTTACCCTTACCGGCGGCAGCGCCACGCATATCCATCAAATGCCTGCCGCCGCGCAGGACGCCTTGCTGAAAGAATTGTTCCTCACGAAAGACAATGGCATCGGCATCAGCTACCTGCGTGTCAGCATCGCAGCGTCCGACCTGAGCGCAGAAGTATTCACCTACGACGACGTGCCCGGAGATACCGCCCTGCAGCACTTTTCCATCGGCAAGGAAAAAGCGGACCTGATCCCTGTACTGAAAAAAATACTGCAACTCAATCCCGGCATTAAAATCCTCGGCTCCCCATGGACGGCGCCAGCCTGGATGAAAACCAACAACTCCTTCATCGGCGGCAGCCTGAAGCCGGAGTACTACCAGGCTTATGCCCGGTATTTTGTCAAGTACATCAATGCCATGAAAGCGGAAGGCATCCACATTGACGCCATTACCATTCAGAACGAACCGCTGCATGGCGGCAACAATCCCAGCATGGTGATGCAGTGGCAGGAGCAGGCCGCCTTCGTGAAAGAAGCCCTGGGCCCTGCTTTCCGCAAGGCCAAACTGAAAACAAAGATTATCCTGTACGATCATAACTGCGATAAGCCGGAATACCCGATGAACATCCTGGCCGATAAAGCAGCCTATCCGTATATCGATGGCTCCGCGTTCCACCTCTACGGCGGCCGCATCAGCGCCATGAGTACCGTTCATGACGCCTACCCGGAAAAACGCCTCTACTTTACGGAACAGTGGTCCGATGGGAAAGGCAGCTTCGCCAAAGAGCTGACGGGCAATACTACCCGGCTAACGATTGGGGCTATACGAAACTGGAGCCGTAATGTGCTGCAGTGGAACCTTACCTCCAATTCCACGCTCACCCCGCATACGGACAAGGGCGGCTGCGGGCAGTGCCTCGGCGGCGTTACCATCGATGGGGCCAGCGTTACCCGCAACTCGTCTTATTACGTGATCGGCCATGCGTCCAAATTTGTGGCGCCGGGCTCCGTAAGGATCGCATCCAACGAGCCGGAACACCTGGATAACGTGGCTTTCCGCACGCCGGCAGGCAAAAAAGTGCTGGTAGTGGTGAACAACCATCCTACCGAACAGCAGTTTCAGATACGTGAAAATGGAAGGCTCGCAGCGGTGACGCTGGGTAGCTACGCCGTTGGCACTTACGTCTGGTAACCATTAAATTTTATTTTTTTGAGAGAGATGAAAAAGACTATTCTGGCAACTGCCGCGTTCTTCGCCATAGCCGCGCAGGGGTACAGCCAAAAACAAAAAGCAATCGTATATACTACCGCGCAGGGTACCCAATTGCGGCTGACGCAAAATGGCATCCTCCAATTCCACCCGATGCCGCAGCCTTTTGAAACAGAGCCCTGCGTGTTCGTGGATCCGAAAGTAACCTTTCAGACCTTCCAGGGAATCGGCGGCGCGCTGACGGATGCTGCAGCCGAAACGTTCTATAAACTGCCTAAGGACAAACAGGCGGAGCTGCTGAAAGCTTATTTTGATGTTAATAACGGTATCGGATATACGTTTTCCAGGACCAACATCGCCAGCTGCGATTTCAGCAGCGATACCTATGCTTATGTGGAAGACCATGACAGCACCTTGAAAACATTCAACATCAAACACGATTTACAATATAAGGTACCATTCATCAAAGCGGCCACCCAGGCGGCCGGCGGCACGCTGCCGCTGTTTGTAAGCCCCTGGAGCCCGCCGGCATGGATGAAGGACAACAACAGCGTATTGCAGGGCGGTAAACTGCTGCCCCGTTATTATGCGGCCTGGTCCAACCACTACGTGAAATTCATCAAAGCCTACGAAGCCCTTGGCATCCCGGTATGGGGCCTCAGCGTGCAAAACGAGCCTATGGCCAAACAACGCTGGGAATCCTGCATCTTCACCGCGGAAGAAGAAAGGGATTTCATTAAGCAATACCTCGGCCCTACGCTGGCAAAAAATGGCCTGGGCGGCAAAAAGCTGATCGCCTGGGATCATAACCGCGACCTCCTGTATCAACGCGCCAGCACGCTCCTCCAGGATAAGGAAGCCGCCAAATATATCTGGGGCATCGGCTACCACTGGTACGAAACCTGGACCGGCAGCGATATGCAGTTCCAAAACGAAAAGCTGGTACAGCAGGCCTTCCCGGGTATCAACCTCGTGTTTACCGAAGGCTGTATCGAAAAATTTGATTACAACCGCCTGAACGACTGGGCCATCGGCGAAAAGTACGGTTACTCCCTCGTGAATGATTTCAACAGCGGCACCGTAGCCTGGACGGACTGGAACATCCTCCTGGACGAAAAAGGCGGACCAAACCACGTGGGCAACTTCTGCTTTGCGCCCGTGCATGCGGACACACAAAAAGGACAACTCATTTATACGAACGCGTATTATTATTTAGGCCATTTTTCAAAATTCATCCGCCCCGGTGCGAAGCGTGTGGTAAGCTCCAGCAGCCGCTCCCAGCTGCAAACGACTGCCTTCGTCAACAAAGACGGGAAACTGGCAGTGATCGTACTCAATACCAGCGATAAGGAGATCAAATACAACCTCTGGATCGCCGGTAATGCAGCGCCGGCTGTAAGCCAGCCACACTCCATCAACACTTTAATAGTTGAATAAGTAAAGATTCAAGTATTTCATAACGAGTAGATGATGATATAAAGCCCTCCGTTTCGTCCGGAGGGCTTTTCGTATATTTGCAGTATGGATGTATTGAACAGTATCACGGCTTTTCAGTCCAGCCCTGAGCTCCGGGAAAAACTCTACGAGTATAGCACCATCCGTACCTTTAAGGAAGGAGAGGTGATCCTCAACGAGTGCGCCAATATCCGCGCCATTCCCATTGTTACGCGGGGCAGCATGCGCGTGCTCCGTACGGATGAGGACGGGCGGGAGATACTGCTCTACTACATCCGTGCCGGGGAAAGCTGCATCATGTCTTTCCTGGGCGGCCTGCACCAGGAAGAAAGCAAGGTCAAAGCCGTGGTGGAAGAAGAGGCGGAAATCTATTTCCTGCCGGTGGAAAAGGTGGGGCTGTTTATCAGGGAGTACCCCGAATGGCTGGATTATATCTTCCGCTTATACCACAAACGCTTCGAAGAACTGCTGGAAGTGGTGAATGCCGTGGCCTTCCGCAAAACGGACGAGCGCCTGCTGCAATTACTCCGCAAAAAAGCTGAACTCACCGGCAATAACCAGTTACAGGTTACCCACGAACAACTGGCCAACGAGTTGGGCACGGCCAGGGCGGTGGTTTCCCGCCTGCTGAAGCAGCTGGAGGCCGACGGTACGGTCAGGCTGGGCCGGAACAAAATCTCCCTTATGTGACAAATGTCACCGTCCGGGACAGCATAATGTCTGACCTTTGATAAATCTAATCTAAACGGCTTTATTATGCAGATAGAACAGATTTATACCGGCTGCCTGGCACAAGGTGCTTATTATATTCAATCCGCCGGAGAAGCGGCTATTATTGACCCTTTACGCGATACGGCGCCTTACCTCCGCAGGGCGGAGAAGGACGGCGTTGCCATCAAATATATTTTCGAAACACATTTCCATGCCGACTTTGTGTCCGGCCATATCGACCTGCACCAGGCCACCGGCGCGCCCATCGTGTACGGCCCCGGCGCCGACCCCGCGTTTGACGCCATCATCGCTGCGGACGGGCAGGAGTTCCGTATAGGCAACGCGACCATCAAAGTGCTGCACACGCCCGGGCATACGCTGGAGAGCGTGACCTACCTGCTCCGCGACGAGCAGGGGAAGGACTACGCCATCTTCAGCGGGGATACCCTCTTCCTCGGCGATGTAGGCCGGCCTGACCTGGCGCAAAAGAAGGACGGCATCACCAAAGAAGACCTGGCCGGCATGCTGTACGATAGCCTGACGAACAAGATCATGCCGCTGGCAGATGAGGTGATCGTGTACCCGGCCCATGGCGCAGGTTCCGCCTGTGGTAAAAACATGATGAAGGAAACCGTGGATACCCTCGGCCACCAGAAGGCGGTGAACTATGCGCTGAACCAGCCCGACAAGGCCGCTTTCATTAAAGCCGTAACGGACGGGCTCCTGCCGCCGCCGGAATACTTCCCCGCCAACGTACTGATGAACAAACAGGGCTACCGCAGTATGGACGAGGTGATGAAAAAAGGCCTGATGGCGCTAAACCCATCCGCTTTTGAAAAGGCCGCCAATGATACCCGCGCGCTGATACTCGATACCCGCGATAACGCCGCTTTTGCCGCAGGCTTTGTGCCGCAGTCGGTCAACATAGGGCTGAAAGGCGATTTTGCCCCATGGGTGGGCGCGCTAATCGGCGATGTGCAACAGCCTATACTGCTCGTAAGCGAGCCCGGGACGGAACCGGAAGCCATCGGGCGCCTGGGCCGCGTAGGCTTCGATAACGTCATCGGCTACCTGGACGGCGGTTTCGAAAGCTGGAAGAACGCCGGCAGAGTAGTAGATACCGTCGATCGTATTTCCGCGGAAAAATTCGCTGCACAGTATGATGAAGATATAACGGTGGTGGACGTACGAAAAGAAAGCGAATACAATGCTGCGCATGTCAAAAACGCCGGCAACAAACCACTGGCTGATATCAGCAGCTGGATCAAAATGCTCGACCCGGATAAACATTTCTATATTCACTGCGCCGGCGGCTATCGCAGCATGGCGGCGGCCAGTATCCTGCAAATGCACGGCTACCGCAATTTCAGCGAAGTAGCAGGCGGAATGAATGCGATTCAACAAACCAACGTACCTGTAACGGATTTTGTATGCCCTTCCGGCAATAATAAGTAATCTCAATATGGAACAACTGAGCATGTGGCTGCGTCAGCCCTGGCCCTGGTATGTGGCCGGGCCGCTGATTGGGCTGACGGTACCTTTACTGCTGGTACTGGGAAATAAAACTTTCGGGATCTCTGCCTCGCTTCGTCATGTATGCGCAGCCTGCATCCCCGCTAACATACCTTTCTTTACCTACGAGTGGAAGAAGGAAAAATGGAATTTAGTTTTTGCTTTGGGAATATTACTGGGTGGTTTTCTTGCGATGACCTTTATGCGGGATAGTACAGCCGTAACTGTACACCCGCGCCTGGTAAATGAATTGGCAGGGTATGGGATACACGATTATTCGTCCCTGATCCCGGGGGAGCTGTTTAGCTGGCAGCAGCTGCTCACGGTCCGCGGGCTGATCATGATGGCTGGCGGCGGCTTCCTCGTCGGCTTTGGAACCCGGTATGCGGGTGGTTGTACGAGCGGCCATTCCATCATGGGCTTAGCTTCCCTGCAATGGCCTTCGCTGGCAGCTACCTGTTGTTTTATGGCAGGCGGATTTATCATGGCCAACCTGATCTTGCCTTTTATCCTTTCTCTTTAAGCGATTCACTATGTTAAAATATTTATTGGCAGGTATTGCCTTCGGGATCATACTGGTAAAGGCCGAACTGATAAGCTGGTTCCGGATACAGGAGATGTTCCGCCTCCAATCCTTCCACCTGTACGGCATCATCGGCAGCGCCGTGGTAACGGGCATGATTGCCGTGATGCTGATCAAAAAGTTCGGCATCAAAACTATCCGGGGAGAGGTTATTCATATCCCGGATAAAAAATTCCATAAGGGAAATATCTACGGTGGGTTGATATTCGGATTGGGCTGGGCGCTGACGGGGGCTTGCCCGGGACCGCTCCTGGCGCAGGCTGGCGGCGGCGCTACGGTTATTGTTATTACCCTGCTGAGCGCTGTGGCAGGCACCTGGGTGTATGGAAAATTGCGGGAGCGGTTGCCGCATTAACCAACCGGCAGCAACGGGTACATGCCTGTTGCTGCCGGTTTAGGTTTGCCAATTATTTTACGCTGACGCTTACTTTTTCTGCAATGATCTCTTTGGGAATTTTTAGGTCGGCAGATGAAATAACCGCGGCGGCATTACTGCCGAGCTCAAATTTATAATTACCCGGCGTCACTACCCACGCCATCTTTGCCTCATCAAACCAGGCCAGGTCCTGCGTGTTTACGCTGAGCTGCAGGGTTTCTTTCCCGCCGGGAGGCAGTATGGCCGTCTTCGCGAAGGCTTTCAGTTCCCGTACCGGGCGGCCTTGCGCAATTGCCGGCGCGCTTACGTACAGCTGCACCACTTCCCTTCCGGGGCGGTTGCCGGTGTTGGTAACGGTGACGGATATACGAACCGGGTAAGTGCCGGGAGCGCTGGCAATACGGGGCCGGCTATACGAAAAAGTGGTGTAGGATAACCCGTATCCGAAAGGATATGCAGTGGCTATGTTGCGGGTGGTATATCCGCGGTAGCCTACATAAACATCTTCCGCATAACGAACCTCTGAAGGCTTGCCCATCAATGGATTGCCGTTATCGCTGCCGCCCGGCAGTTCCTTGCCGGGGAAGTCCGCTGCGGAGGGCACATCCTGGTACGCCATCGGGAAGGTGGCCGCGAGCCGCCCGGAAGGATTGACGTTGCCGCTGATCACATCCGCAATGCTGCTGCCGCCTTCCTGGCCGGGCTGCCATGCCAGCAGGATGGCGTCCGCTAATGATCGCCAGCTGGCAGTTTCAATCACCCCGCCTATATTCAGTACCACTATCACTTTTTTATTATTGGCATGAAACGCTTCGCTGACCGCTTTCAGCAGCGTGCGTTCATCTTCCCGCAGCAGGAAATCGTCTTCCACCTTGCGGTCGCTGCCTTCCCCGGCGTTGCGGCCGATGGTGATGATGGCGGCGTCCATGTATTTGGCGAGGCGGTTGATGGCATCCGTATCCGGCTGTTGTTCCGGGATGGGCGGCGGCGTGCTGAATAAGCCCGTGGGTTTGGGTTGTTGGGCCGTCTTTTCCGCGATGTAGCGGGCGTATTCCGTTTGCAGGCCTGCATCGAGCACATAGCCGCCTTGCAGCATGGCTTTGTCCAGGTCTGTCACGTAGGCTTTATTCACATCCCCGCTGCCGGTGCCGCCGGCAATGAGTTTATACGAGGTGACGCCAAACAGAGCTACTTTGCCGGGCGGCGCGATGGGCAGGGCGCTGTCGTTTTTGAGCAGCACCATGCTTTCCGCGGCGGCGCGGCGTACGATGGCCGCGCTGCCCGTAAGGTCCGGCTTATCGGTGTATTTGTACTTTTTGAACGCGGGCGATTGTATGGCCAGCTGCAATATACCGGCTACGTTGGCGTCCAGCGTCTGGGCGGGGAGGGAGCCGTCTTTCAGGGCGGCCAGCAAAGCCTGCGACTGTGCATAGAATCCCGGCATCAGCAGGTTATTGTATGCGTTGAGTTGCTTTACCGGATCTGTGCCGCCAAACCAGTCTGTCATCACAATGCCTTTGTATTTCCATTCGCCCCGCAGGATGTTTTTCAGCAGGGCCGGACTTTCGGAGGTGTACACGCCGTTGATCTTGTTGTAGGACGACATCACCGTCCAGGGCTGGCCGTATTTAACCGCCAGCTGGAAGCCGCGCAGGTAGATCTCCCGGAGGGCGCGCTGGCTAACGATGGTGTTGAGCTGCATGCGGTTAAACTCCTGGTTGTTGGCCGCGAAGTGTTTGATGGAGGCGCCCACGCCCATAGATTGGACGCCCCGTACGATGGCGGCGGCCATATGGCCGGTGAGCAGCGGGTCCTCCGAAAAATATTCAAAGTTGCGCCCGCCCAGCGGGTTGCGCTGGATGTTCATCCCCGGCCCGAGGATCACGTCGATGCCGTATTCCAGCGCTTCCTTCCCCATTGCTTTCCCGATCTGCGTTACCAGCGCCGTATCCCAGCTGGAAGCCAGGAGCGTGGCTACGGGGAAGCCGGTGGCATAATAAGGCCGGGTCGTGTCGTTATTGCGGAAAGGGGCGATGCGTACGCCTGCAGGGCCGTCGGAAAGGGTGAGGGATGGGATGCCGAGGCGGGGGATGGCGTGGGTGCGGCCGGCAGCGCCGGGCACTTTTTCCGGTATGTTGGCATCCTTCGGGTCGCCGGGCGGAAGGATGCCGGGAGGCAGGCCTTCTATCCGGAGGCCCATGCCCGTCACCAGGCTCACCTTCTCTTCTGCCGTCATGGCCGCTACTACGCGGGGAATACTTTGTTTGTCTGTAAGTCTGATATTGTTTTTATCCTGTGCCATCGTATTAACTGTTATACCTAACAGGACAGGGATGGACAAGCATTGGGAAATGTTGTACTTCATAGGGAACAGTATCTGCTGTCCCTAAGTTATTCAATTTAGCTTACTTTTTTGCTAGCTTTTAACGGGCGTAGGCAGCGGCTGCCCCTGGGCCGCGGCGATAATGTTTTCTGCCGCCAGTACGGCCATACGCCCACGCGTTTCCACCGTGGCGGAGCCGATATGCGGCAGCACGGCTACGGTGGGGAGGGAGAGCAGCGGGCTGTCCGCCTGCATGGGCTCGGGGTTGGTCACATCCAGGCCGGCCCCCCAGATGATTCCTTCCTGCAGGGCTTCGTATAAAGCCGTTTCATCGTGTATGCCTCCCCGGGCCGTGTTGATGAAGATGGATGTAGGCTTCATCCGGCTGAACACCGCTTTGTTAAACCTGCCTTTGGTTTCAGCGGTGAGGGCGGTATGCACGCTGAGTACATCGCTTTGCCCGAGCAGTTCCTCGAACGGCACCCAGGCGGCGTTGAGGGCCTGCTCCGCTTCCATATTACGGTGGCGGTTATTGTAAATGACCTTCATGTCAAAAGCGCGCTGGCAGCGGCGTGCGAGGATAGTGCCGATGTTGCCCAGCCCCCATATCCCGAGGGTTTTGCCTTCCAGGTCGATGCCGAGGTTGGCCGTAGGGTCGGAAAAGCCCCATTCCTGGCTGAGGATGCGTTTATGCATGTAAAAAGCCTTGCGGGCTACGGCTTGCATCAGGAGGAAGGCTACGTCGGCAGTGGATTTGCTGGGTACTCCCGGCACGTTGGTAACGGGAATGCCTAATTCTTTTGCGGCCTTCACATCGATGTTGTCATATCCGGCGCTCATCAGCGCAATGATTTTCAGGTGGGTGCACTTACTGAGAAACTCGCGGTTCATAGCTTTACCGCCAGCGTAGTAGAGGGCGTCGTAGGATTGCAGCGTATCCGCCAGTTCATCCGGGGAGAGGCTTCTTTTCTCTTTCCATTCTGTTACGTCTATACCTGCCTGCTCCATACGGATGCGGCCTTCAGCGGGAATCACCCTTGTTGCAAAAACCTTCATATACTATTTATTGGTGGTGGGGGTATGCAACAAAGATAGTGCCTTTCCGCCGCTTGCGCCAGGAGGAAATGCCCGCCCCGGCACGATATTAATAGGAAAATAATCCTGCTTTTTTATACCTTTGATCCCCGAACAGTGTAACAATGATGAAACGTACAGCTTTGCTGTAACGGACAGGCCCTGCCATCCACTCTCCTTTAACAGGCGCCTGTGTAATTATCCCATCTTGTTTCCTGCTCACTTAGTACCGGTGCAATAATACTGCAGTATGCATTACTGCTGCATGATATGATACCAACCACCAGGAGCGGCGCAGCAAGAGGGTTCTTGACCGCATGAAGGGCCCCGGGGAGTATTCCCCCTGCTGCCGGCCTCCATGGTGAAAAGTGGCAGGCAGACAAAAAACCAGCAGTCATCGATTTTCCACAACAGTTTGACATAACTGTCCATACTTTGCCACTGCATTTACAAATTGCTGAGGAAATAATGCAACAATACTTATGTTGGTTTGTTGTAATGTGGTATGTTCCTCGGGGGCATGGTATTTGCGCATTGGGCACCAACAAGACTGTCACACTACAACTGGGGTATGCATGAACCGACCGGCGACTAACCTATATGGCTATATTAAAACTGATAAGTGGATATATTTATCCCTGGTGATTATATTGGCATTACGCGTTGCGTTTATATGGCTGATGGGTCCCATGCCGCAGGATGCCTACTACTATTTTTACGGGCAGCACCCCGCGTTGAGCTACTTTGACCATCCTCCCGGAGTAGCGGTACTTACCAGAACTTTCTCGGAAATTTTCGGCGCGCACAGTTATGCCATCAAGCTGGGCGATACTATCGTTACCTTGCTGATGACAGGTTGCTTTTACCTGCTGGCGCAAAAGTTCCTGAGTTCGCATAAAACCTGGAAAGCTTTACTGCTACTGCTTTCCACGCTGATGGTCACCATTCTTTCGCTGGTGACCACGCCGGATGTGCCCCTGATGTTATGGTGGGCGGTTTCCCTGTTGTGTTTGCACAAAACGATTTTTGAAGGCAGGCGGCATTGGTGGATATGGACAGGTATTGCCATGGGGCTGGCGTTTGACAGTAAGTACACCGCTATATTCCTGCCGGCGGGTACCGTGTTGTTCCTGCTGTTGAGCGCGCGTAACAGAAAATGGTTAACGTCCCCCTGGTTCCTGCTTTCCATCGTTTGCTTTGTCATCACCATCTCGCCGGTGATCATCTGGAATGTGAACAATGGCTTTGCGTCGTTTAAATTCCAGTCCTCCGAGCGGGCGGGCGATATAGAGCTGAACTGGCTGGACGTGCTGGGGGTGGTAGGCCACCAGGCTGCCATCCTGATACCGGTACTCTTTTTTGCGCTTTGTTACTTCATCTGGAAGGCCATCCGCAGGTATGGCTGGAAGTGGGGCCGCGTGCCGGAAAAGGAGCTTTGGTTGTTATGTTTTTTCCTGCCGGTGTTCATCGGTTTCTTTTTGATATCCCCGGTGTACTGGGTGAAGCTGAACTGGATGATGCCCGGTTATATTACCGGTATTATCTGGGTGAGCGTTTGGTTGGGCCGGCGCTGGATGCGCTGGCAGTACATCATTTCCCTGGTGGTGCACCTGGCGCTGGCGGTGGAAATATTATTTTACCCGGTGCCGGTGAAGTCGGACGATACCTGGGCAGGGTGGCCTGGGTTGGGCAAAGCCGTGCAACAGTTGCACGCAACTTATCCTGATGATTTTATTTTCTCTGCGGACGACTATAAAACCAGCGCGATACTCAACCTTTATATGGGTCAGATGGTTTATTCTCAGAACATCATTGGCAAAAGAGCCCTGGAGTTTGACTATGTAGGTACGGACCTGCAAACGCTGAAAGGCAGGAATGCTATATTTATCAACTCCCTGACGGATGTAAAGGATGATGTGGATGAGCAGGCGTTTGTGAAGGACCTGCTGCCTTACTTCAGCAGCGTTACGCCACTGCCGCCGATTGTGGTAATGCATAACGGCAAGCTGGTGAGGAAGTGGCTGGCGTTCAGGTGTATGAACTACAAACCGCCGGTGGAGCAGCGTTTACCATAACTGATGATCGCCGTCAATGATTTTGTTGATCAGAATCATCGTCGTTTGTATAAACATCATTTTGTTTTAGATGTAAGGTGTGTTAGATTTGTTGTACAGTTAACATCTATCTAAAGTTAAACGGATGGCGGTCTTTACCGTTATCTCGTCACCGCAGCTAGCTGCGGTGACATTTTTTCCAGTGAAACAATTACAATAAAACGTATCATCATATGTACACTGAATTTTCTCTCAACTCCATTCAACAAAGATTTTGCGAAGGTTTTCTCTTTTTCCCCTTTAAGCAGTTGAAGAAGTCAGGTAACTATATATACAAGCAGTATAAGCCCAATTCCGGCATACGCCAGGTGTTGGAGCAACGGAAAGTAGCGTTTGACTTTCATGTTTTCTTTGCGCAGCAGTTGCTGGAAAAGATTAATAAGGTAGCCATTCCCAACGGCATTGCGCTGATGCGGCAGGTAGAGCGCCTGTTTGAAAGCAACAACCGCTCCGAGCAAACTACGGCTGCGGTATTTACTACGTTTACGGATATGCTCAGCACTTATTACAATGAGCTTTCCAACTATCAATCCGTAGTATTACTGCGCCAGCAGGAGGCTGCCAAACCGATGGTAAAACGTACGCCTGATTGCAGTCATGCCGGCAATGTGTACAGCAATGAATGGTCGCACCTGATCAAACAGTTTATATTAAACGGGAATGCCGTTATCGAATTTTTACAGGAAAACCTTGATACGGAAAATAGTTATAACCACCTGCCATCTGATTGCACCCGCCAGGATGTAGAAGAAGTAATAGTGGCTATCAGAGCCTTTAATACTATCCAGTACCAGCTGATTGCTGTACTTCAGCAATGGAGCCAGCGCCAACAACAGCACAACAGGCAGGTATATCTGAACTAGTATGCATTATTTAGAGAATAGCACTTATTCAAAGGCGGAACTGGACAGGATTTGTTGTTCATGGTTGGCAATAGTAGAAGACCTCCGGGAAGAAAATGCGTTATTAATCCGCTTGCTGGCGGCTGTATTATCCACCACCGTTTCCCAGGAGTTTGTGGAAGCCGCTGAAAAGTACCAGGCGAGATTCCTGATCGTAGAGGAAGGGCTGCTGTTGTTACGCCACGAAATTGGCGAGCAACGCCAATGGCTGAAGGGAAAGCTGAAAGATAAAAATCCACATTCCCCTGAAAGATTACAGCGTGACATCGACCGTACTGAGCTGGACTTTGTGACGCTGCGTGCCAATTTCCTGCAATTTGCCGGTACGGAACGACCCTTGTGAATCTGCCGGCCCAGCCGGGGCGCCGTGCATCGCGGCATTAAATCTCTCCCCCAAAAAATAAAAAAAAAACGATCAGGCAATAAGGGTAGCCAGCTTTTCGCGGTCAGTGATGATGATATCTCCTTCTTTTAATTGTATGAGCGATTCATTGCGGAAATCGCCCAGGGTGCGGATCAGCGATTCTTTTGCTACGCCGGCCATGGCAGCGAGGTTCTCCCGGCTGATGTGCAACGTATAGCCGTTACCGGTATCGTTAAATTTTTTATCCAGCACCAGCAGCGCTTCCGCCACTTTCTTCCGTAAGGAGTTATAGGCCAGCCCAATCAGCTGCTGCTCCCGCTCCGCGGCGTTCCTGGCGAGCAACTGCACAAACTTGCGCATCACTTGTGGATGCTGGTTGATCAGCAGTTCAAAATCCGCCTGCGGGATCAGCGCCAGCAGGCAGTCTTCCATACATTCGGCATCTTCCTGGTACGCGCTTTCCTGCATCATGGCCTGGTAACCGAAGAAGTCGCCCTCGTTGTACAAGCCCACAATCAGTTCCTTCCCTTCCTCATTCCTTTTGGAAATTTTCACCTTGCCCTGGAATATATAATACAGGTACTGCGGCTGCGTGCCTTCGGCATACACCAGCTGTTTCTTTTTATAGTGGTGGGTAGGCTTATGCTGTTTGAGCGTATCCAGCAGCTCCTGCGTGCTCAGGTGTTGCAGCAGTTGCGTGGTGCCGTTTACCGGCTCGTACTGAAGTTCCATGCGCCTGCGCAACCGCGATGCAATGGCATTCAGCAGCTCCGTGCCTTCAAACGGCTTGGTGATATAATCGTCCGCCCCCTGTTCCATTCCTTTGCGCATATCGTTGCGTTCCGTTTTTGCGGTGAGGAAAATGAAGGGGGTATGTTGCAGTGTTTCGTTTTTATGTAACAGGTGTAAAACGCCAAAGCCATCCAGGACCGGCATCATGATATCACAAACAATCAGGTCGGGTTTGTGCTCCATCGCCATGGCCACGCCTGTTTTACCGTTTGTTGCAGTTAACACCTGGTAGTTTGCCAATTCGAGGATTTCGGTCATGTTATCCAAAATCTCCCGATTGTCTTCGATCAATAAAATTTTCTCCATAAGCTTAAATTTCCCGCACCGGAAAGGTTACAATGAACTCAGTGCCTTCGTTGATACGAGATTGGCAGGAAATGGTACCGCCCATTATTTCCGTGTACCGGGATACGATATGTAAGCCCAGGCCAGTGCCCTGGATATGGGATACATTACTACCCCGGAAAAACCGTTCAAATAAGTGCTGGCGGTCTTCTTCCGATATGCCGATTCCATTGTCCCTGACAGACAGTTGCAGGTTGTGTCGATGATCGCTTTTGCTCCGGACAGTGATGACGCCTCCTTCCGGTGAAAATTTAATGGCATTGGACACCAGGTTCATCACAATATGTTTAAGGAGGGTAGGGTCGAGCTTTGCTTCGTGCCCGCCTTCATGTACATACGCTATTTCTTGTGACGCCTTTTGGAGTCCCTGCATTTCGCTAATGACAGTGCCTATTAGTTTGCCCGGGTCAAAGGTACTATTCCGGACCTGAATTTTTCCTTCCTCAATTTTACCTACAGAAAGGAAATCATTCAAAATATCAGTTAACATATTAACAGAAGATACAATCCGGCGGATATGTTTATCCCGCTTGGGCTGATCTTCGCTGTGCTGGTATTGGCTGATCAGGTACACGGACGACAGGATGGTGCTGAGCGGGGTCCGGAACTCGTGAGAGGCCAGGGATACGAACCTGGACTTCAGTTCATTGAGTTCCTTTTCCTTTTCCAGCGCCTGCCTTAATTCCGCCTCTGCGCTCTTTTTTTCCGAGATATCGATGGCGATGCCCACGTAGCCGGTAATTTGGTTGGCATTCCTGATGGCGCTGATCGTGAGCGACACAGGCAGCTTCGAGCCATCCCGGCGGATGTAGGTCCATTCGTACTCATTGGGCATGTTCAGCTTGGCCTTGATGGTCAGGGTATCTATGCCGGGGTCTACAATCTGCTGCAGTTGCAGGGAGAACTCGGCTGCCCGCCTTTCCATTTCCTCCGGATCGTGGAACAGCAGGGGCGATTCGATCTCGATCACATCCACCGCCCGGTAGCCCAGGAGCCGCTCCGCCGTTGGGTTAAAATAGCGGATATAGCCTTCCGGACTGAATACGAGCATAATGGCGTCCGCGTTGTTCCAGATGCTGTTGAGGAAGCTGTTCATGCGCTGCAGGGCGTTATCCTTCGCCTCTTCGGCGCGGAGCCTGCTCTTTAGCTCTTCGACGGTAGCAGTGAGCTGGCGGGTACGCTCTTCCAGCAGCCGGTCAACTATGGCCTGCTGCGCCGGCGTGAATCCGGCGATTTGCTCCTTGTTGCTGATGGTCATATGAATACGGTCATACATAAATTTAACGATTCCGGTTACTTTCTGTACCTTTCCAATGACATATTTCGATGAAAATTAATGTGATCATAACAGGTACGACCGGTATGGTGGGCGAAGGCGTTTTGTATGAATGCCTCGAACATCCTGACATTGCCGCTGTTTTGGTCATAAACCGCAAAACCTGTGGCGTGGTGCATCCCAAACTCAAAGAAATAATTCATCACAATTTCTTTGATATTACTGCAATCGTTCCGCAGCTGCGCGGATATCATGCCTGTTATTTTTGCCTGGGCGTATCCTCGCTGGGTATGAAGGAGGAAATTTACCGGCATTTTACCTACGACCTCACCCTTTACATGGCAGGGGCGATAGCCGCTGAAAACCCCGACATGACGTTCTGTTACGTTTCCGGCGCCGGTACCGATACCACGGGGCGCAGCCGCCGGATGTGGGCACGGGTAAAGGGGGAAACGGAAAAGGCCTTGCAGCAGCTCCCTTTCAAGGCTGTGTACAATTTCCGGCCGGCCTATATTCAACCGATGCGCGGTTCAAAGAACACTCATAGATTCTATTACGCTTTTTCATGGCTTTACCCCCTATGGCGGCTGGCTTTTCGTAATTATGTATGCACCCTGGGGGAGCTTGGTAAGGCGATGATTGCGGTGACGTTGCAGGGGTATGAAAAGCGGACCCTGGAATCAGGGGATATAGTGCGGTTGCTGAAAAGCTGAAGCATAAAAAAGATCTCCCGGCGATTGGCAATAGCAAAAAAATTATCATCGTAATGAATCCTTTCTGGCGGTGTTGGTCATTTTCAAATTCCAGCAGGTAGTATAGGTTGGGGTAAAAAATATTTTTTTCCCTGTAAAGAAAAAGCCGGGAGCGGATGAATCCATCCACTGCCCGGCTTTTGAAACTATAGGAATCGTGTGTGTTATTGCATCACTCCTGACATGCCTTCCATGCCAGCGCCCATGTTCTTACGTTTGAACAGGGATACATCCATTTTACCGAAGCGGTAAGCGAATGTCAGGCGGAACATCTGCGGGTCACGCAAACGGCTATACGTTTGGTTGAAGAAAGTACTTTCGGAGTACTGCTCGTTGATGCGGCTTCTGAAGATATCGTTGGCAGCAAAGGTGATGCTGGCAGCGTTGTTTTTCAGGAAGCTTTTCTTCAGCGCGGCGTCTACACCGTAGAAGCCTTTGATATAACCCTGGGAGGCGTTTTGTGCCTGCTGCATCGGCGGGCCGTCCATACGCTGTTCTTTGTTGACAGGCAGGTTGGTTTTGGACTGGTAGGTACCGGAGAGTTGGAGTTCCAGCGTCCACGGCAGTTTGATATTGTTGTTCAGCTTACCGTACCAGCTCCAGAGCGCGTCCTGGGATGCGCCGGCAATATCCGTTTTGATCTTACTGTTGTAGATGTTTACGTTGGCCGAGAGGTTCCACCATCTGGTAACGTTGGTGGTGGCGGTGAGCTCCGCACCTGCAGCATAGCTGGAATTAGCGTTGATGTAGGTGTTGATCAGGATGCTGTCGCCGGTGGCAGGGTTTGCCTCTTTGGTCAGGTAACGGGTGATCAGGTTAGACGTGTATTTGTAATACAGTGTAGCCATGAACGTTGCATTGTTCTTGAAAGTTTTCAGGTAGGAAAACTCCAGGGACTGCGTGAATTCCGGTACCAGGTCAGGGTTACCCCTGTTGATGTTCAGCCGGTCGGTAGAATCCGTGTAGGGGATGAGCTGCATGAAGTTAGGCCGGTTGATGCGGCGGGTATAACTCATTTGCAGTTCCTGGTTGTTGTTGAGCTTTTGGCTCAGGAACACGGACGGGAAGAGGCTGGCCGGGTAGCTGTTGCTGAATTTCTCGCTTTTGCCGAGGATTTCCCCGTCGTAGCTGCTGCTTTCCAGGCGTAGGCCTACCTTATAGCCAAACTTGCCGATGTTATCGGAGATGCTGGCGTATGCGGCGTACACGTTATCGTAGTTTTTGTAGTGGATGCTGGCCGCGTCGATGAAGCGGAACTCGCCGGTGGCGGGGTCCAGGAAGTAGTTGTCGCTCCGGGTGTCTGTTGTTCTGCGGGAGAAGCGCAGCCCTGTTTCCAGCTTCATGGTTTTGGTGAGCGGGTCCACATAATCCGTTTGCGCGGTCAGGAAAGAGATTTTACCACCGCCGTTGATGCGTTGCTGTTCCATGGTGCTGGGTTCAGACGCTTTCAGGTAGTTGGTGGTATAGAGGGAATTGTTTTCCGCTTTACCTCCGAAGTAGTTGACATCCACCGTCAGTTCTTTACCTTCTTTGGGGAAGAGGTGTTTCATGCCCAATACCAGCCCGTTGGCATTGAATTCACTTTTCACATCTGATACCCTTTGACTGTAATATCTCTCCTTAGTGCCTGAGAAGAGGCTGTCGGTAGTGATGTCAATTACTTCGTTAGGTTTCATGGCGCCGTGTACTTTGATGCCGGCAACGGACAAAGTAGTACGGTTATTCATGAAGTAATCAACGCCCAGCTTTCCGAATACAAAACCGCCGTTGGTTCTGTTCCTGTTATCCTGGTGGATGAAGGAAGGGGTTTGATCACCGAAGTTATTTCTGTCAGTAAAGCCGGTGCTTCTGCTTTTGGACTGGTTGCCCATGCCGCTGGCGCTGATATTGAATTTACCCTGGCGTACGTTGAAATCGGCGCCACCGTTTAACGCGCCGCGTTTATCCACACCGGCGCGGAGGTTACCGTTGTATCCTGTTTTGCGGTTCTTTTTCAGGACCAGGTTTAGGATACCGGCATTACCGCCGGAGGCGTCGTATTTGGCGGAGGGGTTGGTGATCACTTCCACGCTTTCGATCGCATCGGCAGGGATCTGCTCGAGGGTGAGGGTGGTAGGGCGGCCGTCGATATACAGCTGAGGGCTGGAGTTACGTACGGTTACGTTACCATCGATGTCCACGTTTACGGAAGGAACGTTTTTCATCACGTCAACGGCGGTACCGCCGGCGCTGGTGAGGTTCTTTTCCACGTTGAACACCTTTTTATCGATATCGAGCTGCATGAGCGGCTTGGTACCTGCAACGGTTACACCCTGGAGCTGACTTACATCTGCTTCCAGTTTGATGTTTCCGAGGTCTTTATCGAAAGGAGGGAATGTTACCGGTCTTTCTATGGCTTTGTAGCCAGTCATGCTGATGCGCAGTTTCAGCCCGCGGCCCATGGGCACGTCGTCCAGGCTGAATTCACCGTTTACTTTGGTGAGGGCGCCTTTTACCAGTACGTCCTTCGCTTTTTTGGTGGCGGGGTCCACTTTTGGCTGAAGGATGATTACGGATGCGTAAGGGATGGGCTTACCATCGTTGTCGAGGAGCTTACCATACAGATGTCCGGTCATACCGCCCATAGCCGGCATTGCGCCGCCGCGGGGAGGGGCGCCGGCAGGAGCCTGTGCGCGGAGGCCGAGGGTCAACAACAGCATGGCAATTAACAAGTAATACTTTTGCATTATAAGAGGAATTATGAGTATGCAAAAGTATTCTGAAGAAATGATGTTTTTAAGTAAATGCGACCAGTGGTGAAAAAAATGCTACGAAATTGCTGATTTCTTCTTTGTGTGGTATGGAAATTATGTGCTGTTGGATTGTTTTGATGTTGCGTGATGCGGCTGTAGTTTTTTAGGGGTGTTGGTGTAATCCCGCTTCTGCATAATGCGGGCCATATCCTTTAAAATCCCGCTTTCCCCGTCAGCGCCTGTATCGCATCCCTGAAAGTATCGCCCACAGGGAGTTCCAGCTCATCAAGGAAAAGGCTGTTTTTGCGGATGGCCGTAATATGGCTCACGGCAACGATGTAGGATTTGTGGATACGGAGGAATTTGCTGGCGGGCAACTGCTCTTCCATCGACTTAACGGACATACGTGTTACAACAGGCTTTGCGCTGCTCCGCAGGTGGATGCGCACATAATCCTTCAGGCCTTCGATCCAGATGATATCGTCGAACACGACTTTGAACAGGCTATAATCCACATTTACAAAAAAGAATTCCGGGGCTGCTTCCTTGCCCGTTTTGCTGGCCGCTTTCAGTAAAAACAGTTCGTGGGCTTTGTTGCAGGCTTTGATAAAACGTTCCAGGGCTACGGGTTTTACGAGGTAGTCCGTAACGTCCAGGTTGAAGCCTTCCAGCGCATATTTTTCGTATGCCGTAATGAGGATCACCATGGGTTTGCTGGCCATGGATTGCAGGAATTGCAGGCCGGTGAGGCCGGGCATTTGTATGTCCAGGAAAATGAGGTCTACCGCCTGGCGTTGTAATACTTCAATGGCTTCAAACGCATTGTTACATTTAGCTATCAGCTGCAGGTAGGGAACTTTCGTGATATTATCTTCCAGCAGGTCGAGCGCCAGCGGTTCATCGTCGACGGCAATACATTTCAGCATCAGTGCAGATTTAATTGCAATAATACAGAAAACCAGCCATCCTGTTTGCGGATGTCCAGCTTATATTGTTGATGATAGAGGAGGTTCAGGCGGCGACTCACATTGGCGAGGCCGATGCCGCTGGTTTTATCCTTGATTTCCAGGGGCAGGTCCATGTATTTATTCCTGACGGTAAAATACAGCACATTGTTTTGCACTTCCAGGCTGATGGTGATCTGCGCGTCCTGTATCATGCCGGTGCCGTGTTTGAAAGCGTTTTCCACAAAGGGGATCAGCAACATGGGTTCAATCTGGTAGCCGGTTTCAGGGGCATTCAGCTCCGAAGTGATGGTTACATTCTTTCCGAAACGCTGCTGCTGTAAGTCGATATAACTCTGGAGGTATTCAATTTCCTTTGCCAGGTCCACCTGTTGTTCATCGGTTTCGTACAGCATATAGCGCATCAGGCTGGAAAGTTTGATCAGCGAGGGTTCCAGCGCATCGGATTTTTTGCGGGCCAGGGCCACCATGTTGTTCAGCACGTTGAACATAAAGTGCGGGCTTACCTGGGAGCGCAGGAGGGATAACTCCGTCTGCAGGTTTTCGTTCACCTTTTCGGAGGCGAGGCGCTCCTCCCGTAAACGGTCCCGTATCATCTGGAACGCGGTACTGGTGGAGAGTATGAAGAATGCCGTGAAAAAGGTGAAGAGGAAGGCGGGTTTCACGTCTACCTTGTGGGCCTGGGTGAAAACCATTTCGAACGCGTAGCGCAGGCTGTAGAGGGCCAGCAGCACGGTGAGGATGCTGGCGGCGTATTCCAGGTAACGCTTTTTATAGACGAAGGAAGGAATATATACGAGGGCGTTCAGGTAGAAGAACCCGATCAGCGCCGCAAAGTACACGCAAAAGAAAATAGCCCAGGCGTCATGATCCGGCGATGGCCTGGGGTCCTCGTAGGAAGGCTTCAACAGTCGGGGCAGCATAAACAGTAGCAGCCAGGCAAATATATGCATGGCAGTTATAGCCCACTTATTATTATACCAACCTTGTTTCATCCAATAAAGGTAGAGATAATCGCTTTTTAGGGGGCTATAATGCGACCAACTGCGAAAAATATACGACGAATCCTTATTCGGGTTGCCGCCCGTCCACCAATTGTTGTATGCGGTGCTGGCCGGTGATGATGTTTGCCTGCAGGTCGCTCAGGATGCTGTAGAGGCCGAAGTAGGTGCGGTTGATGTACAGGGAATGACTGGAACCGCGCGCCACCTTGGATTCCCGGATTTCCTTCATATTGTACAGTTCATCCATGTAGGCATATACCTCGTTGAAATAACTTTCGTTGCCGAAATCAAACGTTTCCTGGGTGAAAGGCAGCGTCATCAGGTCAATCATGTGCTGGAACAGCTCCGAGAAGAACGCCACTTCCTTAGGCGTATCGCTGGGATGCAGCATTTCCAGGTTGATGTAGATCTGGTGGCGGCGGGCCGTGTCTTTCAGCACTTCCTTATCCACCAGCAGGAAGTAATTTTCGTAGAAATCTTCCGGGATCACTTTCACGCAGCCGAAGTCAAAAATGCCCACGCGGCCATCCGGCTGCATGAGGAAGTTGCCGGGATGCGGATCGGCGTGTACCTGGCGGAGTTTATGCACCTGGAACTGGTAGAAGTCCCACAGGGCCTGCCCTACTTTATTACGGATTTCCTGGCTGGGCTTTGTTTGCAGGAACTCCTTGAGATGGAGGCCGTTGAGCCAGTCCATGGTGATAATGCGTTCGGAGGAATACTCCGGGTAATAGCCTGGAAAGAGGAGGCCGGGGATATGCGCGCAGGCGGCCGAGAGGTCCATGGAGCGGCGCAGTTCCAGCTGGTAGTCGGTTTCCTCCAGCAGTTTGGTTTCTATCTCCTCAAAATATTTATCCATATCCACTTCGTTCATGCCTACAATGCGCATGGCGAAGGGTTTTACGATACGCAGGTCCGACTTCACGCTGGACGCCACGCCGGGGTACTGGATTTTTACGGCCAGTTGTTTACCGTTCTTCTCCGCCCTGTGTACCTGCCCGATGGAGGCGGCATTGGAGGCGTGCATATCAAATTTATCGAACAGCTGGGCGGGGGATTTCCCCAGCGTTTTCAGGAATGTATTTACGACGAGCGGCCCTGATAAAGGCGGCGCGCTGTATTGGGACATGGCAAATTTTTCAGCATAGGCTTTAGGGAGCATACCCTTGTCCATACTAAGCATCTGCGCCACTTTCAGGGCGCTGCCTTTCAGGTTGCTGAGGGTATTGTAAATATCGGCGGCATTATCCTGGTGGAGGGATTCCTTGCTGATGGAAGGGTCCATCAGCTTACGGGTGTAATGCTTGATATAGTTGGTGCCTACTTTGAGGCCGGTGGTAACAAACTTGCCGGCACGTTCTACTTTTCCGGTGGGTATATTGGATTGTTCCTTCATCACTATTTCTTCATAAATATAAACTTGCCAAAATCGAGCAAACTATCGAGCGTATTGGAGCCGATCAGCTGGAAGCTGAGGTTGACGGCCTTTTCGATGGCGGCGTCTGTGAGTTCGAAATTATCGCTGGTATCATCCAGCCAGTATTTGAGTACAAAGAGCGCCTGCACCCAAAATCCGTGAACGTATTGATCGGAGATGTATTTGCGTTCCTTTATTTCCGTGGAAGCGTATCCTTCTTTGATCAGCGCGGAGATGTAATCGTAAAAGGCCGTTTTGAAAGCGGACAGTTTGTTACGGTATATCAACGGCACGGTGAAGATATCCCGTTGCAGGAGGAAGTAGCTGCGGTCTTCCCGGAGCCTGGATACCCACAGGAAGTAAAAGGAGAGAAGCTTTTCCTGCGCGTTGTACTGCGGATAGGTTTCATCGGCCTGGAGTTGCTGCAGCGTTTCTTCAAAAACAGCGAGCCAGATGTCCCTTTCCACTGCTTCCAGGGAGCTGTAAAATCCGTAGAATTCGCTTTCCGGCATGTCTATCGTTTTACAGAGCATGTACACGGATACCGGTTCCTTCCCGTTTTCCAGCAGGTACATCTTATATGCGTTGCGGATTTGTTGTTTGTCCATAAGATGACAATTTTGGGTCACTCAACAAATTTACGTCACTTTGCGATACAAAGTGAAATTTTCTGCAGCTTGAAATGTTAAATCTCTTAACGGTTTAATCTTCTTTGATTTTACTTACCATCCAGACGATGACGAGGCCGCAGACGGCCATAATGGAAAAGGAAATCCGCAAACTGGAAGCCTGCGCTACAAAGCCTACCAGTGGCGGTACTACGAGGAAACCGAGGTAACCGATGGTGGAAATGCTGGCAATGGTCTGCCCGCTGTTGGCATGCCCGGTTTTGCCGGCCAGGCTGAACACCAGGGGCACTACGCAGGCCACGCCGAGGCCGGCGCAGATGAATCCGAAAATAGCTGTTACCGGGTGAGGGAACAGGATGGCGATGCCCAACCCGGCGAGGATCAGTACCCCGCTGTATTTCAGGATGGGTTTAATGCCGGTGCGCTGTACCACTTTATCTCCAAACAATCGGCCCAGGGTCATGGCGCTCATATAGATCCAGAAAGCTGTTGCGGCATCTGCTTTGGTACCGCCGACTACCTTTTCGTAGTAGATGCTGGACCAGTCGTACATGGTATTTTCGGTAGCCATGCAGGCAAAGCAGATAAAGGAAAATTTGAGCAGGGATTTATCCGGCAGGGAAAAGGCCGGTTTCTTCTCCGTTTCCTTTGCAGGAACCGGCGTATCGGGGAAAGTGGTGGGATAATACAGTATGCTGAACACCAGCAGGAGGAGGCTCACGCCAAAGAGGTGCCAGCTGGGGGCGATGTTGTATTTGATCATCAGGAACCCGAGCCCGGCGCCGGTTACGCCGGCAATGCTCCAAATGCCATGGAAGGTAGTGATGATGGATTGGGAGAATAGTTTCTGCACCAGCACGGATTGCCCGTTCATACTGAGGTTGAGCAGGTTGCGCGCGGAGCCGAAGCAAAACAGTACCAGCGCCAGCTGCCAGATGGATTGGGTGAAGCCGGGCATACTGAGGATGAGGTTGAAGAAGAGCGCGCCAAACATCATGATCTTGCGGCTGCTGTATTTTCCCAGCAGGTGGCTGGTGATGGGCATGGTGGCCATCAGGCCGATGGGAAGCGCCAGCAGTACCAGTCCCAGCTGCGCTTCGTTGAGGTGCAGCTGCGCCTGGATAGACGGAATACGGGAAGCCCAGGAAGAATATCCCAGTCCTGAAATAAAGAAAAATACGGAAGTGGCAATCCTGTATTGTTTGGCAGTGATTTCCCGGGTTTCGTTGTGTAAGTTTAAAAACATCCTCGCGCGGTTCTTCAGTTATTGGAAGGCTGCAAAATTACTCAGAAAATTTGCCCCTGCCTAATTATGTTATTACAGGGGCAGGCGGTTGGGCCTGCCCCGGGTGTTAAAATAAGTTCGCGCAGATGGTCGCAGAGTTCTTAACGGCTTCAAAATCATCCGCAAAAGTAGAGAGGATGATCTCGTCCGTCTGGTATTCTTCGGCCAGCTGCAGGAGTCGCGCCTTCATCTGGTCCGGCGTGCCGTACACCATGCGTTTACGGTTATATTCTATGCGCGCCAGGTGTGCAGGCGTGTACTCGATGTCGCGTATCTCTTCGTAGGTCGGATATTCGCCCCTGGCGCCGGTTTCGATCCAGAGCATGCGGAAATCCATTTCTGCCAGCCAGCGGTCTATTTCCTCTTGTTTTTCGGAGGTAAACCCGAAGATGCCTACGTTGACCTGCGGTTCCTTTAAGCGCTCGGAAGGCCGGAAATGTTGACGGTATTGCTGCACCGCTTCCGGGCCGCCATTGGGGTTGATGAAATGGGCAAAGGATAAGGCCATGCCCAGGTGGGCGGCAAAGTAGCCGCTGCCGCCGCTGGAACTGAGTATCCACATTTCAGGAACTGTTTCCGCCTGTGGGATGGCGATGATGTTATCGTAATGCGATTCCCCGTTCTTATGATCCGTCAGCCAGCTGCGGAGGTCCTTGAGCTGCTGGAGGAATTCCTGGTCGTTAAACGTATTGGAGGGGTTCAGCAGGGAAGCGGTCTGCCGGTCGCCGCCGGGGGCGCGGCCGATGCCGAGGTCGATCCTGCCGGGAAACAGCGTTTCCAGCATGCGAAAGTTTTCCGCCATTTTCAGGGCGCTGTGGTTGGGCAGCATAATGCCGCCGGAACCTACCCGGATGCGTTTGGCTTCGCCGGCGAGGTGTGCAATCAGCACTTCCGGCGTAGAGCCCGCGATTTTGGGGAGGTTGTGGTGCTCCGATACCCAGAAACGGGTGTATCCCAGTTCGTCCGCCAGTTTTACCATGGCCGAAGTGCGGCGGATGGCGTCTACTGCGGTATCTTGTCTTGCAATGATCGATTGATCCAATATGCCCAGCTTAATTTTCTTCATTTTTTTCAGGTGTTTGTGGAGAGATACAAATTTACCGCTGAAAAAACTACCGGAGGGGAATAAGGTATTGGTAATAACTATGCCGGTATAGATAAACCCGCATAACTGGGGCGTGCATATAAAACGTAATGTAGCAATAACAGCAGCCCGATGCTGTCATTGCTACACATCCAGGCAGGGGCTGTTACTCTGCAAACTGGAATTTTACGTCTGTTAACAGATTTACGAGCAGGTCAAATTTCTTGCTGTATTCTTCCGAAATGCTGTAGTCGGCCTTGTTATAGAGGTGCCCGCGCACTGCCGGCACGGAGTAAGGCAGTACCCATGCGCGCAATGCCTTGGCCACTGCTTCCATGGTGTTGATGCCCTGCATCGCGTGGCCGCCTTCTGCCCAGCACACCATACCAATCACTTTGTTGGTGAGGTAAGGGATGGGCTCCCGGGCGCTGATCTCAATCCAGTCCAGGCAGTTCTTCATGGCGCCCGTCATGCTGCCATGGTACAGGGGCGTCAGCCAAATATGCAGATCCGCATCGCGGAAGATTTTTGTCATTTCTTTTGCCGCTTCAGGTATTTCCTGTAAGCCAGCGGTATCAAAAAATGGGATAGATGCTTCCGCCAGGTTAAATACAGTTACGTCCATGCCCTTTCGCTCCAATTGCTCACGGAGGTGCGCAATGATCGCAAAGGAGGTGCTGGTGGGTTTTTTCTCCAGCGAACCGTTAAATAATAAAACTTTCATACTGGCAGTTTAAATTTTTAGTGTGGGACAAAGTTAGTAGTTTTGTGAATAAACCAAATAATTACTTTGTTTATTATGAAAAATAATTTGCCGGATAATGAACAGGCGGTGTGGATACTTAAAACAAAAGGTCCTTTGCCTTTACAGGCCCTTGCCGATGCATTAGGCGTTACCACGGAAGGCGCCCGCTTTCAGCTGCATAAACTGGCAGCGGAAGGGCTGGTGCAGGCAGCAACCGCTGTCAAAGGACGTGGCCGCCCCCAGCAAATTTGGTCCCTGACGGAAAAGGGGCAGTCGCGGTTCCCTGACGCCCATGCGGACCTCACCATCCGCCTCATCAACTCCATCCGGGAAACGCTGGGCGAAGCGGCCCTGGACGCCGTCATCCTCACCCAGCAACACAACAGCGTCCGTAAATATAACAATGAATTAAAACAATACCCCGGGCTGAAAGATAAAGTGGCAGCCCTCGCCGAAATCCGCAACCACGAAGGCTATATGGCGGAATGTATTGAAGATGAACAGGGCCTGCTCCTGGTAGAAAACCATTGCCCCGTCTGCGCGGCCGCGAAGGCCTGCCAGGGCTTCTGCAAAGCGGAACTGGAAGCGTTTCAGACCGTGTTTGGCAACGACGTGCAAATTGATCGTGTAGACCATATCGTTACAGGCGCGCGCCGCTGCGCCTATCGCATTACCCCGCGAACAATCCGGTCCCCTTTCGGGTTGTAGAGTATGGTCTAAAACTATACTAATGCAAGCAAAAATAGCCTCGCTGACAGCGCTGGAAAAACAGGGGAAGCAAATCTCCCGGCTCCCGTTTTCCATCAGGATACTATTGGAAAATGTATTGCGCAATCACGATAAGTTTGCCATCACGGACGAGCATGTGGACACCTTGGTGAACTGGACGCCTGCGCCCATCGATAAAGAAATACCCTTCAAACCTGCCCGCGTGCTGATGCAGGATTTCACCGGCGTGCCGGCCGTGGTGGATATTGCCTCTATCCGTTCGGAAGTGATACGCAGAGGAAAGGACGGTACCCGCATCAACCCGCTGATCCCCGTGGACCTGGTAGTGGACCACTCCGTGCAGGTGGACTTCTACGGCACCAATTACTCCTATACGAAAAACGTAGCCTACGAATACGAACGCAATACAGAACGTTACCAGCTGCTGAAGTGGGCGCAGCAGGCATTCGAAAACTTTACCGTAGTGCCGCCTGGCATGGGCATTTGCCACCAGGTAAACCTGGAGTACCTTGCCCATGGCGTGATTGAGCGCGATGGCTGGATATTCCCTGATTCACTGGTGGGTACGGACTCGCATACGCCGATGGTGAACGGTATTGGGGTGGTTGCCTGGGGCGTCGGGGGGATAGAAGCCGAAGCGGCCATCCTCGGTCAGCCGTTGTATTTCACCTGTCCGCAGGTAGTGGGGCTTAAACTCACCGGCCGCCTGTCAGAAGGCGTTACCGCTACAGACATGGTATTGGCAATTACGGAACTACTCCGTAAATACGGCGTGGTCAACAAATTTGTGGAAGTATTCGGCGATGGGCTGGATCACCTGACGGTGCCTGACCGCGCCACGATCTCCAACATGTCCCCTGAATTTGGCTGTACCGTTACCTACTTTCCCATCGACGATCAGACGCTGCGTTACATGCGCCGCACCAACCGCCCGGAGGAACTGGTGCGCAAGGTGGAAGAGTACTGCAAGGAAAATATGCTGTGGCGTACCGGGGAAGAGGCGATACAGTACTCGGATGTGCTGGAGCTGGACCTCTCCCGCGTAGAATCCTCCGTGGCAGGCCCCAAGCGCCCGCAGGACCGCATCCCCGTAAAGGAGGTACATGCCCGTTTTGAAGAGCTGCTTGGTAAGGAGTTCAAACGAATGTACACGCCGGAAGGCAAGCGCCGGGATACGGCCTGGCTTTCGGAAGGGGGTTCCGGTACTACGTTTACCTACGAAATCCAGAAGCCCACGGAAGAAGTGGAGATAGAGCAGGATAGTTTACAATCCGTCAGGATAAAACTCAAAAACCAGGAATATGTACTGAGCGACGGCGCTGTGGTGATTGCCGCCATCACCAGCTGCACCAATACTTCCAATCCCAGCGTTATGATCGGCGCGGGGCTGGTGGCCGCCAAAGCGGTGGCCCGCGGCCTGGCCGTGAAGCCCTGGGTGAAAACCAGTCTGGCGCCGGGTTCCAGGGTAGTAACGGAGTACCTTAAACGCAGCGGCCTGCTGACGGACCTGGAAGCGCTACGCTTCCATATCGTAGGTTATGGCTGTACGTCCTGCATTGGGAACAGCGGCCCGTTACCGCCGCACATCGCCGAAGCGGTGGATAAGGGCAACCTCGTAGTGGCATCCGCGCTATCCGGCAACCGTAACTTTGAAGCGAGGGTACACCCGCAGGTGAAAATGAACTTCCTTGCCTCGCCGATGCTGGTGGTAGCTTACGCGCTGGCAGGGCGTATTGATACGGACCTGCTGACCGAGCCGCTCAGCTACGACCCCAACGGCGAGCCCGTGTACCTCCGCGATATATGGCCTACCCAGGAAGAGATCAATGAAGCTATTGAAAGGGCTGTGTTCCAGTCGGATTACGCGGAAACCTACCGCGTGATATTTGACGGGGATGATCAGTGGCAGGGACTTTTGGCCCCGATGGGGGATAACTACCACTGGAGCCGCAACAGCACCTACATCCGCGAAGCGCCCTTCTTCGAAAACTTGCCTGACGCGCCCACGCCGCCACGGAATATTGAAGGGGCGCGGGTGTTGCTAAAACTAGGCGATTCTGTGACGACGGATCATATCTCTCCCGCAGGGTCCTTTAAAGCAGATACCCCCGCCGGAAAGTACCTGATAGACCACGGGATTGACCCGCGTTTATTCAACTCCTATGGTTCCCGCCGCGGCAACCATGAAGTGATGATACGGGGCACCTTTGCGAATGTGCGTATTAAAAATGAGCTCTCGCCGAAGGAAGGCGGCTTTACGACGGTGATCCCCTCCGGCATGGTGATGTCCGTGTACGACGCGAGCGTGCAGTATGCGCAGCAGAAAGTACCGCTGATCATACTCGCCGGTAAGGAGTATGGCAGCGGCTCCTCGCGGGACTGGGCTGCCAAGGGTACCAACCTGTTGGGCGTAAAAGCCGTACTGGCAGAGAGCTTCGAGCGCATTCACCGCAGCAACCTGGTAGGCATGGGCGTGTTGCCGCTGGAATATATCAACGGCCAGACGGCAGCGCTGCTGGGGCTTACCGGCACGGAGCTGTACAATATTACCGGCATCGCGGAGGACCTGCAACCCGGCAAGCTCCTAACGGTAACGGCTATACCGGCGGAAGGGGAGAGTATTGTATTTAATGTAAAGTGCCGGTTGGATTCGGCGATTGAAATAGCTTATTATACCAATGGCGGCATCCTGCAATATGTGCTGCGGGATTTTCTGCAAAAAGCGTAGGCAGGCTGTAAATGAGCATGGGCGGGCCAACTGGCCCGCCCATGCTTGTATTCCCGGAAAGCAGGATGCGTTTTAAGGGGGTATCATCCCCGGAAGTCCTGTATCCGCTTGCGGTTACCCACGAGCCAGACAACATCTTCCCATTCAAACACGGTATCGGAAGATGGGTTTAACATCTTCTCGCCGCCTCTCGCGATACCTACCACCAGGGCTTGCGTCCGCTCGCGAATGCCGGAGTTACGGAGCGTTTTACCGGTGAGGCCATTGTTTTCATCCACCACAATACTAACCAGGCCAATATTTTCACTGCCGCCGTTTTCGTCCGCTTTCACGTGGCTGATACTGCTGCTGGCGATCTTGTTGAATTCTTCCAGCTGGCTGTCGTTCCCGATAACGGTGATCTTATCGTAAGGGAACAGCTTTTCGTAGCGGGAAGGCGTGTAGATAGTGACATCGCCGCGGCGGATAGCCCCGATGTTGATGCCGTATTTTTCCCGGAGTTGCAGTTGTTCCAACGGGATATCGATGAGGGTACTCCACGGATCGATGTCGATTTCACTCACCTGTGCATCCCAGGGGAGCGTTACCAATTGCTTGGCTTTTGCCTCTTCCGCCGCGGTTTCACGGGCGTTGAGGTTGGTGAGGAAACGTTTTTCGATACGGTTATAGAATTTCTGCAGCTGGCTTCTTACCAGGATCAGCACGACGAGCATACCGAGGATAGTGCCTATGAGGGCCGGCAGCAGGGAGAAGAACTGGTTGATGAAGAAACCGACGATGAGTACCGCTGCGATGCTGCGCATGAGCTCTGCTACTACGAGCGGGCCGCGGTTGTACTTGGAATCGAGCCAGAGCGCCTTGTAGGCATTGCTTTGGATCTTTTGCACGACCATCGCCCAGATGAACGGCGCCATGGCAATCATGCCGAGCAATACGGTGGCGATGCGGGCCCAGAACGGGTTGGTGAACTGTTTCATGAAGAACGGCCCGATGTAGTACTTGCACAGCAGCGTGATGGCCAGCATCAGGATACCGTTGAGCACTATCACGCGAACGTATGAACGCAGTACGCGCTTCCAGTCGCTTTCCCCTTGCAGAGTCTGGGAGCTGGCGGAGTACCGGTTGAGGGATTCCATCCATTTTGCCGGCAGTACTTTTTCCAGCCAGTTATAGAATGGCATGGCAAACTTGATCATGTACGGCGTGGTGAAAGTGGTGATGGCGGAGGTTCCCACGGCTACGGGGAAGAGGAAGTCGCTCGTAACGCCGAGGGTCATACCCAGCGTAGCAATAATAAACGCGAACTCGCCTACCTGCGCCATACTCATACCTACCTGCAGGGCCTGTTTGAGCGGCTGGCCGGAGAGGAGGGCGCCCAGGGTGGTGCTTACGCATTTACCCACGATGGTGAGCAGGGTAATCCAGAGTACGGGCCATCGGTATTCGATGATCATTTCCGGGTTGATGAGCATACCTACGGATACGAAGAAGATAGCGCCGAACAGGTCTTTAACGGGTTGTATCAGGTGTTCTACTTTTTCAGAAGAGGTGGTTTCCGCAATGATGGAGCCCATGATGAAGGCGCCGAGTTCAGCGGAGAAACCTACTTTGGTGGCGAGGATCACCATGCCGAAGCAGAGGGCTATACTAATTACCAACAGCGTTTCGCCGTTGATATATTTTTCCATTCTCTTTAAGAAAGTTGGCAGCAGGAAGATGCCGGCAATGAACCAAAGTGCGAGGAAGAACATCAGCTTGCCGATGGTAAGCATCATTTCAACGCCTTCAAACTGTTTGCTGACGGCCATTGTAGAGAGCAACACCATCATCAGGATCACTACTATATCTTCAATAACGAGTACGCCGAAAACTATTTTGGTAAAGGATTTCTTTTTGATACCCAGCTCCTCGAAGGCGCGTATGATAATGGTGGTGGAGGAGCTGGCGAGCAAGCCGCCGAGGAAAATACTATCCATGAAGGACCATCCCATCCATTGCCCTACAAAGTAACCGGCAACGGTGATGCAGGCAATTTCCGTGAAGGCCGTAATGGCGGCGGTGCCTCCTACCCGCATTAATTTTTTAAAGGAAAATTCAAGGCCCAGGGAAAACAGCAGGAATATCACCCCGATTTCAGACCAGGTTTTGATACCTGTGGTATCCCCGATGGAAGGGAATAAGCTGAAGTTAGGACTTACGATAAAACCTGCAATTATATAACCCAGCACCATGGGTTGCTTCAGCCGCCGGAACAGGAGGGTGATTATTCCAGCGGCGCCCAAAATCAAGGCCAGGTCAATAATTAGTTGTGGTACATGCATACAGAAAAGGTTGTTTAATTACGCGTGAATATTCTTTGTGCCAGCACGGGAAACGTGCTATTCTATTGATCAAAGCCCGGAATCGAGATTCTTTGTCTGCTCGCTAATATATTAATTTTTTTCGAGGAAACCGCGATCAGGTGCGGATTCCCTCATTGGTTGCGGTGCAAATGAAGATGCCGGTGGCGATTATTTTTATCGCTGTCCTTATTGTATTGCATTCCTGTGTTGGGTATTTTTTGGTATGGTATTTTTTACAACAGCCTGCGTGTCGTAATTTCGTGTATGCGTTGGAAGAGACTGTTCACAGCCTTTAAGGAAGCTTTTAAAAACCTTATGATCAATGATCCGCTGCGATTGGCGGGCGCGACTGCTTTTTTTGCCACGTTTGCGCTGCCGGCCATCCTCGTGATCCTGATACAGTTGCTGCGGCTGATCTTCCGGGTGCCCCGTTCAGGGAGGCGTTTATTTGAGCAGCTGGAAGGCATCATCGGCGTGGAAACTGCCCGGATGGTAGCGGAAACGTTGCAGGCTATACGGGGCATTGCGCAAAATCAGCTGATCACCATCCTGGGATTTGTATTCCTGCTTTTTGTTGCCACTACGTTATTCAAGGTGATCAGTAGCAGCCTCAATCAATTGTGGAGCGTGCGGGTGGTAGATAAGGAGAACTTCTGGGATATACTGCTGGCGCGGCTCAAAGGCTTGCTTGTCATCTGTTTCATCGGCGTGATTTTTTTGGTGGACCTTGTGGCCAGTGCAGCGCAACAACTGATCGGCCGCTTCATTGATTATTATGTACCTGCCTTTGCGGGTTACTTCAACAGTACTTTAAATTATGCCATCTCGGTGGTTACCGTTACCATCTGGTTTGCGCTGGTATTTTATTTTCTCCCCGCCGGCCGCCCCCAGCGGAAGGTATTGTTTACCGGCGCGTTTGTGACCAGTATCCTGTTTAACATCGGGAAGCTGATCCTGCGTGTGGCGTTAAACTACAGCAGTATCAATAACATTTACGGCGCATCTGCCAGCACGGTGTTGCTGCTGCTTTTTGTATTTTATACGGCGATGATATTTTATTTTGGCGCTGCTTTTACCCGTGCATGGGCGGAGGTGAACGGGCAAACCATCATTCCACGCCGGCATGCGGCCAGTTATAAACTGACCGTGGTGCAGGATTAAAATGCGGCGGCAGGATGTTATTCCACTTCCACCGCAAATGCTTTCGTGAGTACCAGCTTGCCTTCTTTCTCGCTGCCGTCCGGCATTTTAAGACCTTTTATCTTTCCTGTTTTGGATTTGGTGATCAGATCGCCCAGCTGTTTGTCGGATAATTTTTTTCCGAACACTTCAAACGGCACCTTGAATCCGCATACCTGGAAGTTGCTGCAGCCATAGGCGGTATTGCCTTTTTTCAGCGGATGGGATTTGCATTTAGGGCATTGCAGCTCCTGTATTTCGGGAGCAGGCTTCCTGGGCGCCCTTGGTTTCTTCGGCTTCTCTTCCGCGGCAGGCGGGGCTTCCGGCGCAATGGTGATTACTTTGTAGCTGCCGGTTTTCACTTCTTTGGTCAGGTCGATGACCATCTGGATCAGTTCCTGTTTGAAGGTTTCCATGGCGTATTCGCCTTTTTCGATCTGCCGCAGCTTCAGCTCCCACTGGCCGGTGAGTTCCGGGCTCTTGAGGATTTCGGTTTGTATGGTATCGATGAGGTCTATGCCGGTTTGCGTGGCGTAGATGTTCTTTTTCTTTTTGTCGATATACTTGCGTTTGAACAGGGTTTCGATGATGTTCGCCCGGGTGGAGGGGCGGCCGATCCCGTTGTCCTTCAGCATTTCGCGCATTTCCTCGTTTTCCACTTGTTTGCCGGCCGTTTCCATGGCGCGCAGCAGCGTCGCCTCCGTGTAGGGCTTGGGCGGCGTGGTTTTGCCTTTGTGGATGCGGGGTTTATGCGGTCCGGATTCGCCCACGGTAAACTCCGGGATAATTTTTTCGCCTTCTTCTTCCTCGTCCTTTTGGTCGTTGGCGTACACTTCCTTCCAGCCGGGTTCGAGGATCTGTTTACCCGTGGCCTTGAATTCTACCTGCCCTACTTTTCCCAGCACCGTGGTGTTGGAGATTTTACACTCGGGGTAAAAGGCGGCGATGAAGCGCCTGGCCACGAGGTCGTATATACGTTTTTCTTCAAGCGGCAACCCTTGCGGATATACGCCGGTAGGGATGATAGCATGGTGGTCCGTCACCTTCTTATCGTCGAAGACGGTTTTGAGCTTGGGGATAGGCTTGGCCAGCAGCGGCGCGGTGAGCGCGGCGTAAGGCGTCATATCCTGTAAGATGCCGGGGATTTTTGGATGCAGGTCTTCGGAGAGGTAGGTGGTATCTACGCGGGGGTAGGTCACCAGCTTTTTCTCGTAGAGGTTCTGGATATATTTCAGCGTATCGTCCGCAGAGAAGGCGAATTTTTTATTGGCGTCCACCTGCAGGGCTGTGAGGTCGTACAAGCGGGGATTGCCTTCCTTGCCTTCCTTCTTTTCGAAGCTCGTAACTTCAAACGGGTGTTCCTTGAGGTAGGCGAGGCCTTTGTTGGCCTTCTCGATGTTTTTGAGTCGCTCTATGGTAGCGGTAAATTCCGTTTCGCGGTAGATGGTTTTCAGTTCCCAATATTCCTCTGAAACGAAGGCGTTGATTTCCTTCTGCCTTGCCACGATCATGGCGAGGGTAGGCGTTTGCACGCGGCCTATGGAGAGGACTACTTTTCCTACGGCGAATTTTTTCGTGAAGAGGCGGGTGGCGTTCATACCGAGGAGCCAGTCGCCAATGGCGCGGGCGCTGCCCGCTGCGTACAGGTTGTTGTATTGTTCGCTGTCTTTCAGCTGCTGAAAGCCGTTACGTATAGCCTCCTCGGTTAGTGAAGATATCCACAACCTCTTGACGGGGGCGGTACATTTGGCTTTCAGCAGTACCCAGCGTTGGATCAGTTCCCCTTCCTGGCCGGCATCCCCGCAGTTGATGACCTCTTCGCATTGTTGCACCAGCTGTTCAATTACCTTGAACTGTTTTTCCACCCCGCTGTTTTCTATCAGCTTAATGCCGAAGCTGGGCGGGATCATGGGGAGGTCTTCCAGCCGCCAGTATTTCCACTGTTCAAAATAATCATGTGGTTCCTTCAGGGTACAGAAATGCCCGAATGTCCAGGTGACCTGGTACCCGTTTCCTTCGTAATATCCATCCTTTCGTTGAGTGGCCCCTATTACGGTAGCGATGTCGCGCGCTACGCTGGGCTTTTCAGCAATACAAACCTTCATACCTGCATTAAAGGTCCGAAGATAAGAAATGCTGCTAAATTACTTAGCCAGGCAACCTGTTTCCGCGGCGGTGAGGGCGTGCGCAGCGATGCGTGCAGGGGAGAGCTGATCGGCGCCGGCATCCAGCGGGGCTGTGCGCGGCTGGCCATCCATATCCCACACGATACCGGGTACGGGCGCTTTGCTGGCAGCGGCGGCAGGACTTCCATTGGCGAGCCGCCAGATGCCCTGTTTATCCTGTTGCAACCGGGGGTTGACTTCCCGGAAGGCGCCTGCGGGCATATCGCCGGGGCCTGCCGTTTGATAGAGGTAGTTGCCGGTCCATACCGCGCCGGGGTAGGGGCCTTTGATTTGCGCGGCTGCATGGCCGCCTTGTATGATGTTATAGGCTACGGTAACGAAGGTGGCGCCGAGGCCGTTTTTCCGATCCGGGAGTTCGATATTGCCTTTGTTGTTCACGAGGGTGTTGAAGCCGATGTACACGGAGTCTGGCCGGTCGTGGCAGGTGAGCAGGCTTCCCGTGGCTACTTCCCCGTCCCCGTTGCCGATGGTGATGGCCACCTGGCAGTTTTCAAAATAGTTGCTGAAGATGAGGTGATGGTCCCCGAAGATGCGCAGGCCCGGCGTGTTGAAAAAGTAGTTGCCATACACCTGGCAGTAGTTGCCGTGGCGGAGGGTGAACTGTGCTTTGGAATCGCGTACGGTGTTGTAGCGCAGTATCACCCCGGAGGATTTAACGGAGATCAGTTCGTTTTCGCCGGCGCAGTTTTCAAACAGGTTATGTTCCACGATGCTGTTGCTGGCAGACATGCTGAAGCCGCTGAGGCCGAACTGCAGCGCTTCCGCGCCGTTGCCGGTTTGCGGTTTGAAGTCGTTGAAGTAGTTATGGTGAATCCAGAGGCGTTCGGCAATCTGGCTGCCCTGGCCGCGTACGGCGATGAAGCGGCCCATGCTGTTCTTATGCTGAAAGGTATTGTAATCCACCTGGTGATCGCTGCCGGCGAGCAGCAGGTATTCCCCATCGCCGGCGGTTTCAAACAGGTTGCGGGTAAACCTGCAGAAACGGGTGCCGGGGGCGGTTTTGGTATGGTTGGAGCGGTGGGTGAATTTGAAGCCGGAGATATCCACGTAGGCGGCAGGGCTCACCAGCATGAAGCCGCCGTTGCCGCCGATGGTCGCGCCCAGCGGCGATGCTGCGCGGATGGCGATATGTTTGTCGGCTGTGCCGGCGCAGGCGATGGTAATATCACCTTCGGTGGTATAAGTACCGTTGGCAAGGATGATTTCATCGCCGGGCGCAGCTTTTTGGATGGCCTGTTGCAGGGCGTCGATGGTGTTGACGGTAATTTTTGCTGCCATGGCAGGGATGGAGAGCATCATCGCGGAGATGACGCATAAAGCCTGTATTTTCATTTCGCGGATCTAAGTTATTCCGCTAAAGTAAGCTTTATTGCAAACGATTGCAAAGTGGATGGCAGAAAAATGATATGCGGTAATAGCTTAATTTCTCAACATGTGTTTGAATTTGTTTTCCAGCACATTGCGGATGCTTTCGCACAAATCAGTGAAGGAACTGGGTTTAGTCATAAAGAACTGTGCGCCGAGTTCCATGGATTCATTGAAATCTTCCCGCATGGCGGAGGTGGACAGCATGATGATTTGAGTGAGTTTGAGGTGCGCGATTTTTTTGAGGGCACTGAGGCATTCCTTACCATTCATCAGCGGCATGTTAATATCCAGGAAGATGAAGTCGGGGATAGAGACGCTTTTATCCTGTAATTTGGAGATGGCTTCTACGCCACTCTCAAACACAAGCGCGTCGGTGCCGGGAGCGACCTCCTGTAATGCGTCGCAAAACAGTTGCCTGTCGTCCGCATCATCATCTATCATCATAATAGTACGCTTATGCATGGTTTATGTTTTGTTTTAGCGCCGGGTTTTCCAGGTACCAGGTTATTTTAGGATTAGAGATTCTCTGCTTTAGATATGGTGGCTTAATAAAGATAGTAAATTGATATGGAAATAACTATTTTAATTCAACTTATTGTTATATGCCCTACCTTTGCGCGCAACTCACTGTAGCTCCATCATGCATAAGAGAATCATAGCGCTGATTTTGCTGCTGGCCTGGTTTGGCCAGCTGTCCGGCCGTTATATCATGCTGCTGGAGTTCTATATCACGCAGGATTATATTGCAGCCAACCTGTGTGAGAATCGCGACAAACCAGCACTGCATTGTAACGGTAAATGTCATCTGCGCAAGCAGTTGAATGCAGAGGAAAAACGTAACCAGGATAACCCTGAACGTCGCGCGGAGCAGAAGGCCGAAGTGCTGTATGCGCCTGCTGTTGCAGTGATGTTGCCCCGCCCTGTGTCTGCCGATCTGACACAAACTTTCAACATCATTGCTACCATCGGTTATCCTGTTGATCAACCGGATACCATCTTCCACCCGCCGGCATTTGCCGCATAATCTCCGCTTATTTTTTCGTTGAATTTTTATTACAACTATTGTTGTGACATCATTTGTATGTCCATACAATAGCTTGTTGTACCATTTATTTTCCTTTGGCTGCCGGGCCTGTTCCGGCGGCAGGACTTCTATTGCTTATACTCAAAAAATGATTGTATGAATCGTATATATATCGTATTGCTGACCGTAGTGTTTATATTCTCCGCCTGCTCCAGGAAAGAGACGGTTGAGCCGGCCGGCAACGGGCAGCTGGCCACGCTTTCCGTACAGTTTGACAACATCGTTGGCGCTAAGAATTTGCAGTTGAATACCGGCGTGTATGTGAATGCAACCGGTGAAACGTTCCGCATTTCCCTGTTACAATATTATATCAGTAACATCAGCGTGCAGGATGCTAACGGTAAAGCCTATACGGTGCCGCAGGACAGCAGTTATTTCCTCGTCAGCGAAGAAAATGCGGCTTCGCAGTTTGTGAAAGTCCGCGTACCGGAAGGGGATTACCAGCGGCTGACGTTTACGCTCGGCGTAGACAGTCTGCGTAATACCATGGATATCAGTAAGCGCACCGGCGTGCTCGATCCTTCCACGGGCATGGACAACGGGATGTACTGGAGCTGGAACAGCGGGTATATTTTCTTTAAGATGGAAGGTGCTTCGGATGCTGCGCCTGCGGACCCTTCCGGCCAGCATAAATTCCGGTATCATATCGGTGGTTTCGGCGGTTACAGCGCCCCAACTATCAATAATATTAAAACCATCACTATCGATCTGCGCCCTGCAGGCGTGGCTAAGGTGCGCAGCGGCCGGGAAGCCAATGTACACCTGTTGGTGGATGTTATGCAGGTTTTTAACGGGCGTACGAAGGTGAGCATCGCGCAAAATCCTACGGTGATGTTCAGCAATTTCAGCACCGGGATTGCGGATAATTATGCGGAGATGTTTACGCATGATCATACTGAAAATTGATGGGTATGGAACGTAGATTATTTAGCACCGAGGGGCGGTTCGTAATGCAAGATAGGTTATGGATGAAGATGCGTGGGATGCTGTTACGCTCCTACGGCAAGCTAACCGCTATGCACCACAGGTTATGGATTACCCTCCTCGCCACATCACTGATCAGCTTCTCCTGCTCCCGCACAGAAAAAGATGCGCCCTTCCAGGGCTTCACCACCCCGGCCAACTTTCCCGCGCCGGTGTACGACCTCGCCCGCAACCCTGTTACCAGTGCGGGCTTTGAACTGGGGCGCCAACTTTTCTACGAGCCGCGGTTGTCCAGGAACAATACCATCTCCTGCGGGGATTGCCACCTGCAAACCTCCGCGTTTACCCATCATGGCCATGACGTCAGCCATGGTATTGACGACCGCCTGGGGAGCCGCAATGCGCCTCCCATCATGAACCTGGCCTGGCACCCTTCGTATATGCTGGACGGTGGTATTTTCGACCTGGACCTCCAGCCCATCGCGCCCATCACCAACCCCGTAGAAATGGATGAAACCATGGAAAACGTGCTGCAAAAACTACGGGGCATGCCCGCCTATACGCGGCTGTTTGAAAAAGCATTCGGCACGCCGGAAATCACCACTGCCCGCTTTAACAAAGCCATGGCGCAATTCATGGTGATGGTAGTCAGCAACCATTCTAAGTACGACGAGGTAATGCGGCATAACGGCGCGGGCTTTTCCCCTGAGGAGGCGGCCGGCTATGAAGTGTTTAAGCAGCAGTGCAACAGCTGCCACCGGGAGCCGCTCTTCTCTGACTTCTCCTTCCGCAACAACGGCATCGGGGCCGGGCCCAATGATGACAAGGGGAGATATGAGATTACGCTCAACCCAGCCGACGCATACAAGTTCAAGGTTCCCTCATTAAGAAACCTTGGCTTTACCGCGCCTTACATGCATGATGGCAGGTTCCGGACCCTCGAAGGGGTGCTCGGGCATTATGAAAAGGAGATCCAGCCCATGGCTACGCTGGATCCTTTGCTGAAGGAGGGTGTACATCTCTCCCCAACCGACAAAAAAAACCTGCTGGCATTCCTGCAAACGCTGAATGATACCAGCTTTATTACTGACCGGCGCTTTGCCGAACAACCTTGATATGATGAAAAGAATTCTCCTGATACTTACCTGCCTGCTAACAGTGACGACTATACGTGCATGCGACATCTGCGGCTGCGGCGTAGGCAGCTACTACCTCGGCATCCTGCCGGATTTCAGCAAACGCTTTGCAGGCCTGCGTTACCAGCATAAAACCATGCAGTCGCACCTTGGCGCCGGCGGCGCTACCTCCTACCTCACCACTGCGGAAACCTACCAGACAGCAGAACTCTGGGGCGGCTGGAACATCGGCCAACGCTTCCGCGTGCTGGCTTTTGTACCGTTCAATTTCAACGGCAAAACCAACGAGGGCGTTACCACGCATCAATCCGGGCTGGGGGATATCGCAGCCATAGGCTTTTACAATGTATTCAGCAACCGGCAGACGGTGCTGAACAGCAAGCTGCTGGTACAGTCCCTTTGGGTGGGCGCCGGCGTCAAAGCGCCTACCGGCAGGTATTACCAGGCGGCGAAGATAGCCGGTGGCGAGTCGCCTAACAATTTTCAGTTAGGCACCGGCAGTACCGATTTTACGCTCAACGCGATGTATGATATCCGGCTGATGGACGCGGGCATCAACGCCAACCTGAGTTACAAGATTAATACCGCCAACCGTTACGATTACCGCTATGGGAATAAGTACACCGCCAACCTGCTGGCGTACTACAAATTTCGTATAGCCCCGCAGGTGACTGTTTCGCCGGATGCGGGCGTGCTGTATGAAACTGCCGGAAAGGATATGGATGCAGGCCTGCAGGTGGATGTGTCCGGCGGTTATGCGTTGATGGGAACAGTAGGCGCAGAGGTCATGCTGGGCAGGGTGAACATCGGCGGGAACTTTCAGCCGGTGATTAAACAGCAGCTGGCGGATATGCATGTGAAAGCGGGCAGCCGGATGATGGTGCATGCCACGGTGTTGTTCTAGGAAATAAAACAGCCGGCATATTATTGCCGGCTGTTTTTATCTTGTAGATGGATATTAAATCCCTTACTTCACCTCTGCCAGGTACTTATGCACAAAGCTGATCGCCATCGACCCCTCTCCAACGGCAGCGGCTACACGATTCATCGCCTTCGCCCGCACATCCCCTGCTGCAAAAATCCCCGGGCAGCTGGTTTCCAGCAAATAGGGATCCCGGTCTTTCTTCCAGATGCTCCTGAAATCGTTGTAGTTCTTTAATTCATTGCCGGTTTCGATAAACCCTTTTTCATCCCGGATGATATTCAGGGAAATCCAGTCGGTGATGGGTTTTGCGCCAATGAAGATAAACAGCGCTACCGCGTCCGCGGTAATGGTTTCGCCGCTGTCAATGTTATTGATCACAATGCGTTCCAGCCTGTCGCCGCCCATGGCTTCGATCACTTCTGATTTACCCCGTACTTCAATGTTAGGCGTGTCGTTAATCTGGTCGATCAGGTAGGCGGACATAGTGCTGCTCAAATCCGGTTTCCGTATCAGGATAATCACCTTTCTCGCAAACTTGGACAGGTACATGGCTGCCTGCCCCGCGGAGTTGCCGCCGCCTACGATGTACACATCACCGCCCATGCAGGCCGTAGCCTCCGTCATAGCGGCGCCGTAATATACGCCGGCCCCTGTGAAGTCGGATAGCCCTTTGGTATCCAGCGTGCGGTAATCCACGCCCGTGGTGATGATGATACTGCGGGTATTTACAGAGCTGCCATCCTCCAGGTTGATCTTATTGTAGCCATCAATCTGTTCGATGCTGGACACCGCCTGCGGGGTGATAAACTCCGTTCCCAGGCGGGTTGCCTGCGTGATGGCCCTGCGCGTGAGTTCCGCACCGCTGAGGCCTGTGGGGAAGCCCAGGTAGTTTTCGATCCGGCTGCTGGTGCCGGCCTGGCCTCCAGGGGCGCGCCTTTCGATCAGCAACGTTTTCAATCCTTCGGATGCGCCGTACACGCCGGCAGCCAGGCCTGCGGGCCCTGCGCCGATGATCACCACATCGTACACGTCGTGTTTTACCTGCGGATTAAGCCCTACTTTCTTTGCCAGCTCCTGGATACCAGGGTTGGAGAGCCATTGGCCATCTTCAAAAAATACCAGCGGCAAATCCTTTGTGGTCAGCTGGTTCAGTTGCAGCAGCTGTTGCGCTTCCTCGGAAATTTGTATGTCCAGCCATTGATAAGGAATGAGGTTGCCCGCCAGGAAGTCCTTGATGGTATGGGATTTTTGCGAATACTGGTAACCCGCCACCTTAATGCCTTTGAAGCTGGGGCGATAGCTGTGTTGCCAGTCGTCCAGCATTTCGTCCAGCACGGGATAGAGTTTTTCTTCCGGTGGGTCCCAGGGTTTTACGAGGTAATAATCCAGTTGGGCTTTGTTGATCGCGCGGATGGCGGCATCCGTATCGGAATAGGCGGTGAGCAGTACCCGTTTTGCATCCGGGTAAAATTTACGGGCGTATTCGAGGTAGCTCACGCCGTCCATTTCGGGCATGCGCTGATCGGAAATAAACATGGCGATGGTTTCGCCTTTGTTTTTCAGTTCAGTCAAACTTTCCCTGGCTTCCTTTACGGAAGCAGTGCTGATAATACGGTATTGTTCGCGATACTTACTTTTCAGGTCGCGCACGATGGCCCGCAGCACCTGCGGATCGTCGTCAATACAAAGAATAATCGGGAGGCTCATGTCAGGTCTTGGAATAATTTATTAGTCGTGCAACGGCAGCAGTACCGTAAAGGTTGTGTTGCCGGGCTCGCTCGTTACTTTATAATGGCCACGGTGGTGGCGGATAATTTGTGCTACAATATCAAGTCCCATTCCGGTTCCTTTTCCAATATCCTTGGTGGTAAAGAAAGGGTCAAAAATTTTGTCTTTTATTTCCGGGGAGATGCCAGGGCCATCGTCGGTAATTTTCACGGCCAGGCATTTCCCGTCCATGGCGGTAGCCACGGTGAGATGCCCTTTCCCGTTTGGCTCCATGGCATCAATCGCATTGTCAATGATATTGGTCCAAACCTGGTTCAGTTCACCTGCAAACGCATTGACCTGCGGCAGCGTGGTATCAAAGTTACGGCTAACTTCGATATTGGACTTGCGCAGTTTATAGTCCAGCATGTTGAGGGTGCTTTGCAGGCCGGTATGTACGTCTACCGGGGATTTATCCTGCCCCTGGTCCATATGGGTGAACGACTTCACGGAGTCCACCAGCTTGCTGATGCGCGCCGCCGCTTCTTCAATATCTGTTACCATTTTTTCCGTCACGAGGTTGGTATTGATCCAGTTCAATACCGGTGAAACGGCGTTGTCCGCAATATGTTTCCGGAATTGTTCGATATGTACCTCAGAAAACCCGAAATCTACCATGTTTTCGGCGATGTCCATGGCGTTATCCACTTTGTATTTATCCAGCACGTCCAGGAGTTCATCCGTTTTATCGCCCCGTTCGAGCATGCCCATGGGCGGCGGCGGGCCTTGTTGCAGTACGGCGAACATGATGTTGTTGATGGCGTCCACCTGGGTTTCGGAGAGCTGCAGGTTCATCAGGGCTTTGAATACATCCGGTACCAGTTGCAGGTGTTGTTTGAGGCTCCTGGCGCCCCGCAGGATGGCGGATGCCGGGTTGTTCAGTTCATGCGTAAGGCCGGCGGAGAGTTTGCCCAGGGCCATCATTTTTTCGCTTTGCTGTTGCAGGCCGGTGAATTCGCGCACGCGGCTCGTCATTACATGCACCAGCGCCTGGGTGAGTTCAAAATGATGGTGGATGAGGTCATCGATTTTTGCTTTTGGAAACGTGAGTACCTGTATAGGTTCCACTACGTCGCAGGTAGCGGCTACTTTCGTCATGCGGGAAAAGGGAAGGTAGCCCGTGATGGATTTAGGTTCCAGCGTCATCAGTTCTACCATATCGTTGTATTGCTGCAGGTAGAGTTTTGCCCGGCCTGCAATCACGATGTGGGTGCCCGGCACGGCATCGCCGGCTTTGAACCAGGTATTGCCAACGGGGTAGAGGTGATGTTCGCTGTTATCAATGAACCATTGGAGCTGACCGGCCGGTACGTCTTTCAGGGCATCTATGGTTTGGAGCCAGTCGGCGGTTACTTGTATCATTTGCAATAGTTTACTTAGGCAGCACCATTAAAGGGATCCTGCTGTTCCAGGCCAATCGTTGCGTTATACTTTTCTGGAAGAAGGATAATATGCTGTTATTTTTACGGTGAATGGTAATGATCATATCAGCTTCGTTGGACTGGGCATATTCGCTGATGCTTTTTGCCACATCCCGGTTGGAGCTGTAGGTATATGTCACGTTGTAGTTATCCAGCAATTCATGCATCTGTTTTATTTCATCCCGCAGTTCCGTCTGGTATCTTTCATTTTTTGCGATGTTGATGACCAGTAGCTGGGCCTGGAAGAGGTCCAGCACGCGGGTGAGCTGTGATTTTTCTGCATGTGCAAAAATTTCCAGGTCTAATGCGAGCACTATTTTTTTAGGTATGGTAATAGGCGCATCCGCCGGGATGAGCAGCAACGGGAGGTTGATGCTGTTCATGGTGCGGATGGCGGTGCTGCCCACCAGCACTTTTTCCAGGTTGGATTTACCTTTCATGCCCATCACCACGCAGCGGATATCTTCCTCAGTGGAAAGTTGTTCCAGCACTTCGTTAACAGGGAGGTTGGACGTGATGCCCCGTACGGTGGTGGCTTCGCCGGTGATAACCGTCATATCCGTCTGCCACTGCGCAATGAGCTTTTCACTTTCTTCCCTGATATCCGGTACGCTAAACGCCACAGCGGGTTGGTTGGCCAGTGCGGTAGGGTTGAGGAAGTAACTGTTTAACAAGATGAGTTGCCGGGTTTTATAGTATTTTGCCAGGAAGCTGGCATATTCTGCCGCATGGAACGCTGCATCTGAAAAGTCGGTTAATGCCAGAATAGTTTGCATAAGATCAAGTTATTTTACTTTAATGAAAGAACAATCAAATAGCGTTATGGTTGTTAAGATATAACGGGTGTGATAGCTTGATCAAAAGAAATACCACAATTTTTGTGGTTATTTATGTTGAGAGCAGTTTGTCTGGGATGCTGAATTACATTCAACTTACAAAAAATATGTTATGCAGGCAATTATTATTGTACAGCCAGGAGCGCCTTCGGTGATGCATTTGATGGAAAGGGATACGCCCGCTCCGGGTCCGGGAGAGGTACTGATCAAAGTGCATGCGGCGGGCGTGAACCGGCCGGATGTGGCGCAGCGTAAGGGTAATTATGCGGCGCCTCCGGGCGCTCCGATCGATATTCCGGGACTGGAAGTGGCCGGTGAAATTGCCGCGGTGGGCGCCGGTGTACACCACTGGAAAACAGGCGATAAGGTATGCGCGCTGCTGGCTGGCGGCGGGTATGCGGAATATGCCGTGGCGCCGGCAGGGCAGTGCCTGCCAGTACCAGAAGGCTGGGATTTCATACAGGCGTGTACGTTACCGGAAACGGTGTTTACCGTATGGCACAATGTATTTCAACGGGGGCGTTTGCAACCGGGCGAGCATTTCCTCGTCCATGGCGGCAGCAGCGGCATCGGCATCACTGCCATACAGCTGGCCCGGGCGTTTGGCGCCAGGGTATTTGCTACCGCCGGTACGGACGCCAAATGCGCGGCGTGTATGCAGCTCGGGGCGCATATCTGCGTCAACTACCGGACGGAAGATTTTGAAGCCCGCCTGAAGCCGGAAGGCGTGGATGTGATATTGGATATGATCGGAGGGGATTATATCCACAAGAATGTGCATTTACTCAACACAGAGGGGCGGCTGGTGTTCATCAACGTAATGCGGGGCGCCAGGGATACGCTGGACGCGCTGGCCGTCATGCAAAAGCGGCTGACCATCACGGGCAGCACCCTGCGCAACCGCGACCTGGCCTTTAAAGCCGCGCTGGCAAAGGAAATCCGGGAAAAGGTATGGCCGCTGATAGCAGAAGGGAAGTTTAAACCGGTGGTGAGTAAGGTGTTTCCGCTGGCGGATGCTCCTGCTGCGCATACTTTGATGGAGAGCAGCGAGCATATCGGGAAAATTGTACTACAGGTGGTGAAAGATTGATATGTGTTCCCTGTTCATTCTCAGGAAACATAAAGTGCTGCCGGGATCGTATATTCATTCTCAGGAAACATAATTCGACACCTCGACTAACTTTTTAATATCCAGTACCTGGATCTTCCTGCCGGCGCTATGTATCAGCTGCTGTTCCTTAAATTCCCTGAGAAAGCGCACCACATTCTCCTTGGCGGTGCCTACAATATTGGCCAGGTCCGTCCGGGAAATGTTGATGGTAACCGGCTCCCCGGGCGCAGTATCGTCTTTATATTTTTCCCGTAATACGATCAGCGCTATGGCGAGCCGTTCCTTTACGGAGCGCTGGGCAAATACAGAGATGGTATTGCTAAGCACGGCAAACTCGTGGCTGAGGGCCTTTAACAGCCGCTGGGTCAGGATGGGGGATTGCTGCAAGGCCGCCAGGAAATCGGCCTTGGGTACAAACTTCAGCACGCAGTCCTCCAGCGCGGCGGCGGAATCCGGGTAACGGTCATCTCCCAAAATGGCATGATATCCGATAATTTCCCCCGTATTGGCCACATAAATAATTTGTTCCTTGCCGTCCTTATCCGCCTTATATTTCTTTATTTTCCCATGTTTAATAAAGTATATACCGGAAGGTACTCCGCCTTCGCGGAATATGATTTCACCCTGCTCAAACACTTGCTCCTGCTGGTTTGCACAGAGGAGTTCATACTCTTCTTCGGGTAAGTTCAGGAAGATGGACTGGGACCTGAAATTCCATTTGTCTATTGGGAAAATGCCAGTTAAGCTCATACGCACGATTATACCAAAACCTGAAAAATTGATTTTTATCAACGCAACAGGTTGAATGCAAAGTTAACTTTGCAGGATGGAATTATCAACAGGCTTTGGCTTGAGCGAGCGATTGGTGAAGCCTAACTGTTTTTTAAATGACGGTGCATTTGACTGGCTGTATCCTGAGCGTATTCAACGATTATCAAGGCGGCACTGGACGCCGGTAGGGGTAGCGAAGGCCTCGGCGCGCTTCCTCGCAAACGAGCCAGGAAAGCGGATTTTAGATATCGGTAGCGGCATAGGAAAATTCTGCCTGGTAGGCGGCCACTATAACCCGGACGCATTGTTTTTTGGCGTGGAACAGCGGGAAGAATTGTATAACCTGGCCATCGACGCCCGTAATATGACCGGAAAATTTAATGTAGATTTTATACACGGAAACTTTACGCATCTGGACATGGATGATTATGATAATTTCTACTTTTACAACGCTTTTTTCGAAAATCTCGATCACCAGGACAGAATAGATCATAAAATAGAATATTCACAGAGCTTATACGTCTACTATTGTAAGTATCTGTTTAAAGTGCTGGACGCCAAACCTTCGGGTACGCGACTGGTCACTTTCCACAGCATGGGGGATGAAGTGCCGCCTGCCTATCACCTGGTGGACTGCTCCATCGATACCCTGCTGAAGATGTACATTAAAAAATAATTTGATAAGCGATAAACAAAAGCATGATGAAAGCAGAAGGAAATATCCCGATGATAATGAGTCAACTTAAGAAAGGTGAAAGCTACGCCGAAGTAGAACAAATCATTCAGAATGCTGTCAGTGATCTGTCTGAATCAAACAAAGCTGCATCATTGGAGCAACTGCAAGCCGCACTGGACGAGGTTTCTCCACTGGACTGCACCACCGCTGAATGGAACGCCTGCCGCTATGCGCGCATGTACCTCAGCTCCCAGATGGCCGAAGCTGTCTGAATTTAATCGGATTATTTTTATTGAAAACTATGTGGAGAGGGCTTGTGGGCCCTCTCTTTGTTTTATATCGCAGATCAGCAAAGCTATGCAACCCGCCGCCCCCGCGCCATCCTGGCTACCCCAACATTCACCAGCGCCTAACTTTTCCTGAAATCCGTCGGCCTCGAATGCGTGAACTCCTGGAAAGCATCCGAAAAACTACTCACCGAAGTGTACCCCACCTCATACGCAATCTCGCTAACCGGCTTCGCCGTTTTAAGAATCATCTCAATCGCCTTCACCATACGCAGCGTTTTCAAATACTGCAAAAAAGAAATCTGCAGGGAGCTTTGAAACAAACGCGACATCGACCTTTCACTGATATTAAACCGCTTGCTCACCCCCGCCAGGGTAAGCCGCTCCCCGATATTTTTTTCCATGTAACGGATAATCCCCAGCATCTGGTCATCGTTCGTCGTAGGAAGGATAATAGGCAAGGCCTTGTTGTTCAGCTCCGGTAACAACTTCTTCATCGCTACCAGGAACTCAAAATTATCGTCATGACTCGTCACATGCCGCCCATCCCAGCGCTCTGAATAATTGATCATCTGTATCAGCAGCTCGCTGGCCGGGTATATGCCCAGCTGACTGTAAAAAGGATTGCTGTCGTCATCATGGGAATAAAAATACAGCGACCGTAACACCGTGGCCGAATGCCCGATGCGCAGGATATGCGGCATCCCCTGCGGCACCCAGAAGTAATGCCGCGCCGGCACCACGTACGTGCGGTTGCCTATCGTTATATAGGCAATGCCCCCTTCCACGTAACTCAGCTGCCCCTTATTATGCGTATGCAGCGGTATCAGCTTTTCAGACTTCTCATGCATGACAAACACGGCATTGCGCTGCTTGTTGATTTCCGGTAATGATGCAATTAATCCCATAACCCTGCAAAGGTAAAATTTTAATTTGGCCGGAATGATGAAAAGATTGACGTTTTATCTGAAACGGCATATCGTAACGCGTGATAATTTTGCACCCGGATATTGATCACAGGTATCTATTATTATGAATCACAGACAAGGAATTATTGCCACAGGACTATTACTGGCAATTCATTCATCACACATTTACGCGCAGGCAACCACCGTAAATGATACCCTGAAAATTACGCTGCCACAAGCCTGGCAGAAAGCCGAAGCCTACAGCAGGGCCATTGCCATCCGGAAAAAAAGTACGGCCATTTCAGCCACTGAAATCGAGGATCTGAAAAGAGAACGTCTGCCCGAACTGGAAGTGATGGGCAGCGCAGAAAAGGCCACCAACATCCCCATCTACGGCGATGGCGTTTTCACGAAACCTACCAGCCAGCACGAAGTAATCCACACTTTATATAAGGTAGGCGCGGATATGTACTTCAACATCTACAACGGTAACAAGCTAAATCTGAAAATTCAGGCGGAAAAAGTCCTGCACCAGATGGCCGCCATCCGCGAGGAAGAAACCATTTCCGCCATCCGCTACGAAACCGCTGCGCACTATCTGGAACTGCAGCAGGCGCTGGTCTTCCGGGACCTGATCCAGCGTGATATTGCCGACCAGCAAAAGCAGCTGCAGGAAATCAAAACGTTCTATAAAAACGGCACCGTACTTAAAAGCGACGTGCTCCGCGTGGAACTGGACCTCTCCAAACGCCAGCTCACCCTCGTGAAAATCGAGAACGATATACAGGTGGCTACCCAAAAGCTGAACATCATCTTAGGAGAAGCAGATGAACGGCCCGTCCTGCCGGCGGCACTGGCAATGCCGGAAGCCGGCGTCGACTATACCCAATGCCTGCACGAAGCATTGGCTCATTCGTACCAATACCATCTCTCCGAAAACCAAACCCAACTCAGTAAACTCAACTTAAGGCAGGTGAAAGCCAACGTGCGGCCAAAGGCCGGCCTCTACGGGGATTTCTACTACGCCAATCCGCAGATATTTTTATACCCTTACAATCCAAGCTGGTACTCGCTCGGCATTGCAGGCGTAAAAGTATCTTTCCCCATTTCATCGTTATACCACAACACTAATAAAGTAAGCGCTGCGAAAATCGAGCTGGATAAGGAAGAAGAAGCGCATAAAGATACGGAAGATAAAGTGCGGCAACAGGTGAAGGAAGCCTTCCTTCGCTATAAGGAGTCGCTGGTACAGATCGACGTGGCACAAACCAATGTGGCACGCGCACAGGAAAACGCCCGCATTATCAAAAGCGCTTACTTTCACCAGGCCTCCCTCGTCACCGACTTGCTGGATGCGGACGTGCAGCTGTTGCAAACCCGCTTTGAACTGGCCGCCGCAAAAATTCTTGCCCAAAATAAATACTACTTACTCCGCCACATTACTGGCACGCTATAATTCAGAATGAAAAAGAAATACATTGTATCCGACAGGCTGATCACCAGGATCACAGGCTGGATGGCTGGGATCATCGTACTCGCTATGGCCGTTTGGGGCTTTCAGTCGCTCCGCTCTTACTACCTCTACGAACAAACGAACGACGCGCAGGTGCAGGAATACGTCAACCCCGTCATCTCCCGCGCCGGCGGCTTCATCGTAGCGGTGAAGTTCGAAGAAAACCAGCTCGTGAAAAAAGGAGATACCCTGCTCGTAATCGATAACCAGGAATACACCCTGGAAGTGGATCAAACGGAAGCGGCTATACGAAAAGCCGAAGCGCAGCTCCGGGTGCTGGACGCCAACATCGTTACCCTGCAAAAAACCGCCAGCGCCGCAGAAGCCCGCATCAGCGGCGCCAAAGCCAAAGTATGGAAGCAGGAGCTGGAATACAAACGCTACAAGGAAATGTACGACGATGAAGCAGCCACCCAACAGCAGCTGGAAGACGTGCAGGCAACCCTCGATATCAATAAAAGCGACTATAAAACGGCAGAAGAAAATTACGGCGCCGCCACCGCGCACATCCGGGATGTGTACGCGGAAAAAGCCGTGGTGCAGGCGGAAATAGCGCGACTGAAAGCCCTGCGCGACCGCCACAATCTCGACGTAGGCTATACCGTTATCCGCGCCGCCTACGACGGCCGCATGGGCCGCCGTACCGTAGAAGTAGGCCAGATGATCGACGCCGGCGAAACGCTGGCCTACATCGTCAACAACGAAACGGATAAATGGGTGGTGGCCAACTATAAGGAAACGCAGGTGGAAAAAATGCGTATAGGCGACACCGTGGACATCATCGCGGACGCCTTCCCTGACCAGCGTTTCAAAGGCACTATCATCTCCCTGTCGCCCGCCACAGGTTCCAGCTTTTCCCTGCTGCCGCCGGACAACAGTACCGGCAACTACGTGAAGATTGTGCAGCGCGTACCCGTGCGCATCCGCGTGGATGGCAAGCGGGCGGACGTCGACCGGCTCAAGGTAGGCATGAACGTAAACGTGTACCTGCCTAAAAAACAACACCATGGATAAGGGCATGCCTATTCCCATATTCAAATCCTGGACGCCGGAATGGCTGATCAAAGTCATCCTCTTCCTCCTGATATTACCAGGCATCGTCATCTTCTTTTTGCCGATGGCCAATATCAACGCGGCGGCAGGCTACTACGGCAGCGAGCCGGCGGATATTCAATTTGCCGTAGCGTTGTTCTACGCCGGCTACGTGGGCTTTTACAGCCTGGAACGCCGCTTTTTCGCCTACCTGGCCGCAAAGGAATATTACGTCGTGTTCACCTTTTTACAGGTGGCTACCTGCATCTGCTGCTATCTCACAAACGAACTCTATATCTTTTTCCCGCTGCGGTTTTTACAGGGCATGCTGTTTGCCTGCACGGTCAACCTCTCGCTGTCCCTCATGTTTACCAGGCTGGTCAGCGAAAGAGCGCGGGAAGTAAGCTTTTCCGTATTCTTCGGATTCCTGCTCTGCGCCATGCCTTTCAACAACTTCGTCACGGCGGATATGATCGATGCTTTCAACTTCAACATCGTGTATAAAGCCACTGCCTTTGCATACATGCCGGGGCTGCTGCTGGTGCTGCTCACGATGAACAGCGTGCGGCTGAACGTGAAGTTCCCCCTCTATAACCTGGACTGGCAAAGCTTTGCGCTGTATGGCGCCGCCCTCTGCCTCTTCGCTTATATCATGATCTACGGGCAGGAATATTACTGGCTGGAAGATGCGCGCATCCGCAACAGCGCCATCGCCATCGTCCTCCTGCTCCTCATCTATATCGTACGGCAATACAGGATGCGCCGCCCTTACCTGCACCTGGGCGTGTTTAAGTTCCGCAATTTCAAAGTCGGGCTGCTCGTGCTGTTCATCATGTACATCTGCCGCTTCGCTTCCGGCATCACCAATACCTTTTATACCACGGTGCTGAAGTTCGATCCCATACACCTCTCTTACATCAACCTGCTGAATATGGCCGGGCTAATCACCGGCGTCATCATCGCCTGCTGGCTGATCTTAAAAAAGCGGCACATCCGCACGCTGTGGATGCCGGGCTTTGCGTTGCTATTAGTATTCCACATCTGGATGTTCTTCCTCTTCGATATTCAGGCGGACGAGTTTAATTATTTTCTGCCCCTGTTCATACAAGGCGCCGGCGTGGGTTTCATCATGGTGCCCACCATCGTGTACACTATTTCCGCGGTTCCGGTAGCCTGGGGCGCCAGCGCTTCGGCGGTATGCCTGGCCATCCGTTTTCTCGGGTTCTGCGTCAGCATTGCGCTCATCAATTATTTCGAACTATTTGGTAAAAGCCGCCACTATAACGCCTTCCAGGACCATCTGACGAAGGTGGACCCGGTGGTGAGGCAAACGCTGCGCATGCAGGCCCATCACCTGGAAGCCAGGGGAATGGCCGCGGGCAAGGCCATGCGGGCCTCCGGCAAGCTGTTGGTCAACAGCGTCCATACGCAGGGGCATTTGCGTTTTGCGATGGATTACTATGAACTCATGTCGTGTTTAATTATCGTCACGCTGTTGCTCATTATGCTGTTCCCGTACCTAAACCGTACGGCGGTGTACCTGAGGTCCCGCAGGCTGTCGCCCGCCTGATAAACCGGTTAATCATACATGTGTTAATAATCGTCCTACGCGCACCGGCCGTTCCGTTCCCGGAATGGCCGCTTTTTTTATACCCGTTTTTTTGAAGGCGCATATAAATTTTTTTTAGGGGGAGAAATCAGCGCTGCCCCGAAGCCCGTTCCGTTTACACGCACCTTACCGCTGTTCCGCCTGCCAACGCAGTATGTATATCCTGTGCAATCACATGTCTATATAAACGCAGGGCTTTCCTGTCCTGCCAATTAATCTTAACTTTAGTAAAACCCTGCAATCATGGAAAAAGTAGCCATCGTTGGGTCCCAGCGCGTCCCGTTCGTTAAATCCTTTACGCATTACCTCCGCACTTCCAACCAGGATATGCTCACCGCCTGCCTGCAGCAGCTGGTGGCCAGGTATAAACTCAGCGGGGAGCGCCTGGGCGATGTGGCGCTCGGCGCTATCATGAACCGCAGTACCGACTGGAACTTTGCGCGGGAATGCGTGCTGGGCAGCGGGCTGGACCCGCATACCCCCGGTTATAACGTGGTACGGGCATGCAGCAGCAGCCTGGATGCCGCTGTGCAAATAGGCCTGCGCATCAAAGCCGGGCAGATATCCTCGGGCATTGCCGGCGGCTCGGATACCAACAGCGACCTCCCCATACTCTTCAGCAAGCAATTCAGCTGGAAGATGATCGCCTTGCGCCAGGCAAAAACTTTCGGGGAGAGGCTGAAAGTGCTGGCATCCTTCCGGATCAAAGATTTATCCCCCGTGTATCCCGGCATCGTAGAACCGCGTACCGGCCTTTCCATGGGCCAGCATACGGAGCTGATGGTGAAGGAGTGGGGCATCTCCCGCGAGGCCCAGGACGAACTGGCCTACCATAGCCATATGAATGCCGAAAAGGCTTACCAGGCAGGCTTTTTCAACGATCTCGTTTTCCCGTATAAAGGCGTAACCAAGGATACCATCATCCGGCCGGACACCTCGCTGGAAAAGCTGGCCAAACTACGGCCTGCCTTTGATACCAGCGGCAAGGGCACTTTAACGGCGGGCAACAGTACCCTGTATTCGGACGGCGCGGCCGCGGTGCTGCTGGCATCGGAATCGTATGCGCGGGAGCGTAACCTGCCGGTGCTGGCCTACCTGGAGGACGCGGAGTCCGCCGCGGTGGACTATGTACATGGCGAAGGCCTGCTCATGGCGCCTACCTACGCCGTAGCGCGGCTCCTCCGCCGCAATAACCTCACCCTGCAGGACTTTGACCTCTACGAAATCCACGAAGCATTTTGCGGGCAGGTGTTGTGTACCCTCAAAGCCTGGGAGGACCCCGCCTATTGCCAAAAGCTGGGCTACGACCAGCCCCTGGGCAGCATCGACCGCAGGAAGCTCAATACCACCGGCGGCAGCGTAGCCATCGGCCATCCCTTTGGCGCTACCGGCGCCAGGATACTGGGGCAAACCGCCAAGATGCTCCACGAACGCGGGGGCGGCCGGGCGCTGATCTCCATCTGCACGGCGGGAGGCATGGGCCTGGTGGCAATAGTACAGCGATAGGGTAAGATTGTATCAGCAGAACTTCCACGGCTAAACTATCTTGGGTAGATAGCATAATACCGTTATGAAAAACACATGGCTGATCAGCGGCACGCTCTGCATGGCCCTCTTCTCTACCCGCCTGCATGCGCAGGAGTTTACCAATATTCCTAACCTCTTTTCGGCAGGTAAGGATACCCTGTATGTGCCCACCGGCAGCACGTACGCCTATACGGTGGATACGCCGCCCGGCGAAGGACTCGTCAGCACGTTTAAAGATGCGTTAGGTTTACTGCCCCAGCTTAAAGCAGCCTATCCGTCGTATTCCTTTGACGCGATCGCTGCTGATAAAGTAGCGGTAACATCTCCCGGAAAAAAAACAAAAAAGTATATACTAAAGGCCGTACCGGCCGCCCTTACCGGGCAACTCACCGCAACCTGTGACGGCCGGCAGCTGCTGCTGTATTTCAAAGCCGGGCAGCGCAGCCCGGATGCAACGGTGGAAATCACCCTGCCGGCAGCCCTGCGCATCACGCAGCCTGATTCCCTGGCGGTAAACGTGATCGGCAGAGGCATGACGCCGCTGCAACGGTTATCCCAAACCAGCTCCGGCCGGTTTGGCGCAGGCTATCGCTTCCCCGTGATTGGGGAAGGCGCTGTCAGCACCGCAAAGGACGGGAGCGCGGTGATTACCCTTTCCCACCTGGACCTGCGGCCCGATAACGGCACGGATGTGATACTACGTGTACCCGTCAACGTTACAGACCACCCGGAAAAGTATATCATCAGGGCCAGGTACCGCACTACAGAACCGGAGCAGCTTTGGAGCGGGTTTTCAGCAGCGCCTCTAACGCGCACGCCTATAGGAAATCGCCCCGGACCGGAACCTTATATTTTCAGCGTTACCGATACAACGGATAACACCGCTGCCATCAACGCCGCGATTGATAGCTTGCACCGTGCCGGCGGCGGCACGCTGTATTTTTCCGCCGGCGTCTACCGGGTACGTACCGTACACCTGAAAAGCAATGTGTATTTGTATATCAGCAAAGGCGCTACCATCAAGGCGCTCAAAGGAGGGGACGCGCCTGAAACCACCTGGTTTTCCGACAAGGCGTACCGCTCCGGCCTGTCCCCAACGGATCACGGCCCCTACGACGATCCGGAAAACTACCTCACCAAGCAGGACGTAGGCCATCACTATTTCCGCAACGCCATGTTTACCGGCGAGCGCCTGGATAATATTAAAATCACCGGCAACGGGCGCATCACGGGTAATGGCAACCTCGTAACGGGGGATAAGGTGATGAACAATGCGCCGGATAACCGCTGCGATAAAATGTTCTCCCTGAAGCTCTGCACCAACGTGGAAATCGGCGGACTGCCACGCAGGGAAGACCTCTGGTACGACGAGCAAAAAGATGAGCCCTACTACATCAGCGGCAACCCGGATACGGATAATATGCTGCATATAGACCAGGCTGGCCATTTTGTACTGCTGGCCACCGGTACGGACAACGTGTATGTACACGATACGTACTTCGGCCGGCACAGCGCCAAAAATGCGCGGGATATTTATGACTTCATGGCCTGTAATAATGTGACGGTGACAAATATCTATTCCAAAGTAAGTTCCGATGATATCGTGAAGCCGGGCAGCGATTGCTCCCTGGGCTTTACCCGGCCGGCGCGGCATTACAGGGTGCGCAATATCATCGGCGATACCAACTGCAACCTCTTCCAGATAGGTTCCGAAACAGCGGACGATATACAGGATATTTGTGTGGATAACATTTATGTGCTCGGGGCCAACAAGGCGGGCTTCAGTATTTCCACCAACGACGGCGCGCATATCAGGGACGTTCATCTGAACTGCGGGCATACAGGCTCGCTGCATCACCGCTCCAAAATGCTGCGTGCGGCCGCACCCTTCTTTATCTCCATTTCCAACCGCGCCCGCATCATCGGCGCCCGGGCGGAAACCTTCAGCTTCCGCGAACATGGCCGGGATCATAAGGAATTGCTGATCACCAATGTGAACATCGGGAAGGTGGAAAACATTCTGCTGAACGGCATCGATATCTCGGAAGTTTACGGCGGCAGTTCGTTTAGCGGTCAGCGTTGGAAGCCCTATGACGGCAGCCAGCGCCGCTTTGCCGCTATAGTAGCGGGCTACGCCCTGCCGGAAAATATCGGTTTCACCCTGCCGGATGGCCGCGCTACGGGCTATATCTCCAACATCGCTTTCACCGATATCCGCCTCACCGCCAAAGGAGGCAACCCTATCAGCGATACGGCGCAAACCCCACAGGAGCTGGGCGTAGGGCAGTACAACGCGGCGGACCTCAAGGTGCAGCCTTCCTATGGCCTCTGGGCCAGGCATGTGCAGCAGCTGTCGATTAAAAACGCTTCGTTTGATGCAGAGCAGGCGGACCACCGCTATGGCGTATATATGGAAGATGTGATAGGCGCTACGCTGGATGGCCTGCGTATCCGCAAAACTGCCGAACAGCGGGAAGCCGTGAAGATCGTGGACAGCCGCGATGCCCGCCTGTCAAATATTACTACTTTCTAAAAAAAATGAGCTAATTTTCGGGCTGTCTTTGTTGGGCATGAAAATACGGTAAGTATGAATGAAATGGAACCAAAGCTTAGGACAGTCCATGTAACCCGCTACATCACTCCACTGCGGGAAGGCGGCTCCATGCCGGGCCTTGCGGAAGCTGACGACGGCTTTATGTATGTGCTGAAATTCCGGGGCGCAGGCCAGGGCGTAAAAGCGTTGATAGCGGAATTGATTGGCGGGGAAATAGCCCGGGCGCTGAAACTGCGTGTACCCGAGCTGGTGTTTGCCACGCTGGACGAAGCCTTTGGCAGAACCGAAGCGGACGAAGAAATACAGGACCTGCTGCGTTCCAGCGAAGGCCTCAACCTCGCCCTGCACTTCCTCTCCGCCGCAGCTACCTACGACCCGGCAGTAACCATCATCGAACCGGAGCTGGCCTCGCAGATCGTTTGGCTGGATGCCCTGCTGACCAATGTGGACCGCACTTCGCGTAATACCAACATGCTCTGGTGGAAAAATGAACTCTGGCTCATCGACCACGGCGCCTCCCTCTATTTCCATCATACCTGGCAGAACTGGAAGGACCAGGCCGTACGCCCGTTTGCGCAGATAGCCAACCACGTGCTGCTGCCCCAGGCAACGGAGCTGGAAACGGTGGATAAACAATTCCGCGCCATACTGACGCCGGAAGTGATCCGCGGCATTGTGGACCTGATCCCGGACGTATGGATTACCAGCAGCGGCGACTGGGAAGAAACCCCGGACGAAGTACGCAACGTATATTTTGAATTCCTGACTACCAGGATCGCCTCATCAGAAATTTTTGTAAAAGCAGCCCAAGATGCAAGAGAAACGCTTGTTTGAATATGAATATGCGGTCATCCGCATTGTGCCCAGGGTAGAGCGGGAAGAGTTCCTCAACGTGGGAGTAGTGCTGTATTGCCGGCAGCAGAAATTTTTGCAGTCGCTCGTAGCGCTGGATGAAGAAAGGTTGCGCTGCTTTTCCCCACTCACGGATCTGACGCTGATTAAATCCTACTTGTCAGCATTTACCAATATCTGCGCTGCCGCCTCGGCGGACAGTCCTATCGCCAAACTGGACCCGGCCGGCCGTTTCCGCTGGCTCACCGCCACGCGTTCTACGATGCTGCAAACCTCCAGGGTACACCCGGGGCTTACGGCAGATCCCGCAGCGACCTTACAGCGGTTACTGGAAACGCTGGTACTGTGAACTTAAACATCAACCTAAAATCATAAGAACAGTGAAACTAAAAAAAACATTCCTGTTGGCAGCCATTCTTTGGGGGTATCACGCCTACGCACAAACGAAGTGCCCGGTGATACCCATGCCAGCCAGCGCCACGACGGTGGATGACGCCACCGTGGCCATCGACAAAAAACTGCAAACCCGCCTGGGCGCTAAAGCCGGTACTAACGCTGCCGGCTATCTGAAAACGGAAGTCGCTAAAATTACCACGCTGCCCGATGCTGGCAAAAAAGCGCCGGCCGTTATACTGTCCATCGCAAAACTGGAAAATACCAACCCGGAATATTACGAACTGCAGGTTACCGATAAAGCCATCAACATCACAGCCAATACGGATAAAGGGCTGTTCAACGGCGTGGTTACGCTGCTGCAGCTGATCCGTAATGAAGCAGGCCAGCTCCATCACTGGACCATCAAAGACGCGCCGCAGTACGGCTGGCGCGGGTTCATGCTGGATGAATCCCGCCACTTCTTCGGCAAACAAAAAGTGAAATCCCTGCTGGACTGGATGGCTTACTACAAGCTTAACAAATTTCACTGGCACCTGACGGACGAGCCGGGATGGCGCATCGAAATCAAACAATACCCGAAACTCACCAGCATAGGCGGCATCGGCAATTACACCGATCCCAAAGCGCCGGCTACCTTCTATACCCAGGCGGACGTTAAAGAGATTGTCCGCTACGCGGCGGAAAGGAATATCGACGTGATTCCTGAAATCGATATGCCCGGCCACGCCACAGCAGCCAACAACGCTTACCCGGAATACAGCGGCGGCGGTTCCAAAGGCCATCCTGAATTTACGTTCAACCCCGGCAAGGAAGCTACCTATAGCTACCTGACCAATATCCTCCGGGAAGTCAACCAGCTGTTTCCTGCCCATATGATCCACCTCGGTGGGGATGAAGTGAGCTACGGCAACGAAAAGTGGAGCAGTAACAAGGATATCCAGGCGCTCATGCAGCGGGAACACCTGGCCAACCTGAAGGAAGTAGAATTGTATTTCATGCAGCGCATGTCCGACTCGCTCTACAAACTCAACAGCAAAATGCTGGCCTGGGACGAGATGGCGGAAGTATCCCTGCCGAAAGATAAAACCATTATTTACTGGTGGCGCCACGATAAGCCCAATACGCTGAAGATGGCGCTGGAAAAGGGTTATACGACCGTAATTTGTCCGCGGCTGCCGCTGTATTTCGACTTCGTGCAGGACAGTGCCCATAAGCACGGCCGTAAATGGAGCAAGCTGTATAACCCGGTAGAAAGCGTGTACAGGTTTTCCCCGCTGACGCTGCTGCCCGCGGATGTAAGCCCTTCCCTGGTGGCCGGCATGCAGGCCAACCTCTGGACGGAAACGGTGTCCGATACGAAGCGGCTGGATTACCTGCTGTTCCCACGGATCTGCGCACTGGCGGAAATCTGCTGGACGGCTCCTGAAAAGAAAAACGAGGCGGACTTCATGCAGCGCCTGCAACCGCAGCTGAAATTATTTGAAGCGGCGGGCCTTTATTACTACGACCCATTCCAGCCAAACCTGCACCCGGAACCCGTCCCGAAGAAGAAGACCATCAGCGACTATAAAGACTAAAAAAAGTAAGGCATCGGCGAAAGCCGATGCCGTTTTTCATTTGGGGCTAACCGATCATGCATATCTTAGGTCTTCGCTTTCTGGTATCTTCCATTGGCAGCGCCCTGATGGTAGTCCACCCGGATCACCTGCGGCGAAGTGTATAATTTTATGGGTACGTGAATGAGATACTGGTTTTCCGCGATCTCCTCCACTTTCAGCGCATTGCCATTGCTGTCCGCAAAGGCGGCTTTATCCAGCACCATGCCTCTGGGCGTGCGCACCTTCAGCAGCCCGCTGGAAGGCCAGTTGAATACGATCATGTTCAGCTGGTTGCGGCCTTGTTGTTTCGTATAGTAACCCCAGTCTTCCTTTTTCATGCCGGCGTAATCGCAGTTCCAGATGGCGTTGCCATACCTGCCCATCCAGTTGCCGATGTAATTGGCAATGTCCTGCTCTTCCTTGCGGAAATCCCCGTTGCCGGTAGGGCCGAAGTTCAGCAGGAAGTTGCCGCCCATGGAAGTGGTATGCACCAGCATTTCCAGCAGCTCCAATGGCGACTTCACATGGCTCACGCTCCAATCCTTGTGGTAGCCCCACTGGTTTTCAGGAATGGTCATGCAGGCTTCCCAATCCCAACGGGTAACGGCCGTGTCTATAACGGGGTCGGGTAAACGGCGTTCGTAACCGGACTCGTAATCGCCCATCAGCTGCCCGTTGGAATCCTTGTGGCGTTTGCCGTAGTCATCTGCGCGGAGGCGGCTGTTTACAATTGTTCCTGGGTTTACCTCCTTCAGCATTTTTTCCACTTCATAGGTCCATTTGCCGTTCTTTTTTACGGAGTTATCCCAGGTGCCGTCAAACCAGAAAGCCTTTACGGTAGGGTAGTTGGTGGCCAGCTCTTTCAGCTGGTTGTACGCAAAGTCCAGGTAGCGTTTGAAAGCAATGCTGTCTTCAGCGGACCTGATATCATACCGCCAGTCCGGATGATGCCAGTCCAGCACGGAGTAGTAGAAGTTCACGTCAATGCCTTCCGCATTGTACGCTTCCACCAGTTGCCGGAGGATGTCCTTTTTATACGGGCTGTTAGCCACGGAGAAGTCCGTGTACTTACTGGGCCAGAGGCAAAAGCCTTCGTGGTGCTTGGTGGTAATGGTCATGTATTTCACGCCCATTTTTTTTGCCATCTTCGCCCATTGCTTCGCGTCAAACTTCACGGGGTTGAACTGGTACATGAGGGAGTCCCAGGTGGCCGTTGGAATACGGGCGCTGGATTTCAGGAACTCCGCTGCATAGTTATAAGTCTTGCCGTTCCATACACCGCCGGGTATGGCATACAGCCCCCAGTGGATGAATTGCCCGAAGCGGTTGCTGCGCCATTTGTTCATGGCGTCGTCCGTGCGTTTGCCGCTGTATTGAGCGCCATACTGTAAGGGTATGGCGCTTTGTGGTTTTTCCTGCGCGCTTGCCTGTAAAATGCTGCCCAGCAGCGCGGCAGAGAGGATCAGTTTCTTCATGTCTTATATAGAATATTACCAGCCTGGATTTTGTAATAATGCCGAGCTTTTGTTTACTTCATCAAATGGTAAAGGACAGAAATACATTTTCGGATACAGGAACACGGCGTTCAGCGCGGTGATAGCCTGGTAGGTAAAAGTGTTGTCCTGTTGTTTGGTGACCATCATCCCCTGGATAGGTACGTTTTCCGTTACTTCCGCCGTTTTCCATCTCCTGGTATCATAGTACCAGTGGCCTTCGTAGTTGAACTCCACTTCATACTCGTTGCGGATGATACTCCGCATGGATTCCTTGCTCATACCGGGTTCCAGGCCGTACATGCCATCGCTGCCGGGGATGATGCCCGCGCGGCGGCGGATGGCTTTAATGATGTCATATACTTCCGCGGTAGGGCCATTCAGCTCATTCATCGCTTCTGCGTAGCCCATGAGGATTTCCGCATAGCGGATCACGGGCAGCACACGGTTTTGGTTAGTGTACCTGCCGGTGCTGTCGTTACTCATTTTACGGCTGTAGTAGCCGGTTTTGGTGGAATAGGCCTGCAAGCCATCGCCGGTGAGCGTGCCCTGCCAGGTTTTATAGATATCCACCGGGTCCATCTTTTTGGTACTGTTATTAAATACCGTAGCCTGGTTATAGATGATGGAGCAGTAGAAACGAGGGTCCCTGTTGTTGTAAGGGAATTTGGGATCATAGCCGGAGCCCGGGCTGCTGGTGGCTTTACCGTTGGCCATACCGAAGGCGTCTACAAGGTTCTGGCTGGGCGTGCTCCATCCGGAACCGCCCCTGGACAGCGGGAAGCGCGCGCCTTCATACTTGGTGTTGGGAGCGAGCATATGCGGCATGATATACTCTGAGTTCTTGCGGATGAGGAACATTTTCCAGTAGCTGTAACCGGGCCTTGCGCTCGGCGTAGTTTCCGTTTCGAACAGGGAGTAGATGCCGGAGTTCATCACCGCTTTACAGGCGTCGGCAGCTTTTTGCCAGAGGGAGGCGTCATAGCCGGCGCTGTAGCAGATCAGCGGCTGCAGCTGCGGGTCCGTCGTTATTGGATTGCCGTTGTACAGCGGGCTGGCGGCTGTTACGAGCATGCGGGCCTTCAGCGCCTGGCACATGCCTTTGGTGATATGCCCGTACTCCGCCGCCGGCTGTTCCGCAGCCGTAGGCAGGTCCTGTGCGGCTTTGTCGCATTCCGCGGCAATGTAATCAATACATTCTTTATAACTGTTACGCTTATACGTCATTGGCGTGGAGATGTCGTACGCCGTATCGGAAACGATCATAACGCCGCCGTATAAACGAACCAGCTGGGAGTAGAAGAACGCGCGGAGGAAGCGGGCTTCCGCCGCGGTGCGTACCTGGGCGGCCAGCGAGAGGGGCGAGTTCTTCACTTTCAGCATGTACTGGTTGGCTGCGCGGATTTTGGCGTAGAACACCTTGTAGTAGTTATTGGAAAAATAATCCTTTGCGGTATTGGCGCCGGTAATGAAGCTGGCCTGCGGATCGCTGTAGTAGGATACCGAATGGGAGGTCATATCCTCAAAGCAGGCGTAATCATTTCCCTTGGGCGTGGTTACGTAGTTGTAACGGTCATGCACCAGGTCAGTAGCCGTGTAATAATACATATCCACGAGGAAAGACAGTGTTTTCGCGGAATCGGAGAACACCATCTGTTCTGTCAGCGATTCGGTCTGCCTTTTATCAAGGAAGCTGTCAGACTTTTTGCAGGCGGCAAACATAGCCATGGCAAGGCATCCTGCGGCGGTATATTTTAAAAGTTGTTTGATCATGCGCTAAGATTTTTTAGTACAAGTTATTTTACAATCCTACCTGGACGCCTACGTTATAAATGCGCTGCTGCGGATATTCGCCAATAGAGGAGGACATGGCCGACTCAGGGTCGATCGCCACCGGCAGACCGGTGTACACCAGCGCCATATTGTATCCGTTGGCATAAATGCGGATGCTCTTCAGCAGCTTGCGTTTCAGCAGGGAGGCAGGCACGCTGTAGCCCAGCTCCACGTTTTTCCACCTTACGTAGTCGCCTTTGCGGTACCAGAAAGTAGATGGTTGGGAGCTGGCGTTCTTATCGTTCAGTGCAGGGTACACGGCATCCGTAGCCCATGGCGTCCAGCGGCCGAGGTTGAACGGTACGGACTGGCGTTCAGGACGGCTGTAGGCCAGGCTTCCCCTCGAGATGTTGATCATATAATCAAACGCTCCCTGGAAGAGGGTACTGAAGTCGAATCCCTTGTAGGAGAATCCAAAGCTGAAGCCGGCGGTATAGCGGGGCAGGTTAACGCCCATCGCCTGTTTATCGTTATCGTCGATAATACCGTCTCCATTCAGGTCGGCGAATTTCAACGCGCCAGGGAAGAGGTTTTGCATAGGCACGCTGGTCACCAGTTTAGGGCTCTTGTACAGGTCCTCGATATCTTCGAACATGCCGATGTACTGATAACCGAAAGCCTGCCCGATGGACTTACCGGTTTGCGCCATCCATGGATAACGTGCATTGGCTTCATCCATATAGAGGATCTTGTTTTTCGCGAAGCTCACCTGGCCTTTTACAAAGTATTGCAGTTTGTGGGAGCGGTTGTTGTATTCCACTTCCACTTCATAACCTTTGTTGCTTACCCGGCCGATGTTCATCGGAGGCAGGCCCACGCCTATTGCTAAAGGAACGGTGCCGCGGGTGGAGAGGATGTCATAACGGTAGTTATCAAAGTAATCCGCTACGATGCCGATCTTCCCGTTGAACATTTTGATGTCCACACCGATGTCCGTCTTGCGCTCTTTTTCCCAGGTTACCTGGTTGTTGCCCAGGTCCCCTTCTACGATACCGCCAATGTTGGTGGAGTTTTCCCCGAAGTTGTAACCTTTCCCGGTGTTGTAAATCTGCTCGTAGAGGTATTTGTAGGCGCCGATCTTATCGCTGCCCACGAGGCCGTAGGAACCGCGGATCTTGAAGGCGTCAATGAAAGTGATGTTCTCTTTAAAGAATTTTTCTTCGCTGATGTTCCAGCCCAGGCCGATGGCCGGGAACAGGCCGTATTTCTTGCCGCTGGCAAACCGGTCGGACCCGTTGTAGCCGGCGTTGAAATCCACCAGGTATTTGGTATTGTAGTTATAGCTGATACGGCCGGTGAAACCGCGGAAGTTATTAGGGATACCAGCCACTACATCCGGACTGGAGAAGGTGTTGCTGGTGTTGGTAATCTGGTTGAATAACACGAGCCCGCTCACGTTATGCTTGTTAAATGAACGCGCATAGTTCAGCGTAGCCTGCAGGTTGAGTTTGCGCGCGCTGCCGCGGTAGCCGCCGCCTGCGCTGAGGCGTCCCATCCGGTACAGGTTATTCACCACTGGTTTGTAGGACTGGTCTACCTGGTCGTAATAATAAGTAAGGATTTCATTGTTGGCGCGTGTCAGGCTCCTCTCGAAAGAGTAATCACTCGCGAGGGATACCAGCAAATTAGCGCTCAAACCTTTGGTGATGAAATCCAGTTTCTGGTTGGCGGAGGTAACCACGTTGAAGTTGTTTTCGAAGCTGCGTTTGTAGCCGGAGTATTGCAGTACCGCTACAGGATTGAGCTTGGTGCCGCCGGAATTCAGGACCCCGCCGAAGCTGCCATCCTGGTTATATACCGGGTAGCCGAAGGAGGATAGTTCCCCGTTCCAGAGGTATTGGAAGGTGGTACCGCCGCCGGTGAAAGCTTTATCATTCGGCTCGTTGATGGTACCGAACCTGCCGGAGAGGTCTACACGAATATGCAGGTCCTTGGTAGGATCGATGTCGATATTGGAGCGGAAGTTATAGCGGTTATAAAAGTGATTGCCGTTGTAACCTTCGTTCTTGCTGAAGTTCTGGAAGATGCCTCCCTGTGTGAGGTATCCCAGGGAGATAAAGTATTTGATCTGGTTGGAACCGCCGCTGATATCGAAGTTGGTGCGGTTTTGCATGCTGTAATCTTTCATGAGCACATCCCACCAGTCCACATACGGATGCATGTAAGGATCGCTGTTGTCTTTATAATAATCCAGGTTGTTGTTGGCAAAAAACTGCGGGTAGTTCACTGCGGGGTCGCGGAGGGAGGTTGTTTCCGATTCGCGCAGCAGGCGCAGCGTGGTGTACCCGTCGTTCATTCTCGGCGGGCGTGTAGGCGTGAGCGCGCCGGTTTCGTTGCGTACGGTGAGCATAGGCCGGCCGCTTTTTCCGCGGCGGGTGGTGATCACCATTACGCCGTTGGCGCCCCTGATACCGTAAACTGCCGTGGTGGAAGCGTCTTTCAGGATGGAGATGCTTTCGATCTCGTTCGGGTCGAGCTGGCTCACCTGTTCGTAGGAGAACTCGATATCATCCACGATGATCAGCGGGTTGTTGGCGGAGTTGTTATCCGTGGTGTTATAGGAGCTGTTACCGCGGATGGAGAACACGGCGCCATCTTTACCGGGTTGTCCGCCGCGCTGCTGGGTAAATAGGCCCGGAAGCCGGCCGGCCAGCGCGTTCTGTAAGCTCGCGGAAGGGCTCTGGCGGATCTGCGCGCCGGAGATGGAACTTACTGCGCCGGTAACGGTGGGCTTTTTAGGCGTGGCGTAACCGATTACCACCACATCTTCCATACCCTTCACGTCAGGGCTGAGTACCACGGTGCCGGATGCCTGTGCTGCCGGTATTTCCCGCTTCAGATAACCTACGTAGGAGAACACGAGGATGCGCATTTTCCCTTTCAGGGTGAGGGAATACCTTCCCTTTTCGTCGGTAGCCACTCCATTGGAAGGATTATCCTTTTCAAAAACTGATACGCCGATCAGGGGCTGGGCGCCTTCTGTTACCGTACCGCTGATGACAGGGCCGGCAGGCTGCTGTGCCAGCGCCGGCAACGCCAGCAGCAGGATACAGATGGATAATACAGGATATATGAATTTTTTCATTGTTAGCCTTTTTTAAGATTACCAGTTAGGATTTTGGCGCATGTTGGCGTTGGATATCATTTCCTGATAAGGGATAGGATAGAGGTACATGCGGTCCGCCAGGAATTTGGTGGCTGTTACCTCTACCTTTTTGTAGGTCAGCGTGCCGTCCGTCGCCTTCGTGATCTGTATGCCGTGGAGCGGTTGGTTCAGCACTTTGTCGGCAATTTTCCAGCGGCGGATATCCCAGAAGCGCTGTTCTTCGAAAGCCATTTCCACGCGGCGCTCGTGGCGGATGCGGTCCCGCATCTGCTCTTTGGTAAGGCCGGTCGGCAGCGTGTATGGATTGAGTTTAGCGCGTTTGCGGATTTGTTCTACGGCATCGTACACTTCTTTCACCGGTCCGTTCGCCTCGTTGAGCGCTTCCGCGTAGTTAAGCAGGATCTCGCCGTAGCGGATGATCGGGAAGCAGTGGTCGGAGCTGGTGTAGCTGCTGGTAGTGCCGGCAGTGGTGAGGAACTTGCGCATATAATAACCGGTGCGTGTTTCGCCGCTCACGGTGTTGCCAAAGCCCAGCACCCGGTCAATACCGCCATCGAAGGTTTCCACGCTGCGGCCCAGCCAGGACATACCGTTGTGGAAAACAGTATAGTAAAAGCGCGGGTCGCGGCCATTGTAAGGCTTGCTGGCATCATAACCGCTGCCGCTTTCCGTGATCATTTTACCGTTGGCCATTTCAAATTCATCCACCAGTTCCTGCGTGGGGTTGGTGTTGCCGGCATCGCCACGTTTGGAACCTACGGGGCCGTTGAGCATTTCTACGGTGTAACCCTGGCCGGTCATGTAGGCCACGATGATCTCGGAATTTTTACGTTTGAGGTACACCTCGTCAAAGGCTGCCGGCAGGGAATAGGTTTTGCTGTCTATTACATCTTTGGCTGCCTGTGCGGCTGCCAGCCATTTCTCCGTATTATGGTCCGGGTTATTCAGCTCGCTGGCGGCATATAACAGTACCCTGGATTTGAGCGCCATGGCTGCGCCGCGGGTGAGGCGGCCGTAGTAGGCCGTGGCGTAGGATACCGGCAGGTAATTGCGGGCGCTGTCCGCTTCCTTCACGATATATTTTACGCACTCTTCATAACTGTTACGGGAGTACGATAAATCGCTGTTGATGTCAAACACCTTATCTCCAATGATCGGTACGCCGCCCCATCTTTTGGTCAGCTCAAAATAAGCCCAGGCGCGGAGCAGGCGTGCCTCGCCTTTCCACTGGTCCTTCAGGCCGGCGGTTTTCAAAGGCACCTGGTCAATTTTGGAGAGGAAGAGGTTCGCCTTCTGTATCAGGTTATAGTTCTGCGTCCAGCGGTTATCCGGGAGGTTATACGGCGTCCACTGCCCGGTGGAAAAATATTGCACGGTAGCTGTTGCGTTGTTGGGAATGGCATCGTCCGTACCGGCGTCCAGGATGTTGTTGGAGATGCGGTTGAAGCCATTGGGCAGGTCCGCATACATGTTGTACAGGTACCGCTCCGCATATACGCCGAGCGAATCCAGCTTGTCGAACACCAGGTCGTCGTTCACGAATTCCAGCGGTTCTTTTTCTATCACATTCTTCTGGCAGGCGGCAATGCCGATGCAGGCCAGCACGGGGAGCAATAGTGTATATCTTTTCATGATGGTAGTCGTTTAGAATTACAGGCCCAGGGTGATACCTCCGTTAATAATGCGCTGGTTGCCCATTGGCGCCATTAAAGATTCAGGATCGAAGCCATTCAGGTTATCTTTCGTGAGCAGGTTGTAGCCGTTCACGAAAATGCGCAGCTGCGAAATTTTGGAATGCGGCAGGAAGGCATTTTTGAAATCATAGCCCAGTTCCACATTTTTCAGGCGCAGGTAGTTGCCGTTTTTCAGCCAGAAGCTGGAACCCTGTGTATTGTTCACATTGCTGCCGAGGGTCAGCCGCGGAAACTCCGCGTTTACGCTGTTGGCCGGCGTCCAGCGGTTGAAGTGCATGGCCTGCGCGTTGGCGTAATCGGTCGTGTAGAACGGCATCACGGAGGCGGGGTCATAATACACGTTCCTGTTGGCCACGCCCTGGATCAGGAATTTAAAATCGAAGCCCTTGTAGGTAAACCCGGCAGTGAGGCCGTAGAATACGAGAGGCTTTTTATTGCCGATGGCGGTTTTATCCAGCTCGTTGATCACGCCGTCGTTATTCAGGTCCTTATAGCGGATATCCCCGGGCGCCGGCGTATAGCCCTGGTAGTTAGCCGTTTTAGTTACATCGGTATTGGTTTGATAGAAGCCGTCTGCCACGAGGCCGAACAGCTGGCCTACCGGCTGGCCGGTGCGGTACATCCATGGATAAGGATACAGCTGCTCGCCGGTGCTGAGCACTTTGCTGGCGGCTACTGAAACGTTGCCTTCTACGAAATATTTAAACCCATGGCGCGCCACCGGGCTGTAGTTCACCACCGCTTCCACACCGCTGTAACGGTTGCTGCCAATATTTTCCTGCGGGTACGGCTGGCCGAAGATGCCGGTGTTCCTTCCCCTGGTTTGCAGCAGGTCATAGAATTTGTTGCGGTAGTAATCCACTGCTATGGAGAGCTGGTCGTGCAGCAGGGCCGCTTCCAATCCTACATCCAGCTTCCAGGCTTTTTCCCAGGTATAGTTCGGGTTGGCCACCTGGGATTTGGCGGCGCCGGAAACGCCGGAGGCGGACTCGCCCACGTTGTAGCCGGTAGTATCAATTTTGTAATTCACCAGGTAAGGATAGTAATTGTCCGGATCGCCGAAGGCCGTTTGGCCGTAGGAAGCGCGTATTTTCAGGCGGTTGATCAGGTTGCTGCTGAAGAAGCGCTCGTTGCTGATCACCCATCCCAGTGCCAGGGAAGGCAGGAAGGCGCCTCGTTTGCCGGGGCGGTAGCGGTTCAGGGAGCTTTGTACCAACGCCAGTTCGGCGAGGTAAGTTTTTTTATAGTCGTAGTTGGCGTTTAATGCATAGTTGGTGTAAACGGCATTCAGCTGGTAAAAGCTTTTGATATTGTTGTCCTGGTTGAAGGTAGCGAGCAGGTTCAGGGACTGGTCCTGCCACTCATGCCCGTAGCCCACCATTACATTGTAATAGTTCTGCCGGGTTTGCATGGAAACGTCCGCTGTACCCTGTTTCACGATACCGTCGCTGTTATACTGGATGTAAGCGCCGGGGTTCAGGCTGTCCGCTTCGTAGGTGGCAAAGGATTTAGAGCGGTCTATCCATTCGCTGTAGTAGTTGTTCATGGAGAGCTGCCCTTTCACCCAAAGTCCTTTCACGAAATCGTCCAGTTTATATTCCAGCGCCATATCCGCGCTGATGCGGCGCTGCGTATTCAGCTGATAGCCTGAGTTGATGGCCATGGCCAGCGGATTGGAGCGATACAGGTTGGTGCCCGCAAAAGAGCCGTTTTTGTTATACACCGGGTAAGCGATCGGCGAGGTGTTGGCAACGCTTTTCATCGTTTCGCCCACACCGGAGCCAGGCTCGTAGTTGGTGGCCAGGGAGCCGAATACATTCAGCGTAAGGGTAATGTCCTTGTTGAATGCTACCGCCGCGTTGGTGCGGATATTATACCGTTTATAATCGTTGTTGGTATTATAGCTGTTCAACGGGGAGGTGGTGAAATTGCCCGTTTGCCCGAAGTGTTCCAGGGAAGCATAATAGTGATAGGCTTTTGCCCGGCCGCCCATGGTCACGTTGTAGCGCTGCTGGGAGGTGCCGCGTTTGGTCACCAGGTCCAGCCAGTCTACATCCGGCTGCGTGTAAGGATCGTTGGCGCCGTTTTTCCAGGCGTCCAGCATGCTTTGCGTAAAACGGGGCGTGCTGCCCGGGTTGGTGTTGAGCTGCGCTTCGTTGTACAGGGTAGCGTAGTCGTAAGCCCGCAGGTAGGAGGGGCGGTACAGTTGTTCCAGTACGCCGTACTGTGCGGAGGCGCCTACCTCAAAATCCTTGCGGCCACGATCCCGCGTGGTTACCATCAGCACCCCGTTGCTGGCGCGCTGGCCATACATGGCAGTGGCCACGGCATCTTTGAGGAGGGTGATGCTCTCAATATCGTTCGGGTTGAAAGCGGTGAAGTCGCGCACCACGCCATCGATCACGATGAGCGGGGCCTCCCCGCGGAACTGTAGCCTGGCGGCGTCCTTACCGGGAGCGCCGCTGCTTTGTACGGTATATAAACCGGGCATGCGGCCGCTGAGCACATTGGTGATATCCGCTACGGGCGTACTTTGTACATCCGCCGTATAGAGCGTACTAACGGCGCTGGCCATATTGGCCCTGTTGGAAACTTTATTCCAGAGGTACACAGGCCGGGCAAACCAGGAGCTGTCTGCTGCAGGCACGACCTTCACGCCGCGGGCGGAATCCTGTGCTACAACAGGCGCTGCAAAGCCCGTGCTGGTGATAACGGCCAGGCATAAACGGGTGAGCGCCCGCTGCCTGTTTTTATAAAGAGGCTTCATGATAATAGATTTTAGGAATAGAAAAGCTGTTTATCGAAGAGTACCGCGTATCAGTCCATTGGGAAAAAGGGTGGAATGTACGTCTACGTACAGCGGGTCCGACTTCAGGGCGCGGAGCGGCTCCCCGGTGATGGACATGTTTAGCTGCTTGCCGTAGTCCGCCGCAGTGCCGGCCAGTTTCAGCACGGTGGCGCCGGCAGGCGTGTGTACATGCGTTTCTTTCAGCACATCGCCGGCAGGTTGATTTTTTACATCGATTGCATACCAGGCCATATTATCTTCCGTCATCCGCAATGACAAACGGCCGGAGGCATTGTTGGCAGCAACGGCTGTCAGGTCCACATCCACGGCATATACGATTTTCTTGTCCAGCTGCCCGCGTACGAGGCCGGTCGGGGCCGACTTGGAAGTGATCACCATATAGCCCGGCGTTTTAATCAGGCTGTCCGCCGCCGCAGGCGATACCGCCATGTTGCCTTTTAATTTCTTACCCGTAAAGGCGCCGGTAATGGTAATGAGGGAAGAGGAAGCGTTTTCCACCGGGCCGCCTATACGCAGTTCCACGCCTTCAGGCGTAATCCCGGCAGGGAGGGAGTCAAAATAAATATCATAATAAAGCTGGTAATCGTCCCGGAGGTAGAGCAGCGCGCTGGCACTGGCTCCATTGCCGGGCGTGGCAGGTACAACATTGATACCTTTCATTTGAACACTCCATAGTTTTTTGACAAATTGATCCGACTCAGGATCCTTTTTACAGCCCACCAAAGAGCATGCGGCAAGCAATAGCATGCAAAAATGGAATAAGGGAATCAGGCGCATTGTTAATTGATTTAAAAAAGTAATGCAATAGCAGGGGCTACAACTGTCCTCTGACAGCCGCCTGCAGTTTTTCATTATTCACTTGGAAATAGCGTTGGTGATTTTTTACATCATGATCGATTCAGGTTCTTGGTCAGTCCACTGACTATACTGTTAGTTTGCGATTGTGATTCTGGTTCATTTTCCTGCTCGTAAAAATAGCGTCTTCCCAGAATCAGATACCGGTCATATGCTTCTAAACTACCGGTATTTTGTTTCAAAAAGAACGGGTCACCTGTTGCAACCGCAGGTGCCCCGTGTATTTAACTTATTGATTGTCTTTTAATTACGGCCGTATTCGGAAGGCAGCTGGTTAAATTCTTTCTTAAACCACTTGCGGAAGTAGTCCACATCCGAGAAGCCCACCATGTAAGCCACTTCGTTTACATTATACTGCCCGGTAGCCAGTAGCCGGGCCGCATGCCGGAGCCGGATGCTGCGGATAAACTCTATCGTCGTCTGGTTGGTGAGCGCTTTCAGTTTACGGTACAGGGTTATGCGGCTCATACTGACCGCCGCCGCCAGGTCCTCTACGTTGAGGGTAGGTTCGGCAATATTGTCTTCTATGTAGGTGATCACTGTTTTCAGGAAGATGTCGTCCGGCCCGGTGACAGGGATTTCCTCCGGCGGCAGCGCGGCCACCTGGCTGTACTTCTCCCGCAGCCGCCTGCGCGAGTCCAGCAGGTTTTGCACCCGCGTGGTCAGCAGGGTCACGCTAAACGGCTTGGTCACATAATCGTCCGCCCCGGTTTCATAGCCTTCCTGTATATGCGCTACCGTACTCCGGGCGGACAGCATGATGATAGGGATATGACTGGTGCGGTTATCGTTTTTCAGGGTATGGCAAAGCTCCACCCCGTTCATGCCCGGCATCATCACGTCGCTGATGATAATATCCGGCAGGTGCGTGGTGGCCAGTTCCAGCCCTGCCAGCCCATCGGCCGCCAGGTGCAGGGTATAGTGCGGGCGGAACATATCCGCCAGGTATTTCAGCACGTCCTTGTTATCTTCCACGAGTAGCATCACCGGCTTGTCCCCTTCCGCGGCCTGCTGCTCCGGCAGCTGCATGGCTTCCACGGCCTCCGGCCGCAGCATGCTTACCTGCCCGCTGCTGTCCATTTCCTCCGGGCTCAAATGTTCGCACCCAACGGGAATGCGTACACTGAAACAGGTGTACCCCCGCGTGGCGGCGGTGGAGGTCCGGCTGTCCAGCGTAATGGAGCCATAATGCCGCGCTACCAGCCCCTTTACAAATGCGAGCCCGATACCCGTGCCGCCCGTTTGCAGGTTCTTGAAATCATAATGATTGAACTGCCCGAAGACTTTATCGAAATGCGTTTCCGGGATACCGATGCCGTTGTCCGTCACCTGCAACAGCAACTGATCGCCTTCGAATTGGAGCGAAACTTCGACTTTTCCGCCTGTTTCCGTGAATTTTAAGGCGTTGGATAATAGGTTGAAAAGGATTTTTTCCAGCTTGTCCTGGTCAAACCAAACGATCATTTCCGGGGACTCCGCCCGGAAGCCGAGGCTGATTTGCCGCACCGTGGCCAGGCTTTCAAAGGCCGCCACGATCTCTTTACAGAACACCACGATGTTGGAAGGAGAAGCTTTGAGAGGCATACCGCCTTCTTCCAGCCGGCGGAAGTCCAGCAGCTGGTCCATCAGGCGCATCAGCCTTTCCCCGTTCTGCTGGATGAGCAGTAGCTGCTGCCGCTCCGCGTTGTTCGTCCCGGTTTGCTGCAAGAGCGTTTCCACCGGCGCCATGATCAGCGTCAGCGGCGTTTTGATATCATGGGAGATGTTCGTGAAAAAGTCCATTTTATTTTGGGCCAGCTCCCGCTCTTTCTCCCGGAAGGCTTGCTGCTTCAGGATTTCATGCTTCAGCGCCGTAGTGCGGGCGGTATAGTAATAATACCACAGCAGGAGGCCGGCCAGCACCAGGAGGTAGAAGAGGTAGGCATACCAGGTTCTCCACAGCGGGGGCAATACTTTGATATGCAGGGCAGTGGGCGTTTTACTCCATAACCCGTCGTTATTGGCCGCTTTTACTTTAAACACATAGTTGCCCGGGTCCAGGTTGGTGAATGTGGCGGAGGTTTGATGCCCCACGTAATGCCATTTGTTATCCGAATGCAGGCCTTCCATTTTGTAGGCAAACTGGTTGGAGGCAGGGTTGATATAGTTCAGCGCCGCGAAGTGCAGGGTGAAATAAGCCTGGTCGTGCGTCAGGGTGATATGATCCGTATAGGTCACGGATTGTTTCAGCGGGGAATTTTTATCCGAGACATTCACCGGGATGTTTTTGATCAGCATCCCCGTCAGTATCACCTGCGGGCGGGCCGTGTTGTTAAACATCGTGGCGGGGTTGAACCGCACGATGCCATTGATGCCGCCAAAGAGGATATCCCCGTTGCGGGTTTTGACGGCGGCGTTCAGGTATTCCGTAGTGCCGGCCCAGCTGGCGGCGCCGTAGTTGGTGACTGCCAGGCGGCTGGTATCCGTCCCCGGGTTTTCCTGCAATACCTTCATGATGTTATCCTGCCCGGAGAGCCACAGGTTGCCGGCATCGTCTTCCACGATGCCGCGGATAATGATGTCGGACAGCCCGGTTTCCACCGGCAGCGGTTTCAGCATGTTGGAAACGGTATCCACGTACATGAGCCCATAGTCGTGCGTGCCGGCCCACAGATGCCCGTGACTGTCTTTCCGGATGCAATGTATATTATTCGGGTTTTCAGTCGTACTGACCCATTTATTGCTCACCCGGTTGAACACGGCACTACCATAACGGAGGTAGCACAGCCCTTCCGTTGTACCTACCCAAAGGGTGCCGTAGACATCTTCATACAAACAATTAATTTCCCCCTTTGTCAAACTGTTGGGGTCTTTAGGATTATAGTGATAACTGTAGGAGTTCAGCTGTTTATCCAGGAAGTACAGGCCGTTTTCCGTACCAATCCACCAGCCGTTTTGCCCTTTTTCCAGGGCGTAACAGGCATGGCTGCGCAGGCCTTCCCGGTCCCGGACGGACTTCAGGGGCAACCGCTTAAATGTCCGCGAAGGAATATGGAAGAGGTACAACCCCTCCAGGCTGCCTACCAGCAAATGATCGTCATCCTTAATGAGCAGGGATTTGATGATATCCGTGTTGGCATTTTCCGTAGGAGAGGGGATATGAAAATATTGAAACGAATTTTCCTTAGGGTTGTAGTAATTGAGGCCGGCCGTGGTGGCAATCCAGAGGTTGCCCTGCTTGTCTTCCGCCACTGCCATGGCAATGCGGCTGTTCATCCCCACGCCGTCTTTCATCAGCCAGGAGATGTAATGCATATCGCTGCCGGGATGTACCTGGCTGACGCCGCCCCAGTACGTCCCGATCCAGATGGTGCCGGCCTTGTCCTGGATAATGGAGCAAACAGAGTTGTAGCTGAGAGAGCCCGGATCGTACTTGTCATTGGTGTAATGCGCCACCACCTTGCGGTTGCGCAGTACGTAAATGCCTTTGCGGGTACCTACCCAGCAGTCCTCCCCGATGAACTTCACGGCCTTCACCATCTCGTTCGTGATGTTGTAATTATTATCACCGGCCTGGTAATTAATATAAGTGGAGGTAGCGGTGTCAAACAGGTGAAGTCCGTGCCCTTGCGTGCCTACCCAGATTTCGCTGTTGTGCAAAGTAATACAGTGGATGGTAGATTTTATCTGTAACTGCGCGGGGCCTGGTTGAGGTATCCCGGTCTCCGGGTTATATTTTAGGAGAGATATACCGTATCCGATCCACAGGTTCCCGTCCTTGTCTTCAGCTAGCGCGCGGACCACGCCATTGCTACGGTCCTGTGCAAGGGGGATCCGCTCCAGATGTTCCGACGCGGCGTTGTAGCTGAAAAACCGGCTGGCCGCTCCTACCCAAATCCTGTTCTTCGAATCCCGGTAGATGGCGGAAACATCCTGTACGCCCGGCTCTCCGGATGCGAGCCGGAAAACTTCCCTGCGGGTATCGTAAATATTGAGGCCGTTGGACGTACCCACGAGGATGTTACCCCGGTCGTCTTCCGCGAGGGAATACACGAAGTTGCTGCTGATAGCGGATTTATTGGTCTTGCTGTAACGGAAGATCTTTATCTCATCGTCGCTGTAGCGGCATAACCCGTTTTCCGTGCCTATCCAGATAAATCCCTTGCTGTCCTGCAGGATGCAGTGGACGGTGCTTTGCGGCAGGCCCTGCGCAATGCCCAGGCGGGTGAAATGCACGCTGTTGTCCTGCGCGGATACCGGCAGGAAAAAAAGTAAAAGGACAATCAGTACTAAATATTTCAGCAGTGGGGATTTCCCTACATACATCATAACAGGACGAACAATTTGGTTGATCTACAGGTTGATATTGAAGGTAAGCCGGCCTGATCAAAATCAAATCTGCATGATAAGATTTTATCAATAATGGCTAAAATACAGGATGAGTTCCACATTGTGGAGCAAAAAGAAACAAAGCGTAGATAATACACTTGTGCGGCAGCGTGCTGAAAAAGAAAATCTGCTGTATGGGCGCAGCTTTTCACGGATGAGTAAAAAATCGGAATCCAATTTGATAATTATTTAACCGTTGATGCCCGAGATGCGAAAGTGATTAACTGTAACTTTACGAACCCTGGGAACCATACCATACGTCATCTAAACTATTCTAAAAAATGGAAATTACCTGCTTACTGATTGATGCGGATCAGGATCGCCGCATTCAATATTATTATGCATTGGACCTGTTGGGTAACTGCAAAGCCTGCATATGTTTTCCAGACATGCACCAGGGGCTGGAATACCTGCAACAGCACCCGGAGTTCCGTCCCGACTATGTATTTGTTAATGTAAACGATACCTTTCATGCGCGGCAATCCTTTCATGCAGCGGTGCAGGTATTGCCCGGTATGACGGAGGCAAACATCGTGTTTAGCCAGTACGATGAAATTTATTTTACTTACGACGAGTATAAAGTACTGAACCTCATCTCCCGGTTAAAGGTGCGCCTGCAACAGGTGATGGCGCCACGGAGGAAACCATTGGCCCATGCCGGTTACCCGCGTTTATAATTTGATAACATACAGGTAACACTAAAAATATTTCTTTGTGCATTGATTTCTTTATTTCAGTGCGCATGTACCGGTATTGTCAGCTTATAACGATCTTTTTATTTTCCTTCATCACAGTTGTTAACGCCCAAATCAGGCAGGACCCTGCCATCACCCGCGCTATTGCGCTGGGCCGGCAGTATCCCGATTCCGCCTTCCAGCTGCTGCGCCACCTGCAGGATGCCGCGGCCAGCCAACAGGACCACCTTACTTCCGCCGTTTGCTTACAGCAGATGGGGAAGCTCTGTATGGACCAGGGCTATTATTCCAAAGCCCTCGAATACTACCAGCAGGCGGAAACCCTGCTGGCCGCCTCCAACAACTACCGCCTGCAGGCTGCCAACCTGAATGATATGGGGCAGCTCTACTTTCACAATATCAATAAGACGGCCGCCAAACAGCTGCACCTGCGCGCCCTGGCGCTTTACCGCAAAGCCGCCGATACCGCCGGCGTAGCGGCTACCTATGGCTACATCGGCCACCTCTTTGAAAAAAACCAGCAGCACGACAGCGCCTATGCGTACCAGCAACTGGCGCTCAAAGCCTATGAAAGCATTCATGATAATTACGGTATCGCAGGGATATACGAAAACCTCGGCAGCATCTGCGAGGACCAGGAAGAATACGATTCCGCCCTCGTCCTCTTCCAAAAGGCGCTGGCCATTTACGAAGCCAACCACGATAAGACCGGCAGTATAGAAGTGGTGAACAACATCGGGGACGTGTACCGGAAAACCAACCGGTTTCGCCAGGGGATGGTCTATTCCTTCCAGGCGCTGGACCTCGCAAAGGCTACGAATAATAATTACCAGGTGGCCGCCGCCTGCAAGGATATTGCCCAAACGTACCACCTCCTCCGCCAGCACGACAGCGCTTACCTTTTCATGGAGCAGAGCCGCAAATCACTCCTTAATATATACTCCGACCAGAACAACCGGCAGATGAACTTCCTGCGCATCATGTACGATGTGAATAAAAAAAATGATGAGATACTCCGCCTGGAAGCCAGTCACCGTATGAATGTGATCATCTACTGCGCCCTGGGGGCGGTAGTGCTGCTGCTGGGCGTGGTGGGCCTCCTGATCATATCCCGCCAGAAGCTACGCATCAGCGAGCAAAAAGCGATATCGGAGAAAAACGAGCAATTGCATCTCGCCCAAAAAGAGCAGCTGGAACTTAATAGTAAAAAGCTGGCCAACCATACCCTGCAACTGATCCAGCGCACCCAGTTTATGGACGAGCTGAAGGAAAGCATTGCCGGCATCGTCAAAGACGATAAGCGGGATAATAAAAAACAACTGCAGCAGCTGCTCCTCAAAATCGAACAACACCAGCACCACGATCACCAGTGGGAGGAGTTTAACAGCATCTTCGGGCAGGTGCACCAGTCGTTTTTCGATAAGCTCAATGCCATGAATGCTGACCTCACGCCCAACGATATCAAACTCGTGGCCCTCCATAAAATGAATATCAATTCAAAAGATATGGCCACCATTTTAGGCATCTCGCAGGATAGTTTACGCGTGGCAAGGTACCGCGTGAGGAAAAAATTAAACCTCCCGGAAGGGGATTCCTTAAACACTTTCGCGCAGCATATCTAGGGCTTAACATTCGCTTCATATTGGCTTAACGTAATGGTAATGGTGGATGGCGTAACGGTTAATGAATTGAAAATTAAATAGTTATGTGGTCGTTGTTTACGCCGTTAACGCTTTGTTTACGCCCCTGTTAACGCTGCTAACAATTTGCTTACGCCGGTTTCTTGCCATTTTTCAGCCGCCTCGGCACATTTGCACCGGGTTCGGAAAAACCACCGTCCTGCAAAAAAAATTACCAATGAAATCATTGCTACAAATTTTTCTCTTTGTTTTACTCGGTATGGCAAACGCCATGGCCGGAGGAATTAAAGGGCATGTGTACGACCAGAAAACCGGCGAGCCACTGCCCGGCGTGACCATATTACTGCAACCTGCCAAACAGGTAGCGGTTACCGGGTTAGACGGCGCCTATGTATTTAAAGAAGTGCCGGCAGGCGATTACACGCTGGTAGTATCCCACCTGTCCTACCGCCCGCTCAGCAAAGCGATTAACATCGTAAAGGAAGATAACCCCCGTTTTGATATTTACCTCAGCGAAAAAGACAGCAAGGACCTCACGGAAGTGGTAGTGGTGGCCGCTGGGAAAGCCGCTGCTGAAAATACGGCCCGCAAGCTGGAACAGAAAGCGCCTTTTGTAATGAACGCCGTTTCCGGCGCGGCCATCGAAGTATCGCCTGACCTCACCGTGGCCAACGTCATGCAACGCGTGTCCGGCGTATCGATCGAGCGCAGCAGCAACGGGGAAGGGCAGTACGCCATCCTCCGCGGTATGGATAAACGTTATAACTATACGCTGATCAACGGCGTGAAAATCCCGAGCCCGGATAATAAATACCGCTATGTGCCGCTGGACCTCTTCCCGGCGGACCTCCTGGAAAGGCTGGAAGTGTACAAGTCCCTCACCCCTAACATGGAAGGCGATGCCATCGGCGGCGTGGTGAACATGGTTATGAAAGATGCCAGCCCCGGCCTGCAGCTGAATGCCAACATCGCCGCCGGCTATTCCCAGATGACGCACGATAAAGGCTATACGGCGTTTACGGCGGATAAGATGAATACTAAATCCCCCTATGAGCTGCATGGTAAAAGCTATACGGCCACCCCGGCGGATTTTAACAGCGGCGTGTTCGACTACCGGCGCCGGACCTTCACGCCCAATACCGTAGCGGGCTTCAGCATCGGCAACCGTTTCCTCGACAATAAGCTCGGCGTAGTGCTGGCCGCCAGCTACCAGAATAATTTCCGCACCACCACCTCCAGCTTCTACGACCATAGCGTAAACGATGTGCAGCAATATGCCGTGATCAACAGTATGAATAACCGCACGTACTATGAGCAGCAGCGCCGTAGCGGCTTCCATGGAAAAGTGGATTACGTGTTCAACGATCATCACCGCATCTCTTTCTACAATGCTTTCCTGATGCTGACCAACCTGCAAACCCGCGATGGTATCATCACGCAGTTTGGCATCGGGGGCTATGAGCCGGAAAAAGGCAATGCGCAGCTGAAATATGAAACCCGCACCCGCCGCATCGATCAGCAGATATACAACGGTACCCTCCACGGGGATCATGATCTCGTGCCGGGAAAACTGAAACTGGGCTGGTCCGCCGTCGTGTCCTCCGCGAGGAACGATGTGCCGGATAATACCACCATCAGCGTCAACGGCCGCCAAACCAACTTCGTGGCTACCCGTACCAATGTGGACAGGGCCTCCCGCCGCTGGGAAAGGAATACGGACAACGACCTGGCCGGCTACCTGGACCTGACTTATTCCACCAGGATTGCGGATGCAAAAGTGGACTTCAGCGCAGGCGGATTGTACCGCGATAAACAACGCAGCAACTTTTTCAACAACTATACCTTCCTGCCGGCAGTAGCTGCCGCCGCGTATGGGGTGGACTTTACCAAATACACGGATATTAAATGGGATATCCAGAACCCCGGCGGCGCCGTGGCCAACGCGCTCACCTACGACGCTTCTGAAAAAACCGCTGCCGGATATGGTATGTTTAAACTGAAAGCCCATAACTGGGATGTGACCGGCGGCGTGCGCATCGAAAATACGGACCAGGGCTACCACATGTTCTTCCCGCAGGGCGAAAAAAGGCCGGTGAACAACCAGGTGTACACGGACGTATTGCCGAGCCTGAACGTGAAGTACTCCCTGAGCAAGCACCAGCAGCTCCGCGCCAGTTACTTCCGTTCCGTGAACCGCCCGGGCTTCTTTGAAATAGTGCCCGCTAAAATTGTACTGGAAGATTATATGGAACGCGGTAATGCGGACCTGCAACGCGCCATCGCCGATAACTTCGACCTCCGCTATGAGCTGTTCCCCAAAGCGGGCGACCAGCTGCTGGTAGGCGCTTTCTATAAAATCATCAATAACCCGATCGAATATACGTTGCAGCCGGATGCTTCCCGCCCGCAGGATATTTATTATACGCCGGGCAACTTTGGCGTGGCGCGCAACTATGGCTTTGAGGCGGATTACATCCACTTTTTCAGCAAGCTGGGCGTGAAGGCAAACTATACGTACACTCACTCTGCTATCACCACTAATAAGACAAAGCGTATCCGCGACGAAAAGGGCGACCTGCAGCCGATCCAGGTGAATCAGACGCGGCCAATGTATGGCCAGTCCGCCCACATCGCCAACCTCTCCCTGCTCTTCAAGGATACCCGCAGCGGCTGGGATGCCCAGCTGGCAGGCGCTTACACGGGCCCGCGCATCAACACCGTCAGCCAGTTTCTGGATAATGACCTCTGGCAGAAAGGATTCATCCAGATGGACCTTTCCGTGGAGAAGCATTTCAAAAACCGCTTCACCGTGTACGCCAAGCTCGGCAACCTGCTGAATACACCGGCAACCATTTTCATCAAAGGCTATAACAAGGAAAACGACGATGTGCCGGGCCAGCCGCTCAACGGCAAGGAAACGCTCATCCGTAAAGAAACCTACGGGCAAACTTACCTGCTCGGCGTTCGCTATAAACTTTAATCATCACTAAAAATCAGTAGCATGACTTTCAACAAATATTGCTGTTTCCTCGTATTGGCAGTACTGATTGCCGCAGGATGCAGGAAGGCAAATATCGACGTGGATACCACGCAAACGGAAACCGGTACGGATGGGATTAAGGGAGAAGTATATGGCATCTGGACGAAAGGCAGCGTAAAGCGCGTAGTAGGCGATATCATTGTGCCGGCGGGTAAATCCCTCACCATCGAAGAAGGAGTAACCGTTATCATGGATACGCTGGCCAAGCCGGAGTTCATTGTAAAAGGGAATCTCTACGCCATAGGTACGCCGGAGTTCCCCGTGAAGATCACCATCGAAGAAGGCTACAGAACGGCGGCAAAGAAATTCGGTAAGCAATGGGGCGGCATCCTCGCTGCGCCAACCTGTGAGGAGCTGCTGCTGGATAATGCCATCATCGAATACGGCGGCGCTACCACCACGGAGGCTTCCGCATCCGTAAAAGAAGGCCTGTACAAAGCGGTAGCCGGCGAAAACCTGCCCGCCCTCTGGTTTATCAATGGTAAAGGCAAGCTGGTGGTAACCAATTGCATCTTCCGTAATTTCCAGGAAGATTGTACCTATATCGAAGGCGGTTCCATCATCTTCTCCAACAATAAATTTTATACCACCGGCTTAACCGGCGGGGAAGGCATCAACATCAAATCCGGCTGCGTGGCGGATGTAGCGTTCAACCTCTTTTATTCCACCAACACCAACGCGCTGAAACTCTCCAACTCCGGCGACCGTACGCCGCAGGCGCACGTAGTGGCCTATAACAACACTATCCTCACCACCGGCTGGAGAAGGCCTACCGTGAAAGGCGGCAGCGTATGGCTGGAAGCCTCTGTATATGCAGAGATTTACAACAACCTGTTTGCCAACGCGCGTTTCGGTATTAAACACGATACAAAGAAGCTGGAAGATAGTCGCTCCGCGATCAGCAATAACCTCTACTACGGTTATGATCAGGCTACGGTAGACCAGTTCCAGCCTAAGAATGACGTGATTGGCGGCAAGGACGAAATCCGCGGTACCAAAGCCGGCGAAAATGATCCTAAATTTGTAAACTACCCGTTATCGACCAACATGAGCAGCCCGGATTTTGATCAAAGCTGGGACTTCCGCCTGCTGGCAGGTTCCCCGGCCATCGGGAAAGGTATCAACACCTTCACCCGCAACTGGTCCGCCGGGATACAGATCAACGGTACCGTTTACAGTTCACCTGCGCCTTCTGCCAATATTGGGGCATTTGGCGTTAAATAAGCACATCACGTTTTAAGTTAACAGCATGAATAAACGCAATTTGATCCTGCTTGCAGGCACGGCGCTGGTACTGGGCGCCGGCTGCAAGCCCGGGAACAGTAATACAGCTGACATTATCCAACCAGTTATCATCACAGAACCAGTTAAATATGATTCCGATGATCCCGCCATCTGGATCAACAAGGCCGACCCCTCCAAAAGCCTGGTGATCGGCACTGATAAAGCGGAAGACGGCGCGTTGTATGTATTTGACCTGAAAGGGAAAATCATTCCCGGGTTGGTGGTGCGCAACATCAAACGCCCCAACAATGTGGACGTAGCCTATGGCCTGATGCTGAACGGCCAGCCGGTGGACTTTGCCGTAGCCAGCGAACGCATGACGGGCAAGCTGCGCTTCTTTTCCCTGCCGGACATGAAGCCGATCGACGATGGCGGCGTGCCGGTGTTTGAAGGCGAAACCGGGGAGCAGTTCCGCGACCTGATGGGCATTGCCGTATATACCTCGCCGGAAGGGAAGCATTATGCCATCGCCGGCCGTAAAAACGGCCCTACGGATGGCGGCTACCTCTGGCAGTACGAACTCTCCGATAACGGCCAGGGTAAAGTAAAAGCAACGCTGGTGCGCAAGTTCGGCAAGTACAGCGGGAAGAAGGAAATTGAAGCGATTGCCGTGGATAACGAGCTGGGATATATTTACTATTCCGACGAGCAGTTTGGCGTACGTAAGTATTACGCGGACCCCGCCAAAGGCGACAGCGAGCTGGCCGTATTTGCGAAAACCGGCTTCACGGAAGACCACGAAGGCATCAGCATCTATAAAACCGCGCCGGGTAAAGGTTACCTGCTGGTATCCGATCAGGGCGCGAATAAATTCCAGGTGTTTAAGCGGGAAGGAAACAACGATTTTGTAAAAGCAGTAACAGTTGCCGCCAGCCACAGCGATGGTTCGGATATGGTGAGTGCGCCGCTGGACAGCACTTTCAAACATGGATTATTTGTGGTGATGAGCGATGATAAGACGTTTCATTATTACAGGTGGGAGGATGTGGAGAAGGCGCTGCAGCAGTAGCGGATGATGTAGTAAAAGAGGGCCGGTGTGTGCAGCAGCGGCCCTCTTTTACATTACTTGGTTAGGAAAAACGGGGTAAGCTCGGAGAAATCTTGTTTAAGAAAAACGGGGAAATCCTCTTTTAAGAAAAACAGGGTAAGCCCGAAGAAATCTTGTTTTAAGAACCACAGGGCAGGCCCTGATCCTTCTCTTTATACATCCATCATTACCTGTTTAAGAAACATAGGATATGACAATGAGTTGGTTGCCGGCAAATTGCAATCCTTCACGATCCCCGATACATACTCCGCATAATACCCCGGATCCGCCTCCCCGAACCATTCTATCCCGAATGTAAAATAGTTTTTATCCTGTATCTCTACTGCCGTATATTCCAGCTGGCAGCCGTTATCCAGCTTTTGGGAGATGTCGTGCAGTTCATAGCCCGTAGCGCCGTTACGGATCACTTTCACGCCTACACGCTTCTTGTGTACCCGCACCCGTAAGTAGCTGTTGTTGGTATTTACGTCGTCCAGCACGCGGTTGGGAATCTCCTTGCCGGCGAGCTTTTCCCATCCTTCCAGCAGCCCCTGTACGGTAGGCGAGAGGCTGACCATCGCCGCCGGCGTAACGCGCCTTTTCAGCTCCATATTCCCTTCCCGCAGTTTAATGCTGCGATGGTCCATAGAGGGCAGGTAGAAGTAAATATCGGTACGCGGCACTGCGTCGCTCAGCATTTTCCCCTGCTGCGCAAACCACTGGTTGATGCCCGGTACATCCTTGGTGAAAAACCAGCGAAGCTCCTGGCTGCGGTAAATGGAGGGCGGTTGGAATAAACGGCGGATGCGGAGCTGGCTCTTCCGCCACCAGGGTATTCGATATGTGTCTAAGGTCTGCATCAGTTATAAGTTACTGAAAATTTTGCAGCCGGCAAAACAGGGGAGGGGGTAGAAAGGCTAAGAGGCGCTGTGGTAGCGCCTCTTAGGTTCATTGTTTGCTGTTTTCGTATAGTTGAGACTGATATAGCGTTTCCTTTTGTATGCATGGCCTTCGCCACCGGGTGCGCATTGTTTACCGGGAGCCCCTTTTGTTAAACGACGCTTCAATCGGGTTCGCCCCTTTAATATCATCATAATTCACCACCCCCGTCTTCTTTGCCCATGCAAAGTAAGCGGCGGACAGCTCATTGACCACCTGCGTATTTTTCGCCGCCACGTCATTGGTCTCTCCCCGGTCATTATCCAGGTCATACAACTCCCAGCGGTAGGATGGATAGGTGGATACCAGCTTCCATTTACCCTTGCGAACGGCCCGGTTACCGGCTCTTTCCCAGAAGATAGGCTCTTCCCGGTTGATCGGTTTGTTGTTGAAAAACAGGCCCGTCAGGCTCTTGCCCGGCAAAGGATGAGGCGTTACGCCATTGTATTGCTGCGGGTATTTCACGCCGGCCACTTCGTAAAAAGTAGGCGCCAGGTCAATCAGGTGGGCCGTACCCTGGGAAATAGTGTTAGCCGGAATTCTACCGGGAAACCATGCGATCAGCGGGGAGCTGATACCGCCTTCATACATAAAGTTTTTAAATGCCCGGAATGGCGTGTTGGATACAAACGACCAGTTCTTTCCCTGGGATTCAAAGGAGCCGGAAGTGCCCACCGGCCCGAGGTTGCGGGCTGCCTTAGCGCCGCCATGCGCCACATCTTCCGCCGGCGCGCCGTTATCGGATATAAATACGATGAGGGTATTGTTATCCTGCTTTAGCTCCTTCAGTTTGGCCAGTACCTGTCCTACGCTTTTATCCATATGGTCTACCATGGCGGCATATACTTCCATCTTGGCTTTCCAGAGCTGTTGCTCGTCGTAGGTCAGGCTGTTCCATTCCGGCACATCCGCGTCCCGCGGGGCTACCGTTTGCCCGGGGGCAAGTAATCCCAGGCGGCGTTGTTTGGCCAGGCGCTCCTCCCGGAGGGAATCCCAGCCGATGTCGTACCGGCCTTTGTATTTGGCGATATCTTCCGGCAACGCCTGCAGCGGCCAGTGCGGCGCGTTGAAAGCGAGGTAAAGGAAAAACGGTTTATTGCTGTTGCGTTGCGCTTCCAGGTATTTGATGGCGTGGCCGGCAATTTCATCCGTGAAGTAATAACTGTCGTCCGCAGGGTGCAGGCGCTGGTTGTTTTCCTCAATGATCACCGGGTACTGGCGGCCAAACAGCGGCATAGGGTTGGCGTTGAAGTAGTTGGCCCCGCCGCCGATGACCCCGTAGAACTGGTTAAAGCCGCGCTGGTTGGGCCACGACAAGCTATCGTTACCCACATGCCATTTGCCGGACATCAGGGTGTTGTAACCGCCGTTGCGCAGCACTTCCGCCAGCGTGAGGGATTCTTTATTCAGATACCCCTGGTAGGCCGGCAGCCCCAGGTTCACGTCAAAATAACCCACGCCTGCCTTGTGCTGGTATTGCCCGCTGAGCAGGGATGCCCGCGTAGGCGCGCAGATGGAGTTGTTGTAAAATTCCTTCAGCCGCAAACCCTCGCTGGCAAGGCGGTCCAGGTTGGGCGTATGGATTTCGGAGCCGTAGCAGCCGAGGTCGGAATACCCCATGTCATCCACCATAATCAAAATGATATTCGGCTTTTTTTGTTGGGCGGCCAGGTAGGCGGGAGTAGCCAGCATCCCTGCCATGGCCAGTATGATCCATTGTTTCATGTCGTTGTGTTGATGGTTATCTGTTTTCTCTTCGTCTGTTTTGCGGCGCAGCAGTGGTATTGGCGCCGGTAGGCGCGGCAAATCCCTGGTTGCCCTGCGGTTTGATTTTTTCGTAGTCTACCACATCGTTGGCTTTAGCCCATTTTGCATAATCGGCCGCCAGTTCCTTCACTACTTCCGGATGCGCGCCTGCCAGGTCCCGGGTTTCGGCGCGGTCCGCCGCAATGTCGAACAGCTCCCATTCCCTGGAAGGATAGGAGGATACAATCTTCCACTTACCCTTGCGTACGGCCCGGTTGCCGGCACGTTCCCAGCAAAGCGGCTGCGGGCGGCTGATCGCGGTTCCTTCCCTGAAAAGTCCGGCCAGGCTTACGCCCTGCAGCGGGTTGGTTTTTACCTGCTGATAGGTAGCCGGGTACTGCGCGCCGGCAAACTCATAAAAAGTAGGCGCCAGGTCAATCAGGTGAGCCGTACCGGTTGCAATACTGCCGGCCTTGATCGTACCCGGGAACCAGGCAATGAGGGGCGAGCTGATGCCGCCTTCATAAGCGCTGGCTTTATACGAACGGAATGGCGTGTTGGAAACATGCGCCCAGCTTTGCTCCTGGTAGTCGTAGGAGCCGGCGGTGCCGATGGGGCCGGAGCTGCGCGGTCGTTTGCGGCCGGTGGGGATAAAGCCGCCCTGGGCGCCGTTATCGGAAATAAATACGATCAGCGTATTATCGTCTTTTTGCAGGGCCTTCAACGTTTGCAGTATCTTCCCAACGCCCTGGTCCATCCGGTCGATCATGGCCGCATATACCTCCATTTTCCTTTGCCATAATTGTTGCTCATCCCAGGTAAGGCTCTCCCATGCCGGCACTTCAGGGTCCGGCGCGATGGTGCTGTTAGCGGGGATCAGCCCCAGCTCCTTTTGCCTCGCAAAGCGCTCGCTCCGTAAGGAATCCCAACCGATGCTGTATCGCCCCCTGTAACGGGCGATGTCCTCCGGTTGCGCCTGCAGCGGCCAGTGGGGCGCGTTGTAGGCCACGTACAGGAAAAAGGGTTTGTTCGTTTTACTTTGCTCTTCGAGGAACTGTACGGCATGGCCGGCAATTTCATCTGTGAGGTACTTGCCCGGCGCCAGGTTGATGCGCTGATTGTTTTCTACCAGCGGCACAGGCGGCGCCTTGTCCGTATAGCCGTGGATGTCATAGTAGTTGCTCGCGCCCCCGATAAAACCGAAGAAGCGGTCAAACCCGCGTTGATTGGGCCAGGCAATACTATCATCGCCCACATGCCATTTGCCGGACATCAGCGTGCTGTAACCCGCCTGTTTCAATACTTCCGCCAGCGTCAGGGATTCCCGGTTCAGGTAGCCCTGGTAGGCCGGCAGGCCGAGGTTGACGTTGAAGTAACCTACGCCTGCCTTATGGTTACTCTGCCCTGTGAGCAGGGAGGCGCGGGTGGGCGCGCAGATGGAGTTGTTGTAGAATTCTCTCAGCCGCAGCCCTTCAGCCGCCAGGCGGTCGAGGTTGGGCGTATGGATTTCAGAACCATATGCCCCGATGTCCGAGTAACCCATATCATCCACCATGATGAGGATGATGTTGGGCTGCTTTTGTTTTTGTTTTTGCGCAAAACTGACAACACTGCATCCGAGTAGTGCCAGCGACAGGATTTTTATTTTCATATCAGGCGAATTGGCAAGGTTAGTAATTGATCCAAAGCGAGTCCTGTTTCAGGTTCGGGTTGAGGTTCAGCTCCCGCTGCGGCGTCGGGAAATGTATATGCCGCGGAGCTGCCAGCGTTTTACCGGCGGCCTTTAATACTTTCACGTAATAGTCCGGCCCCCGCCGCACCAGGTCAAACCAGCGCTGGTACTCATACACAAACTCCTTTCTTCTCTCCTGGAAAATGGAATCGCGGAAGGCGTCCGCGCTGAGGCCCGGCGCCACATCCTGCAGTTTGGGAATGCCGGCGCGGGTGCGTACCTGGTCGATATACGTATAGGCTTCCGCGTTAGGGCCATGATTGATTTCATTCAGCGCTTCCGCATAAATGAGTAATACATCCGCATAACGCAGTATCGGCAGGTTAACGGAGGATTGCCCCTGGTTGCCTACCACCGCCGGATCATAGTATTTGTTGAAATGCGGTTCAAACGTATAGGTTTTGCCATCCAGCGGGCTCGTCATCTGCGTTACAAACGTCACCGCTTTGCGGGCGTCCGTATTGCTAAAGGATTCGTATAGCCCTCCCTGTTTGTGCAGCGCGTCGGCGTAATCCCCGTTGATGCCCGGCACTTCGTTGGCGGCGGAGCGGCTGGCAAGGCTGTTGCCCTGGTAGCCGGCGTTGCCCTGGAACTGCGCGGAAAAGATGTGCTCTTTGCCGTTTTTCTTATTCACTGCAAATACATCCGCAAAGTTGTCAAACAACGCATACCAGTTTTTATCGATCACTTCTTTACTTTTAGCGGCAGCCTGTGGCCAGTTTTTTTGCGTGAGATACACCTTCGCAAGCAAGCTTTTCGCAGCGCCGCTGTTGGCGCGGCCTACCCCTGTCGCAGCCGGAGCGGGGAGGCGCTCCGCGTCCTGCAGGTCTTTGATGATCTGCGCATATACTTCCGCTTCGGAAGATTTTGCTACGTATAACGCCGCAGGGTCCAGCGATGCCGGCGTATGCAACACCAGCGGCACGCCGCCAAACCAGCGTACGAGGTTGAAGTAATGCAACGCCCGCAGGAACTTCGCTTCATTGATCAGCCGGGTCCGCGCATCTTCGGTAATGTTCTCCTTTGCAATCGCCGTGATTTTATCGATGGCCAGGTTGGAGGTATTGATCCCATCATAACTCTGCTTCCAGAGTTGTTCCATACGATCGTTGGAGGCGTCATGCGTAAGCCCTGAAATAGCGCGTACGTGGGCGTTCCGGGCACGCGGCCCGGCTTCGTAATCGTCCGTTGCCATTTCTACGCCAATCTGGAAAAGGCTGTTGTACAGGGATTGCCCGGTTTCGTATAGTTTGCGGTAAGCGGCTACCACTGCGGCATCCGCCTGCGCTTCGTTCTTGTAAAAGTTGTCGGATGAAATGATTGCTTTCGGATGTTCATCCAGGCTGGAGCAGGCCGTGAGCGCGAGCGCCAGCAGGGGGATATATGTTAGTTTCATGATGTCGGAATTGATGAATAATAAAAGTCTGCCAGCAGGTTTTCTACAGCGTCACCCGTATGCCCGCGCTCAGCGTGCGGGATACAGGATATATCCCCGCATCCGTACCCGGCGATACATTGCTGCCGCTGGTGATCTCGGGATCAAAGCCGGAATAGCTCGTCCAGGTGAGCAGGTTTTGCGCCGTCACATAGAGGTTCACGGCCGATATCTTGCCCGTCCATGCCTTGGGCAGGGTATATCCTAACGTTACGTTGCGCACCCGCAGGAAAGAACCGTCTTCGATGAACCGGTCGGAGAAGACGGGCGCAGGGTCCAGCTTAGCGCGGGGAATCGTTTGGCTGGGATGCGTGGGCGTCCACCGGTCCAGTGCGGATGCGGCCGCGTTTTGCTGGCCGGTAAAGAGTTCCAGGTTCTGGCGGTTCGTGTTCAATACCTGGTTACCATAGGAGCCTTGCAGGAATATGGAGAGGTGAAAGCCCCGCCAGGTAAAATTATTCGTCAGGCCGAATATAAAATCCGGTTGCGCATTGCCGATAATCGTACGGTCGTTGGCGGTAGTAAAGACGCCGTCCCCGCTGATGTCTTTGTACAGCCTGTCGCCCGGCTTAGGCGCTGCGTTGCCGGTAAATTTCCCCTTCTCTTTTTCTTCGCCCGTTTGCAGGATGCCGTCGGTCACGGTGCCATAAAAACTACCCAGCGGCTCGCCTACTTTGATGATGTAATTTCCGCTGATATAGGAGGCCGCGCCGTTGCCGATGGTAATCACTTTATTGCGGTTGAAGGAAATATTAAAGTCCGTATTCCAGCCCAATTCGCCCACCAGGTTTTTACTGTTCACGGTTACTTCAAACCCTTTATTGGCCACGGTTCCAAAGTTTTGCAGTCCGCTCGCAAAGCCTGACGTCCAGGGGATCTCCACATTCAGGAGCAGGTTGGAAGTCCGTTTGTAATAAGCGTCCAGTGAGAGGTTCAGGCGACTATCGAACAGGCCGATGTCTATACCGCCGTTGTATTGGTACGTGGTTTCCCAGCCCAGTTGATCGTTCGGAATGCGGGAAGGCGCAAACCCGGTTACGATGGTATTGCCAAATAAATATCCAAGGGAATATAGGGTGGAGAGAGATTGATATTCGCCGATTTCGAGGTTGCCCGTAGAACCAAAGCTCGCGCGTAATTTAAATTCCGGGATCTCACGTGCCAGGGATTTGAAAAATGGTTCATTACTAATCCTCCAAGATATGGCCGCGGAAGGGAAGCGGCCCCATTTGTTGCCTTTTCCAAACCTGGAAGAACCATCCGCGCGGATGCTGGCCGTAATGTAATAACGGTTGTTGAAGTTATAGTTAACGCGGGCCAGGTAGGAGTGCAGTACCCATGCGGAAGCGTCGGAGCCGGGCCTGTCGATAGTGGCGCCGCTTTGCAGGCTGTTGTAGCTGAGGTCATCGGTTACGAACTGCCGCGCGCCCGCCGTTACCAGCTCCATGTTAAATTCCTGCTGGGTAAAACCTGCCAGTACATCCACGTTGTGTTTGCCGAAGGAGCGGTTGTAATTCACTGTATTTTCATTCAGCCAGGAATAGGCGTTATAGGAGCCTCTCGCGGCAATGCCTTTTGTTTGTGAGCCTTCGTAGATATAGGAAGGGATGTAACTTTTTTCCACCGTGTTATTCACATCTGCGCCAAGCAATACTTTAATACGCAAACCTTCTGTGAGGTTGTACTCAGCAAAGCCCGTTGCCAGCAGGCGGTTGGCGGTGGACTTATTCTGCGTTTCGTTCAGCGTGGCAATGGGATTGGCGAAAATATTTTCGAACGGATTACGCAGTGTGTAACTGCCATCCGGTTCGTATATGGTGGCAGTAGGCGGCATGATGAGCAGGGAGTTGATAATACCGGCTGGCGCCACGTTCGCATCGGATTTGCTGGCAGTGAAGCTGGCGCTTACTTTCAGCCTGTCTAACGGATTCGCATCTACGTTGGCGCGGAGGGAAATACGGTCAAAGTCCGTATGACGGATAATCCCGTCCTGCTTAAAATAGTTGCCGCTCAGCAGGTACCTTGTTTTGGCATTGCCGCCGCTGATGCTCAGCTGATGGTTTTGCGAGCCCGCCGTGCGGAAGGCGGCATCCTGCCAGTCGGTGCCTGCCCCCAGTTTATCTATCTGCTCCTGGGATAGGTATTGGTATTTTCCTTTGGATGGATCGGTATCATACAACGCGTCGTTGCGGAGGATGGCAAAGTCATGCGCATTGAGTACATCCACTTTTTTGCGCAGCGTCTGCGAGGCATAGCTGCCTTCGTACACGATATTATTCCTGTCTGCCTTCCCTTTTTTGGTAGTGATGATCACCACCCCGTTAGCGCCACGGGAGCCATAGATGGCAGTAGCGGAAGCGTCTTTAAGGATGTCGATGCTTTCGATGTCTGACGGGTTGATACTGGCAAGCGGGTTTGCCGGCACGCCGCTGATCACGCCGGCGGAAATGCTGTTGTTATACACGGGGAAGCCGTCTATCACATACAGCGGTTCGTTGCCGCCCTGTATGGAGCTGCCGCCGCGGATGCGGATACTCACGCCGCCGCCGGGCTGCCCGGAAGTTTGCGTTACCTGTACGCCGGATACGGCGCCTTTCAGCGCCTGGTCAATAGAGCTAACGGGTTGTTTGAGTTGCGCATTGCCTACGCTGGAAATAGCGCCGGTAAGGTCGCTCTTCTTTTGTACGCCATATCCTACCACTACCACATCGTTGAGCTGGGCCTGCGCGCTTTCCAGCGCGATGGTGATATTCCCGGTGTTGGCGATGATTTCCGCTTTTTTGTAACCGATATAACTGACGATGAGCGTGTAGGGGAATTTTTGCCCGGTAACAAAAGCGAAGCGTCCTTCCGCATCGGTGGCTACGCCGTGCGTAGTGCCTTTGATGTTGACTGCAGCGCCCGGCAGCGGCTCTCTCGTTTTGGCATCCACCACGATGCCGCTTAAATGTGAATTGATCAGCGGCGTAGTACCCTGCGCCAGCAAAAGGGCAGGCAATAGCAATAGTAGAGATAACCCGGTCAGTACCAGGTTACCGCCATGTATATATTTTTTCATGACAGACAATAGTTAGGCGCATGCGGATGCAGTTCCGCAAAAAAAGCAGGGGATAAGCCGTTGTTTTAAGCAAAACAACCCCGGGTTACCCGGTAAGGTAACCTAACATTATCCATTGCCCCTGGCAACTGATGCTCCTTTGCGAGCTACCATCCGCTACAGGCGCGTGAGAAAGTAAATAGTTTACGGGAAGCAATTACATCTTACAACAACATACAGAACAGCACCTGGCTCCGTAAAAATGGATAGAGAATAGACTGGTTGACATCTTTTCAGTTTTATAATTGATAAATCCTGTTGGGGAAATAAGGCGCTGCCATAACGCATTTTATTGGGTGGTGCTAAAAATGTGCTATCGTTCCGGCTGTAAATTGGTACAGTGCCTCTACCTTACAACAGCGCAAAAATAGCAATATTTTTATTAGTTCACAATATTTGTAGACTAATGCTGAAAAAATTTACTGAACCTTCTTGCTGATCTGTTGTTGTAATGCTATTGATATTGAACGATGTATGTGTGAAAGGCCGCGCTGGCGCGGTCCTGAAGCCCCTTTTCCTGTTGTCCCCCTGCCGTTGAAATGCTGAAAACAGCGTCTATGTTGACCACAAATGTTATATCAGCCGTAAATGTAACGCTATGAAAAAATGCTACCCGGCTACGCTTTACTTATTGCTTTTTGTCCTGCTACTTGGTACTGTGCAAACCTCCGTCGCCCAATCCTGTACCGGTTCTTTGGGCGATCCCGTGTTCCGGGAAACCTTCGGCGATGCCGGCACCACTGTCAAGCCTACACTGGGCGGGCCATTGCCTAACGGTATCACGAACTATACGTATTACAGCCCCGGCACCGGTGGCCGCCCCGTAGGGCCGTACCCCGGGCAATACACTATCTCCAACACTACCCGTGGTTATAATAACACCTTCTTTGTGGATCGCCCGGATCATACTACGGGGACGGGTACAGGTTATTGTATGGTAGTAGATGCAAATGCCACCCCGGGCCAGTTTTACCAACGTACCATCACAGGGCTTTGCGCGGGTACTACCTTTGAGTTTTCAGCCTGGCTGATGAATATCAATCCCAATACCGCATCCAGCGTTGCCAATCCCAGTTTACGTTTTGATATCCTTGACGCTAATAACCCAAACGGGGCGCCTATTGCGCAAGTTTCAACCGGTAACGTACCATATCGTGCGCCGGGAACCTGGGTGCGCCTGGCAGGTATTTTTCAGATGCCCAGCACCACCAGCTCCGTCATCCTGCGCATCATCAGTAATACGCCCAACAGCAATGGTAATGACCTCGCGCTGGACGATATTGCCTTTGCCGCATGCGGCCCTCCCATCACCTTTACCCAGGCGCCGGGAGTTGTTTGTGCCAGCGGTACAACCAGTATGACCGTGAGCCTGCCTGCCGGCAGCTATTCCACTTATTTCTTCCAGCTCCAAAGCCGGGCCACCGGCACAACGGACTGGACAAACGTAGGCAGTATTGTAAATAACGGCGCGTCCAATAGCCGCACCTTTACCATTACCAATGCGCAATCCGGTGTGGAATATCGTGTACTCGCTGCCGGTGGCACGGATGAAATCAACAGCTCTACCTGCCGCGTTACCTCCAATCCTGTACCGCTTAACGTTATTGATTATACGACCACGATTACCGGTCCTGCCAATGTATGTTATAACACGCCTGCGACATTGAATGCAGTGGTTACTGCGCGAAACGGCAGTAACATTCCTGCTTCCGGCTATACTTATGTCTGGGAAACCAGCACCAATGGCGCCACCTGGAACGTAGTGCCGGGGCAAACTACCGCTACGCTCACTACGCCTCCGCTGACCTCAAACGTTTATTACAGGGTTACAGCAAGTGTTTCCGGCTGTTCCGGTACAGGAGTATCGCAGGCGTTTCCTATCAACGTATATCCGCAGATGAGCGTGTCCGTGGCGCCGGCGCCGCCTGTATGCCAGGGATCGACCACCGCCAGCGTCGCTTACGCCGTTAACTCCGGCGCCGTAAACAGGTACACCGTCACCAGCAACATGCCGGGCTTTACGCCGGTAAACGCCACACTGGGCGCTTCGCCCATCACCCTCGCATTGCCGTCAGGGGCTGCGCCGGGTACCTATCAGTTCACCTTTACCTTCAGCAACAGTAATATTAATTGCGCCGCGCCGCCGGTAACGACAGATATAACGGTCGCGCCGCTCCCCAACGCGCCCAACGCAGGTAACGATACTACCATATGCGGCGCTTCCAGCATGGCCCTGAACGGTAATATAGCCATCAACGGAACCGGCCGGTGGGCGGAGGTTTCCGGGCCAAGTACCGTTACTTTTTCCAGCGACACGGACCCGCATGCCATCGTATCCAACCTCGTGCCGGGTACCTATAACCTGCTCTGGACCATCGGTAACCAAAACTGTCCGAGTCAGTCAAATGAAGTAGTAGTCACCGTCCTGGCAACGCCTACTACCGCCAATGCCGGCCCTGATCAAACGCAGTATAATTCCGGGGTATTCCCCATGAACGCCAATACGCCGGTAAACGGTACCGGCAGCTGGTCAGTTATTTCCGGCAACGCCACCGTAGCTAACCCAGCTTCCCCTACTACCAGCGTCACCATTGCTCCTAACAGCAGCGCTACCTTAGTATGGAGTATCACGAACGGTATCTGCCCGCCCAGCAGGGATACCGTAGTGATTAACTATATCAGCAAAGCGGATGTGCAGATCGTAAAAACAGTGCTGCAAAACGGGCCTTATCTCGCAGGGCAGGAGTTTGACTACCAGATCGTCGTAACGAATGCCGGACCAAGCAACGCCACCAACGTGCATATTACGGATGCCCTGCCAGCTACATTTATCGCTACGCGGGTGAATGCAAGCGTGACCGGTGCAGCAAGGATTATCACGAATAATTCAACCCTTACCAATATTGACATTACCGCCGATGTGCCTACACAGGGCGCCAGCGTGGTGATTGTCGTGGAAGGCCGCCTCTCTTCCGCACTGAATGGCAATATCACCAATACGGCAGTAGCGGTATCGCCGGACGTGCCGGACGATAACGGGGCCACCAGCACCGTAACGGTACCGGTAGCGCGCCACCCCTTCCTCAATAATGTCAAAACCGCGCCTGCTACCGTCGTTGCGGGCGAGGCCATCACCTTCGGCGTAACGGTGAATAACGCCAGCATGGGTGATGCGGTCAATACCGTCATCACGGATGCCGTTTCCTCTAAAGTCACCAACGTTACCTGGTCCGCCGTTGCCACAGGGCGCGCCACCATCAGCGCAGGCGCCACCGGTAGCGGCAGCAATATCAGCGTAACGGCCAGCATGCCGGCAGGGGATACGGGTAAGGTATATATCACGATCAAAGGTACCGTGACGGCCGGTGCAACAGGCAATATCCTGAATGAAGCAGTGGCAACGCTCAGTGAAGCGGGTACAAGCCCCATTACCTCCAATACTACCAATACCCTTATCACCAGCACCCCGGGTATCCTCATCTATAAATCCCACGTCGGCGATCCGGTACTCATTGCCGGCAAGCCGGTGGAATATACCATACAGGTAAATAACAACGGGCCAAGTAATGCCGTGGGCACAGTCATTACAGACGCCATCCCCGCTGCGGTGCTGAACCCTGTGTGGACCGCCGAAGCGCATGGCGGCGCCACCATTGCCAGCGGCGCAACAGGCAGCGGCAGCAACCTGCAGCTGACTGCCAACATCCCCGCAGGCAGCAGCAATTATATATTGATACACGTAACAGGTACCATCAGCCCGGATTATAGCGGCAGGCTCATCAACACCGCCGTAGCCACTCCTGCAGAAGCGGGCGTGGGCCCTGTTAACAGCAGCGATAATGCAGAGGTAAGGAAGGACGTTAACTTCACCGCAGTGAAAAGCGGCCCTGCCACCGCCATAGCCGGCGGGCAGATTGCCTATGTGCTGGACGTTACCAACAACGGCCCGTCCAATGCCAGCGCGGCGCAGATTACCGACATGACGCCGTCCGCACTGTATAACGTTACCTGGTCAGCCTCTGTAGTTAATGGCACTGGCAGTATAGTAAGCGGCGCTACCGGTTCCGGTAACAACGTGGCCGTAGTGGCCAATATCAACGCCGGCGCAACAGTCAGAATACTGATCAATGGTTATATTGAACCTACACGGTTAACGCCTGTCGTAAACGGGGCAGAGGTAACGCCTTCAGAACCGGGCGAACAGCCGGTGCCATCCAACGAGGTGACGACCACCCTTTCCGCACAGGCCCGCCTGCGAATCAGTAAAACAGCGGTAGATACCATACAGGCAGGTAACGCTATTACCTATACGCTCACCGCTACCAACGAAGGGCCCAGTAACTCCCGTGGCATCGCCATCACGGATGTGGTGCCTGCCAACATTCAGCAAGTAAGCTGGGTAGCCACCGCCAGGGGCAACGCGAGCCTGATCAGCGGCGCTACCGGTACTGGCAATAATGTAAGCGTAACGGCGGACCTGGGCGCGGGCTCCGGTAATGAAATCAGGATCATCGTTACCGGAACGGTCTCCGCCTCCTTCAACGGTAATCTAACCAATACGGCTATCGTTAAGCCATCCGAACCAGGCAGCACCGGCGATACCGCCACCAAAGTGACAGTGGTGCAACGGCAGCCGGAACTCTCCATTACCAAATCCGCAGTGGACGTGGTGCTGGCGGGCGATAGCCTTACCTACACCATAGCAGTAACTAACCAGGGCGTAAGTAATGCCCTGGGAACAGTGATCACTGATACCATTCCTGTCCCCATCCTGAATCCTTCCTGGACCAGCAGCGTACAGGGAGCGGCAGCAGTGCTGACCGGTGGCAGCGGTACCGGCAGCATCGTACGCCTCACCGCAAATATTCCTGCCGGCGCAGCAAACATGGTTACCATTACCGTGAAAGGTAAGACCAACCCTGCGCTGGATACCATTACCGTCAACACGGCGCATGCTACGCCAGTCGAGCAGGTACCACCGGTGAGCGCTTCCAAAGTAGTGCGGATCCGTAAAGTCCCGGCCCTGGCTATCACCAAATCCGGCCCGGCTACGCTGGCTGCGGGCGAAAAGATCGTATATACGGTAACGGTAACCAATACCGGTGTTTCCAATGCGGACAATGTCCTGATCTCGGATGCGATCCCAACGCCGGTGATCAATGCGCAGTGGCAGGCAGTAGCCAACGGCGCGGCGCAGGTCACCAACGGTGCTACCGGTACCGGTAACAGCCTGAATATAACAGGTAATATCCCTGCCGGCGCCGGCAATAATATTGTGATCACCATCGTAGGCCAGGTAAATCCTGCCTTCGCCGGATCGTTTACCAACAGCGCACAAGCCGTACCGTCCGAACCGGGCGCTCCTACGGCCACAGCGCCGCCGGTAACGACAACCGTTACACAGGAACCTGCCATCAGGATAAGGAAATCCGGTCCGGCTACGGCCAATGCCGGTCAAACCATTACGTATAACCTCACCGTTACGAACCTGGGTCCATCCAACGCAACCAATACAGAAATCAAGGATGCCATCCCGGCTGAACTGACCAATGTATCGTGGACGGCTACCGCCACCTCGCCGGCCCTCATTATCTCCGGCGCTACCGGCTCCGGCAATGCGCTGCAGCTGCTGGCCAACATACCGGCTGACAGCGGCGCAGTCAATATCGTTGTAACGGGAACCATTCCTGCAGGCAGCACGGCCACTTCCATCAGCAACACGGCGGTGGCTGCGCCATCGGAACCTGGCATCCCTCCGGTGAATGCGGATACGGTGGTAACTGCCATCCAACGCAAACCAGGGCTGCTCATCACCAAGTCAGCTCCAGCGAATGCTTATGCAGGCGGCCAGATCGTGTACAGCTTCCGCGCGGTAAACATCGGCCCGAGCGACGCCAGGAACGCGGTGATCCGCGATACCGTGCCGGCTAACATCATCGTCAGCCAATGGGGCGCGGTAGCTTCCGGCGCTGCAACGGTAAACAGTGGCGCCAGCGGCACAGGCAATATCATCGAGGTTACGGCGGACATCCCGGCAGGTAGTCCGAATGGAGTCGTGGTATTGGTAAACGGTAGGATCAATCCGGACTTTGAAGGTACCATCTCCAACACCGCCTGGGTATTCCCGTCAGAAGCAGGTGCAGACAGTGCGCGGTCTACAGCCGCCACCAGCGTCAGCAAGCTGGCGGTGCTGGACATCCGCAAAACAGGCCCTGCTACCATTGTAGCGGGTAACCCGATCCAATACACAATCGAAGCAGTCAACAACGGCCCCAGCAATGCAAAAAATGTAACGATTACAGATATTATCCCTGCGGGCATTATTAACGCTACCTGGACCGCCACCGGCGTAAACGGCGCCGTGATCCGCAGTGGCGATACCGGTACGGTAAATATTAACCTGACCGCGGATATTCCGGACAGCGCAGGCGCTAAAGTGGTCATCGTGGTGAATGGTACGGTAGATCCGTCCTTCACAGGCAGTACCATCGTCAATACGGCAACGGTAATGAACCCTGCCGGCATCAACCCATCCGGGGATACCGCCACTGTAACTACTACGGTTACACGGCAGGCGGACCTGCGCATCGTCAAATCCGGACCTTCCGCAGCCGGCGCCGGGGAGCCCATCCAATACACCCTGAAGGTGCAGAACTTCGGGCCAAGTAATGTTCCGGGAGCGCGCATCACGGATGTGCTTTCCAACCTGATCATTAACGCCACCTGGACGGCTACCGCTGTAGGAAATATCGCCAATCTCTCTCCAACAACAGGAACCGGCAATGTGGATATTACGGCAGATATGCCGGCAGATGGCAGCTATATCCTCGTTACGGTCAACGGTATTGTATCTCCGGCCGTCATCAATGGCGCCAACCTGACCAACACAGCCACCGTAAGCCTGCCGCCAGGCAGCAGTATAACGGATCCGATCCTGCAGAATAATACCAGCACAGTAACAGGCATCGTCAATAATGATCCGGTTGTGCGTATTGCGAAGTCAGGCCCGGCCGTCACCAGCATAGGCGATACCATTCATTATACGATTGTAGTGGCCAATGGCGGCTCCGGTAACATTACCAACGCGGTGATTACCGATAATGTGCCGGCTGTTGTAAGAGTCATAGGCTGGACGGCCACCGGCACAGGTACCGCTACCATTACCGGCCCTACATCCGGCAACACCAATAACATCAGCACTACCGGTAATATCCCGATCGGGTCAGCGAATAGCCTGGTGATACAAATCGATGGGGAAGTACTAAACACAGCAGGTGCTACCATTGTGAATACCGCCGCAGTAACAGCCGGTCCGAACAGGGAAACCTCCGTGGTAACGGCGGTGAACAATTCCGCGGACCTGCGCATCGTGAAAGGCGGGCCGGCTACCGTTGTAGCGGGTCAGGGTATTCACTATACTTTGCAGGTGTACAATAACGGTCCGCGCGATGCGGATCAGATCAGGATCACTGACCTGATTCCCCCAGTGATCACCAAAGTTACCTGGACGGCTATTGCCACCGGCAACGCCAGCATAATGGGCAGTGCGCGTGTGGATAGCAACGGTAATGCCATCAACCTGCCGGCCAGGATCGCCGCAGGCGCGGGCAACTATATCACGATCAATATCGACGGAACGGTAGATGGCGCAACGACCCTCACCAGCGTGGTGAACACCGCCATTGTAACGCCGGATTCTACCCGGGTAGACCCGAATGTGGCGAATAATACCAGCAGTACTACCACCGCTATCACAAAAGGTTACGGCCTTACCGTTACCAAAGGAGGCCCGCAGAACGCGGTAGCAGGTAACACTATCAGCTATACGCTGACCATTGGCAACCAGGGTCCGTCTGATGCCCTCGGCGTCAACATCAGTGATATTATACCGGTCATGATCAGCAATGCCAGCTGGAATGTGCTGGTACAAGGCGCCGCCAGCATTACCGGCGATTTGTCCGGTACCGGCGATGTCAATACCACTGTTGATATCCCTGCGGGAGATCAGAACTTCGCGGTGATCGCCGTAACGGGAAATATAGATCCTGCCTTTAACGGGGACATCGTCAACGTGGTATCCGCAGGCAACAACAGCATCCCTGCCGTTACGGATACGCTCCTTACGCACGTTCGCCGCCTCACCGTGCTGGATGTGAATAAGAGCGGCCCTGCCAAAGTAACCGCGGGCGAAACCATGACCTACACCATACGCGTGACCAACAACGGCCCAAGTAATGCTGCCGGCGTTACGATTACAGATACGATTGACAATCGCCTCGAAAACCTGAGCTGGACAGCCGTTGCCTCCAACGGGGCAGTCATCAGCGGCAGCGCTGCCGGCAATACTGCTCAAATACTCGTACTGGCTGATATCCCGGCCGGCGGCAGCGCCGATGTGGTGATCACTGTTACAGGCACTGTTGCGCCGGCGGCTACCGGCACTATCCGCAACATTGCAGTAGCAATGCCTGCGGCAGACGGTATCAATGTGCCGGCGGTATCTCCGGAAGTAATTACCGTGATTGAAAACAAACCAATGCTCACCATACGCAAGAGCGGCCCGACCCTGGCGGATGCCGGTCAAACCATCAACTACCAGCTGGTGGTGACCAACCAGGGTATCAGCGATGCCCTGAATGCCTCCATCACGGATGCGGTACCTGCCTCCCTCAGTGGCGTAACGTGGACCACCCAGGTGGTGAACAGCGGGCTTGCCTCCATCGTAAGCGGCGGCAGCGGCGCAGGTAATAATGTAGCCATCACCGCTAACCTGAAAGCGAAAGGCAGCATCATCGTGAGCATCAGCGGTAAGATAGATTCGACCTTTGCAGGCACTGTAACCAACATCGCGCGGGTAATGCCTGCCGAGCCTGCAGGCACGGGCGATACCGCTACCGTGAATACGCTGGTGGTACTCAACCCTGGACTGGATATCATGAAGTCCGGCCCGTCCACCGCGCAATCCGGCCAGCCGATCAGCTACACCATCACCGCGGTGAACTCCGGCCCAAGTAATGCGCAAAATGCGCTGATAATGGACCGCGTGCCGGTGGCCTTGCAGAACGTGACCTGGACAGCCACAGCCGGTGGCGCAGCCAGCATTGTGGATGGCGCTAACGGTACCGGCAATACGGTTACCCTGCATGTGAACCTCCCGCCGGGCGCCGGAAATAATATAGTCGTTACCGTGAATGGAACCATCAACCCTGCCTTCCGGGATACGATCCGCAACGTGGCTACCATCACCCCTGTGGAAACCGGTAAAGCGGATTCCTCACAGGTGGTACAAACGGTGGTGGATGCCATACCGGTGCTGACTATCGCCAAGGTAGGTCCTGCAAGGGCTATTGCGGGCCAGCCGGTTGCCTACACCATCACCGTCGGCAACAGCAGCACAAGCGATGCACGCAACCTCGTTATTACGGATGCGGTACCGTCTGCCATCACCAACGTCACCTGGCAGGCAACTGCCACCGGCAAAGCCGATATTATAGGTGCAGCGCAGGGCAGCGGCAACAACGTCAGCCTGAATGGCGACATCCCGGCAGGCAGCGGCAATACCATCGTGATCAATGTAGCAGGTACGCTGAGCGCAACCGCTACGGGCAATATCATCAATACCGCTACGGTGACGCCATCCGAGCCGAAGGCTGCGCGCAAAGCGTCTTCCGTCAACAGCATCATCGTGGTGGATCAGCAGCTGCATATCTCCAAAACAGGACCGGCTACCATGGTAAGAGGCAACCAGGTTTCCTACGTGGTAACGGTTAACAATACCGGATTGAGTCCTGCGCTCAGCGCGACCATTACGGACTCCATCCCGTCCGTACTCACCAATGTAACGTGGACGGCTACGCCAAGCCGCTCCGCCACCATTACCAGTGGCGCCACCGGCAGCGGCAACCAGGTGCGCATAGTGGGTACCATCCCGGGTACGGATTCCAGCAGCATACAGGTAGTGATCCGCGGCACGGTAAGGCAGGATGCGCCTTCCGGCACGGTGGTCAACGTAGCGCAGGTAAGCACTGCCAGCAGCACGGTTGAATCCAACCCGGTACTGAGCGCCATCGGCAGCCGTGCGGACCTCGCCATTACCAAAACAGGTACGGCGCAGGTGTACGTGAACCAAACCATCACCTATCAACTCACGGTGACCAACAACGGGCCTTCCGCCGCGGATGGCGCCGTAGTGCAGGACCCGCTTCCAGCTGGCCTGCTGCAACCGGCTATTACAGTAGTAAGTATCAACGGCGGCACGGCCAACGTACAGCCGGGTATCATCAATGGTACTGCGGGCGCTATCCTCGGCGCCTTCCCACCGGGAGCCCAGGCAGTACTCCGTATTACCGGCGTAGCGCAGCAACCGGGCACCTTGAGCAATACCGCTATCGTGAATACGCCTACCGGCGTGCCCGATGCGGACAGCAGCAACAACCGGAGCAGGACCGTTATTACTACCGTGCTGCCAAGAGCGCAGCTGGATGTGAATAAGACAATCAGTCCTGCAGGGCCGTACAAAGCGGGCGACCAGGTTACCTACACCTTATCCGCCACCAACCACGGCCTGGCAGGTGTGAACCCGGTAGTGATCGTAGATACCTTACCGCCGTCCTCCTTACTCGGCAGCCCTGTTTACAGCAATCCGCCTCGCGGCACGGCCACCATCAGCAACGGCATACTCACCTGGAACATTGGTATGCTCAATGCAAACGAAACGTTGAGTTGGAGTTACAAAGCCACTATCGCCGGCTCCGGCGTCATCAGGAACGTAGCGGTGATCACCGGCCCGCCGGATGTAACTATTCCGGATACCTCCGTGTCCATCATCGACAGCGACCGTTACGCGAACCTGAAAGTGGTAAAAACCTTCAATACGCCGTTGCCGCTGAAAGTGGGCCAAACCCTGGAATTTACGGTGAAGGTGACCAACAACGGGCCTGATACGGCGCACAACGTAATCATGACGGATCACCTGGAAAGCATGCTGGGCGCGCCGCTGAGCTTTACCGCCAGCAAAGGCGCCGCTACCTTCGACAATGGTTCCGGTAATATTACCTGGGCTATCCCGGTGATGCCTTCCGGCAGTACGGAAACCCTTACGTTCACCGTGAAGCTGATCAACGGCGGGGATGTAGGTAATACTGCCACCGTATCCGGCGACGAAACCGATATCGACCTGTCCGACAATACCTTTACCATTGCCCGCGTACCGATTACCGGCGAGGACATCTTCATACCGAACGTGGTGACGCCAAACGGAGATGGTAAGAATGATACCTGGTATATTCCGGGGCTCAGCAGGTATCCGGGATCGGCCGTGTATATCTACAACAGATGGGGTAACCAGGTGTATCAGAGCAAGGACTATGATAACAAGTGGAATGGTAAGGACCTCAACGAAGGCACCTATTACTATATTCTGAAGCTGAATTCACCAACAACAGGCGTACGTGAATACAAAGGTTGGATTGAACTCATACGCTAACGATAACTATTGGCATAAAAATGATTTTCCAATGAGCAGAAGTCTAATTAAAGGACTGAGTATAGTGGCGCTATCAGCAACAGCGTACCTGTTGCCGGGTAGCGCTGCTGCCCAGCAAAATCTTCAGTTTAGTCAATATATATTCAACATGCTGGCCGTTAACCCCGCATACGCAGGCTATAAGGAAGATCTGTTTGCGAATGCTATCTACCGCAAACAATGGGTCAGCTTCCCGGGCGGCCCGCAAACCGGCGGCGTATCCATCGACGGGGCGCTGAACTCCTCCCGGGATGCCAGAGTAGGGCTGGGCGCGCAGATCATGTATGATAAGCTGGGTCCGCAGGATGCCACATCCATTTACGGGATGTATTCCTACCGCATCCCTGTGAATGAGGATGGGGATAAACGACTGTGTTTGGGTATAGGCGCCGGCGTTACGCAATACGCTATTGATGGCTCGGCGCTGGTTTATAATGATGACAATGACCCCAGCATTCCTATGGGGCGGGCTTCCACCTGGATACCGGATGCCCGGTTCGGAGTGTACTACTACACGCCTACCTGGTACGTTGGCGCGTCCGTAATGGACCTCTTTTCTCTCTATACAGATGCATCCCGTTACTACTGGAAAGGGTATCAGTATAAAACTATTCGCAAAACCCAGCACCTCTATGTGAATGCCGGCGTGATGTTTAACTTTTCGGACAACCTGAAGCTGAAACCTTCCATCCTTATCAAAGAAGATTTCAAAGGGCCTACCAATGTGGACCTCACAGCGCTGTTCCTCATTGCGGACAGGCTTTGGGTGGGAGGATCGTACCGGACGGGCGTGAAGCTGTGGAGCAAACCCGCGCTGGACAAGAACCTCGAGCAGCTGGATGCTGCCAGCGCCCTGGTGCAGTTCAATATAAACCAGCAGCTGCGGATCGGTTATGCATATGATCTTACCATCAGCAAGATGGCTTCTTACCAGAGCGGTTCGCATGAATTGTCCATCGGTTATTTATTCACCGGCAAACGGCCAAGGGTGACCAGCCCCCGTTACTTCTAATGGCGCTTACTATAATTAATTTCTATGAGAAGGATTACAGTTTTACTCATCATATTTTTTGCCAGTCAGGTAGCGCGGGCCCAGGAGCAGCAACCCTTGCTAAAGCAGGCGGATATATTGTACGATAAATATGAATACGCCCACGCAGCGTCCATGTACAAACGCGTTGCGATGAAGAAGAAGGATAAAGTCAGCACAGCGCTGCTGGTAAAACTGGCGGATTGTTACCGGCAAACCAATAATTATCCCGAAGCCGTAGAATGGTACTCCCGGCTGCTGACCCGCAGCGATGCGCCGCCTGAAAGCAGGCTGTTTTATGCGGACGCGCTCAAAAGCCTGGGCCGCTATGTGGAAGCCAAAGCCGCTTATACGCAATATTTGCAGAGCAACCCGCAGGCGCCCCTGGTGCAGCAGCGGATCGCCGGTTGCGATTCAGCGGTGATATGGATACAGGAGCCGGTAGATGTAAGTATCAGTAATCTGCAACGGCTCAATACTTCGCATTCCGACTGGGGAGCTACCCGCATCCCCGGCGGTATTGTGTACATGTCGGACACGCTGATGAAAAATAAGCTGAAGCCGGGGAGCCGTTTCAACCGTAACGATTACGGGCGTACGAACCGGCCTTACTATACCTTGTATGTGGCGGATACGGGCAGTTATGGCAATGTGTTCATCGATGATCTTTCACCGGCGTTTAATAAGTCCCGTTACCACGTAGGCCCCGTTGCTTTTGATAAAACCTTTAACACGGCTTATGTAACCTTCACCTTCCCGGACAAGAAAATGCCGGCTCAGCAGTCGGCCACCCGCCCGAGAATTAAATATGGTTACCGCAGGTTGGAATTATTTACTTCGCAGAGAGATGCAAGCGGCAACTGGAGCGAGCCAAAGCCATTTCAATACAACAGGCCGGATCAGTATTCCATGGGCCACGCCGCGCTTAGTACTGATGGCAGCCTCCTGTATTTTGCGTCGGATATGCCGGGTGGTAGTGGCGGAACGGATATCTGGTATTGCGAAAAATTATCCGACGGCAACTGGGCGGCTCCGGTCAACTGCGGCCCTGTGATTAATACGGCGGACGATGAGGAGTTTCCCACCATTGGCCCGGATGGGGTTTTATATTTCAGCAGTAAAGGCCATACCGGCATGGGCGGCTTCGATATGTTCCGCAGCGATGGAGGCAAAGCGCAGTGGAGCGTGCCGCAAAACCTGCGCTATCCGTACAACTCTCCCGCCGATGATTTTTATTACATGAATTATGGCGACACCGGCGGCTACTTTGCTTCCAACAGGGGTGGCGGTTACGGCAGCGATGATATTTATGCCGTCTATGAAATGGAAACCGTACACCGTTACGTACCGCCTGCGCTGACGATCCCATTCACCGGCAAGGTGTGCCCACCGCTGAGCGGCGCCTGTATCTATATCTACAACCGGCAGCGGGATATGGGTTGGTGTTTCAACGGGGATCCTAACAACGACATACATCTTACCCTGGAAAAAGAAACCGATTACGTGATACGCATCGTGGTAAATGGCGCGCGGGTGGATTCCATCGAGTTTAACACCCGCGGCATGCGCGACGGGGAAACCATTGAAAAAATTATTTGCAGGGATAAACCGCTGAAAGCCGGCACCAAATTCGTGCTGCAAAATTTCAACTACGATTTCAATAAATGGAATATCCGCCCGGATGCGGCGCTGGTACTGGATAGCCTGGCCAACATCCTGCGGGCGCATCCGACTATGCAGGTGCGGTTAGTGGCCTACACGGACAGCCGCGGCTCTTCCGCCTACAACCTGCAACTCTCCAGGAAGCGCGCTGCCGCTGCGGTAGCATACCTGGTGCGTCATGGTATCAGCAAGCAGCGCATCAGCTCCGCCGGCAGGGGAGATGCGAACCTGCTCAATCACTGCAAAAAAGGCGTGAGCTGCACGGATGCGGAACATGAAGTGAACAGACGTACGGAAGTAGAAATACTCAAAGAATAGTGATGATCCCCTACGGAGACTACATGCTGAAGCACTAAAATCCAACTGGCTCCTTCGGGAGCCTTTTGTTATTTAAGGGAGCGCCTCCAGTGAATCGCCGCCGAATGCAAAACAACCTTCCCCCTGCAATAAAAATCCGGATTTGCGATTATCTTTATCCTCCATCCACTAAATTGGTAAAACGTTGAACATATGAAAAAAAGACTGCTGGGTTTGTTGCTGTTGGCAGGTATGCTGCACAGCGCAACCGCGCAAAAGCGGCCCAATGTGATCCTGGTACTGACGGATGATATGGGTTACAGCGACCTGGGTTGTTACGGCAACCCGCTGATCCGCACCCCTTTCCTGGACGGTATGGCCCGTAAGGGCGTGAAGTCCACCGGCTACATGGTATCCTCGCCTACGTGTACCCCCAGCCGTGTGTCCCTGATGACGGGCCGGTACCCCACCAGGTCGCAGCTAAACTTTCCCATCCCTCCGGGTTATAAGATCGGCTTGCCGGATGAAGACGTCACTATTGCAGAGATGCTGAAAGCGGTGGGTTATCGCACGGCTATGATCGGGAAGTGGCATATGGGAGATATCCAACCCTACAACCTCCCCAATGCACAGGGTTTTGAACAATATTTCGGGATGCTGTACAGCCATGACTACCGTCCTCCCTATGTGGCAACGGATACCACCATTAAGATTTTCCGGAACAGGACGCCGGAGGTGATCAGGCCGCAGGATACCAGTTTGACCGGCCTTTACACCAAAGAGGCGATCAAATACATCCAGCAGCAGAAAAAGGACCAACCGTTTTTCCTGTACCTGGCGCATAACATGCCGCATTTGCCGGTAGATGCTTCCAGTAAATACAAAGGCCATTCCCCGGGAGGTTTGTACGGGGATGTGATTGAAGAGATTGACGGCGGCCTCGCACAAATCTGGCAGGCGTTGGAAAAACAAGGCCTGGCGGATAATACCATCTTCATCTTTACGAGCGATAATGGCCCCTGGATTGATTTCCCGGACCGGATGTCAAAGGATAATCATACCAAGCCATGGCATGTGGGTAGCCAGGGTATTTTCAGGGGTAAAAAAGGAGATACCTACGAAGGTGGCCACCGCGTGCCTTTCATTCTCTACTGGAAAAATCATGCGCCGGCAGGTAAGGAAATACCGGATGTTTTCACCAGTATGGACATACTGCCCACGCTGGCAAAATGGACGAACGCGCCGCTGCCCGCCGGCCGCAAGCTGGACGGCGAGCCCGTGGATGCCCTGCTGACCGGTAAGGCAGCGCATTACCAGCATTCCCCGATTTATTATGTGAACTACGGCGTGGCGGAAGCCATCCGCGTGGGCGACTGGAAGTTCCGCCGGGGAGGCAGCAAGGTAGCGGACAGCACTATTGAACTGTTTAACCTGAAAGAGGATGTGCGTGAACGTTATAACGTGGCCGCGCAGTATCCGGAGAAGGTGAAGGAGCTGCAGGCCCTGCTGGACCAATACGACGGTAACACCCCCAATTAATAACCGGTGCGGGCATCCCCTTTGCTGCTTTGGCAGGCGGGATGCCCGGTTTCCGCTGAACTGGTAAAACTTGCCACTTATACAGACCTGCATCACCGTTACTCCAAATACGTTAGATTTGTTACCTTATAACTAACCAACCAAATGAAATCAAACATGAAACCAGCCTTATTCCTGACGGCGTCCCTGCTGTCGTCCATTACTTTAATGGCTCAGGATTACACTATTTCCGGTAAAGTTCCTGCTGCATTGAACGGGCAGAAAGTATTCCTCTATAAAGGCGAAGGCTCTGCCATGGCCCGCATGCCTTTTGACTCCGCCGTGGTGGCCGATGGCGCCTTTTCATTCAAAGGCGAAACGGAAGAGCCTAAATTTGTGATCATCAGCGTAATGAAACGCGCAGAAGGCAATAACCTGGGCGGCACAAAAGGACTGATGCTGGATAAAAAAGACAAGCTGAAAATTGAAGTGCCGGCCAACGCAACGGGAACGGCTATCTTCGACGGCGCTAAGATCAGCGGCTCCAAACTGCAGAAAGAATACGAAGCGTACCAGGCTATGCTGGCGCCGGCCAATAAAGGCATGGATTCCCTCCGCAACATTGCCATGACTACCATGCAAAATGATACTACCGGCATGTATGCACTGCGCAGCAAATGGGAAGTACTGTATGAGCAAAATGAAAAGATCAAGAACAACTTCATTAAGAAAAATACCAACAGCTACGTTACCCTGTACCTGCTGAGTGGCATGGCTACCCGCAGGATTGAGAACGTGGAGGAATTCCAGCAGTCGTTCAACGCGTTGAACGCGAAATTACGCGGCACTGAGCTGGGGAAACAGGTGGCTACACAGATTGAAAAATCTGCCAAATTCGCTAAAGGCCAGGTAGCACCAGACTTTTCCGCTGAAACGCCGGATGGTAAAACCCTGAAGCTCTCTGACCTGCGTGGTAAGTATGTACTGCTTGATTTCTGGGCCAGCTGGTGCGGACCCTGCCGCGCGGAAAACCCGAATGTGGTAAGCGCCTACAACGCGTTTAAGGATAAAGGGTTCGACATTCTCGGCGTATCCCTGGATCGCCCGGGCGCTAAGGACGCATGGGTAGAAGCCATCGAGAAAGACGGCCTGGCATGGCATCATGTGAGCGAGCTGAAATGGTGGAATGGCGATATATCCAAAATGTATATGATCTCCGGTATTCCGGCTAACTTCCTGATCGATCCGAATGGTAAGATCGTGGCTTCCAACCTCCGTGGCGAGAAGCTGCACGAAGTGCTGGCAAAGGAGCTGAATAAATAATTGATTGCTTGCCGGGTGGGGCCTTACCCCACCTGGCAAGCAACAGCGCTTACGTCAGCGCATCATGAAAGATCACTCCCAGCGAAAACCGCTCCCCTCCGTGTACCGTGCTGACCCCATGTTTCATATTCACCCGGTAATAACCCTGTGTGCCTCTCACCGGCCGGTAGTTGGTGGCAAATATCAATACGCTTCCCTTTTTGGGTTTTAATACGTTCGCTTTCGATTGCGCCCGTGGTATCTGTTCCGTAATCACAAACTCTCCGCCGCTGTAATCCTTATCCGGCTCGGACAGCATGAACACCATCTGCAAGGGAAAGAATACATCCCCATATAAATCCTGGTGCAGGGTGTTGAACCCGTTTTGCTGATACTTCAATATCAATACCGTTGGCAATACCTGTTGATGCGCTGCGCACATTTTGTGTAATTCCGCAAGTTGAGGTGGATACCTTACATCGGATTTTACTGCCTGCATCCATTGATTGGCCAGTCCTGCTATCTGTTCGTACACCGCTTCCCGTAAGGATTGCAGCAGGGGAGGCAACGGGTACCTGAAATATTTGTATTCGCCTTTTCCAAAACGATAGCGTTCCATGTTGATGGTTTTGCGATAGCGTTCCGGTTCCTCATAACCCGCTTTCAAGGCATCGCATTGCTCGTGGGTGAGAAAGTTATCAATGATCACAAACCCTTTTTCGTGCAGCGTTTCCCGGTACTCGTCCCAGGGCAGCCGCTTTATTTGTTCCAGCATTTTTTTATGTAAAAGTAGGAGAGCGGGGATGGCCGGTAAACCCGGTTCTTGCGGAAATGGTGAAATATCACCAAAATACCTGTGCGATTAGCGAAATATCGCTAATTATTTTTATTGATCCTCTTATAATCGTTTGGTTATCAAATATTTATTGCTGTGGCACGCGCCTTGACTACTACCCCCATCATTCTAAATCATTAGACGATGGCACCCTCATACTACGCAACACCACATCTGACACCTGCCAATGGCGGGAAGTACCGGGGCAACACGATTGCTATTACCATTAATGGAGGCATAAGCATAGAACCATTATCCTGGCTGGTGCAACAAAACCGGACCGCGGCCACACAACTGCACTGTTACGAAATCATCTGGCTGAAAGCCGGCAACGGTACACTGATAGCCGACCTGGGCGACTGGAGCCTGGTTGCCAACACCGTGCATATCCTCAAGCCCGGTCAGTTCCGCAAACTCCTCCTGGACGATGGCTGTGAAGGGTTTTGCATTCATGTGACGCGGGAATTCCTGGAACAGCATGAAATGCATGGCATGGAGCAATTCCTGCGGGCGCATCCCGCCTTATCCGTTACCGGTGAACTGCTGGCGGATACGGAGGAGATACTGCTGCAACTCCGCCGGGAATATATGTTACACGCTGCCGTGAGGCTACCCATTATCAGCCGGTTTTTCCAGCTATTCCTCCTGTACCTGGCGGAGCAACCGGCGCCGGAAGTGGTGCACACCAGCATCAGCGCGGAACAGGTGCTGGCCGAAAAATTCTTACAGGCGGTGCGGTCGGAATTCCGCACCCGCAAGATGGTAGCCGATTACGCGGCCATACTCTGGGTAACGCCAGGCCATCTCAACAGAACTGTAAAACATGTCACCGGGTTTCCGGCGAGTTATCACATCCAGCAACAAATCATCCTGGAAGCCAAAAGAAAAGCCCGCTATTCAGAAATGAGTATGAAAGAAATTGCCTATGACCTGGGGTTCGAAGATGCGTCCCATTTCAGTAAGTTCTTCCGGAATAATTCAGGCGTCAACTTCACGGACTTTCGCCGCCAGGTATTGAAGGACCAGCTGGTTTGCCAGGAAGCGATGGCGTAACGGAAAAACCCGCTATATTTGGGGATCAATACTGCACCCGGCGGGATTGGACTGTTCACAACCAACGCATATGAAGTTGTACCGCGCGCCAATATTACTACTCACCTGTTTCCTTTTAACATGCTCCTTTGTAAAGGCACAAAACATTAACCGGCAAATGGTGCTGTTGCTGCAAAAGGAGTTGCGCAACAGTCGCCCGGATACCGCACGCATACGCATACTGGTGGAACTGGGCAAATACCAGCTGTACAAAGCCGGCGAAGCCAAAGCCGACCTGGACAGCTCCGCGCAGTTCCTCGCCGCCGCTGCGCGCCTGAGCGACTCCCTGGGCCAACAGGTATGGCAGCACGAAATAAAGAGCCTGACGATGGTGCTGACGATGGAGCGGGGCGACTCCACCGGGGGCAAAAAGATTTACCAACAACTGCTGGCGGAATGCCGGCGCACTAACGATAAAGCAACGGAAGCCGCCACCCTCTTCAGGATGGGAGTATGGCAGCGGGTGCGCTTCGGGGCGTACACGCCCGTTTTACAGGACTATGCCCGGGCCATGCAGCTCTACAGGGAACTGCATGATACCCTCAACGAAATCAGGATGCAAAGGGAAATCGCCTGGATGCATCTCACAGAAGGGAAAAATCAACTGGCGGAAGACATGCTGTTGAATGTTTTGGAGAGATACAAATCCATCGGGTACAAAAAACTGCACTACACTTATAATCTGCTCTCGGTAGCCAGCCGTGTGAAAGGAGATAACGATAAGGCGTTATTGTACGCGATTGCCACTGTTGAAAGCATGCAGGCCACACAGGATACCCTGAGCGCCGCTAATTTCTACGGGGACCTCGCCAAGATATACGAAGATGTGGGCAATCATAAGGAGAGCATCCGGTATTACCAGCGCTCCCTTGACACCTGGAAGCAGGAAGGGTTGCCCAACTTCGCCATGTTCTTTGCGGCCAGCAAAGTGGTGCGGGAAATTATCCGTGAAGGGCGGCCGAAGGAAGCCCTGGGCCTGATCAACAACCTGGAAAGGCAGGTGCCGCCCATCACGCTGATTCAAAAAGCCATTATTGCGCAAACGAGGGCCCACTGCTATGATGCCTTGCAGCAATACGACCTGGCGGAAAAATATTTCCTGGAAGCGCTGAGCAAGTTCCAGGAAGCGAAAATGGATTTCGAAGGCTCGCAACAACTGCAGCAGCACATCGGGCGGTTTTACCTTTCCCGGGGCGATTTCCAGCGGGCGGGCACTTTTCTGCGCCGGGCCCTCAGTTATTATCCGCAAAAGAATGCGGTGACCAGCCTGATGGACATTCATTACATGCTCTATAAGGTAGACAGCGCGCAAAGGGATTTTAAGTCCGCCCTGGATCACCTGCGGATCAACAAGGAATTGTCCGATTCCGTATTCAACGAAAACAAAAGCAGGCAGATATCGGAGCTGGAAGTACGGTACCAGACGGTGCAAAAGGAAAAGGACATCCAGCTGCTGAACAACTATACTTCCCTGCAGGCCGCCAGGCTGAAACAGGCGGATATGCGGCAGCAGGTTACTTTGGCGGGCATCGTGGTGCTGGTGATCATCCTGGCGTTACTGTATTTCCTCTACGTACTGAAAAACCGCCATAACCGGGAGCTGGAAGTCCAGCAAAAGAAGATCAGCAGTAAAAATGCTTCCCTGCAGCAACTGTTGGGGGAAAAGGAATGGTTGCTGAAGGAGCTGCACCACCGGGTGAAAAACAATTTGCATACGGTGATGAGCCTGTTGGAATCGCAGTCCGCCTTCCAGCGCAACGACGACGCCGTGCAGGCCATCCGCCAGAGCCGGGACCGCGTGTATGCGATGTCGTTAATCCATCAGAAGCTGTACCAGACGGACAATGTATCGTCCGTGGACGTATCGGAGTACCTGCGCGAGTTAGTGGCGCATTTGAAAGACAGCTTTGACAATTGCAGCAATATCCGCTTTGACGTGCAGGCGGAGCGGCTGGAGATTGACATCTCCCAGGCAGTCCCTTTGGGGTTGATACTCAATGAAGCGATTACCAACTGTATCAAATATGCCTTCCCGGAAGGCAGAAAAGATAATGTAATTTTAATTCGCATGGAATATGCGCCGGACGGGCGGGTGAAGCTCCTCGTGGCGGACAACGGCGTCGGGCTGCCGGCTGATTTTGACCGGAAAAGAAGCGAAAGCCTGGGGATGCGATTAATGGCAGGGCTAACTGATGATTTAAATGGTATCTTTACGGTAGATTCCGGTAACGGAACGATGATTACCGTGGTGTTTGCCCGTATGGAAATAGCGGACATGCCTGGAGCAAGTACAGATTTAAATACGATGTCGCTTTCAGCATGAAAGAAAAAATTCTGATAGTAGAAGACCAATTTATTGAAGCCAACAACCTCGAAATGATATTAACCCGCGCAGGATATGCCGTAAGCGGGATTGCAAGATCGGTGAAGGCTGCGTTGCAGTTAATAGAGCAGGACAGACCGGATATGGTGATGTTGGATATTTTTTTGCAGGGGCCAGCTACTGGTATTGACCTTGCAAAGATCCTGCGCGAAAAGCAGATCGCGTTTATTTACCTCTCTGCCAATTCTAATAAGGAAATACTGGATGCGGCTAAGGCTACATATCCCTATGGGTTTTTAGTGAAGCCCTTTCGCGAAAAAGACGTACTGGTAACGTTGGAAGTGGCCAGGTACTTGCATTTGAACAGTCTCGATACCATGATCCGCAATGCGGTTTCTTCTCCCCAACCCCCTGTAATAACAACAGAGAGTAATTTCCACGGGATCATAGGCAATAGTGCCGCGCTGAAAAAGATGCTGGAACATTTGCAGATAGTGGCCCCGGTGGATACCTCCGTGCTGATACTGGGGGAAAGCGGTACGGGGAAGGAGAAAGTAGCGGAGCTGATTCACGAATTATCCGGCCGCAGCAAACAGCCGCTGGTGAAGGTCAACTGCGCCGCGCTGCCGGCCACGCTGATAGAATCCGTGCTGTTTGGGCATGAGAGAGGCGCTTTTACCGGCGCTACCGAACGCCGCACCGGTAAGTTTGAGCAGGCGAACAAAGGCACTATTTTCCTGGACGAAATAGGAGAGATGCCGCTGGACCTGCAAACCAAACTGTTGCGGGTATTACAGGAGCGGGAGATAGAGCGGATCGGGGGCAGCAGCACCCTGAAAATTGATGTGCGGGTGATTGCCGCTACCAACAGGAACCTGGAACAGGAAGTGGCGGATGGCCGCTTCCGGATGGACCTCTACTACCGCCTCCGGGTATTCCCCCTGATCCTGCCGCCATTGCGGGAAAGGAAGGAGGATATCCATTTGCTCGCCTATCACTTCCTGCAGATTTACAACGCGAAGGCAGGGCGGCAGATAAAATCCATCTCTCCCAAAATCATGGATATGTTCATGAGCTACGACTGGCCGGGCAATATCCGGGAGCTGGAAAATATGATGGAAACGGCCGTGTTGCTCAGCGATGGCAAAACCATCAACCAGGTGCACCTCTCTTCCGCAAAAGCGATGGAACCACCTAAAATCAAGACCATTGAAGAAAACGAGCGGGAACACATTATTTCCGTGCTGATCAGGTGCAAGGGTAAGATATTCGGTAAGAACGGCGCCGCGGAACTGCTGGGGATGAATGTATCCACGCTGAACTCCCGCATCAAGAAGCTGGGCATCGATAAATCCCGCTACTGATATTTGAAATATACATATACATGCCCAATCCGTCCGTTGAAAGCGGATATTTAGCCAGCTAACTTTGTCCAACAAACTATGCTGCTTTATGACCCAAATCACCTCTAAAACCATTCTGTTCATTACAGGGGCATTTATAGACCACAGCTGTTGGGATAATTGGAAGCAGTTTTTTCAGCAAAGGGGTTACAAAGCAATCGTGGCGCCATGGCCGGCCAAAGGAGCAGACGCGGCTACTTTGCGCAGCCGGCATCCGGACCCGGCGCTGGCCGCAGTTACCCTGCAGGAATTGCTCGCGTATTATACGGCCATCATCCAGGGTTTACCGGAAGCGCCGATCCTCATCGGGCATTCGTACGGAGGGCTCCTTACCCAGTTGCTCCTGAACCGCGACCTGGCGGCTGCCGGCATAGCTATCCACTCCGTGCCGCCCCAGGGAATTATTCCCCTGGAACCCAGGTTCTACCTCAGTAATACGCCGGCACTGGGCTTTTTTACGGATATCAATAAGACCTACCTGATGCCGTTTAAAACCTGGCAGCGGGTGTTTACCAACGGCATGGCGTTTACGGAGCAGCAAACTTCCTACTACGCGCATTGCATCCCGGAATCCAAAAGGGCCTTGCGGGGAGGGCTGGGAAGCGCCGCCCGCGTGCAATTCAAAAAGCCTCACCGGCCGTTATTGATGGTGGCCGGCAGGAATGACCACTGCATGCCGTGGACGCTCAACCGCCGCAACTACAAGGCGTACCAGCATAAAGATTCCGTGACGGATTTTATGGTTAAACCGCGTAATCATTATGTACTCGGACTCCCCACCTGGGAGGAAGATGCATCGGACATACTGGACTGGATTAAGCAACATTAGCCCGGCATAAGGGACGTGAATTTTGTAAAGAAGGGGCCAATGGCCCTTTCTTTCGTTATAAAGGGTATTTTTATATCTTTGTGCCCTTGTGAAACGTATCATCGCATACATATTACTGAGTATTTTCCTGTTGCACAACACAACGGTGGATCAGTTGTTGAAGCTGCCTACCCTGGTTATTCATTACCAGGAGCATCACCTGCTGAACCAGGACCTGACTGTGGCGGACTTCCTCTGTATGCATTATATCGGCGATGATGATAAGGATGATGACTACGACCGGGATATGCAGCTGCCTTACAAGAGCGTAAACGTACAGGTATTGCAGCACGCCTATGTGCCGCTGGCAAAGGTGATGGCGGAAAGGCCGCAGTTCAGCAGCATCATCGCTATCCATTATCCCGTACTGAAGCAGTTCCATCTCCCGGAACCTGCCCTGACCTCCCTGTTCCGCCCTCCGCAGGCATAAACATTATAGTTTTTCCGCTGTTATCCATGCGTGGCATGGAGCAATTATTAATGCCAATCCTTTATTATCATGCTTAATAAGATTATTAGCTTTTCCGTAAGGAACAAGCTGATCGTTGGGCTGTTTGTACTTGCATTGATCGGCTGGGGCGCCTTTGAAGTAACCCGCCTGCCCATTGATGCCGTGCCCGACATTACCGATAACCAGGTACAGGTGATTACTGTATCGCCAGCTTTGGGCGCGCCGGATGTGGAGCGGCTCATTACCTTCCCGATAGAACAGTCGTGCAGCAATATTCCCGGACTGAAACAGATCCGCAGCTTTTCCCGCTTCGGGTTAAGCCTTGTTACCATTGTGTTTGACGATGCGACCGACGTGTACTGGGCCCGCCAGCAGATTGCAGAGCGGCTCCAACAGGTGCAACAGGAAATCCCCGCAGGCGTGGGCTCCCCGGAAATGGCCCCGGTGACAACCGGTTTAGGAGAGATTTATCAATATGTAATACGGCCTAAACCCGGCTATGAAAGCAAGTACGGCCCTATGGAACTGCGCACCATCCAGGATTGGATCGTACGCAGGCAATTGTTGGGAACGCCCGGGATTGCGGATGTGAGCAGCTTCGGGGGAAGACTCAAGCAATATGAGATCGCCGTAAGGCCCGGCCAGCTGCAAGCCAACAACGTGACCATTGCCGATATTTTTGACGCGCTGGAAAAAAATAATGAGAATACCGGTGGCGCCTATATTGAGAAAGGCCCAACGGTGTTGTATATACGAAGCGAAGGGCTTACCCAGAGCATCGATGATATTGAGAAGATCGTGGTGAAGACGCTGCCAGGCGGTATGCCGGTGCTGATCCGCGATGTAGCCACCGTACAGCTGGGCTCCGCCACCCGCTACGGGGCCATGACCTTCAACGATAAAGGAGAAGTAGCCGGCGCGGTGGTGATGATGCTGAAAGGCGAAAACTCTTCCGCCGTAATCAAACGGGTAAAACAGAAAGTAGCGGAAATCCAGAAATCCCTGCCGGAAGGCGTGGTGATAGAGCCTTTCCTGGACCGTACCAAGATGGTGAACAACGCCATCAAAACCGTGGAAACAAACCTGATAGAAGGCGCGCTGATCGTGGTATTTGTACTGGTGTTCTTCCTCGGCAACCTGCGGGCAGGGCTGATCGTATCCTCTGTCATCCCGCTGTCGATGCTGTTTGCCATCATTTTGATGAACAAGTTTGGCGTGGGCGGTAACCTGATGAGCCTTGGCGCCATCGACTTCGGACTAATCGTGGATGGAACGGTGATCGTGGTGGAAGCCATCCTGCACCGGTTCAGCCACTCCAAAAAGTTCAAGACCCTGATGAAGGTAGACCAGGCCACCATGGACGAAGAAGTGAATTCCAGTACGGGGCATATGATCAAATCCGCTGTGTTCAGCCAGATTATTATCCTCATCGTGTATATTCCTATCCTCACGCTGCAAGGTATTGAAGGAAAGATGTTCAAGCCCATGGCCTTTACCGTAGGCTTCGCGATCTTAGGCGCCTTCCTCCTTTCCATTACCTACGTGCCGATGATGAGCGCTCTCTTCCTCAGTAAGAAGATCAGTCATAAGCAGTCGTTGGCGGACAAGATGATGATTTGGCTGGAAAGGCGTTACCAGCCGCTGTTAGGCAGGGTGATGTATTATCCGAAAACCATCATTGCCGGCGTGCTGGCATTGCTGGCTGCAGCCGTTATCATTCTCGGCGGGATGGGAGGTGAATTTATCCCGCAGCTGGAAGAGGGCGACTTTGCCGTTGAAACCAGGCTGCTGACCGGGAGCAATTTGAATACCACCATCCAGGCCACCCAGCAGGCTTCCGGCATTTTGCTGAAAAAATTTCCGGAGGTGGAGAAGGTAGTGACGAAGATTGGCAGCGCGGAGATACCTACAGACCCCATGCCGCTGGAAGCCAGTGATATGATGATCATCCTGAAGGATAAGAAACAATGGACGTCCGCAAAGAGCTTCCCCGAACTGGCGGAGAAGATGACCAAAGAGCTGGGCGCCGTTCCCGGCATCAGCGTAGGCTTCCAGTTTCCCGTACAGATGCGCTTCAACGAGCTGATGACGGGGGCCAGGCAGGATGTGGTGTGTAAGATCTTTGGGGAAGATTTGGATTCCCTTGCATTATATGCCAATCATTTGGGAGAAATCATTAAAACAGTGGACGGCGCCGTGAACCTCTACGTGGAAACCGTAACAGGTATGCCGCAGTTGGTCATTGCGTACAACCGCGATGCGATGGCGCAGTTTGGCCTCAACGTGGCGGACATCAACCGGGTGGTCAACACCGCTTTTGCAGGCCAGGCTTCCGGCGTGGTGTATGAAGGCGAAAAGCGGTTTGATATGGTAGTGCGCCTCGCTGCGGATGCACGCACCAACATCAGCGATGTGCAAAACCTGCTGGTGCCAACGCCTGCCGGCAACCAGGTGCCTTTGCAGCAGGTAGCGAAGGTGGAAGAGATAGAGGGCCCTAACCAGATACAGCGGGAAAACACCCGCCGCCGTATCATCGTGGGCTTCAACGTAAGCGGCCGCGACGTGCAGACCATCGTACACGAGCTGCAGCAAAAAGTGGAAGCAAAGCTGAAGCTGCCTGCCGGCTACTCCATCGTTTACGGCGGGGCTTTCGATAACCTGACCGCCGCCAAACAACGTTTGTCCATTGTAGTGCCGGTGGCGCTGCTCATGATATTCCTGTTATTATATATGGCGTTTAACTCGGTAAAGCAGGGACTGCTGATCTATACGGCCATCCCGTTGTCCGCCATCGGCGGCATACTCGCCCTCCGGGTGCGGGATATGCCTTTCAGTATATCCGCCGGCGTTGGGTTCATCGCCCTCTTTGGGGTGGCGGTACTCAACGGGATATTGCTGGTAACGGAATTTAACCGCCTTCGTAAGGAAGGCTGGACGGATGTGCGAAGGATCGTCATCCATGCGACTAAAACGAAACTCCGCGCCGTGCTGATGACCGCGCTGGTGCCTTCGCTCGGCTTTATCCCCATGGCGGTGAGCCAGGGCGCCGGCGCCGAAGTGCAGAAGCCGCTGGCCACGGTGGTGATCGGAGGTTTAATCATATCTACCATGCTTACACTTTTTGTACTGCCTGTTTTCTATATCCTTTTTGAAAAAGGATTCGGATTTTTCAGGACAAGGAAGGCACTCACGGTTATGGCTATACTCTGCCTGTCGTTGCCGTTTGCAGCCCGCGCCCAACAGCCGGTATCGCTGGACAGCGCCCTGCAGAAGGCCCTGCGCAACAACCTGCAGGTACAGGCGTCCCGGCTGGGAGAGCAGTATTACCAGGCGCTCAAACGCAGCAACCTTGAATTTGATAAAACCAATGTAGGGGTGGAGTACGGCAGGATCAACAGCGTAGCCAATGATAATCGCTTTACGGTTTCGCAGGGCATACAGTTTCCAACGGTGTACTCCCGCCAGCGGGCAGTGAACAATACAAATATCCTCCTCAGTAAGCTGAATACTTTACAGAAGGAGCAGGAAATAAAAGCCGCCGTAAAAGAGCTGTATTATGCGCTGCTGGTGATGCAGCAGCGGGAGCGGCTGCTGTTGGAGGCGGACAGTATGTACAGCATATTCCTGCAAAAGGCGTCCCTCCGTTTTAAAGTAGGGGATACGGACGTGCTGGAAAAATCCACCGCGGAAAACCAGCGTCAGCAGATTGCCAACCAGCTGGCCACGTTGCGTACGGATTACCAGGTGGCGCTGCAGCAGTTCAGGGTATTGTTGAACGAGCCGGAAGTTGTGACGCCGCAGCAGGAGCAGCTGGTGTACCATTTACCGCTGCTGCCCGATACAACGGCCATTGACAGTACGCCCCTGGTGAGCCTGCAGCAGCAACTGGTAAACAGGAGCCGGCAGGAGTACCGGCTGGAAAAAAGTAAGTTGCTGCCTACGCTTAACCTCGGCTATAATAACATGAGCATCATCGGCTACCAGCGGGTAGGGAATGAGGAGCAGTATTTCGGTAGCGGGGATCGCTTTTCCTCTGTCAGTGTAGGCGTTGGCGTGCCTATTTTCAACACCGGTCAGCGCGCCCGCATCAAAGCCGGTAATGTACAGGTAATGCAGCAGCAGCGCGAGTTGGAAGCCACCCGGCAGCAGCTGGGCAATGCGCTGGAAAATGCCCTGGCCGTGTATAACCGTAACCTGAGCCTGTTACAGAATTATGAAACCCTTACCCTGCGCAATGCAAAGCTCGTGATCGACGCGGCGAACAAACGCATGGTGAGCGGTGAAATCGGCTACCTGGACTGGGTGATCCTCGTTAACCAGGCGCTGGAAATGAGGAGCAGCTATTACAGCACCATTGAGCAGCTAAACAACGCTGCTTTTACAGTAGAAAAATTGAGCGGTAACATTTAATATACAATTGATGAAAAAGATTATTCCTATCATATGCGCAACGTCCATACTCTTTGCCTGTAAGAATGGCGAAAAGCCGGCGCAGGAAGCCGTTGCGGACACCGCCGCGGTGGTGGACGCTACCACCGTTGAGCTCACGCCTGTACAATTGAAGAACGGCCATATCGAAGTTGGCGCTCCCGTTACCCGTACCATGGCGGCGCTGCTGCGGGTAAACGGCGTGGTGGACGTACCGCCGCAAAACGTCGTATCCGTCAGCATGCCGCTGGGGGGCTACCTCAAAACCATGAAACTATTGCCGGGCATGCCTGTCAGCCGGGGTCAGGTGTTGGCCACCCTCGAAGACCCGCAGTACATCCAGCTGCAGCAGGATTACCTGATGGCGAAAAGTAAACTGCGCTACCTCGAGGCGGACTACCTGCGGCAAAAAGAACTCAACGAATCCAAAGCCAACAGCGATAAAGTATTCCAACAGGCTAAAGCAGAATACGAAGGGCAGCGGGTAACTGCCGGCGCCCTGCGGGAAAAGCTGCTGCTGATCAACATCAACCCCGATAAACTGTCGGACGGCAATATTACCCGCTCAGCCAGCATCTATGCCCCCATATCCGGGTACGTTACAAAAGTGAATGTAAACGCAGGCAGGTATGTAAGTCCGACGGACGTGTTGTTTGAGCTCATTAACCCTGCGGACCTGCACCTGAGCCTGACAGTTTTTGAAAAGGATATTGATAACATCTCCGAAGGACAAAAAATTACCTGCTATGCAGTAAACAACCCGGGTGAAAAATACAGCGCCACCGTGCACCTGATTAACCGGAATGTGGATGAAAGCCGCAGCAGTGAAGTGCATTGCCACTTTGATAAGTATGATAAAAAGCTGGTGCCCGGCATGTTCATGAATGCGGAAATTGCCCTGAACAATGCACAGGTACAGGCTGTGCCGGATGATGCCGTGGTGAAGTGGGGTAACAAACCTTATGTATTCATTGCGGATGGCGCCAATAAATTTACCATGCTGCCGGTGGAAACAGGGACCCAGTTCGATGGCTTCACCGCCATTAAAACAGACCTCAGCGGCAAACAGATTGTAACGAAGAACGCCTATACGTTGCTGATGAAACTCAAGAATACCGGGGAAGACGAATAGTGCGCACTTTCCTCTATGCGGGAGGACGCGAGCGTGCCCGGGCCACCATGGCTCCGGCACGCTCGTTGTATTTTTGTGGAGATTCCTTCATGTAATGTCCATTAACCGCTCACTACACATTCCACATATGCCCGCACTTGTTATCTCATTTTAGTTAGTAACCCAAACAAACGAACGACTTGTTTGCACAAGCGTTTGCATCGGGCTCATGGAGAGCCTTTCCCTGCGCTTTATGGTGCTGTATTTCAGAGTGGACCGCTAATTGACTGAATGTTAATTAAAGACACGAAGTATGCACCATTTCTCCAATCGCCCGAAAGTATTCACCTGGCATATCCATGGAAGCTACCTGTACTACCTGTCGCAGGCTAACCTGGACATTTATATACCGGTAACCCATTCCCGCCACGAAGGCTACTATGGCCGTGGCAATACTTTCCCGTTTGGCGACAACGTGCATGAAATTCCCGCGCATGCCATTAAGCAGATGGAGTTTGACTGTATCCTCTTCCAATCCGAAAAGAATTACCTCATTGACCAGTACGAAGTGCTGAGTGCCGCCCAGCGCAGGCTGCCAAGGATTTACCTGGAACATAACTCGCCCGTGAGCGACCCGGTAAACCAGCGCCATGTGATGGACGATCCGGATATCACGCTGGTACACGTAACCCATTACAACAAACTGATGTGGCATTGCGTAGTGCCGGATATCGTGGTGATACCCCATGGCGTAACGGAAAGTTCCGTGCCTTATGCAGGCAATGTAGCCAGGGGATGCACCTGCATTAACCATATCGAGCAACGGGGCCGTGCGCTGGGCTGGGATATTTTCAAAGCAGTGTCCAAAGTGATTCCGCTGGAGCTGGCCGGAATGGGCAACAAGGCGGGTATCGGCGAGGTGCTGCACCCGCAGCTGCCGGAGTTCAGGAGCCGCTTCCGATTTTACTTTCACCCGGTGCGCAATACCAGCCTGGCGCTGGCGGTATGCGAAGCTATGATGCAGGGCCTGCCGGTGGTGGGGCTTGCTACCACGGAGTTGTCGACCGTTATACAAAACGGCGTAAACGGGTATGTACATACGGACATTGATTTCCTCATCGAAAAGATGCAGCTGTTGCTGAATGATATGGCACACGCCACTTTGCTGGGGGCGGGCGCAAAGGAAACGGCGATGAAGCTGTTTAATATCAAAAGGTTCACGGACGACTGGGAGCGGCTGGTATCCAGGGTGGTAGCGCAGGGGCCGGCTATTCATAGCCCCCTCCGGTTTTGAAATAACGTTGTTGTATAAACGAAAACTGATGATATGAAAAGAATTGCATTTATAAGCGAGCATGCGTCCCCATTCGCCATATTGGGTGGCGTAGATGCCGGCGGGCAGAACGTATATGTAAGCGAGCTGGCCAAACAGCTGGCTGCTGGCGGCTACCTCGTGGATATTTTCACGAGGCGGGAGAGCCCGGATGTACCGCGTTGCGTACAATGGGAGGAGGGCGTACGTGTGATTCATGTGGATGCGGGCCCGCCCGAGGTGGTGAATAAGGAAAAGCTGCTGCCGTATATGGCGGCCTTCCGGAACGATATGCTGGCCTTCATTAAAAGCAGCGGTATCCGGTACGACCTGATGCATGCCAATTTCTTTATGTCCGCCCTGGTGGCCATGGAAATAAAGGCTATCCTCAACATTCCTTATGTGGTTACTTTTCACGCGCTGGGGCATATCCGCAAGCTGCACCAGGGCGAGCAGGATCAGTTTCCGGCAGAGCGGGTCCATATTGAAGAACAGGCCATGCATACCGCGGATGCGATTATAGCGGAGTGCCCGCAGGACCAGGAGGACCTGCTGCGGTATTATCATCCGGCGGCGGAAAAAATAAAAATTGTGCCTTGCGGCGTAAACCTGGACGAATTATACCGCATCGAAAAACAGGCGGCCAGGGAGCGTTTGAGTTTACCGCAGGACGAGATCATATTATTGCAGCTGGGCCGCATGGTGCCGCGCAAGGGTATAGATAACGTGATACGCTCCCTGGCGTCCCTGGATTGCCAGCGCAGGCATATCCGTTTGTTGGTGGTGGGGGGAGATGCCAATCTCGCCGAGCAAAAAGGTACCGAGCTATTCAGGCTGCGTCAGGTGGCCATAGAGGCGGGGGTACAGGCCGCCGTTACTTTCACCGGCCAACGTAAACGCGATGAGTTAAAGTATTACTATTCCGCGGCGGACCTCTTCATCACTACGCCGTGGTATGAGCCTTTCGGCATTACGCCGCTGGAAGCCATGGCCTGCGGCACGCCGGTGATAGGGGCCGATGTGGGCGGTATCAAATACAGTGTAGCCGACGGCGTTACCGGCAGGCTCGTGCCGCCGAACGACCCCGATGCGCTGGCAGGCGCAGTAGATAGTCTGCTGGCCAATCCGCAGGCGCTGACAGCCATGGGCGCTCAGGCCATCTCCCGGGTAAAACGCTTATTTACCTGGAATAAGGTAGCTAGCCAGCTGGATGGCATCTATTCCAATATTATTTCCAGGTATAAAACCGCGACCAAAGAGTTGTCGGAATTCAGGAGGGCGGTATGAGGCAGGCCATATTTATAGACAAGGACGGTACGCTTATTACAGACGTTCCCTACAATGCCGACCTGGAAAAGATCAGGCTGGAACATGCTGCAGGAGCTGCTTTGAAGCGGTTGCACGATGCGGGCTATTACCTGATACTGGTTACCAACCAGGCAGGCATCGCGCATGGCAAATTCCCGGAAGGCATGCTCTGCGGGGTGTTTAAACGAATCAACCAGTTGTTACTGGAAGAGGGACAGGTGGAGATTGACCGGTTTTATTACTGTCCGCACCATCCGGAAGCGAAGCTGAAAAAATACCGCAAGCCCTGCGACTGCCGCAAGCCTTTGCCGGGTATGCTGCAGCAGGCTGCGCTGGAAAACAATATCGACCTCGCCAATTCCTGGATGATAGGCGATATACTGGACGACGTTGAAGCGGGCAACCGCGCGGGATGCCATACCATCCTGATTGATAACGGAAACGAAACAAAGTGGGAGCCGGGCGCATACCGCAATCCCACGCTGGTAGCCAACGGGCTGCTGACCGCTGCTGAAATGATTCTTCACGATTAATACCATTGTTTATGTACGATACCGATTTTGAACAACTGTATGCGGCCTTCAAAGGCAAGAAAGTGCTGGTGCTGGGCGATGTGATGCTGGATGTGTACATGAAGGGAGTAAGCACCCGCCTCTGTCCGGATGCTACGGCGCCGGTACTGGAAGTGGAAAATTGTGAGTACGCCCCGGGCGGCGGCGCCAACACGGCCATCAACCTGGCTGCGCTGGGCGCAAACGTTACCTGTGTAGGCATTGCAGGGGAGGATGAAGATGCGGCCAGGCTCCGGGAAATCCTTTTTACCAAGGAGGTAAACGCTTTCTTTTTTACGCCGGAGAACCGCCGTACCATTTGTAAAACCCGGCTGATGGCCGGCGGGCAGCTGATTGCCCGGTTTGATACCGGCACGGAAGAATTAATCTCTCCCGCAACAGCCCGGCAGATCATCCAGCAGCTGGAAATGTTATACCCCCAATTTGATGCTATTGTAGTAGCGGATTACCGCAAAGGGCTTTTTACCTCCGGCGTGATTGCCGCGTTGCAGCGCCTGCAACGCCAGCATCAGCGGTTGCTGGTGGTAGATGCCAAGAATCTCTCTTTATATAAAAAACTACATCCTACACTGGTTAAACCCAACAGCAAAGAAATTGCAGCCCTGCTCAACGTTTCGCTGAAACCGGGCGACCGGCTCAGGAAACTGCGCGAAATGGGCAGCGAGATACACGCAGTCACCAATGCTTCCATCACCGCGGTAACGCTGGATGAAGACGGTGCGTTGATATTTCTCGGCGATCAGCTGGTATCCTACACCCCGGCTGAAAAAGTACATCACCCGCATGTATCTGGCGCCGGAGATACCTACATCAGTGCGTTTACCCTCGCCTTGCTGGGCAATGCAACTGCGGAAACCGCTGCCGCCTTCGCCTGCAGGGCTGCTGCTATTGCTGTTTCCAGGCCGGGTACCGCCACCTGCGCGATCGATGATATACTGGCCTCTACTGTGGCCCATGGCAAGCTGATAACGGGCATGGATACACTGGAAAAGCTAGCTGCGCTTTACCACAGCAGCGGACAGCGCATCGTGTTCACCAACGGCTGCTTCGATATCCTACACAGCGGGCATGTGAATTACCTGCGCCGCGCAGCCGCCCTGGGGGATGTGCTCATTGTGGGGATTAATACGGACGACAGCATCCGCCGCATCAAAGGCAGTGAAAGACCGGTGAACAGCCTGGCCGAGCGTATGCAGGTGCTGGCCGGCCTCAGCGTAGTGCAACACGTGATACCTTTCGGCAGCGAAGAAGACGATACGCCGGTTAACCTCATCCGCGCCGTCAGGCCGCACCTCTTCGTTAAAGGCGGAGATTATAATATGAAAGACCTCCCGGAAGCCCCGGTGGTAGAAGCCCTCGGCGGAAGCGTAATGCTGCTGCCGCTGACAGCCGGCAGATCCACCAGCGCTATCATCCGGAAAATCAATGAAACCAAGTTGTCGAACCACGCATAACGGAAATGGATAAACGCTGGAAGTCCTGTAAGAAAATACTTTGCGTACGCCTCGATAATATGGGCGACCTGTTGATGACCTCGCCCGCGCTCATGGCGCTTTCGGCCACGCTGGACTGCCACCTGACGGTGCTGTGCTCTTCCATGGCGGCAGGCATTGCGGCGGATATCCCCGGGATTGATGAAGTGATTGTATTCAATGCCCCCTGGATGAAGCTGGAAGCTACGGCGGACTGGGCAGCTTACCAGCGGCTAGTGGAATTGCTTGCCGGCAAGCAGTTTGATGCCGCTATAATTTTTACCGTATTTAGTCAAAACCCTTTACCTGCAGCGATGCTGGCCATGCATGCCGGCATTCCGCTGCGTTTGGCTTATTGCCGTGAAAACCCTTACCAGTTGCTTACGGACTGGTTACCGGACAAAGAGCCGATTGAATACATCCGGCACCAGGTAGAGCGGGATCTCTACCTGGTGCAATCTATCAGCATGGATACAGGCGATACGCACCTGCAGTTACATGTACACGAGGAGTTATGGGCTCACCTTTCCGGCCGGCTCGCCGGGATGGGGGTAGACCTGCAGCGGCCGTGGATAGTAGTGCATCCTTCCGTCAGCGATAAAAAGCGGCGCTATGATAAAGAGAAGTGGATGGTGGTGTGCCGGGAGTTACGTAAACGTACCGGTTGCCAGTTGCTGATTACCGGCGGGGATGAGGAAGAAGCGTTTTGTGCAGAGCTGGCAAAGCTGACGGGCGGCATCAGCCTGGGCGGCGCGCTCAGCCTGCGGGAGCTGGTATTGCTGGTTGCCAGGAGTCCGCTCTTATTATCCGTCAATACCGGGGCCGTACATATTGCAGCGGCCACCCAAACGCCGGTAGTGGTGCTGTATGCCCTTACGAATCCCCAGCATACGCCCTGGAAGGTGATGCATGAAGTGCTGGTGTTTGACGTACCAGAACATATGCAGAGTCATAACCAGTTGTTGGTATATGCCGCCGCCCGGTCCCAGGCGGTGAGTTATAAATTTGCTACTCCCGCCAATGTGATCAACACGGTATGCCGCCTCTGGCAACAGTTACCTGTTGCCGGCGAGTACGGGCATCGTGCGCAATAGCAGTGAATCCGTTTTATGTAATATCCGGTCGTAATTTTTGCTGGTGGTCCAGTCGTGCGTATAATGCAGATTATCATCCAGCGCGCCCCAGCGGTGCGGCTCTCCGTCCATGCTGATCACGATGGAGGGCGTTTGCAGTGCGGAAGCGATATGCGCCACCCCGGTGCAGTTGCTGATCAGCAGCCTGGATTTCTGCAACAGTACCGCCATGGAGCCGAGGCTGGTTTTACCGCATAGGTTGACCGCCGGGTAGCGCATATAACTGATTACTTCCTGTACAATATCCTCTTCCCCGGCAACGCCGGTAATGATCACCTTGAAACCGGTATCCGCTACATAGTCCGCCAGCGCTGCGAAGTAAGGGGCCGGCCACCTGCGCCAGCTGCCTTTACTGCCGGGATGCACTACAATAAACCTTTTTTCCCCGTAAGGAATATGCAGTTTATTGTACTCGTCCTGGTCCTTATCGGTGACGGGGAATTCAATCATGCGGTTGGGCGTGGCAATGCCCAGCTGTTGCAGTAAAGCCAGGTGCCGGTCTATTTCATGCAGCGTTTCCGGGTAATGGATGAAGAGGTTGTTGTCATCCGCATAATCGCCGTCCGGCCGGAAGCCGGCTGTGAATCCCGCTTTCATGCCGCTGAGCAGTTCATTGACGATGGTGCCGTTACCCTGCATTTGCAGGAGCAGATCAAATTGCCGGCGGCGCATATTTTCCATGAAGACCGGGAACTGCTCTTCGTCCGGGATCTGCTCCGGCAGGCCGGGATAGCCGGGGAACAGGATGAGCTCATCAATATACTTCGCGAAGCGGCTCTGGAAGGCGCTGGCCCAGGGCAGGCCTATGAGCGAAATGTGAGCGTCAGGATAGTGTTGACGCAGGGCCCTGAATGCAGGCGTGGTGCATAGCAGGTCTCCCAGGTGTAACGCCCTGAATACGGCAATTTTTTTGAAATCTCTTTTCATTGTCGACTAAACAAAAAAGGTTTTGTACCGGATATTTCCATAAAAGTGCCAGTAGATAGACAGGAAGGGAATGGCCGCTGAAGTGACCAGCATTTCCAGTACATGACTGGCGCTGCGGCTTGTTTTTTCCAGCCTTTGCATGGTGAACGACAGCCAGCAGATTACCCAGATGAGGAACAGCAGCGCGGACTGTTGCGGATGGAACGGCAGCAGTACGAGCGCGCCCAGCAGGGAGAGGCACATCAGGTAATAGAGCGGCCGCGGCTTCTGGCGTACGCGCACCTTGTAGAGGTCCGGGTATTTGCTGTAAAGGAGTGCATTGTACACGCCTTTGCGCTGGTCCCGCATGCTCACTCCCCAGGGCGCTTTGTTTACCGGGTGTTCTACCATGGCGCGTGGTACGTATTTAATCTGGATGTTTGCTTTGAGGAGTTTGAATTCCAGGTCGCTATCCTCCCGCCAGGCCATGCGGAAGCGCTCATCGAATCCGCCGCAAAGCTCCATGGCCGTGGCATTGCAGGCGCAGTTGGCGGTGATGAATTCCGCAGTGGATAGATGGGAGAGGTTCAGCGCATGGTCCGTACACTGTTCCCGCTGCGGCAGCGGCACAACTACTTTACCGGTGAATGCCTGCGCCGTATCATCGTTCTTGAATGCTGTCCAATAGTGCAACAGCCATTGTGAATCCGGGATGCAATCATCGTCGGTAAAAGCGATCAGCTTCGCGTTTGCATGTTTCCATCCCAGATTCCTCGCGGCTGCGGGCCCTTTTTTTTCCGGCAGTTCGTAATAGCGCAATTGCATGTTGGTGAGTTGCTGCCAGTTTTCTGTAACCTTGCGGGTGACGTCGTCAGGTCCGTCACTGACAACGATCACCTCGTATTCATTTTCCTTGAACTCCTGGAATGCCAGGGCTTGCAGGCATCTGGACAGTAACTCCGGGCGTTTGTAACTGGGTACTACTACCGAAATCTTCAAAGGGTTTTCCATAGTTATTTAATTATTTAGAGATCAGGAATGAGCCCATTACGAGTGCATCGAAAGGAGAGGAGATAAAGCATTCCAGCGCATCTCTCGGCGTGCAAACGATGGGTTTACCAAGCGTATTAAAGGAGGTGTTGATCAGTACCGGTACGCCTGTTTTTTTATGGAACTCCGTCAGCAGGCTATGGTACAGCGGATGCTGCTCCTTATTCACTGTTTGTATGCGGGCGCTGTTATCGATATGGCAGGCCGCGGGGATGAACGATTTTTTATCTTCCTTCACCGGGTACACAAACAACATGAAGGGTGAGTAGCGGGCGCCTTCAAACCATTCGGCCGCATACTCTTCCAGTACCACCGGCGCAACGGGCCGGAAGTCCTCCCTGTCCTTCACTTCGTTGAGCCTGGCCTGCATATCCGCATGGATGGGCGACGCCAGGATAGACCTGCTGCCCAGCGCGCGGGGGCCAAACTCCATCCTTCCCTGGAACCAGCCGATGATTTTATCCTGCGCAAGCAGTTCGGCGGTTTCTGCGGCCACGTTATCCATTTTGCGGTAGGTGGCATGCGTCCATTTCAGGAAGCGTTCTATTTCATCGTCCGGGAAGGAAGGGCCCCAATAGGCATGATCCATTACAAACGATTTGCTGGTGGTGTTGCGGGTGCGGTTATCGGCCCAGAGGGCTGCGCCAAGCGCGGTGCCGGCATCGCCGGCGGCGGGCTGCACCCAGATATTTTCGAAATGGCCTGCTTCCTTGATCACGCTGTTTAACACGCAGTTCAGGGCTACCCCGCCGGCGAAGCAGAGATTTTTGCTGCCGCTTTCCTTGCGCAGCCAGGAGCTGAGGGCGAGCACGCTTTCCTCGAGTACCTGTTGCATGGAGGAGGCCACGTTGAAATGGTGGGCGGTGAAAGGCTCGTGTTTTTGCCGGGCCGGCCCCAGGACTTGTTCCAGGTCGGTATCCTGAATTTCGTACGTGCCGTTGTCCAGCAGCTTTATCATCTCCCTGAAAACCCCTGCATACACCGGCTTACCGAACGACGCGAGGGCCATTACCTTGTATTCATCGGAGGAATGCAGGAAGCCGAGATAGGAAGTCATTTTTTCGTATAGGAGTCCCAGTGAGTGCGGCATATCCACCTGGGAGATGCGGTGCAGCTGGTTGCCGCTGCCGACGCTGAAAGTGGTGGTCGCTGTTTCCCCGCGCCCGTCGATGGTGAGCACTGCCGCATCGTCGAAAGGAGAAGGGAGGAACGCGCTGGCTGCATGGCAGAGGTGGTGGTCCAGGAACTGCCATTTGCTCACGGTATCGCCTGCGTGCATAAAGCGGGATTGCAGGTGATGCGGAAAGCCGTCCCGCAGCTGTTGCGGCGCATTGAGGATGGCCTGCAGGAACAGCGGGTCCCAGGGCGACTGCCACTTTTTTGGCGGCGGCGTATTGCCCGGGTAGAGCGGCATGGTAATGTTGTCGGATATTTCCATGAGTTGCAGCGGATCGAAGGAGTAGGCAATCTGATCCACGTCTTTGAGTTGAATGCCGGCGGTTTGCAGGCAGTAATCAATTGCATGGAAGGGCAGTTCATAGGCCGAAAACGGAATGGGCCTTTTCCCGTGTTTGATATGTGTGAAACGCTCGTCTTCCACGGCGGCCACGAGCTGTCCATCTTTTACGAGGCAGGCTGCGGAGTCGTGGAAGGCGGCGTTAATTCCCAATGTGTACATCTTTCTGGTTTATGGGTGAGATAATTAATGGGTTTTGGCAACATCATTTTTGAGGCGAACCGCTTTCTGGGTCCCATTCGATGTTGTCTGCTTCTTCGTCAGAAAGATTGTTCTCTTCCAGGTCTTCTTCATCCAGTACCGGATCGGTGTCTTCGATTTCGGCAGTATCCTGCTCTTCGGCATCGTCCGCATCCTGGTTTTGCTGTCCGGTTTTAGGACCGTTTTGGGGCGCGTTGGCTTTGGCTGCCAGCTCGTCGTCCGTTTGGTCCTTGCCTTTCAGCGGGCCTCTGGTGAGTCCGTCCTCCGGTTTCTGCATCGGGTTCTTATTTGCCTGTTGATAATCGGCCGTATTCGGCTGTACTTTTTCCTGCATGGTGTCCTGTTTTGGAGCATTTGTTTGTTTTGTCATAACTGTTTTTTTAAAAACCAGGTTCCAAAGAACGAGCCACTTGTAGCCGCGTCAGCGCTAGGAAAGCCGATGGCGCTGGTTTTGTAATACTGGTAGAAAACTAGCAACTATGGAAAAAGTACATGTAGAGAACCGCAATAAATACGCGCTGATCACGGGCGCTACGAGTGGCATCGGGTATGAGCTGGCGAAGTTATTTGCTGCGGACAGTTACAACCTGATCCTTGTGGCCCGTAATGAAACGCGCCTGCAGGAAATTACCGACCAGCTGAAGCTGGCGTATGCCGTGGAGGTAACGCCTGTGGCCAAAGACCTGTTTACCGTGGCTGCGGCGGAGGAGATATATGGCCTGACGCAGAAAATGAACATCCAGGTGGACGTGCTGGTCAACAATGCCGGGCAGGGGGAATGGGGCCCCTTTGTAGAAACGCCGCTGGAGCGGGAGATAGACATCATACAGTTGAATATTATTTCCCTGCTGTCGCTGACGAAATTTTATTTGCAGGAAATGGTCAGGCGTAACACGGGTAAAATTTTATTGTTGGGTTCGGAGGCTGGCGCGACGCCAATGCCGCTGTTGTCAGTATATGCCGCAACAAAGGCTTTCGTGATTTCCTTTGGCGCCGCCCTGGCGGAAGAGCTGCGGGATACGGACATTACGGTAACCGTGCTGATGCCCGGTGCTACGGATACGGACTTCTTTCACAAAGCTCACCAGGAGGATACGGTTACCTACCGGGAATCGGAACTGGCCCCGCCGGAAGAAGTGGCCAGGGATGGTTACGATGCGCTGATGAAAGGGGAGCGTAAAATTATTTCCGGCGCTAAAACAAAAATGCACGTCTGGATGAGCGATCTGTTGGGAACCACTGCTGCCGCGAAGAATGCGAGAAGGCTCAATGAGATCAGCAGTAAGGCGGAGGGCGAAAAGTTCCCGGAGCATGGCGCCAGCAGGCAGGAGCGGGAGTTTATCAATGAAGAAACAAATAAGCTTGATGGTGACCTGCACCAGGACACCAATGAATGATGGGTAGCAAATTGCCCGGTTGGTGGAGCTCTTCAGTGAGGGAATTCCTCACTTGAATTTTTCTTTGCATAAAGACAAAAGGGGAAAGGCCTCAGGCGCTTTCCCCTTTTGCATTCCGTGTGCGGGAAGGTTACTTCTTGTCGCTATCTTCTTCATAAATCAATTTGTTGAAGTAGCTGGTTTCGCCTTCCGATGTTTCGTCCTGGTAAAGGAACACGAGATTTTCGTTGTCGAATTTTTCGAAAAATTTTTCCCAGGATATTTCTTCCAGGTTATCATTGCCGGGAGGGAAGTCGATGCGCAATACGCCGGCTTCTCCTTTTTCGCCGGTGCCCTGAACCTGTGTGGGCTTGCCGTTGCGGGCTTCGGCCCATTGGCGGATGGTGTCGTGATCTGTAGTCGTTTTAGATAGCTTTTCCATGAGTTTTTTTAAAAGCCATCGCGCAGGAATTATACCACGTGTAGGTATTACTCATCAGGTTGCCAGGCGAGGATGTCGCCGGGCTGGCAGTTGAGTTCGCGGCAGATGGCGTCCAGTGTTTCGAAGCGGATAGCCTTTGCCCTGCCGGTTTTGAGGATGGAGAGATTGGAAATGGTGATGCCTACTCTTTCGCTCAATTCGGTGAGCGACATTTTCCGCATTGCGAGCATGACATCCAGGTGTACTATAATGGCCATAGCAAGTTGTTAATGTTGTTTGGGTGGAAGTGATGGGCTTCATTGCAGTTATTTACTGCGCTGCTGCATGAAAGGATTAGGTCCAGTGGTTGCCTGGTGGCGTCAACTGAGGCTGGCAGGTTGGAATGGTCATATCCGGTGCTGGCCTGGTGGACTCAATTAATCCTGGCAATTTTAAATAGTTAAATCCTGCTCGGACTGCAACTGCACGCCGCGCTGGTAAACCACTGCCAGCAGGAAGGTAATAATCCCGGTGATGGTGCTGCTGCCAAGTTCCTTCAGGTAGGAGAGGTAGGGCGTCTGTACGGCATTGCGGACGATGCTGTTCACTATATTGTATTCTATGATGTTGAAAACATCCGTTAAAATAAACAGTCCTGCCGCTATTTTAGCAAAGCGCACAATCCGCGGATGGAATGGCTTGCTGAGGTCCAGCTCCTTCAGAATACGCAGAAATATCCACATAATGGCCAATGCTGTCAACAGTCTGCAAACGGTGATGATCAACGGCAGGCTGTTACCGGCATTCTTTTTTTCCAATACCACCAGGTAGCGGTCATTCAGCTGTGTGTACGACAACGAAGAATCGGCGCTGAAAGTTTTTGCAGGCTCGCTTTTCGCGCCAAAGGACTGCATTTCCCAGGATGGGTTTGCAAAGTAACGGTGGTTGATCTTTCCTGTAAACAGGTTGATAAAAAGCAACAGGAGGGACACACTCACGAGGATGATTCCCAATGTGAGTATGAATTTCAGGGTAGTGATCAGATATTTTACTTTCATTTTTATCAGGGTTTGTTACCACGAAGGTATTTATTATTTATTAAAATGCAATATAAATTTATCGAAATTCGATAAATAATTGTTGAATTGCGGTTTGTGGTTTGGAAATGAATGTTTGCAGTCCGGATAATGATTGATGATTTTTGCCGGTAAGGAATCCTTTCTAATTAAGTATATTATACAAGGGCATGCAATTTGGTTTTCATTTCAAAAAAATATTGAGAACCTAAAAAACATTTTTTTATGGCTACATCACAAACTGCAACAAAAACTGCCTCTCGTTCAAAATCCGGTGCGAACTCCCGCTCTGCTGCTTCAGGCAAAACCTCCGGTAGATCTAACTCCAATTCCAATGGTACCGCCAAACGTGCTTCCTCTTCCCGTTCTAACGCCCGTTCCGAACAGATGGAAAACTCTGAATTCCACCAAATGTTTGTTGATGAGCTGAAGGATATTTACTGGGCAGAAAAAGCATTGACCAAAGCCTTGCCTAAGCTGAAGAAAGCGGCTACCAGCGAGGAGCTGCAGGAAGCTTTCGAAAAGCATGCGGAAGAAACCCAGGGCCATGTGGAAACCCTGGAACAAATCTTCCAGCTGCTGGGCCAGAAAGCGCAGGCAAAGAAGTGCGATGCCATGGAAGGCCTGATCTCCGAGGCGCAAAGCATCATCGAGGATACCGAAGAAGGTTCCATGGTACGTGATGCGGCGCTGATCCTGGCGGCTCAAAAAGTGGAGCATTATGAAATTGCGACTTATGGCACCTTACGCGTTTTCGCAGAAAACATGGGCCATACAGAAGTAATGGAACTGCTGGAACAAACACTTGAAAATGAGAAAGCCACCGATGAGGCATTGACAGAGATCGCTACCAATACCATCAACGAAGAAGCCAGCGAAGAATAGTACTTCCCGGAGCTTCTTTTGCAGAAGGGACAAGGCCCCAGGCCTTGTCCCTTCTGCTTTTTAGGGAAACCTGCCCGGGCTTCATGATTTATTAATGATACTTTTTTATCCAAACTTTTGCAGCCATTTCCCTGAATGATTATTCATACGTTTTTCCGGTTAAATTTATTTCCGAAAAGAGCTGTGCTGTCCGCGTTATAAATAGAGCATAATATAGGGAGTATCCCTTCGCAATATCCTTTTTCTCTAAACCCAATATTGAATAATGAAAAACAACTCCGTAAGGCAGCTTGCGCTGCCGGCAATGATTGCTCTTTTCGGCATCAGCTGCTCTAAAGATGCCAGCCAGGCCAGCCTGGAAAAAATCACGGGCGTGAAAGCTCAGATCGCTTCTTCCACGCCGGGTACCGACAGTGCGAACATCACCCTCAACTGGGCGCAGGGCTACCAGCGTATTGAGGGCTTTGGCGCATTTGCAGGCCGGGTAACGCCTTTCTTTGAATCGCCTAAGCGCGACAGCATCCTGGACCTGCTCTGGGGCAACAGCGGTCTGCAGCTGAATATGATCCGCGGCGAAGTATTATACACTTATCCTTTCAATTCTTCCACCGGGGTAGTTACCATTAAACCGCCTACCGTGGATATTGATGTGGCGCCTACCTCCGCCGCCTACACGGGGCTTACAGCGGACCAGAAAACGCATATTTCCCAGCTGTGGATTATGAAATCGGTGAAGCAGCGTTATAATACGCCGATAGCCTTCGCCAGTACCTGGACGCCGCCGCTCAGCATGAAAACTAATACCAGCGTGGTAAGCGCCAAATGGTTCAATGGGTTGAACTACAGCTGCTGCTCTACCTCCTTCGCCAACTATGTAGCGGGCTTTGTTAAAGGCTACCAGAACGAAGGGGTTAGTTTGTACGGTGTATCGCCCAGCAACGAGCCGGAAAACGTGTTCTCCGACTGGCCTGCCAGCTACTGGACCGCTTCCCATCTGGGAGAGTTCATTTCCAACAACCTCCGCCCTGCATTAAACGCCCAGGGGCTCAACAACGTAAAAATCATCTCTTCTGAAAACGCGGCCTGGGGCACGGCCAACTCTTTTCTCTCTTCCATGGATAAAAGCAACGTGGATATCCTCGCCGGTCATGGCTATGTGGAAGTCGGCGACCTGATCGTGGGCAACCGCGGACTGAATCAAAACCCTACCATCTGGAACTACGCTACCGGCAACAAACCGGTATGGGTAACGGAGGCCTCTGATGATGCGGGCACCTACGATGCCAGCATGACCATGGGCTTGAAACTGGCTACCAGCATGCACAAATTCCTCGCTGAATGTAACGTGAACGCTTATGTGTACTGGCTGGGCATGCTCGCCTTCCAGAACAATGAAGCGCTCATTTGCACCAGGGCGGACGGTACGCTGGAATTCCCCAAGACCTACGACGTTATGGGGCAGTTCTCCAAATTTGTACGCCCGGGTTATTTCCGCTTTGGCGCCAGCGTATCCAATAATGGCAACCTGAAGGTATCTGCGTATAAAGATCCGGCTACCGGCAAATTCAGCGTGGTGGTGATTAATACGGGTGCGGCGCCGGTGAAATGCGCGGTGGCCTTGAGCGGCTTTGCTGCAAGCACGCTTACCGGTTATGTTACATCGGCAGCTAGTTCAGCGCATTGGGCGGCAACAGCGCCGGTGAGCGCGAATGCCGGTGGCGGGTTCGTGGTGAATGTGCCCGCAACGAGCGTAGTGACGTTTACGGGTACGAGTATATAAGCATGTGCTTTTTTCTCGCAGAGGGGCATAAGGAGGGAGAGGACGCAAAGGATGGAGGTTTGTTGTTTTTTTTGTGGGTGAGAAAAATGGTAAGGGTTTGGGCCGCATGCCGCTGCGAGGTTGTCCTTTTGCGGATTTGCGAGAAAAACAAACTCCCTCTGCGAGCTTTGCCCCCTTATGCCCCTCTGCGAGAAAAAAAACAAACTCCCTCTGCGAGCTTTGCCCCCTCATGCCCCTTTGCGAGAAAAAAAACAAACTCCCTCTGCGAGCTTTGCCCCCTTATGCCCCTTTGCGAGCAAAACTCCCCGGGCATGTTTATTGACCTTTTACCTGCTATCATTCACTTCTAAAAACAATCTTATGAAAGCAGCCGTATTTCATCGCCCGGGGAAAATCACCATGGACAATGTGCCCGATCCCAAGCTGGAACAGGATACCGATATCATCCTCAAAGTCACCTCCACCGCTATCTGCGGCTCCGACCTCCATATCTACGATGGATTCTTTCCCCAGACTCATCCGCTGGTCATGGGGCATGAGTTCATGGGAATTGTGGAGGAAACAGCCAGCGGTATTAAAAATCTGCGTCCGGGCGACCGCGTAGTAGTGCCATTCCCCATCTCCTGTGGGCATTGTTACTTCTGCAAACACGACCTTCCTGTAGCATGCGAGCATAGCAACCCCGAATTCTATGGCCCCGAAGGGGACCTGATGAAAGGCAAAGGGGGCGGCCTGTTTGGCTATACGGACCTGTACGGCGGGTATGACGGCGGACAGGCAGAGTACGTCCGCGTGCCGTATGCCAACGTAAGCCCGCGCATTGTACCGGAAGGTTTCTCCGATGAGCAGGTTCTTTTCCTCACGGATATTTTTCCTACCGGATGGGCCGCTATCGACTGGGCGCGGCTGCAAGGCGGGGAAACCGTTGCCATCTTTGGCGCAGGGCCGGTAGGACTGATGGCGCAAAAAGCCGCATGGCTACAAGGCGCAGGCCGCGTGATCGCCATCGATCCGCTGGATTACCGCCTCGCGACCGCCGCTGCCGCCAACAAAGTGGAAACGATCAATCCTACCCGCGTAGATCCCGTGCAGGCCATCAGGGATATGACCGATGGCCGCGGCGCCGATGTATGCGTGGATGCCGTAGGCATGGAAGCCGACAGATCGGCATTTGAAAAACTCAAAGCGGTGATCAATGTGGAAAAAGGAACGCCCAAGGTAATGGAACTTTGTTTTGAAGCAGTGCGTAGAGGCGGTACCGTTACCGTAGTTGGCGTGTATGGCAGTCCGTACGACAACTTCCCGATCCACCGCATTTTTGACAAAGGAATCATACTGCAGTTTGGCCAGGCGCCCGTGCAGAAGTATATCGATCACCTGATCACGCTGATTACGAGCGGCAAAGTAGTGCTGAACGATATTATTACGCACCAGCTCCCGCTGTCGGAAGTGGCGCATGCCTACGAAATTTTTAAGAAGAAGGAAGACGACTGTGTGAAAGTGATCCTCAAACCTTAACATATCCAGCCCGGGAACAACGTGGTTTGCCGGGCTATCCTCTCCGCCGGATCAGCCCCCAGAACTGCCGGTGCCAGGTCATAATATTACCGATGATAAAGGCATCCTTCAGGCTGCTTTTGATCGAACTCCGCATGATCCTCACAACGATATTCTTGTCCACTTCCCCGGTTTCCTTGATGAGGAACAGCAATTCCAGCGCTACTATCGCCAGCCCTGCGCCAATCAGGAACAGGAAATTCCACTGATGCAGGGCAATCAGGTGTAATGTTTTGGTGCTGTGCGGCCCGGTGAAAATCGCGTTTACCTGCAGGTTCCGCTCCCCGAAGAAGTCCGCCAGGATACCACCCACCAGCGGCGCCAGTGCCGAGAACACCGCGGTGATCATATTGCGGGTGGAAAGATAAACCACCGCATCCCTGTTGGGCGCGAGCTTCAGCCCGATGTTAGTGATGGAGAGGTTAATGCCGGCATTGGAAACCCCCATGCATATATAAATGCAACCCAGCAGGATCAGGTTGGCGTAGAGATGTGAATAAATCCCTACAAAGCACCAGGCTATCAGGCAAAGGATGTTTAACGGCGCGCCAATGGCAATGATGGTCTTATTGCTGTACCTGTCCGCAAACACGCCCCAGATGCGTATGGTAAGGATGCTGGCAAGCTGGCTGAGTATATTCAATACCGTTATCTGTGACAGGGTGAGCAGCATGCCTTTCATGAGGAATACCGTAAAGAACGGCGTAGCCAGGTTCACGGCAAATACCCATGCGCAGTTGAAAAACAGCAATCTCACAAAGTTGTTATCCTTAAATGGCCGCAGCAGCAGCCGGAAAATATTCTCCTTATCCATATACGTCTGCATTTCGCAGGCGCCGGCCAGCGCAATCGCCCCAACGATACCCGTGATGCCTGCAAGCAGGAACATGCCATAATACATATACAGTTCATATTGCGGATACGAGGTGCGTATATGGTCTACAGTTAGTGCGGTAACAAGGCTGAGCACCACGTTGAGCCCCTGGGTATAACTGCTGCGCCGGGCGAAGTATTTGCCCATAATGGACTCGGGAATCAGGTCCTTCATCCAGGCGTTCCAGCTGGGGCCGGCAAGGGAGCCGAAGAAATAAAAGAAGAACAGGAAGGTGATCAGGAATTTAATATTGCCGATACCTGGTACCAGCAATGGCAGCGCGCCGATAATGATCAGCGGCGTACGCGCCAGCAGAGAGCAGACGAAGGTGACCGCCTTCCGGTTGTTGGTGCGCCGTACCAGCCATACGGAAATCAGCTGGAATACATTCGTAAACGTGGGCAGTGCAGCCAGTATCCCGATCTCTATGTTGGTGGCGCCCCAAAGCAGCGCCAGCGCTACCAGGAAGGTACCGCCGGTGAGGGTAGTCATGACTTCAGCGGCCAGTCCGTCAGCAATGACCAGCTTCATGCTACGCTCCACATCGTGGGTGGATAGTTTTTGAATGGGTTGCAGGCGCATACCAGTTCCCTTGTCAACGATTATACCAGCCTTGCTTTGCCGGGCGCTGGAATAAAGGGAAGCTGGCTGTCCCGTAGGAGCAGGCTACGCCTGGTTTTGGCGGCCCTGTTTATTTTTTACTATGTCGATGGCTTTTGCCGGAAGTGCGGTATTGCCGTACTGCTTTTCAAAATGGAACGTTTGCCGGGTGATCTTCCAGCCGTTATCTTTCTTTAGCAGGATAGTGTCATATCCGCCCGTGACCGTCCAACAATCATTGCCCAGGAAGTGGTCTGCTTTACCATAGTATTGCGCCTGCGCCTCATCACCGTTGATGGTTACGGCGAAGCCCAAAAGTTGGTGATGCGTTTTGTCGAACCCCGGCAGCACGCCGGCCCATGCCGTGGTGATCTCCCTGGGGGATAGCCACGTAGCCGCATTCCCGGTCATGGAGGAATAGTCGAGCAGGAGGCTGTCCGCCATCGTGTTTTCTACTTTTGTCCAGTTGCGTTCGTCCGTGCCTTCAAAGAGGTGACGTATGGTTTCAATAATCTGCTGTTCCATTTTTTAATTTGGGAAGAAGTAAGGGTTATTTCCTGATAAATGTACATAAAACGGAGGTAGTCACAAAAAAGCGGGTACCTCTGTCAGAGGTACCCGCGTCTGCTTTCCTAAAACTTAAACCTATATCATTTCTTCTCCTCCGCAAAACTAATAGCATACCCGCCGCCCGGCGCCACATAAGTTGATAATTTCGACTTATTCGTCACCGTTACCTTCTTAATCGTATATGCCTGCGGGTTAGTCTTATAATGCGCGTCCTTTGCATCCGCATAAATAGTAGCCGTATATTTCTTACCCGGCTCCAGGAAGCTCAGGCTGATGTTGGAAGTACGCGGCTGCTCGCCCTGCACGCTGCCGAGGAACCATTGGCCTGTGCCTTTGGCTTTGCGCGCTACTGTGATGTACTGGCCTGGTTCTGCTTCCAGGTATTGACTGTCGTCCCAGTCTACCGCAACGTCTTTAATGAACTGGAATGCATCTTTAAAGCGCATATAATGCTCCGGTAAGTCGGCCGCCATTTGCAGCGGACTGTACATCGTCAGGTACAGCGCCAGCTGATTGGTCAGCGTACTGTTCACATGGGAATGGTTGTCAGGATTGATCTTGGAGATATCCATTTCAAAGATACCCGGCGTATAATCCATCGGGCCGCCTACCAGCCGGGTAAATGGCAGGATGGTCACATGGTTGGGTTTATTGCCGCCAAATGCCTGGTATTCCGTGCCTCTCGCAGCTTCGTTGCCAATCAGGTTTGGCCAGGTGCGGGCAATACCGGTAGGGCGCACCGCTTCGTGGGCGTTCACCATAATGCCGTAATCCGCCGCTTTTTCAATAGCGGTTTGGTAATGGTTCAGGATCCATTGGCTGTAATGATGTTCGCCGCGGGGCAGGATGTTGCCCACGTAACCGCTCTTAACGGCGTTGTAGCCATTTTCCCGCATAAACTTGTACGCCGTATCCATATGGCGTTCGTAGTTGCGTACGGAGCCGGAAGTTTCGTGGTGCATGATGATCTTCACCCCTTTGGCAGCAGCATACGCTTGAAGGCCCTTCACATCAAAATCCGGATAAGGCGTCACAAAGTCGAACACATAATCTTTCGAATTGCCGAACCAATCTTCCCAGCCTACATTCCAGCCTTCCACCAACACCGCGTCGAAACCGTTTTCAGCGGCAAAGTCAATATACTTTTTCACATTGGCAGTATTGGCGCCGTGCGTGCCATTCGGTTTCGCATGTACGAAATCCGTTACGCCCAGTTGTACGGTCGGGTATTCATTCGTGTAGGACCAGGTGGATTTACCGGTGATCATCTCCCACCATACGCCAACGTATTTCACGGGTTTGATCCAATCGGTATTTTTGATTTTCGTAGGCTCGTTGAGGTTATACGTCATTTTGCTGGCCAGGATGTCGCGGGCATCATCGCTCACGATGATGGTGCGCCATGGGCTCTGGCAGGGCGCCTGCATGTAGCCTTTGTTGCCCTGTGCGTCGGGCGTGAGCCACGACTGGAAGATGAAGCGCTTGTCGTCCAGGTTCAGGTGCATGCAGGAATAGTTGATCAGCGCTGCTTCGTGCAGGTTGATGTAAATACCATCGGCCGTTTTCATCATCAGGGATGTTTGCACGCCGGTGGGCGAGAAGGTGGTCTGTGAAACGTTCGGCGTCACCGCTTTATTCATCAGCCCCCTGATCTCGGAGAGCCTGGAAGTGGTATAGTCGTACTCCTGGGTGTCGTAATCCCCGGGAATCCAGAATGCGGTATGATCGCCCGTCATGGCAAACTGCGTTTTCTCCTCCGCAATCACAAAGTAGGTCAGGTTCTTCTGCGCGGGGAACTCGTAGCGGAATGCGAGCCCGTCGTCGAAAAGGCGGAAACGGATAATGAGCTGGCGGCTGGTTTCCTGCTGGGTGAGGGTAACGGCCATTTCATTATAGTGGTTACGGATCGTTTTCACTTCACCCCATACCGGGTTCCAGCTTTCGTCCACCTGCTTGTTGGCAGTGTTGGTAATGGTAAAGCCGTGGAGGAGCGACTGCTTGTCGTTTTTCAGTTCCAACCCCAGCGTACTCTCTTTGATCACTGGCTTTCCCTTGTAGCTCAGCTGGTAGGCAGGACTGCCATCGGGGAGCAGCCGGAAGCTCATCGTAAAACGGTCGTTAGGTGATTTTAATTCCTGTGCATAGGTGATACAGCAACATAGCAACCACGTGGAAATCAATAAAATGTACTTCTTCATATTGATACTTGGATATTTGTCTTTTTTCTCAGTTTCTCAAACCTGAAAACTACTATAACTTAAGGTGACCGCCATTTGTGTGTGTATAAGGAAGGATGCTGTTTGTATAAGAAAAGATGTCGTTGGTACCGGGCGAAATTGCCGGCTGCCGGCAGTGGTTAAAAAAATACCGTAAACAGCGAAGGAAGTATCAGTGGTGTTTTTTGGGCTGAAACGCTTATCAGTAGGGGATTGCATCCAATAAACCTGTATTTTTGCAATCGTTTGCAATTTTCCTGATTTTTACTAATTTTAGTTATACAAAATTTTGTTCCACTTTATGAGAATAGTGTGTGAGACCCGTCACACAAATGCGCTGTTGTGTAAACCAAAATCTATCATTCTTTAAAATCACCCAAATGATTCCCGTTCTCTACTCACGGTCATGCCGTCGTACCTACACGTGGCTGTTGTTGCTCCTATCCGTATGCGCTACCTTACAATTATCCGCGGCCACTGTCAATGTCAGTTCCTTATCCGCCCTGCAAACAGCTATCAACAATGCTGCCCCCGGCGATGTCATCATCCTTGCAAACGGCGTGTACACCGCCAGTACGGACATCACTATCAGTAAGCAGGGCACTGCCGCGCAGCCCATTACCATCCAGGCCCAAACCATTGGCGGCGTGGAAATCAATGGCACTGCCGGTATCAACATCGTTAGTCCGGCGAAGTACATTATCATCAAAGGATTCAAATTTAAGTTCAGCGCCAGCCAGGCCACTATGGCTTCCGGCACCAGTTTTTGCCGCTGGACGCGCAACCTGTTCGAAACGCCCGGCGATGGCGAAAATCTGCTGCTGAACGGTAACGACCACGAAGTGGACTACAATACCTTCCAGCACAAAAATGCCATGGGCCGCTTTATCGCCGTGCGGGGCAGCGGCAGCCAGATTGCCCAGCGCCTGCACATCCACCACAATTACTTTTATGACCAGCAACCCCAGACCGCCAATGGCGCGGAAACATTGCAGTTCGGCCTGAGCGGCTACAGCATGTCGTCGTCCAACAGTATTGTGGAATACAATGTATTTGAGTCCTGCCAGGGAGAAAATGAAATGATCTCCATCAAGGCTTCCGCGGTAACCCTGCGGTACAACACCATCCGGGATTGCGTTTCCCAGTTTACCCTGCGGCATGGTAACTTCTGTAACGTGTATGGCAACTACTTCCTGAACACCCAGGGCATCCGCATCTTCGGCGATGACCACAAAGTCTACAGCAATCATTTTGAAAACTGCGATCCCGGTATCAACATCGGTAACGGCGATGGAGAAGTAGCCAACGGCGATGCGCTGACGGTACACGACCGGCCGGACCGCTGCGTGATCGCTTTCAACACCCTGGTCAACTGCCCCACCAACTACGTGCAGGCAGGCCGTAGCGGCGGACTGGGCGCTACCTACACCACTTTTGTGAATAATATCATCCAGGGCGGCGGCCCCGCTGCTTCTATCGCCGGCCCCTATACGAACCCCACCTGGGGCGGCAATATCTTGTATGGTACCAATGGCGCCGGCGCCGTGCCTGCTGGTACTTATACTACTTCAAATCCTCTGCTGGCAAGGGATGCAACAGGTACCTTCCATTTGCAGAGCGGCAGCCCCGCCATCAACGCCGCTATTGGCAGCTACTCCACGCTGAATACGGATATGGACGGACAAGCCCGCACCGGCACTTTCGATATCGGCGCAGATGAAGTATCCACCGCTGCTGTAACCGCACGGATCATGGATGCCTCCATGGTCGGCGTAAACGGCGCAGATACCCCTGCCAATTCCTGCGTGCCGGCCAGCGCCAGTGCGGACGACGGCAACGTGCCTGCCAATGTGCTGGACGGAGATACGGCCACCCGTTGGTCCGCCAGTGGGGACGGGCAATGGATCCAATTCTGCCTGGATAACATCGTATCTGTATCCGCCGTGAAAATTGCATTTTACAATGGCGATAGCCGCATTAGTACGTTCGACATCCTCGCCGGCAACGACGGCATTAACTTTACCACCGTGGCCGCCGGCCTTACCAGCAGCGGCACTTCCCGCACCCTGCAAACGTTCAGCTTTACGCCGGTATCTGCCAAGTACATCCGGATTGTAGGCCACGGTAACAACGTAAATGCCTGGAACAGCTTTACCGAAGTGCAGATCGTTACCGGCGTTTCCTGCGTGCCGGCCATCGCCAGTGCGGACGATGGCAACGTGCCCGCCAATGTGCTGGACAACGACCTGAACACCCGCTGGTCCGCCAATGGTAACTGGCAATGGATACAGTTATGCCTCGGCGAAACGAAAACCGTTTCCGGTGTAAAGATTGCCTTCTTCAGCGGCAATACCCGCACCAGCACCTTTGATGTGAAAGTGGGGAACGACACGAGCAACCTCGTCACCGTTGCCACAGGCCTGGTAAGCAGCGGCACGTCCACGGCCCTGGAAACCTTTAATTTTACTCCCGCTTCCGGCAAGTATGTGCGTATTGTAGGCCATGGCAACAGCTCTAATCTTTGGAATAGTTATACGGAAGTGCAGGTGATCACCAGCGGCGCCTTGATGGCTAAATCGGCGGCTCCTGCGGAAACGCAGCTGGACGTATATCCTAACCCTGCCGGCCCGCAAACCACCGTATCGTTTACCCTGAAGCAGCCGGCAAGAGTGATGCTGAACCTCTATGATGTGAGCGGCCGGTTTATCCGCAATATCATGGGCGGCAAGCTGCCGGCCGGCAAACATACCTATGCGGTGCCATTGTCGGATGTCAGCAGCGGCAACTACCTGCTGATCCTCAATAACGAAGGAAAACTCAGTACCGGTCGTATCAGCAGGCAGTAATCATTGAGGTGGAGCAAAATTTTTGGATGGGGAGCAACGGGCGTAAGCACCTGCGCTCCCCGTTTTATTTACGGAGAGCAGTGGGCCGTAGCCGGAAGTCTTCTCCTTTTGCAGATGTAGTAGCAGGATAACTTTGCCCCTTTACCAGGAATAGTAAATCGAAAGATTCCCCGTTTCCAAATCCGACAAGCCATTTACCACCAGCGTGGTGGTTTTCTGGGAGATGGAAATTCCCCAGTGCCTGATACCGGCGGCAATGCTGAAGTCGAGCCGGGGCAGCACCTTATGCTGCGCATACGGCCTTTCGTCCTTCGGTTGGGCGGCGGGGTAGGGTAAGCTGCTGAAGTATCCGCCGCTAACGAGGCTGTTATGGAAATTGGCCGCCAGGCTGGGGCGGATGGTGCCATAGAGCTGCCAGCCGTCCTTACCGCTGTATTGCTGGATATAGCCGTTGTAATATGGCTGCATGCGCCCGATGCGGATGTTGGAATAAACGGCCAGTCCGTTGACCATCGTGCCAAGGAAGCCTTGTGCGCCGCCGCTGACCTGGAAGTAATCCCCTGCGGCCAGGAGTTCTTTTTCCACGATCATGTTGAGGTTCAGCAGCAGGTCCGTTTTCAATTGTTTGCCCCATCCGGCGGGCTTGCGGTAGCGCATGATGCTGTGAATGAGGCGTTGGGTTTGTTCCGCGAGGGCGGGCGGCCCCATCACGCCTACCAGCAGTTCCGTTTGGATGTTGTATTTTTTTTCCCGGTTGGAGGAGTGTTGGGTATGGGTGAGGAACAGGCCGCCGGAATAATAGAAGTCGTACGGGTCCGGGTCCGGCGTCATGAGCCGGGAAGGCGTGAACATGGTTTGCATAAAACCGTAACCGTAGGTATTGACGCTGGCTTTGCCGGCTTTAGGCATCCAGCTGTCCAGGATGGAGCGCGACCGCGATGCCGGTTGGTAAAACAGGTCGAACCGGGTACCGTTCGTATATGCCTGGTCGTTGTCGAAGCTGGTAAAGTTGATGAAGTCGTTATCCTCATACAACCTGAACATCCTGTTATAGTCCTTTTTTTCCTGTGCCCATGCCGCTGTGGTGATCAGCAACAGGATGCACAAATGCTTTAGTGTCTTCATGCCCGGCGATTGTTTCTAAGTAGAACCTGAAATTAAGGTAAAGGTTCGATAAATGCCCGTGGTAGGGTGGAAATTTCCCGGAGGGGGAGGAGGGGGAGGTTGGGGTTGGGGGAAAAAATTAGCCCCGCAAGGGGAGTGGCAACGTTATTAAGAAAATTGGGCTGTGCGGTATGCCGTGGGGGCGCTGAAGTGGTATGGAGGGAGTGCCCCGGTAGGTGCTGAGGGAAAAATGGTTTGGGTTGGCGCTTCGAGACTGTAAAATAAACTGTGTCAAAGGCTAAAAAAACAAGACCTTTAACACAGTTTTTTTTTATGGAACAACAA
>MLAV02000015.1 GCA_001870995.2 Chitinophaga sp. CB10
GCCTTGACTATTATTAACTTTTGCGATGAACTGTATTTTATTCTTTTATCCATAAAAGTGCCCCCAAAAAGTGTCTAACTTTTTGGGGGCACTTCAATAGGTCCCTCCTTTGTTTTTATGCTTTGTACGGGCGGGTAAATGATTTTTACATGCCCTGGCAATTAGGTTATTATCTGATCCTTTTACATACCTCTGCGCTTCATTTCCTTTCTGATCAGGGCAAGCTCGCGGCCCATCTGGCCGGCGATGGAAGTATTTTCCTGCGCGCGGCGGATCAGGTAAGGCATTACGTCCTTTACAGGCCCGTAAGGGAGGTATTTGGAGACGTTATAGCCGGCGTGGGCCAGGTTGAACGTAATATTATCACTCATGCCCAGCAACTGGCTGAAGCTCACGTGCTCGTGATTATGAGGCAGGCCTTTTTCGTGCAGGATACGGGCGGCGAGCATGCAGCTATCCTCGTTGTGGGTACCGATAAACACGGCGAGTTTATCGAGGTTATCCAGGCAGAAAGTGACTGCTTCGTTATAATCTTTATCAGTAGCGGCTTTGCTGGGCTGGATCGGGGTAGGATAGCCCATTTCGACAGCGCGTTTATTTTCTTTTTCCATGTAGGCGCCGCGCACCAGTTTAGCGCCGAGCAGGTAGCCTTCTTTGACTGCTTTTTCCAGCGATACTTTCAGGAATTCCAGCCTGTCGTGACGGTACATCTGGAAGGTATTGAAAATGATCACTTTCTTTTTGTTGAACAGCGCCATCATTTCATCCGTGAGGTCGTCTACCGGCTGCTGTATCCAGGATTCTTCCGCGTCTACCAGGATGCCTACATTATTTTTGGCGGCTGCTTCCGCAATGGCGTGTACGCGTTGGCGTACCCGGGCAAATTCCTGTTCTTCCTCAGCAGTGAGGGGAGCTTTGCTATGCATTTTTTCCAGGAGGGCAAAACGGGCAAAACCAGTAATTTTAATGGCAATAAACGGGATATCAGGACGGGAGGCAGCGTATTGAATAGCGCGGATAAATTCAGGAACGGCTTTATCGTAGTTTTCTTCGCCTTCCATGGCTTCCACGCCATAGTCCAGCGCTACGCCCACATGGTAGTTACCCAGCTGCAATGCAGTATGGGCAGCTTCTTCCAGCGTTTCGCCGCCGCAGAATTGTGAAAAGATGGTGTTTTTGATGATTCCCTTGATCGGCAATCCCAGTTTAAAGGCAATAGGTGTGAATGTGGCGCCCAGTTTCACCAGCCAGGGCTTGCCAATGTTACTGAAGAGAAAGTTGGCCTTACTTAAAGCCTTGTCGGTTTTTGCTTCAAATGCAATAGCCGTATTATCAAAAGATAAAGATAGCTGCTTTTCCATGGCTCGCAAAGTTAGGGTGGACGGACAATTCAGCCAAAAAACATTGGCTCAGGGAAATATCTTTTTATCCGTATTAACAGATATTGTCTTTTGCTTGATAGAAATTGGAAAAGTGCCGTTTCCCACTGCTGCTAATTTTGATTACTTTTAGGATTTTTCGTTTGCATACAAAATTCCCGGAATATGCTATTTAAAAATGATACCAACTGTTTAAAGTTCCTGTTACCTGTAGCCTTACTTTCCACCATGGCCTGCCATACAGCGCCCCCTGCGGCTGAAAACAAGGCCAGCGCTATTTTAGCCATGCAATCGCCGGGAATGCACTATACTACTTACCAGGGGGAAACGGGTACCCGCAAAACCATCACGCTGCCGGATAGCTCGACGGTGATCCTTAACGCCAATTCCCGGCTGCTCGTGCCAGACGATTACGGCAAGGAACAGCGCCGCATTTTGCTGGACGGGGATGCCTGGTTTACCGTAAATCCTTCACCAGCCGTCTTTACAGTAGTAGCGGACAAGCTTACAGCGGAAGTGCTGGGCACGTCGTTCAGGATGCGCTGCTTTACCAGCCAGCAGGGCGCAACCGTACACCTGCTCAGCGGAAAGCTAAAAGTTTCCAAAAGCTATCATTCCGAAACGGACAATCAGCCGGAACTACTCGAAAGGGGGAATATGATCCTGGCAAACAAGGAAATAGACCTCATGGAGAAGGAAACCTATGATCCCCGGGATGCAGAACGCTGGCTGGCGGACAGCCTGCAGCTGACCAATGCACAGGGCTTGCTGATGTGGCGCACCCTGGAGGATTGGTATGGCGTAGAGATCAGCGTTACGGGGGATGCCTCCAAAACCACGCCCGTAACCCAGCTGTTTGTAAAAGCATCCTTGCAGCAGGTGCTGGATACATTGGGTAAGACGCAGGGCTTCGGGTATAAGGTGGAGGGGAATAAGGTAGCGATACGGTTTTAAGATGGGAGGTAAAGCAGCTACCCTGTTCCGGTCAGCTGCGCAGGTTGAAGGGAACCAGGTAACTGAACGGGCAATAGCTACCTGAGTCCGGGCAGCAGGCAATTATTCGCTCCTTAGGCTTTTTACCGGATTCATCATAGCAGCCCGTGCGCTCTGCACCCCTACCGTCAATGCAGCCAGGATCACCGTGCCGGCAATGGCCAGCAGGAATACGCCCGGCCCCAAAGTGATATGGTACTTGAAATCATTCAGCCAGGCATTCATCATCCACCAGCCTAAGGGGCCGGCGATTACAAATGCCAGCAGGATCAGGCGGGCAAACTCTTTTCCGAAGAGCCAGAGGATACCTGCCACGCTGCCTCCCAGCACTTTGCGGATGCCTATCTCCTTGCGCTTTTGCACGACCATGAAGGATACCAGCCCGTACAATCCCAGGCATGCTATGAAGATGGACATGATGGAGAATATTTTGACAATGTGCAGCATCGTCTGTTCCGTTTCGTAAAAGCTGGCGATGTTATCGTCCAGGAAGCGGTATTCATAGATTTTTTCAGGGTACATGGCCGACCAGTGTTTTTCAATTGCAGCAAGGGTGGCGGGCAGGCCGGACATATTGACCTTGATGGCATACTGCTGAAAATTTTCCGGCATAATCGCCATGCCTACCGGTTCAATTTCATTATGCAGGGAGCCGTTATGGAAGTCCGCCACCACGCCCACTACCGTTACCTGGTACTGGCCGCCATCAAAAGTGATACGCTTATTCAACGCCTCCTCCGGGGATTTCAGTCCCAGCTTTCGTACAGCCGTTTCATTTATGAGCATTTCCCTGGCGGTATCAGCAGGCAATAAGTTCCTGCCGGCAGCCAGTTTGAGCCCAAAGGCAGGTACGTAGTTTTCATCCACCGCCTTGATGTTTACCCGGAACAGTTCACTTTCATCCCTGTTATCGAAGAAGATATTGGTATTCCAGGAGGCGTTGGCGCTGGGCGCTGCAAAGCACATAGTCACTTTTTGTACGCCGGGAATATTTTCCAACTGATTAGCCAGCGTTTTGCGGCTCATATCCGGCTCGCTTGTTCCCAGCGGCACCATTACCACTGCGTCTTTATCGAACCCCAGGTCTATCTCCTGGGTGTATTGCATTTGCCGGGTTATTACCAACATTACAATTATTAATACCAGGGAGATGCTAAACTGCACGGTGATCAAACCCCTCCGGGTATTGAAGCCACCCAGCTGAGCCGGGCTCACCTTACCTTTTAATGCCGCGACAGGCTTAAATCCTGAGAGAATAAGCCCCGGGTACGCTCCCGCCAGGAAGGTCACCAGTACCACTACCAGCGCAAGCATGCCTGCCATTTGCGGATCTGTAAAAAGGATATAGCTCAGGTGTGTGTTGAAATAGTTATTTACAGCCGGCAGCAGTAACCAGGCCAGGCCGGCAGCTATCAGTGTAGCCGTCAGCGTTATAACGCCCGTTTCTGCGATAAACTGCCAGAACAGGCTGCTGCGCTGGCCGCCAAGGGCCTTTCGTATGCCCACTTCCTTACTTCTGTTCACAGCCTGGGCGGTAGCGAGATTGATAAAATTCACACAGGCGGTAAACAGGAGGAACACTGCTATCAGCGAGAGTATCACGAGGTTTTTCCTTTCCATAGGGCCGCCGTAACGGGCGTTGTAGTGTACATCGCTGAGGGGTTGCAGCTTATAGTGATGCACATTTTTATTTTTCGGGCGGTAGCGCGTTACGTAACCGGCCAGTTCCTTTTCCACTGTGGCAGGGTTCACGCCCGGGCGCAGGCGCACGTAACAGGCAAGGTCGGAGGTGATGCCGCCCCAGGAATCCTCGTTCGCCAGGAAGCTTTCGTATAGCTTTACCGTTGGCCAGGACAATATTACTTCCGGCTGTTGTTCCGATTCGGCAGGGATATCATTCAATACCCCGGTGATGCGGATATCAGCCTGGTTATTATAGTTAAAGGTTTTATTGACAGGGTTTGCGTTACCAAAGAGTCTGCGTGCAGTCTTTTCCGTTATAACGGCGGTATTAGGTTCATTCAGCGCTGCGCTGCCTGCCGCCAGCGGAAAGTTGAAGATATTCAGGAAGTCTGGCTCTGCAAAATAGAGATTATCTTCCTTGAACTTCTTTACATCCTGCCCTTCCCGGATGGTGATCAGCGCTCCATCGGTGGTAACGGAGCGGGATATATGTTCCGCATAGCTGTAATCCCTGCGGAAGGCGCTGCCCAGGGCCGGGGGCGTACTTGGCGCATAGGCAATCTTATCCCGGTGCTGTTCGGTAACAATCCGGTAAATGCGCTCGGGGTGATGATGAAAGTTATCAAATGCCAGGTGGAACTTCACCATGGTAATGATGAGGATAGCCGCGCCAATACTCAGCGACAGCCCCAGTACATTCAGCAGGCCGTAGGTTTTATTTTTCAGCAGGTTGCGCCATGCGATTTTAAAGTAGTTCTTCAGCATAACTATTTTTATTGCCGGAATGACTCCCAAACAAATGCCCTAATTGGCCGAAACTGATTGACACGCCTAAACATATAAACAAAAACAACAATATGTTCGGTTTTGATACAATCTTGTTCGTTTTTGTAAGATACGCGATCTCCCTCGCCTGTCACAAATAAAAAGAGGGTGTATCAACTGTTGATACACCCCCGGTATAATAAATGATTTTATCAGCTCAGGGCACTGCCTACTTTCACCAGCAGTTCTTTTGTTTTGCGGATACCGTCTTCTTCAGAGAGGTTGCTGCCTTCGTATTCGATACCTACGTGACCGGTATAGCCGGCATCTTTCACGATTTTCATGATGCGTGCGTAATCCATGGTAATCTCGCTGCCATCGTCTTTGAAATCGTATGATTTTGCGCTCACGCCTTTGGCGAACGGCATCAGTTCCTGGATACCTTCATAGCGGTCATATTCCTGCAGGCATTTGGTTTTGGCCCATGCTTCCGGCGTATTGGCTTCCGGCTTACTGCGTTCGATGCAGAAGTTGCCGAAGTCCGGCAAAGTACCGCAGTTAGCCAGGTTGACTGTTTTCATTACGTTGCTCAGCCATTTGCCGTTGGAGGAGTTGCCTCCATGATTTTCAACGATTACATTGATGTTGAAATCTTTTGCGAAGGTGGCCAGTTTTGCCAGCCCTTCTGCGGCCGCCTTACCTACTTCTTCCGGCGTGCCTTCCCCGGCAGCGTTGACGCGGATAGCGTGGCAACCGAGGAATTGCGCAGCTTCCACCCATTTGTAATGGTTTTCGACTGCCTGCATCCGTTTTTTAGCGTCTTTATCGCCCATCTCTCCTTCCCCGTCGCACATGATCAGTACGCTTTTCACGCCGTTGTCGTCACAACGTTTTTTCATTTCGCCGAGGTAGGTTTTATCTTTTGCTTTGTCTTTAAAAAACTGGTTTACATATTCCACTGCGTGGATATCAAATTCGTTCTTTGCACGCAGGGGGAAATCCAGGTGATTCATTTTGCCGGCAAATAGCGACTTATGGAATGACCATTCAGCGAGTGAAATTTTGAAGAACAGTTCATGCACATCTTTAGCGATATCGCTGCTGTCTGTTGCTTTACCGTCTTTGCTGTTTTCATTGGTGGATTGGCCCGTATTGCAGGCGGCCAGGAAGGAAGGTAACATACCGAGACCCATCGTATAAATGCCCATCTGGCGCAGGAAGTCGCGGCGATTGTTGGAATTGCTCATAATAACGTGGTTTTGTTTAAATATATCGTTTTTATGAGAATCAGGGAAGGTTTTTTTGATGAGTGATTTTTTCGGCCGGGGAGGGTTGCTCGCAGAGGTTTTTTTTCTCGCAGAGGGGCATAAGGAGCAGAGTGCGCAAAGAGGAGGAGGTTTTTTCTCGCAGAGGGGCATAAGGAGCAGAGTGCGCAAAGGAGGAGGTTTTTTTCTCGCAAAGAGGCAAAAGGAGCAGAGTGCGCAAAGGAGGAGGAGGTTTTTTCTCGCAAAGAGGCAATAGGAGCAGAGTGCGCAGAGGAGGAGTTTTTTTTCTCGAGCGGCGTAAGCAGCAGAAACGTGTGTCTAATTTCCATGTTTTCAAATATCGTTTTGAAAAACAGAATGTATGTCTTTGCTGCTTATGTCCTTTAGCAAGAACAATCCGCACAGGCCGAAGGCCCTCTTTGCGTACTCCGCTCCTTACGCCCCTTTGCGAGAAACAAACCCGCACAGGCCGAAGGCCCTCTTTGCGTACTCCGCTCCTTACGCCCCTCTGCGAGAAACAAACCCGCACAGGCCGAAGGCCCTCTTTGCGGACTCTGCTCCTTACGCCCCTTTGCGAGAAACAGGCATTCAAATTCAATTCCTCACTGTCTTATGGAAATAAATATAAGACACTGTCAATATCGCCATACCTACCAGCGGCGGCAGCGCAAACAACGGACCTTTCACCACGAAGTTCGCAATGAAAGCAGATATCAGGGAAATCCCGAATCCAACATACGCCCATTCCTTGAACCGTGCAGGTATCATCGGTAAGATCAGCAATATGCCGCCAATAATTTTACCAATGCCCAGCTCTACGCCAAAGTAAGCGGGAAAGCCCATGTCCTTAATACCCTGGCGGGCCAGCTCACTGTTAAACCAGATAGCCGGTACGGAGTCCAGCAATACAAACAAAGTGGTGAAGACCCAGTAAATGATACGGTCTCTTTTTACTACGCGGGTGGAAGTTAAGGTTGTCATAACAGAAAGTATAAAAAGTGATTTAATCAGGTTTATTTGCTGATGTAAAATTAGCACCCTTATACATTTCCGGTGGGGAGGCAATAAGACAATAAATGGGGTGATTGCGACATTATCGCCTAAGCAATAACTCCTCCACTTCCTCCGCATAGGCCGCGCCTATCGGAATGGGTTGATGATGAATATATAACGCAGTCCGGTCTGCCCGTTCGATCTTTTTATTGGCGACAATATACGAACGGTGCACCCGGGTAAACAGCGATTGCGGCAGCAGGTCCATGGCCTCCTGCATGGAAAGCCGGGAGATGATCTTCTTGTCCTTCAGGACAAAGTTTACATAGTTACCGGCGCTTTCCAGGTAGAGGATATCATCGAGGATAATTTTAAACTGCTCGTAACCACTTTTGACGAAAATATATTCCGGCACTTCCTTAGGCGCTGCCGTAACCGACTTATGCTTCAATAACCAGAGGTTATGCACCTTATTACAGGCTTTCATGAAGCGGGTAAGGGAGAAAGGTTTGAGCAGGTAATCGATCGCGTCCAGCTCAAAGCTTTTCACCGCATGTTCCGAATAGGCCGTGGTGAACACGGCCATGGGCGGCTCCGGCATGGCAGAAAGAAAGTCCAGCCCGGAAATATCCGGCATCTTTATATCAAGGAAAATCAGGTCTACTTTTTCCCTGCTCAGGAAGTCCATCGCTTCGAAAGCATTGGTGAAATAACCTTTTACATCCATAAAAGGCACCATGGCCGCATGGTTTTTTATTACCGTAAGCGCCACCGGTTCGTCGTCAATTGCAATGGCGGTCATTTTCATAATACGCTCTGTTTACCGTAACGGCAAGATAAGGATTACATCATCCTGCCGAGAAATAATCTTTTGGCTTGCAGCCAGAATTCCTTGATCGGGGAATGGGCATTGTTGCGCCACTGGTTCACCATATCCGCGGCTCGTTCCCGGCGGATGGCGTTACTTTCCTCGAACAGGTAATCCATTAATTCCCTGTCGGCCGTAACGGCCCGTTCTTTATAGTACTCCATCAGCTCCCTGCCTTTTTCCACCTCCATCTGCGAGGCGGTCACCGCTTCCTGTGTAGCGGCGGCCAGCCTTTCATCGTATTCGCCGCGGGGCATCAGCAGTTTACTGAGCAGGGGCATAATTTCTATCAGGGTGATAATGAATACGATTAGCCGGTACCGTTGCTGTAAAGGCGGGTGGGAAGCCGTCAGATCGTGCAGGGCTTCCGTCTGGGCCAGGAAGCCGTCCGTAAGGGTGGCGGTATAGGCAATAACTTTCAGGCTGTCGGCTGTACGCAGGTTAGCCAGCTGAATCTGCAGCGCTTCCCGCTCGGGAGCGAGCTGTTTGCGCAGGGCGGCCAGTTCCTCTTCGGAAGAGAGCCAGGCATTTTTCTTTGCCCTGGCCACCGCCTGTTCGCCAATACGGCCGGAGCCGCCTGTACCGTCGGTTTCAGCGAGGTAGCCGTCTTTATAATCCTTGGTATCGGCTTCCTTACGGGTAATTTGCTGATTCAGCTTGTCCAGGTCACGGGTAAGGGTGGCCTGTTGGCTGGCATTTTGCTTTTGGAGGGAGGCCTTGAAAGCATCTATCTTGTCCTGTTTGCTTATTTCCAGCTGGGCAGTTATATCTTTCTTAAATAACATTAAAACCACTGGCTGGGAAATAAAAAGGCCGATAGTAATGGCCAGGAAGAGGCGGAACACCACCGGCAACCACTTCGTGTTGCCATTACTGCGGGTCATGGCGGCGATGAGGGTTCTGTCGATGCTCAGGATGGCGAAGCCGAAAAACAGCGCCAGGGCAAGTACGATCAGGTCATCGTTGACGATGGTGGAAAAGAAATACCCCCAGGCGATGGTGGCAAACATCCAGGTTACGAATACCGCGATACCGATGATGCGGTAGCGTTCTTTTTCGGTTCTGCATTCCTTCAGGATGCTGCTGTCGGCAGCAGCAAGCCACCACAAAAATTTTGTGATGGCGTCCGGCTCGGGATTTTCCGCATTCATTTTTTTGTCAGGTACAGTGGTCATTGCGCTTCGTTTGTTTTCATGCGTATAGTAAGGTGTACAAAAAATCCGGTGGCCGTTTGTCGAATACTCAGTTCGTGGGAGCCGGGATACAATAAAGCCAGTCGCTCTTTGACGTTGTTGAGGCCTATTCCCAGGCTATTGCGTTCCGGATCGTTTTCCGGTTTGGGATGTACGCTGTTATAGACGTCAAAAAATATTTCCTCATCGTTGCAACTCAGCGAAATAACAATACTGGAGCGGTTACGCAGGCTGATGCCGTGTTTGAACGCGTTTTCCACAAACGGGATCAGCAGCATGGGGGCTATTTCGTGATGACAATTGGTTTCGTCGATATTCACTTCAATTTTGATATCGGGCGACTGCATCACGCGCAAACGCTGTAAGTCGATGTAATTTTGCAGATAAGCTACCTCCTTATCTAACGGAATTTTCTCCAGCGTATTATCATGCAGCATAAAACGCATCATATCTCCGAGTTTCTGAATCCCCTCGCTGGTACGGGCTGCCTGCTCCTGTAAAGCAGTACCATAGAGGGTATTCAGGGCATTAAAGAGAAAATGGGGGTTAATCTGGGTACGGAGGAAATCCAGGTCAGCCGCGGAGCGGCCCAGCGCTTTTTGCAGGCCGATGACCGTACGCTGTTGTTCCAGCCGGGTACGGAACAGCAGCCAGCAAAGCGGGATGGTCACCACCACGCTAACGAGCGCGCTCACCAGGCCGAGGATGACGGCGGCATCCCCGATGTGGTGTACCACGATGGCTGTTACAATCACCATCACAACATTGGACAACAGTACGAGGATCACCAGGTCGCGCCAGAGCTTTGGCTTACGGCCATGCGCCTGGAACTCAGGGAATATCCGGTACACGGTGAAGTAGTAAATAGCCAGCATCACCGGGCCAAAGAAAAAGATGGTATAGCTGACATGGCCATAGGTAATTACCACGAGGGCCAGCCAGAGGATGGCGCCGATGGAAATTTCGCGGGCTACCTTGTTGGGCAGCACTTTTTCCACCACCCAGCGGTGCAGGTATTGGGCATAGGCCGTCCGGGCCGTATAGTAAAAAACGTAGAGGATAACAAACACGATGGTGCTGAGAAAGGCCATTTTGGCAAACTGCGTATGTGCGCCACGTATGGTTTTATATTGACCGAGCATGTATCCATAGCGGTAGGAATTGGCTACCATCAGGGCAACAAACAATGCCAGTACCCCGGCCAGCACCAATAAGCCTCCGGTAATCCACCTGGACTTTTCCAGGAATTTGGGCACTACCAGGAAATTGAGGTACACAAAAAAGAGGTAAACAAACGTAATCTTGGTCATCAGGGGCAAAACAACGTGCAGGTAGTAGTCAAACACCTGGTGGTAGCGGTCGAACCTTGCGCGAAAGCCATCGTTGTAGCTGACGTGCCCGTCGCCCATAAAAGATGGCCCCAGCAAACTGAAGAGCGCCAGGAGGAAGATGCCTGTAGCCAATCCAAATTCAATTTTTCGCAATTGTTGCTGATTCATAGTAGGAGGAAGTATTTAAGGCAATATTACGGATTGCTGCCTGTCATGCTAACAAAATGGGATAAAACCGGTATTCTGTGTTATGAACAGCCATCTCCCGGGGCACTGCTTTGATTTCTGCGCCGGGATGTGTATTTTCAGCCAATTAACCTTAAGATATTATGTCCAACACAAACCGCAGAAAATTCCTGGGTACGGCTGCCGCCCTCTGCGCCGGCGCCGCTACCGCATCTGCCAAACCGCTGGTTCCTGCCGATAATGGGAAGCCATTGATCCACCATGTATTCTTCTGGCTTAAAAACCCGGGTTCCAAAGCGGACCGCGAGCAGCTCATTGAAGGGGTGAAAACCCTCTCCCGGATTGAAACTGTCCGTAAAATTTATGTAGGCACCGTTGCCGATACGGAAAAACGTGACGTGGTGGATGCCTCCTGGGACGTTTCCGAAATGATCTTTTTTGACGATCCTGCCGGTCAGTCCGTCTATCAAACCCACCCCATCCACCTGGCCTTCGTAAAAAATTACAGCCATCTTTGGGAAAAAGTGGTGGTGTATGATGCGATGACGGTGTAAGGGCAGAGCGGAACCACGCTGTTCCGCCGGCATATTTCCCCCTAAAAGCCGCACAGATACAGGTAAACAGAATTTACCCTATCTTCAGGCCGCAGAAATATTAATAACAGCGCCATGCAGGATCATCCGCATGGCCGAATGAAAAAATTGCTAAATTTCCACAAATGAATAGAAGAATTCTGCTCACCGCGCTGCTTGCGAGCGGCGCCCTGATGGTACAAGCACAGGAAAAAGCCAAACCCGAAGACACAGAGGTTTGGGAACCCGCTCCCAAAGTAGTTACGCCGGGAAAAATCACTTTCGAAAGCGCCCCATCCGACGCGATCATCCTTTTCGACGGTAAAAACCTGAATGAATGGGTATCCGTGGAGGACCGTACCAAAAAAGCCGAATGGGATGTAGCCAACGGCGTTATGACGGTTAACAAATCCAAAGGCAACATCGAAACCAAACGCGCCTTCACCAACTACCAGCTGCACCTGGAATGGCGGGTGCCGGCCAACATTACCGGTAGCGGACAAGGACGGGGCAACAGCGGTTTGTTCCTCGCTTCTACCGGCAAAGGCGATGAAGGTTATGAACTGCAGATTCTGGATGCCTACAACAACAAAACTTACGTAAACGGTATGGCCGGCAGCATCTATAAACAGGTGATTCCGCTGGCAAACCCATGCCGCCCGCCGGGAGAGTGGCAAACTTATGATGTGATCTGGACAGCGCCGGTATTCAATGGGGATGGTTCCTTAAAAGAGCCTGCCCGCGTAACCGCATTCTTCAACGGCGTGCTGGTACAAAATAATACGGCGCTCCAAGGCCCTACCCAATACATCGGCAAGCCTGCATACCGCAAGGCGCATGGCGCCTCGCCGATTAAACTGCAGGCGCATGGCGATAAGAGCGAGCCGCTGAGCTTCCGGAATATCTGGATCAGGGAACTGTAATTTATTGTAAATCATATTATTGAAAAGGGGAAGAAGGGAGACCTTTCTTTCCCTTTTTTGTTGGTATAACGGTAACGGATATACATAGTTATCATGAATAAAGTTACAGGATATATATAGTTCCTTGCGGATCTAAATTTTTATCCTTAACCAATACCCGAAGCGCCTATGAAAATAGCTTTACCCCGTTACCTATTTTTATGCCTGATCGCTGTGCTGTGCAGCCTTACCGTCCGCAGCCAAACTTAGTGGTAGAACTCCGCGGTATGGCGGAAACCAATATCCGCATCCAGTTGATCTCCGCCCAGGGTAATCTCGTATTCCAGCAGGATGTACCCGCCAACAGCAATACCGTCTCTCTGGATGTTTCCCACCTGCAGGACGGTTTATACCGGCTTATAATTAGAAGTGAAAAGGGAGCGGTGACGAAACAAATCATGATAAAGCGATAATAGACATCTCCCCCTAAAAAAAAATAAAATGCCGGTCAACAACCTGTTGGCCGGCATTTTTGTTTGATACCATATGAACGCTCAACAGCCAAAAGTAGCCGTAGTCTATCAAGCCCATCCCCTGCCCGCCACAAACGGTATTATAAAACCCATGAAACCCGGCGGATACGCGGATAGCGGCGCTGATATCGCCTACGCGCTGAAGAAGAACAATACCACCGTCATCACGCCGGCCGACAACCCGTTTATCGACCAGGACCTCGACTGGGTTTTTCCCGATACGGACGCCGGCATCCGCCACGCTATCGATAAAGGCGCCAATTGCATCTGGCTCAATACCACTCTCTATGCGGAGCATCCCATTACCACCTATCTCAACAGGGGCGTTAGCGTAGTAGGCCAGCTGCCGCTCCTCGCAGCGCTTTACGATGATAAATGGACCACCAACCATTTATTGAAGGATAACGGACTCCCCATCCCGGACGCCATCCAGGTGCATTATAAAGATTTTAAAAACCATCCCCTGCAATTCCCCCTGCCGGCAGTGGCAAAGCCCGTCAGAGGCCGCGGCAGCGAAGGCGTCACCCTCATCCATACGCCCGAAGAATACGAAGCCGTACTCAATCACCTCTTTGAAACGGACCGTTACGGCGCCACCGTTTATATAGAAAGTTTTTTACCGGGAGAAGAAATTACCGTGACGGTCATGCCCCCGGGCGAGTACGCCATTCACGGTAAACATGTGCCAAAGCCTGCCCCCTGGTGCCTGCCAGCCGTCCGCAGGTTTAATCATGAAAATGGCATTGCGCCTTACAATGGAACCGTGGCAGTGATCCATAACAGCGCCGTACTCAGCGATCGCGAAGAGGCTTCCATGCCCATCCGGCAGGTATATGAACAATGCATAGCAGCAGCTAAACTGGTAGGCCTGCGCGCGCCTGTCCGGATCGACTGCCGCCAGGATAGTACCGGGAATTACAAACTGTTTGACCTCAACATGAAACCCAATATGACCGGCGCCGCCCGCCCCCACCGCCACGATCAGGACAGCCTGACTGCCCTCGCAGCAAGGAAAATAGGCTGGTCCTATACGGATTTACTGGAAAATATGCTCGCCCAACGGTGGCACGTTTAGTATTTTTGAAAAAAATTTACTGGAAAATATACTCGCCCAACGCTAGCACGTTTAGTATTTTTCAAAGAAATACTTACCTTTGCACCACCATGTGATTATAATACACCCATACATACAAGCATAACGCTGCTTCAGCAGGCCGCCCGGCGCTGCTTTTATTATAATTCAATTTCTTAACTAAAATTTTACTGACATGAAACTTACATCCGACCGCAGGACCGTGTACTCATTTTTTCATTCCACAAATCAAACCACATGCTTATCAACGCGCAAAATATCTCCTACCGTAAACCCGATGCCACTGTATTATTTGAAGAAGTCTCCTTCACGGTAAATAAAGGCGACAAAACCGCTATCGTTGGAAAAAACGGTATCGGCAAAAGTACATTACTCAAAATAATCGCCGGCAACACTACCGAATACAACGGCGTACTGCAAATAAACGGTACCCTGTACTATGTACCGCAGCACTATGGCCACTTTGATGAAGTGACCGTCGCGGAAGCCCTGGGCATAGCGCCCATCCTCCAGGCCATGCAGGCTATCGAAAACGGCTCTACGGAGCAGGCCCATTACGACCTCATGGAACACAACTGGGACATCGTAGCCAGGTACGAGGAAGCCTTTGCCAGCTGGGGACTGGCCGGACTTCAGCCGGATCAGCCACTCCGGGAACTGAGTGGTGGCATGAAAACAAAATTGTTCCTCTCCGGTATCCAGATCCTTCAGCCGGATATAGTGCTGCTGGACGAACCCACCAACCACCTGGACACCGCTGCACGCAACCGCCTCAGCGACTGGATCAGCACCACCAATTGCGCGGTTTTACTCACCAGTCACGACAGGCAGCTCCTCCGCATCTGCGATCCCATCTGGGAACTCACGCCCACCGGCATCCTGGAATACGGCGGCAACTACGATTTCTATGAAGAACAAAAAGAAATTGAAATAGCCGCACAGGAACACAAACTCGAGTTCCACACCAAAGCGCTGAAAGAAGCAAAAAAGAAAGCACAGGAAGCGCTGGAAAGAAAACAACACGCGGATGCGCAAGCCCGCAAAAGCGTGCGTAACAGCTCGGACCCGAAGATCCTGCTCAACGCCCGCCGCAACGCCGCAGAAGCCAGTACCGGCAAACTCAAAAGCGTACACGCCGAAAAAGTGAACGACCTCCGCAGCTCCCTGCAGGAAGTAGCCGCCATGACCCAAATGCAACAGATCATGAAAGGCTTTTTCGACAGCGCTACCATGCCCGCAGGGAAAGTATTGTTCCAGGCGAATGACATCAACTTCGCCTGGCCGGGAAAACCTTTGCTGTGGACAAAACCACTGACGTTCACCATCCGCAGCGGTAATCGTATATCCATTGCCGGTAGTAACGGGAAAGGCAAATCCACACTGCTGAAAATACTGCTGGATCAACTGGAACCTACCACCGGCACGCTGCAGCGCACGCCCTGCACCAAGCTCTTGCTGGATCAGGATTACAGTGGGATCGACCGGAACAGGAAAGTGCTGGAGCAGGCGCTCGCCTTTAACGAACGAAAGCTGGATGAAGCGCAGGTCCATACCACGCTTGCCAACTTCCTCTTTAAGCCGGATAGCTGGGAGAAGCCCTGCAGCGTGCTAAGCGGCGGGGAAATGCTGCGTCTCTCGCTCTGCTGCATGGTATTGCAAAACAGAACACCCGACATCATCTTCCTGGATGAACCGGTCAACAACCTCGACCTGGTAAACATCCGGATGCTGGCAAAAATTTTCAGGGATTACAAAGGCACGGTCATTCTCATTTCACACGACCAAACCTTCACCGAAGAAACCGGCATCGAAGAAGTGATTACATTGGAGTAGCCCCACGGCTACTCCAACTCCTTCCTGCTCCCATTGCGGTCTATCACCGCCATGCGGGCCCCCTCAATCAGCAACCCCTGGTGCCGCCCCTCATGCTGGTCCACATCCACGCCAATTACCTTTCCTTCAAAACGCGTCACAATAGTGGTATCCATGATGGTATGCCCAACGATGATATGTTTGGCCTGGTATAAAGCCAGCGTACTGTCTACCGTAGCGCTGGTGGCTTTGGGATCGTAAAAGTAACCGCGGTACCAGAAAGGCCCCCGACTGTCAAACAGCAGTTGCAGCGAATCCGGAATTTGCTTACGGGGCACGCCCAGGTACTGCCGGCAATTTTCGTTGATGCGTTGGAGTGACCACTGCTTCCCTGTCAATTCCGGGGACGCGCCGGCGTGCATCACCAGCAGGTCGCCAATCTTCTCGATGACGTTTTTACTCCGCAGCCATCTGCCCAGTTCGGAGTCCGTACCAAATACCTGCCGCAGCTCTTTTCCCATCAGCCAGGCGTATTTGAAATAACGCGCATCAGTGTAGCGGTAGTCGCCCGCCAGCTGCATTACATCATGATTGCCCAGTATCACATGCACCGCGCCACCAGCGGCGGCGGCTTTATCCTCCAAGCTGTACAACAGCCAAAGCCAGGGCAGTACGGCGGTTCCGCGGTCAAACAAGTCGCCGGCAATAATCAGCTTGCCCTTGCCGAAGGTCCAGTTAAACTGCCGGTCTATTACGCCTGCCGCCAGCAACAAGTCTCTCCCCGCGTCAAATTCCCCTTCGATGTCGGAAAGCACAAACATCCTGCTGGCAGCGGGGCTCTCGTTGGGAGGAGTAGTAATTTTTTGTTTCAGGGAGATGGAAAAGCCGTTGACGGGCAGTTCCGGCGGCGACTGTAACGCATAAACTTTGCTGTCTGCCGTAGCCAAATCGTCTTTCTGATAGATAGTTTTCACCAGGAGGGAATCGTTCCGGTAAAAAACATAAGGCCCGTCCGCATACTGCTGGGCGTGGGTGAGCAATGGGCAAAGCCATAGTAACAGCGATAGTTTGAAGGTATTCATGGTGTATGTTAGGGTGAAAAAAAGTGAGGGACTGTGAAGATAAGGACTCTTCACCAAAATAAAAACTCCCGGCTGCCGGCAGGCAACCAGGAGTGTGCTGGTATTGTAGGCAAAAAATTACAAAGCGCCTTCCGGCCAAACGCTGGCCTGCACTTCGGCAATATGTTTTTGCTGCAGGAGCAGCATGCACAGGCGCGACTGCCCGATGCCGCCGCCCATGGAAAGCGGGTAGGCGCTGTTCAGTACGCTGGCATGGAAATCCAGCTGGGCGCGCTCTTCGCAGCGGCGGATCGCGAGTTGTTTTTTCAATGCCGCAGCATCCACGCGGATGCCCATGGAAGAGATTTCCAGCGCGCTGTTAAGCGCAGGGTTCCAGATGATGAGGTCCCCGTTGAGGCCCGTATAGCCGTCCTCGTTAGGAGTACTCCAGTCGTCGTAGTCCGGCGCCCGGTCATCGTGCACCTGGCTGTTGCTCAGCGCAGCGCCAATGCCCATAATGAATACGGCGCCATACTGTTTGGTAATTTCGTTTTCTCTTTCTTTGGGAGAGAGATGGGGGTATTGGGCGAGCAATGCCTCGCTGTGGATGAAATGTACATTTTCAGGTAGCGCTAACCTTTGCTCCTGCTGGTCCGCCAGCATGTCGTTCGTAGCTTTTACGGCGCTGTAAATTGCGTTGACGGTGGATTGCAGGTAGGCGATGGACCTGTCCTGCTGGCCGATGCGCTTTTCCCAGTCCCACTGATCCACGAAAAAGCTGTGGATGGGCGAAATCACTTCATCCGCCCGGATGGCCCGCATATCGGTAACAATACCGTGCCCTGGCTGGATTTCCAGCTCGTGGAGGCGCATGCGTTTCCATTTGGCGAGGGATTGTACGATTTCCACAGGAGTATTGACGCCGTTAAGATTAAATTTCACCGGCCTTTCGATGCCGTTGAGGTCATCGTTCAAACCCGTTCCTGCTTTTACAAATAGGGGCGCCGTTACCTTCACGAGGGAAAGTTGCTGGCAGAGTTGCTGGGCGAAGTGATCCTTGATCTTCGCAATAAGCTCTTCTTTGACGAGCAATGCACTTTTTGCTGTTTTGGCGGTCGATTGCATAAAATCTATTTACCTATATATTGATTCAGTTTGAAAATTTCGCATAAAACACACGAAATACAATACGAATTTCAATAATTAAGTTGATTAAATGAAATTATTTCAATCAAATAGGATAATTTTTAACAATTTGAACAAAAATAGTCTGGTTTATGACAAAATACGTAAACAAACCGGCTTTTTTTAGACAAAACCATTTTTAAAACGCGCAAATTTCATCACATTACTGCAGCCAGTGTTGCGGGGGAATGGTTAAATTTAACGGCATGATATTACCTTTCGAACCATATAACCACGAGTGGAAGCTCACTTACAGCAACCTTCAAAAAGAATTGGCCCAGGCCCTGGCCTCCCTGCGGCCGGTGATCTCCCACATCGGCAGCACCAGCATCGAAGGCCTTTCCGCCAAACCAATCATCGATATCCTCATTGGCTTGCAGGAGGAATCGCACCTGGATAAGATTCCGGCCCTGCTGATGGCAAAAAACTACCTCTACTATTCCAAATACAATGAACTCATGCCTTACCGCCGGTACTTCATCAAACTGAAAGTACCGCCCAAAAGCTTATCGCTGCCTTTGGAGCTGACCGTAAACGACGCTATTCCCCCCATCCTGCACGATCATCATTACCGGCTGGCGCATATCCACGCCATCCCGCTCTCCTCGCCCCACTGGACCCGCCACATCGCTTTCCGCGATTATGTGCGCGCCCACCCCGCCGTTAAGGCAGAATACCAGCAGTTGAAAACCGAACTGGTAAAGCAGGAATGGAAAGATGGCATCGATTATAACGACGCGAAAGACGCTTTCATGAAAAGGACGGAGAAAGCGGCCGTGGAATGGTACAGCCAACAACATAAATAGCTATTTTTGGCCCGCAAACAACTGCAGCTAAACATATACGGAATGAAAGCACAACTGACCTCCCTGTTGGAAAAATTAAAAGCGAATGAGATCAGCTTCAAGGAAGTGATTGAATTTATCGAAACTTATTACCAGCATCAGCCTACCGCCTTTAAAAACGGCGGGGCATACAACGAGGCGACCCAAAACCAGGGCAGCGCCAAAGTATTCTCCTTTGCACAGCAAAACCAACTGAGCAAGGAAGATACCCTGCATCTCTTTGCGGAACACTACCAGGCAGTGTTAAACACGCCGGACGCAACGGATCATCAGAACATCCGCCAGTTTATGCAACACGGCTGGGATGGCATCCGCTTCGAAGGCCAGGCCCTCACAGCGAAATAAATACATGCAGCCCCGTTAATCAACTAACGGGGCTTTTTATTTTTATACCATTCAGTTAAAGGATCGCCGGTAGGCCAGTGGCGAGGTATTCGTTTTCTTTTTGAAGAACCGGTTGAACGACTGCGAATGTTCAAACCCAAGGCTCCACGCAATTTCACCCACGCTGAGGTTACTGGTGGATAAAGCTTCCTTCGCCTTTGCAATCACCCGTTCATGAATATGCTGTTGCGCATTCTGCCCCGTCAGGTGGCGCAGCATATCGCTGAGGTAATGCGGCGAGAGGTGCAGCTGCTCCGCCAGGTATTGCACGGTAGGCAGCCCCTGCGTCAATGCCAGGGAGTTAGCGAAATAGGCGTCCAGCACGGATTCCAGCTTAGCCAGCAAATCGTGGTTCACAGCTTTGCGCGTGGTAAACTGCCGCTTGTAAAAGCGCCTGCTGTACGTCAGCAATAATTCAATCTGCGAAATGATTACATCCTGGCTGAAGTCATCAATCCGCTCTTCCAGTTCCGCTTCAATGCTGTTGAAAATGCCCACTACGGCGTCCTTCTCCCTGGCGGACAAATGCAGCGCTTCGTTGGCCGCATAGGAAAAGAAATCGTATTGCCTGATTTTCGCAGCCAGCGGATAAGATTGTAAAAAATCAGGATGCAGGAAGAGATTAATACCCTCGTACGCATCGGCGTCATCAGCCACGGTCAGCACCTGGTTGGCGGCAACAAATACCATCCCGCCTTCGTCGAAATCGTAATACCCTTGCCCGTAGCGGATTTTCCCCTTCAGGTCGTTCAGGAAGGAAATTTTATAGAACCCCAGTAACAACGATGCCGGGAAGGTTTCTTTTATCAGCTGCACGTCGCAGTTATGCACCACGCTTACCAGCGGATGCTGCGGCTTAGGCAGCCCCAACATGCGGTGCAATGCGGCGATGGACTCCACCCGGTGCGGTGCGGCTACTGGCTTCTTCATCACTCAATTTAAAGGTTTTCGCTGAAAAATTCCCCGAGCTTTTCCACGGCTGCATCCACGTGCGGTTGCTTGTAATACAGCTCCACGTGCGTCGCGCCGTCAATGATATGATGCGTCTTGGGCGCTTTGGCGGCGGCAATCGCCGCTTCCGTCATCCACGCCGTCACCGCTTCCGAACCGGTGATCATCAGCAGTGGCCGCGGCGCAATTAAATCTGCAAAGCGGAATGCATCAAAACCTGCGATAAGCTCCACGCTTTTCCACTGAAACGCTTTGGCAGAGCGGGGATGCTGCCCCTGGTCCGTACAGTAATATTTCCAGCCTTCGTACACATGCAGGCCCATAGCCCTGGCCTGTTCCTCCGCGGGAAAGAGGGGGAATGCGCCCGGTTCGGCCCCGCGCGCTACTGCAAGCCGGTCCGCAGCGGCCATATCCAGCATTCCCATGATCACGTCCGGACTTTGCCGGCCATCGCCGCCGTTGCGGAACTGCCGGCCTATATCCGCAGCGCTTACCGCGCCCACGGCCTTTATCCGGTGATCGGTGGCGGCGGCAGCTACGGCATAACCGCCGGACGCGCAGATGCCCAGCACGCCAATCCTTTCCGGATCCGCTGCCGGCAATGCCTGCAAACAGGAAACCGCCGCCCTGATGTCTTCCACCCGTTGCGCAGGGTCCTCCAGTCCGCGCGGGAAGCCGCCGCTGGCGCCCTGGTACGCAGCGTCATATGCTAAAGTGATGAAGCCTTTTTCCGCCAGTAATTGCGCGTATAACCCTGCAGTCTGTTCTTTCACGGCGGTGCCGGGGTGCCCCACTACCAGCGCGCCGCCGGCCGGCGTTTCCGGCAGGTACAGGTGGGCGGCCAATGTGATACCGTTGCTCAGGAAGCTTACTGCTTGTTTGGTTGTTTTCATGTTTTTTGATCTGTTTTGTTGGATACAAAATTGGGGGGATGGGGGGAGAAAGATGTAGCCGTACTACGGGGAAGTGTAGCGTAAATGAATAATTGTCCGCCGCCTTATGCCATGCAGGACGGTGCTGCAAAAGGAAAGGGCGTTCCTTAGGGCATTTCGCACAGGGCAAATGCAGCGGCATAAAAAAAGGGTGTTTCCCGGAATGGAAAACACCCTTTGCTGGTGGAGCTGACGGGAATCGAACCCGTGTCCAAACATATCCTTCAAAAGCTTTCTACATGCTTATTTGTGCATTGGTTTGTCGGGACTCGGCAGGGGCACAACAAACCAACCTCGTCCTTATCCGTTTAGCTTCAGCGCTCACTCACGGAAACCATGAACGCCTATCCCTATGGGTTTGATGATTCAGCGGCGGGAGTCGCATAAGGCGACAACTCCAGGCGGCTATAATGGGTGTCTAATCTCTGATTAGGCAGCCATGGCGTAGTTAGATTCGCCATTTAAAGTTTGAATATTCAGATTAACGTGCTAATTATCCAACGCACGGCATGCTTACACTCTCAAAGATCTACGCTGTCTAAACCAGGCAGCCCCGGGTTTATTGGAATGCAAATATACGACTTTTTTGAGAAGTAACACGAAAACCAAAATAAATACCTGGTTTTCAGGGGGTAGTACCTGGCAGTAGCGGGGTGGCCGTTCCCGTCCACCGTTAGGTGCGCCTGGGGAACTGAAGGCCCCGAAGCCGCAATGCCGGCGCCCTGTGGCGCCGGCATTGCGAACATTATTTTTCCCCTAAAAAATTTATTTACCGAAAATTCCCCTCCAGATATCCAGTCCGTTAGCGAACAACAGTAATCCCAGGAGTATCACCATCCCTACGATCTGTGCGTATTCCAGGAACTTCTCGCTCGGCTTGCGGCCGGTGATGATCTCGTACAGCAGGAAGAGCACGTGACCGCCGTCCAGCGCCGGGATCGGCAGGATGTTCATGAACGCCAGGATGATGGACAGGAAGGCTGTCAGCTGCCAGAAATCCAGCCAGTTCCACTGGTCAGGGAAGAGTTTGGCAATGCTGCCAAAACCGCCGAGGGATTCGGTTACTTTCACTTCCTTGGAAACGAAGAGTAAGCGCAGCTGCAATACGTAAGAGTTCAGCTTGTCCACACCCATTTTTATGCCGGCCGGGATCGACTGGAAGAAGGTATATGGCGTGGTCACCGCCTTGTAAGGCAGTACGTTCAGCTTGCCGGTGGTATCCAGTACCGGGTGCAGCATCACGGTGTCCGCACCTCTCAGCACCTGCAGGTTGATCGTTTCGCTTTTATGCTGCTTCATTTCAGCCATGAACGATTTCACGTTGGGCGTAGGTACCCCGTTCACGGCCAGCATGCGGTCCTCCGGCTTCAGACCGGCTTTGGCGCCGGCGCCATCTTCCAGGATATGACGCGCTACATAAGGCACCGTGTCAGGCATGTACGGCGCAATGAAAGAACCGCCGCCTTTCATGATGCCCATCACCCGGCGGATAAATCCATCCGGGATGTTCACATTCACGGCCTGTCCGTTTCTGTCTACCTGGATGGTTTTGCTGCCATGCAGGATCATATACACAGGAATTTTTTCAAACTCCTTTACTTCCTTGTTGTCGATGGATACGATCTTATCGCCATCCTGCAGGCCGATGCTCTTGCCGAGGGAATCCACCTGGATACCGTATGGCAGGTCCTTCACGGGCATATAGGTATAGCCGTTGGACCAGAGGATCATGGCATAGATGAAGAACGCGAGGAGGATATTTACGGTCACACCGCCAATCATGATGATCAGGCGCTGCCAGGCCGGCTTGGCTCTAAACTCCCATGGCTGCGGGGGTTTGGCCATCTGCTCCTTATCCATGCTTTCGTCGATCATACCGGATATTTTCACGTAACCGCCCAATGGCAGCCATCCGATACCGTATTCGGTTTCGCCTTTTTTGATTTTGAAGAGAGAAAACCAGGGGTCGAAGAACAGGTAGAATTTTTCTACGCGTGTTTTGAACAACTTGGCAGGGATAAAGTGGCCTAACTCATGCAGTACCACCAGTATAGAGAGCGACAGTATAAGCTGTCCGCCCTTCACCAATATTAGCTCTAATGTCATTTAATTAATTTCTGCTTTTATTCTGCCTGTTAAGATATCCGATTTGCCAGATATAATGGCAAAATGTGTTGTTAATTTTTGGATGCGGTTAGATTACAATAGAATTTATTAAAGAGGCCGCGTGCTCCCTGGCAGCGTTATCACATTCGTAATAATCATTCAGGGTTGGCTTTTCCACAAACGGTATTTTAGCCATGGTCTCTTCAATCACTTCTGTCATCTGCAGGAATCCGATCCTGTTTTTCAGGAAGGCGTTCACTACTTCTTCATTGGCCGCATTCATGACGCAGGCAGCGTTTCCGCCTTTGTACATCGCTTCCATGGCGATGGCAAGGTTACGGAAAGTTTTGGTATCCGGCTGTTCAAATGTGAGGGACGGATAGTTCCTGAAGCTAAACCGCGGGAAATCGTTAGGCAGCCTGTCCGGGAAGCCCAGTGCATATTGGATGGGCAGTTTCATATCCGGCAGGCCCATCTGCGCTTTCAGGGAGCCGTCCACGAACTGTACCATGGAGTGAATAATGGATTGCGGATGGATCACTACTTCAATGTCTTCCGGCTTCAGGCCAAACAGCCACCTGGCTTCGATCATCTCCAGCCCTTTGTTCATGAGGGTGGCGGAGTCGATCGTGATCTTGGCGCCCATGCTCCAGTTAGGATGCTGCAGGGCGTGATCCTTTTTCACATTGATGAGGAAATTCGGCTTCTTCCCGAGGAAAGGCCCGCCGGAAGCCGTGAGGATCACTTTTTCCAGTTTGGACATCGGCTCGCCGAGTAGGCACTGGAAGATGGCGGAATGTTCGGAATCCACGGGGATGATGGGCACGTTCTTGCGCGCAGCCGCGGCCATTACGATGTCGCCCGCGCATACGAGGGTTTCCTTATTGGCCAGGGCCACGGGAATGCCCTGCTCGATGGCTGCCATGGTAGGCGCAAGCCCTGCAAAGCCCATGATGGCCGCCAGCATCATATCGATAGAGTTCCAGGAGGCTACTTCCACCATTGATTTAGCGCCGGCAAATACTTTTATCCCTTTGTCGAATAATACGTCTTTTACCTGCTTGTATTTCTCTTCGTTTCCGATGACTACAGCATTAGGTTTGAATTTCAGCGCCTGTTCAATGAGCAGGTCCGCGTTGTTCTGTGCGGTCAGTACTTCCACACAAAATCTGTCGGGATGTGCCGCTATCACATCCAGTGCCTGAATGCCAATAGATCCTGTGGACCCGAAGATGGCAATTTTACGTTTGTTCATTACGGTTATTTACATTTTTACAGGTTACAAAAAATGAATGAACAGCCGCAGGATATGCTCCTGCAGCTGCTATGTATAAAGTCCTTTCAGGATACTATCATTGTAAATATTGGGTCAGTTCGTCTGCCAGCTTCCGGTCATTGCTCAGTCGTGGAACTTTGTTTTGTCCTCCGAGCTTACCTACTGATTTCATATAATCGATAAAGCCCTGGCGGCGTACCGGCCTGATTTTCAGCGGTTGCAGGATATTTCCGGACAAGAGGTCGTTATAGTAGATATTTTTCTGACGCATGTTTTCATCTACCTTTCTGGCGAAGGCCTCCAGGTTAGCCGGCATATTTTCAAACTCTACAAACCATTCGTGATAAGGCAGTTCCCCATCCGTCTGGACCTTTGGCGCTACGGTAAACTCGGTGATGTGCAGGTTTTCCTCCTGCGCCGCCTTCATGAGGCTGTACTCCACTTCCTCCCCGATCACATGTTCTCCAAACGCAGAAATGAAGTGTTTAATACGTCCGGTCACCAGAATTTTATACGGATTGGTGGAAATAAACTTGATCGTATCCCCGATGTTGTACCCCCACAAGCCGGCATTATTGTTAATAATGAGGGCGTAATTTACGCCAACCTGTACATCTTTGAGCGAGAGCCGGGTAGGATTTTCGTTAAAGATCTCCCCTGCCGGGATGAACTCGTAATAGATGCCGGAGTTGGTGTTGAGCAGCAGCCCTTCCTGTTCCTGGGAATCCTGGAAGGCGAAAAAGCCTTCGGATGCCGGGAAGGTTTCGATGGTGTGGATGGGCGCGCCGATGGAGGCCATCAGTTTAGCCCGGTAGGGTTCGAAATTCACCCCGCCATAGACCATCACATCAAAATTTTTAAATATTTCACGGATGCGTTTGCCGTTGGTACGCTCTATCAGGCGGTCGAAATACATCTGTACCCAAGGTGGTATGCCGCTGATGAGGGTCATATCCTGGTGGATGGTTTCCTCCACTATTTTGTCCAGCTTGGTTTCCCAGTCCTCAATGCAATTGGTTTCGTAAGACGGGAGCTGGTTGGTGCGCAAATAGCGCGGGATGTGGTGATTGACGATACCGCTGAGCCTGCCGGTAGGGATACCGCCTACCCTTTCCAGCTCGGGAGAGCCGGAGAGGAAGATCATCTTGCCATCCGCGAAGCGGCTGTTGCCGGTTTCGCCCATATAGTTCAGCAGCGCGTTGCGGGCCGTATCGATATGGTTGGAGATGGAATCCTTTGAGATCGGGATATATTTTACCCCGCTGGTAGTACCGGAGGTTTTTGCCAGATAAATGGGCTGCCCTTTCCAGAGGACGTTCTGTTTACCCTGCTTGATTCTTTCTATATAAGGTTTATACTGTTCGTAATCACGGATAGGGATTGCCTGTTTAAACTCATCATAATTATTAACAGCCTCCATTTTATGCTCCGCGCCGAACTCTGTTTTCCGTCCTGTTTTGATCAGCTCCTCCAGGATATGCTCCTGGTCTTCTACCGCCCTGGACATTTCCTTCTTTATCTTGCTATGGACGATAGAAGCAAATGGTTTGGCCAGCAGTGATTTAAACTTCATGCCACTTTATTTTATGATTGAAAGATTGGACATCTATTATATTATAGTGTAAACGACAAATGTATATAAAAATGCGTTGCCTTTTGCAGTAAAAAAGATGTTTTAAAGAATGGTAAGAAAATGTTAAAAAAATCTAAAATTCAGGAAAGTACGTATCTTTGAAAAGATTAAGTTTTATTGGGTTGAATACATTATTTTACGCATTGGAATTAAAAAATGCAGGAAAACTTTGTCAATTCAATAAACAAGTGTTACTTTTGCGGAAATTATATTTTGGATAATTATGTTTGCAGTTGTAAAAATCGCAGGTCAGCAATTTAAAGTACAAAAAGACCAGGAAATTTTTGTACAGCAGTTACAAGGAAATATCGGAGATAAAGTGGAGTTTTCTGATGTACTGTTGACAGATAACGCTGGTACGCTGGCTGTAGGTACTGATGTAAAATCAGTAGTAAAAGCAGAAATCTTAGGACATGTTCAGGGTGATAAAGTTATCGCTTTCAAGATGAAGAGAAGAAAAGGCTTCAGAAAGAAGATCGGTCACCGCACCCACTTCACTAAGATCAAAATCAATGAAATAGCTTAATTTTTGTACATTAAGCTGAACTTATTTTTTAGACAAAGTTTTTTAAAGTTATTATACAATGGCACATAAAAAAGGTGAAGGTAGTGTAAAGAACGGCCGTGACTCCCAAAGCAAAAGGCTGGGCGTTAAAATTTTCGGTGGTCAACCTGCTGTTTCTGGTAACATCATTGTTCGCCAGAGAGGTACTGTTTACCATCCAGGTTCAAATGTAGGCATTGGTAAAGATTTTACCATTTTCGCAGTTGCAGACGGTGTTGTAGAATTCAGAAAAGGTCGCGAAAACAAAACCTACGTTTCTGTTAAAGCATTTGACACCACTGCTCAGGCTGAAGCCTAATCAGTGTTTGCCATAAAGTTTTTTTATACCCAATTATTTTTTACTAACCCAAATTCAAAAAACAATGGCAACAATTAAAAAAGCCGCTGCTAAAAAAGCTGCGCCTAAAAAAGCTGCGGCTAAGAAAGCTGCTCCTAAAAAGAAAGCTGCTGCTAAAAAAGCTGCTGCTCCTAAAAAGAAAGCTGCTGCTAAGAAAGCCGCTCCTAAAAAAGCTGCTGCTAAGAAAGCTGCTCCTAAAAAAGCCGCTGCTAAGAAAGCTGCTCCTAAAAAAGCTGCTGCTAAGAAAGCTGCTCCTAAAAAGAAAGCTGCTGCTAAGAAAGCTGCTCCTAAAAAAGCCGCTGCTAAGAAAGCTGCTCCTAAAAAAGCTGCTGCTAAGAAAGCCGCTCCTAAAAAGAAAGCTGCTGCTCCTAAAAAGAAAGCCGCTCCTAAGAAGAAAGCCGCTGCTCCAGCACCAGCTGCAGCTCCAGCAAATCCAGCTAACTAAGACCGGATTTACAAAATGTAGTTATAAGGGTTCTGATGACAACATCAGAACCTTTTTCTTTTAGCAATATTACATAACCGCAGCTGCCCCCATTCCTTCCAGGTAATTAACCGCACCTCCACCCGGCTCCATATCCCCCTCCTATCCCAACTCCAACCCTCTTTTGCCCCTTTGCCCCTTATGCCCCTCTGCGAGAAACCATCCGCCCCACCAGAAAAAATTCCCTAATTTTATTGCATGGACAATTACGCAATAGCCGACAACTTCGCCCTGCTCTCCAAACTCATGGATATCCACGGCGAAAACAGTTTCAAAGCAAAATCATTTGCATCAGCAGCATTTACCATAGAAAAATTACCCGTTCAACTGAAGGATACTCCTCCCGAACAGATATTCAAAATCAAAGGTATCGGCGAATCCACCGGGAAAGCCATCCTCGAAATGCTGGAAAAACAGCAGTTCGCCCTGCTGGACCACTACATCCAGGTGACGCCCCCCGGTATCCTCGAAATCATGAAAATAAAAGGCCTGGGCCCTAAAAAGATCGCCACCATCTGGAAAGAACTGGAAGTGGAATCCATGGGCGAACTCCTTTACGCCTGCAACGAAAACCGCCTCCTCCTCCTGAAAGGATTCGGCCAAAAAACGCAGGAAAACGTTAAACAGAACATAGAATTCTACCTTTCCAATAAACACCGCTTCCTCTACGCAGAAGTGGAAAAAATCGGGAAAGACCTCGAAAAACAGCTGCAAACCCTGTTTGCACCCGCTCCCGTGAGCCTGACCGGGGCCTTCCGCCGCAACGCCGTTATCATCGACGAAATAGAACTCCTGATCGCCGCCTCCACCAACAACATCCGGGAACAACTCTCGCTGCTCCCCGGCTTCCACCTCGAAGCCAGCAACGATACCCACCTGGTATGGACCAACGAAGAGAAAGTAAAAGTAATCACCCACTCCTGCATGCAGGCGGAATTCTATTCCCAACTCTTCCTCACCACCGGCTCGCCGGCATTTATCGATAAATTCAACGTCTACGGCGGCCATACCGCCATCGCAGGCGCCGCCAGCGAAGAGGAGATCTTCAGCAAAGCGGATATGGACTATATCCCGCCCTTCCTGCGCGAAGGCATCAACGAAATTGAACAGGCCCGCAACCGCCAGCTGCCCCAACTCATTCAGCCCACCGATATCAAAGGCATCATCCACTCCCACAGCCAGTGGAGCGATGGCCTCAACACCCTGGAAGAAATGGCCACCGCCGCGCGTAAACAAGGCTTTGAATACCTCGTCATCAGCGATCACTCCCGCTCCGCCTTCTACGCCAACGGCCTCGATGCGGAACGCGTACTCGCCCAGCAATCCCAGATCGATGAGCTGAATACCAAAATGGCGCCTTTCAAAATATTTAAAAGCATTGAAGCGGATATCCTCAACGATGGTAGCCTCGACTACCCGGATGAAATCCTCGCTACGTTCGACCTCGTCATCGCTTCCGTACACTCCACGCTGAAAATGACGGAGGAAAAAGCCATGGCGCGGCTTCTCAAGGCGATCGAAAATCCCTACACCACCATCCTCGGGCATATGACCGGCCGCCTCCTGCTGAGCCGTAACGGTTACCCCGTAGATCATAAAAAGATTATCGACGCCTGCGCCGCAAATAATGTGGTGATTGAACTGAACGCCCACCCGCGCCGCCTCGATATCGACTGGACCTGGCTGCACTATGCAATCGAAAAGAACGTCCTCATCTCCATCGATCCGGACGCCCACAGCATCGAAGGCTTCCACGATACCTATTACGGTACCCTGGCCGCCCAAAAAGGCGGAATAACGAAGGCAAACAATCTAAGCAGCTTCTCTGTTGAAATGCTGAATACCTTCCTCGCAGAACGGAAAAAACAGAAAAATCTGACCGCATGACATTATTGGCCCTGGCCGTAGCTCCGGGATTGGCAATTTCCCTGCTCATCTATGCACTCGACAAATACGATCGCGAGCCCGTGGGCCTGCTGCTGAAAAGCTTCCTGCTCGGAATGGCCAGCATTGTGCTGCCGCTGGCCTTCCAGGCCGTGGCATTGATGCTGGGCTTCCGGGAAAGCGGGGGCGGACTCCTGAATACCGCCTTCTTCGCATATTGCATCGTCGGCTTCTCCGAAGAAACGGCGAAGTTCCTCGTACTCTACCTCTACGCCTATCCCAAGAAAGCTTTCAACGAACCCTTTGATGGCATCGTGTATGCAGTGATGATAGGAATGGGCTTTGCCACCCTCGAAAACATTGCCTACGTGGGCCAATACGGCTTCGGAACGGGCGTGGCGCGTATGTTCCTCTCCGTGCCGGCACATGCGGCGTTTGCCGTGCTAATGGGCTATTACGCAGGCCTGGCAAAATTCGTCCCGCAAAAGAAACAGCACCTGCTCGGGAAAGGGCTCCTCGTAGCCATCTTCTTCCATGGCACGTACGATTTCTTCCTCTTTACCGGCAATAATATTTTCCTGCTGGGAGCGGCTATCATCACGCTGATCTACGCCATCCGGAATGCCATCCGGGCCATCCGGAAAGACAGGAACCTGTCGGAAAAACTCTACGACAATCATTACTTCCGCGAAGAGGATAACGGGGACCAGCGCTGAGCAACCATGCCATCTCTCCCCATAATTCAGTAATTTGAACTTTCAACGATAACCAGTTCCCATGAAATTAATATATGTTACCGACGCCCTCTGCGGATGGTGTTACGGTTTTACCCCGGTAGTACAACAACTGAAAGCAGCCCATCCCGAAATGGAAGTGGAAGTACTGTCCGGCGGTATGATCCTCGGCGCCAACCGCCGCCCATGGTCCGCCATGCAGGCCTATATCCAGCAGGCGCATACCTCCGTGGAAGAAATGACAGGCGTAAAATTCGGGGACGCTTTCCTCCACAAACTGCTGGCCTCCGATGAACGGATGGATTCGGAAAAACCCGCAGTGGCCATCACTGTATTCAAACAATACCTGCCCGAAAAAGCGCTGGATTTCGTGCACGATATACAGGTAGCCCTCAACTACGACGGGGAAAGCCTCAACGATGATGAAACCTACCGCCGCCTCGTGGAAAAATACAACCTGCCGGCAGAAGAGTTCCTCCAAAAAATGCAGGACGAGCAGTTCCGCTACGAAACGCAACAGGAGTTCCAGGTGGTGCAAAACTGGGGCATTACCGGGTTCCCCGCTGCCATACTGGACGTAAACGACCAGCTGTACCTTTGCGCCAGGGGATTTACCCCGATCGATCGCCTGCAGCAAACAATTGATAATATTCTCGCAGAAATAAACAGTAAAAAATAACATGCTTCAAGTACGCCCTGCCAACACTGCCGACATTAAGCTGATCCGTGAACTGGCCGCCAAAGTATGGCCGGTAACCTATCAGTCCATTCTAAGCCCTGAGCAACTCCAATTCATGATGCAAATGATGTACAGCGAAGAGGCCCTTGCGCAGCAAATGACCGAAAAACAACACCAGTTCCTCATCATGACCGATGACGGCCAACCGGTAGCCTATGCTTCCTACAGCACTACCGGTGATCCCACAGTATATAAACTGCATAAAATCTACCTCGACCCTGCCTGCCAGGGCAAAGGCGCCGGCAAATTCCTCATCAATACCATCGCTGATATCGTGAAGGAAAAAGGAGCGCATATCCTGGAACTGGATGTAAACCGCTTTAATAAAGCGCTTCATTTTTACGAAAAAGTGGGGTTTTCCGTCATAAAAGAGAAAAATACAGACATCGGCAACGGCTTCCTCATGGAAGATTACGTGATGCAACGATCATTGGTGTAACAACAAAAACAGCGGAAAATAAAAAAGCCCGGTAAGGATATACCAGGCTTATTCCCAAGTTAACCATTAAAAGACACAACTCTTTATTAAGTTTCTTACTCTCTTGATTTATTTGCAATTCAAAAAATGAAGGGTTCATTTTCCTATCGCTGTATGGATCTATGAGGTAACCACCAACAGACGCTGACCCTTTTACAGGTCATAAAATATCGTGGGGGTTAGCGCTCTGCCATTATTCAACTGCTGCTAGTTAGATGAATAAATAACATGACAATCTTTTACAGACGAAAAAAAAGAACTTGATTTATTCTAAGGATATAGTGGTTGCTTAGTCGCTTTATTTCATATACGCGAACAATATTCCCTTTGGATTTAACAGGAAGAATTTTTTTTATAATTTTTTTTATAATTTCTTTTATATAATATATAAGTAATTGTTTGTTAAAAATTTAAATAAAAATCCCGCATAGTTTCCTATGCGGGACCGTAGGTGCTTGAATGCGTATATCGGTTAATTAATCAAGCCAACAGTTATTTAGCTGTTATCATGGCGCCATTCTCGTCAGTGTCATCATCGTGGATAACCGCAACAGCCTTGTTCAGCTTCAGATCCGGCGCAATGCTCAGTACACCCGCATTCGCAGCGGCGGTAGCATCACGCAGCTTCACAGCCACCAATGCATCGTTTTCCTTAATACGATCGTTTACCAATGCCACCTGTATATCGGTTTCGCTGAAAGCGCAATCGCCGGTGATCTTCACCATGTCCCCGTTCATGATCACGTAATCCTTACCATATACGGCGGTCGACATAGAGTCCACCCCAAAGTAAATATTGATATCACTACCGGTACAGTTGGTTTGTACGGACTGGTCGGAAGCTTTTACAAGGATACATTTAAACATACTTACCGGGGCGGTGGCAGACTCGTTGGCATCCGTGAGGCGTACCAGCGTAATATGCGCCGCCTGGTCCTGGATGTACTGGGAAGCGGAAATGCTCGTTACGTCACCGTTATAGCCTACGATTGCCTCGTTCTCCGCTTTGATTTCGCTCAGTACCAGCACCACGGTTTCGGCCAGTTCAAAGCGATTGTCGTCCTTCACTTTTACGTTCAGGTTAGCAGTGCTGGCGCCGGTTTCAATCACGAAAGGCGCTTTGATGCTGTTCACAAAATCCTGACCCGGCAACGCAGTACCGTTTCCGAATTTATACGTCAAACGCACCGGCTTATTGGTAGCATTGATCAGCGGCGTTCCATCGCGCTTGAACAAACCGGCGGAAAATACTACATCGGTAGCTGGTTCCGCGCCATTGTTACCGCCAATAAATTTCACGATAGCCGGCTGATCCAGGATGGTTACTTCACCCTTTGATTTGGTGAGGTATAAATCGCTGGCATCCATGATCTCTACATGAAACGCTTCCTTGCCTTCCAGCAGGTTGTCGCTCTTTACCGGTATCTGGATGGTTTTGGAGATGATAGCGCCGGCAGCAAACTCGGATGGCACGAAAGAGATAGTACCCTCTGTAGCATCGAAATCGCCGGTACCGGCCCCGCCATTATGTGGAATCGTTTTGTAATGCACGTTCACGGGCGTACGAACACCGTTGTTGCGCAGGAAGCCAGACAGCGTAATCGTCAGCGAAGCGTTGGACAAACCGTTCAGCGGCTCGGATACAGCAATGTCGTTGATAGACACGCCATGGCTGATTTTGATGATACGGTTCCCGTCTTCATCGCCACCGCCGGCAGCAATGATTTCGCCGCTTGGGCTCATGAGCAGCGCAGCGAGCGAGGTTTTGGCATCGTATTTACCCAGCTGTTTGTCGAACATCTGTTCGCCATCCGGCGTGAATTTAGTCAGGCGGTAACCATCTCTGGCCACCACGCAAATTTCATCGTCTTCCGTCAGCAGTAAATGCTGGTAAACAGTGCCGGCGTTCTTATTCACCACTTCCATTCCGTCCGGCAGCAGCTTCACGATCTTACCGGTGTTGGTGCTGGTGTTGCCACCGGCTGCCACCACTTTACCGTTTTTGCCTACTTCCAGGGCATACAGGGCAGCGTCCACTTCTTTATTGAACAGCTCTGTACCGTCGGGGCGCAGCTTAACGATACGGCCTCTTTCCCGCTCTTCCGCACACGCGAAGATCTGGCCCAGGTCGTTCACCCGCATCGCGTTGAACTTCCCGTCTACCGTACTGTATTCTTTATCGAAAACTACCTGGCCTTCTGCGTTTACTTTAGCAATACGGCTGGCATTCCCGGTACCATAAGCGCCGCCACCCATAGCGAGTACGGAGCCATCGTCCAGCAGCAGCATTTCTTCAAACACGGCGCCGGGCTTACCGAAGTTTAGTTCATATTGTTTTTCGCCTTTACCGTCCACTTTCACGAGGAATGCTTTCCCCTGGCCATCGCCCACATCGCCGCCTACTGCGATGATGTTCTCATCTTCATCGATCAGCACGTTGTTGAATACGTTGTGCGCGCCAAAACCTTTGTCGAACACGATCTTGCCGTCAGGTCCCATCTTGGTGATGCGCGCCTGGGCAGGTTTGCTACCGTCTACCCCTACAGTGATGTAGTTGCCGTGACGGTCGGTGATAACTTTTGTAAAATAACCGCCCTGGCCATTTCCGATGCTTTTATCGAAAATAACTTCGCCGGTAGCACTCAGTTTGGTAATGCGCGCGTTGCCATATGCGATGGTACCGCCGCCCACTGCCACCAGTTCGTTCTTAGGCAGCAACAGCATATCCTGGTATGCTACCAGACCGCCTTTATTCAGTTTGGCATTATAAATAAGGTTTCCGGTAGGAGATAACTTGGTTATGCAACCGTTATCAGACCCTCCTCCGATAGCAACAATGGAGTTATTGTCAGCAATAGCCAGCTTCTTGTACTGGTTTTTCACTGCGCTGAAACTCTTGTTGAACACTACTGGCATCTCCTGGGCAATGGCTTGTGAGCCTACCGCCAGGAAAAGCATTAAGGAAGCAATCTTGTTCATTTCTGTAATTTTGATATACGCTAAATTTTATTCTACAATATTTTCACTTCGCAGCGGCGGTTCACTCCCTGCAGGCGGATGAAAGTTTCCCTGTCTTCCTCCTGGCCCCGCTGGCCTGCCACCCATACCGGCTTTGCGGAACCGAAGTAGTTGATCCTTATCTTATCCGCACTCACTCCCCTGCTTTTCAGGCATTCCTGTATATACACCGCCCTGTTTTTTGAAAGGGCCAGGTTATATTGCTCTTCTCCGGTCACATCTGCATGGCCGTTGATCAGGATCAGGCGCTGCGGATGCTGCTTCCAGGTGCAAAAAATGGAATCCAGTTTTTTCCACTCCTGGTCCAGCGGTATATAGGAGTTCAGGTCAAAATAAATGATCCCCGGAACGGTGAGCAGCAGGTTGGCAGCACGCATGATGCTGTCCAGCCTGGTGGCGGAAGCGCCGCCGGCCTGCTGTAATCCCGAATTTTCCTTCTTGTTCGTAGTACCGTTACCGTTATCAGCCTTGCTTTTCGTGTTGGCGTTGGCGTTATTACCCTGCCAGGCCACCATTTCCGGATTGCTGTTCACCGGCCTTTCCACGACTGTTTGTGCAGCGGGAGCGGCTGCCATTGTTTTGGCAGCGGCGGCGGCGGCCTGTGGGCTGCCGGTTTCGTAATGCCAGGAAATCATTTCCGGCCCCGCGCTGTTGGCCGCAGAATTACCGTAATCGATGGTAGTACGCGCATCGGTTACCGGCGGCGCTGCAGGCGCTTGCGGCGCAGGCGTTACGGGCTGAACGGTGTCTTTGATGATGAGATTGTCGTAACGTGCATCGCCGGTAATGGTTTGCAGACGGCGATCGTCCGTTTTCATGACGGTAAGGGACAAGTTTTCATCTTTAGGCGCATCCGGGTTGGATATACCTACGTCTTTCAAAGGATCTTTCTTCAGGCTCATGACGTAAATATGGTCGTTGTCGTGCACCCCTGAACGGTCAGAGGTAAAGTACAGCAACCATTTTTTATCGTCCAGCACCGGGTTCAGGTCGTCGAATTGCGTGTTTACCGGGAAGGGTAAATGTTCGGGTTCCTTATCCGGCTCATTGATATTTATCACGAATATATCCAGGCCGCCAAATCCTTCCAGTCCGTTGGAGGAGAAGAACAACTTTTCCCCGCTGATGAAAGGATACAGCTCATTCCCGTTGGTATTGACTTTCGGCCCCATATTCACCGGAGCTTTCCAGCGCTTTTCGTTGGCATCCCAGTCGGCATAGTAGATGTCGGTACCGCCAAGGCCTCCCGGCATATCGGATGCAAAGTACAAACGTTTACCGTCAGGAGCAACTGATGGATGTAAAATTGAAGCGGAACTGCTCACTTTTCCGATTTCCACAGGTACCGGCCGGCTCCACGCATTGTGCTCCGCCTGGAAGCTCGCTGCCAGCAGCTGCGTGCCGTTGTTATAATTGATGAATGAATTCTTCTCGTTCCGCACATCGGTAAACCGGTTGGACGTGTAGATCACTTTGTTTCCCCCATCAAAGAAGGAAGCCGGCCCTATCTGTAATATCCCTTTCAGACTGCTGCTGAACGGGGATACGCCGGACTCGGAAATCATGTACAGCCTGGAGTTGGTGTACAGGGATTGTGCATCCTTTTTCTTTACGTCATTGGAGAGGAACACCAGGTTATCCTTATACAAGGCCAGCCCGTACTGGTAGCCGGGCAGGTTGGTCTTCAGGCTGTCCACCTGCATCTTGTCCGACTGGTTACGGTTAAAGAAGCTGTAATAATTTTCCAGCGAACGCTGGATATTGGTAAACCGGGTATTGTTCGTATATACTTTGGCGTATAATGCCGCCGCTTCCTTTGCCCTGGCAATGCGGCCCGTTCTTTTCAGGAGGTCCGTATAGGTGGTAACGTCAGACACTTCAATATCTTCCCCCGGCTTATACAGCAACTCGTCATACAACGCGATGGTCTTTTCAAACTGCCGGGTTTCGTAATAGGTACGCGCCAGCTGCAGTTTGGCTTTACGCATCACCGCTTCGCTGCTGCCTTTATTAATGACGGTATTACACAGGGAGATGGCATGTTCGTAATCCTGGCGCTTCAGCAATCTTTCGGCACGGTTCACTTTGGCCATATCGCCAAAAGAGCCGCCGCCGCTATGGTTCACGGCTGCGCAAGACGCCATGAGCAAGGCAACGCCATGCAGGAGTATAAGGGATGTAAAGGGCTTCATTGGCATAGTTCATCAATTATACAATTAGAAATAACGAGGCGCCACCACTTTCCATTTGTTCCAGGCAAAGCGGTAGTTGATCATTAGCTCGTGCGATACGGTTTGCGCACCTTTAAGATTGGATTGCAAGGGTGTATCATAGGAATAGCCTATCTGTAAATTTTTGGTCGCCTGGATTTGTACCAGCCCGGTGATCGTTTTTTCCGAACGCCAGGAAGCACCCAGCCAGACGAGGTTCTTAAGCAATACGTTGGCATTGATGTCGTACTCCACGCCTGCGCCGGTAACGGCACGGAGCAGGAGGTTGGGCTTGAATTTCACATCATCGGTCAGGGTAAACAGGTAGCCTGTCTGCAGATAATAGTGAGATTTGGCCGTCACCTTATAGAGCTTCCCTCCCAGGTCAAAGCTCTGAAAGGTAGGCGAAGATAAGCCAACAAAAAATTTATCCGTAAATAACATTAATCCAAATCCAACATCCGACTTCCAGTAGCTCTGATTCTGGGCAAATACCGGGTCGGTGGTGGACAGGGAGCTGTTATCTTCCCTGTACTGGGCCATCCCTCCTTTCAAACCGAGTGCTATATACACTTTTTCGTTCAGCTTTACACGTTGAGATATGTTGAAATTCAGTTGGGTTTGCGAATTGACCGTGATCTTTTCATTGATCAGGGACACGCCCAAGCTGGTATTGGTGGCTTTTACCGGGGTATAGAACGAAGCGGATAACGTCCTCGGGGCGCCGGCCACGCCTACCCACTGGTTGCGCCCCACGGCCGTAAAGCTCGAGGACTCATCCATAGACGGGTAGGCAGGATTGATCACCATACCGTTAAACATGTACTGTGAATAGATCGGCTCCTGCTGCGCCTGTACCACGGAGGCGGCGCCCAGCATCACCGAAAGGAAACAGCCTGTTCTAATCAAAAAGTTACGCATAGGTTCAACTTTTGAATGTTAGCGTTTTATTACAATGAAGCCCGTTTTGCTTTCCACCTTGCCATCTACCCAGATCTGGATATTATAGAAGTAGGATCCATCGGGCACATCGCTGCCGGACGCTCCGCCGGTATTGGATTTCCCTTTAAAGTTGTTGGACTTGTTGTTATAGTTATTTGTTTTGAACACCGTACCACCCCAGCGGTTGAAGATCACCACCTGGTTATTCGGGTATTTCTCGATGTTCTCGATATACATAAAGTCATTACCGCGGCCGTCATTATTAGGGGAGATGGCAGGATGCACCCTGATCTTACCCTCGTTATCGCTTAACTGCCGCCCATCGGTAGTCCATCGCTCTACGGAATCCGGTACGCCATCGCCGTCGGAGTCGAGGTCGAGGAAGTTTGGAATGCCATCGCCATCGGTGTCATCATCAAACGGATCGCCGTTCTTGTTGATATCCTCCTGGGCATTCGTCAGCCCATCTCCATCGGTATCGCACTCGCCGCACATCGGGTCATCGTTCAGGATGATGCCGGTAGCTTTACCCGGCTCGCCGATGGTTGGCAGGTTGGTGGCCGCATTGGCGCTCACGCTCAGCATCTTCAGCACAAAGGTTTCGTTCTGCTCAAAAGTGGTATCGCCGATCACATCTACAAAGAACTCGGCTTCGCTGCTAAACGGAGGAATCACCAGCTCGTTTACCGCCATGTTGTAATCCTCGCCCGGAGTGGCTTTGAAGTCGAAATACGGATAGCTCACGCCTTCTGTTGACGGCTCGGTGTCGAATTTCACCGTTACGGCGCGACTGCTCTTATTACTCAACGCCACTACAAACCGGAGGCGGTTGTTTTCTCCCCTGTCCCCTTCTTTGACGGAGAATTTGGTATCCGCAAAGGAGAGCATCAACGGATCGTTATCCGTGATGATCACATTGGCATTGGTAGCGCTGCCGGTAACATACAGCGGCGTGCTGTTAGCGCCGGCATATGGCAGCAGCGTCGTGTGCAGGAATCCGTCGTCATCGTTCACCGCGTCATCGGAAGCGGTGATGGTAAACGTATGCTCGGATGTCATAGCCGGCAGGTTCACGGTGAGAATGTTGCCACTGATCTGTCCTTCGCTGGCAGTGAACGTTCTTACGGCGTCCTGGGCTACCTGTATTCTAACGGGTACGGCTATAGCAGCGCGACTTGGCGACTTCAAAGTAAACTGTACCGGGCTGCCTTCAGCGGCCGTGGCTACAGCTGTGCTGAGGTTGACCACCAGCGTATCATTGTCCGCAATAATCACTTCCGGCGCCGTTTGGCTGGCCACCGGCCAGGTTACGCCGACCATGCTGCTGGTGATATCTTTTATCTGCAGGGAAACGGTACCATCTCCCTCCACGATGTTATTGTCAATCGGATCTACAACGATGGTGGCGCTGCTGCTGCCGGCAGGGATGGTTACCGTGCCGCTCAGTTTTTTGTAGCGGCTATCCGCTACGGCAGTACCGCCCACGGTATAATTCACCTGTACATCCTTCACGGCGGCCAGTTGCGCGTCCGTAAAGCCTATTTTAAATGCGCCCTGCACGGCCGGCTCGGCGGCATCTTTCACTTTTTGCACCAGCATGGTTCTGGCGGCCGCCTTGGCGCCGGTGGCGGCGCTTTCATCGTCATGAATAAGCATTTTCACCGTATCCAGGGTATTGACGGTAAACTGGAAGATGCCGTTACCCCTGTCCATCGTGGCCGCTTTCAGCGCGGCAGGCAGGGTTTCATCCCCTTCGATCACGTTGTTGTCTATCACATTCACCAGCACGTCCGCACTGTTGGCGCCCACCGGGATGGTAACGGTAGTGGCTACACTGCCAATGTTGGTAGCCCCCGGCACTGCGCCTGCAAAGAGGCTTACATTCACATCCGCCGCGGCGGTATAATCCAGCGGCAGCTTCACCGTGTAAGCGCCGGTGGTAGCCGGTTCGGAGGCATCGTTCTTTTTAAGCAGCTGCACGGTAGTTGGTACCGACTCCTGAATCGTCAGCAGTTGCGGCTGTTCCAGCTGGTAGCTGAAGTAGCTGGATGGAATGCTGCCTTTCAGCAAGAGTTTTTCACTGCCTTCAATCACTTTATCCGCAATTGCGGTGAGCGTATAGGTGGCGTAAGGTTCGCCGGCTTTGATTATCAGCTGAGGGGGCAAACCGGCATAATCCGCCGCGTCAGCGGTCGAGGACGGGTCGGGTGTCACCGCTATCACTAAATCTTCTCCCGCTATAATATTTTGTGTAACAAAACCTACCGTAACCTTACTGCTGTTACCTTCCATCAATGAAGTGGAATCCAGCGCCAGCTTCACTCTCAGGTTCTGAGGGTCCGCACTGGTAGCATCCACGATGGTCACGTCAATGGAATCGCCCTGCATACCGGCGTAGTTAACCGGGGTAGCCACAATGCGGTACAGCTCCGGCCTTTCTATGATGTTATCCGTCAGCGCGGTAAAGGCAAAGGCGTAGTTCGGCTGGCCGGCAGGGATGGTAATGGTCGTTGGCAGGCCATTCACGTCGGACACGGCGGCGGTAGAGTTGCCGGAAACGCTCAGCGCTACGGTGATGGCCTTGCTGGACGTCACGTTCGGCGCCAGGGATACATTCACCGTATAACTGTTGCCTTCCACTACGTTAGGCCCCGGCGTTACGCGGGAGAGGTAAATCCTTCCCGTGGCAGGGTCGTCGTGCGTCCTGTCGAGGATGGTCACCCGGGTGGCGTCCACCGGCAGGTTGGCATCGCTGCAAACGCCGTTGATCAGTACCTCTTCATCATCTTCCAGGATGAGGTCCGGCAGGCCGTTCAGCGTGGTCTGCGCATCGCCTGCATTCTGGTCCTTCGGAATGGTAATGCTGGCCGGGAGTGTGGAATGGTCCGTATCTGCCGCGGTGCTGGCCGCATCTTTCAGCAGGGACACCACGTAATCTTTCCCGGCTTTCCAGTTATTTTCAAACTTCGCACGGAGGGCTGTGCCTGCGCCGCCTTCATCTATCCGGGCAGGTATCGCCTCCAGGATGATGCGGGCCGGGTACTGCGCATCCTTAATCGTAAATGCAGCAGGTGTATTCGTATAGGCGCTGATGCCGTCCGTAGCGGAGGTACCGATGTTCAGCGCTTCTGTGCCTTCCACCAGGTCGTCCGCAGTAATATGTAAAAGGAGGGTTGTATCCTTATTGAAAGTAAATGCCGCCGGCAGCGTATAGTCGTTTGCGTTAACGTCCCCGCTAACGTTCATGGTTACACTGATAGGCACTTCCGTCGTGATGCCGGCAGGCAGGCTTACCTGTAACTGCACATCGTCCCCTTCTGCCAGCTGGCCTGTTTTCGACGGCGTGATGCTGAATACCAGGTTGGAGGCCGTCTGCCGGGTCATATCATGAATGGTAAACGGCAGGTCCGCAATGCTGTATTCGCCTGATTCGCCGGTTACTACAAACAGCTCGTCGCTTTCCAGCACCTGGTCCGCCACGGCGGTGAAGAAATCCGGCACGGTAACGCTGTGCGTGCCCGCTTTCAGCAGGGCCGTAGCTGTGGCAAACTGCAGCTCGCCGGCGCCGGCAGTGGAAGTAGCCTTGCGGCCGAGGGTCACCACTATGTCGGATTTGGACATCAGGCTGCTACCCAGCGCCACGGTGAGGTCCGCATGTTCGCCTTCATTCAGCGATGCCTTATTGCTGGTAATGTTGAGGATATTGGAGCCCGGGCGCTTGATCGTACTATCCTGTACGGTGATAGTCACCGGGGTAATGGTAATATTATTATCGGTATGGCTGCCTTCCACCACAATGGTACCGCCATCGCCGAGCATGTCATTGCTTTTCGCCAGCACGCTTGCGGCGGTAGCGCTGTTGCCGTTCTTAGGAATCACCAGTGTAAGCGGCAGCGGACTATGGCCCGCATCTTCCAGGGTGGAAGCCGCGCCTTTGTTAATGGTGATGGTCATATCCTCCGCGGCACGCCAGTTATTGGGCAGTTTAACGGATACGTCAGTCGTAAAGCCTTCAAGAATGTGGTCAGGCGTGGCCGTTAATGCAAGCGTAACCGGGTATTGCGCATCTTTTATCTCTGCATGAATATCATTTACGGTATAGGCGCTACCGGTATTATCCAGCCCGGAGGCAGTAATGATAATGGTTTCAGGGCCTTCCACGAGATCGTCTGCCAGGACGGTGAGCGGTACGGTTACCTGGTCCCCGCTGCTGATGATAGCCACCGGGTCAAAAGTATAATCCCCCGCTGCGCCGATCGTAGCCGTGCCGCTGGCGGTAAAATGCAGCGTGATCGGAATTTCTGTCGTGATGCCGGTTGGCAGGCTAAACGTGTACGGCTGTACGAAATTCTCCGGCAGCTGTACGGATGGCGGCGTGCTTACCGTAATCACGCGATTATTGATATCCCTGCGGGTAGCGTCGTTGATCGTCAGCGTATAACCGGTAACGTTATACCCCGCGCCGGCGTTCCCGGTGATGGTCAGCTGCTCATCGCTTTCAATGATATTGTCCGCAGCGGCCTGCAGCACATCATTATCCGTAGTGGTGCTGTTAACCGTAGCCGGCAGCGTAATGGTGGATTGCAGCAGGCTGTAATCCCCGGCGGAGGCCTGTGTGGACTGTACGCCCAGCGTTATAGCGATATCTTTGGCGGACTTGATATTCGCCGGCAGGCTGATCTGGAATTTGGTCGCACTGTTTTCCGTCAGCGGCGCAATTACCGGCGTAATAGTGATCACGTCGCTGTTAGGCGTAGTGACCCTGGTATTGTCCCCGATGTCCAGTTTGACAGGCGTACCTGCAATGATGTTCGGGTCCGTGCAGGCAGCGCCGATATAAAGGACGTCGTCATCGTCCAGGATATTGTTCGTAGTGGCGGTAATGTACACCGGGTCAGAGGTCTGTTTGCCGGATGCAATCGTCGCCTGTGCCGGCAGGTTAAACCTCGCGCTGGCGGCAGTGGTGCCCGCCGCGGCCGACAGGTTAAAGGTAAAGGTACGCCCTGCGGTAGCGCCGTCCGGCAGTTCGATCCAGAACGCTGCGCCCGGCGTTTCGCCTTCTTTGACAGCGGTTTTATCCAGGTGCAGGATCACCGGGTTTGCCGGCGGATAATCCTGGTCAATAATGGTAAACGTATGCGGGTTTACGGTGAATACATCGCTGGTACCGTCTGTGGCGGTAGCGTCAATCACCACCGTTTCATCACCTTCCATCAGGCCATCTGTTTTCAGGTCGAGGTCCGCCTCGGCGCTGTTGCCGGTGAAGCTACCGGCAGGGAAAGTCAGCGTATAATCCGCCGCAGTGGCTTCGCCCGTATTGGGTTTGAAGTTGACCGTAATTGGTACCTGTGTGCTAATGCCTGCCGGTAAGCTGATCTGCACTTTGCCGGTAAAGCTTTCCCTGAGCAGGGATGCAGCCGGCGTGCTGAAACTGATCACCCGGTTGGCGGCCACCTTGCGGGTTTCATCCGTGATGGCGATATTCCAGCTGGTATTATTTAAAGTATATCCTGCAATGCTTTGCGCAGTAACCTGCATTTGTTCATCCAGTTCCAGCACCTGGTCCGTATTGGCCGTCAGTTGCACATCCGCCGGCGTGGCGCTGTTGGCGGCTTTGGGCAGGGTGAGGGCAGTACCGCTGAAGCTGTAATCGTCGCTGGTAGCGGTACCTGCGGTGGCGCCCAGGTTTACGGTAATGGGCGTTTCGGAAGTTACATCCTTTGGCAATGCAATGGTAAACAGGGTGGATTCGCCTTCTTTCAGCGTGGAGGCCACCGGCGTGATGGTGATCACATCGCTGCCCGGAGCCGTCGCACGGGTGTTATCCGTGATGTCCAGCATGGCGTCAGCCGGGGAGCTGATCACAGGATCACTGCAGGTTGCTTTGATATACAGTACAGCAGGGTCGTTCAGTACCAGGTTGGTACCCGCTGTTATTTTTATTTTGGAAGACAATTTTTCGCCCTGCGTTATGGTAACGGCCGTGGGCAAAGAGTATCTGCCGGAAGCTGCCGTGGTAGCCGCACCTGCTGATATGGTAAAGGTTAAGGTATTACCCGCCGCAATATTGTCGGGCAGTTCTACCCAAAATTCAGCGCCGTCTGTATCCCCTTCCGCGATGTTCGTTTTGCTCAGGTGATAGATGACAGGGTTTACCGGCGGATAATCATGGTCAATGATATCAAACGTGCTGCTGGTAACGGTGTAGACGGTGGCGGTATGATCCGTTACGGTGGCATTCAGCACTACGGATTCAGGGCCTTCCATGAGGCCATCCTGCGGTATGGCCAGGTCGCCCTCAATGTTATTGCCGGTGAAGTGATCCGCAGGGAAGGTCAGCGTATAATCGGCCGTACTTGCGGAACCGGTATTAGGCAGCATCGTAAAGTACAGTGGTATTTCCGTGGTAATGCCGGCAGGGAGGCTCAGTTTCACCTTGCTGTTAGTGCCTTCTTTCAGGTCCGCCGCGTCCGGAATTTCAAAATGCAACCGGCGGTTATTCGCATCCTGGCTGGTAAGATCGTTGATCTGTATGGTTACCGGGCCGGCTATCTTCATGTTATTATCCGCGGTGGCGGTGAGTACGAGCGTTTCTGTGTTTTCCAGTACCTGGTCCAGCGCGGCGGTTACTACCGGGTCGGTGGTGGTCACGGAAGTAGCGCCCTGCGGTAAGATGAGCGTGGCCGTTTGCAGCGTATAATCGCCGCTGGCGTTGGCGGTGGACGAAGCGTCGGCCGTCAGCGTAATGGTAACCGGTTGCGCGCTTTTCACATTCGCAGGCAGCGTAATGGTGAAGGCGGTAGCCTCGCCTTCATCCAGCGTGGCTTTAACCGGCGTGATGGTGATCACGTCGCTACCCGGGGTAGTAGTACGGGTATCGTCCTGTATTTGCAGCTGTTTGGCGGCAGGTACAGGGATGTTGGCATCCCCGCTGGCGAGGTCGATATTTAACAGCGCATCGTCGTTGAGGATGGTATTGGCGGCAGCGGTGATCCTGCCGGTGGCAGCATCGCTGGAAGCGGTATTTTCCTTAATGGTAACGGTGGCTGGCATCGTATAACGGTCCGTGCCGGCGGTAGTACCGGCGGCAGGACTGAGCGTAAACGGCATGTCGAAACCGGCAATCAGTCCGCCCGGGAGCGTTACCGTGTAGGCGGCGCCGTTAGTATCCCCTTCTTTAATCGCCGTTTTATCAAGCGTTACTGTTACAGGCGCCGTTAATGGATAATCCCCGTCCAGGATGGTAATGGTGTGCCCTGTAACGGTGTACCCCGCGAAGCCGTCCGCATCGGTGGCGCCGCCGTTAAGGATGAGGGTTTCCGTTTTTTCCACCAGGTTATCGTCCGTCAGTTTTAAGGTGGTGGAACCGGCGTTACTATTGTTGATCACCATCGGCGTGCCGATGGTATAGTCACCCGGTTTAGCCGTTCCCGTTATAGCAGACAGGGATACGGTGATCGGTATGGTAGTGGTTACGCCTGCCGGCAGGGAAAAGGCCAGGGTGCCTTCATAACCCTCGTACAGGTCGCTGTTGGGTATGGTGGAAAAAGTAATGACGGTATTGGCCGGGTTCAGTTTGGTGCCATCTTTAATGGTGACATCCTGGCTGGTAGTTTTGGTATTGCCCATCACCACGGCGGAGATATTGATTTTCACCAGTTCATCCGGTTCTATCACCTGGTCCGGCAGTGCTTCCAAAATCAGGTCCGTACCATTTGAGCCGGGATTGATATCCGCGGATACAATGGTGGGGAAGTCGGTTCCTTCCGTGGCGGGGTTAGTAACCCCGGCGTTATTAATGGTAGCCGTTACGGTAATCTTTTCGGTTGCTAACACGTTATCCGGCAACTTCACATGAATGGTAGCATTATTACCTTCCACGACAGATGGGGAGGTTACGGAGGCGGTGATGTCGCTCGGTTCATCATCGAGGATCGTGTATTTGGTGGTGGTCCGCGTGCCGAGTACTACGAGCGGGTCCACTGCGGGCAATAACTGGAAGTTCAGGTTGCGGGCGTATTGCAGCTGCGTATTTCCAATGATTTTAACCATATCCACCGTAATGGTTTGGGGGGTGGAATAATCGCGGGCCGGAATCCAGAAGCCGGCATGGTCATAGGTATAATCCACGCCTTCCACGGCAGGGTGTTGCTCGCCCGGGTCTGCCGGCGCGGGTGCAAACTTCACGTAAGCGGGGGCGGTGAGTATTCCTCCGCTCACCTTGATGGTAAGGCTGGTAGCGGGAGCGGTGGTATTGCCTTCGGCCTGGGACTGGTTGGCGGCGGAGAATTCCACCGTTACCGGTTTACTGTTCAGGCCACTCACGTCCGTCATCGGTTCCCGGACGGTGGAGGTGGCCAGCATGTCGCGGGTATCGTCGTAGCCTATACGCAGTACGGTTCCGGAGGCAAAGCGGTTGGTGGAAGGCCCGGTTTCCGGCAGGCGGATGCCTACTGCCATGCCCCTGAGTACGCCGGTGCCGTTATTGACGTCGTTATTCAGGAAGCCGGTGCTGGGGTCCACGCTGGTAGTGGTGGCCAGCAGGCCAAGGCTCACGGAGTTAAAGCTCTCATTGTCTTTCAGGCGGTACACATGCGCATAATCCCCGTTGTTGGACTGGGGATAATTCACAAAATCGTCCGTAAAGCGGACGATCCCCGGTAAAGTATTGATAGTGGCGGAGGCGCCGAGCGTATTGGTATAAGTTTGTCCTGTCTGGTAAAAGCCCCTGGAGTTCAGGTTATTCTGCACTTCGGGCGCAGCGATGTTATCCTGGAGGGCAGCGTATTCCGTGATATAGAGGAAAGGGTTTACCCGCGTGAAGTCCGTTCCGTAGATGGTCACATTATAGGTAAAATATTTTTTAGGAACCTCATAGCTGATAACGGTGCGTATATAAGCAGTACGTGGCTGGCCGGAGAAATAGTCTATTTTGGAAAATATCGCCACTTTATATGGGTTGGTGGCTGTACCATCTCCCATAACATCCGTTACGGTAATATTATTGGGTAGAAAGTTCTTGGAGCCGGGAAAGCCATCGCTCCAAAAAAGTCCTTTCCAGAAAGTCCAGATCCCTTTATCCCCGGTGTCCGGGTTCGTACCAGTTTCAGCTCTGCCGTTCCGGTAAACGTTTATTTTACCATCCGGGGTGATGGAGATCCTCAATCCATCCGTGGCGGTATTGCCTCCGGAAGGGTTGATGACTACCTGCGCAACTGCGGCGAAAGCAGGCAGCAGGAAGATGGCTATCAGCAACACTTTCCTCATGGCAAAGGCTAAACGTTGGAGCATAGCTGTCTTAGATACTTTCGTAGGATAGGACAGGACTAACATATAAGCGTGTAAAATTTCTATTTATACATATAGATTTTAAGTCAGTAATGAAAAACAGTCCTTTGTAAACCCTATATGCGCGATTCCGTAAAATGGCTCTCCAATGGCATACACCTCAGAGGTGCTGAAAAACCGGCCATCGGTGTAAAATAGTTCCGTTGCATTTCAACGTGGAGCAAACAAAGTACCTGCAATACTTCAGCAGTGGGATGATTTATATAAATTATTTTATCTTACTTCTCGCTGTATTCTAAATCACAACAATACTATATTAAATCATATATTTTAAATTACAAATTTAAAACATAAAATATATTTATTCAAATAAAAATATCTTGAAGACTATAAATCCACCTTTGGGGGTATTTTTCGGATATTTTAACGTTTAGACAGAAAGAATGAGGTATAGAAAGCTATGTAGAAAGAAAAAATAACCATAGATTTGCAAAAAAAAGTAAGAATGTCTACTGTTTCAAAATCTAACATTGACTTTAACCTGAAATATAAGGTAAAAGATATGTCCCTCGCTGATTGGGGCCGCAAGGAAATTGAGCTGGCAGAAGCTGAAATGCCGGGTCTGATGTCGCTCCGCGAGGAATACGGTAACAGCCAGCCGCTGAAAGGCGCGCGCATTGCCGGTTGCCTGCACATGACCATCCAGACTGCCGTACTGATCGAAACCCTGGTACACCTGGGCGCTGAAGTACGCTGGAGCTCCTGCAATATCTTTTCCACACAAGACCACGCAGCTGCTGCCGTAGCTGCTGCCGGCGTGCCTGTTTTTGCCTGGAAAGGCCTGAACGAGCAGGAATTTGACTGGTGCATCGAGCAGACCCTGTTCTTCGGCAGCCCTGACCGCCCGCTGAACATGATCCTGGACGATGGCGGCGACCTGACCAACATGGTACTGGACCGTTATCCTGAGCTGATCCAGCACATCAAAGGCCTGTCCGAAGAAACTACTACCGGTGTTCACCGCCTGTACGAGCGCATGAAAAACGGTACTTTACCAATGCCTGCGATCAACATCAACGACTCCGTTACCAAGTCCAAATTCGATAACAAATACGGTTGCCGCGAATCCTGCGTGGATGCGATCCGCCGCGCTACCGACGTAATGATCGCCGGTAAAGTAGCGGTGGTTGCCGGCTTTGGCGACGTTGGTAAAGGTTCCGCTGAATCTCTCCGTGGCGCCGGCGCACGCGTAATCGTCACTGAAATCGATCCTATCTGCGCCCTGCAGGCTGCAATGGAAGGTTACGAAGTGAAAAAAATGAGCGATGCTATCAAAGAAGCCGACATCGTAGTAACTACTACCGGCTGCCGCGATATCATCACCGGCGAACACTTCAAACTGATGAAAGATAAATGCATCGTTTCCAATATCGGTCACTTCGATATCGAAATCGACGTTGCATGGTTAAATAAAAACTACGGCCATACCAAAGTTGAAATCAAACCTCAGGTGGATAAATACACCATCGATGGTAAGGATATCATCCTGCTGGCAGAAGGCCGCCTGGTAAACCTGGGTTGCGCTACCGGTCACCCATCTTTCGTAATGTCCAACTCTTTCACCAACCAAACCCTGGCTCAGCTGGAACTCTGGCTGAACTCAGACAAGTACGAAAACAAAGTGTACGTACTGCCTAAACACCTGGATGAAAAAGTTGCCCGCCTGCACCTGAAAAAAATCGGTGTGGAACTGGATGTACTCACTCCTACCCAATCCGAATACCTCGGCATTCCGGTGGAAGGTCCGTTCAAACCTGATTACTACAGATACTAATCGTTATACACGTAATCGTAAACGGGCGCCTCGTAAAAAAGGCGCCCGTTTTTATTTCCCCGCTTATTTTCGTTTAGCCCGTTCCCGTGCCCGCATTGCCAGAAAAATTCAATAATTTTGCGGCATGACAAAGCTTAGTGTTAACATCAACAAGTTTGCAACACTGCGCAATGCTCGCGGTGGCAACGTTCCAGATATTTTAAAGGTAGCCCGGGACTGTGAGCGATTCGGCGCCGATGGCATTACTGTTCACCCACGCCCCGACCAAAGGCATATCCGTTACCAGGATGTGCTGGACCTGAAACCGCTGATCACTACGGAATTCAATATAGAAGGTTACCCTTCACCGGATTTTATGGACCTGGTACTGAAAGTAAAACCAGACCAGGTAACGCTGGTGCCCGATCCGCCTGATGCCATCACCTCCAATACCGGGTGGGACACTGTTACCTACCAGTCCTTCCTCAAAGATGTGATCAGCGCATTCAAAAAAGAAGGCATCCGCGTTTCCATCTTCCTGAACCCGGAAGTAGGCATGGTAGAAGGCGCTAAAACCGCCGGTGCGGACCGTATTGAACTCTATACCGGCCCATATGCGGAAGAGTACTTCAACGCCCGTACGCAGCCGCAAAACCTGCAGCTGTTCAACGATTACAAGAACACTGCCCGCGCGGCCACGGAAATCGGTCTTGACCTCAATGCCGGCCATGACCTCAACCTGGATAACCTCCGCTTCTTCAAACTGCATATCCCGCAGCTGAAAGAAGTATCCATCGGGCATGCGCTCGTTGCGGACGCTATTTATTTTGGCCTGGAAAACACCATCCAGCTCTACAAACGCCAACTGGCGGATTAAGGACTTTCCTCAGTTTTATATAACGGAAAACGGGAATCGGGCGCAGGCCCGGATTCCCGTTTTTGTTTGGTGAACGCACCGCTGCCGGTGACGCCGTTATTTAAAGCGATAAAGCCACTCGCTTCCGCAAATGGCTTTATCGAACCCTTAAAACAATCAACATGATTCATACCGGGGTCACAACAAACCGATATGAATTTATTTATAGGTTACCGTCAGGAGTGACAGTAATGATACACGGTGTTACTTCTTTAATAACGCAATATCCAGCACTTGGTTCATTTCCCGTACATAATGGAACTTTAATCCCTTGATGTAATCCGGATTAATGTCCTTGATGTCCTTCTCATTTTGCCAGCACAGGATGATTTCGCGTATCCCGGCGCGCTTGGCGGCCAGGATTTTTTCCTTGATACCACCCACTGGCAGTACCTGCCCGCGGAGGGTAATCTCGCCCGTCATTGCCAGGTAGGATTTCACGCGGCGGCCGGTAAAGGCGGAAGCCAGCGCCGTCAGCATGGTGATACCTGCGCTCGGGCCATCCTTCGGCACCGCGCCTTCCGGTACGTGTACATGCACGCTCTTTTCCTTAAACAACTTCGGATCAATCTTATAGGTAGCAGCATTGGCCTGCAAATAAGTCAGCGCCGTTACTGCGGATTCTTTCATTACATTGCCCAGGTTACCCGTCAGCTTCAGGTCGCCCTTGCCTTCGCTCAAGCTGCTTTCAATGAAGAGGATATCCCCGCCAACATAAGTCCATGCAAGGCCTACGGCCACGCCCGGCGGGTTGCCCACCTTATAGATTTCGTTGGAGTAACGGGGCTTGCCCAGGACTTTTTCTACAAACTCGTTGGTAACAGCCTCCGGCAAAGGATTTTCCAGTGCCACCTCTTTGGCGAGGTTGCGCATCAGCGCGGCAAACTGCCTGTCCAGCTCACGCACGCCGCTTTCGCGGGTGTAGTTGGCGATGATATATTCAATAACGCTGTTGGCTATACGGATTTTAGCGTCCTTGAGGCCATGGGCGTCTTTTTGTTTCGGGATCAGGTGGCGCTTGGCAATCTCTATCTTCTCTTCGATGGAATAACCGGTCAGGTCAATGATCTCCAGCCTGTCGCGCAGCGGCGCCGGAATAGCCGCCACATTGTTGGCGGTAGCGATGAACAGGACCTTACTGAGGTCGTACTCCAATTCCAGGTAGTTATCGTAGAAAGTGCTGTTCTGCTCCGGATCGAGGACTTCCAGCATCGCGGAGCTGGGATCTCCCCGGTGATCATTTCCTAATTTATCTATCTCATCCAGTATCATGACCGGGTTGGAAGATTTGATCTTACGGATGGACTGCACAATGCGGCCGGGCATAGCGCCGATGTAGGTTTTGCGGTGTCCGCGGATCTCGCTTTCATCGTGCATGCCCCCCAGGCTCAAACGCACATATTTGCGGCCTACGGCATTGGCGATAGAACGCCCGAGCGATGTTTTACCAATACCCGGAGGGCCTACAAAGCAGAGGATAGGCGATTTCATATCCCCTTTCAGCTTCAGCACGGCCAGGTATTCCAGGATGCGCTCCTTGATCTTGTCCATGCCATAGTGGTCGTTATCCAGTATTTTCTTCGCCTTCTTCAGGTCGTAGCTATCGGTAGTATATTCATTCCAGGGCAGGTCCAGCAGGAGGTCCAGGTGGTTGTACACCACGCTGTAATCCGGCGTACTCGGATGCATGCGTTCCAGCTTCTCGATGCCTTTTGTGAAGGCTTCTGCAGCGGCTGCCGGCCACTTCTTGTCTTCCGCCTTACGCTTCATCTCCCGGATTTCGCGGTCATTGGTATCTCCCCCCAGCTCCTCTTTAATAGATTTCATTTGCTGCTGGAGGAAGTAATCGCGCTGCTGTTTATCGAGATCGGCCTTGGTTTTATTGGTAATCTTATTTTTCAGTTCCGCCAGTTGCAGCTCTGTTTGCAGGAGCTTCATCAATAATTCCGCCCGGTGCCGGAGGTTATTGGTTTCCAGCAGCAGCTGCTTATCCTTGAGTTCCGAATTCAGGTTGGAAGACACGAAATGCACCAAAAACGAAGCATTTTCGATGTTTTTCAGGATAATGCTGGCTTCGGAAGGCAGGTTGGGCGAAAGCTGAATGATTTGGGTGGCGAGGTCCTTGATAGAGGAGATGTAAGCGTCAAACTCCGGATCATCGTCTACCAGTTCATCCTGTAACAGCTCAATTTTAGCCTTGAAGTACGGATCTTCCGTCAGCACTTCGTCAATCTTAAAGCGCTTGCGGCCCTGGATGATGATGGTGGTGCCGCCATCTGGCATTTTGATCAGCTTCACGATACGGGCTACGGTTCCCACCTCGCTGAGATCGGCGACGGTCGGATCTTCGATCGTACTGTCTTTTTGCGCTACCACACCGACCATTTTGTCAGTCTTGTATGCGTCGTTAACTGCCTTTATGGATTTATCCCTGCCCACAGTGATAGGTAATACCACACCCGGGAAGAGTACTGTATTTCTTAACGGTAATAATGCCAGTTCATCGGGGATCTTCTCGTCCTGCTCTCCTTCTCCGTCTTCACTGAGGGGGATAATAGGCATGAACTCCATTTCATCTTCTGAATTTCCTAAATAAAATCTATTCATCTGAAATATTTAAAGCCACTGAGGACATTCTGTCAGATTATCTTTCTAAAACGACCTTAGTTTTATGCATGGGTACCTTGTCAAGATTAATGCCAAGTGAAATCCCTGCCAAAAGTAAGGGCTTTTATTCCTGCCCGCGCAGGAATAAAAGCCCTTAACAGTGTTTTAATAAAATATCTTTAGAGGGTCACACCCACACCCAGCTGGATGGCCTGGTTTTTCCAGTTGCCGGAATTGGTCACGCTGCTGAGGTTCTGCACATCGTTAAAGCCAATGATGTAGCGGGCGGACACGTTGATGATCGGCAGTTGCAGCCACAGGCCGGCCACACCGGAGATTTCGCCGCCGTTGAATGCGTTTTTGGCTGCGCCGAATACCTTTTTGTCGCTCACCATTGCGCCAAACTGAGGGCCCAGCTGCAGTTTCAGACGTGGCGTACCGAGGTCGATATTAGCCAGGATCGGAATACTCAGGTAGTTCAGTTTCACTTCTTTGCGGTTGTCGGCAGTACTTACGCCTTCGTAGATATCGCTGAAGTTATCAGTTGTTTTAGTTTTGGTGGAGGAGAAAATAGCTTCACCCTGCACGCCGAAACCTTTTACCAGGTTTAATTGTACGAAACCTCCGAGATGGTAACCGAGGTTAAAACCATCATCAAAGCCTTTACCATCGAGTTTTCCAAGGTTGGCGCCACCTTTAACACCCCAGCGGAGCAAAGATTGAGCATTAACAGACGAAACAGCTGTTGCAGTCAGCAGGACAACAGCAAGTAGGAACTTTTTCATAAAATAATTATTTGTCATGGTTAAAATATAGACGTACAGGAAATCATTTACCCCTACGTGTAATCCGTGGCTGGCTTTTATACAAATTCCGTGCTATATGTTAATTTTTTCAGAAGATGTAGGACAGGCGGGCAGTAAAGTAGCTCAGGAGGCCGGTTTCGTCCATATTAAAAGTTTTGAAAACGGTGTAGGACGGGGACAAACTGATTTTACCGAAGAGGTAAGATACGCTGACCGTCAGATCCAGCGCCCTCGGCTGGAACTCCGTTACCTGGCGCAGGCTGTACTCCTGGCCCAACGGCACTTTGGGCGGGTATCGCTTCAGCTTGGGGGACCTGGAAAAATACTGGAAGGATTTAAGGTTGCTGTAATAATTGGCCGTGCCGGTGGTGAGGGATAGGGATGGCGTTAGCAGCAGGGCGTCTTTGGAGGAAAAAAAATCTGTGAATATAAACGGATGCCGCAGGGTGGCGATGACGTTGAAATCCGCGCCCCGCATGGTTTCCTTATAGTACATACCTTCGGCGGTGGTCCTGCCCCAGCCGAAATCCAGGCTGATGCCGGGTTCCAGCCACCAGCCCCGGTAATAGAAATAGGTAAATAACTCGTTGTCGATGGGAGAAAGCGGCACATCGCTGCTGTCCGCAAAGAAGTAATGCGTATAGGAAATCCCGGTCAGCAGCTTGGGATTTTTCGTATAGTCGTACCCTATGGTAGCATCCCATTCAAACCAGGGCTGCTGGAAAGCGTTGAACAGGTAATACCCTGTGAAGCCCGCATAGAAACCGGATTTATGGTAATAGGTCAGCGAAGGCGCTACAAATGTTTTCATCACCAGCGGGGCGGTGTAATCCGGCACTTTACTGCCATAGGCGGGATTGTTGCCATAACCCAGTCCTGCCACCAGCTCACTTTTCGTTTTCTTACTTAACAGCGAATCCAGCTGGCGTTCGAGGTCGGCCAGGGACTGCCCGAAAACCGGGCGACTGCACAACAGCAACAGGAATATAAAGTAGGCACGCATGAACTGCTATTTGCGAGATTTTCGTTGGTGCAATATAGTTGTTCCTTAGCAGTGTTGCGTCAACTAAAAGGCCAAGGGGCCTTAACTATAGGTCAGGCATGGAAATTTGTCGATAACCGGGTGAAAAATGGCTTTAGGAGGGCCTGAATGAGCCTGGTGCGTGCCGGCTATGCCAGCTCGATCACCGTAATCTCCGGCAGTACCCCTACTCTGCCCGGGTACCCCAGGAAGCCAAATCCCCTGTTCACATACAGGAACTGCTCTCCTTCCTTATACAGCCCGGCCCATTCCTTATAGATATACTGCGCGGGGCTCCATTTGAGGCCCGGAATTTCAATACCGAACTGCATGCCATGGGTATGGCCGGCGAGGGTGAGGGCGATATCCGGGAATTCCGGGCGGATCTGCGCATCCCAGTGGGTAGGGTCGTGGGACATGAGGATTTTGAACGGCACATCCGCCACGCCTTCGTAGGCGCGTTTCAGGTCCCCGTACTTAGGGAAGCGGCTCATGGCGCTCCAGTTCTCTACTCCCAGGAGGGCGATCTTATCTTCTCCTTTCTGCAGGATGGTATTTTCGTTCATCATGAGGCGCCAGCCGAGGTCCGCATGCACTTTCTTCAGCGTTTCCAGGTTCTCGTGCTGCATGGCGCTGTAGCCGTTGGGCTGCTTGTCCGGCCATGGGTAATAGTCGCCATAATCGTGGTTGCCCAGGGTGGAATACACGCCCATAGGCGCTTTCACCTGGCGGAAGACGTCCATCCACTGTTCCATTTCCACGGCGCGGTCGTTCACAAGGTCGCCGGTAAAGAGGACCAGGTCCGGCTTTTGGTCATTGATCATTTTCACCCCTTTCATCACCGCTTCGCGGTTGGCAAAGCTGCCGGAGTGGATATCTGAAATTTGCACGATGCGCATGCCTTTGAAGGCGGCCGGCAGGTTTTTGAAGTTCAGTTTGATCTTATGAACATGATAATTATACTTGTTGGAAAACCCGTAGACGAGGGTGGCAAAGAGGCTGCCGCCGGCGATGAGGCCCAGCCTGTTGAGGAACTGGGAGCGGGTAAGGCCGTTGACCGCTTCCATGGTCACTTCCTTCGGGGTGGAAAATTTCCGGATGATCCAGGTGATCCCCCTGCGGGCGTCGTCGATAAGGAGGAACACGGCTGCCAGGAGCTTGGCGACCACCAGCCCGATGATGATGGCCAGCACGTAGGAACGCACGCTGGTAGGCCAGTTATGCCATTTTATATACGGGAGGAGCACTACCGTTACCAGGCAGGCAATGGAAATGATCCAGTAGGTACTGTAGGTGATGGTCCGCACCCGGGGGCTGGACATATAAACAATGGCACGAACGGCCTGAAAGACATAAATATCCAGTAGCAGCAGGAATATGACCAGAATAAACGAATTAGAGCCAGGGCGCATTATTATATATTATATTAATATGATTAATTAGGCAAGGTACCGATTTAGGGCCGGTACAAAAAGTTAAAAGTCATTCAGTTCGTTATATAGACGAATAACAATCCGGATAATTGTATGTTTTATTTTTTTTCCGTGGAAAAAGAAACAATTACTTTTGAAGCAATCTGGGAAACAGGGGTGTACGAAGGGAAGTTGTGAATAAATAAATATACTGCCTCGTCTGATTTTTACCTAATCGTTGTATTTTTGTCCGATTGGGGTTACTTTTAATTGTGTGAAATTAATATTGATATTCAAATTACGGGCCCTGGGCCTTGTAGTTCATTCAAATAATTAATTTATGAAATTCACCTATTACGGACATTCATGCTTTGTTGTGGAGATCAAAGGGAAAAAGATCATGTTTGATCCCTTCATCCGCCACAACGAACTCGCAAAGAAGATTGATATTGAAGCCATTAAGGCAGATTACATATTTGTTTCGCACGGTCATGACGATCATACGGCTGACCTGGTGGAAGTGGCAAAAAAGACCGGCGCCACGGTGGTGAGCAATTTTGAGATTGTGAGCTGGGCCGGCAAGCAGGGACTGGAATTATTACACCCGATGAATACCGGGGGCAAGTGGAAATTTGACTTTGGTATGGTGAAATGCACGGTAGCGCAGCATAGCAGCAGCCTGCCGGATGGCAGTTACGGCGGTAACCCCATGGGCTTTATCTTCATCACCGATGAGGGTAATTTCTATTACAGCGGGGATACGGCGCTGACGTACGACATGGAGCTGGTACCGGCGGCGGCTAAACTGGATTTTGCCATTTTGCCGATTGGCGACAATTTTACCATGGGAGTGGAAGATGCCATTGCGGCCTCCGAGATGATTGAATGTTCAAAAATAATTGGGGTACACTACGATACTTTTGGTTATATTAAGATTAACCACGTCTCGGCCAAAGCGCAATTTACGGATGCAGGTCTGGAATTGCTGCTGCCGGACATCGGCAGTACCATTGAGGTTTGAGGAAGAGGCAGCAAGTTTGGTTTATCCTTATCCTATAAATAACCTTGAATTTTTAAATTAGACAATGGCAAGAATAATCGCAATCGCTAACCAGAAAGGTGGCGTAGGAAAAACTACAAGTGCAATTAACCTGGCAAGCAGCCTGGCAGTACTGGAGTTCAAGACGCTGCTGGTAGATGCTGACCCACAGGCTAACAGCACCACGGGGCTGGGCTTTGACCTGCGCAATGTGCAGCAGAGCCTTTACGACTGTATGGTGAACGATGTGCAGGCCAAAGACGTCATCCTGGAATCTGATACCCCCAATCTGAAAGTACTCCCTTCCCATATTGATCTCGTTGGCGCTGAACTGGAGCTGATCAACCACCCCAACCGGGAACGTGTGATGAAGCAGGTGATTGACAGCGTGCAGGCGGATTACGACTTCGTTATACTCGACTGCTCCCCTTCCCTGGGCCTGATCACCGTAAATGCCCTGGTAGCGTCCAACTCCGTTATCATCCCCGTGCAGTGCGAATTCTTTGCGCTGGAAGGTTTGGGAAAACTGCTGAATACCATCAAAATTGTGCAAAGCCGGCTGAACACCGAACTGGAAATTGAGGGGATACTGATGACGATGTACGATGGCCGCCTGCGCCTGAGCAACCAGGTAGTGGATGAGGTGAAGCAGCACTTTGAAGAAAGCGTTTTCAACACTATTATACACCGTAATACCAAGCTGGGCGAGGCCCCGAGCTTTGGTAAGTCCGTTATTATGTACGATGCAGCCAGCACAGGGGCGATCAACTATCTCAACCTGGCCAAAGAGATCCTGCAGAAACATAATTTCACCAAAATAAAAACTAAAGATAAAATCTTAGCTATAAACGATGACCAATCCAAGTAAGAAAGAGGCGCTGGGTAAAGGCATCCGCTCACTGCTCCAAAACATCGAAACAGACCTGAAGCAAACCGCAGGCGCGCTTGGCGATAAAAGCGCCATCCCGGCTGCTGCGGCTGCAACCGGTATTGAACGCATCCCGGTGGATCAGATAGTGACCAACCCCAAACAGCCGCGACGTGATTTTGATGAGGCAGCCTTACAGGAACTGAGTCAGTCTATCAAACTGCATGACATCATCCAGCCTATCACTGTAGCTAAAATCAGCAATAAAAAATACCAGCTGATTGCCGGGGAACGCAGGCTCAGAGCCAGTAAGCTGGCAGGCCTGAAGGACATACCGGCGTACGTGCGCCAGGTCAACGACCAGGAGCTGCTGGAACTCGCCCTGCTGGAAAACCTGCAGCGCGAAAACCTCAACGCCATCGAGGTAGGCCTCAGTTACAAACGCCTGATGGAAGAGTGCAACCTCACCCAGGAACAGGTGGCCGACCGCATGGGTAAAGAAAGAAGTACCGTTACCAACTATATACGCCTGCTCAAACTGCCGCCGGATATCCAGGTAGCAGTCCGCAACGGACAGCTCAGCATGGGCCATGCCCGCGTAATCACCGGTATTGAAAAGGTTGAAAACCAGCTTTTCCTCTTTAATGAGGTCATGAAAGGCGGTTTATCAGTGAGGCAGACGGAAGAGCTGGCCCGCCGCATGCACCAGGCCGGTGAGAAAGGTAACCAGCAGCCAAAAGCCAAAGCCAAACTGGCGCCGGCATTCCTGAAAATCCAGGATAACCTGGCTTCGCACTTCTCCACTAAAGTTAAACTGGAAAGAGATAAGAACGGAAAAGGAAGTATCATGATCGAATTTTATTCAGATGAAGAGCTGAACGGAATTCTGGAAAAAATTGACTTATACGGTGGCTAAGCCTGCAGAGATTTATTCTTTCATCAGAAATTTATGCTTACTGCTACTGGTCATGGCGGCATTGCCTTCGATGGCTGCCTCCCGGCCCCAGCAGCAACAAGATACGGTAGCGCCGGTCATCAGACATGCCGGGGATACTACCGGCGGGCTCGTTATGCAGGCTGATACAGCCGTTGCCACGCAAACGGCAACCGCGGATTCCAGGTTCAATGAGCCGAATATCCACAGTCCCCGCAAGGCGGCCCTGTACTCCGCCATATTACCGGGCCTGGGCCAGGCTTATAACAAGGAATACTGGAAAATCCCTTTGGTATATGCCGCTATCGGAACCTGTACCGGGTTTTTCATCTTCAACATGAAAGAGTATAAGCGTTACCGTGACGCCTACCGCATCCGCATGCTCAACAATCCGGATATCCACGATGAGTTTGAAACGATCTATCCCCGTACCTACCCGGCGGAAGCCATTAAGGTAATCAGGGACCAGTACCGGCAGTATGTGGACTTGTCCGTATTATTCTTTGTGCTGTCGTATGGCCTCAATATCATTGACGCTACTGTATTTGCGCATCTGCGTTCCTTTGATGTATCCAACGATCTTACATTGAGGGTATCCCCTACTATCATTAACAACCGTACATTGGGAATAGGCGTGAATATCTCCATCGGAGGTAAAAAAGCCAAAAGGGGCCTGTTTTATGCAGGTCGCTGACGCCTTTCCAACCACAACATAAAACACGAGTCAGGTCATGAAAATTGCGTTAATCGGATATGGTAAAATGGGTAAAGCCATTGACGCCATCGCCACCGCCAAAGGACACGAAGTCATTCTCCGCATTGATATCAACAGCAAACACCTGCTGGAAAAGGAACACCTGGGCCAGGCAGATGTTGCCATTGAGTTCACCACCCCTGAAACAGCGTACGACAACGTCATGAAGTGCTTTGCAGCCGGCGTTCCCGTTGTTTCCGGCACTACCGGCTGGCTGGAAAAGCTGCCGGAAGTAAAAGCCATCGCGGAGAAGGAAGGCAAAGGCTTCCTCCATACCACCAACTTCAGCATCGGGGTAAACATCTTCTTCGAGGTAAACAAACGCCTCGCGGAGCTGATGGCCACCCAGCCCCAGTACGATGTACAAATGGAGGAAATCCACCATACGCAAAAGAAGGATAGTCCCAGCGGCACCGCCATTTCCCTGGCCGAGCAGGTACTGGGCGCCGTTACCCGCAAACATGCCTGGGTAAACGAACCCGCTGCCGCTGCCGATCAGCTCAGCATCATCTCCAAACGTATCGACCCGGCGCCGGGTACCCATACCGTTACCTATACCTCCACGATCGACGATATCAGTATCACCCACACTGCCCACAGCCGCGAAGGCTTTGCAGCAGGCGCCGTGGTGGCAGCCGAATTCCTCAAAGGCAAAAAAGGAGTCTATACCATGAAGGACGTCCTTAACCTCTAAGGGAAAATATCTAAAAGACGCAGGAACAACTTATATTTGTTGCATTAATAATGTTCGCTGCAACAAAAGTTCATCCGGGAGGGATGCAAAACAGACGATATGTTATCGAAAAAAACACAATACGCATTTCACGCTTTAATTTACCTGGCCGAGAATGTAGATAAAGGGCCCATCCTGATCTCCGAGATTGCACAGGAAAAAAATATCTCCATTAAATTCCTTGAAAATATCCTGCTGGAGCTGAAAAACTCCGGTATCCTGGGTAGTAAAAAGGGTAAAGGTGGCGGGTATTACCTGATGAAACCCCCGAAAGAGATCGCATTGGCCAAGATCATCCGCCTGCTGGATGGTCCGATTGCGCTGCTTCCCTGCGTGAGCCTGAATTACTACGAGCGGTGCGAAAACTGCCGCGATGAAGCCGTATGTGGTTTGAATGAGGTGATGGGAAGAGTGAGGGACTCCGCATTGAAAATATTGGAGAATAAAACCCTGAAGGACATCCTTACAAAAAACTAAAAGATTCATTTTCAACTATTTAAAATGCTCCTGCCACCGCAGGGGCATTTTTTTTCCACTTACACCCATTTAGTCTATCTTTTTTATAGGATTTATGTATTTTTGTGTATTGCTGGCACAAGCATATCACTATAAGGAAGTATTACATGACAGACATTACCACCGCACTGGACAACCTCTCGGTTGCGGAGGGCATCCAATACCTCACCGAACAATACCCGGGAGCGGTAGCCTTCAGCACCTCGTTTGGCCAGGAAGACCAGGTAATAGCGGATATTATCTGGAAGAACCAACTGCCCGTTCGGGTATTTACCCTGGATACAGGGCGCCTGTTCCAGGAAACCTATGACCTCATAGATCTGACAATGGCACGTTACAAGCAACCGATTGACGTGTATTTCCCGGAAACGGCCGCCGTAGAGCAGCTGATCAGACAAAAGGGACCAAACAGCTTTTATGAATCAGTGGCCAACAGGAAAGAGTGTTGCGGCATCCGCAAGGTAGTGCCGCTCAACAGGGCGCTCGAAGGGGTGAAAGTCTGGATTACCGGCCTGCGCGCCGAGCAATCTGAAAACCGTCATGATATGAAAGTGATAGAGTGGGATGAGCAAAGACGGTTATATAAGTACAACCCGCTGATCCACTGGGGATACGATGAAGTACTCCAGTACCTCACGGAGCATAACGTACCTTATAACAAGCTGCACGACAAAGGCTTTATCAGCATCGGCTGCGCCCCATGCACCCGCGCCATCGAACCGGGCGAACATCCGAGAGCCGGACGCTGGTGGTGGGAAGCATCTCACAAGGAATGCGGCCTCCATGGCTAAGTTCCGCTACTGACAAACAATATTGCATTCACTTAATTATAGTCCAATGACGAATCAGATCAATTGGGAATTTCCGCAGGCACTGGAAGATGAAGCCATCTATATTTTACGCGAAACGGCTGCCCAGTTTGAGAAACCTGTACTCCTTTTTTCAGGTGGCAAGGACTCTATCACACTCGTACGCCTGGCCCAAAAGGCCTTTTACCCCGGTAAAATCCCATTTCCGCTGCTGCATGTGGATACCGGGCATAACTTCCCGGAAACCATCCAGTTCCGCGACTGGCTGGTAAACTCCCTCGGCCTCGATATTATCGTGCGCAATGTGCAGGACAGCATCGACCAGGGTAAAGTGCAGGAAGAAACCGGCAAATACGCCAGCCGCAATGCGCTGCAAACCGTTACCCTCCTCGACGCCATCGAGGAAGGTAAATTCGATGCCTGCATCGGAGGCGCCCGCCGCGATGAAGAAAAAGCCCGCGCCAAGGAAAGAATATTCTCCGTTCGTGACGAATTCGGCCAATGGAACGCTAAAATGCAGCGCCCTGAACTGTTTGATATCCTCAACGGCAAAATTAATATAGGCGAAAACGTGAGAGTGTTCCCCATCTCCAACTGGACGGAGCTGGATGTATGGAATTACATCCGCCGCGAAAAGCTGGAAATACCTTCCATCTACTTCGCCCACGAAAGGGAAATCATCGAAAGGGACGGCTTATACTGGCCTTATTCCGAATTCCTCAACACCACCGCAGACGAGGTGCCTTACCGCCAGAAAGTACGCTTCCGTACCGTTGGCGATATGACCTGCACCGCCGCCGTCATCTCCGATGCGGATAAGCTGGAAGACATTATCGCCGAAATTATGGAAGCGAAAATCTCCGAAAGGGGCGCCCGTATCGACGATAAACGTTCCGAAGCTGCCATGGAAAAGCGCAAACAGGCCGGTTACTTTTAATCCTGCCCCTGCAGCATTCCCATCTCCCTAAAAAAATTACCTGCGCCCCCGGCGCAGCCTAACAATAGCAGCGCCACCGGCGCCGCCCTAAAAAATAAACAATGGAAGTATTACGTATAGCCACCTCCGGTAGTGTAGACGATGGAAAAAGCACACTTATAGGCCGTTTACTTTACGATACCAATTCCATCCCGCAGGATAAAATGGAAGCATTGCATGCTGCCAGCAAACGCAAGGGACTGGACTTCACCGACCTCTCCCTGCTGACAGACGGCCTGGTTGCAGAACGTGAGCAAGGCATCACCATCGATGTCGCGCACATCTACTTCTCCACGCCTACCCGTAAATACATCATCGCCGATACGCCCGGCCACGTAGAATATACCCGTAACATGGTTACCGGCGCCTCCAACGCCCAGGTATCCCTGATACTCATCGATGCCCGCAAAGGCATCGTGGAACAAACCTACCGCCACTTCTTCATCGCCAGCCTCCTGCGTATTCCTTACCTGGTGGTATGCGTGAACAAAATGGACCTCGTGGAATACAGCGAAGCGCGCTTTAACCAGATCGTGGAAGAGTTCCAGCAGCTGTTGCAGAACGCCTCCTTCAAAGCGCAGGACGTTGCCTTTATACCCGTATCGTCCCTCTATGGCGAAAACGTAGCCAGCGCAAACGGCGCTATCGACTGGTACAAAGGCCCTACCCTGCTGGATTACCTGGAAGGTGTGCAGTTTGACCATGCGGACAGCGTACACCCTGCCCGCTTCCCCATCCAGAGCGTGATCCGCCCCCGCACTACGGAATACCACGATTTCCGCGGTTTTGCCGGTAAAGTGGCCAGCGGCCATTTCAGTGTAGGCGACGAGGTTATTTCCCTGCCCTCCGGCCAGAAAAGCCGTATTAAAACGATTGAGCAATTCGAAAAACAGCTGGAAACCGCTCATGCAAGGGAAAGCGTAGTCATCACCCTGGAAGATGAAATTGATAGCAGCCGCGGTAACATGCTCGTAAAAACCAATGAGCAACCCAAGCAACTGAAAGAAATCAGCGCGCAAATCTGCTGGATGGACGCTCAACCCCTCACCGCCGGCAAAACCTACCTCCTGCAACATGGCGTGAACCGCGTGAAGGCAAAGGTGCAGCAGATCAATTACGTGATCGATGTAACCAGCTACCAGCAAACAACCGGTAAAACGACCATGGGCCTCAACGATATCGGGAAAATTACCTTAAAAACAGCTTCCCCGGTACTGGCAGACCCTTACAGCGTAAACCCCGCCAATGGCGCGTTTATCCTGATCGACGAGTTTAATAATACTACCGTTGCAGTAGGTTTCGTGGAATAGAAATTTGCAAACAGCCATAAAAAAAAGACGGATGCAGTATTTGCATCCGTCTTTTTTATGGGTAATGCTATTGCCTGTTGAATGGTTACAAATCGCCATCCCGCGGCAATACACGGAATAACGCTGCCTGCTTAATAACTCACCGCTATCCCCACATTAAACGAAGCCCCTCTGCCTTTCGCATAAAACCCCGGTTGCATAAACCACTGCGAGCGCGCCGGGAAATAATCCTCATTAAACAGGTTCTCCACCCCCAGCGTAAACATCGTCTTCGCATTCAGCTTGTAGCTCGCCGCCAGGTTAAACAGGTTGTACGCCTTTACTGCGCCTTCATTGCCGTTATACACGCCTTTCGCATTTTTTGCGAACCTGTCCCGGCCCTGCACACCTAAATACTGCAACCGCACCTCCAGGTCCCTGACCGGGCGGTAAGCAATGGTACCGGTAATTTTAGGCGGCGCAATGCGGCGGCCGTTCAGGTACACGTTATAGCTGCCGCCGGTTTTGGCGGTATCGGCTTTGCCTTCCAGGTAGCTGTAGGTAGCGCTCAGGTCCAGGTTTTTCAGCACCGCGTAGGATACGGCCGCTTCAAAACCATAAATCCTTTCCGGGGTACGGCTCACATTAAACAACTCCGTTTGCGGGTCAAAAATCAGCTCTGCGCCCAGTTTGCTGGTGCTGATAAACCCGCTCAGTTCAAAACGCAGTCCTTTATGCTCCGTTACAAAGCCCAGTTCGTAGTTATTCACCAGCACCGCCTCGGTATTGATCTTTTTGATATCGTTGACCTTGGAATCCCGCAGGGCCAGGCCAATGTCCGACACGGAGAAGCCCTGTGAGAAGCTGAAATAAGGCATAAACAGCGGCAACCGGTTGTAGCGGATGCCGGCATTAAACAGCTTCGCGGTATAGTTCAGGTCCCCGCCCTTTACCTGGATGGATGGCGTAACGTTGGCGCCATTGGTTAATTCCAGCGTGGTATAATCTTTTACTTTCACCCGCACATTTTCCACGCGTACGCCCGCTTTCAGGATCAGGTTATCCCAGAAGGTAAATTGGGTTTCCGCAAAGGGAGCGGCGTTGAGCATATTCATTTCCGGTACCCAGATGCGGCCATCGATCAGCGGCTGGGAGGTAATATCATTCAGCAGGTCCGCTCCATAGGAGAGGTTACCGGTGAAACCGCCGCGATTCAGTAGCGGGGAATTCATCATCAGCCTCAGTCCTTTCTTTTTATCCAGTGTGTGGGATTGTCCGTCGCCGCCTTCAAATCTCCCGAAGGAAACATAAAAAATATCATCCCTTGATTCGTAGTAGGCATCGGCCGTGAGGGAGGTACCGCCGATCAGGCTATCCGCCTGGTACACGAGGTGTATATTGTGATTGCCCTTAGCGCCTGTAGGCTCGCCCACCGGCTTGCCCGGCGTGCCGGTAGCAGGAATACCTTTGGCGATATCCCCGTTCACGAGCGTATAGTTACTGTTTTGCTGGCTGCGGAAGAAGTTGTACATCAGCTGCAGCTTTTGCCGGCGGTTGATATGATAACCCACTTTCGCAAAAGCGTTCCAGGTTTCGGTTTCGCCGAGGCTATAGTTGGGCCCAACGAGTTTTCCGTCTGCATCCTTGTACTCCCCGGTTTGTTCGTACACGCCGCTGACCATATAATCCCACCTGCCGGCGCGGCCTTGCAGCATCTGGCTGAAACGGCCGCCCACACTGTTTTTCAGGCCGGTGAGCCCGCCGGTCATGTTAATGGAGGTACGGCCGGAAAGCGGTTTATCTCCTTTGGGATTGGCGGTAATGTAGTTGATTAATCCGCCCGTAGCGCCGTTGCCATAAATAGCCGTGGCGCCTTTCAGCACCTCCACTCTTTCCAGCACGGCGGGGTCGATAGAACGCAAATCCACCTCTCCATTGCGCAGCGGGGAAGATTGCGGAATCCCATCGATCATGATCAGCACGGAGCGGCCGCGGAGTCCCTGGCCTACGTTGCTGTTGGTTTGCGCGCCGGGCGCCATGCCTGGCACCTCGCGGGCCAGGATGTCCGTTACATCGGTCGTGACAGCCATTTGGTTGTCCAGCATCTTCCGGGACACGATGGTAACGGAAGATGGCACATGGTCCAGCGTAACCGGGCGGCGGTTCGCGGAAACCACCACTTCGCCGAGGTGTTTTTGCTGTAAGGAATCGGGCGCATTCTGTGCGGAAAGCTGCTGCAGCGGCCAGGCGGCCAGTACGAGCAGGGGCAGTGTAGCCAGCGGTTTATACATATCTTCTGAAATCTGAAATCGCGCAAAGATAAGCCGGCGCCTACAGGGAGGTTTACGCAATCCGGAATTTCTGCCCGCTGAAAATTTTCCGCTTTCGTACGCGCGTGGCCGTGAGGCATTCCCATCTCCCCCAACAAAAAAAACCGCCAACCGGTATGGTTGGCGGTCTTTAGCCTTTAAGATATTTTTCTGTGCTTAGATATGGTCCAGCATATCTTTGGTCATTTTAGCCAGGTCGAATTCCGGCTTCCAGCCCCAGTCGGTGCGGGCCTGCGAATCGTCCATGCTGTTTGGCCAACCGTCAGCAATCTGCTGGCGATAGTCTGGTTCGTAGGAGATGGTAAAATCAGGAATATGCTTTTTGATCTCTGCGGCAATCTCTTTTGGAGAAAAGCTCATGGCCGACAGGTTGTACGCTGACCGGATGGAAATTTTAGACGCGTCGGCTTCCATCAGTTCAATGGTAGCGCGGATGGCATCCGGCATATACATCATCGGCAGGTAAGTATTTTCGGATAAGAAGCTGGTGTATTTTTTATGTTCTTTCGCCTCGTGGAAAATCTCGACCGCATAGTCGGTAGTACCGCCGCCCGGAGCCGATTTATAGCTGATCAGGCCCGGATAACGCAGGCTTCTTACATCCACGCCATAGCGGTGGTTGTAGTATTCGCACCAGCGCTCGCCGGCAAATTTGCTGATACCGTAGATGGTAGTAGGCTCAATGATGGTATGCTGCGGCGTGTCCTGCATCGGGCTGTTAGGGCCGAATACAGCGATGGAACTAGGCCAGTACACCTTATCGAGATGCTCTTCCTTGGCGATATCCAATACGTTCAGCAGGGATTGCATATTGATATGCCATGCCAGCAGCGGATTCTTTTCGCCGGTGGCGGAAAGGATGGCGGCCAGCAGATAGATCTGGGTAATGTTGTGGCGGATAACCAGTACGTGCAACATTTCTTTGTTCATCACATCCAGGGACACATAAGGACCGGTGCCTTTCAGCAGTTCATGCTCCTCCCGCAGGTCGGAAGCCAGGACGTTTGATTCCCCGTAAATTTTTCTCAAGGCCAGGGTCAGCTCCACGCCAATTTGTCCACAGGCGCCGATTACCAGGATCTTATCTTTCTTCATATCAGGTGTATAATGCAGTATTTTCTAAACGGACGTAATATTAAAGGCTTCCCCGCTATTTTCGATCAACGCCCCGCACTGGATGACAATGCTTTAACAATACCAATTACCATTGGGGAAAGGAATTGTTGCCGGATTACAATATTATGACAATAGGGTTACAAGGGCTGTTGGACATCCCCGGATAACTGAGATATAAAAGTTACCTTTGCCACCTGAATCAACAGAAAAAATTTCAAGATGAAGCATTTAAAAACATTGTTCCAGGGGCAGCAGTATAATCCGGATAACTTTTTCCTGATTGCGGGCCCGTGTGTGATTGAAGAAGAAGAATTACTGATGACCGTTGCTGAAAAGGTATCCGGCATCTGTAAGCGACTGGAGATTCCTTATATTTTCAAAGCCTCTTATCGTAAGGCCAACCGTACCAGCATCCATTCCTTTACCGGCATTGGCGATGTGGAAGGTTTGGAGCTGTTGCAGAAAGTAGGCAAAACATTTAACGTACCTGTAACTTCAGATATACACTCTGCTGCAGAAGCGGCCATGGCGGCGGCTTACGTGGATGTGCTGCAAATTCCGGCCTTCCTTTGCCGGCAGACGGATATTTTGCTGGCAGCCGCGGAAACCGGTAAAGTGGTGAACGTAAAGAAAGGCCAGTTCCTCAGCGGCGAAGCCATGAAATTTGCCGTGGAAAAAATCAAGGGCGCCGGTAATGATAACATCCTGCTGACCGAGCGTGGTACTACCTTCGGTTACCAGGATCTCGTGGTGGATTACCGCAATATCCCTATCATGCGCGAACTGGGCCAGCCCGTGGTGATGGACTGTACGCATTCCCTGCAGCAGCCAAACCAAACCAGCGGCGTTACCGGCGGTAACCCGAAGCTGATCGGCACGATTGCCAAAGCGGCGATTGCTACCGGCGCGGACGGGTTGTTCATTGAAACGCATCCGGACCCTGCCTGCGCAAAGTCAGACGGCGCCAACATGCTGCGGCTCGACCTCCTGGAGGAGCTGCTGGAGCAACTGGTAGCCATCCGCAAAGTGGTAAAATAACACCGGTGATTCCCCTTCCGAACATCTTGATGATTTGAGGCGTTTTATGTATATTCATATAACACTTTAAATCGTTCTCGCTATGATAAACTTACACCATTTAAAATCAGGTGATACTGTTATTACCAGTTACGGAGGAATGGAAAGGGAAGGCACGATTGTGCAGGTGGACCACGTGGAGAAGAAGGTGCTGGTGGCCACGGAAAACGATAATGAGTTCTGGTATGATCTTGACAACCTGAAATCGATTCCGCTGACCCCGGAAACGCTGTTGAGGTTGCAGTTTCATGTGGACGAGTCGCAGTCCGGCCAGGAAAGAGGCACCTTATACGTAAGGGGGCCGTTTTCCGTACGCTGGTATCCTGACGGGCACGATCCTTTGCTGGTGCTGCATTTCAGGGATGAGTTCCGGCAGCTCAAGCACCCGATTACGCTGAATGAATTGCAGAATCACTATCATGGTATGACGAATTACCATTTGGAATAGTGGGAAGATATTTTGCGGAAAGCCCCGGGCATAAGGTGTCCGGGGCTTTTTGCTGCGGGTAATTATTTTTTTTAGGGGGAAAGATTTAAGGACGCAGGGCCGGCGGTCCCGTACAGGAACGGTTATACGAAGGCGTTCTGCCGGAGTGGACCATGCCGCAACAGGCATCGCCGTACAGTAAAACGCAGGGAAAAAGGAAGCAGGTATGGGGCAAATAACGATAGCGCCACATGCGGGTGGCGTCAAGCGGGGACAAACCCTTTAAAACAACAATTACAGGTAACGCACCGGGTTACGACGTGCGTTCAGGATGTAATTTTTCATATTCATCCAGAAAGCGAGGATCATGTACACAATCAGTGGCGATCCCATGGTCAGGAATGTGGCATAGATGAAAAAGAGGCGAATCCGGGAAGTTGCAACACCTAGACGGTCCCCAATAGCATTGCAAACTCCGAAGGCCTTCCATTCCACGAAGTCTTTAATACGGTTCATGCTTCAAATTTATCAAATTTCAGATTCAAAAGCAAGCAGCCGTCTGCCATTTTAGCGGTCCAATTATTGATTGATTATCATATGTTTACCTGCTTCTGCCGTATAGTCGCACCGGTGAACGTTGTTCAAAAATTAAATATAATAATTAACATTAACGTTGTGAGGTTTCATATTCACCCGATTTAATTTAAAAACTTGTTGATTTATGTGTAATTTTGCAACCAATTTTTAACCGCTCTTAAATATTTTTTTCCATGGTGTTTGATATTGACATGATTAAAGGAGTGTATGCGGCATTACCGGGTAAGGTGGAAGCGACCCGCAAAATGTTAGGTCGTCCGCTCACACTGGCCGAGAAGATTTTATACGCACACTTATCCGCACCTACATCTACTCCTTTTGAAAGAGGTAAATCTTATGTAGATTTTGCTCCTGACCGTGTAGCGATGCAGGATGCTACTGCCCAGATGGCTTTGCTCCAGTTTATGACTGCTGGTCGTGACAAAGTTGCGGTTCCTTCTACTGTTCACTGCGATCACCTTATACAGGCTAAAGTAGGCGCCGTTCAGGACCTTGCTGTAGCTAACGATACAAATAAAGAGGTTTACGCCTTCTTATCCTCCATCTCTGATAAATACGGTATTGGTTTCTGGAAACCCGGCGCTGGTATCATTCACCAGGTTGTGCTGGAAAACTATGCATTCCCGGGCGGTATGATGATCGGTACTGACTCCCACACCCCTAACGCAGGCGGTCTGGGTATGGTGGCCATTGGCGTTGGCGGCGCTGACGCGGTAGACGTTATGGCCGGCCTGCCATGGGAACTCAAAATGCCTAAACTGATCGGTGTTAAACTGACCGGTAAAATGAGTGGCTGGACTTCCGCTAAAGACATCATCCTGAAAGTGGCCGGTATCCTCACTGTAAAAGGTGGTACAGGCGCTATCGTGGAATACTTCGGCGAAGGTGCTGACTCCTTCAGCGCTACCGGTAAAGCGACTATCTGTAACATGGGTGCTGAAATCGGCGCTACCTGCTCCCTGTTCGCTTACGACCAGAAAATGGCCGACTACTTGAAGCTCACCAACAGGGCCGAAGTAGCCGCTGCTGCTGATGCGATCAAAGAACACCTGCGTCCGGATGAAGAAGTGTACGCTGATCCTGCAAAATACTACGACCAGGTAATCGAAATCAACCTGGATGAACTGGAACCATATGTAAACGGTCCTTTCACACCGGACCTGGCATGGCCTATCTCCAAATTCGCACAGGCAGTGAAAGAAAACAACTGGCCTGAAAAACTGGAAGTAGCCCTGATCGGTTCCTGCACCAACTCTTCCTACGAAGACATCTCCCGCTCTGCGTCCCTGGCTCAGCAAGCTATCGACAAAGGACTGGAAATGAAATCCGAATATACCATCACTCCAGGTTCTGAACTGGTTCGCTACACCATCGAAAGAGATGGCCTGCTGAATACGTTCTCCCAGGTAGGCGGTGTGGTACTGGCAAACGCCTGCGGACCTTGCATCGGTCAATGGGCCCGTCATATCGACGATCCTAACCGTAAGAACTCTATCATCACTTCCTTCAACCGTAACTTCGCGAAAAGAAATGATGGTCTGGCTTCTACCCACGCGTTCGTAGCCTCCCCTGAAATCGTAACCGCACTGGCTATCGCCGGCGATCTGACCTTCAACCCGCTGACTGACACGCTGACCAACAAGAACGGCGAACAGGTGAAGCTGGATGAACCTAAAGGTTTTGAACTGCCTGTAAAAGGCTTCGCAGTAGAAGATGCCGGTTACCAGGCGCCTGCCGAAGACGGTAGCGGCGTACAGGTAATCGTTTCCCCTACTTCCGACCGTCTGCAACTCCTGGAACCATTCGCTCCATGGGAAGGCACTGACCTGAAAGGCCTGAAACTGCTCATCAAAGCAAAAGGTAAATGTACCACTGACCACATCTCTATGGCTGGTCCATGGCTGAAATACCGCGGTCACCTGGATAACATTTCCAACAACATGCTGATCGGCGCTGTAAACGCATTCAACGATAAAACCGATACCGTTAAGAACCAGCTGACCGGCGAATACGGTCCTGTTCCTGCGACCATGCGCGCTTACAAAGCTGCCGGCCTCGGCGCGGTAGTAGTAGGCGACGAAAACTACGGTGAAGGCTCCAGCCGCGAACACGCAGCTATGGAACCACGTCACCTCGGCGTTCGTGCCATCCTGGTGAAATCCTTCGCCCGTATCCACGAAACCAACCTGAAAAAACAAGGTATGCTGGGTCTGACCTTCGCTAACAAAGAAGATTACGACAAAATCCAGGAAGATGACAACATCGACATCCTGGGTCTGACTACCTTTGCTCCGGGCAAACAACTCACCGTTGTACTGCATCACAAAGATGGCAGCACCGACGAGTTCCCTGTAAACCACACTTACAACGAACAACAGATCGAGTGGTTTAAAGCTGGTGGCGCGCTGAACGTAATCCGTGCAGAAGCTGCTAAAAAAGCATAATCAAACCGTAAAGGTAAAAGCATAAAAAAGGACCGCAGTGATGCGGTCCTTTTCTTTTTGACAGGAATCAGCTGATAGATCCCATTAAAACCGGATCCACGCAATATACGCCCGCTTATCCTTTCCCTTCCTTTCAATCAGCATCGTCGCCATCGTCTTCTTATCCTGGCTGAAAGTATTCATTTCCATCTTACAAAACCTGGCTTCATCCTTCTTCCCGGGATCGCCGAACAGGTACGTCTTTTTCACCGCGCCGCCTTCTTCCCAGGCCAGTACCGTGTTGGCATCGCCCATGAACTTCATGGCCTTCTTCCCTTTGTAACTCTCATCATCTTCATCCATGTTCTGCGGGTTATCGTTGAACACCGTCAGCAGCTTATCCCCTGCATACACGCAATCAAAGGAAAAGAAACCATCATTGGGAGATTTGCCGAAAAAGCCTTTTTTGAAATTAAACGCGCCGTTACTGCGGTCATACACATACAAGGGGTCCAGCCAGGAGTAAGCCACCTGTTTTTTCGCGATGGCGTAGCTGCCAGGCAGCTCCTTCCCATCGGCGCCGAGCCGCACAATGCCCATATCCCCCAGTTTGGTGTAGGCGGAAGTGGTGCTGCCTACGGACATGCTGGCCGCAGAGTTAGGCGAATTGGAGAAACCCGGGGAGGAACCCGTTGGATTGAAATAGCGGGTTTGAGACTGCCGTATCTGCGCGTCCAGCTCTTCAAACATCAGCGTCAGGGAGCCGTCGTCATGTACGCGGAAGTCCTGTATCACGCCGTAATACGGCTTCTTATAACCTAAACGGTCCTTCGAATAGGCATTCAGCGCAGGATGATCAATGTACATCTCCTTGCCGATCTTCAAAGCAATAGGATCGATCACGTTTAATTTCAACACGTAGTTCACTTTGCTCGTCCACATCGTATAATCCATATCCATACTCTTTGCGCTTAAGGCCGAGAGCATGTACAGCTGCTTATTTGCCGGCTGGTACTTCAGCGCCACCAGCGGCTCCACGGTGGAGCTGCTGCCTGCAATGAATTCGGATTTAAATTCCTTTTCGCCCCTGGCCAGCCGGGAGATCATCACCCGCGACTCTTTGCCGCCGCTGGTAAGGGTATTGAACGAGAAGGATGTCACAAACACAAACTCATCGCCCCTGACATACATATCCTCAATTTTCAGGTACTTGTACTTGTTTTCGGGCGATTCATAAAACGCCTCGTTCAACACCTTATGCTCAGGGGAATAGTGGGTAATCTTCACCCGCTCGTTCTTATCATGCGAAAAGGCATTGTAGGTAGCCACGGCGTAGTAATCTGATTCAGGGTCCTTACGGACAATAAATCCCGGCGCATCCACTTTTCCGAACAGCATGGAATAGCCGGCCCCAAAGCCCAGGCGGTTGGTTTCGCTCACGAGGTCCTCGCTTTTCAGCTTACCTGTTTTGCCGTCAAACGTTAAGCGGAATAAGGAAGGCTTGCGGTCCACCATCTGCGTCATGAAAGCGACCGGCTCCCCGTTGATATCAAACAGGCCTTCCAGGGTGGCGGTAGACATTTTTTTTGCTTTCCAGGATTTGATTTCATTCGGGCCGCCGCCAATCCGCTTATGCTTTGCGTTGTACACGGTGGTTTCGATCCCGTCGTTTTTCGTGAAATGGACTAAAATGGTGTTGCCGTTTTTCATCAGGAGCAACTTGCTGGCGCCATCTTCCGGCTCTTCAAAACCGGCGCTTTTTTCCACCACCGGCGTTTGTGCGGATAATGCCATGGGTGCGAGGAAATAGCAAAAACCCAGCAGTAACAAACTTTTTAAACTCATAAGTATCAGGATTATGGCCCGTAAATTACAGCGCGCCATGCATACGGCCAATAGCCATTTGGTATAATATTATGCGGCAACTTATCCAGTTAAAATGTTTCCTAACTTTACCCTTATGAAACCGCTCCTACTCGAATACATCTGGACGGACCTCTGCAGCCGGTACACGGCCGACGATGCCCTTGTTAAAAGCGCCTATGGGCAGCTGGTTGCGGCCTACGGCAGCGAAGGCCGGTATTATCATACGCTCACGCATATACGAAATATGATCAGCAGCGCCTTTACCCATGAAGCGCTGATACAGGATAAAGATGCCTTCCTGTTTGCCATCTTCTTTCACGACATCGTGTACGATGCCACCGCAAAGGACAATGAAGAAAAAAGCGCCAGGGCCGCTGTAGATTTTTTACAAAAAATTAATTTTTGGGAAGAAGAGTTAGTGACGGTAGCGCAAATGATACTCGCCACCAAAACACATACCCCGGGCGATATGCCGGATACGGCCATGCTGCTGGATGTAGACCTGGAAGTTTTAGGTGCTGATGCAGCAACCTACCGGACGTATAGTGAACAAATCCGGAAAGAATATGCCATGTACCCGGATGAAGTGTACAACCCCGGCCGGAAGAAAGTGCTGGAGCATTTCCTTGAAAAACCGTTTATTTACGCCACCGCCGCCTTCCGGGAACAACTGGAAATACCGGCCAGGACAAACATTGAAAACGAAATTGCAACATTATAACTTATGAAGAGAATAGCAGTGTATTGCGGCTCCAGCATGGGCAACGAGGATATCTATAAAGAGCAGGCCATGCTCCTGGGCGCCACGCTCGCCAAAAAGGGAATAGGCCTCGTGTACGGCGGCGCGCGCGTAGGCCTGATGGGCGCTGTAGCGGATGGGGCCTTATCCGGAGGCGGCGAAGTAATAGGGGTACTGCCTCACTTCCTGCAACAAAAAGAGCTGGCGCATACAGGGCTCACCAGCCTCCTGCTGACGGACACCATGCATGAGCGCAAAGCTAAAATGAATGAGCTCTGCGACGGCGTCATTGCGCTCCCCGGCGGCTTCGGCACCATGGAAGAGTTGTTCGAAATGCTCACCTGGGGTCAACTTGGACTACACCGCAAACCAGTGGGGCTGTTGAACTCCGGCGGCTTCTATGACACGCTGATCGCCCTGACGGAACACATGACCAGCAAAGGCTTTTTATCTTCCCCCAATAAAAACATGCTGCTGCACAGCCCTGACATAAACCAGCTGATAGCAAAGATGGAACAGTACCAGCCGGCAGCAGGGCCTAAATGGATACCTTCGGAAAAGGAAAGCTAGAAGAGTTTATGCTTCAGCGTGAACCGGCGCACCATGCTCACCCGGAAGTTGCCCGCGCTGAAGGTTTGAAAAGTATTCGGGAGCGACATTTCGCTGCGGTTGGTATTGGCCACATAATGAATGCCGGCAAAGTACAACGGGGAATTATAGCCCAGCGATGCGCGGATGTTATTGTTGATCTGCCAGCCGAAATCGCGCGTGATATCGCCGCTTTCCAGGAACAGTTTGGTCCTGTTGATGCCAAGCCCGCCGGTGACGGAGAGGGACAGGAACCAGTGCGCCTTATACACAAACGTGTACGCATATCCCACGCTGGCCGTGGTGCTCATGATATTGGACTTGTAATAATGTATATCGTGTAAAAAGGCCGTATCCGCGAGGTTGGAAGGCACCAGCGAAGAATCTCCCGCTACCTGCACATAAAAAATATCGCCGCCTGCCAGGAAGGAGCCTGCGCTTTTTTTCTGGTACTCGTTCTGCAGGTTGGGCGCCCGGTAGGAAAAACGCTTGTCGTTAAACACATACTGCCCGCCGAGCCCGAAGGCCAGGCTGCGGATATCCGGCCGCTGCGGATAAGGATGCTGCGCGGCATACGCCTTCCCGAACACTTCCACGGGGTTGGCCACATAATACCCTTTGTACGACTGCCCGTAAAAGTCCACCACCAGCTTGCGGAGATAGATATGCGTCTGCAAATCGAGGTACTTGGTTTTGCCGTATTTGTCGTTATGCCGGTTCACGAAAGGCAGGTTGAACCCGAGGTTAAGCCCCAGGAATTTATAGTTGGCGCCAAAGCCGATATTGAACGGAGAGTTGGGGCGGTACTTGATGTCCTTCTTCTGCCGGGTATCCATGATATCGTAGCTGTTGAACTTACGGGACCCGTAGAAGCGAAACGTTACCTTGTCCGTATAATCCTGCACATATGCCGTATCGGTTTCTGTTTTGAGCCAGCTAAGGAGCGCGCTTTGTGCCTTTGTATGCGCGCATACAAAGCAACTGAGGCAGCAAAACAAAATTATTCTAGTTACCATACGCATATATCAGTTGTAGGGCGGGCCAAGATACGCAATCCTGATTCAAAAATGAGTAAATAATAGATAAAAGTCCTGATTTCAGCCTTATTTAGGCAGTTCTATGACTTCCAGTTGCTGGATATTCCCGGCATCCACCTGGAAACGCAGCAGGGTTTTCACCTTATGCCAGCCTTGCTGGCCGCAGGCGCCCGGGTTCATATGTAACAAGTTCAATGCCGGATCAGGCATTACTTTCAGAATATGCGAATGCCCGCAGATGAAGAGCCTGGGCCGGCGTTCCAGGAGCTGCGCTTTCACGCCGGGCGCATATTTGCCCGGGTAGCCACCGATGTGCGTGATCATCACCGGCACGTCTTCCACGGTAAAATGCAGCGTTTCAGGGTAACGGATACGGATATCTTTTCCATCGATATTGCCCCATACCGCGCGAAATGGTTTAAAGGCTTCCAGCTCGTCCGCCACCTTTGCATCGCCGATGTCCCCGGCATGCCAGATCTCGTCAACGCCTTCAAAATATTTGAATACCTGTGGATGCAGATAGCTGTGCGTATCCGACATCAGTCCTATTTTTTTCAATGTATTTTAGCTATTTTGGGTCGCATAGATTGCAATACCCCTATGGAAAATAATATTAGTTCTCCCAATACTGCCCGGTTATTAATCAGCTGTCCCGACAAGCCTGGAATAGTGGCCACCGTTTCCCGGTTCCTCTACCAGTCAGGTGCAAATATACTGGATGCAAGCCAACACAGTACCGATCCGGCGGAAGGTCTTTTTTTTATGCGCATGGAAGTGCTGATGCCGCATACGCCCGGCTTTGAAGCCGCCTTCCAGGAGCAGGTGGCCACGCCGTTAAATATGGAATGGAAGATCAGTTATGCGGATCAGCGCAAACGCATGGCCATCCTTGTGTCAGCATATGACCACTGCCTGCTGGACCTGCTCTGGCGCTGGCGTAGCGGCGAGCTGGGGGTGGATATTCCGCTCGTCATTTCCAACCATCCTACACTGGAAAAGGATTGCACTTCCATGGGCATCCCGTTTTATTACCTGCCCGTAAGCGGCGACACGAAAGCCTCGCAGGAGGCCGCCATCGCGAAGCTCATGGCGGAGCAGCGGATCGACTTCATTGTGCTGGCCCGCTACATGCAAATATTATCGCCACAGTTTGTGAGTTTATTTCCGCAACGGATCATCAATATTCACCACTCCTTCCTCCCCGCCTTTGCCGGCGCCCGCCCCTATCAGCACGCGTACAACCGCGGCGTGAAGCTGATTGGCGCCACCGCGCACTACGTCACCGATGAACTGGATGAAGGGCCTATCATTGAACAGGACGTGGCCCGTGTAAGCCACAAGCATGCGATCAACGACCTCGTGATGCTGGGAAGGGATATTGAGCGGCAGGTGTTAACCCGCGCCGTTAAAGCGCATATCGACGACCGGGTGATCGTCCTGGGCAACAAAACCATCGTATTCTAAAACGCTGTTTGCACGCTCCGGAGGTGACTGGCACATAATGCCAGCTGTTGCTGCGTTTCCTGCTTTAGCGCCTCCTGCAGCTTTACCGCCTTTGCAGGCACCGGCAATTGCTCCCGGCGGGCCTTGCGGATAGTACTGCTTACAAAGAGGTATAGCTCGCTGCTGTCGTGCCACCGGCCCAGCAGCTCTCCTGCTTTTTTGGAAAAATTCAGCATATAGGCATACTTCGGGTCCTCCGGAAATACCTCTTTCAGGATGGTTAGCTGGTAATACACTTCCTTTACCTGCTTGCGCACGCCATGCCAGGCGATATGCCCGGCGCGGCCCGCCGGCGGCCTGATGCCACGGAAATTATTTTCCACCTGTTCCAATAATTTTTTGGCGAGATGTTGTGCGTCCACGGCGGCCAGGCTTTCCCGGAATTGCTCCGGCAGCGCGGTGAAACTGCCTAGCTTCAAGCGCTTCGAGGCGGCCACCATCAGTTCCGCCGCCAATGCCTGCCGCTCCTGCAATAGCAGGCGCGCATAGGCAAAGCGCCAGTTGCCCCGCTTTTCATGCACAGTGAGCGCGCGGGCCTGCAGCTGCGCATCCCGGGAAATGCCGGCAATGTTTTGCAGGAACCGCAGCTTGTTGAGATAACGGTTATACCTAAACGAAAAGTCGGGGATGTGCTGTACCAATGCAAAAAAGGCCCGTAGTTTTTTCACGCCTACACGCTGTTCGTGTACGGCGGCGGGGTTGTGTGGCCGGGTCTGCAATTTTTGATGTGCAGTGTCCAGGGCTTCGCATTCCTTGCGGAGGTAGTGATATAAGGTTTTATGAATCATATACCGGGGGGGGCTGCTGGTAAAGGATTCCGGGGGGAGCGGGCTCCCCCCGGAAAGAAAAATTATCAGTCTTCTCCGCAATACGCCATCACTGTTTCAAATATCAGTGCAGCCGCCAGTTTAGCGGTTCTGTTATCCAAATCAAAAGCGGGATTCAGTTCGGCCACATCCGTGCCCTTCACTTTACCGCTGGCCAGTATTGCCCTGAAGCTCTCGAGGAACAAGCCATTCGGCAGGATGCCGTTGTAGGCTGTAGCGCTTACGCCCGGCGCAAAGGCCGCGGCAAATACATCCAGGCAGGTGGTGAGGTACACGTGGTCTACCTGTCCGAGGAAATGCTGGATGGCCGCAAACAGCGTATCCTTATCGTTCAGATGGAAGGCATCCGCGCCTACGTAGGTAGCGCCGGACTCGCCGGCCAGGTTAAAGAGCTGGCGGGTATTGCCCAGCTTCTGGATGCCGAGGGCCAGGTAATTAAACGGTTCGTTAGCCGCCTTCGCATCCTGCGCCAGCTGGAAAAAGCCGGTACCGGAGCTGGGGCCTTCGGGGCCCGGCACGCGGATATCGAAATGCGCATCGAAGTTGATATACCCTACCCGCGCTTTTTGCTGGCGCGCATTTTCGCGGATACCACAGCCATGACCATACGCCATTTCATGGCCGCCACCGAGTACGATGGGCAGGTAGCCCGCCTGTATAATGGCTTTCACCGCTTCGCTGAGCACCTGCTGGGCCAGTTCCATACGCCCGTCGAGGCAGGCGATGTCGCCCGCGTCCAGCAGTGTAGCCCCTGCCGTTAGGTGTACGGGGAGGTTGCCCAGTACGGCCCTGATGGCGGCAGGGCCATCTTTAGCGCCCATGCGGCCTTTGTTGCGGCGTACGCCTTCGTCGCACGCGAAGCCGAGGATGGCCACGCCTTTAGCGCCTGCGGCCAGCGGGGGCAGCGGCTCCTTCAGCAGGTCCACCTGCCGGACTACCTGGTGCCAGCGCAGCAGGTCTTCCGCCGCACCGTCCGTACGTCCCGTCCAGGCGGCAGCCTGGGTAGGATGATAAAATTCTTTTGTTATCATAATGCTGTAACTGTTTCACCATTTTTCCAGACGTGGCATGGCTTCAGCTTACCCTGAAAGTACAGAATATCCCTGTAATCGTTGGTAGGATAAGCCTGCATGTCCGCCAGCATACCGGCTTCGAGGCGGCCTCTGTCAGCCAGCTGCAAGGCGGGCGCTGCGCGGAACGTCAGCGCGGCAAACACTTCAGCGGCCGACAATTTTTCCGCGGCGCTCATCACCGCGGCTTGCATCAGCAGGTCGCCCATGGGGGCGGAACCCGGATTCCAGTCGCTCGCAATGGCCACGCATGCGCCTTCATTCAGCAATTTTCGTGCTGGGGCGTAATGCATACCCAGGCCGAGGGAAGCGCCGGGCAGCACCACCGCAACGGTATTGGATTGCGCCAGCAGCTGTATTTCCTTGTCCGTACTGGCTTCCAGGTGATCGGCGGACAATGCGCCCGCCGCTACCGCCACTGCAGCGCCTCCTGCCGTAAACTGGTCCGCATGCACCGTAGCGGCGAAGCCCTGTGCAGCGGCAGCTTTGAGGTAACGGGCGGCTGCCTCCGGGGAAAATGCCGTTTCCTCAATAAAAATATCCACGCGGTTGGTGAGGGATTCCGCCTGCAGGGCCGGCAGCAGTTCCGCCAGCGCCCAATCCAGGTACTGGTTTTCCGTGCCGCTGAAATCCTTTGGCTTCATGTGCGCGGCCAGGCAGGTTGGCACCAGCGTGGCCGGCGTATGCAGGGAGGCCTGCCGGATGGCCCGCAGCATTTTCACCTCGCTGTCGAAATCCAGCCCGTAACCGCTCTTCACCTCTATGGTAGTAACACCTTCGAGGAGGTGACGGTTCGCCCGGGCCACGGTATTTTCTGCAAGGGTAACGGTATCGGCTATACGCGTTTTGGTAACGGAGTCCCATATACCGCCGCCGGCGCGGGCAATTTCCAGGTAAGATTTACCGGCAATGCGCATGGCGTAGTCCCGGCTCCGGTTACCGTCGAAACAAATATGCGTATGGCAGTCTATAAAGCCCGGCAGCAGCACCATCGGGCGATCGATGAACCGGAGTTCCTGATCAGGATAGTCCTGTTGCAGGGCCTTGAAATCGCCCACCGCCAGCACTTTACCTTCTCCCACTACCACTCCTCCATTATGAATAACGGACAGTTGTTCATCCTGCAAAGCGCCTTTGAGCGGCAGGCCGGTCATCGGCAGTATTTGAGCGAAAGGCCCTATTAACATATGCCTGGTTTTAGAGGTTAATACCAAATTTCTCCGCCCACTCCTGCGCTTTTTCATAGCCGGCATCCGCATGGCGGAAGATGCCCATGGCCGGGTCGTTGAAGAGTACGCGGCGCAGGCATTCAGCCGCGCGCTCCGTACCATCCGCCAGCACTACCATACCGGCGTGCTGGGAGTAGCCCATGCCTACGCCGCCGCCGTGGTGGAAGGATACCCAGGTAGCGCCGCCGCCGGTGTTGGACATGAGGTTGAGCAGCGTCCAGTCGCTCACCGCATCGGACCCATCTTTCATGGCTTCGGTTTCCCTGTTGGGGGAGGCCACGGAACCGCAATCCAGGTGGTCGCGGCCAATCACGATCGGCGCTTTCACCTTACCGGTCCTTACCAGTTCATTAAATATCAGGCCGGCTTTTTCCCGCTCGCCCAAGCCCAGCCAGCAGATACGCGCAGGCAGGCCCTGGAAGGCCACTTTTTCCTGCGCCTGTTGCAGCCAGTTGATCAGGTGGGTATTTTCCGGGAAGGCTTCCATCAGCGCGCGGTCCGTGGTATAAATATCTTCAGGATCGCCGGAGAGGGCCACCCAGCGGAACGGTCCTTTACCTTCGCAGAACAAAGGGCGCATATACGCCGGCGTGAATCCGGGGAAGTTAAATGCGTTGGGCTCTCCGCCTTCTTTGGCAAACTCGCGGAGGTTGTTGCCGTAGTCGAAGGTAACGGCGCCGCGTTGCTGCATTTGCAGCATGAAGCCTACGTGGCGGGCCATGCTTTTGAGGGAGCGCTCCTTGTAGGTGGCAGGGTCCTGCTTACGCAGCGCTGCCGCGGCTTCCAGGGTAAGGCCGTTTGGCACGTAACCGTTGATCGGGTCATGCGCGGAAGTTTGATCCGTCAGGATGTCCGGGATGATGTTATCCTGCAGGAGCCTTTCCAGCAAATCGCCGGCATCGCTCACGAGGCCGATGCTCAGCGCCTCGCCTTTCTCCATCGCTGCTTTGGCCCATTGGATGGCCTCTTCGTAGGAGTGCGTCATCCGGTCGATATAACGGGTATCGATACGTTTCTGGATACGGCTGGCATCCACATCCGCGCCGAGGAACACGGCGCCCGCCATGGTAGCGGCCAGGGGCTGTGCGCCGCCCATACCGCCGATGCCGGCAGTGACGAGCAACCTCCCTTTGAGGTTACCGCCGAAGTGCTGGCGGCCGCATTCCATAAAGGTTTCGTAGGTCCCCTGGAGGATGCCCTGGGTGCCGATATAGATCCAGCTGCCGGCAGTCATCTGGCCGTACATCATGAGGCCTTTTGCACGCAGTTCGTTGAAATGCTCCCAGGTAGCCCATTTAGGCACCAGGTTACTGTTGGCCAGCATGACGCGGGGAGCCTGCGGATGCGTGCGTACAATACCCACGGGCTTGCCGGATTGAACCAGCAGGGAATGCTGATCGTCCAGCTCAAGTAATATTTTAATAATTTTTTCCAGCGCTTCGCGGTTGCGCGCGGCCTGGCCGATGCCGCCGTAAACCACCAGTTCATCCGGGTTTTCAGCTACTTCATGATCGAGGTTATTGAGCAGCATGCGCAGGGGAGCTTCCGTTTGCCATGATTTGGCGTGCAGGGTAGCGCCATGGGGCGCTTTATAGTGCGGGTGCGCCGCATAGGTTTTAATAAAGTCCAAACTGTTCATGATAAATACCGTTTAAGGATAATTGATGGCTGGCGGCTGCTTCGTTGGCAACGTTCACCAGCGATTGATTGGTGATGATGTTATGTAAGGCGGCAATGTCGTTTGCGAAGATGCGGTCTTTGTCCGCGAATGGCACATGCTGGCGGGTAAAGGCATGCACGGCTTCCAGCACCGGACCTGATTTCAGCGGGCGGCGGAAATCAATAGCCTGTGCGGCATACAGCAGTTCGATCGCCAGGATGTATTCCAGGTTGGAAATTACCTGGTTGAGTTTACGGCCGCTGATAGAGCCCATGGACACGTGGTCTTCCTGCCCGAGGGAGGTAGGCACGCTATCCGCGCTGGCCGGGAAGCAGAGCGTTTTATTTTCCGTCACCAGGGCGGCGGTGGTGTATTGCGGGATCATGAAACCGGAGTTGAGGCCGGCATCCTGGATCAGCAGTTTAGGTAATCCGAAGCGGCCTTCAATCATCATATAGCAGCGGCGGTCGGAGATGTTGCCCAGCTCGGCGGCCGCTACGGTAGCGTAATCCAGCGGCAGGGCCATGGGCTGGCCGTGGAAGTTGCCGCCGCTGATGGTATCCTCCGCGCTGAAGATGATCGGGTTATCGGTCACGCTGTTGAGTTCAATGGTAGTCAGGTGATGCAGGTGCTGCCAGGCCGTGCGGGAAGCGCCGTGTACCTGGGGCATGCAGCGGAGGGAGTATGGGTCCTGCACGCGGCCGCAGTCCACATGCGAATACATGATCTCACTACCATCCAGCATTGTCTTCAACCGGTGCGCTACCAGCTGGTTGCCGGGGAAGGGGCGGATGGTATGTAAGCGCGGATCAAATGGTTTGGAGGTGCCCATGAGGCCTTCCAGGGAGAGCGCGCCAATGATGTCCGCCGCATCGAGCGCGTTGTGCAGTCGCGCCACGGCTTTCACAGCAAAGGAGAGGATGAACTGCGTACCGTTGATCAGCGCCAGTCCTTCTTTAGGGCCCAGCGCTATGGGTTGCAGGTTTTCCGCCTGCAGTACTGCCTGCGTATCTGTTGGCTGGCCTTTGTACCATACTTTCCCGAGGCCTATGAGGGGGAGAAAGAGGTGGGACAGCGGAGCGAGGTCCCCGGAGGCGCCAACAGAGCCCTTTTCAGGCACCATGGGGGTCACGCGGTTTTCGATATGCCAGATGATCCTTTCCAGGGTGGCCAGCGCGGCGCCGGAGTAGCCCTGTGCGAGCGCGTGTACTTTGGTGATGAGCATGATCCGGGAAATCTCTTCCGGGATACTATCGCCTACGCCTACACTGTGGCTTTGGAGGATGTTGTATTGCAGGGTGCGGGTATCTTCTTCTGAAATTTTGGTATCGCAGAGGGGGCCGAAGCCGGTATTGATGCCGTAAACGGTGGTATGCTGCGCTACGATGGCCTGCACGTAGCCGGCGCTGGCCTGGATGCGTTCCACTGCTTCCGGCGCCAGGATGCCTTTCACTTTACCGCTGGCGATATCAAGCACGGCGCCTACGCTCAGCGTATCGATGCCATATTTGAAAATGTTGTTCATTGGTATGATTGATTTGGTATGTGATTACAGTTCTTTGCGGACTCTTTCTGCCAGCGGTATTTCCTGTACGGATTGCTCTATTTCCGCGATGGCGGCGAGTATCTGCTGGCTGTGTTTATGCTCCATGGCCACGTTTTCCATGGCTTTGGTGATGGCTTTCCAGATGGGTTGTACGCGTTTGAGCAGGGCCTCTCCTTCCGGGGTGAATACCACGAGCTGGCGGCGGCGATCGTCGTTGCAGGAGTCCGTACGCACGAGGCCTTTTTTGCGAAGGTTGGTCACCATCTGGCTTACGGCGCTGTGGGATATTTCCAGCTGGTCGGCAATATCGATCAGCGGCATGGGCTGGCCCTGGGAGAGGATATAGAATACCGGGAACCAGCTGGCATCGAAGGGGATGCCTTCCTGCTCATAAACTTTATTCACTTCCATGAGGAAGTATTCGCTGAGGCGGCGCAGCCGGGTTCCAAATACCAGGTGGCCTAGTGAGGCGTAAAACGACATGTTGGTAAAAATTATATAAGCACTTATACAATATTACAAAATAATCATGAATCTACATAATTACAGGTTACCGGAATTTCTCTGAAAATCAGCGTGGTTCCGGTAACCTGGTAAAAAAATTCGTAATTATTTTTTCTTTTCTTTAGATTTCTTTTTCTTTTTAGGTTCGGGCGTATCGGATTTGATATCGAACCAGAGTGGGTCTTTGCTGGTAGGTTCGCCGTTGTAATTGATGAGCAGTTCTTCGCCTTTTTTTACATCGCGGCGGGTGATGATGCTCATGGTTTCCTCTTCGAAGTCCATCTCGTATTTACAATTCGGCGAGTAATCGTGGTTGTAGATGGAGCAGAAGCCCAGTGCTATGCAGGATTCGGATTCGTCGTCGCCCCAGAGGAATATATAGTTGTGGAGGAAAGTCCTGTCGGCCAGCACGGTGTCCTCATGGTCGAGTACCAGTACCGGGGAAGTTTCGATCCTCGTTCCTGCCGGAATGTCTTCGTTGGTAAAAACGCCTCGGCCTTTACCTTTGGATTTTTGCACGTACAAGTATGGCTTTATCATAGCACAATTTCATATAAAAGAAGGCGTAAAGTAAAGTTAAAGCGGGAAGTTATCAAAATCATCCTGAAAAATTTTAGGTTTGCGGCCCGGAAGGATAAATCACCGGGCTTGGTATTTTTGTACTGGAATTAAATAACGCGAATGATCAATTACAACCCGAAGGAATGGTTTACATTCATTTTCCGCATTCACAAAGCGGACACTGTCAGGAAGCTGTTTCCCATGTTTATTGCCTTATCGGTTTATTCCGGGCTGATAGCCTGGCTGGAGCTGGAAGTATGGAAGCTTTCTTCCAACAGTGAGATCAAGAACATCTCGTTGATGCACGGGCTGCTGGGCTTTGTGATATCCCTGCTGCTTGTGTTCCGCACCAATACGGCGTACGACAGGTGGTGGGAAGGCCGGCGGCAATGGGGTACCCTGGTGAACAGCAGCCGCAACCTGGCATTGAAGCTGAACGCCATGTTGCCACCCGGGAACGAAGCCGCCAAAGCATGGTTCAGGGCAATGATCCCCAACTACGCCTTCAGCCTGAAAAATCATTTGCGTAAAACTTATTTACCGGAGGAGATGGATCAGCTGCCAGGCAATGAGGCACTCGCTCCGGACCAGCAAAAGCACATCCCCAATCAGCTGGCGGGCATGATCATGAACAAGATCATGGAACTGCACCGGGCCGGCCAGCTCAGCGGCGATCAGCTGATCATCCTCAACAACGAATTGCAGTCCTTCACGGAAATATGTGGCGCCTGCGAGCGCATCAAGAACACCCCGATCCCATTTTCCTACTCTGTATTTATCAAGAAATTTATTTTCTTCTACATTATGACCATGCCTTTCGGGTATGTGTTTAGCCTGGGCTACCTGATCATTCCCATGATCGTGTTCATCTTCTTTGTGCTGGCGAGCCTGGAACTGATTGCGGAAGAGATTGAGGATCCTTTTGGCCGGGATGCCAATGATCTGCCTACGGACACGATTTGTAACAATATCCGCATACATGTAGGAGAAATCTTATAGGCCATGCCCGGATGCGTACTATTTTAACTTAATTTCGCAGCTAGAGTCGATTTGTACATGGAAAATGAAGCTTTACAGGAGAAATTCATGGAACTGGCGGAAGAAAAAAATTTCCGTGAATTAAGCGTTTACCTGGATGATCAGCTGATTACGGACATAGCAGAGCTCATTCATGAGGAGCCGGACGAGGCAGGGGTTATTATCAACAACCTGTCGATCAGTCGCGCTGCCGCTGCTTTCCGTATCCTGGATTTTCCATTGCAGGAGGATGTGATTAAATCGCTGGCGCCCGCAAAGATTGCGGAGTTGCTCAACGAGCTGCCGGCGGATGACCGTACCTCGTTCCTGGAAGAGTTACCCAGCGAGGCGGTGAAGGAACTGATTAAACTGCTGGACCCGGAAGAACGCCGTATTACCCTGTCCCTGCTGGGTTACAAGGAAAACAGCGTGGGCCGTATCATGACCCCGGACTATATTGCCGTTCGCGAGGAGTGGACGGTGAAGCAGGTATTGGATTATATCCGGGAGCATGGCAAGGATTCTGAAACCATTGATGTAATATATGTCATAGACGGCAACGGCCACCTGCTGGACGACTTCCGTATCCGCGAGTTCCTGCTGGTAGCGCCGGACACGGTGGTGCATACACTGATGGACGACCGCTTTGTATCCCTTCATGCCAACGACGACCAGGAAGAGGCCATCCAGGTATTCCGGATGGAAAACCGTGTAGCCCTCCCCGTGGTAGACGACCAGGGCATCCTGCTCGGCATCGTTACCATCGACGATATGTTGTGGATTGCCAATGAAGAACATACGGAAGATATCCAGAAGATAGGTGGTACCGAGGCCCTGGATGAGCCTTACCTCGATATGCCCCTGCTTAAACTGGTGAAAAAGCGTGTAGGCTGGCTCGTGGTGTTATTTATCGGGGAGATGTTGACCGCCACGGCGATGGGCTTCTTCGAGGATGAAATAGCGAAAGCGGTGGTACTGGCCTTATTTGTACCGTTAATTATTTCCAGCGGCGGGAACAGCGGCTCCCAGGCATCCACGCTTATTATACAGGCCATGGCCCTGGGGGAAATCACGCTGAGCGACTGGTGGCGCGTGATGCGCCGGGAGCTGATCTCCGGCGTGCTGCTGGGCAGCGTACTGGGCGTGATCGGCTTTACCCGCATCCTGCTGTGGAACTCCCTGTTCCATACCTATGGCGATCATACGGTGCTGATTGGCTTTACGGTAGGCTTATCCCTGATAGGCGTAGTGCTGTGGGGCACCTTGTCGGGCTCTATGTTGCCGCTCATCCTGAAAAAGCTGGGCGCGGACCCTGCCACTTCCTCCGCTCCTTTTGTGGCTACCCTGGTGGATGTAACCGGGCTACTCATCTATTTCACCGTCGCATATACGCTGATGAAAGGCATCCTGCTGTAAGGCAGTTGCCCAACTTATATATAAAGGCTGCATCCTTCGGATACAGCCTTTTTTATTTATTTTTTTAGGGGGAGATGTTTAATACCGCAGGGAATGGACCCGCGTGCCTCCTTTTAGTTTCCTCACCACAAGCACTCTGTCAAACTCGTTTGAACGGATAGAGTCAACAGGAGGTTTTCCGCCAAGGGCCTTCACAATGGGCAGCATGGTATTGGCGTGGGCCACGATGAGGATATGCTTGCCCCAGTCCTCATGACGGGTGAGGGTATAAATGAGGGATTCCCCGGTGGTATCCGGCCGGTACACGGCCGTATCGAGGCGGAGGGCCAAACGCAGGCTGTCAGCGGTTTCCCGGCTGCGGCGGTATGGCGTTACATAGATTTTATTGAGTAAGGAATCTTTCAGGAGGCGATAGAGGCATCCCGCTCTTTCGTAGCCGGCGGGCGTCAGGGAAGAGTCCGGCCCTTCGTACCTTTCCGCATGGCGCACTACATAAAAGGTGCCTGTGAGGAAAGTACTGTCTTCCGAAACAGGTACCGGCTGCCGCACGGGAGCCTTCGGCTTGCAGGCCACCAGGCCCATGATGGTTATTAGCAGGAAAAAACGCATACTGTAAAGTTAAGGCATATATACATCGTACCGGACATCCCTATTATTCCCCATTTTAGGGATTATTCCATTATTTTTATTCCCTAACAAAATACTCAACTGCTATGAGAAAATGGTTTCTCCCTGCCATTATTTTTTTATCAACCAACAGCGCCTATGCCCAGCTGTCGCCGCTTACAGTGGACAAAATCATGCGCGATCCGAAGTGGATCGGCACCTCTCCCGACCAGGTCTTCTGGGGTACCGATAACCAAACGGTCTATTTCAACTGGAACCCGGAGAAGGCCCCGGCGGACTCCCTGTACTTTATCCAGCTAAAAGACGGCACGCCTAAAAAGACGCTGGCCACCGGGCGCAGTATGCTGATGGCCATGAACAACGGGGTGTATAGCAACGACAGGTCTATGGTGGCATTTGCCCACCAGGGCGACATCTACCTGAAGGAACTGAAATCCGGAAAGGTGACCCGTATTACTAATACAACCGCCCTGGAGAGCTCCCCCGCGTTCCTGAACGGCGGCGCTGCGATCGCGTTTCAGCAGGGCCGCGACGTATATGCGTGGAACCGTGCGGATGGCAGCCTGACGCAACTCAGCAGCTTTAAACAAGGGCCTCCCCCGCCGCCGGAAAAGGACGAGCTGCAAAAAGGAAATGACCAGGAGAAATGGCTCAAACAGCAGCAATTGGACCTCCTGCAGGTTATCCGCGATAAAAAAGCCAAGGCCGATGCCGTAAAGCGCTACTACGATTATATCTCTCCCAAACCCTTAAAAAATTTATATACAGAGGATAAACAGCTGCAAAACGTGCAGGTTAGCCCGGACGGCCGCTTTATCACATACCGGCTGTATGCCGCGCCAAAGGATGCCAAAAGCACCATTGTTCCGGATTATGTAACCAGTACCGGCTTTACAACGGATATCCCTTCCCGTGAAAAAGTAGGCGCGCCGCGGGGCAGCTTCACCAGCTACGTATATGATCGTATAGCCGATACCGTTATAGCAATCAACACGAAGGACCTGCCGGGCATAAAGGATCAGCCCGATTACGTGAAGGACTATACGAAAAAGGATTCGCCGGTGGTAAGGGAAGTGATTGTGAACGGCCCTTACTGGTCCGACAAGGGTACGCATGCCATCGTGGACATCCGCTCCATGGATAATAAAGACCGCTGGATCGCTTTACTGGACGGCGCTACCGGCAAACTGACCTCCATCAACCGCCAGCGGGACGAAGCCTGGATCGCCGGGCCGGGCATTGGCTGGAGCATGGGCGGCGGCAACCTGGGCTGGATAGATGAAAACACCATCTGGTTCCAGTCAGAAGCCAGCGGCTACTCGCACCTGTACACTGCCAATGTGAACTCCCGGGAGCTAAAACAACTCACTACAGGGAATTACGAGGTGCAGGAAGCGCAGCTTTCCAATGATAAAAAGACATTTTATATTGTTACCAACGAAGTACATCCCGGCGAAAAACAGTTTTATAAACTGCACATCGCCACCGGCAAACAGGAGCGCATTACCACCATGCAGGGCGCGCATGAAGTGAGCGTAAGCCCGGATGAAAAGTGGATCGCCTTCCGCTATTCCTCTTCCAACCAGCCATGGGAGCTGTATATACAGCCGAATACCGCCGGCGCTAAGGCTAAACAGGTGACGACCCTGGCCCAAAGCGAGGAATTTAAAAATTATTCCTGGCGGACGCCGGAGCTGATAACCATTACTGCCAGCGACAATCAGCCGGTTTACGCCCGCCTCTACACCCCTGATCCGGCAAAAAAGAACGGAGCAGGCGTAATTTTTGTACATGGGGCAGGATATTTGCAGAATGCACACCGCTGGTGGAGTCAGTACTTCAGGGAATACATGTTCCATAACCTGCTGACGGACCTCGGCTATACCGTGCTGGACGTGGATTACCGCGGCAGCGCCGGCTACGGCCGCAACTGGCGTACGGGCATTTACCGCTATATGGGCGGTAAGGACCTGGACGACGAAGTGGATGCAGCAAAATACCTGGCCAACAAAGCAGGAGTGGATGCCAACAGGATAGGGATATACGGAGGTAGCTACGGGGGCTTTATGACCCTCATGGGAATGTTCACAAAACCAGGTACATTTGCCGCCGGCGCCGCATTGCGCAGCGTTACTGACTGGGCCCATTATAACCATGGGTACACCAGTAACATACTAAATGAACCATATAAGGACAGTATTGCTTATCTTCGCTCCTCCCCCATCTATCACGCGGAAGGGTTGAAGGGCAGGTTGCTCATGTGTCATGGAATGGTAGATACGAATGTTCATTTTGAAGACATCGTGCGCTTGTCGCAACGACTCATTGAACTCAAAAAAGACAACTGGGAACTGGCAGTATATCCCGTAGAAGACCACGGGTTTACCACGCCGGCCAGCTGGACGGATGAATATAAAAGGATCTTGAAACTATTCAACGAAACGCTCCTGAAATAAGCTCCTTCCACTGCCCCGGTCTTTAACAAGACATACAGGGATACGGTGAACGATGAAGAACAGTATTAACACTTCGTTAATAACTGCTTAACATCTCACCGTATCCCTTTTTTTATTTTATTTTTTGTAAAAATTGCACGCGTCATGGTTGTGAAATGCTTTGAAATTTCATGGACCGAAAAACTAGCTGTCAGCCAATTGGCAGTTTTAAATAATTATTCTTCGCAACCAAACCTCATCTAAAATACAAGAAACCATATGTGTGGAATCGTAGCTTATATCGGGCAGCGTGAAGCTTACCCGATCGTATTGAAAGGCCTTAAAAGACTGGAATACCGCGGATACGACAGCGCGGGAGTTGCTATCATCAATGATGGACTCAAAGTCTACAAGAAAAAAGACAAAGTGGCGGCACTGGAAGAATACGCTTCCGGTAAAGATATGCGCAGCCATATCGCCATCGGCCACACCCGCTGGGCCACCCACGGAGAACCCTGCGACCGTAACGCCCACCCCCACAAATCCGGCGACGGTAAATTAGCCATGGTGCACAACGGCATTATCGAGAACTATGTACAGCTCAAACAGGAGCTGGAGAGCAAAGGTCATGTATTCGAGAGCGATACGGATACGGAAGTGTTACTGCACTTCATAGAAGAGATTAAGAAAAGCAATGACTCCACCCTCGAGGAAGCTTTGCGCATTGCGCTGAAACGCGTAGTAGGCGCCTATGTTATTGTACTGCTGGACGAAGATAACCCGGACACGCTCATCGCTGCCCGCAAAGGTAGTCCGCTCGTAATCGGCGTGGGTAAAGGCGAACACTTCCTCGCTTCCGACGCCTCTCCTATCGTGGAATACACCAAAGAAGTAGTGTATGTAAACGATTATGAGATTGCCATCATCAAAGCGGATGAACTGATCCTGAAAAACATCAGCAACGAACGCCAGACGCCGTATATCCAAAAGCTGGACATCGACCTGGCAGCCATCGAAAAAGGCGGTTACGACCACTTCATGCTGAAGGAAATTTTTGAACAGCCCCAAACTATACACGACAGCTTACGCGGCCGCCTGGATGCGCCTACGGGCACGCTTACACTGGGTGGTATCCGGGACCAGATGGAACTGCTGAAAAATGCGAAACGCATTATCATCGTAGCCTGCGGCACCTCCTGGCATGCGGGCCTGGTAGCGGAATACATGATTGAAGAGCTGTGCCGTATTCCCGTTGAAGTGGAATATGCCTCCGAATTCCGGTACCGTAACCCGGTAGTAGGCGAAGGAGATGTGATCATCGCGGTATCCCAATCCGGCGAAACGGCGGACACCCTCGTGGCCATAGAAAGCGCCAAGCAAAAAGGCGCGATCATCCTGGGCGTATGTAACGTGGTGGGTTCTTCCATCGCGCGTATGTCTGACGCGGGCGCCTATACGCACGCAGGCCCAGAAATTGGCGTGGCCTCCACCAAGGCCTTTACCGCCCAGCTCACCGTACTGGCGCTGATTGGCCTGAAAGTAGCCATGGAAAAAGGCACCATTACCGGCCAGCGCTTCCAGCACCTGCTGAACGAAATGGATCAGATATCCAAAAAAGTGGCCACCACCCTGCAACTGAACGATCAGGTAAAAGCGATTGCAGAAAAATATAAGGATGCGCGCGATTTCCTCTACCTCGGCCGCGGCTATAACTTCCCTGTTGCCCTGGAAGGCGCGCTGAAGCTGAAAGAGATTTCCTACATCCATGCGGAAGGCTACCCCGCCGCGGAAATGAAGCACGGCCCTATCGCCCTGGTAGACGAAAATTTACCGGTGGTGATCGTGGCTACAAAAGATAGTTTCTACGAAAAGATTGTAAGTAATATTCAGGAGATCAAAGCCCGTAAAGGCAAGGTGATCGCGGTGGTAACCGAAGGCGACACCACTATCCCTCCTATGGTTGATGACGTAATTATGGTTCCTGCGGCAGATGAACTGGTGGCGCCAATCATTAGTGTTATACCTCTACAGTTACTCGCTTATCACATCGGCGTATCCAAAGGATATGATGTAGACAAGCCAAGGAACCTGGCGAAGAGTGTAACAGTAGAATAGACTTAAGAAAGTATCCATGAACAACATCCGAAAAATGCCCCTGGAAGGCCTGGGGTATAACTTTATTGAAGATGAACTTCCAAAAGGGAAGGACGAGTACTACCTGCGCAATGAGCAATGGCAAAACAAAGAACAGTTTCGCCAGCTGACGGCGTATGAAATAGAGGCGCTCGTCCGCAACGACAATACGTCCGACAACTGGAACAACATCTTCGTATCCGATGAATTTAATCCGCAGCTGGTGCAGCACTGTCACTTCTTTGGGATGGTGCGCATCGGCAAGCTGGAACCTTATTATCTGGAGTACCGTAACCTGAAGCTGCCGGTGGGCCTGTATAACAGCACCATTTGCGCCTGCGACTTCGGGGATAACGTGGTAGTGCATAACGTCAACTACCTCTCCCACTACATCCTCGGCAACGAAGTGATCATTGCCAACGTAAACGAAATGGTGACTTCCGATGTTGCCAAATTCGGGAACGGGATCGTGAAGAGCAATGAACCGGAAAGCCTGCGCATTGAGCTGGAACTCTGCAATGAAAACGGCGGCCGCGCTGTACTGCCCTTCGATGGCATGCTCCCCGGCGACGCTTACCTCTGGACCCGCAACCGGGACGACCTCCAGTTACAGCAACAGTTCCGCAACTTCACGGAAAAGCAGTTTGACAAACGCAGGGGCTATTACGGCATGGTGGGCGACCGCACCGTGATCAAGAACTGCCGCATGATCAAGGATGTGACCATTGGTACGGACGCTTACCTGAAAGGCGCCAACAAGCTGAAGAACCTCACCATCAAAAGTACCGCGGAAGCCCGCTCCCAGATCGGGGAAGGTACGGAGCTGGTGAACGGCATCGTAGGGTACGGCTGCCGCATTTTCTACGGCGTAAAGGCCGTGCGTTTTGTAATGGCTTCCCATAGCCAGCTGAAATACGGCGCCCGGCTGATTAACTCCTACCTCGGCAACAACTCTACCATCTCCTGCTGCGAAGTATTGAACTCCCTCATATTTCCGGCGCATGAGCAGCACCATAACAACTCCTTCCTCTGTGCATCCATGATCATGGGGCAGAGTAATATGGCTGCCGGCGCAACGGTGGGCTCCAACCACAACTCCCGCGGCGCGGACGGGGAAATCATTGCCGGCAGGGGATTCTGGCCGGGGCTATGCGTGAGCCTTAAACATAATTCACAATTTGCCAACTTCACGCTGATCTCCAAAGGGAACTATCTCTGCGAACTGAATATCCCCATTCCGTTCAGCCTCGTCAGCAACGACGAGCACGATAACGTGCTGCAGGTGATGCCCGGCTACTGGTTCCTGTACAATATGTACGCCATTGCCCGCAACTCCTGGAAGTATGTGGACCGCGACAAACGGATCGATAAAAAACAACTCATCGAATACGATTACCTGGCGCCGGATTCCGTGGAAGAAATGTTTACCGCATTGGCCATTATGGAAATCGCTACTGCCAAAGCATGGTATGCATTGCCTGAAAACGAACCGCGGAAAGCGCTGACAGAAAAGGACCTTCGTAAAAAAGGGAAAGAGCTGCTGCTGGAAAGACCCGAAGACGTGAGCCGGCTCACCATCTATGCGGAAGGCATGGAAAACAGTAACCGCAAAACGGTGCTGACCAAAGTGCATAAGGCCTATCCTGTTTTCAGGGAGCTGATCGTATTTTACGGTATTAAAAATATTGTGGCGGCCGCCAAGCCTTCCTTCGTGGCATTGCAGGCCGCTGTAAAAGGCGCTAAACGCACGCCATGGGTAAACGTAGGCGGGCAGCTGATGAAAGCTGAAACGCTGGAAAACCTCAAGCAGCGCATCCGCAAAAACCGCATCAGCAGCTGGGGCCAGCTGCACGACGCTTACAAGGAAATTGGCCAGGAATATGCCTCCGATAAGCTGCAGCATGCTGTTGCCAGCATGCTGGAAATTAAAGAGGTGCCGCTGAAAAATTTTACCACGCAACACTTGCAGCAATGGCTGGTGGATAGTATTGGAACCATGGAGTGGATTGCGGAAGGCATCTTTAAATCAAGGGAGAAGGATTATAAAAATCCTTTCCGTAAGATGACGTACAGCAATGAAAAGGAAATGGATATTGTAGTAGGCAGCCTGGAAAATAATAGCTTCATTAATGCGACCAAAGAGGAATTGAAAGGGTATAAGGAACAGGTGCGGCGGCTGATTCAGGAGTGGGAATTATAGTTCTTTTTCTCGCAAAGAGGCACAAGTTAGCAGAGCTCGCAGAGGATGATGTTTGCTTTTTTTTTCTCGCAAAGAGGCACAAGTTAGCAGATGTCTTCTCATTCGCGCAAATAGGCCGAAGGCCCTCTTTGCGTACTTTGCTATCCTATGCCCCTTTGCGAGAAAAAACCTCCCCGCCAGAAAAACCCCTTTGCAAGAAAAAAGCTAATTTAGCCCGCATGGCAACAAAAGAAAAAGTGCGCTGCGGCTGGTGCACCAAAGACCAGCTGTACATCGATTACCACGACAACGAATGGGGTACCCCGCAGCACGATGACGTGCACCTGTTTGAAATGCTTAACCTGGAAGGCGCTCAGGCGGGCCTCAGCTGGTACACCATACTCGTAAAAAGAGAAAATTACCGCAAGGCATTCGATAACTGGGATGCAAAAAAAATCGCTAAATACGACGAGAAAAAAGTGGAAGCGCTGCTGCAAAACCCCGGCATTATCCGCAACCGCTTAAAGATCAACGCTACTATCACGAACGCTAAGGCATTCCTCGCCGTGCAGCAGGAATTTGGTTCTTTCGATAAATACATCTGGTCGTTTGTGAACCATGCGCCGATACAGCATAAATTCACTTCTATGAGCCAGGTGCCGGCTAAAACCGCTATTTCCGACGCTATGAGCAAGGACCTGCTGAAGCGGGGGTTTAAGTTTGTTGGCAGCACTATCTGTTACGCCTATATGCAGGCTACCGGCATGGTGAATGACCATGTGGCCGGGTGCTGGAAAGCAAAGCAATAGTTACGGGATGGGCACCTCGCTGAATGCAGGATTTTGCAACAGGGTATAATCCGTTAAGGTGTTCAGGAAAAAGTATAACTGGCGCTTTTCCGCATCGGTTAACGGGATGCCGTTTTTCACCAATGGATCGGTGGTGGCGGTCACCTGCACGCCGTGGTCATAGAAATCAAATACCTGGTAGATATCGTAAAAGCGGCCATCATGCATATAGGGTTGACTTTTCAGTACGTTCCGCAGCGTGGGCACCTTGAATTTGAGGTAGTCCGCAGTACTGTTGGTGATACGCATGCGGCCCACATCCTGCAGCACATTGATGGGCAGGCCGTTGCTGCGGTAGGATTGATCGGTAAATAATGGTTCCTTATGGCAGGCGGCGCATTTGAGCTGAAATACCTTATACCCTGCCTCTTCTTCCGGTGAAAAGGCCGCCCCTCCTACTTTATTGACTACGCTATCATATTTGGAATTGCCGGACACCATGGTGGCTACGAATTGCGTAATGGCCCGGAACATGCGCTGGCTCGTTATTTCCTCTGTACCAAATGCTGCCAGGAACATTTTGCGGTAATGGGGATCGCCCTGCATTTTCTTCAGCAGGTCCTTCAGGTCCACTCCCATTTCATTGGGGTCCGTGAGCGGGGTAAGCGGTTGTATTTCCAGGTTATTCACCCCGCCGTCCCACATAAACTCTTTCATGAAGATCATATTGAAAATCACGGGTACCGTCCTCGTGCCCTGGCGGCCCAGTACGCCATGGCTGAGCGGATGGTCGAAGTGCCCGAAGCCGGCAAACTGCTGGTGGCAGAAGCCGCAGGAAACCGTGCTATCCGCCGACAGGCGGAAATCGTAAAACAGGTACCTGCCCAGGGCAATGCCTTCTTTGGTAAGGGGGTTTTGGGAGAAGTCGTAGACCGGTTGCGGAAAGCCCGCAGGGAGTTGCAGCGTCACCGGCTGGGGTGGCGGAGTGGTACCGGTGTTGCCGGCGCCGTCCTTTTTACAGGCGTGCGCCAGGAGTATGACCAGTCCTATCAGTCCTGCGATGTATGTTATTTTCCGATTCATAGGGATGTATGTAGCCAGTTAGTTGGCTACTGTCGTAACGGTGAACATCTGCTGGTAGTTTGCGGCAATTTTCAGCGCGTCAGGCCCGGCGGCCATTACAATGCTGGTGGCGGCAAAGCTGATGACGTTGGGCGTATTCAGCCATTTGGCGGCATCTGCCCGGAAGCTGACTTTCGGTTGCGCCCCTGCGGCTACGGTTACGTTCGCGGGAAGATCCAGCGTGACGGTTTTCAGGGCGTTGTACGGCGCTTTGAAACCGCCTACGTGCAGCTGGAAGTCCTTGAGGGCGGTGGTGGCCGCCGGCGAGGTTCCTTCCAGCTTGGCCATGATATACCCGCTGTTCCAGGTCCAGAACATGCCGTTTTCAGGGGCTAACGCGCCCGCCTGCACGCCGCTGACATTGCGGGCACTATCCACCCCGATCAGCCATTTAATGGCCTTATATCGCCCCGCAGGCACACTGTCGAGCAGGAGGGTTTTGGTGGAATCCACCGCATCGTCTACCAGGAAATATCGTTGAGGCAGGGTCGTTATACGGCCCGCTGTATCTACCAGCTGGAAATTACTGAGATAGTAAAGGAACCTGGTGATGGTGTAGGTTTCCCCCGCGGCATTGGTATAAACGCCTGTATTCCTTTGCAGGGGCGCGTTGCCTGCATAATTGCTGAAGCGGAGTTGCAGGGTAGCGTAAGTGGTGGGGGGTACTATCGTTTGGTTGTTCTCTGATTTTGAGCAGGCCGCCAGCAGGAGGATGCTGCTACAACTCAGGATAGTAAACGTTCGGGAACTAAAAATCCGCAAAATCATGGTGTTCCTTTTTGTTGTCAGGAAGGTACGATGATTTTGCGGATTTCGGGTATAAATTAACTAGGCGTGGGCCTGGTCGAGCTTATAGCCTTTGGCGCCAAACCATACCACTACTGCGAAGCAGATCAGCGGTACGATATAGGCCATCTGGATGTTGGAAGCGTCAGAGATGACACCCATCAATGGCGGGCAAACTGCGCCGCCTACAATAGACATTACCAGTAATGAAGAGCCGAACTTCGTATCTCCCCCTAAACCTCTTAACCCCAGTGAGAAGATGGTTGGGAACATGATAGACATAAAGAACGGTATGGCCAGTACCGCGCCGATGGCGATGGTTCCTTTGGTGGTCATAGCCAGTAATACCAGCCCTACGTTAATAGCGCCGTAGATGGTGAGCAGGACCTGCGGTTTCACCTTGCTCATGAGGAAAGTACCGAAGAAGCGGCCTACCATGAAGCCGAGGCCGGCTACCCAGCCCAGGAGGTTGGCGGCTTCCTTTTCAGGGATGCCTGCGGAGAATTTCGCAAAGCGGATAAAGAACGCGTTTACGCCCACCTGCGCGCCGATGTAGAAGAACTGTGTTACTACGGCGGCGATCAGGTGTTTATGACGGAAGATGGAACCTTTGGAACCGGTGGTATCCTCCTGTTGGTCTTCCACTTCCTGCACTTCCGGCATTTTGGTCATGAAAAACAGGGCGGCGATCAGCAGCACCACCAGACCGATGATCAGGTATGGCATTTTTACGGTAGCCGCTTCGCTGTGCAGGTATGCCTGCAGCTGGTCCTGCGTCATGGCGGCCAGTTCCTCTTTGGAGTGTTCCGTACCGGAGAGGATGAACCTTGCGCCGAGGATAGGGCCTACTACGGCGCCCACCCCGTTGAAGGACTGGGCCAGGTTAAGGCGAACGGTGGCGGTTTCCGGCTTGCCCAGGATGGTCACATACGGGTTGGCCGCAGTTTCCAGGAAGGTGAGGCCGGAGGCGATGATGAACAACGCCGCCAGGAAGGCCAGGTATTGCCCGCTGTTAGCCGCAGGAATGAACAGGAATGCGCCGGCGGCATACATCAGCAGGCCGAAGATGATCCCTGCCTTATAGCCGAATTTGCGCATCACTGCTCCCGCCGGCAGCGCCATCAGGAAATAGGCGGCGAATACGGCCGAATCGATGAAAGACGATTGCAGGTCCGTCAGCTGACAGGCCTTTTTCAGGTGCGGGATCAGTACGGGGCTGAGGTTGTGGATCAGCGCCCATAAAAAGAATAGACTTGTTACCAGTATAAAAGGGAACAGGTAGTGCTGTTTTTTCCCTCCAGCGGGTGCTGTACTGGCGTAGGTGGAATTACTTACTGCGCCTCCGGCCATAACGAGTTTTTGTGATCAGGTGATTATTTGTATTGTATCAGTGAAATTTCCTAGCTGATGGATCTGTCGAGGTGGGTATAACCTCCGTCTACATAAAGAATTTGTCCGGTCGTATGGGACGATCTTCCGGAGAGCAGGAACACGGTGGTGTTAGCGATTTCTTCGGAGGTGGTCATCCTGGTTTCAAATGGTATTTTAGCGGTAATAGCCGCCAGTTTTTCTTTTGGATTAGGGAGAGAATTAATCCAGGTTTCGTACAATGGCGTCCACACTTCAGCAGGGATCACGGTATTCACCCGGATGGAGTAAGGCAGCAGTTCTACGGCCCATTCACGGGTAAGGGCATTGATTGCGCCTTTGGATGCCGCGTAGCCGGAGGTGTTTCCCTGGCCGGTGGTGGCAACTTTGGAGCCGATGTTCACAATGTTTCCTTTAGTGGCTTTCAGGTAAGGCAGCGCGTAGTGGGCCAGGTTGTAGTAGTGCGAGAGGTTGTTTTGCAGGGATTGCATAAAGCGTTCCGGGCTGCCGCTTTCGAGCCCTACTCCATCGTTGGCGCCGGCATTGTTCACCAGTCCGTCGATTTTCCCATAGGCGGCAACGGTAGCGTCGATTACTTTTTTACAATCTTCCACTTTGCCCAGTTCGGCCTGTACCGCCAGGGCTTTCCCGCCTGCTGCCATGATTGCGTTAGCAGTTTTCTCGTTATCAGCAGCATTGCGGCCGGCAATAACGGCGATGCCGCCTTCCTGGGCTATAATACGGCTGATAGCTTCTCCAATTCCTTTGGCTCCGCCTGTAACGATAATCACTTTATCCTGTAATCCTAAATCCATTGTAATCAATAATTATAAATGATAGAATGCGATGGCGTTGCCACCCATTATTTTTTGTTGTTCAGCAGGGCTAAGGCTGCTGATAAAGTTGGTGACGATCTCTTTCACCTCTCCGTATTCCGCTGCCAGCAGGCATACGGGCCAGTCGGACCCGAACAGCAGCCGATCGCAGCCGAACGCTTCCAGCACTACTTCCAGGAAAGGCTGGAAGTGGCCGGGTTGCCAGTTTTCCCAATCCGCTTCGGTAACCAATCCGCTTACCTTGCAGTACACGTTTGGCGAGGATGCGATGGCCCGCATCTGCGCCGCCCATATCTCCAGCTCGCCAGATTTAAAATCCGGTTTGGCCATATGATCGATCACGAGGCGTTGGCGGGGGAATTTTTTAACGAATTCCACCACGGCAGGTAACTGTTTCGGATATACGAGAATGTCGTACGTAAAATCATATTGTGCAAGGGCCAGTATCCCATGGCAAAAATCTTCCCTCAGCAGGAACATGGGATCTGGTTCCCCCTGTACAATATGACGAAATCCTTTGAGGAGCGGGAACTGTGCGTAGTGTGCCAGTTGCTCCTGTATGTCCGGGGAGCGGAGGTCCGTCCAGCCTACCACTCCTTTAATGAAGTCATGTTTTTGGGCGAGGTCCAGCAGGAAAGCGGTTTCCTTTTCGGACTGGTCCGCCTGTACGGCCACGCAGCCATCCACACCATGCGCCTGCAACACGGGCTGCAGGTGTTCCGGGAAGAAGTCTTTCCGGATCACTTCCATGGTATCATCTATCCATGCGTCCTTTACGGGATCATATTTCCAGAAATGCTGGTGTGCATCAATGATCATAACGTTTATTTACGGTAAACGCCACGCAGCGCCCTGTTACAGGCATTGCGCGGCGTCTGGTATCTTATAAGGAAAATATTCTGTCCATTACCACCCACTTCTCTCCCGGTTTGGCTACGGGGATGGCCTGCTGATATTTCCACATCAGCTGTTCCCATTCCTGTACTTTGGGATTAGCGGCATCCATGGCGCCTTTACGCTCAAAGGTAAAAGCGGCGCCGGTTTCCATGATCATGAACAGGCGGTTGCCTGCACGGTAGATTTCCATGCTGGTGATACCGCTGTCGGTGATACTTTTTTTAATTTCCGGCCAAACGTCGCGGTGATAAGCTTCGTATTCGCTGATCAGCTGCGGATCGTTTACCAGGTCGAGTGCAAGACAATACCTCATATGGCTTATTTGTAAGCTACCGCTGTTTGTTTGGAAGTACCCAGGCCATCGATACCCAGTTCGATGACATCGCCCGGTTTGATATATACCTGCGGGTTCATACCCAGGCCAACGCCGGCAGGGGTGCCTGTGGAGATCACATCTCCCGGCAGCAGGGTCATAAACTGGCTCAGGTAGGAAACCAGGAATGGCAGTTTGAAGATGAGGTTGGCGGTGGTGCCGTCCTGCATGGTTTTACCGTTTACGGTGAGCCAGAGGCGCAGGTTGTTTACATCCGCAATTTCATCTTTGGTGGCGAGCCATGGGCCCAGTGGCGCGAAGGTATCGTTGCTTTTACCTTTTACCCACTGGCCGCCTCTTTCCAGTTGGAAAGCGCGTTCGCTATAATCGTTGTGGAGGCAATAGCCGGCTACATAATCCATGGCGTCTTTTTCGTCCACATAGCTGGCTTTTTTACCGATAACAACGGCCAGTTCCACTTCCCAGTCGGTTTTTTCGCTGTTGCGCGGAATGATCAGGTCGTCGTTAGGGCCTACCAGGGAAGAAGTGCTCTTAAAGAAAACGATTGGTTCGGCAGGGATCTGCGCGTTCGTTTCCTTAGCGTGGTCGGCATAGTTCAAACCAATGCACACGATTTTTGAAGGGCGCTGTACGGCAGGTCCGAGGCGGGCGCCGGCGGGTACCTGCGGGCAGCTGGCGCTATTGGCAGCCCACCATGCGGCGAGGCGGTTAAGGCCATCCGTTTCAAAAAATTTCTCTCCATAATCTTCTCCAAATGCACTTACATCAAACATGCCGGCATCTGTTACAACACCTGGCTTTTCTGCACCTGGTAAACCAAACCTGATAAGTTTCATTACGCTGTTTTTATTGTTTTGCTATTATTTTATTTCTTTCAGATGTTCCACCTGCAGGCGGCCATCTTCTACCTTCAGGTCCATGACTGCGTCCAGCTTACCGTCCTTTTCCATGGAGAAGTACACGTGATCAGGCGTTGCAGTTTTCTGAATGGTAGGTTTATAACCCTGTGGAACAGGCATGGTCATGGTTTTATTCACACCGGCAAATTCCACGTAGAGCACCACGTTGTCAGGACTGGCGCCTGGTTTGATATCCACGATGAAGTCCTCGATGATTTTACCTGACTGGATATTTTTCCTGTAGCTGGTAACGGTTTCGCCGGAGGCGGCTACCTTACCGAGGCCCTGTACATTTTCCATGTAGAGCCAAACCGGTTTAGGCGGTACCGTAGCCCAGAAGATTTTCAGCGCGCCGTTGCTGCTGTCGACGCTGGCATGGTAGTAACGCGGGGCGCGGTTGGGCTTCACTACGCCGATGTAGGCGCTGTTGGGCTTATCCCACGCTACGCGGATCACATCCTCATCGCTGCCTTCCTGGAGGATGGCCTGTTCAAAGGTTTTTTCCTTTTCCTGGCCGTTGATGGAGAATTTGATCACCACGTGGGCCGTATCTTTCGTTCTGTCTTTCAGTACTACTTCTACTTTACCGGCGGCGGTGGCAGGCGTCATAGGTACGGAGTCCGATTGCTGCGCGGCGCCTTTTCCGGATTGCTGTGCGTTATTACAGGCGGCAGTAAAACCTAAAGCGGCTATCGCCAGGTAAACGGGAATTCTTTTCATGTATATCTATAGTTTGTGATGGATAAATATAGGCAATCAACCTAAAGTTACACCCATCACATTAGATTTTTTAGTTATTCAGGCGAATAAATCCACCGTCGATCGGGTAATCGCAGCCTGTGATAAACCCGGCTTCGTCTGAACAGAGGTAGAGGGCCAGGTTGCCCACTTCCGCAGGTTTGGCCATGCGGCCGATCGGCTGGGTTTTGCTCAGTTTTTCGAACATTTCCGCTTCTCTGCCCGGGTAATTTTTGGCGATGAAACCGTCTACGAAAGGCGTGTGTACCCTTGCAGGCGATACGCAGTTGCAGCGGATGTTATCGGCCAGGTAATCTTTTGCAACGGATAAGGTCATGGTGAGTACCGCGCCTTTACTCATGGAATAGGCAAACCTGTCCGGAATACCCACGCTGGAAGCGATGGAAGCGATATTGAGGATCACGCCGCCGCCCTGTTTTTTCATCTGGCCTATCACTGCGTACATGCAGTTGTAAGTGCCTTTCACGTTTACCTGGTACACGCGGTCAAAATCCTGTTCTGCGGTAGTATCCAGCTTGCCTACGTGGGCAATGCCGGCGCAGTTAACGAGGATATCCAGCTTACCGGCAGATTCGATAATTTTATTCATCACGGCAATCACCGCGGCCTGGTCGGCCACGTTGCAGGCATGCACCTGCGCTTTGCCTCCACCGGCAATAATTTCAGCGGCAGTGCCTTTACCGCCTTCTTCGTTCAATTCCAGGATATGCACTGCTGCACCCTGCGCGCCAAAACTTTTTGCTATCGCCTGTCCTATTCCGCTACCACCACCGGTGATAACTGCCACTTTATTATCTAATCTGAACAGCTCCATTTTTTATAGAATTTAAGGGTTCTAAAATACCTATTATAGCTACTGAATTGCAATTGTATTTTCACTGTATTTTGTACTTTCTTGCCTAATTTTCACAATTTTCAGTAATTTTTGAGGCAATTAAGTGAATTTATGACAAATAGACGGCTGAAGACGACCTTATTATTTTTGCTGGCTGGCAGCGCTTTTACCCCGCTGCGGGCCCAACAGATACCTCTCAACAAATACGGCCTGGCCGTCCTGCAGGATAAAAAACAATACGAACAACTGGTCAGAAAAGACAGTGCGCAACAACTGGTAGACCTGGAAAAATATATCCCCGGCATCCGCAAGGATGTGCGCTATGCTACTACGAATAATTTTACGCATCAGCGATTATACAGCTCCACTGCCATTTACCTCCGCAGGCCTGCGGCAGATAAGCTTAAACAGGTACAGGCCCTGCTTAATAAAAAGGGATACGGCCTGCTGATCTATGATGCGTACCGGCCGTACCGCTGTACGGAGCTGATGTTTAAGATTGTGCCGAACGACCTGTATGCCGCTGATCCGAAGAAAGGCTCCGGGCATAACCGCGGCGTGGCGGTGGATTTGAGCATGGTGGACCTGAAAACGGGCAAGCCGGTGGCCATGCCTACGGACTTTGACGATTTCACGCAAAAAGCGCACGAGAACTACCAGCCGGCGGACCCGAAGGTTGCGGCCAATCGCAAGCTATTGCGGGACACGATGAAACAACTGGGATTTAAAGGGAGCCGCACGGAGTGGTGGCATTATTATCTCCCGGATTATAAGAAATACCCCCTGATGGATATTGTGTTTTAAGGGATGCAATTGCCGGCAAGGCCTGCCCTCCGGGGGCACGGGTGAAAACAGCCAGGGTGGCAATGTCAGGCAGCCTCCATGCGTAAATCGTAGCGGATACGGGCAGTTGCTGCACCGGGGCGGTAAATTTTCACCCCCTTATTTTTATTATACGCCAATGAACCGGATGGCTGTTTCCTGTATGTTAAGGCAACGTCTTTTAGCGGTATTTAACCTGCACCTGCCGGGAAGCCACCATATCCACATCATCCCACACTTCCTCCACCCAGGAGGAGCGTAACCCGTTTGACTGGTACTGCACGTCCATCACGAAGGTTTCCAGCGGCATGGCGTTTCCTTCCTGGTTAAACCAGGTGTTGACCACATTGCCTCCGGAGAGGTAATATCTCCGGCTCCTGTCTACCAAACCCAGTATGCGTAAGGCTTTGTAGTAACCGGGTTTGTCATCATACTGGTAGAGATAGGTTTTGAAATATGCCGGCACGGTATCGGTCACATAGGCTTCATCCACCGCCACGAGGTTTTGCTGCGACCATTCCAGGAATTCCACGGTGGGCCGGCTGCTGAAATGATAAATGGCGATGATGCGGCGCTGGTTATCGTACACGAGGGAATCGTATTCATTTTTGCGGATCAGGTCCCGGTCAATTTCCACCAGGTCCCCGGCGTCATTGTAGCGGAGGTAAACGGGCGTGTTGCCGTAATGGATGGTAACGGGCCTGTTATTCGTATAGTCGATACTGATAGATTCCTGCAACTTCCAGCCGGCGCTGGTAGCGGGTACTTCAGTGATGATTTTAGCGGCATTAAGGTTTCTGTCGTACTCGATGGTCGTCCTTCTGTCCTGCTCATCGATCACGGCAGGCAGGGAGGGTACATTGACGTCAGCTTTCAGCTCCGGGCGGGTACAGGCGGCGCTACAGGTCAGCAACAGGATGTACAGGTATCTGGATGGATGCATTACTACTACAGGTTAATCCCGGGAAGATACAAAAAAAATTGGCCGCTGATGCACTAAATCAGCGGCCGGGAAATTCAAACGTAAATCAATCGTTATGAATACTAGTAGATTTTATTCAATGCATCTACATAGGCATGTACAGAAGCGTTGACGATGTCGGTAGAGTAGCCGAAGCCGTAGTAGGACTGCCCGTTGTATTTCACGCGCATGTTCACTTTGCTCACATCTTCGCTACCGCCGTGCATGGCCTGGATGCTGAATTCGTCCAGGTCGATATCATCCTTGATGATTTCATGAATGGCGTTGATGGTAGCGTTAACAGGGCCGTTTCCTGCGGCGCTGGCTTCTTTTTCCTCGCCGTTGACCAGGAGTTTTACGGTAGCCATCGGGCGCAGCGGATCACCGCATACTACCTGCAGCAGCGTTACTTTAATCCCTTTATCGTCGTCATAGACTTTACTATCGCCATCGCCCATCAGTTGCAGCAGGTCCGCATCGGAAACATCCTTTTTACTGTCGGCCATTACGAGGAAGCGTTCGTACACTTCGTCGAGGTTGATTTTATCCAGTTTATAACCCAGGCGTTCCAGGTGGTGTTTCAGTGCGTGGCGGCCGCTACGCGCGGTGAGGATGATAGAGTTGGAATTGATACCTACATCTTCCGGGTTGAGGATCTCGTAGTTTTCGCGGTGCTTCAGGATACCATCCTGGTGGATGCCGGAGCTGTGCGCGAAAGCGTTGCGGCCTACGATCGCCTTGTTTGGCTGAACAGGCATGCGCATCATGGATGACACCATGTTACTGATCTCGTAGATGCCTTTGGAATTGATGTTGGTATGATATCCCAGCGTATGGTGTGTTTTCAAAATCATGGCCACTTCTTCGAGGGAAGTGTTACCGGCACGTTCTCCGATACCGTTGATGGTACATTCCACCTGGCGGGCGCCGTTCTGGATACCGGCAATGGTGTTGGCGGTAGCGAGGCCGAGGTCGTTATGGCAGTGTACGGAGATAATCGCCTTATCGATATTGGGCACATTATCTACCAGGTATTTGATCTTGGCGCCGTACTGATCCGGCAGGCAATAGCCGTTGGTATCCGGGATGTTGACGGTGGTAGCGCCTGCGGCGATTACTGCTTCGATCATGCGGGCGAGGTATTCGTTATCCGCGCGGCCGGCGTCTTCGGCGTAGAATTCCACATCATCGGTAAACTTGCGGGCGTAGGCCACTGCTTTCACGGCACGTTCGAGAATTTCTTCGCGGGTGCTGTTGAATTTATACTTGATGTGCATATCCGAGGAACCGATACCGGTGTGGATACGGCCGCGTTTAGCGAAGCGGAGGGCTTCTGCGGCGGCGTCGATATCCTTGGTATTGGCGCGGGTGAGCGCGCAGATTACCGGTTCAGTAATGGCTTTGGAGATCTCTACCACACTCTGGAAATCGCCGGGGCTGGAGATGGGGAAACCAGCCTCGATGATGTCTACGCCGAGTGCTTCCAGTTTCTTTGCGACCTCGATTTTTTCTACGGTTGTCAGCTGACAGCCTGGTACCTGTTCACCATCGCGCAGGGTGGTATCAAAGACAAATACACGGTTATTATCCATGATAGTGTAACTATTTTCGGTTTAGTAAGATTAGTTCAGGTTCTCCAGTACTTTCGCGCCCATGGCGTCAGTACCCATGATAAAGTCGTTATCAGTATGTTTATTGGCGATATCCATTGTCCGGTAGCCCTGGCGCAGTGTGGCTTCCACGGCTTTGATAACGCGTTGTGATTCCGTTTTCAGGCCGAAGGAAATATCCAGCATGAGCGCGGCGGAAAGGATGGATGCCAGCGGGTTGGCAATACCTTTACCGGCGATATCGTGCGCGGAGCCGTGGATAGGCTCATAGAAGCCTACTTTATCCCCCACGGACGCAGAGGCGAGCATACCCATGGAGCCGGCGATCTGAGAGGCTTCGTCGGTAAGGATATCCCCGAAGAGGTTACCTGTCAGCACCACGTCAAAGCGTTTCGGGTCTTTGATGAGCTGCATGGCTGCGTTATCGATAAACATATGTTCCGTTTCCACATCCGGGTAATCTTTTGCCACTTCCTGTACCACTTCTCTCCAAAGGCGGCTGGCTTCCAGCACGTTTGCTTTATCTACGGAGCAGAGTTTTTTGCGGCGGGTACGCGCGGCTTCGTAGGCTTTGCGGGCGATGCGTTCCACTTCGTAGCGGTGGTAGATCATCAGGTCGGACGCGGTGTTACGGTCTTCCGTTCTTTTCTTTTCCCCGAAGTACACATCTCCCGTCAGTTCGCGGAAGAAGAGGATATCCGCTCCCCGAAGGATTTCCGGCTTGATGCTGGAAGCTTCCAGCAGTTCGTCGAATAATTTGATCGGGCGAAGGTTGGCATAGAGGCCAAGTTCCTTGCGGATCTTGAGCAAACCTTGTTCCGGCCGTACTTTGAGGGTAGGGTCGTTGTCATATTTTGCGTGACCGATAGCGCCGAAGAGGATGGCATCACTGTTTTTAGCTTTGTCCAGCGTACTATCTGGCAGCGGCTCGCCGGTAGCCTCGATGGCTACGTGGCCCATGATTCCTTCGTCGAAATGAAAAGTATGGTTGTAATTTTTGGCAATGGTAGCCAGTACTTTTTGTCCCCAGGCTGTTACTTCCTGTCCAATGCCGTCACCCGGTATAACTAATATTTTTTTATCAACGCCCATGTAGAGTGTACTTTATTTGAATTTATTCGGTGTATTAAAAGTTGAAAGGTCTGGACTGCTCGTATTTTTCGATGTCGCTGCGTAAGCTGAGCAGGTAGTCGATATCATCGTAGCCATTGAGGAGGCAGGTTTTCTTATACGGGTTGATATCGAAATTTTCCTGTTCGCCGGTAGCTTTGATTTTGATGAACTGGTTTTCGAGGTCTACTTCCAGTTCGGTTTTCGGATCCTTTTCGATCGCGGTGAAGATCTTATCCAGGAAGCCTTCGCTGACGGTGATAGGCAGGATGAAGTTGTTCAGTGCATTGTTTTTGAAGATATCTGCAAAGAAGGAGCTCACCACTACTTTGAAGCCATAGTCGGCGATGGCCCAGGCGGCGTGTTCGCGGGAGGAGCCGCAGCCGAAGTTTTTGCCGGCAACAAGGATTTTCCCGGAGTAGATGGGATTGTTGAGAACGAAATCAGCTTTAGGCGTGTTATCCGCTTCGTAGCGCCAGTCGCGGAAGAGGTTTTCGCCGAAGCCTTCCCTGGTGGTCGCTTTCAGGAAGCGCGCCGGGATGATCTGGTCTGTATCAATATTTTCGATCGGTACTGGTACCGCGGTAGAAACTAAGTGTTGAAATATCTTGCTCATTATAATTATTTTTTGACGGCAGCCACTCTCAGTCGGACGTAGTCTGCATATAAATTACCTTCCCTGGTTAATGCGGGCGCCAGTTGTTCCTGTACTTCCTTCAGTATGGCGGATCTGATATGAGCGGGCACCCCGGTGAAGAAGTGGTCGCCAAACATTTCCAGCCAGGTGATGATACCGCGTTCAGGGTTACTGAGTTTGGTAGGCCTTTCGAAGTACTGTACTTTTTCAACGGTGAAGCCGGCTTTTTCCAGGAGGGTGGTGTATTCCGCCGGAGAAGGGAAGTACCAGAAAGGCTGGTAGGCGTATCCTTTTTCCTGCATGACGTATTCCAGTTCCCGGAGGATGCTTTCCACGTTTCCTTTGCCGCCCATTTCGATGACGAGCCGTCCGCCTTTTTTGAGGTGGGTGTACATCCGTTCGATGGCTTTTTCCTTTTCGCGTACCCAGTGGAGGGTGGCGTTGGAAAAGATGGCATCGAATTGCAGGGGCAGGGAAAACCTGGTGGCGTCGGCTACTCTGAAGCTGATTTCCGGAAAGTGTTTTTTAGCGCTTTCGATCATGCTGGCAGAGGCGTCGATACCGATAACATGCGCTCCTGATTCGGCGATACGGGCGGTGAGTTCACCGGTGCCGCATCCGAGGTCGAGGATTTCTTCGCCTGGTTGTGGTTGCAGCCAGTCTACGAGGCTGTCGCCATATTCAAAAACGAAGGCATGTTCTTCTTTATATAAGTCAGCATTCCACTGGTTCATAGTCATAACGTTTAGCCGTGGCGGTGATTTACACCAATTCTCTTACATCTGTTACGCGGCCGGTGATAGCGGCGGCGGCGGCGGTCAGCGGGCTGGCCAGGAAGGTGCGGGCGTTTGGACCCTGGCGGCCTTCGAAGTTGCGGTTGGAAGTAGAGATACAGTACATGCCGGCAGGTACTTTATCTTCGTTCATACCGAGGCAGGCGGAGCATCCGGGTTCGCGGAGCTGGAAGCCGGCGGCGGTGAGTACTTTATCCAATCCTTCGGCGATGGCCTGGGCTTCTACCTGTTTGGAGCCTGGCACGATCCATACCACTACGTCTTTTGCTTTTTGTTTTCCTTTTACGAAGTCGGCCACGAGGCGGAGGTCTTCGATGCGGGAGTTGGTGCAGCTACCGATGAATACGTAGTCGATTTTTTTGCCGAGCAGCGGTGCGCCTGGCTGCAGGTCCATATAGTCGAGCGACTTCCTGAAGGAAGGCACTTCTTTTTCGTCAATCTGGTCCAGGGACGGAATTTGCTGGGTGATGCCCATGCCCATGCCCGGGTTGGTACCGTAGGTGATTTGCGGTTCGATGTCGGCGGCGTCGAAGGTGAGCACCTGGTCGAACTGCGCGTCCGCATCGGAATACAGGGTTTTCCAGTATTCGAGGGCTTTATCCCAGTCGGCCCCTTTAGGAGCGAACTCGCGGCCTTTGATATAATCGAAGGTCACCTGGTCCGGAGCGATCATACCGCCGCGGGCGCCCATTTCGATGCTCATGTTGCAGATAGTCATCCGGGCTTCCATGCTGAGGTTACGGATGGCCTCGCCGGCGTATTCCACGAAGTAGCCGGTAGCGCCGGAAGCGGAGATTTTCGAAATGATGTACAGGATGATATCTTTAGAGAGAACGCCGCTTTTCAGGACGCCGTTCACCTCAATTTTCATACGTTTAGGTTTGTACTGGAGGATACACTGGGTAGCGAGTACCTGTTCTACCTCGGAAGTACCGATACCGAAGGCGATGGCTCCGAAGGCGCCATGGGTGGAGGTGTGGCTGTCGCCGCAGACGATGGTCATACCCGGCAGGGTGATACCCAGTTCGGGGCCGATCACGTGTACGATACCCTGGTAGGGGTGGCCGAGGCCATAGAGTTCCACGCCGAATTCGGCGGTGTTTTTAGTGAGCATTTCTACCTGCATGCGGCTCAATGCTTCTTTGATCGGGAGGTGCTGATCCATCGTTGGCACGTTATGATCGGCAGTGGCTCTTGTTTTGGCGGGACGAAAAACAGGGATCCCGCGCTTGCGCAGGCCGTCGAATGCCTGCGGGCTGGTTACTTCGTGGATAAAGTGCGTGTTAATATACACGGCATCCGGGTGGCCCGGTTTGCTCATCACGATGTGGCTGTCCCAGATTTTGTCAAATAACGTTTTTCCCATCCTTGTTGCTTCCTTTTTAAATTGTTTATACCTTCAAATCTAATGGACGATATTTATTTGCCATATCGCTAAATTTGTATTAATTACAACCTATAAACGCGATTGAATAACATTAAATACTTGTTTTTCAATCATTTATAAGATTTTATTAACGATGCCCAACAGTCAAAGTGATGCTTTATTCATATTAATAAAAACGCTAACGAAAGCTGAAAAAAGGAGTTTTCAGCTGGCATTTAATAAGAATAACACGAAGGAAGATGTACTTTTCATCCAGTTGTTCAACACGCTGGACAAGATGAAGGAATATGATGAGGAGCAGATACTGAGGAAGGTTCCCGACCTGAAGAAGCAGCAGTTATCGAATGTAAAGGCTCATCTGTACAAGCATTTACTGACCAGTTTACGCCAGCTTTACAAGCAGAAGGACGCGGTGATTGACCTCCGCGAGCAGCTGGACTATGCCCGTGTGTTGTACAATAAAGGCTTATATAACCAGAGTTTAAAGGTGCTGGCAAAGGCCAAGACGATGGCTTTTGAGCAGGAGGAGGTGATGCTGGCGTATGAGATTGTGGAGTTTGAGAAGCTGATTGAGTCGCGGCATATTACCCGCAGCCTGGAAAACCGTGCTGAGGCGTTGAGTGCGGAATCGAAGCAGATCCAGCACCAGATTACGAATATCAGCATGTTGTCGACGTTGTCCTTACGGATGTATGGCCTGTATTTAAAGCTGGGGCATGCGCGCAATGAGCGGGATGCGGAGATGGTGAAATCGTTTTTCGAGAGCCAGTTGCCGCCCCGGGGCCTGGCTGAAATGAGTTTTTACGAGAAGGTGTATATGTACCAGGCGAGCTGCTGGTATTACTACATCCTGCAGGATTTTGTGATGTACTACCGGTACACGCAGAAGTGGGTGGACCTGTTTAAGCAGTATCCATCGTTGCAGCAGACGGACATGGACCTTTACATCAAGGCCCAGCATAATTTGCTGACGGCGCATTTTTATACTTCCAATTTTGAGAAATTCAAGACGGCCTTGTGCGAGCTGGAGCAGTTCATTGCTGCCAACGGGGAGGATTTTCATGAGAACACGCGAACATCCGCTTTTGTGTACCTCTACACGGCGAAGATCAACCGGTACTTCCTGGAAGGCACGTTCACGCAGGGTTTGGCGATGGTGCCGGAGCTGGAAACGGAGATCGGGAATCATTCGCTGAAGATAGATCAGCACCGGGTGCTGGTGTTTTATTACAAGATTGCCTGTTTGTATTTTGGTAGCGGGGATAACAGCAAGGCGATTGTGTACCTGAATAAGATTATCAATTTAAAGATAGGCAACCTGCGGGCGGACATACAATGTTTTGCGCGCATCCTGCATCTGATTGCGCATTACGAACTGGAGAACTACAGTTTGGTAGAATACCTGATCAAATCCGTGTATCACTTTATTTCCAAGCATAAGGATTTGGGGTTGGTGATGGAAGAGATTATGAAGTTTTTGCGTAAGTATATTTATGCGAATCCGAAGGAGCTGCGCAGTGCGTTCACTGACCTGAAGGACAGGCTGGAAGTGATTTCGCAGGATCCGTATGAGCGGCGTTCGTTCCTCTACCTGGATATTATTTCGTGGCTGGAGAGTAAGATAGAGGGGATACCGGTGCAGGATGTGATACAGCGGAAGTTTTTGAATAAGGAGAAAAGAATTTAAGTAAGGAAGCGGCCATCGGAGATGGTCGTTTTTTTTTGGGCGGCGTTGCTAAGGAAATTGGGATTATTGTTTTAAGAATAGTAAAATCAATTTGATAGAGTTGGCTGTAGCAAAGGGTTACAGGCGAAAGAAAATTTCTGCTATTTTTTTTGGCAGATAAAATTTAATGCGCTAATTTAGTTGTGTTCGTAAAGTATAAGCATCTTTTCAGATGCAAAATTTTTAAGCGAAATAAATGCCTGGATGACGTCTAACGTCCAGGCTTTTTCTCCCCCTCCCTAATAAAATTTCATTTTCCATGCCGTTGCAGGATTGAAAAGTAGGCAGCAGGTGATTGCATTTTAGACGGTGCAGTGATTTGTAGCGGTTGTTGCTCCGGAAGGTTACTTCGCGGGGGCAACCGCGTGTGTGGAGAATGGCGGGTAATTTATTTTTTTGGGGGAAAGATTTACTGCCGCAAGGAAAGTGGAATCGGCAATAGGATATTCCGGCCGGTGAAAATGCCATTGGCGGAAGTGTTTCCTTATGGGAGGTGGTATAATAGGTTGCAAGGGAAAAGCGCATCGAATATGCATTATTTAACGGTGTGGAAAGGCTTTTCACTCGCTCTCCAGCCAGGGTTCATACGCCCAAAATTTCCTGAAAAATATTCCCGCAGCCAACACATGCAACCCCAATATCGCCCACCAGGTAACATCTCCCAGAATCATAAACAACATCACAAAACTTATCACCAATATCCAACGCAAATGCACCTCCGCATTCATCCGCGGGAAATACAGCAATACGCGAAACAGGATCAGCATGGAAATACCTGTTACAATGCATGTAAACAACGGGAACAAAGTAAAATGCCCGGCCGACTGGAAAAACAGCATGATCGCTTCCGGCGCGAGCATCAGCGCATATATCCCCACCACCCGGCTGTAATGCCGCCAGGTGCTCATCGGCAGGTTCAGCATAAACGGAAGATATATTTCATCGAACGCGCGGTGATGGATCATTAGCTGGGTATGTAACAACACGCTTACGATCATGCCTAACTGTAACGCACGCACGTCGTAGAAATCGCTTTGCCCCATGAGGAAGAAGGTAAGCCATAATACAGCGGCCGACCATATTTTGGTGGTGAATATTTTGCGTGGAAAAGCGGTGAATAGTTCGTAATAAAAATACAGTACCGGCGGTTTGATGAACAACTTATTCAGCCAGCGGGAAAACCTGGTAGCAAAGAAAAATACATCCGGCTGCCAGAGTTTTTTTTCGTATAACCACACCGGCCAGATGCACATGGCCATATTAAATACCAGGATAATTGCCGCGGGTACAAAATACTGCTTACATATGCCTAATACAGCGGCGATACCGCCATAGATAAACACCGGTAAATACATCCTGAAATGGAGTCGCCACCAAAGCGTTTTACGCTCGCGGGCAGCCATGCAGGTCATTGTATCATACAAAAAACTGTACTGCGGCAATTGCAGTGTTTTTATTACAAACCCGATGCATTTGAAATTATACAATAGCCACAGTACCAATACAAGCGCGAGGAAACTATTTCCTGTTAAAAATCCTTCCATTAACCCCATGTGATAATACAACAGGTTAGACGCATTCACCACGCCAAACAGGAAATAGAAAAGTATGAGGAAGAAACCTATGTTTTCCACAAAAAACCTGCGTACAAAAATCCGGTTGAAGACGCCCATGCTAGTTCAGAATAAGATTTTTATTTTCAATAGTGAGCGTTCCGGCAATGGAAAGCCTTCCGCTATCCAAAGGCTGGTGGGAAGTAATGATGAAACTCACCCCTTCCGCATGCACCTCCCTGATGAAGTCATACAGCTGCGCGATCGTTTTGGCATCGATGGTGATCAGCGGCTCATCCAGCAGAATGATGGATGGTTTTCCCACGAAGGCCAGCAGCAGGCTCAATTTCTTCAGCATCCCGCTGGAATAGCTGCTTACGGGGTTATTCACAAAGTTATCCACACCCATTTTGGCGGACATCTCCAATACCGGCTGCCGGTCCCCTCCTTTCGTCCGGAAATAGAGTTCCAGTAAGTCGCGGCCGGTCAGATACGCCGGATACAGCGGCTCCGCTTCTGCGTAATTGATCAGGCGGCGGTATTGCACCGGCTGTTGCCGGCTGTTCACATGACCATTAAGCGTAATGTTTCCACGGAAGGGCAACACGCCGGCCAAAACCTTCATGGTAGTCGTTTTCCCTGCGCCGTTTTCCCCTTTCAGCCAGTAGATACCGGTGGATAAATCCAGCCGCGGGATGTCCAGTACCTGGAAATCCTGGTAGCTTTTGCTCACCGATTGCATTGAAATAACCTGGTCCGCCATATAGAAATTATTAATTCTGTAAATATGAAAAATTGTATATGAATATCCTCAAATTGTCACATTTTTTCATCGACTTTTTTTCTATTGACCGTCATTCACTTAGATTATTCAGTATAAAAAACAGGCATATATCTTGTTGGTTTGCACACATAAAAATTATTCGAATGTACTTGCCTGATAAAATCGTCAAACCCAATACCAGATTGATGTTTAACAATACCCACACTCTTTTTCCACACCTGTTGAAAACTATATCTTCCCTACTAACTAATCGCTCTTACATTTGTAATCCTGGGCGTATGGATTTCGAAAGAATGAGTTGGAATTGATGTAGCGTGGTATAAAGATTTTTAGTCATGCTAACCCCCTAATGGAAAGAGAAACCTTCGACAGTACCCATAAAATATTTATATGAACAACGAGAATGAAATTCTTTTAAAAGAGAACAAGGATCGCTTTGTGTTATTGCCCATCAACTACCCAAAGATTTGGGAGCAATATAAAAAACATGAAGCGAGTTTCTGGACTGCAGAGGAAATAGATCTTGGCAGTGACTTAAAGGATTGGGCTAACCTGAATGATGGCGAGCGTCACTTTATTTCACATGTACTGGCATTTTTCGCAGCGAGCGATGGCATCGTTAACGAAAACCTGGCTGTGAACTTTATGAGCGAAGTACAGATCCCGGAAGCTCGTTGCTTCTATGGATTCCAGATCATGATGGAGAATATCCACTCTGAAACCTATGCGCTCCTTATCGATACATATGTAAAAGATCCGGTTGAAAAAGACCGCCTGTTCCACGCGATCGAAACCGTTCCTGCGGTGAAGAAGAAAGCGGAGTGGGCGCTGCGCTGGATTGAGAACGGCAATTTCGCGGAAAGACTGGTAGCATTTGCAGCGGTAGAAGGTATCTTCTTCTCCGGTAGCTTCTGCTCTATCTTCTGGCTGAAAAAACGCGGCCTGATGCCGGGGCTGACTTTCTCCAACGAGCTGATCTCCCGCGATGAAGGACTGCACTGCGAATTCGCCTGCCTGCTGTACAGCATGCTGGAAAACAAACTCAGCGAAGAGCAGGTACATGCGATCATCGGCAACGCGGTGGAAATTGAGAAAGAGTTTGTAACAGATGCGCTTCCGGTAGACCTGATCGGTATGAACGCCCGCCTGATGCAGCAATACATTGAGTTTGTTGCCGACAGATGGTTGTCCGAACTGGGCTACAGCAAGATATATAACGCTACCAATCCTTTCGACTTCATGGAAATGATTTCCCTCCAGGGTAAAACCAATTTCTTTGAAAAACGTGTAGGTGACTATCAGAAAGCCGGCGTACTCGGCGGCAACAAAGAATCACAGACCTTCAGTCTGGAAGAAGATTTCTAATCTAAAGTTTTTCTAACCTCTTAAATTCACCACCCATGTTCGTAATTAAAAGAGATGGCAGGAAAGAAGCAGTGAAATTCGATAAAATCACTGCACGTATCGAGAAGCTCTGCTATGGCTTCAACACTGAATATGTTGACGCAATTGATGTAGCGAAAAAAGTGATTCAGGGATTGTATGATGGCGTAACAACAACCGAACTGGACAACCTGGCCGCAGAAACAGCTGCGTCCCTCACTACCAAACACCCGGATTATGCACTGCTGGCATCCCGCATTGCAGTGAGTAACCTGCATAAAAATACAGAGAAGTCGTTTTCCAAAACGATGAAGATCCTGTATGAATATATTGATCCGAAAACCGGCAAACCTGCGCCATTGCTCTCTGATGAGGTATATGAAATCATCGAGAAAAATGCGGAGCTGCTGGATTCCACGATCATCTACGATCGCGATTTCGCATTCGACTATTTCGGCTTCAAAACCCTGGAAAGATCCTACCTGCTGAAAACAGACGGCCGCATCAGGGAACGTCCGCAACATATGTTCATGCGCGTGTCCGTTGGTATTCACAAAGAGGACATCGAATCCGCGATCAAAACCTATAACCTGATGAGCGAGCGCTGGTTTACACATGCCACGCCTACCCTCTTCAACTCAGGTACGCCAAAGCCGCAGATGTCTTCCTGCTTCCTGCTCACCATGAAGGACGACAGCATCGAAGGTATCTATGACACCCTGAAACAAACGGCAAAAATTTCCCAGAGCGCCGGCGGTATCGGATTAAGCATCCACAACATCCGCGCTACGGGTTCTTATATCAGCGGCACCAACGGTACCAGCAATGGTATCATTCCTATGCTGCGCGTATTCAACGATACTGCGCGCTATGTAGACCAGGGCGGCGGTAAGCGTAAAGGCGCCTTCGCGATTTACCTGGAACCATGGCATGCCGATATCTTCGAATTCCTGGACCTGCGTAAAAACCATGGTAAAGAAGAGCTGCGCGCACGCGACCTGTTCTATGCCCTCTGGACGCCGGACCTGTTCATGAAGCGCGTGGAAGCGAACGGCGACTGGTCCCTCTTCTGCCCACACGAAGCTCCGGGACTCCACGAATGCTGGGGCGAAGAGTTTGAGGCGCTCTATGAGCAATATGAAAAAGAAGGCCGCGCCCGCAAAACCGTAAAAGCGCAGGAACTCTGGTTTGCCATCCTGGATGCGCAAATCGAAACCGGTAACCCGTACATCCTGTATAAAGATTCTGCCAACCGCAAATCCAACCAACAGAACCTGGGTACCATCAAGAGCTCCAACCTCTGTACAGAGATTATCGAATACACCGATGCCAACGAGGTAGCCGTATGTAACCTGGCTTCCCTGGCGCTGCCACGCTTCGTGATAGACGGTCAGTTCGATCACCAGAAATTATACGAGGTAACCTACCAGGCTACCCTCAACCTGAATAAGATCATCGACGAAAACTACTACCCTGTTGAAGAAGCAGAACGTAGTAACAGACGTCACCGCCCGATCGGCCTGGGCGTGCAGGGACTGGCAGACGCCTTCATCCTGCTGCGCTATCCGTTCGAAAGCGATGAAGCCAAAAAGCTCAACAGCGAAATTTTTGAAACCATCTACTTCGCAGCCATGACCGCTTCCAACGATCTGGCCAAACGTGATGGCGCTTATGAGACCTTCCCTGGCTCTCCTGCTTCCAAAGGTATCTTCCAGTTTGACATGTGGGGCGTTACGCCTTCCCCGCGCTGGAACTGGGATGCCCTGAAAGCATCCGTGATGAAAGACGGTATCCGCAACTCCCTGTTGCTGGCGCCAATGCCTACCGCTTCTACTTCACAGATCCTCGGTAACAACGAGTGTTTTGAACCATACACTTCCAACATCTATACCCGCCGCGTACTCTCCGGCGAATTTGTGGTAGTGAACAAACATCTCCTGAAAGACCTGGTAGAACTGGGCCTCTGGGATAACGATATGAAGAATAAAATCATTGCCCACAATGGTTCTATCCAGAATATCAACGAAATCCCGGCCAACATCAAGGAGCTGTACAAAACAGTTTGGGAAATCAAACAACGTAACATCATCGATATGGCGGCAGACCGCGGCGCATTCATTTGCCAGTCGCAGTCCCTCAACCTCTTCGTAGATACGCCAACCACCGGTAAACTGACCTCCATGCACTTCCACGCCTGGAAGAAAGGCCTCAAAACCGGCATGTACTATCTGCGTACGCAGGCAGCCGCACAGGCGGTACAGTTCACTGTTGAAAAACAGGCCGGCCAACAGGTACAACCTGTGGTGGGTACCAAAACGCCTTCTATCGACGAGATTCCTGTTGGCGCAGTTTGCACCATGGAAGAAGGTTGCGTAACCTGCTCCGCATAATAACAACGGGTTATAAATTAGTAAGTACAGAAAAGGCGCTTCGTGATGAAGCGCCTTTTTCGTATATCCTTAGGCGTTATTCCCCGCTTATCCATTGCAAACCCTTTACGAATGCCGGCAACTGTGTATCCATATGATCCAGGTCCGTATAAAGCGCCGTACTGCAGGCAAGCGGCAGCTTCGCTTTTAATCCCGCCAGCACAGCGGCGGCCGGCCGCAGGGTAGTATCCGCATCTTCCTGCCCGCCGTAAGCGATATACACCCTGCGGGGTAAGGTGCTGCCTTTAGCCGGCGTGAACTTATCCAGCAGGTAATAATGATTATAATGCAGTGAAGGACTCGCGGCGATGAAACCGTCAAACAACCTGGCGTTATGCCTCAACTGGCGCTGCAACGCAAACAGGGTAAAGTACCCGCCCAGCGAGTGGCCCATGAGCCAGCGTTTAGCCGGGTCCGTTGCATATTGCCGGTCGATAAGAGGCGTCAGCTCGTCCCGGAGGAATTGCAGGAATTTATCCGCACCGCCGCTCACCGGCATTTCATATTCCGGGATAGCTACCGGAAAGGTATAATCCCGGTTGCGGAGGGAGTCCATACTCCTGAAATCACGATACCCAATACCTGCCACAATGCAAGCCGGTAATAATCCGACCTCACTGTACCGGCGCATGGTGGCTGCGTATATATCAAAATACAGGTTTGCATCCAGCACGTACACTACGGGATATTTCCCGGCTGGCTGGTACCCGGGCGGTACGGCTACCCGGATTTGAAAGCTGTCCCCTACTGCCTTGCTATACACGCTAAAAACAGCATTTACGGCGGGCGGGGGGCCTTCAGCAGCAGGTTTGCCCTGGCATGCCGCGAGCAGGGCTATTGTGGCGAGGACGATTGGGCGTATAGTCATACAGGTGATTTTTCTCCCCTAAAAAATACACCGGCTAATGCAAACAAAAGGTTAATAAATAACGAAGCCCCGGCAATGCTTGCCAGGGCCGGTTATAAAAATTTTGACCACTATTCCTCTTCTTCAAATCCCCATTTCTCCAACAGCGCATTGTACTCGCTTTCCGGCAGCCCGGGCTTGTCGTAATGGCCTGCGAGGGACTTCTGGCGCATGGCTTCATAAATGCTCACGGCGCAGGCCACGGAAATATTGAGGGACTTGATAATTCCCATCTGCGGGATGATAAAGTTTCCATCCACCAGGCGGATCAGCTCATCGCTGACGCCTTCGTGTTCGTTCCCGAAGACCAGGGCCACGGAGCCGGTAAAATCAATATCATAGAGGCTCACGGCGTCATGCGCCAGGTGAGTGGCCAGTATCTTGTCATATTTGGCGCGCAGGGCGGCCATGCAGGCCTCCAAATTGTCGAACTGATGTACGGTGAGCCATTTAGCGGCAGAACTGCTGCTTTTGGCGCCCCATTTTTTGTGGCGGGGGATCTTCGTGTTCAACACGTAGATCTCCTGGATGCCAACGGCATCGCATGTACGCATAACAGCGGAAATATTGTGCGGGTCCTGCACATTTTCCAGTACTACCGTCAAATTACCCTGTCGTTTATTCAAAACGGACAACAATCTTTCCCGTCTTTCTGGTGTCATATCAAAAAAAATATTTATCCTGAAGGCCGTAAAATTACGAAATAAGGTAATTTCACCCCACATAATTAAATCTTACAAACCTATGCTCAAGAAGATCCTGAAAATTGTGGGCATCACAATTATCGTCTTGATTATCGCTGTTATTGCCATTCCATATTTCTTTAAAGATAAGATCATGGCCCGCGTTAAGACTGAACTGAACGACCAGCTGAACGCCAAAGTGGACTTTAAAGACGTGGATATCAGTTTGATCAGACATTTTCCGAAACTGGCCGTAGCCCTGGAAGACCTCAGCATCACGGGGAAAGACCGCTTCCGGGAAGATACGCTGGTAGCCGTCAAAAAAATTGACGTGGCGCTAAACCTGATGAGCGTGATCAAGGGAGATAAAATGGAAATCTACAACGTCGCCCTCGAACAGCCACGCATACACGCAATTGTGGATAAGGACGGGCATGCCAACTGGGATATTACCAAGCCGGATACCAGCGCGCAAACGCCCGCTGATACCAGTAAGAGCAACTTTGCCCTCCGCCTTAGCAAATACAGCATCTCAGATGCTTATGTGAGCTACGACGACCGGCAGGGCAATATGTTCCTGGAAGTGGATGGCCTGAACCACGATGGTAACGGCGACTTCACGCAGGACCAGTTTACCCTGAACACCCATACTGACGCTGCCGGCATTACCTTCAAATATGGCCTCATCCCCTACCTTAGCCGGGTAAAAACCAACCTGGATGCGGCTATACAGATTGATAACACTACCAGCACCTACACGCTGAAAGATGCGAAAGCTGCTCTCAACAACCTGGTACTGAATTTCGAAGGCCTGTTCAAATTTGTGAACGATACCACGTACGGGATGGATTTCAAATTCAAATCGCCCGGCAACGAGTTTAAAGACCTCCTCTCTTTAGTACCCGCCATCTACGCGAGCGATTTCGATAAGATCAAAACCAGCGGTAAAGCCGCTTTCGAAGGTTTTGTAAATGGGAATTACAACAGTGTCCAAATGCCGGCCTTCGGCCTTAAACTGGCCGTAACGGATGGCTTCTTCCAATATCCGGACCTGCCCAAGCCGGTGAAAAACATCCAGCTGGCGGTGAATATCACCAACCCGGACGGCGTGCCTGACCATACGGTAGTGGATATGCCCAAAGGCCACCTGGAAATGGATAATACGCCGCTGGACCTGCGCATGCTGGTGAAAACGCCGGTATCCGACATGTACGTGGACGCTTCCGCGAAAGGAAAGCTGGACCTGGCCACCATCCCGCAGTATGTGAAACTGGAAGCCGGCACTGCGCTGCAGGGCATCCTGGATGCGGACATCAGCGCCAAAGGAAATATGAGTGCGGTGGAAAAAGGCCAGTACGATAAATTCTATGCTGCCGGCACCCTGCAACTCAGCCACCTGCTGTATAAAAGCAAGGACTATCCCGATGGCGTGAAGGTGAATAACCTTTTCCTGCAGTTCAACCCGAAGAACGTAACGGTAAAGGATCTTAACGCGGAATACCTGGGTTCACATTTTGAGGCCAACGGGGAAGTGAATAACCTCCTCGCCTATACGCTGAAAAATGAAGCGCTGGACGGTAAGTTCAACCTGAAGGCCGACCAGATCAACCTGGACAAATGGATGGCCACTTCCCCTACCAGCACCACTGCTGCGCCGGCGGAGAAGAAAGCCGCCGAACCCGCCAGCGATGCGCCATTCCCCGTGCCGGCGAACCTGAACATCGCATTACAGACGAATGTAGGTAAAGTACACTACGATAAAGTGGACCTCAACAACTTATCCGGCGCCCTCACCGTGAAGGATGAAACGGTGACCATGAACCAGCTGAAGGCGGAAGCCCTGCAGGGGACCATGGCCATCAGCGGCAGCTACAGCACCAAAGCGAGCAAGCTGAACCCGGATATTCATCTTACCTACGATGTGCAGCGCGTGGATATACAACAGACGTTTAACGCCTTCAACACCGTGCAAAGCCTGATGCCGATCGGTAAGTTCCTGAATGGTAAAATCTCCTCCCAGCTCACCATGCATGGTAAACTCGGTAAGGACATGATGCCGGAACTCAATACCCTCACGGGCGATGGTAACCTGTTGCTGATTGAAGGGGTGTTAAAGCAATTTGCACCGGTAGACCAGCTGGCCAGCAGCCTGAACATCTCCCAGTTAAAGGACATCAGCCTGCGGGACATTAAAAACTATTTTGCTTTTGAAAACGGCCGCGTGAAGGTAAATCCGTTCAAGGTAACGGTGAACGGCGTACGAATGGATATCAGCGGCAGCCACGGCTTTGACCAGTCGCTCGACTACAACCTGCAACTGGCGCTGCCCCGCAGCCTGATGGGTACGGCCGGCAACAACCTGGTAAACAGCCTGGCTTCGCAGGCGCAAAGCAAGGGCATACCGGTACAGCTGGGCGACAGCGTACACCTGGCCATTGCCATGGGCGGTAATATCCTGAAGCCTTCCCTGAAAACGGACCTCCGCGAAAGCGCCAATAATATTAAGGCACAGGCCACCGCGCTGGTGAAAGATAAGGTGGACACCCTGAAGAGCGCGGTGCGCGACTCAGTGAACAGCCTGAAGAACAATGCCGTGAATGCCGCGAAGAATGAGTTGAAAAACCAGCTTTTTGGCAAGAAGGACAGTACGGCTGCAAGCAGTGGTAATGCAGTGCAGGATATTGGCAAACAGGCGGGAGAATCTGCCAAGGGGGTGATTAAAGGGCTGTTTGGAAAGAAGAAACCGGCCGCCGATTCTACGAAAAATTAAACCATACACTTCCGGATAATAGACGGGACAGGGCTTAGGGCCTTGTCCCGTCTTCTTTTTTTAAGAACAAAGTCCCGAATTATTTGTATCTTATATAGAGCGTATAAACACGGACAGCCATGATCACCTCCTTTGTGCACAGCACCTATTGTAACGCCGCCTTGTTGGGGGGCCTGCTGTTTGTTATTATGGGATACCTTATTGCGCGTTTCCCGCCGAAAAGCGTAAACGCCTGGTACGGTTACCGCAGCTTCCTATCCACCCGCAACCAGGAGATGTGGGAGGCTGCCAACAGGGATGCCGCGCTGGTTTCCAAAAAGGTAGGGGGCATCCTTATGTTGATCGGCATTTGCTGCGCGTTAATCTTTGACCGCCAGTCCGACTGGTTTATGTACATCACCGTAGGCGCCCTGGTTGCCGGCGTGCTGTATATTGTAGGCGATACGGAATGGATGCTCAGCAACGAATTTGACGAAGAGGGCAAACGCAGGGTTCCGCCAAAATTGTAGTTGTATGACATTTCTTATTGTATAAAGCGCCAACTTTGCTGTCTGAAGAACCAATACTTGAATCTATGACAGACAGCGCAGTTCAGTTGAAACCGATCCGGGAAAAGAATATAGGAATAGCCACCCTGCTGGCTTTCGCTATGATACCGATGTCCGGTTTTGCGACGGACATCTACATTCCCTCCCTGCCGGGAATGACCGCGGCCCTTGGCATCAGCAACAGCCAGGCCCAGCTTACCCTCAGTTTATTCCTCATCAGTTACGGCGTGTCGCAGCTCTTTGTAGGCGGCCTGCTGGACAGTTACGGGCGTTATAAGATATCCCTTTTTTCCATTCTTATATTTTTCCTGAGTTGCATTACCATCGCCAACACGCACAGCATATACGTGATTTATGCCATGCGGATTGTGCACGGCATCACTATTGCCGCTATGGTGGTGGCCAAACGGGCGTTTTTTGTGGATCTTTTTTCGGGGGAGAGATTAAAGCACTACCTGAGCCTGTTTACGATTATTTGGTCAACCGGGCCAATCGTTGCGCCGTTTATAGGCGGGTATCTGGAGGTGAGCTTTGGTTGGGAGTCCAACTTTTATTTCCTGGCTATTATTGCTGCCGTGCTTTTTGTGATGGAAGCGATTTTCAGCGGGGAAACGCTGAAACATGCAACGGCTTTCCATCTTACGCGCATCACGCGCATTTATGCGGACATGTTGCAAACCGGCAGTTTTGTACTCGGTATTCTTATGCTGGGATTGGGGTATAGCATGGTGATGGTGTATAATATGTCCGGCCCGTTTATTATTGAGCATCATTTTAATTTGTCGCCGGTGATTACGGGGTATTGCTCCCTCCTGCTCGGCTTTGCGTGGATGGTAGGCGGTTTTGTGGGCAAGGCGCTGATCAATAAACCATTTACCCGTAAGATGACGACGAACGTGGTATTACAGCTGCTGTATGCCGTTATTATGCTGCTGGCCTTGCAGCGGCTGCACACGCTGCCGGTTATACTGATATTTGCCTTCCTGATCCACGTGGGCGCAGGATTTACCTATAACAACTATTTTACTTACTGCCTGGCGAAGTTTCCGAAGAATGCGGGGATTGCCGGCGGCTTAACCGGCGGGTTGTGTTATGTGATTGTGTCGTTGCTGAGTTATGTGATAACAGCTACTTTCCCGGCTAAGGATGGCGGGAATTTGGGCGTGAGTTACCTGGTGCTGATATTGGCGTCTATCGTGGTGATGTACCGGGTGGGGGTGTTGAGTAGAAGAGCGGCGGTGCAGGAGGCGTAGGAGCATGGCGATGTGAGATTCGATAAAGCTAACCGGCTTGCTATTCTATAACTTACTACATAAAAAAAGACCTGCGTGAAGTACGCAGGTCTTTTTTTATATGCTTATTTATTTCTTACGGGCGGCCCTGGATATCATGATCAGGTACATTATTATACATTTTCTTCATTTCTTCCAGTTTTGCTTTACCGTAAGCCAGCCGGGTGATTACCACGAACAGTACCGGTACGATAAAGATGGCCAGGAAGGTAGCGGTAAACATACCGCCGAGTACCGTCCATCCCATGGTTTTACGCGCTTCCGCACCGGCGCCTGACGCCAGTACCAGCGGCATAATACCCAGCAGGAAGGCCAGGGAGGTCATGATGATTGGGCGCAGACGCAGCTTGGCCGCTTCCACGGCGGAGGTGACTACATCCATACCCCTGTCTACACGTTCTTTCGCAAATTCCACGATCAGGATCGCGTTCTTGGCCGACAAACCGATCAGCGTAATCAAACCAATCTGCGCATACACGTTGTTGCTCAGTTTAGGCAGGAACGTGAGTACGAGGATGGCGCCGAAGGCCCCGATAGGCACGGCCAGCAGTACGGAGAATGGTACGGACCAGCTTTCGTAGAGCGCCGCGAGGAAGAGGAATACGAATATGATTGACAATGCAAAGATGTACACGGTCTTATCTCCGGACAGCAACTCTTCCCTGCTCAAACCGGAGAACTCGTAGCCATATCCTTCCGGTAATTCCTGTGCGGCCACTTCTTTCAGGGCTTTGATCGCATCGCCGGAGCTGTAGCCCGGAGCAGGGTTACCGTTGATTTCCGCGGAACGGAAGAGGTTATAGTGGGAGATCACCGGCGCGTTTTCCACTACCTTGTAGGACGTCAGCGCGCTCAGTGGCACCATGTTGCCCGCAGTGTTGCGGACGAAGAGCTGACTGAGGTTCTTGATATCCCCGCGGTAGGAGGAATCCGCCTGGGTTACCACGCGGAAGTTACGGCCGTAGATGGTGAAGTCGTTGATATAGGCGCTACCCATGTAGGTTTGCAGGGCGGTAGCGATATCGGAGATCTTCACGCCCATTTTCTTCGCCTTTTCACGGTCGATATCCAGCTGGTAACCCGGTGTGCGGGCCGTGAAGAAGGAGAACGCCCTGGAAATTTCCGGACGCTGGTTGATTTTGGCTACAAAGTTTTGCAGCACGCCTTCAAACGCTTTGATATCGCCGGCAGTACGCTGTTGCAACACGAAGGAGAAACCGGCCGTCTGCCCCAGACCCGGGATTGCCGGTGGCGGGATCACGACGAGGTTGGCCTCTTTATACTTGGATAATTTTTTCTGCAGGGTAGCCACCAAACCGAATACCTGTAAGGAATCCGCTTTACGCTCATCCCATGGTTTCAGCTGGCAGAAGATGGTACCGCTGTTGGATTTGGTGGAGAAGTTCACCGCGTTCAAACCACCGAGGGCGGCATAGTGCGCGATGCCCGGGGTTTCGTCCAGGTCCTTCATCATTTTCTGCATGACCGCTACCGTACGCTCTGTAGAAGAGGATTCCGGCAGGTCGAAGGTGATGATGATACGGCCTTCATCCTCTGTAGGAATAAAGCCGCTTGGCTTGGCCTTGAACAGCATAGCCGTACCAACGAAGATACAGAGCAGCAGGATAAGCGCCAGGCGGGAGTACTTAATCGTCTTCTTCACGCCCATGGAGTAGCGGGAGGTCGTATGCCCGAACCAGCGGTTAAACTTGTAGAAGAACTTGTTCAGCCCTTTGGAATCCTTATCCAGGTGCATAGGCCGCAGGATGAGGATACAGAGCGCCGGCGTGAGGGACAATGCCACGAATGCGGAGATCAGTACGGAGATGGCGATAGTGATTGCGAACTGTTGGTAGAGGCGACCTACGATGCCCGGGATAAACCCTACCGGTACGAATACCGCGGCCAGGATGAGCGCAATGGCTATTACCGGCCCGGAGATCTCTTTCATCGCCTGTATGGTTGCGTCCCTGGGCGACATCTTCTCGTGATCTATATTATGCTGCACTGCCTCCACCACTACGATGGCGTCATCCACCACGATACCGATGGCCAGTACGAAACCGAAGAGGGTCAGCGTATTGATGGTGAAGCCGAGCGGTATGAAGAAGATGAACGTAGCGATGATAGACACCGGGATGGCGAGGATAGGGATAATGGTTGCCCTCCAGCTTTGCAGGAAGAGGAATACCACCAGTACCACGAGTATCAGCGCTTCCACGAGGGTATGCACCACCTCTTCGATGGATACTTTCACCACGGATACGGATTCGAATGGCACTACGTAATCCACATCGTTCGGGAAAGCCTTCTTCAGGTCTTCCATGGCGGCGGTTACGTTGGCAGCGGTTTCGATCGCGTTACTGCCCGGCGCCTGGTACACGAGGAGGTAGGCGGCGCGGCGGCCATCCACGAAGTTGTTACCGGAGTAGTTGAATTTACCCAGCTGGATGCGGGCAACATCTTTCAGGTACACGATGGAACCGTCGCTGGGGCGGGTCTTCACGATAATGTTACCAAATTCCTCCGGCGTTTGTAAACGGCCTTTGGTAAAGATGTTGTATTCGAACGTTTGGCCTACCGGTTGCGGTGGCGCGCCTACGGAGCCGGCGGTGATCTGCGCGTTCTGTTCCTGGAGGGCGGCGCGGATTTCGTCCGCGGTAACGCCCATCTGGGCCAGCTTATCCGGCTTCAGCCAGATGCGCATGGAGAAGTCGTCCGCACGGGTGAAGATATCACCCACGCCTTTTGCGCGGAGCAACGCGTCCTTTACATATACGTTGGTATAGTTGTCGAGGAAGGTGATATCGTGTGTGCCTTTGGGTGAGTAGAGCGCTACGAGCATGAGGATACTCGGGTTACGCTTTCTAACGGTCAACCCTAAACGCTGTACTTCCTGCGGCAGCGTTGGCTGCGCAATACCTACACGGTTCTGTACGTCCAGCGCGGCGATGTTGATATCCGTACCTACTTCGAAGTTAACGGTCATACTCATTTGACCGGCGCTGGTGTTGTTGGTAGAGATATAAGTCATACCGGGGGTACCGTTTACCTGTACTTCCACGGGGGTGGCTACGGTTTGTTCCACGGTTTGGGCGTCCGCGCCGGTATAGGTACCTGTAACCTGTACAGTGGGCGGGGAGATTTCAGGATACTGCCCGATAGGCAGATTCGTCATCGCCAATAAGCCCACCAGTACCAGTACGATAGAAATCACTATCGCTGTTACCGGCCTTTTGATAAAAGTATTTGCAATCATGATCTAATGTTGATTCTCGTGAACTTATTTCTTCGCTGCTGCTGCGCCTTGCGGTGCGGCAGGGATACCTATCTGAATCTTGCCTCCGTCGCGCAGGCGCTGGAAGCCTTCTGTAATAACCTTTTCTCCTTGCTGGAGGCCATCCATGATTACTATCTGGTCGCGCATCCTTGGTCCGAGATGCACTTTACGTTGTTCTGCGATGCTGTCTTTCGCCACGAATACAAAGAATTCACCCATTTGCTCGGTGAGGGCTTTGTAAGGGATGATGAGGCGATCGCCGGATTGTTTGTTGAGTACGTTGAGGACGCAGCTCATACCGTCTTTCAGTTTATTGTCCGGGTTGGCGAATTCCACGCGTACGCGGATGGTGGCCGTCTGGTTATCGACTCCGCGGTCAATTGCCAGCAGGCGGCCATTTTGCTCGTACATGGAGCCATCGGATAACTGCAGGCGGAAGGTGGTATCGCCGGCGGTTGCTTTACCCTGCAGCTCTGCGAAGCGGGCGATGTCCGATTCGTTTACCACGAAGTCCACCGCGATCGGGTTTTCGCTGGAAATGGTGTTGAGCAGGGTGGAACCCGGGCTCACCTGTGCGCCTAAACGCACCTGCGAAATACCGATACGGCCGGTGAACGGCGCTTTGATGAGGGAATAGTCGAGGTCAGTACGTGCGGCGAGCAGGCTGGCCTGCGCAGCAGCGAGCTGGCTGCGGGAGGTTTCCAGGGCTGCTTCCGCGTTATCGAGGATCTGACGGGCTACCGCATCCTGTTCTGCGAGGCGTTTATAGCGGTCGTCATCTTTTTTAGCCTTGTTATAGTTGGCCTGCGCGCTGGCAATGCTGGCTTCCGCCTGGCGGTAGGCAGCTTCGTATTTGCGGCGGTCAATTTCATAGAGGACTTTGCCTTTCTGCACTACTTCCCCTTCCTGGAAGAAGATGCCGGTGATGAAGCCGGATACCTGGGAGCGCAGTTCCACCTGGTTGAGCGCTACTACGGTAGCCGGGAACTTATCGTAATACACTGCGGGCGCTATGTTGGCTTCCACGATGTTTACCGGCGTGGGGGGCATTACAGGCGCGCCTTTTTGTTCAGGTCCTTTGCAGGCAGAAAAGGCCAGCATGCCGGCAGCGCTTAAGAAGACAAAGTGATTCATTTTTTTCATATCCGTTCCGGTTACCTTTTAATAATTTACTGTTAATGTTCCTAATGCTTTCTGCAGATCGATTTTGCTGCTCAGTACCTGGTACATGGCATTGTAGTAGCTCAGTTGAGCCGTACGCAGTTCAGTTTCCGAGATCAGCACATCGAGGTAGGTTTTGATGCCTTCCTTGTATTGCAGTTGCAGCATGTTATATACGTCTTGTGCCATGGCCACATTTTCTTTCAGCGTCAGGTAGTCGTTGAGGTTGCTCCTGTAGGCTGCCATTGCCTGCGTGTATTCGGTGTTGATGGCTTTGTTCAGCGCTTCGAAATCCCATTCGTTGCGTTGCAGCTGCAGTTCGGCCATCCTGATATTGTGGATGCGTTTACCGCCCTGGAAGATGGGTACGGAGAGCTTTACGCCCAACAGGGAGTTTGGGTAGTTGGTGCTGTACAGCTGACCGAAGTTCTGGTTCTGCCAGGCGAAGGCGTAGTTGACGAATGCGGAAACATTCGGGATGAAGCTCCATTTGTTATACTGGATGTTGGCCTGCAGGAGGCTTTGCTGGGTTTTGAGGAGCTGGTATTCGATCCTGTTTTGGTAATCCACTACTACGCTGGTATCGCTGCTGTTCACTTCCGCAACCATGCGGGAGGTATCGTTGGCAATAGGAATATCCGGGCTGCTGGCCGGGTATCCCATGAGTTGCTTCAGGTAAGCCTGTTTGGCAGCTACCAGTTCCAGCGCTGATTTGCGCTGGGCTTTCGCATTATTTAGGGAGATGGTAGCGCGTTTGTAGTCCGTTTTATCGACTATGCCACTTTCGTACTGGTTCACCGCGTCTTTGAGCGAGCGTTCCAAACGGAGAATGTCTTCATCCAAAACGCTGATTTGCTGGTGCGTCAGCAACACATCGTAGTACGCTTTGCTAACGTTGGCCACTACGTCAATTTTGTTGCTGGCAGTGGTTTGTTTGATCTGCTTTCGCACGTCCCTGGCGGTGTTGCTGGCCAGGAGGAGGTCGCGGGTAAACAGGTTCTGGTTAAGGGTAAAGGTAGCCCCGGAGGTATTGGCTACGCCCACTTTGGTAGGATTCCCACCGAAGATGGAGGTAGGCAGTTCCAGGTAGTGCTGCAGGTTAGCGTCCAGCTGTACCTGCGGGTACCAGTCCGCCAGTTTGCTTTTAATGGTACGGTCGGTGATGGCTTCATCGATCAGCGACTGGTGGAGCAGCGGCTGATTGGCCAGTGCATAGCGGATACAATCCTGCAGGGTGGCGGAAGTCAGCAAGGAGTCCGATGACTGCTGCGCGTGAAGCTGGCCGGAAAATAACATTCCGCACGACACAGCTAACAGGTAAAATGCTCTTTTCATAAAAGGCTTTTGACATTCAGTTCTTCTTTGTTCCAATCTCGGAGGACAATAAGCGGGAAATAACGCAGAGGTATATACGCAGATACATGTATTATAGCCAGATTATCGTCCTCTATATTGCAAATCCATAAGACTTGCAAAAAGTTCAGTGCATTCAATTGCTAATGCTGTGCAGTCGCAGATAACAGGCAGTGTTTAAGTTAACACACTCAGGTAGTAGGTTAGCAACGGGTTTCGTGCCGTTTTCAGGTAAATTTAAACGAGGCGCTAAGATAGTGTACTAAAAAGAAAAATCCACCCGGTTGGGTGGATTTTAACAATTACATGAAGTTAGACACCGGTCATCCTTTATTTCGACCGCTGAAAATATGTTTTTCCGCGTGGTAGGAGGAGCGTACTAACGGTCCGGCCTCTACGTAGTCGAGACCCATGTTATATCCTATTTCGCGCAGTTCTGCAAATTCGTCCGGGTGTACGAAGCGTACTACCGGGAGGTGTTTAGGCGTTGGCTGCAGGTATTGGCCGAGGGTTACTACATCGCAACCGTTATCGTACAGGTCCTGCATGGCCTGGATGACTTCTTCTTTGGTTTCGCCGAGGCCGAGCATGATACCGCTTTTGGTACGCATACCACCTTCTTTGAGGCGGCGGATCACTTCGAGGCTGCGGTGGTATTTTGCCTGGATACGTACCTGTTTGGTGAGGCGCTCTACGGTTTCCAGGTTATGGGATACGATTTCCGGCGCAGCGTCGATGATGCGCTGGAGGTTTTCCCATTGGCCGCGGAAGTCGGGGATGAGCGTTTCCATGGTAGTTCCCGGGTTGAGGGCGCGTACGGCTTTGATGGTATTGGCCCAGATGATGGAGCCGCCGTCTTTGAGTTCGTCCCTGTCTACGGAGGTGATAACGGCATGTTTCACCTTCATGAGGTAGATGGCTTCGGCAACGCGCTGCGGCTCGTCGTTATCCACAGGATCGGGACGGCCGGTAGCTACGGCGCAGAATCCGCAGCTGCGGGTACAGATATTGCCCAGGATCATAAAGGTGGCGGTGCCGGCTCCCCAGCACTCACCCATGTTAGGGCAGTTACCGCTTTCGCAGATGGTATGTAATTTATGGGTATCTACCAGGTTTCTTACCTGTTTGTAGTTCTCTCCTATCGGTAATTTAACGCGCAGCCAGTCGGGCTTTTTCACTCTTGTGGTGGCCGGTTCGGCAGCTAATACGGGTAATTCTTGCATCGCTTACTCCTTTCTTTAGAAAAACAAAGGTAATACTTATCTCTTATTCCAGCGCTTCCCGAATTGAAGACCTACATAAGCGTTGAACATGAACTGCTTATTATAATCATTAATCATAATAGGTACTTTCTTGGTGTACATTTCGAAGTTCACGCCGCATTCCAGCGCGCTCACTACTTCATTGAAATGAGCCCAGTCAAAACGCAGTCCCAGCTTGGCATGTACCCCGGGGATCACACTCAGCTCGCTCCATCCCTTGCCGAAACCGCCGGCGCCGTAGATGGAGGCATCGTCCAGGAATACGTCCGCATACGGTCCATTAGGATCATATTTAATATCTTCCAGCCGGTCGTTACCGGCATTTACGCTCAGGTAGTAGGGTTTCAGCAGGCCGATGGAGATACCGCCGTAATAGATACCGGAAACCTCCACGCCGTTTTTATTGGCTTTGCCGCCGATGAGGTAGCGCTGCCCTACGCCCAGTTTCACCGGGTAGAAGTTATTCTGTTTACCGTAGATGAAGGGGCGGGCGCTGAAGCCCAGGGGGGTGATAGCCTGGAGTTTGTCTTCCTTGGGGCTTTTCTTCTCGGACACCTCAAACTGGAAATAATTCACGATTTTCCGGCTTTTCCGGTAGCCCAGCTCAAAAAAGCCGCTCCAGCCGTCTGTATTCAGGCGGCCTCCCAGGGAGAAATCGCGCTGGAATACGTTTTCCCCTTCTTCCTGCTCCTTGAAGACCTTTATTTTCTTCAGCTTACGCTGTTCTTTTTCTGACTTGCCGGAATTGGGTCGGTTGTCCGTAGACGTGGATTGTGCTGATACTAAGCCACTGATCGCTGAAATAAGGATTATCAAGTATAATTTTTTCACAGTAATGGGCTGTTGATATAATTATTAAACGCTTGGATAAAGGTATTGTTATGTTATGATAATTAAAAATACACTTATTTTATGGTTTGTTTACAATATGTAACTTGCATATAAATCAAAAAGCATAACCATGCATACAGCTGAAATAATATACACCGGCGAACTCCGCACTACTGCAACGCACCTGCAATCCGGATCTGTTATTGAAACAGATGCCCCTGTTGATAACAATGGCAAGGGGGAAAGGTTTTCCCCTACTGACCTGGTGGCTACGGCGCTGGGCTCCTGCATGCTGACCATTATGGGTATGCGTGCCCGTGAGAGCAAATGGAATATTGACGGCACGAAGGTGAGCATCAAAAAAATCATGGGTACTGACCCGCGCAGGATCGTAGGCGTGGATGTAACGTTCGATTTCCCTGCCGGTCATGGATTGGGCGAGAAGGAAAGGACGGTGCTGGAAAAGGCGGCGCACACTTGCCCGGTGGCGTATAGCATACATCCGGATATTAAGCAGACGGTGGTATTTAACTGGTGATCCGGGACCGTGATATTTTTAGGGCAGGGCAGGCATATCCTGCCCTTTTCTTTTTATCGTTTTTCTACGGTCCGATAATCAGGCGTTGCATGGGCCCACAGCGCAGGCGCGCAATACCTGGATGGCGCTATCCTCGCTACGCCGCGGCAGGTAGGCCATGCATACACGCCGATCTGGGCGAAGCCGTGGGCGCTGCCGCCACCTGGGATATCGGGTTCCTGAACACGGTATTTGGCGCTATCACCGAATTTTTCCAGGGAGCCCGCCTGTTTGAAGCGGAAGTTTACACTGTTCCGGATATTGGAGTATTCCTCCCCCCTACCCTACACTCCCCTTCAGCAACTTTGCTCCAATGGCGCATTCCAAACACCTCTTCCTGTCGCAATGCCACTTCTTCAGCTGCAGCAATGCCTGGGATTCCAGCGCATTCTCCGCCGCCACCCCGTGCTGCTTCCAGTTACGGATTACCACGTTATCTTCGGCGGGGAGCCTGAGCAGCATATCCATTGCCTTTTGCTGCTGGTAAAGGGAAGATTTCATCTTCCCGTAGAAATAGAGGAAAGGCAATACCACGTTGATCAATAAGCCATTTACCCCTTTGGGGCCCATACTAACGGTTTTGGCTACTTCTTTATCGGGTTTATAGTGGGTTTTCCAGTAAGATGTGGGCGCCGCGGTGATCAACTGCCGTAAACCGGCAATAGTACCGGCTTCCAGCAGGCTGCCGAGTAAACGGGGCTGCTGATGCCACAAAGCCGCAAATGCCGCTATGCGCATAGTGGGAAAGCCGGCAGGCCGCACCCGCAGCCACTCCCACCGACTGGGCGGCAGGGGCGCGAGGCGGTGTTTATGTTGCAGCCAGCGAAACTCCCGTTGGAGCGAGGCGGGATAAGGGTCTTTAAACTCCCCCTGCAGCAGGCCCGCCTGGCCAAAGAGCAGGGCCTCCGCCAGCAGCGGCTGGTGGCAATAGCGCAGCAATACCCGGTACGGGAGGGCCCTGGCTACATCCAGCAGCGGAGCGGCGTTCAGCGGCAGGCCAAAGCCTTCCGCCATGACCCGGTACAGCAGCTCCTCCCAGTTGTTGCCGCTGTGTTGCAGCCAGGCTTCCCACTGCTGCATTTTCTGCTCCCAGCGGTCCGCCAGGAGGCGCTCCATCCACGACTTCCACCACAACCGGGGCACGGTGGCGGCCTGGGCTTCGCAGGGCACAAAGCCTGCCGCATTTTTCAGGGAAGCATAGTGCTGCAGCAGCATTTTGGGCACGTACTGCTGTAATTCCAGGCAGGGCACCTGCAGCCGGTCATCATCGTGATAGAACACGACGTGGAGGATGATGTTGGCATACCGCTCATCATGCTGGTGCCGGTGCCGGAACCAGTCCGTACTGCGGAGGTGCAGCTCCACATTACCCATCCAGCGGGTATTGCCGATGCGGATGCTGGCGGCGGTGAAATCCGGGCCGTCGTGCAGGTTGCGGGAACCGGGATGGAGGACTAAAATTTTCTCCCCATTGGTAGACTGCAGATCGCGCTGGTTATACAGGCGATACTGCCAGATAAACTGGAGTAACTCCTCACGGAGCAAAGGGTTAACAGGCATATAGATATGGTTGGTTTTTCTAAAATTAGTGCAGGATTGGCAATAAAAAATCAGGCGCCGGAAAAAAATTTAGCAACGGGATTTGGAAAATTGCATCAACTGCCGTTACCTTTGCACCCAGTTCTTACACATCACTTATCCAGAAAGGCGGAGGGTCTGGCCCTACGATGCCTTAGCAACCTTTCCTGAATTGCAAGTCAGGAAAAAGGTGCTAATTCCTGCCCCGGGCGTACCGGGGAAAGATAAGTTGGCAGAGATTAATCTTCACCTGAAATATATTTGAAAGGCTCTTCCAACAAAAGGAAGAGCTTTTTTTTTGCTCCTCTCCCTCCCTTCATGGATTTGTGGTTGTTTAAGTTAGATTTTAGTGATAAAGTTGCAGAATGTATTTCCATATTCTGACATCATTAAAACAGTTCTGACAATGAAAACAGCAACACAACTGATTCACAGCATTCCGGTAGACGAACTGACAGGCGCCATTTCAGTGCCTATCTATCAAACGTCCACTTTTGTGCAGGAATCACCGGGCATTAACAAAGGCTTCGAATTTTCCAGGGCCAACAATCCTACGCGGAAGGTACTGGAAGAACTGATCTGCAACCTGGAAGAAGGGTATGCAGGGTTCGCGTTTGCCAGCGGTATGTCCGCCATTGACGCTGTTTTGAAATTGCTGAAAACCGGCGATGAGATCATGGCGGTGGAAGATACCTACGGTGGTATTTTCCAGATTTTCAACCACATGTTCGAGCGCTTTGGTATCAAGGTCAACTTCGTTGATACCAGCAATACCGACAAGGTGCTGGCAGCTATCACTCCCAAAACAAAGGTGATATGGCTGGAATCGCCTACCAACCCTACGCTGCGTATTTCGGATATCAAGTCTGTCAGCAAGATTGCCAAACAGCATAATATCCTGCTCGTGGTGGACAATACTTTCAGTACCCCGTTGCTGCAGCAACCTATTACGCTCGGTGCTGATATTGTTATCCACAGCGCGTCCAAATACCTGGCGGGGCACTGCGACGTCATCGCAGGACTGGTAGTGGTGAACTCCAAGCCGCTGGCGGATCAGATCCGGTACAACCAGAATATTTCCGGTAGTATCCTCAGTCCGTTCGAAGCCTGGCTCACCATCCGCGGTATCGAAACGCTGGCACTGCGCCTGGAAAAACAATGCGCCAACGCATTGGCCGTGGCCCAGTGGTTAAGCACGCATCCGGCGATCGACAAGGTGTATTATCCCGGGTTGGCCACCCATAAGAATCACCACATCGCCCGCAAACAACAAAAGAACTACGGCGGCCTTGTCAGCTTCTCCCTGAAAAGCGATAACATCAAAAATGCGATCCGCATTGTGAACGCTACCAAGCTGTTCAAACTGGCGGAAAGCTTTGGCGGCGTAAAGAGCATGCTGGCCCACCCGGCCACTATGACGCATCGCAACATCCCGGAAGATTTCCGGAAGAAAACGGGCTTGCAGGACTCCTGTATCCGACTGTCCCTGGGGATTGAGGATGCGGAAGACCTGATCAACGACCTGAAACAGGCACTGGACAGATTAAACTCTCCTGCCGGGAAACAAATTACTGTTTTACAATAGTGTGGCGCAAATAGCTGTAAAGCTGATTGATGACCACCAGAAGTTATAAGTTAGATATGGAAAACAAGATCATCAATTTAGGTATTTTCGGATTCGGCTGCGTAGGACAAGGGTTGTATGAAGTTTTGAACAGAACAAAAGGTATTAATGCAAGGATTAAAAAAATCTGTATTAAAGATCCTAACAAATCAAGACCAATCGACAGCAGTTATTTTACTACTGACAAAAATGAAATTCTCGAAGATCCTACCATTGACGTGGTTGTGGAACTCATCAATGAAACAGATGCAGCATTTGAGATCGTCAGCACCGCCCTGCGCAACGGCAAAGCAGTAGTGAGCGCCAGCAAACGCATGATTGCTGAAAACCTCGCTTCCCTGTACCAGCTGCAGGCGGAAAACAAAGTGCCTTTCCTGTACGAAGCATCCAGCTGCGCCAGTATTCCCATCATCCGTAACCTGGAAGAATACTACGACAACGACTTGCTGAACGCGGTGGAAGGTATCTGCAACGGCTCTACGAACTATATACTCACCAAAATTTTCGAAGAAAACCTGAGCTTCGACACGGCGCTGAAACAGGCGCAGGAACTGGGCTTCGCGGAAACCGATCCTACCCTCGACATCGAAGGATATGATCCTAAATTCAAAATCGTCATCCTCCTGTTGCATGCCTTCGGTACATTCGTAAAACCGGAAGAAGTGTTCAACTTCGGTATTCATCACCTGAATGATTTCGATATCCAGTTCGCCAAACAACGTAATTCTACGATCAAACTCATTGGGCACTGCCGCCGCAACAACGGAAACGTATTTGCGTTTGTACTGCCTCACCTCGTGAAAGAACACAACCTGCTCTACGATGTATATAATGAATACAACGGCATCCTGCTGGAAAGCGCTTTCACGGATAAACAATTCTTTGTAGGCAAGGGAGCGGGCGGCACCGCTACCGGTAGCGCCGTACTGTCCGACATCTCCGCGCTGTTGTACAACTACCGTTACGAATACAAGAAGATCAAGCAAAACAACCAGCCGGCTTTCACCAACGATGTGAAGCTGAAAATCTACCTCCGTTACAAAACTCCTGACCAGGTGGACCTGACCGAGTTCTTCAGCATTGAAGAAAAATATGAGTCCGCCGCATGGCGTTATGTAGTAGGCACCATCAACCTGCAGAAACTGAAAGATGCTGCATGGCTGAAAAATAAAGATGTGAACCTGCTGGTATTGGAATAAGCGTAACTATTGTTTAGTCAGATATAGAAAACAAGATCAGAAACCAGCCGCAATGCATTTCCGCAAAGCGGAACCAACCATCTCGACGGCGCAGTTTTCTGCGCCGTATTTTTTTACCACCCATTGCGGCGGATGTCCATCACAATACCGTCTGCCACCTTCCCCGGCAGGTCCGTACGCAGGTAAGTCCAGTTAGGCGTATCGCTGTAATTGCGTTGGTCCTTTTTGTCCATTCTGCGCATATGTGTGCGGTAGATGGGCGGGGCCAGGTAAAAATGCGCTTTCCCTTCCTCATCCAGCTGCAACAACCGCAGGAAAAAGAACATAGGCGTACCGTTGGAGTAAGCTTTCATCTGGTACACATCGCCTACTTGCGGATCAGCAGCGCATTGGCGGATACGCCTTTGGGCGGCTTTATCGGAAAGGTAAGCATAGAGTGTCATCCAGAAGAAGGGTAAGGCGCCGGCGTAGAGGAGTGCAGGCGTTGCCGTTTGCAAGTATTTTTCCCGTATAGCCGGTACACGTTGGCCATTGCCGCAACTGCTACAGTAAATGGTGACCATCTTCCGGCCGGTGGGGTATAAAGGCACGGTCAGGAAATGATGATAATCCCGCATGACCCTTACCTGTAGTTGGGTGGCACGGCATTCGGGGCAAGGAGTATCTGTTACGAGGTCAAATTTTATTAAGGCTATTCTCTTGCCGAACATGGGGCGCATAGGTATATAGGCTTATGTTGGTTACAATAGTAATAAAATTCACAGGAAAACGGAACCTTCTTCTTTAACATGATAACGCAGCAAAACGGCAAAGGGAGAGCGCCTGCGGCACTCTCCCTTTAAGCGTTTAACAGGACGGGCCTCCCGTCAGCGGGAGGATGGCGATGGCATGCTCCCTGCGCGATTGATGGTGTTACCGTTACCCTATTGCGGCGTGACGGTAAATCTCTCTTCCCCCCCTAAAAAAATTAATACCCCGGATTAGGCATCAGTTTAGGATTGGCGATCATTTCTGAAATGGGAATGGGGAGCAGGAGCCGATGGGCCGACCAGGGCTGTTTATACGCCAGCTTACTCAGCACCGCCGAGGCTTTGCCAGTACGCTTGAGATCCAGCCAGCGGTGGCCGCCTTCCGCAAACAGCTCCGTCTGCCGTTCGTGCATAACGGCATCCAGCAATGCATCCCGGCTGGCTGCGGTGGTATTGCCGAGGCCTGCGCGGGTACGGATAATATTGATATCCGCCGCGGCCTCCGTGGTTTTGCCCAGCTGCGCATTAGCTTCCGCGCGTATGAGGTACACCTCCCCGAGGCGCAGCGCCATCATGCTCAGGTTGCCTTTATAGGTCCCCTGCGGGTCCGCCAGGGCGTACTTCCAGGCGTAATACACGGGCACGGCGTTATAGGGCTCCTCCTTTGGCGTGAGCGTGCGGGAGGCCCATTTCACCAGGCGCTGGTCGCCGGCTTCAAAAGCCTGCACCTGCTGCGTTGTAAATTTTAACTGTGGCAGAATCATGAAGGAAAGGGATGACCACATATCAGGCGTGGTATATAATTCCTCCATATCCGGGTAATCCGACAACTTGAATAAAGGCGAGACCATAAAGGCTTCCGGCAGTTGCCCCATCCCCTGGGAACTGCCTTGCAGCTGCCAGATGGCTTCCTGGCTGTTGGGTTCAAAAGTTTTTTCCAGGGCCGTCAGCTGGTATTTGCGGCTGTTGATCACCAGGTCCGCCTGGGCGGCTGCTTCCGCCCACTTTTGCTGATAGAGGTACACCCGCGCGAGCATGGTTGCCGCGCCGTATTTATTGACCTGGGATTTATTGTTGCCAGTGGCTGTATAGTTATCCTGCAGCAGCGCTTCCGCTTCCTTTAAATCCGCTTCTATCTGCGCATATACGGCGGGTACCGGGCTACGGCCCTTGCTCATGTTCTGGTTCACGTCCGTCACCATAATCAGCGGCACCTCGCCAAAGCAGTTCACCAGCAGGAAATAGGCATAGGCGCGGAGGAACTTCGCCTCGCCGGTAATGCGCTGCCGGGTACTGTCAGAAATGTTGTTAGCGGACGCCAGTCCTTCCAGCACGGAGTTGACGGTGTAGATGATACGATATGGCTTGGCCCAGTAGGTAACGGAATAGGGGTCCGCCTTGACCATCTGGCAAGTATTGTAGGGATACAGCAATTCATTCTGGGAGCCATAGGTTAGTTCCAGCTCATCGCTCAGGAGCCCGCCGCCGATGGTGAGCCCGCCGTTGAAAGCGCTCACCTGCTCTCCATCTTCGCTGGCCATCAGGGAGTAGGCGGCTGCCAGCGCTGCATTGGCATTCTGGTCATTTTTAAAAACGATTTCCGTGCCTACGGTGCTGATCGGCGGGTCTATTTCAATCAGTTTTGTACAGGAGGAAAGGCCCGCCCCTGCCAGCAAAGCTGTAATGAACAACCGGTATGGTAATTTATTTAAATCAAACATAATTTTCTTGAATTGAGGCATTATAAATCGCACCTGATACCAAAGTTTATTTTACGCATGGCCGGATCAGTGAGGGCCACTTCAGGATCCACGCCCTGGTAGTTGGTGAGCATAAAGAGGTTATCGCAGGACACATCAAAGTACACGCCGCGGAGCTTCGCCTTCCTGGTCCATGCTTCCGGCATGCTGTAGGTAAGGGTGGCGCCCTGTAAGCGCAGCAGGTTGATCATTTTATACCTGCCGTCTGATTCTACGGCAAGGCCTGCCCCGGTTTCCTGCTGTAAATAAGGCCGCATGCCGGCGGAGTGATCCCCCGGGCCTTTCCACCTTGCGTTGAACTGGTCGTAGGTGACATTGCGCATGGTACCTACGGTTTGCAGCGCATTGTTGGTAGAAGTGTACCAGCGCTTAAACGAAAGGTTAGCCGACAAACTAAATTGTTTGTACCGGAAGGTTGTCTGGAAACCGCCGTAGAATTTGGGTTGCGTATTGAGGACGATACGGTTGTCGCCCGTGCCGGGCGGCGCATTCTGCGTGGTGCTGATTTGCCCGTCCTTATCGTAATCTTCGAACATGGGTATGCCCGTGGCCGGATCGATGCCGAGGAAGTGATACAGGTACACTGCATCCAGGGAGTTGCCGATGATGTATTTGGTGAAGTAGGAAGACTCTTCGATACCGGGATAGGACAGCAGTTTATTCTTCTCGAAGCTGGTATTGAAGCTGACGAACCAGTTAATATTCTTTTTAGCAATCAGCCGGCCGCCCAGGGTAATATCCATCCCTTTGTTTTCCACATTGGCCGGCAGGTTGGTGACCACGTTGCCCAGCCCGGTGATAAAGGCTGTGCTGTAGGATAAGAGCTGGTCATCGCAGGTATTGCGGTAGAGGTTCACATCCAGGCTGATGTTATCGTCCAGGAAGGCGGTATTCAGCGCCAGGTCCAGCGATTTTTTGGTTGGCCAGTGGAACTGGTTATTGGCCTGCCATTGCAGCAGCAGCGGCGAGTAGCCGTTATAGTTAGGCAGCTTACCGCCGGCGCCATTGCTGCCCCATTGCGGGAGGAACTGGTATTCCCCTACTGCGTCGGAACCGGTGGTTCCGTAGGTCAGGCGGAGTTTTAAAAGGCTGATCGCTTCCGGCAAAAATGCGCGCATCCATTTTTCTTCAGAGGCAATCCAGGCGCCGCCTACGGAGGAGAAGGTACCGAACTGTTTACCGGGGCCAAAGCGGCTGCTACCGTCCCTCCTGGCTGTCAGGTTCAAAATATATTTACCTGCATAGTTGTAATTGAGGGAGCCGAAAATACCTGCATACTTATATTTGGCGGCATTTTCCGTAATGGATAAAGAAGGAGCGTTAGCGATGCTGTTCATCAGGTCCCCGGAGGTATAATCGGACCCCAGCTCAGCGATGGCCGTCGTTTGCGTGTATTGGTAGGTACTACCGGCCAGGAGGGACACCTGCCCCTGTTGCCCTAAAACAAAGGAATAGTTGAGTTGTGGTTCCACAATGAAGTTACTATTCTGCGTCCGGAACTGGCTGAGCTTACCGAGGTCGACATTACCCGACTGCGAACCGACGAAACTGACGTAAGGCGGCGTGGCAGTGCTGGAATTGGTGATGTTTAACTGGTAACCGATGTTGGTGGAAAAGGATAAACCTTTCAGGATATTATAGGTAACGGTACCGCCTATACGCGAATTAAAAGGTTTTTGTTCCGTTTTGGTGGACAGCATTTTAAACAGGAAATCAGAGAAGTTGGAAGTACCGGCATTGAAGTTGACGCCGGCCCATCCTGCCTTATTAAACTTCCCGTCTGCCGTGAAGATAGGCGGCGCATTTGGCGCTAAAGTAGAAAGGGCTTCCGGCATTCTTACCTGGTTATTATATCCGAAACCGATGCCGGAATTCAGACTGATGAGGAGCTTATTGTTAAAGCTGGTATTATTCAAAGAAAAATTCAGTCCGCCTGTATGCACGCCACCGCCGAAATTGCTGATCCCTTCTTCTTTGGTATAGTTGGCGGAAACGTTGTAAGTGGTACCGGCTACGCCGCCCGTCATCCCGATGCCGGTGGCAATACGTTTGCCAACGCCGCCGTACAGCACGCGCTGCCAGTCCGTGTACCGGGTGGTATCCCAGAGCAGCAGGTCCGGCGCCAGGCCGATGCCTTCATTGAGCGTAGGGGTAACGCCGGCGTTCTTAAAAGCTTCCCGGCGCATTTGCAGGTAATCCGGCGTATTGAGCATGTGCTGGTACCTGCGGACCATAGTCAGCCCTTCTGAAAAGCTGACGTTGAACCGTGTAGGTCCGATCGCGCCTTTTTTGGTAGTGATGAGGATAACGCCGTTGGCGCCGCGGCTGCCGTAAATAGCGGTAGCATCCGCATCTTTCAGGACGGAGATGGAAGCGATCGTCCGGGGATCGATGCCGAAAAAGGGACTGAGGCCTGTGGTGCTACCCTGATCAAGACCGTAGGATAGCTGGGAGATAATGGCGGGCGTGTTCACATTATTCGGATTCGCTTTCAGGTCCAGTACGGACATGGGGATACCGTCCACAATCACCAGCGGTTCCGCGGAGAAGTTGGGATTAATTGTATTCCGTCCGCGGATCTGCATACGTACCGGCGCTGCGGGGCTGCCGCTGGTTTGGGTGATAAGCAGTCCGGCTACGCGGCCTTCCAGGGCTTGCAGCGGGTTGGTGATGGGCAGGTTTTCAATTTCTTTCCCGGAGATGGTGGTCATACTGCCGGTGGAAAAACGTTGCGTTGTGGTACCGTAAGCTTTCACGACCACTTTATCCAGCTGGTTCTCGGCCGGTTTCATAAAGAAGGAATAGTTGCGTTGGCTGGTACTGATGAGCAATTCCTTCGCGGACGCGTAACCGATAAACGAAACCATAATTTCTTCCCCTAATTTAACCCCATGCAACACAAAATTGCCTTGCTCGTCCGTAAGGGCTTGTTTTTTCGTCACGGAGCTTCTGACGGAGGCGTTGGGGAGTTTAATAGCCCCTTCGCCGTACACGGTTCCGGTGATATTGATGGTATCGGCTACGGGGGCGCCGCCTGATTTTTTGCCGGCAGCGGTATTGACGGACACCACTTTGTTGACCACGCGGTATTCGAACGGAGAGCCCTGGAAGACTTTACCAATGGCGGTCTTCACGTCTTCGTTTTTCAGGTCCAGGTTTACCTGGTAATTTGTTTCCCGTAAATCTTTCGGATATACGAAGTTATAGCCGGTTTGTTTTTCTATCTCCTTGCAAGCCTTTTCAATAGGCATATTTTTTAGGGAGAGATTAACGGTTTGCGCGGATAACGCTGGCGTAAAGGCTAACAATACGGCCAGTGCAAAAGCACTACGCAACAGCCTTCCATAAAGGGAAGGCAGGCAGGCATTTAAATGTAACGCCCCAATTTTTTCAGACTTCATCAGGCAGAAGAATTTCAAAAAATTAGAATAATGGTAATAAAACGATGCAGCTACTGCTATTTTGGTTGAACGATCAATTGTTTTCCTTTCAGCTGAAAATGTACATATCCTGTTGATTCCAGTATGGTCAAGACGTCCGCCAGGTTGGTATTGCGCGGGATCTTGCCGATGAACTGCTGGGTGATATTTCCTTCGTAAATAACATCCACATCATACCAGCGGCTTATTTGCCGCATGATTTCGCCGATGGTGGCATCCTGCAGATAGAATACGCCGGCTTTCCAGGCCAGTGTTGCCTCCATATCCGCTGTGACGACTTTGAACTGATCAGCCGCATCCGTCAGCGTTTGCTGGCCGGGGCGGAGTACTGCTGAATGCCCGTTGCCGGCGACGCGTATCTTGCCGGATTCCAGCGTAGCCGTGTGTACCGGTTCATCCGGATAAGCCTGTATGTTGAAGCCGGTACCGAGGACCTGCACCTGCAGGCCTCCTGCTGCCAGTACGGTAAACTGGCGGGCTGCGTCCGGCGCTACGTCGAAATAGGCTTCCCCGGTGAGTTCCACCGTTCTGTCAGTACCCGTAAACACAGCCGGGTAGCGCAGGGAGGAAGCTGCGTTTAGCCATACCTGTGTGCCATCCGGCAGCACAAGTTTGTATTGGCCGCCGCGGGGAGTACTGATCTTATTATAGGTGATTTCCTGCGGAGCGGCAGCTGCCGGCGCCGCATAGGCAATTGTACCATCCTCCTTCTTCAGCACGCGGGTATTGCCCTGCACGGCCAGCAGCCCTTTGGAAGCGCTGTCCAGCAGGATGCGGCTGCCATCGGCGAGTTCCAGCACTGCCTTGTCTCCACCAGGCAGCACGCTACTATTGTAACGCGCTGCCATAGGAGTTTCCAGGGTTTTGTTTTGCTTATGAAGGACTAGTATGGCGGAAGTAACAATTACAGCTGCGATGGCCGCTGCGGCAGCCCATCGCATCCATACCCGTTTTGCGGGAACTATTCTTGTATCAACGGGAACGCCTATACGATTACAGACATCCTTCCAGGCAGCGTCTTCATCCACCTGTTGCAGCATCCGTAAGGAGGCTTCCATACTGGCAGCGGTGGTCATGTTGTCATAGAAGGCGTTGCTGGCGGCGGATTGCGCGTTGAGCCACTGTTGCAGCTCCCGGCTTTCCGCTTCTGTAAGCGTGCCTCTTTCCCTGCCTAATAGCAAGCCGGCTATTTTTTCCATGATTTCAATTTCCTGCTGACCGGAGAATGGTGTTGACACTTAACTATCTTTTATTTTTTCGATAATATTTTTTCTATCCTGCCATTGATATCAGCCAGGTGCGCTTTGGTGAGTACATCGCTGCTGCTGTTCATGGCTTGTTTAACCTGCGACTGGATCTTTATTACATCCAGGCGGATGAGGGAAGAGACGTCCGTTTCCGTATCATCCGTGGACATGGACCCGAGGATATTGTTTACGGTATTCAGGTACACTTTCTGCAGGTTGCGGCGGTAAGCGTCCGATTGGATGCTGCCGCCTTTCAGGTTGTTCCATATGCCATCGTGTACCAGGGAGATGAATTCCTGGACGCCCAAAGCGTCCTTTCCGAACCTGCGTTCATTGCTCAGCATAAAGTTCAGCCGGTTGGGCGCATACAGGGAAGACAGCACTTTCTTCTGGATATCCTGGATATAATCCTTCACGGCAGGCTCGCCTACCATACTGGTCACCTTAGGGTCCAGCAGCCAGGTTGGCGTGGTGAACAGCTGCTGGTTAAAGAATTGTACGGCATCAATCTGCTTTTGCCGCTCTACCGGCACAAAGGCAGGGCGGCTATCGCCGTCAGGGCGCGGCGTGTAGCTGGTAGTACCTATATTTTTGATCACATGATCGAGATAGCGCTGGAACTGCGCTTTTACTTCCTTGTACATCTCATCCAGCGTGTTATTCAGCCCGGTTTCTTCTTTGGTCCACTGCGGGAGGTTGGCCATGACGCGTTTCAGGTTTTCGATACCCAGGGCGTTGGCTTTGGCGGCGTTATCCCCGAGGTCTTCCGTTTGGCAGCGGGCATCGTCCTGTCGGGATTCCCCGTCCCCGAACCAGAGGCGCGGATTTTCGTTGAGCCGTTGCGTGACTACCTTATCCAGTATTTCTTTGTCTTTGGCAGCTGTAGGCGCAAAGATGAGTTTATATCCCCATTCTATCGCCCATTGATCGTATTCTCCTATCCTGGGGAACAGCAGTTCCTGCGGGATATTGTCCTCCGGTTGGGCTACATAGTTAAAGCGTGCATAGTCCATGATACTGGCCGTATGACCGTGTTTACGCAGGTAGGTAACGCTGCGCAGGCTATCCACCGGCGTCATGGCGCTGCTGCCGAAGTTATGGCGGAGGCCAAGGGTATGGCCTACTTCGTGGCTGGATACAAAGCGGATCAGCTGTCCCATCAGTTCCTCGTCAAATTTCGGTTTGCGGGCCATGGGATCGTTGGGCGCGCCTTGTATCATATACCAGTTGCGCACGAGGCTCATTACGTTATGGTACCAGCCGATGTGGGTTTGTATGATTTCGCCGCTGCGGGGGTCATGCACGTTAGGCCCGTAGGCATTCGCCACAGCGGATGGGAAGTAGTTGATGAAGGAGTAGCGCACATCGTCCATATTCATGGTAGAATCATTCTCCGGCCATTCCTTAGCCATGATGGCGTTTTTGAAGCCGGCTTTTTCGAAAGCCACCTGCCAGTCGTTCACGCCCTGGATCAGGTATTTGCGCCATTGCTTTGGCGTGGCAGGATCGATGTAGTACACAATCGGTTTTGCCGGTTCTACCAGTTCGCCTCTTTTGTATTTTTCCAGGTCTTCCGGTTTTGGTTCGAGTCGCCAGCGGACAATGAAATCCCGGCGGACGGCGCGTTGCTGGTCGTCCCCAAACTCGGTGAGGTAGTCCGCAAAAAAGCCGACGCGGTTATCTGTAAACCGGCGTTGCATGGGCACTTTAGGCAGCAGCACAAAGGAAGTGGTGTTTTCGAACGAGATCGGCGCACCCATAGTTTTATCCTTGGTGGGCTTGCCATTCGCATTTTTGCGGGTCACCAGTTCCAGGTTTTCAGGATAGCTGGCGATGGTGAGGATTTCAATATCGCGGAACGTTTTGCCGCTGATGAGGGAAGTAAGTTTGCTGCGGTCAACAGCGTTGCTGATAGCGGCGGGTTCTTTCAGGTACTTGCCCAGGTCCACCACGTAGCTGGCGGAGTCCTTACCATATGCTTTAATCGGTAAGCTGCCTACTACCGGCGCGTTGTTGGACTGGAGGACGGCCTTGTAGATCATATCGCTGCTGTCCGCATCGGCAATCACTTCATTCAAGCGCATTTTCAGCGTTTCATTTGCACCGGGTTCGAAGTAGATGGTATTTTCATCCAGCGACTCGCCGGCAAACACGCCGGAGCCGGCGGGGGATTTTTTCAAACGGTTGACCACCATAATGTCCCGGCCGAGCAGGCTGGCCGGTATTTCCATATAGATAGTATCCAGCTCTTTGGATTGGTATATAGTGAACAGGCCCGGTTTCTTTATCAGCGTACCGGAGATTACTTTATCGAAAGGCAGCACCCCGTTTTTATTGGGTTTTACCACCGGGGCTGCCGGTGCGGCGGCCGCGGCTGCTGCTGCTTTTTGTTTCTTTTTATGTCCGCCTTTAAACACTGCGCAGGAAGCGGCCAGTGTAATTAAAGGAATATATGCATAGCGTTTCATCACAGATCTACTATTAATGAGTTTGGAATGAGTAATAAATTACTTAGTTGTTGCGGCCTGTATTTCCGGTATAGTCCTGATCAGGTTGATATACTTTTCGGCCCGCTGCTTTGCGGCGTCGTCCCAGATCAGCTGCAACGGCATGGTTTGGTTTTGCAACGTCACTTCGTAGGTGGCGCTGATGGCGCGGCCATTGGCCGCCCGCAGGTCAAGTACAATTCCTTTCCGGTTTGACTGCAGCCATTCCTGTAACAGCGGCAAGGCTATCGGGCGATATCTCTCCGCCAGGCTGAAAGCAATGGAATCATAGAAATTATCTGGTAAGGCAACACTATAGTAGGTAGTAGTAACATCTGCTGCCGACAAATCTACTACACGGGTATCAAAAGGTAAAGCGTCGTCCCATTCTTTTTTAACCAGGCCTGGCGTTTCGGTTGACTCCTGCGGCATGTAGGCGCCGGGCATTACTTTGCGGGGCGGCGCTTTTTTCACTCCTTCGGAGCAACTCCCCAGCAGCAGCGGGAAAGCTGCTGCCAGCGTAAGCCGGAGGCCTGTTTTTATATGATTAAACGGCATAGCAAATAGGTGATACTGTTTGTTATGATAACCAGAACACGCATGGCAGCGAAATGAACTAGTCACCGGGATAATTTTTTATTCCATGATGAGCATTGAAAAAAAGCCTCCCGGTGGTTGGCGGGAGGCCAGCCTTCATCAACACTTTATGGTTTATTTCTTACGTTGGTTTTGAAATTTTTCCAGGCGGGCCGCGAGGTCCGTCAGGTGCGCTTTATCCAGGGTGGTACCGGCTTTGGGCAATGCCAGTTTGAGCTGTTGCTGCAGCCGGTTCACTTCCAGGAGCAGGAGGGAATGGATATCGGATTCGCCTTCCGCATTGGCAGGGTTGTTCAGGTCGTCGATCAGCGCGCCAACGTAGGTCTTTTGCATATCGCGGCGGTAGGGATCTATTTTTATGCTGCCGTTGCTCAGCTCTTTCCAGATCATGCCGTGGAGGACCGTTAATAATTTATCCACGCCTAATGATTTTTTATCAAAGCGTTCGTAGTTGGTTTGTTGATAGTCGAGCCGTTTATAATCCAGCAGGGAGTTGATTACCCTTGCCTGTATATCGCCTACAAACTCCTGCCCTGCCGGCGTGGGTTCAGCGGCGAGGCTGGTAATGAGCGGGTCTAGCAGCCAGTACGGTGTGGTGAATAGCTGTTTGTCGAGGAAGTCCAGCGCGGCCAGTTGTTTGTCCAGCGGCACGGGCATCATGACCGGTTGCGGATCACCGTCCGCACGGGTGGTGTGGGTAAGCGTGCCTACATATTGCAGGGCGTGGTTGATATAGCGGAAATACTGGGCGCGAACCTGGCGGTACATGGCGGAGAGGTCATCGTGCAGGCCTTCCGGGTTGTAGGTCCATGCCGGCAGGTTTTTCATTACCCGTTTGAGGTTGGCGATGCCGCAGGCGCCGGCTTTGGCGGCATCGTCGCCCAGGTCTTCCGTCTGGCAGCGGGGGTCGATTTTTTTCAGCTCCCCATCTCCGAACCACAGGCGCGGATTAGCTGCCAGCGCGGCGCTGGTCATATCGTGGAATTGTTTTCTATCGGCATGCATATCGTTGCCGGTGTAGGTATATCCCCATTTGATGGCCCACTGGTCGTACTCGCCGATGCGTGGAAACAGCAGCTGTTGCGGGATATGATCTTCCGGCTGGGCTACGTAATTGAAGCGGGCATAGTCCATGATGCTGGCGGTATGTCCATGGGCGCGCAGGTAGGAAATGCTGCGCAGGCTATCCACGGGGGTCATGCTGCTGCTCCCGAAGTTATGGCGCAGGCCGAGCGTGTGGCCTACTTCATGGCTGGATACGAAGCGGATCAGTTGCCCCATCAGTTCATCGTCAAATTTCGCTTTGCGTGCCTGCGGGTCGTTCGGGCCTGCCTGCAGCATGTACCAGTTGCGCAGCAGGCTCATTACGTTGTGGTACCAGCCGATGTGCGTTTGAATAATTTCGCCGCTGCGGGGATCAATTACGTTTGGCCCGTAGGCGTTAGCTACTTCGGAAGGGAAGTAGTTGATAAAGGAGAAACGCGCATCATCCGGATGCATGGTGGAATCGCCTTCCGGCCATTCTTTTGCGAGGATGGCATTTTTGAAGCCGGCTTTTTCAAAGGCCGCCTGCCAGTCGTTGACGCCCATGATGAGGTATTTTCTCCATTTCTTAGGCGTGGCAGGGTCGATATAATAGACGATGGGTTTGGCCGGTTCTACGAGTTCCCCTCTTTTATATTTTTCCAGGTCTTCGGGTTTGGGTTCGAGCCGCCAGCGGCGTGCGATGCCCAGCCGTTCTGCTTTTTGCTGATCGTCTTCAAAATTGTTCTGGAAGGTGGGGAAGTAGCCGACGCGGGCATCAATTGGCCTGCGCACCATGGGTGTTGCCGGCAGCAGTACCAGGGAGGTATTGGTTTGGATGGAGTACTGGTGCGTTTCTTCCCTGTCCGGGCAGTCCTTGTCTACCGCGAGTTCCAGGTTTAGCGGATAAGAACGTATATCCGCTACCGTTATGTTTTTGATCAGCGGGTACACGATTCTTTTTTTCAGGGAATCGTTCCTTTCCACGGTATGTATAAAGCTGGTGGTTTCTTTTATATAGGGGGAGAAGAATACCACTACGGATGCTGAATCCTTCCCGTAGGCTTTAACAGGTAACGTCCCGATGACAGGACCAAGGTTATTGGCGCTGATACTGTTATAAAAGAGGCTGGAAGTGTCCGCATAGTTATCGGTGTCCACTTCGCGGATGCAGATGGTTTCGTTGGGTCCTTTCTCGAAGCTGATTACGCTGTGGTCCAGTTCCTCGCCGGCGTAGACGTTAATGTTACCGGGGCTCTTCGTGATGCGGTTCAGCACGAGGATGTCGCGGTTGAGTAAACTATCCGGAATTTCCAGGTAGATACTATCCTTATCAGCGGAAGTATAAACGGTGAATAGTCCGGGTTTGGCCACCAGGTTTTTGATCACTTCCTGGTAAGGTTTTACGCCGTTCCTGTTAGGGCGTGGCGCAGGAGCGGCGGTATTGGTGGCGGCGGGCGGCGTTTTTTTCTTGTGGCTTTTGAAAACGGCACAGGAAGCTAACAGCGCTGCCAGTGGGATGTATGTATAGTGTTTCATGACAGGTGTATTGTGTATTGTGTATTGTGTATTGTTTATTGGTATGGATGAAGGGATGGGGATGGGGATGGGTGGTTGGCGGGATGCGGGGCAGCGACCAGGTGTATGTCCGTAAGGGATTCCGTGTGTTCGTTGTATTTGGCGGGATGCGGGGCATCTACCAGGCGCAGGTCTGGAACGGATTCCATGAGTGTTTTGTATTTGGCAGGATGCGGATCATTCACCAGGCGCATGTCCGGAACGGATTCCAGCAGCGCTTTATAGGCGGAGGCGCGATGCGCGGAAGCGCGGTCCCACAGTAGAACTACCGGGATGTTGATACCGCCGGCGTTGACATTATATTGCGCTCCCTCAGTAGCTGTTGCGCTGCTGCGCAGGTCCAGCAGGATGCCTTTGCCGGAAGCCGCTGCCCAGCGTTGCAGCAGGGTAGTTACCAGCGGCCGGTAAGTACGGGCCATATCAAAGGCAATGGAATCTTTGGCGGCATCCGGGATAGCGACGGCAGTAAATGAACCTGTGCCGGCATCCATCGACCAGTCGACCTGCCGGACACGGAAAGGAAATAAGTCGCCGGCAGCATCCCCTGCGAAGTTACAGATGAAGGGAAGTCCGGGTACTTCCGCCATTGGCATATACAACTGAGGCATTTTTTTCCGGCTTTCTTTTTCCACCGGCATATCGGAACAAGCGTTCAAAACGCATGGCAAAGCCAATACCATAGCGCACTTCAAATAATAATCGAGATTCCTTTTCGGCATAGCTTCGAATTCTTTACGCTACCTCAAACACGGTAGATGCTGAAATGAACTAGTCCGTATCAGAAAAAAAATAATTTTTTAACATGCCCTAGTAAATTTGCAGGGGATTATATAGCTTAGCTCACTTTTCCCGCTATACGACTAAACTTTCTAAATCAGCTGTTGTTCATGAATGCCGATCTATTACTAGATCTTATACCTGCATTTCAGCAAGGAGATTCAAATGCGTTTAATACTTTCTTCAGAGAGTATTACCGGCCATTGTGTTTTTTTGCGGAGCAATTGTTAGGTAATATGGCTGATGCGGAGGATATCGTGAAAGATGGTTTCGTGAAACTCTGGAATAAGAAGGAAGATTTCGATCACCCTAAAAGCATTAAGAGCTTTTTATATACTACAACTAAAAATGCCAGCCTTAATCACCTGCGTCATCAGAAGGTGCAGGACCACTTCCGGCAGGAGATGCTTTACCTGGATGATAAAAAAGGAGATGAGCTGATCCTGCAGCGGATGATACAATCAGAGCTGATGCAGTCTATTTACCGGGAGATAGAAAAGTTGCCGGAGAAGCGGCAGCAGGTATTCCGGATGATTTTCCTGGAAGGCATGAAGAATGATGAAATAGCGGAACAGCTTGGGATATCTGTATTTACCGTGAAGGAGCATAAGGCGAAAGCCTTGCAGCAACTGCGTTTGAGGTTTAGTGATCAGCAGCTGATGCTGTTTATGATTTGCTGTAGCAGTATTTTATTGATGAAGAAGTAGAAGACATTGTTTGCTGCTTATGATTTGCTGTAGCAGTAATTTATTGATGAAAAAGTAGAAGACATTGTTTGCTGCCAGTGATCAGGAGCTGAAGTTGCTAATAATTTACTGTGGCGGTATTTTATTTATTAGAAAGTAGGTGGGGTAGGCGCAAGCAGTGAAGACACTGTTTGCTGTTTAGAACCCATGGCGGAGCAACGCCCCGCCTGTTATAATGATTATTGACACACGCAACCTGCGGGCTAAAACTTTTCCAGCTCCTCCACTACCCTGCTCACCGGCAAGCCCATTACATTATAAAAGCAACCCTCTATCTTATCAATGGCCACTGCGCCGATCCACTCCTGGATAGCATATGCGCCTGCTTTATCGTATGGTTTGTAATTATCCACATAATAGGTAATCTGTTCCTGCGTGAGCGGGTTAAAGAACACGCCGGTTTCTTTTGAAAAGGCTACTTCCTTAACGGCATTACGTATAATCACCCCCGTTATCACCTTATGTTCACGGCCGCTGAGGGCGGTGAGGATGCGGATGGCATTTTCCCGGTCGCGGGGCTTGCCGATAATCGTATTATCCAGCACCACTACGGTGTCTGCCGCTATTATTATTTTTTCGGGAGATGTAATAGCTGCGATGACAGCGGCTTTTTGACGGGCAATGTGCACCGGGATATCTGCCAGGGGCAAAGCGTCCGGAAATGATTCGTCGGTATCAGCGACCTGCACGGAAAAAGGAATCCTGGCTTGTTCCAGCAGCTGTTTCCTGCGCGGGGACTGTGAAGCCAGTACTACGGTATCGCCTTTATACATTTATAAGAATAATTTAAAGAAGATCATGGATAAAATTCCGGTCAGCATCACCAGCTTTACCAGTGAGCTTACCTTATGGTAATCAGCGGCTGTCGTAGCCTTTTTCAGTTGCTGATAGATGTACAAACATGGCAGTTGGACGAGGAGTAAAAGGTAGCCAATGGCGATATACCATCCCAACAGCCAGACTCTGATCTCTACCAAAATAATAGTTACCTGCAAACCCAGCAGGAGGGCATAACAAAGCCTTTTGGCCGGCAGTACTCCCCAGAGAATGGGAATGGTACGGCAGCCGTCCTTGCTGTCGCCGATCATATCTTCCAGGTCTTTTACGATTTCCCGTACCATGGAAATAATGAAGGCAAACAACGCATACACGCCGATTATCTGGATGAGTTTACGGCCGATGGGCGACATGATGGCTTCAAAGCTGTGGTAAATCTGCTTTTCGTAAAAGCCCACCACTACTACGGACAATGCAGTAAGCAGGGAGATCACCACATTGCCGATGAGCGCCTGGCGCTTGAAGGAGGTGGAATAAAACCAGAGGAGCAGCGAGCAGATGACCTGGGTGAAGCCGAGGTAGATCTGGCCGGTTTTCCAGGCTACGATGAAGCCCAGGGATACCCCAGCCATATTTAATATGGTGTGCCAGGCCATCGCCCAGCGTCGGGAGATCACCTTGTCCAGCACCATTTTATCGGGCTTGTTGATAATATCTATGTTGATATCGAAGTAGTCGTTGATGATATACCCTGCTGCCGCCACAAATACGGTGGAGAGGCAGAGCAGGATGAACTGCGGGACTGACAGGCTGGGCTCTTCCCCGCCGCTGTGCAGCACGGGCGCCACCACGCAATATTGCAGCAGGAACTGCGTCAGGGCAATATATACCAGGTTTGGATATCTTATCAGTCTGAAAAATGCGGCCCAGAGTTTCATGGGATAAATGAGTTAAAATTTTGTGTTGCGGATGGATGGCGTTAACGGGAGGCGATCCCTTCGTCCATCATCCAGTGGTCGTTCAATTTCAGCACTTTCTCCATGATATCGCGCACGCAGCCGAGTCCACCGCCGTAGGGCGACACATACCTGGAAATACTTTTGATCTCAGGCGCGGCATCGGCCGGGCAGGTTGCCAGACCTACCAGTTGCATGGGGGCATAGTCAGGGATATCATCTCCCATATATAAAATTTCATCCCAGCGGAGGTCATTTTCAAAAACATAATCCTGCAGCTTTTCCTTCTTATCCACGATACCAACATAGATATCTTTAATGCCAAGGCCCTGCAGGCGACTCACCACGCTTTCGGACTTCCCCCCGGAGATGATGACTACCCGGTAACCTTTTTTGACGGCCAGCTGCATGGCGTAACCGTCCTTGATGTTCATTTTGCGGGACAGCTCTCCTCCCGGCAGCAGTTGTACCGTTCCGTCAGTCAATACTCCGTCCACATCCAGAACGAATGTGGTGATAGGCTTAAATAATGCTAAAATGTTCATAGTCGGCGGCGAAAATACGAATTATGCGCCAAGATGCTATTTCCCGGCTGTGTTGTGAAAGTTAAAAATACTGTCCGACATCACATTATATACCAGCTGGAGGTATTCATCGTTTGTCAGGAGATCGCGGTGGAGGGCCATGGTGGTTTCGTCCTGCCGGAGGGCCGGGCCGGTTTGCACCGCTTCCGGGGCAAATTTCTCCAGCCGGTCGAAGGTTTCCTTTATAATAGGTTGCAGGAGGGTAAAGTCCAGGTGCTCCTTTTCGCAATAGGCTTTGGCCCGGGCGAAGAGGTGGTTGGTGAAATTATTCACCAGTACGGCCGTCAGGTGGTACTGCAGGCGCTGGTGGGAGTCCGTCACGGCTATTCGGGAGGCGATGCTCTGGGCCAGGGCCTGGAGGCGCTTCATCACTTCGTCGTTACTGGCTTCCAGCATGATGGGGATGGGCGGGTAGTTCTTGATTTCCTTCCGGATGGATTGGAGGGGGTAGATCACGCCCGTATTGGAGGAAATTTTGGAGATGGCGCTCAGGGGCACGGCGCCGGCGGTGTGGGCTACCATGCGGCGCCCGAGGCGCAGCTCGTCGTTCAGTACCGGATAGGCAGCGTCCGAAACGGCCAGCAGGTACATATCCGCCTCCATATTAATATCGAGGAGGTCGGTGATATAAGGTGAATGGAGCATCTCGCCCAATTCGGCAGCGCGGGCCTGGTTACGGCCTACGATCTGAATAACCTGGTGTCCGTGTATTTTCAGGAGGTGACCAAAACAATGGGCAATATTGCCTGTGCCAACTATTACGATATCCATTAATATTATTTTATTTGTGGGTGGATAAAACAGGGATTCAGCCCGCCAATATACAGCGTTTACGCCGGTATCCGTTTTTTCATTACATTACAAGTGAATTTAAACTAATACGAGTACCTTATTTTTTATTTTCAAGGTACTTTTATATACTTGCAGAATTCGTAATCCTTTATTTTACGAAATTTTGCGTATTTAGCAGCATATTAAAGAAGCATACATGGCAAAAAATTTAGTTATAGTTGAGTCCCCAGCAAAGGCCAAAACCATTGAAAAGATCCTGGGAAAGGACTTTGAAGTCAAATCCTGCTTCGGTCACATACGTGACCTGGAGAAGGACGACATGGGGATAGACATTGATAATAATTTCAAGCCTAAATATGTTATACCGGAAGATAAGGAAAAGGTTGTAAAAGACCTGAAGAAGCTGGCCAAGGATACCGATGAGGTATGGCTCGCAACGGATGAGGACCGTGAAGGGGAAGCCATTTCATGGCATTTATGCGAGGTATTGGGTCTGGATCCGAAGAACACCAAAAGAATCGTTTTCCACGAGATCACCAAGCCGGCAATTGAAAATGCGGTGGCGCATCCCCGCAAGCTGGATATGGACCGTGTAAACGCGCAACAGGCCCGCAGGATACTGGACCGCATCGTGGGTTTTGAGCTCTCTCCTGTGCTCTGGCGCAAGATGAGCATGCGCAACAGCCTCTCCGCCGGCCGTGTACAGTCCGTTGCCGTACGCCTGATCGTGGAAAGGGAAAGGGAGATCAACGCCTTCAACCCTGTCAGCACCTTTAAAGTGGAAGCCTGGTTTACCGGTAAGGACATTAACGGTAAGAGTATTTCCTTTAAAGCAGAGGGCCCTAATAAGTTTAAAACTGCCGAAGATGCGGAGAAGTTCCTCCAGCAGTGTATCGGCGCCGCCTATACGGTAAAAGACATACAGGTAAAGCCCGGTAAGAAATCGCCGGCTGCCCCTTTCACTACTTCCACCCTGCAGCAGGAAGCGAGCCGCAAACTGGGCTACAGCGTATCCAAGACCATGTTGCTGGCGCAAAAGTTGTATGAGAGTGGTAACATTACCTATATGCGTACGGACTCTGTGAACCTTTCTGACACTGCCCTGGCAGATATCCAGAAAGCGATTGTGGGTAACTGGGGAGATAAATACCACCAGCACCGCAAGTTCAAGAACAAGAACGAGTCCGCCCAGGAAGCGCACGAGGCTATCCGCCCGACCTACATGGAAAACACCACTGTAGACGACAGCGATACCCGTAAGCTGTACGAGCTGATCTGGAAGCGTACCATTGCCAGCCAGATGGCCGATGCAGAACTGGAAAAGACCATCGCCAAGATCGATATTTCCACCAACCACGAGGAGCTGACCGCCAGTGGGGAGGTGCTGAAATTTGACGGCTTCCTGAAAGTGTACATGGAAAGCCACGATGATGAGGACGTAAATGAAGAAGAAGGACAGGAAGGATCTCTGCCGCCATTATCTGTAAAACAGTCACTGGACCTGAAAGAGATGAAAGCGACCGAACGCTTCTCCCGCCCTGCTCCGAGATATACGGAGGCCAGCCTCGTTAAAAAGCTGGAAGAACTGGGTATTGGCCGCCCTTCTACCTATGCTCCTACCATTACAACCGTGCAGAAACGCGGTTATGTGGAAAAGCGGGATAAAGAAGGGGTAAAAAGAGAATACCGTATCCTGGCGCTGAAGGGGGACAAGCTCAGCAAACAGACCGAGAGCGAGAATACCGGCGCTGAAAAGTCGAAGCTCTTCCCTACCGACCTGGGTATGATCGTTACGGACTTCCTCAACCAGTATTTCAATTCCGTAATGGACTATGGATTTACTGCCAAAATTGAGGGTGAGTTCGACGAGATTGCCAATGGTAAAAAGGTGTGGAATAAAATGCTGGCTGAGTTCTACAATCCTTTCCATAAGGATGTGGAAAACACCCTGGAAAAAGCGGAGCGTGTGAAAGGCGAGCGTCAGCTGGGCGTGGAAGAGTCCACCGGCAAACCGATTGTGGCCCGTATGGGTCGTTACGGTCCGATGATCCAGATTGGCCAGGCTGAAGATGAGGAGAAGCCGCGTTTCGCGAAGCTGAAGCCTACCCAGAGCATCGAAACCATAACCCTGGAAGATGCGATGGAGCTGTTCAGACTGCCGCGTAACCTGGGGCAGTTCGAAGATTCGGACGTTATTATTAACATAGGCCGCTTTGGTCCGTATGCGCAACACGATAAGAAGTTTTATTCCCTGAAAAAGGAAATGGACCCCTATACAGTGGAGCTGGATGAAGTAGCGCCGCTGATCGTGGAAAAGCGTGCTGCCAAAGACGAACGTACCATTAAAGTATTTGAGAAAGAGAAGATACAGATCCTGAAAGGCCCTTACGGTCCTTATATCAAGCAGGGTCTTAAGAACTATAAGATCCCCAAAGAGAGGATAGACCAGGCCGCAGAAATTACTGTGGAAGAAGCCAAAGCCATCATTGAGGAGGCCAAGGCGAATCCACCGAAGAAGAAAGCCCCGCCAAGGAAGAAAAAGGCCTAAACAGCCGGTTTCAAGGGAACATTGGCGGTGGGATTGACCATTGTTACATCGTTGACATGCACGAAAACAGAGAAATAAACGCTTTGTTCCACCTGTTGGATGATCCGGATCAGGAGGTTTTCGATACCGTGGCCAGCAAGATTCTGCTGTATGGTAAAGAGATCATCCCGAACCTGGAGAATTTGTGGGAGAATACAATTGACGAGTCGATACAGGAGCGGATAGAGCTGCTCATACATCGTGTACACTACCAGGATTTGCAGGCTGCCCTGCGTACCTGGAGCCTGTCGGAACAGCAGGACCTCCTTGAAGGAGCGATACTCACCGCCCGTTATCAATTCCCCGACCTGGCCCGTTCCCAGATCACCGGAGAGATTGAGCGCATCAAGCGCAACATCTGGCTGGAGCTTAATAACTACCTGACCCCACTGGAACAGATAAATGTGCTTAACAGCATGATTTATAATTACTTCGGACTGAAGGGGGAAGAGATTTCCTACCAGCGGAGGAACCAGTTTTTCCTAAACCAGGTCATAGAATCCAAGAAAGGCAATCCGTTTACGAATGGCATCATCTACCAGGCGCTTTGCAGCATGCTGGATTTGCCGGTATATGCGGTGAATATACCGCGGCAGTTTATCCTGGCGTATTTCGATTCTTTTGTGGATTTTTCCATGCCGGTAGAGCCGGACGACTATCGGATTCTCTTTTATATAGACCCGCTGCAGGGGCAGATTTATACCCAGCAGGATGTGGATACTTACCTGAAGCGGGTATCGGTGCCGGCGGTACCGTCTTATTTCAAGCCGCAGTCTAATAAACGAATTATACAGTTATTGCTGGAAGAACTGGCAAAATGTTTCCGGGAGGATAAGGATCAGTACCGGCAGGACGAGCTGATGAACCTGAGCAGTATTTTAGAAGAATAAGTTATTGTGAGATAAATAGGTTGTTTTCTGACCAATTAAAAAGCCCACCGCATAAGCGATGGGCTTCTTAATTTCTTGCAAGAATATTATCGAAATGATAAATTCTTAGTGTGCAGCAGGAGCTGGAGCAGCAGCAGCAGCGCTATCAGCAACTGGAGCAGCAGCGGAATCAACAGTAGCAGCAGAATCAGCTGGAGCAGCAGCAGGCTCAGTTACTGGAGCAGCAGCCATAGTGTCAACAGCAGTTGCAGTAGAATCAGTACCTTCAGATTTACCACCGTTACAAGCTACAAAGAACATACCTGCAGCGATTGCGAAAACGAATAATTTTTTCATTTGTGTGTTGTTTATAGTTTTTTAAAACCGGCGCAAAGGTATTCAATAAATTCAAATTACAAAATATTTATACCTGCAACTGATTAAATTATTTCTTTCTAAAGAAGATTTTGATCGGCACTCCGCGGAAGTCAAAGTTAGTACGGAGCTGGTTTTCCAGGTAATTCCTGTACGGAGTCTTCACATCGTCCGGGAGGTTACAGAAAAACGCAAATGCCGGGGTATGTGTCGGTAACTGGGTCACGTATTTGATCCGGATCGGAATACCGCGTACCACAGGCGGGTGATAGGCTTCGATGGCCTTGAGCATCACCTCATTGAGTTTGGATGTCTGGATTTTGCGGGTACGGTTCTCGTAAACTTCCAGGGCTACCTCGATGGCTTTGAAAATACGTTGTTTTTCTATCACGCTGGTGAAGATGATAGGCACGTCGGAGAACGGCGCCAGCCTGTTTTTGAGTTCTTTCTCGTAATCGCGGGCGGTGTTGGTGGCCTTCTCTATCAGGTCCCATTTATTTACCAGTACCACTACCCCTTTCCCTTTTCGGGCGGCGAGGCTGAAAATGTTGAGGTCCTGTGCGGTGATGCCTTTTTCGGCGTCGAGCAGCAGCATAACCACATCCGCTTCGTCCAGGGCTTTGATGGCACGGATTACGGAATAGAATTCCAGGTCTTCCTGCACTTTGGTTTTGCGGCGGATACCGGCCGTATCAATGAGCATGAATTCCTTCTGGAACATGTTGTAGTGGGTATGGATGGTATCGCGGGTGGTGCCGGCGATATCGGAAACGATGTTCCGCTCCTCTCCTACCAGCGCATTGAGCAGGGAGGATTTACCCACGTTTGGCTGGCCGATGATGGCGATCTTAGGGATGTTGGTTTCCATGGAAGCCTCGCCCATATCCTCGGTGATGTTGGTCACCACATCATCCAGGAGCTCGCCGGTACCGCTGCCGGACATGGAGGAAAGGAAGTAAATATTATCAAATCCCAGGCTGTAGAATTCGGTAGCTTCCAGTGCGCGCTGTTGGTTATCCACTTTGTTTACCACGAGGTACACCGGCTTGGAGCTGCGGCGCAGCAAGTCGGCCACGTCTGCATCGAGGTCGGTAATACCGGTAGTTACATCGCACATAAAGAGGAGGAGGTTAGCCTCCTGCATAGCTATCTTTACCTGTTTACGGATTTCGCGTTCGAATACGTCATCGCTGCCGGCAACAAAACCGCCGGTATCGATTACGTTAAAAGTTTTACCGTTCCAGTCGGCCACGCCGTACTGGCGATCGCGGGTAACGCCGCTCTGGTCATCCACGATGGCCTTGCGTTGTTCCAGCAAACGGTTAAATAATGTTGATTTCCCCACGTTGGGGCGGCCTACAATAGCAACTGTAAATCCTGCCATTTCTCTGGTTTTATTAATTGATTGTCGTAATCACCTGTTGCAGCGGGGCTGCCCAGGAATTTATTAATTAGTACCCGTATTCTTTCAGGAAGAGGTCATTATCTCTCCATTTGCCACGAACTTTTACAAACAGTTCGAGGAAAACCTTGCGTTCGATAAATTTCTCAATATCTTGACGGGCCCTTGTTCCCAGCTCACGGATGGACTTACCTTTTTCGCCAAGGATGATCGCTTTCTGTGATTCTCTGGTAACAATTATTTCGGCAGTAATTTTTGTCAGCGTTTCCTTTTCCTGGAATTGCGTAACGATTACTGTTGTATGATAAGGAATCTCTTCTTCGAAGAGCTGGAAGATTTTTTCGCGGATCATTTCGGCTACGAAAAAGCGTGTAGACTTATCCGTTAGCGTATCGTCCGGGTAGAATGCGTTGGCTTCGGGGAGGAGGTTTACAATCTCGGCCAGCAGTTCCTTGATGTTTTTCTGCTGACGGGCAGAGATAGGTACGATAGCTTTGGCTTTTCCCCATTCGGTGCATTTGGCGATGAGCGTTTCCATTTCCTCTTTGGACAGGTTGTCCATTTTATTGAGGATGAGGATGCTGGGTACTTTCAGTTTAAGCGAGTTGAAGAGCTCCAGGTTTTCTTCCAGGTTATCCTTTGCATCCATGATGAGCAGGGCTACGTCCGCATCTTCCAGGGCGGATTTCACGGCCGACATCATTTTTTCATGGAGTTTGTATTTAGGATCTATGATACCCGGTGTATCGGAGAAAACGATCTGGTAGCCTGGTTCTGTGAGCACACCGGTGATACGGTGGCGGGTGGTTTGCACTTTAGGAGAAATAATAGCCAGTTTTTCGCCGATGATGGCGTTTAACAAAGTACTCTTTCCCGCGTTGGGCTTTCCGAAAATATTTACAAAACCTGCTTTGTGCATCTTAATCCCTATTAAAAATTGAAGTCATCTTTAGCTAAAACACCAAACTAAGGCAGAGGGTTGTCCGGTGGCGCTTCCGCAAATAAAAAAAGCCGAATTTCTTCGGCTCTTTTACTAATATTTTGTAGCGAGGAGCGGATTCGAACCACTGACCTTCGGGTTATGAGCCCGACGAGCTACCTCTGCTCTACCTCGCAATGAGGGTGCAAAGATAAGAAGATTTGAGAAAACTCCAAATAAATTTAATGAAATTCGAAAATTAAAAATATAAATTATTGATTATCAATTGAATAATAAAACAAGAAAAGTCACGCCTGGGGCGTGACTTTTATAGGAATGCGCATAATTTCAGTGTCAGGACGCAGGTTAACTGCAGGGGTTCCTGTTGTGTTGCGGAACTGTTACAGGAGGGAACAGTGCCTTTTGATTGGAAAGGCGGTTATCCGCGGAGGTTTTACAGTTCGTGAAATGCCGGTTTTACACTGGCGGGATGCGGGCATCCGTGCGAAGCTTCCGGATGGAAAGATTCACCGGAGCTGCGATGTTGCTATCCTAAAAGGGCAGATCATCCGCCGGCGTTTCTAATTCCGGCTCCGCCTCCACGATAGGAGGAGCAGTTACAGCGGACGCCTTTCGCTTGTCATCATCCCTGCGGCTAAGGAGCTGCAGTGAAAAGACCTTCAGGCGAAGAATGCTGGACAGCACGCCGGAACTGTTTACATACGAATCCGCTTTAGGGATGCCTTCGACATGTACGAGCGTTCCCTGCAGCAGGTAAGGCGCCATTTGAGGGCGCTCCCACAAACTACAGTCCACCCAGATGGTGCGCTCGTTTAGCACACCTGCCTTGTCGCGAAACTTTTCGTTTACCGCTACCGTAAAACTAAGAACTGTACTGCCGTTTACCTCGCGGACTACGGCGTCACGGCCTAAATTGCCGATCAACTGCAACTTAATCATCTCAATAAAAATTAAATGGTTAAAAAAAATTGATGATGATTGAGAGAAGTCCTTGAAAATACCGAAAATACCATTGCCCAAAAAATATTTTATTTTTTTCAGGCATCGCTTACTACCTTTGTACCGGAAACGGCCAATCTGCCGCTTTCACATGGGGTGCCTTACTTTCAGGCTGAGATCACACCCATAGAACCTGGACCAGGTAATGCTGGTTAGGAAAGTGAAAAATACTTAACAGACATTTTTAACATGAAACAGTTACTGTTGTGGGTGCTGCTGTTTACAGCTGCTACCGTACAAGCACAATCCGTCGTAACCGGCACTGTTACCAACAAAGCCAACGGCCAACCTATGGAAGGCGTATCCGTATCTGTGAACCAACAGGGCGCACTGACGGATCGCAAAGGACATTTTAGTATCCCTCTCAAAAAGAGCGGCTCCTATACGCTTACTGCCACATTCCTGGGATTTAAGCCATATGCAGTCAGCATAGATGCCAACGGCTCTTCACGGGCTGACATTGCTATGGAAGAAACGGGGCTCTTTGTAAAACCGGTGGAGATCAGCAGCCTCCGCGCGGGAAAAAACTCCCCTTTTGTAAACAGCAGCATGAACGCGGAAGAAATCAAGAAAGCGAACATGGGCCAGGACCTGCCATTTATACTTAACCAACAACCAGGCGTTGTTTCCAACTCAGATGCGGGTACCGGCATCGGCTATACGGGCATGCGCGTGCGCGGCTCGGATATCACCCGTATCAATGTTACGGTAAATGGTATTCCTATCAATGACGCGGAATCCCAGGGGACTTTCTTTGTAAATATGCCGGACTTCGCCAGCTCTGTGAACAGCATAGAACTGCAGCGGGGCGTAGGTACCAGCACCAACGGCGCCGGCGCTTTTGGCGCTACGCTCAACCTCAGTACCAACGAATTCCGCGAGAAGGCCTACGGTGAAATCAACAGCAGCTTCGGTTCCTTCAACAGCTGGAAGAATACGGTACGCGCAGGCTCCGGCCTGATCGGGGATCACTTTACTATCGACGCCCGCTTATCTAAGATCACTTCCGATGGTTATATCGATCGTGCTACTTCTGACCTGAAGTCATTCTATACTTCCGCTGCTTACATCAGCAAGAAAACCGCGATCCGACTCAACGTTTTCTCCGGCAAAGAACGCACCTACCAGGCCTGGAATGGCGTGCCGGAAGCCTTGCTGAAAACGGACCGGACCTACAATTCTGCCGGTACCGAAAAGCCGGGTACGCCATACGATAACGAAACAGACAACTACCAGCAGGATCACTACCAGTTATTTTACAACCAGGAAATCAATTCGCACCTGAATTTCAACGTGGCTGCCCACCTTACCCGCGGTCGCGGCTACTATGAGCAGTACAAAGCTAACCAGCCGTTCACTAAGTACGGCTTGACGCCTCCGGTAATCAATGGAGCTACTGTGGATACGACGGACCTGGTGCGCCAGCTCTGGCTGGATAACTATTTTTACGGTGGCATCTTTTCTGTGAACAGGACCGGCAATAAATTTAACTGGAGCCTCGGCGGCGGCTGGAACCGCTATGAAGGGGAGCATTACGACCGCATTATCTGGGCTTCTGTGGGCATTGATAAGGACCATGAGTACCACCGGTTCCCGGCCGACAAAAATGACTTCAACATCTATTGGAAAGGCCAGTATAACCTGACCGAAGCCTTCCAGTTGTTTGTGGATCTGCAATACCGCAATGTACAATACAACATGTACGGCTTTGATGATAATGCCAATTACAAGCCACAGGTGAAGTACAACTTCTTCAACCCCAAGGCTGGTATCAACTACTTCCTTAATCCCAATAGCCGCCTTTTTGCCAGCATAGCCGTTGGCCATAAGGAACCTAACCGCACCGACTTCGAATCCAACATCGGCGCCAGGGAGCCTAAGCCGGAAGAGTTGCGCGACATAGAAGCCGGCTACAGCTGGCATAACAGTAATGTGAACATCCAGGCAAATGTGTACTACATGGATTATAAAAACCAGTTGGTACAAACCGGCCAGCTTAATGATGTGGGCGCCTATATACGCACGAACATCCCGAAAAGCTACCGCATGGGTATTGAAGTAACAGGAACGGCTAAGCTGAGCAATGTATTTACCATTGCAGCCAATGCCGCACTCTCTGATAATAAAGTGAAAAATTTCAATGGGGTATATTACGATGGTGATTATAACCCCCATACGGTGGAATTTGGCACTACGCCTATTTCCTTCTCTCCCAACTTTGTCGGGGGCTATACCCTCTCCGCCAAACCGGTTAAAAACCTCAACATCAACCTGCTGGGTAAGTATGTGAGCAGGCAGTACCTGGATAACACCGGGGATAAAAACGCCAGCTTATCTGATTACTATGTGAGCGACCTGAGATTTGGTTATACCATTCCGCAATCACTGTTCCGTGAATTAGGGGTGCAGTTGATGTTGAATAATATTTTCAACAGGAAATATGAACCGAACGGCAGTACTTATGGAATGTATGTGGATGGTAAGGTGGTGCCGGATAATTATTATTATCCGATGGCCGGGTTTAACTTTTTTGTGGGGGTGAGTGTAGGGTTTTAGTGAGATAAATTGGGGACAAGATAAAAGCGTGGTAATTATGGTTACCGCGCTTTTGTTTTTTTATATATTTGCCGTGAGCAGGTTTATTATTCGTAGTTTAACCATTACCCATATACTTATGAATTTCAGATTATTTCTTAGCAGGAAATTAACTGCAATCGTTGTTTTGTTAACCTTTGCGTTGAATACTCATGCCCAAACGAAGGCCTCTTTCCGTGTGGAAGGTGACCTTGACAAGTTTTATCCTGTACTGTTTACTGATTGCGAATGGTTCAACAACAAGGCAACAGAATTGGAAATTGGACGGTCAGACATACATGTTGATGGCAAGTGGCGAGGCAGCCTAATGTCTAAATTCCGATATCACGTGACAAATTGGGGCAATGGCGCAAACTTTATTGATGCCGAAATAAACGAGGGGATTACAGCTGATTCACCAAATGAGTTTATTGCTGGCTGGGGCGATCCGACCGGAGGCAATGCATTAAATGGCATCGTAATTTGGTTACGTGGTAATACTACCTATAACTACAGTTGTACCTGCACCATGACGCCATATATCTACGATGGAGTTCAAAATGCGCTACCAATGGCTGTCCCGGACGATGCACCCCTGACATACAAGACTGCTATTGATCCCTATGTTCAGTCGAATGGGGTTAGCTCAGGCAGGAATATGACTTTTAACGGCGCCGGTACCAATGTATTTATGGGCTCCATGGTAATTGGCACCTACAATGCTAATGGTTACAAACTTGCCGTAAATGGTAACGCCATTTTTGGAAAAGTAACTGTGAAAAACCCTGCCAACTGGCCGGACTATGTTTTTGCAAGCGATTATCAACTTCCCTCCTTACATGAACTGGACAAATTTATCCGGCAGCATAAACATCTCCCCGGCACCCCAACAGCTACTGAGATAAGCGACAATGGACAGGATATTGCAGCCTTACAGGTAATTCAGCAGCAAAAAATAGAGGAATTAACCCTTTATCTTATTAAATTAAATAAAGAATTGGAGGATCAAAGGGAAAAAATTAAAGTGCTGGAAGAGCGTTTAAAAAAATAAGGAACAAATTCCAAAATATAAAATATGTACAGCATCTCCTGGTTATCTGGAAATCAAGGTAAATCTTATATACATTTGCGATTCATCCAATACGCTCCTCGCGTAAACCATCAATAAATGCGACCCATATACCTGATAATAACCTGTTTCATTTGCTGTGCCCAACTGGTATGGGCACAGGATAGCCTGCTGCAAAAGTCCAAAGAAATACCACAGAAATACTATTCTGCAGTACAACATAAAGCGGATGCGCTCAACAGGCAGTTGACTGCCCGTACGGAGAAAGCCCTGAACCGTCTTGCTAAATATGAGGAGAAGATGAAAAAGAAATTGATGAAGGTGGACTCCTCTCAGGCAAAGGCATTGTTTAACGAAAGCCAGCAGAAGTTTACTTCCTTCAAGGATAAGCTGAAGGCCAAAACTGATAAAATTCCGGGGAAAAATATTCTGACAAATACCCCTGGTGTTGATAGCCTTTTCAATACATTAAACTTCCTCAAGCAGGGTAACGATAAACTTCCACAGCTGAATAGCAGCCTCAGATCCGTTACCGCCTTACAGGACAAGCTGGCGATACTCAATGAAGCCAAGGCATTTATCCAGCAGCGCAGGCAGCTTCTGAATGCTCAGTTAGGTAAGTTTCCCGAACTGGCAGGCAACCTCAAAGGTATTAACAAGGAAGCCTACTATTATACGCAACAGGTTAAAGAGCTGAAGGAAGCTTTTAGCGATAAAAAGAAGATTGAGAAAAAAGCCCTGGAGATTGCGCAAAAGATCCCTGCCTATAATGACTTTATGGCTAAGCACAGTTACCTGGCTTCTCTCCTTGGCAGCAACCTCGGAGGTGGTGGGGAAGCCCCAAACCTGGAGGGCTTGCAAACCCGTGCTCAGGTGGAACAACTGATTCAGCAGCGCCTGGGTAGTGGTCCAAATGCCTCACAGGCAGTCAGCCAGTCCATGGCTGAAGCCAGGGCAAAAATGAATGAGTTGAAAAGTAAGTTTCCTGACCTGGATAATGCCGGTGAAATGCCGAATTTCAAACCGAACGAAATGAAGTCAAAAAGATTCCTGCAAAGGCTGGAATATGGAGGTAATATACAGTTCGCACGAAATACCAGCTTCTACCCCACCACCAGCGATATTGCAGGACAGATTGGTTATAAATTTCATAAGAATGGGGTGGCCGGCGTAGGCGCATCTTATAAGCTAGGACTCGGACAAGGGTTTAATAAGATAGCGATTTCAAGCGAAGGCCTGGGCCTCCGGTCATTTGTGGATTGGAAACTGAAAAATACGTTCTTTTTAAACGGCGGGTATGAGCAAAATTACCAGCCGGTACATATTAATCCCTCAGTTCCAAATGCCGAAATGTGGACCTCCAGTGCATTGCTGGGGATTAAGAAGAAATACAAAGTGAGCGCAAAGATGAAGGGGGATGTATCGTTATTGTTTGATTTCCTGTATAACAGCCATGTACCGAGGACGGATCCGGTTAAGCTGAGGATGGGGTATAATTTCTAATATTCCAAGTAATTCTATATCATCTTGGCATGTTGCTGATAACAGGGCTCGCAGGAAAATCGTACGCACGGTTGAATATGGTAATTGGTAGTAGCGCAGGAAATAATTTGTCCACCGTTTATGATAAAACTGCTTCTACACAGTTATGCGTATTTTCAGTTTACAATCTTTGTCAACGGCCCTTGCAATAGCATCGCGGGAGTACTGGTACTTATTCAACATATTTACTTCCTATACTTAATCTTATACCGATCATCATTTATTACATTATTAATCACATCATAAAGACCAATCATCTCTTTCTGATAAAAATTGGATATGTTAACCGTTTTATTTTTGTTTCCAATCTGCAACGTTATTCGTTTCTGGTCACCGTCATCTACTCTTTGGTTAATGTAATCGGTCTTTAATGTGTCGATATCAAATGTAGAAAGATAGTTACAAAGACTTGTTCGCTCTGCCTGGATTAGGGGCCGCTTTAACAATATTGAGTCTCGACCACCTTCCACTTCATTGATAAACTCAACTGATATGCTGTCATCGTTTACATGATAAAGGGTAGTGTAAGCCATGGAAGCATTAATGCTCCGGATATCAATTGTATATTTCGTATTACAGCTCGATGGCTGTTGATACTTGCAGGCACAAAATAAGAACACTGCAATGAAAGCTGTATTTTTCATATTTACCCTGCATTATTTTCATCTTCTTTTCTCCTGTTATTGTATTAATATGATAATTACAGGAACTAGTTTGAAGTAGCAGCAGTAAAAAGACAAAAAACCACTGAATATGTTAATTTCATAATCCAATTTTTATTTATCTTTTTTAGTACAACCTACCTACTTGCTGGTCATAAGTCCTCGCACTAAAATCATTAAATTCTTCAAAACCCTTCCATGTTCCTAGAGATGAACTGTATATTCTTCCCAGATGGATTGCTTTGTTCTATTTGAGCAGCTCTAATAGGCTTTAATGATTAAGTGCTTGTCAAATTCCAATTAACTACCATTTTCTGGTTCAATGATCTTCTTCATAGTTTACACTTTTGGTGCAAACCTATTCAAGGATAAGACAAAGTAATTTTTTTCACGATTATAACATCTATCAATAAAAAATTGTAAACAGACTATCTATTAATATGCTCGTCTATCGGTTTTGTAAAGATCCTGCTTTTCCCAAACCATTCTTTTTTTAGGTCGTATAAATATTTCCAATTGAAAATTAAAAAAAGCACTAATAGAAGAATACAATATGGTTGAAGGACTAAATCAAGCCCTCTACCATTAATTGTATAACCTAACCTTACCCTTGAAATGATAGGAGTAAATGCGGCAATGCTAAAAGTTGCGAGCAACAACGCTACGAAGGTAGCGATAGTGGAAGCTTTCCGACTAAAAGGCAAGGCCACTATTGCGAAAACTATTAAAGTAAGTCCAATATAATGCTCATAAGAGAATATAATATTTGTAGTTGATACTACATAAATAGTATATACCATCAGGCAAAAAATGACTGCTAAGGGTAAACTAGAAATAATCCTTTTCATAATTATTACCATTAAATGTATGAGGAAATTGAACCTCCAATTTTAGTTTGATTTTGTGTAGTGACTTGAACTGATCCTCCATTGGACACTATCTCATAAACTGTGTAAATGATAAAAATCGGGGATTGTCTCCGATTTTTTAACTTTAACGGATATACAGTTTTATGAAGACAGAGGATTTTTTATCAGACGACTTTCTGAAGCAGTTTAAAACAGCTGATCAGCTAAACGATTTTCTTGCCCAGATTCAGAAACGGGGCATAGAAAAGATGCTGGAGGGCGAGCTGGATAGCCATTTGGGCTATGACAAGCATGAACCCAATGATAGTGCCAATAGCCGTAATGGTTACGGCAAAAAGAAGATTAAGACCAGCTACGGTGAATCTGAGATAAAAATCCCCAGAGATCGTGACGCCAGTTTTAATCCCATGATCGTACCTAAACGGGAAGGGATGGTCCAAGGCTTGGAAGAGGTAATTGTGTCTTTTTATGCCAAGGGAATGAGCGTGTCCGACATCGAAGAGCAAATAAGAGAAATATACAAATTTGATGTTTCCACTGCTACAATCAGCCGCATCACCAGCAGGGTGGCAGAAGATATTGTAGCCTGGCAAAATCGGCCATTAGAACCTGTTTACCTCATAGTCTGGATGGATGGCATTGTGTTTAAGGTTCGGGAGAATAGCAAAGTAGTGAATAAAACCGTTTATATCGCTGTGGGGCTAAAGCGAGATGGCCTCAAGGAGGTTCTGGGAATGTGGCTGGGCAAAAATGAATCTGCTGCTTATTGGATGACTGTACTTACTGATCTGAAAGCCCGTGGCCTGGAAGATATTCTAATAACGGCCACCGATAACCTTAATGGCTTTACGCAGACCATCAAATCTGTGTTCCCACAGTCTGCCACTCAGGTTTGTGTCGTACATCAAATACGTAACAGTTGCCGCTATGTGGTCTGGAAAGATAAAAAAGAGTTTACCACCGATATGAAGGATGTTTATGCAGCTCCAACCAGACAAGCTGCCATGGCTGCTCTTGATGCCCTGGATGTTAAATGGAGTGCAAAGTATGCATATGCCATCAGAAGCTGGCGCGAAAACTGGGAGGAACTCACTGTCTTTTTTGACTTCCCGCTGGAGATCAGGCAGATCATCTACACAACTAATCTAATCGAAAACCTGAATGGGAAAATCAGAAAGTATACTAAAAACAAGCTGTCTTTCCCAACTGATGATGCAGTGTTGAAATCCGTGTATCTGGCTTTAAGGGAAGTATCAAAAAAATGGACCATGCCAATTAGAAACTGGGGCATGATCCTAAATCAGTTCTTAACTATATTTGATAAAAGGGTGAGAATATAATTATCAATTTGATTCCCCGGTTTTAAAGTTTACACACGAGACTGTAAAATAAACTGTGTCAAAGGCTAAAAAAACAAGACCTTTAACACAGTTTTTTTTTATGGAACAACAAG
>MLAV02000016.1 GCA_001870995.2 Chitinophaga sp. CB10
TCTATCTCCTTGCAAATACGCCGAGCGTTTTTATCAAGGTCTATTGCATGAGAAGCTCTAATCCTGACTGGCTTAGTTTTAGGGGAAGCTTACAATAAGAAAACGGTTTCCTCTATTTTTACGTCTGGAAGTTTTGTCGTAAGTAAATCAACGGTATCGAATAACCATTTGGGAGCTCTTGGCATATTGTTATTTATTTTAGTTATGCAAATAACTGAAGAATTGATAAGTCGAGAAAGTATGCAATAGAGGTAAGTATTGGACTAAACGTGGTTTTTGTTCTTGAATGTCAAAGCAGTCATTCCGGCAACTTTAGAGAACAATCTCGAAAAATACGGGTAATCATTATAGCCCAATTCGTTTGCAATTTCTTTTACGGATTTTTCGGTATAGTACAGCAGGCGCTTGGCTTCTAAGACAACCCGCTGTTGAATGTGATACGAAACGGCAAAACCAGTTACTGTTTTTACACATTCATTAAGGTAGGCTACTGAGATGTTTAATTTTTGAGCATAATCGGAAGGGCGTTTCCAAACTTTGAATTGTACTTCCAACAGTTTTAGAAAGTCATAGTGTATGCGTTCAAATCTGGAAAGCTGTTCTTGTGACTGCAACGTTTTTAGGTAAAAAGAAAGATATAGGCCGATGAGGGCATTGCAAGCATTCTTTAATGAATGGAAATAGAATTTATCCTCCTTTTTATCATGAAGATTAGCACACAATAAGAAAGCCTGCCTTAAAATATTCATTTCATCAGCTCTTAGGTGCAGGGGATGTGGCATAATAATTCCCTGGACATGTTTATAGAGGTTCTTATCAATTAGTTCTTGGTCGATTCCCAATAAGAACATTTCTATTTCATCGACATTCAGTATTCTATGCACCTGATTGGGAGACTGATACAAAACGGACGGATGTTTTATTTGGTATTGTTTAAAATCCAGTTCCACAAGAGATATTCCTTTTAAATGCAATCCCAAAACATGGCTGTTATGCCGATGTGCTTGACCCAATTCAACATTTTCATTAAATGGTTCCGAGATTATTTTGGTTACAAATATTCCGGAATTCTCCTCCATATTAAAAGAATGTGTGGGAATGTTACTTATGGGAGCTTCCATTTTATTGACAGGAGTTATTTGTTGTTATTATAACTTGAATATGGGGAATGGCTGTGGTTAGGTAGCGAAAAGCATTGTCCATTTCGGACAATTCTCCTGTTCGTTTATATACAATATGATGTGAAATATGAACCCTATCAACGCTGTACCCAATGTATTGGTTACTGTATTTTAAGAATGATGTTTGCATATTTTATCTGACTTGCAAATTTGAATCTTAAAAATACCATTCGGTATGTTTTTTGAGAAAAATTATTTCAAACTATCTAAATAGATTTTAAGTTGTTTTAAATAAGAGACATACACTTTTTTGCTGTTCTCTAATTTTCCCAAATTCCGAATGCCCCAATAGCCCGACATAACAAAGATGGTTACCTGTTTCGCATTTACGTCCTTACGGATCGTGCCGCTTTTCTTGCCTCTTTCGATGGTAGCGGTTATTGCTTTTGTCCATTCCTGAGTTAATTCATTCAAAGCCTTATTAAATTCCGAATTCCACGGGGTCATTTCTTGCGTAAAATTGGATGCGGGACAACCGTATTCCACTTTCAGAAAATCATTTTTCATTAAAAGATTGTCCATTAGGTTATAAATTGCATCTAATGGATTCTCTTCAGTTTGAAGCGGCTCAATAAAACTATTTGTAAGTGTCGGCTTTAGGATTTCGTTGATGATGGCAAGTCCCATTTCGTCTTTGGTTTTGAAATGGTAGTAAAAAGCCCCTTTGGTAACTTTTGTCGTGGCGATAATGTCGTCAATGCTTGTCGTCTGATAACCTTTAACATAAATCAGTTCAAACGCTTTTTGTAGAATTGTCAGCCGTGTTGCTTCCGCTTTTTTCATAAAAAGATACTGTTTAGTATTTTTGCAAATGAACGAAAAATTGTTGGACTGTTAGCGGTAATTCTGCGAATTGTCGTCCTGTCGTTCACAAAGTCCGTAAGACACCTATACTAACATGATTACACACATATCACAGATATTGATAAGAAGAAGACCCCAAGTTCTATGGATTTTTATAATTCTAAGGAAAACACTATATGAGATTACTCTAATCTAAACTTACCTACCTTAATATAAGTTAAAAAACAAGTCGCTTTTGTCCGAAATATGTCCGAAAATAGAAAAAGCCACTGATTATCAGTGACTTTTGTCGCCCTGCCTGTACAATTTTCGAACTTATTTTTAATGGATTTAAGACGGCTTGCAAACATAGCTATTTGATAGCCAATTGTTTGTAGGCCGTTTTGTATTATGCATACTTAATTGTGAACCTGAAAAACGAGTGTATGAAAAAATTAATATGTGCAGAGGCAAAGCAGATTGATCTGGTAGAATATCTGGCCTCATTGGGTCACCACCCCCAAAAGGTGAGGAACCAGGACTACTGGTACTTATCCCCGCTCCGGGAGGAAAAAACGCCTTCCTTTAAGGTTAACCGGCGGCTGAACGTGTGGTACGATCACGGAATGGGGAAAGGCGGCGATCTGGTAGACTTCGGAACCCTTTATTTTAATTGTACTGTTGCCGACCTGCTGCAACGTTTATCGCAGCAACCTGCCCCGGCTCTTTCTTTTCACCCGCACCCTGTCCCCGGCAACCCACCCAAGGCCCCGGCTTCTTTTGCTGGTGAAAAAAAAGATACCCCCGACAGCAAAATTGTTGTTTTGGACACCCGCCCCCTTGCGGAACAACCCCTACTGGACTACCTGCAAAAAAGAAGTATCCCGCTGGAAATTGCCAACCGTTTTTGCCGGGAAGTGGATTTTCTTTTATACGGGAAGAAGCATACCGTTATAGGTTTCCCGAACAATGCCGGGGGGTACGAGCTGCGTAGCGAAAACTTTAAAGGTAGCAGCGTCCCGAAAGACGTAACATTTATAGACAATCGAACAGAACAGATCGCCGTCTTTGAAGGCTTCTTTAGCTTCCTGTCTTTTCAAACCATCAACAGAAATCAACAGGCCCCATTGACAAATTGTCTTATCCTCAATTCGCTGTCTTTCTTTGAAAAATGCCGCCCGCTGATGGAGCAATACAGGCATGTTCATTTGATTTTGGACAGGGATAATGCCGGTATGAATCGTACCCGGCAGGCGCTTGAATGGGACGGGAACAAGTATATAGACCGTAGCGATTTTTACCACGGTCACAAGGATTTAAACGACTGGCTTATTCACCATCACTACAGCCAAAGAGAGAGCCAGAGGATAGGAAGGCGGCTTTGACGTTCGGGTAGCCAGCTATGTTTTGGTAAAACCAAAACGGCTGGCTCACCTCATGCTACCGCATTCGGTGAGGAATTTTTTTCATGCTATCGCATTCAAAAAATAAAGAGGAGGTTGATATGGAGCAACAGAATGCACAAATTAAGAAAAAGGGGGGCCGCCCCAAAAAAGACGTAAAGAAAGATCAATTGCTGGCCTTAAAATGCAGCCTTTACGAAAGGCGAGTTATTGAAGCAAGGGCCAAAAGCGCTAACCTTTCCGTGTCGGAATACCTATGCGAGATAGGGCAGACCGGAAAAATTGACAGGCGGGGAAAAGCATTGCCTAAAGAAGTTTTAGAGCTAACCGGCACGCTCAACCATGTAGCCGCAAACCTTAACCAGATCGCCAGAAAGAGAAACAGCCATGAAGAACTAAGCCCGCTTGAACGGGCTAATCTGAAAGTACAATCCGGAGATTTAAAAGCACTAGCATCACAAATTAAAAGCTATTTCCAATGATCGGCTATATAGGTACAGGAAGTTCTTTTTTTGAGTGTATCCGTTATTGCCTGCAAGACAAAAAGGAACTATCCGAAGAACAAAAGCTGCAACTTTCCCTTAAAGACAACCTGCAGCACAAGAATCGGGCAGAAATATTGGACTACAATAAATGTTTCGGGAATTTAAAAGAACTGTCCAGCCAGCTTATTGACGTTGCCAAATTAAGCAAGCGGGTAGAAAAGCCGGTATTTCATTTTTCCTTACGGCTGGCCCCCGGTGAAACGCTTACAAAAAATCAGTTTATAGAAATTGGCCGGGAATGCGCTAAAGAATTTGGTGTAGCGGATAACCAATATATCTGCATCCTGCATAAAGATACCCAAGAGCAGCATATCCACATTGTTGCAAACCGGGTAGGCTTTAACGGTAAAGTGGCCAGCGACAGCAATAGTTATAAAAGAATGGCTGCCCTTTGCCGGAGGTTGGAAAAACAGTATAAGCTGCAAGAGGTATTAAGTCCCCGTGCCTTTTTATCTGCCAAAGAACGGTTATTGCCCCGGCAGGATATGCGGAAGGAACGGCTGAAAACAGATATTCGGGAAACTTTGGGGCAGGTACACAATTATCACGCGTTTGAACAGAAAATGCAGGCGTTGGGGTATAAGGTCATAAAAGGCCGGGGCATTTCTTTTATTGATGATAAGAAGGTGAAAATAAAAGGCAGCGAAGTTGGATTTTCACTGGCAAAGATAGAGCAGATCCTCGGCGTAAAACAAAAGCTGGAAGTGGCAAAAGCCAAACAAGAAATTTATGAAACGGCCGTCCGGCAGAAAAGGATAACGCAGCATTCCTTTACTCCTGCTCAAAAATTACTCCGGCAGACAAGGAAAACGGCGCTGATGGAACGTTCCCCATTTGTTCCGGTAATCCGGGAATTAGGAAACCTCTTACAGCAGCTTTTAAAACCAGAATATACTTCTAACTACCTGCCTTATGAATTAACAGAGGAAGGCATCAAGCGCCGGAAGAAAAAGGAACAGGCCCAACGTCTTAGTCATTAATCCTAAAAATTAACTTATTATGGATACAGTCCAAAAAAATGAAAATATAGAAAAGGCCAGTTTAGAACTGGTGCTGGAAGAATTTACAGGGGAACAGAAGTTACACACCCAATCTGTTAATGACCTGGTTGAAGCTGTCAACAGCCTTTCCAGTAAGTTCACCCAATTTGAGGAAAAACTGGAAAAACCAAAGGAAGTAACGGTTTCAACAGATACCAAGCCTATACAGGAAATTGTAAAGAAAGGCATTATAGACATGAAATTGACGGTAGCTGCACAGCCTAAAAATGTGATACGCAAATTTCAGGTTTTGCTATTTCCTGAACAGGATGCTAAACTGTTTTACAAGGTCGTATTTAGCCGCTGGTTCCTCATGTTAGTAATAATGTTATTTCTTACAAACCTGTATAAATTCAGCATTCATTGGAGCGATAGCCAGCAGGAAGTAAAGCTGCAAAAATTGGAAAATGACAGGATAAAAAAGGCATGGCACTACCTCTATCAACAACAAGGGAAAGGGGTAAAACGCCTAATGGACAGTGCTTATATCAAAGTCGGTAACCTTGAGCCGCAATAAGCCGAAAGCCACCTGAAAACGGTGGCTTTCCTGTATTTCCAGTATTTTTTGAAATCTGTTATTACTTTTTCTTTTCACCAACCTGTTTTTTCAGGTCCTCAATTTCGGCATCCTTTTCTTTCAACAGCCGCTCGTATAGCTCTACAACCTTATCGACCGGATTAAAAGTCGGCTGATAGTTATATTGATAATTTGCGGAATGATTCAAAGTTGAGCCGTCATAATTATTTTGAATATTGACAATAGCCGTCTCTTCATCGAAATTCTTTATAGCCTCTACTGGAACCTTCAAGACTTTGGCTACCCGATCTAAGATTGCTGGTTCAATGGTTTCCTTTGCTTCCAATAATGAAATTTTACTTTGTGTCCAATCTTCCCCCAATTCAGCAGCTAAGGCTTCCTGCTTAATTCCCAGCATTTCCCGGAAACGCTTAACATTCCTGCCTTCATGTATCTTTTTGGGCATATCCGTATTTATCATGGTGCAAAAGTAGTTTTTTTGTCCAACCGTAATATACAGAATTTGAATAAAATATTACTAAAATATCCGGAGCATTCAATATGATATATCCGTATCAAATTGAATATTAGGCTGTTACATAGTTGCTTTGAGTAATCAAACTTTACCACATGGCAACTGTAAAACATATCAGATCACAGGGGGGCGCACTGCTGCGCAATGCGTCCGCCCCCCTTACCATCCATTTAGAGGATGAACCCTATATATTGAGCGAAGATGCTCTGAAACGGCAGACAGATGAACGCGTGCAACGAAAAAAGGAATGGTTTTACCCAAAGCTAAAGTTTATTTCTATGGAAGATACCAACTTAAAGTTAAGGCTTACTTTCAGGGAAATATCTTACATAATGACAGTAGGGATTGAGCCAGACAAGCTGCATGTTTCCTGTAGCTGCGGCAGCCAGGTTGAAACGCTTTGCCTGCATACCTACAGAGCCCTTGGGCAATTAATCGGCTACCGCAGTACAGATTACTTTAAACAATATCGTCCCAATGGTTTAATGGAAATAGCGGCCAGACACAGGAAATACTTTGACAGAAAGGCAACAGACCGAGGCATTGAGGTAAAACCTAAAGCCAGTTTAGGCAGCGTCTATCATTTGGCCGATAAAATGGAAGGCTTGCAATTCGCGGATATTCTGGAATTGCCACCGTCCGCGCCTGAAAGGAAGAAGGCAAAAGACACAGCGTTAACTTACATTATAATAGATGCCTTCCGGAACAAGTACCTTACATTCCTGCTCCCCTGTTTGGGAATGCTGAATAAGGCAGAAACAGAGGTTAAAGGCTTTCACCACTTCATTAGCGGTACAGAACGGGAATACGATCAATTTCTAACGGATGAACAAAAAACCCTGAACCGGCTTTGTTATGAAATGTGGCAACAGGTTGAAACGCAGTCTGGCTCCCTTATAGAAGGCGAACCGGAGCAGGAATGCGAACCGGCTGGCGTTTTTAGTCTGTGGGAAAAAGCAATGCCCCTTTTACTGCAACAGGAATTTATTTACAGGTATGGTTTGTATAATAAGCGGGAACTGAAAGAAAAGCCGCAAAGGGCAAGGATTGAACGTGTACAGTTATCAAAAGACCGGCCCCGCCTGCACTTCCAACTTTTGGACAAAGGAGCCTTTTATCAGCTATACATGAAGGTGGCCGTAAGGGATAGGAATATCCATAAATGCGATACTGAAACCACCTTTTTCATTTCAGAAGGCACAAAACTGTACCTGCTGCCGTCATTGAGAGATGCAGGTATTGCAGAATGGATACGTAAATCCGGGGGACATATTACTGTTTTCAAAGAACACTTTGGCGATTTTGAGCAGGAATACTTAGATCAGCTTCGGGAATGTTACCCGGTCACTACCGTTAAAGCCTATAAATAGGGCACTCCCGGTTTTTGTAAACTCAAAACCTCATGTCATGAACATCAGCGGCCACAATCACAGAATAGAATATACCACCAATGTATTTCTTAATGCGGGTGCAGATACCGCAGAGGTAAGGGACTGGAAAGAGAAGCTAATTTCCATAGCAGAACAGATACCTGTCCAGACAGATACCTTAAAGCCTCTTATACAATTTTTAGTAGCCACCATATCTCCGGCTAAAATATATATGCTGCGTCATAATGGTACGGCAGCAACAGGCGGCTTTATTGACCTGCTAATTGTTATTTCCGGCAAAAACAATGTTCCGTTTACTGAAATTGAACCCATACTTGAAATAGCCTACCTGAAAGATCAGCGGGTTTCCTGTTCCTTGCACAGTGAGGGGAACATAATAGAAGGTTTGCGTAACGGGCATATATTCTATTCCCTTAACTGCATACCTGAAAACCTTGTCTATGATGATAAGACAACCGTGTATCCATCAACAACACCCGACGCCATGCGGGAAATGATACAGCGCGTCAGGGAGCAGTTTATGTTTAACTTTAAGAAAGCTGTTGCCTTCAACGAAAGTGCTGCATTCCTGCATGAAAACAACCCTTCCCATATTATCGGCTTCTTGCTGCACCAAGCGGTAGAACTTACTTACCGAGGAATTTTACAAAGCCTGAACGGATACGATAAAAGGACGCATGAAATCCGGTCTTTGAAAAAGCATGTACGCCGCTGCACTCCGCAATTGAACAATATTTTCACGGATGATACAGACGAGGAAAAGCGCCTGCTGGATATACTGGAAAATGCCTATTTAAAAGCCCGGTATGATAATCAGTATAACATACCGGACGATGATCTGTCTAAACTTTTTGACAAAGTGATCCGGTTACAGGAAGCCGCTAAGAAAATCGTGGAAGAAAAGACCTCCTGAAACAAATAAATCTACTTGGCCTACTTTCCCTGTATGGGCCGACCACCTCACATGTATAACTTTATTTTAAACTACTATAACCAGATAACTCAATTAATCTTCCAACATCACGAATAACTATCTTTCTCCCATAGGTATCAAGTATACCCGCAATTTTAAACTCTTTTAAAAAACGGATCACATTTTCCTCGCCGGTCCCAACCATATTGGCCAAATCATTGCGGGAAATATTTATTGCTATTTCATTTCCTGGTTTTGTTTCATCTTTAAATTTCTCACGTAATACAATTAATGAAATAGCTACTCTTTCGCGAACAGATTTTTTCGCAAGTATTGAAATAGTATTTGTTAAAACCGTGAATTCATGACTTAAAATTTTGAGCAACCTTTGAGGAAGAACAGTAGAATTCTCTAATACCTCCAAAAAATCCTCTTTTGGTATTAACTCTATTATGCTGTCCTCTAAAGTAGCGGCGGAATCCGGGTATCTTTCATCAGTAATTACGGCATGATATCCAATTAACTCTCCTGAATTAGCTACATAAAAGATCTGCTCTTTCCCATCCCGGTCAACCTGATATTTTTTTACTTTACCCTGTTTTACAAAAAAAATACCTTGTGGTACTGTTCCCTCCCTAAATAACATTTCACCCTTTTTATATTTCTGCTCTATCATATGCAAACAAAGATGTTCATACTCTTCAACAGGGAGATTTTGCAAAATGGATTGTGATTTAAAGTTCCATTTATCTATAGGAAATCGACCAGCTAAACTCATATTAGATTTTAAATCAATAAATTAATGAAGCTGACTTTTATCAGTTTTCCAGTTGAAAATTTGCAGTTCGATGAATGATCTACAAAGGTACCTTTGCAACATGAAAGAAACAACTATTTCTCGCCCGATGATGCATTATACCGTTGAGCACGAATGGATTGATTATAATGGAACAGTTGGTTTTGTGGGCATTTCTGCATTCAAGTTAAAAGGGATAAAGAAAATTGATAATATTAAATGGTACAGGTATAAAGGAGCCATTGAAAAGGGCACTTTAATAGCAGAACTTCATTCTGAGGACTATATTATCCCCATACATGCTCCTGTTAACTGTAAATTCTTAGGGTCTAACCAAAAACTGAATGGCAATTTAAACCTGATCCTTGAGAGCCCTCAGGATAGAGGGTGGGTATTTTTTATCACTCCATTAAAATTTTCTGGCCAGGAGCCTCTTCTTTCCCGGGAAGATTATCAAAAACATATTCGCCTTAAAAAAGTTGATTGAATTTAATTATGGAAAATAATACTCTATTAAAGCCAACCTGCTATATGACCGATGCTGCTTTTGACTGGTTGTATCCAGAAAGGATACAACTATTGTCAAGGCGGCATTGGACGCCATTAGGAGTAGCTAAAAAGGCTGCCCAATTCCTGGCAGATGTACCAGGAAAAAAAATATTGGATATAGGGAGTGGTGTTGGAAAGTTTTGCCTTATCGGTGCCCATTTCTTTCCGGAAGCCTTTTTTTTCGGTGTAGAACAACGTCGGGAATTATATCACTACTCACTTGCAGCCAGAGAGGCTACACAAACCGGCAATGCCGATTTTATAAATGCGAACTTTACGCAAGTAGACCTGTCCGAATATGATAGCTTTTATTTTTATAACGCTTTTTTTGAAAACCTGGATGGGAAAGATCGCATAGATCAACAGATTGAATACTCTACCAGCCTGTACGTATATTATTCCCGTTATCTGTTCAAAGCCTTGGAAAATAAACCAAGCGGTACCCGGTTAGTGACTTTTCATAGCCTGGAAGATGAAGTACCACCCAGCTATCAGGTTGTAGATGCTTCTATTGATCTGCTTTTAAAAATGTGGATAAAAAGATGAGGAAAGTAAGATTTATTACACCTACTGTTTTATTTATAGTTATTATTTTTACTCTTCTGATCTCATTTTCCTGTCATCAGCCAGCAGCACCTGACCATCGTATTTCATCATCAAATGTATTGGCACTTTTGCAGGAGGGAAATAAACGGTTCCACAGCCATCAAATGCAGCATCCTCATACAAACAAACAGTGGATGTCAACAGTCTCCAGAGAACAACATCCTGAAGCAATCATTGTTTGCTGTTCAGATTCAAGGGTTTGCCCAGAATTGGTTTTTGACCAGGGGTTGGGCGATCTTTTTGTTATTCGCTCTGCTGGTAACATTATTAGCCCGGTGGAGTTAGGTAGTATAGAATATGGAGTAGAACATCTGGGTGTACATCTTATTATAATAATGGGTCATGAGCGATGCGGGGCCATAGAAGCTTTTGCTAATGGAGAGTTACCACATGGATACATTAAAACTTTAATTGATACACTTAAAAATGAATCTGAAATCAAACAGATTCATGATAAGTCTCATTTTATAGAAAATTGTGTGAAAGCTAATGTTCTTCACATGATGCATTTGGTAGAAGCAGATGCGGAATTACAAAAAAAGATTGAAAGGAAGGAAGTGAATATAGCCGGTGCGGTATATAATATGGATAATGGAAAAGTCGAGTTCCTTCAATAAAAGAGTTTGTTATGACAACTGATGAATATGTCTTGTTGATAATACAACAAATTAAAGTAGTGAAAAATTGCAATCAGGTAGAAATGATCATTGTTCAATCAGTGCAAAATATGGTAGAGAAAAAGAAGAATGGATTTATTATTCAACGTTATTTGACAAAACTGCAAAGTGTCTTAGAGGATTTATCTCCACTCAATTGCAAGAGTGACCAATGGAGTTTGTATCGTTGCGCTTTGATTTATGTGCGTGAACTTTTAACCGTAAAACATGCCGAAAATTAGTAACCGGGATACTGAAAGACCTGGCTTAATTGCCAGCATTCTACGTAACAAATGTCCGCGCTGTAGAAAAGGTTATTTATTTAGAAATAACAATCCTTATCATCTAAAAAGAGTTTTTGACATGCATTCGCATTGTCCGGTTTGCACGCAAGAAACTGAGTTGGAACCAGGCTTCTGGTACGGAACAGGATATGTTAGCTATGTTATGTGTGTTGCTTTCTCGGTCTTTAACTTAGCCTGGTATTGGCTGATTTTTGGTATATCATGGAGAGACAATAGTGTATTTCATTGGTTGATCATCAATGGGGCCCTATTGGTACTGGCTATGCCAGCTCTCATGCGTTGGTCACGTACGTTATACCTTAATTTTTTTGTGACGTATGACCCTGAACCAATCGAATAAAAGCAAAATAGTATTAAATAAATATATGTTCATTCCTAAACTATTCCATACCCTAAAAGGATATACTAAAGATCAGTTTGCAAAGGATTTGCAAGCCGGTCTTATTGTTGGTATCGTTGCATTACCTTTAGCCATTGCATTTGCTATTGCCTCTGGAGTTTCACCTGAAAAAGGATTATTTACCGCAGTAATAGCTGGATTTATTATTTCGGCATTAGGGGGTAGTCGTGTGCAGATAGGCGGGCCTACAGGAGCTTTTATAGTAATAGTCTACGGCATTGTACAGCAATACGGCGTAAACGGTCTTATCATTGCCACTTTTATTGCTGGAATCATTCTGATCATAATGGGGATAGCGCGGTTAGGCTCTGTAATAAAGTTTATTCCACACCCATTGATAGTAGGATTTACCAGCGGAATAGCGCTGATCATTTTTTCCTCTCAAATAAAGGATTTCTTAGGATTGAAGATGGGAGCAGTACCCTCTGATTTTCTTGAAAAATGGATAGCATACACGCAGTATATTTCTTCTATTAATGTATATGCATTTGCTTTAGCAGCATTCACCGTGATAGTAATTTTTTTGTGGCCTAAAGTAACTCATAAAATACCAGGATCGCTCATCGCTATCATTTTATCAACCTTAGTTGTTCAGCTATTTCATCTGCCTGTTGAAACTATAGGAAGTAGGTTTGGTAGTATTCCTACTTCCTTACCTTCTCCCACCATACCACATTTAGATTTTAGCACTATTAAACAGCTTATCCAACCTGCTTTTACTATTGCATTATTAGGTGGTATTGAATCTTTACTTTCTGCTGTGGTAGCAGATGGGATGATTGGTGGTAAACACAAAAGTAACATGGAGCTGGTAGCGCAGGGAACGGCGAACATATTTTCTTCCATATTTGGCGGTATTCCTGCTACCGGAGCTATCGCAAGAACCGCTACCAACATAAAAAACGGGGGCCGTACTCCTGTTGCCGGTATAATACATGCGGCAACATTACTGCTGATTATGCTTTTTATAGGCAAATTGGCCGCATTAATACCTATGGCAGTTTTAGCAGGAATTCTTGTTGTTGTAGCCTATAATATGAGTGAATGGGAAAATTTTGTGGCGATACTGAAAGGCCCTAAAAGTGATACTGCGGTGTTAATTACTACTTTTTTACTTACGGTGCTTATCGATCTTACTGTTGCCATTGAAATTGGGATGATATTAGCCTCTTTCCTTTTCATGCGAAAAATGACACAATTTAGCAATGTTAGTGTTATTACTAAACAATTCAATGGCGATAAAAGCAAAACTGATCCACTATCAGTTTCTAATTTTTTTGTACCCAATGATGTAGAAGTTTTTGAAATTACTGGTCCCTTGTTTTTTGGTGCAGCCTATAAATTCAAGGAAGCAAGCAAAATAATAGAGAAAGCTCCCAAAGTTTTAATTATCCGTATGCGGGAGGTGCCGATCATAGATGCGACAGGCATTCATACATTAAAGGAGGTACATAAGGAATTAAAGCATCGTGGCACCAAACTAATTTTATCTGAAGTTCAAAGCAGCCAGGTTTTGGAAGAATTAAAGAAGGCACGGCTATTATTTGCAATAGGGAAAGCCAATGTATTAGCAACATTTAAAGAGGCATTGCTAAGAAGTGAAAGCATCTTAACTGATATACCAAATAAACAGGATTTCATGTACTTAAAATATAAATAATACTTCATGGATATTTTTGATAAATTACTCAAACATATGGGCCCTATTGGAGAACATGCCGCAAGGGCACACGGGTATTTTGCTTTCCCAAAGTTGGAAGGAGAAATAGGGCCGCGTATGAGTTTTAGGGGGAAAGAAAAGATTATATGGAGTCTCAATAACTATTTAGGATTAGCTAACCACCCGGAAGTAAGAGCAACAGATACTGAAGCGGCAACTAAATTCGGATTGGCGTCACCGATGGGTGCCCGTATGATGAGCGGCAATTCCGATCATCATGAACAATTAGAAAAAGAATTGTCAGAATTTGTAAACAAAGAGGATACAATATTACTGAACTATGGCTACCAGGGGATTTCAAGCGCTATTGATGCTATTTGCAGCCGCCGTGACATTATAGTATATGACGCCGAGTGTCACGCCTCTATCATAGACGGATTGCGATTGCACCCAGGTTACCGCTATGTGTTCAAGCATAATGACATTGCAGACTGTGAGAAGCAACTAACCAGGGCGCAGGAAATGGCTAAAAGTCAAGGCGGTGGTATTTTATTAATTACCGAAGGGGTTTTCGGTATGGCCGGTGATCAAGGTAAGCTCCGGCTAATTACAGACTTAAAAGACAGATATAAGTTCCGTCTGCTGGTAGATGATGCGCATGGTTTTGGAACAATGGGAAAAAATGGAGCCGGGACAGGGGAAGAACAAGGGATACAAGACAAAATAGATCTGTACTTTTCAACTTTCGCCAAATCTATGGCCTCAATAGGCGCTTTTATAAGTGGTGATAAAGCTATTATTAACTTTTTGCGGTATAACATGCGCTCTCAGATATTTGCTAAATCACTACCTCTCCCCCTGGTGATCGGCAACCTCAAACGTCTGGAATTATTACGCACCCAACCGGCATTGAAACATAAATTATGGGAAAATGTAAAAAAACTTCAGCATGGATTAAAAGAAAACGGATTCGATATCGGTTCGACCAATTCACCGGTAACCCCTATATATTTACAAGGAGATATACCGGAAGCTACGGCTATGTGCCTGGACTTGCGGGAAAACTATAACATTTTTTGTTCTATTGTGGTATATCCTGTAATACCTAAAGGACAGATTATTTACAGACTAATCCCGACAGCAGTTCATACAGATGAGGACATTAACCTTACTTTAGAAGCATTTAAGCAAACAAAACAAAAACTGGATGAAAAAATGTATAAAGTTGCAGAAATTCCCTTTGTGTAAAACGTAAAGGGTGAATGAAGCAAAACCACCTAAACCTACAATTCATATGTTGCCTAACTTTGATGATATGCTACTACTTACCCTCATTCCTTAGTTGATTCAGCCATTTATCTATTTCTGTCATTACCTGGACCACATCTTTGTCCGGGTAATGTTTTTGCATATACTCAGCAAATCGGGCCTTTGTCTTTATATCTTCCCACTCCATAACCGTAAGGCTTAACATCGGCCATTTCTTTGTCTGCTGCATAAATCCATATAGCGGCAGATAGGGCGGGGCATAGTAAAAAGAATTTTCTACCAACTCATCATATAAAGGTTTATTGAAAGCTCGTTTCATATCCCGCACCACATTGTAAACAATACGGAACGTGCTACCTTCTCTTACAGTAACAGCCAGGTCAGGCATTCCCTTATCCTGAAAGAAAATATACATGTAATCAATAAAGCCTTCCTCTGTTATGTCGCAAAGGTCTTTGCTGTAAAAGGCATATTCTTTTTTAAAGAGGTCTAAAGAGAAATCTTGCAGGTTTTTATCAATGATAAAATCAATTACCTCATTTTCCTTTTTAATAATATCCTCAATAGAAGGCCCCCCGGTTAACCCCGCTACAGACAAAAAATATCGGGGCTTTGAAAACAGTTCAAAGTAATAGCTTTTGAAGAAGATCGTTTTCCTGTCAAATGTTACCTGTACATATAACGGGTGGGTGAGCTTTCCATGAAAATACACTTGTTTAAGCCGGTCATTGAAGTACGTTTTATAGCTAACTTTGTATGTTTTAGTCATTTTTAACCTCTTTTAGACGCTTTCATACTAAAAATGTTTATACAGTAGTAAAGTGTGCTACAAATTATATAAAAACACATCAAATAGCGTCAATTTGGGTAAAGTTCGGTAAAATCAGGAATAATTTCAAAAAAAGTTTTGGTAAAACGCAAAATATCAAAACTAATTACTTATATTAGCTTTTGAAAAGTGTTCCCTTGCACGAGGGGTATTGTGAACTTGATAAATGCGGAGGTGCAAATGGAAAAAATTAAACCAGAGAAAGCAGCGGAAATGCTGCAAAAGAAAGGCATCGCAGTAACTGTTGAGCAGGCGGCAGCCGTCCTTGAATTTATGCGTAAATTGGCTAACATTATTGTTGCTCATCATTTGGAAAAACTGCGTAACCGATGAACGTAAGCAAATGTATTATTTGATAACCCAAGTTTTAGGAAAATGAAAATAGCTGATTTGTATATCCGGGTAAGTACCGATGAACAGGCGGACAAAGGCTATTCCCAAAGGAGCCAGGAAGAACTATTGCGCAAATATTGCGACATCAACAAAATTTCCATCCGTAAGGTGATTTTTGAAGATCATTCGGCCAAGACCTTTAACCGGCCGGAATGGAAGAAGTACCTGCTGGAATTAAAGCGACATAGAGGACAGACAGATTTGGTGCTGTTTCTCAAATGGGACAGGTTTAGCCGCAATGCAGGGGATGCTTACCAGATGATCAATACGCTGCGAAAATTAGGGGTAGAGCCGCAAGCTATTGAACAGCCGCTAGACTTGTCTATTCCCGAAAATAAAATGATGCTGGCCTTCTATTTAGCGGCTCCCGAAGTAGAGAATGACCGCAGGGCATTAAATGTTATTCATGGTATGCGAAGGGCAAGAAAAGAAGGGCGTTATATGGGTTTAGCGCCTTACGGTTATGTGAACAAGACAGATGAGGCCGGCAGAAAGTATATTGCTCCCAAAGAACCGCAAGCAAGCATTATACGTTGGGCTTACGAGCAGATTGCGGAAGGGGTATTTAATACCGAACAGATTTACAAAATGTCTAAGGGAAAGGGGTACAAAGGGAGCAAAGGTCTTTTCTGGTTTATCATCCGTAATCCTGTTTATTGCGGGAAAATATTTATTGCCAAGTACAAGGATGAAGAAGCCCGATTTGTGAAAGGGCTGCATGAGCCTATTATATCGGAAGAACTATTTTACCGGGCGCAGGACGTTTTGGACGGCAGAAAAAGAGCGCCGTACCGTCTCAAAATCATTACCAATAACGAATTGCCGTTGCGTGGTTTTCTGATCTGCCCAAAATGCGGCAAACTGTTAACCGGCAGTAAGTCCAAAGGGCATACCAGATATTACAGCTATTATCATTGTACAACCGGGTGTACTTGCCGATTCAGGGCGGACAATGTAAACAGTTTATTTACTTGTGAAATAAAGAAATACGTGCCTCGCGCGGAAATGGCCGATCTTTATAGGGTCACCCTTATCGAAGCATGGCATGACCAAACCGACCATTTACAGAGCGACCAGAGACAGTTACAATACCAAATAAAGGAACTAGAAGGGAAGTTGTCTTACATACGGGAATTGCTTTCTTCAAAGCAAATTGAGCCTTCTGACTTCCGGGAAATGAAAACCGAGTATAGCACAAAATTGGAGAAGTTGGAAGCCAAACTAAGCGCCTACGACTATGACCAAGTGAACATAACCGACCTGTTAGGCAGGGGGCTGAATAATCTTTTAAAACTGGATTATGTGTATGAAAGCGGCGAGATAGACAGAAAACGTGAGATCATTAGTTCGATGTACCCGGAAAAATTAGGTTTTGACGGTTTTACATTTCGAACTTCCCGCATCAATGAAGCGGTGCGCATAATATACGCGCTGGATAAGGCTTTGGGCGAAAATAAAACAGGACAAAATGGTAAAATTTCCACTTTGTCCTGTCAAGTCGGGGTGGCAGGATTCGAACCTACGACCTCCACATCCCAAATGTGGCGCGATACCGGGCTACGCTACACCCCGAACTCTTTCCGGTGCGCAATCTGAGCGTGTGTATCTCTGATTGCGGAGTGCAAAGGTAGCGATAAGTTTGTGAGAAAACCAAATTGGACTTTACATTTTTTAAAAAAAGTTTGTGCGGAGGGGTTTACGGGTGTGGAATTACAGGCTAGCCTGGGGCTATTTGCCTTGACTGGCAAGGGTTTCAGGCGATCAGTTTTGCATACAGCGGAATGGTAATTCCAGTTGAAGTTTGGGTTTGAAAGGGTCCGCCATGGATTTACGGCGTTGAAAGTAAACGGGGATGGCGGGCGGAAGGCTGCCTGCCAGCGGAGGGATTGTAATAAATTGTTTTATTACAGCGGCAGTATCAATATACGATGGCTGCATTTGGTCACTAACCTTGCCGGCTATACGATTTCTCTATAGAGATACGGCCCCGTACTAACAAAATTGTACGCAACTCACAATCGGCTGTAACACATACCAGCACTGCGTTCAGGCAATAATTTTGTACCTGGTATTTATCAGTTTCAAAATTATATTCAACATGGACTTATATCTTAAAAACAAAACGGCCGTAGTAACAGGCGCCAGTCAGGGCCTGGGAAGGAGTATCGTTAAAACGCTGGCAGCGGAAGGCGTAAAAGTATTAGCCACCGCCAGGAATGCCTCCTTGCTGGCGGAGTTGCAATCTGAGATTGCAGCGGAAGGAGGCGTAGTACCGGAGGTGTTCCTGCAGGACTTCACTGCGCCCGGCGGCCCGGCGGCCATAGCAGCGGCGGCGTTGCAGGCTTTTGGACATGTGGACATCCTTATTAACAATGCCGGGGCGAGCCGCCCGCTGGCGCCCATTGCGCCTGAGGAAGAATGGGAGGCAGCGTTTACGCTCGACTTCCATCATCACCGGCAACTGACGCAGGCTTTGTTACCACAATTCCTGGAACGCAGGCAGGGCGTTGTGCTTAATTTATGCAGCACTTATGAGTTGAGAAGCATCAATGGTTCTGCGGTGGCCAAGGCGGCGATTGTATCCTGGTCCAAAGCCCTGGCGGGTGAACTGGCATCGCAGGGCATCCGGGTGAACTGTTTGCAACCGGGTATCATTGACTCTGCACAGATAAGGAGAATATTTCCCGGTGAGGAGAGAAGGAAATTTGCAGAAAGGGAAATTCCCATGGGGGATTTTGGCGAACCGGAAGACATTGCGAATATGGCGGCATTCCTGGTATCGCCGAGAGCGAAGTATGTAACGGGTACTGTAGCGGTAGTGGACGGGGGTATGCGGCGATATGCGTTTTAGCCGGTATCACCGGATTTAAGAGGCGGGCAACGTATTACGCCTGTGTTCCAACTGCAGGTCCTGCATTGCCGGACTTAAAATAAAAAAGCCTTACAGTTTGCACTGTAAGGCTTTCGTCGTTCTGAGTCGGGGTGGCAGGATTCGAACCTACGACCTCCACATCCCAAATGTGGCGCGATACCGGGCTACGCTACACCCCGAAAGAATCCCGACTGGATTCGCGGTGAGGGAGGGATTCGAACCCTCGGTACAGTTTAACCCGTACGACGGTTTAGCAAACCGTTCCTTTCGGCCACTCAGGCACCTCACCGTGTACCTTCTATTAACGCCTCTCGCGTTAGTTCCTTGAAGGGGTTGCAAAAATAGGAATTATTTTAAATTCACAAAAAACATTTACAGTTTTTTCAAAGTTTTTTTCCAAAATTCTTCCGGGGCGGTATGGCGAGGCTTATCAAATCCTTTCGCAGTCTGCGTTTCAGGGCCTAAAGGGGCAGCCAGGCCTACACGAAAATTTTTTGCAACGGCAGTTGGATAGGGTGCAAAAGCGAGTAAAAACGTGACGTTGTGGAGAAGGTTGGATTAGATCTCTCCCCCTAAAAAACAACAGGATATTTTGATAAAAGCGCGACGGTGGGATAGCCTGCGGCCTTTTCCGGGCGGGACTTCCCTAAAAGAAACATGCCTCCGTTTAAAACGGAGGCATGCAACAAATAGGTTACAGGGGGTAATTACATTGCTGCCAACTGCACTTTCTGCTGCAACTCGATAACGCTGTCGCGGAAGTTGTTGTCAGTATCCATTAAGTCTTTTACTGTCTGGCAGGAGTGAATAACTGTGGTATGATCACGGCCGCCAAAATGTTCACCGATAGTTTTCAGGGAGTTCTTTGTAAATGATTTGGCCAGGTACATGGTAATCTGGCGGGCCTGCACGATTTCGCGTTTACGCGTTTTTTGCAGGAGTTTATCGTAAGGGACATCAAAATATTCGCATACCATCTTCTGGATACTCTCGATGGTAATTTCTTTTGATGAGGTTTTTACGAAAGATTTCAGTACGCGTTTGGCCAGTTCCAGGTCAATTTCTTTGCGGTTAAGGGAGGACTGTGCCAGCAGGGAGATCAGCGCTCCTTCCAGCTCGCGGACGTTGGTTTGGATGTTATAGGCCACGTACTTCACTACTTCCTTTGGCATTTCCAGGCCGTCGTTGCGCATTTTCATTTCCAGGATTTCCATCCTGGTTTCGAAGTCAGGAATCTGGATATCGGCGCTGAGGCCCCAGCGGAAGCGGCTGAGCAGGCGTTCCTGCACACCGTCCAGGTCCTTCGGGGCTTTATCCGAAGTAAGGATCAGCTGTTTGCCGGATTGGTGCAGGTGGTTGAAGATGGCGAAGAATGCATCCTGTGTTTTCTCTGCGCGGGCAAAGAACTGGATATCATCCACGATCAGTACGTCGATCAACTGATAGAAGTGAATGAAATCATTTATGATGTTGTTCTTGGAGTGATCAATGAACTGGTTGATGAACTTTTCCGCGCTGACGTACAATACGGCCTTGTTGGGATGAATCCTCTTCACCTCATTGCCAATAGCCTGCGCCAGGTGGGTTTTCCCCAGGCCTACGCCACCGTATATCACCAGCGGGTTGAAGGAAGTTCCACCCGGTTTTTCAGCCACTGTTTTACCGGCGCGGCGGGCCACGCGATTACAGTCGCCTTCTATATAGGTATCGAACGTATAGTTGGGATTCAGCTGTGAATCTATCTGTACACGTTTAATGCCGGGGATCACGAACGGGTTTTTGACCGGGTTCTGGATCGTCAATGGAAAATCAACTTCATTGTCTTTCTGGGGCTTTGTAAACTGCGTCGGCATGTTTACAGTTCTTGGGTTTTGGTGTGGCGTACCGTTCTCTACTACAATGCGGTATTCCAACCGGGCTTCTTTACCTAATTCTCTCTTGATGGTTTTTCCTAACAATCCCACGTAATGCTCCTCTAGGTATTCGTAAAAGAATTGGCTGGGGACCTGGATGGTTAAAACATTGTTTTCAAGTTTAATCGGTTTAATTGGCTCAAACCATGTCTTAAAAGGCTGCCACTCAACAATATCCCTAATTATATTAAGACACCTTTCCCAAACTTGTTCGCAAGTTTTATTCATTGAGATAAAAAAAATTAGTTTGTTTCTTAATTTAATGAAAGCAATTCACGTCTTAAGGATGTTCTCGAATTCGCTATTCCTCAACGCAGGATGTCGAAAAATGTTCGGACAGGATGACGAATATCTGTAGAAAATGTTGAAAAAAAAAATTTATCTACCCTTGTTTATATTATCCTGAATACAGTGTGAAAACACCCTGTGTCCGCCCGCTGCTATTGCTTTACAGCATTGACATTCCTCATTTTTTTTGCATTCCAAACCGGCCTGATTTGCAACCGCTTTCTGAAAGCATTGCCTCTTTTATCATAAATAGTATCGCATTCATGATAAAATACTATCGTAGAATTTTTCTCTTTATTTTTTTCCGGAGATCAATTCCGCAGATATTCACAATTTTTTCAGCGAGGGTGCAAAACTATGTTAGTATCTCCATTAAAAAAAATGTGTTTAGGGCTAGTTTATAAGGAACTAATTTTTTATATACCCGCGCGCTTGTAATCAATAAAAATTATTTGCACGCACTTTGGCGAATACCTATCTTTGGAACTTCTGAATTTAAATTATTTTTCTATGAGTTTTGAAATTACCGGAAAGCTGGTCGTGAAGTATAATACAGTGCAACGAAGCGAAACTTTTAAAACAAGAGAGTTCGTTATCGAGAAATCTGACGATATCAACGGCCGCGTAATCAATAACTACATTAAGTTCCAGGCTGTGCAAGACCGCACTGGTATTGTTGACCGGTTCAACGAAGGTGAAAATGTTAAAGTTTATTTCAATATCAAAGGTACCCGTTGGGAGAAAGATGGCAAAGTAAACTACATTACCAACCTCGATGCGTGGCGTATGGAATCAGTTATGGCTGCCCCTGCTCCGGGAGCGGACCCAATGCCTAACTACAACACTCCGCAAATGCCTGCCGGCGGTGGAGACAGCAGCGACGATCTGCCGTTCTAATTCAATTTTTCAAACATACCTATACGGATTTGCAGCGTATATCAGGCCAGCCCTGAACTCTGCAAATCCGTATTTCTTTAGGATAACTACCTAACATGATTCAACAAGTTTCTCTCAAGCTGCTACCAGCCGATGCCGGGTCAGACCAGGCTGTTATCAAAGCCGCGGCTGCGGCGCTCAGCGTGCCTCCCAAAACAATCACCGGTTACAATCTTCTCAAACGCTCTATTGACGCACGTTCCAGGCAGGTGTATTATATCCTGACCGTGCAGGTGTACGTCAATGAACCGTTTCATAAAAAAGAACTGCAAGCGCCGGTTTATAAAGACCTGCCGGCAACCGCTCCCACGGTATTGATTGCCGGGGCCGGCCCTGCCGGCCTGTTTGCCGCGTTGCGACTGATAGAAACCGGCATCAGGCCTGTGATACTGGAAAGAGGGAAAGATGTGCGCGCCCGCAGGCGCGACCTCGCCGCCCTTAACAAAACCGGCATTGTCAACCCCGATTCCAACTACTGCTTCGGGGAAGGCGGCGCCGGCACGTATTCCGACGGGAAGCTGTACACCCGCTCCAACAAACGGGGCGATATAAACCGCATCCTCAATATCTTCATACAGTTTGGGGCGGATGAAAAAATTGCCATTGATGCGCACCCGCACATCGGCACCAATAAACTACCGCATATCATCACCGCCATGCGCGAGCAAATCATTGCCAGCGGCGGGGAAGTTCACTTCGAACAACGGATTACAGCCATTGATATAAAAGACGGACAGGTGAAGGGCGTGAAAACCGCCACCGGCGCTTACTTTGCCGGCCAGCGCCTGATCCTTGCCACCGGCCACTCCGCGCGGGATATTTTTATTATGCTGAACGAGCAACAGCTGCTGCTGGAAGCGAAGCCCTTTGCCCTCGGCGTTCGTATAGAACACCCGCAGGAGCTGATCGACAGCGCGCAGTACCATTGCGCTATCCGCGTGGAATACCTGCCGCCGGCCAGCTACAGTTTGGTAGAACAGGTGGATGGCAGGGGCGTATTTTCCTTCTGCATGTGCCCGGGCGGCATCATTGCGCCTGCAGCCACCGATCCGGGAGAACTGGTGGTGAACGGATGGTCCCCTTCGAAACGCAATAACCCCTTTGCCAATTCGGGCATGGTGGTGAGTATTGAAGCGGGCGACTACCAGCCGTTTGCGGACAAAGGCGCGCTGGCAGCCATGTATTACCAGCGCGAAGTGGAGATAGCCGCCTACAACGCAGGCGGAGGAAAGTTTGTAGCGCCGGCGCAAAGGATGACTGACTTCGTCAACAATAAAGTATCCGCTACTTTACCGGAGTGCTCTTACGTGCCTGGCGTGAATAGCGTGAACCTGCGCGAAGTACTACCCGCCGCGGTACATACCCGACTCGCAGGCGCCTTCAAAGCCTTCGGTAAAAAGATGAAAGGTTATTACACGAGCGACGCCATCCTGGTGGCGACCGAATCCCGCACTTCCTCGCCGGTACGCATTCCGCGGGAGAGCGATACGCTGGAGCATCCGCAGGTAAAAGGCCTTTACCCTTGCGGCGAAGGCGCAGGTTATGCCGGTGGAATTGTATCGGCTGCCATGGATGGAGAACGTGTAGCAGCGGCTATTGCAGCCAAGTTATCTCTATAAAGATTATAATATGTACGCCGGAGGTTTATCAGGATTTATTATTAATTTCCAGTATGAACCTCCTGGAAGTACAACACCTGAAGAAATACTATGCCACCCATAAAGCAGTAGATGATATCTCCTTCAATATTGCCCAGGGTAGCATATTTGGCCTGTTAGGCCCCAATGGCGCCGGTAAGACAACCCTGTTACGCATGATCACCGGCATATTTTATCCCGACTCCGGCAACATCCTGCTGAACGGCAGGCACTTTGACCCGATGAACGATCTGCAGGCCATCGGCTACATGCCCGAAGAACGGGGCCTGTACAAGAAAATGCCGGTAGCCGAGCAGGTACTTTACCTGGCACAACTCAAAGGGCTTGATAAGAAAACGGCCAACGCCCGCATCAGGCATTGGTTTGACAAGTTTGAGATGAACGCCTGGGCGCACAAGAAAGTGGATGAACTCAGCAAGGGCATGCAGCAAAAAGTGCAGTTTATTTCCACCATTCTACATGAGCCTAAACTGCTGATCCTGGACGAACCCTTCTCCGGCCTGGACCCTATCAACTCCAACCTGTTAAAACAGGAAATCTTTAACCTGAGCAAAAACGGTACTACCATTATCTTTTCCACCCACAGGATGGAGCAGGTGGAAGAGATATGCGATCATATCATGCTGGTGAATAAAGGGCATAAGATACTGGATGGCAGCGTTAAGCAGATACGCCAGGACTTCAAGCAGGGCCTCTTCCGTATAGGGGTGGGCGTTATGCCCAATGCCGCGCAGATGGCTACCTGGCATTTTACCATTGTGTCCGTGGACGACCATTCCTTTACCCTGAAGCTGAATCCCGACAGTACTACGAACGACATCCTGATGCACTTCATCCGCCAGGAGATACCTGTAACCTATTTTGAAGAGATACTGCCAAGCATAAACGAAGTTTTCATTTCCCAGGTGCAGCTGACGGAAAACGTTGCTGCCACCGCCTAATCCTGCTGAATCATGAACAAGATATACCTGATTATACAACGGGAATTCCTCTCCCGCGTCCGCAAGCGTTCTTTCCTGATTGTAACCCTGCTGGTGCCGCTGGCCTTTGCCGCGATGATTATCATACCGGCCGTACTGGCCGGCAATTCCAATAGCAGCACGAAAGTAGCCGTAGTGGATAAAAGCGGCATTTTTAAAGGGCAGTTCCAGGATAGCCGGAATACCTATTTCAAGTTTATTTCCGACCAGCACCCGGATTCCCTGAAGCGGCACTATGCGGACCAGGGCTACAGCGGCGTGCTGCTGATCCCGGAGATAGACCTGGAGCGGCCCTCCGGCTTTGAGTACTACAGCGACGCCCAGGCCAGCATTGCGCTGGAACATACGATTACCAACAACCTGAACAGCGTGATCGAAAGGAAGCGCATGGAAATAAACGGTATTGACAAAGCCAAGCTGGACGCGATCCGTGCGGACGTGACCGTGGAATTTAAGGACAGCAAGGATGAGAAGAAAGGCAGCTCGGCGGCCTCGTTTATACTGGGCTATGCCAGCGGCTTTACCATGTACTTCATGCTCCTGTTGTTTGGCACCTCCGTGATGCGGGGCGTAATGGAAGAGAAGGTGAACCGCATCGCGGAAGTAATGATCAGCAGTGTACGGCCTTTTCAGCTGATGATGGGTAAAATAACAGGCATTGCCGCCGTGGGACTTTTACAATTCCTCATATGGGGTGTACTGTTGTTTTTACTGTCGATGGCCATGCCGTTGTTTATGTCGCCCGAGGCTATACAGACCGCCAACCAGGCGGGTTCCAATGCGGAAATGGCCGAGGCCATGCAGAAATTCTCCTTTGTGCTTGGCAAGATCAACTGGGCGCTGTTCATTGGTTGCTTTATATTTTATTTCCTCGGGGGCTATTTATTTTACTCTTCCTTATACGCGGCGGTGGGCAGCCTGGCCAATGAAGACGCTTCTGATATTCAGCAGATGACATTGCCGCTGACGGCGCCGATTATCATCAGCAGCATTATACTGGTGCGGGCGGTGGCCGATCCTACGAGTCCGCTGGCGGTATGGGCCAGCATCATCCCCTTCAGCTCCCCGCTGGTGATGATGGCGCGTATTCCTGCGGGCGTACCCGGCACGGTTCCTTACTGGCAGTTGCTATTGAGCATGTTGGTATTAATAGGCGGGTTTATTGCGAGCACCTGGATTGCCGGCAGGATTTACCGCACGGGCATCCTGATGTATGGTAAGAAGATTACGCTGAAAGAGGCTACCAGGTGGATTTTTAGTAAGTCATAAGCTGTTTGCGGGCGGCCTCGAACTCTTCCCAGATTTCCTTTACGATATCGGCAGCTGGTTTTATCTGGTCGATAAGCGCGCTTACCTGGCCGATTTCCAGCTCTCCTTCGGAGAGGTTGCCTTCGAACATGCCGGTTTTGGCGCGGGCGCGGCCCAGCAGCTCTTTGAGGGCAGCCGCATCTGCGCCGCTATCTTCAGCGGCTTTGACGAGGTCGTAGAAATGGTTTTTAATAAGGCGTACCGGGGTGAGTTTTTTCAATGCCAGCGCCGTATCTCCTTCCCTGGCGTCGAGTATGGCATTTTTAAAGTTTTGGTGAGAAGAGGCCTCCGGCGTGGCCACGAAGCGGCTGCCTATCTGCACTCCTTCTGCGCCCAATGCCATGGCAGCGAGCATCCCCCTGCCCGTAGCAATGCCTCCGGCGGCTATTACGGGGATCTTTACCTTCGCTGTTACGGCGGGGATGAGCACCATGGTGGTGGTTTCTTCCCGCCCGTTATGTCCGCCTGCTTCGAAGCCCTCTGCTACTACCGCATCTACGCCGGCGGCTTCGCTCTTTTCGGCAAACAGGCTGCTGGACACGACGTGTACCACTTTGACACCGGCGGCTTTGAGCGTGCCGGTCCAGGTTTTCGGGTTGCCGGCGGAGGTGAATACCACCGGCACTTTTTCTTCCAGGATGATGTTTATCAGCTGGTCGATATCCGGGTAGAGCAAGGGCACGTTGACCCCGAAAGGCTTATCTGTTGCTTGTTTGGCTTTCTGAATATGCTCCCGCAGTACAGGAGGGTACATGCTGCCTGCGCCGATGAGGCCAAGGCCGCCGGCGTTACTAACAGCGCTGGCTAAACGCCAACCGCTGGCCCAGATCATACCGGCCTGGATGATAGGATAACGTATGCCGAATAGTTCATTAATCCTGTTCATAAGCAATCAGATAAATATCAAGACGGTTAAACTGCATGGCCGGATGATCCATCTCAGCCCAGATCAATTTCTGTATTGTCGCCAATATTCAGGCTTTGGGAGAGCCCCCTGATGTTGGCATCGCTACCGATCAGGGAAGATTTGAGTACTACTTCGTACAGGTTACTGAAGGAGCCGATGATGGAATCCTTTACGATGGAGTAGTTCACTACGGTATTATCTCCTACGGCTACGTTGGGGCCGATGATGGAGTTTTTGATATTACAGCCTTCGCCAATGCTCACCGGTGGTATGATGATGGTGTTTTCATACGGCAGTACCGGGTTGCTGGCGGCTTTATATTTTTTCAGGAGGATGGCGTTGGTTTCGAGGAGCGTGTCTTTCCGGCCGCAGTCGAACCAGTTGTTTACGCGGAAGCCATTGAATTTAACGCCGTTTTCGATCATGCATTCCAGCGCGTCGGTGAGCTGGAATTCGTCGTGCGATTTGATTTTATTATCCAGGTTTTTCTGGAGGCATTCAAAGAGCAGCGGCGTTTCTTTGACTTTATACAACCCTACGAGGGCCAGGTTGGATTTAGGGATTTGTGGTTTTTCCACTACGCGGGTGATGAAGCCTGATTCATCCAGTTCGGCTACGCCGAAGTTGCGCGGGTCGTCCACTTTTTTGAGTCCCAGCATGGAGTACGGGGAGTTGATGACTTCCTGGAGGTCGCATTCCACGATGGTATCGCCGAGTACGATGAGTATCTCGTCGTTGGCGACTACTTCGCGGGTGAGCAGGATGGCGTGGCCGGTACCTTCGCGGCTGTTTTGCTGCACGAAGTGACAGGTAAGGTTTGGATATTTATTTTCCACGTAGTTCTGGATCTTGTCGCCCAGGTAGCCTACGACGAATACGAATTCGCTGATACCTGCGTCAACAAGCTGATCAACAATAATACTGAGTATTGTACGACCTGCCAGTGGAATTAAAGCTTTGGGTTGAGTATATGTATGCGGACGGAGTTTAGTGCCTGCTCCGGCCACTGGTATTATTGCCTTCATGATGGGGCGAAAATAGGATAAATTTGGCTATCGTCAGACCAGTATAAAAATATAGCAAAATCTTTATGTGACGGCAAATTAATTTTCTCCGGGGCTGCGCATTGCAATTGATTCAGGTTTATTCTACCTTTGCGTCAAATTTTAAGGCATCATGCAAAGAGACCAGCAAATATTTGATATCATCCGCCAGGAGTTGGAGCGTCAGCGCCATGGCATTGAGTTGATCGCATCAGAAAACTTCACCAGCCTTCAGGTAATGCAGGCGATGGGGAATGTGATGACAAACAAATATGCCGAAGGCTATCCAGGCAGAAGATATTACGGCGGTTGCGAAATCGTGGATCTGAGCGAGCAACTGGCTATTGACAGGGCAAAACAGATTTTCGGGATTGAGTATGCTAACGTGCAGCCTCACTCCGGCGCGCAAGCCAATGCTGCTGTAATGCTGGCAATTCTGCAACCGGGCGATAAGATTCTGGGTCTGGATCTGAGCATGGGCGGTCACCTGACACATGGTTCTGCCGTAAACTTTTCCGGTAAATTATATGAGCCTCATTTCTATGGCGTAAATAAGGAAACCGGCCTCGTAGAGTACGATAAAATGGAAGAAGTTGCTAACCGCGAGAAGCCAAAGCTGATCGTGTGCGGCGCTTCTGCTTATAGCCGCGACTGGGATTACAAACGTATCCGCGAGATTGCGGACCAGGTGGGCGCTTTTGTACTGGCAGATATTGCGCATCCTGCAGGTCTGATTGCCAAAGGCTTACTGAACTCTCCGTTTGAACATTGCCATTTTGTGACCACTACTACCCACAAAACCCTCCGTGGTCCACGTGGTGGTATGATTATGCTGGGCAAGGATTTCGAAAATCCGTTCGGCCTGAAAACGCCAAAAGGCGAAACCCGCATGATGAGTTCCCTGATTGATACAGCGGTATTCCCGGGTATCCAGGGTGGTCCGCTGGAGCATGTGATTGCTGCCAAGGCGGTATCTTTCTTTGAAATTCTCTCTGACGACTATACGGTGTACGCTAACCAGATTATCAAGAATGCGCAGGCTATGGCGAAGAGCTTCGTAGACAGGGGCTACCAGATCGTTTCCGGCGGTACTGACAACCACCTGATGCTGATCGATCTGCGTAATAAGAACATCTCCGGTAAGAAAGCAGAACAGACCCTGGTGAAAGCGGATATCACTACCAATAAGAACATGGTTCCGTTTGATGATAAATCTGCTTTTGTTACTTCCGGTATTCGTGTAGGCGTGCCTGCGATCACTTCCCGTGGTCTTAAGGAAGGTCATATGGGCCAGATTGTGGATTGGATCGATCAGTTGCTGATGGATGCCGACAATGAGGCGCTGATCAGCAAGGTACGTGGCGAGGTGAATACCTTTATGCAGCAGTTTGCGCTGTATCCTGAATTGGGATAAGCGTTTGAATATTTTTTTGTGGTCCCGCCGGCTCACGCCGGCGGGACTTTTTTTATGTGCGTTGCCTCCCCCATCTTATCATCTCCCTTAAATAAATTTTGCGCTTTCAAAAGAATTTGTACTTTTATGGTGTACTAGTTAAGTAGTACACTAAACCACATCCTTTAGTTATGATTAACATCCAATCCCTAAAATTCAGCTACAAAGCGGGCAGGCCGTTGTTTGAGAACCTGCATCTCCAACTGCTGCCGGGTCATATATATGGCCTGCTGGGCAAAAACGGAGCAGGTAAATCCACCCTGCTGAAACAGATCACCGGGTTATTATTTCCGGATGCCGGCAAAGTGGAAGTATTTGGCGAAGTAGCGGCCCAACGGAACCCTTCTTTCCTGCAGGATATCTTTTTAGTGCCGGAGGAATTATATCTCCCCAAAGTAAAAATCAACCAGTACCTGGCAACGCGGGCTTGCTTTTATCCGAAGTTTGACCACCAGGCATTTGAAAGCTACCTGAGGGAGTTTGAAATTCCGCTGAACCAGTATCTCCCTGAAATGTCTTACGGGCAGAAGAAAAAGTTTGTCATCAGCTTTGCGCTGGCTGCCAACACCCGTGTAGTGGTGATGGACGAGCCTACGAACGGGCTGGACATCCCCAGCAAGAGCACTTTCCGTAAACTGATTGCGGGCTCTCTCACAGAGGAGAAGTGCATTATTATTTCCACTCACCAGGTGCGGGATCTGGACAACCTGATTGATAGCATTGTGATCATTGACAACCACCGGATCATTTTCCGGGAGGCGGTTGAAACGGTGACGGATAAACTGAGTTTCAAAGTGGTGCCGCAGCTAAATCCGGCGGAAACGGTGTTGTATGCGGACAGCAACCTGCGGGGCCATGCTATTGTAACGCCCAACAAGCACCAGGAACACAGTAAAATCGATATGGAACTGCTGTTCAACGCCGTCCTCTCCAACCGTCAATCTATCCAGGAAATTTTCAACTGATCATTATGCAGAACAACTTCTTTTCTATCAACAGAATGGGCATGTACCTCCGGAAAGAAATTTCGGACAACTATAAAACCTACCTGCTCTCCATCGCGCTGATGCTGGCCCTGGGCGTAGGCATCGCGCTCTTTGCCTTCGCCAATCTCAACCAATGGGAAAAAGAAATCAAAGTATCGCATATACTGCCGGTCTATATTATCTTCTTTACCCTGTTCATCGGGCTGGACGCCTCCAGGAGCTTCAATGCGCTGGCTAAAACAGAGAGGCGTATGGACTTCTTCCTGCTGCCGGCGTCCAAATTTGAAAAGGTTTTGGGCCAGTACCTGATTACGTTCATTTTTGTTTCCGTGATTTTCCATTGCTGCGCCTGGGTTAGTTTCCAAACTTACCAGAGCCTTGTGGTGACTTACAAACAGGCTGTCATGATTTACGACTGGGACCAGGTGTTCCCTCCGAAATTCACCTACGGCAATTACCTGCAACTGATGCTGGGCCTGCATGCCGCCTTCTTCTTCGGGGCTACGTTTTTCTACAGGTTTAGCTTTCCGAAGATATTCTTTTGCTTCCTGATTTTCCTGTTTGGCATCTGGTTTATCAACATTGCCATTACCAATGCGCTGTTCGGAAAAGCGCTGCATGACTGGTACACCAACCTGCCTTATTTCGCCATTTTCACCGGCAATGACCGCATGCACAATTTCGCCTACGTAGTGCCGGAATGGTTAGGCAGGGCGAACCTTTTCATTGCGCAGTTCCTGCTGATACCGGCATTATGGGTGTTGAGCTATTTCCGGATCAGTGATAAAGAAATCCAATAAAACGTTGACAAATGGAATTCAAAGATACCCAGGCAATCTACCTCCAGATTGCTGATTACATAAACGAACAGATACTGCTGGGGAAATGGCAGCCGGAAGAGAAGATCCCCTCCGTGCGGGAGCTGGCCGTAGCGCTGGAAGTAAATCCCAATACGGTGATGCGGACCTGCGAGCTGCTGCAACAACAGGAGATCATTGCCAACAAGCGTGGCATCGGTTATTTTATCCAGCAGGACGCCGTGAAAAAAATTATTGCAGCAAAGAAGGAGGCCTTCATCAGCAATGAGCTGCCGCAGTTTTTCCGGAGCCTGTACCTGCTGGATATGACCCTGGACGACCTCAAACCTTATTACGCCACTTTCAGGCAAAATAAAATTAACGGACATGAAAACTAGTACCAAACTCATCATAGGATTTTTAGGCTTCCTGCTATTCATGCTATTACTGACGGACATTACCATCTGGGCCAATTACAAAAAAGGCATTACCAATGAAGAATGGATTGGGGTCAACAACGGCAAAGTCAACCGGGAAGCGGAAAGAAAAATTTTACCAGCCAGCGTGCAACCTTTTAAAGTCCTGGTCGTCTTTAATACGGATGTGATCCGGCGGAGCCGTTCAAATGCCGACAGTACAAGGGTTGAATACAGTGAAGAGGTACGGCAAACAAACCGGGTGGAGCTGGTACAGGAGGAGGCATGGTCCGTCACTGCATATGAAGGCGGCCAATTCACCAGGAAGGGCGATACGCTTCTGATAACTTTAACAAGCCGGTCAGGCGGATTCAGGGTAGCGATAGGCAAAGAGGCCCCGGAGATTATCAACCATGCTGCCTGGATGGATATATCCGGCATCTATGTGGATAACCTGGCGATTAGCTCAGATACTTCCGCCAGGACGGTTATCAACAATTCGGGAATCGGGCAATTCACCTACAGGGGTGGCCGGAATACCAGGCTGGAAATTTCTACCTGTCCGGATTTCAACCATGCGGATATTTCCTTTGCAGACGGGGGCGCCATCAGCCTGTACGATGTTTATTTCAAACAACATCGTTTCAATTTTGATGACAAGGTGGATGTATCGATGAACGGGAAATCCGTGAAGATTATCTCCGGACAATAACAATAGTGTTAAGAATAAATTATACTTATCAGTTTTACAAGCAATAAAAAAAGCCCTGATCTCCATCAGGACTTCTTTAACAACATTTTCCAAAAAGCAAGGATGCCGATTTCCATCGGCATTTTTTTATTTGGTGAACTGGGTGGCCAGGTAAGCCATCGTGCCCATTCCTATTTCAATCGCTTTTTCATCGACATCGAAGGTGGGGGTATGCACACCGGAGGTTATACCTCTGGCCACATTACCGGTACCGAGTCTGAAAAAGCAGGCAGGTATGATTTGAGAGTAGAACGCAAAATCTTCCGCGCCCATACGGATTTCCGTGTCCACTACCGCGTCCTTCCCGAGGTAATCTTCCGCGAGGCTGCGGGCCTGGGCGGTTACCGCTTCGTTGTTATAGAGGGTAGGATACCCAACGAGGATATCGATATCAATTTCAGCGCCCATAGCTTCCGCAATGCCTTTGGCTTGTTTGCGGATCAGGTCGTGCGCCTTGAAGCGCCAGGTTTCGTCCATTGCCCGGAAAGTACCCATGAGCTTCACTTCGCTGGGGATTACGTTGGTGGTGAAACCGCCGTTGAATGCGCAGATGCTGAGTACGGACGGGGAGAAAGGATTGTTGTTGCGGGAGATGATCTGCTGCAGCCCTACGACGATATGGGAGGCGATGAGGATGGTATCCGCCGTCAGCTGGGGCAGCGCGGCATGGCCGCCTTTTCCTTTTACGGTGATGTAGATTTCATCCGCGCTGGCCATGTACTGGCCGGCTCTGAAGCCTACGATGCCTGCTTCCATGGTGGGCTGCACGTGCATACCCAGGATTGCGTCCGGCTTTGGATTTTCCAGGGCTCCTTCTTCGATCATGATGCTGGCGCCCCCGGGATGCTTTTCTTCTCCCGGCTGGAATAAAATTTTTATCGTTCCTTCAAACTGGTCTTTTAGTTCGTGCAGGATGCGTGTTGCGCCGAGTACACAGGTCGTATGCACATCGTGCCCGCAGGCGTGCATTACGCCGGTGTGCTGGGATTTATAAGGCACGTCGTTGGCTTCGGTAATGGGCAATGCATCGATATCGGCACGCAGGGCGATTACCCTGGAAGCCGGATTCCGGCCTTCAATCAGCGCGATAACGCCTGTTCCGGCGATGCCGGCGGTAAAGGGAACACCGTATTCCGTCAGTTTCTGCTGGATGAATCCGGAGGTTTTATATTCCTGGAAAGAGAGTTCGGGGTGTGCATGCAGGTGATGCCTGATGCTGATAAACTCAGGAGCGTAGGCTTTTGCCAGCTCCTTAATTAGATTCTTCATTAGATAGTTCTTTATCCGGTGTCACGTTAATAGTAGCTGGTACCACAAATACTCCTCCTGAGAAAAGGCTGGAGAGTTTATCACGCAGCTCGCTGGCTTCCTCGCGGCTTTTGTAGTCGCCCACACGCACTTTGAAATAAGGCGCCTGGAATTCGAGGTAGGTGCGCACATCCGGGTATAACTGCATCACCTTTTGTTTAGCTTCGTTGGCATCGGCGCGTTTGTTGGTAGAAATCACCTGCACCCGGAAGCCGGGCTGATTGCGGATAGCGAGGGTATTGATGTAGATTTGCTTTTTGATCAGCACATCGATACGGCTATCTTTAATCACCTTTACGTTCCCATTGCTGGCCACGTCCTGCGCCATAACGCAGGTACTTCCGAGGAGGCAGCAGATCAGGATGAAAATCTTATGCATAGCTTAAAAATTGGTCGTTAGCAATCAGGCCTTCGCCTCTTTTACGATGGATACGCTGGCGCTGGCGCCGATGCGGGTAGCGCCGGCAGCAATCAGTTCCTGCGCAAAGGCGAGGGTACGGATACCGCCGCTGGCTTTGATCTGGATATCGGCCGGCAGGTTGGCGCGCATGAGTTGCACGGCATGCACGCTGGCGCCCTTCTCGGCGTAGCCGGTAGAGGTTTTAACAAAATCCACGCCGTACTTCGCATACAGCTGGCAGCATTTGATGATTTCTTCATCCGTGAGGATGCCGCTTTCGATGATCACCTTCACAATTTTCTGTTTCTCGCGGATAATCATCATCAGGCTGGCAATTTCCCTTTCCAGGAATTCCCAGTCTTTATTTTTTATAGCGGAGATATTGATCACCACGTCCAGCTCATCTGCCCCGTCCACTATTGCCAGTACCGTTTCGGCTACCTTGGCTTCAATGGCGGAATATCCGAACGGGAATCCGATCACGGTTGCCACCCTGGTATCGGTGCTGCCCAAAAATTGCTTGGCCAGCTTTACGAACAGCGGCGGCACGCAGGCAGCGGCGAAGTTGTATTCCACGCATTCCATGCACAGGTTCTTGATATCTTCCAGCGTAGTGGTCGGCTTCAATACGGTATGATCTATATAGCGGTTTATCTCCATTTTGTACAGTTATTACGGCGAAATTAAATAAAAAAACGGATTGCGTTTTCTGCAATCCGTTTTCAGGAACGTATGGCTGTTAAGCTGAGGGCAAATAACAACCATTATTGACGATGGCGCTCTCCATTACAGGTCGCGGCCATGACATTGTTTGAATTTTTTACCGCTTCCGCAAGGGCAAGGATCGTTACGGCCAACTTTAGGGCCTACGCGTACCGGTTCGGATTTTTCTTCCACTTCCTGCGCGTATTGCGGGCCTGATTCCTGGTAGCTGGCATGCTCGTTCACATCTTCGTGGGTAGCGCGCATTTTGCTCATATCAGTCCTTTCTTCCGGGCGGCGTGCTTCTTCTACCAGCTGCTCTTCCGGTTCGTCCTGTTGTACAGGGATCATGGATTTGCAAAGGAAGGAAACGATATCGCGGCTGGTTTCGCCATCCATTTGTTTGAAGAGGTTGAACGCTTCAAATTTATAGATCAGCAACGGATCTTTCTGTTCGTAAACGGCGCTCTGTACGGATTGTTTCAGGTCGTCCATTGCGCGGAGATGTTCTTTCCAGGCGTCGTCGATCAGGTGCAGGGTGATGTTGCGCTCCAGGGAGTTCATCACTTCATGACCGTTGGTAGCAACGATCTGCTGCAGGTCCGCATAGATCCAGAGTTGTTTTCTGCCGTCGTGGAAAGGCACGCGGATGGTACCGAACTGGTTGTGCTGCTGCAGGATGTTCTGCGCGGCTTCCAGCATGTGGGCGCTGATGGCGTCTACTTTACGCTGGTAGTTGGATTTCGCTTCGTTGTAGAGGCGGGTAGCCAGCGCCTGGCCGTCTGTACGCGCCAGTTCTTCGGCCGTTATCTCTGTATCGATCGCGAAGTTCATGATAGCGTCCATTTTGAAAGCTTCGTGGTCGCCGCTTTCTTTATGGGTGGTGATCATGTTTTCTGCCACGTCGTAGAATGCGTTGTCGATATCAATTGCCAGACGTTCGCCGAAGAGGGCGTGGTTACGTTTGGAATAGATAACAGTACGCTGTTTATTCATTACGTCATCGTATTCGAGCAGGCGTTTACGGATACCGAAGTTGTTTTCTTCTACTTTTTTCTGCGCTCTTTCGATGGAGCGGGTGATCATGCTGTGCTGGATCACTTCTCCTTCCTTGTAGCCCATACGGTCCATCAGGCCGGCGATACGATCGGAACCGAACATACGCATCAGGTCATCTTCCAGGGATACGAAGAACTGGGAAGATCCCGGATCACCCTGACGGCCGGCACGGCCACGCAGCTGCCTGTCTACACGGCGGCTTTCGTGTCTTTCCGTACCGATGATGGCCAGACCGCCGGCTTCTTTCACGCCAGGTCCGAGCTTGATATCCGTACCACGGCCCGCCATGTTGGTAGCGATGGTAACGGCGCCGGCCAAACCAGCCGCAGCCACCACCTGTGCTTCACGGGCGTGTTGTTTTGCGTTGAGTACGTTGTGAGGGATTTTTTCGAAGGTCAGCATTTTGCTCAGCAATTCGGACACCTCTACGGAAGTGGTACCTACCAGTACCGGGCGGCCTTGTGCCTGGAGCTTTTTGATCTCTTCGATCACTGCCTTGTATTTATCTCTCTTGGTTTTGTACACCAGGTCTTCCGCATCGATGCGGGAGATAGGAATGTTGGTAGGAATAGTTACCACATCCAGTTTGTAGATTTCCCAGAACTCGCCTGCTTCTGTGGAAGCGGTACCGGTCATACCAGCCAGTTTGTGGTACATACGGAAGTAGTTCTGTAAGGTGATGGTCGCAAAGGTTTGGGTAGCGGCTTCCACTTTCACGTTTTCCTTCGCTTCAATGGCCTGGTGCAAACCATCGGAGTAGCGGCGGCCATCGAGGATACGGCCCGTCTGCTCATCTACGATTTTTACTTTATCGTCGATCACCACATATTCCACATCTTTTTCAAAGAGGGTATATGCTTTCAGGAGTTGTTGTACGGAGTGGATACGGTCTGATTTCTGAGCGAAGTCCTGCAGCAGCATGTCTTTACGTTGCAGTTTTTCTTCAGGGGACACGTCCATTTTTTCGATTTCAGCGATTTCGCTACCTACATCCGGCATGATGAAGAAGTCTGCATCTTCGCCGGCTTTGGTGATCTGTGCGATACCTTTATCGGTGAGGTCTACGCTGTTATTCTTTTCTTCGATAGTGAAGTACAGGCCGGCGTCTACTTTCGGCATTTCGCGCTGCTGATCTGCCAGGTAGTAGTTTTCCGCTTTTTGCAGCAATACTTTCATACCCGGTTCGCTGAGGAACTTGATCAGGGCGCTGCTCTTCGGCAAGCCTCTGTAAGCGCGCATCAGGGCCAGACCACCGGTTTTGGGATCGTCCTTTCCTTCGGCGATGAGCTTTTTGGCTTCGAGCAGGTATTTATTCACTTCTCTTTTTTGCAGTTCAAACAGCTCGGCGATACGCGGTTTCAGGATATGGAACTCCTGTTCTTCGCCACGGTGTACCGGGCCGGAGATAATCAGCGGGGTACGGGCATCGTCGATCAATACGCTATCCACCTCATCGACCATGGCATAGTGGTGTTTGCGTTGTACCATTTCTTCAGGGCTATGCACCATGTTATCACGGAGATAGTCGAAGCCGAATTCGTTATTGGTACCGTAGGTAATATCCGCGAGGTAAGCCTGGCGACGTGCAGGGCTGTTAGGCTGGTGCGCGTCGATACAGTCTACCGTAATATCGAGGAACTCGAACAGCGGGCCGTTCCATTCGGAGTCACGCTGAGCGAGGTAAGTGTTTACTGTTACGATGTGTACGCCTTCGCCTGCCAGTGCGTTGAGGTAGGCAGGCAGGGTGGATACCAGGGTTTTACCTTCACCCGTAGCCATTTCGGCGATCTTACCCTGGTGCAGGGCGATACCACCGATCAGCTGTACGTCATAGTGCACCATGTTCCAGGTCACCTGGTTGCCGGCGGCGGTCCAGGAGTTTTTCCAGATGGCTTTATCGCCTTCGATGGTCACATAATCTTTGGTAACAGCCAGCTGGCGGTCGAGCGCCGTAGCGGTGGCAGTGAGGGTGGTGTTGGTAGCGAAGCGGCGTGCTGCTTCCTTGATTACTGCAAAAGCCTGCGGCAACAGTTCGAGGAGTACTACCTCCAGTTGCTTGTCACGGTCTTTTTTCAGTGCGTCTATTTCCTGGTAAATAGCATCTTTTATGGTTACATCCTCTGAGCTATCGGCAGTTTCCTTTTTCTCGGCTATTTCTTTATCGATAGCGGCAAGGTGTTCCTTGATACGAGCGCGGAATTCCTGGGTTTTATGACGCAGGTCGTCAATAGGCAGGGATTGCAGTTTTTCAAACTCCTCATTGACCTGCTTCACTATTGGAGCGATAGACTTGATATCTCTTTCAGACTTATTCCCTCCAAACAGTTTTGTTAAAAAACCTAGCATATAGAATGTTTAATTACGAATTACGATTTAAATTTTCATGTAACCTTCCCTTGGGCTGTGGTGGAGCAAATCCATCATCAGTGTACATCCTCCCCTAAAATGGCCGCTGTCTGTCTGGTTTACCGGCCTGGTTAGTTGGATAGACGGGGACTTTTGTTACTCAAATACTATGCTTGCAAAGCTTCCCTGACAAGGTGACAGATGCCGGTACTGCTTTTCAAGGCCTGTAAAATTAGTAATAAATTTGGGGAATTCCGGGATGAATTCGAGGCATAATACGGAAGAAATGATTTTTAACAAAATCCAAACCGGGTTTAGGTCAAATTGACGGTTTTTGACATGTGTACTGCGGGCAGGACACGGCAGTCTGTCAAAATGCCGAAAAAAAAGCCATTCATCCATAAAAAGCGGAAAAAGTGTGAATACTTTTTATAAATTTAGTCGTTTTATTACAAGTTTATAAACCACACAAAACTCCACGTTTATGGCAAAGGCGATTCAGCCGTCTAAATTATTTGTGGCCAGCTGCATGGCATTACTGGTTACTTCCCTGTCCTTCGGCATCCGTGCCGGCATTTTAGGCGACCTGGGAAAGCAGTTTGACCTCAGCGCGTCGCAACTGGGTATTATAGCCAGCACCGCTTTCTGGGGCTTCCCGCTGGCAGTAGTAATAGGAGGATTTGTGGTGGATATCATTGGCATGAAACGCCTGCTGTTGGCTGCCTTTTTGCTCCACCTGGCCGGCATCCTGCTGACAATATTCGCCACCGGATTCAGCACCCTGTTTGTATCCACGCTCTTCATCGGCATGGCCAACGGTACGGTAGAAGCGGCATGTAACCCGCTGGTAGCAACCATCTACCCGACCAACAAAACCACCAAGCTCAATCACTTTCACCTCTGGTTCCCGGGCGGCATCGTGATCGGCGCGCTGGTAGTATTCTTCCTTTCGGGTATGGGCCTGAATTACAAGGTGCAGATGGCGACCATGATCATCCCCACTTTATTATACGGTTACCTGTTCCTGAAGCCGGATTTCCCGGTAACGGAGCGCGTGGCTTCCGGTATCACCAATGCGCAGATGTACCGCAGTATTTTCAGTCCGCTGTTCATTGTGATCTTTATATTAATGTTTGGCACCGCCATCACCGAGCTGTTTACCGGCCAGTGGATAGAAGTGCTGTTAAAGAACGTCACTGAAAACGCCATCCTCATCCTGGCGATGACGGCCGGCGTACAAACCCTGGGACGCGCTTTTGCCGGCCCGATTGTACATCGTATGTCGCCCACCGGCGTACTGCTGGTATCCGCCATCCTTTCCGCTGTTGGCCTGTACATGCTGGCCCATGTAAGCGGCAACCTGGTATTTCTGGCCGCGTTTATATTCGGCATGGGCGTTACCTACTTCTGGCCTTGCATGATCGGTTTCGTCTCCGAGAATATTCCTGAATCCGGCGCCCTGGGTATGAACCTGGTAGGCGGCGCAGGGATGTTTGCCGTTTCAATTTATACTATCTTCATGGGCGGATTTTACGACAGCATCCTCGCCAAGCAGTTACCTGCGGGCGCTTCGCTGGATGCCTACCGCACCGCCGCAGCAGGCACGCCTGAAGCAGCCGCTTTTGCCAAAGCGCAGGCAGTGGCAGGCCCTGAAATCCTGAATGTGACCTTAGTAATACCTGTAGTACTGATATTCGCCTTCACCGGCCTGTATTTCTATATGCGCAACCGCAGGAAACCTGATATCGCAATCGCATAATAAATCATCAATCATACTAGATAAAAAGCTGAACTGAATATATGACACGCAAGCTAAGAATGGGAATGATCGGAGGCGGTAAAGATGCCTTCATCGGTGCTATCCACCGTATTGCCGCCAATATGGACGGTCTTATTGAACTCGTTGCAGGCGCACTCAGTGTTAACCCTGAAGTGGCCGTTGAATCCGGTAAAATGCTGTTCCTCGACCCGGAACGCACCTACACCGATTTCAAAACCATGCTGCAAAAAGAAGCTGCCATGCCGGCAGACAAACGCCTGGATTTTGTTACGATCGTAACGCCCAACTTCGCACACTTCGAACCTGCGATGATGGCGCTGGACCTGGGTTTCAACGTGGTAATCGAAAAACCGATCACCATCTCCCTGGACGAAGCCAAACAACTGAAAGCAAAAGTGGAGGCTACGGGGCTTTCCCTCCTGCTCACCCACACCTACACCGGCTACCCGATGGTAAAACAGGCAAGGCAGATGGTGAAAAACGGCGACCTCGGCAAGATCCGCAAAGTATGGGTAGAATACCCGCAGGGCTGGCTGTCCAAACTCAGCGAAAGAGAAGGAAACGCGCAGGCAGCATGGAGAACCGATCCTAAACGCTCCGGTAAAGCCGGCGCAATGGGCGACATCGGTACGCATGCCTTCAACCTGGCTGAATATATCACCGGCGCAAAACTGGAAAAGCTTTGCGCGGACCTGAATATCGTAGTGCCTGGCCGCGCCCTCGACGACGATGGCGGCGTGCTGCTGCGCTTCGACAACGGCGCTTCCGGCGTGCTGATGGCATCGCAGGTGGCTGCCGGTGAAGAGAATGCATTGAAGATCCGCGTGTATGGCGAAAATGGCGGCCTGGAATGGGCCCAGCATGAGCCTAACACCCTGCTGGTAAAATGGCTGGATAAACCGGCTCAGATCTACCGCGCCGGTAACGGTTACGGCTACCAGAGCTCTTACATGACGCACAATACCCGCACACCGGGCGGCCACCCTGAAGGCTACCTCGAAGCGTTCGGAAACCTCTACCGCAACTTTGCGCAGACGCTCTCCGCCAAGATTGACGGCAGGGAGCCTGCTCCGGAATCCCTGGACTTCCCGGGTGTAGAAGAAGGTATCCGCGGTATGGCATTTATTGACAACGTGGTGAAATCTTCACAGAGCGACGTTAAATGGACTAATTTCGAGATCTAATCGGTTAAACGGAAAGGTATTATGAGAACTATAAAAGGACCTGGTATTTTCCTCGCTCAGTTTATGGGCGATGCCGCCCCCTTCAACAGCCTGAAAAGCATCTGCGAATGGGCGGCATCCATCGGTTTCAAAGGCGTACAGATCCCCAGCTGGGATACCCGCCTCATCGACCTTCAAAAAGCGGCCGAAAGCAAAACCTACGCCGATGAGATCAAAGGCATCGTCAACGCAGCCGGACTCGAAATCACTGAATTGAGTACGCACCTGCAGGGGCAACTGGTGGCAGTCAACCCTGCCTTCTCTGAAATGTTTGACCAGTTTGCTCCGGCGCCCTATCATAATAACATCAACGCACGTACGGAGTGGGCCGTAAACCAGCTGAAATACGCTGCTAAAGCCAGCCGTAACCTGGGCCTCGATGCGCACGCCACTTTCAGCGGCGCGCTGCTCTGGGCGCCTGCCATGTACCCATGGCCGCAACGGCCTGCCGGACTGGTGGAAGCTGGCTTTGCCGAACTGGCAAAACGCTGGATGCCTATCCTCAACGCCTTCGATGAACAGGGCGTGGACGTGTGCTACGAAATACACCCGGGGGAAGACCTCCACGACGGCGCCAGCTACGAACGCTTCCTCGAAGCCACCGGCAACCACCAACGTGCCTGCCTGCTCTATGATCCAAGCCACTTCGTACTGCAATGCCTCAACTACCTCGAGTATATCGACATCTATCACGAAAGAATCAAGGCATTCCACGTGAAAGATGCGGAGTTTAACCCGACAGGCCGCAGCGGCGTGTACGGCGGATTCCAGGCATGGATCGACCGCCCGGGACGCTTCCGCTCCCTCGGCGATGGACAGGTAGATTTCAAATCCGTATTCAGCAAATTAACCCAATACGATTACGCCGGATGGGCCGTTATGGAATGGGAATGCTGCATGAAACATCCGGAAGACGGCGCAAGGGAAGGCGCTCCGTTTATTAAAAACCATATCATCCGCGTGACCGACAAGGCATTCGATGATTTCGCAGGCGCCGACACCGACGACGCTTTCAACAAAAGAATTTTGGGAATCTGATAAAATAACAAGCATCTAAAAAAAACAGAAAATGAAAAAGAGATATTTGGCGCCGTTTGTATTGAGTGCTTTATTCTTCGCAGCCTGCGGAGGTGGTAGTAAATCGGGTGAACAGGCAGCAACCAGCGAAACAGAGCAGCCTGCAGACAACTCCATGGTATCGCCGAACGCCAATAAGCCAATGACCAAAGGCCAGGAACTGATGGCGCAGCAGGATTGCAAAACCTGCCATAAAGAAGAAATGAAGCTGGTAGGCCCGTCTTTCAAAGACATCGCCGGTAAATATCCCAACACGGAAGAAAATGTGGATAAACTGGCTGATAAGATCATTAAAGGCGGTTCCGGCAACTGGGGAGAAGTAGCAATGCTGCCACATTCCAACATCTCCAAGGACGATGCGAAGGAAATGGTGAGATATATCCTTTCTCTTTCTGCCAACCAATAACCTTATCATCAAAAATGCCAGCATGAAAAAAGTAATAATAGGAGCCGCACTGGCTGCATTCATCTGCACCGCTGCTTCCGCTCAAACTATCAATACACTTACCGCAAAGGAAAAAAAGGCTGGATGGAAACTGCTGTTTGACGGCAAGACCACCAACGGTTGGCATACTTACCTGAAAAATGAGGCCAGCCCTGCCTGGAAAGTAGAAGACGGAGCCCTGGTGCTCGACCAGGAAGCCAAAAAGAATGGCGCTCCCGGTGGCGACCTCGTCACCAACGACGAATTTGAAAACTATGAACTGAGCCTGCAGTGGAAAATCTCCGAAGGCGGCAACAGCGGTATCATCTTCGGCGTACACGAATCGCCCGAGTTCCATGCCACCTACGAAACCGGTCCTGAAATGCAGGTGCTGGATGATGAAAGACACAAGGACGGCAAAATACCGAAACACAACTCCGGCGACCTCTATGACCTGAAGAAGTCCGCCAAGCCTGCCGTAAAACCGGTAGGCCAGTGGAATACCGCCCAGATCATTAAAAAAGACGGTCACCTGACGCTGAAACTCAACGGGGTAACCACCGTTACCACTACCATCGGCACGCCTGAATGGGACGCCCTGGTTGCCAACAGCAAGTTCAAAACCTGGAAAGGCTTTGGCAAATACCAGAAAGGCCATATCGCCCTCCAGGACCACGGCGACGTTGTGTCCTACCGCGACATCAAAATCAGACAACTTTAATTACTACATAACGTCCGCCCAAAAAGCGGACGTTATACTTCTGAGCCAAAAGGGCACTACCAGACAAAAAGCAGGTAAAGATCCGCCACAGGCGGATTTTGCTTTTACAGCCGCCGCTTTTTATTTAATCTAACAACCACGGATAAACGATGAAGAAACTCACCACGTTCCTCGCCTTTTTATTACTGGTGGCCGCCATTTCGGCCAATGCCAAGCACAAATACCGGGTGCTGGTATTTTCAAAAACAAAGGGGTTCCGGCATGACTGCATCCCCACCGCCCGGCAGGCCATCCTGAAACTGGGCGCCGAAAATAACTTTGCGGTAGATACGACCGAAGACGCCTCCGTTTTCACTTACGACAACCTGAAAAAATACGATGCCGTGATTTTCAGCTGCACCACCGGCGACGTACTTGACAGCGCACAGCAGGAAGCTTTCATAAAATACATCCATAAAGGAGGCGGATTTATGGGCATCCACGCAGCTACGGATACAGAGTACGACTGGCCATGGTTCGGACGCCTGGTAGGGGCTTATTTCACCAGTCACCCTAAACAACAGGTGGCCACGCTGAAGGTGATCGATAAATCCCATATCTCCACCAAACACCTCCCGGACGACTGGACAAGAAAAGATGAATGGTACAATTTCAGGGATATTAACCCGGACATTCACGTGCTGATCAAGATAGACGAATCCACCTACGAAGGAGGTAAAAACGGCGACAACCACCCGATGTGCTGGTACCACGCTTTCGAAGGAGGACGTTCCTTCTACACCGAAATGGGCCACACTAAAGAGTCCTACGCCGACCCGCTGTACCTGCAGCACCTGCTCGGAGGAATCCAATATGCCGCTAACATCAAAGTGAAATAATCCCTTAAAATTATGAAACCAGTTTTCAGACTACTCCTGGTAATAGCCCTCATCGCTACCGTTACCGGATGTACGAAAAAGAGAGAAGGCAAGCCCCGCATCCTCGTGTTTACCAAAACCACGGCGTTCAGGCATGCTTCCATTCCTGCCGGTATCGCAGCCTTTCAGACGAAAATTGCCAGCGACCTGAATATCATCGTGGATACCACGGAGGATGCCAGCAAATTCAATGAAGATACCCTTTCCCAATATGCGGCCGTAGTATTCCTCAATACCACCGGCGACGTGCTCGACAACTACCAGGAAGCCGACTTTGAAAGATATATCCAGGCCGGCGGCGGTTTTGTAGGCGTGCATGCCGGTACGGATACGGAATACGACTGGCCCTGGTACAATCACCTCGTAGGCGCACAATTCGCCAACCACCCGGAAGGCGTGCATGATGCCAAACTGATTGTAAAGGACCAGCAGTTCTTTGACCCGTATAAGCTGCCGGCTACCTTTAACCAGGTGGATGAATGGTACAATTTCAAAAAGATGGATACCACCCTCAAAGTGCTGATCCAGCTGGATGAAACTTCCTATAAAGGCGGTACGATGAACAACAACCACCCTATCGCCTGGTACCATGATTACGACGGCGGCCGCGCCTTTTATACCGGTATGGGCCACACGCCGGAAGCTTACCAGCAGGAGAACTTCCTGAACCAGCTGAAAGCCGGCGTGCGTTATGCCATCGGCGACAATAAGGTGCTGGACTACTCCGCCGCTACCACGCTCCGCGTGCCTTCGGAAGACCGCTTCACGAAAAACGTGCTGGCAGCAGGTCAGTTCTTCGAACCAACGGAAATGACTATACTCCCTAACCTGGATATCCTCGTGGCACAGCGCCGCGGCGAACTGCTGCTGTACAAACAGGCGGACAGGTCCATTTCCCAGGTAGGCTTCCTGAACGTGTATTATAAAACGGAAGTGCCCAACGTCAATGCGGAAGAAGGCTTCCTCGGCCTTGCAGCTGACCCGGATTATAAGAACAACCACTACATCTACGCTTTTTATTCTCCCCGGGATACTTCTGTAAACCGCCTTTCCCGCTTTACCTTCACGGATAATAAGCTGGATACGGCGTCAGAAAAGATCATCCTGCAGTTCTACAGCCAGCGGGATATCTGCTGCCATACCGGCGGTTCTATCGCCTTCGGGCCGGATAACCTGCTGTACCTCTCCACCGGGGATAACACGACGCCGTTTGACGAACCAGGCCAGCAATTCGGCTCAAAAGGTTATGGCCCTACGGACGACCGCCCCGGCCACCTGCAGTACGACGGCAGAAGGTCCTCTTCCAACACCAATGACCTGCGTGGTAAAATCCTGCGCATCAAAGTGATGCCGGATGGCAGTTACACCATTCCAAAAGGCAACCTGTTCCCTCCGGGCACACCGGGCACCAAGCCGGAAATCTTCGTCATGGGTACCCGCAACCCTTACCGTATATCCGTTGACCGTAAAAACGGGTATGTATATTGGGGAGAAGTAGGCCCTGACGCCAACAACGATGATTCCCTCCGTGGCCCACGTGGTTACGATGAAATAAACCAGGCTAAAAAGCCCGGCTATTATGGTTACCCGCTGTTTATTGCGGACAATAAACCCTACCGGGAATACAATTATGAAACCGGGGAAAGCGGTAAGTTTTACGATCCTAAAAAACCGATCAACAACTCCCGCAACAACACCGGCCTGAAGGAACTGCCGCCGGCGGTGCCTGCGTTTATCTGGTACCCGTACGCCAAATCAGAGGAGTTCCCGCTGGTGGGCGCCGGTGGCCGCAACGCGGAAGCCGGACCGGTATATTACAGTGAATTCTATCCAAAAGACACCCGCTTCCCGGATTACTATAACAACAAGCTGTTTATCTACGACTGGGTACGTGGCTGGATCATGGCGGTTACCATGGATAAAGACCATAACTATTCCCGGATGGAACGCTTCATGCCTCACCTGAAGCTGAACGCTCCGATCGATATGGAAATGGGCCCTGACGGCCGCCTTTACATCCTCGAATATGGTAATGGCTGGTTCAGTAAAAACCCGGATGCGGCCCTCACCCGTATCGACTACAACGGCGGCAACCGCGCGCCGGTAGCGCAACTGCAGGTGGATAAGCTCAGCGGCGGCCTGCCGTTTACCGTGAAATTATCAGCCGCCGGCAGTAAGGACCCGGATGGGGATCAACTCACTTACCTCTGGACATTCGGCAACGGTAATAAAAAAGAAACCACCGAGCCTACCGTTACCTATACCTACACCACCGCAGGCGAATACAATGTGGGCGTGGAAGTAAAGGATAACAACGGCGCCAGCACGCGCAGCCAGCAAATCAGCGTATATGCCGGCAACGAAGCGCCGGTAGTCAGCATTAATATCGCCGGCAATAAAATGTTCTATTTCCCGGGCAAACCCGTGCAATACACGGTGAACGTTTCCGATAAGGAAGATGGTTCCTCTGCCGATGGCAAAATCGACAACAGCAACCTCTATGTTAAATCCGACTACCTGGAAGGCCGTGATAAAGCCGCTATGCCACAGGGCCACCAGGTGATCACCGGCGCCATTGCCGGTAAAAACATCATGGAGGTATCCGATTGTAAAACCTGCCACAAAGTGGATGAAAAGTCCATCGGACCATCCTTTAAACAAGTGGCGGAGAAATACAAATCCGATCCTTCCGCTCCTGAAAAACTGGCGCAGAAAATTATCAACGGCGGTGGCGGCGTTTGGGGCGAGACCGCTATGGCAGCGCATCCGGGCCTGTCCACCACGGAGGCCAAACAACTGGTAGAATACATCTACTCCGTTGGCGGCGCTACCACCAAAGAGCCATCCCTGCCGGCTTCCGGCAGCATCAACCCCGCCGGGAAAGGACCGCTGAAAGACGATGGCGTGCTTTATATCAGCGCCAGCTATACGGATAAAGGCGCTGCCGGCATCAAACCAATGACCGGTACTGCCAGCGTAGCGCTGTACAGTCCGCGCATCCCGGCATCGGCCTATACCAAAGCCGATGGCGTGTCCGCCTTTGAAATCAACGGCATGAAATTCCTCATCCCGGGCGTGCCTTCCAGCACGGTGGAATACGGCGATCTTGACCTGACAGGCGTATCGGCGGTAGACATGAACTACATGACCAATGCCGCTTCCGAAGCAGGCTTCAACGTAACCGCTTACCTGGATGGCAACCAGATCGGCGCGTTCCAGGTAGGGCCTGGCGCACAGCCAAGGCAGCCGGCAACCGGTTCTGTTAAATTACCGGGCGTGAGCGATGGTAAAAAACATACCCTGAAATTTGCGTTTAAACCGATAGATCCTGCCAAACAGGCGCCGTTGGGGATAACGTCGATTTTATTGAAATAACAGCCTGTTCAAGGCATAAAAAAAATCCCTGACGTTACAAGCGTCAGGGATTTTTTTTATCACTTATTAAGGCAGTAGGTTTACGCCATAAAAAAGAACAGCAGATTACTTCGTATAGTCGTTGGGTTTAGTGCCAAAAAAACAAACCAATCTACTTCGTATAATCCTTCGGTTTATTCCCCATCACAAACGTAATCACTCCTCCATGCATAATATCCGCATGGCTGATCGTCAGCTTCTTCCACTCCTTCCCATTCAGCAGTACCTTTTGTACATACACATTTTTGTCTGACTGATTCCGCACATCCACGGTAAATGATTTCCCATTTTCCAGCTGCAGCGTCGCCTTATTCACCGCGGGACTTCCCAGTTCATACTGGTCGGAGCCGGGGCACAGCGGGTAAAAGCCCAGGGAGGAAAAGATATACCAGGCGCTCATCTGGCCGCAGTCATCATTGCCGCCGAGGCCATCCGGGCCGGGGTGATACATTTTCTTCAGGATCATACGCACCCTGTCCTGCGTTTTCCATGGCTGGCCGGTATGGTTGTAGAGGTAGGCCACGTGATGCGAAGGTTCATTGCCATGTACATAATTCCCGATGATACCGTCGCGGGTAATATCTTCCGTTTCCGCAAAATATTTATCCGGCAGCTCCATGGTGAAAAGCGAATCCAGGTGTTGCGCAAATTGTTTCTTGCCACCCATCATTTCAATCATTTCAGCGGGGTATTGCGGTACGTACAGGCTGTAGTTCCACGCATTGCCTTCAATAAAGCCCTGGTCGTGCGTTTGCAGCGGGTCAAAATCTTTTTTGAAGGAGCCGTCGCTCAGGCGGGGGCGCATGAAGCCGGTGGAGGCGTCATAAACATTTTTGTAGTGGAGGGAGCGTTTGATGAACTCCTCGTAGATATCCTTGCGGTTCAGCTTTTTGGCTACCTGGGCAATGCACCAGTCGTCATAAGCATATTCCAGCACTTTAGATACGGAGGCGCCTTGTTTATCCTCCGGGATATAACCATTATCAATATAGTACCCGAGGCCGTCATAGCTGCGGTGGCGGGCCGTGGTCACGCAGGCTTCCAATGCCTTGTCTGCATCAAACGGCGCGTTTCCTTTTATGATGGCATCGGCGATTACAGATACGCTGTGATAGCCGATCATACACCAGTTTTCGTTGGCATAGTGGGACCATACCGGCAGCATATGCTGCGCGCTTTGCTCGTAATGCGCTACCATAGAGCGTACCATGTCCGCGTTGCGGGCAGGCTGTATCAGGTTAAAGAAAGGATGCAGGGCGCGGTAGGTATCCCAGAGGGAGAAGGTGGTATAATTCGTATAACCGTTGGCGTTATGCACATTCATATCCAGTCCGCGGTAGTTGCCATCCACATCCATATAGGTAGTCGGATTGATGAAAGCGTGGTACATCGCGGTGTAGAAGTTCTCCTTCTCTTCCCTGGAAGGCGATTCAATACGGATTTTATTCAGTTCTTTGGCCCAAAGCGCCTGCGCGTCAGCCTTCACTTTATTGAAGTCCCAGCCCGGCGCTTCCGCATATAAATTTTTCAATGCGCCGGCAGTGCTTACCGGGGAAATGGCCAGTTTGATTTTGATCTGCTCCCCGGGGGTGGTGTTAAAGTCAAACCAGGCGCGGATCTGCCGCCCTGCCATTTCCGGGAAATTATGCGTTTGATCAAACTTGCGCCAGAAGCCGCGGTACACGTTGTTGGCGTAGTTCTGATGACCGTAGCTTTTAAACGGCTTGGAGAAGGTCATGGCGAAATACACTGTTCTCGTACGTGCCCAACCGTTAGTCTGCCGGTAGCCGGTGATGGTGCTGTCGTTTTCCACCCGGATGAAAGTCCACACATTCTTGTTTTCGTAGTTGTAGATGTTGGACATCATATCCAGGATGATATGCGCTGGCTCCTTGCCATTGAAGGTATATTGATGAAACCCTACCCGGTTGGTAGCGGTGAGTTCTGCCAGTACGTCCGGCTCGTCCAGTTTCACTTTATAGTAACCTGCTTCGGATACTTCGCTGGCATGGGAAAAGGTAGAGCGGTAGCCGGTTTCCGGGTGGTCCGCCGTACCGGGATTGAGTTGCAGCGGGCCCGTGGCAGGCATGATCAGGAAATCCCCGAGGTCCGCATGGCCGGTACCGCTGAAATGGGTATGGCTGAATCCTACGATGGTTTTATCCTCATACTGGTAACCCGCGCAATACTTATACACATCCTTATTGTATTTCCCATCCATTTCGTAAGGTATGGTATCCGTTTCCGGGCTGAGCTGCACCGCGCCGAAAGGCACGGTAGCGCCGGGATAGGTATGCCCCATTTTCATGGTACCGGTGATGGGCTTTACATATTGCAGGAGGTTTTCCTGCGCGTTGGCAGCTACTGCCGCAGTGAGTAGCAAGGGCGTCAAAAATTGCTTCATGGTTGATGTTTAAGAGCTATAAAAAATACATCCCGAAGAATCGGGATGAAGTATTTACAGTGAACAATGAAATTCTTTTTTATCCATCTTTTACTTTACCGCGGTAGAGTAAGAGTAGGGGAAATCAGCCGGGCTGGTTCCTTTTGTTTTATTAGGAGCCGCGCCCATATTGAATACCAGCTTACCGCCATTTTGCAGGTCCTGGTGGCTGATCCAGTTTTTCGTATAGTTTTTACCGTTAAGGGACGCGCTTTGCACATAGAGGTTTTTGGCGCTGTTAGCCGGCGCTTCAATCACCATTTTCTTACCGTCTTCCAGCGTCATGGTGAGTTTGGAAAATAACGGCGTGCCGAATACATATTGCGGCGTACCAGGGCATACCGGGTAGAAGCCCATCGCGGAAAACACGTACCAGGCGGAGGTTTGGCCGTTATCCTCATCCCCGCAGTAACCATCCGGCGTAGGTTTGTACAAGCGCTCCATCACCTGGCGGATCCAGTATTGCGTTTTCCATGGCTGGCCGGCGTAGTTGTACAGGTAAATCATATGCTGGATGGGTTGGTTGCCGTGCGCGTACTGGCCCATGTTCATAATCTGCATTTCGCGGATCTCGTGGATGACGCCGCCGTAATAGCTGTCGTCAAACGCAGGTGGCATTTTGAATACGGAATCCAGCATTTCCACAAACTGCTCTTTTCCGCCCATTAAGGTGGCCAGGGCATTCACGTCGTGGAAAACGGACCAGGTATAGTGCCAGGAGTTGCCTTCGGTAAAGGCATCTCCCCATTTGAATGGGTTGAAAGGCGTCTGGAATTTGCCATCCTTGTTTCTGCCGCGCATGAGCTTTGTTTCCGGGTCAAACACGTTGCGGAAGTTCTGGCTGCGTTTTGCAAAGCGGTCCAGCTCTTCTTTTGGCCGGTTCAGGGCTTTTGCCAGCTGCAGGATGGTGAAGTCGTCGTAGGCGTATTCCAGCGTACGGGCGGTGTTTTCATTGATATTTACATCGTAAGGCACATACCCCAGGGTATTGTAATATTTCACGCCTTTACGGCCTACAGAGGTGAGCGGGCCTTCGTTTTCAGAATTTTTCAGCACTGCTTCGTAGAGGGTATTGATATCATAACCGCGGATACCTTTGATATAGGCGTCAGCGATGAGTGAAGCGGAGTTGGAGCCGATCATGCAGTCGCGGTGGCCGGGGCTCGCCCATTCAGGCAGCCAGCCGCTTTCCTTGTAAGCGTTGGCGAGGCCCTCCATGATGTGGCTGCTCAGGCTCGGATACATGAGGGTGAAGAACGGGTGTACGGCGCGGAACGTGTCCCAGAAGCCGTTATCGGTAAACATATAGCCGGGTAATACTTCCCCTTTGTACGGACTGTAGTGCACCACTTCATTTTTTGCATTGAGTTCATAGAACTTGCGCGGGAAGAGGAGTACGCGGTACAGGGAGGAGTAGAAGGTGCGCACCTGTTCCGGTGTGCCGCCCTGTACGGCGAGGCGGCCCAGTTCTTTATTCCAGATATCTTTCGCTTTGTTTTTGGTAACGTCGAAGTTATCGCTGCCAATTTCCCGTTTCAGGTTGAGTTCCGCCTGGTCGTAGGAAATAAAGGACGATGCGGTTTTGATCGTCACTTTTTCCCCGCGTTGGGTTTTGAAGCCCACTACCGCGCCGCTGTGGTTGGACTGCATTTCCAGCTTGCCGGCAACCAGCACGCTGTCGTGCCAGGTATGGGCTACGGTAAACGGTTTATCGAAATAGATCACGAAATAATTTTTGAAGTTCGCCGGTACGCCGCCGCTGTTTTTAGTGGTGTAGCCGATGATCTTTTTTTCTTCCGGGATGATTTTAATGTAGGACCCTTTGTCGAACGCATCTACCACGAGGAAGGAGCTATCGCTGGCCGGGTAGGTAAAACGCAGTTGCGCGGCTCTTTCCGTAGGCGTGATTTCCGTGGTTACGTCGGCATCTGCGAGGTACACGCTATAGTAGTATGGTTTGGTGATTTCCGATTTGTGGGAGAACCAGCTGGCGCGTTTCCGCTGGTCAAACTTGATGGAGCCTGTTACCGGCATGATGGCAAACTGGCCATAGTCGTTGATCCAGGGGGAAGGCTGGTGGGTTTGTTTGAAGCCGCGGATCTTGTCGGCGCTGTATTGATACGCCCATCCGTCGCCCATGGCGCCGGTTTGCGGCATCCAGAAATTCATACCCCATGGCAGGGCGATGGCGGGATAGGTGTTACCGTTAGACAGGCTTACTTTGGAATCGGTGCCCATGAGGGTGTTCACCCATTCCACCGGTTCCTGCACTTTTTCCACCGTCTGACTCTTGGCGTGGTGCATTAAAAAAATAGCTACAGCTAGCAATCCAACTTTTTTCATACTTGTATTTATAAATGGAATACTTACAAAATCGATTTAGCACAGGTGAATTAAAAAAAGATTCTCTGAAGAATCTTTACTATCTCTGATACCATACCCGTGATAAATGTATAATTTTTTTTTAGATCAAGGGGAAATATTGGGGAGAAATTTATGGACGGCGGGCCGGGGGGTATCGTCCGGGCGGCGGCACTTCCGGGGAGAATGCTGTGGGAACGGGGGCGCTGTCCGGAGCGGGGACCCTGTAAAACGCGGTGAATAAGGCCGGGGGCGGGCGGCGCTACTACCGGGGAAAATGCCATGGGAACGGGGGCGCTGCCCGGAGTGGGGACCCTGTAAAACGCGGTGAATAAGGCGTCAGGCGATACTACCGCGGAAAATGCCGTTGGATCGGGAGTGCTGTCCGGAGCGGGGACCCTGTAAAACGCGGTGATTAAGGCGTCAGGCGCTTCTACCACGGAAAATGCCGTAGGATCAGGAGTGCTGTCCGGAGCGCCCCCCCTGTAAAACGCGATGAATAAGGCGTCAGGCGATACTACCGCGGAAAATGCCGTAGGATCGGGAGTGCTGTCCGGAGCGGGGACCCTGTAAAACGCGATGAATAAGGCGTCAGGCGATACTACCGCGGAAAATGCCGTAGGATCGGGAGTGCTGTCCGGAGCGGGAACCCTGTAAAACGCGAATGGCGCCCGCCTCACGTCGAACTCCGCACAATCAACCGGCCCGGGAGCGCTACCTGCGACTCCTTAATAGGCCCGGACTGTTTATCCAGCTGCTTCATCAGCAAACTGATTGCCTTCGCGGCAATGCCTTCGATCGGCTGCTCTATCACCGTAATACCCGGCGGATAAAGGCGGAAAATATCATGATCATCAAAGCAGATGGCCGCCATTTGCTTAGGCATGCTGATTTTCAGTCGGCCCATGGCCTCGAGCCCCAGGATGCCTAAATAGTTCGTAGCGAAGAAAATAGCATCCATATCGCGGTTCTCCTGTATGAAAGCTTCCAGCGTAGCGAGGTTTTGTTCCCTGCTGTCATGGTAATTCAGTTCCAGCACCCGCTTCTTACGGAAAGGGATATCCTTTTTCTTCAGGGCCTGTGTATAACTGCGCTGGCGCTCGGCCAGCTGTATCAGGGACACATCTACCGTTACATAACCTATTTTGCGGTAGCCCCTTTCAAAGAGGTGATCCATGCCCAGCTGCACGCCGTGAAAATTATCGATGAGTACATACGGCGCTTTGATGCCCGGAAAGTAGCTGTCCATCAGCACTACGGGCTTATGCATCTGCAACAGCCGCCTGATTTCGTTTTCCATACCGGGGGCGGGCGTGATCAGGTAACCATCCACCATCTGGCGGCCCAGCATACGAATCAGCTCACCGCCTTTCTCCGCATTGTTTTCCGTACTGCAGTACACCACATTATACCCCAGGCGCTCCGCCTCGGTTTCGATGGTGCGGGCCAGGCTGGCGAAGAAGCTGCCTGAAATACTTTCCACAATAAGGCCCAGTGTTTTGGATTGCCCCGTACGTAAGTTAACGGCTACACGATGCGGCTCGTAACCGGACTGATTCACCACACTCATGATCTTTTGCGCTACCTCGTCGCGGATACGCATCTGTTTTGCCTTTCCGTTTAAAACAAAGGATACGGTACTGGGAGCTACGCCAGCCATCCTGGCTACATCTTTGAGTGTGAGTCTCTTCATTTGGGAATTTTTTGGACAGTTACCAGCACGCTCTTCCACGTTTTAACATTTCTTTAAAAGCGTTCTGCCGATTTCCGGGGGCGGAAATTACAAAAATACTGGCAGACCAACTTAAATTGCTTATATTACGAAAACAGTTTTTTGGCCGGATAATATTGGATGTGATTCCACGTTAAGCAAATATAGCTACTCAATATTTCACAAAGGCCATTTGTACTGTAGCCAACATTACACAGTTATCATGAAGCAACTCACAACAATCAACGATCCGATTTACATCAAGCCTGCAACCGAATTGGCAGCCGACCGTTTTTTTAAGCGCTATATCCGCGATGAAAGGGACTTGCCTTTTGTGTACCTGACGCTGAAAATCACCTTCACGCTGTGGCCCCTGGCCATCCTGTTGTACATCCCCGGATTGAACAACTGGATGTGGTGGACTGCCGCGATTGCTTACCAGTTCCTCAACAACGTGACGTTCAAAGGGCCGTTCGGCCTCATGCTGCATTGCACCAGCCACCGCGTTTTCTTTGACCGTAAATACCAATTCCTCAACCACTACCTCCCCTGGGTGATTGGCCCGCTGTTTGGCCAGACGCCTGAAACATATTACAGCCACCACATCGGCATGCACCACCCGGAAAACAATATGCCGGAGGATGAAAGCTCCACCATGGCCTATCGACGGGACTCCTTCCGGGGCTTTCTCCATTACCTCGGCAGTTTCTTTTTCGCAGGTATATACCACCTGGCCACTTACCTGTTCCGGAAGAAAAGGAAAAACCTGCTCATGCGCTCCGTAAGGGGCGAGCTGCTGTTTATCCTTGCCTGTGTGGGATTATCCTTTATCAACTTCCCCGCAACGTTCGTTGTGTTTATCCTGCCGTTCATTATTTCCAGGATCATAATGATGGTGGGCAACTGGGCGCAGCACGCATTCATCTGTCCGGCCGATCCTGACAATCCCTATAAGAACAGCATCACCTGCATCAACACTAAATACAACCATAAGTGCTGGAACGACGGGTATCATATCAGTCACCACGACAAGCCCAGCATGCACTGGACGGAGCATCCCGTTTATTTTAAGAAAACTTTGGGATTGTACATTGAAAACGACACGATCGTGTACGACGGCATTCACTTCCTGCACGTATGGCTGTGGCTGATGACCAAGCGGTACGACCTGCTGGCCAGGCACTTTGTGGACATCGGCGGCAAATTCCGCTCCGAGGAAGAAGTCATCGCCTTCCTGCGGGCACGTACCCGCCCGATCCTCACGGTTCCACAGCCGGCAATGGCGGCCGCCTAGCAGGATTATTTACCGTTTTTGTCTGATTTTTTAATTTTTATACCAGGGGCAGGGGCTTAAAACCTTTGCCCCTGTTGCGTTTTAAGACTATTTAACAGATATTATAACAGAATATCTTAATGATTATGATTATTCATAACAATAAGTAACTAAATTTGCGCTCTAACTTTTTTTATATAAAGTAAAAAATATGCGTACTGTTACACTGAAAAGGGTTGTGATCACCGGCTTGGGGGCATTAACACCTATCGGGAATGATGTAAATACTTTTTGGAGCAACTTAAAGGCGGGTGTTAGTGGCGCTGGCCCTATCACCAAATTTGACACCACAGAGTTCAAAACAAAATTTGCCTGTGAGGTTAAAAATTTCGATGTAGAAAAATACATGGATAAAAAGGAAGCCCGCAAAATGGACAACTTCACCCAGTACGCTATGGCGGCTGCGCACGAAGCTGTTTTGGATGCAGGCCTCACCAACGAAGGCATTGATAAAACTAAAGTAGGGGTGATCTGGGCTTCCGGAAACGGCGGTATGCTCACCTTCGAAGAGCAGATCGTGGAATTTGCACAGCAAAACTTTGTGCCTAAATTCAACCCGTTCTTCATTCCGAAACTGATTTCCGACATCGCTGCCGGCCAGATTGCCATGAAATATGGTTTCATGGGTATCAACTTCTGTACAGTTTCTGCCTGCGCTTCATCCAGCAGCGCGCTGGTGGATGCGTTTAATTATATCCGCCTGGGTAAAGCCAATGTGATCGTTGCCGGCGGCTCCGAAGCCCCTGTAACCCGCGCTGGTATTGCCGGCTTTAACGCGCTGAAAGCGCTGTCCACCCGGAACGACGATCCTTCCACCGCTTCCCGTCCGTTTGACGCCGACCGCGATGGATTCGTTATGGGAGAAGGCGCCGGCGCCATCATCCTCGAAGAGTATGAGCATGCCATCGCCCGCGGCGCCACCATCTACGGCGAAATGATCGGCGGCGCTATGACCTGCGACGCTTACCACCTCACCGCCACCCACCCTGAAGGCCTCGGCGCAAGACTGGGTATGGAGCAGGCTTTGGAAGATGCCGGCGTAACCGTGGCCGATGTGGATTATATCAACTCCCACACCACTTCCACTCCTGTTGGGGACATCAGCGAGCTGAAAGCCATCAGCGCAGCGTTTGGCGAGCATGTTGAAAAACTCAACATCTCCGCTACCAAATCTATGACAGGCCACCTCCTGGGCGCTGCCGGCGCTATCGAAGCGATCGCCTGCATCAAAGCCACCCAGGAAGATATCGTTCCGCCTACCATCAATACCAGGGAACTGGGCGAAGGTATCCCGACAAACCTGAACCTGACCCTCGGCAAAGCCCAGGAACGCCCTGTGAACATCGCCATGAGCAATACTTTCGGCTTCGGCGGTCACAACGCTATCTGCGTGTTCAAAAAATACAAAGCGTAAGTTTTAACGCTATTAAATAAGTGAAAAGCTGGTCGTACGACCAGCTTTTTTTCGTATATGCCTACCCGGAAAACCACTTTTTTTCCCACCGCCCCGCCGCGTAATTTTACAGGAAACCTATACCGGGTACCCCTGCTAACTGTAAAAACCCGGGATCAACCGATCCCCGCGGACTTATTGCTCTTAAATTAAAAACATATGATCCCAACAAGCGTTAAAAATCTTGGCGTGGCAATGCTGGCAGCCCTGTTGCTCCCGGCATGCTCCAAAGAGCCACTGACCCAACACGAGGCCATTACCGGCACGACGGCTATGTCTCTCCCCCCCAACACCCCTGATACCACCTGGAGAATTACCGCATGCTGGTACAGTATTAACGGCGTACTAAGACCGATGGCCCTGTACACCTACGACAGTACCAGCGGCAGGCTCTCCCACCTCACCATGAACTCCGGCTATAACGATAACTGGCATTTCTGGTTCTTTACCGTAAAATACGACGGGGATAAAAGGTACTTTATCCAGGGCGCCGGCGATACTACCCTGCAGGTGCGGGTCGACAGCCTTGGCAGGGCCACGGATTACGCCTGCAATATTTTCGGCAACGGGCAGCCGGTGGCGCAGCAGGGCCATATTACCTATTACGAGCCGTCCCGCCTTATCAGCCACATCACCCGTACCATGAACGGCGTAGTAGATACGCCCGTCATTTACTGGAACGCGCCGGACTATGAACCGTTCCTGAAAGCCTGGAAATCCCCGGCAGGAAGCTGGGTGACCCTGAACTATGACCGGTCCAATATTAACGACTCCACGCACTACGCCATCTACGATGAACTGGACCAGCCGGATGAATTTCCGGTCAGGATCATGCGCCTCAGCGGCCTGCTCCCGTACCGGTTTAAAACGAAGGTGGGCAGCCTCAGGTACGTCAGCGGCGGCAGCGTGGTCGACAGCCTGATACTGACGGACCATGTGATCGACAGCCGGAAAAAATTACTGGCCTATAAGTGGGGAGCTATTCAATACACCTTCAACTGGACTCCCGTGCCCTGATACCGCTACCCGTACGCTTTCCGTCATTTATGAACCCAAACGCAGGCCTGTCAGCAATTCTGACAGGCTTCTTTTCTTTGCCAAAAATCCGGTAACTTTATACCTTAATTCCTGTTCACAACTGCCCGCTTACTTAAGATGCTGCTAACCTGATGTGAATTACTTATACTCTAAATCTTAAGCGGACTGCACTTTAGTGAACACCTGACTTATTATGGCAAAGAAAAAAGAGAATGTATCTGCTGCTTTAGCTCCACAGATCCCTTCAGATGACCATATCGCCGTGTACGGCGCAAGGGAGCATAATCTGAAAAATCTGGACCTGCAGTTGCCCAAAAACAAACTGGTTGTAATCACCGGCATCAGTGGCAGTGGAAAATCATCACTGGCTTTTGATACGATCTATGCGGAAGGCCAGCGCCGTTACATGGAGAGCTTTTCCGCCTACGCGCGCCAGTTCATCGGCGACATGGAAAGGCCCAATGTGGATAAAATCACCGGCCTCTCGCCCGTGATCTCCATCGAACAAAAGACGACCAACAAAAACCCGCGTTCTACCGTGGGTACCATCACCGAGATATACGACTTTCTCAGGCTGCTGTTTGCGCGTGTAGGCGTGGCTTATTCCTACAACACCAACAAACGGATGACCCGCTTCTCCGAAGAAGAGATCATCGCGCACCTGTTTAAGCACTACAACAAAAAGAAACTCGTAATCCTCGCGCCGCTCGTGCGTGGCCGTAAAGGGCACTACCGCGAACTCTTTGAGCAGGTCCGCAAACAGGGCTACCTCAAAGTAAGGGTAGACGGGGAAATCATGGACCTGAAAGAACGTATGCAGGTAGACCGCTACAAGATCCACGAAATCGAACTCGTGATCGACCGCATACAGGTACAGGAAGATGCCCGCACCCGCATTAGCCAGAGCGTGCAGAAAGCGCTCACCATGGGCAAAGGCCTCCTGTTCATCCAGGACCATGACAGTGGAAAGGTGAGCCAGTTCAGTAAGCAGCTGATGTGTGAAGACACCGGCCTGTCCTACGAAGAGCCATCGCCCAACACCTTCTCCTTCAACTCGCCCTACGGCGCCTGCCCGCGCTGTAAAGGGCTCGGCACCATCTACCAGATCAATATGGACGAGGTAATCCCGGATTACAGCGTATCCATCAACGACGGCGGCCTCAAACCACTGGGCGAAGCCCGCGATACCTTTACCTTCAAACAGGTACAGCAACTCGCTAAAAAATATAAATTCTCGCTCTCCGCCCCGATCTCCGAGATCCCGCAGAAAGCGTTGAACATGCTGCTCTTCGGCGACGAAAACGGCACGCTGGAAGCGGATGTGGATGTGGACGAAACCATCGACACCTCCAAGTACTCCGCTGATTTTGAAGGCGTGATCAACACCGTGCGCCGCTTTTTTAACGATACCTCCTCCGACCATGTGCGCAACTGGGCGGAAAGCTTTATGCAGCTGGATACCTGCCCTGTGTGCGAAGGTACCCGGCTGAAAAAGGAAAGCCTCTACTTCAAGGTGGACGAAAAAAATATCGCGGAACTGGGCAATATGGACCTGGATCAGCTGTATAAATGGTTCGCCAATATTGAGGACAGGCTGGAAAATAAACAGAACGTAATCGCAAAGGATATCCTCAAGGAAATCCGCGAGCGGCTCGGCTTCCTGCTGAATGTAGGGCTCACCTACCTCACGCTTAACCGCGGCACGAGAACGCTGAGCGGGGGCGAATCCCAGCGTATCAGGCTGGCCACGCAGATCGGCTCCCAGCTGATGGGGATCACCTACATCCTGGACGAACCGAGCATAGGCCTGCACCAGCGGGATAACATGCAGCTGATAGACGCCCTGCGCAACCTGAAAGACATGGGTAATACCGTGATCGTCGTGGAACACGACAAGGACATTATGCTCCATGCGGATCACCTGGTAGATATAGGCCCGGGCGCCGGCGTACACGGCGGCCAGATCATCGCGGCCGGCACGCCAAAGGAAATCCTGAAGCTGAAAACGCCTACTGCCGGTTATCTGAACGGTACCACCCTGCCGGAAATCCCGAAGGAGCGCCGCAAAGGCAACGGCAACTTCCTGGAACTGAAAGGCGCTACCGGCAACAATTTGAAGAATGTGAGCGTGAAATTCCCCCTGGGGACTTTCATCTGCGTTACCGGCGTTTCCGGCAGCGGCAAATCCACGCTGATCAACGAAACCTTATACCCGATCCTCTCCAAACATGCGTACGATTCCAAGATGGTACCCATGCCATACAAGAGCATCAAGGGATTGGAGCATATAGATAAAGTAATTGAGATTGACCAGTCGCCGATCGGCCGTACTCCTCGCAGCAACCCGGCTACGTACTGCGGCTTCTTTACGGACATCCGCACCCTGTTTTCCCAGGTGCCGGAAGCGAAGATCCGCGGCTACAACGCCGGCCGTTTCTCCTTCAACGTAAAAACCGGCCGCTGCGACGTTTGTGAAGGCGGTGGTATGCGCGTGATTGAAATGAACTTCCTCCCGGATGTATATGTGCCTTGTGAAAAATGCAATGGCCGCCGCTACAACCGGGAAACGCTGGAAATCCGCTATAAAGGCAAATCCATCTCCGATGTGCTGGACATGACGGTAGACGAGGCCGTGGAATTTTTCCAGGCCGTGCCATGGATATACCGCAAGATTAAAACCCTGCAGGACGTAGGTTTGGGATACATCACCCTGGGGCAGTCCGCCGTAACCCTTTCCGGTGGCGAGGCGCAGCGCGTGAAGCTGGCGACCGAGCTGTCCAAAAAAGATACCGGTAAGACGATCTACATTCTTGATGAACCTACCACGGGCCTGCACTTCCAGGATATTCAACTGCTGCTGCAGGTACTGAACAAGCTGGTAGACAGGGGCAACACCGTTTTGGTGATTGAACATAACCTGGATGTGATACAGATGGCGGATTATATCGTGGACCTGGGGCCGGAAGGCGGCGCCGGCGGCGGTAATATACTCTGTACCGGCACTCCTGAGCAGGTAAGTACCTGTAAAGACAGCCATACTGCCCGTTTTCTCAAAAAGGAGCTGGGAATTTAATATATTGCCATCGCAAATTTCAGCATGAAAACGATTTATAAACTGATAATCGCAGGCCTCTTCCTCGTGGGGATGGCGGCCTGCGAAAATGAAACCAAGGTCTGCGACCAGACGTTGCGCGCCGATGCGCACGTGGAGTTCCGCCGGGACAGCGCAGGCTTTGTATGGGACTCCACCTTCCGCGCCGTGACTACCCTGGCGCTGGACAAGGATACCCTCCTGAAAAATGTGCGTACCAACAACGTGTATTTTACCCTGGACCCCATGCATGATTCCAGTCGCTTTATGCTGCGGATCGACTCCCTGGTGGGTAAGGACACACTAACGTTCAGGTATAAACGAACACCGATGTTTATATCGCCGGGATGCGGTTTTGGCACTACTTTCCAGCTGGATACCGTCATCGCCACCAGGCACCTGATCGACTCGGTTATAATTACTCAAAAGTCAGTAGTAAACAGCAATGATACGCACGTTCAACTTTTCTTTTATACTGAGTAGCTGCCTTTACTGCGGAACCCTGTTTGCGCAGAACAAGCCAGTTGCCCCTGCCGCCAAACCGGCGAAAGACACGACGCGTCAGAGCGCTGTTAAAAAAATTACCGTCGCTCCTCCGAAGGACAGCTCCTGGCTGATTCCCGGCGGGCTGCGCCTGGGGGTGGACCTGGGCAGGATTGTGAATAACATTTACTATCCGTACCGCCAGGAGTACACCATCGTGGCCGATGCGCGCATCAACGCACGTACGTACGCTGCCGTGGAAGTGGGTTATACCAATACGCCGCATTCCGATACCAATTACACATACAAAGGCAACGGGATGTTTGCCACGCTAGGGGTGGATTACAACTTCCTCAAACGCCAGTATGTGAATGAAAAGAACATGTTTTACGGAGGTATCCGTTACGGTATTTCACATTTTAACTACGAGGTGCCAACTTATACCATCCACTCGCCGTACTGGGGCGGGCAGCTTTCCGGCTCCTATCCCAAAACCAACGTCACGGCGCATTGGGCAGAGCTGGTGCTGGGTTTGAAAACGGAGGTTTTAAAAAATTTCTTCCTGGGCTGGAATGTGAGAACCAGGATACTGATGAACAGTGTGGAGAAGGATGGTTTCAAGCCGCTGACTATCCCGGGATTTGGCAGCGGGTCTAAGCGTACGGTATTTGATATGCAATATACGGTTTCGTATGTGTTGCCGTTTTATAAGGTGCGCGAGCGGTATGTGCCGCCGAAGGTGAAGAAGGAGGTGTCGACGAGGTAAATGAAATAACTCCGGACCTCTTAAATTGCTGAAAAAGCCATTCACGGGATAAATTATTACAACAAAGGAGCCAATGGCTCCTTTATTTTTTTATATCCTTTATCGCCTGCATACCTTACGCCTTCAGCATTTCCACATGCGGGATATTATCTTCCAGGTACATATCGCTCACGGTTTCAAAACCCAGGGAGCTGTAAAACTTTTCAAGATATTGCTGCGCGCTGATGCGGATGGGTTGCCTGCCAAACTGCCGGTAGATCTGCTGGATGGAGGCTTCCATCAACTCCCGGCCTGCGCCTTTCCCCCGCGCAAATGGAGCAGTAACGACCCTGCCAATGCTCGCTTCTGCGTACTTGATGCCTTTATCAAATAAACGGGTGTAGGCAGCCAACCTGTTTTCTTCGTCGTATCCCATCAGGTGCAGGGCTTTCTGGTCCGCATAATCGAGGTCCTGGTAAGGGCAATTCTGTTCAACTACAAATACTTCCACGCGAAGCTGAATTATCGCGTACAGCGCTGATGTAGTCAGCTCGTCAAATGATTTTATCTCCCAGCGCATAACCGTTGTTTTATTCACATAAAAATACGTGAACCTTTCAATAATCCTGTTATTTTTACCCCTGTATGCATCACTAAATAACAGATTAACATGGGAACCAATGCAGCCATGTTCCTCTCGCTGGAACACATTACCGTCAGATATCTTGATAAAACCATCTTTTCCAATCTCTCCTGGGACATTAAGGAAAACGAACAATGGGCCATTACGGGGCCAAGCGGCTCCGGCAAAACGGCGTTGCTCAATACCATACTAGGTAAGTTTAACGTCATCAACGGCGGTATCCGGTATTACTTTTATGAGCAGTACAGGCAAACGCATACCATCACCGATCCTTATTTCAATTACCGCAACCTGATAGCCTTCGTGGGGCATCATCATACCTTCAAAAACCTGTCGAACACCACTACTGACTTTTATTACCAACAACGGTTCAACAGTATGGATGCTGATAACAGTCCTACCGTGGCCGAGCACCTGGGCATAACCGACATCCCCGCGCTGCTGGCGCCACTGAAACTGCAACCCCTGCTGGCGAAGCGGCTGATCAAGCTCTCCAACGGGGAAACCCGCCGGGTGATGATTGCCCACGGGTTGCTGAAAAGCCCGAAGCTGCTTATGCTGGATAACCCATACATCGGCCTGGATGTACAAACCCGCAAGGACTTTACCCAAATGGTAAACGAAATTATCAAGGGCGGCACCACCGTGATACTCACGACCTCTCCACGCGAGATACCTGCGCATATTACACATGTAATGACGCTGGAAAACGGGACTATAACGGGCAAGTACACACGCGATGAATTCCTGCAGCTCCCGCTGCCTGATGAATCGGCTGCAGACCTGCCGGTGATTGAAGCGGAAAAGATAGCATCCCTTACCAAACATATTGTTCCGCAGCAGTTCGAAGATATCATCCGCATGGAGCAGGTGAAAGTGAAGTACGGGGAAAACACCATCCTGGAAGATATTAACTGGACCGTGAAACCCAATGACAAATGGGCTTTGCTGGGGCATAACGGCGCCGGTAAATCCACCCTGCTCAGCCTTGTGAACGGGGATAACCCGCAGGCGTATGCCAATAAGCTATGGCTGTTTGACCGTAAACGCGGCAGCGGGGAAAGCATCTGGGATATCAAGAAAAAAATAGGCTTTGTTTCCCCGGAACTGCATCAGTACTTTACCGCCAGGGATAACAGCCTGCAGGTAGTATGCTCCGGGTTTTCCGATATTATAGGCAGCACCAGGCCAGCCACGGAGGAGCAGAAAGCCATTGCCGCCAGCTGGCTGGATATACTGGGCGTGGGCCATACGGCTTCCCAACCTTTCAAACAAATACCGGAAAGCAACCAGCGACTGGTATTGCTGGCGCGGGCGCTGGTAAAGAATCCGCCGTTGCTGATCTTCGATGAACCCTGCCAGGGGCTGGACCTGCAACAGAAAAACCATTTCAAGAAAGTGATAGAAGAGCTGTGCGAACATATGCCCGTTACGCTGATCTATGTGACGCATTATGAAGAGGAACTGCCTTCCTGCGTGAATAAATTCCTGCGGCTGGAAAGGGGGCACATGATATAATCTGTATATTCGCACCAGTTAATCACCATAATCCTTTACTGATGTACCCAAAAATACGTCATGCTGTTTTAGCATCCCTATTTTGTGTAGCATTTGTATGCCTGTATAGTGCATGTAGAACTACTAAGAAAGAACCCAGTGTCGCCTTTGCGAAATACATCGAAGCCTATACGGCGGGGATTATTTCAAAACAAAGCGCTATCCGCGTTCACCTGGCCGGACAAGCCAATGTTACCCACACGCAAAACGAACCTGTAGATAAGCAGGTATTCGAATTTTCGCCATCCATCAAGGGAAAAACCTACTGGATCGACGCTACCACCATCGAGTTCAGGCCGGATGAAAACCTGGAACCGGGCAAGCAGTACAACGCGAAGTTCCTGCTGAGCAAAGTGATGGACGTACCGGCGGACCTTAAAACGTTTGAATTCAGTTTTAAAGTAATCCAGCCTTCTTTTACAGTTGAAATGAACGGCCTCCGCGCGGCGGACAACTCCTCGCTGGACAGGATGTCCTTTTCGGGCAGCCTGTTTACCGCGGATGCGGAGCAACCCCAGGCTATCGAGAAGATCCTCACTGCCACCTACCAGGGCAAAAAACTGCCTGTCACGTGGGAGCATAACGCTGCGGAACATACGTCTAAATACACCATCAACAATATCCAGCGCAACAACAGCGCCACCAGCCTGACGCTCACCTGGAGCGGCGCGCCGCTGAAGGTGGACAAGGAAGGGAAGGAAACCATAGAAGTGCCCGCCGTTGGAGATTTTAAGGTGTTAAACACCAAAGCCATGTCCGACCCGGAGCAGCACCTGCTCGTACAGTTCTCCGACCCGGTCAGCATGGCGCAGTCGCTGGAAGGGCTGATCAGCATCAGCGGCCAGAGCGACCTCCGGTACAGCATCGACGGCAGCGAGGTAAAAGTCTATGCGCCGAACCGGCTGGAAGGTAACTACAGCGTGGTGATCAACGAAGGTATCCTCAACATCACGGATAAACGACTGGCAAAGAATTACAGCGCCAACGTGAACTTCGAGAACACCCTGCCATCTGTCACCATTCCCGGGAAAGGCGTGATACTGCCGGAAAGCAACAAAATGGTGATGCCTTTTGAAGCGGTGAACCTGAAAGCGGTAGATGTAAGCATCATTAAAATCTATGAGAACAACATCCCGCAATACCTGCAACAGAATGACCTGAACGGCTCCCAGGAGCTGCGCAGGGTAGGTAAGCCGGTAGTGCAAAAAACCATCCGCCTGGATAACGATAAGTCCCTGAACCTCCACAAGAAAAACCGTTTCTTCCTGGACCTTGATCAGCTGATTAAAACAGAGCCGGGCGCTATTTACCGTATTACCATCGGCTTCCGTAAGGATTACGCGCTCACGGCCTGCGCTGCCGGCAATACCGCCTCCTCCGGCACAGCTGAAGAAGGCGACGAGTATGAAGGCGATTACAACTACTACTCCGACAATGCCGGTGTGGATGAAGATGATGAGTTCTGGGGCAATTATGATTCCTATTATCCAATGGGCTTCCGCTGGGACGAGCGGGATAACCCTTGTTCCAATTCCTATTACAATAAAGACAGGTGGGCTTCCCGCAACGTGATGTCGTCCAACATCGGGCTGACGGCCAAACGCGGTAACGACAACAGCATGGTTGTAGCCGTGACGGACATCCGGGATACCAAGCCCCTCATGGCTGTAGAACTGGAACTGCTCGACTTCCAGAACCAGGTAATCTTCAAAACCAAAAGCGATGGGGATGGCATGGCCACTTTTGACCTCAAACGCAAACCATACCTGCTCATTGCCAAAAAAGGTTCCGAACGCGGCTACCTGAAGCTGGACGATGGCAGCTCCCTGCCGCTCAGTCGCTTCGATGTGAAAGGCGAGGAAGTACAGCAGGGCATTAAAGGCTTCCTGTACGGAGAGCGTGGCGTATGGCGCCCCGGCGACTCCATCTACCTCACCTTCATCCTGGAAGACAAGGATAAGAAGCTGCCGGCTGATATGCCGGTGACCCTGGAACTCTATAATCCGAAAGGGCAGCTGTATAAACGCATCAACGCCAACAACAGCCTGAATGGCTTCTATAACTTCGCTACCGCTACCGAGCCGGAAGACATTACCGGCAGCTGGCTCGCCAAAGTAAAAGTGGGCGGCGCCACCTTTACGAAGAATGTGCGCATTGAAACGGTGAAGCCCAACCGCCTGAAAATTAAAATGGACTTCCCGGGCAACTCCCTGTCCAAATCCGGCACCCAGGGCACGCTGACGGCCATGTGGCTGTTTGGCGCTACCGCGCAACACCTGAAGGCCAAGGTAGACGTAAATCTCACCCAGCAAAAAACCGCCTTTAAAGGCTTCCAGGACTATAGTTTCGATGATCCTGTCACCCGCTTTGAGGCAGAAAATAAAACCATTTTTGAAGGCAGCCTGGGCGATAACGGCAGCGCGCCGGTAACCGCCAACATCCCGCTGGGCAAGCCGGCGCCGGGACAGCTGAAAGCGAACTTTGAAGTAAAGGTATTTGAGCCGGGAGGCGATTTCAGTATCGATAACTTCTCCCTGCCGTATAACCCGTACACTTCCTATGTAGGATTGCGCGTGCCGCAGGGCGACCGTACCACGGGCATGCTGCTCACGGACAGGGCCCACCCGGTAGACCTGGTAAGCGTGGACGACCAGGGCCGCCTGCTCTCCGGCTCCAGGGAGGTACAGGTAGAACTGTATAAAGTGCGCTGGAGATGGTGGTGGGATGGCGGCGATGCCGACGACTACTCCAACTTTACGCAGGACAGCTATAACCAGCTGCTGGAAAAAACCGTTGTCACCCTCCGCAATGGTAAAGGCCAGTGGAACCTAAGGGTGAACGAACCGGAATGGGGCCGTTTCCTCATCCGCGTGAAAGACCTGGAGAGCGGCCATACCGCCGGTAAATCCGTTTATATCGATTACCCGGGATGGGCAGAGCGCATGCAGAAGGAAAACCCTGCAGAGGCCTCCATGCTGGTGTTTACCTCCGATAAAACCAGTTACAAAACCGGGGAGGACATTACCCTTACCATCCCCAGCAGCGAAGGCGGCAGGGGCTTGATCAGCATTGAAAGCGGCAGCAGGGTGCTGCAAACGGAATGGATCAATACCAAGAAAGGACAGACTATCTATAAATTCAAGGCCGCCAAAAACATGGCGCCTAATATATACGTAAACGTTAGTTTGCTGCAACCGCATGCGCAGACCCTTAACGACCTTCCCATCCGCATGTACGGTACTATCCCGATCCTGGTGGAAGATCCGCAGACGATCCTGAAACCGGTCATCGCGATGCCGGAAAAGCTGAAGCCGGAATCCGAAGCCAACATCACCGTGAGCGAGGCAAGCGGCAAAGCCATGACGTACACCATTGCTATTGTGGACGAAGGCCTGCTGGACCTTACCCGGTTCAAAACCCCGGACCCGCACAGCGCCTTCTATGCGCGTGAAGCGCTGGGCGTACGTACCTGGGACCTGTTTGATTACGTAATAGGCGCCTGGGGCGTGGATATGGACCGCATCCTCAGCATCGGCGGGGACGAAGGTTTGAACCGCAATGCCGGCGCTGCAAAAGCAAACCGCTTTAAGCCGGTGGTAAAATACATGGGACCATTCTACCTGAAATCAGGCCAGAAGCAAACCCACAAATTCAAATTACCGCCATACATCGGCTCCGTGAAAGCGATGGTGGTAGCCGGCCAGGACGGCGCATACGGCCAGGCGGAAAAAACCGTGGCCGTGAAGAAACCGCTGATGGTACTGACTTCTGCGCCCCGCGTACTCGGCCCATCCGAAACCATGCAGCTGCCGGTAACCGTCTTTGGTCTTGAGCCAACGGTGAAAACAGCTACCGTTACACTCAGCACCAATCCGTTGCTGGAAGTGGTAGGCGAGCGTACGAAAACAGTTAGCTTCCCGATGCCGGGCGAGCAGATTGTGTATTTTGATGTGAAGGTAAGACCGCAGGCAGGCGTGGCGAAAATCAAAGTGCTGGCCGCCAGCGGCCGCGAACAGGCGGAAGACAATATAGAATTGCAGGTAAGAAACCCGAATCCGTTTATTACTAACGTAGAAGAATATACGCTGGAAGGCAGCAAAGGATGGACTGCCAACTATACGCCGGTGGGCATGGCGGGCACCAATACCGCTGTATTGGAAGTATCTGCCATTCCATCGCTGAACCTGGGCAAGCGCCTGCAATTCCTCATTAGTTATCCGCATGGATGTATAGAACAAACTACCTCCGGCGTGTTCCCGCAACTGGTGTTGAACCAGCTGATGGACCTGAAGGAATCCCAGATAGCGGAGATTGACCGCAACGTAAAAGCCGGTATCAACAGGCTGCGCGGCTTCCAAACCTCCGACGGCGGATTTGCCTACTGGCCTGGCGGCGCTACTGCGGACGAATGGGGCACCAACTACGGTGGCCACTTCCTCGTGGAAGCGCAGGCAAGAGGTTATACCCTTCCTGCCGGCCTGCTGGATCAATGGAAGAAATACCAGCGTAATAAGGCCAATACCTGGGCGCCGAATACCACCAACTTCTACGGCGGCGACCTGACGCAGGCTTACCGCCTGTACCTGCTGGCGCTGGCCAAAGTGCCGGAGCTGGGCGCGATGAACAGGCTCAAAGAGTTCCGCTATATATCCGCACCGGCCAAATGGCGGCTGGCGGCAGCCTATAAACTCGCCGGGCAACCGGAAGTAGCCAACAGCCTGGTGGCTGGCCTCACCACTGATGTGAAAGCCTATAACCAGCTGGGCGGTACCTTCGGCTCCGACCTGCGCGATAAAGCCATGATCCTGGAAACAGAGGCCATTCTGGGGCAAACGGCCAAAGCCAATGCCCTCACCAGGGAAATAGCCATTAAGCTCTCCCAGAACGATGCCTGGTACAGTACGCAAACAACGGCTTACTCCCTGATTGCGATTGCCAGGTTCACCGGCACTAATAAAGGCGGCAGCAAAATGAATTTCAGTTATGCCGTCAACGGCGCGAAAGCTACCGTCAACAGCAAATCCGTGGTATCGCAGATTCCGCTGAACGCCAATACCGCCGGCACGATCACCATCAACAACAGCGGCAGCAATACGCTGTATGTAAGAGTGATATCCCGCGGCCAGCCGGAATCCGGCACTGAGCCTGCCGCCAGCAACAATCCTGACATCCTGGATATGCAGGTGCGCTACCTGACCCGTGGCGGGCAGCCGCTCGACCCAACGAGCCTGCGCCAGGGCGAGGACTTCGTAGCCTCCGTGACTATACGAAACCCGGGCAAGCGCGGATACTACGAACAGATGGCGCTGTCGCAGATATTCCCATCCGGCTGGGAAATCCTCAATACCCGGTTGATGGGTAACGACAGTGCGAACCAATCTTCCCCGGCTACGTATATGGATATACGGGACGACAGGGTGTACACCTACTTCAATGTGGAAGAAAACCGGTCCCGCACCTACAACGTATTGCTCAACGCGGCCTATCTCGGCAGGTTCTATCTGCCGGCTACCAGCTGCGAGGCCATGTACGACAATACCATCAGCGCCTTTACCCCGGGTAAATGGGTAGAAGTGAAGAAGTAAGTAAACACAAAATCCCTCTCATACAAAAAGGGTGTTCCGTAACGGAACACCCTTTGTTTTATCTGCACAGTGTTAAAGCCTATTTCAGTAACCACATTACATTATTAGGATCGTCGTTACCGCCAAACTGTGTGTTCAGCGCGTTTGTAACATTCTCTGAATTGTAATCCAGTTCTTTCTGCGGATACATCCATCTCAGCGGCATAGCAGCAGGCGGCGTATTCAGGTTGGTGCTGGTATTTAAAGTAAATACCGGGTAGCCTGTACGCCTGTTTTCGTACCATGCAGTGAAGTCGGAGTTCTGGAAGAAACCTGCAATGTATTTCTGTGTAATGATCTGTTTGATCTGGTTTTCGGTGGAACCAGTTAACGCTACGGTAGCAGGGAATGCATTGATATACGCATCATCCATCACCATACCGTGCGCATACGAAGCCGGTACATATTTCAGGAAGAAATTCATGTGGCTCTTAATCCCGTTGGCATAGTAGGTTTGCGCATCCGTGCCGGAAATCCAGCCACGCACTGTGGCCTCCGCGAGGATGAACTGTACATCCCAGTAGTTCAGCAGTCCTACCGGTTCCGCATTATACATTTGCTCGTACCGCTTGTTCACCGGGCAATAATTACCTGCGCTTTTGCGGGAAACGATAGAAGCCATTTCATCCGCCGGATCGATGCCCAGGTAGGCGGTGTAATCGCTGGCGGCCTTACCTGCTTTGATTTGCGCAGGGGAAGGCTCCGCCATGTAGAACAGGCGTTTATCCCCGGTGGCTTTCATCGGATCCAGCAGGTAGTTGGATAGTACCGGGTAGTCAAGGAAAGAGTTGGTTTGCGCCGGCGTGTTGCTCCACGGATAGCAGTACCCGGCGGAAGCCGTGTAGGTAACGGCGAAGTTATCATTGAAATCGCGCATCAGCGGGCGGGCGGCCACCGTTTTAAAACGGTTGATCACATCCAGGTCAGCGTCGCCGGTTTTCTTGTACAGGTTTATCAGCACATAGAGCTGGAAGCTGTTGGCCAGCCTTCTCCACTTATCCACATTACCCTGGTAAATGAAGTCGCCGGTAAAGTTGGTACCTTTCGCCAGCAGGGAATCTGCCTGGTCCAGCTCTTTCAGGATGCCCAGGAATACGTCTTTCTGCGTATCGTATTTCGCTTTAATTACGCCACTGGCGCCCTGTATAGCATTTGCATAAGGGATATCGCCCACCTGCATGGTAGTTTGGAAAAACTGCCAGGCGCGGATGAAATGCCCGAAGCCTTCGAAAGTAATCTTCTGCTCCGGCGTGGCAGCATTTTTAATCATTGGCTCTACGTCCCGCAGGACGAGGAGGCGCGCAAAGTCGACCCGGGTCAGTTTATTATACTGGTAATCGCTCACCAGCTCCGTCCAGCCGATGTATTTACCGAGGGTAAAAGGTTGGCGGAAGCCCGTTCCCTGGGAGATATCCTTAGAGGTGACGGACGTAAGGATGTTGGTAGCCAGCCATTCTGAAGAAGCCTGCGTAGGCTTGTCAGGGTTGGTGTTGATAGCATCGAATTTTTTGGTGCAGCTGCTGAGGCTGAAGCCAGCCACAAGCGTAGCGATAACCGATATTTTAGAAATATGCTTAGTCATGATGTTATTATTTTTTAGAATCCAACCTTAACGTTCACACCCACCATACGTTGCGCAGGCGCGTTCATATCTTCAGCATCCACGTCCGGATCGGAGTATTTGAATTTGGTAAAGAGGAAGAGGTTCTGACCGGTTACAGCCACGGATGCGTTCTTGATGCCAGATTTACCAAACCATGCCTGCGGGAATTTATATCCTATAGATACTTCGCGGACTTTTACAAAGCTTTTGCTCATCACGCCGTTTTCATAGGAGTTACCCCATTTACGCATATAAGCCTGGTAGCTTACCGGCACGTCGTTTGGCGCATAGGTGCGGGTATCCTTAACGATACGGCCGTAATTGTCGAAGCTCACTTCACCGCTTACCACTTTCACCCCGTTACCTACGTAGTTCTTCAAACCTTTCACTACCTCGTCATAACGCCATTGGTTATCGGTTTCAGGGTTGGAGCCGGTATCAAACATTTTGGCATAGATGTAATCGTACATCACACCGCCGATACGGCCGTCGATACTGATGCCCAGGTTCCAGTTGCCGTAGCTGAAGTTGTTGATAAAGCCAAATACGAAATCAGGATCGGTATAACCAAACTGCTGGGTGTAAGTGCTGAGCAAAGGCAAACCGTTCTGATGGATCACGTTGCCCTGCGGGTCCCTCAGCGCCTGCTGGGTGTTGGCATATACGTCCATACGGCCGCCTGCTTTGGTCCAGAGGTTTTTGGCAGAATATACCGGATCGATATCCACATAATACCTGTGCTGGGTAGAGAAGTTCAGCATTGCATTCCACTGGAATTTGCTGCGTTGCATCACGGTACCATCCAGGGTTACCTCCCAGCCGCGGCGGGCATAGGTTTCATCCGTATTGATCAGGGTGGTGGCGTAACCGGAAGATGGCGCCAGGGTTTGTTTGATCTGGTTGTTGTAGTACAGTTTGGTGAAGTAAGCCAGGTCCACATGCAGGCGCTTGTTGAACAGGTAGGCTGCGGTACCAAACTCCCAGGTACGGGTAGTACTTGGCAGCAGGTTGGTACCGGCCAGGTTATCCGGCGTGGTGGCGCTCATAGTACCCCAGCTGTTGTTGATCGTATAGGCGAGGTTGTTGGCATAGATATCCAGCGGAGTTTTGGTCATGGTCCAGGAGCCTCTCACTTTCCACATGTTAATCCACTCCGGCATTTTAATGAACTCGGACATTAGCACGCTGGTAGCTACAGAAGGATAGATGTAAGATCTTGCATCTGCATCCTGGGTAGAGCTCCAGTCGTTACGGCCGGTAACATCGAGGAATACAGCGCTGTTCCAGGAGAGGGTCGCTTTGGCATACACAGAGTTGGTTTGCTTCGCCTGCGTGTTGTAGTTGGTAACAATACCATCCAGCCCTGCAACGGTGGAGGGCACTGCGTTGGCGAGGGAATACCAGCCGGGCACCGCTAAACCGTTCCTGGTTTTTGCGCCCTGCTCCCGTTGTTTGTAGTAGAAGATACTGGCGCCGCCCAACGCGTCGATATTCCATTTACCTGCCTGCTTGTTGTAAGTGAGAATCAGGTCGCTGTTGATACTGTTACCCCAGCTCTGGTTCTGCCCGTACAATCCTTTGTTGCTGAAGTCAAACGGAAAGCTGTTGCCGATGGTAATACCCCTGGTGGAGTAAATGCCGGCAGGGTTCTGCACGATATCTTCGTTCTTATAATAGTCGTATCCATTTCTGAACATCAGCTTCAGGTCCTTGGTGAAGCTGTAGTTCATGCTCAGGCTGGCATTGAGTTTATTCTGTTCCGTACTTCTCAGCTTTTCGTAAGCGATGAGGTAAGGGTTATCGTACCAGGCGTTGTACAGCCAGTTCTGTTGCACATTCGGTTTTACCCAGTAGTCTTTATACTGGCGGATGTCATAATCCGGGCCTGTCCACATCAGGATCTGGTAGATATAACCCTGTTGGTTATACGCGCTGCCCCAGAGCTGCGGCGCGGTGGTACGGGTGTATCCCATGTGGCTTTCCAGCGAGAATTTATCGCCCGCTTTCAGTTCGCCGCTCATGGTATAGTTGAGGATATTCAGTTTCTGGTTAGGGAACTGGCCCTTATTATAGATGTGGTTCACGCCGGCTCTGAAGAAGCCGTTCTGTCCACCTTTGGTAACGCTTACGCTGTTGTTGGTAATCAGCCCGGCCTGCATGAAGTTGCGCAGGTTGTTTTTACCGCTGGATACCAGTGGCATTTCTTCGTTCTGTTTGGTGATGGGGTTCCACTGTACGGCAGTTTGGCCAATGTCCAGCTTAGGGCCCCAAACGTAGTCGGTTGCGATTTTACCATCCAGCCCGTGGCCGTAGGAAGTCTGCACTTCAGGAATAGCCAGGTAGCCGAGGTTGAACATGGTATTACTGTTCACATCCACGCTGATGCGATCTTCCTTACCGCGTTTGGTGGTGATCATCACCGCGCCGGCAGCGCCGCGCGCGCCATATAAAGCTGCAGCGGTAGGGCCTTTCAGCATGTTGATGCTTTCGATATCATCGGTGGGGATATCACGGAGTGTCATGTTACCATAAGGCACTCCATCGATCACCAGCAGCGGGGTTTCCCCACGCATTTCCAGTTTGGGCGTACCGTTGAATTCTGTGGAGTTCTTCACCGTCAGGCCGGACACCTGGCCGGTGAGGGAGGTACCCAGGTCCACGCCCTTTACCGTTTGCATGTTAGCGCCTTTCACGGATTGTACGGCATAACCCAGGGCTTTTTCCTCGCGCTTTACGCCGAGGGCGGTTACTACCACTTCACCCAGTTGTTTGGTGGATTCTTCCAGCTGCACATCGATGGAGGTGCGGCCGCCCACTACTTCTTCCCTGGTGGTGTAGCCCATAATCGTATAGGCCAGCACGGCATTGGGCCCTGAAACCGTGATGGCGTAGCTCCCGTCTTCTTTTGTCATCGTACCGTTGCTGGTACCTTTTTCCAGCACCATCACGCTAAAGAGGCGCGCGTTGGCATCGGTAACGATTCCCGTTACTTTCAGCTTTTGATTGGCCTGTGTAGTGGCCTGCAGGTTGTCGTCATTTAATTTTTTAGACGGGGCCTGGTATTCGCCTACCCGGTCCTTTTCTACGATGGTGTAGTAGTTAGGCTTTACGTAGAGGAATACGAGGTCGTTCGGGTACAATACCCCTTTCAGTACATCTTCGAGCGATTTTCCTTTAAAATTGGAAACATTGTAGGTGGTTGTCTTTTGCTTCACTACCTGCGGATCGTACACAAAATCGGCTTTGTACTCGCGGGTAATGGCTTTCAAGGCTTCAATTACAGGGACAGCTTTCTGTGCATACACCTGGCCGGTTGCAGCCAGCAATAGTACGACCAGCAACCGCTTAAAATAGCGCAGCGTCATAGTTGGCGAATTTTTTTTCGTTAGATAAAGTGGAATTTGTTCCTTTTAAGGTGTTAGTGCCGGGAACTGAAAAAATTACCCCACCCAGGGATTAATTTTTTTTCCGGCAGACGGGCATTGAAGAATACCTGCGGCTACATACCTTCTAAAAAGCTGACAATCATGATATTAATAATTGTATTAATTTTTACTATTCTCATAAACCCGGCAGCTGCCAACTCCCGGCCAGCTGCCAATAACAATAACTTAACATAATAAGCCGGTTCCAAAGGGGCCGGTGCTGGTATAATCGTTTCCTTTTTCAATAATTTTGCGTTCCACAACATTCCAATCTCTGACCTTGACAATGGACAATCCGGTTTTTCAACATATCATGAATGGCGATATCGAAGCCTATTCCGGATTGTACAAGGAATATTACAAGCGTTTCTACAACTACGGAAGGAAGTTTACCAGCAATACCCATCTTATAGAAGACAGCATCCAGGAGGTATTCCTTGACTTGTGGAACAGGCGGGAGAAGCTATCGCATGTTGAGTCGCCTAACTTTTATCTCTATTCATCGTTCCGGTATGTTCTCATAAAAAAGATCAGGCAGCATGATAAAATGGTATTCAATCAATCTGCTGAAGAAGAACACGAATTCTCCATCGAGCATGTCATCGTTAGCCATGAACTCAATGAGGAGATGCAAGTTAAATTACAAAAGGCAATAAAAACGTTGACGGGCCGGCAATTGGAGGCGATCTTCCTCAGGTTTTATGAAAATCTCTCCTACAAAGAGGTGGCATCGATTCTCAATATCTCGGTAAAAGCTACATATAAGATAATGGCAAGGAGCCTGTTAGCGCTCAAAGAAAAGGTTATGTTCTTTTTGTTTTTATGCTAATATTTGCTGTTTCTACTATTTGAAGAAAATTTATAAAATAGTTTGGGGTAAAATCAGCAGCACCGGGTACTATATTAAATAGCATGAAAAAAGAATCCATCGCACAGAAATATGTTCATTATAAGGAAAACGATTTCCTTACGGATCCCTATTTCCAGGAGTGGGTATATCAACCGTCGGCAGATAGTGAACAGTTCTGGCAGGAGGTGATCAACGCAGTGCCGCAGCAAAGGGAAACCATAGAAAATGCCCGTACCTATTTAAGAAATATCACGTTTACTACCCATACGCCATCCAACGAGGAAGTGGAAGCCTCCTGGGAGCGGCACTTTCAGGCCATACAGGCTAGTCGCCCGCAACCAGCGGAAACCACCCGGGTACACAGCATCCGCCGCCGTGCCCTGCTCCGTATAGCCGCCGCGGTAGCCGCTATCATACTGGCAGCCGGCGCTTACCTCGTACTTAATAACAACAATGAGCAGCTGGTTGCCAGCACCGGCTTTGGTGAAATCCGGCAGATCACCCTGCCGGACGGGTCCAGGGTGGACCTCAACGCCAACTCCAAAATCACCTACCGCAAAAACTGGAAAAAAGGCAAGGAGCGCGAAGTATGGCTGGAAGGAGAGGCGCTTTTCCAGGTGAGTCACCTTAACCGGGATACCAATCGCATACAGGCCGGCGAAAAGTTCCTGGTGCATACCAAAGATATCACGGTAACTGTGCTGGGTACGGTGTTCGACATTCGGCAGCGTCGCCTGAAAACCGAGGTTGTATTACAAAGTGGCAAGATAAGCCTGCATTTCAGCAACGGCCAAAAGCCTGATATCATCATGGAACCGGGGCAGCTGGTAGCCTATAACGAGGCGGATCAGCAGCTCATCACCGCCGGCGCTTCCCCGGAAAAATTCACCGCCTGGAAAGAACAAAAGCTCATACTCCAGGACCCCAAAGTGCATGATATTCTCTCTTACCTTGAGGATAACTTTGGGAAAAAAATTATTATGGAGAATAAAGAACTGAACAACAGAACGGTCAACGGGCCTATCCTCATTTCCTCGCTGGATGATGCCTTGTTTGTACTTTCCACTGTACTGAATACCGAGGTGATTAAACGCGACAGCAACACCATCCTCTTACGCGACCGGGAAGGACAATAAAAATTTTCCGCCGCCATGGGGTAAGTTGATAGCTTCCACACACTATACATCAAAGTGAAGCTATTAATCAACGTTCCATGAGAAAAATTTTGGTTGCAGTATTATGCTGCCTCTTCAGCAGCGCCTATGCCCAACAGTATCCTTATTATGCCGACATCCAGGCATTCAAACACCAGGACTCCCTGCATGCGCCTACCGGTCATGAAATCCTGTTTATCGGCAGCTCCTCCTTTACCTACTGGCAGGATGTGAATTATTATTTTCCCGGTCATCATATTCTCAACCGCGGCTTTGGCGGCTCCAACCTGCTGGATGTGATCCATTACGCCAACGATGTTATTTTCGCCTATCAGCCTAAGCAAATTGTTATCTATTGCGGCGAAAATGATCTCGCATCTGATACCGTAAAGGCGGCAGTGGTGCTCAGGCGCTTTCAGACGCTGTACGGGATGATCCGGCAGCGTATGCCGCACATCCCCGTCACTTACATCTCCATAAAACCAAGCCCCAGCAGGGCCCGCCTGCTGCCGGAAATGGTAAAGACCAATAAGGCGATCCGCCAGTTCCTGGCCAAACAGGCTAATACTTCCTTTGTAGATGTCTTCTCCCGCATGTTAGCGCCGGACGGCACAATTAAGGCGGAGCTGTTTAAAGAAGACCAGCTGCACATGAAACCGGCAGGTTACCGCATCTGGCAACAGGCGCTGGCCCCGCACCTGGTAGACCAGCAGCTGACCACGCTGAAAGCGGCTACATTCAACCTCCGCCTCAATATTGCCTACGACAGCGCCAATGCATGGCCGCACCGCAAGGATATGGTGCGCGACCTGATCCAATACCATCAATTTGATGTGTTTGGCGTACAGGAGGCGCTCCTGGATCAAATGCACGACCTGCAGGCGATGACTGCTTATGCACATGTGGGTGTGGGGAGAAATGATGGCAAAGAAGGCGGCGAGTTCTCCGCCATTTTTTACAACAAAGAAAAATACGAGCTCCTAAAGTCCGGTAACTTCTGGTTATCTCCCACGCCGCAGGTACCATCCAGGGGCTGGGATGCCGCGTATATCCGCATCTGCACGTGGGCGCAGCTCTCGGAGAAGCGTACCGGCAAAACGTTCTATTTCTTCAACACGCATTTCGATAACGAAGGCGTACAGGCACGGGAGAACTCCGCGAAGATGATCCTGGAAAAAATCCACGAGCTGTCTGATCCGTCCACACCGGTGATCATCACGGGCGACTTCAATTCCAGCCCGGCTACCAGTGCCTATGGCGCCATTGTACAGCAGTTAAGGGATGCGAAACTGGTTTCGAACACCAAACCATACGGGCCCGACAGTACTTTCCAGGATTTTAAATATCACAATTGGATAAATGTGGTCAAAGAAGGCCGAATCGATTTTATCTTTGTTAATAATAATATAGAAGTACTCGATTATGCAGTACTGACGGATTCCCGGGACCTGCGTTTTCCTTCAGACCACTTCCCGGTTGTTTGCACCATTCGTTTTTAATCACATTCCCACACAATTCTGACATGAGACACTCAAAACTACCACTGCTGCTGGCTTTCAGCTTATTTTGCCAAACAGCATTTGCACAAAATCAGCAGCAAATGAACACCTTTATTGATGCGCTGATGAAGAAGATGACGCTGGAAGAAAAGATAGGGCAGCTCAACCTGCTTACCTCCGGCGAAGTGGTGACCGGTTCTGCCGTTAGTACCGGCGTGGAAGCCAAGATCAAAGCGGGCCAGGTGGGCGCCATGCTCAACATGACGAAGGTGGAAGATATCCGCAGAACGCAGGAGATAGCCATGCAGCAATCCCGCCTGAAAATACCGCTGCTCTTCGGTTTGGACGTAGTGCATGGTTATAAGACCACCTTTCCCATTCCGCTCGCATTATCCTGCTCCTGGGATATGGAGATGATTGAAAAAAGCGCGCGCATTGCTGCGATTGAGGCGAGCGCGGATGGCATCAACTGGACGTTCTCCCCGATGGTCGACATCGCCCGCGATGCCCGCTGGGGAAGGATTGCAGAAGGCTCCGGCGAAGATCCATACCTCGGTTCAAAAATCGCTGTAGCCATGGTAAAAGGTTACCAGGGCAACAACTTCGCGGACAACACCCATATCCTTGCCTGTGTAAAACATTTTGCGCTTTACGGCGCCGTTGAATCCGGCAGGGACTACAATACCACTGATATGAGCCGCGTACGCATGTACAACGAATACTTCCCTCCCTACAAAGCCGCTGTAGATGCCGGCGTAGCCACGGTAATGACTTCTTTCAATGAAGTGGACGGCATCCCGGCTACGGCCAACAAATGGCTGATGACGGATGTGCTGCGCAGGCAATGGGGCTTCAAAGGCTTTGTGGTAACGGATTACACCGCCATCAACGAGATGATAGCCCACGGCATGGGCGACCTGCAGACCGTATCCGCCTTGGCCCTCAACGCCGGTACGGATATGGACATGGTAGGCGAAGGTTTCACCGGCACCCTCGCCAAATCAGTAAAGGAAGGAAAGGTGGATATCGCTGCAATCAATACTGCCTGCCGCCGCATCCTGGAAGCGAAATACAAACTGGGCTTATTTGCTGATCCGTACCGCAACTGTAAAGGCGACCGCGCCGGAGATATTTACACGCCTGCCCATCGCATGGAAGCCCGCAAAGCGGCCACGGAATCTTTCGTATTGCTGAAAAACCAGCAGCAGTTACTGCCGCTGAAAAAGCAGGGCGCCATTGCGCTGATCGGGCCGCTGGCAGATACGAGGGAGAACATGACCGGCACCTGGTCCGTTTCTGCCGACATCGGTAAACATCTTTCCCTCCGCGAAGCACTGCAGCAGGAAGTTGGCAACCAGGTCACGATCCATTATGCGAAAGGTTCCAACCTCACCTCGGACTCCACGCTGGAGATCAACAGCACGATGTTTGGCCGCTCCCTGCACCGGGATGCACGCAGCGCTGCGGAACTGAAGAAGGAAGCGCTGGAAGCCGCCGCCAAATCAGACATCATTGTGGCTGCCCTGGGCGAATCGTCTGAAATGAGCGGGGAGAGTTCCAGCCGCACTGACATTGGCATCCCTGACACGCAGAAAGAATTACTCGCCGCCCTGGTAGCCACCGGCAAACCCGTGGTGCTGGTACTCTTCGCCGGCCGGCCTATGACGCTGGGCTGGGAAAATGAGCATGTGCCCGCGATCCTGAATGTATGGTTCGGCGGTTCTGAAGCCGGTACTGCCATTGCCGATGTACTCTTTGGCGCCGTAAATCCTTCCGGTAAGCTCACCACCAGCTTCCCGCAGCACGTTGGCCAGCTGCCGCTGTATTATAGCCAAAAGAATACCGGCCGCCCGCTTGCCGGCAACGATAAATGGTTTACTAAATTCCGTTCCAATTACCTGGACGTATCGAATGAACCGTTATATCCTTTCGGCTACGGTCTCAGCTACACGACGTTTTCCTACAGTGATATACAACTCTCTTCCAATACGCTGCAAGCAGGCGGTACTATCCGCGCCACCGTAACGGTGACCAACACCGGCAAATACGACGGCGTGGAAGTGGTACAGTTATACCTCCGCGACCTGGTAGGCAGTATCACCAGGCCGGTAAAGGAGCTGAAAGGCTTTCAGCGCATTGCACTGAAAGCCGGCGAATCCAGGCAGGTTACGTTTACGATTGGAGAAAATGATTTGAAGTTTTATAACAGCGAGTTGAAGTACGTGGCGGAGCCGGGAGCGTTTAAGGTGTTTATTGGCGGGAATAGCAGGGATGTGAAGGAGGCAGGGTTTAGTTTGAAGTAATTCGTGGATGTCGGTAATGAACAGATCAAACTTTTATCCTATCATTGCACCCGATGACCCGACTCCAATTCCAACAATGGTGCATGCGCAAAAAGTGGTGGCTGTCCGCCTTCACCGTGCTGCTCATTGCCTATTATTGCTGCTTGCCTAAAAACCTGTTCAACAATCCCACTTCCTTTGTGCTGGAAGATAGTAACGGCGACCTGCTCAGCGCCACCATCGCCGCCGATGGCCAATGGCGCTTCCCTTACCAGGAAGCCGTTCCGGAGAAATTCCGCCAATGCATCATCGCCTACGAGGATAAGCGCTTCCGCTACCATTGGGGAGTCGATCCCATCGCCATGGCGCGGGCCATCAGGCAAAACCTCAGCGGGCAGAAAGTAGTCAGCGGCGGCAGCACCATCACCATGCAGGTGATACGTATTGCGCGCAACAAACCGCGCACCCTCTGGCAAAAATGTATTGAAGCTGTTCTCGCTACACGACTGGAGTTCGGCGCTTCCAAAAAGAAAATACTGGCGCTTTACGCCGCCAACGCGCCTTTCGGCGGCAACGTAGTAGGACTCGAAGCCGCCGCATGGCGCTATTATGGCAGGAATGCCAACCAATTATCCTGGGGCGAAATGGCGGCGCTGGCCGTACTTCCTAACAGCCCGGCGTTGGTACATCCCGGCCGTAACCGTCAAACGTTGCTGGCTAAACGAAATCAGCTGCTGCATAAACTCTATCTCAACAAAACCATCGACAAATCCACTTATGAGCTGGCCCAGCTGGAGCCCTTGCCGGATCAGCCTTTGCCGCTGCCGCAGTTTGCGCCGCACCTGCTGGATAAGTTCCGCAGCGATTATAAAAAGCAATCGTCCGCACTGCCTACCCGCATTAAAAGCACCCTCGATGCACCGCTGCAAAAAAATGTAACGGACATCGTTACACGCTACCACCAGTCGTACAAAGCCAACGGTATCAACAATGCCGCCGCCATCGTGCTGGACGTGGAAACAGGGAACACGCTCGCCTATGTGGGCAATGTTTATAACACCGCCGATCCCGAACTGGAAAGCCATGTGGATATCATACAATCCAGGCGGAGCCCCGGCAGCACGCTCAAGCCCATCCTGTACGCGGCCATGCTGCACGACGGTATGATACTTCCCAACACCCTCATCCCGGACGTGCCCACGCAAATTGCCGGCTACTCCCCGCAGAACTTTGACCTGGGTTACGATGGCGCGGTGCCGGCCTCCCGGGCGCTGGCACGCTCGCTGAACATCCCCGCCGTGCGGATGTTACAGACCTACCGCTACGAACGGTTTCATGTACTCCTGAAGCAAATGGGCATCACCACGCTCAACAAACCGGCGGACCACTACGGCCTGTCCATGATCCTCGGCGGCGGCGAAACCACCCTCTGGGAAATGAGCGGCATGTACGCCAGCATGGCCCGCATGCTCCTGCACCTGCGCCAGTACAATGGCAAATACGATGCGGATGATATCCACGCGCCCAACTATATCCATAATGCGGAACAGCCTGCTGAGCACGGACTGAGCAACAGCGCGCCCCTGGATGCCGCCAGCATCTGGTGGACGTTTGAGGCCATGACGGAAGTCATGCGCCCGGGTGAGGAACTGCTCTGGCAACAATTTTCCTCCTCCCAGCGCATCGCCTGGAAAACCGGTACCAGCTTCGGCTTCAGGGACGGTTGGGCCATCGGCGTTACGCCGCAATATGTGGTAGGCGTTTGGGTGGGTAATGCAGACGGGGAAGGCAGGCCAGGCCTGATCGGCGTTTCCACGGCCGCGCCTATACTGTTCGACATCTTTCGCCTCCTCCCGGCCAACGGCTGGTTTACCCCGCCATATGAACAGATGAAAAAGGTGGAAGTATGCCGCAAAAGCGGCTTCAGAGCCAGCGATATCTGTACGGAAAAGGATTCGTTATGGGTACCCACTGCGGGGACGAGGGCTGGCGTTTGCCCCTATCATCAATTGGTACACCTGGACCGGGAAGGGAAATACCGGGTAACGGCGGCATGCGAATCTCCCCAATATATGCAACACAAATCCTGGTTTATACTGCCGCCTTCGCAGGAGTATTATTACCGCAGCAAAAACTACTACGAGCCACTGCCGCCGTATAAGCCGGAATGCCTCGCTTCCCTCGGGCTGGACAAAGCGCCGATGGAACTGATCTACCCCCGGCCCAATGCGCGTATATTCGTGCCCGTGGAAATCGACGGTAATCCCGGCCAAACGATATTCACCGCCACGCACCGCAATACTGCCGCTAAAATATTCTGGAACCTGGATAACACCTTCCTCGGCACTACCACTGATTTTCACCAGATGGCGCTGCGCCCGCCGGCCGGCAAACACACTATTACGCTGGTAGACGAAAATGGAGAAAGGATTTCCTGCGAGTTTACAATTTTGGATAAGGAGAGAGATAAAAACTAAGCGCCTCATAACTGCCCGGCAGGGAACGCCACGTACGTCACGCAAAAAGCGAAGGGCCCACAGGCCCCCTTATGCTTTCTCTAATAATTATATTTCTCTTTCCACAGTTGCTTGAGATACCGCCGGAGCTCCTCTTCCCTGGCGTTCTTGCCCGGATCGTAGAACTTGGTACCGGCAATGGCTTCCGGCAAAAATTCCTGTGTCACAAAGTTATTCTCGTAATCGTGCGCATACGCATATCCCTTGTTGTACCCCATCTCCTTCATCAATTTCGTAGGGGCGTTCCTGATATGCATCGGCACCGGCAGGTCGCCGGTCTTAGCCACCATCTGCTGCGCGGCGTTGATAGCCATATAGGCGGCATTGCTCTTTGGCGAGGAGGCGAGGTAGGTCACGCATTGGGAAAGTATGATCCTGGATTCAGGGTAGCCGATCATGCTCACCGCCTGGAAGCAGTTGGTAGCCAGCAGCAAGGCATTGGGGTTGGCGTTCCCGATGTCTTCCGAGGCCAGTATCACCAGCCGCCGGGCTATAAACTTCACATCCTCTCCACCGTCGATCATACGGGCCAGGTAGTACACGGCCGCATTGGGATCGCTGCCGCGGATGGATTTGATAAAGGCGGAAATAATATCGTAGTGTTGCTCCCCGCTTTTATCGTAAATGGCTACACGCTGCTGCGCAATCTCCATCACTGCATTATCTGTGATGACAATCGGGTCGGTTTGTATAGTGCTTACTACAAGCTCAAACAGGTTCAGGAGTTTACGCGCATCTCCGCCGGAGATGTTAAACAAGGCGGTGGTTTCCTTTAACTCGATATGCTTCGACTGCAGCCATTTATCTCTCTCCATGGCCTGCCGGAGCAGCTGCATCAGCTGATCAGGCCCTAACGGCTTGAGTACATACACCTGGCTGCGGGAGAGTACCGCCGCGTTCACCTCAAAGCTGGGATTCTCCGTGGTAGCGCCAATGAGAGTGATGATTCCTTTTTCTACAGCGCCCAGCAAGGCATCCTGCTGGGATTTATTGAAGCGGTGGATTTCGTCGATAAACAAAACCGCGTGGGATTGCTTGCGCGCTATTTCAATTACTTCCCTTACCTCCTTGACGCCGGCGGAAATGGCGCTGAGCGTGTAAAAAGGCACATTCAGGGTATGCGCAATAATATTGGCGATGGTGGTCTTTCCCACTCCCGGAGGCCCCCAGAGGATCATGGAGGGAATACGGCCCTGCTCAATCGCTTTTCTTAAAATACTGTCTTTTCCGGTCAGGTGTTCCTGTCCCACCAGTTCATCCAGGGTGGCGGGCCTGAGTCGCTCTGCTAGTGGTTGCATACGCTATCCGTTTTGATTGCCCGGGTTAACGAGCGGTATATTACCTTTCTGCTGTTCAGGGTGATTAATGGCGTTCATTTTAAAGTTCATGATTTCGCTGATGGAGCGGGCCCGGGTGATGGCCAGGTCGGCCACTTCGCCGGCAAACAGCTCCTGCACCGTCGCTTCAAACAGCTGTACCCATCGCCGGAATAACGGCGTTTCCAATGGCACCAGCTTATTGATGGCAAAGTGTGGCTGCATGGCGTTGCCCCGGTAGGCGCCTTCCAGCAGGAGGCTTTCCCAGAAATCGTACATGATGGGCAGGTGCCTGGGCCAGTCTACCTTCATCACATCGTTGAAAATATAGCCTATCAGGTCATCTTTGGTAGCCTTGTCATAAAAAGTCCTTACCATCAGCTCAATATCTTCCCTTGTTTTTATGTCATGCTTTTCCATGGTATTTACAAATAATTTGTCCGCAAATAAGGTTTACAATTGCAGGTTGTCGTCGTCAGGATAGTGATTATGCTGCTCCTCCTGCTGTTTCTTCCATTTTTTCAGGTAGATGATCCCCAACAGGGCGTTGCTGAAAAAGAGGGCGGAAAACGCCAGGATGATGATGCCCGTTCCTACCAGCAGTTCGGAGGAAATGGTTTTGGCCAGCTCCTCGTTCAGCGCTGCCACCTGTTCCCGCATCGCTTCCACGCCGGTTTTGGCGGTAACGATCAGCTGCACGGCCCGGATGATCCAAATGGTAGTGAAAAAGAGGATAATACCGCCGGTGATCTTAATACCGCTGGGGGTACTTTCCTTCAGGTTGAACTGCGGGATCAGCAGGCTGCGCTGCAGGTACAGCGACAAGATGCTGTTCACAAAGAAAAGGCTCAGGAAAGCAGCTAACAGCAGCATCAACGGGTTAAAACCACTCTGGAAAAGTAAACTTATCCCCGTAAGTGTCAGAAAACTGGAAAAAAACAAGCAAATCGACGTCAGAATCCTGTATAATCTAAACTTAAATGTCATTCAACTACCTTTTATAAGCTACAAACCTACCTAAATAATCAGAAATTTCCGGGTTTTAGGTATTTCTGGCACTTTTACCGAAGTTTGCCACTCATGTAATACCAATTGTGTTACTTGGTCCCTTTTCTATAACTTTAAGTAAAACCTGATCATAATATGAGTAAAACTAATGCGGTAAAGCTACCTTTACTTGCTGCCATGGTGACATTTGCAGCTTGTAACTCAGGCAGTTCCACGCAATCCAATGGCGCCGACACAACTAAGGCGCCCGCCTTCAACCTCGCTGATATCGACAGCTCCTACAAAGCCTGTGACGATTTCGACAACTTCGTAAACGGTAATTGGAAGAAAAACAACCCTGTACCTTCAACAGAAAGCCGCTGGGGCGCTTTCAACATCCTCGACAAAGAAAACAAGGAAGTACGCCTCAAAGGTATCATCGCGGAGATCAGCGCTAAATCTGACCTCAAAAAAGGTACGGAAGAACAGCAGATCGCTGATTACTATGCCTCCTTCCTGGATACCGCTACCATCGAAAAACGCGGTATCACCCCATTACAACCTTACCTTTACAAAATTGAAGGCATCAAAACGCTTGCCGACTGGTCTAATGTTAATGGTGAGCTGGGCAAAATCGGCGTATCCACCTTTACCGGCTTCTACGTAGAGGCAGACGCGAAAAACAGCAAAATGAACGTGCTGTACCAGGGTCAGGATGGCCTCTCCCTGGGCGAAAAGAGCTATTATGAAAGACAGGATTCCGCTACCCGGAACGTTCGTTCCGAGTTCGTAACCCACGTGAACAAAATGTTCTCCCTGGCCGGCTTCAAAGAAGCTGATCCGGGTAAAACCATCCTGGATTTCGAAACCAAACTCGCTAAATTACAGCTCTCCAACGTGGAACTGCGCGACCCGGTGAAAACCTATAACCGCGCTGCCTACGGGGAACTGAAAGCCCTGGCGCCTGATTTCGACTGGGACGGCTTCACCGGCAAACAGGATATCAAAACCGATACCCTCGTTATCCAGAACAAAGCCTATCTCACCAACGCCAACAAATTACTGAAGGCTACCCCGCTGGACGTACTGAAAACTTATACCAAATGGCAGCTCCTGACCCGCTTTGCCGGTTACCTGCCTAAGAGCTTCGATGCGGAAAACTTCCACTTCTTCGGCACCGTACTTACCGGCAGAAAAGCCCAGAAACCACGCCCTGAACGCGCTATCCGCTCTACGGATGCCACCCTGGGCATGCCGCTGGGTAAACTCTTTGCCGCTAAATACTTCCCTGAAAGCTCCAAGAAGAAAGTTTCCGAGATGATCGAAAACGTGCGCAAAGTGTACGGCGAAAGAATCGACAAACTCACCTGGATGAGCGATTCCACCAAAGCCATGGCGCATAAAAAACTCGCCTCCTTCACCTACAAAATCGGTTACCCTGATAAATGGAAAGACTATTCCTCTATCGTAATCGAAAAGGATAAACTGGTAGAAAACGCCATCAGCGCTATGAACTACCAGCACAAGGAAGCAGTAGCCAAAATCGGCAAACCGGTAGACAGAACCGAATGGGGTATGACGCCGCAAACCGTAAACGCTTACTACAACCCGCTGAACAACGAAGTAGTATTCCCGGCCGGTATCCTCCAGCCGCCTTTCTACAACGCCAATGCTGACGACGCCATCAACTACGGTGGTATCATCGCGGTGATCGGCCACGAATTCACCCACGGTTTCGACGACCAGGGTTCCCAGTTCGATGCGGAAGGCAACCTGAAAAACTGGTGGACCGCTGCGGACCGCGCCAACTTCGATAAACTCGCGAAAAGCTATATCGATTACTTCAGCAACATCGAAGTACTGCCTGGCTTCAAAATCAACGGCGGCCTGACCATCGGCGAAAACATCGCTGACCTCGGCGGTCTGACCCTCGCTTACCACGCCCTGGAAAAATCCTTCGAAGGTAAAGAGCAGCCTAAGCCTATCGACGGCTACACCTGGCAGCAACGCTTCTTCCTCGGATGGGCACAGGTATGGCACGGTAACATCACCGACGCCGCCCTGCGCAACCAGGTACAAACAGATCCTCACTCTCCTGCAAGATGGCGCATCAACGGCCCGCTGCCTCACCTGGTAGAATTCCAGCAGGCATGGGGTTGCTCCGATACCAGCAAAATGGTGCTGCCTGCGGATAAACGTGTGGTAATCTGGTAATAAACAACTGATTCCTTCCGTTCCGGAAAAAACAGCAAATGGAGAATCATGGGGAGATATAAAAGCCCATGATTCTCCATTTTTTTAATCCTTAGTATCTTCGATGGAAAATAGACTGAAAATGAAATATGTACTCGTAGCAGCTGCACTCTTCGTGATGTCATGCGCCCAGCAGGCAAAACCAGCGGAAACCGCCACCACCGGGGCCACAACGCCCGAAACAAAAACTGCCGCCGTTAGCGGCAAACTGCCTGACCCGGTATGCGAAATGCCATACGACACCAGCTACCAGGAATGGACCGTTTATAAAAACGATACCCTGCACTTCTGCTCCTCTACCTGCAAGGAAGTTTTCCTGAAAGCGCCGGATAAATACATGGCCAAACTCGGCAAATAATCCTCCCATAAAAAACCCGTCCCGGGAAACCGGGACGGGGGATTAAATTGTAAATACAGCTTATAAAATCAACGTTTAAGCTAAAAAGTTGATATATCGTTTTATTATTTTACGATTCTGTTCCAGGAAACCCACTTCGCTTTAGTCCAGTCATTCGCAGGATCAACTGCACCGCGGAAAGCTACCTTATCAAAGAAGGCATCGTTCAGGGAACCTTCAAATTTAGCGCCTGCTAAAGCAGGAGAGCCGGTTTGAGGTACCAGGTCCGGGTTGGCGTTGTTGGTAGGATCTTTCAGTTTCAGGTCAGCCAGGCTACCTGCAGCCAGTACTACTGACAAATCACGGCCGGTTACCAGCTGGGTCAGCGCAGCGGCGTCCACTACGGCGCCATTGGCAAACAGGGAGATGCTTTCAGTACCAGCGCTGTGCAGCAGGGAATTCACGAATTTGCTGTCGCCGGCAGTATAGAAGTCGATACCTACCTGGTCATCAATGCGCAGCGCAGCCAGGTAAGAGTTAGCAACGATAGAGTTACCGAGGGTGAATTTAGAACCTCTTCTCCAACGCATACCGTAACCATAATCTTTACTTACGTTAGCGCCAACGCCAGGTCCGATGGCAGTAAAGTTGGACAGTACAGGCGCGGTGATTGGCGTGCTGGTGATAGGTTTGGTGCTTGGGTTGGTGTTATCCACTTCAAAGTTGTTGGAAACATCGCCACCAGTTTTGGTATCGGTAAAAGTAGGCTGTTTGATAGAAACAGCGTATTGGATTTTACCCCTGTAACCATCGTCAAAATCGAAATCATCATCCGCGTTGTTGTAAGCGATAATGTATTTCAGGTTGGCAGTACCACCGAAGATTTCGATCGCATCATCCAGGCCGTTCAGGATCTGAATGTGGTGGAGGGTAGTGCCGCTACCGACTGCATACAGGGTAAGACCGTTGATCTCGTCGTTCGGCGCCACTGCTTTACCACCGTATTCGATACGGGTGTAAGTCAGGCTACCGGAGTTGTCCGCATCATCGGTACCGCCAAACTGGTTGTGCGCAGCGTCTACACCGCCTTCCAGCTTGGAGTGGTTACCGTTACCGGTTGCATTACCCACGAGGATAACACCACCCAGGTCGCCCGGCTTAGCGTCAGCATGACCGGAAGTAAATACGATCGGGTTATCAGTAGTACCGTTTGCGTCGATTTTAGCTCCTTTGTAAACTACCAGCACACCTGCGGAGTCGCGATAGGAGATAATTTTAGTGCCGGCTTCGATAGTCAGTTTTGCCGGCGCATCCACGTAGACATATCCACGAAGTACATATACTTTGTTTTTAGACCAGGTAGTGTTGGCAGAAATGGTGTTTCTTACCATTACCGTGTCAGTAGATGTTGTTGGCGGCGGAGTGGTGTTGTTGTCATCATTCTTACTGCAGGCAGCGAGAGATGCAGCGGCCATCAGTGCCAGTACATAATGCTTGTTCATGTTGTGTGCAGATTTAATTATTTTTTAGAAAGGAAATTATATCTGAATGAAAGGGTGAATGTGGTGCCGGGTTTCACGGAGTTCACGATGTAATCATGCCCTGCCTGGTACGCCGTTTTATCGCTACCGGGGAACTTGTAGTACCAAGCGATTGGCTGCGCCAGGATATCGCTGATATTCAGCCTGAATTCACCCGCTTTATGGAATACTTTTTTACTGATCTGGAAATCGATGATATCTCTCGGGCGCTCGTAGGTATCCAGACCGTCGGCAGTACCCCTGAAGCGGAGCCGCTGCCCGATCCTGTTATACAGCAGGTTCAGGGAGAAGTCATTGTCTGCCGGGGCATAGGTCAATCCGCCGTTGATCAGGTAAGGCGACTGCCCCTGCAGCGGCGTCTTCTTCCCGTCGCTGCCTGCAGGCAGTTCCACATGGGAATTGATGTAGGCCGCATTCGCATAGAATACGAGGTTCTCAAAAATGGATGAAGCGGAAATAAAATTCAGGCGCTTGCGGAACTCGAGTTCTGCACCGATATCGGTAGCGCTGGGGGCATTATTGTAAGATAAGATGCTGTTACCGTCGTTGGTTTGCTCGATCGGGTTTTTGAAATGTTTGTAGAACACGGAGCCGGAGATGATCTCGCCTGCGCCGGGGAACATTTCCCATCTCAGGTCCAGGTTGTTCGCCAGGCTGCGTTTCAGGTTCTTGTTACCTTCAATCAGGTATTCGTTATCGAAGTCGTAATAACGGAAGGTGGCCAGCTCGCGGAACTCCGGACGGTTCACGGTTTGTGAATAGGAGAAGCGGAGATTGGACTGCTCATTCAATGCATAGGTGGCATTCAATGAAGGCAGGATGTCCACATTGTTATAGTGTTGCTTCGGTTCGCCTGCGGTAGTCAGCTCCTGCGTATAGGATTCCAGGCGGGCGCCCCATACCAGGCGCAGCGCTTCGGTGAGTTTATTATCCAGCATGAGGTAACCGCCACTCAGGTCGCCGGTGCCTTTATAGTCTTTATTGTTCAGGTCAATCTTTGCCAGCAATATCCTGTATTTATCGATATTTTCATTGGTGAAGATCTGGCCTACCGTCGTGTTCTTATCCAGCGGGATGTTGGCGTTGGCGCCGGCAGAGGCGTACCCCAGCGCAATGGCGGAGAAATCGCGGCTCCGGTACACTTTCGTTCCACCGAATTTGAACTTCTGGGATTGCCCGAACATTTCAAACGGCAGCGCGATATTCAGGTTGGCGCTGTAGATGTTTTCCGTCAGCTTGGTGTACACGCGGCCCGCTTCACGGATGTTGGGATTGTTTTCGTTGGAGAGGGTCAGCGTATAGAAATCATCGCCTTCGTATTGTTTGAAAGAGAGGATGCGCTGATCCGGCTGGTTCCTGGCGGCGCGGCCGTACGCGATGTTCCAGTCCACATTCCATTTCCGGTTGCCCAGTACGTGGGTACCTTCCACAGTGGAGTTGTACAGGCTGTTCTGCGTCATTTCAGCGTTGTAGCTGATACGTGGCTGACCGGCGTTGTTATCGAACTGTAAACCTGCACGATGGGTGAATACGTTGTTGAAATCGTTGTTAAAGAAGTTCTTGAACGCAATTTTGTTGTTGCCAAAATTATAAGCCAGGTTCAGCACAGCGCCGAGGTTATTGGCTTGCGTATAGGAGAAATCCTTATAGTCAAAAAGGTGCTCGGTCAGGTTTTGCTCGCTACGCTCGCGGTACACGCGGCGCAGGCTGTTGCTATAGTTCAGGGAGAAGATATAGCCGAAACGGTTATTGCCTTTTGTATGCCAGCTGTTCCCGTTTGCCAGCTGCACGCCAAAGGGAGGGCGGCTTTTCCCTTGCAGGTCGCCACTGCTGTAGCTATTGGGGAATTGTTTGGCGATGGCGATCTTATCCGCATCCGGCAGGAGGCTGTAGTTGCCTTTCACGGCTTGTTTGTAGGCATCCGGTAATTTCCTGGAACCATCGTCGAAGCCGAGCCAGTCAGTTTTACCTTTTGGCGGCGTGGTATAAAAATCTTTGAAGGTAGTTTGTGTATTGTAACCGGTGCTCAGCTGCAAATCCAGGAAAGCCTGGTCAGGAAAGTCTTTCGTGGAGACTTTTACCGCGCCGCCGGCAAAGTCAGCGGGCAGGTCAGGAGAAGCGGTTTTATAAATCGTGATATTGTCAATCAGGTTGGAAGGGATAATATCAAAGGAGAACGCCTTTTTATCCGGCTCCGTGCTTGGCATGACTGCATTATTCATGAGCGTGGTATTGTAACGCTCGCTCAAACCTCTCACTACTACAAATTTATTATCCTGGATACTGGTACCGCTAACGCGTTTCAGGACTTCGCCGGTGTTTTTATCAGGGGATTTACGGATCAGGTCAGCGGATATACCATCGGATACTACGGCGTTATTTTTCTGCGCGGCATAGAGGGCGTTGATGGTTTCCTGTTTATAGGAGCCTCTTACCACTACTTCCCTGAGGTCCTTGGAGGCGGCTACTTCCAGGATGACGTCGAGGTTGGCAGCGCGGTTGTCCGCTACTTTCACTTCACTGATAGACTTCGTCTGGTAGCCCATGTATTTAAAGTCGATGGTATAGGTACCGGAGGTAACGGCCAGCACATAGCGGCCTTCCACGTCGGTAACGGTACCCTGGGAAGTACCCTGCACAATAATGGTAACGCCGGGGATGGCCTCACCTGTTTTTTTATCGGTTACTTTTCCGGTAACTTTTCCCGGTCCGGTGGCAAAGGCTGATAGCGAGAGAAAACATAGTACTATCAGTGTAAAAAACGGTACAGAATAAATTCGTTGCACGGATGAAGAAATTTATAAGCTATCTACAAATACGTTGATTCTAATCTGGCGCTAATCGCATTTTAATTTCTGCTACAAAACTATTTCCAGCATATTAACAGGGTATTAACAGCGGGTTAACGTAATATTAAATCGTTCTAACTGCGACGGATATACGAAATACGGCATAAAGCGCCCGTGGATAATAAAAAAGTGACGGGAGATGTGAAACCGCTGGTCTCTCATCTCCCGCAAGGGGAAAAAAATTTATAACGGATCAATCAGAAGGAAATATTCTGGGAGGGGAACTGGCGGTTATTCATCAGCATATCCAATGAAATATCCAGCTGGTAGTTTTTTTCTTCTCTTTTAGGTTGGGAAGATGAGATCTGAAACAGGTGTTGGCTTTTATTCGTGAAGGGTTTATTGTCTTTATTGCACAACTCCAGGGTGAAATTGAATCGTTCTTCCACCTCTTCTTCGAACTCGCGGAGGCTCAGGGTTTCATCAATGGGAAACTCGATGAGGCTATCCTCATGGAAGCCGGCTTCTTTCAGGGTATCAAACGCATTAGCCACAGAATGACGCATATATACCGCTACGTTGCAAGACAACAAACGTTGCATTTGCATTTGCAGGAGGGAAATGGTCATGAGCGGATGTAACTTCAGTACTTTCATCTTGATGTATGATCTTTCTGTTTCAAAAGGTCCAATACGGATACTTGTTTTATTTACTGACAAAAGTAGAAAGCTACTTTTAATTTAATATTAAGTACCTGTTATGTTTATGTGAAACTTATGATTTTTTATAAAATATGTAAAAAATTAGAATGCATTGGAAGGGAAGGCTAACGGGAGGTCATCTTCGTCTTCCGGGATCACCACCCGGGATTTGGAAACGGGGTGTTGGTACAGGGTCCATTGCTGGTTGGCATATTCGAGCGAGGTAAGGCTTTCCACCCAGTCGCCGGAGTTGAGATAGGTAACGGTTTTATCGCCCACCTTCATTTCCTTGATCAGGGGCTGGTGGATGTGGCCGCAGCAAACCACGTCTATATGCTTATCCGCGGCTATTTCGGCCACGGTTTGTTCGAAGTCGGAAATGAACTTCACGGCCTGTTTGACCCCTTGTTTCACTTTTTTGGAGAAGGACATTTTCTCTTTGCCGAATCTTTCCAGGGTATTATTGACCAGGCGGTTGAGGATAATGAGGAGGTCGTACCCTTTTCCGCCCAGTTTGGCCAGCCATTTTGAGTTTTTCATGGTGACATCGTACACGTCCCCATGGAAAAACCAGTGCTTTTTGCCGTCAATGTCCAGGATCAGCTTATCGTCGATCCGGAAGTTGCTCAGTTCAAAGCCGGAGTATTTGCGCATGGCCTCGTCATGGTTGCCGGTGAGGTACACCACCTGGGTGCCTTTCCCGATCATTTTCAGGATGCGGCGGATAACCTTGGTGTGCGACTTGGGAAAGTAGCGCTTGCTGAACTGCCAGATATCGATAATATCCCCGTTCAGCACCAGGATACGGGGATCGATGCTGTCCAGGTACTGTATAAGCTCTTTGGCGTGGCAGCCGTAGATGCCGAGGTGAACATCTGAGATAACGGCTATATCTAAAGGACGCTTGTCTGCCATTCAATTGTAGGTATGAACAAGTGGCGAACCAGCTTGTTTTATGAGTATAATTTTCAATACAAAGGAAAAATCGCTATATTACTTTTATATTAATCCAATGTTAAGGAATTATTAATTCCTACAGGAAGTTGGCAGCAATGGGATGTGCGGCCTATTTTTGCGGCAAATTTTTAAACTCAAACGTATGGGAGGCTTCAACTCTTTTGTAAAATTATTCATGCCGAAAGACCGGGTATTTTATTCTCTTTTTGAAGATGTTGCTTCCAATCTGGTAGAAATGTCTCAGGTCCTGAACGAGCTGGTAGCTACTACAGACCTGTCTGTAAGAAAAGATAAAGTACATCTGATCGAGCGCCTGGAGCACAAAAACGACGATTACACCCACCGTATATTTGTTGAATTGGGGCAAAACTTCATTACCCCGTTTGACCGTGAAGATATTCACTACCTGGCCGCCACCCTGGACGACGTTGCCGACTACATCCATGGTTCTGCCAAAAGAATGGACATTTACAAGGTTCACAATATCAACGACAGCATCCGCAAGCTGGCTGAACTGATTCACCTGGGCGTGCTGGAACTGCACAAGGCCATCCACGAGCTGCGTAACATGCAGAACATGCGCGTGATTACGGACGCCTGCGTAAAAATCAACAGCCTGGAAAACCATGCAGACGATATTTATGATATGGCCATTGCCGAATTGTTCGATACAGAGCAAAATGCCGCTGAACTGATCAAGATGCGTGAGATCTACCAGGCCCTGGAAATCGCTACCGATAAGTGCGAAGACTGCGCCAATGTGATCGAAACCATTATTATCAAGTACTCCTAAGGAGTGCCTGACTGTTCCTGAACGCATAATCACGGTAGCACCATGACCTTACTAGTTATTATTATTATACTGGCCTTCATCTTCGACTATATCAATGGTTTCCATGACGCCGCCAACTCTATCGCCACGATAGTATCCACCAAGGTACTGACGCCGTTTCAGGCCGTACTCTGGGCCGCAGTATTCAACTTTGCTGCGTTTTTCATTGCCAAGTATATCATTGGAGAGTTTAAAGTAGCCAACTCCGTTGCCAGCTCGGTTTTTGAACAATTTATCACACTGAAAGTAATTTTTAGCGGGCTTGTAGCCGCTATCACCTGGAACCTGTTCACCTGGTGGCTCGGTATCCCGTCCAGCTCCTCCCACACCCTGATCGGGGGCTTCATCGGGGCGGCCGTAACCAGCGCAGGCACCCTGGATGTGATCAACTACCATAAAGTACTGCCTATCGTGTACTTCATTGTACTGGCGCCGCTGATTGGTATGATCGTATCCTTCATTTTCACCCTGATCATCGTGAACATCTGCCGCAAGGCCAACCCATACAAGGCGGAAAACTGGTTCAAGCGCTTACAGCTGCTGTCCAGCGCCGCCCTGAGCCTTGGCCACGGTAGTAACGACGCCCAGAAGGTAATGGGTATCATTGCTGCGGCCATGGTATCTGCCGGTTATATCCCGAGCATTAAGGCGATGCCGGACTGGATTCCGCTGGCCTGCTTTACCGCCATCGCGCTGGGAACCATGAGCGGCGGCTGGAAGATCGTGAAAACCATGGGTACCCGTATTACCAAGGTAACCCCGCTGGAAGGGGTGGCTGCGGAAGGCGCCGGCGCCGTAACCCTGTTCTTCACCGAACACCTGGGTATCCCGGCCAGTACCACGCACGTTATCACGGGAGCCATCATGGGGGTGGGCGCTACCAAACGCCTTTCCGCCGTTAGATGGGGCGTTACCGTTAGTCTGCTCTGGGCATGGGTACTGACCATCCCTATCAGCGGCCTGCTCGCGGCGCTTACCTATGCGATCGTAAGTATTTTCATTTAATTCATACGGATGCCCTCCGGATCATATTTGCTGAAACCTGCGCCTGCCGCAGGTTTTTTGCTTTTAGCGGCAGCGCGCTGCCATCCATTCGCGCCAGTTCGGATTTTACGCAAACGTGTGTCTTATATTTATACCCATAAACTATTATTTTTGTACGATTACTAAACTGAATTGAATTACCAATGAAAGGAATTATCCTGGCCGGCGGTTCCGGCACCCGATTGCACCCCATCACCTACGCGATCAGCAAACAGATTATGCCCGTTTATGATAAACCGATGATCTATTACCCGCTTTCCACCCTGATGCTGGCGGGTATCAAAGAAATACTTATCATATCCACCCCTCATGATCTGCCTGCATTCCAACGCCTGTTTGGAGATGGCAGCCAGCTGGGCCTTTCCCTCAGCTACGCGGAGCAACCGCAGCCTAACGGCCTGGCACAGGCCTTCGTCATCGGCGAGCAATTCATTGGTAAGGACAATGTGGCGCTGGTACTGGGCGATAATATCTTTTACGGCGCAGGCCTGGGTACCCAGCTGGCCAACAACGTGAACCCGGACGGGGGAATCGTATATGCCTACCAGGTATCCGATCCGGAAAGGTATGGCGTGGTGGAATTTGCCGATGATATGAAAGTGGTATCCATCGAGGAGAAACCGGCGAAGCCTAAATCCAATTTTGCCGTACCGGGACTGTACTTCTATGATAATACCGTAGTGGAAATTGCGAAAAACCTGCAGCCAAGCCCAAGGGGCGAATATGAAATTACCGACGTGAACAAAGAATATTTGAAGCGCGGCAAATTAAAAGTATCTATCTTACCCCGCGGTACCGCATGGCTGGATACCGGCACTTTCGACTCCCTGATGCAGGCTTCCCAGTTTGTACAGGTGATCGAGCAGCGCCAGGGAATTAAAATCGCCTGTATCGAGGAAATCGCCTACCGTAAAGGCTTTATCGATGCGGCCCAGTTACAGCAACTGGCCAAACCACTGCTGAAAAGCGGTTACGGGCAATACCTGGAAACCGTGCTCCAACAAAAATTGATCTGAAAAAATAAATTGTAAATCTGAAATTATCATGAAGGTTCTTGTTACCGGTGGTTGTGGCTATATTGGCGCCCATACTATTGTAGATCTGATTAATAATGGATTCGATGTAGTGTCTGTAGACAGCAACATCAGAAGTACCACGCAATTGTTGGACGGCATCGAAAAAATTACCGGAAAGAAAGTCCGTAATTACAAAGTGGATTTGTGCAACCTCGAAGATACGCATGCTGTTTTCCATGAAAACAGGGATATCGTAGGCGTGATCCACTTTGCAGCCCTGAAAACCGTTCCTGAGTCAGTGGCTGACCCTTTACTGTACTTCCACAATAACCTGACCTCCCTCGTCAATGTGCTGAAATGCGTGAAGGAATTCAATATTCCCAACCTCGTATTCTCCTCTTCCTGCTCCGTTTACGGCAATACCAAAGCCTTACCGGTAGTGGAAGAAACGCCGATCGGCGAGGCACAGTCGCCCTACGCCCGCACCAAACAAATGGGCGAGCAGATAATTGAGGATTACAGCCGCGTAAACGACACCCAGTCCATCATCCTCCGCTATTTCAACCCGGTTGGCGCGCACCCCTCCGGCCTGATCGGCGAATTGCCGCTGGGCAAACCGGATAACCTGGTGCCTGTGATCACCCAAACGGCGATAGGAAAAATTCCTAAAATGACGGTTTTCGGCGCTGATTACGACACCCGCGACGGCTCCTGCGTACGGGATTATATCCATGTTACCGACATCGCTGCCGCACATACGAAAGCGCTCCAATACCTGCTGGATCATAAAAATGAAACCAACTGCGAGATTTTCAACCTGGGTACCGGCAACGGCGTAACCGTGCTGGAAGCGATCCATGCTTTTGAAAAAATCTCAGGCGTTAAACTGAATTACGTGATGGGCCCCCGCCGCCCGGGAGATGTGATCGCCATCTATGCCAATAACAGCAAGGCTAAGGAAAAGCTGGGCTGGCTGCCACAGATTGGGATAGAGGACTGCATGCGCACGGCATGGCAGTGGGAAGTGAGCCTCCGTAATAAAGTTTTAAGTAATTAGAAACCATCATTCTAATTGTTTACTTTTATGCATCATTTTAAAAATCCGTTATGGTAAAAGATATTCAACCGCTGAATGAAAAAGAAACCCGCGCCGGATTCGGCGAGGGTATCCTTGAAGTGGGTCGCAAAAACCCTAATGTCGTGGCGCTGACAGCTGACCTGCTCGGTTCCATGAAACTCAACGCTTTTATTAAAGAATTTCCGGACCGTTTTGTACAGGTAGGGATTGCCGAGGCGAATATGATCGGCATCGCTGCAGGTATGACCATCGGCGGAAAGATTCCATACACCACAACATTTGCCAACTTCTCCACCGGAAGGGTGTACGACCAGATCCGTCAGTCCGTAGCCTATTCCAATAAAAACGTGAAAATCTGCGCTTCCCACGCAGGTTTGACCCTCGGGGAAGACGGCGCTACCCACCAGATCCTGGAAGACATCGGGATGATGAAAATGCTGCCTGGCATGACCGTGATCGTACCTTGCGATTTCAACCAGACCAAAGCCGCTACCATCGCGATTGCTGACCATGAGGGTCCGGTGTACCTCCGCTTCGGCCGTCCGAAATGGCCTAACTTCACCCCGGAAAACCAGACCTTCGAAATCGGTAAGGCGCAAATCCTCCACGAAGGTTCCGACATTACCCTCTTCGCCTGCGGCCACCTGGTGTGGATCGCCATCGAAGCCGGTAAAATCCTGGAAGAAAAAGGCTACAGCGTGGAAATCATCAATATCCACACGATCAAGCCACTGGACGAAGAAGCGGTGATCAAATCCTTAAGCAAAACCGGCTGTGCTGTTACTGCTGAAGAACACAACGTACTCGGCGGCCTGGGCGACTCCATTGCACAGGTAGCATCCCGTCATATCCCGGTTCCTATCGAATACGTAGGTACCAACGATACCTTCGGGGAAAGCGGTAAACCACTGGAACTGCTCACCAAGTACGGCCTCGATCCGGCGCATATCGTTGCTGCTGCCGAAAAAGCAATAGCGCGTAAAAAGAAATAAATGTAGAAAGCCACCGCAATACGGTGGCTTTTTCTTTTACCCCCTCCCTTCCCCCTATGAATGGTTCATATTTTTAACGGCACTGCATTAAACCCGCATCCGTTTTTTTTATCTATATTGGGTACCAAACCTGTCATGAACCATTTAACCTATGGCTGTTTCACAGGACGATAAATCTCTTCTGGCCATATACCGCAATGCGGACACCAGAGAACAAGGCTTTACTTTAATTATCAGGAAATACCAGGAACGGCTGTATTGGCACGTGAGGCGCCTCGTTATTGACCATGACGACGCCAACGACGTGTTGCAGAATGTATTCATCAAGGTCTGGAAAAATCTCGAAGGGTTCAGGGAAGATGCGCAACTCTACACCTGGCTTTATAAGATAGCCACCAACGAGTCGCTCACCTTCCTGGAACAGCAGAAACGAAAACAGTCTGTTTCCCTCACAGATGTGGAATCCGGACTCAGCAATAAATTAAAGGCAGATGCGCAGTTTGACGCCAATAAACTGGAATGGAAACTGCAGAGAGCAATACTACAATTACCTGAAAAACAGAGGATTGTGTTTAACCTTCGCTACTACGATGAAATGCCCTACGAACAAATGAGTAAAGTACTCGATACCTCCGAAGGCGCCCTCAAAGCATCCTATCACCACGCTGTCAAAAAAATCGAAGAATATATCAAAAACAGTTGAAAAAGCCAGTTATTGCAAGCTTTTTAAGGGTTTTTTAAAGTTTTTTGGGAGAAGATTAAAATCTAATTAAACCATTTATTGGACGAACTGTCTAAAAACAGTAATGAAAAGAGGGAACGACATATTGAATGAATTAAAGCAGATCGCACCGGGAGCCGCCTGGCCTGCTGATCAACCGTTTTCGGCGCCTGCCGGATACTTTGATCAGCTTCCGGAGATGATTGCTGATAAAATTCGTTTGCAGGATGCGCTGGGCGCGCCTGTATCCCGCCGCTCCCCGCTTTCGCCGCCCCCGGAAAGCTACTTCGCGCAACTGCCGGCTGCTATTCTCAGCCAGGTGAAGGAAGTGTCCGTAGCGGAAGAACTGGAAGCAGTGTCGCCTTTGCTGGCCTCCCTGCCCAAAACCAACCCTTTCTCACTACCGGAAAACTATTTTGAAAATATTCAAACGGCTATTACCGAACCTACCCCGGTTATACCCATTAGTACAACCCGGAAACGCCCGTGGCTACGGTGGGCTGCTGCCGCCAGCATCCTCGTTATCCTTGGCGTGAGTGCCCTGTTCTTTATCGGTAAGGAACATTACCACCACGATTACAGCGATATCGAAAACCAGCTGACCGCCATCAGTGATGAGGATATCATCGCCTACCTGCAAAACCATGCGGACGCTTTTGACACCGAAACCATTTATGCGCAGGCTGCAAAATCAGCAGTGATTCCTCAACTGGAAAAACAAATCCATGAAACAGTACCCGGCGAAGTACTTCAGCATTATATGCTCGAAGCCTCGCTTGCTAATGATGAATTACCCAATGAGTAATAAATGAGAAATTTTTATAGCATATTGATTTTTATTGCCGCATTGCTCACCTGCATCCCTCACGCTTTCGCCCAGCAGGATGATGCAGCCAAGCAGCAATTGAAATCAATAGAAATAGCCTACATCGCACGGACACTGGACCTTACGCCGGATGAAGCCCAGAAATTCTGGCCGGTGTACAATAACTATCGCGGCGAAATTGATCAACTCATTGCCGAAAAACAACGCAGCCGGAAATTAAACGAAAAGGCTGCCCGTGGCCTGGATGCCGACGCCATTGCCAGAAGCAATATGGACAAGGACCTCAGCTTCGATAAACGCATGCTCGACATCAAGACCCGCTACACCGCCGAGTTCCAGCGCGTGCTGCCCGCCCGCAAAGCCGGCGCCGTATTCAGCAGCGAACAGGAATTCAGGCGCATGATGATCCGCCATCTGAACAGCAATAAAAGAATCCAGCGTATCAATCAGCAACAAATACCTAAACCAAGACAATAAGGCGCCTCTGGGGCGCCTGACGTATTTTTTCCGCTTTTACTTTACTTATTGCTGTTGCTTGTAATGCGCACGCACTTCCTTTACCAGCCCCTGCCCGTTCAATACCATCATTTCCGCACTCAGGCTGTTATTGATGCTCTTGTAGTATAGCACGACTGAGTCTACGCCTTCGAGGATATGATACAGTTCAAAATGCAGATCAGGGTAGGCGGCAAGGCCCCGTAAAAAATAAGCGCGCAAAGCGGTTTTCCCTACCAGCTTACCACTGGGCTCATTGTTTAAGCGTTGTACAACGGGGGAATGAAACTCAATGTCTTCCGCGTAGTGCGACATGATCTCGTCTATATCATGGCTATTCCAGGCGGCTACCCATGCCTGGCCAAATGCTTGTTTGTCCGTCATGCTTTTTTTGATTACAAGGTACGACTGGCGGCTGACAGGGTATTGGCTGAAAAGCTCATTTTTTCGCCGGCGCTGAGGCCCCATGCCGCTCACGCACTGCATCCGGCCTGGCGCCAGGCCACCGGCGTTACCCCGTACTGTTTGCGGAATAAGCGGTAGAAGTGTGAGAGGTCTGTAAACCCGGTGCTATAGGCGATTTCCTTCACCGGCAGCTGCCCGGAGCGTAGCAGCAGCGCCGCCCGCTGTAACCGCATCTTCCAAAGCCACTCCATAGGGCTGCAATCATACAATGCCCTGAACCGGCGTTTGAGGGTAGCCACACTCACGCAGGCTGCCCGGGCCAGGTCTTCCATCTCCCAATCCTCCTGGATACCGGTACGCAACCGCTCCATGAGGGGGTCCATGCGGGAGCTGGCCACCCGCTGCAACATGGCCGCCAGCGCACTGTGCGAGCGCAACTGCCGCCACAGGAGGGCCTGCCATTCCCGTGGGTGCAGGTCCGTAACGGCGTTGCCCCGGAGCGCCGCCAGGACGCCTTGCAGCAGTTTCCTGCAATCGTTGCGGGGCAGCATTTGCATCTCCCCCGAAATAAACTGGTTTCCAGGCACGGGCCCACTGGTAATGACCTCATCAGGTAACACCATATTCAGACTGCTATAACCATTGCCTGTGTGCAATATCTCTGAACTCACCAGCGAGCCTGCGGGTATCACCAGCACATCGCCCTGGCGCAGCTGCATCACCTTATTGCCGCAATACATCCGCTTTTCCCCTGCCGTCACCAGGTTCACAACGGTATGCGGCACCAGCAGCTCATGCACGGCGGCGCTGGCATACATGCTGAAGGCCGCCCAGTCGCGGCCTTCAAATTTTTCAGTATTGATATACGACTGCCCACTTAAACTAAAACTGTCATAGCGGCTGTACATACCTGTGTCGATTTATTCAAACCTGGCTGTCGGTTGTTTAACATCGTGGTAGAACATAAAAGTCCAGCCTTCCTTTTTACCACGTTCCAGGAACTCCTGGCGCAATTCCATACTGCGTTTGCCATCATAGTCATACTTGGCGGCAAAGCGGTTTTTCATCTGGGAAATCTGCGGGGCTACGTCGCCGCCGAAGAACACCTTATCCTCGCCATCATCTACCAGGAATACCTGGTGATAAGGACAGTGGCCGCCGGTAACTTCGTAATGGATGTACCCATCGATGGTACCGTTGCCGGTGGTGAACACGATATTATCCCGCTGCTGCAGGATCACGATATCTTCGGAATGGTAGGATTTGCCGGCATGCTCCAGGGCGTACAGCATTTCCTCGTTATTCACATAGTAAGTGGCGCTGGGGAAAGACAGGCTCCGTTCGCCGGTCACCGGATCCACGGAGGATATACCGCCGGAGTGATCCTTGTGGAGGTGGCTCATCATGACTTTCGTGATCTCCATCGGGTTGATGCCCTCGTTGATCAGGTTCTGGTGGATCTGCAGCACCCCGTCGTTGTTACGGAAGCCGAGGCCCGCATCAAAGAGGATGTAATCCCTATCGGTGATCACCAGGAATGGCTGAATCTCTACCAGGAGCGAGCCGTGAGGCCTGTCCTGCATCTTGTCTGTCTCCAGGTTAAATGGAGTGAATTGCTTGGTTCCGTCTACGGTAAATGACCCTTCGGATAATGGTATAATACGTGCCATTCAACAAAGATACTAAGTAGTTTGATGTGATTTATACCGCCAACGGCAGGGTGGTTATAAAAGGATGAGGGGAAAGCGCCGGCGGCACTTTCCCCTCATCCCAATCATTTGCAGTGTTTATCTCAATACCATCTGCCTGTCGGCATCCAGTCGCAACATAATAAATATCAACATGGTAAAGGCCAGCAGGGAGCTACCTCCATAACTCACGAGCGGTAGCGGGATACCGATTACCGGCGCCAGACCTATGGTCATAGAGATGTTGATGGCCAGGTGGAAGAAGATGATACTGGCCACCCCATAGGCGTAGACTCGCGTGAACGTCGATCGCTGTCGCTCCGCGACATGGATTACCCGGAAGAGCAGGGCCACATAAATAGCGATGAACAGCACGCTGCCGACGAAGCCGAAATCCTCCCCGATGGTACAGAAGATGAAGTCCGTACTCTGTTCCGGCACGAAGTCGAAACGGGTTTGGGTGCCTTTGAGGTAACCTTTCCCCCAGAAGCCACCGGAGCCGATCGCGATCATACTCTGGCGGGTGTTGTAAGTAGCTTTCGGGTCGTTTTCCTTACCGAGCATTACCTCGATGCGGCGTACCTGGTAGTCCTTCAGTACCTTGGTGAAGGCGAAAGGCACGATGAACATTACGAACAGGGAGCAGAAAGCGTAGATACCGAGGATGACGAGCAGGCGGCTGCGCTTTCGCTTTATTTCCCGCCGGCTGAAATAGATGACCAGCGCCGTTATCACCGAGAAGATGATGAACAGGATCATTTTATCTACGAGCAGGGCGGAGAGTACCAGCACGATGCCGGAGAAGGCGATTACCAGGAGGACGCCCGGCAGGCCTTCGCGGTACATCACCAGGAAGAAGGAGAAGTACACCAGCGCCAGGCCGGTTTCCGACTGCAGGATGATAATGCCGGCAGGCACCAGTGCGATGGCTGCGGCGATCAGCCTGGAGCGGAGTTTATTAAAATCTGTTTCCTGCGAGCTAAGGTATTTGGCGAGGGCCAGGTTGGTACAGAGCTTGGTCAGCTCCGCCGGTTGAAACTGGAAACCTCCCAATACCAGCCAGGAGTGCGAGCCTTTTACATCCTTACCGATCCCCAACACCAATAGCAACAGTAATATCCCGAACGCATATACGAGGTTGGCCGTGGCAGTAAAGAACTTACTGTCCGTCAGCCATATGACCGAGGCTACTACAATGGAAATACCGAACCACATCAGCTGCCTGGAATAGTTTTTACTCAGGTGGATGATGTTTTGCCAGATATTGTCATCTCCTCTGTACTCCGCAGCAAAAATGGACATCAATCCGATGATCACCAATGCCAGGTAGAGGCCAACTATTGGCCAGTCGATCCCTTGCGTCAATTTGGTTTGCGGGCGGTTCATTATCTGTTTATCTGTTTGTGCGTTTACGGGTTATGGTTATGGTCTTTTTTTGATAACGGTACTGTTCAGCGAGTCCAGTTTGGATTTAGCCCTCATGGCTTCCGGAATGGTCACTGTTTCCAGTACGGTTTTGAGGAGTCCTTGTCTTCTCGGATTGGAAGAAATGGAATCTCTCAGGTATTTCTCGATCATCAGGGAGGCGATTGGCGCGGCGTAGCGGGCGCCGAATCCGGAGCGTTCCACGATCACGCAGATGGCGATCTTAGGATTTTCGGCCGGTGCAAATGCCACGAACTGAGCGTGGTTCGGCATTTTGGTACGCTTACCGTCTACGATGGCGTAGTTTTCAGCCGTACCGGTTTTACCTCCCATGGTGATACCGTCGATTTGTGCCACACGGCCGGTACCGCTCTCAATTACGTCCTGCATACCGTGGATTACGGCGCTGTAGGCGGTATCGGAGATGTGGGCCACTACGTGGCGCTCCTTGTATTTATCCAGCAGGTGGGTATCATCGTTATCGATGCTTTTCACGAAGTGCGGGATAAAGAAGGAACCTCTGTTGGAGACGATACACATGGCGTTGGCCATTTGCAGCGGGGTGGTTTCCACCTCGCCCTGGCCTATGCCGAGGAATACGTTGGTACAGGAGTTCCAGGAGCCTTTGTATTTAGCGTCGTAGTATTTTTTATCGGGGATGCGGCCGGGTCTTTCGCTGGGGATGTCCACCCCAATTTTATGACCGAAGCCGAAGTTGTTCATATAATCGGCCCACTTCTGCATACCGCCTACGCGTATGCCGCCCCATTTGGCAGCGTCCACGCTGAGCCGGTAGGTATGGCTGAAGTAGGAGTTACAGGAGTGCGACAGGGCGTTGCGCAGGTTGGAGGCGTGCCCGGCGTCGTGGTGTTCGCACTTGATAGGCCGGCCGCAACCATAGTATGCCCCGGTACAGGGGTAGCCGGTACTGGGGGTGATCACGCCTTCGTCCAGCCCTACGAGCGCGATCATCGGCTTGAAGGTGGACCCTGGCGGGTATTGCGCCTGGATGGCGCGGTTAAACAGCGGCAGGGTGGTATCCTGGTAGAGGCGGTTGAAGTTGGCACTGCGGAATGAGCCGGTCAGCAGGTTCGGGTCGAAGCTGGGGCCGCTCACCATGGCGAGGATACCGCCATCGGATGGATCGATGGCTACGATGCTGCCTATCTTGCCGTGCATGAGCTTTTCACCGAATGCCTGTAATTCTATATCCAGGGTGAGACGTAAATTCTTCCCGGCGACGGCGGCGCTGTCAAACTCACCATTCTCGTACGGGCCCTGCGGGCGGTTAAGATTGTCCTTCACGAGGTACTGTATCCCGCGTTGACCCATCAATACGCTTTCGTAGGTTTTCTCCAGCCCTGTAAAGCCGAGGTAATCCCCGGAGTTATAGGAAACGTAGTTGGAATCTTTCAGCATGGCAGGGGAAATCTCTGCGATATAGCCGAGTATATTGGCGCCCGCACCGTAGGGGTAGGAGCGAATCTGGCGTGGTATCAGCTCAAAGCCGGGCTGGAAGAGGTACATGCTTTCCTGGAGCTGCCCGTATATTTCGGCGGGCAGCAGGGATTGGAAAACGGATTGCCTCACCGGACCGTTTTTCTTGATACAGTCGGCGATTTTCTTTTTGAACTCTTCCTTATCGATTTTGAGGATGGTGCACAGGTAGGCGGTATCGATGTTCTTCACGCTCCTGGGGGTTACTACCAGGTCGTACAGCACATCGTTACTGAGTATGGCTCTCCCTTTGCGGTCGTAGATGATACCGCGGCTCGGGTAAACCACCTTTCTGAGTACGGCGTTGGCATCCGCGAGTTTCGCGTATTTCTTTTCCACCACCTGCAGAAAGAACAGTCGGACAATGATAATAGACATCATGCCGAGTATAATCAATTGAATTACTCTTCTCCTGGGCTGATTAAAAACAGACATGCAATTGTTGTAGCTTTTGCAAATTTAAACCTTCAATTGATCCTACGATCAGCCATGTATGTTTTCCGTTATTTTCTCGAAAAGAATAACATTTCGTAAAGAATAATGAGGAAAAGGCTGGCTGCGGAGGATAAAATAATTTTCAGCAACAGGTATAACGGGTTGGCAAAGCCGAATACTTCCAGTGTGAAGTACAGGGCATGATGCAGAAATACCAGGATGGCTGCATAGATCAGGAATTGGGACACGCCCATGCTTGTCATGGACGGGGTTTTCTGGGTGGTTTCGAATCCTCCCTGCGGCGACAGGATGTTGATAATAAACGGGCGCAGGTAGGCGATGAACACGCATGCTGCGGCGTGCATACCCATGGTATTCATAAACATATCCAGGGAGAGGCCCATCAGCAGGCCCAGTAGCATTAAGGCCGGGCGGGGAAGGTTGAAGGGCAGCGCCAGGATAAACAGCATGTAGATATACGGACTAACCAGCTGATGGATCAGGATTTCGTTCAGGACGAATACCTGTATCAGCAACAGCAGCACAAATCGGATGATATTTCTTAATAAGATACTCATTTAATCAGCTTGTAAGTCGAGTCTTCCAACCTTTGTTGTTCGTCTTTCAGCAGGTTCTCGATCACGTAAACGTATTGCAGGTTGTAAAAGTTAGTGGCCAGCTTCAGTTTGACCGGACGAGAGGTGCTGGATTTATCGCCCTGCATATACCCTACGATATAGCCGATGGGAATATTTTCAGGGAAGAGGGCGGAGAAGCCGCTGGTAACCACGGTATCTCCTTTATGCATTTTGGCGCTTTTAGGGATATCGCGGAGGGTAGCGTATTCGGGATCATCGCCATCCCAGTGTACGGAGCCCATTTCCTTACCATTTTGCAGCCTGGCGCTGATGGATACGGAATTGGATTTGGACAGGAGGGAGAGGATCACCGCATAGTTGTCGCTAACGCTGCGCACCACGCCTACCACGCCGCTGGAGCTGATCACGCCCATATTGGGTTTGATGCCCTGTTTGCTGCCGCGGTGGATGGTGATATAGTTCATGGGCTTGTTCAGTGAGTTGTTCACCACTTTTGCCTCTGCGTAGTAGTATTTGCGGACTTCCGCGCCGATGACCTTGCGGGCGCTGTCATCGCTGTATTTGCGGATAGTGTCGATCCGGACGCCGTTGGCGGTGGATACGCTGTCGAAACTGCTTGCGAGCGCATTGTGCAGGCGGGTATTTTCAGCTACGAGGCTATCGTTGGTGGCTTTGAGGTGGAAGTAGTATTGGATATTGTTGTATTTGTCGTACAGCTTACCGCTAATGTTATTGGCGGAGTTAATGTAGGCGGTCCGCTGAAAGTTGTTGTTTTGAAAGACCAATACAATACAAATCACTTCCAGCAGCAGAAATAAGAAGAAGTTGAAATATCGCCTTAAGAAAATGATCAGGTTTCGCACAAGCGCGCTAAAATTTTGAGATGTATTGATTTAGGGTAACAGGGTTACCGTTACCCTAAATCTCAAAATAGGTTTATTGCATCAGGAACGGATATTTACCCACATGCTTCAGTGCGATGCCGGTACCTCTTACTACAGCGCGCAGCGGATCGTCCGCTACATGCACGGGCAGCTTGATTTTTTGGGCAAGGCGTTTATCCAGGCCGCGCAGCAGCGCACCGCCACCGGTCAGGTAAAGTCCTCTGCGGTAAATATCTGATGCCAGCTCCGGCGGCGTTGTTTCCAGCGCTTTCAGGATGGCTTCCTCAATTTTAAAGATAGATTTGTCCAGCGCTTCGGCGATTTCCTGGTAAGATACCATGATCTGTTTAGGAATACCTGTTACCAGGTCACGACCGTTTACCGGGATGTCATCAGGCGGGTTATCCAGCTCTTTAAGGGCTGACCCGATGTGGATTTTGATTTGCTCAGCGGTTCTTTCCCCGATGAGCAGGGAGTGATAGCGGCGGAGTGCTTCCATAATATCGGCGGTAAACTCGTCACCGGCGATACGAATACTTTGATCACAAACAATACCCGCTAACGCGATAACGGAGATACCGGTGGTACCGCCTCCGATATCGATAATCATGTTACCCACCGGTTCTTCCACGTCAATACCAATACCCAGCGCAGCTGCCATTGGTTCATGTATGAGGTAAACTTCCTTGGCGCCTGCCTGTTCTGCAGAGTCGCGCACGGCTCTTTTTTCCACCTCCGTGATACTGGAAGGAATGCAGATAACCATTCGCCAGCTTGGAGCAAACAAAGGTTTCTTAGGGTAAATCATTTTTATCAGTTCCCTGATCATGCCCTCTGCGGCGTTGAAGTCCGCAATTACGCCATCTTTCAGGGGACGTATAGTACGAAGATATTCGTGAGTTTTTTCGTGCATCATCATGGCCTTCTTACCAACCGCCACAATTTTGCCGCTAGCCCGTTCTATCGCTACAATGGAAGGCTCGTCCACAACCACTTGGTCATTATGTATTATCAGCGTATTAGCTGTACCTAGATCAATCGCGATTTCCTGCGTTAAAAAATTAAAAAATCCCATTGTTGATACGGTCAAAAATTAGAATGCAAAAATGAATAATTCCAACGAATATACGATGCAAAAAATGGATATTCCTGCAATAATACGGCTAAATATTAAAAAATCTTATTTGTTGTACAAACGGTATAGTAACTGCTCTCTTTAAGTACCGATCAATCAGACGGATTTTAATCCCGTTTTAATAATTCCGCGCTAAAATAATGCCTTACTGCTCCGCTTTCTCGTGATATCGACAGCCCTCCCTTCGCTGCGCCAGTTAACATAGTTGCAGGATATGAGCCTGTGCCCGGCATTCGCCCTTTGCCCGGGGGCAGGAGCGCATGCCGGATCGAAGCTCCTTTTATTGTGTCAGTTAAATAAACTCATAACCAATGTCGCGACGGAAAGTCTTACCCTCAAATGCTATATGGTTGGCTGTTTGAACGGAATGACCCAGGGCCAGTGAGAGGCTGCTTGCCAGGGAGGTGATGCTCAGTACGCGACCGCCGTTGGTCAATACCTTATCGCCTTCCTGTTTGGTGCCTGCATGGAATACGATCTGGTCTTTGCCGGGCGCCGGAATACCTGAAATTTCCTTGTTCTTCTCATAAGCCTCAGGATATCCTTTGGATACCAGCATAACGGTGGCGGCTGCACGCTGATCGGTGAAGATCTGCCGGGAGGCCAGTTTGCCTTCATTTACAGCCACAAAGAGTTCCACCAGGTCGTTCTGTAACCTCGGCATCACTACTTCCGTTTCGGGATCTCCCATACGACAGTTGTATTCTATCACGAAAGGCTCACCTGCTACATTAATCAGGCCAAAAAATACAAAACCTTTATAAATAATTTTTTCTTTTGACAAGCCATCAATGGTAGGGCGGATCACCTTATCCTCCACCAGTTTCATAAAGGCGGCATCTGCAAACGGAACGGGGGATACGGCACCCATACCGCCGGTATTCAGCCCTTTATCGCCCTCGCCGATCCGCTTGTAATCCTTGGCCTCAGGTAGGATTTTATACGTATGGCCATCGGTAATAACGAAAACCGACAGCTCAATGCCTGTCAGGAACTGCTCAATCACCACTTTCTTGCTCGCATCGCCGAACTTGGCGGCCTTGATCATCTGGGTAAACTCTTCCACCGCCTCGTCGTGGTCGGAGGTGATGACCACGCCTTTACCGGCAGCCAGGCCGTCGGCTTTCAGCACGATTGGTAAGGAATGCTGCTTAAGGTAGGCGACTCCTTCTTCATAGGTTTCTTCATTGAACTCCCTGTAGGCGGCGGTAGGGATGTTATGGCGCTGCATGAACAGTTTGGCAAAGGCCTTACTGCCCTCCAGCTGTGCGCCTTCCCTGGAAGGCCCCATCACCGGGATGTGTTTCAGGGCCTCGTCCTGGCCGAAATAATCGTAAATACCGTTTACCAGCGCCTCTTCGGACCCTGGTACCACCAACTGGATGTCCTGCTCCAGGCAAAAGCTTTTTATCTTGTCGAATTCGCTCACACCCATGTTCACATTGGTACCGCACTGAGCCGTACCGGCGTTGCCAGGTGCTATAAACAGTTTTCCGCAAAGTGGACTTTGCGACATTTTCAGGGCCAGTGCATGTTCCCGACCACCACTTCCTAATAAAAGTATGTTCATAATGAATTAAAAACAGATGCGAAAGAAAATGCAAAGTAAGAGCAAAAAAACCTCAAAATTTGCCTTTTATAGCATTTTTTTAGGCGAATTCCCGATTTTCTTTAACTTGCTCAGGTTAAAGCTTAACAGAACCTTAAAACAATCGACAACAAAACTAACCATTTATGATGCAAACTGCTGTTGCACAAGGACCTGAGACTGCCTCAGAAAAGGGGCATCCAAAGGGCCTCTCGGTGCTTTTTGCCACGGAAATGTGGGAAAGGTTTAACTTTTATGGTATGAGGGCATTATTGACCCTCTTCCTGGTAAACGCACTGCAATTCTCAGAAGCTGAATCATCTTATGCCTATGGCGGGTTCCTGGGACTCTGCTACCTGACGCCTATGCTGGGCGGTTACATCTCCGACCGTTACCTGGGTAACAGAAACTGTATCCTGCTCGGTGGGTTCATAATGGGGATTGGTCAGCTCCTGATGGTGCTTAGCGCCACGATATACGCCGGCAGCGTGGACACAGCCCGCCTGGTTATGTGGCTCGCGCTCTTCGTTATCATCTTCGGGAACGGCTTCTTCAAACCTAACATCTCTTCCATGGTAGGCAGCCTGTATCCGAAGAACGACAACCGCCTGGATGCGGCCTTCACCATTTTCTACATGGGTATCAACATGGGCGCCTTCCTGGGTATGCTCATCTGCCCTATCCTCGGGGACGTGAAGCTCACTGACGGCACCCGTGTGGTAAGCGCCTTCAAATGGGGCTTCCTGGCTGCGGGTATAGCCATGTTCCTCGGTACTATCCTGTTCTACTTCCTGAAGAACAAGTATGTAGTTACCCCTGATGGCAAACCTATCGGCGCCAAGCCTACCTTCAACCCTTCCGCCGTTACTGCTACCGGCGAAGCGGATAAAGCCAAATTCTCCACCGGCGCTATCCTGGGTTGCACAGGCCTGCTGATCGCACTGTTCCTGATCTTCCATTTTGTGGCCAACGATCCTAACCCGATCAAATCCTGGATCTATCCGTTCATCTATGCGACCGGTATTTCCCTGGCCGTATTGATCCTCACTGATAAATCCATTTCTACCAAAGAAAGACAAAGGATCCTCGTACTCTACTTCGTGGCATTCTTCGTAATATTCTTCTGGGCATGTTTTGAGCAGGCCGGTTCTTCCCTGACTTTCATCGCGGATAAACAGACTGACCGCCGCCTGCTGGGCTGGGATATGCCTCCCAGCTTCATCCAGAACGCCAACTCCATCTTCATCATCATTTTCGCACTGCCTTTCTCTGCGCTGTGGCTGAAGCTCGGCAAAAAGAACCTGGAGCCTATCTCCCCTGTTAAACAGGCGATAGGTCTGGCCTTACTGTCCCTCGGCTTCCTCATCATCGCCATGCAGGTGAAATCCCTGGAAGGCGGCGCTAAACTGGGCGTTATCTGGCTTATTATCATGTACCTGTTCCACACGCTCGGAGAGCTGTGCCTGTCGCCGATAGGCCTCTCCCTCGTGGCTAAGCTGGCGCCGGCCCGTTTCAGCTCCCTGCTGATGGGCGTATGGTTCCTTGCTAACGCTGCCGGCTATGCGCTGGCCGGTACCCTCGGCGCGCTGCTGCCTCCCAACCCTGACAACTACGCGGATGCCGCTAAGGCCGGCGTAGACCTGCAAGGGGTGCTGAACGGCACGGTGGCTAAAACGCCTGAAATCCTCAGCAAACTGAATGAACTGAAGCTCTCTGCTTCCTATCCTTCCTTTGCAGGTTTCACGATCCACAACCTCTTCGAATTCTTCATGGTATTCGTTATCCTGCCGGGTACAGCGGCTGTACTGCTGTTCCTCATTTCTCCATTCCTCAAAAAATGGATGCACGGCGTTAAATAGTAACGGTATCGCATAAAATCATACAGAAGCCTCGCTGCGCGGGGCTTCTGTGTTTTAATACGGCCCTGGCCCCGTAACTCCCGCCGCCCGGCCGATGCCATTCTCCCGCCGCAGCCGTAGATCTCTCCCCCTAAAAAAACAGAATACCCGTTATATTTGCCCATACTCATACACAATCAACATATGTCCGACAACAACTTCAAACCTTTTGTTCCCGCGACTGCCCGGATGAAGGAATTCACCTTTAAATCCATTATCCTGGGTTGTATTTTCGGGATCATTTTTGGCGCGGCCACGGTGTACCTGGCGCTGAAAGCCGGTCTTACCGTATCCGCCTCCATCCCTATTGCCGTGATAGCCATCACCCTTGGCCGTAAGTTTTTCAAAACCACCATCCTCGAAAACAATATCATTCAAACCACGGGTTCCGCGGGCGAGTCCATCGCTGCGGGCGTGGTGTTCACCCTGCCGGGCTTCCTCTTCCTCAGCGATGGCGCCGGCGCGCAATTTTTTAATTACATCACCATCCTGACGCTGGCCATCATCGGCGGGGTGCTGGGTACGCTCATGATGATCCCCCTGCGCCGCTCGCTGATTGTAAAAGAGCATGGGGCGCTTCCTTACCCGGAAGGCACCGCCTGCGCGGATGTGCTGGTAGCGGGCGAAAAGGGCGGCGACTTTGCGAAGACCGCCTTCTGGGGCCTGGGCTTTGCTTTCGTATATGCGATCCTGCAAAAGATCCTGCACGTGATCGCGGAAACGCCGGGGTATATGACCCGCCAGGTAAATAAATTCTTCCCGTCCGCCAATCTCAGCGCGGATATAACGCCTGAATACATGGGCGTGGGCTACATCATCGGGCCCCGTATTGCCGGCGTACTTGTGGCAGGGGGCGTGCTCTCCTGGCTGGCGCTGATCCCTTTACTGTCATCGCTGCTGCCGGCGGATACGATTGCCACCCAACTGGTGAAACTCGGCTACCTTGCCAACCTGGCCACCCCGGGCGGACAAGGGAACTGGGACCCCGCCACGCATACCTTTTCAGATTATGCCTCCGCCATCTATTACGCCTATGTGCGGCAGATTGGCGCCGGCGCGGTGGCTGCGGGCGGTTTCATTACCCTGCTGAAAACCATTCCTACGATAATCTCCACTTTCAAAGGCAGCCTGGGCGCGGTGAAAGACAGCACCGGGAAGCAAACCGGCGCAGCGCCCCGAACTGAAAAGGACCTGAGCCTGAAAGTGGTCATCTTCGGCAGCCTGGCGCTGGTGGTGCTCATGGCCATCCTGCCGCAACTGCCGGGAGGCTCCATCGGCCAGAAGCTGCTGGTAGGCGCACTGGTAGTGGTCTTCGGTGCTTTTTTCGTAACGGTATCCAGCCGCATTGTAGGCTTGATCGGCTCTTCCAATAACCCGATTTCCGGTATGACCATCGCCACGCTGATGGGTACCTGCCTGGTGTTCATCGCCGTGGGCTGGACGGGTAAGATGTACGAACCCATGGCCCTTGTGGTAGGCAGCATGATCTGTATTGCCGCAGCCAATGCCGGCGGTACCAGCCAGGATCTGAAAACCGGTTACATTGTTGGCGCTACGCCGATGAACCAACAGATAGCCCTGTTCATCGGAGCTATTGTTTCTTCCATCGTCATCGGGCTGACCGTGAAGTTCCTTGACCGCCCTACGGCGGATATGATTGCCCATGGCGTGAAGGACCATGCCATCGGCAGCCTGTATTACCCGGCGCCGCAGGGCACGCTGCTGGCTACACTGGATATCGGTATCCTCTCCGGTAAGCTGGACTGGCAGTTTGTACTTGTAGGGGCCTTCCTTGCTATTACCATTGAGCTGTGCGGCGTTAACGCGCTGTCGTTTGCCGTAGGCGCTTACCTTCCGCTGTCCACCACCCTGCCCATCTTCATTGGGGGCGCTATCAGGGGCGTTGTGGATTACCGGAAGAAGAAGGCCAATATCCAAACCACTGCCGGGGAAGAAGAGCTGGGCAGAGGCAACCTGTTTGCCACCGGCCTTGTGGCAGGCGGCGCTGTGGCCGGGGTGATCATCGCTATCATGGCGGGCTTCGACTCTACCGCAGCCGGACTAGCAAAGTTGAACCTGCAGGAATCTTTCCTTGGCGCGTTGGGTCAGGGAGGATATTATATACTTGGAACGGGCTTCTTTGCGTTTATGGGTTGGTATCTTTACCGGGTGGCGACAAAATAAATCGCTTCCAAAAAAAATAATATCTTAATTTTATCTGATATATTACTATCTCCTATGCGTAAATATTTATCTGCTATACTGGGTGCTGTACTGTTTTTCAGCGTATCATGCGAGAAAACGGAAACAAAATCTGACGCCGACGACAGGAAGTTCATATCCCTGAAACTGGATAACCGGATTTACCTGGCAGAAAACCCAAAGGCAACCGCGTATCTGCCTAAGCTGGATGATTCCAACCCGGATAACGATTACCCGGTAATGGAAATCACCGGCACTACCTATACGGGCGATTATATTACGTTTAAACTGGCCGTACCGGAGTTGCCGTTTCATACAGGCCCTTATCCATCTTCTGAAACCGGCAACAGTATCAACATTTACCTCGCCAGCTCCAGTGGGGAAACGCTGAATTCCGGCAACAGCGGGGGATTTACCATCAACATCACCCGCATTACCAGCCAGTTTGTGGAAGGCGTTTTCAGCGGCGCCGTGCAGGACGTCAGCGGTAGCGGCGGCACGAAAGTGGTGCAGGACGGGACTTTCCGCGCTGTGTTGAAATACCAGGAATCTCAATAAGCAACTTTGTAAATGCTGCCATAAAAAAAATAACTCCGGGTTATCCGGAGTTATTTTTTTTATACGAAGTTCAGGTGCTCGTATTTAGCCTTGAGGATAGCCGTATCGTCCGCTCCCAGCCAGTTACCTAACAGGGTGGCATACACGCTTTTGAAGTCCACCTTGTATTGCAAATCCCCGTCTTTGAGGTGCAGGAGGTCTGGCCCTTCGTTCAGCACGCCTTTTTCTTTCAGTCCACCGCCGATGAGGAACATATTGTTGGCCGTTCCGTGGTCCGTACCGCCGCTGGCATTCTGGCTCACCCTGCGGCCAAACTCCGAGAAGGTCATTACCACTACATCTTCAAACCGGTTATTCTTTTTCAGGTCGCCGGTGAAAACGGTCAGCGCATCGCTCAGCTGCTGGAACAGCCGCTCCTGCTGCGCCTGTTGATTGATATGGGTATCAAAGCTGCCATGGGATACGTAATACACTTTGGTATTGATATCGGACATGATCAGGTTGGCAATGGTGCGCATGTTGCGGCCGAGTTCCGTATTCGGATACGCCTCTTTGGACTGGTAGGTTTTGATCTGCTGCTGGATGTAGGCCGCGGAAGAAATGGTTTCTCCCATGGTTTTATACAGGTAATCCACGTTGGCATGTTCCTCCTCGTGGGCATGCTGGCGGAGCAGGTCTTTAAAGAAAGGGTTGTTGCTGGTGCCGAACAGGCGTGTGGGGTCCGTTAGGGCGAGGCCTTTGGAAACTTCCCCTTTCAGCGCGAGGCTCAGCGTATCATCGATTTCCAGCGCCTGGGTGGGCTTGTCGCAGCCTTTGCACTGGGCGTCGAGGTAGCGGCCTATCCAGCCGTTGGTCCAATAGTCGGACGACTGGCTGGCGGTATGCCAGATGTCCATAGAGCGGAAGTGCGACCGGTCCGGGTTGGGGTAGCCAACGTTATTGAGTACGGCGAGGGAACCTTCGTCGTAGAGGGCTTTCAGGCCTGCCAGGCTGGGATGTATGCCCAGTTCGTCCGTCAGGGAAAGGGCTTTATCCCGCCGGATGCCCAGGGCGGGCCTTTCTTTATAGTAAATATCGTTGCGGTAGGGAATGATGGTATTCAGGCCATCGTTGCCGCCGGATAACTGCACAATTACCAGTACCTTATTGCCGGGAGGTACCAGCTCTCCCCGTTCGAGCGCTTTCAGAAACTTAGGCATCATCATCGCTGCGGAAGCGAGGGAGCCTACCTGTAGGAAACGTCTGCGATTGATTATGTTCATAATTATTTTTTTAGGGAGATGAAAAACTAGCAGAGTTGGTATTCCGGCGTACTCATAACGTCTATAGCGACGGTTTTAATATAGGCGTCACGGTTACCCATATCCGCATACTTTTCGAGTAACTGCCGGTTGGTATTGCCGGTTTTAAGCAACAGGGATGCGGCGATCGTTTCTGCCAGTTGTTCCCTGGGTACTTTTTCGTATGCTTTCAGGAATGGCGCCCAGTCGATGGTAGCATTGACTTTCCGGGCGTACTGCTTTTTGAGGAAGTCGTTGATTTGCAGCGTCATCTTGTAATTGCCGCCATCGCCCATTTCCGGCATGATTTCCTTTGCCTGGATGTTCATGGCCTGGGAGTAGAACACGATCTGCGGCACCCGGAGGCGGAACATGAGGCTGGAGCTGTCGATCCAGTTACGGCCGCCGGGCCACCCGGCTACGTTGGGCGGGTAAAACAGGACCTGGCCGAGGATACGCTGAAATACCAGCATGGTACCTTCTTCCTCGAAGCGCATGGGCACGGCCCGGCGCATACCTACGAGGAGTTCCACGGGCGATTTGATGCGGTTACCGACGTATTTGGGATCATAGAACCAGTCGGCCATAAAGATTTCCTGCATCAGGGATTTGAGGTTATAGCCGGAGTGATAGAATTTATCCGCGAGGTCGTTGATCTTTTCTTCGTCGGGGTTATCATCGACAAAGAACCGGAAAATCTTACCGGTGATGAATTTGGCGCACTGGCGCTGGTCGAGCAGGATGCGGAGGACATCGTCCCCGTTGTACAACCCGGTTTTTCCCAGGATGGTTTTAGCGCCATCGTCGTGCAGGCGTTCCCGGAATTTGAATACGCCGGCCTCATCGAATCCCCAGCCGGTAAAGGCCCGGGCGGCTTCTTTCACATCCGTTTCCGTATAGTTGCCGCGCCCGAGGGTGAACAGCTCCATGACTTCCCTGGCGAAGTTTTCGTTGGGATGTTGTTTCCTGTTTTGCTGGTTGTTAAGGAATTGCAGCATGGCGGGGGATTTGGAGACTGCGGAAAGGAGGTCCCCGAAGTTGCCGAGGCAGTTTTCCCGGATAACGCTGAGCAGCTGCTGGTTATACAGTACGTTTTGCGTACGGCAGGCAAAGTGGCCGTGCCAGAAGAGGCTCATTTTTTCCCGCAGGGGGTGTTCCGTATCCACCATGGCTTTCATCCAGGAAAGGTTCAGGTCCTTGATACCCTGGTTATTCAGCTGCTGGACGATTTTCTTTTCTTCCGCGCTCATGCCTTTGAGCTTTTGGTAGTCGGGCAGGTCCGCTTCGCTCATCACGTTCACATCGGCGGGCGTGTAGTGTTTTTTACCAATAAGTACCTGGTTTACAATCACCTTCCGCCGCTTGCCTGACCATTCGTTGATTTCGGGCAGCGTGGCGCCGAACCCGGCTCTCCATGCCAGATGCAGCATTTGTTGTTGTGAGGATACAGCGGCCATAGGCAGTATATATATTTTCCCTATGACCACAAATTGGAGTCCGGGTTTAACGGAATTTCCAGACGGGGAAAGTATCTCCTTTTTTAAACTGGGAAATATCGGCCGGCAATTCCATGAACGCATCCGCCAAAAGCAGGCTGGCAAGGTCTCCCGAGCCCTGGTAGGGTTGTGGGATGGCCATCAACTTACCATGTGGCTGGGATACTAATTTAACAGGAAGGTAATATTCGAGTGCGGGTTCAAAGCTCACTTTTGTGGACAAACTGGCATAGGTTGTTGCCGCGGGCCTTGCGCCCATGGCAGCCAACAGCCATGGCTGTACGTAGCGGTAAAAGCACATGAAGCCGGAAACGGGGTTTCCGGGCAGGGCGAATACTGCCGGGCCGTTCTGGAAGGTACCGAAGAGGAAGGGTTTTCCCGGGCGCTGGCGGACATGGTGAAACACCTGCTGCATGCCGAGTTCCTGCAGGACCTGCGGCAGGTAATCGAACTTGCCTGCGGATACGGCGCCGGAGCTGATCCAGACGTCCGTTTCCTTGATCAGGGGCGCCAGCTGGTGTTTCATGCTTTCCGCATGATCTTCCAGGTGCAGTACGGTGGGTTGGATACCGAGCTGTTGCAGTGAGGCGCTTAAGCTATAGACATTGGACATGCGGAGCTGATGCGGTTGCGGGGTGGCGTTTACCGGCACCAGTTCGTTGCCGGTGGCGATTACCACTACGCGCGGGCGTTTGCTCACCAGCACTTCCGTTTTGCCCACGGTGGCCAGTACGCCGGCTTCGGCGGGGCCGAGGAGCGCGCCATCATCCAGGAGGGTGGCATGTTCCTTTACATCGCTGCCTTTTTTGTGGATATGTTGTCCTTTTTTTACGGGGTGTTTGATGGTAAAACGGCGGAAGCCTTCATGTTCGGCGACTTCCAGGTGTTCGTACTGTACGACTGTGTCAGTGAGTTCCGGCAGCACGGCTCCCGTCATCACTTCCATGCAGTTGGCCGTATTGCCTAACTGCAGCTGTGGCGTGCCGGCGGCCTGTACGTCTTCCATTACAAAGACCCGCTGACCACGGGCATAGCTGTCGAACCGGATGGCGATACCATCCATCATTACGCGGTCGAAAGGCGGGAAAGGGCGGTCGGCATATACCGGCTCGCGCAATATTCGTCCATTGGCCTGTTCAAAAGGTACCAGCTCCGTTCCGGCATCCCGGACCGTTTCCAATACGGCAGCATAAGCTTCAGCGACAGTCAGCATCATTTATATTATTTTTGTAAGGAGCAGTGCAATAAATTTATGCTTTTATGGCCAATCCGTCAAACAAGGAATTCACACACCTGAATAAATCCGGGCAGCCGGCGATGGTAGATGTGAGTGATAAGAACATTACGCTTCGTGTAGCCGTTGCCGAGAGCCGCATTTTTTTACCGGAGGAAGTACGCAGCCAGTTTACCGAGCAGGACATACAGACCCGTAAGGGCGGCGTGTTTCAGACGGCGATCATTGCCGGCATTATGGCGGCCAAGAAGACGCCGGAGTTGATTCCGCTGTGTCATACGTTGTTATTGGATGGGGTAGATGTAAATATTGCGTTGGAAAGTGAAGAGGCAGTGATCAGGTGTACGGTGAAAACGACGGGGAAAACCGGCGTAGAGATGGAAGCCCTCACGGGAGCTACTGTAGCGGCGCTGACGGTGTATGATATGTGTAAAGCGTTTACGCATGACATGGTGATCAGGGAAACGAAATTGATTAGTAAGACGGGAGGGAAGGCGGATTATGCGCGGTAGGGGGGTAGGCTGGTTAGAGATTTTTTCAGTTAATACAACAAACATATGCCGGATAATACACCCTTAAAAGGATTATTGCTGTGCGGCGGTTACAGTTCGCGCATGCAGGAGGATAAGAGCCGCATTGCCTATCATGGCATGCCTCAATGGGAGTACCTGGTATCGCTCCTGCAGCAGGTAGCAGGGGAAGTGTACATCTCCTGCCGGCCGGATCAGCTCAATGCCGGCGAGGGTTTCAGCAGTTATCCACACCTCATTCCCGACAGCGTGGAAGGCGGCGGGCCGGCCGTAGGGCTCATCAGCGCGCACCGGCAGGAGCCGGAAACAGCCTGGCTGGTATTAGCCTGCGATCTGCCGTTGATCAGTCTTCAAAGTTTGCAATTATTGGTTAGGGAGAGAGATAGCGCCTGCACGGCCACCAGTTTTATCAGTCCTTTCAACCAGCTCCCTGAGCCACTGATCGCCATTTGGGAGCCCGCAGGACTGGCGGCGCTGGAAGCCAGCGTATTATCGGGCGGGCCTAAGTGCCCCCGTAAATCTATGCTTGCCGGAGGAAATGTAAAAGTCTTGGAGAACCCCTGGCCGCAGGAGCAGTTTAATGCAAATACCCCGGAGGAGAAGGCTGAAGCGGTTTTAATGGCAAAGGGGAGGAAGGAATTATAAGGGGGGGAATAACCTTTGCGCGCTTTGCTCCTTATGCATCTTTGCGAGCAACTACTCCGCCTGCAATTATTTCCCTTTGCGCGCCTTGCTCCTTATGCATCTTTGCGAGCAACCACCCGCCTACACCACCTCTCCATCAGAAAAGAATTCCTTCTTCCAGATAGGCACGGTCGCTTTCAGCGTATCGATCGCATATTCGCAGGCATCGAAAGCGATGCCCCGGTGCACGGAGGAAACCGCTACTACCACCGCTACTTCGCCGGGCAGCTTATCCCCCACGGCATGCAGCATTGCGAGCTTTTTAATATCCCATTGCCTGGCAACATCGTCCGCAATTTTCTGCATTTCGGATAAGGCCATTTCCTTGTAGGCTTCGTAAAATAACTTGTCTACCGCCCGGCCTTTGGTATCATTTCTCACCTTACCGGTAAATACTACTTCGCCGCCGCAGGCAGGGGAATGAATAAAGTCCAGCGCTTCCTGGATGGTGATATCAGTTTCTATTTTCAGTAATACGTCCATGTGTAAAAAATCAGTTCAGCCTCCGCTCACCGGCGGGATAACGGCAATTTCATCGGTAGCGCCTACCGCCTGCCCGTCGGCCGCATAGGCTTTATTTACGGCAATCATCAGCGATTTCAGCTGCTGCAATGCAGGGTAGGTAGCCAGTAACCACGCTTTTAGCTCGCCCGCGGTGGTAATCCCTTCAGGCAGCTGCATCCGGGCCGTCCCTGCAATATCCTTTGCCACCCCAAACAGCATTACATTCATATCTTCCAAAATTATTGACTAAAACTACAATATAGCAGCGATAAAGTAGTAATTTTAGTTCGAGGTAAATGTTTTTTTATGAAGATAAGGCTCCGTGGGAATAGTATCCGATATCGCCTGGATAAAATAGATATGGAACTGCTGGAAACCGTTGGTAAGATCGATTCCATCACCCATATCGGCGCGGGTACGCTTCACTTTGTAATCAGGGGAAAAGACATTCCCGCTCCCATAGCAAAACTGGAACATGACGGCGTACACCTGCTGATTCCCATTACCCAACTGCATTTGTGGATCAGCTCCGGCGAGGTAGGCTTCAGCCTTAACATCGCCAATGAGGACGGCAGCAATCTCGCCATCCTCGTGGAAAAGGATTTCAAATGCCTGACCGATCGTGATGAGGACGACAGCCAGTCGTTCGATAACCCAATGGCCAGTAAAAACTGCTGACATGCTGCAGGATGCTCATCACCGTATTATCAACTATGTACGGCTGTCGGTAACCGACCGCTGTAACCTCCGCTGCACCTATTGCATGCCGGAGAAGATGCAGTTTGAGCAACATGGTAATATCCTGTCCGACGAGGAAATCCTCCGGTTGATGAAGCTCCTGGCCTTCGACGGTGTTAACAAAATCCGCATCACCGGCGGCGAGCCATTTATGCGGCCAGGCCTGATACTGCTCCTGGAAAAAATAAAACGCATACCCGGTATTACGGATATTTCCATTACCACCAACGGCGTACTCACTAAAAAATACATTCCCGCACTGCGGAACCTGGGCATACGCCATATTAACCTCAGCCTGGATACCCTGCAGGAACAAAGGTTTACGCAGATCACCCGCCGCGATAAATTCCATGCCGTGATGGACAGCTTCCATACGATGCTGGAACATGATATGCAGGTGAAAGTGAACATGGTTGTGATGGAAAATGTGAACACCGATGAAATCATCGACTTTGCACGGCTTACCGAGCAGCAAAACGTAGGTATCCGCTATATTGAAGAAATGCCGTTTAACGGCCAGGACAAAGGATTCTCGGGCGTCAGCTGGGATTACCACCGCATCCTGGCTGCCATCAGCGAGCATTATCCTTTGGAGAAGCTGCAGGACGCGCCGCATTCTACTTCCGTTAACTATAAAATTCCCGGATTCCAGGGCGCCATCGGCGTTATCCCTGCCTATAGCCGTACTTTCTGCGGCACCTGCAACCGGCTGCGTATATCCGCTACCGGTGGGTTAAAGACCTGCCTGTACGGCAATTCCATGCTGAATGTACGGGACCTGATGCGCAATCCCGAATTCACGGATATGCATATACGAAACGGCATACAAGGAGCAGTAAAGGAAAAATATATCGATGGCAGGGAAGCGGAGAAGCATTATCTCACGGGGATTATGGAGAGTATGTCGCTGATAGGGGGATAGTTAAATGTCTCCTTGTTCGATGGAAGGAGGATTTCAATAAGACCAGCAAATTGACAACGCTTTCTTTCCCATAATACCAGCAACCCCGCGTTCCTTCCACCCCACCCGCACATGTACACCGTCCTATTTCAACAACATCCTCACCCCCGCATACAATATCAGCAAAGCTGTAGCAGCCGCCACCCACTTCGGTTTCAGCACTTTCGCACTCAGCCGCGCTCCTATCTGCCCGCCGATGATCACCGCCAGCAACAACGGAAAGACCACCTCCCAGTTAAAAACAATCTGCTTTTTGGCCACCTGCCCCAGGATGCCGGAAATAGAGTTCACCAGGATAAAAAAGCTACTGAGGCCGGCAATATTTTTTGACGTATCGTACTTTCCCAATTTCAGTACAGGCGCCAGGTAGATACCTCCCCCGATCCCTGTCATACCCGATAGCAGCCCAATTCCGCCTCCTATCAGTCCGTACAGGTAGCCATTACTTTGCCTTACCTCCTCGCTGGCTTTATTTCTCTCAAAAAATAACCGATAACACATACAAACCGCCGCAAGGGTTAAAGCTAATCCCAGCAACAGGAAAAACGTTTCCTGCTTTAACGGCAGGTAACTGCCCACAAAGGCCATGGGCACGCTGATGAGCGAGAGCTGCCAGGCTTTCTTCATTGGCAGGTGCCCCTGTTTGTAGAAGTGATATACCCCGCCGGTAACCACGGCGATGTTGCAGAGCAACGCGGTTGATTTCATAAGCTGGAAATCCATGCCCCAGAGGGCCAGGATAGCGAGGTAGCTGGAGCCGCCGCCAAAGCCGGCCGCGGAGTAGAGCAAGGCTACCAGGAAAAACAAGAGGCAGAGTGTCAGCACTTGATGTGGATTAGTAAGTGGCCATGGTATCGTCGATGGTGCATGCCCAGGCATGGATGCCGCCTTCAACGTTATAGATATCCTTCACCCCCAGTTCCAGCAACCGCTGCGCCACGGCCCTGCTTCGCATACCGTGGTGGCATAGTACGGCCACCGGCGCGCTGATGTCTAATGTAGGAAACTGCTGCAACACCTGTCCCATTGGGATGTGCACCGCCTGCGGCAGGTGGCATATCTCCCACTCATCGTCTTCGCGCACATCCAGCAGGAGGAACTTTTTGCCCGTCGCAATCCAATCCTGCAGCTGCTGCACGTTGAGCGGCTGCACGCCGGCAACGGCGCATACATCCTGGTGGTAATCCGGCAGTAAGGTTTTGAGCTGCCTGTTTTCCTCCACGGGCTGGAAGTTAAAAATATGCTGCATGTTGTGCAGGGTATCGATTGTCATGAGCTGATTGCGCAGGGGCGTACCGATACCGGTGATGATTTTCACCACTTCGTTTGCCTGGTAGGTACCGATGATGCCGGGCAGCACCCCCAGCACGCCAATCTCGCTGCAGTTCAGCATTTCACCCTGCTCCGGCGCTTCGGGGAAAATACAGCGGTAGGTAGCGCCGCCCTGGTAGTTGAACACGCTCACCTGGCCTTCGTATTTGTAAATAGCGCCATAGACGAGCGGTTTGCCTGCTATCACGCAGGCGTCGTTGATGAGGTAGCGGGTACCGAAATTGTCGGTACAATCTACGATCACATCATATTTTTCTATCAGGGAGATGGCATTGTCTACCGTGATCCAGGTATCGTGCATGATTATTTCGATCTCGGGGTTCAGCTGGTGCAGCCGGTGCGCTGCCAGCTTTACCTTCGGTTTTCCCTGGTCTGCCGTGGTGTAAAGCACCTGCCGTTGCAGGTTGGTGATGGATACATTGTCGTGCTCCACAATACCGATGCGGCCTACGCCCATGGCGGTCAGGTATTGCAACACAGGCACACCTAAGCCGCCGGCGCCTATCACCAGTACGGATGCGTTTTGCAGCATCTGCTGCTTTTCAGGTCCAAATCCTTCCAGTCTTGTCTGCCGGTCGTAACGCATTGGGTTCAGTATTAGAAATGATCCTTAAAGGTAATAAATCGCTATACTTTTTTGTACATCATGACGATGTCGGAGAATACGCCCGGCGTAATTTCGATGCCGTCAGGGATGCGGCCGGCTTCCTGGAAGCCGAAGTTGCGGTAGAGTTGTATGGCTTTTTCGTTGGCGGCGGCTACCTGCAGGGTGATCAGCCAGAGGTCGTCATGCTCTTCCACCCAGCGCAGCATGGCCGTCATGAGGCGGCGGCCTACGCCCATGTTCTGATAGGCTTTAGCTACGCCTATACCCATTTCACCCACGTGGGTGCGTTTGTCGTGTCCGGTGTTATCCACATTCACTGCCCCGATGATCTGGCCTTTGACCTCTGCTACCAGCAGCAGCTGCCGGGGTTTATCGATATGCGATTTAATGAAGGCTTCCTCCCCCTCTACATCCAGCTCCATGGCTTCGCTGTGGTTAAACAGGAGAAAATCTGTTTCCGCAGTCATGCGCTGGTAGTTGGCCAGGAGTCCGGCAGCATCATTGAGGCGGGCCGGCCGTATGATCAACTCTTCTCCGTTCGGTAAAAAATGTCGCATGCTACGAAAATAAAAAAAGCGACCGTTTCCGGTCGCTGATTGTTTTAAACCTTACTAAAATTTTTATGATGCCTTGGCATTTGTTTTTACAAAGTCGAGCACAGCTGCCTTCTGGTCGTCGTTCAGTTTGGCTTTGCGGGCCATCCTGTCAATAATACCCGGCCATTTTTCAGCGGTGCGGGTTTCAGGCCATTTGTAACCATGACATTTATTGCAGTTCTGGCGATAGACCGTTTTCCCTTCAGAATCCGGGTATTTGGAGAAAGCGGCTTCCGTAGCGGCTGCTTTATCCGGATTGGCGGCGCCTTTACTGCAACCCCAAAGCAATATTGCGATTACTGATAACTGGAGTAGTGTTTTCATAAAGCTTTTTTGAATATATCAGATTAATTGACCATACTCAAGGTAAAGATTTTTTATGAATTACAGCTATTGGATCTTTCCGGCGCCGAAATAAGCCTGTAAAACCGCCGGGATGGCAATACCATCCTCATGCTGGTTATTTTCCAGGATGCAGGCCATGATGCGTGGCAATGCCAGGGAGCTGCCGTTGAGCGTGTGTAACAGCTGCGGTTTGCCGTTACCTTCCTTGAAGCGGATCTTGCAGCGGTTGCTCTGGTAGCTTTCAAAGTTACTTACAGAGCTTACTTCCAGCCATTTTTGCTGGGCGGCGCTGTACACTTCGAAATCGTATGTCAGGGCAGAGGTAAAGCTCATATCGCCGCCGCATAAACGCAGGATGCGATAAGGCAGCTGCAGGGATTGCAGCAGGCTTTCCACGTGCGCTACCATTTCGTCCAGCACTTCGTAGGATTTATCCGGATGGGTAAGCTGTACCAGCTCCACTTTATCGAATTGGTGGAGGCGGTTCAGGCCCCGCACATCCTTGCCATAAGAACCTGCTTCGCGGCGGAAGCAAGGCGTATAGCCGGTCATGCGGACAGGCAGGTCGGTATCTTTCAGGATCTCATCGCGGAAGAGGTTCGTTAAAGGCACCTCTGCGGTTGGGATCAGGTAGAAGTTATCTTCCGTTGCATGGTACATCTGGCCTTCCTTATCCGGCAGCTGGCCGGTACCAAAGGCGCTGGCCTCGTTGACCATGTAGGGAGGGGCAAACTCGGTGTACCCTGCGTTGATGTTATAATCCAGGAAATACTGGATCATGGCGCGCTGCAGGCGGGCGCCCTTGTTCTTATACACCGGGAAACCACTGCCGGTGATTTTATTTCCGAGCTCAAAATCGATCAGATCGTATTTTTTAGCGAGGTCCCAGTGGGGTACTGCACCGGCGTGCAACGCAGGGATTTCGCCATGCTGGCGTACTACTACGTTGTCTTCCGGGGTTTTGCCTTCCGGCACCAGGGTAGACGGGAGGTTAGGGAGTTTTACCAGGGTATCCAGCAGTTCCTTTTCTGTAGCGTTCAGGGCTTCGTTTACCGGCGCCAGGCGACCTTTCAGTTCGTTTACCTGGTTGCGCATGGCTTCCCCTTCCTCTTTTTTGCCCTGGCCCATCAGCTTACCAATCTCTTTGGAGAGGCTGTTTACCTGCGCCTGTGTTTCATCGTATTCCAGTGTGAGCTTCTTACGCTTGTCGTCCAGCGCAATCACCTCATCCACCAGGTGGGTATCTTTAAAATTTTTGACAGCCAGTCTTTCGAGGACCAGCTCTTTATTCTGACGTATAAACGGTACTTGTAACATTATTGATTTTTAAAAATTTGGACAAAGATAAAGGCTATATCAGATATTTTCCTACGATAGGAACGCGGCGGCCCACGCCAAAGGCCTTGGACGATACGCGAATGATCGGACAGAACTGGTTGCGTTTGTATTCGTTCGTGTTCACCATTTTCAATGTCCGCGAGACGAGCGCTGGGTCAAAGCCCTGCGCAATAATCTCCCGCGGCCCCTGCCGGCGCTCAATGTACTGGTACAGGAGCTTGTCGAGTACGGCATAATCCGGGAGGCTGTCACTGTCTTTCTGCCCCGGACGCAGTTCCGCCGAAGGCGCTTTATCAATGATGTTTTGCGGGATGATCTCCTTCTCCCGGTTGATGTAACGGGCAAGGGCATATACCTGCATTTTATACACATCCCCGAGGACGGACAATCCGCCAGCCATATCCCCGTAGAGGGTGCCATACCCGGTGGATAACTCGCTTTTATTGCTGGTATTCAACAGGATATATCCGAATTTGTTGGATAGCCCCATCAGCAGGTTGCCCCGGATGCGGGATTGGGTATTCTCTTCCGCCACGTTAAACGGCAGCCCTTTAAAGTAAGGTTCCAGCGTTTGCAGGAAGCTTTCGTAAATCTGGTTGATGCGGATGATATCGTAGGGATTTTTCAGGTTTTCTGACAAGGCTACGGCATCGTCCACGGAATGTTCGGTGGAATAGGGGGACGGCATGAGTACGGCCCGCACGTTTTCCGCGCCCAGCGCATCGCAGGCGATGGCGAGGGTTACGGCGCTGTCGATCCCGCCGGAGGAGCCCAGGATGGCTTTGGTAAAGCCCATTTTCCCGAAGTAATCGCGGATACCGAGTACGAGCGCGTCGTAAATACGGTCAATGTTATGCTCGAACTCCAGGGTGGTAAGCGGCGTGAAGGCGCTGGTAGCAGCTGCCTCCGCGCCGTTGTGGAGCAGCGGTTCCAGGTCCACACCGTCCATGGCTTCTTCGAAGTAGGGCAGCTCCTTTACGATATTGCCCCGGGCGTCTACAATGAGGGAGCCGCCATCGAACACGATCTCCGTCTGGCTGCCGACTGTATTGCAGTAGAACATAGGCAGGCGGTATTTGAGCACGTTGGCGCGGATGATCTCCTTGCGGTCCTCATCATGGTCGTAATCAAACGGGGAGGCGCTGAGGTTGATCATCACATCCGGCTGTTGCTCCATGAGCTTGTCCATGGGGCAAATGCGGTAGAGCAGGTTTTCCCCCAGGTTCCAGATATCCTCGCAGATGGTGACTGCCAGCTTCTTTCCTTTGAAGGGGATGACGTTCCATTCAAAGGAAGGTTCGAAATAACGGTATTCATCAAACACGTCGTAGGTCGGGAGCAGTGTTTTATGAACGATATGTTTCACTTCGCCTTCGTAGAGGAACCATGCAGCGTTGAAGAGGTCCTTCCCTTCCGGCTGCGGGTTGCGGGCAGGCCCGCCCACGAGTACGGCGATGTCGGTAGCATGTTGTTTGATCTGGTCGATGGCGGCATAGCATTGCGCAATGAAGTCTTCGAATTCCAGGAAGTCCCTGGGCGGGTATCCGCACACGCAGAGCTCTGAAAACACCACCAGGTCCGCGCCCTGCGCCCTGGCGGCCTGTATGCCTTCAATGATCCTGGCTGTATTCCTTTCGAAATTGCCAATGTGATAATTCTGCTGTGCCATTATGATCTTCATATCTTCAGTGTATTATCTGTCTTAAAAATAAACGCCTAAACGTAATGCAAAGCTATTGATATTCACTCTGCCATCGTTCCACTTTGCATTGCGGGTGGCATCGATAAAACCGTTCTGGTAAATGAGCCCTACGGAGCCGGTGAGGGATTCGCTCAGTTCATAGTCGATCCCGGCACCTATTAACATCCCGATGTTGATTCGGTTCACATCCGGGAGGATGTTCACTTTTTCGAACGTCTGGGTAGGGGTGGTCACATTGGCCCTGGCGCTTACCGGGAAGGCGAAATAAGTCCCGAATTGACCCCAGAAAGCCATTCCATCCGCATTGGTATTGGTTTTCAGCTTCAGCGCCAGCGGTACCTGTATGTGCGTGAATTTAAAATTATATTCCGCAGGTTGCGCTTTATAATCGCTCAAACCTTTACCCTGGTCGTATTTTATTTTGCTGCCGCCGAGTACTACGTTAAAACCCGAGGCGATCGCGTAATTACCCTGTTCATTGAGGCTGAAATCGGCTATCAGGCCGAATCCCAGTCCGGGTTTTGCGCCCGTGCGCGATGCGCCGGCCTCCTGTGGATTCATGATCGAAATGCTCGGATCGAGGTTAAACCCCAGTCTTACTCTTTTTTGAAATTGGCCATAGTTGCTTTGTCCGGATGCTCCTTTCACTACTCCCAACACCAGCATTATAAATAAAATCCGCTTCATATTAAGGATATTGTCTTTTTTTAAGTACAAGGTATATAATAAATTTACCCTTTATTCAGTTTTTAAGAGCGATGCAAAGTTACACTAATATAAGGACCCGTTTTAGCTGGCTGTTGCTGGCCGCAATAGCCATGGCTTCCTGTAAGTCAGGACCCAAACCGCCGGATGTAAGTCATATAAGCGTGACCGTTAGTACGCAAAGGTTTGACTCTGCGCTGTTTACGATTGATACCAACCATATTCAGCCGGGCCTGGAGCAACTGCATGCGGCGTATCCCCTGTTTTTGCCGGTATATATGACCGACATCATGAACCTCGGCGCTTATTCAGACAGCAGTGCTGCTTTGCAGCAACAATTGCACCTGTTTCTGACCACGCCCGACTTCAGGCAGCTGGAAGTGGCCGTACAGCAAAAGTTTAGCAACTTATCCAGTGTCCGCAAGGACCTGGAGCAGGCTTTCAAATACACGAAATATTACCTGCCTGCCTTTAAAACGCCGCAGGTGGTGACATTTATATCCGGCATTGCCAATTACGGCGCTGTTACGGTGGATTCCATCCTGGGCATCGGGCTGGATATGTACATGGGCGCTGATTTTCCGCCATACAAGATGATCGAGGACCTGCCGGCTTATATGATCCGGAGGTTTACGCCGGAATATATTGCCACCAACGCCATGCAGGTGCTGCACAACCAAATGTACCCGGCCACCAGCTCCGGTACGCTGATTGCCCAGATGGTGGATGCCGGCAGGCAACAATACTTTTTAAGCAAAGTACTGCCTTACACGCCGGACACGATTCGCCTGGGCTATACGAAAGAGCAGCTGCAATGGTGCTACGACAACGAGCAGATGATCTGGCAATTTTTCATACAAAATAATTTACTGTATTCAACCGACTGGCAGGACAGAAGCCACTTTCTGGGCGATGGCCCTGCAACCCAGGGTATGCCGGAGGGTTCGCCGGGAAAGATTGGAAATTTTGTAGGACTGCAAATTGTAAACAAGTACATGGACAAGCATCCGGAGACGACGTTGCAGCAGTTATTAGAGATGAAAGATGTGATGGTGATATTTAATGAAGCTAAGTACCGGCCCCGTTAATAATGGCCATGTTGGGTAAGGGCTCGCGGTTAACACAACAAATCGCGGGCGCTTGCCGCAGGTACTGCGGCAGTGGAAATGCCGGTGTGGAGCAGGATTAATTGAGCTTGAAAGGCACAATCATCTGGAACTCCGGTATTTTCACCTCGAAAAGCTTCTTATCCAGCTGATTTTCCATCTGGTAAGTACCATACATTTTTCCTATTTCAGTGCGGAGATTTGATCCCGAGACGTACTGGTAAGTTTCACCGGGAGCCAGCAGGGGTTGGACGCCTACTACACCTTCGCCTTCTACTTCACGGTGGTTACCGTTTGAATCAATGATGTACCAGTGACGGCGAAGTAATTTGATAGGGAAAGTATTGTTGTTTTCGATAGTAATCCGGTAGGCGAACATAAATTCGCTTCCAATAGGATTCGAATAATCCGGTTGGTAGAATGTTTCCACGCTGATTGTGATTCCCTCTGTTACCTTCTTTACCATATAACAACCTTTAACGTAAAAATAAGGAAAATAATGAGGTGTTACCCTGCTTTAACGATTTTTTAGTGAATTTCCACTCCCTCCAACATGGTTGGATCGCTCTCTGCGGCTCTGGCAGCCACTTCGAAGGAATTATTCACATACCCGTTGCGCAGGTAATCCCTGAAATAGTGATAGAGGAAAGAGAGGAAACCCCATTGGCGGAACTGGCGTACATGACACACTTCATGCCGTACCCATGCAGTATCCGCCAGGAACGCATCGCGCGAAACGCCATGCAGATGGATGGTATCACCCATCACCATGGCAACTGCCGGCACTTTCAGCCGTTTGGCGGCCAAAAGTGCCAGCAGCGATCTTTCGTGTATGCGTACTTTTATTTTTTCCACGTCTTCTTACCACCTAACGTAAATCTACGGGAAATATTGAATCCCCAGCGGAATTGCCCCTGCAGCCAGGAAGCGTGCGTTTCAGGGATAAACTGGCTCTCCTGGATAGCCGTAGCGTTAGTGAAGTTGATATGGAAAACGTGCCCACCGGTTTCTATTTCAATACCTACGCCCAGCGGGTTATAAAACTTGATACCGTTGGCGCTGAAATAATCCTTGCTTTCCTGGGAGCGGAAAGGATAGAAATATTCCACGATGAAGCCCACCCGTTTGGAAACCTTCAGCCGGCCGGCCGCGCCCAGGGCAAACATGTTGTTCATATCCATGTAGGCCACTTTATTGCGGTGTACGTAGGTAGGGCTGAGGGAGAGCGTGAGCTTGTCGCCCAGCTTGCGGGCTATCACCGTTTGCAGCACATAATTGAGCCGGTCCGTACCATCCTGGAAATATACCGGGCTGTTTTTATCTTCGGAAGCGGTCATGCAGCTTACGTTCATGGTCCCGAGAACGGCGAGCGACAGCGGCACGTGGTTATCCGTAGTTTGGGTAAGGAGCTTGTATTTCACCAACCCGTCCACCAGCTGGGATTGCACGCCGGAGCCCTTGCTGCGGCCGAGGCCTACCATGAGCTTGTCCGTAATACCGTATTCCAGGCCGATGCGGATATCGGTAGAATTATCCGTACCGAAGAAGGTTTTCACGCCGCCGAACTCCCCGCCCAGGTCACCGAAACGGTGATCCACCCGGAAATCCAGTTCGTGTTTGCCCAGGGTTTCAGTGGAGTGCCCCATGATGATGCGGGTACCCTTATAGGTGTTCAGCACCGGCTGATGGGAGGCCGTGCTGTCAAAGAGGTTGCTCAGGTCCGACTGGGCCAGGCATACAAAAGGCAGGCCGCTGCCGAGCAGCAGAAAAATTATGAATTTCATAATAAAAGTTCTGATTTTGGACTATTTCGCCGTTGCGGTATAGGTAGCATTGACAGTAACCGCAACTTGTTCGGCAATATTTTTAACCACTATTGTTGGAATTTTGACCTTGTGATCGGCCAGTTTTACATTGAACCTGGCGTTCAGTTGTAAAGCATTTCCGCTTACAGTAATCGTTCCTTTTTCGCGGTAGGTTTTATCCACCCCGTGCAAATTCAGTGTACCCTCTACCGTTACGTTGTAGGTTCCCGCTACGGAGAGGTCCACCTCGTCCAGTATTTTCCCTTTAAACTCCGCATTGGGATATTTATCCGATTCCATATAGGTGGAGTTAAAGTGTTGCTGCATCAGCCTTTCGTCGAAATCAAAGGAAGCGATGGGCACTTTAAAGTAGATCGCTTTTGTTTTGATATTGATGGCGGATACAGCTTTGTTGGTCTTAGCCTCTATGTCTTCCAGCGGGGCGGAAGAGAAGAAGGAGATGCCGGCGCCTTTTGCCGTATAGATATCCTGGCAAAAACCCGGTTGACGGAGCAAAAGACCTAAGGCCAGCAGTAAAACGTACTTCATGGTAGCATTTTTTGGTTTACTGATCCGGCATGCCATGATTAACCCAGCAGGCCAGTGAATCTTTGGCGCCTTGCGACAGGGCGGTGAATGCGGCAGGCGGCATATCCGCCTGCGGGCCGGTTACCCGCTGTGCAAAGATACCCGGCTTGGCAGCAATGTAGGCCTTGATACGGTCGGCGCTACTAAAGTTGGCCGCAGCAGGGGAATTACCTCCCGGATGACAACCTTTGGAGGTACAGTTGGATTGAATAACAGCAACGGCATAGCTGGTGAAAATTTTGGCGGTGTCGCAGGCAGTCTTAACCTGTGGCGCCGGCGCCTGCTCGTTTTTACATGCCATCGCATACAAGCAAACGCCTCCCGCAAGAATCCATAGTTTTTTCATAAAGATGCAGGTAGTTTTTACAAGGTAATACGTTTTACTTTTTTCTTCCGTTGCCTCGTTAAAAAAAATATCCTACTTTCTTTTCAAGACTTATTTTTGTAAGAAATACCATTGACTGTGAATATCGAACAACTCTATAGCATTTACCTGCAAAACCCATCCATACAAACAGATACCCGCAAGCTGAAAGCGGGGGATCTCTTCTTTGCGTTGAAAGGCGCCAACTTCAACGGCAATGAATTTGCCGCAAAGGCGCTGGAGCAGGGCGCCGGCTTTGCCGTGGTAGACGAGGAAAAATACTTCACACAACCGGATAAAATGATGCTGGTGAGCGATGCGCTGGAAGCCTTGCAGCAACTGGCCCTGCATCACCGCAAACAGCTGGGGATACCGTTCATCGCTATTACCGGCACTAACGGTAAGACCACTACGAAAGAGCTGATCAACGCGGCGCTTTCGTCCAACTATAAAACCTATGCCACGGTAGGCAACCTCAACAACCACATCGGGGTGCCGCTTACCATCCTCAGCATCCGCGAGGATGTAGAGCTGGCCGTGATTGAAATGGGCGCCAACCACCAACGGGAAATCGAAGCCTATTGTAAGATAGCCCTGCCTACGCACGGCATTATCACCAATATCGGGAAAGCCCACCTGGAAGGCTTTGGCGGCGAAGAAGGCGTTAAGAAAGCCAAGGGGGAACTGTACGATTACCTGCGCGCCAACAACGGAACAGTGTTCGTTTGCAACGAATACGGGTATTTAATGGAAATGAGCCAGGGCATCGCGCACGTGATCACCTATGGCCGGGAGAACGCGGATTACACCGGTAGGCCGCTGGCGGATAAAGCATTCCTGGAAGTGGAAGTCACCGGCGATAGCAAGGTAGGGCTGATACAAACCCAGCTGGTAGGCGCTTATAACTTTCCTAACGTGATGGCTGCCGTTACCGTTGCCAGTCATTTTAAAGTGCCGGCACAAAAAATTGCGCCTGCCATTGCCGCTTATACCCCATCCAACAACCGCTCACAGGTGATCAAACAGGGCTCCAATACCATTATCATGGATGCCTACAACGCCAACCCTTCCAGCATGAAAGCCGCGCTGGACAATTTTGCCGGCTTGCAGGCCAATAAGAAAGTATTGCTGCTGGGCGCAATGATGGAGCTGGGAGAAGACAGTATTAAAGAACACCAGGCCCTCGTAGACGCTTTACAGCGCACTCATTGGGATGCCGTTGTATTGGTGGGCGGCGATTTTCAGAAAGTGACCCATCCTTATATCTACCTGCCGGATGCGCTCGAAGCTAAAAAATGGCTCGAACAGCAACAGTTCACGGACACGCATATACTCGTAAAAGGCTCCAGGAGTACCGGTATGGAGCGCGTGATTAGTCAGTAGTTCAGATTTTTGGAAGCGGTCGGGACAATTTGTTAATGATTTCATAATTTTTATATGTTTTCCCGTTAACATACGGTTTCGACCTTTAAACCAAAATCTGAATTGCATGAGTCTTAAGATCCGCGTCCTCTGGGGCATACTATGCGGTATGCTCCTGTTGCCAACCCTTTTATTTGCCCAGGAAACAACAGCCGACATTTCCGGTATCATCAGTTCCGCCAACGAAGCCGTACCCGGCGCCAGCATCGTGGCGATACATACGCCCACCGGCTCCCGGTACCAGACCGTATCCCGTAAAGATGGCCGTTTTAATTTACCGAACCTTCGGGTAGGCGGCCCCTACGTGGTAACCGTCACCTTCATGGGCTTTAAGGAAGAAAAGAAAGAAAACATCTTCCTTTCCCTCGGGCAGGATTACAAACTGGACCTGACGCTGAAAGCCACTACCAGCTCCCTCAGCGAGGTAGTTGTAAAAGCGGCCGGCGCACAAAACAAAGTATTCAACAAGAGCCGCACAGGGAGCCAGGAAGTGATCACCCGCGCACAGATGGACCGGCTGCCTACTATCAGCCGCTCCATGCAGGACTTCACCCGCCTCACTCCTTCTGCAAACGGCTTAAGCATCGGCGGGCGCAGCAACCAGCTCAATAACATTACCGTTGACGGCGCCAACTTCAACAACGCCTTTGGCCTGCAGCCTACACTTGGCTCCCAGACGGCCTCCCAGCCCATCAGCCTCGAAGCGCTGGAACAAATCCAGGTAAACGTTTCCCCCTATGATGTACGCCAGGGTGGATTTTCCGGCGCGGGCATCAACAGCGTTACGAAAAGCGGTACCAATGATTTCAAAGGCACGGTATATACCTTCATCCAAACGCCGGGCCTGCAGGGGCTGAAAGTGGGTACAGCAACAGTGCCTAAGCCATCCTTCAATTACAACCTGCGGGGCTTTAATGTGGGCGGCGCCATCGTCCGCAACAAATTATTCTTCTTCGTAAGCGGGGAATCCGAGCGTATCGACGCGCCGGCCACCAGCCTGGTAGCCAACAAACAAGGGCAGGTAGCAGGCGGCAACGTATCCCAGGCCACCGCTGAGGACCTGGATGCGCTCAAGAAATTCCTCATCGATACCTACGGCTATAACCCCGGCGATTACCAGGGTTATACCTACCGCACGCAGAGCGATAAAGCCACGGTTAAGGTGGACTGGAATATCAATGAAAAAAATACCTTAACGCTGAAGTACAACTACCTGAAATCGTTTAAAGATATTCCGGCGAGCAATAGCGGCGCTCCCAACAACAACCGCCAGCCGAGCAATACCGGCCTGCCTTTCAGCGGCAGCGGCTATACGATCAACAACAACTTCAATATTTTTATTGCGGAGCTGAACACCCGCATCGGCAACAATGCTTCCAATAAGTTGCAGGTAGGATACAGCGCCATGCGCGATTTCAGGGCATCCCTCTCCGGCGGCAACTTCCCCCTGGTGGATATCCTCAACGGCCAGGGCGCAAGCTATACCGCTTTCGGCTACGAACCGTTTACCTACAACAACAAGCTGAATACGGACGTGTACCAGCTCTCAGATATCTTCAATCTTTATAAAGGCGCACACGAAATCACCATCGGTACCCAGAACTATTACAAAACTTTCCTGAATGGTTTTGCGCCTAACTATGTGGGCAACTACCGTTATAACTCGCTGGCAGATTTTTACGCCAGCGCACAATCCGGCGCGCTGACCACTGCGCGCTATGCGTTGTCCTTTGCCAGCACGCCCGACGGTTCCTTCCCTTATGCCAAAGTGAACGCGCTGGAACTGGGCGTATTTGTGCAGGATAAATGGAGTGTTAGCAAATATTTCACGCTTACCTACGGTTTACGCGTGGATGTGCCGGTCATCGGCAATACCTTTACCCGCAACGATTCCCTGACGACGCTGACCTTCCGCGACGGGGTTAAGCTGGATGTTGGGCAGAAGCCTGCCACTGCGCCGCTGATCTCCCCACGCGTTGGCTTCAACTGGGATGTCACGCACGACAACCAGACGCAGCTCCGTGGAGGCGTGGGCTTGTTTGCGGGCCCTCCGCCGGCAGTGTGGCTTAGCAACCAGGCCGGTAACAACGGCGTACAGTTTGGTTCTTTTGTAGCCACTGCCGGTACAAACACGACGATCAACTATCCTTTCAGCGCCAACCCTGACAAGTATCGCCCGGGAGCGGGCCAGCTCTCCACCGCGTACAACATTGCCGCTACGGACCGGAACTTCAAGTATCCGCAGGTCCTCAAAGCTACGCTGGCGGTAGACAGAAGGCTGCCAGGCGGTATTGACGGAACGCTGGAGTTTAACTATTCAAAAGATATCAACGCCGTGTATTTCCAGAACGTCAACCTGCCGGCCACCGGTACTGCGTTTGACGGGGCGGACCACCGCATCCGCTACAGCGCGCCGCAGATCTATGGCCCTGTTGCGGGCGGTAACACGCTAGGCAAGCCCAATATCAGCGACGCTATCCTGATGCGCAATACCAACAAAGGCTACAGCTATTTTGTAACCTTGCAGTTACAGAAAAATATCCAGCACCTCACCATGAGCGCGGCCTATACCTATTCAAAATCCCGCAGCGTGAATGATGGCGGCTCCATTGCGCAGAGCAACTGGCGCGACCGCCCCGTGAGCGGTGATCCCAACGCTGATGTGCTGGGCTATTCCAATTATTATCTGCCGCATCGCGTCATTGCTACCGCTACTTACAAGTTTAACTGGGCCAAACATTTTGCCACCTCCTTCGGGCTGGTGTTTGAAGCGGCGCCAAACGGCACTACCTCCTATACTTACAGCGGGGATGTTAACAATGACGCCTCCAATGGTAACAACGATTTGATCTTTATCCCGGCCAATGCGAGCCAGATCAAGCTGGTGCCGGTAGGCTATTCGGACAAGGCTTACAATCCGGCTACGAATGCGGATAAACGCAGTGAAACCGTTATCTGGAACCAGCTTGATAACTTTATCAAACAGGATAATTACCTGAACAGCCACCGGGGAGCGTACGCAGAGCGCAATGGCGTGGTGCTGCCATGGTTTAAGCGGGCGGACCTGAATATTACACAGGATATTTATGTTTTCTCCGGCAAGAACCAGGCTAAGCACACCTTACGCCTTACGTTCGATATCATCAACCTGGGCAACTTCCTGAACAGGCGCTGGGGCACTTACAAGATCGCCAACCAGGCGTCGTTCCTGAAGTACGAAGGTTACTGGAAAGACCCGTCTTCCGGGCAGACGACCAATATTCCGGCGTTCTCCTTCCCGTACCTGGATGCGAAGAACGAAATCCCGCTGACGAATTCATGGAGGGATAACACGGCTACTATCAGCCGCTGGCAGGGGCAGATTGGCATCCGTTATATTTTCAATTAATACGTTGACGGATATACGAAACAGCACCGCAGCAAGACATAAACCTGAATAAACGGAGCGCAATAAAGTAGGTAACCGGAAATAGATAGTCAAACGGAAACGGTTACACGAAAATGATGAATTAAAAAAACGAAGCCGGTTCTTACGAACCGGCTTCTGCCATTATTTAATATTTTTGTAAAGATTTAAACAATTAGTTGCAATAAGTTCACGTTTATTAAACGTAAGCCCTGCTGCGGTATGCCTAACCATCCACATAGGTACTGCAATGGCATAAACCCTCAGGACGCTTGCTATCTACACGCCGGCTACCACTGATGCACTTTCCCTTCTACCTGAAAAAAAACATAGGACCTATATAAAAAAAAGACCTGCAAGCTAAAAAACCCGCAGGTGTTCATAACCTATGCCAACTTTAGAGTAATCGTTAAGAGCTTTACAGCTGAGCTGGTTTAAGCTCCAATATTTTTAGTTATGATTGTCTTTTTTGTGTTTGTGTATATATAGATAACGTGATAGAAAATACTTTTGTTCAGAGTTTTAAAAATTTTTTTGGTTGTCGCTAACAAAGTGTTTTTTGGCGGCTACATATTTACATACGAACCATAAATAAGTTTGGATTGCTAAAATGGAAAAAAAATAAAAAAAAATCTAATTATTAAAAATCGAAATATCTAACTAAATCAAGATGGGTTTTTTAGCGAATTTCCTGGCAAATTTCAATTAAAACTCCATTTGTATTTTTAGGATGCACAAAGCATATCAGCTTATTATCCGCCCCTTTTTTCGGCGTTTCGTTCAGTAAAACAAAACCCTCCGAACGGAGCCTTTCCATCTCGGCGTAGATATCTGCCACCTCAAAAGCGATATGATGGATGCCTTCCCCTTTTTTGTCGAGAAACCTGGCAATAGCGCTCTCTGCGGCAGTAGCTTCCAGCAGTTCTATTTTATTTTCCCCGGTTTGAAAAAAGGCGGTTATCACATTTTCGCTGGCTACGGCTTCCTGTTTGTAGCAGGGGGTATTGAGAAGTTTTTCATAAACGGGAATGCTTGTTTCCAGCGACTTTACAGCGATTCCAATGTGTTCGACCTTGAGCATATGCATTATTTTTACTATGCCGAATGTCGTATTTTTGTTTGATGCAGCCATTACCAATTTACCTGGACAATAACGCCACCACCGCCTGCGATCCGCGGGTGCTGGAAACCATGTTACCTTACTTTACCACGCAGTATGGCAATGCGGCCAGCAGGAGCCATTCCTTTGGCTGGGTGGCGGAGGAAGCGGTGGACTATGCCCGGGAGCAGGTAGCCGCGCTGATAGGCGCTGTAAAGCAGGAAATCGTATTCACTTCCGGCGCTACGGAGGCCGTTAACCTGGCTATCAAGGGCGTTGCGGAAACCTATGCCGCTACCGGCAACCATATTATTACCGCGGTGACGGAGCACAAAGCCGTCATAGATACCTGCAGGCGCCTGGAACAAAAGGGTTGCCAGGTAACCTGGCTGCCGGTAAACGAAGAAGGACTGGTAGCCGTGGAAGATATAGCGGCGGCCATTACCCCGCAGACCATCCTCATTGCCATCATGTACGCCAACAACGAAACGGGGGTGATACAACCGGTAAAAGCCATCGGGGAGCTGGCCAAGGAGCGGAATATCCTCTTCTTTTGCGATGCCACGCAGGCGGTTGGGAAAATACCGGTGAATGTACTGGAGGATGGGATTGACCTGCTGGCTTGCAGCGCCCATAAGCTGTACGGCCCCAAAGGGGTGGGCGCCTTATATGTACGCCGCAAGGGCCCCCGCGTAAGGCTCACCGCCCAGATAGACGGCGGCGGCCATGAAAGGGGCATGCGCTCCGGCACCCTGAATGTGCCCGGTATCGCCGGCTTTGGAAAGGCCTGTGAAATATGCGGGGAAGAGATGGCATCCGAGGCCTTACGTCTCGGAGGCCTGCGCGACCATTTAGAAACCAGTTTGCTCCGGCTCGAAGCGAGTCGCCGTAATGGCAGTAACGTGCACCGACTGCCCCATACAACCAATATTTCCCTCAACTATTTAGAAGGTCAGACCCTCATTATGTCGTTTAGTAAACAGATAGCACTCAGCTCCGGATCCGCATGCACCTCCGCCTCCATGGAGCCCAGCTACGTACTGAAAGCCATGGGGCTGGACGACACCCTGGCCCGTAACGCCCTGCGGATGGGCGTTGGCAGGTTTACTACCCGGGAAGAAATCGATTTTGCCATCGATACCATTACCCATGCCGTGTTGGAAATGCGTAAGATCAGCCCCCAGTGGGAAGCATATAAATCCGGACTTGCACAATAATAAATCCCTGAATAGCATTATCTAATAAATATATATTTGCATCTTTACTAACTACTATTCATGCAAGCCATCTTTAAGAAAGAGATTAACCAGTTTTTCAGCGGTATTACCGGCTATGTGGCCATCATACTGTTTTTACTGGCCAATGGATTGTTCCTGTTCGTATTTCCGGACACCAGCCTGCTGGATACAGGCTATGCCAACCTGGACCCGCTTTTTGACCTGGCGCCGCTGCTATACCTGCTCCTGATCCCGGCCATCACCATGCGCAGCTTTGCGGATGAGTTTAAAACCGGCACCATGGAGCTGCTCAGCACCAAACCGCTCAGCGGCTGGGATGTGGTGATGGGAAAATTTTTAAGCAGCCTGCTGATCGTGGTCATTTCCCTGCTGCCAACCATCATCTATTACTTCGCCATCCGGCAACTGAGTGTAAACCCGGCCCTGCTGGACAATGGCGGCATGATCGGCTCCTATACCGGGCTGCTGCTGCTTGGTGCTACCTTTACGGCGATCGGCATCTGGTCGTCCAGCATCACGGCGAACGCCATGGTAGCCTTCCTGGTAGCGGTTTTCACCTGCTTCATCTTTTACAACGGGTTTGATGCGCTGAGTAAAATCCCTGCTTTCCAGGGCAGTGCCGACTATTACCTGCAAATGGCAGGCATCAAATTCCATTACCTCTCCATCAGCCGCGGCGTGATTGATAGTCGCGATGTAATCTACTTCTGTAGCGTTGCCGGGCTGATGCTCTACCTGACCAAACTTTCTCTGCAACGCAAAATCTGGCAAAACGGATAAGGACTCATGGCTACGACTATACGAAAAAAATATTTTCAGCGCGCACTGGCTGTAGTACTGCTGCTGATTGCCGTAAACATAGGCGCCGCTTATCTGCACGGCCGGTGGGACCTCACCGCGGAAAAAAGGTACACCCTTTCCAAAAGCACCATTCAACTGCTGCGCCACCTGGATAGCCCGGTGGAAATTGAGGTGTACCTCAAAGGCGACTACCCCGCTACCTTCAAACAGCTGGCGCAGGCCACCCAGGAGCTGCTGGAAGAGTTCCGGGAATACGGGAAACAAAACCTGCGCTTCACTTTCGTCAATCCCGGCCAGGGGCTCAGCGACTCCGCCAGGATGAGATTTTTAGGCAAGCTCACGGAAAAAGGCATCATGCCTTATAATATGAAGGTCCAGGGAGATGCCAACGACAGCTACCAGGAAAAGCTGATCTTCCCGGGAGCGCTGGTGTACCATAAAGGCGATACCATCGGCGTAAACCTGCTGAAAAGCCAGGGTGGCCAGGATCCCATGCAGAGCATGAACGCTTCGGAATCCCTGCTGGAATACCAGTTTGCCAGCGCCATCAGCAAGCTCCAGGAAAAAGAAAAGCCGCTGATCGGGTACATGCTCGGCCACGGGGAATCGCTGGGGGCGGAAGTGTACGATGCGCTCACTACGCTGCAAAGCAATTACAGCCTGGATACGCTTACCCTGCAGGGGACCGCTTATATACCGAAGGATTTTGACGTGATCCTCTTTGCCAAGCCGGCAGAGACTTTCAGCGATGCGGATAAATTCAAGATAGACCAGTATGTGATGAACGGCGGCAAGGTGATCTGGTTCATTGATGAAACCAACGCTACGCTGGACAGTTTGCAGCAGAAGCCTTCCTTCCTGGCATTTGACAGGGGGCTGAATTTGGAGGACCTGCTTTTCCGTTATGGCGTGCGTATTAACCAGGACCTCGTGCAGGACCTGCAGTCGGACGCTGTGCCCATGGTAGTGGGCAATGTGGGCAACCGGCCTCAGATCATACAACTGCCATTCCCCCTCTTTCCGCTGCTGACGCCTACCGGCGCGCATCCGATCGTAAAAAACCTGGACCTCGTGCTGAGCCACTTTGTGAGTTCCATGGATACCGTGCGTACGGAAGGATTGAAAAAAACGATATTGCTGACCAGCAGCCGCACCACGCGCACCATCCGCGTGCCGGCGGAGATCAGCTGGGAGATGCTGAAAACGCAACCGAACCCGAGGGACTACCGGCAGCAGCACCTGGCTACGGCCGTATTGCTGGAAGGGCATTTCACTTCCCTGTTCCGCAACCGCATCGATCCCAGGCTGGCGGCTGAAATGGAAGTAGCGAGCCGCACGCCGTACAAAGCGCAAACGGATACGGCCAATGCGATGATCGTGGTGAGCGACGGCGACCTGATCGCCAACGCCGTATCCCGGAAAGAAGGGCCGCTGCAAATGGGTATCAACGAATACAATCCCGGTTACGCCTTTGCCAATAAGGAGTTTATGCTCAACTGCCTGGAGTTTTTGACCGGCAAGCACGGCATTATGGAAAGCCGTAACAAAGAAATAACATTACGCCTCCTCGATGCGGAGAAGGTAAAAAAGGAAAAAACAAAATGGCAGGCTATCTGCTTTATAGTACCCGTTGGCATGGTATTATTATTCGCGATGGTTTTCCTGTTTGTAAGACAACGCAAGTTCGCAGAATAGATCAGGCGTAACTTGATTATATTTGCTGTTCACAAATTTAAACACCTGTCACATGACACCCACGCAGTGGACATACCTGATATTCGGCATTGTGGTTACTGTAGCCCTGATTTTTGACCTTGGCCTGCTTAGCAAGAAAAATGAACAGATGACCATCAAAAAGGCGCTGATCCAGACTTGCTTCTGGGTGAGCCTGTCCCTGTTGTTCTTTGGTTTCATGTGGTATGAGGACGGCCACGATCCGGCGCTTGCTTACCTGAGCGCCTATTTGATGGAGTGGTCGCTATCGATTGATAATATATTCGTTTTCATTTTAATATTCGGATATTTTAAAATAAAAGAGGAAAGTTATGCCCGGGTTTTGCTGATAGGGATTTTGATGGCTATCGTTTTCCGTGCTATATTTATCAGCCTCGGTGTGGTATTGATCCACAAATTTGAGTGGATTCTCTACATCTTCGGGCTGTTCCTTATCTACACCGGCGTGAAGATGTTTACCGCCAAAGAGGAAGATGAATTTAACCCGCAGGACAACATGGCGTTGCGATTCATCAGCAAGTACATGCGGTGGACTACAGAAGATCCGCAGGGTAAATTTTTAATAAAGCGTAGTGGTAAGACCTACCTGACCACGTTATCTGTGGTAGTGGTGATGCTGGCATTTACGGATATCGTGTTTGCGCTGGATTCCATCCCGGCTGTATTTGCCATTTCGCAGGACCCGATGGTGGTGTTTACCTCCAATATTTTTGCGGTACTGGGTTTGAGGTCATTATTTTTCCTGCTGCGGGGCGCAGTGGATAAGTTTGATTATCTGCCGCAGGGCATTGCAATTGTATTAGTATTTATTGGTCTTAAAATGCTCGCAGAGTATTTTATTCATATACCCGTGTACGTATCACTGATCGTGATTGTAGTATGCCTTGGGGGTTCTATTCTTTATTCCCTTTACCATGACAAGAAAGAATTACCGAAAGGACAAGTGAAGTAAAAGGCAGCTGCCAGAAAACGTTTTTGCAGCCGCCAAGTGATTATTCAAACTGATAAAAACGTGTATAACGCAGCGAGTATCAACAAAGTCCTGAAAGGAGAGTTGTTGCAGGAAACAGGATTTTCAGAGATCGATCATCTATTGCTGGATAGCCGTAAGCTGATATTTCCGGAAACATCCGTCTTTATTCCGCTGGTGAGCGCCAGGAGAAACGCCCACCAGTATATTGAAGAGCTTTACAAGAAGGGTGTCAGCAACTTTATCATCAGTGAGCCTGTGCCATTGGAGAAATATCCCAAAGCCAACTTTATCCTGGTTAAAGACACGCTCCACGCGTTGCATACGCTGGTAGCGTGGCATCGTCAGCAGTTTCACATCCCGGTGATTGGTATCACCGGCAGCAACGGGAAGACCATCGTCAAAGAATGGCTGTTCCAGTTGCTGGAAAAGGACTACAACATTGTACGCAGTCCGAAAAGCTACAACTCACAAATCGGAGTACCGCTATCTGTCTGGCAGATGCAGCCGGAACACCAGCTGGCTATTTTCGAGGCCGGCATTTCCCAGCCAGGGGAAATGGTGAACCTGGAAAAGATCATACGCCCTACCATTGGCATTTTCACCAATATCGGCGAAGCGCACAGCGAAGGGTTTCTGAACATACGCCAAAAAATAAATGAGAAGCTCGTCCTCTTTATGAAGAGTGACATACTCATTTACAGTAAGGATTACCTGGTGCTGAACGAGTGCGTACTGTCTTACCACAACCAACTGGAAGAAGGCCCTGAACTGTTTTCCTGGTCCAGGAAAACGGATGCCGACCTGCGCATTACCAGTACGGATAAGCACGATCATCATACCCGCATCGAAGCGCTGTATAAAGGCGAACACCTGGAAATCCGCATTCCGTTTACGGATGAGGGCTCCGTGGAAAACGCCATACACTGCTGGGCGCTGATGCTCTACCTGGGCAAGGAACAGGAGGTGATCCAACAGCGGATGGACCTGCTGAGCAACATCGCCATGCGCCTGGAATTGAAGCAGGGGATCAACAATTGCTCCATCATCAACGATGCCTATAACCTGGACCTGGGCTCGCTCACCATTGCGCTGGACTTCCTGCAGCAGCAACAGCAGCACCAGGTGCGCACCGTTATCCTCAGCGATATCCTGCAAAGCGGCAAGAGCGATGCTTCCCTGTATGAGGAAGTAGCGGGGCTGCTGCGCCAGAACGGGATCAATAAGCTGATCGCCATCGGTAAAAATATTTCCCGCGAAAAGAAAATATTCCAGCAGGTGGAGGGCCTGAAATCATGGTTCTATAACACTACCGACGAGTTTACGCAACAATTCAACGGGGACGATTTCCAGTACGAAACCATACTGGTAAAAGGCGCCCGTGTGTTCGAATTTGAGCGTATCGGCAAACTGCTGGAGCAAAAGGCCCATCAGACCATCCTGGAAATCAACCTCAGCGCCATTTCACATAACGTGAAGCATTACCAGTCGCTGCTGAAGCCAAATACCAAGGTGATGGCCATGGTGAAAGCGTTTTCCTACGGCAGCGGCAGTTTTGAAATTGCCAACCTGCTGCAGTTCCACGGCATCGATTACCTGGCCGTGGCCTATGCGGACGAAGGGGTAGAGCTGCGCAGATCCGGCATTACCATGCCTATCATGGTGATGAACCCCGAACCGGCCAGCTTTGACGCGATCCTGCACTGGAACCTGGAACCGGAGATTTATTCCATGGGCACATTAATGCAGTTCCAGGAAGAGGTAATTGCTGCCGGCAAAACGGAGTTTCCCGTACACATTAAGCTGGATACCGGTATGCACCGCCTGGGATTCGTGAAAAAGGACCTGCCTGAGCTGATCAGCGTGCTGACGGCCAGTTCCACTTTCAGGGTGCAATCCGTATTCTCCCACCTGGCAGCCAGCGAAGACCCTGCACAGGATGCGTTTACGCAGCAGCAGGGCCGCCTCTTTTACGAGATGAGCCACGAACTGCAAAAGGCGTTGGGGTATTTTGTGATCCGTCATATCGCCAACAGCGCCGCTATCACCCGCCACCCTGACCTGCAGCTGGATATGGTGCGACTGGGAATTGGGATGTATGGCATCGACAGCGCGATGGATATACAGGACCAGTTGCGGAACGTCAGCACCCTGAAAACGACCATTGCCCAGCTCAAAGAGCTGGAACCCGGGGAAACTGTGGGTTATGGCCGCCGCTGGGAAGCCGCCAAACCAGCTGTAACTGCCACGGTGCGAATTGGTTATGCGGACGGTTATAGTCGCCGTATGGGGAACGGCAACGGGAAAATGCTGATCAGGGGCAAACTGGCGCCGGTAATCGGCGTGGTGGCCATGGATATGTGTATGCTGGATGTGACCCACATCCCGGACGCTGCTGAAGGCGATGAAGTGATTGTATTTGGCCAGGACCTGCCGGTACAGGAGCTTGCGAAATGGGCGGACACCATTCCCTACGAAATATTAACAGGAATTTCACAACGGGTAAAAAGAGTATATTTCCAGGAATAGAGAACTTGCAAGAGGTTTGATTTCCGACTTTGAAATAAACCATTATTTTTGATAAAATTTTAATGTCAATTGAAGTATCGTCACATTCTGCTTATTGTCTTACTCATCCTGGTTGTTGACCAGTCTTTGAAGTTTTGGATCAAGACACATATGTTCATGCAGCAGGAATATATCATATTCCCTAACTGGTTCCGCATACATTTCATTGAAAATGAAGGGATGGCGTATGGACTTAAATTTGGTGGCGACTTCGGGAAGATTTTCCTGACATTATTCCGCCTGGTGGCCGTTGTATTCGGCTTTTATTACCTGAACAAGCTGGTAAAGGAGAAGTACCACAAAGGCCTGCTGATCTGCGGTGCGCTGATCCTGGCCGGTGCTGCCGGTAACCTGATCGACAGTATGTTCTACGGGTTGATCTTTAACGACAGTGTGGGGTACGAAGTGGCCAGGTTTATGCCGGAAGGCGGCGGCTACGGCAGTTTCCTCCATGGCCGGGTGGTAGATATGCTCTACTTCCCGCTGTACGAGGGCTACCTGCCCAGTTGGGTGCCGTTTAAAGGAGGCGATTATTTCGTGTTCTTCCGCCCGGTGTTCAACGTCGCTGATGCGGCCATTTCCGTTGGGGTGGTGACGATCCTGTTGTTCCAGAAGCGATTCTTTGCGGCGCATACGCATGCAAAGCAGCCAAAAGAAACGGGTAATACTGTTACCAATGATCATGTAGCGTAATACGCCACTTTTATAATAAAAGAGACCCGGAGGGATTAAATTCCTCTGGGTTTTTTATTTTCGGTGCAAAATCATATCGAGGAATGAGAAAAATCTGCTTACTGCTAACCCTTTGCTGTAGCCTGCGTATCGCCTATGCCCAGAAAGCGCCTGATTTCCAGGGCACTGACCTGAACGGGAAAAGCATACAGCTGACCGATTATAAAGGCAAATATGTGTTACTGGACTTCTGGGCCTCCTGGTGCCATCCCTGCATGGAAAAGGTGCCGCTGCTGAAGAAGATAAGAAGGAGTTACCCTGAAAATAAGCTGGCGATGATCGGCATCAGCCTGGACAGAAGCAAGGCTGCCGCCCAGCAGACGGTGAAGGCCAAAGGCATGAACTGGACGCATATTTATGATCCGAAGACTATTCCCGGCGCTTATGGCGTGTTTTATATACCGATGGTGTATTTGATTGACCCGAACGGGAAAGTGGTGTATAATAATGACAGGCAGACGGAGGAGGAGCTGCTGCGGATACTGGAAAGAATGTAGCGCCTGAAGCGCTGCTGTGGTCAAAAGATCCCCTGGAGAAGCATAATTTCCTCATTGATTTCCAACCTATTAAGAAATATTTTCCTATTTCGCTTTGAAATAAAAAAAAGCCGCGCTACATTTGTCTACCAATTCTATAGACTATATGGCTTTCAAAAATAAAATGCGGTATATAACAGGTCGATGTTGATCTCCGGCAACGACACGCACCCCTTTTATTCAATCAATAATCTAATTTTTCACACGCACTTTTATGCATAAGTTTTTACCACTGGTTAAATACCTGTTTGCTATACTGGTATTCAGTCCCTTCTTTGCGCAGGCCCAGCTGAACGGCTCGTACGTCATCGAAGGAAAAATTGCGGACGACAGAGGCGGCGGGCTGCCCGGCGCTTCCATCCAGATAAAAGGTACTTCTTTTGGTACCACCACAGATTCTACCGGGCATTTCAGTCTGACTACCAACGCCAAATTCCCTTACAAGCTGGTGATCCGCCTGATTGGCTACCAGCCGCAGGAATTTGAAGTAAAAAACAGCAACAGCAAACTGGCGATACAGCTGTACACCCAAAGCCTCCTCGTAAATGAAGTAGTGGTATCCGCCAGCAGGCAGCAGGAAAAGCTGCTGCGCTCCCCGGTGACGATTGAGAAGCTGGACATCCGCGCCCTGAAAGAAACTCCGTCTTCCACCTTTTACGACGCCCTTGGCAACCTGAAAGGCGTACAGATGACCACTGCCGGCCTTACATTCAAAGTATTTAACACCCGCGGCTTCAACGTGCCGAACAACTTCCGTTTTATGCAGCTGGTAGATGGTGTGGATAACCAGGCCGCTACGCTCGGCGTTCCTTTGGGTAACGCCATCGGGCCTACGGAGCTGGACATTTCCAGCGTGGAAGTAACGCCGGGCGCATCTTCCGCCCTGTATGGCATGAACGCGATCAACGGTATGTCCAACCTCACCACCAAAAACCCCTTCAATTACCAGGGCGTGAGCGTGTACCAGAAAATCGCTTTCAACCACTTCGACGGCAATGGCAGCAGTCCGAAGCCAATCACGGAAACGGCTATACGTTATGCGCAATCCTATGCGCCATGGTTTGCCTGGAAGATCAATTTCAGCTACATGGAAGGTACGGACTGGTATGCGGACAACCACTCCGACTTCAACCCGCAAACCAAAGCCAATCCTGACTTCCCGCAGCTGAGCGGACCTAACAACATTGCGAATGATGGCTGGAATAAATACGGGGATAACTCCAATATCCAGATCATTGACAAGGACGGCCGCGCCTACAACGTACGCCGCACGGGTTATTGGGAAAAGGACCTGGCCGGCGACTATAAAGTAAGAAACACCAAGGTAGACGGTAGCCTCAACTTCCGCCTGCCGCATAAAATTGAGTTATCGTACGCTTACCGCTACGGCCTGATGGATGGCTTCTTCCAGCGCGGTAACCGCATCGGCCTCAAAAACGTGAGCGTGCAGAATCACAAAATTGAGCTGGTACATCCTGACTTCACGCTGCGCTCGTACGTATCCATCGAAAACACCGGCGATTCCTACAACATGAACCCGCTGGCTGATAACCTCGAAAAATCTTTCAAGACGGATAAAAAATGGCAGGCTGATTATACCGCCGCGCTGAACACTGCGCTTACCAACGGGGCGGACCTCGTAGCGGCGCACCAGGCAGCCCGCGCTGCCGCCGACCAGGGCCGGTTTACGCCCGGCACCGCGGCATTTGATGCACAGGTGGCCAAAATTAAAAGCGTGAACGACTGGGATATTTATCCTACTTCCAAAAACCCGGAGAACACCACCGGAGGCGCCGCACTGCTGCAAATGAGCCGTTTCTACCACACGGAAGGCACCTGGAACCTGCGTAAATACGTGCATTTCATGGATGTGCTGGTAGGCGCGGATTACAGAACCTACGAGATCATCCCGGATGGTAACAACTTTGTGGACTTCTCCCAACCGCTGGATAAACGTAATCAACCCGGCGGAAAACATATCTGGTACGGCAAGTACGGCGGATTTGTACAAGGCGCCAAATCCTTCTTCAATGATGCTTTGAAGCTTACCGCTTCCCTGCGCTATGATAAGAACGAGCAGTTTGAGGGTAAGATCAACCCGCGTATTGCGGCAGTGTATAGCATTAAGGACAAGCATAACTTCCGCCTCAGCTGGCAGAACGGATTCCGCTTCCCGTCCCTGTTTGAAGCCTACAGCTTCGTGAATAACGGACAGGTAAGGCGTGTAGGCGGACTCGCATTTATTGAGCAGGGCCTCGGCTACTTCAAGAACTCTTACCTCACCAGCTCTGTGGATGCTTTTGGCGTGGCGGTAAATAAAACCATCAACGCGGAACATATCAGCAAAGAGGCTGCCGCTGCCAAAAACGCCGGCGTACTCAAAATAGCGAACCTCGATCCGATTGTGCCAGAGGAGATCCATTCCTTCGAAGGCGGCTACAAAGCGGTATTACTCGACAACAAATTGTTTATCGATGTGGACGGTTACTTCTCTACCTATAAACATTTTATCGGGCAGGTAGAAGCAGTGGTGCCTACCAGCGGTAATGTAAATAACCCCGATGCATCCGTACTGAACCAGATGCTGGATAAGAGCCTGCAAAGTCGCTACCGGGTTTGGACCAACAGTAAATCCACCGTGAATAACTATGGCTTTGCAGTAGCGGTTACTTATGATATCTACAAGTCATTTACCGTGAGCGCCAACGCCAACTATAACAAGCTGGCGCAGGACAAAACCAAGGACGACGCGCTGATCCCGGGTTTCAATACGCCTGACTGGTTTGCGAATGTGAGCTTTGGTAACAGGAATGTGCTGCCTAACCTGGGTTTCAACATCGTTTGGCACTGGCAGAACACCTTCTACTGGCAAAACCTGTTCGGCAACGGCGATGTGCCTGCCTACAGCACCGTGGATGCGCAGGTTACCTACCGGGTGCCGAAGCTGAAGACAGCGTTCAAGCTGGGCGCTTCCAACCTGTTTAACAGCGCTTACTTCCAGTACGTGGGAGGCCCGACCATCAGAGGGTTGTACTACTTCTCCATCACGTTTGACGATGTATTCAAGAAGAAGTGGTGATAAAACTTTTCATTCGATAAGAAGAAGGCCGGGACGCAGGTGAAGTGCCCCCAAAAAGTTAGACACTTTTGGGGGCATTTTTTATGGATAAAAGAGTCAGATACAGTTATCAGCAGAAACTGTCCATTGTCAAGGCCAT
>MLAV02000017.1 GCA_001870995.2 Chitinophaga sp. CB10
GACTATTATTAACTTTTGCGATGAACTGTATTTTATTCTTTTATCCATAAAAGTGCCCCCAAAAAGTGTCTAACTTTTTGGGGGCACTTCACAAGAATGATGCACCCTTTTTTAATTACCAACTATTCTATTTTATCCTAAATCATTAAGTTTCGCAAATTGAAACTAGTCTTTTGTTTGGCCAGTACCGCCGTATAATGCCTGACCAGGCAATGGTAGGTAACCAGTTCGTGTAAACGAGGACTGGCCAGGAAAAACCTGTTAAGCATCATATGGAGGCAGTCACCGGTTAACTTTTGCGTGCGTCCCGGATGGGATTTTCCGCAAATGATCCGTATTTCTGTACAAATATTTTTTATTGCAGTACCGTAATGGCTGAACTGTTCATAAAGCAGGCCGGCCATTGGCAGCGCCGTAGCCGATTCGTCCAGTATGCCGGCAATGGCCTGCTGGTTGTCCCTGAACTTATTGTTCAGCTGAAACTGGAAGTCGCCGTTGCCGTTAAATTCCCTGAACAGGCTGTCACGCAACAGGCTGAGCAATTCGATCTTCTGCTTTACGGTATAACCGAAGCTTTCCAGCATAACATCCGTCGCTTTTACGGCAAATATCCACCGGTAAAACTCCTGGTTGCCGCTCTGGATATGCGGGAGCAGTTCCAGTACCAGCTCGCTGCCGTGGTAAAAGAGTTGCTCGCAGAGCTCCATGGTATCGGCGCCATAGCGTTCCAGCTCGCGGATATAGGTATCGAACTGGATCTTATGGACAATATCCTCGTCTATATACTCCTGGAAGGCCCGGTTGACCTCCCGGATGACGGTTTGGCTTTGCTCCGGAGCCGTCAGGTGGAAGCGGACGCGGAGGTGATTGCCGGTATCCGCATAGCGGACAAAGAACCATTGATCCAGGATGCCCTCCTGTTCCAGCTGTTTAACGATGGGATAAACGGCTGTTGTCAGGAGTTTATCTGCCCATTTTGGGCCGCAGTAAATTTTTGCATACAACCATTCGGAGCCGGGACTGAACGCCCGCTGAACGGCCATAGGCTCATTTTCAGGAATGGCCGTGCCGCTTTGCGAATACGCGCTGTTATAGAGCGGAACGATCATTTCATTGCAGTAAGCGCCTGATTCGGACCGGATGAAGAGATGCTCTTCTTCCAGGAATGCCTCATACAGGGTTACATCTCCTTTTTTGAGGTAGGTGAGCAGCAGTTCCTGCGCCAGTACGCAAGACAGGTCGAGGAACAGTTCATTGTCGGCCTCCGCAAGGATTACCTTGTCAGGTATATTATTTTTTTCAAGGAGATGGGAGAGCTGTTGTTGCTCATCTCCACCTTCCCGGAGTAATGCTTTCGTTTGCAGGCGCCATTGGGCGCGGCGTAGTATAACTTCCTTATACCTTACCCGTGGCAGGTAGGGGAGGTCCCGGAGGACGTTCCAGTCCCAGACCAGGTTCAGGCTTCCCTGCTGGCTTTGCATCGCACAGAGGAATTTGTAAACGCTGAGGCTGTTGGTGAAGTTATGCGCGCTGGTGAGCCGCGGTATAATTTCCTTTTGAAGGGTTTTGCTAAACAGGATGATCTTGTTGTCCACAACATTTACGTAAATGTCGCTGACAGGTATCTGGAATTCCCTGTCCACGGAAGAAGTACCGAGGAATGGAATTTCGTAATCGTATAGCCTCGGGCGTAATAACACATTTCCGCTGCGGCCTTGTGGAAGATGCACGATTTCGGCGATTATTTTGTCGCCCATCATCGTTTTTTCATAAGCGGCTATCTCCCGCATGTGTTCGGCCAGCGTTTCGCTGGAAGCGCCGAAGCGCCCCATGAGGTGCAGGGCGGATGGGCCGCTGCAGGTTTTCAGGAGAAACCGGAAGTTGCCTTCATCCAGCTGGCTGGCACTACCGGCCAGGAGGGTACCGAGGGCGGTGGAAGTAACCGGCAGGCTCATCGGATTTTCCGGGGCCGCTTCCTGTAAGTCCTCCGCTGTCAGCACGATCTCGGCTAAACGATGTTGCTGCGCCTCCGCAAATTTTCTCAGGACCAGCTGATGGTGATTGGTCCATGGATTTTGGTTGAAAGTAGGGGCAGCGGGAAGAACAAGGTCATCGATAACGGGGGTGTAATTGGCCTGGTCACCGCTCACGATGCCAAAACCAATCCCGTTTTCGCTGTCCAGCGCCGTCATCAGCGGCATTGCCTTACCGTCGTACCGGTCCTGGAACTTCTTTTTGAAGGTAGCCAGTTCCGGGTCTTCCGTGGCGATATTGAGGGCGGTTAATTCGCTAAGGGTTTGTGCAATGGTGTCTATAACCTTGTGGTGGAGGTTATTGGCAGGTGTTTCATGGAACAGGTCCGCCACAACAAGGTCCTTGTTGAGCAGGCCCGGACTAACTTTCTGCAGTAGTTCTCCTATAACATTATAAGGTTCATTTCTTTTCTCATAAGCAACCAAATGCTGGTGTGCCTCTGTCAACAGTTGCTGCCAAGGAGTTTTCACGCCTTTGGATGCAAGCCTGGCCGCGATCGTACTCATATAATCCGGACCTGTTAACGTAGGATGAAAGGCCGAAACTAGTATTTGGTTTTCCACCAGCATGCTGATGAAGCTTTTGGCTTCATCAGCAGTGATAGAAAGATCCATGAGTACAGCAGTAAGCTGTTGGATGGATGCGCCATTACTGGCGGTAGATAGGATTTTCTCTAGATAGATGTTATGGGAGAAACTACTGAGAAAAAAGTGTCTTTTATTGTCTTTGATATGGTATTCGTAGTAACGGTACGTATTGCCTACCCGGTAGATGCTGCTGTTGGGCAGGAAAGTCAGTACGGAGGCGATCTCCTGGTCTGCGGCCAGTTGATCTGCAATGACGGACAGGCAATGCATGTCGATCTTTGCTTTTTTATGAGGGGCGGCGCCGTCTATGGTAATAGCAGTCGGCGCATCTGTGATGCTACCGGTAGAACAGCCTGCAAATAAACCATATGGTGTACAACGGACACTCATTCTCAATAAGTATTTATATAGGGTTAGTACCAGTTTTTGTTCTTTGTGCGGCCTGAGTACTGTTGTACCGCTTAACCATTCCAGCAGACTTTTATGTAACTCCTGGCTGGCCAGATATATAGCTTCCTGCAGCAATGGCTGCCGGTATATTTCCTTTAATGCTGCCGATATTGCAGCTACATCACGCTTATTTCCGGTATGAAGGGATTTAATAGTGTTGTAGGACAAAAGCGGCATCCTTAGTAGATAAAAATCGAAAGACTTAACCTGCGGCATCCCTAAGCGATCGTGCATGTCTTTTATTTAAGATACAAGGTGCTAACATCTTTACCTACATAGATATCTTTTCGACCAACGCTGCTTTTTCTACGACGAAATGTTGCACCTTTTCAATATCCCAGTCAGGCCAATTTCAGCATTTTGGTGACCTGGTCCCTGAATTTAGAGAAACTCACCGGTTTGGGCAGGTATCCGTGGCGCCCTCCCAACGGAAGATCTCCCAAACTGGCCAGCGGATAGGCAGTTACTACAATGAAGCTGCAATCCGTGTTTTTTAAAAGTTGACTGAGGCCTGTAGTTTGCCTGCCATAGATATTCACATCCAGCAGGATAAGGTCTATCTCCCTGGATCTGATAAGCTCCGAAACATCCTGCAGCTTATCAGTAGCGATAACGAGCTCCATGTGGTCCATTTTGTTCAGATAGCTACTGAGCAATTCTACCGCAAGGGGCTCGTCATCTACTATTGCACAACGGTATGGCATCTCTCTCACCTCAACAACGGGATTAGTTATGGTACAGGACTATGGTAGACAGCGAAACGGTGGGTAAACCGCTACCGGAAGTATCAACAGTACTTGAGCTGGTGCGGTGTTGCAACAGCTGATTCTTCTTTATGGAAAGATTGTTGACTGTATCAGCATCCGCTTTGGCTACAATTTCTTTACGCAATTCAAGCGCTGGTTGGGCATTGGAAGTCAGCATGTGTTTGTTCATGGAGATACGGGCATTTGGTTGTAGACAAAAATGCCGATGTTCTGCTACAGTACATTTTCTTTTAGACCAAATAGCAGCTATGCACGACGAATGTATAGTCCGGGCTGATTAGTTCAAATGGCGGGAATCGGGCAAACTACTCTTCTTCATCCTTGGCGTCCGTGGTGATGCCGAGGCGTTTGTTTAACTCGGATTTATATTGCTTTGAAATGATAATCGTATGATTATTAATTAGTTCTGCTGTATTACCAATGATGTTCTTGATGGCGTTCAGCTGTACGATGTAAGACTTATGCACCCTGATGAACTGGCTTTCGGGCAGCAGGTCTTCCATATGCTTCATCCGCTGATAAATGATATGCGTTTCCCGGGAGGTTACAATCTTAATGTAATCCTTCATCCCTTCCACGTAATAAATATCGTCGAAAATGACCTTACTCAGCTTCTGGCCATCTTTGACGAACATGTAGGTGGAAGGAGCGCTTTTCTCCTTCTGGGGGGCAACGGGTGCGGGTAACTTCCTTTGTTGTAGGATAGCTTTGGCTTTGTTAATCGCCTTCAGCAAACGGTCGAATCCGAAGGGTTTCATCAGGTAATCCACCACATCCAGTTCAAATCCCTCCACGGCATAGTCCCTGCTGGCAGTGGTAAATATCACCAGGGGAATGTGCGAGAGCGATTTGATCATTTCCACGCCGTTGATATTGGGCATTCTAATGTCGGTAAACAACAGGTCAATGGATTGTTGCTGCAAAATTTCGAGTGCTTCCAGTGCATTTTCACAGGTGGCCACCAGCTCCAGCTGCGGCACCTTGCTGATATAGGTTGTCATTAATTCTCTGGCAAATGGTTCATCGTCTACTACCAGACATCTGATCTGCTGCTCCATTTATTACTTTAATTAAGATTTAACGATAGGGTCACTGAGTACGTATCCACCTCATCCCGAATGTCCAGTTTATGCTTGCCGGGGTACAGCAATTCCAGCCGTTTCCGGGAATTGGCCTGGCCGATGCCGCCTACTTCCTTTGGAACATTGTTCACACTGTTCTTACTGTTAATTACACTCATGGTAAGAAGAGGTCCGTTGGCCCTGATTTTAATGGATACGTGACACTTACCGTCGTTCCCCACGTGACTGTACTTAAACGCATTTTCCACAAACGGAAACATGAGTAAAGGACTGATCAGCTGATTTCCTACCTCCTCCTCATTATATTCAAATATAATAATTGCTTTGGCGCCATAACGCACCCTTTCCAGTTCGGTGTAATTTTTAAGAAATGCTACATCATCCTGTAATTCTACCAGCGGCATATCAGAATCGTATAAGGTATAGCGCATCATCTCCGATAAATGCAGGATAAGGTCCGACGCCTGTTCCGCACCTTTCAAAGACAGCATATAAATATTATTCAGCGTATTGAAAAGGAAATGGGGATTCAGCTGCGACTTCAAGAAATTCAATTCCATATCCAACCTGTCCTTTTCCAGGCGCAAAGTACGGGTTATATGCCGGATAATATCCAATACCAGTTTTGCAACGATGCAGGGCGCAATGGAAGAGGTGTAACCCCAGCTCCCCCTGAACAGGCGGTGCATGGCGTTTTTGCCGAAAGCCCCGTCGGCAACAATCCCCTGGGTTATAGTTCGCACGCTGGGTGTGGTAATGTTTAAATGGTTAACAATAAAAACGGTGGAATAATAATTTATTATCTGGAAGGCAAGATAAGGAACCAACAGGAGAATAATTCCGGGAATGTACCTTCCCTTTACAATAAAAGCAGGCACAACCAGGTACATGATCCAGTAAAAGCCGAAAGCTACCACTATCACATTCCGGAAAGAGAACGCCTGGCAAACAATCCAGGGCTCATTAAAGGTAGAGCGTACAGTTACAGTCTGTAATATATAGATTAATAACCACATAAGAATATGGGCTATGACGCTGACCCGGGGTGTATAAAATTTGTCAAAAGCCCCGGAAGTGATCCATCGCATCAGCCAATTACCTTGCTTCGTTTCCGAAGTAGCTGCGTTATGTCTAGCCGTTATGGACATTGGTCGAATAATATTTCATGGATACTAAATTCTTTCGTGCTTTGTAACCAAAATAAGAAAAAGAAACAATTCATAAATTAATTATTTGTCGGGAGCACTTTATGTTTTGCATTAGCTTTTTTATAACGCAGTTGGAAAGAAAATGACTGTTTAAAATAATGATATCGCCTATTTTGAATATATAAAATATTATTATAATTCATGTACAGCATTACATCCACTGAAGTTTTATCCCTCAAAATACCCTGCCGGAAAACCCTTCCAAATGTCGCAAATCCATCCGTGGATTTGCGGCTAAGCAGGTGTTAAAGCTGTTCCGTCGGGATAATATTCCGTTTCATTTGAAATTTAACCCTCCATTTTCCATCGTTAACCCCAATTTTTTCCAATCATCAATAAGGACACTGTTTCCATGCACCCGTTGCATGCAATGCATTATAACCTGTTTTCATCCCCTCATAATAACCAGGGCCTCCACCGGATTATCCGGGGAGGCCCATTTACAGTAATTAACAGGATAGGGTTATAATAACTTTTCCAGCATCAGGTCCAGCTCCGTCATGGAAGCATCGAAGTTCCCGGAAAAGCCGCTCAGCCGGTACCTTACACGGCCGGTCTTATCAATGATAAACTTAGCCGGGATGCCTTTTACCTTATAACCGGCAGCCACCTTTGCCCCCTGGTTATCCGCCAGTGGCTCATCCAGCAGCACGTCAAAACGGTATTTGTTATCCCGTATGAATTTGGCCACCAGGTTACGGCGCTCCGCCGGATCGGTTTTTTTCTCCCAGCAGTTAATAAAAAGAAAAACAGCTTTCCCCTTATATTTATCCGCCGCCGCCTGCATTAACGGGAACGACCCTACGCAGGGGCCACACCAGGTGGCCCAAAAATCCAATACCACAATTTTGCCCTTTAGGTCAGCCAGCTTCCACGGCTTACCGTTAAGGTCCACCAGCTCGAATTCCGGGGCCACATAATTAGTATCCGCGTGAGCTATCTCCCCCTGGAGCTTATCCCTTAAACCACCTGAATATGAGGCCAGGAGCGCATCCAGGTTGGATGGTTTCCTGCCGGCCGCTTTCCAGGCTTTCCTGAATAACTGACGGGTATCCTCATCGCTGCGGCCATCCTTGACCATATCTTGCAGGACCGCCAAGGCGCTATCCGTCTTTTTGTTTTCCAGCAGGATCTTCGCGTAAGTAGTCATGTCCTTGTTGTTATTCACATAATGCAGCCGGTACGCGGGTGCCATATAATCATAGGCGGCAGGATAACGCTTGGTATCATATAACAACGCCGCATAGCCTATACTGAAAGTGTAATAATCACTGCTGTCTTTCCCCCGGGCCTTTGCAAGGTCCTCCAGGTACAGCTTTTCAGCATCAGCCGTTCTGCCTTTTTTGATCAGCGTATTCGCCGTAGGCCTTACAAACTGCCGGCGGATAAGCCCGGAAGGTATGGCAGCAAAGGTATCCAGCGCGCCTGGCGTACCTGCTGCTATCATTTTACTAACCAGCATCGCACGGGCCAGCTGATAGAGGTTGGCGTAATCCGGGTAGTCCTTTTCCGGGTATTTCGCCAGCATCTGCTCAAACAGCGCTTTCGCCGTATCCGCATTGGTTGCGTTTTCAATCGGGGTCACCTGCCTGAAAATCTCCTGCATCATATTGGGCTTCCTGGCGGCCGGCCCTCCCGGCGCCTGAGCATAGGCAGGCAGGTACCCGCAGGCGGATAACAGGGCGATGGATATTAATTTCTTCATAATGGTTGGTTTATGATTTTTTATTTAAGATGGTTTCCAGTTCGTCCAGCAGGCGCTGTCCGCGCAGGTTGCGGGCTACGATCCTGCCCTGCGGGTCGACCAGGAAGTTTTGCGGAATGCCGGTTACAAAATATTTTTTAGACACTTCACCTTTCCACCACTTCAGCTCCGATACATGCGTCCACGTTAGTCCATCTTTCTGAATGGCGGCCAGCCAGGCGGCTTTACCATCTTCCTTATCCAGGCTAACTCCCAGCACTGTGAAGTTCCTCGTGTGATATTTCTGATAAGCCGCCACCACATGCGGATTCTCCGCCCGGCAGGGCCCACACCAGCTTGCCCAGAAATCAATCAGCACGTATTGGCCCCGGAAGTCCTGCAGGCTGACCAGCTTCCCGGAAGTATCCCGCAGGCTGAATACCGGCGCCATTTTCCCGATTGCCACTACCTGCATTTTCTCCACTTCCGCCAGGTAAGCCTTTACCTCCGCTGATTTCATCACTGAAGGGGAGAGCTGCTTCAGGGCAGCGTAAATCTTTTCCGGCTCATTGGTACTACCCAGCCTTTGGCGTACAATGTCATAGCTAATCATGGAACCCGGGTATTGGCGGAGGAAAATGGAATCATTGCCCGTACGGATGCGGCCCGCCATGCCCAGCTGCCGTACCACGGCCGCTTTTAGGGCCGTATCCTGCTGGAAGGTGGCTATGTTGGCTTTGATAATACTGTCCACTACTTTATTAATGCTGTCCGGCACATGGTTTATGGTCCTGTACTGCGGGTAATAAGGATCGGTAGACCTGTCTTTCAGCTGGGCACAGGCGGTAGTCGCCAATGCGAGTGCCAGCACCGTAGTTATAATTTTTGCACGCATTATTTTCGGTTTTTATATTCCAGGTCTATGACTTTTTTGAAGCCGGTATAGACCTTTGAATAGGTGTTGTTTACAAAATCGCCGGTGTTGGAAATGGAGAAGGAATATACTTTCCCCTCATTATTTTCCAGGGCGCCTACAGTAATGGTGCGGTTATTATCCGGGTACTGGATCAGCAGGCCCTGGGCCATTTTCAACCGCATGGCGGTGATCTGTACGCCAGCGGGGAAGGTGTACACCAGCCTTGCTTTTTGTGCCGGGATATCCAGCAGGTAAATCCTGTTACCGACCGCATAATAGATTTGCAGGTAGATGCCCGAGGACGCGAAAAATTTAGCGTCCTTTATTTCAGGCGCATCTGCCACCTCATACTTTTCTGCAGCAATGTTGGCAGCAGAAGTGTTAATACGATAGACATAATACTTATCCGCGTTATTGTCCTTGAAGAGGCAATTATGAAAGTCGTTATTGCTTTCCCCGGCATACACCAACGTTTTACCCACGTTGGCCAGGTCAAATGCAGAGCCGGCAGGGCTGATCAGCGGGGTGAGCTTACCATTGCCATGCGTGAGGAAGCGCTGGTATTTGGTGTCAAAGAAGATGGCATTGTCGCTGCTCATCATCGGGAATACATGGGGAGAAATTACATAGTCCCCTTCCAGCGGCGCGCCATAGCGGCGTGGGCCGGTATAGGAGAAAGGGATGTAATGCACTTTCCCGTTGTTAATGAGAAATCCTGCAACGCCCAGCTTATTGTAAAAAATATTGGAAGGAGCAATGGTTTCAGGCGCCTGGAAGAACCAGTTTTGGTAATTCAGCTGCTTCCTGAAGGAGATGTAGTCCATGGATACCCCGCCGTTTTTAGTCAGCAGAAAAACGTCCTGGTCTCCCAGGTAGGTATTGAGCACCCGTACGCGGAAACCGTTGGCAGGCAGGTTTTCCCCGTTCGCGGTTTGATACACATTCCGCATGATACTGCCATCCGGCCGTATGAGGGATAACTGCTGGTCGCTTCCTTCCCCGTCCAGCACAATCCATCCTTCGCTGTAAATACTGGATACGCGCATAAAGAATTTTTTGAAGGTAGTGATACCGGTTTTCTTGCCAGTAGCGGCAAACAGGAGGTAGTAGTCGCCCGGGTTTACCCTTACAATCGTATCAATGGCAGTCCCAAATCCCAGCGTATCATTGGTACGGCCTACGTTCAGGTACGAGTAGGCAGTCCAGCGGTAGCTATATTCTTCTCCCGGTATCGTCTGGGCAATATCTACCTTTACTTTAATCCGGTCAAACTGGTTGAATAGTATAGTATCCGGCGTGGTGCTGGTAATCGTTAATTCGTTGATCGGATGCAGATCGTAATTGCCCTTGTCCTTATAACAGCCTGTCAGCACGATGAGCAGCAGGCATAAGCAATTGTATAACTGACGTGTCATAATATTCGTTTTTAATTATTGGAACACTACCGGTTCTCCGTTTTCATCATACAATATCCCATGCTCATTTTCATAGACATAGAGCGCGTTGCGGCACTGTTGTAATAAATTCCTTTCCGTGATATAATCGAGGCCCGTATAATCCACCACCCCGGTGGCTTTGATGATCAGGTCGAATTTCACATTGCTGTATTTACCGAAAAGGTTATCCCGCCAGCTGGAAGGCTTGGAGAGGAAATCGTTTAGCCGTATCAGGTACTTCAACTGGTCGCTGACCCCTGTTTTGAAATCCGGCGAATTGATAATCCGTATCCAGAGGCGCATTTCCTTCGTTTTCAACACCGGCATCCTGTTCACTTTTACGGGAATGGCGCCGGTATAGCTGTTGGCCGGGATAATGGCCGGCAGTATTTCGTAGCAGGAAGCATCCGCGATGGAGGACTCCGCGATCAGCTCGCAGCCCACCTGGCGGTCAGTTTTGGCAGCTTCTCCAATAATGCGCAGCGGCAGGTAGATGGTGTCCGATTGTACCGTCGCCGGCATTACCGCGAAGGAGAAGGTAGTGCTGTCATCCGTAATGGTTTTGTTGCGCGCCGCTTCGTAGAAGTACACCAGCGCAGTGGAGCTGTATGCCTGTAAGGCTTCTTTTTTACATGCTCCAAAAAGGATGATCAATGAAAATAGATATAGTAATCGTTGCATGTTAATAAGTTTAGCCGTGGTTGAATTCAATTTCATCGTCAGGGATAGGCAATACATATACGGCCGGGCTGCCGGCAATTCCCGATCCGGCTATCTGCGCGCTGTTCTTGCGTTTGTAGTAGAAGAACAGCTGCCCTTCCTGGTAGAATTCTTTGCGGTATTCCTTGAAGATTTCGTTGTCCAGCTGCTCGGCGGTGAGGTTGTTAGCCAGCAACGGCAGGCCGCGTTTCTGGCGTACCTGGTTCAGCAGCGTCGTTTTCTCCGTCAGGCTGGCTGTGGCTTCTGCGGCAATGTAGAACATCTCTGAATATCTCAGGACAGGCACCCGGCGGATGGAGTTGCCGTTACCGTTCAGCAGGTCGTCCATCCAATACTTTGCGGGATATTTGGTGGAACTGCTGCCTTCCGTTTTCCAGAGGTAGAGGTACCTGTAATCCGTACTGCCTCCGGAAGCGATTTCAAAAAGCGTATTGATGAAAGTAGTTTTGTTGGTGAGCACATTGTTGGTGCCCGCGCTGCTTTTGAATAAGCTGGCATTGATACTTTCCTGGTTGGCCGAATAGACGGCGAACAAATGCTCTGGCGAAAACAGGCGGTTAGGGTAGGTGGTACTTACGGAGCTTACATCAATGAAATTGAATCTGCCTCCGTCAATTACGGCTTTGGCCATTTTATACGCATTTTCCAGGTCATTTTTATACAGGTAGATGCGGGCCATCAGACCGGTCACCGCCCAGTAATTCATGTGGTTACGGGTATGCGATAAAAACAGGTCTTCAATGCCGTAGTTGACCTGCTGGTACACGGCCAGCAGGTCCCTTGCCGTAAGCAGGTCCTTCAGGCAGGCGTCCAGCACCTCGTTCATGGTGAGGTTGGGCTTTACTGTCATGGAAAACTGGGTCACATAAGGAATACTCTTTTTATCCAGTCCCAGCGCCGGCACACCGCCGAACGCCCGCAGCAGGTCAAAGTGCAGCAGTGCGCGCAGGCCCAGCGCTTCCCCTTTTACGATGTTGTAATTGTTATTAACAAACAAACTCTTACGGCTGTCGATATTCGCCAGCAGGTTATTCAGGTTGGCAATGGCGTTGTAGCCCTTGTTCCAGTATTCGTTGATGATGGCTTTGGTAGTGGCGTCCGTGTACTGGTAGGAGCCGGCTTTGTTGTAAACATGGAAGGAGTTGGCAACGTCGTAGTTGCCACCCAGTACGTCCATCATACCCATGGTAAAGTTTTTCCCATACAGCGTTGTATCCGAAATAGCCACATAAACGCCTGTCAGCGCATCTTTGAAGCCTTGTTCATCTTTCCAGAGGTCGGATTCGTTGACGTAGGTCTTAGGTTTCACATCCAGCCATTTGCTGCAGCCGGTGCTGAAAAGTATTACCAGGAGTAGCCAGTATGTTGATCGGTGAATAGTTGTCATCAGCGGTGATTTAGAAAGTGGTGGTAATGTTGAAATTGATATTGCGTGCAAATGGATAGTCCAGTCCTCTTTCCACCTGGATGGTAGATAAGCGGAAGAGGTTATTCATCTGCAGGTTCAGCCTCGTGTTTTTAAAATGCCACCTGGCTGTCCATTTATCCGGTACAAGATACCCGAGGGACAAGCTTTCCATTTCCAGGTAGTTGTTCGTTTGTACGAACCTGGAAGTGGCGAGGGTAGGGCTGGTTACAGGAAATCCGTCCAGGTCGCTCAGGCCTTTGAAGTAGGTGATGTCGCCCGGTTTTTTCCACCTGCCCAGCAGCACGCGCTCATCCACGTTGAAGCGGAGGTCCGCGTTTTCCACGCGGTCGGCCAGGGTTTGGTTATACATTTTGCCGCCGTATTGATAGCTGCAATACACGCCCAGCTGTATGCCTTTCCAGCTTACATTGGTGCCCAGGTTACCGCTGACGGTTGGCAGCGCATCCCCCACAATCACTTTGTCTGCCGCGCTCCAGGTATAGGTGCGCTCTCCTTTTTTAGTGATGAAAATTTCCCTGCCGGTACCCGGGTCAATACCTGCGGAACGCACTGCCCAGATGGCGTTTACGGACTGTCCTTCCTCAAAGCGCAGTTGTGGCTTGGTCTGCAGGTTATTGTCCGTCTTATCATTATTGGCGTTCATCTTCTGCAGGGAGTTCGATATCTCCTTAATCTCATTTTTGTTGTGAATACCGTTCACGAATACACTCCAAAAAGTGGATTGCTTATCTTTCTTGATCAGGAATACATTGATATTCCCTTCCAGGCCGCGGTTTTGCAGCTTCCCGATATTCTCCTTATAGGAGGAGACGCCCACGGAAGGCGGGGTATTGATGTCCAGCAGGAGGTCGTTGGTGGTTTCCAGGTAAGCATCCAGGCGGATGATCACCCGCTCTTTCAACAGGGACACGTCCATGCCTATATTCTTTTTCATCGTCTGCTGCCAGCGGAGGTTCTGGTTGCCGTAGGAGAGCAGGGTAGCGCCCAGCATACCGAGGTAGTCGCGACTGGTAATGTATGCATAGGTGGAAGTAGCCATGTAAGGGGAGAAGGTTTGGCTACCGGTGGTACCAATGCCTCCGCGCAGTTTCAGCCGGTCTACGATGGTGCCTTTCAGGCCGCTCATAAACGCTTCTTCATGCAGGTTCCAGCCCAGGCCCAATGCCCAGAAGGGCGCAAAGCGGTTATCCGCGCCAAACTGCGTAGAGCCGTCCATGTTAAAGGAGAAGTCGGCCATATAACGGCGGTCGTAGGTATAGTTCAGGCTGCTGAACATGGACGACCTCCGCGTGATATCGTTTTTACCATTCGGCCTGGAGTTGCGCAGGTAGGTGTTTCCGAGGAAAACCTCATCCAGGTTGGTATTCGGAAATCCTCTCACGGCCATGCCGGAGGCGCGGCTGGTTTGCTCTGCTGCGCCCACCCCTACGGTAGCGAAGAAGAGGCCATCGCCAATGTTTTTGTTATAGTCCAGCGTGGCGCTTCCGTCGAAGGAGAAGAAGCTGCCATTGGTTTTATCATAGCTACCCCTTTCCAGGTAAGCCTGGGAGGTGTAATCTACGATGTTGATAAAGCTGGTATGGTCCGCCGGGAGGAACTTATCCGATTGGTCGGACTGGCTGATGATACCTAGTTTACCGGTGAATTTAAAGCCGTTGCGCAGGCGCCATTCCAGGAAGGTATTGTTGGTAAATCCAAAATATTTTGAATAGGTACGGGTGCCCAGGGTGGCATCGTACATAGGGTTAGCCACGCGGGTTCCGCCGCCATAGCCGGGTGTGGTGAGGTAGTCCAGTTGCTTCTGCACGCGGCCGTTGGAGTCATAAGGCGTCCAGTAAGGATTCAGGCGGGTGTATTGGGAGTAAGCGCCGTAGGGCGATTCGTCCGAGCGGTTGCCGGTAACGGTCAGCTGGTTGCGAACCAGCACGTTTTTGCGGCGGTAGGACAGCATCATGCCGCCTTCATAGGTCTTGCGGCCGGAGCCGATCATAACGCCGCGGTTATTCGTATAGCCGAAGTTAACGGCGTAGCGGAGGTATTGGTCGCCCCCTTCTACATAGAGGGACTGGCGGGTGCCCACACCCGTTTGTACCGGTTGCGACAGCCAGTAGGTGTTCACGCCTTTTTCTACCGCAGATCTGCGCCGGGAATACACTTCATCGTATTCCTGCTGAAAGCTGGGCGTGGAGCCAACGTACCTGCCGGCCAGCCTTTCCACTTCCAGCTTATCGGCCGCATTCAGCAGGTGGTAGGGAGTAAGGTCAGGCGCTGTTACCTGCAGGGTAGCGGAGTAATTGACGGTAAGTTTGCCAGGCTTTGGCTGTTTGGTATCCACCACGATCACGCCGTTGGCAGCACGGGAACCATAGGCGGAGGTGGCCACCGCATCTTTTAATATCGTCATCCGTTCGATGCGGTTGATGTCCAGGTCATATATTTTTTGCAGGCTCACCTCAAACCCGTCGAGGATAAAGAGGGGCATGCTGGGATTGGTTTGGTAGGCGGACATGAAGTCGGCGCCGGAAGCCGGGATCCCGCTGCTCGCGCCCTGCACGGGGAAGTTGTTTGTACCTCGCAGGCTGATTTGCGGAAGGCGATTCGGATCACTTCCAAACTGCACATTGTCCGGGATGCGCATGGCCGGGTCAAAAACCTTCAGTGCGTCAAATACGTTCATGGAGTTGACGGTACGCATTTGTTCTCCGGTTACGGAGGTAGCCACGCCGGTGAAGTTTTCCACGGGGCGTTTGAACAGGCCGGTGGTCACCACCACTTCATTAATGTTTTCAACGGCGGTCAGCAGGGAGATGTTACCCATGTCCGTTCTGCCGTTTACGGCCATTTCGCGCTTTTCATACCCGATGCTGGACACTACCAGCCAGGCGCCGTTGGGGACGTTGCGCAGCTGGAAGTTGCCGGCCCCGTCGGAGAGGGTGGCTACATTGGTACCCCGCACCAGGATTGTTGCGCCGGGGATGGGTTTCCCGCTTTCGTCCAGTACGCGGCCTTTCAAGGGCTGCTCCGTTTGTGCGGCGTTGTTGCCGGGATTGGTTTTCCGCTGGCGGATCACCACGGTGTTTTCGATGATCTCGAATTCCAGCGGCGCATCCTTGAGGCAGGCCGCCAGTGCGTCTTGCAGGGCGGTTTGTTTAAAATCTACGTTGATGCGTTTCTGTTGGCGTACTACCTGCAGGTTGTACACAAAATAGTAGTTGGTTTGTTTTTTGAACGAGCGGAAGACTTCATCCAGCGTTACGTTCTGCGCCTTCATGGTGACGCGTTGGGCATACGTGCCGGCGCTTGCAAGCATGCAAATCGTCAGTGCAAAGGCAAATGCAAATTTGCTGACGTAGTGCCGGGGCGTACGTCTTCCTTTTACAGCTTTGTGCAAAGCGGTTAAATTCATGGCTAGTGTTGGTTTAGGGCCATACGATGTCCGGAGCGGCTGGCCGCATGGCATCGGTAGACGGTAAAATGAATAGTGAAACGTTGGTTGGCGGATTGGCCTTATCCTCCGGGCCGGTTTCTGTTATGATGGTTGATGTTTGTCAGTTTTTTACGATCACCTTATTTCCCTGAATGATAAAATGAATGTTCCCTGTTTTCTCTAATAGCTCCAATACTTCTGATAGTTTTTTAGTCCGGGAGATGGTGGCTGCCACTTCATACCTGGCAATATCTCCCTGGTATTCCACTGTTGATATATCGTACCAGCGTTGCAGCTGGGTCATAATGTCTTTGATGTTGCCGTAGAATTCGAACCGGCCTTCTTTCCAGGCAACGGCTTCCCCGATGTCCACATGGCGTACCTGCAAATCGTCGTCCGCTGTGGTGATAGATTGTTGCCCGGGTTCCAGTATAATTGTTTTTTGGGGAGACGTTACCCTTACGGCGCCGGAGATCAGCGTGGTGGCTATATTGGGCTCGTCTGAATATGCCTTCAGGTTAAAGGCCGTGCCCAGCACCTGGACCTTTACATCGCCGGCGGTAACAATGAAAGGCGCATCGGCATTTTTCGCGATATCGAAATAGGCTTCGCCGCTTACCTGCACTTCCCGCTTGTCCTTTGGAAATACAACGGGGAACCGGATTTCAGAGGAGGCGTTCAGCGTAACGGTGGTGCCATCCGGAAGGGAGAGGATAAACTGCCTGCCCCTGGAGGTGCTGATGGTATTATAGGTTACCTCCGTTTTCGTATCACGGTCAGGGTTATACGAAAGCGCGCCGTTTTGCATGCTGAGTTGCAGTCCGTGCGTGGTGACGGTACCGCCGTTTTGCAGGCTGTCCAGCGAAATGGTGGCGCCGTTGGCCAGGGTCAGGGTGGCGCTGCCTTTCACAGCAGCGATGTCCTGTTTGGCGGCAATTTCCCTGGCAGCCGGTTGGGTATGTTGCTGCCAGAAATATAACCCGGCTGTGAGCAGTACAGCAATGGCGGCTGCTGCTGTCCACCTGATGCCGGGGTGTAGTTTTTGTATTTTGGGAGATGTAGGCGCTTCGTGGATACGCGCCAGCAGCCTGGCCAGGCTCTGATGTCTCAGGAACTCATGGTCTTCATTGCCCGCAAAACTTTTTTCCCTTGCGGCCCTATCTATGGCCGCTTCGAGTAATGCGGCATTGGCAGGGCTTTCCAGCATTTCGTAAAATGCGGAGCGTTCCTGCTCGGATATAGCATCCGTCAAATAGCCATCGAGTAATTGTTCAAAAGTTTTGTTCATGAAAGGCAATGATTTTGGTTGGGCCTTTATACTACCACGCAGCAAAAGGCTGATAGTCCCGAAAAAAAGTAAAGTTTTTTTAAAAAATCAGGAAAGCCCTTAACAGTAAAGGGATTCCCGTCCAGTACAGGTAACCGTTCCGGTGCAGGTAGGTGCGGATGGCATTCAGCGCGATGGTAATGGTATTGGCCACCGTTTTTTTTGAAAGGCCCGTCTGCGCGGCGATGGCTTCGTGACTGAGGCCCTGCTCCCTGCTCATGGCAAAGATCTGCTGTTGTTTTGGCGGCAGCTGCGCCAGGGCGGAATGTATGACGGCCGTGGTTTCAGCGATGGAGGCGGCCGGCAGCTCCTGTGTGGCCGCTGCGCCGGAAATATATTGTTGCAGCTGCTTTTGACGGGTAGCGTCCTTACGGAGGTGGCTGATGATTTCGTTACGGACCATTACCATAAGGTAGGGAGTAAATTCCTGGATGTCCGTTAACTGGGTGCGTTTGAGCCAGAGCTTAATAAATACTTCCTGTATAATATCCTCGGCAATGGCAGGGGATTTCAGAAATGCCAGGGCGAGTGCATATATCTCATTCCAGTAATGCTGGTGGATTTGGGCGAATGCCGTTTCATCCCCATCGGCAGTTCTTACCAGCAGTTCACCTATGCAAAAATTTTCATCCCTCATCCTGATCTTGGTTGTATCGGGGGTAAAATAGGAAAAAATTATCTTTTGGGGGAGATGAGAGTGCTGTCATGAAAGTCCGGACGGAGCCGAATATTATCGAACGGCTCCTTATGCTATTTTTGACATGCCACCCAATAAAAGGGAAAGCTTTCGGTTACGTCCCTTATCTCCATTAAACCAAATGGGCCAAATTCCGCTGTTACTGCCTCTCTATCGTAGAAGTACATGTTGACTCCGCCGAACATTCCATACCGGTCTTTGCTGATGTATTGGCCCTGGCCGTAGGTATGCGCTGCTTTGGTGATCATGGTGAATACCATGTACCCGCCTGGCTGCAGCTGGTTGTAGCAATCGCTGATCAGTTTTTTTCTTTCATTTTCATCGAGGAGATGAATGAGGGCGTAGCAAAAGATGCCATCGTATTTATCGGTATCAAACGGCATGTCAGTAACTGAGCCGTGGTAAATTTTTATATCCGGACTGTAGTGCTTGCGGGCCATCTCGATGGCGGTTTGTGAAATTTCGATGCCGGTTACCTGCATGCCGTTTTCGAGGAAGGGCTGGGCGTTGCGGCCGTATCCAATGCCGGGGATGAGGACGGATTTTACGCCGTTTTGTATGAAAAGGTCTTTGGTAAGGATGGCGGAGTGCGCGGGTTGGAGGCCCCACATTTCGTGTTTTTGGGAGAAGGCGGATTCCCAGAATTCGGGGGTGTGGTTGGGCATGGTGGAATTTTTGCAACGAAGTTACAAAAATGAGGCTAATTAACGCATTTGTTGCGGGGAATAGAAGTTTTTGCGGAGAAAATTAGTTATATTCGACGCATAAATTGCGTAGAATGTATATTTATCAGCTAAAAGACTGGCCGCATTTTCAATGGAATAGCGAGATGATTAGTCCGCTGCTGGGAGAGGTACGTCATAAACAAGGAAGGTTGCTGGGTCAAATGGAAAGCCTCGGATTTCCATTACAAGAGGAAGCCTTGTTGCTAACATTAACCGCTGACGTGCTTAAATCCAGTGAAATTGAAGGCGAGATACTGGATGCAGATCAGGTGCGTTCTTCCATTGCAAGACGTCTTGGAATAGAGATAGGCGGCCTTGTTCCCGCCGACAGGGACGTAGAAGGAGTCGTAGAAATGATGTTGGATGCAACGCAACATTACGATAAACCATTAGGAGAGCAACGGCTTTTCGGCTGGCATGCGTCTTTATTCCCCACTGGTTACAGCGGTATCCACAAAATTGTTGTTGGCTCCTGGCGGGATAATACAAAGGATGATCCCATGCAGGTGGTATCTGGTGGCATGGGCAGGGAGAAAGTGCATTTTCAGGCGCCGGATTCAGCGACCCTGCAGAAGGAGATGGATCGTTTTTTATCCTGGTTTAACAGTGATGAATCCCTGGATCCTGTAATAAAAGCAGCAATCGCTCACTTATGGTTTGTAACACTGCATCCATTCGATGACGGGAACGGACGCATAGCCCGGGCTATCACCGATATGCAGCTAGCCCGTGCGGACAAAAGCCCGCAGCGTTTTTATAGCATGTCCGCACAAATCAGGATTGAACGAAAGGATTATTACCATATTTTGGAAAAAACGCAGAAAGATTCCCTAGATATAACGGACTGGTTAATATGGTTTTTATCCTGCCTGGATCGTGCTGTGAGTGGTTCCGGTAAAATCCTGGCAGCTGTAATTCGAAAAGCCAGATTCTGGGATTATCCTAATGCGCAGTCTATAAACGACCGTCAGAAATTAATGCTGAATAAACTGCTGGATGGGTTCCACGGTAAGTTGACTTCTTCGAAGTGGGCCGTTATTACTAAAACTTCGCAGGATACTGCTGTCAGGGATATACAGGATTTGATAGAGAGAGGGTTATTGGTGAAGGAGGAGGCGGGAGGCAGGAGTACGAGCTATGTGTTGAAGGAGGAATAAGTTGATTCCATTCAATAGGTCGTACATCCTGCCAAAATCACTGTTATTACCGCAACAGCTTCACAATCTCTTCATGCCCTCTTGCCTCCGCCAAAGCCAAAGCAGTATAGCCATGAGCCGAAACATGCTTGTCAGCGCCATGCTCCAGCAAGATCGTAACGATTTCAATATGGCCCATTTCAGCGGCCCTGTGCAGCGATGTAAACCCTCGGTTATCCACCGCATTGGGATCAGCGCCGGATTGCAACAGTAAATGGAGATGCGCTATTGCATTGGACTGCACCGCATTCATCAAAGGGGTAGCGCCCTCTTCTGACCTTGCGTCTGGCTTTGCACCCAGCGCTAAAAGTTTTTTCATCACCTGGATTCCACCTGATCCTATCGACCAATGTAACGGTGTCAGGCCATCCGCGGCCATTAATTCCAGGCTTATGCCGGCATTAAACTGTTTTTCGATTTCGGCCATATTGCCTTGAGCAACCGCTAAATGCAGGAGCGAGTGGGACCGGAGAGGTCCCTTGATGGCTGGATCAAAGTTTTCATCAAAGACACCAACGTCAGCCTTGTTACCATAGGTAGAAAATGCCCATAATGCTGCATCCTGGGGCTTAATAGCTAATGCTGCCACTATTGGAGCAGGGATCACCTCACCGATAGCGTAACTGGCCAAAAGGAATTTTAAAATATTTCTGGTTAGCGCCGGGCTCTCATTATTCAGGAATTTCCCCTTAACAGATTCAATAACCAGCTTGTTTTCAACTTGCCTGGTTTTGGCAGTCACCATTACTTGCCGTAACCAGCTTCTTACAAAGATCAGGGTATCATTATGAAAATAGATAGCCCATTTATGCTCCATTGTTTCCGGCATGAACAGGACGCCAGGCGCTAACATCTTGTCAATAGGAATAATAATGTCGGTAGTAATTACAGTGTTGTCAGCTGGCTCCTGATTAACAAATGTGGTCCCATCTTCTCCATTATATGAAATGGCATTGCTTGCGCACTGCGGATCTTTGGAGGTCGCGAGCATCGCTTTGGTAACAGGGCGTAAATCTAAGAGTCTTATTCCCCAGGGATTCTGATTTGCTTCAATCCAGGGCAACGGGGTGGGTTCGGTGGGTTCTTCTTTCTTAAAAAGGTTATTGAGAAAAGACATCGGGTCATTTTTTTGCGGAGTTAAGGTAAATAAAAAATTACAATGCTATTTTTTAGGAAAGTTATCCAGCACTACTTTTACCCGGAAAAGTCTGCTTGCTCCCTTATCATTATCCGCTACCAAATCCAGTATCCAGCCGTTGTCCGAACGTCCGGAAATACAAACTCCTTCGACTTTTTCCCCTTTAAATGCCAGGTCTGATTCAGAGAGGTTAACCACCCCGTCAAGCGAGATCTCCGGATCAGTTATTTTTTTGCTGATATCATAAATCCAGCCCAGATAGCTATCGCCAATGGCGCCATCATCATAGGCATTACCGGTAGCTTCCCTGGAAAGGGTTATAAACAGGATGTCTTCTTTTTCAGCATAACATAACTCAGATACCCCGGCAAATCCTTGTATGACCGCAGGAGTAGTCAGTTTTACAATATTGATAGGCGCAGTTTCCTGCTGTTCTAAAAAATCGGGTGTTGTAATGATGAAATGATTGATGGGATTCGTTTCATTGCCGCGATTACTAAGGATAAAGTATTTGCCTGTAACCGCAGCTCCTTCGATATTTATTTCCGGTAGTGCTTTTAAGCGGTTAATAAATGGCGTGTAGGATATTTGATGGGGTTTATGTTTGTCAGGCGGAAGGTTAAATAAGATGGCTGTTTCCCGCTCTTTTGTAGCAGCAGAGCCAAGCGCCAATAGGTGCTGCTGTCCGGATTTGTCAAGGATTACAGACGTTTCCAGGTCCGGCTTTTGCGCTTTGGGAATACGTTTGTCTTTGTAATTAAAGACCTTGATGGCTGTTACATGGTTATAATTATTATCCAGGATCAGCAATTCATTAGCATCATCGCCGATAATGTACAGCCGGCCGTCATGGTAGTTGATAGCAGAGCCGGAGGGAAAGTGGCTCAGCAGCAGTGTTTTTATTAGGGTGATAATTGTTTTCATTATTGGAGTATGATGGAGTTAATAATCCCGCCTTTAACAGAAAAAATTTTCTAACCTGTAAGACTGTTCTTATAGCATTCTGAGTCGGATTCCTGAGCTTGTATGGTGTAGCTGCCTTTAACTAAAGTAATTAGAATAATAAGACATCAAGTTGTCCAAACAAAAAGGCTTTCAAGCATCTGCCTGAAAGCCTTTCTCTTCGTAGCGAGATCGGGAGTTGAACCCGAGACCTTTGGGTTATGAATCCAACGCTCTAACCACCTGAGCTACCTCGCCAAATCGTTTTGTATTTCAGCAACCATGGCTGCTTTCCCTCAAAACGGGAGTGCAAAGATAACGGCTATTAAATGAAAAATCAAAATGAATTTTCAACTTTTTTAAAAATTTTTTCCCGTCAGCTCTTTTCATCTGGTTTTTCAAAGTTACGTATAACCGATTCATCTACACTGCGTATGTGTAAATCCCGCTGTGGATAAGGTAATTCTATACCCGCCCGGTTAAACTCCTCGTAGATGTAAGCAAGGACATCGCTTTGCAGCGGCCCCGCATCGCCCAGCTCCGAAATCCAAAAGAACACCTTGAAATTGATGGAGTTGTCCGCAAACTGACTCAATAACACCACCGGCGCAGGCGTCGTAAGTATCCCGTTGCGGCCCGTAAACGCACCGTTGATAATGTCCTTCACCTGCTGCACATCGCTGCCGTAAGCCACGCCCACGGTAAAGTCCACCCGGCGGTTCCGGCTCGTCAGCGTCCAGTTGATGAGCTGCTGGGATATCAGGTCGCCATTGGGCACAATCACCTCCGACCCGTCATAGGCGGAGATCTTGCTGGACCGGATGCCAATCTCCTTCACCACGCCGGACCGGGCGCCCAGTTCTATCACATCGCCCACCTCAATCGGTTTCTCGAAAGCCAGGATGATGCCCGATACCAGGTTATTCACAATGTTCTGCAAGCCAAAACCAATGCCCACGCCCAGCGCGCCTATCACAATGGTGATCTTGTCCATCGGGATGCCGGAAGCCGAGAAAGCCAGTAATATACCGCCGGCCAGTATTGCCAGGCGTATCAGCAGCAGGGCTGATCCCAGCCTGTTCTTCTTGCCGCTGGTCTGTTGGCCCGAGGTGCCAAATAAATAGGATATTAGTTGGGAGATGATAAATGCCACCCAGATCACCAGCACGAAAACTATAATGCTACTGTAGGTAAACTCCAGGCTCCCCAGTGTTCTGCTGGTGGATAAAAAGTCCATGAGGGAGTCGTACACCGCATCGTACAAGTACAGATTGCGGGCCACCAGCACCAGCCATCCTGCGAAAGCCATTACGGTGAACAGCGTGCGGAGCTTATGCTGCACTTCCTGGTAGTCCACAAATGAAATGAAACTGCTGCTCGTTTTATTGGCTTCCACCTGCAGGTACACCGCTTCCAGCAGGATAGTAGTTACCGTGTAGAGGTTTACCGCCATCACCAGGTTCACTACTGCGCTGGAGCCGAGTATTTTCGCCAGGCTTACCCGGGCAATGATGGCCATTACCAGGGAAAACGCCGCCGTCAGCATATAGAGTACGAGCAATGGCCCTGTGTACTTTGGCTCGGCATAGGTGGACATACTTGTTTCTCTCCATAACCTCATACCCAGTATAATAGATAGCACTGCCCCCACCAGGATGCCCCATTGCTCCGCATAGGTAATCTCCACCAGCAGGTTATTTAACGAATAGAGGAACAATAACCCCATCAACAGCAGCCAGTTTTTGTACAACGCCTTTGGCAACTGGTTGCGGAACATATAGGTCATGGCCAGCATGCTGATCAGCCAGGTGATTTCCGTGTACAGCACCGGATACCGGATGGATAATACCGTGGATAAGGTACTGATAAAAAGTATCGTGCTGGCAATGGGATACCGGTAGAGGTAGCGGGAGTGGAGCAGTATCGCCTCGGATTCCTGTTCCACATGGCGGGACCTCACCCGGCGTATGTTGTAGAACGTCCACCAGCCAAATAGCACCGCTATCACCAGCCATATAAAAAATACCGGCCATTGTATGGAGAAGAACAGCCCCAGCACCCGGGTGCTTTTATGCAGGGATATCTTCACCACCTGTAAAAAGGTCAGCGGATTGATACTATCCTTATGCGGCTTCCAGATGTAGCGGGAATCCCGGTTGAACATATGCCGGGTAAACTGCTGTAGCCGGTAGTTCATGTCTTCCAGCAGATCGTTGACAACAATGTACCGGTTCGCCACCTTGTTTTGCAGCAATCCGATTTTGATCAGGTTCACGCGGTTGGCGCTGTCTACCGCCCGGAACTTCACAATGAGGTTCGAGAGCTGGCCCACATAAAAGCCGTACAACTCGTCCTCCGAAGGGATGTTGCGCATGGCCGTATCCCGCCGCAGGGAATGGATCGTATCGTTGATCTGCACCAGGCGGTCGTAATACGAAAACAGGGTGGACTGCCAGGATTCCAGCTTCCTTTCCAGCTGTTCCAGCATGATCTTGTTCGTCTGAATATCGTTCAGGTTCGGCGTGCGGGAAAGCCCTTCTATGTTGAGCCGTATGAGCGACAACGAACTGTCTACCAGGGGGAGCATCTCGCTGATGTTGGCCGTATCGAATCCCTTTTTCAGCGCGCTCATCTCCTGGTTCAATAACAAAGTATAGGTTTCTATCCGGTTGATGAGTAACGACACCGTCGTGTCTGATCTTCGTATATGCGCCTCGTTACCGGTGTCGGCAGCCAGTTTTTTCAAATTACGGCTGATGGTAGCGCTATCCGCCGGCCGCAGGGTGTCATGGGCCAGGGTGTTGATAGGTACTGCCTTCCTGCGTTGCGCCGCCGCCGGCATCAACTGCATACACGCCCAGCAGCAAAGCAGGACGTGAATAAATCTACAACGTATAATAACCTGAATGGACATATGTAATATTATCAGGAACGCTTTTTAACCCTCAAAAGTTTTGTCCGTCCCAAACATTTAAGCCTTTAGGCCGTTTACTTTCTGTAGCCTGACCGCTGGAAAATAAATAGTATATGAAAAGAGAAGAAATTGTCGCATCGCTGCGCACTGACCTGGAGCCATGGGATATCATTGTCATCGGTGGCGGCGCCACGGGCCTGGGCGCCGCCCTGGAAGCCGTTACCCGGGGCTATCGCACCCTTCTGCTGGAGCAGGTCGATTTCGCCAAATCCACTTCCAGCAAAAGTACCAAACTGGTACATGGAGGGGTCCGGTACCTGGCCCAGGGGGATGTGAGCCTCGTGCGCGAAGCCAGCGTGGAACGGGGGCTGCTCACGCGCAATGCGCCCCACCTGGTCCGCAATCTCTCTTTCGTCATCCCCACCTTTTCCTGGTGGGAAAACCTGAAATATACCATCGGGCTGAAGATGTACGACTGGCTCGCCGGCCGGCTCAGCCTGGGCAGGTCCAAACATATCTCCAAAACCGAAGCGCTGGAACGCCTGTCCACCCTCAGGGCGGAAAAGCTGGCCGGCGGCGTGCTTTACCACGACGGGCAGTTCGATGACAGCCGCCTGGCCATCAACCTCGCGCAAACCATCGCGGATAAAAATGGAACGGTACTCAACTATATGAAAGTCACCCGGCTGCATAAGGATGAAAGGGGTAAAATATCCGGGGTAACGGTAGGGGATACACTAAACGGAGGCGCTGATATCCATCTCAATACCCGCGCCGTTATTAATGCTACCGGCGTTTTTGCGGACGATATCCTGGAAATGGATAACCCCGCCGCTCCTAAATCCATCGCTGCCAGCCAGGGCGTGCATGTGGTACTGGATAAAAAATTCCTGCCCGGCCACGACGCGCTCATGATCCCCGCTACCAGCGACGGGCGTGTGCTGTTCGCCGTCCCCTGGCATAACAAAGTAGTAGTGGGCACTACGGATACGCCGGTGAATTACATCACGCTGGAACCGCACGCGCTGGAAGAAGAAATTAATTTCATCCTCGCTACGGCTGATCAGTACCTGGCCCACCCGCCCCAAAGGTCCGATGTACTCAGCGTTTGGGCCGGACTCCGCCCACTGGCCGCCGCCAAAGCGGAAGGCCATAAAACCAAGGAAATTTCGCGCAGCCATAAGATAATTGTCGCCAAATCCGGCCTCATTACCATCATCGGCGGTAAATGGACGACCTACCGCCGTATGGGCCAGGATGTGGTGGAAAAGCTGGAGCAAACGCTGGTTTGGAAACCAACGGAAACCGCTACACGACATTTACAGATCCACGGCTCCACCGATCATGTGAACTGGGATGATCCCTGGTACTTTTACGGCAGCGATGAAAAGCATATCAAACACCTGGAAGCCCGCCATCCGGAACTCGGGGAAACACTGAGCCCGGCATACAGTATCAATAAATCGCAGGTGGTTTGGGCCGTGAGGGAAGAAATGGCCCGGAATATTGAAGATTTCCTCGCACGGCGGGTAAGGCTGCTGTTCCTCGATGCGAAGGAAGCAATTCGTATAGCCCCGGCCGTAGCCGACATTATGGCGAAGGAACTGAAAAAGGATCAAAACTGGATCAACGAACAAATAGCATCCTTTAACAAGGAAGCGCAATTATTCCTGCTGTAAAAAAAGGGGAGGGCAGGATGAAACGTCCTGCCCTTCCCGGGTTGTATCAGTATGCTGCAATGCTGCAGCCGTCCGTTACATCCATTTAAACTTCTCTTCCGCAGGCTTTACGCGTTTGCCCGCAGGCGCAGGCTCGTCGGAATAGCCTAAGTAGAAGAAGCCCAAAACCTGGTCTTCTTCGCCCAGTCCCAGGTAATCTTTCATGGCAGGGTGGAAGGTCATTCCGCCGGAGCCCCAGTAGCCGGAAATACCGCGTGCATTGGCGCTCAGCCACATATTTTGCACAGCGCAGGCTACGGATGCCACTTCTTCCACAACGGGAATGTTCGGTTTGTTACCTCTTTTCATGGTAATGGCAATCACGTGGGAAGCCAGGTCGCCCTGGGTTTTCAGCTTATCGTAGTTGCCTGCGATGTACTTTTCAGCAAGTGTATATTGTTTATACATTTCTGCGTGGGCGGTGCAAAACTCCTGCACTTTTTCGCCACTGAAAATCACGAAATACCAGGGTTCGGTGTAGCCGTGGGTCGGCGCCCAGTCGGCCATGCGCAGCAGCTCACGTACTGTTTCGTCCGGGATCTTTTTCCCGTTCATGCTCGTAGGCTTAATGTTACGGCGGCTGCTGATAATGTTATCCACAATGGTGGCTGGTGTTGTTGTATCTATCATGAGTTGCTGTTTTTATTTTTCAAGACTGGCCTTCATTTCGGGCGTCAGTCGCGCTACTTTTCTCGTATTGTAATCAAAGCAAACCATGCCGGTTTTGCCTTCTGCAATGGTAATGTTTTTTTCGGCCCGGGTGGTGGTGATGCGGTAAAACAGTTCAAAGCCGAAAGTGCTGAACTCGCCGGCGGCTACTTCCACCAGGAGGATGTCCCCGTGGAAAGCCTCGCCTTTGTATGCGATGGCAACATCGGCCATGATCAGCCCCGTGTTGGTGGCCAGGTCCAGCTCCTTATACCCGATGGATTGCAGGTATTGCAGCCTGGACTCGTGCATGATGCTGAGCAGGGCGTCGTTACCCACATGCCCGCCGTAATTCACGTCCTGGATGCGTACCGGAATTTGGGTACTGAAAGAAAAGCTGGCCGGTAAATCAATTTTTATTCTTGCCATTATACTGGTTTAGGGAGGTGTTATTGTAAGTCCTTGAGGAATGCCACGAATTTTTGAAAGGCTTTTGCGCGGTGGCTATACTGGTTTTTCTCGGAGAGTTCCATTTCCGCGAATACCTTGTCGGCGCCATCCGGGATGAAGATCGGGTCATACCCAAAGCCTTTGCTGCCTTTCACCTCCGTAGTGATCCGACCTTTACACACTCCTTCGAATTGGTATTCTTTATTATTTAATATGAGGGAGATGACAGTGCGGAATTGGGCCGATCTATCGGCTTTGCCTTCCATCTCCTCCAATACCCGCCGGATATTGTCATTGGTACTCTTATGCTCGCCGGCATAACGGGCGGAAAGGACACCGGGCGCGCCGTTCAGAGCGGCTATTTCGAGGCCGGTATCTTCCCCGAAGCTGTTGGCGCCGGTCATCCGGTGAATGGTCACGGATTTTTCCCGGGCATTGGCTTCCAGGGTGTCGTGCGGCTCGGGAATGTCCACATCAATTCCCGCCTGCAGCAGGGTGACGATCTCGAACTGGTCACCCACCAGCGATTTAAATTCCCTGACCTTATTCTCGTTGTTCGTCGCAAAAATTAGTTTCATCATCTGTTAACTATATCGTCAGTAATTGTTTGAGTCCTGCCCACAGCCTTGCTTTCAACGCCTTATCCGCGCCGATGACCTGCAGGCCGTCGGAAAAGAGGATGGCGCTGCCGCCGATGGTGAACAGCTGGTAATTCGGCAGATCGTCGATGGCCAGTTGCCCGGGTGCGATGCCAAATGCAACGGCCTGGTTTATTTTAATAGCCTGCTGCCAGTCGGCAAAGCTGAGATCAGGGTAGGAGCTGATGTTAATAAGGGCTACATCCTGCATTCCCAGTTTACAAGCATTTAATATATTGGTGAGGAGGTTGAATAATTCGTCGTTTAAATAGGGTTCGTTTTCGTTTTGTATGAAGAGCGCAACGTTTTTTTGATTTTCTCCTAAAAATTTGACTTTAGGAATCGATTTTTGCGGGCTGGCAGTTCCGCCTGATTTCCCGGGAATGATCGGCTGGGCAAAGAGTTTCGCCAAAAAGTACGGGTCCAGTTGCAATTCTTCAAGCGCCATAGTTATTATAATTATATTTTATATGAAGGTCCCGCGTGGGGAAAAATCAGTTTATTTGCACAGTCGTGCCTTTCCAGGCAGGATGTTGCACACAACGAAAGTGTAAAAATATTGAGATAAAATTGATTAACCATGATGGTAGCTAAATCAACAGTAAAGGAAGAAGCTGTTAAGAAGATCAAGGTCACCAAAACAGAGCACAGCAGAATAGGTGAGGTAGATTTCAACAACCTGGTATTTGGTAAAAAGTATGCCGACCATATGCTGGTGGCAGATTTTGACGGTAAAGAGTGGACCGATCCCAGGATTGTCCCTTTTCAGAACTTTTCAGTGAGTCCTTCCAATGCGGCCTGGCACTACGGTCAGGCGATATTTGAGGGTATTAAGGCGTACAAGGATCCTCAGGGCAACCCGATGATCTTCCGCCCATACGATAACTATAAGCGTTTCAATCTTTCCGCGGAGCGGATGGGCATGCCTGCTGTACCTGAATGGTTGTTCATCGGCGGTATGGATATGCTGATCGACCTGGACCGCGACTGGGTGCCAACCGGCGAAGGCTGCTCCCTGTACCTGCGTCCGTTTATGATTGCGGCGGATGAGTTTATCGGGGTGCGTCCGTCAGATACCTACCGGTTTGCTATTATCAATTCTCCGTCCGGCCCATATTTTAATAAGCCTATTAAATTATTGGTGCAGGACAAATATGTACGCGCTTTCCCTGGCGGGGTAGGTTATGCCAAGGCGGCCGGTAACTACGGCGGCGCCATGTATCCGACCCAGCAGGCGCGCCAGCAGGGCTTCGACCAGATCCTCTGGGTAGATGGTTACGAGCATAAATACCTGCAGGAATGCGGTACCATGAACGTTTTTGCCATTATCGGCAATACCGCCATTACGCCGGACCTGACCCAGGGCACCATCCTGGAAGGCGTTACCCGTAACAGTGTGATGGATGTGCTGAGGGATATGGGGCTGACGGTGGAAGAAAGGCCTATTTCCATTGACGAGATCGTGGAGGCATATAATAATGGCAGCCTGCGCGAGGTATTTGGCACCGGAACTGCCGCCAGCGTAGCTTACGTAGAGCAGCTGGATTACAAGGATAATCACCTGAAACTGGATACCAATAAATATGAAGTAGGCGCGGAAGTGATCCGCCGGCTGGACGGCATCCGTACCGGCAAGGCGCCGGATACCCGCCACTGGAATTACATAGTAGGCCAGTAATCAGCTTGTTATATAATTAATAATAAGAGAACTTATGCCGGCAGATGGCATAAGTTCTTTTTTTGACGGGAGGTGATTTTTTTTATGGTAGATTTCGGGAGAAATCATACCTTTGCGTTCCGGTTACAGGTAAGCGTATCAATTACCTAAGGAACCAAAGCCACTTCCGGGGTAGTTGCACCTGTGGTGTGACAAAAAAATTTCGAAACAATTTTGTTATTCACACATATAGTTTTACCTTTGCCGTCCCAAAATCCCATACGGGAAATTTGGCCGTCTTAGTAAACCGACATAAAAAACTAGGTAAAGAATGCCTACTATACAACAATTAGTAAGAAAAGGAAGAGAAATTATCCGGGCTAAGTCCAAGTCCAGGGCATTAGATAGCTGCCCTCAGCGCCGTGGCGTTTGTACCCGTGTGTACACAACTACGCCTAAAAAACCTAACTCCGCATTGCGTAAAGTAGCGAAAGTGCGTTTGACCAATAAAGTTGAGGTGATTGCATACATCCCTGGTGAAGGTCATAACCTGCAGGAGCACTCTATCGTACTGATCCGTGGTGGAAGGGTAAAAGACTTACCAGGTGTTCGTTATCACATCGTTCGCGGTTCCCTGGATACTGCTGGTGTGAAAGACAGAAAGCAGAGCCGTTCCAAATATGGTACTAAAAAGGAAAAGGCTAAAAAATAATAATTAATAATAGTAGTAATTTTCAATAAATGAGAAAGCAAGCTGCAAAGAAATTGCCTCTGGCTCCAGATCCAAGATTTAATGACAAGCTGGTTACCCGCTTTGTTAATAATGTTATGGAGCAAGGAAAAAAGAGCATTGCCTATAAAATTTTCTACGATGCTGTGGATAAAGTGAGCCAAATGACCGGCGAAAACGGTTACGAGGTTTGGAGAAAGGCACTGACAAACGTTACTCCTGCTGTTGAAGTTAGAAGCCGCCGTATCGGTGGTGCTACCTTCCAGATTCCTTCTGAGGTTCGTCCTGACAGAAAAGTATCTCTGAGCATCAAATGGTTAGTTCGTTACGCTAGCGAGAGAAATGGTAAGAGCATGGCTGACAAGCTGGCGAATGAAATCGTAGCAGCAAGCAAAGGTGAAGGTGCAGCTTTCAAAAAGAAAGAAGATACTCACCGTATGGCTGAAGCTAACAAAGCTTTCTCTCACTTCAGAGTATAGTAAATGCCCTAACCGGCAAACTCAATATATTTGGCGAACAGTTCTGTTATCGGAACTGTTCGCCTTTTTATGTTTGGGAATGCGGTAATGAAATGAAGCGGGAGCGCTTCCATGGACCGGGGCCGGTGGGGGGAGTGGGTGCTTACTGCCTGGATTACCTGGTCAATACCCGGGAATGAGATGGAGCAGGCAGGCATTCATGAACCGGGATCAGCTCTTATTGCTGGTCAATACCCGGGGAATGAGATGGAGCAGGCAGGCATTCATGAACCGGGGATCAGCTCTTATTGCTGGTCAATACCCGGGAATGAAATGAAGCAGTCTGGCAATCCATGAACCGCAATAAGCACTTATTGCTGGTCAACGCCGCGAATCAAATGAAGCACCAGCGTTCCGGGGAGGCTAATCAGCACTTTTTGCCGGTCAAGGTCGCGAATGAAATGAAGCCGGCCGGCATCTCCGAACCCGTATTCCCCTGAAGGTAATGAGCCCTCATTGCCTTTCGCTAACCCGGTCAATACCGGCAGCGCCCTTATGCAAATACCCCACAGCCGGGACGTGCCGGCAAAACGAAATTAAATCTCTTCCCCCTCCCCATAAAAAAAGCCGGAGTAAAAACCCCGGCCTCTAACCATTTAGTTCCTCGACTAACAAATTATTTCACATTCACCAGCACCCGGATCTTACCTTCCTTGCCGGTAAGCTCCTCGAGCGCTTTTCCGAGCGCCTGGCCCGGTTTCAGCTTGTTGATATCCGCTTTCATGGCGTAATCCGGCCTGCTGGCAGTAACGAGGATATCCCCGCGGTGGATCACACCGCCTTCATCGCAAACCTTGGTCGGAATCACACCTACCACGCCCATCGGCACCTGGTTCGACAAATCATCGTCGATGCCACTTTCCGTCAGCAGTACCCCCGGCTTGGTCGCATAAACGCCCGCTACCAGGGTGGAGTAAGCCTCCTGGGACCTTTCCACCGTACGGTCGGCAGTAGTGGAGATGACCAGTACATCGCCGGCTTCGTATTGATTAATATGACCGTTCACGGCAAAGGATTCCGCCACATCCGCACCGCTGTTCTGCGTACCGCCATTGAAGAAGCCCCGGCCGGCTGAGTTGATCCTGGCCACGTTCACCGTAGGATTGCCTGATCTTAAAACGAGAATGCTACCGTTGCTGCGTTGCTCCAAGGTCAGCACCGGGTTAGTATTGGCCGTATTGAAGTTCACCATGCGTCCGGCGCGGCCCTGCCCAAAGTTAGGCACCCAGGCATATAATGCATTACCGGTACCATCGGCAGTGGTTTCCACACCATCGCCATTGTTGGATGCACTGGCCGTAATGGCGTTACCGTTACCGTCCGCAATCGCGATCAGCGCGGGGCCATTACCTGCCGGATTGGAAGCATGGAACAGCCCTGCATATCCGCCCGTACCGGAAGATATGCCGTATATACCCGCTGTTCCGAAATTGGCAAACTGGGAGTTCACTTCCCCTCTTACCGCAGGGGAGGTGCCTGTAACCTTATCCACCATAAAATTACCGGCAATACCGTTACCCACTGTTTTCACGGTGATAACATCGCTGAGGTTGGCCGTATTGAATATCTCGAAACGGCCGGCACGACCGGTAGCAAAAGATGGCACCCACGCATAGAGGGCGTTTCCGGCGCCGTCAATGTTGGCTTCCACGGCATTTCCATCCTTGCTGGCATTGGCAGTGATCGCATTGCCATTTCCATCAGTAATGGCTACCAATGCAGGGCCATTGCCGGAAGTGTTGGAAGAATGGAATAATCCTGCAAAGCCGCCTGTTCCGGAGGATACGCCAAACACGCCCGCAGCGCCGAAGTTGCCGAATATGGTCTTTACTTCCGCCCTAACGGCAGCGGCTACACTATTGGTATTATCGACCAGGAAGGAACCTGCGTTACCCAGCGTATTGTCCGGTATGTTACCGTTACCGTTGGTAACCACTTCCATTACATTGGCGCCGGTATTGATGTTGTTGAAGTTTTCAAAACGTCCGGCCCGGCCGGTACTACCGTTCAGGCCAACCTGGCCATATACGCCAATACCTGTATTGGAGCTGTTGGTGGCAACGAAACCTCTAACGCCATAACCACCGCCATCGTTCCGGCCCACTACGGCGCCTGCAATGTCGCTGGTGGTTCTGCCCACGACGGCCTCGCCACCGCCGTTATTATCCCCCACCACACCTGCGGAAGTAAGCGCCGTGGTAATACCATGTACGCCAAAGCCGGAGGTGGTAGAGCTTCTTACGCCGGCTCCGCTTCCGGAGCTGGTCACGTTTACCACCGTACCGTTACCCACAGTGCTTACTGCCAGCGCATTATTGTTGTTCGCATTGTTGAAAATTGAAATAGACGCGGCGATGCCATTGTTGCTGACGGCCGTCAATCCTGTACCAGTGGCGCTGTTGGCATATACGCCGATACCATTTGCCGTAGCGTTGCCATACACCCCGAGTCCGTTCGGGGTAGTGCCGTATATACCCCAGCCGCTTCCGTTCTGGGAGCCATACACGCCGATGCCGAGGCCGCCGGTGCCATTATTGATACCCCGTATGGCGGATGAAAAGCCGCCGGGAGAGGTGCTGGTGATCAAGCCGCGCACGGCTGCCGCATTGGCGGTTGTCGTATTATTGATCCCTTCCAGGGAAGTACCATCGCCATTGTTCGCAATGGAAAACAGCGTACTGGCATTGTTTTCAGCGGCCACAAAAGGCAGTGTTAAGGTACCGCCGCCGCCACCGATGGATGCCGGTAGCCACTGGATACCGTCGAATCGCAGGAACTGGTTGGCTGTGGGCGCCACTGCGCTCACGGCTACCCCCTGGATTTTTGCCACCGTCGGGCCGGGATAGTTGCCGGTAAGGTCGCCGGAGGCCGGGCCGGTGGATAATCCGGATGGCCCCTGTGGTCCTGCCGGTCCTTCAGGGCCTTGTGGTCCCGCCGGGCCTGCAGGTCCTGCTGGTCCCACAGGGCCGATAGCTCCCGCAGGTCCTGCCGGTCCGATTGGCCCTGCTGGTCCCATAGGGCCTGATGGGCCTATGGGACCCTGTGGTCCTGGTGCGCCTGCCGGTCCAACCGGTCCGGTTAAGCCCATAGCGCCTTCAGGGCCCGGGTCACCCTGTGGTCCTGCTGGTCCCACGGGTCCCACGGGGCCCGCTGGTCCGATTGGTCCTGCCGGTCCCACGGGGCCTATTGCACCTGCCGGTCCGATTGGTCCAACCGGGCCTTGTACGCCCGGAGGGCCTGCTGGTCCTGAGGGGCCTGCCGGACCTTGAGGTCCTGCCGGTCCTGCAGGGCCGGGCTGACTGTTAGCCGCGTATAACGCAAATGGCACGCTGGCCAGCTGGCTGGTACCCAGTACGCTGAAGGGGCTACCGTTGACAGATGCTTCCACCTGGATATACTGATTGGCATTTGCCCATGGCACGGCGGCGAAAGTACCCGTCACCGGCGTACCACCGCCTATCTGCAGGGTAAAGAGTCCCAGTTGGTTACTTACTACATCGTGAGTTTCCTGGTATTGTACAGGTCCGTTTGCAGCGCCGCCCAGTACGGAGATCCTTACTTTGAGCGCTGTGTTGGCCAGCACAGTACCGTTGGTATTCCTGGCTACAGCCTGGTAGTTGATGCGCTGTAAGCTGGTCTGGCCGGAGGCTTCGTGGACTACGGCCATCAGGAACAGTATAAGTATAAAGTTTCTCAATAGCATAATCTGCTTTTTTAAAGTTTAGTTTTTCTTACCTCCTTCCACTCCCTGGTTGGGAACCTGGAGTCTGGCTGGCATGGAATCGTTGCTATGGGCGGCCGGTTTGTCCGAAGCCGTGCTGCCGGCATTGGATTTACTGGCCCTGGCCGTGGTTGCCGCTGCGTTATTGGTAGTACCGGCCGGTTTGTAATTGGTGAAAATCCTGTCCTTCGAAGGCCGGTCGGGCGTGGTGACAGCTTGTTTGTTGTTCGCATTAGCATGTTGGTTGATAGCATCTATATCCTGTTTCATGGTAGGAAACAGCCGCTGCCTCAAGGAAGTGCCTTCCTTGGATTCCTGCGCATGGGCCGCCATGCCCAGGATGCAGCAAATGATGAGTAGTTTTAATCGTCTTTTCATATTTTATATGGAGGTTTAACAAGTAATTGAATACTGATTAAAGCAATGATCCCTGCTAGTGATCTTTGTTGATGTTATAGAGTAGGGAGAACATGAGTGTTTTTTTCTGGTACAGGCTGCCGTCGGTCGGGATGAGGTAAGCCATGTCCAGTTCCACATTGGAAAACCTGACACCCAGGCCGCTTGTAAAATGCTGCCGGTAACCTTTGTTCGGATGCTCATAGAAGTAGCCTGCGCGGAGGAATAATGTCTGTTTATAGGAGTACTCTACGCCCGCGCCGATCGTGAATTCCCGCAGTTCTTCCCTGAACCCGTCCGGGGCATCCCCGAAGGAGGAGAAGATGGATTCCACCACGCCCCTGTTAGGGTCTTTTCCTTTGAGGATCTGATTGGTCATCATACCGTTTGAATCCAGCGCATAAATAGGCGGGGTGGGCACGAGGAGTTTGTTTACTTCCACGGACAGCGTGAAGGTGTTGTACTCGGTGTTCACAAAGGCGTAACCGCCGCCCAGCCGGAGGTTCATGGGCAGAAAGCTTTTCCGCTCCTTATCGTCCGTGTAGGAGAGTTTGGTGCCGATGTTGGTGATGCTGACGCCAAAGCTGTAACGGTTGCCGAAGTCCAGGTTATCGGCCGTGTTCTGGTAGTAGAAGCCGATGTCGCCCCCGACGGCGGATGCCGGTTTTTGCTGCAGGCCGTTATAGTTTCCTTCCCCCAGCTGGCTGCGGATATACCGCAGGGAGATGGAGAGGGAGGTACGTTGGCCCAGTTTCCGGGCATAGGTACCGTCTATGGAAAATTCACGGGGGTTATAATCCTGCAGGACGGTGCCGTTATCATCCCTGAAGGTCATACTTCCGTAGTTGAAGTATTTCATGGACAGGCCTACGCCCTGGTTGCTTTCCTGGCCAAAGTTTTTGAAAGCGGCTACGTAAGCCATATTGGATTCACTGTTATTGAGTTCCCACATCCAGGGCGCGTAATTGGCGCTTACGCCCCAGTCGCCGGCAAATACAATTTTTGCAGCGTTGGAAAACAGTGCGTTTACATCAGGGGTCAATCCCGTGGGTGCATTACCGGTACCGCTGCTTCGGGCATCGGGGTTTACCAGCAGAAAGCTGGCGCCGATGTCGGGCGGCCGCTGTCCACTTTTTTGCGCCATCAGCACTGATGGAGCATACAGCATGCACACAAGCAAAATCAAATAGAACTGTTTTTGCATAATGGTAGCTTTTATCTGAGTGCGATGAATGTTATTGAATAATGATTTTTTCAAAGAAGATCTGCGGTCCTACCTTGATCTTCAGGCGGTAAATACCGGCAGCGAACCTGTTGACGGCGATGACGACTGTGTTTCTGCCGGCGCCCATCGACTGACCTTCCCGGTACATGCTCTGCCCGGCTGTATTGATCAGTTCAATGTTGACGAATGCGCCGGCGAGGAGGTCCAGCTGGACTTTCAGATTCGTGGATGCGGGGTTGGGGAATACGATATACCCTTTTACCACGTTGGCGGCCGGGTCAACCGGCGGCAGTTCTTCCGGTTGCTGGAAGCCCTGGGTGAGCAGCACGCGGCCGTCGGTGATCAGCGTGATCATGGGTTCTCCGATGGTGTACTGAATCCGCGTATTACCCGCTGTGCCGCTACCACCCGCCGTTGCAGTCACCTGCCTGTTGAGGATAAGTTGAGCATGAGCAACAGTAATGCACACACTCATCAGGAAGAGTATGCAAATACCTGCACGTGTAAATACATTCATAGCGATACTGTTAGTGTGTTTGATTGATATTGGATGCTGTTGTTTTTGGTTGATCGCCTGCACCTGATCTTACAGTGGCTTCCAGTTGAAGGATCCTTTGCGTCAGGGCTTCCATGTTGCGCAGCGCGGCTTTCAGCTCTTCGTTTTCTTTCCGCAGTGTAGCCAGATCCGTTACCTGAGAAACCAGTTTTTGGTTGACTGATTGTAGTGCTTCGCAGCGTTTGTTGAGCGCCTGCAGCATGATGAGCATAATGCCGTCCATATCTCCACTGTTTATAAGGGTGTCGCAACCAATTTTACCGTACCTGTCTTTTCCGAACGCGGCGAAAATTTCCTGTGCAAACGGGCCGTAGTGCCGGTATTCCGCCGGGGAAAAGGATTTGTAGTTCCAGGATCCGAGCCGTAGCTGGCTGAGCTTTTGGAGGAATTCCTCTCCATCGGCCGCCAGGAACTTTTCCTTTTTGGTGGAGTCGGATACTGCGCTCCAGGAGCTGCTGCCTGGCACCAGTTCCGCGCCGACTGCCGCGGGGCCTGCCTGGGTGTAAAACCTGTACCCGCCTGCGTACCTGGCTACAAACTGGTTGGCCTGCGTATTCACTACTACGTCCGTTCCTGAGTTGTCGCCCATCACCATGGCGCCGCTATAACCGGCGTTTTTAGCGTACCGGCCTATTGCGATGCTATAATCGCCGTCGGCTGCTACTGTATCGCCCAGGGCTACTGCGCTCAATTTGGAAGCATAGCACCTGGTGCCGATGGTAACGGAGCCGGAGCCGCTGGCTTCATTGGCCCTGCCGAGCGCAATGCTGGTGTAGCCGGAGGAAACGATGGCGTCGCCTACGGCCAGGCTGCCAAAACCGCTGGCGGTTACGTTGGTGCCAAAGGCAACGGAGTACAGCCCGGTATGGGCGTCGTCCCATTCGTTAGTAACGGCCTTGCCTGCACGAAAACTTGCTTTGCCGGGGTACCACATCATTCTCCATCCCGGCGCGGCAGATGGGATGCTGCCGGTGGCTAGTTGCCCTGCTGCGTACAAGCCCCCGTAATCGTCCACTACGAAGGTGGAGTTAACGGGTCCGAGGCCTCCCGGATTAGTGGAAAGGGTGAGCTTTCCGACGTCGTCCAGGTTAATTCCTGTATTAGCCGGCTGGTTGGTCAGTTTAAAACCGCGCAGCTGGATGTTGGTAGTGGCAATGTGGTTACCGAGGTTATCGCCGGTGAGGTTTCCCGGTATCCAGTCAGTGCCGTTAAATACCAGTCCCTGGCCATTTACAGGAGGGGTTGGGGAGACGTTAATGCCGCGGATGCCGGCTACCATCGGATTGGGGTAGGTACCGGTGAGGTCGCCTCCGGCTGCGCCGGTAAGGCTGCCTGCCGGCCCTACTGGTCCTTGAGGTCCTGCCGGTCCGATTGCTCCTGTAGCGCCGACGGGTCCCTGTGGTCCTGCGGGTCCTTGCGGGCCTGTTGCCCCGGCGGGTCCGGCTGGTCCCATTGGGCCGGTTAGTCCAACGGGGCCGGGGATGCCCTGGTCGCCTTTAGGTCCGGCTGGTCCTGCGGGGCCCATTGGTCCCTGGATGCCGTCATCGCCTTTGAGACCTTGCGGGCCTTGAGGGCCAGTTGGGCCGGTGGCGCCGGTGAGGCCAATCATGCCTTGGGGGCCTGTGAGGCCTTGTTCGCCTTGTGGGCCTTGGGGGCCTTGGGGGCCGGCTGGTCCTGCGGGGCCTTGTATGCCGGGGTCACCTTTGGGGCCTGCGGGGCCGGTGATGCCGGTGGGGCCTATGTCGCCTTTATCTCCTTTATCGCCTTTGAGGCCTTGAGGGCCGGTGGCGCCGGTGAGGCCGATCATGCCTTGGGGGCCTGTGAGGCCTTGTTCGCCTTGTGGGCCTTGTGGGCCTTGGGGGCCGGCTGGTCCTGCGGGGCCTTGTATGCCGGGGTCACCTTTCGGGCCTGTGGGGCCGGTGATGCCAGCGGGGCCTGTGTCGCCTTTATCTCCTTTATCTCCTTTATCTCCTTTATCGCCTTTGAGGCCTTGGGGGCCGGTAAGGCCGGTGATGCCTTGCGGGCCAGGATCACCTTTAGGTCCTGGATCACCTTTAAGCCCCGCCGGTCCCGCAACACCTGCTGGTCCTGGATCTCCTTTAGGTCCCGCTGGTCCCGCCGGCCCTGCAACACCTGCTGGTCCTGGATCTCCTTTAGGTCCCGCTGGTCCCGCCGGCCCTGCAACACCTGCTGGTCCTGCATCGCCTTTAGGTCCCGCCGGGCCCGCCGGCCCTTGCACTCCCTGCAGGCCCCGGGGTCCGGGAGTCCCCGCGTTGGCGGCATACAGGGCATAAGGCACCGCAAATAACTGGGCAGTACCCAATTCGCTGTAACTGCCACCATTGATGGCCACCTCTACCCGCAGGTATTGGTTGGTGTTTGCCCAGGGAATAGCTGCAAAAGAGCCATTGGTAGGGGTTCCGGTACCAATCTGCGTCGTAAATAAGCCCAGTTGATTCGTTATTAAATCGTGTGTTTCCTGGTATTGGACCTGGCCACCGGGAGAGTTGTCCAATACGGAGAAACGTATCTTTATCGGCTGGTTAGGAACTGCGGTACCATTTGCATTACGAACTACCGCTTGATAATTAATGCCGCCCATACCGCTTTGGGCTTTGGTTTGCTGAGGTTGAAACAGGCATATGCATGCGATCAGCAGGCATAAAACCCTAAGGGAACTTTTCATTTTGCAGAAGTTTTCTTTCTATGGAATGGGATTAAACTCTTGCTCGTTGTGTCCTTCTGCGTAGAATAAATGGAATTGCGGGGCGCCACAATGCACACAAAGTCAACCTGTTATTGCGCCGGCAAAAACGGTATCATGTGCTAATGCATAAAAGAAATTACATGCTATCTGTCTGACTTGATGTTGCTCCAACTAAGCCCATTGTGCAATGCAGGGGTCCTCTCGTTTCGATTTTGGTAAAACTCGGGGTCAGGATAAAATGATACAGAATAAGTAGTAATCTTACATATGTGCATTAGATTTGAATAAACAAATACGGTTTCCCGTGTTTAAACACTCATCATGCTGATTTCCAGTCAATAGTTATCACCCGTCCCAATGGAACATAAAAAACTGCAAAAATGTTCTCTAAATTATCAAAACAATTATTACTCCGTTGAGAATAAATGAAATACGGCAGCAAATTTTCCAAATCCGGTTGATTTTTGCCGGTTAGTGGCTACCGGGAAAAAATCCCGAAATTCGTTAAGGAATAAATAACACTATCGCAGGTCAGCGCGTTTTATTTATTACGAAAAAAAGATTACCTTTGCGCCCTAAATTGCATTATTTAGTCATTTTAATATTATGGCAGACTTAAAATTTCAAAGGAACTTTGGTATTGCGGCGCACATTGATGCGGGTAAAACCACTACCACAGAGCGTATCCTGTATTATACAGGTAAATCCCATAAGATTGGTGAGGTACACGAAGGTGCTGCAACCATGGACTGGATGGCACAGGAGCAGGAGAGAGGTATTACCATTACATCTGCTGCTACCACTTGTTTTTGGAATTTCCCAACTTTACAAGGTAAGCCACAACCAGATACTAAACAATATAAATTCAACATCATCGATACTCCGGGCCACGTGGACTTTACCGTAGAGGTAGAGCGTTCCCTCCGTGTACTGGATGGTCTGGTGGCACTGTTCTGCGCCGTATCCGGCGTTGAGCCTCAGTCTGAAACCGTTTGGCGCCAGGCTAACCGCTACCGCGTACCACGTATCGGTTTCGTTAACAAAATGGACCGTGCAGGTGCTGACTTCCTGAACGTAGTTAAACAGGTTAAAGAAATGCTGGGCGCTAACCCTGTTCCTTTAACCCTGCCTATCGGCGCTGAAGATACCTTCAAAGGCGTGGTTGACCTGATCACCATGAAAGGTATCATCTGGGACGAAGAAGGTAAAGGTGCTACCTACCAGGAAATCGACATCCCTGCTGATATGGTGGACGAAGCCAACGAGTGGAGAGCTAAACTGGTTGAGGCAGTTGCTGACTACGATGATAAACTGATGGAGAAATTCTTCGATGATCCTAACACCATCACCGAAACTGAAATCCACGAAGCTATCCGTAAAGCGACTATCGACATCGCTATCATCCCAATGATGTGCGGTTCTTCCTTCAAAAACAAAGGTGTACAGAAAATGCTGGATGCGGTTTGCCGCTACCTGCCTTCTCCACTGGATGTTGAGGCCGTTAAAGGTACCAACCCTGACACTGGCGAAGATATCGAGCGTAAACCAGATGCAAAAGAACCATTCGCTGCACTGGCGTTCAAAATCATGACCGATCCTTTCGTAGGTCGTCTGGCGTTCTTCCGCGCTTACTCCGGTCACCTCGATGCAGGTTCTTACGTTCTCAATACCCGTACCGGTAAAAACGAGCGTATCTCCCGTATCATGCAGATGCACGCTAACAAACAGAACCCTATCGATTTCATCGAAGCTGGTGATATCGGTGCGGCTGTAGGTTTTAAAGATATCAAAACCGGTGATACCCTGTGCGATGAGAACCATCCAATCGTACTGGAATCCATGACCTTCCCTGAGCCGGTAATCTCCATCGCTATCGAGCCTAAAACTCAGGCTGATGTGGATAAAATGGGTATGGCCATCGCTAAACTGGTAGAAGAAGATCCTACCCTGAAAGCGAAAACTGACGAAGAAACCGGTCAGACCGTTCTCTCCGGTATGGGTGAGCTCCACCTCGAAATCATCGTTGACCGTATGAAACGTGAGTTCAAGGTTGAAGTAAACCAGGGTGCGCCTCAGGTTGCTTACAAAGAAGCCCTGACTGCGAAAGTTGAACACCGCGAAACGTTCAAGAAACAAACCGGTGGTAAAGGTAAATTCGCTGACATCCAGGTTGAAATCGGCCCTGCTGACGCTGAATGGCTGAAAGAAAACGACGGTAAATCATTCCAGTTCATCAACGATATCTTCGGTGGATCTATTCCAAAAGAATTTATCCCTGCGGTTCAGAAAGGCTTCGAAGCTTCCATGAACCAGGGCGTACTGGCTAACTACCCGCTCGTAAACCTGAAAGTTCGTCTGTTCGACGGTGGCTTCCACGCGGTGGACTCCGATGCGATGTCTTTCGAACTTTGTGCAAAACAAGCTTTCCGTGAAGCTGCCCGCAAAGCTAAACCAGTTCTGCTGGAGCCAATCATGAAAGTGGAAGTTCAAACTCCTGATCAGTACATGGGTGACGTAACAGGTGACCTGAACCGTCGTCGTGGTATGCTGGAAGGTATGGACTCCAAAAACGGTGTACAGGTAATTAAAGCAAAAGTTCCACTGAGCGAAATGTTCGGTTACGTAACTCAGCTGCGTTCCCTGTCTTCCGGTCGCGCTACTTCCATCATGGAATTCTCTCACTATGCTCCGGCTCCAAACAACGTTGCTGAAGAAGTGATCGCGAAAGTTAAAGGAAAAGTAAACGCTTAATCTCTAAGCGAAACGTATATCCTAAAGGGTGTCCCGGTTTACCGGGACACCCTTTTTCTTTGTCCTGCCATCCCCCTAAAATGCTATTGCAGTTGCAGTGTATTTGAGTATTTTAGATGTAATAACCTGCAACTGATAAATGCTTTTTTGCCTGCCAGGGTTTTCGGATTTCCGGGAGCCCTTTTTTTATGCCCGCAATAGAGGGGATCGCTTCTTTAAACGTCAATAGGATAACATGCGACAATAACCTGCATTAATTACTGATAGCCAATTGATCTATGTCCTTGTCATTGACGATATCTGCACCTCCTGCAACTGTTATAATAAATCCGGTGGAACCGGATATTCTCACTACTGGCCTCGACCTTATCCTGCCGTGCTGGAACCCGTCGGGGCAGTGGGTGGAATCCCTGATTCGCCACTACCATGAGCTGACCTCCCTGATGCCGGAGGTACCGGTACAACTCATACTGGTAAACGACGGCTCCCGGGAAAATTTTACCTCCCAGCATATTGCCTGGCTGGAAGCTGCTATCCCGGGGATTATTATTGTAGACAATAAAGTCAACAGGGGGAAGGGGTACGCGGTAAGGTCCGGCGTAAAGCATGCGCGGCATGCCTACCAGGTATATACCGACCTGGACTTCCCATTCGGGGTCAGGGCTGTCAAGCAGGTGTACGATGCCCTGTGCCAGGGCACCGATATCGTTGCCGGAGAAAGGGGAGAAGCGTACCTTCGGGAGCTGCCCCGCAAACGGAGGATGATTACCCGCATCAGCAGGGCCATGAACCGCTTTATCCTCCGCCTGAAGGTGGACGATGCCCAGGCAGGTTTAAAGGGCTTTAACCGCCGCGGAAAGGACGTGCTGCTGCAAACGGAGATAGATGGCTTCCTGTACGACAGCGAGTTTATTTACAAGGCAGGGAAGTACCCGCGGCTCAAGATGAGTACAGTGCCGGTGCTGTGCCGCCCTGATATCAGGTTTTCAGCTTTTCGCACCAAATTGCTGTTGAAAGAGCTGCGTAACTACTTAAAAATCATCACGAGTACAAATATTTCATAGACAGCCCTATATGTATAGTAAGAAACGGATATTGATAAGTGTGGACGTAGAAGAATTCGATATCCCTGAAGAATTTGGCCAACAGGTATCCCTGCAGGAGAAACTGGAAGTTTCCCGTAGGGGATTGATGAGAACCCTTCAACTTTTTGATAAGTATGAGGTCAGGGCCACCTTCTTTATTACTGCATACTGGGCGCAGCACTTCCCGGAGCTGGTAAGGCAGATAGCGGCAAAACATGAAATAGCTTCCCACGCCTATTACCACAGTTCCTTCTGCGAGGAGGACCTGGAAGGGTCCAGGCTGGCTCTCCAGGAAATCAGCGGCCGGCAGGTTACCGGTTTCCGCATGCCCAGGTTACGCCCCGTCAGTGAGGAAGCCCTGGTAAAAGCCGGCTATCAGTACGATTCTTCCGTTAACCCTACCTGGCTGCCGGGCCGGTATAACAACTGGCACGTCTCCCGGACCATCTTTCGCAACGATCAACTCTGGATTATCCCTTCTTCCGTATCTCCCCTGGTACGATATCCCATCTTCTGGCTGAGCGTAAAGAATGCGCCCCTGTGGATCACCAGGCATTTCAGCAGGCAGATACTCCGCAAAGACCCCTACCTTTCTTTCTATTTCCACCCATGGGAACTGACGGATCTGGGCAATTACCAGCTGCCGGCATATATCCGGAAGGTGAGCGGAGATAAAATGTGCGCTAAATTGGAAGGATTCCTCTCATTCCTTAAAACCCGCGGCGAATTCTGTACACATGCCGATCTGCTCGCACAGGTAAAATAAAATTTAACATTTTTTTTCTCTGACATTCAACAACATGAATGTCAAAACTGTTATTGACTTAGTTGCTGATTTTATAGCGGCAACCAGTGGGTAAGGTTTTGGTGTTTTATGGATGATTGGATATTTAACCTATTCATTTTCAATGCTCCTGAGCCCTTTCCTGCAAGATCCTGTGAAGAGAGAGAGGAGGCGGACAGCCTGATTTATTCCTACCTGAAATATTATAATTCCATCGTCAATCAGCATGTCATTCATTCAAATTAAAAATTAGACCATGAAAAAAATTCGTCTCTTAACCCTGGTATTATTAACCCTGATGTTCGGCACAGCAAAAGCACAGATCCAAAAAGGCAATCTCATGGTTGGCTCCGAAATTACTGATCTGGGATTTTTGTTTCAGAACAGCAGTACTGTATTTCATTTTAATCTCAATCCTAAAATTGGCTGGTTTATAAAAGACGGTCTTGCCGTGGGCGGTTATGTGGATTTCGGCCTGGCTACCGCCAAAGATGCCGGTTCTGATGTAAACTACGGTATTGGCGCGTTTGCCCGTTACTACATTGAGGACAGGAATGTGCGCAAGCTGGAATTCAGCAAGCGTACGCGCTTCTTTGTAGAAGGTAATGCCGGCTTTGCGGGCAGGAACCCGGCAAGCGGCGCTTCCACCAACGGGGTGAACCTGGGTCTTTCTCCCGGTATTTCCTATTTCATCACGCCTAATATCGGTTTGGATGCGATGCTGAACTGGGATATTACCGTGGGTGGCGGCAACAGTACTACGGCCAACAGGCTGGGGCTGAGCCTCGGTTTCCAGATTTTCCTGCCTACTGCCAAAGCGCGGCAGATTTATAAGGAGGAAATGGGTAAATAAGCAGTTGTTTAGTCTGTTATATGAAAAATGGTCCTGGAGATTTCTCCAGGACCATTTTTGTTTTTTTTCATTAGGAGTCCGCACTGATGGCGGAATGAACAGAATGAATGAAAACGGTCATAAATGAATACACTGAATGAGGGCTATTTACCGGGAAGCCTTTATTTTAGCGATCTGCCCGGCAAAAAGCCGGGAGATTGGGATTGCCGAAAACCAAGAAGAGAGTAGGCGGAATAGATAAAAACTGTTGCTATGCTGAACACTATTTTTATGGCAATTGTAAAATTTTTGAACACTGTAACTGGCGCACTGTAATTGGCTGCAGGTAGTGCGTATAAGCTGCTACCGGGCTCAGGCCGGGGATTGCCGAAAACCCGCATAAAGAGTAGGCAGAAGCAAAATTATCACACAATGATTGTTGATGCATTAAACACCTTTCTGACTGGTCTGCTGGCACTGCTGGTTAGAGCGCTGGGAGGTTTGTAATCCTGCGCCGGGGGTAGCCGAAAACCCTGAATAGAGTAGGCGTTTAACTCTGAAATTACCAACATTATGGCCACATTGAATCAATTGCTGCAACAGCTGGTTGCGCTTTTAAAAGCATTACTCGGAGGTCTGTAATAACCGCTCCGGGAGGCAGGGGATCGAAGGTGCATAAACATTCCCTTCCTGAATTTTCTGAACCGCTGCGTCATGGAACGCAGCGGTTTTTTTATTAGGATTACTTACTGTATTATGTTTTTTACAAATGTAACAAGGTGTTGTAATCCTCTGTGGTAGCGGAATGAACGAAATGAACAGTTTGTTATGAATGAATAAAATGAACGTATGTAAGTTCAAAATATGCTCCTATTTTCGGGACCTGGTAAAAAAGTTACCAGCTGGGGCAGCCGAAAACCAGAGAGTTTAGAGTAGGCGTTTACCTATTAAAACCTTAAACGATGGATTTACTGAATCAACTGCTGGCACTGATCTTAGGATTAGTAAAATCATTACTGGGCGGTATCGGTGGTGGCTTACCTCTGTAAGAGGAGCTACGGGCTGATTTTGCTCTGGTTATTCCAAGAGGCTGCTCCGGGAGGGCAGCCTCTCTTTTTGGGGTAAATGGCGCAAATTTTTGAGGTAAATGGCGCAAAATGCCCCTCGGGGTAAAAAGTGCAAAATTTTTTTTGGTTTTCTGAAACAGGTTTCCCTATATTTGTCAAAATCGGCATGTCAACAAAACCTAAGGCCTAAGCATCACAAAATGAATGCATTCCACCGGGCCAAAACATGCAAAATTACCCTTTAACCCCACCTGCTGCGCCAGCAAAGCATGTCTTTTGTCGGTCATCTTAAATTTTTTTCCGGAGAATTATTTGCCAAATAAAAAGAAAGGGTTACCTTTGCCCTCCCAAATTGTAAAGGGAAAAAACAAAGAGAAGTTCATTGCATATGTCTCAGAGAATAAGAATCAAGCTGAAGTCCTACGATCATAACCTGGTAGATAAATCTGCTGAGAAGATCGTTAAAACCGTGCGTAACACGGGCGCCGTGGTAACAGGTCCTATTCCTTTACCAACAGAGAAGAAAATTTTTACAGTGCTGCGTAGCCCGCACGTAAACAAGAAAGCGCGCGAGCAGTTCCAGTTGTGTACTCACAAACGTTTACTGGACATTTACACTTCTTCCTCAAGAACTGTAGATGCGCTCAGCAAACTGGATTTACCTTCCGGTGTAGAAGTTGAAATTAAAGCATAGGACAACAGCAAGGCTGGGCAAAAGGCCCGCCTTTAATTGATTTATGGTTACTCTCTGGTCGCCAGTGAGTAACAATTTTAACAAATTTAACATAGGTCGCGCCTTCTGGGCGGCCGCCCAATAAATGTATTTAAACCGCCCATCCTGGGGATAGCTGGAAATCCCCCAGGCGCTGGGTAAAATCATATAAAAATGAAAGGTCTTATTGGTAAAAAGATTGGCATGACCAGTATCTTCGAAGCCAATGGTAAGCAGACTGCCTGCACCATTATCGAAGCTGGTCCCAACGTTGTAACACAGGTAAAAAGCCTGGAGACAGATGGTTACAATGCAATTCAGGTTTCTTTCGGAGACAAGAAAGAGAAGCACACCACAAAAGCAGAATTGAATCACTTCGCGAAAGCAAGCACCTCCCCTAAACGTTTCGTAAAAGAATTCCGCAACCCGGATGTACAGAAAGCCCTCGGCGAGTCTATCACCTGTGAAATCTTCACTGAAGGTGAAACTATCGACGTTGTAGGTACTTCTAAAGGTAAAGGTTTCCAGGGTGTTGTTAAACGCCACGGATTTAGCGGTGTGGGTGAAGCAACCCACGGTCAGCACGACAGATCCAGAGCTCCTGGTTCCGTTGGTGGATCTTCTTATCCTTCCCGCGTTTTCAAGGGTATGAGAATGGCAGGTCAGACAGGTAACGAAAGAGTGAAAGTGAAAGGCCTGAAAATTCTGAAAATATTCCCTGAAAAGAATTATATCCTGGTAAGTGGTTCCGTTCCCGGCCACAATGGTTCAATCGTTTTAATCCAGAAGTAACATGAAGATCGATATCTTAAATATACAAGGTAAGCAAACAGGAAGATCTATCGACCTGCCTGAGGAGATTTTTGGTGTTGAACCCAACAACCACGTAATCTACCTGGCGGTTAAGCAATACCTGGCTGCACAGCGTCAGGGTACTCACAAGGTGAAAACCCGTGCTGAAGTAAAAGGTGCTTCCCGCAAACTGCACAAACAAAAAGGTACTGGTGGCGCCCGTAAAGGTAACATCCGTAACCCGCTCTACAAAGGTGGTGGTACCATCTTCGGACCTAAACCTCACTCCTGGGCTATCAAACTGAACAGAAAAGTGAAAGATCTCGCTAAGATCTCCGCCCTGTCAGTGAAAGCTAAGGAAAACAGCATCATCATTGTTGAGGACCTCGCTATCGAGACGCCAAAAACAAAACAATTCGTTGGTATCTTAAAGAACCTGAACATCAACGTTGACGGTAAGAAAACTATGTTTATTACCCCTGAGTACAACGAAAGTGTTTACCTGTCTTTAAGAAACATCCCTACTGTGGACGGTGCAATGCTCAGCGATATCAATACTTATGATATCATGAACAGCAACTACCTGGTATTCACAGAAAGCGCTGCAAAAATCTTCACTGAAGAGCCAGTTGAAGCGTAAGCGGTTGTAAACCAATTAAATAACACAGCTGTAAAGCTATAAGCTATAAAAGATGAGACCATCAGACGTTTTAATCAAACCGGTAGTTACCGAAAAGGTGAATAAGGCGACCGATAAATTCAACCGCTACTACTTCATCGTTGACAAAAAAGCCAACAAACTGGAGATCAAAAAAGCAGTGGAAGAATTTTACGGAGTGAGTGTTGCAGACGTTAACACTGCAGTAATGCCTGGTAAAGCTAAATTCCGCTTTACTAAAGCCGGTTTCATTGCTGGTAAAAAACCGTCTTACAAAAAGGCGATTATTACCCTCGCAGAAGGCGAAACTATAGATCTGTATGCTAACATGTAGTGCCGTTCCGGCCCAATAAGCCGGGATGTGGATGTATATGCAGATCACTAATCATAATTAATAACGATTAATTTTTTCTGAAAGTAATGGCACTGAAGAAATTTAAACCAATGACAGCGGGTACCCGTTGGAAAATCGGTAACGCTTACGCGGAACTGACTACGGATACTCCTGAAAAAAGCCTCCTCGAGCCTGCTAAGAGAAGCGGCGGTAGAAACGCTCAGGGTAGGATGTCCATGCGCTATATCGGTGGCGGTCACAAAAAACAATACCGTGTTATCGACTTTAAGCGCGACAAACAAAATATTCCTGCTACAGTTAAAACCATCGAGTACGATCCAAACCGTAGCGCATTCATCGCGCTGGTTTCCTACGCTGATGGTGAAAAACGTTACATCATCGCTCCTCAGGGTCTGCAGGTTGGCGGTACCGTTATCAGCGGCGCCGACGTTGCTCCTGAAGTAGGTAACGCACTGTTGCTGAAAAATATGCCACTCGGTACCGTAGTTCACAACATCGAACTGCAACCAGGTAAAGGCGGCGCTATCGCCAGATCTGCTGGCGCCTATGCGCAACTGAGCAACAAGGAAGAAAAATATGCCGTACTGAAAATGCCTTCCGGCGAGCTGCGTAAAGTGCTCAACACCTGTATGGCTACTGTAGGTACCGTTTCTAACTCCGACCACGCCCTGCAATCCATCGGTAAAGCAGGTGCCAACCGTTGGAGAGGTATCCGTCCTCGTAACCGAGGCGTTGCGATGAACCCAGTGGATCACCCAATGGGTGGTGGTGAAGGTAAATCTTCAGGTGGTCACCCTAGATCCAGAACAGGTAAATATGCGAAAGGTCTGAAAACCAGAAAACCGCATAAGAGCTCTGATAAACTGATCATCAGCAGAAAGAACGGTAAAAAATTATAATATTTCGGAATTCGGATTCCGGCCTTAAAACCGGAATCCGAAATTGGAAAATCATAAAAGAAACACAATGGCTCGTTCCATAAGAAAAGGTCCTTACGTAGACCAGAAATTAGAGAATAAAGTAGAAAAAATGAACGAAGGCACTAAGCGTACAGTTATCAAAACCTGGAGCCGCCGTTCTACTATTACTCCTGATTTCGTAGGCCACACATTCGCAGTTCACAATGGCAACAAATTTATTCCTGTTTATGTAACAGAATTTATGGTTGGCCACAAACTGGGCGAATTTGCTCCTACCCGTAACTTCAGAGGACACGCTAACAAGAAAATGTAATTATAGTCTGAGCAATCAGACACTAAATAATAAAAGAAATTAAAAATGGAAGCAGTAGCTAAGCTGAAAAATAATCCTACATCTACCCGCAAAATGCGTTTGCTGGCAGACTTGATCCGCGGTCTGGATGTGGAAAAGGCTTTGAATATTTTGAAATTCCATCCTAAGCACCCAAGCGTACCTTTAGAAAAACTGCTGGTATCTGCTATCGCTAACTGGAAAGTGAAGAACGAAGGTGCAAGGGTAGAAGATGCTAACCTGATTGTGAAAACTATCTTCGTTGACGGCGGCCGCACCCTGAAAAGAATGCGCCCTGCTCCACAAGGTAGAGGTTACAGAATCCGCAAGAGAAGTAACCACGTTACAATCGTAGTGGACGGTAAAAACGCTTAAGTGTTAATACCACAGAGAGAAATTAAAACTATTAAACTAATAGACAAATAACCAGAACATGGGTCAGAAAACAAATCCTATTGGTAACAGGTTAGGTATCATCAGAGGATGGGACTCTAATTGGTATGGCAGCAAAAAAGATTTTGCTACCAAACTGATTGAAGATAACAAGATCAGAACTTATCTGAATGCCCGTATCAACAAAGGTGGCATCTCCAGAGTTGTGATCGAAAGAACTTTAGGTAAGTTGATTATCACTGTTCATACTTCTAAACCTGGTATCATCATAGGTAAAGGTGGTAACGAAGTTGACCGCATCAAGGAAGAACTGAAGAAGCTGACAGGTAAAGAAGATGTTCAGATTAACATTCTGGAGATCCGTCGCCCTGAAATGGATGCTAACATCGTTGCCGAAACAATTGCCAAACAAATCGAAAGCCGTATCAACTACAAACGCGCTATCAAAATGGCAATTGCTACTGCACTGAGAATGGGTGCTGAAGGTATTAAAATCAAAGTAAGCGGACGTCTGGGTGGTGCTGAAATTGCCCGTGCTGAAGAAATGAAACAAGGTCGCGTGCCTTTACATACTTACCGTATGGATATCGACTACGCTTCCCTGTTCGCATTAACCGTTTACGGTAAAATCGGTATCAAGGTATGGATCTGTAAAGGTGAAGTACTGGGTAAACGCGATCTCAATCCTAACGTACTGACAGGTAAAGAAGGCGATAACCGTGGCGGTGGCCGTGAAGATCACCGTGGTGGCGAAAGAAGAGAGCGTGGTGAAAGAAGAGGCGGTGAAAACCGTGGCGGTGGTCGCAGATAATATCTGACAGACAACCAGACTTAAACAATTACTATTAACATTAACAATATAGACGATGTTACAGCCAAAAAGAGTGAAACATAGGAAGATGCACAAAGGTCGCATCAAAGGGAACGCTAAAAGAGGCGCAACCCTCTCCTTTGGTACTTTCGGCCTTAAAGCATTAGAACCTAAATGGATCACTGACCGTCAGATCGAAGCCGCCCGTGTTGCTTTGACCAGACACATGAAGCGTGAAGGTAACGTTTGGATCCGTATTTTCCCTGATAAACCTATCACCGCTAAACCACTGGAAGTGAGGATGGGTAAAGGTAAAGGTGCTCCAGACCATTGGGCAGCAGTAGTGAAACCAGGTAGAATTCTGTTCGAAGCAGCAGGTGTTCCTTTACAGGTTGCTAAAGAAGCAATGGAACTCGCAGCCCAGAAACTGCCTATCAAAGTGAAATTTGTAACCAGCCGCGACTTCGTTGCATAATCCGCAGGTACACATTTTTAAAACACATTCCGGTCCCCGCGTAAGCGGGTACTGTTCAAACTCAATACAATGGCAAAAGAAAAGCTGGATCTGAAAGGCCTGAGCGAACAGGAGCTGAAAGAGAAAATCTCTGCTGAGCAACTGCGCTTGAAGAAAATGACATTCGGTCATGCAATCACGCCAATCGAAAATCCAATGAGCATCCGCTCTGTGAGACGCGATATCGCACGCATGAATACCGAACTGCGTAAAAGACAACTGGGCTTCTAATCCTCCTAGTAGCATTAGTATAACATTTAAGGCCTCCCCCGGGAGAGTTAAATATTTCAACAATGACGACCGAAAGAAAATTAAGAAAATCCAGGATTGGTGTGGTGTCCTCTAACAAAATGGATAAAACCATTACTGTTAAAGTGGAGCGTAAAGTAAAGCACCCAATCTATGGTAAGTTCGTTAAAAAAACTACCAAGTTCATGGCTCATGACGAAAACAATGAGTGCAGCATTGGCGATACCGTGAAAATCGCGGAAACCCGCCCTATGTCCAAAAACAAATGCTGGAGACTGGTAGAAGTAATCGAAAAAGTAAAATAATTATTCTTTGTTTCAAGCTGTTGCCGGCAATCCCGGTTCCAGCCGCTGATTAAACAAAATAAATCTCATTACGATGATACAACAAGAATCAAGGCTGAACGTAGCTGATAACTCTGGTGCTAAAGAAGTACTTTGCATCCGCGTTTTAGGTAACTCCGGTCAGGACTACGCTAAAGTAGGTGATAAAATTGTGGTGACTGTTAAGGATGCAATCCCTGGCGGTGGCGCGAAAAAAGGTATGGTTACTAAAGCCGTAATCGTAAGAACCAAAAATAAATTACGTCGTAAAGACGGTTCTTATATCCGTTTCGATGATAACGCGGTTGTACTGCTGAACAACTCAGACGAACCTCGTGGTACCCGTATTTTCGGTCCGGTTGCCCGTGAGCTCAGAGACAAGGGTTATATGAAAATTATCTCCCTGGCTCCTGAGGTGTTATAATAAAATATTATCGAAGTTGGAATTTTGGTTTTTTCCGGCATTTTTCGCCGAAAATCCCAAAATTCCAATATTTGTAAATATTTCTTATCTTTGCAGCCCGTTTGCAAGAACGAAAAAACATTTATCAAGCGAAACAGACGTTTCGCTTGGCGTTTAATAATAAATCAAAGTAATGAAAACTAGATTTAAGCCTAAATTCAACATTAAGAAGGGCGACCTGGTTGCGGTTATCGCAGGTGATGACAAGGACAGGACCAAAGCTCGTAAAGTGCTGGAAGTTCAGCCTGACAAAGCCCGCATTATTGTAGAGGGCGTTAACATTATTACCAAGCACACCAAACCTACTGCTCAGAACACCAAAGGTGGTATCGTAAAGCAGGAGGCTCCTATTGCTATCTCCAACGTTATGCTGTGGGATGCTAAAACCGGTGCTCCTACCCGCGTTAACAGACAGAGAGAAAACGGTAAATTAGTTCGTATCGCTAAAAAATCAGGGGAGGTAATTAAATAATGGCAAACACTAACTATACTCCGAGACTGCAGGCTAAATACAAAAACGAAGTAGTTGCTGCGCTGAAAAAGAAATTCAACTACAAAAGCGTAATGCAGGTACCTCGCCTGACTAAAATCTGCCTGAACCAAGGTATCAACGGCGCCGTAGGTGATAAAAAACTGGTAGACATCGCTGTGGATGAAATGACCCGTATCGCTGGTCAGAAAGCCATCCCTACCCTGTCTAAAAAGGATATCTCCAACTTTAAGCTCCGTAAAAACATGCCTATCGGTGCACGCGTTACCCTCCGCGGTGTTAACATGTACGAGTTCCTGGATCGCCTGATCTCCGTTTCTCTGCCACGTGTGCGTGACTTCAAAGGTATCAATGAAAAAGCTTTCGACGGTCGTGGTAACTATACCATGGGTGTTACCGAACAGATCATCTTCCCTGAGATCGATATCGATAAAGTAACCAAGATCTCCGGTATGGATATCACTTTCGTGACTACCGCTACCACCAACGAAGAAGCTTACGAGCTGCTGAAAGAACTGGGTATGCCTTTCAGAAACATGAAAAAAGATAATCAGTAAACGATAATATACTATGGCAAAAGAATCCGTAAAAGCCAGACAAAGGAAAAGAGAAGCGATGGTTGCTAAATTTGCAGAGAAACGCGCTGCACTGAAAGCTGCCGGTGATTACGCTGCTCTGGACCAACTGCCTAAAAACGCTTCTCCTGTTCGTCTGAAAAACAGATGCCAGCTGACCGGTCGTCCTAAAGGATACATGCGTCACTTCGGCCTCTGCAGGAACATGTTCCGCGACCTGGCACTCGCTGGTAAAATCCCTGGCGTAAGAAAAGCCAGCTGGTAATATCCCGGTAGCAGCCCGCTGCTCCCACACTTAAGTTATTTGATTCCCATCTCATACTGATTGGATATCGCATTGTAAACATCATCAAACTATTTAAACAATGGTTACTGATCCAATAGCAGACTTCCTGACTCGCATCCGGAACGCGCAAATGGCCACCCACAGGATCGTGGAAATTCCGGCTTCCAAGCTGAAAAAACGCATTACAGAAATTCTGTACGATAAAGGTTATATCCTGAAGTACAAATTCGAAGAAGATAACAAACAAGGCGTAATCAAAATCGCCCTGAAATACGATCTTCAGACTAAAGAACCCGCTATCAAGGAATTGACCCGCATTAGCCGTCCAGGTCTGCGTCAATACGCAAAACCAGACGAATTTAAGCGTGTGAAGAATGGTTTGGGTATCGCTATCATCTCTACTTCCAAAGGAGTAATGACTGATAAAGAAGCTAAAGCTCAGAACGTTGGTGGTGAAGTAGTTTGCCACATCTATTAATAAATCATTCGGTTACCGGTTGGTCTCCAACCGGTAATCTTTGTAGATTACCTGCCATCTAAGCTCACTATACGGCGCTGAAAACAGGTAATCGGTACTTTCAATAACAACTTTAAACGTAAAGTTATGTCTCGTATAGGTAAAGCTCCTATCAAACTGGCCGCAGGTGTTACAGTGACTGTTTCCCCAGCCAACGAAGTAACCGTAAAAGGCCCTAAAGGTGAACTGAAAAGAACCATTGATAGGGATATCAAAGTAGAAGTTGCTGACGGCGTCCTGAACGTTGTCCGCCCTACTGACCAGATCCGCCACAAAGCACTGCACGGTCTGTACCGCGCCCTGCTCCAGAACATGGTAACTGGCGTAACTGAAGGATACAAAAAACAACTGGAACTGGTGGGTGTTGGTTACAAAGCCACTCATGCCGGCCAGCTGCTGGATCTTGCACTCGGTTACTCTCACAATATCGTATTCGAAGTTCCTGCTGAACTGAAGGTTTCTACCCTGACTGAAAAAGGTCAGAACCCTAAAATCATGCTGGAAGGTATTGATAAACAACTGCTCGGTCAGGTTGCCGCTAAACTGCGTAGCCTGCGTAAACCAGAGCCTTACAAAGGTAAAGGTGTGCGCTACTCCGATGAGGTTGTACGTAAGAAAGCTGGTAAATCAGCAGGTAAATAAAATATTTAAGTTAGCTAATCAGCTCAGAAAAGCTGGTTAGCTGATTTTAACAAAATCCCGGCAGCATCGGGGTTATAAAAATTAAACTCAAAATGAGCACAAAAGTTAACAGGAGACAGAAGATCCGTTACCGCATCCGTAAGAAAATCTCTGGTACTGCACAGACACCAAGATTCTCTGTATTCCGCAGTAATAGCGATATCTATGTGCAACTGATCGATGATACCAACGGTACTACACTGGTTGCTGCATCTTCCCGTGATAAAGACATCGCTGCACAGAAAGGTACAAAAACTGAGAAATCCAAACTGGTAGGCGCTGCTGTAGCTGCTAAAGCTGCTGCATTAGGTCTCAGCAAATGCGTATTCGACAGAAGCGGTTACTTATACCACGGTCGTATCAAAGCAGTAGCTGAAGGTGCAAGAGAAGGCGGTCTCCAGTTTTAATAACCGGGTCCGAATTTTATAATTCTGAACAAGTAATTCTTATAAAATAAAATGGCAAAGAATTCATTCAATAAAGTAAAAGCCGGTGACCTGGAACTGAAAGAGAAAGTTGTGGCGATCAACCGTGTTACCAAAACCACCAAAGGCGGTCGTACTTTCAGCTTCTCCGCACTGGTTGTAGTAGGTAACGAAAACGGCGTGGTAGGTCATGGTCTGGGTAAAGCTAAAGAAGTACAGCAAGCTATCACTAAAGGTATAGACGATGCTAAAAAGAACCTGATTAAAGTTCCTGTTATGCACGGTACTATCCCTCACGATCAGTTCGCAAAAGAAGGCGCCGCCAAAGTACTGATCAAACCTGCCGCTCATGGTACCGGTGTGATCGCTGGTGGTTCTATGCGTGCTGTGCTGGAAAGCGCTGGCGTTACCGACGTTCTGGCTAAATCTTTAGGTTCTGCAAACCCACACAACGTGGTAAAAGCAACTTTCAAAGCCCTGGGTCTGCTCCGCGAACCAGTTAGCGTTGCTAAAACCAGAACCATCGCTCTGAAAAAAGTATTCAACGGTTAATCTGTTCTCCGCAAGGAGAACCGTTTACCCGGTGATATGCTAACATATTTTTTAACAATTAAATTACTCCGCCTCCGGCGGATAGGGATTTATGGCAAAGATTAAGATCACTCAGGTGAAAAGTGGTATCGACCGTCCTGAAAGGCAGAAACTGACCTTGAAGGCACTGGGTCTGACTAAAATGCACGCTTCTGTTGAAGTTGAAGCTACTCCTCAGATCCTGGGTATGGTTACCAAAGTAAACCATCTGGTAAAAGTTGAGCAGGTAAACGGTTAATCACCTAACACTGCTGTGGGATTGTCTGTTGATAATCTTACCTTTACATTTGCAACTTTACAACAGATATTATACATTTAAAGCGAGCGGTTAATTTCCGCGCAAGTAAAAAAAATTAAAAGCATGAATCTGCATTCATTACAGCCAGCCAAAGGCTCCGTACATAAAGAGAAACGTCTCGGCCGCGGTGAGGCTTCCGGTAAAGGTGGTACTTCCACTAAAGGTAACAAAGGTATCCAATCCCGTGCTGGTTACGCCAGCAAGAGAGGCTTCGAAGGAGGTCAGATGCCTATCCAGCGCCGTATGCCTAAACGTGGTTTCAAAAATAATAACCGCGAAGAATACCAAATCTTCAACCTGGGCCAGATCGATCACTTAGTTGAAAAATATGGTCTGCAGGAGTTCAATCTGGACAACCTGTTCATGAATGGCCTGATCAACAGAACTGTTAAAGTTAAGATCCTGGCTAATGGTGAACTGAAAAGCAAAGTGACTGTTAAAGTAAACGCTATCAGCGAAAAAGCTAAACAGGCCATCGAAGCTGCAGGTGGATCAGTAGAACTGGTATAAGACTTTACGACTGAGGAGACGCCTACGGAGTAGTGCGTCTTTTCATATTTAATAGCGCTATTAAACCTTTATCTTCCTGTGAAGAAATTTATCGAAACGATTAAGAATATCTGGAGTATTGAGGACCTGCGTAACCGCATCTTAACCACCCTGCTCCTGGTCCTCATCTACCGTGTAGGATCTTATATCACGTTACCTGGTATCGATGCCAACGCCCTCTCCAACTTTTCCAAGAGTTCTAACCAGGGGATTCTGGGGCTGTTCAACATGTTTGCAGGTGGATCGTTTTCAAGGGCTTCCATCTTTGCGTTGGGTATCATGCCTTACATCTCCGCGTCTATTGCTATTCAATTGTTAACTATAGCAGTACCTTATTTCCAGAAATTACAGAAAGAAGGAGAAAGCGGACGCAAAAAGATCAATCAATACACCCGTATCCTCACAGTTGTGGTAACTGGATTCCAGGCAAGCGCTTACGTAGCTTATCTGCGTAATCAGTCTGGTGGCGCTATTATCCCTGAGTATGGCACCTTCTTCTTCTGGTTATCCACTACCATCGTCCTCACGGCAGGTACCCTGTTCGTGATGTGGCTGGGTGAGAAAATCACGGATAAAGGTATTGGTAACGGTACTTCCATCATCATCATGATGGGTATCCTCGCCCGTCTGCCTCAGGCGCTCATCGCTGAATTCTCTACCAAGGTAGAAGGCGGCGGCGGTGGACCGATCCTCTTCCTGATCGAGATTGCTGTCTTTATCCTGATCACCGTAGGATTGATCCTCCTGGTTCAGGGAACCCGCAAAATTCCGGTTAACTACGCAAAACGCATTGTAGGTAATAAACAATATGGTGGTGTACGCCAGTTCATCCCCCTGAAAGTGAACGCTGCCGGCGTAATGCCGATCATCTTCGCCCAGGCTATCATGTTTATTCCTGCCACCGTAATCGGTTTTGCCACTTCCTCAGAAAGTGCTTCCAGCTTCATCCGTATCTTCTCCGATCATACGAACGGCTGGTACAACGTGATCTACGGTGTGTTGGTAATTGTATTTACTTATTTCTATACTGCGCTCATCTTCAATCCTACCCAAATGGCGGATGAAATGAAACGCAATAACGGTTTCATCCCTGGCGTAAAACCGGGTACCGCTACCGCTGACTACATCGGCGCGGTAATGGACCGTATCACGCTGCCTGGCGCCTTCTTCCTGGCCCTGGTAGGTATCCTCCCGGGTGTTGCTGCCGCCTTCCGCGTAAACAGCAACTTCGCCACCTTCTTCGGCGGTACCTCCCTCCTCATCATGGTGGGCGTTATCCTGGATACCCTCCAGCAGATCGAAAGCCAGCTGCTCATGCGTCATTACGACGGCTTAATGAGCACCGGCCGTATCAAAGGCAGAACAGCTCCGGCAAACGCTTAAGCTATCAGGCTGCCCCGCAAGGGCATAGAAATAAACATAGCCACAGAAGCATAAACCCATTTTTTATGCTTTAGTGGCTATGTTATTTAACTGTCAGGTTAGAAAAAGATTGTTATGATTCAATATAAAACAAAAGAAGAGATAGAACTCATCCGCAAAAGCGCATTGCTCCTCAGCGATGCCCTGGCAGAAGTAGCCCGTACCATCAAACCCGGTATGTCTACCCTGGAAGTGGATGCAGTGGCCGACAGATACATTGTTGAACATGGCGCTACCCCTTCTTTCAAAAACTATAAAGGATTCCCCGCCGCCTGCTGCATTTCCGTAAATGAAGCAGTGGTGCACGGCATCCCCAATAACTACGTGCTGAAAGACGGCGATATCGTGACAGTGGATTGCGGTGTATATATGAATGGTTTTCATGCCGACAGCGCCTATACCTTTGCCATCGGAAACGTGGCAGAAAACGTACTTCGCCTGATGGGCGCCACCAAGGCTTCCCTCTACAAAGGCATCGAAAAAGCCGTCGTAGGTAACCGTATCGGCGATATTTCCTACGCCATCCAGGAATACACCGAAAAGGAGAGAGGCTACGGCGTAGTGAGAGAACTGGTAGGGCACGGCCTGGGCCGTCACCTCCATGAGGACCCGCAGGTACCCAACTACGGCAAACGCGGCAGCGGCCCCGTAATGAAAGAAGGCCTGGTCATCGCCATCGAACCCATGATCAACCTCCGCTCCAAAGACGTGGAATACCTGGAAGACGGGTGGACAGTCGTAACCCGGGATAACAGCCCTTCCGTGCATTTTGAGCATACAGTTGCCGTAGGAAAAGGAAAAGCGGATATTTTATCCAATTTTGCCGGTATCGAAGAAGCGGAGAAAAATAACCCAGAATTGAATACAAACTATTAATTATAAATAGAATACCTATTCATAATTTGTAGTATTTAATAAAACAGGAGATAGGATAAAATTAAAAGACGGGCAATAATAAGAATAATCCGGGGAAATTTTTCTATTTCAAAAGATAATCGCTATCTTTGCAGTCCTAAAAATTTTTATGGCAAAACAGGCACTCATTAAGCAGGATGGAATTATATTAGAAGCCTTATCAAACGCTATGTTCCGTGTTAAACTGGAAAACGGGCATGAGATTCTGGCCACCATTTCTGGAAAGATGAGAATGCACTACATCCGCATTCTGCCAGGAGATAAGGTGGGGGTTGAAATGAGCCCGTACGATTTGTCAAGAGGCCGTATAATTTTCAGATACAAGTAAGCAGGGGAGTAACGGTGTAGTCCGGAAGTACAATTTTAAAATATAACCTTTTATAAATAAATCATCATGAAGGTAAGAGCTGCAATCAAAAAAAGAAGTGCGGATTGTAAAATAGTTCGTAGAAAAGGTGTTCTGTTGGTGATCAACAAAAAGAACCCTCGCTTCAAACAACGTCAGGGGTAATTAGTTCTTGACGGAATTTGATTTTTTAATCAGAATCATATAAAAATAAAATAGAAATATGGCACGTATAGCCGGTATAGATCTTCCTAAAAATAAAAGAGGAGAAATTGGCCTCACCTATATTTTCGGTATAGGCCGTTCTTCCGCCCAATATATCCTGAACAAGGCGGAAATTGATGTAAATAAAAAAGTGAAGGATTGGAATGATGATGAACAAGCTGCCATCCGTAACATTATCAACGGCGAGTTTAAGGTAGAGGGTCAGCTGCGTTCCGAGGTACAAATGAATATCAAGCGCCTGCTGGATATCGCTTGCTACCGTGGTCTGCGTCACAGGAAAGGTTTACCGGTAAGAGGTCAGCGTACCCGTACCAACAGCCGTACTCGTAAGGGTAAACGTAAGACAGTGGCTGGTAAGAAAAAAGCAACTAAGAAATAATAAATAAAATCCCAGGTTGAAATCCCGAATTCCAAGGTGAGGGGGTTTCAAGTGACGCAATTATCGTGTTGATTTGGGATCTGGATTTCAATATTTGGAATTTAATATCATTATGGCAAAAGCAACTAATACAAAAACTGCTGCTAATAAAAAGAGGGTAGTAAAAGTAGATAACTACGGAGATGTTCATATCTCTGCTAGCTTTAACAATATCATTGTAAGCATCACCAACAAGCACGGTCAGGTAATCTCCTGGTCTTCTGCTGGTAAAATGGGCTTCAGAGGTTCTAAAAAGAACACTCCATACGCGGCTCAGCTGGCTGCACAGGATGCTGCTAAAGTTGCTATGGACGCCGGTCTGAAAAGAGCAGACGTATTTGTAAAAGGTCCGGGTGCTGGTCGCGAAAGCGCTATCCGTGCTATCGCAAATGCCGGTATCGAAGTGAGCATGATTAAAGACGTAACTCCTCTGCCTCACAACGGTTGCCGTCCTCCTAAGAAAAGAAGAGTGTAGGAATATATTATTACAGATTCCAGATACTGGTCAGGATATAACTGACTGGTGTCTGGACTTTGTAGTTTAATATTTAATAAACATGGGTGTATGATCAGGTTTTTAGATTTTTTGAAGAGCATACATCATTAACTAAAAAATCTTTATTATTTTCAATTATGGCAAGGTACACAGGACCAAAGACCAAAATTTCCAGAATTTTTGGTGAACCCATTCTCGGCAATGGCAAGTATTTAGGAAAAAACAGCAACCCTCCGGGTCAGCATGGCGCAAACCGCAAACGTAAACAGTTAGGTGAATACGCCCTGCAGCTGAGAGAAAAACAGAAAGCAAAATACACTTACGGTGTACTGGAGCGTCAGTTCCGCAACCTGTTTGACGAAGCTAACCGCAGAAAAGGTGTAACTGGTGAGGTATTGATCAAATTACTGGAAGCTCGTCTGGACAACACCGTGTTCCGTCTGGGTATCGCGCCTTCCCGTCCTGCTGCTCGTCAGCTCGTGTCTCACAAACACATCACCGTAAACGGTATCGTGGTTAACACGCCTTCTTACCAACTGAAACCAGGCGATATCGTATCCCTGAAAAACAAAACCGCAAACAATACCGCCCTCACAAGCGTTATCCGTGGTAAAAATCCTAAATTCAGCTGGCTGGATTGGAACGAGAAAGAAATGAAAGGTACATTCATTGCTTATCCTGAGAGAGAGAGCGTTCCTGAGAATATCAAGGAACAACTGATTGTGGAATTGTATTCTAAGTAATAATTACTAGTCCATGGCTCCGGCCATGGACTAACTTCATATTTAAACTCATAAATCTATCATATCAATGGCAATTTTAAATTTCCAGAAACCTGATAAGATCGTATTGCAGAAGTCTACCGACTTTGAAGCTCAATTCGAATTCCGACCATTAGAACCAGGTTATGCTGTGACTATCGGTAATGCGTTGCGTCGCGTGCTGTTGTCTTCTTTGGAGGGCTATGCCATTGTGGGTATTAAGATTGAAGGGGCTGATCACGAGTTCGCAACACTGAAAGGTGTTACCGAAGACGTTACAGAAATTATCCTGAACCTCAAACAGGTGCGCTTCAAGAGAATTTCTGAAAATGATGTGACGAACGAAAAGATCACACTGTCAATCAAAGGTAAAACTGAATTCCGCGCAGATATGATCGAAAAAGCCACCAGCGCTTTCCAGATCATGAACCCGGAACTCCTCATCTGCACCCTCGATCCATCCGCTAAGATGGATATCGAACTGACCATCGGTAAAGGCCGCGGTTACGTTCCCGCAGAAGAGAACAAACCTAAGGATGCAGTGTTTGGCTACATCGCCATCGACTCTATCTTTACGCCAATCAAAAACGTAAAGTACAGCATAGAAAATACCCGTGTGGAACAAAAGACCGACTATGAGAAACTCATCATGGAGGTTGTTACCGACGGTACTATTCACCCTGAAGAAGCAGTAAAACAAGCTTCCCGCATCCTCATCCAGCACCTGATGATCATCACCGATGAAAACATCAGCTTTGATACCAAAGACGCTGAAAAAGAAGATGTTGTGGACGAACAAACACTGCAGCTCCGTAAGATACTGAAAACACCACTGGAAGACCTCGATCTGAGCGTGCGTGCATTCAACTGTCTGAAAGCAGCTAAAATCAACTCCCTGAGCGAACTGGTACAGTACGAACAGGAAGAACTGATGAAATTCAGAAACTTCGGTCAGAAATCACTGAGCGAAATCGAACAGGTACTGGGCGAAAGAGGTCTGCACTTCGGTATGGACCTGTCCAAACTGAAACTCGACGAAGAATAATCTTTATATCCCCTTTTCACCCACAAGTGTGAAGGGGATTCCTATTTTTAATAAAAGTACCCTGCAATTCCTGACACGGTGCAGGGGTAAAATCAAATGTCATGCGTCACGGAGTTAAATTAAACAAATTAAGCAGAACAGCTGCACACCGCAAAAGCCTGATGTCTAACCTGGCTTGCGAACTGATCAGTCACAAACGTATCACCACCACTTTGGCTAAAGCTAAAGCACTGCGCGTGTACGTTGAACCAATCCTGACCAGGGGTAAAAACGACTCTACCCACAACCGTAGAATCGTGTTCTCTTACCTGCAAGACAAAGAAGCCATCAAAGAACTGTTCGGTGTTATCAGCGAAAAAATCGCTAACCGTCCAGGTGGTTACACCCGCATCATTAAACTGGGTAAACGTGTGGGCGATAACGCGGAAGTAGCAATGATCGAACTGGTTGATTTCAACGAAATCTACGGTAAATCCGCCGCTGCTGAAAAAGCGCCTGCTAAGAAAACACGCCGCGCTGGTGGTGCTAAGAAAAAAGCTGAAGAAGAAGCTGCTCCGGCTCCTGCTGCTGAAGCTTCAACTGAAGAAAAATCAGCTGAGTAATTTATTCATTAGATTACAATATTTGCAAAGGCCCCGCATGTCGGGGCCTTTGCTGTTTTAATTCCTGTCGCTCCCTGATATATTCACAAAAAAATGTATATTTATCCCCACTGAAAGACCATAAACAAACCTGACCGTCCCTATGAAATACCTGATTTGTGCAAACTGTCAGCATCCGAATGTTATTAAGTCTGAATACCAGACCTTCTGCGAAGCCTGTGGCAAAAAACTGCAACTCACCTTTGCCGGTTGGCGACAGTCACATCCCATGGCCAGCTTCGGGGAATTCCGGGAAACAGTAGGCGTTACCATGAAACCGCCCCGCCGGAATGTAGTAACCGCCTGGATCAACCGCCAGATGCAGCCCCAGCACCGGGGGAAGGTCATTATCTTCTTCACCCTCCTGTTCATCTGCATCGCCGGCGCCGGCACCCTCTTCGGGAAACGGGCCGTTTACACGCTCCTCTATCCCAAAGTGCCGAAATCCAGCCTGTACGCCGCCTGGCATACCGCCACCATCGGGCGCCAGGCCCTGGAAGTCAGTACCCCGCTCAAATTATGGGTGCACGACCAGGCCCTGAAACCGGAAGAAGCCGCCGGTGTGGAGTACGCCAAATCCTATAGAAACGAAGACGGAGGCGGGATACAGATCGCCGTTAACCTGCGCAGCTATAAGCCCGGGGCCGATAACTCCCTGGAAGCTGCCGTCAGCGCCGCCCATAAAGCCCTGCAGGACGGTGGCCTGGTAGGGGATATCCAATGCAAATCAGTACCGGTGCTGATCTCCGGCTTGCAGGGCGCCCTGGAGGAAGGTACCTATACCTACAAAGGCGCCATTAAACTGAGCTTTTCCAACCTCGTTATCGTCCGGGGAAACAGCCGCTGGCAAATCCATATCAACTACCGGGACGATGATCCCGTTGGCCAGGATGTGGCCGCCAGAATCCTTAAATCTGTTAAAATTAAATAGCGATTACAATTCTGAGGCAAAAAAATCTGGAATTAAAGCTTGCATTTCATAACTTTGCACGGTTTTTTATCCGAACCTTCCTGGGCAAATGCCCTCGAAGGTTTTTTTTAAAAAAATAAAACAAGACAGATACCAGAAATGCCTCAGACAAGAACCATCCAACCTGCCATACTGCTGTTAGACGACGGTACGGTTTTTCAGGGAAAAGCTTTTGGGAAAATTGGCACTGCCGCCGGTGAATTAGCTTTCAATACCGGTATGACGGGTTACCAGGAAGTGTTTACAGACCCTTCCTACAAAGGACAGGTCCTTATTATGAACAACTGCTACATCGGTAACTACGGGACTAAGTCCAATGACGTAGAAAGTGGCAGTGTTAAGATCAGCGGTCTGATCGCTAAGAATATCGCTTACAACTATTCCAGGAAAATGGCCGATGAATCCCTGGAAAAGTTCCTGACAGATAACAACCTGGTAGCGATCTATGATGTGGACACCCGCGCGCTCGTTTCCCATATCCGCAGCAAAGGGGCCATGAACTGCATCATCTCTTCCGAAATCCTCGAGGTGGAAAAACTGAAGGTAGAACTGGCAAAAGTGCCTTCCATGGAAGGTCTTGCACTGAGCCAGGAAGTTTCTACCAAAGAAGCCTACACCGTAGGTGACCCGGAAGCGCCGATCCGCATCGCAGTAATGGACAACGGTGTAAAACGTAACATGCTGAAATGCCTGTCTGAAAAAGGCGCTTACCTGAAAGTATTCCCGACCGACACGAAATTCGAAGTCACCGAAGAGTTCAAACCGAACGCTTACTTCATTTCCAACGGTCCCGGCGACCCCGCTCCGCTGAAATACGCGATCGATACCGTTAAACAGATCCTGGCCGCTGAAAAGCCCCTGTTCGGTATTTGCCTCGGCCATCAGCTGCTGGCGCTGGCGCATGATATCCCGACTTACAAAATGCACCACGGTCACCGCGGTTTGAACCACCCGGTTAAAAACCTCCAAACCGGTTTGTGCGAAATCACCACCCAGAACCACGGCTTTGCCGTTGATGCGAAGGCGGTGGAAAACCATCCAAACGTGGAGGTGACGCACATTAACCTGAACGACAATACCGTTGAAGGCATCCGCATTAAGAACAAACCTGCGTTCTCCGTGCAGTACCACCCTGAGTCAACTCCGGGCCCGCACGACAGCCGCTACCTGTTCGATGACTTCTTCACCATGATCAAGGCTAATATGAAGTAATTCAGTTAGTATAGATATTTTCTTTTAGAGAGTCCCTTCGCGTTTCACGCGAGGGGATTTTTTTATGGGGGGAAGAGATTTAAGGCCGCTGCAGGCCAGGGATCCGGCCGGGGACAGTACTATCACGGCTATATGCCGGTATCACACCTGCCTCCTTATGCCGGTGTTGCCCCGGGAGGTGCTGGTTATCAACCCCTCAACCATGAAAAAGGCAAACCGGCATAATAAAACATAGACGGTCCCGAAGAGTCGGGACCGTTGCATTTTAAAATTCCACGTTATGAAAACAAACGAAAAATATCACCATGCCGAGGCATGGGTATGTTCCGCCGTTTTATTACATAACAATATTATAAAAAAATCAGGTGCAATAAGTAAAAGCTAAGCGTAAATTTTTGAAAATCGGGGGAAAAAGCGACAAAAACGCAAAAATCAGGGACGAAATTGGAGTTTTGGGCAAAAAAATACGGCTCTGTGATCAGAGCCGTTTGCCTTTATAAATTCCACGTTATGAAAAACTGATACAAAAATACGATATTTTGCTAAAACGTTTTAGTTAAACTTAGTTTTTTTTACAGATTGTTGATAATTCAATCTTGTAATTGTAATCCAAAGGTCGGACCAAAAGAACGTTTTGAAAAATTCTGCAGGTTAAATTATTCTTAAACAAGTTTAGATTTTGCAAAATTGATCGTATATGTAAATATTTTTATGTTTGGTATTTTTTGATTTCTTTGTTGTTTCTATACCAAATATACGAAACAAAAGTTGAGATTTGCAAGAGGTGACCCTAAAAAAATCGATAATTTCTTCGAAAAACCATATATAAAATTATTTATAATGTGTTTTAGGCTCTTTTTTTAGTCTTCCACCTCCTGCAAAACTTTTTATTTTATTTCCGTACGGCCCGGATATACCTTTAAAGCTTCCGCCAAACACACCATCGCGGACCGGATATCCTCCAGGTTCAGCACATAAGCCAGGCGCACCTCGTTCTTACCCAAACCGGCAGTAGCATAAAAACCGGTAGCCGGCGCCATCATCACCGTTTGCCCCTCGTGCTGGAAATGCTCCAGGATCCACTGGCAAAACTTATCCGAATCATCGATAGGCAACTGCGCCATGGCGTAAAATGCGCCTCCCGGATTCGGGCAGAAGACCCCCGGAATCTCGTTGAGCATTTTTACCAGCAGGTCGCGGCGGCTCTGGTACTCCGCCTTAATGCCGTCAAAGTAGTCAGCCGGCAGGTCTACCGCCGCTTCCCCGGCAATCTGCGCAAAGGAAGGAGGACTCAGTCGCGCCTGGGCAAACTTCATCGTAGCATCCAGCACTTCCTGGTTCCGGGTCACAAAAGCGCCGATACGGCCGCCGCAGGCGCTGTAACGCTTGGAGATCGTATCCATCAGGATCACATTGTTATCCATGCCTTCCAGGTTGGCAGCGCTGAAATGCCTGCCGCTGTAGCAGAATTCCCGGTAAGCCTCATCTGAAAACAGGTACAGGTTGTGTTTCAGGCAGAGGGTTTTCAGCACCTCCATCTCTTCCTTACTGTACAGGTAACCGGTAGGGTTATTCGGATTACAGATCAGGATGGCTTTGGTGCGGGGAGTGATCGCTTTTTCAAAATCCTCCATGGCAGGCAGCGCAAAGCCGGTGCTGATATTGGCAGTGATCGTTTTAATCTTAACTTCCGCTTCCACGGCAAACCCGTTGTAGTTTGCATAGAACGGCTCCGGCACAATGATCTCATCCCCCGGGTCCAGGCAGGCCATAAAGGCGAAGAGGATCGCCTCGGAACCGCCGGTGGTTACAATGATCTGGTTGTGGTTAACCTCAATATCGAAACGTTTGTAATATTCCACCAGCTTGCGGCGGTAACTTTCGTTGCCGGCGCTGTGGCTGTATTCTAAAATCTTAAAATCAGAATGACGTACCGCATCAAGGATTGGTTTTGGTGTTTCAATGTCCGGCTGGCCGATGTTGAGGTGATAAACCTTAACGCCTTTTTTCTTTGCTGCTTCAGCAAAAGGGACAAGTTTTCTGATGGGAGAGGGGGGCATTACCTTCCCTCTCTGGCTAATGGTAGGCATATAATTGTTTTGATTCTTTTGCGTTGCAAAGATAGGTGAATTAGATGTCTGGATATCAAACATAAAGGCAACAAAAAAGCCTTACAGGCTATCTGTAAGGCTTTTTCTATGAAGTAATAACTTGTGTTATTTGCTGGATGGACTTCCTACTGTACCGGTCAGATGCAGTTCTTTGTCTGAATCCACTCCTCTGAATTTAACCCAGATAGTTTTGTTCTGCTGGCCGATGCTGCTCGCGTTGTAGCTGGCAGTCACCTTGCCTTTTTTGCCAGGGAGAATTGGTTCACTAGTCCATTTTGGAGTAGTGCAACCGCAGCTCGCTCGCGCTGCTTCAATCAAAACCGGTTCCTTGGAGATGTTGGTGAATTCGAAATCAACTGTCACTGGCTTGTTCAGTTCAGTTTTACCGAAGTCAATGGTTTCTTTTGCGAACTTAACCTTCGCATCTGCAGGTGATTGTTGTGCCCAGAGTGCTGTTGAGATCAACAGTGTTGCAAATAGGGATAGAATAAACTTTTTCATTTTATACTGGTTTTAAAAGCGACTGGTTAAAAAAAATAAATTTTTCCAAGTTCTCAGACAAATTTACGGCCAAAAACTGTTTGTTACCTAACAATTTATTAAATTCTTATTAAAAAAATCAGATTATTTTAAATATGAATTTTCCAGGCATTTCCGAACTGTATAATTAAGCTTACTTTTGTACTTTAACCATGAGGCATGATAGAAAATAACGAACTCGCTATGAATATAGAAAGCCGGTTGTCATTCGAAGAATTCCGTAAGGAGGTGTTAAATGACTACAGGTTGGCCTGCGTAAGCAGAGAGGTTAGTCTGCTCGCCCGTAAGGAAGTTCTTACCGGTAAAGCTAAGTTTGGCATTTTTGGGGATGGAAAGGAAGTGGCGCAGATAGCGATGTCCAAATACTTTCAGCCGGGTGACTTTCGCTCAGGTTATTATCGCGACCAGACTGTAGCTTTCGCTACCGGCATCGCCACTCCTGAACAATTCTTTTCGCAGTTATATGCCGATCCGGATGTAAACAACGATCCGTTTTCCGGCGGCCGCCAGATGAACTCGCACTTTGCCACTCCTAATATGGACAAGGAGGGGAATATGCTGCCTTTGGTACAGATGAAGAACTCCGCCGCGGATATGGCGCCTACCGCCGCCCAAATGCCCCGCGCGCTGGGCCTGGCATTGGCATCCAAGCTGTTCCGCAAGGTGGATGAGCTGAAGGATATGAAGCACCTTTCCAACGGCGGTAACGAGATCGCGTTCGCGACTATCGGTGACGCCTCTACGTCTGAAGGGCACTTCTGGGAAACCATGAACGCCGCAGGCGTACTGCAGGTGCCGCTGGCTGTATTCGTTTGGGACGATGGTTACGGCATTTCCGTACCACGCAAATACCAGACTACCAAAAACTCCATTTCCGCAGCCCTCGAAGGTTTCCGTAAAGCTAACGGCACCAATGGCTTCGATATATATAATATTAAAGGCTGGGATTATGCCGGCATGTGCGAAGTACTGGAGCCTGCCATCCGCAAGATCCGTGAAACACACATCCCTGCGCTCTTCCACGTGGAGGAGATCACGCAGCCCCAGGGCCACTCTACCAGCGGCTCCCACGAGCGTTACAAAAGCAAGGAACGCCTCGCCTGGGAAAAAGAATTCGACTGTAACGTAAAAATGCGTTCCTGGATCCTGGAAAACGCCCTGGCAGATGAAGCTACCCTGCAGCAAATTGAAGCGGAAGCTAAAACGGCTGCTCAGGATGCCCGCAAAGCCGCCTGGGAGAAATACATCACGCCGATAAAAGCAGAAGTACAACAGTTCCTCGCCCACGCCACCCCGGTGGTAGCCGTTGCCGGCGCCAGGGCCGACTTTGTGCAGAAAGCTATCCACGAGGTGCAAACCAATCGCGAGCCACAGCGCCGCGATATCCTGAAAGCTGCGGCTTCCATCCTCGTGCGGCTCAAAGCGCAGAAAAATGAACCAGCCGTTCAGCAACTGCAAGCCTACTACGATGCCTACTTCCGGCAGGAGAAGGAAAATTATACCTCCGGCTTACACGCCGGCGGCGTTAATTCCGCGCTGAACGTGCCGGTAGTGCCGGCCGAATACGGCGATGAACCTGCTGTCATCAATGGCTACGAAGTCCTGAACAAATATTTTGATCAACTCTTTACCAACAACCCGAAAGTTTTCGCTTTCGGAGAAGATGTGGGTAAAATCGGAGACGTTAACCAGGGCTTTGCAGGATTACAGCAAAAGCACGGCGGTTTTCGTATAGCCGATACCGGTATCCGCGAGCTGACCATCATGGGGCAGGGCATCGGTATGGCGCTCCGCGGCCTTCGCCCGATTGCCGAAATCCAGTACCTGGATTACCTGCTCTACGGCCTGCAACCACTCAGCGATGATGTGGCCTCCCTGCAATACCGTACCAAAGGCGCCATGTACTGCCCGCTGATCGTGCGTACACGTGGCCACCGCCTGGAAGGCATCTGGCACAGCGGCTCCCCGATGGGCATGATCATCAACTCCCTCCGCGGGATGCACGTTTGCGTGCCACGCAACATGGTGCAGGCAGCCGGTATGTACAATACCCTGCTGAAAGCCAACGAGCCGGCTATCGTCATCGAATCCCTGAACGGTTACCGCCTGAAGGAGAAACTGCCGGTAAACCTGGATACCTACACCGTTCCGCTGGGTATTCCGGAAATCCTGAAACAAGGGGAGGACGTAACCATCGTTACCTACGGCTCCATGACCCGTATCGTGGAAGAAGCAGTGAACACCCTGGAAGAACTGGGCGTATCCTGCGAAATCATTGATGTACAAACCTTATTACCGTTCGACATCCATCATATCATTGTGGAGTCCCTGAAGAAAACCAACCGCATCCTCTTTGCTGATGAAGATGTACCAGGTGGTGGTACCGCCTACATGTTCCAGCAGGTAATGGAAGTGCAGGGTGGCTACCGCTGGCTCGACGTTGCGCCGCGTACCCTGAGCGCACAGGCCCACAGGCCTGCGTACGGCTCCGATGGCGATTACTTCTCCAAACCAAATACGGAAGATGTAGTCAGCATCGTGCTGCAAATGATGGAAGAATAGCTAACAAGCTGTCTGATAAATACTTAAAGACCGATCGATCCGATCGGTCTTTTTTTATGTCATAAATCTGCCAGAAAAGAATTTCCAACTGGCAAATAATAAATGTAAAAATTACCTTCATTTTGCTGACGACCCGAGCCCGGCGCAAATCTGATCTGACAGTGAACAAGCACAGTGAACGCAGTTAATTCCCTTAGTACACGGAGCAATCATTATATGCTAAACCAAAATCCGATCTCGCATGAAAAAGTACCCTATTATTATGCTTTGCCTGCTGCTGGCAGCATGCGCCAAAAGCATCGACAGTGAACTCAAACAAAAAGGCAATTCCCCGAAAGCTTCCACTGAGCTTGTCAAAACGGATACCGTCACGCTGTATAGTAACGGTTACGTCTATCCGAAAGAACAGAGCAATGGCTACGGCACTATCGGCACTTCCGGGCTCGGCGCCTGGACGGACACCAACGGTGTCACAAAAGTTTATTTTTACCCGACCACTACCGGCAGTATTTCCGTATCCATCCGCGTGAAAGCGCCCGGCAATACCAATACGCTGCGCATCCGGCTGGACAGCTCCGGAACGGCCTATAATGTGGTGGTCAACCAAACATCTTCCTACGTGACGCTAAACGTAGGCAGCTTTAATATTACGTCGGCTAACTATCACTGTATAGAAATCAAAGCCGTTACCAAAAACGGTACTTACCTGCCGGATGTGCAGTCGGTGATTATCACCAGCTCCCTCGGGCTTAAGTACAACAAAAGCCAGTACCGGAGCGCGCCCGCTACCCACCTGAGCTATAAGTACCCGGGGGACAGCGCCATTGCCTGGTTCTATACGGAAATCAACGTGCCGGCCGGCGCCGATCCGCTGTATGCCTACTATATGACCAATGGCTTTTGGGATGGCTACTTCGGCATCCAGGTAAATTCCCCTACGGAAAGGAGAATCCTGTTCAGTATTTGGAGTAATTACAATACCAACGACCCGAACGAAATCCCGGCGGACTATGCGGTAACGCTGGTGCGCAAAGGCGCGGGCGTAGTCGATAATGCGTTCGGCAACGAAGGCTCCGGCGGGCAAACCTACCTCGTATTTCCATGGGTAACCGGTAACACGTACAAAATGCTGGTCCATGCAGAGGCTGCCGGCACGCATACCCTGTTTACCGCCTGGTACTACGCGCCGGAAAACGGCGCCTGGAAGCTGCTGGCGGAATGGGATAAGTCCAAAACCAACGGGCAGCTGCTCGGCGGGCTCTACTCCTTTGTGGAAAACTTTGGCAGTAACGGCCAGAACTATTTTAAAGCCCGTTACGGCAACCAGTGGGTACGCACGAAAAACGGCAACTGGATAGAGATCACGCAGGCATCCTTCTCCACCACCGCCAGCGATGCCGCGCACCAGCGGTACGACATCGGCGCGGGCATTGAAACGAATATGATGTATATGTACAGCGGAGGCTTCCGCCAGGTGGGCAACAGCGTGGGAGTAACCTATACCCGGCCTTCCAGCGGCAGCGCGCCGTCCGTCAACCTTTCCACACTTCCTTAATGGTTCGTTGCTCCGTGGAAAATAGACGAAGCCACTACAAAGCATATGAAAGTGCGTTTGTAGTGGCTTCTTTGATAAATGAATTAAATCAGTTGCAGGCTTAGTTAATTATTTATTTATGGCGCTGCAAAGGTGGGGTAATAATTCAGTCTTTGCCAGAGCAGCCGCCTTAATTAATGATTTGTTTACATGGATGAAAGGCCGGCCTTTTAAAAAATGGATTTTAAGCCTAATTCCAGCCCGGATTCTGCGTCATGGTATTACCAGGCACCTGCAGCTCTCCCAGTGGAATAGGGAGGAGATAATCGCGGTTTACGTTGAATTTGTAGCCGTTACTAAGCGCGCCTACCTTCTGGAAAGGTTCAATATACCCGTTGGCATCCACAGGGTAGCCGGAGAGCAGGCTCGCGGATACGCGGCCCTGCCACTGTTTCAGCTTCGCGCCCTTGGGCTTCCAGCCTACGAGCAGCCGTTGCGCCGCGCCCCAGCGGTAGATGTCATCCCTTCTGAAACCTTCGCAAGCCAGTTCCACCCTTCGTTCCCGGCGGATTTCATTCAGCAGGGGACTTAACTGGGGAAAGATCCATTTCGGATCGGTAACGATAGCACCGATGTTGAGCGGTGGCATGCCCACCCTGGCGCGCAGTTTATTAATCGTGAGATCCACATCTCCCTGTGTTAAAATCCCCAGCTCTGCTTTAGCCTCTGCATGGATCAGCAGCACTTCGGCATAGCGCATCAGAATGAGGCCGGTGGTGCCCAGCTCCGCCGCGTATTGTTGCATATAATCGGTATTATGCCCTTTATATACCTGGTAGCCGGTAGCAGGGCGGTTTTCGCTGGCTGCATCGAAGGTGGGTACCTGGAAGAGCAGGTTAGGCGCGCCGTTGGGCTGGTTGCTGGTAACAATGTGATTGCCGTCGTTAACGTACATCGTCTGCGCCAGTCGCGGATCCCTGCCGGTAACTACCAGCTGCAGGGAATCATCGCCTTTGTACAGCGTGCTGACGGATATCGGCTGGCCGTCCGCACAGAGGTAGTCATCTACCAGGTTTTTGGTCAGCCCTCTGCCGGCGCCTGTATTCGTATATCTGTGCCAGTTATGGGAAGGGCCGGTGGTAACATTGTACTGCCGCCAGAACATCACTTCCCTGCTGCCGCTGTAATCCGTCTGGTTGAAGAGGGACCAGTAGCCGAATGCTTTACCCACATTGTCGAGCGTAAACAGTCCGCTGCCCATCACTGCCGCAGAGGCTTCAACGGCCTTCTGCAGGTATTTTTCCGGCGTTGCGCCGCTTACGCCAAACGGAGTGCCGGCCTGGTATTTTTCCCAGGTGCCTTCGTAGAGGGCAATGCGGGCCTGCATCGCCTGTGCATATTCTTTGTAGACGCGGCTTGCCTGCGCCGTTCCCTTTGCAGGCAGGTAGGCGATCGCGCTGTCCAGGTCCGCAATAATGGAATCAGCGATCACATTACGCGGTAATCTTTTGTTGTACACTTCCTTGGACGAAGGGTCCAGCACCTGGCTTACCCATGGCAGGTCCCCGTAGTTGCGCAGCATATTGAAGTACCAGTAAGCCCTGAAAAACCGGGCTTCGCCTACATAGGTTTTCACATTGCTCCATGGCTCCTTCACTTTCGTGTAGTTGGCCAGCAGGTAGTTGATATTACGGAGATTGCCCCAGGCCGTGGTACTCCAGTTATCGGAAGTGGCGGGTACCACGCTTTCCCCGTTCATACGGGTGTTGTAGCTGATGTACACCATGTTGTCGGAACCCTGGTCCGCATCTTCGCCATAGATGCCGATGGTGCCAAATCCCGTATAGGCGGGGAAGTTATTGTAAAAGCTGTTGGCATACAGCTTCAGGTCATTGGAGGTTTTCCAGTACTGCGCATCGCTGATCACTGTTTCAGGACTCCTTTCCAGGAAATCTTTCTTACACGCAAAAAGTACGGACGACAATAGTATAGTGGTGGTGATTATCTTCGGAAATCGCATATGCTCAACTGTTTTGGATTAGAGAATTACATTGATGCCACAGGACCAGGTTCTTTGCAACGGATAAATTTTCGCATCGCTGATGGAGAGTTCCGGATCGATGGTTTTGGCCATTTTCGTGAAAGTGGCGAGGTTTTCCACGCTGAAGTACACACGCACTTTCTGCGCGCGGATATGCGACAGTAACTGCGCCGGCAGCGTATAGCCCAGCTGCAGGTTCTTGATGCGCATGTAAGCTGCGTTTTGCAGGTAACGGGTTTGTGTTTGCGTGTTCTTATCGTTTTCCCCGCTCATGTAAAACTTAGGGAAGTAACCGCCCGTGTTGGCCGGCGTCCAGCGGTCGTAGTGGATGGTGAAAGGAGAGCTTTGCCACTCGCTGCCCACAATACCCCAGAAGTAGTTGGAACCAATCCATGCATCCCTTTTGGCTACGCCCTGCAGGAAGATGCCCAGATCAAATCCTTTGTAATCGAAGGAGAGGTTCATGCTGTACTGGTAACGCGGCGTGTTGTTACCGATGATGCGGCGGTCGCCACTGCTGTCCACGGTATTTTTTCCGTTGTTGATAACGCCGTCGTTATTGAGGTCCTGGTAGATCACATCACCGGCGCGCCAGGTGCTGTTCCAGAACTGCGCTTTCGGCGCTTTGGCTGCATCGGCATCTGTAGCGTATAAGCCGTTGGATACGTACCCCCAGATGTCGCCCATGTTCTGGCCTTCGTAGAAGGTAGAGAGGGAACGGGAAGGGTTGTTGTATTTCACGACGGCGCCTTTGTAATCGGAGAGGTTAGCGCGTACGGAATAACCTACTTCCCCGATGCGGTCGTTCCATTGCATGGTGAGCTCGAAGCCGGTAGTCCGGATGGCTGCGTTGTTGACCCGCGGCACCGCTGCGCCCAGGATGGCTGGCAGCACCTGAGCGGGCCCTGCGAAATCGTCCGCCTTACGGATGTAATAATCAAAGTTGACATTCAATCTCTCCCTAAACATACTAAAATCAGCCCCTACATCATACGAGGTGGTGGTAACCCAGGTCAGGTCAGGATTAACCAGCGAAGGCTGACTCACAGACGCCTGTTTGTTGCCGCCAAACAACCAGGAAGTGCTGTTAGGCCGCGTAGTAGCCAGGCTCGGATAGAACGGGTAGTAGGTGCCGATGGAAGGATCGCCCAGGAACAGCTGATCCGGCGAAGAGCCGAAAGAGCCGCGCAGTTTGAATGTATTCACCACGTTGCTGATCGGCTGCCAGAACTTTTCCCGGTCAATATTCCAGCCGGCGGAGATACCCGGGCTGAATTTCCACCTGTTGGCGGAAAGGAAGCGGGAAGTACCGTCGTACCGGCCGTTGATTTCCAGCAGGTATTTATCCGCAAACGCATAATTGAAGCGGCCAAAGAAGCCTTCCACGGCCAGCCTGCGCACCTGGTCGCCAACGGTAGGCGTGGTATTGTAGGTCAGGTTCAGGGAAGGAATGTCATTGGAATACAGCAGCGAGTTGGAAGCGCTGTAATTGGTATAGTTCGTCAGCTCGCTGGTGAAACCGCCGAGGATTTTGAAGTTGTGCTTATCAAAAGTTTTTTCATAGGAAGAAAACGCATTCACGATGTGATGCTCGCTGCGGTAGTTATACCGGGCAAAGGAATTGGGGGTGGTGCCGCTCACCGGCGCAGTGGAACCATCCGGCAGGAAGGTGTACACCGTTTTAACGTGATTCTGTTCATCATAGATATCGCCGTCAAAAGTATAGTTGGCAATGATATTCCAGTCCTTCAGGGGCGTGATTTTAAACTCGCCGGTGATCATCGGCTGGTCCTCGGTGTATTTGAATCGGCCGCCCTGCTGATGCAGCAGTACATCGCTGGGATCGGAATAGTTGCCATCCGGATTTTTCAGCTGTACGGTGGGGAACTTGCGGGCAATCTGGTGCATGTAGTTACCGCCGGTTTTACCGGAATAGGTATTCGGCGTGTTGTACAGGGTGCGGCTGATGGTGCTGCGCAGGTTGAATTGCAGCCAGTTCGTGATATTGGAACTAACGTTGGCGCGTATATTAAAACGCTTGAAGTCATCGTCGCCAAAGTTGTACATCCCTTCCTTGTTGTTATAACCGATACCAATGTAGTAATTGCTTTTTTCGGAAGCGCCGCTGATGCCGATGTTGTGTTGCTGGCTGAAAGCAAAGTCCTTGAAATAGATCTTAAACCAGTCGTTGTTGGCGTTGGAAGTATTCCAGGAGGTCCAGTCGTTGGGAGCGGAAGGGCTTTTCATGGCTTCCTCCCTGAGGGTACCGGCCTGGTAATCCTTGATGCGTTGCAGGGTGGCATCGTCGAAGAACGGCGCACGGCCTGCATTTACAAAGGCTTCGTTGTAGAGGTTGGCGAAGTCCAGTGAGTTCATCATTTTAGGCAGGTTGATGGCCTGCGCCCAGGAGAGGTTGTTATCGTACGTGATGCGCGTAGGCTGGCCGGCCTTTCCTTTTTTGGTGGTGATGAGGATAACGCCGTAAGGAGCGGAAGAGCCGTAGATAGCGGTGGATGCCGCATCCTTCAGTACGGAAATACTTTCCACGTCGGAAGGATTGAGGGCATTGATGTCCCCACCCTGGATACCGTCGATTACGATGAGCGGGCCGCCGGATTGCGTACCGCCGGAGGAGTTGATTCCCGTATAGCCGCGCACGTTAATATTCTGGGTGGCGTTAGGCGCGCCGCCGCCGGTATTGGTGGAGATGTTGAGGCCGGCTACCATCCCTTGCAGGGCCTGTGATACGCGGGTAATAGGCCTGTTTTCCAGCACTTTACCGGATACCTGGGCTACGGCGCCGGTGAGGTTTACTTTCTTCTGCGTGCCGTAACCAACCACTACTACATTCTCCAGCTGCGATACTTCCGGGAGGAAGGTCACATTGATTTTTGACCTGCCGTTCACAGGTATTTCCTGCGTCTGGAAGCCGATGTTGGAGATGACGATGGTAGCGTTGTCCGGTATGCTTGCCAGGGTGAATTCCCCGTTGGCATTGGATACCGTTGCCTTTTTAGTGCCTTTCACGAGGATGGTGGCCCCGGGAATGGCGTTGCCCTTGTCGTCCGTCACTTTCCCGCGGAGCGTATCGGCTGGCGGAGCTGCCGGTGAGGGCGCCGCCGCGGCTTTATTGAGTATGATTGTTTCTTTGATTACTTTCCAGGAGAGGCCCTGGTCCTTCACCAGCAAGTCGAGCACGGTGTTAAGCGGCGCTTCGGTAACGCTGATGCTCACATTTTTGGCATTGTTGAGCAGGCCGGCATGATACCAGAATTTGTAGCCTGACTGTTTTTCGATTTCCGTCAGCGCTTCCTGTATGGGCCGGTCGGTTTTGTTCATGGTGATCTTCTGGGCCAGGCCATGGGCGCTTACCTGCAGGAAACCTACCAATAAGAGTACCGTTGTTAGTTTCATAACTTTCCAGATTTTGGTGTGACGCCGGTGGCGACTTAAACGATTTAGCAGAGTTGATAATAACTGCATGTTTTGGATGATTAAGGATAACAGAATAGCGGGAAGCAGCAGGAGGCGCGCAGGAGATAGCCCGCGGCAGCATTGCTGTCCGGAATTGATTTGGAATTGGATAAGCAGCAGGATTGGCGGAGGTGATACCCTCCCGGCTAATTGTTCACTGCGTTTTGTACCTGATCAGTACCAGGTTAGCTTGCGGACGGTGTTTGACAAGGAGTTGCTAAAAACATAAATTTGATTTAGGTGATAAAAAAATGCTTGATCGTATTGTGTTTATTACCATTTAAACCGGGTTATGTTGGCGCATGCCCGGTTTTGTTTTTGGTTCCTTTCGGTCACATGATAATTATGTTGATGTCTAGTTCGGAAATACTACCAGTTTTTTATTGTCCTGTTTCAGGTGGATGCCGCTTTCGTTGAGAATGGCGATGACATCCTGTAATTCATAACTTTTCTTAATACTGCCTTCGAATTTCAGGTCGGGAATTCTCCCGGTGTATTCAATTTCCAGGTCATACCACCGGGCGATTTGCCGGAGCATAGCGTCCGTATTTTCTCCCTGCATGGCAAAGAAGCCGTTTTTCCAGGCGGTAATGGCGGCAACGTCCGCATGGGGGACGAGCGTAATCCCTTTGTCCTGGCTCATCCTGGCTTGCTGCCCGGGCTGGAGCAGGAGGGAATCCTGCCGGCGGTACACTTTCACTGCACCGTTTACCAGGGTGACGCTGGCTGCCGGTTCATCCTGGTAGGACGTGATGTTAAAGCTGGTGCCCAGTACCCTGACGGCGTTATCATTGCTTTTTACCACGAATGGCTGACGGGCGTTTGGCGCTATTTCAAAGTAGGCTTCCCCGTTGAGTTCCACGGTCCGTTCCCGGCCATGAAAGGCCGTGGGGAATCGCAGGCGGGAGCCGGTGTTGAGCCAGACTTTGGAACCATCTGCCAGTACCATCATGAACTGGGAGCCGGCGGGCGTGATCAGTTCATTGACCTCGTCCGTAGCGGCGCCCGTACTTTGCCAGGTGGCTGCGCCGTTGCCGAGCGTAATAACGGTATGGCCTTGTTGAATTACGGAAGAATCGTTGCCGAGGGTGATTTCCCTGCCGTTGGCGAGGCGTAATACAACCTGTTCACTGTTGCGGGCCGTTGTTACCACAGCGGGCGATGCTGCCGGCTGTTTGTAATGCAGCCAAAGCATGGCGGAAAGCCCTATCAGCAAGGCTGCGGAGGCGGCCATACCAATCCTTAGGATACGCATGCGCTGTATCTTCCGGCGGATGCCGGCATTTTCGTATATCCGTGCCTGTAACAGTCTGCCTGTTTCCTGTTGGTTGCCCAGGAGGTCATCATCCCATTGTTCACTTGCTTCTAGGGTATCCAGCAGCGCGTTATACTCGTTAATTTCCTGTTCGGTAGCCACGCCATCGGCGATTTTTTCCGCAAGGGCGGCCAGTTTTTCGTGGATCAATGAAAGCCCGTTTATATCCTGGTAACGCGGGGAAGGCTGATCCCCCAAAGCGGCTAAAAAAAATTTTAAAAACACCACCAGCAGAGGAAGTAGAGGAGCGCGCTGCCAATGTGGACGCGGATGCGCTTGAGGGCGATGGAGATCTGGTTTTCCACCGTTTTTACGGAGATATTAAGCCGGCTTGCTATTTCCGCATGGGATAGCTGTTCATGCCTGCTCATGCTGTACACTTCCCTGCATTTTTCCGGGAGGGCGTCCACGGCGGAGGCAATGAGGGATTGCAGTTCCTTCAGGCGGATTTCATCCGGGGAAACGGCGTCTTCTGCCAGGTATTGCAGGGAGTGGATCAATTGTTTGCGGGATTTGCTGGCGCGGAGGTAGTTGGCCATTTTGAACCGTACGGCGCCTTTGAGGTATTGTTTGAGGGAGGTGATCTCCACGGTTTCCCGGTGGATCCAGAGCCAGGTGAATACTTCCTGGATGATGTCCAGGGCCTGTTCCCGGCTGCGGAGAGTGAAGAAGGCATGTTTGTACAGGTCCGCCCAGTAGCGCGCGTAAATGGTATCAAACGCGCGCACGTTACCTTCTTTCAGGTACGCAAGCAGTTCACTGTCCTCCATCGCTGTCCAACCGAACATAAGCCGATAATAATTTTAGCGGGATATTATACCTGCAATCTACTTTTTAAAGCCACTCGTTTTTGATGTTTTTTTCGCAGAAAGTCGCGTTATTTTCTCGTTTGGAGGGATTGGGCGAGTTTACCTATTTTTATCGACTGATTTTTTCACACCTTAAAAAGACGATATGAAGCAAATAGTTGTGTTGGACGGATATGCCCTCAACCCCGGGGATCTCAGTTGGGACGGCCTCAAAGCCTTGGGCAATGTGACCATTTACGACCGTACGCCGGAGGAGCTGGTGGTGGAACGCGCCAGGGACGCGGAGATAGTGCTTACCAACAAATCCATACTCAACGCGGCTTCCATTGCCGCGTTGCCGAAGCTGGAATACATTGGCGTAATCGCCACGGGATATAATGTAGTAGATATAGCGGCTGCGAAGGAGCGGGGTATCCCGGTGACCAATGTGCCGGCGTACAGTACGGCGGCGGTGGCCCAGCTTACGTTTGCCCTGATCCTGGAATTATGCCACCATGCGGGCGCGCACAGCGTGGCGGTGCACCAGGGCCGCTGGAGCAGCAGCAAGGATTTTTCCTTCTGGGATTTTCCGCTGGTGGAGCTGGAAGGCAAAACGCTGGGCATAGTAGGCCTGGGGCAGATAGGACAGGCGGTGGCCAGGATAGGGCTGGCATTCGGGATGCAGGTGATTGCCCACCACAAGCACCCGGAGCGCGATAAAATGGAGGGCGTAAGGTTTGTGGACCTTGCTGCCTGTTTTAAAGAAGCGGATGTGGTAAGCCTACATACGCCTATGAGCGCTGCCAATAAAGAGTTTGTGAATGCCGCGTTGCTGGATACGATGAAGCGCAGCGCGTTTTTGATTAATACCAGCCGGGGCGGGCTCATCAACGAGGCGGACCTGGAGGCGGCGCTGCGCAGTGGCCGCATTGCGGGAGCGGGTGTGGACGTATTATCAACGGAGCCGCCGGCGGCCGATAATCCGCTCCTCGGTGCGCCGAACATCGTCATTACCCCGCATATTGCCTGGGCTACCTCCGCTGCAAGGGGCAGGTTGCTCTCCGCCGTGGTGGATAACCTTGACGCATTCCTATCCGGAAGGGCTAAAAACGTCGTTAATAGCTAACATTTTTTATATTAAAATAAACGCATAGTTGATAAAAATTATAAACTGTTTTTATTCGCTATGCGTTTATAACTCACTCCCCCTCAATTATACATTTGTTCATTCATCACCTCAAAAATGAACAAAATGAACAGAAAATTCTAACTGAACAAAAAGAACGATTGCAGAACCGTCAGGAAATCGGTACTTTGAATAAACGTAAAAAATACCCTTTGCTTTTTCAGGGTCAAACCCAAAATCGAGAATCGCTGTCTAGCTACTTTTAATCGTTACAATTAAAATCTATCTAAAATGAAGCCGACCGTTTTATTGGTGGAAGACGACCAGTTTTTTGCTAAAGTGATGAAAAGACATATCGAAAAAGCCGGTTATGAAGTACTGTACTGTGCCGACGGAGAGGCCGGATGGGAAACATTCCAACAACGGGACATTGACCTGTGCGTCCTCGATGTGGTCATGCCGAAGAAAGACGGATTTGCCCTCACTAAAGACATCCGTTCGATCAACGAAAACGTACCGGTCATCATCACTTCCTCCCGTTATATGGAGCAGGACCGTATGCTGGGACTGGAAAATGGCGCGGACGACTATATCGTAAAGCCTTTCAACATGCAGGAATTCCTGCTCAGGATGGACGTGTTCATCAAAAGGGCCCGCCTGCTGCGCAGCGAAAAGCAGATTACCTACCACGTGGGCAACCTGCGGTTCAATTACCAGCAATGTAACGTAGTGGTAGAAGTGAAAAAGACAGGCCCCGACGGCGGTACCAGCATTGAAAGCAAACATCTCCAACTCCCCCCCAAAGAATCCGATCTCTTTAAATACCTGTGTGAAAATCCCAATAAAAAGCTCAAACGGGACCAGATCATGGCCAGCGTTTGGGATGGGGACGAATCATACAACAAGCGTTCTATGGACGTGTACCTGACGCGGCTGCGCCGGTATATAGCCCCGGATCCTACCCTCAGCGTGGCCACGTACCACGGAAAAGGCATCATGTTCATTGCCAATGAGGCGGACCGGCGCCAGGAAATTATTAAAGCCTGAGAAACAGTGGCTGCTACTATCCGTTGAAATTAAAAAGCGCCTTTCCCTCAAAGGCGCTCCTATTAATCAGATACATTTCGGTTCCTTGACAAAAAAAGAAAAGGTCCTGCCTCATCAGCAGGACCTCTCTTGTGTATTAAATTGTACTTACTTCAGATTATGGAATACAGCCTGAACGTCGTCATCCTGTTCCAGGCGGTCTACCAGCTCCAGCACGTCTTTAGCCTGCTCTTCCGATAATTCCACGAGGTTGGCAGGGATACGCTTCAGTTCTGAGCTGATCACTTCCAGGCCTTTGTCTTCCAGGGCTTTGGACATATTGCCGAACTCGGTGAAGGCAGCGCGGATAATGATATTTCCTTCCGCATCCTCTCCAATTTCTTCCAAACCGGCATCAATCAGTTCCAATTCCAGTTCTTCCAGGTCCTGTCCGGCATTCTTCACTTTAAACTCGCCCACACGGTTGAACATAAAGGCTACGGAACCGCTGTTACCAAGGCTGCCGCCGCATTTGTTGAAGTGCGTACGCACGTTGGCAACGGTACGGGTGGTATTATCGGTAGCGGTATCCACCATGATGGCAATGCCATGTGGCGCATATCCTTCATATACAACTTCTTCGTAATCAGTTTTATCTTTCCCCATCGCACGTTTGATCGCAGCGTCAACACGGTCTTTCGGCATGTTCACGGCTTTCGCATTCTGAATGCAACGACGCAGCGCAGGGTTATTATCAGGGTCAGGGCCAGCAGCCTTCACGGCGATTGCTATATCCTTACCTATTTTGGTAAACTGTTTTGCCATCCTGTCCCAGCGGGCAAACATGGTGGATTTACGAACTTCAAATATTCTTCCCATTGGAGTGGTATCTTATTATTGGATCTTTAAAATAATCCGCAAATTTAAGCTAATCTGGCTAAGTAATGAAATCACCATCCGGTTAATCCATCATCTTGCGGGCCTTACTGTGCTTCACACTGTAGCCGAAGTAGATGATAAAGCCGATTCCCAGCCATACGAACAGGCGGGACCAGTTTTCTACGCCCAGGCTCACGATCATGGTGAGGCAGAACAGTGCGCCCAGCACCGGCACTACCGGTACCCAAGGGGTTTTGAACGCGCGCGGCGCATCCGGGTTGTTTTTACGCATTACGATCACGCCCACGCAAACCAGTACAAACGCAAAGAGGGTTCCGATGCTGGTCATATCGCCTACCACGCTGTCCGGAATAAATGCGGCAAACAGGCAGGTAAATACGAAGAACATCCACTGGGAGCGGTAAGGCGTACGGTATTTAGGGTGCAGCTTGGAGAATACCGGCGGTACCAGTCCATCATTACTCATGGAGTAGAACACGCGGGTCTGACCCAGCAGCATCACGAGGATTACAGAGGAGAAACCTGCCAGGATGGCCACGGTGATCAGGGTGGATAACCAGCCATAACCAGGCATATAGGTATCGATCGCATAAGCTACGGAAGCCTCGCCACCTGCTTTCAGGAAGTCTTTAAACGGCGCCACGCCTGTCAGCACGAAGGAGAACAGGATATACAGCGCGGTACAGATCAGGAGGGAAACGAGGATACCGATCGGCATGTTCCGCTTCGGGTTCTTGGTTTCCTGGGCCGCGGTAGATACGGCGTCAAAACCGATGAACGCAAAGAACACCACGCCGGCGCCCCTTAGCACGCCCCCCCATCCATGGTTGAAGAAGTTGGAGTAATCCACCACGTGGCCGTTGTGCATGGTAACGGTACCTGCATCCGCGGCAATGGTGAACGGTGTGTGGTTAGCCGGGTTGATAAACTGCCATCCGCAGAAGATAAACAGGATTACAATGGCCACTTTACAAATCACAATGATGTTGTTCACAATGGCAGAACCCTGGATACCGCGTACCAGCAGCATGGTGAGCAGCAGGAGGATGAACACGGAAGGCACGTTCATGATACCCCTTACGCCGGCATCGCTCACCTCAAATGGACTGTGACACCACTCATAGGGTATTGTGATGTGAAAGACGTTTGTCAGTAACTTATTGAGGTACTGCGACCAGCCGATGGCCACTGTGGCGGCGCCGAGGGCATATTCCAGCACCAGGTCCCAACCAATAATCCAGGCAATGAATTCACCAAGTGTGGCATAGGAATAAGTGTAAGCACTTCCCGCAATCGGAATCATAGAGGCAAATTCGGCATAGCATAATCCGGCAAGGGCACAGCCGATGGCCGCGATGATGAAGGATACCGTTACGGCCGGACCTGCGTGTTGGCCTGCAGCGGCAGCTGTTCTAACGAAAAGACCGGCGCCGATGATGGCCCCGATACCCAAAGCGATTAGCGAGCCTGCCCCTAAAGTCCTTTTAAGCCCCTTATCGGATTCGGAAGCCTCTGACAGCAGAACAGACAGTTGTTTCTTGGCAAATAGTTTGCTCATAAGCCAAATGTTGGTTGATTGTTGTTAAGGTAGATTTGTTTGTTGTTGATTGTTAATCGCCAAATATAATAACTGCAAATCAAAATGCCCTCTTTTATTTTACCTCCGGCGGCTCATATTTAAGCCAGTAACCTTATTTTTGGGAAATTTTAGGTTACAAACACTTACAGCAATTAATTCTACCTACGCATGAAGAAATCCAACAAGCTTACTTTGTACATCTTTGCCGCCATGTTAATTGGTATTGCAACGGGATACATTGTAAACTACTCATTTGGAAAAGGAACACCTACTCCGGAACAGCAGGCAAGTATTCAAAAGTTCGCCGATAATGTATCTATACTGACAGATATCTTTCTCCGGCTCGTTAAAATGATCATCGCTCCGCTGGTGTTCTCCACCCTGGTAGTAGGCGTGGCCAAAATGGGGGATATTAAAGCTGTTGGCCGCGTAGGCGGTAAAACCATGCTGTGGTTTATCAGTGCAACCTTTGTATCATTGTTTCTCGGCCTCGTGCTGGTCAACCTCATGAAACCAGGCTTGTCCCTGGAATTGCCACTGCCGGATACCCATGCCGATGCGGGCATCTCCAAGGCGGATATGACTTTAAGAGGATTTTTCCACCATGTGGTGCCGGATAGCGTTATCAACGCCATGGCCCATAACGAGATATTGCAGATCGTTGTTTTTGCCGTCTTCTTTGGCGTGGCCGCCGCCGCGATCGGGGAGCAGGCCAGCCCTGTAGTTAAGCTGATGGACAGCGTTGCGCACATCATGCTGAAAGTAACCGGCTTCGTGATGAACTTCGCGCCATTCGCCGTCTTCGCCGCTATGGCCGCCATCATCGCCGATAAAGGACTCAACGTACTCTGGATCTATGGTAAATTCATCACGCAGTTCTACGCCGGGCTGTTCAGCCTTTGGGTGGTACTGGCATTGGTTGGGTTTATGATCCTCGGCAAGCCCGTATTGCGCCTGCTGGGGCTCATTAAGGACCCTATCCTGCTGGCTTTCAGCACTGCCAGCTCCGAGGCGGCCTACCCCCGCACCATGGAGGAACTGGAGCGCTTTGGCTGCGATAAACGCATTGTGAGCTTCGTACTGCCGCTGGGGTATTCCTTTAACCTCGACGGGTCCATGATGTATATGACCTTTGCCAGCCTGTTCATTGCCCAGGCTTATGGCATGCACCTGCCGTTCGACCAGCAGATCACCATGCTGCTCGTGCTCATGATCACCAGTAAAGGTATTGCCGGGGTGCCCCGCGCCAGCCTCGTGGTTATCGCAGGTACACTGTCCATGTTTAATATCCCGGAAGCCGGCCTGCTGCTGTTGCTGGGAGTAGACCACCTGCTGGATATGGGCCGCTCCGCTACCAACGTGATCGGTAATGCCATGGCCACTGCTGTAGTATCAAAATGGGAAAACAAGCTGGGCGAAGGAACCGCCGACGTGCCAGCCTGAAATGCCTGACAATAAAGACCTATTGCCAAACATTAACATTCTCATTAGAGAATAATTTATAATTTACCGATTCCCGAAAGTTATTTAAAAGCGCATGGACCAGATTATAGAGTTATTTAAGCACCTCATTAATCCGTCATGGATTATTGAACACGGAGGGCTGTACCTGTTAGTAGCAATCATTTTTGCAGAAACCGGCCTGTTTGTAGGCTTCTTTCTGCCCGGGGATTCCCTGCTGTTCCTCGCAGGGATCTATGGTAAAGAGTTGAGCGCCAGCTTTTACGATGCTCCTTTTATCGTATTGATGTTGCTCATTGCCCTGGCTGGCGTGCTGGGTAATATTGTGGGCTTCTGGTTCGGACGCAAGTCTGGCCCGCTGCTTTTCAGCCGGAAGGATACCTTCCTGTTTAAGAAGAAACACCTCTTCCAGGCTAAGGAATTTTTTGATAAGCACGGTGGAGGCGCCATCATCCTGGCGCGTTTCCTGCCCATCATCCGCACCTTTGCACCGATTGTAGCGGGCATTGTGGGCATGGAGCGTAAAAAATTCATGGTGTACAACGTGGTAGGTTCCATCAGCTGGGTGTTTTCCATGATGCTGGCCGGTTATTTCCTTGGTAATAAATATCCTACCATTAAAAACCACCTGGAGCTGATCGTGATCATCCTGATCCTGATCACCACGCTGCCGGTGTTGCTGAAGCTGGTGTTCGGCAAGGTGAAAGTGCCGCACGATCACGCGAAGGAAAATCATCCGGATGAACTGACAGAATCCAACAAATAAATTATCAGAAAAATGCCATGAAGTACTATCTTTCATGGCATTTTTGTTTTTATCAACCAGGTAATATTTTTTAAGTCTTTATCAACCACGCACATGAAAACCGAAAGCCAATCCGCTTCCATCTTCAACATTGCCGTCATCGTTGCATCGCTGGGTTATTTTGTCGATATCTACGACCTGTTGTTATTCACCATCGTCCGGGTTCCAAGTTTGCAGTCGCTCGGCCTGCCGCAGAGTGAAATCGACTCCGGTGCGGGGCTGCTGCTGATCAATATCCAAATGCTGGGATTGCTCCTGGGTGGGCTTTTCTGGGGGGTATGGGGAGATAAGAAAGGCCGCCTGAGCGTATTGTTCGGGTCTATCCTCATCTATTCAGTGGCCAATATAGCGAACGGTTTCGTGCAGGGGATCAATGGTTATATACTATGGCGTTTTGTAGCCGGTTTCGGATTGGCGGGGGAGCTGGGCGCCGGCATCACGCTGGTTTCCGAAATCCTGCCGAAGGAAAAGCGGGGCTACGGCACCATGATCGTGGCTACGGTCGGGGTTTCCGGGGCTGTTGCCGCCAACCTGATTGCCAAGGCCGTTGGGGACTGGCGCATATGTTATTTTATAGGCGGAGGTTTGGGTTTGGCCTTGCTGGTACTGCGGATTTCCGTCATGGAATCCCACCTGTTTAACCAGGTGAAGGCTGCCAATACTACCCGGGGCAGCCTGGTGGCGTTGTTTACCAATAAGGCGCGGCTGCTGAAGTACCTGAAATGCGTGTTACTGGGTACGCCCACCTGGTTTGTAGTGGGCATCCTGATTGCGTTTTCCAACAAATTTGCCCGGGAAATGCAGGTGCAGGGAACGATTAACCCGGGGGATGCCGTGGCTTTTTGTTATGCCGGCCTTGTAATCGGCGATTTTAGCAGCGGCGTAATCAGCCAGCTGCTGCGGAGCCGCCGCAAGGTGATGTTGCTCTTCCTGGCGCTGACGGGCATTATGGTGGCAGTGTACCTGAACCTGCACGGCGCGAGCACGGCATTGTTTTATACCGTTTGTTTCCTGATGGGCTTCAGCGTGGGCTTCTGGGCCATATTTGTGACCATTGGGGCGGAGAGCTTCGGGACCAACCTGCGGGCCACGGTGGCCACTACGGTGCCGAATTTTGCCCGGGGCATGCTGCCGCTGATCTCCATCCTGTTTGTGGCGGCGCAGAAATACTTCAATTTATTGCAAAGCGGGGCGATTGTAGCGGTGATATGTATAGGCGTGGCCATGCTGGCTGCCTGGACGATAGAGGAAACCTTTCATAAGGATCTGAACTACCTGGAAGAAATATAGGATCAGGAATAGTGGTCCAGTACTTTATCCAGTAACTGGTTCAGTTGGGCGGCTTCCGCTTCGTTGAGGCCTTTGAGCGCGTTTTCCAGCTCTCCGAGGTCCTCATCGATTTTGCTGAGCAGTTCCAGCCCTTTATCGGTGATACGTACATCTACAGAGCGCCTGTCCAGCTCACTGCTTTTGCGTACTACCAGGTCCGCCTTCCGCAGTCGCTCTACCAGCCGGGAAACGTCGCTCATTTTGTCGAGCATGCGTTCTTTGAGTACGTTGATGCTGGCGGCCTGCGGGTGCTGGCCGCGGAGGATGCGCAGGATGTTAAACTGCTGCATGGTGATATCGTACTTCTTAAAGAATTGCTGGTGGCGGGATGTCAGCCAGTTGCCCACAAAAATCAGACTTACAAGTCCTTTGTGATACTCGTTGAGAAAGGATTTTTGAGTAATTAACTTTTCCAGGTTAGACATATGCACAAAAGATGTATCGATTGTATCAGAATAATAACGAAAATACGATTCTTTTTTTAACAGTAATTAACACTTGCAGGTTTTAATTCCTTGAAAATAAAAAGGATCGGCGGTTATGCAGCTGCCGATCCTTTTACTGTCTTCAGTGGAATTATTATACTTTTTGTTCTTTCATGTTGTCCAGCACGTCCATCACTTCTTTCACGTGTTGGGCGGAGGTTTGGAGCAAGGCTTTTTCTTCCTCGTTGAGCCGGAGTTCTATAATTTTTTCGATCCCGTTTTTGCCCAGTACCACGGGTACGCCGAGGTAGATGTTTTGCAGGCCGTATTCGCCGGTGAGCCATGCGCACACGGGGAATACGCGTTTTTCATCTTTGAGGATGGCTTCTACCATTTGTGCAGCCGCTGCGCCGGGGGCGTACCAGGCGGAGGTGCCGAGGAGGTTGACGATTTCGCCGCCACCTACTTTGGTGCGCTGGATGATAGCGTCCAGTTTATCTTTCGCCACCAGTTCCGTAACGGGGATGCCGGCCACGGTAGTATAGCGGGGGAGTGGTACCATGGTATCGCCATGGCCTCCCATGAGGATGGCCTGAATATCTTTAGGGGAGCAGCCGATTTCGTCGGCCAGGAAAGCGCGGTAGCGGGCGGTATCCAGGATGCCGGCCATGCCAAACACTTTGCTGCTGTCTTTTTTAGCGGTCAGGTAGGCGCAATAGGTCATTACGTCGAGCGGGTTGCTCACCACGATGATTACTGCGTTGGGGGAGTGTTTGGTAACGTTTTCTGTAACGGACCTTACGATGTTGGCATTGGTAGAGATCAGGTCATCCCTGCTCATGCCGGGTTTGCGGGGCAGGCCGGAGGTGATGACTACCACGTCGCTGTTGGCGGTTTTGGAATAGTCGTTGGTAACCCCGGTTACCTTTGTGCTGTAATAGTCGATGGGAGCTTGTTGCCAGGTATCTAGCGCTTTCCCTTCTGCTGTTCCCTCCTTGATATCAAGCAAAACCACCTCCGTTAAGAAATCTCTGTGTGCAAGCACGTTGGCGCAGGTGGCTCCCACATTACCGGCTCCTACTACTGTAACTTTCATCTTGTCTATGGCTTTTAGGTGAACGAAAAATTTATGGTAATGAATTTACGGAATTGGGTCCAACAAATCAGTTTTAGCGGGTATTTTAATTTTGGGGGGAGAAGATTTATGCGCCCCTGGGCGGCCATGTAGCGTCCGCGAGCGCTGCTGCAGGGGATATGCCGGTGTGAACGGGAGAGAGAAGAGGAAGCAGCCTTAGATCTCTCTCCCAAAAAAATTTATTTATTTAAATAGTAGAGGAGGGAATCCACTTTGGCGGAACCTTCAAAACCCTTGATAAACTTGTCCTTAGCGCTGTAGATGTACAGGCCGGGGAAGAAGTGCAGGTCATAGAAGTACATGATCTGGCGGGTAGGCTCGCTGGCCATAATGATATTCGGGTATTTGGCGATGTTGTATTGTTTGTAGTATTCCTTCATCTGGTCTACGTTGAAGGGCGTCACCATGAGGATCTGGTATTTTTTGAATTTATCGATGTTTTTGAGGACTTCTTCCGTCAGGTGCTTGCAATGGTCGCAATCCACGCTGAAGACGAATACCATGGTTTTTTCTTTTCTCAGGTCGTTTTTGGTGATGACGTGGCCATCCGGGAGGGTCATTTTAAAGGCCGGAATCACCGGGTACTGCAGATAAGGAGGTTTGGTATTGGAGGCGGCTGTATTGAACTGGGCTTTCAGCAACATGGGCATGCAGGCGCACAGCAGTAAAAACAAATAACGCATAGTTCAGAGTTTCTTAAATTTTGGGGTCAATTTACCCCTTTAATGTCATTTTCTGCATAAAAATGAAGAAAAATGGGTCAAAAAGAACGTATTCTGCCTATTTTTGGAAGGAAATTGATTGTTCATATGCGAAAATTTTTACTTTTGCATTCCTTATAAATTTTTAACTTAAAAAAATCAGTAAGCTTTTATGGCTACCACCGCAGATATCAGAACAGGATTAATCATCAAGCTGGATAACAGTTTGTATTCTGTTGTAGAGTTTGGTCAGAACAAAACCGCCCGCGCAGCAGCAAAGGTTTGGGCTAAATTGAAGGGCGTTGACAACACACGTTCTATCGAACATACCTGGAACTCCGGCGATACGATTTATCCGGTTCGTATCGAGAAGAAGCCTTTCCAATTCTTATATAAAGATGAGAGTGGTTACAACTTCATGGACAACGAAACTTTCGAGCAGATCGTGATGGAAGAGCACACCATTGATGCGCCTCAGTTCCTTAAAGACGGCCAGGAAGTAATGGTACAGATCAACACTGAAACTGACCAGTACATGGCTGTAGAGCTGCCGGATAAAATCGTTGCGCTGGTAACTTACTCAGAACCAGGCGTTAAGGGTGATACCGCTACCCGTACTTTAAAACCTGCTACTATCGAAACCGGTGCTACCGTGATGGTGCCGCTGTTTGTGGATGAGGGCGAGCTGATCCGTGTGAACACCAAGACCGGCGAATACATCGAGAGAGTAAAATAATTTGTCAGACTATTAGACTAACTATATCACATTTCTAAACCAAAAGCTGTCTACATGGACTTTAAACAGATTCAGGAACTGGTAAAGATGATTAACAAATCAAACATCAGTGAACTGAGCATCGAGCAGGACAAGTTTAAGATTACAATAAAACAGAAAGAAAACGAAGTACAACAGGTTATTGCGGTACCTGCCCCAGCGGCTCCGGTACAGGCTGTAGCACCTGTAGCTCCTGCAGCTGCCCCTGTTGCGCCTGCTGCTCCTGCGGCCACTGCTCCGGCTGCGCCTAAGGCCGACAACCTGATTACCATTAAATCTCCTATGATCGGTACCTTCTACCGTTCTGCGGGTCCTGATAAGCCGCCATTCGTCAACGTAGGTGATGAAGTAGCGCCAGGTAAAGTGGTTTGCATCATCGAAGCGATGAAACTGTTCAATGAAATCGAGAGTGAAGTAACTGGTAAAATCGTGAAAGTGCTCGTTGAAGACGCTTCTCCGGTTGAATACGACCAGCCTTTATTCTTAGTAGAACCATAATTGCATGTAGCCTTTGGTTGTTAGCCTTTAGTTTTCGCATTGTTGCATAACTAAAGGCTAATTTCTGGGGGCTATTCTCTTTTCTTAACTTATCAGGAAAACAATGTTCAAAAAAATATTGATTGCTAACCGTGGAGAGATTGCCCTCCGTATTATCCGTACCTGTAAGGAGATGGGTATTAAAACGGTGGCAGTATATTCCACTGCAGATAAAGACAGCCTGCATGTGAAGTTTGCAGACGAGGCGGTTTGTATCGGAAAGCCGCAGAGCAGCGAGTCATATCTGAATATCCCTCACCTGATGGCGGCGGCGGAAATCACCAACGCGGACGCTATCCACCCTGGTTACGGTTTCCTTGCTGAAAACGCGCGTTTCGCCGAGATCTGCGGTGAGCACGGCATTAAATTTATCGGCCCTACTCCGGAGATGATCCGCAAAATGGGAGATAAGATGACGGCTAAAGAAACCATGATTGCTGCCGGCGTACCGGTAATTCCAGGTTCTGAAGGTTTGCTCAAAGACGTAGCCGAAGCTAAAATGCTGGCCGCTAAGATGGGCTATCCCGTGATCATGAAAGCTACTGCCGGCGGCGGTGGTAAAGGTATGCGCGTGGTATGGGAAGAAGCTGAGCTGGAAAATGCCTACAACATGGCTAAGAATGAAGCCCGTGCTGCATTCAACAACGACGGTATTTACATGGAGAAATTCGTGGAAGAGCCGCGCCATATTGAAATCCAGGTAGCGGGCGACCAATACGGTAAAGTATGTCACCTCTCCGAAAGGGATTGCTCGATCCAGCGCCGTCACCAGAAACTGGTAGAAGAATCGCCTTCTCCGTTCATGACGCCTGAACTGCGTGAGAAAATGGGCGCAGCCGCTATCGCAGCCGCCAGCGCTATCAACTACGAAAGCGTTGGTACTATTGAGTTCCTCGTGGATAAGCACCGTAACTTCTACTTCATGGAAATGAACACCCGTATCCAGGTAGAACACTGTGTGACCGAGGAAGTGATCAACTTTGACCTGATCAAGGAACAGATCAAGATTGCAGCCGGTATTCCTATTTCCGGTAAAAACTATACGCCGCAGATGCACGCGATTGAGTGCCGTATCAATGCGGAGGATCCGTACAACGACTTCCGTCCGTCCCCGGGCAGGATTACTACCCTGCATATCCCGGGCGGTCATGGCGTACGTGTGGATTCGCATATCTATGCCGGTTATGTGATTCCTCCTTTCTATGATTCCATGGTGGCTAAAATCATCGCCGTGGCGCAAACCCGTGAAGAAGCGATCAATACCATGGAGCGCGCACTGAGCGAGTTTGTAATCGAAGGGGTTAAAACTACCATTCCTTTCCATCAGCAGCTGATGAAGAACGAAGACTTCCGTAAGGGTAACTTTACTACGAAGTTTATTGAGTCTTTCCAGATGCAGTAAGGACAAGTGATTATAAGAACGGCTCCTGGCTTTAAGGTCAGGAGCTTTTTTATTGGAGGTGTTTTTAAACGCAAAAGGGCCGCCCGGCGGGCGACCTTTTTTTTATTGCCTGATGTAATGATTATTTGCCGTCAGCAGTGTTTTGCTCTTTCTTAAACGCTTTCGGTCCTTTGTGGTGACCGCCATGTTTGTGACGCTTTTTAAAATTGTCCGCCATGGCCTGGTATTGCTGGTACTGGTCCGCATTGAGGACTGATTTTACCTGCGTATCCTTCTCGGCTTTGAGCGCTTTCATTTTAGCCAGCTGGTCTTGTTTGGACACGGTGCTGTCTTTACGGACAGCGTGTGCTTTGGCCTTGAAATCCTTGTGGATGGCCTGCATTTTCGCGGCCTGGTCGTCTGATAGGCCGAGGGCTTCCTTCATGGCCTTTTTGCCGTGGGCGCTATCGCTGCGATGCCTTTTATGCTGGCGCATATCCGCCATTTTATTTTTCATGGCAGTGTGCTGCTGTTCCCATTTTGCGGCCTGGTCCGGCGTGAGTACGGATTTTACCTTCGCTTCCCGGGCCTGGCTGATGGCCTGCATTTTAGCTTTTTTATCAGCCGGGGAAAGACTGGAATCCTTGCGAACCTGTTGTGCGTCTTTGATAAAGGATTTGTTTATGTCTTTCAGTTTTGTTTGCTGTTCAGCGGTCAGGTTCAATGGCTTAGACCTGGCAGAATCCTGCGCCATGGCCGGAATCGTTGCTGCCATCAGGCAGATCAAGAGTAAGTTCTTAAGCATATTGGTTGTTTTCAGTTTTAGACCCCGGGGTGGTCCGGGAGTTTAAAAATGAAATGTTTAAGATATGGTAAAATTTAGTTAAATGGGAGGTAAGTAATTGGTTTATAGATGATTGCCTGGGGATGGGTCCTGCTTTTTGAAGAGGGGGCTTGCGGTAATTGGCGCTTGAAGCATTAGTGTTTGGCGAATGGGCGCTTTACGGAAAAACAAAGCCCCGGATGAAAATCCGGGGCTAATCATACACCAAAACAATCTTACGGTTTTATCGCAAGAAAAGCAGCTCTCTGTATTTAGGCAATGCCCATTTCTTGTCATCAACCAGGAACTCCAGTTTATCGGAGTGGTAGCGGATCACATCAAAGTAAGGCTTGATTTTCTCACAATAGTCGATCGCTTTCTGGCGGCTGTCGGTAAGTTTATTAGCAACTTTGCGCGCCTCGATCATAGCCTGTACGTTTTCACTGATGACATTAATATGTTCAGAAATTTTAGCAGCGATTTGTTTCTGCGCTTTCACTGACTCTTCGCCGAGACCAATTTCTTTCAGGCCTTTGATGTTTTCGATCAGCTCATTGAGGTAGCTGATAGCAGAAGGCAGGATAGTGTTGGTAGCGAGGTCGCCGATTACGCGGGCTTCGATCTGCACTTTTTTCACGTAGTCTTCCAGGAGGATTTCGTGACGGGCGTGCAGTTCTTTTTCGTTGTACACACCTACTTCGGTGAACAGTTTGGTAGCTTTAGGCGTAACGAAAGCGTCGAGTGCTTTAGGAGTGGTTTTGATATTTTCAAGACCTCTTCTTTCAGCTTCTTTTTCCCACTCTTCGGAATAACCGTCTCCTTCGAACAGGATTCTTTCCGAATCTACAATATATTTTCTAAGAGTTTGCATAATTGCAATCTCTTTTTTCTCACCTTTTTCGATCAGGCCATCCACTTCCACTTTAAAGTCGGTCAGGGTTTTAGCCACGATAGAGTTCAGCACGGTCATTGCGGAAGCGCAGTTAGCGGAAGAACCTACGGCGCGGAACTCGAACTTGTTACCAGTGAAGGCGAACGGAGAAGTACGGTTACGGTCGGTGTTGTCCAGCATCAGTTCCGGAATGTGACGGTGCAGGTCCAGTTTCAGGATAGCCTCGTCCTGTTCGTCGAACTTGTTGTTTACGCGGGTTTTAACTTCCTGCAGTACTTCGTAGAGGTATTTACCGGAGAATACGGAGATGATGGCAGGAGGAGCTTCGTTGGCGCCCAGACGGAAGTCGTTGGACGGAGAAGCGATAGACGCTCTGAGGAGGTCAGCGTAGTCATGTACCGCTTTGATCGTGTTCACGAAGAAAGTGAGGAACATGAGGTTGGTCTTAGGAGTTTTACCGGGAGCCAGCAGGTTTACGCCGGTGTCGGTAGCCATAGACCAGTTATTGTGTTTACCGGAACCGTTGATACCGGCAAATGGTTTCTCGTGCAGGAGTACTTTCAGTTTGTGGCGTTTCGCTACTTTGTTCATGATGTCCATCAGCAGAGAGTTGTGGTCAACTGCGATGTTCACTTCTTCAAAGATAGGCGCGCACTCGAACTGGGAAGGAGCTACCTCGTTGTGGCGGGTTCTCAGCGGAATACCCAGTTTGTAGGATTCTTCTTCGAAATCGCGCATGTAAGCGTAAGCTCTTTCAGGGATAGCGCCGAAGTAGTGGTCTTCCAGCTGCTGACCTTTGGAAGGCGCGTGACCTACCACGGTACGGCCGGTCATGATCAGGTCAGGACGGGCGTTAGCCAGGTTTTCGTCTACCAGGAAGTATTCCTGTTCCCAACCGAGGGTAGGCGTAACTTTGGTAACGTTCTTATCGAAATAGTTACATACGTCTACCGCAGCTTTGTCGATCGCAGCGAGGGCTTTCAGCAAAGGCGCTTTGTAGTCCAGTGATTCACCGGTGTATGAAACGAAGATAGTAGGAATGCAGAGGGTTTTACCATAACCTTGCTCCAGGATGAAGGCTGGAGAAGATGGGTCCCATGCAGTATAACCGCGAGCTTCGAAGGTTGCTCTCAGACCGCCATTCGGGAAGCTGGAAGCATCTGGCTCCTGTTGTACCAGCGCATCACCGTCAAAAGTTTCGAGGGCAGAGCCATCGCTTTTCAGGGTGAAGAAAGAGTCATGTTTTTCAGCGGTAGTACCAGTCAGCGGTTGGAACCAGTGCGTGTAGTGAGTTACACCTTTTTTCATTGCCCAGGCTTTCATACCGGAGGCAATCTGCTCAGCCATTTTGCGCTCAAGCTTGGTGCCGTTCTTAATTGAGTTCATCAGGCTCTTGTAAGCCTCATCGCTCAGGTATTCACGTACAATTCTTCCGGCAAATACGTTAGAACCGAAAACTTCGGTGATTTTGCCATTATGCTCGGTGAGTTTGGAGTCTACGCCAGCTAATCCTTCCAGCGCGGTAAAACGTAACGATTGCATGCTGTAATTAATTTTACACAAAAGAACACAATAACACCGGTAAATGCAATAAAATTGTTCACTTTAACCAAAAAATTACATTTTGGGTCGAAAAAAGCAGCGAATTTTTCCATTTGGTCAAAAAAAAGAGGGTAGCGGAGTCTAAAACTGATAAATTAAAAAATTATTAATATAATAAGCGCTTGTACATCTTATGGGAAAATATTTCTATCTCATACCCAGGGCAGGTTTGGGAGGAAAAGTACCCCTGAAACTATCTTATAGCTCATAGTGACTTCCGGCAGGATTTTAACGTATAGCCGGCCCCGTATTATAATAATACGGCTAAATAATCCGGTAAGAGTACCGGGGTTCACTTTGGCAGTTGTATGAAAATCATGTAATTTGTATTACCCATTATTCACTCGTTTTATACCTTATAAGCATGCAAACTACCGTAGAAATTGCTGAACAGTTGGGACTTACCGCTGACGAGTTTGAAAGAGTAAAATCCACGTTAGGCCGATCCCCAAACTTCACTGAACTGAGTATGTACGCCGCCATGTGGAGCGAGCACTGCAGTTACAAAAATTCGCTGGTATGGCTCAAAACCCTGACCCGCGAAGGCGATCACCTGCCGGTGAAAGCAGGGGAGGAAAATGCCGGCCTGGTAGACATTGGCGACGGCAACGCCGTGGTGTTCAAAATAGAATCACATAACCACCCGTCCGCCATTGAGCCCTTCCAGGGCGCGGCCACGGGCGTGGGAGGCATCCACCGCGATATATTTACCATGGGCGCACGCCCCATTGCAGAGCTGAACTCCCTGCGGTTCGGCAGCATCAGCAACGCCAAATCAAGGGAAAATATGAAAGGCGTGGTAGCCGGCATCAGCCACTACGGAAAGGATTTCGGCGTGCCGACCGTTGGCGGGGAAGTGTATTTTGAAAGCAACTACCAAACCAACCCGCTGGTAAACGTGATGAGCGTAGGCGTGGTAAAAACCGGGCAGACGATTTCCGCGACGGCGTATGGAGACGGTAACCCCGTGTTTATCGTAGGGGGCCTCACTGGCAAGGATGGCATCGGGGGCGCGGTATTCGCATCGGCCGACATCACGGAAGACAGTGCGGAAGACCTGCCGGAAGTACAACAGAGCAACCCCGCCCTGGGGAAAAGGCTCATGGAAGCCTGCCTGGAAGTAGCGCCCACCAAAGCGCTCATCGGCATGCAGGACATCGGCGCTGCCGGCATCACCTGCTGCGCTGCGGAAATGAGCGCCAAAGGCGAACATGGGATGATCCTGCAATTGGATAAAGTGCCTGCCCGCCACCCCAACATGCGGGCCTGGGAAATCCTGCTCAGCGAAAGCCAGGAGCGGATGCTCATGGTCGTGAAAAAAGGACAGGAGCAGGTAGTAACGGAAATCTTTTCCAAATGGGAGCTGCAATGCGCGCAAATAGGCCATGTGACTGCCGATAAAAGCCTGAAATGCTACCTGCATGAAACGCTGGAAGCGGACGTGCCGGCATTTTCCCTCGTACCGGGAGGCGGCGCTCCGCAATACCACCGCGCGTACACCGTGCCGGCCTATTTTGAAAAAATCAGACCTTTTGATATCCAGTTCATCCCGGATACGGATAACCCTTCGTTTGTAGCGGAGCGCATGATTGCCCAGGCGAATATCGCTTCCAAGCGCTGGATATATAACCAGTTCAACGGCGGCGCCACCGCCCCCAGCGATGCGGCCATAGTGCCGCTGCCGGGTATGGATAAGGCGCTGGCGGTGACTACCGACTGTAACAGCCGCTACGTGTATGCGGACCCGCACGTGGGCGCGCAGATAGCCGTAGCGGAAGCCGCCCGCAACCTCGTATGCTCCGGCGCGGAGCCGCTGGCAATTTCCAACTGCCTGAACTTCGGCAACCCGTACGATCCGGAAGTGTACTACCAGTTCGTATATGCGCTGAAAGGCGTTACAGAAGCCTGCCGCAAGTTCAATACGCCTATCACCGGGGGCAACGTCAGCTTCTACAACCAGTCGCCCGACGGGGCTATTTACCCTACGCCGGTAATCGGAATGATCGGTATCCTGGAAAGCAGGGACGCCGTGCTCACGCAGGGGTTCAAGCAGGAGGGCGACTACATCTACCTCCTGGGTCGCAGCCGCAATGATATCAGCAGTTCCGAATACCTGCACAAGATCATCGGCATTGAATACAGCCCGGTTCCGCACTTCAACATAGAGGAAGAGCTGCACCTGCAGCGGGCCGTATCCAAACTGCATAAGGCGGGCGTATTGCAGTCCGCCCACGATGTGAGCGAAGGCGGCCTGTTCATCTCCGTATTCGAAAGCGCGATCCCCAACGGCCTCGGTTTCGACATCCGTACGAACGACAACTTCCGCACGGACGCCTTCCTCTTTGGCGAAAGCCAGAGCCGCGTGATTGTATCCATCCGGCCGGAGGACAAGGAGAAGTTTGACGCCGTGATTCATTCCATTATTGATGCAACGGACGTATCCATTCGCGCTGAAAAAATCGGCGTGGTGAAAGGGGATGCCATCGTAGTGGATGATGAAGTATGGGGTAAGGTAGCGGATTGGAAAAAGATTTATAATACCGCGCTGGAGGAAAATCTTAAATAGGAAACGTAACAGGGAAGGCGCCGCCTGTCGCGGCCTGTGTAAAAACGGCAGCCTGCGGTGATGGCCCTGTTCTGAGGACGTGCAGGCGATCGCAGCGGCCTTGGATCTCTCCCTAAAAAAATAAAATAGCAGTAAAAAGCCCATTGCGCAAGCAATGGGCTTTTTGTTATCAGAACCTGTAATTCAGGCCGAGGTTGAATCTTGCGCCGGCGCCTTTGATATAGCTGTCCGTTACTACGCGGGACTGTGCCAGCACCGGGTAGTAGTCCGCGTTGAAGAGGTTATCCACACCCAAACGCAGGGTGGTGGCCTTGTTGAAATGATACGCGGTATAGAGGTTCACGAGGCTGAAGCTGCTGACAGGGCCAGTGCCCAGGTCCCAGTCGCCTTTGGAATTGGGCGAGAAGCGCTTGCGGGAACCGCTGTAGATGTAATACAGGCCGAGGTCCAGCTTCTGACGGAAGGGCGAATAGTTCACATTCACCGTCGCTTTATCAGGCGTGATGCGGCTTCCGGGCAGGTACACCTTACCGGCGGCGGTTTCCTTTTTGCCCTCTACATGCGCATAGGAGGCGTTTACGGAGAGGTTGGCGAGGAACTGGTAACCGGCGGTAAATTCAAAGCCCTGGATGCGCTCCGGCGCGCGTTCCGGCGTGGCTACCCCATTGATATCCACCAGGCTGCTGCCCAGGTTGGAAGTGCTGATGAAGTAAGCGCCGCTGGCATTGAATTTCCCGATGTTGCTATTGAAGCCGGCTTCGTAGTTATTGGTAATGATAGCGTCCGTCTGGATGGAACCGTTGACGCTGGCGCCTCCCGGCACATCTTTGGCGAGGCGGAGCGTGCGCCCCAGGTCGTACAGGCTAAAGCTCTGGGAGAAGCTGACGAACGGATTGAAATAATCGAACCGGGTATAACGCAGGCCTGCATTGTATGTCAGCGCATCGTAGGGCAGGTTGCCGCCTTTCACCTTCACGCCGCCGGCATAGTTGCCGAATTTAATGGTGGTAAAATCCGGGATATCGAGGGAAACATTTTCGTAACGCACGCCAGCCTTCAGGAGGAAATCCTTGAAGATATAGGCTTTCAGCTGGGCATAAGGCGCGTAGTTTTTCATATCCATCCTGGGCACAAACTTGCGGCCGTCTACCAGGGGCTGTTCGGTGACATCGTTGAGCACGTCGAGTCCGTACGTGATATCCCCGTGTAGATCCGGGCTGATATTCAGCAGGGTATTGAAGTTGGCGCGAATACCCTTTTTGCGGGAGGTGATGGCAGAGTTGCCGCCGCCTTCATAGAAATCGGAATATTCGAAGATAGTATAAAAATCCTGGTAGTAGATATTCACATCCAGGGAGGTGTTTTTGAAAATATGTTTGTTAGTGTACGTCAGGTAGGCGTTGTGGTTATACGGCGTGCCCTGCTTTGCGCCCGGCAGCGTGCCCAATACGCCGGTGATAGGGCTTTCGCCGAATTTGCCGCCGGAGTTGATGTAGGTGGAGTTCTGCATGGTGCGGTAGTAGTTGTACATCAGTTCAATGCGGTTATTGTCATTGATGTTGTAGCCTACTTTGGCAAATGCGTTGATATTCTCGTTTTGCGCGAGGGATTGGAACGGGGCGATCACTTCGCCTTTGGCGTCTTTATACACGCCGGTTTGTTCGTAGGTCCCGTTTACCACGTAATCGAATTTATTAAGCGTACCGCTGAGGGTTTGGGATACGCGGCCGCCCATGCTGTTGGCTGCGCTGGTGAGGGAGCCGGCGGTGCTGACGTCTGTAGCGCCGCTGATCTTTTTATCGCCGGTGGCTTTTTTGGTGATGAAGTTGATGATACCACCGTCCGCGCCGTTGCCGTAGATGGCGGTAGCGCCTTTGATCACTTCCACGCGTTCTATAACGGAAACGTCTATACTACGCATGTCCTTATCCCCGTTGCGGAGCGGGGTGGATTGCGGGATACCGTCGATCATGATGAGCATGCTGCGGCCGCGGAGGGTCTCTCCTTTTTTGGTGGCGGTGTTGGTACCGAGGGTGAGGCCGGGTACGTTCAGGCCCAGCAGCTGGTTGATGTCCGTAGTGATGGCGCTTTGCTCCTGCAGCTGTTTACCGGAGATGATGGTGATGGAGCTGGGTACGGTACCGATGGTTTCCCTGTTACGGCCGGCGGTGACTACTACTTCCCCGAGGCCAACTTTCGCATTGTCGATCAGCAGGTTGAGCGCGAGGTTATCGTTTTGGAGCGTTACTTCCTTTTCAATCGTCGTATAGCCGATACCGGTAGCGATCAGTTTATAGTTGCCCGGCTTTACATCCCGGATGGTGAAACCGCCGTCGTTGTTGGTGATGGCGTGTTTTTGGGTGCCGGCCAGGTAGATGCGGAGGCCGGGAACGGCGTTGCCGGTGCTGTCCTGTATTTTTCCCGTAATATTTTGTGCGGCGAGTTGTAAGGTCGCCAGTAATAATGCAAGGCCGAAGGAAACGAGCTTCTTCATTTGTCTGTTATTAATGATCCTTTGTGGATGGATTTCCGTTGTGATGTGATAATGAATTTGCGGCGGTACCATATCAGGAAACCTGACAGGGATAGCAGGCCGGGGGCGAGGCCAAACAAGGACCAGATTATTTTCAGCGGGAGGCCGCCGTAGTTGCCAAAGTGCAGTTGCGGTACGATGGCGGCGAATTTATCTGCGAATTTCGCGTGATGGATGGCGGCTACTTTTTGTATTTCGCCGGTTTTATTATCGAAGTACACGGAGGAGGCAAACTGGCCCCAGATGGGGGATTCGCCGGCATGGCCGAGGATGCGCACGGGCGCGTCCGCCTTTTTGGGAGGGCGTACGCCCATGACGGTCAGCCCGGGGATGGCTTTACGGGCTTCGGTTACCAGCCGGTCATAGTCCAGGTTAGTGGGAATTTCTTTGGAGGCGGTGAGTTTGCCTTTACGGGAGTCGATCACTTTTTGCACCATGATGATGCCGGTGATGACGATGACGAGGTTAAACAGGATGGCCCAGACGCCCAGGATGCGGTGGAGGTTACGCCAGCGGCGGTTGCGGTGGCTCCATTCGAGTTTTACCCGGAAAGTAAGCACTTTGCCGAACGCGTGGCGGTAGATCCAGGCGCCGGTAAGCAGGGAGATGGCGAGCAGGATGGCCATCACGAGTATGATTTGGGCGCCGGTTTTTCCGGAAAGCAGGGAGAAGTGGAAGTAGAGGACTTTTCCCATGAAATAGTCCGTATTACCTCTCTGGCCTACCACTTGTGCGGTGTATGGGTTTACGAAGAAGTACACTTTGCGTTCCGCGTCATATTCCGCGCGGATGATGGTGGTTTCGTCCGGCGATTGCGGGAGGCGGGTCGCCATGAGGTAGGGCTGATCCGGCTGTACCAGCTGGCGTACGGCCTGGAATTGTTGTTGGAGGGGGAGGTAATTTTTTCCGGGGGAGATATGATAGGCGCTGTGGTACAATGCCTCGTCCAGCTCATCATTGAAGACGAGCATTGAGCCGGTGGCACTAATGAGCAAAAGGAACAAGCCTGCCAATAACCCGGCGAGGCGGTGTATCCTGAAAACTTGTTTACTCCAAATCTTTCTCAACCCTTAAATACTTTACTTCCTTATCAATGAAAATTGGCAGGCACGAATGTGTTATGAGGAATCGCCGTTATGCTATAACCATGCAGGACCTGATACTTTTCTGAGCTACTTTTTTTCTTGCGATGCAAAGGTAGAACAGTCCTGATTTTTTCATTTACGCAATCCGGAAAATTATTGCGCGGTATCGGGAAATTGGCGGGAGGGTGATTTATTATCGCAGTAGATATTTTTAACAAGCCGTTAACAAAATACAACGTTTGTGTTATGAAATCTTAACGGGAGAAGTCTATTTTTGAATAGAATCAAATGCGAACGATTTCTGAATTAAAGAAATCATCACCATATAAATAATTTGGAATCAACAGATTCTAACTTTCTATGAAGACCAGTTCTCTACCATGTCCTAATGAAAACAAGTGAACTTTACACCTAGTGAAAGAACGATTTGTTGTAAGGGCTGCGCACAAGGCGTGGCCCTTTTGTTTTATATGAAATGGGGTGTTTGGAAATTTTGTTGGTGAGTTATTCGTGGTTGATGAAGCCATCCTTCTAACAAAATACCCTTTGTGCCGGGCACAAAGGGTATCCTGTAAAAAAATATATAGCGTTCACTATACCATTGGAATTTCCGCCACTTCATACACTTTGGCGTCCAGCTTCGCTTTGGTTTCGCTGAAGGCTTTGAGTGTCAGCTCGATATCCTCGTCGCTGTGCGCAGCGGTCGGGATAATGCGGTAGATGATCTGGCCTTTCGGAATAACCGGATATACCACGATAGAGCAGAAGATATTGTAGTTTTCGCGCAGGTCCAGGCACATAGCGGTAGCTTCCGGAATATCGCCCTGGAGGTAGATCGGCGTAACAGGGGAGTTGGTGTGGCCGATGTTGAAGCCCCTGTCTTTCAGGCCCTGCTGGAGTTTGCGGACATTATCCCAGAGTTTGGCTTTAAACTCAGGGTGTTTGCGCATCAGCTGCACGCGTTTCAGGTGACCGATTACGATTGGCAGCGGGAGGGATTTAGCGAAGATCTGGGAGCGCATGTTATAGCGCAGGTAGTTGATGATGGCTTTATCGCCGCTGATGAAACCACCGATGGAAGCGCCGGATTTAGCGAAGGTGTTGAACAGCAGGTCAATTTTATCCTGAACGCCCTGTTCTTCACCGGTACCGGCGCCGGTAGCGCCCATGGTACCGAAGCCGTGCGCGTCGTCTACCATCAGGCGGAATTCATATTTATCTTTCAGTGCAGCAATTTCTTTCAGTTTACCCTGATCACCGGCCATACCGAATACGCCTTCGGTGATTACGAGGATACCGCCACCGGAGGTTTTAGCCAGTTCAGTAGCGCGTTTCAGTTGTTTTTCGAGGTCTTCGATGTCATTGTGTTTGAACACATAACGGTGACCCTGGTGCAAACGCAGGCCGTCGATCAGGCAGGCGTGTGCTTCAGCGTCGTACACGATGATATCGCGACGGTTACATATAGCATCAATGGCGCTCATAAAGCCCTGGTAACCATAGTTTACCAGTGTGGTATCTTCTTTACCCATGTAGTCGGAAAGCTCTTTTTCCAGCTGTTCGTGGTAATTGGTGTTACCAGTCATCATGCGGGCTCCCATAGGAGCAGCTAATCCAAATTCAGCGGCAGCCTGCGCGTCTGTGGCACGCACTTCCGGGTGGTTGGCCAGTCCCAGGTAGTTGTTCAGGCTCCATACAATTTTCTCTTTGCCCCGGAATTTCATGCGGGGACCTATTTCTCCTTCCAGTTTAGGGAATGCGAAATAGCCATGGGCTCTGTCTGAATGTTCCCCTATAGGGCCCATATGTTTCAGCAGTTTCTCGAAAATATCCATATGCTATATTATGAAATGGTTAATTACCTTTATTAAAAACGGACACAAAGGTATTAAAATATTAGTTTTTGTAAACTTGAGTTCGATTTGTAAATACCAGCCGACTTGTCAAAAAATCGCGCTAAACCATAACAATCTTGGATTTTAGTCATATACAAAATAAGTTAAATTTGATGAAACGATTCTACCATTTATCCTGCCTGTTGCTACTGGCGGTTACCACAGCTTATGCCCAGAAGGCTACTTCGCCGAAACCATTCAATCATGTGAGCTTAAAAAAGAATGTTAAAACTGCCGCTAAACCCAAATTGGTGGTGGGAATGGTGGTTGATCAGATGCGCTGGGATTACCTCTACCGGTATGGCAGCAGGTACGGCGCCGGTGGTTTCAATAGATTACTCCACGAAGGATTCTCCTGCGAAAATACGTTAATTAATTATACGCCTACCATAACCGCCTGCGGCCATACCTGTGTGTACACCGGGTCGGTACCGGCTATACATGGCATTATCGGCAACAGCTGGTTTAGTCCGGAGCTGAACCGCTCTGTGTATTGCGCGGAAGATACGACTGTTACCACGGTGGGCAGCAGCTCGAATGCCGGCAAAATGAGTCCACGCAACATGCTGGTGACCACCATCGGGGATGAACTGCGCCTTTCCAACAACTTCCAGAGCAAGGTGATTGGGGTGGCGATCAAGGACCGCGGCGCTATCCTGCCCGCAGGCCATAGCGCCAATGCCGCTTACTGGTATGATGGCAGTACCGGCAACTGGGTGACCAGCAGCTATTACATGAATGATCTGCCGCAGTGGGCGAAGGATTTCAACAATGAAAAGTTCCCGCAGCAGTACCTGGCCAAAGCCTGGACGCCGCTGTATCCGCGGGCTTCCTATAAACTCAGCACCCAGGATGAAAAGCCTTATGAGGGCAGGTATAAGAATGCTACCAATACCTCCTTTCCGCATGAGCTGAGCGAAATTGCCAATTCCGCCATTGCGGCTACTCCTTTCGGCAATACCATGACTTTGGAGTTTGCGAAGCGGGCTATGGAGGCCAACCAGCTGGGACAAGGCCCTGTAACTGATTTCCTGGCCATCAGCCTTTCTTCTACGGACTATGTAGGCCACCAGTTTGGGCCAAACAGTATTGAAATCGAGGATACATACCTGCGCCTGGACAAGGACCTGGCAACTTTCTTCAACTACCTGGATGCGAAGGTGGGCAAGGGAAATTACCTGTTTTTCATCACGGCGGACCATGGCGTAGCGCATGTGCCGGGCTTTATGGAAGAGAACAAACTGCCAGGCGGGTTGTGGAACGACAATGCGGCGATGGCTTCCCTCAACGAAGAGGTGAATGCTAAATTCGGCATCAAAGGCGCTATCCGCGCGGTGGAAAACTACCAGTTCTGGATGAACCATGCGGCCATTGAGGCGGCGGGTAAGAGCGAGTCGGACGTGGAAGCGTTTATTATTTCCCGCTTGCTGAAGTCGCCCGCTATTGCGAATGCGTTTCCGCTGAAGGACCTGAACGATGTGATCCTGCCGGCGGTGATGCGCAATATGCTGACCAACGGTATGAACGCCAAGCGCAGCGGGGATATACAGGTGATACTCTCCCCGGGTTATATCGATGGCGGCAAGACCGGTACTACGCACGGCTTATGGTATCCTTACGATGCGCATATTCCGCTGGTATGGATGGGTTGGGGCGTGCGTCCCGGGAAATCCAACCGCACGGTGGGTATGACGGATATTGCGCCTACCATTGCCGCGCTGCTGCAGATACAGATGCCAAGCGGGAATGTGGGCCATGTGATTGAGGAAGCGATCCGATAGAAATTCGTATAGTCGCCGTGAGGGTCAGGTGACTACAGATTAAGGTTTTTTTCTTACATTGCTGTCACTCTCACGGTGAGAACAGGAAGGTGTAATGGGAGTTGAAGATCCCGTTACACCTTTTTAGTTTCCGGGGAGGCAACTAAACATTGACACATGGCTTATTCGTTCTTACTGTACACGGTGGCCGAGAGGATAGCCACGATTTCACTGAACCGGCCGGACAAGCGGAATGCGCTCAACGGCGCGTTGGTAGCGGAGCTGAGGCAGGCCTTTACGGAGGCGGGCCAGGATGATAATGTGAAGGTGATTATCCTGAAGGGAGAGGGAGAGGCTTTTTGTGCCGGGGCGGACCTGGATTATTTACAGCAGCTGCAGCAAAATACCTATGAGGAAAATCTCGCTGATTCGCATGAACTGATGTCCTTATTTAGGGAAATATACGAACTTGATAAGATAGTGATAGCGCAGGTGGAGGGGCATGCTATAGCCGGTGGCAGCGGGCTGGTAACCGTGTGCGACCTGAGTTATGTGGTACCCGAAGCAAAGATGGGATATACGGAGGTGAAGATTGGCTTCATCCCGGCGCTGGTGGCGGTTTTCCTGGTGCGCAAGATAGGCGAGGGGCGGGCGAAGGAATTGCTGCTTACCGGAAAACTGATTACTGCAGCCGAGGCGGCGGCGGCCAACCTGATCACGGCGGTGGTACCTGCCGCGGAGATCAGGGACTATGTGGCCAAAGTGGCCATGGGCTTATGTACAGAGGCTTCGGCTCATTCCCTGAAAGTGACCAAAAAATTGATTGGCACAGTGTTGGACCATACTCTACCGGACAGCCTGGCATATGCAGCGCAGCAGAATGCGGCCACCCGTGGCCATGCGGATTGCAAACGCGGCATTGCTGCCTTTTTGAATAAGGAAAAGCTGACCTGGTAGCAGGTGGACAACCGCTACCCATGAAAAACGACCATACTATGTCACACCGGTTTTTAACTACGTTTTTATGCCTGTGGATCAGCGTGAGCGCGATGGCGCAACGCACGATATCAGATGCCAAAATCACCTACAGGATGGATTTGCCGCCTGAGATGGCGCAAACCGACGCCATGCTGCAAAACAGCAGTCTGACTGTGTACATGAGAAGTTACCTCAGCAGGGTGGAAATCAATTTCAACATCGTTAACTATGTGTACCTGATCAATAGCCGGGAAAGGACCATGACCACGCTGATTGACCAGCACGGGACCAAATACCTTATCCGCAATAGCAAGGAGCAGTTTGAAAAGGATATGAAGCAGTATGAGGGCACCAAATTCGTGGACCAGGGGGAAAAGAAGGAAATAGCGGGGTATATGTGTAAAAAGGCCCAGGCTACCATGCCGGACGGGAAGACTTACATTGTGTATTATACGCCGGATTTAGTGCCGGAGAACAAGCTGTACACCCAGCGGTTCAGCAACCTGAACGGGCTGGCGCTGCAATATGAAATTCATACGAAGACGGGGTCTGTGATTACGGTGACGGCTACGAAGGTGGAGTTGATACCGGTGCCGGCGTCTTATTTTGATGTGCCGAAGAGTGGGTATAAGGAGGTGAGCCAGCAGGAGCTGAAAAGTATGAATTGATTTTAGTTACTGGTTTACAATTAGGTTTATGCCGCTACAGCGGTGGCAGTACCAGTAGGTACTGGTGTCGTCTTCCAGCCTGATCAGGCTTTTTTCAAGGCAGGCCGGACAGTGGCGCTCCAGGGATTCGTTTTCAGCGGCCGAATAGCCACAGCTGATACAATACCACGAGGTGGGCGGCGTGCGCTCTTCGTCATAGGACCAGGTAAAGGAATCCCTGTGACATGAGGGGCAATTAATAAGTCCCATATTTTTTCCGTTGAATAAATAAAAAAAGGCCAGTCTTACGACCAGCCTCCATATTGTACTGAAGAAACGTTATTAACCTTTTTTAAGCGGCAGGATAATCTGCAAGCGCTGGAAATTGAGGTTACCAGGCATTTGTTGCTGCACCTGTACATTGTAAGGAACCACGTAGGTCACATTACCTTTTGTATAAGTCATCACCTGCTTGAAGTTTACGGACTGTTCCTTTTCGGTATTGGTAAACTTAAAGTCAGAACTAAAAGCACCTGAGTAACGGTAACCGGCATCCAGGCCCAAATTGGTTTTGGGCATAGCCGTATTCAGGACAAAGCGGGTGTTCTCCGTCTTTTTCACCTTGTCTTTGTTATCGTTGGGCAAAATATTAGTATTTGCCATGGCTTCGAAACCGAATAGCGCCATAGCGCTTGCCAACATGCAAGACAATGAAAAGACCCTTAATATGTTAGTTTTCGTTTTCATTGCAATACAAAGATACAACAACTTCTCTTAATTATATAACAAATTTTTAACGGTCTAAAAGTGCAAACCTTAATAAAATGTTAAAAAATTTGTAAATAGTTTAGCATCACCGCTTTTTGGGGGATACGGAAATTGATTATATTTACAGTAATGAGTAAAGACTTTTCATTTTTAAACGAGGATTTTGATGATCTGAGAGATTTATTGCAGCAGTTTGAAAACCTCAGAGCTGGTAAGTCTCATTCTTTTCTGGACGAAGATTCATTTGAGCAGATCATAGACTATTACGACGAGCATGACGAAATGCCAACCGCATTGCAGGCCGCTGAAATAGCCATAGAACAGTTTCCCTTTTCCGCCACACTTTTGTTAAAAAAGGCCAACTTACTGATCGAGACCAAAAAATACAACGAGGCGCTCGATATGCTTGAAAAAGCCGCCCTGCTGGACACGACCGATATCAATCTTTACATACTGCAGACGGATGTTTACCTGGCGCTGAACCAGCACCAGAAGGCCGCCGCTGTGCTGAAAGAACAGATCGAGCAGTTCGATGGGGACGACCGTACGGAGTTGCTGCTGGAACTGGCAGATGTGTACGATGATTGGGAAGAATTCGAAAAAGTGTTCGACTGCCTGAAAATGGCCCTGCAACACGATCCCAACAACGAGGAAGCGCTTCACAAGATCTGCTTCTGGACGGAGTTTACGGGCCGCAACGAGGAAAGTATCCGCCTGCATACCTGGATTATTGATGAGCATCCCTTTAATCACCTGGCCTGGTTCAACCTGGGCACGGCCTACCAGGGACTGAAGCTCTATGAAAAATCCATCGACGCCTACCAGTACGCCCTGGCCATTGATGAGAAATTCGACTATGCCTACCGCAACCTGGGGGATGCCTACATCCGCCTGCGCAAATACGCAGAAGCCATCGAGGTACTGCAAAAGCACCTGGAAATAGCCAAGCCGGAAGATGTGATATACGAGGCTATTGGCCACTGTTATGAGCGCCAGCGTAAATACACCCAGGCCAGGTACTACTACCGCAAAGCATCCCACCTGAGCCCCAATGATGACAAGCTCTACTATAAAATAGCAGTGGCTTACATGATGGAGGCGAACTGGAACAATGCCGTTAAATCCCTGCAGAGTGCATTGAAAATCAATAAGAACAGTGCAGAATACAATATGAGCATGGGGGAATGCCTCCTGGAAATGGATAAATGCAAGGAAGCATTGCCATTTTTCATGAACGCCGTACGTACCCGTCCTAAAAGCGCCTCCACCTGGCAGGAGCTGATCAGGGGCCTTTACATCGGCGGATTCCTGGAAGAAGCGCTCGTACAGCTGGATGCAGCCGAAGAAAAAGCCGGCCGCAAACCGGTGTTCCAGTACTACCGCGCCGCCATCCTGATCACCATGGGCAAAACCAAGGAAGGCCTGTTGCACCTGGAAACAGCGCTGCAACATAATGCCAAAGCCGTTAAAAAATTAATTGAGCTGGACCCGGCTATTTTACAGCATGTGAGTGTGGTCGACCTGATCGCGCAGTACCGCCGCAAACGTTAACCAATGTTATTTGCTTTTAAAATAAAGTATAGTTCTTATTTTTGCGCCGGTTTTTAATTGTCATGGTTAAAAACAATACTATTTCCGGTTACTAAAATTGCCCACTAAGCTATCCCATAGTGCCTGGCTAAGTTAGTTGAGTGTTTTAATGACCATTAAGAAGATAAAAATATTACTAAATGAATTTTAATCTGACACAAATCCCGGAAAGGACTCAGAAACCTCGGCAACATGGACTCACCATGGTCATGGATAAGGGGCTAAGTTTGGAAGAAGCACGTAATTTTTTATCTGCGGCGTCGCCTCACGTTGATATCGTTAAGCTGGGTTTTGGTACTTCCTTTGTCACACCTAACCTTCGTCAGAAAATTGAATTGTACCAGTCCGCAAACATTCCCGTGTATTTTGGCGGTACCCTGTTTGAAGCATTCCTTATTCGTAATCAGTTCGATGAATATGTAAGAACCGTTCAGGATTATGGTATTTCCTACATGGAGGTATCCGATGGTTCCATCATCATCCCTCACGCTGAAAAATGCGGCTATATCGAAAAACTCTCTAAACTGGGGCTCGTATTGAGCGAAGTTGGTTCCAAAGACGCTGAGCACATCATCCCTCCTTACAAATGGATTGAACTGATGAGCGCTGAACTGTCTGCCGGCGCCACTTACGTAATCGCGGAAGCGCGCGAAAGCGGTAACGTGGGTATCTACCGCGGCTCCGGCGAGGTGCGCGAAGGGCTGGTACAGGAAATCCTCACGCAGATTCCTGCGGAGAAGATTATCTGGGAAGCGCCGCAAAAAGCGCAACAGCTGTACTTCCTGGAACTGGTAGGCTGCAACGCCAACCTCGGCAACCTGGCGCCGCATGAGGTGATTTCCCTCGAAGCGATGCGCGTAGGGCTGCGTGGCGATACTTTCCACCTGTTCCTCGACAAGGAATAACGATCCTGATTTTATATCAGCAATTTATAGTAGGGATTTTGTGCATCACAAAATCCCTACGTCTTTATATAACCTATTAACTAATAGCTGCATGAAAACATACGGTCTTATTGGCTATCCCCTCAGTCATTCCTTCTCCAAAGGATATTTTGCGGAGAAGTTTAAAAAGGAAGGCATTGCAGACTGCCGGTATGAGAACTTCCCCATTGCGGATATTGCCGCTTTCCCCACGCTTTTCCACCAGGAGGAAGACCTCTGCGGACTGAATGTAACCATCCCCTATAAGGAAGTGGTGATCCCCTTCCTGGACGATTTGAGCGATGCCGCCAGAAACATCGGCGCTGTGAATTGCATACGCCTGGAAGATGGTAAAAAGATCGGGTACAATACGGACGTGATCGGGTTCAGCAACTCCCTGAAACCTTTACTCAAAGCCCATCATACCCATGCCCTCGTGTTGGGTACGGGCGGCGCTGCCAAGGCCGTGATGTATGCCCTCCGGGAGTTACAGATACCGTACACGGTGGTAAGCCGCACCGCCACCGCTGATGCGATAGCTTATACTTCTCTCGATAAAAAAATAATGGAACAACATACCCTCCTCATCAATACCACGCCCCTGGGGATGTTTCCGAATGTAGACGCACACCCGCCGATACCTTATGAATATATCGGCAGTCAGCACCTGCTGTACGACCTGGTGTACAATCCGCCGGTGACGAAGTTTTTAGCTTTGGGAGAAGAAAGAGGCGCTGCTGTTAAAAATGGGCACGAAATGTTGATACTGCAGGCGGAGGCGGCATGGGCGATTTGGAATGGCCGCGAAACTTCCCAACCGTAAAGTAGGGGAGGCTGCCGGTTTTGTAAATCATGCGGAACGGCTCATTCGTGCATCACATAAGGGTCCTCATTTATCAATCACACGAAACAATCACCACCTCATAAAAAAATCCTCGTTCGCCCACGGCAAACGAGGATTGACTTTTTACTGAATATCCCTACCGCGGCTTGATCATATAATACACGCAGGTAGTCAGGAAGTCCCTGAAATAAGGTATGGCGGCAATAGGTCCGAATTGTTTCTTCGCGCTCACCCCGAATTTATACTTGTAAATAGGATTGATCAGGTAAAACCTGCGCTGGGTAATATCATACTGCTGGCGCTTCACGATGCGCTCAAAACGCTCGATGGAAATACCGGTATCCTTTACTTCCATCAGGTCTACGATGACGTCCTCCTTTTCCCCGAAGGCCTTCAGCACGCCCTTGTAAAGCGGCCGAGGCAGCAGGTGAACGTATGGCACCATGCTCAGGAATTTGTTGCGGCATATCTGCTGATGACCGCCGTGCGGCATGTACCAGGGTGGAAAACCGAAGTATATCTGCCCGTTTGGACTCAGCAGCTGTTTCATGTGACCGATGATCTTCTCCTGGTCGGGAATGTGCTCAATGGCATCTTTGAGGATGATAATATCGAAGGAGTTACGGAACTCCCCTAAAAAATCAACATCATAAATGTTTTTGGCAATGAGCTTCAGTTGCCCGCTGGCCACGTAAGGGCCAAGGAAGCTGGTAGCCAGCTCTATCCGGTAAGGTACCAGGTCGACCCCAACGCACTGGCAACCCATTTCCAGGAAAGGCGTCAGCACGCCGCCCTCTCCGCAACCCACTTCCATTACCCGCAGGCCCTTTAATTCCGGGAACTCCTGCTGTATGAAAGGGATCACATAGTCGCGCGAGTTGTCCACCTGTTGCTGGTAACGTAATCTGGCGTCTTTATGATGTTCTAATGACATATTTTGAAAATTCCGTGAAAATAGTCAAAAAAAGCAAAACTGAAACCTGATCGCTTAAAGCTATCTTTGCAAAATGCAAACTGAAGAAAAAACAAAATTCCAGGAAGGGGCGGTTATACTCATCAACAAGCCGCTGACGTGGACTTCCTTTGACGTTGTACGCAAGATCAGAAATACCACCAAAGCCAAAGTGGGCCATGCCGGCACGCTGGACCCGCTGGCTACCGGCCTCCTCATTTGCTGTACCGGTAAAATGACCAAAAAAATAAATGAATACCAGGCGCAGGAAAAAGAGTACACCGGTACTTTTACCCTCGGCGCTACTACCCCCACTTACGACCTGGAATCCGAACCTGAAAATTTCCAGGATACCAGCCACCTTACAGAAGATGCAATCCGCGCGGCTACGCAGCCATTCCTCGGCGAAATCATGCAGCTGCCTCCTATACACTCTGCCATCAAGCAAAACGGCAAACCCATCTACCACCTGGCCCGCCAGGGAGTGGAAGTGAAGGTGGAACCACGCAAAGTCACCATCAAAGAATTTGAAATCACGAAAGTTGAAATGCCGGTGGTGCATTTCAGGGTGGTATGCAGTACGGGTACCTATATCCGCTCGCTGGCCAATGACTTCGGCGCTGCGCTGGGCGTTGGCGGCTATATGAGCAGCTTGTGCCGCACCCGCATCGGGGAGTTTAAGCTGGAGGATGCTACGGATATTAATGATTTTATAGCGGCGAATACGGTTAAAAAAGAAGCATAAAAAAATGCCTCCGTTAATCAAATAAGAAGCATAAAGATCCAACACCGTTAAAAACATCCATAAAAAAAGCCTCCGGATATTACCGGAGGCTTTTTTATCACTAGAACGGATACCCAATGGCCACGTTCCAGATAATATTTTTCCTTCGCCAGCTGCCACTGCCCAAATCCCACTGGCTCAAATACCATCCGTTCTTATTCCCCGTGAAATAAGGTACTTTCAGCGGAATACCCCAATCCAGCCTGATCAGGAAAAAGGAGAAATCCAGCCGCAGGCCCGCGCCTGTGCCAATGGCCAAATCGTGATACAACTGGTTTATATTAAACGCGGAGCCGGGGCGGTCCGGGTCGTCCTTGATCATCCAGATATTCCCCATGTCCAGGAAGGTAGCGCCTTTCAGGTTGATGGTTCCCCCAAACATCCGCAACAGGTCAAACCGGTATTCCACATTCCCTTCCAGCTTCATATCCCCGGTTTGATCAGGGAATATTTCAGCGGTAGAAGAGCTGTCCTTGTAAGATCCCGGGCCCAGGGTACGGAGCCGCCAGGCGCGGATGCTGTTCGGGCCTCCGGCCGTGAACTGCCTCACATAGGGCAATACCTGCGAGTAGCTGTACGGGATACCAATACCGGCATATACCCTCGTAGCCAGCCCGCTGTGGATGCCCAGCTTCCAGTAGTGCCGGTAATCGGCTTCCACTTTCACGAAGTTGGATATACCCACTTTGGTGATGGTTTCCAGGTTGGATTTTTTATTCGTGGAAGCGCTGATCAGGCTGTTGATGCCATTGAGCCACAGGCCTGACTCTTCCAGGTTTATCCGGAAATAAGTGTAGTGGTTCTGGTGCAGCACATCGTTATTGCTGTAAATGTAGGAGATGTTTTCCCCGCCTATCAGCGCCGGCTCAAAGCTGCGCTTCAGGTAAGGGTTGGGATCCACTACGGTATCCTTAAAGTAAGGGTTCAGGTTCACCCCTACATAGTTTAACGTAAACGGCCGTACGATCCAGCGGCGGTAAGCGCTGGCATTCCAGTCGTACCCATAGGAAAGGTTTATGCTGGTAATGTCAAACTTCTCCACGCGGGAAAGGTAGTTGGCCCCGAACGTCAGCCGGGTTTTAACATTGGAACGCGGATTCTGACGGATGTTGAATGGCAGGGCAAAACGCGGCCACGTAAATCCAAATTCTCCCCCAAACTGTTTGGACTGTAAAGCCCATTTATTATTCGGGTCTTTAATCAGCTCAATCCCGGTGTTAAGGCTGAAACCAAACTGGGTGGCGGTTTTGCCGAGGTTGATATGCCGGTAGTTCAAACTGATGCCGCTACCCAGGAGGTAGTCGGAACTGTTGCTCACCTCGAAGTTCACGCCAAACTCCTGCTTCTTACGGGGCGTGAGCATCAGGTAGGCGTCCAGCGCATTGCTGGTATCCTTTGCTTCCTTGTATTGCAGCGTCACAAAGAGCCACAGGCCAAGGTCGTACAGCTTATTGATGGTATTGTTGTACTGCTGCAGGGAATAAACTTCCCCCGGGCGCAGCAGGATGGACTTGGAAAGTATTTTTGGCCGCAGCATTTCCTGGTGCTGGCGGATGGTGATATACTTACGCACCTCCTCTTTAAACGTGGTATCGTTGATATTCCCGTTGATAGGGTAATCCGGATAGGCGTAAATGCGGCGGATGTGGTATTTCTGCCATTCGGTGAACGCGCTGTCCTCCGGGTTTTTGATGATCACCTCCACGTTCATGGTCGGCTTTTCCCGGCCTTTATTTTCGTTGAAGATATTCACGAATCCTTCGAAGGGGTTCAGCGGGTTTTTGAAAAGGGCTTTGTTCAGCGTATCCACGCTGAATTCTATCGCATCCCGGTTGAACTTATAATAGCCGGCGTCCTTAATGATGCGGGTGAGGCGCTCCCTTTCGCTGCTGAAGTTGGCCGATTTAAAAGTCATTCCTTTTTTGATCATGGACAACCGTTCGTTGGCCTTCACCACCGCGAGGATGTTGGAGTCCGGAACGTTGTAGGTGATCTGGTCGATCACGAAGTTACGGCCGGTATTGGCATTATAGGTAACGCTGGTTTTGCGGTTTTTGGTAACGGTATCCGCGGTAACGGTGGCGTAGAAATAACCCTGGTTATGGAGGTAGCTGGTCATACGGTCCAGCGATTCCTTCAGCTTCGTGGTATCGAATATGGAAGGCTCTTCCAGGTTACGTTCCGCCAGTACGATGTTCCAGAACCAGTTGGATTTTTTCTCGTTGTACTTCTGGTTATAGAGCCAAACCTTGATGCGGGTGTTGAGCAGTTTGGAGTTGGGCTGGGCCACCATAAGGGATTTGGACGACAGGTCGCTGCGGATTTCCTGCTTTTCGGAGTTGAGGATATCGCCCTGTACATTCACCTTGCTGCTAACGTAGAGCGACTGATTCTGCTGCAGGTATTTGGTGTTGGAGCATGCGCCAAACATCAGCACTACGGCCAGTAACAGTACATATTTCAGCAGGGATGTCCTTATAGTCTTTGGCGGCTGCATCACGGGCGAAAACGTTATAAATATTTAAGTAAGGAAAATTTGCTGACATGAGGGCTACACGGCCGGTTCTTGGCTGATTAAAAGAAATCGTGTAGGTTTGGGCCCATGTTGTCAAAGGCGCAAATTAAATATATTCAATCATTACAGCACAAAAAAAACCGTCAAAAATCCAGCCAGTATATTGCGGAAGGGGATAAGATTGTGCAGGAGCTGATCATGGCCGGTATGCCGGTGAAAGCCGTGTATGCCACTGCAGAATGGATAGCAGGCCATGGGGAAGTGCTGAAAAAGCTTGCGGCATCGGCGGTATATACCGTTGAGGAGCAGGCGCTGAAACAAATGAGCGCCCTTACAACGCCCAACAAGGCGATGGCCCTGCTGGACATGCCCGCCCCCAACCCGCAGCTGCCGGGCAAAGGCAGCCTGGTACTGGCCCTGGAAGCCATTCAGGACCCCGGCAACATGGGCACCATTATTCGTATAGCCGACTGGTTTGGCATCAGGGAAATCGTTTGCTCCCCTGACTGTGTGGACGTGTACAATCCCAAAACCATACAGGCCACCATGGGCAGCATCGCACGCGTTCGTATATCCGAGGCCGATATGCAGTCGTTCCTGGAAAGTACGGAGCTGCCGTCGTACGCGGCCACCCTGCACGGCCAGGATATCACCGGCTTCTCCCGCCTGACGGAGGGCATCATCCTGATCGGCAACGAAGGCAGGGGCCTGTCGGAAGCAGTAACCGCCGCTGCTACCCACCAGATCACCATTCCCCGCCTCGGCGGTGCGGAATCCCTTAACGCCGCCGTAGCCACCGGCATCATCTGCGGTCGCTTATTGATATGAGAATATACCTGCTGATATTGCTAACCCTCCTCCTTGCCGCCTGCCGCCATGAGGCGCCGCGGCAACCGGAACCCGCTTTCTATTACTGGAAGCAAAGCTGGACGGGCAACCCCCTGGAGCTGCAATACCTCCAACAGCTGCCGGCCAAAAAGCTCTATATTAAAATGTTTGACGTAAGTCCGGACGCCGGCGGTAAACCCATACCCGTAGCCGTTTTCCGGCAGCAGGCGCCGTTGCCGCAAGGCCAGCCCCTGGTGCCGGTTATATTTATCATGAATGAGGTATGGGCACAGCTGAAAGACACGGCCGAGATAACAGCGTTTACGGGGAAGACGTCGCGTTTGCTGGAAGACATGGCCATGGCACTACCCGACCGTCAGATACGTGAAGTACAGGTTGACTGCGACTGGACGCAGACTTCTTCTTCCCCCTATTTCCTATTTTTAACAACCCTTAAATCGCAACCTTTTTTCCGGGACAAAACCTTGTCCGCCACAATTCGTATGCACCAGGTGAAATACCGCACCAGCAGCGGCACGCCGCCGGTGGATAAAGGGCTGCTTATGTGTTACAACATGGGCGACCTCCGCAAAGCCGGGGACCATAACTCCATCCTGGACCCTGCCACCATGAAAGCTTACATCGGCAGCGACCGTATTTCAAATTATCCTTTACCTTTGGATATCGCGTTGCCCCTTTTCAGCTGGACGGTTTTGTTTGAACAGGGCCAATACAAAGGCATCCTGCGCAACATCGGAGCGGCGGAACTGGACAACCGGGAATTGTTTATACCTCAGGGCAAACACCTGTTTGTGGTTAAAAATGATACGTTATTCAACGGATACCTGCTGCGCAAAGGAAGCGAATTGCGAAGGGAAACTACCAATATTGAACTGCTGAAGTCCGCCGCCAGCCTGGTGGCCAAACAAAAGCAAGACTATAACCCAACTATCATTTTTTATCACCTGGATGCTGCCACATTGAAAAATTATCCATTGCATGAACTACAAGAAACTTATCGTCTTTTCCATTAGCTTTTTAGCCGTATTCTTTGGGAATATCATCTATATCCTGTCCTGTGGAGGCGGAGAAATGGACCCGTATGATTATTACATTTCTTACTTCAACACCTACCTGAAAGGGCAGGGGTACGAACCATTTTATTTCACCTCGCTGTCCGACTATTACGACGAGGCCACTCCGGACGAAACCACCGTCAACGTGCAGGACTGGCGTAATTACGCGGGGGATAAATCCGTATCAACAGATGATATTTACCGCTACATCTATAAGTTCAGCCGGGAACAGGTAGCGCAGATTGCCGATTGCAGCACCAAAGGGCAAAACTGCTCCCTGGCGGACAGTGCGAAGAACAACAGCTTCGCCTTGTACCTTGCCAATCCCAAACACCAGGAGGCGGCCCGCTACCTGCTGTATGCCAAGGATTGCGAGAATATTGTGTACAACCCTGATCCCTGGGTGGAACGTGGCGATCAGTCCGGAGCCATGGGCGACCTGTACGAGGAAGGAAAGGGATTACTCGCCAATGTAAAGGATAAAGACATCGCGCAGCGTTATAAATTCCAGCTGCTGCGGCTGACGCACTATCGCAAAATGTACCGGGAAACCGTAGAAGCGTTTGACCGCGATTTCGGCAAGGCCGGCAACGGTAACCTGATCTACAACAAAGCCCTGGCGCTGAAAGCCGGCGCGCTCTACCACCTGAGAGATACCGTGAACGCGGCCTACCTGTTCTCCAAAGTGTTTGCCGCGGAGCCCGGGCTGCGGGAAATGGCTTTCCTGAATGTGAAATGGACCCACACCGCCGCTGTGGATATCTTCCCGCTTTGCAAAAACAACAAGGAGAAAGCCAATGCAGTGGCGCTTTACAGCTTCCAGATACCTTCGGTGGATTTCACCGGCCTGCGAATGGCTTACCAGCTCGACCCCGGCGCGGCAGTGCTGAGCGCTATGCTGACCCGGGAAATCAATAAGCTGGAATCGGAATTGCTCACTCCCCGCGTAGCCGCCATGGGAGATAGTGCAGGCCTGAGCCTGGGTTACTATTCCTATTCTTACTTTAACCAGGACGCGGAAGGTATCAGCTACCGCGATTCCGCCACGGCCCTGCAGCGATTTGTAGACGATGTGGCGCAGAAAGGTAAAGTACAGGACCCAGACTTCTGGAAGGTAAGCGCTGCCTATATCGCCTTCATCCGGAACGACATCAGTGGCGCCAGGTCCAGGCTGGAAAAGTACCCGGTAAAGGACCCTGCCCTGAAGGACCAGTGGGAGCTGGTGAACCTGCTGGTAACGCTGAACGAGCAGAAACGCCTGGATGCTGCCTTTGAAGCAAAACTACTCGGCAGCCTGAAATGGCTGGATACAAAGTTGGGGCAAATTAACCCGGACGGATACTGGTATGCGTCAGATAAAAATCTCTTTTTCAACAAAGCCATGCGCAACATCCTGGCAACTGTTTTAGCGCCGGGATATCACCGCCAGGGCGATTATACAAAAGAAGCGTTGATCCGTGCCCGTTGTGCCGCACTGCACCTCGGCGTCCCTCCCTACGATGCCGTCAATATGGTGAAAGACGAGATGAGCGCGGAAAAGCTGATTGCCCTGTATGATTTTCTCCGCAGTGGCAATAAAACAGATTATGAGAAATACCTGGTCGCTTATTTTCCGAAGGACATCAGCATGGAACTCGCCATAGGCATTGCTTACATGCGGGTGAATAATTTTACCGCCGCGCTGCCCTGGCTGAAAAAATCGCCGGTGAAGCAACAGCCGGTTAGTTACCAGATTTGGACGGACCAGCTGCAGGATTTTGGAGAAGATACTGCTGATGCAAGGCATCGCACGCCGATCACCGCCAGCCAGTTCTGCGAAGAGATGGTAAGACTGCTGAACCTGACTAAGAAGCCGCCGGTAAGCGCAGCGGTGTATCATAAGATTGCCACCGGCCTGTTCAATATTTCCTACTATGGTAAAAGCTGGTCTATGCTGAAGGATTATCGCCCCAGCACTTTATGGTACACTGCCAGCTGCGAAAAAGATCCGTTTGAGCGGCAGTACTTCGGCGTGTACGATGCGGAAATATTTTATACCAAAGCGGCGCAGGCAGCTACAGACAAGGAGTTCAAGGCCAGGTGCCTGTTCCTCGCCGCGCGTTGCGCACAAAAGCATGTGCCGGAAAATAAGGATGATAAATTGTATTACTTATCGTTGATGCGTAACCGTTACTTCCCGGTACTGGCTACGAACTATAACCAAACGGCGTTTTACCAGAAGGTGTACGGACAGTGTTCCTATTTACAGGATTACGTGAGCGAAACGCGGCGGAAGAAGTAAGGATTATTTAAACTGTATTGCTTTTATCGGCGTGATTTTACGGATAATGAGCGAAGGTAAAAGCAATACAGCCGTACATACCACGAAGGTGCCTACGTTGATCAGTACGATCTCGTGCCAGCGCAGCGCTACTGCCGCGGTAGACATGTAGTAGGAATCTTCCGGCAGCCGCAGTATGCCGGTTTTCAGTTGCAGGAAGGCCAGCCCCAGGCCGAGGATATTCCCGATAATTACGCCCAGCAATACGATGTAGGCCGCCTGGAAAACAAATATTTTCTGAATGCTCCAGTTGCGCATCCCCAGCGCTTTCAGGGTACCCACCATGTTCGTACGTTCCAGGATGAGGATGAGGATAGCAGTGATCATGTTGATAATGGCCACGATGGTCATGATGGCAATGATGATCACTTCATTTTGCCCCTGCAGTTGCAGCCAGTCAAAGATGTTGGGATATATTTCCCGGATGGTGCGGGTGAAAAGCTCGTCTGGCAGCAGGTTTCCATCGATGTAGCTGGCAACGGTATCCATCTGGTGATAATCTTTCAGGGAGATTTCATAGCCGCCGATCTCGTCCGGCAGCCAGTCGTTCAGCTTGCGCACGAGGTTGATATCGCCGATGACGTAGGTTTTATCGTACTCTTCGATGGAGGTTTTGTAAATGCCGCTGATGGTGAGCCGCCGCGCGCGGGGGGATTGCCCGCCGCCCTGTATGAAATACAAAATAACTTTATCGTGAAGCTTTAACTCCAGGTCCCTGGCCAGCGAGGCGGAAATGAGGATGCCCTGCGCATAGGCGGAGTCGGTAAAAGCGGGGATATCGCCTTCTACGAGGTATTCCCTGATCGCAGGCCAGTCGTACCCCTTATCCACTCCTTTGAATATAACGCCGGCAATTTCCTTATCCGATTTGATAATGGCTGATTTGGTAGCGTAGGAGCTGATCGTTTTTACCTGGGGGAGATGTTGGATGCCCGTTATCAGCGCCGTATCGGCCGTGAAGGGTTTTTCCTGCGTCAGCGGGCCGGCGTTGGGTTGGTACTGGTTAATGTGGATGTGCCCCCAAAAACTGAATACTTTCTCCTGTATCACTTGCTGGAAGCCGTTAACAAAGCCTGTAGCCAGTATCATCACCGCCACGCTGATAGCGGTGGCCCACATGGCGATGCGGATGATGACTTTGGAAAAGGATTTGTTTTTGTTGAAGGCTATCCTGTTAGCAATGAATTGAGAAATACGCATGTATGGTCCTGCTGTTATTTCTAATAAAGGTAAACTCCCTCCGGACAAAATCAAAAAAATCCCAAAACGTAAATCTCAAAATAGTTGTAACTTGAATTGATCAAATACCCAGTATGCGTAAAGTACTTGTTTATGTGGCTGTTATGATTACAGCATGGATACCTGTAGCACTGAAAGCCCAGCAACTCGCCGTTACTCCTGATCATGTTTATATGAACAACATCAAGTCGGTAAAGCTGAACCAGGCCGGCGATCCGCTGAGTTTACCCATGGTTACGCTAAACTCCGGCGAAAAGCTGGAACTGGCTTTTGATGACCTGGATAACGATGTGAAAGATTACTATTACACGTTTGTACTTTGTAATGCGGACTGGACGCCCGCCCAGGTGAACCAGCTGGAATACCTGCGGGGCTTTTCTTCGACGAGGATTCAGAACTACCGCCTGTCCAGCGTGGCCTTCCAGCGTTATACGCACTACAGCGCCATCCTGCCGGATAACAGTTTTCCTACCCGTTCCGGCAATTATATACTGAAAGTGTACCTGGATAGCGATACCTCGCAGCTGGCTTTTACGCGCCGGCTCATGGTGGTGGAAAACAAAGCGGGGATTGCCGGTTTCATACAGCAAACCATTTCCCCGAAGCTGTTCCGCACGCACCAGAAAGTGAATTTCGAACTGAACACCGGTGCGCTGAATATTGTGAACCCCTTTGAACAGATCAAGGTGGTGATATTACAGAATGCCCGGTGGGACAACGCAATCAGCGGTATCCGGCCTTCCTTCATCAACGGGAATGTGTTTAAATACAATGCTGAAATCGACTGCGTATTCCCTGGTGGCAAGGAGTTCCGCTGGATAGACCTGCGGAGCTTCCGCCTGCAAACCGAGCGGGTGCGCCATACGGAATATCACAAGAACAGCACGGATGTTTACGCCGTGCCGGATGCGGAACGCGCGGATAAAATTTACCAGTTCATCAAAGATATTAACGGCCGGTATTACCTGGCTACGCTGGATGATTACAATCCGAATTTTGAAGGGGATTATGCGACGGTGCATTTCTCTTTCCTCTCTCGGGAGCCGTATGCGAATTACGACATGTACCTCTTTGGCGAGATGACCAATTACGAGTGCAATGAACTCAACCGGATGACCTACAATCCGCAAACGCGGTCGTATGAGTGCAACCTGCTGCTGAAGCAGGGTTATTACAATTACATTTACGGGCTGGTGGATAAGGCGGATCCTACCGGCAAATTTGATACCTCGCTCACGGAGGGCGACAGCTGGGAAACGGAGAACAACTACACCATCCTGCTGTATTACCGCGCGCTGGGCGCCAGGAACGACGAGCTGGTATCTACCATTACCCTGAATTCAATTCTTAACAGGAAATAAAAAGTTTGCCATGCAGGCATAAAAAAAGGACGGCTGTGAAGGCTGTCCTTTTTTTATGTATAGCAAATTACGAAACAATTGTCTGCCGGAGTTTCACAATGTTGGCAGCGCCGCGTTTGATGATGATGCGGGTGCCGCGTTCGAAGGTGAAGTAGCGGTAGAACCAGTTGATGAACACCACGAGTTTGTTACGGAATCCGAGGAGGCTCATGAGGTGGACGATCATCCACACTACCCAGGCGGGGAATCCGCTGAGTTTGATGCCGGCAAATTCAGCCACGGCGCGGTTTCTACCGATGGTGGCCATACTGCCGAGGTCTTTATAGTGAAATGCTTTCAGCGGTTTTTGCTGCAATTCATTTTTGAGGTTGGCAGCCAGGTTCACGCCCTGTTGGATCGCTACCTGCGCTACCATGGGGTAGCCTTTCGGGAAGCGGGAGTCGTTGGTCATCTGGGCAATGTCGCCGATGGCGTAGATGTTGGTAAAGCCTTTCACCTGGTTGAATTCATTGACGAGTATGCGGCCGTTAGGCAGGATCACATCCGGCGCAATGCCTTCTACCGGTACGCCTTTTACGCCGGCGGACCACAGGAGGGACTGGGTTTTGATTTGTTCGCCGGTGCTGAGCGTCACCACGGCGCCGTCGTAATCTTTTACGCCGGTGGAGAGCATCACCCGCACGCCTAATTCTTCCAGCGCTTTCACGGTTTTTTCGGAAGTATGATCGGAGAAGGAGGCGAGGAGCCGCGGCCCTGCTTCGATCAAATACACGTTCATGAGGTTTTGCGGAATGGAAGGATAATCTTTAGGCAGAATATATTTACGCAGTTCAGCGAAGGCGCCGGCGAGTTCCACGCCGGTAGGGCCGCCGCCTACCATCACGAAGTTGAGTTTAGGTTTGATCTCTTCCGGATCAGTGAGGAGTAAGCTCTCTTCAAACTGTTTAACCACGTAGTTACGAATCTGTACCGCTTCGATGAGGGACTTCATACCGATGGCGTTGGCTTCGATGGTTTTATTGCCGAAGAAGTTGGTATTGCTGCCGGTGGCAAATACGAGGTAGTCGTACCGCAGTTCGCCAATACCGGTTTCCAGTATGTTGTCCTGTGGGCGTACGCCCGTTACTTCCGCCATGCGGAATTCCAGGTTTTTCTGTTTACGGAAAATCCCCCGCAGCGGGAAGGCGATACTATCCGGCTCCAGGCCCGCTGTGGATACCTGGTAGAGCAGTGGCTGAAACAGGTGATAGTTGTTCCTGTCCAGCAACACTACCTGAACGGGCAGGTTTTTCAGGTGTTTAGCAAGATTAATCCCTCCAAAACCACCCCCTACTATTACTACCCTTGGATTGTTCGTTTCCGGAATGTTGAGCTGACTCATAAGTTTCAGTTTAAAAGATATGTCTGATTCGTTGTTTCCCTATTATCACTGTTAGCAAATCCTATGCTATCCGTTAATAATTATCAAAGTTACTAAACTTTCAGAAAAATATGAAAGTTAAAAATGTGTAAATTATACACAAAGGTCATGGATTTTGGGAATAAAATAAAAAATAGTTGGGCCTGCGGCCCGGCGGCTGCGCCGGTTTTTATTTTTTAGGGAGAAGATTTACTCCGTCCATGCCTGAGCTGCCCGTATGGCCCGTTCCCAGCTATGGCACAGCCGTTGCCGTACCGTTTCGTCCATGGCGGGCCGGAAGGAGGCATTTATTTTCCACTGTTGTGCTAATGTTTCCACACTATCCCAGAATCCAACGGCGAGTCCGGCCAGGTAAGCGGCGCCTAGGGCGGTAGTCTCCGTGATATTGGGCCGCACGACGGTGGCATTGAGGATATCCGCCTGGAACTGCATGAGCAGGTTATTGCTGGTAGCGCCGCCGTCTACACGCAGCTCGCTGACTTCCATACCGGTATCGGCTTGCATGGCGGTCAGCACGTCGCGGGTTTGGTAGGCAATGCTTTCCAGGGCCGCCCGGGCAATGTGGGCGGCGGTGGAGCCGCGGGTGAGGCCTACCATGGTGCCGCGGGCGTATTGGTTCCAGTAGGGCGCTCCCAGGCCGGCAAAAGCGGGCACTAAAAAAACGCCGTCGCTATCGTGTACCGTGGCTGCCAGCTTTTCCACATCGGCGGAGTGGCGGATGATGCCGAGGCCATCCCGTAGCCATTGCACCACGGCCCCGCCGATGAAGATGCTGCCTTCCAGGGCGTAGCTCGTTTTTCCGTTGATCTTCCAGGCCACGGTGGTGAGCAGGTTGTTTTTGGAAGGGATGGGTTTATCGCCGGTATTGAGTACCATAAAGCACCCGGTGCCATAAGTGTTTTTGATCATGCCGGGCTGCGTGCATAGCTGGCCGAACAAAGCGGCCTGCTGGTCGCCCGCAATGCCGGCAATGGGAATGCTGAAAGGCGTCAGGGTAGGGGAAGTATTGCCATACACCTCGCTGGATGCCCTTACCTCCGGCATCATGCTGGCGGGGATGTCGAAAAATTGCAGCAGCTCCTGGTCCCATTGCATATCGTGGATATTAAACAGCAGGGTACGGGAGGCGTTGCTGGGGTCCGTGATGTGTAACTGGCCGCGCGTGTAATTCCAGATGATCCAGGTATCCACGGTGCCGAAGGCCAGCTCCCCGTTTTCCGCTTTGGCGCGGGCATCGGGCACGTTATCGAGTATCCATTTTATCTTGGTGGCGGAGAAGTAGGCGTCGAGTATCAGCCCGGTTTTATCCCTGATGAAGGCTTCTTTTCCTTCCTTTTTGAGCTGGTTGCAGAGGTCGGCCGTGCGGCGGTCCTGCCAGACGATGGCGTTATGTACAGGCTTGCCCGTTTTCCGGTCCCATACGATGGTGGTTTCCCGTTGGTTGGTAATGCCGATGGCGGCAATTTCCGCGCCGCTGGTATTGGCCCGCAACAGCACTTCCCCGGCCACGCCGGCCTGCGTGGTCCATATTTCCATGGGGTCGTGTTCTACCCATCCGGCCTGGGGGAATATCTGTTTGAATTCTTTTTGCGCTACGGCAACGATAGCGCCTTGTTTATCAAAAACTATCGCGCGGGAGGAGGTGGTGCCCTGGTCCAGTGCTAGGATGTATTTCGCCATAATGGGTATGTTTTCAGTGCGTTAACTGAGATACAACAGCGAAGCGGGGGATTTGTTTTTCCCCGGGGTGGAGAGGGGATTTTGAGGCAGGGGAATGATTATTGAGTTTTTTAAGGGTAAAGGTCTGAAGAGGGGGCTTGTGAGGCACTGCTGTTGCCCGCAAAAAATCCCGTACTAGCAACAATCCTTCCTGCAGGCATGTACTGCCTTTCCCCGCAAAAAAAATCCCCGGTACATCTCTGCACCGGGGATACACCATCTAAAAAATATTGCGATTACATTTTCTTGGCATCTTCCAAGAACTTCGCCAGGCCGATATCCGTTAACGGATGTTTCAGCAGGCCAAGGATTGAATCTAACGGGCAGGTGCAAACATCTGCGCCTGCTTCCGCACATTTCACAATGTGGAGCGCGTTACGGATTGAGGCAGCCAGAATTTCAGTTTTGAAACCCTGAATGCTGTAAATCTGGGCGATCTGAGCGATCAGCTCAACGCCGTCCCAGCTGCTGTCATCGATACGACCGATGAAAGGAGACACGTAGGTAGCACCTGCTTTAGCAGCCAGGATAGCCTGGCCGGCAGAGAATACCAGCGTACAGTTGGTCCTGATATTGTTGTCAGTAAACCATTTGATTGCCTTCACACCATCTTTGATCATTGGAACCTTCACTACAATGTTGGAGTCAATTGCAGCCAGCTTCTTACCCTCTTCGATAATGGATGCGAAATCTGTTGAGAAAACTTCCGCACTTACATCACCATCACCTACAATCTCACAGATGCTTTTGTAATGTTGCAGAATAGCAGCTTCACCTTTAATTCCCTCTTTTGCCATCAGAGATGGGTTAGTGGTTACACCATCCAGTATGCCGAGATCGTGAGCCTCCTGTATTTGCGCCAGATTAGCTGTATCAATAAAGAATTTCATACTATGTAAATTAAAAGTTGTACGGTTTGTATCAAATTGTGGAGTACTGTCATTAGAAAGGGAGATGGGATATGAACCAGCTGACTAGTGACAGCGACCTAATGACCTTTAAAAGAAAAAAGGCAAGTTACTTATATCGCACCGCTACAACCGCCTACCCTTGCTACATTCCTGTCCTGGGGGAGTTCAGCAGGAGCTGGTCGTATAAGACTTGCCGGTTGCAAAGGTAATACAATGTGTTGTAAATCCAAATTTTGTACAATATTTCTTAAAAATATTTTTTCTTAAATTTTTTTAACAATCGCTGGAACCCTTTACAGTACTACTTTTCAACGGTTGTGTAATAATTGTAATCGTTGAGTACCGTTTCCAGGAAAACCGTGTCAGGCAGGTCAGTATTGATTTTCAACACCTCCTTCACCCGGTTGGCTACCCGCGCAGCCAGCTGCCGGTCACCCGTCAGGCTGCGGTCCAGCAGCTCTTTTATCTTGTTCATATCCCTGTCAGATAAGCGTAAGATCTCCGGGAACTGCGGCTGGTAATCCACGGCCGACAAATCTCTGAATATCGTTTCCTCTATACTGCCCCTGGCCCTGGTGCTGATCACGATCGTGCCCGCCACCACATCGCCGAGGCGCTGATTCAACGGCGACCTCAATATGCTCAGTACCGGGATGATCGCCCAGAAGAAAACAGGCTGCTCAATGATGCGGAAAAACCAGCGCACCAGGTGCTGGCTGGTAGTTGGCACATTGCCCACCATGCCCACCACCTTAATACTCATCGCCATCTTCCCCGGCGTTTGCCCGTTCATAAACATTTCAAACAGCAACGGGTAAGCTATCACCGGCAACACGATAACAAGAAAGAAGATGACAGCCACCGTAGGCTCTTCAAATATTCTTGCCATGGAGCCAATGAGCAGCGCAAAAATCAACACGTACACTCCCCGCACCACCAGGTCTATCAGCCACGCGAGAAAGCGCTGGCCCAGGTCGGCAGCCTCAAACTCAAGGTCGATGTTAAACGATGTAGGGATTTTGATCGCGGTCATGCTCAAATCTACACAATTGTTTATATATTGTTGCACTATTCAGGCATGAGAGAATCTCTATTTATCAAGAAGAACTTAGCACGCTGGAAAAAATACCAGGAGGAACCCACCGACAATCCGGATGAGATGTCAGACCGTTTTATCTCCACCCTGGACGACCTCGCCTATGCTAAAACCTTTTACAGCTTTAGTAAGGTAACGCGCTATCTCAACACCATTGCCGCCGGCATCTACCAGAAAATATACCTGCACAAAAAGGACGACCAAGGCAGGTTCCGGCAGTTCTTCGTGTATGAACTGCCCCTGCTGTTCCGGAAGTACCACCGCACCCTGCTCTATGCCTTCTGTTTCTTTTCCGTATTCGTGCTGATAGGCTCGTTTTCCTCCGCTCATGACGAAACATTTGTGCGCGGCGTACTCGGAGATGAATACCTCAACATGACGGAAAGGAATATCGCCAACGGCGATCCCTTCGGCGTTTACGCCAGCTCCGGGGAATGGTATATGTTCCTGCGCATCGCGTTCAACAATATTTATGTGTCGATATCCGTGTTCGTCATGGGCATATTCTGCTCCATCGGCACGCTGTACATGCTCTTTAAAAACGGGGTGATGATCGGCGCTTTCCACTACCTGTTCGTATCCCACGGCCTGGGCTGGAAAGCGGTGCTGGTAGTGATGATCCATGGCACGCTGGAATTATCCAGCATCGTGATTGCAGGCTGCGCAGGCCTGATCCTGGGCAACAGCCTCCTCTTCCCCGGCACCTACAAGCGGATCGACTCCCTGAAAAAAGCAGCGAAAGACGGGGTGAAAATCATGGTGGCATTAGTGCCCGTATTTATCGTGGCTGCTTTCCTGGAAGCCTTTATCACCAGGCATGCTACGATGCCTGTTGTCATCAGCCTGCTGATACTGGGCGCCTCGTTGTATTTCATTATATTTTATTTCATCTGGTATCCCATCTCTCTGCATAAAAAAGGATATGCCATCAGTGAAACAGGAAAGGTGATCGTAAAATGAAAAAGTATTTCAGCGCCATATTCGTACTGACAGCTTGTTGGATGCTGTTGTTCCTTCAGCCCGCTGCTGCGCAACAGCCAGCGGTAGACACGCCGGCCTATGACGAAGCAGTGACAGATACCGGCTATGCCGCCATCGCAGCGGATTCCGCCTATGGAGAGGAAGAGGAAGCTGCCGAGTCACTTTCATCCCTCACCGAGCCTAAAGGATTTCCCGGATTTTACAGGCGAAATGTTTTCGCTGATAAACTGAGGGAACTCCGGGAAGATGAACAACTGCATTATACGGACAATAAGGACCAGGAAAGCGTATCCTGGTGGACGCTCATCATCGGCGCTACCCTGCTCTACATCACCGCCCACATCATCATCTTCCGCTGGGTCATCATCGGCATCGTACTGTTGCTGCTGGGATATCTCATTTACCGGTACATGCGCAGGAACGGCCTCAGCTTCTTCCGTAAACCAGCCCTGGTAGGAGCGGTGGTAACGCCGGAGGAAACGGAGGTACACTCGGCTGCCGAATACCAGCAAAAAATCGACGCGGCCGTGGCTGCCGGGAATATCCGCGAAGCCATCCGCTGGTGGTACCTCTTCACCCTGTTCCTCCTGGCGGAAACGGGCCTGATAAAACCATCCAAAGAAAAAACGAATAAGGATTACCTGCGCACCCTCCGGAATACGCCCCTGTACAAACCTTTTTCCGTTCTGACGATGGACTATGAATACACCTGGTACGGCGGATTCAATATCGCCGCAACAGATTTCGAGCGGATACAGCAGCAGTTCCATGAATTCAAACAACAAATCAGTAAGCAGCAGTGAGTAAGAAAGTATATTACATAGCAGGAATTGTAGTGGCTATACTGCTGGTATTGCTGATAGCCGGCAGCATGCACTCCGGCAGGGAAGCGGAGCGCAGCACGGATATGTCAGACCCGGGTTTTTCCAGCAAGGATAAAAAGGCGGGCGGCGCCTACGCGGCCGCAAAACTGCTCCCGTCGCTGTTTGCCAACAAACCATTGCTTGTTGTAACCAAGCCTTTTTCCAATACCTACAAAAAGGAAACGGAACTGCATAAAAACGGCAACGTTTATATCATCGTTGCCAACGAACTATTCCTTACGGAAAACGATGTGAACAGCTTACTCGCTTATGTGAACGGGGGCAACGAATTGTTTATCGCCGTTAATAAAATGGACCCCTTGCTCAACCAGCGTTTAGGCCTGGTGACGAAGCTGCCGGAAGACGGCGGACTGCTCAAGCGCGGCTCCCAAACCTATCTCGACACGCTGAATGATATCAACGCTTCCTACCGCTATGCCGGCCCGATGATAGAACGCTATTTTACCAGGGCGGATACCAGTATCACCCGGGTGATAGGATACACGATGCATGATCATCCGAACTTTGTGCGGATCCGCTATGGCCAGGGCCGTATTTTTGTGTTGCTGAATCCTTATACCTTCAGCAACTATTTTATTCTCCATAACAATAATATCGAGGCCTTCGAGCTGCAAATGAGTTATCTCGACCCGATAGCCGCCAATATTTACTGGGACGACTTTTATAACACGCAGAAATCATCCCGTAACGATGAATTCTCTGAGTGGCAGGTACTGCTGCGCTATCCGGCTATCCGCTGGGCCCTTTGGTTGTCGCTGTCGCTGATGCTGCTGTATGTATTGTTTGAAAGCAAACGCCGGCAGCGGATCATCCCTGTCAAACCCCAGGTGGCCAACGCTTCGCTGGAGTTTGTGGACGCCATCGGGGAGCTGTATTACCAGCAGCAGGATCATGCCAACATCGCGCATAAAATGATGCTGCATGTATTAGAGTATATCCGTAGCCGTTATTATATCAATACCAACCAGCTGGATGCAGCGTTTGCGGAATTGCTGGCGCATAAATCCGGCGCGGACCCGGCACAGGTGGCGCGTATGGTACGGCTCCTGCATGAAGTGCAGTCCAACGGCTATATCGACAGCGAATTTGTGCGGGACCTTTATCGAAACATTCAACTCTTTTATATAAATACCAGATAAGAAATGGATACAAATACATTTCAGCCACGTACTGATTTTTCGGCGCTCCAGCAGGGAGTAGAAGCAGTGCGGGAACAGATCGGAAAAGTAATTGTGGGCCAGTCCGAAATGGTGGACCTGCTCATCACCGCGCTGCTGGCGCAAGGCCACGTGCTGATCGAAGGCGTGCCCGGCGTAGCTAAAACCCTTACGGCTAAACTGCTGGCGCAAAGCATCGACGCTGACTTTTCCCGTATTCAGTTTACGCCCGACCTCATGCCGGCGGACGTTTTGGGCACCTCCGTGTTCAATCCCCAAACCCGTGAATTCGAATATAAAAAAGGACCTGTTTTCAGTAACCTCGTACTGATCGATGAAATCAACAGGGCGCCCGCCAAAACGCAGTCGGCGCTGTTTGAGGTGATGGAAGAACGGCAGATCACCAACGATGGGCACACCTATCAGCTGGACAAGCCGTTTATGGTCATCGCCACGCAAAACCCGATTGAGCAGGAAGGTACCTACCGCCTGCCGGAAGCCCAGCTGGACAGGTTCCTGTTCAAGATACAGGTAAAGTATCCGGAGCTGGAAGAAGAGATAGCCATCCTCGAAGCCATGAATCAGCTGCCTTCGCCGGAAGCCATCGTTTCAGTGGTAAATAAGGTGCTGACCGCCACCCAGCTGATTGAATTCCAGCAGCTGGTTAAGCAGGTGCGGATGGATGAAAAGCTGCTGCATTTCATCGCGGCTATTGTACATGCCACCCGCCAGCATTCATCCCTGTACCTGGGCGCCTCGCCGCGTGCATCCATTGCCGTTATGAACTGCGCAAAAGCCCAGGCGGCGATGAACAACCGGGATTTCGTCATTCCGGAAGATGTGGTGTCAATGGTAACGCACGTACTGCGCCACCGCATCATCCTTACGCCGGAGCGCGAAATGGAAGGTATCACCACCGATGACGTCATCGCACAGATAGTTAAAACAGTTGAAGTTCCAAGATAATCGTATCCATATGCCAGGCGCCAGAAAAGATAACATCCTGAAAAGTCTCTTCTTCCACAACAGGTTCTTCCTGATGATGGGAGCGGTAGTCTTATTGTTTTTGGTAGCGTTTTTTGTGCCGGTGTTATTTTCCATTGTCGTGCTGCTGTTTTTTATCGCGGTAGCGCTCACCCTGGCGGATATTTTCCTGCTGATGACAAGGCCTTCCCATATCATTACGGTAGAACGCGCGATGGCCAACCGTTTCAGCAACGGGGACGAAAATGAAGTGCAACTCCATGTGCATAACGGCTATGGATTCCCGGCCAGGATTACGATACTGGAAGAAGTGCCGGCGCAATTCCAATGGAGGAATTTTAGTTTGGAAACGCAAATTGCGCCTGGCGCCGATCATACGTTTGTTTATCAACTGCGCCCGGTAGAAAGGGGAAACTACGTCTTCGGCTATACGAACGTCTTTGTGAGTACAGCGCTCGGTTTAGTCAGCCGGCGCTTTGTGATGGATAATGAAACAACGGTAAGCGTGTACCCCAGCTTTCAGCAGCTGCGGCATTTTACACTAAAGAGCTTTCTGCAGGAGCAGGATCATGTGGGCATTCACCGCCGGCGCATCCTTGGGCAGAGCGTGGAGTTTGATCACATCAAACCCTATACGAAAGGAGATGACGTACGGCGCCTCAACTGGAAAGCCACTGCCCGTACGGGAAACCTGATGGTAAACAGCTTCGTGGAGGAAAAAAGCCAGCAGATTTATTGTGTGATTGATAAAGGGAGAAATATGCGCATGCCGTTCGAAGGCTTATCGTTACTGGATTACGCGATCAATGCCACGCTGGTGTTCAGCAACATTGCCCTCAGTAAAGGCGATAAAGCCGGCCTCATAACCTTCACGGAAAAAAAGATGGAGATGCTGCCTGCCAGCAGTAAAATGGTGCAGTTAAACAGCATCCTGGAGTCCCTCTACGCGCAGGAAACCCAGTGGCAGGAAAGCGATTATGAAACCCTGAGCGTGCAGCTGCGTAGCCGCCTGCCGCATCGCAGCCTGCTGGTGTTGTTTACTAATTTTGAATCCATGTCAGGCCTGCAGCGCCAATTGCCTTACCTGCGCCGGCTGGCGCAATATCACCTGCTGCTGGTGGTGTTTTTTGAAAATACAGAGCTGAAGAAAGTGACGCAGGAAGTAGCTTATGATATGGAGGGGATCTATAAACAGACGATTGCGCAAAAATTTGCGTATGATAAAAAGCTGATTGCAAAAGAGCTGGGGAAATATGGGATTATGTCCATACTTACGCCGCCGGAGCAGTTAACGGTGAACGTGGTGAATAAGTATTTGGAGTTGAAGTCCAGGATGTTGATTTGATGCTGTTAGGGGTTTTACGCCAGGCCAGGATGGTAGGCTTGGATTGGAACGTTATCAGTATATACTGAATTTTTTGCAGCAGGCTACTACTGCCCCTCTTTATTTCTCTAATTTTTATCCGGTAATTGCTTCACCGGAATCGTCGTAATCAAATATTTTTCAGGATCCAGTTTATACCATGCTTCCACCTGTATAAACCGCGTGGTATCGCCGGCAGGGAGCAGCAGGTCCTGCCCGAGCAGCTGGCCGGCAGAAGCCTTAAACCGCACGGAATTAGTATCCAGCGGCAGGATGCGGTCATTACTGAACTGCCCTTCCACGTTCAAATAGAACCTTATATTTTTCTTCAGACTATCGGCGTATTGATTAAAGCGCATGCCCACCAGGTGGGGCAGCTCTAAAGTCGTTTGCACGGGCGCTTCCCCCGGCAGGCTGAGGGTGAGCCGGATGCGGTAATGATCCTTTTGCAGCTGGGCGCGGTTGAAAGTAAGTACCCCGTTGTTAACCTGGCCGTTGGAGGATTGCACGTTCAGCTTATTCCACTTCAGCTTCCCGTTGGCGGTGCCGGTGGTTTCCAGGGTGGTGCTGTCGCTGAAAGTAAGCCGTATGCCGATGGGCGTGTAATTGTAAATTTCCGGCAGGGCGTTGACATCGTACCCGGCGTAGGCGGATACCAGTTTCCGCTGCTGGCCGGCTGCCAGCAACGGAAAGAGGATGGATATCGTGATCAGCAGTTTTTTCAAGCGGCTGGATTTAGAGGCGTACTGCCAGTTGTCGTGCTACGTATTTGCCCAGGATATCAAATTCGAGATTGATGGTATCGCCTTCATTGATATACTGGATATTGGTATGCTCGTAAGTGTATGGGATGATGGCTACGGAAAATTCATCCGTGGTTACATCGAATACGGTAAGACTGATACCGTTGAGGCAGATGGAGCCTTTCTCTACCATCAGGCCGGCAAAACCGGCAGGGTAGCGGAAGCGGAACAGCCAGCTGCCGTCCTGCGACTGGCGGGAGATGCAGGTACCCACGGTATCTACGTGGCCTTGCACCAGGTGCCCGTCAATACGGCCGTTGAACACCATGGCTCTTTCCAGGTTCACCTGCTGGCCGGGCGTGAGCTGGCCGAGGTTGGTTTTCTGTAAGGTTTCCGCAACGGCTACGGTGTTGAAGGTATTGCCGTCAATCTCCGTAACGGTAAGGCAAACGCCGTTATGCGATACGCTTTGGTCTATTTTCAGTTCCGGTGCGATGGCAGATGCAATGGTAATGACCAGGTTTCCGCCTTCCTGTCTGGTGGCAATTACTTCTCCCAGTGTTTCTATGATTCCTGTAAACATATGGCGAATTTATAAAAGTTAGCTGACTCTTGGTTTCCACGGAATTTCCTCTACGCCGAGCTTGTGGCCGGTCCAGCGGGCGAGTACGAACAGGTAGTCGCTGAGGCGGTTAATATATTTCAATACCAGTGGTTCAATAAACATTTCCTGTTCCTGCATGCCCACGCAGAGGCGTTCGGCGCGGCGGCATACGCAGCGGGCGATGTGGCAGGTGGATACGGCTACGTGCCCGCCCGGGAGCACAAAGAAGCGCATAGGCGGCAACTCCTCATTCATGCCGTCGATCGCTTTTTCCAGCAGGGTAATATCCGCTTCGTGCAGGTCGGGTATCTTCAGTTTGGTTTCCTTGTCGGGATCGCAGGCCAGGGCGGAGCCGATGGTGAAGAGGCGGTCCTGGATTTCCCGGAGCAGGTTCTTGGTATCCGGATCGGCCGTATAGTCGTTGACGAGGCCGATGTAGGAGTTCAGTTCATCGACGGTGCCATAGGCATCGATGCGTATATTGCTTTTAGGCACTTTGGTACCGCCTATGAGGGAGGTTTTACCTTTGTCGCCCGTTTTGGTATATATTTTCATACACTAAAAGTAAAACAAAAAATCCTTCCGGCAGGCGGCCGGAAGGATCATAAAGGTGTATGAGGAAGCTGATAACGGGGATCAGCTGTTGACAATATATTTTTCGTTGATGCGGTCGGATTCGATGACCCCGTCGCGCAGGCGGATGATGCGGCGGGCATGGTCCGCGATATCTTCCTCGTGCGTTACCAGTACCACCGTATTGCCGGAGGAATGGATGGTGCCGAATATCTCCATGATTTCGATGGAGGTTTTGGTATCCAGGTTACCGGTGGGCTCATCGGCGAGGATGAGGGAAGGGTCGTTGACCAGGGCGCGGGCGATGGCCACGCGTTGGCACTGGCCACCGGACAATTCGTTGGGTTTGTGATCCGCCCTGTTTTCCAGTTTCACCTTTTCGAGCATGGCCATGGCTTTTTCCATGCGCTCTTTTTTCCCGATGCCGGCATAGATCAGGGGGATGGCTACGTTTTCGGCGGCGGTGAGGCGTGGCATAAGGTTGAACTGCTGGAATACGAAGCCGATTTCTTTACCGCGTACGCGGGCCAGGTCGTTATCGTCCATCTTGCTTACATCGTGTCCGCTGAGTACGTAGGTACCGCTGGTAGGGGTATCCAGGCAGCCCAGGATATTCATGAGGGTGGATTTTCCGGAGCCGGAAGGGCCCATGAGGGCTACGTATTCATTCTTGAATATGTCAAGAGAAACCCCTTTGAGTACGGGTAATTCGTTTTTACCGAGGTAATAGCTTTTTCGGATCTCTTCCAGGTGAATGACGGACTTTTGCATGTAAGGTTATTTCTTGATGATTTTGGGCACTTTGAAATATTCGTCAGTGGCTTCGGGCGCGTTTTTCAGGGCTTCTTCCCTGGAGATGGAGTTTTTCACCACATCTTCCCTAAACACATTATAATCTTCCGTAAGATGGAGCAATGGTTTTACATTGCTGGTATCCAGCTCATTGAGTTTTTCTACGAAAGTGATCATCCGCTGCAGGTCACCGGTAAATTCTTTCTTTTCTTCTGCGCTGAATTCCAGGCGGGAGAGGTCTGCCAATTGCTGTACCAGTGTATCGTTGACTTCCATAAAACAAATTAAACGAAAAGGTAATGAATTATAATTGGTAAATTGATAGTATTCCAAAATTAGGGATAAACGGCCAGATATTTTAAATTGCGCCCTGTTATGGCAACAGAAAAAGAAATAGTGGTAAGCGGCATACGCCCCACCGGTTATTTACACTTAGGAAATTATTTTGGCGCCATCCGTAATTTTATTCGGATGCAGGAAGACTTTAACTGCTACATTTTCGTGGCGGACTGGCATTCACTGACCACCCATCCTGATCCAAAAGATCTGCCGGGAAACGTCATGCGCGTGCTGGCAGAGAACATTGCCTCCGGCCTGGACCCTGAAAAGGCGGTCGTATATGTGCAAAGCGATGTTCCCGAAATCTCTGAACTTTACTTATTGATGAATATGCTGGCTTACGTGGGCGAGCTGGAAAAGGTGCCTACCTTCAAGGATAAGGTGCGCTTACAGCCGCAGAACGTAAATGCCGGGTTATTAACTTATCCAGTGCTGATGGCGGTGGATATCCTGATCCAGCGTGCCGTAAAGGTACCGGTGGGTAAGGACCAGGGGCAGCACCTGGAAATGGCGAGGAATTTCGCACAGCGCTTCAACCACCGCTACGGGGACCTGTTCCCGGAGCCGGTAGCGTTTAACTATGGGGATAACCTGGTACGCATTGCCAGCCTGGATGGTAACGGTAAAATGAGTAAGAGCGAAAACGAGATGGCAACCATCTACCTGGCCGATGAGGATGAAAAGATCATACAGAAACTGAAGAAGGCGAAGACAGACAGCGGTACCGGCGAGCCGGGCGCGCCTATGCCTGAATCCGTGGCTAACCTGGTTACGCTGATGGAATTGGTTTCCGCTCCGGATGTGGTAGCGTTTTACAAAGCGGCATGGGATAACCAAACCATCCGCTTCGGTGATATGAAAAAGCAACTCGGCGAGGACATGGTGAAATTCATTACGCCTATCCGCGAAAAAGCGAAAGAACTGCAGCGTGATACCGACTATATGCACAAAATCATGAAGCAGGGCGCCGAAAAGGCCCGGGCTAACGCCAGCGCCACCCTGGAAGCAGCGAAGAAATTAATCGGTTTAAAATATTATTGATTCCTTATTTTCAATACTTTTTTAGACCATATCCACATACGCATGGCAAAACAGACTAAAATCAAGCATATAGCAATAGCAGGCAACATCGGCGCCGGCAAAACCACGCTCACCGAAATGCTTTGCAAACATTATAAATGGCACCCGCAGTACGAAGATGTGGAGCACAATCCTTACCTGAATGATTTCTACGAGGATATGCCCCGCTGGTCCTTCAACCTGCAGATTTACTTCCTGAACGGACGTTTGAAACAGCTGCTGGAAATTCAGAATGGCAACCAAACCGTTATACAGGACCGCACCATTTACGAGGATGCGCACATCTTTGCGCCTAACCTTTACGAAATGGGGCTGATGACCAAACGCGATTTCGATAACTATTTCAATTTCTTTGAAACCCTGAAATCCATGGTGAAACCGCCGGATTTACTGATCTACCTGCAGGCTTCCGTACCTACGCTGGTAGCGCAGATTCAGAAGCGCGGCAGGGAGTATGAGGAAAACATCCGCCTGGACTACCTGAAACGCCTGAACGAATATTACAATAACTGGATCGAGAAGTATAAGGAAGGTCCGTTGCTGGTGATTGATATTGATAAGAACAAATTCCCGGACAGCGAGGAAGATCTGGGAGAGATTATTTCGAAGATTGATTCCCAGCTGTATGGATTGTTTTAGAGATATGGGGTTCCGCGAAGGCGGAACCTTTTTTTGCCGTTTGCCGCCGTATGCTGTTGTTGGAGCGCCCTTTATTTCCTAACCCTATCGCATTGCTCCATCACCCCGGTATCAAAACTTTCTGCACTTTTTCCTCCTTCAAAAAAAATTTTTCCTGTTAACATTCGCTAAAGGTTTTACCTGTTTTTGAACGCTATTTTCGTGTTATAAATTATTGTTTGTTTAACCAGGTTGTTATGTTTAACCCGTTGCGATTATGCCCGCGCACAGGCATGCTTTTCCTGTTCCTGTTTAGTTTTTCTGCTGATGCCATGCAGCTTCCTCCCCCGGTCCGGTACTGGCATGGGGCGGTTTTTGGGGAGGGGGATAAAGATCCATTTTCGGCGCTGGCAAGCCCCTCGTTACTGGCCACGGCTACGGCTGCGTTATCGGCTTATTCCACATGGCCTTTTGGTATGAGAAGCGTTCCCTTAAACGCTGTTGCAGCCATGTTGCCCATCCGCAATATGGGCATCGGTATGCAGGTGATGCAGTTTGGAAACCAGTACTGGAAGGAACAGGAGTTGAGTGGCGGCGCGGGTATCCGCCTGGGGAAACCCGTGCAGGCGGGCGTGCAGTTTGGTTACCGCAGCAAAGCGGTAGTGCAGTATGGCAGCAGCGGGCAGGTAGTGGCAGGCGCCGGCTTCCGCTGGAAGATGGGTAAGCGGTGGACCAGCGCCATGCAGGTAATCCGGAGCGATTATACCCAATACTTTGCCGGTATTGGCTGGCAGCCCTCTCCTGATTTTCTAATTAGCGTGGAAGGAACTAACACGATCCATAAAGATTATTACGGCACTGTACAGGCACTCAGCCGGCTGGCGCCTGCATTGGCGCTGCAACTGGCCGTCACTGGTCTGCCGGCTTACCTGCAAACGCTGGTGATGATCACAATCCGGCAATTGCGGATCGATATAGGGACGGCATTACACCAGCAGCTCGGCCTCACGCCATCTGTTACCGTAGTATGGCAAAAGCAATAGTATGGCTGCTGATTTGGAGATCCGGGCAATTTTAACCCGATGTAAAAAGCAGGTGGCGCAAGGGTTCCAGGCTTTCATCAAATCACGGCATCATACCGTTAAAGCCTTCGCCTGTTTACTGCTGTATCTCGCAGTAATATGCCAGGCGAATGGCCAGGAGCGCAAAACACCGGGTGAAAGACAGTCTCCCGTTGAGCAGGAGATTCCGGCTAAACGAAGGCTTCCTGGTGACCAGCAGCTTCCCGGTGGCCAGCAGCTTCCGCCTAAACGAAAGCTTCCTGCTGAGCAACACCTTCCCGCTGAACAGCAATTTCCCGTTGAGCAGCAACTTCCTGCCGAGCAGCAACTTCCTGCCGAGCTGCAACTTCCCGCCGAACTGCAGCAGCTGCTGGAAAATGAAACGGCTGCCACGACCAGCGCCAGCGAAGATGATGAGCAATGGCAACAGCTCGCATACCGCCAAAAGCACCGGCTGTCCCTCAACGCCGCGGACCTGCAGGACCTGTCCTCATTGGGCGTACTGTCCCCGCTACAGCTCCAAAACCTGCAGCAATACAAAAAGCTGTTAGGGGACCTCGTGAGCATCTATGAGCTGCAAGCCGTACCCGGCTTCGATCCGGCACTGATCAAAAAACTGCTGCCGTATGTAAAAGTAGGAGATGACCTGCAGGCGCATTATACCCCCGGGGAGCTATTCCGCAAAGGAGAACAGTCCATACTGCTGCGCTACGGCAGGCAGCTGGAACTGCCAAAAGGTTATGCCCCCAAAGATACCCTGCCACCTTCTTACAGCGGCAGCCCTGGAAAAATGTTTATCCGTTACCGTTATAATTTTTCCCAGCGCCTGAGTTATGGCGTCAGCATGGAAAAAGATGCCGGGGAAGGTTTTTTCAAAGGCGGGCAACAGGCAGGGTTTGACTTTTACAGTGCGCACCTGTTCCTCTCCAATTACAAAGCCATCAGGTACCTGGCCCTGGGCGACTATGCCGTGAACCTCGGTCAGGGGCTCCTGCAGTGGCATAGCCAGGCTGCCGGCAAGGGCGGCGCAGTATTGCAGGTAAAGCGGGAAGGGCCCGTGCTGCGGCCATATACCTCCGCAGGGGAATATTATTTTTTCCGGGGAGCAGCGGTCACCGCGCGCATCGCCCGGCTGGACATCACAGCCTTCACCTCCCTGCGCAAGCTGGACGGTACACTGGCTGTAACGGATACCATCGAGGACGAACGTATAGCCACGGCCGTAGCTTCCAGCGGCTATCACCGCACAGCGGGTGAAATCGAAAAGAAAGCACAGCTGACGCAATATAGCAATGGCATATCGTGTCGCTGGAATGGGGCGTGGCAGGCGGCGCTAAACCTCATCAGCCATAATTTTTCTCCCCCCATAAAAAAAGAAATTAAACCTTATAACCAGTTTGACTTCCGGGGGAACCAGCTGCTGAACATAAGCGCCGATTACGCCGGCAGCTTCCGGAATATGCACCTCTTCGGAGAAGTAGCGGCGGATAAATCAGGTAACATCGCCCTCCTGCAGGGCTTACTGATGAGCGCAGGTAACTATGCGGATATCGCCATGGTTTACAGGAACTACAGTAAACAGTATCAAAGCCTCTACAGCAAAGGCTTTGGTGATAGTTACAAAACCATGAACGAGAGCGGGTTTTATATGGGATGCAGCATAAAGCTATCCCGCCAATGGTCGCTGGATGGTTATGCGGACTTCTTTAAATTCCCCTGGCTGAAGTATGGAGTGGATTACCCTTCCGGGGGAACGGAATTTTTCTCCCAGCTAAACTTCACGCCCCGTAAGACTTCGCAGTACCAGTTAAGGATGAAGCTCGCTGCAAAATATCCTGACCGGGAGGCTTCCAAAAGCATCCGGTGCCAGGCGGAGCAGGCGTGGAGTAAACAATTTTCTACCGCTGCACGGGTGGAATACAGTCGCGTTACTACCACTGAATCAGCATCGCAGCAAGGTTTCCTAACTTACTTCGACCTGACTTACCGTTGCCGGAAGCTGCCCTTGCAGGCCGGCGGCCGCTGTACCTGGTTTTATACGGACAGCTATCAGTCCCGGTTATACGCTTATGAAAGCAGCGTGTTGTACGACAACAGCGTGGGCCAGTATTACGGAAAAGGCTGGCAGTATTATATTAACCTGAAATACAAAATCAGGAAAAACTGGACCGTATGGGCAAAATGCAGCCAAATGTATTATCCCGCTGTAACAAGCATCGGGAGCGGGTTGGATAAGATTGACGGGAACAGGAAATCCGCCATACAACTACAAACCATCCTGAACTTCTGACCGGCTGGTAAAGTTGAAATCGCCAAAACATAATAGTACCCTGCGCTTAGGTATTGAAATCCAATGTGATAATTGCGTGTAGTTGTCCGCGTTAAAATAATGTTAAGGAAATTTGTTTTTGTTTTACAAATTTTTTCTACCTTGTGCTAACTCAATGCATCAACCAAAATCTAAATCAAAATAGCGTTATGCCCATGTCGCAATACGTTAAAACGCCTGATAAATTGGTGGAATAAAACTGTTACCATAATTTGCGCGCAACCAGTGCCAGATTGGATTTGCTGTTATTTGTTGCCTGAGAGTTTTGCTCTGGATTGTAATAAATGTTGTTAAAGAGAAGGGTTTTTGTTTATACCATAGCGTGAGCTATGATTACATGTATTTATTTAAAACTTGTTTAGATGTTTTCCTATGTCATTATAGGCTAGCTATGACTCATAGCGGCAGGGGAGAGGTTTTTTATTGCTTGTGGAATTCCATCCCATAAAATTTTTATCGTTTAACGTTTCAACCAAAATCTGAATCATCTATGAAAAAGATGCTACTCTTTTTTGCCATGCTTATGGCAGTAGTCAGCATGCTACATGCCCAGACGCGGCAGCTCTCGGGCTCCGTAAGAAGTACGGATGATAATCCAATTCCGATGGTAACCATTCAAATCAAAGGTACGACCAACGGTACCGTAACCGACGGGAAAGGACGCTTTAACCTGCAGGTGCCTGAAGGCGCAGTGCTGGTGGTACGGAGCCTCGGTTACCATACCCGGGAAATTCCGGTGGGTACTTCCTCTACCCTTAACATCACACTCACCCAGGATGATAAATCACTCAGCGAAGTGGTAGTAACGGCATTGGGTACAAAAGAAAACAAAAGAAAACTCGGCTTCGCCGCACAGGACATCAAAGCGGAAGACCTGACAAGAACGGCGCCTTCCAACCCGCTCAGCGCATTGTCCGGTAAAGTAGCCGGCGCCTCCGTGATCAGCGCTTCCGGTACGCCCGGCGCAGCGGTACGCGTTACCATGCGTGGCCCTACTACCCTCGGGGATAACCAGCCATTGTTTGTTGTAGATGGTATCCCAATGGACAACAGCGAAGTAAATACCGGCAGCGATGCCGGCGGTACCGCAGGGGTTACCCAGTCCAACCGCCTGGTGGATATGAACAACGACGATATCGAATCCATTACCATGCTGAAAGGCCCTGCCGCTGCCGCAATCTACGGTAGCCGCGCCTCCAACGGGGTAGTGGTAATCACCACCAAAAAAGGAAAACGCACCGCTGACGGTAAAACTTTCAACGTAGCCTATGGCATCACAGGCAACTTTGATAAAGTAAACAAACTCCCCGATCGTCAGAATAAATTCGCACAGGGATTGGAAGGTACCTACATGGGGCCGGATGATCCAAGCGGTTTCAGGTCCTACTCCTTCGGTCCGGCTATTGATACCATGGTATTCGACGGCAACACCAACTACCTCTGGGACAAAAACGGCCGCCTCGTAGGCAAAAGCGCTAACCCCGGCGGTAAAAAAGCAATAGCCTATGATCCATACGATTTCTTCGTGGTGGGTAAAGGATTACAACATAACCTCAGCGTTAGCGGAGGCAATCCCAGCTTAGGATACCGCGTTTCTGTTTCGCACCTGAACCAGGGAGGTATTATCCCTAACTCCAACTTCAAAAAAACTACCGTTAACTTCTCTACAGACTATAAATTCAACGAGAAATTCAACATGGTCACCTCCATGAACTACGCCAATTCAGGAGGTAACCGCCCGCAGCAAGGTTCCAATACCAGCGGTATCATGCTCGGCTTACTCCGGACCACGCCTACGTTTGATAACTCCAATGGCGGTCTGAAATTCGACGACCCCGCTACATACCTGCTGGGCGATAACTCCGGCAGACAGCGCAGCTACCGCGGTACCGGCGGTTACGATAACCCCTACTGGACGGTTAACATGAACCCTTACACCGGTAATGTGCAACGCTTCTACGGCAACGTGACCATGAACTACAAACCGTTCGACTGGTTAACCATTACCGAACGTGCCGGCGCGGACTACTCCACTGATAACCGTAAACAGATCTATTCCAAATACTCCGCTACCGCTGTATCCGGACAGTATTTCGAGGATCAGATGACCAGCTATACCATCAACAACGACCTCTTCGCCACCTTGCAGAAAACCGCGAAGAAAGTGACTTATGGCGTAATGCTGGGGCATAACGTGTACGACTATACGTATAAATACATCCATACCCAGGGGGATGCTTTTGTATCCAACGATTTCCAGGGTATTACCAATACGCTCAGCAATAGCCTGGGTATTTCCAACTCCCGCCAGCGCCGTGTGGCATTCTACGGCCAGGCCAACTTCAGCTACGATAACTACCTGTTTGTGGAAGCAACCGGCCGTTATGAATCCAGCAGTACCCTGCCGGTAGAAAACCAATGGTACTTCTTCCCCTCTGCCAACGTAGGTTTCGTATTTACGGATGCATTGAAAATGAATTCCAAAGTGCTGAACTATGGTAAGATCCGGGCAGCGTATTCCATGGTGGGTAGAGCCCTGAGCCCATATTTCACCACTACCTATTATGGTCAGACTGCCCCCGGCGACGGTTGGACCAATGGTATCACCTTCCCGTATAACGGCCTCGTAGGCTACTCCAAAGGAAGCGTTATCGGTAATGACAAACTGAAAGCGGAAAAAACAAGCCAGGTAGAGCTGGGTGCTGACCTCCGCTTCTTCGGCGATCGCATCACACTCGACTATACTTTCTACAAAGGAACCAGTAAAGACCTGCTCAACCAGGTAACAGTGGCCAACTCCAGCGGTTACGGCAGCATCTGGCTGAACTCCGCTACCATGACCAACACCGGTCATGAAGTAACCCTCGGTGTTACGCCGGTTAGAACCAAAGACTTTAACTGGAACATGACCTTCAACTATTCACAGAACAGGAACAATGTGGTGAAACTGGCAGATGGTCTGGACAGGATCGACTTTAACGGATTTACCGGTATTTCCACTTCCGTACTCGTAGGTAAACAATACGGTACGCTCTACGGTACCGGCTACCTGAAAGATGCGCAGGGCCGCCTCGTGATCAATGATGAAGACGGCAGCCCGGATAAAGGCTTGCCAATCCTGCAGGATGCCCTGCAATACCTGGGAGATATCAACCCTAAATGGATTGGATCCTTCGGCAATACTTTCACCTATAAAGGTATTTCCCTCTACCTGCTCTTCGAAACCCGCCAGAAATTCAGCATGTGGAACGGTACCTGGGGCGCTATGACCAACTTCGGCGTAAGCGCCAACACGCTCGACAGGTACACCACCAAAGTATTTGACGGTGTGAAAGGCCACATCGATGCCAATACCGGCGAACTGGTGACCAAAGGAGAGAAGAACGATATCCCCGGCTTACTGGATGAATACTACTATACCGGCGTAGGTAGCGGATTCCTCGTAAACGAACCGTTTGTGGAAGATGCAAGCTGGGTGCGTTTGCGCGAATTGTCCCTCTCTTACCGGCTGGATGGAAAGAAATTATTTAAGAATAAACCTTACTTCCAGGCAGTAACTGTTTCCGCTATCGGTCGTAACCTCTGGCTGCACACCAAGTACAAAGGCGTAGACCCTGAAACAAGCCTGTTCGGTACACAGGAAGCGCAAGGTTTCGACTACTTCAATAACCCGGGTACAAAAACCTATGGCTTCAGCCTGAGATTTGAGTTCTAGTAAAAGCAAACCATAGGTGGTATTTAAAAACCTGACATCATGAAATATAGAAATAAAATCATAGCCGCATTCGGCATCGCCGCAGTCCTCTTTAGCACAGGATGTAAAAAATACCTGGATGTAAACATTGATCCGGACAGACCGCTGATCGCTTCCCCCGGCCCGGTACTTGCCGGCGCGCAGATAACGGGCGCGTACACATTGGGCGGGGCGGACTTCTCCCTGGTTACGGGCATCCTTACCGCACAGGTAACCGGCGCGGACAGGCAGTTTGGTAACTACGAAAAATACCAGCTGGTAGCGGATAACTTCAACAACCCATGGAGCAGCCTCTATCAGGGTACGCTGATCAACTACCAGGAACTCCTGCATACTGCGGACGCAAAGAAATACTACCTCCTGGGAGGTATCACCCGGCTGATGACAGCTTATACCATGCTCACCATGACGGACGTGTGGGGCGACCTGCCTTACTCCGATGCCTTCAAGGGCCTGGAAGGACAGTACAAGTCCAAATACGATAAACAGGAAGACCTCTACAAAACCATCGATGGCTTGATTACCACCGCTATCGCTGACCTGAATAATCCTGTACCCGGTGTAAATCCCGGTACTTATGACGTAGTCTATGGCGGCGCTGCCTCCAAATGGATCCGGTTTGCCAACTCCCTGCGCCTTCGTTTGCTCATTCACCAGACCAAGAAAGACCCTGCCGGCACCGCTGCAAAAGTGATTGCTGCCGCAGGCGCCGCGGGTGGCCTCATCACAGAATCAGCCTACGACGCTTCCGTGTACTTCCTGGATGATGAATCAAGGGCTAACCCGCTGTACCAGTTTAACACCCAGCGCGAAGGGTACGCCGAGTACACAAATACCTACCTGACCAATCTCATGACGGCTGCCGGCGATGCCCGCCTGGCCAAATACCTGGGCGGCTTCTATGATTCTCCTAATTCCGCCGTGCTGATGATCACCAGCTATGAAGTGGAGTTCATCCTGGCGGAAGCCTACCTAAGGGCAGGAGATAATGTCAATGCAAAACTGCACTACGAAAATGCAGTGAAAGCCTCCTTCGCCAAAGTGGGCGCGGCTATTGGTAACTACCTGACCACTGCTGGCAGCTTCGACGCGGCTTCGGATAAGCTGAACCTGGTGCTGACGCAGAAATACATTGCCATGTACCTGCAGCCGGAAGCGTTCACCGACTGGCGCCGTACCGGCATCCCGGCCCTTACATCCAAAGTTAGCGGTAAGGAAATCCCGCGCAGGCTGCCTTATCCACAGTCTGAAATCTCTTATAACTCCGAAAATGTTCCGGGCGGACTCACCATCAACTCCAAAGTATGGTGGGATCAATAATCAGATAATTCCAGCGCTGATAAAAAAAGAGGGCCATTTGAGCCCTCTTTTTTTATTTTTGTACCGCTAAACAGTAAATACATGGAAAATCAGCAGGAAGAACAACATCAGCTCAACATCGAACTGAGTGAAGAAATGGCAGAAGGTCAATACGCTAATCTCGCTATCATAACGCATTCCAACGCCGAATTCGTGGTAGATTTTGTTAATGTGATGCCTGGTCTGCCTAAAGCAAAAGTCAAATCCCGCATAATACTCACCCCACAGCATGCCAAGCGTTTCATGAAGGCAATGGTGGAAAACATTAAGAAATACGAATCCGTTCATGGTACCATCCAGGATCAGGAACCCGTTTCCCTCCCGATGAATTTCGGAGGTCCTACCGCTCAGGCTTAATCGTTTTTAGAAGTATTTCAGATTTTTCTCATGGAAGAAATTTTTTCATACCACCACCTGCGGGAATTTACGCATGAAGTTTTTATCCACATGGGATGCTCCCTGGAACATGCGGCGCTGGCCAGCGAAGTGCTGGTAGCTGCTGACCTGAGAGGCATCGATTCCCACGGAGTGGCCCGGTTATCAGGATATGTACGCCTCTGGGAAGCTGGCCGTATCAACGCCAAACCCAATATCCGCATCGTTCACGAAACCCCGAGCACGGCCGTTGTGGACGGCGATGCAGGGCTGGGCCTCGTAGTAGCGCCTTACGCGATGCAGGTAGCGATCGATAAAGCAGCGAATGCCGGCACCGGGTGGGTAAGCGTGAAAAATTCCAATCACTTTGGTATCGCCGGTTACCATGCCATGAAAGCGCTGGACCGGGATATGATCGGTATGGCTATGACCAACGCCAGTCCGCTGGTAGCGCCCACTTTTTCAAAAGAGCGTATGCTGGGTACCAACCCCATTGCAGTAGCCATCCCGGCTAAAGAACAGCCGCCTTTTGTGGCCGATTTTGCCACCACCACTGCCGCCAACGGTAAGCTGGAAATCCTGCAGCGTAAGAATGAAGAAGCGCCATACGGCTGGATCCAGGATAAAGATGGACGCCCCAGCACCAACCCGCACGAGCTCAAAAGCGGCGGCGCATTATTGCCGCTCGGGGGCGACCGTGACCACGGAAGTCATAAAGGGTATTGTTTGGGAGCAATTGTTGATATATTTTCGGCCGTGCTTTCAGGAGCCAACTATGGTCCCTGGGCGCCTCCATTCGTGAGCTTCCTGCCGCTGGCGCCAGACCCGGTTGGAGAAGGACTCGGCCATTTCTTCGGCGCAATGCGTGTAGACGCCTTCCGCCCGGCCGATGAATTCAAAGCCCACATGGATACATGGATCGGCAGATTCCGCTCCGCCACTCCCGTGGAAGGGAAAGAAGTACTTATCCCCGGCGATCCGGAACGTGAAATGCAACAACACCGTTTGGAAAACGGAATTCCTGTGCTGGCGCCGGTGGTGAAAGATCTGAAAGAGGTCGCAGCCAGGTTTAAATTGAATTTTTAAAATAATCCTCATCAATCATATACAATTATTATTCAGATGAAAGTGTTAAAATTTGGTGGAACCTCCGTGGGAAAACCAGAGCGCATGCATTCGATAGCCCGTCTGGTAACCGCGGAAGGCGGCCAGAAAATTGTGGTGCTGTCTGCACTGTCAGGTACAACTAACGCCCTCGTGGAAATCGGTCAGTCTCTGTCAGAAGGAAAGAAGGACGAAGCTAAACAGCTCATCGATAAGCTGGAAGCACATTACCGCTCTTTCTGCGAAGAACTCGTCAAGACCGACGCCGGCCGTGCTGCTGCCAAGGCTATCGTGGATGAACACTTCGAATTCCTGAATATCATTCTCAAGATCTCTTTCAACGAGGCATTGAATAAAGATATCCTGGCACAGGGTGAATTACTCTCCACCAAACTGTTCTTCACTTACCTGCAGGAAGCAGGCATTGCTGCGGAATTGTTGCCAGCGCTGGATTTCATGAGCATCGACGAATTCGAAGAGCCTGAAATTCCTAAGATCAAAACCAAACTCACCCTGCTGCTCGACCGCAATAAAGACACCCAGCTCTTTATTACCCAGGGTTACATCTGCCGCAACGCAAAAGGGGAAGTGGATAACCTGAAACGCGGTGGTTCCGACTACTCTGCCTCTCTCATCGGCGCCGCTATCCAGGCGGAAGAAGTGCAGATCTGGACAGATATCGACGGTATGCACAACAATGATCCGCGCGTAGTGAAGAAGACCTTCCCGATCGAACAGCTCTCCTTCGACGAGGCTGCCGAGCTGGCCTACTTCGGCGCTAAGATCCTGCACCCGGCTTCCATCTGGCCTGCGCAGCATTTTAACATCCCTGTTAAACTGCTCAATACCATGCAGCCGGAAGCAAAAGGTACCATCATTACCGAACTGCCCAATGGTAACGGTGTGAAAGCTATCGCCGCCAAAGACGGTATCATCGCTATCAAGATCAAATCCAGCCGCATGCTGCTGGCTTACGGTTTCCTCCGTAAAATCTTCGAGGTGTTCGAAAAATACCGTACGCCTATCGATATGATCACTACTTCAGAAGTAGCGGTATCCCTCACGATCGATAACCCGCAACACCTGGACATGATCCTGAAAGAGCTGCAGCCTTTCGGTTCTGTGGAACTGGATTACCAGCAGGCCATCGTTTCCATCGTAGGTAACGAAGTGGCGGCTACGCCTTCCATCATTACCAAACTGTTCGCATCCCTGGAAGAAGTGCCGCTGCGTATGATCTCCTACGGAGGCAGCCGCCACAACATTTCCATCCTGGTAAATGCACAGCTGAAGGAAAAAACACTGCAGTTGCTGAATAAAGGTTTGTTCGGACTGGAATAGTATTCCGGAACGGAAGTATAAAAAAAGGGTGTATCAGCGATTTGAAGTGAACCCAAAACCTTAGACAAAAGGTTATATAATTAAGCGGCTTGAGTTCGGTATTGTACTGGACTCAGGCCGTTCAGTTTTAGTTTTATTC
>MLAV02000018.1 GCA_001870995.2 Chitinophaga sp. CB10
GGAGCTTGACTGTGTCACAATTATCAATTATTTTTGGTGAGCGGCTGAAATTACGATTGTAAATTAAATCTTGACACAGTTTATTTTACACTCCCTGTTTACACACTTTGTGAGACAGTCCCCTCCATTGGAAATTACTCTTTTCTTGTTCACATAAATACCATCCACTGCTAGCTTAACACCAGACGAACTCTTTCCCACTTCATCTCCAGATGTATTTGTTGTATAAAACAGTTGCGCACTTGCATTAACCTTGGCCTTGCCTACGTCCGCACTCAATTTTGGTCAAACGACAAAGTACTTTGAGTTCCACTTTCACTTACTGTAGTTTTTTGCGATCCTTCCACAGGTATATCTCCCAATATTGCACTAATAGCATTCTTCTGTTCAGATTTACCAACTGATTTACTAGAAACGCTCAATTGAACCGGCCATTCTCCATTTACAAACAAATTTTCAAGGGAGCCAATTTTCATTGAAGCTTTAGACTCGGAAATTGTAACTGTTCCACTCGCTTCCGCGGGTCCTGCTTTTGCTGCAATTTTATCTTCTGTTGAAATATGAACTTCTCCTTCAAATTTGAATACATCTGTTACCTTATCCACTATTCTTCCGAATCCTTGGAAATATTCCTTAAATCCGGCAGTGATAACCGACCATGGGTGGCCCCCTCCTAGTCCAGGTTGCATACCATCTGGATCAATAAATCGGATTGTATTATCGAAGGTATAATTATATTGAGAATGCCTGCGCATACTATCCGATAATGGATCTATGGTAGACCACCTACCTATCTGTACATCATACATTCTTGCACCATAATCATACCACTCCAACCCACTGCCATCTCCAAACTCCTTACTCTGCAACTCCTTACCATTATACTTCAAGCTGTTCTGCACATAATTCGGTCCGGTCAATTCCGTAGTACTAATCCCCGCCATCGTCAACCCAAACGGATAATAATGCGTCTCCTCCAGTGCCACCGGGGAAAGGCAAAGTTATCTCCCAAAATCTTCCAGCGAAATTTTTGTCGGCTTATAATAACGAATCCTGTACTTCTCATCAACCATCATATTCAGAATATCATATATTTTCACCAACTGATCCTGCTTATAATTTGCGGTGTACACTTTCTTAGTTTTGTTACCCACCATTAAAATGATACTCTTTCTATCGCCGTCTTCAATATGCCTGTTAATATATTCTTCTTTTAACGTGTCAATATCAAAAGAAGCCAGATGATCACATAGCAATAACGATACGCTATCTGTTAATTTCCCCACAAGCAGGAGACTGTCCGGTTTTCCGCTAATTCCATCGTAAAATGTCACCTTCAGGCTATCGTTTTCCACTATATAATTCAAGGTGTACGCCATTGAATAATTATGTGAGGATATTTCCAAGTGATAGGTCAGATTGCAAGGGTTCATTACTGGTTTCGTACGACATGCCATTAACAGCGTTAAAAGTAAAATCAAAGTTATTCTCATCTTACGGCAGTATTCTCGGTGTAATATTGTGTTCACATCTTAGTCTGCTTTCCTCTTCCCTGGTGTTTGTTTCTTCAAATTCCAGCACCCGAGGATTATTTTTTACTTCCGGGTCAAGTTTGCCGGTTGAGGCGCCATTTCTTTGGCCTTTATTCATATGTCTGGCATGGATAAACTCATTCCCTAGCCCTATAAACGCAGGTCTTGCGCTTCCTCCCTTGACATCCACACCACCACTCGTTTCATATGGATTAAAGCTAACGACAGTATTGGCTCCTTCCCCATTTGCCCGGTACTAGTCAAATATGACTTACTTTCTTCACCGTCAAATGGGCGGGGTTCCATTACCATCCAGATTTTCAGTTACAACATTTAATTTCTCAGATGTAATAAGATCATGCACTAACTGGGTACCAAATTCCTTCTCCCCTTTACCTGTGGAGACTATACTACTCTTCTCAACCGTTCCAATACTTACCGCCGACAATGCTTCAGCGCTTGAGGCTAACACCACTTTTCCGTTACTTAACATAGCCAATGGTTCGGTGGTCATCTTTTGAATATCAGCGAACGTTTTCTGCATGGATGCAGCATCTCCCCGTAATATAATATCGGTCGGAGCCAGCCCATCAGGATCAATAAATCTAAGCGGATTATCGAAAGCATATGCATATGGGCTCCAGCGCCGCGACTTTTCACCTAAAGGATCAATAACCCACCAATGTCCTACCTGATGATCATACATCCTTGCCTCATAGTCGTACCACTCGACGCCGGACTCATCCTCAAATTCGTTACTCTGCAATTCCTTGCCATTATATTTATTTCGGTTAACCAATTTCTGAGAAAATGCTTTTGAACTAATCCCCCGCCATCGTCAACCCAAACGGATAATAATGCGTTTCCTCCAGCACCGGGCCACTCATTTGCGCCACCATCAGGTTATCAAAGAACACCTCCTGCGGACTTTCATTACTGGTGTAAACATACAAAAATCTGCTCTTTTTCATGACCATCTTCTCTTGAGAAAGGGTCTGCAACTGATCAGGCTCGGCTTTCACCTGTTTCACCCCGCTATTTTGCTCCACCATTTTAAACTGATCGTCAAATAAAACGTAGTTCAGGTAAGCTTTCGGCTTGCCGGGTTGCTGATTGGGGTTCTTTTCTTTCAGCTTGCGATAATCATTGTTATAGAAATTGGCGTTGAAGGGCGTACTTGCAAAATACTAAGGCTCAGAAAGCCTTTAACCCGTAACGACTATACACTTTTCATTGGTTCTTAAACGTACCTATAAAAACAGCGAAGCCGCAGAAAAAATCTGCGGCTTCGCTGTTTATCTCTTTCGCTTTTTGTATTTCTTATCATACCAGTCATGCCACTTCCGTAAATCTCCCTTTGTAAAATCAAACTGCCCAAAATATGTAACTTTTCCGGATGAAGGGATTCCGGTCTCATCCCTCATAAACCGAACACAATTAATTCATCCATATAGGGTATCATTGGGCGATGCAGCAACCAGTGAGTCCATTATCCTAAAATAATAAGCACGCTCAACATTCTTTTTGGAAGTATTTATATAATAGTTATCAACCTGGCCATACATAATATTAGGCACAAAAAAGCACAGTATTAGTATTCTAAAAACCCGGCCTACAGACAACTTAGCTTTACATTTACTTTTTGGGCGTAACCGTAACATTCGCAATATTTTTTTTAATAATATTAAAGTCCACTATATACCTTGTCCCTTCCTTATTATATTGCTGGGATATAGTACCATTACCAGTTCTGGGATCATATGTCGAATTTTGTCTCGCATTTTCATTTCTTGTAGTTCCATTAATTGAATTTTCTACTTTAATTCCCTGATCATGTGCTTGTAAAGGTGACATACCTTTTACTTGTGTTTGATACCCTTCATTTATTTCATGACCTAAAGCCGCAGCAGAAGATACTACACCATTTCCTTTATCTAATTGTTTCACATCAGCAACGTCTATTTTTTGGACCTGCCCATTACTATTATCACCTATAATATATTGTGAACTTCCATTATCTAAGCCTATCAACACATCGTTTGCGCCATTAAAAGCGCCATTTACAGCATCATAAAAAGCTTGTTGCTGACTATTCATGGAACCTTTGGCATCTTTATTCTCTGCTAAGGACATTACCGGAGAACCGTCTTCTGCTATCCTTGTCTGAACGGTGTAGAATCCACCTAGAGCCTGATTTACCATGCCTACAAATTCTCCTGTTGAGGTTTTGTCATTCGGATTCATTGTAACAGCAATTACACTATCACCATTAATATCAACATACTTCAGTGGATTATTTATAGCATATTGATATGGATTGAAGTTAACATACTTATCGGCAAATCGATCATGTACATGAAAACGTCCAATTTGTGCATCATACATCCTCGCCACATAGTCATACCACTATAACCCTGAACCATCTCCGAACTCCTTATTTTGTAACTCTTTCCCGTTATACTTAAGTCTATTCTCCGGATAGTTCTTCCCCACCAACGCATTCGCACTAATCTCCGCCATCGTGAGCCCAAACGGATAATAATGCGTTTCCTCCAACAATGGCCCCGCATCTAAATTTACAAAAAGGTTATCAAAATATACATCCTGCGCCGTTTCATTAGACGTATAAACATACAAATACCTTGACTTCTCTACAGGTATCTCATTCATAGTCAATGCTTGCAGGGCATCCGGCTCTCATTTCGCCTGGCGGATACCACTGTTGTTGTCCACCATCCGGAAGTTATCGTCGAACAGTACATAGTTTAAATAGGCCTTCGGCTTATCTGGACAATTCTAATTCGGTTCTTTTTCCTTTAAACGGGAATAGTCATTATTATAGAAATTACTATTGAATGGACTAATTGTTCATTGATAACCTAATCCGCCTTTCGGGTATCCTCATAAGTTGGCGTCTAGCGGTATTGCAGATCGTGCATTAAAATAACAACTCCGTAATCTCTATAGAAGATTATGCCTTTCTCTTTATAGTATTCCGGATGATTCACTATAATAAATCTTGTTGCAGTATCACTGCTATAGCTTTGTACTCTGCCTGTTAAAAGGCTTCCTATAAAAACATATAAAGTATTGTAAGTTTTTTGATAGCTGTTAATATGTGGATGGAATTGGCTGAGGACCGTTAGTACTGCTTCGTTGTTATTTATGGCCCCAGAAAGTACCATTGCATCATTATTTCCTAAAGCACGTCCTAGACTGGCCGCTTTTTGCCTTAAATCTACTACTTGGCTTGCCGAGCCTCCATTTTTACTAATAGTAGCCCCGATTTCCTTCATTAGTCCCTTCAATTATCAGCTGCCATTGCCCGCAAATACCAGCGATGGACCTATCTTTTCCCTCCTTCACGAGCAGCCAGCCTGGCACTAAAAAGGCGTATGACCGATAATAATAATAAGCCGCGGGCAATGCCTGCGGCTTATTTATAAAAAAGTTAAAAATTGGATTCATCGTCTTTCCAATACAATGATCGGGGATTTCGTTGTTCACAAATTTCAAATTCAAGATTAGTATCAATTAGCAATTCACGATTCTCAAAAAAATAAGCTCCCTTATTATAACATAACAATATTGAATCAACCATAGCTTCTATCGAATCATAAATGGACACAGGATCTATTGATAAATTAATTGCTGGCGAAAATAGATAAATCATACCCCATTCCCCGGATAGCTCGTCTATATTCAATAGCAAAAAATCTCCTCCTCCATTTGTAAATACAGGAAAGTAGCTTCTACTCCAATACTTATTTTCAATACTATCACTTTTATAAAGGTCGATAGCCGACTCTAAAGAAAAAAATATTCCAAAATCAAAAAAGATTTGCCGGGAAAAATTATTCTCATATATATCCCTTATCCCATTCCTCCATTTGTATAAATCATACACCGATAAGGGTAAATTTATTCCTATTTTATCTATTTGAGTTTTTATTTCCGCCTCTGAAATCCCAGGCTGAAGGATCTCTAATACATAGGCATCATATTTCAATAAATACGAAGTAATTTGGTCTAATGCTTGTTTCATTATTACATCAATTACATTAACTAATTAGTTATGCACCTCCCGGTAGTGGTGTACGTGCAGGAACAGGTGGCAAAATCGGTGGAATTATAGGAGGAGTGAATCTCTGTAAGAGAGATTCCAATAATTTTAATAGAATGGGGGGCATCAGTCTGTGGTTCTGATTGTGTTGCTGGGACAGGTTCCTTTTCCACATCTGATTCCGGAATAACAATTATTTTATCCCCGTCTTTAAATCATTAGCTGTGACTAAACCACCCAAACCACCTGCTTGTATCTGTTGCTCCGATTTTGGAAAAGGAACTACATGAGACTTCTCACCACCCTCAACTGTACTTGGGAATGGATACTCATCCAGTGATTCTGTACTAGTTGGACGACGGTTATTCTTATTTTTATCGTATAAACTCAATGCATCTCTTCGCCGGGTATTTTTATTTACTTTATTGCGTTCATATGTAAGCATGATTGGATGACCCATGCTGATAGCTTCCATCGTATGGTTATATATTTTTTCAGTATGAGGCTCATTATACTTTTCCACCTTCGGATCGATTACACCCCACCTCCCTATCTGCACATCATTCATCCTTGCTCCATAATCATACAATTACATTCCTCTGCCATCTCCGAACTCTTTCGATTGTAGTTCTTTCCCATTGTATTTCAAGCGGTTTTCAGCATAGTTACTTCCCTTCAACGCATTCGAATTTATCTCCGCCATCGTCAACCCAAATGGATAATAATTACCGTCCCCTTTTTACACCCGCCGCCGTTTTCAAAGAACCCGTTTTAAAGATAGCAGATTTCTCTTTTCAATTGAAAAACAAAAACTACATCGTCAGGGGCAGATGGAGTGTTACTAAACTGCGCAAACGCAAAAACTGGTCACAGGCGGACCTCGCTAAGGCCGTGGAAGCATCGTGCGACATAATCGGTAAATATGAACGTAACGAGAACAGCCCATCTATCGAGATGGCCGTTAAAATTGCCGATGCTTTCGATGTGACCATCGATTACCTCATCGACAACGGTAAATATGCTGCCTATGATAAAGATGTGATTGAACGTATTGAGGATATTCAGGCGCTTGATGCTAACACCAGGACTACACTATTTAATGTGATTGATACCTATCTGCGAGATTACCAAGTGCATAAAGCATAAAACAATTATTTATATTCCAATCCCCAATTATTTAATATACTGTCTGCTCTATACTTTGTAACGTTCTTCTCCTCAGTGGCAATCAAGGGATTATAATATTTATATTCCCAACCGCTTGTGTCGCTATAGCTATACCCAATAGTCAATTTCTCATATCCCCCCCCTGCTATCCTGAGATAAGTATCCCCATCATAAACTATACTTCCTGATTTTACCACTACAACCTTGGAACTTCTAAAGCTTCCACTATCGGGTCTGTTTACTGGATGCCATACCTTCGTTTCACTAAACTTGTCATTTGTCACCCAAGTATCAGGCAGCAATGCTATACCAAGCCTCGCTCGTTCTGCATTAAAGGCAACTCCATATTTTCTCCCGGGCGGGAACATTAAATAATATAACTTATCCTTAGTCAACAAAAAAATAAATGAAAATATTGTAAGCAATGGGTACCTAAATTTATCCCTTGTCTTTCTCACTATAATAATCATTTAAATAATCCGTAAATAAAATCTATAACTTTTTTGGATGTACCTGTAGGCTCATTCCTATATGCCCTTCCATCCAATGCGGTCGACGCTCTTGGCGTAACGTCTATTGGAGAATTTTCCGGCAATATTCATTTACCTGCAGCTTCCATGGCCTGATCGGCACTAGCTGGCGCACCACCTGCTCCAAGAAGATCACCCCATTTACCCGGCACCTTAACAGCACCGCCTAACGGCAAAGCCCACAAACCTAATGCTTTATCTAAAAATTCACTCGTTTATTAATCCGATAATCATTATACTGAAGCTTATTGGTATTCCTGAAGCTCTCCTAATCTTTTGTTACACTTCCATCAGCGAACTCCTTCGTCTGCAACTCCTTCCCGTTGTATAAATACCTATTCTCCAACGGCCCCACCGCCTTCGTCGATATCCCACTCATCGTCAACCCAAACGGATAATAATGCGTCTCCTCCGATACCGGGTACGATTCCTATGCCACTTCGACTTCCGTTTTATGTATTTCTCATACCACTTATGCCACTTATCCAAATCCTCCTTTTTTACAGGTTAATCGTCCCAAATAATTACCGTCCGCGGTTGCCTCTATACCAGTGATCTTTTCCATTAATTTAATCGAGGAAGGACAGAATATTATTTCCCCTGCTGTTGCGTTTGCAGTAGAATCTAACACATAAAGATGATACCCAATCAGTTTCAAATCGCTTCGATCAATTTTCTGTGCGCTATATGTTGTTGTATAAAATATTAAACAACAGACAAAAACATATTTCAAATTATTTAAATTGAAATACTGACACTTTCTTCGTTACTGAATTATCCAGGTCTTTTGCAGATGCTGTAATACCTCAATCGGTGATATTTAGTCTACATGGTCGCATGCCAACAATCTTTTCAAGATACAGGAAACCTACCTAAACTATGTTAGTACTGATCTAGCACAGGTTAAAAACTTAAGAACAGAAGTCAGTTATATATCCCATTGCAACCAGAAACACATACCTGTTAATACGCTGCCACTCTATTCTCAAACAGCCGGTTCATCGCACTCCACTCCTCCGCACTAACCGCCTTCCTCCTCAAATTAGCCACATGCTTACCATCTACCAGCAACTTAATCACATTATGGCCCTTCTTTACAATCACCTTATCCAAGGTTACATTGATAGGTAATTTCTTATAGATGGACATGTTGACGAACGATAAACTTAATTCCTGCTCATTCACTCCCATGGTGAGGACTTCATTTAAATTCATCCGCAATAACAAAATGGAAGATAGCCCCAATATCATAGAAACAAGGGCCATTTTAGAAGAAAAATCCATTTTCAATAAATACAATGCCACACCCAATACTGTAAAAAAAATTAAGGCTCTGATAGCAACAGCCTCCATATAAACAGGCTTAAACTTAAAGAACATTGTTACTTAAATTTGTCAGTTATCAATATATCGTGGAACGAAAAACTTCTTATTTGGTTGAAACAATCTGCTGTATCTATATTCCGTACCTACCGGCTCTCAGTTCTCCCGTAACGGGTAAATTCAATAGTGGAATATACAAAAAAAATTCACAAAAAAGGGCCGCCTCACAAATGAGGTAGCCCTGTGCATACAATCTACTAACTAAATCAGTCTTTACAGTTTATTTGGCTTATATATCTTTACTACGCCATCCCCTTCTGAACTCACAATCAGCAGGCTTTGTTTGATAGGACTATCCGCGGCATGGATGAACATTACGCCCTCAGGTGCATCACCCGTCTTCAGGAGTTGGAGGAAGGAAGGGTTGGTCGGATTGGTCACATCATAGACCGCCACGGCATCCGCACGCTCCATGCCAACAAACAGGAGCTTTTTCTTACCAGCTTCGCCCAGGGCCAGTCCCTCTGGCTCCACACCTTTGTCATCACTACGACCGTCATCATACAGGGCAGCAGCCTTGGCCTGTACTTCCAGCTCATTTTTGCTATCGAAAACCAGGGTACCGGCGTTCCCATCCCATACGCTGAAAGAACGGGCTCCAAAGGAATAGAGTTGATCGTAATCCCCATCTTTATCCGTATCTCCTAAAGTTGTGGTCACATTCAACCTGCCCAGCATTGCCTGCCCCTGTAAGGTCAGCGCGTCAGGAAACGCCGCTGGGTCCAGTTTTAAGGCGCTTACGCGCTTTGCCTCGGCAAAACCGGCATACTCCCGTACATCTCCTTCGTTAGCCGTAAAAAGGTAAGGAACGCCGTTTTTATGTAGCACAGCAATAGCATCCGGCTGATACATACTTTTTACATTCCATTTCTTAAATTCAATTACATTATCCTTATCGCTTACGTCCACCCCGTTGGCGGCTACATTGTAGTCCTTAAATCCCAAAGGCATGATGTTTTTGATAGTTTTGGCAGTTATATCGATGGTGGCAATGGCATTATTCTCCTGAAGGGTTACCCATGCGGTTTTGGAATCTTCCGCGACGGTAATATACTCCGGTTCCAAGTCCTGCGCCAGCGTAGCATTAGGCCCGAATACCCGTAAGCCTTGCTGCATCAGCGCGGCTTTCTGCGATTCAAAACCACTGAAATCAATCGTTTTAACTTCATAGTTGTTCTGAACATCGATTATGGATATGGATCCCACGGGATCATTGGTATAGTCAGCATTTGGCTCTCCCTCATTGGCAGAAAGAATATAGCGGCCATCAGGGCTGAAAGTCAGCATATCCGGCAGGACGCCAACTGTAACACTTTTTACCAGGGAATTATCACTGGTATTGAATATCACTACCTTTCCCGGCTCCTGCTTTACTTTTGATTCAATAGCGGCTGCCAGCAGACCGTTCTTTACGGACAGGCTGTTTACATAGCCGCCATAGCCGGAAGAGGCGATCTCCGTTAGCTTGACTGGCTTTGAAGGGTCTTTTAAGTCGATTACATCAATGCGGTTCAGGAAAACACCGTTGTTATCTTCCGCATTATACACCACAAACAGGCGCCCGGTTTTGGGGTCGTAAGCCGAAATTTCAGCGGCGCCTTCATTCCCTATATCAATGGAACCAATCTCCGCAAAGGAGGCAGGGTCTTCAGGTACGTAGAAATCTTCTTGATGATCTTTTTTACAGGACAGCGCTACAATTACTGTGAGTACAGGCAGGATTTTTTTATAGTTCATCTCGCATTTTGGTTAATGGAGCGCAACCTAATATATCGGCATTACAGTAACATTAACGCAAGGTTATAAGATTGTTAAGCATGGGCATAAGAAAAGCTGCGGAGGATATCCGCAGCTTCTAATCAGTTTACCGGAGCCTGATACCGGTACTCGTAGACTTTCAAAATATTATAATTATGATCCCGTTGTTCAATCAGTTGCCCGTAACCGTCATATAAATAATAGACGGTAATATTGGACTCATTGGTCGCACTTGTCATACCGCATAGGGGATCGTAGGTAAATGTCTTCATTGTCGCATCCGCTGGATATATTCTTACCTCGTCAATGTAGGCGCCGTCTGTTATAGTATAGGTGGGACCGGTATAGGGCAACGTCTTCATAATCCAGTTGCCGGCACTACCATTCCTATACCAATATGTTAGTACGTAACCACGCTGATCCGGGACTGTAAAATTCACCTGAAAGCCTGATGGTTTAACCATGCTTCCTGTTTTGGCTGCCACTTGTGCAATGCCTTTATTCACACCATACTCAAAACTCTCATAATAGAATTGGGAGGAATTGGCATTAACGACTTCGGCTACAGGAAATTGGTTATCATATCCCCACTTATAAGAAGAAGGCACATCGTTATGTTTTGCCTGCGTAAGAATATTACCCTCCGAATCATAGTTGAGAAAATCAACCGCGGTAAATGCCGCGTCCGGATGAAACTGCTGGATTATTGCGACAGGCAATATCTTATTACCTGGCCAGCTTGTATAATTAGTACGGACAGTTTTTACAGGTACACCATCAATATCTTTTTTAGTTTCAATATTATCACCAACCCTGAAAGCATTCACCATATTTTGCAATACGGGGTCAGCGGGATAATCAAAAGGATACTTGAACGTTGTATTCTCCTGTTGGTTCTTGCTGTTGATAGTGCTCGACTTAGTCAGCTGCAGATAGGTTGGATGCCCATATTCAAAAATAGTGGTAGTTATCAGCGAGTCACTGCTGCCTGTAGGCGAATACTCTACAACAGATTCAGCGGACAAATAGGTAAAATCAGCAAGCATATCATAGAATTTCACATTTTCGAAAGTACGCATATACACACCGGCTGCGGCCTCATAGGTAGCAAACTTTTCTTCCGGTATTTTTACTCCGCGAATCACCGTCCTACGCGTTCCGTCCGTTTGATAATTCCGAGAAATCCGTTTAATCAGTTTAAAACTTCCGTCCGGCTGATTGGCATATATGTATTGGTGAAGCAACTGCCCGTTTTCAGGATCGGAAGTTAGTGGTACATTCGGAAATGTAGGATAGTTAATTTGATCTTTGTTGTTATGATAAATATAGACCGTCTTACCAGCATTTGTGCGACTTTCTGTCACTTCTGTATATCCAAGGGGTGAACCAGCCGCACTGGCACTGATAGGCATAATAGACGTAGACTCCCGGAATACGGCATCTGCACTTGATATTACTTCATAGCTTATAGGCCAATCCGGCGGGGCTGTACACATCTTCTGTAAAACACCCGTATAAGTATATACCGGGTCCGACATCAACACTCCTGAGGATCGAATACTATCGCCCGGAATTATCGTTTCATAGGAATATTTAGTTGTTACATCGTTTGCGTGATTTACGCCATCATAATTTGTCAGTGCTTTAATGCGTAAACCTGGGCCATAACGTTCCTTTATTTTCCTTTCCTCTGTTTTGAAAAACGATACGGTAATCCAGTTAAAAAATCCCCCCTCGCACAATGCCTTTATTTTGTAAGTCCCCGGATCCAATGTAAACACTTGTTCCGCATCTGCACTACTTTGATTTCCAGAGTTAATCAGAATCCCCATACTTCCAACGAACATTTGACTGGTGCCATTGATCTTATAAACTTCAAAAGCATCATACTCAATATCCATCTCATCATTCATGCAATCCCCAAAGTAGCAGGACCAATGTGACTGGACAGTCACATCCCTCACTGAATCCATCGTAATTAACATTTCATTGGGTTGTAATTCCATGACCGGTGACTGTGGTCCTTTCTTATGAAGATATTCCAATTGCTCCACCCTTTCCTTTATCGTCTCTGGTGCGTAATAGTCATTTGGCTCATACGTGAAAGTTGTAGTACCACCGGTAGGATAAGTTAAGGAAGTCAGCATGCAAGCTTGGCTAAATTGAGGATTAGGCTCTCTGTTTGCCCCTATAAAGGTACCTGTTTGCTGTGTTGCTGGGTAATAAATAGAAACAGGCGGTACCAGCGTCCCATTTGCCATATGATCGCCATTATTTGTATTCTCCCTTATGGCATTGTTTGAGGCGCCATTGTAATATCCCCAATGATCGATTGCTTTGCTATTTTTTGCCGGTAAATCCATCGCATTGTAATTAAAGGTGAATGGAGCTTTGGGTTTAATACCATCCGTTTCCCTGACAGACAAGAGTTTTAATCTTTTCGTCAGATAATCGCCACCGCCAAAATAACTGTACTGCATTTCAAATCTGCGCTTAAAGGTATAGACTCCATCTTCCCTTGAATAGATGCTGATATTATCAAGCTTAAGTGGCATGGATGCAGCTGTACTTACAACTGGTTCAATATCCTCCCGCGTACTATGGTTAAATTCCACTTTTCCGGCTGGGAATGTAATAGATTTCAGATATACTTCCTGTATTTCAGAATATGAAGAGAAATATAGGAACTCATGATAATTACCGATAGGACAAGTACCTGCTCCGCCGGGTAATGTGGCCAGCTGGGTATTATAGATATGTCTCTTTATCTGGGAGCGGCTCAGAACCTGTGCTGCTCCTGGAGATGTTTTAAAATAGTTAAAATTGACCTCTGCACCGGTAGGGGATATTATTTTATCCAGGTACCAGCTGGTAACCGTTTCTTTCGGTGGACTGTCTTTCACATTCAAATCCGACTGCAGCTCTTCGGTTGAAACAGCTGTCCGTGCAGTATTAATTTCGCTGGTACCAAAATAATACTGCATGCCATGCGCATCGGTAATAATCCATGAATATCCCGCTATTGCAGCATTGTAACTCACAGATATCTTCACATCAGCCTTGGAAAGCAGAGTGGCTGTGATAGGCGTCCCTGCTGTTCCTTTATTGAGAATAAATTTTCCAGAGGCGCCATTTATGGTGAATGAGAATATGTCAGGTTCTCCGTCTGCTATTCCTGAAATAGCATCGTTTAAAAACGCCATATCCCGGTTATACGCATTATTATCCGTCGGACGGACGTACAGGTAGTTACTACTCACACTCTGAGGCATATAGCTATACATGTAGCCATAGGTACTAAGATCATCAGTTCCACGTACTACCCTGGAAATAACCCCACCTGTAAACAAAGACCATCCTAATCCAACCAATGAGGCTTCTTCCTGCACTTTAATACCTCCACTATGATAGTTGAGACTAATAGGGACAGTAATTTCTTTATTCTTCACTGTAAAGATCGGAACTGAAACATTTACAGTTCCAGTATAATTAGATACCGGCACCTCTCCGTATTTAGCAATGGAAGCAGCATTGGGCGAAGGGCCGATTACACGTGGAATACTGGTTCTATCCTCCTGTGCCAGGATGCTAAGCGGCATAGAACACAACATGGCAAATGCCAGATACTTAAAAATTTTCATAGCGTAAAATGGATAACTCAATTCCAGGTATAACAAAACTTGGTTGCTTACAAACGTACAAGAGGTTTTTTTTATTAGCCCTATTTTGGGTAATTTCCCTCTTTTCATGCACTTCCTTGCGGTTAAGCAATTTCTTTCCTATAAAGTCGACAAAGTTCCTTACGGCCCAACCCCTTATGCGCCTTCACCCATTTCACCATTTTCCCCATATCCAACTTATCCAGCAGCACCTCCGTTGTAGCCGAAGCATTCGGAATCGCCGCCGGGCCACCGCAGGCGCTCATGATATACGCATGCAGCAACAACTTGGCTCCATTGGATTTATTTAAATCCAGGAACCATACTGCGGAATAAGTAGCATACGGGCTCGGCGCCGCTATCCATGTACATTTGGTCGTATCTCCTTCATAGGCCATGAGCTGATCCAACAGGCTACTGTCGGCCGCAAAAAAATGCTTCACAGCGGTATAGTAAAGTATGCTATCCTGCTTAAACTGCTCAGGTGATTTATCATACAACATCAGCATATGGGTATCCGCAGCATTTGGCACATTGGTCACATAACCGAAAGTGAGACTATCCAACAGGGTGGCAGGCGCCGCTACGGATGGTGTTTCTTGGGTTATTGCAGTTGCCTGTTGCTGTTGTTGTTTTGGCTGACATGCCCACAGTACCAGTAATACCAGGCTCAAAATCGTTATCCTCATGATCCTTCCTAAATTAAAAAACGTTGTGAGGAAAATTAGTAATTTTCTCTCACAACGCTTCCTCTAAAGAATAGTTTTTATTTCGGCGATGCTAAAATTGCTTATTTAGCTATCCAACAACTTTTCCAACGCCTTATCCACCTTCTCAAACGCAAACCCTTTCAACACTGCTTCCATCTGCTGCGCAATCTGCGCGGTACACAAGTTCCCGATGCTGCCGGCATGGGTATGATTCACCTCTTTGGCAGGCGCAAAAGTCCCTTTCTCGATATCCATTCCTACCTGCTTGTAAGCCTCGCGAAACGGCGTTCCCTGCAACACTAAATTATTCACCACTTCCACGCTGAACAGGTACTGGTATTTCTCATCGTCGAGGATGTTATCCTTGATACGAATATTTTCCAGCATCAGTTTTGAAAGGCTGATGCAATCTTTCAATGCTTTAAATGCCGGGAAGAGGTTTTCTTTCAGGAGTTGTAAATCGCGGTGATAGCCGGAAGGCAGGTTGGTGATCATCATCGCAATTTCATTCGGCAAGGCTTGCAGCTTGTTGCCATGACTGCGGATCAGCTCCCATACATCCGGGTTCTTTTTATGAGGCATAATGCTGGAACCGGTAGTCAGCTCATCAGGGAAAGTGATGAAGCCGAAATTCTGGTTCATGAACAAGGTAGCATCCATCGCCATTTTAGCGAGGGTGGCGCCAATGCCGGCCAGTGCAAATGCTACCAGCTTCTCGGTCTTACCACGGCCCATTTGCGCATATACTACGTTATAGTTCAGGGAATCAAAGCCCAGCAGGGAGGTGGTCAACTCACGGTCAAGGGGGAACGAAGAGCCATAACCGGCCGCAGAGCCAAGCGGGTTCTTGTTTACCACGCGGTAGGCGCCCTGCAGCATGGTGAGGTCATCCACCAGGCTTTCTGCGTACGCTCCGAACCAGAGGCCAAAAGAAGAAGGCATCGCTATCTGCAGGTGTGTGTAACCCGGCATGAGCTGACCTTTATATTTTTCACTCTGCGTTTGCAGCAGGTCGAAGAGGGATTTTACTTCTTCTACCACCAACTGCAACTCATGACGCAGAAACAGCTTCAAGTCCACCAGCACCTGGTCGTTACGGGAACGGCCGCTGTGGATCTTCTTGCCTACTTCGCCCAAACGGCGCGTCAGCAGCAGCTCCACCTGGGAGTGGATGTCTTCCACATCGGCTTCCAGTACAAAATTACCGTCCTGGATTTCCTGGTATATCTTGCGCAGTTCTGCCTTGAGTACGGTCAGTTCCTCCGCTTCCAGCAGACCAATGCTTTGCAGCATAGTGATGTGCGCCATAGAACCCAGTACATCAAAAGGCGCCAGGTAGGCATCCATCTCGCGGTCTTTACCCACGGTGAATTTTTCTACCGCATCCAGTGCTGTCTTATCTTTTTGCCACAATTTCATAATTCGGAAATTTCTGCGCCGGCGCTATCAGTTGATAGCTTCCAGCAATTTTATATAACTATCTATTCCGTCTTTTATTTCGGAGAGATATATGTATTCATCGGCTGTGTGAGAGCGGGCGGAATCGCCGGGGCCCATCTTCACGCTTGTTGCCGGGATCAGCGCCTGATCAGAGGTGGTAGGCGACCCATAACAGCTCTTACCGGCGGCAATTCCTGCCTGGACAAACGGGTGGTCCATCGGGATGTGAGATGGCCGCATACGGAGGCTGCGGGGCTTTACTTCACACTGCACATTGGCACGGATGATTTCCAGCAGTTCTTCCAGCGTGTACTGATCATTGGCTCTCACATCCACCACAAATGTACAATCCGCCGGCACTACGTTATGCGCTTTGTTGGAAGTATTGATCACCGTTACGCTCATCTTTACGGGACCCAGCGTTTCGGATACTTTAGGGAAGCAATAATCGCGGAACCACATCAGGTCCGGCAGCGCCTTATACAAAGCGTTCTCTCCTTCCTCGCGGGCAGCGTGCCCTGCTTTGCCGGTGCTGGTGCAATCCAGTACCAGCAAGCCTTTTTCGGCCACTGCCAGCTGCGTTTGCGTCGGTTCGCCTACGATAGCGAAGTCGATGGCCGGCAGTTTGGCAAGAATGCTTTCCACGCCATTGCTGCCACTGATCTCCTCTTCGGCAGTAGCGGACAAAATAATATTGTATTTCAGATCGGAACGATGGTAGAAGTGCAGGAAGGTTGCAATCAGGCTCACCAGGCAGCCACCGGCATCGTTGCTGCCCAGGCCGAATAACTTACCGTCCACCACATCCGGACTAAACGGATCGCGGGTATATTGCGGGTTTGGCTTTACCGTATCGTGGTGGGAATTGAGTAAGATATTGGGCTTAGCGGGATCGTAATGCTTATTTAGCGCCCAGATGTTGTTCAGATGCCGTTCATGCGGTATCTCCATAGCGGTGAGGAATTCGCTGATCAGCGTAGCTGTGCCGTCTTCCTCACGACTCAATGACGGCGTCGCAATCATCTGCTTCAGCAGTGCTACGGCTACATCATATAGTTTTTCGTTCCACATAGTTAGCATATTAAGGTGCCGGCTACGGTATCGGTAGTATTACTCAACACGTCTTCGGCATGGCCTATCAGCACTTCTTTCACGCCGTTGTCTATAGCGCCGAAAGCGTTGTCCAGCTTGGGCAGGATGCCGTCAGACAAAACTTTCTGGTCCATCAGCTGCTGATAGATTTCTTTATTGATAAGGTTGATCACGGCATTGTCGTCATTAGGATCGCTCAGCACGCCCTTTTTCTCGAAGCAGTAGATCAGCCGTACATTGTATTTACCGGATAAGGCAATGGCCAGTGAGGAGGCAATGGTATCCGCGTTGGTATTCAGTATCTGGCCGCTGCCATCATGTGTGAGGGGTGCTAACACCGGCATTATCCCAGCTTCCAGTAAAGCCACGACGGGACCTGTTTGAACCTGCTCAGCTTTAACATCTCCCACAAACCCATAATCTATTGTTTTAACAGGACGTTTAGTAGCCGGAATGATGTTGCCATCCGCACCTGTCAAACCGATCGCATTGCAGCCTTTGGCCTGTAACTGCGCCACCAGCTGTTTGTTTACCAGTCCGCCATATACCATGGTTACGAGATCGATGGTTGCCGCATCGGTAATGCGCCGGCCATCCACATACCTGGATTCGATTCCCAGCTTGTCACCTATACGGGTGGCCACTTTTCCGCCTCCATGGATGAGTATCTTTTTAGCGGAAATTGCTGCAAACTTTCCGAGGAAAGATTGCAGCAATGCCGGGTTATCAATGACGTTACCGCCTACTTTGATAATAAACAGGTCGATCATAATTCTCCTTTCAAGATTTCACTCAATACTGCCTGCGCCGCCCATACGCGGTTGCCCGCTTCAGGGATCACGATGGAGTTAGGTCCATCCAGCACTTCGTCGGCGATCACCACATTCCTGCGGACAGGGAGGCAGTGCATTACCTTGGCGTTATTGGTATTTTTGAGCTTTGCGTTGTCCACCATCCAGCTGCTGTCCGTGCAGGTGATCTTACCATAGTCCCTGTAGGAGGACCAGTTTTTCACGTACACAAAGTCAGCATCTTTCAGCGCTTCGTCCTGGTTGTATTCGATACGGGCGCCTTTGGTGAATTTCTCATCCAGTTCATAACCTTCCGGGTGGGTGATCACAAAATCCGCTTCGCCCCAGGCATTGATCCACTGCGCGAAAGAGTTAGGTACGGCCTGTGGCAGCGCTTTTACGTGCGGCGCCCAGGTCATTACCACTTTCGGTTTGCGTGGCTCGTTCCACCTTTCCTTGATGGTAATCACATCCGTCAAACTTTGCAGGGGGTGTAAAGTGGCGCTTTCCAGGCTCACTACCGGCACGCCTGCGTATTTGATGAACTGGTTGATGTATTTCTCTGTATAATCTTCTTCCTTGTTTTTCAGACCAGGGAATGTACGGATGGCGAGAATATCGAAGTATTGTCCCATTACCGCAGCGGCTTCCTTTACGTGTTCGGAAGTATTCCCGTTCATGATAACGCCGTCATTCATTTCCAGCTGCCACCCTTCCTTATCAATATTGAAAACGATCGGTTCCATGCCCAGGTTTTTGGCAGCCACCTGTGTACTCAGGCGGGTACGCAAACTTGGGTTCAGGAATATCATTCCCAACGTCTTGTCTTTTCCTAATGCTCTATCCTTGAAGGGATTTTTTTTGTACTCCAGTGCAATGTCTACCAAACGCGGGACACTGGGAACATCGGCTGTTGAAATAAACTGTTTCATTATTATTTCACTTCTTTTCTGAATGCTTCTAAAAATTGGTCTGCATGTGCCCGGGTAAGCGCCAGGGACGGTAACAGGCGGATCACATTTGGTTTTGCTTCACCGGTGAAGATCTTATGTGTACCCAGCAGGTTTTTCCTTACATGGGCCAGTTCTTCCGGCAGCTCAATGCCAATCATCAAACCGCGGCCTCTTACTTCCAGCACCTGGTCAAACTTCTTCAGTTCATTGATCAGGTATCCGCCAACGGTGGCAGCGTTCTGCATCAGGTTTTCTGACTCGATCACTTCCAGCACTGCCAGCGCTGCTGCGCAGGCCAGGTGGTTGCCTCCGAAGGTGGTGCCCAGCATACCGTGGCTGGCGGCGATTTTAGGGGAGATAATGATACCTCCGATGGGGAAGCCATTACCCATACCTTTTGCCATCGTATAGATGTCGGCGTTAACGCCGGCATAATCATGCGAGAAGAATTTGCCGCTTCTGCCGTAGCCGCATTGCACGGAGTCAGCAATGAATACAGCGTTGTGCGCATCGCAGAGGGAGCGGATTTTTTGCAGGAAAGATTCGGACGCTACCCTGATACCGCCTACGCCCTGGATGCCTTCGATGATCACGGAAGAAACTTCGTGATCCCTGAAAGCCTGTTCCAGCGCCGCTTCGTCCAGCCATGGCAGGAACACGACGTTATCGGTTTCATTAACCGGCGCAACGATTTTAGGATTGTCCGTTGCGGCCACTGCCAGGGAAGTACGGCCGTGGAAGGATTTCCTGAATGCGATCACTTTCTTTTTACCATTGTGAAAAGAAGCCAGTTTCAGCGCATTTTCGTTGGCTTCCGCACCGGAGTTGCAGAGGAACAGCTGATAGTCCTCTTTTCCGGAAACCTTGCCCAGCAAAGCTGCCAGCTGCTCCTGCAGGGGCATTTTGATAGAGTTGGAATAGAAGCCGATTTTATGGAGCTGGTCTGTAAGGCGTTTCACATAGTGAGGGTGCGTGTGACCGATGGAGATCACGGCATGGCCGCCATACAGGTCCAGGTATTCAGTGCCCTTATCGTCCCAAACATTGGAGCCGAGGGCTTTATCAATAACGATATTATTAACCGGATAAACGTCGAAGAGTTTCATTTGTAATTTCAGATTGACAATTAAAAAAGGTTTAGAAAACGATGGACTTCAGTTTGAGTCCTGCCGTTTCATCCAGTCCGCACATCAGGTTCATATTCTGTACAGCCTGACCGGAAGCGCCTTTTACCAGGTTGTCCTCTATGGAATGGATCACCAGTTTCTCTCCCACTTTTTCCAGTTGTATCAGCACCTTATTGGTATTCACCACCTGTTTGAGGTCTATCTGTTTTGTGCTCACATGCGTGAATGGATGACCAGCGTAAAATTCCTGGTACAACTGCACGGCGCCTTCCAGTGACAGATCGCTCTGCAGATAGGAAGTCACCCAGATGCCTCTTGGGAAATCACCTCTTACCGGAACAAAGTTTACATCTGCTGTATATCCAGGCTGCAGTTGTTGTAAGCTTCGTCGGATTTCTTTAAGGTGTTGGTGTGTTAATACTTTGTAGGTGGAGATATTATTTGCCCTCCAGGTAAAGTGTGAAGTAGCCTGCAGGCTTTGTCCCGCTCCGGTTGAGCCGGTGATACCAGTGGTATGGACTTCTTTCAGTACTCCGGCTTTCGCCAAAGGAAGGAGTCCTAACTGGATAGCGGTAGCAAAGCAGCCGGGATTCGCGATATTGGTTGCCGTTTTGATGGCATCCCTGTTCAGTTCAGGCAGGCCGTACACAAAGGTTCTTCCTTTCACGCTTTCGCCTAAACGAAAATCCTGGCTGAGGTCAATGATCTTCACGTGGTCTGCAATATCATTTGCTTCCACGAACTTTTTGGATTCGCCATGACCCAGGCAGAGGAACATCACATCGATGTCGTTGCTCAGTTCGCCGCTGAAGGTCAGTTCGGTTTCGCCCAGCAGGTCCGCATGTACGGCGTACAGCGGGTTACCTGCGTTGCTCCGGCTGTGCACAAAGGAGATGGTCACATCCGGGTGGTTCAACAAAAGCCGGATCATTTCGCCACCGGTGTAACCGGCGCCGCCAACGATTCCTGCTTTTATTTTATTGGAATTACTCATTGCTTATTTGTTGTCATTTTTTACCTGATGCCAGATCATGGTCTGGTTACCGAAGATTTTGCTGAAGCCTCTCACGTCGTCACCGGACCAGCCGCTGTTCATTTCGCCGTATTTGCCGAATTTGCTGCTCATCAGGTCGTAAGGACTTTGGATACCGGTTACCTGGAAGCGGTAAGGCATCAGGGTTACATATACTTCACCGGTTACATTTTCCTGGGAGTGCTGGAGGAATGCTTCGATGTCGCGCATTACAGGGTCCATGATCTGGCCTTCGTGCATCCAGTTACCATAGAACTGCGCCAGTTGGTCTTTCCAGCTCAGCTGCCATTTGGTGAGTACATGTTTTTCCAGGGCGTGGTGCGCTTTCAGGATTACCATTGGCGCGGCGGCTTCGAAACCTACGCGGCCTTTGATGCCGATGATGGTGTCGCCCACGTGGATATCGCGACCGATAGCGTAAGGGCCGGCAATAGTTTGCAGGTATTGGATGGCTTCGGAGGGATGTGCGAATTTCTTGTCGTTGATACCGGTCAGTTCACCTTTTTCGAACACCAGTTTCACCTGCTCTTCACCATTTTTGGTGAGTTGGGTAGGCCATGCGGATTCAGGGAGCATACCGTTGGAGGTCAGGGTTTCCTTACCGCCTACAGAAGTACCCCAGATACCTTTGTTGATGGAGTACATGGCTTTTTCGAAGTTCATGTCCACCCCTTTGGATTTCAGGTAGGAGATTTCTTCTTCGCGGCTCAGTTTCATATCGCGGATCGGAGTGATGATTTCCACACCTGGGATCATAATGTGGAATACCATGTCAAAACGAACCTGGTCGTTACCTGCGCCGGTAGAACCATGGGCCACAGCGTCAGCGCCTACTTCCTTCACATATTCGGCAATGGCGAGCGCCTGGCTCATACGCTCAGCGGAAACGCTCAGGGGGTAAGTGTTGTTCTTCAGTACGTTTCCGAAGATCAGGTATTTGATAACGCCGTCGTAGTAACTGCGGATTGCATTAACGGTTTTATGGCTCTTAACACCCAGGTTGATAGCGCGCTTCTCGATCTCCTGTAATTCTTCCTCAGAAAAACCGCCTGTATTTACGATCACAGAATGCACTTCATAACCTTTTTCCTCGGTCAGATATTTAACGCAATAGGAAGTATCAAGTCCTCCGCTAAATCCCAGTACTACTTTTTTCATTATAACAACGTTTTATTCAGATAACAATATTTTTTACAAGGTGCCTGTCAGAAGAAGAACAGGAATTTCTTTTTAGCGCCTGCAGCGCCGCCTTCTTTTTTGCTGTTGAGCAATACGAATCTTTTGAACCGCAGCCAGCGTTCGTAGAGTTTGATGTTGCCTTTGAAGCGGCGACGGCGGCGTTCGTGATGAATGCGGCCGTTAGCGGCAACAGACATTTTCATTTTCTCCATTTCGGCTTCTGCAGCGGCGGCTTCCGCTTTGGCGGCCATCGCTTTCTCTTCCGCTTCCTTCAGCTTTTCAGCCGGATCATAGAGCATGGCGGTGCAAAGACAGTTCTTACGGTTTTTTGCTGTAAGAATATCAAAATTCACGCAACTGCGGCAGCCTTTCCAGAATTCTTCATCATCTGTTAACTCGGAATAAGTAACAGGCTCGTAACCCAGCTCTGAGTTAATTTTCATCACGGCCAGGCCGGTGGTCAAACCAAATATTTTGGAATCAGGATATTTCTGACGGGAGAGTTCGAATATTTTCTTTTTAATCGATTTAGCTACACCATGCCCACGAAACGCCGGATTCACGATCAGTCCTGAGTTGGCAACAAATTTCTCATGGCCCCAGGCTTCAATATAGCAGAAGCCTACCCATTCGCCCTTGTCCGTAACTGCAATGACAGCCTTACCTTCCTGCATCTTCAGTTCCACATAAGCCGGGGAACGCTTTGCAATTCCGGTTCCACGAGCTTTGGCAGAAGACTCCATCTCATCGGTGATGGTCTTTGAATAGTGTATATCGTCAGGAGTGGCTACCCTAACGATTATATGCTGATTTTCCAACTTTTAAAATTGAAATCGTGAATCAATAAACTACATTGAATGCTTTCCATTACTGGAAAAAGAGAAACACCTTATGACTGGGGATCATGGTGCGACAGCGAGTCAATATGACGGAGCGCTATCAAATTCTAGGTCGTCGGGAAAGGTATCTAAAGACATTGAACCCAACAGAATATACCCCTTTATTTAAAGCGGGATGATATGCGGAGATGTTGGTATGAGTTGCGGTTTTTTCCAACTTCAGTTCAGCGTTAAATTGTTATAAATATTGTCTTTAGTTTAGATTATCCGCAAAGTTATAACATTATATTTTTAATTGGTCCAAATTTTTTTGGCCAACGGCAAATTTTTTCAACCCGTTAACAGAAAATGCCCCTGCTGCCAACTTCTCAGGCAACAGAGGCATTACAGATATAATATTTATTTACTATCTGGTGATAATTCCCAGTTCGGCCACGCTGATCTTTTTATCCCCTTCCACTGCCGGCCGGGTGGCCACCAGCTTGATATAGCGCGCTTTTACAGGGCTGAAGGCCACGGATTGCTGCACCGGGTTGTTTTTTATGTTGGCGAACATACCTGCGGCGGCTTTGGACCAGGTATTTCCGTCCTCGCTGGTATAAAATTCATATCCATATATGATGCCGCCAATATGCTCATTTGTCACAGGAGTGTAAGTGAAGCCTTTGAGCGTCAGTGTTTCCCCAAGGTTTACGACCAGTTCCTGCGGCGCTCCTGCTTCGCTGACCCAGGCGCTGCCGGCGTTACCGTCAATCGCTTTCACGGCGGCGGCAGGCTGCACGGTCCATTTAGCAGGGGCTACGTCGTAGCTCGCGGTAGTAACGGCGCTGCGTTCGGCTTTTCCGTTTTCTTCGTGGATGGACACCGCTTTTACTATGCCGCCCATCGGCAGAGAGATTGCCTCGCCTGTTTTGTAGAGGCGGGAGTTGACAGTCGGCTCGCTGCCATCGGTAGTATAATATATATGTTGGTCTACCGTAGCGTTGCTGATCACCACCTCTCCTTTGCTATTCCGCTTCAAAACCGGCTGGGTGACCAGTACAGGGGCCAGGTAAAGCCCTACTTCACGGATCACCGGACAAGCTTTAGCGTCCAGGATGTTCACCCGCACCTGGGTGGTAGTAAGCTTAGGCAGCTCCAATATTCTTTTGTGGCCGATGGTAGTGGCTGTGGCCACTTCCCGGAAGCGGCCGTTCTCCAATACTTCCACGGAGAATGCCTTGACACGTTGTCCCAGTTTGATATATTCTTCCAGACTGATTCTGTTGAAAGAAACCGGCTGTTTGAAAGTAAGGGTAAAGGAGGCGGTAGTGGCGTCGTCCGGGGTAGCCCAGTAGGTATCCGGGTTACCGTCGTTCAGGTGGCTGACTTTCACCGCGCTGTTGTTGCGGCGGGTAACGCTGGCGGAGGCGACTGCCCTGCGGGCCAGGTTATTTTTAAAAGTAGCGTCCAGCACGCGGCGCAGCTCCATGAGGCGGGTGGAATCGTTCTTATGAATTACCCCTTCCCTGCTCACGGGCACGTTCAGGATCAGGTTGCCGTTGCGGCCAACGGAGCCGTAGTAGATTTTGAGGAGGTCCTGCAGGGATTTTACTTTATCGTCAGTATCCGGGCTATAAAACCATCCCGGGCGGATGCTCACATCGCATTCCGCCGGCACCCAGGCTTCCCCGTCTTCCACGCCTTCGTTCAGCTGCTGCTGTGGCGGCGCGGCTCTTCCCGGGCCATATCCTTTGATGTTCAAGGTGCTCCAGTTGGTAGTGCCGGCAATGCCGTTTTCGTTGCCTACCCAGCGGCAGCCGGGGCCAACGTCGCTAAAGATAACAGCGTTGGGTTGCAGTTTGTGAACGGTATTATTAAAGAGTTCGAAATCGTACTTCTGTGGTTTGGTGCCATCGTTGGCGCCGTCGAACCATTGCTCAAACACGGGTCCGTAGTTGCTCAGCACTTCGGTGAGGGTGTTCACGAAGGTCTGGTTGTACCTGGGCGTACCGTAGTCAGGATGGTTACGGTCCCACGGGGACAGATACACGCCGAATTTCAGTCCGTATTCCTTACAGGCTGCGGAGAGTTCCTTGAGGATATCGCCTTTATACATGCTCTCGCGCACGGTATGCGTACTGTATTTGCTGGGCCAGAGGCAGAAGCCGTCGTGGTGTTTGGCGGTCAGCACGATTCCCTTCATGCCGGCGAGTTTGGCCGTACGGGCCCATTGGCGGGCGTCTACATGAGTAGGGTTGAATACTTTAGGGTCCTCGTCCCCGTGTCCCCATTCCTTATTGGTAAAGGTGTTGGGGCCGAAATGGATGAACATGTAATATTCCATGTCGTTCCACTCCAGCTGAGATTTGGAAGGTAAAGCGCCATAAGGCTTGATTTCCTGAGCCATTGCCATGTTGCAGGCAAGCAGACCTGCAAGTATTGGTGTAATTTTCATGGATCACTGTTTGATTAGGTCACTGGCGAAGATAAGTCAGATATCTCTGCAGCAGCTAAAGGTAATTTAGCTATTTATAATGCTGAATTAGCATTGTGAGGAACGGTCGGATCCTCTGTTGTAAACATTACGCTTATCCATCGATTGCAAAACCAGAGCGGATTTGCAGACCGTTTATCACAAAAATGTAAGAAAATAGTTGACCTGCATTACTTTGCTTCATCTTATTTTATAAATTTAGCCTCTTCTGAACGTATTATAATACGCTATTTAAACAACTGAACAATGATGAAACAACCACTGCATCGCAGAAGTTTTCTCAAAAACACCGCAGCAGCAGGTATTGGCCTGTCTATGCTGGGTTCTTCTGCAAAGCTTTTCGCAAATGAAAAAAAACCAAAAGTTAGAGTTGGCCTGATTGGCGTGGGCGCCCGTGGATTGAGCCATCTGGACCTCGCACTTCGCAGAGAAGATGTGGATGTAGTTGCCTTTGCCGATCCTGATACTGCTTACACGGTGCCAAAAGCGAGGGATATGATCACCAAAGCTTACGGTGCAAAACGTAAGGTGGCTGAATACACTAACGGTCCGGAAGATTTTCGCAACATGCTGAAACGGGATGACATCGATGCGGTGATCATCGCGACGCCGTGGGAATGGCATTCCATCATGGCGATTGCAGCAATGAAAGCGGGAAAGATCCCTGCAGTGGAAGTATGTGGCGCTTCTGACATCCAGGAGTGCTGGGAACTGGTGAACACGAGCGAATCTACAGGCATTCCTGTATTCGGTATGGAAAACGTGTGCTACCGCCGCGATGTAATGGCGGTACTGCAAATGGTGCGTCAGGGCCTGTTCGGCGAGCTCACACACTTACAAGGTGGCTACCAGCACGACTTACGCGCCGTTAAATTCAACAACGGTAAACAATATTATGGCGGTGGCGTGGAATTTGGTGAGAACGCGCTCTCCGAAGCTAAATGGAGAACCAACCACTCCGTTCACCGCAATGGCGACCTGTATCCATCCCATGGTCTGGGTCCTATCTGCAATGCCATCAACATCAACCGTGGTAACCGTTTGCTGTCCCTGACTTCTGTGGCAACAAAATCCCGCGGTCTGCACAAATACATCGTTGACAACAGCAGCGAAAGTCATCCGAACGCGAAGGTGAACTTCAAACTGGGCGACATCGTTTCTACCCTGATCACTACGAACAATGGGGAAACGATCATGCTGTCGCACGACACGAACAGTCCGCGCCCTTACTCCCTGAACTTCCGCGTACAAGGTACCAATGGCCTGTGGATGGATGATCAGAAACAGATCTATATCGAGAAAGTGAGCCCTAAACATGATGTTTGGGAAAGCACCGGTAAGTTCGACGATCCTTCCAGCTACTACGGCAAGTACGATCATCCGCTGTGGAAACGCTATGCGAAAGATGCAGCCGGCGCTGGTCATGGTGGTATGGACTGGTTTGTAATGAACTCCTTCATTGAGAGTATCAAACGCGGTGCGCCGTTTGCGCTGGACGTATATGATATGGCTACCTGGTATGCGATTACTCCGCTGACCGAGCAGTCTATCCAGGAAGGCGGCAGCGTACAGTATATTCCTGACTTCACCCGCGGCCGCTGGATGAACAGGAAACCGATCTTCGCTTTGGATGATCAGTATTAAGAGATAGTTGAATTATAAAGTACTAACGGGAAACGGCCGGCTGAGGGATCAGCCGGCCGTATTGTTTCAGGTGAACCAATATTATTATCTGCGGGCGTACCGATCAGGCGTTTTTGGCGCAGTTACAAACAATCGCGGCGGCCGGCCACCATGGCTTATCCCGCGCCTAATGCCGGCCTGGCCGTACCACTATCGCAGCGCCGCCTTAAATCTTTTCTCCCCCTAAAACAAAAAAACCGCCTGTAAAGGCGGTTTATGTCAGCTTGCATTATTGAACTTATAAAACTGTCACCCCGTTTTCAATCGTGGTAACATAGATTTCAGGATCTTTATTATACTCCTTGTTATAACGGGAACGCACAAACTCCGTGTACTCCTCAACTTTATCCGCCGCCACCAGGTTGATGGTACAGCCGCCAAAGCCGCCACCCATCACGCGTGCGCCGGCTACTTCCTCCCGCTCGCTGGCCAGGGAAACGAGGAAATCCAGTTCAGGGCAGCTTACTTCATAGAGCTTGCTCAAGCCTTCGTGGGTTTCGTACATCAGTTTGCCGAACTCGGACAGCTTGCCCTGTTGCAGTAAACCGGTGGCTTCCTGCACCCGGGAAATTTCTTCAATCACGTACACACAGCGATCGTACACTTTTGCCGGCAGCTCCGCTTTCACTTCTTCCAGCATTTCCAATGTGGCATCCCGGAGGGATTTCACTTCAGGATGGCGTTGCTGAATGGCTTTCACGCCGGCTTCGCATTGCTGGCGGCGTACGTTGTATTCAGAGGAAGCGAGGGAATGATGCACCATGGAGTTGCACAGCACCACCTTGTATCCCGGGAATTCAAACGGGAAATATTCGTAATGCAGGCTGCGGCAATCCAGTCGCATCACCTGGTCCTTTTTACCGTGGAGGTTCGCAAACTGGTCCATGATCCCGCATTTTACGCCGGGGAAGGTATGCTCCGCCTGCTGGCCGATCAGCGCCATATCCATGCGGGACAGGCCAAAGCCAAACAGTTTGTCTAACGCTGCTACGAGGCCGCCTTCCACCGCGGCGGAAGAAGACAGGCCCGCGCCGATAGGAATATCGCCTGCCAGCACACAGTCAAATCCTTCCACTTTCAACCCCCGCTGCTGCAGCATGGCTACTACGCCCATGATGTAGTTGATCCATCCCGGGGTAGGCACTACCGCATCCAGCGAAAAAGTGATGGTTTCCTTACTAAAATCAGCGTAGACCTTACATTGATTACTGTTATTCGGCGCTACTGCGTACACAATTTTTTTATCGATGGCAGCGGGTAATACAAAGCCGTCGTTATAATCTGTATGTTCACCTATAAGATTTATTCGCCCTGGGGATACAACGATCAATGGTTCTTTTCCGAAAAGTTTGACGAATTGCTCTTTTGTTTTTTGTATCATTAAGTACCTGTAATTAAACGTAAAATTTACGCCTAAAAATACGCGATAAAAAATAAGGAACAAAGAAATTTTTCAGGGGAAAAACCGCTTTGTTCCTTATTCCTTGTTATTCAATACGACTTATGCCGTTACTAATTGTTTTTTGCCAATCTTGTGTCCGATCACTGCATAGAACAGGATGTAGAGGTAGCAAGGCAGCATGCAGTACAGGAAGGCGTGTCTGAAATCGATGTTCGGGCTGTAGAGGAAGCTGAACATGGACTGTTTGTTAAACATACCGCTGTAGATCTGTGGCAGCACGGCGCCGCCTACGATACCCATTACCAGCAGTGCGGAACCGGTTTTGGTGAATTTGCCCAGGCCGTCGATCGCCATCGGGAAAATCGCAGGCCACATCAGGGAGTTGGCCAGTCCCAGCAAGGCAATGCAGGTAACTGCGGAGAAACCGGTTTTGGTATAAGCCATCACGGTAAATACGATGCCCAGCGCCGCGCAGATGAGCAGCGACTTCTGAGCGCTCAGGTATTTAGGGATGGTGATGATACCGATGATATAACCCGCCAGCATGGCTACCAGCGTGAAAGAGGTGAAATATTTGGTCTGATCGAGGCTCATGCCCATGGATTTACCGTAGGAGCCGATTACGTCGCCTGCCATTACTTCCACACCTACATAAACGAAGATGCAAAGCACGCCCAGCAGGAGGTGCGGAAACTGGAAAATGCTGGTTTTACCAACGGTAGCGGCAGCGGTGGCTGCATCTTCCTCGTTGGTGTCGATTTCAGGCAGGCTGCTCTTTTTCAGCAGGAAAGCCAGTACCAGCAGCACGATGGCAATTACCGTATAGGGGCCGATGACGCGGGAAGCGAGGTTATCCAGCAGGCCGGCTTTTACCACCGGGTCGGTAGCGGCGGCAATTTTGCCTTTCAGCTCTTCGGCGCCGCTGAGCAGGATTACGCCCAGGATGATGGGCGCGAGGGCGCCTGCCACCTTGTTACAGATACCCATGATACTGATACGCTTGGCCGCACTTTCCTTAGGGCCAATGATGCTGGCATATGGGTTCACGGCTGTTTGCAGCAGCGCCAAACCACCACCCTGAATAAACAGGCCGGTCAGGAACATCGGATAACTCCGGGCATTGGCTGCGGGGATAAATACCAGCGAGCCGATGGCGATGATGCCAAGGCCAACGGACATACCATTTTTAAATCCTGTTTTCTCCAATATGTAAGAGGATGGAATAGAAAGAAACAGGTAGGCAAGGTAAAAGGCAAACGTCACCAGCAGGGACTGGGAGACATTCAGCTCGCATACAATTTCAAAAAATTGGATCAGTGCCCCGTTTAACCAGGTCACGAAGCCAAATACGAAGAACAGCATGGAGATGATCGCCATTGCCTGTCCGTACCCGGCTTTTTTAGGAGGTACTTCCATTGTTACTGTTTGATTCGACATAAGCTGAGTAGATTGTTTTAAGTATTTGCGAACATAAGAAACAGTTTCTATATTTCATAAATATCTTAGCTAAAACGTTTTATCGCCTAAAAAAAACACAAGTGTTTATCCGGTTTTTTAGAAAATGATAAAAAATAATTTATACATTTATCGGGCAAAAATTCACTGTAACTTAACACGTTTATGGCTCAGCAACAACGGCAAAACGCGCAAAGTACTCATCCTTCTTTCTTTGTGCTAATTTTAGTGTTCTTTTTTTGGGGCTTTTTAGCCGCATCCAACAGCATATTCATCCCGTTCTGCAAGACCCATTTTAACCTTACCCAGCTTGAATCTCAGCTGATTGATTTTGCTTTCTACAGTGCCTACTTTATCGGGTCTTTGATCCTCTATCTGGCATCGGCAGCAAGAAAGGTAGATATCCTCAACAAGATAGGATATAAAAAGGGTATTATTTACGGTTTATTGATTTCTGTGCTTGGATCTGCTATCATGATCCCCTGTGTCAACAAAGAGAAAATTGTTCCTATCACGGAAACCGCAGCAGACATCAGCAGTTTCCAGGTTGGTCAGCAATTGCAGACTTCAGATCGCGAGGTGAAGATCCGTCGCGATAAAAATGAAAAAAATGAGCCAGTTACGTATTCCCTCATTGTTTCTAAAAATGAAGCAGGCGCCAAATACGCTTCCAACGCCAACCTGCAGGCAGCGGTAGGCGGCAGCTTCACCGAAACCGCCACTGAATACACCGGCACTTTCTCCAAGGACAAACTGCAAAATGTATTAGGCGTACTGGAAACTGATTTCCACCAAACCGTTACCTTCGGCTACTTTGCGCTGATCCTGATGGCCCTCTTCATCGTGGCACTCGGATTCTCCCTGCAACAGACAGCCGCCAATCCGTTCGCCATCATCCTTGGCGACCCTGCCAAAGGCGCGCACCGCCTGAACCTGGCGGGAGGTATCAACTCCTTCGGTACTACCATCGGCCCTATCATCGTGAGCATGCTGCTCTTCGGTGGCGCTGCCGGCGGCGCGGTTACCGATACGGATATCAGCAAGATCAACACGCTGTACATCCTCCTGATTGTACTGTTCCTCGTGGCTGCTGCTATCTTCGCATTTGTGAAAATGCCGGACAACCAGGAAGAAGGCGAAAGCTTCGAATCTTCCCCGAAAGCAACAAAAGCAATTCTCGGCATCACCGCGATGTTCGTACTGATCCTCGCAGGGCTGGCCCTGAAAATGGAACTGCCGCTGTTTACCGCCGGTATCGTTGGTATCATCGGTATCCTGCTCGTTGCACAGTCCTCCTCCAATAAAAATCCTGAAGGCTGGGGCGCGATGCGTTATCCACAGCTGACATTGGGTATGCTGGCCATCTTCATCTATGTAGGTGTAGAAGTAACCATCGCCAGCAACCTGGGCGGACTGCTCACCCACCCGGGCTTCCTGACGCCGGAAGGCTTACCTGAATCCAAGCTGGATCCATATGTATCCCTGTTCTGGGGTTCCATGATGATTGGCCGTTGGACGGGCGCTATCAGCGTATTCAACGTTTCCAAAAACACCCGTAAGATCCTTTGCGTGATCGTGCCTTTCGTGGCTTATGCCATTGTGCTGGGCGCCAACGTGATCAAGGGCAATGATGTATCCGGACTGTATCCATACGTAATCTGCATTGCCATCCAGATCATCGGCTTCTTCATGGGCCAGGATAAACCGGCTAAAACACTGATGATTTTCGGTTTGCTGGGCGTACTGTTTGTACTGGTAGGTTTATTCACCACCGGTCCGCTGGCTACCTTCGCCTTCCTCAGCGGCGGCCTGTTCTGCTCTGTAATGTGGCCAAACATCTTTGCGCTGGCCATTGCGGGCCTGGGTAAATACACCGGTCAGGGTTCTGCATTCCTCGTTATGATGATCCTCGGCGGTTCCCTGGTACCACCATTACAAGGCGGCCTGGCGGATATTCCGGCCATCGGCATTCACCACTCCTACATTATTCCGGGCTTATGCTTTGCATACCTGGCATTCTTCGCATTCAAAGTTAAAAACATATTAAAATCTCAAGGAATTGATTATGAGTCAGCAATTAGCGGTGGGCATTGATATTGGGGGAACTAACACAGTTTTTGGCATCGTAGATCGCAGAGGTAATATTTTGAGTGATGGCAAGATGTCAACCAAAAGCCATGATAATGTAGAGGATTTCTTAACAGAACTCCACGGTCACCTCAGCAAACTCATTGAGCAGGCTGGCGGAACTGAAAATATAAGAGGTATAGGCGTTGGCGCTCCAAACGGCAACTTCTACACCGGTAATATAGAATATGCGCCAAACCTTTCCTGGCGCGGCATCGTGCCCCTGGCAAACCTGCTGGAACAGCGCTTCGGCCTGCCCACCGTGCTTACCAACGATGCCAACGCAGCTGCCATAGGTGAAATGACCTATGGCGCTGCCCGCGGAATGAAAGATTTCATCATGATCACCCTCGGCACCGGCGTTGGCAGCGGCATTGTTGCGAACGGACAGCTGATTTACGGCCATGATGGTTTCGCAGGCGAACTCGGTCACTGCATTGTGCAGCCCGGCGGCCGCCTTCACCCGGGCACCGGCATGCGCGGCTCCCTGGAATCCTATGCATCCGCCACGGGCGTTTGCAATACGGCCAAGGAGTTCCTCACCACCCGCCCGGAAGTAGAGAGCGTGTTGCGCCAGTATCCGCTGGATGATATCACCTCCAAAATGATCTATGAGGCCGCGATGAAAAATGACGCCCTGGCAAAAGAAGTGTACGAATACACCGGCAAGATCCTCGGGGAAGCGCTGGCCAACTTCGTGATGTTCTCCAGCCCGGAAGCCATCATCCTTTTCGGCGGACTTACCAAAGCGGGCGACATGCTCATGAAACCTGTACGCATCCACATGGAAAATAATGTGCTGCCGATATTCCAGAATAAAGTTAAATTGCTGTTCTCGGAGTTAAAGGAAAGTGACGCCGCTATTTTGGGCGCTAGTGCCCTCGCATGGGAAATGAAAGACTAAACATCCTATAATGAAAGATAGAAGAAGTTTTCTGAAAACAGCGGCCCTGGGCGCCGCTGTTTTCTCTTTAGACAGCATCGCCTCCGCCGCAGACGCGCAGGCTAAAAAAGGAAGTGTAACCGGTAAACCTATCGTTGTTTCTACCTGGGATTTTGGTCGCGCTGCCAACAGCGCCGCATGGGAAATCCTGAAAAACGGCGGTCGCGCCCTCGACGCCGTGGAAGCAGGGGTACGCGTACCGGAAGCAGATCCCAACAATCACACCGTAGGCTACTCCGGCTACCCGGACAGGGATGGCCGCGTGACCCTCGATGCCTGCATCATGGACGAATTCGGCAATGCCGGCTCCGTATGCGCGCTCGAACACATCACCCACGCCATTTCCGTAGCGCGTAAAGTGATGGAGAAAACGCCGCATGTGATGCTCGCAGGCGACGGCGCCCTGCAATTCGCCCTGGCAAACGGTTTCGAGAAAGAGAACCTCCTAACGCCGGAAGCGGAAAAAGCATGGAAGGAATGGTTGAAAAAATCCGAATACAAGCCGGTGATCAACATTGAAAATAAATCATACGACAGCAAAGGCGCTACTGCCTTCAATCCACTCATGCTGCCGGGCAACCAGTACAACCACGACACCATCGGGATGGTAGCCATGGACGCTGCGGGCAACCTCTCCGGCGCCTGCACTACCAGCGGTATGGCGTTTAAGCTGCATGGCCGCGTGGGCGACTCCCCCATCATCGGGGCAGGGTTGTATGTGGACAACGAGATCGGCGCTGCCACCAGCACCGGCGTTGGCGAAGAAGTGATCAAGATTGTAGGTTCCCACCTGGTAGTGGAACTCATGCGCCAGGGCTATCCGCCTGAAGCGGCCTGTAAAGAAGCGGTGAACCGCATCGTTAAACGCAGTCCGTCCAAAGCGAAAGAAATCCAGGTAGGATTCCTCGCGCTCAACAAAAATGGACAGGTAGGCGCATACTGCCTGCAGCCTGGCTTTAGCTACGCGGTACTGTCCAACGAACAGAACAATGTGCTGATTAACGGCAAATCGCATTTTAAGTAGGAGGGTTGCTCGCAAAGGGGCATAAGGGAAATGTAAGACGCAAAGAGGATGAGGGTGTTTGATATTAAAGTATAACAGATTAGCTAATGGTATCAAAGTGACATCATATGGTGATAGCAACTTTGATCAATTTCGCTATTAATAGGTAAGCATTTAGGATAAGGTTGTTTCCGATCCATTTTAGCCAGTACCATCAACCTACCCTACACACCTTTGCGTCTTACTCCCCCTTATGCAGCTTTGCGAGAAAAAACTCCGCGAGAAAAAACTTTGCGAGAAAAAACTCCGCGAGAAATACCTCCGCGAGCAAAAACCCTCGCCAGCAACAAACTCAAAATCATTACACCATGCTCACCCTTGAAATCTGCGCCGGCTCTGTAACCTCCTGCATCGCAGCCGAAAAAGGCGGCGCCTCCCGCATAGAACTGTGCGACAACCTCCTCGAAGGCGGCACCACTCCCAGCTACGGTACCATCGCCTTGGCAAGGGAAAAAGTTAAAATTGACCTGTATCCCATCATACGCCCGCGTGGCGGCGACTTCCTCTATTCCGACATCGAATTCGAAACCATGAAGCGCGATGTAGCCCTCTGCAAACAACTGGGCTGCAACGGCGTGGTAATCGGCATCCTCACCGCGGAAGGGAAAGTGGACAAAGCCCGCTGTAAAGAGCTGGTAGACCTGGCATGGCCCATGGGCGTTACATTCCACCGCGCGTTCGACATGACGGACAACCCTTTTGAAGCGCTGGAAGATATTATCGCCATCGGCTGCGAAAGGATACTGACCTCCGGCTGCCGCAATACCGCCATGGAAGGGGCTGAACTGCTGAAAGAACTCGTGATCCGCGCGGACGACCGCATTGCCATCATGGCCGGTTCCGGCGTGCGCAGCACCAACATCGCCACCCTCGTGAAAACTACCGGCGTAACGGAATTTCATACTTCCGCCAAAGCCTACAACGATAGCAAAATGGTGTACCGCAATCCAAACGTTAGTATGGGCGGCATCCCGGGCGTGCCGGAATACGGCATCTCCGAATCACAGGAAAATGAAGTGCGATTAATACGCGAAATAGCTGAAAAAGCATTGGCCGAAATCAGCCAATAATCCTATTTTAGCCGCTTGCCATTTTGCAAACGGTATTATCTACGCTGTAATTGAAACGTGAACATTATGAAAAAACTGATTCTTGCAGCTGCATTGCTGCTGGGCGGCACCTTCGCCCACGCACAGGTAAAAGGTGTGCGTCATGTTATCCTGATCGGAATGGACGGCTTCGGCGCCTATTCCTTCCCTAAAGCGGACAATCCCGTAATGAAACAAATGATGCAGGAAGGCGCCTGGACGCTCGAAGCCAGGAGCGTACTCCCCTCTTCCAGCGCGGTAAACTGGGCCTCCATGGTGATGGGCGCCGGCCCTGAACTGCACGGCTATACGGAGTGGGACAGCAAAGTGCCGGAACTGCCCTCCCGCGTGCTGGATCAATACGGCATGTTCCCTTCCATTTATACCCTCCTGCGGGAGCAAAAACCGAAAGCTGAAATCGGCGTGATTTACAGCTGGCAGGGCATCGGCCACCTTTTCCCCAAGCAGGCGGTGAATTACAGCCTGGGCACAAAGGATAACGACTCCCTTGCAACCGCCGCCGCAATTGACTATCTTAAAGCCAAACAACCGGACTTCCTCTTCATTCACTTCGACGAGCCGGATGGCGTAGGCCACAACATCGGTCACCATACGCCTGAATATTACGAGCAGGTGAAGAAGAACGACGCGCTGCTGGGCAAAATTTTCCAGGGCATCAAGGACGCCGGCATGTGGGATAACTCCATCATTATCCTCACGGCCGATCATGGTGGTATCAGGAAAGGCCATGGCGGAAAATCCATGGATGAAATGCAAATACCCTGGATTATCCGCGGACCAGGCGTTAAGAAGAATACACAGATTACCAACAGCGTCATGACCTATGATACCGCCGCAACCATTGCGTGGATCTTTGGACTTAAAACACCGCAGGTATGGACTGGCCGTCCCGTTACAGCAGCCTTTAAATAATTAGTCGCCATGAAAAGCATTCTTTCCGCAGCCCTGCTGCTCCTGCTGATGAGCAGCGCCGGCTTCTCCCAGCAAAAAATAAAAGTACTCAGCTACAACATACACCACGGCGCGAACATGAAAAATGTGATCGACCTGCCAGCCATTGCAGCAGTGATCAACGCTGAAAAGCCCGACCTGGTTGCCTTACAGGAGGTGGACAGCGCCACCGGCCGCAGCGGCAAAGTGGATCAGCTCCAGGAGCTGGCCCGGCTTACCGGCATGTATGGCTACTTTGGCCGCTCCATGAATTACGATGGCGGCGGTTACGGCACCGGCATCCTTTCCCGCTATCCCATCAAAGAAGCCGCCACCCTGCAAATGCCGGTGGGCGAAGGAAAAGAGCCACGGGCGACCAGTATGATTGTAACCAACATACCTGGTACCAAAGGCGTTCGCTTTGCCAGCACCCACCTGGATGTGGAGCGCGAAGATACCTGGCGCATACAGGAAGCCGAGCTGCTCTGCCAACATTTTAAAACAAGTACACTGCCGGTGATCATTGCGGGCGATTTCAACGCCCTGCCAGACAGCAAGCCTATTGCGGCTTTCAGGCAATTGTTCACCGACCTCTCTGCGGACTCAGGCCCCAGTTTCCCTTCGGAAAAGCCGGGGATTAAGCTGGATTACATCATGACCGCCAAAGCGCCCGCCCGCTGGAAAGCCGCGCTGGCGAAGGTAATCAACGAACCGATGGCATCCGACCACCGCCCTGTTTACGTAGAGATCAGCCTGTAAAAACTATCAACTTCATATGACTTTGAAAAAATTATCTCGCTGGGGCCTGTCTATCGCCCTGCTGGGCCTGTTCAGCTGCGGCAACGGCAGCAACCCAGGCACGCCGAAAGGTAAGGTGAGCATCATTCCCATGCCGGTAAACGTGCAGGAAAAAGCAGACTCCTTCCTGCTGAACAAACGCACCGTACTGGTGGCCGGTAATGAGGCCGACAAACAAACGGCGGCGCTCTTCAACAGCTGGCTGAAGGAGCTTACCGGCTATGAGCTGGACGTGGCGCCGCAAGGTACGGACAATGCCATCCTGCTCCATAGCGGTACGGACACTACTAACGCGGAAGGCTATACGCTGGACGTGAATAACAAAACCATTACCATCAACGGTAACAGCAGCGCCGGTACCTTCTACGGCGTACAGTCGCTCATACAGCTGCTGCCGGTAGAAAAAGCCAGCGCCATGTACGTTCCCGGCGTGCATATTGAGGACGCGCCCCGCTTCGCCTACCGCGGTTTGCACCTGGATGTGAGCCGGCACTTCTTCCCGGTGGAGTTTATCAAGAAGTACATCGACCTGATGGCGATGCATAAGTACAATACTTTCCACTGGCACCTGACGGACGACCAGGGATGGAGAATTGAAATCAAGCGTTTCCCGCGCCTGCAGGAAGTGGCTTCCAAACGGAAGGAAACCATGGCCGGCCATTACAACGAAGGGAAATACGATGGCAAGCCTTACGGCGGCTTCTACACGCAGGAGCAGGTGAAGGAAGTGGTGAAATATGCAGCGGAGCATTTTGTAACGGTTATCCCGGAAATAGAAATGCCGGGCCATGCCCTGGCTGCCCTGGCCGCCTATCCTAACCTCGGTTGCACCGGCGGCCCTTACGAAGTAGGCACCCGCTGGGGCGTACTGGACGACGTATTCTGCGCCGGCAACGACAGCGTGTTCACCTTCCTGGAATCCGTGATGGAAGAGGTTTTACCGCTGTTCCCCAGCAGGTACGTGCACATCGGCGGGGATGAATGCCCGAAGGTACGCTGGGAAAAATGCCCTAAATGCCAGGCGCGTATCAAAGCCCTTGGCCTGAAGGACGAGCATGCCCTGCAGAGCTACTTCATCCAGCGCATGGAAAAATACCTCAACGCACATGGCAAACAGATCATCGGCTGGGATGAAATCCTGGAAGGCGGCCTGGCGCCTAATGCGACGGTGATGAGCTGGAGAGGCATTGAAGGCGGTATTACCGCTGCCAAACAGCATCATGATGTGATCATGACGCCGGGCGATTACTGCTATTTTGACCATTATCAGTCGAAAAGTAAAACAGAGCCACTGGCTATTGGCGGCTACCTGCCGGTCAGCAAGGTGTACGAATACGAGCCTATCCCTGCGGAGTTAACCGCGGATGAAGCCAAATATATCAAGGGCGCGCAGGCCAACCTCTGGTCGGAATACATTGCCAGTCCTGAGCATATGGAATACATGGTGTATCCGCGCGCTACCGCGCTGGCGGAAGTGCTTTGGTCGCCGGCGGACAAACGCGACTATAACAACTTTGTAGAAAGGTTGAAAGTACACCTGAAACGCCTGGACCTCAAGAAAGTGAATTACGCCAAACATGTGTTTGAAATCACCGGGGCGGTGGAAGATAACCATAAAGGCGGTGTGCAGGTAAAGCTGGATGCCAAACTGGATGGCGGTAAAATTACCTATACTACTGACAGTACCGCGCCTACAGCGGAAGGTACCGCTTACCGCGCGCCGGTACAGGTGCAGCAATCAGGTACCATCCGCGCGCAGGTATTCCAGGACGGGAAGCCTTTTGGCAATGAGTACAGCCAGGCTTTCCTGTACCACAAAGGCCTGGGCAAAAAGGTAACCCTGGCTGCCCCGCCTGAAAAGAATTACAACCCGGGTACTCCCTTTGCGCTGGTAAACGGCGTGCAGGGCAGTGCGGAGTTTAATGACAACCAATGGTTCGGATACAAAACCACTCCGCTCACAGCCGTGGTGGAACTGGATAGCATCCAGGATATCAGCGAGTTAGGCACCAATACCATCAAAGGCGCCTCCAACTGGATCTATCCGCCCAGGTCTGTTGTTTTTTCTGTTTCGGAAGATGGGAATGCTTACAAGGAAGTATTTAAGCAAACCAGCTTTACTGCTGACGGTATCAACAGGATCAGGGCGAAAATTACGCCGGTAAGGGCTAAATATGTGAAAATGCAGGCCGTTCCTTATGGTAATATCCCGGCAGGGGCGGTTGGTGCAGGTAATCCTGCGTGGATGTTCATTGATGAGATTATTATCAATTAAATCTGCGGAATGCCGCCATGATAAAGAAAGAGGCGGGATGCGCCGGATTGCCGGTAATCATCTCAGCAACACGCCCGGGCCCATAAAACAAAGAAACCGTCTGGCATGACACCAGACGGTTTTTTTGTTGATCCTACACCTAATTTATATTATGAAAAAAGCATTTCCCGAAAGCATTCAACTATATTAACGGAATCGGAAGGAAAATGGTTCTCCCGCCGCGCAAGAATTTTCAATTAAATAAGTGCTAAATAAACGTAGATATTAGCGGTATTTTTTTTAATTTTCCGGCTCGTTTTTAAACCGCATCTAATCAAAAACGTTTACAAATGACGATTAATCATCAGGAAATCGAACTGATCGACAGCTTTGAGCAAATTGCTGTGGAAATTCATTCCTCTGCCAAAGAGGGTTCCAAAGCAGTTGCCCGCGAAATCGCCGCGCTGATCCGCGAGCGGCAGGCTGCCAATCAAAAATGTGTTTTAGGACTGGCGACAGGCTCCACTCCTAAGTACCTCTATGCCGAACTTGTACGCCTGCACAAGGAAGAAGGGCTGAGCTTCAAAAATGTAATTACGTTTAACCTGGATGAATACTACCCAATAGAGCCGGATGCTCTCCAGAGCTACAACCGCTTTATGAAAGAACACCTGTTCAATCATGTGGATATTCCTGAAGGCAATTACAACGTTCCGGACGGTACTATCCAGAAAGACCAGATCAAACAATACTGCGAGCAGTATGACAGAAAGATCGAGGAAGCCGGTGGCATTGATATCCAGATCCTGGGTATCGGTAACAACGGTCATATCGGTTTCAACGAGCCTGGTTCCAACATCAACTCCCACACCCGTCTGATCACGCTGGACAACAGTACCCGTCTGGCAAATGCATATGAGTTCCCTAACATGAGCCAGGTACCCCGTTTGGCCATCACCATGGGTATCGGCACTATCATGAAGGCTAAGCGCGTACTGCTGATGGCCTGGGGCTCCCACAAAGCGAAAATCGTATGCCGTTCCGTAGAAGGCCAGAGCACTGACCAGGTGCCCGCTTCCCTGCTGCAACAGCATGCTAACTGCAAATTCGTGATCGATGAGCAGGCTGCTGCTGAGCTGACCCGCTTCAAAGAGCCATGGCTCACCGGCGATTGCGAATGGACGCCTAAGCTGATCCGCAAAGCCGTAACCGGCCTGGCGCTGAAGCTCAACAAGCCTATCCTCATGCTGACCGATAAAGACTACAATGAAAACGGTTTGAACGACCTCATTGTACAATACGGTTCCGCATATGAGCTGAATATTAAAGAATTCAACGCTATCCGCGATACCATCACCGGCTGGCCGGGCGGTAAACCGGGCCCTCAGCTGCCTAAGCATCCGGAGCGCTCCGAGCCTGCGAAGAAAACAGTGCTGATCTTCTCTCCGCACCCGGACGATGATATCATTTCCATGGGTGGCACCTTCATCCGCCTGCATGAGCAGGGCCATGATGTGCACGTAGCTTACCAGACTTCCGGCAACATCGCGGTTACCGATGAATTCGTACTCCGCTTCGTGGACTTCGCCGTAGGCTTTGAGCATATGTTCGACATCGACGGTAGCAAATCCACCCAGATCCTGGCAGACGCCAAAGCGTTTATCAACAGCAAAAAGCCAAGCCAGAAGGATACACCGGAAATCCGCTCCATCAAAGGGCTGATCCGCCGTTGCGAAGCGAAAGCTACCTGCCGCTACGTAGGCATCCCTGAAGGTAATGAACACTTCATGAACCTGCCTTTCTACGAAACCGGCCTGGTGGAAAAGAAACCAATGGGCCCGGAAGATGTGCAGCTGACGGTAGACCTGCTCCGCAAAATCAAACCGCAGCAGGTGTATTGCGCCGGCGACCTCGCCGATCCGCATGGCACCCACAAAGTATGCCTGGACATTATCTTCGCAGCACTGGAAATCGTGAAGAACGACGACTGGGCCAAAGATTGCTGGGTATGGCTGTACAAAGGCGCATGGCAGGAATGGGACATCCACGAAATCGAAATGGCTGTACCAATGAGCCCTGACCAGGTGTACCAGAAACGCCTCGGTATCTTCATCCACCAGAGCCAGAAAGACGTGGTGCCTTTCCAGGGTACCGACAGCCGCGAGTTCTGGGAGCGTGCGGAAGACCGTAACGCCAACACCGCGCAACTCTACGATAAGCTCGGCTTACAGCAATATGCAGCCATGGAAGCGTTTGTACGCTACCATTTCATGTAATTGCTACAGATATTCAACTGAAAAAGGGGTTGCCGGTCCGGCAGCCCCTTTTTATATTCAGCGCTTTCCATTGCATAACATCCGCATAACTCCACCCTAATTACCATTGGTATAATTTACCCTTCATATTGCAAATATTCTTTTAAATTACGCCACAAACTACAATGCGCTTCAATGGAAAATGATATCCTCATTGACTTCCGTTTTACTAAAACGAAACCAGGCTTTGGTGATCTGTTCCTGATTACGGGTGAAACCCATCCTAAATTCGCCCCCCGTAACAATGCCTTCGGGCAACTGGCCCACCTGGGCTTTGAGCAGTTGGACGACTTTTTCGGTATTCTTAACAGTGAGGAAGCCGGCGACGATGTAATCGTATGGCTCTTCCCCATGCTGAACGGAGAGGAAGTATTTCACAACAGCGGCTCCTTCGATGCCATCCGCCTCTCTTACAACGCGCTGCGCAATACTGCGGACAGCCTCGCCATCCTGCAGGCATGCTACGATGCCTTCACCACCCACCTGGATACCCAGGCCCTCTTCGAAGGGAAAGCCATCAACTCCTTTGAACCGGTACGCGCAAAAGCCGGCGAAATCATCAGCTACTGGCGCGGCAACCAGATAGAACCCGGCTCCGAAGCCAGCCTGCTTATCGACGAAGACGATGACGAGGACTGGGATGACGACGAATTCCTGGATGAAGACTGGGTAGATGAGGATGAAGATGATAACAGTAAAAAGTAAGCCTTAGCGGTACACGGTAACTTCGGCATATGCCTAACGGGCGACTTACCTCAGGTACGTCGCCCGTTGGTTTTTGATGCCTTATTTCTTTCTCCCAAAAAAATATTAAATTGTAACCACCTATACAACTAAACCTGATGCCAACAACTATGACTACACGTAATTTCAAAGGTTATGCCGGGCTGGTATTGGCCGCCGTTATAGTGGCCGCGCTGCTCATTTCCGGCATTCCCGGCTCCCGCAAAGCCACCCACGAAAAACATACAGTCAAAACCGCAACAGTTGAAGAAGTTAAAGAGGGTTCCGCCGGTATTATCCTCCACCTGAAAAACGATCCGAAGATCTATTTTATCGACACCAAAAAACGCCGGCACCCCAGCGCGGCCGAGCTGCAACGCCAACTCTCCGGCAAGGAAACCCGGCTGGTAGTGGCCGACAACTGGTCGCCCCTGGACCCCTTTTCCAGCATGCAGGAAATAGAGTCGATCGAGTTGGAACAACACACCGTCTTTTCGGCGCACTAACCTTTTTTCTTTATCTTAGTCACCTGTATATGTGTGACTTATGAAGAAGATTACCTATTTGTTACTCGCTGTTTTGTTGATAGCCTGCGATCCGAAAGGCAGCAGCAAATACGATAATGAGGAAGATTCCGGGAAGGCAAAGACGACGACCGACGCTAAGAAAACGCCCGCCAAAGCGGCCAAACCTATTGGCGGCGAGAGAATAAATAAATCCGCTACCATCCGCCAGCAGCCCAACGGTACGCCCGTTGCGAGCCTGGTCGACTATGCGCCCGTGCGCTGCGCCACCATCCGTAAAGGCTGGTACCCCGTGAGTATTGATTTCGACATCACGGCGGACGAATACCGCAAACCCAGCTTCCGCAAAGGCCGCAAGCTGTCCGTCAACGGCGTGCCTGCCGGCGCCCTGCTTCGCGATATCAAACTGCCCGTTTCCACCAATGGCGACAGGATGTGGGCTACCATCGAAGGCTTTACCGAACAAAGCAGCATCCGCCAGGGCAGCATTGTGGAAGTGGCGGCCGTCAACTTCCTGAAGCAGCATAAAGACTACAGCATCGACGGCCTGCAACCTTTTATCCACAACTTCCAGCTGGATGAGGACAGCGCCATCAAACCCTACGTGCTGTATTACAATTATGAAAGCGGGATCGACGATCCGAGCCCCGGCTACCGCCTCGCGTTTGTCTGCCAGGGTAAGCAGCTGATCGGCGTGCTGCATTCCCGCCCGTTTGCCCTGCAAGGCACTACGCCACGCCGCCTGCAACGCGGCTATGCCGTGAACTTCCTGCCGGGTATCGACGATTACCTGAAAGAAGATTTCTGCAAGAAATTCAATTCCTATATAGTCACAGTTGATTAATGTCATAACTTTTCGTTATAACCTATTACTTTTAAAGATTTGACTCCGGCCTTGCCTGTGCTGACCTTTGCTGCATAAACCAACGTTCAGCATATGGCACATCAGCACATCAGCAGCAACAAACTCCGGTTTGCCCCTTTACGCAAACCGCTCTTCTTTACTGCGGCGGCAGTAACGCTGCTGCCCATCGTATCCCCGCCGGTAGCCCTGTTAATGGGCATTGCGCTGGCGCAGACCACCGGCAACCCCTACGCGCAGCTTACCCGCCGCACCACGCACTGGCTGCTGCAACTCTCTGTAATAGGCCTCGGCTTTGGCATGAACGCCCACCAGGCGCTGCGGGCCGGCCGGGAAGGCCTGCTGCTCACCATCGCTTCCATTGCCGCCACACTGCTGCTCGGCTACGGGCTCGGCAGACTGCTAGGCATCGATAAAAAAACCAGTCACCTCGTTGCCAGCGGCACCGCCATTTGCGGAGGCAGCGCCATTGCCGCCATTGCGCCGGTGGTAAAGGCCAACGATCAACAACTCTCCGTATCCCTGGGTATCATCTTCCTGCTCAACAGCATCGCCCTGTTCCTCTTCCCTGTGCTGGGACATTTATTGCACCTGAGCCAAACCCAGTTTGGTTTGTGGAGCGCGATAGCCATACACGACACCAGCTCCGTGGTAGGCGCCGCCGGCAAGTACGGCACGGAAGCCCTGCAGGTAGCCACTACGGTGAAGCTTTCCCGCGCGTTGTGGATCATCCCCGTATCCCTGCTCACCGGCCTCCTGTTCAGAAACGGTACCAGCAACATCAGGATCCCCTGGTTCATTGGCTTGTTCGTTATCGCCATGTTACTGAATACCTTCCTGCCGTTGGGCCATATCAGTTATACCCTTACCAGCGCCGCCAAAACGGGGCTGGCGCTGACCCTCTTCCTCATCGGCAGTAACCTGAGCCGGGAAGTGCTGGGCAGCATCGGCTGGAAACCACTGCTGCAGGGCGTCTTATTATGGGTATTCATCAGCGCGGCCACGCTGGCAGCCATTATTTTCCTGCAGTGATCCACTGCAGGAAATATCCCTGCATTTCCTTACATTTGAAATACTGAAGGATCGTCAGGTATTTTCCCCGGGATGCATCGGCAGGCAGTTAACTGAAATCGCTATTAAATAACCATTATACTTCTTTCCCCTATGAGCTGGAAGCACGGCGGCCGTGCCACTATTTTCATGGCGCTATCACGGGCTATAGAAAGTACAGCCCCCGCCCATAAAAGACTCCTATACGATCCCTTTGCTGCAGCATTTTTGTCGCCCCTGTTTCAAAAAATCGTTGCCTGCTGTAACTACGGGCCTCTCCGCAAAGTCACCACTACCATCTTGCAATTCCGCTGGCCGGGCGCTTACACGGCCGCCATAGCGCGCACCCGCCTGATAGACGATATGATCCGCGACGCGGTGAATAACCAGGGCATCAACCAGGTGATCATCATCAATGCGCGGCTGGATACGCGGGCGCACCGGCTGAAAACCAGCATCCCCGTGCAATACGTGGAGGTGGACCTGAAGGAATCCCAGCTGCAAAAGCAGGAAATAATTTTCAACCTCGTTCCCGAACAGGTGACCTACGTGGATTACGTACCGGCGGACATCCATACGGAGCGGTTATCTTCCGTGATGATCAGCCACCTGCAAAGGGAATACTATAAAACCCTGTTCCTCTGGGAAGGCGTTACCTCCAACCTGAAGGCAAAAGAAATTGACGAGTTTTTCGACTATGTCACCCGCTATCCTGCCGGCACGCAGATCATCCTTACCTACCTCCATAAAGCGGCCGTGGATAACCCGGATAAATTCCGCGGCTTCCGCTCCGTAGCGCGCACGCTGGGCCGCAAAGGGGAGTTCTTCAACTTCGGCGTATATCCCGACGCCTGGACGGCCATGTTCCGGGAGCGCAACATGCACGTTACCTATGATGGCGGCGCCAGCGACTACCGGGCGCAATACTACCGGGAGGCCGCCAAACGCATGAAAGGCTACGAATACTTCCGCGTAGTACGGGCCGCATTAAAATAATACCATAGCTCGGGCCGATTGAATATCTTTGCAGCATTCTTCACGATAGCAGGACCCGATATGCATATTCATTATTTCCAACATGTTTCATTTGAAGGCTTAGGATGTATAGCGGATTGGTGCCGCACGCAGGGCCATACCCTCACCGCCACCAAATGGTTTGAACCCAACGCCGGCACGGAAGCCGCTGCCACGGCGGATTGGATCATTATCATGGGCGGCCCCATGGGCGTGTATGAGCAGGATAAATATCCCTGGCTCGCCACCGAAATTCAAATCGTAAAAAAAGCCCTGGAACAGCAGAAGAAAGTATTGGGTATATGCCTCGGCTCGCAGGTACTGGCTGCTGCCCTGGGCGCTAACGTGTACGCACATACGCAAAAGGAAATCGGCTGGTACCCGGTGGATTTTACCTTCCAGGACCAGGCTGCATCCCTGCACGGTGTGCTGCCACAACATATGGAAGTTTTCCATTACCATGGCGATACGTTTGATATCCCGGCAGGCGCTACCCGCTTTGCCGCCTCTGCGGCCTGCAACAACCAGGCGTTTATATACGATAACGCCATCGGCCTGCAGTTTCATATCGAGCTCACGCCTGACTCGCTGCTGGCAATAGTGGAGCACGGGCAGGACGACCTGGCGGCCGGCGGCGCCTATGTGCAGCCCCGCAATGAAATACTGGCCAACACGGCACAATTAACCGTTAACAACAATGCTTTGGTAAACTTGTTGAATTACCTGGCAGCAAAATAAATTTACTATGGACGCGGCATATGACGTAATCATTATCGGAGGGGGACCAATAGGCATTGCCTGCGCGCTCACCGCGCAGCGGGCAGGCTTGTCGTACCTGGTGATTGAAAAAGGATGTCTGACGAACAGCTTGTACAACTATCCCCTGTACATGACTTTCTTCTCCACCTCCGAAAGGCTGGAAATAGGCAATATTCCCTTTGTATGTATCAATCCCAAACCCAATCGCCCGGAAGCCCTGGAATACTACCGGCGCGTGGCTACCAGCAACCAGTTAAACATCCGGCTGTTTGAAGAGGTAACCGGCATCATCCCTAACGGGAACGAATATACGGTGCATACGCCCAGGGGGCAGTACCACGGGCGGCATGTGGTGATTGCCACCGGCTTTTACGATATCCCCAACCTGCTGAACATACCCGGGGAAAACCTGCCGAAAGTGACGCACTACTACAAAGACCCGCATTTTTACGCTACCCGCAAAGTGCTGGTGGTAGGCGCCAATAACTCCGCGGTGGACGCGGCTTTGGAAACCTATCGCAAAGGCGCGCAGGTAACGATGGTGATACGCGAAGATGGCATTGGCAAAAGGGTGAAATACTGGGTAAAGCCTGATATCGAAAACCGTATCAAAGAAGGCAGCATCAAGGCCTACTATCATTCCAGCCTGGCGGCCGTGCGGGAAAACGAGGCTGACATCCGCACGCCGGAAGGAATAGTTACGATTCCTAACGATTTCGTGATTGCAATGACCGGATACCAGCCCAACTTTGAGTTCCTGAAAAAAGCAGGCATCGCCCTGTCGGACGATGCCAAGAAATATCCTGCCTACAATCCCATCACGATGGAAACCAATATGCCGCGCATTTACTTAGCCGGCGTGGTTTGTGGCGGGATGGACACGCATGTATGGTTCATTGAAAATTCCCGGGAGCATGCGGATAAGATCATTCAGCATATCCGCAGCAGGGTTTAAATAATGTTCACTTCTCTTTCGAGGGTAACGCCGAATTTTTCCTGCACACTGTCTACCACTTGTTGCGACAGGTGGTAGATCTCACTACCCTTCGCATTCCCGTAATTCACCAGCACAAGGGATTGTTTGGCATGCACGCCGGCATCGCCCTCCCGGTAACCTTTCCAGCCGCATTGCTCAATCAGCCAGCCGGCGGCCAGTTTGAAATGATCGTCCGGCAGCGGATAGGCCACGATGCCGGGGAAGCCGTCTTTCAGGCGGCGGTAGGTAGCGCCATCCACGGATGGATTTTTGAAGAAGCTGCCGGCATTGCCGATCTCCGCCGGGTTCGGCAGTTTGGAACTGCGGATGTTGATTACCGCATCGCTGATGGCCCTGATGGAAAGCTCCTTCACGCCCATATGCTCCAACTCCGCTTCTATAGCGCCATAGCTGGTATTAAAATGCGGCGTTTTACTCAGTTTATACGTTACCGATATGATGGCAAACTGGTTTTTGTACTGATGCTTGAATACGCTCTCCCGGTAGCCAAACTTGCAGTCGGCATTGTTGAAAGTCACCAGCTGCTTGTCCTCCAGGTGATAGGCTTCCAGCTCATGGAAGCAGTCTTTGATCTCCACGCCGTACGCGCCGATGTTCTGCATCGGACTGGCGCCAACATTCCCCGGTATGAGGGAAAGGTTTTCCAGCCCGGCCAGGTTCCGCCCGATACAATACTGTACGAAGCCATGCCAGTTCTCCCCCGCGCCCGCTTTCACATATACGTAATCGTTATCCTCTGCCACTACGGAGATCCCCTTAATTTCATTTTTGAGCATGGCGCCATTGTAGTTTTGGGTGAAAAGAATATTGCTTCCTCCGCCCAGGATCATACGTGGACGCCCAATTACCCGCTGATCAGCCAGCCCTGATTCCAAGTCCTGCAAACTCGCAAAAGTGCCGAAAAAACGTGCGGCAGCAGTGATTCCAAAGGTGTTATACGGCTTTAACAGAACATTTTCAGATATGAGCATAACTAAGCATTCAAAAAACTTAACTTTATATCGGACAAAGATAAACCGGATTTACTAACATCAGCACAATTCTATCCATGGAAAAAACTGCTATTGTAATAGGAGCTACCGGCCTTACAGGTACTCACCTCGTATCAGCGCTCCTGCACAACGGGTACTATACCCATGTAAAGGTGCTGGTACGCAAACACTGGTTTAATCCCAGGCCGGGGCTGGAAAGCGTGATAGTGGATTACTCGGATGAAGCCACCCTGCGTACTTTGCTCAAAGGCGACGCCCTGTTCTGCTGCATCGGTACTACGATTAAGAAAGCCGGCTCCAAAGAAAACTTCCGCAAAGTAGATTTTGATATCCCTGTGAGATGCGCCAGGATCGCGCATGAAAACGGGGTCCCGCAATTCCTCGTCATATCCAGTATAGGCGCCAACCTGTACAGCCGCAATTTCTACCTCCGCACAAAAGGGCAGCTGGAAGCCGCCATCGAAGGCATCGGCTTCCCCTCCACCAGTATTTTCCGCCCCAGCTTCCTGTTGGGGCAACGCCAGGAATTCAGGCTGGGCGAATGGCTGAGCAAATACCTCATCCAGTTGTTCTACTTCCTGCTGCAAGGCCGCTGGAAAAAATACCGGGGCATCAAAGCCGCTACCGTAGCCAGCGCCATGCTGAAAGTAGCGAAGAAAGACGCCCCCGGCATCGCTGTGTTTGAATCCGACGCCATCCAGGAAATAGGGGAAACCCCGCGCTGAGTTTGGCCAACACTACGTATCTTTATTGCTTATGCAACGACTTATATTCTTTCTGATCACTCTCTGCTGGATAGCTTTATCCCAACCCGGTAAAGCCCAGGATAATAAGTTCCCGGATGTATGGCCAAGAAACGCCGTAAAGCACCCTGTGCCCGGCGGCCCGCAATACAACGTGCCCTTTTTTACGCTCATACAACGCGAAACATTCGACTTCAACGTCAATAACGAAGATAAAGCCGCCGGCATCGCCTACTATCACAAACTGTACAAGAGCATCCAGATACAGCAAACGCTGAACAGGGATTCCTTTAACTCCGTACAGTTTTCCGTGCCCGGCAGCGAGGAAACCCGCAGCCTGAACGTACGTAAAATCAGTGCGGACGGCACGGCCACCAACCTGGCGCGCAACGCGCGGGCGGTGAATAACAATGCAGGCGGCACCACCATCAGCATTGAAGGCCTGGAAGCCAACGCCGGCGACGAGATTGAATACGAGCTCACCACCAAAGCCTCCGGCTACGCGGGCGCGTTTATCATGCAGTCGGAGATCCCCACCGCAGAAGCGCTGTTCCGCCTGACGGCTCCCAAAACAATGAAATTCAATTTCAGCTCCAACATCCCCGGCGCTGCGCCCGCCGTTAGCGAAGAGGGTAACAGTAACGTGTACACGTTTACCAGGGAAAACGTGGCGCCGATACGCAGCAACCCGTTATACAACGTGAAACCGGTGCTGGCACGGCTGGAATTTGCACTCGCGGAAATTACAGAAGGCAGTAAAACCACTAAAATAAACTGGCAGGACTTCGGTAAGGAAACCTTTATTCCTTACGCTGCCATCAACAAACAGGAGGCCCGCCTCGTGGAAAAGGAACTCGGCAACCTGCCTTTCCTGAAGCAGCGCATGCCGCTGCCACAGCTGCTGTACCTGCTGGAACAATACATGAAAAACAATTATCAGCTCACTCCTCCGGATCCCTACCAGCAGCCGGGCGACCTGGTGGAGGCCATCCGCACCAAAAGAACGGATAAGATGGGCATGATCAAGCTGATGAACGCTTTCCTGTATTACCTGAACATTCCTACGCACGTGCTCTTCACCTCTGCCAGGGATGAAATTCCTTTGCAGAAGGACCTGGTTAATCCTCAGCTGGCCTCCAACGTACTGCTGTACTTCCCTACCCTGGGCCAGGCCATGGCGCCGGGCGAGCCGGAATCCCGCTTCCCCTGCTACCCTGCCAACTGGATCAACCTGCTGGCAGTAAGATGCCATGATACCCTCATTGGCGATAAAAGCGAAGTGCTGACAGACCTGATCAATACGCCACTGCCTGATTATACTTTCAGTAACATCAGCATGGATGCTTCCCTGACGGACCTGAATAACCCGACCTGGGAGGTCACGCAGTCCTACGGCGGTTATGCGGCCGCGAATGTGAAACGGGGCTTTGAGCGCGCCGGCAACGACGAAAGCAGGAAAAACGCGGCCTTCAACTCCATCCTCCCGCTGGAACCCGCTATGCGTAAGGTTGTGAGCTACAGCGCAACGAACGAAACATTCAATAACTACCCGCTGGATAAGCCGGTGGTGGTGAAATCCAAACTCAGCACGCCTTCCCTCGTGGAAAACAAAGGCACGGGTAAAAATATCAAGGTGGGCAACCTGCTCAGCGGCAGCCTGATCCTCAACCCCGTCATGCCGGAAGATACGCTGCCCGTACAGCTGGCGTTTCCGTTCTACTTTGAAACCCGCCTCCATATCGACATCCCGCAGGGGTATAAGGTGATGAACAAGGACGATTTCAGCGCCAGCATCGGCGATAAGAACGAGCACCTGGGCATGAAAATGCGCCTTGTGCAGGACGGCAATAAAGCGCACATCTTTGTAGTGCAGTACTTTAAACTGGTTGATTTTAAAGGGGCCGACAAGGATTTATTCCGGAAAATCGTAGAGCGGGTGCAGATATTGAAACAGCAGGAGCTTATACTTGGTAAATAATAAAAGCAAGGGGGGTATCAACAGTTGATACCCTCCTTGCTTTTTATACGTACACGCCTACACGCAATCCACATCCGGCACAATCGTCACCGATCTGAATTTCTTCTCTGCCAGCAACTGTATGAAATACTCTCTCAGCAACTGTTTGGTTTGCGCTATTACTTTGGTATCCCGCGGTAATTTGATCAGCATCTCCTGTAAATAGTTATTCCGCACCCTTGCGACCAGCGGCGCTGCGGGGCCTACCAGCTGCGGGCCTATATGCGGGTTCAGCCAGCTGGCAAGGATTTGCGCGGCCTGCTCCACTGTTTGCTGGTTTTTATGTTTGAGCGTGAGCTTCAGCAGCCGGTAAAACGGCGGATAGTGGAAAAACTGGCGCTCTGCCAGCTCCGCCTCGTACATGGCTTTATAATCGTGGTTCAGCACATAATGCAATACCGGGTGCCGGGTATTACTGGCCTGTACCAGCACTTTGCCTTTTTCATGTTTGCGGCCGGCGCGCCCGCTCACCTGCTCCATCAGCTGGAATGCCCGTTCGTTCACGCGGAAATCGGGATAGCTGAGGAGGCTGTCCGCACTTAAAATACCCACGAGGTTCACATTCTCAAAGTCCAGCCCTTTCACCACCATTTGCGTACCCACGAGGATGTCCACTTCCCGGTCTTCCAGGAGCTTAATCATTTTGTTATGGCTGTCCTTATTCCGGATAGCATCCACGTCCATACGGGCGATGCGGGCTTCCGGGAAAATCTGCTGCAGGTCGTCCTCAATTTTTTCCGTGCCGAAGCTTTTTGGAATGAGGGACTGGCTGCCGCAGGCGGCGCAGGTATATACGTACGGGTAGCGTGTACCGCAATAGTGGCAGTGCAGTTTATCCTGGTTCCGGTGGTAGGTGAGCGATACATCGCATTGTTTGCAATGCGGTATCCAGCCGCAGGTGGTACACATCAGGAAGGGAGCATAGCCACGGCGGTTCTGGAACAGGATGATCTGTTTTTGTGCGGCAAGGCTTTCTGTTACGGCTGTTTTCAGGGCGAGAGAGATATTGCCGTCCATGGTTTTTTCAGCCGTTTCCTTTTTGATGTCCACGATGTCCATCGCCGGCATTTCCACGCCGCCGTATCTCTCGGCCAGTTCCACCAGGCCGTATTTGCCCTGTTGAGCGTTGAAGTAGGATTCCAGGGAGGGGGTGGCGCTGCCGAGCAGGACTTTCGCCTTAAAGAGGCCGGCATAGTAAATGGCGGCATCCCTGGCGTGGTAGCGGGGAGCGGGGTCCTGCTGCTTGTAGGAAGGATCATGCTCCTCATCGAGGATGATGAGGCCCAGGTCCCGGAACGGCAGCAGCAAGCTGGAACGCGCGCCCAGCACTATTTGCAGCTCTCCGTTCTTCACCTTATTCCAGATTTCTACCCTTTCGTTGTTATTGAAGCGGGAGTGGTAGATCCCGATATGTTTTCCGAAATGTTTCTGTAAGCGGCGGATGATTTGCGCCGTGAGCGCAATTTCAGGCAGCAGGTACAATACCTGCTTTCCGGCCGCCAGGGCTTCTTCCATCAGTTTTACATAGACCTGCGTTTTACCGCTGGAAGTAACGCCGTGCAGCAGGGTCACCTGCTTGGTCGTAAAGTGGGCCCTTACCTGTTCCAGCGCCTGCTCCTGGGCGGGGCTGAGGGTAAAATCCACCTGGGCATCCAGCTTGTGCAGCTTGATGCGGTCCACTGCCCGCTTTTCCACGAGGAGGATGCCTTTATCCACCAGGCCTTTGAGCTGGGCGGTGGTGGCATTGGATTTTTTCAGCAGGGCATTTTGGGTTACCTCGCCGGTGGTTTTCAGCAGGTGCAGGTAGGCCAGCAGCAGCTCCATTTGTTTGGGCGCGCGGCCAAAATCGTTGAAGAGGGCTTCCAGCTGCTCATCCCGTTGATAGTCCGGGTGCAGCACTACGAAGTTTTCCAGCTTCTCTTTATATACCTCTTTGAGTTCTTCGTAAACGAGGCAGACTTTTTTTTCGATGAGTTTTTTGATGACGCTGTAGACCTCCGATTTATCCAGTATCAGCTGCACTTCTTCGATGCGGAGTTCTTTGCGGATTTGCAGCGCTTCGGCGATGAGGTATTCGTCATCGTCCAGCTCCGTATAGTCGTCCCCGTAAGCGTCGTTATAGAGCAGCAGCGTTTCGCTGGAGAGCTTCAGGTGCGCGGGGAGGGCGGCGTTGAGCACTTCGCCTTCGCTGCACATGTAATAGCTGGCTATCCACGACCAGAAGCTGAGCTGGGTGGGATATACCACCGGCTCTTTATCCAGCAGGTCCAGCAGCGGTTTGGTTTTATAATCGGCAGGCGCCTGCTGATGAATAGCCTTTACGATACCGGCATACTTCTTCTGTTTACCCAGCTGCACGGCCACACGGCTGCCCACCTGGATGGAGGGTTCCATGTTTTCCGGGATAGCATAAGTATAATTTTTTGGTAGCGCCAGTGGCAATATTACATCTGCATACTTCATGCGGTCGGTTGCAAGGTTGGGTAAGCACGACGTTTACGCAGTTCTGCGTCCATCACCTCGTAAACGCGTTGTTTGAGGGTATTGATATCGTCGAGCGTGAGGCCATCCACCGGGATTTCGGGTAGGAATACTACCCGGCATTTACCGGGGTTCAGTACCATCAGCCCTTTGCCGGAAGGAAAGCGGTCGCCCGCATCTACATACAGCACCGGTTTGAGCGGTATCTGCATTTCGATGGCCATACGGAAAGCGCCGTTATGGAAAGGGCGCAGCGGCTCGCTGGATTCGTTGGTAGTGCCCTCCGGGAACATGAGCACGGAGATGCCCGCCTTGAGCATGCTCATCATTTCACGTACGCTCTTTGCACGGGCAGGCGCGTTGGAACGGTCTACCGAAACGACGGAATTCTTATAAATGAAGCCAAAAAACGGGATTTTTGCCATTTCCACCTTTCCGAGCGGGCGGAAGGGCAGCCGCATAACCTTCACCGCCACGGCGGCATCCAGGTAGCTGCGATGGTTAACAACGTATATGCATGGTTTATCGCCATGCGGCACGAGGTGTTCTTTTGTAACGCGCATCCCTACCAGCGGGAACCAGGCATGGGCCCAGAATCTCAAAAAGTAAAAGATAATGTTTCCGCCTTTTTCCTTACCCAGGAGAGATGCCAGGAAAATTGGCGGCAGGATAAGGAACATGATTCCTAAAAAAATAATGGCGGCGTATATTACATATATAAGACGCAACAATTTCATAAATAACTTCATAAACGCCCCTTGACTGTGGTTTGAATTAAGCCGGAAATCTACGATTTATATAATTAATAATGAATTCCTTTGAGCAGTATTGTGTTATTCACAATGACAGGTCCAGTCCTGATCCAGGTCGATGCAGGTGACCACCCTGGCGCTGTTCTTGTCGCAAGGCGCAAAAACTATGCGCAAATGCTGCCCTTCATGGGAATACCCTTCCAGTGCGAAGGTCGGGCAGGGGCGGTCGTTCGGATTCGATTTCTCCAAATTGACTTCTCCTTTCTGCAGGATTTCAGCCACTTCCTGCTCCGTCACGTGTCGGCACTCCATGCGACACCTGGCGTGTTTCGTAAATTCCAGTCTGGCCTCGCGATTTAGCAGGGCGCCGGGGGCGTTGTTGGTAGCGGGCTTAGGCGGACTGGTGATAACGCCTTTGCTTCCCGGAATAGTGCCTGACTCTTTTTTCCACCACTCCTGGTGCCAGCCTGCCGCTAAGAGAACGACTAACAACAGCACCGGAAGATATTTTTGAACAGATTTCATAAAATTATAACAGCGGCGTAAAATAGTCAAAATTCCTGACCTGACTATGACATAAAAAGTTGCTACCTTTGCCGTCCTTTATGGAACAAGTAAAAACAGTAGCATTTCATACCCTCGGCTGCAAGCTGAACTTTTCAGAAACCTCCTCTCTGAGCAGGTTACTGGAACAGGATGGCTTTGTCAAAACGGATTTTGACAATACCGCCGACGTATATGTGATCAATACCTGTTCGGTCACTGATAATGCCGATAAGGAATGCCGTCAGCTGGTGCGCCGTATCCAACGCCGCGCCCCTGAGAGCATGGTGGTCATCACGGGTTGCTACGCCCAGCTGAAACCGGAAGAAATTGCGAGCATTGAAGGGGTAGACCTGGTACTCGGCGCTGCGGAGAAATTCAATATCGCCGAACACCTGAAGAACCTCACCAAAGGCGACAGTGCAAAGATCTGCTCCTGCGATATTGAAGATGTAAACTCTTTCCACTCCTCCTACTCCCTGCACGACCGTACCCGCACCTTCCTGAAAGTGCAGGACGGTTGCGACTATGGCTGTACGTTCTGCACCATCCCGATGGCGAGGGGCAAGAGCCGCAGCGACAGTGTGGCCAATGTGGTAAAGAATGCCGAAAGCCTCGCTGCCAACGGCGTGAAAGAGATTGTACTCACTGGGGTAAACCTCGGGGACTTCGGTAAAGGATTCGAAGGCGGCAAGAAAAGAGAAGAAACATTTTATGAGCTGATCCAGGAACTGGAAAAGGTGGAAGGTATTGAGCGTTATCGCATCAGCTCCATCGAACCGAACCTGCTGACCGCGGAGATCATTGAATTTGTAGCCAACAGCAGCAAGTTCATGCCGCATTTCCATATTCCCCTGCAGAGTGGCAGCAATGAAATCCTAGGCCTGATGCGCCGCCGCTACCGCCGCGAACTCTACGCGGAGAAGGTGGGCATGATCAAACAGTTCATGCCGCATTGCGCTATCGGCGTTGACGTGATTGTTGGCTTCCCGGCCGAATCCGATGCGCACTTCCAGGAAACGTATGACTTCCTGCACAGCCTGGATGTATCCTACCTGCACGTGTTTACCTACTCTGAAAGGGCCAACACGCTTGCGCTGGATATCAAGCCGGTAGTACCGGTACACGTGCGCCACGAGCGCAATAAAATACTCCGTAACCTCAGCGTGAAAAAACTGAACTACTTTACGGAACAACATATCGGTCAAACCCGCAAAGTGCTGTTTGAATCGCACAACAAAGACGGCATGATGGAAGGCTACACCGATAACTATATCAAGATCACTACCCCATTCCGGGAAGAATGGAGTAACAATATTGTAGCGTGGGAATTGAGATAACCGCGCTCACTGCATAGAAAAAGACGCCGGGATGCCGGCGTCTTTTTTTTATCCTATATTCCCATCGTTAAATTGCTATTTTTACGCCAGCTCATTTTCAGGTTCCTATGAGAAACTTAACCCTTATTTGTTGCTGGCTGCTGATTACTGCCGCCGCCTATGCGCAAAAAAATATTACCATCGTGGGCGCAGCCCAAACCGTACCGGCCGGGAAAAAATGGGTAATACCCATCAACAGGAAACTGCAGGTGGAAGTGCCGGATGGCGCCCTGCAGTCCGGCACGCTTTGCAATGCTGCCCTGCTCACTAAAAACGGATCAATCGGCCTTGTAGGCGCCGGGCCTAACCCTTACGCCCCACTGAACATTTACCAGATAAATATTTCCGGAGTAGAGCGCGCCGCTTTCAGCGGCAGCAATGTACTGGCTGTTACGCCCGCCTCCTTCAGCTGGAAATCCTATGAAACCAATGCAGTCGCCACCATCAGTCAAAACCTGGTATTCTATGAGCAGGATAACGTGTCTGTAAAGGAATGCCTGCTGGCGATTCAGGCATTTGAATACAACCTTACTCCTGCGGAAGTAAAACAATTACAGGCTACGCGGAATGCTGCCATCAAAAAGGCAGCGGCAAAAAATACTGAAAAGGAAGAAACCCCGGATGAAAGAGTAGAGCGGTATGCCAGGGAAGCGTACGAAGCGGGCAGGCCGGTCAGCGATTACTACCTGGCCAATAAACCAACGCTGGTAGCCAGCAATGATCCGGCTGCGGAAAATGCATTAAAGGAGGTGTTTAGTACCCTTTTCAGGACCGAAGGAGGCGCTCCCCTTCATTTCCTGCAGCAACAATCCGTCACCTTCTATTTCGATACGCTGGGCCATATGACGCACCTGTATGCAGATCATCTTGATGAAAAACGCTTCCTCAAGCCGTTCCGGGATTATTTTACCGCTTCGGCGCCCGGCGTGATTATGCTTAAAAACAAAGAGATCCCGGTTAAATTTTCGAAGGAAATAAAAATACAGTTCGAGGAAGAAAGCGGCGAGGTCAGGGGAACGGTAAAAGTCAGCCGTAATAAAGATAAATCATGGTCGGCCACCGTTGTGCCGGACAGCAGGATGGACAGCGCCTACAAAGCGAAGCTGGAAGCCTGGGTCGCCTCCCGGATGATGGATAAGAAACCGGCAGCCTATCATAATGCGGAAATTTCCAGCCGGTTTACGACGTATAGGGTGCTGTTAAAGTATTATAGTGATTCGCCGGTGTTTAAGGAATTTAGTATTCCGACGCTGGGGGAAATTGTGTTGCGTTAAACAATGGCAGGAACAAAAATTACTATTTCAACGGCTAAACGAAATGGTGCCGCGTTAACTTACCATTTCTACCCTGTGGAAAAGGTGTTGCATTAAACAGTTGCAGGAACATAAAAAAGCGGGTGCATCCTCCTGGATACACCCGCTTTTTCTATGCAGCAGCTTACTTAGGAAAGTTCGGACTGTTCTTCACTTCCACTAGCTGTTGGGTATGCCTGTTCGTATGTGCGGCGTCCAGCAGCAGCAACTGGTAGGCGTCAATGGTACCAATCGGGGAGCCTTCTACCACGTGATTGCGGAGATCGTCTTTGGAATTGGTCACGTAATCGATCAGCGAATCCCTGCGGGCAATGAAGCTTTCGATGATTTGCTGCGGTGTTTGTGTTCCGGATGGCACCAGCGATTCAGGCGCTTTTCCTTTTTTGCTGCGGTCTTCCACGCCGGCGATCACCTGTTCATCCGTGATCTTGATCAGCGCTCTTTTGGAAGGGTCGGCAGGAGCGCTTACCAAATGCTGCTCCCAGGCAAAGATGCCGCCTTCGGCCTTGTAGATATGCTCTACGCATTCAATAACGGACCAGCGGTCAGGCGCAGGCTTGAATTTCAGTTGCTCTTCAGACAGGCCGGCTACTTCCTTTAACAGGTTTGCCTTGGTTTCTTTCAATTGCGTCAGCAGTAAGGAACGGTCTTCCTGGGGCGGGCGCGGTACTGCGAAAGCAGCGCATAGCAGTACAAACAATAAGAGAGAGGAAATTTTCATCGTGGTGGTATTTTGGTGGTTAAATGCGGTATTACAGCAGCAAGTTACGAAACTTCCAGGGTCTCCAGTAATCGCAGGAATTCGCGGCGGGGAATAAAATCCGCCCCCAGGGAGCGGAGGTGATCCGTTTCCACCTGGCAGTCGATCATACCCAACTCCTGGCGGTGCTCCTGCACAAAGGTGATAAACGCCGCTTTGGAGGCATTGCTTACTTTGGCGAACATGGATTCCCCAAAGAAGGCGCGGCCCAGCCGGATACCATAGAGGCCGCCTACCAGTTCATCGCCCTGCCAGGCCTCTACGGACATGGCTATTTTCAGCTCATGGAGGCGTTTATAGGCCGCTTCCATCTCGCCGGTGATCCAGGTGCCATCCTGCCCTGCCCGTTCAATTTTACGGCAGTTGCGGATCACTCCTTCGAAGTTTTGGTTATAGGTAATGCGGAAAGTCTGTTTCTTGAGGACCTGCTTCATGCTGGCAGAAACTTTCAGGTTGTCGGGGAACAGTACAAAACGGGGGTCGGGGCTCCACCAGAGTATAGGCGGCTCGTTAAACCAGGGAAATATCCCGGATTGGTAAGCCAGGATCAGTCTTTCAGGCTTCAGATCTCCCCCTACGGCCAGTAATCCGTCAGGCTCTGCAAAATTCACATCCGGAAATATCAGTTCCTTTGAAAGACGGAAGATCATGCTATTGGTTAACGGATTCTTCTATAGTTGCACTTAAACCTCTTTCCAGCAGGGCTTCACAAAGCGGGCGCAGTTTCCTGTATTCCCCCTGCTTTACGGCGTATTTACCGTTAAAATGGATGATCAGCGCGCATTGCTCCGCCTGCTCATGCGTATGGCCACACACTTCGATCAGGGAAGCAATCACCCAGTCGAAGGTATTTACATCGTCGTTCCACACCACCAGATTAAAGGGAAATTGTTCATCTTCCGCTACCAGGACATCCTCCTGTTCCTCTGTAATTACTTCAGTATTAGTGTGTTCCATCATTGTTAAAGAAAGCTTTATGCAAAATTACGCGGAATATTCGTTAATTTATCCACTATTGAGTAATGATAATCCTGATGACGGTTTATAATGACTGAAAATCACCCCTGATAGCAGGTTATTTTTTCCGCACATCCCTAAAAATTGGTTTTATGAAGTACAGCCTGGTTTTATTAATGAATTTCTCCTTACCACTGAAAGATCCCATCCCTATTTTTTCACTGGTATTATTTATCATATTGCTGGCCCCTATCATCCTGAGAAAGTTCCGAATACCCAGTATTATAGGGCTTATTATTGCCGGCATGCTGATAGGCGACCATGGATTTAAGATCATAGAAAAAGGCAGCATTGATTTATTCGGGAAGGCAGGTTTACTGTACATCATGTTCCTCGCCGGGCTGGAGCTGGACATGAATGAGTTCCGTAAAAACCGCTACCGGAGTATGGTTTTCGGGGCGTTTACCTTTTTCATTCCGCTGGTCATGGGCTACCTGGTATGTACCTACGTACTCCATTTTAATTTCATGGCTACGCTGCTTATTTCCAGCATGTTTGCCACCCATACGCTGGTGGCTTATCCGCTGGCCAGTCGCCTCGGCATTACGAAAAACGAAGCCGTAACGGTAGCCGTGGGCGGTACCATCATCACCGATACCGCCGTACTGGTGATCCTTGCCGTGATTACCGGCGCCGAAGCCGGCAACCTGAATACGGAATTCTGGGTACGGCTCGCCATATCCCTGGCTGTTTTTGCCACCATTATCCTCTGGCTGATGCCTATGCTGGGCCGCTGGTTTTTTAAGAAAATCAAGGACGACAAAACCTCCCATTTCATATTCGTAATGGCGCTCGTGTTCCTGTCGGCATTTCTGGCGGAACTGGCCGGGGTGGAAGGTATTATCGGGGCATTCCTCGCAGGCCTGGCACTTAACCAGCTGATACCGCATACCTCTCCCCTGATGAACAGAATAGAATTTGTGGGCAACGCCCTTTTTATACCTTTCTTCCTCATCAGCGTGGGTATGCTGGTAGATTTAAAAGTGCTGCTCAAAGGGCCGCAGGCGCTCATCATCGCCGGCGCGCTCACCCTGATGGCGCTCAGCAGCAAATGGCTGGCAGCATGGTTTACCCAGCTGGTATTCCGCTACACGCCTACGCAGCGCCGGGTAATATTCGGGTTGAGCAGCTCCCATGCCGCCGCTACCATCGCCGTGATTCTCATCGGTTTTAACATGCATATTGTGGATGAGAACGTCCTCAACGGAACGGTGATACTCATACTTGTTACCTGCCTTGTAGGCTCGTTTGTAACGGAAAATGCCGGCCGTAAAATGGCGATTGAAGAATCTACCGCCAAGCCGGAACTGCCCGATCAGCCGGAACGCATACTCATTCCCGTGGCGCATCCGGACCGTATCGAAGCGCTGCTCGATTTCGCCGTGATGATCAAGGATCCGAAAGCCAATACGCCGATATATCCCCTTGCGATTGTGCAGGATAACAGCGCTGCCAGGGAGAGTATCCACGCCAGCAACAAGATGATGGAAAAAGCCATCATCCATGCAGCCGCTACAGAAAGCCAGCTGCAGGTGGTCACACGCATCGATCTCAATATTTCAGACGGGATTTCCCGCGCAGCCACGGAGCTGATGGTGAGCGATGTTATACTCGGGTGGACGGACAAAACCAGCGCCACCGACCGTTTCCTCGGTTCCTTCTTCGGCAGTACCCTGGATAACGTACTCCAAAGCGTTTGGGAAACAGTGTATGTATGCCGCTTCCTCTACCCGCTGAATACCACCAAAAAAATGGTGCTGGCCCTGCCTAAAAATGCGGAGTATGAACAGGGCTTCCTCCATTACCTCCAAAAAATGCTGATGCTCGCCAAACAGGCCGGCGCCAAGCTGGTAGTGTTCTGCGCGCAATCTACCCAAAGCATCATCGAAGGCTATATCGTGCAAACCAAGATGAGCATGGAGATTCAATTCCGGCACTACGATGGTACGGAAGACTTCCTTGCCATCAGCCGGGAAGTGAGCCGGAACGACCTCGTAGCGGTAGTTACCGCACGGAAAGGAACCCTCTCCTACCATGCCTACATGGAAAATATACCCGGTAAAATAGAGCGCCATTTCAGGGATAACAACGTGATCCTGCTCTACCCGGAACAAATAGCGGTAGACTATGTGGAAGCAGGTATTCAGCCGGAAGACCTTACCCTGGCGCCGATCCAGGAACAACTGGCTAACCTGAACAAGCTGGGTAAAGCGGTGAAGAGGATCTTTAAACCAAAGAAATAAAATAACTGCAAAAAAGAAAGAGGGTATCTCCGTTTGACGCGGGATACCCTCTTTTTTATGCCATGCGGCCAATATTTAGTTGCCCTGGTTTAAACGCCTGAACAGTATTATCCCGCAAATGATAAACAATCCCACATTTGCCACGATTATTCGCAGCCCCTGCGCCCGTGATGCAGCGGAAAAGGCCAGCACTCTGGCGCCATCGGGGAGTGTTTTTTTGGTCAACCGCACAAAAGCGCCGATGAATATCCCCAGGCAACTCAATATCCCCACAAAAGGCAAGGGCACAAAAAGGATCAATGGAGACAGGTAGCCGATCAGCGCCAGATGGCCGGGCAGTTCCTGCGGTTGCGACAGGGAGTTTATGCGGTTGTTATTGAAGAGATGCAATTGTTCCGGCGTATAAGTAATCCCCTGCTTTTCCAGGAGGCGAAGCGCCAGCGCGTAATCAAAATCCCCCCATTCATCCTTCTTTGCGATTACGTCCTGTAACTCTTCCCGCGTAAAGGAGAGCAGGTAATAATCCGGTTCCACCTCCTCCGGCGAAACGGTGATCAGGCTTTTCAGCAGGGCGTCCGCCCGGGTAAAATCCTCCGACGGGATCTTTACAAGATGCCGCTGATCAAAGTTCTGCCCTATGTACACGCTGTCTACCAATACTACTTCCTCTTCATAGGTAACGGGTATTTGATGCCCCTGCAAAATCGATACTATTTCCGCGGCTTGTTCGGCGGTATGGAACCGCTTAAAGGTGAGTAATTTTTCCATGGGTATAGGTTAGCAGCCTGAAGATATAAATTTTCCGGCTTTGAAAACTCCCTTTCATCAGGGCAGTGCATTAAATAAAAAAGACCCGTGCAATGCACAGGTCTTTCTGTTATGTGGGAGTTGACGGGTTCGAACCGCCGACCCTCTGCTTGTAAGGCAGATGCTCTGAACCAGCTGAGCTAAACTCCCCTGATGGAAAATTAAATGTCGATAAAAAAAGACCCGTGGTTGCCACAGGTCTTTCTGTTGGTGGGAGTTGACGGGTTCGAACCGCCGACCCTCTGCTTGTAAGGCAGATGCTCTGAACCAGCTGAGCTAAACTCCCATGAAAGATCTTTTCCAGTATGTTATTGAAGTGGGAGTTGACGGGTTCGAACCGCCGACCCTCTGCTTGTAAGGCAGATGCTCTGAACCAGCTGAGCTAAACTCCCATTCTTTCGTTGTATCCATCTAACCTTTCGTTCGATGGGATTGCAAAGGTATAATCTATTTTTATTCTACCAAATAAATTTTAGAAAAAACGATTAAAAGTTTACGGTCACATCTACTTAAATGAGCTTCAAATCCTTTACAGATAAGGATTATAATTAGTATGAAAAAAATTAGGATTGATATTACATCAATCCTAATCCCCATTAGTTTTTATACAACTTGTCAGTTTTTCTGCACAATTATTTCTTCTTTTTCTTCTCTGCCTTCTTCACAAAATTCCCTTCAAAGAAACACTTGATACCGCGGTAGGCGCCACAGCCGCCAATCTCCCGGATGCTTACCCTGCCGGAGGAAAACTGGAAGGAAATACCGCAGGAGGTTTCCTTATCCCGGAACTCGCCCCTGTTGCCGCCTACATACTGGCCAACCCCGCTCACTTCGCCTTTGCACTTACCATTGTCCTTCGAGAAGGTAATAAAGAACTGAAATGATTTCGCATCCTCCCCGTCGCGGATAGATACCAGGCTCATATCCCCGCTGGTGTAGTCGCCGGAAAAGCGGTGCTTGCGCGGCAAGGTATCCAGCGGATTAAAAATCTGCCCGGGTACGGACAGGTTAGCCGTATTGGTCATGATCAGCGTAGTGGACCCGTCCGCATTAACGCTGAAGAAGTCCTCCCGCTGCATATCCCGCACCGGCCCGTGCTGCGCTTCCGTTGTGAGCTTTAAAACATTTCTGCTGTCAATCTGGAAGGAGGAAAATACCCCGTTCCTACCTGCGTCGGCTACACGAAGCCGTTTGAGGAAGAGGCCTTTTTTCTTCTCCATAAAACAGAGATAAGCTACTGTCCCGGAACGGCCAACCGCTTTAACTACCATGTAGTTCACGGGGTTGCCTTCCATCCGCTGCAGCGGCCAGAAACGCACTTTCTCGTTCTTGGGGAAGTCCCCTTTAGTCAGCGTATCCGTCAGAAAACGGTTGATGTCGGCCGTGTCGAGCGCCAGCGAATCCGCCAGCTTCAGTTGCAGGGAATCTGACACTAACTTGTATGGCAATGCAGCCGCCGGAAACAATTCCCGGAAGCCCTCCCGGGTCATCGGCTCATCGCCGCCACGGCCGGAATTTTTCTTTGTCTTACAGGCAGCCAAAACACCTATAGCCAGTAATAATAACAGGTAACGCTTCATTAGTAGATTTAAATTCTTGGGCGAAAAGTTAAACTAAATTTTTATATGTGCGGCTCCAAAATCAAAAAACATACCGGATACAGAAAAGTTCAGGAAAATTATTTAAGTTTGTCTAAATAATAATTTAGGTTGTATGAATTTATCAGTTGCGGAAGAGAATTATATCAAAGCCATTTACAAGCTGCAGGAAGGGGAACAGGCCGTTACCACTAACGCCCTGGCCTATGAGCTGGAAACCAAACCAGCCTCTGTAACGGATATGGCCAAGAAATTAAAAGAGAAAAAACTCATCTCCTACGAAAAATACCAGGGCATCACCCTCTCCCCCGAAGGCCGTAAAACCGCCTTACAGGTGGTAAGAAGGCACCGCCTCTGGGAATGCTTCCTCGTGGATAAGCTCTCCTTCTCCTGGGAAGAGGTGCACGAACTGGCGGAAGAACTGGAGCACGTCCGCAGCGAGAAGCTGATCAGCCGCCTGAGCGAATTCCTCGGCAACCCCGTGATAGACCCCCATGGCGATCCCATCCCGGACGCCAACGGCCGCATGGCCAAGCCACGCCCGCAAACATCGCTGGACCAGGCCAATGCCCGCCGCCTGGTGGTCACCGCAGTGAGCGACCAGTCGTCCGCACTGCTGGCATTCCTCAACGCCAAAAGCATTAAGCTCGGCACCCAGCTGGAAATCATCGCCCACTACGAATTCGATAACTCGATAGAAATAAAAGTAAAGCATCAACCAGCCATCACCATCAGTGAACAGGTGGCTAAAAATATAATGGTCAGACCGCTATAACACTAACCTATATGGGACCGTCATTAAGTGAAGTACATGAAAGTATAGACACCGGCAGTAAATCAAAATGGAAGAAAATTTTCGCCTTCTTCGGGCCGGCCTACCTCGTAAGCGTAGGCTATATGGACCCCGGCAACTGGGCCACGGACCTGGCAGGAGGCAGCAAGTACGGCTATACGTTACTATGGGTACTGCTCATGAGTAATATCATGGCCCTGCTGCTGCAAAGCCTCAGCGCGCGGCTCGGCATCGTCCGCGGGCGCGACCTCGCCCAGGCCAACCGCGAAACCTACCCTCCCGCTGTTAACTTCATCCTCTACATCCTTGCCGAAATAGCCATCGCCGCTACGGACCTCGCCGAAGTACTCGGTATGGCCATCGGTATCCAACTCCTCACCGGCCTGCCTTTAATATGGGGCGTCAGCCTCACGGTACTGGATACCTTCCTGCTCCTGGTGCTCCAACGCTTTGGCATGCGGAAAATGGAAGCCTTCATTGTAGCCCTGGTAGCCATTGTGGGCACTTCCTTCCTGATAGAATTGATTCTCGCCAAACCCAAAATGAGCGAGGTAGTCACCGGCTTCATCCCCCGCATTCCGGATAACACCGCCCTGTACCTCGCTATCGGTATCATCGGGGCGACGGTAATGCCACATAACCTCTACCTGCACTCAGCGCTGGTGCAAACCCGTAAGATCAAGCGGGACGATAAAGGCATCCGCCAGTCCATCAAACTCAACTTTATCGACAGCGCAGTGGCCCTGAACCTCGCCTTCTTCGTCAATGCCGCCATCCTGATCCTCGCCGCCGCAGTGTTCTATAACACCGGCCGCACGCACATCGCAGAGATACAGGACGCGCATGAACTGCTGGAAAAATTACTGGGCACCAAACTGGCCCCTATCCTCTTTGCCGTAGCATTGATCGCAGCGGGGCAAAGCTCCACCGTTACCGGCACCCTCGCGGGGCAAATTGTAATGGAAGGCTACCTGCACCTGCGTATCAATCCCTGGCTGCGCCGGCTGATTACGCGACTGCTGGCCATTATCCCGGCATTGCTCGTCATCATTATTGCGGGCGACCAGGAAGTAGGCTCCCTGCTGGTATTCAGCCAGGTGCTGCTCAGTATGCAGCTGGGGTTTGCTATCATACCGCTGATTCACTTTGTGAGCGACAAGCATACCATGGGTGACTACGCCATTAAAGCGCCTACGAAAGTAGTTAGCTGGGTGATTGCCGCCGTGCTGGTGTACCTGAATGCACGTATGGTTTTTGAAGAAGCCCGCGATTACATCTCCACCCATAATAATAACCTCATGGATGCAATCATTATCCTGGCGGGCCTCGGTTTTCTTGTGCTGCTCGGGTTTACGATCATCTACCCCATTTTCCGTAAACACCCTGAAACGCCCGATAATCCTAATATCCACAAGGCGCAGGTGAGCCTGGGAGAACTGGATGAACCGGTGTATCACCGCATCGCCATGGCCCTGGAATTCGGCAAATTCGACGAGCAGATCATCCGCAATGCCATCGCTCACGGTAACGCACATACGGAGTACATCCTGATCCACATCGTGGAAAGTGCGTCGGCTAAGTATTTCGGAAAAGATTCGGATGACCTGGAAACCCGCAAGGACCAGGAGCAGCTGGATACCTACGTAGCCCTGCTGAAATCGAGGAACATCAAGGCCAGGGGCGTACTCGGCTTCCGCAGGCGCTCCAATGAAATTGCCCGCATCGTTTCGGAAGAAAAAGCGGATTTCCTCGTGCTGGGCGGCCATGGCCACAAAGGACTGAAAGATATTATTTACGGCGAAACCGCCAACCAGGTAAGGCACAAGGTAAAAGTGCCCGTCCTGGTGGTACAATAATCAGCGTATGCGACAGCTATTTCAACCAGGGGATACCAAAACGTTTGAACGCACCGTGACCACGGCCGACTGTGCGGCCTTCGATACCGGCCCCGTACACCCCGTGTACGCCACCTTTGCGCTGGCAAGGGATGCGGAATGGTGCTGCCGGCTGTTTGTACTGGATATGAAGGAGGAAGAGGAAGAAGGCATCGGGGCGGCACTGAGTGTAGAACATCATGCCCCTGCGCTGAATGGCAGTACCGTATTATTTACCGCTACCATTGAAAGCATACTGCACCACACGGTTACCTGCACTTATACGGCCACAGTGGGCAACCGGCTCATTGCTTCCGGCAGGCAGGTACAGAAAATATTAAAGAAGGATAAACTGGAAAGGTTATTTGCCGGCGCCTGACTCTTCCCGTCCTTTCCCGGGGCAGCGATGGGAAAAGTTCAGACGCCGGTGGATGTATTATAAACCCAGCGCGGCTTTCAGCCGTGGGTAACCTGTTTTACTCACCAATACCTTAGCCCCGCTTTTCAGGATGGCCAGGTGGTTTTCTTTTTCGTAAGGATCGATCCTGCTCACCTGGTTGATGTTCAGGATATAGGACCGGTGCACGCGGGTAAACTGCTGCGCGTCCAGCGTTTGCTCAAAGAAGGACATAGTTTTGTTCTTCAGGAAAGCGCCTTCCTGCGTAACGATTTTTACGTAGTCATCCGCCGCTTCCAGGTAATGGATGTCATGCACGGGGATGATTTTGATTTTGCCGTTGATCTTCACCACTACTCGATTGCTTTGCACCGGCGATGTGGCCGCGGCATCCAGCAGGGCGCTGGTATCCGGAGCAGGCGCCGGCGCAGCCATGGCGGCTTTCAGTTCCAGCCATTTTTGCAGGGCTTTATCGAACCGCTCTTTGGAAAAGGGCTTCAGCAGGTAATCTGCCGCGTTCACCTCAAACGCCCTGATAGCATGCTCTTCAAAGGCCGTTGTAAAAATTACCGCCGGCATATTTTCAACCAATTCCAGCATTTCAAAACCGGTGATTTTCGGCATTTGTATATCAAGGAAAATGATATCCGGCTGGTGTTGCTGGATTGCTTTCAGTCCTTCAAAACCATCATTACACTCCTGCAGTACCTGTACCTGCGGATACGAGAGCAGGTACTCTTTTACTACTTCCCTGGCCAGTGGCTCATCATCAATTATTACTGCTTTTATCATGTGTCTGAGGTACTTTAATTAGTGTTGTATAAATATTTCCGTCCACCGAAGTTTCGAGCAGGTCCTGCCGCGCGAAGAGCAGGTACAGCCTGCGCCTGATGGAGGAAAGGCCAAAGCCCGTTCCTTTTTTCGGCGTTTGTAATTCGGTATCGAATGGGTTCTGGACTTCCAGGTACAGCATGTTTTCTTTGGCCCAGGCCCTGATGTTGATGGCAATTTCGCCGATGGTATCGTACAGCCCGAATTTAATGGCATTTTCCACAACGGGCTGCAGGAGCATGGGCGGCATAAACATTTTTTCAGCGCCGTCGTCATGCGATACGTTGGTGGTCAGCCGGTGACCGAAGCGCACTTTTTCTATGTCCAGGTACAGGCCCAGGTATTGCAGTTCTTCCGTCAGGGAAATCCACTGGTCATCCTCCCGCTTGATGGAGCCCCGGAGGAAATCCGAGAGCTTCAGCACCATTTCCCTTGCCTGTTGCGGCCGCAGCATAATCAATGCATTGATCGAGTTGAGACTGTTGAAGAGGAAGTGCGGTTGCAGTTGTTGCCGGAGCTTGAAGAGTTCCGCTTCCCGGACGATCTTCTCCGTGTCCTCTTTGCGTTGCAGCTCGGCCCGCTGGTCTTCCATATCGTACAGCATAATGCTGCGGAACCCGATGCCGGTGATGATCAGCCATCCAACGATACAATAAATAGGTATCCCTTTGGTAAGCCATAACAGGTAAAAACCGTCGCCCGCGAAGGTTTTGTGCAGGATCCATTGCGAGGCGGCCACCCAGAGGAAGGTCATCGCGCAACTCACCACGCTTACATACATAAACTGCACGAGGCCGCGGTTGGGACGGTAATACGCCAGGTTACTGCTGATCAGCAAACATACAGAGCCCAGCAGGCAGATATGCACCGAACTATCTGTAACTGACTGCCAGAAGGGGAAGTCGAACCATTGCCATAACAGGAAGGTATAAACGACAAATGCAATCGCAAATGTAGCGGTGAATACCCTGCCGGCAGGACCAGTATAAATGCTTTTAGCCACGCTATTGTTTAAGTTATTGAAGTTCAGCTACAGGTTGTTCCTGTAACTGTGCTGATTTTGTTTGCAGCCATGCTACATAAGACTTTGGATCTCCCGGCTCTTCGATGCGGGAATAGAGTTCCATACCGTCTGTCAGCTGATCGAGCGTATATATTTCAGGAACATTGATAAACTTCCATTGTACCATTTCCTGCTGGTGATTTTTAAAAGCATATTGCTCCTGGATGCCTATTTCGTGAGCTTTTGCCAGTGCGTCTTTTTTAGTCACGGCGCTGATCAGGCGTATTTGTTCATCAAACTGCGGTGTATGGTTGCCATCTCCACAGATGATCTGGTAAACGACTTTCGCAACAAACCAATGCATATACGATGATTTTACAGGATTAGAATTAGTTTTTCAAAAAATTGGGGGTTAACGGGATGGACATTTCAACTTATATATAGCTCTTAATTTCCACTCCGCCGAAGATGCAGCTACCTTTGATGATCAGCGTTTTTTCGCCGGTGGTGGCCCGCATCAGTTCCGGGTTACGCTTGTCATCCACGCCGCCGAGGATAGTGGTTACATCAATCCGCACATTCCAGTTGGAAGGCACCACAATCTCGCAACCTCCGAAGATGGCTGTTACATCCAGCACGGCGGTATCCTTGATATCAGCCTGGGAGAAGTTCAGTTCGCCCCCGCCGAAGATGGCGCTTACGTAACCGCCCTTGAAGTCTTTGGACAACACCAGTTTATTTACGCTGCCAAAGATGGCGGTGGCATTGATCCGGTCGTCAGAATAATTTTCCGCGTTATAATCTTCCGGCGCTACCCAGCCATGTGTTTCATCGCGCCGCCAGCCGTCGTGCCCGCCGGTGGCCCGCCAGTTCGATTTGCAGTTATGCCCCCAGTCCTCCGAGCGTTTCAGCATGATGACGATACCTACTGCAATCAGCACTACCGGCCAGATGAAGCGTGCCGTATTATACGGCCACTGCATGATTTCCCCGGCGAGGAACACGCCGCCCACTATCAGCATAGCCAGCCAGCCGCCGCCCCTGAACTCATGTTTGATACCTACCAGCAACCCGATCACGATCAGCAGCATCTGCCAGGAAAACAGCCAGTAGGGCAGATCCAGGTCCAACCGCTTCAACAACAGTCCCACGCCAACGAGGATCAGCACAACGCCTCCGACAGCGCTTCCTCCTCTCCTGGATTTTTTTATTTCAGTTTCTGAACTTGACATTTGAATGATTTTAAAAATTTTAATGGTGGCAATTTCACCGGTGTACAGCGTTTATCCTCTTTTCCTGGCGGTTGCCCTGCGGGAGATTAACACTACGCCCAGGATAATCAGTCCTACCGGACCAAAAAAGCGGTCCATATAAAACGATACGTGCAGGATATCCTTTATAAAGAAGAAAGCGCCTATACCCATCATGATCGCCCAGCCGGTTCCCCGGAAGTTTCTCCTCATACCTACCAGCAAACCGATCACCATCAGTATCAGCTGCCAGGAATGGATCCAGTGGGGAATGCCCAGGTGTGCATCCACATGCAGGATGTGCAACAGGAGGCCCACACCGAGAATAGCCAGGAAAACGCCTCCTACGGAGCTGCTGCCTTTCCCGGATTTATTGGATACTGTGACTGTGTTTGCCATGTGTGAAATTTTATGATACAAAAATAGGTCGCCGCTATTCCTGTATCAATACCGCTTAGGTCAATCAGAGTGGTTTACCGGTAAAAGCCATGAAATTACCGGTGAAAATGATCCTCATTTGGCTAGTCCGGACTCACCGGTGTTTAGTGGGATGGTGGGGGTGGTTTTTGCGGGTGGAAACAGCAGCCATTACCGGATCTCCTCCCGATGGTCTTCGCTGGCAGAACCAACAGCCATTCCTGCCGCTCCCCATACCCTTCCCGCACCAGCGCCAACAGGCCACGCTACAGTTCTATGGTCACCAGGGCTTCATCGCCGGCCAAACGGGTAAGCAGCGCTTTCAGGTCGGCCACCATGGGGTCCGGACCGCAGATATAGAACTGCTGGTTGAAATCAGTGATTTTCTCTTTCAGGTAAGCCTCGTCAATCTTGTGGTGGTCGTAGGCGGGATTGGCTTCCTGGGTGAGGGTATTAATGAAGCGAGACCCCAGCATCTTTTCAAATTCCTCTTTCAGGATAATATCCTTTGCGGTTTTATTGGAGCATATCAGGGTATTGCCCGCCAGCAACCCGTCCTTTTCCAGCTGCCGGAAGATGGCGATAAAGGGCGTTACGCCGGCGCCGCCTGCCAGGAAAACGCCGGGGCCTTTGTAATGAATGGCGCCCCAAACGTCATGCAGCACCAGTTCATCGCCGGGGAGGCATTGCCCCAGCTGGTCGGTTACGCCATTGCGTTCCCGGTAGATTTTTATGGTGAACTCCAGGTGATCCCATTCATTGAGGCTGGTAAAGGTAAACGGCCGTTTGTGGTGCTGCCAGCCGGGCTTATTGACGGCAACTTCCGTGGCCTGCCCCGGAATAAACGTATAGCCATGGGGTTTAGCTACCTTAAAGCGTTTAACGTCATGTGTAACAGGTGTGACAGACAGTATTTTAACTATATGGCTTTCCATTTGACAGAATGGGTTTTGGATAAGGTATTTATACTGAAATTAGCAAAAATTCCGCCTTTCAGGGCTGTTTTCCTGAAATCATTTCCTTAAACAGGGGAGAGAGTAAAGCCGCCCATCTGCTGTAATCTTTACCGGAAGGATGCAATCCATCGGAGGCAAGTAACGAAGGGTCCGATTTCGCTTCCCGGGTGAAAGGGGTAATATCCACATAGCGCACGTGGTATTGCGCGGCTATGGCTTTATTGCAGCTGTTGTAAAGATCTATTTCCCGCGCAATTTGAGCGGCGTCCCTGTCCGCCGCAAACGGCGTTACTCCCCAGTCGGGGATGGACAGCACCACTACCTGCGCGGCGCCTTTTTTACAAAAACCGATGGCCTGCTCCAATAAGCCGGTGAACTGGGTTTTGTATTCTTCCACACTACGGCCACGGTACTGGTTATTCACGCCTATCAGTAAACTCACGAAATCATACTGGTTTCCCTGTATTCCTGCCTGTTGGATGCCGGCCTGCAGTTCGTCCGTCGTCCAGCCGGTAACGGCGATGATACGGGGCTCGTCGATGGCAACTCCTGCGGCCCGTAATTGCGCTACGGTCAGGGCCGGGAAGCATTCGGCGGCAGGCACGCATTCCCCGACGGTATAGCTGTCGCCCAGCGCGAGATAAGATAAATTCATAAATGGTTGATTGGTATGGATGCTTGAAAACAGGCAGCAAAATAGGATTAATCCTAACATAAGCAAAAAGTTATATACAGCATCAGTTTTTAAGTTAATTCTATCAAAAACAGCCCCGCTTTTCGGCTCAAAATGCCTACCTTTGCACCCGATTACAACAATTACGTAACGCATAAAGAAACTGTTTTATGCCGGGAGAAAAAATAACGATGAACAATGGACTGTTACAGGTCCCTACCCACCCAATCATCCCCTTTATTATAGGCGACGGCATCGGTCCGGACATTTGGAAAGCGAGTGTGCGCGTGTTTGACGCCGCTGTTGAAAAAGCTTATGGGGCTGAGCGGAAAATTGAATGGAAAGAAGTACTGGCCGGAGAGAAAGCCTTCCAGGAAACCGGCGAATGGCTGCCGAAAGCTACTTTGGATGCTCTGAAAGAGTACCTGGTATCCATAAAAGGCCCATTATCCACACCGGTTGGTGGCGGCATCCGTTCCCTGAACGTGGCTATGCGCCAGGAACTTGACCTGTATGCCTGCGTTAGACCAGTTCGCTGGTTCAACAAAGTACCTTCTCCTGTGAAACATCCTGAGAAAGTAGACATGGTGATCTTCCGTGAAAACACTGAAGATATCTATGCCGGTATCGAATACATGACAGGTACGCCTGAATGTGAAAAACTGCTCAACTTCCTGCAGAACGAAATGGGAGTTAAAAAAATCCGCTTCCCTGAATCCTCTTCCCTGGGCATCAAACCTGTATCTGTAGAAGGTACGGAAAGACTGGTTCGCGCGGCTATCCTGTATGCGCTCGAACACAAACGTCCTTCTGTTACCATTGTCCACAAAGGAAACATCATGAAATTTACCGAAGGCGGTTTCAAAAACTGGGGTTATGCCCTGGCTGAAAGAGAATTCGGTGATAAAGTTTATACCTGGGAAACCTGGGAAAAAGTGAAGAAGGACGAAGGCGAAGAAGCAGCTAACAAATCCCTGAAAGTAGCCCTCGCCGAAGGTAAACTGCTGATCAAAGATGTGATCGCGGATAACTTCCTCCAGCAAATCCTCCTCGCTCCGCAGGATTACTCCGTAGTAGCTACCCTCAACCTGAACGGCGACTACATCTCCGACGCGCTGGCAGCAGCCGTAGGCGGTATCGGTATCGCTCCGGGTGGTAACATCAACTACAAAACCGGCCACGCCGTGTTCGAAGCAACCCACGGTACAGCGCCACGCTTCGCCAACACCAACACCATGAACCCATCCTCCGTGATCCTCTCCGGTGTGATGATGCTGGAATACATGGGCTGGAAAGAAGCAGCGAAGATCATCGTAGACGGCCTCAGCACCGCGATCGCCCGCAAACGCGTTACTATCGACTTCTACAACCTGATGGATGATGCTACGCTGGTGAAAACTTCTGAGTTTGCTGACGAAGTGATCAAACAGATGCATTAATAGTTTATTTTATATAGCTACGATAAAGCCCTGGCCATAAGGCCGGGGCTTTATTATTTTAACGCAGATCCGCCAGGCTGTAACAATTTATGTAAATCTTACACAAAAAATTTTGCAGAAATAAAAATTGTCGTATTTTTCGTGATTATCCCTAAACAGGGACTTTGCTTGAAAGTTGTTGTGATAGATTTTTAATCTAATTTTTTAAAAAAACCCGAAATGGCAGAAAAAATTAAAGTTGCTAATCCGGTAGTTGAGCTGGATGGAGATGAGATGACACGAATCATCTGGAAATTCATTAAGGACAAACTGATACTTCCATACCTGGATGTTGAAATCAAATATTTTGACCTCGGCATGGAGCATCGTGATGCTACTAACGACCAGGTTACTATCGATGCAGCCAACGCAATCAAAGAAGTGGGCGTAGGTATCAAATGCGCTACCATCACCCCTGACGAAGCACGCGTAAAAGAATTCAACCTGAAACAAATGTGGAAGTCCCCTAACGGTACTATCCGCAACATCCTGGACGGTACAGTATTCCGCGAGCCAATCGTAATGAAAAACGTTCCGCGCCTGGTGCCTAACTGGACTGCTCCTATCTGCATCGGCCGTCACGCATTTGGCGACCAATACCGTGCAACCGATTTCGTTACCAAAGGAAAAGGTAAACTGACCATTAAATTCGAAGGCGAAAACGGCGAAACACAGGAATTTGAAGTGTACAACTTCAAAGGCGATGGCGTTGCGCTGGCAATGTACAACACCGACGAATCCATCAAAGGTTTTGCACGCTCCTGCTTCAACCAGGCCCTGATGAAAAAATGGCCGCTGTACCTCAGCACCAAAAATACCATCCTGAAAAAATACGATGGCCGCTTCAAAGATATCTTCGAAGAAATCTATCAGAACGAATTCAAAGCTGAATTCGATAAACACGGCCTGGTGTACGAACACCGCCTGATCGACGACATGGTTGCCTCCGCGCTGAAATGGAACGGTAACTTTGTTTGGGCTTGTAAAAACTACGATGGCGACGTACAGTCTGACACCGTTGCACAAGGCTTCGGTTCCCTCGGTCTGATGACTTCCACCCTGGTTACTCCTGATGGTAAAACCATGGAAGCAGAAGCGGCGCACGGTACCGTAACCCGCCACTACCGCGATCACCAGGCTGGTAAACCAACTTCCACCAACCCAATCGCTTCCATCTTCGCATGGACCCGCGGTCTGGAATTCCGTGGTAAACTGGATAACAACCAGGAACTGATCAACTTCTGCCACGCGCTGGAACAGGTTTGCATCGAAACCGTTGAAAGCGGCAAAATGACCAAAGACCTCGCTGTTTGTATCCACGGCAACAAAGTAGAACACGGTAAAGATTACCTGTACACCGAAGAATTCCTGGAAGCACTGGATCAAAACCTGAAAGTGAAACTGGGTAAATAACCAAGATAAGTTCGTTCCACGGACCTTATTTATATAAAGTCCCGGATAGCAATGCGCTACCCGGGACTTTCCTTTTTTACCCCCGGCTCCCCCCATTAATTCACTTTTTTTCCTATATTATTGCAGGTATATACCCGGACTATACCGCAAAAAATGCCGACGATCAGACCTGTACTAACCATACTTCTTTTCTTAGTACTACACCCGTTTAGCCTGTTTGCCCAAAAAGAAGGCAATATCTGGTACTTCGGCATATATGCCGGGATCGATTTCAATACCTCCCCTCCCACAGTGCTGTCTGATGGCAGGATCAACACCCGCGAAGGCGTTACCTCCCTCTGCGACGCCAACGGGCGCCTGCTGCTGTATTCCGACGGTACGGTCATTTACGACGCCCGCCACCAGGTTATGCCCAACGGCTACAACCTCCGCGGCAACTACTCCGCCAGCCAGTCCGTCATTGCCGTACCCTGGCCCGGCCACCCGGGAAAATACTACCTGTTTACCACCGCTGTATCCGAAGGAGTTAACTATTCCATTATCGATATGACCCTCAACAACGGCTACGGCGATGTGGAAGCAGCCAATAAAAACGTGGCCATGATGAGTACTGCGCTTAGCACGGAAAAACTAATGGTTACCAAACATTGTAATAATACCGACTTCTGGGTGATCACCCCGGCCCGCAACAGCAACGACTTTTACGTTTTCCTGCTCAGCGCCGCCGGCCTCTCCGCCCCTGCCATCTATTCCGTAGGTACGCCCATCAGTAACGACATTGTGGCCTGGGAAACCGTCGGGTATATCAAGGTATCCCCCAATGGCAAACTGCTGACGCATGTACGGGGAGATTCTCCCAACGGCCCCGGCTCCTCCTTTGCCGAAATATTTCCGTTCAATAACCAAACCGGCGCCATAGGCAACCCCATCGCCCAACTCGGCAATCTTGCCATGGGCTATGGCATCGAATATTCGCCGGATAGCAAGCTGCTCTACCTCTCTACCACCGCTTCCCCCAGCTACCTGATACAATATGACCTGACTGCAGCGGATATCAACGCCTCCGCAATCACCCTTTCCAGCTCGGGCACCGCATTTGGCGCATTGCAACTGGCGCCGGACGGTAAAATTTACCTCGCCATGGAAAGCTCCTATAACGTCGGCTATCCCACCCTGCACGCTATCACGAATCCCAACGTAAGGGGGCCGGGCGCGCAACTTACGTCTATGGGCATAAACCTTTATCCAGGCCAGTCCTTACTGGGCCTACCCACAGTCATGAATGATTACGTGTATGCGCCTTATACTATTAAAGCCACCGATACCTGTGTGGGTAAAGCCACGACCTTTACTTTAAAATCAACGGAAAATATTACCGGTATCACGTGGGACTTCGGCGATGGCGCTACCGCCACGGGGCTTACCGTTACCCATCAATATGCCGCCCCAGGCGCCTATACCGTCAGGGCGAATTACACAGGCCCCTGCGTAACAGGCGCCACGCAGCTTACGTTTCAGGTAAACGGGCCCATTACCACGCGCAGGGAAATAATGATTTGTAACGGTGGCGCCTATACGCTGCCGGACGGCAGTACTACCGCCGCTGCCGGCACTTATACCACCACGCTCAAACGGAACGATGGTTGTAATAACGACAGTACCATCATCACCACCATCACCTTAAACGGCAGCTATCATATCACCATTGACGCCGCCATTTGCCCGGGCGGCAGTTATCAGCTGCCGGACAACCAGGTCGTAAATACCAGCGGGGATTATACCACCAAACTAACTTCCCTGTTCGGGTGCGACAGTATCATCACTACCCGGCTCACCGTACTGCCGGCGTACCATATCACCGAAACGCGGAGCATCTGTAACAACGAAATCGTTACCCTTCCGGATGGCCGTATGGTAAGGCAACCGGGCGTATATACCTCCCTGTTAAAAACCCGTTATACCGGGTGCGACAGTACCGTTGTTACTAACGTGGTCGCACAAACGAATAATTACTTCATTGATGTAAAGGACACCTGCATCAACAGCAACGCCAGCTTCTCCCTGGGAGGCGGCGCCGCTGCAACCGCTATCCACTGGGATTTCGGGGACGGCCAGCAGTCCACCGGCCTCACCGCCTCGCATCACTACCTGCAGCCCGGTAGCTATACCGTTACGGCTGTGGCCACCGGCATATGCAACACGCCGGTAACGTTCACCCGCGTGGTCACGCTCCGTGAAACCAATACATCTCCCCACATAATCCATATTTGTAACGGTAACAGCTATACGCTGCCGGATGGTACGATCACCGGTAGCGCCGGCACTTACAGGACTACCCTCCAAAACACGTACGGCTGCGACAGTGTGATTACCACCACCATCGTAGTCAACCAACCTTACCACATTACTGTAGATACCAGCATTTGCCGGGGTTCCGCCATTGTCCTGCCCGACGGCCGGCTGGCGAGCGCCAGCGGCAACTATACCAGCACCTTTACTTCCCTGTATGGGTGCGACAGCATTATCACCACCCGTATCTCCTACCTGCCGGACTATACGCTCAGCAAAATGGTAAATATCTGTAAAGGCATCAGCTATACCCTACCGGACGGCCGTACTGTAAGCCAAAGCGGTGTGTACACCGCCTACCTGAAAACTGTTTTTTATCAATGCGACAGCATCATCGCCACCACCGTCAACGTCATTGACGCGCATGCCAGCGTGGAAGCTGATATCTGCGAAAAAGAAAGTTATGTATTGCCGGATCAGCGCAGCGTGCGTACCGCCGGCGTTTATACGAGCGTACTGCGGAGCTACCAGGGCTGCGATAGCGTGATCACTACCACGCTGCGCGTACATCCCGCCTATAACTTCCATAAGGAAGCTACGTTCTGCGAAACAGATTATTATACTTTGGAAGATGGCAGACGGGTAAATACACCGGGAAACTACGTCGTTAAATTTCGTACAGTAAAGGGTTGCGATAGTATTTACAGCACTACGCTACGCCGTGTTTCCCCGCCCAAAATCAGTCTTGGCAGCGATTCCTGCCTGATCGCCGGCCGCACGCTCGTACTAACGCCCGGCGCCGGGTTCCTGACCTACGTTTGGCAGGACGGTAGCACGGCGCCCTATATGACCGTGACCCGGGAAGGGATGTATGCCGTGCGCGTAACCAACAGTTGCGGCTCCGACGCCACGCAGATGCGGGTGATCGCCTGCTCGGCCGAACTCTTTGTGCCCAGCGCGTTTACGCCTAACGGCGATGGTAAGAACGATGTATTCCGTATCATTAATTACCACGGGCAACAGCTCCTGCGCTTCAGTATCTACAACCGGTGGGGCCAGGAAATATTCACTACCAATAACCCGCTGATGGGCTGGGATGGTTGTATTAATGGTACGATGCAGGATATTGGCGCATATGTATATCTTATACGGTATAAAAACCTGCAGGGGCAGGAGCGGGTGTTAAAAGGGACGGTGACGCTGGTGAAGTGAGCACCTTTCTCCAACTATCATTGCAGCGATTTTCTCAATACCTTATCCTCCGCATAAATATCTTCAAAGAAAATCAGTTTCCCATCCTTACCTTCCGCAGTAAAGTACCGCAGGTAAATAGGAATCCTCCTCGTCAGGTCCACTTGTTTCTTCTCCCCCCGTTCAATCCAGGCGCGGATGCTATCCCCCTTGTGGGTGGCGGTATCCATGCGTACCAGGTATTGCGAGAGGCTATCCCACTGCTGCACACGCACGCAGCCATGGCTCATGGCGCGCATGGAATTTTTGAACAGCCCCCTGTTGTTGGTATCATGCAGGTACACACTGTATTTATTCCGGAAGTTAAATTTCATAATCCCCAGGGAGTTGTCTAATCCATCCATCTGCCGGAGCACATACGGGAAGTGGTTTTTACTCAGCTTACTCCAATCAATGGTATGCGGGTCCACGGCATTCCCGTCCTTGTCAATTACTTCCAGGTTTTTGGAGGCCAGGTAACCTACATTCCGCTGAATCGCCGGCAGCATCTCCTTAAACACAATACTGTAGGGTACCCGCCAGTAGGGAAACAGCATGAAGTTACTCATGTAAGAATTCAGCACCGGCGTGCGCGTACGCGGAGCGCCCACAATAACGCGGGATTCCAGCATCACCACCCCGCTGTCTACCACCCTCAAAGTATAACCCGGCACATTCACCATGATATACTCCCGCGGCATGGTATCCGGCAGCTTACGCCAGCGGTCCATATTGATGCCTGCCTGCAATACCCAGTCTTCCGCAGGCCTGTTCAGCGCGGCGATGGTCCGTTTGCCGGCAACTCCATCCGGGTAAATATTGAATTCATTCTGAAATTTCTTCACGGCGGATTTCAGCATCACGGTATCCACCACTTCTACGCCGGCGGTATCGAGGTAACCGCCCTGTACCAGCCTGTTGGCCAGCAGCTGCCGGAACAGCAGGGTATCCGTATAGTTGGATGGCAGCGTATCCCAGGTCACGTTCGTGTACTTTTCCCGGAAATTGCGGATGGCTTCCTTCAGGGCAACGTACCCTTCGTGGGTAGGTTCCAGCCCTTCGAAAGCAGCGCTGATATTGCCATCCTGTAATGTTTTGCGTAATTTTTCCTTCAGGAAATCGTCCGTAAAAACTGAATCCGGACGGAGGGTGATACTATCCCTCGGGCCTGCGCCGTAGTGCAGGTCGGAAGTCATTTTCATAAATGCGTCGGAAAGCAGGATATCTACTTTCGCCCATAATGCCGCATCTTTTTTGGCAGTAGCATCCTGCTGCAATTGCTCAATGGCGGCATTCAACGCCGTGGCATGGTAACGGGACGGCGGCAGCCCGATGTCGTACGCATTCCTGATATAATACATCATGGAATCCGCCAGGGGATGCAGCTTGCCGTGGTCAGACCATTCGGCGGCATTTTCATGTTGCTGGTAAAATTCTTCCAGGGCTTTGGGTCTGAAAGCCGGGATACTATCTTCCAGGTATCCTTCATTGTCGGAGATAAGGGACAGACGCTCGGTGATTCCTTCTTTTACCACCTCATCCAGTTGTCTGACGTTTGCTACAATTTGTTTTTGCTTTGGGGCCGTGTGCTTCTTTTTATGTCCGCACGATAACAACAGTAACACTCCAGATCCACATAAAAAAACGTAAAATAAATTTTTGTTCATCATCTGCAGTAAATCGCTAGTAAAGATAGCATTTTGCAAATACTGTGCTCAAAAATTCAATTTTTCATTTTTACCTGCAACACTCTTTTTTCACAAAGAGTGACTTGAGGACTTTTAATATGCCATTCAAAACATTTTTCATACTTCACATTTTTAGAAAAAGAGGCTGCCACGAATAGCAGCCTCCGAAAAACTAAAACTAAAACAACTAAGTTTATATAAATTATATCTTATCCAGCGGAATACGGCCGGTATCCTTTGTTTGCCGGAACTGGCTGGGAGTAAGGCCGGTAACCTTTTTGAACTGGGCAGACAAATGCGCCACACTGCTGTAGCCCAATTTGTAGCTAATTTCACTTAAACTAAGTTCATTATATCGCAGTAACTCCTTTACCTTTTCAATCTTTTGCTGGATGATGTACTGCTCAATGGTAGTACCTTCCAGCTCAGAAAAAAGACTGCTCAGCAAATGGTAATCTTTCTGCAGCCTGGAGGACAATAAGGAAGAAAAATTCTCCTTCATATCATCCAGGTCGGTGTAATGAACAGTATCCACAATGATACTTTTGATGGCAGCTACCAGCTGCTGTTTCTTATCATCTATCAGCAAAAATCCTTCCTCCTGCAGGGCAGGAATCAACCTGTTTAACTTATCCGCGTCTATCTGTCCATTTACCGAAGCTTTGCCAAGCTCCATTTTTGCTACTTCGAGCCCTTCTGCTTCCAGTAAAGACCTTACCACCTTTATACAACGCGGGCAGACCATATTTTTTATATATAATTCGGTCGTTGCCATGGCGGTTATTTCTTTTTAAATACGTTAAATATATTATGTTCTACGCGCACCAGGAAGGAATTATAAACATTCCTTTCCATGTTTCCTGCCAGCTGGGTCCTGTAGGAGAGGTCCAGCCTCGTTGTACTGTTGAAAATGAACTGAATGGCAGGCGCTATGTCCAGGTAATTCCCCCGGGCTAGTTCCCCGCCGCCGGCATTCGTTTTCCCCAACAACTCCACGTAGAGGTTCAGGTTCGTTTGCTTGTAGCTCTTGTATTTTACCGGCAGCAACAGGTAACCTGCACTCAAGCTGTAGTTCACCGCATTGCTGGAAAAGCCGTCCGGAATAGGATGGTTTACATTATTCAGAAAACGGGTGTATCCCACGGTGGTAGACAGCGCCAGCTTATGCAGCAGTTGCGTGGCAATGAAGCCCCCGGCAACGCCGCTGTTGCCCCCATCCAGGTCCAGGTCGTAATTCATATACGATTGGTGACTCCCGGTGGCAGGCATAAACGGATTGTCGATCAAAGAACCTTTTACGTAGGCGGCCATACGAAAATGAGAATGCTGCTCGTCCAGGGAAAGGAAGCGGTATTTCGCATACAAACTTCCTCCTTCCATCCTGAAACCTGACTGCATCATGTTGGAACCATAGCCGGCTACATGCACCATCAACTTTTTGTTGATGCCAAACATCACTTCCGGTTCTACCCGGAGGGCATTGCTGCCGTCATAATCCATCCGCATGCCCTTCGCCGTCAGCCGGAAACCCATGGACCTTGCCGGCATATTGCTGGCCGGCTCCGAATTAACGTACAACTCCTGTGCGCTCGCGATAGCAGTGAGGCCCAGCAGGGCCGCCACTGTGAATAATATCCTTTTCATACTGCTTCCGGGGTTTATATGGTTACATGATATACCCTGGAAGAAGCGGTTTTATCTGTATGGCAGCAGTCGGCCATCATTCCTGTTTTATAACAGGCCATGCTGGTTTCCTGCTGGTATTTTTTAAATTGTTTGGGGGAGATGAAATCCTTGTCGATGACAACCAGCTCCTTATCTCCTTTCAGTACCTGGTTTTTCACATCCATAAAGTGAAGTGTTCCGCCGGCGAACGGTACATGCGTATCGTTCTTCACTTCCGTGCCGTCAAAACTGGCCGTGATCGTCAGTTTACCCACGGAAAAACCCGCGTCTTCCACTTTGTCCTTGATCGCATCGATGTTAACTGTAGCTCCTGGTTTGAAGTACAGGATAAACGTCGTGTTTTCCAGGTCCGTGTCAATCTTGTCCACAAACGGCAGGGTTTCCAGCGATTTCAGGGTGGCGTTGGAACACATGGCGCAGGTAAGGCCGGTAGCCTGTACAGCTGCTTTTTTATATACTTGTGCGTTGGCACTGAAAGTAATACCTAATGCGAAAGCGATTATTGCTAAAAATTTCATGATCTGATGTTTAAGGTTTTTGATTTTTCAGGGAATCCGGCCGGTTGGCCCGCATCCCGGGTTAAATGCATTACATATGGCATGTAGCTGCTTGTGGGCACTACCCACACCGGCAATATCCACCAGTGGCGGGTACTACGCAAGTGTAAAATCAAATCAGATCAGGAAAATGCAATGTTGCAGGAACAGGGGAACAGCCTGCTCGTCCGGCGGGCCATGAGGCACGGCCTGTAATACCGGGTGAAGGGAAATCATTACCGGCTGGGGCAGCACCCTTACAGGCAACTGCATGTCCGCCACGGAGGTAAAATCCTGCATAACGGCAGGCGCGCCATGATGACTTTCTGTAACCTTGCAGAACTTAAATTCGTCCTTGCAACAGTCCATATTTTTTACCGGCTTTTTGCATTTACCGCAATAATCAGCCGGGGCGGACTGTAATTCTACAGACGCCAGCTTACCCATGCAGTAATGCACGTTCACTGCAAACCCGCTCGTGAGCGTGATGTACAATGCGGCAAATAATATGGCAAAAAATTTCTTCATGTTACTTTACAAAAGTACGTCATTTTGCGTAGCCTTCAAACAGATTTACACCAAAGGAAAAAACCGGAGCCCGATTGGCGAATGCAATCGAAGCTCCGGTTATTTCAAAATTAGTTGGGTATATATTAGGTTATTGATATATAAACGTCGGTAACCATTTGATGGCAGGCGGAATATTAGCTGTTTAAATAGTTGGGGGAATAACCGCCAGGCTCGCGCCTAAGTTATTAACCTCCCCCTCACAAAGCAAAACCCTTAGTTAATAAACCACCACCTGATCCCCAACCTGAAATCAAAATTATTATACGGATACAACGGCGCCGCATAATTACTCGTCGCAAACAACGTATTCAAATTCTCCGCCCGTACAAACGCAGAGAATGACTTAATACGGAAATGCACAAACGCATCCAGGTCAGGCGCCTGGTATTTGATTTTCTGGGATTTCTGGTACACCCACTGCCCCATCAGCGGCGAATAATCATCCGCATAATAAGCCGTGTTATAACGGAATTCAATACCCGTCATTAAATTCAGGTTGGTAAACAGCCTTTTCTCAAAGGCCAGCCGGTTACGGGTCCAAAAAGAGGGAACATTCATCGGCCCGTCCCCATGCACTTGCTGGAAGGCTACATCCACGTACCAGCTAAACGGCGAGAAGCTGAATTTCTTGCTAAACACCACCTGCAGCAGGTTAAACAACGAGCCGTACTGCGCGCTGTGATAATAATCCTGCATATAAGTATAGTTCGTAAACAGGAAATAGTTCACCGCCAGGTTGTATTTCAGCTTTTTATTATCCGCCGCAAATTGCAGCTGCGTAATATTTTCCTTGTTCAGTGATTCATTATACCACGTAGTCCGGTTACTGTTGAAGTACTTGTAAACATAGGAAGGCTCCCGGTTTACGTTACTCACAGAAAGCTTCACATCCCCCAGCAACTCATTCAGGTGCCGGCGGAGCATACCGCTTACGCTGTAATCCCCGATGTTCTGCCCCGCAAGGTAAAATTCCCCTTTGGCAGAAAAATCCCAGCGCTGATTCTTGGTCTTGTTCCTGTATTCCCCATGGAGAGCCAGGTTGCTGAAGTTAATATCCGCATCCAGGAAAGTCCCCTGCCAGCTCTCAAAGCGGGCGCCCACGTTAATAAAGTGCCCCAGGTTGCCACGCACGGGAAACTGCACCAGCGAGAGGTCGTTCGATAACAACTGCCACTGGTGGCGGGCAAAAATGGAAGAATCCTGCGCGCGCACCGGGATGTTGTAATGCAACGGGTAGAACGCCGTATCCGGCAGGTTATCCGTAAACTCGTACTTGCTGTTCTGGAAATTAAAGGTGTACTGCACCCTGAAAATCGGGTCGTATTTATAATAATCCGTAGTATCGTTTATGTGAATCGTATCCCCCCGGCCCCAGTCGTACTGCTGCTGAAAGAGGAAACCCGTTTGCCTGTACTGCGACTTCACCGGGATGCTGGTCGTAAAGAAGTTATACGACGAGGAATTGTCGTTACCCAGGTTGACCGGGATGGTTCGCCTGTTGTTGTAATTGGAATTGTGCAGGAAGGAGTCGCTCCGGATCCCCCCGTTCTCGCCGCCCTGCAGGTTGTTATGATACAGGTCCATATAGGAATTGGCCCGCTTGTTCTTCGACTGGTACCTGGCCGTGAGGCGATAGGTATTGTGGTTGGTGGTCTGGGATTTATAATATCCCGGCGCATTTACCTTCCGGTAGTCAAAAAAGAAGTTGAACCGGTTCGTACGGTTCTGGGTATGCTGTACGCCCAATACCTGCTCCTGCTTACTGCCCACCAGGTAGTTCATCTCCGTGTAAGGCCGGGTAGTGTTGTAAAAGCGGGCATTCTCGTGGGAGAGGCCGTAGATATCATACGCATGAAAGCCGGCGTCGAAGCCAGCTTTCATAAAAGGCGAAAAAATCAGGTTACGGGCAGCACCGCCGCTGTTGCCGGTAGTCATGTACGACCGCGGCACCTTCAGGTACTGCATATTGAAATCCGCTATAGACGAGTCTATAGTGAAGTCAGTAGGCTCGCCAAGGTAACGGTAGGTGAGCGTCAGCGTGTCCGGCTCTTCTTCATGGCGGCCCGTATCGCTGGTCATTTTGCCGCCTCCGCCGCCGCCCATATTCCCAAAGCGGTTGGTATTGAACTGGGCCATCAGCTGCTGTCCGCCTACCAATAGCAGGATTGTGATAATAAGAAATCTCATCCGAAAATGACAATATGTTTATAATTGCCCGATTAATTCACTAAAGATAAGCGTCAGTTTTGGTTCAGCCGCATGTGCCGCTTCCAGCACCTCCTCGTGGGTAATGGTATTTTCCTCCTCGCGGATGCCAATGTCCGTAATCACGCTCATGGCAAACACTTTAAGGCCGCAATGCGCCGCTACAATCACTTCCGGCACAGTGCTCATCCCTACGGCATCGCCGCCGATGATATGCATGTATTTATACTCCGCGCGGGTTTCGAAGGTAGGCCCCTGCACGCCCACGTACACGCCTGAATGCAGGTCGATCTGGTTCATGGCGGCAATTTCCACGGCGCGGTAAATAAGGTCTTTATTATAAGGCTCGCTCATATCCGGGAAACGGGGGCCCAGCGTATTGTCGTTTGGCCCGCGCAGCGGATGCTCCGGCTGCAGGTTGATGTGGTCCCGGATGATCATCAGGTCGCCCACGCTGAAATCAGGATTCATCCCGCCGGCAGCATTGGAAATAAACAACGCCTTGATGCCCAGCGCGTTCATCACCCTCACCGGGAAGGTCACCTGCTTCATGGAAAACCCTTCATAATAGTGGAAACGGCCTGCCATCGCCACTATCGGCCTGTCGTTCATAAAGCCCAGGATCAGTTTCCCGGAATGCCCTTCCACAGTAGACACCGGGAAGTGCGGAATATCTTTATAAGGGATCTCAATGGGATCTTCGATGTCTTCTACCAGTCCCCCCAGTCCACTACCCAGGATAACGCCGGCTACGGGTTGTTCCTCCCAGAATTTGCTGATATATTCACTCGCTTCCCTGATCTGATCTTTGAGTTCGCTCATATTCTATTTTTCGTTAATTCGATAATTTTTTTACTAATAGCCGCAAAATATACTGCAATATCGTATTACGGCGTAACCGGCGCAAAGTTATTTTTTAATTCACAAATGACTCCGTTTTATATTTAAATCATAATGACCTATTTTAGCGGCAAATTTTATTCCGATGAACTTACACGAGTACCAGGCTAAAGAACTGTTGAAAAAATATAACGTACCGGTACAGGAAGGCATTCCGGTAGAAACTCCTGAAGCGGCCGCCGAGGCTTACAAGCAATTGAAGGTTACTTATGGTAATGAATTTGCTGTTGTTAAAGCTCAAATTCACGCTGGTGGACGCGGTAAGGGTAAAATCCGTGGTACTGAGCAGAGAGGTGTGGCAGTAGGAAAAAATGCTGAAGATGTTAAAACCATTGCCGGCAACATCCTGGGTGGTACCCTCGTTACCATTCAGACCGGCGAGGCTGGTAAAGTGGTAAACAAAGTACTGGTAGCGCAGGATGTATATTATCCCGGCCCTAACCCGGTAAAAGAATTCTATCTGTCAATCCTGTTGGATCGCGCTAAAAGCATGAACGTTATCATGTACTCCACCGAAGGAGGTATGGATATCGAAGAAGTAGCTCATAGCACGCCTGAAAAAATATTCAAAGAGTGGGTAAAACCAAACATGACCCTGCAGCCATTCCAGGCGCGTAACATCGCGTTCAACCTGGGCCTGAGCGGCGAGGCATTCAAAAACATGGTGAAATTCGTGACCAACCTCTACAACGCATACGTTGGTCTGGATTGCAGCATGCTGGAAATCAACCCGCTGTTCAAAACCAGCGATGAGAAAATCATCGCCGTGGATGCGAAAGTAAACCTGGACGACAACGCTTTAATGCGTCATGCGGACCTGGAAGCTATGCGCGACATCACGGAAGAAGATCCTACCGAAGTAGAAGCAGGTAAATACAACCTCAACTTCGTGAAACTCGACGGTAACGTAGGTTGTATGGTAAACGGCGCCGGTCTGGCAATGGCTACCATGGATATGATCAAACTGAGCGGCGGCGAGCCGGCTAACTTCCTGGACGTAGGAGGTACCGCCAACGCGCAAACCGTAGAAGCAGGCTTCCGTATCATCCTGAAAGATCCTAAAGTAAAAGCGATCCTCATCAACATCTTTGGTGGTATCGTTCGTTGCGACAGGGTGGCACAGGGTGTAATCGATGCCTACCAGTCCATCGGCACCATCAACGTACCTATCATCGTACGTCTGCAGGGTACCAACGCCGCTGAAGCTAAAGAACTGATCGAAAAATCAGGTCTGAAAGTACAGTCTGCCATCCTCCTGAGCGAGGCGGCTGACCTGGTAAACAAAGCTGTAAGCGCTTAATCTGAAGGTTATTCACCCGATATAATGTAAAAAGCCCCGTATCAACCTGATACGGGGCTTTTTTTATGCGTTGCCTCAATATTATAATGCGGCTATCTTTCCGTTCAGGCTTTTAACCATCCCCGTTAGGTTCATCATCTCCGCCTTGGCCACCGCCCATTTCAGGTACTGCTTAACGGTGTCCCTGTCCGTATCTCCAAACACATACGCCACACTGTTCAGCAGTTCCAGGCTCGTTTTTTCGTTCACGGCAATTTTGGCCCATTGGAGGTACAATGCCTTCAGCGCCGGATCCTTCGCAATCTCCTGGCTGCCATAGAAGTAGGCCATCCGCAGGTTGGTGGTGTTCATGTCCTTATTGGCCACGGACCATTCCAGGTAAGCTTTCAGGTTTTTTGTCTGCCTGAAAATATACCTGAACGCAAATTCCGCCTTAACGGAATCCCAGTCCCCTCCAGGTTTGTATGCTGCCTCGTACTTTTTCAAAAAGGCCTCAAATGCTGCCGGGTCGTACGTATTACCCTTCAGCTCCTTCATATCTCCCCCCATCACCCTGGCCATAATACTCTGGTTTACATCCGGACCATACATTTCCTGGTATTTCACGCGGTTTTCCAGGTAATAACTCCTGTAATCCGCCGGCAGTTCACGGATCAGCGCCATGGCTTTCACCGTCAGCTCGGCCGTTTTATCCTTTTGCTTAGCCAGGAATTCCAGCAGCACGGAGTCCGCAGGCAGCTCCCGCTTCTTGTTGTACAGCCCCTGGTACCAGGCCGGCCCCTCTTTCTTTACATAATTGGCAAACCCATAGAAAAACTTGCCATTCCTGTAACGGTCCGTCGTTTCCTTCAGGAAATTCAGGAACCTGTCCGCATCGTTATAACCGATGCCCACATTCACCAGCTTGCCTTCCGGGGAAATGATCAGGTAAGTGGGAAAGCCGTGCAGCAGGTAACGGGAGCAGAGGTCAAACCCGAACTCCTCCTTAAACACGTCAAACCCGGTGTTGATAAAGTTTTGCTCCATGTAGGCCCGCACCTCTTTCCCGGGAAATACCTTTACCTCCATTTCTTTACAGGCATGGCATCCCTCGAAATAAGTGTCTACGAAAATGGGCTTTTGCTCTTTCTTTGCTCTCGCCAGCAGCTCAGTCCAGCTGGCCTTGATAAATTGCGTACTATCCTGCGCGAAGGAAGCCAACGGCAGAAAACCTGCCAGCAGCAGGGTGTGGATGGTTTTTTTCATCATTCTTCTTTTTAATGGTGGTTTTGTACCGGTGAAGCTAAGAAATCCCCCTGACATGCGCTAACCATTCAAGGATGACCGGTTTGTTTTAATTTTTTTAGGGAGATGATAATGCCGCGCCTCCCGGAGCCACCGTTAACAGAACACTTCCCGCGCCAAAATATGCCCACGCAACGGGGACTTTTTTTGGCAACGGGGTTCCGTTCCAACGCAAAGCAAAAAAACCGCCGCAAGCCATCCCCCCGCAGCGTCTACCCTATAAAAAGCTTCAGGGATAAAACCAGCGTGCATAGCGCTCGTTCTATCCCCGAAACCAGTCATTATCACAAAATACTTACTGTTCCTTTTTTGGCATCACCGCTTTAGGCTGCGGCGGCGTAGCCGGCTTGTTCTCTTTCTGCTCCTCTTTCTTAGGCGCCGGCTTTTTCTCCTCCGGTTTGTCCGCCCCCGGTGTGGCAAAATCATCGCCATAGCCGGAAGCGTCAATGTAATCCTGCTCGCTGCCGTTACCAGTGTTTTCCGCTTCGGCGCCCGGCGCTACGTTGGAATTGAAGTCCTCATAGCTTTCATTGGCCATGCTCGCAGGCATGATAAATTTATCGTTCGGAGAAATTTTCAACGTCGGATCCGCATGCACCTTCTGCATGAAGTAAGCCCAGATAGGCAGGCCCGTGTTGGCGCCCTGCCCCATGGCCGTGGTGGAGAAGTGGATGTAGTTGTTTTCGCAACCTACCCATGCACCCGCCAGTAACTTAGGCGTATAACCAATGAACCAGCCATCCGTATTATCGTTGGTGGTACCGGTTTTACCGCCGATCTCGCCCTGGATGTTGTAACGGAAACGCAGGCGCGCCGCCGTACCGCCCGGGCCAGTCACCCCTTCCATCATTTTCACCATGGTATAGGAGTCATGTTCGCTGATCACCTCGCGCTTCACCGGCGCAAAGGTTTCCAGTATATTGCCGTAACGGTCCTCGATGCGGGTAATGTAAATCGGTTTGGTATTGATACCCCGCGCCGGGAACATCGTATAGGCGCGCAGCATTTCGTACAGCGAAAGGTCTACCGCGCCCAGCGCAATGGAAGGATATGGCTCAATCTTAGGCGTAAAGCCTACCTTGTTTTTCACGAAGTCTGCAAAGTTCTTTGGCCCCAGCTGCTTGATCAGGTAAGCCGCTACCAGGTTGAGCGACTTTGCCAGCGCGCCCGCCATGGTAATGGAGCCGCCGGTGCTGCCCTCGGAGTTTTTAGGGCTCCAGCCGTCGATGGTAATCGGTTCGTTCGGCAGCATCGTATATGGGGAAAAACCGTTCATGATCGCAAAGCAATACAGGAATGGTTTAAAGGTAGAACCCACCTGGCGACGTGTTTTAGCTACGTGGTCGTTTTTGAAATACCTGAAATCAGGACCGCCTACCCATGCTTTTACTTCCCCGCTTTCAGGGTCCATGGCCATGAAGCCCGCCTGCAGGATGGTGCGCATGTATTTGATGGAATCCATCGGCGTCATGATGGTATCGATATCGTTCAGATCCGGATCGGTAAAGCTGTTCCAGCCAAATACCTTCATCCGCACCGGCGTGTTGAAAGCCTTGGCGATGGCGGCATCGTCAGCCCCGTCCTCTTTCATTTGCTGGTAGCGGTCGGATTCCTGCATGAAGTTGTTCAGCTCCTTCTGCCAGTTTTTCCACACGCTGCCGGTTTTGATATTGTTCTGGCCGAAGAGGGATTTCTGCAGGGTTTGCAGGTGATGGCGCACCGCCTCTTCCGCATACAGCTGCATGCGCGGGTTGATGGTCGTATAAATTTTCAGCCCATCACGGTAAAGGTTATACTCCGAACCGTCCGCCTTCTTGTGGTTGGCGCACCAGGCTTTCATTTCATCGCGCAGTACTTCCCTAAAGTATGGCGCCAGCCCTTTGTTGTGGTCAATTTTATTATAGTGCAGTACAATCGGTTTGCTCTTGGCGGCTGCAGCTTCCGCAGGAGTGATAAACTCATTTTCCACCATGTTGTCGATCACCGTATTGCGGCGGCTCAGCGCCATCTGCGGGTTGCGGCGCGGGTTGTACAAGGTGTTCCCTTTCAGCATACCCACCAGGATGGCAGCTTCTTCAATGGAGAGATGACCGGCATCTTTACTGAAGAAGGTGCGCGCGCCGTTTTCTATACCGTACACGTTATCCCCGAAGGAAACAGTGTTTAAATAAAGTGTTAAAATTTCCTGCTTGGTAAAATTCCTTTCCAGCTTAATGGCGATAATCCATTCCTGCAACTTCTGGAAGGCGCGACTGATGGGATTGGTAGCTCTTTTTTTGCCCAGCGCATCCGCCTGCAGGTTCAGCGCCAGCTGTTGGGTAATGGTACTGGAACCGCGTTTTTTACCGATCAGTAAATAGAAAGGAATGGCGAAAGTACCCTTGGCATCAATACCGGAGTTATCGTAAAAGCGACTTTCCTCGGTGGCTATCAATGCATTGATCACGTTTTTTGAAATCTCGTTATAATCGCTGCTGGAGCGGTCTACCTGGTAGTATTTACCTAAAATGGTACCGTCATCGGCAATCACCTCCGCAGCCAGGGCGGCCCGTGGGTTTTCCAGTTCTTCCATGGAAGGCATATTACCTATCACACGGAAGTTTATAAGTAATACCAGGAGAATAAAAAATGCTAAGACCCCAAATGCCACTCTCCACAATATTTTCACCGATTTTTTCATGCGCGTTCTGATTTGTTTAATGGCTAACCCAGTTATGGGTTGACCGACAAAGCTAATGGAAATTTCGGGATTTGTATAGTTACTCGGTCACGTAGTTGTCGGCAAAGAACTTACGGTAACCGGCCAAATCCTTGGTACTGTTTAGTAATATGAAGTTGTCCCGGGAGATGACGAAGAAACTGTAATCCGTTGGCCTGATCCGGGGGATGATGTTGTTGGACGCTGCATCCCTGATTTCATCGAAGTAGGCCAGGGCCTTGTCTTCGTTAGGGAATATCCTGAAAATCAGCATGATATCATTTGGCGTAAGCACGAAGCTACCCACCTCAATTTTATCTGACGGATGTTTGGTGGCGTTGTAACGGGTAAACTGGCTCAATCCTTCATCCATCAGCTCTTTGGACACCCGGTCGAACGACAGCACCACGAAAAACGGGTTGTTGGCATCTATCTTATAAGGCGTCACCGGTTTCGGCGGCGCAATTACGTTTACCGGCGCAGGTTTGTTGCCCGTCAGGCCGGCAGCCACCTGGATGCTGTCCGTCTTCACTTTGGCTGTGTTTACCTTATCGGCAAACACCGGCTGTGGGTTCTGCCATGGATATCGCATCGTCACATCTTCATCCACCAAAGGCGTGCCATCGGCGTTCTTCTTCACTTCCAGGGCTACTAAATAATTATAGAGCTCTTTTCGCTGTTTGAGCGCAGCCATCAGCGATTGCGCCTGGCTAAAGATGGCGGAATCGGCGGCGTATTTATTCATTACATACTGCACGGCCGCCTCGGAGCGGTTAACCGTGTCCGTTGCAAAGCTGGTATCTGTCTTTACCGTGATCATGGCCTGCAACAGGTCGAATTTAGGTTGCAGGTAGTTCAGGCCATAAACGGAGTCCACCATGGCGCGCATGGCAATAGCCCCGGCGTAGTTGCCGTTGCGGAACGCCGTATAGGCGGAGTCGTAAGCCTCGCGGATCGCCTTCTTTTTACCGGCGTCGATGTCTTTCAAACCGCCAAAGCGGATGATATCCGCAAAATTCGTTTGTCCGTACTCGTTAAGCACCTGGTTTTTATACCTGTTGGCTACGTCTGTCCTGTTTTGTTTGCCATTCCATACATACAGGGAGTATAATACCTCTGCCTTGCGCGGATGGGCCGGGTATAACAGCAGCAGGGAGTCGTAGGTTTCTATAGCCAGCGGTGCGTTGTCGAGTTTATCATAATAGAGTTTACCGAGGTCAAACCAGGCGTCCTCGCATTTGCTACGGGACGCGCGCAGCTGCTCCGGCGTGAGGGGCAGGCCGGCGGCCAGCACTTCGGCGCTCATACTGTCCGCCGGTACGGCAGGCTTGGCGTCTTCGGCGGTGGGCGCGTTGAGCATTGGCGCGCCATTGTTCCCGGCGGCGATATTGGCGGCGCCGGTCTGGCTTCTTCTCCAGTTATCAGCCAGCTGGCGGTTCCCCCAGCGGCGGCGGAACTCGGAGTACCCGGCGGATTTGGTAGCTACATTGTAGAAATACCAGTCGCCGTTGCTATCCCCCTGGGGGGAGAAAGCGCCCGGGCCATTATTTTGCAGGGTGCTGCCGGCAGTATAGTTTTCGCTGTCCGCGCCTTTATTCTTTTTCTCGTTCTTCTTTTTATCGGCCGCCTCCTGGCGGATGGTGGCCGCCATTTTAGCGAGGAAGATGTTCCGGTCGGATTCCGGCATCGTTGCGATGCGTTGCAGGCTATCTTCCCGGCGAATGAGCGCCACGCGGGCAGCTACATCGCCCAGCACATTTTTGCGGGTGTTTACCAGCGCATAGTCCACAAAATCCGGCGTCATGGTGCCGGCAGTGCTGTCGTAATATTTTTTTGCTTCGGCGTAGTTACGCTGATCGTAGTAGATGTCTGCAATGCCTTTGTAGGTGATGGTGCGCTGTACCCTGTTTTCGCTGGGCACTTTGAGCGACTTCTGCATATACCCCAGGGCCGCCTCGGGGTCCTTTGGATAGGATATGGAACCCATGGTGTAGAGGATACCATCGCGGTAAGGTTCAAATTTCTGCTTCTTCAGCATGTGACGGAGGGCGTCGATGCTTTCCTGCGGGTTGCCGCCCTCGCGGGTGGCGTTGAGGCGGGCAATCTGCACCCTTGCCTGGAAGTCCATCATCGGATCAGGCCGCTGGCGGATCACGCCCCTGAACTGGTCAATGGCGGAATCAGGCTGGTTTTCCAGCGCATACAGCTGCCCGAGGATGAATGACATCCTCGCTTTGGCCACCCTGTCCCTGCTTTTATCGATGGCTACCTGTAAAGGCGAAATGGTTTCGTGGTAGCGGCCCTGTATGTAGTTGCTGTAGGCCTTTACTTCCGCCAGGGAGCCTTCGAGGCGCTTCGGAAATTTAGGATCGTTGGAAAGTACGTTCAGTAAGGCTTGTACTTCATCGTAATCTTTCAGTTCCAGCAGCGTGCGCGCACGCCATAAGAAGGCATCGTTACGGGCGCGCTTATGACGGAAAGGCGCGAGTACGCCTTTTGTATTTTCTTTGGAGGAAACGGAAATCTGGTCATTTTCCGTAGCGCCTACAACGGTTTTATATTCCTGCTTGCTTTTAGGAGCGAAGGCCAGGTTGGTGTACTGGAATGTTTTGTTGGCGTTTTCGAAATCTCCTTCGTAGAAGTAGGCGCGGCCCATCAGCACATAACAGTCAGGTATCCACTTGCCGCGGGGGTCGTGGAGTTGAATGCCGGTGGAAGCTTTTTCTATTACGGAATCCAGTTCACTTTTGCTCGTGTTCTGGTTTTTGGCAGTAAACGGATAAAAAGGCAGCAGCACATTGTAATTGTCCTGCCCCTGCCGGTTTACGGAGCGTACGACCCTGTCCAGCTTGGTGCGGGCATGGAAGTAATAGTTATAGCGGGTGGCCAGGTTTTGCCAGAAGGCGCGATAGAGGGTCCAGCGCTTGTTTTCCAGCATGATCTCTGCGGGAGTACGCCTGTCCTGAACTTTCGGTTCTTTTGGTTTAAACAAAGGATTAGCCTGGGTAGTGCTACCCTGTTGATTGCTTTGCCGGGCATTATTTTGGGGCGGGCGCTGCGCCTGGTTGCGGGGCTGATTTTGCGCCCAAACCGCTGGAACTCCCATGCACACTAAAAAAAGTAAAGCAAAATATCTTCGTAATAACTTGATGCAATTCATGGATGCCAGGGTGTATAGGCTTTATTATATAACTTCCGGAAATAAAAAATATTTTAAAGATACTACAAAAATGTGGAAATTCTGACAATCAGCCAACCTTTAATACACTGATTATCAGCGGCAAAAAAGCCCTTTCCGTGGGGAAAATTTTCTTCCATCCCTGTAGATACCAGAATACGAAAGAACAAATAAAACAAATATGATTAACTTTAGCCGCCTGAAAACGAAAAAATTGCAATGGCAAGGAAGGGGAATAAAAATAAAAGAAGGAATTTAGAGAAGCTCAGTCATAAGTATCGCCTGGTAATTATGAATGATGAAACCTATGACGAAGTAACGTCATTCAAACTATCCAGAATGAGTGTTTACATCGCATTGAGTACCCTGTTTGTATTATTGGTGGCTATTACCGTAGCTACAATAGTATTCACGCCATTGCGTTATTATATTCCCGGTTATGGCGATCTAAAGCAACGCAAGGAATTTATACACCTGAAAATGCGTGCGGACTCCCTCGAATCAGCCGTGAATGCCCGTGACAAGTACCTGGACAACATCAAGCAAGTGATCAACGGGGAATTTACCGGCAAGCTGGATACAACGATGATGAAAGTGCCCAAAGTAGACGGCAGCACTTATTAGTAGGAAGGATTTATTTGACTATCAATTGATATTGAAATATCAATAAATCTCGGAATATTTAATTTATTTTACATCGTTTTAACTTTCAAACCTGAAAAACCTGAAAACCTATGTTTAATAACAGTTCAAAATCTAAGGGTGACAGCAAGAGCATGTTGCCTTCTTCTACTATCAACATTATTGGAAGCGGCACCAGCATCCAGGGAGATATCGTATGCGAAGGCGATATTCGTATCGATGGTCAGGTAAATGGCCTGGTATCCACCAAAGCGAAGATAGTAGTAGGGCCGGAAGGAGATATTACCGGAGATCTTATTTGTCAGAGCGCCGATATTCTGGGTAAAGTAACCGGAATCATCAAAGTGGAAGAATTATTGTTCCTGAAAGGGAATGCACATGTGAAAGGTGACGTGTACACCGCACATTTCGAGATGGAGCCTACCGCCAAATTCAATGGCCGTTGCTACATGGGCGATGAACAGCCGGAAGAAACTCATAAACATGGAAGATCAGTCCTCACAGAAGCCGAAGCAGAATAAGCCCGATAAAAATAATAACAACAACCTGGGCACTATTATGCGTTACGCGGGCCTGGCGTTCCAGATGATGGCTACGCTGGGGCTTGCCGTTTTCATCGGGTACAAGCTGGACCAAAAGATTGGCTGGCGGGTACCAGTTTGCTTAATCGTTTTTTCTTTAGGGGGTTTAGTCGTAACTTTGCGGCAAATTTTAAATGACACCCGCAGGAAATGAGCGACAGATTTTTTATTAAGTTAATTGGCCTCTTCGGCATTATCAATCTAATTCTTTTAGCGTTTAAATCCAGGTTGATGGACATCAACGCACATTTTTATGTACTGATGATCGGCAACCTGGTACTGGCGCTAGTATCTGTTTTATCCAGCAGATCCAGCATCAAAAGCCTTCAATCTACCAACCACAACGCATTTATCAGAGCTGTTTACGGCGCTACGCTGAGTAAGTTAATGATCTGCATTATTGGTATCCTGGCATATGTACTTGCCTACAAACCAAACATTAGCAAGCCAACTGTATTTATTTTATTGGGAACATACCTGATCTACACACTCTTCGAGGCCGTGAGCATGTCTAAACTTGTAAGACAAAAGCAATAACACTTGAAAAAAGAGGCGCCATTGCATGCATTAGCGGCCTATCTGCCAGATGGCACTTTTGAGCCGGTAATGGAGTTCATCAGACACTTTAAAGTACACCTGACTATCACGCGTGAACGCGCCAGCATCCTCGGCGATTACCGCCACCCGGACGGGCACGGCAAAGGGCATCGTATCAGTATCAACGGATCACTGAATAAATACTCTTTCCTCATCACGCTGTTACATGAACTGGCGCACCTGACCACTTTCAATAAGTTCGGCAACCGCGTTGCCGCGCATGGAAAGGAATGGAAAAGTGAATTTTCCTGGATTTTAAGCGGATTTGTAGGAAAAAACTTCCTGCCCCCGGATGTAGAACAGGCCGTGCGCCAAAGCATGGCCAATCCTGCTGCGAGTTCCTGCGCAGACGAAGACCTCATGCGCGTACTCAGCCGGTACGACCGTAAAAAAGAAAATCATTACCTCGTTGAACAACTCCCGCCGGGCCAGCTGTTCCGCACCAAAGACGGCAGGGTTTTCCGCAAAGGAGAACGTATCCGCAAACGGTACCGCTGCGAGGAAGTAGCCACGAAGCGACTCTATCTTTTCAGTCCCGTCTATGAAGTGGAGATAGTAACCAACGAAAATAATTAAACGGCAGCGGGTGTATCCAGTATGGATACACCCGCTGCTTTTTTATACGACTGATTATTTTACTTCGGTATATTTTAAGGTGGGGAGATGCATAGCCCTGTTAATCAACCGTATTTCCAAACGGATAATCTGCTCTTCTGATTGTGCCTGGAGCTTCGGCGCATCGTCGGTGGGTTTATGGTAATCATCATGCCCGCCGGTATGGAAAAATAATACCGGCACCTGGTGCATGTAAAAGTTATGATGGTCCGACGCGCCCTTGCCCGCTGCATCCGTAAAGAACTTTATGCCCGGCTGCGTTACGCCTTCAAATACCTGCGGCCACTCCGCTGCCGAACCATATCCGCCAATACCAATACCCCTTTCCGGATTATACCGGCCTATCATATCCATGTTGAGCATGAAATGCACGTCAGCCAAAGGCTGCAGGGGATGGTTCGTATAATATTTGGAACCCTGTAAGCCCAGCTCTTCCCCGCCGAAAGCGATGAAGAGAAAATTAAACGGCTCCTTCTCCCTGTTTTTAGCGTAGTAACGCGCCAGCTCCAGCAGGCCGGCCACGCCGGAGGCATTATCATCCGCGCCGTTATGTATCTGGCCTACGGGATACTTGCCGTCGAATAAGCCGGCAGTGCCCAGGTGATCGTAGTGCGCCCCGATAATGATCGTACGTGCGGCGCCGTTATCCAGGAACCCGATCACGTTGCGGCTCGGAATATTTTTGTGCGCATTGCGGTCGAAGGTAAAATCCTGGAAATAACTGCCGTTGTTAATAGGTTGCAGCCCCAGCTTGCGGAATTGTTTGGCAACAAAATTACTGGCAGTGATGCTGCCTTTTTCCGCAGTGCCTCTTCCTTTCAGCTTGTCGGAAGCAAGGTAGTTCACTGTTTTCTGAATCCGTTTGGCAGAAGGTAAGGTATCCTGCGCATGGGCACTTGCCAGCAAACCCAATGCACATAAGCCTGTCAATAAACGCTTTTTCATACTGCAATTAAATAAATAAAAAACAGAAGGCTTCCGTAAGGGAAGCCTTCTGCTAAAAAATATGACTGAATTGTTCAGAAAATATTACTTCTTATTGCGCTGGTTCTGCTGCATTTCAGCCTGGCGCTTCTGCATTTCTTCCAGCTTCTCCTGCCATTTGGATTTCTGTACAGGTTTCTTTTTGTTCTCCTGGATCTGCGCGTGGATCTTCGCTTCGTTGATAACGAATTTCTGGATCACGAACTGCAGGATGATGGAGATCAGGTTGGACAGGAAGTAGTAGAAGGTAAGCGCCGCTGCGGTTCTGTTGAAGATACCGAGGAACATCAGTGGCATTACATATGGCATATACTTCATTACCGGGTTGCTCTGATCCGCCATGCCACGGTTGTAGAAAGCCAGCATGAAGCTGGTAGCAGTCATCAGCAGGGTAAATAAGCTCACGTGATCGCCATAGAACGGAATGTTAAACGGCAGGTGCGCGATAGAATCGTAGGTAGACAAGTCAGTAGCCCACAGGAAGCTCTCCTGGCGCAGCTCAATGCTGGACGGGAAGAAGCTGTACATCGCTACCAGGATCGGTAACTGTAACAGGGCTGGCAAACAACCTCCGAGCGGGTTTACGCCGGCGCTCTTGAAGAGTTTCATCTGCTCTACCCCGAAGGTTTGCTGATCATCGCCGTACTTCGCTCTCAGTTCATCAATCTCAGGTTTCAGCACTTTCATTTTAGCCTGGGATACATAGCTCTGGTAGGTAAACGGAGCAATGATCAGGCGGATGAAGATGGTGAGGAGGATAATGATGATACCATAATTGTGGATAAATCCGCTGAGGAAGTTAAACACCGGGATGATGATCCACTTGTTCACATACTTCACGAAAGCGAAGATGCCGGAACCCAGCGGAATAATTTTTTCCAGGCCGACGTCAAAGGATTTCAGCGTTTTATAGTGGTTAGGACCGTAGTAGATTTCAATAGGGAAAGTGAAATCCGCGGAACGGTCGTAAGGAATTTGCAGCGTGGTATATGTCTGCCCAACGATGTTGGCGCTCTCCGGCACTTTGGTGTTAATATCCGCGCTGGCGAAATCGCCTTTCTTGGCAATCAGTGTAGTGTTAAAGAACTGCTGTTTTACGCTCACCCATTTCAGACCGTTATCCAGTTTTTCGTGGGAAGTACGTTGCAGGGTGAAGTAATCATGCTTGTCCTTATTGGTCATGTAGTGCACCTGGTTGTTCAGGCGTTCGTTCTGCATGTCCAGCTCCTGCTTGTCGTTCTGGGAATTCCATTGCAGGGTCAGGAATTTCTGGCCGCCTGGGAGGATGTTCTGGAAACCAACTGCGTGGATATCGTAATCCACTACATAGCTGCCTGGTTTCAGCAGGTACACGAATTCGAGGTAAGCGCCCGTAGCGGAAGACAGGCGGTAAGAGATGGACTGCTGATCGCCCGCAAGTTTTTGCGGCGTGCCGGCTGTGAAGAACAGGTCAGCGCTTTGCAGTGCTTTATTTGCATTGGCAGGCACTTCAACGGACAAGCGGTTAAAGGAACCGTTTGCCAGCATCAGGGGTTGACCGTCATGTGTTTTGAATGCTTTCAGCTGTACGGATACAGGCTGACCACCTTTATTAGAGAAAGTAATTTTTACAACGTCATTTTCCAGAACGGTAGTTTGCTCGGTACCTACAGCAGCGGCTGCAAATACGCCATATTCTCCTGAGAGCTGTGCCTGATGGGCTGAATCGAGCTGAGTACCAGCCAGGTTAGCTACTGTATCAGTAGGCACCGTCTTTGGCTTGTTCACGAGGGCGATGGAATCTTGTATGGCCTTTTCTCTGGCTGCATTTTGCTGCTGTTTATTATTCAGGAAGATGTAACCAACCAGCAACACGCCTAACAGTAAAAAGCCAATAACCGAATTTCTATCCATGAAATGCAATTAAAATTTAGGCAGCAAAGGTAATCCTTTTTCTGGCAAAGCCCATAAAGCGCCCCTTTTGCGGCCGCTTTTTTTGAAGATTGTTTATTAAAGAATTGTTAAAAGGGCTGCCATCCTGCTGCCGGCATGATAAAATAAAGCCGGGTAAAAGAAAGGAATCCTTTTACCCGGCCAGCATACTATCTATATAAATAAATATTATTATATATAGCTATTGCTTATTATTTCGCTACGGCTTCTTCGCTCATTTTTGTTTTACCGTTTTTGCTTTCCGCGTAAGCTTTGGCAGCGGCAATAAACGCTACAAAGATCGGAGAAGGACTTTCCACGGTGCTTTTCAGTTCAGGGTGGAACTGGGAGCCTACGAAGAAAGGATGGTTAGGCAGCTCAATCATTTCTACCAGCCCGGTATCCGGGTTTTTACCGGATGGGATCATACCGGCATCTTCAAATGCCTGCAGGTATTCGTTATTGAACTCGTAACGGTGGCGGTGTCTTTCGCTGATCATGGTGCTACCGTAAATCTGCGCTGCTCTGGAGCCTGGCTGCAGTTCGCAGGCGTAGGCGCCGAGGCGCATGGTACCACCTTTGGCGGTTACTTTTTTCTGCTCTTCCATGAGGTTGATAACCGGGTGAGCGGTATCAGGGTTCATTTCCACGGAGTGCGCATCTTTCCAGCCGAGTACGTTGCGGGCATATTCCACCACGCTCATTTGCATACCCAGGCAGATACCGAAGAAAGGCAGGTTGTTTTCGCGGGCATACTGAATAGCGGTGATTTTACCTTCGATACCACGGTGGCCGAAGCCCGGCGCTACCAGCAAACCATCGAGGTTCTTCAGCTTCTCGCATACATTTTCAGGCGTCAGGTGCTCGGAGTGGATGTTTTGTACCACTACCTTGCAATCGTTAACGGCGCCGGCATGGATAAAGGACTCCAGGATGGATTTGTAGGCATCCTGCAATTCCACGTATTTACCGATCAAACCGATGGTCACTTTGGATTTGGGATATTTTAATTTATCCAGGAATTCGCGCCATTTCACCAGTTCCGGCTCTTTTTCGATAGGCAGGCCCAGTCTTTTCAGCACGGAAACGTCCAGTTTTTCGCGCAGCATTTCCAGCGGCACTTCATAAATGGTCGGACAGTCGTTTGCTTCAATTACAGCATCCACCTGCACGTTACAGAAGAGGGCGATTTTCTTTTTCAGATCGCGGTACATCGGTTCTTCCGTACGGCAAACGATGATATCAGGATGTACGCCATACTCGCTGAGCAGACGTACGGAGTGTTGTGTAGGCTTGGTTTTCAGCTCTTTCGCTGCGCGCAGGTAAGGGATCAGCGTCAGGTGTACCACCAGGCAATCCTGCTCGCCCAGTTCCCACTGCAGCTGGCGAACTGCCTCAATGTAAGGGAGCGATTCGATGTCCCCCACGGTACCACCCAGCTCTGTAATGACGATATCATATTTACCGTCTTTACCGAGCAGCAGGATGCGGCGTTTGATTTCATCGGTGATATGAGGGATAACCTGCACGGTTTTACCCAGATATGCCCCTTCCCTTTCCTTATTGATCACTGTTTGGTAGATGCGACCGGTAGTCACGTTGTTTGCCTGAGAAGTTGGGATATTCAGGAAACGCTCGTAGTGTCCCAGATCGAGGTCGGTTTCGGCACCATCTTCGGTTACATAACATTCCCCGTGTTCATATGGGTTTAATGTTCCCGGATCCACATTGATATACGGATCGAACTTCTGAATAGTCACTCTAAAGCCGCGTGCCTGCAATAGTTTAGCCAGCGAGGCGGCTATAATTCCTTTACCCAAAGAGGAAGTAACACCTCCCGTTACGAAGATATATTTTGCCATAAAAACTAAAATTCTGCTAAGAATACTTGACCTATAATGGGGGAAGTGCCGGACTGCTTTTGGTGTGTTACCTGTCAAGTAAACTACTTCCGAAGGTCATGCAAAGTTACACAAATTTGCTTCGCACCCAAGTTTTTATCTTGATTTGACACCCGGCGGACGATCCCGCCGGCTGAAATTCGCCACGGCTAATGCATGCCGGGATTGAATTCCGTAAGATTTTGATAAACACAAAAATTATGCGCACTGCAAACGTATATCATTCAAAAATTACAAGTAAAACAAGCGAATATCATAACCATACAGGAGGGTCAGGTAAACAAAATTTAAAAATTGTACCTTAACAAAATACTATCTTTCATAATACAACAGCGCAATAGATCTTATATCGTAAATTTGCGTCCGAAATACATTAAAGATGACTTTAACGCCTAAACGAGCGCAGGACTCCCTGATCCAAATGACAGAGCTGGTGCTTCCCAACGATACCAATACTTTCGGTAACCTCATGGGTGGACGCCTCATGTACTGGATGGACATCGCCGCTGCGCTGTCGTGCATGAAACATTGTGCCGCACCCGTTGTAACCGCTTCTGTAGATAATATCTCCTTCGAGAATCCCATTAAGCTGGGCAATGTGGTACACATTGAAGCCAAAGTGAGCCGCGCTTTCAATACTTCCATGGAAGTACACATGCGCGTATGGGGAGAGGACCCGGTACAGCAATACCGCTATAAATCCAACGAAGCCTTCATGACCTTCGTGGCGCTGGACCCTAACGGCAACTCCCGCCCGGTGCCTGCCATCACGGTAGACACAGAGGAGGAAAAAAGATTATATGATGGCGCCCTGCGCCGCAGGCAGCTCCGCCTGATCCTTGGCGGAAAAATGAAACCCGAGGATGCAGAGGAACTGAAAGCGCTGTTCGCTATTTAATACCTTATAAAAAAAGGATCGCCCCGGGGCGATCCTTTTTAATTATCTAAACCGGTATCCCGGGAAAAATTTATATCTCTCCCTCCCACTCCCCATAAAACTGCTGCAGGTACTGCTCCATAAAGGCGTGCCGCCGCTCCGCCAGCTGCCTGCCGGTAGCGGTGTTCATTTTATCCTTCAGCAAAAGCAGTTTCTCGTAGAAGTGATTGATGGTAGGCGCTGTATTATTTTTATAATCTTCCTTACTCCTGTTTAATACCGGCGGAATTTCCGGATCGTAGAGCGCCCGGTTTTTAAATCCGCCGTAGTTGAACGCCCTGGCAATACCGATGGCCCCGATGGCGTCCAGCCGGTCCGCGTCCTGTACGATACCCAGCTCGGTCGAATAGAATGCGTTTTCATTATGCCCTCCTTTAAAGGAAATATACCGGATAATGTTTTTCACATGTTCGATCACTGGCTGCGGCAAAGCCAAACTTTCCATGAAAGCCCCGGCTTTGGCGGGCCCGATCTCTTCATCGCCGCCATGGAATTTGGAGTCGGCAATATCGTGCAGCAAGGCCCCCAGTTCCACCACCAGCAGGTCCGATTGCTCCGTGGCCGCAATATGCCTGGCCTGCTTCCATACCCGGTAGATGTGCCACCAGTCGTGCCCTCCCTCTGCGTTTGCCAGTTCCTGTTTTACAAATTTTACTGTCGTTTCAATGATTTCCCTGTGCTGTTCCATGGAAATAAAGATAGGATATTTGAGATTTTTGGCATATTTTCGGGCTCCGATTCCCCTTATCTCCGATAGTTTTAACCACCTTCTATGCTAACCGCAAGCTGAATTTCATTAACTGAATGACACTCTAACCTCATGAAGAAGTATTATCCCTTTGCCATTGTACTTGCCGTACTGTGTTGTATAGTGGTTGTCCTGGAATTTTTAACCCTCCGTAAAACCAATGGCGTGCTCAGCTACCCGCTGGATGATGCATTTATCCATATGGCGGTGGCTAAAAACGTGGCCCTGCATCACATCTGGGGCCTGTCCAATGTGGAATGGGTTTCCTCCTCCTCTTCTGTGCTGTTCACCATTTTGCTCAGTACCGCTTTTGCCGTTTTCGGACTGTCCCCTGCGTGGCCGCTGATACTCAGCGCTACCGGCGCCGTGTTGCTGCTGCTGGAAATGCAGCGGGAGCTGAACCGGCATACGCACTTATCCACACCCCGCAAAACTATTACCATGCTGGCTACCATGCTGGTGGCCCCGCTTCCGTTCATGACCATACTGGGCATGGAGCATAGCCTCCAAATGGCCCTGACCCTCATATTTGTACACCGCTGCGCTACACGGCTGGAAAATAATCAGCTCGCGCTCAGCGACTGGATGGCGCCGGCACTCTGGGGGGCGCTCATGATCTCCTGCCGTTACGAGAACGCCTATACGGCGTTTGTGGTATGCTGCATCCTGGCGCTGCGCAAGAGCTGGAAAACCGCGTTCGTACTGGGTATCATCAGCATTTCGCCGGTGGTGATCTTCGGCGCGGTGATGGCGGCCAAAGGCGGGTACTTCCTGCCCAACTCCCTGATCCTGAAAGGGAAAATGCAGCTGATACGCCTGCTCAATGATACCGTTTCGTTCCTCGAGATCACGAGCGTGATCAGCGGCCTGTTTGTAATCACCGGTTTGGTGGTAGCGGAACGTTTCCGCAGGAAGCAGTTTGACCGCGCGTTTTATGTGCTGACGATCAGTTTCTTCAGCATTATCCTCCACTGTTGTTCGGCAGCCGCCGGATACCTCTACCGGTACGAGGCCTATTTGCTGGTAATGACCTTCTTCCATCTCACTATCCTATTTATGGAATGGTGGTCGCCTGACAAACTCAAAGAAAGGGCGAACTGGCTGTACATCTTCACTTTCGCCATATTCCTCTGCAACCTGGTACCACGCGCCGCCAATTCCCTGCCGCATGCGGTGCGCTGCAGTAAAAATATTTATGACCAGCAGTACCAGATGGCGCTTTTCCTGAAACAATATTATAATCACCATACCATTGCGGCCAATGACGTAGGGGCTATCAGTTACCTGGGAGATATCCGGACCCTCGATTTATGGGGCCTCGGGAGTAACCAGGTGACCCGCGCCAAACTCCGGAAGGAATATACCCCCGAATACGTTCACCAGCTGATAGACAGCAGCCAGGCGAAGGTGGCCGTTATATACGAAGAATGGTACCTGCCGGGCGTGTATAAGAACTGGCATAAGGTCGCTTCCTGGGAAATTTCCAACAACTACATCTGCGCTTATCCTACCGTGTGCTTTTACGCTACGGTAGCGGAATCCGCCGAGGGCATGTACAAAAACCTGAAGGCGTTTGAAGCGCAGCTGCCGCGGGATGTGACCGTGAAATATTTCTATAACCAGGACAGTACTTCCGCACTGGTGCAGCGTTAAAACTTTTTAAGGAGATAAGGGGTTATTACTGTATGATACAGATTAAGCGCGTGTATATGCAGTATAGTGAAGAGGACGGTTACCGCGTGCTGGTGGACCGTCTGTGGCCACGGGGCCTCTCCAAAGAGAAGGCCCATGTGGATGAGTGGCTCAAAGAGATAGCACCCAGCAATGAACTCCGGAAGTGGTTCAATCATGATCCGGAGCGCTATCCGGTTTTTAAACAACGGTATGAAAAAGAACTCGAGTCGCACGAAGACCTGTTGCAGGAACTCCGTAAAAAAGCGGCGCATGGCCGGGTAACATTATTATATGGCGCCAAAGATGAAAAGCATAACCAGGCAGTAGCGCTGGCGGAAATCCTGAAAAAGAAGCATTAAAGCTCTTTGGTGTCCGGGTCTACCAGCACATCGGTAATACTGTTGAGCTTCTTCACTTTGGCGGCAAAATCGCCTTTTAGTTTGTCCCTGATCAGGTGCAGTTTGTTCAACACTTCATCCAGCGTATCGGGAATGGCTTCCTGCAATACCTGTTTGAGGCGTTTGGCCACGGTCGGGGATTTCCCGTTGGTGGAGATGGCAATTTTCAGGTTGCCTTTCTGCACGATGGAGCCCAGGTAAAAATCACATAATTCCGGTGTGTCCGCCACGTTGATCAGCACTTTGCTGCACTTCGCCTTTTCCCAGACGCATTGGTTCAGCTCCCGGTTGTTGGTAGCGGCAATGACGAGGTCCTTCCCGAACAGGTCGCCGCAGGAGAAAGGCTTTTCTACCAGTTCCACATTGGCGTATTGTTTGGCGAGGGCTTTCAGCTCCGGCAGAAATGCCAGGGACACCACTGTAATCGTTGCTTCCGGGCTGTTTTGCAGCATTGCATTTACTTTTTCCAACCCTACATTTCCTCCGCCCACTACCAATACATGGAGGCGGTGCAACTTAAAGAATACGGGAAACAACTGATTTTCTTCCATTATACTGCGATTTTTAAACCTTCGGACACCCTGGTCTGCAGGGCCTGGAACGCCTCGTGGAAGCGTACCACCTCCCCTATCACAATGATAGCAGGGTTGTGCAGTTGCTGCGCTTCGGCGATGCTGACCAGGTCGGCCACATTACCTGCGCCCAGCTTCTGATCGGGCAGGGTACCGTTTTGAATGATGGCGGCAGGGATATTGCCTTTGCCGGCCGCTTCGTAGATACCTGCAATTTCATGCAGCTTGCTCATACCCATGAGGATTACCACGGTTGTATTGGCAGCGATCGCATGTTCGAGGTCGCGGGAGAGGTTACCGTTCCTGGTGTTGCCGGTAATCACCCAAAACCCTTCGCTGATATTTCTTGCGGTAACGGGAATCTTATTCATTCCCGGTACCGCGATAGCACTTGTTATTCCGGGAATCACCTCCGTAGCAATACCGAATTGCTGCGCGAAGGCGATTTCTTCTGAACCACGGCCAAACACGAAGGAGTCGCCCCCTTTCAGCCTTACCACACTGCCGTAAGTCAGCGCATACTTAACAATCATGCGGTTGATCTCTTCCTGCGGGTACACATGCATTCCGGCACGTTTACCTACAAACCGGCAGAGGCAATCAGCGGGCGCATGTTCCAGTAATTCGTTATTGGACAGTGCATCATAAAGAATTACCCGGGCGTTCTGAATAGCCTTTAACCCCTTTACCGTGATCAGTTCCGGATCACCAGGTCCGGCGCCTACGAGGGTGAGTTTCGGTTGTATATGTTGCATGATTGTAAGTTTTAGAAAGATAGAAAAAATTATTGATCCTTTACTGCCACATTATGCCTGTACGGTAGCGGCTTTCTGTACGCGGAAAGCCTGTGCCGCCTTGTAGAAGTCTGCCGCCTGCTGGTAATAAGCCCTGGCGAAAGTTTCCGTAGGCTCGTTACTGTTAATCTGCAACACGAGGGATTTGAAATCCGTATCGAAGCTGAACAGGCCGGTAGCTACAAAGTTTTTGTCGAAATCGTTGAGGATACCGATCTGCGTGTTACAAGCGATGCCTTCGCCCAGCAGCAGCGCTTTGGCTGCCTGTACGAAAGTGGAATAGGCGTGGTAGATGCCATCTGCAAACGCGCCTTTTTCAAACGCTTCATTACCCAGTTCCAGTTTTTCTTCCGCTTCAAACAGCAGGGTAGCTACGAGGTCGATCACCACGCCGGCGCACTCACCCACGCCGATGGCGGTGGCAAACTGTTGCGCCTGGCCCCAGTCGATGAAGGCTTCATCGGTGAGGGTGCTGAGGTCAGCCAGTGGTTTCAGCAGTTCATAGAAATATTTTTCGCCCTGGCGGTCGTAGTATTCGTTGAATTTTTCGTTGTCGGCGCCGTTGATCTCGTAGTCGTGCAGCAGGGTGCGGAGTACGTCCGGACCGCGGCGGCTGGGCACTTTGATCACTTTGTCGGCTACACGGCCTTCGCCGTTACCGAGGATACCGCCACCTAACAGTACCTGCAGGGCAGGCAGCGTTTTGCCGGCGCTTTTCAGGGAGCTGCCATGGAAGCCGATGCTGGCGATACCGTGCTGGCCGCAGGAGTTCATACAGCCGCTGATTTTTATTTTGATATCCTTATTGTGTACCAGGTCAGGAAACTCAGCGCTGATCACATTTTCCAGGGCTTCGGCGATGCCGGTGCTGCTGGAGATGGCCAGGTTACAGGTATCAGTACCAGGGCATGCGGTGATATCAGCCACGCTGTCGAAACCAGCGGCGGCAAAGCCTTCCGCTTCCAGCACGCTGTACACATAAGGCAGGTGTGCCGGCAGGATGTATTTGAGCAGCAGGCCCTGGTTAGCGGTAACGCGCACATCGTCCGCAATTACCGGGCGCAGCGCCTCGATGAGGTTGCGGCTCACGGTGGAGGAGATATTACCCAAAGGTACTTTCACGTATGCGGCGAAGTAGCCTTTTTGTTTTTGTTCGAAAACGTTGGTGGCTTTCCAGGTTTCGAATTTTTTCGGATCGCGGATGGTAAAGGCCGGCACAGTACCGACAACAGGCGGTTCTGTGGCTTTGAAGCCTTCGTAATCCACTTTCAGGGATTTATTTTTTACGGCTTTGTATTCTTCTTTTACGAGGCGGTCAAACTCTTCCCAGCCCAGCTTTTGCACGAGGAATTTCATCCTGGCTTTGTGCCTGCTGGTTCTTTCGCCGTAGCGGTCGAATACGCGGAGTACGTTTTCGATATAAGGGATGAGCTGATCTTCTTCCAGGAATTCGAAAGCGGTTTTGGCGAGGAAAGGCTGCGCGCCGAGGCCGCCGCCTACCAGTACTTTAAAGCCCCGAACGGTTTTACCGTTCACTTCCTTTATTTTGGGAATCATGCCGAAGTCGTGCATGAAAGCCCAGGCGGTATCTGCCTCGCTGGAAGAGAAAGCGATTTTTATTTTGCGGCCCATATCCTGGCAGATGGGATTGCGCAGGAAGTAGCGGAAAGTGGCGTCCGCGTAAGGCGTTACGTCAAATGGTTCTTCCGGATCGATGCCGGCGCGGTCGGATGCGGTGACGTTACGAACGGTGTTACCGCAGGCTTCGCGGATGGTGACATCGTCCTGCTCCAGTTTAGACCAGAGTTCAGGCGTTCTGTCCAGACTCACGAAATGCACCTGCACATCCTGGCGGGTGGTCAGGTGGAGGTTTCCGGTAGAATATTCGTCGGAGATATCAGCGATGCGTTTCCACTGCTGCAGCGTCATTTTACCGTAGGGGAGTTTGATACGCACCATCTGCACGCCTTGCTGGCGTTGGCCGTACACGCCGCGCGCGAGGCGGAGACTGCGGAACTTCTCTTCAGGGATGCTGCCTTCGCGGAAAAGGCGGATCTTTTTTTCCAGCTCAATGATATCGCGTTCTACGATCGGATTTTCGAGTTCTGTTCTGAAGCTTTGCATAACAAATATTTTCTGGTGGTGGTAGATTGCTGAATTTGATTTGGCGAAAGGGCTTTTGGCTGTCTGCTCTACAAAAAAGCCCCCGGGTCTTTTCCGGAGGCCAGTTTATTTATAATCAGTTCATGAATGGTACATGATCATAATGCGCACGCCTCCCGGGTCATTGACATCCAACAACATGCGACAAACTTCCTTATCCGTCTATTACCCATATTCCCTATAATTTTAGTAGAGTAATACAAAGATATAGGACGGGGCTATCATTCCAAAACTTTTTTTAATAAAAAATGGGGGTGTTCGTTAGATAATATTCAAAAAATAAAAGGGGGAAAAACCGGCCGGCGATGGCGGGGCGGAAAGCGGCTGCTCCGGGATGCAATACCAGCAAGGGATTCAGGTGGCGGGGCGGTTCAAAAACAGCGCGATGAAGGGCCGGGCCGCATAACCTATCATTATGGGTAATAACTTATTGTTATAGCCTGAGGGGGGATGGAGGGGTGGAATGGAGGGGATGGAAGGTGGGGGATGGGGGATGGGAGATAGTGGAACGGAGGGTATGGGAGAAAATGGAACGGAGGGTATGGGATAGTAGAACAGAGGGTATGGAAGATAGTGGAACGGAGGGTATGGGAGAAAATGGAACGGAGGGTATGGGATAGTAGAACGGAGGGTATGGAAGATAGTGGAACGGAGAGTATGGGAGATAGTGGAACGGAGAGTATGGGAGATAGTGGAACGGAGGGTATGGGAGATAGTGGAACGGAGAGAATGGAAGATAGTAGAACGGAGGGTATGGAAGATAGTGGAACGGAGGGTATGGAAGATAGTGGAACGGAGGGTATGGAAGATAGTGAAACGGAGGGTATGGAAGATAGTGGAACGGAGGGTATGGGAGATAGTGGAACGGAGAGAATGGAAGTGCTTGAACGGAAAACCCGGGAATAAGAAAAAGGTTAACTTTGCGGCGCAAATGGGAACTATGATCAATACAGTTATATTTGATATGGATGGCCTGCTGGTAGACTCCGAACCGCTCTGGGGGCTGGCCATGCAGGATGTATTTCAGTCGGTGGGTGTGCAGCTCACGCCGGACCTCTGGCACAAAACGACAGGGCTGCGGACCAAGGAAGTAGTAAACTACTGGCATAATCATTTTAAATGGACCGGCAAGAGCGAGGAGCAGGTGACGGATGAGATCATTTCCCGGGTAATCGGGATGATCATTGCGGAAGGCAGGTCCATGGAGGGATTACATTATATACTGGACTTCTTTAAGGAGCGGAAATTCAAGATCGGGCTGGCCTCGTCGTCCCCGAAGCGGTTGATTGACGCGGTGATAGCGCATCTGGGCATCCGCGATTATTTCCAGGCGGTGACTTCTGCGGAATTTGAGGACTACGGCAAGCCGCATCCGGCCGTGTACCTGGCCTGCGCAAAGGCGTTGGGAAGCAGCCCGCTCGAATGTATAGCGTTTGAGGACAGCGTTACCGGCATGACTGCCGCCAAAGCGGCCCGCATGATCACGGTAGTGGTGCCGGAGCCGCATAACCGGCAGGACCCGCGTTATGCCCTGGCCAACCTGCGGCTTAACTCCCTATTGGAGTTTAACGACGCAAAACTGCTGGCGGTTCAGCATTAAGCAACCTGCGGGCTTAAAAGGCAAATCAGCTGACGGTACAGCATAAACGACTCAACCGGAATTCAACAACGCAGCACTGCCGACAGTACAGCCTAACGAATCCGCTGGAGTTAAAACGCAAAACCGCCGGCTCCATAAAACTACCGCCGCCTCCCCTGCCAGGCGGGGCGGCTCCAAATCCCTGCAACGACCATTGCAATTCCATCAACCAGCGCAATTCATCTTATGAAAATCGTAGACCTCTCTAAAACAATTGCTTACAACAAGCAGGACCCCTGGTTTATGCGGATCAAGATCAAGCATAAACCCCACCGTAAAAGCAAAGGATTAATACGTTTTTTTATCGGCCTGCCGGCAAAGCTCTTCCCGCGCGGGTTTGAGGGCTGGGCGGACGATAAGATAACCGGTATGGGCGTACATGCGGCCACGCATATAGACGCGCCCTGGCATTATTCCCCGACGGTAAATGGCCAGTCGGCCAAAACCATTGACGAAATTCCGCTGGAATGGTGCTATGGGGACGGCGTGGTGCTGAACATGACCCACAAGGCCGACTTTGAGGAGATCACCCTGGCGGACGTACAGGCGGATATCGCGCGGACGGGCGTACAGATAAAACCCGGCACCATTGTCTTAATCCATACCGGCCGGGATAAGTACATCGGCACAAAGGAATACCCCATGCGGGGCACGGGTATGAGCGCAGAGGCTACCCACTGGCTGATAGACCAGGGCGTGAAAGTGATGGGGATTGACCAGTGGGGATTTGACCTGCCGCTGAAATACATGGCTGAAAATGCGAAAAAACTCGGGAAAAACGACTATTTCTGGCAGGCGCACCTGGTGGGCCAGCAGAAGGAATATTGCCATATGGAGCAGTTGGTGAACCTGGGAGCGTTGCCGCCTTCCGGATTTAAGGTGAGCGTGTTTCCGCTGAAGATCAAAGGGGCCAGTGCCGCGCCGGCAAGGGTAGTTGCGATATTTGAGTAAGGAAGCGGCCTTTTACCAGGCGCGCCGGCGCAATGCCGCCGTTGCTACGGTAAAATCAGCCCTGCCCGGCATCCATAAAAACGGCATCCATAAAAAAAGCCCGCCTCTTCACGAGACGGGCTTTTTCAATTATGCTAAGAAACGATCTTACTGTGCAGATTTCTCTTCACCACCTTCAGACTGTTTCAGTTTTTCGCGCAGTTCTGCGAGCGCACCCAGATCGCCTAAAGTAGCTTTTTCTACTTTACCCTGGATGTTTTTCACAGCTTTACGGGTTTTGTCAGCTTCCGCGCGTTTTTCTTTCACGATAGCTTCTTTCTCTTCAGCCTGAGCTTTTTCCCAAACGCGGGTGTGAGAAACCAGGATACGTTTTTCGGAGCGATCGAATTCGATGATCATGAATTCTTTCACGTCTTCCACGTTGATTGGTTTGTCATCTTCAGTTCTCAGGTGACGGGCAGGAGCGTAAGCTTCCAGGCCGTACTGCAGCTGAACGGTAGCACCTTTTTCGTCTTTCTTCACAACGGTACCTTCGTGTACGGAGTTGATCGGGAAGATAGTTTCGAAGGTGTTCCAAGGATCCTCTTCGATCTGTTTGTGACCGAGGCTCAGCTTGCGGTTTTCTTTATCAATACCCAGGATCACTACGTCGATTTCGTTACCAACTTTAGTGTACTCGGACGGGTGGTTGAAACGTTTGATCCAGGACAGGTCGGAGATGTGGATCATACCACCGATACCGGTTTCCAGTTCAACGAACACGCCATAAGGAGTGATGTTTTTCACGATACCTTTGTGACGGCTGTCAACAGGGAATTTAGTTTCGATAGTAGCCCATGGGTCTTCTGTCAGTTGTTTGATAGACAGGGACATTTTACGCTCTTCTTTGCTCAGGGTTACCACCACTGCTTCGTATTCTTCGCCTAATTTGAAGAATTCCTTCGCGTTGATTGGGGTAGAAGCCCAGGAGATTTCAGATACGTGTACCAGACCTTCAACACCTGGCATGATTTCCAGGAATGCGCCGTAATCTTCGATGTTTACAACTTTACCTTTTACTTTAGCACCTTCAGTGATGGTAGCTGGTAAAGTATCCCAAGGATGCGGAGTCAGTTGTTTGTAGCCCAGGCTTATGCGACGTTTTTCGTCATCGAAGTCAAGCACAACAACGTTGATTTTCTGATCCATCTGGAGTACTTCGGATGGGTGAGAGATACGACCCCAGCTGATATCGGTGATATACAGCAGACCGTCCAGACCACCCAGGTCGATAAACGCACCGAAGTCGGTGATATTCTTGATGGTACCTTCCAGCACCTGGCCTTTCTCCAGTTTGCTGATGATATCCACTCTTTGTTGTTCGATATCGCTTTCGATCAGCGCTTTGTGGGAAACTACGGCGTTGCGGATGGTTTCGTTTACTTTCACCACTTTGAACTCCATAGTTTTGCCTACGAACTGATCGTAATCGGTAACTGGTTTCACGTCGATCTGAGAACCCGGCAGGAAGGTTTCCATACCGTAAACGTCTACGATCAAGCCGCCTTTGGTTTTGCTGGTAACGGTACCAGTAACCACTTCGCCGGTTTTGTAAACTTCCACGATTTTTTCCCATGCACGTTTCTGGCGAGCTTGTTTACGGCTCAGGTGCAGGTTACCATCGCGGTCTTCTTTTTCCACTACCAGTACTTCCACTTCGTCGCCGATTTTCAGACCTGGCAGATCACGGAATTCGTTCAGGGAGATCAGACCGTCGGATTTGAAGCCGATGTTGATCACTACGTCAGTATTAGTCAGACCTACTACAGTACCAGTCAGCAGACTGTTTTCTTCAAATACTTTGAAGGTACCTTCGTAAGTAGCATCATACTTAGCTTTTTCTTCTTTGCTGTAAGAAGAAACATTACGTTTGTCTACGCTCCAATCGAAATCGTCGTGAGCAGTAGCAACAGGTGCATTTTTTACCGCTGTTTCTACCGGAGTAGCCTGTTGTTCAGCGTTTTGTTCGTTAGGAATGTTGTTTTCGCTCATAAAATTTTTGTTTTGACCCGGAATACCCGGGCCCCCTTTTTAATTGGGACTGCAAAAATACGGAATTTCAGGGGTTTTTCCCGGAATTAACAGCAAATTATGAAACCATTCTCCCCCGCGTTCCGGAAACGGCTACCAGAGCGGATTCCCCGTTGCCCCGGCATACGCCGCCGGGCAGCGCCCCTGTTACCGCCAGACCCGGCCCGGCCGCGGCGCTGAATCTTCTCCCCCCACCCCAAAAAAAGTCCCAAAACAGAAGAACCAACCCTGCTAATATTTGTTTTAATTCGAATAAGAACTGAACAAAATATCTGACTTTTCAGGCCGCGGCATTTTTATTGCAGTGCAACCAAAATTCCCGGATTTTTATATTAATTTGTAGGTATGAACGGGACCTCTTTTCAATCGGATATTCGCTATTGGCTTAGGCAAGGGAACACAGTTAACCATCTGCTTTTCTGGAATATCATCGTATTCCTGGCACTGAACATTTTACGCCTGGTAGATATCATTTCGCAGAGCGGTATTTTCAACTGGGTGTACGACCAGGTAGCCCTGCATGCAAGCCCATCGGTATTTATTACCAAACCCTGGGGAATCATTTCGTATATGTTTGCCCATGTGGGCGTGCTGCATATTCTGTTCAATATGCTGAACCTGTTTTGGTTCGGGAATATTTTCAGGGAGATGTTGGGAAATCAGCGGGTACTGCCCGTTTATCTGCTCGGGGGCATCGCCGGCGGGCTGATTTACATGGGTTGCTACTTCCTCTTCGTCCAAAACGTGGATGCCGTAATGATCGGGGCCTCCGCCTCCGTAATGTGCCTGCTGGTGGCCGCAGCCACCCAGGTGCCCAACTACGAAATCGGCCTCATGTTCATCGGCTCCATCAAGCTGAAATGGCTGGCCCTGGCGCTGGTCGTAATCGGCATCATCACCATGTTTGACGGTAATTTCGGCGGGGTCATGTCCCACCTGGGCGGCGCAGCCCTGGGCTTCGTATATATCAAACTGTTACAGAACGGTACGGACCTCGCCCGGCCGCTGATCTGGCTCTTTTCTCCCGGCCAGCGCACCAGGGTACAACCGGCCGCAAAAAAATTCAAGCCTAAAAAATCGCCCCTCAAAGTGGTGAAAAAAGCAGAGGAAAACCCGCAGAGCCGCCTGGATCAACTGCTGGACAAGATCAATGAAAAAGGCTACAACAGCCTCAGCGCAGAAGAAAAAGCCTGGCTGGAAAAAATGAGCAAGGAAAAATAAGCCAAACAGGGCCAACACGGCCTTTCCCGATCATTTGATTAACTTTGCCAACAATTTATTGGCTCAACAAGACTCATGAAAACATTTAACGTTCCGGTGATATATCGCAGTCCGCTGATTACGGCTATCAAAAATAAACGTAAGCAGCAGGACCGCATGAAGAAAGACTTTACCCCTACCGTACTGGATTTCGGCCCGCTTAAAATACTCCTGGCCCGCCACTTCGGCTTCTGCTACGGGGTGGAAAACGCCATCGAAATCGCTTTCAGAACCGTAGACGAAAACCCGGACAAACGCATTTTCCTGCTCAGCGAAATGATCCACAACCCCCATGTAAACAACGACCTCCTCAGCAGGGGCGTGCGTTTCCTCATGGATACCGGCGGCAGGCAACTCGTGCCCTGGGAAGAGCTGCAGCCGGATGATATCGTGATCGTGCCCGCCTTTGGCACCACCCTGGAAATTGAAAAACACCTGGAAAGCCTGGGCATCGAACCGCTGAAATACAATACCACCTGCCCTTTCGTGGAAAGGGTATGGAATAAGGCCGAGCAGATCGGGGAAAAAAATTACACCGTCATCGTTCACGGCAAACCCAAACACGAGGAAACCCGGGCTACCTTCAGCCACAGTAAGGCTAATACCGCTACCATCGTGGTGAAGGACATGCAGGAAGCCATCGTGCTGGGAGAATTCATCACGGGCAAACGCCCCGCGTCCGATTTTGCGGCGACCTTCGCCGGGCAGTTTTCCGAAGGCTTCGACGTGGAGCGGGACCTGCAGCGGGTTGGCGTGGTCAACCAAACGACCATGCTGGCAACGGAAACCCAGGCCATCGCCGACTATATCAAAAATATTATGGTGGAAAAATACGGCCTCACGGAAGCGACCATCGGGGAACGCTTTGCCGACACCCGGGATACGCTTTGCTACGCCACCAACGATAACCAGACTGCCGTGACAGGCATGTTACAGGAGCCGGCGGACCTGGCCGTGGTAGTCGGCGGATACAACAGCTCCAATACCTCGCACCTGGTGGAGCTTTGCGAAGAAAAGCTGCCGACCTACTTTGTGTCCGACCCGGCGCAGCTGGCATCCCGTTCTTCCATCTACCACTACGACTTTCACCATAAACAGGAGCTGCACAGCGACCAGTTCCTGCCGGAAAAAGAACAGGTGACGATTTTGCTGACAAGCGGCGCTTCCTGCCCGGACGCATTAGTAGAAGGCGTTATACGTCGACTCCTCTCCTTCTATGACCTGGAACACCTGGCGGATGAGTTGGCTGTATAAAAAATTTTAATTTGTAAGCAAATCCCTCACAAGTATATAATGCAAAAAAGACACCTTCCGGTGTCTTTTTTCTTTGGGGCTAATCACGCTAGTAATGCAGAGAATAAAATCTTTATATAATAGTATTATTGAAATCGTAATACAAAGCTAAACTTTAGCTAAAACTCGCGCAACACCCAATTAATATCCGGTAGCAATTTTACTATAAGTGGTATAAAAACGTATAAATCTGGAATTCGCATTTCAGATTGATACTTAGGTTCTAATGCTAGAACTGCATTGCCTTTTTGAGGAATTCGGCTTTGCGTCTTCTGGACACTTCCACCTGCGTGCCATCGCTCATGAGGGCAAAACCGCCTTCGCCCTGGATGTAGGACTGCATTTGCTGCAGGTTGATCAGGTGGGAGTTGTGGACCCTGAAAAAGTCCACATCCGTGAGCAGTTCTTCAAACTCCTTGAGCGGGCGGGATACCATCAGGTTCTTTTTATCCGTAAAGAATATCTTCGTGTAGTTGCCGGTAGACTCGCACCGCACAATATTTTGCACGGACATAAACACCAGTCCGTTGATGGTAGGCAGAGCAATTTTCTTATGCGTTTGCTGCAGGGTTTTCATATTCTGTAAAAACACTTCCAGCGGCGAAGCGGCAGGGTCCTTGCTTTTGTTTGCCTGCTTTTCGCGGAACTTCTCCAGCGCATCCTGCAATTCCTTTACGCTAAAGGGTTTCAGCAGGTAGTCGAGCGCGTTGAACTTTATTGCTTTCAGGGCGTACTGCTCGTAGGCGGTGGTAAATATAACGTCGAAGGTTACCCGCTCATACTGGCGCAAGAGGTCAAACCCGTTCTGGTGCGGCATCTCCACGTCCAGGAATACCAGGTCCGGCTGCATTTCATCTATCATTTCGCGGGCTTCTTTCACGCTTTGAGCGGCCCCTATCACATTTACACCCGGGCATTTTTTCAGTAACATCGTTTGCAGCGCTTCAATACAGTGTTGCTCATCATCTACGATAATGGCTTTTATCTCACTCATTTATGTAGGTTTTAGGAAGTTCAGAAAATAAATTCTGCCGGTAATACAATGGTAACGCGGGTTCCGGTTGGCTCCCCGGCATCATTCCGGAGGTCCGTCACCTCCACGCTGGCGTCCTTATTGTTGATCTTACGGATCAGGTCAATGCGCCCCTGCGTTACTTTCATACCAACGGAATTATGCGTCTTACCTTTACGCTCTTTAATTTCCATGGCCTTCTGCCGGCCGATGCCATTGTCCTCAATGGTGCAGACCAGGCTGCGGCCGCTCAGCCGTATCCGGATATCCAGTTGCCCTTTTTCCGCCAGCTTATGCACCAGGCCGTGCCAGATGGCGTTTTCCACATAAGGTTGCAGGATCATGGGTGGGATCAGCACTTCCTCGTCGTTGATATCATCGGCCACCTCAATATGGTAATCAAAGATACCATTACATCTCAATGATTCAAGGTCCAGGTATAACTGTAAGGATTCCAGCTCTTTATTCAGCGGCACAAAGGTATGCTGGGTATTATCCTGGATCAGCCGCATGAGTTTGGAGAATTTGGTCAGGTAATCGCTCGCTTCTTCCTGGTTATTGCTCCAGATATACCGGTGGATGGAACTCAGGGAATTGAAGATAAAATGCGGGTTCATCTGCGAACGGAGGGAGCGCAGTTCCAGTTGCAGCCGCTGTTTGTTCTCTTCCAGGTTGCGGTGGCGGATGTAAAAGAAGCCGCCTACCGCCATCATCACGAGAAACGCGATCAGGGAGAAAATCAGCAGCACATTGCGTTTGGTGCGCATCTGCGCCATAATTTTGTCGTGTTCCAGGGTGCGGATCTGGTTATCTTTCAGGTCCACGTCGTATATGGTTTGCATCTGGTTAAGGGCCATGGCCGACTTCTCATCCAATATGCTATCCTTATACAACAGGGATTTATCCGTTGCTTCCAGGGATTTCCGGAAATCCCCGCTGCTTTTGTAATCCTCCGCCATGGCCTTGTAAGTATCCATGAGGATGGATTTGAATCCCCAATACGCGCTCAAACCGATGGCCTGCCGGAAGAACTGGTGGGCTTCTTCATGCTTGCCCTGGGCGCTCAGCAGCTTGCCGATGTTCATATAGCTTTCGGCGATATGCACTTTATCATCCACCTGGTCGTTGGCACGGAGGGCTTTTTGGAGGTATTCCATAGCCAGGGGATATTCCTTTTTTTCCTGGTAGGCGGAGCCCAGGCAGTTATAACAGATGACCATGCCGGTCACGTTCTTCAGCTTTTCGTTGATGGCAAGGGAGCTTTTATAGTACTGTATCGCCATGTCCAGCTTGCCCTGGCCCTGGTAGGCATAACCCAGGTTGCCAAGGTTGATGGCCATTCCCAGCGGGTTGTTACTTTCTTCTTCCAGCTTCAGGGCATGCTGGAACCGTTCGATGGCTTCGTCGTACTTCTTTTCCGTCAGCTGGATGTTGCCGATGCTGTTGGTGGCCACGCAGATGTTTTTCACATTCTGTATCCGCTCGGCGATCTGCAGGGCGGCGAAGTGGAAGTCGAACGCCTTCTGCAGCTTATCCTGCCGGCGGCAGTCCACGCCCGCGTTGTTGAGCGACTGGCACAGGAGCAGGGAATCTTTGGCTTCCCGGGCGTATTTCACGGCGCGCTCATGATAGTCTTCCGCGAGGATGTACTGGGATTTATTTCTTTTACTGGTGCCGAGTTCATTATAAGCGAGGGCCAGGCCTTTGGGGTATTTCAGCTGCTGGCTCAGCGCGATGGCTTCGAGGATGAATGCATTTTCAGTTTTGGTAGCGTCGAAGTAGCGGGCGGTAGTGCGGCCTTTGTCCAGCATGACCCGCACGGTGGCGGTATCCGGCCGCAGCTGGCGTACGGAATCCAGCAGGCGGAAAGTGATGACGGAGTCCTGTGCGCATACACGGGGCAAAGCTCCTAACAGGCAAAGGAGCAGGAGGCTACATACTGATTTGATTGACATTGACAGCAAGTTAGGAAAAAAGCGCTTTTTTTCATGGGGGTGGGGCTTTAAAGGATGGTTAAGGGTACAGGCGTAGCCGTGTCAGAAAAAGCAGGTATAGGGGTTGGGGGAAAAACTAATGCCGCTGCGCCACCAGTTGCACGGCCTGCGCGCTATAGCTGCCAATGCATTATGCCATGGCAGCAAGTTCGCGAACCTGCTGCCATGTTAAGGTAAACGTACCATGCATTACCGGTTCGCCTCAATGATGGCCATCACGGTATCTACGCTGGCGGCTGACCGGAAGCGGTCCGGCGCCGTGTTTTTCACATAGTCCAGCAGGCGGTCGATCGAGGATACCGCCACATGCATGCGGGTATCAGAGGAAGCATAATATATTAACACCCGGCCGTCGTCGTCAGCGATCCAGCCGTTGGAAAAAAGCACGTTGGATACATCTCCTGTCCTTTCCGGCCCTTCCGGCGCCATCAAATAGCCGGCGGGCTTATGGGTTACTTTGGTGATATCCCGGAGGTCCGTCATGAACATATATAATACATAGCGGAACCCGGCGGCGGTGTTACGCACACCGTGCGCCAGGTGCAGCCAGCCTTCAGCAGTTTTGATAGGGGCAGGCCCCTGGCCGTTTTTCAATTCACTGATGGTATGGTAGTGGCGGGGATCGATCACGGTTTCGGTAGTTACCACGGCCCGGGTCATATCTTTCGTATAGCCGATGGCGATACCACCGCCGGAACCGGCTTCGATGAAATTGTCCTGCGGGCGGGTATAGAGCGCATACTGCCCGTTTACAAACTCCGGGTGCAGCACTACGTTGCGTTGCTGGGGCGAGCTGGTAACGAGGTCCGGCAGGCGTTCCCACTGTTCCATATCGCGGGTGCGGATGATGCCGCATTGCGCAATAGCGGACGACATGTCGCCCGGCGCTGCAGCCGGATCTTTCCGTTCCGTGCAGAAGAGGCCGTAGATATAACCGTCTTCATGGGCGGTCAGGCGTACATCGTAGACGTTTACATCCGGGTCGCCGGTTTCCGGGATGCGCACCGGCGCCGGGCGGAATTGCCATTGCTGGATGCCATCCTTACTTTCTGCGATGGCGAAGAAAGACTTCCGGTCGGCCCCTTCCACGCGCACCATCAGCAGGTATTTATCCTGCCATTTGATAGCGCCGGCATTAAAGGTGGCGTTAATCCCGAAGCGCTCCATCAGGTAAGGGTTGCGGCCGGGGTTAAGATCGTAACGCCAATGCAGCGGGGTATGCGCTGCCGTTAGTATCGGGTAGCGGTACCGTTCGAAGATACCGTTGCCGGGCAGTATAGGTTCGTTTACCAAGGTTAGCAGCGCCGACTGCTCGCGTTGCAGGTCATTAAGCCGTTGACTGAATATTTCTTCTCGCATGCTCATTTTTTATTTACACTTCATTTTTTTCGAGGGAATTCCACCAGTATTTTTTCAGCAGCAACAGCGTTACCACCAGTATGGCTGCGGAAATGTACATGGGCGCCTGCTGTTGCAGCACGAGGTACATGGGCAATGCCATGAGGCAGAGCTGCGCGATAATACCGGTGACCACATTAAACATATCGCGGCCAAAATTGCGGTTGGGCTGCAAGGCCGGATTTTCCTGCCACATACGGCGCAGCACCGGCTGCCAAAAGCCCCAGGGGCGTACGTTATAATAAAACTGTTCGAGTACTTTTTGCTCCACCGGGGGCGTGGCCAGCGTGCCGGCAATACAACCCGCGAGGGAGATGATCAGGATAACGGGGAAGTACCAAAGGTTTAACCCCGTGAAGATATAAGGGCATACCAGCGCTGCGGCAATACCGGCCAGCATACCCCAGAAGAAGCCGTAGCCGTTGAAACGCCACCAGTACCACTTGAGCACGTTGGCTGCCACGTAACCGCCCCACAGGCCGGATACCAGCCATTGCAGCACGCTGTTCACATCTTTGGCAAACACCCCGATGATAATACTGGCGACCACTACGAGTATGCCGGAGAGATAGTTGATGCTGCTGATCTTACGGTTGCTTGCCTTTGGATCGATGTACTTCAGGTACACGTCGTTTACAATATACGCCTGCGCCGCGTTGAGCGTGCCGGCAAACGTACCTATGAAGGAGGCCAGCATGCCGGCTACCAGCAAGCCCATGACGCCTACCGGCGCAAAGCTGCTGATGGCCGCCGGCAATATTTTTTCGAAATCGATATGATCCCCCGTTTTGAGGTTGAGTTGTTTGTAGTAGATGAGCCCCAGTACGGCGAATCCGATGATCATCAGGTATCTTACCGGCATCAGTACGATGGATACAAAGCCGCTCATTTTTGCGGCCTCCTGCGGACTACGGGTGCTGAGGATCTTCTGCATGTCGTAGTTGGGCGCCGGGCCGGCCAGGCTTACCAGCAATCCTTTGAACACCATCATCATGAAGAAGGCGCCAAAAAGCGTATAGCCGTCACTGTTAATTTTTTCATTTACCTCGGGGATGATGCGGCTCCAATCCAGGTCCAGCTTCCATCCGAAGAAGGGGTTAAACCAACCTTCCGGCACGTTCAGCGCATGTACTGCGAGCGCGCGCATGGCGATGACGGCAATGATCACGGCCGCGGCGGTACGGATGACGTATTGTACGGCATCTGCCCACACAATACTGCTCATACCACCGAGTATGCTGTAAAAAACGGCGAAGAGCGCAAACGCAACGCCATAGAGATGCGGCACGTACTCCGGCTGCACGGTGAAAGGTACATACGGCGCAATGTTTTGCCAGGGTATGAATATCTCCATAAACTTGCCCAACCCTACAAAGCCATAGGCCATAAAGCCCAGGCAGCTGATCAGCGCAAATACCACCGTGATGGTATGCGATAAGGCGGCGTCGCGGCCATTGCCAAAACGGGTGATGATCCATTCAGCACCTGTGCTGACATTAGAGCGCCTCAGCCACGCACTCACGAATACCATCATGAACACCTGGTTGAAGATCGGCCATAGCCACGGTATCCAGATGCTTTTCATGCCATATACGAACGTCAGCGTTACCAGCCACATAGTGCCGGATATGTCAAACATATCGGCGGCGTTGGAAAGGCCCAGCATGTACCAGGGGAGCGACTTACCCCCCAGCATATACGCAGTTTTGTTTTGCTTTGCTTTTCTTCTTAATAAGAGTCCTATCAGAACAATAATTCCCAGGTAAATGCCGATGATTACCCAATCGATCAGTTGCAACATTGTTTTGGTTTTTGATCTTCACAAGTTACGAGGTGTTTGTACTTCGCGGACATATTTCCAGGACCTGTTTAGGATGTTTGATATGAAACCGCCGGGATTTAAGGCCCCGGCGGTTTTCCAGGAGATGAAACCATCCCCCGGAACGCTGCTATTGTTTATCCCACCAAACACGCGTCATATATTCATCCTTACCCTGGTTGGTAATGGCTGACTGAATACCTTTCGGATTGTTCACCTGCTCGCTGAGCATATAGGTGAGCCTGCGCGGAATTTGCCCGTTGGTAATATTTCCCGGGTAGTTCACCGGCGTGAGCGCAGGATAGCCGGTGCGGCGCCAGTTGGCGTGCGACTCCCAACCATTCAGGAAGGTAGCCACCCAGTACTGGTTGCCCAGGGCTTTGAGCTGGTCTGCAGCCGTAGCCGGGAACGGATTGGCGGCGAGGTAGGCCTGTATTTGCTGGGCGCTGATCACGCCATTGTCCCCATACATGGCCTGCTGTTTCATGGAATTGGTAACGGCGGCGGCGTACATGGCGGCGGCATCGCCGGTGGTCCATCCTTTCACGATCAGCTCCGCCTGCATGAGCTGCACTTCCGCCGGCGTCAGCAGGAAGGTAGGCGCCGTCAGCTGCAGGATGGTTTTGGTGTTGAGCGTGGAGAAATCTTTCAGCGGGATTGTTGGATAGGCCGCTTTGAAAGAGTTTGCATCCAGGCCGTTAGGCAGGCCTTTCTGGCTGGCGAGGGCGGTATCCCCGCTGACGGTGCTGACGAATACGCGGCGGCGCGGGTCGCCGGTGTTGGTCAGGTAATCCAGGAAGTATTTGCTGATCTTGATTTTTTCGTTGGCCAGGTCGTAGCTGTTAAACGTATAGGTGATGGGGTTAGCCACCGCATTTCTTTCCGCGGAATGCCTGATGGCGCACACATCTTCCGGGAGGGACATTACGCCGCCGGCCAGGGCTTTTGCCGCCCATTCCTTCGCTTTGGCGAGGTCCTGCTTCTCCATGCGGAGGGCGAGCTTCAGCATGAGGGAGTAAGCGAGTTTTTTCCATTTGGAGAGGTCGCCGTTATACACCACATCAGCGGTACCCAGCGGATTTTTAGCAGCGTCAAAAGCGGCCACTGCTTCGCTCAGCTCCTTCAGCATGTCCGCATAGATCTCGGACTGTTTGTTGTAGTCAGGCGCGAAGTTGCCGCTCACATAGCCTTTGCCGGCATCGAAGTAAGGCACGTCCCCGTAGGCGTCCGTCAGGCGCTGGAATACCAGCACCTTCCAGATCCTGGCGGCGCTGAGCAGGTTGACCTGTGCAGGATCGTTCTTCACAAATTCCATCAGCTGCACGATGTTGTTTACCAGCAACCCGTAGGAATCATCAAAGAGGTTGCCGGCGTTATCATTTTTCAGGTACTTATCCCCTTCCCCGCCGTCCAGCGTTTCCGTGGAGGCCAGCTGTTGCATGGCCATCATATCAAACGCCAGGTTGGTGCGGCGGATGCTGCCCCTGCCCAAAGTGGCGGTGGCTACCTCCGCGTTGCTCAGCATGGTGAGCGGGGGTACGCTGGTAGGGTTGTTCGGGTTCCTGTTCAGTTCTTCCAGGTCTTTGGTGCAGCTGGCAGCCAGCAGCATCAGGGAAGCGCCTATATGTGCGAGGTATTTTCTTTTCATAACATTTCTCATTAACAGTGATTAGAATTTAACACCGAGGTTAAAGCCGAAGCTTCTTACTGCCGGCATGCCCAGCATTTCAAATCCCTGGCCGCCGCCCGTAGTATAGCCGGATTCAGGGTCTACTACAGGCACATCTTTATAGATGGTAAACAGGTTGCGCGCCACGAAGGAGAGGTTTACCGCCTGGAAGGCGGAGCCTTTGATCCAGCGCTGCGGCAGGGAATAGCCCAGCACGATCTGGCGCAGCTTCACGAAGGAAGAGCTGTACACGAATTGCTCTGCGATGTTGTTGGCAACGAACTTATAGTAATCTTCCGCTGCTACTTTCACTGTGTTAGGCTTACCGTCTGCGGTTACGCCTTCGCCAATGATACCGCCTTCGCGGCCGGCGAGGGTTCCTTTCGCAAGGCCCTGGTACCAGGCGAGGTTGGTAGTACCGGAGAACATTTTACCGCCAAACTTACCATCGATGAGGAAGTCGAGCGACCATTGCCTGTAGGTGAAAGTATTGTTGAAGCCCATTACCATTGGCTGGATACCGTTGCCGAGCCGCGCTACCTTACCAGGGATTGGCAGGCCGTTATCGCCATAAACAATGCGGCCCTGCGCATCGCGGGTATAGGTGCTGCCGTAGAGTACGCCGTAAGGCTGGCCTACTTCCGCATATACGTAGGAGGGCACGCCGCCATCGCCCCAGAGGCCGGAGCGGTTCTGCGCGATTACCATGGACTGCTGGCCGTTGATGAGAGCTTTCACTTCGCTCTTGTTGTAAGCGAAGTTATAGCTGGTTTGCCATTTGAAATCCTTACTACGTACAGGCGTTCCCGTTAATAACAGTTCCACGCCGGTGTTGCCGATTTTAGCGGCGTTCATGTAGGTGCTGGTGAATCCGGAGGTGATGGAAATCGGTGAATTCAGGATGGCGTCCGTTACCTGGCGGCTGTACAGCGCGAGGTCGATACCCACGCGGCCATTGAAGAAGCGGGCTTCCAGACCGCCTTCGTAGGTAGTGGTGAGCTGCGGGTGCAGGTTGGCGTTAGGTACGGAGCTGGTACCGATACCGCCCAGCGGCACGCCGTTTAAGGAGTTTGGCAGGGAGTAGGTCAGGTTCAGCTGGTATGCCGCGATATCCTGATCGCTACCCGTCTGGGCCCAGGAGCCTCTTACTTTAGCGAAGCTGATCCACTCCGGCATTTTCCATGCGTCGGAGATGACGAAGCTGGCGCCTACAGAGGGATAGAAGATGTTGTTATTTTTCGGGTCCAGGGTAGAGAACCAATCGTTTCTGCCCGTGAGTGTTAAGTACAGGTAGTTATGAAATCCGAGTTCAGCAGATCCGAATACGGAGTTGATCTGGGATTCGGTCAGGTTGTAACCGCCGGATTTGTTGGTGGTATTACCAATGGCGTAAAAGCCGGGCACGATGAAGATATCGCCGCTGGCAGAAGTGTTGTTGCTGCTGCGCTTCATGGTGTTGCCGCCTACGAATGCGTTGATGGACCAGTTTTTACCGAAGCTGTTGTTATAGCCGGCCATCAGCTGGGCGTTGAACTCAGAGCGGTAGGCGTTGGACATACCGATCTGGCCTTTGGGATAGAAACCGATACCGTCCGACCAGAGGAATTGCCCCAGGGTGTTGGAGAAGTCCGTACCGGTGAGGAGGCGTGCGTAGAAGTGGCTGTCAAAATCGTATTTGATATCCGCAGAACCGATGAAGCGGTTGGATTTATCCCAGTTCGGCGTTTCATACGCCATGAAGTAAGGGTTAGCCCAGTAGTTATTGGTAGTCCAGAGGTTCTCCGAACGGTCCGCCTTACGCGGGTTGCTCCAATCGCGGATATCGTAGTTGGTAGGCATGAGGTAGGCTGCCACCGCGGCGTTCATGGTATAGTCGTTAAGCCATGGCCTGTTCTCCGCCTTTTCGCGGATATATTGCGCGTTGATGGTAGCGGTGAGGTTCTTACCTAATTTGGCGTTGGTGTTGAGGGTGAAGTTATTCCTGCGGATGCCGGCGTTAGGCATGATATCATGGTTATTCATATCGCCGAAGGAGAAGCGGAAGTTCAGGTTTTCGTTACCGCCGAGGAGGGCCACGGTGTTGGTGAAAGTATTACCGCCGTCGTAGAAATGTTTCACATTGTTTTTGCGGGCGGCGTAAGGTCTTTCCACGCCATCCCCCTGGATCACGCTGGAGCCGTCCAGTTTGGCGCCCCAGCTGGACCTGCCGGCAGCGAGGGCTTCGGCAGCGGTGGTTGGCTTTTTGCCGCCGGTACCGATACCGTATTCATACTGGTAATCTTTTGCGGTGTAGTCGATCGGGTTTTCGATGCTGTAGGTGCTGTTCAGCTCCACGCCGATGCCTTTACGCGCCGTTCCTTTTTTGGTGGTGATCACGATCACGCCATTGGAGGCTCTTGCGCCGTAGAGGGCGGCTGCGGTGTTACCTTTCAGTACCTCCATGGATTCGATATCATCGGGGTTGATGCTGCCGATGCCATCGCCGGCGTCCTTACCGCCGTACATGTTATCAATACTGCCTTTGTTGCCGGACACCATGGGGATACCATCGATCACGTAGAGCGGCTGGCTGGCGCCGAAGTCGCCCCCGCGCATTACCACGCGGCTGGAGCCTGACGCTCCCGTTACCGGTTTGGTTACGTTCACCCCGGCTACTTTACCTTGCAGGCCCCACATTACGTTAGCTTCGCGGGCTTTGGTAAAGGATTCGCCTTTCACCTGGGTGATGGCGTAGCCTAATACTTTATTTTCCTTTTTGATGCCCATGGCGGTTACCACTACGTCGCTGAGTTGGGTCAGCTGGTCCTGCAGTTTTACCTGCAGGGCGGTTTGGTTGCCTACGGGCACCTGGCGCGACTCGTATCCCATCATGGAAAATACGAGGGTGGCTGTTGGGGAGGCGTTGATGGTGAATTTACCATCCGCGTTGGTGACTACCCCGGTAACGGTACCTTTAACGGTAACGGTTACACCGGGAAGCGGTTCGTTCTTCTCATTGGTCACTGTGCCGCTTAGCTGCACCTTTTGCGCCCAGGCGGCGCCGGAGAAGGAGATGAGGAGGACGAGCGTTAAAGCTGCCAGCCGCCATTTCCTGAAAACTGAAGGGATAGTGTGCTGTAAATGCATAGAGCGATGTTTAATGGAATTGATAATTTTTTGTTGGTGTTGATCTGATTTTGTGTTGAATTTTAATAGCTCCAGCAGCTTGCATTCCGGTTGGCTTCATAACGATGGATACTGCATCAGAACATAAAACCAAAAGTATCCCATATTACCACTCAACACCGATACTTTTTTATCCCATATTTTACAAAACTGACATTTTACAGCGGCATCCAAGGCGCCATCATACCCTTAAAAGCCTATTCCAGCAGTACAATAACCCTCTCAGAAATATAACTTATCGTGATAATACTTTTAACACCAATTAATACTATATTTATACCATTATTATGTACACTTTATGCGTAAGACCCAGGCATATAAAGAGATCACTCCTTTAACGGAGCATGATTGTTTCATGATTTTCATTCGTGAAAAATCGACTTTCAATTTCCCTTTGCATTATCATGAGGAGTATGAATTGAACTTTATCCTGAACGCAGCGGGGGCCAAGCGGATCGTGGGGGATCATGTGGAGGAGATAGACGATATGGAGTTGGTATTGGTAGGTCCCAATGTGGAGCATGTGTGGATGGATCATCATTGTAAGTCCAAAAAGATTACGGAGGTGACGATACAGTTTCATGCGCAGTTGCTGGACGCGAAGTTCCTGCGGCGGAACCAGCTGAGTTTCATCCGTTCGTTGTTTGAGAATGCGAGCAAGGGCATTTCATTTTCCAGGGAGACGGTACAGTCGCTGAAACCACGGTTACTTGCCTTGCCGTATAAAACGGGATTTGATTCCGTATTGGAACTGCTTTCTATCCTGCACGACCTCAGCATATCCCGCAACATGCGGGTATTGAGCAGCGCCCCGGCGGAATCGCTGAATAATTATAACAGTCGCCGTATAGAAAAAGCCTTTGAATACATGCAGCAGCATTTTGACAAGGACATCGGGCTGCACGAACTGGCGAAGCATGTGAATATGACGCCGGTATCCTTAAGCCGGTTCATTAAAAAGCGTACCGGCAAGACGTTTATTGATAGTCTGAATGAAATCCGGATCGGGCATGCGAGCCGCATGTTGATTGATACGACGCATTCCGTGTCGGAGATTTGTTATCAATGCGGGTTTATGAATCTCTCCAATTTCAACAGGATATTTAAGAAGAAGAAGGGGAGCACGCCATCGGAGTTCAGGAGGAATTTCGCGGGGACGCGGACGTTTATTTAGCGTGCGGATTTTTTTCTCGCAGAGAGGCGTAAGGGGTGGTAGGGTCGCAAAGGATTGTGTTTTGTTATGAGATTTTGACACAGCTGATATTCTTTTTGTTGCAGTGGTAGGTAATGGACCACAGGGGTTTTGCGCGCTTTGCCCCTTATACATCTTTGCGAGAAACCCTCCGCGCGCTTTGCCCCTTAAAACCCTTTGCGAGAAACCCTTCGCGCGCTTTGCTCCTTAAAACCCTTTGCGAGAAACCCTCCGCCCTCCGCAAAAAGCGAAAGGGCGAAAGAATTCGCCCCTTCTTCCTATTAACCGAATACACCTACTGAAAATATGGAACTAATGTGCCTATAGCACTTCATTCCACATTAAGTTTGTTTCATCAAACGGTAATGGATACACTACAGTGTAATGAATATATAATACGATACAATTCAATAAATTAATTATACTACACAACGATCACAAACGCGCAGTGCTTTTCAGGATGGATAAGGTTTGGGGGTAGGAAATTCTTAAGGATCAGGAAAATTATCGGGATAACTACTCCTCAAAGGAAGTAATACCCGCAAATGTATAAAAGATTTTTAATAATATAAAATATTATTTTATGAGGAATGCGCCATAATCGCGTCCTCCACCCACTGCATCACCAGGTCCAGCTGCTCTTCCATGGTTAAGTGGCTGTTATCCAGGATAATAGCATCCTCTGCTTTTCTGAGCGGACTAATCTCCCGGTTGGCATCTATATAATCTCTCAGTTCGAGGTTCTGTTTCACCTCATCAAGGGTGATATTGGGATTCTTTTCGTAGAGTTCTTTAAAGCGGCGTTGTACGCGGATGGTGATATCCGCCGTCATGAAAATCTTCAGTTCCGCATGTGGGAATACCACTGTGCCAATGTCCCGGCCATCCATCACAATACCTTTGCGGGCGCCCATTTTTACCTGCTGGGCTACGGCAAATTCGCGAACTTCTTTAATAGCCGCCACCTCGCTCACTTTCTCTGCAACGAGCATTTCGCGGATCAGGTGCTCCACATTTTCATCGTTGAGGTACATATCGGCCGTACCGGTATGCGGATTGGAAACAAATTCCAGGTGAATATTTTTCAGCGCTTCTTCTACCGCCGGCGTGGATGCCCAGTCAACCCGATTTTGCAGAAAATAAAGCGTAATCGCACGATACATAGCCCCGCTGTCGATATACACATAATCCAGTTTCCTGGCCAGTTGTTTCGCAACAGTGCTTTTGCCACAGGAAGAGTAGCCGTCTATCGTGATGATTATTTTTCTCAAAGTCGTTAGATTTTTTAATACCGGCGGCCTTGCATAGCGGGCCTAAAAAAGGGTCCTTTTTTTCAAAAGGACCCTACAAAATTGACGCAATTCTGCGAAAAAAGCAAATACAAGGCAGTTTATGGCAATACCACTACTTTGATTGTCTGTACTTTCTGTTCCGTCTGCTGGTTGTACAATACCAGGAAGTAAGTACCGGACGGCATGTGCGTGATCTGAATATCAGCATCCTTGCGGACTTTGTATTCACGCAGGCTCTGGCCCCATGTATCGTAGAGTTTCAGCAGCATATCGGTGTTCAGGCCGCGGATCTTCACGTGGAAGTTGCCTCTGTTCGGGTTCGGATACACCTGGAAGGAGAATACCGGCGGCACCACTTTGATTTCAGAATAAGTAACGGTACCGTCTTTGGCCGTCGCTTTTATGCGGTAGTAGGTATTATCGTCGTAATCATTAGGATCGTTGAACGTATAGGACAGCGGGTTGGTACTCGTACCGTTCACCGCTTTGGTAGGCACTACCCCGATGGTGGTAAACGCCTCGTCCTTTTGGTAACGCCGCTCCACTTCAAACTGCAGGTTGTTCACCTCCTGGGAAGTCGTCCAGTCCAGCTGCGCGAGCGTCGGACTCACGCGCACCGCTTCAAACACCATGAATATCGCCGGGGCTATCTTTACGTTCAGGATAGTTTTGGCGAAATAGGTAGTGTTGCCCAGGTCCGTAAACTCACGCATATGCATGGTCGCCGGTTGGAGCATGGTCGTGGTACTGAGCGTGCCGGGCAGCGGTTTGAAAGGCGTAACCGTGAGCTTATCCCAGCCCGTAACGCCGAAGCGGGTAATATAAGAGCTATCCCTTGCGCCGATGTATGCCGGCATTTCAGTAGCGTTCATATGTTGCAGGATAACGGTGGCTTTACCGCCGGAGTTATCCGTACGTACGATGTTCCATGTTTTGTTCACAAAGCTGTCCCGGTATGTGCTGCCGCCTATCGCTACCGTATATACGCTGTCGAACACGCGAATACCGAAGTTATCCTTCGCGCCGCCATCCAGCAGCACTGCCGCGGGAGAATAGGCGTTGTCCGCGGAGCCCACGGGGAATACCACCCTGTTGGCGGCACTGGTGATAGCGCTGCGGTACAGGTACCCGCCGGCAAAAGTGTTGCCGGTAACAATATAGCGGGAGTCTGTATAGCCGCTGATCACGCCGGGGGTCTTCTCTCCCACCACCAGGTTCCAGCCGTTGAGGTAAATTTTACCGCTGGTAAAATGCAGGGTACCACGAATTTTCAGATCGCTCAGGTCATCCAGCATGATACCTTTTCCGTTGTTGACTTCCATGTTCGGGAAGCTGGTTCCCTGTTTGGCCGCTACGTTGTAATTACCGAAAATGGTTTGCTGCCCTACATCTCCGAGGACAGGATTCAATGAGGAAAAAAGAAAGTTTCCACCTACACCGGAAACTCCGTCGGCGCTTTCATCCGGCAGTTTGGCGTTGGCGCCGTTGGTCCATCGCTTGCCGAGGATGTAAAAGGTACTGCCGGGATTAGAACCGAGAACACCATTATTGATCACGCTGTTGAATATGCCTACCTGTGTGTTGTTGTACAGCCAGACGATCCCCCCTTCCGGGATGAAAAGTCCGTCCTGTGCGTAGGAACGCAGGTGGAGGCATGATAGTAAAAACAGTATGAGTATAGATATTCTCATGAAAAAATTGGTCAAAATAAAGATTGAATGGTTATGGTTTTTTAAGATCTTTTTTATTCAATAACGTTCATGAAATACCATCTTGTACCATCAGATACAACTGTACAATAAGCACCCACTGTTCTCGTATTTCCTCCCGTTCCGTTCGTATCGCCGTTTTGAATCGTGACTGTCGTTGGCGTGATAACATCAAATCTTTGATTACCAACAGTCCTTAGCTGAAAAGTGCCTGCTACCGTCATTTTTATTCTGTATTCCCTTCCTGCATTGGTGGGGGCGGCATTTGGCAGTACAACTGTCATCCCTGTATTGCGCAGGAAAATCGTATGATCATTGTCCCCAACATTTACGGTAGCGCTGCCACCGTTGGCAGTGGTAGCGATATTGATCTTCGTAGCAAACGACCCATTCACATGCAACGATGAATTCGGGTCCGACGTATCAATACCTACCCCTCCGCCGGATTTAATCATAATCCGGTAATCGCTCACATTCGACTCCACGAAGTTCAATCCTCCACCCAGCAGATTCCAGTGAAACTTCATATTACCGAGCGAATCCTGGAAGGCCATTACATCATTGCCATTGGCGCGGATGATGAAGGGATGGCCGTTATAAGGCTTGGCGCCGTTAAAGAGGGTGCTGATAAATCTATCATAACCGTTGGTGCCCTTCTGCCCGCGGAACAATTCTTTATTGGCCGCTTTCACAATCATGGGCGTATCGTTCACCGTCCCGAGGAAGTTTTGCGAGGTGGTATTGCTGTTACCGTTCATGTTCCAGTTGGTCACATTCGGGTTATCCGTTACTATCACATCGCCGGCAGCGTTGACGGACAACAGCTTGCCGTTGGAAGTGGCCGTGGCCGCGGTTCCCAGGCCGGTAAGCCTCAAACCGGATACGCCGTTTGTAACAGGAGCGGAAATTTCTACCACGTTACCCGGCACGTTGGCGCCAATACCAACGCCCAGTTTGGGTGTGTTCAATTTTGTTCCGGCAATGATGTCTGTCGCAGTTTTAATCGTACTGCCTGCGGTGATACCGGCGCCGATGGTCGTATTCCCGCCGATGGAACCGTCGCCGGTGATATTAAAAAAGGCGTTTTGCGCCGTAGTAGGATTCGCGAGGATGAATGAGCCGGCTGCCGGCGTTTGCGGCGTCCATTTGCCGGCGACCATAGTTAATACCTGCCCGTTCTGAGGCACGTTGGTATTATCAATGGAAATACCATAAAGGGAATTTGCGTTCCACAATGGATTACTGTTATTAACGGTAAGGCTCCAGGTGCGGTTATCGGAGAGGTCCTGCGCACCGGGGTTGGAAATTGTCAGGGCAGGATTGCCGGAGTTGAAAGTAAAGCTGCGTTCTTTCGGTACATAGAAAGCGTCGTAGTCGCCGGGTTCCGGGTTGATATTACCGGCGCGGCCTTTGAAGGTAGTGGCCGGCACGTTGGACAGGTCAACTACTTTCAGCCAGGAATTACTTTTTTTTACGTACAGGGAGCGTTCTGTGGGATCTGTTACAAATACGATCATGCCCTCGGGGGCGTTAGCTAATTTTCCGGAACCTGAAAGTGCGCTGAGAGGAACTCTGTTGAGCAGGAGGCCGTGCTGGTCGCTGTTTAATTCCAGCAGGGCTGTTGGGTTAATAATGGTAGGCGCAACTCCCAATTTAAGTTGCTGGGCAGACAGGCTGCTACTGCATGCCAATATCACACCAACGACGCACATTTTCAGCATTCTATTCAGCTTCATACAACTTTCTTTTAAAATTGGAATAAAATGGGGTAACGGTCATGCCTATACGGCATGACCGCAGGGTGTATCAGTAGGATTAGTTCTTAATGATATACCAGGTATCCACACCGTCAGACTGGAGGGTGATGGTGGTCCATGGTACATTCAAATCAATTTGGGAACCGTCTTCAATTTTGTCGGTACCGTTTGATTTAACGCTCACATCCTGTTGGGTAGGAGTACCATCGGATGCAACGCCGGCTCTCTTAACCACGTAAACACGGCCTTTGCTGTCGCTTGCTTTTGGCAGCGTGATGATGGATTGCATATTAGGCTTCACAACGATCGTATAATCGTTGACCGTAGCAGTGTAGCTTCCGTTAACAGTAGTGATAGGCAGCGCCATGGAACCGTTTACCTGTAAGGTAGAAGTAGGAGCTGTAGTAGTATCGCCAACGAGTACACGTTTGGCCACTCTGATATTTTCAGAAAATGCTTTATCACCGATGATGCTCTGAGTCTGGTTGTTCAGCAAACCGCCGGTAATACCCTGGCCGGCATAAGGCACGCTGATGGTAACTTTCTGATCAGTGCCGGTGGTAACATTCAGGTCAGTACCTGTATGCGCCGCCTGGAAGGTGAACGGAGTAAAGGCGGAAGCTGGCAGGGATTTCTTTTCTACCAGGCTGTTATTACCCAGCAACAGCACTTCAAACTCAGTAGCGGTAGTGGAAGTATTGGTATTCACGCCGCTCATGGTCACGTCGTTGGAGAAGGTAGTAGCGCCGTTGAAGGTAGCGGTACCTGCAGCAGTCAGCGCGCCGGTCAGTGCAGTAGCGCCGGTAACGTTTACATCCTGCTGGAAGTTAGCGGTACCTTTAGCGGTGAGCAGACTGTTGGCAATCAACTCATCCAGGAAGGTTTTGGCGCCGCCGAAGCTCTGCGGCAAAGCAGATACGCCACCCGGGTGGCTGCCGTCTGCAGCATGCAATACCACAAACTTTTTACCTGCCTGGGTACTGTCAATGCTTAAACCCTGATCGTTGGCGGTATTGTTAAAGTTGCCTGTCAGCAGGTCTTTAGCCGCGGAAGCAGCCTGGATGCGCTGCCAGTCGGCATATGTCAGCAAACCGGCGGCGGTGTTATCCGTACCGTCCTGGTTCCTGATATTCAGTGTGAGCGTACCGCTACCGTTGCCGGTGAAAGTATAGCTCTTTGTATCGGCAGAAGCGATGGTGAAGTTAGGCGTATTGTCGCCGTTGATGCTGAAACGGTCCACAAATGCGGCAGTCCCAAAGTTGCGGTAAGATGCAACACCGGTAGTAGGATTGACCATGATACCGGATGTAGCGGTTAAGTCCTCCAGCAAGCCGGTAATAGTGATACCGTTTGAAACAGTTACTTTACCGTCATCGATAACCATACCTACTTTATTGTTCGCTTTCAAAACGAAAGGCACATTATCAGTAGAACCAATGAACGGAGAAGCAATACCTGTCAGCGCATTACCGAGTACGTCCCAGGATTGTCCGCCGCGGGCCAGTTTATGCCAGCCGCCATTCATGCGAACATATATGCCTTCCGCACCTGGTTTTGTCAGGTAAATCATCATACCTTCCAGCTTACGGTTGGTATCGTCTGTTCCAAACAAACCGTTGATGGCAGTAGTATCAGCCAGGCGAGGCAACAGTAAACCCTGGCGGTCTGATTCGAGTTCGAGGATCGCTGACTTCTTGATATTGGTCGGATTCGCACCAATTTTCAACTGTGCGTTCGCCTGAGTTGCCAACAAGGCCAGACCTCCGAACAGAATACCGCGAGCCGCGATTTGTAGAGTTTTAGTCATAGATATACGGATAAAAATTAATTAGTATAAAGGGAATTAGTTGTCAAGTTTCCAGTTGGTAGTGCTATGCGTACAAATTTGCCCGTCCCCCACTGCCGATACTGCTCCCGCATCGTACTACGTTCTTTCTCAGGCGCTCTTTAAAGTATGGTGTCTTTTTTGAATAAATAAGTTTTGTAAGACGATACTGACTAATGTCTATATTCTTATATAATGCAAAAATATACTATCTGTATGCTATGAAAATGGCATGATCATACCATTTAAGTTTGGGACGGGAATACGAAAAAATGTGAATTAAAAATCAGGCTGACAAACTAACTGGGATTTGGCGTAGTCCTTTACTGTAAAGCATCTCAAAAAGGGAGCAAGTTATAATCAACATAAAATACAAATGTATTTTTACTATAATATTATATTTTGTCATAACATTAAAATGTTATGCTGTTTTTTATTAATATTTAAATTAAACGGAACAGTTCGCATAATATCTGCTTGATTTTGTTCGCCCGGAAACTTGCAGTAAAAATGCCATATAAGAAATCAGGGTAAATTTTTTTTGGGGGGGAGAAAAATTTATTTGCGCCCGGCACAGGGCAACGTCCTATCAACTTCCCCCTTTGTGTGACAGCCAATATTGACGGGGCTGCAAAAGGCTTTGCACTTTATTTAAACGTTCCGCTGCCATGCGGCAAAAAAAAGAGGGTGTATCGCCTGGATACACCCTCTCACTATTATTTCAGTAGTGTGATTACGCTTCTGATTTTTCTGATTTGCTTTTGCTGGAGTTTTTCAAAGTAAATACCAGTTTCTGGTTTTCTTTGTCCAGGTCAGCTACCAGTACATCCCCGTCATGAATATTCATGTTCAGGATTTCTTCTGCCAGCGGATCTTCCAGGTATTTCTGGATAGCCCTGTGCAGCGGACGGGCGCCAAACTGTTGGTCGTAGCCTTTGTCTGCCAGGAATCCTTTGGCTTCGTCTGTCAGTTCCAGGCTGAAGCCCAGGCTGTTCAGACGTTTCAGCACACTCTTCATCGTAATATCGATGATGGTATAGATATGCTCTTTGGTGAGCTGGTTAAATATAATCACATCATCGATCCTGTTCAGGAACTCAGGAGAGAAGGTACGTTTCAGCGCTTTTTCAATTACTGATTTGGTATTCTCCTCTTCTGTGCTGGCGCGGGCACTGGTGGTAAAACCAACGCCTGCTCCGAAGTCTTTCAACTGACGGGCGCCAATGTTAGAGGTCATGATGATGAGGGTATTTTTAAAGTCCACCTTACGGCCCAGGCCATCAGTGAGGATACCATCATCCAGTACCTGTAACAGCAGGTTATAGATGTCCGGATGCGCTTTCTCGATTTCATCCAGGAGGATCACGGAGTAAGGCTTACGGCGAACCTTTTCGGTCAGCTGACCGCCTTCTTCATAACCAACATATCCCGGAGGCGCACCGATCAGGCGGGATACGGAGAATTTCTCCATATACTCACTCATATCGATACGGATCAGTGCATCATCGGAGTCGAACATATAGCGGGCCAGTGATTTGGCGAGCTCTGTTTTACCCACCCCGGTAGGACCGAGGAAGATGAATGTACCGATTGGTTTTTTAGGATCTTTCAGACCTACACGGTTACGCTGGATAGCTTTGGTGACTTTGCTGATAGCTTCGTCCTGGCCTACCACGGCGCCTTTCAGGTCTTCGCCCATGCGGCGCAGCTTGTCGCTTTCTGCCTGTACCATCCTTTTCACAGGGATACCGGTCATCATGCTCACTACTTCCGCAATGGCTTCCTCATCAATTGGGTAGCGTTTGTGCTTCACTTCTTCTTCCCACATGGCTTTGGCGCGTTCCAGGTCTTCGCCCAGTTTCTTTTCCGTATCGCGCAGCGCAGCGGCTTCTTCGAAGCGTTGGCTCTTTACTACTTTATTTTTTTCCTGCTTGATATCTTCGATCTGTTTTTCCAGGTCGAGGATGTTCTGCGGAACATTGATGTTTTTCAGGTGAACGCGCGCGCCTACCTCGTCCAGCACGTCGATGGCTTTATCCGGCAGGAGGCGGTCCGTCATATAACGATCGCTCAATTTTACGCATGCTTCGATGGCATCTTCCGTATAGCTTACGTTATGGTATTCTTCATAACGAGGCTTGATGTTATTGAGGATCTGGATGGTTTCTTCCACACTTGGCGGTTCTACCATTACCTTTTGGAAACGGCGGTCGAGCGCACCGTCCTTCTCAATATACATGCGGTATTCATCCAGTGTGGATGCGCCGATGCATTGGAGTTCGCCTCTTGCGAGGGCAGGCTTAAAGATGTTGGAGGCATCCAGGGAACCTGAAGCGCCGCCGGCGCCTACGATGGTATGGATTTCATCGATAAACAGGATTACGTCCCTGTTTTTCTCCAGCTCGTTCATGATAGCCTTCATCCTTTCCTCAAACTGGCCACGGTATTTGGTACCGGCCACCAGGGCGGCAAGGTCGAGGCTCACCACGCGCTTGTCGAACAGCACGCGGGAAACCTTGCGCTGCACGATGCGGAGGGCCAGGCCTTCCACGATGGCGGTTTTACCTACACCCGGCTCCCCGATGAGGATTGGGTTGTTCTTTTTACGACGGGACAGTATCTGTGAAACACGTTCAATTTCCTGTTCACGGCCAACTATCGGGTCTAAGCTGCCGCTTTCGGCCAGCTTGGTGATGTCCCTACCAAAGTTATCCAGTACCGGAGTTTTGGATTTGGTATTGGTTTGTTTGGATTTTGAAGCGTAGGATTTCCGTTCGTCTTCAAATTCCTCCTCACCCGGATCATCAAATTCTGCTTTGGGATCAGCAGATTTTACAAAGCCCAGTTCGTTTTTAAAAGTATCGTAGTCCACGTCAAATTGTTGTAAGATTTGTGTACAAACGTTTTCTTTATTTTTCAGGATCGACAGCATGAGGTGTTCTGTTTCCACGGTAGCGCTCTTGAGGGCTTTGGCCTCCAGCACCGTCACGCGGATTACTTTCTCAGCTTGTCTGGTCAGGGGTAAACTATTGATGTTTGCAATATTTTTCCCCGTCTTATCCTTTACAGCCAGTTCTACTTCTTTGCGTAGTTCGTAGAGGTCTACGTTTAACGCTTGCAGAATCTTTACGGCCGTACCTTCGCCTTCGCGAATAATACCCAACAGCAGGTGTTCAGTACCGATGAAATCATTTCCCAGGCGTAAAGCTTCCTCCCTGCTGAACGAAATGATCTCCTTAACTTGCGGTGAAAAATTCTGGTCCATTGTGAATAAATTAGATTATAAAAACCCTTACGGGGGCATGCTTATACAATAATAACGAATAATTCTGATTTCCTTTGACAGCGAATTTGATGGATTGAAGTTATTCCTTTTTATACTCCTTCATCTTACACTTTAATAGTATAACATTATTTTTGTGGGTGAATTGGGTACGGGTCTTTTTAAAAATATCTACGAAAAAACAAATGTATTTGTTCGTTCTCTCACTGGTATTTTTTCGAGGCGGGTCCCAGATTAGTTTCAGTTTTTGATTCTTACTAAAATATAAACAAGATCCAACGCATGAAATTCAAAATTGATACCAAAGAAAAAATAGTGGTTTTTTGTCCAGAAGAGAATGCTTTGGATGCTAATTTGGCAGCTTCCTTTATTGAAACCGCCACCACCCTGCCCGGCCTGGAAACCCGTAACCTCATACTGGATTTACATTTCGTCGAAAAACTTGAGAATGAAGGCGTAGAAGCCATTTTAGCAGTGTATTCCCATATGTATGACAATAACCGCTCCTGTGCGGTTACAGGTCTTAACAGTGCTTTAACACCTTTACTGAAAGAGGCCGCCCCGGAAAACTTCAATTTCGCCCCTACCATGGCCGAGGCCATCGACCTGGTGATGATGGAAGAGCTGGAAAGGGAATTATTGGACGGAATGGAATAAATTTAGCTTCAGGCAAGTAAATAACGCTAATGTTTGGTGTAACGATTTTAGGTAATAACTCGGCCATCCCCACGCTGGACAGGCACCCCACGGCACAGATCGTTACGTGTAATGATCAGCTGCTGCTACTGGACTGTGGGGAGGGCACGCAGCTGCAATTTGCGAAATACAAGATCCGGCGCAGTAAACTCCGGTATATTTTCATCAGCCACCTCCACGGGGACCACTATTTCGGGCTGATCGGCCTGCTGAACACCCTCAACCTCATGGGCCGTACAGAGCCCCTCACGGTATTTGGCCCGGCAGAATTGCAGCTTATCCTGCAGCTGCAGCTGGATGTAGCCGGCACCGCGCTGCGGTTTGAACTGGGGTTTGTAGCCCTGGAACCCGGGCAAACGGGGATCATCCTGGAAGATAAAGACCTGACAGTCAGGTGTTTCCCTACGGAACACCGGATCACCTGCTTCGGATTTTCCGTGGAGCTGCAAAAGAAAAAGCGCAAACTCCTGCCGGACCAGGCCAAGGCCTATGAGATCCCGGCGGCGTTTTACAGCAAGTTGCAGGATGGAGAGGATTATTTGCGGAAAGACGGCCTCCTGGTGAAGAACGACTGGGTGACCCTGCCCCCGGAAAAGGGCAAGCGATATGTCTATTGCGCCGATACCATCTACGATGTGAACCTCATCCCCCATTTGCGCGCGGCGGACCTGATGTACCACGAAACCACCTACCTCCACGTCCTGGAAAAGCAGGCGGCGGAGCGCTTCCATACCACCTCCGTACAGGCGGCTACGTTAGCGGCGGCAGCAAATGTCAAACGGCTGCTGATAGGTCACTTCTCTTCCAAGTATGCCGAGCTGGACACCTTCCTGGAGGAAACACGTCCCATTTTCCCGAATACGGATATCGCTGAGGAAGGAGTTACCTTCCTGGTATAAACAAAGTGTTTCCGGGATTACACATTTCTTACCCGTACCAACATACGAAAACGGCCTCAATGGATAGTCCATTGAGGCCGTTTTATATAAAGCATTGTAACCTTTAGTATTTGTCGAGATATTCCCCGATCTGGCGGTAGAGGCCTTCAGAGGCAGGAACAACGGGCAGGCGGAAGTAGTTTTCCACGAGGCCGCGGTTAGCCAGGAATGCTTTGATACCGGCAGGGTTGTTTTCAGAAAACATGAGGTCAAAACCTTTCTGCATTTTGTTATTGAGGGCGCGGGCAGCCGGATAATCGTTGTTCAGCGCGGCTTTCACCATAGAGGAGAAGTCGGTGGCGAAGTAATTGGCTGCCACGGAAATCACCCCGTCCATACCGCAGGCCAGCTGTGCAAGGGCCAGGGCATCGTCCCCGGATACCACGATGAAATCTTTCGGCTTATCGCGCAGTATCTGCATGCATTGGATCATATCGCCGGAAGCTTCTTTCATGGCCGCGATATTTTCTACTTCATGCGCCAGGCGGAGGGTAGTTTCCGCGGTCATATTCCGGCCGGTACGGCCAGGCACGTTGTAGAGAATGATGGGCTTGGGCGCTGCCGCCGCGATGGTTTTATAATGCTGGTAGATGCCTTCCTGCGTAGGTTTGCTGTAGTATGGCGCCACACTGAGGATGGCTGCCGCCTCGTCCAGCGGGCAGGTTTCCAGGCGTTTTACTACATCTCTTGTGTTATAGTCACCGATACCCACAACCACAGGCACCCGCTTCGCTACCTTTTCGAAGGTAAACTTCATCAAATCAAGCTTCTCTTCTGAAGAAAGGGTTGGAGTTTCGCCGGTTGTACCGAGGGATACAACATAGTCCACTCCGCCATCAATCACATAGTTGATCAGCTTTTCCAAAGCATTCCAGTCTATGCTTTCATCTGCTTTAAAGGGTGTTACCAAAGCCACCCCGGTGCCTCTTAATTGTTCCATGATTGTGTTTGCGAAAAAACAAAATTAGAATTTCGGAGCCCGAAATTCTAATTTTTTATTGTCTTCTCTAAATAAATTTTTACTGCTCTTCAAAAAAGCCCATTTTGGAGAATTTCTCTATACGCTGCTGGATACGGGTATCCGCGTCGATTCGCTTCAATTCAGCCAGTTCTTTTTTGATACGTTGTTTAAGGATATCGGCCATTTCATCCTGGTTCACGTGGGCGCCGCCGAGCGGTTCGCGGATAACGCCGTCTACCAGGCCAAACTGGGCCATGTAATCGGAAGTGAGTTTGAGTTCTTCAGCTGCCTTTTCCTTGAAATTCCAGCTGCGCCAGAGGATGGTGGAGCAGTTTTCAGGAGAGATAACGGTGTACCAGCTGTTTTCCAGCATCAGCACACGGTCGCCTATACCGATACCAAGCGCGCCACCGGAAGCGCCTTCACCGATGATGATACAAATTACCGGAACGCGGAGTTTGAACATTTCGAAGAGATTGCGGGCGATGGCTTCCGCCTGTCCTCTTTCTTCCGCTTCCAGGCCCGGGTAAGCGCCGGGGGTATCGATCAGTGTAACGATTGGCTTGTTGAATCTTTCAGCCAGTTTCATGAGGCGGAGGGCCTTACGATAACCTTCAGGGTTAGCCATACCGAAGTTCCTGAGCTGGCGCATTTTGGTGTTCACACCTTTCTGCTGACCGATGAACATCACCGTTTCGCCATCGAGGTCTGCGAAACCGCCTACCATGGCTTTATCATCCTTTACATTACGATCGCCGTGCAGTTCCACAAAGTTGGTGCACATCTTTTCGATATACGCCAGGGTATAGGGCCTATCGGGATGACGACTGAGCTGCACCCTTTGCCATGCGGTCAGGTTGCCATAGATTTCCTGGCGGGTACTGGCAATTTTAGCTTCGTACTCGGCAACAGTAGCGGAAACGTCTACGCCTGACTTTTCACCATTTTCCTTCAGCTTGGCCAGCTGGTCGTATAAATTTTCGATAGGTTTTTCGAAATCCAGGAATTGCATAATTTGACTAAATTGGTTAAAGTACGGTGTAAAGATAGGGCTGAAAATTTTTTTTTAAAAAAGATTTGCTAAAATGAAAACTTTGTTGCTATCTTTGCAATCCCAAAACGGAGGAACACAACGAATTGGGAAACAGAAAGATAGCAAGTATCTTGACTATATTTTCGAGGATCGGTAGTTCAGTTGGTTAGAATGCCGCCCTGTCACGGCGGAGGTCGCGGGTTCGAGTCCCGTCCGGTCCGCAGAAGGCGACAAATCATCAGTAAGATGGTTTGTCGCCTTTCCATTTTCGTCTGTATTGCTTACCTAGCGCTCAATTAGCTGAAAAATGAAATTGGTTTTAATGGATCGAAATGCCTCTTTTCTTCGATCAAACAAAATCCCCTCTGGAAATATCAGTTTTTGCAGTAAATCTTTCACCCCTATTTCGCTGGAGTCCCATACCTGATTGATTTTGCAGGAAAACAGTACCGTTTCATTTATACTTTCATTTAGGGTCGAAATGCTTACCACACAATCCTGCAATAGTTTGTTGACTTTATACCTTTTATCCAGGTACTTGTTGTGGAACTTTTCAAAGGTTTCCTTGTTTATTTCTCCTAACGCATAGTACCTTACCTCAATATTCTCACTCTTTTTGTTTATTTCTGTAAGCTGCCCCTTTAATAATGGTTCTTGCTCTATACTACCCTTACTTGCTTCATGGTAATAATTTGCCAGTTCGTAGTAAATACATGGTAACAGCTTTTCCTTTATATAGTATTGGGGCATCAGGTTTTATAAACCAAATGCAACTTATCTGCATTTTGGTTACACTTGCATCCATCTGTGCGGCATTTATAATAAGTAATTGACAGGAATAGTCCTTTTAGTTTTCTTTTTAAGGGCATAGCCGGAAAATGGCTGACCACATACATCACACTTGGTATAGACCTTTAAAGGGAGGTATTTGTTTTCTCTTTCATGGGTTACACTATAACCTGTAGTGCTTTGATGTATCACATTCACCTCGAAGAACAGTTCAAAAGGTTTGCATGGCATAGATGCTACCGAGAGTATCAGCGAAGCCCTTCCGCCGGAAAATAGTGGTAAACACTATGGATTTTGCCAAAATGAAGTTCAATAAATTGGGCTTTACTGGCAAGTGGTTGGAACTGATAGGCGACCCATCCAGCAATTTAGCAGCTATGGTATTCGGTAAACCCAAAATGGGTAAATCCTACCTGTGTATAGATTTTGCCGGTTACCTGGCTAGAAACTTTGGAAAAGTATTATATGTACCCAAAGAGGAAGGACTGGACTTTACCCTACAGGAAAAGCTGAACGACCAAAATGTGAAGCACCCTAACCTGAACGTTACCGGCAGTTTACCTGATAGCCAGGATAGTTATGATTTTATCTTCCTGGACAGTGTAAACCGGTTGGGCCTTACGCTGGATGATCTACGCCTGCTGAAAGAGCGGCACCCAGCAAAGTCCTTTATTTATATTTTCCAGTCTACCAAACAGGGGAACTTTCGAGGTGAGAACAGCTTCCAGCATGATGTGGATGTTGTAATTGAGGTACCGGAGAAAGGAAAAGCGGTACAGATGGGTATGATTAACCAGGGAGGGGAAATGGAAATCTTTCAAATTTCGCAAGGTACCTAATAAAATAATAACGATATATGTAAGTCTGAGTGTTTAAGAATAATTTTCTTATCTTTTGTGAAAAGAAGAGGAATGGGTTTGTATGTTCAATCATTAGAAAATTTACCGGCAGATACCAGTAAGAATTATTATATATATCTTCTTGATTATGGTTGGTCAGAACCATTAGGTGAAGCACTATCAAAGAATTTTGAAAGGATGGCCGAGATTGCTGAGGGCAATAATGCTGTAGTAATACGAAGTAAAAATAGAGTACATTTTGAAGATGAGGTATTATCCTGGCATAATATTAATGGCGAGGATGCGGGTAAAATATTACCTGCAATATTAATCACTAATAGAAATCCCCATAAATTTAAGGAGCGTTATTCCATTACTGTAAGCTTCCCCTAAAACTAAGCCAGTCAGGATTAGAGCTTCTCATGCAATAGACCTTGATAAAAACGCTCGGCGTATTTGCA
>MLAV02000019.1 GCA_001870995.2 Chitinophaga sp. CB10
ACTGGAGCTTGACTGTGTCACAATTATCAATTATTTTTGGTGAGCGGCTGAAATTACGATTGTAAATTAAATCTTGACACAGTTTATTTTACACTCCCGATAATGGCGAAGGAGATTTATGCCCACCGGCGCCCAACAGCATGCCCCATACTCCACTAACATTCCTCCCCCTACACCATCAACACCCCTCTAAATCCCCTCACTCCATAATACGACGACGCCCCATTATGATACACAAACACATGATCATACCTACGATCCCCAAACAATGCCCCTCCCAGCTTCCTGATCTCCTTCGGCGTATCAATCCAGCTGGATGTTTTCAGGTCAAACTCCCCTAACTCCTGCAACTGCCTGTACTCTGCCTCCGTTAACAAACGAATCCCCATCGCTTCCGCCATGGCCACCGCGCTATCGCCCGGCTTATGCTCCTTCCGGGCAGCCAGCGCTTCGGCATCATAACATACATTACGGCGCTCCCTGGGCGTTTCCACAGAACAATCACAAAAAATAATCTCTCCTGTTTTCTTATCCCTTCCTATTACATCGGGTTCGCCGCCGGTTTCTTCCATCTGCTGCAACGACCAGCACTTCCCCGGTGCAGCTTCCAGCCGCTCCTGTACCTCCTCCCAGGTAATGCCTTTATGCCGTGACTTATTTTTCTCGAAACGGGTTTGCAGGATATGCAGCAGCGCCTCGCGCGCTGTAGCAGATAAACGGTTTTCAGTAGCTTTCTTTTTTGCCATATAGGTTAATTTAAACAACGGGAAACGGCACAGTACGCCGTATCCCCTTACTGCTAATTTAAAATTTAATCCCCAGCAGTCAAGGCGGGTGAACGTAAAAAGCGGCTGTATCATGAAATGATACAGCCGCATTCGGCTACCCATTTTTTTAGATCACTGCAATCCTACCTCTTCCAATTTATTCCAACTCCCCAAACAACCACTAATCAACACCCCATCTTGCCTGCTACACCCCTCCACCCAACACCAAATCAACACCCCCATTTTTGCCTCCATCCCCCCTACTTCCCAAACACCTCCTTCAACTTCGCATCCAACTCCTCACTACTCCCTATCCATCGGCCGATAATCCGGCCTTCTTTATCCAGCAATATCTTCGTAGGAAATGCCACAATCCCGTAGGCATTCACCGCATCAAACGCCTCAATCCCTTCATTATTCAATACATTCACCCAATGAATACCGTCCTGCTCAATAGCCGCCAGCCACCCTTTGCGGTTCTTTTCCAGGTCAGCGCCATTCTCCGACGCAATCCCTACAATCTCCAACCCCTCCGGCTTGTACTTTTCATACAACTCCTTTAAATGCGGATGCGAAGCACGACAAGGATGGCACCACGTACCCCAGAAATCCAGGAGCACATAACGGCCCTTCAGCGTAGCCAGGCTCACCTCGTTGCCATGCGCATCTTTCTTTCGCAGGTCGATCGCTGCCTTGCCTACGGATGTCGCTTCCTGGCTCGCAATTTTAGCTGCAACAAAGCGCCCGTACCAACTCTGCCTGGCATCCGGTCCGATTTTGCCAAAGGCCTGCTTCAGGGTATCAAACTCCATAAATACATGCGTGCGGTATAGGTAGTACATACTCAGTATAGCATTCGGATACCGCGCCGTAAATTCATTCTCCAATGCCCGCTGCTCTTTCGCTTTGGCGCCGTATATCTTATTCGCTACCTTCCGGAATCCACTACCCGACTGATACGCCGCCGCCGAATCGCGTATAGCCCTCCACGTGGCATGATCCATCCGGGCTTGCTGTGGCCGGATGGCAGCCCACTCCTGGTTCCCTTTTCCGCCACGTACACTTGCGGCATAGATGGCATTGGCATCTCCCCTGATAATAATTTCCTCATTAGACAATACAAATGATAAATATGGCGCGGTAAGTACCTGACCGTCTACCACCGCTTCCAGCGCAGGGTTTCCCTTCAGGCTGAAATACGCGATCACCGGCTCGCTTACCTTCCCCCGCATCACCAGATACCCTTTCTCAACCGTGAACGCACTGTCCGCCTCACGCTTCTCCCCATCCATGTACACCAGCCAGGGTTTATACTTTTTATAATTACTTAACTTGATTTTCAGCGTGTATCCCTGTTGGGCAAAGCTGGCAGCCACCGCCAACAGGCAGCTGAATAAAAGCAGTATCTTCTTCATAGCATGATTGGTTGGTTAAGGATTATTGCCCATGTTGGGATTATTGTCCATTACGTAAATCGGGAAGCGCATGGTCAGGCGCTCCGGCCTCAGTTTATACGTGCCCGTTATATTCCCTTTTATATCCACAATATGATGGGTATCGCCTACCGTGCCGGCAAAGTCAGGGTCGACGGACAACCGCCGCATATCCAGCCAGCGATTACCGGTGATGGCCATTTCGCGGATACGCTCTTCCAGGATGTATTTCACCAAAGCGAGCTTATTGCCTACCACTGCCGCCTCCACCGGCGCTTCGGACGCCGGCACGCGGGTAAGGCGGAAGTTTTTGACATCCTCCGCTGCCTCCGCCAACTGCCCCAGGCGAGCCTTGCACTCGGCAGCCAACAGGTACACATCCGGCACCGTTACGCCCAGGTTGGCATACGACTGCCCCCAGGCACGTAACATGCCGTTAGGATAGGTTTCATAGGTAATCCAGGTTTGAGGACTGTAAAACTTCAGCCTTTCATCGCCAGGCGTAAACAAGGCCGCAGCCCAACTGCTGAGGATCACGCCGTCCAGCCCCGCCGCATACATACGGGTGGCGGATTTCATATAGGCCACTTCTTTATCCAAGTCCACCATCAGCCTGCTGGGACCGTACATGGGGTCTATCGGCAGAAATATGCCACCCGGCGCAAATTCTTTATGATAATCATACAACCCTACATTGGTAGTTGCCTGAGGCAAAGCATCAATGAATGCATTCAACAACGGCGCCGCCTCGTCAAACTTTTGCATGAACACATACACCTTCCCCAACATCGCCTGCGCCGTAGGCCGTGCCGCCCGGGCGCGGTTGCTGATAGTAGCCGGCAGCAGCGGGATAGCCTCCTTAAGGTCCGCAATGATCTGATCGTATAATTGCTGCACCGTAGCACGGGTAAAGGTAGTCTGCGTCACATCCGGCGTCATAAACAACGGCGAAGCCAGGTCCGTAGCCGCTGTAGCCGCATGGTAAGGCTTCCCGTATAAATTCACGAGCATAAAATGCACCCAGGCCCTTCCCGTAAGCGCTTCCGCCAATATCGATTTCTTTTGCGCCTCCGTGCCGCCCGTGGATGCCATCACCTCCTTGATCACCTTATTGTAGCTATAGACCTGCTTTACAAACGCTGTAATCTCTGAATCGGTAATACTGGGTAGGTAAATATCATCCGCCCATTTGAACGCCTCCTGGTCCGCCAGCGTGCTGGCCCCAAAGCCAAGCGTCGTAAAGTTCGGGGAGCCGGTCACTTCATCCCCCATCACCATAGGGGAAAATGTCATAAACTGATGCAGGGACGACTGGTTCAATATCAGGTCATAATCCACCGTCTTTTGCGCTATCAGCTTACCCTTCGGCGTTACTTCCAAAAAATCCTTCTTGCAGCTCCCCAGGCTTATCATGGAAAGTGAGAGTACTGCTATATTTCTTACAACCTTTTTCATGCATAATCAGTTTTAGAGCGTTAAATGAGCGCCAACAGTAATGGCCTTCTGGTTGAATGGCATCGCGGCGGCGGAACCCGGGGCCGTATTGTTCGAGAATTCAGGATCAAGGCCATACCGGTTAGCCTTCCATAACATCAGGTTGGAAAGCTGCGCGCGGAAACTGAGGCCCTCCGCACGGAGCAGCTGCAATACCTTCGCCGGCACCTGGTAGGAGAGCGTGATATCCCTCACCTTGATGTAGGAAGCATCCACCACATTCACATCCCCCTTTGTATAATAATTGATATACCTGCGACTGCTGCTGGTCGATGCATTGGCTATAAACCCCGGGATATCGGTCACCTTCTCGTCCCCCGGTTGGCGCCAGCGATTGGCAAACTCTTCGTGAATATTACCCGCCCTGAAGTTCAGGTAGCTCACATTCACCGTGCCTGAATACAGCGTATTCACAGGGCGGTACATCACATTTCCCATATTAAAGATCATGTTAACGGACAACGTAAATCCCCTGTACGTAAACATATTCGCGAAACCGCCGCTCCATACCGGCTGATACACGCCCTTATACACAATGTCTTCCGGCTTGCTCACATTCTGCGCCTTCGTGATCTTTCCATCGGCCAGTTGGATTTGCGGATCGCCCATAGCGTCCAGCCCGGCGTATTTATAGGCGAATACGGAAAACGCCGGATAGTCGACCACGTAATTTTTGCCGATCATTTGATCCCCGCGGGTAATAGGCGTAGTAATAAGCCCGAGGTTGGTCAGTTTATTTTTATTGTAGGAAAGATTCAACGTGCTGCTCCAGCTAAAATCCCGCGTTTGCAGGTTCACGCTGTTCAGCGCCACATCCAGCCCGTTATTATTAAGCGATCCTACGTTCCCGAAAATGAAATTCGCGCCGGCCAGCGGATTCACCGGCAGGTTGCCCAGCAGGTTTTCCGTACGCTTCTTATACACGTCTATCGATCCGCTCAGCCTTCCGTGCAGCACGGTAAAGTCAATACCCAGGTTATAGGTTTTGGTACTTTCCCAGGTCAGGTCCGGGTTACTCAGCGTGGCAATCGCCAGCGCCTGGCCTCCCGGTACATATCTTACAATGGAAGGGTTAAAAATATCATAGGAAGATGCAGAGCCGGGTCTGGGGGAAATGCCCGTCAGCCCATAAGTGGCGCGGATGCTCAATGCCTCCATCCACGTGGCCGGCTGAAGGAAAGGTTCGTTCCCGACATTCCATTTTCCACCAACACTCCATACCGGCTTGCGTTGCGCGGCCCTGTTGAGGCCAAAGAGGTTACTCTGGTCGTTACGCCAGCTGGCATTCAGGTTGTACTTACGGTTAAACATATACGCCACGTTCCCATAATAGGAAGTAAAGCGGGATAACGGCACGGACTCCGACTCCCCGAAATAAGCGCCCGTTTCCGAATCGCCGGCAGAAAGCTTGGAGCTCACCTTGTCGATCTGGTTCGGCAATATCGGATACATCACGCCGGTGGTAGTAAGGGATTTATAATCCAGTAACGGGAAGGTCTGTAAATCCACGTCATACCCGTACACGGTACTTCTGTTCTGCACGGTCCGTTGCTGCTGGGCTTCAGCGCCGGCAAGGGCCGTCAGCTGATGTTTTCCGCCCTGCCAGTTTTTATCATAATACAGTTGGTTTCTCACCACCCAATTATCCAGGGAGGTGTTGTACACGGTGTACTTCCCGCCCTTGGTTGGCATGTTGTAATTCACCACGCCATTGCTGCCTACTACGGCGAAGTTCAGGATGTTGTACCGCTGCTGGTAGTTACTAACGTCAACGTATAAACGACGCCTGCCTGATTCCTTCACATACCCGTACATCCCCTCGAAACGCAGGCCCTTATACAGCTGCACGGTAAGCCCCGTATTAAAACGGCCATTGAAAGTAGCGGCTTTCGTATAGCCGGTGTTCGCGTTCTCTATGGGATTGTAATTCATATTGATCTTCCCGGCATTCTCAATATCCGGCCGCTGGCGCTCACTGAGGTAGCCCATAAACGGCATGTCGATCGGGCGGCCGCTGCCATCCCTGAAAAGCTGGTAAGGGATAAACCGGTTATCCGCCACGATGGCGCGGTTATCATTGGTGTTATTATTCGTGAGGTCCGCGCTGATGAATACTTTCAGCCACCGGTTGAAGTTAAAATCCTGGCGGGTATTCAGCTTAAACGTCTTATCGCTGCTGCCGGGCAGGTACGACTGGTTATCCGTATAGGCGAAAGAGTTATAGAAAGTATGTTTCTCCGAACCGCCGCTTACGGAAATAGTATGGTTCATCAGCCTGGCCGGGCGGTACAGGTCGCCGATGGATGCCAGGTTGCCGATGCGGGAAAGACTGTCCAGTTTGGCATTGCCCTGCTCCTGTGTAAGTACGCCGCGACTGATGTCATACAATATCTGCCGGTCCGGCGAAAGGCCGTACACGGAGTTCAGCGGATCATACGTCGTAGCGCGGGTGTATGGCATGTACACCGGGTCAAATACTTCTTTGGCTGCCTTGATATACTCGCTGCTGTTCATCATGGGAAAATAATCGTACTGCGGCTTGCCCTGAAAATTCACAAACCCGTCATAGCTCACTTTGAGCTTACCCGCCTTTCCCTTTTTTGTGGTAATGACGATAACGCCGTTGGAAGCCCTGGCTCCCCAGATGCTCGCCGCAGTAGCATCTTTCAGCACGGTAATATCCGCAACGTCCTGCGGGTTGACGGTCGTGATCTTGTTTACATCCATGGCAATACCATCCACCACTACGAGAGGATTTTTGTCGGAGTTGATCGTGTTCAGCCCCCTGATCAGAAACGGCGTGCCATCCGCAGTGGCGCTGGGGGAATTGTTGATCACCAGGCCTGGTATCTGGCCATCCAGGCGTTGCAGGATGTTCATGCTGGTAGAGCGTTCTGCAATCACTTTCATGTCGGGCTTGGCATAAGAGCCGGCGCTGCGCTCTTTGGAGATCGTCTGGTAGCCGGTGGATACCGCTACATTCACTTCATTGAGCGCGGTTACTTTCGTGCGAAGCGTAACGGTTGCCAGGTCCCCATGGCCGTTCAGCTTAATTTCCAGGGCTTCCACATTGAGCCCTGAAAACAGGAGGGTGCTGTTGGACCCTACCCCGCTGATGGCGAAACGCCCGTCGCTGCCGGAAATGGCGCCCTTCGCCTTACCTTTCTCCTGGATGCTTACGCCGGCTACCGGCATACCGCTTTCGTCACGGACGATGCCTTCCACATTGATCATAGAAGCAATCACCGTATCTTTTACGACTACCGTTTTTGCCACGATCGCATAGGTCAGCGGTTGATCCTTAAAGATGATGCGCAGCACGTCTTTCAGCGGCATCTCCTTTACTTCCAGGGATACCGGCGTCGCCTTGCCAAGCATGGCATCGTTGTAAAAAAACTGGTAACCGCTTTGCCGCTTCAGCTCCGGCAGCAGCCGTGAAAGCGGTTGTTGCTTAGCGCTCAGGCTAATGTTTTGCGCCCATAACGGCTGCGCGGCAATGGTTAGTACTGCTACCCATACCATCGTTCTCCATCGCTGTTTGAATGGCTGCATCGCCCGATTGCCCTTAGTTTGCGGACAGGTTGTCCCCTTAGCAGATGACTGCATAATTTTGGTTGGTTTTAGACTTATAAAATTTTGGTCGCTGTGCGGCGATACTACCTGGATAACACCGTTAATTTCCGTCCTTCCAGTTTGAAATGAACCCTGCTCATTTCGAGAATAGTCAGTAATTCAGTAAGTGTGACCGAGCGGCTGAATCCACCGGTAAAAGTATCGGTTGGCTGTGCGCCCTCGTACACGATTTCTATATCGTACCACCTGGCAACGTCCTGCATGACGTAAGTCAGGCTGCGGCTTTTGTATTCAAAGTTGCCGTCTTTCCAGGCGGTGGCTGTTGCTACGTCGGCAGCGGCCAGTGTGATACCTGTGCTGTTATTGGATAAAACCGCCTGCTGGCCGGGCCTGAGCACCTGGCTCGCCGTTCCGTTGGTTACCCGTACGCTGCCGGATACCAGCGTTACTTCCAGGCCTGGCTCTTCTTCATAAGCTTTTATATTAAAGGAGGTGCCCAACACCTCTATTCGCCTGTTGTTATGCTTTACGATAAATGGCCGCGATGCATCTGTAGCGATGTCGAACCATACCTGCCCGGTAACGGTCACTTCGCGGCGGTCCGCCGGGAATCCCGCGGGATAGGTGATAGACGATCCTGCGTCGAGGATGGCCAGCGTACCATCGGATAATTTCACGGGGTATTGCTGCCCCCTGCGGGTGGTGAGCGTATTGTACAGCAAGGCGGCCGAAGTGGCGTTGCCTTTATATTCCACCGTACCATTGACGGCGGCAACCTGCGTACTTCCCTGCATGAGCGACAACCCCGCCCCTGCGCTGTCCAGCGGCACCACCGTGCCATCCGCCAGTGTGAGGGTGGCGCCGGTAACGCCCGGCATCACATCATTTTTATAGGCCGCCCTGGCTACTTTAGCCATGGGCATGGGAGCGGCCTGGTGGCGATGAAGGTAATAGAAGCACGCACACCCTATCAGCAGGACGGCTGCCGCGGCTGCCCGCAAAGGATAGTACCGCCGCGGATTACGCGGCGCTGCCAGTACACGATGCAATATCTTTTCCCCCCTATCCCCCATTTTTGACTCCTCCTTACCCCACCAGGACTGCATTTCAGCGGACAGACCTTCGTCCTCCCCGTGCGTGGCGAGCAGTTGCCAAAACTCCTGCAGCTCCTCAGCAGAGGCATCTCCGGCGGCATATTTCCCGAATAAAAATGTTAATCGTTTCGACTGGTCAGACATCTGTGAAAAAGTGGCTTATATATAACAGACGCGCCAAATAGAGCGGGGAGGTATTGGGAGAAGAAATTTTTTTTGAAGCCAGGCAAAATAAATCGCCAGAACCGGCTACCATGGCCACCTACAACGTGGGAAAAAATTTTTATTTTTTTGACTCCATATAAAAATAAAGCAGCGCCGCCCCTTCCATACCACGCTTATGCAGGAACTCCCTGATGGATTGCAGCGCGTGCGACATCGTCTTTTTCACGGTTTGCGTGGAAAGGTTCAGCCGCCGGGCGATTTGCTCATGTGTGAGCCCCTGCTCGCGGGAGAGCGTGAATACCAGTTTCCGCTGGGGCGACAACTGGCGGATGGCTTCCTGCAACAGTTCCCGCGCTTCGCTGTCCAGCAGCTTATCAGCGGCATCGTCTACCGTGGCATGCTCCATCTGCCGGGCTACATATTGCTGCATTTTGCGCTGGCTGGCCGTGTAACGGAAAAAGCTGATAGCTTTATTATAGGCGACTTTGGACAGGAAGGAGTCCATGTTTTGAATTTCAGTGATCAACTCCCGCCCTGTCCATAACTTAGTGAAGATATCGTAGAGTAGCTCCTCTGCTATTTCGTGGGACCTGGTCATCCGCAGCAGGTAAGTATAAACCTTATTCGAATAGCGATGATACAGTGCTGTAAAAGACTGCTCATCTCCTTCCGCAATTCGGCGCAAGACGTCAATTTCACTATAGTTGGACTCCCCGGACATACCGGGGATAAAAATAGTAAAAAAGATAGCAACCGCACAAGTATCTCTGCCGGCATCAGCGCACGGGATCAATTCCTTTATGCGTGGGCGTTACCTGCCGGATGCTCCCGTCTTCATTAAAATACAACCGGTCGATGCACACCTCCCGGCTATAACCCGCGGCCCTTCCCCAACGGATGCCACTGGGATAATTGAACCGGTGATAAACGATGTACCACTCGTCCTTCCCGGGAACCTGTATGATGGAATTATGGCCCGTGGCATAAATACCGGCCGCCGTATCCTTCGCTATCACCAGGTTATTGGCAGGCACTTTAATAGGGCCTGCCGGCGCGTCGGCCGTGCCATACCGCACCCGGTAATCTTCGCTGCGGGTATCGTTTTCCGACCAGAGGAAATAATATTTTCCGTTGCGGTAAAAAACAGTCGTGCCTTCCCGGAACGTCGCATCAGGGGTGATCACCTTAAACGTCCCCTCCTTCAGCGAACGCATATCGGCGGAGAGCTCTGACACCGCCATATACCCGTTGCCCCAATAGAGGAAATATTTATCGCTTACGGGATCATGGAAAACCTCCGGATCTATTTCCTGGCCGCGGTTTACGCCTTGCGGGCGTTTATCGATCAGGGGATGGCCGATATCGTGAAACGGCCCCGCCGGATCATCGCCAACAGCTAAACCGATTTTCTGCTCAGCCGTGTAATAATAGTAATATTTATACCCATCGCCTTCCTTACGCTCGATGATGCACGGCGCCCAGGCCTTGGTATGGGCCCAGGTTACGTCTGTCCCGAGGTCCAGCACTTTACCTTCCTCCTTCCAGCGGACGAGGTCAGGCGAGGAAAAACATTTGAAGTAGGCGCCCGACCAGCCGGCAAATCCATCGCTCGTGGGATAGATGTAGTACTTGCCGGTTTTGGCGGCATACAGCACGTCCGGGTCAGCATAAAAGCCATCCAGCACGGTGTTGTTATTGGCCACTGCTACCACGGACCATACTTCCGCCGGGCGGCCCTGGATGCTTACCTTATAGTCGACCTTCCCTTTTGAAAAATCCGTCCCCAGCTTCGTGATGCGCACGCCGGGCGCCAGTTCAAACGCTGGCTGCAGGCGCTTCAGGTCCGTTCCAGGCTTTACCATCACCTGCACCGTACGGCGGGCCGTGTCCATGGTGATGTTCTGCCGGCGGATAGCCGGATCATGAATGGTACCCATAAAACCCGCTGCTGTAGCATACTTGGTAATCAACCGCGCTAATTCCGCCCCGGTAATCGGCATCACCGTGCCGTGCCGCGGCTGAAAATCCATGCTGACCTCCTTGTCCACTACCTCAAAATGCTGCAGGTCTTTACTTTTTGTGAACTGGTATTTGCCCGAAGTGTACATATCGTACATCAGGATGTAACCCTCGTTGTTATTGAGTTTGAAGACGCCGCTGCCTTCCACGGGTTGCTGCGTTTGCTGCACTTCCCCGTGGCGGAGCTGATAGCCGCCGTTCACCCTATCGGAAACGGCTACACGAATACCGGGTTTGCCATCTTCCGTTTTGAAAAAGAGGTAGTAACGGTTATCTTTTTCAATGATATCCCCGTCAATACAGGCGCCGTTGTTCGGGCTGAAATACAGCTGTGCAGGCGCGGTGGCGAGGTCTGTGAAATCATCGTTGGCGTAGGCGTAATAAATTTTATCAGGCTCCTGGCCGTGTTTCATGGACCAGTACACCATGTATTTGCCGGCTTTTTTATCGTAAATCGTTTGCGGCGCCCATACGCGAAGCAAACTATCATTCCCCGGAAACCGTTGCTGGATATTGATAATAGCAGACGACCAGTTGATCAGGTCCGTAGATTTCAGCAGTGCCATGGCCCGGTTGCTGTTCCAGCCGTTAGCGGACACCATATCCGTAACCGCCATGTAAAACGTTTTACCATCCTGCCCGCGGAGGATGTGCGGATCACGCACACCGCCGGTGGAACTGATAGCGGCCGACGATATGACCGGTTCATTATTGTTCAGCGAACGGAAACGGTAGCCATCAGTGCTGATGGCGTAACGGACCGCTTCATCGCTTTTGCGGTTGCCGGTGAAGTACACGAACAGGTAAGCGCTGTCTGAAACGGCCGCCAGCAGCGCAGTTGGCGCGACGGCGAGGAGAAGGAGCAGTAAATTAGGCGCAAGATTTATCAGCAGCCTTTCTGATTGAAGTACACGCAGCAACCGGTTCATCAAGGTTTAAATTTAATCACTGTCAACGAATAAGGCGCAAGTTTAATACCGGTATTTGTTTTCATATCGGCGCTGCCGGCCACTGTGCGGGCGCCTGTTCTGGCAGGGTCCCCGGAAAGTTCCAGCTTCTCCGCCTTTACTTCCCTGGAAAGGATCCCGCTCAGATCCATATCCACACTGGCTTCCACCGGCAGCATATTCACCAGTTTCACGATCACCTCTCCTGCCTTATTGCGGGTAATGGAGCTGGCAAAGCGTTTGCCGGCGCCATCCTGCGGGCCGGAGCGTGTAACCGTTGCCGGTATATAGGTATTGCCGGCATATTTCCCGAAGAGCTGCTGCACTTCGTAGTTAACGGTAGTCTTCACTTCCGTATTGTTGAAATAGATGAGGTCCGGCCGCCATTGCGTATGCCCTTCCCTGGCCAGCAGCGGCGCGTAGGAAGCCATGGAAACTACGTCCCCGTTGCGTTCCAGGCTGGTGAGGTAAAGCGCTTCCGCCAGGGCGGATTCTAAATTATTCACCCTGCCGGCCGCATGGGCGGCGTATTCCCCGAGATACACTTTCGATTTGTTCCGGTCGTACCTGTCGTAGAAATCCTGGTGGTTGATAAACCATCCCGGCGACTGGTAATAGTGTTCATCCACGCAATCGATATGCAGCGCATCGGCAATTTTCCAGCCTTCCTCATAATCAGTGCCTTTCCAAAACGGCCCTACTGTACCGATGACGGTAATTTCAGGATGTTTTTCCTTCACGGCTTTTATGATCATGGCATAGCGTTCCTCGAAGACGTCCGATATCAGGTCCTCGTTGCCAATGCCGATGTATTGCAGGTTAAACGGCGCGGGGTGGCCGGCGGCGGCGCGTTTTTTACCCCAGGTGGTGCTGGCGCTGCCGTTGGCATATTCGATCAGGTCCAGTATATCCTGGATATAGGCGGGCATATCGGCCATGGGAATGCCTCCCTGCTGGCCTCCGCCGCCAGTGCCGGAGTTCTGGCAGGACACGCCGGCGGCGATCACCGGCAGCGGCGCTGCGCCAATGTCCTCGCAGAACTGGAAGTATTCGAAGTAGCCGAGTCCGGCCGACTGGTGATACCCCCAGAGGTTGCGCTGTGGCTTACGCGCTTCCAGCGGTCCGATGGTATTTTTCCAGCGGTAGATGTTGCCCAGGCCATCGCCATGCGCCACGCAGCCGCCCGGGAAGCGGACGAAGCGGGGATGCAGGGCGGCGATGCTGGCGGCGAGGTCCGCCCGGAGGCCGTTGGGCCGGTTCCTGAATGTATTTTGCGGAAAGAGGGAAACCATGTCTATTGCGCTGGCGCCGGCGGCGAGCGGTTTTATTTCCAGGCGGGCGTTGGCGTCGCCGCTGGTGGCGGTGAGTTGGGTTTGTTTTTTCGTCCATGCGTTGCCGTTATAGCGCAGGGTGGCGCTGGCAAGCGTTTTACCGTTCGCGGATACGAGGCTCACCGAATAAGCGGCCTGTTTGCTGCCGATGGGTTTTGCGAACATGGAAAAGTTGAATTTGCTGCCGGCGGGCACGTTAATGCCGTCGAAACCGCTGTTTTGCAGGCTGCCGCCGGGTTGGGCGACTGTGATAACTGCGTAGTGCTTATTGTTTTCGTGGATGGCGCCGGCGCTGTCGATGCGCAGTTCCAGGCCGCTGGCGGTCCAGGAATGCGTGCTGTTCCAGGAGCGATCGCTGTAGTCTTTATCGGCCGGGGTGTATTCGAAGTCGCGGTTTTGGATCAGTTCCGCGTACAGTCCACCGTCGGCGGCGTAGTTGATATCTTCGAAGAACACGCCCATGAGCATATCGCTGATGGGCTTTGCCTGCTGCGGTTGCGCTTTGATGGCGACCTGCAGGGGTTTCAGCCTGGCGAATCGGGTAGCGTCGTTGGCGGTGCTTTCCGCATCCTGCAGGCGACTGTATTGTTCAATTTCGTATGTCCGTTCCAGCTGTTCCACCACGCGCCAGGGCACGTAATGCAGTTGTCCGTAACCTTTGCCGGTTGGCAGTTCCAGCGTTATGCTGGGGTTGGGAACGGCGGCCACTTCTTTCGGCGTCGTATAGTCTTTAAAGTTAGTAGTGGCAATTTGAAAATATTGCTGCGTACTGTCGTGATAGGTGATTTGGTACAGGTTGGCGGCGCTGTTGTACGTCACCACAGGGTTACAGAAATTCTTTCCTTTGGTAAGAGCCGGGTAGCTTTGCCTGCCCCAGTTGGCAAGGTCCGCCGAGGCCGCGTGGCCGAAGGCGGGCTCCCTTTCGTTGAGGGCCCATACGAGGTGCCACTGCCCTTGCTGGTCCGTGAAGAGGAACGGGTGGAGCATCCGTTTTTCGCTGCCCCAGCGGCCATAGTCGCTGCGGAGGTAGCTGAATTCGTTGCCGATGGGCGTCCAGTGCTGTTTATCCTTGCTCCAGGCGAAGTGCAACCCGTTATGGTGGCCGTTTTTAGCGGTGCCGTAGGAGAACAGGTACACCGAGTCAGGGTGGCCGGGTGGCGTACCTGCCGTGCTGGTAAGTGGCGCTATATAAAATACAATAATTGTAAAAAAGACTTTTAAAACAACATCTTTCATAACATTAGTGGAATAGGTAAATAACGTGTTAAACGGGAAAGCTCTAAAATAGGATTTAAATATATAATTGTCAATATTACATTTATAAGCGGGGAAATTATTTTTTGGGTGGGGGGAGAAAGAAATGGCTGCGGGGAATATGGAAAAGTCCTGCGGCAATTTTCGCAGGGAGGCTGCCGTATATTGGCAAGGAAGCGCCATTAACGGCTGCCCATGTAATTTCCCTGAAGAAACAGCTTTTTTTCATTTCCCTTTAAGTGCCGTTGCTCTCCCGGCTTACCCGTAAAGTATTTGCCCCGCCGCTCCCCCACAAGAAAACTTCCCAGCCCATTCCACTCATTTACAATACCTTACCTGTAAAAACATATAGCCGTTCCCGTTAAATACCGTGAAAACACGGTACCCCTCCGGTTGTTTTTCCCATTGCCGCCTCCCCTTGTGATATTTACTTTTGATTCTTAACCGAAGCTACTGTTACCAAAACACTCAGAGATGAAATTTATGCTGGTTTTACTGTTACTTGTATCCGTGCATCTGCTGATATACTTACATCATCCGCGGTCTGTTTTCCCGGACTACAATTCGTTCGTCGTTCCTTACAACAATTTACAGGCGACTGCTGTTTCTGATTCGGAAGCAACGGCGCCCGCTTTCACTGGGTCTGATCAATATTGTCCTTATCCGGCGCTATCTTATTAGCGCAGTGTATCGTTCCCCAAAGATTCGGGCGGTGCTGCTGTCCTACCGGCGGCGCCTCCCTTTTTCGGAATGCATTATAAAAACGATTTTATACAATTTGATGATTTAATCCCTAAAACTTCAAATGATGGAACAACAATTCGCATCTGGTAAGGAAATCAACCTCGAAGAGGCCCGCCGGATTATGGAAGCTCGCAAAAGCTACTACCGTAAAATGGAACTTGGGCTGCGGATAGCCACCGGCATCCTGCACGACGAGGCAGTAACCAACTATTTCCTGAGCAATGACAACGGATTCCTGTTTAGCAGGGCTGAACTGACCGCCCTGCTCGACAGTGGCGCTGAATGCTTTATGGTGGTGGCAGGCGCGCACCCCGAAGCCAGCGAGACTTTCAAAAAAGGTGACCCTACGGTAATGGTCATCCCCTGTAAGCCTCCCGTACTTAAAGACATGAATGCCGCATTGGAAAATGGCGTTATCCTGGAAGCTACCGGCATGAAAGAGGGCAGCGCGCTGCTCAAATCTGCCATAGCCGCCGGCGATCCTCCTTATGTGGGAGTGGAACACCCGCCGGCAACCAATGTAACCCAGATTCAAAATGCTTCCTGACGGTGACAGCAGATTTTCGCCGGAACTTCAGTATTTTGCGTAAATACATCCCCATTAGCGTACTATACCAATGGCCTTATGCATCTACAGGAAGTCTTGAGCGAAATCTCGATCTGGATCGTAGTATGCCCGCTTATAACGGGTATCTACTGCTTCAGGTACACGTCGGCAGATACCAGAATTATACTGGGGATAGTAGCACTTGCTACTATCCCTCAGCTTATGAGAGCTTTCATCCTTAAAGGACCCATGCTGAATACAACATACAATCTGTACACTTTAGCAGAAATTGCACTTATAGGCAGGCTCTTATACCCTAAAATCATACATAAACACCGGCAACGGTTATTTATTATCACAACGTGTTTAGTAACGCTCTTCAATATTGGCATAGTAGGCTGGAATGGTTTGTCGGCCCGATTCATCAGCGAAGCCGTATCCGTCAACAACCTGGTGTACACCGGGTGGATACTGCTCATCATCCTCGATCAGTACGAAGTAACGGACGGGATATCTCCCTCCCAGCCCTTCTTCTGGTACCTCACCGGGATCCTGTTGTACGCGCCCTGCACTATGCTGGTATTTTCATTATGGCAGTATATCAAAATTCACCCGGACTCACTGATGACCCGGCTCTGGGTGATACAGAGTATTTTTAACATCACTATGTATGGCCTCTTTACCATCGGAATATGGAAGGATTATCGTACACAAACTGCCAACATAGCTCATTATCGTGAAAATGGAAAATGACATCATCTTAAGCATTGTAATGGCCACCCTGTTGTTCCTCCTGCTGATCAGCTTTATCATCGCCTTCTGGATGATATACCTGCGACGCAAAGCCGCCCACCAACAGGAAAAACAACAATTAAAATCCACCTACGACCAGGAACTACTCCGGGCGCAGCTGGAAATCAAGGAACAAACACAAAAGAACATCTCGCAGGAAATACATGACAACATCGGTCAGGTACTCAGCCTCGTCAAACTTCACGTGAGCACCATGGATGCTGCCAATACCAACGACCTGCACGAAAAAATTACCGACTCAAAGAAACTGCTTACCAAAGCCATTCACGACCTGCGCAACCTTAGCCGCAGCCTCGATACGGACCTCATCACCGAAAAAGGCCTCTGCGCCGGCATCGCACAGGAAGTGGAAATCCTCCGCCGTACGGGCGCCTATGAAATCGATTTCCAGATAGAAGGCAATCCCGTTCGCGTGGAAGCCAACAAAGAATTGATACTATTTCGTATATTTCAGGAAGTTTTAAACAACATTATCAAGCACGCGCAAGCCACCTCCATCCGTATCCTGCTGGATTATCGCCCCGATCAGTGCCTCATGGAAATAGCAGATAACGGGAAAGGCATCACCTCCCGGCTGCAACAACAGGAAACCAGCGGTATAGGGCTGCGCAGCATGTATAAACGAAGCAATCTTATCGGCGCGGCACTCCACATTACAGACAACCTGCCCAGCGGCACCGTCGTAAAAGTGAACCTGCCCTACCTGCTTCCACAACAACTGATATGAATAAAAAGATCAGCATAGTACTGGTGGATGACCACGCCCTTTTCCGTAAAGGCCTCGGTACCCTTATCGCCAGTTTCGACGACTATAATCTCCTGTTTGAAGCCAACAACGGCAAGGAACTTATCAGCCGCCTTACGGCGGACAACCTGCCGGATATCATCCTGCTCGACATCAATATGCCGGAAATGGATGGTTATGAAACCTGCCTCTGGCTGAAGAAGAATTATCCTGCGGTGAAAGTCCTGGCATTATCCATGTACGACAACGAGCAATCCATCGTCCGCATGTTCAAAGCCGGCGCCAAAGGCTACATCCTGAAAGACAGCGAGCCGTCCGAACTCCGCGAAGCCATGAACTCCGTAATCAACAAAGGCTTCTACTATTCCGAAATGGTGACCGGCAAACTGATTCACTCCATCAACGAAGCCGAGGAAGAAGGCAACACCACGCGCTTCGCCACCAACCTCACGGAAAAAGAAATCACCTTCCTCAAACTCGTTTGCACGGAACTGACCTATAAGGAAATAGCCGACCAGATGTGCCTCAGCGCCCGTACCATCGACGGCTACCGCGACAACCTCTTTGCAAAACTGCAGGTGAAAACCAGAGTAGGCCTGGTAACCTACGCTCTCAAACACGGGATTGTGATGCTGGATAAATTACCGTAAAACTTTTTAGGAAGGATATTGATTTTTTCCCGCAAAGCGGCATAAGGGAAATGTTGCTGAATGCTGCTTTGCGGGAAAAAAGCTGAATTATAAAACAAAACACAAACCTTTGCGGACCTAAAATCCTTCCCTCCTTTGCGAGAAAAAAACCGTTGGATAAAAACAAAACACAAACCTTTGCGAGCTTAAAATCCTTCCCCGCTTTGCGAGAAAAAAACCCCGTCGGATAAAAACAAAACACAAACCTTTGCGAGCTTAAAATCCTTCCCCGCTTTGCGAGAAAAAACCCCCGCTATTCAAACCACAACATAATCTCGTTCCCAATCGCATCAATCAGCTGCTGATCCTTCACCAAATCCATCTTCCAGCCGCTTTTCGCGCAGCGAATGATACCCAGGCTCTCATCATTCAGCATCACCTCCGCCTGGTAACACACTCCCTTACTGCAGGTATCGGCAATGGGTATGGCCTCCCCCTTGTACTGCACGCCTTTCACCTCAAACTGCAGCGGTATCACATTCGATTCCAGCTGTGCGATGAACTGCTTCAAAAATGCGATCAGGTGTTTGCGCTGCGTAGCGCCGGAGGTACTCCACTTGGGCTTATCCGCCCGCTTATGCGCGATCTTGAATTTAAGCCCGGTCATAGTCGTCATATAATCGTTGGCATTTTCCTTTACTGCACTTTGGTGCGCCAGTATATACCAGTGATAAGCAGTGCCTACCGGCACCCCTGAGCCTTCCGGCGCCTTGCCCGTGCGCCGCTTCATCACTTTGTAGGAAATTTCCCATAAATCGGGCGTAATCTTCGTTTCCTTCCAATCCCCCTGATCGTAATGCCAATGGTGGCCTCTGCCTACCTGTACGCCGGTGTATTGCCGGCCTTCATACTCCTTGAACCTGTTATAGCTGTCGGACTTGGTAGTGGCCTTTCTCCGTTTGGCTACCGGCTTCTTCCTTGTAGTGGCAGTTTTCATAATTTGACTTTTTAGTACATATATATGCCAACAAAAAACAAACCATCATGCAGGGAAACTTTGCCGCCGGCGGCCTCTGCGGAACGTTTCAGGTAATTTCAAGGTCAGGCGCCGCGGCCATACTCATGCCGCAGCAAGGCATACACGTGCATATCCTCGTACACGTCGTTCTGGCGCTGCCAGTCGCGCAGCAGCCCCTCCTTTACAAAGCCGAACAGGTCCAGTATAGCGGTCACGTCAGCTTTGAGGTTCACGACCTCCGCCTGTATGCGATGCAGCTCCAGTTCCTGGTAAGCGTAGCGCAACACGGCATGCATCGCCTCTGTCATAAACCCTTTTTTCCACCAGTTGCTGGAAATATCAAAGCTGAAGGTAGCCCTGTTGCTGCTGTTGAAATGATGCAGCCCTATGGTGCCGATCACCTGTCGGCTACCTTTGAGGATCATTGCCCAACGTACACCTTCTTTTTCCTTAAAGGCCTTGTGGTAATGCCGGATCAGCTCCATGGCCTTGCCCATGGTGGAAAAAGGTATTACATGGTAAAACCTTACCACATGCGGGTCGGTGAAAAGAAAGTAGATGTCTTCCAGCATGTCCATAGTGATCGGTTCCAAAAGCAAACGGTCCGTAGTCAACTGCGGGAAGATTTCGGGCAGTTTCTTCATACGTGCAATTAGTTTTTATAGTACACTAAATATAGGTCAGAGCGAAATTAATTCATTCCGCAGCGCAAATAAAACTAATCCTGTCCGTGATTTTATATGGAACCGCTGAAAAATTTCCTGGCGGTAGTTATCGATCGTGTGTGGACTCAGGTTCATCTGGTCCGCAATTTCCTTGTAGGTAAGCTCGGAGCAGCATAATTGCAGGAATTTCAGCTCATTGTTGCTCAGTTCCAGTTCCGTGCCGCCGGCGCTGTTGCTGTTGCTTTGCAGGTTGCGCAGGAGCCGCAGGGTAACCAGGTCGTTCAGAAAATGCCCATGTTCCCGGATGGTCTTAATAGCGTTCAGCAGTTCCAGGGCTTTGGATTCTTTCAGCAGGTACCCGCCCGCGCCGCTGCGCAGCATGCGGATGATCGCCTTGTCATCCTCCCGCATGGAAAGGGCGAGGACGTGTATATCCGGGTACTGCTGCCGCACCCAGGCCGTAGCGGCAAATCCGTCCATAACGGGCATGGTTATATCCATCAGGATAACTTCGGGGATAACCCGCGCAGTGGCGAAGCGCTGCTGCATTTCAAGGCCGTCTGCCGCTTCAAAAACGATGTCTATTTCCGGGTACTCTGAGAGTAGACTGATGAGGCCCTGGCGGAACAGGGTATGATCATCTATGATGGCGATAGGGATTGGGTTAGCGGGATTTTTATTCATATGTATGGAATTGATATAGCTCCTGGGTTCAGGGGAATCATCTGCCAGCAATGGAACTTAGCAGGGTTACCGGCGCTCCTCCGCATAGGGAAAATAAGGATCGCCATTCACCCGTAAGGAATAGTGATAGCGACTTCCGTGCCCGCGCCCGGGGCCGAATGTATCACCGCTTCTCCGCCGATCATACCCGCTCGTTTATGCAGGTTATGCAACCCCATGCCCTTCTGCATCTTCAGCACTTCCGGTACATTAAACCCGACCCCGTCATCCGCAATGGCAAGGCGGAGCCGCTGCTGCCGGTAATCCAGGTTAATCCGGATTTCCTTTGCCCGGGCATGGCGGAAAATATTATGCAGGGATTCCTGGAACAGCCGGTACACCATAGTTTCCTTATCCCTGCTGGCCGGGATTTCCGGGACGTTATGATCGTAGATTACCTGGTATTGCCGGGCCTTCGCCATCCATTCCAGCTCTGTGGCAATGGCGGCCACCAAACCCCGGCTCAGCTGCTCTTCCCCATGCAGGAGGCGGGCCAGGGCCCTCACCTCTTTGACGGACCTTTTCGCAAATTCCGTAGCGGCATCGATCTTTTCCATGGCACGCTGGCCGTCGTCCGGGTTGATAGCGCTTAACGTCATAATCGTAAGACCGAGCAGCTGCCCAATATTATCATGTAGGTCCAGCGCGATGGTCTTCAGCGTTTGTTCCCTTACCTCCATTTGCGATTTCAGCAACTCATGTTCAAAGGCTTTTTTCAGCTCCTCTTTTTCTTCCATGTGTTTTTTCTTTCGCTTGTTATACAGGGAGAAATAATATATCAGGAACAACGGCGCGATTAAAAAAATCAGGGTGATCAGACTGAAGAGGAAGAGGAATTCCTTTGACGATATCTGCATAGAAATGAGTATGACCAACAACAATATAACAATACATTCAGAATATTGAAAACAATGTAGCGGAGCGGAAAGGGCAAATTCATGACTGCATCCGACACCAGGTAATCAAAGAAAATATTGGAGGCCGTACTGCCGAAATAATACAGCAGCGTACCACTTATCCACCAGAAGGGGGCATGCACGCGGAGCTCCACGTAATGATCATCCCTGATCACCAGCAGGAAGTAGTACAGGCAGGCCACGATAAACACCACGGACATTACGGAGGCGGAGATATTGGCGAACACATACCATCCCCGTATATACGTTTCCGTTACAAATACCAGTAACAGCGCCGCCAGGATCAGGTAATACCACTTCCCGGTTTTGAGGTAAGGCTTTAAATGATAATACAGGAAGGACCAGATGACCGTCATTTCCACGTATTGATACAGATTGTACAACCAGGTGTTACTGACGTGCAGCTGCCTGCGGAGGTAGATGCCGGCCATTTCCGTCAGGCAAACGAGGCCGAGGTAAGGGATCATGCGCTTCCAGGCGGCGGATTCGTCGCGATGCAGACAAATCCCCGCCACCAGGAAGCAGGTTAGCTCAACAGCAGTATTAACGGTTAACAGCATGTGATGAGTTTATTCTTCCATGAGCAGCGCGCCTTTTTCCGGGCAGTCGCCAGGAGGGCAAAGCTCTCCTTTATTTTCCGGGGAGGCATCCCGCAGGAAGGCTTTACCTGCCAGCAGCTTCCCACGCGGTTCCCTGGTAATGAAATCGATGTGGATACTATCCCCCTGCTTATTCACCCCGTCGTACGTGGGCACCATGATCAGGGTAGTCCGGTTCCAGTAAGCCATCGGCGGTATTTTTTCATACTTGCCGGCAGCAGTTTGTTCATGATAATTAAAATCATAGGCGGCTAAGTAAATCCGCAGCCCGCTCAGGGTATCATTACTCCGCATGATCGAATCCAGCTGGGAAATTTCCCCTTTCGGAAACCATACGCAGCGGGTGTCATGCAGGGAGTCGCGCTTCACCCACGACCTGGCAGAATCCTGGTAGCCGGCAATATACTGTACGCGCCGGCCGTAGTTGCGGACGTACGCGGCTGCCTGCGCGGGCGTCAGGTCCACGCCGCTAACATCGCTCAGGGCCGGACCGTCCGGCTGGTAATGGCGCTTAATATCTTCTTTCATGAGGAAATAGGTACCTCCTGCGCCTGTGGCAAAGCAGAAGATGCCAGTGAGTACGGCATGGGATAATTTCATGTGTCAGGTAATTTCCGGCAAGCTAATGCAAGCGGCGCAAGCGCCTGCCAGTAGATACCCGCTAAAAAAAGGTGAAAAACAGCTTTTGTTTTTTTGGGGAGAAAGAATAACTCCGCGGGGAACGTGGAAAAGTTAAATGGTTAGCCGCCCTATGCAGTATGCCAAAATGCACAAGCCCTCCGCTATGGGAGGGCCTGCGCCTGCTGAGATCTAAGAAAGGCTACTGTACTATTATCTTTTGCGTGTACACTTTACCGTTATGGCTTACTTCCAGGAAGTAGGTGCCGGCAGGCACATTGGCTACTTTCACTGTAAAACTGCCGCTGGTTTCCTGTTGTTGCACCAGGGCCTGGCGGCCGGCGCTGAGGAGTACCGCTTTTACGGGCGACTTACTATTATACTCCGGTAACTTCACGAAGATGTTACCGCCGGCGGATACCGGGTTAGGGTACACGTTGAAGGCGGTAGCGCCTTTACCGGCCGATGTGGAAGAAGGCGCGGTGGACATCTCTGCCAGCGTCACCGCGGAAGTCTTTTCCGTTGTGCCGGTGGTCTGCGCGATCACGGAGCCTACCACATTGCCTACCACCGTATAGTTAAAAGATTCCCAGCCGCCGATGGTGGCGCGGTTGGCATTCATAGGGGCGGCCCCGTTTTCGGAGCTGACATATAAATTATTGCTGGCTCTCAGGGAGATGGTGCCGTTGCTGTTGGATACCCAGGTAAACTTTTCCCAGTCCTGCGCCGTGGCACGGTTGGCATTCATGGGCTGGGTACCGTTTTCGGACGATACATATTTGGCCATGGAACGCAGTGCAATTTTGCCATTGCCGGCGTCCAGTACGGAAAACTGCTCCCAGCTGCCATAGGAAGCGCGGTTGCAGGTCATGGCGGTGGCGCCGTTTTCCCCGCTGACGTACAGGTTGTTGTTGCCGCGAAGGGTGATCACCTTCCCGATGGGCGCTGGGTTGCTGCCGCCGCCGCTGCGGGCTACCACAACTTCGTGAATGGCGGACAGGAGGGAATTGGCCCCGGTGGCGTCCTGGGACAGCTCCCAGATCATGATACCGCTGCCCTGGTCAAATGCCAGGTTGGTTTTTGCTTTGATGGTGGGGATGCCATTGTAGCCAACATTCCCGAATACGTCCGCATTGGGGCTGGCGCCACGTGCCAGCAGCTGGGCGTAGGACTCCCAGGTGGGGCGGCCATAAAACGGCACGCCCAGCACCAGTTTGGAAGCCGGCAGGCCCCGGCCCAGCCAGTAGTTCACTGATTGTGTGGCGTAGTTATAGGTAGAGTGATCGAAATCATTGTAGTCGTAGGCCATCAGGGTATAGAAGTCCACCAGCGCGAAGGCGCTGCTAAGAATACTGGACCCGCCGGTACCTACAATCGCCCCGGTAAGCAGCTTGCCCTGGTTGTGCATGGCGGTGCTGAGCTGTGTCATCAGCGAGATGTAGTTGTTCGCGGAAGCGCCGGCATCGGGGTATTCCCAGTCGATGTCCACCCCGTCCAGGTTGTACTGGTTCGCGAAATTGACCATGTTGTTCACGAAGTTTGTGCGATAGGTGGCATTGGCAGCGAGCGTTTCGAAGGCGCTGTCGTTCCCGTTATTCCAACCACCCACGGAGATCAGCACTTTTACATTATTAGCATGCGCGGTGGAAACAAGGCTTTGCAACTTGGAAGGATTTTCAATGGGCTGCAGTCCACCCGTTGCAGTGGGTAACAGGAACGCATAATTGATATGGGTTAATTTACTGTATTGCACGGCGCTTACGCTTCCTGCCCAGGAAGGCATATAGCCTACCACCCTGAAAGGCGTTTGGGCGCTGGCGGTGAGCAGGCAGCAAAGCAGGCAAAACAAACTGAATAGATTTGCTTTCATAAGGGAATTTTTACAGTGAGTAATAAGAAAGAAGCTTCGCCGCAAAAGTATCAGAATCAGTACTGGTATCATATTTATCGAGTACTACATTACTACGTCAGTGGAGAAGATTAGCTGTACATTTGGTACACTATGTCCCGCAACACTACGCTAAGAGTACTTTATGCGACCCTCATTCCGCTGACGATGTGGCTGGGATTGGCCACCCGTGACCCGGAATGTGTATTTCCCCGGCTGCTGCGTGTGTACGGTGGCGATATCCTCTATGCCACGTTTATTGTATTTGGTTTGCGGTTTCTATTTCCACGATGGCGGTTATGGATGGTAGTATTGTGGGGCCTGCTGTTTTGCGTAGGCATTGAGTTACAGCAGTTGATAACGGTTCCCTGGCTGGAACGGCTGCGTCATACCTTCCCGTTCGGGCTGGTGCTGGGTTATGGGTTCCGGTGGAGCGATATGGTATGCTATGTACTGGGCGTTACCCTGGGGTATGGGGTTTGTTGGTTGGGGGAGAAAGTAACACTGCGGGGGCGGCAGCAAGGGTCCGGAACGGCAGCTTGATGCGGTTCATTCCTCCGTATTAGTTTAATGCAGCGATAGTTTATTGCAGTTTCGGTTTATTGCAGTAATAGTTAATGGTATCGCTAGTTAGTTGCACTAATAATTTATTGCATCATGCAGCTAATGCATTATTATTTATTGCACTAATAATTTATTGCATCACGCAGCTAATGCATTATTATTTATTGCACTAATAGTTTATTCCTCCAGGAGCCTATTGCATCATATTTTATTATTTTATTGCACTAATAGCTTATTCCTCCATGAGCCAATTGCATCATAATCTAATGCATCATTATTTATTACTCCAATAGCTTATTCCTCCATGAGCCTATTGCATCATGAATTTATTGCACCAATTTCTGCATCAGTTTATTCCGGTGCATCACTCCCCAGTTATGCAGCGCGTTGATCACTTCGGTAAGCGTATCTGCATAGGGCATCAGCTCATAAGTAACCACCACCGGGGTGGCGTCGGAGTCTACTACCCTTTTTACAAATCCATTGATTTCCAGGTCCTTTAATTCGTTGGACAATACCCTGGCTGAAATACCGGTTACAGTGCGTTGCAATTCATTAAACCGTTTGCTACCGTGCTTCAGTGCGATGATGATGCGCATCTTCCATTTCCCCCCGATGACGTACAGCGCGTCGCCCACGGCGTTGAGCGCGGCGTTGCAGCTGGTGGCATTGTGGGCTGGCAGTGTTAGTGTACTCATATGATAATCTGTTTCTCCTTATAATCTGTTTCTCCTGGGCGACAAAACCGTCGCTGATCTTTTTTGCAAAATTATACCATATTTCCCCGCATTTCCTTCCATTCCATACTCCTAACCACTAACCTAAAGGTTAGTACTAACCTTCAGCATACTACTAATACTTCAGAAGCAAATGTACCTAGTTTTGCGCTGGTTTAAAACTTAGCTTATCTATGAAACTGAAGAAGATTATCACTGTTATTTTCATCATCCTGGCGGCCGGTATGGCTGCGCTTAGCGGTATTATGAAACTAACCGCCAGCGACGACATCGTGAAAATGATGTCCGCCATTGGCGTGGGAAAATACGTAACCCTGCTGGGAATCATGGAGATCGCATTTGCTGCGCTCTTTGTAATTCCACAGACCTACAAACTGGGTTTTATCCTGCTCAGCTGTTACTTTGCCGGCGCGTTGGCCGTGGAGTTATCCAGGGGCATGGAGTTCCATGCGCTGCTGCCGCTGGCGCTGGTATGGCTTGCCGCGTTCCTAAGGGATAGCGGGATATTTTTGGGCAGAGGAGCGCAAAAGGTGGCTCAAGGCTGAGCGGCCTGGATGGAGCGGCCAGGACTGAGCTTGTCTGGACTGAGTGGTCTATGCTGAGTGGCCTGGACTGATCGACCCAAGCGACCGCTCAGCCCAGGTCTGGGCGGTCCCGAACTGAGCAGTCCGGCCGAGCGGTCTGGATTGAGCTGTCTGGGTTGAGCGACCCAAATCTAACCGGCCCGGAACTGGGTGGTCCCGAACTGAGCGGTCCGGCTGAGCGGTCTACAACTAACTGACCCAGAGTTGAGTAGTCCCGCACCGATGGAAGCGGCTAACCGACCTACAGCTAATCGACCCAGGGTCGAGTAGTCAAGAACCGAGCGGTCCGGCTGAGCGACCTACAGCTAACCGACCCAGGGTTGAGTAGTCCCGCACCGAGCGAAGCGGCTGACCGACCCACACCTAACCGACCCACGGTTGAGTGGTCCCCAACAGAGCGGTCCTGAACTGAGCGCGCCACGGCAGAGCAGTCAAAACTGAGCAGTTGAGGCTGTGCAGCCTGGCTGATTTACCCAGAGCGAAGCGGCTGACCGACCCACAGCTGACCGCCCCAGGGCAGAGTGGTCCCGAACCGAGCGCCCAGGACTTAGCCACCCAGTTCTGATTGGTCAGAACTAAACGCTCTTGAACAAAGCGACCCTAAGTTTCGCTTTGATGGTAGTAAATACCGGCGGGCTTTGGCCCATCCAACGGCAGTTTATAGGCATATGGCAAGCCGGGTACACCTGCTCCGAATAGCAAGCAAACAAATTTCACAAAGCCATCTGCCGCTGATCGCCGATACAACACGGGAGTCTCTTCCATTCAATGGCAAATTAGAGCCATCCGGCAGCTGGATTCACCAACTCCGGGATAGCCAGCAATAAACCGGCAAATCAAATTCTTTTGCTTCAAATCCTTTCAGCGGTGTGCATTCCACATTGCTGAAAGGATAAATTACGTTCACCACATATCTAATCTCCTCTCCTTTAAGATCTTCTACTTATCCGGCGCCAGGTCAAGGCACATCATACGCGTACGCTCCTGCACATCCAATTCCGTAACGAATTTGAAACCCAGCTTTTCATAAAACCGGATTGACTCCCTATACGCATCCACTGTGACCAGCTTACACGCGCAAAGAGCATTTTGTTCAATGGCCATTCCAATTACGTAATCTACAATTCGCCGGCCCATACCACCGGTTTGCCAGCTTTTAGCTACCGCCAGCCTGCCTATTTTAATAGCCGGCAGTTCCTTCAGGTGACGTTTGGAATGGGTCAGCATCCCGGAAAAAAATTTCTTGTAGGCTGAACGGGAGGGAAAATCTTCCGGCTTCAACTTGAGATTATCACAAAAGATGCTGAAGTAAGCGATGATCTGCTGCTCACTTTGGCATATATACGTGGTGGCAAGATGGGAGGTATGATATAATAAAGCCTTTTCTGCCAGAAAAGAATTAAGCGTATCATCTCCGCAATCGAAAGGTCTGAGCTGACTTTTATCTTCCAGCTTTACTAATGATAATTGGCTAACCTGCATACGGAAGGTTTTACAGTGGATTAACAAAATTGCCAACATCAAGAAGGGAATGGGTAAAGCAGGGAATAACTGCTGCAGACAGTTATACTAAACAGGCAGGAGAATGCTACTTGCGAATAGCATTAAAAAACTCTTTCGCTTCCTGTATCTCTTTCAGCCTTTTTTCATCAAAGGGTTTAAAACTACGCAACTGCGCCTTAAAATATTCCAGTTGCTTACCGGAAATAATTGGTCGATACGGGGCTGGATTACCTAATAAGTCATCCTCCACCACCGGCTCCGCCGGCCTCCTAAAAAACCTTTTCAAAAAACTAAACATGGAGTATAAATTTTGTTGTAAACAATGTACTAACAAATTTAGCACTCCTAATGAATCTACAAAATATTTTTTTCAACAATCAACCAGCTGAAACCCTTTACTGATAATACTATTATCAAATTGATCACGCTATGCTCAAAGTTAAAAATCTTAGCAATTTGAAAACTCCACCTTCACCTTCTGCTTGCGAAACGCAGATGGATTTACACCATTATGCTTCTTAAACAAACGGGTTAAATGACTCTCATCCGCGAAGTTCAACTCCCAGGCAATTTCATTTATTCGCATGCTGCTGTGCAACAACCGCGTTTCCACCAGCTTCAGCTTGTACTGCATAATATAATCCTGCATGCTCTTACCCGCATGCTTCTTGAAATAACGCCCCAGGTAATTCACTGACACGCCCACCTGGTCCGCCATCTTCTCGGCCTTCAGCTTCTCCGGCTCGTAAATGTTGGATTGTATATAATGCACAATATCCTGGAAAGTGCGATCCGCCTGCTGCGGCAGGCTGGCCGGTAAGCGCAGCGCAATGTTCCTTGCTACTATCGAAATCAATGTATTCACGAGCTGACAAATAATCTCCTGCTTGTACAGCGACTCCCCATTATGCTCCCGCTGCAACGCCTCCACTAAATGCTGCACCAGCGGCTTGTCCGACGATAAATGCAAAATACAACCAGGCGCATGCCCCGCATGATGCAGGATGAACTCCATCTGCTGTATCCACGCCTTGCGGTCGGTTAACTCCTTAATATAAATATCCGTGAAACGCAGAAAGAAAAATTTCGTCGTTTCCTCCACGGTGAAGGAATGACTGTCCGCCGGCGTCAACAGGAACAAATGCCCCGGGCCATACTTAAACTGGTTCTCATTCACCCGCTGAATGCCCCTCCCCTCCACGATAAATACCAACTCAAAGAAATTATGTAAGTGCGCCTCCATCGGACATTCATCCGTTACCAACTCCCGTATCTCAAATGGCTGAAAAATATTGTTCCTGTACATCTAAAGCAATTTTATACAAAATTATAGTAAAATCATTCAAGAAAACAAAGGTTTTAATTGTACAATTTTACACTCTCAAAGATATACAATTATGAACATTTTAATAGTATTTGCTCATCCGGAGCCCCGCTCCCTCAACGGCGCCCTCAAAAACGCCGCCGTCAGCTTCCTCGAAGCCGCCGGCCACAAGGTAATCGTATCCGACCTCTATCAGCAAAAATGGAAAGCCCAGGCCGATGGCAGCGATTTCCTCCAGTACACGGAGGATCAGCGACTCATCGTGGCGCAGGCCGCCAAAGAAGCCTACCAGCGAGGATTACAGTCGCCGGACATCACCGCCGAACAGGAGAAAGTCCTCTGGGCGGACCTCATCATCTTCCAGTTCCCCCTCTGGTGGTTCAGCATGCCGGCCATTATGAAAGGCTGGGTCGACCGCGTTTTCACCAACGGCTTCGGGTACGGCATCGGCCAACGCTATGGCGGCGGAAAACTCGCCGGCAAAAAAGGTATGCTGCTCATCACCACCGGTGGCGATGCCAATACCTTTAGCGAAAGAGGCATCCATGGCAACATCCACGACCTGCTCTTCCCCATCCACCACGGTATCATGTGGTTTACCGGCATGGCCGCATTACCGCCATTCCTGGTGCATAGCGCCAACCACCTGAGTGAATCAGCTATTAATAAAGCGATAGAGGACTTAAAGGAGAGATTATCCACATTGGAAACCACGGCCACCATCCCGTATTATTCCGTGCCCAATGGAGATTATGACGAGCAAAATTTACTAAAACCGCATTTGCATCTCCCCCAAACAAAACTGGAAATGCATGTACAGTAAGCTTTCACAGCAACCGTTGCCAGCCCGGGCAATGGTTGCTAAGCTTTTATAAAACCAAGCAAGACCTGCTTTTCCTGCAAATGCCGCAGGAAGGCAATCGTATCCTCCTGCAACGCCGGCGTCACCGCGATATTTAACTGCGGCGCATAACTGAGTATATCCGTCAACGTTATACCTGCCAGCAGCTGCTCAGTTACAAACGCCAGCCAGGGCGATAACTCCGTAAAATGAATATCTCCCGTATCTGGCAGCCGGTACACCAGCACAAAATAAGCTCCCTGCTGCTGCAGTATCTTCCTGCGGGAGGTTTCCCGGTGAACGGGGTATTTCAACTGCAATAACCGGTATTCCTGGTTAAACGCCAGCTGGTCCAACAACCAGCTCCCCGTGGCAACATAAGCCGGTGGCGGTACATCCTCCATATTGAACAATTCCATCTCCGCCCATTCAAAACTCAATAAATCGTGCAGATAGGGAATATCATACTTTTCCTCCCAGCTGTTCTCCACCGCGCAGGTATAAAAATCCAACGGCAGTTTCCACACCTGGTAAGCCGTACAGGTATGCGTGCTGAAGAACTGATATACCATCCGTTCCCACTTCTTCCGGGGCAGGTTCGCAAAGGCAATGGGGAAGCCCGTTTCCAGCGTATCCTTCACCACGTTGTACACCAGGCGCCGGTAATGGGCCATGGCCGCGGGCCGCACACCAGGGATCTTTACCTGCCTGCCCGTGCGGATGAAATGTGAAAAATCCTGCTGTATCTTATATGTTTCAGCTGACAGTTTCATAGCGCGCATGCCAGTGTTGTTGACAAATATTTTTCAACCGCTGCAACTCTCCGTTTAACTCCTCCAGCTGCGGAATATTGTAATCCCGCTCCAGCAACACCGGCACAGGATGTAAACGCTGCGCCGTCCAGTCAAACAGCTCGTACACCGGGTCTATTATCGGCTGCCCGTGGGTATCGATGATCAGGTCCGGCGCTACCTGCTCATGGCCCGCCATATGGATATAGGCCACCTTGTCTAGCGGCAGCTGACGGATAAATTCCCTGGCGTCATACCCGTGATTAAAGGCATTTACATAAATGTTGTTTACATCCAGCAACAACTGGCAACCACTTGTCTTCACGATCTCCCGGATAAAATCCAGTTCGCTCATTTCCGCCGCCACCGGCGTGTAGTACGATACGATCTCCATCACCAGCGGCCGCTGCAGGTAATCCTGCACCTGCCCTATGCGCCCGGATATATGCTGCACCGCATCCCTGCGAAACGGTATGGGCAACAGGTCGTACATATGCGCATTATCACATTTGGAATAACTCAGGTGTTCGGAATACAACTGCACCTGGTATTCTTCCAGAAAAGATTTTACATACCGGAGGAAATCCATGTCCAGCGGCTCTGGGCTCCCGATAGACAAAGAGAGGCCATGACATAACACCGGGTATTGCTCTACCGCCTTATGCAACTGCTTTTTCCAATATCCCCCAATGTTCATCCAGTTTTCCGGTGCAAACTCAATAAAATCGGGCTTTATGCGTTCGCCTTGTAGGAGCGCCGCGGCAAAGTCCCTGCGAAATCCGATACCAACCATGCTTCAGGTTTTAAGCGTACAAGAAAAGCAGGAAGCGCTGCTGCAATAGCAACGCTTCCCGTGGTCAATTATTTACCGGCGCCGGTGGAATCCTTTCCTTTCTTAGCCTTGTCTTTGGTTTTACCTTTTTCCTTTACGCCGCCTTTTTTGCCACCGCATTTTCCCTCTCCGCATTTTCCTTCGCCGCATTTGCCCTCCTTGGATTTCATGGTGGAATCCTTGGTGGCGCCGCAGGCCAACTCTATACTGTTAGCATGGTTAGTAACACCTGTTAACGCAGTACGTACCGCTGCGCCATTGCCCATGTCGGCATAATTTACAGGATTGGCACTGGCAAAGGTCGTCAGGCCCATGATAGCGCCTGCTACCAATGAACCACTAAACAGTACTTTCTTGCTGATTTTTTTGTTTTCCATGTTGGGAGATTTAATGATGAATTACAGATGTGAAAATATAAAGATTAGGATTCCTAATTATTAACAATGAATACACGCCGCTTTTTAAGCACAGGCTTTTAAAAAAATATTTTTATAAATCTATTTTTTGGGAGATAATTAATTCCCATTCCGCTTTAACCTGCGCGTCCAGGGTCAAACTTTCGTCATGCTGCAGGAGCTGCTCAGTAGCTGCTGCTATTATGCGGCCCTGTTTCATAAACCTGCGGCAATATTTGCAGTACAACAGGTGCAGGCCTAACCCGAACCGTTCCCGGAAGCTCAGCTTTTCCTGTAGTCGTTTTTCAGCCAGCAAAGTAGCGTCTTTACAACAGGGCGGCCAGCCATGTTTATGTGTATCCATTACTTTAACCAGTTTTTTTCCAGGCAGCTGCGCAGGTGCAGCCTGGCCCTGTGCATGAGCACCCAGTAGTTAGACGGGCTTATGGACAGTTCCTTACAAATTTCTTCGGATTTTTTTTCTTCCAGGTATTTGAGGTTAATCACCGCCTGACCGAGGCCGTTCAATTTCCGGATGCAGGCGCGCAATATCCGGTAGAACTCATTTTGCTCGCCCGGCGCAGGCCAGGGCTGGGGAGCGGCCTCTTTCCGCCAATGCCCTTTTTCATCGAAAAAGGCGTCCTCCTCTTCCAGGCGCCCGAGGCTTACTACCTTGCCTTCCTTGCGGTAATGGTCAATGATCTTGTTTTTGAGGATGGCCAACAGCCAGTTGCGCTCGCTGCTATGGCCCCTGAACTGGTCCGCCGACTGCAATGCCGATAAAAACGTGTCCTGTACCAGGTCCTGGGCTATTATCCGGTCGCTCACTCTTGCCATGGCAAAACGGAAAAAATCGTCCGCATACCTATTGACCCACTCCCTGGGAGATAAAGTACCGTTAACTGTTGTTTCGCTCATAAATAACGCTGGTTCCAGCGGGTTATACCTGTTTTGGGAAGATATTGCTGTACTTAGCTTACGGAAAATTAAAGGTTTTAGTTTGCTCCCTTTCGCAAAAAAATGTTAATAATCAGATTTGTACTATTTTTGGTCGACAGTAACCGGGAAAATTAGCGAATGTTAATCCGGATAATGAAATATAACGTACATCCATATACTATACCTTACGGGTAGTTTCAGGTGAATTGCTAAAACTAATTTAACAGGCCATGAACAATCAAACGCCTCCTGTAACTTCCACCTTCTTTGTTGCACTGGTGAAGGATTACCTGCGCGGACTCAAAACAAAAGCGGAAGTATTTTCAGATATCACTCCTGTTCAGCCTGCCAGCACCCTGGCAGACGGCGAGGTAACGCAGGTAGTGATCGAAGCCGCCCGTGCAGTGAACGAAGATTTCTATGAGCAGCTCATCACCGAGATGGGCCATGCGGCGGATACCACTCCTACCAGGGCGGGTATGGTACACCAGTTGCAGGCGCTGCTCCAGGGCGCTATTTCCCGGAAGGACTTTATTGAATGGGCGACCTGGCATAACGAACCCGGTACGGACAATGGCGGCGGCTTTTTTGACGACGTGGCGGTGGACTATTGCTGTACCCAGCTGTTGCCGAAAGCGGGCTATGAGCTTACAGAAGCGCAGCTGCAAAAGGCGCTGGCCATCTTCAGCAACCCCCATTACCAATCCCTGAAAGATAAAGTGGCGCTCGTTTTATTAACCGAACAGGAGCAGCAGCGTTTCCTCTTTTACCTGGGCGACTTCATACAGGGCCATACTTCTCCGGAGCAGCTGGACGTGTACCTGCTGAACAGGTTCGGCATGGATCACCACAGCTTCCCTTACATGCCGGCGTTGATTACCATTATGCACAACCCTGCCAAGCTGCCGGCATTACTGCAGGTAGCCATGAATGGCGCCTTATCCGAATAAAGGAACGGGATTTAACAAAGAAAGGGTCTTAACTTACCATCAGGCTACAACCCCTCAGGGCGGAGTTATCCAGCCGCCCCAGCACTTCAAACCGGCCATCCCCGTGGATTTTACCGATATCCTCCGTGGCAATAAAAGCGCAGGAATATATATTGGCGAGGTCAATTACATTGATCACACCGGCCCCTTTGCCGGCCCGCAGGTCGAAGGGATCATTTTCATCGCGGAGCAGGATCTTCATCCAGGGCGGGGTCATAAACAGGCCATTGCCTTTGGAATACGCCTGGGACAGGAGCTCCGTCATCCCGTACTCCGCATGTATCACGTCCACGCCCAAACGTTCTTTCAGGAATTCATGCACCTCCTGGCGGGTCCACTCCTCCCGGCGGCCTTTCATACCGCCGGTTTCCATGACGATGGTATGATCCAGGCGGAGCTGATACTTTTCCGCAAAATCCAGTAACCCGAACGTCACCCCGATCAGCAGCACCTTTTGTTGGCGGGCATTCAGGCTTTGCAGCTCCTGGTATAACTTGTCATGTTCGTAGAGATAGAAACCGCTTTCGGGTTTACCGCTGCGTTCTATCATCACCTGCACCATGCGCACCAGCGAGGAATGCTGCCGCTCCAGGTAGGAAGGCAGTAAGCCCACGATCACATAATCTTCCACCGGCCCGTAAAACAGTTCAAAGGCCTTCATAAAGCTCTCCGTGTACACGCTGCTATACTTGACCAGGTGCTTGCTGTTGATGGTTTGGGTAGTACCGCTGCTCTCAAAGATGAGTTCCGGCTGGAAGTCGCCACAAACCACCCGGTGCGTTTTAAAGAACTGTATCGGCAGATAAGGGATGTCCAGTATGCCTTTCACCTGTTCCGGCCGCACATGGATCGCGTCCGTATAGGCGCGATAGATAGGATTGGTCCGGTACTGGAAATGAAAAAGCTCCAGGGCTGTAGCTTCCAGCCCGTCCGGCGTCAAAGAAAATATCTGATCCGTTGATACTCCACTCATCTGTTTGTTGCTTTAAAACAGCACAAAGGTAGGGAGAAGAATAAATTTAGCCGCCGTAAGTAACAATTGGATTAAAAAAACGTTAGTACAACAGTACCCGAACATCCCTGATATATTTGTATATTACTTAAATTAATGTAGGTTTGTTTTATGAAGAAATTCCTGTTTTTGTTCCTGGTCATAGCCCTGGCAGCCGCCTGTAAAAAGGACTCCTATGGACCTGTACCCATTTTAACATTCGAGGGGTACACCGTACCTGCTGTAGATTCCAACACCAATTCCTTCGAGGCTATATTCCGGGTTAAAGACGGTGACGGCGATATTGATTCCTCCATTTTTTATACCATCCACTATCATATTCCTTCCACACTGGAGGTCCAGGATAATAAAAAAATGCCCGATATCGGCCAGAACGCCGGCAAAAGCGTCAACGCGCAGGTAAGGGTCACTTTGCAAAAGATCGACTTCCAGCGTTGGGTAGAGCATACCGGCACCCGGCCGGACAGTTTGTGGATGGAAGTATTCGTCCAGGACAGGGCGGGTAATATCAGCGATACCATCAAAACCACCAAGATTCCGATTTACAAGCAACAACAGTAAGCTGTTGCGTTGAGGATAAACGATTAAAACGCCGCCTTAGCGCGGCGTTTTTTTATGGCCGGCGAAAAAATATGCCTGCCGCCTCCCTGCGGCGTCTATTTTATCCTTAAATTACCACCTTGTACACCATATATTTCCGCGATGAATAAAATAGAAGAACTACAGACCAGGATAGCCGAAGCCATGTTAGGCGGCGGTGAAGTTAGAATTGCTTCCCAGCACAAAAAGGGTAAACTGACAGCCCGGGAAAGGCTGCAGCTCCTGATGGACGAAGGTTCCTTCGAAGAACTGGACATGCTGGTGACCAACCGTAACAAAGGGATGACCACCGAACAGGAACAATTTCCCGGCGATGGCGTGGTAACCGGCTACGGTACCATCAATGGCCGGCTGGTATATGTATTTTCGCAGGATTTCACCGTTTACGGCGGCAGCCTGTCCGAACCCCATGCCCGCAAGATTTGCAAGGTGATGGACCTCGCCATGGAAAACGGCGCGCCGGTGATTGGGCTGAACGACAGCGGCGGCGCGCGCATACAGGAAGGGGTGGTGAGCCTCGGCGGCTATGCCGACATCTTTTACCGGAACACCCGGGCTTCCGGCGTGATCCCGCAGATCAGCGCCATCATGGGCCCCTGCGCCGGCGGCGCCGTGTACTCCCCTGCTATTACGGACTTCATCCTCATGGTGGAGCAAACTTCCTATATGTTTGTGACCGGCCCTAACGTGGTGAAGACCGTGACCCATGAGGAAGTAACTTCCGAAGAGCTGGGCGGGGCGCAAACCCACGCCACCAAAAGCGGGGTTACCCATTTTGCCTGCGCCAACGAGGTGGAATGCATCCAGAACATCCGGACCTTACTCAGCTATATCCCGCAAAACTGCGAAGAAACCGCACCCGTGTACCCGTACACGTTAGGAAATGAGACGAGGGAGAAGTTAAACACGCTGATCCCCGCTAACCCTAACCAGCCTTATGATATGAAGGAGGTGATTGCCGAATTAACGGATGCGGACAGCTTTTTTGAAGTGCATAAAGACTTTGCAGAAAACATTATCGTAGGCTTTGCCCGCATTGCAGGCCGCAGCATTGGCATTGTAGCCAACCAGCCGGCGCACCTGGCCGGGGTGCTGGATATCCACGCTTCGGTAAAAGGGGCGCGGTTTACCCGCTTCTGCGACGCGTTTAACGTGCCGCTGCTGGTACTGGTGGATGTGCCGGGCTTCCTCCCGGGTACGGACCAGGAGTGGAACGGCATCATTACCAACGGCGCCAAACTGCTCTTTGCCCTCAGCGAGGCCACCGTGCCCAAGCTCACCGTTACGACCCGCAAGGCTTACGGCGGCGCTTACTGCGTGATGAACTCCAAGCACATCGGGGCGGACCTCAACTTCGCCTTCCCGCAGGCGGAAATTGCCGTAATGGGCGCTAAAGGAGCGGTAGAGATTATTTATAAGAAAGAAATTGACGCCGCGCCGGACCCGGAAGCACGGATGAATGAACTGGTTAAAGAGTACACCGACCGATTCGCAAACCCTTACCTGGCGGCGGAAAAAGGCTATATCGACGAGGTCGTGGAGCCGGCCCGGACCAGGGAAAAACTGATCAAAGGTTTTAAAATGCTCGAAAATAAAGTAGTAAACATGCCCAGAAAAAAGCACGGCAATATACCTTTGTAGTATCGTTGGCGGTTACCACCGCAGGAATGCGCTTCAGCCGATCCTGCGGTGGCAATAAACTAAAAATGGCATGGTGCAAAAGCTGCTGAACTTCTTCGTATATACTTCCGTTTACATTACCGCCTGTGCGCTGGTGATGATCTGGCAAACCAACTACCTGCTGGGCCTCCACTACAGGCAAACCGAGTACTACCTCTTCGTACTGTTTTCCACCATTTGCAGCTATAATTTTCACTGGTACCTGACGCCGGACTCGCCGGAAAGCCATTCCGAAAGGGTGCGCTGGGGCGGCCGGAACCGCTGGCTCATGATGACGCTCTGCGTGCTGGCGGGCTTCGGGGCGGCCTGGTATTTCTGGGAGCTGAAGGCCCACTGGCTGGAAATTGCCGGCGCGGTGTTCCTCACCTTCCTGTACTCGGCTCCTAAAGTGCCACATCCTTCCCTGCGCTGGTTGAGTAAAATCGCTATTGGCAAGACGTTATTTCTCACGTTTGTGTGGACCTACGTTACCACGGTCCTGCCCGCGCTGATAGCTGACAATGCGCCAGCGCTGCCTGCTGTACTGTTTACCCTTCACCGCTTTGCCCTGATCTATGCGATCTGTATTTTGTTTGACCGCCGGGATATTGAGGAAGATAAGAAGGCCGGCATCCGCAGCCTGATCACGCACCTGCCTAATGCGCAACTCCGGAAAGTCTATTACGGTTCCTTGCTGCTGGCCCTTTTCAGCGCGCTGGGCCTCTACCCCTATACGGACCTGCCGGCCGTGCTTAGCCTGCTCATTGCCGTGGGCGCAACGGCGCTGATCACCCGCAAGGCCTGGGAGGACAATGCCGACTACCTCTACTACGTAGTGCTGGACGGGTTCATGATGCTTTCCGCCTTACTGCACCTGGGATACGTCTGCTTTTTCGCAAAATAATTTACATTTGTCCGATCACAAATCTGGAAACATATGGCTAAGAAACAGAAATCAATACTGACGAAGGAATCCCTCGCATTCCTGAAAGATTACCTCAACAACCCTTCTCCTACCGGATTTGAAAAGGAAGGACAGAAATTATGGCTTAAATATATTACTCCCTACATCGATGAACATATCGTAGATGCCTATGGTTCCGTAGTGGGCGTCATTAATCCGAAGGCTCCCTTCAAAGTAGTTATTGAAGCCCATGCCGATGAGATTTCCTGGTTCGTCAACTACATCTCCCCGGAGGGGCTGATCTATGTGATCCGCAATGGCGGCTCCGACCAGGCCATTGCGCCTTCCAAAAGAGTGAACATCCATACTGAAAAAGGTATTGTAAAAGCGGTATTCGGCTGGCCGGCTATCCATACCCGCCTCCGCGGGGCTGACGGCAAGGAGCCGCAACCCAAGGTGGACAACATTTTCCTGGATTGCGGGGCGCGCTCCCGCAAGGAAGTGGAAGACCTGGGCATCCACGTGGGCTGCGTATGCACCTTCGAGGATGGCTTCGAGGAGCTGAACTACGATTATTTTATTTGTCGCGCTATCGACAACCGCATTGGCGGTTTCATGATCGCTGAAGTGGCCCGCCTGCTGAAGGAAAAGAAGGCGGAGCTGCCTTTCGGCCTTTACATCGTCAATGCCGTACAGGAAGAAGTAGGGCTGCGCGGCGCGGAAATGATCGCCAAGCGCATTAAGCCGGATGTGGCGATTATTACAGATGTGACCCACGATACCACCACCCCGATGATCAACAAAAATATCGAAGGGGAGATCAAATGCGGCGCCGGCCCCAGCATTACTTACGGCCCGGCGGTGCACAACATCCTGCGGGACCTGATCATCAAAACCGCGAAGAAAAACGAGATTCCTTACCAGCTCCATGCCGTGAGCCGCAGCACCGGTACAGATACGGACGCATTTGCGTATTCCAATGACGGCACCCCGTCTGCCCTGATCAGCCTGCCCCTGCGCTACATGCACACTACCGTGGAAATGGTGAAGAAAGACGATATTGAAAACACCATTCAGCTGATTTATCAGACGCTGTTGAATATTACGCCAAAAACGAATTTCAACTACCTGAAAGCATAAACGCTGAACGGGACAACAGCGGCATGCCCTAACGGCAGCCTTAAAGAAAAAGCGAGGACCTTTGGCCCTCGCTTTTTTGCGTTGCGCCATCCGCCGGCAAAGACGGACAGGCAATGCCCTGCGGCATTAAATCTTTCCCCCCTCTATAAAAAAAATTCTACCCCTAATTTGTAACCCTTCATACCCAATCCGCAGATGCTGCCCACGCATTTGGGAGCGATCATAGAGGTATGCCTGAACTCCTCCCGGGCGTGGATATTGCTGATATGGATTTCCAGCACGGGGGATTTGATAGCGGCAATAGCGTCGCGAATGGCCACGGAAGTATGGGTATAACCGCCGGCGTTGAGCAGGATGCCATCCGCCGTAAACCCGTTTTCGTGGAGGATATCGATGATGGCGCCTTCCGAATTGCTTTGGAAGTAGGTAAAGCTTACCTGCGGGAAGCTGGTTTTAAGCTTCTCGAAATAATCCTCGAAAGATTCGTTGCCGTAGATACCCGGCTCTCTTTTACCCAGGAGATTGAGATTAGGGCCGTTTATAATTACGATTTGCATAATGTAGTGAGATATGTAACTGCACGAAGATAGTTATTCGCCTTTACTATTACTATCACTTCCCCAGCGGTAGGTGTTGATGGTGATCCCTGCCAGGTCCAGCACACGGTCGACCACCGTAGCTGCCACCTCTTCGATGGTAGCGGGGAGGCTGTAATAGGAAGGAGTGGCGGGGCAGATAATACCGCCGGCGAGGGTCACCGCCTCCATATTGCGTATATGCATGAGGTTATAGGGCGTTTCCCGGATCACGCAGATCAGGCGGCGCCGTTCTTTTAGTACCACATCGGCGGCGCGGGTGATCAGGTCATTGGAGATCCCGGTGGCAATGCGGCCCAGGGTACCCATGGAGCAGGGGATGATGATCATGGTATTGAACCTGCCGGAGCCGGAGGCAAAAGGCGCATGAAAATCCTGCTGGGTATAGCATTTAAAAGGGATATCCTGGTATTCATTATTGTTCAGTTCCGTTTGCCATACTGTTTTGGCGTTTTCTGTGAGTACAACAGCCACTTCATCCAGCTGTTCCTTACAGGCGGCGAGCTTATTGAGCAGCTGCCGCGCGTAAATGGAGCCGCTGGCCCCGGTAACAGCTACAACTATACGATGCTTCATGTGGCAAAGCTAGTTAAAGTTCGGGAATCGGGCGGCGGAGGGGCAGGGATAAAAAAAGTCCTGCCATGGTAGCGGCAGGACCTGTTATACTATCTAAAAGAAATATACTTACGCGGCGTGGCTGACGATATCTTCCATACGGATGCCGTTGTGGCTTTCATCGTAGATGCATTTGCCGTTACGGATCAGTAAAACCTGCGGAGATTCATGAGGTACGTTGTACATTGACTCAATAGCGTTGGAAACGGAGCGGTAGCTGATCAGATCCAGGTAGTAAAAAGTTATCCCCTGAGGCGCTTCAGCGCGTTCCAGCCTGGATTTGGCCATAGAACTGATAGAGCAGCGGGTGCTGTGCTTGAAAATGACAATCGTCTGTTCAGCGGAGGCAGCATTGATTTCCTGCAGTTGTTCCTCGTTGGTTAACTGTTTCCAATTCATCTGATTAGCAGTGCTTTATTTGTTCTGTGCCTGGCGGAACCGGAGCCATGCCCATTCCTCTCATCGGGCAACCCAGTTTCTGATGCGTAGCACAGGAAGTTAAGAAAGCTACAAAGATAAATAACAGAGCGGTGCAGCCCAAAATTCTGTAGTTAGATTTCATGATGGGAGTTTTAATAAGTTATAACGAATTTTCACAGGAAATATGATACGACCTCTTTTTTAATCGTCTTTTGTAACGTTATTTTGCAAAGATAAAAAATATATTACAAAAAACAACACTATATATCCGGTAGTGGCCTGAATGACGCTATGACAAAAGTACATTTTATTGCGATTGGAGGAAGTGTGATGCACCAGCTGGCAATAGCCCTGAAAATCAAAGGCTATGCAGTCAGCGGCAGTGATGATGAGATATATGAACCCGCCCTCACGAACCTCCGCCATGCCGGCATTTTGCCCGCCTCCTTCGGCTGGGATGCCAGTCGCATCACACCGGATATAGACGCTGTGATCCTCGGGATGCATGCCCGGGAAGAAAACCCGGAGCTGATCCGCGCCCGGGAGCTGAACCTGAAGATTTATTCCTTCCCTGAATACATATACCAGGAGAGTAAAAATAAGACGCGTGTAGCCGTTGGCGGTAGTCACGGTAAAACCACGACCACCGCTATGATCATGCACGTGCTGCAACATAGCCAAAAACAATTCGATTACCTGGTGGGCGCCAGGCTGGAAGGCTTTCCGCAGTCCGTCAACATTACGGACGCGCCGGTCATTGTGTGCGAGGCGGATGAATATCCTGCTTCCGTGATTGAGAAAAGGCCGAAGTTCCACTTCCTGCACCCGCAGATTGCCGTGCTGACGGGCATTGCCTGGGATCATATCAACGTGTTTCCCACGTATGAGATTTACAAGGAGCAGTTTGCCATCTTCATCCGGCAGATGGAAGCCGGCGCGGTGCTGATATACAACAGCAGCGATACGGAATTATCGGACCTGGTGGCCAAAGAAGGCCGTCATTTGCGGCTCGTGCCCTATATCATGCCGATTCATATGATCCGCAATGGGGTGACGCGGGTATTTTTTGACGAAGGCTATGCCGACCTGGAAGTATTTGGGGGGCATAACCTCCTGAACATGCACGCGGCCAAGCTGGTATGCAATGAGCTGGGCATTTCCGACGAAGCCTTCCTGGAAGGTATCGCTTCCTTTAAAGGGGCGGCCAAACGGCTGGAGCTGGTGGCGAAGAATGAGCGCAGCGCTATTTACCGCGACTTTGCCCATGCCCCCTCCAAGGTGAAAGCCACCATGGAGGCCGTAAGGCAGCAATACCCCGACCGTAAACTGATTGCAGTGCTGGAACTGCATACCTATAGCAGCCTGAATGCCGAATTCCTGACCCAGTATGAAGGGGCTATGGCCCCGGCGGATATTGCCGGCGTGTTCTACAGCAAGCATGCTTTGGAGATCAAACGCATGCCCGACCTGGACCCTGAATTGGTAAGGATGCGCTTTGGCAGGAAAGATCTCCATATCTTTACAGACCGGCCCGCTTTTGAAGCCTTCCTGGATGCGCAGCAGTATGATCATACCAATCTGCTCCTGATGAGTTCAGGTACTTATGACGGTATCGACTTTAACAGCCTGGCGCGACTGCTGGAAAAATAATAGCTTACAATATTTAAAAAACATATAATGTCTCCCTTGCTCCTCAAGAGGCCACTGGCCGTAATAGATCTGGAAACTACCGGTACAAACGTGGCCACGGACCGTATCATTGAAATTGCTATCATAAAAGTATTTCCTGATAAAACCATACAATCCAAAGTAAAACGCATCAATCCCGGAATGCCTATTCCGGCAGGATCTACAGCAATTCATGGCATTAAGGATGAGGATGTGAAAGACTGCCCTACCTTTAAGCAGGCCGCCCATGAGCTGAAGCAGTTTATGGATAATTGCGACCTGGCGGGCTACAACTCCAACCGTTTCGATATTCCGTTGCTGGTGGAGGAATTTCTCCGTGCTGAGATTGAATTTGACATCAATAAACGAAAGTTCGTGGATGTGCAGCGTATTTTCCACCTGATGGAAAAACGCACCCTGGCTGCGGCTTACAAGTTTTACTGCGATAAGACGCTGGAAAACGCGCACAGTGCGGAAGCCGATGCGCTGGCGACTTACGAGATCCTGGAAGCGCAGCTGACGCGTTATGAGCAGCTGCAGTCGGACATTGAGTCGCTCGCCACCTTTACCAAAGAAGAGGATTATGTGGACTTTGCCCGCAGGATTGTGATGCAGGGCGGACAGGAAGTGTTTAACTTCGGGAAATACAAAGGCCGGCCGGTGAGAGAGGTGCTGAAGGCGGAGCCGCAGTACTACGACTGGATGATGAAAGCTGATTTTCCGCTGAATACAAAGCAGAAACTCTCCGAGATATACTATAATATGATGTTAAAAAAAATGTAATCTTTTTTTAGAACGTTCTATCTTGCAGCCGAATTGAACTATTTTCGCAGTCCAAAAAACACTATCTGCTGAATTGGAAAAGCTTGTCATAATACCTACGTACAATGAAAAGGACAACATCCAGCACATCATTGACGCTGTATTTTCCTTACAGCAGGATTTTCATGTCCTGATCGTTGATGATGGTTCCCCGGATGGTACCGGCGCCATTGTAAAATCGCTCCAAACCAAGCATCCGGGCGAGCTCTTTATTGAGGAGCGTTCCGGCAAACTGGGTCTTGGCACGGCTTATATCCATGGCTTTAAATGGGCTTTGGCGAAGGGATACCGTTACATTTTCGAAATGGATGCGGACTTTTCCCATAACCCCAAAGACCTGGTACGCCTGTATGATGCCTGCGCCAAAGGCGGTGCGGACGTTTCCGTAGGTTCCCGCTATGTAAAGGGCGGAAAAACTGAAAACTGGCCGTGGGACAGGGCTGTGCTGTCCAAGGGGGCTTCCATTTACGTGGGGCTGATCACCTGGATGCCGGTAAAAGATCCTACTGCGGGTTTTGTATGCTACACCAGCGCGGTGCTGGAATCCATCAACCTGGACCAGATTCAGTTCGTAGGCTATGCCTTCCAGATAGAAATGAAATTCACTGCCTGGAAGCTGGGATTCAAAATAGCCGAGGTGCCTATTACCTTCAAGGACCGCAAGGAAGGTTACTCTAAAATGAGTAAAGGCATCATCAAGGAAGGCGTGCTGGGCGTACTGAAAATCCAGTGGCAGAGCCTCTTCCGCAAGTACAAGAAAAGAGTAAGTAATTAGCATAGCACCGGTGTAATGGCTACCCGGCCATTGCACCGGACAGCAAACCCGCCCCTGGCGGACCAACATGAAAAAAGCATTTCTCGAACTTCATCTTTCGGTATTCCTCGCAGGTTTTACCGGCATCTTAGGTAAACTCATTACCCTCAACGAAGGAATGCTTGTATGGTATCGCCTTCTGATCACCTGCATCAGCATGTATATCCTGTTTCGCTACCAGGGCGCCCTGAAAAGGCTCTCCTGGAAAGATATTCTGCCGATAGGCAGCACAGGGGTGATTGTGGCCTTACACTGGCTCTTTTTTTACGGGAGCATTAAATACGCCAACGTATCCATCGGCGTGGTGTGCTTCTCATTAACCAGCTTGTTTACCGCCATCTTTGACCCGCTGATCAACCGGCGGCGTTTTGATACGGTGGAAATGCTGCTTAGCATGCTCACGCTGGCCGGCATCCTGCTTATATTCCACTTCGATACGCAATACCGCACGGGCATTATTCTCGGCATTATTTCCGCGATGTTTGCCGCGTTGTTTACGGTATTCAACAAGCGCCTTATCAAACGGTTTGATACCAAGACCATTACTTTTTACGAGCTGACTACGGGGCTGGCGGTGCTGAGCATTTTTGCGCCGCTGTACCTGCACCTGTTCCCGGTGGCCAGCCTTGTGCCCGGCGCGATGGACTGGTTATACCTGCTTATCCTTTCGTGGGCCTGTACGATTTGTATGTACCTGCTGAGCATGAGCGCATTGAAAAAGATATCTCCGTTTACTGTTAACCTGTGTTTCAACCTGGAGCCGGTGTATAGTATTATCCTTGCGTTTGCGATTTTTCACGAGAATAAGTATTTGAATGCCGCGTTTTATGGCGGCTTGGCGTGTATAATTTTGTCGGTGGTGTTGCAGATGGTGAGGGTGAGCAGGTCCGGCGGGGATGTGCCGGCGGCGCATTGAGCGCGGGAATAGCATGGGAGGAGCTATTGGGGAGCTTGGTGTTTGAAGGGTGTTAATGGATAAAGATTTACCATATAAAAAGCCTGGGCCATACGGCGCCAGGCTTTTTATATACTTACTCTCTCTCGCATAATTCAATCATCAACAACCGCTTCAATCCTATTTCTGCCCTACAATAAGCGGCTGCCGTTCTTTGGTACCGTTATATTCAATTTCAATATAGTACATACCTTGTTTCAACCCGCTAATATTGAGCTGGGCGGTTCCTACATTGCTGAATTTCTGTTGCTTCACACGGTTACCCATCTGATCAAATACAGAAATCACCTGTATTTGTGCGGCTGTTGACGAGCCGGCAGGTTTCAGCATATTGTCATCCTGTTTAGGTGAGATGGTGACGGTATTGACCGCCGGGTTGGGCGATACGGCGAACAGCGTCATCGGGCAGGGAGCGTAGACGGTGACGCCGTCTGTCACCGTTTCACCGCAGGCATTTTTGGCTGTAATTTTAACGCTGCCGCCACCTTTTACAGATACGTAGGAGCCGGATGAAGTAGGGCTGTAAATATAGATTTCGCTAGTGCTGCCACCCGGCATGGAAGTCCATACGTAGTTCGTCAGCGGCATATTGGGGTTTGCGTTAATGTACCAGTCCTGCCAGCCGCCGCTTCTGCAGGAGCCGCTCATACTGCTGGAAAGCGCCATACTGGGGATGGTGGATAATGATTTGGAAACAGTAACACAGTTAGGCAGACTGGCGGTTAGAGTGAACAGGTTGCGACTCAGATAAGTAAGCGTTACGGAATTACCTGATGGCGACATACTCACGGCGCTGGGGTCACTTACGCTCCAGGTAACCGTCTGCCCGGCAGGAACACCAGTGCAGGTATAAGTAGCGGTGCTGCACAAGGCATCAGGGCCGTTTAACACCAGCGGCGCACTCGGCCCCGCTGCCCCTACTCCTACCGCATACCAGGCATCCTGCACGGCTTTCACCTGGCAGCTGCCGGCGCCGTACAGATCTGTTGCCGCGCTGATCATCGCCGTCCTTGCTGCGGAAAAACCGCTGTTGGCATTCAGGTAAAACTGCTGCGCCCTCCATACGATATTGGCCGCAACGTCCATGGATTGCCCGGTAACCCTGTAAAAGTTTCCTAAATCATTCGTGCCGGAACCACCCTGGGAAAGCAGGTAAAACCAGTGGCTGAACACCGTGCTGTTGGTGTGAATGGCCGCGGAGGAAAATGGATCGCCGTCCCAATAGGTGCCGCCGTAGGTATCCGGGTTGTTCTTTTTGTTGGGATCTCTCAGGCTGCGTAAGCACGTATAGTCTTTGACGATATACTCGCCTATCTCCCAGATGTCGCAACAGGCGCCGGCCCAGCTTTCCACCACGGCCGCCCAGATGTCGCTCAGGCCTTCATTCAGCATACGCGCTTCCAGCGTGCCGTTTAAGGAGCAGGTATATTGCGTGATGCCATGCGCTATTTCATGAGCTACGGCGTCAATGGACACCACAGGTTTGAACTGCGTGGCTCCATCGCCAAACAGCGCCCTCCTCATGGTAGGGTCCCAGCCGGCATTGTCGATATTACCTGCGTGGGCATAGCATTCCAGGGTAGCGCCCAGGTTGTCGTAACTATTGCGGTTACGAACGGTAGCCCAGTAGTCGAATACCGTTTCAGCGCCCCAGTGTACGTCGTGGCCGGCATTGGGAGTCGTCCAGCTGGTGGTGGTATTGGTAAAATCCGTTGCGCCGGGGTTGGTGGAGGAAGTGGAACCATGGTTGTCAAATGTATGGATGTTGGCCGTTCGGCCATTGGTGGTGCGCACTTCACGCAGGCGGTAGTTGCCGGCGCTGAAGTTATCCATGGTAACATTGCGCGTACCCCAGTATAAGCATGCCACTGATCCCGGTACATTTACGTGGAACAAACGGGATTCTTTGGCGAGGATGCGGCCGCTGGCGGCGTCTACAAATACGTCCAGGTCGAGGTCAGGTTCCAGGGCTTTGATGTGAAACTGCCAGGCCAGCCGGTAGGTACGGGTAAATTTTTCGTCTTTAAAGATGAGTAATGAACCTTTAGGATATAAAGTAGCATTGGGATTGCGCTCTACTTCCCGGAAACGCGCCTGTGCGGCTTCGTCCTGCCAGGCATACCGGGTCGCGTGCACGTCGCTGAGGGCTTTGGCCAAAGCAGCGCTTTCATCCAGGCTCACGTCAACGGATACGTTGCCTATGTCCGCCAGTTGCCCGTCCACGGATTCGATCACGCCGTCCCTGCCATGTACGGCATAGCTGCCGCCCCGCACGGGATAGCCCTTGTAATATTGGTTGAAATACTGGTGACTGCGCCCATTATCTTCCGACAGCCGTTTGGCAAGGCGTAAACTGTCTTCAGAACGGAGCTTCAATACAGACCTTAGAAATACAGGCGCTTCAGCGGCTTTTACAGGGCGTTGTTTGGGATCTAGCCGGATGGCGGCTACTTTGCCATTGCGCGTAGTGTCCAGCTCTACTACCTGTTGCGCAAAGAGGGATACATGCAGTAACAGGGTACAGCTCAATAGGGTAAACTTCATTTTCATAAATACGGTTTAAAAGTGATGAAACAATTTTAACCGTACTCACTGCCATAATATGGCAATGTGTAAGAAATGAAACTGACCCTGATAAGTTGGTGATAAAAAAGAGGGTTGTTGACTACAGGTGCTTTTAGGAAAAAGTGGGGATGGGGGCCTGATAATAAAAAACGGATGTAGCCTCCTAACAGCTACATCCGCTTTTATACTGATCAAATTCAGGCGCCAGCAATGCTGCCTCATTCATCTACTTTACTTTATCAACCACATCCTGTCATTCTGCGTATCCGACCCGTTAAACTGCCGTTGCAACGCAGCCTTCAAATTACTCTCATTCGCATTATACTCCGACGTCGGGTACTTCCACCGCACCGGTATCATCTGCGCATTCTTATTCGCAGGGCCTACCTCAAATACCGGCACTCCCGTACGGCGGTTCTGATAGAACGCCTGGCGGCCGGAGTTCTGGAAAAATGCCACATACTTCTGCTCCAGGATCTGCTTTAAACCAATCGCTGTATTGCCGGCATAAACCACCTCCGGACCGGACAGGAACCCATCCTGTGCTGCGGCTGCCACATTGTAAAAAGCCATATTGGCACGGATCCCGGCTGTATAGTATGCATTAGCATCTCCACTAACCCAACCCCTGTTAATAGCCTCGGCAATGATAAAATTCACTTCGGCAGCGCCGAGTTGGATACAGGGCACGCCGGAAGGCGTTACTTCCCAGAAGTCGAAATTCAGATTGGATAATTTACCCGCGGTAGCCAGGGCCTTCAGGTCCGACTGAATCATACCTACTGACCCGCCCCTGAAGGAGGTGAACTTGGTAGCATACGCCGGGTCGCCGCTCTTCTTCGCCGAATCCGTAGGCAGCGCCATCACAAATAAACGCGGGTCGGACGTGCGTTTCAGGATATCCACAATCGTGCTGGCGAGGTTATTGTCATTATCCCGCTTAATCACAATACCGTCTGCAGGCCATAACGGGTAGTTATTATCACGGGCATTCCCGTTGTACAACAGCTGGAAGTTATCCGCATTGGTAAGTATCAGCGGGTATTTGGCAGGGTTGCTGACGATGGCGGCAAACTGCTCTTTCACCTTCAGGTCCGCATTATCATCCGCGCGTTTGCTCAAACTCATTAATACCCGCAGGCGGAAGGAGTTGACAAGCTTTTGCCATTTGGCCAGGTCCCCTTTGTAGTAGAAGTCGCCCTCTACCTTTACGTTGCCGGCTACCAGCGGCGTCAGCTCCGTATTTACAGAGTCCAGCAATTGCAGGCAGTAACGGTACACTTCCTTCTGCTCATCATATTTAGGGGTAAAATTACCTTCGGAAATACCTTTGATGGCGTCTGTCATGGGTATATCCCCATACATTTCAGTAGCCCTTACGAGGAACCAGGCTTTTACAAACCGGGCCAGCGGCACATAGCCTTTTGCTACATCGCCATACTTGGCGGACTCCAGCAACAGCTGGCGTACATCACGTAAACGGTCGTACGCCGAAAAACCTTCTCCGCTGGTAGTCCAGTCGTACGGCTGGCCGTAATAGTAGGAGTTGTTTTGCGTGGCGTACTGGTTATGGCGTTGCACATCATTCCAGGGGCCGTCTTTCATGTTGAGCAGGATGCCGGTGAATATCAGCTTGGGATTACCATCGTACACGGCCGCCGGGTCTTTTTGCAGGGTGCCCATTTTCTCACAGCCCCACAATCCGGTAACCAGCGCGGCGCCCAATAAATATTTAGATATAATCGCTTTCATGTTTCTTTCAGTTTTTAGAAGGACAGGTTAATGTTCACACCATAGCTCTTCACCGCAGGCGTCTGGAAACCGGCATTGTCAGAAGTGTACTGGTCCAGTTCCATATTCTTGTTATGCTTGCTGGTAAAGTACAGCAGGTTGCGGCCTACCAGGGAAATGCTGGCAGTGGAAAAGAATTTGGTACGTTGCAACAGGGCGGAAGGGAAGTTGTAGGACAATACTACTTCGCGCAGTTTTACGAAGGTAGCGTCGTGTACGAGGTTCCTGTCAGCGATGTAATAATCGGTCGCCCAATCCCGCCACAATACCGGCACATCGTTCGGCGCATACTTCCTGTCGTCGGAGATGATGTTGCCATCCCTGTCCGCATTGAGCTTACCTGAAACTACTTTCTGGCCTTTGGTCATTACGCTTCCGTTCCAATCAGGATTGTTGCGGTTGGTCCAGTCCAGGAAACGGTATTCGCTGGCGGATGCCGGCGCCGTGCCCGACTTCCACTGGTAATAATCCACGTAGTTGGAGATCAGTCCTCCGAAACGGCCGTCCACCTGCACGCTCAGCCCGAAGTTTTTGTAGCGGAAACTGTTGTTCATCCCCAGCATAAACTTGTTGTCTTCATAACCAATCTTCGTCTGGAACGGATTGTATAGCGGCAATCCATCGTTGCCCACGAGGATATTCCCCTTGTCATCCCGCTGGAAGTCCGTGATATAGTAGCTGTCATACCGGTCCCCGATTTTGATCATATCTATGCGCTGCTGTATGCCATCAATCTCCTTGAGCCAACGGTGATTGGTTGACCAGTTCACCATTACATCCCAGTTGAAATCTTTTTTACGTACAGGCGTTCCTGTTAGGGTGATTTCAGCGCCTTTGCGGATGAAGGTATTCGCGTTGCGCTGCACGGTATTTACGCCGGATGCGGAGGATACCGTTACGTTCACCACGCCGGGGCCTTCGATATTGCGGTAGTATGCCGCGTCAATACCCAAACGGTTGTTGAAGAAATTAGCCGCCACGCCTGCTTCCGCGGTCTGTACGCGACTCGGCAGGATGTCCGGATTATACAGCGTGCCGGTATAGGTAATCCCTACGTTGTTATCCCAACGGGTACCGCTGGTGCTGTAGAAAGGCAGGAGCTTGTAAATATCGTAATCGCTGGAAGTATTGGCCAGGTCGCCCGCTACGTTGGCATAGGAGCCACGCAGCTTCAGCATGGACACATAGTCCGGCAGGCGCAGCATTTCCGACAGCATGATGCTCAGGGAAGCGGAAGGATAGAAGTAGGTATTGTTCTTCAACGGCATGGTAGACGACCTGTCGTACCTGCCGGTCAGGCTCAGGAACACCATGCTTTTCCAATCCATATCCAGGAAGCCATAGAGGCTGCCCACCTGTCTTTTTCCAAAGTCGTTGGAAGGGCTGTTCTGCTCTTTTGTATTGGCCAGGTCGTACACGCCTGGGGTAATGAGGCCGCCCTTCGTCGTACCGCTAAGGCTGCTCACTTTCACAGTTCGCAGGTTCGCCATTACCGACCCGGTAAAGTTGAAGCTGCCGCCGATTTTATCTTTATACGTGAAGCCGCCTTCGGTGTTGTTCTCCCAGAAATAATCATAGAGTTCCCGGTAGCCACCCACGCGGCGGTATGGTTCGTAGAAGTCGGCCGACATCGGATAGCGCCAGGATTGCCGGCGGTTCCAGGTACTCACGTTTGTGCGTACTTTAAAATCCAGTTTGGACGACAGGTGATATAACATTTGCAGGTGCCCGTACACATCGTCTTTATTATACGAGTGCAGCGCCTCATTGGCAATCAGCCAGGGGTTGTTGTAGATAGTATATTCCCTGTTGTATTGCTGCACGTTTTCTTTACCGGGCTGCCAGTAATTACGCAGGTCGTTGATATCATAATCCACCCCGCCCCATACGGTAATGAGGTAAATGAGGCTGCTGGGGCCGTAGCCCAGGCTGGGATAGTTAGGCGTGTATTGCTTGCTGTAGTTGATAGCGCCTTCGATGCGCAGTTTATCCCCTACGTTTACCCCGCCTGTGAAATTGACGTTGCTGCTGCCGTATTTGGTGTTCGGCACCTGTCCGCGCTGCGCCACCTGCGAAAAGGAGATGCGCAGGTCGCCTTTGTCATTGGCGGTGGAAATAGCGACGTTATTGGTGCTGAGTAAACCATTGCGCAGGTAGTTGGTCAGGTTGTCCTTACCTCTGGCCAGCCATGGAATAGGCGTCAGCTCCCCGGTAACCGGGTCCTTGGGGGAATTATACTGGGTGATCAGCTGCCCTTCGAAGCGCGGCCCCCAGATGTTGTAGTCCGCATCGTTCAAACCGCCGCCGCGGCCGTCTTTGAAGGCATATTCAAAATCGTCGCCGGGGCCGTATTCCGTCTGATATTTCGGGATTGCGTTGTACCCTGCCTGTAATTGTGTACTGGAATTCACTTCCACTTTAAAACCTTTCTTATCCGCCTTGGCGCGTTTGGTGGTGATTACGATCGCGCCGTTCTGGCCGCGGGAGCCGTACAGCGCCGCAGCGTTGGCGCCTTTCAGCACGGAATAGGATTCGATGTCATCTGCATTCAGGTTCCAGGAGTCGGAGCTTACAGGCACGCCATCCACTACGATCAGCACGTTGCTGCGGCCGCGGAGCTGGATGCCCGGATCGCCGAAGAGGTTGGGACTGGGCGTAATCACGAGGCCGGCCACCTTACCGGTAAGGCCGCTCACGGGGTTGGGCTCACGGGCTTTCGTGAGGTCCGCCCCTTTTACTTCCTGTACGGAATAACCCAGGGCTTTTTTTTCTTTCTTGATACCCATGGCGGTAATGATCACCTCGTCCAGTCCTGCTTTGGCAGGAGTGAGTACTACGCTGACCGTACCGCTGCCGGTAACAGGAATTTCCTTTGTTTCAAAACCCATGAAGCTAACCACCAGCACGCCGTTTTCAGGCACCAGGAGGTGGAAGGAGCCGTCCGCAGCGGATACCACGCCTTTGGACGTACCTTTTACCAGCACGGTAGCCCCGGGGATGGGATTGCCTGCCTCGTCCAGCACCTTCCCGTTTACATCCGCAGGCGGGAGCGCCGGCGGCGCGGGGGCATGGGAGGCCGCTTCCGGCTGGAGTTTGATCACCACTGTTTTATCCACAATGGTATAATTTAAAGGCTGCCCGGCCATACAGGCGCCCAGCACCTCTTTTAGTTCGGCATCCTTTACGTGTAAGCTTACACGGCGTCCGGCGGACAAAACCCTGTTGGTGTAAAGAAAGTCAAAGCCCGTCTGCCGGCTGATTTCTTTAAACACCTCCTTCAGCGGCGCATTATTTTTGGAAAGCGTGATCCTGGCTTGACCAAAGCTGGCAGCGTTTACCTGCAGCATAAAAGCTAGTATAAAAATAGAATTCAGTTGCATCACACGAATAATTGTGATCTGGCAAAGGCTACGCCTGTGCGTACCTTTGATTAGAGTGCGCAAATACATACTTTTGTTACTGTTTGGGTAGTGTTGAATACGTTCTGTCAAAAATGTGGAAAGCATTATCTCAAACCTGCCGGCGGTGTTCCAGACCTCCGGCATTTTTTTTAATGCTGCGAAATAGACTAGTTGCTTTTCATGGTATTAGATTTTTGGTTGTTAATTGGTTACAAGCTATTTTCCTACAGTCACTGTTCTTCCCTGGATCGTAAAGTTGGCCTCGCCGGTAAGGGTGAGTAGTTTTAACACCCCTGATATGCTCACCGTCCTGCTCACTGTACCATTTAACCGCATGTTCAGCGTATCGCGGAAGGTGAAGTCCACATCGTACCAGCGCTCCAATTGTCGCATAGCGGTTCGTATATCCGTATTGTTGAAATAAAAACGGTCATTTTTCCAGGCCAGCGCTTCTTCCAGGTCTGCCGCTGCGATCGTTATTTCAGGATCGTTGGCGGCGACAGTGGCTTGCTGACCGGGTTTCAGCAAGGCGCGGGCGCCGCGGTGGTTCACTGCCAGGGCACCGTTTACCAGGGTGGTTTTCATCTGCCCTTCCTCGGCATAGGCCATTACGTTGAAGGAAGTGCCCAGCACCTGCAATTCCATATTGTTCACCTCCACAATAAAGGGATGTTTGGCGTCCTGCGCGATCTCGAAATAGGCTTCGCCGGTCAGCTGCACCCTTCTCTCCTTGCCGAAGGCCAGCGGGTAGCGTAAGGTGGAAGCGGAGTTGAGCCAGATCTTGCTGCCGTCCGACAATACCAGGGAGTATTTGCCGGCTTTGGGGATGCTCATCACGTTAAATTGTTGCTGCGCGTTGGCGCTGCTGCCATCATAGGCAATCTGCCCGTTTTGCTGTTTGCTGATACGCGCGCCGCCCTGCGTAGCCAGCACGCCGTTGGCGGCGCTGTCCAGCGAAATCTGCGTGCCATCTGCCAAAGTGAGCATAGCCCTGTTCCCGCCAGGAGGAACGTCGTTGGTCTGCACGGTTGCCGGGGTAGCAACAATGGATGACCGGGTATGATAAAAGTAATAGGTAACAGTAGTGGTAAGTAGTAAGAGCAGTACTGCCGCAGCAGCCATCATAGCGCGTCTGGAGATCGCCTTTAAACGGGAAGGCGGCGCGGCGGCGAGGAGTTGTTCAAAACGCTGTTCCCAGCGGGCGGGGTCATCTGCGGCAAATACCAAATGCTGGTTTCTACGGGTGGGATTATCTGCAGCAATTCCTTGCTGGTTTCTACGGGTGGGATCATCCCCAGCAATTCCTTGCTGGTTCCTGCGGGCAGGATCATCTCCTCCAATCCCCTGCTTCCCGCGAGTACCGTCATCCGCAGCCAACGCCTGCTGCTGCTCCCATCGAATACGCAGCATCGCAACAAGCGCCTCATTGTCAGGCTCCTCATTCACCCACTGCAATAGCTGATGCAGCTCCTCCCGCGTGCAGGTATTATTCAGGTATTTTTCTACAATATGTTTCCAGTCTGCCTCCGGCATAGATGATTTGTTCACTGTTATAAGTATTGACGACAGATTTTAACCGGACAACTATGCTCCGGGAAATTTTTTTTAAATATGGCTGATGATAAACGCAATAAAGGCCGTACTGCCCAGGTCCAGGTGCTTTACCAGGTAGTTCCGGATAAATTGCTGGCTGCTCACGATATGGTTGTTCACTGTATTTTTGGAGATATGCAGCATAGCCGCAATCTGGTCGTGCGAGTACCCATGCTCCCGGCTGAGGATATATACCTGCCGCCGCTTGTCCGGCAGCTGGTCCATCGCTTCCCTCAACCGCGCTTCATAGTCGCGGAGCAATAACCGGGAATCCGCATACGCATCGCTCACCGGCTGCAACTCCTCCCACAACGCCTGCTCCAGCTCCGGGCTACGGGCCGCCGCCCGCAAAAAGTCCACCGATTTGTTGTAGGCTACCTTAAACAGGAAACCGTCTATATTTTTTACCCATTGCAGCAACTCCCGCTGCTGCCAGATACGCAGGAATACATCCATTACAATCTCTTCTGCCACCTCGCGCGACTTCACCATGTTCAGGATAAATCCATACAGTTTTGGGCGATTGGTGTCAAAAAAGATCCTGAAAGCCGCTGTATTTCCTGTAGAAACAGCTGTCAATAAATCTTCATCTGTCATGACATGCTTCATGAATCCGGTCCACTTTGTGCCAAAACTATTGAAAAACGACCGGCTTTCCATGTAGCCTTTTGTACGTCCATCCTTTTTTTTATGAACAACCGTCCGTCCTTTTGTATCTTGACCCATTAAAATCTGACGTCTATATTAGCGCTTATGAGAAAGTATGTACTGGGCTCCCTGCTGATGGGAACCGCCCTTATGACCTATGCGCAACAACCATCTAAAAAACCGCTGGACCACAGCGTGTACGATGGTTGGGAAACCGCGGGAGCAAAAGTTATCAGCAACGATGGACAATGGATCGCTTATACCATCAACCCGCAGGAAGGGGATGGCCGCCTGATCATCTTTGACCGTAAAACCGGCAGGGAAACAATCGTGCCTCGCGGCGCGCTGCCGGTGATCACCGAAGATTCAAAATTTGTGATCAGCACCATCAAAGCCCCCTTCAAAGATGTGCGCGAAGCCAGGATCAAAAAGAAAAAGCCGGCCGACATGCCCAAGGACTCACTGGTGATCGTAACACTGGCCACCGGTCAGCTGCAAAAATTCGCCAACGTGAAATCATTTAAAACGCCGGCCAAAGGCAGCGGCCTGCTCGCCTTCCTCGCTGAAGCGCCGGCCGCCGATACCGCCAAAGGCAAAAATGCCAAAGCGCCGGCTAAAAAGGATACCGACCGTGAGGATGATGATAAACCCGGCAGCGATAAAAACGAAACCGGCATACTCGTCATCCGCCAGCTGCTGACCGGCGCGCAGGATACCATCAAAAACGCGACCGCCTACACGCTCAGCAAACCGGGCAACTCCATCCTCGTGGCCATCAGCGGGAATAAAAAAGATTCCCTCTCCCGCACCGGCGTGCTGCTCTGGCATACCGCCAGCCGCAAAGCAGATACGCTCAGCCGCGGCTACGGCGATTATAAACAACTGACGCTGGATAATAAAGGCGAACAGGCTGCCTACCTCGCTACGCGCGACAGCGCCAAAGCCCTGCAGCAGTTCTATGCGCTGTATTACTATAAACCCGGGGCGGACAGCGCCGTGATCGTTGTCGACAAACAACACAAAGCCCTCCCCGTCAAATGGACGGTAAGCCCGCACGGCAACCTGAACTTCTCTGAAAATAACGAGCGCCTGTTCTTCGGCACGGCGCCCATTCTCCCTCCGAAAGACACTACCATCGTAGACTTCGAAGTGGCCAAGGTGGATATCTGGAACTATAAGGACGATTACCTCCAACCCATGCAGCTCAAAAATGCGGATAAGGAACTGAAAAGGACCTACCTCGCCGTGTACTATCCCTCTGCCGGCAAGGCCGTACAGCTGGGGGATAAAGAGCTGGAAACAGTGGTCACATCCAAAAAAGGCGATGGCAAATACGCGCTCGGTTATACGGACAAAGGTGAGCGTGTACGCGTTCAATGGACGGGCCGGAGTTTAAAAACCGCTTTCCTCGTGAATGTAGCGGACGGTAGCCGTAAACCGGTAAAGGACAAATTGGACGGTATGTACTCCATATCTCCCGAAGGGAAATATATACTCTGGTATGACCTGGAAAACCGTAACTGGTGGACGTATAATAACGAAACAGGCCTTACCGCCAATATCTCCGCGAAAGTGCCGGTGAAATTATACGACGAGGAAGACGATCATCCGGACCTGCCGGAACCTTACGGCCTCGCCGGCTGGATGGAGCAGGACAACTACGTGTACGTGTACGACCGTTATGATGTTTGGCAGCTGGACCCTTCCGGCGCCAAAGCGCCCGTGAACGTAACCAACGGCTATGGCCGCAAAAACGCCGTGAGCCTGCGCTTTGTACGGCTCGACCCGGAGGAGACCGCCTACAAGCCCGGCCAAACCCGCATCATGACCGCGTTTGCGGATACCACCAAATACAACGGCTACTTCTCCATGCAGCTGCCGGGCGGTAAAGCGAAAGTAAGCAACCCCGTACAGATAGTACTGGGCCCTAACAGTTATAACGACCTGTCCAAAGCGAAGAACGCCAACGTATATACCTATATCAAAGCCAGCTACGTAGCCTCTCCGGATGTTTACGTGGGCACGGCGATCGATAAGGCGGTGAAAATCTCCGCCACCAACCCGCAACAGCAGGAATACAACTGGGGCACGGCGGAACTCTATAAGTGGACCACCTTCAGCGGTAAAAAAGCAGAAGGTATCTTATACAAACCGGAAAACTTTGATGCCAGCAAAAAATACCCGGTAATATTCTATTTCTACGAAAAATTAACGGACGGACTCTATAACTACCAGCCTCCCGCTCCTACGCCTTCCAGGCTGAACATCAGCTTCTTTGTGAGCCGCGGCTACCTCGTGTTTGCGCCGGATATCACCTACGAACCGGGTTACCCCGGCAAAAGCGCCTATGAATATATCGTAAGCGCCGCAGAGGACCTGGCCAAACAACCTTTCGTGGACGGCAAACATATGGGCATCCAGGGCCAGAGCTGGGGCGGTTACCAGGTGGCTTACCTGATTACCCAGACCAACCTGTTTGCAGCCGCATGGGCAGGCGCCCCGGTGGCAAATATGACCAGCGCCTACGGCGGTATCCGCTGGGAAAGCGGTATGAACCGCCAGTTCCAGTACGAGCATTCGCAGAGCAGGATCGGCGCTACCCTTTGGGAAAAGCCGGAGCTCTACCTGCAAAACTCCCCGCTGTTCTCCCTGCCTAAAGTAACCACGCCGCTGGCCATTATGGCCAATGATGCAGACGGCGCAGTGCCCTGGTACCAGGGGATTGAGCTGTTCACCGGCTTACGCAGGCTCGGCAAACCGGTTTGGATGCTGAACTATAATAATGAGGCGCATAACCTCGTACAACGGCAAAACCGTAAGGACATTTCCCGCAGGGAACAACAATTCTTTGACCACCTCCTGAAAGGCGCGCCCGCGCCGGTGTGGATGGAATATGGCGTGCCTGCTACAGAAAAAGGCGTTAACTGGGGCTTTGACCTGGTAAAATAAACGGCTATACGAATTCAAAAGGGTGTTTCCGGATGCGGGAACACCCTTTTTTTATTCGCTTCCCGAATAATAAAAAAAATTATTTATATGAATAATTAACATATATTTACAATACCATCATATCCGTATGATGATCCTATGCAGCCATAATATCCTATAAACCAGCAACATTGTGCCTATGAACTTCCATATTTATCACCCGGAAGACGCATTGCGTCCCTATGTTAAGCAGTATTACTATTGGGAAGACAATACCCGTGGCGTGATCCAATTGCCGCAGAGTTTATTTGCGCTGGGCGACCAGTACATGGTATTTATCCAGGAGGGCGAAGCCACCGTTAAGCCGGCTAACCATCCTGCCTATACGTTGCCTGCCAACGCGATCATTGGCCACTTTACCTGCGCCTGCCAGCTGCAGGTCAAAGGACCGGTGAAAATGGTGATCGTCCAGCTGAATGTCTATGGTTGTTACAAATTGCTGGGACTGGATACGCCGGCTTTCACCAATTATTACCGTAACCTGGACGTAGTTTGCGGCGCCATGTGGACCAACATCGCTGCCCGCCTCGCCAGGGTAAGAACCGCGGACGGCATCATCCCGATCCTGAACAACGCCTTCCGCAACTGCCTCGAAGCCGGTAGCCGCTCCCTCCGCCAGGTGGATGAAATGGTGGATTACCTCGTAGCCCGTAAAGGCAACGTTTCCCTGGATGAGCTGGCGCATATTTTCCACCTCTCCCGCCCGACCATGGAGCGTGTATTCACCTCCGTTACCGGCATCCCGCCACAGCTCTTCACCCGCATGACAAGATTTAAGACTGCCCTAAAATCTTTACAGCAGTTAAATTTCCCTCAATGGCAGGTGAGCATGAGCCGCAATATCTATTACAACCAGGCCATGTTTGTAAAGGATTACCTGCTGTTCAACGGCGAATTACCTGATTATTTTGAACCCGTGGCTACCACCATCGCGCACATGCCTACCGGCAACCGCCAGATGGTAGCAGTTGCGAGTTAACGACGAATAAATTACCTTGGGCCTTCGCAAATTAACCCGGTATGACTACAGCAATTTTCGAAGGCCCATTTAGTATTTCCACCGATAACAGTAAACTGGATATCCCGCTGATCCAGCGCTTCCTCAGCCAGGACAGCTATTGGGCAAAGGATATCCCCATCGATGTGGTGGAAAGGATGATCGCCGGCTCCCTCTGCTTTGGCGTGTATAAAGGCGATGCCCAGGCCGGCTTCGCCAGGTTGGTGACGGATAAAGCCACCTTCGCTTACCTCTGCGATGTGTTTATCCTGCCGGAATACCGCGGCCAGGGCCTCTCCAAATTCCTCATGCGGGTGATTATGGATTACTTTGAATCGCAGCAACTGCGCAGGATCTTACTCGCCACCCAGGATGCACACGGACTCTATGCCCAGTTTGGCTTTAAGCCGCTGGAAGAGCCGCAGCGCTACATGGCGGTGGGTAAACCTGACCTATATACGAAAAAGCAATCCTAAATGCCGGTTTTTCCCTACCTTTCCGTCCTCAAATAACTACCTATGCAATATTCAGCAAGCTGGTGGCGGGAAAAGCTGCAATTACAGTCCCACGTGGAAGGGGGCGCCTTCCGGGAAACCTATCGCTCCGAGTGGATGTTGGATATGCGCACGCTGCCGGCCGGTATGTCCGGCAACCGCAACGCCTCTACGTGCATTTATTTCCTGCTTGAATATGGCGAGTTTTCAGCCTTTCACCGCATCGCTGCGGATGAAATCTGGCATTTTTACGACGGCCATACGCTCACGATCTATGAAATTGAACCGGGCGGCAACCTCATTACCCATAAGCTGGGGCGGGATTTCGACAAAGGCGAACGCCTGCAGGTGATCATTACGGCCGGCAACTGGTTTGCCAGTCGCACCGAGGTGGAAGGCGGCTATGCCCTCACCGGTTGTACCGTAGCGCCGGGCTTCGACTTCGCGGATTTCGAACTCGCGGAAAGAGCGCCGTTGCAGGCGGCTTATCCGCAACATGCGGAGCTGATTGCCACGCTGACCCGGTAAGGATAAAAGTTTTTTGTTTATTTTTTGGGGGAGATGTCTAAGCGGAATCAGCAACCACTGCCCGTAAAACAACCTTTTCCGGCGCGGCACAGGCCGGTTGACACGTGGCCTCCTCCGGCCCCGTGTTCCCATTAAACGCCTGAAAGCTAATCCCGCGAAAGGCAGAACGGTTTCGCCACTAACGGGAACAGCCGTACGAAAACCAGGTTCCCTGTTTTTTTGTAAATTTCAATCATGAAGAAAATTATCTACCTACTGGTATTTATTGTGATAGCCATCCTCATGTTCTGGCTGGGCCGCTACTTCGGCGGCAAGCACGTGAGCCAGCAGGTTATCTCCAATGGCCTTATCGTAAAGGAAATCGCAGAGCTGTCCAGCCTCGATGTGCAGGGCACGGCCAGCATCAAGCGCAGCAACCTCGAGGAAGGCGCCACCGGCTGGACGGACAACCTGAAAAAAACCTTCCTGGAAAACACCATCTGGGTGACCATCCCCTACCAGGCCAAATTTGGCGTGGATATCAATGATAAAAATTTCAAGGTAGATATTAGCGAAAAGCGCATCACCGTGCAACTGCCGTCGCCAAAGCTGCTCAGCTATGAGCTAAAGGTGGACCGCATGGAAACGGCCAACAGGAAAGGGCTCTTCCTCACCCAGGACGATGAGACCTATACGGATGTACAGAAAAAACTTTACCAGACTTCCAGGGCACAACTGGAAAACAATCCTGCTTATATCGAACAATCCAAAGGAAAAATCGTCAAAATCATGCAGCAATACTATGCGCCCTTCCTGAAGGACCATGTGCTGGATGTGCGCTTCGAGGGCGATACTGCCCGGCTGAGCGGCGCAACGCTGCAATAACCGCTTCTCAGGCGGTATGACACTGCCGTTGGTTCTTCAGCCGGCAATCCCCAACGGCATTCCGTTCATTCGCGACGCTGCCTTACGCAGCTATATACTTCACCAGCGTTCGTTTAGCCACCGGCAGCAGCGTTTCATTGATCGGTAATACCAGCTTGGTTTCCACACTGTACACCGCCGGATTGGGCAATTGCTTGCGATGCCGGATCAATTGCGATTTGATGTACTCGAACGTATGCAGGAGGTCCTTCTTATAACTGTCCAGGAAGCTCATGTGAATGCCCCTGAACTTTTCGTCCGCCCGCTCAAAAATGGTAAGCCGGTAGGTGTACACCAGCACTTCCCGCAGCCGCCCGTCGCTCAGCAACATATACCCTTCCGAACTTTCCAGCGGCACCAGCCCCACCGGGGCAATGTGCAGCTGATCTTCCACAAACTCGTACAGCTCCGTTCCCTCCCGGATAGTGCTGTCCATTTTTTTCATCGCATATTCAATAATGCTTTCCAGCTCCTGCATCAGCTCATCGTCCGCAATGATCTGCTCGTAAAGTAATTCCAGTTTTTCCAGGTTTACCTTACTCAGCTGCTTGGGAAAACGCTGCTGCAGGAACTGCTTGTTCTCCCGGAATGAAACCAGGTTGTTGTAGTGGAAAATAATGTCCGCCAGCTGCGGATACAATTTGTGTTCCCCAAAGTATCGGTTAATGTCCTGAAGGTATGCGAGTAACGTGTACTTCTTTAATTCGAAATCGATGTAGCCGTCCGCAAACCAGGTTTCGCTCAAGGCTCCCATGATAAATTAATTTAATGGATTACACTATTAATTTACGAAAATATTCCTGCAAAAAGTGTTCAAAAAATGCAAAAACAGGTTTCACGAAAAAATATTTTTTCTACCCATAGTTAAGCTGGGAAAGGGTCTACCGGGTTAGGGCGGAGAAAAACATGGTGAATTCTCAAATATTTTTCAGGGGCTCTTATTTTATTGGCTTTAATTTCCTAACTTCAGTACATTATTTTTCATTTTTTTAATTTCAGTTATCATGAACATTTACGTAGCCAACCTGCATTATAGGTTGAACGATGAGGATCTGCATCAGATTTTCAGCGACTATGGAGAGGTTACCTCCGCAAAAATCATCAAGGACCATGAAACTGGTCGCTCACGCGGTTTCGGTTTTGTGGAAATGCCTAATCAAGAAGAAGGAACCAAGGCTATGGAAAGCTTAAACGGTAGCGAAATTGAAGGCAAACAACTGATGGTTAACGAAGCAAGACCAAAACAACCGAACAATAATTTCAGAGGTGGTGGTAATAACCGTGGTGGCGGAGGATATGGTGGTCCTCGCGGCGACCGTGGCGGACGCTACTAAGTTATTTTTTATCGGTAAAGCTGTTAAAAAAATTCAAAAGGCGGTTTCTTCGGAAACTGCCTTTTTTTTGCCCTTTTTTGCCCAAAATGGAGGGTAATCCCTTCCACATCCCTCAAATGCGCTCCATTTGGCGCCAAATAAAAAAAGGGTGTATCATACGCTGATACACCCCTCCTATCTTAAGGTCCGAAATTAAATACCTCTTTTCGGATCGAAATTTTCCAGTTCTGTAGCCACGGCCGAAAGGAACGTAGACCCCAGGGAACCGTCCACAATACGGTGGTCGTACGACATGGACAGGTACATCATATGCCGGATGGCAATGCTGTCCCCCTGCTCCGTTTCTATCACCACCGGGCGCTTCTTGATGGCGCCCACCGCCAGGATGGCCACCTGCGGCTGGTTGATGATAGGCGTGCCCATCAGGCTACCGAAAGTACCTACGTTGGTGAGGGTGAAAGTGCCTCCCTGCGTATCTTCCGGCTTCAGTTTATTGTTACGTGCGGCATTGGCAAGGCCGTTAACCTGTTTGGTCAGTCCCACCAGGTTCAGCTGATCAGCGTTCCGGATAACTGGCACAATCAGGTTGCCGGTAGGCAGCGCCGTAGCCATACCCACGTTGATGTCTTTCTTGATAATGATCTTATCGCCGTCCAGTGAGCAATTGATCAGCGGGAAGCGCTTCAGGCATTTTACGATCGCCTCTACAAACAGCGGCGTGAAAGTCAGCTTTTCGCCTTCCCTCTTCTCGAATTCGCCTTTTACGCGGTCGCGCCATTTTACCATATTGGTCACGTCGGCTTCCGCAAAGCTGGTCACATGCGGGCTCACCTGCTTGCTCATCACCATGTGATTGGCAATCAGCTTACGCATGCGGTCCATTTCCACGATTTCCACATTGCCATTGTAGGTCGCTGATGGCACCGTTACCGCCTGCGCCTGGCGCGGAGCGGCCGCTGCGGCAGCGCTACCGGGGGTGTTGGCAGGCACTGCGTCCGCCACTACCTTACCTTCCTTGCGGTCAGCTACGTATTGGAGTATATCCTTCTTCGTTACACGACCTTCCGTACCGCTGCCGGGGAGCTTTTCCAGCTCGGCAAAGCTCACGCCTTCCTGCTGCGCAATAGTCAGTACCAGCGGAGAATAGAATCGTGCGCCACTACCTACCTGCGCAGCCGCAGGGGTAGGCTCAGCCACCTGCTCTGCCACTACAGGAGCAGCGGCGGCAGTAAATTTGGGTTCAGTAGTTACAGGGGCAGCAGGCGTGGTGTCCGCTGCTGCGTCGGCATTGGTATTAATGCGTGCAATGACGGTACCTACCGGTACCACGTCATTCTCGGAAAACAGGACTTCGGCAATGACCCCTTCCGCTGTAGAAGGAACCTCGCTATCCACCTTGTCGGTAGCAATTTCCAGCACGGTTTCATCCACTTTAACGGAATCCCCCGGCTTTTTATGCCAGCGCAGGATGGTAGCTTCCATGATGCTTTCTCCCATTTTCGGCATTACCAGTTCTACAATAGCCATAAGATTGATTTTAGCTTGAATTTTAGCTTTGTTTAGTGCGCAACAAAAATAAGGGAATTGTATCAATTCAATTCTTCCGGCTCCAGTTCCAATATCAGCTTCCTTAATTCGTTGATCGCATAAACAGCGGCCATTTGTGTATTTCGTTCGCGGTCATAGCGAAGGTGGTATTTTACAGTCACCATTTTCTCCCGGCTGCCAACAGCCATCCATACGGTGCCTACCGGCTTTTCCTCCGTACCGCCCGTGGGGCCCATGATGCCGCTGACGGCAATCGCATAGTCCACTTCCAGCAAATCCAGCGCGCCGGTCAGCATTTCCTTCACCGTGGCCTCACTCACCGCTCCATGCGCTGCCAGGGTTTCTTTTTTCACCCCCAGCATCTTCATTTTCATCTCGTTTGAGTAAGTGATGGCGCCTCCCTTGTAATAAGCGCTGCTGCCGGAAACTGCGGTAATCCAGCTGCCAATCAGGCCGCCGGTACAGCTTTCCGCCGCGCCCATCGTTTTTTTGCGCTTCAGCAATACCTGCCCCAGCACCTCCCCGATGGAAATATCCTGGTCAGTCACGTAAATATCCTGCAATCTTTCCTTGAGCTCCGTGAAATACAGGCTCAGCTCCGTAGCAGTACTCACCTTGTCCTTCCCCTGGGCGGTCAGCCGCAGCTTGAGCAAACTATAGCTCGGCAGATAGGCCAGCTTGATGTGCGGCGGCAATTTCGCCTCAAAATCCACCAGCCGCTCCGCCACAAACGACTCGCCCATGCCGGAAGTGATCAATGTATGATGCACCACCGCCGGCGTGTGGAAATGCGCTTCCAGCCGCGGCAGTACAAAACTTTCCATGATGCCTTTCATCTCATGCGGCACTCCCGGCATCGACACATAAATCTTGCCTTCCTTTTCGAACCACATCCCCGGCGCAGTGCCGCGGTGGTTCGGGATAACGGTGGCTGCCTCCGGCACCAGGGCCTGATCCACATTCCTTTGCAGGATAGGCAGTCCCCTGCTTTCGAATAGATGCAGCACCCGCTGCAGGGTATCACGGTCCTGCACCAGGCGGGTATTGAAATATTCGCAAAGGGTAGGCTTGGTAATGTCGTCAGCGGTAGGGCCCAGGCCTCCTGTTATCAGTACTACGTCCGACAAGGCCGCCTCGGCTGCCAGCGTTGCCAGGATATCTTCCCTGATATCCCCAATGGCTATACGCCGGTGCACCCATATGCCCATGGCATTCAGCTGCTGGGCCATCCAGGCGGAGTTGGTGTCGATCGTCTGTCCGATGAGCAGCTCGTCGCCAATGGTAACGATACTGACCGTAATTTTATCCACGTCGCAGGTTTTTTAATTAAAGAATGGCGCCAGGCGCTCTCTCAGCACTTCCGGGAGGCCGGACTTCTGCCGGGTTTTCACATCTACAAACACCAGCGTGGTAACCCCCACATTCAGCAACTCTCCCTTCTCGTTATACAATTCACTGTGAAACTGGATCTTGGAGCTTTTGGGCAGCTCTTTTAATATAGTCTTCACCGTTATAAGGTTATCGTAGGTTGCCGGGCGGAAATATTTCGCATTCAGCTCTGCCACCGGCATCATCACCCCCTGCTCTTCCAGCTCCCGGTAGGTAAAACCCAGCTCCCGGATGGCTTCCGCCCTGCCCACTTCGTAGTAGAGCGCATAGTTGCCGTAATAGAGATACCCCATCTGGTCCGTTTCTCCGTATCTCACCCGTATTGTAGTCGTACTAATAAACATCTTCCGTGCTGTTTTTGATTACGCAATCATATTGTCGATGGAAACCTTGCCTGGCCCCACAAAGAGGATGGTCAGGTAGGCCGCCAGGTACATGAGCGGCAATTCTATCCTATCCACCGGCTCATGCGCATGTATCACAAAAATAACGACTGACATGCAAATAATGAGCGGCACGCTGGCCAGCCGGGTTAATAAACCCAGCATCAGGAAGATGGCGCAGGCCACCTCCGCAAATACAACCATGCCAAGCGAAACGGCATGGCCTACGTGAAAAGGATCAGGAAAGGTATTCTTTTTTGACGCAAATCCAATCAATTTTGGCCAGCCGTGTAATAAGATCAACCCGCCGAAAACCAGTCGCATCAACAGCATTGCGAAGGATATGGCGCCATTGGTATGCCCCGCCGAAAACAGTTTTCTCATAGTAGGTAAGGTTTTTGCTAAGAAAAGTACTTTCGCACAAGATAGCGTATATGCCTTTGCCGCCTATACGGAGTTATCCACATTGTGTAGAATACAATCCGAAAAGAACGCAGATAACATATATATTTGCTTCATCTGTTCTGTCGGCACTATACCTCTTACTGGTACTGGCAAAACAGCGGATTGGAGGCTCATGTAACAGGAGGTAATCGCCCGGACGGAAAATATTTCTGCCCGGTATTCGTTTTAATCGCATATTCAAGATAACAGCAAAACATGCAGGTCATAAGAAAAATCATTGTTCCGGGACATCTGTATTTATCCCTTTTTGCCTTTGCCGGCGCCACGCTGGCGGCTTTGCCTGCCGCCCATGCCCAGCAGACACGCATTTACACTGATCCGGAAAAAACCTTCAAGGATGCGCAACAATATTTCCAGCATGGAAAATATGCCGTGTCCATGCAGCTTTTCAAGCAAACAATCGATAACATTACCTACTGGCACGAAACCAATCGTGACCTCGTCAGGTCGGATGCGTATTACTACTATACCATCTGCGCGCTTAAACTGCAGCAGGCCAACGCCGAACAGATTGCGCTGGATTATCTGAAATATTTCAACAACAACGCCCGCGAACAACTGGTAAGCTACCAGCTGGCCAAATATTATTTCCACGCCAACAAACTGAAAGAGGCTATTCCGTACTACGAAAAAGCCAATATCGACAACCTCTCCAACGACGAGATTGCCGATGCGAAGTTTGAACTGGCCTACTGCTACTTCAATGTGAAGGAGTTCAAAAAAGCCCAGCCGCTGTTTGCCTCCATCAAGGAAATTGAAGGAAAATATTACCTCCCGGCCAATTACTACTACGGTTTTATCGCTTATAACAACCGCCAGTACAACGAAGCCCTCACCAGCTTCCAACGGGTGGTAAAAGAGCCGAAGTACAGCAACATTGTACCGTACTACATCGCGGAAATCTATTACTTCCAGGGGAAAACGGACCAGCTCATCGCCTATGGCGAACCGCTGATCCAGCAAGGCGGCCAGTACTACGAGGCCGAGCTGAAACAACTCCTCGGGAAAGCCTACTTCGAAAAGAAAAATTACCAGAAGGCACTCCCCTACCTGCAGGAGTTCCAGGATAATTCCGACGAAGTACGCAACGAAGATATCTACCAGCTCTCCTACTCCTACTACCAAACCGGTAACCTGCAAAAAGCCATTGCCGGCTTTAAACAGCTGAGCGGCGCTAAGGATTCCCTGGGGCAAAACTCCATGTACCTGCTGGGCGACTGCTACCTGCGCACCGGTCAGAAGGCCAACGCCCGCAACGCATTCGCCTATTGCGCCAACAACAGCTCCAACGCTCAGCAACAGGAAATCAGCCGCTTCAACTACGGCAAATTATCCTACGAGCTGGGCTACCCGGACGCCGCGCTCACAGAACTGACCCAATTCGTACAGAAATACCCGAATTCACCCTACAATAAAGAGGCCCGTGAAATCATGGTGAACCTCTTCATGAATTCCAATAACTATAAGGAAGGCCTGGCCACCATCGAGATGATCCCCGATAAAAACCAGACCGTCCTGAAAGCCTACCAGAAAGTAGCCTACGGCCGCGCCACCCAGCTGATCAACGATGGCCAGCTCGCAGAAGCGGACCGCCTCCTGGATATCGCTATCAAAAATCCTTACGACGCGCAGATCAAACAACTCGCGTACTTCTGGAAAGGGGAAATCGCCCTCCGTCAGAATAAAACGGAAGCGGCCATCTCTAACCTGAACGCCTACCTCGGCAGCACCGCGGTGCTCTCCGGCGAAGCCAACGCGCAAACCGCCAGCTACAACCTCGGCTACAGCCTCCTCAAACAGGACCGCTACAGCGAAGCGCTGCCCTGGTTCGAATCTGCACAAAAAGCCAGCGGCCCCAACGCGCAGCGCATCAGTAACGATGCCATGCTCCGTGCAGCCGATTGCTACTATATGCTCCGCCAATTTCCGAAAGCATTGTCGCTCTACGATCGCGTCATCAGCAACAATGAACCCGGATCCGATTACGCGACCTACCAGAAGAGTATAATTCTCGGCCTGCAAGGCAAACAATCTGAAAAACTGGCGCTGCTGAAACAACTGGCCAACAAGTTCCCGAACAGTAACTTCGGCAACGAAACTGATATGGAAATTGCCAATACTTACCTCGCTTCCGAAAAATTCAACGAGGCCATTCCTTACCTGGAAAATGTATTGCAAAAACAACCTAACGGCCCGAACGCGCCACGCGCCCTGCTGAAATTAGGACTCTCCTACTATAACAAAGACAACGAAACCAAAGCCCTGAGCTATTACCGCCAGGTGGTGGAAAAATTCCCCGGCGCGCCGGAAAGCAATGAGGCTTTACAAAGCATCAAAGCCATCTACGTGGGTCAGGGTAAAACAGATGACTATCTCGCATTCCTGAAGTCCACCGGCCGCACCGTTACCGCTTCCGCGGAAGACTCGCTGGCCTATGCAGCCGCTGAAGCGCGCTTCACCAGCAACGACTGCGATGGCGCCATCACTGCGTTCAACAACTACATCCGCAAATTCCCTGAAGGGCAGTTTATCCTGCCGGCTAACTTCTACAAGGCAGAGTGCAGCTATAACAATAAGGACTATGCGGCCGCCCTGCCGGCGTACGAGTTCGTGTTGTCCCGCAACAACAGCCTGTATGCGGAACGCTCCGCCCTGCAGGCCGCCAATATCAACTACTACCAGGTTAAAAATTACGATAAAGCCCGCAGCTACTACCTGCAACTGCAGGACCTGAGCAGCAGCAAGGAAAACAGCCTCGCCGCCACCCGTGGCCTGCTGCGCAGCAACTACATGCTGAAGCGCTGGGACGAAGTCACCAACTACTCCGAAATGCTGCTGGCTGGTAGCAACAACAGTACGGACGATCAGATCCTCGGCCACTTCTACCACGCGAAAGCCCTGAAACAAAACGGACAATATGCCGCCGCTATCACGGAGTTCAAAACCGTAACCGGTTTAACCAAATCGGAAATCGGCGCGGAAGCCCGGTACGACATTGCAGACAGCTACTTCCAGCAAAATGAACTGGATGCCGCGGAAAAAGCAGGCTTCGATGTGATCAAGAATACCGCTTCCTACGAATACTGGGTAGCAAAAGCGTATATCCTGCTGGGTGATGTGTATGCGAAGCAGCAGGACTACTTCAATGCCAAAGCCACCTTCCAGAGTATTGCCGCCAACTCCACCATTCCGGAGCTGAAACAGGAAGCGAAAGAAAAACTGGCTAAAGCCGAAGCTGATGAAAAAGCAGCCGGCAAAAAGAAGAAATAATTTTTCATCAGCGTCCGGTATCCGGATTTAAGATAAAGACAGCATGAACATTCATCACATATACGGTAAACGATTTTTCTTTATAGCCGCATTCGGCCTCACCGGGCTGGTGCATCAACAAGCTTTTGCGCAGAAGGATTCCCTGAAGCAGGAAACCATCGATATTATTTCCACTTACCAGCCCCGCCTCCGGGATGCAGCCAAACTGAATCTCACGGCTTCCCTGCCGGGTGTGGATACGGCCCGCCCTGCGCTGAAGTACGAGGTGCCTTCCTTAAACCTCAACTTCATGTACCAGGCCGCCCCGCTGAAACCGCTGGCGCTGGGCAAGGATTCGCTGGACCTGCTGCAAAACAATTTTGTCAAGCTGGGCTACGGCAACCTGAGTACCCCATACGTGCAGGCCGGCTTTGGAAGCGGCCGCCATGAGCAGTACAACTATGGTCTCTTCGTCAATTATACCGGCTCAAAAGGAAAGGATATTGAAAACCAGGACTACAGCACGCTGAACACCCTGGCAGCCGGCACCTACCTGATGGATAAATTCCAGCTGAACGGCAGCCTGGCATACGATCGTAACACGCTGCATTACTACGGTTACGACCATACGATCCCGATGGAGAAGAACGATATCAAACAGGTATTCAACCAGGTTACCGCCTCCGTATCCGGCTCCAACCTGCCCAATAACGACTGGGCCTTTTCCATCAAGCCGAAAGTGAAGTTTATTTATTTCAGCGATAACTATAAACGCAATGAAGGCGCCTTCCAGGTGAACCTGCCCGTTCGCAAACAGATATTCGAAAACATCTACCTGCAGGCGGAAGGCGTGCTGGACCTCTCCAACTACAAAGAGGGCGACAATAAAACCATCAATAACAACGTAGTGGCCATCCACCCGGCGGTAGACCTGATTTACCCTGGCTTTGTATTACATGCCGGCGTAAATCCTACCTGGAGCAATACCCCGGGCGTGAGCAAGTTCTACCTCCTGCCGGACATCGTGAACGAAACGCACCTGATCCGCAAAAAGCTCATCCTGAGCAGCGGATGGATCAGCTATATCGAAAAGAACTCCTACCGCAACCTGACCAACCGCAACCCGTATTTCCTCGGTAGCCTCGCGGACATGCAAAACACCCGCGTGGAAGAGAAGTACACCGGTATCAAAGGAACGCTGGGCAGCCACTTTAACTACAATACCAAGTTTGCTTCCGTCACCTGGTACAACCTGCCGTTGTTTATCAACGACACCCTGGACGCCAAACGCTTCATCACCCTTAACGAAGCGGAGATGCGCGCCTTCCAGCTGCATGCGGAAGTAGGATATATCCAGGAGGAAAAATTCCAGGCGCGCGTATCGTTTGACTGGTTTAACTACAACAAACAGGAAACCCAGCTGAAGCCATGGGCCCTGCCTGCTTTCCAGGGTAACCTGAATGTGACCTACCTGCTTGGTAAAAAGCTGCACCTGAATGCTGACCTGTTTAGCATGAGCGGCGCTTATTACCGCCTGCCGGACAAATCTGATTTTGGTAAAACCGACGGCGCATGGGATATGAACCTCGGCGCATCTTATGATATTACCAAAAACTTTGGCCTGTGGGTAAATGCCAATAACGTCTTCAATTCCCATTATCAACGCTATTACCTATACCCATCCTATGGCTTTAATATAGTTGGTGGGTTGCTATTTAAATTCTAAATTACATATTGGTAATTAGGAGATTGTGGGGAGATATTGCAGAATATCTCCCCATTTCTGTCAATAGTAACTAGTATCTATCTCTATGATCTTGCAGCAATATATACAGGAAGTACTCTTTAGACAGAGAGTTTGTGTGATCCCGCAGTTAGGCACCTTTACCTTACAGCATTTCCCTGCCCAATATAACGTCAATACACAAACGCTGACGCCGCCATGGGATCAGGTGTTATTCAGTCAAACCTACCAGGACGACGGTTCCTGCGTGGAATGGATTGCGCTCAAGGAAAACCTGGTACCTTCTGTTGCCCAGCGTAAGCTGGAGAAGTACCTGGAGGAAATGAAGGCGGAGCTACGTACCGGCAAACCGATGGAATTGCCCGGAATCGGGACTTTACAGGGGGATTTTGCAGGAAATATTCACTTTTTTGCAGAAAAACTACCCGCCACCCAGGAGTCCCTGGACCTTTTTCCCATCAGGGCAGAGGAGGAACCCGCTGTTGCGGCACCTGCGCCTCCCGAACCTATGGAACCGGTAATGACGGAAGAGGTGGAAAATGTACTCGAAGCCATTGAAGAAGAAAGCAGTTTCAAATGGTGGTGGGCCGTAGCCGCACTGGTAGTAGTTGCCGGCGCCGCCGGCGCCTGGTGGTATGTAAGCCAGCAAAACGCGCACCGCAATACCGGGACGGACATCCCGATGGATTCCATCGTGCAGGATACGCCTGCCGTACAGGCCGCCGCAGCGGATAGCCTCGCGGCAGCTCCCGCAGATACGGCTGCCGCAGCCCCTGCTTTGGATACTTCCAAATACGTAGCCGTGTATTATACCACTAAAGACAGTGCGGACGCGGGCAGGAAGTTACAGCGCCAGTTGAACTGGGGCCGCAAAGTCATCATGTACCTGAAAGATGATACTTATCGCCTCGCCGTAGAGGTGGACAATACCGATACCGCTACCGCTATTCAAAAGGTTAGAAAAGACTTTGGTAACCAGGCCTTCCTGGAAAAACACTAAAAAATATTATTTCCCTTTCAGTTCTTCGGCTACAATTTCCAATCCTTCAGCGAAGGTACGGGGGTTGTAGCCGAGTTCTTTTTCAGCCTTTTCCGTGATCAGGCCCGTTTTGGCCGGGCGTGCCGCAGGCTGGGAAAGGCTCCTGGAGCTGATCTTTTCGATCAGGGAGGCATCCAGGTTGAAATAATTGGCGGTTTTCAGGGCCATATCATACGGCGTGAGGGTTTCGTTGCCGGAGATATTGAAAATGCCGGTAGCTTTCTTATCCACAATCAGCTTGCAGCCCAGCGCCAGGTCCTGGCAGAGGGTAGGCGTACGCAGCTGATCGTCCACTACTTTTATTTTCTTGTTCTGTTGGAGATTATTTTTCACCCAGGTGATCATGTTACTGCGCTGTGCATCGGCCACAATGCCGTAAACCAGCACGGTACGCGCAATGGCCCATGGCAGGCTGCTGTTTTGCACAATCCGCTCTGCGGCCACTTTGCTGGTACCGTAATAATTGATCGGGTTGGGAAGCGCTTCTTCTGAATAAGGACCGCTGAGCCCATCGAAGATGAAATCCGTGGAGATAAACAAAAAGAATGCTTTTGTTTTTTCTGCTGCCTGCACCAGGTAGCGGGTAACGCCTACGTTCATATCCCAGCAGGCGTCTTTATTTTTCTCACATTCATCTACCTGCGTCATGGCAGCAGCGTGAATAATGATTTCAGGTTTGTATTTTTCTATGAGCGACGCAGCAGCTCCGGGAGTACGGAGGTTCGAGGGCTCATAGATGTAATTGTCCCGTTGCGGGATGCGGTTGGGGCCCCTCCCGGTGGCGATAACATTATACCTACTGTCTTTCAGAAAGAGTGGAATCAAATGCTGACCCAGCAATCCGTTACTGCCTGTTATAAGTACGTTCATAAGCCAAGTTCTTACGCTATCTCTAAAGATAAGGAAATTTTTCCGCTGGGGATATTTCAATTTTCCGCCTCTCCGTGAGGTGGATAAATTTAGCATCGCAGTGTGGTTAAAATCAAAAGGGAAGGCGGTGCAGCCTTCCCTTTTAATTGTATAATATCCTTTTTAAAAAGTATCCAACACCGTACTTATTTTTTCATTCCCAGGTTGTACATGGTAAATGACCAGATGTCCGTTGCTTCGTCAATCAGCTTGGAGGTAGGTTTACCTGCGCCATGGCCGGCCTGCGTTTCAATGCGGATCAGTACCGGGTTAGGGCCGGCATTGTCTTCCTGCAGGGTGGCTGCAAACTTAAAGGAGTGCGCAGGCACTACGCGGTCATCATGATCAGCAGTGGTAACCATGGTAGCCGGGTAAGATACGCCTGGTTTCAGGTTATGCAGCGGGGAGTATTTGATCAGGTATTTAAATTGCTCCGCGTTATCGCTACTGCCGTATTCTGTTACCCACGCCCAGCCAATGGTGAACTTCTGGAAGCGCAGCATATCCATCACGCCTACTGCCGGCAGGGCCACTTTATAGAGGTCCGGCCGCTGGGTCATGCAGGCGCCCACGAGCAGGCCCCCGTTGGAACCGCCACGGATAGCAATGCGGGATGGGTTGGTATATTTTTGTTTTACCAGGTATTCTGCCGCGCCGATGAAGTCATCAAACACGTTCTGCTTCTTTTCCATCATACCGGCCTTGTGCCATGCTTCGCCGTACTCGCTGCCGCCGCGGAGGCATACTACCGCGTAAAGGCCGCCCTGCTCCATGAAGTAGAGGTTGGAAACGCTGAAGCCAGGTGTCTGCGGGATGTTGAAACCACCGTAACCGTAAATCAGCACAGGGTTGTTGCCATCCAGCTTGAAACCTTTTTTACCGGAAATGAACATCGGCACCTTGGTACCATCTTTACTCGGGAAAAAGACCTGTTTGGTTTCATACTCATCCGGGTTGAATTTCACCTGCGCCTTACTGAAAAGGGTGGATTTACCCGTACGGATGTCATATTTATAAATAGTGGCCGGCGTAACGAAGGATGAATAAGTATAGTAGAATTCTTTCTCGTCCTTTTCAGCGCCGAATCCGCCGGCGGAGCCGATGCCGGGGAGCTTCACCTGCTTACCGTTCTTCCCGTTATAATCATATTGATAAACGTAGGAAGAAGCGTCTTTCAGGTAGTTGAGGAACAGTTTTCCACCGCCGGTACCAACGCTTTGGAGCGCTTCCGGCTTTTCAGGCACGATAGTTTTCCAGTTGCTTTCTTCCGGGTGGGCCGGGTCAATTTCTACGATTTTGTAGTTCGGCGCGTTGTGGTTGGTACGCACCAGCAGTTTATCCCCGTTGTTATCAATCACGTCCGGCTCATATTTAAATCCCGGGATGAGCAGGCTGAAACCTTTTTGAGCAGGGTTTTTCAGGTCCCACACGCTGATTTCCGCGCCGGATGTACCTTCCGTGGTGGAAAGGACGAGGAAGCGTTCGTCTTCCGTTACGCCTACGCCGGCGTTGCGGAGCGGATGCTGCTTATCTTCATAGATCAGCACATCCTTTTCCTGCGGATCACCCACCTTGTGGTAATACACTTTCTGGAACTCATTTTTACGGGAAAGTTTGGAGGACTCGTCCGGCTTATCGTAGCGGCTGTAGTAAAAGCCGTCCCCTCTCCAGGAAAGACCGCTGAATTTGATCCATTCCAGCCTGTCGGAGAGCAGTTGCTTCGTTTCTACGTCCATTACAAATCCATCCTGCCAGTCGGACCCTGCTTTCGCGATCAGGTAAGCTACATATTTCCCGTCCTTGGAGAAGGAAAGGTTACCGAGGGCGGCGGTGCCGTTATCGGAAAGCTTATTCGGATCGATAAACACCTCACCCGGGCCATCCGGGGTGGTAGCGCGGTACAGTACGGACTGGTTCTGCAAACCGTCATTTTTGTAGAAATAGTAATACTTGCCCTTTTTAAAAGGTGCAGAAGCCTTTGGATAGTTCCAGAGCTCTTCTAATCTTTTTTTAACATCTTTTCGGAAAGGGATAGTGGCAAGATAATCCTGGGTTACCTTGTTTTGAGCCTGTACCCAGGCTTTGGTTTCGGGAGAATTGTCGTCTTCGAGCCAACGATAGGGATCGGAAATCTTTGTGCCGTGGTAATCATCAATTACATCGACTTTCTTCGATTCAGGATATTTTATCCCGCCGGAATGTTGTGCCATGGCCTGTCCCGTCAAAATGGTCATACTCATAATTAACAAACTCCTATTAGTTTTTTTCAACATGCCTATAATTTTTAAAAAAAAATTCTACTTTGTTTGATAAAAATTAAAAATTTAGGTTATTTAATGAGATAACAGTTAGAAAAACAATTCCAAAATGTTATTTTTGTGCGCCCTTAAGATATTTTTTTAGCAATTTATATGAAAAAAATGAACAACATTGCAGTCCTTACCTCAGGAGGAGATGCTCCTGGCATGAACGCCGCCGTTCGTGCTGTCGTAAGAACGGGCATTTATCATCAGCTGAATGTATTTGGCGTCATGTATGGCTACCGGGGGATGTTGACGAACGACATTTTCCAGATGGAGTCAAAATCCGTTGCCAATATTATTCAGCGCGGAGGCACCATATTGAAGACCGCCCGGTGCAAAGAGTTCTATGAATATGAAGGGCGAAAAAAAGCTTATGAGAATCTGAAGAAGCACAACATTGACGGCATTGTCGTAATAGGCGGCGATGGTTCCTTCAATGGAGCGCAGAAGTTCAGCCAGGAATTTGACATTCCTTGTATAGGCTTGCCTGGTACTATTGACAAGGACATAGCAGGAACGGATTTTACGATCGGATTTGACACAGCTGTAAACACTGCAGTAGAAGCCATCGACAAGATCAGGGATACTGCGGATGCACACGATCGCTTGTTCGTAATTGAAGTAATGGGCCGCGACGCCGGTTACATCGCATTACACAGCGGGATCTCCACTGGCGCCGAGCACGTACTGATGCCCGAGCGTAAGACAGAAGTAAACGAAATTATTGAAGAACTGCAGGCCAACGAACGTCGTAAAAAGCTCGTTAATCTTATTGTGGTAGCGGAAGGTGACGAAACCGGAGGCGCCAACGAAGTAGCCCGCAGAATTAAAGAAAGTTGCCCGCAGCTGGATACACGCGTGACCATCCTCGGTCATATCCAGCGTGGTGGCTCCCCTACCTGCCAGGATCGTATCCTCGCCAGCAGACTGGGTTATGCAGCCGTAGACGCCCTCCGTGAAGGCATTCACAATGTTATGATCGGCGTGGTAAATGATAAAATTCATTATACTCCTCTGGACAAGGCGGTGAAAGCAAAACAGGAGATTGACCCTGAATGGTTTAAGATAGTTAAAATTCTTGCGAGTTAAAAAATAAGACTTATGAGTACAAAGGATCTTTCCAAATATTATCACAAGCAGATGGACAATGCTGCCGGTAGAGAACACTCTTCCCACAAAACTAAAATTGTGGCTACCGTAGGACCAGCTTGCGATACCTATGACAAATTGTTGGAGTTAGTTAGAGCAGGTGTGAACGTTTTTCGTTTGAACTTCTCTCATGGCTCGCATGAGGACAAACTGCGGATCATCGAATACATCCGCCAGATCAACAAAACTGAACCTTATAACGTAGCAATTCTTGCCGACTTGCAGGGTCCTAAACTGCGCGTTGGTGAAATCGAGAATAATGCCCTCCCGCTGAAAGCAGGCGATATCCTCACTTTTATTAATGAGAAAGTGGTGGGTAACATGGAAAAAATCTATGTATCCTACCCGGATCTGTATAAAGACCTGCGTCCAGGCCAGAAAATCCTGCTGGATGACGGTAAAATCGAGACTGTAGTAAAAGAAATTACTCCTAAAGGAGAAATTAAAGCAGAAGTTACACTGCCGGGTGTACTGTCCAGTAAAAAAGGCTTTAACCTGCCCGATACCAAAGTATCTCTCCCTGCCCTGACAGAAAAAGATATTATTGACCTGGAATTCATCATCGACCAGGAGTGCGACTGGGTGGCCCTCTCCTTCGTAAGAAGCGTGAAAGACCTGATCGACCTGCGCAAACGACTGGAAGCGCGCAATTCCAAAATCAAAGTGATCTCCAAAATCGAGAAACCGGAAGCGATCCAGAACCTGAAAGAAATCATCTGGGAAAGTGATGGCGTAATGATCGCCCGTGGCGACCTCGGCGTGGAACTGCCGGTAGAGCAGATCCCGATGATCCAGAAAGATATTATCCGTAAATGTATCCACCGCGCGAAGCCTGTAATCGTGGCTACGCAAATGATGGAATCCATGATGGACCGCACCCGTCCTAACCGTTCTGAAATTACCGACGTGGCAAACGCCGTACTGGAAGGCGCCGACGCGGTAATGCTGTCCGGTGAAACCGCTACAGGTCAGTTCCCTGTGCTGGTGATCCAGACCATGAACAAAATCATCCAGGAAGTGGAAAAAGAAGCGATCATCTACAACCGTAACCTGATCCCTCACCGCCACTCTCCTACCTTCCTCAGCGATGCGCTCTGCTACAACGCTTGTAAAATCGCGGAAGACCTGGATGCTGACGCCCTGATCGGTATGACCCAGAGCGGTTACACCGGCTTCATGCTCAGCTCCTACCGTCCACGCTCTCCGCTGTATGTATTCACCAAGGAAAGAACCCTGGTAAATCAGCTGAGCCTGAGCTGGGGCGTACGCGCCTTCTTCTACGAAGAGGAAGAGTCCCTCGATGATATCGTTTTCGATCAGATCAACATCCTGAAAGAAAGAGGCTTCATCAAAGCCGGCGACGTAGTGGTAAATACTGGTTCCACACCGGTGAAACTGCACCTGGCTACCAATACGCTGAAAATTACAAGAGTAGAATAGGCTTATTCAACTGCATAAAGAAAGTCCCGGTCTGTTACAGGCCGGGACTTTTTATTTTCAATAAGCTATTGTGCTGCAGGGCTTTAGTTCTTTTTGTAGGTAAGGAGATAAATTACTGCCGCTATGGAAATCAGTATCGTCCCCGCTATACATACACCCGTCCACCTGCCAACGGCCCAAACCCACAAACCAATACCAGATCCGAGGGAAGTACCGATGAAGCTGGCCGTCATATAGACCGTGTTGAGCCGGTTACGCGCGGAAGGTATCAGGGCATATACCCGCGTTTGGTTGGAAACGTGTATCGCCTGCACGCCCAGGTCAATCGCTATAATACCGGCAATAATACCGATGATGTTTGCGCTGAACACATAAAACAGGAAATATCCCAGGAACAGGAACCCGATGCCGTAACCAATGGCAATACGGGGGTTCTTTTTGTCTGCAATCCGCCCTACCAGCGGCGCTCCCAGCGCCCCGGCCGCTGCCGCCAGCCCCATCATCCCTATTTTGTCGCTCCCATAGTGAAAAGGCGCTTCCGACAACAGGAAAACCACCGTGGTCCAGAAAAGCCCGAACACCCCGAAGCAGCAGGCATTGATGGCCGCGGCCTCCCGCAGCACCGGCTGCTCCTTGATGAGCGTCAGCAGGGAGCGCATTAAATCCCCGTAATGCCCTTTAAACGCAGGCTCGCTCTTCGGAAAGGAGAAAAACATGAGGATGGCCAGGAAAATACTGATGCCCGCCGCAATCCAGAACATGGCCCGCCAGCCGAAGTGGTGGCCGACAATCCCGCTCAGCGTGCGCGACAGCAGGATGCCTATCAGCAGGCCGCTCGTCACAATCCCGATCACCTTTCCCCTGTTTTCGTTGGTGCTGAGCGTAGCCGCCAGCGGCAGGATCAGCTGCGGTACCACAGAGGTAAAACCAATGAGGAGCCCCGCAGCTTTCAACATGTCAATAGACTGCGATAAGGCGGACACGATGAGCGCTCCGGCGGAAGCCAGGGTCATGATCACAATCTGCTTCCGCTTCTCCAGCATGTCCCCCAGGGGCACGCAGAAGAGGAGGCCCAGGGCATACCCTACCTGCGTGAAAAAGGTCACCTGGCCCGCGTTGGATTCAGAAACTTTAAATTCTTCGCTCATCAGCACCATCAGGGGCTGACTATAATAAATATTTGCTACTATCAATCCCGTGCAGAGCGCCATGATGGCGATATTCCACTTGCTTAAGGCCATAAATTCCAGTTTTCGAGGTGCAAAGATAACCATAAGGACCCAACCAGGCAGGTGCTTTTCATAAGTCTGGAAACGGTAAATTTGTAAAGATTGTTCATCCTTAAAAGCAGATAGTTATGTTCAAAAGCATCTATCCTTACACGCAGGAATTAATTGCAGAATACGAGGAACACACGGAGAAAGAGATTGCCACCAAACTGCTTACGGGCGAAAAGGCATACCGGGAAATGTTGAAGATCCCACTGGACAAACGCAGGGAATGGATGGCCGGCATCGCCAAATCCATGCGCGACAATGTGACCGAACATGCCACCCTCATCACCCGGGAGATGGGCAAAACGCTGAAGGAAGCGACCGCAGAAGTGCTCAAATGCGCGACTACCATTGATTATTACGTAGAAAATATTGCCTCCATATTACAGCCACGGATGATTCGTTCAGATGCACAAAAAAGTTATGTATCTTATGAACCAAAGGGTATTATCCTGGCCATCATGCCATGGAATTTCCCTTACTGGCAGGTTTTCCGTTTTGCTATTCCCAACATCCTGGCGGGAAATGCCGGCATACTGAAGCATGCCAGCAATGTAAGCGGCTGCGCGCTGGCGATAGAAAAACTTTTTGCAGAATCAGGCTTTCCGATGGGCGCCTTCCAATCAGTCCTGCTATCGTCCAAAAATATAGAGCCCATCATTGCCGATCCGCGCATACAGGGCGTTACGCTTACCGGCAGTACCCCTGCAGGTAAAAGCGTGGCTGCGCTGGCGGGCAAATATATCAAGAAGACGGTGCTGGAACTGGGCGGCAGCGATCCGTTTATTGTCCTGAAAGATGCCGATATCCTGGAGGCGGCAAAAACCGCGGTCCAGGGCCGTATGCAAAACGCCGGACAATCCTGCATCGCCGCCAAACGCTGGATTGTGGAGCAGCCGGTACTGGACGCATTTACCGCAGCGGTAACCGATATCATCAAAGGGCTGAAACAGGGTGATCCGATGCTGGAAAGCACCAATATGGGCCCTATGGCCCGGCCCGACCTGGCGGAAGACCTGGCGCGGCAGCTCCAAGAGAGCGTGCAGCAGGGATCGAAGCTGGTATTGGGTGGCGCCTATGAAGGATGTAACTTTGCTCCTACACTGCTGACAGGGGTCACCGCAGACGCCACTGCCTTCAGGGAGGAAACATTTGGACCGCTGGCCACCATCATCGCCGCTGAAAACGAAGATGCCGCCATTGCGCTGGCAAATGAAACGGAATTCGGGCTGGGTTCCGCCCTCTGGACCAGGGACCTGGAAAAAGCAGCCAGGCTGGCAACACGAATCGAAAGCGGCAATGTATTTATCAACGCCATGATGCGCTCCGATGCAAGGTTACCATTCGGCGGCGTAAAACAATCCGGTTACGGCCGGGAATTATCACTGGAAGGCACACACGAATTCTTAAACGTCAAAACCGTTTATATACACTAGGCTTAAGCACATGACCACATCTCTTAAACGCGACCGCTATACTCCCTATATCACTTTCTCCCGCAAGGAGTGGGCAGAAAGAAGCAACGATGCTAAACTGCAGCTGGCTGATTACGACCTGGAACAATTGCATGGTATGAATGAGCCGCTGACCCAGGAGGAGATCACCCAGGTGTACCTCCCGTTGGCGCACCTGCTCAATTTATTTGTAAGCGCCTCACAAAGCTTACACCAGGCTACCAATAATTTCCTCGGTAGCCAGCAGCACAAGGTTCCCTATATCATCGGCATCGCGGGGAGTGTGGCCGTAGGCAAAAGCACCACAGCAAGGGTATTGCAAAGGTTGTTGCAGGCATGGCCTGAACATCCGCGGGTCGACCTCGTTACCACGGACGGATTCCTTTATCCCAACAAAATCCTGGAACAAAACAACCTGATGAACCGGAAAGGCTTTCCGGAAAGTTATGATATCAAGCGGCTCATCCACTTCCTGGCGGATGTAAAATCCGGCAAGGAGCGGGTGGCAGCGCCGCTGTACTCCCATCTGGAATACGACGTACTGCCGGGACAGTTACAGTGGATAGAACAGCCGGATATTGTAATCGTGGAAGGAGTGAACGTGTTACAGGTACGCCCCCGCCAACAGCAAAAAGATCCTGCCGTTTTCGTATCCGATTTCTTTGATTTCTCTATTTATGTAGATGCTGCTGAAAAAGATATCCGTAAATGGTATATCGCCCGCTTTGAGTCCCTGCGGCAGACAGCATTCCAGAATCCGGACTCATTCTTTCACCGGTATGCAAGCTTGTCCGACGGCGCTACAGTGGAACTGGCCACCCAGATATGGGAGGATATCAACAAACCCAACCTGGAGCAGAACATTGCACCTACGCGCTACCGTGCAGGGCTGATACTGGAGAAAGGCAGCAACCATTTTGTTCAATCCATCAAACTCAGGAAAACCTGATTCACATGCAATTACTATTCTTAAGAAATGCCACGTTCCTGTTGGAATGGGACAACAAGAAAATCCTTGTAGACCCTATGCTGGGGCCTAAAGGATGTATGGACCCGATTCCCAACACGGCCAACCCTGTTCGTAACCCCACCGCCGATATCACCCTGAGTGACATCGCGCTGCAAACCATGCTGCAGGACCTGGATGCAGTGATCGTCACCCATACCCACCGGGACCATTGGGATGCCGCCGCACAGGAAATGATCCCCAAAGGCACTACCATTATCTGCCAGCCGGAAGACCAGGAGAAGATCGCCGCGGCAGGCTTTACCAACGTATTGCCGGTAGCAGACAGTATGAAATGGGAACACTTCACTATTTACCGTACCGGCGGCCAGCATGGCACCGGCGAAATCGGGAAGCTGATGGCGCCTGTTTCCGGTTTTGTTATTGCAGACGGCAAACAGCGTTTATACATAGCCGGCGACACCATTTGGTGCCAGGAAGTAAAAGAGGCGCTGGATACTTACAAACCGGATCATACTGTAGTTAACTCCGGCGCAGCGAGGTTTCTGCAAGGCGATCCTATCACCATGACCGCCAGCGATGTGCTGGAAGTGATAAATCACCCTGCTAAAACCAATGTGATTGCGGTTCATATGGAAGCGATCAATCATTGTCCGCTGACCCGGGAAGACCTTGCAGTGGCGGTAGCAGTAGCCGGGAAGGAGTGTAATATTCCTGATCCCGGCGATTGGATAATACTTAATTAAATACGGCGGGAGGTGGTTTGTAATCTCACTGGCTCCGGCAATTAATTATTAATTGATCGATTACAGCTGGAGGGCTGGATGACGGAAGGCTGGCAAAACAGCTGGTTCCAGCTTCAGGATAACACTTAACCGGTTACACTTAGTATGTCCGTGGCCGGGAGGCTGGCATCATGGCTACTTCCAGCCACCCGATAATAGTGTGCGTGGTTGGAAGGCTGGCAACAAAGATGGTTCCAGCCTCCGGATAACATTTAACTGGTTGCACTTTGAGAGTTAGTTGTCGAGGACTGGCAACACACCTGGTTCCGGCCACCAACTCCAACACCAATTGGGAGCGCTCTTACAGCTTTCCCAATTGGTGGTTTTCCGGAACAAACTGTTGTAACACCCCGCTGATCGCTGTTTCCAGTGCTGCGCCGCTGACTTCCTTCGTTCTGGATTTAGCTTCAAGGTCCATCATCACTTTATAGAAAGGTTGGTCATTCACTTTCTTTTTCAGTTCAATGACATTCCCTGCTGCGTACAGTTTTTCCCATTGCGCGCGAACCACAGCCCAAAAGGCTTTATTTTGCTCCCAAAACTCTTTGGCCTGCAGGCACTTGCTTTCGTCGATACGCTTGTAAGTATTCACCCCCTTCTCTCCAACGATAAAGACTTCTTTACCGTTTTCACGCCTGATTTTTTTGTTATCCTGGAGGTGCAGGGAGCCAAAGCTCGTCACTTCATGACGGTTGGTGCGTTGCAGAACGTTGTAATCGCTTCGGGTAGTGTACTCCCTCCGTGGCAGCGGGGCATCGGCTGTGCTTTCCCAGTAATGGCGGCCATCCGCATGTATCCAGGTTGCAGATCCTTCGTAACGTGGTTCGTCATCCACGCCGTAAACCTTTTGGGTCCATTGTCCTTTTACAGCTGCTGCCGGCAGAATTTTCTTTTCCCAGCGATCGTTTTTGTCGTAAGCCAGCAGTTGCTGATTCTGGTACATCCAATCTTCCGTCCAATGCTTGATCACTTCTCCTCCCGCAACCAGCAAGTGTTGAAGAATAATACGATCGCCTTTTTCATCTGCGACGGTTACGTATTCTACCGCATCGGTGATTTTATGGTAGCCCTTAGGCTTGTAGGAAGTATCACCCGGAAAGGTTTCCGTGTATTCAAACGTTACTTCCATGCAGCCGCACATATTCTTAATGGCTGCTTTATCTTCTTTCAGTTTGCCGGCATCTTTCTGCGCAAAGAGCGCAAGCGGGCATATTATGCTTGCCAGCGCAAGCGTTGAAATTTTGTCCATGTTATATGTAGCAGGTTAAATGGGAAAATAATCCGGTGATTTTATGATAAAGATTTAGACGTTTTGATTTTTGGGTTTGCAATAGACAGCGGTGATTTATGTACGGCTTGGATTTGACAGTTTGCTATGGTATAGTGGTAATCACCATTTGAATTCGAAAGTCCGTCATAGAATAGTGCTACTGACGATTTCAAGTTCTAAACTACGGCATAGCGCTATTGGCGGTAAGAACTTGAAATCTGGTTATTTAAAAGCAATACTTCCATTTTATTACGGCATCTAAGCGAAATACTTACCGCATGAATCAAACCTCGCTGTCCTCTAACAAACCACCTCAGAACTTAGCGGTACCATTGGTCTGAAGGACATACTGAAACTTATACATCCTTGAAACCGCCGTCAAATCAGGATTCGCAGGAGCGTCTTTATAGTAACTCAGGATTTCCAGCTTCGCGTATTTACCACCAGGCGTTTTAAGAATCAATATTTTACCCGGAACGGTTGAAATAATATGCGTGGTAGCATTATAACTATACCATCCTTTAAAGGTCAGGCTACCCGTGGAGTCACTGACATAGCCGGACGCCGGCGCTTCCGTCAGACTGCTGAACACACCATTCACTACTTGTCCGGTCGCTTTACCCGGGCCGCTTACACCGCCATTGATGATAATAGACGTAGCCTTAAATCCGATATCCCATTTTGACGATGCGGAGTCGGAGTTGGGAATCACTTTATTTTCAGCCAGACTATAAAGGGTATAATTACCTCTGTTAGCAGTATCAGCCTGCAGATTGGTAACCGTGACAGTTTTCAGTTCCACAGTTGGCTCAGTGGTATTGTTATCATCATTTTTGCTACAGCTTGCCGCAAGCATTAGTAATGCAACGGCAGAAAAACCCGTTAGGTTGTTGAGAAGTTTCATAGAGTGTTTTTGCGTTTATTTGTATGTTGATATTAAAAGTTCCGTAGTGCATTTCCATACTGAAGGCAACAGCAGCGGAGCAAATTCTCCTATTATTTAGCGTGTGCAAATGAATAGGTTACGGCTGCCGTAAAAACCCTGCCTGGTAGCGTGGGGATATGTGCGGCATCCGTATAGTTAAAGAGGTTATCAGCTGTCACCTGCAATCGAATCCGATTGTCCAGGAAGCGCTTAGCCACCGCGAAATTGACGGTTGCATAGCCAGCCGCAAATTCACTTTTCCGGTCCGGCACATTATTCCCGTTTTCGTCTACAAATCCATACTTACTCCGATAAATTACCCGCAGGTTAGCATCCAGCCCCCATAATGCGTTCGTGTACCTGATTTTTAAATTAGCGGCATGATGGGAGCGGTTGAACAGCCCGAAATATTCACGGCGCGTCAACACACGCGTTTGGTGTGTATCCTCATCGACGGTAAATACTTCATCACGCTTTACCTTTTTGAGCAGTTCATCATCAATAGCCATCAGGTATTGATATCCGCCCGCCACCTGCCAATTTTTTTGTATGGCTTGATTTATTTCCACCTCAGCGCCATAGGTAGTAATACGGTTTACGTTTACATAACTATAAACACTGAAGTCATTTGTTTTTTGTGCGATCGCCCTGGTATCTATAAGATTGCTCACCTTGTTCAGGAAGAAATTCACATTTGCCTGACCTTTCTTCCATGGCGTGGATTGCAGCCCGGCATTATAAGACCAGGAGCTTTCCGCATTCAGCGTGGATAGCTTATCCAGGTCATAACCTATATTTTTGATCTCTCCTGCTGCCTGCATCTGCCGGATAACATCAGCTGCCAGCCTTGTCCCTACCACACTATAACCTACGGCAGCATTATTAAAGTGCAGATACAGCTGTCTGAAATCCGGAGCACGGTATCCCCTTCCCACTGAACCCAGGACTTTCAGATAATCATTGATCTTATAGGACACCGAGGCTTTGGGGCTTACCTGGCCGGGATACTGATTGTGCGTATCAAACCTCGCTCCGACCAATATGCTCCAGGCCTCCCCGGGATGCCAGTTTTCCTGTACAAAGACATACCCGCTGTTAAACGCCATTTTTTCATCGTAGCGCGTTGCTTCCAGCGACTCGCGTATGTATCCAACACCGGCAGTCAGGGTATTGGTCTTATTCATCATCCAGTCAAACTGGTATTCCGGCTTGAGATAATACTGCGTAAAGAACGATGCATCATACAGCTGCTTATCATCCTGGTATTCCATCTTTTCATCCGTGGCATACCTGGAGTAATAGAGTCGCAGCTGATGCGTCCATGCTTCCACGGGCTTATATCTCAGGACGAGCGCAGCGTTTGCATCTGATTCTTTAGTATTGTCCAACACGCGTTTACCTCCATTATCAAAATAGGCGGCTGCGCGCTGGTCAAAATACCTACCAGACAGGATGCTTTGCCACTTTCCATTCCAATTGTGTTCCCAGCGCGTTTGCCCTGTAACAGCATGGTAGGGAAATACGCTTGGAGTAGTAGCATCCCCTATGCTGTAACCCTTTGTGCTAAAGTAGTTTCCGTTCACAGAAAAGGAACCTTCTTCATAGGTCGCTTGCGTACCCGCATCCAGCTGCCAGGTGTTATTGCTACCGTATCTGACAGTGGCATTTGTTCGCCCTCGCGTGGCTTTATTACTGGTAATAATGTTAATCACCCCCGCCAGGGCATCACTACCATATAAGGAAGAAACCGGCCCTTTGATTATCTCTATCCTTTCAATATTACTAACCACTATCCTTGACAAGTCCAGCGTTCCGGCTGTTCTGCCTATTAACGGTTCCCCGTCGAGCAGGATTAATGTGTATTCCGCCTCCAGTCCCTGCATTTGCACTCCTGTACCATGATTGCTGGTAATAAACAAACCGGTTTGCTCAGCCAGCACCTGGTCCAGATGCATGGCGCCCATGCTTCGAATCTGTTCCTTATTTATAACAGTGACGGCTATTGGTACTTTTTGACGGAGCTGCTCATTGCGGGTAGCGGTTACCACCACTTCCTGCAATATTTTATTATCAGCTACAGTATCTGTTTGGGCAAATAGGATCCAGGGCCACCACAGGCAGCCTAGCAGGACGATATATTTCAGCATTTCTGAGTATGAATTGTACCGCGAAAGTAGAGCCCTCTACTTTATTTGATTTTTCAAAGCGGGAAATTCATTTACGCAAAACGGAAATACAATCATTGCAAAAAAGCGCTTATTATACCCATTCGTTAATATGGCTGGCATTACCCATACTCATCTCCCTTGCGGAAATAGTAAAGGTGATCGTCATAGGATGCTCATCTGCATAATGGAATATTTCTTCGAATTTAACAAGGTACCCTTCCTTGAACTCCAGGCATTTAAGTTTGGCATCCGTATCTCTTTTATAGAACGTGACGGTACCATCTTTACGCTCGAAGTTATTCACCATCCATTCAAACAAGTCCGTTTTACCGGTTGACTCAACGGTCAGGGTAATTCTCCCACCCCTTGTTATAGCAGAAGGCCGGCCGGTGGCATCGGTTTCCTGGCTTAGCGCATAAGCGACCCTTTGTACATTGTAATTTTCTCCATTAATTGTTAATACTGATTTAAAAGACATGGTTAAGGAGTTTAAAGGTTAACAAACAAGTAATTTATTATTGAGCCCGACTATTTACCAACAGCATCCTGCAGTTATCGAGATCTCTCGTCCTTGACTCGAGCTGCTGTAGCAATGTCGCATTCTCTGCTTTTAAGGTGAGCATGATCTGTTGGGACTGACTGCTTTCCCTGAGTTGCTGCTTGCATTGTTGTAATTGCAAACAGCATTGAATGATATCATCATAAAATATAAAGTTAGGATTCGAAGCAGGCGCCATAGTACGCATACCTGCCAGTGTGGCCGCAATTACCTGGTCCGTATAAACGGCATTATTGCCAGGCTCATTCACTGCCATGAGTTCCTTTTTAACGGATGACAACCTGGACATGAAGGAATCCCTCAACTGCTGTTGCGACTCCTGATATAGCAATTCATCCCTGAGTATCCTGTTTTCCAGTACGGGCGCCTCATAATGAAAAAATATACCTGTAAAAAGCAACACGACTGAAATTACATACAGCAACAGGAATAGTAAAAGCGACTTTTTACGTTCCGAACGATTTAATGGCTTCATATGACGCGCGATGATAAATTAATCTCTTTATGATTGCAACAGGCGGCTATTCGGAGAATGACCACCTGGATTTCTTCGATTGCTTTTCGTAAACGATACCAGCGCTTCTTTCTTCCTTAACAAAAATATTGGCATCCGGGCGTTTCCCTATATATTCCAACTGACTGATGGTCTGTATGATCTTATGCACCAGCTCCACAAATGTGAGGAGTGGCTTCAGCGCTGCCATCATATCACTATGCCGGTACTTTGCCAGCGTGGCAGCGGCAAAAGTCTGCTCTATTTCCCCTGGCGAAACATCTGACCACTCAGAAAAATATTGAATAAGCTCTTCCTTCATGTGCCCGGCCCGCTGATCAATAGCTGCACACCATGCAGCGGCCAACCGGTACAGGCTCACGTACCATTCGAAAGGATGGATAGTATCCAATATATTAGCTTGCCACCCGTTATATTGGACAAGTATAGCGGACAAATGTTCCGCTATATAAAGCATCGCCAGCCCCAGCTCCTGTGATTGTTGACGGGAATATACCTTCTGGATAATAAGCTTACAACAGGAATGGATATAACCCAACTGCATGGTCGTATGAAGGGCTGTTTCCAGCAGTTGCGAATAAGCTCCCAGGCGTACGCATGGAGGAATGTAACTCACATCCTGCCTCCAGATACCTTGCTGAAGTACAAGCCTTGCCAATGGTACTTCCCACAAGGAACTCCTATTCTCCTCGTCCGGCAACCTGTCGGAAACTGTTAATGCTACTTCCTCCATCACATAATCCGTTTTATATGGCAGCGCTGCTGTATTCACCTGGCCAGCAGGCAACCGGTGATAAGGATGCACCTGGAGCATTACATATCTTTCTCCCTCCTCAATGGGAAGTTGGCAGACAAGTTCCAGGCCCGGCCGTAGCTCCTCGTTTTCCACACGAACGGGTACTATTATCAGCGCTCCACCGGCGGTAATCGCCCGGCAGGCCTGAACAACGATGGTATAGGAAGCACCTGCTGCCGGGATCACTGCCATGTGGAAATCCGTCCCATGGCCAGCATCCGGCAAAAGGCCATACAGTCTGCCTGGGTTAACAGCGCGAAACAACTGGTACCCACGGGATATGAGGCTGTTTTCCAGATCAATAAAGTGACGGCTATTTATTTTCATACCATCCAGCCAGTTGACCAGGGGAAGATAAGTAGGCATATCCATAGTGTTTAAATTAGCTTTTATACACGCATACAAACAATGACGCTATTTTCTTTAATACCGGTAAACTGTACCGGCCTTGTAAAATCCACCACGGACGGAGGCGAAAACTTCCGAAGGCGGTAGAACTGCCAATTGAATGCGTCCCCGTTGGCATCTGCCACCTCAATGGTGCTCTCCGGATGCTTCTCGTTATAGTCATTCAGGAAGTGATAAAAGAAATCTCCCCAACTGATATGTAAAGGCGCACGGGCCCTGAAATACGTGAGCCTGTCATCCTCGAAAGTCTTACGGATGCGAAGCCCTACTACCAAAAGTTCATTCATATCTTCTTCGACTATATCCTGCACGATTGAGCTTGCAGGATAACTCCACGGGGGATACGCAGGAGGCGGAATATTGTAAAAAGCCTTGCTCATTTCTATGATAGTCACGGTCAGAAAAAGCATCACCTGCGCCCGCCACAGTAATGCTGCCGACAGGGATGTTATCAGTGTCCAATAACTGAATGCCCATATTGCCGTACATACAAACAACACGTAGCATAAGGTTAGCAATACCAGGAGGCAAATACTCTGATTCCGGCTGAGATTCAGATAACTGACTACCACAGCAAAGTACACGCCCATTAATACCGCTATAATCTCCACAGCTATAAATATCCACCAGGATGAGGCCAGCAATTTAGGAACAAGGACGGTGAGCAGGCATCCCAGGCTAAATCCCACCAACAACATCACCAGGAGGATAGGTTTCTTCTTCGCTGAGGCAGGCCAGTTATGCCAACATATCATAGCCAGGGTGAGCGTAGCGCCTGACAAAAGGGATAACCAAAACAGATTTTTCATATGAAGTAAGTTTAGCAGAAACTGGTATGGCCGAGCTGAAAAGTACCACAAAGCTCTGATGGATGCGGTAACACCTTCCACTCTATAATTGATTCTACGGGAAGCTGGTTTATACATATCCGGCGCAAGGCCCCACCCTTTTCAGCATATGGCATAAAATCTTTTGAAATAGTATTCATCAGCGGCCCAATAGTAACCATAACAGTCGGCCTGTGCATATAGCAGCGATTACCCGCAACAAAAGTTTGCGCCAGGCTTATGTTACCGAGTTCTCCACCGAAACTGGTAGTTGTTACCTTTACCTCCCGTTCGCAGGAGATATTAATTCTCTCCTTAAACATACCTGATAATTGCTGTGCAAATGCCTGTAGGGATCGGTCGTGTAAAAAAACCTGCCCGGGCAGCACCAAACCGGCCCTGGCGGTGCGTAAGGAATAGGCGGTCAACTTGCAGGAGTGCTCAAACAGCAACCGGTCAAATGGCAGGAAAAACCGCCGGGCTGCAACCTCTTCCTGTCTGCTTCTTCTGCTGGTTGTGGCCATTTGCGTTACATCCTGCAATACTTCAGGATGAATATTTTCATGAAAAAGCAACTCCGGTAACAAGTCGTACAAGCTGCTGCGACGTAACCATAAACTACCATCCGAAGTGAAGTCCAACTCAGGTAGTAGCCTACGTATAGCAGCACCTTGGTTAAATACAGGAAACGAAATTTCCTTATTGACGGACAAAAGTGTTTCAGCTGCAATAGCATGAAAAGAAATATGATCAGGCATACAGAAAGGTTAACTAATTAATAAAAAGCCTGAAGGGAATGGAGTAAAGAAATGTACCAGATTGAGTACAACACAAAAGTATAGGAAATTGAAATTAACAACAAAAAAAATCTTTTGATTCAAAATTTTTTTTCGAATATTTTTATTCATATTTGCATTACAACCAACCATATCCTCCAGCAGGAAATAAAACATTGTTTGATAACCTAAAACCTTAACGATGAAGCATTTCAGCCCATCGAACCCTCACGATTTATTTCTCCTCCTGATACCGGTAAGCCTTGCTATCAGCGGAATTATTCACTTAATGTTGAACAAGCATACAAAGCAGGATCATTTAAAAATTACTACTGCTAACGGTAACGAATACACGGTTAATTCCAGCATCATCTTGTCCCTCAGTGGCAACACCTTAGGGACTGCTCCCTTCTGGATTCTTTCTCCGCATCGTTACCGGGCTGGGAACAGTATTCAGTTTTCGGGCACGCGCGCAGGAAATATTTTCTTATCAGCTGTCTTAAATAATAAAGTTGCTACTGCTAAAGTATTTATGTCTCCTGCGAATACAGCGTTACCCACTGCACCTACACCCAGGGCTGTTATTATCGGACCGGCGCAGGTCTTTGCGGGCCAGCCTTGTATCTACTATTGCAGAAATGATTCCGCCAGGAGTTATCAATGGCGTTTAATGAGCGACAGCAATAGTCTGCAAACAGCCAACAGCTTCCGTGTTACCTTTCGTTACCCGGGCGAGCAACATCTCACACTTACGTTGAATAATGACCCAACTACCACGGTCATTAAACTAATTCAGGTATTGGCTCCTGATGAAAAAAAGCCTGTGCCCCAGTTGGCCATTCCTACTCCAATTCCTGCCATTCCCGCTGCCGCAAAACCTGTTGCTCCAACGGTCAGCGATCCGGCATTTCAGCAATTGTTCCTGCAACTGGTGGAGGGAAAAAAAGACGTAGCCGAAATATTACAATACCTCTGTAATCAGACGGAAACGATGGTTGTACTGAATGATAAGCAAGCCGTCACCTTCCTGCAATGCTGTCATCAGCTGCAAAATAAAAGGAACATCCGCCTGCTGTCTATGTCGCTCGCACGAAACGACAACGGCTGCATAGAAGCTATCAATATCCGGCTCGACCGGAAAAAATTTATAGGACTCTTTAAATAACCAACCATGCAAAACAAATACCTGCAGCTGCCTTTGCAGCTTAATGAGCTGCTTAATGGCGGCCGGCTGAGCAGAATACATGTTAAAGACTCCATCAAACAACATATATGGCTGCTTGTAAATACGTACCAGGGGGAGCATAGCCACAAGCCAGCATATGGGTTCCCTTTATGGGAACAAACTTTGCGGATCAATCCCAATTCGCAACTCCTGAAATCACATATCGAATTGTCGTTACAGCAATACCTCACTCAATTTGAAACGCGCATGCATCAATTCAACATTGCCGTATCCTTTGAGAACGAGAACCATATCACTATCAGCCTGAAAGGCTGCACGGTGTATTGCAACCAGGAATTTAATATTGATTACCAGCTATTGGTTCACCCCTTACTGTACAAGTAATGATTAAAGAAACTATTAAATCAAGGTTACTACAGCTTGCAGCAGCGCAGCATAATGACGCTCATTCGGGAGCAATCCCTCATGACCCTATTGTTACTTTACTCATGGAGGCGCTGGCCGGCGAACTGTCCAGACTGCACGAATTCCAGGATCAAATGCAATCGGGTATTTTACAACACCTGGCGTCGGTATTGCTCAACGATACTATTACCTGTAGTTTGCCGGGTCATACTTTGCTACATGGAACGCCATGTGACGTAACGATTATTGACCAACAACATGTCTTCAAGGATCAGGGAGAAGGCGCTGTTTTTATCCCGGTGGGAACTCATAAACTGTTTCCAGTGACCTTACGCCATATTTTTTATCCGGATAGAATTGTCCAGCTCAATGAAGGTCTGCAGCAGGAGATTGTAATCCGGGAGCCCATTATGCACGATACATCCCCCAGGATAATCCTAATGGCACAGACAGATACAGTTCCATCAGACCTTTGTGGATTTTCTATATTTTTAGACATCCCCGAACATTTGCAGGAAAGCATTACACCGCTCCTGCCGCTGCTTTCATGCAAGGTTAACGGCTGTAAGGCAACGGTGGAACGGTTATTCTACCACGAAATAGCCGGTATGCCCTCCCCCGTTCCCCATGCCTATACACAGCAGGCTTTAAATACTTACAGGTCACAGGTTATTACGATTACGTCCTGTGAGCTGGCTGATCAACACGTAGCAGCGGAGCCGCCTATTATATTGCAACCTTTCCTGCAACAACAATTAATCGCTTTACCGGAGTGCAATATCTGGATGGAGCTTGAGCTTCCTGGTATCTCACATGAATGGATAACCGAGATTAAGTGTTATATTAACTGCTTCCCTGCCGTTAATATATCCTCCAGTGAAATTATTCATGAGATACATCCGCTACACAAAGTATTCCAGTTGAAATGCGATGATGACTTTTTATGCCTTGGCGCAGTCACTGACCAGGATGGAACTCCATTTATCCAAATGACCGACAAGACATCCGCAGAACTCCAGCCGGGTGAATTGAACCTGCTGCATGCAGAAAAACAGCGGATGGATAAGCGTGGCGTCGTACGGCTATTGGAAGCGTGCATTAGGGGATTAAGGGAAGAAGTTCAACTTATCGGCCAGCTGGGTCACAATCATCTACTGCAAATATTAGAAGAGCTTACCCAAAAGATAAATTACCTGGAAGAAGTGGTATATCCGGATCAGCGCCGGCCAGCCTGGCCAACGATTGCATTCCAGCCACATTCGGGATCCACCCGAATGACGGTGCAATATTATACGACCAAAGGCGCCAGGCTATCTACAATACCCACGTTTAGCAAATGGCAGGAGCAGGGTAACACGGTCTTCCTGCCAAATAGTATTGTCAACCTAACGCCGGTGATTAACGGGATACCGGCCCCTTCCCCGGAAAAGCAGGTCCAATTATTCCGTGCACAGTTATATGCACAGCAGAGAATTGTCAATGGAGCGGATGTAGAACAGTGCTGCCGGACTGTTTTAGGCCCCTACTTCTCCTCCGTACGAATCGAACAAGGTGTCGCGCTATCACCCTTACCCGATCAAGGGTATATAAGGACGATAGACGTTCATATCACCCTGGATCAGTCAGCCTCGCACTGTCATAAAGATCTGTTATCCTATTACCGGAGAGTTATCCTGCAGCAGCTTGACGAAAATAGTGTAGGGCTGGCCGGCTACCGGGTATTTCTCATCCCACCATAACCCGATTAAACATTAATGCCTTTTACCCTCCCAAATGATATCCAGCGCGAGGTAATGCACATCTGTAATGTTATGGCCGGCGCCTAACAGATCGTTCATATATCCGATATCAATCGTCCAGGGTAGATGCAAAGGATGAGTGGTATAATAAACAGTAAACCGGGTTTCACGGTAACCATAGGAAGTCCATTGCACGGGCAAGTGTTCCTTGCTGATGGAGAATAGCACTTCAGCGCTTCCGCTTAACTTGTTATGGTTAGGGCCAGGCAACGGCATGCTCAACTGAGATTTGATACGGGTTCGAAACTGAAAATTTTCTTCGCCGGTTTTAAAATCAGGTGTAAAGAACTTTCTGAATTCCTGGCGCAGGGTATTTTTCCACTTTAGCCGGCCAACGTCCGTGGATAGTGCATACCTGCCATAAATCCGGAATTCCTGTTCTATAGCAGGATCTGCACTATGATAAGGATAAGTTTCCTCGTAACTGTTTTGCCGCCGGTAGCTTAGGGCGTAGGAAAACTCTTTATTCTTGCTGTAATGTTGGTAAAATTCCTGGTTCAGTACCAATATGGCCTGATGATGGAACGGGTTGGCATCACCTGCAGGATCACTGGTTCGTCCAACACCAATATATGAAAGCGATGTAACTTTCCCGGCTGTATCAAGCGGCTGCCGCCATCCCAGGGCCATCCAGAAGGCGGTATTTGCTTTTCCAAGGCCCGGTGGACTAATTTGTGCTGAAGCTGCCACCGTAAAAAGAGAAAAGAATATAACCAGTGGAAAAAATTTTATAAATGGAAAAGACAGCTCGTTGTTTATTTTCATAATAACTGTTGACTTGAAATAGAAATATGGCCTACTGTATGGCTGCCATATGCAGCCACACGCAGGCATAATTGCTCACTGTTTGAATAGCTTTATATAAAATCAGTTATTATCATAAGGTATCTGTAACTGGCTGTACAGGATATAGCGGGGTTGAGGAGTGCTGGCAGCCAGCAGCCTTTCATTACGCCGACTGGGCGTAAAGTGGATATGATAATCAACATTCAATTTAGCGGTGATATGACGCCATAATTTCAGAAACAGGATAGGAAGTTGGCCTTGTTCGGTTTTATTTTCTTCATTTTCTTCTGAAATGAATTCGACGTCCTGAAGGGGCTCGGAAGCAGTATGAAAAGCAAAGGCTTGTCCTTGTGTGTCAGTAGGTTTGTTTGTAATGATTGGGGCTTGGAACTCTAAGCCCTTGAGAGGGGCAATACAGGGATCAATACAGGGGTCAATACAAGATTCAAAAGCGAGGGCCTGTTCACCCACCGAAACAATATACCGGGTATCAACTGGGTCTCCGGCGGCGTCACCTTCGGGTCCCACTCGATTTTGCCGGTGATCACCTGTTTCACAATGCGGGTATCCACCGCATCGCGGCGGGGCAAGGTAGCGCCGGACGAAATCAGTAAATGCTATGGCCTTGATGGGATTAGTACAAGATTCAGCAACAAAGCCTTGTTCTTCTCTGGCATTAGTAACCAGCCCACTGCAAAAATCATTTTTCGCATCCCCTGGTCCGCTAAGTCCATCCAATGTTTGAACCTGCCTATTAAGTGCCGCATTACCATTATACAGATAGCAACCCGCTTTCCTCCATCCTCCTGTCAGGAAAAAAGCAGCCATTATTATCCATACTAAAGTTCGCAAAACTACCCCCATTCAATAAAATGATTCTGCCGCTAAATTAAACCCTCTCTGCTTGCATTACTAGTACAAATCAGGAATTCCTTATCCCGAAACAGTACTATACATCCATACATTATCATGAAACTAAGCAGGCGGCCCTGCGGTAACAACTCCATACAGGGCCTTCCCGCTCATCATTAACCCAAATGAACAGCATGTAGAAACATGCCGATTTTGTTAAAACCATTTCAATCTATGAAACATCACCTGAGGCGAATTCTCCTATTTGAATTTCTCCACACAACTGCCTGTATCACACAAAATCCGGTTCCAGCATATACGCCGGTAAATTTCGCCGCCGAATTTTCACTATCAGCGGAGGCGGAATATTTCGCAGCTTGATGGCTACCCATATCGCTTCCTCATGGAGCATAGTGGCTGGTATTACTACCCCTATGGACGCTTTACGGCGTTGCTGTACCACCGTACTTCCGGTTTGATACAATAAAGGCATTCCTTCCAGCGCTTTGGATCGTATGTTCTGCTTCAACACCCTGACGGCTTCCACTTCCGCAGGAACAACAGATTTCCCGCTAAGGCCAAGATGCAGATAAAACAAGTTTTTCAATTTCATCCCCCGGACGAATCCCGCAACGACTTTATAATGCCTCACTTTGGCATGCAGCTTTCCGGGATCGCTCAGGAAATTTCCGGCAATGCGGGCCACTCCCAGGGTATCCGGCCTGTCAAACGCATTTTCTGCGGACTTGTCAGCAATAGCGAGCAACTGCTGCCAGCTGTTGGATGTACTATTGCCATGATTTGATTTTCGTTTTGCAGGAATGCGGTACTGTAAAGTGTTCTGTGCCATTGCCGGATCGTAGATAACGACCACGGGGTACACACGCTTTGCAGTAATGATCACGGCACTTGTGGCAATAGGCGGTATGCCGATAGCACGAATCATGACAACCTTTCCCAGTAGTTGGGTATTATACCAGGGATGTTCGCTTTCTATTTGCATCACCTTCACCGGCGACCTGCAAGTGATCAATGTAGCCGCTTTCCCCGTAACAAGTATGGTATCCGCCTGTGCCCACGCGCTTAGGCGTAACTGCAGCAGGCATAATAACAGCAGCCATTTAATGCGTTTGTTCATAATTAGTTTCCCATTCATTGTTTTGCTCTCCTTTATGTCCATCCATACGAATCAGGAAGTTCCTTGCGGGGAAATATGGCTTCAGGAAAATATCGAGGTGAATCGTGTCTTTATCCCGGGTATCCTGCTCAAACCTGCGGATTTCAAAATCTTCTATTAGTCGCTCAGGGCCTGTAATGCCATCCAGGAATTGAATTATCTGCCGCTGCAAATCCTTCCTGGTATTGGCGCTGAAGTTCTCGAACGCCCTGCGGTTCAGAAAATCTATCAACACTTTGGTGACGTAGTCAAAGACGCGTACGACAGAATAGGTTTGCAGCCCCAGGTTTTCCCCGTTAAATAAAGTCCTTGCACTGAAGGCCATCACTTTTCCGTATTCCTGCACAATCGGCACCAGCCCTAACTTTTCCAGAGAAGCGATTTCACTTTTCTTCAGGGGAAAGTTCACACCTTCAACGTCAATCAGGCTACCGAATTTTTTACCGGCTGTCACCTGTGACATAATAGTCTGGTAAATCCTGCCGGCCAGGGCGCCGGAAGCGGGAACGAATAAGTGAGACGCTTCGCCCACGAGGTCCGCTTTCACCCGGCCGATCAGCCAGTTGCAGGTCATGATCACATTGGAACGATAAGCGTCCGCGCCGGTGAGCTGGGCCATTTCAAACACCTCCATTACATCGTCCGGCGCATCCAGCTGACAGAAGTCGGTAAGGAGCATGCACTTGTTGTCATATGCAATTCTTGCCCAGCGTTCCAGTATCATATTAGAGCCAGCATAACCCGGGATGATCAACAGGCTGTAGTTATCACGCAGGTCCAACCGGTCATAATGCTGTTGGAGTTCGGCTTTAACCGCATCTAAAAAACGAGTATTATCTGCATCACGCAGCTGTTCCGGCGCGGCGTTCAGGAAGCTGACATTCTTTATTTTGTCCTGCGTGGTGTTACTAAAGAACAGGGCCACATTACGGTAGGACCGCTCCAACTCCTTCGATTCCTCCAATGCCAGCAGCAGGTTCTCCTTCAGCAGTGTTTCCGACTCCAATATCGCTTCATTACACGCCGCCTGCATGGTTGCAATACCCTCGTGGCTTCTCAGTAACCCGGCCCATATTTGCAGTAATTTTTTGAGGCGAAGGCGGTCCGACTCCTTTGAGGCTTCAGTGAGGAACAACTGTCGCCTCGCTTTGCGGTCCGGGTTTAAATTTTGGGTTCCCTCAATGGCGGATTCCAAGAGTTCGAAGCCGCCAAAGCTGCCCAGCGCCTGCAGTGGCTGGACCAGCTGAACTTCTGTGGTTAACATAACAATGGTTTTATTTCAATAAGTAGTTTATGAATACAAAAATTTTAATGGCGTTGATTGCAGTGGCATCAAAAGCATACCCAAAGCCCACACACCTCTCCCAAGATTACAACAGGCACAGCCATCTAATTCCGGAACACAACAGCTCACCGGATTCAATTTCCTTCAACACCATTTCGGCCATTTTTCTGCTGACCCTACCAGGTTGTTTAACCCGGTCCTCCCTGCCCCAGTCACCACCAGCCTCATTAAAAAATCTACCCCCTCACAACTCCTCCGCCAACCGCTCCACCACCTCCAACAACCCCGCCTTCGCCGCATCATCCTCCAAAGCCGCCCTCAACAACTTATTCGTATGCAAATGCTTCAGTATCTGCAAATACAACGCCCGCGTGGTCGACATATCCTTCAGGAATACACTCTGCGCAGTGATCCCCGATGGCCCAAAATCAGCCACCCCCCTAAAACATAACTCCTCCGTTACCGGCGCCCCACGGGCATCCCTAAACGTAACCTTCACCGACGGCCGGTAATGCGCAAATACCGCGGCAATACCCGTCAATCCCTTTACCACCTCCGGCCGCAACGGCGGATGCTGGGTGAACCTTTCTGTAAATAATGTTCTGTTTGGAGAAATCTCCGCGATGGATTCCTGGGTGTCCGGCCTGACCTCAGTGCCGCCAATCCCTGAGCTTTTCAACATGGTTGGTATGGTTAAGCAAACAATCTTATTACACTACAAAATTATGCATCCTGATCATGCAATACTCACCATTTTAAACTTTTTATCCCCCGATTGAAAATTCCACGGAAACTACGACCTGGAGAAGGCTGCAACTGTCCAAATGCTCACATTTTTTTGCACATTCCCCATCAGCTCCAACTGTTGGTTAAACGACAACAACTCATTATACAACCAACTCCTGTCCGTCAACGGACGGCTGAAATTCAATTCGAAAAAATCAATCCCCGAATTAATACCGATATAAATAAACTGCTGATAAAACGTAACAAACACCTGCGCCGCGCCATTACTCCGCAACGCCACAATATGCTTCAGTAAATTAGGTTTCAACAAATAGGAAGCCTCCGTCACATCCGGCGAAAACACGGTAAACTGCGCGTTAAACGCCGCATCCTGCAGTTGAATATGATGCCCCAGCCGCAAAGCGCCCCGCGGAATCACGCCCTTCGTAAACACATACACCGGCACATCAAAAAAACGGGGCGACTCCAACACCCCGCAACTGCCTGCAAACATCATCTCCTGCGGCCGGCTCGTCACCACCAGGTCGCATATACGAAAAGTGAGGTTATTCCGCTTCCCGGAAATCATATCATTGCCCCGGATGTACGATAAATCCGCATGAAAAAAACCGCTCGCAGCCAGCTCCTCATGCGAAAAATACTGCTCCGGCACATACCGGATCCCAGGCTCCCAGAATTGCAACAACGGCAATATCACCCGCTCCTTATAATCCGTTTCCAGCTCCGCCTTCGGCCGCTCAATAAACTGCCGGATCAGCAGATTGCGGATCAGCATACCGCCCCCCAACGCCAGCAACAGCGCAATGCCAATATAAGCCGCCCGGGTGTACCACGCCTCCCCCTCCTGCTGGTCCAGCTCCACAGGCCGCACCACAAAAAGGTAAAACAGCAGGACAAAACCAGCCAATAGCAGCCACCACCACCAGGTTTTGCGTAAACTCACCCGCACTTTTTCCATGCGCCGCAAATCCTGCTGAAGATAGACTTCCGCAAATTCATTGAAACTGTTCGCCGACTTCATACACTAACTCAGTTGGATGACCAGCTTATGCCTGAAAACCCATTGACCGTGCTAACCTCTTCGCTGATTAAATTTTTAAATGATGACAAGTACACCGCCGATAGCGGGAACGTAAATATTTGGCTTCCGTTGCCAATGGTTATATTGGTAAAAAGCGCCGGAAACAACCTGATCCCCGGCAGCCTTAATTTATATTTCGTAAAAATGATATAACCGTCCACCACCGCGCCCCTCTCCAGCAAATCCGTGAAATGAATGATCTGCGCAGGACGCATCACACTGCCATACAGCTTCACCAGGTACGGCACAGATGGCAGAATAATCAGCCCCCCGATCAGCAGCCAGCCCCAAACCGACGGCAAAGTACCCTCGCCGTACACCAGCATGGTGACCAGAAACACCGCCAATACCATGATGAACTCGGCCATAAAAAAGGCTAAGGTCGTCTGCTTTACATCCTTTTGATGCATCGCCAGGAGCATCACCTTTAATTCCTGGATATTGCGCATGTATCCCTGATTAAATAACAGTTACTGTTTGATTCTTAACCGGATAATATTACTGATCGTCAGATATAAACCCACTATCGCTACAATGCCGTAAACCGCCAGTAATACCCACTCGTTACCGCCTGAAACTTTGTAAATAAGCGTTTCGATACGGGTAAGACTGATGGGGTCGCTATCTGAATCGTGAAACTGTTGATAACGGCTGTAAATCAGCCCCCCTCCTGCTGTTGCAAGCATTAACCCGACTATCACTCCTCCCCAGGAAGGGTCGTCTTCAGTGCGGTTCTCGGGCTTCTCCGGATCGGAATTAACACGACTGTTCATATTGCAGTTTTGTGGTTAAGGATAACGTTCACAATATGATACAGGGACGACAGGCGGCTAACAGCATACTAAAATAATAAAATTTAGCCTTTTTTTGTTCATTGACCGGAAACGGCTACTTCCGGCGGAAAGGCGTAATCCCTCCAGGCCGCCTCCGCCTCCTCTGCCGTCAAACGCCCGCTGTACACCATTACACGATACTTCAGCGTATATACGTTCCCGTGAACCAGCTGCCAGGTTTTCATTTTTGTGGGCGAATAATTTAACATTAGCTCCCCGCCATCCATATCTTCCGGCCATACCCGCAAAGCCTGCGGACTGTCAAAATTATCCGGCGCATTCATAATCAGCATCCCCGCCTCGCCCTGGGGCGTGGTTCCCGTGATCATAACCCATCTGGCCCTTGTACTGTCTGCGTCTTTGCGGGTTTTACCTTCCGAAGTCAGCACCTGGCTGGTTTTGCTGGTGAAATACGGTGTAGCACGCAACGCAAAGCCACCGCCATAGCGATATTGCAATAAAGTAATACCACTGTCTGCCGGAGTACTGAAATCATTCCGCATCTCCCATAACCGGCGCGTACCATTGTCCGTAGCAGCATAAGCCTTCACAGTGTACGTTTCCTCAATCGCCACGGTTGCCTTGCCCGGCGCAGGATACGCCACCTGCTGCTGCTTCACGCTGAAACCGCACCACACATCCCCGCTGGTAACGGACTTTGTGCCGGCATAAAATACTTTTCCCTCTTTTTTATGGACGTTCCAAAAATCCGTCACTTTCCCCTCAAACCGCGTGTGCGTCCACGGGCTCCAAATGCCCATATGATGCGCATGGCCGGATTTTGGAAAAATTGCCGTCAACACCGCTCCATTTGGCGCCCATAAAGGGTGGATAAAGCCACTCCGGCGATATACGGTGTCAATGCCGGCCGGAGGCTCCACAATGGCCGTATTGTATTGTAAGACAGGTGTTTGATTTTGTTTTAGGGAAATTTCAGTGCCGCTTACGGCCGCATGCATACGTCCCCGGGCAAATACTTTCCCCGCGTACAGCCGATATTGACGTTGTTCTCCTGAAGCGGTGGTTCCTCCCAAAACCCAGGTTAGCACCCCCGCATCGTCCTGCTGTACCGCTACCGGCTTCTTTTGGCCGCCGGTCACCTCTTCCAGCTGCCAGCCTTTGCCTGCTGGCAACGCCTTATCCGGCTTGTAACTCACCAGAGTATTGTTGCGGTCATATTCGCCGGCCTTCACCGTTAAACGCAATTCCTGGGCATGCGCCCCCATCGATGATAGCAGCAGTACGGAATATAAAATGTTTCTCATAACGTCGATTGTGCAGCCAAGATAATAGATAGTTGCCCGCTACGCAAGTACATTGCGCAACCCTGCATTAAATTTACCGGGACGGGAATGCATGCGCATTATTTTTAATTACATATTTTTGATGAATTAACGCGTATGTCAATGGGAACCCCGGTTATCAATATGCAATCAACAAAACTCATTATTACCAACAAGAGCGCCCTGATATCGAAATATGGCGACGCTCACCTTACTGTACTGCAGGCCCTCGATAAATTAGTAGTGTCCGATAAGGCACGGCGACTCGAATCCATCATTATTTGCCTGGACGATGCGGAACAAATGGCCGGCTTCAACGCGCCGGCAGTGACCATCCCAACGGACGATGAGCAGAACAAAGCAGCGATAGATGCCCTCTATAACCACTTTACACCCGGTTATATCATGTTGCTCGGCGCACAGGATGTGATCCCTTTCCAAAGGCTCACCAACCTGGTATCCGGCGGCAACGATCCGGACTCGCTGATACCCAGCGATCTGCCCTACGCCTGCGACGCGCCGTACGACAAGGATCCAGGCCGCTTCATTGCGCCCACCCGCGTAGTGGGCCGCCTGCCGGACCTCCCCGGCGGGAAAGATCCGCAGTACATCCTGCAGTTGATCGAAAATGTGCTGGAATACACGCCGGAAGCCAGGCAGGCCTATGAGAACTATTTTTCGCTCAGTACCTTCGACTGGCAGGACTCCACCCAACGTTCACTCCTGAATATATTCGGCAACAACAGCGCGCTTCGCATCATACCCAGCGAAAGCGTTACCACGGACGGACTTTGGACAGCGGAACAGCTGCTGCCCAAAACGCATTTCATCAACTGCCACGGCGCTATCAACAACCCGCGCTACTACGGCCAAAAGAAAACCGAATTTCCGCTGGCCATGAAATCGGATACCATCAACGGCCTTATCAACAAAGGCACGGTGGTAGCCGCGGAATGCTGCTATGGCGCGCAACTCTTCGACCCCGCCAAAAACGTATTCCGGCAAATCAGCATGGCAAGCAGCTACCTGAAAAATAACGCCATCGCATTTTTGGGCAGTACCAACATCGCTTACGGCCCATCCACCGGGCAGGGACTGGCGGACCTGCTCACACAGTTCTTCGTCATCAACGTACTCCATGGCGCCAGCACCGGCAGAGCTTTACTGGAAGCGCGCCAGAAGTTCCTCAACGAAATGGGCCCCACGCTGGACCCCTTTGAACTGAAAACCGCAGCGCAGTTCAACCTCCTGGGCGATCCGTCCATACAGCCCGTCATCAACGAAAAAGATTCTTCCGTGGACGATTCCCAGTCTTTTATCAACTCCGTTCAAAACAGGCGGGAAAACCTGGAAGCGCGGGGCAAAATGCTCGACTACTTCATCGCGCCGCCGGAGCCTACGGACGAGGAAGGGGAAGCGGACGGCCAGCTGCAGGAAACCCTGGAATCGCTCCTGCAACAACGCAAATTCACTACCAGGCCGGGTAAAAAGCTATTCATCAACCGGCATCATAAACGACATGAAAAGAATAGTGAAACAAACGGTCCATCTGTAAAATTTCATGTATTTTCGGAATCTACTTCCGAGACTGCTACTGAAGCGCCAATAGTTAAAGTGTTGGTGGTAAAAGAAAAAAACAATCAAATCCTAGGTTATCGTGAATATGTCAGCAGATAACAACAAAGACAAACAGCCGGGTAACGTTACCATGCGCGGCCGCCTTGCCCTGCGCATTTTCGGGATGCATTCCAAAAGCGAACACCTGGCCGTGTACCTGGTGACGGATGATGGCGACTACCTCATCAGGCCGGCAGCCGGCAACCCTTTCATGGAAAACCCGCTCATGCCCATGGCCGGTAAAGTGATCACCGCCACAGGCACCATCGTGGACTATGTTTTCCTCGTCACCTCCTGGAAAGAAGTGAACGATTCTGTTTAGCTTACGCATATTTTACTAATTTGTGCGTAAGCAAACATGCTTTGTTACCTATGAATCTAGCTATTTTCATTACCACCCTCCTGCAGGACGGTAAAGTAACCGTGGACACTGACCTATCCCCGTTTCCTGGCGGAGTATTGCAGGAAACAGCTCATATTCTTCAATCGTATTATTACAACGACGCGCAGGAAATGCCGGGAAAAGCGCCTGCCTTCCATCCGGATGCGGCGCTGTGGAGCGCCTGCTATATCTACCGCGCTGCGCAGCTAAGTGCGATTGCCACGCCGCCTGCAGCGGATGTACACCGCCTGCTGACGCCGTACCCTGGTAATATAAACGCGGAAACCATCTATAGCGCAGACTTGTGCCTGCGATACCTCCCCGATCTGACGGGCTTGAGCAAAGGAAATGCCGCGGAGGATATATTAATAACGCAGTTACGGGAAACTGCGGCGCTATGGCCTTTTTCTTCTACCGGTATAAAAATACCCACCACCTATATACCTGACGCCATCTGGCAGCATCCGGCACTGCTGGCCGCCTACGCCGATCGCATCATTGTTACGCGGGACAGCGCCAGGCTCCGGCACCCTAAAATATTACCGGCTGTTTTAAAAGCCCTGGGGAATTACCAGGAGATACTATGGCCGGGATTTGTACGGCCGTAAGGCGCTTAACGCTTCAACAACGCTCCCGTCCCCGGCCGGTCTGCATAAATGATTTTACCATTCTCCATTCGTACGCCCGTGGCCGTATCCTCTGCGAGTAACAGCGGCCCATCCATATCCACATAATCCAGCAATGGCAGCAGGTGAGCCACTGCAGAGGCGCCCACGGTATCTTCGTTCATACTGCCCGTCATTACCTTCATACCCAGGCTACGCGCTTCGCGGATCATATTCAGTGCCGGCGTAATGCCACCGCATTTTACCAGCTTGATGTTGATACCATGAAACAAGCCATGGCAGCGGATTACATCGGTTGCTTCAATACAGCTTTCATCAGCGATTAACGGCAGTGCAGATTTTTCATACACCTGCTTCATTCCCGCTGTATCGGCAGCAGCCATAGGCTGTTCGATGAACTCCACGCCCAGCGCTTTCAGCGCGGTGGCGTTGCGGATCGTTTCCTCCACTCCCCAGGCGCAATTGGCATCCACCCGGAAAACGGCATCCGTATGCTTGCGCAGCTCGGTGATGATGGCAATATCTTCTTTAGTACCCAGTTTGATTTTATAGATAGGCCATGGAAATTCTTTCAGTTTGCGCACCATATTTTCGACAGTGTCGATGCCGATGGTATAATCCGTCATAGGATTTTTAGACGGGTCCAGCCCCCACAACCGGTACAGTGGCAATCCGCGCTGCTTGCCGTAGAGATCCCAGGCGGCAATGTCCAGCGCGCAGAGCGCAAACATGTTGCCGGCAAAGCGTGGATAGCAGTCGGACCAGAACTGCTCCGGCGTTGTAAACTGGTATTCTTCAATGAAACTACGGTGCGCGTTGATGGCATCCATTAAAGCGGGCACCGTCATGTTGTAGTAGGAATTATCCACCGTTTCGCCCAGGCCGCTGATGCCGTTTTCAATCAGCTCCGCTACGAGTATGGGTTGCACGTCCTTGGATTTCCGGGAAATAGTGAATGTATGTCTGAACTTCAGCTCATATGGATATAGATGCAGTTCCATTGGCTTCCTTGGTTTTTACAGGTATATCTTCCAGGTTGATGCCGATACGATATCGCCAGTAGTGCGAGGCCACCGCGGGAATGTTGATTCGTTCCTTTTCCGGCGCTATCGCGGGCTGCAGGCTTTTCATAGCCAGTAATTCCTGTAATTGAAATATACGCCACATTGCCGGAGATTGCAAATGTTGTTGTATGATTTGTTGTAAGATGGCAGGGCTGCAACTGGCCGGCGCTTTGCCCTGGCGGTGCAGCACCTGTTCCCAATACCGTTGGGTGGTGGCTGCGTCCTCTTCCCACCATTCCCTCAACGTAGGCATATCGTGCGTGGAAGGCGTAAGCACGGCCTGGTAAGGCAATGCATGCAAAGGCTGGAACAGTTTATCCGCTTGCTTGGGCATGCGCTGGATTTCCAGGCTGAGGATGCCCAGTTGCTGCATGACGCCTGGCACGCAGGCCGGCACCATGCCGAGGTCCTCCCCGCAAATGAGCATGTCCGTGGCGTTGCAGATAGCGGGCAATTTGCGCAGCGCTTCCTTACGCCAGATGTTTTCCTGCCTCACGTAGAAATAATGGTGATACAGTGCGCGCAGTTTTTCCTGCACGTCCGGGTCCAGCGCCGCAAAGGATTCGGTGGCCATAAGGTCGAACCGGGGATGGTACACCGTCGTCCCGTTTTTCTGTTCGCGGAGGAACAGCACGTCCGACAGCAGCTGGTACAGCGCGGCTTTCATGCCTGCCGGCAGCAATTGCTGCTGCACTTTCCGCTGCGTGTCAAACGCGGATTGCATGGCATACCTTCCGTTTGTCAGCTTTACGAGGTAGGTATCCTTTATAACGTCCGCATAAACGCCAAAACGTTCATCCAGCAGCTGGTCCGTGATATAGGGTTCGCAGAAGCGCGCTTCATTGAAGCCGATGTTCAGGAACAGGAGTTCTTCCCGGCTAACGGGAACGGCTGGATGAAAATAGCCCAGGATGCCCTGTACAGCGGAGCAGGGAATCTGCCAGATGCGGAAGAACCCGAGGATGTGATCAATGCGGAATGCATCGAAGTAGGCGGACATATGCTGCAGCCGTTGCCGCCACCATTCATAGCCATCGGCGGCCATGCGGGGCCAGTTGTACGTGGGGAAGCCCCAGTTTTGCCCGGCTGCAGTAAAGCCATCCGGCGGGGCGCCCGCCTGCATGTCCATATGAAAGAGTTCCGGATGCATCCATGTTTCCACGCTGTGCCTGGCTACCCCAATAGGTATATCGCCTTTCAGCGCTACGCCGGCACGCCGGCATTCCTGCACGGCGGCTGTCAATTGCAAATGCAGGTGATATTGGAGAAAGAAATAAAACCTCACCGCTTCGGCTGCCCGTGGCTGCTCTCTTATCAGCTGGCTCACTGCCTGGAGGTGGAAGGCAGCATAATGCTCCCAGCGTGTAAAATCTGCTGTTTTATAATGATCGCGCAGGTAGCTGAAGGCGGCATATGGCAGCAGCCAATGTTCGTTGGCGGCAAACCACTGCCAGTACCGGCGGCTTTCCAGCTTACCGTCCTGCTGTTCGTACAGGGCGCGCAGGTAGGCCAGTTTAAACTGCATGACTGCTTCGTAGTCGACCGTATCATTTTCGTTTAGCCGTTGCCGTAATTCCGGCAATTGCTGTTGCAGAGGGTGTGCGGGAGGCAGCGTTCCTACCGCTTCCAGCCGGATGTATAGCGGATGCAGCGCAAACGAGGAAATGGCGGCGTAGGGATAGGAATCCGTCCAGCTACCGGTGATGGTAGTATCGTTTACCGGCAGCAGCTGAATGAGCTGCAGGCCGTTCTGCGCGGCCCATCCGGCCAGCAGGGGGATGTCGGCAAATTCTCCCGTGCCGAGGCCATTTGCAGAGCGCAGGCTGAAAACGGGGATGGAAACGCCTGTACCTTTCCAAAGATGATATTCTTTCCGGACGAAACCATCGTGCAGGGTTACCTGCGCGCCGGGATGGGCTTCGAAGAGGAGTTGCCTGTTATCGCCGGTTTCGTAGTGCAGCAATTGTTGTTGTTCCAGGTCGTACACCCCGTATTTGTAATAGACGGGAAAGGCAGCGTCGCGGAGGTTTGCGCCTGCCGTAAAGCAGCCATCGGCAGTGTATTGCAGGAGCAGCGGCTGCTCCTTGTCCCAATTGCCAAGCTGCGGGCAGCTGCCCAGCAGGCAGATGGTATGGTGGGGAGGCAGCAGGGGCGCTTTTACTTTAAACAGGTGGGTGGCCGTCAGGCTACCGGGGATGCTTACCGGCTGCCGGGGGAAGAACACGCGGGTAAACGGCGCGGTGGACCAGTTGTTTTCGTAAGCGGCAGCGTTGTTCCAGGTATCGGCAAAGAGTTGTTCCAGCGGGGCGCCGGCGCGGAGGGTAACTTTTCGTACAGCCCCTTCCGTTATAGTTTCTTCCAGCTCCCGCACAAAGTAGGCGTACTGGAATTCCGGCATATCGTCCTGCGGTATCATGACTTCAGCATACCACCAGCCATCGCCGCGCCATTGCATGGGGATGGCCCGGGAAGGGATGTTGCTTCCCAGTAGGGGGATGTTGCCGAGCAGGTACACGTGCTGCCCGAACCTGGTATGATAGTGAAGATAGAACCTAAGTCTGTAATACATGGCGACCCTGCTAAACCGGTACAAATTAGGAAAATGTTTTCCGATTTACGGTAAAAAAATAAAGGGTACCTCTGGAAGGAGGTACCCTTTATGGTGCATTATGTTTGCTTTGTACTTACTTTACTTCTTCAAACTCAGCGTCGGTTACACCGTCGCCTGCGTTGTTCTGGCTTTGCTGGCCGCCGTTGTCCTGCGGACCTGCGCCAGGCTGACCCTGCGTATCCTTGTACATTTCTTCGGAAGCGGCAGTCCATGCAGCGGTGAGTTCAGCTTCAGCTGAATCCAGGGATGCGATGTTCTGGGATTTGTGTGCTTCTTTCAGTTTGTTCAGGGCTGATTCGATCGCAGATTTCTTGTCAGCAGACAGTTTTTCGCCGTACTCTTTCAGTTGTTTTTCAGTCTGGAAGATGAGGCTGTCTGCTTTGTTCAGCTTCTCGATTTTTTCGCGGGCTTCTTTGTCGCTCGCTTCGTTTGCCTTGGCTTCTGCCTTCATTTTTTCGATTTCCTCTTTGCTCAAGCCGCTACCAGCTTCGATCTTAATGTTCTGGGTTTTACCAGTACCTTTATCTTTAGCGGTTACGTGCAGGATACCGTTGGCGTCGATATCGAAAGTTACTTCGATCTGCGGAACGCCGCGTGGCGCAGGAGGAATATCACCGAGGATGAAGCGGCCCAGGGTTCTGTTCTGGTTAGCCATCGGGCGTTCACCCTGCAGTACATGGATTTCTACGCTTGGCTGGTTATCAGCGGCGGTAGAGAAGGTTTCAGATTTTTTAGTCGGGATGGTGGTGTTAGACTCGATCAGTTTGGTCATTACACCGCCCATTGTTTCGATACCGAGAGAAAGCGGCGTAACGTCCAGCAGGAGTACGTCTTTCACTTCACCGGTGAGTACGCCACCCTGGATAGCGGCACCGATAGCTACTACTTCGTCAGGGTTAACGCCACGGTTAGGTTTTTTACCGAAGAATTTTTCTACCACTTCCTGGATTTTAGGAATACGGGTAGAACCACCTACGAGGATTACTTCATCGATATCGGCAGCGGTCATACCGGCGTCTTTCAGAGCAGCGCGGCAAGGTTCCAGTGTTCTTTCCACCAGGCTGTCGCTCAGCTGTTCGAATTTAGCGCGGGTCAGTTTTTTCACCAGGTGTTTAGGCACGCCGTCCACCGCGGTGATATAAGGGAGGTTGATTTCAGTTTCAGCAGAAGAAGACAGCTCGATTTTAGCTTTTTCGGCAGCTTCTTTCAGACGTTGCCAGCTCATTGGATCTTTGTGCAGGTCTACCGCTTCATCTTTCTTGAATTCGTCTGCCAGCCAGTCCATGATCACTTTATCGAAGTCGTCGCCACCGAGGTGGGTATCACCGTTGGTAGATTTCACTTCAAATACGCCATCGCCCAGTTCGAGGATGGAGATATCGAAGGTACCGCCACCGAGGTCGAATACAGCGATTTTGCTATCCTGGTGTTTTTTATCGAGACCGTAGGCCAGTGCGGCTGCGGTAGGTTCGTTGATGATACGGCGAACAGTCAGACCGGCGATTTCGCCTGCTTCTTTGGTTGCCTGACGCTGCGCATCGTTAAAGTATGCAGGAACGGTGATTACGGCTTCGGATACTTCCTGGCCCAGGTAATCTTCTGCGGTTTTTTTCATTTTCTGCAGGATCATCGCGGAGATTTCCTGCGGTGTATATAATCTGCCGTCGATATCTATACGGGTGGTATTATTATCTCCCCTTACTACTTTATAGCTAACGTGTGTCAGTTCGTTGGATACTTCGTCAAAATGACGGCCCATGAAACGTTTTACTGACATAATAGTGTTCACAGGGTTGGTAATAGCCTGGCGTTTTGCAGGGTCACCCACTTTTCTTTCTCCATTTTTCAAAAATGCCACAACAGATGGGGTGGTTCTTCTACCCTCATCATTGGCAATAACTACCGGTTCGTTACCTTCCATAACGGCAACGCATGAGTTGGTAGTTCCTAAGTCAATGCCTATTATTTTTCCCATAGTATTAAGATTCTCCTTTAGTTGTAAGTTAAATGCGTGTTTGTCGGAATTTTGTCAATGATTATGCCAAGCGGGATGAATCTGAAAATATGTCAGTCTGTTTTTTTTTATAAGATATTTATGAGATAAATGATTATTTATATTAGAAATCATTATTTTTACTCAAACGGCCTGGTGGCCCCTCAACCAAGATGTCTTTAGAAGACAAATACACCGGCCTTATTGTTCATAACCTCTGCCCGCCTGGTTCAGTTTCTATTATCCCCGACCCGTCAACCATTTTTTATTATTTCAATTAATTCATCAGCAATTAACGTGACGTCCATGAAAAAAACCATGCTATTGAACGCAGCCCTTGGCACTTTGGCATTCATGCCATTGGTAAGTAAGGCGCAACAGGCGCCCCCACAAGAAGCCTATGTAACCGTTGAAGGCGATCCTGAACAAACCACAGCCCCTATGTTTAAAGGCGGTAAGCATTACAACCACTGGTTTGCAGGGTTTAACGTGGGCGCCCTGGCCCCTGTAGCAGCTACCGGCGGTAGCAACGACTTTACCCGGTGGAGGCCCAACATAGGCTACGGCGCCTATGTCCAGTACCAGATCCTGCACTTCTTCGGCCTCCGGGCGGATTACCTGGGCGGTTTCCTGAAGGCGGACAACAAGAAGAACCTCGGCAACGGGGTGGATCCGATGGCTGCCGGCAGGCCCTACCTGGAATACAAAACCACGCTGAAATATGCGGGAACCCTCAGCGCAGTGTTTAACATCACTACCGTTAACTGGATTACCAAACAGAACATAGCAACCCTGTATGCCACTGTAGGTGGAGGTTTGGCAGGCTACAGCCCCAAACTGACCGACAGGTTGGGATCAGAGTACAAGTACAAGCCCAGCGGGGATATTAAGGAGCTTATTATTCCAGTTGGCGCGGGTATTAAATTCAAATTATCCGAAGGGGTTAACCTGGACCTGGCTTACATCATGTATTATACAGACGGGGATAACCTGGACGGATATGTGTACGGCCCGAACAAGGATAAGTTCTCCTACGGCCGCGTAGGCCTGGAGTTTGCCCTGGGCAAGGCCGGCAAGCCTGACCTGCAGTTCCATAACCCGGCCAAACAAGGTTATGACGAGCTGCTGCAGGAAAAGAAGAACCTGCAGAAAACCCTGGCAGCTGCCACCACGGCCAATGCCAAGCTGGCTGACGACGTGAATAAACTGACAGCCGACTCCGACGGCGACGGTGTGTCCGACTACTTCGATAAATGCCCGAACACGCCGGCCAAAACAAAGGTAGACGGTTCCGGTTGCCCGCTGCCTGAACCGCCGAAAGTGGTGGAAGAAAAGGTGGTGATCACGGAAGAAGACCAAACCATCGTCAAAGAGGCGATCCGTAACCTGGAATTTGATTTCGCTAAAGCGACCATCAAGGAAAAATCCTATCCTGCACTGGACCGCGTGGCAGATCTCCTGAAACGTAAAAACCTCAACCTGAAGCTCTCCGGTCATACTGACAACGTGGGCAGCCTCAAACGCAACATGGAACTCTCCCGCGAAAGAGCCGAGGCCGTGAAAAACTACCTCGTGTCCAAAGGCGTGCTGCCGAATAAAATTGAAGCCCTTGGCTATGGCCCGTCCCAGCCGATTGCTTCCAACAAAACAGCAGAAGGCCGCCAGCGTAACAGGCGCGTTGAGTTCTATATCTACTAAAACCCTGGCAGATAAAGGGACGGCGCGGGGCGCCGCTGCAATGGCAGCGATGCCGGCGAATCCTCCCTGTACAAAGAGCGTTGGTGTTTCCTGTATGCGGAGACACCAACGCTTTTTTATTCAGTTGCCTTTATGGCCGGGAAGCCCGGCCTTTACTCCCGGCACTTTCAAATACAGTAAAATTTTTTTTCATATTTTCGTGTACCCGGCATAGTTATTGCATCTTCCCTGCCTCAAAATAAACATATCATGAAAAAACTTATTCTGTCCGGCATCATTGCCTTAGGCTCGTTCCTGACAGCGCAGGCACAACATGTTAACTTCGGTGTTAAAGGTGGTCTTAACCTTGCAAAAATGACACAATGGGATAATAATAAAGTACGTGCCTCCTTTAATGCAGGTGTATTTGGGAACATCCCTTTCTCCAAAGAACTGGCATTTCAACCGGAATTGCTGTACTCCGGCCAGGGTACTAAACTGGAATCCGGCACCTTCTTCGGCATTCCGTTGAAAGATGTTACCATTGCCACGGACTACCTGAACATCCCGCTGATGCTCCAATATTCGATCGCTCCGAGCTTTTACGTAGAAGCAGGTCCGCAGGTAGGTTTCCTGCTGGCAGCTAAAACAAAAGCGGGATCCAATACCAATAAGGATTACAAGGATATCATGTCAACCGCAGATTTCGGCCTGGGCGTTGGATTCGGTTTCAAACTGGATAACGGCCTCGGACTCTCCGGCCGGTACAACTTCGGCTTAACGAATGTTTATAACGATGACGTGAACATCGATTCCAAGAACTCCGTAGCGCAGATCGGCCTGTTCTACGCTTTCTAAAATATTGCATTATTTATTGAAAAGGCGGATCCATTCAAGGGTCCGCCTTTTTGATCAGCGGCCGTTTGAGCTGCTTCGCGGCATTTGGGCGTGGAATGGTAAAGCAACCCTGTTGCTTATTTGCGCCAGGTTAGCGCTGGCAGTGCCCGGGCTTGCGCGCCGGCAGCGACGATGCCACGACCGGAGTAACCTTAAATCTTTCCCCCCACCCCTTAAAAAACCCCGCCAAAATGCGAATAGCGCACTTAGTCAGAAACGATTATCTTTGCTGTTCGCATTAACCATTTTCAGCATGAGTGTTGTACAATCCATCAGAACGGCCGCAGTGGCCGCCATCAAATCACTTTACGACCAGCAGGTAGGAGAAACGGAGATCTCTGTAAATATTACAAAACCTGAGTTCGAAGGTGAATACACCATTGTTACCTTCCCTTTCACGAAATTCAGCCGACAAAAACCAGAAGAAACCGGTCAACGCATCGGGGAATACCTGGTAGCCAATAACCCGGAGCTTTTTACTGCATTCAATGTGGTGAAAGGTTTCCTAAACCTTACCATCAACGCACAATACTGGTCCAATTTCCTGAAAACGGCCTTCACCAACAGGAATTTTGGCATCCAGCCTGCCAATGGCAAAAAAATTATGGTGGAGTACTCCTCCCCCAACACCAATAAGCCGCTTCACCTTGGTCACCTCCGCAATAACTTCCTCGGTTACTCGATTGCGGAGATCCTGAAAGCTAATGGTTACGAAGTGATCAAAGCCAACCTGGTAAACGACCGCGGTATTCATATCTGTAAATCCATGCTGGCATGGCAGGAATTTGCGCACGGCGATACGCCCGCCTCTACCGGCATCAAGGGCGACCACCTCGTGGGCGACTACTACGTGAAATTTGAAAGCGTGGTGAAAGAACAGGCCGAGCCGATTATTGACCGCATCCTGGAGCGCGACTTCCGCGACTTTAACGCAACGGAAGCTGAGAAGCTGGAGAAGCTGGTAACCGCCCTGCACAAGCCGGAAGTGAAGGAGAATGAGGACAAGGTGGCCAAAATCATGGGCGACATTAAAGAGGCTGCCCGTAATAAAACAGAGATCATGCTGCAGGCTAAGATCATGCTGCAGCAATGGGAAGCCGGCAACCCGGAAGTACGCGAACTCTGGAACATGATGAACGGCTGGGTGTACGAAGGATTTGATATTACGTATAAAAAACTGGGTATCGACTTCGACAAGATGTACTACGAAAGCCAGACCTACCTGCTTGGAAAGGACCTGGTGGAAGACGGCCTGCGCAAAGGCGTGCTGTTCAAAAAAGAAGATAACTCCGTATGGATCGACCTCACTGCGGACGGGCTGGATGAAAAACTCCTGCTCCGCGGCGATGGCACCTCCGTATATATGACGCAGGACCTGGGCACTGCCCGCCTGAAGTACGACGACTATCACATGGATCAAAGCATCTACGTGGTGGCGGACGAACAAAACTACCACTTCAAGGTATTGCAGCTCATCCTCGAAAAGCTGGGCGAGCCTGCCGCGCCGGGCATCTTCCACCTCAGCTATGGCATGGTGGAATTACCGCACGGGCGTATGAAGAGCCGTGAAGGTACCGTGGTTGACGCGGACGACATGATCGAGGAAATGGTCAAAACCGCCGCTGCGAAAACGCAGGAAGCCGGTAAGAAGCTTGCTGATTTCTCTGAAAACGAACTTGCTGAATTGTACGAAACCATCGGCCTCGGCGCGATGAAGTTCTTCCTGCTGCGGGTGGATCCTAAGAAGAAAATGATCTTTAACCCCGAGGAGTCCATTGACCTGCATGGCTTTACCGGTCCGTTTATCCAATATGCGCATGCGCGTATCAAATCCATCCTCCGCGAAGTAGGCCCTGTGGAAGGCCTTGAGAACTATAGCTACCAGGGCGCGTTGCTGCCGCTGGAAAAAGAGCTGATTTCCCTCAACGAGCAATTCCCGGGCATCCTGGCTGATGCGCATAAAGAGATGAGCCCTGCGGTGATTGCGAACTATGCGTTCCTGCTGGCGCAGACGTTCAACTCCTTCTATGCGGAGAAAGTGGACGGCGTGCCTACCTATTCCATCCTCCGGGCTACGGACGAGGACAAGAAGAAACTCCGCCTGCAGATCATCCAGCTCACTGCCAATACAATTGCCAAAAGCATGCAGCTGCTCGGTATCCGTGTACCGGAGCGTATGTAATCTCATAAAAAACGCTGCGAACCGGTTTGGTTCGCAGCGTTAACAGCTTGCAGCTGTTGAAGAAAATACCACAGTCCTTAGCACAATGCAGGGAGCTTGCCTTTCCCGGACACCGCTTTTACTACTTCATCCTGTGGTTGAATATTTCGTGTAACCTTTTACGTTAGTTGTTTTGATTTTTCATGGCGGTAGCCTGGTTGCACAGCTGCTCTCCGAGCGCTACCTCACCCATATCCATATACGCTTTTCCGAGCATAAACATAGCGAAGCCGTTGGCGGGCTGCAAGCGGAGCAGCGACTGCCAGATGCCTGCCGCCGCCTGGTGGTAGCCATTGCGTTGCGCAGCCTGGGCCAGGCAGTAGAGTACCTTAGCGTTTGTGGTATCGTTACCAATTTGTGCCAGCAGCCTGCTGCCACTGACATTTTTAGCGTTGCCGGGGCCTGCCACTACGGCATTTTGCGCCATGCCTCGTTCGTAATAGTGTATGCTTTCCCGGTAGTTTTCCTGTCGCGCATATACCCCTGCCAGGCTAAAAATCACGCTGGCACTCGCCATACTGTCAGCCGCTGCCAGGGATAGCATTTCCAGCGCGTTATCAAACTGTTGCAGGCGGTAATAGCTGAGGCCTGCCTGGGCGGTGGCTTTTATGCTGCCATGGTTCCGGGCAATCAGGCTATGGTAAAGGGATAGGGTGTAATCTCCTTCGGCGAAGTAAATGTCCGCCAGCTCGCTCCAGGCAGCGCCATAGGTACTGTCGGCCATAATAGCGGCATTAAACCGTGCGGTAGCTTCCACTACGGCGCCGGCTCTACGTAAAGAGAGACCTTCCTGGTATAATTGTGCTGCTTTGTCGCGCCCGGGGTTGGTTCCTCCTGCGACTACAGATGACACGGTTAAACATAGAGCGATTGCCTGCACCAGCAACCGTCTGGCATAGGATTTCATGGTATGGCGTTTATACGGACAAATATATACAAATTAATTATAATTGATATATAGTCCGAATATTTGTTAGCGGGAGGTTTTTGGGGATATTACCCGAGCATTTCCCCGGAGAAAGCAAAAGGCAGCAGGTCATTGGCTTTTTCCACCACGATCACGCGGCCGCTGAGGCCACCCATGATGAGGCGGATAGGCTCTTTCTGGCGCATTTCCACTTCTGCCAGCGATTGGCGGCAGATGCCGCAGGGGGAAATAGGCGTTGAGCTATCGCCGTTTAGGTTATGGTAGCTAATGGCGATGGTATCAATTGCCACATCAGGATATACGGAGGCGGCTGCCGCGAGTGCCACTCTTTCGGCGCAGAGGCCAACGGGGAAGGAGGCATTTTCCTGGTTGGAGCCGGCGATGATCTCACCGTTTGCGAGGCGCGCTACGGCGCCAACCTGGAAATGTGAATATGGTGCGTACGCGTGTTGCGTAACGTCGCGTGCTTCTGTCAGTAACCAGGCATCTGCATCGTTGAGTTCCGTAATATCATCATATGCAGTGTATTCGAATTGCTGCAGGTATTTTGCCATGGTATTTGATTTAGGGTTATTTAATTGTTCTGAACAGCCTGCTCCAGCGGATACCGCCTTCGCCGTAGCTCATCCAGATCATCCACGCTTTACCAACTACGTGATCTTCAGGAACGAAGCCCCAGTAGCGGGAATCGAGTGAATTATTGCGGTTGTCGCCCATCATCCAGTAATAGTTCATTTTGAACGTATAGCTGTCTGCAGGTTGACCATTGATGATGAATTTACCGTCTTTTCTTTCCAGGGTGTTGTTTTCAAACACGCGGATAATGCGGTCGTATAGGGCGATGTTGCTATCGTCCAGCTTAACTGTCGCGCCTTTCTTAGGAATGTACAGGGGACCGAAGTTTTCTTCCGTCCAGTGGAAGTGCGCGGTATCGTGCGGGAAAATATCGTTATAGTCGTAGATAGCGCTGATGTTGGCTTCTTCGAAAACGGTGATACTTTTTACGATATCGAATTGTTTGAGGCTGGTCACCTGCGCCGGCGTGAGGTTGTACACGTAGGTGCTGGCATCCAGGGTAGCGTCAGGGCCGCTGATGCCCATCTCTTCGAGGCGGGAAGGATTCAGCTGTTCCCCGTTGGTTACCACGGTATAGCGGTGCTGGCTCGCCGGCGGTACGGGTGCGGCTTTACCGTTAACGTACACGGCGCCGTGGACGATGGTGATGGTATCACCAGCTTCGGCCATGCAACGTTTGATATAATTCTCCCGTTTGTCTACCGGGCGGTGGATTACTTTGTAACTATTGTTCACCTGGGCCCAGCCCATCTGGCGCACCATGCGGTAATAACTTGGGTCTGCCGCATCGAGGGCTACGGTATCTCCTTCGGGAAAGTTAAACACTACCACGTCGTAACGTTTCACATCGCCCATACCCGGCAGGCGGCGGTATTTCCATTTAACCGCTTCAGAGTAAGCCGGCGTATTTTTGGTGAGCGGCATGGTGTGATGCACGAAAGGCACGGCCAGCGGCGTCATCGGGATACGGGGGCCATAACTGATCTTGCTTACGAAAAGAAAGTCATTTACCAGCAGCGTCTTCTCCATGGAAGGAGTAGGGATGGTATAAGCTTCAAAGATAAAAGTGCGTATGAGGGTTGCCGCGATAATAGCGAAAATTGCTGCATCCAGCCATTCACGTACTGCAGACTTCTTCTTCTTAGGCTGCTTATCCTTATTTTTTTTCCAAAATGCCAGGTTCATTCAGTTAGGCTTAAGTTAAATGCTTAAAAAGGCAAATATAATATTCTGTCCTCTCCTTCCAGCTTTTATACAGGAAAAGTTTTCTTAAAAATAGCTTAATCTTTATACATTTGCCCGGATACTATACCTGATGCCATTAAACAGTTTTTCGATCAGGGACATTGAAAACTTCACCGGTATAAAGGCGCACACACTAAGGATCTGGGAACAACGATACCAGCTTTTTCAGCCGCGTAGAAAAGATACAAACCATCGGATTTATGATGGGGAAGACCTGAAAGCCTTCCTGAAAATTGCCTACTTATACCATCATGGGGTTAAAATCTCCCATATTGCCGCCCTGTCAGACGAGGAACGGAATACACTCAGCCAGCGGATATCGGACCAGTCGTCCGACTACAGCCTGCACATCAGCGACCTGCTGAGTGCTACCATGCTGTACGACACCCGCCGGTTCGATACTGTATTGTCTGCCGTGATCCGCGCTCATGGCATGGAAGCGGCTATTGTAAAGGTGATTTATCCTTACCTGGAAAAGGTAGGTATCCTTTGGATGACGGATAAGATGCCACCTGCCCAGGAGCATTTTGGCAGCGCCATTATCCGCACCAAACTCATGGCAGCCATTGACAGCACCCCTATGAACTATGACGCCGGGGAACACTTCCTCCTGTTCCAGCCGGAGGGCGAATTGCATGAGATTCCGCTGTTGTATGCCTGTTATTTGCTGAAGAAATATGGGAAGATGGTAACGTATTTCGGCCCTAATGTGCCCCTCCGGGATTTGGAACCCTTCCTGCGGGAAAGCCGGGTGACAGCGTTGTACACGCATGTGGTAACGGCCGTTAGTCCGGGTGTATTGCAGCAGTATGTACGCGGGTTGAACCAGCAGTACCCGTTGGTGCAGGTGTATATCTCCGGCCCAAAGACTTTACTGGCAGAGGGCTTCAGCGATTTGAAGGTAAAGGTGCTGACGGATTTGGGGGCGTTGCCGGGATTGTTGGGATAAGCTTTTCCCTGTTAACTCAATACTTCCGAAAGAATTTGATTCACTTCCGCCGCCCGGTTGTACACCATAAAGTGGCCGGCACCGCGGATTACATGCGTGGGCTGGAGGTATTTGACCGGGAAGGGGTGATCTTTATCCCCGTGGATATGCACGAGGTTAGGCGGCCGGTATTCGTTTTCCCAGTTGAGGATCGCGTCGAAAGCCCAGCGGGAGTAGGCGTAGTCTGTACGGGACAGGTAATCCCGCAGCAATTGTTTTTCTTCCCAGGTATGCACATCCATGTAATATTCTACAATGCGGGTGCGGTTTTGAAAGATGATAAAGTCCGGCAGTTTGGTGAGCTGCAAGCGTTTGATCCAGTTGAAATAGGCCGGCTTTTCGCTGGTATGCTTGATACTGGAAAACAGAATAGTTTGATGGATGGGGCGGAGCTTCGCGATTTCGATACTCATAATACCGCCAAACGAAAGTCCGGCAAGGGTTACCGGGCCATCAGCAGTGATGCCGGCGGCCATACGTGCGGCATAACTGCTGATAGGTTCCTGTGGCTGCGGGGCTATCCAGGGCAAGAAATGCACCTCGTAACCGCCGGGGAAGCGCAGGTGTTGGAACACCCGGTGATCAGCTCCCAGTCCGCTTATGAGGTACAAATGCTTGCTGGACATCGTTGCTTATTTGATTAGGAATTCACTTTTTTCTTTTCCCTGTTAGGCACTACAAAATCGTCCACATCTTCGGCGGTGATGGTTTTGCCGGAGAGGATTACGAGCCTTTCCACCACGTTGCGGAGTTCGCGGATATTACCGGACCAGTTGTGGTTTTGGAGGGCTTTCATGGCGTCCTTATCGATGCCTTTGCGGGCGATGCCGTACTCGTTGCAAACTGAGTCGAGGAAGCTGTCTACCAGCAGCGGCACATCATCGCGGCGATCGTTGAGGGAAGGCACGTGAATGAGGATAACGCTGAGGCGATGGTATAAGTCGAGGCGGAAGTTTTTATCCTCCACTTCCTTCAGCAGGTCCTTATTGGTAGCAGCTACCACGCGTACGTCTACACTGATTTCCTTATCGCCGCCAACGCGGGTGATTTTACCTTCCTGCAGGGCGCGCAGCACTTTGGCCTGGGCGCTGAGGCTCATATCCCCGATTTCGTCGAGGAAGAGGGTACCGCCGGAAGCTTGTTCGAATTTACCAATGCGTTGTTTTACGGCGGAAGTAAAGGAGCCTTTTTCATGGCCGAAGAGTTCACTTTCAATCAGTTCGCTGGGGATAGCGGCACAGTTTACCTCCACCATTGGGCCGGAGGCGCGGCTACTCAGTTCATGCAACCAGCGGGCTACGAGTTCCTTACCCACCCCGTTTTCGCCGGTGATGAGTACGCGGGCGTCCGTAGGCGCTACTTTTTCCAGCGTTTCCTTTATTTTGAGGATTGGTGCGGATGCGCCAATCATTTCAGGCACTTTATTGACTTTACGGCGCAGTGTTTTTGTTTCTGTTACCAGCGTGGTTTTATCCATGGCGTTGCGCAGGGTAATCAGCAACCTGTTGAGGTCCGGTGGTTTGGAGATGTAATCGTACGCGCCTTTTTTCACTGCATCTACTGCTGTATCAATGTTCCCGTGGCCGGAAACCATGATAATAGGGATGTCCGGGTTTACTTCCCTGGCTTTTTCCAGGAATTCCAGTCCATCCATTTTTGGCATTTTTATATCACATAATACCGCGTCGTATTGCTTTCCCTGAAACATTTTAAAACCTTCCTGTCCATCTGCGGCCTCATCTACCTTATACCCTTCGTAACTTAAGATTTCCGTCAGGGTTTTACGGATGCTCTTTTCATCGTCAATAATTAAAATGTTAGCCATAGTAAAGTTTAGTGTTAATCAACAGACGCCAAAAATAAGATTCTTACCTAAGAATCCGGTATAAGAAGATGCTAAAATTCTGGCTAAACTGCCTGTCGTGGTAAAACGCAGCCGAATATCATAAATAGTCTACTACCTTTGTAGATTTATATGTAATTTTATCCGTAAATAACAGGCCATTCCTGTAATTCCGAACCTCATAGTATATGAACGACTTTCTGGAAGAACTAAAGCGACGGCACGAGATGGCGGCGGCTAATGCCTTTCCGTCGACCGGGGCCGTCAACGACCTAGCCAATAACTTACTGAACTGGTTATTTCCCGAACATACCGGCCATGTGATGGCCGATCCTGTATTGCTGGAGCAGTATGGGCAGCGCCTGGAACAGCAGCTGGAAGCCCTGTTACAGTCCATGGCGCACCAGTTGCCAGCGCCTGCAAAGCAGTTGAGCGCGCAGTTTATGAAACAGGTACCGGGGATGTATGAGGATTTAAGAAAAGATGCGGACGCCATTTTGCACGGGGATCCTGCGGCCACCTGCCTGTATGAGGTGATCCGGGCGTATCCCGGGTTTTACGCCGTAGCTTTTTACCGGATTGCGCATATCCTGCATAAGCTGAAGGTACCTTTATTGCCGAGGATGATCACGGAGCAGGCCCATAGCAGGACGGGTATCGATATTCACCCCGGGGCGGTGATAGCGCCCTGGTTTTGTATAGACCATGGTACCGGCGTAGTGATTGGGGAAACGACCGTCATAGGGCCGCATGTGAAGATTTACCAGGGGGTAACGCTGGGGGCGCTGAGTGTGGACAAGGAGATGGCGCATAACAAGCGGCATCCTACCATTGAGGAGCACACGATCATTTACGCGGGGGCAACCATACTGGGTGGCGATACGATTGTGGGCCATCACAGCATTATTGGCGGGAATGTGTGGCTGATCAAGAGTGTGGAGCCGTTTTCCAGGATTTATTATAAGGCGGAACATCGATTAACTGAATTGTAATTCATAACCATGGCAACAATACTGGACCTGGTGGGCAATACCCCACTGGTAGAACTAAAGAAGATTTCGGCCAATCCGGCTGTAACGATTTACGGGAAGCTGGAAGGCAATAATCCGGGTGGCAGCGTAAAGGACAGGGCTGCCTACGGGATGATTAAAGGCGCGCTGGACAGGGGGGAACTGAAGCCGGGGATGAAGCTGATAGAGGCCACCAGTGGCAATACCGGTATCGCGTTGGCCATGATTGCCAATTTATTTGGTATAGAGATAGAGATCGTCATGCCGGCAGATGCTACGGCCGAGCGCGTGCAAACCATGCAGGCTTACGGCGCTAAAGTTATCCTGACGCCGAAGGAATTGTCGATGGAGGGTTCTATTGATTATGCCAATGCGCAGCTGGAGAAAGGCGGGTATTTTAACCTGAACCAGTTTGGCAACCCGGATAACTATATGATGCACTATAAGACTACCGGCCCTGAGATATGGCGGGATACCCAAAGTCGGGTTACGCATTTTGTGAGTGCGATGGGCACGACCGGTACGGTGATGGGTGTTTCCAAGTACCTGAAGGAGCAGAACCCGGATATCCAGATAGTGGGTTGTCAGCCTACGGAGGGGTCTAAGATACCTGGTATTCGCAAATGGCCGGAGGCGTATTTGCCGAAGATATTTGACCGTTCGAGGATTGACCGGATCATGGATATTTCGGAGGCGGAGGCCCGGGCGATGACGAAGCGGCTGGCGCGGGAGGAAGCGGTATTTTGCGGGATGAGCAGTGGCGGCGCGGTGGCTGCGGCGGCGCGGTTGTCTGCCGAGTTGAAGGCGGGGGTGATTGTGTGTATTATTTGCGATCGTGGGGACAGGTATTTGAGTAGTGATTTGTTTGCGTGAGGGGGGGATAGGGAGCGAGGTTAGTGTGTTACATGAGTAGTGATTCTTTGCCTGAAGGGATTTGATTTATAGCCAGTCCGCGCTCATGGCCAAGCGTTACCTGAACCGGGATTTTCCTAAACAAGCTAGCCATAAAAAGAAAGGTCCGATGCAAAAGCACCGGACCTTTTAGTATAATAAGCAGTTGTAAACTTATTTTTTCATGTACATTACTTCCTTCACCAGTTTAACGGTACGCTCGATATCGGGCAGGTAGAGTTTCACGAGGTTAGGCGCGTAGTGCATAGGCGCATCCGCAGCGGTGATACGGCGGATAGGTGCATCCAGGTAGTCGAAACCTTCTTTCTGGATACGGTAGGTAATTTCGGAAGAAACGGAGGCGAAAGGCCATTGTTCTTCTACGATTACCAGGCGGTTGGTTTTCTTCACTGATTCCAGGATGGTGAACCAATCCAGCGGACGGATGGTGCGCAGGTCGATTACTTCAGCTTCGATACCTTCTTTAGCCAGTTCTTCGGCGGCGCCCAGCGCTACTTTCATCATTTTGTTGAAAGATACGATGGTAACGTCTTTACCGGCGCGTTTGATGTCAGCTTTACCGATTGGGATGATGTATTCTTCTTCAGGTACTTCCCCAACGTCGCCGTACATCTGCTCAGACTCCATGAAAACAACCGGATCATCGTCGCGGATAGCTGCTTTCAGTAAGCCTTTTGCATCGTATGGGTTAGATACGGAGATTACTTTCAGGCCAGGGATGTTGGCATAATAGCTTTCGAAAGCGGTAGAGTGTTGTGCACCCAGCTGACCTGCGGAACCGTTAGGGCCGCGGAAAACGATCGGGCAACCTACCTGGCCACCGCTCATTGCCAGCATTTTGGAGGCGGTATTAAGGATTTGGTCCAGTGCCAGAACGGCGAAGTTCCAGGTCATAAATTCCACTACCGGACGCAGACCATTTTGTGCAGCACCCACACCGATAGCAGCAAAGCCAAGCTCAGCGATAGGTGTATCGATAACGCGTTTTGGTCCAAACTCATCCAGCATTCCCTGGGTCACTTTATAAGCACCATTATATTCGGCTACTTCCTCCCCCATTATGAAAACCCGTTCATCACGGCGAAATTCCTCCTGCAGGGCTTCTCTTAAGGCTTGTCTGAAAGCTATCTGACGCATGCTAATCTTAATAAAGTTTGAAAGTTAATTACCTAGTCTTCATTTAGGCAGGGCAAATTTATCGTTTGTTGTCGAAAAAGCAAAGGAAAAAAAAAGCCGGCATCACAAAGTAAATATTTTATATATTTATAAATTCATATTCAAATCCATTTCAGATACTGATGAGATGATTACCATTACTTTGCTTAGTCTATCCTATATCGCTGCCATATCTTTCCGGATTAAGGACGTGAAAGCGCCTGTAGCGCGCCTGTTGACCTGGAACTTGCATATTATTTTCCTGGTTTTATCGCTGATCAGCATACTACTGGCGCTGAACGGCTATGGCTTTAAGGGGACCCAAACGGAGCGGATTTTCCTGACTTTGTATGCCGGCAGCGGGTTTATCCTGTATGGGTTGTCGAAGCCGGAGATCGATGCGCGGTATTATTACCTGGCCTCGTTGTTTGCCTTTCCGTTGGTACTGGTGGTGGGGCTGTTGCTGCCGTTTTTGCGGACATTTACCATTCTGGCGGCGCTGACATTGTTTGCGGACAGTGAATTTGAGCGGTACCGGATAGATGATGACTTTGCCATGCAGACGAAAAGTACGGGTATCCTTACCCGTTATCCTACTTATAGTATGGTGGAGGATAAGTATTGGTTATTTGAGAAGGTAACGCCGGATGTGATCAATCCCGGGGCGGCTCCCGGGACTGTTAAACTTAGTAAACGTGGGAATGACAGTGTACATATACAGTTAACAGCGGGTGGGGCAAAGGGTGGTACAATCAGGGTGGATACAATTGTGGCGTTGAAGCAGGGGTATGGGGATTAATAAAATATAAGTTATTGCAGGAGCGATTCAGACACCGCTTCTTCCAAAGGAATAAAGTATGCCTTTATACATGCCGGATTCCTGATACAAATCTGAATGTGATTTTTCTCATGGAACCCTGAGGTTGGATATAATGCGGCTCCTTCCTGGAAAGCGCAGCGAACTGAATCAAATGCCGGGAGTCCGTTCTGGTAACGCCAGTGATGAAGAAATTCCAACACTGTGCAGTCTAGCTCCCTCTTTAAAAAGACATTATGGCTATCCAACAGGCTATTTTCCGGCAGTTTAATTTTCAGCAGTTGTAAGAATTCATGGAATCTCTTCAAATACTCAATATGCTCTGAGTCCATTAAATCAAGGCATCGACCTAATTCAATCGTAGCCCCTAACACGCCCGGTGAAACTTTTTTACGAGAGACCCGCTGCTTTCTTTTGCATTTTTCTTCTGCAAACAGCCAGGCTCTTCTAAGGTTATGCTCCCAAAAGTAAACGCCGTGACCAAGCCAATCGTATGGATTAACACTTGGCTGCAGCCTTTTCTTTGCCGCAACCACATCTTGTACCAAGGTTGCATCGCAACCGTGAAAACCGAATATCAGCCCTGATTTTTTCGAATACATAAGGTTAATTTGATGGTTATAAATTGTAAGCATTGGGCTGTATTCACATTCATTATTTATAAATCTTCGTATCCTGAGAAATCCAAATGACGAAAATGCCAGGTCGGCTTCCCATTGGGCCGGAGAATGCCGGCATCTACCAGGATTTTCTTTGCTTTCCGCAAATCCCGGCTCAACTCAAGGCAATACTCATCTATTGACTTTAGATTTTCCTGGATCCGTCTTTCGTTACGCAGGAATTCCTGGTAACTGCGGTTGATAGCTGCTTGTAATTCCATACCTGATATTTAATTGATTAAAAAATTTTCGAATCCGGTTACATTTGGCAATGCAATGTTTCGGATGAAAAGGCCTGCCAGCCAAAATATTTGAAACGCTGCAAAATTCCTTGCCTTTGCCTGGTACGCATAACTATGAAGTATCCACATGAAACAGATTTATGAGATTATGCCATCTTTAACTCCTAACAATGGTTACCCGGGTTAACTGCTCCATCAATTGACTATGCAAACTTACAAATTCCCTTCACCTAAAAATCATGCATTTTGTTATTCATTTGTAAATATTTACACATTAGCATATAATAATATGAATATTAAAATAACAATAAAAAAACCTGTCTGAAAAGACAGGTTTCAAAACGATAATTTTATTATCACTAACTATACTCTTTCAATAATAATAGCGCTCGCACCACCACCGCCATTACAAATACCTGCTACACCGTAGCGGGCATTCTCCTGATGCAGGATGGAATTCAGCGTCACCACTATACGGGCTCCGCTGCAACCGATAGGATGCCCCATAGACACAGCGCCACCCCAGACGTTCACCTTTTCCACCGGCAAACCCAAATCCCTGGCATTCGCAATAGGCACACAGCTAAAAGCTTCATTCACCTCCGCAAAATCCATATCCGTAATCTTCATGCCAGCCTTCTGCAAAGCATTGTTGATCGCCTTCACCGGCGTAGTGGTAAACCACTCCGGCGCCTGGGAAGCATCGGCAAAACTGATGATCTTAGCCAGCGGCTTCAATCCCAGCTCCTTCAGCTTCTCCCCGCTTACCAGCAGCACTGCTGCCGCACCGTCATTGATATTGGAAGCATTCGCCGCCGTAATGGTACCGTCCTTCTGGAAAGTAGGCTTCAACGTGGGTATCTTATCGAATATCACTTTCTTGTAATCTTCATCTTCTGCAACGGTTGTCACCACCTTTCCGGGAATTTCCACCGGTACTACTTCATTTTTGTAATACCCCTTTTCCCAGGCTTCTGCTGCGCGCTTGTAGCTTTGTACCGCGTATGCGTCCTGGTCTTCCCGGCTGATATGATACTCCGTAGCGCACAGCTCGGCCGCATTGCCCATGTGGAAATCCTTATACGGGTCCCAGAGGCCATCGCGGATAATCCCGTCGATCACGCTGCCATGCCCCAGCTTATAGCCGGTACGGGCTTTATCCAGGTAATAAGGCACCTGGCTCATGTTCTCCATACCGCCGGCAACCACTACATCATTATCACCCAGCATAATGCTCTGCGCACCCAGCATAATGGCTTTCATACCGGAAGCGCATACCTTGTTAACCGTAGTACAGGGAACCGTATCCGGCAAGCCCGCACCCAGGCTGGCCTGCGTGGCCGGCGCCTGCCCCAGGTTGGCGCTGATCACATTTCCCATATATACTTCATTCACCTGCTCCGCGCCTACGCCTGCACGCTGCAATACCTCCCTGATCACAATGGAACCCAATTTAGTAGCAGCAATGGCAGACAATGCACCGTTAAAAGATCCTATCGGTGTACGGGCAGTAGCAACTATATAAACTTCTTTCATCTGATAAAAAGATTGTTTGGCTTTTGGTAATCTCCAAATATAACGAAAAGGCGGCTTGCTGCCAGCGCAGCAAAAAACCTTAGAAAATCAATACCAAACCGGATGTTTGACTAACAAAACATCAGCAAAACTGATTCTTGATTGAAAATATTCCCGGCTGCCATTCTGTTGTGCTACATCCCTCCGTCCGGGTTAATGGATTTTGGCGTATGTTTGTAGATAATCTTGTAGATAGGAAGTGATTTCTCAGAACACCATACAGCAGATACTCAGCCGCATAGATATTGTGGAAATTGTGGGTTCGTTTGTGAAGCTCAAAAAAAGAGGCGCCAACTACTTAGGCAACTGCCCTTTTCACAACGAAAAAACCCCCAGCTTTACCGTATCCCCCAGCAAGGAGATCTATAAGTGTTTTGGTTGCGGCGTAAGCGGCAATGCCATCAGCTTTATCATGGAGCATGAAAAATACTCCTATGTGGAAGCTTTGCGCTGGCTTGCCCAGAAATACCAGATTGAAGTAGAAGAAACTGAGGTGAGTCCGCAGCTGAAACAGTTTCAGCAGCTGGCAGACAGCCTGTACATCATCAACGGTTTCGCCAAGGATTACTTTACGGACACCCTCTTCAATAACGAGGAAGGCCGTAACGTTGGCCTCTCCTACTTCGAAGAACGCGGATTTACCGAGGAAACCATCCGTAAATTCCAACTCGGGTACTGCCTCAATACCCGCGACTCCTTCGTAAAAACCGCGGTGGCAAAGGGTTACAACCTGGAATACCTCCAAAAAACAGGGCTTGTCACCATCCGCAACGAGCAACCGGTGGATAACTACCGGGGCCGCGTGATCTTCCCTATCCACAACCAGTCGGGAAAGGTATTGGGTTTTGGCGCCCGCATTCTTCAAAAAACCGATAAGGCCCCGAAGTATATCAACTCCCCGGAGAACGAGATCTATATCAAGAGCCGCGTCCTCTACGGTACCTACTTCGCCCGCCAGTCCATCGATAAACTCAACGAATGCCTCCTCGTGGAAGGCTATACGGACGTTATCTCCCTGCACCAGGCGGGGGTGGAAAACGTGGTGGCTTCCAGCGGTACATCGCTCACGCAGGACCAGCTTCGCCTCATAAAAAAGTACACCAACAACCTCACCATCATTTACGATGGGGACGCCGCCGGCGTTAAGGCCGCCTTACGCGGGCTCGACATGGCGGTGGAGGAAGGCCTCAACGTTAAACTCGTACTGCTACCAGAAAAAGAAGACCCGGACAGCTACGTACAACGCATTGGGGCAGCCGCTTTCCGCGAGTTCATTGAAGAAAACAAGCAGGACTTCGTTCTCTTTAAACTGCAGATCAGCCTCAAGGACGCCGGCAACGACAGCGCCAAGAAATCGCAGCTGGTGAATGAGATCGCCGAAACGATTTCCAAGATTGATAAAGCGGAAGACTTTACCCGCCAGCAGGATTATATCCGGCAGTGCAGTCAGCTACTCAAAATCGACGAGCAGGGCCTGATCACGCTGGTCAATAAATTCATCCGGGAGCGCCTTACCAAAAGGGAACAGCAAAGCAACCGCAACGCGCCCGCCGCGCCCGCAGAAGAATTATCCGACGAGGCGATTGCAGCCATGGAAGCTGCCGAAGCGCAATACGACGGCAGCGTCAACCTCTTCAACAAAGACGAGAAACAGGAAAGGGAACTGGTGAAAATACTGCTCCGGTTTGGCGATAAACCTTTCAGTGAGGAGGGGCGTAACACGGTGGCAGACTATATCTTCCACCTGCCATACGATTTTGAATCCCTGGTGGACAGCGAGCTGGTAAAACGCATCCTGAGAGAATATAAAAGGATTTACGACGAAGGAAATATACCGGACAAAAAATGGTTCCTCTACCACGAGGACCAGGACCTGGCCAAAAACATCGCCCTCATTATCGAAGATAAGGAAGCCGACCTCAGTATCAACTGGAAGGAGCGCTTTGAAATAGATACCGTGTACGGGGATGTGGCTTATCTGAAAGATACCATCTCTACCAGCAACTACCTCATCCTGCGTAAGATCAAGAAAATGATCGAGGAAAACCAACAGGAAGCCATGAACCAGACGGATTACGAGGAGATGAAGCGCTGTATGGAGTTACACCAGCACCTGAAACAGCTCGAGAAGGAACTGACCCAGGGGCTGGGCACTGTTATTTTCAAGTAATTAATGCGGGATCCTTTCCCACACCTGGAACGTAAACGCATACTGATTGCGTTCGTCCGCCTCATGCCGCTCGTCGCTGACGAGGTTCCAGATTGCAGGATCTATCATCGGGAAAAAGGCGTCCCCGGGTACAGTTGCCGATACCCGCGTCATATATATCTTATCCACCACTGGCATGGCATGCACAAATATCTGCGCCCCGCCGGTGATAAATATCTCGTCCACATCATACGTATTCGCCTTGTCAATGGCCGCCTGCAGGGAATCCACTACAATGGCGCCTTCCGGCTGATACTCCTGCTGACGGGTAATGACGATGTTAGGGCGGTTAGGCAAAGGTTTGCCCAGCGATTCAAACGTCTTACGGCCCATGATGATAGGCTTGCCGGTAGTGGTATTTTTGAAATATTTCAGGTCGTCCGGTAATTTCCAGGGCAGCATGTTATTAATGCCGATCACGTCATTATCGGAAGCCGCTACAATGATTGATACTGTTTTCATAAGAAAGTTTCCTTATACAGCCACCGGCGCTTTGATGGCAGGATGAAACTGGTAGTTCACTAATTCGAAATCCTCGTATTGGAAGGCAAAAATATCTTTTACTGCCGGGTTGATCTTCATTTGCGGCAATGGGTACGGCTGCCTGCTCAATTGCAGGTTGGCCTGCTCCACATGGTTGCTGTAGAGGTGTACATCGCCGAAGGTATGAATAAAGTCGCCCGGTTCCAGGTCGCAAACCTGCGCCATCATCATGGTAAGCAGCGCATACGAAGCGATGTTAAACGGAACGCCGAGGAATACGTCTGCACTGCGCTGGTATAGCTGGCAGCTCAGTTTACCGCGGGTTTCCCCTTTGGTTTTATCCGCCGGCGTAACATAGAACTGGAACAGGCAGTGGCAAGGGCTCAGGGCCATGGCAGGCAAATCCCCCACATTCCATGCGTTGACGATGATCCTGCGGGAATCCGGGTTGTTTTTAATGGTATTTACCGCGTCGCTGATCTGGTCTATGACACGGCCATCCCTGGTTTCCCAGCTGCGCCACTGCTTCCCGTACACGGGCCCCAGGTCGCCATTGGCATCCGCCCACTCATCCCAGATGCTCACATTATGCTCTTTCAGCCATTTGATATTGGTATCCCCTTTCAGGAACCATAACAATTCGTATATAATTGATTTCAGGTGCAGTTTTTTAGTCGTTACCAACGGAAAACCATCTTTCAGGTTAAAACGCATCTGGTAACCAAAAACACTGGTAGTACCGGTACCGGTACGATCGGTTTTAACTGCTCCTTCCTTAATGATATGATTTAATAATGCAAGATACTGGTCCATAAGGCGGCAAGATACGAAGATTTGATATTAGCTGACTCCCCTCATAATATAGGATAAATTCTTAAAATAAAAAAAATCAAGATTTTAGCTTTTTTCGAATTCTGGCTCTAAATTCATGCGAGGAAATCCCAATATAACGACTACACGAAGATTAAACCTGTTTGTGCTACTGCGTGGTCGTTATCCGTTATCAGTAAATGAGGATAGAAACGACAGCTTAGTTTGAAAGACCTGAATCAACAACCAAAATCAATTTGACCAAAATCTAATTATTCAACAAACAACGAAATCAATTTAGACAGCTGAGATGGCGGTTCATCTCTCGCATTTCAATTATTATCAACTCCAATTATTATGCTTCTACCCAGACTCACCTCCCTGGTGGTGTTACTGCTATGTAGTACCATGCTGTATGCCCAGCAGACTATTACCGGTAAAACCCAGGACAGCAACACCGGCCGCCCCATTCCCGGCGTAACCGTAAGAATTCCCAACAGCAATAAGGGAACCGTAACAGACGCTGATGGTAAATTCAGCATTGTTTCCCCCACGTCTTCCACGACCCTGATATTCAGTTCCACAGGGTACAAAACCAAAACAGTAACAGCAAATGCCAATGCAGGGCCGCTCACGGTTTCCCTGGAAGAAAATCTTTCTGTGATGGATGAAGTGGTGGTAACCGGTATGGCTACCTCTGTGAAAAGGAGGAACCTCGCCAATGCCGTGGCCACTATATCATCCACTCAGTTGTCGGGCGTAGCGCCTGCGCAAACCTTTGACGCAGCGCTGAGCGGAAAAATTCCGGGCGCTCTAATCACCGCCAACTCCGGGGCACCCGGCGGCGGTATTTCCGTAAAACTCAGGGGTATTACCTCTGTTTTCGGTAACTCACAACCTTTATATGTGGTAGACGGAATTTTCTTCAATAACAGCAGTATCCCGGCAGGGCTCAACGACGTTACAGGGGCTGCCACGGCGGGCAACCCCAACAACCAGGATAACCCTTCCAGTCGTATCGCCGACCTCAATCCTGCCGACATTGAGAATATTGAAATCCTCAAAGGCGCTTCCGCCGCCGCACTCTACGGCGCTAAAGCCGCAGCGGGCGTAATTATCATTACTACCAAAAAAGGAAAAAGCGGAAAGACCAATATCTCCGTCAACCAGGAAACCGGTATCGTGAAAGCCCGCCACCTATTGGGCGTGCGCAGCTTTACGCCGGAAACCGCAGCGGACCTCGCCGGACCGGCGGACAATACCGATCCGGACATCATTGCAGCCCGCAACTGGTACAGGCATAAATTTGAACAGGCAAAAGCTGCCGGTAAAATATTCGATTATGAAAAAGAGATGTACGGAGAAACCGGCATACTCAGTAATACCAGCATTGCTTTAAGCGGCGGCTCGGAAAAGACTACCTTCTATCTCTCCGGAAACAGAAGAAAAGAAGATGGGATCATAAAAAATACCGGCTACCTCAACAACTCCGTCAGGTTAAATGTAGACCATAAAGTAAATGATCGTATAAGCGTTTCCGTTACTACGAATTACATCAACTCCTCGGCGGACAGAGGGCTTACCAACAACGATAACAATGGTGTCAGCTTCGGCGTTGCGCTTTCCACCACTCCCGGCTGGATTGATCTGTTCCCCAATGAAGTAGGCGTCTACCCGCGGGACTCCTTCGCATCCTCCAACCCTTTGGAAACAAGGGATAAGATGACCAATAATGAAACCACGAATCGTTTTGTGGGCGGCGGTAATATAGACGCTATCCTGGCCCAAAGCAAAACCAGCACTACCAAAATTGTGCTGCGGGGCGGTGTGGATTACTTCAATTTCAAAACCGTAGCGGTTTTCCCGAGGGAGCTCCAGTTTGAAGAAAAAGGGTTGCAGGGCCATTCCATCCAGGGCAACAGCAACAACCTGAATACCAACCTGGCAGGCTTCCTGATCAATATCTTCAACCCTCACAGCAACCTAACGCTCACGAGCACACTGGGTGCTACTTACGAAACCGGCAACTTTGATAATATCAGCACTACCGCTACCAATATTACCAGCGGGCAGTCCAACGTAGACCAAAGCGGCAGCAGCACCGTACGCCAGTTCCGCCAGCAGTTCCGGGATAATGGTATCTTCCTGCAGGAAGACCTCACCCTCCTGGAGGATATCACCATCAGCGGCGGCGTGCGTTTTGACAGGTCGACCAACAACGGCGATTATAAAAAATACTACGTCTATCCAAAGGCGGCTTTCTCCTGGAACCTGGCCAAACTCTTTGCCGATGTGCCGGCGATCGATTTTATTAAGATCCGCGCCGCATACGGCCAGTCTGGCAATATTCCGCCTTACGGCAGTAAGTTCACCAGCCTTGTACCCAGCAATATCAACAGCCTGCCCGGCTTGCTGAATGATAACCTGCGCGGTAACCCGGACATTCTTCCGGAACGCCAGGCCGAACTGGAAACAGGTCTGGACCTGGGCTTTTTCAACAACCGCATCCGGTTGGAGGCCACCTATTACAACAAAAAGATCAACGACCTGCTGTTACGGCGTGCTTTAAATGCTTCCAGCGGCTATTCCAGCGAATGGAAAAACAGTGGTGACCTGCGTAATACGGGCTTCGAGCTGGGGCTCACAACGCTTCCGGTTTCTACGAAAAACTTCAAATGGACCGCTATCCTGAACTGGTGGAAAAACAAGGCTGTGATCACGAAACTGACGATTCCGGCCTTTGCCATCGGCGCCTTCGGTAACTCGCTCGGCACTTATTACATTGAGGAAGGCCAGCCGGCAACGCAGATCAAAGGAATTTCCGGCGGAACATTGAAGTACCTCGGCAACCAGGAACCAAAATTCCAGATGAGCTTTTTCAATGAATTCACGATTTACAGGAACTTCTCCCTGCAGTTCCTCCTGCACTGGAAAAACGGTGGACAGAATATTAACCTGACGCAGTTGCTCACGGACGCCGGCGCTACCTCCTTCGATTATGATGAGGTATATAATGGCGGCAAATTAGGCGCTTACCGTGTGAGCGCGGGCGATGCTGCCATTTATGTTCAGGATGCGGGGTATGTCCGTTTGCGCGAGATAGGGCTGTATTACAACGTGCCTCTGAAAAATACCAAATATATCAAAGGCATCAGGCTGGGCTTATCTGCCAACAACTTCTTCACCTGGACCGATTACGTAGGTTATGATCCGGAAGTATCCAACTTCGGCAGCAACACGATGACAACTACCCAGAGTCGCGGTAGTAACGGTATTTCATCAGGGGTGGACGTTACGCCCTACCCTGCATCGAAACGCGCCAGCTTCCACGTCGGCATTAACTTCTGATCTCACAATTAAAAACAGCTACATGAAAAACTATTCTTATTATATAAGTCTGCTGCTCCTGCTGGCGATGCTGGGATGTCGCAAAGGCGAAATTCCCAACCTGAACAACCCCACCACTGGCGGCATAGTAATCAATACCAGCAAAAGCTCCTTAAACAACCTGGTTACCGGCGCTGAATCCGGCATGCGGCGGGATATTACCGCCTATCTGGATGCCGTAGGCATTATAGGGAGAGAGATATACCGGTTTTCAGGATCAGAGCCCCGTTATACCACGGACCTGCTGGGAGGCGGAACGAAGGAACTGGACAACAATACGTTTTACCTCACCAATCCCTGGGCGGGCAGGTACCTTGTGATACGCCAGTGTATGATACTACTGCAGGCCGCCAGCGGCTCCAAAGTGATTACAGATGCGGAGCGTAAGGGCTATACGGGATTTGCCAAAACGATTATAGGTTATCAGTTGCTGCTGAACCTGAATATGACCAACACCAATGGTATCCGTATTCCTAACGGGGATCCGACCTACATTGGCCCTGTGATTACTGATGTGGCGCAGGCAAGGGATACCATCCTGAAGTTCCTCCAGGAAGGTGCGGACGACCTGGCTGCCGGCAGTGTTATCTTTCCCTTATCCGAAGGGTTTGCCGGATTTACAGATGCAGCGGGGCTGCGCAGGTTTAATCGTGCCATAGCTGCCAGGGTGTTGATTTACAGCCAGAAGTGGGCCAATGCGCTGGCTGCATTGAACGAATCATTTTTCGATTTGAATGGCCCGCTTTCCAGGGGAGTGAATCATTATTATTCCACCGGCGGGGGCGACTTATCGAACCCGTTGTTTATTGCACTGGGCGCGACAGGCGATGTACGCGTGGTGCATCCGGCTTATGTGACGGACATACTGCCCGGCGACACGCGGATTAGTAAAGCGGTACTGAGGTCCAGTGCAGCCAGCCAGTCGGGCCTGAGCAGCAATCGCGATCTGTGGATATGGAAATCCCTGAATGACCCGGTGAATATTATCCGGAATGAAGAATTGATCCTGATTTATGCAGAGGCCAAGGCGCAGCTTAACGCGATTCCGGATGCCATTGTGGCAATCAACCGGATCAGGACCTTTTATGGTTTACCGCCTTATGCAGGGGCTGTTACCCAGGCGGCGCTGATCAACGAAATCCTGTATCAGCGCAGGTATTCCTTATTGGGCGAAGGGCACCGTTGGGTTGACCTGAGAAGGTATGGCCGGTTGGGCAGCCTGCCGAAGGATCGACCGGACGACGATGTATGGACCCAATTTCCGCTGCCACAAAACGAAGTGAATATTTAATCTTTCCCCCTAAAAAAAATAAAAGGAGGGGCCATATGAAGTGAACCCAAAACCTTAGACAAAAGGTTATATAATTAAGCGGCTTGAGTTCGGTATTGTACTGGACTCAGGCCGTTCAGTTTT
>MLAV02000002.1 GCA_001870995.2 Chitinophaga sp. CB10
GTGAAATTTTTTCTTTTCATGGTCAAGATTAAAGTTAATGAATCAATTCATAACTCTAATTCTTATGGCCGAAGTTCGGGGAAGTCTACATTACAAGAACAGATAGAATTGAGGACGATTTGAAGTTAATTCTTATTCCTCTAAAAAAGTTCTGTTCATCCACTACGCAGGTTGCTGAATTAATTGAAAGATTATTTACCCATATTAAAGAAGGAAAAGATCTTACAGAATTTAGGATTGGTAAAAGGATTGCTAAAGGAGGAAAAGCTCTTGCCGATTCATTGATACTTGAACCCAATTCAAGAAATCAAGGGATAACAATGGAAGATGTCATTAATTACTTGGGGAATATTGATGCTAGTAATAAATATAATTACACAATTCCGATAAATAAAACTGTTAATCCAATACATTTTGAAGATTATAGTGGTATTCAGTTTGAGCGTTTAGTTTTTGCATTTGTATCTAGACAAAGACGATGGGATAAAATTCATTGGCTTGGACAAACTGGGAGTGATGGGGGAAGAGATATATGGGGAATGGTAGATGGGAAAACTTTCTGTTATCAATGTGCCAATTATCAGAAGTTGACCTTTAAGAAAATAGCTGACGATATAGATAAACTTATAAAGGGGAATAATATTCCAAACAATTATATCGTTGTCGCTGGAGGAACAATATCGGGTGATGTGCGAAAGAAGATAACAGAGCATAGTCATAAATTAGGAGTTTTAGATGTAGAAATCTGGAGCGGTGTTGAATTTGAAGAAAAGTTGCGACATTGTACACCTGAACTTATAAGAAGGTTTGTAAATGGAGAATCTTTTCCTGAAACGCCTTCTGCATTGAAACAACTTGTAAACGAATTTGATATTGATACTGACCAAACTATCCTTCAGTCTATAACGGAGTGCTTTGATAGACCTGCGTTTACAACAAGATTCAATAACGAGTCGAATATTCCTGATTTCGAGAAAGCTATTACTGATACCATTGAGGTACTAAATACAGGTGTACGTCGGCTAAGAGATGGCTTTTTTGTAAAAAGAATACCTTCCCGTCACGAAGTAAAAGACCCTCAAATAAAAGATGGCTTACAAAATATTACTCAATTAGTTATACAGCTACGAAACACCTTTAATGAGTTAAGAAGGAATAACCAAATTAAACCTTGTGGATGTGGAAAAAACAACTGTTCAATCTGGATATTAACAGATAAAGCCTGTATTGAAATGGATATTGCTCGTAAAGAAATATTCAGCAATTTCAAAGGTATATTTCCATCCTTTAACTTGCAATTACATTAGATATGGCATATCAAGAAATAATATCGGCAATTGGTCTTGTTGGTTTAGGAGGAATGCTACAAAGTGGAATTAATTATCTTTTAAATAAAAAAGAACTTAAAAGCCAAGCTCAGCATGAATTTAAAAACACTCGCTACAAAGCCCTAATACTGCTTGCCAATGCAATGTTAGATTTCGATAAACATCAGAAAGAACTAAAAAAACATGGTCGGGATTTTACCGCAAAAGCGCAATTGCTCGACGAACTAATAATCGAAAGAGATAACATGATCCTTTTTGCATCCGATAAGGTTATACTGTCACTAAGTGCCTATATTAGAAACCCCACGAGGGAAGGTTATTATGAGTTAGCTATTTCCATGCGGAAAGACCTATATGGGTTGAAAACTAGGTTAACATTTTCTGAAATCGTTGGCGTTTAGCCTGCAAATACCATAAAAGACAATTAAACCTCAATAAATTTTAACTCTGAATCAAATGAACTACATTGACAGAATTTTCCCTACCAACAAAGGACTTACTACTTATTTGGATGAACTGCTAAATAAGAATTATCAGATACCCACTTTCCAACGAGAAGTTGTTTGGGATAGGGAAAACGTTAAAAAGCTATGGGATAGCATTTATAAATTCTATCCATTAGGAAGCATTCTGATTTGGAAAACTGATCTTAAACTTCAAAATCATAGGCAGGTAGGTGGCCATCGGATCACTGATGAAAATTTTACCCGAGCTGAATACCAATATATTCTTGATGGGCAACAGCGAACTACTTCATTGCTAACTTCTTTATATGGCGGTAGCATAGAGGGACAGGACGGGTTTAACCCGACTCTATATGTTGACTTTACAATACCTATAAACAGTGATACTGATGATGAAAGCTATCGAAGCCGATTTTTATTTTGGGATGAAATAGACGATAGAAATGGAGAGTTACGATATAATACAGGCAAGAAAAACAGATTTAATGAGGGGCTAATAGTTAAGCTCATTGACGTAAAAAATAACTTTGGAAGTATTGAACGAAAACTGGTAGAACATCCAAATCCCAATTATAAGGAATACGATCACCAAGTTCGGAAAGAGCTTAGGCGGGTAAAAGAAATCCTTGACAATTACCGGATTTCATTTATTGAAGTGAAAGGAATACAGGTTTCAGAGGTGTGCCAAATATTTGAACGAATTAATCAAGCTGGAAAGCCGCTAAATATTTTTGACATAGTAGTTGCCAAAACTTTTAAACCCAGCACGAATGGAGAAGCCGGCTTCTATTTGCGGGAACTGATTGACAATTTCCGGAATACAAACCCAAGTCAGTTTCTACATATCAGCGATTTGGACTATTTACAAGCCCTTGCCGTATTAATATATTGGAATGTTGAGGATAGCGGTGTAAGAAATATCACTGATCGCTATTTGAATGAGATAAAAACAGAGCATATACTCGAGGTTTGGGAGGATGCAAAAAAGGCACTTCTAAAAACATTTGACTTTTTTGAGAACCATTTGCATATCAAAACACCTCATTTGATACCCTTCCGTTACTTTTATTTTACTATAACAGCTTATTTTTATCAGAACCTGTCTCCAAATTACGATTTTCTGAAAAAATATTTTTGGTTTTACAGCTTCCACAGTAACGAGCTATTAAGTAATACCACACACCTTTTTCAACATATAGAGTTTTTAGATACTGAAAAGTACAAAAAACAGTATAAGTTTGACCGGTTCTTGATTAACAAAGAGACTCTACGGTCTGCGTCCTATAGTTCTAGGGGCCGATTAAGCCGAGCGATGCTATCACTATTTGCCAGCATGAAACCGCGGGATTGGGAGCATTGTGATCGGGAGGTATTAGCACATAATCTGTTCTTTGCCACAGATAAGCCCAACCTTCATCATATTTTTCCTACCAATTCTGAATACGTCCTAAATAATCGGCACCTTAATAAGATTGATAATAATTCACTTCTGAACATCGCCTATCTCACTCAAATTACCAACCTTGATATTACCAACAGAAATCCCCTAGAATATTTAAAGGATTATGACAAGCCGGAATTTGAAGCAATTATGCCCTCCCATTTCCTACCTCCACAGATTTTGGATTGGGTAAGAAATGAGACCATGCCGATCAATGCAATTGATCTTTTTGTGGAAGAACGACTTCAGCTAATACTTGATAATCTTAAACGAAAACTAGTAGGAATCGCCTTTGAAGAATTTGATACTTCAGAAGCATCTACAGAAGCAATATTGGCTACCTGATTACCTTATTAACTAAACTTCAATTCTGACCTATTTCGACAATATCTGTCAATAAACTCCACAATTCTACCCAAATACCTAGCAAAAAGGCTCGAAATTTGAACCATGTTCTCCGCAGAGACTCGAAGTTGGAAAAGCCCGCGCAATGCGCGGGCTTTTGTTTTTCCTGCCTATCCTATTCAACATTCTTCAGGGCATCCACTATTATATCTCAAATAATTTGAGTGATGTGAAATAATGATCCCCCGGTTTATTTACAGAAAATAATTTCCACGCCGGTATGATCGTCATTAGATTCACCATTAGTCAGCTTCCTGCGCGTCACCAGTGAGAGTTTGTAAGCGCAGGATGGCCAGGTATTAAACGCCGGGGAAACCGTTCCCGGTGTGGCGAAATCAATTACATTATTGGAACCACGGGGCACATTACCTGCGCCGCCGGTAATGGAAATACCGCCCGGAACAGCGGCACTGGCAATGCCCAGCGCCCAGGATGCGAGCAACTCATGATCTGCCGTGTAACGGACATGCGCATGGGTAGTGATAGGCGTACAACCGCTAACGCCGGTCGTCAGCTCATCGAGCTGCAGGAGCCGTACTTCCTCCCAGTTATTTACATAGATCACCCCTTTGGTAACCTGTTCCCTGAAATGAACGGAAGCAGGGTTAGACGGATCATCCGTAGTCTGGTATGCAAAATATACGCGCCTTCCATTTTTAGGGCTTGCAGGGGCATTACCCGGCGCATCGCCCGGCGCCAGCGGGTTCCCGCCCGGGACGAGCACATTGGTATTTACCCACAGCAACGGCCCGATAAAACCATTATCAATTCCGTGTTGATCGACTCTTACCCAGCCATTGGCATCCTGGTGCAGCACATGATCCGGGATTACGCCGGGCGCGCCATCCGGCGGAATGCTATCCGGTACGGAGGCTGGCTGGTTCGGATCAATTACGATATCCTGAAATGCCTGCACCCCATTCCAGGTGATTTCGCGCACGCCAACTACCAACCTGCTCTGTTGCGTTTGCGCCAGGGTAACCGGGTTCCAGGTAGCGCCGTCATAGGAATAGGTAAAGCGGTAGAACAGGGGTTTGGTATTGTCTGACGGGACTTTTTTAGTGGCGTATCCCACCAGCTTCACCGCGCCAAAGAAGCCAAAGCCGGTACCACTGGCGAAGGTGCGGTTAATGGCTGTGAGGCCGTTGGCATCGATGTCCCCGATGATCTTGTATTCGCCAAAGCGTGTAAACAAGGGCGTATCAACGGTATAAATATCACCGTCCGGCACGCAGAGCTTTACACAGAAGCAATTGTGCGCATTGGTACGAGCACTGGTATGCCCCATGCTGCGCGGTTCTTTCAGCAGTACCGCTCCGGAGCCTGACTCTACCCGGAAATAAAGATCCGGACCCGCCGGCCATTCTACATTCAGCCAGTTAAGCAGCGTTTTTGAAAAATCGGCCGATGAATACACGATCCTGAAATGACCGGAAGCATCCGTAAAAGCGCTGCCCAGGGGATCATCCTGTAACAGATCCACATCATAGGCGAAAACCCGCAGGCCGTTTAAAGGCTTACCGGTCTTGCAATCCACCACTTTCCCACAGATAACCCAGCGATCCAGCTGTTGCAGTATCCGGCACCACCATTTGGAGGCAATACAGTATTCCCATCCGAATACATACGCTTCGCGGTCATTGGCATTGCTTACCCGCCATTGCGGCTGCAAGGTGCTCAGGTGAAACTGGAAGTCTGTAATTTGCTTTGGAGGCACAGGCTTACCAAAGCCGGTGCCGCAGGTAAAATCGATATCAAATGCTTCTCCTTTGTAATTGTCCTTTTCACCCAGGTTAAAAACAAACTCGCCGTTTTCATTGGCGGTGGTTTCGGCCAGCAACAAATTACTTTTTGCTTTCACCTCCCCGGCTGTAACCTGGTGGAAGGTCTGATTGGTATCCGCAACAGCCAGGACGGCCACTGCTTCCCTGTTTTCGACGCGGTAGAGTCTTACCTTGACTCCCGCCAACGGCTCCCTGCAATCATCTGTGCATAAGAGGCCGCATAATCTTCCTTTAAAAACGTAGTTCATAACAATTGGGGTTTGGGGCGCCTACTCATATTTCCCTTTTCGGCTAACGGGCGCCTACTCTTTCGCGGATTTTCGGCATACTCCGGCATAACAGGAAGAAGAATTCCACTCACCGGTCAGGTGGCGCTTCCTTATATGTTAGTCGGAGTAAACCAGGGAAGGTAAACAGGAGGCGGCACTATCCCGGGTCAACAAACACGTTACTGATAGATTTTTCTGATTGGGGCGGGCCTATCAGCGTACTCCCGGATACCGGCATAATGCGCAGTACATCCGCTCCAACAACGTACAACCGTTAACCGCAGCATTAAATCTCTCCCTAAAAAAATAAACCAAAGCCCTCATGGAGTGTAACAAAAACAAAGGGCGCCCGACCAGCGGACACCCTCCATTTGCCATTTAACAACTATCCAGTTTTACTAATTAATAACCGCTGTTCTGTTCCAGATTCGGATTCAGATCGCGCTCGCCCAACGGAATAGGCCACCAGTAATCGCGGAGCTTATCGAAAGTCCGCGTTTCCAGGTTTTTGCCCGCATAGTTCTGAATGGTAGCATTCATCACGGTTTCAGCGATTTTCCACCGGCGGATGTCGCTATAATACAATCCTTCGCCGGCAAATTCCACGCGTCTTTCATGGCGGATCTCCTGGCGGAGCGCCTCCTTGCTTAAACCTTCGTTGAAATGCGGCATACCCACGCGGTCGCGGATACGGTTCAGCGCCGCAAAGATGGTCGCATCCGGGCCGCTGACTTCATTCTGCGCTTCCGCGTACATCATGAGGATATCGGCGAAACGCAGCACGATGAAGTTGATATCAGACTGGCCATCCTTCAGGTCAGATTTATCTTTCGGCGGCGCGGCCTTGTCGTACATACTGAATTTCTTCATGCCGTAACCCGTGATCGCGAAGCGGGTAGCGTTGATGACAGCGCCTTTGTAGGTATCGCCCGGATATGTAAACGTGGCGTTCAGGCGCGGATCGCGGTCCTTATAAGGATTGGCGGGATCGTAGCCGGAAGCAGGATCTGTGATAGGCAACCCTTTGGTGGTATAATAGGTTTTGGCCAGGTCCAGCAAAGGCGCGTTGGTATTGTATTGGGAGCAGATCAGGTCGAAGGAACTGCCCTGCTGCGGGAAGATGTACTGCACATCGAAAATCACCTCCAGGTTATTTTCATTTTCCTGCAGGAAGAGGGAACGGTAATCCTTGAACAAACCATAACCGGTACCAGGCAGGTCCATCACCGCTTTGGCCGCATCGGCAGCGGCTTTCCACTTGGCTACATCATTGGCTGGATTGAGCAACGGACTCGCTTCGTACAGCAGCACCCTTGCTTTCAGCGCCATGGCAGCGCCTTTGGTGGCGCGGCCCAAATCAGCGCCGGTGAATTTCAACGGGAGGATGTTAGCAGCGCTGTCGAGGTCCGTCAGCACCTGCGCCACCACCTGCTCGCGCGGCGTGCGGGGCAGCTTGGCCTGCGTGGTTTTATCAGGCGGATCGAGGATCAACGGTACGGCGCCATAGTAATTCTGCAAAAGGAAGTAATAGAGTCCGCGCAGGAAATAGGCTTCCCCTTTCATCCTCCTGCGGGTAGCGTTGTCGAGCGCCGTTACCTCGTCTACTTTCGCCAGGAAGGTATTGCAGCGGCCAATACCGGCATAGCAATCGGAATAGCGGCCGGTGATGATACCACCGGTGCTCGACATCTGCGTGCCGCGCGCAATGGTGTTAAAACTCAGGGCATCCGTTTGGTTGTAGGCGTTGGGCGTAAGCGTTTCTTCCCAAAGCGCGGTGGCGTTGTTGGAAGTTTTACCGCCATAAACGCCGGCGTTGCGCAATACGGAATAACAGCCCACGAGCCCTGCATTTGCGGCTTCCGGGGTTTGCCAGAAGGTTTCTTCCGTATAGCGGTCGTGCGGCACCGTATCCAGCAGGCTTTTGTTGCAACCCGCAGCCAGGAAACCTGCGCAGGTAAGTAAGACATATATCCTCTTCATAACTATCATGGTTTAAGTATTAGAAAGTGATGTTGATACCACCGTTAAAGGTTTTCAACATTGGGTACCGGTACAGCGTAGTTTGGTCCAGGATGGCCTCCGGATCAAAGTCCTTGTATTTGGAGAAGGTCAGCAGGTTTTCGCCGTTGATGAAGAACTGTACTTTCTGGATTTTCACCCTTGACAGCAGGCTTTGCGGCAGGGAATATCCCAGCTGAATGCTTTTCATTCTCACGTAAGAGTTATTCCTGAGCCAGAAAGTAGAACGCTGGAAGTTATCGATACCGCCGGTGCTGGTAGTAACGATAGGCAGGCGCGCGTTTGGATTTTCAGGCGTCCAGGCATCTCTTGTCCACTCCCAGGTAGCGTTTGCGCCATTGTTGAAAGGGAAGGCCAGGTTGGCCGTGGGCAGCGCTTTCACGCCGGCAATGCCCTGGAAGGAAGTAGAAAGGGTGATGCCTTTATATCCCAGGTTGAAACCGAATCCAAAAGTGGAGGTAGGCACGGAAGAAGAGCTGTTGACGATCACACGGTCGTCCCCATTGATGATGCCATCGTTGTTTACATCCTTGTATTTAATATAGCCAGGTTTTGTATTGGCGGATTGTTTGGCGCTTTTAGCCACTTCATCCTGCGTCTGGAAGATGCCTTCCGCCTGCAGCAGGTAGTAAGCGTCTATCGGGTAGCCTTCGCGGGTGATGGTACCGGTGCCGTAGATGATTTCCCCGTGGAGGTCCGTCACCCTGTTTTTATTGAAGCCTACGTTACCGAAAACGTTCACGTCGAGGTCGCCGAATTTATCGTTGTATTGCAGCGTAAACTCCAGGCCTATATTTTTCACGGAACCTACGTTTTGCTTAGGACCTGCGAGGTTGCCCACCTGGGAAGGAATGTTCACCGGGCGGAGGATACCGTTGGTCAGTTTGTGGTAGGCGTCGATGGTGAGGCCGATGCGGTTATTCCAGATATTGATATCCGTACCTACGTTGTAAGTGTTGGTAATTTCCCATCTGAGGGTGGAATCTGCATCGGAAGTTTTAGCAGCGCCGGAGTTGAGCGTGCCGCCGAAACTATAGTCTTCCCCTAAGATAACGGAAGCCTGTGTGCTGTAGAGGTCTACCGCCTGGTTACCCATTTTACCGGCAGATGCGCGCAGTTTCAGGAAGGAAATAAAATCGGAGTGGAAGAATGATTCCTTATCGATGCGCCATGCGGCGGATACGGACGGGAAGAAGGCCCAGCGGCTTTGTTTACCGAGGCGACTGGAACCATCGTAACGGAAGGTAGCTTCCAGGTAATACTTCTCGTTGTAATCGTAGTTGGCACGACCGAAGTAGGATTCCAGCACATCGCGGGTCATGTTACCGCTGGTGGCATTCCAGGTGGTGCCGGCGTTGAAGGCGTCCAGCGTGCCATCCAGGTAGCCGTACATGCTGGTGGCCCAGGAGTCGCTATCCATATTGTCGTAGCTGGCGCCCACCATGGCGGAAACGTTGTGTTTGGAGAAGGACTTCTTCCAGTCGAGTGTATTATAGAAATGGATGTTCAGGTCGTTATAGTCCGTTTTAGCCGCTCTGGGCGCGGTAGCCGGGCTATTCCAGTTGGTAGGTTTCAATGTTTTCGGATCGAAGGTTTGCATACGTGGCGTGAAGCCGCTGAGCAATCCGTCGTATTTATCCACACCGAATTTGATATTATAGTTGATATCAAAAGGCAGTTTGTATTCCGCAAAAACGGTGGTAAGGAAGCGCTGTACTACTTTCGTCTGCAAGCCGTTGTAGGCGAGCATACGGGGATTTTCCCAGTTGTTGCGGCCGGCGGTTCTGAGCCAGGAGTTACCATAGCGGCCATCTGCCAGCGTATCGGTGAGGATAGGCAGGGTGCGGGCCAGGTAGGACCAGGAGTCAGTATAGAAAGGAGTGGTATAGTTGCGATAATAACCATCCAGGGTAATGCCGGTGCGCAGGCGTTTGGATACCTCCATGGAGGCGTTGAGGCCAACGGAGTATTTCTTTTCGTGGTTGCCTGGCCCGAAGAGGATACCGTCCCTGTCGAGATAACCGAGGGAGAGGCGGTACTGGTATTTATCCCCGCTGCCGGCCACGCTCACATCATGTTTCTGGATGACGCCATTTTTCAGTGCGATCTTATACCAATCGTTTGCAGGATAAGTGAAAGGATCAGTTTTCATCCCGGCTTCGTATTCAGCGATGTCTGCATCGCTGTATTCCTGCGCTTTGCCTTCGTTGCGGAGCGCTTCATTTTTCAGCTTCATGTACACGATCGGGTCGTTGATGGCATCCGGGAGGTAGGTCGCTTTCTGTTTACCGTAGTAGTAGCTGTAGTTGACGTGGGAGGCGCCTCTTCCCTTTTTGGTGGTGATGATGATAACGCCGTTTGCCGCGCGGGAACCGTAGATGGAGGCGGCGGCATCTTTGAGTACCGTCATGGTTTCGATATCGTTCGGGTTGAGTTCATCCATGGAGTATTCGATACCGTCCACCAGTACCAGCGGGTTGTTGCTGCTCAGCGTACCTACGCCGCGGATGCGGATGGTGCTGCGGTCTACCCCGGGCTGGCTGTTAGTAAGGTTGGCGAATACGCCCGGCACGCCGGCGAGGGCGTTACTGGCGTTGGTGAGGGGCTGGCCTTCTTTTTCCGCCATTTTCACGGTGGTGATAGCGCCGGTGAGCGTCGCTTTTTTCTGCGTACCGTACCCTACCACCACTACGTCGTTCAGCTTCTGGATATCTTCTTCCAGGGTTACGTTAACGGTGTTGCCGGCGACTTTCACGTCTTTGGACAGGTAGCCGATGAAAGAAAATTTAAGGGTAGCTCCTTCGGGCGCGCTGAGTTTGTACGCGCCGTTGATATCCGTAACGGTTCCATGGTTGGTGCCGGCAACCTGGATATTCACACCGATCAGCGGTGTGCCGTTTACGGCAGTGACTTTACCGGAAACCGGCCGGTCCTGCGCCTGTAGTTGCATAGGGATACCGCAAAGCATCCAGATACAGCCCAGCAGGAGTATTGCTGGTTGAATCCCGTGGAATCGCGAGAAAAATTTCATACGTGTGATTTTTTATTAATTGGTTGATAATAAACTGCTTTGTTGCCTGGCGTTCAGTCGTCTGTTAGGATACTTGGTAATTATACCGGCTACTGCCGAACTCTTCCCGAATACTTGGCGTGTTGTATTTACTTATGCTTTATTTCATTTTCACCGTGCTTTCAGAATATGAAACTAAAAAGAAACAATTTGAAACCAAAATATAAAATAAAATGAAAAAAAGTAAAAAAAGCGTGAGGAACGGAAAAGAAAGAAAAGTTATTTTGTAAGCTATTGATTATTAATTAATAATAAATTAACATCCGGTTCAAAATAATTTCAAAATATTTCGGGTACTTTCATAAAAAAGAAAAAATTATCCAATAATGGGGTATTTTTCTTTTCAAAGGGAACTATATGTAAGCATTTGAAACGAGATTATCAGCGCTTGTAAACGAACTCATAAATAAGCGACCAGACACTTAAATGCGTAATTTTATAGGATATGTCTATGATCAATATTGCTGAACGTCATAAGTTTATTCTGAATAAACTACACGAGAAGGGATATGTAAACGTACTGGAGTTGTGTAAAGAACTGGATGTATCAGGAGTGACTATACGAAAAGACCTGAAGCTGCTGGAAGATAAGGCACTCTTATTCCGCTCGCATGGTGGCGCTACAGTGCAGAACCCTTATACGAACGATAAACCCGTCAACGAAAAGGAAAACATCCGCCGGGAGGAGAAGAACAGGATAGGCCAGGCAGCCGCGGCGCTGATTGCGCCTAATGACGCTATCATTATTGCCTCCGGGACTTCCGTACTGGCTTTGGCAAAAAATATCCAACCCAAAGGCCACCTGATGGTGATCACCGGCGCATTGAACGTAGCGCTGGAACTGCTGCGCCGGCCGGAAATTGAAGTGATACAGCTGGGCGGCCAGCTGCGCAACAGCTCCACCTCCGTTACCGGCTCCTATGCGGAAAAAATTCTGGACGACTTTTCCTGCAGCAAACTATTCCTCGGGGTGGACGGCATCGACCTTGAATTTGGCCTTACCACTACCAACATCATGGAAGCGCACCTCAACCAGAAAATGATGGCCACTGCTCAAAAAACCATTGTGCTGGCGGATTCTGCGAAATTCGGGCGGAGAGGGTTCGGCCGTATCTGCGGCATGGAGGATATTGATGAAGTGATTACAGACAGCGCTATTGCGGATCACCTGGTGAAGCGGATGGAGGATATGGGGGTAAAGGTGACTGTGGTGTAGCGTAGGTGGTTGATAGCGAGTGGGAATGCAATTTAACAGCCACAAGTCCCATGTAATAATTGTGAATGCAATTTAACAGCCAGGCGTATAATAAAAGCCCCATGTAACAATTGCGAATGCAATTTTATTAGCCAGAAACATAATAAAAGCCCCATGACAGTTTCCCATCATGGGGCGACAGTTAACATCCTAATGCTCCTGTAACAAAACATCCAGCTGCCCTTGCAGCTTAGCCAGTACTTCCGGCCCTTCAAAACCTATATTCACAAACCGGATGTTTCCTTTTTTATCAATCAGGTACGACGCCGGAATTATATTAAACCGGAACTTCTCTCCTATTTCCGGATCGGTATTGTAATACACAGGGAAAGTGTACTTCTTGTTACCACTCCACCCCTGCGCATCGGCAAGGGTATTCTTAGCGCCGCTGTTGGCGATCATAAAAACGATGTCCTTATTGTGCTTATGCTGATCGTAGAGCTGCTGCAGGTACGGCATTTCCTGCATGCATGGGATACACCAGGTGGCCCAGAAGTCGATCAGTACAATTTTCCCTTTCAGCGCCTCCGGCGATACTGCTTTGCCCTGCATATCCACGAAAGAGGTAAGCGCAGGCGCAGGCTTGCTGACCTGCTGCTTCCATATTTTATCCCGCAATATTTTTTTCCGGAATGCATCCAGCCTTGCCAGCTGTTGTTCGTTGCCCGTTTGCCGGTAATAGGCAGCGGCATCGTCCAGGGTTTCCTTATCGGCAATTTCCCGTACGGCCAGCGCCATATGCTTTTCCGCCGCTTCCGGGCGGTGCTGCTGCAAAGCAATCAATCCCAGCAAAGCGTGCAGGCGGCAAGCGGCTTTTTCGTACACGGACTGCCGGGTACTATCGTCCGCAAAAGGATAGATATAGCCCGTTTCAGGAAAATACCTGATCACTCCTACCGGGTAACGGTGCACGCTATCCAGGGCGAGCTGCGCATAACTATATGCCGTATCCGGGGCGAGCTGCTGTTGCTGCAGCGTGCGTCCTATTTCTTCCCAGACAGTTGCCGTATAGGGGCTCTCCTTTTCCGGTGTCAGGAAACGCGCGTGGTATAAAGCTTTGGAAGCATTCTTTTGTGCGGCATAGTACCGGAATAAATATTCATGCATGGCCGTAAAGGTCCCGCTGTTCTCCTTTGTTTCCTTCTTCAGCTCCTTTTCAAACCAGGCTATCTGCGCTGCCGTGTCCTTCCCTTTTGCCATAGCGGCGGCATTCAGTTCCCGCCCGGGCGCTGAATCCGGATACCGCTCCATCACCACTTTGCGGATAGAATCCAGCCGGCTGTTTTCACCGATGATGAGGTAGCCCATGGTCACTTTATTCAGGTTGCCGCTATTTGTTGGATCGGCATAGAAGCGGTCCGCAATTATTTGGTGCGCCTGTTTGCGCAGGGCGGCTTTCTTTGCGGGCGAATCAGTGGCATTCATTTCATTGGCGAGCAGGCGCAGCTTTGCTTCGTAGTTGTTGGGATACAAGGCCAGTTCCTGTTTAAACAAGTCATGCTGCCGGCCAGCCAGCAACGGGGACTTCCCCATTTGAGCGCCCATGCTGTAAGCTTTGTAAAGGAACACGTTTTCCACCGGCCGCTTATTTTGATACACGGCTATTTCGTAATGCCGGTCCTTTGCCGGTTTATTCACCTGTTCTCCGCTTTCCAGGTAAAACGTGGCAAATACGGTGTAATTAGCGAGGAGGAAGGAGGCGGTCCATTTGCCATTTACCTGCTGCATTTTCATGCGCCAGGGAAGATTATAAAAGTTGGAATAGGTAAACACCAGCGTCACTTCCTTTGCGTCCGCAGCAATGCCGTTGCCCGGCACGGCAGGGTCAAACGTCACCGTCACCGTTTGCCCTCTTTCAGGATAGGCCGGGGATATGACCACGGACTGCTGCCCGTTGCTATTACTGACGACGAACAGCGTCAGTAATAGCAGCACGATTATTTTTTTCATATAGTCGGCTTAGTTATAACCCGGGTTCTGGGTCAGGTTAATATTTGTTCGCATCGCATCGGAAGGAATCGGATACAGCGTATCGGTCGACTGCCAGTTGGCGCCTTTCAATGGCCCCAGGACAGCGTCTGAGCGTTTGGTGCGCTTCAGGTCAAACCAGCGGTGGCCCCACTCGGCAAAGAGTTCCAGCCGGCGCTCCTTTTCCACGGCCAGCAACAATGCGGCCTTATCCAGGCTGGCAGATAAATCTCCCAGTCCGGCCCTTTTGCGGATGGCATTCAGATCGCCCCGGCCTTCATCCAGCTTATTCTGTTGTATCCTCGCTTCCGCGCGGATCAGGTATTGTTCCGCCAGGCGCATCACCATGGAGTATTCCGTGATGCCGGCGGCAGCGCTGCGGATCTTGTATTTATAAGGGAAGTAATACACCGGGCCTGAACCGGGCGTTCTGAAGTCCGTCCACCTGGCGAGGCGCAAGTCCCCCGGCTCGTAAGCCGCCACTAAGGTAGCATCCAGGCGAAACACCGCGGTTCCCGTTGCCGTGGCAGGAGTTGAAGTGAACCCTTCCCAGGTATTGCGGCCACCGCTGACGTTTAACGGTTGTATCTGCCATAAAGCTTCTTTACTCGTCGCCAGGAAAACAGTATTCAAATCCGCCGGCAGCGTATAGGCGTTATTGTTAATCACCAGGGAGGCTGTCGCTTCCGCCAGGTCCCACTGCTGGTTGTAGAGGTACACTCTCGCCAGCAAACCGTTTGCCACGGCTCTATTCGGCCGGATGCGCTGGGCCGTAGGGTAGCTATCCTCCAGCAACTGCACGGCTGTTTTCAGGTTGCTGATCATGGTATCATATACTTCCGCACGCGGCGCACGGGGCTTCACCCCATTCACCTGGTAATCCGTACCTGTGATCAAAGGCACATCGCCATACATGTTCACCAGGTAGAAGTAAAAGAATGCGCGCATGAAATAGGACTCTCCCAACAGCTGCTTTTTCACGGCAGGCGTAAGGGTGTTGGCAGCGGAAAGCCCTTCTATACAGGCATTCATCTGGTAAATATAGCTGTACATATCCGCAAACAGGCTTTGCACATACTGACTGCTGGGCAGCAGCCTGTTTTCCCGGAATACGTCATAGTTGGCAAAGCTGCTGAAATAGTACATCTCATCCGCCTGCATGGCGGTCAGGTAGTTCATGAGGATGTTGGCAAACTGGTAGTTGAACGAATACATATTGCTGTACACGCCGGTTACCGCGGCAGTAGCCGCCTTATCATCCTTGAATACCAGGCCGGATACCAGTTCATTTTTAGGCAATGGCGTGTCCACATATTTACTGCAGGAAGTAGCAGCAAACAGCAGCAGCATGGCTAATAATATTTTTAATCGTTTCATGATATATCTTTTATCTGCCAGGAGTATATGTTAAAATCCAAATTGAACACCGATCGTATAAGATTTCAGCGGCGGCATTACCACGCCCTGCGTTTCGGGATCAAAGCCTTTGTAGTTGGTGATGGTGAAGAGGTTTTGACCGAGTACGTACACGCTTGCGCTGCTCAGCTTCCACTTCTTCGTGAACGGGGATAAGTCGTACCGCAGGGAAGCGTTCTTCAACCTGATAAAGGAAGCATCGCCCCAGTTGGCGGTAGACAGGCTGTAGTTGCGGTAAGCAGCGGAACCATCTGCCGTGGTGGCGCCGGGTACACTGGAAATATCGCCCGGTTTATGCCAGCGGTCCAGCGCGCGGAGGTCCTGGTTGGCAGGGCCGCCAATCACTACAGTCCCATAGCCATAGTTGAGTCCCGGACCTTCCTGTTTTACGAACGTGAGGAGGAAGTCGAGGCTGAAACCCTTGTATTTAAAAGTATTGGAGAACCCGCCGAAGTAGTCCGGCGCGCGTTTTCCGAGTATCACATAGTCATCGTTCTCTGCCGGCGTTGGCGCGCCGGTTTTGCTGAAAAATTTCGGAACGCCGGTTGCCGGGTCAATGCCGAGGAACTGGTAGCCTTTTACGATCGACAATGGCTCGCCCACCACATAAATGTCTTTATAGGTAGAGGATTCAATACCCGGGAACGACTTGAGTTTATTTTTGTTGATGGACAGATTCAGACCGGTTTCCCAGCTGAAGTTTTTGTTTTTGATGTTGGTAGTATTCACTTCAAACTCCCATCCGCTGTTCATCACGCTGGCAGGCAGGTTGGCGGTGATGGATTCAAAGCCTACCTGCGGCGTCAGCTGGTATGCCACCAGCTGGTTGTCGGATATGTTGTAGTAATAGTTGGTATTGAACATGATCCGGTTATCCAGGAAGCCCAGCTCCAGGCCTACTTCCTTCTTGTGATTTTCCTCCCACCGGTAGCTGCTGTTGGGCAGGCGGGAAGGCGTTAATCCCGGGATGCCGCCGTAAGGGTAAGGCGTGGAACTCCATGCATCCAGGTACTGGTAATCGCTGATATGATCGTTGCCGGAGTTACCGATGCTGGCGCGCAGCTTACCGAAGCTGAGGAAGCCATCTTCATTCACAAACGATTCCTTGCTGAACACCCAGGCAGCGCCTACTGCGCCGAAGTTACCAAAGCGGTATCCGGGGCCGAACCTGGTAGAACCGTCCCGGCGGAAGGACGCGTTCACAATATACTTTCCTTCCCAGTTGTAGTTCACCCTTCCGAAAACAGAGGTATAGCGATAAAAGGCGTAGACGGTCGGGCGCGGTACTACCAGGCCTGCTGCGTGCTGGTCTTCCAGCAGCGCGTCGCTGGAAAAGCCGGTAGCGATCACGGATTTGCCGTTGGTAATCGTTTGCTGGAAGGTGCCACCTGCCAGGACCTGCAGGGTTCCTTTCGCAATGTCTTTCGTATAGTCGAGCTGCGGCTCAATGATATAAGAACTGATATCGGAGTTACCGAAGTACGATTCGCTGCCGGTGGAGGTGAGCGGGTTCAGGCTGGCATCCGGCGTAATGCGCATCTGGTCCATATCCGTACGGGTGTACCCCAGGCTGGCTTTGGCGTTTAAGCCCGGCAGGATGGTATAACGCAGCACGGTATTAGCCAGTAGCATGTTGGTGTTCACCACGGATTTACGCAGCAGGTAGGCCTGCGGGTTTTGCAGGTTGCCCGTCCAATAAAGCTTGCCAACGGAATCGTACAGCGGGTAGTTGGGCGCCAGGTTATAGAAAATGGAGAGGTCCGTAGGTAAGGAATTATCCTTGCCGGATGTATAATTCACCGATGCGTTGATATTGAATTTATTATTCAGACTGCTGTGGTTAATGTTCAACCGGCCTGCAGCCCGCTGGTAGCCGAGGCTGCCGGGCATCACGGTTGTTTCCTTATGATAGGTGCCGCTGAGCAGGTATTGCGTTTGCGCGGTGCCGCCGGATAAGGAGCCCTGCGCTTCCGTGATGCGGGCGGTATGGCCCATGATGAACTTTTGCCAGTCGGTAGTTTTTTGCTGGTCCCAAACGGTGATATCCGGGGCGGATTCGCTCGTGTAGGATTTATTATCATGCGCAAACGCTTCTTTACGCATGGCCACATAGTCCGGCGTGCTGAGCATATCCACGGTATTCACCACTTTTCCTGCGCCCGTATATACGTTGAAGTTAGCCTGCGCTTTGCCGGCTTTTCCTTTTTTGGTAGTGATGAGGATTACGCCGTTACCGCCGCGGGAACCGTAGATGGAGGTAGCATCGGCATCTTTGAGTACGTCAATGCGTTCGATATCCGCCGGGTTGATGGATGCCAGCGGACTTTGATTCCCGTTGGCAGAGGTGAAGGTATTGAGCGGTTCGGAGTAGTAAGGCACCCCGTCGATCACGTAGAGCGGATTGTTGGGCCCGGAGAGGGAACTCTGGCCCCGCAGCACTACATTGAAGTTGGAACCTGGCAGGCCGCTGGAAGAGTTGATAAATACGCCGGAAACCCTGCCCTGCAAGGCGCTGAGCGCATCCAGTACAGGCTGGTTGGCGATGTCGCTCGCTTTGATGCTGGATACGGAACCGGTGTTATTGCGTTTGCTGGTGGTGCCGTAACCAATGACCACGGCTTCATCAAGGGAGGCTGTCTGCGGTTTCAGGACGATATAGAGTTGCTGCTTCAGGTCCACCGGGCGGGTCTGCGTTTCGAACCCGATGTAGGACAGGACCAGCACATCCCCGGCTTTAGCGGGCAATGTAAAGTAGCCGTTCTCGTTAGTGGTTACGCCGTTGAGCGTCCCTTTTATTTTTACGGACACGCCGATCAGCGGGTTGCCCTGCGCGTCTTTTACTACGCCGGTTTGCCGCTCTTCCTGGGGCGGCGTGGCTAATTCCGCCGGCGTGGCAGGGGTGGCCGGCAGTTCTTTTTTCCGGATAAAAATCGTCTTATCCCGGATGGTAAAATCCAGTCCGCGTTCCTGGAACACCGTTGTCAGGAACGTGACCAGCGCGGCGTTTTCCGCTTTGATGGTCACCGGCTTTGCATGACGGAGCAGTTCCCTGTCATAGAAAAAAAGGTAGCCTGTTTGTTGCTTCACGGCGCTGAAAACCTCTTCCAGCGGCGCATTTTTAACGGACACGGTCACCGGTTGGGCAAATGCGGAGGCAGATACCTTCAGGGTCGCCACCAGCATCAGAAAAACTGTCAATCGCATAGTAAGTGCAATTTTGGTTGAGTGAAGTCCGGGCATAGAGAGGACTTTACCATAAAAATTCAATTGCATAGATTTGCATTTGTCTGGTTGAATAATTGGTATTAAGTATTAGCGTGCTTATGTCTGACGATCACCGGATGTTTACCGGGGGTGGGTCCAAGCACCTCCGGTTTTTTTATCCGATGTGACCACAATAGTTGGTTTTTACATCTTGCTGTATTTATTATGGCTCTACAATTATATTTCTTCCTTCGACGCTGAAATGCAGTCCGGTGGCTTGTAAGCCGTCCAGCACGTCCGCAAGTGGCAGACGGCGTTGTATTTCGCCCTGGAACCGTTTTGCCGGGATGTCGCCTTTATACACAATATTCACATCGTACCACCTGGCCAGTTGCCGCATGACGGCAGGGATGTCGGCGTCCTGGAAATAGAAGGCGGATCGTTTCCAGGCGAGTGCGGCGGTAGTATCAGCGCGGCTTACGTTGATCTGGTCGGCAGCGTTGACCATGGCCTGTTGCCCGGGTTTGAGCAGGGCGGCATTGGCGCCGGAGCGCACGCGTACGGCGCCGCTGACCAGCGTTGTTTTGATGCCGGCTTCGTCCGTATAGGCGTTGATGTTAAAATCCGTACCCAGTACATCGATGGTGGTATTACCGGGCGTTTTTACCCGGAAAGGCCACTGCGGGTGTGCGGCCACCTCAAAGTAGGCCTCTCCTGTGATGGTTACTTCTCTATTATTTTGGGAGAAAGATATAGGGTAGGTGATGGCAGAGGCAGCGTTTAGCCAAACATTCGTCCCATCGGGCAGCCGTAATCGGAATTGGCCGCCTCGTGGAGTGGTAAGCGTATTAAACGCCCCTTCGCCGGCAGGCTGCTGCGCGGCGTATTGCAGGCTGCCGTTTTGTAATTGCGCGATGCTGCCCTGTTGGTGCAACGTCTGGTTGGCGGCGCTGTCCAGCGGGATGGTAGAACCATCCGCCAGCGTGAGCGTGGCTTTGGTGGTCCCCGGCAGGATGGCCACGGATGTTACAGCCGGCGCAGGGCTTTGTTTATGGCGTGGCTGCAGGTAAATGCCCACGGCGATCAGCAGGGCGATGGCTGCGGCGGCGCTCCACCAGTACAGGCGGCGGTAGCGGGTGTTGGAGGCAGCGGGATAATGCCGGTCCCGGAAAGTTTCCCAACCGGCATTCGCATCAAAATGGCGGTATTGCTGCAATTTCCCCTGCAAATATCCGGCATTGGTCCACTGCTCAAATAAGGCACGGTTTTCCGGCGCGGCATGTATCCATTCCTGCAGCGCGGCATGTTCCGCTTCCGTTAAAGTATTTTGCTGGTACCCGTATATGAGGTAGGCAATCCGTTGTGAAAAAATATGATCCTCCATGTTCTTAACCCCGTGCGTACGCTACATTTACCATAAAAACAAGAAAACTATATTTTCGATTAAAGGAAAGGACGACTTTTTTTAAATTTTTTTTCCGCGGCAACCGGATTAGTGATAATAGTAATATTTAACCAGCGCGATATAAATGCCCAGCATGGGCAGCATGTTCTTTTTGAGGAGGCTGCTCCGGATCAGTTTCAGCGCCCGCAGCTTTTGGGCCCGGACGGTATTGTAGGAGATTTGCAGCGCGTCGGCGATTTCGTCGTTCTTCTTTCCTTCCAGGTAACTCATTTTGAAAATGCGCTTGCATTGCCCCGGGAGGGCTTCTATCTCATTATATAAATGTGTAATAATTTCGGTTTCCGCTACCAGTGGATCAAAGCCGGCATCGGCATGGCTTTGCAGGTAGGTGAATTCTTTTTCCCGGAGGGTGAGCCGCTCCCTGCTTTTCAGGAAATTGAGGCAGGCGTTTTTGGTAGCGATAAAAAGGAAGGCTTTGATGGCGGAAGCGGATTGAAAATCGGCCCGTTTATGCCAGAGTTTGGAAAAAGATTCCTGCACGAGGTCTTCCGCCTCCTGGGTATCCTGCACGATGCTGTTGGCGAAATAGCAGAGCGCTTTGTAGTGTTGATGGAATAAGAACTGAAATGCGGATTGTTCGCCGGCAGCAAGATTTTTTAATAATACCTGTTCCTGTTGTAGATACTCCCCCATTATCACTGAAAACGCTCCCTTTGGTGAATGGCTTATCAGGATAAAAATAGAGAAAAAAGGTGATTAAAATAGGGGTCTGGGTGGAAATTAGGGGTAATTTTATACCAGTTATGAAAAATCCAAAATGGCATAAAGATGAGATCATCCTGGCGTTAGACCTATACTTTTCGCCAGACCGGGGAAGTATTGATAGCAAGAATCCAAAGATTCATGCTTTAAGTAAAACATTAAACAACCTCCCCCTTTTTGAAGCTAAGCCTGACGAAAATAAATTCCGAAATGTAAATGCTGTTGCGTTGAAATTAGCCAATTTTACGGCTTTTGATGAAAATTATCCTGGCAAAGGGTTAACGCGAGGGTCGAAATTGGATGGGGAACTATTTAATTATTTTAAGTCGAGGCGAAAAGAATTAAAGGACTAGGCACAAGAGATCATAGCACTGGCTTCCGATGAAGAACTCCTAAATAAAATCAAGCTAATAGAGGACGACGACTATGAAACTAAGAGCGTATGGGAAGGGCAGTCGATTTTGAAAGTGCACAAAGCTTATGAGCGCGACAAAAAAATTGTTGAAGCAAAGAAAAAAGAAGTACTCAAAAAGTTGGGTACACTTACATGCGAGGTTTGCGACTTCAATTTCAAAAACACATACGGAGATTGGGGAGATGGTTATATTGAATGCCATCATAAACTGCCACTTGGCAAATTAAAAGTACGAACACTGACTAAGTTAAATGACCTTGCATTAGTATGCGCTAATTGCCATAGGATGCTGCATAGGAGGATAGATGCATTGACAGTGGAGGGCTTGAAGATGCTACTTATCTCAAATAAAAATAAAGGTTAACTTACCAGTTTATCTTTGAATGTCGTAATTGCCAAAAGCATTTCCTGCAAAGGTACCTGCTCAATTAAAGCAAGTTTATTCACCGCTATTTCTACTGCATCTGCATAATAGGCGCAGATGCATCAATTGGAAATACAAGCTGACGATTGGGACATGTAGGATTGGTTAATAAAAATAATCCATCCTCCATGGCTGCCGGCACTTCTTGCCAGCCCCTAAAACGAAAAAAATCTCTAAGATCAGTTGAGGATAATTTAATTTCACCAAAGGTTTCATTTCCGAAAAGAGGGCGCATAACAACAATTTATCCCCCTAAAATAATCCAAAAAACCCTATCTCCCCTCCTGCTTAACAAATCATTAAATCCCGCTCCTCCCCAACCGCTGCCAAACCCTCACCCACACCACCTGCCCATGCACAAACCTATCCTGCACTGCCGTTGCCTGATACTGGTTCGACCATATCACGGATAAAACCGTACTTTTTCCGGTATGCAGGCTGGTACTCATCAGCAGCCGGCTTTGATCAAAGTGATTGTGAACGATGCCACGTCCCGCATTAAACATTATCTCTTCCCCCCACCAAAAGAAAAGAAACGACCCGCGCGCAACTCCACCATACACATATACCTGAAGCGCCAGTTAAACCAGTTGTAATCCGCTGCATGGGCCGATACAGGCGTAAATACCCGCTCCTCCACGCGCAGGCGCTGCTGTACCTGCCATTTATTACGTATATGCGTTACAGTTATTTCCTGGTAAGGCCGGTGTTCTACCTGCCGCAAGCGCGGACTCCGGAGAAAATACCCCACATGCGCAAAACCAGCATGGACAGCTACGCTTTTACTCATTACACGATCCAGGCCTACCCGGGTATAGTAAAAAGTGCCCTTCAGATAGTTGTCGATGAGGCGGGAACCAGCATCAAACAATACCGAATATTTGTCCGTCAACTTCCACTGGGCGCCGTACTCCGTCCATTGCTGGTATTGATGAACCACCTGCCTTTCCTGCGCATGCGAAATGCGCGGGATACTCATTACAATCAGAACATTCATCCTTAATGCCAGTGTGGCAACTGCTTTGAAGAATGGCAGGTGGCCGGGGTTAAACATTACGGTGTAATACGATCCCATACTGCGTTGAGCGCTATGGCATCAAAAAAAGCAATCACTTTGACAATGCGGCCGCCTTTCATCTCCATGAACCAGGCATATGTGTTGTGATACGCCTGGCCATCCGCGGCCGTGGCAGCGCCGTCCCACAGGGCGACGACGGTATTGCCCCCGGCGTACAGCGCACGCACCGTCGGCACGATCTTCTTGCTGAGACGCTGGTTGAGCGGCACGATGGCTTCATCGATGAATTGCCGGCGACTGGTATAGACTTTCGAAATCCGGCTGTTGCCCGTGATGGTCCATTCCACATCGTCCGCCAGCAGGTCGAAGATGACGCCGGCGCCACTGGCCCACTGCTCAAAGGCGGTGGCGATGATTTCCTTATTCCGGCTTTCCATGGTTGTTGCATTTTGCGCATGAGCGGTGGTAAAGCAGGCCAGCCACAAGGCGGCTATCCTGCAGATCTGTAGCCATTTCATGGTTTCCGTTTATGATCAGATAGTATTAGTCCACGCTTTTTCCTGGGTTTCTTTCAGCATATCTTCCACGAACTTCGGCACCAGCTACCGGGTAAAAAAGCAAAACAACCTGCAGCTTACCCTGCAAAAAAATGAAATCGATCTCCAGAATCAACGCCTCAGCAGGCTGGTGGCGGAAAAAGAATGGCTGCTGAAAGAGCTGCACCACCGCGTAAAGAACAACCTGCAGATTGTGATCAGCCTGCTCAATATACAATCGTACTACCTGGAAGATAAAGCGGCCATCCGCGCAATCCGAGATACGCAGCAGCGGGTACACTCCATGTCCCTCATTCACAAAAAGCTCTATCTAAGCGAACAGGTGAACATGATTTACATGCCTGACTATCTCGCCGAGCTGGTGAACGACCTGAAGGAAAGCTTTGGCGTGAGCCACAAGATCCGGTTTGACGTGCAGGTGGAGGAGCTGCTGATGGACGCCACGCAGGCAGTTCCCCTGGGGCTGATCATCAACGAGGCGGTGACCAATTGCGTCAAATACGCCTTTCCGGACAATCAACCCGGCACTGTACTGGTACAAATGAGGAAAACGGGAGGGGATACACTGCGTGTAACCATAGCCGATAATGGGGTTGGCCTGCCGGCAGATGTGAGCGCCGGCTTTGAAAACTCCCTCGGGATGAATATTATCCAGGGGCTGAGCGGGGACCTGGATGGGCGCTGCAAAATTGAAACAGCCTCCGGGACGAGCATTACGGTAGAATTTCCGCATAGCGGCGATACTAAAAAGTCCGGACTGCGCCCGGACTTTCAACAAACAAACAATATTTAGGATCACTACACTTTTCAGGATGGAAGGCCGGCGCTATTCGCCATTCAAACGGTCTTTCTGCTGCTGGCGACCGTCGCGGGTATTTTTCTGTACTGCAATGGCAGCAAACAAACTGAGGACGTACGACATGGCATAGAATCCCTTTTCACTTTTGGTGAGCGTCGCATTCCACAAACCAACCGTCAGCAGTACGATGGCCAGCAGGGTGGAAAACCAGGCCAGGCCGTAGTAGATACTGGTTACAGGAATCCCTTCCAGCTGGTCCCTCACTGATTTTTGCACGGAAACAGCGGCGAACAAACCAAACATAAGTACGGTGAAATAATAGCCTTTTTCATTGAGCGCCATGTCCACATTTGCCAGTCCGATGATGTAAGCGCTTACGCCGGCAATTAAGGATACCCAGGCAGCGGCTACGAAGGCGGCAGAAGGTTGTTGCTGATTTCTTTGTTCCATAGTGGTAATTTTGATGGTACAAAGCTATCAGCAGGTAAGGGCAAATCTTTTGACTTTAGTCAAAAAGCGGTTTAGTAAATGTTAAAGGCGGCTGCGCACCCTGCTCAGCGTTTCCTGGGAAATCCCCAGGTAGGAAGCAATATACCCCAAAGGCACTTTCTCAATGATATGCGGCGATTCGGCCAGCAGCTGCTCATAGCGCTCTGTAGCCGTTTTGAAATGCGCGTTTACAAAGCGTTCCTCCAAACGGATATAATACCGCTCGTACGACATTCGTACCAGCCTTTCCATATCGTGATGCTTATTCATCAGCGCCGTGAGCGCCTCCTTCGTGATGGCCCAGAGGACCGTCCCATCCATCAGCTGGATATTTTCCACTGCCGGCTGCCCGGTGATAAAGCTGTGGAAGGATGTTACAAAGTCGCTCTCAAACCCGAACCAGTGCGTCACCTCCTTCCCATCCTGGTTGTAGAAGCCGCGCAAGCTACCTGTTTCAATAAAATACAGGTGCCTGCATACTCTTCCTTCTGTAATCAGTAATTCGTTTTTTGGCAGTACCATGCGGGTGAGGCTGGCCTCCAAATCATTGCGCGCTTCCTCCCCGATCTGGTGGATTTTAGTCAGCTGCGCCAGTAAGCTTTCCATATTTATTTCCAGAGGTGCTTGAATTTATCAATGTATTCATCCGCTGTGGCCACGCCGGCATCCTTTGCCAGGTACAGGCGCCGCTTCACTTCCGCTGGATCAAAGTAAGGATCTGCGGTGTGGAGGATGGCAATATCCACATGCACATCCGGCAGGGCGGCCACTGCTTCCTGGTATAGCTCCATCGCCTTTTCAGGGTCTCGCTTCACACCGGTACCATCCGTATAAAAGCAGCCCAGCCGCCACTTGGCGAAGGTATCCCCTTTTTTGGCGGCCTGTTTATAATACTTCACGGCGTTCTTATAATCTTTCTTCACTTCATAGATGTTCCCGATGTTGCAGGCCACATCATCGTCCCCATTGTCCAGGGCCGTTTGGTATAGTTCCAGGGCCCGCTCATGGTCCTGCATACCGTATTCCGCGTAGTAACAGAGGTCCGCCAGGGCTACTGCGGCGTTCTCGTTGCCCTGATCGATGGCGCGCCGGTACCAGTATTCCGCCTGCTTATAGTCCGCCTCTACGCCGCGGCCATGCTGGTACATGAGGCCTGCGTTTTTCATGGCGTAGCGCTCTCCCAGCTCCGCCGCTTTTTTGTACAGGGCGGCAGCCTTTTCCAGGTTCGTATAGCCGTCAACGTGTTCATATAGATAGCCCAGGTTGGTGATGGCTTCGAAGCAATGCAGGGATGCGGCCAGTTCAAAATGCCGGATGGCATCGTCGTATCGGCCTTCGTCCAGCGCGGCGTTGCCCAGCTCGTACTCCCCGAGGGCTTGTTCCGCCGCGGGTAATGCTTTGCGCAAGGCCTTCAGCTGCTCTTTGGTAAAAAAGCCTTCCGGATAAACGGACATTTCGTCCACTATCTCCTGGGCGGACAATGGCCGGGCGCTCCCATCTCCCTGGATTAAAAAAATATCATGGCCTTTAAAAGCGATAGCGGTACCATAGGTCAGGCAGTTTTCCTTCCCGTTGATGGAATCGTAGCTGGCAGGCGTGAGGACCTTCCCGGTATAATCCATCATGCCCCAGGCGCCCTCCTTCGTTTTATAACCTACATAATTATCTTTCAGGAAGAGGAAATCCTTGTACTGCGGCGTGGCCACCCAGCCGGAAGTAGCTGCCACGGCAAATAAGCCGGCACTGCCCTGCTGCTGCACCACTGCCAGCCGCTCCCCGTTTTCCCCGGGGTTGGCGCGCAGCGCATACACATTGTCCGATTCTGCCGGCAGCAGCCACCCCTGCTCTGCGTGGAATAAACCGCTGCCTTTCGGCGTTTGCACGATGAAGGCATCCAGCAGGTAATCGTACCGGATGGTTTGTTCCGCAAAGGGAATCAGCTGTTCGCCCGCGGTGCTGAGCAGCCCCATTTCCTTTTTCAGGGTAATGAGGTAGCAGCCCGCCGCCGTTTCTATATTATCGGTGAGCCCTTTCAGGAGGAAGTGGAAAGTATCGGAATAATACCAGATCTCTTTTTCCGCTTTGAAGAAAAAGTAAATCAGCCCACTGTCGTCAATACCAACGTCTTCGGCTATCTGAAACGGTAGCAGCAGGGTTTCCTGTTCGCCCATCAGCGCCCATTCGCCCCCCTTTTTAACGGCGAACACGCCGTATTTGAGGACGTGCACATCATCGTACACCGCCGGGATGACGGCGTTGCCATGTTCGTCAATAATGCCTGCTTTGCCGGCCAGCACGATGTGACTGAAGCCCGATGAAAAATCGAACGCATCATCGTATTGGCAGGGTATTACCAGCTCCCCCGCCCGGTTGACATACCCGTATTTACCCGACTGATGTAATACCAGGCACAGTTCCTCGCCGATGGGGTATTCAAATATCTCTGTAAACTCGGCCGGCAGCACGATGTTGTCCTCCTCGTCCCGGAGGCCGTGCAGGCCATTGTCGACGAATACTTCCAGGCCGGTATAATCCCCCATTACGGCGGATTCTATCACCGCCCATCCGTAGTTAAACACTTCATCGTTGATCAATTGCTTAAACGCCATGCGATAGCCGCTGGCTGCATTCGGCGGCCATTCATCCAACAGCGCCGGGTTATCCGCTTCAATGGCTTTCCGTATAAGGGTGTTCGTTTGTTCGATAAGTAATTTCAGGTCCTCCGCCTGTGCAGTATGGTTGCCTTCCGCGCCATCGTCGGCCATGTTGAACACATCCCATGCATCCAGGTGGAACCAGGGGTGTACTACCTTATTTTCAAAGAAGCGCAGCAGTTTTTTCTTCGCGTTCTCAAAAGCGTCCTTGTTATCTATCAGCGTATCGGCGTGCTTTTCGAGGAAGGCATAGAAGTCCAGGAAGGCCTGCTTTCCCGGCGCCGCAGGGGCGTACAAGCCGCCTTCCGTGCCGTTGTACACCGGCGGGGCGATGCTGATACCGCCGGCAAACAGCGGATAGCAAAACGGGGGCAGTTCATAACCCCACTCCATCATCATCAGCGCTGCATCATCATTTTGACCGTATGCGGCCAGTAATGGCAATTCAGATGTAGCCGCTACTGCCTGTTCAGGGACCTGTGTGAGGTTGTACAGATATAATCTATGCGACATATTATTCGTTTTGGGTTTGATCAGATATGGGCAACAATGATACTAAAAAACACAACAGCCGCTCTCAGGGCTGTTGTGCGGGTATGTTATACAATAAATCCCTGTTAATAATTTACTCCTTCTCTTTGCCTGCGTTTCAGTTCCCGCCTGCTGGCCGCTCCACCGAGGTAAAAAATGACGGCCATGCCTCCAAAAAATGCCGCAATTCCATACAGCTGCTTATCCTCTGTAGTGAATCCGCCCAACAGCATCAGTGCTGCCACTAAGCCTGCAATAAAGCTGAGGATGATGAACGCGATGGAGGCAAATTTATGCTGGCCTTTACCGGCGCTCTTCCAGGCGCTGCTCCTACCGGGATAATCCGTATAAGTATAGCTCGTTGAGTTGTAGGTATAGTTGACCACCTGCGGCTGGTGCGGCTCCCTGTAATTGGGATTGCCAACAGTAAATTGCGATCCGCAATACTGGCAAGCTACCGTCGTTTCCCGGTAATCGCTGGGGCCAGCGGCGTTGGTGAATATCGTTGCGCCGCATCCGGGGCATTTATGTTGTTGCATAGTCGGATAATCCACATTTAATAGTACACGAAATTAGGTATTTAGGCCAGCTTCTCAGGAAAGATTCTCCTTCACCTTTTCAAGTAGCGTAATAAGCTGCGCTTGTTCTATCGGGGAAAGACCTTTTGCGGTAATGCTTTCCATTTTCCGCCAGGAGTCGGCCACCTGCTGATGCGCCGCCTTTCCCTTTTTGGTCAGGTGCACCCTGGAAATGCGCTTGTCGTTTTCGTCCTTCACTTTGGTGATCATGCCTGCATTCACCATCCGGTCGATCATGGCAGCGATGGTCCCCTGCTGAATGCCCATTTTTTCCACCAGGGCGGAAACTGTCTGCCCGTCTTCCAGGTCCAGGTAGTACAGTAATATATCCTGCCCTGCGTGAATCCCTGCGCCTGATAATAATTCGTTACTCTTGTTTCGTCTGATCTTACAGATATCTACCAATAATCCGTTGATTGAGCTGTTCGGTTTTCCTGATTTCATGGCGCAAAGGTAATAATATTATCAGCTTAGCCGGCTAAGCATAAAATTAGTACATTTGACCTAAACTTTTAGTACATTTGCACTAAACTATTTGCTATGTATTCAGAGCAGGAAGAAAAGGAACAGCAGGAAACCATCTGGCAGCGCCTGCGCGCAATGGCCTTCCCCGTCCATGCCGGTGATGGCGCGGCAAAGCGGGCCGTTAAGAACAGCGCGTTTTTCCTTACGGCGCTGATGGTGGGTTTGGTAACGCTGGCGTTATCGGCGGCTATTATGTTTGTATTGTAACGGGGTATTACACGATCAACCTGGCAGTATTGTAACGGGGTATTACATGATCAACCTGGCGCCATGAAACAACTATTCGATCCGCTTTTTATCACCTATGGCCTCATATGGCTGGCCGTGCATTATTGCAGGCGTGCGGGAATATACCTGCCTGTTATTAACGGGCAGCTGACGGACTTCATCGCCGTACCGGCCATTGCGCACCTCACGCTCACGGTTACACGCCTGTACATCCTCCGGCAGCCGGCATACCGGTATCCGCTGGGCTACCTGCTCTTTATAGCCGTTTACACTACTTTATTGTTTGAAATAATTATGCCGGGCATATCCGGGAGATATACAGCCGATCTGCTGGATGCCGCAGCCTACCTGGGCGGGGCGCTCTTTTATTTCTTCGTGCATCAGCGCCTGCGCGTCACCGGGTAGGTTAAGCAGATACATTCCTCCACCACGTATTCCCCTGGTTTTCAGGTTGCAGCTTTTCCTGCCGTACGTAAGGCGCCAGGTACGCGGAGAGGTTCAATACAATCAGCAGGGCCGAGAAGAAGAACAGCCCCATAAACATCGCGATGAACAGGTGCAGGGCTACAATGCCCGCCAGCCAATACCTGCGGGTATAGCGATTATTCATTCCTATCATATATCCCATTTCCAGCAGCACCGTCAGCCATCCGGATACAACGAAGAAAGGCGTATTGGCAAGGAAGTCGAGGCTAAACAGGCTGTAATAATTGTGGCTGTGCAGCGCTTTCCACAGCGCTTCCCCATTGCGCCAGGTGGGGCCTATCACTTTATCAAACCCTGAAAAGAAGTACGCGATGCTCAAATGCGCCTTCAGCAAAAACAGGAACGCGCCGGCCTCCGGCACGCCCGCCCGCCGCCGCCAGCGGTTATCCAGGGAATAGGCGCGCCCCACTGGAAACAGGCAGCAATAAAAAAGCGCGAAGGTAGTATAGCCATCCACCCCGTATTCATACAGGTGGATGGATTTGATCAGTAACAACTGCAGCAGCAAAGCGATGATAGCATTGAGCCGTGTGAGCAGGCCGAGCAACAAACCTGCCAGGCTAACGGGGTAGGCTATACGGCATATCCACAGCAGGGATTCATAGCTGATACCGGCATGATGCTGCGCCAGCCACTCCTGCAGCCGCACGAGGGTAAAGCTCACCTGGTCCGTGGAAAGGTCCATGATATCCGGATAAATGTAGCCGGAGTAGCTGTACAGGTCAGCGAAATCAGGTTGAATAACGAGGAAATGCAGCAGCGCAATGCCTGCTACGTTTACGCGGAAGAAAAACAACCAGGCCGCGTGGTTAATGCCTGCTGAGTTGTTCATATACGTTCAGGCTGTAGTTGACAGAAATGAGTTTTACCTGCGAATATTCCGGGGTGGCGCCATGCCGCACTGCGCTCAGCATAGGGAAATCCAGCATGTTATAACTGATGGCAATGCCGGTATCCATGCAATGATGCCGCTGGAACAAGGTAACGGCGATGTTTTTCAGCACCAGGTCGTTATAGTTGCTCAGCATTTCCGTATGAGCGCCGGGTTTGATGAAATCATCCGTCAGGCTGTTGCCCATGGAAAAAAAGCGCAGCGAAGTTTCAAAGGAATGGAAGTCCGGCGTAATGGCGGTACCGTTGCACTCCCCTATGAGCATACCGTTGGAACGTACGTTGATGCCAAAAAATCCGTAACCGGTTTCCGCGCCGGTGTACCTGCCGTACACCTGCAACGCAGGCTTATTGAGCCAGGCCTCCAGGCCCCGCGCCCAGGCGGCGCTGCGTGGTTGTTTGTTAAAATCCCGGTAGGAGTCGTACACCGAAACGGAGTTCACCACGGTGATATACAGGAGGTGCAGTACGATCCAGCCATAGAGCAGCCACTTCCCAAAACCATGAATGGCTGAAGCTTTGCGCTTCAGCCATCCTTTTCCATCATTATCTGCCTGGCGCCACTGCATACTTCTGCATAATTTCGTTTGCACGAATTGCTTCCTGAGGCAGTTGCTTCAGCTGTTTCCAGAAAATGAATTTGGTGGATACCCAGTCCTTGTAAATGGAGTTGTCCAGGATGCCACCCATTGCTTTCGTACGCGGATCGTTTGAAGCAATGGTGATTTCGTTGCGGGTGAAATCCTTAATACCATACTTTTCCATTACGAGGCGTTTGATCTCTTCCTGCTCAGCAGGAGGAACATTTTTTACCGCCGTCCTGGAAACGGTGTACAGGTTTTTACTGGTACGCTGGATACCGATGTTTCTGGCCTGACGATCCTGCATGGTGAAGGCAAATAATAAGAACATTGGGGCGCTTAATGTTAACCACATTAGCTTTTTCATAACATACAAATTTGGGGTTCTTTTCCTACTCTAGTTCGGCCTTTTCGGATTCCTGCCGTGAATTATCGAACTAAAATTACAACTTTTCTGAAAAATTACAATTTTTCTTAACCCCTTCAGAAGAATATAGGAATCAATATGTTACAACATATATCATGATAACTTCACTCGCCCCGGTTATCCAGTGCAGGGCCGTGGTCATAACTAAACACCCTGGCTACCTTCCATTGCCCGTCCTTCAGCAGCCAAAGCATTTCGAAGCGGGATTTTCCATCCGCATATTCCGGCTTGCCGTCTTCTGTAATATAAAATACATGCATACCCGTTACCAGGGCGCCGTACACTTCGTGGTTGTTTTCCAGCAAAAAGACTTTCACCGTGCCAGGTATCGCTGCCCTTCTCAACTTAAAATGCTCCCTGTTGCTGCAGAGATTTTCCCTGATGGAGGCGGCCAGCGGATCAATGCCGGTAAGGCTGCCGCCCTTGTCATGATAAAACTCCACGTCGTCCGCCAGCAGGCCGTGGAAGCGCGCTATATCACAGGTATTATACGCTTGCCAGAAGAGGCTGTCCAGCCGCGTTACCACGGGCGTCACATATTTTTCCGGGAGCTGTGCAGCGCTGATAATACTGGTAAAAAGTAAACATATGCAGGTAATAAGGGTACGCATGTTTGTAGTTTTCCCGGAGGGTTGCAGAAACAGTACCACAATGCCAGAAAACTCAAAAACCCATAACAGCAAAGGGTTACAGGGATTTTACCCATCCGGGAAGGCCCGCGGTTTTTGTTCAATAACGGACAATATTGTCCGCAAATAAAAAAGACCACCTTCTTTCAGGAAGGTGATCTTTACCGAAACTGATGATTGAGTAACTACTTATTTCTGGAAGAATAATTTTTTGGGCGCTTCCGCCGTCAGCTCGCAACGCAGGGTAGCATTGCCGTTGAGCAGCTTCGTGATTTCGCCGGCGCCTTCCACTACAGAGCAAACGCTGAAGTGTTCATCTTCAATGCGGGCAACCACGATTTTACCGATGGTACGCTTGCGGTTGATCTTTCTACCTTCCACGTTTACCTCCACATTTTCATAAACTTTAAACTCGTCCCCTTCCCGGAGGTCCACTGCATGGCCGGCAGTGAGCAATACCCTGGATGCGTCGCCGTAAGTATTTTTCTCTTCAATGGAAGCGATGGTAGCCGTCAGTTTGAAGTTATCCTTAATGAATTTATCCAAACGGTTGCGGGTACCCAGGAGGGCATCGTTAAAGGCGTTCTTCCCTTTCCCGATGTTATTGAAGTTGCCGGATGCCACCAGGTCGCCGGTATTTACATCCAGTACCTTCACGTTGAAAATGATTTCCGCCTGCGGCGTAACGGTGGTGCCCAGCACGGGTACCTTGGACTGCTTCTGGTCTTCCATGACGCTGACCACATTGCCGATCAGCAGGTACTGCGCTTTCAGCTCCCGCATGGCGGTCAGGCTGGCGCTTTCAGAAGCCTGGTTCTTCACATTCTCCATTTCTCCGCGCTCTACAAGGTCGAACCGCCTGGTACGCAGGAAGGCGTCTTCCACGGTGTTCTGTATGGCGGACTGGTAAGTGGCGCTGTCGTTACCCTTGAATGTAACGCCGATCACCGGCTTGTTCTGGGCAAAGGCGCAGGAAGTAAACAGTAAAGCTATGGCGGTAATAATGTTCTTCTTCATGTTGGATAGGCACGATTTTTTAAAAATTCCTCTCGTTGCTAGGCGCTAATTTTTTTTCAGGTAGCAAATCTAGCTCAAAAAACGTATAGCCTCATCAGTTATTATACCGCTTTCTAAAAGATGGCTGCGTTTGTTTCAATTTTAACAAGTATTTAAGATCAGCATGCTTTGAAACGCAGGCCATGCTGCTGGAGCGCCTCCCGCATCAGCGGCAGGGAAGCCTTGCCCATGCCGTGCAGCGCCAGGATCTCTTTTTCCGAATACTTCGCGAGCTTTTGAGGGGTGGTAACGCCGATGCTTTCCAATGCCCGCCGCGCGGGGTTGGAGAGCTTCGGGATAAAGAAACCGTTACCGGCAGCGGCTTTCTTTTTCGCCGTTTTGGATGCATTTTCCTGCACGCGGAAGGCCGTGATGCGGGCTACCAGTTCCAGGGGCAGGGGCTCGTCCAGCGGGAACTGGATGGTGCCTTTGGAGGTAGCATACTGCTGTAATTCCTTTTCAAACTTTTCGATCCCCGACGGCGTGGGGAAGAAGCTGATGTGGCGGTCGTAGCCGCCGAAGTGAACGAGGTTGCCATTGTACACGAAGGTAGGAATGCCATAGGCTATTTTTTCAGTGGCTTCAGGAGCGGCTTTTTTGATGGTCTGCCGCAATTGTTTCAGCAGCTTTTGGGTAGCTGCGGGGAAGGTGGAAATATAAGCGTCGATGGTAGTGATGTTATTCTTTTCCATGGGTGCTGTTATTTGTCGTAAAGTTACGGGGAAGGCGGCAATGGAAACGGGTGCTGTTGCGACATTAACGGGGATAAACACGACGGTCCCGAGCGGCCCCTGCATTTATTCAGGTACGATGATTGATGCGGGGAGGATATGCCTTCTACCGTAGTGGCACATTTCAGCTATTTGCCGGAAGCGGCGACCCTGCGCGTCATCTATGTTTCCGGAAAGGTATATGACTACCTGCATGTACCCCTGCACGTGTATGAGGAAATGAAGCAGGCTTTCAGCAAGGGTACTTATCTCAACAAAAACATCAAGGGGAAGTATGCGTACCGGCAGGTGAAATAGCCTGGCGATACACCTTTATGAGGTGCGACCTGAGGGAATCCGCCACCGGCTGCGGTTTACCGTCCGGCAGCAGCGTGATCACCCGGGAAGGCTGCACCGGCATATGGCAGTTCACGCATTGCTGCTGCAGTAATTCCGGCGCCATTTCCTTGCTGGTGCAGAATTTTGCGGTGGCCGGCTGATGGCAGCTGAGGCACTGGTAATTGTAAGTCTGCAGGTTGCTGCGGTTATCCTCGTGGGGGTTGTGGCAGGTATTGCAGGTCAGCTGGTTGGAGGCCCGGTAGCATTTACTCGCCGTCAGCAGCTGGTACTGGTTGCCGTGTACATCGTTGGAATGCCTTTCGCTGCCGGTGGCCAGGTAATCGGCCATGATGAAGTCGGACAGCTTATCCCCCGGCCTGAACGCAAACAGGGAACGTTGCGGGGTTTTGAGGCCGGCGTGGCATACGGCGCACATATCCACCTGTTGCTGCCGGGTGAGGGCCCCTATACGCGCGATATGCTGCGCTGATTTTTCCTTCGGATGGTTTGTGTGAAAATCCGCGTGTTCCCTGGCGGGGCCGTGGCAACGCTCGCAGTTGATGCCGTACATCACTTCATTTTCCGCGAAGGTTTCCACCTGCCGCATGCCTTCGAAGGCGGTTTCATATTTCACGTAGGAGCTGTGGCAGGAAAAGCAGTCCGCCGGTACCACACGGCCAAAATACGGCTGGGTGGCCGGAAAGCCGGGGCTGTTGGCCCAACTGTGCACCTGTGTGAAATAGGATATCGGCAGTTGGTAGTATTTTTTTTCTTTGTAGGAAAGATATGTCTGCGCCTTACGTCCCTGGCCCATCGTCACCGCAAAATTAGCTTTCTCCATCGGTCTGCCATCGCGGTAAGCCTGCTGATATAGCTGCGAGCCCTCCTTTACCATTTGAACAGTTGCCCCTCCCGGAAAGGAAAACTGGTTGGCAGGCGCGATAAAACTCCCGAGTACGGAATGCTCGTCCGCCCGGGCGCTGGCAAAAAAATGCGCGGAGCCGCGGTGCTTTTCAAACTCCGGGCGGTGGCAGCTTTTACAGGCATCATCCCCCGCGTAGGCAGGGCCGCGCGGATCGGGGTTGGTACCAACGCATTGCGACAGGATGGTAACCAGCAGCACTAACAAAGTCAGGAGGTAAAGGAGACGCTTGGGCATAAAGAAAAATACGTTGCGCAAGATACAATGATAAGGATAAAAATTTTCCAGGGACGGGCAGGCGACCTGAAAGTGGCATTAGATCTCTCTATACAAAAAATAAATAACATAGATATAATAGATACCTGTAAATGCCCGATGCCTTATATTTGTTGTAGATGAAATTATTACTCATAGAAGACGAACCTGCTGTAGTATCTGTTATTACCCGCGGCCTCACGGAAGCCGGGTACGAGGTAAGCGTGGCGCCTGACGGCGCCAGCGGGTTACGCATGGCTTTGGACAACCCCATTTTTTCCCTGATCATCCTGGACGTGATGTTGCCCGCGCTGAACGGCATCGAAGTGTGCAAGGCGATCCGCAGGGAAGAAATTGCGACCCCGATATTAATGCTGACGGCACTGGGCACAACGGAAAACATTGTGATGGGGCTGGACAGCGGCGCGGACGATTACCTCGTGAAACCTTTCAAGCTGCAGGAGCTGGAAGCCCGCATCCGCAGCCTGCTGCGGCGTAAGAGCGGGGTTGCCGCGCCGGTGGTAAATACGCCCGTGCTGCAAATGGGCAACCTGATGCTGAATACCGACACGAAAGCCGCCACCAGGGCCGGCAGCGACATACAGTTAACCGCCACCGAATACCGTTTGCTGGAATACCTGCTGCGCAATCCGCGCAAAGTGTTATCCCGCATGGAAATCCTGGAACAGGTATGGGGCATTGATTTTAATATGAATACGAAAGTAGTGGATGTGTACATCAACTACCTGCGGAAAAAATTGAATAAAAACGGCCAGCCGGAACTGATACAAACCGTTACCGGACTGGGTTACATGCTAAAGGACAACAACCTGGATGAAGATACGCCATAAAATATTGCTTGCATTTGCAGGGCTTACGATTTCCACCATTGTGATTATGGGCGGGCTGGTGTACTATTTTGCCAACCAGCATTCCTTTGAGGATTTCTACAAGCGCCTGGAAATACGCGCGTACCTGGCGGCGAAAGCCACGCTTCCGTATTATGAGTCCGATGCCGTTATTTATAACGAGATCCGCGAGGAGCACCTGGAAAAGCTGCCCGCTGAAAAAGAGTATTTCCTGAAGGTGGACAGTACAGGCGTTGTGCAAAAGAATACGGACCTGGACCTGCCTGCCTCCTTTTATAACACCGTGCTGACGCAGCACCTGGCCACCCACCGGGAGGGCAACCGGTTTTATGAAGGGGTGTTGTATAAGTCCAAACAGGGGCTGTACGTGGTGATTGTAAGCGCGATCAACCAATACAGCCAGGAGTATATGGCCTGGCTGCAAAAGTTCCTGTTGATCTGTTTTATTATTTCCTCTGTTATCCTGCTTGGGGTGGGCGTGTTTTTTAGCCGCCTCACGTTACAGCCTATACGCCATATTATGAACCAGGTAAAGAGCATCAGCTCCCGGAACCTGCACCTGCGGCTGAATATGGACAACAGCGGCGACGAGCTGAACGAGCTGGCCGCCACGTTCAACAATATGCTGGACCGGCTGGAAACTGCTTTTGAAACGCAGAATAACTTTGTCAGCAATGCATCCCATGAGCTGAGTACTCCGCTCACGGCCATCATCGGCGAGGCGGAGCTGGCCCTCAGTAAGGACAGGAGCCCTGAGAGTTATAAGAAAGCGATGCAAAGCATCCTGACGGAAGCTGGCAGGCTCGAGCATATCACCAAGAGCCTGCTCCACCTGGCGCAGACAGGCTTTGACGGCATGAAGCCCCAGTGGCAGGCCGTACGTACGGATGAACTGCTGTTCACCGTTAAGGACACCATTGATAAATTAATCCCCGGCAGCCAGGTAAACATTGACTACAGCCTGTTTCCGGAGGAGGAGGAAAAGCTGACGGTCAATGGTAACGAGCAGTTGCTGGAGCTGGCGTTGAGTAATATTGTGATGAATGCCTGCAAATATTCGAATAACAAGCCGGTGTCCATCGCGCTTGCGGCGACGGACAAGAAGGTGATCATCATTGTAAAGGACCAGGGTATCGGCATTCCGCAGCAGGATATTCCTTATATATTTTCCCCCTTCTTCCGGGCATCCAACACCGGTGAATTCAAGGGTTACGGCATAGGGTTACCGCTGGCGATGAACATCATCCGTATGCACAAGGGGGACATCATTGTGCAGAGCCAGGTAAACGTCGGAACCGAGATCAGGGTTGAGTTACCGCTGTAAGCGCCCCGTTTCTTACCGTTTTCTTACCACATTCTTACCACCTTTTAACCGCCCTCTTACCGCGTTCTAATGGTACGCTCATAGTTTTGTATCATAAATACAACAGCTATGAAAAATGTACTTATTCCTACTGACTTTTCCATACGTTCTCTTGGTTATGTACACAACGTAGTATCCCAGTACCCGGACGAGCTGGTGAATGTGATTTTCGTGCATGCGTTACGTATGCCTGACTCGATTTTTGACCTGGTGACCTTTACGCGTAATAGCAGGCATGTAGAGCTGATCACGGCTGATTTCAAAGATGGTTGCGAGATCATCCGCAATAAATATGCTTCCAGTATTAACCAGTTGAAAGTGGAATTTTTCCATGGGGATACGGGTGTTGCATTTAAGAACTTCTGCCTGGCGAACAATATTGACGTGATTGTGGAACCTACGGACCTGGAATATAAAGCGCCGAGCAAACGTAGTTACAATCCCGCGAAGCTGATCAGCAAGGCTAAATTACCGAAGCTGGCGGCCACTTTACCGGGAAGCAGGAAAGTAGTGGTAAAGGCGACTATTTCATCGCTGTTGCTTGCATCTGAATAATTAAAACAGTGTGTTATGCTGCTAAGAAAGAACATCCCATTTGGTTATGTATTCGGGAAAATTAAGTACGAGATAATGGTGGTAGCAGTTTACAGCATGTTTATCAACATCCTCTACTACCAATTCAATCTTAAGAATATAAGTATTCCTATAGCGGTGCCGATGGTATTGGGCACGGTATTGTCGTTGCTGCTGGCGTTCAGGAGCAACCAGGCCTACGACCGCTGGTGGGAAGCGCGATCCATCTGGGGCGCGATAGTAAATGATTCACGTTCTCTGTCCAGACAGATTTTAACTTTAACGGCCACGGCTTATCCATCAGAAGAATTAGAGCATTTCAGGGAACGTTTTATAAAGCGGCAGGCAGCCTGGTGTCATAGTCTGGGCCAGTCGTTGCGCAAAACCGATCCATTAAAGGGTTTGGAGCGGTTGGTAACGCGGCGGGAATTGAACTATGTGATGAAGTATGATAATGTGCCGGCTGCGCTGTTGCTTTTACACGGTAAGGATATCAAGACGGCGCTGGAAAACGAGTGGATCAACAGTTACCAGCAGGTAGCGCTGGACACGACGCTGAACCGGCTTTGCGACGCGATGGGTAAGTGCGAGCGTATCAAGAACACGGTATTCCCGGCTACTTATAGTCTTTACACGCATTTTACGGTATTGTTTTTCATCCTGCTGTTACCGTTTGCCCTGATTGATTCATTAGGGTTTATGGAAATACCGCTGGTGATAGCGATTGCCTCCTCTTTCCTGCTGATTGAGCGCATGGGTATCAGTTTACAGGACCCCTTTGAGGGCAAGCCAACGGATACGCCGATGACGACGATTGCCAGGACGATAGAGCGCGACCTGCGGCAGATGCTGCACGAGCAGACGCAGGAAGAGCAGCAGGAAGAGATTTTAGCAGAACGACCAACTTACTATGTATTATAGCCAGACAATTTGTGCAAGGCAACAAATTATAGCGTTAAATAACGACCCCGGTTTTCACCGGGGTCTGTTTTTTTAGGGTGGGTTAAAATTAATTTGGATATTTAAAATTTTTAGTTCTATATTTGCAACCCCAACGGAAAGGATCGGTAGTTCAGTTGGTTAGAATGCCGCCCTGTCACGGCGGAGGTCGCGGGTTCGAGTCCCGTCCGGTCCGCGAAGAAGCCTGCGCTGAGCGCGGGCTTTTTTATTTGGTCAACTTCCTTCCTTTATCTTTGCGGACAGTGCTGAATTATTTTCTGAGATTATACTCTTTGAAGAATTTTTATAAACCCTATTGGCCAGTCGTCTTGAGGTCCAAAGCTAATTTTGTTCACCAGGAATCACTGATGAATTTGCAAACATTTCCATTTTTATTATATTGCAATACGTGAAATGTGAATTGTTAATTCCCATCTCCCTCCTTCTTCACATGAAACTGACAATGGACAATTATTTTCTCACTTAATTCATTGTTTACACGCTATGAAATTCGAGTACTTCAAAAACATTGATCTCAATGATCCGTTCTTCGATTCGCTAAAAGCTGATTATATTGAATTTAGCAAGTGGTTTGAGATGAAATCCACCGGAGATGCCCAGGCCTATACATCGTATGATACAGCAGGGCGCATACAGGGCTTTCTTTATTTAAAGAAAGAAAATGCAGCATTGACGGACATTACACCTGCACTGCCTGAGAAAACACGACTGAAAGTAGGCACTTTTAAAATCACCCCACATGGCACCAAAATGGGTGAACGATTTATCAAAAAGATTTTTGACTATGCCGTGGTTACAGGTATCCGCGAGATATATGTAACAATTTTTCCCAAGCATGCACATCTCATTTCATTGCTCAGCAAATATGGCTTTAGAAAGGTGGCGGAAAAGTCAACTGCCAACGGAACTGAAGATGTATTGTTGAAAGATATGACTGCTGTTACCAATAGTATCTATCTGAACTATCCTTTAATATCTGTATCACGGGCCAGGAAATTCCTGCTGGCAATAAAACCAGAGTATCACACAGAATTATTTCCGGACTCAAAACTATTTGGCGAAAAGTATGAATTGATCCAGGACATTTCACATACCAATAGCATTCATAAAGTGTACTTGTGCGCAATAGAATCCGTTAAAATCCTAACCCCCGGAGATTTACTGGTAATTTACCGGACATCGGATCAACAGGGAGCAGCCTATTATAGATCTGTGGCATCATCTATTTGTACTGTTGAAGAAGTACTTACCAGAAATAACTTCAATGATATAGAGGAATATTTGAAGTACTGCCAGGCGCATAGTATCTTTAGCAAAGAGATTCTGGAAGGCATGTATAAAAGTTACAAGCCATTGTATATCATTAAAATGACTTATAATGCAGCGTTAACAAAGCGCCTTAACAGAGCAACCCTGATAAACGAAATCGGGCTGGATGCCGGACAATATTGGGGTTTCTTTGAGTTAACCCATCCACAATTCAACAACATCTTACAAAAAGGAGAAGTCAATGAAAATATTATTATCGATTAAACCAGAATACGTCGAAAAGATCTTCAGCGGAGAAAAAAAATTCGAATACCGCAAATCGATATTTATCAACAAAGACATAAAAAATATCGTTGTTTATTCCACTATGCCGGTGGGCAAAATTGTAGGAGAATTTACCATAGAGGAAATCCTGCATAACAGCCCTGAAATTATATGGTCGGAAACGAAGGAATTTTCAGGCGTTAAAAAAGAATTTTACAATAGCTACTTTGAAGGAAGGTCTTCGGCTTTTGCGATTAAAATCAGTAATCCGGTGCTGTACAAAAAGCCTATCGACCCTAAGAAAAAATACAAATCTTTTGTTGCGCCACAGTCTTTCAAATACCTGAACTAAACTATTCTACCGGTGCCGGTTTTGAAAAAGAACCGGCGCAATACCAGTAATTACCTTAAACTGCCATTGCAGGATACCCGCCGCTCATTTATCTGCTGGTATCCTGCAATGGCTTTTGTATAATTATCAAAGAACCCGGCAGTTCGCCACAGCCGGGCCTCTACGGATCATCAATCCTTCAACCCCAAATACGCCTTCACCTGCGCATAATCATTCCAATCCACCCCCGTCCGCGCATGCACCCCACCAGGGATAATTACATACCGGTACTGCAACGTCTTCACACCATTCTGCACATACGTTCCGGCATCCACGTTAGAGGAAAACTGTATGCCCTGGTCATATGCAATAAACCGGATAATAACGCCGTATTCATCTACATAAGGCAAAGGCGTGATAACCGGATCAGCAGCTGAACTCAGGTTCACATATACCTTTACGTCCGCTGTTGCCAACAGGGACTTGGTAAGTTTCGGGGCATCAATACCGCCAAAATATCCCAGCGTATCCAGCTTACCGTTAATAGTAACTGTATCCGGCAGGAAATCCACATCCAGCCAGTTGGAGTAGATTACATTGGCAGTACCGGTATCGCCTTTAGGACCAGCAGGGCCGGCAGGGCCCGGAGCGCCGTTTTGCCCATTCGCACCCGGAGGGCCGGCAGGACCAACAGAACCTTCTTTGCTACAGGAAGTAATGAATAAAGCAGCAGCGCCTGAGAAGAGGCATAGTAAGAACAAACGGGATATTCTTTTCATAAAATTTGAATTTGGGATATGAAGGTTATTAATTCGCAATAGGGACTATTAACATCTTTCGGTTGATAAGGGCTACCCTTCCCTTAAAATAGCAATTGTTTTCCTCATATTTTAAATTTTCTTCAACTTTTTGATAGGCGGATTTTCAAGTGGCATTCTTTCTGTATTCCTACCGGTATGATTACCATAGAACAACTCTCGGATCCGGTAGCGGTAGCCAGGTCGGTAAAGCTCCGGTATGTGAAGTCGGATGCGCCGGGTATCACCCGCGTACGCAGCGGCAACAGTTTCCGCTACCTCGATCCGCAGGGCCGGCCCGTTACCGATGAGGCTACCCTGGAGCGTATCCGTAAACTGGTGCTGCCTCCCGCCTGGGAAAACGTCTGGATCTGCACCTGGCCCAACGGCCACCTGCAGGCCACCGGCATCGATGCAAAAGGCCGGAAACAATACCGCTACCACAACGCCTGGGCCGAGGTCAGGAACGAAACCAAGTACTTCCGCCTGCAGCAATTCGGGGAAAACCTCCCCGCCATCCGCAGAAAAGTAGAGGAAGACCTCCGCCGCACCGGCCTGCCAAAGGAAAAAGTAATCGCCATCGCGCTGATGGTCATGGAAGAAACGCTGATACGGGTCGGAAATACCGGCTACGAAAAGCTTTACGGCTCGCACGGACTCACCACCCTGCGGAACAAACACGTGAAAATCACGGGCGGCAAGGCTTTCTTTCGCTTCAAAGGAAAAAAAGGCGTGGAACATAAAATAGAACTAAGAGATGCCACCCTGGCCCGGCTCCTTAAAAAAGTCCAGGACATCCCCGGGCAAAGCCTTTTTCAATATTATGGAGAAGATGGAAGCCATCACCACCTCGATTCCGGGGAAGTGAACGATTATATCAAAGGGTGCTGCGCAGAGCAGGAGTTTACCTGTAAGGACTTCCGCACCTGGGCAGGCACCGTGCATGCGTTTAACCTCCTGGCCGACCTGGAGCCCTTCGAAACCATCACCGCCTGCCGCAAAAACATTGTGACAATAATAGACAGTGTAGCCAACAAACTGGGGAATACCCGCGCCGTTTGCAAGAAATACTATATCCATCCCATGCTGCTCACCCAATACGAAGACGGCTCCCTCGAACCCTGGCTGAAAAAACTCAAAGCCCAACGGAACAAACCCAGCAACAACGGCCTGCACTCCGATGAAAAGGTGCTGCTGCAATACCTCCGTGAAATGTCCTTACAAAAATAAAGACGCAGAAGGGAGAGAGCCGCCGGCCCCCTCCCCTCTAAAACCTACAACCTGTGTATCGTTACGCTTCGCTGTATTTACCTTTATTCATCGCAAAGAACAGCGTTACCAGTACCATCACCAATGGATAGGATACTTCCGCAAAAGGCGCATTACCCGCAATTTTCAGGATAGTAGCCATAATCATCGTGAATAATAAAGCTATCGCCAACGGGCGTACGAAGAAACCGCTGATCAGCGCCAGCCCGCCCAACAGCTCCGCCAGCGTAGCCAGCAAGCCCCAGAACACCGGCCAGAACGAAATGCCGACAAACTTCATCGTACCGCCTAAAAATTCCCATACCTGCGGACCACCAAATACCTTCATTATTCCGAAAATCGCGAAAAATACGCCAATGCCTATACGAAAAATTAAAAATGCCAGTTTGTTGTTGCTACCCATACTTTTAGTTTGTTTTAATTTGATGATGCAAAACTAATATGCCCCCACCGTTCCCGGGATGGACAAAAATCAGTATGTATTGGACTTTTTTTCCAGGATGCACACCGGAAATAAAATTTTTTGCAACATTGTTGCATTTAACTATTTTTGCCGGAAAGCAATCTTTACGCCATGCAGGACATTATCTATGACGCTATTATCGTCGGAGGCAGCTACGCCGGCCTCTCGGCAGCCATGGCCCTGGCCAGATCCAGGCGGACAATTCTCGTGATCGACGGCGGCCAGCCGGCTAACCGGTTCACCCCGCATTCGCATAATATGATTACACTGGATGGAGCCGTACCGGCGGATATCAACAGGAAAGCCAAAGCGCAGGTACTGGCCTACCCCACCGTTACCTTCGTTACAGATATAGCCACCAACGCGGAACGCGCACCCCACGGGTTTAACGTTTCCACAAAAAATAACCAGCAATACAAAAGCAAAAAACTGGTGCTGGCCACCGGCTGGAAAGATGAAATGCCGGATATCCCCGGCTTTGCCGACTGCTGGGGCATCAGCATACTGCACTGCCCCTATTGCCACGGGTACGAAGTGAAAGACCAACCCACCGGCATCATCGCCAGCGGAGAAATGGGGTATGAATTTGTAAAAATGATCAGCAACTGGACCAATCAGCTGACCGTCTTTTCCAACGGCCCGCACCACTTTACGGAAGAGCAGCTGGCAAAGCTTGAACAGCACAGCATACCCGTCATATCGACTGCCGTTAAAGCCGTGCTGCATGAGCAAGGTAGGCTGCAAAAAATACTGCTTGCCGACGGGAGCCAACACGCTATCACCGCGCTCTACGCCCGCCCTGCCATGCTGCAGCAAAGCGAAATTCCGCAGCAGCTGGGACTGGAAATTACAGAGCAGGGCGTCCTGCAAACAGATATGATGCAACGGACTTCCGTTCCCGGCGTATATGCCTGCGGGGATGTTACCACCATGGGCAGGTCCGTCGCCAACGCTATTGCCAGCGGCGGCGTTGCCGGCGCCATGCTTAATAAGGAATTGATCGCGGACGCCTGGTAAAGGCAAATCCCGGTAACAGCGCTCACAGGATAAACGCGCCTGCTAACCAGGAACCACAAAAGAGGAACGCCTGGTAACCAAAATTCTCAGAAGAGAAACACCCGGCCGTTAAAAATCAAAAAAGAAAAATACCAGCGCCGCCCACTCCTTCTTCACACCGGAAGCATGCCCGATGGTACTGTACGACTTGTTCTGCACCCGGCCATCATCCTTGATGTAGCCAATAGTGGTGTAACTGCTGTTCTGTACAGTACCGTCGTTTTTCACATACCCCACCGTAGAATGGCTCCCATCCTGGATCCTGCCATCTGAGATATAACCAATAGTCTGGTAATGCGCATTCTGCACCGTTCCATTGCCGGTAATGCGCCCCACCATTGTATAACTGCTGTTCTTGATCGTACCATCGCTGCTGATGGTGTATTTGGTCGTATAATCGCCGGATTTAATTGTTTGCGCACGCAACATGCCGCTGCACACAACAAGCATTATGATGAGGATAAACTTTTTCATAAGTATATTGTATCAAAATTGAAATTGGTTTCTTAACCTAAGTTATGCATTTATGGACCTCCAACAACTCAGAAAAGATACGCCGGGATGCAGCAATGTCATCCATCTCAATAACGCCGGGGCTTCCCTGATCCCGCAGCAGGTCTTGCACGCCATGCAGGATTATCTTGTACAGGAAACCGACTTCGGCGGCTATGAAACGGCGGACAAATATGCGCCGGCCATTGCGGCATTCTATGATCAGGCCGCTACCCTGCTCAACACCAGGAGCGGCAACATCGCATACACCACCAACGCCACGGACGCTTACAACCTGGCGCTTTCCGCCATCCCCTTTAAAAAGGATGATGTAGTGCTGCTTTCCGAAAATGATTATCCTTCTAACTTCATCACCCTGTTGTCATTGCAGAAACGTTTTGGCATCCGGCTGGAACTGGTGCGGAACACCGCTTCCGGGGAGATTGACCTGGACGACCTGGAGCAAAAAATCAAACAACACCATCCCGTACTGGTTTCCGTTACGCATGTGCCCACCAGCTCCGGGCTCGTGCAGCCCGCCGCAGCCATCGGGGAAATCACGCACCGGCTGGATACCCTCTTCCTGCTGGATGCCTGCCAGTCGCTCGGCCAGCTGCCCGTTGATGCACTCGCTATCAAAGCGGATTTTATCAGTGGCACCATGCGGAAATTTTTACGCGGCCCGCGTGGGGCAGGATTGCTCTACGTGTCCGACAAAGCGCTGCACGCAGGCCTGGAACCGTTAATGCCGGATATGCGCGGGGCCGACTGGACCTCCACTTTTACTTACCAGCCAAGGCTGGATGCTAAAAGATTTGAGTTATGGGAGAAGAATTACATGTCCGTCATCGGTAGCGCTACGGCCTTGAAATACGCTAACGATATCGGTCTGCCGGCCATTGCCATGCGTAACGACACGCTTTGTCATTTCCTCCGGAAAGAGCTATCAACCGTGCCGGGTGTTCAACTCATGGACAGGGGAGCGCATCCCTGCAGTATCGTCACCTTTGCGGTACAGGGCCGCTCGGAAACAGGCGCGAAACAATTTTTCAGGGACCGGGGCATCAATATTCACACCACGCCCAAACAGTCCGCCATACTGGACTTCCAGGAGAAAGGAATCGACTGGGTAATGCGGGTATCGCCACATTATTACAACGTGGAAGAAGAACTGGAAAGATTTATTGAAGTGCTGCGGGAATGGTAACGCCTACTTTTTATGGGCGCGCCACCAATCCATGATCGCTTCCATTCTCTCCTCCGTACTGCGGTCTTCCCTTAACTGCAATACAGGCGCAGTTTGCTTTGCCAGCCACGCCTCATGCGCAGCCAGCGTCCTGTTGGCAATGCCGGTATTGTGATCATAATCTGCGGCCCATGCAAGGAAGGCGTCGAACCTTTCTTTCATGGCCGCATCGGTATCCAGCAGGCTGCCGTAGCGCTCATATTCGCGCTGCCGCAGCCTCGGCATACGGATCTCCGCCGGCAACCATAAAAAAACGATGAGGTCAAACGGCGGGAATACCCCATCTCCCCAATCAACCACCGAACCTCCCAACACCCACGAGGGCGCTGCATGCAACTCGCGGGATATCATCGCATTCCGTTCTGCAGGCGCTCTCTTTTCCGAAAATGGCGGTACGGTCGCCTGCCAGAAGTAGAGATCACTGTCGAAATAAGGTACATCAAGATAGCGGGCCATCGCCTTTCCCAGCGTAGTTACACCTGTACCGGCGGCCCCGAAAATATGGAGTTTCATACTGTAAAAATGCGTATTTATGCGTAAGCTGAAGGAACCTGTTTTGAAATTTCCCTAAAAAGCCGGAACTTTCCTTCGTTGTTCGACCCCCATGACCCCAAAATTATTGTAACCTCAAATATATCCTTATGTCAAGAAGTAAGATCATCGCAGTAGCTGCCGCTGAAAAGGGCAATACTGAAACGCCTCCCGGCAGTAACCGCACCAAATACGGCAAATGGTACGGACTGGACGGATACGCCTGGTGCGCCATTTTCGTGAGCTATGTGTACGACAAAGCCGGCCACCCGCTGGAACCGATCGACAGCCCCAAAGGCTTCCAGGGCTGCCAGTCCGGCTACAACTACTGGAAAAAAAATAACCGCCTCGTAACTTCCCCGCAGGAAGGCGATATCGTGCTGTACGACTGGACAGGCAAAGGCGTCTGCAATCATACCGGCATTTTCGTAAAATGGCTGAACGCCGAACGGACCAGCTTCCAGGCCTGGGAAGGCAACACCGCTACCGGCAACGATAGCGATGGCGGCAACGTAATGCTGCGCACCCGCAATAAAAGCTCCGTGAGAGCCTTTGTAAAACCTTTTGCGCTGGATAAGGAACCAGATATCCCCGCGCCCGTGTATTTGCTCAAAAAAGGAGATCGCGGCAGCGATGTGATCACCCTGCAAAAACTGCTCTTCGACCTCAAATACCAGATCACTGTAGACGGTATCTTCGGCGAGGAAACCAAAGGCATCATCGAAAAATTCCAGCAGAAAAATAAGCTGGCAGTAACGGGAAAAGTAGACACTCAGCTCCTGGGATTGCTGCAGGAAGCCGCTACAAAGCCGCCGGTGAGCGAAACGAAGATTACAACGGGATCGTATATACGAAAAGGAGATAGCGGCGAAGTAGTATTGCTGATTCAGCAGGCCCTGAATAAAAAAGGCGCCTCGCCCGCGATTGCCGCCAGCGGCGTGTTTGAAGCGACCACCCTCGCGGCGGTGAAGCAATTCCAGCAAAAGAACGGGCTGGATGCAGATGGCGTCGTAGGGCCGCAAACATTTAAAGCGCTGGGCCTTACCAACGTATAAATCATTATGCCGGAAGCGCGATGCATACTATGCTTCGCGCTTCCGGAACTTTTTGGAAACGATTAATTCGCTTCCGCATATTTTTTGAAGTTATCCAGGATAGCCTGCCAGCCGGTCTGCTGCATCTCAACCGGGTTTTGCCCTTCCGCTTCAAACTGCGTAGTAACGGTAGTGCCGTTGCCAGCCGGCACAAAAGTCACCTGCACTTTACGGCCATCGCCCAACACATATCCGATTTCTTTTTCCTTATCCACTTTAGTGTACTCGCCGCCGAAATCAAAGGAGAAGCTGCCATCTTTTGCGGCCATCGTGTATTTAAACTGTCCGCCTACACGAAGATCATTTTCCGCATGGGGCGTGTGCCAATCCTCCGATGCGTTGTTCCATTTCACTACATGCTCAGGGGTGTTGTAAAGTTCCCAAACTTTGGATACAGGGGCGTTAACGGTGCTTTGAACAGTAAGAACGGTTTTTTCTGCGGTGTTCATACGATGTAATTTTTTTGAATGTTGATATGTTTTGTACTTACGATGCAAACTTACGGCGTTTACCCAATTTCCGGAGTGGCGGAGCGCGACAATAGAGAGGGTAATTCCGACAAAAAATAAATAAATATTGCCGATATTAGCGAAAAGACCACCACCATGCTAACTGAACCTGAAGCCGTCGCTGAGCAGGAGAAATTAAGACAGCAAGTCATCACTGAAAACCGGCTCCCACAGCCAATCCGCTACATCGCAGGCGCAGATGTGGAATACGATAAAGATTCCAACCTGATTGCAGGCGCTATCGCCGTTTTACACTATGATACGCTGGAAGTGGCCGCAGTAGCCACGCATGTCATGGAGGTCACTTTCCCCTATATACCGGGCCTGTTCTCCTTCAGGGAGATGCCGCCTTTACTGGCAGCCTGGGAAAAACTGAACCTGCACCCGGATGTCATCATCTGCGATGGCCACGGGGCCGCGCATCCCCGCCGCTTTGGCCTGGCTTCGCACCTGGGCGTTACCCTGAACGTTCCTGCCATCGGGTGTGGAAAAACAAGGCTGTATGGCCATTTTGAAGAACCCGGCGCAAGGAGGGGCAGCATATCGCCCCTGCTGTCAGAAGACGATCAGCAGCAGATTGGCAACGCCTTACGCACGCAGGATAATATCAACCCGGTATTTGTATCGGTAGGGCATATGGTATCGCTGGATACCGCCACAGCCATCGTGCTGGAAATGGCGCGGCTCTACCGCCTGCCGGAAACTACCAGGATTGCAGATCACCATGGCCGGCTGGCAATGGATGCCTATAAAGCAAAAAATCCGCTCTAAGGCGGATTTTTTTATATTGATGCGTTCAGGAAACAAATTGCATTATTTTATGCTGGCTGATTCCAGGTACTGCTGTGCATAGGCAACCCAGTCCTTCGAATCCTTCAGTACCACGGCCGGCTTCACGCCCGTGTTATCCACGCCCTGTCCCTTATCGATCCGCCGGTTCCTGCTCGTAGGATATCCCACTACAAATGGCAGCGTCCTGAATTTCGCTACCCGCACATTAGCGTAATCCGCAATCCCGGCGCTGGGCACGCCCATCAGCGTGGTTTTCTTACTTTGCTTCGCCTGCAGCAAAAATTCTTCCGTAGTGCTGGCGCAACCGCCGTCCATCAGTACCACTACTTTTTTGGGAGTAGGTTCATTCACCGGCACTTTTTTCCAGGTATCCCTGGAAATGGCTACCATCCTGCCTTTGTTGGCGCTCATCGTATCTACTACTTTTTGCAGGGCGGCCTTCGTATCTGCCGGCATGTTGGCATCCAGGAGTTCTTTCCAGCTGTTGATATTGTCTTCCGTCGCCCATACATCGGCGCCGGTTATACGAATAGAATCCGTGTACAGTAAAGGGCTTACCGGCGCAAATGCCGCATCGCTGCCGCCGCCGTTGCCACGCACGTCAATGATGAGGTTGGGATGCGCGGCCAGGGCCTGCTGATGCGCTTTCATAACACTGTCGATCGCACGCAGCTGATCCTGCTCAAAAGATGCCATGCGCAGGTAATAAGTTTTATCGGAAAGCTTTTTAGCGAAGGTGGCTGGCGGTGCGGCCTCCGCTTGCTGTGCAGCAGGCTTGCCCACGCTTTCCCGGATCCATTTACCAAAGGAATTACTATTGGTAACAAGACTGATGTTTTTCAGCAGTCCCATGTCCGTATATTCGAAACCGTTAAACACATAGTTCACCGTATCGTACTTCAGCTCCATCACAATATCCCCTTTGCGCCACTTGTTGTCGTTCGATAACAATACCTGCGCTACGTAATCCCTGAATTTATTTTTCGATTCCGTAACGGCAATGCGCAGAGTACCTTCTTCATTCCAGAAAATGCCTTCCGGGCCGGTGGAGGTCTTCAGGCGGGTGATGGTCCAGCCGCTGAGGGGCACAGGCTCTACTTCCTTGCGGGCTGCGCGGGCGCGCGCAATGGCCGGCAACGCATGACGGCTGTTATCCGCAGGCCGGTCCAGGATCAGGTGACCATCATGGAACCAATCGATATATTGTTTGACAAGAAACAGGCAGTAGGTAGGCCTTACCGCTTCCGGAGCCAGCTGCTCCAGGCTGTTCACCAGGCTGTCGTACGATTTACTGCCGTATAATTTTACTTTATCGTTGAATCCGGAATAATTGGTTTCCACTTTTTGCCTGATGTACTTAAATTCAGCAGCACAATCGCAGGCGGGAGCTTGCGCATAAGCGCTGCCGGCTGCCATCAGCAGGATAAATATGGACAACTTAATTTTCATAGGAGGTTTGGTTTATTACAAAATAAGGCTTTTCAGACCTCAAATATGGGAATTTTTTGTAATTAATCAAGATTTTCCTGGTCAGGCGGTATCCCCTGCTGTATTTTCAGTATCCTCTTCTTTGCGCCGGGGTGCAGCACCAGGCCTACCAGCATGCCGCTGACGAGCCCTCCGATATGCGCCGCGTTATCAATCCCTCCGCTGAGGCCCCACAGCAGGTTATACCCGATCAGGATGAGGATATTATAGAGCTGCCGTTTGGCGTATTCATTTTTATAGGCCTTTGCCAGGAATACCACGCACATGCCGAACAGGCCGAAGATAGCCCCGGAAGCACCCACACTCACCGTATCCGGATGCCAGGCTATACTGGCGGCGCTGGCTACTATCCCGGAGACCAGGTAGGCTATAAGCAGGCGTTTACCGCCGAGGAGCGGTTCCAGGAAAGCCCCGGCAAACGCAAGTCCAAACATATTGGAAGCCATGTGTACCAGGCCCCCATGCAGGAAGGTGCTGGTAAGTAAGCGCCACCACTCCCCGTTTACGGTGAAAGGCCTGTAATTGGCGCCCCAGCGCAGGAGGTCATCCGCCCGGAAGGCCATCGCGCCTAGTCCGGCCGCCACCATCGCCAGGTACACCCCGATGTTGATATACATCAGTGCCGGCGTAATATAATAGCCTTTATGGGGCTTCAGGAAAGAAGGCTGGGAAGGGCGTACCGGCCTTGTCCGGCCTTCCGCAGGATCAGTTGCGCCGCCGCCCCGGCGCGGGCGATGCCAATCATTACCATAAGCGCTTTCATCCGGTTTTATTTTCGTGTACACGACAATGGCCACCCAGGCTATCAACCCAAGCAGGAAAGTCAGTACCGTCCAGATAATGGAAGGAGTATGCTGCGCAAAATCGCCAAAGCGGGGTTGCAACAATATTTTTCCGCTGCCCGCAAACGCTTTGTTTTCATCAATGGCGGCCAGCCATGCCTCTTTATCCTGGCCGTTGGGCACCTTTTCCAGGTAGCTGAAGTGGTGCACATCCAGGCGATCAAACTGCCGCTGGCTTTCGCCTGCAAACTGCCTGAACTCCTGCTGCTTCTCTTCCGGGCTTAATTTGTTGCTGATCGTCTTGCTGTATTTGAGCGCATACCAGGCCACGGTCCGGTGGCTGGCAGTATCCGCAGGTTGGTCGTAAACAGGCAGCACTACATACAGGTACATCTTAAAGTCTGCATTCATTCTGCCGGCAACTTCCGCATCATTTACCACCCCTGCATTTACTTTGTCTATATAGGATTGGGTGAGATGATAATATTTCGCAGGGGGTACTTTCGTAATGTCTGATATCACTTTCAGGCTGGTCAGCCTGCCGGTGGCAGCGGTCATATAGGACTGGGCCAGTACGGTAGGCGCGCTCATGGCCAGCCAGAGAAACAATTGGATCAGGAATACCTTATTCTCAGGATTTCGCAGCTGTAATTTCAACAAACGCTCCCTGAAAAAGATAAGGATAGGAATCCAGGCCAAACCCATAGGCGCCCAGTATTCCAGCACATCCTGGTCTACCTCAAATAATTCAAACCTGATGAAAAACAGCCAGTGGCAGGCCGTGTATATAAGTAAGTAGGAAATGGCGACTATCAGGTACGGCCATACGAAAACCCGTAATTTCTCTTGCAGCTGATCCATGTTCTAAACGTTTGGGCTACTGCAAAATACGGATTTTCGCTTACCCCTAGAGCTTATTGGAATATTCTTCCAATGTCCTGCGCTCTTCGCTGGTCAGGCTGATCATTCCCTTGCGCTGAATTTTCTCCAGGATGGCATCCACCTGCTTCTCCCGCCGGGCTTTATCAATACGGTACTGGTCATCAATACTGCGGTATGGTTGATGTTGCCGGAAGAAGTTGTTGCGGATGAGGAGGATGTAAGGTCTGGTAAGTACAATATAGATGAAAAAGATACAGGGCAACAGTATCGCAGCAATGTACAGGTAGTGGACCTGCAATATCGCCGGATGTAAGGCTATCATCACCAGCAGCCCTGTGACAGCGCCCGCCAGGTGCGCTTCATGGCCGATATTATCCGACTGCGAACGGATGCCGTAGATGGAAATAAAAATATACCCGATAGCGTATAACCATCCCGGTAAGGACAGGATACCGAGTATATTCACATACATATCAGGCGTATAGGCAATGGCCGCAAACACCACGCCTGCCACGGCGCCACTGGCCCCTACCGCGCTGTAATCCCCGTGATGGCGGTGGATAAACAAAGCGAACAGCTGACCGCCGGTTAAGCTGGCAAAGTAGATGAGAAACAGCTGCCATGCTGGAACGACATACACCAGGTCCGCAGCAAAAAAATAAAACGACAGCATATTCACTACCAGGTGGCCCCAGCCCACATGCAGAAAGCCTGCTGTAATCACGCGCCAGTACTGACGTTGCAGCAATACCTTCTCCACAACAAATTGATATTTGTGAAAGAAATACTTATTCCGGAATCCCTTAAAGGAAAAGACAACATTGGCAAGGAGCAGCAAAATCACGACCAGCGCGGCATTCATAGGTAAGGTTTTAAAACGGGTTGCGAATGTAAAAATGCAATTATTTTCTTTTTTTAAAAATAATTTTGGTGGAATGAAATTATTGTTGCTATATTTGCAACCCCAAACGGGGAACAAAAACGGCTCAAAAGGCCGCCAGTAGTGAGGATCAGTAGTTCAGTTGGTTAGAATGCCGCCCTGTCACGGCGGAGGTCGCGGGTTCGAGTCCCGTCTGGTCCGCAAAACTTTTTCAAGGAATGGACATCAGGTCCGTTCCTTTTTTTTCTCTCATAAGGGCAGGTTCCAGAGTGGCCAAATGGGGCGGACTGTAAATCCGCTGTCTACGACTTCATAGGTTCGAATCCTATCCTGCCCACCAATTCTACCCTGTGGAACTATAAAAATGGAGACCGTTGGTCTCCATTTTTTTTTATCTTAATACAGCACCCTGAAGCTGATTGTATTGTCCACTTTCTTCAAAGCCTTCAGCAGCACCTTATCATAATCCGAACGTATATCCGCTATCACATACCCGATATGATCGTTGGTCATCAGGTACTGCGATACAATGTTGATCTTGTGATCGGCAAACACCTGGTTGATGCTGGCCATTACGCCGGGCACATTCTTATGGATATGAATGCAGCGATGCACGTTGGATACCGCCGGCAGCTGGATATTCGGGAAATTCAGGCTCTTGAAGGAATCCCCGTTATTGATAAAACCGGTGATGCGTTTCAGTACGGATGCCGGCTTCTTGAAATCGTCAAACACGATCACTCCTTTTTGCGTGCAGGCGGCCACCGGCAACGCTTTGGACGCCTTGCCCATATAGGCGATCAGCTTCAGTTTGGAAGCGGCTTCGAGTACCTCTTCTCCGATCTTTTCCTTTCCGCCGGCAACGAGGATGCGCGCCTTCGCTACGTTCTCTGCATCAGCCTTCTCCACCTGCTTCACCGTATATCCTTCCTTCTTCAGCTGTTTGATCACCTGCTCCGGCACCTGCGCAGTTACCACGCAATGAATCCTGTTTTTTGGATAAGAAATAGCAGCGGGCAGGTTGTTGATGTAGAGGAATTCATCGAGGCTCGGCGTCACATGGTCCGCCTTCTCTACTACCGATTTTCGGGAAATATTCTCTGTAAACGCGTAGAACTTTTTGATCATTCCAAACTCCTTGAGCTGGAAATCGGAATAACCGTCCCCAATCCCGTGAATTTCCCCCTGCAGCTGCAACTCCTTCAGCAGCTTCACTTTGCCGCCTTCGAAGGACAGCGGGTTGGCTTCATCGTAGCCGATGATTTTTCCTGCTTCATCAAAAACAAAGGTATTGGCGTAAATATTTTCTTTACGGATATGATAAGGCAATACTACCGGTGTGATGAATTCTTTAAACCCGCCTGATACGATCAGCACATCGTCCGCATGGTGTTTAAAAAAGTTTTTATTTCTTGCGAAAGACGGAGAGACCAGCGTTTTCAAATGTTTCACGAGCTGCTTCAGGTGCGTTTTGTTGGCTTCCAGGAGCTTCACCCTTCCTGCCAGGCTTTCCCTGAACGATAACTTCCCTTCCATGGCCTGGTTCGTGAGGTCTTCAATCTTCCTGTAAATCAGTTCGCGATCCGGGTGGTCCTGCAATGAAATGCGGGCCAGTTCGTCCAGCGCCTCCACCTGGGTAAAGGTGCTGTCGAAATCTATGATGTAGTATTTTTTATTCACTGACGCCTTTATTTTGAATAGAAGCACAAAAGTAATAATCAGGCTTTTCTTTTTTTGGAGAATGTTTACAGTAGGTTAATGATAAGTTAACATATGTTCTTTTCGCTACCCGGTATCTTTGCGCCCAAAAAAATGAAGAAGATGTTGCTGCTGGGCGCGCTGCTGGCCGCCGGCGTTAGTACTTACGCGCAAAAGGCATCGCATGTGGTGCTGATCACCATCGACGGTTTCCGCCCTGAATTTTATACAGACGCCTCCTGGGGCATGTTCAACCTCCGCCACCTGAAAGAGAACGGCGTGGCTGCCGACGGCGTAAATTGTATCTTCCCCAGTGTTACCTACCCGGATCATACTTCCATTATAACCGGCGTTGCACCGGCCAAACACGGCGTGTACTACAATGCCCCGTTCGAGCCTGCCGGCGCTACCGGCCGCTGGTACTGGCACTACGAAGCCATTAAAACGCCTACCCTGTACGACCTGGTGCGCAAAGCCGGTAAAACTTCCGCCAACGTTATCTGGCCGGTAACCGTTGGAGCGCCGGTAGATTATAACCTGCCGGACATCTGGCCCACCGGGAAAAGTAAAGACCGCCGCGAGGTGACAGCGGCCGCCTGTACGCCGGCCGGCCTCTGGAAAGAAGTGCAGGACAACGCCACCGGCGCCCTCGCCGCTGCCGACATCACCATGGAAAACGGGGAGCTGATCATGGACGAAAACGTTGCCCGCATCGGCGCTTACCTCATCCGGACGTATAAGCCGGCGTTCACCACCCTGCACCTCCCCTGCGCTGATCATTATGAACACGAGGAAGGCCGCGACGGGCTGCTGGTGCGTAAAGCCGTAGCCGGGGCCGACAGAGCGCTGGGCACCGTCATCGAATCCCTCAAACGGGCAGGCATATACGATAGCACCGTCATCATCGTCACCGGCGATCATGGCTTCGTAAACGTGAAACAGGTGTTTTCGCCCAATATCCTGCTGGCGAAAAATGGACTGATGAATAACCCCTCTACCGGCGACTGGAAAGCGCAGTTCCACACCAGCGGCGGCGCTGCCTTCCTGCATCTGAAAGATAAAAACGACGCCGCCACCCTGCAACAAGTAATCGCCCTGCTCAAAGCTTTGCCGGCTAACCAACAGGCACTGTTTAAAATCATCGATCAAAAACAACTGGCACAGGTAGGCGCAGATCCGAATGCAGCCCTTGCACTCGCAGCCAGCGACGGGGTGAACATCTCCGGTACGGCTAAAGGCGAACTGGTGAAAGCCGGTAAAGGCGGCGCACATGGGTATTATCCTGACTTCAGGGAAATTCAAACAGGATTCGTGGCCTTCGGCCCCGGCCTGAAAAAAGGTGTAACAGTAAGAGAGATGAATGTGATGGACGTAGCGCCCGTAGTAGCAAAACTCCTGGGATTATCCTTCGGTGAAATCGATGGCAAAATACCTGCCGGTATCCTCGAATAAAAAACGAAATGAAATATTGCTGACCGGGTTCTCTGCTACAGCAGGGTAAACCCGGTTTTTCTATTCAAACTCATAAGCAAAATTCAATATCACCCGGTTACGCTCATCCGGGTTAATAGCGAGATACCTCGCCACCTCGGCAAAGACGAATTTCTTAATATCATTCTTTACCGTACCTGCCTCCAACCGCCACTTTCCAGGCCCCACAAATTCCAATCCCTTCCCCCGTACGGCCGCAATAAGGATCATGCTTTCCAGGAGCTTCTTTTTGCTGATACGGATCTTTGTTTTGGTGATCCTGGCCGCTTCCTTAATCGCCATAATAATCCCATCCTGCACCCCTTCTATCAGCGATCCGCCGAGGAACAACTCGTAGTGATTGGCGAAAGAACGTACATACGAAGTGGTTAACCACAGGGGTTGATAGCAAAAGCTCACCTGGTAGGCATAATCCCGTATGGCCGCCTTCAGGTCGAGCCGGAAGAACGGGCTCGCATGCGGATGCTGGGCAATCGCCGTATCCAGCAGCCGGCTGATACCCTGCGGATAACAGAATACATTGCGGCGATGATCTTCCCGGTGGTCCGCAGCAATCACTTTCAGGCCGGGATAGAGATAGGCATATTTTTGCAGCAGCGCCGCCGTTTGTTCGTAATCAGGGGTAAAATCCGGGAAAATAAGCGGATCGGGGGTGAACTCGATCATCACCTGCCCCTGCAATTGCCCGCCAGGTTTTACGTTCAACACGAACTCCCCCTGCCGGCCGTCGAGCGTGATCACATCCGCCTGGTGATGGATCTCCATTTCCGTATGCAGGCACAGCGCCACCAATATGGCTACCGGCAGGGAACTGGTCTGCTGCATATCCGGCTGATCCAGGTGATAAATGCAGTTAATTAACCCGGCAGTCGCTACTTTTTTAGCATTCATCCGGATGGCCCGGGTTTCCAGGAATTCAATCTCAATAGTGGTTTCAGGCGTAATCTCAGTTAACATTTCTTCCAATACGAATTCCAGCATATTCGCAAAACCTGTAAAATGCAGGTTTCCGACAAACATCGCGGGGCGTCTGCGTATTAGCTCACTTAATTTGTTGGCTCGGGTATCCATCTCAATAAAAGGGTCAAAATCAAAAAATAAAAAATACAATATCGTTGTGCGCTACAGGATTTCTCAGGCAACCCCGTAATCTTATCGTGATAGCAGATAAATGGTCGCTCAAATTAAGGAATAACACATTTACAAAGCTGCTATTTATGGAATAATATGATGTGTATAATATTTCAATTGTCATTTTTTGAGAAGGAAAAGGAGAGTTCACCACAAAAAAAAGGCCGCAACAAGTTGCGGCCCCGGTAAAAATGAAATCTTTTACTATTAATTATACTGTGGATTTTGCTTCAATGCCGTGTTGGCATCCAGTTCTGTTTGCGGCAACGGCAGGAGTAACTGGTAATCTTCCACCTTATGACCGAGGGACTGCTGCACCTCCTTGTACTTGCCCAAACGAAGCAGGTCCCAGCGGCGATGCCCTTCCACACACAGTTCGCGGGAACGGTCGTTGACCAGCGTATCGATAAATGCCTGCGCATTCGGCGTGTTGGTCAAATTCAGCTGAAACTCCGGCGCAGTAAGTCCTGCGCGTTTCCTCACGGCATTGAGGCCGTTGAACTTGGCAGGGTCCGCGGGGTTCAGGTTATTCATCGCTTCCGACTGCATCATCAGCACATCGGCGTAGCGCAGGATCAACCAGTTGTTGCGGGCGTTGTTACTGTTTTTCGCCCATTGGGCATCCCGGTATTTGTAAATAAACGGATCTACTTTTTTGGTGCCGTCAAAATCTGAGAGGTTCCAGGCTTTACGTGTATCTGCGGCAGAGAAGTAAGCTTTCTGGAAAAACTGCGGCGTAGTCAGGAAGGAACCGGAACCGCCAAGACCCGCAGGGGAAAACATCCGCACGATGATATTCTGCGTAGTACCGGAACCGTTGGTACCAAACTGTACGCTAAAAATATGCTCCGGCCCATTCTCCTTATCACAATCAAAAACATCCGCGTAATTATCCAACAGTTTATAAACACCTGAGTTGATCACCCGGTTACAGGCATCCAGCGCATTCTGGTTATCAGTAGCTTCCTTCCACTGCGTGCTGTTGCGTTGCAGGTACACCCTTGCCAGCATGGCGGATGCAGCGCCGGAGGATACCATGCCCTTCAGGGTAATTTTATTTTCGGGAAAGCAGTTGGCTTCCGCGTACTTCAGGTCTTCAATCACCTGTTTGTACACCAGCCCGCCGTCAGTGCGTGCAGGATACATATTCGGATCATTGATAGAGGTAACAGGTTTGAGCATCAGCGGCACATCCCCGAAACTCCTTACCAGGTCAAAATAAGCCATACCACGGAGGAAATAGGCGTTACCGAGGAGGTTCTTCTTCTGCGTTTCATCCATGTCGATACCCGGCACATAGGCAATGATATCGTTGGCGCGGGAAATCAGCTTGTAGCTGTTTTGCCACCAGTTCCTGATCTCCACGTTGCCGGCGTTATAGGTGATGTTGAACATCTCCAGCCGTTCCGGCGTCTGGCCGGCGATCGGTTGTAACGCATCGCCGGAGCATTCCGTGATGATATAGATAGTACGCTGGTAATAAGCCTGCGGTTGCAATGCGCTGAGCAAGCCGTTTACGGCCGACTGTGCGTCGCTGGCGTCTGTAAAAGCATTGTCCTTAGTCAGGAAACCTTCCGGCACCTCGTCCAGCCCTTTTTTGCACGAACCAAACATTGCGGCGGCTGCCAGTAATATGATGGAAATTTGTCTTTTCATTTTTAAATAATTTTCTCTGTGAATACAATGTTTAGAATCCGAACTTAACACCTACCAGGTAGGTCCTGATGTTGGGATAAGGGTTGTAATCAATATTGAGAGAAGTATAGTTACCAAAGGAATTGGCGTAAGTATTCACCTCCGGATCAAAACCTGAGTAGTTGGTAAAGGTGTAGAGGTTTTGCACGGTAGCGTAAATGCTGGCCGACTTAAACACATCCCTGGTTATTTTAGGCAGCGGCAACTGGTAAGAGAGCGTAACTGTTTTAATGCGGAGGAAACTGCCGTCTTCTACGATATCGCTGGTTACGTTGGAACTTCTTCTCAAACCGCTTCCGATGGCTGGCAGCGTGTTGCTGGTGCCTTCCCCATGCCAGCTGTCCGTAGCCACATAGGCAAACTTATTGCTGAACACCGCCCCGTTTTCCATTTCAATACGGCTCACATTCAGGATATCCTGGCCCTGTACGCCCTGCAGGAAAATGCTGAGCGCCCACGGACCATATTTCAGGTTGGTGGTAAAACCGTAGGTGAATTTAGGGAGCGCATGACCGATGATCACCCTGTCTTTATCCGCTGAAAGTACGCCATCGCCGTTCTGATCGACATAAATCGGATCGCCGGGTTTTACGGTTTGCTTGGTACCGCTGGCTTTGATCTGATCGTCGGATTGCCAGATACCGCCAAACTGGTAGCCATAGAAGGAACCGATGGACTCTCCCACTTTCAGGATACCGGAGTTCTGCCCGCCGGGAAATACGGAGGAGCTGACGTTACCCTGCGGGATGTTATCCTGGCCGCCCAGGCTCTTAATCCTGTTGCGGTTGGTGGCAATGTTGAAAGAGCTGGTCCAGTTGAATTTTGGCGTTTCTATAATCACGCCGTTGATACCCAGTTCGTATCCCACGTTCTCCACCTTACCGATATTGGCCATAACGGTGGTAAAACCGGACGTGCTGGGAATAGCCCTGCTAAACAGGAGGTCGGATGTTTGTTTGTTATAATAGTCAGCCGTGAGGGTCAGCCGGTTGTTCCACAGCCCCAGGTCAAAACCGAAGTCAAAAGCGCTGGTGCTTTCCCATCCCAGGTCGGCATTGCCGAGGTTATTGGCGGAAGTGCCTACCACGCGGCCCTGGCTGAGGATATAGGAATTGGTGGTGTACTGCTGCAGGGAGAGGTAAGGATCAATGCTCTGGTTACCTACGGTACCATAGCTGACGCGCGCCTTCAGGTCGCTGATCTGTTTTACATTCTTCAGGAACGCCTCATCAGATACCCTCCAGGCAAAAGCGCCGGATGGGTAGTAGCCCCATTTTTTATTCGGGCCAAACTTGGAAGTACCATCCGCACGCATACTCACGGTAAAGAGATACTTATCCATGAGGCGGTAGTTGATTCTTCCCAGGTAGGATTCAATCGCATTTTCAGCAGGCGATACCCTTACCGGTACGGCTGTACCCACGCTCATATTGCTGGTGCCGTATTTATTCGTTGTCAGGTTATTGATGGTATTGGTAGAACCTTCACTGCGCCAGCGCTGATAGGTATAACCTGCCAGTACGGTGAGGGCGTTATTTTTATTGATGGTCTTATCGTAAGTGAGGGTATGCTCCGTGAGATAGTTATAGGCAATGCGGTTTTCGATAGAAGCCAGCCCTTTATCCTGCGCGCCCCAGTAGGTAGTGGTAGGATGGAAGATGTCTTCCCGGGTGCTCCTGTACTCGCCCCCTAAAGTGGACCGCAGTTTCAGACCTTCGATAATCTGCCATTCGCCGAAAATATTGGCGAAGGTCCGGATCTCCTTCTGCTTGTCGGTATTCAGCATGGCGTTGGCCACCGGGTTGCCGATCTGGGAGAGGAGGTCGGCATTGGCGCCAACGAAAGTATAACTGCCATCGGGGTTATACACCGGGCCGATAGGGCTGATGCGCATCGCGTCCAGCAGCGTGCCGCCAACAGAACCGCCATTGGAGTTGATAGCTGCCAGGCCCTGGGTATTGTAGGATAAGGAAGAGTTAATGCCTACCCGTACTTTTTTGCTGATGTCGCGGGTGAGGTTAAACCGTACGGTTCCTCTTTTATAGCCGGAGTTGATAATGATACCTTCCTGGTCAAAATAGCTCGCGCCAAGGAAATACCGGGTGCCTTCGCTTCCTCCGGAGAGAGAAACGTTCGCATTGGTAATAGGCGCGGTACGGATAATTTCGTCCAGCCAGTTGGTGCCTTTGCCAAGCGTATCCAGTCCGGCCTGCGTGTACACAGGAGGTTTGCCCTGGTAGGCCATCACCGTATTCAGGTAATTCCCAAACTGGGTGGCATCCATCATTTTCAACATCCTGGATACTTCCTGCATGCCCCGGTAGAAGTCCACCGAAACGGTGTTCCTGCCTGCCGAACCCTGTTTGGTGGTAATAATCACCACCCCGTTTGCGCCGCGGCTACCATAGATAGCGGTAGCGGAAACGTCCTTCAGCACGTCTATGCTGGCGATATCAGACGGGTTGATGGTGGAGAAATCAGCGCCGGCATAACCATCGATCACGTACAGCGGATCGCTGCCGGCAGTGATGGAGTTGGTACCGCGTACCCGCACGGAAAAGGAGGCGCCGGGCTGGGCGTTGGTTTGCGTTACCTGTACGCCGCTTACCTGGCCCTGTAACAGCTGGCTGGTACCAAACACCGGCGACTTGTCCGTATTGGCGATCGGCACGGAGCTGATAGCGCCGGTGAGGTCTTTACGCTTGGCCGTACCGTAACCGATTACCACCACATCGGTGAGGGATTTTACGGCTTCTTTCAGCACGATGGTCACATTGTCGGAGGCGGCGGTGTACTGCAAGGGTTCATACCCGATGGAGGACAATTGCAGCACCGGTTTTACGCCTGCCGGAATGTTTAAGGTGAATGTACCATCGCCTGAAGTTACCGTGGCTACTTTTGTTCCGGCAACCTGTATGGTTACGCCGGGCAGGGGACTGTTATCTACCCCTGTGACTTTTCCTGTGAGCTTTTTTGTTTGGGCTGAAGTAGCGAGTACACCAAACAGCATCATAACGATTAAAAGGAATTTACGCGAGAACATAGCGCAGCTTTTTACGTGTAATTTTTATTGAAAGGCTATTATATATAGTTGGTTAGTACCAGTCGGGATAAATGTAGCAGCAATTCGGTGGACTCCTGAAAAATTTTACGGAAACGTTTGCATAAAATATCAAATTGCGCTAAATTAGTATCAGGTCCACTGAGTATGAAAAAGCGGTAAAGTCTTATGAGTGCAATCACCATTAAAATGCTTGCCAGGGAACTAAACCTTGCAATATCCACAGTATCAAGAGCGCTGATGGATAGCTATGAGATCAGTGCAGCAACAAAAGAGAAGGTCCATGCATTGGCCCGGCAGCTTAATTACCAGCCAAATCACTATGCCAGCAGCTTGCGCCGTCAACGGAGCAAAACTATTGCAGTGATTATTCCCGAAATTTCCAATAACTTCTTTTCCCACGTCATCAACGGTATAGAGTCCGTAGCCCAGGAAAAGAACTACCATGTTTTAATCTATTTTACCCACGAAAATCCGCAGAAGGAAGCGGAAGTGATACAGCATTTACTGAGCGGCAGAGTCGACGGTATTCTCATGTCCATGGCGGGCAACGGCAGCAATCACCAACACCTGCATCCCATCCGTGAACAGGGCATCCCCATCGTGTTCTTTGACCGCATCTGCGCCGATCTGGACGCGCCTACCGTTACGACGGACGATTTTGACAGCAGCGTGCTCGCTACCCGCCACCTGATGGACGTGGGTTGCAAAAAGATCGCTTACCTGTCTATCTCCCCGCACCTCTCGATCGACTGCAAACGTATGCAGGGATTTCAGCAGGCGATAGCCGACCGGCAGGGTCAGGTGGAATCCCTGTTGCTGCCTTGCGGCACGGACCCGGAGCGCAACCAGGAGCTGATTACCAACATGCTGGCCAATGAAAAACCGGATGGTATTTTCGCCTCCGTGGAAAAACTGGCCATCACCAGCTATCATGCCTGCGCTGCTTTGGGGCTGGCCATTCCAGCCGATGTGAAAATACTCAGCTTCTCCAACCTGGAAACGGCGAGCCTGCTGAATCCTGCGCTCACCACCATTATACAGCCCGCGCACGATATGGGCAAAAGCGCGGCCACCGTGCTTTTTAATATGCTGGAAAAAAGGAAAAACAGGAACTGGGAACGCAATACGGTGATCCGGTCATCGATGATTATAAGAAGGTCTACGCAAATGGCGAGCTAAGGATAGATATACTAGGCAATCCCATAAAAAATAACACCGGCGCCCCCGGTGACCATCCCCTCCATGCCCCTCCGCATATCACCATCCAGGCATAAAAAAAGACGCCCCCCATAAGGCGTCGTCTTTTATAACTCAATCCAGTGAATATACCCGCACTTTTTACACAAAGCTACCGGCACATCACCTCCTTAAAAATCAATTTTCTTCTTATCCCGCTTATCATTCTGATAACGCTTCTTGTGCATATTCCTCGGCTTCGGCCTGCGCGGTTCTGCACGCGGGGCATCCGGCGTCGCATTCCTAACCTCGGTATTAGCCGCTTCCTCGAAAGGATGGCGTAAAACGGTTATTTCCTGTTTGGTAAGACGGTGAATGCTCTTCAGGTAAGCTCTTTCCTCCTGGTCACAGAAAGAGAGGGCAATACCGGAAGCGCCGGCCCTGCCTGTACGCCCGATACGGTGTACATAGGTTTCCGCCACATTCGGCAGGTCGTAGTTGATCACATGTTCCAGCGCATCCACATCAATCCCCCTGGCCGCAATATCCGTTGCTACCAGCACGCGCATACGGCCGCTTTTGAAGTTGGCCAGCGCCAGCTCGCGGGACGACTGCGACTTATCCCCGTGCAGCGCATCGGCGGTAATCCCCCGGCGCTTCAGGTTCTTCGCAATCCTGTCCGCCCCATGCTTGGTTTGCGTAAACACGATGGTGCGGTCAATATCTTTATTCTTCAGGATCAGTTCCAGCAAAGCCTGTTTATCCTTCTTACGGATGTAATAAACACCCTGCTCCACCCTTTCGGCAGTGGAAGATACAGGCGTTACCGTTACCTTTTCCGGTTTATAGAGTAAGGAGCCTGCCAGCTGCGCAATTTTAGGCGGCATGGTGGCGGAAAAGAACAAAGTTTGCCTTTCCGCAGGCAGTTCCTTGATGATTTTTTTGATATCGTTGATAAAACCCATGTCCAGCATGCGGTCCGCTTCATCCAGCACAAATACCTCCAGGTAGTTCAGGTAGATGATACCCTGGTTCATTAAGTCCAGCAGCCGGCCCGGCGTCGCAATCAGGATATCCGTACCGCTACGCAGGGAAATCACCTGTTTATGCTGCGGTACGCCGCCAAAAATTACGTCGTGCTTCAGGCCCGTATGCTTGCCATAAGCGGTAAAGCTGTCCCCTATCTGGGAAGCCAGTTCGCGTGTAGGCGTCAGGATGAGTGCGCGGATATGCTTATACCCCTGGGATGACCATTTTTCATTGTACAGTCGCTGCAAAATAGGAATTGCAAAAGCTGCTGTTTTACCGGTGCCGGTCTGGGCGCAACCCAGCAGATCTTTTCCGGTTAATACAATAGGAATGGATTGTTCCTGTATCGGGGTTGGGGTCGTATAGCCTTCGGCTTTTACGGCTTTCAAAATGGGTTCAATAAGCCCTAGTTGATCAAATTGCATGTTTAATAATTTAACCCGGGATGTGCGTCGGGGGTGACCGGATTAGCTATTACAAAAAATGTGAAAGTTTATCTGGTCTGTTATGAATACGTTACAGGATTATTTCCCTGTACAGATGACCAATGAGGAGAGCAAGTTTTTCAGGTTGTATGCTATTATCTCAAAAGACAGATGCAAAGATACGAGATTTCAATCATTCATCAGTGTTAAAAGTAAGGCCCCCTGGCAGGGGGGCCTCAAATAGTGTTACTTCCCTGACGGCGGCGCCTGAGGGCCTTTGCTGTCGGCAGGCTTGCTCTGCGGCTCTTCGTTGCCATGGTGACAGGTATAACAGGTCACTGTCATCGGCTCGGAGCCTTTGAAAAATTTCTTGTTAATACGGTTGGTCATACGCATCATATCGCGTGCTACTCCCTTATGCGGATTTTCGTCACTGGCGAAATCCATGTGCTTGGGATCATCTTTGGAAGGGGCATGGCAGAAACCACACTTTACACCCAGGGCATTGTTGAAGTTGCGCATTACAACAATCAGCTCTTCATGACTGATGTTTTTTGGTAGAACCTTCAGGTTCTTGGGCTTCTCCGGTTCCTGTGGCAGCGACAGGGAGCAAAGCGCCCCGGCAGTCACAAAGGCAGCGGCTAATAAAGCCATGCTCTTTTTGATTTTCATGACCATGAAATTTTATGATTAAATAGCTTCCTTTATATTTGGAAATCTACAAAAAAAACTCATATCGCAAAATATTGAATAGATAAACTGCGCAATTATCGGGTTTACCGGCAGCAACACCCACCCTACCTTTGTGTTAAAAGTGAATGCTATGGACAATTATGATAAAGTGGCACTCGCCATCGAATACATCAAAACACATTTCAAGGAACAGCCGGACCTCCGGGAAATAGCAGCTGCCGCACACCTCAGCCCCTATCATTTCCAAAGGGTTTTCGCGGAATGGGCAGGCGTATCCCCGAAAAAATTCCTGCAGTTCCTCACGCTGGACTATGCCAAAACCCTGCTCAAACAGCAGAAAGCCACCCTCCTGGATACGGCATTTGAAACAGGCCTCTCCGGCACTGGCAGGCTGCACGACCTTTTCATCAACATCGAAGGCATGACCCCGGGGGAATACAAGAACGGCGGCAAGGCATTACAAATCAACTACAGCTTTGCAGAAAGCCCGTTTGGCAACGTGATCGTGGCCAGCACCAGTAAAGGCATTTGCTATATGGCCTTTGCGGAAGATGAAAGCGCCGGCTTTGCCGGACTCGTACAAACCTTTCCGGCAGCCACCTTCCGGCAAATGACGGATATGATACAGCAACATGCGCTCTATATTTTCACGCACGACTGGAACAGCTTATCCGACATCAAGCTGCACCTCAAAGGCACGCCCTTCCAGCTCAAAGTATGGGACGCCCTCCTGCACATCCCGCTGGGACAGGTAAGCACCTATTCGGACATTGCGCAGCAAATCAATCATCCTAACGCCTCCCGGGCCGTTGGCACCGCCATTGGCAGCAACCCGGTGGCATTTCTCATACCATGCCACCGCGTTATCAGAGCCAACGGGGAAACCGGCAGCTACCACTGGGGCGCTACCCGCAAACACGCGATACTGGGCTGGGAGGCCGCTAATATCTCCCCGGAAAAAGACATATGATACACCACCAACAACTGGGCAATACCCCTTATAAGCGCAGCAAACAACTCCTGCTGCTTATACAGTCAGGCGCCATCACCCTCGGCGGCAATAAAAAACTGAAAATATACGGTAGCCTGCAATGCAGCTCGGGCAAACGCATGAAAACGGAAAACCGGGTATTTTTCAGGGATGAAGCGGAAGCCAGGCAGGCGGGTTACAGAGCGTGTAAGCATTGCATGAAGCAAGGGCCTGCCGGCGTGTAATAACCATAACGCTTGCAAGCCTGCTGCCAAACACAAGGCCCCGCATGTCCCCCTTGCACAAAAACCATTACCCCCTAAAACGGAATGTCCCCCCCTTGGGAAGGGAGGGACTCCATTATTGCTTATGAATAAGACCAGCATTGGAAAATGCCGCGCCGCTACAAAGAGGAAACAAAAACTTTACTGGTTATCCACACAAAGCTTGTTGTACACCAGCTCGTCGGATGATATCGGCCAGATGTAGGCGGAAGAGGTAGGCGGCACCGCTACATAAGTAGCCCGGGCGGCAAAGGTGGCGCCCGTCCGCGTTACTTCCATACTCCTGAAACCTTCTCCCAGTAATTCAATATGTTTTTCGTTAAGAATCGCATCTATCAACGCCTGCTGCGTAGTAAGGGTAGCGGCAGTAAATGTCACCGTAGGATCTGAACGGTGCCTTACCGCATTCAGCAGCTCCAGCGCCCCGGCATCCACGCCGGTATTCAGCCTGGCCTTCGCTTCCGCCAGGTTGAGCAGCACCTCCGCATAACGGATGATCGGCGCCCAATCCGTAAACGGACTCGGAACAGCGTATTTAGTCATGTAATACTTGCTGCCTACTGCTGTCAGCAACTTACGGCGGGCATCCCCGTCCTTCCAGCCCTTGTCGGAAATAATTCCGGTAGGCAACAGGGAGTACTCACCGTTACCCTGCAATGGCGGCGCTTTCGGGGTAAAGTAATAACCCAGCTGCGTCTGCGTACCAGGGTAATCGCCCACGGTACTGGTAAATGGCAGGGAAAATATAGACTCTGAAGTCGTGTAAGGCAACTGGAATACCTTCGCTATCTCCGGCACCAGGGCATGGCCGCCAGGGGAAGTAAACGGCGCTGCCGCACTCACCAGCTTGGCCCCTTCCGCCACCACTTTATCATACTGCCCCATGTGCAGGTACACCCGCATCTTCAATGCCACCACCGTATAGTAGTTGGCGTGAGTCACCGCTGCCGTGCTGCCGGCATTTACCTTCGGCAATGCGGCTTCCGCTTCGTTCAGGTCCTTGAGGATCTGCGCATAGGTTTCGGCCGTGGTGCTCCTGGCTTTGGAATAATTCCCCTTGTCCTTATGTCCTTCCGTGTACAGGATCAGCCCCGGTTTGCTGCCATTGCCATCCCAGTAAGGGCGGGCAAACAGCTGCAGCAGGCTGAAATAGGAAATTGCGCGTACAAACTTGGCTTCCGCCACATAAATTTTACCGAGCGAATCCCCTACCACTGAATTTCCTTTCGCCGCCATCCCGTCAATAAACAGGTTGGCGTTGTTGATGGCAAGGTAGCCCTGGCTCCAGATCTCCTTCACTTCCTGCACCTCGTTACCTACAATGCGCTTCCAGGTGGCTTGCAGCGTCACGTTGTTGGCGCGCTCATTCAGGTAATCCTCTCCCCGCACTTCATTGGCGATCTGGAATTTTCCACCGAGGAAGCGGCCGTGTTTCAACACGGTGTACAAACCGTTGTACTGGCTCGCGATGCGCTCCTTCGTTTCAAATACCATGTAGTCCGGCATGTCCGAAGCCGGCCGCGGGTCCAGCTTATCCTTCTGGCAGGAGGATGCCAGTACGGTAGCTAACAGTAATGTATATACGCTGATTTTTTTCATCTTCATGCTGTTTAGAAATTAACATTTAAACCTACCGTAACGGTACGTCCGTTTGCCAGTGTGTTGCGGTCAATACCCTGACCGGAAGCGTTGTTACCATTGGAGGATACTTCCGGATCCGGACCCGGATACTTCGTCCAGATGGCCAGGTTCTGCGCCTGCGCATATACTCTCACACCGGAGAGATGCGCCAGCTTCACCACATCTGACGGGAGGTTATAACTTAAGCCAACATTTCTCAGTTTGATGAAATCGCCTTTAAACACGTTTGCTGAAATCGCATAGGCGCTACCGTTAGACACGTTGTCGCCGTTGATCAGGCGCGGAATATCCGTAACGTCGCCGGGCTTCTGCCACCTTCTCAGCACATCGGTGCTGTTGTTCCAGTAACGCTGGTCCCTCAGACCCGCATTGGAACCGTAATACACGGAGAATCCAGCCTGGTAGGTCAGCAATACATTCAGCTCAAAACCTTTATACCGGAAGGTATTATCCCAACCGCCGAGGAATTTCGGATTGGTGTTGGCATAAGGCTGCGCCGTTTTGGTACCGAGCGTTTGAGCAGGTTTACCATCCAGGTAGGTGTAAGCGCCCGTAATGGGGTTATATATCTCTGCCTCGCCCTGCGGATTATACAGGATACGCATACCGGTGGCAGGGTCCACGCCGCCCGCAGGCACGCAGTAAATCATACCTACCGGGTAGCCTACCTTATTAATGGAAGTTTGTTCCAGGGAGCTGGTGGTAAACGGAAGCTCCGTTAACCCGTCCGCCAGGGCAGTGATCTGGTTTTTGTTATAGCTGAAGTTAAAATTGGTATTCCAGCTAAATCCTTTGATATCCAGCACAGTGGCGTTTACAGAGGCTTCTATCCCTTTGTTGAACATAGAGCCCACGTTGGCCGGAACGGTAGATGGCAGCCCTGAAGATGGCGGATGGGACAGGTAGAGGATCAACCCATCGATGTTGTTATAGTAGTATGCTACTTCAAAATTGATGCGGTCTTTCAGGATACCGAAGTTGATACCCACATCTGTTTTCTTACTTTCTTCCCAACCCAGCTGGTTGTTACCGGACTGGTTAAAGTACATGGCGGTATTACCGCCATACAGCAGCGGGCGATAGAGGTACATAAAGTCGAAATCGCCTAAACCTGCCATGTTACCTACTTTACCATAGCTCGCTCTCACCTTGAAGTTGCTGAAGACGTCGCCCAGTGCGCCATCGCTCCAGAATTTCTCTTTCGCTACTTCCCAGCCGCCGCTGAAGCCGTAGAAAGTACCTTTCTTATGGCCGGGCGCCAGCGCGGAATATTGATCCTGACGGAGGTTGCCGCTCAGGAAATATTTTTCCTTATAGTTATAGTTCAAACGGGTGAAGGCGGAGAGCAGGTAGTTCTCCCTGCGTTGCAATCCGGAAGAAAGGTCGATCAGCCAGCCGCCCTGAGTGGTGTTGAAAATGTTATCAGACTGGAATTGTCTTTCCAGGCCATAACGCTCACGGGTATCGCGCTGTTGCTCCACGCCGCCCAGCAGGTTGAAGTTATGGCTGCCGAAGCTTTTTTCCAGCTGCGCGGTATTGGTCCATACCCATCTTTTCAGCTGCGTATAGGTGCTGATAGAGGAGCCTTTGGTAGACCAGCCGTCGCCGTTGATATTATTCCGGTACACGTCGTTGTTCAGGAACATATAATCGATGCCGTACACGGTTTTGAGCGTCAGCCATTCAAAAGGCTTGAGTTGCGCATAGGCAGTGGCTTGAACGTGGTTGGATTCCGTATTGGAATGATCCAGGTCCAGCAGCACCTGCGGATTGTAAATACCAGTGGTGAGGGTATTTTTACCGCCGCCGATATTGGCGTCCACTACGTTGTAGGTACCGTCGTTGTTATAAGCCGGCGTAATAGGAGCCGTCAGGAATGCTAACCTTGCCAGACCGCCGGAGTTGAACGCCTCGCCTTCCAGGGAGCCGGAGGAACCGGAGATAAGACTGTTCTCATTGCTGTAGGAAAGTTTGGTGCCTACCTGTAAGATCTTTCCTAACTTCTGATCCAGGTTAAAGAGGAGGTTCTTGCGGATAAAATCATTGCGCTTCAAAATACCTTCCTGTTTCGTATAGCCGCCGGAGAAGTAATAGGACGTAGCGTCGGAAGCGCCGGAAGCGTTGAAGCTATGGCTTTGCGACATTGCGTTCTGCCGGTACACCACATCGTACCAGTTCATATCCACCATATTGCCGTTGGCGTCTGTATTAGGCACATATAAATTGGTAGCGCTGGGGTTGCGGTTCTTGATACCCTCATTTTTGATTTCCAGGTATTGCTGCGCATTCAACAGCTTCGGCAGGCGGATTGGTTTGGTCCATCCCACCCAACCATCATAGGAAAACCTGGCTTTGCCGGCTTTTCCTTTTTTGGTGGTGATGAATACCACGCCGTTTGCAGCGCGACTACCATAGATGGCCGTAGCTGCCGCGTCTTTTGCGATTTCAATGGAGGCAATATCGCTGGGGTTCACGCTCGCGAGCGGGTTCAGCGGCGCGTTGGTGCTGCCTACGTCGCCGGTGAAAGTGGGCACACCGTCAATAATGATCAGCGGGTAAGCGCTTAACGACAGGGAGTTCACACCCCTGATACGAAATACCGGCGGGTTGTTTACCACCCCGTTCGGCACGGTGATCTGCACGCCTGTAGCGCGGCCGCCGATACCGGCTTCGAAGCTCTGGATAGGCAGTTGCGCTACCGCGCCGCCTTTGATGGAGGAGATGTTACCCGTCACTTCCTGCCGGCGTTGGGTACCATAACCCACTACCACCACTTCAGAAATTGATTTGCTGTCCAGCGCCAGTGTAACAGCGCCGAGATGATCGCCCGTAATGGGTACGAGCTTAGTTTCATAACCTACAATAGATAGTCGGAGTTGTTTGGTAGCCGCAGGTACGGTCAGCGTAAAATCCCCCTGGGCATTGGTAACCGTTCCCGTTTTACCACCGGGATAACTGATGGTTACGCCAGCCAGCACGCCCCCGGTTTCATCGGTGACACGTCCTGAAATTGTACGCTGCTGCTGGGCCATTACAGATAATGCTAGTAATAGCATGCTGGCCACCACGAGTAATAGTTTCCTCATGAAGTTCAGATTTTGGTTGAATGAATAAAAGTTGTTATACCATTCCTGGTATGATGCTACAAAGTATTTTCAGGTCAATAAATCGGTTTAGCATTGTAGATGAATAGTCACACACGGACACAATATGGCATTAGGACCATTTCCTCTAAGCATTTACAAGCAGTTAATGAATTTTTATTCCAGTAAAAAAGCAGTTTTACGTGCGCTTAAACTTAATTCAGATTTTGGTTATCACTTCGATCTCTCAATAAGCTTATACTATCGTATTAGGTTATACGATAAAAATAATAAAATATTTTATATCCAAATAAAAGTTTAAAAAATAAAAGGGTTAATCTCACGGGGCGTAAAGCAGTAGTCTTATTTACAATTATTTATATATTCATTTGCCGTCAAAATATTCCGCCCTTCCTTTTCTTGTTGGGGGGAGAAAAAAAAATGCCGCGCCGCCATAGCGCCGCGGCCCCGCCATACCAAAGCCCGGAAAATGCCGGGAGAGCGCTGCCGCCCTCCCGCCATCCTCCTACTGATAAACGCTGATGGCTACCGGCTGCCATTTTTCATACAAGCGCTTAGCGATGGTATAGCTGTCGCCCACAGGCGTACTGTTATATTTACTGCCATCCTGCTCTTCGCACCAGGCATATTCCCATCCGGACATCCGCCGGTAGAAGTCATTGGCCTCATTGGCAGGCCGTTTAAACCGGTTGTTGATGCTGTCCGTTTCCACATACCTGCCCACAGGCTTTTGCAGCTCCGCATCCAGGAAGGCAAAGAAATCCGCCCAGCGTTTGCGGTAGTAGTATTTCAACAGGCCCGCCCACTGCCGGCTGCTGTAATCAAACAACATCGCGTCCTTATCGTACGGCCCCCATACGGTCACGAGCCAGCGTGCATTGCGTTCGTACAGGTCTTTCTCCGCTTTGGTGACGCCGCATTTGCGGGCGTCCGCAATCCACTTGCCCAGCAGGAAGCTCTCATTGCTGGCCAGCAGTTCGTCCATATCGCTGATCAGGTCCAGGTACAAACGGGAAGCTATCCGGAAGGAATCTTTATTGCCGGACTGGTATGCTCTGCTCACCGCCTGCTGCAGCGGGATGCCCTGGTCCGCCAGGCACTGGCGCGTCATATCCACCAGGTCGTACTTCCAGGTAGGCAGGTCGCGGAGGGATTTGCCGGATGCCAGCATCGCCGCCGGGGCCTCCCACAAATCCTTAAAGCGGTAATTCTTTTCTGTATTCAAACCGCCGTTGGGCGATGCGCCGTTGACCTTCAGCGCAGGGCGCGCGGTAATTGTACTCTCCCTCCTGCTTTCAATGGCCGTGCCGGCATATACGGTTTTCAACAATACCTTCCAGGCGCGTTGCGTGGCCGGATCCTCCGCGCCATAACGGGCATGGATATACGACATCACCCAGTTTTCCACATCCGGCATTTTCGGATGCCAGGCCATTTCCGCGGCGGCTTCATAAATAACAGGGTTGTGCTCAATAGCCTCGGGGAAAATACCGATGCCGGTCAGGTGATGGTAAATGGTATCATGGCCGGCGCCCTGCGTCAGCTGCCGCATCACGCTGGGCAGGCTGCCGCCGGTCATCGTACTGCCGCCATAGTTATGAATCACGCCAATCACCCATTCGCTGCCCCAGAAGGCCTGGTTCTTTTTCCACTTGCCATTCAGGTCCATCACCAGCAGGCGGTCCTGCGGAATGGCCCGGGCTATCTCCTCCCGGAGGGACCAGCTTTGCATCACCACTTTCGCCTGCGGGTCCGCGCTGACTGTTACCTCATACAGCGCTTTGCCCACCTTGCCCAGGTAGCCTTCGTAGGTTTTAGGGGGCGCTCCTTCATGAAACGGATCGCCGGCATATAAATGATCGGTGCCAAAGAGCTTTGTTTGCTCCCCGATGAAAGTCTTACCCAGCCGGGCAAACAGCGGGTCCAGCGGATCCAGCTGCGCCGTGCCCGGCGGGAAGTAGCGCAGCCAGAAAGGCTTTACGGTAATATCCGCCTGCGGATAATGCCGCTTCAGCGCAATAGGTACATAACCGGTAAAGCCCTGCAGGATAGGCGTCATCCCCAGCTCCCGCTCCCGTTCCAGTATCTGCTTACCCAGCACCACGGAGCGGTCTATCCATTGCTGCGGCAAAGGCCCTGCCCAGCTTTCAATATTGGTCATCCATTGCCAGGCAAAGAATGCCGGCCCTACGAGGAAGCTGCGGATCTCCTCGTCGCTCATGCCAAACTTACGCAGCGTCTGCTGCCATACGGCCTCCTGGCCGGTAATGGCCAGCGGCATGTTGATGCCGTTCATCGCCATCCAGTCGATCTCCCGCTGCCAGCGCTCCCAGTCCCACCAGGGCGCGGTATAGCTGAAGGTGCAATAGTTCAGGTACACCCGGTGGTCGTACGCGGTCTCCCGCTGTACCTTCTCTTTTACCTGCGGCAATACTTCAGGCATGCGGAGGTTATCGCCATTCCAGGATCGCTCGCAGTGGCAGAAATATTTAAGGTACCAGTTGAAGGCAGTGGCAATGCTGATCGCATTGCTGCCGCGCAGGACAACCTGGTTGCCTTTGCTTTCAATTTCAAAAACGTCCTTGCCGTTCTTTTGTGGAATAAGGGCTACTGCGAAGCGGTCCGCATAGGCGGGCAGTACCCTTTTAATAAGGTTGGAAGCTGCTGCTGTTGGCGATGGCGCCGCATAGGCGCATGTACTAACGCCACAGAGCAATAGTGCATACAAAAAGTTTTTCATTGCGTAAACGTTGGAGTTACTACAAGATACTGCAGCCCTCCAACGCAATACGATAGCATTTTGCCTTTGGCCGGATCAATATTCACCTCAATATCCTATCGCATGATCCGCCGGCAAACCCTTTCCGCCATACGCTTTCACCGCGCTCCACTCGGCGGCAGGCGCCGTCCAAAACTCATGCTGCGGCGGCAACCCCAGCGCCAGGAAGCTGTTGGTACAGAGGTACAGGCTGCCGGTGGAAATATAGGTATCCCCTATCTCCGGCTGATGCCCGCAGAAACCAATCTGCAGCCATCCCTGCTTATCAAAATTGGCAGGGTTTGAAAAAATACGTTTATGCATGGCCGTTAGTGCGCAACGCACCTGCGCCTGCGATATGCCTGCCGGCAGTTTCTCTTCCAGCGCCAGCTGCGCCAGTGGCTGGAATGCGCCGCTGCGGTAAGCCATCGAGCGCCCCACCACGGGGAATGCCCCGTCAGGCATAATCAGCCGCTCCTGTATCGCCCCGTAACGCTGCATGCGTTTCAGCGCCAGCTCATATTGTTCTTTACTGCCTTCGCCCTTATCCGCCAGCACTTTCAGCACCTGCACCAGCATCGGGTGGATCACGAAGGCATTGTAGTAATCGTAGTGAAAAGATGGGCCATCCCCGTACATACCGTCCCCCTTGTACCACTCCATCATCTTGCTGATGGCGGTATCCACGGGCTTGCGGTCCCAGCCTGCGTCAAATTGCAGGAGGAAGATTTCTATCATGGCGGCAAACAATTGCCAGTTGTTGTTAAACGTCGAGTTGCCGCGCAACCCTTTCAATGCAGTGATCACCTGCTGGCGCGTATCGCCGGAAACGCCTTCCCACAACTGGTTCGGCGCGCGCAACAACCCCAGCGCCAGGAAAGCTCCGTCCACCAAAGGCTGCGCGTCAAACTTGCGGGTAAAGGTGAGGTAATCCGTACCCGAGGGGTCAGTGCCCTGGCGTAACGCTTCTCTCGCTTTTTCCAGTAACGCGGCCCTTTGCCGGCCTTCGGTACTTTTATCTCCCCCCAACTCTAACCACGGCGCAACTCCTGACAACGTACGCCCGAAGGCCTCCAGGTGAGTTACTTTATCCACCGGCTTGCCGTACCTGGGCGCAGTTTCCTGTGGCATCCGCTTTTTCAGCTCTCCCCTGCTCAATGCGTCTATAACGGGATGGGCTATACGATACAGTAAAGCAGTATGGTAATCCCTGTCTGATACCGGTTTGGCGGCTGCGTTGGCGGCTGCATCGTGCAGCAGCCCGTTGCCGGCCCCCAGGGAGCCCGCCAGCCCTGCCACCGGAATTGCCTGTAGAAATTTTCTTCTGTTCACCTGTAAACTATTTTTTAAATCAAAAAAAAGGGGGTGAAGGAAAACCAACACCCCGTCGCCTTTAAGATATTATTTAGCCCATTGTTTATAGCGCATGAGCGCTTCAACAAAATAGTAATCCGCATAGGTCAGGGGAACGTCTACCTCCGAATTATGAGGCAGTGACCCTACGCTATGCATCAGGATGAAGTCGTTGTTTTCACCTTCCTTAGCCAGGTAAGCCGGGCTGCAAAGGCTGGTCAGCATCGTTTCTGCTGCCGCCCAGTAGCGGTTACCGGTGGCTTTGTCCGTGTATTTTGCCAGTTCCAGCAGGGCGGAAGCGGCTACCGCTGCGGCGGATACGTCGCGCGGCGCATTCGGAATGGTCGGCGCATCATAGTCCCAGTAAGGCACCAGGTCCGCAGGCATATGCGGGTGATTCAGGATGAAGTCCGCAATATGTTTGGCCTGCGCCAGGTATTGCTTGTCCTTCGTTTCACGGTACATCATGGTGTAGCCATAGAGGCCCCATGCCTGCCCGCGGGACCATGCAGAGCTGTCCGCCAGGCCCTGGTGGGTCTTCTTCTGCAACACGGCGCCTGTAGCCGGATCGTAGTCAATGACGTGATAAGAGCTGTAATCAGGACGGAAGTGATTTTTGATAGTGGTATTGGCGTGGATCTTCGCAATGTCCGCATACTTTTTACCGCCGCCGTTTTTGCTGGCCCAGGTCAGCAGTTCCAGGTTCATCATATTGTCGATAATCACCGGGAACTTCCAGTTGCCGTGGTCCCATGATTTGATACAACCCACGGTTGGATTGAAACGCGTGGATAAAGACGCCGCGCTGGTCAGCAGCACGTCCTTATACGCAGGATCTTTGGTAATACGGTATGCATTGCCAAACGGGCAAAACATCATGAACCCGAGGTCGTGCGTACGTTTGTTGTGCTTTTCCTTCTCCACCAGCGCCTGGCGTTTCAATGCTTCCGCCTTGAAAGCAGGATCTTTGGTGTACTCGAAGAGGTACCAGTTCACCCCGGGATAAAAGCCGGAGCACCACCAGCTGCTGCCGGAGGTGGCCAGCTTGCCGGTTTTGGCATCAGTAGTTTTAGGCAGTACAGAATCAGGTAAATGTTGCGCCATCAGCTTGTATTGACGGGCGGCAAACTGCAGGGATTCGTCCGCCTTTTTCAGCAGCTCCCTGTTGGCCTTGCCCACCTGTGCAAACGATTGTAAACACAATGCCGACAACAATAATGGAATAATCAGTTTTCTTTTCATGATTTCGTTTATGCGTCTGAGTTAAGATAAAGTCAATTTCTTTTTGCCCGTTTTTGACTTTCCGGCGCTGGATTGCCGCTCTATCAGCTGGATAGGAATTATCTCCTGTGAATAACGTGGTTCAGCGCTCTGGCGGCCGTTGATCAGTTCCATCAATACAGCTACCACTCGCTCGCCCATCATACCCGGATATTGATCGATGGAAGAAATAGACGGCGTCACGATCTCCGTTCTCGGATCATTGGAGTAGCCAACGATCTTCACATCTTCCGGTACGCGCAGGCCGTGCTTCCGGCAATATTCGATGATGGTAATGGCAGTAGTATCGTTGGCGGCAAAGATGCCATCCGGGTAGGGCTGCTGGCCGAAGATCTTCTCGCAGGTCTGCCAGGCGTTTTCCCGGGTCAGCTCCTGGTAAAAGATGCGGCTCTTTTTAAACGGCAGGCCCTGTTCCTGTAATGCCGCCTTGTAACCGGCCACGCGATCGCTGTACAAACAGCAGGTCAATGGCCCCGAGATATGCACAATATCCTTACACCCTTTTTCCGCCAGGTGGGTAGTGGCTACATACCCGCCGCGGTAGTCGTCGCCCTTGATCACCTTCACGTTATAATCCTTCGGTACCCGGTCAAAGAATACCAGCGGGATGTTGTTGTTGCGGAAGACGTCGAAATGCGAGAAATCAGTAGTGTAAAGCGTGGTGGATACTACCAGTCCATCCACGCGGGCGGAATACAGGGTATTCGCCAGCGCTACCTCCTGTTCGTAGGAGTCGTTGGACTGGCAGATGATCAGGTTATAGCCAAATTCCTGTAGCTTATTCTGAATGATGGTACTGATCGTTGCAGGAAAAAACATAGAAATTCTCGGGACGATCAGGCCGATGGTTTTGCTCTTGTTATTGCGCAAACCCGCCGCTAAAGCGTTTGGCCGGTATCCCAATTTTTTGGCCACCTTCTTCACGCGCTCTTTCGTACGTGCGCTGATGTTAGGATGGTCATTTAGTGCCCTGGATACTGTGGAGACGGAGAGTTGCAGTTCTTCCGCAATATCAACAATTGTTTTTTCTGTTCGTTTACTCATGGAATTTAAATGGCTTTTCCTGCAATGATAGTATGTTATCTGCCCATCCAGCCACCATCTACGGTCAGGATAGTACCATGCACATAGTCTGATGCTTTAGAAGCAAGGAATACGATAGGTCCTTCAAAATCTTCCGGTTCGCCCCAGCGGCCTGCGGGGATGCGTTCCAGGATGGAAGTGCTGCGTTGCTGATCCGCACGCAGCGCGGCGGTATTATCGGTAGCAATATACCCCGGCGCAATGGCGTTCACATTCACGCCTTTGGAGGCCCACTCGTTCGCGAAGGCTTTCACCAGCGAACCAACGGCGCCCTTGCTGGCCGCGTATCCCGGCACGTTGATGCCGCCCTGGAAGGTGAGCAGGGAAGCGGTGAAAATAATCTTTCCGCTGCCCCTGGCTATCATCGTTTTACCGATCTCCCGGGTGAGGATGAACTGTGCATTCAGGTTGGTATTGATCACGGTGTCCCAGTATTCATCCGGATGCTCTGCCGCCGGCTTACGCATGATGGTGCCGGCGTTGTTCACCAGGATGTCGATCACCGGCTCGTCTTTCTGCACCTGGCGGATGAAGGCATAGAGGGAATCCCTGTCCGCAAAATCGCACTGGTACGCTTTAAAACGCCTGCCCAATGCTGTCACTTCCTTCTCCACGTCGCTGCCGCTCAGCTCCAGGGAAGCGGATACCCCGATGATATCCGCCCCGGCTCTTGCCAGCGCCACTGCCATGGATTTTCCGATGCCTCGTTTACAACCTGTTACCAGGGCTACTTTTCCGTTTAATTCAAACATTATTACTGATTTGAAGAATTATTTAATTTTTACTTCCACCGGGTGCTGCACGCGTTGTGCAAAATCCTCCAGGTAGCTAAACCATTCGGTAGCGTTGGTAAAGCGGCCGCCTTTGCTCCAGGCCGCGCCCATGTAATACACATAAGGAGCGTTGCTGGTGGCTACGCCAGGTGTCAGCAAATGTACGTTATCTGTTTTCATGCCTGGTTTGGCTTCAGGGAATACCGCTCCCAGCCCCAGGGTACCGTCTTCGCCGTGCTGCGGCTCCCAGTAGCCCATCACGCCCGTCTTTTCGTTGAGCAGGATGGTACCCGGGTCTTTTCGTTTAACGATGCCCGTTACTACCGGCAGTTCCCTGCCTTTGAAGTTGTACTGGTACGACATCCGGTTCAGTTGCGAACCTGCGTCCAGGCTGATGGTTTTGGTAACGGTTACCGGCGTGCCGCCGGCGTTCCAGCTTTCGTACATCAGTTGGAAGCTGGTGCGGAGCGGACCGTTTTCCAGGGTTTTATACTTGCGGTAGTTTTTAGGGAAGTAGATGCTGTCATGGACATAAGGCGCATTATCGCCCGCGCCCAGGGTGAGCCCTACGCTGTAGTAGTCCAGCCCCTGCCCGTTGTCGTGGTGGTAATTATCGGTTTTATACCATTCGTTGATCACCAGTTCGCTGGTACGCTTTGCCCACACATCAATACCATAGGCCATTTCCTTGGGCGTATTTTCCAGTGCGGCGCCGTACATCCGGTACGCCATGCGGTCGTTTTCCCAGGCATAATCATCTTTACGCTCCGGTACATAACGGCCGTAGGCTGCCGCTTTTACCGGCGCCGGCGTGCCTTCTTTTACGAAAGCAGTCACCGTTGCGCCCGGGGCAGCGCTGATCTGCAGGAGGATGGAGGAAGGCGTCTTCTCCCCGTTGTAGAGCAGCTGATACGGTATTTCCTGGCCGGTTACGGCATTTACAATCCTGAAAGTTTTCGCCTTGCCTTTTGCTTTGGCAAAGGAAGTCATGGGTATCTCCACCAGCTCGCCCGGGCGGTTCACGCCGATGGTATTCCTCATTTCAATCGCCACGCCGCCTTGCTGGCGGATGTCCAGTTTAATCAGTTCGGAGCCTGCCAGCAGGAAAGCGCCTACGCCGTACACTTCCGTATCGTCCGCCGTGGTTTTACCCGGAGCGGCGCCGATTTCCTGCACAAAGCCCAGTTTGCCGTTAGGCTGCACGCAGCTTACCAGCGCTTCCCAGCCTTTTTTGATCACCGGCAGGAATTGTTTTTCCGGCAGGAGGCCGTTGTTCACGCCCCACGTTAACGCATACACGTAAAAGCCGGTGCCGCTTGTTTCCTTAGAAGGATAGCTGTCCGGATCGAGCAGGCTCGCATGCCAGGTGCCATCGCTGGTTTGCAGGCGGGCTACCTTGTATGCCATTTGTTTAAACAGCTCGGTAAACCGTGCGCGGTTCGGGTAGTTAGCCGGCATATTGTCCAGCAGGCGGGCCAGGCCGCCCATTACCCAGCCGTTACCGCGGCTCCAGAACATCCTGGCGCCGTTCGCTTCTTTCTTATTGAAGAAGGAACCATCGCGGTAATACAGGCTGTCTTCCTTGCTGTACAGGTACTCAGTGGTTTTCCACCAGAGTTTATCAGCGGTTTGCAGGTATTTTGGATCGTTGGTGGCGGTGCTGAGGTAGGCCAGCGCGGGCGGCCCCATAAACAGCGCATCGCACCAGGCCCATTCGCGGCGGGCAATGCCGTTTACCCATTCCAGTGATTCCGTATGCGGCTGCGTCACAATGGTATCGGCCAGCTTGCGCCAGCGTTCTATCATCACGGGGTCCTTATAAATTTCGTAGAGCTGGGAATAGAGTTGGCCCACGCAGTATTCATCCGCGTGAAACCTGTCCGGCCCTGTGTTCCAGTTATTGTCCGCCCCTACCTGCAACAGGTGTTGGATGTAAGTGGGATTATCTGCCACCTGCGCCAGTTTGAACATCCCGGTGTACATAGCGCCGTTGGTCCAGTTGGTTTTGGCATAGGCCCACCCTTTTGTGTCCAGTTTTTTCCATTGCCATGCGCCTACTTTTTCCATTTGGGCAAATACTGACGGGGCGGCGAGGGAGGAGTCGCCCACCGGCAGCGCCATAGCGCCGGATGCGTGGAATAAGGTAAGTCCGGCCAGACTTACCTTCAGTATATTTTTCATCATGATTACGGATTATATCAGTTACTAACGTAGCTCATTGATCTTACAGTGGTCCATATCGCCATAGTCCAGGTTTTCGCCGGCCATACCCCAGATGAAGGTATAGTTGCTGGTACCTGCACCGGAGTGGATGGACCATGGTGGGGAAATAACAGCCTGTTCGTTCTGCATCCAGATGTGCCGGGTTTCCTGTGGCTGTCCCATAAAGTGGCAAACGCTCTGTCCTTCCGGTACTTCAAAGTAGAAGTACACTTCCATCCTCCTGTCGTGCGTATGCGCCGGCATTGTGTTCCACACGCTGCCCGGCTTCAGTTCCGTCATTCCCATCTGCAGCTGGCAGGTTTCCAGTACGGAGTTCACCAGCAGCTTGTTGATGGTACGGTGGTTGGAAGTTTCCAGTGCGCCTAAAGTAACAATTTCAGCTTCATTTTTTGAAACTTTCTTTGTCGGGAAGGTATGGTGCGCCGGTGTGGAGTTGAGGTAAAATTTAGCCGGTTTAGCGGCATCCTTGCTATGGAAGGTCACTTCTTTGGTACCTTTCCCGATGTAGAGCGCTTCTTTGAAAGCGATCTCGTATTTCACGCCGTCCGCTTCCACGATGCCGTCGCCGCCTACGTTGATCATACCCAGCTCCCGGCGTTCCAGGAAATAACCTGCTTTCAGCAGGTCGATCACTTCCAGTTTGATGGCGCCTTTCACCGGCATAGCGCCACCGGTGAGGTAACGGTCGTAATGCGTGTGTACCCAGTTGATCTGGTCTGCTTCAAATACTTTTTCAATCAGAAAGGCTTCTCTCAGCTGTGCAGTATTCATCTGCTTTACTTCGGCAGGACTGCTTGCATAACGGGATTCATAATTTTTGCCCATATACTGTAACGCTTAGTTAGTTTTAAAAATTAATAGGTGACGTGGTAATCTTTTTTCACGGGTTTGCCGCTCCATACTTTCTGCGCGGTCCATTCCGCCGGAGGGGCGGACCAGAAAGTATCTTCCGGTGGCAGTCCCAGCGCGAGGAATCCGTTGGTACAGATGTACAGGCTGCCGGTGGAAGTGTACACGTCTGCCACTTCCGGCTGATGGCCTGCAATCCCCAGTTGCAGCCAGCCATTTTTATCGAAGGTGCCTTCCATTTCAAAGATGCGTTTCATGATGGCGGTCATGGCGCAGCGCACCTGAGCCGGCTCCACTCCTTCCGGCAGCTGATGCATCAGCGCCAGCTGTACCAGGGGCTGGAAGGCAGCCGTACGATAGGTCATGGATCTTCCCAAAGCGGGGTAAGTACCATCCGGCGCAATCATGCGTTCCTGCAGTTCCGCATAGCGCTGCATACGTTTCATGGCCTGGTCGTAATCCGCTTTGGCGCCCTGCTTGTTGTCCACCAGCACTTTCAGCATATCGGTCAACATCGGATGAATCACGTATCCGTTGTAATAGTCGAGCGAAAACTGCGGCCCGTCTGAATAGAACCCGTCCCCTGCATACCACTCTTTCATTTTCTGCGTGGCAATCATCGTACGCAGCGGTTCATATTCTTCGTGTATCGACAACAAAAAGGCTTCTACCATGCCTGCAAACAGGAGCCAGTTGTTATAAGCCGGCCGTATCCGGCGCAGCTCTTTGAGTTCGGTAACGATGTTTCGTTTGGTCTGGTTGTCCAGCGGCTCCCACAGCGCCTTTGGGGCGCGCATAAACGTCTGGCACAGGTAAGCGGCATCCACCAGCGGTTGCCCTTCCTCGCGGAAGTTGAGGTAGTCCGGCGACCTGGGGTTGACCCCATTCACGATCCCCTGCAATACCTGTTCCCGCAATTGCTTGCGCAACTTGCCTTCCGTGGTATTGTCGTCCGGCAAGGCCAGCCATGGCGCCATCCCTGAAATACACCTGCCAAAAGCCTCGAGGTAAGTCACTTTTTCCAGTGCCAGCCCATATCCCGGCCCTTTTTCCTTAGGCATGTTTTTCTTCAGGGCGCCCTTGCTCATGTTTTCCACAACGGGAGCAACAATTTTGTGTAATAGCTGAACGTGGTACTCACGGTCTGTTTGCGCAGCTGTGGAATTGTTCTCTGACGTGGTGGCCTTGGCAGATGCCGCCGATGGTATCATTCCCGCGAGTCCGGCTAACGGGGCCATCCTGATAAAGTTTCTCCTTTTCAAAATCTGTATGGTTTATGCGTTGTTACAGATGCCGGTCTAACAAGACTCTAAATTAATGCAAACGTTTGCAATAATCCAAACCCTTTTTTTCATCGTTCACTCGAAAGGCTTGTCAGCACTGTTTTTAACGGTGTTAAAAAATATTTTTTGAGAGAGAGGTACAAGGCTGCTAAATCGTTATTTCAACGTATAGCAGCAGCATGCGCCCCGCTCTGTTCCATGCTTGTTATGGCAGCCTTATGCAACGGCGTTCCCGTAAAATGCGCGGCAACCAGGTCGCGGCACACGCTACGGTTATTCCATCACAAAAGCCACTGTGTGGCTCCCCGCCAGCTGATGGCTTTTGGATACCAGGGTAATGCGCGTAACGCTGTTGCCCCATACGGGCGAGAGGCGCCCGTCCGCAATTTCCTGCCGCTCCGTTTCCACGGTAAAATCAGCCGGGTTGTAAGTAAGCACCAGCCGGCCTTCCGGGGAAGTCAGCACAACGCGCCCCGCCTTGCTGGTATCTACCGGCAGGCAGGTCATGAAATGATCCCGGAAAGGCTCCTTCCAGGCTTTCAGCGCATAGGCCTCCGTCAGCTCCAGGCGCTGCCTGGCAGGGATGAAATTAAAAGTACGCTGCCATTTGCTGACCTGCGCTTCCGCCGGGTAAGCGGCAGCAATATCCAGCTGCAGCCTGTCCCCGCTCTTCTGCGGGGTAAACTGCACGTTGGTAGCCTGGAAAGCCCGGCCGTCCTTCTGTTGCACGCCGTTGATGGTGGGGCAGTTATGCCATTGCGACTGCATATACCACAACTTGTAACGGTCTTTACTAAACGTTTGCTTCGTGTAGGTACCTACGCCCACGTCAATGACAGCGGGCTTTCCGTTCATGTACAGCACAAAGTTGCCCACATCGTTATGGTTATGGCTTTCCGCATTGTGGCCTCCCTGCGCTGCAAAGAAGAGCCCTGCGGGGCTGCCCGGCTGGCTGCGAAGGGATAGCACCTGCAGGTCCGGCAGCCAGTTTTGGCCGGCGTATGGCGCTTTGGCGGTGGTGCGCTGCATTTCATAGCCTAACAGTAACTTATATACGAAAATGCCCAGCGCGGAAATGCGGATGTTATCCCCTCCCGGACTTTCCAGCTGGCTGAGGTACGCGCCGAACTGCTTCAGCTGTTCATCGTTGTACATTTTGCCATAGAGGAATACATCCTGCGAAGGCGGTATGCTGCGGGCGGAAGCATCTGCGAAATTCACAAACCGGTTACTGTCCACATGCATTTTGTAGATATACGCGCCAATGGCATGCATCAGTTTATTTTTACTGAAATCCAGCTTGCCCCCGCTGCTGCTGTTCAGATCATCCAGCAGCTCGATGAGCTTGCCGCCGGCATGCCCCCAATAGCTCGGGCCTTCGTCGCAACCGCCATCCGGCGCATAGGCGTTCACGAAATTATCCGCGCTGCGGATGCTTTTCTCGATCACCTTATTACGTTTATCCGTATCCGTTAGGTTTAGCAGGGCGGTTTTAAGGATGTTGGCGTTGATCCAGATATTCCAGTTGTTCACCTGTCCGCCCCGGAAGCCCATCCACCAGAAATCGCTGCGTTCCAGGTAGGGCGTGTAGATGCGCCTTTCCAGCTCATAATCGATCCGCTTGTTCACGATGGCGGAGTATTTATCCAGCTCGCTCCGCAGCAGGAACTGGGCCCAGGAGAGCGTCATGGCGGTTTCGCCGGCAAACAGGTCGATCACCTGTTCATTGGGATCAGGCAGGTTGGTACCCAGCTTTTGCGCGCCGATGTGGGCCGGCAGCACCCAGGTGCTTTCTTCCAGTATCAGCCAGAGGCCATTGACGATTTGGGGGATAAAACGGCCTTTGTTTTCCAGCAGCTCCCCCGCAATGAGGGTGCTGAGTATTTTACGCCGTTCAAACTGGATATTCTCGTAGTTGATACGGTTGCCATTGTCCCGGAATTGCAGGTACACCTCCGCGGTGAGGGAAGGCCACCGGAAGGCCAACGCTTTTTCCGCATCCCGGATAATGGCCTGGCGGTTACCGGCATCCATAGCGGCCAGCTGCGCAGCGATGCGCTGCTTCAGCTGCTGTTGCCACTGTGCGGCGTCCAGGATGGCTGTGCCGCCACCCGCCTGCTTCCAGGCATTTTCCAGGTAATTGGCCGGCGCAGCTTTCTGCTGTGCCGTGATGGTATGTGCCGAAAGGGATAATCCCGTGGCCAGCACAACGTGGAATAAAGTATGTTTCAACCTCATAGGGCTAGTTGTTTACTATCTGGTTGTTGAATAAGAAAAGCTCCCGGACGGCCCCCGGCGGCGGCTGAAGGCGGCGTTGCGCGCCCTTAAAGCCAGCCCGGAGCGCGGAAAGGCTACGATGGTACCCTGCCCGGAGGAAATATTTTCATTGTCCCGCTGTCGGCGTGGCCGATAAAAGTATCTAAATGTAATAATTGTTCAAACGTTTGCATAAACTTTTTTTCAAATGGTATTTAAACCCTGATAATTGGAATTTCTCATTTCCTGATTCATTCGTAACTTGCCACTGTACAAGATTTCAGCTGATTTTACAACATGTCAAAATTTCATCAGGGATTAATATTATAGTATTACCAGCCGGTATCAAATCTTCATACTTTAGCCTTTATGAACAGTTATTTACAGATACATCCGGCCGACAATGTGCTGGTTGCATTACAAGACCTCCAGGCTGGAACAAAAATTACCTTCAACGGCCACAACATAGAACTCCTGCAGCTCACCCCTGCCAAACATAAATTCCTGATCAACGATGTGAAGAGTGGAGACCCGATCACCATGTACGGCGTACTGGTAGCCAAAGCGGTGACGGACATTCCGCAGGGCGGACTCATGACCACTGAAAACGTGGTGCACGACGCCAACGCTTTCCACGAAAAGGATGGCGCCCTGCAATGGCAGGCGCCGGATGTGAGCAAATGGAAAGACCGCACCTTTATGGGCTACCACCGCCAGGATGGCCAGGTGGGCACCCGCAACTACTGGCTGGTAATACCGCTGGTATTCTGCGAAAACAGGAATGTGGGCGTTATCAAAACCGCCTTCGAAAAAGGGCTGGGATTTGCGCCTGCAGAGGTGTACAACGAGCAGGTAACGGACCTGGTGGCCCTCTACAAAAAAGGCGACCTGGAAGCGATCAAAAATTACGAAGCTGGGCAGGCCACTGACAGCAACAAACGCAGCACCGTTTTCCCTAATATAGACGGCATTAAGTTCCTCACCCACGAAGGCGGCTGCGGCGGTACCCGCCAGGATTCAGACGCGCTTTGCGCCTTACTGGCCGGTTACATCCACCATCCCAACGTGGCCGGGGCCACCGTGCTGAGCCTGGGCTGCCAGCATGCGCAGGTAAGCATTTTACAGGAATCCCTGAAAAAGCTGAACCCGAACTTCAATAAACCGGTACTGGTATATGAGCAGCAAAAGAGCGCTTCGGAGTTCAGTATGCTCTCCGCTGCCATTAAAGATACTTTCCTCGCCATGGTGGAAGCCAACCGGCTGACCCGCCAGCCGGCCCCGTTGTCCAAGCTGGTGATAGGCCTGGAATGCGGCGGTTCCGATGGCTTCTCCGGCATTTCCGCCAACCCGGCAGTAGGGCATACCTCCGACCTGCTGGTAGCGCTGGGCGGCACTTCCATCCTCTCCGAGTTCCCAGAGCTTTGCGGCGTGGAACAGGAGCTGATCAACCGCTGCATCTCCACGGATACTTCCGAGAAGTTTATCCGCATTATGCGCGCGTACGAAAACCAGGCCCAATCGGTAGGTTCCGGCTTTTACATGAACCCTTCCCCGGGCAATATCAAGGACGGCCTCATCACCGATGCCATCAAATCCGCCGGGGCGGCCAAAAAAGGCGGCACTTCCCCCGTTACTGACGTGCTCGACTATACGGAATACGTGACCAAACCAGGATTAAACCTGCTTTGCACGCCGGGTAACGACGTGGAGTCCACCTCCGCGGAAGTAGGTTCCGGCGCCAACATCGTCCTGTTTACCACCGGCCTGGGCACGCCCACCGGCAACCCCATTGCTCCCGTGGTGAAGCTGGCAACCAACACCAAACTGGCTACCCGCATGCCGGATATCATCGACATCGATACCGGTTCCATCATCAGCGGTCAGCATACGATCGAGGAAATGGGCGAGCAGATACTGGAATATGTGATCAGGGCCGCCAGCGGTGAAGTATATACGAAAGCAGAGCAATTACACCAGGATGATTTCATTCCGTGGAAACGCGGCGTGAGTTTATAATAATAGCCCTTTTCAGCGGGTTTATCAGAACGGCAAAGCGGCAGGGGAAGATGTTTCCCTGCCGCTTTTGTTACAGTACGTGCCGTAGCCCGGACGGTACGGTTGGCGGAACGCGTAATTAAATTTTCTCCCCCCCACAAAAAAACAAAAGACATAAAAAAAGAGTCAGGGCCGCATCCCCTGACTCTTATACTTGTGGTACTCTACTTAAACGAATACTTATTTTGGACCTGTTTTACACGTGCTGGCCGGAAGGCGCAGGCGCTACAGGCGTTTCATCATCGAGTTTTACCTGTTCCATTTTCGGCGCAAAGATATGCATCATGAGCCAGGCGAGCAGGTAAGCGAGGCCGCAGATGGTGAGGATAATACCGTAACCGAGGGAGAGCTTGCCCAGCACTTTATAGTGATCCAGGATAATGCCCACCAGCAGCGGAAACAGCGTACCGCCCACGGAGCCGGCCATACCGCCGATGCCTACGACAGAACTTACCGCCTTTTTAGGGAACATGTCAGATACAGTAGTGAAGATATTGGCGGACCATGCCTGGTGCGCAGCAGTGGCCAGGCCGATCAAGCCCAGGCCGATGGCCAGGTTTGGAATGTAAGGCACCAGTACTACCGGCAATACGCACAGGGCAAAAAAGAGCATGGATACTTTCCTGGCTTTAAATACCGGCCACCCTTTCCTGTTGATCAGGAAGGAGGATAACCATCCGCCGCCGATGCTGCCCACGCTGGAAATCGTGTACACCACAATCAGCGGCCAACCGCCGGTGCTGGCCATGTCAATGCCGAAGGTAGAGGAAAGATAGGTTGGCAGCCAGAAGAGGTAGAACCACCAGATGGGATCGGTGAGTAATTTACCGAAGATGAAGGCCCAGGTTTGCCTGATACCAAACAGTTTACCCCATTTAACGCCTTTTTTGGCATCGGCATCGCTTACTTCCTCGTTATCGCTGTGGATATGGTCATATTCCGCTTTCCTGAGTCTTTTCTGCTTGGAAGGGATTTCGTACCAGATCCACCAGAAAAACAGCCATACAAAACCGATGGCGCCCGTCCAGATGAAGGCTGTTTGCCAGTGGTAATTACGTAAAATCCAGTACACTGTAGGAGGGCCGATAATAGCGGCGATATTGGCGCCGGAGTTGAAAATACCGGTCGCGAATGCTCTTTCTTTCTTAGGGAACCATTCAGCCACTGATTTGATAGCCGCAGGGAAGTTACCGGCTTCGCTCACGCCCAGTACGGAGCGGGCAGCGCCGAAACCGAAGGTGGACTTGGCAATGGCGTGGGCCATCGCAGAAATGCTCCAAACGGTTACCGACAGGGCATAACCCAGCTTGCTGCCGATTTTATCGATGAGGCGTCCAAACACCAGCAAACCAAGCGCATATGAGGCAGAAAACGCCATTACTACGTAACTGTAATCCTTTTCTGTCCAGCTGAATTCAGCGGCAAGGGTATCTTTCAATAGCCCTATCACCTGTCTGTCTACATAATTGATCGTGGTCGCAAAAAACAACAGCGCACAAACACGCCAGCGATATTTACCTAAAGTTGTGGAATTCATTTCGGCTGAATTTGGAATTTATAAAGAGGCTTAATTTACTGCAAGCCTTTCAGAATTGCAAACGTTTGCATAACTTTTTCTTTCAAACCACCCCAGTCGCGACTTTCGATCAGGGATTTGGACAGCAGGTTGGAGCCCATTCCAACGCAAACCACGCCGGCATCGAACCAGCTTTTCATGCTGTCGGCAGTAGGTTCTACCCCGCCGGTAGGCATAAATTTAAGGTTAGGGAACAAAGGCTTGATCGCAGTGGCGAAACCAGGGCCGAGCACATTGCCCGGGAAGAGTTTAACGAGCTGAGCGCCATTTTTTTCCGCTACGGAAATTTCGGTAGGCGTCATGCAGCCGGGGATCCAGGTGATCTGCTTTTCGTGGCATACGGCGGCGGTAGCCGGGTCTGCGATCGGGCACACGATGAAGTCCGCGCCGGCATCGGCGAAAAATGCCGCGTCATCGGCGTTTTTGATGGTACCAATACCCAGGTACATTTCCGGCATGGTGGCGTTTTTCTTTTCCAGCATTGCCTTGAAATTGGCGCGGGCAGCGGCGCCTCGGCTGGTGAACTCAAATACCCGGAGTCCGCCCTCGTAGCAGGCCTGCAATACTTCCAGGCATACGTTCACATCCTCATGATAAAAAACCGGGATAACCCCGCTCTGCCTGAAAGCAGCTAAAATAATTTCTGATTTCGGTGCCATGTCTACATCAATTTATAGATTTCCTCTACCGGAGTAGTATTGAAATCACCCTTTACAAAAAATTTGGAATAAGCGGCGGCGGCGGCAAAAGAGATGATGCCCTGATCGTCCTTACCGGCCAGCTGGGCATGGATGAGGCCTGCCATAAAGCAATCCCCGCTGCCTACACGGTCTACCACCTGGTCGGTGTCGTACGCCTTGCTCACAGCCACATTACCATCGTTGTAATAGAACGCGTAGTAGTGGTTATGCGTGGCCGCGGAGGAGAAGCGGAAGGTGAAAGCCACGCGCTTGCAGCGTTTGAACCGCGCTGTGATTTCCTTAGCCACCACGGTAGCCTGTTCGATATAAACTTCCTGTTTATCGGCTTCCAGGGCCACGGTGTTCAGCGAGGTATCCAGCATGGTATGCGCCGCCCAGATGTTGCCCATGACCACATCGCAATACTCCACCAGCTCCGGCATGATTTCAAAAGGCTTTTTGCCGTACTGCCAGAGCTTACTGCGGAAGTTGAGGTCCGTAGAGATGGTCAGGCCCTTGCGGGTGGCCGCTTCCAGCACTTCCTTGCAAATAACGGCGGCATCCGGGTTCAGGGCCGGCGTGATGGCGCTCCAGTGGAACCATTCCGCATCGCCGAGGAGGCTGTCCCAATCCACCGTTCCCGGCTGGATGGATGCAAAGGAAGAATACTTACGGTCGTACACCACCTCCGCATGCTTGAGGTCACTGCCCTGTGCGAGGTAGTAGATACCGATGCGGTCCCCACCCCATAACATCCTGTCGGTTTCTATCCCCAGCGCGCTCAGCTGCGCCAGTACATCGCGGGATAAGCCGTTGTCAGGCACTTTACTCAGGTAGGAAACAGGCGTGCCCCATTGGGCCAGGGCAGCGGCCACGTTGGCCTCGGCCCCTCCTACGTAGATGGCAGCTGTATGCTCGGACAGCTGCGGGGAGAGCCTCAGCAGGATCTCCCCAAACGTAATTACTTTTACTGCTTTCATTAGAATCCGAAATATGCTTTTGCATTATTGTAACAAATATCCTGCACCATTTTTCCTAACCAGGTAATATCGTTAGGAAGCTCTCCATTTTCCACATCCCGGCCCAGGAGGTTGCACAAAATACGACGGAAATATTCATGACGCGAATAAGAAAGAAAACTACGCGAGTCCGTAAGCATGCCAACGAACCTGGAAAGCAGGCCCATATTGCTTAAACAGTTCATTTGTTTTTCCATTCCGTCTTTCTGATCCAGGAACCACCAGCCGGAACCATACTGGATTTTACCCGGTATGCTGCCATCCTGGAAGTTGCCCGCCATCGTTGCAAAAACATCATTATCGGCTCCGTTCAGGTTATAGAGAACGGTTTTAGCCAGTTTATTTTTCTTATCTAGTTCATTAAGGAAGGCGCTCATGGCCACGGCGTTTTTCCAGTCGCCGATGGAGTCCACCCCTGCGTCCGCCCCGTAGGACTGCAGCAGGCGGGTGTTGTTGTTCCGGATAGCGCCTACGTGGAACTGCTGGGCCCAGCCCCTGGCGTGGTTCCATTCGCAAATCTGCAGGAGCACGGCCGTTCTGAACTGTTCGTTTTCCAGTTCAGTGGCGGTTTTGCCGGTTCTGGCCTGTTGGAAGATCTGTTCCAGCTCGGCCGGGGTGGCCGGTTTGAAATAGAACGCGCTCTGGCCGTGATCGCTGAGGCGGCCGCCTTTTTCGTGGAAGTAGTCGTGCCGCTGCTGCAAAGCAGCCATCAGCTTGTCAAAGCTGTTGATATCGCTTTTCACCACTTCGGAAAGCTTATCCACAAAGGCGTTGAAGGTAGCCGGGTTATCCACCGCCATGGCCCTGTCGGGCCGGAAGGTAGGCAGCACAGCCGTGCCAAACGGATTGGCGGCAATAGCGGCATGGTGTTCCAGGGAATCCACCGGATCATCCGTGGTGCAGAGCGTAGTTACTTTATAATGGGTGAGCAAGGCCTGGGTACTGAGTTGGGGCAATTGCTCATTACAGCGCTGGTAGATGGTTTCGGCGGTAGACTCGTTCAACAGTTCCGTTACGCCGAATGGGTTGCGCAGTTCCATGTGCGACCAGTGATACAACGGGTTGCGCATGGTGTAGGGCGTGGTGGCCGCCCAGTGCTTGAACTTCGTGAAGTCGTCCGCATCGCCGGTGATGAACTTTTCAGCCACCCCGTTGGCGCGCATGGCCCTCCACTTGTAGTGGTCCCCTTTCAGCCATATTTCCGTAAGATTGGCAAATACCTTGTTCTGCGCTATTTCATCCGGAGGCAGGTGGTTGTGGTAATCGATCACCGGCATGGCCTGTGCGAAGTCAAAGTACAGGCGTTTAGCCGTTTCAGTTTGCAGCAAAAAGTCCTCCGACAAAAATTGTTTCATAGAGCTGTAGCATTTATAATCCGGAAGAAGCCAGCTCCGAGCGGATGAATGACTTCACTCCCTGTTCTGATAATTGATCCAAATGTTCACTGACGGTGGCGGTAAAGCCAGGGATGGCGTGCAGGTTTACTTCCCAGAGCCGCTGATCCGCCGCTATCTGCGCCACCATTTCGTAGGTGGTGGTACGCTGTGCCCAGTATCCAGCAAACAGCGCGATGTTATCATCGGTGATGAGGTATTCTTCCCCGTCCCTTGCGCCGTAGTATTTACCATTCTCCTGTTTCACGGGCTTGAGGAAAAGCAGCATCGCGGCAAATCCCAGGCACATGTAAGGCGGCAGGGCTTTTTTCTGCTCGTAATAGCGCAGGAGGGTACGCACGTTGCGGGCGTTCATTTTGGAGCTTTCCTGGAAGGTGATGCTGATCAGTTTATGCGCAATAAACGGATTGGCAAAGCGGTCCAGCACGTCCGCAGCGAATGCCGGCGCGGAAGGGCAAATATCTTTTATGGTGGGCAGTATTTCTGCTAAGATGACCTGTTGGAAAAAGTGGCGCATGTATTCGTTTTCCATGGCTTCGTACACGGTGTTGAGGCCGGAGAGGTAGGCCAGCGGTACGGCGGCGGTATGGGATCCGTTGAGGATGCGCAGCTTTTGTTCGCGGTAGGGGGTGATATCCGGCTGTATCAGCATGCGTTCGTCCGTTTGGTGGAACGACAGGACGGAGCGGATATATTCGTTGCCTTCGATGGCCCAGAGGAGGAAAGGTTCTACTTCGATCCAGAGTTTGTCCGTATAACCTGCTTTTTCTTCCATTTCGGCGAGGTTGCGGGGCTTACCGGGTACGATGCGGTCTACCAGGCTACTGCAGAAGTGGTTGTCCTTTGTGATCCATTCGGTGAAGGCGGCCGGCATTTCGTTGAAGGCGGCCAGTTTAAGGACAATTTCTTTCAGCAGCTTGCCGTTGTCCACCACCAGTTCCGTGGGCACGATTACGAAGCCTGTATTGCTGCTGCCTTTGAAGTACTGGTAGCGTTCCCAGAGGATGGCGAGCAGTTTGCCGGGGTAGCTGGCAGGCACGCCGGTAGCGATTTTTTCGGCGACGTATTGGATGCCAACTTCCGTAGTATTGGATATAATGATTTGTAATTCAGGCTGATGTACGGCTTTCAGGACCTTGTCCCAATCTGCATTCGATTGCAAAACACGTGAAACAGCAGCATTTATCAGGACGTTATCCACCAGTTCCCCCTGGGCAATTCCTTTAATGTGGGTGGTGAACAGGGAATTTTGCTGGTCAAAATCGCTGGTATCGCCGTCGGTGGATTTTACTACTACCACGCGGCCCTGGAAGACCTGCTGTTTATTGGCTTTATCTACGAGATAGTCTACTAGTCCGCGCAGCAGTACGCCTGTGCCGAATTGAAGTATTTTTTCCGGGAATTGGAACTGGCTTTCACTAACGCCGGAATCTGCTCTTTGAAGTACGAGCTGCTGATTGAGTATTGGTAACATTTCCACTTGTTTGGACACTAAATATAGCGTGCTAAATTAACAATTTGTAGTAAGAAGCTAAATAATTGCTAAACGAGGCCAAAAACGTATCATCCCATAGTAAAAATCGATTGTGGCATTGCTATAATCGATAATATGTGTACCGGCATTGGCAGGATTTTAAGTAATTTTGCATCCTTAAAACGATTTTTAATGAGCAAGCTTGGAAAAGTGCTGGTTGCCATGAGTGGCGGAATCGACAGTACTGTAACAGCACTGATGTTACACGAACAGGGCTATGAAGTGGTGGGTATCACCATGAAGACCTGGGATTATGCGTCAGCTGGAGCCAGCAAGAAAGAGACCGGCTGCTGTAACCTCGATTCATTCAACGATGCCCGCGCAGCTGCGGTGCATCACGGGTTTCCTCACTTTGTGCTGGACATCCGCGACGAATTCGGCGATTTCGTTATCAATAATTTCGTAGATGAATACATTGCGGGCCGCACACCTAATCCCTGTGTACTTTGCAATACCCATATCAAGTGGCGCGCGCTGATGAAACGCGCCGATGCACTGGACTGCGAATTTATTGCGACAGGCCACTACGGCCAGATTCGCCAGCATGATAATGGTCGGTATGTGATCAGCAAAGGTATAGATGAACTGAAGGATCAGAGCTATGTACTGTGGGGCATCCAGCAGGATGTGCTTTCCCGCACCCTTTTGCCGCTGGGTAAATACCGTAAAACGGAGATCAGGCAAATGGCCTTCGATTTCGGGTATCCTGAACTGGCGAAGAAAGCAGAGAGCTATGAGATCTGCTTTGTGCCTGACAACGACTATCGCGGCTTCCTGAAGCGTAAGGTAGAAGGGCTGGAAGAACGGGTGAACGGCGGTAATTTTGTACTTGCGGATGGCACCATTGTGGGTAAACACAAGGGGTATCCTTTTTATACTATTGGCCAGCGTAAGGGCCTGGATATTGCCCTGGGCCGCCCGGTGTTTGTAACGGAGATCATCCCGGAAACCAATACCGTGGTATTGGGCAACGAAGATGAACTGCAGAAAAACGAAATGTTTGTGGCGAAGATAAACATGGGTAAATACGAAACTATTCCGGATGGCATGGAAGCGGTAACGAAGATCCGTTATAAGGATAAAGGCGCGCTGAGCAATCTTTACAATGAGAACGGACAGGTGAAGGTGAATTTTTATGAAAACGTGAAAGGTATTGCCCCGGGGCAGTCAGCCGTATTTTATGAAGGCGATGATGTGATTGGCGGGGGGATTATCCAGCGTGCGGTTAATTTTTAGTTGTATATACAGTTTATAAGGTGAGGCTGGCCGGGAGGTCAGCCTTATTTTTTTGTGGGATGGGGAGCGGGTTAGGCAGGTTATGGGCTGGGCGCCGGCAAGGTGTTGGGGTAATGGTATTTTGGGAAAAACCGGGTATTGCCAGGGGGGCGGCCCGTTAGGTCATTGCCGGGGCGGTGTCATGGTATTGGCTTAATGGTATTCTTGGAAAAACCGGGTATTGCCAGGGGGGCGGCCCGTCAGGTCAATCCTATTTTTGGAAGCGGTAAGTCGTCATCATCTTCCTGATCTTCATCGGTATGCGGCACATCCTGGACCGGCTCGGGGCGGAAGCGCCGCTCTCCTACCTGCTGGCGCCACATGGCGTAATAGAGCCCTTTTTGTTGCAGGAGCTCATCATGGGAGCCGGTTTCTACAATCTTGCCTTTTTCCAGCACGTAAATAGCGTCTGCATGCATGATAGTGGACAAACGGTGCGCGATCAATATCGTCATCTGCTCCCTGGAAGCCGATACTTCCCGGATAGTGGCAGTAATGTCTTCTTCTGTCAGCGAGTCAAGGGCAGATGTAGCCTCATCGAATATCAGGAGCCGCGGCTGCCGCAGCAGCGCCCGTGCAATAGAAATCCTTTGCTTTTCCCCACCGGATAACTTCATCCCGTTCTCGCCCAGCATGGTGTAAATGCCTTTGTCTGTTTTGGCGATCAACGCTGCTGCAGATGCCTTGTTCAGCGCGTCCATGATTTCTTCGTTGGTAGCGCCGGGTTTTACGAACAGCATGTTATCCCGGATAGTACCTGCATACAGTTGCGTATCCTGCGTCACGAAGCCAATTTGCCGGCGCAGGGGATTATAGCGGAGGTCTGTTGATTTTACTTCGTTGAAATAGATGTTCCCGCTGACAGGTGTGTATAGTCCTACCAGCAGCTTTACCAGCGTGGATTTCCCCGAGCCGGAAGGCCCCACAAAGGCAATGGTTTGCCCAAGGTGCACGGAAAAGGAAATCCCGTCCATGGCGTTATAGGTGGCGGTTTTATGCCGGAATACCACGTCTTCAAAACGCAGGCTTTCCAGTGGCCCTATCTCTACCGGCGTTTCCGGGCGGCGCTCCACGGGCTTTTTCATCAACTTATCGAAATTGCGGATGCTGGCGTCTACTTCGCGGTATTGCAGGATCATATTGCCTAAATCCTGCAAGGGAACGAAGATGGCGGTGGAGATGAATTGCATGGCGATCAGCTCACCGGTACTTAATACCTGCCGGAATATCAGCCAGAGCAGGATAAAGAGGATGGATTGTTTGAGCAGGTTGAGTGCAGTGCCTTGCAGCAGGGATAATGTACTGACTTTTTTCGCCTTGTACATTTCCAGGTCATAGATCTTTTTTGTTTGCTCGTTTAAGCGCCGGATTTCCGGAAAGGTAAGCCCCAGGCTCTTCACCAGTTCTATATTGCGCAGGCTCTCCGTGATCACGCCCGCCTGCGCGTCTGTTTGCCGGTTGATGCTGCGTTGTACGGTTTTTATTTTGCGGGACAGCAAACCTGTGAGCGAACCTAATACCAGTACGCCGATTACAAACACCGGGATCAGCATCCAGTTCTTATTAATGCTGTACCAGATTAAAAAACCTGTACCAACCAGGGAAGAGAATAATACGTTGATAAAACTATTGGTAAAGCGTTCTGCATCTGTTTTGACTTTCTGCAGGATGGATAAGGTAGTGCCGCTACGGTTTTCTTCAAACTCCTGGAAAGACAAGCGCAACGTTTGTTTCAGCCCGTCGTTGAAAATCTGCATACCAAACTGTGCTACAGTTTTGCGGGTCAGGTATTCCTGCAGGGATTTAAATGTTTTGGCGAGCAAGGCGATAGCGATGGCGATGCCCAGCCAATAGAGCACGCTGCTCACTAATTGCTGCTCGCTGAGGTGTTGTGGATTGGAAGCGTAATTATCCACGATTTTACCGAAGATAATTGGGTCCAGCAGGTTGAGTAATTGCGCGGAGCCGGCCAGCAGCAGGGAAATAAGGATGAGCTTTTTGTGCGGTTTGAGGTATTTCCAGAGTGTCTTCATGCTGCGCGGTTTTCGTTAGTGATGGTTTCCTGTTTTAAGTTAACGAAAAATGCGGAAATGGTGGCAGCAGCACATCTCACTGGCGTGGGTATCAACACCCAACATTATCATTGTCGCCGGGATTGGTACGATCGATATAGATACTTTCAACCAGAGGACCGTGCCAATAACAATCGTCAAAATCAAACATTTCTTCTGAATTTTACCGCAAACATCGTATCCGCCCCACTTCCATATCCGGGAATCACCCCGCCTTCTTCTTTCCTCAAATCGCTGTTTGCTTCAATAAACGCGACCATATCTTCATTCTCCTTTTTAAACACGGAGCAGGTAATATAAATCAGCGTGCCGCCGGGTTTCACAAAATGTATAACGTTATCGGCTATACGCTTTTGTAAATCCTGGTAACGTTGTATTTCTTCTTTTTTAAAGAAGGAAAGGCTTTCAGGCGTTCTTCCCCAGGTGCCTGATCCGCTGCAGGGCGCATCCAGGATAATACCATCAAATTTCACATTGCCCATAGTACCGGGAAACGCAGGATTGGTAAGGTCCGCCACGCGTGCCTCATAGTTCTTCACCCCTGCCGCTGCAAAGCGCTGTTGCAGGTTTTCGAGGATAGACCTACGTACATCGCTTACCAGCAGCTGTACATTCGGTTCCTGGTCTTTTAACAGGATGGATTTGCCACCGGAGGCGGCGCAGCAATCCCACCAGCGTTGCCCTTTCGCAGGTGTAAACAGCAACCCTGTTTGCTGGCTGCTGGCATCCTGTACTTCGTACCAGCTTTTATCAGGGATCAGCTCCTCTATTTTGGTACCGTTGGGCAAAGCAAGCGTAGTACGGTTTTCGTGTAATTCAAATGGCACATTGGCCTGTTTCAGGATAGCCTGGATTTTATCCTGTTTGTTATGACGTATGCGGATAAAGAAATGGGGCTGCTGCAGGTAACTTAGCGCAAATGCGTTGGCATCGATGCCTGCTGACAGCTCGCCGGTAAAAGGAAACAACTGATCCGCTATTAAGTCGCCGGCGCCGCTCAGCGCCAGCTTTTCTGAAACCGGCGCGCTTATCTGTTCATTCCATGCCGGCTGTAACTGCGCCAGCAGGTCGTTCGGCTTTTGCTCGCAAAGGAAAGTTGCCAGCAGGAGCCGCTCACTTACCTCCATATTCTTTTTCCACCAACCGAGGCGGAAATAATGATATACAAGCTGTGAAATCCAGCGCCTGTCGCGGCTACCCATTTGCGGGTGCTGCTTAAAAAATGCTTTCAGAAAATGATGCAGCGGGAGTTCGCCTTTATAGGCGTTGATCACTTTGGCTGCTGATACGAGATAACTTTCCCAACGGGTCATGCTGCGAAGGTAGGATTATGTTTTGGCTTTTTTTGCCTGTGTACCCGCGGTGTGGAGAAACAACCCGTACAAGCCTTTGGCTGCTTACCTGTGTTAACGGCTTATGGGGAAAGGGTCATGCATCCGCTTTACGCACGGCATAAAAAAGGCCGGCATCTCGCGATACCGGCCTGTATGTAATTCTAAATACTATCAGATTAGAGCTTCAGCAGCGCTTTCAGCGGATCTTTACCGAACAGCAGTTGCTCAGGATTTTCCAGCATTTCTTTCACGCGAACGAGGAAGCTTACTGACTCACGGCCATCGATGATACGGTGATCGTAGCTCAGCGCGATGTACATCATCGGGCGGATTACTACCTGACCGTTGATGGCCATCGGGCGTTCCTGGATTTTGTGCATACCCAGGATAGCTGACTGCGGAATGTTGATGATAGGCGTACTCATCAGGGAGCCAAACACACCACCGTTGGTGATGGTGAAGGTACCGCCGGTCATTTCCGGAATGGTGAGTTTATTTTCGCGGGCTTTGGTGGCCAGGTTCAGCACTTCTTTTTCGATGCCGGCCATGTCCAGGCTTTCCGCGTTGCGGATCACCGGCACTACCAGTCCTTTAGGAGCAGATACGGCAATGGAAATATCGCAGTAATCGTGGTACACCAGCTCTTCGCCATCGATGTAGGCATTCACTGAAGGGAACTCCTGTAAAGCGAAGCAGCAGGCTTTGGTGAAGAAGCTCATGAAGCCCAGGTTCACCTCGTGCTGTTTCTTGAAAATATCTTTGTATTTAGCGCGCAATGCCATGATTTCAGTCATGTCTACCTCGTTGAAGGTAGTTAGCATAGCGGTGGTATTTTTCGCTTCTACGAGGCGGCGGGAAACGGTTTTACGCAGGTTGCTCATTTTCTCGCGACGTTCGTTGCGGGAGAACATTTCCTGGCCGATTGCCACGCCCGGATTTTGCAGGGCGGCATATACATCATCCTTAACGATTTTGCCGTTAGCGCCGCTACCTTTGATGGTAGCAGGATCTACGTGCTTGTCCGCAATTACTGCGGCAGCTACCGGGGTAGCTTTGATATCGTTAGGAATGCTGGTTACCGGTGCGTTTTGTACCTGTGGTTTTGCTGCAGGCGCAGGTGTTGCGGCCGGTGCAGCGGCGGCTGCAGGAGCAGCTTTACCGGCAGGGCGCGCCACGCTGGTGTCTATTTTGCAGGCTACATCCCCGATTTTGAGGGTATCGCCTTCTTTTGCTACGATGATCAGGGCGCCTGCTTCTTCTGCATTCAGTTCAAAAGTCGCTTTCTCTGATTCCAGTTCGCAAACAACTTCATCACGTTCTACGTAATCACCATCTTTCTTCGTCCATTTTACCAGGGTCACTTCGCTGATGGATTCGCCTACTGTTGGCACCTTCATTTCAATTACCCCTTTGTTTACGGCTGGCGCTGCGGGCGCCGCTGGTGCTGCTTCCGCTGCAGGCGCTGCTGCTGGCGCGGCCGGAGCTGCTGCCGGTGCAGAAGCGGCTGGTGCTGCTGCGTCTGTATCGATAGTGCAGGCAACATCGCCAATTTTCAGCGTAGCTCCTTCCTGTGCATTGGGAGCTATCTTCAGGATACCAGCTTTTTCAGCATTCAGTTCGAAAGTCGCTTTCTCAGACTCCATTTCGCACAATACTTCGTCCTGCTGCACATAATCTCCATCTTTTTTCAACCATTTCGCAATTGTTACCTCGCTAATTGATTCGCCTACCGTAGGGACTTTGATTTCGATAACCATATTTTATCAGTTGATGGTGAAACCTGCTGTTAAGGCCAGGCTGTAATTTTACATTAGACCTAACAGATAACAGCAGGTATCTGTTTTATTTCTTTGAATATTTTATTAGATGTTAAAAGCGGTGTCAATGATCTGCTGCTGTTCGCGGGCATGCACTTTGGCATAACCGGTAGCAGTGGATGCACTTGGGTTACGGCTGATAACACCGTAGTTGATCTGTTTCAGGTTCATCTGCAGGTAAGAAGCAGCGCCCATGTTCAGCGGCTCTTCCTGTACCCAGAAGAAGGTTGCGCCTTTGTATTTGGCGGCAATGGTTTCCAGTTGCTTAACAGGCAGCGGATAAAGCTGTTCCAGGCGAACGATTGCCACATCCTTGCGGTCATCTTTTGCCTGTTTGTCGCTCAGATCAAAATACATTTTACCGGTGCAGAGCAATACTTTCTTCACCAGGGAAGCGTCCTGGATAAACGGATCATCCAGTACTTCCTTGAATCCACCGTTGGTAAACTCTTCCATGGTAGAGTAAGCGCCTGTATGACGCAGGTTGGCTTTCGGAGAGAAGTTGATCAGCGGTTTGCGGAACGGCCAGGTCAGCTGGCGGCGCAGCGCGTGGAAGAAGTTGGCCGCGGTGGTGATGTTGGTCACTACCATGTTTTCTTCAGCGCACTGTTGCAGGAAGCGCTCCGGACGTGCATTGGAGTGATCCGGTCCGCCGCCTTCATAACCATGAGGCAGCAGCATTACCAGGCCATTCTGCGTAGTCCATTTTTGTTCAGCGCTGCTGATGTACTGGTCAATAACAGTCTGCGCGCCGTTTACGAAGTCGCCATACTGCGCTTCCCACACTACCAGGCTGTTAGGGTTGGCCATGGCATAACCATATTCAAAGCCCAGTACGCCGTATTCACTGAGGAGGGAGTTATAAATTCTGAGTTTGCCTTGTTTTTCCTGCAGGTCGTTCAGACGGTTATAGGTAGCGTTGGTATTTTCGTCGAACAACACCGCATGACGGTGGGAGAAAGTACCGCGTTTAACGTCTTCACCGCTCATACGCACGTCTTTACCTTCGATGAGGAGGCTGCTGTAAGCCAGCAGTTCACCGGTTGCCCAGTCTACTTTACCTTCTTCCTGGTACAGTTTAATTTTATCCTGTAACAGTTTGCTCACTTTACGTAAAGGCACGAAATCAGCAGGCCATTTCATCAGGCCGTCGAAGAGGCGTTTGAAGTCTTCTTCGTTGATGGCAGTTACGGGCGACTGATCAAAATCTGCCGGAGTAGCTTTGCGAAGCGCCTGCCACCATTCTTCCGGTTTCTGGTTTACATAAGGCAGCGGATGTTGTTTTACTTCATCCAGGCGGGCCTGCAGTTCATCCCAGAATACCTTTTCCATATCTTTTGCCAGTGTCTGCGCTTCAGCATCGCCGTTTTGCAGGAGGAACTGGGTATATACTTCGCGTGGGTTCTGATGTTTATCGATCAGGGCGTAGAGGGATGGCTGCGTGAATTTAGGCTCATCCCCTTCGTTGTGCCCGTGTTTACGGTAGCACACCATATCGATATACACATCTTCATTAAATTCCTGGCGGTAGCGCGCTGCCAGCTGGGCTACTTTCACTACTGCTTCCGCATCGTCCCCGTTTACGTGGAATACCGGCGCCTGCACGATGGAGGCTACGCTGGTACAGTAATCGGAAGAACGGGCGTCGTCGAAGTCGGTCGTAAAACCGATCTGGTTATTGATCACAAAGTGAATGGTACCACCGGTGTAGTAACCTTTCAGTTTGCTCATCTGCGCTACTTCGTACACGATGCCTTGTCCCGCTACGGCCGCATCGCCATGGATGAGGATAGGCAGGATCTTATCATAGTCGCTGTCATAGATCACATCCGCTTTGCTGCGTGCAAAACCGATCACGATAGGGTCTACCACTTCCAGGTGGGAAGGGTTAGGCATCAGTTGCAGATTTACCTGTTTACCGCTGGCGGTAGCAACCTGTGAGCGGAAGCCGAGGTGATATTTCACGTCGCCGGAGCCCATGGTCATATCAGGAATAGCGAGGCCTTCAAACTCGTTGAAAATCTGCTCGTAAGTTTTACCGAGGATATTGGCCAGTACGTTCAGACGGCCGCGGTGCGCCATACCGATTACGGATTCCTGAACGCCGTATTCAGCAGCGGTGCTGATCATGGCATCCAGTGCCGGGATGGTGGATTCGCCACCTTCGAGGCCGAAGCGTTTTTGTCCAATGTATTTGGTGTGGAGGAATTTCTCGAAAATAACGCCCTGATTCAGCTTTTGCAGAATGCGGCGGCGTTGTTCGGTAGAAAGCGGCGTGTTCATGGCGGATTCGAATTCTTTCTCCATCCATTTCGCTTTCTCGCGGTCATTAATATAGGTGTATTGGATACCTACCGGTCCGGCATATACTTTATTAAGGAATGCCAGGATGTTTTTTAACGTGGTTTTACCAAGGCCCAGGAAAGTACCTGAGTAGAATTCTGTATTCAGATCCGCATCACTGAGGTCGAAATTGGTAATTTCCAGACCCGCTTTTCTGTCTTTTCTCTCACGGATTGGGTTGGTTTTTGCGATCAGGTGGGCTTTCTTGCGATAAGCCTGGATCAGGCGGTACACGCCCAATTCTTTTGCCAGCTGGTCGTTGGTCACCGGCGCTGACCCACCTCCTGCTGCCGTTGGCGCTGCGGGGCCCGCCTTGCCATTGGCGTTGGATACTGCAAAATCGAACCCTTCAAAAAATTTTACCCATTCTGGGTCTACGGAATTAGGGTCTTTGCGGAAATCCTGATATAAAGATTCTATGTAAGCAGGATGCGAGTTGGTGACGAATGAGAAGTCCTTCATTTACAACGAGTTTTGCTGATCTTCAGTTCAAATACTTTTCTGTTGAGTCCCTCATTATATAGGCAGTTGTCCCACATTATATAATGTATGGGATTGCAAATATCGCTCGTTTTTCATTACTAAGTATGTAAAAAATTAGAAAATAATAAGATGATTTCATATGCACAACATTACATTCAATCACTTATATTTGCATCTTTAAAGACGGCGAATAAAATTTTGTATTGAATTGAGAAAAGTATTACCTTTGCCGTCCGAAACTTGAAATTTGAAAAATGGCAAACCATAAAGCAACGAAAAAAGACGTACGTCAGAGCAGAAAACGTAATGAGCGTAACCGTTACTACGGTAAAACTACTCGTAATGCCATCCGTGACCTGAAAGCGATTACTGAGAAAGCGACCGCGGAGAAAGAATTAAACGAAGTAGCTTCTATGATTGACAAACTGGCTAAACGTAACGTTATTCACAAAAACAAAGCTGCAAATCTGAAAAGCAAGCTGGCTAAGAAAGTGAACGCTCTCGCCTAATTGCTTCAGTAACAATATTTATAGCTCTTCCTCACAAGGGAAGGGCTTTTTGTTTTTTTAGTCAGTTTATATAGAGATAAAAAATATTCGTATGCCGGATTTTAGTCTTTCTGTTAAAAAACTCATGATTTCAGGCATTTTTGCCCTCCTTACCCTTCCCTCCCTGGCCCAGCAGCTCCTGACCCGCTATGAACGCACCAACGGCGCCGAAACAGCCACCTATGCGGAAGTAATTGCGTACTATCAGCAGCTGAGTCAAAAGTACCCGCAAATAAAAATGCTGCAATTGGGAAATACGGATGCCGGCTACCCCCTCCATTTGGTTATTTACAGCCCTACCAAAGACTTTGACTTTCCATCTCTCCACAAAAAAGACAAAAGAATTATACTGATTAACAACGGTATTCACCCCGGTGAACCGGATGGTATCGATGCTTCCATGATGCTGCTGCGGGACCTCGCCCAGGGTAAAGCAGTAATCCCGGACAACATCGTCCTGGCTGTCATCCCGGTTTATAATATTGATGGCGCACTCAACCGTACTACGTTCTTCCGGGTGGATCAAAACGGTCCGGACGCATTCGGAAGCCGTGGAAATGGCCAAAATCTGGACTTAAACCGCGATTTTATCAAATCTGACTCCCGGAATGCCCGCTCCTTCCAGCAGATTTACCACCTGACGGACCCGGATGTGTTTATCGACAACCATGTCAGCAATGGCGCTGACTACCAGCATATTATGACGCTACTGGCCACCCAGCACGATAAACTGGGCGGTGCAATGGGCGAATATCTCAACAATACCTTTACTCCCACCCTCTATAAACTGATGAAAGAAAAAGGGTACGACCTGGTGCCGTATGTCAACCACTTCGGAGAAACGCCGGACAGCGGCTGGGTGGAATTTGACGACTCGCCCCGCTACTCTTCCGGGTACACGACCCTGTTCCATACCTTCGGGTTTGTGCCTGAAACGCACATGCTTAAGCCTTATCCGCAGCGGGTGCAGGCTACCTATGCGCTCATGCAGTGCTTTATTAAGTTCACATCGGAGAACAGCAGCACCATCCGCGACCTCCGTAATGCCGCTAAAAAAGCCGTGGTTACGCAACAGCGTTTTCCGCTGGACTGGCAGTTTGATATGAGTAAATACAGCCTTATCACTTTCAAAGGCTACGCCGCCGGCCATAAGCCGAGCAATATTTCAGGGCTGCCGCGGCTCTATTACGACCGCTCCAAGCCTTATACCCGCCAGGTGAAATTCTACAACTTCGCCAATGCGACCAACTTTGTGGATAAACCAACGGCTTACATCATTCCACAGGGCTGGTGGCCGGTGATCGACCTGCTGAAAAATAATAAGGTGGTCATGCAGCCATTGCCAAAGGACACGACCATCTATGTGGAAACCTACCACATCGCAGATTATAAGTCCTACACCAAACCCTACGAAGGGCATTTTCCACATACGGATGTAAAAGTGACCACCACTATGGATTCCATTCGCTTCCGCAAAGGGGATTTCTATATTCCTATGAACCAGGCAGCTAACCGGTATCTCATAGAAACGCTGGAACCTACTGCCGGAGATTCCTATTTTGCCTGGAACTTCTTTGACGGGATACTGGGGCAGAAGGAAGGATATTCCCCGTATGTGTTTGAGGATACCGGGTACGAATGGCTGAAGCAGCACCCGGAAATGCAGGCGGAGCTGGCGAAAAAGCGGGAGGCGGATACTGCGTTTGCGAATAATGGCGCGGCGCAGTTGAAGTGGGTGTATCAGCATTCGCCGTATGCGGAGCCGGAGTATTTGAGGTATCCGGTGTTTAGGGTGAAGTAATGCAATCCCATTAATTAAGGTTATAGCCTGAATTTTTTAATATTAAACTCAGGCTATAACATTAATTTTTATTTGATAATTTAAGGCCATAACCTTAATTTTGTATTTAAACAAATGCGGACACTCCATGGCGAATAGTAATAGATTGCTAGCTATCAAACAGTTAGACCGAAAAGCAATTGAGTTCCAACCGCTATTGAGAATGCAGCCCCCGGCGAAAGGATGGATTTCGTTGATCCGAAAATCCCTTAATATGACTTTACGCCAATTGGGGGATCGCCTGCACATTACCCCTCAAAGTGCCCATGAAATTGAGTTGCGGGAAGCAAATGGTACCATATCTATCAAAGCGCTGTCTGCTGCTGCGGAAGCACTCGACATGAAATTGGTTTATGGATTTATTCCCCAGGATGGATCGCTGGAAGCCATGATTGAAAAAAGAGCGAGAACCATCGCAACTAAGATTGTCAGTAGAACAGCAACTTCCATGAAATTGGAAGACCAGGAAAACTCGAAGGAAAGATTGTCAGAAGCTATAGAAGAAATGACACAGGAGCTTAAACGAGAGTTATCATCAAAATTATGGGATTAGAAATCAACTATTATGAAGGCCAAACCCCATTAGACGAAGATGAAAAAGAGGGTTTGTTAATTCCCAGTATTTCAACCAGGCAGGAGTTAGATGAACATGAACAGCAAAATATAGAACAGGCAATTCGATGGACATTTGAAAGGAAAAAAAGGTTTACCCTGGAGGAAGTACTTTCAGAAGAATTCATTTGTGAGCTCCATGCAAGAATGTTGGGAAACGTTTGGCAATGGGCTGGCAATTTCAGGTCTACCAACAAAAACATTGGTGTTGACAAGTACAGTATCAGGCAGGATCTGAGAGTACTGTTGGATGATGTCAGGTTTTGGATTCAACAGAAAACATTTCCACCGGATGAAATTGCAATCAGGTTCAAGCACCGATTGGTTAGTATCCATTGCTTTCCAAATGGCAATGGTCGACATTCGCGACTCGTGGCTGATATATTGATTGAAAAAATCTTCGGTGCAGAGGTATTTACCTGGGGCTCCATTAACCTGATCCATCAAACAGCATTCAGGTCGCTCTACTTAAAGGCATTGAGAAATGCCGATGTGGGCAATTTCGATCAGCTGCTAGTTTTTTCGAGGTCCTGATAACAGGTTACTTTTCTTTACCCATTCACCTTCTCCACCACCATCACCGTATGCTGCTCCCCAAAAAAATGATTATAAATCACCACCTTCCTAAACTCCCCCGGCAACTCCTTCACCATCGGAAACCACTCCCCCGGTATCTTCCCCGTATCCAGTAATGCCGCCGCCAGCCACAACGCAAACGACCCCGCGGTATCATACTCTCCACAGAGATGCTTAAAAGGAATCGCCGGCTTAGGCAGCACCTCGCCAAGCAGCTCATAATACCGGGCATAATTACTATCCCCGTTATCCCCGCTGATCACCAGGTCCGCATCCGCGCCCAACTCCTGCAGCACCGCTGAGAGTCGCTCCTCTGAAGGCTTGTACAGCAGCTTAATCCCCGATATGGCCGCTTTGGATGCCGGCGTTTGCGCAGCCGTCAACACAAAGAACGCACTTCCTTCTCCCGAGATAGTCCCGGGCAAATGCTGCTCAAACAACCGGGTATTACCTACAGGCGCTGTGCGCCACTGGCCAATGCGGCTCTTAATATAAAAATGCTCTTCCGTCATTTCCTCAAAGGAGCCGGTGAGCGTATGGGAAGCGCCTTCCTGCAACAGCATCATGCTGTCTACCAGTGCGTTTTCGAAGGAAAACCCGCGGTGTACGAAGGTATTGTTATAGTCGGTACCGTTTTGCTGCAACGCAATCAGTCCGTTTACAGAATTGTAAGTAGATTGAATGAAAGGCGTAGGGTTCAGCGCCGTTTCCTTGTATTGCTCGATTTCTTTGATGAACTTTTCCGTGTCCTGCAGGCTGCCTTTACCGGTGCCGGTCACGATAGGCCCAGGCGTGGCCACACCGCTGTTGGCCAGGCATTTCAGCGCAGTGGTAAGTCCCATGCGCAGCACCCGCGTCATCCGGCGCAAACTATTGCCCGGAATAAAGGGCTTGTAATCAGGTTCTATGCAAACCAGCCGGTTGCTTTCGGTCTGAACAAACGGCGCTGTGGTAATATCCCCGTCAAACGTATGTTGTGGAGATATTGCCGCCATTCCCTGGATATAACACTTAACCTTCATACTTGCTGATCACGAGGGAAGCATTGTTGCCCCCAAAGCCAAAAGAATTAGAAATTACATTATTGATGATTACATCTTCCTTCAGTTCCGTTTCCGGTACAATCTGCAATTCTTCCATCCGTTCGGAAAAATTCAAGTTCGGGAAGATAATATTGTTCCGGATGGCCAGCACCGCGTAGATGGCTTCAATAGCGCCGGCTGCGGCCAGCGTATGGCCGGTAAACGGTTTGGTGGAGCTGAACGGGGGCACTGCCGTTCCGAACAGGCGTTCCAGCGCGCGGCCTTCGGAAATATCGTTGTTTAAAGTAGCCGTACCATGCACGTTGATATACTGCACCTCTTCCAGGGTGCGCCCGCTCATCGCCAAAGCATTTTTCATGGCAGCATAGGCGCCATCCCCTTCCGGCGAAGGAGAGGTAGGATGGAAGGCTTCGTTGGTATTGCAATAACCGGTAAGCTCCGCCAGTATGGTGCTGTTATTTGCCTTCGCATAGGATTCACTTTCCAGTACCAGGTAAGCTGCGCCTTCGCCCAGGTTCAAGCCGGTACGCTGCTGATCAAAAGGGCGGCAAAACTGCCGGTCCACATTTTTCAGGGAGTTGAAACCATTGAGCGTGAAGCGGGTCAGCGCTTCCGTACCGCCGCAAACCATCCGCTGGTACATACCTGCCTTGATCATGCGCGCGCCAAACATCAGGGCGTTGGCGGAGGAGGAGCAGGCCGTGCTGATGGTTGCCAGGTGCTCGGTAAAACCTACGGTATCGGCTATACGTTGCGTGCAATCCGCGCAGTCGAGCGTGTGAATACTTTGTATAAACTCACCGGACTTATCCGGATTAATCAGGTCAAAATAAACTTTCTCCGTATCGCACATCCCTCCCACCGTACTGGCGTTGATAAAGCCCGTAGGCTCATCCTGGAGGTGGCTGATGCCGGCCTGTTGCAGGGCTTCCTGCATGGCTACGAGGCCCAGCAGCGTAGTGCGGCTAAACCCTGCCTGCACAGGAATGCCGGCCATGCGAAACAAAGCGGCGTTATCCTGCTTTACTTCGCCCACCGGCAATACCTCTTTGTAAATAGTATTGATATAGTCCGTAAACCCAAGCCCACTCTCCTTGCGGCGCAGGCGTTCCAGGTTTCCGGCTACGTTATCACCAATGGCGGTGACCATTCCCATCCCTGTAATAAACACTCTTTCCGCCATGCAGCTGATTTACTTAAGCGGGTTGTTGTTTTGACTGAATGAATTCGGCCATGGATTGAACAGACTGAAGGATCTTACGGCCCTCGCGCGGATCTTCCACCTTGATGCCATACTGTCTTTCCAGTAATACCATCAGTTCGAGAGAGTCGATACTGTCAAGCCCCAGGCCTTCTCCGAATAACGGCGCATTATCGTCGATATCAGCAGGTTTGGTGTCTTGCAGATTCAGTGCTTCAATGATCTGTTCTTTCAGTTTCTGTTTTAATTCTTCCATAATGTTGTAGGTTTACCTGCGACTGACGGCAGCCACAGATGCCTTTGTTAATTGGTAAAAATACAGTTTTAGTACTGTTTTGAAAATTATTCTCAGTTCATTCTTCGTTTTTCAACATATCCGGCTATGGCCAGCATGACCAGCCCCGTAATGATCAGCAACACTACATTCTTCCACACATAGGCGATATTCCCGTTCCGGAGGTAGATGTCGTTAATGGCGTCCAGGCCCCAGCTCAGGGGCGATAAATGCCCGATTACCTGCATCTTCTGCGGCATGATTTCCAGCGGGATCCAGATGCCGCCAATGGCCGACAGGATCACGATCGAAATAGCCCCGAAGTTCAACGCCTGATTAGGAGTTTTAAAAAGCGTGCCAATCAGTATCCCGTAGGAAGTAGCCGCCAGCCCGATGGCCGCGGCAACCAGGAAGGTAGCGCCCGCATCCCTTCCCATCACGAGTTTGGGCAGATCCAGTAATGGCATAATGTAAATGCCCACGAGCATCATGCAATAAAACTGTACCACGCAGATGCCTACAAAAAACAACATCTTGCCCAGTAAAATCTCCAGGTACGACCCCGGTATCAGCTTCATACGAAGCAGGCTCCCGTCCTCCCGCTCCCGTATCATGTTCCCGGCAATGGGAATCACGATGAAGAACATGGCAAATATGCTCCAGGCCGGTACGTTATGCTGTACCGAATTCGATATCACATCAATCTGCTTGCCGCTGCCCGTAGCCTCTTCTTTCAGACCTACGGCCTGTAAGCGGATAGGCAGGGTATCATTGGCTGCGGTAACGCTGCTGTCTTTCCTGCGCAGCTCCTGGCGGATGCGCCCCAGCAGCATGTCCGTTTCCACCTGCGTCAGGAAGTTATCAATAGCCTGATGCACCGCTCCCTTGAAAGCCTTTTTGGCGGCAGGATCAAAGTAGATGGTTACATCCAGCGAGTCGGCATTTTTCTTCACCGGCAGCGAAACAGTCATCCCCATCCGATGGGAGATGTCGTTCACGATCCTGTTGGCGTTGCTGACGATATTGCCGGTAGCGCCGGCAGGTATGATGATACTGATCTTATACGTGCCTTCATTGACCAGCTTCCTGGCTTGTTCGGCCGTCAGCGGCTTACCGTCCAGCGTATCGATGATGCGGAATTGTCCGCCGCTGGCCAGTCCTTCCCGGATATGGCGGCCCAGGCGGCCATGGTCGTTGTCGACTGTCAGGATATCGAATTTGACTTCCTGGTAGTCCTTAAACGGCGCATCCTGGATCAGTGCCATTACTGTTATCAACACCACGGGCATGAGGAACAGGAGGGTAAGTCCTGTTTTGTCGCGCACCAGTAGCTGCCATTCTTTTCTTATTGTCGCCAGTAATCGAAGCATTGATCTGAATATTAATCTCGCAAGGCATGTCCTGTATAATGCAGGAACACATCTTCCAGGTTTTCACAATCCGGCAGCTCATCGATGAGTTGTGCGGGGTTACCCTGCACGATGAGGCGTCCCTGGTCTACTATGGCCACGTCGCTGCAGAGCGACTGCGCCTCTTCCAGCAGGTGGGAAGTGTAGAGGATACTGTTTCCCTTGCTGTTGTATTCGCGCAGGAATTGCAGGATCATGGTCCTGGACTGGACGTCTACGCCAGCCGTAGGCTCATCCAGTACAAGTAAGGAAGGGGAATGAAGGATGGCCGCAATGATATTGGCTCTCCTTTTCATTCCTCCGGAGAATTTATGAATTTCTTTATCTGCGCTTTTTTCCAGCCCGAACGCCTCCAAAAGCTCCATGATGCGGGTTTTCAGCGCCTTTCCGCGGAAGCCGTACAGGTTTCCGAAGTAGGTCAGGTTTTCCACCGCGCTCAGTTGGGGATAGAGGGCAATGCGTTGCGGCACTACGCCTATCTGCTTTTTGATGGCCTCGCGGTGATGGGCATCCTGGGAAAGGCCGTTGATCAGCACCTCTCCGCTGCTGGCTTTCACCAGTCCGCAAAGGATGGAAATAGTAGTTGTTTTACCAGCGCCGTTCGGCCCAAGCAACCCTGCGATACTGCCTTTCCGGAAGGAGAACGTCAGCCCTTTCAGGGTAGGCTCTTCCGCGCCGGCGTAGGTCTTGTATAGCTCTTTTACTGCAATGCTGGACATATCAGTTTTTTATATCGCCTTGCTGAGTTTACGAAAAAATGCCTCCTCGGCAGCGGCCGTGCGGAAGAGCATTTCACTCAGCTCGTTATAGGAAACATCGTTTGCGCTGCGGCTTTTACATACGCGGCCGGCCGCAAAGGCAAAGTTACGCCACAAGTCGCCGACCTGCGTAAGCTCAGCGGCCAGTTTGGAGAATTCAGGCTTGTTCAGCAGTTCCGCCGCTTCCTGCAGGAAAGCTGCATATACGAAACGGAATCCGGCGCCGCCGGTACCGATTTCTTCCTGCATGCGGATGATATTGCCCAGGTACAACACTGCCCGGCGATCATCCAGCTTTTGGGGATATTTCTTCACCCGCTTTGCCAGGAACCGGATACCGTCCACACCGAACAATGGCACCGGGATCTTGAGCATATAATGGCAGGTTTGCTTAATACCTTCTATGATCGGTTTTTCCAGTGAGGCGGAAGAGGGTACGCTCACCGGGTAATACATTTTTCCTTTGGGGGCCGGAAACCCTTTCGCAAAGCGGGCCTGGGCCAGGTGTTCCGGGTCGATGGTGGTCACGCTGTCCATTATCGGATCGCTGACGAGGTATTGCCCGTCTTCCTTTCCATACACCACAAGGTTATGCGCATTGAAATGGAAACGGTAGGAAGCGGGAAAATAAGTCAGGTAGTACACGCTGGAGAGCAGCCCTACCGGGGTGCCCGCGGCGATGGTCTCGTCCAGCGCGGCCATGCCCTTTTCCACGGAACTGAATTTTTCTACTTTCATTTTTACGCCCAGGCGGTCGCATACACGCTGGAAGATAGCTCCCGGCCATATCCTGTAAGTGGTGCCTGGTACGCCATTCACCTTCACAAACGGCAGGTGGCCAAAAAATAATCCTGCGCCAATCCCGAAAGCCATTGGTTCGCTGATCTTCAATCCGTGATGGCCCAGCAGATTGGAGATAACACCGCTTTCGCAATGTGCTGTTTGTGTGTGATGGAATAGAATTTCGCTCATAGTTTTTATATCCCCATTAATTATCAAACGGAGTTCCGGTTGTCAGAACTCCGTTTGATGTGGAAAATTGTCAATTATTTTATTTGCTGCAAGTCAGCAATACTTATCTTAAATGCATCTGCATATTTCTGCAGCATTTTCTGGCTTAAACGCGCAAATACCGCGGGCTTCATATGTCTTTTCACCTGCCATTGGAATTTCCCCACATAGTTTGCCAGGAGGGCAAGGTCCATGATGTTTTTTTCCATGTAGTAGGCGATAGGGCTTACTTCGCCGGCGAGTACCTTTTGTTTGGCCGTTTCCACCCTTTTATTCACTTCTTCCCAGGCCTGGCCGAGTGCGATGTTTTCAGGCTCCCAGCCAGCACTCTGCACCTGCACATAGTTGCCCGAGTTATCCACCGCATACATAATCTGTTTGAATGTACCTTCATGCAGGTTATCCTTGTCTTGCGGTACTTCCTCTTTTTTCATGACAGCAGTTTTAAAGGTGAATGCCTATACCACGGTGATGTGGGCGTAAGCATAGGAGAAACGCGCGCTTTCCGGCACCATCATCACGATCTTCTGACCTTTCTTCAGGCGGCCGGTATTCATCAGTTCTTCCAGCATCAGGTAAGGAGATGCCGTACCTACGTTGCCTACGCGGTCCAGGTTGGTGAACCATTTTTCCAGCGGAATAGGTACGCCGATGCGGGTGATCTCTTCATCAATCTTTAAACGGAAAAATTCAGAGGAGAGATGCGGCAGGAAGAAATCGATTTCATTCAGGTTGATACCATAGCGTTCTACCAGGTTTTTCCACATCTGCGCGCCGGAAGGCACTATATTTTTACCTAACAACCGGGTATCCTGTTTGAAGGAGAACACACTGTGGAAGGCCCATTCGTCCGGAGTCATTTCAATCCAGCCTTTGGTGCCGCCATCTTCCGTTTTGATAGCGCCGGAATACATACAGGTTTCCAGTTCATTGGCGTAGGAGGCAATTTCCACCCAGTCTACCCTTAAGGACAAACCATCTTCGTTCGGCTTGTCGGAGAAGTAGGCGGCGCTGGCGCCGTCGGACAGCATCCAGCGGAGGAAATCTTTTTCAAAAGCGATGTAGCCGTTGGCATCCAGCGCTTTCTGGGCATCTCTTTCCGGCTGGAATTTTTCAGCCAGCATCCAGGCGGAGAATTTTTCGGAGCCTGTACTTACCGCGTTGGTGGTATTTCCGCAACGGATAGACATCCAGGCATATTTAAAAGCCTGCATACCTGCGGCGCAGGCGCCGGTAGCTGCAATCAGCTCTACGGGCTGACATTTCAGCAAACCGTGCACCATAGCGGCATGGTTAGGCAATAACTGATCTGGGGATGTAGTACCACAGGCAAGAAGCTGCAGGTTACTGATTGGGTTTTTGTCGTCAAACAATGCCTTTACCGCCTCAGCTGTCATTTCCGCGTTGGTATGGGTCGACTTCCCTTCTTTATCCAGTGAATAATAACGGGTTTTGATCTTGTTATTTCCCAAAATCTTCAACCGCATGCGGGAAGGCTTTCCATCTACCATCCCGAGAATGCTCTCCATTTCTTCATTTTCTACAGGCTTATTAGGCAAAAATTTTGAAAGCCTGTTAATATAAACTTCCTTCATTTGAAAAAATTCGTCTTTAAAAGGCACATGCAACAAGCTGGATAGGCCATACAAGGGTGCATGTTATGATGGTATATGTATTATACGAACGTAAATATAGAATTCTAATCTGAATTACAATTATTACGCCACCAGACAAAACAGCCGGGATAATTACAGGTCGGCATAGTCAGCCTGTATTTACACTCAACGGAGGGCGATACCTTTATAGTATTCCACCTCCCTTTGCAGTTCGTTCTTTTTCAGGTTTAATTTTATAAGGGAAGATATCAGTGTTATGGGTGAAAGTACCACGATACCAGGTAATAATAACGAACGGTACATGGTGACGCGCCCCTGCCGCGATTCGGCTCCAGGGCCTCCTTTGGCGCTGATAAATTTGGCCCAGAAGCGGAAAGCCTTGATGCCCCTGCCTTCCAGCAGTATCAGGTTAGGGATCAGTTCCACCGCGTGGAGGTTAATCAGTTCCTGCTGCAGTCCGTTCCAGTTACCACTTTCCAGCGCTGCGGCGATGGGGGCGGCAAAACGGGCGCTGGTAACAATTTCGTTCTCCTGCACACCGGCCGGCGGCAGGTATTTGGTAGCGGCCTTCAGTCCTTTAAACTGCCATCTCAACACCGTGATCAGGGATACGAGGTTCGGGGATTTGTCTACCAGTACAATATTTCCTACCAGGCTCGCCCCTGCCTGCTGCAGGTATTTCTTCACGGATTCCTGGGCATTGAGCCACATGTTACGGGCGCCGAGCAGGGTGATCACCTTTTTACCTTTCAGCAACTGCCGGCCCTGCTCACTCTGCAAGAAGGCCGCCGTAGGCTGCGAAGGAGATAAAAACCAGGGCTGGTACGCCAGGATCACCAAATCAAAATGCGCATTCACATCAACTTTCAAAGGTTGAATACCACGTGGCGTTTGCAGTACCGTTTCCGGCATTGTATCGTAAAAAGTCTGCTTTTTCCAGGGAAATGCAAAAGGCTCTGTGGGAACCAGTTGCTCGAAAGTTACATCCACTTTGCCTTCCAGCGGCGCCAGCACATGATCTACAATCCTTTTCAGTTGCCCGGTTTGCGTATAATATACTACCAGGACCTTAGGTTTTACATTCATAAAAGGAACAGGAGTTCAACATTAATTAAGCTGTAAACATACAAAAAAGATACTATCATTTATATGATTTAATGATAATTTGATGTAAAGCGGGGTCTGCAATCAGGGGGACATTGGGGTATAAAAGGTGGCTGCTCAGGGATTGTGCCCCAGCCAGGTGCAACACCAATCGGCTTACTGTAGTTGTTGCTGCACCTGGTCTAAAGGACTTTGAATATTTTCTTCTAAATAACTAAGAATCAGTCTTTTTATGATACAAAATTTGTTAAAATTTTGTAAATATTATTTGATCTGCTTGATTCCGCCAGCCCCGGTGATGGACTGTGTAACCTGTGGGGAACCTTTATAGGAGATGTCTCCCGTGCCGGTGATATTGGCTTTCAGCGTCACGCTCGCGTGTACCTGGGCGCTGCCCGTTCCTGAGATGTTCACTTTCGTATTTTCAGTCAGCAGGTCCAGGCCGTTAAAATTGCCTACCCCGGAAATGGAAACTTTCAGATCGCGGGTCTGTCCGGATACTTTCATATCGCCAGCGCCGGCAATGGCTGCATCCACAACAGGCGCATCCACCTTGCCTGACAGCTGTCCGCTGCCGGTAACGCGCAGGCGGATGGATTCCCGGTTGGTCAGCGTACCCTCCACGTCAATGTCCCCGCTGCCTTCTACCCTGATAGCGTCCAGCTCGGGTGAGCTGAGGTACACGTCAAACTTTCCATGCGTGCTGACGTTGTTGACGTCATCACGGAGTCTTACAATCAGTTCCTCGCCATCCCGCACCAGTTCAATCAGCGGAACAATGTTGCTCTCCGCCTCAATCACGGCGGGTTTGATCTCCCCCTGCTGAATATGGACGTTCATGCCATCTCTTACCTTCAGGGTGCGGAAAGCGGTAATCTGGCGTTCTTCCTTGATTACATTACCATTTCCTTTTATACGGCGGAAGTTACAGGAAGTTAATAATACGAGGGTGGTTAGGGTCAGGAGCCCATGGCAAAGGCTTGTGTTGATTCTCATAAATGCTGGATTATGCCAGAAAGATACAACCCAATTTCGGAATTTGGAATCAGATAAGCCGAATTTCCCATAATGACTTTATCTTTGCACCACCATGACAGAAAAGATACTTATCCTCGATTTCGGTTCACAGTACACGCAGCTCATTGCACGCAGCATCCGCGAACTGAATGTTTATTGCGAAATTAAACCATGCCTTCAGCCAATTGCATGGGATGAATCCATCAAAGGCATCATTTTATCCGGTAGTCCGTTTTCCGTAAATGATCCAAACGCACCTTCCGTTGACATTGCAGCTATGGCCGAAAAAGTGCCGGTACTCGGTATCTGCTACGGCGCGCAGCTGATGGCTAAAAACTTCGGCGGCGAAGTAGCCAAAAGTAATATCCGTGAGTACGGTCGCGCTTTCATGGAACACAGCGATAAAGAGGAAAAATTATTATATGATATCTCCGGTAAAAGCCAGGTTTGGATGAGTCACTCCGACACCATCAAAAAAATACCTGATACCTTCGAGATCATCGCTACTACAGAAAATATCCCGGTGGCCGCTTTCAAAAGCCTGACAGTGGCTAAAAACCCGGTGTTCGGTCTGCAATTCCACCCGGAAGTAACGCACTCCCTGGAAGGTAAACAGATCATCCGCAACTTCCTCATCCACATCTGCGGTTGCAGCCAGGACTGGACTCCTGCCCACTTCGTGCAGGAAACAGTGGCCCGCATCAAGGAACAGGTAGGCGATAAAAGAGTGGTAATGGCCCTCAGCGGCGGGGTAGACAGCACCGTTGCGGCTGAACTCATCCACAAAGCCATCGGCAGCAACCTTTTCTGCATCTTCGTAGACAATGGCCTGCTCCGCAAAAACGAATACGAAACCGTACTGGAATCCTATAAACACATGGGGCTGAACGTAAAAGGGGTGAACGCGAAAGACCTCTTCTACAGCCAGCTGGACGGCGTTTCCGATCCTGAACAAAAACGTAAGATCATCGGCCGCCTCTTCATCGAAGTATTCCAGCAGGAATCCGCCGAACTGAAGGACATCTCCTTCCTCGGCCAGGGTACCATCTACCCCGATGTAATTGAATCCGTTTCCGTAAACGGACCTTCCGTTACCATCAAATCCCACCACAACGTGGGCGGCCTCCCTGAAAAGATGAACATGCAGCTGGTAGAGCCGCTGCGCTTCCTCTTCAAGGATGAAGTACGCCGCGTAGGCCGCGAAATCGGTATCAGCGATATCTTCCTGGGCCGCCATCCGTTCCCGGGTCCTGGTCTGGCCATCCGTATCCTCGGCGCCATCACCCCGGAAAAAGTGAACATGCTGCAGGAAGCAGACGCCATCTACATTGAAGGACTCCGTGAAGCAGGCCTGTACGACAAAGTATGGCAGGCGGGTACCATCCTGCTGCCGGTACAGAGCGTAGGCGTAATGGGCGACGAGCGTACCTACGAGTTTACCGTAGCCCTCCGCGCCGTAACCTCCGTTGACGGTATGACCGCCGACTGGGCGCACCTGCCATATGAGTTCCTGGCAAAAATGTCCAATGATATAATCAACAGGGTTAAAGGTATTAACCGCGTTGTTTACGATATCAGCTCCAAGCCGCCTGCCACCATCGAGTGGGAATAACGGGCATCTGATGAGCCTCAATAACCGATCGGCACAACTTATGCAGTAGTTGCCGGTCGGTTGTTAAATTTATATCAAGCACACAAACTGCCAAATGTTATGAGCCTGTCTTTTTCTATAAAACACCTGTTTGCCGGAGTGGCCATCGCGCTCGCCATCAGCGCCTGCTCTTCCTCCCGCAAAACCGTATCTAAACCTGCTCCCGCACCAAATGCAACTGCTGCCCAACCCACTCCTGAAAAAAAGCCGGAACCCAAAAAGGCAGAAAAGCAAGCGCCTTTCAACGTACCCGCTTTTGCCAAAGAAGTGAAAAGAAGCACCTACAACGTGGCCATCTTTGCGCCGCTGTATCTCGATTCCGTATTTGCCACCTCCAACGATATTCCCGGCCGTACCATGCCGCGCTATGTACTGCCAGGGCTTGAATTTTACGAAGGCGCACAGCTGGCCCTCGATACGCTGCAAACACAGGGCTACAATCTCCGTGTAACCGTGTACGACAGCAAGGGTAAACAAAGCATTTCCAGCCTGATCCGCTCCAAAGTACTGGATGCGACCGACCTGATCATCGGCTCGGTGACCAATCCGGACCTGAAGGAACTGAGCGATTTCTCCCGCGATAAACAGATCAATTTCGTTTCCGCTACCTATCCAAATGATGGCGGCGTTACGGACAACCCATTCCTGTTTATCAGCAACAGCACCCTGAAAACGCATACCGAAGCCCTGCAGCAGTATGTGCAGGAAACCTTCGCTAATAAGAACATCGTACTCCTGCGCAGGAACACCGCCTTTGAAGCCCGCATGTATGCTGATTTCAAAGCCGCGTACGACAAAATGGATTACGCCAAAAAATCCAGGATCCGGGAATTTGTATGGAACGATGCCACCACCGCGGACGAACTTTCCAAAGTGCTGCTCACGGACCGCACCAATATCCTCGTAGTAACCGCGCTGGATGAAAACGGCGCCAAAACCTTGCTGCGTAAGCTCAGCGGTATTACCGCCACTTACCCGATGCAGGTCTATGGCATGCCTACCTGGGACATCTTCCGCTTTAAAGAGCCGGAATTCAAAGGCATGAACATCTACTACTCTTCGCCTTACTATAACGATAAGAACGATTACTACACGAGGTATGTAACGGACTACTTCCGCCGCACCTACCGCGCGCGCCCGTCCGACATGGCGATCAAAGGATTCGACATGACTTACTATTTTGTGAAGCTGCTGCGCGACAAAGGCGTGTACTTCAATGCATATGCCAACGATGAGCCTAAAATCATCAGCCGGTATAACTTCCAGCCGGTGTATGTCAGAGAAGGGGAGAGCGCTCCATCCTACTTTGAAAACAAGAATATCTACATCTACCAGAAAGGAGAATCAGAAGATATCAAAATGAATACAGGTAACTGATTTGCCGTTTACAGGGGGTTTTTGCCTGTCGGCAGACGGAGGGGACAGCGCTGAGCGCCGTCCCCTCTTCCTTTTTAATAGCCCGGGTGAAATAGTCCGTTATCCAAATTTTTTTCTCCATTTTCGGATTAAATAAATATTAACTTAGCGAAGGAACCAACATCTAAACAACCAAAATTCTAATCTTTGTCTATTCATCCGGTGTAAGAACCTGCTGATTGCTAACCTAATAAGCGTACTAAATTCATGTCAACGAATACAGGGTTAACAGAAACGGAACTGATAGCACAAATGCAAAGCGGTGACATGGCGGCCTTCGACGCCATCTACCATCTCTATTTTCAGGCGGTACACGGAAACATCCTGCGGCTCACCCACGATGCGGCCGCCACCGATGATATTATCCAGGAAGTTTTTATCAGGTTATGGGAGAAGAAAGATACGCTCGATGCGTCCAGGCCCATCGGCAACTGGTTGTTTGTTGTCAGCTATAACCGGAGTATGAATTACCTGCGCGACAGGCAGCGGGAAAAACTGGCCCCGGAACAACTGGCTACTTCCTTCACCACGGCCGACAATGAATGGCAGATCACCGAAGCGCAGCTGCAACTGATAGAAGAAGCGATCGGCCAGCTGCCGCCACAACGCAAACGCGTGTTCACCCTCTGCAAGCTGCAGGGCAAAACCTATTCAGAGGCCGCCGAAGCCCTGAACATCTCCCGCTATACCGTAAAGGAACATATCGCCAAAGCGAACGATTTTATCCGGGAATACGCCCGTATGCATCCTGACAAGGCGTTCCAGCTCGGCCTCCCCCTGCTGGCTTACCTGGCAGCTACCACCTAAAAAATATTTTTTTACACAGCCCCCCTCTCCCCCTGCCACGGTGTATTAATATAAACGCTAACCGTGGATATGGACCACTACATCATCGCACTGCTCGAAAAAGAACACTGGACGGAAGAAGACCGCCAGCGGGTAATGCATTACCTGGCCACTTCCGACAGGAGCGAGCTGCAACAGCACCTGCTGCGCCGCTTCCGGGAAACTGCCGGCCAGCAACAGCCCGGCGAAAATGCTAAGGCGCTGTTACAGCAGATCCATAGCCGTTTGCAACCGGTTACCCCGGCCTCACCGCGTTTCAGATACCGTAAACTCATCATAGCGTCCACAGCAGCGGCCGCTGCATTACTGGCAGTGGTGGTGATGACGGCTCCACATCTCTCCCTAAAAAATAAAAAAACTACTACCCCTGCCACGCTTATGGCGAGCAGGTTTGGGGAAGATGTAGCCCCCGGCTCCAATAAAGCCACCCTCACACTCGGCAACGGCAAAACCGTAGTCCTGGAAGAAGCGAAGGACGGCGCCATTGCCGCCGGCGATGAAAAGATCCATAAAACGAAGGATGAACTGGTGTACAACCACGACGGCCAGTCCACTGCCATGAACACCCTGCAAACGCCCAAAGGCGGTCAATACCAGGTAGTGCTTTCCGATGGCACGAAGGTCTGGCTCAATGCCGCCAGTACCCTGACTTACCCGGCCGCCTTCGGGGGCAACAGCCGTACCGTGACCCTCAGCGGCGAAGCCTACTTTGAAGTAGCCGCCAATCCTAACCTGCCCTTCTTCGTTAACACCGCAGGAGAACAGGTGCAGGTACTGGGCACCAGCTTTAACGTGAAAGCCTATACGGAGGAGAAACGCCATACCACCACCCTCATAACGGGCTCCGTGAAGGTAGCCAGGGCGGAGAAAGCGGTGATCCTGCAACCGGGCGAGCAAACGGTGTACACCAAAGCCAGCGGGCGTTTACAGGCTTCCGGCGGCGACCCTGCCCGGGCCATCGCCTGGAAAAACGGGCAGTTCGCATTTAAGAACGACGACCTGAAAGACGTCATGCAAACCATCAGCAGGTGGTACGATACAGATGTTCAATACGACGAAACTTTAGATATATCAGCTATTCATGTAACAGGATTTATGCGCCGGCAGGCCAATCTTTCCAGCACGCTGGAAATACTGGAGCTCACCGCTGGCGTACATTTCAAAGTTCAGGGACGGACCATAAGCGTAACCAGGTAATTCAATAAAAATTCACAGATACTTTGTTTGCATCAGCGTCTGCGCGCGCGCTGATACAACACACTATTGTATTCCACAAACTTACCAGCAATGAAAACAAATGTACCCATCCAACGATGGCCCGGCAAATGCAGACCAGCTCTTTTCCGCTTCGGCCTGCTGCTCCTGCTCGCCATCTCGATGCAGACATCGGCGGGCGCACTGGCACAGGATCAGCCACTGACGGTTAAAGCCAAGGATGCCAGCCTGGAAACCATCTTCAGCATCATCCGGAAGCAAAGCGACTACCTCTTCATCTTCCGCGATGAAAACCTCTCTAAAGTTGCCAATAAAGTGACGCTCTCACTTGAGAAAGCAACGATAGACCAGGTGATGAATAAATGCCTGGAAGGCACCTCCCTCAGCTACCGCATTGTGGATAAAACGGTGATCCTCATTCCCAGGCAAGAGGAACAAAGCTCCCGGCAGGTAGCGCCGGAATCTATCACGGGCACCGTGCAGGACGCTACTACCGGCGAAGTGCTGCCCGGCGTAACCGTTGGCGTGAAAGGCACTTCCAACGGTACCATCACCAATGCAAATGGTAAATTTGAATTGAAGAATATAACGCTGCCGGCTACACTGAATTTCACCTTCGTAGGCTTTACCGCCCAACAACTCGTCATCACCAAAGCACAACATATCAACGTTCTCCTGAAACGCGAAAGCAAGGACATGCAGCAGGTGGTGGTAATCGGCTACGGTACGCAGAAGAAAGTAGACCTCACCGGCGCAGTGGGTAGTTTCAAACCTACCGAGCTCAATGCCCGCCCGGTACTGGGCCCAGACCAGATGATGCAGGGCCGCATTGCCGGCGTAAACGTCAGCTCCGCCTCCGGTACGCCAGGCGGCGCCGTACGCGTGAGCATCCGCGGTATCGGCTCCATCAGCGCCAGCAACGAACCGCTGTACGTGATCGACGGGGTGCCGGTAATGCCGCATAACGCCGCCATCACCAACTTCGGGGAAAGCATGAACCCATTGGCAGAACTGAATCCGAACGACATCGAGTCCATCGACGTCCTCAAAGACGCCGCCTCCGCCTCCATCTACGGCTCCCGCGCTACCAACGGCGTGGTGCTCATCACCACCAAAAGCGGCCGGAAAGGCAAAGGCCAGCTGACCGTGAATACTTTCGCCAGCATGCAGGAAGTAGCGCGGCTCAGCAAGGTAAAAATGGCCAACAGCGCGCAATATGTGGAAGTCGCCAACGAGGCCATCGATAACTACAATAACCAGTACGGCTATACGCCGGGCAACAGCAAATTCATCCCCTACATCTACAATCCCTACCCGGGGCTGCCGGAAACAGACTGGATGGATGAGGTGCTGCGCAAAGCCTACACCAAAAGCCTGGATGTAGCGGCATCCGGCGGTACGGACAAAAGTACCTACTACATCAGCGGCGGTTACCTGAACCAGCAAGGCACCATTAAAACCAACGGGCTGGAAAAATACATGGCCCGCATCAACGTAACGAGCGAGCCCGTAAGCTGGGCGCGCATAGGCGCCAACATGAGCCTCACCTATTCCAAAAATAACCGCGTGCCGGGTTCCAACCTCGGTAGTACCATCATGGGCCGCAGCCTGCCGCAACGCCCGTTTGACAGGCCTTACAAGCCTAATGGCGATTATTACGTTGGTGGCACCAGCGACCTCGTTTATCACAATCCCGTGCAGATACTCAACGAAGAAACCGCCTACCTGGAAAACTACCGCCTCCTGGGCAACCTCTTCGCGGAACTGAAACTGGCCAAAGGGCTAACCTTCAAAACATCCCTGGGTACGGACCTGATCTATACGCACGATTACATCTACTATAACCAGAAACACCCTTATGGCACCGGTAATGGCAGAAATATTGATGAGCGCCGCCTGCTGAGCAACATCCTGCTGGAAAACACCCTCAGCTACAGCACCAACTTCGGTAAGCTGAAGGCCGACTTCCTCGCGGGGCAATCCTTCCAGCGTAACAGCGTCAGCTCTTCCAGCATCGACGGTAACGGCTTCCCTGCCCCATCGTTTGACGTGCTGGATGCTGCCGCAGTGATCAACGAGGCAGGTACCAACCTCTATGGCAACGCCATGGAATCCTACTTCGCCAGGGCCAACTTCGCGTGGTCCGATAAATACCTGCTCGGCGTTTCCATGCGTACGGACGGCTCCTCCCGCTTTTCCCCGCAGAACAGGTATGGCTATTTCCCTTCCGTATCCGCAGGATGGCAGGTATCCAAAGAGCCTTTCTGGCATTCGCCCGCTACGGACCTGAAAGTACGCGTGAGCTACGGCGCTACCGGTAACCAGGAAGGCGTGAGCAACTATGCTTACCAATCCCTTACTACCGGCGGTTTCAACTACGATGGTAAAAGCGGCATCTCCGTTACTACCACCGGCAACAATGACCTTACCTGGGAAAAGGCCAACCAGCTGGATGCCGGCATCGACCTCTCCCTGCTGAAAGGCGCTATAGAAGTAACCCTGGATTACTTCAATAAGAAGACCACCAACCTCCTGTACAACATGCCTATCCAGGGTACTTCCGGCTTTACCAGCATCACCAGCAACATCGGCTCCATGCTGAACACCGGGGTGGAACTCGGCGTGAATACCAATGTAAACCTGGGCCCTGTGGTATGGAATTCCAACTTCAACATCGCCTATGTAAAGAACCGCATCACTTCCCTGATCGGCAACAACGATGTGCTGAGCATCGGCAGCAACCGCGGCCTGAAAGTGGGCGAAGATATCGGTAGCTTCTGGGTGTACAAGATGACAGGCATCTACCAGGACGACAAGGAAGTGCCGAAACCGCTGTACGATATTGGCGTACGCGCCGGCGACGTGAAGTACGAGGACCTCAACAACGATGGAAATATCGACATCAACGACCGCAAGATCGTAGGCAGCTCCAATCCTGACTTCTACGGCGGCTGGAACAATACCTTCCGTTACCGCAACTTCGACCTTGGCGTATTTGTGAATTATTCCGTTGGTGCGGATGTATATGCCTCCTGGCGGATTAACGCAGAAAAGCTGGGCCTCAGCGGGTTTAACAGCACGCTGCGTTCTGTGGAAACCAGGTGGACCGGCCCCGGCACCAGCAATACCACGCCAAGAGCGATTTACAACCTCGGGTATAACATCTATAACAGCTCCCGCTGGCTGGAAGACGGCTCCTTCCTGCGCCTGAGAAGCGTTTCGCTGGGTTACAACCTCCCTGCTTCCCTGTTGCAGAAAGCGCACATCTCACGCTTACGCATATACGCACAAGCGGATAACCTCTGGTTATGGACCAAATACAACGGCCTGGATCCGGAAGTAAATTCCAATACGGACCCACGCTTCCTCGGGGAAGATAACCTGATATTACCGCAACCGCGTTCCTTTATCATCGGACTTAACCTGGGCTTCTAACCAATCGCTTTACTGATCATGAAAAAGACCATCTTACCCATCATATTAGCCGGCGCCATGGCTTTCAGTTCCTGCAGCGGCCTGCTGGACGTGAAGTCCCACTCCGCCGTTGCCACCAATACGCTTTCCCCGGACGATGTGGAGTCCTTCCTGAGCGGCATCTACAACCGTGTGCAAAATGCGCCAGGCGCGGAATCCTACATCATGTTCGACATCACGGGCGGCAACCTGATCAACTCCGGTTCCACCACTGACGGGGGCTTAAATACTTTTATCAGCAATATCATGCGGCCGGAGCAGGGCCTGATGAGTACCGCCTGGAACGGCTATTACAGCGCGTTGTACCAGATCAACAACCTGCTGGCATCCGCTTCCCAGCTGCCTGAATCCACCCGCAAAAATGAAGTGCTGGGGATCGTGCACTTCTTCCGCGCTTATGAGTATTACAACCTCGTTACCCGCTGGGGCGGCGTACCCGTACTGGAAAAAAATACGGCGAACAAAGTGCCCCGGAACACCGAGGCGGAAGTATGGGCATTTATTGAAAAGGAGCTGGAAGCGGCCATCGCTACGGCCCCTGCCTACTCCAACGGCGCTTACAACTATGTGTCCAACATGGCGGCAAAAGCCCTCATGGCTCGCGTAAAGCTGGCGCAGCACAAAAATTCCGAAGCGGCCACCTATGCAGAAGAGGTGATAAAATCCGGCTTTTTCCAGCTGGACGCTTTTGAAAAGATCTTCCGCGCGCTCGCCAATACGGAAGTTATCTTCTCCTTTAAAAATGCTACGATTGAGTCCAACACCAATATCAGCACCCTGTTTTATACCTACGCCCATCCTGTGAAAGGCAGCTATGTGTACCGCCCTACCAACGAGGTAATGAACCTCTTCACGGCAACGGATACACGCAGGGCGATGACGGTAGATACCTACCAGGGCCTGAACGTAATCAACAAATACCCCAGCGGGCAATCCGGTACCGATCCGCTGATCGTGGTACGCATCGCAGAAATGTACCTGATCAGCGCGGAAGGCCAGGGCCTGGCCGGCTTATCCCGGCTGAACGAGCTGCGCGCTGCCCGTGGCCTGGCGGCTGTAACGCCTGCAACAGAGGAGGATTACCTCAATACGGTTTTATTGGAGAGAAGGAAAGAATTCGTGGGAGAAGGCTTCCGCTGGTTTGACCTCGTACGGCTGAACAGGACCAGCGACCTGGGCCTGGCGGAAAGGGAGTCGAAATTCCCGATACCGATGAACGAGCTCGCGTTAAACAACTTACTACAGCAAAATCCAAAATATTAAGACCATGCAAGTTATTAGACTGGCCTGCTTCCTGCTGTTGAGCATCACAGCGGTAGCCTGCAACAAAGACACCACCGCTCCCGCGCACCGCAAGCCGGTGACGGAGCTCGCAAAAAGAATCACCGACAGCACCAGCATCATGGCGGAAGTTTTTTCCGACACCAGCTTCACCATTGCACCCGGGATTGAAGAAACGGATATCCACTACCTGAGCCAGACCGGCTACACCATGCGTATTTTTTTGCTGAAGGTAGACATGAATAAGCCGGACATCCGCCTGCAGGCAGGCACGCCTTATGGCCTGACGCCCTGGGCGCTGCAAACCGTGCCGGATATGGCAAAGTATATCGACTCCGCGCATAATCGTGTATTCGCTGCCGTTAATGCGGACTTCTTCAGCACCGTAGGCGAGCCGAGAGGTATCATGATGAAGGATGGGAAGATTTATAAAACCACCTGGGCCAATGACCGTAGCGCTACTTTCATCGCGGTGCTGAAAGACGGCAAGCCTTTCTTCGGCACCCGGGCGGACTTCCCCGTGATGCAGCCACAAATCAGGGATGCGCTCGGCGCCGGGCAGCTGCTGGTGAAAGACAATGTGGTGCAACTGCAAACGGATGTAACCATAGAACCCCGCACAGCGGCCGGTATCAGTCCGGATAACATCCTGTACTTTGCCGTGGTAGACGGCCGCAATTTCTACTACAGCAACGGCATTACCATTACCGACCTCGGCATCTTGCTGAAGGCCTGCGGCGCAAGCACCGTAGTAAACCTGGACGGCGGCGGGTCTTCCACCTTCATGATCCGCCATCCGCTGGCGCCGGTATGGCAGGTACGCAACAAACCTTCTGATGGCAACAATCGCGCTGTGGGCAACAGCTGGATGATCATCAGGGATATCCCTTAATCAATCATGCAACTACCATGAAAAACATCGTATATACGTTACTGTTATTAATGGCCGTATTGGGCGTTTCATGCGGAAAAGACAATGAAACCTCCGCTGTTAAAACATTGAGCATTACTTCCGTTTGGCCGGGCAGCGCGCCGGCAGGCAGCATTGTCATCATCAACGGTAAAAACTTCAGCGGCATAAGGGAAGAGAACGAAGTGAAGTTCAATGGCGTGGCCGCCGTAGTGATCGAAGCCAATCCTGCCCAGCTGCAGGTGGTAACGCCTGAAGGCGGCAGCACCGGCGCTATTACCATCGCCGTACATCAGCAACAGGCTACAGGGCCGGTATTCAACTACACCCTGCCGCCGGTGGAATACATAGTGTCTACCCTGGCGGGCGACGGTACTGCCGGCAGTGTGGAAGGCAGCGGCACAGCAGCCAGGTTCAGAAATCCAGAAGGCGTGGCCGTAGATGCGCAGGGTAAAATCATTGTGGTAGACCGCGGCAATAACCGCATCCGTAAGATCAGCGGCAGCACCGTATCCGCCATTGCCGGCGTGGATGCCGGCGGGTTTAAGGACGGCGCGGCAGCTACAGCACTGTTCAAGCTGCCCTGGCGCTCCGTAGCCGATGCAGCGGGCAACATCTACGTGGCGGACCGGGACAACCACCGCATCCGCAAAATTGCTGCGGATGGTACCGTAAGCACCGTGGCCGGTAGCGGCGTTGCCGGGTTTGCAGATGGCCCCGCGGCTACCGCGAAATTCAACCAGCCGCTGGACGTAGTGGTGGACCCTGCAGGTAACCTCTACGTGGCGGACAACCTCAACCACCGCATCAGAAAAATTTCGATAGATGGAACTGTAAGTACAATCGCCGGCGACGGTACCGCTGCCTATGCAGACGGTACCGGTACTGCCGCAAAGTTCAAAAACCCCAGCGGCCTGGAACTCGACAAGGAGGGCAACCTCTGGATAGCGGACCGCCTCAACCAGCGTATCCGTAAGATTACCCCGGCAGGCGTGGTGACTACTGTTGCAGGGGACGGCACTTCCGGCTATATCGACGGCGTAAACAATGCCGCCAGGTTTGCGGACCCCTACGGGATCACACTGGATAAGGATGGTAACCTCATCATCGCAGATTTAAGTAATAACAAAATAAGGATGGTGGCTGGTGGACAGGTTTCCACCATTGCCGGCACCAGCAGCGGTTTTGCCGATGGCCCGGGTTCTGCGGCGCAGTTTAACCAGCCTACGGATGTTTGCATGGATGCAGCCGGCAACATTTACGTGGCGGACCTGGGTAACCACCGCATCAGGAAGATTGTTAAAAAGTAAACGGTAAACAATGCTAAAGGGCGCTTCCGGTTTCGGAGGCGCTTTTTTTATGCCCGCTATCTGAACCCCATCTTTGCAAATACAATTTTTTTAACGAAGTTCGTACAAGAGAGGGGCGCAATTTGCAACCAAAAACTGCCCTGCGGCTTTGCTGATATTAATGTGAACAATGTGTTTTTTCGACTGGCATTCCCCTTAACCGGCCTATACGCTGTTAAGTTAGTATTAATAATACCGTTATGAAAATAACCCGCATGCTATTAATGCTAACTTGCCCGTAACGGTGGCACAATTCATCCTCATTCTACTGTAACAGCATGCTCTATGGACACGCAAAGGATAGCGGCTTTAAAATCAGGAGATTACCAGGTGTTCGCGGAAGTATTTGAATGCTTCTGGGATAAGGTGTACCTGTACCTGGTGAAAAAGACCCATAGCCCTGAAGCAGCAAAGGATCTGACCCAAATGGTATTTATTAAGCTATGGAGATACAGGAGCAGCTTATCGTCCGATTACACGTTAAATGAACAACTTTTCAGAAAGACTAAACAGGTATTTATTGACTGGCTGCGGCAGGAAACACGCCGCCGGCAGTTCCTCGCGGGGGATGTTTCGATTACCGACCTCACCCTTGCCGGTACCGCCCATGAAGGTATTGCTATCAGCAAGGATGTGGTAAATGCCATCCAAACGCTGCCGCCTAAACGAAAAGAAATCTTTGAGCTACGGCATATCTACGGCTATTCCTACAAGGAAATTGCTGAACTATTGGGTATTTCCACCAAAACGGTGGATAACCAGCTCCTGAAAGCCAATGTACAATTGCGTAAGCTACTGCAAACCGCCATTTATACAGCTGTAATCAACGAAATACTACACCACGTGAATTAATTTTTTTTATTGGATAGGGAATTCCTGGAAAACCGGCGTACATATAAGTATCGCTTTTGCTGAGTTATGGAAAAACACGAACTGCTGAAAAAATTTCTGGCGAACCAGTGCAATGATGCGGAAGCCGCCACGGTGGAAGACCTCCTGGCGGAAGACCCTGCCCTGCTCGACGGCCTGTTGCCCCTGGAGGAATGGGACCTTTACGAAAAGCACAGCACGGATACCGGTTTGCAGCAGGAGATATGGCAGCAGGTGGCAGCCGCAACCCGCAAAAAGCCGGTCGTCCGCAAATTATACCGGGCAATGGCTATTGCGGCCGGCCTGTTAATTTTATTCACTGCGGGATATTACGGCCATCAACGCCACACCGGCACTCCTTCCGCCAACATCGTACAGCAGCCCGCCGCCGCTGTGCAGGTAGCGCGTAACCTGACCGCAGTTAATCAAACCCTGGCAATGGGGGATGGCTCTGTTGTAACACTGTACCCGCAGGCTGCTATTCAATACAGTCGCGATTTCCAAAGCAACAGGACCATTCGCCTGCTGGCCGGGAAAGCTGCTTTTGAAGTAGCCGCAGACCCCGTGCATGCGTTTACGGTATATGCCGGCCATACCGCCACTACCGCGCTGGGGACCAGGTTTATGGTGGATCATTCCGGGCAAAAAACCAACGTGCAGCTCTATGAAGGCAAAGTGGTGGTAAAATACATCGGGCAGGATGCCAGGGTATATCCCACCATCCTCAATCCGGGGCAACAGTGTTTTATAAACGGCAAGCTGGATGGCATTTCTATTGTACCTGTTAAATCAGGTAATAGCAGGGGGGAGATACTAACTGCGCCTAAGGAAATGGCTGAGAAGACGGGCAAACTACGCTTCAGCAATGTGCCATTGAACGAGGCTTTTGATGTGCTGAGCGGGTTATTTGACCAGCCTATTTCGTACAACCTTCATGAGGTCGACAAAATGTATTTCACGGGCGAATTTGCCGGGAACGATTCCCTGTCGCACATCCTGGAGATATTTACTTCCGTGAATGATTTAATCATTGATAAAAGCAATCATCGCATTCACATTATTAAACCAGCCAGCCAGCCGGCCGGGAAGGTGGCAAACTTCACCAATTCCGCATTGGAACAGGTATTCAGGGAAATGGAAAGCACCTTCCACATCCGTATCCGTTATAATAAACAGGATATCGCCAATAAATATTTCACGGGAGCTATCGCTGCAGAGGATGATGTAAACGCTATGCTGTCTGTCATCTGCAGGATGAATCAACTGGAATTAATCAGGAACAATGAGGACTATCAAATCATAAAAACCAGGCAAACCAACTAATCAACCTTAAACTCGATCTAATGAAAATCAATCAGAAATTTCTCTGCTTTTGCGGAGGGTGGATGCTATTGCTTTTTTTCATCCCGGCCTATATTCATGCGCAGCAACATCCCAGGGTCACGGGAGCTGTACTGGATGAGCAGTCCGGCCCTATCCCCGGCGTTAATGTGATCGTGCGCAGCGATGTGGATTCCACTCAAAGGTATGTAGCCGTTACGGATACCAACGGTATATTCGTCTTCACCAGGCTGCAGGCCAACAACAGGTACACCTTTAGCTTTTCGCATATCGGCTTTGAGTCCCAGTCATTAAAAAGTTTGTTATTAAAGGAGGGAGAAAACAACTCCATCATGGTGAAGCTCTCCCCTTCCCGGAACGCGAACCTCAATGAAGTGATAGTGGTGGGATATGGTACGCAAAAAAAGGTAAATCTTACGGGATCTGTTGCAGTGGTAGATGGCGTAAAACTGCAGAACCGCCCCGTGAGCAATGTATCCCAGGCCCTCTACGGCACAGTGCCCGGCGTTACCATCTCCTACGGCAACAGGGGCTTTGAACCCGGCGCAGCGCCATCCGTACAGATACGCGGCCAGGGAAGTCCTTACGTACTCATAGACGGTACAGCCGGGGATATCAATACCCTTGATCCCAATACCATCGAAAGTATTTCCGTATTGAAAGATGCCGCCGCTGCCGCCATCTACGGCGCCAGGGCCCCTTACGGCGTGCTGCTGATTACCACCAAATCAGGAAAGCATAACCAGAAGCCCCAGGTGGATTTTTCCGCCAACGGCGGGCCTACTACCATCATCCGCAAGCCCCGCATGGTGGACTCCTATACCTTTGCAAGGGCTATTAATGAAATGCACGATAACCAGGGCGTAGCAAGGCTCTTCGCGGAATCCACCATCGATCGCATCATGGCCTACATAAAAGATCCCAGCCTGCCGGAAACCGTACCGGATGCGGGCAATCCCGCTAAGTGGTCCGCCTACCAGCTTTCCAATGGCAACAATGATTGGATAGACATTCATTTTGGCAATGGTTTCCGCACGCAGGAAAACATCTCCCTGCGGGGCGGCTCCAAAGAAATCGCATACTTCCTCTCTGCCGGCCACGCTTCGGAAAAAGGGCCACTGAGAATGGTGGATGACAAGTACCACCGCTATAACCTCAACGCCAAGCTGGACGCCAATATTAACAGCTGGTGGAAGATCAGCTCCAATACGCGTATAGCCAACGAAGTGAGGGACAGGCCCATTTATAACGGGGAAGGCGGCTATGGGATGATCATTCACCAGATATTCAGAACGCACCCGGAAGTATTCCTGAAATCGCCCAACGGGTATTACTCCCAGCTTTCCAGGGTACCGCAAATGCGGGCAGGATACGAAAAGTTTACGGACAATAATTTGCTGCAACGCATTGCCACTGAAATAAAACCCCTTAAAAACTGGACCATCAATGCGGATTACTCTATTGACTATACGGTGAGTAACCACGACGGGGTGAACCTCGTAGCGTATGAAGACCAGGTAGACGGCACACTGGTCCCTATTTCCCTCACCGTACCTTCCTATATTTCCAAGGACAAAGCCAACAAGACTTATAAAGCGCTCAATATTTTCTCCACCTACAAACCCGGTATAGGCAAGGATCACCAGCTGGAGATCATGGCAGGCTTCCAGCAGGAATCCAATAACTACGATTACCTGAGCGGACTTAAAAGAGAACTGATCACCAGCGAAGTGCCTTCCATCACTACCGCCACCGGGGATATGCAGGCATTCGACGACCTTTCCCACTGGTCGACCATGGGCTACTTTGCAAGATTGAATTACAACTACAAAAATAAGTACCTCCTGGAGTCCAACGTCCGTTACGATGGTACTTCCAAATTTGCAGATGGTAAGCGCTGGGGCTTCTTTCCATCCGTATCCGGCGGGTGGAATGTTTCCCAGGAAAACTTCTGGCGCGCTGTTACACCCTATGTACCTTACCTGAAGCTCAAAGCCTCCTGGGGTATGCTGGGCAACCAAAACGTTTCCGCCTACCAGGACCTGGCGCTGATTGGCGTCAATACCAACCTAGGATGGATCATTAACGGCAAACGGCCCGCTTATACCGGCGCTCCCAACCTGATCAACCGCTACCTGACCTGGGAATCGTCCAAAACCACGAACATAGGTATCGACCTGGGCTTCTTCCAAAACAAACTGCAGGTGGAATTTGAATACTACCAGCGCCTTACCTTCGACCGGCTCGGCCCTGCCAAAGCGCAACCACTGGTGCTGGGCGCGGCCATCCCCCAGGAAAACAATTCTGAATTAAAAACACGCGGGTGGGACCTCGGTATTACCTACCGGGGAAAAGCAGGCAATGACTTCTCCTATTCCATTGCCGCCAATGTATTCGACTACTTCAACGTGGTTACCAAATATCCTAACCCAACCGGCATCCTCACCACCGATTACGCGGGCAAAAGAGCAGGCGAAATCTGGGGATATGAAACGGTCGGACTCATACAAACCCAGGAGCGTGCGGACGCTATAAACGCCGCTAAATCGCAAAATTTCATCAACGGGCAGCTATGGCGCACCGGCGATGTGGAATACCGGGACCTGAACGGGGATAAAGTGATTAACAACGGGAAAAATACCGTATCGGATCATGGCGATTTACGGGTAATCGGCAACAGCACCAGCAGGTACCAGTTTGGGCTCAATCTCAGCGCTAACTATAAGAACTTTGATATCGCCGTTTTCTTCCAGGGTACGGGCAAACGTGACCTTTGGCTGAGCGGTAATATTTTCTGGGGCTTCAACCAATGGAACCAATCCTCCCTGTTCCCCCATCACCTCGACTACTACCGCGATGCGGAGGCTACTACCTATTCCGGCCTCGGGGTGAATACGGACGCATATTTTCCACGGCCTTACAGCAATGCTACCCAATATGCAAAGAACCAGCAGGTACAAACACGCTACCTGCAGAACGGCGCATATGCCAGGTTGAAGAATGCCCAGGTAGGATACAACCTGCCTGCCACTGTATTGCATGCGCTGCGCCTCAAACGGGTACGCCTGTATTTTTCCGGTGAAAACATCTGGACGCTGACGAAGCTGCCGGTGGGCTTTGACCCTGAAACGGCCACCCTTGGGGAGCTTGGCGCGGGTAAGAGCATGTTTACACAAGCTATCTGGGCTTTTGGATTAAACGTTTCCTTCTGATCATTTACTGACCATTCAATTTCTTAGCCATGAAAAAACACCTCGTTCATATCACCGCTTTCAGCCTGCTGCTTACGGCAGCATCCTGTTCCAAAGATTTCCTGGACAGGCCGCCCCTGACGCAGATTGAAAACGACGCTTACTGGCAAACCGCCAGCGACCTGGAAAAATATACCTTACAATTCTATCCCGACTTCCCGGCCTTCGGTACGGTGGGCAGCTATCTGGGGCTTATCGGGTGGGATGGCACCAGGGGCTCGGACGTACAGATTTCCGCCTCCCCGGCGACTTTGTGGAACGGGACTAACCAACCGGTAACAGCCACCGGCAACTGGACCTGGTCGAAGATCAGGAGCGTTAACGTCTTTTTTCAAAACTATACCAAATGCAAAGACCCCATTCAGAAGTACCAGCAGTTCCTCGGTGAAGCGCATTTTTTTAAGGCATGGTATTATTTCGAAAAAGTGAGCGCCTACGGAGATGTGCCCTGGTACACCAATCCGCTGGAAATGGATGATAAAGACCTGTATAAGGAGCGCGATCCCCGCACGGTGGTAATTGACTCCATCCTCTGGCACCTGGATAAAGCGGCAGAATACCTGAAGCCATTAAAATCAGTGGAAGGCGGCAACAACCGCCTCAGCAGGGAAGCAGCCCTGTTGTTCAAATCAAGGGTAGCGCTGTTTGAAGGCACCTGGCAGAAGTATCACAAGGGTACGCCGTTTGGCACGCCCGGCGCCACCCCTCAAAAGTACCTGCGCGCTGCGGCTGATGCAGCGGAAGAGCTGATGAAGCCAACATATAATCTATCACTCTATTCCACCAATGATCCTGCGAATGATTACCGGGTACTCTTTTCCCTGACGAATCAATCTTCAAATAAGGAAGTGATACTCTGGAAAGCCTACTCCGTAAACCTGCAGTTATCCCACTCTTTCCAGATATATGTTTCCGACCGTACGGCGGGCATTTCCATGACCATGCAGCAGGTGTACCACTACCTGGATAAGAGCGGCAACGCCTATGATTATTTCACTGTTGGCAAAACGGTAAAGGGCAATGCCTTCCTGACAAAAGTAGGGCAGGAATGCGATCCAAGGTTTGCGCAAACCATCTGGGTACCGGGCGGCGTAATGTGGGACAATAGTTTTGGAAAGGGCGTTTTCAAAGCGCCTTTCCTGGATCAATCCGGCGAAAGCCTGAATAACACCGGGTTCCAGATCAGGAAGGGGAACGATCCTAAAGATCCGCAGGCCGGCAGCGGCGTTTCCTGGAATTCCAGTTGCGAAACCGGCGCTATCGTTTTCCGTTATGCGGAAGCATTGCTCAATTATGCCGAAGCTAAGGCAGAACTGAACGAAGCGGTGGATTATGGGAAGTCCATTAACCTGTTGCGGGCGCGGGCAGGCATGCCGCCGTTTAAAGTGCAGTCCGACCCGAATCGCGCACGCTATGCCGACTACGGTTACCAGTTGTCCGACGAATTACAGGAGATCCGCCGCGAACGGACGGTGGAACTCGGGGCAGAAGGTTTCCGTTACAATGACATACGCCGGTGGGCGGCTCACCGTCTCCTCAAAGGAAAAAGACCCAAAGGTTATCCATTTGACCCGAATGAATGGACGGGTAAAAAGATCAATTATAAGACCGATGCCGATGGCTTCCTGGACCCTTATGCCACCGCTCTCCCGAATGGCTATGGATTCAACGAAGGCCGCGACTACCTGGAATGTATCCCGTTAAACGAAATCACGCTCAACCCGAAACTCAAACCTAACCCGGGCTGGTAAACCATAAAAATTATTTGTATGAGATCAATCGTAAAATTTTCCTGCTGCTTCCTGCTGATATTATGCGCCTGGCAATCCCGGGCGCAGGTAATCCGGTTCGGACTCATTGCGGACATCCAATACGCCAACGCGGATACGCGCGGATCAAGGTTTTACCGCAGCTCCCTGCAAAAGCTGGAAGCGGCCGTTGCCGACCTGAACCGGCAGAAACTGCCGTTCCTGATCAACCTGGGGGATATCACCGATCGCAATCCGGAAGACCTCGCACCGGTGTTACAACAACTCGGGAAATTCCGGCATAGGGTGTACAACACCACCGGCAACCATGATTACAAAGGCATCCGCAAAAATGATTCGCTGTACAAAGCGCTCGGCATGCCTGCGGAATATTACTCCTTCAAAAAAGGCAACTGGCGTTTTGTGCTGCTCAACACCAATGAGGTGGCGGCTTACGCCAACGTAGCCGGCACATTTAAAGAACAGGAGCTCACGCAAATGATGGAAAACATTAAAGCAGCGCATGGCCGGAACGGCGAAGAATATAACGGCGGTATCAGCAGCCGGCAGATGGCATGGCTTCAGGTGGAATTGGACGATGCCACACAAAAAAACGAACATGTATTAATCCTCTCCCACCACCCCCTCGGCTGCGCAGAAGGACTTACCGCCCTCAACGATAAAGACATTGTAGCAATGGTATCCAAATATAGCTGTGTAAAAGCGCTGATAGCCGGCCATCACCATGCCGGCGCATTCTGCATGCTGGGCAACCTGCCCTGCATTGTAGCGGAAGGCATGGTGGAAACCTCCGATAAAAATTCCTATGGCGTGGTGGAACTCTATCCCGACAAACTAGTATTGACCGGCAGCGGCCGCATGACCTCAAGGACTATCACTTTTAAATAAAACCCGAACATGAAAAAAACAAACCATTCATTTTTCTGGTCCGCCGTTACAATGGCGACCATCGCCCTGACAGGCTGCTCCAAACATTCCAGCCTTCATCCTGACGAAGCCCTGCAAACTATTTCCGGCAGCAAATCGGCTGTCAGCACCCTCACCACCGGCCCTATCATTGCTGCGCATCGCGCCAATGAACTGCTGAAGGTGGATGAAATTATCAATGCCGGCATTAAAAGCATGGAAGTGGACATTTTCGTTGGCCTCAAAAATGGCGCGCCTACCTGCCTGATAGGCCACGAAGCCGCTACCGCCACCGGGCAAACGCTGGAACAGTATTTTGCAAATCTCCACCAGAAAATGCCGGACTTTCAATTCCTCTGGCTCGACTGTAAAGACCTGAACAGCGCTGCCAACGAAACCCTGTTCATGAACACCCTGAAAAAAATGGACAGCTTGTACGCCATTAAAAACCGGGTATTGGTGGAGAGCCGCTACATTCCTTACCTCGTCAGCTTCAAGCAACAAAACTGGCCGGTGAGCTATTACTGCAACTGGGAAGACGTTTATGGAAAGCCCTATGCCACCCAGCAATCGGTCATGAACCAGATGTACACGCAGCTGACTACCTACGGCATCGATGGTATCAGCTACGATGCGGCGATCGATACTTCGATGAAAAATTTCTTCAGCAGTAAAACGGTTGGCGGCTCCAATGTAAAAATGTATAGCTGGCACGTTGGCCGCTACTACGGGGAAGCCGGGCTGGATGCGAAACTGGCGGCATACGGCCACCTTTCTGTACTGTTGATCTCTTTCCTCAACAACAACCCCGCTACCATTACCGACGGCGCCAATTACAAACTGGTAAGCGCAGTGAACGGCCTCGGCGTGGTAGATGTAAACAGCCAGACACCGGTGAACGGTACGGAAGTAACCCTCTGGGCAAATAACTATCCAACTACCAACAACCAGGTGTGGAAGCTGCGCAGCCTTGGCGGCGGGTATTATGCGTTTAAGAGCCTGGCAGATACAACGAAGGTACTGGAAGTGGCAGGCGGGGCATCCGCCAATAGCACGCCGGTACAGGTAGGTACATTCAGCAATTCAAATGCGCAGCGCTGGCAGATCGTTGACGCAGGCGGCGGTTATTACAATTTTACGCCGGCCTGTGCGCCGGGTAAAAACCTGGATGTGAACGGAGGCAGTTCCGCGAATGATACGCCGATACAAATCTATTCAGCGCATACTTACAATTCGCAGAAGTTTAAAATGGTGAAGCAGTAAGGATTTTAATAGTAGCATAAAGGTTTGTAACCCCAAAGAAAAAGGGCGCCACTGTACAATGTGGCGCCCTTTCCTAATGCATTTAATTTGTTATTACAGCGGCAGCTCATAACTTCTCAGTTCCCCTTCCGCAGTCGTCAGCAACAGCTGATCATGCACCTTCATCACACTGATAACATTACTGCTGTAGTCATAAATCTCATCCCGGTTGGTGGTAGGGTTCCCTTCCATATCATACGCGGTAAACACAATTCCTTCCGGCATCACTTCCCCTTTCACCAGCAAGGTTGCTCTGTCCAGCAGCAGGAGGCGGCCAAACTGCGATACTACGAGCAGGTTATTGTCATCCAGGAAATACACGGTAAAGTTGATATTATCCGGTTCAGCAGCCGGGAAGTCCAGGCTGCCTGCAAAGATGGACTCCTGATCCTGCTCTGCTACCTTGGCGATGTCAGGGAAGGAAAAAATCTCCACCGGCCCTTCATAGTGAGGAGCCATAACAAACTCTTTTCCGTTAGGCGCAAAGTTACCCATGATCACATCATCGCACTGGCTCAGCTCCGTCATGGTAATGGCGCCATCGTTGAGCTGCAGCTGCATGAGGATGGATTGTTCCTGCCCTGCGGAAGCTTCCAGCAGCAGGAGGTTGTCGTCCGGCGTGGCGTGGAAGGTGTACGCATGCTGCTGACTTTCCAACAGCGGGTAAGAAGCAATGATCCCGAAGGTATGGGCGTCCATCACCTGTAATTCATCGGTTTCATTTTCATCCCCCGGGAGTACGTACCAGATGGTTTTATTATCTCTCGAAAAATAACAGGCCGCACCCAGGAAATAGCCCCAGGAGCCATGTTGCACGGTATGCAGCAGTTCAGTGCCGTCCGCATTCAGGATGCGCATATCCGTCATGCCGGCAATGGCAATCAGGCAGCCATCGGGGGAGGCGGAGAGCTTACTGCTTACATAATTGGCGTTCTGCCCCTGCATGATTTTTTCCCAAACAATCTCCAGGTTGGCGTTCAGCTTTGTAATGAGCGGCTGACTCGCGAAGTTCATCAGTATCTCTCCTCCCGGCAGCGGTACTACGTTTACCGGGTTGGCAGTAAAGGTCAGCTTGGCCTTTAATGGCAGGTTTATATGCGGAAATTGACTCATATCTTTTGTTTGTAACGACGCAAAGGTAATACACAAACAACTTTTCTGGCAACTGCATCTTTTTAAGTAAATTCAGGTATGATCACATTTACCAACAGCGGCCTCTACTGCGCTGCGGGTGATTTTTATATAGACCCGTGGAAGCCCGTTACCCGTGCGGTTATTACCCATGCGCATTCCGATCATGCGCGGTTTGGTTCCCGCTATTATTTATGCGAACATGCTACCGTGCCTTTACTCAAAATCCGGTTGGGGCAGGATATCAACGTACAGGGTATCAGCTATTATGAATCCATTTATTTCAACGGCGTAAAGGTATCATTGCATCCCGCCGGTCATATCATTGGCTCTGCGCAGATCCGGATAGAAAAGGACGGGGAAGTGTGGGTAGTCAGCGGAGATTATAAGCTGGAAAACGATGGCCTCTCTGCCCCGTTTGAACCGGTGAAATGCCATACGTTTATTACCGAATCCACCTTTGGCCTGCCGATTTACCGCTGGGCCCCGCAGGACCAGCTATTCGCCGGCATCGGCCAATGGATAGACGACAACCGGCAATTGGCAAAAGCCAGCGTATTGCTCGCCTACAGCCTGGGGAAAGCCCAACGGGTGATGCAGCATTTACAACACAAAACGGAGAAATTCCTCGTACACGGCGCCATCGCCAATACCCAGGAAGCGCTGGTACAAAGCGGCTGGAAGCTCCCGCCCATAGAGCATATCACCCCTGAAACGCCTAAGAGTGCATTTCCCAATAGCATCATTATCGCTCCTCCTTCCGCAGATGTGAGCTGGATGAAAAAATTCAGTCCATATGCGTTGGGGATATGCAGCGGATGGATGACGGTGCGGGGAAATATGCGCCGGCAAAATGCGGACGCCGGGTTTGCCTTATCCGATCATGCGGACTGGCCGGGATTATTATCCGCCGTGAAAGCCACCGGCGCGCAAAAGGTGTACGTTACCCATGGCTTCAGCAGTGTGTTTGCCCGTTATCTCAACGAGCAGGGCATCCCTGCGGAGGAAGTGGTAACTGCTTACGGAGAAGAAGAAAACGGAAATATTGTCAATAACTAAAAGCTCAAACAGGTGCAACAGTTCGCGAAATTAGTGCAGGTCATCAGTAACAGTACCAAAACCAACGAAAAGCTCTCGGCGCTCAGTGAATACTTTGCCACTGCGCCGGCAAGGGATAAAACGTGGGTGCTGGCGCTGTTTACCGGCAGGCGGCCCAAGCGTACTGTCAACACCACCCAGCTGAAAAACTGGTGCATACAGGAAACCGGCCTGCCGGAGTGGTTGTTTGATGAAAGTTATCATACAGTAGGGGATTTGGGGGAGACGATAGCGCTGCTGCTGCCACCGCCAACGGACCGGAAAGCAGCTCCACTGCATTATTGGATGGAACAACTCCTCCAATTGGATAAAGCCGACGAGACCACCAAGGAAAAGTTCATCAAAAGCGCCTGGAGTTCACTGGATGAAAGCGAACGCTTCGTTTTTAACAAGCTGATCACCGGCGGTTTTCGTATAGGCGTGTCCCAGAAAATGATGGTGAACGCGCTGGCTAAAACCTGGGATATTCCACCGGCTACCCTCTCGCATATGATCATCGGCAACTGGGACCCGCGGGAAGCCACCATAGAAGACTTGCTGCACCTGCATACCACCGGCGCGGATGCTTCCAGGCCGTATCCCTTCTACCTCGCCTACCCGCTGGAAACGCCGCCGGAGGAGCTGGGCCCGCCGGAAGAATGGCAGGCGGAATGGAAATGGGATGGCATCCGCGGGCAAATCATCAAGCGGGAAGGCCAGCTGTTTGTATGGTCCCGCGGGGAAGAGCTGATCACGGAGAAGTTCCCGGAGTACCAACCACTGGCTACCGCCTTACCGGATGGAGTAGTGTTGGATGGGGAGATATTAACTTATTCCAATAATACCCCGCTGCCTTTTCAGACATTGCAAACGCGCATCGGGCGCAAAACCATTACCAGGAAACAATTACAGGAGGCCCCTGTTGCCTTCCTGGCATACGACCTGCTGGAATGGGAAGCCGCGGATATACGGGACTACCCGCTGTCACAGCGCAGGGCCTTGCTGGAAGCCCTCGTGCAGCAGGTGCGCCAGCCCATGTTACAGCTATCGCCCGTGATCAGTTTCACGGAATGGCCGCAGCTGGCCGCGCTCCGGGAAGAGGCAAGGGCGCATGTAAGCGAAGGCGTTATGCTAAAGAAGCTATCCGCCCCGTACCAGGTAGGCCGCAAACGGGGCGATTGGTGGAAGTGGAAAATTGATCCTTTTACCGTGGATGCCGTAATGCTGTATGCGCAAAAAGGCCATGGCCGCAGGTCCAACCTCTATACGGATTACACCTTTGCCGTGCGGGACGGGGACAACCTGGTACCATTTGCCAAAGCTTATTCCGGCCTTACGGATAAAGAAATTGCGGAGGTGGACAGTTGGATTAAAAGGCATTCCCTGGAAAAATTCGGACCGGTTAGAACGGTGGAACCGGTACAGGTGTTTGAGATTGCATTTGAAGGCATTGCGGCGTCCAACAGGCATAAGTCAGGGATAGCGCTGCGTTTTCCGCGGATTGCGCGCTGGAGGAAGGATAAGCCGGTATCGGAGATTAATACGCTGGATGATTTGAAGCGGTTATTGGAGATGCACAGGGGGTGAAAAAACGCTTATAAAGAGTGTGAATTAATGATAAACGAATACAAAACCATCACATCCCCTGCGCCAATTTTACACGCCTCCGCTGATATACCACCAGCGTCACAATCGCCAGCGCCTCAAACACCAACAACACCGCCAGCGACGCCAAATGCATATCCATCCGCATCGCCGGCGCTACCTGCATCACCAGCCCGGTAACAGACAGCCCAAACCCGCCTCCGAAGGAATTCGAAGTACCGTTAATACCGGAGGCAAGCCCCTGCTGTGGCGGTGGGGCGGACTGTACGCTGAGTATCGTTACACTCGGGAAGATCATGGAAATGCCTACCGTATTCGTACAGAAAATCCCGAACACGATTAACGGTAACGGCCACACGCCGCTGTAACTCAATATGAAACAAAGGAAGCCGGTGACCATAAAGGCATTCCCCAGTAAACCTACTCCCGTTACGCCCAGCCGCTTAAAACAATGCGGCAAAACAAATTTGGAAAACAAGCCGGACATAATGCTGAACGGCAGCAACAGCAAGCCCGCGCTCGCAGGGCTAAACAACAGGTGTTGCTGCAGATAGAGGGTCAGTAAAAACAGGTAGCTTACAAACGCCGCGCCCGTCAGTAACGCAGCCAGGTTGCCGGCAATGGCGCCATCTAACCGGAACACCGAAAAATCCACCAGCGGCATAGCCAGGGAACGCTCCCGCTTTATGAAATAACTTCCCAGCAACAGGAAGCCCGGCAACGTTGCGGCAAACATCCAGGGATGCGTAGCAATTTCCGCCAGGGAATGCACCATCCACGCGGCTGCCAGCATCAGCGTGGTGATCATCAACCCGCTTTTATAATCACTGGGTAACTGGTGTTCATTTTTCCGGTCCGCCGGTATATAGGTCAATGCTAAAAGGATGGCCAGTACAATCACCGGTACGTTGATGAAGAACACCCACTGCCATCCCCAGTAAGCGCTGATCAAGCCGCCTATGGCAAGCCCGGTGGCAAAGCCGGTACCGGCCATCGCGCCGAAAATCCCCATGGCCCTGTTGCGCTCTTCCGGTTCATTAAACGTATGAATGATGATGGCTATGGCCGCCGGTATGGCAAACGCCACGCCTATCCCCTGCACCGCCCTGCAGGCCAGCAGCCAGCCAAAGCTCCCGGCGCAGCCGGCAGCAAACGAGGCTGCGCCGAATATCGCCGCACCGGTGATATACACGTTCCTGCGGCCCTTGATGTCCGTCAACCGCCCGCCCAGTAATACAAACCCGCCGTAAAACAACAGGTACAGCGCCTGCACCCATTGTATCGCCTCCGGACCAAAATCAAAGTATTGCTCCATGGAAGGTATAGCCATGTTAAGTACAGATGCATCCAGCGTTTCGAAGAATACCGCCAGGCAGGATATCGTTAAAATAATTCGTCGCTGCATAAGATGGTCTTGGTGAGGCAAACTTATAATTTACCGAATAGAAAACTATATAAAATTAAAATTTTGGAATAAAATACGTTATATCTATCTTTATGGAGATTTTTATTCCATAAAAGTCAGTATTCTTTTACTAAATCAGGAAAAACTTGGAAACAACACAACTGGTACTGGATGAAAAGGACATGAACATTCTCCGCCTCCTGCAACAGGATGCCAAGATGACCATGCGCGACATCGCTGCTCAGCTGAACATGAGCACCACCCCCGTGTATGAACGCATCCGGAAAATGGAACAGGCAGGCATCATCAAGCAATATGCCGCCATCGTGGACCCCGGTAAAATTGGTAAAGGATTAACCGTACTCGTGTACATTACTTTAAAAGAACACAACAAAAAATACGGAAAAAAATTCATCCAGGAAATCCTCAACTTCCCTGAAATCACCGAATGCCTGAATATCTCCGGGGAATTCGATTTCATGATTAAGGTCCAGGTAAGGGATATGGATGAATACCGCGACTTCTATGTGAACAAGCTGGGCGAACTGGATAACCTTAGCCATACGCAAAGTATTTTCGTAATTTCGGTGATCAAAGCCACACACCAGGTAGTATATTGATATGCTGCTCAAATTTCCACAGGACTTTCCAGGTCAGCAGCTGCTGAAAGTGGGCAACACGCACTACGCTATGCTCAAACAGCGCCGCATGGCCGAAAAGCGCCGCGTATTCCTGAAGGAAAACATCCTCATCTTCGTTATCAACGGTTATAAACTGCTGCATGCCAACGATACCGCCATTAAGGTAGAAGCAGGCTCCGTGTTTATACTCCGCAAAGGTTTCCACATCCTGTCCGACATCGTGGAAGACGGTACGGATTTCAAAAGTCTGCTGATCTATTTTACAGACGAACAGGTAAGCAGGTTTATCCACAAATACGGCGCGCGCTTCCCTGCCGCCGGCGCCCCTGCCTCCCACCTCGTTATTCCGATCAACCCTGCACTGGACGGCTTCCGGGAACAATACCTGCAATACTTTTCCACCGCTCCGGCCACCATGGCGGAACTGCTGCCACTCAAAGTATTCGAACTGCTGCTGCTCCTGCTGGCTACCCCGCAAAAAAACCAGGTCGCGGCCCTGCTGCACGACATCGCCAGCGGCAGCGCGCCCAATATTGAATGGGTGGTGAAACGCCATCTCTTTGAACCACTGACCTTACCGGAGCTGGCTAAACTGGCTAATAGAAGTCTGGCTGCCTTTAAGCGCGACTTCCAGCAGCATTTCCATGCCAGCCCGCGGCAATGGATCACGGCAGAGCGGCTCAAATATGCCCATACCCTCTTACTCAATTCTCCATTGCACATAACGGAGATCAGCCAGGAATGCGGTTTTGAACATACGCCCCATTTCATCTCCCTGTTCCGCAAACAATACGGCACTACGCCGCAGGCACTGCGCACCAAAACTGTTATGATTTGAGCCGATCCCGTTACCACCGCCCGCTGCCTCCGTGCTAATTTTGCAGTAAATAATTTTTACTATGCAAAACATCCTCGAACAGAACAAAGCCGTGGTAAGACGATTCAATGAAGCCTGCCTCCTCCGCGCGGATATGACTGCGCTGGATGAAATTGTACATCCTGATTTCATTAACCATACTGCTCCCGCAGGTTTCGCCAACGACAAAAACTCCCTCAAAACATTTATCAACACCGGGCTTAGTAATATCGACGGGCTCAAACTGGATATCCACGCCATGTATGCCGAAGGAGATACCGTCATCACCCACAAAACATTCACCGGTACGCTGAAAGCGCCTTTCATGGGGCAGACGGAGATTGGCAAGCCTTTTAGTATGCGGATTATTGACATCGTGCAGCTGCAGAACGGGCAGTATATGGCGCATTGGTCGATTAGGGAAGTAAAGCAGGGGTTTCACCAGCCACACATCCCTAAATCCACCCAGGCATAATTCCCAAATTATGCTTACTTTAATCCAATGAACCGTAAGCATTTTTTATCTGCCATATTATCCACCGGTGCTGCCTTCCCTGTAATTAACGCAGCCGCTTCCATACTGCCGGCATATGAATCTGTGCCGGTACTCCCGCCCTACCTCAAAAAAGGAGATGTGATAGGCATCACCTGCCCCGCAGGCTTTATCACCCGGGAGGAAATCACCGCCGCCGTACGCATTATGGAAAGCTGGGGCTTCGTGATTCGTATAGGCAGCACCGTTGGTTTGAAAGATGGTTCATTCGGCGGCACGGATGCGCAACGTGCGGCCGACTTCCAGCAGATGCTCGACAACCCGGAGATCCGCGCCATCATGTGCGCCCGGGGCGGCTACGGCTGCGCCAGGATGATAGACCGACTCAACTTTGACCAGTTCCGGAAGCATCCCAAATGGATCATAGGGTTTAGCGACATCACCGCTATTCACAGCCATATCAACAGCAGGTTCAACATCTCCAGTATCCACAGCAAAATGTGCAACAGCTTCCCGGACGATTTTCGTACTTCCGACGCCATGATGCAGGATACCATTTCCTCTATTTACAAAGCGCTCACGGGCACGGCTATGCAATACACCGCCGTAGCCGATCCGCACAACCGCCCGGGCACAGCCACCGCGCCGGTAGTAGGCGGTAACCTCAGCGTACTCCAAAGCATGTCCGGCACGCCATCCGAAATTGATACCAAAGGAAAGATCCTCTTCCTGGAAGAAGTAGGGGAATACCTGTACAGCCTAGACAGGATGTTGGGAACACTGGAAAGATCGGGTAAACTCAGTGAGTTAAATGGCCTCGTACTCGGTGGGTTTAACCGCATCAAGCCGGATGATCCCGGAGAGGAATTCGGCAGAACGCTCTACGACATGATTTTTGAACGGGTAGGGAAATACAGTTACCCGGTGTGTTTCAACTTCCCGGTTGGCCACCAGCGTAATAACTATGCGCTGAAATGCAATGCTGTACATACCTTACAGGTCAGCAACACAGGTACCACGCTGGTGGAAAAAAGGATTTAAGAACTGTTGTATTAAGAAACATGATAACACGGCGGAACACTGCCGCAAATCACAACTCACCTGCTAATTAAAACTATTCAAAAAACATAATACCCCAAGCCCCAACACCCTACCTCACAAAAAACGTCACAATAAACAATCCCCCCAACACATACATCACCGGGCTAATCTCCCTATACCGCCCCGTACACACCTTCAGCAACACATACGACAACATCCCAAACACAATCCCCTCCGCAATACTATACGAATACGGCATCATCACAATCGCCAGGAACGCAGGCAGCGCCTCCGTTACATCATTGAAATCAATCTTACTGACCGCCCCCATCATCAACATCCCCACAATAATCAACGCCGGCGCTGTTGCAGCCGTCGGTATCATCGCAAACACCGGCGCAAAAAACAACGCCAGCAAAAACATAACCGCCACCGTAAAAGCCGTCAGCCCCGTCTTCCCGCCGGCAGCAATGCCACTGGCGCTTTCCACATATGCCGTCACCACGCTTGTGCCCAGCAATCCCGCAGCAGTAGTGCCCACCGCATCCGCCATCAGCGCCTGCTTGGCCCGTGGCATACGCCCGTTGGCATCCAGCAGGCCAGCCTTGTTGCAAAGCCCTATCAGCGTGCCCACCGTATCAAAAAGGTTCACCATCAGCAAGGTGAATAGTATCTTCACCATATCCATCGAAAAAAGCTTGTCAAATTGCAGCTTAAAAGCCACCGGCGCTACGGACGGCGGCCAGCCCACCAGGTGGCCGTTTTCAGGCATGTGCGTAATACCCAGCGGTATGCCCGCCAGCGTGGCCGCCAGGATGCCGATCAGCAACGCCGCATTCACACCTTTGTACATTAGTACCGCGCTCACAATCACCCCTATCAGCGCTAGCAGCGGCCCCGCTGAAGTCAGGTCCCCCATTTTCAGGATCACCCCTTCCAGCCTGCCATCGCCTACATGGTGCATACCCGTTTGTATAATCCCCGCATTCGCCATGCCTATCAGCGCTATCAGCAAGCCTATCCCCACTGATATGGCATGCTTCAGGTTCGACGGGATGCTGTTGATAATCGCCTCCCGTATCTTAAAAAGTGAAAGGAAAATAAAAATAACCCCTTCCAGGAATACCGCCGTCAGCGCAAACTGCCAGCTGTAGCCCATGGCCGACACAATCGTGTACGCAAAGAAGGCATTCAGCCCCATGCCCGGCGCTACGCCCACAGGCAGGTTCGCATAAAACGCCATCACCAGCGTGCCTATCGCAGCCGCCAGCGCAGTGGCGGTAATAAGGGCGTTGAAATCCATCCCGGTCTGGGATAAAATACTGGGGTTCACCGCCAGTATATACGCCATGGTAGAGAAAGTAGTGAGGCCTGCCAGTACCTCCTTCCTAAAAGTGGTACCGTTTTCTTCGAGCCTGAAAAATTTAGAGAGCATGTTGCAAAAATAGTGTCTTAATTTTATCCTATAACCCGGTAAGGAAATTGTGCATGAAAGGACATCAGGTAATCACGGAATGGCTCGCCGCCAAAGAGCTGCAACCTTTTCAATTCCAGGAAGAAGCATGGGAAGCATATCTGCAGGGCAAATCGGGCCTCGTAAACGCGCCCACCGGCTTCGGTAAAACCTTCTCCCTCTTCCTGGGAGCGGTAATCGCATGGATAGACGCTCACCCCAGCGACTACCGCAAAAAAAAGAAGAACGGCCTCCAGCTTATCTGGATCACTCCCCTGCGGGCGCTCGCCAAAGACATCGCCCGCGCCATGTCCGAAGTGCTGGACGAACTGGGCATCCCCTGGCAGGTAGGCATCCGCAGCGGGGATACCTCCACGGCTACACGCGCAGCGCAAAAAAAACAAATGCCGGAAGTCCTGCTCATCACGCCGGAAAGCCTGCATATCCTCCTGGCCCAGCGCGACTACCCCGCGCATTTCCAGCGCCTCCACACCATCGTCGCCGATGAATGGCATGAACTCATTGGCACCAAACGCGGCGTTATGGTGGAACTCGCCCTCAGCCGCCTGCGCGGACTGGCAATCGAAGAAAACCGCCCGCCCCTCAAAGTATGGGGCATCTCCGCTACCATCGGTAACCTCGACGAAGCCATGCAGGTCCTCCTCGGTCCTTACCATAACGACGGCATCATCATAAGGGCCCTTTTAAGGAAGAAAATCGCCCTTACGAGCGTGATCCCAATGGAGATGGAGAATTACCCCTGGGCCGGCCATTTGGGCCTTAAAATGCTGCCGCAGGCCATTCCTATCATCATGGCCAGCCAAACGACCCTCCTGTTTACCAACACCCGCTCCCAAAGCGAAATCTGGTACCAGGCCCTGCTGACCCACTGCCCCGAGCTGGCAGGCGCCATCGCCCTGCACCACGGCTCTATGGACATGGAACTGCGTATATGGGTGGAGGAAGCCCTGCATAACGGCATCCTCAAGGTTGTGGTATGCACCGCCAGCCTGGACCTCGGGGTGGACTTCCGCCCCGTCGATACCGTTATCCAGGTAGGTAGCCCCAAAGGCGTGGCCAGGTTCCTCCAAAGGGCCGGCCGCAGCGGCCACCAGCCGGATGCAGTGAGTAAAATCTACTTCCTGCCTACCCACGCGCTGGAACTCGTGGAAGCAGCCGCACTGAAAGCCGCCATGCAGGAGGAACTGATAGAAAGCCGCATGCCCGTTCTCCTCGCCTGGGACGTACTCCTGCAATACCTCATGACCCTCGCCGTTTCCGATGGCTTCCACGCCACCGATATCTGGGAAGAAGTCCGCAAAACCTACTGCTACCAGCACATGACGCCGGACGACTGGCAATGGCTGTTAGCCTTCCTCACCACCGGTGGCGAAGCCCTTTCCGGGTACGACGAGTTTAAAAAAGTCGAAAGAAGCGGCAACTTCTACCGCTGCACCAGCCGCATGCTCGCCATGCGGCACCGCCTGCATATCGGCGCCATCGTCAGCGATGTGATGATGAAAGTGAAATTCCTCTCCGGCGGCTACGTAGGCGTGATCGAAGAAGGTTTCATCTCCCGGCTCCAACCGGGCGACTCCTTCACACTCGCCGGCCGCAACCTCGAGTTCGTGATGACGAAGGACATGACCGCCCTCGTCCGCAAATCCACTTCCAAAAAAACCATCGTGCCCAGCTGGCAGGGCGGCCGCATCCCCCTCTCCTCCAACCTCGGCAAAATGCTGCGGCAGAAGTTCAACGAAGCGCTTAGCCGCCGAACAAAAGACCCGGAGCTGATCGCCCTGCAGCCCCTCTTCCGGCTGCAGGAAGACCTCTCGCATGTGCCCAAGGACGATGAGCTGCTCATCGAACATATCGACACCAAAGACGGCTACCACCTCTTCTGCTTCCCGTTCGAAGGCCGCCTCGTACACGAAGTGATGGCCGCGCTGCTGGCCTACCGGATCAGCAGGATCCAGCCCATCACCTTCTCCATAGCTATGAATGATTACGGCTTTGAACTCCTGTCCGATCAACCCATTCCCGTAACGGCCGAGAATGCGAAAACGCTCCTCTCCCTCGATAACCTGAACACAGAACTGCAGGCCAGCGTCAACTCCACGGAGATGGCCCGCCGCAAATTCAGGGATATCGCCGTCATCGCCGGCCTCATTTTCCAGGGCTATCCCGGCAAAAGCAAAGCCAACAGGCACCTGCAGGCATCCTCCTCGCTTATATTCAACGTCTTCAGGGATTACGATCCGCATAACCTCCTGCTGCAACAGGCGTTTAACGAGGCCTTCTTCTACCAGATGGAAGAAGCCAGGCTCCGGGAAACGCTGGAACGCATCGCCGTCAGCAAGATCGTGATCACGCGGCCGGAACGCCTCACCCCCTTCTGCTTCCCGATCAAGGTGGACAGCCTGCGCGATACCATGACCAGCGAAAAGCTGGAAGACCGCATCAAAAAATTGATCGCTTCAAACGGGTAATAATTGATAATTTGCAGCCGGATTAAAAAGAGGAAAGCGTGACAGGGGAAATATTCGTTTACCAATCGCAACACTGGCACCTGTTGCCGGAACGCGCAATTTACTGGGAAGAAGAACAGGCGCTCATCATATCGGATCTACATCTGGGTAAGGCTACACATTTCCGCAAAGCCGGGATTGCCGTGCCCACAGGTATTGCAGAGGAGGACCTGCTGCGCCTGCAGCGGCTCATCATCCGCCTCCAACCCAAACAGATCATTATCGTGGGCGATATGTTCCATAGCCGGGAAAACAATGAGGTACAATATTTCAGCATCTGGCGCCGGCAATTCCCGCAGATCGTTTTCCACCTCGTAGTGGGCAATCATGATATTATGCCGGCGGAAATCTATGCCAACCTGCAGATCACGACTTCCCCCGACCTCACCATCCGCGATATTCACTTTATTCATGAACCCTGTGGCGATGATAACGGTTACGCCTACACGTTTTCAGGCCACCTGCATCCCGGCTACGTGATGGCTGGCCCGGCTAAGCAGCGGTTGCGGCTGCCCTGCTTTTATTTCGGCCGCCACTGCGGCATCCTGCCTGCCTTCGGGGATTTCACCGGCATGGCCACCGTTGATGCCGAACCGGGAGAGGCGGTTTTCGTCATTGCCGGCCAATCAGTGGTCAGGGCCCAATAAGGTTTTATGAAAATAGCTTTCCACGACGTTTACGTTCACCCGCTGCCGCCTAACCATCGCTTCCCGATGGTCAAGTATGAACTGATCCCCCAACAGCTGCTCCGCGAAGGCATCATCCAGCCCGGCCACCTGTTTGCCCCTGATCCGCTGGACGAGGCCATCATCCTGCTCACCCACGAAAAGGAATACTGGCGCAAACTCCGGGATCAGCAGCTGACCTACCGGGAGCAACGGGTCATCGGCTTTGAGCAAAGCCCGCAACTCACCCTCCGTGAAATCACCATCGGCCAGGGCACCATTGATATCTCCCTCCATGCCCTCGGTCATGGGATCGGCTTTAACGTGGCTGGCGGCACCCACCACGCCTTTGCCGCCCGCGGCGAAGGTTTCTGCCTGTTGAACGATATTGGTTTGGCGGCTAACTACCTGCTGGATCAGCGGAAAGTGAAGCAGGTACTGGTGATCGACCTGGACGTACACCAGGGCAACGGTACGGCCGCGCTGTTCGGCAATAACGCCAGCGTCTACACGTTCAGCATGCACGGCGCGCATAACTACCCGTTCCATAAGGAGCAGTCCGATTGGGACGTTCCCCTGCCGGATGGCGTCACCGACGGGCCCTATCTTCAGGCCCTCAAAGAAGCATTGCCCGTTTTGATAAACAAGGTGCGGCCCGATATTGTATATTATCTATCCGGGGTGGATATCCTGGAAACGGATAAGCTGGGAAAGCTGAAAATTACCCCGGCCGGCTGTCTGGAAAGGGACAGGCTGGTTTTTGACATACTGCAACGCCATCATATACCCGTGGCCGTAGTCATGGGCGGCGGCTATTCCCCCCGCGTAAAGGACGTGGTGGACGCTCACTGCCGTACTTTCAGCGCGGGTATTGATATTTACGGCTATTGATTTTTTTGGGGGAGAGATTTACCTGCGCAGCGCTTAAGCCTCCCGGCCCCATAACGCCGGTTCGCGGGCCATGCCAGGGCTCCGGGCGTACTTAAACGCCGTCAGCCCGCATTACGCCTGCTCCTGGATAATCCTGCCGTCCCTCATCACAAGCTGGCGGTCGCTAAGCGGGGCCAGTTCCTCGTTGTGCGTAACGATGATGAAGGTCTGGTTCAGCTTCTCCCGGAGTTCAAAAAAGAGGTTGTGCAGCTCCCTGGCATTTCGGGAATCCAGGTTGCCCGTGGGCTCATCGGCCATCACCACGTCCGGCGCGTTGATCAGCGCCCTGGCAACGGCCACCCGCTGCTGCTCCCCGCCGGAAAGCGCCCCTGGTTTATGATCCAGCCGGTCCTTCAAACCCAGGGTTTCCAGCAGGAACGCCGCCTTTTCCCGGACCGCGTTTTTATTCGTGCCGGCGATAAACCCCGGAATACAAACGTTTTCGATCGCGGTAAACTCCGGCAGCAGGTGATGGAACTGGAAAATAAAGCCAATATGGCGGTTCCGGAAGTCTGCCAGGCGGTTGCCTTTCAGGCTGGTCAGGTTCACATCGTTGAGCATAATTTCGCCGGAGCTGGGCTGGTCCAGCGTTCCAAGGATATGCAACAGCGTACTCTTGCCGGCTCCCGAGGAACCGACAATGGTCACTATTTCTCCTTTACTGACAGTTATATCCACTCCCTTCAAAATCGGTAAGTTGGAATAATTTTTGGTGACATTGCGAGCGGTTAGCATAACCCAAAGAAAAGTAAATAACCAATAAAATAGTAAAAGTTGTTTATTTCAAATTAAATAATACTTTTGCGAAAAATTAAAAAAGTAAAAATTTTAATAAGATGTACTGGACATTAGAATTAGCTTCATACCTGGAGGATGCTCCATGGCCAGCTACTAAAGACGAACTCATTGACTACGCAATCCGCTCCGGTGCACCGATTGAAGTGATTGAGAACCTGCAGGAGCTGGAAGATGAGGGAGAAATTTACGAAGGTATTGAGGATATCTGGTCCGATTATCCATCCCAGGATGACTTCTTCTTCAACGAAGACGAGTATTAATCAGATGATCCGTTGTTACCTATAGGCTCCTGAGAGTCCTATGCCGAAAGAATTGCAGCCGTTTCACCTAGGTGGAGCGGCTATTTTTGTGCCTATGTGAAGGCAGCGCCCCGGCGCGCCACCCGCCAAAACTTCCCCCAGCAAAAAGGCCGCTGCAATCGCAGCGGCCTTTTCAGGTATAATGATACTATTGTGTGCTTATTGTTTTTCCATCTGTTTCACCACGCCTTCAGAAACGCCGGTGTAGGAGAAACCGCCATCATGGAACAGGTTCTGCATGGTTACCATTCTCGTCAGGTCGGAGAACAGGGTAACGGCATAATCCGCGCACTGGTCAGCAGAAGCATTGCCCAGCGGGCTCATTTCTTCCGCATAAGACATAAAGCCATCAAAACCTTTTACGCCACCGCCTGCAGTTGTTTTAACCGGCGACTGGCTAATGGTATTGATACGCACTTTCTTGTGTACGCCGTAGTGATAACCGAAGCTGCGTGCAATAGACTGCAACAGCGCTTTGGCATCAGCCATTTCACCGTAGTCAGGGAATACGCGTTCCGCAGCGATGTAAGACAGCGCAATCACGGAAGCCCACTCGTTCAGCGCATCCAGCTTGTAAGCGGTTTGCAGCACACGGTGTAAGGAAATAGCGGAGATATCAAATGTTTTGTGGTTAAAGTCATAATCCAGGTCGGTATAGCTTCTGCCCTTGCGAATGTTCATACCCATCGCCACGGAGTGCAGCACGAAGTCAATCTTACCGCCAAAATGCTCCATGGATTTAGTAAACAGGTTATTCAGATCATCCATGTTGGTTACGTCAGCAGGAATTACCGGTGCATTACAGGTTTCAGCCAGCTTCTTGATTTCACCCATACGGAGGGCAATAGGAGCATTGGTAAGCACGATTTCAGCGCCTTCTTCTACACAACGCAGTGCAGTTCTCCACGCGATAGACTTATCATCCAAAGCGCCAAAGATGATACCTTTTTTCCCTTTTAATAAGTTATGAGCCATTTGGTCAAAAATTAATTTCGGCAAAAATAGTCGTTATAGTTGAAAAAAGCTATTTGATTTATTTACCGGACCATTTCCCGCGCATTTTCCAGCGCGGCGGCTGTAGGCTTCTCTCCGCTTAACATTTGGGCGATCTTGCTGATGCGTTCTTCCAGGGACAGCAGGCGTACGCTCGTACGTACCTTGTCCGCCGCCGCATCCTTGTACACAAAATAATGCGCGTCCGCCTTACCCGCTATCTGCGGCTGGTGCGTGATGCAGATGATCTGGTGCTCTCTGGCAAGGTCCTTCAGGATGATGCCCACCTGCTTGGCCGCTTCCCCGGAAATACCGGTGTCTATCTCATCGAAGATCAGCGTAGGCAGGTCTACAGATTTAGCCACGAGCGATTTCACGCAAAGCATAATCCGGCTCAGCTCACCGCCGGAAGCAACTTTGCCCACCGGGGCAAACATATTGCTCTTGTTGGCGTCAAACAGCAGGTCGATCGTATCCTGCCCGTATTCGTTCAGCTCCCCGTTAACGATATCCACTTTCATGCGGGCATTAGGCATACCCACCTGCGCCAGCAATTCATTTACTTTCTTCTCAAACGGCTGCGCCGCGCCAACCCTGGCGGCAGTAATGCCGGCAGCCAGTTCCAGCAGGCGCGCTTTCAGTTCCGCCTGTTGCTGCTCCAACTCCGCCAGCTGATCGTCGAGGTTAAGCACGCTGGATACTTTCTGTTCCAGGTTGGCTTTGATTTCCAGCAGCTCGGCAGTGGTCTGCACCCCATGCTTTTTGAAGAAGCGGTAACCCATGGCCATACGCTCGTTCACCTGCTCAATGCGGGCCCCGTCAAAATGTACCTGGTCGCTGATGCGGTCTATATCCCCGGCAATGTCCTGCAGTTCGATGTACAGGGACTGCATCCGCTCCGCCACCGCCGGTACATCCTTGTGGTAGTTGGAAATCGTCTGCAGGGACGACTGCATTTGTTTCAACTGCTGCAACAGCGGCTGCTCGTCTTCCTTCAGCTGGAAGTACACACGGCTGAGGGTATTTTTTATTTCCTCCGCGTGGCTGAGTACCTGTAACTCATTGTCCAGGTCTTCGATTTCATTTTCCTTGAAATCCGCTTCCGTCAATTCATCCAGCAGGAATTTGTTGTAGTCCAGCTCCTTGTTGGCTACATCCCTGCTGTCAAACAGTTCTTTATATTTCTTTTGGACTTGTATGTATTGATGATACAGCTGCTGGTATTGCTGCAAGGCCGCGGGTTTGGCGAGGGCGTCTATCACTTCCCGCTGGAATTCCGCGTTGCCCAGTTCCAGCGTATCAAACTGCTGGTGCAGGTCCACCAGGAACTGGCTGAGGGCCGCCAGCTGGGAGATGTTCACAGGCGTATCGTTCACGAAAGCCCTGGACTTCCCCGCAGCGCTGATTTCCCGGCGGATGATCAGCTGATCTTCCACATCCAGTTCATGCGCATGCAGGAATTCGGATACCTGTTTATTTTTCAGCAGGAAGATGCCTTCCACGATACATTTATCCGCTTTATTAAACAGCACGCCGGGATCTGCTCTTTCCCCAAGGATAAGAGAGAGGGCGCCGAGCAGGATAGATTTACCTGCACCGGTTTCACCGGTGATAACGTTCAGGTTTCCTGAGAAGTCGACTTCCAGGTGATCGATGATGGCGTAATTTTTAATAATTAAGCGCTGTAACATAAGTCAGGATAATAAAAAATCTATGCAAGTGCTTTATTTCCTCAGCTGCCGCTTAACCGCTGAATTCCGGCTTTGGCGCGGGCGTCGAGGGAATTTTTATAATCGTGGCCTTTCATATCCATGCATTTCTGGTAGCACTGGACAGCTTTGGCTTTATCGTTTCGTTTTTCGTAAATCATTCCCATTTGCAGGCTGGCGCGGGCGGCGTAATATTCCGGCCGGTTGGCGCCCACTTTCACGGTCACATCATACATCTGTATGGCTTTGTCATCCTGCCCGGTTTCATCATAAATGCGGCCTAACCGGTACGCATACTCGAGCTTTTCATCCATGGCGTCAAAGTCCGCCGCCTTCTTCGTCAGCAATAATTTCAACGCTTCGTTGAAATACCCTCCGTCACTGAGCAAACGCACTTTCAGCAGAAAAGCATTGGGCCATTTACCGCTCTGCGCTTCCTTCAACGCCTGCTTGTCCGCATCCGTTTCAGTGCCGCCCCTGGTCAGGATCATAGCCCTGTACTTGTTGGCGGCCGCCTGGTTGCCTTCCAGGTAATAATACCAGCTGAGTCGCTGCAAACATTCCTTCAGGTAAAACTTCCCTTTGAAATTGTTGATAAACCTTTCCAGGTACACATGCGCATCGTCGTCCAGGCGGGTGAGCTTCAGCAATCCGTACACATAATTGTAATACTGGATGTCTGCATATTCACCGGAATCATTCCTCTCCTGTAACACCCGGATGCCAACGGCCGCCTTTTGGTTATTCATGGCAAGGTTAGCCACCATCAATGCAAAGAGATAATTATTTTTCGTATCCAGCTGCTTGCGTTGGAGGAACGCCCAGGTATCTTCCGGCTTGTTCACCACAAACAGCGTCAGGTAGCAATAGTAGTAATAGGATTCCTCCCTGAAGTACCGGGCCTCCGGCGCATTGCTTTCTATGAACGCGTTCACATTGTCCATCCCTTCCTTGATACTGCCCTTCATCCCCAGGATGTTCGTGATCCACTTGTACCCGTCGGGAATCGTCCCGAACACGGTTTGCATGGCGCCCAGCAGCATTTTATTCGGTACAAAGTCCGGAAACCGCCGCTGGTTCTCCTTCAGCGTGATGTAAGCTTTGCGGATCTCCCAGGCTGCATCCCACTTTTCGTTGAACTTCACTTTTACCATGGCCCAGTGAAACTTAATAGCCGCCTGGGTGTACAGGTAATAAGGCGAGTCCGGCGAGCCTTCCGCCATCTTATCAAGGCGGAACCCGCGCAGCCCTCTTTTGCGGGAATATTCCGAAGGGTCCTCATTGAAGAACAGCGGGAAAAAATCCGCATAGTCCTCCAGGAAATAAGGCATCAGGTTATCAGGATGCTCTTTTTTTTCCGCTTCCAGCAAAGCCCTTCCCGCGTTAATGCGCAACTGCATGATGGCGTCATACGCCTGCTCACACCGGGTGTTAAAGTCATATACCTTCTGTCCCGCACTAACGTTCAACGCTACACTCAGTACCAAGATTAATGAAACTACGATTCGCATACCGACAAAATTCCTGAAATTAAGGTCTTAAATGATCAAACAATTCACAATTCTCAAAGTTGCCTTATTCCAGCGAATTTCCTGCCACAAATAAAAAGAACTTGTACGCATGGTATCTGCGCGGAGCAATAAATTATGGCAAAACTAATATTTTTAGTAATATGACGCTAATTATATTAGTTTATTTTTTTTTATCTAAAGAGAATATAATGTGGCAGCGCCCTACCGTTCCGTTCAGTCAAAAAATCAACGCCGCCTTATGCCGTATCAGTACATCGTTTCCTTATGCTGCGCCTTCTCCTTACCATCCTTATCCATAGGGCATAAAAAAGACCTCCGCGTAATGCGAAGGTCCTTATTCAAAATTCTTTCAGTCAGCGCTTAGATAGTCACGGAAGCTTCCAGGTCGTTGTCTACCAGGATGCGGCCGCAATGCTCGCACACGATGATTTTCTTGTGCTGGCGGATTTCAGCCTGACGCTGAGGAGGAATGGCGTTAAAGCAACCACCGCAGGAATCACGCACGATAGTTACCACGGCCAGACCGTTACGGTAATTTTTACGGATCTTTTCGTAAGCAGCGAGTAAACGCGGATCAACTTTACCGCGTGCTTCTTCACTCTGCTTTTCGTATGCAGTCTCTTCTTTCTCAGTTTCTGCGATGATCTTTTCCAGCTCGCCCTTCTTGTGCTTCAGGTTAGCTTCCTTCTCACTGATCGCTTTCTTAGCGCTTTCCAGCACACGGCTCTTATCCTTGATCTCCTCGTTGGCATCTTTGATGTGCTTTTCTGCCAGCTTGATCTCAAGGTTCTGCATTTCGATCTCTTTGGTAATTGCCTCAAACTCGCGGTTGTTCTTCACATTGTCCTGCTGCTTCTCATATTTCTTGATCAGCGCTTCCGCATCTTTAATAGCCGCTTTCTTGTTGGAGACAAAATCCTGGATACCCTTGATCTCATTCTCAATGTGTGACTGACGGGTGTTCAATCCTTCGATCTCATCCTCCAGGTCTTTTACCTCAATCGGCAACTCCCCTTTCAGCACCTGGATCTCATCCAGCTTGGAATCAATCTTCTGCAATCTGAGTACAGACGCTAATTTTTCTTCAACGGAGTATTCTTTTACGGTAGCCATGTATTATAAATAATTTACCGGGTTTGTTTTAATCGTAGATTTAAGAGGCGCAAAATTACGGAATTTTTCAGTCAATATATGATAAAATAATTCCACTGTAAACTGCTCGCTCTCAAAATGTCCAATATCTGCAATAACTATTTGATTATCAGCATCAAAAAATTCGTGGTACTTGAAATCCGAGGAAATGTACACATCCGCCCCTGCCCCAATCGCCCGCTTCAGCAGGAAACTGCCCGCGCCGCCGCATAAGGCCACCCGCTTCACCTGCTTACCCCGCAGGTTCGTGTATTTTACACATCCCGCCCCAAATCGCTCCTTTACCAGCCGCAAAAACTCCAGTTCCTCCATCGCTGCCGGTAATTCGCCCACCAGGCCGGAACCCACTTCATTATACGTATTGTCCAGGTTTACAATGTCATACGCCACTTCCTCGTAAGGGTGGCTCGACAATAATGCGGCCATCACACGACCTTCCAAATATAACGGAAAAATCACTTCCAACTTCGTTTCCTTTTCAAAATGTCGCTCCCCCACTTTACCCACATACGGATCCGTACCCGCGCCGGCCTTAAACGTACCCTCGCCGACCCCGTTATAGCTGCATTCGCTGTACTCCCCTATATGCCCGGCCCCGGCCTCAAACAGCGCTGCGCGCACCTTCTCCGCATCCGCCTCCGGCACAAAGGTGTATAACTTCTTCAGCAAGCCCTTCTTCGGCTGCAAAACCCGGCATTTTTCCAACCCCAGCCGGCCAGCCATCTCCGCGCACACCCCGTTGCGCACATTGTCCAGGTTCGTATGCGCCGCATACACCGCCACATCATGGCGGATCGCCTTGATCGCTACCCGCTCCACGTAATTGCTCCCGGTAATCTTCTTCAACCCGCCAAACACAATCGGATGATGCGCCACCACCAGGTTGCAGCCCCGGGCAATCGCCTCGTCAATCACCTCCTCCGTCGCATCCAGCGTCAGCAACACATTGGTCACCTCCCTGGACGCATCGCCAAACAGCAGCCCGGCATTGTCATAACTCTCCTGGTATTGTAAAGGCGCAAAACTTTCGATCGCCCGGATAATCTCTTTTATTTGCATAATGGGTAAAAATTAATGGTTCATTCGGGTCATCCCCTACATTTGTAAAAAAATATAAGTTATGCCAGGAAGCAAATCTACAGCAGAACAATATGCGGCGTATAAACAAAAGATGCAAAAAATTGCAGACGTAAGAAATGCCATCGCCGTGCTGGGTTGGGACCAGGAAACCTACCTGCCTGAAAAAGGCGCCGGATTCCGGGGCCAGCAGATCACCACCCTCAGCACCATCGCGCATGAACTGTTTACCGCGCCTGAACTGGGCAGCCTCCTGCACGAACTCCACCACCACCCGGAACTGGATGCCGTTCAACAGAAAAATATCGCCCTCTCTCTGGAAGATTACGATAAAAATAAAAAATACCCGGCTTCCCTCGTAGCCGAAATATCGGAAGCTACCAACCAGGCCTACCACGCATGGATCAAAGCCCGCAAAGCCAACGACTACCAGGTCTTTGAACCGGCCCTCGCCCGCATGGTGGAACTCAAAAGAAAAGAAACCACCGTTCTCGGCTACGAAGATCATCCCTACAACGCCCTCCTCAACGAATACGAAAAAGGAGCAAACGTGGATATGCTCGATACCATCTTCACGGAAGTGAAGACGGCACTGTCGCCCCTGCTGGACGATATTGCCAAACAAACGCCCGCCCGCCGCGATTTCCTGCACCTGCACTTCGATCGCGACAAGCAATGGCAACTCGGCATCGATCTCCTCAGGCAAATGGGCTACGATATGAGCGCCGGCCGCCAGGATATTTCCGAACACCCGTTCACCACCAGCTTCAACCCACTGGATGTACGCGTAACCACCCGCATCGATGAGAACGACTTCAGCAACATGACCTGGAGCTGCATCCACGAAGGCGGGCACGCCCTCTACGAACAAGGCCTCCCCACAGAGCAATACGGCCTGCCCTGCGGCGAAGCGGCCAGCCTCGGCATCCACGAATCGCAATCCCGCCTCTGGGAAAACAATGTGGGCCGCAGCCTCAACTTCTGGAAATTCCAATACCCGCGCATACAGGCCCTGTTCCCGGAACAACTGGGCAACGTTTCCCTGCAGGAATTCTATAAAGCCATCAATCACGTACAGCCATCCCTCATCCGCACGGAAGCGGACGAAATCACCTATCACTTTCATATCATGATCCGGTACGAAATTGAGAAAGGATTGATCGATGGCTCCATCAGCACCAAAGACCTGAATAAAACCTGGAACGACTACTACCGTCAATACCTGCACGTAGAAGTACCGAACGATACGCAGGGCGTGCTGCAGGACATCCACTGGTCCCACGGCAGCTTCGGCTACTTCCCTACCTACTCCTTGGGCAGCTTCTACGCGGCGCAGTTTTTCACCACTGCACAAAAGCAGGTGCCCGACCTGGATGTCAGCATCGCCAGCGGCAATTACCAGCCCCTGCTGGAATGGCTGCGCAACAACATCCATCCGTTCGGCAGGTTCTATACTTCCAATGAACTCTGTCAGAAGATCACCGGGAACCCGCTGCAATTCAGCTACTTCCTGGATTACGCGGCAGGCAAGTTCCTCCGGGGATAAAAAGAGAAAGGGCAATGCGCTTTGTCAGCACATTGCCCTTTCCTATATCCGTTAACGTTATTTCAATAACGCATCCAGCGCCTCCTTGCTGGTAATCCCTGTAAACCTCCGCTGCTCCACGCCATCTTTGTAAATAATGAAAGTGGGCAACGTCGTCGCCCTGATGGATTGCATCACTTCCGTATCATTTCCCCCGTCCACTTTTACCAGTTTCACATCCCTGCGCTCTTTCAGCAACGCCTGTAACACCGGCTCCATCTGCCTGCAGGGCGGGCACCAGGCTGCGCCTACATCCGTCAGCACCCAACCTTTCGTTTGCACCTGGCGCTGATACGCATCCACGGCCATTTGCGGCTGTTTGTCCTTTACGCCCTCCAGCGCCATACCAGCCTGCTTCCAGGCATTGATGCCCCCTTCCAGCTCTACCACCTTGCTGAAACCATTCTCCCGCATCCATTTGGCGGCAGCGGTACTCCTGCCTCCGCTCAAACAGTAAATGTACACCGGTTGGTCCTTATGCAGGTATTTCACCCTTTCGAAGAACTCTTCTTTTTTCGTATAGTCGGCCTGCAAAGCATGTGGCAGATAACCGGTTTTGAATTCATTGGCAGTGCGCACGTCAAACACCTGCACGCCCGGCCGGGCAATATCTTTGGCAAAGGCGGCTGCATCCTCCCGCTGCCCGTCCTGGGCAAATACGCCCAAACCTGCCAGCAGCAAGGCGGTAATGGTCAACAATTTTCTCATAAACAAAAAGCTTATTTCGGGATAAAATTAATAAATACTTCCTTGCCCTGCCGCGCAGGATGCGAATTATAGCAGGTGGCGAGGGTATGCAGGTCGAAATAAGGTGAAAATATTTCCCGGTATTCCTCCACATCTCCCCCAAATGGCGGCCCCTCCTGCGGAAACTGCCGGTTAAACAACACTCCTGCCAGGCGCCCGCCGGGCGCAATCAACGCATGCATATGCGCTACATACTGCCTGCGCAGCGCCGGGTCCAGCGCGCAAAAAAAGGTTTGCTCCAACACCACATCATACTGGCCGGTATGGGCAAAAAAATCACCCTCCACCACCTTAACGCCGCTGCCTGCAAACCGCTGCCGCAGCCGCTCCGCCACCACCGGCGCAATATCCAGCACCGTCACATCGGTGAAGCCCTGCTGATGCAGGTAGTCCGCCTCATAACTATTGCCGCCACCGGGAATGAGTACACGCAATTGCTTGTTGCCCAGCTGGTCAATGTAGGCCTTCAGCGGAGGCGATACCTGCCCCATATCCCAGCCGGTTTCATTGTTCAGGTAACGGTCGTTCCAATATTGACTATCCATCATCTTGAGAAGTTAAAGACGCTCAATTTACGGGTATTCCCCCAATCATGAAGATATAATACAGCAGTACAAATTATTGTATTATTTTTAACCCATCACATACCTATGACTTGCCTGTAAAGGCGCCTATGCCATGAAAAACTTTTTTTGCCGTATATCCTTAACAGTGAGTTTATTACTGTTATTGTCCTTTGCCAGCAGCCAGGCGCAAAACGTGACCATCAGCGCGGATAAAACCAGCGGTTGCGTGCCATTGCTGGTCAGCTTTACCGCCACGCCCGACCCGGGTTATACCAGCTACGAATGGACCTTCGACCAGGGCTCCGGTATCAACAACCTGCTGGCTCCAAAGAAAACTTTCGATGTTCCGAAAACATATAAAGTCACCTTTACCGCCAATTACCCCTCCGGCCCTGTTTCCAAAACGCTGGACGTGGTAGTGCACGATGCGCCCAAAGCCGTATTCACCGGCCCTGTAACAGATGCCTGCCAGTACAGCACCCTTTCGTTTACGGACAACTCCTCCACCGCAGATGGCAACATCACCTCCATTGAATGGGATATGGGCGATGGCACCCTCCTCAGCGATGTCCAGGGTAAAACCGTGAGCCACCAGTTTAATGCATCCGGCACTTACAATGTGAGCAGCATCGCCATCAACAACTGGGGATGCCGCAGCAGCAGCGCGCCGCTGCCAGTCAGGATACGCACTGCGCCGGAGAAGCCGGACTTCCAGGCAGTTAAAGCCAGCAGCTGTACCGCTCCTTTCGATGTTACCTTCATCAACAAAACGCCTGACCCCAATAAGGAATTTACGTTTACATACGATTATGGCGATGGTACCAGCGGTACCAGCCCCAATCACCAATACCAGCAACCGGGAAAATATACGGTAACGCTCACGGCTACCAACGGGGATTGCCAGAGCAGCACCACGCTGACGGATTACATCAGCATCGGCAACCTGAAAGCATCTTTCACCTATTCCAATGCCTGTATGGGCCAGCCGGTGCAGTTTACCAATACCTCCACGCCCGCGCCCTCTTCTTCCATCTGGACGTTCCCGGACATGACCACCGCTACCACGCAGCATGCCACCCATGGCATCGCAGCCAGCGGGCAGATGGTGGTGCTGTCCGTAACGCTGGACGGTTGCTCCGATGTCGTGATGATGCCCATCACCCTGTTCGACAACCCCACCGACCAGCCAACCGTTACGCCCAACAACACCTGCCAGCTGCCGGCCACCACGCAGTTCACCGTTACGAACAGCAATGCCGCTTCCTGGTCATGGACGTTTGACGATGGCGCGCCCGCATCCACAGAACAAAACCCGGCGCATAGTTTCACACAAAACCGCGCGTACAATGTTGTAATGACCGCCACCACCGCACAGGGCTGTACCGTCAGTAAACCGCTGATGGTGGATTACTCCTTACCCTCCGTGGAAGTGCAGGCCGCCAGGCTGGATAGCTGTATCCCTTTCAACGCCAGGCTATCCACCAGGGTAAACACCCGGCCGTATGAGCCCATCGTTGACTACCAGTGGGATTTCGGGGACGGTACTACCGGCACGGGACCTGCCCCTTTACATACCTATACCTCGGAAGGTATCTTCAACGTCATACTGAGGTACACTACAGTTAACGGCTGCCAGGGCCAAGCTACAATTGAGCTGCGGGCAGGCCGCAAACCGGTGGTGGACTTTTCCGCCACGCCGCTTACGGTATGCGCCAAGGACCCGGTGCAGTTCACCAACCTCTCCCAGCCACGGGGCCAGGAATGGCAGTGGACTTTCCTGGAAGATATAGACGACCCGCGTACCCCCCAGGACGATCGCATCAGCCTCCTCGAAAACCCGGAACATTATTTCCGCTCCGTGGGCCTGCACGATGTACGGCTGATTGTGAATAACTATGGCTGCCGCGATACGCTCGTTAAAGTGGATTACATCAATGTGAACCCACCCATCGCGGAATGGGCTACCACCGTTGATTGTAACCAGCCTGCCTACCGTAAATTTACCGACAGGACTGATTGGGGGAATAATCCAGGAGCACCGAAGAATTATCTGTGGGATTTTGGCGATGGCACAACCAGCACGGATCCGGAGCCGGAACGTACGTATGCCAAACAAGGCAGGTTTATCGTTTCCCTAAAAGTAAATAATGGCTCTTGTGATAATGAATACCGGAACGAAGTGATCATAGTCGATCAAAAGCCCACCATCAGCGCCAACCTCGCCGCCGTATGCGTAGGCAAAACCCTGACCCTTACGGCTACCATCCCGGCGGATACGCTGCAGCAGGGCTATTTCATCTTCTGGGGCGATGGTACGCAGGACTATGCAACGGCCTGGAACCGGCCCGCGGAGCATCAGTACAACACCCCGGGAGAATATAAGATCCAGGTGCGAACAACTGACCTGAATTCCTGCGTAACGGAATCCAATATCATCGACGTTACGGTAAACGGGCCGATCCCGAACTTCAGCTTCACCGGTAAGCTTTGCCGCAACAGCGATATCCTCTTTACCGATCAATCCGGCACAAATGCAGGCAATGCCCTCAGCAGCTGGAAATGGAACTTTGGCGATAATACCGCGGAAGTCAGCTCCACTACCCTACCCACAGATGTGCCGCATCAATATGCAAAGGATGGTACCTACCCGGTTACACTAACGGTAACGGATAAGTACAATTGCTCCGTGAGCCTGATGAGGCCCGTCACGCTGGATAACCATAAAGCCGCCTTCACGGTTACCAGCACGGAGCCCTGCCTCAACGAATCCCGGATGTATTACAACACCTCTACCGGCTATGCCAGCGTAGCGTGGGATTTCGGCGATGGCACCACCAGCACGGAGATATACCCGCAAAAGAACTTTACCGCGCCCGGCACCTACGAGATCAAACTGAAGATCACTTCCGGCGCCGGCTGCGTGGATGAAACTTCACAAAAAATCCGCGTACCTGATCCAAAGGCGGACTTCCTCCTGCCGGAAACGCTGGTGCCGTGCCCGCCGGCGAATGTAACGCTGACGAATACTTCGGTGGACTTCATCCGTTCCCGCTGGGATTTTGGAGATGGTACCAATACCGGGAACAATAACCCGGACGGACATATTTACTCACGGCCAGGGACCTACGAAATTGCGCTGACGGTGTACACACGGGAGGGCTGCAGTAACCAGGTGAAAAAATCCATCACCATCGACGGGCCGAATGGTACGGCCACTGCTGGCCCGGACCATGGCTGCGCCCCGCTGGATATGAGCATGACGGCCACCGCTACCAAAACCGTTAAATACACCTGGGATTTTGACGACGGTGTGGTGGAAACAACGACCACGCCGCAGTCGCCCCCGCATACCTATGCGAACGGCGGCATCTTTACCCCGCGCGTGATACTCATCGATGCGCAGGGCTGCGAAGTGCCGGCCATCATCAACGATAAAATAATTGTGGATAAACCAGTGGCCGACTTCAGTATCGACAACTCCGCCGCCTGCGGAGGAGGCCTGGTGAAATTTACCAACCTCTCCAAAACGCTGACCGAGGAACAACTGGGAATGCCTTTGAGCAGTACCTGGGATTTCGGGGCGCCCGGCGATCCCGGCAATACCAGCACCATCCGCCACCCTTCGTTTAACTATCCGAATCCCGGGAAACATACGATCAACCTGCAAGTGGTTACCGCCTACGGCTGTAAGGCTTCTGCCGCCAAAGAGCTGACGGTGCCTACCCAGCCACGGGCCGCCATAGACCCGGTTGCAGACATCTGCCAGGGCTATTCCACCACGATCACCGGCCATGAAACCACCGGCCAGGCGGACGCCAGGTGGCAATGGACCATCAACCCCGGCATCAGCACCACGCAGCAAACGCCCATCGCCTATAGTGGCGATGCTGCGGGCATCAAGTCCGTCCAGCTCACCGTTACCAATGCGGACGGCAGCTGCCCCAATACCGCCAACACGCAGTTTACCGTGCGCGTATCCCCCACGCTGGCGCCCGCGCCGGATAAAGTGAATGTATGCAGGGGCACGCCGCTGCAGCTGATGGCCAACACGGATGCCAATGCCACCGTACTGTGGACGAACTATAACATCAACGACGCAACCAGCGCCTCCCCGCTGGTGACGCCGGATATCGATACCACCTACACCGTGGTGGCTACTAACCCTTACGGCTGTACGACGACGAAGAAAATCAGCCTGACGGTTACCCAGCCTTTCGTGGTACGCACCACGGATGCCGCCATCTGCAAGGGTACCTCAGCCAGGCTGCTGGCCACCGGTGCGGACGGCTACCAGTGGACGCCCGCGGCCAGCCTTAGCGACGCGAATATTCCGAACCCGGTAGCGCAACCCGCTGTGAGTACGGACTATACCGTTACCGGCCGGGATAAGTTTAACTGCTTCACTTCCACGGCGGTGGCGCATGTGATAGTGAACCCCGCGCCAACGGTGAACGCAGGGCCGGATATCACAACCTCCAACGGCAGCATCATTCCGCTGCAGCTGCAGGTAAGCGAAGATGTGACCACCGTCAGGTGGACGCCGCAGGAAGGCCTCAGTTGCAGCGTTTGCGCCAGCACCACCATCACGCCCAAAAACGACGCCACCTATTACATTGAGGTGGCTAACCGTTACGGCTGTACGGCGCAGGATGAACTGCGCCTGAAGATCGTTTGCGATAATGCCAACATCTTTATACCCAATTCCTTTAGCCCTAACCGCGATGGCGTGAATGATATATTCTACATCCGGGGAAGAGGCGCGCAGGAAGTGAAATCCTTCCGGATCTTCAACCGCTGGGGGCAGCTGATCTTCGAGCGTTATAGCTTTACTACGGATGATAGCAGCAAGGGATGGGACGGCACCTTCAAAGGGCAGCCGGCTAACCCGGACGTATATGTGTACATGACGGAAGTGGTCTGTGATAAAGGGGGGACCCAGTTGCTGAAAGGAAACATTACATTATTGAGATAAATTATTCATAATCAATAGCAAATAGATAGGACAGGTCATTTTATTATTTTTTTCCACTATTGTCCGACTAAAATAATGTTTTAGGATGAAAAAAGGCAGTTCCGAAGAACCGCCCAATTTGGTAAGTTTGAGTTACCACACTTAAAATTACCATGGGCGAAAATAAAAGTTTTTCCGGACAGCCGGTATTATCTCAAATATTAGATGTAATACCCAGTGCTATAATCCATGCGGCAAACAGAAAGCATCAATCAAACCGTTATTATAAGCGCTTACCCTTGCGGGTTCATTTGGTAAGCCTTCTGTATGGGGTGTTCAGTTACTGTAACGGGCTGCGGGAGCTATGCGAGGGGCTGTTGGCCTGTGAGGGCAAGTTGTCCCACCTGGGTTTGGATAAAGCGCCAGCCCGCAGTACGCTCTCGGATGCGAATAATAAACGCAGCTACCAGGTCTTTGAAACGATTTATTACGGATTGCTCCGGCAGTATCATAGTTTTATCTCGGACAGCCGGTTAAAGGGTTTAAGTATACGGAACCTGAAGATCATAGACAGTACGACTATTCAACTTTTCTGTGAGTTACTTCGGGGTGTTGGTCGTAACCGGCTGGACGGAGGCAGGAAGAAAGGCGGTATAAAGGTTCACGCCATGCTGGACGCTTTTAGTGGGGTAACGGAGTTTGTTCGCATGACAGAAGCCCGGGAACATGACCGGAAATTCCTGTACCACCTGAAATTAGCGGCTAATAGCTGGCTGGTGTTCGACAAGGCATACAATGTATATCATCAGTTTGCCAAATGGACAACCCAAAAGGTTTGGTTTGTAACCCGGATGAAGGATAATGCAGATTTTCACATTACTAAAGTATTGGTGGATAAAACCAAAAAGAAGAATGTCAAAGGTGTGCTCAAAGAGCAATACATCACCGTAGGGGTAAAACAGAACGGAAAAGAGGTGGGGCGTCTAAAGCTTAGGCGCATCACTTTTAAAACAGCGGAAGGAAAGGTTTATGTGTTCATCACCAATAATTTTACCTTACCGGCACCCCAGATAGCTACCATTTACAAGAACCGCTGGATGATAGAATTGCTTTTTAAACAGATCAAGCAGAATTTTCCTTTGCGCTATTTCTGGGGAGAAAGCCCCAATGCAGTCAAAATGCAGGTCTATTGCGTGCTGATCGCTCAATTACTGATGGTGGTCATCAGAAAGAAAGCTGCCACGAAAAAATCTTTTGCTAATATGATCACCGTTATAAGATTACACCTGACAAGCTATGTTGGACTGATGGAATTTATTAAAGACACATATAAAGCATGGAGAAAAAAACACAATGCATCATCGCTTGCCTTTTCACCGTAATAAAGGAGGGGAGCTTCCCCCCATTTTGAAACAATCAAATTTTAGGCTGTAATCCTTATCAGAAAGGGATTACAGCCATTTTTAACCCGATTTTTGTCGGACAATAATGATTTTTTTCATTAATTTGTGGACTGATTTATGAAAAACCGCCCGAACCTATGAAATATCCTCAGGCAAAATGTTTCAGGACATTGTTGTTACTGATAGTGTTATTAGTTGGAGGAAAGCTCTATGCCCAGCAGGCTAACTTCACTTACACTACTTCCCCGGCATCATTGTGCGCACCTGTTACAGTTACATTACAGAACACGACCACCGGCTCGCCGGTAATGTACACCTGGGATTTTGGGGACGGCCGTACTTCGCATGACTTAAATCCGCAAATTACCTATACCACCGGCGGCGTGAAACGTATTACCCTTACGGCAAAATATTATAACACGGAAAGCAGCTACTATAAGGAATTTACAGTAGCGGCTACGCCTGTTCCTGATTTCCGGGCAGACGTTACCCAAAGCTGTAAAGTGTACACGGCTAACTTCACGGACCTCACGCCGGATGGCGCCGTACGCACCTGGACTTTCGGAGATGGCAGCGCACCCGTGACCACTACCAGCGCCACGGTAGCGCATACCTATTCCAAAGCAGGCAAGTTTGACGTGACGTTGAAAGTCGCTAACGCCAACGGCTGTACGCAGCAGGTTACCAAAGCCTCCTACATCAATATTTCCCTGCCGGAAGTAACGCTCAGCGCCCCGGTATCCGGCTGCGTGCCTTACCAGGCAGCGCTTACCGCCACTTCCACCAACACCATTAACGACCCGGTAACCGGTTATACCTGGGAGTTTGGAGATGGCGTAACGCAAAACGGCAATGCTTCCGTTACACATACTTATACGCAAACCGGTACTTACCCGGTCACGCTTACGGTGAATACCAGCAGCGGCTGCGTCATCAAAAAAACGTTCGACAGGCAGGTACGCACAGGTAATCCGCCTGGCAACGTGAGCTTCACGGCCGCGCCGCTGGTGGCCTGCACCGGGGAGCCGGTGCGGCTGATCGCCAACGCGCAGTATGCGGATACCTATAGCTGGGACTTTGGCGATGGCGCCACCCAGGAAACCACTTCCAATGATATCCGCCATAGCTTCAACGCCAACGGCAACCTGAGCATACAAATGAAAGCCGGCAGCAACGGCTGTTACACTGCGGCAACGCCGGTGGCGGTTACCATCAACGGGCCGGTATCTTCTTTTAGTTTTGTGCGTAACTGCAATAAAAAAAGCGAATTCAGTTTCACCAATACCAGTACCAATACCACGGCCAGCAGTACTTACCAGTGGGACTTCGGGGACAACAGCCCTGTTGAAACAGGCCGGGATGCGGTACATACCTATACTACTCCCGGCAAATACACCGTACGCCTCACCGTACAGGACAACGGCGGCGCCTGCACGCACAGCAGCTTCCAGACGGTGTATTATTTCAACGCGGATTTCACCACAGGAGTAAGCGCTATTTGCCGGGGCAGCAATGCCACCTACGAGGTGCTGAACGTGCCCCTGGAACTGGTGGCCGGCTACACCTGGAACTTCGGAGACGGCACTACGCAGCAGACTAACGCGCAAAGCTATACGAAAAACTGGCCGGCTGCCGGCACTTACGATGACCAGCTGACCATTCATTACAACCACCCCGCCTATTGCGACGATGTGGTGAGGAAAACCGGGAACATAAGCATATTGGCGCCGGCGGCCAACTTCGACCTTTCCGGAGGCGCTTGCGCCGGACAGCCGGTGAGTTTCCGCAACACGTCCGTGACATCTCCCAATATCCCCCTTACCAACTGGCAATGGGACCTGGGGAACGGACTGGCGTCCGCCTCGCAAACGCCGCCGGCCACCAAATACAGCGCCAGCGGCAGCTATAACGTGAAGCTGGTAATCACGGACGCCCGTAATTGTATGGATAGTATCACGAAAGCCGTAACGATCAACCCGGCGCCGTTCCTGAAGGTAACGGCTACCAATCCGAAAATCTGCGAGGGCGCAGGCACTACGCTGACCGCTATTACAGACGGGAATGTGCAATGGCTTACGACGGACAATATCAGCTGCATCTATTGCACCACGCCGGTGGTATCTCCCCCGGCCTCTAAAAAATACCTGGCGGAAGCTACTAACGCCTACGGCTGTACGATGCGGGATTCCCTGGACGTAACCGTAGTGCCCAAGCCTAACCTCACGGTGGCTGCCAGCGATATCATCGTCTGCTATGGCAGCAGCACCAAGTTACAGGCTTCCGGCGCCGCGTATTATAACTGGACGCCGGTGGATGGGCTCACCAATAATAAAATTGCGGACCCTATCAGCACGCCCACAGCGGATATCACGTACCAGGTAACCGGCGCCAACGACCCGATGTGCCCTGCCAGCACGCCGGTAACAGTGAAGGTAAGCGTGAAGCCCACACCGGAAGTAAATGCCGGCAAGGACCAGACAATTTCCGTAGGAACCGCCACCACGCTGATGGCTACCGGCTCCCTGGATGTGGTGAAATGGGAATGGTCCCCGGCGGACTACCTCAGCCATCCTAACAGTCCGGTTACGATAGCCACCGTGCGCAAACCAATGACCTACAGCATTACCGGCACTAACCGATACGGCTGTACGAAAACTGATGTCATGGAAGTGAACCTGGTCTGCGGCAGCGATGCCATCTTTATTCCAAACAGCTTCAGTCCCAATGGAGACGGCGTAAACGATGTGTTCTATCCCCGCGGGAAAGGCATCAGTTTCGTGAAGTCGCTGCGCGTATTCAACCGCTGGGGGCAGGAAGTGTACCACCGCGAAAAATTTAATACAGACGATATCAGCAAGGGCTGGGATGGCTACTTCAAAGGCCAGCCGCAGTCCGCCGACGTGTACATTTATTTTCTGGAAGCTTATTGCGACACGAACGAGCTGTTGCAGCTGAAAGGCAATTTAACATTACTGAGATAACATCATAACCTGGATACATGAAACACCTGTACCGACTACTCCTGCTTTCCTGCATGGCCCTCTATGGATCGGGCGCCATGGCGCAGGACATCCATTTATCGCAATTCTACGAAACGCCCATCCTTCGTAATCCGGCGCTGATAGGGATTTTCAATGGAGATGTGCGGGTCCAGGCGGTGTACCGCAACCAGTGGAACCAGGTGACCATTCCTTACCAGACGGGTACTTTGAGCGGGGAGATCAAATTCCCGGTGGGTAACGCCAACGACTATCTGACGACCGGGCTGCAGCTGACCTACGACCGGGCAGGTACCAGCCGGCTGCAATCTACCCAGATCATGCCTGCCATCAACTACCATAAATCCCTCAATGCGGACAAGGCCAGCTTCCTTTCCCTGGGCTTTATGGGCGGCTTTGTGCAGCGGCAGTTTGACCCGGCGCATATGACGTTCGATAACCAGTACACCGGCGGCCGCTTTAATCCGTCCATGCCTACCGGGGAAGAGGGTAAACTGGCGCTGCGCGGCTACAGCTACCTGGATGCCGGCGTGGGCCTGAGCTATAACAGTGTGATCGGGGAAGAGGTGAATTATTATCTCGGGGTAGGGTATTTCCATTTCAACAGCCCGAAGGTTTCTTTTTATAACGACAAGTCCATCATGCTGAACACCAAGCTCACCTTCAACGCGGGCATTTCCATCCCGCTGGAAGAGCGGGTGAAACTGGTGGCGGAATACAACCAGCTGCACCAGGGCAGCTACTCCGAGTACATCGGCGGGGCCATGCTGCGGTATGCGCTGATGGACCAGGGGCTGGAATCGACCCGGGGCATTTTCGGCGGCCTCTTCCTCCGCTGGAACGATGCGTTGATCCCTACGGTAAAGCTCGATATGGATAAGTATGAATTGGGGATGAGTTACGACGCCAATATCTCCAAATTGAGGACGGCGAGCCAGAGTTTCGGGGGCTTTGAAATTTCACTGGTGTTTAAAGGCTTCCTTAACAGCCGCAACAGTACGCTGGAGAGTGTGAATTGCCCAAGATTTTAAACGCGGGAACGAATTGAGCGTCAAAAGATTGTGCAGGCAGCCGAAAATTTCCGTTAAAATTTACATAAAAACGAGAAAAAAGCTAACAAAATGGCGCTGGATTTGTTAAATTTACATAGAGGTGTGCACTAGAGATCGTGTGATTTATCAATCAAAAAAAGTTAATATATTTGAAAATAATTTTATCTTTATAGCACTATGTTAAAATCCTCTACCCTCATTTTATCTATGGTTTTTTGCCTGTTCTCGTTGGTGAGCAGCGCTCAGACCGACAAATCCCAGCCGGCAACGGACGGGGGTAGTAAAATTGTCAGACTGTATCCGAACCCCGCTACCTCCGCTATCAACTTCGAAATTCAGCAACAACATAATAACGAGCGTTTATACGATCTTATTGTATATAATTTCCTGGGAAAGAAAATTGACCAGTTGAAATCCATTGGTCAGCGTACAACGGTGAACCTGGATAATTATTACAGCGGGCTGTATATTTACCAGCTGAGGGACAGAAGGGGGAACCTGGTAGAATCCGGGAAGTTCAATGTAGTGAAATAGCGATAAACCTTAACGATATTAAAAAGCCGGTCCTACATGGACCGGCTTTTTCTTTACCCTTTTACATACATGTCCGACGTGGGCCATAAGATAGTTCGGTTTGCTAACCTCCTGTAAGGTACTAACCGATGGCGCCATCAGCCGGCAGTGGCAATATGCTTATTGTACTTCTACAATCAGGAATTTCAGGTAAGTCGTATTCTCGATATTCCAGAGGATCGGGTGATCCTGGGCCTGCGTCTGGAAGGTAACCTGGCGCAGTTTCTTTTTAGCGTCCTTGGCGGCCATATCGATAATTTCCAGGAAGAGGCTGGGCGGCACCAGGTTGGTGCAGGAAGCCGTTACGAGGAAACCGCCTGGCTTCAGGAGCTTCATCCCGCGGAGGTTGATCTCCTTATAGCCGGTGATGGCTTTCTGGATGTTTTCCCTGCTTTTGGTAAAGGCCGGCGGATCGAGGATAACTACGTCGAATTTCTTCTCCTCGCGGGTCCATTGCTTCAGCTGGTCGAACGCGTTTACTGCCTGGAACTTACAGATATCCTGCAGGTTGTTCAGCTCCGCATTGCGGCGGGCGGTGTTCACGGCATGTTCTGAAATATCCAGTCCCATTACGCTTTTAGCGCCATAGTATCCGGCATGGCAGGAGAAGGTACCGGTATAGCAGAATGCTTCCAGTACATCGGCGCCTTTTACGATATGCTGGATAGCGCGGCGGTTGTCCTGCTGGTCCAGGAAGTAGCCGGTTTTCTGCCCATTGACGATATCCACATGGAATTTGAGCCCGTTTTCGTTGATGATCACGTTGGTGTCAAACGGCGCGCTGAGGAAGCCTTTCTGCTGCTCCAACCCTTCCAGTTCCCGCACCGGCACATCGTTCCGCTCGTAAATACCTTTAGGTGAGAAGATGCGGTTCAGCGCATCCACGATAGCCCCTTTCCATTTATCCATCCCCAGTGCCAGCGTCTGGATCACCAGGTAATCGTTGAATTTATCGATGATGAGGGCCGGCATTTCATCCGCCTCCCCAAATACAAGGCGGCAGTTTTCCACATAGCCGATCTTTTTGCGGTATTCCCAGCATTTCAGGAGCCTGCGGTAGAAAAACTCATCGTTGATCTCTTCGGATTTATCACGGGTGAGCAGGCGTACCAGTATCTGGGACTGGGGGTTGATGTAACCGCGGCCCACAAAATGGCCCTGGTGCGTGAAAACATCCACGATGTCGCCGGCGTTTACCGGCCCGTCGATCTCTCCCACTTCGTTCCCGAAAACCCAGGGATGGCCCTGCAAAACCCTGTTTTGTATCTTTTTCTTTAAAAAAACTTTAGTCATTTATCGCAATTCGAGGTGCAAAGGTAAGAAATAGGCAGCAGCCATTATCATGCATTACCCGTTCAATGTCAATTTGTCGCCAAATCACCCCTTGGCAAAATAATTGACAACGTATCTTTGCAGACAATCATTACAATTATGACAGAAAAAGAAAAAGACATGCATCAAGAGGAAATTAACAATACCGACAATGAGAACAGCATGCCAGATATTAACGCTGATGAGAATATGAGTGGAACTTCGCATATGAATAATGAGTTGGAAGAAGTTGGTGACCTGGAGAAAAAAGACCAGGAAATCAAAGAGCTGCGCGATAAATATCTCCGTTTGCAGGCTGAATTCGACAATTTCCGCAAACGTACTGCCAAAGAAAAATTAGAACTGATGCAAACTGCCGGCAAGGATGTTATCATATCTTTGCTGGATGTACTGGACGATAGCGAACGCGCTTCCAAACAAATGGAAACAGCCACCGAGCTACAGGCCGTGAAAGACGGTTCCCAGCTGGTTTTCAATAAACTGAAAAACTCCCTGTTCTCAAAAGGTCTGAAAGAAATGGAGGCCTTACACCAACCTTTCGATCCGGACCTGCACGACGCCATCACTGAAATCCCTGCCCCTGCACCGGACCTCGCAGGTAAAGTGCTGGACGTGCTGCAGAAAGGCTACTATATGAATGACAAATTGATACGTCACGCGAAAGTGGTAGTAGGTAAATAAATGACGATGTGGCATAAGCCAGGTCTATTACTATGCTGACAACTGACGGATTTATTATATTTTTTAACAGCACCAAAAACTCCATACCAATGGAGTTATAAGTTTTTTATATAATGTCTACCAAAAGAGATTATTACGAAGTCCTTGTTGTGTCGAAAACGGCTTCGCAGGATGAGATTAAAAAGGCTTACCGCAAAGTAGCCATGCAATATCACCCGGACCGTAATCCCAACAATAAAGAGGCAGAAGAGAAATTCAAGGAAGCCGCTGAAGCATACGAGGTGCTGAGCGACCCGGACAAGCGCGCGCAGTACGACCGCTTCGGGCACGCCGGCATGAACGGTAACCGCGGTGGATTTGGTGGCGGCGGTATGAATATGGACGACATATTCTCCAACTTCGGTGACATTTTCGGTGATGATATCTTCGGCTCCTTCTTCGGAGGAGGCAGGCAAGGCGGCGGCCCGGGACGCCGTGGCAGAGGTACCCGCGGTTCCAACCTGCGCGTGAAAATCAAACTCACCTACGAAGAAATCGCTAAAGGCGCCAATAAAAAGATCAAGGTCAAAAAATACGTGTCCTGCCAGCATTGCGGCGGCCTCGGTGCGAAAGACAAAAACTCTTTCCAGACCTGTAACACCTGCGGTGGCTCCGGTCAGGTAAGAAAAGTAACTTCCACCTTCCTCGGCCAGATGCAGACCGTGACCACCTGCCCTAACTGCCACGGCGAAGGTCAGATCATTACCAGCAAATGTAACCACTGTAAAGGCGAAGGCCGCATGTATGGCGAAGAAACCGTCAGCATCGACATCCCTGCAGGCGTGGCGGAAGGCATGCAGCTCAGCATGAGCGGCAAAGGCAACGCCGGCGAAAGAGGCGGCGCCCCCGGCGATCTCCTCATCCTCATCGAAGAGGAACCGCATCCGGAACTGCAGCGCGATGGCCTCAACGTAGCCTACGACCTGCACATCTCCTTCCCGGACGCAGTATTCGGCACCTCCGTAGAAGTGCCCACCATCGACGGTAAGGCTAAAATCAAGATCCCTGCCGGCACACAAAGCGGTAAAATCTTCCGCCTGAAAGGAAAAGGCTTCCCATCCGTTAACTCCTACGACCGCGGCGATCAGCTCATCCAGGTAAACGTATGGACGCCTCAAAACCTGACCAGCGAAGAAAAAGATATGATCGATAAACTCAACGCTTCCGAAAACTTTAAACCGAACCCGGAAAAATCTGAAAAAGGTTTTTTCGAAAAGGTGAGAGATATTTTCAGCTGAGCGGAGTAATCAATACACTTTTCTGCAAGGAGAGAAACGGCCCAACAGCCCTTTCTCTCCTTGTTTTTTTCCCGGCCTCCGGCCCCGGCCCAAATCCATAGCACCATGACTGATAAAATGCAGATGTTCGAAAACCGGTTGACCAAAGTACACCGGCATATTTCCAAACTGGCCCGCCGCCAGCATATCACCTGCTACCGTATATACGACGACGATATCCCTGAATTCCCGTTCAGTATTGAAATGTATGAGGACTACGTGTACATCGCGGAGTACCACCGCAAACACGGTATGGACGAGGAAACGCATGAAGCCTGGCTGGACGCCTGCCTGGAGCTGATCAGCAAAGTACTGGGCGTTGAACCAGCCAAAATATGGGTAAAACAGCGCCAGCGCAAGGAGAACCGGCAAAGTCAGTATGAAAAGCTCAGCACGGAAAGCCATGAAATGGTAGCCCATGAGGCCGGGCTCAAATTTAAAGTCAACCTGTCCGACTACCTTGATACAGGCCTCTTCCTGGATCACCGCATCACCCGCTCCATGGTGCGGGACGAAGCGAAAGACAAAAAAGTACTCAACCTCTTTTGCTACACCGGTTCCTTCTCCGTTTACGCAGCCGCCGGCGGCGCCGCGGAAGTAACCTCCGTGGACCTTTCAAAAACCTACCTGGCCTGGGCGGAAGAGAATTTCCGCCTCAACGATATCGACCCTTCCAAACACCAGTTCGTACATGCGGACGTACTCCAGTACCTGGATACGCTCAAACTAAACACCTACGACCTGGTGATCATGGACCCGCCTACCTTCAGCAACAGTAAGCGCATGAAGGAATTCCTCGATATCCAGCGGGATCACGTGGTACTGCTCAACAAAGTATTGCTGGCCACGAAAAAAGGCGGGGTGATCTACTTCAGCAACAACTATCGCCGCTTCATCATGGAAAGCGATCAGATAGAAGCCAGCTCCATCAAGGATATTACGGCACAAACCTTACCGTTTGATTTTCAGCAGAAGATGATCCGCCAGTGCTACAGGATCATTAAATAATTGTTTCTCTCCCCATCCGCTACCATGGATGGGCAGCGGCTTTTACTGTTGCTTCCTGGCCAGCTTTACCAGCTTCAAAAACTCCTGCCGGTACCCGCTCTTATCCTTTCCCACGGCGTTTTTCGCCATATGCTCCACCATATCCCAATCACCGCAGCCCCGGTAAGCGGAATTCCGGAGCAGCATACCGAATAAGGCCACGGCCGCTGCGAACCGGTGGTCCGGCGCCGCCTCGTTAAAAGCCGCGCAACCGTTGCCCACCGGCAATTCCTTCTCCTCCGGCGCCTCACTGTATGGCGCGCGGTACGTAACCTTAATATCCGCCAGCAAGGTATCTCCTGCGGCCATGCTATCCGCCGGCAATATTTCATACAGGGCTACGGCGCAATGCCCGCTGCCGATGATGCCGCCGCCGATAGAATCCCTGCCGGCGCCGGCATCCGCCAGCACCTTGTTTTCATAACCGATAAGCCTGTACGATTTTACCGTGCGCGGATTGAAAGTCACCTGCGCTTTCACGTCCTTGGCGATGGTGAATAGCGTGCTGCCGAATTCCTGGGCAAAAATCTTGTTGGCTTCATCTAGGTCGTCCACATAGGCGAAGTTCCCATTGCCTTTCCCCGCCATCACCTTGAGTTTGGAATCCTTATAATTCTTCATTCCTACTCCCAGGCAGGTCAGCAGTACACCGCTTTCCCGGGCGTTGGTAATCAGTTCTTCCATCTCCTCGTCGCTGGAACGCCCCACGTTGAAATCCCCGTCGGTAGCTAGTATCACGCGGTTGTTTCCACCGGGGATGAAGTTTTGGTTTGCTACCTTGTAGGCCATTTTGATGGCTGCCTCGCCGGCGGTAGCCCCGTTGGCGTTGAGGTTATCGATGGCATTGAGGATTTTCTCTTTCTGGTCGCCGGTGGTGGAAGGCAATATCACACTGGGTTCGCTGGCATACGCCACGATGGCGACTCTGTCCTTCGCCCGCAGGTTATTCACCAGCACCCGGAAGGCCGCCTGTAACAGGGGCAGCTTGTTGGAGGCTCCCATGGAGCCGGAAGCATCGATGAGGAATACGAGGTTACTCAGGGGCAGGCTATCCAATTGTACGGCTTTGCCCCGGATGACGATCTGCAACAGGCGGTGCATAGGCTCCCAGGGGCAGCTGGTATAGCAGGCGGAGAGTTTCATGGTTTCACCGTTGCCCGGCAGGGGATAACTGTAATGGAAGTAGTTGATCATCTCCTCGATGCGGACGGCATCTTTGGGCACTTTGGCCTTTTGGCGCAGGAAGCGGCGGATGTTGCTGTAGGAAGCCCTGTCCACATCCACGGCAAAGTTGGAGGCAGGCGCCACGCTGGTGCGCTGGAACTTATTTTCATAGGTAGCGCCGTAGGTTTCATTGAAAAAGGTGTACAAGCCGATACCGGCATTGGTATAATTGGGGTTACTGTTACGGGAGATATTAGCCCTTGCTTTGGCCAGCGCGATGGCATCAGTCGCATTGCGCCGGGGCATAAGCCGTATCAGGAGATACTCGCCGGGCCTGGCGTAAATGATCCGGGTATCGTAGCCTTCCAGTTCAAATTTAAGCCGGATCAGCGGTTTGGAGGCCGCGATGCGAAACAGGCCATAGCTGTTCGTTACCGCCATGGCGGTATCATTCATAACGCTGACGGCTACACCGCTCAGGGGTTTATGGGCGGTACTGTCTTCCACTGCCCCGGAAATCCATGCGGTTTGCGCGCTGGCGAGGTTACAGCAGCAGACCAGCAGCAAAAGCAACTTTCGCATGGATTAAATTAAAAATTTCTGCTGACAAATCCATGGGGGTCTATGGTCCGGCGCATAAAAAAAGCCTGGTTTTCGGGTAAAAACCAGGCTTTTCAGGCATTTTTGGCGTACTACTCTACCAGCTGGTAGATTTCCGGCAGGTTACGGCCCAGGCCATCATAGTCGAGCCCATAACCCAGGAGGAATTTATTGGGTACGGAAAATCCGAGGTAATCGATCTTGATCGGATGCACCATAGCATCCGGCTTGGTGAGCAGGGAAGCTACCAGCAGTTGTTTGGGTTGCTGGTGTTCCAGCTGTGGTAAAAACTGGCTTAAAGTTTTACCGGTATCCACAATATCCTCCAGGATCACAACGGTACGGTTATAGAGGTCTTCATCCAAACCGATGGCCTGCACTACGTTGCCGGTGGATTTGGTGCCTTTATAGGAGGCCAGTTTGATAAAGGATATCTCTGCATCGATGTTGATATGTTTAAACATATCCGCAGCGAACATAAAAGAACCATTCAGGATAGCAATAAACAAAGGGCGCTCCCCTTTCAGATCATGATTGATCTGGGTGGCCATTTCCTTGATACGCTGCTGCAGATCCGCAGCATTGATATAAGGTTGAAACTGTTTGTCATGCACTGTGATTACCGACATAAATACTCATTTCCAATTTAACAAATAAAAGCACGAAAAGATGGGTGCTTTACTTTCCCACAAGCAGGCGCTGTCCGATCTTAATATCGTAGCCCTGCAAATTATTCCATTCCTGTAACTGGGTTACAGTTTTGTTGTACAATTTAGCGATGCCGTACAGTGTTTCCTTTGGCTGTACTTCGTGGTACAGTTGTCCGCCGGACTTTACGGGAGCGGGCGCGGTCCGCACAGGCGCCGGCGCTGGCCCTGCCGGCGCGGGCTTAGGCATGGCGGCCTTCGCCGGTACGCTGGTTGCTTCATTATTTTCCGGCTCCGCTACAACGGGCACCGGCACGCCGCCTGGTTTGGAAGGCGGAATGGAAGCCACGCCGCCGGTAGCGGGTTTGGACATTTCCTCTTTAATTTCTTTCACCATTTTACCCGGCGAAAAATCTTCCGGCTCTTCTTCTTCCTCTTTCAAAATGCGGGTAGCTTTTGCCAGTACAGGCGTTTTGGATGCGTAGCCGTTAAGCGCCAGCTGCTGGCCGGCGGCCGCTTCTTCGCCATCGTGCAGTTTATTCCTGCGGCGCAGCCATTTTAGCTGGATGCCTTCCGCCTGCGCCACGTCGTGGGTGGTTTCACCACCGGCTACTACGTGGTAATCCTTACTACCCCGTTTGGATTTTTTTTGCAGGAAGATGAGCATATCTTTCTTCAGCGGCGCGTCGTTCGGAAGATCGTTAAAGCGTACGAGTTTGCTCAGCCGTATATCGCGCTGGCTCGCTAATGCAATCAGCGATGTTCCGGCTTTTGCGTAAATCACTTTGCGGCCGTTGATCTCAAATACTCCTTTCGGATAGCTGCCTGCCGGCCTGGAAGGCTTCGCAGGGCGGGAAGCGGTGCTGTTGTTATAGGAAGGCGCTGAAGAGGAATTGTTGTTATTCACCGGGCGGGGCTTCGGATTCACCACCGTGCCGGCGATAGCGGCATTTTCAGCGGCTACCGCTTCCGGGGATAATTTACCCAGGGCAATCAGCGAGTAGCGTTGCAGGTTATTGTCTTCAATCACCTTGATGAGCTGCTGCGGATAGGATTTATTGGTCGCGTAACCGGCCTGTTTGAGGCCATAGGCCCAGGATTTATAGTCCTCCCCGTCAAACTGGAAGAGGAAGCCGTAGCGGGGATTGTTACGCAGGAAGTCGGAATGGTCCCGGTAGGACTCTTCCGCGGAATCGTACACACGAAAGCATTCCTGCGCCTCGTCGTCATCGTATTTTATGGTTTTGCCCGTCCAGGTATTTTTACATTTAATACCGAAGTGGTTGTTGGACTGCTGGCAAAGGGTACCGTTGCCGGACTGGGTTTCCACCACGCCCTGGGCCAGCGTTATGGCAGCAGGCACGCCGGAGCGGCGTTGCTCATCGATAGCCAGCTGGTAGTAGGTGGCTATGTATTGCTGGGTGGTAATTCTCTGCGCCTTCACCAGCAATGCGGAGCCAAGTAGAAAACAGACCACCAACAAGAATTTTCTTACTTGCATGTATGTTAGAATTTAATGGGCGTAATTCATTGTGATGCCTACTTCTTCCTGATCAACAGCACGCCATCACGGATAGTCAATAGTACCTGTTCTGCGCGGTCGTCTGCGAGTACTTTTTCGCAGAAGCGCACCATTGCTTTGGCCTGGCTGCCTCTTTCATTTTCGGGCAACAGTACCTGGCCGTGGTACAACACATTGTCTGCCAGGATAAAACCGCCGGGCCGGAGTTTATCCCAAACCTGGTCGTAATAATGTTCGTATCCTGCTTTATCGGCGTCGATGAATACCAGGTCAAACACCTCGTCCAGCGAGTCGATGACGGCAGCTGCCTTACCGATATGCAGGCGGATCCTGTCCGCATTCCCCGTAGCCTCCCAGTATTTACGACAGAGTGTTTCCAGCTCTTCATTCACATCTACCGTATGTAAAATACCGCCCGGCTGCAGCCCCTGCGCCAGGCAGATGGCGGAATAACCGGTGTAGGTACCCAGTTCGAGTACACGCATGGGGCGTATCATGTGACTGATCATACTCAGCAACTGCCCCTGTACATGGCCGCTTAACATATGCGGCTGCTCCACTTTCAGATAGGTTTCCCTGTGTAATTTGTATAACAACTCACTTTCAGGGGTGGTGTATTTTTCTGAAAATTGCTCCACTGCTACCGGTATCAGCTCCATATATAAAATTTCTGCAAAGCTAAAGAAAACCCCTAAGCTTTGAACACCAGGCGATAAATACTAAACGCCCCGGTATAGCAGTTTATGCGTATCCGGGGCGTTTAAATGGGCAATTATGGCTTGTTTTATCAGAAATTTGGCCGGAGTTTGTTGGTGGTGTAGAATACCCTGAAGTACTCCACCACTTCATCGGCAGTATCAAACAGCTGCAACAGGTCGAGGTCAGCCGGGTTGATATTGCTTTCCTTTTCCATCATCGTGGTGCGGATCCATTCCAGCAGCCCGCTCCAATACTCGCGCCCTACCAGTACCATCGGCGTTTCTTCCATTTTTTTGGTCTGGATCAGGGTGGCTACTTCAAAAAATTCGTCCATGGTACCGAAGCCGCCGGGCATCATTACGAAGCCCTGGGAATACTTGGTGAACATCACTTTGCGGACGAAGAAGTAATCGAAATTGAGCCGCTTGTCGTTATCAATGTATGGATTAGGATATTGCTCATGTGGCAGCGTGATATTGGCGCCTACCGACTTCCCGCCGGCGCGCTGGGCGCCTTTGTTGGCCGCTTCCATTACGCCGGGGCCTCCGCCGGTAATGATACCGAAGCCTTCTTCCGCGAGGCGGAAGGCGATTTCCTCGGAGAGCTCATAGTAGCGGTTACCCGGCTTGGTACGCGCGGAACCGAATATGGAGATGCAGGGGCCAATTTTCGCGAGAGATTCAAAACCATCGACGAATTCCGCCATGATCTTAAAGATTTGCCAACTTGAATGCGCTCGTGTTTCTGTCCAATCCCTTTCCTTTAAATTCTTTAATCTATCATTCATGCGTAATCATTTATGCCAGGCTCAATTTAGGGATTTTTGGGGAAAGGTGTGAGATTTTTGGTGGGCGGTGCAATTGACTATCTTGTCCTGCAAAGCGCGCCGCGGGTGCAAAAGCCAGGCATCCCCGGTGCGCTTTGCCGCCTACCCCCACAAAAAAAGCAGGTAACTCAAAAGAAACCTGCTTTCCATTTAACACGTTATGAACGTGCAGCAAAGCTCTTCATACTATGCTGCAGAAACGTTGCAAAGCTGGCTATTTTTTCATAACGGTTAATAGGGGCTTAAATTATTGCATATTTAGGCAATAACCTAATTTTAGTTTTACGTATATACACTAAGTATAGAAAGGGGAATGCCCCCGGGCGGGCGATCAGCACACGCCGCAGGAGCATTCACTTGTTACAATTGTTCACCGCTCTACCGGTAGCGGCCTGTTACAATCTCTTCCGCCAGGCCAAAGGAGAGCGTCATACCGGCCCCGCCGAGACCATTGACGATGGTCACATCCTTTTCAGGGGAGTACACCAGCTCCGTTTGCCCGTTTTTCAGTTTGGGATAAATGCCATGCCATTGCTCCTGTATGGTATAATCAGGGGCCTGCAGGAATGTATGCATGTATTTGAGAATGAGGTCATTGATAAAGGCCTTGTCAAACGGTTCAAAGTCAGGGCCGTACTCATGGGAATCCCCGATGGTCAGCTCCCCGGCGCCGTTTTGCGACACCAGCAGGTGAATACCCCATTGCACATACTCCGGCATTTCCGCTTCCACGCGTTTTCGTACAGCCTCCAGCGTGGTACAGCTGTTAAACGAAGCGTAATGGAGCAGGGTAAGGCCAGCGCAGAGCGCGGGGCCCAGCTGCCAGTTGCCCGGCTGCGGCACGGTGCGCATCATCTGGAGCTTGCATTTGGTGAGAAAGGATTTGGAAAATTCCGCCGGGTACAGGGTTTCAAAATCCGCCCCGCTGCATACGTACACCTGGTCCACCTTCCAGCGTTCGTCCCTTGTTTCGATATAAGGCATACTGATGCCATTCACGGCCGTTCCGAAACGTACCGTTACCTGCATGGCCTCTTCCAGGTATTTGGCGATGGCGGCGCTGGCCTGGCGGGGGTTTACGGTCATTTCCGTATCGCTCCACATGGCCCCCAGCAGCCCTTCCTGCTTTACGGCATGGGAGTATTGGGTTATTTTTTGGGGAGACAGGAGCGTACAGGCATAGCCATTGCCCGTAGCCGCGGCCGTGAACTCTTCTAAAACTGCCAGTTCATCCTGGTTGTAGACCAGGTGCAGTGATCCCGTTTGCTGACATTGTAACCCGGTAGCCGCGGCCAGTTCCAGCCAGGTTTTGCGGCTGCTCATGGCGCGGTTGTACATTTTACCGGCCGTCTGGCCTATGGGCCATACCAGCCCGAAGTTGCGTATGGACGCGCTGATGGCCTTACTGTTCCGTTCAAACAGGACAACCTTCCTGCCTTGCCTGGCCAGCTGGTAAGCCATGGCCAAACCTACTATCCCGGCGCCTATTACGGCTACTTCCGCCTGTTGCTGTTGCATGGTGGTAAAAATATTATTAGATGATGTGGAGTAATTCGTCGAGTTGTGCGATCAGGTGGGTATGCGGGCCTTTGGCCAGCTCCTCGCGGGTGTAGGCGCCGGTGGTAACGCCCGCCACTACCGCGCATCCGGCATTGCTGCCTTCTTCCAGGTCGGAAATAGTATCCCCCACTTTGGCTACCTGCGCAATGCTGGGGATTTCCAGCTGCTCCATGAGACGGTAAATCATGTAAGGGTAAGGGCGGCCGTGCGGCACTTCATCGCTGGTGGCCACGGCGTCTACGAGGCCGTTTGCCTGCCAGCCGGTGCGCTGCAGGATCACGTTGGTGATGTCGCGGTCAAAGCCCGTATCCAGCGCCACTTTGATACCCCTTTGCCGCAGCGCCGCGAATACGGCGGTTACGCCTTCTTTTTCACGAACGGCCGGACTGCCGGCATAATGCGCTTTCATATTGTTCACAAATATCTCGTGCAGCCCGCCGATATAGGCGTCGTCGTTATAACGGGGGTGCTGCTTCGCCTGCAACAGGTAACGGATCGCAAAAGGCTTGGCGTAACCCATTACTTCGTTGACTTCTCCTATGGTTACTTCCACGCCGGCGGTCCTTACCGCCTGTTGCAATACCTGCGCTACGTTGGATTCATCGTGCAGGGTGGTGCCTGCAATATCAAAAACAGCTAACTGTATTCCCATCTGGCTTTGTTTATAATTACCACGCAAAGGTAGTATAGATACTAAAATAAAGTTTAGCCTTTATAAACATTTAACACAGGGTTAATTTAACCCTTTTCCGGATGGAAATATACCGGCGACTAGAAGCCTAAGCCAACGCCGGCCCTGTAAATCAGTTGATTATTGTAAGGAGAGCGATTGTCCTGCAGGACGTCGTACATAACGGCGAAGCTGATGCCTACCCTGCCGCCAACGCCTTGCGTATAGCCGGCGCCGAGGAGCAGGCTGGGAACGCCGTAGGTGGATTTATAAACAGATTTATCCCCGAGGTTGGGCACATCGTAGAGGGTACTTTTTTCAGAGATGCCGTTGTATTCCGGCTGCACATGCACAAACAGCTGGGGGATCGGATATACGCGGCCCCATACGCCACCGCCGAAGATGCCGTAGGTATTGCGCTCAGTGGTCACGTCGTAAAGATCGCGGTAGCGGATCTGGCCGTACTGCGCATTCACGTTGATACCGGCAGCGATATAGTCATTGAACCGGTAGCCTACCAGGGGACTGATATTCACATTGGTATAATCGCCGAAAACGGCGCCGATGGAGCCTCCCAGGATCAGGCGATTGGGGTCAAAGCCTTTTTGCGCGGGTGCGGGCGACTGTGCAGGGGGCTGGCGGCGGGTAGGGTCAGTTTGATAGTATTGGGCATTTACCGACTGTATGCCGGCCACTAAAAGCAAACCCAAAAGCAGTTTCTTCATATATCGGTATTTAACAGTCAAATATTTTTCCTCTGTTGAGGATATTATTGGGATCAAATATCTGTTTTATTTGCCGCATAATATGCAGGGAGGTATTATCAAACACGATGTCCAAATAATTCTTCTGTACGAGGCCAATACCGTGTTCGCCGGAAATGGTTCCCTTCAAATCCTTCACCAGCCGGAATATTTCGCGGATGCCTTCCGTAAGCGTACCATTCCACTGTTCCTCTGTGAGGTTGCCGCGGATGATGTTCACATGCAGATTTCCGTCTCCGGCATGACCGTAGCATACGGAATGAAATCCATACTTACGGCCTATTTCCTTGACGCCTTTCAGCAATACGGGCAGCTCGGCCCTTGGCACCACTGTATCTTCCTCCTTATAAACAGAATTCGCCTTTACGGCCTCCGCTACGCGGCGGCGGAGTTTCCAGAGTTCTTCCTTCTGCGTGGAATCCTCTGCGAACAATATCTCGCCGATATCGTACCCTTCCACGATGCCGGCAATGCCTTCCATTTCCTGCATCAGTACTTCCGGGTAGTTTCCATCCACTTCAATCAGCAGATGCGCCTGGATATCGTCCTCAATTTTCACGGTAGACGCATCTACAAAGCGCGTTACCCACAGCAGCGCATCGCGCTCCATGAACTCCATGGCGCTGGGAGTATAGCCCGCTCTGAAAATCGCGCTCACGGCGGCGCAGGCGCTTTCCGCAGAGCGGAACGGCACCAGCATCAGCAGGTCGTATTTAGGGAGCGGAATGAGGCGCAATACAATTTTGGTCACAATGCCGAGGGTGCCTTCGCTGCCAACCACCAGCTGGGTGAGGTTATAACCGGTGGAATTCTTCAGCACATTCGCCCCCGTCCAGATCACTTCCCCGGAGGGCAGCACCAGTTCCAGGTTCAGCACGTAATCCTTTACCACGCCGTACTTCACGGCTTTTGGGCCACCGGAGTTTTCGGCAATATTTCCCCCGATGAAGCAGGTACCCCTGCTGCTGGGGTCAGGCGGATAAAAGAGCCCTTTTTCCTTCACGGCATTCTGCAGCACTTCCGTGATCACGCCCGGTTCCGTGGTGACCTGCAGGTTTCTTTCATCTATTTCTATAATCCTGTTAAATCTTTCCATGGAGAGGAGTACGCCGCCCAGCTGGGGCAGTGCGCCGCCACTCAGGCCGGTACCGCCGCCACGGGGAGTAACGGGCAGCAGTTCCCGTTGACAGAGCTGCATAATTTTGCTTACCTGTTCGGTGGTTTCCGGCTTCACCACTACTTCCGGGAGGAAGTGTAAATCTTCGGTTTCGTCCTGTGCATAGCGGTTCAGGCTCTCCTCATCCACCAGCACGTTCTTATCTCCTGCTATTTCCCGTAATGCCGCTATATGCGCGGCAGTTACCTTATTCAATGTGGTCATGTAACAAAAGTAATCAATAAGCAGAAAATTTAGAACGAAGGGCAGAAGGTAGACCGTACCGCATCGGTAAAGGCGCGGTTGCGGTATAAGCCGGTGTAGATGATGCCGATTTCATAAGCCCCTCTGCGACTGTTGGCAGCGGATAGCTGGGAGGTGGTTACATCGTAGCTGAACATGAGTTTGACCGTACTTAACTGGTAGCCCACCATGAAAATGGCCGCATCGTTACCACGGTAGTAGATACCGCCGTAGGCCTGCTGGGAACCGTCGCCGGAAACGTTGTACGCCGCATTCATCCCCACTGCATACTCCTGTGTGTTCGCCTGCTTGCTGAAGTACGCGCCGGGGTTGATGATCACCATGTCGCTCACCTTGATGCTGCCATTCAGGAAGCCGATGTAGCGGCGCGGCACGGTGTTATCCGTATCATAAAACGTTTCCCGGGGTTTATTCACATGATGCACGGAGAAGCCCGCGTTGAGGTAAATATTATCCGTAGGGAAGTAGGCATAGTTCATACCTACCTGCAAATCAAAATAGTTGGTACTGGATGCGTTGATGGGTTCCGCGGTTGGCACCCGCGCATCGAAGAACTTACCATTCCACTGGTCGCCGAATACGAGCTTGGTGATATCTACCCGCTTATTCGCCGTACCGGCATTGAAACCCAGGGACAATAAGCTGCTGTTGCCCAACAGCTGGTGATAGGCGATGGAGCCGTATGCTTTGGTGGAGGATAGGTTGCCGGCGCCGGCCACATCCCGGAGGATCACGCCGCCGAGTCCTACCCAGCCGTATTCCAGCCGGTCCCGGAACAATTGCCAGTCCCCAAAGACGGACATGGTTTTATAAGGCACCGGGATGGAAGTCCACTGATCGCGATAATTTACCCCGATGCGGTAGTTGCCATCCGGGATAAACCCTGTATTGGCAGGGTTGGTGGTCAATGGAGAGTTGAAGAACTGCGAAAAATGCAGGTCCTGCGCATATCCATTCAATCCGGCGGTTAACAACAGGAACATGCCTGCTGCGATTTTAACTAGCTGCTTCATGGGTCATCATCTTAACAAGGTTACACTTCCCTGACGGTTACCTTTGGTACCATCGTTAAATTCTATACTCACTACGTATGCATAAGCATCCATAGGCATTATTTCTCCTTTAAACTTACCATCCCATCCCTGCCTGAAATCGTTGGTTTCAAATATCAGTTGTCCCCAGCGACTGAATATCTTCAGGTTGAACTTAGCCACAGCAAATGCCTTAACGTAAAACACATCGTTCACGCCATCGTTGTTGGGTGAAAATGCATTCGGCACATCGAACAACGGCATGACTATCGCATTCACATCCTTACAGGTGGTATGGGCGCAACCTTCCGGATTGGAGGCAGTTAAGCAGACGGTAAAGGTACCGGTGGCATTGAACTGATGTACCGGGTTGGGCACGGAAGTAGTATCCCCGTCTCCAAAATTCCAGAGGTAAGACTGCGCGCCTGTACTCATATTCGTAAAGGTTACGGGCGTATTTTCGATGGCTTTGGTAGGCGTAAACTCAAAGTCCGCCACCGGCAACGGCGCTACCAGCACCTGCTGCACAATACTGTCCTTTTCGTTACAGGTAGTGAGGTCCGTTGCTACCAGTTTGATATCGTAAATACCCGGCGTTTTAAACGTATGCAGCGGATAAGGATCGGTGGATTGGGAATGATCGTCCCCAAACGTCCAGAGGAAGGTTTGACCACCGAGGGTGGTATTATCCAGCTTGATGGTTTCGCCGACGCAAACCGTATCCGGCATTTCAAACTGCGCTTTAACGTTTACGGCTACACGCAGCGGCAGGTTCAGCACTTCCGGCGCGTTACAGAAATTCGTATCCCGGAGCATGAGCGATACGTTGTATAAGCCTGGTCCGGGGTAGGTATGCTTGAACGGGAAGGTAGGCGGATTCTGTAGTACATATACCGCAGGCCCATCCCCATAATTGAAGATGAAGGAACTATCCCGGAATGCGCCGGAGCCGGGGTTGGAGTTGTTCAGGAACTCGTATGCCAGCGCTTCGCAGGGTTTCAGGCGGTTGGCCACCAGGTCCAGCGTGGCCCTGTTGGTACCCAGTTTAACGGTGATATAAGCCGTGTCTGCGCCGTTACACGTGCTGGCGTCCGCCTTGATGAGCCGCACCAGGTAGGTGCCTACATTGGTATAAGTATGCGTGACCGTATCCCTTGCATTGCCGGTAACTTCCGGGCTGCCGTCGCCAAAATCCCAGCGGTACAGGGAAGTATTGACATATACCTGTGTGGTATCAATGAAGGTAATGGTTTCCGGTACGCAGTAATTCGTTTTTCTTTCCAGCGTTTTGATGCCGGCCTTTACGCCATCGAGGTTGAAAGCGATTTTGAGCGCGCCGTAGTTGCAGGAGCGTGGCGGCGTGCTGCTGTATGCTCCCGGCGTAGTGGGGTATCGGGGGCGGGAGTCGCTACCGGTCTGGCACCAGGCGCAAATACCCTGGTAAATGATCCCGTTCCTGTCGAACCGGCTGGTACCGCCATCCACATGCTCAAACAAACCGGCGCCGCCGAAGTAGCTGCCAAAGAGGATATCCGTTACATCTTTCTGCAACACGATGAAATAGAAATCCATACCATCGGTAATGTTCTGCAGGGGATTTTTCAACGGCAATCCGCCGGTACCGGAGTTGGGATAACCTTCCGCCGGGTTGATACCGCCGCCCCATCCGGATACGTACACGTTTTCGCAACGGTCTACCAGGAAGGCGGTAGGACTGATGGAAGGCAGCCTGGAAGCCGTTCTTGGCTTACCAAACGTGGTTGAATATACGATATCGGATAAGTTGGGTTGGTACTTCATGATGAACTGCGCGGAGTTCTGGTTAAAGAACCTGGTAGTGCCGGCAGGTTGTTTGATCGGCCATACGCCTTCCGTGGTGCCGGTCACATATACGTAACCGTTATTGTCCATCTGGATGCCGTAGATCTGATCGGCCTGTCCGTCCGTAGAACCCACGTAGGTAGCCTGTAAAATAGAAGAGCCATCGCTGGCAATATGCGCGATAAATCCATCGCAGGCGCCGCCGGAGAAGGTAGCGCCCGGAACAGAGCTGGTTACTTTAAAATCATCGCTGTTGGTGCCGCCTGCCACGTAGAGGGATTGCAGGTCGTTCAACGCAATCACGAAGGCAGCATCGTCGCCCCTGCCACCGAGGTAGGAAGCCCATACCACATCCTGGCACATGGGGTTGATCTTGAGCACAACGCCATCCTGGCTGCCGCCGTGGGAGGTCTGGAAGACCCCGCCGGTAGCGGGAAAATCGCTGGAGCGGGTACAGCTGGCCACGTAGATGTAACCGGCTGCGTCCACTACTACTTCGCTGCGGGCATCGTCCCCATAGTTGCGCAGCAGCCCGGTGGCGCCGCCTGCGCGCTGATCGCGCATGTTCACGCCGTCATCCGCAGAGCCGCCGATTACGAGGGAGCCTACCATGCTGCCCCCATCTGCGGACAACATGGAAACCGCTATGTCCCATCCGCCGCGTTTGCCGATTAACTTATCCATGGGGTAATTGGAGGATTTGGTTCTCCCCGAGATCACCAACTGTTTATTCTTATTTACAAAGAGGGAATGGGGTTGCTCTGCGCCGCTGCCGCCTACGAAAGTACAATACACGAGGCCTGTGCCATTGGGTGTGAACTTCTGGATGGCGATGTCGATTTCGCCGCCGCCGTAGGAGGTTTGATACGCGCCGTTGGTAACGGGGAAATCGCGCCCGAATACTATACCGCCCCCGTAAAAGAAGCCGTCATCATCGTAGGTAGCGGTAAAGCCCCAGTTATCAGAGCGGGAGCCGGAAACAGTGGAAAACACGTACACCGGGTCGATGATGAGGTCGTAATCCTTATTGTAGGAACCATTGATTTTGAAACCTACTTTGTTACCGCTGAGTTTATAGCTAACCTTTACGGATACACGCTCGCCGTTTACGTATTGATAAGCGTAGGGCAACTGTTCTGTCACATCGCCTACGCTGGTGTGGATGATCAGTTGTCCTTTTTTGATTTCCATGCCGGTGGCGCCTTCGTAGTTGAGCAGGATTTCATCCGGGTTGCCGCCGGGGTGCACAATCATGTCGTACTTCAGCTTTGATGCTTCGGAGTACACATGTGCGTCAATATTTTTGTAGAGGGAGATATAATTCACTCCCTGGTAAGAGGCTACGTGAGAGGCCCACCTGGAGCGGTCGCCAATGAGGTAATTGTTATAGAATTCCTGTTTTTTTTCAGGTTCCAGTAAAACGTTGGGGTTCGCATTCACGAAAGACACGGTGTATGCGTGGTTGCGGACGGCAGGCATCGCCGTGGGGAAAGGCTCCTTGCGGTCGACCGTGCCCACTACTTTATCGCCCACGTATTTACGGTCGTTAACATAAAGTGTATCGTTCTTATGCACATGCCCGTGAATGAATTCCTCTACCTTGTCCAGGTCGTCCGGATGCTGGAGTACGAAGCGGAAGCCATCTTTGAGGAGGAATACGGCCGCAGCTTCCAGGTCGGACTTATAGCGTACCTGCGGGTCCCATTGGCCTTTGTTCTCCGCGAAATTCAGCGGGGCATAATTAGTCAGACCAGTTGTCTGCTGCGCCCTGGTGGAGGCGGAGAGCAACAAGAGGATAATCGTTCCAACAAATCCGATCGGGAGGGTAAATTTCAACGGGATAAGATTTTTAATTATCTGAAAAAACTAATATACTACTATAAACGCACAAGCCTGTCCATTTGTTACGGCATCATACACAATAACTTACGCACTCATAAGGGTTTTGCCGTAAAATATATACGTAAAAGTTAGACGCTGATAAATAATAAACGTTAAAAGCGGTCAGGAAATTTTGCTCCAAACGGTTTTACTTCGCTGTGCGGCCAGAAAATCGCGGAGTCCCTGATTTTCAGGCAGTATAAGGTCTACGTCCTGCTGCAACAGTTTTTCAGCGCTGTTGCGGGCGGCGTCCAGGATGGGTTTATCGGCCAGGATATCCGCCAGTTTAAAGTCGAGTACGCCGCTTTGGCGGGTGCCTTCAATATCGCCTGGTCCGCGCAGTTCCATGTCTTTTTCCGAAATGATAAAACCGTTGTTCGTTTGTACCATTACGTTAATGCGTTCTTTTGAGTCTTTACTTACCTTATTACCGGTCATGAGGATACAGAAGGATTGTTCTGCGCCGCGGCCTACGCGGCCCCGCAGCTGGTGCAGCTGGGAGAGGCCGAAGCGCTCGGTGCTTTCGATCACCATTACGGAGGCGTTGGGTACGTTTACGCCTACTTCGATCACGGTGGTAGCCACCATGATCTGGGTATCTCCGGAAACGAAGCGTTTCATGTTGGTTTCCCGCTGTTCTGCCGGCTGGCGGCCGTGTACCATGCTGATATAGTATTGAGGCTCAGGGAAGAAGGCTTTTACCTCTTCGTAGCCTTTCATCAGGTTTTCGTAATCCAGCTTTTCGGAGTCTTCGATGAGCGGGTACACGATATACGCCTGACGGCCTTTTTTTATTTCTTCCTTGATGAAGTCCATCACCTGGGGGCGCTGGAACTCCGTGCGGTGTACGGTGGTAATGGGTTTGCGGCCCGGCGGCATTTCGTCGATAACGGACACGTCGAGGTCGCCATAGATGGTCATGGCCAGCGTACGCGGGATAGGCGTTGCCGTCATAACAAGCACATGGGGCGGGATATTATTTTTTTCCCAGAGGCGGGCCCGTTGCGCTACGCCAAAGCGGTGTTGTTCGTCGATGATGGCCATGCCAAGGTTCTGGAATTCCACTTCTTTTTCCAGGAGGGCATGCGTGCCTACGAGCAGCTGGATGCCCCCTTCCTTCACGCCCTGCAGTACCTGTTTGCGGGCTTTTCCTTTTACGCTGCCGGTGAGTAAGGCCACGTTGACGGGCATATCGGCCAGCAGTTCGGAGATACCTTTAAAGTGTTGCTGGGAAAGGATTTCCGTGGGCGCCATGAGGCAGGCCTGGAAGCCGTTGTCTATGGCGAGCAGCGCGGTGAGCAGGGCCACCATGGTTTTGCCGCTCCCAACGTCGCCCTGCAGGAGCCGGTTCATTTGCCGGCCATGCATGGTATCCTGGCGGATTTCTTTCAGCACGCGTTTCTGCGCGCCGGTGAGGTCAAACGGCAGGTGGTTGTTGTAGAAGTTGTTGAAATGCTCTCCCACCGCGCCGAAAATGTAGCCGTGGGAAAGTTTTTGCCGGCGGATCTTCAGCCGGCAGATGCGTATCTGTGCGATAAAAAGTTCTTCGAATTTCAGCCGGCGCTGTGCCTGGCGGGCCTCTTCTTCGCTAAGGGGCCAGTGTATCTTGTAATGGGCCAGGGCGCGGGGCATGAGGCGGTATTGCTGCAGGATGTCCGCCGGGATATTTTCCTTTATTTCCAGGGGGGACAATTGTTCCAGCAGGTTCTTTGTAAGTTTTCCTATAGCCTTTGCCGTTAGTCCGCGGGCTTTCAGTTTTTCAGTGGTGTAATACACCGGTTCGAGGAACTGTTTGCCGGTGGCGGTCACCTCTGTGATGAGGTCCATTTCCGGGTGGGCTATCTGGATGGCGCCATTGAAGGTGGACACTTTGCCATACACCGTATAGCCGGAGTTGAGCTGAACGGATTTCTGCATCCATTGCCAGCCCTGGAACCACACAAGGTCGATCGTGCCCGTTTCGTCCTTGAGGGTGGCCACGAGCCGTTTGCCCCGGTTTTCCCCTATCACTTCCATATGCACAATGCGGCCGCGCAGTTGCACGTAGTCGTCAAACCCGCTGACGTCGCGGATCAGGTCGAACTTCGTTTTATCTACGTATCTGAAGGGAAAGTATTGCAGCAGGTCCCCGAAGGTATGGATGTTAAGTTCCTTTCGCAGCAGTTCTCCCCGTTGCGGCCCTACCCCTTTCAGGTATTCGATCGGATTGGATAATATGGCTGTAAATGTGGAAATAGGTTACAAATTTGTTCAGAATACAAAAATAAAAAAGGCAAGTGGTAAAAATTCACCACCTGCCTTTTTCTATAAAAAACAATTATAACACCTGTTTATTCGGCGGATGCTTCTACTTTGCCGTTTACAAAGAGCTTCATCCATTCGGTAGTCACGGATTTAGGTCTTTCCAGTGACAGGCCGAGGGCGCGATCCCAGCAGAGGGAAGCGAGTACGCCGAGAGCGCGGGAAACGCCGAACAGTACGGTGTAGAATTCGTATTCTACCAGGCCGTAATGTACGAGCAGCGCGCCGGAGTGTGCATCCACGTTTGGCCATGGATTTTTCACTTTACCCAGTTCCTGCAGGATTGGCGGAACGGTTTCATACACCATCCATACGATCCTTACCAGTTCATCGTTTGGCAGGTGAGCTTTTGCAAACTCCATCTGCGCGGTGAAACGGGGATCCGTTTTACGCAGTACGGCGTGGCCGTAACCTGGTACCACTTTACCTTCGGAGAGGGTTTTGCGCACGTAGGCGGCAATTTCATCTTTGGTAGGCATACCGCCACCGAGTTCTTCGCGCATCTGGAGGATCCATTTGATCACTTCCTGGTTGGCGAGGCCGTGGAGCGGGCCCGCGAGGCCGTTCATACCGGCTGCGAAAGCCAGGTAAGGATCGCTGAGCGCGGAACCAACGAGGTGCGTCGTGTGTGCGCTCACGTTACCACCTTCGTGGTCGGCGTGGATCACCATGTACAGGCGCATCAGTTCGCGGAAGGCTTCGTCGGAATAACCCAGCATGTGCGCAAAGTTACCCGCCCAGTCCAGCATACCGTTTGGCTGAATGTGGTCGCCATTTTTATATTTACGACGGTAGATATAAGCAGCAATACGAGGCAGACGTGCGATGAGGTTTAAGGTATCCTCATATACATAACTCCAGTAATCTTTTTTGTTGGTACCTTCCGCATAAGCTTTGGCAAATACAGATTCGGTTTGCAGCGCCATGATACCTACGGTAAACATGGTCATAGGGTGTGTAGAAATAGGTAAAGCTTCGATGGCATCGAACACATGGTTAGGTACATGCGAGCGGCGGCCCAGCAAGCTGGAAATATATTGTACATCTGCTTCACCTGGCAGTTCACCAATGAGCATCAGGTAAAATAAACCCTCCGGCAGTGGCTCCGCGCCACCCGGCGCTTTCGGTAATGCCTCTCTCAGTTCGGGAATGGAATATCCGCGGAAACGAATACCCTCATTAGCATCCAGCAAGGAAGTTTCAGTAACCAGTCCGGTAATACCGCGCATACCCTGGTAAACCTGTGCAAGTGTGACATCCTCAATTTTAGTGGCGCCGTGATTCTTCAGCAGGTCTTTTACTTCAGCGTTCAATTCATCCGCTTTAACCTTGAATTTTTCTTTTATGTACCCCATTTTACTGCTATTGTTTATATAATGAAAACAAAATCGATCAATTGTCAAAAGTAATGATTTGTTAACGAAGTTACCACCCTTAAGCGATTTTTAATGGCAAATTAACAACAAAAAGATGCGCATTCCGGCCACATCCGGAGGGCCAAAAACCGGATTTTATTATTTAATAATCAATTAATTATAATTATATAAAATTTACCCATTATAAGAGATAAAGAAATTGTAAATTTTTTCAGAATGAATTGAAAATATTGAAAGAAGAAGGACGATTTTTTTGATGAAGCGCAGCATTGAGGGGAAAATTTTCACCGGGGAGAATGACCGGGGGCGGGAAAATTTTTCGGCGGGCCTAAATGGGCAGTTTTGGCCGGACCGCAGGAATGTTTGCATTGGCAGGTGGCAGCGGGGGTGTTGTGGAATGGACGGGGCCTGCATGCGTAGCGGTTTTAAATTTCTCCCCACCCCCAAAAACTAAAACGGCCCGCAACTGCAGGCCGTTTCAAAGAAATTTATCCTTACGCCCGTCACTTGGGCGCTTTTCTGTACAAATAAAACGCCAGCCCGCCGAAGATGAAATTCGGTATCCACACGGCCAGCAGCGGGTTTAGGTCCGCCTTAACGGAAAACACGGTGGCGAATTGCAACGCGATAATGTAGGACGCGCTGATCACGATCCCCACGGCGAGGTGCAAGCCGCTACCGCCACGTACCTTCTTGGCGGCGATGATACCGCCGATCAGCGTCAGCACCACTACAGCGGCGGCGGCGGCGGTTCTGCGGTAATATTCCACCCAGTAGGTGTTGAGCCCTTCCGCCCCGCGGATGGCCTCCCGCTGGATATAGCGGCGGAGGTCAGGGGTGGTCATGGCCTCCTGCATGTTCTTTTCCTCCACGAGGTCCTTGGGCGTGAGCGCTATTTTGATCATGGTATCCTGCCTGGACTGCCAGGTTTCCTTGAGTCCATCCATGGTGCGGATGGTCACGTAATCCAGCCGCCACTTTTTAGCGGCGCTGTCCCATGCGGCCCTGTCGGCCCGCATCCGGAACACGACCTCCTGCCCTTTCACCTTCTGCATCACAAAAGAGGACCCGTTGCCGTAGTTGGGGTCATAGGTGCCGAAGGTCACGTAGGTAAAGCTGTCGATACGGGTGCTGCGGTCAAACTGGGTGTTCTGGTTATCATGACTGTGCAGGTACTTATTTTCAAACGTGGTACGAATGCGGTTGGCGTTGGGTACTACCCAGAAGTTGGCCAGCCAGAGGATGCCTCCGAACAGGAAGGCCCCGATCCAGTAGGCGCGGAGGAAGCGCCTGAAGCTCACGCCGGCGCTCAAAATGGCGATAATCTCCGACCGGTAGGCCATCTTGGAGGTAAAGAAGATAACCGACAGGAAGATAAACAGGGGAAATAATAACGCCAGGATGTGCGGGATAAAGCCGAAATAATAATCCACCACGATCTCCCGCAGGGAAAGGTGGTTCGTCATGAAGTCGTCCACCTTCTCCGTAATGTCGATCACCACGGAGATCAGGAGGAAGATCGCCAGCGAATAAATGAAGGTACCTATCAGCTTACGTAATATATACCAGTCTATTTTCGTAATTAATTTCGGCATGAACCCAAAGATATTAGTTTATTGGATTATTTGAATTGCTGGTATTATAAACGCGTTTTCAACTGTGCCACCATTTTTGGTTTCCAGGTGCTGAAGGTGCCGGCAAGTATTTGTTTGCGGGCTTCTTTCACCAGTTCCAGGTAGAAGGCGAGGTTGTGAATACTGGCAAGCGTCATGCCTAAAATTTCGCCGGCAGCAAAGAGGTGACGGAGATAGGCTTTGCTATAGTCGCGCGTGGCGAAGCATTCGCTGTTGGCATCCAGCGGTGTAAAATCGTCCGCCCATTTTTTATTCTTGATGTTGATGACGCCGTTCCAGGTGAAGAGCATGCCATTGCGCCCGTTGCGGGTGGGCATGACGCAATCGAACATATCCACGCCGAGGGAGATGTTTTCCAGGATATTCCACGGTGTGCCAACGCCCATAAGGTAACGGGGTTTTTCCACGGGGAGGATGTCGCATACCAGTTCGCACATTTCGTACATATCCTCTTCCGGCTCGCCGACGCTAAGGCCGCCGATGGCGTTGCCTGCGGCGCCGCGACTGGCGATATATTCCGCCGAAGCCTTGCGCAGGTCTTTATAGGTGCTGCCCTGCACGATAGGGAACAGCGTTTGTTCGTGCCCGTAGGCCGGCATGGTTTCGCCGAGGCGTTTGATGCAGCGGTCCAGCCAGCGGTGGGTGAGGTCCATCGACTTGCGGGCGTAGCGGTATTCGGAAGGGTAAGGCGGGCATTCATCGAACGCCATGATAATATCGGCGCCGATGGTGCGCTGGATGTCCATCACATTTTCCGGGGTGAAGAGGTGGCGGGAGCCGTCGATATGCGACTGGAACACTACGCCTTCCTCTTTGATTTTGCGGTTATTGGCCAGGGAGAACACCTGGTAGCCGCCGCTATCCGTTAAAATGGGCCGGTTCCAGCCGTTGAATTTATGGAGTCCGCCGGCTTTGGAGAGTACTTCCAGGCCGGGGCGCAGGTATAAATGGTAGGTATTGCCCAGGATGATCTGGGCCTGCACGGCGTCGCGCAGTTGTTCCTGGGTCACCGCCTTTACGCTGCCCACGGTACCAACGGGCATGAATATAGGCGTTTCTATTTCTCCGTGGGCAGTGGTGATCTTCCCTGCCCTGGCCTTACTGCCATTATCTGTGGTTATCAGTTCAAAATTCACGAGATTTCCATTTCAGCGTGCAAAGATACCGATTTGCATGTCGAATTACGCATTCTGCCGGCAGAGTTTAAACGTTAAATAATTTATCTTTTTACAGATATTAAAAATATTATATTTTTGCCACCATTATGTTTGACCACCTGGGTGAAATTGCCTTATATTCCTTTGCCGTAATTGCAGGAATTCAGATATGCTATTATCTCTTCATCTTTTCCAGGGTAGCTTTTTACTCCCGGAAATTTGATCAGGACCAGCCGCCGGCTGAGAAATTTTCAGTGATCATCTGTGCCAAGGATGAGGAGCTGAACCTGCAGCGCAACCTCCCGGGGGTGTTGCAGCAGCGCTATCACAACCACCTGACCCCTGAATACGAGGTGATTGTGGTCAATGATAACTCCGAGGATGATAGTCGCTACTACCTCCAATCCATAGAGCCGGGTTACCCGCATTACCGGACCATTGAAATCAAGCAGCCGGCCAAGTTCATCCCGGGCAAGAAGTTCCCGTTGTCTATGGGCCTGCGTGGGGCGGCTCATGAAAACGTGCTGCTGACGGATGCGGACTGCAAACCGGCCAGCACCTACTGGCTGTCGTTAATGAGCCAGGGGTTTACAGAGAATAAAGAGATTGTGCTGGGCTATGGCGCTTACCATAAGAAGCCTGGCTTCCTCAATAAGGTGATCCGTTACGAGACGTTTTTCAGCGCTTTGCAGCATTTATCGTTCGCGATGAGCGGCATGCCGTATATGGGCGTGGGCCGCAACCTGGCGTACAAGCGGGAGCTGTTTTACCGCCACAAAGGGTTTACCAGCCACCAGCACCTGGCCGGCGGGGACGACGACCTGTTTGTGAACACTGCCGCCAACCGCAAGAATGTGGGCGTGGTAATTCACAAGAAAGCATTCACGTACTCAGAGCCTAAGACTTCCTGGAGCAGCTGGTTCCGGCAGAAGACCCGGCATATGACCACCGGCAAGCATTACCGGTTTATCCACAAAATGGTGCTGGGCTTGTTTTCGCTGACGCATTTCCTCTTTTATCCTGCCTTTATTTTTACCCTGTTCTTCCCTGCGCCGCTGCTGTGGTACGCCCTGGGCATTTTTGGCGGGAAGATACTGATACAGGCGGTTATCAATTTCTTTGCTATGCGCAAGCTGGACGAGATGGATCTGTTTAAATACAGCTGGTTTATGGATATTTTCATGCTGCTGTATTATGTCATCTTTACGCCGGCGTTGCTGTTTAAATCGAAAAACCGCTGGTAGGGTGTTGTTAAAGACTGCTATAGCCGCGCCCATTTACATCCAAAAACCGCTGGTAAGCTTATTCAATGTGGAATAAGTTTATTTTTGCAAAATGGAGATTATTTTAAAGTATTTCAGCGACTTCACCCCGGCGCAGCTGGCGCAGTTTGAAGCGCTAAAGGGACTGTACAGCGAATGGAACGAGAAGATTAACGTCATTTCCAGGAAAGATATCGACTCCCTGTACGAAAAGCATGTATTACACTCACTGAGCATTGCCGCCATTGCCGATTTCGCGCCGGGCACCCAGATCCTGGATTTGGGCACCGGAGGTGGATTTCCCGGTATTCCGCTGGCGATATTCTTCCCGGAAGTACAGTTCCACCTGGTAGACTCCATTGGAAAAAAGATCAAGGTAGTAGAAGGCGTGGCCGCGGAGCTGGGCCTTAAAAATGTAACGACCGCGCATACACGCGTTGAAGAGATAAAGAACCGCAAATTTGATATTGTAGTTTCCCGGGCAGTGGCTCCCTTAGGGGATCTCTGGCGCTGGAGCAAACATTTAATGAAAAAATCCACTGTTCCCGGCAAGCAGTTCGAGAAAGGCCTCATTTGCCTGAAAGGAGGCGACCTTGCCCAGGAAATCTCCGAAAGTGGACTGAAACCCAGGTTAATAGACATTTACGACATCTTCCCCGAAGAGAGCTTCAAAACGAAATACATTGTGATGGCCAAGCACTAGCTGGTGGTTTGGGGGAGCTGCTCCGATAATTTCTGCATCCGCTAAAATATCCGGCATACTGGATCGTCTTCAAATACAAGATGAAACAGTTGCTCCTATCAAATACAATTATGGCCCAAGAGCAAAATGAGCGCATAGAGGCGGCGGTAAAACAGGAGAGCAAGCGCTTGCTCAACTTTATCCGTCAACGGGTGAGCAATGTATCAGATGCTGAAGATATTCTGCAGGACGTATTATACCAGTTCACGGAATATCTCCGCCTGGGTAGCCAGGTGGATTCCATTACCGGCTGGTTGTTTTCCGTTGCGCGCAACCGGATCACCGACTGGTTCAGGAAGAAGCGGGAAACGCCGTTTGCTGAATATACGCATGAGATAGAAGGCGAAGAAGTCCTCTTCCTGCCGGAGATCATTGCTGATACTGCCATGGAAGCCGATACGCCCCTGATGCAGAAAATCATTTCCGAGGCGATTACAGCTGCCATCGAGGACCTCCCTGCCGAGCAGAAAGAGGTGTTCATCGGCCATGAAATACTGGGCAAATCGTTCAAGGAAATGAGTGCGGAAACCGGCGTGAGCGTCAATACGCTGCTCTCCCGGAAGCGCTATGCAGTATTGTTTTTGAGAGAAAGACTGGGAGAACTGTACCGGGAAATTGTCAATAACTGATTAAACTTACTTTATTATATGGGACGTTTCAGACGCGGGTTTGATGTGAAATCAAAATTACTGATGGTACTCTGCGGGATCGCATTTGTGGCCGCCGTGATCTTCCTCACCATGACCCTTTGGAACTGGTTGATACCAACACTTTTCAATGGTCCGTCAGTGACCTACTGGCAAGCTTTTGGGCTGCTGCTGCTGGGCAAACTATTGTTTGGCTGGCATAACAATGGCGGGGGCAGGTTCCGCCGGCGGGCGGAGTGGAAGGAGCGTATCCGCGATAAATGGCAAAACATGACCCCAGCGGAACAACAGGAGCTACGTGAAAAAATGCGGGACCGTTGCCGTGGCTGGAACCGCTGGACGCCTGATGCCCCCGACGCGGAGCATAAGGAGCAGATGCCTTAAATCTCTCCCCCAAAAAATAAAAAAACTACATTACAATATCCGTGAACAGGGCCTTTGCAAGCGTGACTTCCCCAAAGCCCGTGTAGGGCAGCGCGATATCAGGGATGATCATGGAGCTGGCAAAGGGCGACAGCTGATTGTAGCCGTACAGTTCCTGGATTTCATCCGCCAGGTGAGGGCCCCAGTAAGGATTGGTATCATAACTGCTCCGTTGGTTGATCAGGCGCGATTTTCCGCCATCCATTGCCAGCTCGGCTTTTGAGCGGTAAATCTCATAAAAAGGCCCGATGATGCTCCAGTTGATCACGAGCCTGTCCACCCGGTAAGGGTTATGGCTGATATTCACCACCACCTGCCGGCAACGGTCCATCCCCGTCGGACTCGTTACTTCCGCCACCATGGAGGGGCCGAACAATGCGGCAATGAGGTCATAAAAATCATCCCAGCGCGTGGTATCATCGTATTCCTGGGCCCATTTTTCCGCCAAACGCTTTATTTGCGGCGAATTCAGGTAAGCGTCATAATCTGTTTTCGGGTCAATACCGGCGGGTACGAAAGTATAGATGGTTTGCAGAATTTCCTCGTATGGTTCCAATGGACTTGGGTTATTTGTTTAAAATTGAGTGGCAAATATATCAAGATTCAGGGAAAGAGCGGAAACCCGGCCAACAATCATATTAAATAAAATTACATATACACAATTTAACCACATAAGTACATCCTAACTCAACCATTATGGTCAAAAAGTTATATTTATTTAAACAATATATTGGCCGCTTGCAAAAACTGGCGTAACTTCAGGAAGAATGCAACAGGCCCAGGTATATTCACTAGTATATTCACTAAAGGCGCCCAGGTAAAGTGTAATTTTTGAACCCTTTAAATCGAATTTCCTATGTACCTGAACCAGCAAGAGATACAAGCAAAACTTGACAAAAGCTTCGACAATTTTGTCGACTATGTGAACACGCTGCCGGATCATCGGTTTACTGCATCTCCTTATGGCAAATGGTCCGCCGGCCAGCAACTGGATCACCTTATCAAATCGGTAAGGCCGGTATGCAGCGCATTGGGATATCCTAAATTCACCCTTCGTTGTTTCGGTGTAAGTCAGCGCCCTTCCCGCTCTTACGACGAACTGGTGCAGCAGTACCAGGAGCAGCTCGCAGCGGGCGCTACGACGACTGTACCTTACCAGCCTGCCGTTATTTACAGCGGACAGCGGCAAGCGCTCATCCATAGCTTCATCGGCCAGAAGTACCGCCTGAAGGAGAAACTCCGCAGCTGGACGGAAAGCGACCTGGATAAATACCGCCTGCCCCACCCTATGCTGGGCAAACTCACTGTACGCGAAACGCTGTACCTGATGGCCCACCATAACGAACATCACCTGGAAAAATTAAAATACCAGGAACAGCATGCCCATGCCTGGGAAAATCAGTTACAGCAACTGATCTTCTAACCCAATAACGGCGCCGCTACGGCGGGCCCTAAAATTATTAAAGGCCGTTCCCTGACAGGAAACGGCCTTTTTATATACTGTTACAGCAGCTTAGTTGGCTACCGCTTTGTTATTACTCCTGTCCAGGTCCGCCAGGCGCTGACTCGGATCAATTTCGATGGACTTCAGCTGGTTGAAAGGCAGGTCCACCTCCACTTCGTAAGTAGGATGCGTCCAGAACCAGCCTGGTTTTACCACGCGTTTCACCGCCGGATCTTCATTGGGTTTTTCCCCGAACATGATGGAGAGCGGAATGTAATACATGGTTTTGTTACCGCTTTTATCCGTCACCAGCAGGTCGATTGGCATCGGGAACTCGCCGATGCGGCGCAGGCGGATAGTGGTTTTATTCCCGTTGGCCGCCACGGAATCAATGCCATAGTCGATATGCTTGGTGGTGTTGATAAAATACTGTTTGTACCAATCCAGCTGAATACCGCTTTCCTTTTCCATCACGCGTACGAAATCGTTGGCATTCGGATGTTTGAAACGCCATTCGTTATAATAGCGGATCAGGCCACTGTCGCGCACCTTAGCGCCGATCACATAACCCAGCTGTTCCAGGAACACCGCGCCTTTGCGGTAAGCATTGTTGCTGTAGCCGTAGTTGGAGCTGTAGTGATCGGAATGGGTGGTAGCCGGTTCTTCGAAAGCGCTTTTTGCCAGGCGGAAGTAGCCGTTATAGGTATCTTCCATCGGCCATTTGCCTTTCAGGCTGTCCACCGTATTGTGGATGGTATATTCTTCCGCAAAGGTGGTGAAACCTTCGTCCATCCAGGGGTACAGGCTTTCGTTGGTAGCCAGCATACCCTGGTACCAGCTGTGCATCCATTCGTGCATGGCCACGCCGTATAAGCCGGCAGCGGTGCCGTTGCCGAGGATGAGGGTAGCCATCGGGTATTCCATGCCACCGTCGCCCCCCTGGATAAAGGAGTATTGTTTATAAGGGTAAGCGCCGAAATGTTTTTTAATATAGGCGTAGGCTTTAGGAATAGCTTTTGCCAGCGCAGGCCAGGTATCTTTTGTTTTCTCGTTTTCGATATAGAAGAAGTGCGCGGTGAAGCCGTCCACTTCCTGGGTGATATGCTTGTATTCCGTATCGGCAGCCCACACAAAATCATGTACGTTGGGGGCAATGAAATGCCAGGTCTGGATATCGCCCGCAGGGCGTTTTACTTTCACGCCGGGCGCTTCGTAGCCATGGCCCATTACATTCGGGTTTTGCAGGTAACCGGTAGCGGCAATGGTGTAGTTGCGATCCATGTGGATGGTAACGTCATAATCCCCCCAGACGCCGTAGAACTCACGCGCGATGTAGGGGGTAGGATGCCAGCCTTCATAATCGTATTCCGCCATTTTAGGATACCACTGCGCCATGGAGAAGTCCACCCCTTCCGCGTTGTTACGGCCGCTGCGGCGGATCTGCACGGGTACCTGGGCTTCAAACTCCATGTCAAATTCCGCTTTTGAATTTGGCAGGATAGGCTTATCCAGCGGCACTTCCAGGATGGTTTCCACCACTTTGAACGCCTGTGGTTTACCATCGCGTTTCAGGGAAATAATTTTCTGATAGCCGATTTCATCCGGCTTCAGTTGGGCGATGCGGTCGCGCACGCGGCCGTCCCAGTCCAGCACATCAGCACCGGCTTTACTCTTACCCAGCACTACTTTACCCAGCTCGCGGCTGCGTACATCCATCATACTATTAGGCTGAAATGCGTTCCAGTACAGGTGGTAGAAAACTTTTTTCAGCGTATCGGGAGAGTTGTTGAAGTATTCCAGGTGTTGCGTTCCGGTGAACTTATTTGCAGGCGCGTCAACCTTAATATCCATCGTGTATTTCACTCGTTGCTGCCAGCGGTCAGATTGCGCTTGCAGCTGTAACCAACTGCCTGTGGCGAGGGCCAGGGCCAGGCAGCCTCCGATAACCGGGTGCTTCATGCTGTTAGATTTTGTTCAGGCTGCGAAAATAAACAATATAAGATAAGATGCAGATAAGTTCTATGAACGGTCAGGCGCAGCTCACGTTGCGCAGGGGTAGCTGCATGAAATTCGCATAATGTTCGCAGGCGGCTTCGAATACCTGCCTGTCTGTTTTTTTGAGGGGGCGGAAAGGCTGTAATTCAATATCCACGCCGCCTTTCACGATGGTTCGTTTCCATAGGCCGCAGAGCTGACCGTCCAGCAGGAGGATAGGGTGGAAAATACCGTTGGAGGTCATTGCTTTCCCCTTGTGCTGGTCCGGCGTCATGGCGGAGCGATCCTTGTAGGCCACGAGAATTTCGTCGAACGGGGGCAGGAGTATGGCCCTGGGCACGGGTTTGGCGGATTTCAGCAAACCTTTGCCGCACCACCATACGGACTTATCGATCGTGAAACTTTCCAGGGCAGGCCGGGCGATTTCAAGGCCGGTGTTTGCTTCCCGCAGGGTAATGCCGGCATAGGTCATAAAGTCCGCTACCGTGGCGGGTCCGTGGCTGGTAAAATAGCGCGCGGCCAGCATGCCCAATGCTTCTTCGGTAGTCACGTTATTTTCGCCGGGGCTCCATTCGTCCAGGAGGGTAAACGTAAATTGCTTGCCCCTGAGCGGGCCATGGCAGATGACGCCTTCCAGCGATGCCCGCAGCAGGAGGTAGCGCATGTAATCGCTGTGGAATTTATGGCGGGTGATGAGGTCTTCGATTTCGCTTTTGAGCAATTGCCGCCCGCCTTTCATTTCCCGGAGCAGCAGCTGGTAGATTTTAGGATAATCCGATTCCTTTATGGCCAGCGTTTTTTCCACGCTCCTGAGCCGCTGTTGCAGGCGGTCCTTCACGAGCGCGGTCATCCAGCGTATATCCTCCGGCGTTACCAGGTGCAGGGTGCCCCGGAATACCCAGGTACGGATGATTTTAGCCTGGTTGACAGCCTTTTCCACAACGGGCAGGGTAGCATTGGGTAAACGTACGCCGATGGCGTATTTGCCGCCATTGTAATCCTGCGCCTGCATAGGGCCCATGTACGATACCAGGGCCTGCGGCGTTTTGCAGCTGTGATGGGTGATCTGCTGAGCGTGTAAGCGTAAACGTGCGATATCGGATATAAGCATTGGGTGTAGTTTATATCTCAAAATAACGAACAGGGATTGACAGCGTTATGTCAGCAGGATAAAAAATTATTCCGCTCCCTGGACGACCACTACAATTTCCCCTTTCACTCCTTTTTCCTTGAAGTAATCGGCTACTTCGCGCAGGGCGCCCCGTTTATTTTCTTCAAACATCTTCGTGAGCTCCCGGCTGACGCAGCATTGGCGGTCCGGCCCGAAGTACTGGATGAGGTCCTCCAGGGTGCGTACTAGTCGCATCGGGGATTCATAGAACACTATCGCGCGTTCTTCCGTAGCCAGTTGGGTAAACAGGGTATGCCGGCCTTTTTTCAGCGGCAGGAAGCCTTCGAAGATAAACCGGTTCATGGGGATGCCGCTGTTGACGAGCGCGGGCACAAATGCCGTAGCGCCGGGCAGGCATTCCACCGGAACGCCGTTGCGGATGCATTCCCTTACCAGCAGGAAGCCTGGATCGGAAACGCCGGGGGTGCCGGCATCTGTGAGCAAAGCCATGGATTTGCCTTGCTGCAGTTGCTCCACCAGGTGCTGGGCTACTTTATGTTCGTTATGCTGGTGGTATGGCGTGACGGGTTTGTTGATATTATAGTGGCGGAGCAGCACGCTTGAGGTACGGGTATCTTCCGCCAGGATCAGGTCGGCTTCTTCCAGTACTTTTACTGCTCTGTAGGTGATATCAGCGAGGTTGCCGATAGGGGATGGTACTATTACTAACTTCATTAATACTTATAATTTTTGGCGGACCGATTTGCAGGTTGTAATACAGCAAAGGCCCGCAGGCTGTTTGAACCGGCGCTGGCGGCAGCGTGGCGGATGGCCGGCAGCTTTTTGCTGGTGGCTGCCGGCGGAATTGTCACAAACCTACGTCAAAAATCAGTAATAATCGGGCCGTCCGTAAACAGGATTCCTTTATCCTTCCTTCGCCTTCATGGGCGGGAAAATAACAGACAGCGCCACGTAGCACACGAAAATAAACGGCACTGCCGCAAATTTCAGCACCGGGATGCTCACCACGGCCAGCAATACCAGCAATATGCGGGTCCAGTTGGCTTTAAGTGATTTCTCCTTCACTTTAAGGCTTAGCATCGGTATTTCCGCCACCATGAGGTAGCAGAGCGCAATGATAATGATATACAGCACCCAGATATTCTGGAACCAATGGCCCAGGTTATAGGGGTTATACAATACGATGAGCGGGAAAGAGGCCACCAGCAAGCCGACAGCCGGCGTGGGCACGCCGATGAAGTTTTCGGATTGCCGGGTGTCCAGGTTGAATTTAGCCAGGCGGTAAGCCGCGAAGCAGGGTACCAGCAGGGCCGGCGCCAGGTTGGCCATGGATACGTCAAATACATCCGGCTCCTGGAAGTAAGCGCTGCGCAGCAGGCGGTACAGCATCATACCGGGTACTACGCCAAAGGTGACTACATCGGCGAGGGAGTCCAGCTCCTTACCCATGGGCGACTGCACCTTCAGGAGGCGGGCCACCATGCCGTCAAAGAAATCGAATACCGCAGCCAGTACCACCAGTGCGGACGCCCAGTAAACGGGTTCCGGCGTAATCACCGTATAGTCGGTACCGTTAAAGTCGGCCCTGAATTCGGGCGCATGTAACACGCAGATAATAGCCAGGGCTCCGCAAAAAAGGTTACATAGGGTAATAATATTGGGAATTTGTCGCATGCTGCAATTGTAGTTAGCGAAAAAAGCCCCCCACCGGGTGAGGGGCTGTGTTTTATTATTTCATTAAAGCTTCGATTTCGTCGGCAGTGATCGGGATGTTTTTCATCAGGTCCACGTTGCCGTTGGCGGTGATCCAATAGTTGTTTTCTATACGGATACCCATTTTTTCTTCTTCGATATAGATGCCGGGCTCGATGGTGAGTACCGCACCTTCAGGGATAGGCTGCAGGAAGGAAGGCGCCAGGTCGTGCACGTCCACGCCGAGGTGGTGGGAGATGCCATGGTAGAGGTACTTGCGGTAGGCAGGCACTTCAGGGTCCTGGTTTTTCACATCGGCTTCCGTGAGGAGGCCCAGTTTGATGAATTCTTTCGTTGCTTCTTCGCCCATCATTTCGTGGTATTTAGCCAGGGTGATGCCGGGGCGGAGAATGGAGGCGGCGTAGCGGTGCAGGTGCAGGCAGGCGTCGTACACCTGGCGCTGGCGCGGGGTAAACTTACCGTTAACCGGCACGGTGCGGGTGAGGTCTGCATTGTAACCACCGTATTCCGCGCCGAAGTCCATCAGGATCAGCTCTCCGTCCTTACACTCTGCGTTGTTGAAAACGTAGTGGAGGGTACGGGCGCGGTCGCCGGAGGCGATGATGGAGCCATATGCTTCGCCGGCAGAGCGGTTGCGGAGGAATTCGTGTACGATTTCCGCCTGGATTTCGTGTTCATACACGCCGGGTTTGATGAATTTGCAGACGCGGCGGAATGCTTTTTCCGTAATATCCATCGCTACCTGCATAACTTTAATTTCTTCCGGGGATTTCACGGCGCGCAGTTCCTTGAAGATAACGGCGGCGCGGAGGAAGTTGTGCAGCGGGTAACGTTCTTTCATTTCGGCCGCATAGCGGTAGTCGCGTACGGGAACGTAGTTGGATTTACGGTTATTTTCGTTGGAATTCAGGTACACGTTTTCCGCTTCATGCACCCATTGTTGCAGGAGTGCGTCCAGCGCGTCGAGCCACACGATGGTGGTCATGCCGGAGATGGCGGTGGCTTCTTCTTTTCTCAGGCGTTTGCCGTCCCACTTTTCTTTCAACTCGTTAGGGCGCACCAGCACCAATACTTCGCGGTATTTGGGATCAGGATTATCAGGGTAGAGAATTACCATGGTATCTTCCTGGTCTATGCCTGTAAGCCAGTACAGGTCGGAGTTCTGTTTAAATTTGTACAGAGCGTCGCCATTGGTTGGAAGTTCATCGTTGGAATTGACAATAGCAATTGAGTGAGGCTTCATTTTGGCCACAAACCGCTGGCGGTTCTTTATGAACAGCTGCGGATCCAAAGGCAAATTCTTCATATCTCTAATTTTCAAATGAGGCTTCAAACCTATGGAAAATTTACCAGTTTGAAATTATTGAAATGTATAAGAGGTATTTTTTGGGGAGATATTGAAGGCTGCTCCGTTCAGTGGGGCGCCGGCACTGGCATATATATAAACGGGTCATAACCAGGGGCTAAAACCCCGTAAAATGGTATGAATTAATCTTCTCCCTACTTAATGTTTTTTTCACACAATATACCTTTGACAACCTCCAATGTTTTCTGGACATTTTAGAGATATCGCAACAAAAACTCAAGATAGCCTGCTGATTTCTAAATTTTAGCGGTACAACACTTATAAAATTTGATGATTTCAAAAATTACCTAGCTTTGCTTTTACACCAAAACAATCTTGCTTTTATGCAAATGAGTAGCGTAAGTAATCATTTAGCTGACTTACGGGAACTGGGCATAGAGAACGCTTCGAACGTACACTACCAGCTTTCACCTGAGAAGTTGGTTAAACAAACTGTAGAAAGAAACCAGGGCGTTTTATCCGATACGGGCGCACTCGCAGTAAACACCGGCGAATTCACCGGCCGCTCTCCGAAAGACAAATTCATCGTAAAGGACGACATCACAACGGACACTGTAAACTGGAACGACTTTAACCTGCCATTTACCACCGAAAATTTTGATCGCCTCTACAGGAAAGTAACTGCTTACTTTTCCGGGAAGGAAGTATGGGTACGTGATTGCTTTGCCTGTGCCGATAATAACTATCGCATGGGCGTAAAAGTGATTACCGAACTGCCGTGGTCCAGCCTTTTTGCCTACAACATGTTCCTTCGCCCTACGGAGGAAGAGCTGGAGGAAATGCAGTGCGAATGGACGGTAATCCAGGCCCCTGGCTTCCTCGCCGACCCCGCTGTGGACGGCACCCGCCAGTCCAACTTTGCCGTGGTTAGTTTCACCAGGAAGGTCATCCTGATTGGTGGTACCGCCTATACCGGCGAAATCAAGAAAGGTATTTTCACCGTGCTCAATTACATACTGCCGCACGACAAGCAGGTGCTGAGCATGCACTGCTCCGCCAACCAGGGCGCTGATGGCGATACCGCTATCTTCTTTGGCCTGAGCGGCACCGGCAAAACCACGCTGAGCGCAGATCCTAACCGTAAGCTCATTGGCGACGATGAACACGGCTGGACGGATACCGGCGTTTTCAACTTTGAAGGCGGCTGTTATGCAAAATGTATTGACCTGAGCGCGGAAAAAGAACCGGAAATCTTCCGGGCGGTACGCCCGGGCGCCCTGCTGGAGAACATTACCTTCTTCCCCGGCACCAATACCGTGAACTATGCGGATAAATCCATCACGGAAAACACCCGTGTTTCCTACCCGCTGTCATATATTCCCAATGCGCTGGAGCCCTCTGTAGGCGCGGTACCGAAGAACATCTTCTTCCTCACCGCCGATGCGTATGGCGTATTGCCTCCCATCAGCCGCCTCACGCCGGGCCAGGCGATGTACCAGTTCATTTCCGGCTACACCGCGAAGGTTGCCGGTACGGAAGCAGGGGTAACAGAGCCTAAATCCACCTTCTCCGCCTGCTTTGGCGCGCCGTTCCTGCCGTTGCACCCGGCGGAATACGCCCGCATGCTGGGGGAAAAGATGCGTAAAAATCACGTGAATGTATGGTTGATCAATACCGGATGGACCGGCGGCCCTTATGGCACCGGCAGCCGTATTAAGCTGGCCTACACCCGCGCGATGATTGCTGCCGCCATTGACGGTAAACTGGATAACGCGAAATACCGTAACACCCCGGTGTTCGGCCTCGCCATCCCGGAAACCTGCCCTGGCGTGCCGGCGGACATCCTCGACCCGCGCAACACCTGGGCCGATAAAAACGCGTATGATGAGAAAGCGGCGAACCTGGCAAGCCAGTTCATCCGCAACTTCGAAAAATATGCGGATGCCGCTGATCAAGAAATTCTTGGCGCAGCTCCGAAAATTTAAATATATTGTGATCAATAATTTAGCGAAAGTTTAATATTTATCATATTTTTCAGTTTCACTGAACTTTTGCTAACTGATAACCGTCTTTGTTTGCCTTATAATTTCCACAACAATCCAATCGGTTCGTAAGAGGCTAATTTATTGTCTCCCGCAAAACAGGTTTCTCTTGTAACCTGTTTTGCAGAACCTGAGATATTTAAGATAAAGGACACGCCTGGGGCGTGTCTTTTTTTTGCTTTTTTTTCTCGCAGAGGATTTTTGCTCGCAAAGAGGCTCTTTGCGAGAAAATCTCCTCCCAGCCGAAGGCCCCTTTGCCCCTCTGCTCCTCTGCGCTCTCTGCGAGCAAAAATCCGCCACAAGCAAAAATCCACCGCAAGCCCCCCTCCCCCGGCCGAAGGCCCCTTTGCCCCCTCTGCTCCTCCGCGCTCTCTGCGAGCAAAAATCCGCCGCAAGCAAAAATCCGCCACGAGCCCCCCTCCCCCGGCCGAAGGCCCCTTTGCCCCCTCTGCTCCTCCGCGCTCTTTGCGAGCAAAAATCCGCCGCAAGCAAAAATCCACCGCAAGCCCCCCTCCCCCGGCCGAAGGCCCCTTTGCCCCCTCTGCTCCTCCGCGCTCTCTGCGAGCAAAAATCCGCCACAAGCAAAAATCCGCCGCCCTCCCCCCTCCTTTGCAAGAAATTGCAGGAAATTGCAGGAAACGTACTAACTTTGCGCATGCAAATTTTAGACGGTAAACATGTATCCGAGGCTATCAAAGCCCAATTAGCCGCTTCCGTGGCTGAATTAAAGGCAGCCGGCAAGAAGGTTCCTCACCTCGCTGCCATATTGGTTGGTAACAATCCCGCCAGCGAAACTTATGTCGCTTCCAAAGTAAAGTCATGTGCAGCCTGCGGTTTTAACTCTACCCTCCTGCGTTTCGACGAGCAAATTTCTGAAAAGCACCTGCTGGACCAGATCATCCTGCTCAACGAAAATCCGGATATCGACGGTATCCTGGTGCAATTGCCTTTACCTAAGCACATCAGCGAAGAACTGGTTATCAACACCATCGATCCCAGCAAAGATGTGGACGGCTTCCATCCCATGAACGTGGGTAAAATGGTGAGCGGTTTGCCCACCTTCATCCCTGCCACACCTTATGGTATCATGCTCATGCTGGAACATTACAATGTGCCTACAAAAGGAAAACATGCCGTGGTGATCGGCCGCAGCCATATCGTTGGCACGCCTGTCAGCATCCTGCTCAGCCGCAATACCAACCCGGGCAACTGCACCGTAACCCTTACCCACTCCCATACCCACAACCTCGCTGACATCTGCCGCCAGGCCGATATCATCGTGGCCGCCATCGGTAAACCCAACTTCGTTACAGCGGATATGGTCAAAGAAGGCGCCGTGATCGTGGACGTAGGTATCAACCGCATAGAAGACGCCAGCAAGAAAAGCGGCTTCCGCCTCGTAGGCGATGTGAAATTCGATGAAGTAGCGCCTAAAGCCAGCTACATCACGCCGGTACCAGGTGGCGTTGGTCCTATGACCATCGCGGCGCTCCTGAAAAATACCTACCAGGCATGCATCGGACAGAAAGGTAGTCAGAATTAACAGGTTCCGTAAAAAATCGGACCTTTGCAGGGTTAGCACATGTCAGTACTTATTTCAAATAGCGCCAGCACTTTACCGGTGATGGAGCAATTCTACACCATCCAGGGAGAAGGGCTCTACCAGGGTAAAGCAGCTTATTTCATCCGCCTCGGCGGCTGCGATGTAGGCTGCCACTGGTGCGATGTAAAAGAAAGCTGGGATGCCTCCAAACATCCCCAGCTCACCATCGATAATATCGTGCAGGAAGCTGCCGCCCATCCCGGCCGTATTGCCGTGATCACCGGCGGCGAACCGCTCATGCACCAACTGGACGGCCTCACGAAAGCCCTCCACAAAAAAGGCTTTCGGACGCATATGGAAACGTCCGGCTCCTCCCCACTCAGCGGCAGCTGGGACTGGATCACCCTTTCCCCCAAAAAGTTCAAAGCGCCCCTGCCGGAAGTCTGCAAGGCTGCCAATGAACTGAAAGTGGTCATCTTCAACAAAACCGATTTCGCCTGGGCGGAAAAACATGCCGCCATGGTAGATAAAAACTGCAGACTATACCTGCAGCCGGAATGGGGGAAAAGCGCGGAAATGACGCCGCTCATTATCGATTATATCAAGGATAATCCGCAGTGGCAGCTGTCCCTCCAGGTGCATAAATACATTAATGTACCCTAGTGGCCCCGCGCTCACTGTTTACCAGCATATTTTTATATAGGGGAGATGTCTAAGCCAGCGGCTGCAGCATCTCCCCGTTATTTTTATATTCCTGTCATAGCCCCCTGCCGGCGCCGGCAGGCTCCCTTACGCCACCAGGCCGCCTTTAAACCCAACGCTCCCCCGCTGCCTGTCCGCCGCCGCGTACATGCCGCTCCCCCCTCGCAACTAAAAATAAACTCCTATCTTACACGTTGTATTACTACTATGAAACAAACCTTGCTCATCTGCTGCGCCGCACTGCTGCTCTTCAGCCACAGGCTGCAGGCTCAGGTTGTAACGGCCGACAATGCACCCAAAAAGGCGAAAGCCAGTTTCGACAAAGCCCAGGCTGCTATTGCAGTGTACAATACCGCCGCAGCCATCCCCCTGCTCAAAGAAGCCATCAGCATCTCCCCCAACTTCCTGGACGCTTACGGCCAACTGGGCATGTGCTACATCGAAACAAAAGATTATAAAGCCGCCACTGAAGCGTTTGCAAAATTTAAACAGCTCGACAGCAGCAGCATGCGTATGATCATGCTCCCCTATTCCCGGGCGCTCGCCGGCATGGGCGACTTCCGGGGGGCGCTGCAACTCGTGAACCAGTATATGGCCGGCAGCAAAGTAAGCAGCCGGAACGCCGAAAAGCTGAAAGCGAATTACGAATTCGCAGTGGCCAACAGCGCCAGGCAAGTGCCCTTCCAACCTCAAAACCTCGGGGACCATATCAACTCCAGGGATATGGAGTACTTTCCCAGCCTCACCATCGACGGGCAAACGCTCGTGTACACCCGCCGCGTAAATGGCCGCAATGAGGACTTCTACATCAGCAAAAAAGAAGGCAACGGCTGGGGGCAATCCGTGGATATGGGCGCGCCCGTGAATACCTCCTTCAATGAAGGCGCACAGCACATCTCCCAGGACGGAAATATTTTACTGTACACCGGTTGCGATTTCCCGGAAGGTAAAGGCAGCTGCGACCTCTATATCTCTTATAAAACGCCCAACGGATGGACGACGCCTAAAAACCTCGGCGCCCCTGTAAACACGCGGGACTGGGAGTCCCAGCCATCCCTCACGGCGGACAATCAAACGTTGTATTTCGCACGGGAAACGCCCGGCAACGGCGCCGACATCTTCGTATCTCACCTGCAGGCAAACGGCCGCTGGAGCGAGCCGGAAAACCTCGGCCCCGTCATCAACACCAAAGGAAAAGAAACCACGCCCTTCATTCACGCGGACGGGCAAACGCTGTACTTCGCCTCCAACGGCCATCCCGGCTACGGCGGCCTGGATATCTACTATTCCCGCAAACAACCGGACGGCTCCTGGAGTACACCCGTGAACCTCGGCTACCCCATCAACACCATCGATGAAGAGGGTTCCCTGATCGTAGACGCCAACGGCGCCACCGCGTATTACGCCTCCGACCGTGCAGATGGGAAAGGCACGCTCGATATCTACAGCTTTGAGTTATACCCCGAAGCAAGACCGCTGCAAACGCTGTATGTAAAAGGCTTTGTGTACGACAGTACCAGCCACGAACGCCTGCAGGCCGCGGTAGACGTGATCGACCTGCAAGGATCCACCCCCGTGGCGCGCCTCACTACGGACGCTGCCGGCAACTTCCTGGCCCCGCTGCCGGTAGGGCGGGATTACGCCTTCCACGTGAATAAAAAAGGTTACCTCTTTTATTCGGATAATTTCTCCTTAAAAGAACATAACCCCGGTCAACCCTTTGAAAAGAATATCCCCCTGCAACCTATTGCCGTCAATGCCAGTATAGTGTTGCATAACATCTTTTTCGACAGCAAGCAGCATGAGCTGAAGCCCGCTTCACAACTGGAACTGGACAAGCTGGTGCGACTCATGAACGATAACCCCGGCATGAAGATCCTCATTGCCGGACATACGGATAATGTAGGTAGCGATAAGGACAACCAGTTGCTCTCCGAAAACAGGGCGAAGTCCGTCGTAAAATACCTCGTACAACACGGCGTAGCAGCGGAAAGGCTCAGCAGCAAAGGCTTCGGCGAAACGCAACCGGTGGAAAGCAATGATACGGAAGCCGGCAGAGCGGCCAACAGGAGAACCGTATTTACCGTACTCAGTTTATAATCAAAATAAAAAACCGGAACCCAATAAATGCGGTTCCGGTTTTGATGGGTTGTAGGGATAGTTTATTACTCTCGATAGGTCACGCTCACTATTTTATCAAAGCCTGTATAAGATTTATACAGCGTTACATTTCCATCCAGGTTAGGCACGTTATAAAGGTCCATTTTACCGGAACCTGCAGGCGATGCTGCATCATAAGAGCAAACCATTAACTTGGAGCCATAGGTTTTGTAACGGGCGTTGGAAAGGCCGTACACCACACGCTGGAATTTGAATACCGTAATAGTCTTATCGCCGTAATCAGCCACCATTACATTCGTCTTCCTGTCCGGCGTATAGCGGTACACTTTTGAACCGATGGTATAGAACAGGTAGCCTTCCGATGGATCCACCGCAAAGTTGGTTGCACTGGCAATGTTCGGCGCATAATCAGAAATCTTATCGAACGATAAAGGAATAAAGGTGGTGTAGGCCGCCTTGATCCTGGCGAGGTAAACCGCGCCGCTATTATCTTTAAACACTGCATAGATACGGCCGTCTATCGCTTGCGTATAAGTCATGTACATCAGCTCCATTCCCATATTCGCCGGATCAAACAGTGGCGTGCCACCCTGTCCGGCATTGGTATTGGCGGCAATGGTACTGTAGGAATTGGTACCCCTGTGCTCCATAAACCGTTTGTGATCCGTATCATACATCAGCTCATAGTTAGGCACCTGTTGTGTTTCCGTGGCAATCCATTTGGAAATATTGAACGGCGCAAGGTCTGATGTGCGGTTGATACGGTTGCCAAACGGATACCCGCTTGTCGCATTTTCGAAACTCAGGTTACCCAGGTTATCGTACATGAAAGCGATGTAATCCACCTTGCCATCTGTCTGAAAGCTCAGGCTGTAATAAGGTGGCGGGTTATAGGTAGCTACGTTCTTGGAGATGTCCGTATAATCAGAAAACTTGTTGTTCGTGGTGTTGAACAGCGTAGTCGTATTATCCGTACTTACGGCCAGCGTTTTTGTGTACGCCGCCGTAAACGCATTTCTCCTGTACCAGAAGGAAACACTAACCGGCTTCCCTTTCAGCACTATGGACTGCTGGGTAGCCAGGATGTCTTTATAGTACTCAAAAGAATCCGTGGCAGGCAGGTAGTTCAAATAATCCAATCGCGCAGCACCGTTCACTTCGTTGAGGATAGCCCAGCCATCTGCAATGTTGGTGGATACCTTCAGCATGGTATAAGTGTTCCAGCTTTGGCCCGTACTCTTTTCCGTTACCTTGAAATATACTTTGTAGGCATTGTCCTTCGCCGGCAGGGAAACGGTCCAGTCCAGGTTAAGCGTCCTGGCCATCGTTCTGCGGATAATAGGATTGGCCAGGCCATCCAGGCTAAACCACTCATAGGTATATTTGGAGGTATCCTTCTCCATGGTGAATTCCAGCACAGGATTAATTTTCAACTGTGCGCCCTGGCGGACGGAATAAGCAGAGTCAATACCACTGATGCTGCCGTTATTGATTTCGTTGTAAGAATAATTTCCCAGGTCCTTTCTGCAACCGGATAAAATTGCGATGGCCGACACTGCTAAGAAAGCAACTATTTTTATAGAACGATACATATTAAGCCGTGTAAAAATGGTGAATAATTATTGGGCATTCACTCCCATTTTCATGGGGGTTCCATCCGCCTCCAAAATTGGAGTGCCCTGCGCCTGCATAGCGGCGAGGTAAGCTTTTAAGCCGCCTGCCCAGGCAATAATGCGATAGATATTACCTTCCTGCATCGGCCAGTTAGGCGCTGTCAGTTCCAGCGGATCCACATTGTAATAAGTAAGCAGCAACTGGAACTTGAGCGTACTGAACGCGCCGAAATAACCGTTGGCAAAGGAATAGGCGGCGTTGCCCTGGCGCCACCAGTCCGGCGGGCCGGCAATATCATCGATACTCACCCGCATGCGGGTATAGTAGCGTTTAGGTTTGGTGCTGCCGGGCGTTAATATATTCTCGTAATAGTTTTCATTGAAATGCTCGTTGGCGTGCAGTTCCAGGTTGAGCATGTAGCTTTTCTTCTGCAAAGCCGGTACACGGTGCAGCTTAATGATCAGCGTATCCGCCGTTTTACCCGCCGGGATAGCCAGCGTTTTATTGGCGATCGTGTACATATCAGGCGTAGCGGTGCTGCTATCCATGATCTTCAGGTTATAAGGCCTGTCGTATGGCGTTGGCGCACCCAGGGTGCGTATCAGGATGCTCACCGCCGTATCGGTGATGGTGGATTTGATATAACCAAAGGAGAAGTATATATCCCCCGTGGAATCCACTTCCTGCCTTGGAAAATAAATACTGGCGCCTGTTGCCTCATTACTATACACAGCTATTTCTTCCTTCTTGCAGGCAAGGAAGCCTGTTAATATCAGTATAGATAAAATTACTTTCTTCATAGTAGCAGTTTTTATCTGTAATTATCTTGGAGTGGTTTCTGATAATGGAATCGGGAAGGTGTAGTTCGCACTGCTCATGGTAAGCGCCTTGTTGGTATTACCAGCGATGATGGAAGTGGCTTTGGTTCGCTTATAGAAATAGAACAGCTGCCCTTCGCCGATGAATTCCCTTCTGTATTCTTTCAGGATAGCGGTCGTCAGCTCCACGCTGGTCGCGTTATCCGACAGGGCCCCGAAGTTCCGTTTTACGCGTATCTCATTCAGGTAGGATTTGGCGGTGGCAAGGTCCGGCTCGCACTCCGCTGCAATGAGATACATCTCGCTCATGCGGATCAAAGGCACCGTTCTGTTGGAAGCATAACCGCTGTTATTCGTATCCTGGTATTTTACAAACGTCGGGTACGCCTTTGCTACGATCTTCCAGTTATACTGGTACCTGTAGTCAGCGGATATACCTTCGAAAACAGTCTGGTTAATAAATGCGCCAGTGCTTTCCGGCGCCAGCAGGACGGTACCATCCAGCGTGGAGATGAAGTTGTTATTGAATATATCCAGCAGCCGGATGTATTCCGTCCCCATGATCATTTCCGTAGCAAAAATCTTGTTGCTGTATTCAGGCGATTTCAGGTCGTCCGTATTCGTCCACGGGAACTTGCTCTGATCCGCCATCACGGCTTTGGCAGCGGCCAAAGCGGCAGGCTTGTTGCCCATCCACATATAAGCCCTTGCCTTCAGCGCTTTTACGGCGTAGTAATTCATGCGGTAGTTGCGGGTAGTACGCTCCCTCGCGGTAGATAAGGCGCTCACCCTTGCCTGTTTGGCAGCCGGGTCCGCTGCAAGGAGCAATTGCTCTGCTTTGGTCAAATCGTCCAGGATAAACTGCATCACCTGGTTGGTCGGGTAAAACGGCGATATATCGTTTCCTACCTTGGTGTAATAAGGCAACAGCTGCACAGTGGAATCCTGCGTATAGGCAGGCGTAAACATACGCACCAGGTCCAGGTAATAAAAAGCGCGGAGCCCCAGCGCCTCGCCCCGGTACATGCTCCTGGCGGAAGAATCCATTACGCTCCCGTATTTGTCTACCGCAGCAAGGAAGTTATTCACCCCTGCGATGTTCACATACATCTTCGTCCAGATCCGGTCGATCAACCCTTTAGCCAGGTCGTCGCTGTATTTGTACGACTGCATCGGGTAGTTGGGGTTCTTGGAATCAAAGGAGGCGCTGTACAACTGCGCCAGGATGTCCATGGTAGTCATGGTAAGCGTACTGCCATACAGGTTTACATCATTGTTGCCAAGGTAGAAACCATTGATACTGGTTTCAAATCCCTGCCGGGAAGAGTACAATTGTTCCTCCAGGAATTTATCTTCCGGTTTTACGTCCATCCACTTTTTGCAACCGGTAAAACCCAGTGTTGCCAACGCCAGCGTATATATGTAAATTTTCATGCTATCAATTTTTTACAACTTATTTGAAAGTAGCTCTGACAGAGAGCGATACAGACTTTGCAAATGGATAATCAATTCCTCTTTCTCTTTTTACGGTAGAGATATAGAACAAGTCATTGGTAAATGCGCTGATATTCAAAGAGGCTAGATTAGCTGCGTTTAACCACCTCTTGTCCCTGAACTCATAACCTATGTTAAGGGAAGACAATGAGATGGTACTTTCATTCTGAACAAAGCGGGAAGACATTGGCGTAGACCTGCTGTCAGCGATGGACTTGAAAGGCACCACATCTCCCGGTTGCTTCCACCGGTCGTACAGCGCGCGTCTGTCCTGGTTGTTGGATAATTGCGCATAAGTGATGTTTTCCACTTTATTGTATAATACGGTATTGAATTGATCCCTGCTGTAGATATAGCTGAAGTACACGCTGGCACGTATGCCGTAGTAACTCAGGGCAGAGTTGAACGCGCCCTGGGCTTTGGGGTTGGTGGTACCTACCCGCACCTGGTCGGTAGCGTCATACACGAAGGTCTGCTGACCGTCTTTGCGCAAAAAGACTTCTCTGCCGGTAGCCGGATCAATGCCCTGCGAAACAACAGCCCAGAGGTCGTAAGAGCTGTAACCATCCTTATACCTGGTCAGGGAGTTACTGTTTTGCAATTCCTTATTTAAACCCGCCAGCTTATTGTTGAAATTTTTATAATGCTGTTTGAGTAATGCGCCGGTAATACCAACGGACCATACCACATCCTTCTTGAAGATAGGATAAACGGTTGCCATGAATTCCCAACCGTTCACCACAGAGGTACCCGCGTTAAACGGATAGTCGCTCAAACCGGTGGAAGAAGGCAGGGTAATAGCCACCACCAGCGGATCAGTGAGCTTGCGGTAACCGTTGATCTGTAATTTCACGCGGCTCTTCAGCAAGTCCGCATCAATACCAAAGCTGGTTTGCAGGGTGTTTTGCCATTTCAGGTCAGGAGCGCCCAACGCGCTGAGGTACACGCCCTGCCCAAATCCATTAATGGAAGAATAGTATTTGTACACCGACTCACTTACGTTACCGAAGTTCTGGTTACCGGTCAAACCGATGTTTCCGCGCAAGCGCAGGTTATCGAATATTCCCAGTGCTTTGATAAAGCGCTCCCGGTGCAGGTTCCAGCTACCGCCTACAGAATAGTAAGGCTGATAACGTTTATTGGAACCAAACGCCGTAGAACCGTCGAAGCTGGCATTCAGGTCCACGTTGTACCGGCCATCGTAGGAGTAGTTCACAGAACCGATAAAGGAATTTCTTCTCGTAACAGAGTTGGCAACGTTAGGAACACCGCTTTGTTCGTAACCATAGGCAAATGCCGGGTTACCATTGCTGATATTAGGGAAGCCTATCGCTTTGTAGCCATTGGCGCTGTTCCTGCTTTCAGCGGCTTCGGCGCGTGCATAGGCGGTCAGGGAATGACGTTCTGCAAACAGCTTGCTGTACGTAGCGCTCACGTTTGCATTATAAGAGAATGGCGACAGTCGGGAAAAGTTATAGGAGCCTCTCAATGCCGGATCAGACTGGGTAAGGTACTGCGTATTCAACGCAGATACAAATACGGATGATTCAGTCATCCCTTTTTGTATCTGCCCGTTACCCTGTATCCGGAAGTTTTTATTCACATCGATATTCACCTGGAAGTTATCTGTGATCGTATAGCCGTTACCTTTATCATAGCTGCCTACTCCCGCGTTATAATAAGGGTTGATAATATTCCTGTTCATCGGGCTGTAACCGGTGCGGATCTGCTCCAGGTAAGGCTGTGAGTGATCCGACGGGATTTCGTAATAAGGATTGGCATTTGCCCAGGTAGAGAAGCTGCCATACGGGGAGTTGGCGGTGTTATTGCCGCTCACATACGCCATGTTACCTATCCTTACCTTTTTGCTGTTATAGAACAGGTTCAGCGTTACGCCCCAGTCATTATGCTTGGAACCTATCATGGTAGCGGAGTTCGCACGGTAGTTAAATCCTACTTCGTATTGGAAAGTATTATCCCCGCCGGAAGCATTCACCGCATGACGCTGGGTAATACCGGTTTGCAGCGGTTTATTGAGCCAATAGGTATTTACGCCGCGCAGCACATTGCGCAGGTGCGCATTGTAAATCGTATCCAAATACACCTGGTATTGCGGGTTGCTGGACATTTCGTCGTAGGCGCCGGCGAGCTTTTCAAACTGCAGTTTTTCGCTGGCGTTCATCATGTTATAGGAAGAGAGATCCGGCAGCTCTGCCCGGAGGTCGGCCGTGTAGCTCACGCGCAGCTTGCCGGGAACCGGTTTTTTGGTTTCCACCACAATCACCCCGTTGGAAGCCCTGGAACCGTAGATGGCCGTGGAGGCGGCATCTTTCAGGATTGTCACGGAAGCAATCAGGTTGATATCGAGGTCCACGATGGTTTGCAGCGTGGTTTCAAAACCATTGAGGATAAACAGCGGCTGGTTAGGATCGTTGGAAAACTGGTCCCGGAGGCCGGAGCTGGTGATACTGGTTTGACCGCGCAATTCAATGGTAGGCAGCACGTTCGGGTTGGAGCCCGCCAGGTTGTTTTCAATCTGAACAAAGGAAGGATCCAGCAGTTTAAGGCTGGAAACGATATTCTGGTTATTCACCGTCTTCAGCTGCTCCCCGGTGAAGGAAGAGGTAGCCCCGGTGAAACTTTCCTTTTTACGTACCATCATACCGGTGATCACCACGTCCTTGATATTCTTCTGGTCATCCTGCAGGGATACATTGATGTTATAGTTGTTGGCTACTTTCACTTCGGTGGCCTTATAACCGATGTAGGAAAACACGAGTACATCCCCTTCAAAGCATTTGAGGGAATAGTTTCCTTTGGCGTCTGCCACGGCAAACCGGTCCTTATGGTCCTTGACATACACCGTAGCGCCCGGCAGCGCGTTGCCGGAGGCGTCGGTGATCTTACCACGGACAATTACCGGAATGGGCACAGCCCAGGCGGGAGTGGCAGCGTTTTCAGCGCCGGCCGGCTTGCGGGTCAGCACGATGTTCGACCCGTCAATACGATATTTCAATGGTTGATTCGCAAAAATTTCGTCCAGGAACGCTTTGAGCGGGGTATTATTAGCATGTACGGTCACCTTGCCGGTATTGGCCAGCAAGGCTTTGTTGTAAAATACCACATATCCGGTCTGTCTTTCAATTTCAGAGAAGATGGTCTTTAACCCAGCTCCGTTGGCTGACATTGTCACTGATTGCGAAAAGGTACTGGCATATACATGCATCAGCGTAAAGCACATTAAGAAAGCGGTTAGCTTCATAACCAACAAGTAATGTTTAAGAGCGCCGTTCTGGCGTAGCCAGCGCGTAGATCCCGGCCACATAACCGTAAAACGGTTTGCAGATTTTTGCATAATTTTGGTTGGGTTTTGATTTTAAAATTTTGTTGTGTACGACGATTTTCCAATTGGAACCTATGCCGGAAGCGAGGGTCGAATTCTCTTCCGGCTTTTTTGTTCCAAATTGGTTGGTTGGTTTTTGGGCAAAGGCAAGCCATCCCCAGACCGGACCACTCCGGTAGATCATTGCTCAGCGTTCACCAGTTATGTTAGTTCTTAGCTTTCTGTTTTACTGTCCTTTCCTTTTAGTTTCAGTTACTTAATCTCATAAGTGCCGCAACAGCGTTCAGCCTGCTATTGCATTATTGTCAGTTGGCGATCATTCATCTTAAAATGGACTTCCGCGTCTTTCAACGCATGTAAAATTCCATCCAGACTCATATCCATGCTCAGTTTTCCACCGAAGTCGATTTCCGGGGGCGTGCCCTCGTACACCACTTCGATATCATACCACCTGGATATTTGTTTCATTACATCTTTGATATTGGCGCCCTCAAAATTGAATAGTCGGTTTTTCCAGGCCATTACTTTCGTAAGGTCCGGATTTGTGTTGATTGATATTTGGTTGCTATTTTCATTTACCAGGGCCTGTTGCCCGGGTTTCAGTTGTATCTTGTGACCAGTTGTTGCTACGTTGATGGCCCCTGTTATCAGAGTGGCGGCTATATTATTATCGTCGTTATAAGCACTTATATTAAAGCTGGTGCCCAGCACTTCTACAGTGGTATTGTTAGGGAGGGAAACATAAAATGGTTGATTCGGTTGCTGCGCTACTTCTACGTACACCTCTCCGCTTACTTCGATCCTGCGTTCTTTGCCGGCAAAGCTCACGGGGAACTTCACCGCGCTGGCGGCATTCATCCAAAGCATGGAACCATCCGGCAGGATCAGCGTAAACTGCCTGGACCTCGGCGTAGTGATAGTATTCCAGGCAATCTTTTCATTGCCTTGTTGCTGCACGTCATATTTCAGTTTTCCGGCATCTATGAGCAGGTTGGTACCCTGCTGCGTGGTGATCACGCCGTTGCCCAGGCTATCAAGCTGCAACTGTTCGCCGTTGGCGAGCGTGAGCAAAGCCCCATGATGACCGGGCTGTATTTTTGCCGCTGCCTGGAAATCGTCCGTCACGGCCACAGGTCTGGAGGCATGATACCACCAGGCGGCGCCGGCTACCAGGCATATGGCTGCCGCGGCTGCGGCCCACCGGCGGCGATAAAATGGCGCCACAGGAACGCTATCTCTCTCCTCAACTACTGTTAAACCTGCTTCCAATGCCAGCCGCCTGCGTTGAAGTAACTGTCCTTCCGGAAATGAGCGGTCAGGAAACGCCTCCCGGAGCATTTCTTCAAATGCGCCAAGCGTGGCGCCGTTACACCACCGTTCCATGGAATGCCGCTCCTGCTCAGAGATAGTCCCTGCGTCGTATTTCCTGAGCAGTTCAATTACTTCTTGTTTGTTCATATGCTGTTAATAGATAGACGTAAGTAAAAAAGGAAGTGGACACCTTTTTCAAAAAAAAATTTTCACGGACAGAATTGGCAGATGAACAGCATCACTAACGAAACCCATTCACCGTGTTTGACCAGTGCGGATTTCATTTGTTCCAGCGCAGTATATAGGTGTTTCTTCACAGCTGATCTGCTGATGCCCTCGCGTTGGGCAATCTCCTGTAAGGTAAGGCCTTCCTGGGTACGTAGCAGGAAGATGGATTTCTTTTTTCCATGGAGCTGTTGCACGGCAGCCCAGGCGGTTTCATAATATTGTTTATACAGATAGAGATCGTCTGACAAGGGTTCGGATTCCGGCCGGTGTTCCTGCCAGGTAAGTTCGGCAGTGGCCCGGGTATTCCTGCTCCGTAATTTATCAATACGGAGATTTTTGGCCACCGTAAAAATGTAGTCGCCAAAAGATCTGACCAGCATCAGCGTTTCACGGCTGATCCAGGCTTTCACAAAAGCATCCTGTATTAACTCTTCTGCCTCAGTTTCTGATTTTACCAGAAAGGAAAGGGAATGATATAGGGAATCGTAATACCGGGCATACAATTTTCCATATGCCTCCCTGTTTCCTTCAGCAGCTTGCTGTAATAACTCTTTTTCCTCCGGTACTATCTTGGTTGACAATTCAATTGTTCATTTTACCTGTACAAACACTAATTAGGTAACAAGATAAGACAATGCTTTTTTAAATCCTACCAAAAGCCCGAAAAACCCAGTAATAGCCGTAGTTTCGTCACGCTTTACACGCACAATCGTCCATCACCGGTATAAAGACGGATTTGACCGCCCCGGTGGACACCCCGCCGGGCAATTTTTTTTCAACATTCCCGGCGATTTCGCCATAACTTCTCCCGTATCAATCAGATAAGCATATAAAAACTTTCAGCGTGTATGCAGTCCGGGTAAAAAGCCAGGGTCCGTGCTATAGCACGGACCCTGGTATAATATTTTTTTTTGGGGGGGAGAAAGATACAGCTGCGCGCTGATTAGTAGTTCCTCAATTTGGACAGCATAACAGAATCCTTCTGCCGCTCGCTTAATTTGTACTGAAAATCATACAATGCTCCTTCCCAGTCCCCATACATTGGGTTCGGCAATACTATAAACCTGGAGCCGAAATCAGCGGCGGCATGCAGCGCAGCGGCGTTCCTGGCTGTAGTTGGCTGCTTGTCAAAAATAGCGGAGAAGTCGCTCAGGTTATCCCCAAACAACATCACGATATCATACTGCTGCAATACCTGCTGGCGGCGGGGCTCCTTGCCGGAAGTAGTCGTTTTCAGTAACAGATGCTGATCGTCCGTATAAGGGAAGCCGAAGCGCTGCAGGTTGAGGAGGGTAGCTGCCCGCTCCGATTCCAGCCGGTTGGTGATATAAAATACCTGCACGCCCCTGGAGGCGGCGTATTTAAAGAAGGCAGGCGCTCCGGGAACCGTATCTGCGGCGGCTTTGGCCGTCCATTCCGCCCAGCTTTTTTCATCGTATCCTTTTTTATTCAATGCCTGGTGCACGGTATAAGGGCTGTTGTCCAGCACGGTTTCATCAATATCCGTTACCACTGCCAGGGGCTTCCCGTGGCTTTGGGCAAGGTACTGATCCAGTCGCAGCGCTGCCAGCTGGTAGGCTTGCAGGCATAATGCCTTGTACTCCCCTGACTGTTGCTGCCACAATGCCGCCCAGGCGGCTCCCTGGGGAACCAGCGCGGTATTGGCAGGCGCGTGGCCAACGGCTGGCTGCCCCGTTTTACAGGCTGCCAGCGCCGCCAGCAATACTACTCCCAAAAGCCTTATCATCTTCATAAAATATAAATTGGTTGCTGCAAAAATAAATCACCTGTGCAAGAAAAAACTAAAGGGGAATAATTGTAATTTAAAAGACTAAAATTGTTTGTTATGCCCTCCGAATTAATGTACCAGATTGCATTAACGCAGGTTCCTATGATTGGAGACGTTACCATCAGGAAGCTGCTGGATCACTTCCCCACCGCTACCGCTATTTTTCAGGCCCGCCGCCACGAACTGGAACGGATAGAGCAGGTAGGCAGCGCAAGAGCCGCCGCCATCAAGGACTTTACGGACTTCCGGGAGGTAGAGCAGGAACTCCGGTTCATTGAGGAAAATAATATCCAGGTAATTTTTTATGGAGATGAAAAGTACCCGGGGCGGCTGCGCACCTGTCTGGATGCCCCTGCCCTGCTGTATTTCAGGGGCAACGCCTCTCTCAATGCCGGCCGGATGGTGAGTATAGTAGGCACCAGGCAGCCATCCGCCTATGGCATCCGGATCTGCGAGCAGCTGGTAAAAGAATTATGCAGTAATGGCGTTACCATTGTCAGCGGCCTCGCCTACGGGGTGGACGTCCTGGCGCATGCCACCGCCGTGGCGGCCAAAGCCCCTACCATCGGGGTGCTGGCCCACGGGCTGGATCGCATGTATCCTGCGGCGCACAGCCACATAGCCGCCAGCATGGAGCAATGCGGCGGACTGCTGACCGAATATCCCCGCCATACCCCGCCGGATAAGCAGCACTTCCCCCGGCGAAACAGGATTGTAGCTGGCCTGGCAGATGCCACAATAGTGATAGAGAGCGGGATGAAAGGCGGCTCCCTCATCACGGCAGCCATGGCCGGCGCCTATAACCGGGATGTATTCTGCTTCCCCGGCCGGGCGGGCGAATGGTATTCCGCCGGCTGCCATGAGCTGATCCGGAAAAACAAGGCCGTCCTTATCACCTGCGCTGCGGACGTTATGAACGCCATGGGCTGGGAACGGACCTCCGTAAGCCCCGTCGCGGGCCGGCAGCCATCACTGTTCGTGGAGTTATCCCCGGAAGAACGGACCATCATGCAGCTCTTTCAGCAGAATAAGCAGTTGCATCTCGAAGATATATATGTACTTAGCCGCCTAAGCGGCAGTCAGATAGCCGTAGCCGTATTTAACCTGGAAATGCAATGCCTGGTGAGGTGTTTGCCGGGGCAAATCTATGAACCTGTCATATGAGCGTCAGGAATGGGGAATTCACAACCGCTTAACAGTGAAATTTTATTTATTGCGCAAATAGGTGTACATTTGCGTGCAATTATTTTTTAACTGACAAATAGTTGCATCATGCCTGCGGGAAAATCTAAACCCAAATTTGTAGCTGACGGACTGACATTTGATGATGTACTCCTCGTTCCGGCCTACTCTGAAGTTCATCCGAAAGATGTAAATATCTCTACGCAATTAACAAAGAACATACGGCTCAATTTACCGATGGTATCTGCCGCTATGGATACTGTTACGGAAGCCAACCTGGCTATCGCCCTGGCGAGAGAGGGTGGAATAGGTATTCTCCACAAAAACATGAGCATTGAAAGACAGGCGGAAATGGTACGCCGTGTGAAGCGTAGCGAAAGCGGTCTGATTATGGACCCCGTTACCTTACAGCCGGACGCCACTATCGGCCAGGCGCTGAAGCTCATGAAAGACAACGGCATTGGTGGTATTCCAATCGTTGACGACGCCAGCAAGCTGATTGGCATTCTGACCAACAGGGACCTGCGTTTCGAGAAAAATAAAAAACGCCTCGTGAAGGAAGTGATGACCAGCGAAAAGCTGATCACCGCTCCTGAAGGTACCGACCTGAAAAAGGCGGAAAAAATCCTCCAGCAATACAAGATTGAAAAACTGCCTGTGGTAAATAAGCAGGGTAAACTGGTAGGCCTCATCACCTATCGTGATATCCTCCAGCTGACCAGCTATCCCAACGCAGTGAAGGACGAATTCGGCCGCTTACTGGTAGGCGCCGCGCTGGGCATTACGCCTGATGTGCTGGATCGCGCGCAGGCACTGATCAATGTAGGCGTGGACGTGGTTTGCCTCGACAGCTCTCATGGCCACTCCATCGCAGTGATCAACACCCTGAAAAAACTGAAAAAAGCATTCCCTAAATTACAGGTGATCGCCGGTAACGTAGCCACTGCGGAAGGCGCACTCGCGCTCGCTGCCGCTGGCGCCGATGCGGTCAAAGTAGGCGTTGGACCCGGTTCCATCTGCACTACCCGTATCGTAACCGGAGCCGGTTTCCCTCAGCTGAGCGCTGTAATGGACGCCGCTGATGCGCTCAAAAAACAAGGCATCCCCGTTATTGCCGATGGCGGTATCCGCTATACCGGCGATATGGTGAAAGCCCTCGCTGCCGGCGCATCCTGCATCATGGCCGGTTCTATCTTCGCCGGTGTGGAAGAATCCCCCGGGGAAACCATCATCTACGAAGGCCGTAAGTTCAAATCCTACCGTGGTATGGGTTCCATCGAAGCCATGCAGGAAGGCAGTAAAGACCGTTACTTCCAGGATGAAGACGATATCAAGAAACTGGTACCGGAAGGTATCGTAGGTCGCGTACCGTATAAAGGCTACCTCTCCGAAGTAATCCAGCAGTTTGTTGGCGGGCTTCGTGCAGGTATGGGCCTCACCGGTTCCAAAGATGTGAAAGCTTTACAGGGAGCGCAGTTCGTGAAAATCACCGCTGCCACTGTTAAAGAAAACCACCCGCATGATGTGGTGATCACCAAGGAAGCACCTAACTACAGCAGATAAGCGTAAAGCAGTTAAATAATAAGGCGCCGCAGTTCGTACCGCAAGGGGGAACTGCGGTGTTTTGCTTTCAGGACAGGCCAGCGGGGCAATTAATTAATATCCTGTTATAATCGCCGCCTGCCTTTTGTTTTGTACCATTCCCCACTTATCTTCGTTGCCGTCTATTCCCTGAACTCGCATATGAACCTGCGTATCGTCATATTAAGTATCGTAAGCGGATTGCTGCTCTGGCTTTCCTGGCCCACCATGCCGTTTACCCCGCTGATATTTATCGCCCTTACCCCCCTGTTTTACATTACAGAAAAAGTAAAGCACCGGGGCGCTTACTTCGGGCTGATATTCCTCGCCTTCCTTATCTGGAACGCAGGCAGCACCTGGTGGGTGGGCAATACCCCCGTACCTGTCAGCGGCGTATTTGCCAACAGCTTCAACGCCTTCCTGATGACGATCCCCTGGCTGATGTACAAGAACAGCCGGCGCAGGCTCTCCGCTACCACCAGCTTTTTTGCCCTCATCGTGTACTGGCTCACATTTGAATACATCCACCAAACCTGGGAACTGAGCTGGCCGTGGCTGGTACTGGGCAACGCGTTTGCCATGCATCCCGGCTGGGTGCAGTGGTATGAAATCACCGGCGCCAGCGGCGGTACCGTATGGGTACTGCTGACCAATATCCTTATTTATGCGGCATGGAAACGGGCACGGATACACGATTTATCGGTCAGTGAAATAGGGAAAAATGAGATTTGGAAGCCGGCGCTGGTGGTATTGCTGCCGCTGCTGGCCAACCTGTTCATCCATCCCGTGGCGGATGACCCGTCCAAACAAATCAACGTGGTGGTCGTCCAGCCCAATATCGACCCGTACGACGAGAAGTTCGCCGGCGGCAATTCCATGCAGCAGGTAGAAAAACTGCTCCGCCTCTCCGGGGAAAAAACGGATAGCAATACCCGTTATATCATCTGGCCGGAAACTGCGCTGTTTCCGCAGGGCGGCTGGGAAGAGCAACTGAACTATACGCCGGAAATCACCGCCATCCGCGAATTCCTCCGGAAGCATCCGCAGGCTAAGATCATCAGCGGCGCCGTTACGCTGAAGCAATACCGGCAGCCGGATGAAGCGGCGGAAGGGAGCCGCGCCATGGAAGACGGCACCCACTGGGACGCCTTCAACAGCGCCCTGCAAATAGATACCTCCAACGCCATCCAGATATACCATAAATACGAGCTGGTGCCCGGCGTAGAGCTGGTGCCCTACGTGCGTTACCTCAACTTCATGAAAAAACTCGCGCTGGACATGGGCGGCATCACCGGCAGCTACGGCCGCACGCCTGCCAGTGAAATGCTGACAGACCCAGCGCATAACATAAACGTTTTTCCTACCATCTGTTACGAATCCGTTTTCAGTAACTATGTAGCCAACCGTGCAAGGGCCGGCGCCAACATGCTGGTTATCATCACCAACGATGGCTGGTGGGGCAATACGGACGGGCACCGGCAGCATATGCAATACGCCCGCCTGCGCGCCATTGAAACGAGGAAGTGGATTGCCCGCAGCGCCAATACCGGTATTTCCGCAGTGGTGGACCCATATGGCAACATCTATCAACCGCAGCCCTATTGGGAACCGGCTGTTTTTAAAGCGCCTGTAACACCGCGGTACGATACTACGTTCTACGTAAAATATGGAGATCTTATTTCGAAGGGAGCGATAATATTTTGTATCTTGTTACTGATACATGCTATTTTTTCACGGTTTATTCCAGGTATCAGCAATGTGGAAAACAATCAATAATGGAAATGGCACCTATCAGGACATTGGACAGGGCCCGGCGGTAGTACTCATTCACGGATTTTCAGAGAACAACGAAGTGTGGAAACCACAACAGGAAGCCCTTAGCGGGGATTGCCGGTTGATACTGCCCAACCTTCCCGGTACAGGAAAATCGCAACTTACAGAGGGGCTTACCATTGCCGCCATGGCAGACTACGTATATTCCATACTGTTAGCAGAAAATATAAAAGAAGCGGTAGTAATCGGTCACTCCATGGGAGGCTATGTAGCGCTCGCGCTGCTGCAGCAACACCCGGAAGTAATCAAAGGACTCGGCCTTTTTCACTCCACGGCAGCCGCCGATACGGAAGAGAAAAAGGATACACGTAGAAAATCCATGGCCTTTATCCAGCAACATGGTGGCGAACTATTTACCCGGCAAACGATCCCTAATCTGTTTAGCCCGGCAACCAAAACTAAAAAGCCCGAACTGGTGGAGGCTTGTATCGACATGTGCGTACAATGTCCCGACGAATCACTCATTGCCTATACCAATGCAATGATGCAACGACCCGATCTAACCGGATTACTGACTTCCGTTACAACGCCTGTGCTGTTTGTGATAGGGAAAGATGATAACGCCGTAGCGCCTGCCAGCGTAATACAACAGGTGATGCTGCCAAAAACCAGCAACGTTTTCATTTTTGAAGAGGTAGGACACATGGGAATGTGGGAAAAAATTGAAGCCAGTAATCATTTACTGAAACAATTTATTTCATTCTGCCAGCTGTAAAACAAAGGCAGACAAACACTTTTCTGGTTGTGAAAAAACTACTGTTCATCCTCATATGTATGATGGGCACGCTCGCCGTGCACGCCAAACATATCATAGGAGGGCAAGTGTATTACACTTTCCTGCGACAGGAAACCGATGGAAAATATACTTATCGTGTAACCATGCGCCTGTACCGCACCTGTGAGAGCGGGCAGAATATTGCCGAAATGCCTCCTTCCGTGTACCTGACTGTTTTCAATAACGACCCGCCCAATACCGGCGTGGCCGTCAGCACCATTTCAGTAGGCCGCTCCTCCTTTGAACAAAAGGAACTGGCGCAGGTAGACCCCTGTATCGTAAACCCGCCACGCGTGTGCTTCCAGGTGGCTTATTATACCACCAACATCACGGTAGCTCCTAACGACCTCGGCTATACGGTGGCCTTCCAGAGCTGCTGCCGGGATAACTTCATGGTCAATATCGTGGCGGAAAATATGAACGGCCCCGCCGGCAACCAGGGCACCGGCGCTACTTACTTTACAGAACTGCCCGGAAGAACAAACGGTATCCCCGAAAACTCCAGCCCGCAATTCAATAAGGAAGAAGCTACCCTCGTATGCGCAGGAAAAAAATTCACCTATGATTTTTCCGCCAGCGATCAGGATAATGATGAACTGACCTACTCCTTCTGCTCCGCCTATAAAGGCGGCCGGGCAACGAATAATACCGGCATCCCCGATCCAGCCGTGGCGCCGCCATATAGCTATGTCAGTTATGTTCCGCCCTACTCCGGCAGCTCCCCCCTGGGCCCGAACGTGACGATCGATGCTAAAACCGGTATCATCAGCGGTATCGCGCCCGACCCGGGAAAATATGTAGTAACCGTTTGCGTGGAAGAAAGACGCAATGGTAAACTGGTAGGCACCCTCAGAAAAGATTTCCACATCAATGTGACTACCTGCGTCAAACAGGTGGTGGCAGCCATGCCGGAAAAATATGCGGAATGCCGCAGCATGACGGTGACCTTCCTCAATAACAGTACCCTCGGTAAGCCCTATCACTGGGACTTTGGAGATGGCGCTACCCTTGACACCGATGATCCGGCCCCCCTGCCCCATACCTATACCACTCCGGGGATTTATACCGTTAAGTTGTATGTAGATAAAAACAGCAATTGCGGGGACAGCGCTACGGCCAAAGTATATGTCTTCCCGGTCTTTAATACCGATTTTACCACTGCCGGCAGATGTGTGGATAAACCGGTGCAATTCACGGACAGGAGCAGAACGGATATGGGTACCATGGCTTATTATAAATGGGACTTCGGCACCGGTGTGGCAGCGGACACCTCCAACCTCCCCAACCCGCAGTTCACCTATACCAAAACCGGCACTTACCAGGTGATCATGTATGCCCGCACCAGCTTTGGCTGCGAGCAGTTTGACACCACGCAGTTATCCGTGTACGATCATCCGCCGCTGTACACCACGGCAGATACCGTGATCTGTATCAAGGATTCCCTGAAGCTTTCCGCTTCCAGCGATGTGCCCGGCACCTTCACCTGGCAGCCTGCCAGCTACCGGATCTTCGATGAAAATACAGCCACGCCAACGGTGTACCCGTTGGTAGATACGGCTTATACCGTGTATTTCACAGACCAGGAACAATGCACTTCTGAAAAGCGTGTAGCCATTGATGTTAGAGAGGAAATACACGTGAATGCCATGAGTGACAGCACTGTTTGCACGGGGGACGAAGTGAAGCTACATGCCACTTCCGACGGAGCTTATGGTTATACCTGGACGGAGCTGGGCAGCAACGCCGTGGTAGGCAACGCCTTACAGGCGGCCATCTTACCACAACCGCCCCAACAACATTACGAGATACATGCCCAGCTGGGTAAGTGCCATGCGCGCGACACTGTGCAGTTAAAAGTCGTAGATCCGCCACGCGCGGCAGCCCTGCCGGATTCAACCATCTGCAGCGGCAGCAAAGTATTGTTGCGCGCCAGCGGCGGCGCGTATTATACCTGGTCCCCCAGCTACTACGTGGAAAATCCCCGCAAAGCGATCACCTACGCCAAACCGGTTGACACTACCTTATTCACAGTAACGGTGACGGATACACTGGGATGCCCCAAAGCAGTAACAGCAACGGCATTGGTGAAGGTGGTACCGCCGGTGAAAGCCTTTGCCGGTAATGATACCATTGTGATGCTGGGCACGCCTTTCCAGCTGCATGCCACCGGTGGCGTGAGGTACACATGGTCGCCCCCGAGCGGACTCAGTACTACCACCTCCGCGACGCCCTATGCCGCCTACGATAAGGACATCACCTATACCGTTACCGCCTATACGCAGGAAGGCTGCAGTGGCACCGATGATATTTTCGTGAGATTCATCGCAGGGCCGGAAATCTATATACCTAATGCGTTCTCTCCTAACGGCGATGGAAAAAATGATATTTTCCGCCCGCTGCCTGTTGGCATTGTACAAATGAATTACTTCCGCGTGTATGATCGCTGGGGCAAGCTAATGTATTCATCCACAGCGTATATGAAGGGATGGGATGGCACCGTGAACGGTAAGCCCGCGCCAGTAGGCACCTATGTTTGGATGGTGGAAGGCGTGGATATTAATCAAAAAACTATCAGTTTAAAAGGAACGGTAACGATCGTACGATAATGACACTTCAGTGAACCGGAACTGCTCATTTTTTGTTAAATTAATAGAGCAGTACCCCCATTATGAAGAGAGTCATTTTCCTGGTACTTGGCTGCTGTTTGTTATTCCTTAATGCAGCTGGCTATCATATTATTGGTGGCGAGATTTATTACAAGACGATTGGTATGAGTGCAGATAGCCTCCGCTACCGCTATCTTATCACACTCAAACTGTACCGCGACGCAGATTTTACCTGCGGCGACCGGCAAGGTTGTATCGACCGGTTTGAAAATCCCTCCGTAGCAAATGTTTACTCTTCCAATGGCGCCCGTATATTATCCTCTGTATATCTCTACATCACCGCGGTAAAACCGCTGATAGACACGCTTAAAAACCCCTGCCTGGCCCCCCAGGCCCAGCACCTGGAAGTAGCCTTCTATGAAGCAACGATTGAACTGCCGCCCATTGCCGGCGGATACTACGTATCCTCCCAGCGTTGCTGCCGCGGGGAAAAACTCACCAACATCTACGATTCGGAACATGAAGGCTCCACTTACTACACCGTCATCCCCGGCACGGAATCCAGGCCAAACAACAACAGCGCTTATTTCAACAAGGATACCACCGTCGTCATCTGCAACGCCATCGGGTTTTCCATGGACTATGCCGCCTTTGACGAGGACGGGGATAGCCTGACCTACAGCCTTTGCAGCGCCCTGACGGATGGTACGCTCAATAACGACCGCAGCTCCACCACGCCGCCGCCTTATAATACCACCGTAAGGTACATTCCGCCCTATTCCGGCAATAACCCCATGGGCGGGAGCCCGCAAATCAGTATCAACCACCGCGGCATGATCACCTGCACGCCGGACAGGCCGGGCAAATACGTAGTAACAGTATGCGTAAACGAATATGACCGGGCTACCAAAAAATTGCTCGGCACCCACAGCAAGGATATCCTGATGACCGTATTCGATTGTACCACGAAGATCACCGCTACGATACCCTCCGTATTACGGAATTGTGCGGATGAGCCTACTATGGCCGTGCCGATGCCCAATTACAGCAACGCGGGCTTTACGTCTACCTATTACTGGAATTTTGGAGATGGCACCGACACGGTGACCACCAGCCGTAACCTCTTCCAGCACGTATTTCCGGATACCGGTGTATATAAGATCAAGCTGGTGGTAAATCCCGGCCTCGCCTGTACGGACAGCACTACCGGCCAGGTGGCGAATTATCCGGGCTTAAAAGCTGATTTTAAGAACACAGGCTTCTGCAAAGGCGATCCAATCCAGTTTGAAGACCTTTCCACCTATCAATACGGCGCTATCACCAGCCGGCGGTGGGAAATCGATGCGGACAGCTCCATATCGGATCAGCCTTCCCGCTTCCTGACCTATACCTTCCCCAGCGCCAGTTTATACAGCATTACGCTGACCATTAATACCAATACCCAATGTGAAAAAACCGTCACCAAAGACGTGCGCATATATGCCGTCAATCCCTTTGCCGGCAATGATACCATCCTGGTGAAAGGCCTGCCGTTTACGATGCAGGGCAGCGGCGGGGATATCTATCAATGGACGCCCTCCTTTGGGTTGAGCAATCCCAACATCGCTAACCCGGTGCTGCAATCTGTAACGGATACGACCTACATCCTGAAAGTGGCCAGCCAGCAGGGCTGCGTGGGATATGATACCGTTAGCGTGAAGTTCTTTGCCGGCCCTGAAATGTATATCCCCAATGCGTTTTCCCCGAACGGAGACGGGATCAACGACCGGTTCCGCTTTATACCCGTAGGCATGGTGAGTTATAAATACTTCCGTATCTACAACCGTTGGGGCCAGGAACTCTATGCGTCCACTGATTTCCGCAACGGCTGGGACGGTACCGTCCTGGGCAAACCCGCTCCGGTGGATACTTACATCTGGATACTCAGCGCTACGGATATCAGCGGCCAGGAAATACAGCGCAAAGGAACCGTAACACTCATCCGGTGATTCGCTGCAAATTGCATTACTTTTGCATCCTCAGCTTATCTTAAAAATTTGTTCACATGGGTATTGTTCTTGTTACAGGCGCTACGGCTGGATTTGGTGAGGCCTGCGCTATTACTTTCGCTTCCAAAGGTTACGATGTTATTATTACCGGCCGCCGTAAAGAAAGGCTGGAAGCGCTTTCCACTCAGCTCGCACAGGAATATGGTACCAACGTACTGGCCCTCAATTTTGATGTAAGGAACGAACAGGAAGTGGCCAGCGTACTGGGAGGCATCCCGGAGGAATGGAAAGCCATCGATATCCTGGTCAATAACGCCGGACTGGCCGCAGGGCTCAGCAGCATTGAAGAAGGCAGTCTGGACGACTGGAACGCAATGATAGACACCAATGTGAAAGGCCTCCTCTATGTTTCCCGGGTGGTGATGCCCTGGATGCGCGCCCGCACTACCGGCCATATCATCAATATAGGCTCTACCGCCGCCAAACATGTATATGCCAAAGGAAATGTTTACTGCGCTACCAAAGCCGCGGTGGATGCTATTTCCCAGGGTATGCGGATCGATTTGCTGCCCTACCGTATCAAAGTGACAGCCATTCATCCGGGTGCTGCTGAAACGGAGTTTTCTATGGTGAGATTTAAAGGCGACGAGGAAAAAGCCAAAGCGGTTTACCAGGGTTTCATTCCGCTGAGTGCCCAGGATGTAGCAGACGTGGTTTTCTACGTTACTACGTTACCCGCGCATGTATGCATCAACGACCTGGTGTTGACGCCACTGCAGCAGGCAAACGCCTATTACATAGATAAAAATTAACACATACGTGTGATATTACGATTTAGTAAAAGCAAGTATATTTGAAAATACCTATATCTTAAGGGCAAAACATGCCTGAAAAATATAGGACCCGAGCCAATGCCAGACTGAACTTGACTATCCGTTAATTTAATGAAAACCATATCCCTATGCTTACATTTCTAACAATGTACTTGCTGCGCCTGTACTATCCCAGGTGGAAAGAGCAGTGGCGCTACTATTTCGGTAACACCTCCAAAGGCAATTACGGCCGCTGGGTTACTGCAAAAGATTGGGCTGGACAAAAAGGATTCTCTTTTGGTTACAGCTGAGATGTATTGTTGTACTCAATGATTTGGAACGCGGAGCATGGAAGTGCCCCGCGTTTTTTTATGCTATTATATCTAGCTGGGAAGTATCCCACGTTTTTTCATCCCATCACGGCCGCAACACCTGGCAAACCACCGCCGTACCTTTCCCTACCCGCTGCTTATACGCTACCAGCACCTTGTTATCCACAGTGCCCACCACGGGGAAATTCGCGTAGGTACTGTCACCGGTCAGGAAGCTACTTTCCAAAGTCTTCCCATCGGCCGACTTATGCACAAAGCCAATGCGGCTGTTAAAGTCATCGCCCGCCTTCACCGGTTCATCCCAGGCGATATACACCTCTCCTCCATTACCTATTGCCAGCTGCGGATGCTTGGCCATAGGCGCCGCGCTGAGGGATTCCTTCTGCGTATAGGTATTCCCGTTATCCGCCGACCTGCAATAGAAAACGCCTTTGCCATGCCCCATGGTAAACCAGGCAAAATGCAGCCCCGCTTTATTAGCGCCCAAAGCAGGCCCGGTATGCGGGCACCCGTTCACCACCCAGTTATCCGCGCTGATGCGCACCGCCGGGGAAAAATGCTGCCCATTATCCACTGAAACCTGGTGTACCATATCACGGATACTGTCGTTAATAATATCCCGGTACACGATGTGAATAGCGCCGTCATCATCTACCAGCAATTTGGTACGGCAACACTGGCAAACGGTTTCCACTACCGGCTGGCCATTGTTGAAACCATTGCGGCCATGGGTAGTAGCAAAGTAAAGGGTAGAGCCTTCCGCTGTAGCCGTTTTCCGGTTATCCAGCCAGATGGCCGCCGCCTCCCCGTTGGGCAGCAGCGTCATATCAAAATACCGCTGGTCGTAGCCGGCCGTATCCGTTACCAACGGCCTGGCCGGCTGCCAGGTGCGCCCGCCATCAAAAGATTGCGTGTACAGCACCTTACCGGCGTACTTGTTCCGCGGGTCATTGGCCTCCGTGCCAAACATCACGATGATGCTGCCATCCGGCTTAAACAACAACTTGGGCAGGTTCTCGTCATGAGGATACACACCCGCGGAAGCCGTTACCTGTACCGGCGTGGCAAACGATTTCCCCTCGTCGGAGGATACCGTGAAATAAATATGGCTATTATGCGCACTGTCCGTCTCTATCCAGCTAACGGCAGGGCGCCCGGCCGCATCGCGCGTAATGTAGGGGCAGGCTGCCTCCACACCCGCGTGCGACAAAAACTGCGTCACCGGCTTCTCCCCATTATTACAAGCCGCAACTATTATGATAGCTGCTATCCAAATTAATCTCATCGCTTTACTTTTTTCCCTTGAATGTATATCCGATGCCTGCGTTAAACGTTTGTCGCGGGCCCACGCGGTATGTAACGCCATAGGCGGATTTCTCCGCAGTGGTCGCATACAGCTTGTCCCCAACGTTCATGCAGTTCACCCAGCAATCAATACTTTTATACGTATAACCTGCCCGGAGGTTAAACAGGTCGTAACCGCCATACATGGCCGTATTCGCCGGGTCCATATAATAACTGCCGATGTGCTGCCATTCGCCCCCCAGCCTGAAACCCTTCAGGAACAACGGCTTCCACGTAACCTCGCTGTTGGTGATCCATTGCGGGGCGCCATTCATGCGGTTATCATTATAAACTTTTCCATTCTCCGTATAGGCGTCGAAGTTATGACGTGCATAGGTGCCGCTGGTACGCAGCAGGATGCTGTTACACAGGTTATATTTCACATTCCACTCAATGCCCTGGTGCGTGGTAGCGCCTGTATTCCGGTTTTCATAACTGCCATCCTGCAGGCGTACGCTTACAATTTCGTTTGTGCCGTTCATACGGTACACACTGATGTCCGCATACCCCTTGTTGCCGGCAAAGCCAAACCAACCCCCTATTTCATAATTATTGTAGGTAGCCTGTTTCAATACCGGCACCTTCACGCCCTGGTATAATTCAGAGATGTTAGGCGGCGCAAAACCCCTGCTGTAGTTGGCATAAAACCCTACCTGTTTATCCAGGCTGTAAATCAATCCCAGCTTAGGCGTGAGAGCGTTGAAATTATTCCTTTCACTGGGCGCGCCGGTATAGGCGGATGGCGTGAGATGATTCACAAAATCGTAATCCATCCGGTCGTACCGCAAAGCCGCTACCACTTTCATCCGGTGAAAGGGCGATAATTCAAACTGCGTGTACGCCGCAGTATTCAGGAGTCCTACCTTATAATCCGTCAGCACGGAATCTGTGGTTTGATAACCGGTGTAGTAACCGGCGGCATTTCTGTCCACGGTTATAAAACCGGCATTGTAGGTAGCCGGACTGTAATCCGCACTCACGCCGGCTATCAGGGCAGCGTCCTTCCAGTTGAATCGTTTTTTGTGCTGCACGATAATGCCGTAGCTATGAAATGCATCACTGTTAATCTGCCCGGTGGATTTCAGTGGATCGCTGGTGTTCTTTATGGCATAGAAAGGATTCTGTCCGATAGTACTGTGCCGGAAAAAAGCCGTAAAGCTGGTGGCATTGTCCGCGCTCCATTGCTTTTCGAGCGTACTCCTGACCCGCAAGGCCTTTACATCTCTGTAAGTAAAAGTTTGAAAATTACGGTAATCCTTACTGTAAAAGTGAGCGCTGTCGAGCCCGCCGATCTGATCGGTATTATAATTAATTAGCGTGGCGGCATTGGTCCACCGGGTACTGGCATTCGGCTGATACACGGTTTTCAGACTCAGGCCCAGCTTGTGAAAATCGCTGTGATCCATGTAACCGTTGGATTGATTGGCGTAATAGCCGGATACCACAGCGCCCCATTTGCCGCTGCTGCCGCTGGCGCTGAAGTCTGTCCGCCTATAGCCCCAGTTGCTCATCTCCGCCTGCACTTTGGCAGTAGGCGCCAGCGTGGGGGATAATGTAATAAAATTCACGGCGCCGCCTACCGCTTCACTGCCGTATAAGGAAGAAGCCGGGCCGCGGATCACTTCTATATTCCGCAAGGCGGCCATGTTAATTTCTATGAGCGCATTGTGGTTAAAATCTCCTACGGTACGGATAGGAATCCCGTCTTCCATATACAGGAACAAGCTCTTGTAGCCAATGGGCTGGCGTATAGCCATGGTATGCTGCTCGTTACCCAGGTCTACCATGTACACACCGCTTACTTTATTCAACACTTTGTCGAGTGTGGTAGCCTTCGTGTCCTGTAAGGTCTGGGGCGAAATCGTGCTGATGGCAACCGGTGCATCGGTCCTGTATTGCTTATCCCTCGAGGAGGATACGATCACTTCGTTGAGGTTGGCGGCTACAGGTTGCAGGTAAATGATCCCCTGGCTAACCGCTTTAACCGGCAATACCCTTGTTATATATCCTACGCTGGAAACCCTTATTGAATCAGCGTTTCCGGCATCCAATCCGAATGATCCCTGTGCATCCGCAGCACATCCTTTATGATGATCGGGCGTACTTATTACCGCGCCTGGTAATGCTTCGCGTGTTTGCACGTCAGCCACACGCCCCCGCAACAGCTGGGCATGCGTCTGCATTGCAGCCAAACACGCAATGATGAGTAAACAACATTGTTTCATGTGGTACAATAAACAGCTGGGACAGGCCAGTGGCCACTCCCGGGGTTTTTAAATCTGAAAAGTCTGGAAATCTGGTATCAACAGTTGTACCACTGAGGAGGATGGAATATAGCAAATACAGGCGTCGGAAGTACGGGATCCTTATAATATCCGGAATGTATTATCTCGCTTGGCTGAGGCGCTTGCAAAAAGCTTTGCAGCTCGTTTACAAACATGACCTCGTTGTGTTCTTTGTTATTGTTGCTGTTTTTCTCCTGCTGCGCGTCCTTCTCTAATTCCTTCTTCAGGTGGCAGCGGCCATTACAGTGCATTTGAGGCTTATCCCTGTTCTCACAAAGGTTCTGCGCAATGTACTGCCGGTTAGCCCAGTATTGCAGCACAATCAGGCCCTTGCTGGCGTTTTCCAGCAATAATCCTGCGAACACTAATATGATTACAAGGTATTTCAAATCCGGGCAAAGATAGGATGGAAAACTTTAAAAATGGAAACCGCCGATTTTTTTTGTCGCAAAAAAAGAGAGGACCATCCGGCCCTCTCCTCTTCCATTCGAAAGAAATATTTTATTGTGATAATACAAACCGTAAGGTCAAACCACCTCTCGTATTCGTGATCGGGTAGGCGGAAGAGATAGCCGGGATCGTCTGCGCCCTGTCGTAGAAGAAACGCAGGTTCAGCCGGTTGTTGACCACATAGTCAATAGACGGCGCAATACGCAATACCTTCTGACCGCTGGTGGGGATAACCTGGTCCGCATCCAGCCTGTTATTCACCGTTTTATCATCTCTCAAACTCAAATCCAGCCTGATGTTCAGGTCATTCTGCAAACGCTTGCTGCCTTCCCTGTTCACCGCAAACGGCAAGGTAACGCCACGGATGCGGTAACCGCCGCCCACTGCCACTTCCGTAGAACGAAGCTCGGTGAGCTGGTAGTCGATCAGGCTCAAACTCAGACTGCGGGACTTTTTGAATTCCAACCGCAGGTTCAGCGTGTTGGTAAAGGTCATATCCATACCCAGCAACGGTACAAAGGCTTCTGTCATCGTCAGGTTAGGCACCATGAAATACGGATAGTAGTTACCGCTGATCGTATCCCTGAACGCCGGGTAGCCTGCAATGCGCGGATCCTCGTAATACATGGAGGTATTGAAGGAACTCATGCTCAGCGTACCGGTGTATTTATGGGACAGCGTGAAGTTTGTCAGTATGCTCTTGAACGGTTCAATCTTCGTCAGACCGTTATACGTGATATTCCAGTTCGGCTTAGGGAAATACTTGCTGAACGGATTGCTCTTCACATTGTCATTACCCTGTTTCAGGAGCGGAATATTTTCCGGGCTCTTGTTCGTATAGGCCGCCATAAACGCCGGGATCAATACATCCTGCGCATACCTGGTATAACCATAGCGGTAGGTAGGATCCTTCGGATCGTAATAAGGCACCCCTGCATCGGAGTTATAGGGGTTGGACGCCCCTAAACGCTGGGATATTATGTTACGGTAGTTCTCAAATTGGCGGAATGTCTGGGACACGCCCTCTGCCGTCTGAATATCGCCAAACATCGTTTTAACGGCGATGTAGGTAATCTCAAATCCGCCCGCATCATAAGGGCTGAGGTGCGCAAAGCCGGAGGTATCATCCACGCGTTTAAACAGCTCAGAATGCGTTTTGCTGAACGACTTACTCATGTTCAGGTCAATACGCAAATCGCTGATAGGTTCCAATTGCGCCTGCACATTCCAGCGTTGGGTGTACTGCTGCTGGAACTGGATGTTCAGCAACGGATCCGGCGTTATAAGGCCTTTGGCCGCAAAGCGGTCCATCCAGGCTTTATCAGGCTGGTAACCGAATACGAAGTCCAGCCCCGGCGCCATAGACTGCCAGTTCATACCCAGGAGCTTGGTGCTATCCAGGTAACCCGGAATGCGCGTAGCGGCATTTTCATCGTAGTTGAAGGTCACCATTTTCACCATGGTCAACGCTTTAAACCCTGCTTTCACGAAGCCGGAAATTTCATCCGCGTTGTTCTGGCTATTGTTATTGTTGTTATTGGCCGCTTTCGGATCCTTATTGTTTTGCTGTTTGTTGTTATTGTTGTTGGATGGCCTGCGTGTGCTGTTGATAGCGCGCAGGAATTTCGATTTATTATAGAGGTCTGTAAAGCGCAGCTCTGTAGTAAATCGCTTCGTCTGTGAATTTTCAATCGCGTTACCGAGATACAGCGCCAGCCTGGAAGCCCCGTTCCAGTAGTATTCCGTACCATAGGAAATAGTGGCGCTGGTCCAGCTCAGGGCCGGGAACTTAGCAGTAGGCAGTACATACAGGATATTCGCGTTTTGCGAATAGTTAGTGGTACGGCCTCCCCTGAAGAAGTTTTTCCAAAGGGTATCCTTCTTTTCGGAAGTATTAATCCTGCCATCCGGTTCATCAACACGGGCGCGGTTCACCGCGTTGAACTCGAAGTTGATGCTGCGGCTCAGGTCCCACTTCACGCTGTAATACCTGTCGAAAGTAAAGTACTTGTTATAGGTTTCCGGCAACTGGTATTTGGTATCGCCGCCTACGTTACGCACCCGCGTAGCGCCAAACTGCCGGGAGATGTCCGCCCGGAAGCTGAGGATGCTCGGCACATAGTTGAAGTTGAAATCCTTCACCAGGTCCAGCCAGTGCGTTTTGGTTTTGATCAACCGTTTGAAAGGCTCTATATACTTTTGTTCGCCGGAGAAGTTATAGCCCAGTCCTCCACGGTGCTTCGTCAGCACGTCGTTTTGAATGATCGGGTTATGCCGGTTGATTTGTGAGAACGAATAGCTCACATCGAAGTTCTCGATATCCCACAACTGGCGTTTCCCTTTTTTGGTACTCATCTTCCTGACGTTGGTAAAGTTCAGGCTCGTAATGGAAGTAAAGTCCTGCGCATTTTTGCGGATAGAGTCCCGCTCATGCTTACTCCGCGCCAGGCTAAGTTTATCTTTCAGCTTGATGTCAAGGTCGTATGGATCATATTCCGGGTTGCTGGCCGATTGCGAGTAGCCGGCATATACCGGAATGGAGATGGCGGCTGTTTTTGGCAACAGCTTCCCTAAATCCAGGTTGGCAGCGGCATCGTATTGGAGGAAATTATCGCGGAAACGTTCATTTACGCGCTGGTCTATATTTCCGAAGCCCGCCGTGTGCATATTTCCTGATACCGATACGGTACCGAGGTCGGAGAGTTGAACGTCTACCCTACCTAAAGCCGCATACCCTCCTTTTTCATCAAAGTCGGACAGGCGGAGTTCATTGAGCCAGACTTCCCCGCATTTCGGTAAACCATCGTCTTTCGTATTGAGGATACCGATCATCATCGTCCGGGAATCACCCAAACTCGGGTTACCAACGATCGACATATAGCCGCCATATTCATCCTTCACAGGAACGGCCGGGTATGGCAGCAATGGCGAGCAGGAGTCGCACATATTACGCAGCTGCTTCAGCTTACTGAGGTTAGCCAGCACCAGTTCCATATTATTCTGCTCCGGCCATATCTGGTTCGGATCGCTCTTACCGGTATTCGGGTTGGTCACCTTCAGCGGAATGCGGTATTCGTAATAGTTGCTTACAAAGTCGCTACCGATGCGGATCACCGCCTGCAGGTCCCCATCCTTCAGGTCCATGGAAGTTCCTGAACCTTCCGCGTGGATATACATCTGCATCTTTTTGTACTGACGCATATCCATATTCAGGGTTTTATACACCGCCCGGATGTCCCCGTCTTTCAGGTTACAAACCTGTAAGGAGAGCGACTGCTCATTGAGTTGTAGTGTAGTATTGTTTGTACTGATCGTGTTCTGACGTACCACGCCGTTGGGCAGTACGTAGTTGATGGGCAGGCGGCTGGAGTTCTCTTCAATGTTAACAGCGGTCTGGTTAAAAGTAACGCTGTTATCCAAAGGCACAGGATCGCCTGCTCTCAGTTCATAATCGTATTTACGCCACTGGCTGCGCACCAGTTCCAGTTTACCGAAACGCAGTACCACAGAGTCCTGCCAGTTGGTAAGGAACATACGCATGAAGCGGATGGATTTGAAGTCAGGGATGTTACCCACCTTGCTGTCATACTGGCGGATAGGCACTTTAAACTGGTACCAGTACTCCACGGTGTCTTTACCGCTGGCCAGTTTCACGTTGGCCGGGATCTTATCCACCAGGTAGTTCTGCCCTACCACCATATCCGGCTTCAGGTCCACCCGGTACTGGAAGTATTCCTCCGTTTCGTTGAGGGTGTTATCCCTGTTCAGGTCTTCCGACTCCGGAATATTCGTTGCGGCGGAAGAGTAAGTGGAGTTGCCACTGGAAGCGGGTGAGTTACCTTCCGGGTTACTATAGTTTTTATAACGGTAGAGAATAGAGGTACCGTTATAGGCAGCGTCCCGGTAATGCTTATAGTTATCGTTGGAGGGGTCCACGTGAGCCTGTTGCCCGATAGGCGAGTTGGCTCCAAAGACCATATCAATCGTGTCGAGATAACTTTTGAAGAACTGCTGTTCATCCGCAGATTGCAAACCATCATATCCTACGTCCTGGAAGGCGCGGATAGCCGGGTCGTTGTCGAACGCCTGGGTGATCTGCTGCTGGAACTTAGGAATGCGGCCCCATTTGGAGGAATCCAGTTTATTGGTTTCAGACGGGTTAGGCAACCCGTTCTCGAAGAATTTCTTGGAATCCTTGAGGATATCCTCGGACACGTTACCGAGGTTGATGTACAACTGGCCACCGGCCGGGTTGGTCATGTGGTTGAACGGATCCTGGATCCAGAACTCGATGTATTCAATGTTTGCGGTTTCGAAGTCGCTGTTATCCAGCGCGCGCATAATACCCGCCCAACGGGTCTGCGGCTGCGTCAGTTTACCGTTGCGGTCAACGGACATCTGGTTGGCAGTAAAGTTATACGGACCACGATCTTTCGGATAATACGCAAGGTCGAGTGTACTCAACTGGCTTTGTCCGAAGTCGGTGGATTTATTTTTGAATACCTCGCTTTGGTACACCAGGCGTACGCGCGGGTCGGATTGCTGCTGTACATCAATACCTGCCGGCAGGTTGGGCGATCTGGGCAGCTGCAGGGTAGGCTCAATGATATACCAGGCCAGCTTAGCCCTGTTTTTACCATAGTCAAGGATGTTATTGTATTCCGCTTCCGGGAACATTACCTGTCCGGCCGCATTGGTAGCGCCTTTTGGCGTGGAGGCCAGCGCCCAGTTGGTAGCCGGGAACTTCAGGTCATACCCGCTTTTCACCCCTTCAAAGTCATCGATATAGGTAGTTCCTTCCTTGCTGCCAGGCTGGTTAATCAGCTTACTGTGGCCGGGGAACAACCTTGCCACCTCACCGGTGAAAATCACGCTGGATGGCGCGGTGGAATTATAGTTCGGGAGTTTGTTCAGGAATTTGGTGAGTCCTTTCCATTCGGAGTTATAGTTCACGTCCAGGCCTACCATGGTGTTTTTAATCGGGTCGTCCCCGTAGTTCACCTTCTGGTAGTAAGGGCGCTCGCTCATACGTACGATGGTACCTCCCAGGCTGAGCTTATCATTCACCAGGTAATCGAACCGGGTACCGAAGTAGTTCCTTACCTGCTGGCCAAAGAGGGAGTTGTTTTCATACTGTACGTTGATAGGCACGCCGGCATTGAGTACTCCGCCGTTGATCACTTTCAGGCGGCCCATGTTATAGTCAATGATATAATCCACGTTTTCACGCAGCAGCTGTCCGCCCGCGGTTACGGTTACAGACCCCGGCGGAATGTTAGGCGCCAGGCTGATTTCAGAGGAGCTGGCGGATTTGTAGGACCCGCGCAGTACGTACCTGTTCAGCTGCGGGAATTGTTGCGCCACTACTTTGATGGAATCGTAGAGTACGTTATAGAGGTATTGCTTTTCCAGCGCCACATCCCCGTTGAAGGCCGGCTTCAGGCCACTGCCGAAAGGTTCCAGCATCGGGAACATCACGCGGCCGTTCAGGGAGTTGATCGTATAGCCTTCCACGTAGTCGAACACGCCATCCGGCTGAGGGTCCAGCTGGTTGTTGAGGCGGTCGAGGTTGAGGATGGTGATGATAGGCGCGCCTGCGAGGCTGCCCTGCGCATCAGGAATATAGCGTTTATCGCTCGGCGGGCGTCCTTCCGCACCGGGATCCTTATAGTAGATATCGAGTTTGAAGTCCTCCTTGTTGAGCGCGTAGCCGCCGGTGTTATACACGTTCTTCATCATCAGGTCCCAGATAGGGAGCACCGGACGGGCGGAAGTAGCTTTCAGGAGTTTGAGGAAGAGTACCGGCTGGTTGGCGGAATTGTTCTGATCCGGGGGTACGTCCTGTGAAAATTCCCCCACTTTATACACCTTCCCGTTGTAGGTGTACTGAAACGCGACAGCCAGGACTTCGTCCGGCTGCAGTTGCTGATTCAGGGAGATGAAGCCCAGCTGCTTGTTAACGGTGTACTCCGTGGAGTCGAGCTTGCGGGCGAATGTTTTTTCAAATTCGGAAACCGGGGATAGCCCCAGGGCCAGAAGCCGGCTGACGGCCGTTCCTGTGGCGCGGCTGCTGGGATCGCTGATCAGTTTCTGGTAAAGGTCGTTGACGTTATTGTCCGGCAGGCGGTTGGTGGTCAGCACTGCGAGGTCCTTATTAAAGGGTGAATGCTCGGCCAGGTCCATCAGGCCCACGATGTCGCGCGTTTGGGTGGTCACCCCTGTTTTATTCGTCACCCACACCTCAATCCTCGTGATATTGGCCAGGGATTGGATAATGGGGAGTTTACGCATGGCGTAGTTGAAGGTATCCCGGAAGAACTGCGCCAGGAGGAAGTGCCGGTTATCCTCGTACTCATCCGCCCTGACGTTGAAGTCCTGCACCATGGTACCTCCTTTAAGCTGGAGGTTCTGTTTCTGGGACTTTTGGTTGGAGAGCACGCTGGTAACGGTGAGGCGGCCAAACTGCAGCTGCGTTTTCACCCCAAACAGGGATTGCACCCCTGAGATGAGGGAGCTGCGGAGGGGGAAGCTCACGTTACCGGCTTCGATCTTCTTGATAATTTCGTCGGGGTAGCCGGTGTATTCCAGCTTGATCTGGTTTTCGAAATCGAAGGCGGATTGGGTATTGTAGTTGGTAAGTATCTTGAGTTTCTCCCCGATCTTACCCGTTACGTTCATGTTGATCCCCATGTCGAAGTTGAAACCGCCGTTTCTGCGGGCCTGCTCAACGAGTACGGGGTTTTTGATATTCTGCCCCTGGTAGCCGAAGGTGAGGTCCAGGCTTCCCTGTGGCTTAATATCCACTTTGCTGCCGCCAAACAGCCTGTCAAACAGGTTGTTGCCGCTGTACATGGTGGGGCCGTTCCCTTTCTGGTTAAGGTTGCCGAGGGTAGAAGCTCTTTTTTGCCAGTAGTTTTGCTCGCTTTGCCTTGCCTGCATCTTATAGAATTCGTCAAAACTCATATAAGTAGGGTTGCGATAGTACTGGTTACCGATTTTCTCGGTAATGGTGTATTGTTTTGTTACAGGGTCGTATTCAACGGTCTTGTTGATATTTGCAGGGTCTTTGAGGTCCAAAGCAGTTTTGGACGGGGCCGGATCGGTGATGCTGGGGCCTCGTCTGTCCTGCAAGGGATATTTCAAGGTATCTTTTTTCGATTTGGTTGAGTCCGGGGTAGTTTTTGCCGGAACAGTGGTATCCTGTTCCCAAACCCGGGCTTCGTTCACAGCAGTGGACAAGTGCATTCCTCCTGAACGGTCCCTGGCGGCAGTGTCAACAATGATAAAAGATACTATTCCTATTACTGCAAAAACACCGTAATATGTCTTTATAGCCAAAAAAATAGGTTTTTATAGAGGTATAATCGTAATTATAGGCTTTTCAGAGCTTTTTTGATCAACTCTTCCAAGTTTTGCAATAGTGGATCGCTTTTCATAACTCTCGTGATTGCCGTTTCTGCCATGTTACGGGCAATTCCCAATGTCACCAGTGCATTTAACGCATCTTCCTGGATTGTATTGTTTACAGGTAAAGATAAATGTATAGGATTTTCCTTCCCTTTCTTCACTTTGTCTTTCAGCTCAAGGATGACGCGTTTGGCTGTTTTGGCGCCGATCCCCTTTACACTTTCGAGCATTTTCTCGTTTTCCATCATGATAGCCCGGGTAATGTCTTCCGGTTGAAGAGAAGACAACATCATTCTGGCCGTGCTGGCGCCTATTCCGGAAACACTGATCAACAACAGGAAAAGGCTTCTTTCAGATTCGTCAAAAAAGCCGTACAGCGTATGGCCATCTTCCTTTACGTGTAACCAGGTTAACAGCTTGCAGGCTTCCAGATCCTGAATACGGGAATAGGTATTCAAACTTATCTGGACTTCGTACCCCACTCCGTTGATGTCAATATGCACCATTGCGGGCGATTTGTAAGCCAGTCTGCCATTCAAATAAGCGATCATAGAAGGTAAAGGTTCAGTAATTTAGTAAAAACTTACGGAAAAATATGCATTTCAGATCTCCCGAAATACCGGCAAAGATGCTAACTTTTAACGGATTGTCAACCTTCAGGATTGCATCATATGCGACTTTTTTAGGAAATATTGCTTTATGTCGTATTTTTACGCCTCGATTTAAACACACATTTAGTTCATATGAATAAAATTACAGCCGCAATTACAGCGGTGGGTGGCTATGTTCCGGATTATGTTCTTACCAATAAGGAACTGGAGAAATTAGTCGACACAACAGACGAGTGGATTCTTACCCGCACTGGAATTTCTGAGAGAAGGATCCTGAAGGGTGAAGGTAAAGGCACATCCGATCTGTGTGTGCCTGTAGCTTTAGAAATTTGCAAGAAAAGAGGCATCTCCCCTGAGGAAATTGATCTGCTGATAGTTGCAACTGTTACACCAGATATGACCTTCCCGGCTACTGCCAACGTAGTTACTGATAAAATTGGGGCTGTAAACGCATTCGGTTTTGATATTAGCGCTGCCTGTTCCGGTTTCCTCTATGCGCTGGACACAGGTGCACGCTTTGTCGAAAGCGGCCGTTATAAAAAAGTAATGGTGATCGGCGCCGACAAAATGAGTTCCATCATTGACTATACGGACAGAACTACCTGCATCATCTTCGGTGATGGCGCCGGTGGCGTACTGCTCGAACCAAATGAAGAAGGCTACGGACTGATCGACAGCATCCTGAAAAGCGATGGTCATGGTCGCGAATACCTGCACATGAAAGCTGGCGGCTCCGTAAAACCTGCTTCCCTCGAAACCGTGCAAAACCGCGAACATTTCGTGTACCAGGAAGGTAAAATGGTGTTTAAATACGCCGTTTCCAACATGGCGGAAGCAGCCGGGGATGTGATGAAACGCAATAACCTCACCGCGGATAACATCGCGTGGTTAGTACCGCACCAGGCCAACAAACGCATTATCAACGCTACTTCACAATACATCAACCTGCCGGACGAAAAAGTGATGATGAACATTCATCGTTATGGCAACACCACCGCAGGTACTATTCCGCTCTGCCTCTGGGACTACGAAAAACAACTCAAAAAAGGTGACAACATCATCCTCGCTGCATTCGGCGGTGGTTTCACCTGGGGTTCCAGCTATATCAAATGGGCATACGACGGCGATAAGGTGCAGTAAGTACTGAGCTGAAAAAATGTTTGAATAAAACAGGGGCTGACCAAAGCACACGCTTTGATCAGCCCCTTTATTTTTATAACCGGTTAAATCCGCGTAAACGTCAGTACCTCCGCGCTGGATGTATTGTCATCCGCCAGCTGTATCCTGGTGCTGGTCACGCTGATGATACGCCAGTCGTCCGTCAGCTCGCCCAACGGCTTATTGGCGTCCGACTTCGCGCCGAAATCAATATTGAACCGGGAGCTGTTATTCGTTATGCTCCAGCTGCCGTTGGTGGTTACGCTTCCTTTCACAGCGGACGCTACTGCCGTGCTGCTGAACGTAAACGTATAGCCGTTGAAGTCACTGGTCTTGTCTTCATTCCGCTCGGAGAACAAGGCTACTTTCCAGGTCCCGGACGATGGCGCATTCGGGTCTACCGGCGGAGCCACCACATCGTCATCGTTTTTACTGCAGGCGGCTAAAAATACCGTCATAAACAAGGCGGGGAAAAGCTTTCGTATATGCATACAGTGGAGTATTAGGCGTTTAATAGAATACGTCCGGACACGTGAAATAGTTGCGCCGGCCATAAATTATCCGGAAGCCGGGAGCAGCAGGGTGAGGGTAATGTACCTGTTGCCACTTACTTCTACCAGGATATCCCCTTTCATCCTGACCGCAAAGTCCTTACTTACGGCCAATCCCAGCGCCGCGGTATCCCGCTGCCAGGCAAACAGGCTCTCCGCCACGTCCCTGGCCTGGTCCCCGGCATCAAGGGCTACCGTAATGCGCACCCTGGTATCGTCCGGCCAGGCGTCCGCAATTACGAGGCTGCCGGGCAGCCCATGCCGGTTGGCCGCCAGTAATATCTGCCTCAGCACAAACTGTAACATCTCCGTATCTGCCAGCACGGTAGTATCATCAGGTATCCTGTCTACGACCCGCGGCGCAGCATCGCCGGCCATATAATTCAGGTTGTCGGACAGGTAGTTCATCATCTCCCTTAACCTGCAGGTAACCGGGGTATAGGTGTACCCTGCCAGCTGCAATTGTATCCAGCGCAGCACATAATCAAATACATCCAGTGTCTTGTGGGACGATACGCCAATCTGCTCCATTTCCGCCAGCATCTCCTCCCTGCCCATACCGCCCTGTTCCAGCTTTTTAGCCACCGTGGTGATATGCAGCAAGGGTTCCCTGAAATCATTGGCTATAATGGTGATCAGCTTATTTTTAAATTCATCCGTGGCCTTTAGTTCAGCATTCTTTTCCGAAATTTCCGCATAGCCTCTCGCCAGTTGCTGCTCCTGCCTGCGCGAATTGCGGAAATGGTAATAACGGGTCAGGATCAGCACCAGCAACAGGATAGCCACTGAAATCACGCCTATGGTGAGCAGCTGGGTATTTTTCTTATCCTGTATGCGCTGTTGCAACTGTTCCTGCTGCAGGGTATTCTTCCGCGCCAATGCCTCGGCCGCCCGCTCTTTAACGAGGTATTGCAGGTAATCGATACTATCAGTAATGGTATCGGCCGCCAGCGCCATCTGGTAGATTTTTTCCCGGGTAAGCGAGTCAGGATAAGGGCGGGCAAACGCCTGCAGGGCCGCTGTCATCAACAGCAGCAGCAACGCCGGGCGATATATTTTACCGGTTGTCCGCATCATCATTCACGGTGGCTAAAGGTAAAGTGTAAAAAAAGGTGGCGCCGCTGCCAGCGTTATTTTCCGCCCCGATGACGCCGTTCATTTTTTCAATAAAATCTTTACAGATGATCAGCGCAATTCCCGCGCCTTTCCCCTTGCGCCCTTTGGCTGCAGCAGTTTGCTCCACGGAAAACAATCCCGGCAGCACGGCAGGATCAATACCGCTGCCCTCATCGCTGACAGCCACTGTCACCATCTCGCCTTTACGTGTAGCCGTTACTGTTATCTTCTTCCCGGAAGCGGAGAACTTGGTGGCATTGTGCAGGAGGTTCCTGTTCACAAACTGTATCATCTCAAAATCAGCGTACACGGCCACGTTGGTGGATTCGTCTATTACCAGCTGCAGGTGTTTATCAGTCAGCAGGTGTTGGATGTTATTGGCAGTGGTGGTAATCAGGTCCTTCACCAGGTAGGGTTTGGGCTGGTAGCTAAACCCGGTGAGCTGCGTCTTCATCCACCGCAGGATACCGTCAAATACCTGCAGGGTATTGCGGGCCCGGGCGTCCACCTGTAGAATCATATCCCGGGCGTCTTCCGGGGATATGGTATCGTCTTTTACAAAGGTGCTGATGCTGATGATGTTGTTGAGCGGACTCCTGAAATCATGCGCTATCAGGGAGATGAGCTTGTTTTTGAAATCATCGTTTACGCGCATCTGGGCCGTGCTCTGTTCCAGCTCCCGCTGCATAAAGGCCAGCTTGCGGCTGTTGGAGCGCGACATCCGGTAGATCTGGAACACGTGTATCAGCAGGGACGTCAGCAGGATCAGCACTGCCAGCAAAAATATCAGCAGGTAGCGCCAGTAAATATTTTCCAGGTTCTTTTTGTGCAGGAGCCGGTGCTGGTGCGCATGTTGCATACGCATACTATCTATTTGCCTGTCGGCAGATGCAAAATTCATGTAGATCGTGGCTCCGTCCTTTTTTACGGCACGTTCCTGCTCCAAAATCCGCCACAGCAAGCCCGCGTAATAGTCGGCCCACCCGGTATCCCCTACCGCCATACTGTTGGCGTACAACTGCATTACCGTGGGGCGCATCAGGCCCAGGTAGCCGCCTTTGAGGGCATATTCCAGCGCTTCCCGGCTGTACTGCAAACTATCCGGCTGTTTGAGCGCTGTTTTATAACCTGCCAGCATCAAATCTCCATATACAACGAGGTAGTTAAGGCCGGAGGTTTTGGAAGAGTCCACCACCTGCTGTATCAGCTGCATGGCATCGTTGAGCTGCCCGTTGCGTTGCAGTTCGTTGGCCTTAAACAGGCGGGTGTACAGTATCTGCCGGTAATCATTGTATTTGACGGCCAGTACGGCGGCTTCCTCCAGCGCGTCGACCGCTGCCGTGCGTGCTGCCAGGGAAGTATCACTGTAATGGATGGAGTAATAATTGGCCAGTACCAGCGTGCGGATGGAGTCGTTGCCTGTTTTATTCAGTATAGCCATGGCCGTATCCGCCATCTTCACGGCGTCGGCGCGCTGGCCCAGGTACTGGTGGTAAATGCTGATGTTCATAAGCGCCATGGCTTCGTTGGCCAGGTCGCCCGATTCCCTGGCGCTCGCCAGGCATTCATTATAAAAAAGATAGGAGAGATAACGGTTAGGTTTAAACGCGTAATAGCTACCAAGGTTTTTCAACGCCACCGTAAGGCCGGTGGTGTAATGCTGCCTGCTGGCTACCTGCATGGCCTCGTTCGCATAACGCCCGCAACTGTCCAGCTGGCAGGCCTGGTAAAGCATAGTCAGCCTGTTCAGCACATCCACATAGGAAGTACTGTCCCGAACCTGTTGCAGCAATGTTTTAGCACGGACTATCTCCGCTTGTTGCGCATTCGAGTCCTGGAAAAAAAACAACAGAAATAAAAGTACTAACGGAGTTTTCTTTAGATATGGAACCAACTCGAACATGCATGGTTTATTGCATGACTCAAAATAATCAAAAAAATGCGAAAATGGATGAAAATCAGGGTTTGCTTCGCCTGATCGGCAAAATGAACAAAATGAACAGGAATAAAAAATGAATGTTGGCCTTAGATTTCGAATACCAGCCCTTTCTTCTTGAGCTGTTCGTACTTCTCCGGATCGAAGCGGTACAGGTGCGCGCCTTTTTTGGAAGAGGTTTTATCCTTTTCGTCCAGCTTCTCCATCACATCCAGGGAAAGGATTTTCTTGCGGAAGTTGCGCTTGTCCAGCGTCCGGCCGTAAATCTCTTCGTATAGGCTGCGGAGTTGGGACAGGGTGAACTTTTGCGGCAGCAGCTCGAAGCCGATGGGGTGAAACTGCGCATTGTCCCGCAGTTTAACCAGCGCGTCCTCGATCATCTTCTTATGGTCGAAAATGAGTTCCGGCATATTTTCCAGCTCCAGCCAGTGGGCGCCGTGCTCCTGGGCCAGCGGCTTATCATGATCCTTGATGCGGATGAGTGCGTAATAGGCAACAGAGATAACCCTTGCGCCTGAATCGCGGTTCACATCCCCGTAGCAATGGAGCTGGTCCATGTAGATATCATCCAAACCGGTGGTCAGCTTCAACACCCGGGCGGCAGCATCGTCCGTGCTTTCGTCCGGCTGTACGAAGCCTCCTACGAGCGACCATTCCCCGGCCATAGGCGCCACTTTACGTTTAATGACCAACAATTTGAGCTTACCCTCATCGAACCCGAAGATGATACAGTCCACAGCCACCAGGTGCCTTGGGGCCTTCGCATAAAAAGAAGCCGCGTTCATACTTATATGTGATAATGTAAGTTCAAAAATAATATAATGCTTATTAAAACCCGCTATTTCTTCAGACTAAACGTGCTGAAATCTGTAGAAGGTATCCGGGTGATCCCCAACTGACGGAGCATAAACACCATTTGCCCCCGGTGAAAGGTGGCATGGTTGCAGGCGTGCATGATAATATCCGCTACCGGCATTTTAAAATGCTGGTTCTTTTGCCGGGTAAAGGCAACGATGTGATCGATGCGGGCCGGCGTAGCGGCGGCAACCCACTCCGCCAGCAGGGCCGACTGCCGCAGCCAGGCGGCGCAGCCTTCCGCAAAGCTGCCGGTAAATTGCTCCGATGGCCTGATCACTTTCTCTTCCAGCTGCAGCCGCTGGTACCAGGTACTTTCCGCGTCCCAGGCGTGCCATACCAGGGCACGCATATTTTCAAAACTGCCGCCCAGGTTGAGTGTCGCCTGTTCCGGAGTAAGTTTTGCCAAAACGCTGACCAGTTCCTTATTGGCCCAGAGATGATAGGAAGCGTAACGCTGTAAGATTGGTTTCATAAACAGCAGGATTAATATCTCCCGAAAAATCCTTCAATTTACAATATTGTTATTCAATTTGCCAGCACCGATATTTGCCTGGTACAAATAACGACTATTATGGAGAATATATCTCTGAGAGTAGCCCGTAAAGAAGATTGTCCGCGCCTGCTGGAACTGATCCGCGAACTGGCGGAATATGAAAAAGCCCCGCAGGAAGTAACGGTGACGCTGGAACATTTTGAACAGGCCGGATTCGGCTCCAACCCCGTTTGGAAAGCATTTGTCGCCGAAGTGGACGGGCAGATCGTGGGCTTTGCCCTTTACTACGTCCGCTATTCCACCTGGAAGGGTAGTCGCCTCTACCTGGAAGATATCATCGTTACCGAAAAATGGAGAGGGAAGAAGATCGGGCAGATGCTGTTTGAGCAACTGTTTCAGGAAGCGAAAGAGAAACAATTCAGCGGTATTGTATTCCAGGTACTGGAATGGAATGAACCGGCCATCAACTTCTACAAAAAGTTCCAGGCTAAGTTTGATCCGGAGTGGATCAACGTCAGCATAGAAATGAAGTAATTTTTTCCGTTCGTATAATTCATCACCTGTATATGGCGCTTACTTGTTAATATTGGCTATATCCTTGTTGTTATGATATACCTGAGCGACTTCCATGACCTGCAGGGGCAGCCGGTTGCAGGCCTCTGCCAAACGTTTAACCTGGCCTTCAGCGACTACATAGTTCCGGTTAACCTTACGCCTCCCGTAATGGAGGAAAAATTCCAGGGGGAGAACACCAGCCTGGAATGGTCCATAGGCGCCTTTAACGGGCCGGAACTGGGCGCATTCATCCTCCACGGGGTGGACGTTAAAGCTGCGCCCACGGTGCTCTATAACGGCGGCACCGGCGTAATACCGGCCTTCCGCGGGCAGCACCTTGTGCAAAAGATGTACAAAACCTTTATTCCCCGCTACCAGGATGCCGGCATACGCAGGATCGTGCTGGAAGTAATTTCCACGAACCTGCCAGCGATTAAGGCATATAAGAACAGCGGGTTTGAAAAAAACAGGGTGTTGGAATGTTTTAAGGGAGATATCAGGGCCGGACTGCCGGCCGCTCCCGTGATGATACGCGAGCAATCGCAGCCTGCCTGGGCTTTATACCATACCTTCCTGGACATGGAACCCAGTTGGTGCAATTTATTGTCCAGCGCCCGGCGGGAAAAGACGACCACCGTTTGGGAAGCCGTGCAGGACGGGCAAGTCATTGGTTTTATTGCGGTAAATGCATTGACCCGCCGGGTCAGGAGCATTGGGGTTAGTCCTTCATACAGGCGCAGCGGCGTAGGTAATGCCCTGCTGAAACATACCGCATCCGCCCTGCCAGGCACGCTCACCGTGATTAATATCGACGACCGCTTTCCCGGCATCTGCCGCTTTCTGGAGCAGGCAGGACTCAATAATTACCTTTCGCAATACGAGATGGTAGCGGCCATTTAAATACCGGCTATCCTGTACGCATAAACGCAAAGAGCGGAACCTGAGGTTCCGCTCTTTTTGCAAAATATCGCTCGTATTATTTATTCTCAATACCGTTCACCACAGCGTCTTTATGGATTTTCTGCACGAGTCCCTGTAACACTTTACCAGGGCCTACTTCCGTAAATTCGCCTGCGCCGTCAGCCACCATAGCCTGTACGGACTGTGTCCATCTTACAGCGCCTGTGAGCTGATCAATGAGGTTTTGTTTGATCTCAGCAGGGTTGGTCACCGCTTTAGCCACCACGTTCTGGTAAACAGGGCAGGATGGCGTGTTGAAGGTAGCGGTTTCGATCGCCGCTTTCAGCTCTTCTTTGGCAGGGGCCATCAGCGGAGAGTGGAAAGCGCCGCCTACCGGCAGTACCAGCGCACGTTTGGCGCCGGCGGCCTTCATTCTTTCGCAGGCAATTTCCACGCCTTTCACCGTGCCGGAAATCACCAGCTGGCCAGGGCAGTTATAGTTAGCCGCTACTACTACTTCACCAGTTTCGGCGGTAACCGCAGCGCAGATCTCTTCTACTTTAGCATCGTCCAGTGCCAGGATGGCGGCCATGGTAGATGGTTGCAGCTCGCATGCTTTCTGCATGGCATTGGCGCGGATGGCGACCAGTTTCAGCGCTTCTTCGAACGACAGCGTACCGTTGGCTACCAGTGCGGAAAATTCGCCCAGGGAGTGACCTGCCACCATATCCGGCTGGCCATGCTCCGTGCAGAGGAATGCGATGACCGCATGCAGGAATACTGCCGGCTGGGTTACTTTGGTTTGTTTCAGGTCTTCTTCCGTACCGCTGAACATGATGTCGGAAATGCGGAAGCCGAGAATTTCGTTGGCGCGCTCGAACAACTCTTTTGCTTTTTCGTTGGTGTCATACAGGTTTTTGCCCATACCCGGAAACTGGGAACCTTGTCCGGGGAATACGTAAGCATGCTTCATGTTTGGTTATGTTATAAGTTTAAAGTCGAATTAAAATTATATCAAATATACAATCTATTAATTTATAACAAAATCACGGACTGCCTTGATTTTTCAGTTTGCAAATAAAAGAAAAACCGGGCATAAAAATGAAATGAACGCTACCGGCGGGCAGCGTTCATTTAAAAAGAGGTGCAACGGGGAGCAAATACTATTTGCCAATCAGTTTGAGGAATTCGGCCCTGGTGGTACCGTCTGCAAACTGGCCGCTGAAAGCGGAGGTGGTAGTGATCGAGTTTTGCTTTTGTACACCGCGCATCATCATGCAGAGGTGTTGCGCTTCGATCACAACGGCTACGCCCTGTGGTTCCAGCGCTTCCTGGATAGCGTCCAGGATCTGGTGGGTAAGGCGTTCCTGCACCTGGAGGCGGCGGGCAAATACATCCACTACGCGGGCAATTTTGCTCAAGCCGGTGATATAACCGTTAGGAATATAGGCAACATGCGCTTTGCCGAAGAAAGGCAGCATATGGTGTTCACACATCGAATACAGTTCAATATCCTTCACTATCACCATTTCGCTGTAAGCTTCGGTAAACCGGGCGCCCAGCAGTATTTCCCTTGCGTCCTGCTGATAGCCCTGCGTTAAAAACTGCATGGCTTTGGCCATACGTTCCGGCGTTTTTTCAAGACCTTCCCTTTCCGAGTCTTCCCCCAACAGTTCCAGGCATCGCTTGTAGTTATCCATCAGATCGGCCGTGATCTTTTCGTCATAGCTTTCAATCTTATTATACGCCATCCTTATATGTTTTAGTTCGAAAATTGCTTGCCTGCGCAGGCCAGGCGCATTATTTACCTCCGTAGTACTCCACGTAAATGCGCGGGGTTTCGTACAACTTAATGCAATGCAGCTGTACTTCGGCAGGCAGGTGCTGTGCCAGCTGGTCCCAGATGGCGATAGCCAGGTTTTCGGCAGAGGTGAACTTACCTGCCATGAAATCTACGTCCAGGTTCAGGTTACGGTGGTCAATCTTCTCAATGATCACATCCTTGATGAGTACTCCCAAAGTTTTGGCATTGAAAACAAACCCGGTTTCAGGGTCCGGATTGCCTTTTATCGTCACATGCAGTTCGTAATTATGTCCATGCCAATTTGCGTTGGCGCATTTTCCAAATACCTCTTCGTTCTTTTCTGCACTCCAGTTCGGGTTAGATAACTTATGCGCTGCATTAAAGTTCTCTACTCGCGTTAAATAAATCATTATTGCAACAAAATTTTCGCAAAAATACCACTATTCCGCGAGGGAATCCAATTATCCTTATTCCTGTCAATTGTTTTACACTTAAAAAACCTGATTTTGCCGTACTTTTATCGCATGAAAATATTGGTTACAGCGGCTACTACACTGGAAATTAAGCCCTTTCTGCAATACCTGGAGCAACACAGCCAGCAGGTGTCCGATCACCGGTTCAGGCTCGCCGGATGCGAAGTAGATGTGCTCATTGCCGGCATAGGCATGATGCACACCGCTTTCAGCCTCGGGAAGTATTTCACCCTGCATACGCCGCATGTGGCGATACAGGCCGGCATTTGCGGCACTTTCCGGAAGGATTGGCACCTGGGCGCCGTGGTGGCCGTGGAACGGGAACACCTGGCGGACCTCGGCGCAGAAGACAATGATCAGTTTAAAGATTTATTTGATATAAACCTCTGGCAGCAATCCCAGCACCCATTCACCGGCGCCAGCCTGGTCAACACCTTCCGGGCATGGCCACTCGCGCAGGAGCTGCCCACCGCCTCGGGCATATCCGTCAACAGGGTGAGCGGCAGCGCTCCCACCATCGCCCAGCTGGAAGCCAAATACAAACCGGATACGGAAAGCATGGAAGGCGCCGCCTTTCACTATGCCTGCCTGCAGGAAAATATTCCTTTCCTTCAAATAAGGAGCATATCTAACTACGTAGAAATCAGGGATAAATCTAAATGGCAAATACCAACCGCCGTTAAAAACCTGAACGATGAACTCGTACGCACCGTAGAGCAACTCTGCTCCCACTACGCTTCTGTAATAAAAAACTTTTGATATGAACTTAACGCTCGGATTTTCACCCTGCCCGAATGATACCTTCATCTTCGACGCATTGGTGAACAACAAGATCGACACGAACGGCTTTAGCTTTGACACCCACCTCGAAGACGTTGAAACGCTCAACAACTGGGCAATACAGGGCAAACTGGATGTTACCAAACTATCTTTTGCCGTGTACCTGAAAGTCAGGGATCAGTACGATCTGCTCAACAGCGGCAGCGCCCTCGGCCGCGGCTGCGGCCCGCTCCTCATCTCCAGGGAAGAACTGGCCCCGGAAGAAGTGAAAGACAAAGTCATCGCCATCCCCGGTGAAAACACCACCGCAAACCTCCTCTTCTCCATCGCCTTCCCGGAAGCTAAAAACAAAAAAATCATGGTGTTTTCAGACATCGAAAACGCGGTGCTGAACGGGGAAGCTGACGCTGGTGTGATCATCCACGAAAACCGCTTTACCTACCAGCTGAAAGGGCTGAAAAAAGTAATGGACATGGGAGAGTACTGGGAACAAACAACCGGCAACCCTATCCCGCTCGGTGGCATCTTCATCAAAAAAGATATTGCGCCTGAAAAACGCGCCGCACTGGATAAACTCATCCACCAAAGCCTCCAGCACGCATACAGCCAGTACCCGGTACTTTCTGATTACGTGAAATCGCATGCACAGGAAATGGACGAACAGGTGATGCGCCAGCACATTGACCTGTATGTAAACCAGTTCAGCCTGGACCTGGGAGAGGAAGGGCATGCTGCGGTGAACGCCCTCATGGAAGCGGCTAAACGATAATGCACGCTGCACGATGGCTCCATGCCATTCAACATAAATGCCCCCGGAGGAGTTCCTCTTCCGGGGGCATGCTTTTATCAATAAACCTTCATTACTTCAACGCTTTCGCATATACTTCCAACGCCCGCTTCCGTGCCGCCTCATGCGATACCACGGGCGTTACGTAATCCAGGCCCTCAAACTCCGGCACCCACTTACGGATATACTGCAGGTCCTTATCAAATTTCTGCGCTTGCAGCGTTGGATTGAACACCCGGAAGTAAGGCGCGGCATCGCAACCACACCCCGCGGCCCACTGCCATCCGCCGTTGTTGGCCGCCAGGTCATAATCCAGCAGCCTGGCTGCAAAATAAGCCTCTCCCCAACGCCAGTCAATCAGCAGGTGTTTGGTAAGGAAGCTGGCTGTTACCATCCGGATCCTATTGTGCATATATCCCGTAGCATTGAGTTCCCTCATTCCGGCATCCACAATAGGATAGCCCGTCTGCCCTACGCGCCATCGCTGAAACTCGGCCTCATCGTTTCTCCACATAATCCTATCATATTCCTTTTTAAAGGAATGACCTAACACATGCGGGAAATGCCAGAGAATCATCTGGTAAAACTCCCTCCATATTAACTCCTTCACATAGGTAGCATTCAACTCCATCGCCGCTTTCATCAGCCGGCGGATGCTCACCGTGCCGAAACGCAGGTGCAGGCCCATTCTTGACGTGCCGTGCAATGCCGGGTAATCACGGGTCTTATCGTAGTGCGCTACGATGTTCTCATCCAGCTCCGCGGATGGCAAAGGAATGGAAGACGGCTGAAAACCAATGGAGGCCAGCGTGGGAATGTCAGTAGCGGCGGCTTTGAACAAGCGCGACATATAACGCTGTACCGGGTAGGGTTTCAGGTGAAATGGCGTCAACGTTTGCTGCCACTTCCGGCTGTAAGGCGTAAATATCGTATAGGGTTCACCGTTATCTTTCAACACTTCGTTCTTATCCAGGATCACCTGGTCCTTGAAGGTAAAGAAACCAATGCCTTCCAGCGCCAGTTGCTTTGCCACAGCGGCATCCCGCTGCCTTGCATAAGGCTCGTAATCGTGGTTGGTATATACGGCGCCCACCTGGTATTTGCCGGTCCAATAGCGGAATGCCTGCTCCGGCGTGCCGGTAAAGACCTCGATATTTGCCCCGTAATCCCGCAGCCGGCGCTGTAGCTGCACCAGGGTTTGGCGGATGAAACCCACCCGCGCATCAGTTTTATCCTCCAGGTCCGCCAGGATGTTGGTATCAAAAATAAACACCGGTAATACGGGCCGGTCCGACTTCAGCGCATGATACAACGCGGCATGATCGTCCAGCCGGAGATCGCGGCGGAACCAGCATAAGTTAACAACAGGAGCTACCATTTAAAGGAGGTTTTCGTGGAGGAGTTCGTGCAAAACGGCGGCAGTAGCGTTGCCATAGCTACTATCCCTGAAAGTGCCCACCCAACGGATGCCGTAGATCGCGTTGGTAAGGAATATCTCATCTGCAGTTTCAAGGTCTTCTATTTCCAGTGGCTTTTCCTGGAACTTATAGGGTAATCCGGCCTGTAGCAAATACTTGCGCATTACGCCACAAACGGGACCTTCCGTGAGCGGCGGCGTGAATATCTCCTTGCCCTTAACGATGAAAACATTGGCTATGGTACTGTCTGCAATGCGGCCATATGGATTCAGCAGGATCGCCTCGTTGAGCCGGTGCTGGCGGGCGTACATCGCTGCCATTACGTAAGAGAGGCAGTTGTTGGATTTAATGGACGAGAGCTTGTCCGCACTTTTCTTCACATCCGGGAATATATCCGTTACCAGCCCCGTTTCATTGAGTTCCAATACTGATTTGCTGAGTTCCCAGGCCTGTATGACATAGTTGGGGAGATTGTTAACAGGATCATATAAACCGCCATCGGAACGGAATATGGCAAAGCGTACGCGCGCCAGCCCTTCAAATTTATTCCTGGTGCATAATTCCAGGATAGCATTGATGAAAAAAGTTTTGGTAAAAGCAGGAGGAATATCGAAATGCAGGAGATGTAAACTGGCCATGAGTCGCTCATAGTGGAAATCGGCCAGCAGCACAGTTCCCTGATACACTTTCAGCGTTTCAAAAAAACCGTCTCCATACCTGAAGCTACGGTTATCTGCTGTAAAGATAGGCTCTCCGGCAGGTATGTATTTGCCGTTATAACAAAGGAATCCAACTTGCACTTCAAACACTTTTAGCAAGTTGTAAGTTACCCAATAATTTCCGATTTAGATAAGTTGAGATGCAGCTTTTTTGTTAAAGACAAATGTCTAATTTTTGTAACAAATCCGCTGCATCTCAACAAAAAATTACTTGCGTTGTAATCCGCCGAAACGAACGCCGATAAAGAAATCGGCCTGGTGCGCACTGCCTGCCAGGGCTGTCAGCACACTGCCGCTGCCCAGGAATACCGGGCCTACGCGGAAGCTCGCTCCCGCATTGAACTTAGTCAGGGTATTATAGCTCAATGGCAGGAAGAATCCGAAGATCCGGCCGTCATATCGCGGGGTAACCGTCAACCCGCCGAAATATTGGCTGTTGAAGGCTTTTTTCTTCAGCGTAGCCAGCGAAAACTGTCCGTTTGCATTCACGAAGAAATGGCGCTTGATATGATAATCCGCATCCAGTTGCAAGCGGCCCGGTAAGCTTACGCTATAGGTGCTGCTTTCATTATTGCCATCCGGCGTAAAGTATTGCGGGTATTTGTTCAGCTCCGTTTTATAGTTGTCAATGCTTACGCCATCCAGGCTGCTGAGGTAGAAGTTTTGGTTAGCGGGAATGTTGATGTTGAAAGTACCGCTGCGTTGTACATCTCTTTCGTATTTAATACGGCCGATGTCGGATAGGGACACGCCTACACGGAGTTTGTAATCTTTACTGTCGCCCGGGCGGTATTCATACACAGCGCCCAGCTCAAAGCCAATACCATGGCCGACGAAGCGGGTCAGGTCACCGGCTTCAAAATCATTGAAGCTGATGCCGGCGAAGTTGGTGCCGATCTTACCGGTGGTATTCGTCAGCGCCGCATCCCGGGCTGCTTCATCTGCTATGATGGTGCCATGGAGGTTATCGATTTGCAGACTGCCGTTACCTACGCCGGTCATGTATTTGACGGTAACGCCGCCTTTTACATAGTGCGGCCCCAGGTGAATAATTTCCCTGGCTGCGCTGAGGTTATACTCCACCCAGCCGTTCATGCTTACGCGCATCTTATCGTCCGAAGCGATGGTATAAGGCAGGTCCGGATCGTTGGTAAAATCCGAGGTTACCTTATCGGCCAGCTTCCCATTCAGGTCGGAAATATTGGCCATTACCCTGGCCCTGCTGGTAAAGGCAAATGTGAATTGTTTCACTTTGAACATAAAAGAAGGTAGGTACACCTGCGCATTTACCAGCGCGCGGGTATTGCCGCTGTTGGCGCCAAAGAGCTGACTTTTCAGGGTGTCTTCGCCAAAGGCGCTGCCAATGTTGCTCAGTTTGTACTTTACCTGGTTGTTGCCCACGTGGGCGTTGATGCCAAAGATGCTCACATCCCAGTTATACCGGCTATCGGCAATGTTGGCAGGATTGCCATACACTCCATAAACGCCTGCGTAATTACTGGAACGGAAACCGGGGAGGTCCTGGGCTTGCACAGCAGCGGTGGTGCAGGCCAGGAAAAGAAATGGAACAATTCTCTTCATAGGTCGTGTTAGGTTTAGGATAAATCGGGAGCAAGGATAGAATAATTATCGCATTAAACAAAATCACACTATATCAAAAATGGGGGCGGGGTTGAAAAAGTAATCCCGCACTGGTAAGTGCGGGATGAGGGGGGCATTTATATTTTCATTTCAGGCACTTCACCGCTGATGACCAGCCGGCCTGCGGTTTTAGCCTTTATTTCTTCTGCGCTAACGCCGGGCGCTCTTTCCAGGAGCAGGAAGCCGTCAGGGGTTACTTCCAGCACAGCCAGGTCCGTAACGATCTTCCTCACGCAGCTGACGCCCGTCAGCGGCAGCGTGCAGGCGGGCAGCAGCTTGCTTTCGCCTTTAGGGTTGGTATGCATCATGGCTACGATGATATTTCTTGCGGAGGCTACCAGGTCCATAGCGCCGCCCATCCCTTTTACCATTTTGCCGGGGATTTTCCAGTTGGCGATATCGCCTTTATCGGAAACTTCCATGGCGCCCAGCACGGTGAGGTCTACCTTGCCGGCGCGGATCATACCAAAGCTCTCTGCGGAGTCAAAGAAGCTGCCGCCGGGTAAGATGGTAACGGTTTCCTTGCCGGCATTAATGAGGTCAGCATCAATTTCTTCTTCTGTCGGGTAAGGGCCCATGCCCAGCATGCCGTTTTCTGATTGCAGCATAATGCTGATACCGGAAGGCACGTAGTTGGAAACGAGGGTGGGGATACCAATACCGAGGTTCACATACATCCCGTCCTTCAGTTCCTGTGCAATTCGTTTGGCGATGCCATATTTATCAAGCGCCATAGTTTAGATTTTTACCGTTTTACGTTCAATCCTTTTTTCATAATTGCTGCCCTGGAAAATACGGTGTACATAGATTCCCGGCACGTGGATGTGGTCCGGATCCAGCTCGCCGGGCTGCACCAGGTGTTCTACCTCTACGATAGTCACATTCCCGGCTTTTGCCATTGGCACGCTGTAGTTACGGGTCGTTTTACGGAAAACGAGGTTGCCCATCGTATCGCCCTTCCAGGCTTTCACAATGGAGAAGTCGGCATGGAGCGCCATTTCCATCAGGTAGTGCTTCCCGTCAAAGACGCGTACTTCCTTGCCTTCAGCGATTTCGGTACCGTAGCCGGCAGGGGTGAAAAAAGCGGGGATGCCCATGCCGGCCATCTGGATGCGGGTGGCCAGGGTACCCTGGGGAATCAGGTCTACTTCCAGCTCTCCGGCCAGCAGCTGCCTTTCGAATTCTGCGTTTTCACCCACGTAGGACGACATCATCTTCCGGATCTGGCGGGTTTTCAGTAACAGCCCCAGGCCAAAATCGTCCACACCGGCGTTGTTGGATATACAGGTAAGGTTCTTAATCCCTTTTCGCACCAGTGCAGCAATACTGTTTTCAGGAATACCACATAAACCAAACCCTCCCAGCATCAGCACGGCTCCATCTCCTATGTCATGAATGGCCTCGTCTGCATTTGCGAATACTTTGTTCATGTTTTGGTGTTTTTCTTTATTTCTGACGTTTGATAAATGGCTTGGTGGTATCGCTATTGGCCGATAGCAGGATGGCCTTTTCAGCATTCGGGAAAATAGCGCGCAGGCGGTATGCTACCGGGGCTGATAACTCGCCCATATCCGGCGCTTTATTTTTTCTTTCGGTGAGATTGGCAGTGACCTGGCTCAGTACGGCCGACAGTTTATCCGGATGTTGCTCGTACCAGGTATAGCTGTTGTAGAAATTCTTCGGAGATACATGGTGCAGGTCCAGTACCTGTTTGGAATAGACTTTCACCTTTTCCTGGCGCATGGAGTCATAATGCTGGGGATTACTGTTCATCACGAGGTTATTGCCATAGGCTTCCGCAATGGTCAGGTCCGCGAGGACGGCACTCATTTCTTCCGGCTTCATGATATCCCGGGGAATACGGTCTTTATCGCCACAGGCGAACAGTATTACCAGGAAAGCGACTGCACTGAGTTTCTTAAAATAATGCATGTTAATGGCTGCGTTGTAGAAAGCGTAAAGCTATCAACATTTGCTGAGAAAATAATATAAGTGGCAACAGAGCGCGATTATCGCATCTGCTGGTATTTACCGGCATTGGGGATATCCATTTTTGCCAGCATTTCTGCGGCCCGGGCTTTCTCCTGCGGCATGGCCCTGGAAAATATCTTCATTAATTCATCCGCCTTTGCAGCGTAAAAAGTTTGCATCAGCATGGAATTGGGAATATCCTGGTGGATGGCGTAGAGCAGGTTGATACAGTTCATGATGGCGCTGCGGCCGGTGTTCACATCTTCATACATCAGGTCCAGTCCCATGCGGTGGTACTGGTACATTACGTCGTGGAAGTTGTTGAACTTCACGTTCAGCAGGTTGTCCGTCAGCCAGTAGCGGTTACGCTGACTTTCAAAGGCTTTCCATCCTGAAACGTCCTTCCCGTCCGGCGCGTTGTTGACCACGTTCTGCGCTTTTTTGAAGAAGGCGTCGCCTCCCCGCGGGGAGAAGGAATCTGCATCCAGGCCCAGCATCACGTAGGCATAATACGCGAAAATCGCCGTGAGGTTGGCTGCCAGCGGATCGCTGCCGGCCACGCGGTTGTCGTTGAATTCCAGCGGCTGGAATTCCGTATAGCGAAACAGTACGTTATTATCCTGGATGTTGAGCAGGCTGGTCATGTAGCTGGAGTTATACACGGGGCGGGTGGCCTGGATGGTCAGCGTACCGCGATATACGTCCGAACTGACCACTCCGGTGAGGTTCAGCATGATATTGCACTCGATGCGTTCCGCCGGGGCGTAGGCCTCGCTGGCCCAGTGGCGATTGTTGATAAACTCTTTGAGGGAGTTTTGCAGGGTCGTAAATATCTTTTTGTCCACACCGGTCAGCTGACTGGCCACTACCGTTACATTGGCGCGGAACTCCTGGGCGCTGGCAAACAGGGTTGCGCTGCACAGGAGCAGGAATACGGAAAAGCGTTTAAGCATTTTGCAGTTCAATTATAGCTGAAACAATGTCCTGGGCTACTTCCTGTTTTGATTTCAGCGGGAGGCTTTTTTCGCGCCCCTTGCGGTCAAACAGGGTTACCTTGTTGGTATCATAATTAAAACCTGCGCCTTGGTCGGCCAGGGAGTTCATCACGATCATATCGAGATGTTTTTCCCGCAGCTTTTTAAGGGCATATTCTTTTTCGTTGTTTGTTTCCAGGGAGAAGCCTACGAGCATCTGCTGCGGCCCTTTGTTGTTGCCTAGGGTGCGCAGGATGTCATGCGTTTTTTCCAGGGGGATGTTGAGCTGCTCCTCTCCTTTCTTTATTTTCTTGTCGGCCACCTGCGCCGGGCGGTAATCCGCTACTGCGGCCGCGGCTACCACCAGGTCCGACAAGGGGTAGGCGGCGATGACGGCGTGGAACATCTCTTCGGCGGACTGTACCCGGATGGTTTCAATACCGCCATGGGTGGTGCTGAGGTGGGTAGGTCCGAGGATCAGTTTCACCTGGGCCCCGGCGTCGGCGAGGGCTTCCGCGATGGCGATGCCCATTTTACCGCTGGAGTGGTTGCTGATGTAGCGCACCGGGTCGATATGCTCGATGGTAGGGCCGGCGGTTACGACGGCCAGCTTGCCGGCGAGCGGTTTGGGAGCGCCGGATTTGCTGAAGTGGCGGCGGAGGAATACGAGTATTTCTTCCGGCTCGGCCATCCTGCCTTCCCCTATGAGGCCGGAGGCTAATTCGCCGTTGGCCACGGGGATGAGGATATTTTTATAGGAAATGAGTTTTTCGATGTTGCTGCGGGTGGCAGGGTGGCGCCACATGTCCTCATCCATGGCCGGCGCAAAAATCACGGGGCAGGTGGCGGAGAGATAGGTGGCGAGGAGGAGGTTATCGCAGAGGCCATTGGCCATTTTGGCGATGGTATTGGCGGAGGCGGGCGCTATGAGCATCACATCGGCCCAGCGGCCCAGCTCCACGTGGTTATTCCAGCTGTCGTGATCGCTGATCTGCAGGGGTACTGCGTTTTTGGAGAGGGTAGCCAGGGTGAGCGGCGTAATGAAGCCGGCGGCGGCCGGGGTCATGACAACTTTTACCTGGGCCCCTTCTTTTACGAGGAGTCTTACAATAGTAGCGGCCTTATAGGCGGCAATGCTGCCGGAAACCCCGAGCAGTATTTTTTTGCCGTGTAATATTTTAGTAGTGTCCATGGACGTGTATAAAACGAAAAAGCGGCAGAAAAATATCTGCCGCCATGAAATTAATATTTTTATTTATTCCCGTAACGATTAGCTGAACAGGTCATCGTCGTTTTTGCGGAAATAGATCTTATTGTCCAGAAATTCGTGAGTAGCCTGGATCGCAGGGTTAGCCAGTCTTTCGTAGAAGCGGCTGATCTCGATCTGCTCTTTGTTTTCGTGTACTTCTTCGAGGTTGTCGGTATGACTGGCAAACTCTTCCAGTTTGGAATGGAGCTCCTCTTTCACGGAAATATTGATCTGATTGGCGCGTTTTGCGATCACGGCAATAGACTCATATAAATTACCAGTTCTGTTCTTAATATCGGTAGTGTTTCTGGTTTCTACCCATGGATTAAGGCTACTGGTTAGACTTCGCTTTATTTTGCTCATTTTCCAGAGTTTTAATGTTTGATTGCGCTAAGGTATAAAATTTTTCGGCATCAGCCTTCAGTTTACTGTTTGGATAGTGGTCGGTGAAGTCGAGGTACTCGGATACCACGGTTTCATACCTTTCCTTTTGTTTATCCACTACGCTGTTTTTGGCGTAGGCGTAGTAAGCTTTGATAGCCATCATTTTATAACTGTCTGATTTATCGGAATCAGGGTAGTTACGCATGAGGCCTTTGAAGGCGATACCAGCAGCTTTATAGTAGCCGAGGTTATAATATAATTCGGCTGCGTTGTATTCTTTCTTTTCCAGTTTGCGGCGGCAAAGTTCGATCACCAGGTTGGCTTCCGCTACTTTAGGGGCGGTCGGGTAGTTGTTGACGAACGTTTGCATGGCGGCGATGGCTTTGGTGGTGTTGGTTTGATCCAGCGACACCTTAGGGGACTGCTTGTAATAGCAGTAGGCCTGCATATAGTCTATTTCTACGGCTCTCGGACTGTTTGGAAAGAGGTCCAGGTAGTTTTTGAAGTTAAAACCGGCCTGCACATAGTCTTTCAGGTAGTAAGAACAATAAGCCATATTGTAATAGAGTCCTTCGAACTTGTCGGTACCTTTATACACCTGCATGAGATCGCTATAGAGCGTCAGGGCAGTATTGTACTTTTTCTTCTGGTACATTTTATCGGCGTATGCCAGCTTCTTTTCAAAGTTATTACTTTTTTCTATCCTACGTAACTCATTGTTACAGGAAGAGAAAGTAATTACACCAATCAAAAGGACACTAATGTACAATAAAAATTTCCGCATAAGAGAGTGGCAAAATTAAGAATTAAATGTAAATGTAAGGTAGGGAGATTTTCATTGCTGTTAAAATTTTGCAAAAGAGGCGAATAAGTCGGCAAACCGGCGGAATTACAGGTTGATTTAAAAAAAGAAACGAGAAATTCAAAAAATTTTTTTTGATGATAAAATTTTAACACGTGTTGGCAACGGATTAGAATAAAAATCTAAGTGTAATTTTTGCCGGCCTTTAAAAAATCGGGAAAATGGGAGTCGCGCCAAGTGCAAGTCCATGGCGCTATTTAGCTCAGGCTCATGCCTTGCGAAAACTTATTAACACTTTACTAACACTACACCCCGGGAAATTCACATCTCCCCACCCCTAACTATATATAGAACCAGCGCAAGAGGGCTTTTATTCCTGTGGAAAAAATTTATAAAGCATTTTTTCGTTAAAAAGTGGGAAAAAGTGTTATTTTGTGTTAGAAAATGGATTTCAAGGACTTTACCCCATGGTATGACTGGTTTTCTCGGTGAATACGAAGCCACACTGGACGCTAAAGGGCGTTTCCTCCTTCCTGCCGGATTTAAAAAGCAGGTACAGGAAAGTGCGGGTGGTCAGTTTGTGATTTGCCGAGGGTTTGAGAAATGTTTGTCCCTGTATCCAATGAATGAATGGCAGCCCATTTTCGAGAAGATCAGTAAGCTGAATGACTTTGATCCAAAAGTACGGGAATTCAAGCGTTACTTTCTGAACGGGGCTACCATACTGGAGCTGGATAGCGCGGGAAGGTTGCTGGTACCGAAAAACCTGCTCTCTTACGCCAATCTGGAAAAAGATATTATTCTGGCTGCGGCCACCAATAAAATCGAGATCTGGGATAGTGTTAAATACCAGGAGTTCTTTGAAAATTTCTCACCAGCAGCCTTCAGTGATTTGGCACAGCAGGTTATGGGCGGAGGAGATAACAACAACACAATTTAAATCTGTAGCGTATGGGCGAACAGCAATATCACTTACCTGTTCTGCTGCAGGAGACAACGGAGCTGCTTCACATCCATCCATCCGGAACATATGTGGACGCTACGTTCGGAGGCGGAGGACATTCAAGAGCCATACTGGAAAGACTGGGTGAAAACGGCAGACTGATTGTGTTTGATCAGGACGAAGATGCCTACCGTAACAGGATATTAGACGACCGCGTAACTTTTGTACAACAGAATTTCAGGCACCTGCAACGTTTCCTGAAACTACATAAAGCAACACCTGTAGATGGTATTCTGGCAGATCTTGGCGTATCCTCCCATCAGTTCGATACTGCGGAAAGAGGATTCAGCATTCGTTTCGACGCGGATCTGGACATGCGAATGGACACCAGGACGGACCTTACCGCCGCGCAACTGCTGGCAACCTGGTCCGAAGCGAAATTACACCTCCTGTTCCAGGAATACGGAGAGGTAACCAATTCCAAAACACTGGCCCAAACCATCGTCAAAAACAGAAAAGCACACCCCATGCGTACCATTGCAGAATTCAAATCTGTAATCCAACCCATCGTAAAAGGGAATCCGCAGAAATACCTGGCCCAGGTTTTCCAGGCGCTGCGTATAGCCGTCAACGATGAACTGGGAGCTTTGAAAGACTTACTGTCACAATCCGCCGAAGTATTGAAACCAGGCGGAAGACTCGCTATCATCACCTTCCATTCACTGGAAGACAGAATAGTTAAAAACTTTATGAAATCTGGCAGTTTCGAGGAAGCACAAGACGATCCGTTTGGCTTGGAAACACCCCCTAAATTGTTCAAATTAATCACAAAAAAACCGGTAACCGCCAGCGATGCAGAACTGAAGATCAATAGCAGATCCAGGAGTGCAAAACTACGGGTAGCCGAAAAAAATTTGTAGCAGGCGCTTACCACGCAGCTCCAATCCTATCGTTCCTATTCACTGTGAAGGCTTTAACTGATGATGGCTTAGGCGTCTATCCATTTCATAATTCTTAAAAAAGCATAGCGCGTGTCCGAGGAAGAAATTATCGATAAAAACCAGGAGGTACCTGCTGAAGATCATATCCCTTTGCAGGAACCCAAAAAGGAATGGCGGCTCCGCATCAACTATTCAATGCTGGTGCAGAACATGCCCCGTATCCTGTTTCTAGCTGCCCTGGCGCTTATCTATATCGCCAACAGCCACCTCGCTGAAAAAAAAATACGCCGTATCAATCAGCTAAGCAAAGAAATTAAAGAGCTCAAGTGGGAATATATCAATGTGAAGAGCGAGCTTATGTTCAAAAGCAAAATGAGTGAAGTCAGCAAGTCAGTAGAGCAACTGGGACTCAAACAACTGAACTCCCCGCCTCGAAAAATTGTGCTGAAAAATGAAACAGAAAAAAATGATTAACACATTGATACCTGATACTGCCCGCCCTTACCAACCGGTATAGGCGGGGATGCTGGTAAATATCAAATGGCAAGCATCTCAATAAAACCGCCAGTGTCAGGTATCATACTTTATTATATCTCCCCCGGGAGAAACACAACAACAAAAAAAAAGTGGATGTAAAGAAAGACATATTATGGCGGGTGTATCTATGCGTTATCGGCATGGCGCTCTTCGGCGTCGCTATCCTCGCTAAAGTCTTTTATATCCAGAACGTCCAGGGAAGCTACTGGAGAAGTATTGCAGACAGCCTGCATACCCGGTATGTAGCCCTCGACGCCGACAGAGGTACCATCTATTCTGAAGAAGGAAGAATGCTCTCTTCCTCCATTCCCTATTTCGATATCAGGATAGATTTTGCCGCCGACGGACTCAGGGATAAACAGGGGAAAGTCTTCAAGGAAAACCTGGACTCCCTCGCGTTATGCCTCTCCCAGCTGTTTAACGACCGTTCCAAGGAGGAATACAAAACACTGATGCGGGAAGGCTATAAATCCAAAGACCGGTATTTCCTCCTCAAAAGGGATATACCGTTCAACCAATACCAGGCACTGAGAACGTTTCCGATGTTCCGGCTCGGCAAAAATAAAGGTGGCATGATCGCCGAAACCAAAAGTAAACGCATCAATCCCTTTAAACTGCTTGCCAACAGAACCATCGGGCTCGCCCGCGAGAATTCACAAAGCGTAGGACTGGAAAGAACCTACGACGAATACCTCAAAGGCGTTACCGGCAAACGCCTCATGCGCCGCATCGCCGGCGGTACCTACGTTCCCGTGGAGGGATACGACATCGAACCGGAAAACGGCCGCGATATCGTTACCACCATCGATGTGAACATGCAGGATATCGTGGAAACAGCGCTCATGAATATGATGGTGCAAAACGAATGCGAACACGGCACCTGCATACTCATGGAAGTGAAAACCGGCAAGATCAAAGCCATGGCTAACCTCGGACGCCAACCCGATGGCAGCTACTGGGAAAATATGAACTACGCACTGCAGGTCGGCGAACCAGGTTCCGTATTCAAACTGGCCACCGTGATCTCCGTGCTGGAAGATAAATACGCCACCATGAATACCATTGTAGACATGGAAGGCGGTAAATGGCGTGTAGGCCGCAGAACGGTGTACGACTCCGAACCGCATCCCGGTCCGCAGAAGGTAACCATCAAACACGCGTTCGAACTCAGTTCCAACGTGGGTATGGCCAAACTTGCCGTGCAGTTCTACAGCAAAAAACCGAATAGTTTCGTCAACAACCTGAAAAGGCTGAAACTCGATACTATCACCGGTATTGACCTGGTAGGCGAAGGGCGCCCGATCATCAAAAACACCTCCGCCCGCACCTGGTCCAATACCACCCTCCCGTGGATGGCCTTCGGATATGAAGTGCTGGTCAGCCCGCTGCAAACAGCCATGCTGTACAACGCAGTGGCCAACAACGGGAAAATGATGAAACCCTACCTCGTCAACTCCATTATGGAATATGGCCAGGTAGTGAAAAAATTTGAACCAACGGTAGTAATGGACAGCATCTGCTCCCAGTCTACCCTCCGCCAGGTGCGAGCCATGCTGGAAGGGGTAGTCACCAACGGAACAGCTAAAAAATTGCAGAACCAATACTACACCTTCGCCGGAAAAACCGGTACCGCCCTCGTTGCCAACGGCAGCAGAGGGTATGCCGATAAAATCTACCAGGCATCATTTGCAGGTTACTTCCCTGCCAATGACCCGCAGTACACCTGCGTGGTAGTAATAAAAAACAAACCGCATGCACTCCGCTTCTACGGCGCCAGTGTAGCGGGTCCCGTGTTTAGAGAAGTGGCAGATAAACTCTATGCGCTGGCAGTGGAAAAACAAACTCCCATGCAGGCAAACGTCAAACTGGATACGATGCTTGCCATGAAAACAGGAAAAGCTGCGGAATGGAACGAAATACTCCGTACCCTGCAACTCCCTGCCGCCGCCATCCCGGCCACAAACGCCTGGGTGAGCGCCAAAGTATCCAACCAGAAAGTCAACTTCCAGCAGGTACCGCAACCGAAAGGCGCCGTGCCGGACGTTACCGGAATGGGACTCAAAGACGCGCTGTACCTGCTGGAGAATGCAGGACTCCGCGTAGTTGTAAAAGGCGCCGGAAAAGTGAAATCACAATCACTGCCAGGCGGTACTAAAATCGGAAACGAACAAACTATTGTAATAGAACTCAGCTAATGAAGACGCTGCGCGACATATTATATAACGTAGGCATCACCGCCGTTCAGGGTAATACCGATATTACCGTGAACGCCATTGCAATTGATTCCCGCGCCATTGGTAAAAACGATGCCTTCATCGCCGTTAAAGGCGTTCACGCAGACGGTCATCAATATATTGGTAAAGCTATAGCACAGGGCGCTACGGCTGTTATCTGCGAGGAGATGCCGGCTAATACGGACGGCAACGTCACCTATGTGCAGGTGAAAGACAGCGCCGCCGCCAGCGGCATCATAGCTGGCAACTTCTATGATAATCCCTCCCGCCAGCTCAAACTGGTGGGCGTTACCGGCACCAATGGTAAAACGACCATCGCCACCCTGCTGTTTCGCCTGTTCACCAAAATGGGCTACCACTGTGGATTACTCTCCACTGTGCAAAACCAGATAGGCGATACCGTTATACCATCTACCCATACCACCCCGGACCCCGTCAGCCTGAACGCGCTGCTGGCCCGCATGGTAGACGATGGCTGCCTGTATGCATTCATCGAAGTGAGCTCACATGCCATCCACCAGCACCGCATCGCGGGGCTGCAGTTTGCCGGCGGCATATTCAGCAATATCACGCATGATCACCTGGATTACCACAAAACCTTTGATGAGTACATCCGCGTGAAAAAATCATTCTTTGACGACCTGCCGGCAAGCGCGTTTGCCCTCACCAACCTCGATGATAAAAGAGGCAACGTGATGCTGCAGAACACCAAAGCCCGCAAAGCAGGTTATAGTCTGCATACGCTGGCCGACTTCAAAGGAAAGATCCTTGAAAACAACCTGACCGGACTGATCATGTCCATCGACGATACGGAAGTACACTTCCGCCTCATCGGGGAGTTCAACGCCTATAACCTGCTGGCCGTATATGGCGCCGCCAGGCTGCTGGGCGAAGAGAAGTCCAAAGTACTGCAGGCACTGAGTGACATCCACGGCGCCGAAGGCCGGTTTGATTACTTCGTGTCCGATAAAGACCAGATCATCGCTATCGTTGATTACGCGCACACGCCGGATGCATTGAAAAATGTACTGGCTACCATACAAAACCTCCGCAAAGGCAATGAGCAGCTGATTACAGTAGTAGGCTGCGGGGGCGACAGAGATACCACCAAACGCCCAATCATGGCGGATGTGGCAGTGGAAAACAGCGACCGGGTTATATTCACATCCGATAACCCCCGCTCCGAAGACGCTGCCGCCATCATCGCGGAAATGGAAACAGGCGTGCCCGTGCATCTCAGGAAAAAATACATCGCTATCGTAGACAGGAAAGAAGCTATTAAAACAGCGGTTTCCCTGGCCGGTAAAGATGACATCATCCTCGTAGCCGGTAAAGGCCACGAAAAATACCAGGAGATCCATGGGGTAAAGCACCCCTTCGATGACAAGCAGGTATTGCGCGAGATGATGACCATGCTCGAGAAATAAGGAAGTGTGCAGTTGATGTAAATAATTGGAATAACTCAATGACTTAATAGCCTGCAACGCCGCTATGGCAGGGCGCTGCAGGTACGACTAAAACTATATGTTATATTATTTTTTAAATTATCTGAAATCAGAATTCAACATCAGCGTAATCGGCGGTGGAATGTTCCAGTTCATCACCTTCCGGGTTACCATGGCACTGCTATTGTCGCTGGTGATCTCCCTGCTTTTGGGTAAACGTATTATCAGATTGCTGCAGCGCCGCCAGATCGGGGAAACCATCCGCGAACTCGGCCTCCAGGGAGAAAATTCCAAAAAAGGCACCCCTACTATGGGCGGCCTGATCATCCTGTCTGCCATTGTTATTCCTACATTATTATTTGCACAGGTAGCGAATGTGTACATCTGGCTCATGCTGCTGAGTACCGTATGGCTCGGACTGATCGGCTTCCTGGACGATTATATTAAAGTCTTCAAGAAAAATAAAGAGGGCCTGGCCGGCAGATTTAAAATCATGGGTCAGGTAGGTCTGGGCCTGATCGTAGGCTGTACCCTTTATTTTAATAACGATGTGGTAGTGTCCCGCGAGGTGGTAGGTCCCAAGAAGATTGCCGCCTACGAAAGGCCGGTAAAAAACCACCCGGAAAGAGTGACACGCGACGGGCACCGGTTCGTGGATGTGAAAACGCCCATCACTACCATCCCGTTCGTGAAAAACCACGAGTTCAATTACTCCAAACTGATCTCCTGGATTCCCGGCGCTGAAAAATACACCTGGGCGCTGTATATCCTGATCGTCATCTTTGTGATCACCGCCGTATCCAACGGCGCTAACATAACGGATGGACTGGACGGCCTGGCAACGGGCGTTTCGGCAATTATAGGGGTAGGCCTCGGCATCTTCGCCTATGTTTCCGGTAACATCCAGTTTGCAGAATACCTCAATGTAATGTACATCCCCTACCTCGGGGAATTGTCCATTTTTATTGCGGCATTCGTAGGGGCCTGTGTGGGCTTCCTCTGGTACAATGCTTATCCGGCGCAGGTATTCATGGGAGATACCGGCAGCCTCGCCATCGGCGGCATTATTGCCTCCCTGGCATTCATCGTACGCAAGGAGCTGCTCATCCCCATCTTCTGCGGCGTATTCCTGGTAGAACTGGTGTCCGTAATGGTACAGGTATCCTACTTCAAATACACCAAGAAGAAATATGGCGAAGGAAGAAGGCTGCTGAAAATGTCGCCCCTCCACCACCATTACCAGAAACTAGGTTACCACGAAAGCAAAATTTCCGTACGCTTCTGGATCGTAACCATCATGTGCGTGGTATTTGCCATCGCTACATTCAAAATGAGATAAGATATTTTATTAAAACATAAATAACGTAGAAGAATAAACGAAATGGCACATAAACTGATCATATTAGGAGCCGGAGAGAGTGGAATTGGTGCGGCCTTGCTGGGTAAACAGCAGGGATATGAAGTTTTTGTGTCAGACGGCAGCCCGATTAAAGACATTTATAAGCAGGAACTGGCGGTTAACCAGATACCATTCGAAGAAGGTCATCATTCCTGGGATACAATACTTGGCGCAGACGAAATCGTGAAAAGCCCGGGTATCCCCGAAAAATCAGAACTGATGAAAAAGGTGCGCGAAAAAGGCGTACCGGTGATTTCCGAGATTGAGCTGGCCTACCGTTTTTCGAAAGGTAAAAAGATTATTGCCATCACTGGCAGCAACGGCAAAAGCACCACCACCGCCCTTACCTATCACCTCTTCAAAACCGCAGGTTATGACGTGGCTATGGTAGGCAACATCGGAGTGAGCTATGCCCGCCAGGTGGCCACCGCACCAGCGGAGTATTATGTGATTGAAGTTAGCAGCTTTCAGCTGGATGACATTAAGGAGTTCAAACCCAACGTGGCCATCCTGCTGAACATTACGCCTGATCACCTGGACCGGTATGAGTACAAGATGGAAAACTACGTGAAGTCCAAATTCAGGATTGTCATGAACCAGACAAAGGATGATACATTCATCTACTGTGAAGATGATCCCGAGATCATGCAGCATTTACCGCAGCAACCCATTAATTCAACATCAATACCTTTTACCATCATGAAACGACTGAAAGCAGGCGGCTACGTCGAAAACGACCAGTTGCACATAAAGGTAGACGAACAGCCGGTCATAGTCAGTATCTACGACCTGGCGCTGAAAGGAAAACACAACCTGTACAACTCCATGGCAGCCGGTATCGCCGGCAAAACGATGGGCATCCGCAAGGAGAAGATCCGCGAAAGCCTCACCAGTTTCAAAAGCCTGGAGCACAGGATGGAATATGTGGCCACTGTCAAAGGGGTGGATTTCATCAACGACAGCAAGGCTACCAACGTCAATTCCGTATGGTTTGCGCTGGAAAGCATGGAAAAGCCCATTGTACTCATCATGGGCGGTGTGGATAAAGGGAACGATTACAGCGCCATCCGTCCCCTCGTACAGGAAAAGGTAAAGGCCATTGTATGCCTCGGTGTGGATAACAAACCCATCGAAGAAGCGCTCCGCAACGACACGCCGGTGATGGTCAACACCACCAGCATGAAGGAAGCGGTAACCACGGCGCTGAAACTGGCAGCCAAAGGCGATGTGGTACTGCTCTCCCCGGCCTGCGCCAGCTTCGACCTCTTCAAGAATTATGAAGACCGGGGCCGGCAGTTCAAAGACGCCGTCAGGGAGTTATAATTAATGGGTAAGAGGTATTGTAACTGTAACGAATAAACGAAAATGAATAATCTGCTCTATAGAACCAAAGGCGATAAAGTTATCTGGACGATAGTGATTTTCCTGTCGCTGGTTAGCCTGCTGTCGGTATATAGCGCAACAGGATCACTGGCCTATCGGGAAAGAGGCGGACATACAGAATACTATCTGCTGAAGCAGCTTTCCGTACTGGGCATGGGGCTCCTGATCATCTATTTCGCTCACCGGGTGAATTACACCATTTACTCCCGGGTAGCGCAGGTAGGCTTCCTGATATCCATACCGCTGCTGATATACACATTGGCATTCGGTTCCAATATCAACCAGGCCAGCAGATGGATCAGTCTTCCCATTATCAACCTGACCTTCCAGACATCGGATGTAGCCAAGCTCTTCATCTTCATGTATGTAAGCAGGCAGTTATCCAGAAGACAACATATCATTGAAGATTTCCGAAAGGGTTTTCTTCCGATCATCATCCCGGTAGGCATCATCTGCCTGCTGATCATGCCGGCCAATATGAGTACGGCTTTGCTGTTGGGCGCCAGTTGTATGATCCTCTTCTTCATCGGAAGGGTTCCCATCCGGTTCCTGGCAGGCATGGTGGCAGCCGGCGCTGTGCTGGTGGTGCTGATGTTCATGATAGCGAAATTCACCGGTAAGGAAATGCGTACGAAAACATGGGAAAAGCGTATCGAAAGCTTTTTGCATGACGATCATACCGAAACGCCCTACCAGGTACAACAGGCAAACATCGCGATCGCCGGCGGCGGTATGATGGGAAAAGGCCCGGGTAACAGTACACAACGTAACTTTTTACCGCATGCCTATTCCGATTACATCTACGCCACGATCATTGAAGAATACGGACTGGTGGGCGCCTTCCTGATCCTCGCAGCTTACATGCTGCTGTTGCTCAGGAGCATCCGCATCTACCGGAGATGCCCCTACGCTTTTGGCGCCTTCCTCGCGGTAGGCCTTAGCGTAACCCTGGTGATACAGGCGCTGACCAACATGGCGGTAAACGTTCACCTCTTCCCGGTAACAGGGGTAACCCTGCCGCTGGTAAGTATGGGAGGTTCCTCCGTGATCTTTACCAGCCTGGCCATCGGTATTATCCTCAGCGTAGCCCGGAATGTGGAAGAGATGGAGGGTAAACAGGCGGAAAAAGAAAGACTGGAACGGGTAATGGCAGCCCGTGAAAACGAAGCAGTAGCATAATTAAACAGATTAAAACAGCAACAATAGCACAGATGCAACGCAAAATTATCATAGCAGGCGGCGGTACAGGAGGACATATCTTCCCGGCCATTGCCATTGCCAATGCGTTGAAAAAGATTCAACCGGATACAGAGATCCTCTTTGTGGGCGCCAAAGGCAAAATGGAGATGGAGAAAGTGCCGCAGGCAGGCTACCGCATCGAAGGACTGGAAATAGCAGGATTCAACAGGAGCAACCTTTTCAAAAATATACTGCTGCCTTTCAAAATCTGGAAAAGCCTGCGGCATGCAAAGGCCATCATCAGGGATTTCCAGCCGGATGCAGTCATAGGCGTTGGCGGTTATGCCAGCTTCCCTATCCTGCGGGCGGCCCAGCGGATGCAGATCCCTTCGCTGATACAGGAACAGAATTCATTTGCCGGCAAGTCCAATAAAATTTTGGGGAAGAAGGCAAAGAAAATATGTGTGGCGTACGACGGTATGGAACGCTTCTTCCCGGCGGACAAGCTGATATTAACCGGCAATCCTGTCAGGAATAATATCACCCAGTCGGCCGTAACGAAAGAGGATGCCCTGCAGCACTTTGACCTCGTCCCCGGCAGGCAAACCGTGTTTGCCGTAGGCGGCAGCCTGGGTGCAAAGGCCATCAATGAAGCACTGGTTCCCTTACTGCCATTGTTCGTGCAGAAAAATATCCAGTTGCTCTGGCAAACGGGCAAACCGTTTTATGAAACGGCTAAAGCAGCTGCCGCTCCTTACGCATCTCACGTAAAAGTCCACGAGTTTATCAATGTAATGGACTTTGCTTATAAGGCGGGAGATGTAGTACTATCAAGGGCAGGCGCACTCGCCATTGCAGAGCTCTGCATTGTGAAAAAGCCGGTCATCTTCGTGCCTTACCCATTCGCAGCGGAGGATCACCAGACGTCCAATGCCATGAACCTGGTTAACAAGGACGCCGGCCTCATCATCAAAAACGATGCGGTAGGCACAGAGCTGGAAAGCGTGCTTTTCAGCCTCCTTCAGAATAAGGCGCTGATGGAGAAAATGGCGCAGAACATCGGCGCCATGGCGCATCCGAATGCCGATATGGACATCGCCCAACAGGTATTTGCCATCATCAATGAAAGGTAAGTATCAACAAATAGTAACGCATGCTGAAGAAAATTATGCAAATAATCTTCAGAAAATATTGAAAATAAAAATCTTAAAGAGATATATCAGCGTATATCTTTCGTTATAGAGAGGTTATGGATTTGAACAACATACATAGGGTTTATTTTATAGGAATCGGCGGGATCGGTATGAGCGCCATTGCACGCTACTTTAATGAAAAAGGCGTGAAGGTGAGCGGTTATGACCGTACCCCCACCGCGCTGACCAGGCAGCTGGAAGCGGAAGGTATGCAAATCCATTACACTGACGAGGTGAACCTGCTGGATAAAGACGCTAACCTGGTCGTATATACGCCGGCGATTCCCGCAGCCCATACGGAACTGACCTGGTACCGCGACCACCAGTACGAGGTCGTAAAGCGCAGCGACGTATTGCAGGAAATCACCCGCTCCCTGTTTGCGATCACCGTAGCAGGCACGCATGGTAAAACGACCGTTTCCACCATGATCGCCCACTTGCTGAGGGACAGCGGATACGGTTGCAACGCTTTCCTGGGTGGCATCAGCGTTAACTACGATAAAAATTTCTGGAGCAGCAGGAAGCAGGTAGCCGTTATTGAAGCAGATGAGTATGACCGCTCCTTCCTGAAATTAAGTCCTGATATCGCCGTGCTGACTGCCATGGATGCAGACCATCTCGATATTTATGGCACACCGGAAGCAATGGAAGATGCTTTTATTCAGTACACGCACAATATTAAACCAAATGGCACGCTGATTGCTCGTTTCGGCCTTCATCGCGACAAGGAACTGAACGCCACCAACAAGTTGCTGTACAGTTTACAGAACGATGCAGCCGATGCATATGCGCAAAACATCCGGATGAAAAACGGAGGTTATGAATTCGATGTGATGCACAAGGATTGGATGATTGACAACCTGGAGTTACACATCGGCGGTATGCATAACGTGGAAAACGCAGTGGTGGCAGTAACAGTAGCGCACCTGCTGGGTATAGGAACCGATAAGATCCGTGCGGCGCTCAGTTCTTTCAAAGGCATCAAACGCAGGTTTGAATACGTGGTAAAAAATGATCATCAGATATACATTGATGATTATGCACACCACCCGGAAGAGTTAAAAGCATTGATCACCAGTGCCAAAGCGCTTTTCCCCGGACGAAAAACAACGGTCATCTTCCAGCCGCACCTGTTTAGCCGCACGCGCGACCTGGCTGAAGGCTTTGCCGCCAGCCTTTCACTGGCAGATGAGGTGATCCTGTTGCCCATCTACCCAGCGCGGGAGTTACCGATAGAAGGGGTCAGCAGCGAAATGATTGCCGCAATGATCACCGTACCGGTAAGCATCATGCAGAAAGAGGAAGTATTGCAATGGCTGAAATCAAACCCGGTACCATTACTGATCACCGCCGGCGCAGGCGATATTGATCAGCTGAAGGAACCGATAAAAGAAATTTTAAAATAGTTCTTGAATGTCTAAAACTACCAACATACTGAAAAGACTGGGCATTGCTATCCTCTGGATAGGAGTGATGACAGGCTTTGTCATTTTGCTGGTAGCTGCCAATAATGTAAAAGACGAAAGCAAGTGCAAAAAAATCGTTGTGAAGTTCGAAGGGAAAGACGACAACTTTTTCATCGAATCCAAGGACATCAAAGCCCTCATAACGAAAGATAAAAGCATTAACCCGGTAGGTAAGCCCATCGGATCCATCAACGTAGCGCAGCTGGAAAAGCTGATTGATACGGATCCCTGGGTGAAAAACTCCGAACTGTATTTTGATAACCAGCAGCAGCTGAACATCAAGATCCAGCAAAGGGAACCGGTAGCAAGAGTATTTACTTTTTCCGGCAACAGTTTTTACCTGGACGAAACGGGAGAAAGAATTCCCGTGTCCACCCGGTATGCCGCCAAAGTACCGGTATTCACTGGCTTCCCTACAGATGCGGAAAAGCTGCAACGGGCCGACAGCCTGCTCACAGCGCAGATCGTAGATTTGGGTACCTATATCAATGGCAATCCTTTTTGGGCAGCCCAGGTAGAACAACTGATGATTATGCCGGATCACAAGTTCGAATTCATCCCGCAGCTGGGTGATCACGTGATTGCGATCGGCGACGGCACAGATATAGACAAGAAATTCACCAAACTTCTGGCTTTTTATAAAGAAGGACTGAATAAAGTTGGCTGGAATAATTATTCACGCATCAACGTAGCATTTGAAGACCAGGTGGTGTGTACAAGGAAAGACGGCGTTGCGCCCCTGCAACCTGTCATCACTTCCGACAGTGTGAAATTGAACGGAGCAGACGAAGTGCCTGTGTATGAAAACAATGACTCAGTATCAGCTGTTACCAGCAAAAAAACGGAGGAGCCGGCAGCGGTAAAACCTAAACCCGCCGCCAAACCTTCAACGGAATCAAAAGCTAAGGCGGAGAAAAAGGAGCCTGTGAAAAAAGAACCTGTGAAGAAAAAAGAAAAGGCGCCGGCAGAAAAGCCCAAGCAACAACCTAAAGCAGTGTATAAGCCAGGGAATAAATCTGTTAACACATCAAAAAAACAAAACACGCCATGAATCAGGAAGCTCCTATCATTGTAGGTCTCGACATAGGCACTACGAAGATTGCTGCCATAGCAGGAAGGAAGAATGAATTCGGGAAACTGGAAATCCTGGGATTCGGTAAAGCCACATCGTTCGGCGTTCAGCATGGTATGGTGCTGAATATCGATCAAACCATAAAGGCGATCAGGCAGGCCCTGGAAAATTGTTATGCATCCAACCCCAACCTGGAGATTAACGAAGTGTATGTAGGCATTGCCGGACATCACATCAAAAGTTTGCAAACCCGCGGAGATATAGTACGCAATGATGTGGAAGCGGAAATATCCCAGAAAGATATTGATCAGTTAATCAATGATCAGTACAAAACCGTTATTCCTGCCAGCGATCAGATCATCGATGTGATCCCGCAGCAATATATTGTGGATAGTCTGCAGAACATCACCTACCCCATTGGTATGTCGGGGGTGAAGGTGGGTGCAAACTTCCATATCATCACCGGCGATAAGAACGCCATCCGCAACATCAACCGCAGCGTGGAAAAATCAGGTCTGAAAATACGCGACCTGGTATTGCAGCCACTGGCCTCCGCTGCCGCGGTAATGTGCGATATGGACTTCGAAGCAGGGGTAGCCATCGTGGATATCGGTGGTGGTACCACTGACCTCGCCGTATTCTATGAGGGTATCCTGAAGCACACTGCAGTGATCCCTTATGGTGGTGAAAACATTACCAACGACATCAAAAATGGTTTGGGTGTACTGAAAACCCAGGCTGAACAGATGAAAGTGCAATTCGGCTACGCCCTGGCAGACGAAGCGAAAAGTAACGCATACATTACTATACCCGGTTTACGCGGACAGAGCCCGAAAGAGATCTCTGTGAAAAACCTGGCCCATATCATCCAGGCCCGTATGAGTGAAATACTCGATTTCGTAGTATATCATCTCAAACAAATCGGTATGGACAATAAAATGCTCAATGGCGGCATTATACTGACAGGAGGAGGTTCCCAGCTGAAACACCTGATCCAGCTGACGGAATATACCACCGGCGTAAGCGCGCGCATTGGCTTCCCGAACGAACACCTGGCCAGCGGACATATAGACGAGCTGACCAAGCCGATGTATGCTACCTGCGTAGGATTGATCCTCAAAGGCTACAACGATTATGAAAATGATCGTAAGGCGCTGGAAGAAAACTACGTAAAAATTAATACGAGCTATCTCGCAAAAGAACAGGCAGCTCAATCCATGGCAGAACAGGATACCTGGGTGGAAGAAAGTGCGCCGAGCAGCCAGGAAATCCAGGATAGGAAAGCCAAAGAAAGAAATGCATCTTTGAAAAATTTCCTCGACAAGATGAAAACAAAGATCATCGACATGTTCACCGAAGAAGAAGACGCTAAACTATAAAGAGATGGCGCAATTGTTGTTATTAAAAGCCTTCCGGCAACAATTGCGCTGACTAAAACAAAACAAATAAGAATTAAGAACGATCGTTAATAATGATTAGGCAAATGAACCATAGTAACAACATAGTAAAAGCAGACTTAATTCTTAATAGTTCATTATTAACAAATCGTACTAACCCATAAAAGAGACAGAGTCATGATACATTTTGATCTTCCTAAGGAAAAATCTTCTATCATCAAGGTGATCGGTATTGGTGGTGGCGGAAGCAATGCGGTGAATCATATGTATAGCCAGCGCATTGATGGCGTGAATTTTATTATCTGCAATACCGATGCACAGGCTATTGCAAACAGTCCTGTCCCAAACAAGATCCAGCTGGGTCCCCATCTCACGCAGGGTCTTGGAGCCGGCGCTAACCCCGAAATCGGCAAACAGGCAACAGAAGAGTCCTTTGAAGAAATCAAAAAAATACTGGAGGTGAATACCAAGATGGCTTTCATTACCGCTGGTATGGGAGGTGGCACCGGTACCGGTGGCGCTCCGATTATCGCGCGTATTTGTAAAGAACTGGGTATCCTGACCGTTGGTATTGTTACAACCCCATTTTCTTACGAAGGAAAGAAAAGAATGGCACAGGCAGACGAAGGTATCTCCCGCTTGAAAGAGTATGTGGATACCCTGCTGATCATTTCAAATGATAAACTGCGTCAGAAATTCGGCGACCTGAAATTCAAGGCCGCTTTTGAAAAAGCAGATAACGTACTCGCTACCGCTGCAAAATGTATTACGGATGTTATCAACTCCACCGGCCAGATCAACGTCGATTTCGCCGATGTGTGTACCGTAATGCGTAACGGCGGTGTGGCGATACTCGGCTCCGCATTGGCAGAAGGTGAAAACCGTGCACAGCGCGCTATCGAAGATGCGCTGACCTCTCCATTGCTGAACGATAACGATATCCGCGGCGCTAAATGGATCCTTATCAATATCTCTTCTTCCGAAGGTGAATTCGAACACACCCTCGATGAAATGGATATCATCCAGGCTTACGTACAAAGCCAGGCCGGTGAGGATTGCGACGTTATCCTCGGTGTGGGCTACGATCAGTCGCTCGACAGGAACCTGGGCGTTACCATCATTGCTACCGGTTTCGAACAGAAACCCATCCAGCAACAGAAAATGACTCCCTCCAACCCTGAAAGAGTAGAGCCTAAGATCGTAATGCAACTGGGTAAAGACGGCGACGAGAAAAAAATGAATATGCAGCAGAGCCAGGGCGTGTTGTTCCAGGAACCACAGGACCTCATGGCGCCCCGCCTCATGGATCACCCTGAGCCGGTAAGCCCCTATTCACAGCCATCCGTACAACCTGCCAGCCAGCAGGCGCCGATAGCTCCTTCCCGTCAGAACTACGTGCTGAACATCCAGCAAACGCCTGTTCAGCCTGTTGCTGAGCCGGTGCAGCCGGTTGCCCAAACGCAACAGCCGGTACAGCAAATGCAGCAACCGGTACAGCAGATGCAGCAGCCTGTGCAAGCGCCTGCCGCCAATGCTGCTCTGAACAACGTCAACGTAATTCAGCCGCAAGCAGGTAACGCCGGCGCATATACGAGCAGACCAGCCCATATATACGTAGAACCAGGCACCACTCCTTCACAGGAAATGAAAATGGTGTACAAGGAAGAAGATAACAACCATACGCCAATGCCACCGGAAGTGCCTATGCACAGCACTTATGAAGACCTGGAAGAGCAGAAACGCAAACAGGCCGAAAGAGTTGCAAAACTCCGCAGCATCAGCTTCAATGTGAAAAACATGGATAACAACGCTGAAATTGAAAACGTTCCTGCCTACCTCCGTCGTAACGTATCTCTGGACAATGGCGCAGGTTCTGCGGAACAATTCTACTCCAATTACACCGTTAGCGTTGAACCGGGACAGAATAATCCAACTGAAATAAATACTATAAATACTTTTTTAGATGGGAAAAAACCAGATTGATAAATTAACATTTGTCTTTTCCGGTAAATATTTGATTGTTTTTTAGTTGTGTTAAGAAAATCCTCCGGTTCCCCGGAGGATTTTTTAATGTATAAAGGGGCACCGAAAATGTATGTATAAAGGGCCACGAAAAATGTATGCATAAAGGCCACCGGAAACGTACAACAGGGCCTAAAAAATTGCGGGTGCTACCCACGCCTAAAACCTGGATAGCACCCGAAAATAAAAGTCTTTATTACTTTATAAAGTATTCAATTTGGCTTTGGCAGCATTAATCACATCTGCCGCCGGGGTGGTTTTTAAAGCCGGAATTGCTATCGTCTTCAGGATATCTTCCAACTGTTGCAGCTTAGCTTTATCCCCATTTTTTTCAAATTCTGCCCTTAAAGTCCGGATTTTCTCAAAATCCTGGATACCTTCTATCAATCTCTCAAAGCGAATGGAGGATCTCGGTCCCGGATATACGAAATAGGTATCGCCGGCAGCCCATGCCCTGAAACGGCTATCCGTCAGCGGATCTTTCACCCAGCAGTTATACGCCCAGCGTAAATAACCGGAATAACCTTTTGCCGCTGCATACCAGCCCATAAAGGTGGATTCCGCCGGCGGGGAGAAAGTAAAGGTATTGGGATAACCTTCCGTACAGCAGGTGTAGAAGGTGGTCGGCCAGCCTTTTGCCTGGCGGGCGGCCATTTCTTCTTTGGTGAACGACTCCCCGGAAGCGATACAATAATCATAAATTTCATTTACAAGCGGCCCGTGATGGCTGCCCGCAAGCGATAATTTCAGGTCCTTATCGGCCTGGCGGATGATCTTCAGCGCCTCCTGCATGTCCTTCATCGGGCGCTCGTCCATAGCGATGGTAGTGATATTAAACCAGCCTTTTTGTTTCAGGTGCTTTACAAAACTGTTTAACATAGGCTGCCAGTGAGCGCTGTATTCAGGAGAACCCGGTTTGGCGACAATGAAGGTATCGCGGTTGGCGGCCTCGTCGAAATAGTAGAACTTCAGGTTCCACGGAATCATGCTGTAGCAGTTGATTTCCTTTTTGATACCCAGGCCCATCATGTAGGAAACCCATTTATCAAAGATGGTATAATCATAGGCCCAGCTGCCGTCCTTCTTCTTTGTCCATTTGATCATGCTGCTGTACACATCCTGGGTCTGGCTGTTCCATGGATCGTAAATAAGGGTGGCGGTGATACATTTTTGTCCCGCAGCAGCCAGCATCTGCATATACGGCTTCATGGCGGCAAAGTGCGCGTCGCTCCAGGGTTTTACGTTGTACATGCGGGCTACGGCATCAGGGCTTTGCCAGAGGTCCAGGTGGAAAGCCCACTTATCCGGTGTGGATAAAGTATGGTTCAGCACCTGCAGCTGGAATTGCTTCCTGATCTTGTTGTTGCCGGCAGTTACCTCCACCGTGCCGGTGTAATCCCCTGCAGGCGTATTTTGCGGCACCTGGATAGTGATCCATACCGGCTGTGTGGTTTTGGCGGCTATGGCGTTTGAATTGGTCAGGTCGATGCCATCGGCCACGAGGGACGAGTCAAAGTCCTGCGGTTTACGGAAGCCGCAGCCACCGCCGTTTTTATTAAGTTCATCCGTCATGACATACCGTACAAAACCGGCTTTGGCAGCATTGGCCGGAAATTTAAACCGGCTGCCGGCAATACCGGTTACCTGTACGGTTACTTTATCCAGCGGTTTGGAGGTCCATATGAGCAGTTGGGTATGTACTTTCTCCCCTTTCCAGGCGATACCTTTCCAGCTTTCTGCAGTTTGGGAAGGGCTGGGGGCGTTTCTTTTTTCATAACGGGTATCGGTATTACCGAAAGCTACATGTACCTGCTGATCATATTGTTGCCAGGAAGCTTCCGCAACCGGGCGCGGGTCTGGCAATTCTTTGTAATCGCGGGTTACAGGCGATTGCGCCCATGCATGTTGTTGCACTGCTACGAGGAGCAGCAGGCCGAAAATTTTGTTCACCATTACTAAATAGATTTTCATTGCTTAGGGAGGCGCCAAGCGGACTTCCCCTAAAAAGATTTGCCCAATATCTTAAAAAAACGCCGGTTTTTCTAAGATATTGGGCAAAATATGCTTACCGTTCATGGAAAAGCTAGAAGCGGTGTACGATGCGTTTTAACTGCAGGTTCGTGACCGGCGCTACTACGAGCGGGTACTTTTCAATAGTCACATAGCTGGAATCCAGGCCAAAGCCCCTTTCTTCGGACAAACTGATCTTTTTCAGGAAGAAGTACATCTTCATGATCATCCTTTCGTACAGTGGCAGGTCGTTGTCGTGGGAAAGGAATTTTTCCATAACAATAAACTGGAAGTCCCCTACCACATTGTTCTTACTGAGGGATTCGTAGCGGCTGGTGATATTCACCTCCTTGTTGCGCACCATATCCTCCACCACCATACGGAACATGAGGTTGATACGCTGTTCCACCTTGAATCCCAGGCGGAATTCCACGCGGATCACTTCGTTCGGTATAATGGTTTGCACGGAGTATTCGCTCAGGTAAGGCTCATCCACTACGTCCACATGCACAAACCAGTAGATATCCGCCCTTTTGGGCTTCTTATTCAGAATGGAATAAATGATCTTATGCTCGATCTCCTTCGGATTATCGGCGCTGCTCATATATACCAGGTGGGTGGCATATTTCGGGATGGTGGTATCGTTGCTGAGTTCCTGCATGATAGGCAGGTAATCTTCCAGGCGCACGAATTCCACATAGCGGTTTTTGATCTTCCTGGACTTAAACCATACCATCATTACCAGGAACAGCGCACCTGCCACAATCACCGTTACGTAACCGCCATGGGCAAATTTTACGAGGTTGGCGAAAAGGAAGGAGAATTCGATGGTAAAGTAGACGGCGAGATATAATAATATCCACCCGATCCATACCCTTCGGGTATATAGGTAGAAGGCAAACAGGCAGGAGGTCATCAACATACAGATGGTGATGGACAGGCCGTATGCGGCTTCCATATGGGAGGATTCCTGGAAAATCAGTACGATGGCGGCGCAGCCTACAAACAGCATCACGTTGATGCCGGGGATGTACAGCTGTCCTCTCATTTCTGTCGGGTAGTTTACCCGGAGCTTAGGCCAGAGGTTCAGGCGCATGGCTTCAGAAATGAGTGTAAAGGAGCCGGAAATCAGGGCCTGACTGGCAATAATAGATGCCATTGTGGCGATCAGTACGCCAAAAATCACGAACCATTCCGGCATGATGGTAAAGAAAGGGTTCTGGTCTTTCGGGATAATCTGACCTTTTTGTGTGAGCAACCAGGCGCCTTGTCCGAGATAATTAAGGATGAGGCAGGTTTTCACAAACACCCAGGAAACCCGGATATTACCTTTTCCGCAGTGGCCGAGGTCCGAATACAGCGCTTCCGCCCCTGTGGTACAGAGGAATACCGCCCCCAGGATCAGGAACCCTTTAGGGTAGGTAGTCAGCAGTTCGATGGCGTAATGCGGGCTGAAAGCCTTGAAAATACTCAGGTCATCGGCGATATGGGTGATCCCGAGGATGCCCAGCATGGAAAACCAGAGCACCATAATGGGGCCGAAGAGCCGGCCGATGGATACTGTACCGAACTGTTGCATAATAAACAGCCCGGTGATAATGGCCAGTACTATTTTCACAATGGTAAGCTGGCTGAGATCTTTAAATACCTCGAGGGTGCGTAACCCTTCGATGGCGGAGGTAACGGTAATAGGCGGCGTGATGATACCATCTGCGAGGAGGGCTGCTCCGCCTATCATCCCGAAGATAACCGTCCATTTGGCGTGTCGTCTGACGAGCGCATAGAGCGAGAAAATACCACCTTCGCCTTTATTATCGGCCCTGAGGGTCAGGATAACGTATTTGATGGTTGTTTGCAGTGTAAGCGTCCAGATGATACAGGAAATACCACCTATGACAAGCAGGTCGCTGATAGGATTGCCTCCTACAATGGCCTTAAACACATAGAGCGGAGAGGTTCCGATGTCGCCGTAGATAATTCCGAGCGCTACGACTAAACCTGCCAGGGAGACCCTGTTAATGTTTATACCCACTTAGAAAAAGTTTGTTAAAAAAGCCCCCAAAATTATATGTTTTTGGGAAATGGAGCAAAGGAAAGGAAAAAATGGACTTAAGGTGTCAACCAGGGGGATTGGCGCAGTAAGTGTACAGTGTGTGGAGCTGGTGGAAACTAAAAGGTCCTCCGCTTGTGCTGGAGGACCTTTTTAGCATTATCATTCTTTGGGAGTGTACTGATTAGTTAGCAGGAGCTAAATCAACAGTGTTAGACTCACCAGGAGTGTTTTGTTTGATGAAGCGACCGCGATCGATACCTTGTTTATCAGCCAGGTAGTCGATAACTGCGTCAACGCGACGGCTGCTCAGATCAACACCACCTTTTTTGCCTTTAGCACCAGCGTGGCCGGTAACCAGGACGTTGCAAGATGGGTTAGATTTCAGGGTAGCAGCAACGCTAGCGAGGATAGCTTCGTTGTCAGATGCTACTTTGGTAGAAGAGCCTTTGAAAGAAACTGAAGGCAGAACCAGGCTAGCGCAAGGAGCGGCAGCTGGAGTTTTGCAGCACTCAGGATCTGGGCATTTACCAACACCGTCAGCGTCAACTGGCTGGCAGTAAGTAGGAGTGATCAGTTGTTTGTCTTTGTAATCAGGAACGCCATCACCGTCAGTATCTTTAGCAACACCGTGAGAATCAACTGGTGCGCCGGCTGGAGTGTTAGGTTCGCGATCGAACTGATCAGTTACGCCATCACCGTCTGCATCAGGCAGAACCGGAGTAGGCAGTTTCATGTGACGTGGGTTGGACAGCTCGCTGTAAGCGTATTCCAGCGGGTTGATCCACCATAATGGCTGAACTCGTTTGTTAGGATTACCCAGGTTGAAGTTCAGACGCACGTTAGTGTAAGAGTAGAAATCTTTGGAAGAACCACCAGGACCAGCGTAACCATCGAGGTAAGCGTCAAATGGCATGGTGATTTTTTCTTCGATACCGATGTTGAAGCGTTTAGAAACTTTGAACGCTACACCAGTACCCAGGTCCAGTGCGTGACGCAGCAGTTGGTTGTCGTCTTTACGGCCAATTGCGATACGGTTGCCCTGAGAAGGAGCGTTTTGCTCGTATTTTTTGTCCTGTACAGATTTGATGTAATCTTTAATGTCAGAACGTTTACCAGTCAGACGAGCTGGGTCGTAAACATAACCGTTACCGTTTGCATCCAGCGCATCAACGTCTACGTCAGCCATAACGATAGAGTAACCGGCGAGTACATACCAGTTAGCTTTAGGTTCAGCTTTGTAGAACATGATGTTGCTCAGGGACATCAGCACGTCCAGGGACAGCTGGTGGTTAGCGGATTTGTAGTTAGGGATGATGTAACCACCATTTCTGGCAGCTGTAGCAGCCCAAGGATTAACGCCACCGCCTGATTGAGTAGGACGCAGTTTATAATCCTGACCGTAGTCGAAAGAACCGGTGTACTCAGCTCTCAGGGAGAAAGTATGACCCAGAGATTTTCTCAGGGAGATACCACCACCGAAACCTGGTCTAGCAGGAACGGTACCATCGATCAAGTGAAGACCTCCGTGGAAACCAAGCTCCCACATATCCCTTGGTTTAGCAGGGAAGTTGGAAGTGTGGTTCATGAAGTTATTCTGTTGTACCATTTTCTTGCTAGACACTTTGGACGAATCCAGTGCATCATAGCCGGTTGGTTGAACCTGTGCAAAACCAGAAGACGCGGCTAATAAACTCACAGCGCCTGCCAGTAAAAAGTACTTTTTGCTTGCCATAATTGTTTTTTATTTAAAAACTGTTAAAAATTTACTAATAACCCGTTTTTTACCAAGCAAAGGTAAAAATCATTAACGAATAATCAAATTTTTCTTGCAATATTATTTTCATTGATAAGTGCTTAAAAAGCAGTGCGTAAACAAAAGTATTTATATACCTTAAATACGCGTAAGTTAAAGTATTGCAATCCTCGTGTTAACAAAACCTTTAGCTGCTGTTAAAGGTTTGTTATACTCCCTATACAAATTAAAGGCCAAAATGTTAAAGTTTCACTTTTTAAACCTAGCTTAGCAAACCTTTTGATTTTAGGCCATGGATGATATTAAACACCTGATAGGTAAGGAATTACAAGATTTTGAACTCAAATTCGCGGAAGCGGTAAAAAGTAATGTACCGTTGCTGGACCGCGTCATGCATTATATTGTTAAGCGCAAAGGGAAGCAAATGCGTCCCATGTTCGTGTTACTTTCAGCCCGGCTGTTTGCCGACAACCTGTCAGAAAGCACCTACAGGGCAGCTGCATTTGTTGAACTACTCCATACCGCCACCCTCGTACACGACGATGTCGTGGATGACGCCAATGAACGCCGCGGGTTTTTCTCCATCAATGCACTTTGGAAAAATAAAATTGCGGTCCTGGTAGGCGACTACCTCCTCGCAAAGGGTTTATCTCTCTCCCTCAACAACAACGAATTCAGAGCTTTAAAGATCATTTCCGACGCTGTACAGGCCATGAGCGAAGGGGAGCTGCTGCAAATAGAGAAAACCAGGAAACTCAATATCAAAGAGGATATATATTTTGAAATCATCCGCCGCAAAACGGCCTCACTTCTCGCATCTGCATGCGCTGCCGGCGCCTGGAGCGCTACCAACGATGACACAACAACTGAACAAATGAGGTTGTTCGGTGAAAAAGTAGGAATTGCCTTTCAAATTAAAGATGACCTCTTCGATTACGGCACCGCAAAAATCGGAAAACCAACAGGGATCGACATCCGCGAGAAAAAAATGACCCTCCCCCTCATCTATACCCTCGAACATGCCAGCCCCGAGGTGAGAAAAAGAATTATCTATATAGTAAAAAATCAAAATACGAATAAGGAGAAAGTAGAGGAAGTTATCCAACTCGTCAAAGCTTCCGGCGGAATCGAATACACCCAGCAAAAAATGTTTCAGTACCGCGACGAGGCCCTCGCCATTCTGCGGCAATTCCCCGAAACGGCTATCAGAAACGGCCTCGAATCCATGGTCCGGTACACCACCGACCGCACTTTCTAAAAAGAAATTCGAAAATGTAAAATTTTAAATGTAAAATGCAATGACCGCTTAAGCTGACGCTCAAAGCCAACATAATGGTAAAAGAATCCTGAACATATATAATGCAAAAACGCTGGACAGTAAAAGCTTATCAACCAAATCAGGAACATCTGCTGCAATCATCCCTCCGCATACATCCCCTGCTATGCCGGTTGCTGGTGCAACGGAACGTTCATACCTATGAGGCTGCCCGGCTGTTTTTCAGACCTACACTGAAAGACCTGCACGACCCCTGGCTCATGAAAGATATGGATAAGGCCATCGCACGCATTGAGCTGGCCTTCTTCCGTAATGAAAAAATACTCGTCTATGGCGACTATGACGTGGACGGCACCACCGCCGTAGCCACCGTGTACGACTTCCTCCGGCAGCTCTACAGCCATATTGAGTATTATATTCCTCACCGCTACCGGGAAGGCTATGGCATCTCCGCACAGGGTATAGAATACGCCAAAGCCAATGATTTCAGCCTCATCATTGCCCTGGATTGCGGCATCAAATCCGTCGAACTCATTACCGCCGCCAAAGAAGCGGGGATTGAATTCATCATCTGCGATCACCACCTGCCGGACGCCGTGCTGCCGCCGGCAGTAGCCATACTCAATCCCAAACAGTACGATTGCCCTTATCCCTACAAGGAACTGAGCGGCTGCGGCATCGGGTATAAACTGGTGAGCGCCATCGCATTGAAACGCGGCCTGCCGGAAAGCGCCGCCAATAAGTACCTCGACCTGGTGGCCACCAGCATCGCTGCGGACATAGTGCCGATGACGGGAGAAAACCGCATCCTCGCTTTCCACGGTTTGAAAAAAGTGAACGATAACCCCTTACCGGGTATCAAAGCACTGATTCAACTGAACGCCCAAAAAGAACAACTCACCATCTCCAACCTCGTTTTCGCAATCGCGCCTCGGGTCAACGCCGCCGGCAGGATGGACGATGCCCGCAAAGCCGTGAATCTATTCATTGAGGACGATCCGGAAAAAGCCAGGCTGATTGCCGAAGCCCTGCATGCGGACAACTTTGACCGCAAGGAAATCGATAGCACCATCACCCAGGAAGCAATTACCCTCCTGCAAAACGACGCGTCCATGGCAGCCCGGAAATCCACGGTACTGTACCAGGCGCACTGGCATAAGGGAGTCGTAGGGATCGTCGCTTCCCGGTTGATAGACAAGTTCTATTATCGCCCCACCGTTATCCTCACCCAATCCAACGATATGGTGGCCGGCTCCGCAAGGTCCGTCATGGGTTTTAACGTCTATGAAGCCGTACATAAATGCAAGGACCTGCTGGAAAATTACGGCGGGCATTTTTATGCTGCCGGCATGACGCTGCGCCCGGAAAATGTGAAAGCCTTCCAGGAAAAATTCGAGGAAGTGGTGGCCAGTACCATCACGGCCGATATGCTCGTCCCGGAGATCGTCATCGATACGGAAATACTTTTCAGCGATATCACGCCCGCATTCTATAATATACTCAAGCAATTTGAACCACTGGGGCCGGAAAACCTCCGTCCTGTATTCCTCGCCAGGAACCTTCTCGACACCGGCTTTTCCAGGGTAGTGAAGGAAGAACACATCAAGTTCTCCGTAAGGCAAGGCAATAGCGGCCAAACCATGTCCGGCATCGGCTTTTACATGGCCGATAAATTTGACCTCGTCAGCAGCAAGAAGCCCTTCGACATGGCGTTTACGCTGGAAGAAAACGAGTGGAACGGACAAACCACCCTGCAGCTAAAAGTAATCGACATCAGATAGAAAAGCGCCCTGTAAAAGGGCGCTGCAATGGTTTATTGATATGGTAAAGAGATACCAGGTTATTGCCGGCGCTGATTCAGCATCCAGGCATATAATTCCGCAGCGGCATAGGCTCTAGTCCAGGCGTCATGGCCGCCGGTAGGGTACTCCGTATATTTAATATTCCCACCCAGATCCTGTAAGGCTTTTACCGGTACCCTGGAACCGCTCACATTCACAGTAGGATCATCCGCACAATGGAAAGCCCATATCGGCAAGGATTTCACCGCAGGCACCAGGTTCGCGTACCCGGTACCGCAAATGGGCGCCGCCGCCGCAAAATTTTTAGGATAGGCGCAAATCCAGTCCCAGGTGGCAATGCCGCCCATACTCAATCCCGTTAGGATCACCCGGTTTGAATCCACATGGTACCTGGCCACCATTTCCTTGTAGAATTTTTGCAGCACCTCCCGGTTCCACCAGGTACTGTTGCATTGCGGCGCCACCATCACAAAGGGTTTCCCCTTTATCACCCGCGGCAGCGCTACATTTTTGAGTATCTCCACATTGGTGCCAATCTCCCCTACTCCATGGAGGAAAATAATCAGCGGCCACCGGTAATCCTTTTTGGTGTTGTATTCATCCGGGATATACAGGAGGTAATCGCTGATATTGCCGCCGGTATTCACCTTCTGAGCGGTAGTGCCAACGGGCTGCGGATCAAACACTTCCTCTGCCGGTTTGGAAGGTTTGGATACTTCTTTCTTTGAGCAGGAAAACAGGGCTATGGACAATAGCGCCAAGACATGGCATAAATTTTTAATTGTTCTTTTTTTCATATAACAGCTACAAATGAAAAGGTCCCGGCAATTGCCGGGACCAGGTTTTACAATATTTTCCTGCGGTCCTAATTACCCGCAGCAGGGTTTGCAAATAAAGAAAATAAACGCAGGCGGCGCTGTTTTATTTCATGCAGCGGAGGGCATATATTAGGATTGTTAATAAGAGGTAAATATTATGCATACCTTCTAAGTTCATTCGCAGCAAAATAAAATTCGTTTATTCGTTAGCGTTAGTCATAATTTTTTTTTTGAAGCGCCGTGCACGCCTGCCATAAAAAAGGCGGGGAACAAGCGCATCGCTTATTCCCCGCCGGAAAAATATAGACTAATACTTACTATGCTTCTTCAGCTTCCTCGATGGTCATCAGCTCCACGCTACGGTTTACGAAAGCGGTGAGGTCCGCGCCGGTGAGGAGGTTTTGTGACAGCAACGCCAGGTCAGCCAGGTTTTTAATCTGCTTCTGTTGCAGCGCGCTGTTTTTCTCGCGCAGGATCTGCAGGTACACCGGGTGGTTCGCGTTGATGGTCATATTGATCTCATCAGGCATGTTGGCGTACCAGTTCATACCGGCGCCGCCCATGTTGGCCATATCTTTCATACGGCGCATGAACTCCGGACGGGTAACGATCACCGGCTGGAGGTCTGCCGTGAGGCCTTTCATCTCTACCTTGATATTCGGCTGATTCACCTCCTGGGTGAAGAGATTTTTCAGCGTTTCTTCCTGTTCTTTGGAGAGCAGCGTTTCCACGCTTTCGTCCTTGTCGATCAGGTTGTTGGCGATATCGGCATCCACGCGGGTGAACTGCACGTTGTCCCATTTCATCTCGATGTTGTTGATGAAAGCGGCATCTACCAGCGTTTCCATTTTCACTACTTTGAAGCCTTTTTTCTGCGCGGCCTGGATGTAGCTGTCCTGCTGTACCGGGTTGGTAGAATAGAGGATCACCAGTTTGCCTTCCTTGTTGGTTTGCAGCGCAGCGGCTTCCGTGCGGTACTCTTCCTGGGTATAGCATTTACCATCGGCCACATCTTCCAGGAGGAGGAATTTATTGGCTTTGTCGAGGAATTTGTCGTCCGTCATCATGCCGTATTTCACGAACAGGCCGATGGACTCCCATTTCTCTTCGAAGGATTTGCGGTCCTGACGGAACATTTCGTCCAGTTTATCCGCTACCTTTTTAGTGATATAGCCGTTGATCTTTTTCACGTTCGGATCGCCCTGGAGGTAGCTGCGGCTCACGTTGAGCGGGATATCCGGGCTATCGATCACGCCGTGGAGCAGCATGAGGAATTCAGGAACGATATCTTTCACCTCGTCGGTCACGTACACCTGGTTGGAGTACAGGTTGATCTTGTCTTTCTGTATTTCGTAGCTCTTGGTGATTTTAGGGAAATACAGGATACCGGTGAGGTTGAAAGGATAATCCACATTCAGGTGGATCCAGAACAGCGGCGGTTCTGCGAAAGGATATAATTCTTTATAGAAGTTCTGGTAATCTTCGGTGGTCAGCTCGCTGGGCTTTTTAGTCCAGGCCGGAGCGGTGTTGTTAATTTGCTCGCCTTCGAATTTTACCGGAACCGGGAGGAATTTACAGAATTTGGTCAGGATAGCACGGATACGGCCTTCGTCGAGGAACTCTTCACTTTCTTCATTCACATGCATCACGATTTCGGTACCGCGATCTGCTTTGGAAGTCTCTTCCAGGCTGTATTCAGGGCTGCCGTCGCATTCCCAGCGCACGGCCGGGGCGTCTTCCTTCCATGATTTGGTGAAGATTTCCACCTGGTTGCTGATCATGAAAGAGGAGTAGAAGCCAAGGCCAAAGTGACCGATAATATTGGTACCGCTTTCCTGGCCTTTATATTTTTTCAGGAACTCTTCTGCGCCGGAAAAAGCTACCTGGTTAATGTATTTATCCACTTCTTCCCCCGTCATACCTACGCCATGGTCGGCGATGGTGATGGTCTTTTTTTCTTTATCCAGCTTTACCTCGATGTCGATATTGCCCAGGTCGCCTTTGAATTCACCCACACTAGCCAGTGTTCTGAGTTTTTGGGTAGCATCCACGGCGTTACTTACCAGCTCACGGATAAAGATTTCGTGATCGGAATACAGGAATTTCTTAATGATCGGAAAGATATTTTCCGTTTGTACACGTATAGCGCCTTTTTGCATGGGAAAAGTAAATTTTTTATTCGGCTGGGGAGGTTCAAAGGTTGTGCCAGCGGGCCGGAGGCTGACAAGTTGGCGCGGCGGGGCGGAGGGTGGCTCGCAAAGGGGCGCAGGGGTAGCTCGCAAAGGGGCATAAGGGGGCAAAGCCCGCAAAGGGATTGAAGCGGAGTTTTTTTTATAGGGGGAAAATTCAGTGCTGCTTTGCCTTAGTTGCCCGTTGTTACCCTAATTTACCCGGATCGGCGCGCCTGATTACGACAACTCCGCTAAGGGCCTGCCCTCCGCCGGACGCCCGGAAATACCCACAGCCTGCAAAAAAAGGATGAATGACCCAAACCCGCAGCACCGCCCCCACGGGCCTAACCCTGCCAACTCTCCTACCCGCGACCACGCTCCCATGGCATACGCCCCGCTAGCCCCGCCCAAAAACCGGGACCACGTGATTCAGCAGCATTAGATCTCATCTATAACCAAATAATTATCAGCATTTTACAATAAAACCAAATAATATTATAGAATAAAGCCCCATTATCTCCCGAATTTGAGAATAGTTCTTTATCTTTGCGGTCCGAATTTTTTTATTAAAACCTAACAAAAAACAGGGAATTATGAACTACGAATTGATGGTGATCTTTACCCCTGTGCTTTCTGAAGACGATTACAAAGCGGCTCAGAAAAAATTCGTCGATATCATTAAAGATAACGGCGGACAAGTAACGCACGAAAATCCCTGGGGATTAAGATCACTGGCGTATCCTATCCGGAAAAAGACTACAGGAATGTACCTGGTTCTGGAATACACTGCGCCAACCGACCTCAATGAGAAGCTGAAAATCCAGCTGAACCGCGATGAAAATGTATTACGCCACATGGTGACTGCGCTTGACAAATACGCTGTAGCGTACAACAATCGCAAAAACTTTGGTGCTAACGCAGAATCTAAAACCACTGAAGCTTAAAATTATGGCAGTTAAACCTAAACAAGAGATCAAATACTTAACAGCCGTAAAAACTGAAAAACGTCAGAAGAAATACTGCCGTTTTAAGAAAATGGGCATCAAGTATGTAGATTACAAAGACGCGGAGTTTTTGAAGAAATTTCTGAACGATCAGGGCAAAATGTTGCCACGTCGTATTACAGGTAACTCCCTGAAATTTCAGCGTAAAGTAGCCCAGGCTATTAAGAAAGCACGTCAAATGGCTTTATTGCCTTATGTTACTGACCTTTTAAAGTAAGAAGTTATGCAAGTTATTTTAATACAAGACGTAGACAACCTGGGTCAGAAGAATGAACTGGTTAACGTAAAAAATGGTTACGCCAGAAATTTCCTGATTCCGCAGAAGTTTGCGGTAGAAGCTAGCCCTTCTAACCTGAAACAACTGCAAGAGCGCCTGAAAGTACAGAAAGTGAAAGAAGAGAAACTGCTGGCGGAAATCGCTAAAGTAGTAGAAGTTCTGAAAGCTTCTCCTGTTAAAATCGGCGCTAAAACCGGTACTTCCGGTAAAATCTTCGGTAGCGTTACCGGTGTTCAGATTGCCCGCGCAATTAAAGAACAAAAAGGTTACGAAATCGACCGTCGCCGCATCCATATCCTGGATGATGTGAAAGAATTAGGTACTTACAAAGCTCGCCTGGACTTCGGTAAAGGCAACGAAACCGAACTGGAATTCGAAGTAGTAGCTGAGTAATATATAACTCTTGAAAAAATAAAGCACCCGTGCCACCTGGTACGGGTGCTTTATTTTTTGTAATTTCCGTATTATGATTAAATACATCCTTGCCCTGGCAATACCAGTGCTGCTTACAGCCTGCCATACCCACCGCGGAAAGCTCATCGCTCCCCGCCTGCAAGCCATTACCATCCACGGGGAATCCACCCCCTGGATAAGTTTCCGCTATAATAAAGACGGGCAAATGACCTCCCTCACCAAATACCCTACTCCCCACGCAGCCGATACCATTCACTTTGCATACGATCGCCTGCACCGCCTCACCGGCATGCGCTGCGAACACGCGGCCGGCAACCAGGTACGGGTGACTAAAACCGCCGTCGTGAAAGACTGGGACCTGAACGGGAATATCCGCCAGGTGGACTTCTTTGACGGAGATAAACAACACGTGCGCACCGCGCGCATTCAATGGCAAAACGACCTGCCATTATCGCTGAAGTACACCGACTATAAACAGGCCATCAGCTGGGATTACATAGAAGGCAACCCCACCTGGAAAAATATCGCACGGGACCCGCAGGCGGATACCACCATCTATTTCACTCAGGCCAGCTGCGACTGGGACGATTCCATCAACCCGCTGGCCAAACTGGCCAACCAGCTGATCCTGGCCGATTCCATCCCGCAGACGCATGCCGGCGCCCCCCTGCCGGACCTCGCCAACCTGCTCCTGCATATCAGTACCAACAATCCCAGCCGCATCCGCCTGGACGAAAAGCAGGAAACGCTTACCGACAGCGGCGTGATGGCGCTGACACGCTCCACCACCGTACAATACATCTACGCCTATAACGGGAAAGGCTATCCCAGCAGGGCTAACGTGTACCTCTCCGCAAAAGGTTATACACAGCTCAATAACGCCTGCAAAACTGAGGTGGACTACAGCTACGAATAACTGACAGTCAATATTTTATTGCACGATTTTTCGTAACTTATCGTGCATGCAACTATTAAAACGCCTGTATAATGCGCCGGTTACCCTTTCACTGATTGCAGTGAATACAGTCGTTTTTTGCATCATGGCCATCAAGGGGCATGACAGCTGGCGGGGCAATGCGGACGACCTCCTGCAATGGGGGGCCAACTACTGGCCGCTTACCGGCCTGCAACACCAGTACTGGCGCCTGCTGACCAGCATGTTCCTCCACGCGGGCCTCTGGCATTTGTTCACCAACATGGTAGGACTACTCATTGCCGGCATTTTCCTGGAACCCATCCTGAAAGGCGCTAAATTTTCCCTCGCCTATGTGGTAACGGGGCTGGTGGCAGATTACGTGAGCATATGGTTTCACCGGGATGCTGTGGGCGTAGGCGCTTCAGGCGCTATATTCGGCGTTTACGGGGCGTTTCTGGCGCTGCTGACCACGCCCTTGTTTACACGGTCAGCCAGGGCGCCTTTCCTCATTTTTATAGGCTTATTTGTTTGTTTAAATATTATCGTCGCCTGCTTCACCGTCGGCATTGACAATATTGCGCACCTCACCGGCTTCGCCACCGGCATGCTCGCCGGCTACCTGCTGTATTTCACCTTATCCAAAGCGGATGCAAGCCGGCTGCCAAACTAATCACAACGAAAACTTAAATACTTACTTTTGCAGATCAGCAACTTTATGAAGCATATGTACAAAAACCTGTTCTACCTGGCAGCACTGGCAATTACGCTCTGGAGCTGCGGACAGCAGCCAACGAAACAAACGCCGCCAACTGATGCTACCGGAAGCCACCTGGCAAATGTACCCGCCACTTCCGATACGCCCATCGATACGCTGGAACTGGCCGGCAAAACTTTCCTGATCTATACCATTGATTCCACCGTATTCGAAAGCTTTCCCCTGCAACCGCAGGACACCAGCGAAGCCATGGCGCTGGCAAAGGATTCCACGGTGAAAAGATCCGGCTCCAGCCTGCAGTTCACCTTGCAGAACGGTAAAACCGTGACCCTTACCGATAAGGACCTCGATCCTGAAAACGAAGGAGACATCGTTCACTTCATGTACGTGAGCGACTACCCGGAAATCAACCGCAAGGGCATTGTAGCGTACTATTACGAATCGCAGGACTTCCTCCTGCTGGATACCCGCACCGGCGATACCCTGCACATCTGGACGGAACCTATCTTTTCCCCGGATAAAAAACATATCCTCTGCGCCAGCATGGACCTGGTGGCAGCCTTTATGCCAAACGGTTTCCAACTGTACGACATCGGTAAGGACAGCATCCGTTACAAAGGCGAAGCCAACCTGGAGAAATGGGGCCCGACGGAAACCAAATGGGTGGATGAGAAAACCATCCTGTGCCGCTACATCACCATCGACGATGAGGGCAACACCCAATCCACACACGTGAAAATGGTGATGCAATAACATTTTTTCCGGCGATTTCTCCGTATCTTAAAGATAAATCCGCAACATATGAAACTGCTGGCAACTACCCTGCTCCTGCTCATTTCCGGCGTTATCTTTCTGCATACAAAGGCGCAAAATCCTACTATCAACATAGAAGGCACCGCGGCCTCCATCGTCAGTAAATTGAGTAAATCGCTGGTACTCACCGAGCAGCAGCAACCTAAGCTGCTCACCCTGGTGACCAACTACCTGCAACAGAAAACCAACCTGCAGGCTTTGAAAGGAAGCAACGAAAAAGCTTACCAGACAAAGCTCCACAGCATGCAAAACGGCCTTAACACCCGGCTGAAGGCATTGCTGGGCGCAGAGCAGTTCAACAACTATCTCAATTTAAAACCGGCAGCGCCGGATGCCACCAACGTACTAACATACCTGTACTATTAGATATCACGATATTTCAGTATTTTCAGGCGCTTCACATGGTGAAGCGCCTTTTTTTTACAGTGAACAATTATTAAAAATGCAACTCCTTAAGTGTACCTCTGCTGCTATGATCCTGGCAGCTGCCACGTTGTGGACGCCTCCCCTGGCCGCCCAGCAAATGCAGGACTCCGCCCGGTTTGCGGCCGTGATAAAGTCGCTGCCGGCATTACCGCCCGTGCAACCAGGGCAAAAACAAATCGCCATCCCCACCGCGCCCGCCGGCTACCGCCTGCTGCTGAAAGGCTCCGACCGGGTTCCCGTGATCAACCTGAACGGGGAAATCTCCACGCCGCTGACGGATGCTACAGTCAACCTCTACTTTGTGCTGCAACGCAATGCGGACAATGCTGAAATGGATGTGCCCATGACTGTTACCGTACCGGGCAAATACGGCGCGCCCGCGGCTGACCAGCCATTCGTAATTCCGGCATTGCGCGAATGGCACGGGTATAACGGCAGTTTCACCCTGCCGGCTGCCGCCAGGGTCATGGTTGATCCCGCGCATGCGGCCGAGCTGCAAACGGTGGCAGCACGGCTCGCGGCTGACATCTCCGCTGTTACCGCTTCCAAAAAAATTACCTGGAAAACAGGCACGCCGGCGGCAGGCGACATCTACCTGACTTTATCCGGGGCGGACGCTAACCTAGGCGAGGAAGGCTATCAGCTGGACATCAATGATATTATAACGGTAAAGGCTATACGCAAAACCGGCGCCTTGTGGGGCGCGCAAACCATCCTGCAGTTGCTGCAGCAGTCACCCACGCACAACACGCTGCCAAAGGGCATTACGCGGGATTACCCCAAGTATGCGGTACGGGGCTTTGTGCTGGATGCCGGACGTAAATTTTTCAGCATGGAGTTTCTGCGGAACTACGTGAAATTCATGTCCTACTACAAAATGAATGATTTCCATGTACACCTGAACGACAACGGGTTTGCCAAATTCTTCGGGGACAACTGGGACAGCACCTATTCCGCTTTCCGGCTGGAAAACAGCACCTATCCCGGCCTCACGGCAAAAGATGGATCCTATTCCAAAAAAGAATTCATTGCCCTGCAAAAAATGGCGGACAGCTTTGGCGTCCGCATCATCCCGGAAATAGATGTGCCGGCGCATTCCCTCGCCCTCAGCAAAGCCCTGCCGGCCGTTGCCAGCGATAAATACGGCCGGGATCATCTCAACCTGGAACCCGCCTCCTGGCAAATGGTGGATAACATTTTCAAAGAGTACCTGGAAGGCCCGGAACCGGTGTTCACCGGCGAAGAAGTTCACATCGGTACGGACGAATACGCCAAACAGGAAGCGGAAAAATTCCGCGCATTTACCGACCACCTGATAAAGCTTGTAGAAGGTTATGGCAAGAAGGTAAGGATGTGGGGCTCCCTCACGCATGCCCGGGGCACTACGCCGGTTAAATCAGCCGGCGTAACCATGAACGCCTGGTACAACGGTTATGCCGAACCCCGCGAGATGATCCGGGAGGGGTATGACCTCATCAGCACGCCGGACGGCTGGCTGTACATTGTGCCGGCAACCGGCTATTATTTCGACTACCTGAACATCTCCCGCATTTACAACAAATGGGAACCGAACATGATCGGCAAGGAAGTATTCCCCTTTGGCCACCCGAAAATAAAAGGCGGCGCCTTTGCCGTATGGAACGATCATCCGGGCAACGGCATCACCGCGGAAGATGTGCACGACCGCGCATTCCCGGCGATGCAGGTACTGGCGGAAAAAATGTGGACAGGCTACAACGCACAACAGCCTTATGAAACATACCTGGCTAAGAGTAAACAGCTGCCGGAAGGGCCCGGCCTGAATTTGCAATATAAATTAGATAGTAAGGATTCCGTACTGATTGACTATAATTTCAACAACAAAAAAGATAACAGCGGCAATCATCGGGACGCTACGCAACTGGTGAACGCCACCTTATCCGGTAAACTGCAACTCAAAGGCGGCAAAAGCTACCTGCAAACGCCGGTAGATGCTATCGGCTACGGCTATACGATTTCATTCGACGTCAAACCGGCGAAAGGCAACAAACCTAACGCAGTACTGTTTTCCGGCCCTACGGGCAGCGTAAAGCTCCTGCAGCAGCAAACCGGCAAACTGGGCTTCAGCAGGGAAGGATATGATTACAATTTCAATTATACCGTACCGGCTGACGGCTGGACGCATATTGAAATTTCAGGCGATAACAAAGGCACTTCCCTCTATGTAAACGGCGCTTTGGTAGAGCGGCTGGAAGGCGCGAAAATATCATTCCCCAATACGAAGGATAAGATTGCAAAAGTGCAGACGCTGGTGTTTCCGTTTAAGTACATAGGAGATACGGCGAATGCGTTTGCAGGAGAAATAAGGGAGCTGAAGGTCCTGAACAAACGGAAATAAGGCCCTGGCAGAAAGATGCTTGCTAAACGCTTTCCAGCCGAATACAAATCACTTTCAAGCAAAAACAGTAACACGCCGGGCGCCCTCCAGCCCGGCGTTACTTTCCAAACACGCCGTCATCATACGCAGCCGCATACTCCTTAAAATCCTCCTGCACCTGCTCCGCGTAAGATGCCGCATAATCGTATAACGACTGCCTCCAGCTCTCCACGCTCCCGCCAAAATCAATCAGCTCATCCGCAATGGCCGATCCCTGGCGGCCGCCGGAGCGCAGGCAATCCCAGCCCAGTATCTGCCCCATCGTAGTCAGTATCTCTTCCAGCTGCGGAATGTTCCCCGCAAACAATTCAAAATTCAGCCGGTCCGCAGTAGGCTGCAGCTGCTTCAATACAAAGCTGCGCCCATCTATGGTCAGCGGATGCAGCAACGCGGGATAAGCCGCCTGCACGCGCTTCTGTACTTCGGTGATCCGGTGCGCTTCGTCCGGCCATTCTGGCTGCACAAAAGGGTGAAAGGTTAAAATACAGGAGGGGTTCGCTCTTTTCAGATCCAGCAGGTGGTATTCCCCCGGCGTTTTGTCATTGGTTACGAGCAATACGTACCGTTCTATTCCCAGGCTACCGGTACCGGCTATACGATAAGCGGCATCCACCACGTGGTAGCCCTTTAATGCCGGGCGTTTGGCGGCCCAGGTATTGACGGCGTCCTTTACCAGCTCCCGCTGTTCCTTCGGCGTTTTGATGGCTTTGAGGTTATCCACCAGCAGGCGGGGCTTCCCGTCTTTGAGGTACATGCGCCTGCCAAGAAACGCTTTCAGCTTCCTGTTGCGCACCGTTGCCAGGAAGTCGCCGATGGTACCGGTGGCAGCCTGCTTTTCCAGGGAGCGTATATACCCCGCCGTTAGTGTGCCGGCATAGGACGAAATGAAAATGCCGGCCAGCTTTTTGGCTTCCTTTGCATTTACATGCAGTACATCCGAAATGAGGAAAATACTGCAGAGCAATCGCGCCGGGTCCAGCAGGCACGGGGCCAGCGCCGCTTCGTCAAAGTCGTTGATATCGAAATAAGGAATGTGGTTATCCGCTTTATAACTCCCGAAATTTTCCAGGTGCAGGTCCCCGCAGATCCAGCTGCGGGGCGATTTCAGCAGGGCGTTGCCTGCGGGGAGATCCTCGTAGAACAAGTGGCAGCTGCCTCTGAAAAAGCGGAGTGGGTTACTGCGCATGGCTGCGTACTTCATGGAAAGCAACGCAGGGATGCGGCCTTGGTTAAACCGGGTAATCCTGTCTGGAATCTGCTGCATATGGTATCTTTATATAGCGCTTATATAAAGATACCAATTCCCCGCCGCTTACACGATGATCTGTCGATCCCGCGCAATCACCTGCCAGGTGGCAATAACGTCGTTGTTTTCCGCTACATAGGCTTTTTCGTACAGGGCTACCGTGGGGCAGATATGCAAAGGCACGCCATAGGCTACCGTGCCAACTGGATATTGGGCTGCGGCGTCCACTTTCATCACCAGGTGCTCCTCGCTCTGGGAAACAATCGTACCGGGGATGTTCAGGAATTCCACCCGTGGCTGCGGGTTTTCCGCGGCTACGGATTTATGCCCGAGGTCCAGGCAAATCAGCTGATCATCGATATGGGAAATAACGCGGCTCAGCACCAGCGCGGCATACTGGAATTTTTGCTCCGGCAGGTTACGGGCATAGCCAAAATCCCAGAATACAAAGGTACCGGGGCTGCATTCTTCCCGGCGGCGCTGCGCATGGATGGGGAAAGTAGGCGTGCCGCCGGCTATTACTGCCGGCACGGGCAGGCCGGTTGCTACTACGTCCGCTACCAGGTTAACCACCGGCTCATAGGCCTGATCGCATTGCTGTTTTCGTATAGCCATATCCGTGTCATGAATATGCCCGTCATACACATGGAAGCCTGCCGGCAGCAGGTTTTCCAGTGAATGCAAATATTGGTACAACGCCAACGCGGTATTATCCGGCTTGATGCCCGTACGGTTCATGCCCACGTTGATATCCATATACACCTGCACATGGCGGCCATTTTGCTTAGCCAGCGCCTGCAATTCCTTAGCCGAGGCGTGGTTATCCAACAGGCATGAAAACTGCGTGCCCGGGTACTTCTGTATCAACTCCATAAAACGCACGGCCTTGGGGCCAACAGGCTGATAGGCCAGCAGCACATCTGCGGCGCCGGCAATGCCCGTCATCTCCGCTTCCGCAATGGTGGCGCATTTGAATTTATGGATACCGGCGTCCATCATCAGCTGCACCACTTCCGTCATCTTATTCGTTTTTACGTGTGGGCGTAACCGTGATACATGATCGATCATCGTTTTCACGGTGTTGATATTTTCCACCACCCTGTCTTTATAAACTATCAGCGCCGGCGAATCCACCTGGGCTGCATTCCTGAGTTCAAACCAATTCATGTCAGATTGTTGCTGGTTAAAATTTACACGAACAAACTAAGCAACAAAGTGCCTGCCAGCCCGGTTACGGATACGATCGTTTCCATCACGGACCAGGTCTTGATCGTATCTTTTACAGTTAAGTTAAAGTATTCTTTAAACATCCAGAAACCGGCATCGTTCACATGCGAAAACATCAAACTGCCTGCGCCGGTTGCCAGCACCATCAGGTTCGGGTTTACGCCGGAAGCGGGTATCAGCGGCGCTACGATCGCAGCAGTGGTGAGTCCGGCCACCGTGGCCGACCCTATGCATACGCGGATGATGGCGGCAATGCCCCAGGCCAGCACCAGCGGGTGCAGGTGCAGTTGTTGCAGGCTGTCGGCAATATAACTGCTCACCTTACTATCGTTCAGCAACTGCGTCAGCGCGCCGGAGCCGCCAATGACCAGGATGATCACGGCAATATCCTTCACGGCCTCGTCCAGCAGGCCCATCACTTTTTTCATCGGCGTTTTCCGGCGCAGGCCCAGCAGGTACATGCCATTCAGCACGGCCAGCAACATTACGATCAGCGGGTCCCCCAGCCAGCTGGCCAGTTTATAACCAAAGCTCCCCGGCGGCGCCCAGAGCTTGGCCACCGCCGTAGCCGCAAGTAACAGCACCGGCAGCATGGCCGCAAACAGGCTCGCGCCCATACCCGGAATCTCATTTTCAGGCAGTTCTTTCGTCGTAAACAGTTGGGATGGGGCGTTGGTATAGCCTTTCAAAAAACGGCTGAAAACAGGGCCCGCAAGGATGATGGCCGGTATAGCGATCAGGATGCCGTAGAGCAGCGTCAGGCCCATACTCGCATGAAAGGTTTGCACCAGGGCCGTCGGCGATGGATGCGGGGGCAGGTAACCATGCGTTACTGACAGGGAGGCCAGCATGGGAATGCCCAGGTACACGGCCGGCAGGCCGGTACGGCCCGCCACCATAAAAATCAGCGGTACCATCAGCACAAACCCGATATTGTAAAAGAGGGGAATGCCCACTACAAAGCCGGTAATCATGAGGGACCACTGCACGTATTTAGGCCCGAGCAGCTTCATAAGCCCGCCGGCAATGCGTTGCCCCGCGCCGCTTTCCGCCACCAGCTTGCCCAGCATACTGCCGGCAACGATCACCACGATTAACGAGCCCAGCGTCTTGCCGATACCCGTTTGGATGGACTGCGTAATGGCGGATATATCCATACCCAGCGCCAATCCCATCAGCAGGGAAACGATCAGGAAACTGAGGAATGTATTGAGTTTGAACCAGACTACCAGGATCACAAGGAGTAGGATAGCGCCGATAACAATCAGTAAAGGCATGCTTGTTCGATTTTGGTACCGGACAAGATATAAAAAAAGAAACAGTAAACGGCAGATTGTTATTCGTACCGCAGGGCAATAATCGGATCCAGTTTGGAAGCCTTATACGCCGGGTAAATGCCGGAAATCAGGCCCACGATGGCGCAGAGGCTCACGCCGATGAGTATCCAGAGCCAGGGGATGATAAACGGCGAGCCTAACAGTAACGATACAACGTTGCCGAACAGCATGCCGGCCAGCACGCCGATCACCCCGCCCATCACGCTGATGATAATGGCTTCGTAGAGGAACTGCTGGCGCACCACCTTACTGGTAGCGCCAAGGGCTTTGGTCACGCCGATTTCGCGGGTACGCTCCGCAACGGACACCAGCATGATGTTCATCAACCCGATGGCGGAGCCAAACAGCGTGATAAACGCAATCACCACCGCAAAGAGGTTGACCTTACTCAAACTGGAAAACAGCATTTCTGCGATACTGTCGCTTTTGCTGATCACGAAATTATCCGCTTCGTTGAGGGAAAGGCCGCGGATAATGCGGAACAGCCCGATGGCTTCGCCCTGGGCGGCATCCATCTGGCTGATATCTTTTACGGCAATGCCAATCTGGTAGCTGGCATTGGGCCTGTTGAAAATTCTTCGTGTATTGTTCACCGTAGTCAGCACCACGTTGTCCTGGCTCATCATAGCGCTGCTGCCTTTGGAAGCCAGCACCCCGATCACGCGGTAACGCACATCTCCCACCCTGACGGTATTATTGACGACGTTCTTCATTTTTTTTCCGAACAGCTTCTCCGCCACATCCTTCCCGAGGATAGCCACATTGCGGCCGGATTCCACGTCCAGCGTATTAAAATTCCGCCCCTGCGCAATTTCATAACTGGCCACCGTGAGGTAGTTTTCATCTCCCCCGATCACCGTCACATTGGGATTCGTTTTCTTATCATCTTTATAAACAGTGGCGATGCCGGAAGCCCTGAAATTAATGCTCACCTCCGCCGGAAACTGGTAGCGCTCTTTAAAACGCACCGCATCCATGTAGGAAATCACCTTATTGCTGTTCGATTTTTTAACTTTTTTCTGGTTTTTGTTGCCTTTTTCGGCTTTTTCGTTGTCGTCTCCCATGCGCACCTGGATATCGCGGTTGCGGATACTGAAGCTGTTGGCGCCCATCATGGCGAAACTGCTGTAGATGCTGTTCTTCATACTGTCGATCGCAGTAAGAATGCCTACCAGCACGGTTATGCCCAGTGCGATAATTGCTACAGTGAGGCCGGTGCGGAGTTTGTTGCCGGTAACGGACCGATATGCCAGTGAATATATATCTCGGGATTGCATAATGTCGGGTTAATAGTAAAGTTAATATATTAATGCATTCGATCCGATCTTATTTGGGATGAATGGTTAACCGGCACAAAAAAAGGAAGACCGGCGTTATGCCAGTCTTCCTTTTTTTATTTTTTAGGGGAGAGATTTAATGCAGCGATGCCTTACATCAACGTTCTTACTACAATAGCGCGGAGCGTTCATCGGATCAGCCGGCCCTTCCCTGCTATGCTTTCTTTCTGCTGTTACAGGCAGCCCAGCAATAAATTCGGGAATAAGCCGAGCGCCAGTACGAGGATCACGGTAAGAATCAGCCCTGCCTTAAATCCGCCGGATACCGGTTCTACCTGTGGGTCGCCCTGTTTGAAGTACATGGCCATGATTACCCGGAAGTAGTAGTACACGCTGATGGCAGCGCAAAGTACCGCCAGGATCACCAGCCAGAGCAGGTGCCCCTGCTGGATGGCGGCAGCCAGTACAAAGTATTTGGCAAAGAAGCCCGCCGTTACCGGGATACCTGCCAGTGAAAACAGGAATACCGTTACAGCAAAGGCCAGCAGCGGCTCTTTCTTAGCCAGGCCGTTGAATCCTTCGAAGGTATAATCTTTTAAACGCAGCAGTACCGCGAAGATGCCGATGGTCGCAATGCTGTAAGCGGCTGCATACAGCACAATGCCCTGCGCGGCAGCGAGGTTCATGGCAATGACTGCAAACATCATGAAGCCTGCCTGGGCAATGGAAGAGTAAGCGAGCATACGCTTCACGCTCTGCTGGAATACAGCGGTAAAGTTACCAAGTACCAGTGTCAGCGCGGTGATGATGGAGAGCAACAGCATCCAGTGGCTGCTGATTTCGCCACCTGCAAAGCCCACATGGAACAGGCGCACGAAAGCGATGAAACCGCCTGCTTTCACCACGGTAGCCATGAAGGAAGTGAATACGGTAGGGGAACCGTCGTACACGTCCGGCGTCCAGAAGTGGAAAGGCACAGCGGATACTTTAAAGGCCAGTGCAAACGCTACGAGGATAGTACCGCAGAGCGCCAGCGGGGATACGTTCTCTGCGCCGAGGCCCAGGGAAGCAATCTCGAAAGTGCCGGCAGATCCGTAGATCAGGGTAATACCCATCAGCAGTACGCCGGTAGAAAAACAGCCCATGAGGAAGTATTTCAGTGCGGCCTCGTTGCTTTTCAGGTTCTTTTTATCGCTGCCCGCCAGGATGTACTGGGGGATGGACATAATTTCGATGGCCAGGAACAGCATCAGCAGGTTGCTGAAGGTAGCCGCCAGCGATATGCCCGCGAGGATGAAGAACACCAGGGCAAAGTAATCCGCCACATGATCACCCACTTTTTCAAACTCACTGCCTGACAGCAGGAAATATAACAGCGTGGACCCAATTGCTACTGCATTGAATATTATGCTGAATTTAGTCACTTCAATCATGCCATACATAGTATAGCCGCCCAGCTCCACAGAAGGGTACTGCGCCAGGTTAGCTATAAAAGCTATAATAATGGCCGCTATGGCAAAAAATTTAATGGTCTGCTTACGTGCAAATAAACCAACAAACATCAGTACAACGCCCGATAAAGCAGTAGAAATTAGTGCATTCATATTTTTGCGTTACAAAACCCCGATTAAAATTTAAGAACTACAGCTGTTGTGTTGCTTACCAGGTCCAGGATTGGTTTTGGATAAACACCCAGGACCAGGATGATAGCAACCACCAGGCTCAAAGCCAGCATTTCTGAAGGCTGTAAGTCGGTTGCAGTTTCTGTTAATGCATTCGCGTTACCGAACATTACCTTCTGGATCATGTTCAGCGTATATACCGCAGCCAGGATGATACCCAGTCCGGCTACTGCCATAAACCAGTGATTGTATTGGAACAGACCGCTGAACATCAGGAACTCGCCTACGAAACCGTTGGTCAGTGGCAGGCCGATGTTAGCCAGGCTGATAATAACCAGGAAGATGGCCATACGCGGAGCTTTCTGCGCAATGCCTCCCAGCTCGTCCATGTTCTTGATATGGAAACGCTGCTGGATGATCTCTACGATAATCCAGAGGCCGATGATGTTGATACCGTGGTTAAACATCTGCAGCAGCACGCCCTGCATACCCTGTTCGGTATGTGAGAAGATGGCTGCGCTCATCAGGCCAATGTGGGCGATGGAGGAATAAGCGATCAGGCGCTTCAGGTCCGACTGTACCATGGCGATGCAGGAGGCATAGATGATACCGATGATGGACAGCACGATGGCTACATCCGTCCACATATGCGCGCCTTCAGGCAGTACGGGTACCAGCCAGCGGATCACGCCGAATACCCCCATTTTCACCATGATACCGGAAAGGATCATGGTTACCGGCGTAGGGGATTGCTCGTAAGTATCCGGCTGCCAGGTATGGAAGGGGAACACCGGCATCTTGATGGCAAATGCCACGAAGAACAGCCAGAACAGCCAGTTTTGCTGGTCGGCGCCGAGGTGCAGGTTCGTGAAGGACTCCCAGCTGAAGGAGTGATCAGGGTTTTGCGTGTACAGGTAGATGATACCCACCAGCATCAGCAGGGAACCCAGGAATGTATAAACAAAGAATTTAAACGTAACGGCTATACGTTTATCTCCTCCCCACAGCGAGCAGAGGAAATAAACAGGGATCAGCGCCAGCTCCCAGAAGATATAGAACTGCAGGGCGTCATACGCGGTGAACACACCGGTGAGGCCCGCCTGCGAAAGCAGCATCAGCCCGTAAAAACTGTTGGAGGACTCGTAGTTGCGGTTGTAGATGGAAATAAAGACAAGCAGAAAAGCAATGGCTGTTAATAAGCACAGCATCATGCCCATTCCGTCTAAACCTACTCTGAATTGACTTCCCAGCTGAGGGATCCAGTTGGCGGTAAAGCTCAAACTGTCGGGCGCGCTGCCTAAACGGCACCATGCGCCAATTGCTGTTGCCACCGTCGCCAGGGATGAAATCACCGCCAGCGCCTTAGGCCCGGACCCCTTCAGGCCAAATGCAATCAGGCCCGCAATGAAAGGAATCAATATTAATAAAACTGTCAACATAATTTATCTGCGCTTGTAACTTCTGCTATTGGTTTATAATAAGAATCCGATCACAAATAATACGATCATACTGATCACCATGGCAAAGATGTAGAAGCCCACATTCCCGGTTTGTACAAGCCGGAGCTGCTGGCTGCCCCATTTCACGCCGCGGCCTACGCCGTTGACCAGCCTGTCTATACCGGCTTTCTCCAGCGTATCGCGGAAGAAGCGGCTCAGCTCATACAACGGTTTTACGATCACTGCGTCGTAGATTTCATCTATATACCATTTGTTCTCAAGTACTTTAGCAAGGCCGGTATTTTCCTGACCGTTATCCTGGTAGGACACGAATTTCTGACGTGCCAGCAGAATCATTACAATCACCAGTACAGAACTCAGGCCCATCAACAGCCATTCGGTGCTGTGGGACAGATGGTGCGTAATGGCAAAAGGAGCGCTCGGCGCAAAGATCGGCTCGAGGTACTCCGCCAGGTAGTTTTTGGCGCCAAATACTTCCGGCATACCCACGTAACCACCCACAACGGATAAGATAGCCAGTACGATCAGCGGTACGGTCATCGCAGCAGGACTTTCGTGCAGGTGATGTTCCTGTTCGTGCGTGCCGCGGAACTGACCACAGAAAGTGATGTAGTACAAGCGGAACATATAGAAAGCCGTCATCAGGGCGCCAATCAAGCCTATTACATAGTAGGAGATGTTAACGCCAAATGCATGGGCCAGAATTTCATCTTTGGAGAAGAAGCCGGAGAACCCGGGGATACCGGCGATCGCGATACAACCAACGAGGAATGTCCAGTTGGTGGTAGGCATATACTTTTTCAAACCGCCCATCTTCCGGATATCCTGCTCGCCGCCCATCGCGTGGATGACAGAACCGGAACCGAGGAACAACAGGGCTTTGAAGAAAGCGTGGGTCATTACGTGGAAAACGGCTGCTCCGTAAGCGCCTACGCCGAGGGCCAGGAACATATAACCCAGCTGGCTCACGGTGGAGTAAGCCAGTACTTTTTTAATATCGTTTTGCTTCAGTGCAATAGAGGCGGCAAATACGGCGGTAGCCAGGCCAATGATGGCAACAAACGTCTGGACGCAAGGCGCCAGCGTGTAGATCACGTTGCTGCGTGCAATCATATAGATACCGGCGGTCACCATCGTAGCCGCGTGGATCAGGGCCGATACCGGGGTAGGACCCGCCATCGCATCAGGCAACCAGGTGTACAGCGGAATCTGCGCTGATTTACCCATGGCGCCCACAAAGAGCAGCAGGGCAATAGCGCCCAGCACAGGGCTGTTCATACCCAGCGGCGCTGCCTTTGAAAATACTTCAGGGAATGTTACGGTGCCAAACTGCATGATCATGAAAAAGATGCCCAGCAGGAAGCCGAGGTCACCGATACGGTTCATGATAAATGCTTTCTTGGCAGCGTTATTGTAACTGGTATTCTTGAACCAGAACCCGATCAGGAGATAGGAGCAAAGCCCCACGCCTTCCCAGCCGATGAACATCATCACATAGTTGGCGCCCAGCACCAGGATCAGCATGGAAAATACGAAGAGGTTGAGGTAAGCGAAATATCTTGCGAAGCTCTCATTGCTTTCCTCATGCATGTAAGAGGTGGAGTAGATATGGATCAGGGTACCAACACCGGTAATGATCAACAGGAAGAGGGCACTGAGCTGGTCCACCTGGAAGGCAAAAGGAATATGCAGCGCGCCTACAGAGATGAAATCAAACAGGGTAACTGTTTGCGCAGCAAATCCCGGCGCTTTTACCTGGAAAAAAATCAATAAGCTCACCACAAAGGCAGCCAACACCGTACTGCTTCCAACAAACCCTACCAGGGACTTGGATAAAAATCTGCGTCCCAATCCATTCACCAGGAAACCTAATAATGGTAAAAATGGTACCAGCCAAACTAGATTAATCATTTATCAATTCTATTTACGACGTCGAAATAATTAATAATTATGAAGGATGAGAATTATTAATTTTTCAGCCTGTTAAGAATGTTAATATCTACGGAGTGTGTATTTCTGTAGACCATAGTAATAATGGCCAGGCCTACTGCTACTTCAGCAGCGGCAACCACCATGATAAAAAACACGAACAACTGCGCTGAACCGGCATCTACTTTTCCGGCATCTGCCCACATTTTGGAGAAGGCCACCAGCAGCAGGTTTACCGCGTTTAACATCAGCTCTATGCACATAAAGATGATGATGGCGTTTCTGCGCATCAGCACTCCCATCACACCAATACAAAACAGGGCGATACTCAGGAATATGTAATATTGAACAGGCATAAAAATGAATTACGTTTTACGAATTATGCTGACCTGGTAAGATCAGTCTTTTTTACCAATGACTACTGCGCCTACCATGGCACTGAGGAACAGGATGCTGCTCACTTCAAACGGAACTACATACTGTGTGAACAGCAGTTTTCCCAGGTTGTGGATCAGCCCTATTTCCACGGAAGACTCACTGAGCGCAGGCACGCTGGCATCGCGCAGGGCCGCTACCAGTACCACCAGCAACGCGCCTCCGCTCACTGCCCCGGCGTATTTCAGCCAGTTACGTTTCTGCGGTTCAATTTCCGAGTTCAGGTTCATCAGCATCATTACATAAAGGAACAATACCATGATCGCTCCCGCATACACGATGATATGTACTACGGCGAGGAACTGCGCATTAAGCATCACATAGTGTCCGGCAATAGCAAAGAATGTCACGATCAGACATAATACGCTTGTTACAGGATTTTTGCTCAACACCACGCCCAACGCCGATACCAGCGCTACCAACGACAGCACCATGAAAATTATTTGTTGTGTACTCATTCCCATCTCTGCTATGTTTGACTATTGTATTTTTTTGGACGAAAATTATTTACCGGTAGATGTGTCTTTGGATTCGGAATCAGCAGGTCCTGCTTGCCATAGATAAAGCTCTTACGCTGGTACATCGCAGGCGCAAAGGTTTCAGACATGTACACGGCATCCTTAGGGCAGGCTTCTTCGCAGAAACCGCAGAAGATGCAGCGTAACATATTGATTTCATAGCGGGCAGCGTATTTCTCTTCACGGTACAGGTGTTCTTCTCCCGGTTTTCTTTCCGCCGCTTCCATGGTGATAGCTTCGGCAGGGCAGGCCACGGCGCAAAGGCCGCAGGCGGTGCATCTTTCACGGCCCTCTTCATCTCTGTTCAGCACATGTAATCCACGGAATACCGGACTGAATTGGCGTTTCTTCTCAGGAAAGCTTACGGTAGCCTTACGTTGAAAAAGGTGTTTGAGGGTAATACCCATACCTTTTGCAATAGCAGGGATATACATCTTCTCCATGAAAGTCATGGGTCTGCGGTCTACCGGTTTTGCCCTATTGGTTAAAGTTTGCATAATGAATGCTATTTAAGTCCTGCCGCCTGACGGCGGCAGGAAAAATTTAATTAATGATGACGGAATAATACAAGTGCGCCGGTGATCAGCATATTGGCCAGTGCCAGCGGGATCAGTACTCTCCAGCCCAGGCGCATCAGCTGGTCGTAACGGAATCTCGGGATGGTCCAGCGTACCCACATGAACAGGAAGATGAACAGGAGGGTTTTGATGAACAGCGCCAGGAATCCGGTCAGCGCCAGCATGTTTTCGCTCAGCCCCAGCTTGTCCATATAAGGATAAGCGTAGCCGCCGAAGTACATGGTAGCCATCAGCGCGGAGCTGATAAACATGTTGATATATTCGGCAAACAGGAAGAAGCCGAGTTTCATGGAAGAGTATTCCAGGTGGTAACCACCATTCAGCTCGTTCTCTGCTTCCGGAAGGTCGAAAGGCGTACGGTTACACTCAGCAAAGGCACAGATCAGGAAGATGAAGAAGCCGAGCGGCTGGTACACAACGTTCCACAGGTCGTGCCGTTGCTGCTCCACGATTTCTTTCAGGCTGAGGGTACCGGTCAGCATCAGCAGCGCGATCAGCGCCAGGCCCATCGGCAGCTCGTAGGAGATGATTTGGGAGGCGGCGCGTACAGATGCCAGGAGTGAATATTTATTGTTGGATGCCCAACCACCGATCATAATACCGTAAACACCCATGCTCACCACGCCGAAGATGAAGAGGATACCGATGTTCACATCCGCTACCTGCAGGGAAATCTGCCGGCCGGCGATGGTCATGGTATCGGCCCATGGAATAACGGCGCTGGTCATACAGGCCACCATCATGGCGATGGACGGGCCGAGAATGAACAGGAACCTGTTGGAATGGGTAGGAATGATTTCTTCTTTAAAGAAAAGTTTACCTCCATCCGCCAGCGGTTGCAATAACCCCATAGGGCCCGCGCGGTTAGGACCGAGGCGGTCCTGGATCCAGGCAGCTACCTTTCTTTCGCCCCAGGTAGAGTACATTGCCACTACCAGCGACAGGACCAATACTCCTGAGATAAGGAGGATCTTTTCAATTAAGAAAAACCAGTCTATACTTAATAACGTCATTTCCAAATACGATTACGAATTACAAATTACGATTGAGATTTATTGAAATCGTCAGAGTGCGCCGGTCCGTCGATTTTTGACAGGTCAATATCCGGCCTGTTCACCTCACTCTGGGAATGGATATCGAACAGCAGTCTTGGCTGGCGGCCATCCAGTACTTCCACGAGCGGGTCTTTCGGTTTCACGGTATTTACATAGTGACCCTGGGAGATAACGCTGTGACGGTCGATCTTACGGGGTCCTTCTATGGTCCAATCTTTTACGTCTTTCTTTTCGAAGCGGCAGGTATCACAGATCCAGTCTTCCACTTCGCCGTATTGGTCTTTGCGGGCCGTAACGCGGAACACTTCATCGCCGCGCATCCAGAGCGCCACTTTACCGCAGCATTTTGGATTTTCGCAATTGCGGTGTGCGTCTACCGGTTTGAGGAACCATACGCGGTTTTTGAAGCGTGCGGTTTTATCGGTCAGCGCTCCTACCGGGCAAACGTCGATCACGTTGCCGATAAAGTCGTTGTCCAGGTTGTTCTGGATATAAGTGCTGATCTGGGAGTGATCGCCCCTGTCGAGTACGCCGTGCTCGCGCGCTTCCGTCAGCTGATCGGCTGTGAATACGCAGCGGTAGCAGAGGATACAGCGGGTCATGTGCAGCTGTATATGCTCTCCGAGATCTATTTTATCGAATGTTCTGCGTTTAAATTCGTAGCGGGTGCTTTCAGCGCCGTGTTCGTAGCTGAGATCCTGCAGGTCGCACTCACCGGCCTGGTCGCACACCGGGCAATCCAGCGGGTGGTTGATGAGCAGGAATTCAACGATGCCTTTGCGGGCTTCCAGTACTTCCGGGGAAGTGATATTGGCGACTTCCATACCATCCATTACAGTAGTACGGCAGCTGGCTACCAGTTTAGGCATAGGGCGCGGATCAGCATCTGAACCTTTCGTCACTTTCACCAGGCAGGTACGGCATTTACCGCCACTACCCTGCAGTTTGGAATAGTAACACATAGCCGGTGGCACCACATCTCCTCCAATACCACGTGCTGCATTCAAAATGGTAGTACCTGGTTCGACCTCCACGGAGATGTTATCGATCTTAACCTTGAATAATTTTTTTTCCTCCGCCATTGTTTTATATTTTTTGCTCGCAAAGCCCGCAAAGGAGCAAAGAAGCAAAGTTTATGTTTTTACAATTTATTTACAACCCGATGAATTCCATCCTTTATTAATGGAACATTAAAGTTTATCAGTAGCCCCAGTTTTAATCCGGTCAACTTCAGGTATGTAAGCACTTGTTTGTAATGCACATCCTTTAGTTCTTCCACTGATTTTATTTCAATAATAACCTTTTCGTTAATAATCAAATCAGCTCTAAAAGCCTTTTCCAACACAAACTCGTTATGAACCAAATCGACCTCCAGCTGCTGCACTACAACAAGATTTCTTTTTCTTAATTCAAAAGCCAGCAGCTGCTCATACACTGATTCGTACAATCCTGGTCCAAACTTCTTGTGTATATAATAGCACACTTCCACAATCTCTTTCGAGATTTCATTTTCTGTCATGGATGAAAAATTTAAGGTTAACAATTCAGAAAATAAACTTTGCCTCTTAGCTCCTTTGCGTGCTTTGCGAGCAACTAAACCGCTGCCGGAACAGGTAACGGGTCCGCATAGTGCGCCAGACCATAGTTGCGGCGCAGCGCTTCTTCCGGATTTTTCACATGCCATTCAAACTCGTCGCGGAAGTGGCGGATAGCTGCCGCTACCGGCCATGCTGCCGCATCTCCCAGCGGGCAGATGGTGTTACCTTCGATCTTCCGCTGGATGTCCCAGAGCAGGTCGATATCACTCATCTTGCCTTTACCTGTTTCGATATTTTTCAGCACTTTCTCCATCCAGCCGGTACCTTCACGGCAAGGGCTGCACTGGCCGCAGCTTTCGTGGTGGTAGAAACGTGCGAAGGTCAGCGTGTTTTTAACGATACACTGGTCTTCATCCATTACGATAAACCCGCCGGAACCCAGCATGGAGCCGGTAGCAAAGCCGCCGTCGGCCAGGCTTTCGTAGGTCATCATCCTGGTTTCGCCTTTGGCTGTTTTCAGCAGCAGGTTAGCCGGCAGCACCGGTACGGAAGATCCGCCGGGGATGCAGGCTTTCAGGCGTTTGCCGTTTTTGATACCGCCGCAGTATTCATCAGAGAAGATGAATTCTTCCACGGAGATGTTCATTTCGATTTCATATACGCCTGGTTTGTTGATGTTACCGCAGGCGGAAATCAGTTTGGTACCGGTAGATTTACCAGTACCGAGTTTAATATATTCATCACCGCCGTACTTGATGATAGGTACGACTGCTGCGAGCGTTTCAACGTTGTTTACCACGGTAGGGCACTGCCAGAGGCCTTTTACAGCCGGGAACGGCGGCTTGATGCGTGGGTTGCCGCGTTTACCTTCCAGGGATTCGATGAGCGCAGTTTCTTCCCCGCAGATGTAAGCGCCGGCGCCGCGTTGTACGTAGATTTCCAGGTCAAAACCGGTACCCAGGATGTTTTTACCCAGCCAGCCGTTATTTTTTGCTTCCTGGATCGCTTGTTCCAGGATGTCGGGAATCCAGGCGTACTCACCGCGGATATAGATATAGCAAGCGTTTGCGCCGAGGGTGAAGCTGGAGATCAGCAGCCCTTCGATCAGCAGGTGAGGGATAAACTCCATGAGGTAGCGGTCTTTAAACGTACCAGGCTCGGATTCATCCGCATTACAAACGAGGTAACGGGGAACACCTTCAGGCTTGGCAATGAAGCTCCATTTCATACCGGTAGGGAAGCCGGCGCCACCGCGGCCTCTCAGGCCACTCTTTTTCACTTCTTCCAGAACAGCTTCAGGCCCCATGCTTTTCAGCGCTTTTTCCGCTGCAGCATAACCGCCGTTTTTCCGGTAAGTATCGTAATACCGGATGCCTTCAATATGTGCGTTTTCTAAAAGTAATTTGCGTCCCATTTTCTTCCTTATAGATTGGTAACAACACAGCTGCCACCAACAGATTTTTGTATAGATTAAAGACCATCAGGCTTTGCTGGCTCCCCTCTTTGCGATGCGGTTGCCAAGGCGGTACAACAGGTATCCGGCGCTAACGCCGAAAACAAAGGAAACAAAAGCATCTTCAATTCTCCACAGCGCGGTGAATAACCCCAGCAGCAATATGGATTCGATAATGAAGAACTTATTTTGCAATAGTAATCCTGTCAATAACCTCATGGGTATTTTTTTAACTGGAATTAGTTAGCCTTTGCCCTGCATTCAGCGATGATCTCATCCACTTTCGCAGGCGTCAGATGCTCGCGGTAATGCTTACCCAGCTGCATCATCGGGGCGTAACCGCAGGCGCCGAGGCATTCCACTGTTTTCAGTGTAAACATGCCGTCAGCGGTAGTTTCACCTACATCAATGCCCAGTTTGGATTTGATGTAATCAATGATGTTATCGGATCCGCTCACCATGCAGGGCCCCGTCTGACAAACTTCAAACAGGTACTTACCCACAGGCTTCAGATTAAACATGCTGTAGAACGTAGCTACTTCATATACTTCGATAGGCTTGATTTGCAGCAGCGATGCCACATAGTCCATCGTTTCTGCGCTCAACCACCCACCAAATGATTCCTGTGCCAGGTGAAGCACTGGTATCAGCGCACTTTTCTGCTTTCCTTCCGGATAGCGTGCGATGATCTCTTTTACTTTATTCAGTTTCTCTTCAGAAAATTGAACCACAGCTATTGATAATTTATATTTGAGTAAACCTGTTGTCTTTAGTTTTTGGGGAGATGTGAATGCCGTTGCAACCCACCTCTCCGGCAATGAAAAAACAACCGGACTTAGAACGATTGAATTGACAGGGTATCCTTACGCGTCCAGCTCTCCCGCGATCAGGTTAAGGCTACTCATACAGATGATGGCATCTGAGATCATAGCGCCCTGCACCAGTTCGGCATAGGCCTGGTAGTAGATAAAGCAAGGACGGCGGAAGTGCAGGCGGTAAGGGCTGCGGCCACCATCGCTGATAAGGTAGAAGCCCAGTTCACCGTTTGCGCCCTCTACTGAGTTATACACTTCTCCCGGTACGATGTCCGTTTCACCCATCACAATTTTAAAGTGATAGATGAGCGCTTCCATCTTCGTATATACGTCCTGTTTAGGAGGCAGGTAGAACTCAGGTACTTTTGCATGGTACACATCATCCGGAAGGTCTTTCAGTTTTTCCACCGCCTGGCGGATAATGCTGATACTTTCCCACATTTCCGCGTTACGAACGAGGTAACGGTCGTAGCAATCGCCGGTAGAACCAATAGGTACGGTAAAATCGAAATCCTGGTAGGAGCTGTAAGGAGAAGCCACGCGCACGTCATAATCCACGCCGGCAGCGCGGAGGTTAGGGCCGGTAAAGCCGTAGCTCATGGCGCGTTTGGCGTCGATGCCGCCTACCCCCTGCGTACGTTCGATGAAGATACGGTTGCGTGTCAGGAGGGTTTCAAATTCTTTGAGCGCTTTCGGATATTCATCCAGGAAGCGGTGTATTTTCTGCCAGGCTGCAGGCGTGAAGTTTCTTTCGAAACCGCCTACACGGCCGATGTTGGTAGTAAGACGGGAACCGCAGATCTCTTCGTAGATCTCATAGATCAACTCGCGGTAGGTCATCAGGTACACGAACCCGGTGAGTGCGCCGGTATCCACGCCCATTACCGCATTACAGATCAGGTGATCCGCGATGCGGGCCAGTTCCATGATGATTACGCGGAGGTAATCCACACGTTTAGGCACTTCGATACCAAGGAGTTTTTCTACGGTCAGATGCCAGCCCATGTTGTTGATCGGGGAAGAGCAGTAGTTGAGGCGATCTGTGAGTGGAGTGATCTGGTAGTAGGGGCGGCGTTCAGCTATTTTTTCGAAAGCGCGGTGGATGTAGCCCACGGTAGATTCTGCGCTGACGATGCGTTCACCGTCGATTTCCAGAATATTTTGAAACACACCGTGCGTAGCCGGGTGGGTAGGACCCAGGTTCAGTGTGGTAGTTGTTTTTTCTATGGAGCCTTGCGGCAGGTTTACGTGTTGTTTCTGGTCTAGCATATCCTTAAGTATTAAATGTTTCCGCCGCGACCAAACATCTCATCGTCTTTGTCGGTACGCATGGAGTCTTCCAGCGGGAATTCCTTACGCATAGGGAAATATGTCATTTCCTCTACGTTTAGGATACGTTTCAGATTAGGGTGGCCAACGAAGTCAACCCCGAAAAAGTCATATGTTTCGCGCTCCATCCAGTTTGCAGAGAGAAACAGGCTGGTAGCGGTAAATACTTTTGGCGCAGCAACCGGCGCAAACACCTTCATGCGGATACGAACATTGTCCACAAAGTTGTGCAGGTGATAGATAACGGCCAGTTCTTCGTTTTTCCTTTCCGGATAGTGAACGGCAGTGATATCCGTCAAAAACTGAAAACGCAATTCCTCATCGTCAAACAGGAATTGCATTACTTTCAGGTTAGAGTCACGTTGTGCGGTGAAGGTGAGCATGCCATACGGCTCTTCAAAGCCGGTGACCACATCTCCAAACTTCTCCGTAAGGCGTTGCTGTATGCGTTCGTTTGTTAAAGACATTAACAAGAATAATTTACGTTTACGATTACCTGTTCTTCGGTTATTTGATACCGTATGATTCCATCAGTTCACGGTATTTCTCAGAGTTACGGCGGCGGAGGCTTTCGTTATGCACCAGCTCCTGGATGCGCATAAACCCGTCGATGATACCTTCTGGTCTTGGAGGGCATCCCGGCACGTACACATCTACCGGTATCACCTGGTCAATACCCTGAAGAACGGAGTAAGTATCGAAAATACCGCCGCTGGAAGCGCAGGCTCCTACGGCCATTACCCAGCGTGGTTCCGCCATTTGCAGGTACACCTGGCGAACGATAGGACCCATTTTCTTTGAAATGGTACCCATTACCATCAGCAGGTCGCACTGGCGCGGTGTAAACGCCATACGTTCCGCGCCAAAACGCGCCATGTCATAAGTGGCCGCCATGGTTGCCATGAATTCAATTCCACAGCAGGAAGTGGCAAAAGGCAGTGGCCAGATGGAGTTTTTACGGGCCAGACCTATGACTTTATCAAAAGAGGTGGCGTAAAATCCTTCACCGGAATATCCCTCGGGGATTTCCACCATCTTCACATTAGTATTATATTGAACCGGACGAGGCATGGTATTAGTTTTAATGATTTAAGATTAGTCTTCCCACTTGAGAGCGCCTTTCTTCACGATATAAATAAATCCGCAGAGGAAAAATCCAACAAACATCAACACGGCAGTAAATCCTTCCCAACCAAGATCTCTAAAGTTAACAGCGTAGGGATAAAAAAAGATTACTTCGACATCAAATAGCACAAAGAGGATGGCAGTAAGAAAGTATTTGATGGCTACCGGCTGGCGGGCATTTCCTTTTTGCTCGATCCCACTCTCAAAGTTAATGAGCTTATCCTCCGTTTTACGTTTTGGACCCAAAAAGTGGGTGGCGAGCATGGTAATTCCAACGAAACCTAGAGCAGCAAGTAATTGCAGTACAATAGGGAAATAGCTGAAGGGCGTCGTTGCTGACAAAAGTTCAGTTTCTGTATACATAAGCTTCCCGATAAAAATATTGACCGAATGCGCAAAAATACTGTAACTAAACCAAATATCAAATGAATAAACCTTTAAAATATTAGATTTTTTCATTAACCAGAAACAAAAAAACCCTCTGAAGTTCAGAGGGTTTTTTTGTATAACAAGATAAGTTAATTACTTGTTACTGGCAGCCGTTTTGGCACCGTTACCTGCTGGTTTGGCAGCTTTTTCACGTGCAGCCATGTTCTCTCTGATCTCTTTCACAGTAACGCTGTTAGGATCAACTGACAGCAGTTTTTCTGCATAAGTATTAATATTTTCCTTATCCTCTTTGTTGTAGTAGTACAACAGCATATAAGTGTAAGCGTTGATCAGGTTAGTTTTGTATTTGGCCGGATCAGCGCCCGCAGTTTCGATATATTTCTCGAAGTAAGGCTTAGCCACACCGCTCTGACCCTGCTGGTCTTTCGCGTAGTTAGCCATACCTCTGTAGTAGTAACCAGGGACATAGTCTGGTTTAGCTTCGATCATTTTACCATACAGCTCATCAGATTTGTTGAGCAGGGTGGTATCGATCGGTTTGGCAGTAGCGCCTGCGTAGTAGTACATCTGAGCTGGCAGATAATAGTCAATCGCCTGCAGGGTTTCTTTGTTAGCCACACGCAGATCGTTTGCTTTTACATACCAGTCACCCGCTTTATCGTATTTACGGGCAGTTTTGTAAGCCTCCGCTACCGCGTTGTACGCTTCCACGTCTTTGGTGGTATCCATTGCTGCGAATTTCTCCAGGTAACCCAGACCTTTGTCTGTATAACCTGCCTGGGTAGCGGAATCCGCATCTTTCAGGCGCAGGTAGATAGTACTCAACAGTTTATAGTCCTGAACGGTCAGTTTGGAGTCGCCTGCTTTGGCAGCATAAGCGTCCATTACTTTTTTAGCATTCAGGGAGTCGCCTTTCTGCAGGTAAGCATCACCTACCAGGAGGTTCAGTTTATCAGCTGTTTCCTCGTTAGCGGTAGCGAGCGCTGCGTTACCTTTGGAGATAGCCGCATCGTAGTCTTTTTTGAAGAAGGCTACGGAAGCATCCAGGTACTGCAGTTTGGCTTTATCCGCAGGGTCAGCTACGTCCATGTACTGTTGCAGGTAGCCGGCAGCTCTGTTCCAGTCCAGCTGGTCCTTTTTAGGAGTGGTGTAGAACAGGAACAGCTCATAGAATGCAGGCGCATATTTTGGATCCATGTTAGTCGCTTTCGTCCAGTCGGCCACTGCTTCTGCTTTCAGGCGGGCGTTGTAGTTAACAAGACCCTGTTTCAGCACAGCTTCAGCGTTGTTAGGATCCAGCTCCAGCGCTTTTTCGTATGTGGTAATCGCTTTACCGCCGTTTTCACCACCGAGGTAACGGTAGGCGTCACCCAGCTCGATGTAATCGGCAGCAGTAGGATTATACACTTCTTTTTTCTTGCGGCCTTCATTGTTCAGTAATTTCTCCATTACAGTCAATGCATAGGCGCGGTCGCCGCCTTTTACTTCGGTGTTGGCATCGGCGATAGCGCGGGCAACATCACCATCTCTGCCCTGGGTAGCAGCGCTGGCAGCTTCAAATTTTTGCTTGGCAGCAGCAGCATCTCCTTTGATCAGGTCAAGACGGCCCATACCCACCTGCAGTAAAGCAGAGGTAGGAACAGCCTGCAAACCTTTCTGGAAAGTGGCCGCAGCACCAGCCTCATCACCCATGGCCAGTTGCGCTATACCCATGTAATAATAGGCTTTGTCTTCTGTTGGCTTCGCAGCAATTACTTTTTCAAAATTCTGTTTTGCGGACAGATTTTTGCCGTAATACAGGTCTTTCAATCCATCATCCACAGATTGAGCCATCACACTGCTGGATGCAGCGCAAAGCATTGCTACGAGTAAACTTTTCCGTCTGTTCATTTGCAATCTGATTTTTTAATTTTTAGTTGTGTTTTTCTACTTCAGGTTGGCCTCTCGAAATACTACATTCAATCTGGCCGGAAATAACCGGAACTGCTTAATCACCAGCTGTCCCTCGTAACTTCCTAAAAATGTGGCAAACCCCGAACCCAATCCATTATACGGTTCCTTCAGGCAGTAAAAGAATCCACGTTTCAGTGGGTAGCTGCCTATCGCTATGTAAGCCTGGTGAGGCCTTACAAATTCGGAGTAGCCATCTGCGCGTAACTTGGCTACGCTTACATCGTTGGTAAAAGCCAGAGAAAGGGAATCATTTGGATCTGCAATCCAGCTAACACCTATTACTCCCATGGCATCTTTGTTCTTGGTCACATAATCCACCACCTCAGGATTTGTTTTGGCTGCCATCACATTGGCTGGCAAAGGTTTTCCCTTGTTGATGGAATCCCTGATATAGCGTACGGTGCTTGAGTTGGCATTATCAAACACCAGTTGCCACTTTCTGTCGGTTGCAGAACCGTCCATAATTGCTCTTACCTGGTCCATTGTAAGAATAGAATCCGGATTACTATGATTCACAATTAATGCCAAAGCATCCCAGGCAAGGAGTAAACTACGTGGTCTTATGTTAATTTTTTTAAAATAATCTTTTTCTTCCTGGTTAAAGTCTCTCGTGACAATTATCAGTCTTGCGCTATCGTTCAGCAAATCTTTAAAACATTCTGCTTCCGGCTTGTAATCTGCAATTACTTTCGCCTTTGGATACAAGGACTGGAAAACTTTTATTTCCGCTTCAATCAGAGGCTTGTATGACTCATCCACGGTAATGTGAATGGTTCCCTCGGTTGGCGTATCCAGTTTCTTTTTATTCGGATTGCTGTTGCAGGCAGAGAATACAACTGCTCCCATTGCCAGGCACAGGACCATGGTCTTAGTTACATTGGATAATCTCATAAAACAAACCTCCTTTCGCTTATATTTTGGTTTAAAATAATTTTCTTGCGCCATTAACAACTCTAAAGAGACCGTAAAGACAGAGTACAACTCCTAATATAGTCATCCACTGCTGTGATAAACGGAACTCTCCCAAGCCTAATTGCCGCGCGAAAATCGCGAAAAGACCGAAGAGAATGAAAAATAACCCTCTAACTAATTCGCCTATAGGTCTATACCTGTTATCCGTGCGTTTGTTTTGTTCGTCCTGCATCATCTATGGTTGCGATTTACAATTATACAAAAAAATATTTTTTAATCCGGTATATGATCTTTTAGAAGTTTGTTAAAAAAACCTGCTAAATAACCGCGCAATTGTACATCCGGCGGCAATTTGAGTCATTTTTTCAACAATTCGTATTTTTTATTGAGAATTTTCTCCCATAATGCCGGATTTCTTATATATAGATGCAAATCCATGCTGGTTTCCATAATATCTTTGTAGGTTTGCGGCCAGAATTTCAATTCCTTTAACATGAAAATTTTAATGGTCTGCCTTGGAAATATTTGTCGCTCTCCCCTTGCAGAGGGCGTCATGCGCCATCTGGCTGCCAGCAGTAAACATACCAACTGGGTGATCGACTCCGCCGGAACCGGCAACTGGCACATTGGCGACGCGCCGGACAAGCGCTCCATCCTCATTGCCAAAAGAAACGGTATCGACATCTCTACCCACAGGGGGCAGCAGTTCTCTGCCAGCGATTTTGACCGGTTTGACCGCATCTACGTCATGGACCGCAATAACTACAACCAGGTTATGCATAAAGCGCGCCATGAGGCAGACCGGCAGAAAGTACATTTCCTCCTGGAAGATGAACAGGAAGTGCCGGACCCCTACTTTGACGATAAAATGTTTGCACCCGTGTACGACATGATATACAAGGCCTGCGAACGCATCATAAACAAAGAACAATAACGCTTAACTGTTAATAAATGATCAAACCAAGCATTCCTAAAGGTACCCGTGACTTCGGCCCGGTGATCGTAAGAAAGCGCAACTATATTTTCAATACCATCCGCCAGGTATTTGAACTTTACGGATTCCAGCCACTGGAAACCCCTGCCATGGAAAACTTATCCACACTGACAGGCAAATACGGCGAGGAAGGCGATAAACTCATGTTCAAGGTGCTGGACAACGGCGACATCTTCGAAGCCGCCGGCAAAGCCGCCAATAATAAGGAACTCGTAGCCGCTATCAGCGAAAAAGCCCTGCGCTACGACCTTACCATCCCTTTTGCCCGCTACGTGGTAATGAACCAGAACGACCTGGCCCTCCCCTTCAAACGCTACCAGATGCAGCCGGTATGGCGCGCCGATAAGCCGCAGAAAGGCCGCTACCGCGAGTTTTACCAGTGCGATGCGGACGTGGTAGGCAGCAACTCCCTCGTCAACGAAGTGGAACTGCTCCTCATCTACGACGCCGTTTTCACCAACCTCGGCCTGGCCGGCGTGGAACTGCGCGTAAACAACCGTAAAATCCTTTCCGGACTGGCAGAAGTGATCGGGAAACAGGAACTCCTGACAGATATCACCATCTCCATCGATAAACTCGACAAAATTGGCGCGGAAGGCGTACGTAAAGAACTGAGCGACCGCGGATTAAGCGATACTGATATTAATACAATCGAAAAGTTCCTTACAATAGGTGGTACCAACGAAGAAAAATTAAATCAGCTGGCGGACCTGCTCCAATCCAGCGCTACCGGCCTCAAAGGCATTGAAGAATTAAAATTTGTACTCAACTCCGGCCTCACCGCCTTCAACAACGAGCCTATTATCGACGTTACCCTCGCGCGCGGCCTCAATTACTACACGGGCATGATCGTGGAAGTAAAAGCCCCGGCTACCGTTAAAATGGGCAGCATCGGCGGCGGCGGCCGTTACGACGACCTCACCGGCCTCTTCGGCCTCAAAGGCATTTCCGGCGTGGGTATTTCCTTTGGGGTAGACCGCATCTACGACGTACTCGAAGAACTTAACCTCTTCCCTGAAACGGCACAGCAATCCACGAAAGTGCTGTTCCTGAACCTGGGCGAGGCAAACGCTGCGGCGGCATTTAAACACCTGCAGGGGCTGCGGGCAAAAGGCATTGCCGCTGAAATCTACCCGGATGCGTCCAAAATGGATAAACAAATGAAATACGCCAATAAACGCGGGATTCCGTTTGTTGCCATCATCGGCGAATCCGAGCTGTCGGAAAATAACGTGAGCATAAAAAACCTCGCCACCGGCCAGCAGGAGAAGGTGGCTGCCGATGCAGTAGCGCATTACAACTTCTAAAACGCATGCATATAAACAAAAAAAGCCGGCCAAATGGCCGGCTTTTTTTGTTATGGTACTTCAATCGCTTATTTATTGCGTTTCGCAAATTCCGCTTTTGCAGCTTCCAGGTACTGCACAAACGCATCTACATCCTCCTTCGGATCATAGCCATACCCCTTCATTTGCAGCGGTTTTCCTTCCAGGTCAACCGGGATATAATAAGGCTGTGAGTTCCTGTTGAATTTGGACGCTTCCAGGTCCTGGTTGAGCAGGCCCACGTTAGTCACCTTCGTACCGTCGAATTTAGACACATACTGCTCATTCTCAGGCAGCTTCGTCTTTTCGTCCGTGTAGAGGGAGGCTACGATGAAGTCGTTACGGAGGATCTTCATCACTTTAGGGCTGGAAAGCACGGATTTTTCAAACTTACGGCAGTTCACACAGGTGTGACCGGTAAAGTCGAGCATCAGCGGCTTTTTAGCCTCTTTTGCGGCCGCCAGCGCTTCTTCATAATCGAAGAATACGTTTTCCACACCCGGAATTTCAGAGTGCAGGATGCCTACCAGCTTTTTAGGCTTAACGGTCAGCGCATCGGCTTTTTGGCCGCCGCCACCGCCGCCGCTTTCCACGGCAGCCTGGATATCGATCAGGGTACGGTTCAGGTTAAAGTCCTGTGATCCTTCATGCGGGAGGAATCCGCTGATACCTTTCAGCGGCGCGCCCCACATACCGGGGATCATGTACACCACGAAAGTGAAGGTTACAATCGCAAAGCAAAGGCGGGTTACGGACAGGTAAGGTACATCGCTGTCGTGGCTCAGCTTCAGTTTACCCAGCAGGTACACGCCCAGTAAGCCAAAGATGGCAATCCACAGGGCGAGGAAGATCTCTCTGTCCAGCAGGTTCCAGTGGTAAGCCATGTCCACGTTGGACAGGAATTTCAGTGCCAGCGCCAGCTCCAGGAACCCGAGGGTTACTTTCACCGCGTTCAGCCAGCCACCGGATTTACCGATTTTATTCAGCAAACTCGGGAACAGGGCAAACAGGGAGAACGGAATGGCCAGTGCCAGCGAGAAGCCGAACATACCTACAAGCGGGCCGGTGTTACCGCCCTTCGCAGCCAGTACCAGCAGGTTGCCCAGGATTGGACCGGTGCAGGAGAAGGAAACGATCGCCAGGGTGAGCGCCATGAAGAAGATACCCATGAAGCTGCCCATACCGGCTTTGGAATCCGAAACGTTGGCCCATTTGCTGGGCAGGCTGATCTCAAACGCGCCCAGGAAGGAGAATGCAAACAACAGGAAGATCACAAAGAATATAAAGTTTGCGATACCGTTACTTGCCAGGGAGTTGAGCGCGCCCGCGCCAAATATCTTCGTGATGAGGAAGCCGAGGAACGTGTAAATGATGATGATGGACAGGGAATAGATAAACGCATTCTTGATACCCTGCGCACGCGTAGCGCTCCGCTTTGTGAAAAAGCTCACGGTGATAGGAATCATGGAGAACACGCATGGAGTGATCAGCGCAATAAAACCGCCCCCGAAGCTCGCGAGGAAAATCCAGAGCAGGGATTTATCGGATGCGTCATCATCCGCTACATCGCTGGCAGCGGCAGTAGCGGCATCGCCGGTAGCGGCAACGGCAGCTGCCGGCAGCGCCACGTCAAAAGCCGCTTCTTCCGGCAGTACTTCCTCCCCTTTCAGGGCCATGTAGTTGACGGAACCGGAAAGTTTGTCAGCGCCGGCAGCAGGTTTTACTTCCGCCACGAGCTCCACCTCATTTTCGAAATATTTCACTTCCACATTATCGAACAGTGGTTCTTTCTTTGTCTGCAGCTGGCCTTTTTCAGTAATACCGGTAATGGCGCCTGCGGCGCTGTCCAGCACCACGCGGGTGTTGGGCGCATCGTCCGCCATGGTGGTGGAGTACAGTTGTACGCCTTTTTCGATCGTACCTTTTAAGTGTAAGGTATAGGCTGCATCGTTTTTCTTTTCAGCGGAAAATTCCCACTTCACTGGTTTCGGGCTTTGATCCTGCGCATTGGCACTTAATCCAAAGATTGCAAAAACAGGTATCAGTAATGAAAGCAAATGCTTCATAAAGTCAATAGGCTTTAAATAATAGTTTGGAAACTAAACAACAAACGAGTTCCCGTTAAGTGGAACTCGTTTGATAAAACTCTTTTATACGTTAGTAGCGGATGCAACTTATTTACCTCCAACAGTAATAACGAATTCAGTTTCTTTTGGAGGAAGGCACTGGTGATCGTCACAAACCATGAATTCAACGGTACCTTTCACTTTGTTGGCAGCTTTACCTTTCACGGTCACTTTCTGTACAAAGTCAACGGTGTTTTCGTAGTATTTCAGTTCGGAATTGAAGTTTTTATCGAAGTTCTTATGCAGTTTACCCACTTCCTGGATTTTACCTACCGGCGTTACCAGCGGATTTTTAGCAATTTTGAAAGTGGTAGGAACAGGACCTTCACCGGCTTCCTGCGCATACAGGTGCCAGCCCGCATCAATGATGGCGGTCATGTGCAGTTCATAAGTCGTCGCGTCAATTTTCTTTGAGCTGAATTTCCATTTTACCGGATTCTCTATCTGGGCGCTTGCCAGGAAAGGCAAGGCAAATAAAACCATAGCTGTTAATAACTTCTTCATACTTAGCTTTTTAATTGGTTGGTGGTTCGATTTATTAATTGTTGTTTTCAAGCATTTATTCGGGATCTGGTAATTATGGATGGCCCCGTTTAGGTTTGGATATCCAAGAATACTGCCAAACTTTTATTACCTAAATCACTGGTTTTCCGTTGTTAACCGGCATTTCGATCTCCCAACAAATCTACTGGGAAAGCACAAAATTACTTCGCCGCTCGCAATTTTCCATTGCCGTTCATCCGGAAATAACAAAATATTGAGTATCAGAAGCTTAAAAATGGGCCATCAGCTGAAATATTGCATAACTATCACATATGCGAATGCTATGAGATGCACGATGTTAGCAAATGCATCGCTGGGGATGCACCAGAATACGTTGCCGGCAAAGAGGGAAACCGGGAGTACCGCCAGCACCCAGTAGGCGGGTGAAAAATGAATACCGAAGAAAGGGATCAGCACCGCCACCGCCACATACACGATCAAAGCAGCCCATATCTTACGCCCCTGTATCAGCATTTTCTTCAGCGGCCGCTGCAGCAACAGCCAGCCGAGGAAAAAGAAAAGCAGGCAGGCTACCATGGCGCCCCAAACCTTGTAATCCGTGATAACCGGCAGCGATAACCCGATGTTGGGTATCATCTTCAGTAAGGTAATCTGGTTGGTGAGAAACAAATAGGTGCCCATGAGGTATAGCGGGCAAATCAATCCCAACAGGGCAATGATCCATTCCGCCAGGCGGAAGGCCCGCATGATCAGCATGCTCACCAGCAGCAACAGGCAAAAGATCACCGCAGGGAAATACAGCAACCCGCAAATGCCGATGGCAAAACCGATATTGAATACCACATCCCTGGCGGAAGTACGTGTATAGAGCGACGTTATGCTGGATACCACCCACAGCATGATCAAATTAACCAGCAGCCCCGGGGAGAATACATTCCAGCTTTGCAGCATGGAGGTAAACAACAGGTAAGCCATTGCCGGCAGGTAGGTGGGTTTGGCAAACAAACGGTGATGGTTTACAATCTTTGTAAACAGCAGCGATTGCACCAATATCAGCAAAATGGCCAGCGACGTGAAGAACAAGGGGCTCTCCCCTGCAAAGCTATGCAGCCATTTTACGATCAGCTTATACAGCAATCCCTCTGAACCGTCTGCCAGGTAGGTGGACGGATGCAGCAGATAGAAAAACTTTACAACCAGCGTGTATATCAACAACAGCAATACCGTAAGGGGATTGCCGGAACGGAAAAATTTTATCACAGTGCAAAGGTGTGATTAAAAGTCAATTTTAGCAAAGCAAATATAATTCCTGTAGATGCATGGTATCAGTACTGACCTGGCGCTGATCTGTTTACCATAGCGGGGCATCCAGGTGTAGCCTTTATCCAGGTTGCGCAGGGTAGGCATGCGGTTAACCTTTCCGCTCGGCTCCAGGCTGTTGTCTGTCAGGATGTAGCTTCTGCGGTCAAGGTCATTGTACAGGAAGCGCAGCTCGCTGCCGATGTTTACCATCATGTACGACAGATACAGGTCGGCATTATCATCAAACTGGCTTTTGTTAATGAAGTTATTCCATTGCATGTTTCCTTCATCGTCGAAGGAGAGGACAATCACTTTATCGTAATGGTAGCGCAGGCCCTGGGAGTTGTTCCAGTAGCCCGGGTTATAGTACCACGGAGAGTAAGGGGAATAATAGTAGGGAGAATAAAAACCGCTGTACGGGTTACCGTACATATAATTCCAGCGGTTCCACGGCTGGTAACGGCTGGAGGTGGAAAATGCCTCGGCCGTGATCAGGAAGCCGCCGTTGGCCGTATTGATCACCCGGCGGATGAAGTAGTCGTTAAACGCAGCGTTGGTGCTGGACTCCGTACGGGCCGCAGCCTTCAGCTCCGGGGTGAACACCACTGATTTCTCATAAATCGTTTTCTGATTTTTGAAATCATATTTGTAGAGATATAGGCCTTCCACATTCCCGCGTTTCTGCTTGTAGTAGAACGCGGTGATCAGGGCCGTACCTTTCTGGTTGTCCAGTTTCATTTTTACCTCGTCCAGCATCTGGGACTTAAACTGCAGCGGCGTAACCTCAAAGCTGTCTGTCAGCGGGTGCTTCACGATCATGTTGCCGCTGATGACGTAATCCTTGCTGCTGGTCCTTTCCAGTTTATTGAAGATGAAATCGCCATCATTGGTGAGGTTAAAGTTGCTGAGGAAGTACTTTTTGGACTGCATGGGCAAACTTACCTTGCTGTTGTTCACCAGCTGCATGGCGCTGTCGTACAGGAAAGTATAGAAGAGGTTGTTGTTCTCATTGTCCTGGTTGATCTTGTAGATCATGATGCGGTTCTTATCCTCGGATACTTCCAGGGAGTACACCTTATTTTCCCTGGAATAATACCCGATACGGGTAGAATCGATCAGGAGGGGCTCTGTGGCAAATTTCGCATCAGGGCTCATGGTAGCGCAGTAGCTATACACGGCGTCCTTATGCTGGAACTGGTAGATCATGAGTACTTTGTTGGGATAGGCCACAAAGTCCATACTAATCACCTTTTTGGGCAGGAAGTCGAGCGCTACCCGCTCCTTCAGCTCCATGGCGTTGTCATACACTGAAACTGCGTAGTTTCCGCGGTCGGATTTATACACCAGTATATTTCCGGCTACCCGGCCAATGATCTCAAACTCAGTATTTTTGTAATCATCCTTTTCGGGCTGGGAATAGGATATTTTCTGAGCCGTCGCCGAGGCGCCGGCCAGCAGCATCAAAAGCAACAATTGGATGCGGTATAGTATATGCATGCTTCAGTTGTATTTCAAAAAGTTGTTGGTAAGGAGTGGCAGACGGATTGCTGCTTACCTGATTTTCAAACTTACATTAAAATTTAGAATATTGGTAAGCAATTTCCATGCACAATTCCGTAGACCTTTTCCCGTTACATAAATACCAAAAGGCTGGATTTATTGTGTACATTTAATTAATTTTTTTAAAACAGCATATTCTCAATGGAAACCGTTTTAATCACCGGTGGCACCGGACTGGTAGGCACCGCATTAACGGACCTTTTACTGGAGAGAGGGTACAGGGTAATTGTACTCACACGTACACCAGAGCGCGGTCGCAATAAGCAGATCACCTATGCCCGATGGGATGTTAACACCCAGACGATAGATACTGCCGCCCTGCAGCAGGCGGACTACATCGTACACCTCAGCGGCGCCAATGTGGCCGACAAACGCTGGACGGAGGCCCGCAAGCAGGAGATTGTCACCAGCCGCACCCAAAGCAGTGAACTGATCGTAAAAGCCTTGTTATCCACTCCCAATAAAGTAAAAAAAGTAATCAGCGCCTCCGCTACCGGCTACTACGGCCAGTATAGGGACCATGTCTTCACCGAGTCGGACCCCGCCGCGGCGGATTACCTGGGCGTTACCACGCAGCTCTGGGAGCAGAGCATCGGCGATGTACGCTCCCTGGGTAAAAAGCTCGTGGTATTTCGTATAGGCATGGTGTTGAGCAGGGAAGGCGGCGCCCTGAAGGAATTCTACAAACCGCTGCGCTTTGGCTTTGCCACCATCATGGGCAGCGGCGAGCAATACATCAGCTGGATACATATCCACGACCTGGTGCGCCTGTTCTTCAACGCCATTGTGAACGACAAGCTGGAAGGCATTTATAACGCCGTGGCGCCCAATCCCGTTACCAACAAGGAATTGATCCAGGCGATGGCCCGGGCGGCGAAAGGCAAAAGCTATATGATGGCTTACGTGCCGGCAGCGGCACTGAAGCTGGCTTTGGGCGAAATGAGCGTGGAGGTGTTGAAGAGCGTGCGGGCATCTTCCGCGAAAATTCAGCAAACAGGCTTCCAGTTCTCCTACCCTACTATCGACCGGGCGATGGAGCAGTTGTTTCCGAAGCGCTGAGTACTTTGCGCAGCGCGGCCGCTTTCAGCAGGCATTCTTCCCATTCTTTTTCCGGATCGCTGTAAAAGGTGATGGCCGATCCTGTCTGGAAGGAGAGGTATTGGCGGGTAGCATTGTACAGGATGCTGCGGATCACTACGTTGAAATCGAAGTCCCCTTCCGGCGTAATATAGCCCACGGCGCCGGAATACAGGCCCCTGCGGCTCTTTTCGTGCGATTCAATCAATTCCATCACCCTTTTTTTGGGGGCGCCCGTCATGGAGCCCATGGGGAAGGCGTGCCTGATCACTTCGGTAAAGGGCTGCCCTGCGGGGAGGGTGGCCTCCACGGTAGAAATCATGTGATGCACCTGGGCAAAGGAATAGATGCCAAACAGTTCGCTCACCCGCACGGAGCCTCTCACGGCGGCGTGACTGAGGTCATTGCGCACGAGGTCTACCACCATTACATTTTCCGCCCGTTCCTTGGCATTGTGGAGCAGCGCCTGTTTCAGCGCTTCGTTGACGGCGGGGTCAGCATCTTTCCTGCTCGTTCCTTTGATAGGCTGGGAGATGACGTGGCTGCCTTTTTTCTGCAGGAAGCGTTCCGGGCTGGAACAGACCATGTATTTGTCGTCCAGCCGGTAGAAGGCCGCAAAAGGCGCGGGGGATAAGGCGCTGAGCCGGGTATATAACGCCGGCGGATATACGTTGGCGCCGGTGATGAAGTTTTCCCGGCAGAAGTTCACCTCGTAGCAATCACCGCGCAGGATGTGCTGTTGCAGGGATTTTACGGCGGCGATGTAGGCGTCGTGATCCAGGCGCGCCTGCAGCGGCTGCGCTACGGGAGGCGCAGGATCTGCGATGGTGGCCGGCATGCTGAGGCATTCCTGCAGTACGGCATGCGCCTCTTCTTCGGAGGCATTGAGCATACCGATGCCTACCGCTTCTTTTTCGAGCAGCATTACGATGCGCGGGCGGAAGAAGAATAAGTCCGGAAAGCCGGTTCCATCATGGTTTTGTGAGTGCAGGGAAGGTACTACTTCATTTTTGAGGTCGTAGGCGAGGTGGCCGAATAACCAGTCCTTACGGCTGTGGTGAAATTGCAGTAGTGCGTCAAAGGCCTGGCCTGCGGGCATTTGCAGCGTGTCCACTGCGTCTGCTCCAAGTATGGCTTCGTATTGATGATAAGACGACGGATAGTAATTGTTATCTAATAAACAACAAATGTTGAACCGGGCAGCCCAATTCAACATTTGTTGCTTAAATATTTGGTGATCATCAACCGGGAAAAAATGGAAATTCCTGATAATAATCAATTTAGTGCTTAGAAATCGTCGTCATCATCGTCAAAGCGATCGTTGAACAGATCCATATCTTTGAATTCATCATCAAAGCCCAGATCATCGTCATCGTCGCCTTTTTTAGAGCTCGGACGGCCGCGTTTACCTTTAGACTTAGGCATGTCGAATTCCTCGAAATCAGGATCATAGTCCTCATCCTCGCCCTTCTCCCATGCGTCGTCTACATCGTCCATATCATCATCATCTTCATCATCCTCGTCGTCATCAGACTTACGTTTGGATTTAGAGGAAGATTTATCTGATTTTCTTGAAGAAGATTTAGAAGTTATTTCCTCTTCATCATCTTCATCCTCATCATCTTCATCCACCTCTTTCTTAGGCTTGGCCGCAGCTTTAGGAGCGTCTTTTGCAGTCTTAGGAGAAGTAGTTTTTTTAGTCTCTTTCTCTTTATCAGATTTTGATTTCATAATAGGTTCACTTATTTCTTTGCCGTAAAGTTTTAATAGTTTTTTTTATTCGCCAAATTTTTTTTGCCGTTTTTTTTCCGTAATTTTTTGGACCTACTTTTCGAGTATCTGATCGCGTCCCGGGCCGTTGGAAACGTATTTCACGGGAACGCCAAGATATTTCTCCACTGAAGATACGAAGCTTTTCATTTCGTTTGGTAACTCATTGAATTGCTTACAGGTAGCTGTCTTTTCTGTCCATCCCGGGAACTTTTCATACACCGGCGTAACGGCCAGTCCATTGAGCTGGAACGGCAGTTGTTTGGTTTGTTTTCCGTTGATTTCGTAAGCGGTACATGCCAGTACTTCATCAAACTCATCAAGTACATCGGATTTGGTCATTACCAGTTGGGTAACGCCGCTCAGCATGCAGGTATAGTTCAGTGCCACGAGGTCGATCCAGCCGCAACGGCGGGGGCGACCGGTAACGGCGCCAAATTCGTGGCCGGCAGCGCGCAGCTTTTCGCCGGTAGCGTCGTGCAGTTCAGTAGGGAAAGGACCGCTACCAACGCGGGTGCAATAAGCTTTGGTTACGCCAATCACTTCCTTAATCCACTGCGGCGCGATACCCAGGCCGTTGCAAACGCCGGCGGAGATGGTATTGGAGGAGGTTACGAACGGATAAGTACCGAAGTCCACATCCAGCATGCTACCCTGAGCGCCTTCTGCCAGCACTTTTTTACCGGCTTTCAGCTTCTCATTGATAAAGTATTCGCCTGCCACCACGTTCATGGTACGCAGGAATTTCACTGCTTCGAAGAATTCGGCTTCCCATGCAGCAATATCAGCACTGAATTCGCTGATGTCGAAGTGCGACAGCAGCTCCAGGTGTTTTTGTTTCAGTTTGGCGTAGAGGTTTTCGAAGTCAGGCGACATCACATCACCTACGCGCAGCCCGTTACGGCCGGTTTTATCCATATAGGCCGGGCCGATACCTTTTAAGGTAGAACCGATTTTGTCGTTGCCCTTCGCGATTTCAGAAGCCTTATCCAGCGCTCTGTGCGTAGGAACGATGATATGGGTCTTTTCTGCAATGAAAAGATTTTTTGTCAGGTCAATGCCCAATGCGGAAATATCCTGGCTTTCCTTCTGGAACGCTACGGGGTCCAGCACCACACCGTTACCGATAAGGTTAATTGTGCTATCGTGGAATACACCGGATGGAATGGTGCGTAAAACTACTTTCTGTCCATTCACATACAATGTGTGTCCTGCGTTCGGACCGCCCTGGAAGCGGGCAATCACGTCGTATTTACCGGCAAAATAGTCCACAATTTTACCTTTACCTTCGTCGCCCCATTGCAGGCCTAACAAAACGTCTACCATAATGATTTAATTATTTATCGGAGGTTGTTGCTTTAAAAGAAGACGCAAAATTAAAGCGATTTATAACAATTACAAACTCTGTAAATTGATTTCTCCAATCGGGGCCGGTAACGGGGGTGCATTTCCGGAAGGCTGGTCACGAATCGACCTACCCTGGCCACGATGGCCCGGTACGGGAAGATTTGGCGCCGCGGCGCTAAATCTTCCCCCTAAAAATAAAAGAAAATACGGATCAGGATTCCTCCAGGCGTTGTACGGATTGAATACCATCAAGGCTTTTAAGCTTTTCCACCAGCTCGTCCAGCTCGTCCTTATCGTGGACGTACACTTTGATCAAACCTTCGAAAAGGCCCTCTTTAGACTCAATACTGAGCGCGGAGATATTCACTTTCAGCTCTCCTGAAATAATATTGGTGATTTTGTGGATCACGCCCACATCGTCCATACCGATGATACGCAAACCGGTCAGGAAGGAGATTTCGCGATTCTTCACCCACTTGGTTTTCACCACCCGGTGCCCGTAATTGGCCAGCAGCTGCGCGGCATTGGGGCAGTTGGTACGGTGGATTTTCAGCCCTTCGCTGGCGGTGATGAAGCCAAACACGTCGTCCCCCGGGATCGGGCGGCAGCAATTGGCCAGCTTGTAGGCAATCCTGTCGGAGCTTTCCCCGAAAATGATCAGTTCCGCGTCCTTCTTGCTCGGGATCTGGTGCTTCACCGCCTCTTCGGACACGTGTTCCGGCTGTTTTACCGGCGCCGGCTTAGGCGGCTCCAGCTTATCACCCAATAGGGTGAATTCCTTCAGTTCCCTGAGGTCTATATTTTTTACCGCGATCTGGTAATACAGGTCGAGCGGGCTGGACTGTTTATAATATTGCACCAGCTCATTGATATTGTGCTGGCTGGGGTTGATCTTCATGTGGTCCAGCTTGCGTTCCAGCGCGGCTTTCCCATCCATGGCAATCTTTCTTTTCTCCTCTTTCAGCGCATCCTTGATCTTGGATTTCGCTTTGGCGGTCAGCACAAAGTTGAGCCAGTCCTCGGAAGGCTTTTGTTTATTGGAGGTGATGATCTCCACCTGGTCCCCGCTGCGCAGTTTGTGGCTGAGCGGCACCAGCTTGTAATTTACTTTGGCGCCTATACATTTGTTACCCACCGCACTGTGGATGGAGTAGGCAAAATCCAGCGCTGTAGAGCCTACCGGCAGGATTTTGAGGTCTCCCTTCGGCGTATATACGTAGATTTCCTCTGTGAAGAGATTGCTCTTGAAATCGGCCAGGAAGTCCAGCGTATTGGAATCCGGGTTACTCAAAATTTCCCGGATCTGCATGAACCACTGGTCAAACTTGGACTCCTGCTGGGGCGAGGTGCTGCCTTCCTTATAACGCCAGTGAGCGGCTACCCCTTTTTCGGCGTAGTCGTTCATACGTTTGGAGCGGATCTGTACTTCCACCCATTTACCCTGCGGGCCCATCACCGTTACGTGCAGGGCTTCGTACCCATTGGATTTAGGGTTACTGAGCCAGTCGCGCGTACGTTCCGGGCTGGGATGGTAAAAATCCGTGATGATGGAGTAGACCTTCCAGCAATCCGCCTTTTCCTTATCCGGCGCGGAGTCCAGGATAATACGGATGGCGAAGAGGTCGTACACTTCCTCGAAGGACACCCCTTTGGTTTTGATTTTATTGTGGATGGAGTGAATCGACTTCGGACGGCCGTAGATTTCGAACTGGAAGCCTTCTTCCTGCAATACTTCCTTGATAGGCTTGATAAACTCGTTGATATACCGGGTGCGTTCGCGCTTGGTTTCCTTGAGTTTGCGGGCAATATCCTTATAGGTTTGCTGCTCGGTGTACTTCATGGCCAGGTCCTCCATTTCGGACTTGATATTGTACAAGCCGAGGCGGTGGGCCAGCGGAGAATAGATGAACACCGTTTCGGAAGCGATTTTCAGCTGCTTTTCGCGGCTCATACTATCGAGCGTACGCATGTTATGCAGCCTGTCCGCCAGTTTGATCAGGATCACCCGGGGATCGTCCGCCAGGGTGAGGAGGATTTTCTTGAAGTTCTCCGCCTGCGCCGTGCTGGTGCTGGAATCAATCACGGTGCTGATTTTGGTCAGCCCGTCAACGATATGTGAAATTTCGGTACCGAATTCCCTGGTGATATCTTCCAGCGTCACTTCGGTATCCTCTACGGTATCATGTAAAAGTGCGCAAATGGCAGAGCGGACGCCGAGTCCGATCTCTTCCACGCAAATCTGCGCTACGGCAAGCGGGTGCAGGATATACGGTTCGCCTGATTTGCGCCGCATTTCCTTATGGGCATCTGCCGCCATTTCAAAAGCAGTTCGTACCAGCTCCCTGTCGCCCTTTTTCAGTCGCGGTTTCAGCGCCCTGAGCAAGGCCCGGTAATGTCGTACTATCTCTTTCTTTTCCTGCTCTTCGTCTAAATTATATTTTTGAACTACCACTGTTTCCATTGCCTTAAAGTTACGATTAAATCTAATCTGAAAGAAACCCGGCTATGGAATCGGGCAATCCTGAACGGTTCAGAGCCTGATGGGGTTGTCCAGCGGCACGGAAATGCGTTCTATCCGTTTCCCTTCCGGCACTTTCAGCCGCAGGCCGGCGTTGTGGTAGGTTTCCAGCTCCACGTCCTTGAGGTATTCCCGGATCAGCCGCCTTACTTTGGTAACATACACATCCATGCTGCGACTGTTCTGCAAATCGTCCTTCCCCCAAACCTTGATCAGCAGTTCATCCCGGCGGATGATGACGTTAGGCCGACTGAAAAAATACCGTAAGACCTTGGATTCCAGGGGCGACAGCTTGCCGACGGCATCTTTGGTGGTATTGTCCAGTATTTTCAGCTTGCGGTAATGGAAGGTGTAGTTATCCACGGAGTGGGCCAGCAGGAGGTCCGACCGGATAGGCCTGGAATACTTCAGGAATACCAGGATTTTCCGCATTAACTCCATGATATTGAATGGTTTGGTGAGATACGTATCGCCGCCGATCTCAAACGACTCGATACGGTCATTGTCCTCCGTTCTTTCTGCGGAAAAGAATATAATGCACACCAGGGTGCTTTTTTCCCGGATGTTCCGGGCCAGTTCAAAACCATTCATACCAGGCAGCACGATATCGAGCAGGCACACGTCGAATTTGGAGCGCTGGTACACCTGCCAGGCCTTTGCCCCGTCGAGGCAATGCTCCACCCGGAATCCGGCTTCTTCCAGCCTGCGTTTTACAATACCACCGAAGACTTTATCGTCTTCTACCAACAGAATACGAGGGTTCTTGTTCATGATTAAATGTGGGGGTCTTATTCACATTACTATCCCTGTAAATACCGAGTTCTGTATTGAGTCCAGATATGGTTATTTTCTACTAAAACTCTCTGCCAATGCAATTTTTATAAAATTCCAGTCATTTGCGGTTAATCAATCGTTAATCCGAAAAACTAAATAGGGCGCTTCGGTTAGCAACAGCGTCTTCACGAAGGGCTACGGGGCTCCTTTGACTATACCTACGTATAAAAACTAAAAAAGGACTGACAGAAACCCGCCAGTCCTTTTTATATTTATCAACACTAATTCACATTATAATCACACTTTTTCCACACCGGTGATTTTAATCGCCACCGCATGCTTGAAACCCTTACCCTGCATAGCTGCGGGGATGTGGATAACGGTATTGCCGTTCACACTTTTCCACACCAGGTTTTTCGCTCCGCCGAGGATTTCCACACGGGCTTTCCCGGCAGGGGTAATGCCTTTGAAAGTGATGGTTGCCGGCAACTTTTCCTGTTCATCCAATAAGTATATGGCATACACGCTGCTGCCGTCTTTTTTGGCAGTAAAGCAAACCTTACCGTCTTTATAAGGCGCGATTGCGCGGGTGCTGTAAATCGCGTCGCCATTGATGTGCATCCATTCGCCAATGCCTTTCATGGTCGTGTAAGCGGCATCATGCAGCTCGCCATCAGGGCCTGGGCCTACGTTCAGCAGGTAGTTACCGCCTTTGGCCACGATATCCACGAGGTTGTGGATAAGGGTGTTGACGGATTTGTACTGGTCGTTTGGCACATAGGACCAGGAGCCGCCCATGGTCATACAGGTTTCCCAGGGGTAGCTCAGCGGCTTGTCAGGGATCTGCTGCTCAGGGGTGCGGTAGTTTTCGTATTGACTGTGGACGCTGCGGTCTACCACGATCAGGCCCGGCTGGTGGCTGCGCGCCATTGCCGCGATCTTAGGCATATCGATGTCCTGGTCCTGTACTTTGGTAGTGCCCCAGCTGCGGGATTCTTCCGTCTGGTATTTTTCCGGGCGCACCCAACCACCGTCCAGCCAGAGGATTTCCAGCTTGCCGTAGCCTGTCATCAGCTCTTCGATCTGGTTGTAGGTGAACTGTTTGAACTTATTCCAACGCTCAGGGTATTTGGTAATGTCGTAATTCACATTCCTGTCCTTCGGCGGGAAGTAGCTCCACCAGTAGTATTCGGTATTCCAGTCCGGTTTGGAGAAATACGCGCCCGTATGCACGCCTTCCTTGCGGAACGCTTCAAAAATTTCCTTTGCTACGTTTGCGCGGGGATTTTTGCTGAAAGCTACGTCCGGCGCGGTGATGCGGTAATCCGTCTGTTTGGTGTCAAACATACAGTAGCCATCGTGGTGTTTGGTGGTAAACACCATGTACTTCATACCCGCGTCCGCAGCGGCTTTGGCCCAATGCTCAGGGTTGAACTTAACCGGGTTGAAGGATTTGCCCAGCGCCTCGTATTTTTTCAGGTATTCATAATAAGGGATCCCGTAAGGTTTACGCTGGGTGAAGCCTTCATCTTCCGGGCAAAGGCTCCAGGATTCCACTACACCCCATTGGGAGTAAGGCCCCCAGTGGATGATCATACCAAATTTCCAGTCCTGCCACTCCTCGAGTTTCTGTTGTACAGCTTTGTCAGGCTCCGGAATGTAAGGATGCTCTTCGTGCTGCGCTGCAGCGCTCATCCCCGCCAATGCCAGCCCTGCTGCCATTAAAAGTTTACGCATAGTTATTTTTTATAAGTGTCAACCAACGAAGTTATTTTCAGCTGTTGTTGTATGGCTGCCGCGGTGCGGCCGGTACGCAGATGCACGGTCCTTTGCATGCCGGGCAGCAGGTCGAAGAAATTATCTTCAAAATGTTCTCCTTCAATTGCTGTTGAAAGTCCCAGGTAAATATTTCTCGCAAGCTGTTTTGTTGTAACGGTTACATCCACTCCATCGCCTGCGGCCTTGCAGGTAAAGGATATGCCGGGTTCCTGTAACGCGATCTCTTTCGCTGCTGCAAAATAATAGAGATTAGGATTCAGAACATTATTGTTATTTACCAATTCAGTATAGAATATTACCTCATTACGGGGCCGGCCTTGCAATAAATCATTGATTGCTACAGTGTTTACAAGGGTGCTGGCCCCATCGGCATACTTACGTGCGGGTATTTTTTTTAGGGAGATAATTTGGCCCTGCAGGTCAGTCAGTACCAGTTTTAGCTCCAAATCCCACTTAGCGTTATTTCCATGTTCAGCCGTGATCACGAAAGTCTTTAACTGCCCATTTTCCTCCACTGTCGACGTGATCACTGGTTCGAACGCCCGTTTGGCGTAGTATTGGAGCGCCTTCCATCTTCCATAGTAATCCCTTCCGGACCAGGACGGGCCTGGCCAGCAATCATTGAGCTGCCAGTAGAGGGTGCCCATGCAGTAAGGCATATTGCGGCGATGCGCTTCTATGGCCACTTTCATACCTTCCGCCTGCAATACCTGGCTAAGGTACACGAACGCAGGAAAATCCACCGGTGTGTTGTAGTAGTGGTCCATGTAAATTTTGATCGCCGTATTTCCTTTAGCAGGGCTCTTTTGGTGGGATTGCATCACGTTGGAGAAAATGTGATAGTCGTCTTTGGTGGCAAAGCTATCGATGGTTGCCATGCCGGGGAACGACTGGAAGCCGTATTCACTCATGAAGCGGGGAATGTGCGTGTTGAACGCTTCAAACCATTCCATACCATGCCAGATGCCCCAGTAGTGGTTATCTCCCCTGGTGAAATCTTCCGGCTTTCCCCAGTTGCTGATGGGAGAAGAGTGGAAATAGAAACGGCCGGGATCATGGTCCTTCACCGCGTTGGGTAATATCTCCTTAAACAGTTTATCATACGCACGCTGCATGCTTTCATACTGCAAATTCGTATAGGCGTAACCGTCTTGCCAGCCCCAGTTTTTGATCGCCACGGCAATTTCGTTGTTGCCGCACCAGAGTGCCAGGGAGGCGTGATCTTTTAAGCGATTGATGTTGTAGATGGCTTCCATACGGGCGTTTTCGAGGAAGGTTCTGTCGCCCGGGTATAACGTACACGCATACATGAAATCCTGCCAGACGAGGATACCCTTTTCATCCGCCAGGTCGTAGAACTCATCATTTTCGTATATGCCGCCGCCCCACACGCGCACCATGTTAAAGTGGCTTTCCTGCATATCGTCGAACAGCCGGCGGTATTTTTCTTTTGTTACACGGGGCAGGAAATTATCCTGCGGGATGTAATTGGAGCCCTTCATGAAAACCGGGCGGCCATTAACTTTCACGAAAAATGATTCGCCTTGTGCATCCGGTTTATTTTCCACTTCGATGGTACGGAATCCGATTTTCTTACTCAGCTGCGCAAGCGTTGTTTTCTCTGCTGTGGTAAGGTACACGGTGGCCTGGTATAACGGTTGCGCGCCCATGCCGTTGGGCCACCAGCGTTGCGGCGAGTTCACCTCGTAGCTCAGTTCGCAGGTGGTATCGCCTTCAGGGAGGGTAAACGCTTTACCGGGGCGGTTCGCTATCGCGGAACTGTTGCCGAGAGTCAGCGCAGGAGTCAGCAAGTACGTGCCCGGGCGGGTTACCGTAAGTTGCACTTTCACATTTACCCGCGCTTTTTTGCCTTCGAGGGCGGTGGTATAGCTTACGTTCCGGATGGTAGCGGCGCTCCATGCTTTGAGGATCACCGGGCGCCATACGCCGCTGGTAACGAGGCGCGGGCCCCAGTCCCAGCCATAGTGGTAGGGCGCTTTGCGGGCGTACACGCTGAGGGGGATATCGCTGGCATCGTTGCCGGCAGGGTAAATCACGCTATCCCGGAGGAAGCGTGGCATATCGTGCTTAATCGGACTTTCAAACTTGATCAGCAGGGTGTTTTTTCCTGGTTTCAGGTGCCGCTTCACATCGGCGGACCATGCGCGGAACATGTTGTTGGTTACCAGCACATCCCGGTTATTGACGGATACTTCCGCGTAGGTATCGAGGCCGAGGAACTCCAGTTCCACTACGTCCTGCTTCAGTTGCGCTTCCGTAACGTTGAAGGTGCAGCGGTACCACCAATCCTTTTTATCTACCCATTGCACGGCTTTTTCGTTCATGCCTTTGAACGGGTCGGGGATGAGGTGATGCGCCAGCAGGTCGGTATGTACCGTTCCCGGAACGGTAGCGCTCCGCCAGATCCTTTCATCCGGGCGACCAAATTCCCATCCACTCTTCAGCGTGTCTACCTGTGAGTAAATCGATTTAGTAAAAAAGGATAAAAAAAAGATCACCAGCAAAAAGCGACCCGTCAGCTTGATATTCATAACCAGATGATGATTTGAGTAGCTTCAAAAATAACAATCTCAGGGGAAATGAGAATAATAGTTTTACGATCTTTACGGTATGAAAAGTATCTGGCAGCAAATATTGCGTTATTTCTACATCGGGAAGAAGGACCCGAATGCGCCTAAAACCCGCTATGTGGCTATGATGCACGGGATGAACCGTATCAGCATCATTGTATTTTTTATTGCGGTGATTATTGTGATTTACCGGTTGATCAGGAGGCATTGAGGAGGCGCCTTCATTCGCGGGTATTTACCCCTGGCAGCGGGAATGTTGAATGGCAGGAGCGCCTTGCAGGAGTAAGCATGATCCTGCAAAAAGACCCGCCAGGGCCTTTTTGCAGTTAAATATTATTGACGGGCAAATTCGTATATCACCTCTGCCGCGCGCCTGCTGGCATCTTTTTCCCCCAGCTTATGCCAGAGCGCTGCATAGTCCGCAGCCAGTTCCTTACGGCGGTTCTCATCTTTGAGCAGTGCGGATAATTCCTTGAGCAGGTTGGCTTCCGTCAGGTCGTTCTGGATCAACTCCTTCACTACCAGCTTATCCATTACGAGGTTTACCAGGGAAATATATTTCACCTTGATGAGGTTTTTAGCGAGGAGGTACGACACCGGGTTTCCTTTATAGCAAACGATTTCAGGCACGCCAAACAGCGCTGTTTCCAGGGTGGCGGTACCGGAGGTAACCAGGGCCGCAGTGGCCTGCCGCAGCAGCGGATAGGTTTTACCCTTTACCTTGGATACGTTGGGATGCTGGCCAATGAGGCTTTCGAGAAACTCGTCGTCCAGGCTGGGAGCCTGCGCTACCACGAACTGGTAGTCCGGAAAATGTTTAGCCATAGTGAGCATGATAGGCAGCTTCACGCTTACCTCCTGCTTACGGCTGCCCGGCAGCACGGCAATGATCGGCTTGCCGGCAATAGGCGCATCAGCGGGTTTTGCTTTTTCCGCCTTAATCACCTCTACCAGCGGATGGCCTACGTATTCTACCGCGTAATTCCATTTATGGTAAAAATCCTGCTCAAACGGCAGGATGCAAAGCATTTTATCTACAGTACGTTTGATCTTTTTAACCCGGTTCTCTTTCCAGGCCCATACCTGCGGGGAGATGTAGTACACCACCTTGTAGCCTTCCGCTTTGGCCCAGTCAGCAATGCGCATATTGAAGCCGGGATAATCCACCAGGATCAGTACGTCCGGCTTAAAAGCGCTGATATCTTTCTTACAGGTATCTATATTGCGAAGAATGGTACGGAGGTTCATCAGCACTTCCACGAATCCCATGAAGGCCAGCTCTTTGTAATGCTTTACGACGTGCACGCCTGCGGCCTCCATCAGGTCGCCCCCCCAGCCGCGTATATCCGCCGACGGGTCCTGCTGCTTCAACTGTTTTACCAGGTTGCTGCCGTGCAGGTCACCTGATGCCTCTCCCGCAATAATGTAATATTTCAAATTCCGTTGCTGTTAATAATTATCTGATAATTTTCATGAGCAGTATGGCGATGGCATACAGCATGGTGACGAGGAAAATTCCCTTTGCCGTTACATCCCGCCTGTTGCGGGTGTAAAGATAAAACACCAGGCCGTTTAATAACAGGCAGATACTGGTTAATTTAGGGATCAGGCGGTAATTTCCTTTCAGCTGCCCCAGGAACTGGGTGAACTCTATATTGGAAGGTCGTACGGCCACCAGATAGTACAGGAAGAACGCCAGGATAGGTGTGATGAATCCCAGCAAAATTCCCAGAGGTAAATTGTCTTTTTTTAACATAACTTGATTGTGATGGCGATACGTTGCGCAACTGTCCGCATTGTTACTGCATGTCTTTCCATTCCTCTGCCAGCTTCTTTTTCAGCTGATAGTTGGTCAGGTCAAACTGCACCGGCACCAAAGAGGCATAGCCGTTTTCCAATGCCCAAACGTCCGTGTCATCGCCTGTATCGCGGTTTTTAAATTCGCCTGTCAGCCAGTAATATTTCTTTCCGTGCGGGTCCCTTCTTTCGTCAAATTCCTCTACCCATTTGGCATCTGCCTGCCGGCAGATCTTAATTCCCCTGAATTTTTTTTCTTCCACTATCGGGATGTTCACATTGAACAGCGCACCTCCCGGTAATTCGGATGCCAGCATCCGTTCTGCCACTTCCCGCGCTACTTTGGCCGGGAGAGAGAAATCTGCCGCGTAGTCATATTCCAGGTAAGAAAATCCTGCTGAAGGAATGCCTTCGATCGCTGCTTCCATGGCGGCCGACATAGTGCCGGAGTAAATCACGTTGATGGAATGGTTAGCGCCATGATTGATACCACTTACGCACAGGTCCGGTTTGCCGCCCAGTATCTTGTCCCTGGCCAGCTTTACGCAGTCCACCGGCGTACCGGAACACTGCCAGGCTTCAATACCTTCGAAGATATCCACCTGGTTTAACCGTAAGGGAACGCCGATCGTAATGGCGTGCCCCATGCCCGATTGCGGACTGTCCGGCGCTACCACCACTACCCTGCCCAACGGCCTCACCGCCTCTATCAATGCGCGAATACCCGGCGAAGTAATACCATCATCATTCGTAACCAAAATCAACTTTTCCTTTACTGCCATAGTTCGGATTTTTTCTTTCTCCAACAAATTTAAGCTCTCTCCTACACATTTCGCTTTAAAAGAATGTGAAATATATAATCTTTCTATAAATCTGACTTCATCATCTTCCTGAAAACGATATATACGGCAATACTGATGTAGACCAGTATAGCGATCACATACACGTAGGCGTCATACATTTCTTCGGAAATCAGTTTGCCGAACAGGGGAACGGGCAACAGCTGATCCCCCGCCTGCAGCGGCAACAAGCCACCTACCTGGCCCACATACCTTTTCAGAATAGCTGATAAAATGTTATCCAGCATCATGCTGTAGGCAAAAAAGATGACGATGGCGATCCCCGCCCTTTTGAGCAGCACGGCGATCAGCAGGGCGATTGACAGGGCGACCACCACCTGCAGGAAATAATAGATCACATAGCGGTAATCTTCAAAGGAGAGGGAGGTATCCCCGTAACTCAAACCGATGATGATACCCGTCAGCGTAGTTATAGCCAGCGCTATGAGCGACAAGGCCACGAGCCAGAACAGTTTCGCATATACGAAATCCCGCCTGTCCCAGCCGTCGATGATATTCTGCCGGTTGGTACGGAAGGTGTACTCATTGGTGGTGAGGATGATCAGTAAAATGGCGAACAGCCCGGAAGTATAGGAGCTGATGCTGGCAACGCTCAGCCATACGGCCGGAAAGCTGAATGGCTGGCCCATCAGCTGGGTAGCCTTTTTCAGGTCCCCGTTGCTGAAGAGGTTGGCCATAAAAAAGTTGGAGATGACAGGGATAATAGCGGCCAGGATCAGCATTACCCAGAAGGTGCGATAGGTGCGCACTTTGAGCCATTCGGTCCGAATAATATTTTTCATGAGTTAGAGGTATGGGTCAGTTCCAGGAATGCTTTTTCAAGACTCTTTTTACGCAGCTGCAGTTGGCTCAGCCAGATGCCGTTGTTGGCGCACCATCCGTTGATGGCTGCTGTATCGGGCGGGGAGTCGAACGTGGCGATCACGCTGCTGCCGCTGACCACCGCGCTGTTACAGCCGGGAAACCGCAGGATCAGCGCTACCAGCGCCTGGTTATCCGCTGCGGCCAGCTCTACGAAGTCGTTGCGTTGTATCACCTCGGAAACGGCGCCGGAGAGGAGCAGCTGTCCGCGCTGGAGGATAGCCACATGCGTACATACTTTCTCCACCTCATCCAGCAGGTGGCTGGCGAGGATGATCGTTTTCCCCGACCCGGCCAGGTCATGGATGATACTGCGCACCTCTGCGATCCCGGAAGGATCCAGCCCGTTGGTAGGTTCGTCTAGGATGAGTACATCGGGGTCGCCCAGGAGTACGGATGCGAGGGCAAGGCGTTGTTTCATCCCGAGGGAATAAGTCTTGAAAGCCGCATCCTTGCGGGCATACAGGCCGCACACCTTCAGTACCCGTTCGATATCGTCCGCGCCTCTTTGCTTGATACTGGCGGAGATTTCCAGGTTCTTCCATCCGCTGAGGTAGTGGTAGAAGTTGGGCGTTTCCAGCAGCGTTCCGATGCTGCGGCGCTCCGATGCGCCGGCGGGCTTGCCGAAAAGCTGGAACGTGCCGCTGTCGGCTTTCAGCACGTCCGTAACAATGCCCAGCAGCGTGGTCTTCCCGCTGCCATTAGGGCCTAAAATACCAAAGACGCTGCCAGGAGGAACGTCGAATGAAACACCTGACAGCGCCTGCACGGCACCATACCTTTTGGAGATGCCTTGTAAGGATAGTATTGACATTGGCTAATTAATTCCTGATAGGTTTGCCTGTTTTGATCACGCTCTGTAATCTTTCCAGGGTTTTGCGTTCGCCGCATAAGCTGAGGAAGGCCTCGCGTTCCAGGTCGAGCAGGTATTGTTCGCTCACCAGGGTTGGCTCGGTCAGGTCGCCCCCGCACATGACGTACGCCAGTTTTTGGGCTACTTTTTCATCATGCTCGGAAATATAGTTACCGAACTTCATGGCATAGATGCCGGCCAGCAGGGCGCCCAGCGCGCTGCGGCCCATTACTTTTACGTCTGTCCTTTCCACAGGCCGGGTATATCCTTCGTCCGCCATGGCGATCACGCTGCGCTTCGCATCCGCAATCAAACGGCTGGGGTTCATGGTAATTTCATCGTGGCCTTTACGGAGCACGCCCATGTCAAATCCTTCAAAGCCGGAAGTGGCTACCTTCGCCGTTGCTACCGTCATGAAGTAATCTTTCAGGGGCTCTTCTTCGATACGGCCTTCCTTGAATTCGTTGCTGGCGCGCAATGCCATTTCTTTAGTACCGCCACCGCCGGGGATCAGGCCTACGCCGAGTTCCACGAGGCCGATGTAGGTTTCGGCAGCCGCCTGCACTTTATCCGCATGCAGCGCCATTTCGCAACCGCCGCCGAGGGTCAGCGCATGCGGTGCAACTACAACGGGAATGCTGGAATAACGTAAACGCATAGTGGAACGCTGGAACAGCCTTACCGCCATATCCAGTTCATCGTATTCCTGCTCTGCTGCCATCATAAAGATCATGCCTACGTTGGCGCCGGCGGAGAAGTTAGCGCCGTCGTTGGCCACCACGAGGCCGCGGAAGTCTTTCTCCGCGCGGTCTACCGCCTTATTCAATCCTTCCAGCACTTCCCCGCCGATGGTGTTCATCTTCGTCTGCCAGTCGAAGCACACTACACCGTCTCCGATGTCGATCAGGCGGCTGGCGCTGTTTTTCCAGATTACATTGCCGGCATAGTTTTCCAGGATGATAAAGGCGCCTTCGCCAGGCAATGCTTTATAGTTTTGCGATGCAATATCGTAGTAGAATTTTTTACCGTTCTCCACTTTGTAAAAGCTCTTAAAGCCTTTAGCCAGCATATCCTTCACCCATTGCGCCACGGTGAGGCCTTTTTCTTCCACCTGTTTTACGTAAGCTTCCACGCCCAGCAGGTCCCAGCTTTCGAATGGCCCGATCTCCCAGCCGAAGCCGGCTTTCATGGCATCGTCCACTTTGTAAAGGTCATCCGCGATTTCAGGGATGCGGTGGGAAACGTAGGAGAACAGGTACGCATGGAACTGTTGATAGAACTGGCCTGCCTTATCTGTTGCGGCGGCTAACATTTTAAGGCGCTGCTTCAGGTCCTCCAGGGGTTTGGCAGCGTCGATACTGCTGAAACGGGCTTTTTGCTTTGGCCCGTACTCCATGGTTTGCAGGTTGAGGGTAAGGATCTCCTTCCCGTTCGCCCCTGTTGTCTTTTTGTAAAAACCCTGACCGGTCTTGTCGCCCAGCCAGTTGTTATCCACAACCTTTTGCAGGAAGTCAGGTATTTTGAAGATGCCGATAGCTTCGTCGTCCGGGCAGTTTTCCAGCACGCCTTTCGCCACTTTCACCAGCGTATCGATACCTACCACGTCCGCGGTGCGGAAGGTGGCGGATTTAGGGCGGCCAATCACCGGGCCGGTCAGCGCATCGATTTCATCGATACCCAGGCCCATTTCCTGCATAATGTGGAAAATGGCCATGATGGAGTACACCCCTACCCGGTTGGCGATAAACGCAGGGGTATCCTTACAGAGCACCGTGGTTTTACCCAGGTACAGGTCCCCGTATTCCATCAGGAAGTCAATCACGGCAGGATCTGTATGCGGCGTAGGAGTGATTTCCAGCAGGCGCAGGTAGCGCGGCGGGTTAAAGAAGTGGCTGCCGCAGAAGTGTTTCTGAAAATCTTCGCTGCGGCCTTCCGCCATCAGGTGTATGGGAATCCCGGAGGTATTGGAAGTGATGAGGGTACCGGGTTTACGGTATTGTTCCACCTGTTCGAAAACCGTTTTTTTCACGGCCAGGTTTTCCACCACCACTTCTATGATCCAGTCGCACTCGGCGATCTTTTTCATATCGTCCGTGAAATTGCCTGTTTTTATGCGTTTTACTACATCTTTTGTAAAAACGGGAGAAGGGTTAGACTTAACAGCAGCCTGGAGTGCATCGTTCACTATCCGGTTCTTCACAGCAGGACTATCCAATGTGAGGTTCTTCTTCTTTTCCGCCTCGTTCAGTTCTTTTGGTGCAATATCGAGCAGCAGTACCTGAACTCCAATGCCTGCAAAGTGACAGGCAATTCTTGATCCCATAACCCCGGAGCCGAGTACGGCTACTTTATTGATGTGTCTTTGCATATTACGTCCAGCTTTAATCTGTTAGTGAATACAATCAATATTTTTAGATTCCTGAATTTAGGATTTTTTAGGGTTTAAAAGTCAGGAGGAATGTTAAAGTTCCTGAATAATGGCAGGGGGCAGCAGGCTTGCAGACAGCCGGGAGGCGCAGTGGCGGCAGGCGCCGGGTGAGGGAATAAAAAAAGTCCCGCCGCAGTAGGCAGGACTTTTTATTTATCACTTGAAAAGTTGGATCAGCTTACACCGCTGCCTGGCTGCACAGCCTCGGCAGGGTTTACGAAAACGAGTTTACCGTTATCTTCCGCCATGAGGATCATGCCCTGGCTTTCGATACCGCGCATTTTGCGGGGCGCCAGGTTGGCCACCAGGGTAACCTGTTTGCCTATGATCTCTTCCGGTTTGAAGTGCATGGCGATACCGGAAACCACGGTGCGTTGCTCTGTACCGATGTCCACCAGTAATTTCAGCAGTTTATCCGCTTTCTCTACTTTCTCCGCCTGCAGGATGGTACCAACCCGGAGGTCCAGTTTAGCGAAATCATCGTACTGTATTTCAGGCTTGGCCGGAGCAGCCGGTTTTTCTTCCGCTTTAGGCGCTACTGCAGCAGCGGCGGCGGTTTCGATGGCTTTTTTGGAGTCGGCCAGTTTTGCCAGCTGGGCGGCGATGGTTTCATCTTCAATTTTCTTGAAGAGCAGTTCCGGCTCGCGCAGGCTGTAGCCAACGCTCAGCAGTTTGGCAGAACCTGCATTTTCCCAATCCAGCATACGCTCTACCACTTTCATCATGTGGAGCATTTTCTTCGCGGTGAACGGCAGGAATGGATTGATGAGGATAGCCAGGTTAGCTGTCAGTTGCAGGCAAACGTGCAGGCAGATGTCGATACGCTTCTGCAGCATTTGCAGGTCGTCCGCCGTGTATTTATCATGCGCTTCGCCCTTGTTCAGTTTTTCGATGGCTTTAGCGAGGATCCAGGGCTCGTTGCGTTGCATGTACTGGTTACCTTTGGAAGAAAGGGCCATGATTTCAGACAGCGCTTCCCTGAATTTATAGGCTTCCAGGGCGTTTTCCACTTTTTCTTTAGCGGCGGCGAATTCGCTGATCATGAGGCGGTCTTCGTCGTTAACCAGGTCCGCATGCAGCTGCGGCACTTTACCGCCGCACAATTTGTGCATCAGCACCATGGTGCGGTTTACGAAGTTGCCCAGGTTGGCTACCAGTTCGCTGTTATTCCTGTCCTGGAAATCCTTCCAGGTAAAATCGTTATCCTTGGTTTCCGGCGCAGTGGCGGTCAGCACATAGCGCAGTACATCCTGCTGATCCGGGAAGTCGCAGATATAATCGTTCACCCATACCGCCCAGTTACGGGAGGTGGAAATTTTATCGCCTTCCAGGTTCAGGAACTCATTGGCCGGCACATTATCCGGCAGCACATAGCCGCCGTGCGCTTTCAGCATGCTCGGGAAGATGATACAGTGGAAGACGATGTTATCTTTCCCGATAAAATGAACCAGCTTGGTATCTTCCTTACACCAGTAATCGGCCCAGTTTTCCGTCAGTTCCTTGGTGGCGGAGATGTAACCGATAGGCGCGTCAAACCATACGTACAGGACTTTTCCTTCCGCGTCCGGCAGCGGCACCTTGATGCCCCAGTTGCTGTCGCGGGTCATGGCACGTGGGTGCAGGCCACTATCCAGCCAGCTTTTACACTGTCCGTACACATTGTTTTTCCACTCTTTATGACCTTCCAGCAGCCATTCGTTCAGCCATGGTTCGTAGTTCTGTAAAGGCATGTACCAGTGTTTGGTCTTTTTCTTTACAGGCACGGCGTTGCTGAGGGCGGAGTGCGGGTTGATCAGTTCATCAGGACTCAGGCTGTTACCGCATTTTTCGCATTGGTCGCCATACGCTTTATCGTTGCCGCAATGCGGGCAGGTACCGATGATATATCTGTCGGCCAGGAACATGTTGGCCTTTGGATCGTAATACTGCTCGGATTCTTTTTCCTCGAAAAGGCCGTCATTGTACATTTTCAGGAAGAACTCCGCTGCGGTTTCATGGTGGATCTTGTTGCTGGTGCGGGAAAAGATATCGAAAGAGATACCCATTGCTGCAAAGCTGTCCCCAATCACTTTATGGTATTTATCCACCACGTCCTGTGGAGTGATGCCTTCCTTCATGGCCTTGATGGTGATAGGCACACCATGTTCATCGGTTCCGCAAACGAATTTTACATCAGCTTTTTTGGCGCGAAGGTATCGCACGTAGATATCTGCGGGGATATAGCAGCCGGCCAGGTGTCCGATATGAACAGGGCCATTGGCATACGGTAACGCCGCAGTTATTAGATATCTGTTAAATTTTCCCATACTATCTTAAAGAATACTAAAAATAATTTTGTTTTTGGAATAGCCGATACAATTCATCAACTTAGTCCGGGCGATGTGTCCGCGAGGGCACACCAATCTTACAAAGGTAAACAAAAGAACAATGGTAAGAATTCCACCATATCTGAAAAAAGGCGATTTAATCGGCATCACCTGCTCCAGCAGTAAAATGGAGCTGGCGGCAGCCGAGTATGCTGCGGAGGTGATCCGCAGCTGGGGCTATCGCGTACACCTTGGCATTACAGTGGGCACCAGTTTCCATAATTTCTCCGCCCCGGATGAACTCCGCCTGGAAGAGCTGCAGGACATGCTGGACGATCCTGAGATGAAAGCCATCATCTTTGGACGCGGGGGGTACGGCCTGGTTTGTATTATCGACAAACTAAACTTCAAAAAGTTCCGCAAGCATCCGAAATGGCTGTGCGGGTACAGCGATATTACCGTGTTGCATTCACATATCCATACCCGTTATGGCATTCCAACGATCCATTCCCTGATGTGCAGCGGCATTACCCCTGAAACGGTGAATGACGAGTATGTTTACAGCCTGGAACAGGTGATTAAGGGCAAAAAGTACAGCTATCAAACGCCGGTACATGAGCTGAACCGGGAAGGCAGCGCCAGCGGCCTGCTGGTAGGCGGCAACCTGTCGATGCTGGCGAATATATCCGGCACCAGGTCCCAGGTGGATACAAAAGGTAAAATCCTGCTGCTGGAAGACATCGGGGAATACCGGTACAATGTGGACCGGATGATGTACAACCTCAAAAGGGCCGGATGGCTGGATGAACTGGCCGGACTGGTTGTAGGCGCCTTTACCGACGGCAAGGAAACCCAGACCCCGTTCGGCCAGTCGGAATATGAGATCATTCACAACCTGGTGAAGGATTACGATTACCCGGTATGTTTCAACTTCCCCATTGGCCATCAGCCGGCGAACTATGCCGTGAAACTGGGCATGAAGCACCACCTGAAGGTGGGCGAAGCCAAAACCGTATTAAAGCTGCAGGAGGATTAAGTTACCCGCTCTTCAGCAGTACCAGCCTATGCAGCTTTAACATCCGCTGACTAATCTTCCACATCCGGTACGATCTCGAGTCCGTAGTCATCTGCGGACAGGAGGCCGTTTGCTTTCACGGCTTCCATCGCTTCCCGGTTGGGGGTGAGGTCGTGTACGGTGGTGGTATTGTGGAGATAGTCAATGCCGTATAGCTTGTTGGTAAGCCCGATGGGCACGTCTATCAGGTATTTAATCACATCGGTGGCTATACGCATACCCGTAGCCCCGTGCGTTACGCCCAGCGCGCCGGCGTCGTAATTCCGGTAGTCGTCCGTAAGGTCCTGTGCGCAGCGGTACGAGGCGGACCTGGTACCGTCCGGCATGGGCATATTGAACCCGCCGTACCAGGCGAGCCAGTTATGCACTTCTCCTACTACGAGCGGTTTATCGTGTAAAATGCAGGCGTCGTTGATGAGGAGATGGGAAGGCTGGTGCTGGGTGCAGTCCACCACGATGTCAAATCCATCGAGGAGGAACGCCATGGTTTCCGGCTTGGCCTGAAGCAGCAGCGGGAAGGGGCGGGCAAATGGATTTACGCCATAGAGGCGGCTGCCGGCCATTTTAGCTTTATGCTTTTTTACGTCCTGTACGTGGTAGATGGGCTGGCGGGGCATGTCTTCATCGTTGATGACGCCGTAATCGGCAATACCGATGATGCCTACGCCACTGGCGCCGAGGTATTGGATCACCGGGCTGCCGAGGCCGCCGGCGCCGATAACAAGCACGCGGGACATTTTCAGTTTTTCCTGCATTGCCAGTCCGAATCCCGGAACGGCAATAGCGTGTTTGAAGTGCTGGGCTTCCTTTTCACTAATAATCATGCGCTGTTTCCTTTACTATTCCTGTGGAAATTCGAGGGTAAATTTACTGCCTTTACCCACTACGCTTTCCACTTTAATTTTTCCGTGATGAGCGTCTACGATTGCTTTCACATAGCTGAGTCCGAGGCCGAAACCTTTTACGTTGTGGACGTTGCCGGTGTGCGCGCGGTAGAACTTTTCAAAGATACGCGAAATAGTATCGCGACTCATACCGATACCATTGTCGGTAATGACGATGAAGAGGGATTTGCGGGTATTATACGTGCTGATGGAAACTTCCAGGTTTTCTTTTGAGTATTTGATGGCATTGTCCAGCAGGTTGAAAACCACGTTGGAAAAATGCACGTCATCCGCCATAATCACGGGGTTTACGGCATTGAGCTGCAGGTCGACCACGCCATTTTTGGCGGCCAGCTGCAATTGCAGGTTATCCACCGTATGCTGGATTACGTTATGCACATCGGTGGCCTGCAGTTTGAGCCCTATTTCGTCCTTTTCCAGGAGGGCGGATTGCAGGATGGTTTCCACCTGTTTGTTCATGCGTTTATTTTCTTCCTTGATGATGCCGGAGAAGTAGCGGATTTTGTCTTTATTATCCATCACCTTTTCGTTGCCGATGGCGTCGATGGCGAGGGAGATGGTGGCCAGGGGCGTTTTCAGCTCATGGGTCATGTTGTTGATAAAATCAGACTTGATTTCCGAGAGCTTCTTCTGGTTCAGCATCGTGCGGATGGTGAGTGCGAAGGCGGTAATGATGATGAGGGTAAAGCAGGCCCCTCCTATGATCATGATGGTGAGCTGGCGGATTACCTCATCCTGTGTGGGCGTGATGAGGAAAAGCTGTTCCGCGCCCGGCCCGATGGATTCGTCCAGGGAGATCACCTTCATTTTATAATCCTTGATCTTCTGCTGATTGCTGTCGACCACCATATTGAATTGTTGTGCGAAGCCGGGGGTCTGGATACGCCACATGGGGCGTAAGCCGGGTATGGCCAGGCGTACGGCGAATTCGAAATGGTTGGTATCCAGGCGGTGTTCCTTCAGGCTGTTGACGATGACCCGCTGGATTTCCTGCGGGGTGAAGAGGTCTGTCACATAAGGTTTGAATACCTGCGTTTTGCCGAAATCGAAGTTGAGCGAATTTCCGGAGGGATCGGCCGGCGGATTGAGGCGGAGCTGCACGGAGGTGCTACGGTGACTGATAAAATACTGGTTTACATCTCTCACCACTTCAACAGCCCGTTGATCCAGCTGGTCATTTTTGATGACCACGGCACTTTTGATCCAGTTTACCTGGATGTAGATAATACCAAAAAGGGATAAGGTGATAAGTACGACAATGACAGGAAAAATTCGCTTCAACGGTATCATGCAAGTAATGAGTAAGCTCTAAATTTAAGGAATAATGGGACGTTGCAGGCGTTTTATTTTGTTAAATAAGATCCTTGCTATAGCAACAATGATACAAAATTAGAACGTTAAGATAGTTTGCCGGCGCTGCGGCTACAATTCAATATTACTTTAACGTAATTTTAACGGCGAAGTTCTGATTTTTATATTTCATCTTTCCTTACCTTTGTCTTATCAAACTGGTACTAAATTTGCTTAGTAAGTTTGACAAAAGCACAAGAAATTAAACTTTCTACATACATCGACGTGGATTCGTTCCATAAGCGATTTAGATTTTGGTTGATAAAATGGTAAGGAGGTTGTCTAGCCTCCTTTTTTTATTTCCTCTACTTTCGGTTTCTTCCTTATAGCCGTATTATTTCTCCACCTGGTATCAGCTGAGCTGGTATAAAATCCCGTCATTCACATTTTTGCGTGATACTCCTTTTCCGTGAAATCACTTAAATTTATATAAGTGAATAAAAATGAAAGCTTATGGTAACCTTGGCTCCCGGCGTGTTGCTGATTGCAGATCCCTTTCTGAAAGACCCGAATTTTGCCCGGACGGTAGTATTGCTTTGTGAGCACCAGGACAAGGGCAGCTTTGGTTTTGTATTGAACAAGCTGTTTGACCAGCAGCTGGACGAGCTGATACCTGAGGTACTGGTGGCTAAGGTACCGGTGTATGTGGGTGGCCCTGTGCAGATGGATACTATTCATTTTGTGCATCAGCAGCCGGATATAATTACCGGCGGTATGCAGATAGGGCCCGGCATTTTCTGGGGCGGCCATTTTGACAAGGTGGTGGAGCATATCAACGATGGGTCAGTGGATCTAGATAAGATTAAGTTCTTCATTGGTTACAGCGGCTGGAGCAGCGGGCAGCTGGGTGAGGAAATGGAGGAAAAATCGTGGATTATTTCCCCGGCCACGACCACGCTCGTATTCGACCGGGATGAGCAGCAGCTGTGGCAGAAGGCCCTGAAGAGTATGGGTAGCAATTTTGCGATGATGGCAAACTTTCCGATTGACCCGTCCCTGAACTAGACATTTTTCCTGCAGGGCAGTTTGTATCTCCCCCTAATATCTGTATCCTACAGTAATGGGTATGTTATGCCTGTAAAAATGAACACGAATTATATGATTTTTTAAAACAATTTAAATATCTTGCTAAAGTAAGAAACGTGAAGAACGGATTGTAACCCACTGGTAAAACCGAATACCGAGTATTAGCATACACCTATGAAGGGAAAACCTATTGAAAAATCATTAGCTCCTTCTCTGGCCACGATAGACGTCGAGAGTTTACCCGTGACATTATTACATACTGGTCAAAGTCATTATAGCGAATTCATTAGGTAATAATACCAGCTTCGAAACAGAAGCTGCCCTGTCGGAGGGACTATGTTGCGGCCGGTTATTCGTATAGCCGGCGCCGTATGTGCCGAAGGCGGGGTCTTAAAAACCCCGTGGGTATTAGTTATCCAGCGGGTTTCTTCTAAGATTGGAATAGTTAGGACAAAAAGAAAGGCCGGGTAATCTTACCCGGCCTGGTTATAATCAGTTCAACTGGTGGTATTATTTCTTTTCCAGCGCTGTGGCGCCTTCTACCAGTACGGTAGCTTTGTTGCGCAATACTTCCACGAATCCGCCACTGATGGTGAAAAATTCACTGTGGGTCTTATCTTTCAGCACCTTCATCTTACCATTTCCGAGCGCCGCGATTAAGGGCGCATGTTTATCCAGTATTTCAAAAGAACCGTCGATACCCGGGAGTTGCACTCCGTACACCTCTCCGGCGTATAACTTTCTTTCTGGTGTTAATACTTCTAATAGCATGTGAATGATGGTAAATGGTTAATATGTAGCGTCATCCCTGCACTGAGCAGGGATGACCAACAATCTTAGTTCTTAGCCTGTTCCAGTAATTTCTTACCTTTTGCGATCGCATCGTCGATGCTACCTACCAGGTTGAAGGCTGCTTCAGGATATTCGTCTACTTCGCCGTCCATGATCATGTTGAAACCACGGATAGTTTCCTCGATTGGAACCAGTACGCCTTTCAGACCGGTGAACTGCTCTGCTACGTGGAATGGCTGGGACAGGAAGCGCTGTACGCGACGGGCGCGTGCTACTGTCAGTTTATCCTCGTCAGACAGCTCGTCCATACCGAGGATGGCGATGATGTCCTGCAGTTCTTTATAACGCTGAAGGATCATTTTCACACGCTGAGCGCAGTTGTAGTGCGCTTCACCCACGATAGCAGGGGTCAGGATACGGGAAGTGGAATCCAGCGGGCTCACCGCAGGATAGATACCAAGGTCGGAGATCTTACGATCCAGTACGGTGGTAGCATCCAGGTGGGAGAAGGTAGTTGCCGGAGCAGGGTCGGTCAAGTCATCCGCAGGTACGTAAACCGCCTGTACGGAGGTGATAGAACCGTTTTTGGTAGAAGTGATACGCTCCTGCATCAGACCCATTTCAGTGGCCAGGGTTGGCTGGTAACCTACCGCAGAAGGCATACGGCCTAACAGCGCGGATACCTCAGAACCTGCCTGGGTGAAACGGAAGATGTTATCCACGAAGAACAGGATATCACGGCCACCGCCTGCGGAACCATCTCCGTCACGGAAATATTCAGCGAGGGTCAGACCGGACAGGGCCACGCGGGCGCGGGCGCCTGGAGGTTCGTTCATCTGGCCGAACACGAAGGTAGCCTGTGAGTTCTTCAGTAATTCTTTATCTACAGCGGTAACATCCCAGTCACCGTGTTCCATTGATTCTTTAAATTTATCACCGTATTTTACGATGTTCGCCTCGATCATTTCACGCATCAGGTCGTTACCCTCACGTGTACGCTCACCCACACCGGCGAATACGGACAAACCTTCGTAACCTTTAGCGATGTTGTTGATCAGCTCCTGGATCAATACGGTTTTACCCACACCAGCACCACCGAACAAACCGATCTTACCACCTTTTGCATATGGCTCGATCAGGTCGATTACTTTAATACCGGTGAACAGTACTTCCGTTTCAGTAGCCAGTTCCTCGAATTTAGGAGGCTGACGGTGAATGGAGTAACCGTTTTCAGTGTCGATCTGACCCAGACCGTCAATCGCTTCACCTACCACATTGAACAAACGTCCTTTAACCTGGTCGCCAATTGGCATTTTAATAGGCGCGCCTTTATCCACTACGGCCATACCACGAACCATACCGTCGGTGGAGTCCATTGCCACGCAACGAACACTGTCTTCACCCAGGTGCTGCTGTACTTCCAATACTACTTTCTGACCATTTTCGCGGGTGATTTCCAATGCGTTGTAGATTTCGGGCAATTTGTCTTCAAAATGCACGTCCACCACGGGACCGATAATTTGTTTGATCTTACCTGTGTTAGGCATATTTTAAGGAGGTTTATAAAATACGTAAAAGTTATTTCCTCAAAACCGGGGCTGTTGCCACAGTTTCCAAAATTTGCCGCAAAGGTAAGTGTTAATGGATGAAAATCAAAACACGACCCCGGAAAAATAAAGGTTTCAGACCCCTTTTTTGCAAGGTTTAGCAGTTATCCTTCCATTCCTTCCCTGAACCTGCCCGCAGCAACTATAATATTATATAAATTGTTAATCTATAAAATCCTTTAAGAAAATTTCTCCGTAACCCGTTCCATTCATAAAAAAATAACCTTGTGTATGGTGCGGGTGACTTATTTTGGCGATTGACTTTATTAAATTGCCTCATATGAAAAAACACAGTGAACAATCCCGACGCAGTTTCATCGGCAACATTTCCAAAGCCGGGCTGCTGGGACTAACAGGGCTGCCCTCGCTGGCAAGCGCCGCCGCCAAAACAGACAAAGCGCCCGCTGCCGGCGAACACCGGTTTCTCTGCAAACCCTACCTCCAATACCCGGCGCCGGACACCATCACCGTCATGTGGCTGACTGCCAAACCCTGCTACAGCTGGGTGGAATTTGGGCCGGAAGGGCAACCTACGCAAAAAGCGCATAGCGTAAGCCATGGCCTCGTGGATGCGAACAACCGCCTCCACCGCATCGCCCTCTCTCACCTGGAACCCGGAAAGAAATACACCTACAAGGTATTTTCAAAGGAAATTACTGATTTCCAGCCGTATAAACTAACCTACGGGGAAACCATTGCCAGCGATGCCTATACCTTCACTGCCCCTGACACCCAGGCCAAAGAGGTATCCTGGCTGATCCTCAACGATATTCATGACCGGCCGGCATCTATTCCGCACCTGCTGCAGCTGAACGGGAATGATCCGTACGACTTCCTATTTTTTAACGGGGATATTTTCGATTATCAAAACGATGAGCAGCAGATCATCGATCATATGCTGACGCCCTGCGGCGATACCTTTTCCCCGCAAATCCCTTTTATGTATGTAAGAGGGAACCATGAAACAAGGGGTAAGTATGCCCGGGAATGGCACCAGTACTTCGAAAACCCCGGTAAAAACAACTACTTCAGCTTTACCTGGGGGCCGGTGTTTGCCATCGTGCTGGACACGGGAGAAGATAAGGAAGATACGCACCCGGTATATGCCGGCATCGTGGACTTTGACGCCTACCGGCAGGAACAGGCCGCCTGGCTGGAAAAACAGCTGCAATCCCCCGCTTATAAAAAAGCAAAACATAAAGTGGTGATGATGCATATCCCGCATTACCACGGGGGCGACTGGCATGGAGCGTCCCATTGCCGCGCTATGTTCGGGGACTTGTTCAACAAGCATAAGATCGACATCCTGATCTGCGGACATACGCATACCTATGGCGTGCATCCGCCCGAAGCCGGCAAACATAACTATCCGCTGATCATCGGCGGCGGCCCTAAGGATGGCAAACGCACGCTGATCAAGATCAAGGCGGACCAGAAGCAACTGGTGCTGACCATGCTTGGCGACGATGGAAAAGTAGTGGGAGAATATAAAGTATAAAACCTGCGCAGGCGGATGCGGCGTAGAGCGGCATCCGCCTGTTTATTCAAATCAAATCCTCACGCAGTTTGCTTACGGTATTCCTTTACCCATCGTATCAACCCCATGGAAGCAATGATCAATAAAATGAAATATTCCAGCCCCAGGAATCTCACATCTTTCTGAAAATAAATAACAGTAGCGACCACGTCAACTGTAACCCATAACAGCCAGTTTTCCCAGATCCTTTTAGCGAGCAAAATATTCGCAAAAACACTGAGCACCGCCACCAGCGAATCCGTATAAGGCCATGCCGCCGGATGCTCAAACACCGCAGGAAACCACAGATGCAGGCGACTGATTACATAGCCCATGGCAATGGTCAGCACCACTACCGCTACCGCCAGTAACCACCGGTTACGGTTCGTTAACGCATAAATCGATTCATGCTCCGGCTTCTTGCTGTACCAGAAAATCCAGCCATAGACGCCGGTTGCAAAGAAATATATCTGCAAAAACATATCCGCATACAGCTGCAGTTGCCAGAACAGCACAAAAAAACAAGACACGTTGATCAACCCTACCGGCCAGGTAAGGATATGATCCCGCGCAGCCAGCCACACGCATAACAAGCCCGTGAAAGTGCCGATGAATTCAATAAAACTAACAGGATATCCAAGCGCGGTAAAAAAGGTGTGCTGTATGCTGAAAAACTCGTTCATGCGGCAATATTAATCAATAGGCAAATCTGACAGAAAATGTTTTTTCCTTTAATAAAAAAAGGAACAAATATATGTAATTAAAAAGGGCTGTAACGTTTTACATTTCAACGTTTATGAAGCACTCAAAAAATTTGGAATCCTTTTTGCATACTATGTTTCAGCGATGCTAAAACAACGAAATTTTCTTTAGCAAAGCGTTAACAATTTTTACTAAAAAGCGATTAGACAACTGCCTTTTAGACCGTACCGGAAAGAATCCTTATATGTGAGCTTCATTATCAATCCTCAGACAGTCTAAATACCAGGAGCCAATCATTAAAAACAGGAGTATGAAAATGTTGATAAAAAAATCTCTTATCCCATTTCTTGCCGTCTCCATGTTCCTGACAAGCTGCGCCAGCACCTACTACGCCTCCGGCGATTACAACAGCGGTTATAACAATGGATACGGATCCGGCCTTCAGGTAAGTGGCGGCGTATCTTTTTATGATGCGTTGAGTCCTTACGGCCGCTGGATAAATTACCCCGGTTACGACCAGGTTTGGATTCCTAATATGGGCTCCAACTGGCAGCCTTATTCCACCGGTGGTCACTGGGTTTATACTGACTATGGATGGACGTGGGCTTCCGATTATTCATGGGGATGGGCGCCGTTTCACTACGGTCGCTGGATGTTTGACAACCGTTACGGTTGGATGTGGATACCGGGTTATGAATGGGGTCCGGCATGGGTCGACTGGCGTACAGGCGGCGATTACTGGGGCTGGGCGCCGTTGGGTCCTTCCGGTGTGTCCATCAATATCAATTTCTGGACTTTCGTAAACAGACAGTATATCGGTAGTTCCAGGATCAATAACTATTACATGGATCGTGGCCGGAATAACTACTACATCAACAACACCACCATCATCAATAATACCACTGTTTACAACAACAGCCGTATTAACCGTGGTCCTGCCGCACCTGCCAACGTAAGGCCGGTACGACTCACCGATGCCACCAGGCCGGGCGCCAGCCGGATTAACAACAACCAGCTGCAAATGTACCGCCCGGATGCACAAGCCATCCGCCGCGGCAGAGAACAGGACAACAACCGTTACAACGGTGGCAGCAGGGTAAACCAGGGTAATGACAACCGTAACAGCACGCTCCCTGCCAACAACAACAATGGCAGACCATCCAGGGTGCAGGATAATAACAACAACTTCCCTGGCAACAATAATAACAACGGCAGACCGTCCAGGGTACAGGATAACAACAATAACTTCCCTGGCAACAACAATGGCAATAACAACAACAGGCCGTCCAGGGTGAACCCGGGCAATAACAACGGGAACAACAACTTCCCGGCTCCGGTTAACAACAATAACAACGGCCGACCATCCAGGGTAAACACCAATAACAATAACCTGCAGCAGGATCTGCAACGGATTCAACAGGAACAGCAACAGAGAGATCAACAGCAACGGATACAGCGAGTGCAACAGGAACAACAGATCCAGTTACAGCAGCAACGCCAGCAACAGGAACAACAGCAACGGATACAGGACCAGCAGCGCATCCAGCAGGAACAACAGCAAAGGATCATGAGAGATCAGCAGCAGCAACAAATGCAGCAGCAGCGTATGCAACAGGAACAACAGCAAAGGATTATGAGAGAACAGCAGCAGCAACAAATGCAGCAGCAGCGTATGCAACAGGAACAACAGCAAAGGGTAATGAGGCAACAGCAGCAGGAACAGCAACGCATCCAGCGCCAGCAACAGGAACAACAGGCCAGACAAGTACAACAACAGGCGCAGCAACGCGTGGAACGTTACCAGCCTGCCGCTCAACCTTCCAGGACTAATAACGGAGGCGGTGGAGAAAGGCCAAGACGTGGCGACAGATAAATTACTGGTGTTATAAAATTAAAAGCTCCGCAGCCATCATGGTTGCGGAGCTTTTTTTATAACTGGTAAATTTCGCTGTAAAGGGTTTGTTTGATGGCTATGAAGTCCATGCCGGGCGGCAGGTTCAGGTACATCAACCGCAGCTGCAACGGCGGGTAACCCGGGTGATAAGGCGGTTGCTCGTAATAATCAGGAAAGGTCCGGTACCCCAGCCGCTCGTAAAAATTAATACGGCGTATAGCCTGCTCCGTATCCGGCGGCTCTACTTCCAGCACGATCGTTTTTAATGCCGCTTCCATTTGCCGCATCACGGCAGTGCCGGCGCCGCCGCCTCTTGCGGCCGGCTCAATGGCGAAATGCTCTACGAAGGCAAAACGGGGCAGCGCCCAGTAAAAGATAAACCCGGCGTATTGCTCCTGGCTTTGAATTTCGAATAAACGTAGTTTGCCGGCTGCCAGTAATTTCAGCTGGGCCGGCCAGGGGCGGCGTTCCGCGAGGGGGAAGGCGGTTTCGTATAAGTCCCGGATAGCAGCAGTGGGTTGGTGTAGCGGGTGTAAAGTGATCATGCGTAAAGTTACTGATTCCCGGATATTAGCGCGACAGGCGGGTGATGCGCTAAAAACTGAAAATCATTGCTGCATCGCCGGCGCCGCCGGCACACATGCATACGGATCCGGCGTCCCCGGCGCCGCCTTCTTATCCGCCGACCAGCAGAAATTCATCGCCTGGCTGGTAATACTCACCAGTTTTACCCTCGCCTTAGTGCCTTTCCTGCTGTTGGATGCAGCCAGCGTTTGCTGGCCCTGGGCGGGAATATTCTTAATGGCATATTGCTCCGTCTTAAACACCTCGTCATTATTGCGCAAATACTGCAGCGTCACCACTACATTCTCCAACGGGTAATCCGTTTGATTTCGCACAATAATGCTCAAATCCTTGATACCGCCCAGGAACCCGGTGCGGTAATCGTTTAGCGATACGGTGATGAACTGTTGCCAGTTTTGCCGGAAGTACAACCGCCGGTCTACAAATTGGGCATTCACCCGTTGCTGTATATCTTTGCGGTCTGAAATCTGCTGGGCAACCCGTCCGGATTGATCAAGGCTCCTTCTCAGATCACGGTTTTCATTGTGCAGGCGCTCATTTTCAGCCAATATTTTACGTACATCCTTTTGCTGGCGGCAGTAGCCCAGGCCCAGGATCGCCAATAGCAGTACCAGTACCGAGGGGATAATGTATTGTTGTTTCATACGAGCAGCACATGAAAAAATGATGCCAGCAGCCGAATCATTGTATCAAAAAGGATTTTTATACATTTGCACAAATAGTCCCTATGGATTTGATAATTGTTGATAACGAAACAAAAGCAAGGCAATTTCTGGATGTACATATACAGCTGAACAAAGATGTTCCCGGCTGGATAAGGCCTTTGGATAAAGATATCAACCAGGTTTTTGACCCGGAGCATAACAAGGCTTTCAGGCATGGGGAATGCATCCGCTGGATTTTGAAGGACGATCAGGGAAAGCTGATAGGCAGGCTCGCAGCCTTTGTCAATAAAAAATATAAAAATAAAGGCGATACCTGCAGCGTAGGCGGCGTAGGCTTTTTTGACTGCATCGACGACCAGGCAGCCGCCAACCTGCTGTTTGACACGGCGAAAAAATGGCTGGCCGACAGAGGGATGGGCGCTATGGACGGCCCGATCAACTTCGGGGAACGTAACAACTGGTGGGGCCTGCTCACAGAAGGCTTTCATGAACCGCTGTACGGCATGAACTTCAATCCGCCTTACTATAAACAGCTGATGGAAAATTACGGTTTCCGCCTGTTCTTCAACCAGGTGTGCTACGGCATGAAAGTGCACGACCAGCTGCAGGATAAGTTTTACCAACGCCATGCGGCACTGGCGCAAGATCCCGGCTTCAGGTCCGAACAGCTGAAAAAAAGCGACCTGGCCCGCTATGCAAGGGACTTCTCCATCGTGTACAACAAAGCCTGGGCAAAACATGCCGGCGGTAAAGATATGACGGAACAGCAGGCCAAACTGCTGTTCAAGCAAATGAAACCATTGATAGACGAGCGCCTCGCCTGGTTTATCTACTACAATGACGAACCAATCGGCGCATGGCTCAACCTCCCGGACCTGAACCAATACATCAAACACTTCGATGGTAAGTTCGGCCTGTTGCAGAAGCTCAAGTTCCTTTGGATGAAAGCCACACAGGCAAATAAGAAGTTCGTCGGCATTCTCTTCGGCATCGTGCCCGAGTTCCAGGGCAAAGGCGCTGACGCTTACCTCATCATTGAAGGAGCAAAGGTGATCCAGAACCAGACCCCGTATCAGGCCTACGAAATGCAATGGATCGGGGATTTCAATCCAAAAATGATCAACGTGGCGGAGAGCCTCGGCGCCACGCCTACGCGTACGCTCACCACTTACCGTTACCTGTTCGACCGGAATGCCCCATTCGAAAGGCATCCGATCCTCAACTAATCTTATCGTGTTAACATATTAAAGCAGCGGATATGTGTTTAAAACACCGTATCCGCTGCTTTTTATTTTGCCCCAAATCCTATAAAATAAATACATATAATAAAAAAATATCTAACTATTTAACAGCCTAAGCAGTTAAATATCAGCAATTTCAAGGGTACCATATCTTCATCCGGTAGGCTTTCCCTTCAACATTTTTCCGGGTTAATGTGTCTAATATAAATCCCTAAACAAGTAACCATCGTATTTAAATCATAGGATATGTTATGACCAACTTAAACCCGGATCCCAGGGCGGATACTGCCCGCGTGATCTCTGCCGCCACGTTTTCATCAAGACAACAACTGATAAAAGTACTCGGCTATATCATTTTGTTTTTTTTGTTGTACGTGGCATTAGTATTCACCGCGATAGCGCTTGCAATAGGCTGTATTGCAGGCGGCATAGCCCTTATGCGCTATTATGGCTTACTCTCTGTTATTCCGGGAATTGCAGGAATTATACTGGGCTGCAACATTTTATTTTTCCTGGGGCGATTCTTATTTCACCGTAGCCAACCGGTGAACCCTTACCGCTTACCACTGGACCTGAAGGAACATCCGAAACTCACGATATTTTTACAGCAGCTGGTGGAGGAAACCCGGAGCAGGTTTCCCCGCAAGGTCTTCCTGGTGCCGGATGTAAGCATTACCCTCTTTTATCATTCCAGCTTTTTCCACCTCTTCTGGCCCCTGCGTAAAAACCTGGAAATTGGCCTCGGGCTGGTAAACAGCGTAAATATCAGCGAATTCCGCATGCTGGCAGCAAGGGAATTCGGGCATTTTTCAGGAGGCAGCCTCCGGTTAAGCAGTTATGTTTATGGGCTGAATAAGCTGTTGCACAATATGCTGTACGAAAACGACGGGTGGAATGAACTCGCGCGCTACCGCCACAGCGGCAGCATCGCCGGCTTTTTCATTCATATCACCTGTTGGGTGATCACCTCCATTCAGTTGCTACTGCGCCGGTCGTACCAACTGATCAACCGGGAATACCAGCAGGTCAGCCGGGACCTCGAACTGCAGGCGGACGATATTGCCGTCCATGCCGCCGGCACCACCGCCGCGCTCAGCGCCATCCGCCGCGCGGATATCGGCAGCTACTGCATGGACCACTGCCTGCACAAAATGCCGGAACTCTTTGACCATAAACAACGGTTTCAAAATATTTTCCAGGTCCAGCGCCAGCTGATCCGGTATTATACCCTGCAAAGCTATGCAGCGCTGGATAAGGAAGGATTGCCCGTGGTGTCCGGGCCGTGTAATAAAGTACACCTCAAAAGCAGGGTGCAGCTGCGGCACGACTGGGCCATGCAGCCCAACACGGAATCCCGGGTGGACAGGTACCTGGAAGCGGACATCGACAAGGAAGTAATTACCGACAGCGCCTTGCGGCTCTTCTCCACCCCCCAGGCCCTCCAGGAGCAGGTGACCAACCGGGTGTACGAAGTACTCACGCTGGAAAGCACGGATTTTGACTGGATGTGCCCCCAGCGCTATGTAACAGAACTGGAACAACGGCACCGGATATACGAATTCCCGAAGGCCTTTAACGACTATTACGACAACCGCGCCTTCACCCATACGGATATACGATTACTGCAACCGCTGAACCCCGAGGAAATGAACCGCATCAGCTTTGCAGGCCTGTATCATCCGGAGGTGGTGCTGCGGATGCGCACCTATTACCGGGATTACCAGGATTCAGAAACCCTGCAGGCGATCGCCCTGCAGCAGTTGCAAACCCCTCATTTCGAATTTGACGGGAAGCGCTACCGGGCCTGCAAAGCCCAGCGCATCGCCACCAGGCTGGCAGCTCATGTGGAGCTGGAACAGCAATGGCTGGCCGCCAACGATATACTCGCCTGCCGTTATCACTACACCCAGGCCTTGCAGCTGGGCGGCAACCTGGCGGAAGACATGGTACAGCAATACCAGCAGATACTCGACTACCAGCGGGATGCCGTGCGACTGAGCGACCTCGTGATCCGCGTCATACACAGCATCAGCATTATCTTCAGCCCCGGCAGCTACACCATGGATGCCGCTTTGCCCTTTTTCGAAGCCTTGTCCGCCGATGCCGCCGAGTTCCGGAAATTGCTCCTGCACGCGACCACCTGCCCTGCGGTAGCCGCCAATCTCCCCCCGGAAATTAACGCCAGTATTGAACATTTCAGGCTGCACGACTGCGAATTCCTGCACGACGGTATCCCCGACTATGTGGCCATAAAGGAATTGCACGATATCAGCAGCTCCCTGATGGAACATTTAAATAACTGCATCATCCTCATGAAGAAAAACTACCTGGAGTTAATATTGGAAATAGACGCGAGGCACGCCGTAACCGACTAATTTACATCTATATATAAAAAATTAATTATCAATATTTTTTGATAAGAAATGGCTTAGAAAACTAAAACTCGGAATGTTATTCGTAATTTCGGCGCTCGCCGAAAGCGTAGCAGTTATATGGAGAATTTTATCGTTTCAGCCCGTAAGTACCGTCCGCAAAACTTTTCAACAGTAGTAGGGCAATCGCATATTACCACCACGTTAAAGAATGCCATCCGCAATCATCAGCTGGCACACGCGTTCCTTTTCTGTGGACCCAGAGGGGTTGGTAAAACCACCTGCGCCCGTATCCTTGCAAAGACGATAAACTGTGAGAACCTGCAGCCGGATGGAGAGGCATGTAATGAATGCCATTCCTGTAAATCCTTCAACGAAGGCAGTTCCTTCAACATCCACGAGCTGGATGCGGCGTCCAACAACTCGGTAGACGATATCCGCACCCTGGTGGAGCAGGTACGCTTTGCACCGCAAGCCGGTAAATACAAGATCTATATCATAGACGAGGTGCACATGCTGAGTTCCTCCGCATTCAACGCCTTCCTCAAAACCCTGGAAGAGCCGCCCTCCTATGCCATATTCATATTAGCGACTACAGAAAAACACAAGATATTACCTACCATCCTGAGCCGGTGCCAGATCTTTGATTTTAAACGCATCACCATCCAGGACACGGTAGATCACCTGCAGGACATCTGTAACAAGGAAAACATCCAGGCCGAATCCGATGCCTTACACCTGGTGGCGCAGAAGACGGATGGTTGCATGCGCGACTCCCTGAGTACCCTGGATAAGATTGTAAGCTTCACTGCCGGCCACCTGACCTATCAGAACACGCTGGAACACCTCAATATCCTCGACTATGATTATTATTTCAAGGTCATGGACATGGTATTGAACCAGGATGTAGCCTCATCGCTTTTATTATTTGATGAGATCCTGCAGAAAGGGTTCGAGGGCGATAACTTCCTGGGCGGATGGGCCGAGTTCCTCCGCAACCTCTTGCTGAGTAAGGAAGAGAAGGCGGTGCACCTCGTGGAAGTTTCCGGTAACCTGAAAGAGCGTTATAAACAACTGGCCGGCAAGGTGAGTCCTGCTTACCTGATCACCGCGCTGAACCTGCTCAACGAAACGGAGATCAACTACCGCATGGCCCGCAACAAACGCCTGCACGTGGAAATGGCGCTGATAAAGCTCTGCTTCCTGCAACAGGCGGTTACTTTGGTGAGTGATGATCATACCGGCGAGGTAGCAAAAAAAAAATTAGTAGCTGACGGCAGCGCCCCGCAGAAGCTGCGCGCGCCGGTAGCCCAGCCGGTAACGGCTAAAAATATAACGGAAAGGCCAGCCACCGCCGCCAGCATCCAGTCGGCCGAAGGCCCCACCTTAACCGTACAGGAAACGCCCGTGGCAAAACCGGTGGAAGCGCCCAAACCAGCGGCGCCGGCTGCGCAACCTCAATTTTCCGCGCAGGTACACACAGCGCCGGCCGCCGGAAATACCGCCGGATCGCAGGTGGTAAAACCAACGCCAACACCGGCAGTGAAGCCTGCGGCAACCGTACCTCCGGCATCCGCCGCGATGACGCCGGGGCAAACAACGGCAACCGCTACACCCGCAGCAGGCGCCAAGCTCACCGGCCTCGCCGCCATGAAAGAGGCCATGGCCGCCAAACAACAGTCTACCGTAGTGGCGGAAGCCAAGCCGCTGACCGCCGGCGCACTGGAAGTTTACTGGGAGGAGTTCATTGACCGCTACCGCCAGGCCAACAAAATGACCGTGGTAAGTAACCTGGCGTTGGCCGTGCTGAAAATCCTGAACCCCGATGAGATCGGCATTGTGAGCAGGAACATTGTACAGTTCCGGTTCATGGAAGAAGAAAAGCTGGTCATCTCCGAGTTCTTCAAACAGAAATTTAACAATGCAGGGCTGATCCTGACCCTTCAGCTGGATGAAACCCAGCAGGCGCAGGACATCGGGCCCGCTCCGCTGAGCAGCAGGGAGCAATTCCAGCAGCTGGTGGAAAAGTATCCTTTGGTCAAGGAGCTGAAGGATCGGTTAAATATGGAGCTGGATTTTTAGCGTATTAATAATATTATATCCCTATTCATTAGATATTTTTAAACAGTTTAAAATTCCTTCTTTGCGTTTTTGCGCAAAAACATGTAGGTTTGAACAAAATTTTGAATAAACACTATGGCAGAAGTTATCAGAATGCCCCTTTTGAGTGATACTATGACTGAAGGGGTGATTGCGGAATGGCATAAAAAGGTGGGCGATACCGTAAAAGCAGACGATGTTATTGCTGAAGTGGAAACGGACAAAGCAACGATGGAAGTAATGGGTTACGTAGAAGGAACCATTTTATACATCGGTGTGGAGAAGGGGAAAGCAGCTAAGGTTAATGAAATCATTGCCATTGTAGGTAAACCGGGCGAAGATTATAAGAGCTTACTGGATGGAGGTAATAACGGAACTGCCGCTCCTGCGAAAGAGGCTGCTGCACCGGCTCCTGCGCCAGCTGCCGCACCTGCTGTTTCTGCTGCTGATGACGCTGCGGCTAAAGAAGCGCTGAAAAATGCTACCGTTATCCGTATGCCGCTGCTGAGCGATACCATGACAGAAGGTAAGATCGTAGCGTGGAATAAGAAAGTAGGCGATACTGTAAAAAGCGATGATGTACTGGCTGAAGTAGAAACCGATAAGGCGACTATGGAAGTGGTAGGCTATGCCGAAGGTACATTATTATATATTGGTACTCCGGAAGGCAGTGCTGCCAAAGTAAACGGCATCATTGCCATCGTGGGTAAACCGGGAACAAACGTAGATGCTATCCTGGCTGCTGAAAAAGGCGCGTCCGCAGCTCCTGCGGCCCCTGCTGCATCTGCTCCTGCTACTGCCGCCGCCCCAGCAGCCGCTCCGGCTGAAGCGCCTGCTGCTGCAACTTCCGCAGACGGCCGTGTGAAAGCCTCCCCGCTGGCTAAAAAGATTGCACAGGAAAAAGGCATCGACATCAGTAAAGTGCCTGGTTCCGGCGACGGTGGCCGCGTGATCAAAGCCGATATCGACAACTATAAACCAAGCGCAGCGCCTGCCGCAACTACTGCCGCTCCGGCTGCCGGCGCTCCTGCATTCGTTCCGGCGGGTCAGGAAGGTTATACCGATACACCGCTGACACAAATGCGTAAAGTGATTGCAAAACGCCTGAGCGAAAGCAAATTCACTGCGCCTCACTTCTACCTGAAGATCGATGTTAACATGGATAAAGCGATGGAAGCCCGCAAAGCTATCAACGAAGTATCTCCTGTTAAGATCTCCTTCAACGACATGGTTATCAAAGCTGCTGCCCTGGCGCTGAAACAGCACCCGGATGTAAATGCAAGCTGGATGGGCGATTTCATCCGTCATAACCATCACGTACACATCGGTTCCGCCGTGGCTATCGAAGATGGCCTCATCGTGCCGGTGATCCGTTTCGCAGACCAGAAAACACTGAGCCAGATTGCCGGCGAAGCGAAAGGCCTGTACGACAAAGCGAAAAATAAAAAACTGCAACCGCAGGATTTCAGTGGTAATACCTTTACCATCTCCAACCTCGGTATGCTGGGTATAGACGAGTTCACCGCCATCATCAATCCGCCGGATTCCGCCATCCTCGCAGTAGGTAACATCAAGGAAACCGCTGTTGTGGAAAAAGGCCAGGTGAAAATCGCCAACATCATGAAGCTCACCCTCAGCTGCGACCACAGAAGCGTGGACGGAGCCGTAGGCGCACGCTTCCTGGCCACCCTGAAAGGTTACCTGGAAAACCCGGTGACAATGCTGGTATAAGCCACTGTTGTGAATTGCTGAGCTTAAAAGCATCATATACGAGTCCCGGGTCATACAACCCGGGACTTTTTTTGTGCATCCCCCCGGCTGATAAGGCGCAGTCATCCATGAAAATGCCTGTTTTTGGGGGGTTTGGGGGAAATTTTAAGGCTTTTCGGGCCGTGGTATCGTCCGTTTACCATTATTTTCCATGTATATGCCGTATTTGTCCATTTGTACGCTAATGCCCTCTCTCTCCCGGAGTTTATTTCATAAACTTTTGAAAGTTCAAAAACTTGGTTTACATTTGCCCGTAACGACATCTCAAAACGCTATAAATAAAAAGGACCTGCAATGACTCTGGAAGAAGCAAAAGCGCAGTTTATACAAACATGGGGATCACTGGGTGCACAATGGGGTATTAACCGTACTATGGCTCAGATTCACGCGTTGTTGCTGGTAATGCCGGATCCGCTGAGCGCCGACGACATCATGGAGGAACTGAACATTTCCCGCGGGAATACCAACATGAACGTCCGGGAACTCATTAACTGGGGCCTCGTGGAACGCGTGCTCATCCCCGGGGAAAGAAAAGAATTTTTTGTAGCCGAAAAAGATATCTGGAAAGTAGCCACCTATATCGCACGCGAGCGCAAGAAGCGTGAGCTGGATCCCATCATGAAAGTACTGCAACAACTGCAGCAGGCAGAAGGCGACCCTAAAGACAAGGAAATGAAAGCCTTCAAGGAGTCCATTTCCAACATTAACAAGTTTGCCCAACAAACGGATAAAACCATCTCCGCCTTCATTAAATCAGAAGAATCCTGGTTCTACAGCAGCCTGCTGAAACTCATCAAGTAATTTTTTTTGCGCCAATATTTCAATATTTACTGAAAGTTCTGAAACAAAATAGAGGTTATGAAAAATAAAAAAATAGTCATTGCAGGCGGTAGCGGGTTTATAGGCCGCAGCCTGGCCGGAATATGGGGGAACGACCACCAGGTTACCATCCTCTCCCGCCATGATCCCCAATGCCCCCATGCTGCCTGGGTACAGTGGGACGGCCTCCATACCGGCAGCTGGGCCGCCGCGCTGGAAGAGGCGGACATCCTCCTCAACCTCAGCGGCAAAAGTGTGAACTGCCGCTACAACGAAGCCAATAAAGCCGAAATCTTCCGCAGCCGCATCACGCCCACCCAAACGCTGGGCAAGGCGGTGCTGGCCTGCACCCACCCGCCAAAACTCTGGATCAACGCCGGCTCCGCCACTATCTACCGCCACGCGGAAGACCGCCCCATGGATGAATTCACCGGCGAAATAGCGAACGATTTTTCCGTACAGGTATGCAAACAGTGGGAGCAGGCATTTAACGAAATAACCCTGCCGCATACACGAAAAGCTATTCTTCGTATAGGCATTACCCTCGGCTGGGAGAAAGGCGGCGTCATGCAGCCCTTTTGCAACCTGGTGAAATTTGGACTGGGCGGCCGCCAGGGCAGCGGGTTACAGCGGTTTACCTGGGTGCATATTGCGGATGTTGCCGGTATGATCACCTGGCTCAGCGAACATCCGGCGTTGCAGGGTGTTTTTAACTGTACATCCCCGTTCCCGGTGCTCAACAAAACGTTTATGGGTACGCTCCGAAAACAGGCCGGTCATTTTGTCGGGCTGCCTGCGCCGGCCTGGCTGCTTAAACCAGGCGCTTTGCTGATTGGCACGGAAACTGAACTGTTATTGAAAAGCAGGTGGGTAGTCCCAACCAGGGCATTACAGGAAGGGTACGCATTTAAGTATCCAAAGCTGGACGCAGCCATTGCCGATATACTGCAACGCATGCCCCGGCGGCAATACCACCTCTTCTAAAAATAAAAAACTGGACTCATGGAAAATACAGACAAGAAATTGACGGTAGTGATAGGCGCTTCACCCAACCCGGAAAGATACAGCTACCTGGCAGCCACGAGGCTGAAAGCCCACGGGCATCCCGTGGTGGCCATCGGCAACCGGGAAGCCGCCATCGGAGATATTCCCATTATTACCGATCACCCGGCGCTGGAAAATGTAGATACGGTCACGTTATATATGAATCCGAAGCTACAGGAGCAGTATTACGATTATATCCTGCAACTGAAGCCACGGCGGATCATCTTTAACCCCGGCACCGAAAACCCCGCGCTGGAAGCGCTGGCGGCGCAAAACGGCATCCTGCCGCAGGAAGCTTGTACCCTGGTACTTTTAAGCACCGGGCAGTTTTAAACTGCCTGAAAATTTTCTTTAAATCTTCTTTCTGCGGTTTTAAAACGCCGTCCATTTCGTATATTCGGTACGTTAACCCATCGCCCGGACATATATCGACACGACTGGATTTACTACAAGATGTAATTGTTAATACCGCTTGTTCACCCTCTAATATATATGTTATGCAATGGAGAAGATTTAATGGAGAACTCATCCAGCTTCCCGTCAAGGAGGAAGTACGAAGGGCCATCATCCGTGAAACAGCCAATGGCTACCGCCTGAAAGTATGCATTGGTACTGATTCGCAGGTGAAAGGCCTGGACACGGAATTCGCCACCGTGATCGTATTTCTGCGGGAAGGCCATGGCGGATTTATGTTTATCCACAACGAAAAAACGAAGGACTGCTACAGCATTAAGGAACGTATGCTGGTAGAAGTAGCCAAGAGTATTGAAATCGCGTATGAGTTGTGCGACCTGTTCACCGAGTATGACGTGGATATGGAAGTGCATGCGGACATCAATACCAATCCACAGTTTAAAAGCAACCTTGCGTTGCGGGAGGCCATGGGCTATATCCTCGGGATGGGCTTTGCCTTCAAAGCCAAGCCGGAAGCCTTCGCCAGCAGCAGCTGCGCCAATAAGGTGGTGAATTAAGCTGTAAGTGTTTGTACCTCTTCACAATAAGGCCGATGCGGGCTCCCTGCACCGGCGGGGCTTTCCTCCCCCTTTAGATTAGCCGCTCCCCCTGCAATTACCGCAAAAAAAATTGTGTTGCCTTACATGCGCAGCAAATAAAACAACACAATACCTCTTAGCCTGTATGCTTACGCAATTGCCCTGAATTGCGCGTTTAACTCGTCGATATACCCGAGGATGGCATCACGGCCCGTCTTCTTCACTACGGAAGTGACGAAGTGAGGCGGCAGGAACTGCCAGGTTTCCCGCATCTTGTTCAGGAACGCTTTTACATTCCGGCTTACTTCCGCCTGGGTACTTTTGTCCGCTTTCGTGAAAACGAGGCTGAAGGGTATCTGCCATTCTCCCAGCTGATTGATGAAATCAATATCTATCTTCTGCGGGGTGTGGCGACTATCGATCAGTACGAATACATTTACCAGGTTCTCGCGTTTGCGCAGGTAGTCTTCAATCATTTTTTCCCACTGGCGGCGTTGGGACATGCTTCTTTTGGCGAAGCCATAGCCGGGCAAATCCACCAGGTACCAGGACTGATTTATGATAAAGTGGTTAATCAGCGTGGTTTTACCGGGGGTACCGGAAGTTTTGGCCAGCTTCTCGTTGTTGGTCAGCAGGTTGATCAGGGAGGATTTACCCACATTGGACCTGCCTATAAATGCATACTCAGGCCAGGTGGGCTTGGGGCATTTCTGCCAATCCGGACTACTAATAAGATATTCTGCTGTTTTGATCACCATAATAATTGCTTTGTTCGTTCCGACTAATGATCACAAATTCTGTAACTTTGCGACCTATGTCAGGTAAATTAAATGTTGAGAAGATCGTTCCTTATACGGAGTCAAAATTAAGCAAGAAGGAGCAGATAGCCACGATGTTCGATGATATTGCTCATCGGTACGACTTTTTGAATCATTTTATGTCGCTCGGAATTGATATTATCTGGCGCAAAAAAGCGCTGGGCTATCTCAAGTCCCTGCAGCCTAAACAGATGCTGGACGTGGCTACCGGCACCGGCGACTTTGCGATCATGGCGGCCAAACGCCTCCAGCCTGACCATATTACCGGCATTGATATCTCCGAGGGCATGTTATCCCACGGGCGCGAAAAGATCGGGAAAGCCGGCTTAGCCGACAAGATCAGCCTGCAGCTGGGCGATAGCGAAACAATAAGTTTCCCGGATAAAACGTTTGATGCCATAACAGTAGCCTTTGGCGTACGCAACTTTGAAAACCTGCACAAAGGCCTGACAGAAATGAATCGCGTGCTTAAGCCTGGCGGAAAATTGGTTATTCTGGAGTTTTCCAACCCCACAGTTTTCCCTATTAAGCAATTTTATAATCTGTATTTTCGTTATATAACGCCCCTGTTCGGGAAATGGATCGCTAAAAGCCAGGCTGCCTATAGCTATCTGCCAGAATCCGTGAAAGCGTTTCCCCAGGGCGAAGAAATGTGCAACATATTAAAAAACACAGGATTCCAGGCCGTTACATGCAAAACGCTCACATTCGGCATATGTTCCATCTACGTAGCCTCGTACTGACGCTACTGTTCGGGCTTGCCCTGCTGCCGGCCAAGGCGCAGCAAAACCTGAACATGCTGGAACACGATGCAAAACCCTATTACTTTGGTATTACGCTGGCTACCAACCAGTCGAATTTCCGTTTATTACATTCCCAGGCTTTCCTGCAAAATGATTCCATCTCCGTGGTGGAACCCTTGAAAACAATGGGTTTCAACCTGGGGCTGCTGGCAAACGCCCGCCTGGCGGAACATTTTGACCTGCGCCTTAACCCGCAGCTGGTATTTGCCTCCAAAAACCTTTACTACCGGGAGGCTTATCCCAAACCTACAGATACCGATAAGAAGATCGAATCCATCCTGCTGAGCTTCCCACTTCAACTGAAGTTTAAATCCGACCGTATCGGGAACATGCGCGTGTACGCAATCGGTGGAATGAAGTTTGACTATGACCTCGCGTCTAATGCGCGCGCGAAGAAAGCGGAAAACCTTATCAAAATCCGGAAGAGCGATTATGGGTATGAGGTTGGTGCAGGATTCGAGTTTTATTTCGAAAGTTTTATTTTCTCCCCAGAATTTAAAGTAAGCAACGGTATAGGAAACGTACATGTTAAAGATCCGAACCTGCGTTATTCCAATGTGATCGACAAGCTGCAATCCCATATGATCGTATTCTCCATCCACCTGGAAGGTTAATTAGCTATATTTGCAAAATGCAAAACTACCTCATCAGGAATATAGCCGTGGTAAATGAAGGGCGCACCACGGTACAGGATGTATGGATCAAGGATAACCGCATTGAAAAAATTGCGCCTAACATCACTATCAGCGGTAATTACAAGGAAATTAACGGAGAAGGCAAACACCTGCTGCCCGGCGTGATTGACGACCAGGTACACTTCCGCGAGCCGGGGCTCACGGAAAAAGCGACCATTTATACCGAAGCGCGGGCCGCTGTAGCCGGTGGTACCACTACCTTCATGGAAATGCCGAACACCAAACCGGCCGCCCTCACCCAGGAGCTGCTGGAAGAAAAGTATGAAATCGGCCGCCAGACTTCCCTGGCCAACTACTCCTTCTTCATGGGAGCAGCCAACGACAACGTGGAAGAGATCCTCCGCACGAACGAAAAGAAAGACCGCGTTTGCGGCGTAAAAATATTCATGGGTTCCTCTACCGGCAACATGCTGGTGGATAACTACCTCACCCTCGACACCGTATTTTCCAACAGCGAACTCCTGATCGCCACCCACTGTGAAGATGAGAAAATCATCCGCCACAATATGGAAGTTTTCAAACAGGAAAAAGGCGATGCGCTCACCGCGGCGGACCATCCGCTGATCCGCAATGTGGAAGCCTGCTTTGAATCCTCCCTGGTGGCCATCCAGTTTGCGCAGAAGCATAACGCCCGCCTGCACATCCTGCATATCTCCACAGCGAAGGAGCTGCAACTCTTCGGCAACATGCTGCCGCTGGCTGAAAAGCGCATCACCGCTGAGGTTTGCGTGCATCACCTCCACTTCACTGCGGACGATTATGCCCAATACGGCAACCTGATCAAATGCAACCCGGCCATCAAATCCCCGGAGAACAGGGACGGCCTGTGGGAAGCCCTGCTGGACGACCGGCTGGACATCATTGCCACCGACCATGCGCCCCATACCTGGGCAGAGAAGCAGCAGCCATACCTGCAGGCTCCTTCCGGCGTGCCGCTGGTACAACACAGCCTGCTCCTGATGCTGGAATATGTAAAGCAGGGTAAGATTTCCATCGAAAAAGTGGTGGAAAAAATGAGCCATGCGCCGGCGGTATGCTTCCAGATTAAAGACAGGGGCTACCTCCGCGAAGGTTACTTTGCCGACTGCGTAATTGTGGATATGAACGCCGGCAGCCAGGTTACCAAAGAGAACATCTATTACAAATGCGGCTGGAGCCCGTTTGAAGGCCATACCTTCCCGGCAGCCGTGACCCATACCTTCGTAAGCGGGCACCTCGCTTATGAAAACGGTAAGTTTGACGAATCCGTAAAAGGTCAGCGCCTGCTGTTTAACCGCTAAAAAGGCGTATTGACAACGATTTCAGGGCTGGGGGAAGATCTATTCCCGCCAGCCTTTTTCTTTTTTGTACCGGGGAGATGCCGGGCTATCTTATGGAATATCGTCATCTTTGCATCCTAACAGGGGTATATGTATATTCACTAAAAAAAGGGCTGCATGCAACTGGACAAAACTTCCTATTACGACCTTAGTATTTTCAACCGGGATGAAGAATATTCCCTTTTCGGGCGGCTGGATTTCACCATTACCGCCGGCGGAAGGGAATACCTGCGTCAACTGTTTACCAAACCGCTGCAGGATATCAAATCTATTCAACAACGCCAGGAAGCGCTTAAATACATTATCAGCCTACAGGGGCAATGGCCTTCCGTGATCACCAACGGCACCATCGTGGTGGTGGAAAACTACCTGGAAGCGCAGATAGAACCGATCACCAACACGGAAGGGCTGGGCTTATATTTACAGACCGCGCTGCATAAAACCGTGTACGCGCCGGATTACAAGCATATCAAATTTGCATTTACGGAAGTGCTGAACCTGATCAGGGGGTTTAACGAATTTGTGCGGGTTTTTAATTCTGACAAAGCGCCGCAGGTGCTGAAAGTGTTGCTGGACCGGGCAGAGCGCCTCCTTAACCAGCCGGACTTTGCTACTATTCTGCGCGCGGATGAGGAAGGCAAGATCAATGCCGCCAACATCCTCCGGTTTGACAGCTATATGCGCCGGCGCAACCGCAAGATACTGCAGGAGCTGATCAGCCTCTATCACCAGCTGGATGCCTTTTATGCGATGGCGAAGGCCGTCAACCACCACCACCTGCATTTCCCTGAACTGCTGGATCATTCCTACCCGGTGATCAAGGCGAAGCAGCTCTACCATGTGATCCTCGATAAGCCGGTGGCCTATGATATGGAGCTGAACCAGGCGACCAACTTCATGTTCCTCACGGGGGCCAACATGGCGGGTAAAACTACGTTTATCCGTGCCGTTGGTATCGCCGTATTCCTGGCGCACATCGGGATGGGCGTGCCGGCGCAGCATATGGAACTGAGCTTTTTCCACGGTATTTTCAGCAACATCCAGGTGCAGGATAATATTTTCAAGGGCGAAAGTTATTTCTACAATGAAGTACAACGAATCAAAAACACCATCATACAGATCAATAACGGCAAAAACTGGCTGGTACTGATTGATGAAATGTTTAAGGGCACTAACGTGGAAGATGCGCGCAACTGTTCGCTGGCCGTAATCCGCGGGCTGCTGAAGAGCAGCAACTGCCTGTTTATCCTGTCCACCCACCTGTATGAAGTGGCGGAGGAGTTAAAGAATGAATCCAAAATCCAGTTCAAATATTTTGAGTCGCAGGTGATTGAAGACGATTTGCATTTCACTTATTTACTGCGGGATGGTATCGCCAAAGAAAAGATAGGATACCTTATTTTAAGAAGAGAAAAAGTTTTGGATTTACTTGATCAGATTAAGTAGATTTACAAAAGATACGGCCGCCACTCATTTCCTGCTGCAAGCAGCGTGAGTGGCGGCTTTTTTGTTAACCTCCATTGCATCCATATGATTGTTAAAACCTATGGCAGCGCCATCCAGGGCGTGCAGGCCATTACTATTACCATTGAGGTAAACGTTTCGCCACGGGGCGCTAAATTCTACATCGTTGGTTTACCGGATAATGCCGTCAAAGAAAGCGAACAACGCATCATTTCCACCTTGCAGCATATCGGCAGGAAGATGCCCCGTACCCGTACTGTCGTGAACCTCGCGCCGGCGGCTATACGAAAAGCGGGCGCGGCTTACGACCTACCTATTGCCATCGGCATTTTAGGGGCCAGCGCCGAAATACCGACGGAGGCTTTCGCTTCGCATGTGATGATGGGCGAGCTTTCGCTGGACGGGACTTTGCTGCCGGTACGCGGCGCGTTGTCCATGGCTATCAAAGCGCGCGCGGAAGGCTTCAGGGCCATCATACTGCCCTGGAAGAATGCGCCGGAAGCGGCGCTGGTAGAGGATATTGCCGTTTACGGCGCTACGGATATCAATGCGGTTATCCGGCACCTGGAAGGCGTGGAACCTTTGCCGGCAGCTACTTCCGGAACCGGCGTGAATATGTTGCAGCAGCCGGCCGCTTATGATTTTGATTTCAGCGAAGTGAAGGGGCAGCGGCATATCAAGCGGGCGTTGGAAATAGCGGCGGCGGGCGGGCACAATGCGATATTGATCGGCCCGCCGGGCGCGGGAAAAACCATGCTGGCGAAGCGGTTCCCGTCTATACTGCCTCCCCTCCTGCTGGACGAAGCGCTGGAAACTACGATGATTTATTCCGTAGCGGGGAAGACGGCGGAAAAAACCGCCCTGATTGTACAACGGCCGTTCCGCGCGCCGCATCACGGGATCAGCGACGTAGCGCTGGTGGGCGGCGGCAGTACGATTCAGCCGGGGGAGATTTCCCTGGCGCATAACGGCGTATTATTCCTCGATGAACTGCCTGAATTCAGGCGCTCTGTGCTGGAAGTATTGCGGCAGCCGATGGAAGAGGGCAGCGTGACCATTGCCAGGGCGCGGCAGGCCGTCACCTTCCCTGCTAACTTCATGCTGCTGGCGTCGATGAATCCATGCCCTTGCGGGTACTTTAACCATCCGGAAAAGAAATGCAGCTGCGCGCCGGGCATGGTGTACAAATATTTGAATAAGATATCCGGGCCGTTGATGGACCGCATAGACCTGCACGTGGAAGTGACGCCGGTAACGTATTCGGCCCTGAGCGATCAAACCGTAGCGGAAAGCAGCCAAATGATACGGCAACGGGTTATCGCAGCCAGGGCGATACAAAAAGAGCGGTTCGGCGATGCGTATATCAACTGCAATGCCCGGATGACGGCGAAGATGATGCACCGGCATTGCCAGACGGATGCGGAAAGCCAGCAGTTGCTGCGCAGCGCCATGAAGCGGTTGCAATTATCCGCGCGGGCATATGACCGGATCATGAAAGTGAGCCGTACGATTGCGGATCTGGATAGCAGCGCGCAGATTAATGCGCGGCATATGGCGGAGGCGATCCAGTACAGGAGCCTGGACCGGCAGACGTGGGGCGGTTAGGCCGCCGGGTGAGCGTTTCCTCCCGGTTGTCCATGCCTGTCAGGCGACGGACTCCGTCTTCCTGTATTCCTCGCTCAGCTTTTTCTGCACTTCGGGCGGCACGGGCGCATATTCCGCGAAGGTGGAACGCAGCTTGGCCTTTCCCTGGGTAACATTGCGCAGGGCGGCGAACAGTTTGTCCAGCTCGGCCTGTGGCGTGCGGGCTTTGATCACCTGGTAGCCGTTGAGCGTATCCATACCTGTTATGATACTGCGGCGGCTTTGGAGTTCGCTCATCACGTCGCCCATCATGAAATCAGGCGCGGTGGCTTCCAGGTCGAACACGGGTTCCAGCAGCTGTGGCGCCGCCTGGTGGAAAGCTTCTCTGAATGCCATCATGCCGGCTATTTTGAAGGAGATATCATTACTGTCTACCGGGTGCATTTTGCCATCGTATATACTTACCCGTATATCCCGTACATACGAGCCCGTGAGGGGGCCTTCCTGCATTTTTTCCATAATGCCTTTGAGGATGGAGGGCAGGAAGCGCGCGTCAATAGCGCCGCCTACGATGCAGTTGTTGAATACCAGTTTGCCTCCCCAGGAGAGCGGGATTTCTTCCGTTTCGCGCACGGGGAAGTCTTTCAGCGGGGGCATGCCTTCGTACCAGGGTTCTATTTTCATATAAACCTCTCCGAACTGGCCTGCGCCGCCGGATTGTTTTTTATGCCGGTAAGACGCCATTGCCGGTTTCTGGATGGTTTCCCGGTAAGGGATTTTGGCCGGCAGGAAATCGACCGGCATTTTATAAATGTTTTCCAGCCGCCATTTGGTTACCAGGAGGTGGAGGTCGCCCTGGCCATGGAGGATCACCTGTTTCAGTTCGCGGTTGAACTCTACTTCGAGGGTGGGGTCTTCCATGTGAATTTCCGCCAGCACTTCGCTGAGCTTTTCATCGTCCGCCTTGTTTTTCGCTTCAATGGCTACACGCACTTTGGGCGGCGGGAAGTCGATAGGTGCAATTTGACCGGAGAAGTTCCTGTCGCAAAGGGTATGGTTAGTCAGGGTATTTTTCAGTTTCAGGGTGCAGCCGATGTCGCCGGCGCGGAGTTTATCCACGTTATTGCGGTTTTTACCGTCCGCGATGAAAAGCTGGCTGATCCTTTCCGTAGTATTCCCTTTTTCGTTGATCAGCTCCATGCCGGGCTTTACTTCACCGGACATGACTTTGAAGAAGGTGAGCCGGCCTACATGCGGCTCCTGCAGGGTTTTGAACACGAACAGGCATGCGGGGCCGGCGGGGTCGCAGGGCACGGCAGCGCCATCTTCCGTTGTTTCCGGCGGCATATCGATGGCGGAAGGGGCTACATTATCGATGAAGCCCATGAGTCGCCCGCTGCCCATATCATTTTTGGCGGAGAGGCAGAAAACGGGGAATACCTGGTGTTTGAGCATGCCTATTTTGAGTCCTTCGCGGAGTTCATCTTCGTCGAGGCTGCCTTTTTCAAAGTATTGTTCCATGAGGGAGTCATCGTTTTCGGCGGCTTTTTCAACGAGTTCGTTATGGAGTTTGTTGGCTTGTTCGAGTTCGCTGTCGGGGATGGGGAGCTTTTCGGGTTTTCCACCGTTTGGGGGGAAACGGTACATGGTCATTTTGAGGAGATCGATGATGGCGTTGAATCCGGGGCCCTGGTTCACCGGGTATTGCATGATGGTGACTGCGTTTCCCAGGGTTTCCCTGGCCTCCTCCAGGGTTTTGGTGAAATTGGCTTGCTCAGTATCTAACTGATTGACTGCCAATATGGTGGGTTTTCGGTATTTATCCACATAGTCCCATATGAGTTCGGTGCCTATTTCCACTCCGTACTGGGCGTTGAGCAATAATACCGCAGTATCGCAAACGCGTATGGAGGCTATGACTTCTCCGATAAAGTCTTCCAGGCCGGGGGTATCGATCACGTTGATCTTATAATCCCGCCATTCCGTGTGCATGGAGGTGGCGTAAACGGAGTTACCACGTTCGTATTCGATTTCGTGGTAATCAGAAACCGTATTCTTTTCCTCTACCGTACCGCGTTTGCTGATAATGCCGGCTTCGAACAGCATTGTTTCGGAAAGGGTGGTTTTTCCACTCTTGGCAGCGCCCAACAGTACGATGTTTTTGACGTGTTTTTCATCATACGTTTTCATATGTGGAGATTTATGAGCTTATAAAGAACTTCTATATTAAGTTAGTCATTTTTGGGCAATGCCGGGAGTACAATGTTATAACATGTAGTACCTTTGAACCTTTGAAAGTTTCCTCAATAAATGATACAGAAAACAGGATTATGAAACTACTACTACAATATCTGAAAAAATACAAATGGCTTTGTTTCTTTGCAATGTTACTGGCAACTGTCAACCAGCTGTTTTCCCTGCTGGATCCGTACATCTTTGGTCGTATTATCGACAGGTTTGCCTCCCATCCTAAAAGTACGACAGCTGATGGCAGTATATTCCGCAGCGAGAGCACGTATGTAGGCGGTGTGATATTATTACTGCTGGCGTCTATTGGCGTGGCCATGGTATCCAGGATTGCGAAAGCATTTCAGGATTATTTTGTAAATGTGATTGTTCAAAAATTCGGCGCGCAGGTGTACACGGATGGGCTGAAACATTCCCTGCGCCTGCCTTATCAACAGTTTGAGGACCAGCGCAGCGGGGAAACGCTGGCTATCCTGCAGAAGGTAAGAACAGACTGTGAGAAGTTTATTACCTCTTTTGTAAACGTGTTGTTCGTTTCCCTCATTGGCGTCATCTTCGTGATCATCTATGCCGCTTATGTACATTGGACTTTACCCTTTGTGTACCTGGTCGGCAGTTTGTTACTGGGTATCCTGATGAATATTTTGAGTAAGAAGATCAAGGTCATCCAACGCACTATTGTGAAGGAAACGACCGCCCTCGCCGGGAGTACCACGGAATCGCTCCGTAACATCGAGTTGGTGAAAAGCCTTGGGTTGACCAACCAGGAGGTAAGGCGCTTAAACAGCACCACGCTGAAAATTCTCATGCTGGAACTGAAAAAGGTTAGAAGCATCCGCAGTATCAGCTTTGTGCAGGGTACGTTTGTGAACCTGATGCGTTCTGCCATCCTTTTCCTGCTGTTGTTTTACATCTACAGGGACATTGTAAGTATCGGCCAGCTGATGTCCCTTCAGCTGTACTCCTTCTTCATCTTTGGCCCCTTGCAGGAACTGGGTAATATCATCCTGAATTACAGGGAAGCCCAGGTATCGCTCCAGAATTTCCAGCAAATACTGGACACGCCGGTGGAGGAATTGCCGGCCAACCCGGTGAATATTACGCATATTGACGAGCTGCAGTTCCGTGAAGTAGGCTTTAAACACCTCACTGCGCAGACGAAGGCGCTGGACAACGTGAGCTTCAGCGCGAAGCTGGGCGAAACGATCGCGTTCGTAGGTCCGTCAGGGTCCGGTAAAACCACGCTGGTGAAGCTGCTGGTGGGCTTATACAAGCCGATGGAGGGGCATATCCTGTATAACGGCGTTGAGTCGGATGAGGTAGACATGGAGGCGCTTCGCCACCAGGTGGGGTTTGTGACGCAGGATACGCAACTGTTTGCCGGTACGATCAAGGAAAACCTGCTGTTTGTGAATCCCGGGGCGACTGATGAGCAGGTGATGGATGCGCTGGACAAAGCGTCCTGCTATTCCCTGCTGGCCCGGGCCGACAAAGGGCTGGAAACAGTTATCGGGGAAGGAGGTATAAAAATATCAGGTGGGGAGAAGCAAAGGCTTTCCATTGCCAGAGCGCTGCTGCGCAAGCCACGTTTGATGGTGTTTGACGAAGCCACTTCGGCGTTGGACTCTATTACTGAAGAAGAGATCACGAGAACTGTCCGGGATATTACCGCGAGTCGCCAGCATATAACGGTGATGATCGCGCACCGTTTATCCACTATCATGCATGCCGACAGGATATTTGTACTGGAAAAAGGGCGCATTGTTGAAACCGGACGCCATGCTGAGTTGTTGGAGGAAAAAGGACTGTATTATGCCATGTGGCGTCAGCAGATCGGAGAAAGGAAGTTTGAAACTGAAGTAATTAGTTAAATTTGCGCCATGAGTACAAATAAGCCGCAGCGTCCGAACTACCTATGGAGCATGATTACCATGAAATGCCCCAGGTGTAGAAAAGGACCGATGTTCAAGGATCAGAACCCTTTCCATGTGAAGTTCTCGAAGATATTCAACATGTATGAAAACTGCCCCGTATGCGGTCAGCAGTATGAATTGGAAACGGGTTTCTGGTTTGGAACGGGCTATGTGAGCTATGCGCTCTCGGTGGCATTCAGTGTGTTTAACCTGATCTGGTATGCGGTGTTTTTTGGTATCAGCTGGCGGGATAACAGTATTTTTATCTGGCTGGGCGTCAACGGGGCATTGCTGCTGTTGTTACAGCCGTGGCTGATGCGGTTATCACGTGCGATTTACCTTTATTTCTTTGTTTATTATGATGAAAATACGGCGAAGCTGGAAAAATTCCACCGTCATAAAGATTAGTTGAAGATATTTGGGGCTGTGAAAACAGCCCCTATCTTTTTCAACCAAAATCTGAACCAATGGTGGTCAGAAGAATTTATAGAGGCAATAACTTCAAGTGTGTCTTAGGGAAATGTAGGTATAAAGTGCGGCAGGTTTGTTTCCTCTGATGTACCTACCATGAAAATGCGGTGCTAAACTACGAAATCCACGTTTATTTAAACAAATAAATGTATCAGTGGCGGTAGTTTCATTTTTACGGTCAAAACTAAATTTGCAGCGTTCGTTTTAAATAAGAATATTAATGAAAAGGATATGTTTTCAACTGGCGATCATCCTATTTTGCAGCTGGGCCTGTAATAGCAGCCCTGAACAGGCGCATGACGCAAAAACGGTCGAAAGGGGCAGGAAGACGGTTCATCCACAACAATTCAAGTTACAGTCCGGTAACCCGGACGATTCAAATACGGTATATACTGCCGGCAATATATTTATCAAGGTCGCAAATGGGGAGGACTCCATGCAAACGATCACGATAAGCAGGGCGCAAAAAAGGCTGATCAATTACATCCGGAAAATAGACAGCCTACCCTCCTGCTACCTGTACACCCATGCGGGTGATACCATCCTGGCATTGCTGTCCGGGACAAAATTCACGGCATACCGCATACGTAATAATAAGGCGGTATTGCTGGATCACTTTTTTACAAAGGAACTACCGGAATTGGAGTACCGGGATTCGGTACCGGAATTCATTCATCATAAATAAAAAAAGTCCGGAGCAGTTGCTCCGGACTTTTTATTTCGTATAGTCGCTACTACTTCGTGTAACCGTCGTTTTGTTCCATCAAGCGGTTCGCGTTGATTTCCGTCTGCGGGATAGGCAGTACGAAGCGGAAGTTGCCGGCAGGCAGTTTGGCGCCGTTGGCGCTTGGCGCATCTTCCGGATTCCTGTCTACGCCGAGGCCTCTTCTTTTCAGGTCCCAGAAACGGTGGCCTTCATAAGCCAGCTCTTTAAAGCGCTCATCGATGATGGCGGCGATGGCCTGATCTTTACTGGCGAGCGTAACGTTAATGTAGCCGTTAATACGGGCTGCGCGCAGTGCGTTCAGATCGCTTTCGGCACTGTTGGCGCCGGAAACCTTGCCTTGTTCCGCACGGGCTTCCGCACGGATCAGGTACATTTCGCCGGTACGGAATACTTTCGCATTATTCACGTTTTCGTTACCGGTAGCATAGCCGCTGCCGGCATACTTTTTAATCAGCTTGGAAGGTCGATTGGCGGCAATCAGCAAAGGTTCGTCAATTAAGTAAGCATTAAAGCGTACATCGTTGACTTTATCGTAAGCGCTGAAGAGCTTATTGGAAGCAGTCCAGGAAATCTGGCCTATGTTAATCACCCCACCGCTGGTGGTGGAGATATTACGCCAAAGGCTGCCCAGGCGATCCAACGCGGTAGTACGTACAATTCTGTAGGATACTTCCGCCGTGTTGGCATCCGTCCAGATACCCGGGAATTCCGCCCTGGTAGCAAGCGGCAGCTGGTTGATGTATTCTGTCGCATATGCTTCCGCGTTAGCCCAGTCTTTCATATACAGGGCAACCCTTGCCTGCATACCGCTCACGGTTGCTCTGTTGATGCGGTTCCTGTCGTCCAGGTTATTAGGCACCAGAGATTTGGCGGCGGCCAGGTCAGCATTCAGCTTTTTAAAATACTCTTCCATGCCGATGCGTGCCTGTGGAGCCAGGGAAGGCTTTTCCATGTAAGGCATGGCCGGTTTGCCGGTACCATAGTTATCGCAATAATACCTGAACAGCTCAAAGTGCGCCCATGCACGTAAGAAGAGGCACTCTCCCTGCAGCTTTAAGCGCAATGGTCCGTCGGTAGGTTTTGTGGAATCCGCCTTCGGTAATGCCGCCAGTACGCGGTTCACCCTGTCGGCAATAACACCGTTCCCGGTAATAGCGGTAAAGTTATCCCTGATTACTACGTCAGAGGTGCTGAACTGCCATTCATGTACGGTGGCGGCGTTGTAAAACTCTGCGGTTTTCACCTCGTCGGACATGACTGCGTTCAGCAGGATGTCCATATTGGTAGAAAGTGCGGAGTAGGCGCCTATTACGCCGGATTCGCAGTTATCTACCGTTTTATATGCGATGTCGCCACCTACGATATCTGTTTCTGTAATGTCAATCACCTTCTTGCAACTGAAGGTAGTAGCAATGACCAGTGACAGGCAAAATATATTTCTCAATTTCATTTTAAATCGGTTTTAATGGAAAGACTGCATTCCTTTTGATTAGAAGGTAATATCAACGCCGGCGGTCCACATTTTCGGGTTCGGATATTCGTTCAGGCTGATGTTGTTGTTATCTTCCGGATCTTGTCCAATCCATGGGCTCCATACAGCCAGGTTAAAGCCTTGGGCATATATTTTCGCGCCTTTGATCAATTTGTTGCCTTTGAATTTAATGGAAGGAACATTGTAAGCAACCTGGAGCGATCTGAAGCGGAGGAACTTGGCATCCATCAGGTCAGAAGAAGTAAAGCCCCTGTCGTATTGCGGGGACTGGAATCTCTTCTGGTCGCCGGGTTTTTCCCAGGTATCGGTCAGCAGTTCTTTCACACCGTTTACAGAGGACTGGTATCCTACTGTACCTCTGGAAATCCAGTTATAGGTATTGTTACTTCTTACCACATCAAACTGGTAAGAGAATAAAGCGCTCAGGGTGAAATCTTTGTAACGGGCATCCAGGGTGAAGCCGCCTACATGTTTTGGCATATAGGTACCGAAAATCGCCATTTGCGGCGCTTTACCGGCATCTGTTACAGGTTTGCCATCCGCGCCTTCGTAGGTAGGTTTACCGGTTGCTGGGTCAGCGCCCAGGTAGTGCTGGCTGTAATGGGAACCGAATGGCAGGCCTTTTTTGATCAGGTAAGTACCGAGTACGTACTCGTCTACGAGGCCGAGGTCTTCAATGTTATTCACGTTGATGGCGTGCGTCCATCCGAGAGTCAGCGTATAGTCCCTGTCTCTCAGCACATCGCCGGAAAGGGCGATTTCCAAACCACGATTACTCATTTTACCTGCGTTGATATCCAGTTGCGAAAATCCTGTAGTGTAGGACAGTGGCTGCCTTACAAACATATCCACGGTGAGGTTACGGTAGTAGTCTGCACTCAACCTGATGCGGTTATCAATCAATCCGAGGTCAAAGCCTACGTTTAATTTTTTGATAAACTCGATCTTCAGATCAGGATTTCCAGGCTCTGTAGGTCTGATACCGGAAATAGGAGAACCGAGGAATGGCGTGCTGAGACTGTTGAAACCAGCATACTGGGTTCCCATGTAGTTGGTAACAGGCAGCAGGCCGGTGGATGGGGATACCGTAAACATGGTAAAGCTGGTCGTTTGGATACTACCGATATTAGGCACCAGGCCATAGGAAGCTCTCAAACGGAGATCGCTCAGGACGGAACTGCCGGCAAGGAAGTCTTCTTTTATCGCATTCCAGGAAGCACCTACTGACCAGGTGGTAATTTGTTTGTTATCCGGGTTCAGAATCCTGGAAGTACCATCTCTTCTGATCAAACCGTTTACGGTGTATTTATCGTTAAAGGTGTAACGTAAGTTGGCGAAGTAAGACCTGATACCATAGCCGGTTTTCGCGCTGGAAGCCTGCTGTGCAATGGCCGCCGCGCCGCCGGTCACCACCGTACCCGCGCCCTGGCCGGTCATGGTTAAACGGGGATCCAGTGCATACAGGTAAAAGCCGTTACCCTGCTGCCAGTTTCTTACGATTTCAAAATATGCGCCGGCTTCAATATCGTGTTTGCCGTAGCTGTTAGCAAAAACGAGGCTGGAAGTATTAATGAGGTTGGCGATATTCCTGTTGGACTCTATATCCATACCTTTCTGCTGTACCATGGTAGAACCATAGAAAGAGTTGGCGTTGATATAACGCTGTGCAAAGTTGGAAGAAGCGTCCAGGCCAATCTGGTTGGCAGCTGTCAGATATGGGAGGATTTTATATGCCAGGTTTAAACCCGTGTTGATCTTGATTTGCTTTTCGCGATAGGTGGTAGCATCAATTGCTTCCAACGCATTCGCGATTGCCTTAGGCGCCATGGTGGTAGAGGTACCGAAGTTCAGCGAACCATCCGGCTTGTACGGGTTTTCATATGTTTTGGCCCTCCATACGATCTGGAATGGGTTTCTTGCGTTGTTACCCAGGTATTCGCCATCTGCATAATCAGCAACGGTATAACCTATGGTAGAATTCAGGCGCATGGTCAGCTTCCCAAAATTCTGATCCATGTTGAAGCGGGAAACATATCTTCTTAGGCGGGAATCCTCGATGGTACCTTTTTGGTCAAACACCTGGCCGGACCAGAAGTATCTTGATTTATCAGTACCGCCGGAGGCATTGAGTTCGTAGGTTTGGGAAAATCCTTTGCGGTAGAAGATATCCGCGTAGTTCATATCGATGTTACGGATACTGTCGAGAATAGCTGCGTTCCTGGCTTTCTGCGCATCGGAAAGGTTAGCGTTAGCCGGATTTTTAGGGGAGTAATTCCATCCCGGCGTATTGGCGAACTGGCTCCTTTCTTCGTATTGCAGCATTTCTGCTGAATTCATCAGGTTCAGGTTCTTCCAGCTGGCAGGCGCTGTGGTACCCAGTTGCGTGCGGAAAGTGAATTGGTTATCCCCTGCTTTACCGCGTCTGGAAGTCATAACGATCACGCCTACACCGCCGCGCGCGCCATACATGGCAGCAGCGGACGCGTCTTTCAATACGGTGATAGATTCCAGGTCATTTGGGTTGATGGTAGCGAGATCGCCGGAAGAAATGGGCACTCCGTCCAGTATGTACAGTGGTTGTACGCCAGCGCCGGCAATGGATTGTACCCCACGCATAATAACGTTGGAGCTGGCGCCTGGCTGACCGGAACCTGAAGTGGCCTGTAAACCTGGCACGCGGCCCTGCAGGGCCTGATCCAAGGATCCCACCGGTGTGGCGTCCATTGGTTTGTTACTGAGTACCGTAGCGGCGCCCACGTATTGGTTACGTTTAATGGTAGAGTAACCGGTTTTCACTTCTACTTCACTGAGCGACTGTGCAGACATTTTCATACGCACGTCAATCACTGATTCGTTACCGATAGGAATTTCCTGTGTTGCAAAACCAATGGATGCGAAGATTAAGGTTTTAGCGTTCTCTGGTACGGTAACGGTGTACTGTCCTTTAACATTCGTGATACTACCGCGCTGTGTGCCTTTGATCTGGACAGAAACCCCGGGGAGTATTGCCCCATCGGTATCTACCACTCTCCCGGAGATTGTTCTCTGGGCATAAAGCGACACTGCAAATAGCATACACGCGACCCATGCGAATAGAATTTTTCTCCTTTGCGCTTAATTTAGATTGGTTGAATAAAAGGTATAGGAGTCCCTGACCTGTCCTATGATCAGGTTCCAAAAAGCAAAAAAGTATATCCGTTGACGTTATACGTCAATTCATAAGCGATAAATAAAAAAAAGTGCGTAGTTACAGTTTACCGATATACGATAAACAGTGGCGAAGGGTGAATAAATTCAAGCAAAAGTTTATTTCACACAAGCACGCAAGTAACGATTAACGCTGATTTTGGCATTGTTCCTTGGAATTGCTGTAACTAGTTTTTTGGTTGTGAAAAATTATACTATCGTTCGTACAGATCTTGGTTTGATTACATTTTCCATTCACTCAATAGGGATGAGCATTTATTTCATATTCTCTAAGCTTGTAATCGGAAATAAAGATAACTACTTATCTCGCAAATTAACAATCCGATTTACAAATATTTATATTTATTATATATTATATTCTCTTTCAGTAAACTTAACAAGCGGTTGCACCTTATAAAAAGAAGGTGCAACCGCTTGCGAATTTTTTGGGAGAACAACCTTATTTAAAGTCGATTGGAATAGCCAGTTTTACACTGAAGTTTCGTCCCATGTTAAACACGCCGGCCCGCCCGGTGACCGGGTTTACATCGGCATATTTCAACCTGCTCAGGTTACTCTGGTAAGCCACATCTGTAATATTATTCACCGCAAAATGCAGGGAAAATAATGTCCGGTTCTTTTTGTTCACGAAGTCGCTGCCAAAGCCGGCATTAAGCAGTGTGAAACCATCCGTCGGGGTTTCCGTTTCGTATGCGCTGAAGATATTGTTCTGGGCAAAGTTCATATCCATCTGCACGCCCACATAGGCATTTTGCAATACGCCACTGCCGATTTTCCTGAACTTACCTTTAAGTTCAGATAACCATCTCCCGGCAGGGATATTAGGCAAATACTTCGTAGAGTCAGTACCGTTAGCGGCCACTCCCCTTACGTAAGAAACCGTATTTTCAAAATGCAGCCAGTCAATCGGATGCGGATGGATATCCAGCATCAACTCACCTCCGTAGAGGTTAGCAGTGGTTTGCTGGTATTTAAAGGCTGCAAATCCTTCTTCGTTATTGGTTGCCGGGATGGAATCCGTACCGGCGAGGTTGAACAGCTTGCGGGAATAGATGAAGTTATTAATATGGTTATAGAAAATGTTCGCTGTCAGGCTCACATGTTCGGTATTAAAGTCCACCCCAATATCCGCCTGTGTACTTACTTCCGGTTTCAGGTCCGTATTACCGTATTCGTATTTAATGGTGCCTTCGTGTACGCCGTTGGCAGAAAGTTCTGCAATGTTAGGCGCACGGAAGCCCCTGGCCGCATTGGCTTTCAGCGTCACGCGGTCGCTGGCGGCATAGCTAAGGCCTACGCTGGCAGAAACGTTATTGAAGTTTTTGTTGAACGCGGTAAAACGCGCATCGCCGCTGGCTGCCGGCTTGCCGTCTTCATCCAGGAAGAGGGCTTTGGAATTAAGGGAGCGGTTATCGAAGCGCGCGCCTCCGGAGAGGGTCAGCTTACCAAAGGATTTACGGGTTACTGCAAAACCACCGATATCAAACAGGTCGTATGCGGGGATCAGGTATTCCTCTCCTTTATTGGCATTGGTTTGCTGCATACCGTTTACGCCGACCGTGGTTTGCCATCCGTTCATTTCAGGCAGGAAATAACGGAAGCCGTAGTTGAAGGTCTTCAGGTCCAGGAATAACTCCGGATCGTTTGGCGCCAGTACGTCCCCATACTCTTTACGCTGGTTCAGCTGGTAGCCCAGGGTGAGTGCCAGACGGCCGCCGTTGGCCAGGTACAGGCTATTGTCCCAAACAATTTTCTGGTGGGAGATCTTTTGCTTCGGCACGTTCATACTGTACGACTTATTGTCACTGCCCGTTGCCGAAGTTTCTTCGGCCACGCCATTGTTATTGATCAATTTAATGAAACCACCTGCGCTATCTCTTTCGCCTTCCACCAATCCGAGGTTTTGATTGAAGGAAGTGAAGGTCAGGTGAGAGTAGCCCCATTTTTTATTGATACCGATGCTGGCGCCGTAGTTCGTGTTGTTATAGCGGGAGTTGAATACGTAGTCGTCGTACTTATTTTTGTAATCGTGGGCTTGTTTTTGAGTAATGTAAGCGCTCCAACTTAGCCCGTTCTGATTCCCGGCAACATCAGCATGATACGCCATGGTACCGTTGTTAGACATATAGTTGGCCTCCACGTTGCCTTTAATTCTCCCCACAGGCAAAGGAGATGGGGTAATAATATTTACCACACCGGCGAGGGCATCCGAGCCGTACATCAGGGATGCGGGGCCTTTGAGGACTTCAATCCTGCTGACGTTATAATCATCAATTTCGATCCCGTGTTCATCCCCCCATTGCTGGCCTTCCTGGCGTACGCCATCGCTTACCACCACTACGCGGTTATAACCGAGGCCACGGATAAAAGGCTTGCTGATGGCAGGTCCGGTGGATAACTGGCTTACGCCGGGCACTTTGGAGATCGCGTCAATGATATTGGTGGAAATATGCTGGTCCAGGTCATCCTTACGGATGATGCTGACAGGCACCGGGTTGCTTTTCGCGGAGGTGGCCAGGTTTACCCCGGTTACTACCACTTCATTTTTTTCAATCAGCGTTTCGGAGAGTTCAAAATCGTGGCTGGTGGGCCCGTCGATCGTCAGCACCTCCGTATAGGCCGCATAGCCTATGTAATGGAGCTCTACCAAAAATTTTCCTTTGGGAAGATTCTTAATGCTGTATTGTCCGCTGGCATCCGCAGAGGCGCCTACTTTCAGGTCCGGCAGGTAGATGGTAGCGCCGGGCAAAGCGGTATGGGTATTTTTGTCTGTAATTTTTCCACTGAGCGAGTTATTCGTCAGTTCATCTTTCGTATCGGCATAAGCAAAGGCGTATAACGCGAGCATGGTCAGCGTTATCACCGAAAAGCGGGTCATAAATACACGCAGGTATTGCATATCAATAAATGATAAATCAGTTAGGAAAATCCACGCCGGGCGGGATCAGTTTTCTCGGCAGGCAGCATGGCGAAGCCCGTGCTGCAGTTACTGTCTGTTGACAGGTTGAATCAGGAAATGGCAGGTGCTGACAGTACAGGCATTACCGGGGGAGCCCTGGGAGGGAGATTGCGGTGAACGGCATGCGCAGGCGCCGGGCAGGCGGGGTCCTGAAATACCCAAATCACCGTTTGAACCGGCGCTATATATGAAGTAACAAATACCTCATAGGGTTCGATACCTATTTGCAGGAAATCACAATGCTGGTGATGGGAGGAAATGGTGACCTCTCCTACCGGGTGAATGGTATCGTGCGTATCGTGATGGCGGGAAAATTCGTGTATAAATTCCCGTGGGAGCGAATTCAAGGTGAATACTCCCAACAGCATTATAGCAAGAAACCGATGCCACGACTTTTTGTACACGGGGCAAAGATAGGCAAAGCGCCCCTATTTGCAACAACGTTGCACAAAAATTAATCGAAATTTAAACCAAGTAATTGATTTACCTCACTTTAAGCATTGGTCTTACCTGCTGTACCGCGCCATTCTGGAAACGGGCATAGTAAATACCGGTAGGCAGATAGCTGGCATCGAAGGTAAAGGTATAGGTACCCGGTGCGTGTACTTTGTTGACAGGCACGCTTACCAACCTACCCATGGTATCAAAAATCTGCACCATGGTGTTGCCTGCACCGGTGATATAGGTGATGGTAGTACGGTCCGTAAAAGGATTGGGACTGTTGATAATAAGGTGTTTATCCTCATCCGGGGTAATATCAGGGATGCCGGTGATCACGCCGCAGGCCACGCCGCTGATAAGGGGCAGCTGCTGGTAATCTTTCTGCAGTACCATCTGCAGTTCATCCGGCTTTACGCAGAACCATTGTTGCAGCAGGGAGGCGTAGACTGACCTGAAATCGTACTGCATAGGGATGTTATCGTTTACGGAGCTGGCATCCGGGATGGAAGGGGTGTTACCCAGTACGCCCTGCATCACGTAATCGCCAAATACGATCATCGGAGCGGCGGCGCCATGGTCCGTACCCATACTGCCGTTGGATTTGATCCTGCGGCCGAATTCGGAGAAGGTCATACCTACTACGCGGCGGCTCGCTTTGAGTCCACGCAGATCGGCCATAAATGCGCTGATAGCTTCGGATACGCCTCCCAGCAATTTGGCGTGCGCGCCTTTGGAGGTATCCCCGGCTTCGGCCTGGCTGGCATGGGTGTCAAAGCCGCCGGTGCTCACCATGTACAATCTTGTTTTGAGGCCACCGGCTACCAGTCGCGCTACAATTTTCAGCTGTGCCGCGAGGTAGTTATTAGCCGGGTAATCGCCCTGGGAAGTAACCTTGGCGGCCGCTTTCTTAATGGCCTGTTCGTAACTGTTGGTTTGTTTGGCGATCAGGCGGATATATTCCAGTTCCTTACCGGCTTTGGTGTTAGGCACCGGATCCAGCACGCCGTCTATCAGGTTGTAGAAGTCGGTGGCGCTGGTGATGGCGATGCCCATACTGGCGTCCGTACCCTGGAAGGCCGGCGATACGATAGAGCCTATCTGTACAGCCAGCGGATCAGGGTTATCCGCGTTGGGATAGCCGTTCGGGAAGCCGGGGTGTTGCGTTTCCAGGTAGCGGCCGGCCCAGCCGGTGGTCAGCACCTGGTTGGAGTCGGAGCCGGTGAGCCATATATCCGTAGCGCGGAAGTGCGAGAAGTTGGGAGAAGGGTATCCCACGCTTTGGATGATGCTTACCTTACCATCGTTGTATAATTTCTGGATACCTGTCATGGAGGGGTGTAAGCCCGCTTTGGTATAGCCTTCGAGTCGCAAGACCTTTCCTTCCTGGATGGCGATGTTGGTACGTGCGGACTGGTAGGCGGCGTATTTATCCAGCGGGATGACCATGTTGAGACCATCGTTACCGCCGGTGAGCTGGATCATGACCAGTACGTGGTCATTATCGGCGGCGGCGCTGAGTGCCTGCAGCAGGGGCGTGGAGCCGAATGCTTTAACGGAGAATCCACCGAGCAGTGTAGGCAGCACCGTAGCGGGGGCGGTATATTTAAGAAAATCTCTTCTTTTCATAAGGGTAAATCAACTGATCAGGATAATTGGTATTCAGACAGGTCCATGATGTATTTATAAAGCGCCTGGAGGCGGATATGAACATCACTCCGGGCCTGCATGTCGTTCGGATTGGATACATACAGCTGCCAGGCGTTGGTCCAGTAGTAATCCTGGGTTTGGCCGGTCAGCAGGATGGTATCTTTCAGGAATGTCTTCAGGTTATCGGACACGCCTATACGATATAATATATCCAGTGAATCAGAGATGAGCGCTACCGGGTTGCCGGGATTGGGCAGCTGGGCGGCAAATGCCATCGGGTCGATGAACATATTGAAGTTGAAGCCGCGGTCGCTAATGAGGGCATCGGTAAGCATATTCCTTTTGGGCAGCGTATCGGTATTGATCCAAAGTTCATGGAAGGACGGTTCCTGGTAGTAGGCGTCCCAGCCGGCTACCAGCGGCGGATCGCCGAGGTTTTGCAGCATATAGGCGGCCGTGCTGTGGATCACTTTCCAGCATTCGTAGCGGGTGGTATAGTCGGCCGGGAACTGCACGTTGAACTCACGGAATACGCCCACGCAGAAGTCTACCGGCGATTTGATCAGGCAGGCATAGTTCAGCGGGTCGAAGAAATGTTCGCTTGTAAACAGTGCGTTGAGCGTGGTTTTGATGTCGTAGCCACTGGAGCGGAAGATATCCGCCAGGGGCGCGATCACGTTTTGTTCCGTAGCGGCGTCTATTTCGTAGTAAACGAAGAACCGGTAGAGTTTGCGGCAGATGAACTTAGCCACTTCCGGCTGCGCGAAAATAATGTTGAGGAGGTCGTCCAGCTCGGTAGCGCCGGCGGGGCCGGTTTTGCCGGAGATGACTTTATTGGAATAGAACGCGGAGAACTGTTTGTTCTCGATATCGTGCTGGGTGGTATTGAAAGTGCTGGTAATGTTGGCGTCATCGATACGGAAGCCGGTGAGTACGCGGGCGGTGGCTTTCACGTCGTCTTCCGTGTATTTGGAGTCCGGTCCTTTTCCGACGGTAAAGAGTTCGTGCAGCTCGCGCGCATAGTTTTCGTCTGCGGCGCCTTTGGAGTTGAGGTAACCATTGAGGTACACGAGCATGGCCGGGTCGAGGGTGATGGCTTTGGTAAGCGCTTTGAAGTTCCCCAGCGCGTGCCGGTGCATGGTCAGGTAGTTTTGGTAGAGGTACCGGCTATCCTGCACAGTAATGGTTTCCGTAACGAAGTGGTTGTGCCAGAAGACTACCATTTTATCGTGTATGCTTCTGGGTTGGTTGATCAGTTGCCCGATCCACCAGGATTTATAAGAGGTAATTCTATCGTTTTCGGTATCGACATCGCCTTTGGGGGCTCTTACCCAGGTGGCGCCGATGGGGACGCCGGTGGAGTCGGTTCCATAATTATTCACGGGCGGCTGTGGGTCCGGCTGTACGGTGAGCAGGGTATCCACGGCCTGTTGCATATTCATGCTGCTGAATGCTGCCAGGTCTGCCGGCGAAACGCCGAACATGGTCCGTTTCAGGAGGTGGAGAATTTGTTGTTTGCCCCATGGGCCGGAATAAGGAGCTATGCCGGTAGTAGTACGGGCTGCTTTTGGGGCAATGGCACTACGTGCAGGCGATAGGGTAAGGAATTGTCTGCGATCCATAATAAACGATATGGTTGATAGCAATTGTGCTTAATCGGACGGTAAATTAGTAAAAAGTTTAATTCAAGTAGATTAAAATATTACGAATTAATCTATCATATGCATTCCTATACTATATAGAAAAAACTCTAAGATATTGAGTGATAATAGACAATAAAAAACGAGCCCGCAGTTGTTGCGGGCCCGTTACTATAAATATTTTTATTTTTTTAGTGGAGATTTTCAATGACGCCGGCGATACCTTGTCCACCTCCTACGCAGGCGGTCACGATACCATATTTCTTATTGAGGCGTTTCATATCTCCGAGGATCTGCACGGTGAGTTTAGCGCCGGTGCAGCCCAGCGGGTGGCCTAGGGCGATGGCGCCGCCGTTGATATTAACGATATCCGGGTTTATGCCCAGTTCGCGGATAACGGCGAGGGACTGGGAGGCGAATGCTTCATTGAGTTCGACGAGGTCGATATCGTTGAGCGACTTGCCTGCTTTTTCCAGTGCTTTAGGCACGGCGGCCACGGGGCCTATGCCCATGATACGGGGGTGTACCCCTGCGGAAACGCAGGATACGAGGCGGCCGATGGGCTTGAGGTTCAGTTTATTCACCATTTTCTCACTCATGACGATCACGAAGGCGGCGCCATCGGACGTTTGGGAGGAGTTGCCGGCGGTAACGGAGCCGCCTGCGGCGAATACCGGTTTGAGTTTGGCGAGGGCGTCGAGGCTGGTATCAGCACGCGGACCTTCGTCCGTATCTACTGTATAGGAGCGGCTGGCTTTTTTGCCTTTGGCGTCAACATATACCTCATTTACTTCTATGGGGAGGATACCTTCCTTGAAATAGCCGTTTTTAATGGCGTTTAAGGCTTTTTGGTGGGAGTTGTAGGAGAACAGGTCCTGATCTTCCCGGCTCACCTTAAATTCCTTTGCAACGGCTTCGGCGGTAAGACCCATGCCTATATAATAATCCGGGTTGGATTTGGCTACGGTGTAGTTGGGCACGGTTTTCCATCCTGCTACGGGCACCAGGCTCATACTTTCGGTACCGCCGGCGATGATGCAGTCGGCCATGCCGGATTGGATCTTTGCGGTGGCGATGGCGATGGTTTCCAGTCCTGATGCGCAATAGCGGTTAACCGTCATGCCCGGTACTTCGATCCCGAGGGCTCTCACAGATATCATCCGTCCTATCTGCAACCCCTGTTCTGCTTCCGGTACGGCATTACCAACGATCAGGTCATCGACCTGTTTGGGATCGAGTTGGGGAACAGACTTGAGTAAGCCTGTAATCACATCAACTGCCAGATCATCGGGCCTGTAAAAGCGGAAACCTCCTCTCTTGGATTTGCCTACCGCGGTGCGGTAACCGGCAACTATATACGCTTCTTGCATTGGACTACAATTTTATCTTGAGTTAACGATATTAACTATCCTTTCAAATTTAATTAATTTAAGGATTAATATTGTCAGAGAAACCGTTAAATTTGGAATCCGGAATTTAACAGATGACAAGACTCTGTAGCTCAGTTGGTAGAGCAGCTGACTCTTAATCAGCGGGTCTAGGGTTCGAGTCCCTACAGGGTCACAATTGAAAGTTCAGATAAGAACGAAGAAAGTAAAGAAGCCCGCGTAAATCCAGTGTTTACACGGGCTTCTTTATTTTTTTTGATGCAATTAGATGCAGAAAGATTCAAATAAAAAGGTGAGCAATACGGTTAGCAGATGTGCGTTGTATATTTGCTAACCGAATCGACCCGAAGTGCTGATCTGGATTGAGTTTGACCAATCCCCTGGAGGTGTCAAGACAAGTGAAGTTGAAACAAGATTGGTTAACAAAAAATGTGTTTTTATGGAGAAAGGGCATCAAAGTTTCTCTATCCTTTTCTGGCTTAACCGCCGGCGTTGTAAAAATGGCAAGCCTGGTATCTATAACTCTCCTATTTTCTTATTATCAGGTCAACTATAAGCCTAAGCGGGTAAAGGACTATAGCCAGGAGAAAATCTGTGGCAAATCCTATTAATGGCAGCAGAATGTAAATCCAATACTTGTACCTGAAAGTTGTTGCTACCTGTTGATATAACAGATGCCAAATTTTGATGATAACTTCTCTATAGTAGACAATAATCGTCAGGTCGGCGAGCAGCATTCTCAAAAGCCTTACGACCAAAGCGGAACCAAATTGGTTAGTAGTAAATGCAAGGTCAACCAAAAATATCTGCCCCAAGACCGGCAGAAGGAACAAGGCACCAAGCAATGCAGTCCTGTTTATTATTAATAGTATTGCTCCAGCGACTTCCAGGACACCAGCTGTAACATAAAAAATTGCGCTTTGTTTAAATAAATGCCAAGCAATGTAAAACTTGTCAATGTCTTTCAAGGGTTTTTCCAGGATACGTTGATCATGACAACAACATACGGACATTGCGGCAACGGTTGTTCGGAAATGGGCCGGAATTGGGGCAAGAGTGGTAGACGTATAACCCAGGTTTCGCCTGCGGCGGGCTTGTTTCCACACTTTTAATATTTTTTCCTTTCACCAGCACTCCATTCACGCACAGCCACCCGACTTTGGAGGGGGCAGTCTGGTAGCGGTTGTATTACAACCGTACATCTGGCCGATTGAAGGACATCGTCAATCTCATCATCAAATGCCCTTACAACTGGCTATCTGCTGCGAAGATCGGGCAAGGTGCCGGAACACCTTGCCCGCGGAGATCGTACAGGTGGCCTTGCCACCTGTACGTAAAGATAGGTCCGGCAGCCAGCTACCGGGCCGCGAAGATTGACCGGGTGGCCGGCCACCCGGCCGCGGAATCGGAACGGGCTTCGCTCCGTTAGCGAGCGGTGTTTTTGCTCCGCAAAACGCGCTCTCCCCGCTCTCGTTGGTCGCATGAGAAGTCATTTCTCTGATCAATCGGATGGCAATTCCCCAAGAAAGAGAAGAAGGTGAGCATTGGAGGGAGCAAAAAATTGACGATTTTTTTTACATTTACCCTATGAGAATGACTGTAATGTTATAAATCCTTTTCCTGGCTTAGTTCTTAAGCTATACGCTGTGGCCTTCCCTCATGGCGTGTTTTTGTATTCTTCAAATCTTATAACCCAAACTAAACGGCCAACAGGCAACTGTTGCTGCATGTAGTAGTTTTTAATCTGAAAATATATGTCAGAAATATTAAGTAAAAAGGAAATTCAGCAGTTCATTCATAGTGGTTTTGTTCGCATTGAAAATGCATTCCCGAAAGCAATTGCGGATGCAGCTGTAGATATTCTCTGGAATGACCTGCCTTTTGACAGGTTTGATCCCACCAGCTGGACGGAACCTGTCGTACGATTGGGGATGTATGCTCAGCAACCTTTTGTTGACTCCCTGAACAGCAACAAACTGCACTTAATTTTTGACCAGTTGATTGGTAAAGACAGATGGATACCCTGCCGGAATGTAGGAACGTTTCCTGTCAGGTTCCCGGCTGCCAGGCAGCCTGATGATACAGGCAAACACGTAGATGCAAGCTTCCCGGGAGATGAACATGGTAATTACTTTGAGTGGCGGGTCAATATTAAATCAAGGGGCCGGGCGTTGTTAATGCTCGTATTGTATTCGGACGTTAGTGAAAATGATGCGCCTACGGTAATTTATGAGGGCTCTCATATTGATGTTGCAAAGGTTTTATCCAAAGAGGGCGATGCAGGTCTTTCATTTATAGAGCTCGCAGGCAGACTGGGCGGCCTGCCGGAAAGGAAAGAAGTATATGCGACTGGTAAAGCGGGGACGATTTATTTGTGCCATCCGTTCCTGGTGCATTCCGGTCAGGCACATAACGGGAGTAATCCTAAATTCATGGCTCAACCGCCTTTGCTGTTAAAAGGTGAATTGGAAGTATTGGATACTAAGGCTGTATATCCACCTGTTGAACAGGCGATCCGTTTAGGTTTAGCTTAGTGCAGCTAAAAGCATAAATCCCTGCCAGGTAAATTTCCGGCAGGGATTCTTTTTTACTTCTTAAATAACTTTACCACCCACTTCCCCAGCGTCATCAATACCACCATTGCCAAGCCTGCTGCCAGCCCCAATCCGAACTCTTTCAGGAAACCTGCCACATTCGGCAGAAAATGATGGAAGTAATCTATATTATGCAGGAATATCCCACCTGATACAAGAATGAGCGCAAATGTGCCTACCACAGCCAGCAATCTGATAATGAGCGGGAGGGCCTTCACCAGCATAATGCCGATGGTGGCAAGAAATCCTTTATTACCATAGCGGCGGATCAGCTTATAGCCGGCATCATCCATCCTTACAATCAGGGCCACGATGCCATAAACGCCGATGGTCGCCAGCACGGCCACGATCGATACGGTGAGTATTTGTGTAGGCAATGGCTTATCCAGCACGGATCCCAGCGCGATAATTACGATTTCTATCGACAGGATAAAGTCCGTTGTAATCGCTGATTTCACTTTAGTTTTTTCAGCAGCCGGGTCATTTTCCTGTACTTCAGCGGCTTTTTCATGCGTTTTTTCCTCCCCGCGGTGAAACAGGTACTCAATGATTTTTTCCACGCCTTCGTAGGCCAGGTAAAGCCCGCCCAATATCAGCGCGATTTTGATTGCCAGCGGAAAAAATACGTTGAGGAGTAATGCAATGGGGATAATGATCAGTTTGTTAAGAAAAGACCCTTTTGTAATTGCCCATAGAACCGGCAGCTCACGTGAGGAAAGGAAGCCGGTAGCCTTTTCGGCATTTACAGCGAGGTCATCGCCGAGAATGCCCGCTGTTTTGCGCGTAGCTACTTTAGCTGTTACAGAAACGTCATCCAGTAATGCAGTAATATCATCAAGGACTGCAAATATGCCCGAGGCCATTGTGTTGGTTGTTTTTAGTTCAATATAGGTTCGTATTCAGCAATTAGCGTACCGTTGTTCCGGTTAGCCCTTCTCCGAATAAGGGGCAAAGCTGCTGGTTTTTTTTCACATCTGCAACAAAAAGGCGCCAGGCCTGGCGCTGAACCACAAACTTCCCCACTTTACAGTTGGCGCGGCCGGCCGAACAAATATAAACTTTCCATGATCGCCGGGCAACGGGGAGGGAGCCCTAAGCAACAAAGGCGATCGAACCCCGGCTTTGGCAAGCCAGTTACGGAGCAGGCGTACTGCCAGGCTGCAAATGCCTTAAATCACCACTGCAATCCTGCCACACCCCGCTGCCTTAATTTCATGCATTTAACCCAAGGCCTGTAATTACACCCCCATATGCTGAACAACCACTCCATGGCATTGCCCCCGGCTAAAGACAGGAGAGGACAAAATAAAAATGCTATTCACATGAAACAGCACACCAATCCCAAAAAGTTGCAGTTAACCAAAATTAAAGTTGCTAACCTAACTGCACCCAAACAGCAAAACAAAATCTGTTTAACTTCTGCTGACCAAACTACCTGCCCTGGCTGCAAGCTGACTATTGACTGCGTTTGATAAGCGTTCCTGCAATGTCACAGGGCCAGCCCCTGTGACATTGATTCAGCGTTGTTTACGCAATCCGCATTTTACCAGACATATGCTGCAAAGCTTCCCTAACCGCTGGCAGATAGCTGCCATGATACATAAAGGGCATCCGCCGAATTTCAGCAGACTATTTGCCTTCCCTGGTTTGCTGCCTTGCGCTGCCGGTGATACGGCACAGTGATTTTCTTTCATAGCCTTTGGTTTATCCATTGATACCAAAAGCATCTCTCTAATCACCCCATTTCAAACTTTCTTTTGCTGAGATATTTTTAATCTGCATGAGGCACTTATAACGCTGCTGCGCTGCGGTATGCTTATTTTTCCAACCCATCTTGTGCATGAGCGTATTGATAGGGGTGTTCTTAAAGAATATCGCTGTTAGTAACTGCTGGCAATAGCTGGTAATTTTCCCCAGCCAGCCAGGGAGATGATGGAGGTACGGACTTTCCTGTTCCTGCTCCTCCGGCAACTCGGGGAGCTCCGCTGAGGCCAGCCGGTACTTATTTTCCCGGAGTTGTTTTAGCCAAAGGTTCCTCGCAATGGCAAACAGGTAGGTGCTCATGGAAGCGGTGAGTACAAAATCCGATGAGCGCAGCTTTTCCAACAGTATTAATACCGCCTCCTGGAATATATCCCCGGCATCCTGCATGTTTCCGCTATTCTGGCGGATATAACGGGAGATAGCAGGAAAGCACTGGTCATATAAGTACGTATAGGCTTTACTGTTGCCTTGTTTGAGCAGGATTAATAAGTCTTTTTCCGGGATTTTGGGCATGATTTTATAATATATACCAATTTACGGAGTTTATCACCCAAAAGAGCTGTATTATTTAAAACGTCCTGTGCTGGTGATTAGAACTGTATTCAACAAATAAAGGGGAGCCTCCCGGCTCCCCTCTCTGCTTCTCAATAGTTGGCATTTGTTAAGACAAACTCTTAATGACTATTCTGCACCAGCCTTCCCTCACCATAAGCAATAGAAGTCTGGGAGAATGGTAATATCCACAGGTGCGAATCCGGACCGATCGAATACGTAGCCGTTCCCTCCACCTTTGTAATCGTAGCTTTATACACCGGATCATTGTTGAATCGACGGATGTCCAGGTAGTTGTTACCGTATCCGCGGTACTCTGCACGGGACTCCCGGCGGATCAGGGCAATCGCCTCCGCTTCCGTGGCTGCTGTCAGGTCTTTATAGAAGGAGGTAATGATGCGTTTGCGGCGCACGGTGTTCAGCGTTTCCATGGCCTCGGCATACTTACCCGCTCTCGCCAGGCATTCCGCTTTAGCGTAGTAAACTTCCGGGGTGCGGATACCGCCGCTGTTCACATCATCCATGCGGCGCTGTGTAAACACCCGCATATTGGAGAGTACACGACCTACGAAGTTGATCTTAAAGCGGGCATCTCCCGGCTCGTAATCAGCACTGTCGGAAGGCAGCAGCAGGGAGGCATAGAAGCCCTGGTTCTTGACGATGCTGCCGCCGTAATTAAAGTAATAGTTCTCCGGGTTGTTGAACTCATACTTGGCGAGGCCCAGCGAAGGGGAGGTACCATCTGCCGCCGTTTTGTTATCGTTGTAATACTTCACGTAATCAAACAGCCTGTTGTTCATGGCCAGCGCTTTGTCCGCCATCTCTTCCGCTTCCCGGTACTTCTGCTGGAAGAGGTAGATGCGCATGAGCATAGCGTATGCGGCGCCCTTGCCTGCCATCATCGGGTTGGCGCCCATATCTGGCAAGGCCGGTATTGCTTCCGTCAAATCTTTGATCATGAAATCATAGACCTGCTGTACGGTGGACTGGGAGAGTTTTTGCTCCATTTCTTCCGCCACATTGATGATGACGCCCGGATCCGTGGCTGCTGTTTTAGCATCATACGTTTTGGCGTAGGTAGTGATGAGGTAGAAATAGTTGATCGCCCGGGCCACTTTGGCTTGCGCAATCAGCGCCGCCTTTTCCGCATCCGTACCGGTGGTGGCGCCAGGCACATTATTGATCACCACATTGGTGATAAAGATATTTTTATAGGCAGATGAATATCCCGCATCCGTTTGTATAAACTGCGTCCTGTCCACGTTTTCCTGCCAGTTATAATTCACCGTGGTGAGGTTCACCGCTGTTTGGGAAGCAGGTAACAGCCTCCAATCGTTGACGAGTGTTGCATGTACGGAGTAGTCGATCACATGGGCATCGCTATGCTCAATCAATCCCCGGTAATCCGCCAGGGTTTGAGGAACCTTATCCCCTCTCGGCACAATCTCCAGGTATTTATTACAACTGGAAGCACCTATCAGCGTTGCACCACAAAATATGATAGTTATTAATTTTTTCATCAGTACTAAATTGAAAGGTTGATACCAAAGTTATAAGTAGGCATGATCGGTAATCCCCTGGAGATGGAGCCATTGGAGATAGACGCCGCCTCCGGATCAATTCCCTGGCCGTTAAAGCCGATGTAGAACAGGTTATCCGCCTGGAAGCGTACACGCGCGTTGGCTACCTTCAGGCGCTTCAGCCAATCCTGCGGCAGGTTATAGCTCAGGGAGAGGTTTCTGGCCTTGATAAAGCTGGCGTTGGCGATAGATTTTTCCGAGTACATGTAATAGCTCCTGCTTTGGGACAATACTGTTTTATCGTAATCAAAGGAGAGCTTCGGAATATCTGTCACCAGCTCGTCGCCCGGCTGTTTCCAGGCATTCATAATACCTTCCATGTACACGCCGGAAGGATAACCTCCGTTCATGGTAGGCAACTCAAAGCGCATGATATGACCGGCATTGTACACCAGCATGAAGGAGAACTGGAATTGTTTATAACTCAGGTTATTGATAATTGCTCCGGTATAGCGCGGCAGATAAGTACCGCTGTAGGTCAGCACCCGGGGGTCCGTTATCAACCCATCCGTCGGCTTACCATCCAGGCCGTAAATCATTGCATTTCCTTTTTCATTCACGCCGGCATAACGGTAGCTGTAGATACTGTAGAACGGATCGCCCTGCAGGTAGTAGTTAGCCGCATTCGGAATCAGCTCGGAAACCAGTTTAGGACTGTAGTCTACCTTCGTTACCTTATTCTTGTTATAAGCGCTGTTTACCGTAATATCCCAGCTGAAGCCCCTGCGGCGCAGGACGTTGCCACGGACGGATAATTCCACACCGCTGTTCCGCATACCGCCATTATTCACTTTGGAACTGGAGAATCCGAGCGCAGGGTCCAGGGTGACGCCGGCCAGGAGGTCCGTACTGTTCCTGATATAGAAATCCATGGTACCGGAAAGGCGGTTACTCAATGTGGCAAAGTCGAAACCGACATTGGTGGTAGCCGTTTTTTCCCAGCGGAGGTTAGGATTTGGCGGCGCGCCAATGCTGCCTGTCAGGTTACCGGTTTGGTTGCTGGCGCTGTAATTGGCCACCATGTAAGGACTCGCCTCTTTGGATACGTTCCCGTTCACTCCATAGGAGGCGCGGAGCTTCAGCATATCCAGCCAGGAAAGGCCTGACATAAATTCCTCGCGGGACATGATCCAGCCGGCACCGGCCGACCATAAAGGACGATACTGGTACCTTGGATTGGTTCCGAAGAGATTGGATAAATCCATACGGGCGCTACCCGAGATCATGTATTTCTCATTGTAGGTATATGCTGCGTTTCCGTAGAGGGATACAAAGCGGTTGATCACTTCCCTCACCCTACCCAAATCAGAAGCGCTCAGCTGGCCCCTTACACCGTTCAAGCCGATGAAACCATTCTTAACATCATCCACGTTTACAGGCATGGACGACATGGTTTGCCAGTCGTATCCAAAGAGGGCAAAATAATCCCGGTTGATTTTTGATTCACGTACCTCAGAACCCAGCAAACCTACCAACTCATGTTTACGGTGGAAGGTATGGTTGAAATTCAGCTGTTGCCGGAAGGTGTAGGCGCGGGTAGTGCCCGTCGCGCTACGGAGGCTGTTGCCGGCCGGCACTTTGAATTTCAGGTTGCCGGCAGCGTCTTTATAGGAGAATGAATTGAGGAAGCCACGCATGTAGCGGGAGTTCTGATCCATGAACTGCTCCGTTTTGTCGCTATTGCGCTCATACTGGAACATTACATCGTAGTTCAGCCACTTCGTAATTTTGGCATTCAGGCGGATGTTGGTACGCAGATCGACGCCTTTATTCTTTTGCAGGTTGTACCCTACTTCATCCGCAGGGTTCACACTGAGGTCGAACAGGCCGTTATTTTTAATAATATCCTGTGTAGCTTTTGATTCCTTATTGCGCAGCACAGTCAGGTTGCCATTTGCATCCAGTGCGGATTCATATGGCATGAGATAATCAAACCAACTGGAAGCGGTGGAATTAAACCCTGTACTGTTATCAGGAGAAACGCCATCGGAGAAGTTCAGGTACATGCCAACATCTGCTGTCAACCATTTGGATATCTGCGTGGAGTTCCGCATGTTGATGCCGAAATACTTGTTATTCTCTTTGATGTTGTATGCCTGGTCATTCCGGAAAGTAGCGGATAAATTGAAGATATTGGATTCGCTTGCTTTACCGATGGAAATATTGAATTGCTGGTTTTGTTTTGGGCGAACCAGCTTGTCCAAAATCTGCTGGTTATACTGGTTCACGCCTTTCAATACTTCCAGCCGGGCATCCGCTTCAGCCCGTGTTATCTTGCCTTCCGCCACCTGCAGCAACAATTCCATAGCAGGGTTATTGTAACCGGCGGCTTCCCTGATTGTAGCGGCTGTACCAATTGGATTGGAAACAAAGAGCGGGTTATGATCAAAGTAATAGGTTGTCAGATCAACCAACTCTGCTGAGCTGGCACGCTTGCGGTAACTCAGGTCCCACTTGGGCGTTACGGCATAATCAGCGCTGAAGTTGACATTGGTTTTACCCTTCTTCGCTTTTTTGGTGGTGATGACGATTACCCCGTTTGCTGCGCGGGCCCCGTAAATAGAGGCTGCGGCCGCATCTTTCAATACAGTGATGCTTTCAATATCCTCCGGGTTGATATTCGGCGTTTGGTCTACCACCCAGCCATTAGCGTCGATATAACTATTTTCAACGGGGAAACCGTCTATCACGTATAGCGGGTTGGCGCCCCTGGTTTCAAAAGTGGACTGACCACGCACCTGAATCTTATCCTTATACACCATTACGCCCGGCAGGTTGCCTTCCAGCACCTGGTTCAGGGAGGAGATACGGCGTTTGTCCAGGTCTGCCGCCTTAACGGTGGCAAATGAACCGGTAGCGCGCTCCCGGCTGATGGTCTGATAACCGGTCACCACTACCTCGTTCAGGACTTTCGTTTTAAGCATGATCGTCATGGCCTGCCCCACCACCACCGGTACCGTGGCCTTATCCATACCGGGAAAGGTAACGGTGACGGATTGAATACTGTCGGGCAGTGAGAAGGCGAACTTCCCATCTCCATTGGTGCCGGTGTAGAACTTACTGCCGGCTGCCATTACAATAGCGCCAGGGATAGGATTGTTGGAATCATCGATTACTGTTCCATATACCCTGTTGGCAGGAAGCTGCTGCAACGCTTGCCGGGCCTGTGCGGCAGCGGCCTGCTGCGCCGCAATACCTTCCCTGCTCTGCTTTGCTACGATTGTATAGTGATTCTTGTCCACATACAAAAACAACAGGTTATTCGGATACAGGATGCTTTTCAACACTTCTTCCACCGGCTTACTGCGCTGTGCTTTAACATCTACCGTAGTAGTTTTACCATTCACGAGCGCCCCTTCGTACATGAAGGTAGTTCCGTAAATTTTCGTTACCTCCGCCAATGCCTCTTTAACGGCGATGCTGCCGTCCCTGCGCTGCGCGCCGGCATAGTTGAAGGTGAGTAAAAGTACGCATAGGTACAAGCAGCCCCTCAGGCTTTGTCTGGTACAAATCCCCATTGATCTTGGTTTTTAAAAAATAGTAAGTTTAATAGCCCCGCGGACCGTTGTTCTTAAACGTCAGCGTATCGTTATGCTTTTCGATGGTAACATTCAGGATGGCCGACAATTCAAACATGACACTGTTGATGTTTTGTAACCTTAAAGTTCCTTCGATGGTTTTGTTGGCAATGGATGAGTCCTGCAGTACGATGGTATAGCCAAATTGATCCTGCAATGTTTCAATTATCTCTTTTACAGAAGTCATGGTAAGCTCCATTTTATTTTCCCGCCAGGCCATTGTTTGGGCGCTATTGGCAGGAACGGTAACCACCTGCAGCCTGTCCGACTCATAGTTGGCTTTTTGATCAGGACTCAATACTACAGCTGTATGTTTTTGCAGCTCGGTGACTCTTACCTTACCACTTTGCAGAAATACTTCTGCCTTGTTTCTCCTGTACTTTATATTAAAAACTGTTCCTAATACTTCTACATCTATCTCGCCGGCATGCACGGTAAACGGCGCTGCCAGGTATTTAACAGCGGGCTTTACTTCAAATATCGCTTCCCCGCTCAGCCAGACCTCTCTTTTTTGCTGACTCCACCTGCGGTAGGTGATCGTCGTATTGGCATTCATGGTAACGATGGAGGAATCCGGCAAGGTCACCACCAGGTGTTCCCCGTTTCCGGTGGTATATTTCTTCTCCCTGTTACCAAACAAATAATATCCACCTATGAGGGCTGCCGGCAGTATTACAGCCGCCGCTGCGTACCGTAACCATCGAAGGGATGGCCTACGGGCGGCCACGGAGCCATGGAACACGGCAGCGTGAATATTTTCCCAGACCGCGGCCTTTACTGCATCCGCGGGCTTAAATCTTTCCAACCCATAAATACCCTCCAGCACCTGCCTGGCATACCGCATGTCCGCTACATTCCCATGCCCTGCGGCCTCCCAGGCTTCCCAAAACGCCGTAGCTTCCGGCCGGGCATAACGCACCCACTCCACGAAGAACGCGTCTTCCAGGAAGTCTTCTTTGGTATATAAATGGTAATCTCTGCTTTTCAATTCCCAACAATCGTTAGTACCACAATTTCAGGTCGCATGGAGGAAGTAACCCCTTGCCTTAAACAGAACACAAGGATTTTGCAAAACACCCCACTTTTTTTTAAATTTTTTAATTTTTCTTAAATGAATTTTTAACCCAATTGTTTTTATACTTTTACATCCGTATTAATATCCTTATATCTGATCCTCCACGGACGGTTACTAACAGCCTTCACCAACGGCTACACTATTTTTTGTATTTTTAAGGCGAGAAGTTGGGACATGGATCTTTCATCAGCATCTGATACGGCGCTCTGGGAAGCACTACAGCATAACAACGAATTGGCTTTTGCAGCAATCTACGACCGGTATTTCAACCGGTTATACGAGTATGCCATGCGCCTGCACCAGCACGAAGAACTCGTGAAAGATACCATCCAGGAACTGTTTATTAAACTCTGGACCAACCGGCATAATCTCAGCAATAAGGTGGACCTGCGCCCTTACCTCTTTGTGGCGCTCCGCAGTACGTTGTACAATCGGCTCCGGCCCCGGCGCAACGTGACGCTCGTGGCATTCGACCAGGAAGAACACGATTTCCTTGCGAACTTCTCCTACGAGCAAACCTATATTAACAAGGAAAGCCAGCAACAGCAGCACAAACAGATTATAGCCGCGCTCAACCAGCTCAACAGCCGGCAGAAAGAAATTATTTACCTCCGCTATTTCGAGGAACTGGATTATGACCAGATCGGGGAAATCATGGGCATCTCCGTAAAAGGCGCCTACAAGCTCTCCGCAAGAGCCCTGAAGAGCCTGAGGGATATCATGCAGCTGTCCGCCCCGGGATTGATCATCCTGCTGCAGGCTTACAAGGCCAGTCTTCAACAGGCGGGGAATTAACCAACTACTCCTCGCCCCATACGGTGAGGACTAAACTCCGGGAACCGCCATCGTTCCTGTGTTCACATAAATATATACCCTGCCAGGTACCCAGTGCCAGCCTGCCATTGTGTACCGGTATCATTACGGAAGCGCCCAGCAACGAAGCTTTGATGTGCGCAGGCATATCATCCGGCCCTTCGTAATCATGCTCGTAGTCAGGATCATTTTCCGGAACTGCCTTGTTAAACCACATTTCAAAGTCGGCACGCACCGTAGGATCCGCATTTTCATTGATGGTAAGCCCCGCTGAAGTATGCTGTATAAAAACCTGTAACATCCCCGTTTTAATGCGGGACAGCTGCGGGATGGCCTGCAACACCTCGCCGGTGATCAAATGGAATCCCCTGCTTCTTGGCCTCAACCTTACGCCCTGCTGGTATATCTTCATGCATTTGCTGTTTGTTGCAAAATTAATACATCCCTATCTTTATACGGAACGTCTGCTTTCGGACGATCATGTTCCAAAAACGGACACTTAAGGCAGATGACGCATTTACATCTCCCTGAAAATCAATAACGCTGTTATGCGGCATCTGCTTTGAGCCCAGCACAACCATGATACGTAATTACCTGAAAATAGCGCTCCGCAACCTCTGGAAAAACAAGGCGTTTTCCGCGATCAATATAACGGGGTTGGCTATAGGAATAGCCACCTGCCTGGTTATTTCCCTGTACATCAGTTATGAGCTCAGCTACGACCGCTTCAATGAAAAATCAGACCGTATTGTAAGAGTAGTGCTGCGCGGGCAGGTAAAAGGAGAGCCCATGCGGGAAGCCAACGTGTTTCCCCCACTGGCAGGCATTTTGAAAAGTACCTTCCCGGAAATACAGGACGTGGTACGTATCCGCACTGCCGGCGTACCCCGCGTCAGCTATAATAACCGGACGTTTGAGGAGTATATGATGGGATATGCCGACCCATCCCTGTTCAATATATTTGACTTCCAGCTGCTGGCAGGCAACAAACAACAGGCGCTGACGGAACCCTTTACCGTTATACTTTCCGACAGGACCGCGCAAAAATATTTCGGCAAGGAGGACCCGGTAGGCAAAATGCTGTTCTTTAAAGACGAGAACCAGTACTATCGTGTAACGGGCGTGTACAAGGAGCAACCTTCCAACACGCACATGCGGTTTGATTTGTTTGCATCCATGAGTTCCGTTGCGGACGCCCGCTCTGAGAGCTGGCTGACATCCGGGTATTATACTTACCTGTTGCTGCCGGAAGGATATGACTACCATAAACTGGAAGCAAAGCTCCCGCCGCTGGTGGATAAATTTGTAGGCCCGCAGATGCAGCAGCACATGCATATGACACTCAGCGAATTCAAAGCGGCGGGTAATAAATTCGACCTCAAGCTGCAAAAGCTGACGGACATCCACCTGCACTCCGACTATAACTTTGACCTCTCTCCCGCGGGGGACATCCGCTATATCTACATTTTCGGGGCTATTGTAATCTTTATGCTCCTCATTGCCTGTATCAATTTCATGAACCTGAGCACGGCCAACGCGGTAGGCCGGGTGAAGGAAGTGGCCATGCGGAAGGTACTGGGCGCAGCGAGGAACCGGTTGGTGATCCAGTTTATGCTGGAATCCATTGCGCTGACGCTGATTGCCACTGTCATTGCCGTGACGCTTGCCTTCCTCCTGTTGCCGACCTTCAACAACCTGGCAGGCCGTAAGATAGAGCTGCACTGGCTCAGCACGCCCTGGCTGGCGCCGGCTATCATTTTGTTTGCCATCGTTACGGGTATTATCGCAGGGAGCTATCCCGCGTTCTTCCTGGCGTCCTTTAAGCCGGAGGCGGCGCTCAAACGCAGCTTCACGCCCGGCGGCAAACAAGGGACGCGTATCAGGAGCGGGCTGGTGGTGTTCCAGTTTTTTATATCCATTACGCTGATCATCAGTACGGCGATTGTGTATAACCAGTTGTCGTATATACAGCACAAGAAGCTGGGCTATGATAAGGAAAACGTATTGCTGCTGCACCAGGTGGACCGGCTGACGGACTCCCAGCGCGAAGCCATACGCCATCAGCTACAGCAGGACTCCCGCGTTACGGGCGTGAGCTTATCCGCTTACCTGCCCTCCGGCCCCAGCTTTTTCAATAACTACTTCATCTATGAAAAAAGCGCCGATGCGCAGATTAAGACCCTTTGTTATGATGTGGATGAGAACTATCTGAAAGTAATGGGTATGGAACTGATTGCCGGCCGCAACTTTTCTGCGGAGTTTGGGGGAGATACGGCTGCCGCGGTGATCAATGAAGCGACGGCGAAGGCTATGGGCTGGGGGGATCATGCCGTTGGCAAAACTTTCCGGCATATGGACATCCGGTCGGCCGATAAGACTTACCAGGTGATAGGCGTGGTGAAGGACTTCCATTTTAAATCCCTGCATACGCCGATTTCTCCTTTGGTGATGGAACTCACCGGATGGGGTTCTATATTCATTATTAAACATGATCCTTCCCATACGAAGGAACTGGTGGCGAGTTTGGAAAACCGTTGGAAGTCGCTCCATACAGAAATCAGCTTCAATTACTCCTTCCTGGATCAGCACTATGCTGATACCTATCAATCGGAAACCAACACCGGCCGCATGCTCGCCATCTTTGCCGGGCTAACCATCTTCGTAGCCTGTATGGGCGTGTTTGGCCTGGCTACCTATACTGCCCGCAAGCGCGCCAAAGAGATAAGCGTGCGCAAGGTAATGGGCGCAAGCGTATCCGGTATTATCACGCTGCTTTCTACCGACTTCCTGAAGCTGGTGCTGCTGGCCTTCCTTTTATCCATCCCTGTGGCCTGGTACCTGATGCGGCAATGGCTGCAAGGCTTTGCCTACCGGGTGGATATACACTGGTGGATATTTGCAGCGACGGCGTTCGGGGCTATTGTAATTACTTTATTAACGGTGAGTTTGCAGGCGGTAAAGGCGGCACTGGCGAACCCGATCAATAGTTTGAGGAGTGAGTAATTGATTTTCAGGGTCTTAAAAAAATTTTAAAATTTCTTCCGATACAGTGTAACATTTTGAAACGTCGCGTATCTAAAAGGAAATTTTAAAACAAACACCCATGAAAAAATTATTCGTTCTCTTCCTGATATTCGCACTCGCTGCACTTTGCCTGAATGTATTTGCACAAACCGCACAACCTGGCTTCCAGGTAAAAACTGTTGGAAAAGGTAAACAGGCGGTAATACTCATCCCTGGCTTTACCTGCAGCGGCGATGTATTTGACGGCACAGCCGCCGCTCTCGGCAATCAATACACCAGCTACATATTAACTATGCCTGGTTATGCCGGCGCTCCTGCTGAAGCGGCGCCCAATATTGACAACTGGGCCAATGAAGTAGCGGCCTTTGTACGTAAAAACAAACTGGATCACCCGGTACTCATCGGGCATAGCCTCGGCGGCGGTATGGTAATGACGCTGGCTGCCCGTTATCCTGATCTGTTCAGCAAGGCTATTATCGTAGATGCGTTACCGTGCCTCGGCGCGCTCATGAACCCTGACTTCAAACAGGTGGAAAACCCTGACTGCACCGCCTTTGCCAACAGGTTTATGACACTGAGCGATTCCGCGATGTATAAAATGCAGCAGCTGACTATCCCGCGCCTCACCATCGATACCATTCACCGGGAGCAAATTATCCGCTGGGGCGTAAAAACTGACCGTAAAACCTACGTGGATACCTACTGCCAGTTTTCCAACCTGGATCAGCGGGCGACAATTTCCGCCATAAAAATCCCTACCCTGGTTTTATTAGAATCTTCTTTTATTAACTTTAAACCGGCGATAGAAGAACAGTATAAAAATCTGACAACAGCTACCCTGAAATACGCCAGCAAGGGATTACATTTTATCATGTATGACGATACAGAATGGTATCTTAACCAAATCACCCAATTCCTCAATTAGCCAGCAGCGGGCGTTCGACGAGCTGTATGCCGGTTACTGGGACAAAGTTTTCCGCCTCTGCATGGGTTACGTAAATGATGACGACTGGGCCAAAGACATTGCACAGGACACCTTTATCACCGTTTGGCAACAACTCCCGAACTTCCGTAACGAGGCATCCGTAGGCACATGGATATTCCGGATTGCCTGTAACAACTGCCTGCGCCAGCTGGAAAGAAGCAGCAAATTTGTGAGAAAGGAAGTGGATAAAGCCGATGAAGGCCCCGTGGTGAATGAAGATGAAGTGAACTTCCTGTACCAGTGCATTGCCACGCTCAATGAAACGGACAGGTTGATCATTTCCATGGAACTTGAGGAAGTAAAACAGGCGGAGATAGCCGCCATCCTCGGTATGAGCGAATCAAACGTGCGGGTTAGAGTACATCGCATTAAAGAAAAACTGACGGAAAAATTTAAGGCATATGAACGCTGACGATAAATTTCAACAGTTGTGGCGCAGTAAAAAAGCAGCGCCGGCGCCAGACATCAAGGCCTTACTGGAAAAGGCAGCCTCGGTAAAACGGGCCGTAAAACGCAAACTCATATTGACATATGCGCTGCTGACGGCGACGATCGTGTGGGCTTGCTGGATAGTGGCGCGCTCTCACCCTAAGATGGTCACCACCTGGATAGGCGTAGCGCTGGCCATCCTGGCTATCCTCCTCTATATCGCCAGTTCCGTTGGACTTATAAAGCAGCTTTACAGCAAAGGCCAGGAGGTGGCGCCGGTACAGCAATACCTGCAAAACATGCTGCAGATAAGGGAAAAACAGCGGCGGCTGCAAAGGGGAATTTTAAACGCTTACTTTATCCTGCTGTTCTCCGGCCTGGCGTTGTACATGATAGAGTACACCCGTTATTTACCCGCTGGTACCACGCTGGTGATTTATGGCGCTGTAGCGGTTTGGGGGCTGATCAATTGGTTTTATTTCCGGAAGAAGGCAATTGCAAAGCAGGAAGCGGCATTTGGAGCGGTTATTGGAAAGCTGGAATCGGTGATAGCGGATACGGAGGGGTGATTGGGCAGCAGGAGTTCAAGCAATCTTCAGGACGAATAGGTGTAATTACAAATAGCAAGACTGAAAACAACGGCTGGGAATATCTAAAGTCAATTACATAAAAAAAACATGGCGCCAACATTTAAAGTCATTCACAATAAGAATTACACAAAAAAAGCAAGGCGTTAACATCTAAAGTCATTCACAATACGAATTACACAAAAATCCACAGCCGCCAACATCTAAAGCATTCACAATACGAATTACACAAAAAAAGCCAGGGACATTCAGACCCCTGGCTTTTTTAATCACATGCATGGTAAAAACCATCTCCGGCCGCCCGCTACTGCGCAGGATCAGCCGGTGTGTTTGGATTGTCGTTCCGTTCAACTAGCGGATAAGGGAAGAAAGTGCGCTTGCGTTCAGACGCAGGTCTGCCGAAGCGGCGACTATCCTCCAGTTCTTGTCCGCCGAGGTATAATTCTATTCTCCTATGCTTATATATGGAATCTAATAAAGCCGCAGGGGAAGCCACACTGCTGATCGCAGTAAGGCCGGCGCCAACTCCGTAAACATCTCCGGATGGCTGTTTGGTAACAATCTTGTTCAGTTCCAGTAACCCGTTCACCACATCGCCTTTACGCGCATAACATTCCGCTTTGATCAGGGTCATCTCGCCCGGCAAATAAACCGGGATAGGCTGCGTGGTGCTGGTCCAGAAGCCTTTGATGCCCCATTTCAGACTCGCAGACGGGTTTCTTAACAGGTAAAATGCCAGCCGCTTATCAGCCGGATCAGGTTTGAAACCATTCGGTAAGCCCATGGTGGAATCGGTAGCCTGGAAGATGTTGTTGGTAGCCGCTACCAGGAAGTAGATCGGGTTGTTTACCTGGTCGTTGAAATTAAGCGTGGATTGCGCAGTAAGGCTCGCTCTATCAGCCGCAGCCATCGCTACGTCATAATCGCCGGCAAACAACGCATAGCGCGCTTTCAAGGCATACAGCGAGTTGAGTATATTAACACCCGCCGGCACATAAGGCGTAAAGGTACTGCCGATCGGCGTTGCGGACAACCTGGTGATCGCGTTATCCAGCACGCCCACCGCCTTACGGTAACCAGCCTGGCCGGAAATAAAGGTTACCGGAGCCGTACCAGGGCCGGGAAAGCCGGTGGTATCAGGCACCTGCTCAAAAAACATCGCCTGCACACCTATTGCCCACGCTTTATACAGGGAGGCATAGGCAATTACGCCGCTGGCAAAGCCTTCGTCCGTAATCACTTTTGGCGCTGCGGCCAGGATCCTGTTGGATTCCGCAATGATCCTGTTGCTGGTGCCCCATAACTGGTTGATCACTGAATTGGTGTTCAATACAGCCACGCCGCCGGTTTGCAGCTGCGCCTCATCCACGTTGCCCGTGTTGGTCACAAATGTTTCGCCCGTGAGGATGCTGCCGGCAGTTACAGAATTGTAGAGCAAACCGGTGCGATCCTTTACGAAGGTAGCCTGCAGGCCCACCACGGCATCTGCAATTGCCGCAGGGGAACTGTACACCTGGTCAAAGGAAGGCCCGCTGGGGTCGGCAAAATTTTTGGAACAGGCAGCCGCCAATGCCATTGCTCCTATCAGACAGTATTTAATATAATGGTTCATAAACTTTCACTTTTAAGGATTTAGAATTTTGCACGCACGCCAATGCTGTAGGTTCTTGGAATCGGAACAGTACCGAAGTCGATACCACGCAGCAGGGTACTTTGCCCGGCGGCATTCACTTCCGGATCATATCCCTTGTAGTTATCCCATGATACCAGGTTACGGCCGCTGGCCATCACCGTCAGGTCGCTGAATCCTTTGATCTTTCCGAAATTATAGGAGAGTGAAACTTCACGCAGTTTTACGAAGGAACCATCGTCGATCCTGAATTCCTGTATCTGGTACACGCCATTGATGTAACCGCGCGGCAGCTGGCCCAGGTCCTCTGCTTCCGCCACTTTACCGTTATCCACGCCCTGGCGGGTCCTGTAATCGGCGTTAAACACATCCACGCCCTGTACGATATCCAGCTGGGTATGCAGGCTGAGGTTCTTCCAGGTGAAATCGTTCGTGATGGTAGAGGTATAATCCGGGTTGGGATCGCCGATCTTTTTGTTCAGCACCGCGCCTGTTGGCAGGCCGTTGGCATCGCGGCCCGGCGTATAGGTCAGCGAGCTATTCTGCACGCCTCTTTCTGTCAACGGAATGCCATTGGCATCCTTGATGATGTTGCCATTGTTATCCCTCGCATAGAAAGCGCCGTAGAAGAAGCCGATAGGCTCGTTCTGCGCAATACTTACACTGGCGCCGCCAATGTTGTTATACAGGATCAGCCCACCGCCGATATCAGTCGCTTTATTCCGGTTCCTGTTGAAGATGCCGGTGAAATCCCACCTGAAGGATTTGGTTTTTACCGGCGTGGCATTGAATACTATTTCAATACCATTGTTCTCCAGGGTACCGATGTTTGCCTGGTAGGAGGTGAAACCATCCGTAGGCGCGATCGCCCTGGCAATCAACAGGTCTTTTACCTTCTTGCGGTAGTAGTTAACGCTTAAGCCTATACGATCACCCAGGAAAGCCATGTCTGTACCAAATTCCAGCTCCTGCTGCCTTTCCGGTTTCACGTTCGGGTCGGTCAGCGTCAGGGGCGACTGGAAGGCAGATGCGCCGATGAATGGGGATGCCGCATAGGTATTGAACCTTGCATAAGCCGGAATACCGGTGAGGTTGCCGGATTCGCCATAAGCTGCCCTGAGCTTCAGGAAGGTCCACCATTTGGCAATGTTGGCATTCTTCCAGAAGTCCGCGCCAGACAGCACGTAGCTGCCGCTCAGCTTACTGTACACCTGGTTGCGCGCATCCTTTCCGAATACGGAAGAACCATCCACGCGCAGCGCGCCGGTGATAAACAACTGGTCCTTATATTTAAAGTTCTGCTGAATGAATTCGCCGGCAATGCTCAGCTCTGTACGCTGATCTTCACCGGGAATAATGGTAGCCGCTTTGCTGGCGCTCTGCACAAATGGCGGCAGCCCTCTACCCTGGATCAGGGTATAATGCATGCGCTGGTATTGTACGGAATAACCTACCTGCGTTACAGAGGAGAAGTCTTTGCTGATCTGTGCATTGTAAGTCGCGTTTACATCATGGTTGATCATGAACGACACGTTGCTGGCCGCACTCGCATACCCGTTCAGTGTAGGGTTCAGCGTGGCGCCGCCGCCATAGAAGCCGGTGCTTACGTTATAAGCAAACGGCGGGATGTAGGTTGTACCGTTCTGGGTATAGTTATCGATACCCATTTTGTAATCGATGCTCAGGTTCTTGATCGGTTTGATAGACAAACCTGCGCCGGCAATCACACGGCCCACCCTTTGCCCCTGCTGGAAGTCTTCAATAATAGACACCGGGTTTACGCGCCCCAGGTTGCCCACTTTCATCAGGTTGCCGATAGCATCCCTTTTGTGGATATCGTAATAGTTACCAATGATGGTAACGGAGTTCATCGGTGAATAGAAGGTATTACCATCGGGCTTTTCGTTGGATTTGCTATACACATAGTTCATGGAACCGTTAAAGCTGAGCCATTTGGTAATCTCCTGGTCCAGGTTGAGGCGGAAGCTGTAGCGATTGAAATCGGTGTTCCGGATGATACCCTGGTTGTACATATAACTGGCGGAAGCAAAGTACTTCGTTTTGTCTTTTCCGCCGGCTACGGACACGTTGTTATCAGTGCCCACCCCGGTACGGAAAATATAATCCTGGAAGTCGTAACGGTTCACCGGCGTGGTGTTGGTAGCCAGTGGCGGCGTACCGATCAGGTTCTGGGTGGATTCGTTCGGATCGCCCCCAAATTTCAACGGCGCCCTATTCACTTCCAGCTTCTTACGGATTTCGTTGATATTAAAACTGGTGGAGAAATTAACTACCGGTTTACCCTCTGCGCCGCGTTTGGTGAAAATCTGCACTACGCCGGCATTTGCGCGGGAGCCATAGATGGCTGCGGCCGCTGCGCCGTTCAACACCTCGATGCGTTCTATATCCGCAGGGTTGATATCCGCCATACGGTTCTGGCCAATCGTACCTACGGTGGTACCGCCGGTGTAGTTAGGGTCCGTATTGGTAACGCGGGTGGTGCTGTTATCGATGATCACGCCGTCAATGATATACAAAGGTTCGGAGGAACCGCTGATTGTACTGATACCACGCAGCCTAACGGACATAGCTCCGGACGGATCGCCGGAGTTCTGGATGATCTGCGCACCGGCTGTTTTACCCTGCAGCGCCGTCAGCACGTTGCTGGTAGCGCCTTTATCCAGTGCGTCCGCCTTTACGGAACTGATATAGCTACCCAGCTGCCGCCTGGTAGTACCGGCGGAGGTACCGGTAACGATGACCTCATCCAGTTTGGATACGTCTTCCGTCAGCCTGGCGTCTGCCGTAGCGCTGCCGCTGGCCGTAACGTTCACCTGCCTTTGCTGTTGCTTGAAACCGATCCCGGAAAACACCAGTGTATAAGCGCCTGCGGGCTGTGTCAGCCGGATGCTGTATTTACCGTCTGCATCCGTTTGCGCACCCTGGTTGGTGTTTCTTACTGCAACGGTAATACCGGGCAATGGGTTTCCTTTTTCATCAGAAACCTTTCCCGAAATAACGAATTGCGCGGATGCTGCCAGGGACATAAAGCAGCATAGCAGAAAGAGCAACATGGTGCGCGGACACGCTGCCCATTTGAGTCGGAGCAATTTCATAATTGTTGTTTAGACTTGTTGATAAATGGGTATCCTATAACCCGTTCCAGGCAAAGCTTCTGGTCACATTCGAATAGTTGGGCAATTACAGGTGGCTTCCATTATAGAATTTTTACTCCCTTCTTGCCGTACGGTATTAATTTCTTTGCCTTTGGCTGTAATTCCGTTATGATAATATCTATTGCATCAATATCACAGACCTTCAGCCTGTCTGCTGTATCTACCTTTTCTGAAATGGAGAGGGCTACCACTTTCCTGGAGGTGGCAATCATCGCCTTCTTTACCTGCACTACCTCCCAGTCGTTATCCGTCAGCCCCGCTTCCGCATCTATCGCATTCACCCCGAGGAAACAGAGGTCCGCACGGATATTCATGATTTTGGTGATGGCTTCCCCGCCCACGGTGATCTTACTGTCCTTTGCCAGCTTATCTCCTATTACAATTACTTCAATGTTTGGATGGTTGGCATATTCAAAGGCCGCCGGCAAACTCACCGTTATAAACGTAGCGCGCAAGTCTTCCGGCAACATTCTCGCCATTTCCATGATGGTAGTGCCTCCGGTGGTCAGTACAAACATCCCGTCCTGTATCAGCTGCACGGCTTTCATCGCGATGATGCGTTTTTCTGCGGCCGCATATACGTCGTGGGAGGCGATGCCATCGCGGTACGACTTCGATAATGCCCCACCATGTACTTTCAGAATTTTTCCTTCCCGGGCCAGTTCGGTAAGATCCCTGCGGATAGTGTCCTCCGATACCTGCAGCTGCTCGCTCAGATGGGAGGATAAAACCTTGTTATGCAGGTTTACCTGATGGAGTATGATGGCCTGGCGTTCTTCTTTTAACATGGATACGAATCTTCCGTCAAATTCGGCAAAAAAATGCATGAATCCAAATATAAAACCGCAAATTTTTGCGGGTTCGTGCCGGAATTAGGGTTGCAGCAATTCGTCTACCCGCACAAAACGGTAACCTTTTGCTTTTAACCTGCCGATTAATGCAGGAATTTTGGGGTAAAACTTATCCGTACGCCGCGGATCCGTACCAATATGTAATAAGAGCATAAAGCCGTTGAGCCCTTGTTCCTGTCCGTTTTCATATGCCAGCACGGAATTGAATATCTCCCCGCTGCCGATATAATTTTTTAAACCCGGATAGGTATAATCCGCATTGGAACGGGTACCCGGGGTGAACGACACGAGCTGCAGCCCTTCGGCCTTCGCCCAATCGGCCACGCGCTGGTTGTACCACTCATACGGAGGCAGGAAATACGGCGCCTGCGCCCGGGAGATGCCCGCCTTTTCCAGCTCCCGGTAAGCGTTTTGCAGATCCACCCCGAACGAATCCCGGGTTACCAGCATGCTATCCCGGTTTGCCCAGTCGCAATACAGCAAATGCTTATCGGAGTGCGTACCTAAATAATGCCCATCCCGCTTTAATTGTTGAATCACCTGCGGAAATTGGCGGTAAAAATTTCCCGTCAGGAAAAAGGAAGCATGCACGCCGGCTGCTTTAAGGCTTTTTATGATAGCGGCAGCGCCGTCCGCAAACTCATCGCCGGTAAACACCAGGGCCAGTTTTTTCTCCCCGCTGTTCCCCCGGATAACTGCGCCGGCACTCACGGTGCGCTCCTGCGGCGCTTCCCCGGCCATGGCTGCCAGCAGGTACACCAGGGAGGCCGTTCCGTCCATCGTGGGTTCATTGGTGCTGTAATCGCCCACATCGTCATGATACACGGCCAGGCCGCTCTGGAATGCGGCATATTCATCCGGCTCCGATAATTTAATGCCGATCAGGTTTTGATAAATCGCCGTGTACACCGGCCCGTCCACCAATCCGCCGTCTACCGGTAACTTCCCTACGAAACTGAAGGCCGCATGCGGGTCCGCCGGATAATCGCCATTGCCCGGCAAACCGTACACCATGCTCGTGCCCCAGGGGTTGCAGCCAAACAGCCAGTCCACATTCGCCTGTTCCAGTTCGCGGAAAGCCTGGTCGTTTGTCAGCTGCCGGTACCAGTAGCATTGCATCGCAAAGGAAACCGTCAGGTTGTTGCTGCACCAGATGAAAGGGATGGCGCGGTAAAACGCATTGCCGGCGGCCTTTTTCCACACGCGGTCAATACCTTCCCGGTAATAGCCGGTCACGGTCTTGCGTTCCGCCGCCGGCAACGACTTCGCCAGTTCGTAATGCCCGAGGTTAATAAACGGGTACCACTGGTAATGGTTGGCTGTATCTTTTCCCAGCCAGGGCGTCACCTTTTCCTGGCTGCTATATTGCAATGCGGCCTGCAGGTATTGCTGCTCCCGGGTTTGGCGGTACAGGCCGGCGGCTGCCAGCTCCATATCGTCCGTCCAGTTGTCTTCCGCATAGATGTAGGGGGATAAAACGGAGGCCGTTTGGCATACGCCCGGTTGCCGCACGCCCATCCGGTAGCTGGATAAGGCCCGCTCCCGCAGCAGTGCGGCAAAAGCGGGGTCGGTATCTTTATAAATGCCGGCAGCGAGGGAAAATGCGCTGGAAAATTTACCGGCCGTAGAGGCCACGCCGGTGGACTTGTTCTTATACTTTCCCAGTCCCTGCGGCTCGCCGGTGCAGAAGTACACGGGCCGTTCAAAACCTTTCCCGTAGAAAGGGTCTTCCTTAGGCAGCCGTAACCCTTTGTGGTCGCGGTCGTCCGCAATCTGGTTAAACATGATATTCTCCGCCGGATGCATTTTCAGCAGCCATTGCAGGCCCCAGCGGGCTTCGTCCAGCACGTCGCTCACCTGGTTGGCGCCGGGCAGGCCGTTGGCGGCGTAATGGTCGGAAAAAACCTGCGGGAAGTCGCGCCAGGCCACCAGCAGATGCCAGGTTGCATTGGCGGATGTAGTGACGTATTGCAGGTAATCGGTAGCATCGTGCCAGCCGCCGGCAACATCAATGCGGGTACTGTCCGGCATGGGGCCGTACATCGTATAGCCGTCATGGGTATGGCAGCTGTCCCGCAGCACCGGGTTAAACCAGCTCCGCTGCTGGCGCATATAACGCAAACAAAAATCGGCCGCGCCGTTATAAACGTCGTCGGCTATACGAAAATAGGGCGAGTAGGCGTTCCCTGCTTTGAGTCGGTAAGTGCCGTTTTTTTTATAGGGAGAAAAATTTAGTCGCGCGGTATGAGTAAATGGCCCGTAAGCGCCATAATCTTTCCCGGCATGTGCCGTAAACACCGCCTTCCCTGATAGGGAGTCAATCAACTGGAAAACCCCTGGCAGCATGTGCTCCTTCGTGCCAAATACCGCTACTTTGATACCGCCGGGTAAATACCCCAGCTGGTTGATGCGTATCCATTGCGTAGCCGGAGCCTGTGCTGTAACAAAATAAGACAGCCATACACCTATCCATGTAATTAATAGTTTCTTCATAAGCGTGCGTGGGTTGGGTGAATAAAGCTATAAAAACTTATTCACTTGCACTTTGCACAAAACGAATTACACGGCTGGCAGCCTTTACCACTTCAGGTGGTAGAGGAATTCCATTTGTTGCTGGGTTATGCGGTGGGGGATCATGCGCACGATCATATCCCGCAGGCCTGTTGCCAGCGCGCCTTTCCAGTTGGTGACCTGCGCCAGCCGCCAGGACATGCCTACTACTTTATGCACGCGCGCCATGCGACTATCCTGGTATTTTTTAAATGCGTCCGTAATGGTTTTCTCCTGCTTCAGGCAGCGGGCCAGCATCAGCGCGTCCTCTATGGCCTGGCTGGCGCCCTGGCCCAGGTTGGGGGTGGTAGCGTGGCAGGCGTCGCCGAGCAGCACCACTTTATCTTTATACCAGGCGTCAATGGGTTTAAAATCGTACAAATCCGCATGCAGCAGCATATCCGGCGTGATGGCCGCTACTACCTCCTGCGTCCGCTCGCTGAAGTGAGCTAATTCCTTTTTCATGAAAGCGATGGCGGCCTCGCCGGTAAACGCCTGCCCTGCCGGCATTTTTTTGGTAAACCAGAAATACACGCGATCTCCGTCCACCTGCATGTAAGAGGCGCGGAGCCCGTTGCCGTTGCCCCATACTTCGGTGGCGTTCTTTTGTTCTTCCGGGGTTAACGTCATGGGAATGATAGCGCGCCAGCAGGTTTGGCCGGAGTAGCGGTAAGTGGCCGGCGCCACGTATTTTTCCCGCACGGTGGAGCGGATGCCGTCCGCACCGATGAGAAGGTCCGCCGTGGCGGTGCTGCCATCTTCAAAATAGGCCACTACGCCATGCGGATGATGTTCCAGCCGCTCAAACCTTTTGCCCCAGCGTACGGGCTGCTGCGCTGCCTGCAGGAGTTCTTGCTGCAGGGTTGCCCGGTGCAGCAGGTGCGCGCCCTGCCCATAACGCTGACGGATATACGCATTGCTTACTTGTTGCAGTACTTTCCCTTTGTAATTGCTTACGAAAATATTTTCCGGGAAGATGGACACCCGGCGGATGGCTTCGCCTACTCCCAGCCGCTCATATACCGTCATGGCGTTGCCTCCCAGCATGATGCCGGCGCCTACGGCCCGGCATTCCGGGGCCGCCTCATAAATATCGTAATCAATTCCCTGCTGTTGCAGCGCAATGGCGGTAGTGAGTCCGCCGATACCGGCGCCGATGATGATCGCTTTCATGGGTGGGTGCATTATTCCGCCGCAAAGGTAAGCCCCGGTTTTCAAATTAGTACATTTGACCTAATTTATTTTTATTTTTAACAAATCCATAGCTTTGGCGCATGAAAGATTTCAAAAAGCATTTCATTGTACGCGCTGAGCCGGAAGAGGTATATGCAGCGCTTACCAACCCGGCAACCATTCAGCTTTGGAGCGGCGAAAAGGCCGTGATGAGCACCGAGCCCGGTTCTGAATTTTCGCTCTGGGAAGACAGTATTGTGGGCCGTAATCTCGAATTCGAAGCAGGCCGTAAGATTGTGCAGGAATGGTATTTCGGGGAGGAGGAAGCGGAAGCGCCGTCTATCGTCACGATCATATTGCACCCTTCCAAAAAGGGAACGGACGTGGAGCTGCGGCATACCAACATTCCGGACGAGGCGTTTGAAGATATCACAGAGGGCTGGACTACCCAGTACTTCGGCGCTATCATCGAGTTTTACGAGGATTAAGCGTTATCCGGGGAACTTATAAAAAAGGCAAAAGGTTTTGTCATCCAACAAAACCCTTTGCCCCTGGTGTAATATTTTACGCTAAAACGCTTCCTGGTAAGGAAAGCTGCTATCCATCCACTCGAAGTTGATTTCTTTATCGAGGATATCTTTCAGTGCTGCATTCGTCAGGCTGCCTTTTTCATATACCTGCTCCAATATGGTAATCTGGCTGGCTGTCAGGTAAGGCTTGTGCGTTTCGAGCCATCGTTTACAGTTGGCTTTCATATCTCCCACTGACAACAAACCCGGATAATGCGGATCTATATCCGTTACCGCTTCCAGCATCTGAAGGAAAATAAAATCCTGCAGGTTTTTGGCCAATATACAGGCCTCATTTGAATCGTGCCATACCAGTACTACCGGCACATCTTCCCCATCCTGTAAATTGTAATAGAACGCAAACCAGTCGCCCGCTCCCGTGGTGGCAATCGGTACAAAACGGTGTACGGGATCGGCAAACAAAATGCCTTCTTCCAGGTAATCGGCCACGGATGCGGTGTTGATCACTTCCAGGTCGTTTGCATACAACAGGAAAGGCGGGTTTTCCTGCAACTGCGGGAACACGCGCTGGTGCCAATCCGGACCAAAGGCGCCCCAGTTGAGCATACCGTCTGCATATAATTGTTTGTAAAGCGCAGGGTATCTAAAGTTGTATAAGTTTTCTATTTCTTCCAGCTGCATAGTATCAGGCAATTCAACGGTTTTTCAGGTGCTGGCAAGATACTCACTTTCACGTGGAAAAGGGATTATCCGGCCAGACTTTTTTTACTGTCGAACTCATTGATCCTTGTATCCGGATTCATCATATATGTAAGCAGCGAACCGTCATCTTTTAACTCCACGATGCGGAAGCCGTGGTACTTTGTTCCCCAGCTGCCGCCGATGTGGCTGTCGAACAGGAATGGCAGTTTATTGTCCAGCAGCTTTACGTTGTCCTGGTCGTGGTCGTGCCCGTTAAACACCGCTTTTACATTCGGATATTTACGCAGCAGTGCCGCAAACGCAGGGGAGTCCGCCGCAAATTCCGTCCATTTCACCGGGGTGATGTGTATAAATATAAAAATGGCTTTCGCTTTTTTATTCGCTTCCAGCCGCTCCTCAAACCATTGCAGGTCCGGCGCCAGGAAGTCCCCTTTAATATTGGAGGTATCCCCAAAGAGCAGCACGGTACCGTTGATCACCTGCTCATGTTGCAGGGGATTGCCCCAGGCCTGTTGCCAGGCTTCCGGCGTTACGCGGTCGTGATTGCCCCTGGTGGCAAATACTTTAGGGTGGATGGTTTGAAACAGCTGCGCCGCCGGCTGCAGGAAGGCGGGATCGTTGTGGATCACATCCCCGTTCAGCACAAAGAACTCGCAGGGCGTTTGCGCCTGCACTTTGCTGAAGGCTGCCTTCAGGTCATTGAAATACTGCTCGTAGGGCGTGTTGGGCTCCCCATAATGCCAGTCGGACCCGATGGCAAACCGCAGGCGGGTTTTGCGGGCAAAGTGTTCGGCAGTAGCTGCCCGGGCAACGGCGCCGCAGGCGGAAATGATGACGGCGGCAGAGAGGCCGCCCAGGAATTCTCTTCTGTTCATACGATAAAAGTAGAGCGATTTAAACGTCGGAAAACTGCGTTCAGACAGGGTTAACATAAATATAAAACAAAGCGGCCCCATGGGGGTAAAAAACCACCGGAATTGAATAAAAACTAACTAGATAAGTTTATTAAAAAATATTTTCTAAGAATTTTTTGCCCACATTTGATTTTATTTAATATAACGGATTGTCCGGTACGATTGATATTAAACTTTCAATTTATTCAGAAAGAATTGTAATCAGTTTGTTAATTTGCTCCAAAAGCCGCATTTAATTCACCCTGCTTAACTGATTGTATTGTAACTTTGCACCTCGAATTAAATAGGGGTTATGTTTAGAAGCAAGAGTACGTCTGAAACAGGTCCGGATGTGGTTTTAATAGGCGCCGGTATTATGAGCGCCACCCTTGGAATGCTCCTGAAGGAGTTGCAACCGGAACTTACCATCGCCATTTACGAAAGATTGGATGTTGCCGCCGCGGAAAGTTCCGATGCATGGAACAACGCCGGTACGGGGCACTCTGCTTTCTGCGAGTTGAACTACACACCGCAGAAACCGGACGGTTCCGTGGACATTAAGAAAGCTGTGAACATTGCAGAGCAGTTTGAAGTTTCCCGCCAATTCTGGTCCTATCTGGTAGAAAAGAACATCATTTCCCATCCCCAGGAATTTATACAAAGTATTCCTCATATGAGCTTTGTTTGGGGTGAAGAGAATGTGGATTACCTGCGAAAGCGTTACAAAGCCCTGCAACAATGCCACCTGTTCGACAGCATGGTGTACTCTGAAGATCACGCGCAGCTCCGCGAATGGATGCCGCTGGTGATGCAGCACCGTGACCCCGCGCAAAAAGTGGCCGCCACCTACACCGAAATGGGTACTGACGTGAACTTTGGCGCACTTACCCGCCAGCTGTTCCGCTACCTGGAGCAACTAGATGGCGTAACCATGCACTTCAACCACGACGTACGCGACCTCAAAAGAGCGGATGACGGCGGCTGGCTGGTAAAAGTGAAAAACCGCGAAACCCGCGAAAAAAATCAACTCCACGCTAAATTCGTATTCATTGGCGCCGGCGGCGGTTCCTTACCGTTGCTGGAAAAATCAGGCATCCCTGAAGGTAAAGGCTTCGGCGGTTTCCCTGTAAGCGGCCAGTGGCTGCGTTGCAATAACCCGGAAATCATTGCCAAACACCAGGCGAAAGTATATGGGAAAGCCTCTGTAGGCGCGCCTCCTATGTCCGTTCCGCACCTGGATACCCGCATGATCGACGGTAAAAAAGCCCTCCTCTTCGGACCATATGCCGGGTTCTCTACCAAGTTCCTGAAAAATGGCTCCTACCTGGACCTGCCCCTCTCTATCAAAGCCAATAACATCTACCCGATGGTATCTGCCGGCCTGGATAACATCCCGCTGACCAAATACCTCATCGCACAGGTACGCCAGAAGCCGGAAGACAGGCTCGAAGCGCTGCGCGAATACTTCCCGGATGCAGAAATGAAAGACTGGGAACTGGAAATTGCCGGCCAACGCGTACAGGTAATTAAAAAAGATCCTGAACACGGCGGTATCCTGGAATTCGGTACGGAAGTAGTTAGCGCTGCCGACGGTTCCATCGCCGCGCTGCTGGGCGCTTCCCCGGGCGCTTCCACCGCAGTGTCCATCATGCTTAACCTGCTCAAACGCTGCTTCAAGGAAGATGTTGACACCGAAGCATGGCAACAGAAACTCAAACAAATGATTCCGTCCTACGGCCAATCCCTCCTCAACAATCCTGAATTAACCGCCAAACTGCGGAAATGGACTACCGAGGTGCTGGAACTCCAACAGATGGAAACCGCATAATATAGGTCTGTCATAATTTTGATACTTATAAAACCGCCCGGCTTATCGCTGCGGCGGTTTTTCTTTTTTGGAGAAAAAAATACCTGCAATAGACAAAATGAAATCATAATCGTATCAGTTTTTTCCAGATTTTAGTATTAGCATTTGCAAGCGTACCAACGACACTCATTCTATGTTGATAATCAACAAACTAAGGCGCAAACGCGCTTATTTTTTGAGGTAAAATTGCAATCGTTTGCATAAGAACATTAAAAAGATTCCATTATGAAAAAACTGACCTGCTGCCTCGTGGCATTGCTGGCCATTAGTCAATGCCTGCCGGCTCAAACAAAAACGACAGCCGCTGTTACTACCGAACTATCCCGTGACCAACGCATGAAATGGTGGAGAGAAGCCAGATTCGGCATGTTCATACACTGGGGCGACTATGCCGTGCCTGCCGGCTGGTACAAAGGGCACCAGGTACAACGGGGCGGCGAATGGATCATGAACCGCGCTAAGATCGGCGTAAAGGAATACCAGGAATATGCGAAAAAATTCAACCCCGTTAAATATGATGCGGACGCATGGGTGAAAATGGCCAAGGACGCAGGTATGAAATACATCGTGATCACCGCCAAACACCACGACGGCTTTGCCATGTTTAAATCCAACGCCAGCAAATTCAATATCGTAGACGCTACGCCCTACGGCAAGGATGTGCTGAAGGACCTGGCGGCTGCCTGTAAAAAACATGGTATTAAATTAGGCTTCTACTACTCCCAGGCGCAGGACTGGAACAACCCAGGCGGCGCTGCTGCCCGCAAGGTAGCCTCCGAAGGCTGGCCTAACCCTGACAGCGCACAGATCGACGCCTATACGGCGGCGCACTCCGGCCACTGGGACCCGCTGCAGACAACTGCCTCCATGTCCGACTACATCGATAAAGTAGCAGTACCGCAGGTGAAAGAGTTATTAACCAATTATGGAGAAGTGGCCGTACTCTGGTGGGATACGCCTACGAATATGACTGATGAATACGCGCAAAAACTCCAGCAGGTACTGGCCCTCCAACCGGCTATCATTACGAACGACAGGCTGAAACGCCCTAACTTCCCCGGCGACTATAAAACGCCGGAACAAAAAATCCCTACCAAAGAAGAACTGGATGGAAGAGATTGGGAAACCTGTATGACCATGAACGGCACCTGGGGGTACAAGGAATGGGATAACAAATGGAAAAGCACCGAAACGCTGATCCGCAACCTGATCGACATCGCTTCCAAAAACGGTAACTACCTGCTCAACGTAGGCCCTACCGCGGAAGGCGTCTTCCCGCAGCAAAGTATTGAAGGCCTGGCCGGCATCGGTAAATGGATGAAGGTAAACGGCGAATCCATCTACGCCACCAACGGCAGCCAGCTGCCTACCCTGCCATGGGGCCGCTGCACGCAAAAAACTACCGGCAACAAAACCACTTACTACCTGCACGTTTTCAACTGGCCTGCAGATGGTAAACTGGTAGTACCCGGACTGAAAAATAAAGTCATCAAAACTACTTTACTCGCCAACGGCAGCAAGCTGAAAACTACCGCCGAAGCAGACGCGCTGGTGGTATCCCTGCCTGCGCAGGCGCCGGATAACATCGCCTCCGTGATTAAAGTAGAAACCACCTTATAATGAAGCATCCTCCAACCGTGCAACGCGCGGTTGGAATTGCTTATTTTATACAAAGCAGTAACGGCCGGCAGCCTTAGCTAATGGATGAAATGATGACCGACAAATAATTTCATGCTGCTTAAACCTTGCTGCTTTGCGTAAAAGGCCGCCCCGCGGAACCGGCGGCAGATCAACCAAAACGAATTACTTTCATCAACTGGTCTATGAAACAGAATTATTTGCTCTCTGTTTTACTGGTCCTGTTTGCAGTGAAATCACAGGCACAAAAAGCCTTGTTCGACATTGTTGCGTTTGGAGCTAACGGAGACGGCAAAACGTTAAATACCGCCTATATTCAATCCGCTATCGACAGCTGCTCCCGCTCCGGTGGCGGCATCGTCCGCATTCCGCCAGGCAACTGGCTCACCGGCACCCTGCTGCTGAAAAATGACGTTACCCTCCAGGTAGACGAAAATGCCACCCTGCTCGGCAGCCCTGATATTAAAGACTACCAGGTGGTAGATGGCTTTAAAGATGGCCTGGGCCAGCAAATGGGCTATGCGCTCATCGGCGCCGTAGAGGTACACAACACCGCCATCACCGGCAAAGGAACCATCAACGGGCAGGGTAAACTGGTGTACGCCTCCGGCGGCCATCAACGCCGGCCCTTCCTCGTACGCTTTGTAAGGTCGGGCAACATCCGCGTAACAGACGTCCACCTCACCGGCCCCACGGCATGGACCATGCACTTCTTCCACTGCCGGGATATCATCGCAAAAAATGTAACGATCTTCAGCCGCGGCCTCGGTAACAACGACGGTATCGACATCGACTGCTGCGAAAACGTACAGATCAGCGACTGCAACATCAACAGCGGCGACGATGCCATCTGCTTCAAAACCACCAGCCCCTACCCCTGCCGCAATGTAACGGTATCGAATATACGTATCAACACCGGCGAGGGCGCTATCAAATTCGGCACGGAATCCGCCGGTAATTTTGAAGACATCACCGTAAAGCATATTAAAGTAGACTTTGCAAGGGAAGGCGGCATTAAAATATTCTCCGTGGATGGCTCGCATATCCGTAATATCCGTATCTCCGATGTGGACATGGATACCGTACACCTGCCCATCATCATGCGGCTAGGCGCAAGGCTCAAGACCTTCCGGGAAGTGGATGCTAAGCAACCTCCCGGCGCCATCAGCAACATCGATATCCGCAACGTCACCGTAAAGCATGGCACCTGGACGGGCATGCTCATCAGCGGCATCCCGGAGCATAAGATCCAAAACGTAAGCCTGGAAAATATCCGCATCAACATTCCCGGAACAGGCACGGCGGAAGATGCGCAAATAGCCCTGGAAGAAAGGCCGGCAGACTACCCCGAAATCAAAATGTTCGGCAAAAAAATTCCTGCATCCGCCCTCTACATCCGGCATGCAGCCAACATCCGCTTCAACAACGTCACCATCACATCTGACAATACAGACGCTAGACAGGCAATTATTGGGTACGACCTGGCAAACATTACTATCAGCAAATGGAAAATCCCTGCTAACAGCGGGCAAGAACCACTGGCAAAAATTTCTGACGCAAAAAACATCGACTTTACCAACATTACGGCTCCCGCCCACCTCACCTTCCTGCATGTTAGCGGCGCCAATAACGCCGCTATTACCGTAGCTAAAAAACTGAAGGTTACGCTCGACAAAGACGTGGCGGATAATACCGTAAAACAGAAGTAACAACTATCTAAAACATCAATTCCGCGCGGACTGCCAAAAGCGGTTCCGGCGCCCTATTGCCGGCAGCCAACGCTGTTGCCGGCCTGGCAATCTACACCCTTTACTCATCCAAAAAACAACGTTATGAAAAACACGTACGGTTGTAAATCAATCGCCCTTCCGCCAGGTAATTTCCTTTCATGGAAAATATTCCTGGCGCTCCTTCTCTGCGTATATTCGTCCGCGTTATACGCGCAACAAAACATCCAGATCCACGGCGCCGTTACTTCGCAAAGCGGGGAACCCCTCCCTGGCGCCAATGTACAGGTAAAAGGCACTACCAAAGGCGCCGCCACCGGCGTAGACGGCAGCTTTAGCCTCAGCGCTCCCGCCGGCGCGGTCCTGCGAATTACCTACACTGGTTTCCTCCCGAAGGAAATTACGCTTGGCAACAGCGACATGCCGCACCTCAACATCCAGCTAAACGTTAATAAAGGAGAACTGAACGAAGTAGTCGTGGTAGGGTATGGTACCCAAAAACGGTCGGACCTTACCGGCTCCATCACCAGCATCAGCTCCCAGGCCCTGCGGGATGTGCCTTCCGCCAACCTCAGCCAGGCCCTGAAAGGCCAGGGCGCCGGCATCGATGTGCAAAAGAGCGGCGGTAACAGTAAACCCGGGGCAAAGCCAACGATCCTCATCCGCGGCAGCCGCTCCCTGAAAGCCACGAACTCCCCCCTGTTTGTAGTGGACGGTATCCCCTTCAACGGCGATATCAACGATATCAACCCGGATGACATCAGCTCCATACAGGTCCTGAAAGACGCTTCCGCCACGGCCATCTATGGCTCCCGCGGCGCTAACGGCGTCATACTCGTCACCACCAAACGCGGCATTGCCGGCGGCACCGTAGTCACCTACAGCGGATATGCCGGTTTCGTAAAGCCTTCCGGCCGGTACGATCTCATGAATTCCGAACAATATGCAGGCTTGAAAAAATGGGCCTTCTACAACGCTGACCCGGTGAAATACAGCAGCCCGGAAGATCCCAAAATCATGCTGGATGCTTTTGATGCAGTAGAGCGCGACGGGCTGGCCAAAGGGCGCAATACCGACTGGCAGGACCTCGTGTACCGCACCGGCCTGCAAACCAACCACCAGGTAGGCGTTTCCGGCGGTACGGAAAAAACGCAATACAATATCAGCGGCGGCTATTACAAGGAAACCGGCGTGTACCCCGGCCAATCATTTGAACGCTTCAGCGTAAAAATTGGCGTGGATCACCAGATCAACAAAACGTTTAAATTAGGTATCAGCTCCCTGAACAACTACTCCACCACCATCGGGGAAAGCGCAAACCCCATGGGGCAGGTGCTGCGCGCCAGCCCTATGGCCCCGGCGTTTGACAGCGCGGGCAATGTGCTGAACGACTATGTAGCCGGCAGCGCCGCGCAGATATGGAACCCGCTGGCCAACTTCCTGCCGGGCGCCGTGATAGAAAGGCGTAAACGCACCGGTACCTTCACCACGGGCTACCTGGATGTGAACATCCTGCCGGGACTACGGTATCGCCTGAACGCAGGCGCGGAAATCAAAAGCGATAACTACGGTAACTTCTACGCCAGCAAAACCACGAACAACCTCGGCAACCTGAATACCAGCGAAACCAACTACGGGCAAAACACCAGCTTCACGGTGGAAAACCTGTTGTATTACGACAAGTCCATCCGCAAGCACCGGTTCAGCTTTACGGGCTTATACAGTATCCAGGAGTCCGACAGCCGGACTACGAAATATACCAACAACACCCTCCTGTCCGACAACCTGGAATACGCCAACCCGCAGTATGCTTCCAACCTGGCCGGCAGCGGCTCCGACCCTAAATGGGACATTATTTCCTACATGGGCCGCCTTTTCTACAGCTATGACGACCGTTACCTCCTTACGCTCGTCATGCGCTCCGACGGCAGCTCCAGGCTCGCGCCAGGCAACCAGTTCAAAGGATTTCCATCCGCGGTGCTCAGCTGGAACCTCAGCAACGAAAAGTGGGCACGCGATTCAAAAGTCATCTCCAACATGAAGCTCCGCGCCAGTTACGGCCGGGTAGGCAATACCGCCATCGATCCCTACCAGACTAAAGGCGCACTCAATGCGCTGAACTACAACTACGGCAGCACCAATGTTACCGGCGCCTATCTCAACGCAGCGCCCAACATGAACCTGCAGTGGGAGTACACTACCTCCGCTAACTTCGGGATAGATTTTGCCCTGTTCAACAACCGCATCAGTGGTAACGTGGAAGCCTATACGCAGCAGACCAGCAACCTCCTGCTGCCGCAAAAGCTGCCCGGTACCACCGGTATTCCCGGCAACGTACTGGTAAACGTGGGTAAAACGGAAAACAAGGGCGTGGAAGTACACCTCGCCACCGTCAACATCCAGTCCAATAAGGCTAATGGCTTCAACTGGACGACGGACCTGAACTGGTACCTCAACCGCGGCAAGATCACGCAGCTGTACAACAACATCCAGCAAGACCTCGCCAACAACTGGTTTGTAGGTTACCCCATCGGGGAATATTACGATTACCAGCGCATCGACCTCTGGCAGAATACCAAAGCGGATTCCCTCACGGCCAAAGCATATAAGCAAAGCGTGAGCGGGCCTACCTCCGTCATCGGGAACATCCGTGTTGTAGATGTGAATAAAGACAGTACTTTCAGCGCTGCGGACAAAACCCTCATCGGCAGCCCGCAACCTAAGTGGGAGGGTGGTATGACGAACCGCTTCAGCTACAAGGGCCTGGACTTTACCATCGTGGTTTTTGCGCGTATTGGCGGCATGCTGAACAGTAAGCTGTACGGGGGCGGTTTTGCCAATACCTTCCAGGGAAATTATAACAACCTGAACGTGCATTACTGGACGCCCACCAATGGCGAAACCTATTACCCCAAACCCAACAATTCATCTACCCAAACGCAATACAATACCACGCTTGGTTACCTGGATGGCAGCTTCCTGAAAATCAGGAGCCTGAGCCTGGGCTACAACCTGCCACAGTCCTTCGTGCAGCGGCTGAAAGCCCGGTCCCTGCGGGTATATGCCACCGCCCAGGATCCGTTCATCCTGTTTTCAGAATACCGCAACAAATACCACGGGGTAGACCCTGAATCCGCCGGCAACATCAACGCGGATACGCCCGGCACCTGGTCTATGATTTTTGGGATTAACCTGACTTTATAACGTTAAAGCATTCCGTAATGAAAAAGATACTTTATATAGGCTGCATCGCCACCGCTGCCCTGCTGATAGGCGGATGTAAAAAAATGCTGGTAGAAAAACCGCATGGGGTACTGACACCTGAATTCTATAAAACAAGCCAGGGCCTGAAAGCCGGACTGGATGCCGCTTACGCCGGCACCCGCACCATCTGGGGCAACGAGGATTACTTTTCGCTCACGACGCCCGCCACGGACGAATGGCTGCGTGGCAACGACGGCAACAAGGACCTCTTCCTGCTGTCCACCGCCTACCAGTCCACCGACGGTAAGGTAACCGCCCTATGGAACAACTGTTATACCTACATCAATTCCTGCAACGCCGTTATTGAAAACGCGCCTAATGTTACCGGCATTAAAGACGACCTGAAAGCCAGGATGGTAGCGGAAGCCAAGTTTCTCCGTGCGAATTATTATTTTGTTTTGGTGCAGTTGTGGGGAGATGTAACCCTTTCAACGAAATTTAACACGGAACCGCTTACTTCCGCTAAGCGGGATCCCATGGCGGCGGTGTATGCAAATATTATCCAGGACCTCAAAGACGCAATGGCCGTATTGCCAAAAAGTCCCTCCACGAAAGGCGTGGACCCTGGCAGGGCTACCCTGGTAGCCGCCCAGCATGTGCTGGCGAAGGTGTACCTGACCCGTGCGGGCAGCAGCGCCAAACAGCCGGATGATTACCAGAACGCCTATACGAATGCGATAGATATCATCAATAATGCAGGCGCATTGGGCGTAGCCTTATTGCCTGATTTCGCCAATGTATTTGCGGAAGGCAATGAAAACAGCGGGGAAGTATTGTGGGCGGTACAACACACCAGCAGCCTGGCTTACAACGGTTCTCCCAACCAGGATAACCGTACGCCGGATAATATGCTCGTGCATTTGTTTGTGCCCCAGTACGAAAAGGTGGATGGAATGCAAAGGGATATCCTCGGCGGGCGGCCTTACATTCGTACGGTGCCTTCCCGCTGGCTGACGGACACGGTGTTTGCAGAAAGGAAGAACGATACCCGCTTTGCTAAAACCTTCCAGACGGTTTGGTATTGCAACAATGCGAACAGCATCCCTAAATGGCCTACTCCTTTGCCTTCGGGCGCTCCTGCCGGCGCAGTAGCGGGCGGTCCTAAATTCAAACTGGGAGATACGGCCATATACCTGCCGATGGGGCCTAAAACTGCGCAGCAGATTGCAGCGGCGCCGTACACGATGATCCCGTCCGACCAGTATAATTCCCGCATGAGTCCTGCTTTGATGAAGTATATCGATACCAAGCGCAGCGACATGAACGCGCCCTCCATCCGTCCGGTGATTGCCTACCGGCTGGCGGAAACCTACCTGATTGCCGCGGAAGCGCTGATGATGGCAGGGCGTACAGCTGATGCCGTACCGTATATCAATGCAGTGCGGGAGCGCGCAGCGTACCCTACGGGCAACAAGGCCGCTATGGATATTACCGCGGCGGATTTGAACCTGGATTTCATTTTGGACGAACGTTCCCGTGAGCTGGCGGGCGAAAATGTGCGCTGGCTGGACCTGGCGCGTACCGGGCAGCTGGAAGCCCGTATTAAGAAGCATAACACGGAGTGCAGGGCTAACTTCCAAAGCCCGAAACACCTGCTGCGGCCCATCCCGCTGGATCAGATCAATGCGGTGACCACGGGCCCGGCCTACGGTCAGAATAAGGATTGGTTGTAGTTGGTTTCCTGTGGAGTTTTTTTTCTCGCAAAGATGCATAAGGAGCAAAGCACGCAAGGCAGGTTTGTTTTTTTTAAGGCGCGGGTTGCAATTGTTTTACCAACTGGAATTCTTTGCGTGCTTTGCCCTCTCCTGAATTGCAGCAAAAAGCCGCCCCAGCCCGCAGGCCCCTTTGCGTGCTTTGCCCCTTATGTATCTTTGCGAGAAATTACCCGCGCCTATCCCGCCAATTCCCCCACCATGCTGAAACATATCACGCCCAGCACAATCAGCGTGATAAACACATACAGGAAATCCCGTTCCAGCAAAAATGCAAAAGCGGACAACGCTACCCGAATAATCGGCGTAGCAATCAGGCATACCACGCCCAGCTGGATTATCTCCATGCCGTGAATCCCCCGTACGCCGTGGATGATCCCGGAAATGCTGTCCAGTCCGGCACGCACGCCGGTAAATTCCCGGTAGCCGGGCAGTTCCGTCCCATGGCGGTAGAGGTAAATTATCCCTCCGGTGAATACCAATACGCTGGCGGTGATCACGCCCAGTCGCAGCTGTTTACCGATGAGTTGCTGTATATCTTTATCTGCCCAATATCCTTTCGAAAAAAAGTGTTTCATGATCTTAGAGTTTTCCGGTGTAACCATTGTAAATCATCTGGATGGCGAGGAAGGCGATAACAACGCTAAAGACTATACGCAGTTTTGTAACGTTGGCGCGCACCAGTAGTTTGGAGCCGCCCAGTGCGCCGGCGAGTACACCCAGCACTACGGGCAGGCAGAGGCCGGGGGAGATGTAGCCTCGCTGCAGGTACACCACTGCGCTGGCGGCTGCCGTTACGCCGATCATGAAGTTGCTGGTGGTCGTGGATACCTTAAACGGGATGCGCATGATATTATCCATGGCGAGCACTTTCAGCGCGCCGCTGCCAATACCGAGCAAGCCGGACATGATGCCGGCAAACATCATCATAAAATAGCCGCCGGCTACGCGGTGCACGGTGTAGGTCACTTTCCCGTCAGGGGTGGGATAGCTGCCGTTTAAATGCAGTTTTCTTGCGAGTTCACTGGTATCGTTATTCACTACCGTATTGGCTTTGGGCTTGAACGACAGGATGGCGGAAAAAATAAGAACGCAGCCGAAAATGATGGCAACGATATTGGTAGGCATGAAAACCGCTACCAGCGCGCCAATTACGGCGCCGGTAGTGGTGGCTATTTCCAGGAACATGCCGATCCGGATGTTGGTGATGCCTTCTTTCACATAGGCAGCGGCCGAGCCGGAGGAAGTGGCGATGGAAGCGATGAGTGCGGTACCGATGGCATAGCGGATGTCTACATGAAAAACGAGGGTGAGTAAGGGAATAATGACCACACCGCCTCCCAGGCCGGTGAGGGACCCCAGCATGCCGGCCGTGAATGCGCCCAGCAGCAGGATCAGCGTGAAAGCTAAAATCGTCATAAGATGGTTGGTTGGTGTTTTGATGCAATCCCGGGTATAAAAACCCCGGGATTTATATGATTGTTGCAAAAGTAAGCAGAATATGATTCTGGCAATCCCACAATCTATAAGTAACTTGCAGGCTGTTAATTAACTGATTATTATGATACGAGTTGGTGAATACAACTACCTGCGGGTGAAAAAGAAGGCTGAATTTGGGGTATATCTCGAAGGCGTGGACCAGGAAATACTGCTGCCTACACGCTTTGTACCAGCCGGTACAAAGGTGGGCGATGAATTGAAAGTCTTTGTTTACCACGATTCAGAAAACCGGTTAATTGCCACCACGCAAAAGCCTTACGGCGTAGTGGGGGATATTGTCAGCCTCAAAGCCGTAAGCACTACCCACCAGGGCGCGTTTCTGGACTGGGGCCTGATGAAAGATATTTTTGTACCCACTTCGCAGCAACTTTCGAAGATGGTCCCCGGGCAGGAGTACCTGGTAAAAATCTATTTGGATGAGCTAACGGGCCGTGTGGCTGCTACCGAGCGGATCGAAAGTACGCTCAGCAACGAAAATATAGCGCTCGCTGAAAAAGACCCTGTAGATATTATTATTTACCGCAGGACCCAGATCGGGTACGTGGTGATAGTGAATAACACGCACCTGGGCATGCTGCACCACAGCGATATTTTCAGGCCGGTAGACATTGGGGAAAAGCTGAAAGGTTTCGTGCGCCAGGTAAAGGATAACAAAATCGACGTGGCGTTGGGCCAACCCGGCTTTAAGAAAGTGGAAGATGAAGGCGCGAAAATTTTACGCCTCCTGCAGGAAAATAACGGTTACCTGCCGTATCATGATAAGTCCACCCCGGAAGAGATCCAGGCTTTTTTCGGGATGAGCAAAAAAACGTTTAAGATGACAACCGGCAACCTTTACAAGCAGCAAAAAATTGTATTTACGCAAACCGGAATTAAGTCGGTGGAGGAATAACGGTTAAAATATTATGAGGCTGCGCTTGCATCGATAACACATATGTGTTATATTAGCGTATTACTATCCTAACCATAGATTTATGAAAAAAATCGCTATCGTTGCCGCAGCCCTCGGCATCCTCATCGCGCTGAGCGCATTTGTAGCCAGTACAAACTCACTTATTGGCATTAAGACCTTCTTTAGGCTTGGTCTTGGCGGACTTGGGCTGATGATGCTTGCCAGTGCCTACTTCCTTGTTTCTTCGTTCCTGGTTTCGCAGATGCTTCTCCGACAGAAGCTCCTTGAAATGGAGTAAATCTTTTTCGGGCGGGACGTCATTCAACAAATCTCCTGCCCGTACTCCCAGCGCTTCCGCAATGCGGTGGATCATATCAAACCCCGGTTGCCGGCGTGCATTGAGAATTTTGTTCAGATACGCAGGTTCTACTCCCACCTCATATGCAAATACGGCCTGCGTCCACCCCTTGGCTATTCGCGCGGCGTCAGCATTATATGCAAAGATTATCAGTTCCTCTGTGTATTTAAACATGCAGGCAAGATAGACCCGCACTGGATTATAGTTCAAGCACAATAGTACTAGCACTTTTGTACTTTATATGTAAAAAGCTTATATTCATATCAAAAAAGCATGGAAAAAGACGAGATGTTAAATGTAATAATTGGAAAATTCCTCTCAGAATTAGCAGCATTGGATCAAAATGCGATATCCCTTGTCACCGTGACACTCACAGTTAAACCCGAATACTTCCCTAAAACCGGTTACAGGCAACAGTTGGAAATAGACGGAACCATTAAATCCATTCACGAGCAACAAGGTACGCAACCAATGCCGTACTACGTTACGTGCTACGAACAGTAATAACTACAATTGTTTTTTATTTCTTGGAGGTGCAGGCTTCTCACGGCGGGCAGCAGCCTTTTCCTGCTTTTTCCTTTCCAGGTTCCTGCGGTGTTTTTCCTCCAGTTGCTCCCTGAAAAGGCGCAATTCTTCTTCGCTGGCGACACGTTTTAATAAATCGCTGGCGGGCATCTTCAATGCCTCTGCAATCCGGTGTATCATGTTAAACCCGGGGTAACGGCGGGCATTCAGGATTTTGTTCAAATACGACTCCACTGCCTCCATTTCACCGGCAAGATCTGCCTGCGTCCAGCCCATTTTATTGCGGGCTGCTTCCACATTATAAGCGAAATTGAGTAGTTCTTCCTGGTATTTTGACATGGCCGGCAATATAAAGCCGTGTTGTTTTGTAGTTCATGTACTATATTGCTAGCACTATCGTACTATATATATAATTCATTAATTAACATCGATTTATAATATGAAAAAATGGAAAATTTAAATTGCAAGGATTAGAAAAAATTTTTCACGGTTAACCATGCATGATCAAAATGCAATCCTGATTGTAACTACAACAATGGATGTCCATCCAAAAACAACTACTACTCCGGCAGGTCCGGCAACAGCTCCTTCGGCGATACGCGTAATGCATCCGCCAGGGCGTACACGGTACTTAAACTGGGATCCGTTTTGCCATTTTCCAGGCGGGTCATATAACTGGGTTCCATATCCGCTTCAAAAGCCACTTCTACCTGCGTGAGTTTGCGCGCCAATCTCAGTTTTTTGAGGTTGGCGCCAAAAGCTTTGATGATATGTGGGTTCTTCTCCGGCATTAAAACTCGAAATATACCTTGAATACGCACGATTAGACGGGCACAACAGCACTAGTTCGTTAAAACTATATGCGTAAATGGTTATATCTCAGTAAGCTACATGGGAGAATTAATATGCAAGAAATATTCTCAAAATCTAAAGTTGGGTAACATTTCGAGATTCGAAGTTAGCAAAATAGTATGGAATCATGATAAAAAAAAGAGGCAGTCGCGGAGGGCGCGACTGCCTGAAAATAGTGGGTTTTCACAAATAGAGTTATTTTAAAACATGTAGGACCAGGCCTACTTCCAGCACTCCGCTGGAATAGTTTTTCAGTCCTGACGTTTGTGTCGTGTACATTACCTGGAATCCCGCAATGGAACGATAATTAAATCCTGCGCCGATGGTACAGTTCCTGCTCGTATGATACATTCCGAATACATTCAGGTACTCATTCGCCAGCACCAGGTTTGCCCCGATGTCCACCAGGTCGTCATAGCCGCGGACGCCCCTGTAGCATACTTTTGGCTCTACATAAGGCACTGCATCGCTCAGCCGTATCCTATAGGCAGCAGCGGCAAAAAAGGTGGTGGCGTCAATCGTTTGATCTTCCTGTTTGCGGAGGTTATTCATGATGTTAGGCATAGCCGCCTGCAGGGTAAGGCTCCCATTGGTGTAAGCCATACCGTAATCCACCTCGAAGTAATTGTCGCGGCGGTTAAATGCACCGATGCCCGGATCTGTCACTTCCCCTACAATGGCTGATTTATCCAGCCGCTCGCTGTTGATCCCGAGGGATAAACCGAAGTGCAGCTGGTCTTTCCCCGTTGCGTTTAAAGGCAGGTGGTAGGCATAGGTCATCGCGATTTTAGTACGGTTGATTAACCCCGCTTTGTCGTTGAAAATATTTAAACCTGCGCCCACCCTGTTGCCTACATAATAATCCGCCGTGCCGGCTTTCGTTACCGGGGAGCCGGGTACATCGTTCCACTGGCCCCTGTAGGAAAGATTTACATGCAGCCCTGTATCAATACCTGCCATCGCAGGATTGGCGAGGTATTGGTTCTGAAAATACTGGCTGCCCAGGGGTTGCAGCGGCGCCGTTCCTTTGGACCATCCCTGCCCCTGCACCAGCGGCGCATAGGCTAACAATACCAGGATTGCAACAACGCTGAGAAATTTATGTAACATCTGATCAATCTGTTTAGTGTTCGTGAATAATGGTAATAAAGCCTTTCAGGCGGCTGCCGTTGCCCAGGTCAAGGATATAATAGTAGGTTCCTTCCGCCAGCCGCTGCCCGTTCACCTTACCATCCCACTCGTTATTGTATCCTTTACGGGCGTACACCATTCTGCCGGCACGGTCAAAGATTTTCACCTCATTATTCAGGTACCTGCCAATGTTTTTCACCACCCAGCGGTCGTTAATGCCGTCCCCGTTTGGCGTCAGCAGGTTGGCTGCTTCCACCTGCACCTCGCCGCGCACTTCTACTTTGTAATCGGTAGTTACCGTACAGCCGTTAGCGTTAGTAACCGTAACGAGGTACACACTGGTGGCCTCCGGCTTCAGCGTCAGCACCGGGGTGTTCCTGCCGTCGATGATGTATGCGCCGTCGCCCCATTCGTAGCTCACGCCGCCGCTTGCGGTCAGCTTCACCACACTGCCCGCGGGTACCGGGTTGGGTTTGTCGCTCACCACCTGCACATCCGGCAATTCATTTACCAGCAGCTCAAACGTAATAGCCACCTGGTCCACACCGCCGTTAGCTACGCCGCCATCATCCCGCACCAATACTGTAATGGTGGTGCTGCCTTTGGTTTTATCCTTTAAGGTAAATCGTACTGCGCCGGTACCATCCTTATTATCGCGGGTTGTCAGGTCGGTAAAGAAGTCTTGCGAGCTGGTAGCCACAATGGTAATCGCCTGTCCTTTTTCCGGCCCCGCGCTCAGGCCTGTAATACGTATTTCCTGCGCCTGATGGCCATCGCACACTATTTGTTTGGTCACCGCATCAATGGTAGGCGCCTCGTTTACATCCACCACGGAAACCGTCAGGTCTTTCTCCAACGTTAATCCGCGTTTATCGGTGACGCGTACACGAACGGTATAACTGTTTTTCTGTTCATAATCAAATACCGCATCGGACAGGAGCTGGTTAGCTGCATTGATCCTGAACTTAGCGTCGTCCGCTCCGCCTGCAAAAGCGAAAGTCAATACATCTCCCGCATCCGGGTCAGTAGCGCTCAGGGTACCTATTACCGTGCCTGCGGGCGCATTTTCCAGGATAGTATTTTTATCCAGGGAGATGTTAGTAGGCGCTGCATTGACAGCGGTAACGGTGATAGTCACCTCTTTCTCTATCCATAAGCCGCCGGCATCGGTGACGCGTACACGAATCGTGTAATTTTGCTGTTGCGTATAATCCAGTTGCGCATTTACCAACACCTGGTTACCGGAGATGCTGAATTTCGCCTGGTCGGCCCCGCCTGTAATGGTCCAGGTAAAGCTGTCATTTGCATCCGGATCCGTTGCCGTCAGGTTGCCTACTACTGTGCCTACAGGTTTCATTTCAGCGATGCTGGTATTGTCCAGCGAAAAGTCCACCGGCGCCTCGTTTACATTGGTCACCTGGATCACGAAGTCCTTGGTATAACTCAGGCCTGCGGCATCGGTCACTTTAATTTTAATGTGGTATTGCTGTTTGGTTTCGTAGTCAAATACAGCTTTGGTAACCAGCGTAGTACCGTTGATATCAAAAGCAGCATCATCTGCGCCACCGCCAAAACTGAAGGTCAGCACATCGCCTGCATCCGGGTCTGCTCCGGATAAGGCGCCTACCGTTGTACCAACCGCTTCGTTTTCCGCCACCTTGTTATTACTCAGGGCAACGTCTACCGGCGCTTCATTAACATTTGTTACCGTGATGGTAAATACTTTCTCATTTGTCAGTCCGTCCGCATCCTTCACCTGTACCTTAATGGAGTAGGTATGTCCTTTTTCGTAATCGAACACTACTTTATTGTACAGCTTATCGTTCACGATCAGGAAGCTGTCCGCATCCAGGCCAGGCAGCAGCGTATAGGTAAAGGTTTCATTTGCATTGGCATCTGTAGCGCTAAAGGCGCCGATCAGCGTATTCACCGGCTTGTTCTCCTCTATGCTGTTGGCGGACAATGCCACATCTGTTGGGGCAAGCGGCACATGTACCACCTGTATCGTCAGTTGTTTGGTAAAGCTCAATCCACCGGCATCTGTTGTTGTTACACTGATCGTGTAGGTGGATTTTACCGTTCTGTCAAATGTCTGTTTTGTTACCAGCTGGTTGCCTGTTACCTGGAAGGCATCGTTATCGCCGCCGGCGGCCAGCGTATAGGTAAAGGTATCGCCCCCGTCCACATCCGTGGTGGATAACGTGCCTACGACTGTGTTTACCGCCGCGTTTTCCCCAATAGTGTTATTGGATAGGGAGAGATCGGATGGCGCCTCGTTGACGTTCTTCACGTGGATGGTGAAATCTTTCTCCACATCAAGTCCTTCGCCATCCACTGCGCGGACACGGATCGTGTAGGTATTTTTTGTTTCGTAGTCAAAAGCGGCTGCGGTCTTCAGCTGGTACCCGTCAATGGTAAACAGGCTGGCATCCGCGCCGGGTACGAGTTGCAGGACAAACGTGAAATTGTCCGGATCCTGTACGGTAAATGTTCCTACCAGGGTACCGGCAGGTTTATTTTCATCTACGGTATTATTATCCAGGGAGATATCAGCCGGACTTTCATTCACGTTTTGCACGTGGATGGTAAAGTCCTTCTCTATGTAAAGGCCATGGGCATCCTGTGCGCGGATACGGATCGTGTACGTCTGTTTTGATTCGTAGTCGAATACGGCCGCTGTTCTCAGGATGTTGTCCGTTCCGAGTGTAAAGCTGGCTGCATCAAGGGTATTTACCAATGAAAAGCTGAGTACATCATTGTCAGGGTCCGCTCCCGTTACATTGGCCACAGGCGTACCTGTGGGCTTGTTTTCATCAATGCTGGTATTATTCAGCAGGATGTCCGTTGGCGCTTCATTTACGTTATTTACGTTGATAACAAGGTCCCTGCTAAAGGTAGCGCCGTTATTATCAGTAACCTTAACGGTTATACGATATTGATTTTTGGTTTCATAATCAAACACCGCTTTGGTGAGCAGCTGCCCTGCCGTGTTGATTTCAAAGCTGCCCATATCCGGCCCGCCGGTGATTTCAAAAGTAAAGGTATTACCAGCGTCCGGGTCAGTAGCGCCCAGTACGCCTACCACGGTACCTGCCGGGGCATTTTCATCCACGGCGGAAGGGGTCAGCGTAATATCGGTCGGAGCGCTGTTGATAGTAGCCATTACCGTCAGCACGTTACTGGCGCTGTTAGGGCGGCCTACCGCATCGGATAATTGTCCGGCGGGTAATTGAACCGTTACGGAGCCACTGGCAGCAGGAGCTATGGTGAGCTTATAATGCGTATCGGATAATTTCTGCACGCCGGTTACCGTGCCGTTTGAAACGGTGAATATACCAGCTGTTACAGGGTCCATGGCTTTACTGCCTACTACGTCCACATCAAAGCTGTTCAATGCAACGGACGGTCCGGAGAGCACGATATTAAAAGGCGCCGGATCATAGGTCCAGGTAACTGTATTGGAAACGGCATTGGGGATGCCGGTGATGCTCTGTACTATATTTCCTTTAAGGTACACGCTCACCACGCCGGGCGTGGCAGGGTTCACCTTCAACTGGTAATCCTGGTTACTCAATTGCGTCAATGTAATGCCCTGTACATTGGTGGTAACAAAGCTCGCTGCTGAAATGGCGCCGTATATTGGTGTGGAGAAGTGTATGTTGATTGTAAACGGCGATGTGTACCCGTCCACTTTCGTCAGCTCCGGTTGCGGCACTTCATTGTTGAATACCGCGGTGAATGTAGCCGCGGCGGAGAGCGGATTTCCGGCCTTGTCATAAAACGCAGCGGGGTTCACCGTTACACTGAAGTTACCGGTTGCGCCGGGCGTCACCAGCGCTGTATAATGCTGATCATCCACTTTGGCGAGCGCGCCCTGTGAAGCGTTCGTAAAGCTGAACGCGGCAGGGTCGCCAGGGACTACTGCCTCATTGAACGTATAAGTGATGGTAAACGGCGCGCCATATGCCCCGCCACCGGCGGGCAATGTAAGCACCGGCGGCGTATGATCATAGGTGATGGCGGTACTGCTGATGCCCATGCTGATTTTGTTACCGGCATTGTCGCGTACATCAGCAGTGGACAGCAGGGCGAGGGACAAGTTGCCATCGCCGGTGATACCATTCAACTCCAGGCGGAAGGAGGAAGGAGAAAGCCGTACTATATTTGAAACCGTTGCACTGTTTACTGTACCGGTTACGTAAGTCGCAAAATCTGTTGGCGCCGGCGCGGTTACTTCCTCGCTGAAAGTCAGCAGGAACGCGCCTGTATTCAGGTTGGTCGGCGAAGTGGTCAGCGGCGCCAGGGCAATGGGTTTAGGAGCTTCGACATCATAAAGGAACGGCGGGGCGGATCGACCAATGTTACCGTTTCCGTATTCATCGAACGCGGCATTTTCCATAACGCTGAGGTTAATCTCGGCCGTAGGCCCCACAGGAACAAAAGAAATTTTATATACCGTACCATTATTAGGCGCCAGTTCGGTAATGCTGACCGTGCCATTGGTACCCAGGAGGCCTGTAGGACTCAGTCCGGACACGGGTTCGCTGAAAGTCACCACCGCTTCAAACTGTTGCAGCGTGCTATTGGCAGACGGCGCAATACTCAACACGGTGGGCCGGATCAGGTCATAGCTTACGATCAGCTCATTCGATGCAAGGTTATCCAGGTTCGTTTCACCTTTTATTGCACCCGCCAGCAGCTGTACGGAAATCGCGCCGGATGCGGGCGTAGCGGCAGGCGTAATTTCGTATTTATATACGCCCACGGACGGATTACCGGTGAACACTGCAGTAGCATTGGTCACCGCCAGTTTAGACGGATCGAATGTGGCCGGCAGCACTGTTTTATCAAACACTACATTCACCGTAAAAGGCCCATTCACCCTGGTTTTGCCGCCAACTACCGCAATAGTGGGAACAGGCGCGGTGAGCGTAGCCTTCTCCATATAATAGGAATCGCTTACCCCGCTTACTTCCAGCGGGTTGCCGGCCAGGTCCTTAATGCCGCTGGGGCCGGGGAGCAGCGTTACGCCAAGCATCCCGGAATCGCGGTGATCCAGGTTGGTAACATTCAGAAAAGTGATCAATCCTGTTTGCTGGTCAGGATTCATAACTACATTATAATCGCTGTAGGTCACTTTCGTGGTGCCGGTAGCTACCCATCCCGCTTTGGTAACGTTGGTTACCTTTTCAGAGAAGCGGATGGTGAACGACAGGGAAGGCACGCTTACCGCAACGTCCTTAGGGCCGGTGAGCCGGAAAACGTCCGGCACGGGCGGCGTTCCGTCCACATTCATATTGGCAGCGCTGGCAGGCGTACCGGCGGGCAGGGGTACAAATCCCTGGTCCAGGTAATCGCCCGAGGCTACGTCGCGTATCAGGCCGGATGCGATTTCCAGCTTGTTATCAAAATAGATGGTACCGTTGCTGAGGTCATCTCCATTGCTGATTACATAGCTGAATTTCTGTACGGCGGCATCTGCGGCGGATTCGTTGACGGCGTAATGCGTTTGCCCGTTGATCGTCAGCGCAATGCGCGACACGGCCGTGATGCGCACGACGCTGTTAAACGTCACCGTAAAGGTGAGCTTATCATTTTTTTTGTAAGAGCCGGATGCAGGTACCTGCACACTGCTAATAACCGGCACTGAAGCCGCTTTGAGGGGCGCAGTACGCGCGTTGGCCGATGCTGCAAAAAAGGTTAGTAGGAGTAAAACAAGAGAAATCAAAAAGCTGTTTCTCTGACGATGTACGTTAAAGTGGTGCATAGTCGGATGAATAGCCAATATAGATACAGGGATAAGCTGTATGTATTGGTAGTACTTAAATAATTGATTTTGATGTAGTAAAGCGATCGATTATCTGCTGCAGGCAATGCGATTCGCAGCTTTTCGGTAGGGTGGCTAAAATGAAGTAGGTATAATCCGGGCGGAAAGATAGCAGTTTATTTTCGCAAATTTAATTTTTTTTTCGGGTCAGGATCGCAAAGGGAAGGTTACAAAGAAGCTGGTTCCCTCTCCTGGCGTGGATTCCACGTTAATTGTCCCCTTGTGGTTCAGGATAATATTTTGGGTGGCGGTAAGGCCCAAGCCGGTGCCTTTCGTTTTGCTGGTGAAAAATGGTTCGAATAATTTACCCAGGTTTTCGGCAGAAATACCACTACCGTTGTCGGTTATACGAAGTACGACTTTATTGTTATCCGAGGATGTTTCTATTTCCAGGACGCCTTTGCCCGGCTCCATGGCTTCGATACCGTTGATGATAATATTCAGCAGTGCGATGAGTAACTTCTCTTCGTCCGCCAGGATCAGCGGCGATACAGCTCCCGGCTTATACACCAGGCGCACGTTGTGCAACTGCATTCTATCCGCAGCCATCTGCACCGCTTTGTCTATCATGCTATGGAGGTTTTGCTCCTGCATATTCAGTTCCACCATTTTAGTGGATTGCAGCAGCTCCGTTACGAGCTGGTTGATGCGCGTGCAGTTGCGCTCCATGATATCCAGGTACAGCTGCGCTTCTTCCGTTTCGGCTACCGGTTCCATCTTCAACTGGCTGGTAGCCAGCAGGATATTTGTCAGCGGGTTCCGTACTTCGTGGGCTACTACCCGCGCGATGCGGCCTGTGATCGCAAACTTTTCATGTTGTTGTTTTTCCCTGGCTTTTTGTTTTTGCGCGGTCACATCCTGTATCAGGCAGAGGTATAAGTCCTTCTTTTCATCGAGGAGGGATACGCTCATGGTTACTTCCAGCAGCTGGTTTTGCCTGCTGCGGAAAAGGTATTCCTTATGCTGGGTGTTGAATTCGGACAGGGGCTGCGCTGCAAAATTGCGGCCTTCATTTTCGTCCGCAAACAGGTCTTTGAGGTGAAAGCTGTAGAGGTCAACATCATCGTAGCCGAGCAGCCGCAATGCGGCGGGATTAGCAGCGATGATGCGCTGGTCTTTATCCACCAGCACGATCAGGTCATTGGATTTTTCGAAAATACTGAAGTAACGTTTTTCACTGTTGGCGATGGCGCTGAGGTGCGCATACTTATCAAGCGTGTACCGGATGGCTCTTTCCAACAGGGCGGCGTTGATTTCCGACTTCACGAGATAGTCGGAGGCGCCGGCTTCCATGGCCTCTTTATCTATACGGTAATCTCCTTTGCCGGTAAACAAAATAACGGGGGCATTAATCCCCAATTGGCGAAAATGCTTCAACACATCGATACCGGTGTAACCACCCAGGCGGTAGTCAACCAGGTATAAATCATGCTGCATGGATTCAATGGCGATAATGCCTTTTTGGTAGGAGGATGCCCATTCCAACAGGTACTGGTCAGGCGAAATATCCTGCAGCAGTGCATTTACGAGAAAGAAATCATCTTCGTCATCATCGATCATTAAAATGCGCTTCATTCCTGTGTTGGCCATTCTTAAAGGTAGTTTTTTCTGACATGCAGTCAAATATTGTTCCTAAGTATCGATGTGCGCTGCCTCATCGTCCTTACGGACGATGTTTCTGCGGGGCATGAACCAGGCAGGTACCAGGGTTACGAGCAGGATGATCATGGAAATATGGAAGCCTTGTTTTAAGGCGAGGTGGTGGGCCTGCATATTGGATACGCCGTTGAGTACATGGCCGTTATAAGCGCCCTGCGTAATAATGGCCAGCATGGCGATGCCGAGGGCGCCGCCTACCTGCTGCATCAGGGTGCTGATACTGGATGCCATGGTTACTTCCGGCGGGCGTACGGCGCTGATGGTGGCGGAGTTCAGGGGCGCGAGGAGCAACCCCATCCCGAGGCCGCGGATCGTCATGGTGATGATTACGCTCCGCACTGAGCTGCCGGCATCGAGGCGGGCAAAGAGGAACATGGAGGCGGCCAGCAGCACCAGGCCGGCCATGGAAATTTCCCGGCTGCCATGCCTGTCGGACCACTTGCCGGCAAAAGGCATCAGCGCCGCCATAAACACAGAGTTGGGCAGTATGAGCAGGCCGGACATGCCTTCGGAAAATCCCATTTGCTCCTGCAGTAAAAACGGCATCAGGAACAAGCCTCCAAACAAGGCCGCTGCGCGGGAGATGGTGACCAGGATGCAACTGACGAATGCGTAATTTTTTAACAGCTTCAAATCTATAATGGGCGCTTTCACCCGGCGGTCTATAATGATGAACGCGATAAGGGAAATGAAAGCGATTACGAGGGTAATGATGATTTGGGGAGATGATAAGCCCACTCTTTCGGCTTTGGCGATACCATACTGCAAACCCACGAGGAAGATGGTCAGCGTGGTAAATCCCGCGAGATCGAAGGGCAGTTTGATTTTAGCCTGCTTCTTCAAGATGCCGAGGTATTTAAACGCCATCACCACGGTGAGTACGCCGATGGGCAGATTGATATAAAAAATGGAAGGCCAGCCGAAATGTTCTGTGAGGATACCACCCAGCGTTGGGCCTATGGCCGGGCCTACGAGGTTGCCGAGCCCCCACCAGCCCAATATGGTACCGCGTACCCGGGCGGGAAACACGTAGGAAATAATGGCCATGCTGGTAGGCGCCATGGCGCCGCCGCCGAGGGCCTGCACCACACGGGCGACCAATAAACTGGGCAGGTCGTTGGAGAGCGCGCAGAACAGCGAGCCTATGGTAAACAGGGAAATGGCGCCGAGGTAGAGGTTAAAGAAGCCGATCCGGTTTTTGAGCCAGTTGGTGAGCGGCATCAGTACGGAGAAGCTGAGCATGTACACGGTGATGACCCATTCGATTTCATCGAGCGTACAGTTGAACTGCCGGCTCATAACGGGAAGGGATATATTGACAATACTGGAATCTATCCCGGCCATGATAGTTCCCATAATGATCACAATCAATATTCCCGTCCGGTTTACATCTCTCATACTTTATCTTTCATCATGAAAATCAGTTGCGCTTTTGCAACCACCGGGTTCAGTGGATTGCAGTTGATCATAAACAGATACGATGCCAGCTCGGAGAGTTGCCAGTCGGTGACCATCTCCCCGTCTTTAAAGCAGTATATTTTCCGGAAGTTGAAGTTTACCGGTATGTTCAGCGCTGCGCAGGCGTGCATGGCGCGGTCCAGCGGTTCCTGCGCCATGGCCGGCTCTTCATAGCCCAGCTCTTTGAGGATTTCGCTGGCGGTGTACAGCAACGGCGGATTCCGCAGTTGCGAAATCCTTTCCGTAGCGGCAATATCTTCGAGATAATCAAATAGTTTAAGCATTACCATTCTCATTTAGTTGTGAAAGTTGCTGAAACAGTTCTTTTTCTTTTTGCGACAGGTTGGTGGGGATATGTACCACCGCTTTAATGTAGAGATCGCCGGCGTTGCCTTTGTTGTCGTATGCCGGCATCCCTTTTCCTTTCAGCCGAAAAACCTTGCCACTATCCGTACCGGCCGGGATATTCATGCTTAAGGCAGTCCCCGGTGTAGGCACGGTAATTTTGCCGCCCAGCACGGCGGTGTAGAGGGGGATGGCCACGTCGGCATACAGGTCCTGTCCTTTCAGTTCATATCCCGGATGAGGTGCCAGCTGTATGGTGATCAGCAAATCCCCGTTTTCGCCTCCCTGGCGGCCCGGGGAGCCTTTCCCCTTCAACCGTATCACCTGGCCTTCATAAAGGCCCGGTTTGAGCTTTATATTCAATCTGCTGCCATTTACTTCCACCTGGCGGGTAGCGCCGTTGTAGGCATCGGCGAGGCTCACCTCCATAGTGGCCTGTACATCCCGGCCGCGGCTTGTGCGTTGCTGCTGCCGGCGGCCACCGCCGGAAAAGCGGCTACCGAACAACTGTTCGAAGAAGTCGGAAAACTGTCCGCTTCCGCCGCCAAACATATCGTCCATATTGCCCTGGTAAGTGTAGGTATGACCACCTCCGCCGCCACCGCCAAACTGGGACCAGTCAAAGTCTTCCGGACGGCCGCCGTGCTGTTCATAATACTTGTAGTTTTCACCGAACTGGTCATACTTTTTGCGCTTTTCACTATCGCTCAACACTTCATAGGCTTCATTGATTTCTTTAAACTTATCCTCAGCGGCTTTGTTGTCGGGATTCTTATCGGGGTGATATTTCACCGCCAGTTTTCTGTAGGCTTTCTTGATCTGGTCTGCTGTTGCATTTTTGTCTACGCCCAGGATTTTATAGTAGTCTTTTACATCCATAATTATAAAACTTGTTATGGTATGAACTTGTTCTATGAAATTACGGATTTTTATGGCGGGATGTTTTACCCGGCAGTGCTGTACACACGGTCATAAAATCTCAATTCCTTCCATCCAACAAGTTCAGACCTAATTTATCAACCATATATTTCACCGTGAGTTGACCTTTCACGCTGTTGCCTGCTTTGTCCAGCGGCGGGGCAAATACGGCTATTGCGAGCTTACCGGGAACAACGGCGATTAAGCCGCCGCCAACGCCGCTTTTACCGGGCACGCCGGTATGGTACACCCAGTCGCCGGTAGCGTCATACAAACCCTCCGTAATCATATTGGCCAGTATTTTCGGACAGAAATCGGGGTGGATGACTTTTTCCTTTGTTACCGGGTTGACGCCGTTGTTGGCAAGGGTGCCTGCCATCACGGCCAGGTCTTTGGCGCTGGTGCCATAGGAACATGCTTTCGTGTAAAGGTCCACGGACATATCTACATCATCATAAAACCTGCCATATGAATACAACAACCAGGCGATTGCCCGGTTATGCTGGTTGGTAGCGGTTTCCGACTGATAGAGCTTTTCTATGACAGGTAGTCGGCGGCCTGCAAATTTGGCAAAAATCGCATCAATTTTTGCCCATTTTGCAGCCTTATCCGGCGCTTTTACAAAGCTGTTGGTAGCCATGGCGCCGGCGTTGACGAGCGGGTTTACGGCGCGGGCGGGCTCTAACTCTACCGCCAGTACGGAGTTGAAAGGCATGCCGGTAGCATTAACGCCAATGCTGTCCTCAATGGCTTGCTGGCCGTTGTCCTGCATGGCCAGCGCCAGTACGAAAACTTTTGAAATAGATTCAATACCAAACTCATACTTCGTATCTCCCACTTCGTAAATTTTCCCGTCGGCCGTGCATACGGCGATGCCGTACAGGTTGGGGTCCACATCCGCGAGGAAGGGTATGTAGTTGGCGTTGGCGCCGCCGGGAGCATTTTTGAATTTTTCATAAGCCTCGTTCATGGCTGCACGGATATTCGCTTCCGTTAGTCCGGGCTTATCTTTCTGCGCCATCAAACTGCCGGTGTGCAGCAGTAAACATATCCATGCGCAGGCGAGGGTGTACATGCTTTTCATAAGGAGTGTTTTAAAATTTGTACATCATTGATAGCTGGAGCCGGCTGTTATCGCCGCTCTGGTTATCGATCGTGATATGTTTGCCATAGAGATATTCCAGGCCGAATTTCACAAACGAGGAAGGGTAATACAGGAGGTTCACCACGCCATACTGAGAGGATTTAAAGTCGGTAACCGGCTGCCATGGCCGGTTATCCAGCTTCAGGTAACCATACCCCAGGGACGTGCTGAGCTTATCGCTCCACCAGTGGTCGTAAAAGCCCATCACCGCCATTACCGGAATGGTTTGGAGCGCCGTTTTACTTTTAACGACCGCATCGTAACCACCGCCGCCGAGGTCGTTGAAGTAGCGGGCAATGCCTTCGCCATACGTGGCCTGGTAAACGAAATTATCCTTGCTGCGTTTGCTCACCTCCACCGTACCTGTGAGGTTTACGCCCCAGCCGATCTCAGTGGAAGTAACGTCTGCGGCCGTCTGGCTGGAGATGGGATGCAGCAGCCCTGCCAACTGGATATGACTGCCTTCGGTGAAATTGCAGCGGAACTGCGTAACGAAATCGGGGTACAGGGTGCGGGATGACAGGCCGGAGTCCACCGGGTATTTCACATCGCTGCCGGGGTTTTCCAGGGAAAACGCCAGGGAGGATTTGCGGGAGAGCGGCTGTGTGTACCTGACCTGTATTTGCCTTACAAACACCATGGCGTTGGGGCCTTCGTAGTCCAGCGTATTGGGGAACACGTCGATATCCATAAAGCCGGACCAGTACTGGCCTGCGCCCCATCTGCCCACCTCTCCCCAGGCGTGGCGGAGCCGTGGTACGGAAGTACCATCGGGGTTAAAGAGGTCGAATTCCAGGATCGTTTTCAGCTTGCCCAGCTTAGTATCCGATTCCGAACCGATGGTGAGCCTGGTTTGCCTGGGCGAAAAGGCGGTGTTGCCCCTGGCGGCGTTGTTGACGGGGATGCTGGCGGGTACAAATGCCTGGGTATTCCCCGGCTGTTTGAAATCGTAAATAAAATCAGCTTGTATAAAACCGCCGATCGTGAGTTTGGTGTTATTCAGGTCCGCCACCACAAAACCGCCGTACCTGCCGGATTCCAGCGCGCTTCTCGTCTGGGAGCGGTTCTGCGGCAGCAGGCGGATGTTCCTGTTTTGTATCCGGTCCACTTTGGCTTCCAGGCTGTCTATCCTGCGCAGGAGGCTGTCCGTATCTACCTGCGCCCACAGGGGGCCGGCCGCCAGCAACCCGATTATGCTGAGGAAAAAAATACTCCCCGTTAACCGAAGGTATTTACCCATAATGCTGTTTTATTTTTTTAGAGATGAGTGTGAGGCGTTTTGGCTATGAGCAGCGGAATCGCGACAAATATCACGGTGCCTCCTGCCACCATCGCCACATACGAGGCCGGGCTACCCACCGGCAATTGGGTTGGGGGGAAAAATGCCACGACAAAAGAAAACAGCGTTGCGACGAAACCTATTCCCGCAAAGAACCACATGCCTGCATTGCCGCCGGGTACTTTGTAAGTCCTTGGCAGATCCGGTTCCGTATAACGCAGTTTGATACCGGCTGCATACATCATCAGGTACATGATGAGGTACAACCCGATGGTCAGGGCGCTGAGGAGGAAGAAGGCCACGCTTACATTATCCATAAAGAAATACAGCGAAGAGAGGATGGTAACGATACAACCCTGCACCGTGAGGATATTTACCTGTACGCCGTTGGCGTTCGTCTTAGACCAGAAAGCCGGCAGCACGCCTTCCTTCGCCGTCCACAACAGGCCGCGGCTGGGGCCGGATATCCAGGAGGTAACGCCGGCCAATACGCCAAATGCCGCGAGGATACCGATTACGCTCGTTGCCCAGGGAATTCCCACCTTCGCGAATATTACCCGGAAAGCTTCCATCAGGCCGGCCTGCAGGTCTATCTGGTCGTACGGCAGCACAGTGGCTACGGCGAGGGAACCGAAGGTAAACAGCGCGAAGATGATGATACCTGCCAGCAATACGGATTTAGGGAAATCCTTCTGCGGGTTATCCAGCTCCTGCGCATGCACCGCATGTACTTCCACGCCGGCAAACAGCAGGAGGATACCTGCGAGAAACGCAATATCACCGACACCGCTGATAAACGGGAAGAGGCGTGGATGCAGCTTTCCCCCAACGTCTTTTACTATACTGGTTACGTTTTCCTGTGGATGAAGAAACTGTATCTCTTCTCCCCTAAAAATATACACCAATGCAATGAGGATTATGACCACGCCGGGAATAACGGTACCCACCACAAAGCCGTAGCTGGTAACCTTGCTGATAATATCGGTGCCTTTGAAAGCCAGCAGCGTTGCCAGCCAGTAGATGATGATAGAGAAAGCGCCAACGAAAGTACCGTTGTTGGCCAGTTCCGGCTTACCGATGGTGTAGCCGATACAGGCGGCTGCAAACGCCAGCACTGTAGGGTACCAAACGACGTTTTGGATCCATTGCAGCCAGATGGCGAGGAACCCGGGCCGGGAGCCGTAGGCCGCCTTGATCCAGGTGTACACGCCTCCGCCTTTGTTACTAAAGGCGCTACCCAGTTCGGCAGCCACCAGCGAGGCTGGTATGAGGTATAAGAAGGTGGCGAAGCCGATGTAAAAGAACATGGTCAGTTCCTCTTTCGCCATCATGGGCAGTCCGCGCAAGCTGATCACCGCGGCAGCGGTCATCAGGGCCAGGCTCACATATGTTATTTTGCTGGATGGAGTTGCAGCCATTTTCAGAAACAATTTGAATGCGTTAAAAAACGCTGGCAGCCAATAACAAACCGCTGCGGATTGTTACTAACTGCCAGCATAAGCTTTTCATCAGTTATGTGCATAACCACCGGCTTCTTCCCGGGTGAGGGGCACGGAAATCGGGTGTTTCCTGAAGTAGTCGATCGCGCGTTTGATATCGTTGATCAACAGGTCTGCCATGTCCCTGCTGAAGCCGTGCCTTACGAGCACGCGCTGAATCACTACGTCGCCCATGTTGGACGGCAGCGGATAAGCGGCAATCTGCCATCCGCGCATGCGTAAACGATCACTCAAATCATATAGGGAGAAACCAGGATTCAGACCCTCTTTGATCCGCCAGGATACGCCCGGCAAACCACCACGACCATCGTAAAAAAGCTCAAACAAACCGATTTCCTTTACGGCATCGGCGATATATTGTGCGTGCGACATATTCGTTTCCATGATCCGCTTGTAGCCTTCTCTTCCCAGTCGCAGGAAGTTGTAGTACTGGGCGATGATCTGGCCGCCGGGGCGGGAGAAGTTGAGGGCAAACGTGGGCATGTTGCCGCCGAGGTAATTAACGTTGAAGATGAGATCTTCCGGGAGATCGCTGCGGTCGCGCCATACCACCCAGCCCACTCCCAGCGGCGAAAGGCCGTATTTATGGCCGGAGGCGTTGATGGATTTTACGCGCGGCAACCGGAAATCCCACTGCAGGTCAGGCGTGATGAAAGGGGCGATAAACGCGCCGCTGGCCGCATCCACATGGATGGGTATATCCAGACCGGTTTCTTTCTGGTGTTTATCCAGGGCGTCATTGATCTTCTTCACATCTTCATACATACAGGTGAAAGTAACGCCCAGCGTGGGTACTACGCCGATGGTATTTTCATCGATACGACTGATGACGTCCTCGGGTTGCATGGTGAGTTTGCCGGGTTCCAGGGGTATTTCCCTCAGCTCCACATCGAAGTAGCGTGCGAATTTATGCCAGCATATTTGCACGGCGCCGCAGATCAGGTTGGGTTTGGAGTCGTCCTTGCCGGCGGCTTTGCGTTTTTTCCGCCATTGCCATTTCAGCGCGAGGCCGCCCAGCATGGCTGCTTCGGAGGAACCGGTTGTACTGCAGCCAATGGTGGTAGCTGCCGCCGGGGAATTCCACAGGTCCGCCAGGATGCTTACGCAACGCGCTTCAATAGCGGCGGTTTGGGGATATTCATCTTTATCGATCATGTTTTTGTCTATACAGTCATCCATCAGCTTATGCACTTCCTCATCCATCCAGGTCTGGCAAAAGGTGGCCAGGTTTTGTTTGGAGTTTCCGTCCAGCAGCAGTTCGTCTTTCAGGAGCGCATACACGTTTTCAGGGAGGTGGGAGTGCTCCGGCATTTTGTGCAGCTCTATCCCTTCCCGCATGTAGGGAGAAGTGTAAATATCTTCTCCGAGAATGGGTTTGTCCGTCCCATTTTGCTGGTGTTTTAAAATCTGTAAGGGCATAATTAACCGTTTTGATTAGGAGTTATAATTGCAGGTTCTCTGGTTTTCATAGCAGCGTCATCTTAGGGGGGATAGGACAGTGTTGCAACAATTACTAGCATTTAACAACGATGACATGCTGACTAAGAGAACACATGTATCCCGAAAATGTTCATACACAATAAAATGTAGCTGACTGCATATTTTTTTTTGAAAAAATTAGTTCGTGGTTCAACTAAATTCAACCTCAGGCGTTATAGCGGAAAGTAATTTTGTATTCACATGGATTGGGATGAGGTATTAGATCCTTTTTCACAAGATTTTCAGCAGTCAATGGAAGAGCAATTAAGGATAGTACATGTACAGGATGGTCTGGTTACTGCCGCCAATGACCTTGTAGCAGCGCATTTTCCGGCAGCGGCCACGTTGTCGCCGCGGGCGCAGAAAAATTTGCAGCGGGTGATAATCAGCCAGTCGGTACAGATGGCGAATGCTATTCAGGAGGCGTTGCAGCAGCGGGAGGAGGAGTGAGGTGCTGGTGTTTGGTTAACCAACTACCGCTTACCACAATTTTTAGTCAACTTTAAAAATCAGCCTTTTAGTATTTATGCCAGCAACTATGCCATAGCCATTTTTAACATTAGAAAACACTCTTACCGGTTCTGACACAATAACCCCGGCATTCCCTTGCTGCAGCGCAACGGTGCGCAGGTACGACCATGCATTGCGCGTTAGCGCGGTGACTTCTACCATCAGGCTATCTGTTTGGGTGAGGGGAGCCTCTGTCTGTAAAACAAAGGTGAGTTCGCGCCCGTCAAAACGGCTGTCGTCCATAACAAGACTGGTACTGTTACCGTTGGAGATGATGTCGATCAGGTTATTGTTAAACGCCGGGTCCAGGCGGAACAGCAGGGCTTTTTGGGGAGCGCCGCTTTCCACGGTAAATACCCGCAGGCGGTAGTAGTCGCCCAGGCCGGGACGATCATTCAGGATAAACTTTATCCTCGTGGAATTCTTTTGCGCATAACCTTCCCTGGCCTGTGGCGCCGGCGGCAGGGTATCCTTTGCTGCAACTGTTTCCAAACCGGCGCTGGCGGCGGTAATTTGATATTGCAGCCCTGCTTTTGCAGGCAAGGCGGAAACAAAGTATTTACGGCCGGCAATCGTCTGTAAGGTTGTTGGCAGCGTGGCGCCATCGCTGGCCGCGATGCTGACCTGTGCGGCTGTTTCTTCTTTAAAAGCGCTTTCGTCATATACGCTTACCGGCACGCTGCGGGTCACCCTCACGTATATCAGGCTGTCCGGCTGCATAAAGGTGTTCATGACCAACTTATCCCCTTCATAGGCGATTTGGATGTTCACTTTTTTTTCACAGGAAGACAAGATGAATACTAACGCGAACGTATATATGAAAAATAACAGCTGCTTCATAAACTAAAATTTAACCGAATAGGTCACACTTGGCAAAACAGGCAGTATCACTACTTTGGAGAGATAGCGCTGCTTAGCTTCATCATCCCTTTTAACATAGTAATAAAAAGGATTTTTATGGTTGTAGACGTTAATGATACTGAAGTTCCACGTGCGGCTCCATTTGGACTTTTGCTTCGTCCAGTTAATGCCAATGTCCAGCCGGTGCGAATTTTCCGCACGGTAATTATACCGGCTGTCGTACCTGTCGATACCCGTACCCGGGCCGGATACAGGGTCCCAGGGCGAACCTGTTTCTATCCCTTCATAACTGGCCACCGGCAACGTTAGCGGCGCGCCGGTAGTAAACCGCCACGAAGCGGAGAAATCCCAGTTCTTACCCAATACCTGGTTGAACACCACTTCTATATCATGCCGGTGATCGTATTTATAAGGGAATATCTTCCCCCCGTTGATACCCGCAAAACGCCTGGTACTCCAGGATAACGTATAGCCGATCCACCCGGTGGTCTTTCCTTTTTTTCTGGCGATCATGGCTTCGCCGCCATAGCTCCAGCCACGGCCTATGCTCACCTGATCCTCCCAGCGGAGCAGGTCAGGCGTGATAAAACCGATTGGGTCCCGGAGCTCGATCATGTTATGCATATTCTTGTAATAACCTTCCAGGGTAAACTCATAGACCTGCCGGTTCGTGGTTTTAGCGATGCCCAGGGCGATCTGCCGGGACGACATAGGCGCCACCCGGTCGGTAGCCGGCACCCAGATGTCCGTTGGCAGCGATGTGCCGTAGTTGGACAGCAGGTGTACATACTGATTCATCTGCGTATAAGCCACCTTGAACGCCCATTGCTGAGGAAGCATGTAACGCAGGCCCAACCGGGGCTGCAGGCTGTGATACAACTTCCCGGACACAAGGAAACCCGAGGCATGCAGGCCGGCATTTACAAATAAGGAAGGCGTCAGCTGCCAGTCGTCCTCCACGTAGAGCAGCATTTCCGCTGCGGTATTCTGCGGGCCATTCGCAATGGTATCCAGCGGCGTGACTGATCCTGTCTTATCCGCGAAGGAGGACATGGAAGGTTTGAAGTCGTGCATATTCACCGCCGTTCCGAACCTGAGCCCGTGCTGCGGGGAAGGGCGGTAGTCAAAATCCGCACGGATGCCGGCAATCTCCATCCGGGAGCGATAGGAGCCTACCTGGTCAATCAGTTCATTAGCTGCCGGCACTATGTACCTGTAGCCTATTTTGGTACTGAAAGCGTAGGAAGAATAATTGAGGCTGATATTGGAAAACAGTTTGGGGCCGTAAATGTGGTTCCATCGCAGCGCGCCGATGGTATTGCCCCAGCTCACATCAAACCCGCTGGAAAGCATATTGATGCGCGCAGTATCAGGGAGGCTGGCAGAGTCCAGCTGCAGGTTCATCTTATCTTCCCCGGTATAAAAACTCAGGTACAGCCGGTCCTTCGGGGAAAAAATATGATTCAGCTTCGCATTGATATCGTAAAAGTAAGCGGATAGTTCCGCTTTATTCTTTTCATCATCTTCCAGGCGGAGCAGGGAATTATACACCAGGTCCGGGTAGGATCTGCGGGCGGAAACGATAAAGGAGGTTTTATCTTTTATAATGGGGCCTTCCAGGTCAAACTTGGTACTGATGAGGCCAATGGCCGCATCGCCGTGGAAATTCTTCATATCCCCGTCCTTGAGGGTGATGTCTACCACGGAGGAGAGTCGCCCGCCGAAACGTGCCGGGAACGCGCCTTTATACAGGTCTGTGGACTTCACCACATCCGGGTTGATCAGGGAAAAGATGCCGAAGAAGTGCGAGAAGTTAAAGATGGGGGAGCCATCCAGCAGGATCAGGTTTTGATCAGGGCTGCCACCCCTCACATGCAGGCCGGAAACGCCGTCCATCCCACCGCTCACTCCGGGAATAGCCTGCAGGGTACGGATCAGGTCCGCGTCGCCAAGCAGCCGGGGCGTTTTATTCACTGCGGCGGAGGAGATGTTGACCTTACTCATTTGCGTTTGGTTTTGGAGGTTATTGCTTTCCGCGCCGGTAACTACCACCTCTTTGAGGTGGGTGGTGGATTCCAGGGAAATTTCAATCGTCCTGTCGCCCTTGGGAAACTGCCGCCACTGTGGCTGATAGCCTACGAACGACACGACGACGCTGCTGGTATCCTTGGTGGTGGTGAAGCTGAAGAAGCCGTATTGATTGGTAACGGTGCCCTGTTTTAAGGTGGGCGACCAGATGGTGGCGCCCGGGAGCCGCTCCCCCGTAGCGGCGTCCTTTACATAGCCGTTGATGGTGCGGGTCGTCCGGTTATTGGGCAGGAGTACGAGGAGGTCGCCCACGCGGGTAAACTTGATATCATCCGGTGCAAATAGCTCTTCCAGCACCGTTTTCAGGCGTTTGTTATGGACAGTCAGCGTTACTTTCCTGGATAAATTGACAAGGTCGCGGCTATAAGAAAAATGGATGCCATAGTTTTTTTCCAGCAGCTCGCATACGGTTTGCAGAGATTGGTGCTGCACTACTACCGTCACCTTCGTTTGCCAATCCCAACCCAGAACCTGCAGCGGCATGCTCAATAAAAAGAGCGCCGTCAGCAGTCTTCCGGTCAACGACATAGTATTACTAAATTAAAAGTATGTTTAACAGATTATAGTGATAACAGCGCCTTTATTTCAGGCGATATTGCCGGGGGCCTGTCTGTTCCCATTCAGCGTTGAGGCTGAGTGCCAGGGATTTCATGACATCGTTGATATCGGCTCCGGTAAGGTTTGTTTTCACTGTAAGCTTCAGCAGGGCGGTATCTTCCACCACGATCCGGACGTCGTAAAGGACGGTGATGGTTTGCAGCACTTCTTCCAGCGGCACGTTTTCGAATACGAGCGCTTTCTGCACCGGGTCAATGATATGGGCGGCCACGCGGAAATCCTGGCGGGCTGCATCCTGTTGGAGGAGCATCCCTTCGGTGAGGACTACGCTATCGGCCCGGGCATGATCGATGACCATTACCTTACCGCTGCTAACATGCACTTCCAGGATAGCGCTATCGGGTACATAGTTGACGGTAAACCGCGTTCCCAGGACTTTCACTTCCGTGCGGCCGAGCGCTACGATGAAGGGCTGGCCGGGGTTGGCGGCTACGTCGAAGGCGGCGCTGCCTTTCAGTGTAACCTTTCGGTTATTATCGTTGAAGCCTTTGGCCACCTTGAGGGTGGAGGCTTTTCCTTTCAGTTCAATCTTACTGCCGTCCAGCAGGGTAGCCTGCAGGGGGCCGGTAAATTTTTCTGCCGGCCGGGTAGCCAGGTACCAGGCGCCCGCGCAAATGATGAGCAGCAGTACGGCGGCCGCTTTCAGGAACGTCTTCCAGGAGAAGCTCCTGGCCGGTTGTAGCCGGGCCGCTGTTTCCGGCACGTCCATCTGCTGGTACAGCTGTTGCCAGGAGGTGTCGGTATTAGTCTGGATAGTGTATTGCTGTGCAGCAGCAGTATCCAGCACTTTTTTGAGCGCCTCCAGCAGTTGCCGGTTGTCCGCATGCGCTGTAAGCCAGTTATCGACCCAGGCACGTTCTTCCCCGTCCGCTTCATCCAGCAGATATTTGCAGAGCAGGGTATATAGTGCTTCGTCAGAGAACGATGGTATCATTATACAGTGTATGCGTTGTTTTATAAAAAATGACCCGGATAGATGACGCGGCTCAAAAGGGTTGTCCCCTATCCGGAAGGTATAATTTTTTAGAAAAGGAACCCTGTCAGTAGCGGCAGGTATTCTTTGAGTTCCTGGTGAAGGATCTTCAGTGCTTTCCCCATCTGGTTTTCCACTGTTTTCACCGAGATGTTCATGGTGGCGGCGATTTCGGAGTATTTCAGCTGCTGGTGGCGGCTGAGGATGAAGACTTCGCGGCATCTTTCCGGGAGGCGGTCCAGCGCCTGGTGGTAAAGTTTTTCCAGCTCCCGTACGTCCGCGGCCTGGGTAGCGCTTTCGCGCTGCTGGCTGTAGGCGGTTTCTTTTTCGCTGCGTACGGCAGCCTTGCGCCACTGGCTGATGGCGGCATTCCTGATGGCAGAAAACAGGTATGACTTTACGGGACCGGTAATAACAATTGTATCCCTTTTTTCCCATAGTTTCAGGAACACCTGCTGAACAATTTCCTCCGCCTCGTGCATATCTCCCGTGTAGTGGGCTGCGAAGGCCAGGCAATGCGCATGATTTTCCCTGAACAATTCCTCAAATGATTGGAGCGCCAACATGATGAGGTGCAAATATAGGTCATCTCCAGTAACATCAATGGATAGAAAAAATTTCTACCTTTGCCCCCGACATGTACAATCTGATCAAAAATATCCTGTTCCGCTATCCGCCGGAGAACATTCACCACAGCGTTATGCGTGGTATTAAGACGCTTTATTCCCTGCCACTTGGTAAGCAAATGCTGGAAGCATTTTGCGGGGTAAAACAGAAAGGACTTGAAAAAGAGGTTTTCGGGCTCAAATTTTCCAACCCGGTAGGGCTGGCAGCTGGTTTCGACAAGGATGCCAAATATATAGATGAGCTGGCGAGCCTGGGTTTTGGATTTGTGGAGATAGGTACTGTTACGCCGGTAGCGCAACCGGGCAATGATTTACCGCGGCTGTTCCGTCTGCCGGCGGATAAGGCCCTGATCAACCGTATGGGCTTTAACAACGAAGGCGCTGTAGCAGCTGCGAGGCGCTTACAGCATAAGAAATCCAATATTATTGTAGGAGGTAACATAGGTAAAAACAAGGTAACGCCTAACGAGGAAGCGGTGAGCGACTATGAGAAGTGCTTCCATGCGTTGTATGACGTGGTGGACTACTTTGTGGTAAACGTAAGCTCACCGAATACGCCCAACCTGCGCGCGCTGCAGGAAAAGGAGCCGCTGAAGCAGCTGCTGCATCACCTGCAGCTCCTCAACAGCCAGAAGAAAGTGCAGAAGCCGATATTATTGAAAATTGCCCCGGACCTCACTACCGAGCAGCTGGACGATATTGTGGAAATAGTCCAGGAAACCAAACTGGCCGGGATCGTGGCTACGAATACGACAATCAGTCGCGAAGGCCTGCAAACGCCGGCTTCCGAGGTATCGGAAATTGGCGCGGGCGGTTTGAGCGGGTTGCCGGTGAAGCAAAGATCCACAGCGGTGATCCGGTATATTCACCGGAAAAGCAACGGCGCTTTCCCGATCATTGCGGTGGGCGGTATTTTTACTGCGGCCGATGCGCAGGAGAAGCTGGATGCCGGCGCTGCGCTGGTGCAGGTGTACACCGGGTTTATTTATGAGGGGCCGACGATTGTGAAGAAGATTTGTGCGGGCCTGAGGAAGTAGATATGGTGCTTATTGGATTTGCTTAAATTCATCGATTTATTACGGTAGCTACTGTATTATTTAAATCATCTCTCCAATCCATCAACTCATTACCACACAATAGGGCTGACCGTAGACACGGTCAGCCTTTTTAATAAGGATTGTAACAGTACTATGCGAGCGATTGTGCAAAAATTTGGTTAACAAACAAATGGGGCTAACAAACAATGTGGGTTAACAAACACACCATTTTCTCAATAACCCCATGAAAAATGATGATTAATATGATCCAAAATTATTCAAACTGATTAGGCAAAAACCACGTTTTCGGGCACGGAAGTCCCCGAATGAGAATGAACACAATCAAGATAAGCTGAACAAAATGAACAAGTAAGGGCAGTACAATCGAACCTAAGCTGGTATGGGGTTTACAAGAAAATCAGGGTGGTACGGAATTGATAAGAAGAAGGAGAATGGGTAAAAACAAACCGGTTATTCAGGCCATCAGCTGGCTATGGCGGCAGGGTGCGGCTCCTGGAGTAACACCTTCCCGTTCCAGGGATGCAGTAAGCGCTAATTGCCTGTCGCAGCCATGAAAGCCTAAAAGCAATCCTTCATCGGCTGCATAATTAAAAACTGTTCTTTTCATAATGGAATATTTAAATCGCTTTTTGAGTGCCACCTTCATCATTATTTTCCTCCTCCTGCTTCACGCCAAACATGCTGGAATTTTCAATAAAAAACTCCTTTGCTTCCTGCGGGATATTCAGCCGGTTAAAAGTTTCTTCCCAATTTTTCTGAGAAGCTTTGGCATAAGCCCAATACCTGTCTATACTCTCCTCCAGGCGTTCATAAAATTCAATTGGTCTTTGCATAACTTGAATAATTTTAAATCATTAACAATAAAATTTCCACCCCTAAATTAATTCAAAAAATCATCCAAAAACCGCTTCCACAAAGGATTTCATGCCCGAATGGAATGAACGGATCAAACTGATAATGAACAGGTCAAACTGATAATTTTATTCACGCGGGCGACTGCCTCCAAACCAGCCACCCCACTATTTATACCACAAAAAAAAGCGTGGGATTTTACCCCCACGCCCATATTGCTGAAAAATTTCACGATTTTTTTTAAGACGGTAATTTCGCATTCATCAACACCGCCGCTACCATGCCAGCCGTTTCCGTCCGCAAACGCGTACGCCCCAACGAAACCGGCCTGAAACCCGCCCCAATCGCCTGCTCCACCTCTGCCGCCGTAAAGTCGCCCTCCGGCCCGATCAATATAATCGTATCCTTGCCCGCCTGCATCGCATCCTGCAACTCCGTCTTCTCCTCCGGTAAACAATGGGCAATAAACCGCTGCGGGTCCGTATTCCCCTTCACTACCTTCTCCAGCGACTGCGGCTCTTCCAATACCGGCAGCCAGAACTGCTTCGATTGCAACATGGCCGATACCAAAATACTGTTCAGCCGCTCCGCCTTAATCTTCTCCTTCTCCGTACGGGCAGTCACCAGCGGTATAATGGTCTGTATCCCAATCTCCGTGGCTTTTTCAAGAAACCACTCAATACGGCTCGCATTCTTGGTAAACGCAATGGCTATACGCAGCGCCGGCCGCGGCGCCGGGATTAACGCTCTCCCCTCTACCTTTACCTGGCATTTTTTCCTGTTGTCATCCGTGATAACAACGGTATATTTTGAACCACGGCCATCCGCAAGCAACACCTGGTCGCCCTTTTCATGACGTAATACCTGTATGCAATACTTGGAGGTATCCTCATTCATCGTGTACATTGTCGCATCCTGCTGAATGTCCGGCGCGTAAAAAACAGGCAATTCCATGTTGATCCTTCTTCGTTTTTGCAAAAATCCTAAATATCTGCTTGTAATTCCAGTTTTTTAGTGCGATGATGAAATCTTACAAACAACAATACCGACGCCGCCAGCAATCCCAGCAGCAACGCCCACCAAACGCCTTCCACGCCGAGGCCCAGCCGGATGCCCAGCAAATAACCCAATGGCAGCCCCAGGCCCCAATACGCCAGCAGGGTGATCACCGTAGGAATTCTCACGTCCCCCAATCCCCGCAGCACTCCCAGGCCTACCACCTGCGTACCGTCAAACAGCTGGAAGAAAGCCGCAATAATCAGCAGCTTGGCCGCAATCGGTATCACCTGCGGATCATCAATATAAAACCGCGGCAAAATATGATTGCCTAACATAAACAGCAACGCCGTAAATCCCATCAGTACCAGCACCATATGATAGCTCGCAATGGCGGACATACGCAGCTCCCTGAAATCCCGCTTACCGAAGTTATTGCCGCTCTTGATCCCCGCCGCCGCTGAAATACCGCTGGCCATCATATACGTCATGGCGGCCAGGCTCAGCGCAATCTGATGCGCAGCCAGCTCCGCGGAGCCCATCCAGCCCACCATGATAGCCGCGCCGCTAAAGGCGCTCACCTCAAAAATATATTGCAACGCCACCGGCGTACCAATACCCAGGATCTGCTTTATCTTCCCCCACTCAATATTGGAAAACCCGAACGTAGCCAGGTACTCCTTAAATCGCGGCGAACGCAGCACGTAAAACATCATCGTAATGCCCATCAGCAACCTGTCCGTAAACGTGGCAATACCGACACCCACCACGCCCATGCGCGGCAGGCCGAAAAGCCCGTACACCAGCGTAATACCCACCACGATGTTCAGCAGGTTCCCGATAATACTGATGTTCATCGCCTGCCGGGTAAAGCCCAGCCCTTCGGCAAACTGCTTAAACGACAAGAACAGCATGAGCGGTATAAAAGAGAAGCCCAGGTAGCGCAGGAAAGGCCTTGCCTGTTCCACCACATCCGCTTCCTGGTTGAGCAGGTCCATGCGGGCGCTGCCCCAGTAAATCACCATAGACAACAGCACGCCTACCGTCATGTTGATAATCAGGCTGTGACTCAGCAGGTGGCCGATCTTATGTTTATTCCCACGTCCATTCTCCTGCGCGATCAGCGGCGTAAGGCCGTAGGACATACCAATGCCCGTAACCATAAAGATGGAGAACAGGCTGTTGCCCAGGGAAACCGCTGCCAGCGGCACCTTCCCGGTATGACCAATAATAAGGCTGTCGGACAATGCTACCAAAGTATGGCCGAGTTGACTGATCACTACAGGATAGGCCAGGCTGAAATTGTCCCTGTAGTGCCCTTTGTATTTCAAGTACAGTTGTTTCATGGGTTCTTCTGTGATTCTTTTTGACGTATCCAATAAAAAAGCCGGCGATCTGTCGATGCCGGCTTTCTGCAAATAATTTTACCTGCTAAAATGGTGCATCTTCAAATCCTTCATCAAAGTCCATATCATTCATCTTGGACCCTTTCTGGATATATAATTTAGCTTCATCGTTACCGCCGGCGCCGCCATGGTGCTGACGCATACCTGCGAACGGATTACCGCCACCGGGGTTTTCCAAACTGCCATCATCTTCAAAACGCTGGAACTCCAGTACGGCTCTCAGTTTGATGGTATCCAGCTGACCGTTACGGTGCTTGGCTATACGCACGTGGGTTTCACCTTTGTTGGATTCGCCCATTTCATTGGTATTGATTTCATAATATTCAGGACGGTACAGGAACATAACCATGTCGGCATCCTGCTCGATCGCTCCGGATTCACGGAGGTCGCTCAGCTGCGGCATCTTGTTACCGTCTTTACGCTTTTCCACATCACGGCTCAACTGCGACAACGCGATCACCGGTACCTGCAACTCTTTTGCGAGCCCTTTCAGATCGCGGGAAATCTTACTGATCTCCTGTTCCCTGTTGGTGCCTTTACCATCCCCGCTACCGCTCATCAGCTGCAGGTAGTCGATGATGATAACGCCTACGCCGTGGTTGTGTACCAGCCTGCGACATTTGGCACGGAGCTCGAAAATGTTCAGCGCCGGCGTATCGTCAATGAAGATAGGCGCTTTCGCCAGGCGTTCGATACCATGCGTCATCAGCTTCTTCATCTCGTACTCTTCCAGCTTACCGCGGGAAATCTTTTCCAGCTTGATTTCTGATTCGGCGGACAGGATACGCTGCACGATCTGCCCGGACGACATCTCCAGCGAGAACACAGCCGCGCCTTTCGGGAAACGGGGGTGAAGCGCTGCATTCCTTGCCAGGTTAAGCGCGAACGCGGTTTTACCCACAGACGGACGCGCCGCAATGATGATCAGGTCCGTTGGCTGCCAACCGTAGGTCACTTTGTCGAGCGACGGGAAGCCGGACGGTACGCCCGTAATATCATCTCCCTTGTTCCGCAGGTCCTCGATCCTTTTCATGGTATTCACCAATACCCGGTCGATAGAATCATAGTTCTTCCGAAGGTGGTTATTGGTGATCTCAAAAAGCTTTGATTCCGCGCTGTCAAGCAGGTCAAATACGTCTGCTGTATCCTCATACGACTCCGTGAGAATCTCCCCGGAGATGCGAATCAGCTCCCGCTGGATAAATTTCTGCAGGATGATACGGGCATGCGCCTCAATGTTGGCCGAGGAAACCACTGCGTTGGTGAGCTTCATCACGGTATATCCGCCACCGATAGCGTCCAGCGCTCCCATGGAACGCAGTTCCTCCGTTACCGTGAGGATATCCACCGGCATGGATTTGGCTGCCAGACGGGTCATGGCAGAGAAGATTAACTGGTGTGCCTCTACGTAAAAACACTCTCCTTTCAATATCTCCACTACTATATCGAAGGCACCTTTTTCCAGCATGATGGCTCCCAAAACAGCTTCTTCCAGTTCCTTAGCCTGTGGCGGTACTTTTCCGTACACTAAGGATGATACCTCAATGGACGGTTTTCTACGCACATTGCGGTCTTTCTTGAGATTGAGATCCATTTATGGTTAGTGTGTTAAAAAAAGTTAATAAAAGGTTACTGTCAATGGGCTTTTCTCTATGATTTACAATTGGTTATATGGAATTTATTCTCGCATTCCGACGTTCATTCAATTGTTGAAATTGCAATCTTTTTCGAGCCGTAAAAACTAAGGTAATCGCATTTTTTCATTTAATCCCGAAACGGACGGGACTAAATTTATTAAGCTCCAATCACAGGTTATCCACCGGCAACATGTCAGTTTTCCACTGACTCCACCCTAGTTATCCACCAATTTTCAAGTAATACCCAGGCAAAGGTCTGATTATTCACACACATTTGTTAAAAAAAGTTTTTGGGGGAGAGATTTATGGTTGGCGTCATGGGTATGCAGGACGTTTACAAACCTTTTGTCCGGTCAGGCAGGGCCGTATCAGTTAAGCCCCACAGGTCCGCACCCACTACCGGTTTACGCTCCGCAACGCCTTCCCGGGAGGGTTTACTTTTCCCCTGCTTTGCTCGTCTGCCAGAATCCTTTAACTTTACGCTCCATACATATATAAATAGAGCAGACAAGAAAATGACGATTTCATACAACTGGCTATGCGATTATCTACCGGTGAAGCCTACACCACAGGAATTATCCACCATACTTACACGTATTGGCCTGGAGGTAGAAAGCCTCGAACAATTTGAAGCTGTAAAAGGAAGTTTTGCCGGATTAGTGATTGGTGAAGTATTAACAGCAGAAAAACACCCCAATGCAGATAAACTGCGCCTGACCACCGTTAACATCGGCGCGGCGGAACCGCTGCACATCGTTTGCGGTGCGCCTAACGTGGCCGTAGGCCAGAAAGTGGTTGTAGCGCCTGTCGGCACTACCATCTACCCGGTTGGCGGAGAACCGCTGACCATGAAAAAGGCAAAGATCCGCGGAGAAGAGAGCCAAGGCATGATCTGCGCGGAAGACGAGATCGGCCTCGGCACCAGCCACGATGGCATCATGGTGCTGGACCCCTCCCTCGTACCGGGCACTCCTGCCAGCGAAGTTTTTAAACCCGCACAGGACTGGATATACGAAATCGGCCTGACGCCCAACCGGATGGACGCTATGAGCCATATCGGCGTGGCAAAAGACGTTTGTGCATTCCTCAACAACCTGGAACATACCCATAAATACCAGGTACAGCTGCCGGCATTCAACGGCCTCGTTCCGGCAACGCCTGAACTGCCTGTCAGCATTACCATCGAAAATACAGACGGTTGCCCGCGCTATGCCGGCGTAACCATTTCCGGCGTAAAAGTGGGCCCTTCCCCTGAATGGCTCAAAACCAAGCTGGAAACCATCGGCGTACGTTCTATCAACAACATCGTGGATATCACCAACTTCGTCCTGCACGAAACCGGTCAGCCCCTCCACGCGTTCGACTACGCAGCCCTCAAAGGCAACGCCGTCGTGGTTAAAACACTGCCGCAGGATACCGTATTCGTTACCCTGGACGAAAAGGAAAGAAAGCTGGACGCTACAGACCTCATGATCTGCAACGGCGCCGGCGAAGGAATGTGCATAGCCGGCGTGTTCGGCGGCGCCCATTCCGGCGTAACGGACGCCACCCAAAACATCTTCCTGGAAAGCGCCTTCTTTAACCCGGGTATGATCCGCACCACCTCGTTCCGCCACGGCCTCCGTACGGACGCGGCCACCCGCTTCGAAAAAGGAGTGGATATCTCCAACGTCGTGTTCGCACTGGAACGCGCGGCCAACCTGATTTGCGAGCTGGCAGGCGGACAAATTGCCTCCACGGTTACGGACATATACCCTTCCGTGAAAAAGAAAACAGAAGTGGAAACTACGTTTGCGTATGTACGTAAACTGAGCGGCAGCAACTACAGCAACGATAAGATCAAAAATATCCTGGTCAGCCTCGGCTTCCAGATCCTGCACGAAACGGAAGCAGGTATCCGTGTATCCGTGCCTTTCAGCAAACCGGATATCAGCCTGCCGGCGGACCTCGTAGAGGAAGTGATGCGTATAGACGGCCTCGATAATATCGAAATCCCGTCCAAAGTAACCATCTCCCCGGCATTGTCCGCCCAGCCGGACCCTGAAAAAGTGAAGGAGAAAATTGCAGATTACCTCGCCGGCAACGGATACAACGAGATATTCACCAACTCCATCACCAACAGTAAATATTATACGGAGGAAGTGCTGGAAACAGCCGTGAAAATGATGAACAGCCTCACCGTCGAGCTGGACATCATGCGCCCTTCCATGCTGGAATCCGGCCTGGAATGCATCGGCTACAACCTGAACCGCAAAAACGAAAACCTGCTGTTCTTCGAATTTGGTAAAACCTATCTCGCCAGCAATGGTAAGTATTTCGAAAACAACCACTTATGCCTCTATATCACCGGCCAGAAGACGGCCGAAACCTGGATGCATAAAGGCAGCGCAGTAGATTTCTACTTCCTGAAAGGTTATGTGGTGAATATCCTGGCTCAGCTCGGCTATCGCAACCTCCAATGGATTGAAAGTGAAGGCACAGGACTGACCCCTTCCTGGGAAATAAAAGTAAAAAATCAGGTGGTGGTAACGCTGGGTGGCGTATCTTCACAAAAACTGAAACAGTTCGACATTAAACAACCGGTTTGGTTTGCAGACTTTAATTGGGATAAAATGCTGGGACTGTTGCAAAAAAGTGATAACTTTTACAAAGAAATACCACGCTTCCCGGCCGTTCGCCGAGACCTGGCACTTGTGCTGGACAAACAGGTGAAATTCGCCGCCGTGGAAGCAGCAGCCAAAGCAGTTAAATCTGCCTTACTGCAGGAAATCAACCTGTTCGATGTGTTTGAGAGTGAAAAGCTGGGTGCAAACAAGAAGTCGTACGCAGTTAGCTTTACCTTCCTGGATCCACAAAAAACCCTCACCGATAAAGAAATTGACAGTGTGATGGACAAACTGGTGAAAAACTTCCAGACACAATTGCAGGCGGATATCAGAAAATAATCTGTAGAATTAATTAATGATCCTCGAGCAAAACATACAACGTGTCGAAGAAAAACTGCACCTGCTGCTCAAAAAATTGCAACAGGTGCAGTTGGAAAATACGTTGCTGCGCGAGGAGCTAAACACCAGGCAACAAGAGTTGCAAGAGCAGCAGGGAACAATACAAAACCTGGAAGATAAGCTGCGGCTGATGAAAATAGCCGCTACTACCCAGGGAGCAAATCCCGTAGCAGAAGATGATGCGGCATTCCGTAAAGAGATACGCGGCAAGATCAATGATTATATCAAGGAAATTGACAGATGTATCGCTTTGCTCAATGCATAAGCGTAACCTGAAGTAAACAAGCAACACCATGGAGCAGCTCATTCCCATAAATATAGTAGTGGCGGACCGCTCTTACCGGATCAAGATAAAACCGGAGGAGGAAGAGGAAGTTCGCCGTATTATGAAAGAAGTGAATGAGAAAATTGTTGATTTCAAGGCGTCTTACGCAGGAAAAGACCTGCAGGACTACATCGCTATGGCCCTCATCATGTATGCTACCCACCCCGTAACCAGCGGAGGCAAAGCACAAGCCAGCACAGCCCCATTTTTACAGGAAAAGCTCGAAAAACTGGAAGAATTAATCAACCAAGCACTGGGTTAACACGTTAGACGTTGCTAGCCAACGGATTAGCTAAAATGCTAATAATCACGTATTAAACACGCTTTACTGCTATTTTTTTGTATTTTCGCGGGTCAGTTCTCGCCCCTGATACGCCTTTTAGGCGAACAGGGCCGGAGAATGCTACATAAATCAAGATTAAAGAAATCATATGGATGTTACACTTGCAATAACTGCTATAGCAGCTTTAATAATAGGGATTGCGCTTGGGAAGGTGATATTTGCAAAAAACACACAGCAGAAGATTGAAGAGGCAGAACAACAAGCTAAGAAAATCATTGCTGATGCACAGACAACCGGGGAAAACCTGAAAAAAGACAGGCTCCTGGAAGCAAAAGAGAAATACCTTCAAATGAAGAGCGAGCACGAGAAAGAAGTGCTGCAGCGCAATCAGAAGATTCTGGAATCCGAAAACAGGATTAAACAGAAAGAACAGAGTCTTAACCAGAAAAACGAACAGGTTCAGAAACAGATCAACGAAAACGATGCGATCAAAGAAACCCTGAACCGCCAGATGGAACTGGTTACCATCAAACGTACCGAACTGGAAAAACACCAGGAGGAACACATCCGCCGTCTTGAAAAAGTGGCCGGCCTGACTGCCGAAGAAGCGAAACACCAGCTGGTGGAAAGCCTCAAGGAAGAAGCCCGCTCACAAGCCCTGGCGCATATCCAGGAAATCATCGAAGACGCCAAAACAAAAGCTAACAAAGAAGCCAAGAAGATCATCATCCAGTCTATCCAGCGTACCGCCGCTGAACAGACCATCGAAAATACCATCACGGTATTTACCCTGGAAAGCGATGAGATCAAAGGCCAGATCATCGGTCGTGAAGGCCGTAATATCCGCGCCATCGAAGCCGCTACCGGCGTTGACCTGATTGTGGACGATACCCCTGAGGCTATCGTACTCTCCTCCTTCGACCCGCTGCGCCGCGAAATCGCCCGCCTGTCCCTGCAACGCCTCGTACAGGACGGCCGTATCCACCCTGCCCGCATCGAAGAAGTAGTGGAAAAAACCAAGAAACAACTGGAAGAACAGGTAATGGATATCGGGGAAAGAACCGTTATCGAACTGGGCATCCACGGTTTACATAAAGAACTGGTGCGCCTCGTCGGTAAAATGCGCTTCCGCTCTTCCTACGGTCAGAACCTGCTCATGCACTCCAAGGAAACAGCCAACCTTTGCGCTGTAATGGCCGCTGAACTGGGTCTGAACCCTAAACTCGCCAAACGTGCCGGCCTGTTACACGATATCGGTAAAGTACCTGACGAAGAAACTGAACTGAGCCACGCCCTCCTCGGCGCCAAGCTCGCTGAAAAATACGGTGAACACGCCGCTGTAGTGAACGCCATCGGCGCCCACCACGATGAAATGGAAATGCAATACGTGATTTCCCCTATCGTACAGGCTTGTGACGCCATCTCCGGCGCACGCCCCGGCGCTCGCCGCGAAATCATGCAGAGCTACCTCCAGCGTATTAAAGACCTGGAAAACCTCGCCCTCTCTCACGACGGTGTGGAAAAAGCCTACGCTATCCAGGCAGGTCGCGAACTGCGCGTAATTGTGGAGTCAGATAAAGTGTCCGACAATGATGCAGACCGCCTGTCCTTCGAAATCGCGAACAAGATCCAGACAGAGATGCAATATCCCGGTCAGATCAAGGTAACCGTTATCCGCGAAAAACGCGCGGTGAACGTAGCCCGTTAGTTCGTGTAAGAAATTTAGAAAAACAGAATTTACACTCTATATTGAGGCCTTCGGTACAACCCGAAGGCCTTTTTTATTTCTGTAACTCTTAAACGCAAACTATTCGTATGAAGAAATCCATGTTAAGATTCATGCTGGGAGCCTGTATCCTCCTGGCCGCCAGCCAGTCCTTTGCACAGAAAAAAGCGATCTCGCTTTTTAATGGTAAAAACCTCGACGGCTGGAAAATTTATGGTACAGAAAAATGGTATGTGGACAATGGCGAACTCGTTTGCGAAAGCGGCCCGGATAAGGAATATGGTTACCTGGCCACCGACAAATCTTTTAAAGACTTTGAACTGACCGTTGTATTCAAGCAGGAAGCCAATGGCAACAGCGGCGTATTTTTCCACTCTTCCATCGAAGGCACCAAGATCACCGGCTGGCAGGCCGAGGTAGCGCCCCCGGATCAGCATACCGGCGGTATTTATGAATCCTATGGCCGCGGATGGCTGATCAAACCTGAAAAGGAAAAAGAGCAGTACCTCAAAATGGGCGAATGGAACACCATGAAGGTGCGGGTAAAAGGCGACCAGGTAACCACCTGGCTCAATGGCCATGAAATGATCACCCTGAACGACGCCAAGATCGGCGCAGCAGACGGCCAGATCGCCCTGCAGATCCACTCCGGCGGCGGCATTAAGGTAAGGTGGAAAAGCGTTAAATTGGTACCATTGAAATCCTGATGAGCTACCAGCACAAAGTAATACTTATCACAGGCGCCAGCTCCGGTATAGGCCGGGAGCTGGCGTTGTTGCTTGCGCAACAAAAGGCCCGCCTCATCCTCGCAGCCAGGAATGCGGATAAACTCCGCGCCGTACAGCAGGAATGCCTGCAGTGGACGGCTGACTGCCAGATCCTCCCGATGGACGTGACGGATGAAGCCCAGGTACAGGCCGGCGCGGCCCGCGCCATCACCTTCTACGGCCGCATTGATGTACTGATCAACAACGCCGGCGTTACCCAACGCTCCAAGCTGATCGATACTTCCGTGGCTGCCATCCGCACGCTCATGGAAGTGAACTTCTTTGGCCCGGTAATGCTCACCAAAGCTTTGCTGCCACAGTTCCAGGCACAGGGCGGCGGCCAGGTAGTAGTGATCAGCAGCATGGCCGGCCTTTTCGGCTACCCGTGGCGCAGCGGCTATAATGCCGCCAAACACGCACTGAACGGCTATTTTGAAACCTTACAAACCGAGCAACCCATCCCGGAACTATACACCACGATCGTTTGCCCGGGCAGGATACATACGCCCATCACATTCTCGGCGATTACGGGAGATGGGAGCGCCTTTGGGAAAATGGACCCCGGCCAGGAACACGGGATTCCCGTGAACGTATGCGCCAGGAAAATCATTACGGCCATGCATAAACGCCGTAAAATAGTACTCATCGCAAGAGCGGAGAAAGTATTGTTGTGGATAAAGCGATATTTTCCGCCATTATTTTATGTGATTGCCCGTAAAGGGAATTAACTTGCAGCCTGTTTAACAGATTTACAGCAATGTCCGAACTAACTACCATACCAGCCAACGCCACACTGGCCGAACTCCTGCAGCAAAATCCGCTGTTTGTATTTGCCCTGAAATCGGAAGCTACCGGCGAATTTGATGACGTGAACGCCCTGTTTGTAGGCATTGGTAAAGTAAATGCGGCTTATCATCTTACCAAAGCCATTGCCAAGCATAAGCCGGGGATTATCGTGAACCTGGGTTCTGCCGGCAGTAATACTTTCGAACGTGGTACCGTTGTTTGCTGCAACCGCTTTATTCAGCGGGATATGGATGTGCGTCCGCTGGGGTTTGCATTATACGAAACCCCGCTTTCCGGTGAGCCGCCGTTGCTGGAATACGGTATTGCCGCGCCAGGCCTGCCACTGGGCATCTGCGGCACGGGCGATAGCTTTGAAATCGGCCATGTAACGGATGCGTATAACGTGATCGACATGGAAGCCCATCCTATTGCCTGGATTGCCAAACAGGAAAACATCCCCCTGCTTTGCCTGAAATATATTTCCGATGGGGCCGATGGCGCCGCCGCGGAAGACTGGTCCGTAGCCGTGCACCTGGCTGCAGCGGCCTTAAAACAAGCCATTGAAACCTTAAAGCAGTAGGCTGCCAGCTATTCGGATTTGAGGCTTTTCAACGGCTGTTGGGAAGCGACCCGCCATGCCTGACTTTATGTAAACAAAAAGGGCATCTCCGCAAGTAGAGATACCCTTTTGTAATGGTTTATCCAGGCAGCCTGGTATATTATTTCTTATCAAGGTCATTTTCATCTGAATCGTCTGAATCAGTGCCGGGGAAGTCATCCAGTTCATCCTGATCGTCTTCAAGACCTTGTTCTTCGTCTTCGTCGTCGTCTTCGTCTGCTTCATCGTCCTCATCGTCTTCTTCTTCATCAAAATCTTCTTCCTCCTCCTCATCATCATCTTCATCATCTTCTTCGTCGTCTTCGTCATCATCTTCTTCTTCCTCCTCATCATCCTCTTCCTCTTCATCATTATCACGCTCATCCTCTTCCTCATCCTCGTCTGCATCTTCGTCCTCATCTGACTCCTCCTCATCATCTCCTTCCTCCCCGCCAGCTCCTTCTTCGCCATCAAAATCATCCCGGATTATTTCATCATCCGGCTCGGCCTCTTCATCTTCAGCTGCGCCTTCGCGTGGTGCTTCATCCTGGTGGAGGAAGCTGTCGAAATGAATGATTTCATCATCCGGTTCGGCCTCTTCGTCTTCGGAGGCGGGCAGGTGTGGCTCTTCATTGGACATGAGGTGGAAATCCGAACGGGGATCGCCGGTTTGGAGGTCATCCAGCTGATGATCCGGATCGAGCAGCTCGCCATCTTCGGATACCATCATGGTATGGCCGTTAACGACGGCTTCCGCCTGATCGCCCCGGCCGATGGTGGCGGTATCATCGTTGATGAGGGTAGGCTGTACCATATCCTCATCGAAGAGTTCTTTGAGTTTGGGCAGGTCGGCGGGAGAGTTGATGCCGAAATAGTCCATAAAGGAGCGGGAAACTGCATACAGCAGGGGTTTTCCCGGCAGGTCTTCGCTGCGGCCGCTGATCACGATCAGTTCCTTTTCCAGGAGTTTCTGGATAGAGTAATCCGTACTTACTCCGCGGATATATTCGATTTCACCTTTGGAAATCGGCTGCCGGTAAGCGATGATCGCGAGCGTTTCCAGCGCTGCGGTAGACAAGCGTTTCAGGAACTTGTCCCCATTCAGCTGGGCCACGGTTTGGTAATAATCCCTTTTGGTAAGAAACTGGTAGCCACCGCCACTGCTTCTCACTTCGAACGCGTAAAACTCCGAGCTATACTTTTCTTTAATGGCTTCAATGGCGGCTTCCACCTGGTCGAGCGTAGCCCGGTCTTCCAGGAATGCCAGTGCATTGTTCAATAAATCCAGGATTTCCGGCGCGGGCAGTGGCCTGTCGGCAGCAAAAATAAGCGCTTCCACGTGCGGAATGATCTGAGATATTTCCATAAAATTATTGTGCGGTGGCGGTTACAAGAAAAAGGTCAAAGACCGAAAATACCGTCTTTGACCCTTTTCTGAAAAATTTATTATTCAGTTGCTGATAAACTTTGAATAACGCTGATATCTTATTAACCGGCGAGTGCGGCAGCGCCACTAACGATCTCGGTGAGCTCGGTGGTAATAGCAGCCTGACGTGCGCGGTTGTAGGAGATTTTCAGGTTACGCAGCAATTCAGCGGCGTTTTCAGTTGCCTTATCCATGGCAGTCATACGGGCGCCGTGTTCGGACGCGTGCGAATCCAGGATTGCTTTAAAGAACTGTGTGTTCAGGATTTTAGGCATCAGCTCTGCAATCAGCACATCTTTTTCCGGTTCGAAGATATAGTCTGCTTTCAGCCCGTTATCATCCTGGTTTTCGATTTTAGCGATCGGCAGGAACTGCTCGGCCACATATTCCTGTACAGCAGCGTTTTTGAACTGGCTGTACACAATTTCCACCGCATCGTAGGTGCCATCAATAAAGCCAGCCATTGCTACTTCAGCCGCTTCTTTCACGTGATCGAAAGTCAGATTGCCAAACATCTGCCAGAAACGGCTATCTACTTTATAACCGTTATTCAGGAAGTGCTCATAACCTTTCTTACCGATAGGCATGATTTCAACATTTCCTTTCTCAAATTGTTCAGCGTACTTCTCACGAATGGTACGTTTTGCCGCTTTGATCAGGTTGGAGTTGAAAGCGCCGCACAGACCCCTGTCGGAAGTAATTACAACGATCAGCACCTTTTCAATCTCACGTTGAGCCGCCAGCGGAGTGTTGATGTTACCCTCGCTGTTGGTTACAATATTTTGTAACATTTCCTGCAGTTTCAGTGCATAGGGGCGCATTAATAAAATGGCATCCTGGGCACGTTTCAACTTCGCAGCACTTACCATTTTCATGGCTTTGGTGATCTGCTGACCAGATTGAATGGATTTGATTCGGTTACGAACTTCTTTAAGTTGTCCGGACATATAATTAAAATCAATTACGAATTACAAATGAATAAATTCAGGCTCAACCCCCGAATTTGGCTGCAAAGGTAAGCATTGCAACCTTAATTTGAAAATCCGTAAAGAGATTATTTAAATTTTATTTACGCTATTGAAAACCAGCGTTTTGCAAATAAAATTTTATTAAAGGGTGATGGTTGTACCGAGGACCTGTAAAAATGCTGCGATCCAGGTATGATGCGCCGGCCAGGCGGGCGCTGTGACCAGCTTCCCGTCGACCACCGTTTCCGTTACATTCACATTCACGTAAGTACCCCCTGCCGCCGTTACTTCCGGCGCTACGGCCGGGTAGGCAGTGAGCTTGCGGCCACGTACCACGTCCGCCGCTGTCAGTATCTGTATCCCGTGGCATACGGCCGCCACCGGTTTATCGTTCGTAAAAAAGTGCTTCACCAGCTCCAGGACGTTTTTGTTCAGGCGCAGGTACTCCGGCGCGCGCCCGCCGGCAATCACCAGTGCGTCATAATCGCTCCCGGCTACGTCATTAAACGTCGCATTCAGCACAAACCCGTGCCCCGGCTTCTCACTGTACGTCTGGTCCCCTTCAAAATCGTGTATCGCCGTTTTAATCTTGTCGCCAGCCGCCTTATCCGGGCAAACGGCATGTACTTCATGCCCTACCATTTGCAGCATCTGGAAAGGTACCATTGTTTCATAATCCTCTGCATAGTCGCCGGTAAGCAGCAATATTTTCTTTTGTGCCATGGTTATCGAGTTTTTTTAGGATTTTTAAAATGACCTTCTGAAGATAGTAAATTTCGCCCAGCCGATTTTCCGTTCAGCAGGAGATTTAACATCTTTATAAAAAAGCAGGATGCAATCGGTTGTATAAATCAGGATCATTTTATATTTTGGGTCTCTTATTCCAGTATTAGTTATGAAAAAGATACTACTTGTATGTGGCAGTGTATTCCTGATGTCGGGAGCGCTGCAGGCTCAGAAAGCCTCGAAATCCGGATGGCAGGACCTCTTTAACGGAAAGGATCTCAAAGGCTGGAAACAGCTGGGTGGTAAGGCTATTTACACCGCGCGCAACGGTGAAATCGTTGGTACCACGGTGGTGAATACCCCGAATTCTTTCCTGGCCACTGAAAAAGATTATGGCGATTTCATCCTTGAGCTGGAATTTAAGCTGGACAAGGAATTTAATTCCGGTATCCAGTTCCGTAGCCAGAGCCGCCCGGATTACCAGAATGGCCGCGTTTTCGGCTACCAGATGGAAATTGACCCATCCGACCGTAAATGGAGCGGGGGCATTTATGAAGAGGGACGCCGCGGATGGCAGTACCCGATGGAATACAATCCCGGCGGACAGAATGCCTTTAAAAAGAACGATTGGAACAAATACCGGATTGAGTGCCGCGGCAACGAAATCCGTACCTGGGTAAACGGCGTGGCCACCGCCCACCTCGTGGATACCGCCCTGCCCAAAGGCTTTATTGCCCTGCAGGTACACTCCATCGGTAAGGACGGCGCCGATGCCGGTAAGGATATCAGGTGGCGTAATGTACGTATCATCGAAAACCCTTCTCCTTCCCAATACTCCCCGTATGATAACATCTACGTGGTGAACAACGTGGTAAACACCGTATCTGCCCAGCAGAAAAAAAATGGCTTCCAGCTCCTCTGGGACGGGAAGACCACCAAAGGCTGGAGAGGCTATAACCAGAAAGGATTCCCGGATAAAGGGTGGACTTATAACGACGGCACCCTCACCATCCACAGCAGCAATGGCGACGAAATGGGCAGCGGCGGCGATATCGTGACCGAAAAGGAATACAGCGCTTTTGAACTGGAATTTGAATTTAAACTGACCAAAGGAGCCAACTCCGGGGTGAAATATTTCGTAAAGGAATCATACGACACCAAAGGTAAATCTGCCATCGGGCTGGAATACCAGGTACTGGACGACGAAACCCATCCTGACGCTAAATTGGGAAGGGACGGAAACCGCACCCTGGCGTCACTTTACGATCTCATGACAAGAAAACAGGAAAAACGTGCCATCCTACCCATTGGAGAATGGAACAAAGGTCGTATAATTGTGTATCCAAATAACCACGTTGAGCATTGGCTGAACGGTTTTAAGGTGCTGGAATATGAAAGAGGCTCCCAGGAATTTAAAGACCTGGTAGCTATCAGCAAATACAAAAATTGGAATAACTTTGGGTTGTGGCCGGAAGGCCGCCTTCTCCTCCAGGATCACGGTAACGAAGTATCCTACAGGAGCATCCGGATAAAAACACTCAAATAAAAATATTTATCTTTTTTTTCATTGTTCACTGTTCTAAATAAGCATTCCGATTCTTCGGAATGCTTTCTTTTTTTAGTTAGATTTATTCCCGTCTAAATACAACTTATGCTCCTATCCAAGTACAAGGCAGGCCTCATCGCCCTTGCCCTGCTATGCGCCGCCGCCTGTAAGCGCGCCAGCCGGGAGGAAACGGCCGCCAAACTAAAAGACATCGCCGGCCGCTATTATGAGGAAAACATGGCCTTAAATCCTATTCAGTCTACCTTCAACGGAGAAGATAAATACAACGGCGAACTCGCCATCGACATCAGCGATGAATGGCGGCGCCGGGCTGATTCCTTTTGCCAGCGTTATCAAAAGGAGCTGGCGGAAGTGGATACTTCCGTACTCAGCAGCAACGACCGCATTACGTACGAAATGCTGCACCGGGAGCTGGCCATCACCCGGGAGGGCTTTACCTTTCACGATAACCTGATGCCGGTACAACAATTTACCTGCCTGCCGCTTACCCTGGCGCAGTTAGGCTCCGGCAGCGCCGCGCAACCGTTTAAATCCCTGAAGGACTATCAAAATTTCATACGCCGCATGCAGCGCTTCGCGGTATGGACGGATACGGCTATAGCGAATATGAAACGGGGCATGGCCACCGGGTATGTGCTGCCGCAGGCGCTGGTAACGAAGACTATCCCGCAGATGGCGGCGCTGGCCGTGAAGGATTCTTCCAACATTTACTTTGCGCCGCTCAAAGCCATTCCGGATTCCATCGCCGGCACGGACCGAGCGCAGCTGGTGTTGGATTATACGGCTGCTGTAAATAACTACATCATTCCTTCCTACGCCAAACTGCAACAGTTCCTGGAAACCGAATACCTGCCCAAAGCCCGTACTACCAGCGGCATCAGCGCGCTGCCAGACGGTAAGGCTTATTATAACTACCTTATAAAATACTGGACCACCACCGCCAAAACCCCGGATGAAATTTTTGCGCTGGGGCAGCAGGAGGTAGCGAGGATCCGCGGGGAAATGGAGCAGATCAAGAGCGGCGCCGGGTTCCAGGGCGACCTCCCCGCGTTCTTTGCATTCGTAAGGAATGACAAGCAATTCCGCATCTTCCAGACGCCGCAGGCCATCCTGGATTCCTTCAGGGCGATTGAAAATAAAATTATGCCAGGGGTGAAGAAGATGTACGGCCACCTGCCTAAAACAAAATTCGAAATACGGCAGACGGAAGCCTTCCGCGCCGCCTCTGCCAGCGCGGAATACCAGCCAGGCAGCCCGGATGGCAGCCGGCCGGGCGTATTCTACGTACCCATCCTCGATGCAACGACATTCAACTATACCGGCATGGAATGCCTCTTCTTACATGAAGCGATTCCCGGTCATCACTTCCAGTTTTCGCTGCAACAGGAAAATGATTCCCTGCCTAAGTTCCGCCGCTTTGCGTGGATCGGCTCCTATGGCGAAGGATACGCGTTGTATTGCGAAAGCCTGGGTAAAGAGCTGGGCCTGTACACTAATCCGTATATGTACTTTGGCCGGCTCAGCGACGAGATACACCGCGCTATTCGTTTAGTCGTAGACGTTGGGCTCCATACCAAGGGCTGGACCCGCGAACAGGCGATCAAATACATGCTGGATAACGAGCCGCTTTCCGAAATGGAGGCAACCGCTGAAATCGAGCGCTACATGGCGATTCCGGGGCAGGCGCTATCCTACAAAATCGGGGAGATCAGGATCCGGGAGCTGCGCAACAAATACACAAAGGAATTGGGAAATAAGTTCCGGTTATCTTCTTTCCACGATGCACTGTTGCAGGATGGATGCCTGCCACTCCAGGTCCTGGACCTGAAAATGGAACGGTGGGCCCATGGAATTTAACAGAATTTTAGATAAAGCGAGGACGGGAAATTTTGCCGGACGCGGCATTAGATCTTTCTACAAATCAATAACTTACAACAGCAAAAACGTTTAACCTTTAACGGTTGGTGTAGCAATTACTGGCATTCGTTTGGTATTAAGTAAGTCAAACCGAAAGCATATGAAGAAGGCAACAATTTTACTTATAGCAGCAATGATAGCAGGAGTGAGCATCAATAAAAGTTTTGCCCAGGTGCGAGTGAATATAAACATTGGCAGCCAGCCGTTATGGGGCCCTGTAGGGTATGACTATGTGCAGTATTATTACATTCCGGATGCGGATGCCTATTACGATGTAGCTGCGCAGCAGTTCATTTACCTGGAACGTAACAGGTGGGTGTATGGCCCGGCCTTACCGGCTTACTACCATTGCGACATCGACCGGTGTTACAAGGTGGTGGTAAATGAGCGGGATCCTTTCCGCCGCGCCGATTATTACCGCAATACCTACGGCAGGTACCGGGGTTATTACGACAGGCAGCCGCTGATCCGCAACACGAGGGACGTGCGTTATGTGCAGGTGCGCCGGGATTACCGGGATAACGACAGACGTTATTACGGAGATGACCGCAACAACAGCAGCTGGCGCATCAACCCCGGCAGGGATAACCGGGACGACCGCCGCGACAGATGGGATGATGACCGTAACAGGTGGAATGACCGCCGCGACAGAAGGGATTTTGACCGCAGGGACAGGGATCATGACCGTCGCAGGGATAAATAAAAAAGTACCATGCTGACATAAACAGTAAAAGCCGCCTCCAACCGGAAGCGGCTTTTCTGTTTTTTATCGTTTATGCATTATGGTTAGTGGAGGGTCACAGTGCCAACGGTGGTCACTTTTCCTACAGTCACATTTACATTGAGCAGGGTGGTATCTTTCAGGATGCCATTGCCGGCTACGGCTACGTTGTAGGCGCCTGCGTTCAGACCAGCTACGAGGAATGCGCCGGTAGCGTCAGGAATGGCGGCAGCCACGGTATCTGTATTCTGTAAGATGAAAACGCCTTTGGAGGATAATGGCGGCAGCACGATACCTGCGATGGAACCGCTGGTAGCTTCCGTATAAGTGCGGATAACCGGTTTCAGGATGTATTTGCCGTTGCCGGTCGTTACAACTGACCTGTTAGCGTCAAAATCCAGCCAGAGGCGGTATTCCACGCCGGCAACCAGGTCGGCGTTTACGTTCAGTTTCAGGCCGGATTGCTGTGCGGAAGGCGTTTCCAGCGGATAGGTGTTAGCGCCGATTACTACGCTGTTGTTGCTGCCAAGTACGAGGCGAACCTGTGAAATTTTACCGGCAGGAATATCATAGGAAGCAAGCAGGGTATCAATGCCATTGGCGAAGTCGAGCAGGTTATAAACGCCCGGTTTGATCATGTGGAGGGAGACCCAGCCTTTAGCGGTATCTGTAGTGGTGTTCACCATTACGTCCTGGATATCCACATTCACTTTGTCGTAAGGAGAAGGCGCATCGGTAAGATATACGCTGAATTTTGATGTGCCTGATTTGGTATCCTCATTTTTTGAGCAGGAGGAAAACAATAGAACAGTTGCGGCGAGGCCGTCAGCGCGGCCGTGATTCGATTTCTCATGTGTACGGTTAATTTTTTAATAATTTTAACAAAATGTATGCCCCTTTTACATGGCGAACAAATTTAATATAAAACTATCTTCTTTCCATATAACATTAAAATTCATGTTCATGCATGGCTTATCCGGGGGTAAATGGCTGGCATTGTTTTGGCATAAGTTCATTTAAACGAAAAACTTATGAAAAAGGGATTATTCTTCCTGGTCATGTTTTTTTCATTGGGCGTGTTTACTACCCGCACTGCCAATGCACAGGTAAATATTAACGTGAACATAGGAAGTCAGCCGCTTTGGGGGCCGGTAGGTTATGATTATGTGAATTACTATTATTTTCCGGATATAGATGCCTACTACTCCATTCCGCAACGTCAGTATATTTATTTGCAGGGCAACAAGTGGGTGTTTGCCAATGCCCTGCCGCCCAGCTACCACTACGACATATACAGGGGGTACAAAGTGGTGGTAAACGACCGGGATCCATGGTTGAGACCTGACTATTACCGCAGTAAATATGGCAAATACAAAAATCATTTCGGTAAGCAGGTAATCATCCGGGACAGTGACGATCCGAAGTATTACAAAGTGAATGGCAGGGGCAACAAGGGAAATAACGGGAATCACGGCAACCCGGGGAAAGGCAATAAGGGCAACCACGGGAATGGGAAAGGCCATGGCCACGGGCACTAATCAAATTGTAAACAGCATATTCAGCAGGGGATCAGCGGTCACAACGCTGGTCCCTTTGTTTTTGAGGGCGCCGGGGTTACCTTATTAAAAATTTCTGAAGATTTTATTACCTATGATTTTTAGAGATTTTATTTCGTATTTTTATAACGCAGTTCCAATCTATTTACCTATATAACTTGACAGCACGCTCCTGATGAATCCGTTCAGGGGGAGTCATGCACATATGTAAAGTGTTTGCATATGTGTTCTTTCGTTAGCCTTTAAGTCCGTTATGACTGATTGATTAACTATTTTATGGCGTATAAAACCTGCTGCTATGTTTGACAACACCCTGGCATTCTGCCAATCACTACCAGCCGTAACCACCGAAGTAAAGTGGGACAATGAACTGCGTTTATTCGTAGGAGAAAAATTATTTGCTATGCTATCCATGGAGGAGCCGCACAGGATATCCTTCAAATGCGTGCCTGCGCAGTTTCACAAGCTGATCTGCAAGCCGGGCATTGTGCCGGCGCCGCACCTGGCCCGTTATCACTGGGTACAGTTGAAACAGAATGATACCCTGCCGGATTCCGAGTTGGAGGAATACCTGCAAAAGGCGTATGAACTGGTGTTTAATACCTTAACAGAAGCGGAAAAGCAAAGTATTCAGAATCATCACGCGAGCGCGTAATGGTTATTTCCCGAAGATGGTAAAAAATATATCGTACACACCGAAGATGATCAGTGTGACCGCGAATAGTTTTTCCAGCGTGGGTGTTTTCATTTTCACCGCCGTTTTTGCGCCCAGATAAGAAGCAGGGAATGCCGTTAGCGACAGCAGCAGCGCGATGTTCCAGTCGATATGCCCCAGCCACCAGTGCGTGAGCGCACCCGGTACGGAAAGGATGGCCGACAATACTACTGCACAGGCCAATGCCTGCTTGATAGGCATTTTCAGCTTTTTAATGAAGAAAGTGCTGAATAATATACCGCCGGCATTGGCCAGCAGTCCTGCCAGCAAACCTATGCCCATTGCTGCTCCCAACAGTTTTACCGCAGGCGCCTCTTCCGCAGCCGCTACCGTACCCTCTTCCATTTTTGTCTTTTTCATAAAAGAGTATAACAGGGAGACGCCAATGCCCATGATGAATACTGCGGTCAGTATCATCAGCGTTTTCCCCGGCAGAAAACTACTGCACCACGAGCCCGCGATAGTGGCAGGCACCGCCATTACGGCGCTGAGCAAAATGACCCGCGCATTGAATAATTTTTCTTTCCGATATACCGCTGTGGCAGAAAGCGTGCTGGTGATAGAAGCCGGCAGCGGGGATGCCAGCGCAAAGAACGGATTAACGCCCGCGAAGATCTGCAGCGCCGGCGTACTGATGGCGCTGCCTCCTTTGCCAAGCAAGCCGGAAAGGTAGCCTACAATAAGGCCAATGACCAATACCGGCAGGTACTGCGTTTGTTGTAACAAAAATTCCAAAATATGGTGGTTGGTTCGCTTAAAAATAAAATTACAGGCACCACAAATGTAGGCCAACCACATTCCTTAAAGAAATAAAAGCAATAACTAAAAGTTATGGCCAATAACTATTTATTATATTTATTTTTAGTCTATAAACAGAATAGGGATAAGAGTTTTATCGGATTGCGGGGATAAAAAAACTGCCATCCTGCGATGGCAGGCAACATGGGTAAAGCGCTATACTTTCGGCGCCCAGCCTTTTTCATAATCGCGGGACCATAGTTTCATCGCGCCATCGTCCGCGAGGATGTGGCCATTGGCCGGGTCGGTGTGTAAAACGCGGCCGGCGCGCTGTGCGATATTGGCCAGCAGGCATAGCAACGTACTGCGGTAGCCTTCGGTGATGGGCGAGTTTAAATTCCCTTCCCCGCGGATGGCGGACAGGAAGTTATGCACATGCAGGCCATCCAGGTATTCCCCGGCCGGGCTGACTGTATTGGTGACGTTACGGGTAGGCGGTTCCTGTTGTTTTACTTCCTTCACTACCTTGTTATCATTGTCCAGGATTTTGTAGGCATCGCTGCCGTTGCAGTACAAGGCCCCTTTGCTGCCAAATACGGCGAATCCGCGGCCGCTTCCTTCCAGGTTGAAGGGGTGACAGCTCCGGCCTTCCCAGGTAACGGATTTACCGCCTTCAAATTCGAAATTCACGGTTTGGGTATCGGGGGTTTCCCAGTCGTCCGGCGGATAGGCATAGCGCCCGCCGGCGGAAGTTACTTTTGTCGGATAGCCGAGGTCCATCATCCAGCGGAGGCAATCCAGTTCGTGCGTGGCGTTGTTGCAGGTTTCGGAGGTGCCCCAGTGCCAGCGCCAATGCCAGTCGTAATGCACGATATTATCCAGGAAATCCCTGCGCGGCGCGGGCCCCTGCCAGAGGTCCCAGTTGAGCGTAGCGGGAACAGGCGTTTTTTTACCAATGCCGATGGGCTTGCGGTTATTCACATACCAGGCGCGCCCGTAATACACGTTGCCGATCATACCGGCTTTTACATCTGCCGCAGCCTGTTGCATATTAGGCCAGGAACGGCGCTGGTTCCCCATTTGGATGTGGCGGCCGTACCTGACGCCGGCGGCTACCAACAGCTCGCCTTCCCGGGGATTGTGGGCACAGGGCTTTTCCACATAGACGTGCTTGCCCGCAGCGGCGGCCATGATGCCAGCAGGCGCATGCCAGTGGTCCGGCGCGGCTACCATCAGGGCGTCAAAATCCTTTCGTTGCAAAAGCCGGCGGATGTCCTTTTCGACCGTGGGCACACGCTGCTGCCCGCCTGCGACGGCCTTGAGGCCTTTGGCAATGGCGCCGTCCTCCACATCGCAGATGTAGCCTACTTCCGCATTGGGTTGTTTGGTGATCAGTTGCGCCAGCCAGTTGCCCCGTGAGTTGACGCCCATTACGCCTACCACGATTTTGTTGCTGGGGGCCTGCTTCCCGAAGACGGGAAAATTGAGATAGGTAAGCCCTGCGCCAATGCCGGCAGCAGCGCCGGTTTTAACGAAATCCCTTCTTTTCATAACGACAGTGTATTTTATTTCGGCAATCGGTTGCTTGAAAATATACAAATAATCTGCTGTCCGGGATTTTTTATGACCGGCGGCGAGGCGGATGATATTGATAGCGATGCAGGAGTTGCCGGATGAATGATTCCGGCTATTGAGCAACTTCCCTGGTTCCGGATACTTAACCCAACAAATGATTCCACATCACCTGGTACACCTCGGTAGCAAGTATGGACGGCTTTCCGACAGGCTCGTTGGTAATGATCAGCGGGTGCAGGGATGGATCGGCTTCCAGCCGGCCATGGGAGCCTTTTATCAGGGATGCATCCAGCGGGATAACATTCATGACATAACGGAAGCCCAGTTTCTTTTTCAGCACTTTAAACGCTGCCTTCAGCTTGATCAGCGGGTCCTTCGGGTCCATGAACATCTCCACCGGATCATAGCCAGGTTTCTTAAATATTTCAACGGTACGGGCAAAATCCGGCGCTTTTTTATCATCCAGCCAGTAGTAATAGGTAAACCAGCTGCCAGGCGCTGCAACGGCCACCAGTTCGCCGCTACGGGGGTGATGCAGCTGATGCTGCCGTTTGCCTTCCCGGTCGAGCACGAGCTCAATATCAGGATGGGCTTCCAGCAAGCTCCGTACTTTTTTATAGGCGGCAGGGTCGTTCACATAAATATGCGCTACCTGGTGATCTGCCACTGCAAAGGCTTTGGAAGCGCCTGCATCCAGCAGCTCCAGTCCGCGCTCTTCCCGGATCGCAAGCAACCCTTCCCTGCGGAGGATACGGTTGATATCGATGGGATTGCTGGCATTGGAAATACCATATTCGGAGAGGATAATGATGGCGGCGTTTTGCTGCTGGTAGTATTCCACCAGCTGTTTCACCACTGCATCTATTTCCAGGATTTCCTTTTTATTCTTTTCCATATCCTGACCGAATTTCTGCAGGCAGTAATCCAGGTGAGGCAGGTAGATGAAGGTCATGGTTGGATTGTAGCGCTGATCCGTGAGGATGGACGCGTCTGCAATGTATTGAGAAGAAACAATGCTGGCGGTGGGTCCCCAGTAGTTAAACAATGGGAACGTTCCCAGTTTTTCGCGGAGGTAGTCCCGCAGGTCCGCCGGCGTGGTATAGCAATCCGGTATTTTGCGGCCGTCCTGCAGGTAATTGGGCCTTGGGGTCAGGGAGTAATCCACATTGGCGTACATGTTATACCACCAGCACATTTGCGAAACCGTGAAGGACGGATTGAGCTGCCTGGCTTTGTCCCAGATCTTGGGAGCGTCTACCAGGCGGTTGGATTGCTTCCAGAATTTGATTTCGGCGTCCGTGCGGTCGTACCAGCCGTTTCCCACGATGCCGTGTTCGGCGGGCCACTGGCCGGTGAGATACGTGCTTTGTACCGCTGTTGTTACTGCCGGCAGCATAGGCTGAATGGTGGTCACATGGCGCGTGCCGGTATAAGCCTTCAGGAAAGGCATGTGTTCGAGCAGGGATGCAGAAAGCCCTACGACATCGATTACTACTGTCTTTTTCATAGATGCGTTAGCCATTGCTTAATGTGGCGTAATGCTGTTATTCGGTTATCAATCATCCAGTTGTTGCAATACCCATTGCAATTCCCTGGAAATGGAAATATCAATATTGTCTTTTAATGGTGCGGGCAACACGTCCCAGGTATAGGTTTCAACTTCCAGGTGTTGTGTAAAGGGTTCCTTCTTTTGCAGGGCCAGTACCGCTTTGATATCGGCCTGTGTGGAGGAAAGCGGATCATAGCTTTCCAGGAACACCGGCACATGGAAGTGAGAACGCCATTCTGCCACTTTGCTATTATCTGCATCAGCAAAGGCCTGCGGCAAATCGGGATAGTGTATCAATCCGCCTGCCGCAGTGCGGGCAATCACCTGATGAAGATAAACCGGTTCTTCGAACTGGCGAAATGCTTCGATGATTTTTTTTCGTTTATCCGTTTCCGTTGGCAGGTCAGCTTTCAGCGCGGCGCTGATCTGAACCTTCCCTACTTTGAGCCCGTACGCACTTAGCTTATCCAGTACTGCCGCGGGCTGTTCGTATTCCAGGGCGAAGTGGCAAACATCGTAACAGAGTTGAACATGGTCCTTGATAAACCCGGCTGCCGTGGCTTCATCCAACCTGAATTTATCCTGCAGGAAAGGTATGCCTGCCGGCAGCAGCTGGTGGAGGTACCAGTCCATATACTCCGCGGTATTTTCCAGTAATCCATCCGGCTCCGGCTCTATGTCCAGGTGGAGCAAGGGGCCGCCGCTACGGCGGATGCGCACCAGGTGCTCCACCACCAGCAGGATATTGAGGGTAGCGCTTTCCATGACGGAATGCTTTTCCTCTTCACAACGGTTGCACCAGAATTTGTAGCTGAGCGGGGAAGTAGAGATGCCTCCTTCGTGACCGTAGGGCAGTAAGGTGGCCAGCAGCCGGAAGAGGCGGATGGTGTAGGCCACCCGGTCCGGGCTGGTCCAGTCTGGCGCATGCACCTGGTCCTTCACCACGGTGTTATGAAACCCGCCATACGGAAACCCGTTCATGGTAAAAACATAACAGTCGTTTGCCTGCAGCCATTGCTGGAAGGCGCGCAGGTTTTCTTCCCTGGCCAGTTCGAGGCTGGCGGTGTTAGCCAGTCGCAACCCGATGCCAAAAGGTTTGCCGGGCGATACCTGTTGCTTTACTACCGGTATATGTTGTTGCAGCTGTTGGAAATGCGCGCTCCAGGTTTCGCCGGGATGTATGTTGGAACAGTAGGTCAGGTGACCAAAAGCTGTTTGCATGTGATAGTGTTTATTGCAAGGATTTAGTGATGGCTGCCGCTTCGTACAGCCTGTCCAGGTTCAATTCGTGTACATCTTCTCCCTGTCCTATTTTTTTGAGGAGAGATATCGTGAGCCTCCCGCCCAGGTGTTCGCGGAACTCTTCGAGTCCTGCTATGACAGGGGACTCCGCCCCACCCTGCCTTTCCAGCAACGGGTGCCAGATAGGGAGTTGCATGTTTTTAAGCACGGCGATGATCCGCAACATGTCGCTCTCGGCCAGCCACCCTATCAGGTACGAATACACGCTGTCGAGCGCCACCCCGATGGACACGGCCTCTCCATGGCGGAGGGCGAAGTTGGTGAGCTGTTCCAGCTTATGGGCGCTCCAATGCCCGAAGTCCAGCGGCCTGGATGAGCCGCTTTCAAACGGATCTCCGCCGTTGCCGATATGCTGCATGTGCAATGCCGCGCAGCGGTAGATGAGCTGCTGCATATCTTCCATATTACCATCGCTGAGCGCCTTTGCACGGGATTCCATCCACTCAAAAAATGCGGCATCCTTGATCAGCGCCACCTTTACCGCTTCTACCATACCGGAGTTCCAGTCCCGCTTTTCCAGCGTGGTCAGGAAGCGGCTGTCGTTAAAAACGGCCTGGGGCGGAGCAAAAGCGCCCAGGAAGTTCTTCTTCCCGTTAAAGTTGATGCCGTTTTTGACGCCGATGCCGGAATCGTTTTGGGACAGCACGGTGGTAGGGATGCGGATATGTTTGACGCCGCGGTGCGACACGGCGGCCACGAAACCAACGAGGTCCAGCAGGGAGCCCCCGCCGATGCCTACCAGGTAAGAGTGGCGGTCAATCTTATATTTATCGATGGCGTTTACCAGGTTGAGGAACAGTGGCATATCATTTTTCACGGCTTCTCCCCCTGCTATTGTCAATATTTCAGGAGCCGGCTCAAAGCCTTTAATGGTTTTGAGGTAGGCCGCTATCTGCTGCGGCAATGCCTGGTGATGCGCGGCCATGCCCTGGTCCAGCACCACGAGTATTTTTTTCAGGTGGGTATTTACCGCCTGGGCTTCCAGGTATGCTCTCAAACAGTTGTTCTCCGGGTTAAAAAGCTGGGAGGTAAAGTGTACCTGGTAGTGAAAGTTGACATTAAAATTCTGCAGTAAATATTCCATGGCTAATCCTCTTACATTCTATCTGAAAAGTTATCCTTTAAATGTACATAAAAATCCGTATTTCTACCTAAACGAACAGATGGGTGGCAAATTAGCGCACTGTGGCGGGTTGCGGGAAAATAAAGGGGAAATATACGTATGCAGGGCATTCGCCGCTCATCCCAACACCCTTGCAGATGCACTTAAAAAGCAGCAAATTTGTTTCCCTGTAAACCTGCTTACAGGCCCCTGGATTAAATTGTTACTGTAAAGGAAACCTTTTCCCCAAACCGCTATTCGCTATGTACCGAAAGTTGTTTCTGGTCATCCCTTTCCTGGTACTGCCGCTGTTAAGATTCACAGCTGCGGCGCAAACGTTGTCCCGTAAGGACAGTCTGTATCAGCGATTGGATAAACTGCCTCCCAATATTGAAAAAGTAAATACCTACCTGCTGCTGGGCGAAGCGCTGGTGCCGGACAGTCTGCAAAAGGCCGAAAAGGTGATGAAAGCCGCCCTGGCGCTGAGTATCCAGCTGGGATACCATCAGGGCGTGGCCGATTTCACCTTGTACTACATGTACCTGACGGACCTCCGGGGCGAGTACATGAAAGGGTTATATCTGCTGCAGCAGGCGGAAAAAATCTATTACCAGATTAAGGATACCAATGGTATTATCAATGTCCACAACTTCATGGGCAACGAATACCAGCAGGTGAGCAATTTCAAGGCGGCGGCGGACCAATACCTGGCTGCCCTGGAAATAGCCGACAGCAGGGGCGACAGCCTGCAATCCAATGCCATCATCACTAACCTGGCATCCGTGTTTATACAGCTGGGCGATTATCACAAAGGCCTCGAGTATGCCCAAAAGGCCTACCAGTTTGCAGCACACAGGAAAGGCAAAAGGCGCCAGGCTGCCGCATACAGCATCCTGGGAGTTTCCCAGGCCAAACTGAAGCGGTATGAAGAGGCGGCCGCTAATTACCGGCGGGTGATACAACTCGGCAGAGAGTTGGGCGACAGTACCCTTGTGCTGGACGGGACCATCAACCTGGCGTCTTTGCTCTCCGAGCAAGGGGAACATGAGGGTTCCATTGCCTTGTTTCAACAGGCCATGGCAATCACCAAAGCTTATCCCGCACCGGATTACCTGATTAACATCCACCTGGGATATGGCAATGAACTGTTTAAATCGGGGAAATACCACCTGGCGGAAACCTATATAGACAAAGCTATTTCACTGAGCAAGGCCTACCTGGCGGGAGATGAACTACGCAAGTCATACCTGGTAGCTTCCGACCTGAAAGCGGCTACTGGCCGGCCGGCGCAGGCGCTTGCCCTGCGCAAGCAATACGAAAAACTGCATGATTCCTTAATGGGCAATACGACACGCAGCAGTGTGCAGCAGCTGGAATCCCGCTATGCTACGGCCAGGCAGGAGAAAAACCTCGCCGAAAAAAAATTGCAGGTGGCCAACATGCACCTGGAATTGCACCGTAAAAACAGGTGGATACTTTTTGGTATCGCAGGTTTTATTCTCCTTATGATCCCTGCTATTATTTACTGGCTGAAGCTGCAACACCGCCACCGGCTGCAATTACAACAGTTGCAGACCATGGAGGCAGAGCGTACCGTGCAGGTACTGGAAGCCATGATGCAGGGCGAAGAGCGGGAGCGGACGCGGCTTGCCAAGGATTTGCACGATGGCGTAGGCGGTTTGTTATCCGCAGTGAAGCTGCATTTCAGCGCGCTACGCCACGAGCGGCCTTACCTGAAGGAGGACGCCGGCTTTTTACATGCCATGAGCATGCTGGACGACGCGGTGGTGGAAGTGCGTAAAACGGCGCATAACCTGATGCCAGAAATCCTTTCCAGGGTTGGCTTATCGGAAGCGTTGGGATTTTATTGCCGCAATGTGAGTCATAGCCGGAGGCTGCAAATCACGTATGAAAGCACCGGGCAGGTAAAACGTTACAATGCCAGTTTTGAATTATCCGTGTACCGGATCGTTCAGGAGCTGATCAACAATATCATCAAGCATTCCCGCGCTACTGCAGCGCTGGTGCAGCTGATGCAGGAAGAGCATACGTTGTCCATTACGGTGGAAGATAATGGCATTGGGTTTCAGCACCAGCCGGAACTGCACCAGGGCATGGGATTGAGAAACCTCTACAGCCGTATTAAAGCGCTGAATGGCAACCTGGATATTGACGCCTCGGCGGGGCGAGGCACTACGGCCTATATTGCCTTTAATATTATCCCGATGCAGCTGGCGAAGTAGTGTATATTATCCCGCGAAGCGGCATGGTCATGCCCACTCCGCGGGACAAAAAATCAGGTGATGGAAAACAGTTTGCCTAGCCCCAGGGAAACCGGCAACAGCAGCAGTACTGCCATGGCAAATGGCATCTGTGCAAACGCGGCCACCCATGCGGCATTCATGGCAATAAGCGCCAGAATCCCTCCTTTTACGGCTTTCCCGATATTAGGCCCTGATGGTTCCTTCATGGCTTTCATCAGGGGGCTGTTGATCATAAACATAAACAGGAGGATGAAGGGCAATGCCCTCCACAGGCGTTCCTGGTGTATGGCCAATACGATCATGGCCACGTAGACAACGGCATAGCCGAGTGCGCTGATCTTCAGGCTGCGGGTGTTGCCGCCGTGTACTTCACCGCGACTGATATTCGTGATGGCAGCAATATAGATGACGGGAATGATTCCCATCCACCAGTATTGGGTCAGGGCGGCGGGTATGATACTGATCCCCAGGAGCAGATTAAAACCCCTGCAAAGGCCCATGTTTACAGGGCCCCAGATGGGATGATGCTTGCCCCATTTATTATACACGAGGGCAGCGATGGTAATGGCGATGGCGAGCCAGCCGGGCGCGCCGGTAAGGTGTCCTACCGAAAAGGCGCCGAGTATGCCCACGAGGAGCAGGTAGGCGCCCAGCACGATGGCCTGGGCGATGGAAATGGTACCGCTTGGGATAGGCCGTTCCGGGCGTTCCACTGCATCCAGCTTCGCGTCGAACACATCGTTAAACACTACGCCACCTCCGTAAAGTCCGGCTGCGGCGAGGCAGAGGCAAATTACGGGGAGTATGCTTTCCAGTGTAACGCTGTCAAAAGTTTCGTTTAGGAAATAGCCCGAAATGGCTACCCCTGCTAAAACATCTGCGATGGCTGTAATGATATTAGCTGGTCGCATCAGGCGCAGGTATCCAGTCAATTTACTAGCAATATAACTCACTTTGATATGAGGTTTTCATGGTTTCGGGCTTGTACAACAGTACATACAGCGCCTAACGGATGATGGTCGTATTCTTATTAATTCTTGGTTGTTGTCCACCTCTTAACACGCTACTACCATTAAATTTTTCACTTTGATCCGTGACAACTCCGAAATCTGATTCATTAATTTGTCCACTCTGAGCGAAGGCTGTCAGTGCGTTCTTGTAAGTTACCAAATGAATGTCATTCAAGTCAATACCACTTTCGTGCATGAGCGCTGCGGTTTTGGGCACTGCGAGCGGGTCGCTGATGCCCCAGTCGGCGGCGGAATTGATCATAATCCTTTCGCTGCCGTATTGTTTTACGACCTGAACCATTCTTTCATTTCCCATTTTAGTGAACGGGTAGATGGTAAACGCCGCCCAGAATCCGCGGTCCAGCACTTCTTTGACGGTTTCCTCGTTGTTATGGTCCACGATTACCATGGCCGGGTCCAGTCCGTGTTCGATGGCGATGTCCATACTGCGGCGGGTTCCCTGCTTTTTATCCCGGTGAGGCGTATGGATTTGTACCGGCAGGTTGGCTTCCCTGGCCAGATCCAGCTGGGCGCGGTAGTACTTTTCTTCCAGGGCCGTCTGGTCGTCGAACCCGATTTCGCCGACGCCTACCACTCCTTCCTTGTAGATGAACTGCGGGAGGATTTCCATTACGGCTTCGGCCAGTTTTTCGTTGTTGGCTTCCTTTGAATTGAGGCCGATGGTGCAGTAGTGTTTAATCCCGAACTGGGAGGAGCGGAACCGTTCCCATCCAACGAGGCTGGAAAAGTAATCGCGGAAGGAATCGACGCCTGTACGCGGCTGCCCGAGCCAGAAGGCGGGTTCTATAATGGCTACCACGCCGGCATCTGCCATGGCCTGGTAATCGTCCGTCGTCCTCGAGGTCATGTGTACGTGAGGATCAAAAAATTTCATCCCCCTAATCTTATCAAGATATGCCGGAGATTGGGCCAGTGGCTGAAGGTCCTGTTCTGTTAAGTCATGAATTCCGCACATAAAAATTGGATTTAAGATGAAATATAGTTGGCAAAAAAGTTATGTCATATAGACGGTATGGGCTACTTTATCCCAGCTCAGCGTACCGGCTTTAATTTCATCGGCCAGGTAGGGAGCGGAGGCCAGCAGTTCCTTTGCCGGCGGGTAATTGCTATAGTAGCACACGAGGGCGGCGGCCTCTTTTTCCACGTTGTAGGCCGAGTGCCACAGACGTGTTATGTCCGCGAAATTGGCTTCGGTGAGGAAGTGGGTCAGCAGTTGCCATTGGAGCGGGTTCACCGGCCTGCCGGCGGCCTGCCTTTCGTGGGCAAAATCCGTGATAATGGCTGCCAGTGCGGCGTTTGCCCTTTCCCGGAGGCCTTGTATCCGGTCCAGTGGTTTATCTGTAAAAATGGCTTTCATCACCAGCTGGTTCCAGGCCGCTTCCGGCAGGTAACGGGCGGGATAAGGATTCTGCAGCATGATGGCTTCCTGCACGGGCGCGATGTTGGAACGGATGCCGTCCGCCGTGCGGGCGATCCATTCTTCCGGGTAGGCCAGCACGGGGAGCGCGCTGTAAAGGGCCGCCAGCTCATTCATTTCCGCCCCGTTGAAGAGGGCTTCCACCTGGCTGATGTAAAACGATTTATCAGTAGCGGGTATAAAAAGCATCCACCAGACCCTTGCGAGCCGGTCTAACGTCCAGCCATATACGAAGAATCCGGGTATGGCTTTTTCCAGCGCCAATTGTATATCTGCATTGGGTTTCACCGGCTGCTTGCCTGTAAACCGCGGCATGGCGGTAAAAGTCTGCAAAAAATCCCGGGTGGACCAGGTTGTTTGCTGTAGTTCCCGGCGTTGTTGCAGCCATTCGCCGGCGCGTGCATTTTCCTGTTCTCGGATGAGTTGACCTAATAACGTTTTTACATGTTCGTGGTCAAATACATATGCGGTCACTTCAAGCCTGTTTATATAGTGTAATAAAAATCCAGTCTAAAATTAACCAGTTACACGGGATTTATACTATACCGGCGGTAAAATATGATGGATGGTTACCAGGCTGGACGGGGCCCCTGTTCCGGTATTTGCGCAGGTATTCAAAATTCATACAAAATTGGGGAGCTGTGGCTGTAAACGGTCACATGGAGCGGCGGGCAGGTAAAATTTCCCCCAAAAAATAAAAGAGAGGCAATAATGCCTCTCCTTCCGCCATTCTAAAGCCTGATTATTCATCAGGATATCTTAACCGGACATCGACAGTGACGGGCTGAGGATGTCTTTACAGGTATAACAATTATGAGAAACGGGCAAAAAACAAGAACGACGACGATCAAAACCATCTGTGTGAAAAATTCCTCTCACAAAGATGCCCGGCAGTTACTTTAATGGTCTAGGAAGATAAATACGGGTGTAATATACAGATTATTCTATTTTCCCACCAAATCTCTCTGCGATTTTTTGTGATAATTTATGTTAACGAAGGGTATTGAAAAGCACGATAAAAGGCTGATACTCCTTCCAGTTAGGTTTATATTGTTCCTGTACGATAAAGCCTTTAGCATAGTTACCTAGTAAGAGGTCCAGGTCCCCGTCCTTATCAATATCAGCGGCTTCCATCGTCATCCAGTGGCCTTCTTTTTCAATTGGCGGCGCATATGGCGTGAACTGCATTTTGTTTTTATTTCCTTTGAAGAGAATGAATTTCTCCCCGGGATTATTTTCCAGGTCTGCGAAAAATGCGATGGTGGCAATATCCAGCGCACCGTCCTGATCGAAGTCGGCAGCAATGGCTTTCGTACAGCCGTTAACGGGATAAAACCAGGCTTGTTTATACTGATCATTGCCTTCGTTGAGGAAAATGTAAACGCCGTGGTAAGGTTTTAAGACGATGGAATAATCCGCATTATCGCCGCAGGTATAGAGGATATCCAGCTTTCCATCTCCGTTGAAATCTGCCAGCTGAAAACTGGTAGAGCCGTAGACCGGCGGAAATTTCAACAGGTTTTTGGAGGAAAAGCCGCCTTTTTTGTCATTTTCGAAGAGCCATATCCCCTCTTCGCCGGCCGCAAAGAGTACCATGAGGTCCGTCCAGCCGTCCCGGTTAAAATCCGCAGCAATTGCTTTGGTAGCACCTGGCAGCTCCATCAGTGCTTTTTCCTGGTATTTTCCATCGGCATTTGGCTTCAGGTAAATTAACCCTCCCGTATGATGTCCAAACGCGCAGGTGATCATCTCCACCTGACCATCCTTATCAAAATCCGCTGCGATGGTCTGAACAGGGCGTTGCAGGTAGGGCTGTACATCCCTGATATCGCTGCTTTCCAGGTTCAGATCACTGATAATGCCGCTGGGTTTATCCACGGCCCTCATATCGCCGATCTGGGTAATACGTGCCAGGGCCGGGCCCCGGAAGGCGATATCCACAACGGGAGAATGGGTTTTCCAGCTGCCACTTTTCTTCAGTGACGTATCCCACCTGGTAAGCGTATTTTCGTACGCATCGGCCGTATATATATTCCCTGCGCTATCTGCCGCCACCAGCACCGTAGAGGTGGTAGTGGTATCGGTAACGTGCGGCGCGCCCATGCGGAATCCTGACCAATCGTGCCGGAGGGCCACAGGCGGTTTAGCGGGCGCCAACTGCCGGGGCGCGTTCCTTTGGTAATAGCCTACTATCTCCATCCACTCCTTAAAGGGGATTATGGGGGCCGGGTCGCCCGCCATGGGCGGATAGTAACTGGTTTCGTTCCATACCCGGATGCCTGCACGCTGTGCCATTGCCGGCAGCACATGATCGTTCCAGGTGGCGGAATCCAGCAATGCGGGGGATACGGGCATATGACAGCTGCCGCAATGTTTATCAGCCAGGGCTTTGGCCTGTTCGTCGCGGGTGGGCGCATGGCAGCTCACCGCAAGGGAAATAATGGAAGCAAAAACGAAGGAACTATAGAGCAGGCCTTTTCTGATAGACATTGGTTGCGCTGACATGAGGAATAATTTTCAACTGCATCTAAAATAAGGAAATAAGCGGGTAAAAAATGAATGCAGCGGCACTAAGTCCGCTGCATTTCATTTTGTGACAGGCAAGTATGAAACAATTAGTATCCGTCGTTTTGATCCAGGACGGATTTTCCATTTTTGATAGAGAGGTCGCGCTGGCGCTGCGGGATCGGGAAGTATTCATTACGGCCTTTCTTGTAGTTGGCGCCTACGAGGTCGGTGGTAATGGTACTTTCGTAATCATAGAAACGCTTCATCAGCTCCACGCCAATATCGCCCCAGCGGCTGACATCAAAGAAGCGGTGCCCTTCTGTTGCCAGCTCCAGCTTACGTTCGAAGTACACGTATTTGCGGGCTACGTCCTGGGAGGTAAAGGTGCCGGTAGGATACCTGCTGATTTTGTAATTCGCTGCCAACTGTGTGGTAGAGAAGCCATCCATCGGCTTGGAATCATCGAGATATTTATGCAGCCAGTATTCCGGATGATCGGCGATGCGGCCGCGCACCTGGTTTACCAGGTTTTCAGCAAGGGTCAGGTTATTGGTTTCCACTGCGCATTCTGCCGCCATGAGGAGTACATCGGCAAAGCGGATCAGCACTACGTTGATTGCAGAGCCAGGCGCCCAGGAGTGGGAATCCTTGTATATGCTCTGGTTAAACTGCCAGTAGATCATTTTTTTACCGGCATAAGGTCCGCCACTCTTCTGGTCGCGTACCCAGGCAGCGCCCGGGTGCAGGCCCCAGTCGTGATAAGGCACGCCACGGCGGCCTACCGTCCAGTCTAACCGCGGATCCAGGAAACCGGCATCCGGTGTAAACGGATCATCGGCGCGTACGCCCATGTCGTTTTTCACCACGTTAGCCGGCTGGTTGTAGGTATCTACAAAAGGTAAGCCGGCAGCGCTGGTACGGTAGGAGTTCACCAGTTCCTGCGTAGGCTGGAAGAAACCGCAGCAGCCGAAAGGACTGTTATACGGGTAGTTCAGCATATCGCCGGCATTGGCGTTGGTGATGGAGTTGGTACCATCGTTAGCCGTCATCTGGATCGCGAATACAGATTCAGGACCATTTTTATAAGCAGCGTTGAAGTTGCGCTGGAAGTCGTCTTCCAAAGCGTACTTTTTACCGTTGGAGGTATTACCGTTAGCAATAGCGTCCTGGAAGAGCGGTAATGCTTCTGCATATTTCTTTTGATACAGCAGGGATTTTGCCAGGTAGATCTGCGCGGCCCATTTATTGGCGCGGCCTACGTTGGATTGTGTAGGCGGCAGGTGATCTTTGGCAAAGGTGAAGTCGGCCACGATGTTTGGCCAGATGTCCACGTTATTCGGCTGTAATACATCGGTAGTGGAATCGCTGATCCAGGGCACTTTATTGAACATTTTTTTCAGTTCAAAATAATAGTGGCCGCGGAGGAAACGGGCTTCCGCTTCTACCTGTGTTTTTTCATCGGCCGTCATGTCCTTTGCATCCTTCATGAATTTGAGGGTGTTGTTGCAACGGGTAACGCCTTCGAAAACTGCTTTCCACTTGGCATTGAAGTAAGTATTGGTAGTGGAGTGCTGGCCGGTAGCAATGGTATTGATGTCCGGCTGGTCAGGGCTTTCAGAGCCTTTGTGCGCATCGCCGCCGGCCACGCTGCCGTAAACCCAGTTGGTAGGGGAAGCCATCCAGCCGGAGCCACCGCCGCCGAGCGCGTTATTATCAGGAGCCTGACCATCGAGCGCTGCATAGGCGCCTATCAGTAAAAAGTTAACACCGTCCTTATTAGCAACCAGGTCTCCTCCCAATGCAGCATATGGCGGACGTTCCAGGAAGCTCTTTTTGCAGGCGGCGAGCATAGCGGCAGCCAGCAATAATGTTACACCTGAATATTTGATTATTTTCATCTCTTTAGTTTTGCTAGTTGAATAATGCTATCAGAAAGTCACATTTACACCGATGATGTACTGGCGCTGATTTGGATAGGCGCCTTCATCAATACCGAATGCAGTGGTTGAACCGGTGATTTCCGGATCCACGCCAGAGTATTTAGTGATAGTAAATACGTTCGCAGCCTGTACATATGCTCTGAATTTGCTTACGCCGATACCTTTCAGGATATGCGTTGGCAGGGTGTAGCCCAACTGCATGTTTTTAGCGCGCAGGTAGGAACCGTTTTCCACGAAATAAGAGTTAGGTACGTTGGAAGTACTTTCAAACCCTTTGGTTTCCTGTACCGGCAGCTTAGCATTATGGTTTTCCGGCGTCCAGCTGTTGTACACCGCATCTTTACTTTTTGCACCGGCGAATGAACCGTAGAAGTCTGTCCACCATTTAATCTGGTTCCAGATCTTGTTGCCGGACACGCCGTAGAGGAACATGCTGAAGTCGAATTGTTTGTAGGTCAAACCGATGTTCAGGCCATAGCTGAATTTAGGCGTAGGCGCACCGAGGAAAGTTCTGTCGTCCACGTCCACTTTACCGTCGCCATTGATATCCGCGTACCTGAAGCGGCCGAGGGCAGCGTCTTTCTGGTATTCGTCCAGACCAGGATATTTCTTCTGCGCATCTTCGTTGGCCTTATTCACTTCTTCCTGTGAGTTCCAGAAGCCTACGATCTGGTAGCCGTAGAATTCGGAAATAGAGCGGCCCACCTGGTTGCGGATGATCGGGCTGCCGAAGCGGCGTTGTTCCGCATCGAAGTAGTTAGCGCCGTTGGATACAGCGAGGATTTCGTTGTTATAGGAAGTAAAGGTACCTGTCGCATCCAGCTGCAGGTCTTTTCCGAGATTCAGCTTGGTGGTGATGTTGAGGTCTATACCCTTGTTACGCATTTTGGCCACGTTGGAGTAAGGCACAATGGCAGCGCCGTACACGCCGGCCAGTTCAGGGTTATAGAGGAGGTCCTTCACTGTTTTCTGGTAATAGTCGATCGTGAATTCCAGTTTACCTTTGAAGAGGGTCGCATCGATACCGATGTTGGAGTTAACGTTACTTTCCCATTTCGCATCCGGGTTACCGATACGATCCTGGTAGAAGCCTTTCACGATGGTGCTTCCGTTCATCGGGTAGAAGGTGGAAGCCCTGTTGAAGTTATAGGTATTGAACACGTTCATAGGGTCCACGTTGATCTGGTTACCCATGATACCATAACCGCCACGCAGTTTCAGGTCGGTGATCCAGGATACATCCTTCATGAAGCCTTCCTGTGAAACGCGCCATGCAGCGGATACCGCAGGGAAGTTACCGTACCTGTTGTTGGAACCGAAGCGGGAGGAACCATCCCGGCGGATCAGGGCGCCGATCAGGTATTTATCAGCAAAAGCGTAGTCCACTCTTGCGAACAGGGACCAGAGGCTGTTGGAGTTTTTGAAGCTGCCGTTGGTTGGCGAACCGGTACCGGTGCTGAGTGAAGCGTAGTCAGGATCGAAGGTAAAGTAATCGGTAGTGGTACCGGTTAAACCGTAGTTCCATTCATCGTATGCTTCTGTACCCAGCAGCACTTTCACATCGTGTTTGTTATTGAAGTTTTTATGGAAAGTGAGGGTGTTGGTCCAGGTCCAGTCATAACCGTTACCGGTTGTTTCCGTATAGGAGTTCACACGGTTGTTTTCCGCGTTTTCATATTCAGGCAGCGTGAAGTTGTTGTTATCGAAGGAATAGATTTCTCCCCCGAAGGATGTCCTGAAGGTGAACAGGCGAAGGATGTCCGCCTCTCCGTAAACGTTACCCAGCAGCCTGTTTGCCAGCGTTTTGGTTCTGCCGAAGCGATCCTGGATGGCAACCGGGTTGCGGGAGTTACCGAGGCCTTTGGAGCCGGAGCCGGCATAGTTACCCATGATATCATATACCGGTATGATGGTCATTTCACGGAAGGCCATACCTATACCGCTACCTTCCTGCAGGATACCGATCTGCGGGTTATCGATAAGGGAGTATTCCAGGTTTTGACCTACGCGGATATGATCCGTAATATTGAAGCTGGAGTTGGCGCGCACCGCATAACGTTTGTTATAGGTGTTCATGAGCGTGCCCTGCTGATTAAAATAATAGAAGGAAACATAGTAGCTTCCGATATCGCCACCACCGGCAACAGAAAGGTTGTGGCTGGTGATAGGCGCCGGATTGAAAATTTCGTGGAACCAGTCAGTACCTTCTTTATTTGCTTTGGAGATGCGATAGAATTTATCCACATCGTCCGGGTTTTTGTAATAAGGATTTACAAAATACTTGGACGGGTCTACCGCGGGGTCGCCTTCCATTTTACCGGCAGGCGCGATATAATCGGGGACAACTGGATTAGGGCCGGAGCCATACTGCGCATCTTCCAGTTTCAGCTGTTGGTTGGCAGGGCTTCTTTCGTTGGTATTTTTGATGGCGGTCCAAATCAGCTGGCCCTGTTCGGTAGGGTTGGCGTGGTTATAGACGTTTCCGCCTTTAGGCACCTGGCGGCCGTAGTAGCCATCATAGGATACTTTAACGCGGCCGGTACCTCTTTTGGTGGTGATTACCACAACGCCGTTTGCAGCGCGGGCGCCATAAATGGAGGCAGCGCCGGCGTCTTTCAGCACCTGCATGGTAGCCACATCGTTCGGGTTGATGTCGACCAGACTTTTAATTGGCACACCATCTACGATATAGAGCGGGGTGTTGTTACCGAAGGTATTCACACCGCGCACCTGCACCTGTGGTTCCTGGCCGGGCTGACCTGTACCCAGTACGGTGATACCGGATACCTGGCCTTGCAGCTGATTGGAGATTTGTGCGGTAGGTTGTTTGGTGAGGTTATCCACACGTACTACGGCTACGGCGCCTGTCAGATCTTTCTTTTTCTGGCTGGCATAACCGGTTACTACCACTTCTTCCAATGAGCCTACTTTTTCGGCGAGCACGATGGCAACGGGCCCGTTGCCTACTGCCACTTCCTGCGGGTCGTAGCCTACAAATGAGGCTACCAGTACATCTCCGGGTTTTGCCTGGAGGGTAAAGGAACCGTTAGGATCGGTGGCTGTACCTCTGTTGGTACCTTTCACAACTATTGTTACGCCGGGCAGGGGATTTCCTGAAGCTTTATCAGTAACCTTCCCTGTTATCTTCGTTTGTGCGTAAACGTTAGTACCGAGCAACAATAGCAATAAGCCGCATAAAACGGCCAGCGCCTGGTAAAAATGTTTTTTCATAACGTGGTTTAAGGGTGACGTTTAAGAAAAATTAAGAAATAGAGTACCTGTCTTATATCACACCGTCATCTACCGGATATGCGGTAAAATATGGGCAAAAGGATGCCGTTGCTTCCTGGCAGGATGCAGCACCAGTAAGCATATCATATTGAGTAGATGACAGCTAAAATATAACTGTGCAATAAGGGGGCAGGCAATACATAGCGTTATGTAAAACCAATACTAATTCAGCTCATATAAAAACAAACAGTGTCTTTTTTTAAAATGAAATCAGAATAACAAAAAATAAAAATTAATAAATGTGAGAAGTACGCGCTATTAATCTTTCTATCTCAACACAGATTTTGGTTCTCACGTGGAATTTTATAAGTTCTTCGCAACTAATTTATAAATATAACGTGTTGTGCTATTAAAAAGATAAAGCATGTTTGATCTTTGAAATTTTGAGTCCATTTTTGAAATTGATGAACTGGAGCAGAGAAGTCGCCGAT
>MLAV02000020.1 GCA_001870995.2 Chitinophaga sp. CB10
GATCCTAAATCAGTTCTTAACTATATTTGATAAAAGGGTGAGAATATAATTATCAATTTGATTCCCCGGTTTTAAAGTTTACACACTTTGTGAGACAGTCCCTTAAAGATAATTTCTGATCAGATTTTATTCACTAAAAGTATTTTTCACTTTCCCAAATCTCACTTGTTTATGTACTTTACATAGCAGTTCCTACTCTAAAGTAAGGTAGGAACTTGTCTATTCTCTTTAAACTTATTGTAATGGCTTAAAAAATTTATAGCCTGTGTCCAGACGATCTGCGTTTCATAATACGTGGATTTCAGATAAAAAAGAGACTATTTGTGCCAAACAACTCCCATCTGGGGTACTTAAAACCGTCGCAACTATTTGAAAGACAGTAGATTAGCGACGGTTTTTTTATGCCCGGATTTTTGGGTTTTCTCTCCTGATTTACGCGCTGTTTTTTTTAGTTACGCGTTTAACTCCTGTCTGTTTTAAAGATGCTGTCAGCCTTAACTAACCCGGGCAGCAATTTATTTTTTTCAGCATGATTCGATATGAAAGTAGCGGGCAATAGCCTTATATCCGCGATGCAGGATATATGCCGCAACTCTACCATTGATTTTGTACCTTGTTCGCAAACCCTGTGAGTATAAAGCATGCGGCTACCACCCTGTAGCAGGATGCGCGCGAAAGTAACCGTCGATGGTTTAAGAGACAGTTAACACCACGGTACCCGTGTACCGTAATTTTTATATCACCCGTAATAAATGATCATGCAGAAGTACCTCTTACATTTTTCTATCCTCCTGATGCTGTTACCCGCATTGCGTGGAAACGGGCAGGACACCCTGTTAATGAGTGTGGATACCCGCAAAAGTAAAGGGCCGTTAAAACCAATATGGGCCTGGTTTGGCTACGATGAGCCGAACTATACCTATATGAAGGACGGAAAGAAATTACTCACAGAAATTGCCGCTTTAAGCAAAGTGCCGGTATATGTGCGCGTACATAGTTTACTGGTAACCGGTGATGGCACAGCCGCATTGAAATGGGGCTCTACCAACGCCTATACGGAAGATGCCAATGGCAACCCGGTGTATAACTGGACCATCATCGATAAGATATTCGACACGTTTATAGAGCGGGGCATGAAACCCATTGCGCAAATAGGTTTTATGCCGGAAGCATTGTCTGTAAAACCATCGCCTTACCGGCATCATTGGCAGCCGGACAAGTTTAATGATATGTTTACCGGCTGGGCTTATCCGCCGAAGGATTATAAAAAATTTGCCGCGCTGGTATATGAATGGGTGAAGCATTCCGTGGCGCGTTACGGCAAGGCAGAAGTGGAAAACTGGTATTGGGAATTATGGAACGAGCCGAATATCGATTACTGGAAAGGCACTACAGAAGAGTACATTAAGTTGTATGATTACACTGCCGACGCAGTAAAACGGGCATTGCCCACTGCCAGGATCGGCGGACCGGAAGTGACAGGCCCCAACTGGGATGTATCGGCGAAGTTCCTCAAAGCCTTCCTGGATCACGTTGTAAGCGGAAAGAATTACGCCACGGGAAAAACAGGGGCGCCGCTGGATGTGATCACTTTTCACGCCAAAGGCTCGCCCAAGGTGGTTGATGGCCATGTCCAGATGAATATCGCTGCGCAGCTGCGGGATATTGACAAAGGCTTTGAAATAATAGCCGGGTATCCATCGCTGAAAAAGCTGCCCGTGATTATCGGCGAATCGGATCCTGAAGGATGCGCTGCCTGCTCCGAAGCGACTCACCCCTCCAATGCTTACCGCAATGGCACTATGTATTCCAGCTATACAGCAGCTTCTTTTGCGCGGAAGTACGACCTGGCGGCCGCCCGCGGTATCAACCTGGCAGGCGCGGTAACCTGGGCTTTTGAGTTTGAGAACCAGCCCTGGTTTGCGGGCTTCCGTGACCTTGCCACCAATGGCGTGGATAAACCGGTGCTGAATGTGTTCCGCATGTTTGGCCTGATGCAGGGCGAGCGACTGGAAGTAAGCGGGCAAACGAACTACAATTACCGGCAGATACTCGACAGCAGCGTACGGGGAGCCAAACGGGATGTGAATGCATTGGCTTCCGGCGATGCGCATAGCGCCAGCGTAATGGTGTGGAATTATCACGACGACAATATCATTCCTGCACAGGCATCTCCCGTAAAAATAAAAGTAAAAGGGTTGCCTGCCACCCGTGTATTACTGAAACATTACCGGATCGACGCCTCCCATAGCAACGCTTATGAGGTATGGAAAAAGATGGGATCGCCACAGCAACCCGATGCTCAGCAAATTGCCCGGTTGGAACGCGCCGGGCAACTGGAGGCCATCACTTCACCGGAATGGGTGCTTCCCCGTAACGGCGAAATTGTTTTAAATACAGACCTTCCCGGACAGGGAGTATCGTTGCTGCAATTAACGTGGTAATGTATAAATTTACTACCCTGCAGCTATTGCTGCAGGTTTTTTTCTTCAGGTGTTATTCCGGCATCCAACGGGCTGTCAATATTTTCTAATGCGGTTAAGCCCCAGGCCCACCAACTGTAATAGCATGGCCAGGAAAGTTAGTCCCAGCAGCAATCCTTTAAGATTCGTGCAAACAGCAGTTAGTTTCCAAACACCCGTTGAAATTAATTCCTTATTTACAAGCATACCGATAATTCCAATATCTTCAATAAGATCAAAAATGCCGGCGAACACAGGCAACAATAAGCTGTAGCTAAGGACGCTGTTCCATTGATCATTTTTTAGCAGCAACCTGATAATTATCGTTGTAAAAGTGAGGACATATAAGCATATAAAAGGGATGTCGGCAAATAACTCCATTGACAGATAGGCTTTCCTCCCATTGTTTCCTAGTTTATCGAACAACTGATGCACATACGCTGCATCATAGCCGCCAAAACTTGTGTCTAACAGTTGCATGTTTCCAATTAATTTCTGCAAATTTGGAATGAGCACAAATGTTAGTATTGTAAATAAAATGACCATGGGTATGGCGGAAACCCAAACGGGTACTCTTGTTGAAATGTTCCTGATCTTTTGCTTTATAATCATATCCGCAATTTTATATGGATCGCTTTGATTCCGTGGTGGTTGTTTTTATGGAGAAACTGAATTATCAATTACCTTCGCAAAGATATCCTGTACCCGTGCGAACAGAAATAGTAATAAATGACCATTTTTATGAAGAAAGCCACTCCTTCTCTTAATGAAGTTTTCAACCAGGCTTTTGACAGTGAGCTTGACCCTAAGATGTCCCTGGAAAAGTACAAACATGTAGCTTTCATTTTTTCTGTCTTACAAAATTCAACTGCTGTGCTGACAGATTTAAAGACCAGAAAGAGCTATATATATCATGGGGCATTGTCTGCCTACCTTGGCATTGGAGAAAAAATGACCACCGAACTCCAGGATGCTGTATGGGAAGAAAGCATTCTTACCTTCATCCATCCGGATGACCTCAGGGCGAAGCAGGCTATGGAACTGAAGCTCTTTCATTATATTAAAAGTAAGCCTCCGGAGGACCGACTAAATTATTACCTCGTCATGAAAATAAAAGCGAGGGCGAAAAATCAATCCTATATCCCGCTGGAACTGAAAGTTTATTATGCATCATCATCGGATAGCATCCAACTTGCGTTAAACATTTACAGCTTCACTTCATCCAATTACGGCGATGCTGTAATGCCTGGTGTAATTATCAACTCCAGCAACGGTGAAGTGTTGTCCGGTGCGGACCTCCGTTTTAAAAACATACTGACAAAACGGGAAGCTGAAATCCTGAAGGAGATTGCCAAAGGCAGTGCCAGCAAGGAGATTTCTGAAAAGCTGTGCATCAGTAAAAACACGGTGGATCGACACAGGCAGAATATCATTGAGAAGTTGTGTGTCAAGAACTCCGCTGAGGCCTGCCACGCTGCAATGCTAATGGGAATCATTTAAAGAGGGCCGCAATTTTGTTAAACCCGGCCAGCCGGCAACTGAGCTAACCAACAAACCAATTTGAGCCAATCAGCAAACCTGTTGCATCAGTTTATGTACTACTTTTGGGTTGTCAATAAACGCAGCGATGCAATAAATTATGGACAAGCTGACCATCCAACGTTCCCGGATTGCTTATTACTCCTACAGTACTATCAACAAGGAAGGCGAACATTTTATAGCAGAACACGCACTGAGCTATTTACTGGCCGGCTCCCAGGAATTTTATGAAGACGACAACAAGCATTTATTTAAAGCAGGCGATATCAGGCTGTTTGCAAAGGATCAATTAGGCAGGTTCATTAAGATTCCGCCGCCAGGCGGGGAGTTTATTGTAGTCACAGTACGGCTGGACCGCGATACGTTACTGGATATGAGCGCAGCGTTGCAACTGACTGCAAGGGGAATTTATAAGGGATCCCGTGTGCTAAAACTGCCGCGTGTGCCTTTATTACTGAATTATTTTCACTCGCTGCAACCATATTACAATATTGAGCAGCGGCCAAGCGACGCAGTGATTGAAAACATCACCAGCGACCTTGCTTCCTTGACGAAACACCAGGATGAATCCTGGGAATTGTACAAGGCAAAGTCAATCTCCTATGGTCCTTCAAAAACGGCATTAAATGCTTACACGGTTGCATTAGCTTACCAGTATAAAGACAAAGGGTTTAAGATTAATTGCGTTACACCAGGCTGGACCTCTACAGATTTCAATGGTCATAGCGGAGGCAAATCCGCCGCAGAGAATTGCATTAACCTGGCCAAATATGCTATGCTGGATGCAAACGGCCCTACCGGCCAGTATTTTGGCGAAGAGGGACCTATGCCGTGGTAATCCGCTGTATCCGGGCGTTCTGGCAAATGGATAAATATAGGAAAGCGCCTGGCAACCTTCCGGCTGCTTTTCTACAATATCTACCGGTTTGGTACCGCGCATGCATACAGGGCAGAATAGCAACCAGCTATTTATTTGTACTGTTCACACTAAATTGAAACTTGCCGACGCCAAGGTTCCCTACTTCATTCACCCCTTCTACTATCCCCTGAAATACGCCACGTATATCCGAACAATGGAAACTTACCGTTGCTTCTCCGCTTTGATCTGTTACAATTACAGGTTTCCACAGCAGCACGTTACGAATATCCGTTCCGGCATAGTCTACGCTGTCAAATTCAGGCTCATAGAATTTCCTGCTTTGATAGTACCCTTTTGTTACGGTTAACCGGAATTTCTTAAGCAGTTCTTCTTCGGAATATTTCGGGTAGCTGTAAACGACTTTTTGCACATCATTCGGACCGAAGCGGAATGGATGCGGCGGTATTTGCCCCTTTCTTTCCGGCTTTAGCTCTGAGTAGGTTTTACCTTCTACCGGCTTGGTACCGTGCATGCATACAGGGCAGTTAAGCATACCGCAAGCGCCTACGTAATCCGCCACGCCTTCGTACTTTGCAATACTATCTAGCACACCGAGGTATTTGTCACTAAAGCCGGTACCTTTTCCGCTCACAGTTACTTCCCGGAGGCGCTGCCCGTATTGCAGAAAACCGGTATCCATGGCGGGATGCTGCGGGGGAGCGCTTCTTTCCGCTGTCAGATATACAGGATGGTGCGCCAGTTCCGCTTCATTTATAGTTTTGAATGGATTGAAGACCTGAATTTTATGATCTTTCTCTGAAAAGTATTGGATAAAAAAACGGGGGGCTGTTGCCAGGTTTTCCGGGCTTAGGTAATACAAGCCGTTACTGTCGGGCATTACAACAGACATAACCTGGCGGTTGTAATTGAACACCATGAGTGAGGCCGTGTACTTTTCTTTTCCGCTTTTTTTCACGGCGGTTATCTGCAATGGAAGGCTATCACTCAACAGATAAGTTCGGCTGTTCTCCTTTAGCAGGGTTTCATTCCAGGTATATTGCCGCCACCCCTGGGATAATAACAGCAGGTCCAGCGCTTCCAGCCTGTTTGTATGCGTATCATCGAAATAATAGGAAGGATCGTATATCCTGCCCCGTAACTGGGTGGATAAGAGGTAGTAGTTCAGGATATCGCGGCCGTTACGGGGATTGCCGAACAGGCGGTCATGTACCGTCAGGCTCAGTACAGCGGGTACCGGCTTGCCTTCCGCATTGGTAGTTTTTATTTTTAATGTTACTTTTTCCCGGGGGTGGTATTGTTGCTTCATTTCCTGCATGCTGACGTTTAAGCGCTGTTCCGGGCGCAGGAATACCAGGCGTTCCGCCAGCGGGCGCAGTTGATCATCAAAGAGCGTGGCTTCTGCTATACCGGAAGGAACATCCGCCAGGGGTATTTTTACAGTGACGCTATCGGCCAGTATAGCGCTGGCTACTGCCTGGGTCATACCGCGTACCTGCAACCTCAGGTAAACTGTTGTTTTGCCGGGTTGGTTAGACAGTAGTTTAAAAGCGATGCTATCTTTTTCCTGTTTTTCCAGTTGCAGTAATATGCCATTCTCCTGTGCAGGCGGCACGGGGAATGTACTGTCCGGATATTCATCCAGCCGGATATGATAAACGGCCTGCTTCTCCGGCGTAAACAGGAAGCGGCCCATGCCGGCATGGGTAGTTTTAAACCGGCAGATTGGCTTATCAGCTTTGACGAGGGTACCCTTTACCTCCACCGGATCACCGTCAGGGCCTACTGCCTTAAAGGCTACGAGGTTTTGCAGGCCGGCTATTAGCTCTCCGCCTTCGGGGAAAACGCCGAATTGCAGCGGTGCCCCGGACGGCGTTGGTTCGGGTGATTTACGGCGGCGGATGGACTGATATTCCTTTACCACCTGTAGCCCGGCTACTGCATACATCCTGGATTGCCCGCTGAAGAAGGAATGCGCTGAATATGCTTTCAGCAAGTACTCTCCTTCCGCCAATGTTTCCGGCAAGTACACGTGGCCGGAAGCCAGGCCATTGCTGATGGGGTACATTTCATTCCAGACAATACTGTCATTATTCTTTTGCTGCAGTTCTACATACAGGGTTTTATCTGCTTGCGATAAGGTAAAAAATTGCCCGTCCAACGCGAATGCGCTGAACCACAGATCCTCCCCGCTGGCATAAATATCCTTGTCAGTTTTGAGGTATATGGTAGTAATACCTTGCTTTGGCACGCAGGCGTGCAGCTGTGCGGCCAGTTGATCTAAAGTGGCTTTCCCTGCCTGGGCAAGCCCGTTAATGACTGCAGCGCATAAGAAAATAAGGATACCTGCCGCTTTCATAGTGGTAATCAGTTTACCGTATGTGGATGATGTAATTTTTATTTTAGCTCATTACGGAGAAGTTCGAAGTATTCAGGCGGCTGGCCGTCAAAAATATCTTCTCCATCCAGCATGTACGCCCGCATAAAATGTTCTTTGGCCCGGTCTAACTGTTTCCAGGCATAGTACACCTGCCCGATACAGAACCAGATATAAGGATTTCCAATGCCGTCAGGCGCTTTAAGGGCTTGCTGGTAGGCGTCCATGGCAGCGTGGAGATCTTCCAGGTTGAAATGCGCATCGCCTATTGCGGTATAAAGCCAGGTGGCTGCGGACCAATCCAGTTTAGGATTAGGCAACAGGTCCAGTGCCTGCTGGTATTGATCCAGCGCTGCGTTATATTCCCCATTCTCCGCGAAAGTATCCCCTTCGACAGAGAGGGCTACAATACGGTCATAAATATCGTCAGCCAGTTCCATATTATTTACTACCGGTGTATTTGGCCGGATTTTTAAAGAAGGTGATATATTTTTTATCCTGTTCCTCGAAGCAGCTTCCCTTAGTTTTGTCGTGGGCAACCCGGAAGTTTTCCAGGGCTTTTTCCGGGTCACCGGCTTCGTAGTACACCTTACCTTTCAGGAACTCCCAGTCTCCCAGGATATCTTTATTCTTCAGGTAATTTCCCAGGTCTTCCACCCATTTTATTGCATTGGGGTAGTCCCCGATTTTAAGGTAGTTTTCCACCATCCATTCGATCACATTGGAGGCATCGCCGTAATCCTTCTTCGGTTCAGGGATCATGGCCAGGCAGCGTTCATACTTTTCGAAGGAGGATTGATATTTTTTGTTTACAAAGTCTTCGTAGGCTTCATCGCTTAACGCATCAAATTTATCATAAATCTCATCGGGTAAATCAAGGTATTTTTCAATTGCCATATGGATAATGTTTTCGGGTTAATATATGGTTATGTCAAGATTAAAAAGGTACAAACGCGGCCATTCCCTGATACTCAATATTCGCCGGACGCTCCTCCCCCGCCGCCGGTACCGCCGCCAAACTCAATTCCCTCCCGGGGAGCGCCGCCTCTGTTAAACGTCTGCGCTATGATCAGCGATTCCAATTGCAGTGCAGCTTCCTGATCTTCTTCCTGCTCCTCCGATGTAAACCCATTCCGGGGTGTTTTCAGGTAACGGATTAGTCCGTACGCAATGGCAATCATGGCCAGCCCTCCCAGGGTCATCACCACCTCCAGCGGGGCCACGCTGTTGTAATGCCGTATGGTAAATACGGCAGCAGCGACGAGTGCCAGCCCAACGCGAAGCAGCACCCTGTCCTTTTTATAAACGCCCAGGAAAATATAAACCAAAGGCAGAAGCGCCGTAGTAATCCAATATATAGGTTGTACTATCTCCAGATGTTCCCGCACCACATAATAATTGCCTGCAGCATACAGCCCCAGTAAGGACGCAGCCTGCAAGACGAGGGAATTATTTTCGTAGTATTTATTTTTGATGCGGAGGGCCAGCAGGTAACAGCCCAGGGACGCCGCCATCCCCACCCAGGGGCTGTGGGTTACGTTAAGAAGGAAGTACATCAGGGCCAGGTATGCAGCCGCGGTAGCCAGCATACCGGCAAAGCGCAGACTCACATAAATGCCCAATACCAGCGCCACTAAAGACAGGCCACGCTCGTTGTAAGGCTGGTCATAGAATATTACAGCAGCGGAATAAATGCAGATAGCGCTGAAGTAAATCAGCGCATCATCAGCGCCCGACTTATAGTGATGTTTCCCTTTGATTAACAATTCTCCGGCAATATAGCCCGCCACGCCAAAGAAGACCAGCAGCGCTCCGAAAGCTTTTTCCTTATCATTGCTGTCGAGCGTCATCAGCACCAACAGCCCAAGGGAAAATAAACAAATGATACCTGTAAGAATGAAGATACCAATACGCAGGAAGATATTCGGTGTGTATAGTTCCACCGGGTACGCGGCCAGGATGCTATCCTTTTCCTCCACTGTGATGTATTGATGTTTATATGCTTTTTCAGCAGCTGCTACCACCTCCTGGTTATCGAGCTGCGATTTATTATAAGCCAGCATGTTTAATCTTTTTATTGGCCTTTACAAGGAAAGCGATCAGCGCAATGGCGGAAGCGATGAAATACAGTATGCCTGCATAAAAAGCGCCTATATCATCTACCCAAATTAATAAATGTAAAACCGCATAACTTACGCCCAGATAACTGTAGAGGGAAACGATGAGCAGGAAATAAAAGCTGTTGTGCTTAAAAGCATCCTTTAAAAACCACCAGGCGCCCACTACCAGTATGGTAAACCACAAAAAGTACTGGTTGCCTTCCGAGATGGACAATCCGATACCACTACTAAACATACCGGCCAGGCAGGAAATGAAAATTATATGCGTTCCGAAGTTGCGGTAGGTAAATCCGAAGTGCGCTTTTTTATTGAAATGGTGGCTGAGGTAATCGGCCACGCACAGGGCTATTCCCAGGAATGCACCGGTATTGATCAGTCGCCCGTCTTTCAGGAAAATATCCTCCGTAATGCCGTAGGGCGAAACATTCACACCCAGCCATGCCGCCAGGTTAGTAATGGCTAAGCTCAGTATTCCGATATGGTCAAAATAATATGCGCTGAACCAAAGTACTACCAGTGGAATGAAAGCCACTGTGCCATAATGATTGGCGAATACGGCATATGCCCCTTGCAGATAGGTAATAAATGTAATGAAGAGCAGGCAACCCAGCAGCAAAATGTAATCAAAAAAAGGGGTGGGGGCAGCCACTTTTTGCCAGCTGAAAGGATTACGGTGCTTGTAACAATAGTAAAAACATCCTGCACAGCCGGCAGCAATGGCAGCCAGGATTACCTGGTGACCGATGGTGTCAATATTCTTGTACACTAGTATGCCGAGTCCGCCGCTTAGCAGCAATACGCCCAGGTACAGTATGGTCTTCAGTTCCCAATGGAGGCTAAACAACTTAGTTGCAGCGGCATTACGGAGCTTTTCGGCCGATGCCTGGGACAGATGCCCGTCCTGCTGCATTTTTTCGAACAAATGGATATTCATGGCCGGAAAAATAGGATTTTCTGATCAGGATTCCATCATTTCAGGTTTATTAAAATAAGGGTACCTTTTTACTCGATAAGTTTTCCGTCTCCCCCCAACCCATATTTAAATTATTTACCTAACCCGGTAGCAATCAGTAAATTTTGTAAATTAGATCCATCACCTCAACCAAGAATGACCATGTCCAAAACAACCAAACAAAAACTCCAGGAACTGGAACTGGAGGTAAGATTATTAAAGCAACAAAGAGAGCAAATAACGGATCAGAAAGAGAAAAAAGCGGCCATACTCGATATGATGATTGCCATTGCGGAAGAAGAATATAATACGGAGCTGCAGAAAAAAGCCTCCGCTCAAAAGCCGGCTGCGCCGGGCAAGAAGAGAGAAGGCAATAAAAATTCAACAGCTGCTGAAGAATAGACGGGGACTTGATACCTGCCTGCCTGTCATTCCACCATAGTGGATGATCCCATAATCCGGCTATCCGCATACTTCCAAGCTATTTCAAACTCCCCCATCGCTTTTTTAGCAGCGGCCGCCCTACCCTGCTGAGCCAGCGCATGGTGCAGGCCAATCAGCGCCCAGCCATTGCGGCGCCAGACCTTCAGGTCCTGCCGATATACTTCCTCCGCTTCCTTGTACTTACCGGCTTTGAGCAGCACCGCTCCCAGGTGATGGCGTACTGAAAAGAACCAATCCGGCGGTTCGTTATAGTTCAGCTGATCTTCCATAGCCACCGCTGCTTTCAAGGCAACAATTGCGGAATCTAACCGGCTGGCCTGTACGAAAATGCCGGCGGAAAGTACTTTTGAGGCTATTTGTACCAGATCGGCCGTGGTATTGATATTCCATATACTGAGGTGTTGCAGGATGGTATCGGCACTCAGGCGGGTAAGACTATCCATCTCTTTGCGGGCATTGGGGAGGTCCCCCTTTCCAAGACAGGCCATACCCCTGGCGTAATGCCAAATAGCGCGGGGATATACCAGATCCTTTTCCGGCGCAGGGATAGCCATAACGGTATCCCACATGGATAGTTTGGCAGCTATATAATACGGAATGGTGTAATAATGTTGCAGCGTACCCCATCCGGGCATGCGCATTATTTCCGGGGAAATATGCCGTTGCAGCTGCGTAGCCGCCTTCCAGGCCAGCGCAGTATTCCCTTCCAGGGTAGCCGTGGCCGCGAGGAAATGATAATTATGGGGATAGTAGGACAATGGATAAGCGCCCTGCGCGTGGCATGCGGCCGTATATATGCTATCTACTTCCAGGGCATGTACATTTGACAGCGAACCTTCATGGTAATCACCCGTATTGATATAGATATGCGAAGGCATATGGAGCAGGTGGCCGGAGCCTGGCACCAATTTTTCCAGCAGCCTGGCGCTTGTCAGCGCCTTTTCAGGGGTAGAGGAGGCTTCCTGCGCATGTATATAAAAGTGATGCGCTCCCGGGTGAGTGGGATGTTGCTGTATCAAATGTTCCAGGATCTTTATCAATGACGGCGTCCAGGCCCTGGGCGCTTTTGTTTTTTTATCATAGAGATCCCATGGATGCATGTCCATCAGGGCTTCGGCATATAACGCGCCTACGTCGGGATCATCCGGGTATTGTGCATACACTCCTTTCATGGCAGCGGCATAGGCACTGTCCAGCGGAGCGCGGTTATCCGGCGGGTCCTGCACATAGCGGGCGGCCAATGCCCGGATCAACGCCACTTCCTTAGGGGTTGCCTGTGTGGATAATGATTGGGCTTTTAGCACTGCCTCATAAGCGCGCTGGAAATTATCCTCTTCCATACCTGCGTTATAATTGGGGCCCAGTACATAGGCAAAGCCCCAGTAAGCCATGGCGGACGTAGAATCCAACCGGGTAGCTTCAAAAAATGACCTGGCAGCTTCGGCATGGTTAAAGCCATAGGCGAGCATCATGCCCTGGTTAAAATACGTTTGCGCTTCCGGCACACTGGTAGTGATGCGGAAGTCTATACCTTGCAACCCCTGGAACAATGGCGCTTTACGGCCGCTGGTAAACCAGTCTTTATCCGTGGTGCGGGGCACATTGCATTTGATGAAAGAAGCGACCGTGTCAGCTACCTCCTGCTGTTTCACTTCGCGGGAATTATTGCAGGCAATGAGGAATAGAATGAAAATAGCTGAAAAACAAACCTTTTTCATGATGGAGATTTTGGAGTTGACGGAAACAATATCTACTCTCGCAGATCCGTGGTATCGGGGATTGGGGTACTTCCTTGCTGGTATGCCTAAATTAAACAAATTTTGCCATAACCGGAAGAGCTGATTACTCTCTCACCGGAATATAAATATCAAACCGGGCGCCCTTACCCAGTTCGCTCGTTGCTGTTACCACGCCATCATGGTTTTCCACTATCTTTTTTACAATGGCCAGTCCGATTCCGGTACCCTGGTAGGCGGCTTTATCATGCAATCGCTGGAATACCTCAAAGATACGGGCGCTGAACTTTTGCTCGAAGCCTACGCCGTTATCCTGCACTGCAATATGGCATACGGGGGTATGCAGGGGAAATGCCGGCAATAGTTTATCCCTGTTATCCATGGTTTCACAATTCACCTCTATCACCGGCGGCACATCGGGGTGTGAGAACTTGAGCGCATTGCTGAAGAGGTTCTGCATCAGCTGGCGGAATTTAACGGGGATAACGCGGGGACTACAATCCTTTTTTAGAATAATACTGGCTTTCTTTTCTGTTATTACTTCACTCAGGTCCGACTTCACCACTTCTATAATCGCCCCCAGGCTGGTGACTTCGAACTGATTGTCTGCATTTCCACGCAAACGGGTAAACGAAAGCAGGTCGGCAATGAGTTGCTGCATGCGCGCTGCCGCACTGTTCAGGCGGTAGAGGAAATCTTTTCCGCGGTCGCTCAACCGCGTTTCTTCCATATCGATAATGCGGCTGGCAAAGGTTTGGATTTTACGCAAAGGCTCCTGGAGATCATGACTGGCGATGTAGTTAAACGATGCCAGCTCCTGGTTTTGGCGATACAGCTCAATATTTTTAGATTCCAGTTCTTCATTGGCCAGGCGCAGCGCCTCGGTACGTTCGTTTACTTTCTTTTCCAGTTCTGCGGCAAATGACTTCTGCCCGTGAATATTCGTGGTGGTACCGTACCAGCTCACAATATCGCCGGCTTCGCTGAGCTGCGGATAAGCGCGTGTCAGGCACCAGCGGTAAGCGCCATTTTTCAGCAGCACCCGGTGTTCACTTTCGAAAATCGTTTTATCCACCGCTGCAGCAGCCCATTCATGCATGGTAAAAGGAAGATCGTCCGGATGGATGAGCGCAGTGATATCATAACTACCATCTTCCCGCTTTTCCCATCCTGCAAATTCGTTGATCCGGTCATTGAAGTACACCGGTTGTTTTTCTTTATCGGCAATCCATACCAGTTGTGGCACTGCATTGGCGAGCTGGCTAAACTTCTTTTCACTTTCCAGTATTTTTTTGTTGGCCAGCACCTGCTTAGTTACATCCACTGCCAGCACCAGCAGGGCATACATTTCCCCCGTAGGTTTGCGCAGGGGTTCCACAGCGAAATTAAAATAGTGCATTTGCCTTTTTCCTTCCTCCGGAAGGTTAAGGCGCAACGGGAATTCGTTCATGGCCAGCGGCAGTTCGGACTCGTACACCTGCCTTAAGATTTCCAGTACGCCCTGGCCGCCCACCTCCGGGAACACTTCTTCCACGGTATGCCCGATCAGCTCTACCTCTGTACGGTTGACCATTTTCTGATAAGCAGCATTGCCGAGTATAAACCTGAATTCAGGGCCCTCTATTACTGCAATGGCCGCGGGGGCTACTTTAAAAATATTGTGTAGCTGCGATTGCGCGGCCGCCCGGATCTTATGCGTTTTAATCTGACCGGCCACCCGCGAGCGCAGTTCTTTGGCGGAGAAAGGTTTTATGAGGTAATCATCCGCGCCCATGTCGTACCCTTCCATACGGCATTCCTCCCCGGCGCGGGCGGAGAGGATGATTACCGGCAGCGAAGCGGTAGCCGGGCTGCTGCGAATTTCATTGAGCAGCTGGGCGCCATCCATGATAGGCATCATCACATCTGTTAATACCAACGCCGGCTGTTTGCGCCGGATTTTAATCAGGGCTTCCAACCCGTTGGCAGCGCTGATCACATTGTAATCGCTTTCCAGCAGCACTTTTAAATACTGGCGCATGTCTGCATTGTCGTCCACTATCAGAATCGTATCCCTGGTGGTATCCGGGCGCCCGGCAGACGGCAAAACGCGGTCTGTCAGCAGCATGCTGCGCAACATATCCGTCGCCTCCTCCACATACATATCCGTAATGGTATCCGGGAACGCCAGCACGGTGTTCACCTGGGATTGACTGAGATGTTCCTTATCTACGGGGATGGTTACACGAAAAACCGACCCTATTCCTTCTTTACTTTCCACGGTTATCTCCCCTTTATGAAAGAGTACGAGTTCGCGGGTGAGCGATAACCCGATACCGCTTCCTTCATAGCTGCGGCCGGTACTGCCCTGCACGCGGTGAAAGCGGTCAAATATCCGCGGAAGATCTGCTGCCGGGATGCCCACGCCGGTATCCGCTACTTCCAACACCAGGTTAGTGCCTTGTACAGATAGTACTACGGTAACGCCTCCCTTCCAGGTATATTTAAACGCATTAGAGAGGAGATTGAACAATATTTTTTCCCACATGCTAATATCCACACTCACCGCCTGGCCGATATTATTTATGTGAATATGGTATTGCAGGCCAGCCGTTTCCATTAATGTAGTGAAGTTACTGGCCAGCTTTTGGGTGAGTATGCCTATATCCACCTTTGTGAAATTAGCCTGCATTTTTCCACTTTCAATCCGGCTAAAATCCAATAGCGTATTTACCAGCTTTAGCATGCGCAGGGCATTCCGGTGGGAGGCGTCTATGTTTCCCTGTTGCTGGATTGTAAGCGTATTCCCTTTTTCCAGCAATGCTTCCAGGGATCCCAGCATAAGCGTGAGCGGCGTCCGGAACTCGTGGCTGATATTGGAAAAGAATACCGTTTTAGCCCGGTCAATTTCCTCCAGCGCTTCCGCGCGTTTGGTTTCCTGATCCAGTATATGCATTTTATTAAGCTCCAGGGACAAGCGTTCCGCAATTGATACGCAGAACTGGTTGTAAACGTCGTCATACAACCGGTATGGGTTCAATGCTGCGACTATGATCGCATAAGGATAATCATTGCCTCCTATACCGATGGGGATAAACGCGAGCTGCCTGGGCGGAATTTTCCAAAACCCTGTTGGGAGGTCCGGCAGATCCGGCATTAAAGGTGAAACCACGATCCTGTTTTCCCGGATAGCCGTCAGCATATGCGGCCAGACGATATCTGAACCAGCGATGTTGAAATCCGGTGGTAAGACCTGGGCGCCGGCATTAATGCCTACCGCCGCTTTAAGCCGCACGCTGGTATCCGATTGTCTGATCTCATAAATTCCGGCGAAAGGAAAATCCTTGTTGTTGGTCCCGATGGAATTGATAATTTCCTGGTACAGGGTATCCGTCATGCGGCTTTCGTAGTGCACGGCGCCCATCTCTTTCAGGGTAGCCAGCTGCCTGGTGCTGATCACTTTGTCTGACTCATCTTCACAGACACAGAACAACCCTTTTATCACTCCATCTTCTCCCGCAATGGGACTATAGGAAAATTTAATGTAAGTCTCTTCTGCATAGCCTTTGCGATGCATGATAAACATGGCGCCATCATCGTAAGTTCCCTCATTGGCGAAGACTTTATCCACTTTGGGTTGTAATTCTTCCCAGACCTCCGACCATACAGTTTTTCCACTCCTGCCCAATGCTTCCGGGTGTTTGGAGTTGAGAAATACGGCATAGGCATCATTGTATAAATTGATAAGGGCTTCTTTGTCCCACCAGATGAACATAGGTTGAGGGGATGTCAGCATAATCCGCACACATGTTTTCAATGGCAGTTCCCACGATAGCGGCGACCCCAGGATCGTATGCTCCCAGTCAAACCTGCGCATCATCTCTCCCATATTACCCCCACCGGATAAAAAATTACCCGCGCCTGCTGACGCCGGTAATCCTTTGCTTTCCCGTCTATTCACGGACATAGATTGCCCCATATTCAGATGATTGATTTATCAACGTCACCACTTAATACAAATTCCTCCCGCAAAGGGCGTTCCCGTTCGTGTTCCCTGATATAGTTTAATGACCGGTATAATACTTCTTTTATCTGTGTAAAATCTGTAGGTTTTTTGATGTAGAAGCAAGCGCCCAGCTTATAAACCAGGTCGGCGATTTCTTCTTCCAGGGAGGTGGAACAAATCACTACCTGGATTACTTTCAACCTGTCGTCTGACTTTATTTCATGCAGACATTCCACCCCACTTTTACGGGGCATATTGAGGTCCAAATACAGCACATCGGGTAATTCATGATCATGTAACCAATTGATTAAACTTTCTCCATCATGTACTATCAGCAATTGAAAATCCAGGGGCAATTCTGTAAGTGCATCCTCTATCAGCAAACAATCATCCTGGTCATCATCTGCAAGAATTAGTTGGATTTTTGGACTTTGCATAATTAAATATAAGCATAAGGATATACAAAGTGTACAAAGACAACATATTAATTATTGGTATATAGGTATTTACAAATAAGGAAACAAGTTAAATTGATGAGCCTGTTATTATTGGGAAAATGGGGTTGAAGGGCGTAAAAAAAGTGCGGCAGGTAAAAACCTGCCGGCCCTGTTTGCTTATGAGAGTTTAGAAATAATTATTGTTTCAAACCATTCTCGTATGACCTGCCATGCCGCAGGATCGAAATCTCCTTGCAATTGCGGTAATTCCTGGTTGGTGCAGGAATTACATTTCAGGAACAGGTGGTTTAACCCCGGCAAAACTTTCGTTTGTACGTGATAGTTACCTGCTGCATGTAAGGTGTTTTTGATATTGGACAGGTTAGGGCCTGCGGGCACCATGATGTCTTTATCGCCATTTAAAGCCAGTACAGGGACTTTTATTTGCTGCAGGTACTTCTCCGGAGCGTACCTGATATGCCACTGATACCAGCGGCCAGTTGCGTGGGTAATGTAGGACTCCAGAAAGAAGCGCATATGATCCTCCTGCCCTGCTTTATCCGCTGCATAAGCGCTGTCATCCGCATGTTTCCATGCAGCATAGGTACTGCGGAGCCTGGCTTCCAGCTTTTCCGTACAGGCGTAGGCGTAAACGGTATCAAACATCCGGGTGGTAATTGTGCGGTGCCTGTTTTTATCATAGGGAGAGATAGGAGCGGCTTCAATCAACGCGTTATTCTGATATTTCAACGCATCTACCCCGCTTACTGCCAGTCCGGCCAAAGTGACGAGAAAAGCTACGTCCTTTGAGGACGCTGCTGCGATGATGGCAGCAGCGCCGCCTTCGCTGTGCCCCAGGAGCCCGACATTATCAATACGGGGCTGCGCTTTTAAAAACCGTACCGCCGCGAGCGCATCCATTGCAAAATCCTCCGTAGTAGCCGTTTCATAGACCCCGTTGGTTTTGCCAGTCCCCCGGTCGTCCGTTCTCAGCACTGCTACTCCCAGCGCGACGAGTGAATCCGCGAGGGCTTTGAACATCTTATGGCCAGCCATGGTACCATCACGGTCCTGTTTGCCGGTGCCGCTCAGTAAGATCACCGCCGGCACCTTTGCCTTTCCCGCCGGCATAGTTAAGGTACCGGCAAAACGGATACTGTCTTCATTGTTAAAATACACTTCCCGGCTTGCCTGTGCGTTTGCCTTGTTCATACAAAGCCAGGCAAGCAATGCACATACGATCCCTTTTTTCATCCTTCTTTCTTCAGGAGTTCAATAATGAATGCGATTTCGTCCGCCAGGGCGCTGGGACTGCCATTGTAGCCACTTCCCAGCCAGCGGATCATACCATGCCGGTCAATGATAAACTTTGCAGGAATGCCGGAAAAGCCCATTCCTCCTACATAGTTTTTGTAGGTATCATCCAGCTGTTCCGATCCTTTGCTCCTGGCGTCAATCAGGACATTCATGTTGAAATGCTTTTCCTGCAGGAACTTTTTGATCTCTTCCCTGAACCCTGGCTTGGTTTCCTGGGTGGCAATAAAATAAAAGGCAACACTATCATCATTTTTATAATGGTCCACCACCATCTGCATGCCTGGCATTGCCGCTTTACAAGGCGCGCACCAGGTAGCCCAGAAGTCGAGTACGACAATCTTTCCTTTCAGCTTTGCCAGGTCCACCGTACCTCCGCCGAGCTGCTCCAGTTTGAAGGGCGGCGCGGTTTTGCGGATCATGTGCGCCAGGATGGCTTCCCGCTCTTTGTTCAGCACCTCCGTGCTTTTAAGTCCCTGGAACCAGGCGTCAAAACCTTTATCATTTTTATGTTTGGCCACATAATCCTTCTTCAGCAGCGCAATGATCTCCGGGCTGGCGCCGTTGTTGTGCGTCGCATTTTCCGCTATTTGCAAAGCTTCATTTGTGCGGCCGGCGGCATCCAGCAGTACGGCATATTGACTCAGAAAGTCAGGGCGCTGAGCCAGTGGCTGGTCCTTTACCTTCTCCATCCATTGCAATGCTTCCTTAACCTGGCCTTTCTGCTGCAGGAGGCTGGCGTGGCCCATGTACGCAGGTACAGCCAGCGATAATACATACTGCTTCCATTGCAGCGGGCTATAAGCCTGGCTGTATTCCCCGCGTTTGTGATACGCATAGTTTTCGATATAATTCACCAATTGGGTGGAATAAGGAAAAGCTTCTTCCGGCTTCAGCTGGTTGTGGGACAAAGCGCCCATTATCAGCAGCCGGTGAAACTCCGTCAGGCAGACCAGCGGCGCATGGGCCATCATATCATCCAGCGCTTTCAGCGAAGGGTTGAGGCGCATGCGTTCGTACACCACGCTCCTGTAAACCTTTGAATAGTACAGGTCCGTTATATCAGTTTGCAGGTCTTCAAATTTTTCCAGCGGAAATTTCTTCACGAATGCATCCCAGCGTTCCAGCCGGCGTTTACTATCATGGAACATTTCTTTAATGGCTTCATCCCTTGCGGTAATGCCATCCGGATATTTTCCGATAATGAGCCGGTTGACGGAATCCGCTGCGCGCTTGTCGCCCAGCAAGTTCAGGTAAGCTTTGCTGATATTTCGCATATCCGTTTCCGTTATATCCTTTACTCCGCTCAGGGCGGCAATTTCCCGGCGGATTATGGGGGCTGCGCTATCCCCCCGATAGGCTTTCACCAGTTCCATAGCGCCGTAGAAAATATTGCGGCGGCTTTGCGGGAAATACTTTAACTCCGTATTCATCCAGAAAACGCCCACTTCGCTGCTGATCCGGGCGGAATCTTCCACGGCCACACGGGCCACGGGATGCGTGTCCGCCGCGCGCAAGGTAGCCCAGGCGTAATACGAAGCAGGCATTTGGCGGCCGGCACTATCAAACAACATCGTGGAGTAGGTTAGTTTTCCACCTTTATCCGTTTGGCCGTTGGCGGTGAAATCCACTACCATAAACGCAGCTCTTTCAGGCAGGCGGTATTTGCCTATCCAGCCGCTATCTGTCATTTTCATCCGTACATCGTCCGCCATCCACTGATTGCCGGCGTACACCCATACGACGCCATTTACCGGCGCCAGGCCTTTCAGCGCGGTATGCTCCGGGTTATAGTATATCTGTACGGTATCGCCGCCAACGGGCTTTTCGGGCAGAAATTTAACATTGGATTGCGCGAGGCTGCGCCCTGTTGTCAGGACCAGGGGGAGCAGCAGCGCTTTAAAGTACTTGTTCATAATAGCATGGTTTCCGTTTGCCGGGGCCACTACCTTGGATTCTGTTCCAAAGCGGGGTTCAGCTGAATATTGTAAGCAGGAATTGGAAATACGTAGCGGTTGCTGCCCGGCGTCAGCGTGGTGGACTGGCCGGTGGCCAAGTCCGTACGGGTGAGCGATTGGGCAAAAGCTGCTTCGCTTGAAAGGCGTTTCATATCAAACCACCGCAGGCATTTGAAGCAAAGCTCCCGCCTTCTTTCCGCGATCACCTTCCGCAATGCGTCGTCCTTATCTGTAGCAGTTAACGCTATATAGTCCGCAGCGGCAAAGCGCTTCTGGCGCAAGGTATTGATGGTAGCTATTGCAGCCGCCGCATCGCCGGCACGGGCCTGCGTCTCCGCCTTGATCAGCAGCATTTCAGGCACACCGGGGCCGATGTTGCGGGTTTCATAATTGATGCTTTCCACTTTATTGGTGCGGTAAGTAACGCCACCATTTACATAATCCGTTGTAAAGAGGGTATAGCGCAGGTCCTTTTTGTCGTACAGCGCCAGCAGGCTGCTGCTCAGGACCTGCATGGCGCCGTAAGTATGGCTGGCGCCTGCCTTTTTGGAAAGGATAATTTCAGGGTTATCCAGCCGTAACGGCACGGCCGTAATCTTCGCCAGGTCGATCAGCTGATGCTGTAAAGCCAGGGCGCTGTCCGCATACAATCCTGCTTCCGTATATTTCCCCATTTGCAGGTACACGCGTGCAAACAAAGCATAGGCGCCGGCTTTGGAAGGGTAGATATTATGAGTGTTCAACGGTGGCAGGTCCGGGATAGCAGCTTGCAGATCGCTGATAACGAGGTCATACACTGCTTTTACGTTGGTGCGTACCGGTGTGATGCTAACGTCCGCCGCGGTAATTAGCGGTACGCCGGGGTCGGTAGCGCTGGTAGCTTCATTATACTGTTTACCATATTCGTTTACCAGTGTGAAATAGCTATATGCGCGGTGTACGCGGGCTTCCGCTACCAATTGTTTTTTCTGGGAGATGGTACCGCCGCTGCTCTTCATCACATCCTGGATGACCAGGTTAGCGGGGTATAAAGCCGCATAGGACAAACGCCAATCGGGATCCGCTGTATTTACATCAAAGAATTGCTCCGACCACGTGTAGGCGCGCAGGTTAGCTGCGCCCAGGGACTGTTGCAGCTGCAAGGTATTATATTCCGCATCGTCCGAAGTAAAGTCCGGTATGTCTACGGAGCGCTCCAATAGCTCCATGTTGTTCATCAGGTAGCGGTAATTCACATAATCCCCCGGGGTGAGCGCGCCTTCCGTTTTTATATTGGTATAGTTACTACAGCTTTGCAGCAGGGCAGCGGCCAGGAGTAAGCATATTTGAATCTTTTTCATTAATCTGGTTGTTTGCTGGTTAGAAACGAACATTCAGGGAAAAGCTGTAAGAGGCTGATGGCGGCACTTTCAGGTTACGGATGGAAGGTGGAAAATCCGGATCGTACCCAAGGTCATTCTTTGCCCATATCATCGCCAGGTTGCGGCCGGCGGCTGATACGGAAAGCCCTTTCACCGGCAGCCGGCGGAAGGCGCTTACCGGCACATCGTAGGTAAGCGATACTTCCCGGAGGCGGATATGATCACCGGGCAGCACATTGATATCGGCATTGGCGAAGCGGACCAATCCTGTACCGCTGTTGCCGGTTATTCCAGGCACATTGGTGCTGGCTTCGTCGCCGGGCTTGCGCCAGCGGTCCGCCGTAATGTCAATGTAATCCAGCACTGTGAGTCCATACCTGCCGGGATAGTCCGTAGGTACGGGGCGCTGGAACACGTAACCCATTTTGTAAGTAGCCATGATGTAGAGGGACAGCCCTTTGTATTTCAGCGTGGTGGCGAGGCTTCCGTAATATTCAGGCGTGATGCGCCCTGCCAGTTTCAGCGCATCGATGGATGTGACGGACTGGTAGATACTCAGCGTATCCCCTTTCGCACCCAGGATCAGCGGGCTGCCGTTCTTATCCAATCCCGCATAACGGAATACAAACAGGTAATCCGTTGGATATCCTTTGATAGGCCCGCCGCTCATACCGGCAGACTGCAGCAGGCTATTGGTCACATTATAACGGGCATCCGTTACCTTATTGGTATTATAGGAGAAATTGAAGCGCGCGGACCATTCAAAATCTTTCCTGCGCATCATCACGCCGCCAATACCAATGTCAATCCCCTTGCCGCTCAGCGAGGAAGTGTTGCGGGTCAGGTTGTCGAAACCGAGGGTATTATCAATTGGGAAGAGGGCAAAGAGGTCCGTTCCTTTCTTGTAATAATATTCCAGCGTGCCGTTTAAGCGGTTATTAAACAGGGCAAAGTCGATGCCTGCATTGTAAACGCCCGTCTGTTCCCAACGCAGGGTAGGATTAGCCGGCGCCAGGAAACCTGCATACGGATCATACGGCGGCGCATAGGCGCTTGTGATCAGGTATATCTGGTCGTAAGGCAGGGCGGAAGAACTGATATTCCCGTTGATGCCATAGGTTGCCCGCACGGTGAGGCTGCTCAGCCAGGAAACAGATTGCAGGAAATCTTCGCGGGAAGCGGCCCAGGATATACCGGTGGACCAGAAGGGACGCGCCCTGAATTCTTTTGCCAGCCCAAAGTTGTTATAATCATCATATCGCGCACTCCCGGAGAGGGTGTATTTCCCAAGGTAGGTATAGGAGAAATTACCGAGGTACGAGAGGAATCTCTTTCTTTTATTGGAATAGGTAAATGGGTTGTACAGCGTCTGATAAGCGCCATCCACGGTGATGTACGGCGTTACGAAGTCCACCGGTTTACTCATTTGCGTAGCAGGATTAAAACCATAAACGGTATTCCCGTACAAGCCATCGATGGTTTGCCGCGCTTCCATACCTGCCAGCGCATTGACCTGGTGCCGGTTGTTGAAGTTACGGTCGTAATTCAGCTGTCCGCGCAGGCTGTAATTATTCTTTGAATAATCGTTGGTGCGCATGACGCCGCCTAACGGTATCCCATATACGAGTTTTCCGTTTGCGCCAACGGAGGTAGCGCTGTTGATCAGGTTGCGGGTATAATAGGTGCTATCATTGTAATAGATCTTATTATTACTGGAAGCCCGTTCCACCATGTACTGGGCGTTAAAGGAAAGCCCTTTATACAAGGGGATGTTTACACCCAGCGTAGCAGCATAGTTTGCTTCGTTGGTTGTATTATCATTATTGGCGAGCTCGTTGAGGTAGTTGTACCGCCAGGGCAGGTAGCCTTTTGCTTCCAGTTGATCGAGGCGGCCGGAGTAGTAGTTGCGGGAGTAATCCACACTCTTACCGTTGTCATCAACCAGCTGGTCATAAGGCATCAGGGGCGAATAGCCGCGGGCATAAGCGCCGTAGCCTACATTGCCAGTGCTGAAGCGAAACCAGCTTCCCCGGAGGTTGGCGGAAAGGGTAATGTTTTTGAAGAACTTAAAGTCCTGGTTAACGGAAAGGGTCATACGCTCTCCGAAGTTGCCTTTGGTGCTGGTATTTTCCCGGTCGTATGCGCCGGAGATAAAGTAGGTGTGCCGGTCGGTACCGCCTTGTATATTTACATCGTAGTGTTGCGTGGAGGCAGGCTGCAACAGGTAGTCCATCACCTGGCGGCGGGAGTCCCGCCCTTTGAGCACGCTGAAAGCGCTATCCAGCTGGGCCTGTGTCACCTCTCCCCGCTTGAGCCGGAACATCCAGTCTACCGCCTGGCTCATAGGTACCTGGGAACTTCCGGTCAAACTTTTCGAATCCCGGATAAATCCTTTATTAACCAGTTCCTGCTCATAGTCGATCATTTGCGCGGCGTTCATGAGCGGCAGCGCATAGAGCCGTGGTTTCCCATTTGTGCTGGCCCCTGCGGTGAAGGATATTTGCGGCGTTCCGTTTTGGGATTTACCTTTTTTAGTGGTGATTACGATTACCCCGGAGGAGGCCCTTGCGCCCCAGATAGAGGCAGCCGCGGCATCTTTCAGGAATGTGATCTGTTCTACATCGGCGGGGTTGATAGTACGGATATCCATTTCAGAAGGGAAGCCATCTATCACTACCAGCGGCTTGTTGTTAACGCCGTTATTGCTGAGGGTAGATGTCCCCCTGATGTTGATGGAATAGCTATTGTTTCCCTGCACGTCGCCGGCGAGGTTGGAATATACGAAGCTGTTATCTGATTCCGTGAGGTTCAGCTGTACCCCGGGCACCTGCCCTTCCAGGCGATGCAGTACGTTGGGCACGGGTATTTTTTCCAGGTCTTTAGCGGTCACTACGCCGAAGGAGCCGGTAGCGCGTTCTTTAGGCAGGTTGACGTAACCGGTGGAAACTACTTCCACCTGTTTGAGGTTACCTACCCGCTCTTTCAGCTCTACGTCCACCTGGCGGGAGCCGCCCAGCATGACGTTCCTGTTTTCGAAGCCCAGGCTGGAAAAGGACAGCATGGTTTCTGTTTCCGGCAGCTGGATGAAGTATTCGCCATTATCGTTGGTGAAGGCCATCTTTTTAGAATCGATGCCATAGATGGAAGCGCCGGGAATGCCCTGTTTTTCGCGGTTGGTAACCCGCCCGCTGATAGTGCGGACGGCGTTACCGGTTACGATGGTCACTTCTATGCGCTTGTCTGCCGGCTTGGCATCCGTGCGTTTTTTGATCAGGACGTTGTTGCCTTTGATCGTGTATTGCAGCCCGGTATTTTCCAACAGTTTAGAGAGTGCATTGCCGAGCGTTTCATTATCGCAATCGAACTGAATTGCTGGCAATCCTTCCAGCTCTTTGGACTGGTACCCAAAGTATTTGCCTGTTTGCAGCTGCATTTGCCGCAGCACCTCTTTTACGGTGGTTTTGTTCAGGTGCAGCGTCACCCTTGCATCGTTGGTCTGGGCAGGCAAGGCATAGTTCAGGCATAGCAATGCCAGTAGCACTACAACAATTTTTCTTGTCATTTCGTACTTTAGTTGGTTGATGTAAAAGAGTAGTCTAATAAACTACGAAACCATTATTGGTTCTGGCGTACTTAGCATTTGCCAGGTCACATAAAATCTCAAGGGCACTCTCAATAGATGTGTTCTTCTGAAATCCTGTAGTTAAGAGCAGGTTGGCCAACCCGGGATTATTAAGTTTTATTTCAGTTCCATAAAAGACCTGAAGATCTTTCAGGATATCCTGCAATGATTCATCATTAAAGCCGATATCGCCCGACTGCCATGCGGCGATGGTTACTTCAGAGGCGGGGCGGCGGGTAACTACGCCGGTTTCCAGCTGCAGGCGCATTTCCTGGCCTTTTTCCAGGGTGGAGAGTTCCTGCTGCGCCCGGGTCACTTTTACCTTTCCGGATACCACTGATACGATGGCCTGGGAGCGGCCTGGGTATGCCTTGATGTTGAAGGAAGTGCCCAGTACGGTAGTTTTCATGCCGCCGGCGGAGTGGATCACAAAAGGCCATTCCGCGGCATTGGCCACTTCGAAGAAGGCTTCCCCTTCCAGGTACACCTCGCGCTGGCGTTGATCAAAAGTATCCGGGTAACGGATCTCTGTGGCGGCATTGAGGGTGATGCGGGTACTGTCGGACAGGACGATCACCTTTTTTTCGTTGTTGGCGGTATGAATGGTAGTGGTGGCCGCGATGACAGATACTTTGCCGGTATCGGCGTTCAGCGCCAGGGATGGCGCGGACTGCCGGTGTTGCGTCAGCAGCCATGCGGCGGCGGCAACGCCTATGATGGCGGCGGCAGCGGCCGTACGGATCAGGAGCTTACGGACCGGCGTTATTTTTCGTGTACGCGTACCCGGTATTTCCGGAAGGCTGATATCTCCCCTAAAATTAACAAAAGCCCCGGCAGGGGTTTCCGCCTTCACCTGCCGGTACAGCTCATCCAGCAAGGATTGCAGCGCTTCGTCATCCTTATGCTGCGCATAAAGATCAAAAAACTCGTTCCTTTCCTCCTCCGTACATTTGCCGGAGGTATAGCGTTCGAATAGCTGTTTAAATCGTTCCTGGTTCAAGTTGTCCATTTGTTTTTTCTGGGAGATGCAATGGCCGCATCCGGTAGTAAGACGATTGTAAAAAGGGGAAGTCCTATCGGGGGAGAAAAAAAATCAGAAAAATTTTATCTGGCCCGCTACCACCTTCCGGAGATAGCTGAGGGCAGCCGTTAACTGATTTTTTACAGTAGACGGGGATATGTGCAGCTCTTCCGCTATTTCGTTGCGGGAACGGCCTTCCACCTGGCTAAGTTGGTAGATCAGGCGGCGCTGGGGCGGCAATTGGTTAATAGCTTCTGCCAGGGCAATTTCGTACTCTTTGGCAGCAATGGTGTCAAATGCATTGGCATCTTCCCATTCCCTTCCATTGAAATAATCCGCGCGCAGCTTACGGTCGTTCGCCAGCTGCCGCAGTACGTCCAGCACTTTATTGCGCACCATCCGATAGAGGTAATCCTCCATGTTTTTTATTTCATGGAATTGGCCGCGGATGGACCATAGTTTTATAAACACTTCCTGGATAATATCCCGGGCGAGGAGTTCTGACTGAACGGTTTTGAGCGCGAAGTAGTACAGGGAATTTTCGTACAGCCGGAAGTAGCCGGTAAACTGCTGAAGCAGTTCCTTCTCATCCGCTGTATGTATTATTTTTCCCAAAGTCAGCACTTATTAGTCGGATCAAAACTAATTAAAAAATCAGGATTTTTTGAAAAACCTGCAAAAAAGAAGGGATTTAATACTGATTGATATAATATAAATAGGATACAGTAGATTTTCGTTAACGGGGCCGGGAATGTTACCTGTCCCACCCTGCGGGCGGGACAAGTAAGCGCTTACCATTATTGCCTGGATAATTCCACCATTGCTTTCACTTCTGCAACAGCCGCATCGTCCCCACCGGAGAATCCCGTGAAACGGAAACGGATATTACCGTTTTTATCGATCACAAATTTAGTTGGGATTCCTCTTACACCGTAACTATCCACTACTTTGTTGATGCCGGTAGAGGGGTCCTTCAGGTCCATGAGGACCCGGAAGGGGTATTTGTTATCATGAATGAATTTCCCTGCCGCCTCGGTAGGATGGGCTTCTCCGCGCTCCCAGGTATGTACGAACAGGAACACTACATCCGGATCGTTCCTATAAAGACTTTGCGCTTTCGCCATAGCGGGGAAGGATGCCTTGCAGGGGCCGCACCAGGTGGCCCAGAAGTCGAGCACCACTGTTTTTCCCCTGAGTGCGGAGAGCGTAACCTTTTTCCCTTCGAGGTCAGTAAGGGTGAAGTCCGCCGCTTTCTCATTGATCATCTGCGCGGCAAGCTCCTTGCGGGTTTCCGCATCCAACCCGTTTTTCAGGCTATCGATGTATTGTTCAAAACCCTGGTTGCCCCGAACTTTCGTATAGGCGTCCTCCAGCATTTTTTTACTGGCGTTGTTCAGCATACCTTTCGCCGCCACTTCGCTCAGGCCTTTAAAAGCCGACTGGTAGTCGCCTTTGGCCAGCTGCACTTTTGCGAGCGTTTCGAGTGTTGCAGGAGTTGGTTTTCCTTTCTCCTCTTCTATTACACGCCGGAGGTACACCAGCGCGGTGTCATACTCCTGATTTTCGTACAGGGTTTGTACATACATGCGCAGATAGCCGGGGTATCCTGTGCCTGCGAACCTCGCGCCTTCTTCCTCTTTGCGGGTGGTTCTGAATTCCCAGGAGAGGTCAATGGCTTTTTTCAGCAGGGTTTGCGCCTCTTTGTAATGGCCATGTTTGATAAGGTAGCGTGCGGTGCCTGCCCAACCTTCTCCTTTCCAAAAAGGGGACTGAATTTTATCCGCGTATTCCAGCGCTTTAGGCACATTATCTGCATCGGCATAAGCTGTACCTACCGCGTTGGCCGCATAGTCGTAGCCGACCAGCTCCTTCTCCCCTTTTGCCGGCGGGTACTTCTTCAGCCACGCCTTGTACAGCTGCTCTTTTTTAACCGGGTCTTTTTCGTCATAGACTACCTGTACGGCTTTATTACGCGCTATGATTCCTTTGGGAAAGCGTTTTGCGGCGGCCTCCTGGATGGAGTCGGATACATTATTTTTTTTCAGCTGGTAGAAATAGTTGCTGGCGGTGATCCAGTCTTTTTCGTTTTTGCTTTTCAGGAGCGCGTACATTTTAGTAGCCAGCAGGTCCTGCTGTTGCTGGCTGCCTTTCAGCAGCGCATCATATTGCTGGCGGAGGGTATCGGGTTTTTGCTGGGCATGTGTATTACCTGCTGCCAGCACAAAACTGCCGCTGATAAGGAGGAGGAATATTTTTTTCATGGCGATGATTGATGATTTTTAGGAAGCAGGACAGGGCGGGCCTGTCCTGCCTTATTATTACTGATTGTAACCAGGGTTTTGGGTGAGCGCCTTATTGAGCTGGCGTTGCGCATCCGGGATAGGATACAGCACGTCCGTGCTTTGCCATACGGCAGGACGCATGCCTCCAATCACTTCATCCGCGCGGGATTTGGAAGGATCGGTCCGGCCGGGGAGGCGCTTCAGGTCGAACCAGCGGGCGCCCCATTCTCCAAAGAGTTCTGCCTTTCTTTCATTTTCGATGGCGAGGAGCAGGTTGCTCTGGCTGATGGCATTGTTCAGCACCGGCAGGCCGGCACGGACGCGGATGGTATCCACATCCGCAATGGCCCCGCTGAGGTTGCCCAGCTGGGCCCGCGCTTCCGCACGAATGAGGTATTGTTCTGCCAGGCGCAGCACTACATTGTACTCGCTGCCGGTAGACGCGCCGGCAGGCAGTGCGCGTTGCTTGTATTTGCTGACGATCTTATAATTGGTACCGGCGATGACAGTTGGTGTAAACCAGTTGGCTTTACGAAGGTCGCCGGCTTCCAGGCTATTATAGAGTGTATCCGTTGCCGTTATAGCCGGAATTACGCCCGGCGTAGCTGCAAAGCTACCCCCTTTCGAATCCGGGTTGGTGGTGAAAGTGGATAGGCCGTTGAGCGTGGCCAGTTGCCAGATGATCTCGTTGCTGGTATTGGAGAAGGTGGTATTCAGGTCCTTGTTCAGGCTGTATATGCCGGACTTGATTACTGCATCCGCAGTTGTTTCTGCCAGCTGCCACTGTTTGGTAAAGAGGTACACTCTTGCCAGCAGGGCATTTACAGTCTGCCTGTTAACGCGTGCACGCTGGCTTGCCGGATAGACATCAGACAAAAGCGTTTGAGCCTGGGTTAAATCATTTTCGATTTGTTTCCAAACTTCGGCAGCAGGCGTACGTGCAAGTGTAGCGTTGCCGATGGGGTTATCCGTCAGCGGCATTGGAATATCCCCCCAAATATTTACCTGAAAAAAGAGCATAAATGCACGCCAGAATTTCACTTCGCCCAGGAGTTGATTCTTCAGCGCTGCGGATAAGGTATTGCTTTTTGTGATACCATCCAGCATGGCGTTTGCCTGGGCCAGCGTGCTGTAACTATAGCCCCAGAGGTTGGTGTTAAGGGTGCCATTGGTAACGGTGATGCTGTTGTTTTTGAACTCATCCAGGAAAACGTTTGGCACGTTATTCTGCAACTCATTGGCGGACAAGCCAGGGATAGAGGTTATCGGGAACAGGAAATCGCGGGTAAAGGAGGCGTTGTAAATGCCCAGCACTGCGCTGGTTGCAGTGGCGTCAGAAGCAAACGCCTGATCCAACCCCACCTGCGTGGTGGGCGGACCGATTTCTACCAGTTTTTTACAGGAAGAGAACAGGCCGCCTGCCAGCAATAATGCCACCAGTACTTTTTTATTTATAATACGATTATACATGTGACTTCAGATTTTAGAATGAGCAATTGATTCCAAACACAATTGTGCGCAGCGGCGGCATAGCTACCGCGCCGGTTCCGAGGCCTGGCGCTCCGCCAGCCATGCTGGTTTCAGGATCAAAGATGTATTTGTTCTTAGACCAGGTAAACAGGTTCTGACCTTCTACATACAAACGCATATTGCTGATCTTCGTTTTTGACAGCCATTCTTTCGGGAAGGTGTAAGCCAGTGAAGCGTTCCGGAGTTTCGCGAAGCTGGCATCTCCCCAAAGTGCGGTAGAACTTGAGTAGAAGGAATAGCCTGTATAGATAGGCGTACCGGATGTAGAGGTGGCAGCCGGGAACTGCGCGATATCGCCGGGCGCTCTCCACCTGTCCAGCAGGGAGATATTCTGATTGCTGCGACTGCTGCCAATTGGCGTCGTCAGGTTGTTGGTAGACCCTTTGCGGTGGTGGAACTGGATGAAGAAGCTCAGGTCCCAGTTCTTGTAGGTGAAGTTGTTACTCAGGCCTCCGAAGTAAGGCGTTCCTGGTTTAATGACCTGGCGATCGTTATTGTAATCAATGGAGCCGTCCTTGTTTTGATCCTCGTACTTTGGAATACCGGTATTCGGATCATATCCCAGGTAAACATATCTCCTGACTACGTCAATCGGCTGCCCAACGAGGTAACTGCCGGCATAGAAAGAATTTTCAATACCCGGGAAGGAGATCAGTTTGTTTTTATAGAAGGTAATATTCAGCGAAGACGTCCAGCTGAAGTTGCGGTGCTGAATGTTCTTAGTATTGAGTTCCAGCTCCACGCCGTTGTTCTGCACGAGGGCCGGCAGGTTTACCGTATAACTGTTATAACCGGATTGGGAAGCCAGGGCTGCAGACAGCAGCTGGTCATTGGAACGGTTCTGGTAATAGTTGCCGGTAAACATAATCCTGTCTTTCAGGAAGCCCAGTTCCAGCGCAAATTCCAGCTTGCGGGTCGTTTCCCACTTGACGCCAGGGTTAGGCAGCACCGGGCGATACAAGGCGTTTGCGCCCTGGTAGGTACCTGTAGCGTTGAGCAGAGGCAGGTAGGTATAGTTTGTGATCTGGTCGTTACCGGTTGTTCCATAGCTGGCGCGAAGTTTACCGAAGCTAAGCCATGGCAGCGCGTCCGCGGCAAAATCCTCCTGGGTGAACAGCCAGGCGGCGCCCACTGCGCCAAAATCGGCGTATATATTTTCCGGACCAAAACGGGAAGAGGCATCCCGGCGGAAAGTCAGGTTCAGCAGGTATTTCTGTTTGTAGTCGTAATTAACGCGGGCAAACAGGGAAGCGAATTTGTAATCAATATAAGTGGCCGAGCCGGTGATCAAACCCGCGCCGGTAATAGATCCCATTAGGGCTTCGCTGCTGTAGTTATTAGCGCTGATATAATTTCCCTGGCTGAGGCTACGCTGATAGGTGCCGCCCAGCAGGAAGTTAAACTGGTTATCCTTCGCCTGCAGGCTATAGTCGAGCGTAGGCTCTACGATATAGTTCTGGATTTTTGTATTGGAGAAATACGCGTACGACTGCGGATTATTTGCCGGGTTCTGGGTAGAGGCCGGCGTTGGATTCACCTGGTCGAGCGTGGTATTCGTATAGCCGAGGTTCACCTTAAAGTTCAGGTTTTTGATAATGCTGTAACGCAGGTTGGCATTGGCAATCATGTTGCCGGTGTTGTTAGTATATCTGCGTTGCAGGAGCGCTACGGGGTTGCTGAAGCCATTGGACCAGACCAGCTTGCCGGCGTTATCATAGAGCGGCATATTAGGGGGCAGGTTATAGAGCTGCGTTAGATCGCTGCCCGGCAAAACTGTTTTATCGCTGGAATAGTTGGCACTGATAGCCGCGTAAAATTTATTATCTGCGGAAGTGTGGTCTGCTGACAATCGGCCGGTATAGCGGGTGCTGTTGAAATCCCCCGGGAATACGGTGGTTTCTTTATGATAACCGCCGCTGAACATGAAATGCGTTTTGGCATCGCCGCCGGAAATCTGGAATTGACCGTCCGTATTATGCGCCGTGCCTCCGAGGAGGAAATCCTGCCAGTCGGTATAAGCGTTCTGGTCCCACACGGTTAGCTCCGGCGCATTGGCGGCGGTAGGCGTCAGGCCGTCGTTCTTGAACGCTTCCCTTCTGAGGTCCAGGTAATCCTGGGTATTCATCAGGGGGATAAAGTGATTGATCTGCCCAAATCCCGTATATACGTTGGCGTTAAACTTCGTTTTACCTGCTTTTCCTTTTTTGGTGGTGATGAGGATAACGCCGTTAGCGCCGCGGGCGCCGTAGATGGCAGTTGCGTCCGCATCCTTGAGGATATCCATGCGTTCAATATCATCGGGGTTGATCATGCTGAAGGGGCTGATACCACCGTTTGCGCCGCTGACGCCCCAGGAGTTGAGGTTATCGGACGGCGGGTAGGAACCGCTGTAGTTAGTGAAAGGCACTCCATCGATGATATAGAGCGGCACATAGCCGGCATTCATGGAGCCTTGTCCGCGGATTTGTATAATAGCGGAGCTACCCGGCAGGCCGTTGGACTGTGTGATTTGCAGGCCCGGTACGCGGCCAGGCAGGGCGGCCAGCGGGTTGGAGATGGGTTGTTTTTCGATATCTTTAGCGGTAAGGCTGCTGACAGAACCTGTGTTCATGCGTTTGGTAGTAGTACCATAACCGATTACCACTGCTTCATCGAGGGATTTTACATCTTCTTCCAGGGTGACGTTAATAATGGCGCGGCCCCTGATAGCTACCCGTTGCGGCAGAAAAGAGATGTAAGAGAGCACCAATTCCGCATTGGGCGGGGCGTTATTGATCAGGTACTCCCCCTGTTCGTTGGTCATGGCGCCCAGCGGCGTGCCGGGGATCACTACGGATACGGAGGGCAAAGGATTGCCTTTGGTATCGGTTACTTTTCCTTTTACGATAATACCGCTTTGCGCTTGTTGCTGCGGTGTGGCTGGCGCTGTCTTCAGGCGGATGGCAATGAATTTGCCGGAAATGGAATAGGCAAACGGCTGGCTGCTGAAGAGCGTACTGAGGACTTCGTTCAGCTCCTGGTTTTTGACAGAGATGTTTACAGGAGCGGCCAGGCTCAGCTGATTTTTGCCATAAATAAAACTGTACCCTGTTTGTTTTTCGATTTCCTGGAAGGCTTTTTCCAGGGAACCTGATTTCATGGTCATCGTTACCTTCTGCGCAAAAGACTGGGTGGCCAATAGCAGCAATCCCATCATCAGGCAAATGCGGGCATAGCTTCTTTTAGCAGGCGGCAGGCATAGTAGACTTCTTAGCTTTCTTCCTAGCATAGCTTCTGGTTGATTTTTAATTTAGTAATTCCGCCGATGCGGTTAATCAGGACATATCTTTCCTTACCGACAGGCTTGGTGGGACCTGCAGTGTAAATATTGTGCTGGTGTATAATTATTTCATGACTGTTACTTTCCGTCCATCAATGCTGAAATGCACGAGATTGGTCATCTCCAGCAGGTTAAGCAGTTGAGAAACGGGGACATCCCTCGGGATTTTTGCAACAAATGAATCTCTGACATGGGCCTGGTACACTACATCAAGATTGTAGTAGCGTTGTAGCTCCGACATAATGGTATTGATATCGCTGCCATTAAAATAGAATAGTCCGTCTTTCCAGGCGGTGGCCGCTGTCAGGTCGGCGTTCGTTGTAAGCTGTATGTTACCGTTGTCTGTTGCGACGGCCTGCTCTCCAGGCTTCATCAGTTTGGATGCGGTGTTGGTATTGAATTTAACTGCACCGTCTACGAGGGTGAGTTTCATATTGGCCTCGTCCGCATAGACGCGGATGTTAAACGAGGTGCCCAGCACTTGTACCGTATAGCCTTTGTTGGCGGTGCTAACGGTAAAGGGCATATTGCTGTTTTTAGCGACTTCAAAATAGGCCTGCCCGGAGATGTTTACCTGCCGTGCATTACCGGTAAAGGCGGTGGGATAGGAAAAGCTGGAACCAGCATCTATCCATACTCTGGTGCCATCTGCCAGTACGATTTTCAGCGGGCGGCTGCCGGCGGGCAGGGTGATGGTATTGGTGGTAACCGTTGCGGCGTGGCCGGTATAGGCGATTTGCCCATCATCGGTTTTGGCGAGGCTAATTCCTCCCTGGATAGCGATGGTACCGTTGCCTGCGCTGTCGAGCAGGATTTGCCGGCCGTTGCCGAGTGTAAGCACAGCGTGGTTACCTGTAGGCGCGGGAATATCGTTGCGAAAGCGCTCTGCCTGCGGCGCGAGGCGTACTTCGCGCGGGCGGAGTAAAACTACCGATACGCTGATGAGGATCAGCAGCGCTGCCGCGGCGGCGGCCCATTTGTACCAGCGTATTACCGGCCGTGGGGCGGCCTTACGGAGGGCTCCTTCCAGTCGTTGCCGGATGGCGGCTTCGATTTCCTGTTTGTTGCCCATGGCAGGTTCGTCCCAGTGGTCCTGCCCGTTGGCAAAGGCGTTAAACACCTGGTTATATTGCATCAGCTCCGCATCTGTGGCGGCGCCGGACGCAATTTTATCAATTAAAGCTATCAGTTCTTCTCTGGTCATACGCAGGTGTTCCTATAGTATGGCAGTTATAAAAATAAAGACCCCTAAAAGGTTCAAAAAAAAATTTTCAGTTGGGTAGGATATTAACTGTAATGGGTAACAACGGGAAGTAGTAACAATGCCAGCAGATGAGGGTCTACGGTGGATCGGATGCGTTTCAGCGCGATTGTTTTTTGTGCCTCTACTGTTTTGATAGATATATTCAGCAAATCTGCAATTTGTTGATTTGTCAGCTGCCCATCTCTGCTAAGCAAAAAAATTTCCCTGCATTTTTCCGGCAGGTCAGCGATTGCCTGCTGGATGATCATCTTCAGGTCGTTGAGCTCCAGGAAGTCCTGCGGCCCAGGGGTTGCAGGTATGGTGATGCCTGCCAGCTCCTGGTAGAAGTTATCTCTTATTTTACCGGAACGGATATAGTTGATGACTTTAAAGCGGACGGCGCTGCGCAGGTAGGCGGGCACTGTTTGTATGTCCAGCTCGGCACGCTTTTCCCATAACCAGGCGAAAATATCCTGTACAATATCCATACAGGCGTTTTGGTCTCTCAGCAGGTAAAAGGCGGACTGGTACATGGTAGCCCAGTGACGGGAGTATAACAGGTCGAACGCCTGTACATCGCCTCGTTTCAACATGCTTACCAGTTCAAGGTCACTATAAGCGTTATCCCTAGTCAAATTTGCGCGTTTTCTGGCACTAAAATAAACAAAGGAGGGAAGAATGCGGGGATTTTTTCTCGCGGAGGAGCGGGGATTTTTTCTCGCAAAGGGGCGTAAGGGGGAGAGAACGCAAAGGGGGGGAGTTTTTTCTAGCGGAGGGGCGGGGATTTTTTCTCGCAGAGGGGCGTAAGGGGGGAGAGAACGCAAAGGGGCGGATTTTTTTTCTCGCGGAGGGGCGGGGAGTTTTTTCTCGCAAAGGGGCGTAAGGGGGAGAGCGCAAAGGGGGGTGTTTTGGTGTTGGCATTTTTTGAAATAGAACGGCTCCTGTTGGGAGCCGTTTAGAGAATGGTATTGCTGCATGAATATATTAATCACGAGAAGAATTAATATAGCCTGTAGAACAGGGCTTTACCGTTGCCGGTGCCGGTGCTGCCGGTAATGGTGATATGGCCGGTATTGCCGTTGCCATCATAGCCGGCGGCTTTATTGTAACTGGAAACGCAGTTGGTTACGGTATGCGCTACGCTTTGACCGGAACTGCCCAGTTTGAAACCGTTACCGTCGCCATTCCCGCCGTAGCCGTTGTTGGTGGCGGTACAGTTGGTGATGGTTACTGTAGAGGGCTGACCGTAGAGGTCCCAGCCATCATCTGAATTGTGGTTGGCAGTACAGTGGTCAAACTTATTGCCAGCGCCGGCAGAAAGCTTGCAGGCAAAACCATCTGCGTTTTCGCCACCGTTCTGCGTATCATAGTTGTCGTTGGAATTACAGTAGCTGATGTTGTTGTGATGCGCCTGGTTATAAATCTGCAAACCGGAATCATGATTGCCGGAAGTGGTAACATTATACACGTAGTTGTAACCACCGTATTGGAATACCAGTCCGCAATCGGGCGCATTCTTAATGGTCATGTTGGTGATATTCCAGTAACTGCCGTTACATTTTACCCCCCAGCCGGACGCAATACCTGAGCAATCCAGTACGCCGCCGGTGAAGTTTATTTTGGCGCTGGAAGTGCCGCTGTTGAGCAGTTGTAAAGTACTGGTGAGTTTAATAGTACCGCTGACGGTAATGATATCGCCTGGCTTGGCCGCGCTGATGGCGGACTTCAGGGCTGATTCCGTAGTGACGGTAATGCTGCTTTCCACGGCTGCCTTGGGTGCGGACTGTTCGCCTTCGCCGGGGCTGGGTGCAAGGTCATTTTTTTGACAACTGGCTAATGCAATGCATAGCATCATGATCATAGGGGATTTTTTCATAACTGTGAATTTTTATGTGTGGAATTTATAGACCAGGGTTATACTGAAATTCGTAAAATAAATGATCGGATGATGGGCGCGGGATTAATTTATTTACGCAATCGTTATCGGCAACGATTGCGTGAAAAGGCGGGCATGCCTCACTGCGTTTAAACCGCAGGGAAAGCATAAGCGTAGCACTTTTGCCCTGGCATATTGCATTGCCATTCCTATTAAAAGGCCGCCGGGTGGATACCTGGCGGCTCTTCATTTATCAACCTATAATCTGTGTTATATAAATTAGAATTGCTTACGTGTTAATGCATGGTTTCCGTTCACGAAAAGCATATAATTGACTGTACAACAGGCAAAAAGTTTAACCCGCTGAGGGGGATTATTTTCCGATTTTTACTGCCGGCACGGTCACATCGTCCCGCACCTCCTCAGTAGCGTTGGTGATGAGGGTGTCCCCATCGTTCAGCTCACCGAAGATCTCTGTTTTACCATCTTCGCTGCGGCCGGTAGTGACAGGCACCCATTTGGTTTTATGGTCAGCAATCTTAATCACAAATACGCCTTTGGTGGAATTCAACACCGCGGTCGATGGTACCACAAAGTTGGTGGTAGCGCTGTTGAGCGGGATATTCACTTCTGCGACCATACCAGGCAAGAGCGCTTTGTCCTCGTTTGCCACGTCGAGTTCTATATGCTGAGAGCGCAGCCGTTTGTCGAGCGCGCCTGCCATACGCACAATCTTACCGGTGAATTTGCGGTTGTTGAGCGAGCGTACAGTAAAGCTCACTTCATCCTTATCGTTCAGGTAACCGCTGTATGCTTCCGGCACGCTTACGACTAAACGAAGTTTACGTTGCTGTTGCAGGGTAAACATTGGCAGCTCAGAACCTTTGCCGGCAGGGCCTACATAGGCGCCGGTGCTGACGTTACGGGCTGTGATCACGCCGGAGAACGGCGCGCGGATGGTGAGGTAGTTTTTGTTATCTCCAATTTCGCGGAGCGCCGCCCTGGCAGCTTCGAGCTGCGCGAGGTCCGACTTCTGACGCGCAAAGGCGATGTCCAGGTCGTTCTGCGAAACGGTACCAGGCGTTTTACTGGTTTCCAGCAGACGGTCGTAATTGGCTTTACTGGACAGGTAAATAGCCTCCTGTGACTTCAGGCGGGAATCAGCGCCGGAGAGCTGGGAGTTGATTTCAGGCGCTTCCATGGTAGCGAGGAGTTGCCCTTCCTGTACCTGCGTACCCACATCAGCGTACAGCTTTTTTACAAAGCTGCTCACTTTTGCGTACAGGTCCACCTGTTGGAAGGCGATTAATTCCCCCGGGATTTTGATGTTGGAAGACAGGTTGCTTCTTTCCAGTGCGAAAGCCTGGAGGGCAGGCGCCGCTTCCGCAGCAGCAGATTTTTCATCTTTAGCATCGGAGGTACCGCAGCTCTGCAGGCCCGCAGTAAGGGCTATCGCCGATAATAAAGGAAAAAATAAACGCAGACCGCTATTCATATGATATTATTTATTGAATGATTTGTAATGTTATTTGTTAAACTTCCGGAATATAGTGAATGCTTTCTTCATCTCTCGGGTGCAGGGATACGCTCTGTGTGGAAGCGCGTTTTTGTCCCCAGGCAAACGCTAACGGTAGTATGAAAAGCGCCGCGAAGGTAGAGGCGATCAGGCCGCCCACTACTGCCCTACCCAAAGGAGATGATTGGTCGCCCGCTTCTCCGAGGCCGCTGGCCATAGGAATCATACCTACCACCATGGCAAGCGCCGTCATCAGGATCGGCCGCAAACGCAGTGCCGCTGCTTCCCTGGCCGACAGGATAGCATCCCCGTTGGATTTGCGGAGTTGCTCCGCGTTGGTGATGAGGAGTACCGCATTGGAAATAGACACCCCTACGGACATAATCATACCCATGTAAGATTGCAGGTTGAGTGTGGAGCCGCACATGATCAGCAACAGCAGGGAACCCAGCAATACCGCCGGCACGGTGGCCAGTACGATGGCTGATACTTTGAACGACTGGAAGTTGGCCGCCAGCATCAGGAATATTACTACGATTGCCACCAGGAGGCCGCTCTGTAAGCTGTCCAGCGTTTCGGTGAGGGTACTGCTCATACCTATCAGGTCCACGCTTAAACCGCGGGGGAGCTCGCCGAGGTTGGCAATGGCTTTCTTCACTTCCTTACCCGCATAACCCAGGTCTTTCTTATTGACGTTGGCTGTAACGGTAAGCATGGGCATGGCGCCGAGGTTATCGATTTCCCCGTAGGTGGTACCGTCCGTGAGGGTAGCCACATCGCCCAGCACTGGTCTGGCGCTGTTTTTCATCAGCGGGATTTCGCTGATATCCTCTTTGCTGGCCATCTTACTCTCAGGTATCAGCACCTGTACGTTATAGCTGTTGGATATCTTTTCATCCACCCAGATATTCTTTTCCGTGAAACGGGAAGAGGAAGTGGACGCCGTAAGCGAGCGGGAAACATCCGTCATATCCAGGCCCAGCTGGGCAGCGCGGATACGGTCGATGTTTACGTTTACAGCAGGATATTTAATAGATTGGCCGATCTGTACATCGCGGAGGAACCGTATCTTTTTCAGTTCATCCACCATTTTTTGCGCATACAGCTCATTTACTTTTTTATCACGGCCGGAGAACCTTACCTCTATGGGGGTTGGGGATCCCTGGCTGAGAATTTTATCCGTCAGCTCAATTGGTTCAAATGATAATTTCATCTGCGGGTTGAGCTTTGCCATCTTATGGCGGATCTTATCTTTCAGTTCATCGAGGTTGACGTGGTAGTCCTCCTTCAAGGCCACCTGCAGGGCCGATTCATGCGGGCCCGCCATCCAGAGGAAGATCGGGCTGGTGGAGAACTGTTGCGGGTGGGTACCTACGTAGGCGGAGGTGATGGAAACATTCTCCTTACCTACGATGTCGCTGATGGCGTTGGTAAGTTGTATGGTGGCCGCCTCTGTATTTTCGATACGGGTACCGTCCGGCAGGCGCATACGGATCTGGAACTGGCCGGAGTTTACTTTCGGCAACACGTCCCGGCCGATGCCGGAGAACAGCAGCACTACGATAGCGCCGGTGATGAGGAGGTAGGCGGTCACCACTACTTTGCGGTAAGGCATGAGCCGGTCCAGGAAGCGGAGGTACCGGAAACGGAGTTTTTCGAAGCGGGAAACCTTTCCGTCCCGGTTACTGTCTTCCTGCTTCAGCAGTATTTCCTTCTGATCCCAGGTATTCTTTTCGCTACCTGCCGGCAGCCCGGCGGCTGCATATTCTTCCGCATCTGTCATGATATGGCCGTCTTTCGCTTTGTGATGTTTTATTTTCATCACCCAGTTAGCCATTACCGGTACGAAGGTTTGTGCGAGGAAGTAGGATATGATCATACTGAAACCGATAGCCAGCGCCAGCGGCAGGAACAGCGATCCTGGGATGCCGCCCATGGTGAATGCCGGCGCGAATACGGCGAGGATACAGAAGAGGATCAGCAGTTTCGGGAAAGCGATTTCCTGACAGGCATCCCAGATGGCGAGGGCCTTGGGTTTGCCCATATCGAAGTGCTGGTGTATGTTTTCTATGGTTACCGTACTCTCATCCACGAGGATACCGATTGCCAGGGCCAGACCGCTCAGGGTCATGATGTTGATGGTTTGGCCGGTAAGGCTGAGGAACAGTACCGCTGCGATGATGGAAGTGGGGATGGTTAAGATTACGATCATGGCTCCGCGGGCATCGCCGAGGAACAGCAGTACCATCAATCCTGTGAGGATGGCGCCGATCGCGCCTTCGGACAGGAGGCTTTTCACGGAGTTGATCACATAGGTGGACTGGTCAAATTCATAAGTCAGTTTCACATCTTCCGGCAGCTGGGCCTGGATTTTCGGCATGGCCTTTTTCAGGTTCTGCACTACTTCCCAGGTGGAAGCATCTGCCCCTTTGGCCACACTTAAGTACACGGAGCGACGGCCGTTTACCAGCGCATAGCCGGAAGTTACGTCCGCGCCATCCTCTACGGTGGCTACATCTCTCAGATATAAATTTTGTACATCCCCCTTGAACAGTGGAATATCTTCAAAGTCCTTTACGGTTTTGATAGTGGTGTTAGCAGGGGTAATAACGTTTTTATCCCCGATGCGTACGTTACCGGACGGAGAGGTCTGGTTGTTGAGTCGCATAGCTTCTACCAGTTGGTCCGGCGTCAGGTTGTGTTGGCGCAGGAGTTCAGGATCGGCCTTGATCACCACGGTGCGCACGTTTCCACCGAAAGGCGGAGAAGCCACGAGGCCGGGTATGGAGGTAAAAGAGGAACGTACATAGACGTTCGCCAGGTCGAGCAATTCGTTGTTACTGCGCTTGTCGCTGCTCAATACCAGCTGTCCAACCGGCAGCGTGGATGCGTCGAAGCGGATGATGAACGGCGGGTTGGAGCCGGGCGGGAAGATGGCCTGGATCCTGTTGGAAAAGGCGCTTACTTCCGCGGCTGCCTGGGCCATGTTGGTACCCGGGTAGAAGTTAATCTTCATGAGGGTGAGGCCCTGGATATTTTTGGTTTCAATACTTTTTACCCCGTTTACGAACAGGAAGATATTGATGTATTGTTTTGCGAAATAGGTTTCCATCTGGGAGGGGTTATAACCTCCGAAGGGATGGGAAACGTAGATCACCGGGAGATCCAGCTTGGGGAAGATATCTACTTTGATACTCGTCACCGCTTTGATCCCGAAGAAGAACAAACCGGCTACCAGTACCAGTATGGTAATAGGTTTTTTAAGTGCAAAGCTAATCAGGTTCATAATAGTCGTTTCTTAGAAATAATCAGCATGGTTTCCGTTTATCCGTCAGCGTTATTAGTAGCTAAATATGTTGAAGTCGCCGGCGGCTGCTGCTTTCAGCAGCAGGGCCTGCCATACGTTTACATAAGCGATATCCCGGTCTGTTTGTGCGCGGATGAGCGCATAGGCTGCCTGTGTGAGGTCCACCAGGTTGGTCAGCCCGTTTTTATATAGTACGGTCTTTTGCAGGTAAGCGTCCGATGCAGCTTTCACCTGTACCGGTACTTCCCTGAAATTGGACAGTGCGTTCTGCAGCTTGGTTTCGGAGAGTGCGTATTGCGCTTTAATCTGTTGATCGGCGAGTTCGTATTCATACTGCAGGCCTTTGCTGGTTTGTTCCTGGGCCTTCACCTGCCTGGATATACGAAAAGGCTGTGAGAGGTTCCAGGTAACGCCGAGTCCTATGAGGTAGTTGCTGCGTGTGGGTTTGACGCCATCCCAGTAGCCGTGGCTGAAATCTGTCTGGTCTGAAGCGTAGCCGTTGCCGAAGCCGGAGCCGCGGGTTTGCAATACGCCTACCAGTGAAAACGCCGGGTAGTAGAAGGTCTTGGCATATTTCGCCTGTTCGTTGGAGTAGGCGATACGGCTTTTATACCATTGCAGTACCGGGTGTTTGGATTCATCGAGGCTGTCGCCAGGCAGGTTAGGTATCCGTTTTACGAATTCGGTGTCTACCACGAAGTCCTGCGCCGGTATCCCCAGCAGCTGGGCGAGTTGGTTAGCCTGCTCCTGCTCTGCATCCCTGGCTTTGGTGTAGGTGATGCGGGCGCTGGAGTACTCTGCGTTTGCCTGGGATGAGTCCACCCCGGCGATGAGGTGATTGAGTACACGGATACGCACCACTTTGCGGATGGTATCGGCACGGTCCATATTATCCTTATAGGACCGTGTGAGTTGTTTTGCTGCTACGAGGTTTAAATAAGCAGCCGCCACTTTAATCTTGTGCTTAAATATCTCTTGTTGCCAGTCTTTATCGTTCTGAGTAGCGGCTGCGACTGCGGTTTTAATTTTTTCCTTTGCGCGTCCGAAGGCGAAAAAATCCCAGTTTATATTAGTAAGGTATAATGCGCCGAATGCTGCGTTCCAGTTCTGATGGTCGAGCGGGAGGCCTGAGGAGGCGGCTGCGAGGCCACCGAAGCCATAGAGCGGGCCGTTTTGTCCGTTAATGGTTCCATAGTCCTGTTGGGCAGAGATGTTGAAGTTTGGCAGGTAATCACGGCGTGCCTGTCTTACCTGTTCGTTGGAGGCGGCAGTATAGGATTGCTTGGCCTTAATGGTTCCGTAGTTGGCGACAGCAGTGTCGATGGCTTGTTGCAGGGTAAGTACCTGCTGGGCATAGATATTACTACCCGTTATGAAAGAACAGAGCGCCAACAACAATAATTTCTTACTCCACATGATGAGTTTGGTTTTACTAGCGGTGGAAGTTCATCTGAATTTCCAGTTGCAAAGTGACCATCATATTTTGAAGTAATTTTGAAGAATCTTCAGAATTGGAAAAATTGTCCGTTTGGATTAGCTGACTGCCAACTTCGTTTCCGGGGTGGGGCAGATTTTTTCCGCAAGGGGCTTGGGTTCCGGCTGTGCGAACAGGACGCTTACCTGGTGCCAGCCGTTCATGTAATTGTAGGTCACTGAAAAGTCATTTACCGTACAAATTTGTTTGACGATGGCCAGACCGAGGCCGGTGCTTTCGCCGGACTGGTTACCTTTTTTAAAGCGGCGGAACAGCTCAGCAGTGGGCAGTTCGGGCGGATTGCCGGTATTGCTGATGGTGAAATTGTATTTGCTGAGTTCTACCCTGATCTTGCCTCCTTCCACGTTATAGCGGATAGCGTTGCTAAACAGGTTGTTGAGCAGGATTTCGGCGAGTGCCGGGTGGATGTTGAGCACAATATTTTTATCCAGTTGGGAGGAGATGGTGATGTCTTTCATTTTGACCCAGTCCTCGTAGGTGGCCATTACGCGCTTGGTGATAGCACAGAACTTAATGTTCTCTGAAGTGGCATACTCGTGGTTTTCCAGTTTGGTAAGGAGTACCAGGGATCGGTTGATATGGGAGAGGCGTTCGATGGCGGACTGCATATCTCCAATAAGCCGGGCCTGGTTATCGTCGATGGCGGTTTGGCTGAGCAGGTCGAGTTTACTGCGCACTACTGCCAGGGGCGTTTGGAGTTCATGGGAGGCGTTTTCGCTGAATTCCTTGATGGCGGCGTAGTCAGCGCGGGCTTTCCGGGCCATGGACTCGATAAAGGCGTTGAGTTCTTTGAATTCGGTAGTGGTGGTATGAGCGAGTTGTAATTTCTGGTCGCTTTTTTTAACGTCGAAATGTTTGATGATTTTGAGTCCGCGGTAAAAGGGCTCGAGGATGATCCGGGACAGGAGCCGCGCGGTGAGGCCTACACAGAGGATGATCAGCAGCATTTTCCAGACGACGGTGCTGAGCATGCCGGCAAAAATTTCTTCGGAGTTCAGTACATAATTATAGGAGGATACTTTATATATCTGTTTACCTACCTGGTAAAAGGAGGTAACGGTGATGCGGCATTCGTTTTTGGTGTGGTCTTCGTTGGGGGCTACTTCTTTCAGCGTCTGCACGCGTTCTGCCGGCATAGGGCCCTGGTAGAGACTCACTTCGATGGGGCGGCCGTGGGTGTAGTGGTCCAGTTGCACACCGGTGAGGAGTTGCTGGTACACGTGGTCGTTGACGGCGCGCATGCGGGCAATTTCTGCTTTATCGAGGTGCTTTTTGATATTGGTCCGGGATATCACCATGGTGATGGGGGTTACCAGGAAGATAACGCCGATGAACCAGATTGTTATTTTGTTAAGTAACTTCATTGTTTGGACGTATTAAACTTATAACCCAGACCATATACAGTTTCGATATAGTCTGTTCCTTCTGCCACGCTGATCTTTTTCCGCAGGTTTTTTACGTGTTGATATACGAAGTCGAAGTTGGAGAGGTTATCGGTATAATCTCCCCAGAGGTGTGCTGCGATGGCTTGTTTGGACAGCACGCGGTTTTTATTGACGATAAAATACAGCAGGAGGTCAAATTCCTTGCGGGTGACGTCGAGCGGTTGTTTATTGACGGAGGCCTCGATGGTGTCGGTATTGAGTTCAATTTCGTTGAACACTACCTGGCTGCTGGGGCCTTCCAGTTGTTTGCGGCGGTATATGGCGCGGAGGCGTGCGTGCAGTTCTGACATGTGGAAGGGTTTGATGACGTAGTCGTCAGCGCCTTCGTCGAGTCCTTTCACTTTATCGTCCAGGGCATCTTTAGCGGAGATGATGAGGATACCGCTGCGGATATTTTCCCGGCGGATTTGTTTAAGGAGTTCGAGGCCGTTGCCGTCCGGCAGCATGATATCAACGAGGATGCAATCATAGGAGAAGAGGGAGAGCTTTTCGGTGGCGGTTTCAAAGTCGTATGCGGGTTCGCATATATACTTTTCTCCTGTGAGATAGTCGGCTATACCACTGGAGAGTTCCTTATTATCTTCTACGATCAAAACTTTCATATGTACATACTTGCGCGCAAGGTCAGGTGCAAATTTATATCAATTTTGAAGTTTGAGCAATTAGTGCTTAGTATCTTGATATCAAATGAGTTATACTTTATATTTAAAACTATCCCAAAAGTCATATCACAACGACGGATGATGTACCGGCTACCTGTAGCCAGGACGATTACGGGCACAGCAGTTCGGATACCGTTGATAGTGGTATGCATGTTCCGCCTCGTATGCGGTATCTATCGTTGGGAAATGACTTTTGGGAGTAGTCTTTGGGAGTTAACGCAATCTAAAGTTAGGGGAGGCTATTTTGCCAGGTGCGATTCTTTTTTCATCAATACACTTCTCTTAAATTAATAATGGGTTAACACCTTAACGTTGGCCATGCCTTTTGAACGAGTCGCTTTTCAGGACATTCAGATTTACCTTGAATTTACTTTCAATGGAAGCTTCCAATAATTCAAAGTGGCTTATTAATGAATTTTGGGTTTCCATCATTTGATTCAGGTACTTCGAACAATCCTCCATTACTTTCCCTTGATAAGTGATGGTTTGATCCATTTTGTCGACCTTTTTGTTGAGGTCTGTAAATTGTTTGTCGACTCCTTTGAATTTTTGATCGATGCCTTTGAGTTGTTTGTCAACGTCTTTGAGTTGCTTGTCGATGTTGGTGAATTTGTGGTCGATGGTGGTGAATTTTTCGTCAACGAGGTTGAACCTTTCGTCGATTCTGGTGAATTTCTCGTCAACGAGGTTGAATCTTTCGTCGATTTTGGTGAATTTCTCGTCAACAAGGTTGAATCTTTCGTCGATTCTGGTGAATTTTTCGTCAACGAGGTTGAATCTTTCGTCGATTTTGGTGAATTTTTCGTCAACGAGGTTGAATCTTTCATCGATTTTGGTGAATTTTTCGTCAACGAGGTTGAATCTTTCGTCGATTCTGGTGAATTTTTCGTCAACGAGGTTGAATCTCTCATCAACCCCTTTAAATTTTTCATGGACTTCATTAAACTGCTGGTTCATAGTCCCTTCCAGCTTCCTCAACTTCCCGTCCATTGAATCTTCCAGCTTCCTCAACTTCCCATCCATTGAATCTTCCAACTTCCTCAACTTCCCGTCCATCTTCCCTTCGAAAGCCTCAAACTTCTTATCCATTGCATCATTTACAGCGGAGTTAACTACCTCGGTTAACATGACCTTTAATTCAACTTGGTTTCCAAACATATGTCTTGGTTTTTGATTGTGAAATTTATACTGCGAAACTAGGTATTTACAGCAATAAAAAAATCAATCCGGGAGGAAAAATTTTCCTCTCATCAGATTGATTTTCAGTTTCTTATAATGATAATTAGCGTATCACAAATCAGGGCTTCCGCTTCCCTTTAGGGATCAGCTTGGGCTGCCCGTTTTCCCCGAATGGCTCACTCAAAAATACCTTATTTACTTTTAAATCCGTCTTCTCCGTAAGCGCCGCATCATAGGAAATTTTACCCTTTTTGATCTCGTAAAACCGGGAGGCTACGTAATAGGCAGAATCGGTACCATTGTACACGGGCGTTATATCCGCGCCGCCAAATTCCAGGTTGCCATCTCCATCCCAATCCTTCACATCGGAAGCAATCGCATTCACCACCGTATCTGCCAGGGAGTGATCAATGTTGAAAACCTGGAACCGGTTTTTATTGGGAGCATTGTTTATCTCCAGGAAAAGAAAAACAGACTTTCCATCTTCCACCAGTTTATTCCGCTTGCTGGCATAATTGATATTGTCTTGCGGGAATATAAATGCCTTATTGCCATTTACGAAAATAGTGCCTTTATATACCGTAATCATCTGGGCCTGGCTGCTTTTGAAATGCAGCTCATTTTTTTCTTTCTGGGCCTGCGCAGCAAAGCAGCTGCCGAGGCCAAGGCATAGTGTAAGCAGGAGTTTTTTCATAGTATTACTAAGTAAAAGAAAAATGATGGAAGATGGAAATATTAATTACCGCTATTTTTTTTCAGCCATTCCACACGCCGCTGATCAGGCAGATGTTTTACCTTAAAGTATTCAAAGGTAGCTTCAAAGCCATTTCCATCCGGGCTCGCTGCCATCAGTCCTACCATCACGGGCTTGTTATCCTGTAACGGCGCATTGCGGGTCATAATATAATTCTTGTCGTCGAGAGAATAGAAAATCTCCACCGCATCAAGGCGGCGTACCACTTTAATCCAGATAAAAGGTGGCGCCTTGTCGAGCGTAGTCACGCTCCAATCGCTCTTCGTATGCGTCACCACCGTACTCACATTAAACTTCCCGTCTACAAACTCCACCCCTGTTTTGATATAGTTTTCATGATCAGTGCGCAGCATAAGCCCCATCTGGTCAAAACGGGCCTTGTAAGCCCCCGTCAGCTTCACCTTCGCTTCAAATTCACCACCATAGGTCGTATATAAGAACGGCGCATCATCCACGGTGAACCCGTAATGTGAAATCCGCCAGTAGTCTGACTGCGGCGTCACCTGCATTTTCAGGGTGTTATTCTTAATTTCCCATTTCTCGGGTTCATTGAACCACTGCATTTTTTCTAACGTCTGCGCTGATACGAACTTTGCTACCAGTACCAATGCCATTGCGGCAAGGAAGCCATTTATTCTCTTCATATAATATAATTGTGCAGACAAATATATAAAAACAAACCGCATAGCCCCGTTGAACGATGCTATGCGGTAAAAAATACCCCGGTGTCGATTATACGATCACCGGGGCAACAGAAATAAGTGTATCATCTTATCGAAGATTGGCGGCAGGATGGGCAACCAGTGCTGTGCCCGTGCTGGATGCTTCGTCTTTCTTCACGCCATCTACCCAAACCTCTACTTTCAAAGAGGAAGCGGCAGATGTACCGGTGGCTGTTACAACAGCCTGCGCCATCAGAGCGCCGGCAGGCACATTTACTTCAGGACTGGTCCAGGTAGTACCGGATAAGGAGGAAACACTGGTGAGTTCAGTATCATAACCATACACCGCACTGCTTATCTGAACGTCGCTGGAACCAAACGCTTTGAACACCACTTTATGACTGGTACTGGAGGGGCCGTCATTGTCTTTCTTGGAACATGCAGTAAACACCATCATCACTGCCAACAATGGAAACAGGAGCTTCTTAAATAATTTCATAAAAAAAGATATTAGTCGGTACAAAATTATTTACCTCCCCCCGGGGCAACAATCCCCGGTAAACAGTATTTCCATCTACCTGCTTTCAGGTAGATGGGAAACACCGGAAATTGGCCCGCTGCGTATTTGTTATTAATTTCCCGGTATGAAAAAGTTAGCCATCCTTGTTTTCCTATATTCGCTGCCGTTATTCGTGAATGCCCAGGCGCCAGCCAATGAAAACTCTGCGGAAAGCCTTCTACTGCGACTCAATACCGCCGGCACGGACAGTGCCAGGGCCATGCTCTCCTTTGAGCTGGCAGACCTCTGGAAGGAAAAAGACAGCCTGAAGGCCGACCGCTACCTGAAAAACGGCCTGCAGTACAGCAAGCATACCGGGATACCGGCAGCAGTATATTATTACTACGCCGGCAGGATCGCTGAACCTACCGACCTGGATAAAGCCATGTCCTCCTACCTCAAAACCGACACCCTGCTGCAACCCTATACCAGCCAACTAGCCCTCTCCTTCCGGGCAAAAGCCTGGTACCTCTATGGCGCCGGTTTGCAAAAGAAAGATGATCCTAAAGGCTTTGCCAATATCCTCCTGAACAAAGCCATTCCCCTGGCACAACAGGCGGGCGACAATACCATGGCCGGGAAAAACCTCCTGGCCGTAGCCCTGGTATTTAAAAACGCCGGCGAATTTGATAAAGCAGATACCTACTTACAATCAGCTTATACCTCCCTCAAAAAACCCGGCGTACCTACGCATGAACTGATCACCGCCTATACCACCGTCGCAGAAAATTATTCCCTCAGCGGTAAAGCCGCGGAGGCCAGGCAGGCGCTGGACAGCGCCGCAAAACTGCTGCCCGCCTATCCTGAGTCCGACTTCTACCTCGACTACTACGCGGCTGAAGGCCTGAACTATACCGTCATGGGGAAAATCAACGAAGCCCTTGCCAGTCTGGAAAAAGGCATCAAAATGGCCACCAAAATGGGAAAAGCCTACGACACCCAGCGCATGCAGCTGCAACAGTTCTACGCCTATTACAACTCGCGCCAGTTTACAAAAGCGAAAAACGTATTGCTGCCACTCTCCGAAAAACCGGAAATGATGATGCTGGCCACCAACCGGCTGCAGGTGTACTATGGTCTGGCGCTTACCTTCGAAGAACTAAAAGACTTCCAGCCGGGATATGCCTGGATGAAAAAATATGCAGAGCTGAACGACAGCCTCAGTAAAAGTCAACTCGCCAACGATGTACATGCCCTGGAAATCCGCTACCGCAACGCAGAAAAGCAAAAGGAAATCGAAGCCCTCAAAGCCAAAAACATCCAGGAAAGCCTGTCCGCCAGTAATTCGCGGCTGGTGAGCGGACTCTTTGCGTCTATCAGCCTGTTTCTGGTACTGCTCCTTGCCGCCGGGTATATTATCTTCCGTAACCGGCGTAAACTGCACGCGCAAAAAGAGCTCAGCTACCGCCAACATCTCCACGAAATAGAACAGGAACAACAACTCCGCTATAGCCAGGCTATCCTGCAGGGAGAAGAGCAGGAAAGGCGCCGCCTCGCACGCGACCTCCACGATGGCCTCGGAGGCATGATCGCCGGCGCGCGTATTAATTTATCCGCACATATAAAGAGCGGACAAACACCAGAAACAGCCCCACTTGAAAAAATCACTCAGCAACTGGATAAATCTGTGACCGAATTACGCCGCATCGCCCATAACATGATGCCTGCCACCCTGCTGGAACAAAGCCTGGAAGCGGCCATCAATGACCTGTGCGAAAGTATGATGAATGATCATACCCGCATCACTTTCCAGGCCATCCACCTATCCGACCACCCATTACCGGAGGATATCCAACTGCACATCTACCGGATCATCCAGGAACTGCTCACCAACGCCGTGCGCCACGGTAAGGCAAAAAACATTATGTTGCAGTGCAGTATCCATGATGGCAAATGTTTCATCACCGCCGAGGATGACGGCCAGGGATTCGATATTACCAACAACAGCAAAGGCATAGGGCTTAACAACATCCACAACCGCGTAGGCTTTATGAAAGGAAATATTGACATAGATTCGCGTATCAATCAGGGAACCACCGTAAACATCGAACTAAATGTCCAGTAAAGAAATCACCATATCCATCGTAGACGATCATCCGGTTGTGCTGGAAGGTCTGCATAAGCTATTATCCGCCTCCCCAGGCCTGACCGTAACCGCCTGCTATACCACCGCCAGCGAGTGCCTGGAAGCGATGGAACTGCAACCAACAGATATCCTCCTGCTGGATATCAACCTCCCTGATATGAAAGGCGCAGCGCTTTGCAAAGCCATCAAGACTATTGCACCTGCCACCCATATCCTGGCTTTCAGCAATCATTCCGAACGCAGCCTCATCCTGCAACTGCTGCAAAATGGCGCTTCCGGCTACCTGCTCAAAAACGCCAGCGCCGAAGAGTTGATCCATTGCATCCAGGAAGCCCATAACGGACTGATCACCTTCAGCAAAGCAGTGCGGGAAATCATGGCACGCCCTTCCGCGCTCGACCTGCAAGGCACGCCACAACTCACCACCAGGGAAAAAGAAATCCTGCAACTCATCTCCGACGGTAAAACCACTCCCCAAATTGCATCGCAATTGAATTTAAGTCCCATGACGGTAGAAACCCACCGCAAAAATCTTATGCATAAGTTCCAGTCCAAAAATGTGGCGGCACTTATAAAAGCAGCAATTACGCAAGGGTTTATTTAATCGTAAACGGATAAAATATTAAGCGCTTGGTTAGTTCAAGCAATTACGTATATCCGTTTACGTAATTATACAGGTTGCCCACACCTGCGTACATCTATGTAGTACTCTTCACCCGCACCTGCAAACATCCATTACTCTGATAGCGCCCTTCTTCCGACGGAAGTAACCCACATCTGCATACACCCATATAGTAATCTTCACGCCAGTAGGTCCACGCCACACCCCCATACATTCATTACCTGACACTCCCCTTCTTCCCAGCGAAAGCCCCCCACCTGCATACATCCCCCCTCCTTCCCCCCCAAAAACTCCCCATTTACGTAATAAGGAAAATTTCCACCTCCAATCTTTTCCGGATTTCGAAAATAACTTCGCAAACCCCATCCTACATTTGCACCGGAAACAGAACTTATATTCTATACTGCATGCGCACCCGCACACTGCTGCGGGATTTTTTTGCCCATACACGAACGAACTGATCTACAAAAGAATAAATGATGTACCTGAAGAAACTATTGCTATTAAGCCTGCTATTATCCCTGACGTTTACCATATTTGCGCAGTCAGGCAAAGACGCTACCATTAAAGGATTGCTGACAAATGACCAGGGCGAAAGCCTTGCCGGCGCATCGATTTCCCTGCCGGATCATACCGCCAAAACCATCTCGGATACCCGCGGCCAGTTTACCTTGCAAGGCATACGCCCCGGCAAACGCATACTGATCATCTCTTTAATGGGATATAAAAGATTACAGGCAGAGGTCAATGCCGTCGCCGGCGAAACGGCTACAGTAAATCTCCGTTTGCAAGCCGATATGAAACACATCGAAACCGTGTCCGTCATAGGCCGCACACCCTTAAAGGATGTGCAGCGGCAAGCCTACAACCTCACCGCCATCGACGCAAAGAAACTGCATAATACTACGCTCGACCTCGCACACGCACTGGACCGCGTTTCGGGTATCCGTGTCCGTGAGGACGGCGGCCTCGGCTCCCGCATGAACTTCTCCCTCAACGGCTTCTCCGGCCGCCAGGTGAAAATGTTCATCGATGGTATCCCCATGGAAAACTTCGGCTCCTCTTTCCAACTCAATAACATTCCCATTAACCTGGCGGAAAGAGTGGAAGTATATAAAGGCGTAGTCCCCGTATGGCTGGGTGCAGATGCCCTGGGCGGCGCCGTAAACATCGTTACCAGCAACGTTAAACAAAGCTATCTCGATGCATCTTACAGCTATGGCTCCTTTAACACCCACCGCTCCGCCATCAACGCTGCTTACGTGGCCCAGTCAGGATTCACGGCACAGCTCAACGCATTTCAAAACTATTCCGACAACGATTATAAAGTACGCGTACAGGCCACCAACCTGGAAACGAAACAATATTACCCGGCTACCTGGGTGCGAAGATTCAATGACACCTATCATAACGAAACCCTAATCGCCAACGTAGGCGTCGTAGGAAAAAAATATGCGGACAAACTCCTCGTCGGTATCACCCTCGGGCAAAACTATGCGGAGCTGCAAACCGGCGCACGCATGAAAACCGTGTATGGTCAGCTGCACCGCCGCGGCAACATCGTGATGCCCACCTTGAAATACCAGGTGAAAGACCTGTTTGTTAAAGGCCTTAACCTCACCGTAAACGGAAACTACAACCTGGGTACCGAACAGGTAATCGATACCGTAAGCCGCTTATACAACTGGTTTGGCCAATGGGAAGAGAATACGAAAGGCGCAGAACGCGAGCGCTCTATGTATAAATTCAAAAACAATAACGGCATTGGTACAGCTAACCTCAACTACCGTATCAACGAACACCATCTCTTCTCTATCAACAACGTATATACGACGTTCAACCGCAAAGGCAGTGACGAACTGTTCCCGGATAACGCCAGGTACGAGCAGCCGCAAAAGTCCTTTAAAAATGTACTGGGCCTGAGCTACCAATACGATTACAACGAAAAATGGACCACCTCCGTTTTCGCCAAAAACTACAACCAGGTAAATAAATTCTCCGAAAGCTACAACCCCACCGGCGGTTGGGGCGATGTGGCCTACCGGGAGCTTTCCAATAAAATGAATAACTGGGGCTATGGCGCCGCTACCGCCTACTTCATCCTGCCTACCCTCCAGGTAAAAGCTTCCTACGAAAAAAGCTATCGCCTGCCGGAAGGCGAAGAGCTGTTTGGCGACATGCAACTGCTGGAAGGCAATGTTAATCTCCGCCCGGAAAGCAGCAACAACTATAACGTTGGCGCCAGCTGGCAAACGAAGCTCAACGATGATCACCGTTTCAGCGTTGATGCAAACTTCCTTTATCGCAATGCGACCGACTTCATCCGCCCCACTCTCAACCGCAACCAGATCAAGCAGAGCAACGAAAACCTCGGCGGCATCACCAACGTAGGCGTGGACGGCGAAATCCGCTATAGCTTCAAACGCATATTCACCGCCGGGGTCAACATGACTTACCAAAACCTGCGTAACAATACCAAATTCGAATCCGGGGAAAAAACCGTGAGTCCAACCTATCGCGACCGCATCCCCAACATCCCTTATATGTTCGGGAATGCAGATGCCTCCCTCTTCTTCAGAAACGTCCTAAAGAAAGGCAATCACCTCACCGTAGGCTACAACTTCCAATACGTTCACGCTTTCTACCTCAGCTGGCCCGGACAGGGAACCGCCGGCGAAAAGCTGACCATCCCGCGCCAGTTCTGCCAGGATGTGAACCTCGTGTACAGCCTTGCCGACGGCCGCTACAACATAGCCTTCGAATGCAAAAACCTGGTGAATAACCGCAATTACGACAACTTCAGTTTACAGAAGCCCGGGCGCGCTTTCAACGTAAAACTCCGGTACTTCATCAGCAAAAAATAATTCTTAAAATATTTAATACACCGAAATGAAACATTTGAACAGGATATTGATACTCGCATGCGGCATGGCCATGTTGGGTACAGGATGCGATAAAGATGATATGGATGCGATTTACGACTTCGGCGACCGGGAAACTTCCGGTAAATACAAATACGTGATCACCGCCACCCCGGCCGGCACCACCGGCATTGCGGATTACCTCCTGAGTACGGACCAGCTGGATCAGGGCGCCATCACCACTGCCGGCAATGGTATTGAGCAGGATGGTTCCTACCGGTACTATATGACCCATAAAGGCCGGTTCTTTAGTTTGCTCTACGGCCAGGGCAACCCCGGCGCCGTAACTACCTACCGCTTTGATTCCGCAGGCGCCAAACTCCTGAAAACCTCCGAGTTTCAGACAGAAACCGTACAGGCGTTCACGAAAGTTAATGACGAGTTACTACTGATCAAGATACCGCGCAGCGGCGTGGAAACAGCGTCCTTCTACCGCATTGATGCGCTGAAATCCCAACAGATAGGCAGCGCCGCTATCAACATCGTACAACTGGCCGCCAATGGCGAGCGCGCCCACTTTACCTGGGCTACGCAAGTGGGCGATAAGGTATATGCTCCTTACATGAGTATCAAAGGCTGCTGCAATGACGCTTTTGGCACCGTGTACCCGGACAGTACCTGGATTGCCGTACTCTCCTACCCCGATCTGAAAGTGGAAAAAGTAATCCGCGACAACCGCACCAGCTACATCGGCAACTACTTCAACGATGGCTTGGGCGTAACGGAAAATGGCGACATCTACGGTTTTTCCTCCGCCGTAGCCACCAATACCAACAAGGTGATTTCTACAAAACCATCTGCTGTGGTACGCATCCTCAAAGGCACGACGGAGTTTGATAAAAGCTACTTCTTCGACGTAGAGGAAGCTTCCGGCGGTTATAAAATCGCTACGCAAACTTACCTCGGCAACAATAAGTTCCTCCTGATGATGTATGGCGACAAACACGCCAATACCGGCAACCGCAAAATGGCGCTGGTAGACGTAGTGGAAAAATCCTTCGGATGGATCAAAGGCGGCCCTGAAGATATTCAAAGCTCCTCGGCTCCTTATAACAACAATACCGGCACCGGCGACGGAGAGCTGGGATACATCGGGATTAACACCGCTTCCGGCAGCTGGGTATATAAAATCGATGTTAAAACGGCAACGGCTATACGTGGTTTGGAAGTGCAGGGCGGAAAAATTACTGCCATCACTAAAGTGGAATACTAAAAAGCATGCGCATGCAACAAAACAAAAAAGCAAAGCCCGGTTCCCGGTCGCTCTTCTATAGAATCTCCGCCTGGCTACACCTTTGGCTGGGCCTCGTTTCCGGCATTGTAGTGATCATCGTATGCCTCACCGGCTGCATCTGGGTGTTCAACGAAGAGATTACAAGCTTCCTGGAACCGGAAACCAATATCGCCCACCAGGATAAACCGGTGCTGAAACCATCGGCACTCTTAGCCATTGCGGCCAGGGAGTATCCGGGGCAATCTGTCGGGTATATGTTCTATAAAGACGGGAAAGCCGCAGAACTGAATGTAGGCGCACGCCGCGGCGGTTCCACCATCAGGGTAAACCCATATAACGGCGAAGTGGTAAGCAAAATAACCCGTAAACCCGGTGAGGCAAGTTTCTTCAGGTGGGTACTGAACGGGCACCGCTTCCTCTGGATGCCGTATAAGATAGGCCGCCCGATTGTGAATTACAGCACGCTGATTTGCGTGATCACCCTGTTAACCGGCCTCGTACTCTGGTGGCCTAAAAAGTGGAATAGAAGCACCCGTCAGCAAAGCTTCACGATTAAATGGGGCGCCAGTGTTAAACGGGTTAATTATGACCTCCACAATGTATTGGGCTTTTACGCGCTGTTATTACTCTTTGCCATCGGCTGCACCGGCATGGTGTACGGACTGGAATGGTGGAGCAAAGGCACTTATTGGTTAACGACCGGCGGCCGCAGCATCCCTTCCTACAAGGAAGCCGTATCCGATTCATTACAGGCTGGCAAACTGCAGCTTACCATAGGGCAGCGCGTTGACGCAGCCTGGGAAGCCACAGCGGCAAAACACCCCACAGCCAAAGGATTCTACATCGGCATGCCGGATAGCAACAAGGCTGGCTCCAGTATAATGGTGATCGCCTATCCCAGCAAAGGCAAGTTTTACGACCTGCAACGCTATGCGTACGACCAACATACGCTGGCGGAAATTAAAGGGGACCCTGAAACGGCTACTCCTTATGCAGCGGCTGATTTTGGCGGCAAACTACGGCGGATGAACTACGACATACATGTGGGCAGCATCCTTGGCTTGCCGGGGAAAGTACTGGCCTTCTTCGCCAGTTTGATCGGCGCCACTTTACCGGTTACCGGGTTTATCATCTGGTGGGGCAAAGGAAAGAAAAAGAAAAAAACGCCGGTTAAAACAGGCGCGAAGTCAGCAGTTCCGGCTGTGTGATAAATTCTAATCAGCGGCAATAAAGTGCGGCTGATTAGAATTCTTATCGAAATCAGCAGTTCCATCTGTATAATAAATTCTAACCAGCGGCATTAAACTGCGGCTGATCAGAACTCTTATCGAAATCAGCAATTCCATCTCTATAATAAATTCTAATCAGCGGCATTAAACTGCCGCTGATTAAAATTTTAATTATAAACTACCTCAACAACCCCTCCACCACCGGCCCCAGCGCAGCCGCCCACATCCTGTACCCCTTCCCCGTCAAATGAATCCCATCCTTCGCATACGCCTCACTTATCAAATTCCCTTCCCTATCCGTAAAAATATCCGTCAACGGTAAATACGTATATCCGTTATGGTTAGCCGCCGCCAGCACGCGCTGTATCCCATGATACTTCATCCTCCGTGGATCTTCCTTCGTAAAACCCGTTGGCAGCAAGCCGGAAAGTACCAGTTTGGTCGATGGCATATGCCGCTTCACCCAGGCCGCCAGGTCTAAAATCCCCGCTGCAATTTCCTCCGCGCTGTCGTTATCCCCGAAGTTATTCACCCCAATCGTAACCACCATTACTTTAGGCTTCGCCGCTACATATGCGCCGTTTTGAAAGCGCCACAGCAAGTGCTGTACCCGGTCCCCGGAGATGCCGGCGCATTCCCAGTTCCATTTACCGAAGGTAGAATCGAACGCCGCAAAGCCGGCTTTGTTCGTCGTCTTCGTCCGGTGCCCGCCTGTTCCCTGCGTAATGGAATTCCCGGCAAACAGGATGTCCAGCTTACCTTGCCGCGCCAGGAGCAGACTATCAATATCCGCATGCTGCTCCCACCAGCCGCAGTCTTTCTTCCAGCCGGCAGCGGAGCGGTATTCCGCAGCCGGTACAGGCTTGCGGGCGAAGTTGATTTTGTGCCCCGTTGCCGCCAGCATAAATTCCACAATAGGCCGCGGGTTGGCCAGGCTATGCGGATGATGACCCACGCCGGGTTTGTGGATAACGGTGATGGCAGCGCCGGCGGCTTTTAACTGCTGCTCAAATGGCGCCGTATTTTCATTGACCGGTACCACGCTGTCCGCATCGCCCACCACATGCAGCATCGGGAAACCCAGCCTCGCTACTTTACCGGCATTATCTAGCGGCGACTGATGATACTGCACCGCTTCTTCCTCCGTGAGCTGATACTGCTGTTTGAAAATTTCCCAATTTTCCCTGCTGCCAGGGCCGCTGCCGCTGTGCCCCGGCCAGCTGTTAAAATCCAGCACCGGCGCGTCCGCATAAATGGCGGCCACTTTCTCCGGGTTGGCGAGCGCCCAGTTGTACACATAAATACCACCGCGACTCATCCCTTCCAGTATAGCCTTTCTCGCCAGGCCGCTGCGGCGCAGCAACGCGTAAAAATTATTCCAGATAGCCACGCATCGCGGGTTGCCAAACATCTCCGCCACATCGCAATACACCACATGATAGCCCCGTTCCAGCATGGCGATGTCCGTCTGCGATTCATGCCCCCAAAAGCGCGCGCGCCATACCCATGGCCTGTCTTTAGCTGCCAGCCTGGGTTTTACAACCTTACAGGCGCGGCCGTTAAACGTAAAATCAGCGCAGGCATAACCATAAAAAGAACTGGTTTTAACCGGCATATCCAGTCTTTTAAAAATATCAAAACTTTTATCAGGCAGGAAACTAACGGCCTCGTATAAACGCCGCGCAATCAACGCAGCGCCAATGGACGACGGATGAACCAGATCAGGCAGCAAATCCTTCTGCCCGGTGAATGCCGGGTACAGATCAATGATTTCCACACCCGTTTCATAAGCCGCCTGGCGCAGCATAGGCTGTATATCCCTCCTGAGGATACTGTCGTTAACGCCCATACTATCCTCCAAATAAACAGGCGGCGGCATTAGTATTATTATACGGGGGAAATTAAAGCCCTGCGCGGCACGCACTTTCGTTATCAGCTCCCTGAAATCACCGAGAAACTCCGTTGAAAAAGGCCGGTTAATGCCTTTTGTGTCATTAGTACCAAATTCCAAAATGACGATGTCACTCTTCGTTTGCAGCGCTTTTGTAAACATGGACTGCTGCATATAGGGCAGGTTCCCCCGCTGCAGTAAAGTAGCGCCGCTGACGCCGTAATTATGCACCTCGTAATGCGCGCCCAACAGGTATTGCAGCTGCCGCGGGAAATTATTCTTCTCCCGGTTATACATACCTTCCCCATAGGTAATATCCGTACCCAGGCAGGAGACCACTATTTTACCGGCAAACGAAAAAAGAGGCGACAACAGCATACAGGCGATCAGCGCCGCATAAACGAACTTGTTTTTACAATACATGGAATGTACAATTGTGGATAATCAAAAATAGGTATCCCGCGCCCATGTCGTTTAAACAATAATGCTATATAGTAACACTATCTTAGCAAATTTTATATCTTCATTAAAAACCTGAACATGAAAAAAGGGATGCTGCTGGCAGCCATATTATTTTGCGGTATCATTGCCCGGGCACAATCAGTGCTGGTAAAATTCACTACCAACCACGGCAATTTCACCGTCATGCTCTACGACGATACGCCCAAACACCGGGATATGTTCCTGGCCGAAATCAAAAAGGGAACCTACACCAATGCCCTCTTTAACCGCGTTATCAAAGAGTTCGTGATACAGGGAGGCGTATTGGACGATACCACCCTGCTCTATGAAAAACAACATCCGGAACTGGGCGCCCCCCGCTTCCCGGCAGAAATAAAGCCCAACCGCTTTCACAAACGCGGCGCCCTGGGCGCAGGCCGGGATAATAACCCTGAAAAGGCCTCTTTCTTCAACCAGATATACTTCGTAGTAGGAAAAAAATATACCGGTACCCAACTGGCGGAACTGGAACAGAAAAAAGGCATCACCATCCCGGCAGATCATAAGCAGGCGTATAAAACCATCGGCGGCATACCGCGACTGGACGGCGACTACACCGTATTCGGGGAAATCACCCACGGCTATGACGTAGTGGAAAAGATCAGCCAGCTGCGAACGGACAAAAACGATTTGCCCTTGTCCCCGGTTACTTTTACCGCCAGGGTGCTGAAAAAGAAGTAACGCTCCCCACGCACCTGATAAAAAAGGGATTGGCATTGCTGCCACTTCACAAACAATGCACCGCCAGGGTACTGAAAATTCAGTACCCCAATGAATAAGAGCGATCGGCCCCCGCAGCCACTCCTCACCACTCATCCAATAAAATTGCGCATCGGGATGGATTTTCTTACTTTAATCCAAACATCCCGTTATGAAAAAGAAGCGAGAAGCATTCCAGGGGCAGCGGGCCATTGTGCTGCCCCGGCAGCTTTTATCCACACAGTGCTCATTGAATCCGGCCCTGGCGCCGCTGTATATTACCGACATCGGCTTTTACGACAAAGCTAAATTCCATTACAAAAAACGCGCACAAGGCGCCGACCAGCATATACTCATCTACTGCAAGGACGGCGCGGGGCAAATCACGCTCGACGGCCATTCCCACCTGATGAAAGCAGGCAACTGCTTCCTGCTTCCCAGGAACATCCCGCATGAGTACCATGCGGATAATAAAGACCCATGGACCATCTACTGGGCCCATTTTACCGGCGCCAGCAGCGATAGCCTGCTCGATGCTGCAGTGAAGGAATGGCAGGGCCACAAAACCTTCCTCCGCTGGTCCGACCAGCGCATAGAACTGTTCGACAAAAGCTTCCGCCAGCTGGAAAAAGGCTACAGGACGGAAAACCTGTTATATGCCAACATGCACTTCTGGTCCTTCCTGGCCCACTGCATCTACCCGGAAGCCGAGCTGGCAGTGGCTCCCAGCCACAGCGCCACGGACCTTGCCATTGCATTCATGCGCAAAAACCTCCATAAAATGCTCACGCTCCAACAAATGGCCAATGCCGCCAACCTTTCGCAGTCGCACTTCAGCGCCCTCTTCAAGGCCAACACCGGCTTCTCACCCATCGAATATTTCAATCAGCTGAAAGTCCAGGATGCCTGCCAGTACCTGCTTTTCACCACTTTAAGGATTAAGGAGATAGCCGCCCGGCTAGGCATGGACGACCCGTATTATTTCTCCCGCCTATTCACCAAAGTGATGGGCATGTCGCCCAACCAGTACAGGGAAAGGAACCCCTGAACCATAAAATAATCCATCATTTCCAACAGATCATCTAGGAATCATCAGCGCGCGTCTTAGTAATTTTAGGACATGTCAATCTTAATCTAATGCGTTATTCCACTAGGCGTCGGAAACTATCAGTGAACCTCTGCATTGCCCTGGTTGCGGGTAATATCATTGCTGCATGTAATTCCACGCGAAAACCGGACTTCAGCACAGAAGTCAAACCCATATTAAATAAACATTGCATCAGCTGCCACGGCGGCGTTAAGCAAAGCGGCGGCTTCAGTGTGCTGTTCAGGGAAGAAGCCCTCGGTGTCACCAAATCCGGCAAACCCGCTATCATCCCGGGCCACCCGGAGCGGAGCGAATTTATCCGCCGCCTCACCTGTAAGGACCCTAAGGAAAGGATGCCGCAAAAAGGCGAACCCCTTACCCAACAGGAAATACAAATACTTACCGACTGGGTGAAATCCGGCGCTGAATGGGGCGAACACTGGGCATACGTGCCTCCCAAAGCAGCCCCCGTACCGGATCAGGACCATGCGATCGATTATTTCATCAACGAAAAACTCGAAGCCGAAGGCCTCAAAGCCGCTGCCCCGGCAGATAAAATGACCTTGCTGCGCCGCGTCAGCCTCGACCTCACCGGCCTGCCTCCAACGCCCGAAATGGCAAAACAATTTGCAGCGGATAACAGCCCGAAAGCTTACGAACAAATCGTGGATAAACTCCTGCAATCCCCGCAGTTTGGCGAACGCTGGGCCAGCATGTGGCTGGACCTCGCCCGCTATTCCGATTCAAAAGGATACGAACGCGATAACGGCCGCCAGATATGGCGGTATCGCGACTGGGTCATAGACGCCTTTAACCGCGACCTCCCGTACGACAGCTTCGCCATCGAGCAACTCGCCGGCGACCTCCTGCCCAATCCCACCCAGGCGCAACTCATTGCCACCGCGTTTAACCGCAATACCATGAGTAACGACGAAGGCGGTACACAGGACGAAGAGTTTCGCACCGCAGCCGTCATGGACCGGGTAAGCACCACCATGGACGTGTTCCAGGGCGTCACCATCGCATGCGTGCAATGCCATAGCCACCCCTATGATCCGTTCCGCTTTGAGGATTATTATAAACTGCTGGCATTCCTCAATAATACCCGCGATGAGGATACCCACATGGAACATCCGAAATTACGTTTATACGACAGCGTTAGTAACGAACAGGTAAAACACATAACCAATTGGGTGAGTGCCAACGGCAATGCCACACAACAGCAGGACGTAAAGGAATTCCTCACCGTCCTCGAACCCAAACGCCATGCGCACGACTGCGACCAATACATCAACGGCGCCCTCGCCGATACCAAATACCTCGGCATCAGGAGCGGCGGCAGCTGCCGGCTGCCCAAACAGGAACTCACCGGCAAAACCCGCTTCCTGATGAACTACTGGTCCGGCAAGCCCGGCGGAGTTATGGAAATCCGGCTGGACAGCCTTAGCGGCAAAACCCTGGTAACCCACCAGCTCGCCGTCACCAAAGGCCGCCTCGCCATCAACATCCCCATCCCCGCCACCACCGGCGTGCACGACCTGTACTTCATCTTCCGCAATCCCGCCCTGCCAAAAGAAGCTTCCGTTTGCGGCGTGGAATGGTTCGCCTTCCGCGAAGAGCTGCCGGGGAAAGGCGCTCCGGGCTACGACAACATAGCCGCCAAATTTATGGAAGTAGTCAACATGCAGCCGGAAGAAGTCCCGGTAATGGTAGAAAACCCGCCGTCCATGTACCGCCCCACGCATATTTTTGAAAGAGGCAACTGGATGGTAACAGGCGCGGAAGTAAAACCGGACGTACCGCACTCCCTCAATCCATTCCCTGCCAACGCGCCGCGCAACCGCCTCGGACTGGCCCTCTGGCTCACCTCCGATCAAAACCCGCTTACCGCAAGGGTAATGGTCAACCGCCTCTGGGAACAACTCTTCGGCATTGGTATCGTGGAAACGCTGGAAGATTTCGGCACCCAGGGCTTCACGCCATCGCATCCAAAACTGCTGGACTACCTCGCATACAATTTCATGCATCGCTATAAATGGCACATCAAACCATTACTCAGGGAGATGGTATTGTCCGCCGCCTATCAGCGCTCCTCCGTTAACACGCCGGAGCTGCAGGAAAAAGACCCGGCCAACCGCCTCCTCGCCAGGGGCCCGCATTTCAGGCTCACCGCGGAAACCGTGCGCGACCAGGCCCTCAGCGTAAGCGGACTACTGAACGCCAATATGCACGGCCCCAGCATCATGCCTTACCAGCCTGAAAACATCTGGCAGTCCGTATGGAGCGGGGAATACTGGAAAAAAGCCGAAGACGGCAACCAGTACCGCCGCGCCGTGTACGTGTACCAGAAACGCACCAGCCCTTATCCTTCCATGGTCACCTTCGACGGCAGCAGCCGCGAAGTATGCCTCCAGCGCAGGATACGCACCAACACACCGCTACAGGCACTGGTCACGCTCAACGATCCCGTTTATGTGGAAACCGCCGTTGCCCTGGCCAAACAAATGCATACCCAATCCAAAGATCCGGCTGCGTGTATCCGTTGGGGTTACGAACGCGCCATGTTCAAACCAATTCCTGAAACAAAACTGAAAGTATTATTGACCTTATACAACAAGGCCTTGAACACTTACCGGGATAACCCGGCAGCCGCATGCAAGCTGCTGCAATGCAGCGCCGATACACCGGAAGCGCCATCGGCCGCAGCGCTGGCCACCGTGGCCAATGCGCTCATGAACCTGGATGAATTCCTGACCAAATCTTAAACTCATTCGTATGTCCAGATACAAAAAACTGATAGACGAAGCCAATAAAGAACACCTGCGCTCCATCACCCGCCGCCATTTTTTAATGGACTGCGTCACCGGCCTCGGTGCGGCAGCCCTGGGCTCCTTCCTCGCAGGATGCGGCAGTAGCGGCGCCGGCAGCGCTATTCCCAACGCGGTAGCGGCTGACCCCATGGCGCCCAAAGCGCCGCACTTCCCCGGCAAGGCGAAGAGCGTAATATACCTGCATATGGCCGGCGCCCCTTCGCAATTGGAATTATTCGATTATAAGCCCGCCCTCCAGCGGCTCCATAACCAATTATGCCCCCCATCCCTGCTGGAAGGCAAGAAGTTTGCCTTCATCCGCGGCGTCCCCAAAATGCTGGGGCCCCAGGCCGTGTTTAAACAACACGGCGCATCCGGCGCATGGATATCCGACCACCTGCCGCATTTCACTGCCATGGCGGATGAAGTGAGCTTCCTGAAAGCTGTGCAAACGGACCAGTTTAACCACGGCCCGGCGCAACTCCTCATGCAAACGGGCAGCGCGCGGCTCGGCAGGCCAAGCATCGGCTCCTGGGTCACCTACGGCCTCGGCACGGAAAACAGTAACCTCCCCGGCTTCGTAGTGCTGACCTCCGGCGGCAAAACCCCGGATGCAGGTAAAAGCATCTGGGGCAGCGGCTTCCTGCCTTCCGTCTACCAGGGCGTGCAATGCCGCACCAAAGGCGATCCCGTGCTGTTCCTCTCCGATCCGGAAGGGATGGACCGCGACCTCCGCAAAGCTTCCATCGATGCTATCAACCGTATTAACGAGGAAGAATATACGGCCTATGGCGACCCTGAAACACTCGCGCGCATATCTCAGTACGAACTGGCGTATAAAATGCAGATTGCCGTGCCCGAAGTCATGAACATCCAGAACGAACCGGATTATATACACGAAATGTACGGCACCCAGCCCGGTAAGGAATCCTTTGCCAACAACTGCCTCCTGGCCCGCAAGCTGGTGGAAAAAGGCGTGCGCTTTGTGCAGTTGTACGACTGGGGCTGGGATAGCCATGGTACAGACGAAAACCTCGCTATCGACTACGGCTTCCGTAACAAATGCCGGGAAATTGACCGTCCCATCACAGCCCTCCTGCAGGACCTGAAGCAGCGCGGCCTCCTGGACGAAACCCTCGTAGTATGGGGCGGCGAGTTTGGCCGCACTCCCATGCAGGAAAACCGCGACGGCAAGGAAATGCCTTTCCTCGGCCGCGACCACCACGTGGAAGCATTTACCATCTGGATGGCCGGCGCCGGCATCAAAAAAGGATTTACCTGGGGCGAAACGGATGAAATAGGCTACGCCGCGGTAAAAGGCAAAGTAGCCATCAACGATATACACGCCACTATTCTCCAACAGCTGGGCTTTGATCATGAAAAACTCACCTACCAGTTCCAGGGCAGGCCATTCCGCCTGACGGATACAGGAGGCAAGGTTATCACGCCAATACTGGCTTAAACATTCCACGAACGCATGAACAACGATAGAAGAAATTTTCTCAAACAATCCTCGATACTCGGCGGCGCTATAATACTGCCATCCCTGCCCGGATTGTCCGCCCAACCCAAACCCGCCATCAAAGCGGGCTACAAGCTCACCATTATGGCTACGGACTGGGGCTACACCGGCGGCATCCGCGCTTTCTGCGCAGCGGCAAAGCAGGCAGGCTACGACGGTATAGAAGTATGGTGGTCCCCTAACCCTAACGTACAAACGGAGTTATTCAAAGCCCTGCAGGATAACGGCCTCGCCGTAGGCTACCTGGCCGCCGGCAGCAGCAGTAACTTCGACAAACATTATACTGAATTTGAAACCAGCCTGAAAGGCGCTACCGCCAAAGCCGCCATCAGGCCACTGTATGTGAATTGCCATAGCGGCAGGGATTATTTCACCTTCGAACAAAATGCCCGCCTCATTGATATGACCACGCGCATATCCAAAGAAAGCGGCATCCCCGTATATCACGAAACGCACCGCAGCCGCATGCTCTTCGCCGCGCATATCGCCAAACAGTTTATTGACGCCAAACCTGATTTACGCTTAACGCTGGACATCTCGCACTGGTGCAATGTGCACGAATCCTTATTGCAGGATCAGCCGGAAGCCGTAGCAGCAGCGCTTTCCCGCGCGTCGCATTTCCATGCGCGGGTAGGCCACCAGGAAGGCCCACAGGTAAACGATCCCCGAGCGCCGGAGTGGGAAACCGCCGTGAAGCAGCACTTCAGCTGGTGGGATCAGGTTGTGCAACGCCACCAGTCGGAAGGCAAACCGCTAACCGTACTCACCGAGTTCGGACCGCCCAACTACCTGCCCACCCTGCCTTACACCCGGCAGCCACTGGCCAACCAATGGGATATCAACGTGTACATGATGCAGCAACTCCGCGCGCGCTATGGCGTTGTAAAATGATCTGAACGACTCAACTATTTACCGCATGATTTTTTTAGAAAGTACCGGTAGCTGGGGAAGCCTCACAGGGCGCATGCATCCGCTGCTGGTACACCTGCCGATAGGCATACTGATACTCGCATTGCTGTTTGTGTTAATCAGCAGGCTCCCGCGCTGGCAACCCCTCCGGGCAGCCATTCCATTCACTTTATTTTTATCCTTTGCCGCTGCGGCAGCCAGCTGCCTTACCGGCTACCTGCTATCGCAGGATGGCGGCTATGACGAAAAAACGCTGAACACGCACTTCTATCTCGGTATAGGCGTTGCCGTTATCAGCGGCTTGTGGTGGGTCACCTACCGCATGCTGAAAAAAAGTCCGCGCCTGGAACTGCTGCTCGCATTGGGAATGCTCTTACTAATCAGCATTACGGGCCATTACGGCGGCACGCTCACCCATGGCGACAACTACCTGGAAGCAGCCATGCCGGCGGCGCTCAGCTCCTTTTCAAAAAAGGCAGTAGCCGCGGAAACCGGTAAATACAAGGACATTGGGGATGCGTTACTATACGAGGACCTGGTCCAACCCGTGCTCAATAATCGCTGCGGCAGCTGCCACAGTCAGCAAAAGCTGAAAGGCGGCCTGCAGCTGGAAACGCTGGCCCTCCTGCGCAAAGGCGGGGAAAACGGTCCTGTGCTGAAAGATAGCCTGCCCGAAGAAAGCGAATTGTATAAACGCATTATACTCCCAGAAAGCGATGAACATCGTATGCCCCCCAAAGGCAAGCCTTCCCTCACGCCGGCCGAAACGGAACTCCTGCACTGGTGGATCAGCTGTGGCGGCCCCGCCGGCAAAAAAGTAAAGGACCTCCCAAAGAATCCCCGCATCAGCGCCGTGCTGGCGGCTATGCAGCCTTCCAAACCGGTGGACCGGCTGGCTACCGTGCCGGAAAAAACAGTGCCCCCCGCTCCGGCAGACGCTATCGCAGCATTGACGGCCAAAGGGCTCAAAGTATTGCCGGTAGCGGAAAACAGTAACTACCTCTCCGTCAGCGCATTTACCGCGCAAGGCTTCAGCGATGCGGATGCCGCGCTGCTGCTGCCTTTGAAAGAGCAGCTGATATGGCTCGACTTATCCGGCGCCCCTGTCACCGACCAGGTTTTCAGCACCCTCAGCCAGCTGAAAAACCTCACGAAGCTGACGTTGAAAGGCACAGCCATCAAAGGCATTGCGCTGCAATCCTTAAATCAGTGCACGGGCCTTATGTACCTTAACCTGGTCCAAACGGCTACCCAAACGGCCAATATCATCTCCCTAAAAAATAATAAACAACTGGAACAGTTGTATGTAGCGCAAACGGGAATACCTGCAAATGCGCTACAGGAGCTGCACCAGCAGCTGGAACAGCTAAAGATTGACACAGGCGGCTACCGGCTGGCCCGATTGCCGACGGATACCTTGGAATATCATAAAGCTGCACAGCAATAAAAAAAGGGTGTATCAAAAAGTTTGATACACCCTTTTTACATATCAATTATAAAGGTCACTGCCGGCCCGCGGTCAACAACGGGAACACCGGTGATTCCACATGCTCGCGCTGAATTATATCATTCATCTGCGCAGCAATTTTCGGATACTTAGCCGCTAGGTTATTTTTCTCCTGCGGGTCCTTCGCCAGGTCATACAACTCCACTGCTGCGTTCGGATCCTTTTGTACATTGTATTTCACGGCCTTCCAGTTGCCCATGCGCACCGCCTGGCGACCATTATTCTCATGGAACTCCCAGTACAGGAAAGGATGCTGCTGCTGCTTGCCTTTGCCTGTCAGCTCCGGCACGATGGAAATACCGTCAATATTGGCCGGGGCCTGTTGCCCTGCCAGCGCAGCAAAAGTGGGCATCATATCCCAGAAGGCGCCGGCAAAATTGGAAGTCGTGTTAGGCTTTATCCTACCGCTCCACCTGGCAATGAAAGGCACGCGGATACCGCCTTCATAGAGGTCCCGCTTAATGCCGCGGAAGCCCCCGCTGCTGTTGAAAAACACAGGATCTGCCCCACCTTCGGCATGCGGGCCGTTATCGCTCGTGAAAATGACGAGGGTATTATCATCCAGTCCCAATTCCTTCAGCTTCGCCATCACCTGCCCAACGTACATATCCAGCCGTGTAACCATAGCGGCAAAAGAAGCGTGCGGGTACTGCTGGGATACATATCCGTGCTTACCCCCGCCCGTATTATATTCGATGCCCTTGTAAGGCTTCTCCGGGTACATCCCTTTAAAACGCTGGAAAATACTGTCGTCCGGCGTCAGCAGCTCCGCGTGTGGCAGGTTATACGTCAGCCAGAGGAAGAAAGGTTGATTTTTATTCGCTTCCATAAAGCGGAGCGCATGCTGCTGTATGCTGTCCGGCGCATATTGCACCGTGCGTTCCAGGTCGCCGTTCTGCGTAAGTTCCACCCGCGTGCCATTGTTCCACAGGTGCGACGGATAGTAGCGGTGCGCCTCGCTCTGGCAATTGTAGCCATAGAACTGATCGATCCCCTGGTTGTTCGGGTCCCCTTCCGACTGCACAGGGCCCAGGCCCCATTTACCGAAAGTCCCGGTTTTATAACCGCCCTTTTTCAGCACCTCCGCAAGGGTAACCACCGTATCGGCAATAGGCTGCTGGCCTTCCGGCTTCATTTCCTTATTGCCCCTGATATAAGTATGGCCGGTATGTTTCCCGGAAATAAAAGAGCAACGGGAGGGCGCGCACACAGCCGTGCCGGCATAAAACTGGGTAAAGCGCTTGCCTTCCGCAGCCAGCCGGTCTATGTTAGGGGTGCTGAATTTTTGTTGCCCGTAGGCACTGAGGTCGCCATAGCCAAGATCATCAGCCAGGATAAAAATGATGTTGGGCTTTTGCTGCTGCGCCGAAGCAGGCGACAGGGAGAATAGCCCCGCCCCGAGCAGGGCAGTCAATCCGATGTTTTTCATTGTTATCATGCACGCGGTTTTTTCGATCAGCTAAATTAACGTTCAAAATACACTTATCATAACCATTGATGTAGAAAGCGGCGGACTTATACTATTTTTTTTGAGCAGATTATAGTAAAAATGCTCATATTGCAGCCTACCTATAGCAATCAACTTAAAATTTACATGGCTAAATCAGAAGAGCAGCACCTTAAAAGAGGGCTGCAAAACAGGCATATACAGCTTATTGCCCTGGGAGGCGCCATAGGAACGGGTTTGTTCCTCGGCATTGGTCCCGCGGCGGTGCTGGCCGGTCCCTCCGTTATTTTAGGCTATGCCCTGGCAGGCGTCATAGCATTTTTCATTATGCGACAATTAGGCGAAATGGTGGTCGAAGAGCCGGTTTCCGGCAGTTTCAGCCACTTTGCCTATAAATATTGGGGCTCCTTTGCAGGTTTTGCTTCCGGCTGGAACTATTGGATACTGTACATCCTCGTGAGCATGTCGGAGCTGACCGCCATAGGCGTGTACGTTCACTTCTGGTGGCCGGAAATACCGCTATGGGCATCCAGCTGCTTCTTCTTCATAGCGATCAATGCCCTGAACCTCACCTCTGTAAAGGTGTACGGCGAGGCCGAATTCTGGTTTTCCATCGTAAAGGTAGTGGCCATCATTGCCATGATCGTTTTTGGGATATACCTGCTCGTTAGTGGTAGCGGCGGGCCTCAGGCCACCGTTGCCAACCTCTGGAACGATGGCGGCTTTTTCCCCAAAGGCCTCATGCAACCCGATGGCAAAGGCGGTTACCAGGGTTTACTGGCAGCCATATCGCTGATCATGTTCTCCTTCGGAGGACTGGAACTGATAGGCATCACCGCCGCAGAAGCGGATAAGCCGGAGAAAACCATTCCTAAGGCGACTAACCAGGTCATCTACCGCATCCTGATTTTCTACGTGGGCGCGCTCATTATACTCTTCTCCCTTTCCCCGTGGAAAGGCATTACCACCAACAGCAGCCCGTTTGTAATGGTATTCGAAAGCCTGAAAGGATTCCAGTTCACCCTCTTCGGCAAAACCATTTACTTCACCAGCCTCATTGCCAATGTGCTGAACCTCATCGTACTTACTGCCGCTTTGTCGGTATATAACAGTTGCGTGTACAGCAACAGCCGCATGTTGTATGGCCTGGCAAAACAAGGCAACGCGCCAAAATTTCTCTCCCAACTCAATAAAAACAGTGTACCGGTAATGGCAACGATCGTATCAGGTTTGTTTGCCGCCATCTGTATCGTCGTAAATAAACTGATACCGGAAAAAGCCCTGGAAGTGCTGATGTCGCTGGTGGTAAGCACCCTCATCATCAACTGGATCATGATCAGCGTAGTGCACCTGAAGTTTAAAAAACACAAAACAAACACGAAATTCCCGTCATTTATCTACCCGGTATCCAATTACATTTGCCTGGTATTTTTGACCGGAATCCTGGTGCTGATGTGGATTACAGGCATGAAGCTGCCGGTAGCCCTCATGCCGGTATGGGTCGTGTTTTTATATATTTGTTTTTTGGGGGTGAAAAGAAATAAGGCCGCCGCATAAAAATTGTACGCGTTTACCTGCCGGACTATCGGCAGGTAAATGCCATTATTGACAGTGCGTCGGTTTTCACCCCACCCTCCGTTACCCCCGGAAATACAATCTTCCCGTACTAACCCCAAAGGATATACGCTTTTGCCCGCCTCAACTTTCCGGGTTAATTTTTGCAGTGAGATATGGATTATCAACAAAACCCATCCTCCGGCTGTAATACATAAAAAAACAACCCAATGAGCATCAAACTCTTCCTCATCCGCCACGGCCAATCCCTCTGGAACCTGGAAAACCGCTTCACAGGCTGGAAAGATATAGACCTCTCCGAACAAGGCGTCCGGGAAGCTATCGAAGCCGGTAAACAATTACGGGGCGAGCCTATCGACATTGCCTTTACCTCCACCCTCATACGGGCGCAACATACGCTGGACCTCGTGCTGCAAAATTGCGGCGAAGCCGGCATTCCCATTATCATTGATAAAGCATTGAACGAACGCTCCTATGGCGACCTCGAAGGGCTCAACAAAGGCGACACTGCCGCCAGGTACGGGGAAGCGCAGGTGCATATCTGGCGCCGTTCCTTCAGCGTGCGGCCTCCCGGCGGGGAAAGCCTGGAAGATACCTACAACCGCGTTATCCCTTACTTCATGCATACCATCCTGCCCCATATGGAAGCGGCGGAAAATGTACTGATCGTAGCGCACGGCAACAGCCTGCGCGCACTCGTCATGTTCATCGATAACCTTTCGCAGGATGAAATACTGCAACGGGAAATCGCAACGGGCTTCCCGCTGACTTATACTTTTAATCGCCCGATGATAGATGAATTAAGGGAACGGTACGGCAGCAGTACGCCAGCCTGATCATTTGGTGCGGTGGATAAACTCTGTCTTCAAATGTAACCCAAGCTCCTGCTTGGTTTCAGATAATACAAACAGGCTGCGGATCTTCCGGATATTGTTCAGCTTGGAGAGTTTATTGGAATAAAAGCTGTCGTAGGCTTCCATATCCGCAGTGACGATCTTTAAAAGGTAATCAAACTGGCCGCTCATCTTATAACATTCCTGCACCTCCGCAAAACTGCGCATGCTTTCCTCAAAAGCCGATAACCTGTCATGCCCGTGCATCTCCAGGGTAACGCTGGTATAGGCCACCAGCGCGTTTCCCAGCTTGTGCCTGTTCAGCACGGCAATATAGCCGAGGATGTAACCTTCCGCCTCTAACCGCTTCACCCGCTCAAATATAGCAGTGACCGACTTCCCCAGCTTTGCGGCAATCTCCTTGTTGGTGGTGCGCGCATCCTGTTGAAGTATGTCCAAAATACACATATCGAGCATATCGGGGATGAAGGCCATGTCTGATTTTCTTCAAAAATAGGTATCCGGGCACAAATGCTGAAAAAAATTCCGAATCCCTCCCTGAAATCGGATTTGTTTTCGGTACTGGGAATCAATCGTTTCCCGAACCGGCATCGGGAGATACCTTCATGCTATAAACAGCATGTTATGAAGGATCATATAATTCTCCCACTCGAAGCCGTAACGATGGAATCGTTGCCGCTCGTTGGTGGCAAGTCCGCCTCACTCGGCGAAATGATTGGCAACCTCGCACAGGCAGGTGTGAAGATACCCACCGGCTTTGCCATCACCACCAAAGCCTACTACGATTTCCTGCATCAAAGCGGACTGGAAGATTATATCCGCGAGCAGATTGCCAATATCGATTTTGAAGATATCACCAGTCTGCGCCGCGCCGGCATGCGCATACGCCAGGCTATCAGCAGTACCCGCTTTCCGTATGAATTGAGCAGCCAGATAATTGATGCTTATCATGCCTTGTCAAGGGAATACGGCCAGGAGCAAACGGATGTGGCTGTACGCAGTTCCGCCACTGCGGAAGACCTACCGGACGCTTCTTTCGCCGGCCAGCAGGAAACCTTCCTCAACGTACGCGGGCCCGTAGCGCTGATCGATGCCGTGCGGAACTGCTTCGCCAGCCTGTTTACGGACCGCGCCATCAGCTACCGCTCCACCTTTGGCTACGATCATTTTAGTATAGGCTTATCCGTTTGCGTGCAGAAAATGGTGCGCTCGGACCTCGGCGCCTCCGGCGTAGCGTTTTCACTGGATACGGAATCAGGCTTCCGGGATGTAGTGCTGATCAACGGCTCCTGGGGCCTGGGAGAAATGGTCGTACAGGGAGCTGTCAGCCCGGATGAATTCATCGTCTTCAAACCCTTGCTGGATAAAGGCTACACCCCCATCATAGAAAAGAAGCTGGGTAACAAGGATAAAAAAATGGTCTACGGGGAAGGCAGCGACGAGAGAACGAAAATCATCCCGGTAGAAAAGCAGGCCGTGCATAAATTCTGCCTCAGCGATGAACATATTATCCAGCTGGCCTCCTGGGTGAATTGCATCGAAGCCTACTATTCCGAAAAGAAAGGCCACTGGTGCCCCATGGATGTGGAATGGGCGCTGGACGGACTCACCAACGAACTATACATCGTACAGGCAAGGCCGGAAACCATTCATTCCCGTAAGGATCACAGCAAAGTGAAATCCTACGTGATCAACGATAACGGCGCTCCCCGCGAAGAGATCGTCCGCGGCATCGCCGTGGGGGATAAAATAGCCGCAGGCCATGTCAACATCCTCTTCTCGCTGGACAACCGGCTCAACGCTGGCCTGGGCTTCCAGCCGGGAGATGTGCTGGTAACCGATATGACCGATCCGGATTGGGAACCCATCATGAAAATGGCCTCCGCCATCGTCACCAATAAAGGTGGCAGAACCTGCCATGCCGCTATCGTAGCCAGGGAGATGGACATTCCGGCGATTGTAGGCTGCGGCGATGCTACGGAAAAGCTCACCTCCGGGCAAGCCATCACCGTCAATTGCGCGGAAGGAACGGAAGGCGTCGTGTACGATGGCATCCTCCCTGTGGAAGAGCAGGAAATGGACCTTTCACAATTGCCGCAGGTCAACACACAACTCATGCTCAATGTGGGTACTCCTTCCATGGCGTTTCAATATACCCACCTGCCTAACAGGGGCATTGGACTGGCCAGAGAGGAATTTATCATTAACAATTATATCAAAGCGCATCCGCTCGCATTACTGAACCATAGAGAGCTGAAGGATGCCGATCTCTCCAAAAAAATAACCCAGCTCATAAAAGGCCATGAGAGCGAATCCGATTACTTTATCAATCAACTCGCCTATGGCGTGGGTAAGATTGCCGCCTCCTGCTATCCGGAAAAAGTAATTGTGCGTTTCTCCGATTTCAAGAGCAACGAATACTTCAACCTCCTCGGCGGTAAATATTTCGAACCATCGGAAGAAAACCCGATGATAGGCTGGCGGGGCGCTTCCAGGTATTATTCCGAAGCCTACAAACCCGCATTCCGCCTGGAATGTGAGGCCATCCGCAAAGTGCGCGAGCAAATGGGATTAACCAATGTAGTAGTCATGATCCCCTTCTGCCGTACGGTGGAAGAGCTGCAGAAAGTCCTGGGCGTGATGGAGGAATTTGGCCTGAAACGCGGGGAAGAAGGCCTGGAAGTGTACCTGATGGCGGAGCTGCCCAGCAACATCATCATGGCGGAAGAGTTTGCCGCTTATATCGACGGGTTCTCCATCGGCTCCAATGACCTCACCCAGCTGACCCTGGGGCTGGACAGGGATTCCAGCATTGTAGCCTCACTATACAATGAAATGAATCCCGCCGTACAACGCATGATTGCGCGACTAATCAGCGTAGCCAAGGAAAAAGGTGTGAAAGTAGGCATCTGCGGGCAGGGCCCTTCCGACTTCCCGGAATTCACCCGGATGCTGATCAGCATGGGTATTGACAGTATTTCCGTTACGCCGGATGCTGTCACCAAAACCCTGAAAGCTATCCATGAAGCGGAACTGGAAGCAGTAGAAATTTAATGATACATATGGCTGCATGCGGAATTATTTTACTAAATTTATTAGCAAAATAACATCCGTATGCAGCAACGACTAACACTCATCACCTTAGGCGTGAGAGACCTGAATCGCTCCCTGAAGTTTTACGAAGAAGGCCTTGGCTGGAAAAAATCTTCCGACAGCCAGGAAGCCGTTGCCTTCTTTTCCCTTGGAGGTATGGTACTGTCCCTATTCGGCTGGGATGCGCTGGCGGAGGATGCCGGGCAAACGCCGGCAGGAAGCGGCTTCAGGGGCATTTCCCTGGCGTATAATACCCGCAGCCGGGAGGAAGTGGATGCCGTATTACAACTGGCCGAAAAAGCCGGCGGTAAAATTGTAAAACCCGCTGAAGAGGTTTTCTGGGGCGGTTACAGCGGCTACTTCACCGACCCTGACGGGCATTTGTTTGAAGTGGCGCACAATCCTTTCTGGGAAATGAACGAACAGGGCCAGGTATTACTGCCTTAAGATATTTCAATCACAGCTACTCCGGGTATTCACCCGCCCTGGCTTCCGGAGCATGAAAATGCTGATTATCGGATACCCACACATTGACCGATTTACAGCCGGCACAAAAGGTGCCGGCTGTGTGGGATCCAGGCTTTTTCACTCTTCCAGTTCTAAAACATTTACCTGCTATATTCTTATCTACCTCCCCAAAATAATTTTGCAGATTCCCGTAATTTCTCCACATTTACACCGTAATTTTTACAACAATGGAATCTGACAATTCGGACATTATTACGTTCCTTACTGCCTACATCTTATCCAAGTTCAACACTTCTCCCCCACGTCCATAATTAACATCTGGCATACCTTTTGGATATATAGCGCCACAAAAATTAAAGAGGCCTCTTTAATGCATGTCTTCAGCTATGTAACCAACTGATGTAACCTTTTCAACACATACATTCTCAACCATCCCTAACAATGAACAACGTATCTGCAATTACGTGGGTAATAGTTATTGCTGTGCCCATACTACTCCTTATTTTGCATAAGGTATTACTTCGTATATTCTTTGGCGTAGTAATCGTGCCGGAAGACCGTATCGGACTGGTCACCAAAAAATTCGTGCTCTTTGGTAAACAGGAATTACCGGAAGGCCGCATTATTGCTACGGACGGGCAGGCGGGTTTCCAGGCGCAAACCCTCGCTCCCGGCATCTACTTCTGGCGCTGGTTCTGGCAGTACAGCGTATCCTTTCAACCCTTCACCGTCATTCCTACCGGCAAAATCGGACTGGTACTGGCAAAAGATGGTATGGAGCTGGAAACAGGCGCTGTGCTGGCGCGTAAGGTTGCCTGCGACACCTTCCAGGACGCAGAGGCATTCCTGAAAAACGGCGGCCGCAAAGGCCGGCAGACGGCCATTATCACGCCGGGTTCCTACCGCATCAATACTTTCCTGTTCGAAGTGGAGCTGACAGACGCGATTACCGTCCCTGAAAATGCTGTCGGCATCGTGACCACGCTCGAAGGTAAAGCCATTGAGGCCGGCTCCATCGCAGGCCGGCATATCGACCATCACAACAACTTCCAGGATGTGGACACCTTCCTCCAAAACGGCGGCTACAAAGGGCTACAGGAACAGGTGGTACTCGCGGGTTCCTACTTTATCAATCCCTGGTTTGCCCGTATCGAACTGGTGAAAATGACGGAAATCGCTATCGGACATGTGGGCGTAGTGATCTCCTTCGTCGGTAACGACGGCGTGGACCTCAGCGGCGCTGAGTTCAAACATGGCAACATCGTTTCCAAAGGCCAGAAAGGCGTCTGGGCAGAGCCGCTGGGCCCCGGTAAATATCCCATCAACCCCTACATCATGAAGGTGGAACTGGTGCCTACCACCAACCTGGTGCTCAACTGGGCCGCTGCCCGCAGCGAAGCGCACCAGCTGGATAAAAACCTCTCTACCATCACCGTACGCAGTAAAGACGGTTTTACCTTCAACCTGGACGTGGCGCAGATCATCCACATCCCCACCAACGAAGCGCCGAAAGTAATTGCGCGGTTCGGTAACATGAGCAACCTCGTTACGCAGGTACTGGAGCCTACCATCGGTAACTACTTCCGTAACAGCGCGCAGGGATCAGATGTAATCGGCTTCTTAACCAGCCGTAAAGAGCGGCAGGACAGCGCGAAAGAACATATCGGCCACGTGCTGGAACAATATAACGTGCATGGCGTGGATACCCTTATCGGCGACATCGTTCCACCGGAAACACTGATGAAGACCCTCACCGATCGTAAGATCGCAGAGGAGCAGAAAGTGACCTACGATACGGAACGGCTGGCACAGGAAACCCGTCAGAAACTGGAAAAAGAAACTGCGATCGCAGAAATCCAGAAGGAAATCGTAAAAGCGGATCAGGGCGTATGGATTGCCGAACGCAATGCCGACGCCGCGGTGAAAAAAGCCACCGGTGACGCCAACAGCGTACGCTTGCAGGCAACCGCCGAAAGCGACCGCATGAAACTGATTGCCGCCGGCGAGGCCGAAAAAGTACGCCTCCTCGCGAAAGCGGAAGCAGAACGTACGGAATGGACCGCGAAAGCCGATGCGGAAAAAATCTCCCTCATCGGTAAAGCGGAAGCAGAGAAAATCCTCGCTACCGGCCAGGCCAGCGCCGAATCGTATAAGCTGGCCGTGGAAGCCATGGGCGGCGATAACTTCACCCAATTGAAAGTAATGGAAGCCATCGGTACACAAAACATCCGCATCATGCCGGAAGTGCTGATCGGCGGTGGAGGCGATACTGCCAACGGCCCCATGTCCGGACTGCTGGGCTTGAAGCTGCTGGAAGAAGTAGCGAAACGAAAATCCGAAAAAGATCAAGATATACAACAAGGGCAATAACGATTGCCCCTTCCGCCATCTATAGCCACCGAAGCGCTGCGTCTGCAGCGCTTCTCCCATTTAAACAGTGCAGCTGCAAATAAAAAAAGGAGTGTACCGCAGCACACTCCTCCACGTATATACGAAGTAATTACTTCACCAAACTATTCAAATACACTTCTACATTAGTGTATCCCTTATCCAACTGGTGCCCGTTACCATCCGCAACATGGGGATTCAGGCCGTTGGCTTTTTCCCAGTCATCCGGCATCCCGTCATTGTCCCCATCCGGCGGTGCCGGAGCCGATTTCAGCTCCGGGTAGCCGCCTGCTTCGGCAGGGGTATCAATAATACCATTCTGCTTTTTTCCATTTGTGGAGATGCCTGTTTCCACTTCGCGGACGATCCGCGTATCCACTGCATCCCTGCGAAGGCTCGCGCCGGCGGCAGCCAGTACGGCCTTATACGCGTTGAGCGCATCGGTAGTGTTTACAGGGCTTACCTCAAACGGCGTTTTCACCAGGGCCGCAGCAGGGTCATTGCATTGTACGCCTCCATCTGTATTCTTCGCCGTAACCGCAGGGTCCTGGTAAACGAAATTCCCATCTACATAAAACTGCCCGTATGGTTCCGAAGGATTGATAATCCTGTTTCGCACCTTCTTCTGCGTAGCAGGGCCGGCTTTGTAATAGTTATTCACCATATTGTAATGCCCTTTTTCACCGCCGTAGGAGCTGTTGAAACCCCAGTTGTACACTACGTTGTTGCGGTAATCCACCAGCTCATCTTCTGTATTGACCGTTGTGCTGGAACCACTGAAACGGGGATTACGGCTGTTGTTATTCGCAATCAGGTTATGATGGAAGCTCGCCTTCCTCCCACCCCAGATGCCGCCATAACCATGCGCGCCCTTAATATGGTAAGATTCATTCAACGCTTCTGCCACGAGGCACCATTGCAAAGTGAAATTGCTGTTGTAATAGAAGGAAGCGCATTCGTCCATCGCCCAGCTGATGGAACAGTGGTCGATGATCACATTATCCGTATTCCTCCCGCCGAGGGCATCCCCCTCCTTACGGGAATCATCTCCCAAACGGAAACGCATATACCGGATGATCACATTGTTGGCTTCCACATAGGTAGGATAATTACGCACGCAAATGCCATCCCCCGGGGCCGATTGCCCGGCAATCGTCAGGTTGCCTTCCTTAATGCGAATAGGAGATTGTAAAGGAATGGTGCCGGACACACGGAATACAATGATACGCGGCCCTTTGGCTTCTACCGCCTTGCGGAAACTACCCGGGCCGTCATCTTCCAGGTTGGTGACATAAATGACTTTCCCATTCCGGCCGCCACTGGCATACCGGCCAAATCCTTCCGCACCAGGAAAAGCCTGCTGCTGCGCAGTTGCATCCGCAGCAAGCAGGCATCCTCCTATCATCATCTGCCAGAAAAAAAATTTACTGATGAATTTCATATTACATAACGTATTAAATGTAGCGCAAAGCGCTGCAGTAAAGTCTTGCTTACCCTGTATCCCAGGCCGGCTGACCGCCGCGGTCAACAGTGTTGCCGGCCCGGCATATCCGGCCGGCTATCCACCGCTGTAATAAATTATCTCCAACGCGGATCGCCGGCAGTCGCTTTCCCGGGGAATCCGCTGTCCTTAATCCTGAAGTTACCATTGTAGGGATCTTCGAACAACGCCGCTACCGTGGCGGAATAACCTATTACCCCCGGAATCGGGTTGGAGGTAGCCGTATAATCGCCGGTAGTATAGGTAGCGCTGGCGCTGACAGTAGTGCCGCTGCCGGCACGTACGCCCCTCACGGAAATAGCGTTGCTGTTGATCCTGCCATGGCCGAGGATGCAACCGGTAAACTTAATGCCGTTGGAAACATTGTTGGCATTAAAATCTACCAGGTAGGAAGTACTGTTCGCCTGGGGCGCTTCGTTGATCGTCACATTGGTGAACTCAACCGCCTCGGCCTGTTTGCCGCCTACAATTACTTTCTGCATCTTGTACAGCGTACTGTTGGTGATGCGGATATTGCTCAGGGCAGATTGTGCATTCCCATTCACCACGCCATAATCTGCAATACTGTCTATCACACAATTGTTAAACCCAATGGTATTAATGGCAGTTCCTGCCGCATCCGCCGTCTGCACGCGCACCACGCCACGGAACATTTCCAGGTTGCAGGATTCAAAGTTCACCTTGCCAATGCTGCCTGCCTTGTTAATATTCATCACATAAGAGCCGGTATATACTGCGCCTTTCAGGGTCACCTCGCGGAACAGCACTGAGTCAATCGTAGCGCCGGCAGAGAGGTTCATGGCACTGTTGAAAGTAATCACCGGGTAATTCGGATTGAAGCTGATTTCTGCTACAATGCTCAGCGATTTACTCAGCACCACTTCTGAAGTAAAGGCATAGTTTTCGCCACGCTTGAGTATAATGGTACTGCCGGATGGTACTACGGCAATGGTATCCATCAGTACGGACGGGCGGCCGCTGATGGCCGAAAGGTCGATCACCGTACCGTTTGCAGGCACGCCATCTTTCGTTTTGAAAGTGATATAGCCTTTACTTTTTCCTGCCGCATCATAGATTTCCACATTATAAGTAGTTGCCGCTTTGAGGCCATTTACCTGGATATGCCCGGCCTGGCTGGTAGCAGCGTCCAAAGCAACGGTAATCACCGGCTCGCTGGTCGCCTTCAGTTCCAGCTTCACAAAGCCGGGGGCCGGCTTCCAGCTGATGATGGCCGACTTATCGATAATATCCGTCGCAGCGGGATTGATCAGCCATTGCTCGCCGGAGATGGAAAAGCTTTTGCTGGTCAGCCAGTGGGAACTTTTCGTACTGTCGGCATTGTTGGTACGCACCCGCACAAAATATTTGGCACGCGGCGTCAGGTAATTATCGTTGATCCGGATACCGGAAGTATCGGTGGTGAAACGGTGTTCGTAAGTCGCAAAGGTGGAGTCCTTCGAGAGGTCCACTGTATAGGTGGCCTTCGTGGTGTACAGCGCCGCCTTCCAGGTGAGGATGGCCACCGTATCTTCCGAAGAGATGCTGATTTCCCCGGAAGGCATAAACTCACGCGGCATTGCCAGGTCGTCTTCGGTACGTTTGCAGGCTCCCAGGCCGGCGATTGCCAGCAGTATTACTACGAGGTATTTATAATTAAATCTGATAGTCATGATAGGGATTTTTATTTGTAACCAAAGTTCTGCTCGAGTTTGTAATTACTGTTCATCGCATCCAGCGGAATAGGGAACAGCTCTTTCTTATTTGGCTCAAAGTAGCGCACGTACCCTTTCCGGTCGCCGGTGATATAATCCTCCGTTACGGAAGCTCTCCATGCTTTGGAAGTATAGCCTGACCCCGATGGTGCGGACGAAGTGCCCAGCCCCGGTTCAAAGAACACTTTGGAAGGCGCGCCGCCATACAGGTCCATGGTGGCCATCTCCTCAGCGGAAGTTCTCACCTTATACTCCGCCGCCTTGGTGTAGATATATGCCGGCACGTTGGCGTATCTGCCGGTACCGTTCATAAACTCACGCAGCTTGTCTTTGGTTTCAGCAAATTTGGTAGCAATCAGGTTCCATCTGATCAGATCATATTTACGGATACCCTCACCGCCAAACTCCAATAATCTTTCCTGTACAATGGCTTTGAAGAATCCTTCCTTATCCTGCGGGATAGCAGGGATCCTGTCCTCATGGCCCGCATAGGCGCGTTTGCGCACCCGCAGCAGCGCTTCCTGCGCCAGGGCGGAAGGCGCGCCGTTGATCTCGTTGTCCGCCTCCGCATACATCAGCAGGACGTCCGCAAAGCGCAGGATAGGCCAGTTCACCGCCAGGTTTTGCGCGGTACCGATGATACTGGTCCATGACCGCCTGAACTTACCATCTGTCATGGCTGCGCCGGTTGTCGCGATCTTCTTGCTATCCGCGTCAATTTCAAAACAGTTCAGGGTTACATCTCTCCTTACATCCCCGATGGAATCAAATTCATAGAAGTAGGTAGGGATGGCATTGATGCCGCCGCCTCCGCCGCCATATTTGGAGCTGGCATTGTGCCGCATACCGTTGTAATATCCCAGCTTACTGTCGGAGCTGGCGTTACCGCCAAAGGCGCCCACTTCAAAAATCAACTCATGTTCATTATCCATGCGGGCCGCGGAATGCAACGTTTTAAAAAGGTTTTCATACACCGGGTTCAGGGAGTGTTCCGCAGGATGATCCATGATATCCTTACACTCGTCCATCGCTATCTGGTAGTATTTTTTATAGTCGCTGCCACGCTCCATCATTTTAGAGCTGGTGCGCAGCGCGTAACCGCCACGGGCCAGTGCAATCCTGGCGCGTAAGCCTTTTACGGTTGCTTTGGTAATGCGGATGTTTTGGTCGGGCGACTCACTTCTCCACGGCACAAGGTCTTCCGCAGTGGCCAGGTCGGCAAGGATGCGGTCCAGGATAGTGTCCTGGTTGGTGCGCGGCAGGTAAGGGTCCGCCAGGTCCGCAGCCGGTACAAAGTGCGCCGGCAGATCGCCCCAGTTGCGCACCGCCTCGTAATAAAACTGTGCGCGCAATGTCAGCGCTTCGCCCAGCATCTTACGCATCAGCTTTTTATCGTTCTCCGAACCGGAGTTATACGGTTTGGACAGCGGGATGTATTTGATACAGTTATTAGCCCTTTCAATGCCTTTAAACAACTGGTTAAAGCAGTTGGGCAGGTCGGTGTTGGCAGGGCTTGCGCCATAGCAACTGATCCCTCGGCGGTCGTCCGCATTGTAATCGCCGGAGGTCCTGAAATCATCAGCGGATTGCGGGAACAGCGTGGCGATGCGGCTACCGTAGCCGTTATCCCCGATCAACATGGCATAGGTGCCAACAATAGCGCTGTTGGTATTGGAAACGCTGTTGAAAGTATCGTCCAGCAAGACGGTAGAAGGCGAATCTACAGTCAGGTATTTTTTACAGGATGCCACGGTCAGCATACCGGCAGCAGCCAAAATGGTATATAGAGTACGTTTACGCATAATGAGTTACAATTAAATCTTAGAAAGAAGCATTTATACCAGCCAGGATGAAACGGCTACGCGGATACGCAGAGTAATCAACAGACGGCGTCAGCGGATTATTGCGACGGGTATTGGCCTCCGGATCATAACCACTGTACTTCGTGAAAGTATGGAGGTTGTTAACGGTAGCGTACACACGGAAACGGGAGAATACATTGGTGCGTTTCAGCAGTTTCTCCGGGATGGAATAACCCAGGGTGATGTTACTGATGCGCAGGAAGGAACCATCTTCGATCGCGAAGGAATGCAGGAAGTAGTTACCCAGCGGCGCGGACCAGTATTTGGTATCCTTGTTCAGGGCTTTCAGCGCCTCAGGATCGGTTACCTTCTGCCCATTGTCGTCATACCATTTCCATTGGTCTTTCATGAACTCCAGCAGGTTATTGTCCTTATACAGGTACTGCGTGGTAAACTCCATCCTGTTGGCATTATACACTTTATTGCCATAGGAGAAGTTAAGGAAGATGCTCATATCAAACCCGTTCCAGGTAAACTGGTTGTTGATACCGCCAAAGAACTTAGGCTGCGCGTTACCCAGCACAGTTCTGTCGTTGGCGCCGATGGTCATGTTCTTATCATTTGTGAGCTTCTTCAGCTTCAGGTCGCCCGGCTGAGGGTCCCTGTTACCCAGGGCTACAGCGCCGGAGTTAGGCACATCTGCTTTCAGCGTGTATCGTTTGGTGGATGGGTTGTAATCAAAATCATCCACACTGTAGTAACCATCGGTTACATAGCCATAGAACTGGCCGATGGGAGCGCCTACTTCCACGAGGAAGTCATTCAGGCTGTTCACCCATCCGGACTGCGCAAAGTAGGATTTCAGCGGGTTGCCGCTTGGGTCCGTACCCAGGCTCACGATGGTATTTTTATTATGCGCCACGTTGAAACTTACATTCCAGTTGAATTTCTTTTTAGCGAAAATGGAGGCATTAATCTGCAATTCCACGCCGGTATTTTTGGTTTTACCGATGTTCTGCATTTGTGTGGCATAACCGGTCGTCTGTGGAATTTGCGCAGCCAGCAGGAGGTCGCGGGTATTGTTATTATAGAAGTCTACCGTGGCGTTGATGCGGTTATCCAGGAAGCTCACATCCAGCCCCAGGTTGCGGGCAACGGTGGTTTCCCATTTCAGCCTTGGATTGGCGAGGGATACCGGCGCCAGGCCAGGCGTCACCGCTTCCTCAAAGGCATAGCTGGCATTCTTAGCGTCAAACACGGTGCGGAAAAGGTCGTTGGCAATGCGGTTGTTACCGGAGGTACCCAGGCTGGCGCGCACCTTCAGGTCAGACAGCCAGCGGATATCCGCTTCCTTAAACCAGTTCTCTTCTGCCACGCGCCAGGCCACCGCTGCGGATGGGAAGAAGGCGAATCCGTTTTCGTAGTTGAACTTGGAAGAACCATCATACCGGCCTGTTAAAGTGAGCATATAGCGGCTATCGTAAGAGTAGTTTAACCTGCCGAAAAAGGATATCAGCCTTGCCTGTGATTCGCTGGTGGTGGCAGGGTCCTGCACATAACCGGATGGAGGCGTGGCTTTATCGATACCGGCAAAAGCCTGTTCCGGTGAAAGGTCCACCGGGATGAATTTTACGGTGCTGTTGAAAGTAGTAGCCTTCGTCTGGTACAGCTCCTGGCCCAGCAATACATTCACATTATGCTTTTTGGCAAAAGTATGTTTGTAGTTCAGGGTGTTGGAGTTGGTCAGCGTCATAGTTTCACCGGTGTTGATAGACACGACTGCGAGGCCGGCATTGCTGCGCGCCACGCTGGTCACCTCGCCGTTGTAAGTATTCGCCCTGCTGTTGTTGGCAGTGATACCGGCTACGGATTTAAACGTAAGGTCCCTGGTGATATCATAGCTAAAGTAACCGCTGAAGTTACCATCGTTGCGATAATCGTATTTCAGTTCGTTATGCGCCAGTAATACAGGACTGGTGAGGTTGGTGAGATCGGCATAGGCCGGATCGAATATATCCACCACATCTTCCTGGCCTGTACCGATGAACGGTTTGTAGCGAACGGAGTTGCGCAAACGGTTAGTACCCTGGGAACCCGTAGCGGAAGTGCCCACCCCATCTATACGCTGCCGGCCATAACGGGCGGTGAGGCCCACTTTCAGCCGGTCTGACGCCTGGTGGTCAAAGCGGAAAGAGAGCATATTACGGCGGTAACCTGATTCCAGCATGATGCCATCATCTTTCAGGTTATTGAGCGTAAGGTTGAAGCTCGTGGTTTTGGAACCGCCGGATACGGTGACCACGTTCGTCAGGTTCTTTGCATCACGGCCAAACACCTCATCCTGCCAGTCGGTAAATGGCATGTTCCTGTATAATTCCAGGTCTTCCCAGCGGCCATATTTATCGCGGAAGGAGTTGGCCGTAGCCTCATCTGTATTGTAGTTATATACCTTGTACTGGTATTTCACATAGTCGTAAGGTTTCAGCACAGCCAGCTTATTCACAATGCTGCGGGTACCGGCATAGCCGTCGTAGCTCACGCGGGTTTTCATTTCCTTCCCTCCTTTCGTAGTGATGATCACCACGCCGTTTGCGCCGCGGGCGCCGTAGATGGCGGTGGATGCCGCATCTTTCAGTACGTCGATGGATTGGATTTCCTGCGGGGAAAGTAAAGACAGCGCATTCTCTACCTGGATACCGTCCACAATGTAGAGCGGGGAGTTATCCTGTGTGATGGAACCGCCACCGCGTACACGGATCAGGATTTCCGCACCCGGGCGGCCTTCCGTCGTCGTTACCTGCACACCCGCCAGGCGGCCGGCCAGCGCTTCCGCCACGGTATTGGCCGGAATGTCCTTCAACTCTTTGGTGGCGTTAATGCTGGATACAGAACCGGTGAATTCCCCGCGGGGCATGGTGCCGTAACCTACCACCACCACCTCATTCATGTTGGCGTTGGATTGCTCCAGGGTCACATTCAGGGTTTGACCCGCTTTTACAGGTATCACCTTCGCCTGGTAGCCAATGTAGGTAAACTGCAATTGCGCTGCATTATCATTTGGCAAATTGATCGTGAAGCGCCCGTTAACATCTGTATTAACCCCTGTTGAAGTGTTCATCAGGCGAACAGTTACTCCCGGTAAGGGATCGCCTGCTTCTTTGTTGGTGACTGTTCCCTTTACCTGACGGGATTGGGCAAAGCCAGCCATACTGCCACATATGATGGCAACAAGGAGAAGAATTCTTTTCATAAGTGGAAAAAAGATTTAATGTCCGTTGAAGAACTCCTTTTCGAATGAAATTTAGGTTGATAGAATCAGCTTTTCAGCTGTATGACGTGCTATGTTGTTGGTGTCTATAGGTCAGGAAGCATTCTTTTGAATAATTTTCATTAACGTGTCCCATGAAAAGCTGATAGCCTGTTGTTCGTTTCAGATCCATAGCTCTGGTAACAATTTTACTCTCTAATTTTCTAACCGCCAACAGTTTGCTCCTAATTATTTACGCAATCGTTCCCAAAAGGGTCATTTTGACGTGATAACAAAAAAAATCCCTCGCCGGAAAACCAGCGAGGGAATGGGCAAAAATACACCGCATCTACTCAAAACGGTATCTTGTAAGAGGCTATCCTCTTATTTATCAGGTTAATGACAGCGGGACTATGAATCCGGGAAACCCATTGAACCCAGCGGGTTTTCCGGATCCTTTATTATTTTTTCTTCAGCTGATATACTTCCGAACCTGCCAGCAGGAAGCATCCCAGCCCATAATCTTCAAAGTCGGGAATCTTATCATAGCTCACCGGCTGTCCGTCCTTCGGCTCCTTGCCGGTGCTTTGCACCCAGCCCAGCGCGCCGTTGGGATGCACGCAGTCCTTCAGCATCGCATTCCAGGCTTTGGCGAGTACCGGCAGGTACACCTTCCGGTCAATAAGGCCCTTGTTGATGCCCCAGGCCATGCCATACACGAAAAGCGAGGTACCGGTCAGCTCCTTACCTGGATACTCCGTAGGGTCGGCCAGGCTTACATTCCAGTAGCCGTCCGGGCGTTGCAGCGGGAGCAGCGCAGCCAGCATGTCCTTGTAATCCTGCATGTATTCAGCATAGTGCGGATCGGTTTTCGGCAGCTCCTCCAGGGTACGTACCAGTGCCGCTACCACCCATCCATTGCCCCTGCTCCAATAGCACTGTTTTCCGCCAACGGTGGTATAAGGCGGCACGAAGTCCTTATCTCTCCACCACAACTTATCAGCGGGGTTATACAAGCCATTGGTCCCATGCTGATGCTTGGTATAGCTGTACATCCGGTACATGAAGTCGAAATAGCTGTTATCCTTGTTATCTACCCCCAGTTTCACAAACACCGGCATCGCCATCTGCAGCGCGTCAATCCACCACCAATCGTCCACCTTATCGGTGCTCTTCATATTGTCGATAGCGGCCTTTACTTCCTTAATGTACTGCGGGTCCTTATCGATCCTGTACAGGTCAATGTAGGTCTGCCCGGCGCAGATATTATCTGCATTCCGCACGGTAGGGCCGCCCCAGAGGCCCCAGTTGTGGCTCTTGCCCCAGTCCAGCGCATATTGCTTGTAAGCGGGTTTCTTATCAATATTATACAGCGCCATCAACCCCTCGTAATACACAGCCCGGGTCCAGAGGTTGGACGGACGTTCTTTTTTCACGAACGTCGGTTTCCCCGGATCAGCGTACTTTTCCATGAAGTACTTATTCGTCAGCTCCAGCGCTTTCAGTGTTTTCTTCTTATCGGGGAGCTGCTGGGCATTCGCCTGCAAGGCCCCGATCATCGTTAATGCTATCAGTATCTTTTTCATCTCAGGTAACTATTAAGCGTACATCCAGGTATTTGCTTCAGTCCTTCCACCACCGCGCCGGCATTGAGCGCCGCGCCTTCTTTATTGGTATGCGTATGGTCTCCTTTAAACAGCGCGGCTACTTTTTCCTTGCCCAGCGCTTCATATTTTTCAGCAATGATATTATTCAGGTCAATGAAGAAAGCGCCGGTGGTATCGGCCGTCTGCCGGGCCCATAAGCCATAGTCGGCATTGCCGCGCTTTACCTTGTCGCCATTCCAGTTATCCCGTGGCACGGGTGAGCAAATGATGGCAATGGCGCCTTTCGCTTTGGCCTCTGCCACATACTTGCGCATGTACCAGCCATAGGTATGTACCACTTCCTGCTGCTTGCGGATAGGGTTGTAAATTTCCTTAGATTCTTCCCCGGTACCGCGGATGGTGCCTCTTGCGCGGGCGGTATCGTCCAGCGGACCGGCATCGTTGTGGCCAAACTGCATGATCACGTAGTCGCCCGGCTTCAGCTCAGCCAGGATTCTTTCCCAGCGGCCTTCCGTGAGGAAGGTGCGGCTACTCCGCCCGCCGATCGCATGGTTTTGCACCTCGATTTTCGCCGTATCAAAATAACTGTCTATCAGCGTTCCCCAGCCCCATTGGCCGGTACTGCCTTTACCGTCGCCGTTTTTCACGGTACTGTCTCCAATGATATACAGCACGGGCTTTTTCACCTGCGTAAAGGCAGTCATGAGCAGGCAAAGGGCGGCCAGGCCCAGGTATTTTACTTTCTTCATGGTTGAATGATTTTAATGTTGGGCTTTGCAGGGGTTTTCATGCCCTGGCCCAGGTGATAGCCGGTATGCGGCGGCTGGTTGTAGCCCACATTCTGCCATACAATGCTGAGGCGGTATTGCGGGTCCTGCATGAGCGTGTACAGCTTCACGTCCGTCGGGATGGTAGTCGTGAAGATGCGCAGCTCCTTGTTATCGGCAGTGCGGTAGATCACTTCCTCCCGCCAGTCGCCAAACAGGTCGGCAGATAATACCGGGTTGGATTTGGTGCCATTGTTGCTGACGCAGTCGTATTGCCTTGCATCAAACAGGCGGTTGCCCTTACTGTTCAGGTAATCCCATTTATCGATCGTGGTGCCGTTCAGCAATTCGCTCAGCACATCGCCATCCCAATAGATGCCCATGTTGCAGGAGGGAGGCGCCTTTTCGGAGATCACATTCCCTTTCGCATCAAACAGCCCCGTGATGCCTGCGCCGGCCACCCAGCATTCAGAGCCGGGGTAGCGCGGATCGATGTCCAGCGCGAGCCCGCGGCCAGGGCCTTCTCCATCTTCGCCTGCTTTTACAGATGCTTTTTTCCAAAGTATTTCACCGGTGCGGGCGTCGCGGAAGCTGGCGCCGGCATCATCAAAACGTTCCTGTATATCAAAAATTTCCAGGCCGGGATGTTCCGGATCCAGGTCCGTTACATGCAGGGCATCGCCATGACCCAGGCCGGTGGAATACAGTCCCTGGCCGTTATCATCGATGACCATCGCCCCGTACACAATTTCATCCTTACCGTCATTGTCCAGGTCCGTCACCGTGAGGTTATGGTTCCCCTGCCCTCTGTAGGCGCGGTTTCTCCCACCCGGTTCATCACTGTCAAACGTCCAGCGGTGCGTGATCTTACCATCCTTGTAATCCCATGCTGCGAGGACGGTGCGGGTATAGTAACCGCGGGTCATCACAAAGCTGGGATGCTTTCCATCAAGGTAGGCCACACAGGCGAGGAAGCGGTCCATACGGTTGCCGTACCCATCGCCCCAGATGGCTTTCAGCTCTTCCGTCGTCGGCGTCAGGGACGACGGATGGCGGGCGGGAATGTAGTTCGTCGTAGCCATAGCCTTACCGGTCTTACCATCGAATACCGTGAGGTATTCCGGCCCGGCGAGGATATAGCCTTTATCGTTACGCCAGTCTTTGGTACTGTCGCCAATAACATTACCCAGTGCGTCCATAGTACCGTCAGCGGTTTTCATCACCACTTCCACTTTACCGTCCCCGTCCAGGTCATAGACAAGGAACTGCGTGTAATGGGCGCCTTCGCGTATATTTTTACCGAGGTTGATCGTCCACAACAGCGTTCCATCCATTTTATAGGCTTGGAACACCGGTGGATCTGTCAGACCTGCATGAGAGTTATCGTGCGCTCTGCCGGTAGCATGCAAAATGATTTCGTAGGCCCCGTCTCCATCCACATCTCCTACCGACCCATCGTTGGCGGAATAACCCTCCGGGAGCTGCAGGGGAATGGATAAATAGGGCTTGCTGCCGGTCTTTTTGGTAAAGACTTCGCTGCTTTCCTTCTCCTTCCCGTTCACCACCATCCTCACCTGGTAACCTAGCGTGGCGGCGGTATCGGCCGCTTTATCCAACAGCCAGGTAACATTTTTAAGCGGTTGGTTATTGATTTTTACGTTACCGCGATATACGTTGAAAGCGGCATTGTCCGGGTCCGTGACCAGGGAACGCCAGCTGACGAAGTTGCCTCCTTCCGGGGCGGCGATAGCCACCACGCCCCTGTTGAGGTACTCCATATTTCGTTGTGCCATTGCCGTTACAGGGAGCAACAGCAGACTCCATAATACTTTTTTCATTACTCGTTAATTTGAACGTTTTTCGAGTCTGTTACCTGGAAAGGTTTTTTATCGGCAGCGTTGAGTGTACTGTTGGTGATGGTCCAGTCCTGTACCTGTGTGAGCGTGCCCTTGCTTTCAGCCGTGATGTCCAGCTGATCGAAGCGGAAGTTTTCCAGCTGCGAGGTAGGCAGGCCCTGCGCGGTAATGATCCGGCGCACCGCCTTGGCTTTGATATTGCTCACATGCACATTGCGGAAATGCGGCGTGCCCCGTTCAGGCGTTACCTGCATCAGCATCGTTTTCCAGTGTACGGGAATGGAATCCGGGTTGTAACCTTCAGGCAAAGTGGAGTAGCTGTAAGCGGGGTTCCAGTTCATGGTGAAATGGAAAGCCGTGGTTACTTCCTCCATATGAATGTTGTTGAAATAAATATCTTCTACAATGCCGCCCCGCGTAGTGGCCGACTTGATATGAAACCCATTCGTAGTGCCTTTGGCTTGCAGGTCCGTTGCGAGTACGTGGCGGATGCCGCCGGAGGTTTCGCTGCCCAGCGTGAGCAGCCCGCCGCCCCTGCGGGCAATGCATTTGCGGATCACTACATATTCCGTAGGCCTGTTTACCCGCAGCCCGTCATAATCCCGGCCGGCCTTCAGGCAGAAGTCATCGTCGTTGCAATCAATATCGCAGTTTTGAATCAGCACCCAGGTGGAGGAATCCACATCGATGCCGTCCGTACTCGGGCCTGTACCGTCTTCATTGTTGCGGATCACCAGCCCGTCTACCGTGATGCGGGTGGAGTACAGCAGGTGTACCGTCCAGAAGCCGGCGTTCTTGATGGTAACATTTTTCAGCGTCACATCTTCGGACTCCTGCACCAGCAGTGTGCGTACGCGTTTGGAATCGTAATCCACGATCCAGCGCAGCCCTTTCGGCTCGTAGTCTTCCTTGCGCATCTTCCAGTATTTATCCCAGCAGAAGCGGCCCCGCGCGTTGATCACGCCCTCCCCTTCCAGCGATGCATTTTTCACTTTCAGGAGGTTGATCATAGCGGCCGGCCATCTCATTTCAATGCCTGCAATACGGGTATCAATCTCCGGGTAATCTTCAAAACGCTGGGAGCCCAGCAGGGTAACCCCCTTGTCTATACGTAAACGGACATTATTTTTCAGGAATATAGCGCCGGTCACATAGGTACCCGGCTTAAACGCCACAATGCCGCCTCCTTTGGCCGCGCAGGCATCAATCGCCTTTTGAATGGCTTTGGTATTAACGGTCACCGTATCGCTTACCGCGCCATAGGTATTGGCATAATACACCGTTGTGCCTTTGGGCGCCGTGGCGGCCCCCACTTTTTTCACCCAGTCTAACTGTTGCGCATGCACGGACAGGGTAAATAAACAAAGTATCAGTAACGCGGATCTCATCATAACGGTAATTATCGGTGATCAAAATACAAGTTCCATTCTGTCAAACTATCCTGTGCCTACCTGTATTACTACCGGGGCAGGCGGTCAAATATCGCGGCGCTGACCTGGAATACGGACCCATGGCGAATTCCGGCAGGGAGCTGCAATTTTTCTGATTCGTCCGTCACGGTGTTGCCATGCACGCGCACCACGCCGTATTTATGATCCCGGTACTTGTCAAAATACACCAGCCAATCCTCACCGCCGCGCAAGGCCGTAGGCCCTTCCGCCCAATAGTTGCCTGTAACAGGCCCGCCGCTCATCACATAGCCGCCGGTGAGCTTTTTGCTGTACGCAACGCGCAGGTGCTTCTTAGGCGGATTACGGGTTTCGTCTTTGAAGAACATCACCCATCGCTTCCCATCCCGCTGGATGGTGGCGTCTATGCAGTTAAATCCCGGATCATACAGCAGTTTAGCAGGACTGTACGTTTTAAAATCCCGCGTGAGCGTGTAGTACAGGCGGTGGTTATATCCGTCATCCCCGGTGGAATCGCCGGCCTGGAAGCGGCCCGGTATAGTGGTAGCCCAATAGATCATGTACTGCCGCGAAGCCGGGTCGTAGGTGATTTCCGGCGCCCAGCAATTCAGTGCGGCAGGTTCATGCGCCATCACGGGAATGGTCTGCTGTTCGCTCCAATGCACCAGGTCAGGAGAGGAAGCGTACCCGATCGTCCGCTCCTTCCAGCTCACCGTCCATACCAGGTGGAATAACTGGTCCGGCCCCTGGATGATGCAGGGATCCCGCATGAGCTTATCCGTGCCGGCAGTTGGCTTCAGCAGGGAGCTGTCCCCGTTGAGCGCAGTCCATTTATAACCATCACGGCTATACGCCAAATGCAATCCATCCTTCCCGTTATTTTTGAAATAACAGAAGAGGTACACCGGCGGCGTTTTCACCTGCGCCATCGCGCCCATACCTGTCCATACTAACAGGAATAACAACCATCTCTTCATAAAAAAATTTTACCTGCATAATGTGAGGGACATCAGTCCTATTACCACATCGTTGGCCGCTGTGTGTATGCTCAGTGCCGCCAGCGTTTTATCCGGCCGCAACGGCATTGGCAGCACAGTGGCCGCACCGCCGTCTACCGCCCTGGTGGAAAAACCTTTGATAGAGGCATAGCGTTCCAACCCATGGGCAAACCTGCCCTGCTTCAGGTAAAGCCTTTCCGGCACAGGGGCATCGGTGGTGAAGGCTTTGCCGTCGTTGAGGAGGTCCTGCTCAATCGGCCACCAGTTTTGCGGATTACGCAGCAGCAGCGTATCGCTGCTGCCGTCCGTATAGACCACTTTTACAAAACCGTTGGTCATCCGGCTCTGCATGGCGTTGGTAGAGCCGGCCATCAGCAGCCATGCGCCTTTGGCCTTACCGGAAAGCGGAATAGTAACGCTGTCCGGGTAATTATCCCACAGGGACGTATATACGATATTTTTGGCCGACGAATCACCCGGCGTTTGAAACGGTACGCCGGCAGTATTACGCACTTCACTGGCCGCGCCGGCAGCGGCTCTCAGGCCACTGTCGTCAATCACGGCTGTAGCCAGCGGATAACACCAGTTGCCAATACCTTGTACAGGTAATTGCAAGGTGGGCACGGCCGGGCGCGGACTTAAATATTGCTGCTGAAAGATGTCCGTCACCTTGCTGTTAAAATATTTTGCCAGCGGCACCGCCTCGTATTGCGTACCGAATTCGCCGGCATTGCTCACCGCCACCGCCTTGCGGGGCTTGTGATTGGCTACCCACCAGGAGAAGCCATTTTGTTCATATTTCGCAAAGCTCACCAGTTCCATCTCTTTCTTTTCGATTACCGGAAGCTTGTCTGTCAAGCCATTGGGCGGGGTAGTCACCACTACTTCATACGCTGCAGCTATCGGCAAAGCGATCGTAATCGCCGGGCCGCCCATTGCATCCTGCAGGGGTTTATAAGCCGCCGGCTTGCCATTTACCTTCACCACGATACCGTCTGTAGCGCTGACCGGCAGCTGCATGCTCACCTGCAGGCGCTTCCTGAAAGCAGGCTGCACCCGGTAAGTGGCGGTATGTTTATTTCGTTTGTACGTAAACGTTATATCCGGCGTTTGAATGGAAGCATGGTCCCACCCCGCAGGAAACCCGGGCTGCAACAGGAGCTTACCATTCAGCGCATCCGGCTGTATGCCGAAGAGCCCTTCCACCAGGGAGCGGGCGGCCATGGCTACAGGGTCCGCAAAATCACGGTAGAGTTCCCCGCGGATGGCATCTTCCTTTGCCAGCTGTTCAAAGTTGCCGGGGGAAGAGCCCATGAACATACTCTCCACCAGCGCGCTGCGCCAGAGGCGGTACGCCTCTTCAGGATTGCCGCCCTGCCAGTAAGCGAGGGCCGTGTGCAGGTTTTCCGCCAGCGCTACGTTGTTGAGCGACCACGTATAGGGTTGCCAGTTAGTAGTGCTGAGCAGGTACATATCTTTAGCGATGGGGATATGCGGAATGTATTCGTCAATATAACGCAGGCAGGAGTATGCCTGGAAAGGATCCGCCACCTTGGAGTCCAGCGCATGATACACCGTCCACAACGCAGCGTTGGGATGCAGCAGCTGCTTTCCCATTTTATCTTTATACTCCGCAAACCAGCCTTTATCCGCCATCCACAGCTGTTGCTGCATGGCGTTCAGGATATGCGCCGCCTCTTTTTCGTAAGGCCGGGCATCTTCACCAATCAGCTTCGCCAGCCTGGCCGCGGTAGCATTGGAGTAGTAGTTATAAGCAGAGGAATGCGTAACGCCGCCGCCGCTGTATTGCAGGGCGTCGCTGGCCCAGATGCAGGCATAGGCATCATAGAGGCCGTCCCCATCGGCATCGAAATTTCTTTTTTCCCAGGCCAGGTGGCGTTTGATCACCGGCCACATTTCCTTCACATAGGCTGTATCGCCCGTCCAGTTGAAATGCCGCAGCAGCTGGTCAATGAACACGAGGTTCATATCGTAGTGGTGCGCGCGGATATCTCCGTTAGGATTCCTGCATATATACCCATCACTGAACATTGCCGTGCCGATCTTTTCCAGCTGCCGGGCCAGATGCAGCGCCGTATCCGCCACCACTCCCAGCACGGGCGGGGTGGTAACCTGGCTTTTGGCATAGCTGGAAAAATGTTCCCGCGCGCGGTCGTGCCAGCCCAGCACATCGCCGAGGTATGCGCCGCGCCAGGCGTTGAGCCGCATGCGCCAGGCAACAGCGCCATGCAGGAAGGTCGGGCTTTCCCATACCGCGTCCGCGGCGAGCGCCAGCGCGCCGCCCAGGTTATTGATACAGGAATCCGGGGTATTCACCCTGATCCGGTTGGCCATGTTGCCGGCCGCTGCTTTGGTGTCGTCAAACAGGCCGGCTAAGTCCAGGGGGTTTTCTCCTGTTTGGAGAGAAAAATCAGTGACGCCGTTAACGAGCGTAAGTTGACTAACCAGTATAGCGGCGCGGTGTGCCGGTTGTGACAGTGCCGCAGGGATCTGCGCCGCCTCCTGTAAACCCGTTGCTTCACCGATCCCTAAGGTAGCGCCCCGCGGGAATACGCCGGAAATGTACTTCCCATTCGGGAGTTGCAGCCGGAACTGTTCCTTCCCCGTCAGCGCATAGGTATTACCGGCGCAATTGGCTTCATGCAGGTCAAACAGGTTGGGCGAGTCCGCCCCGATGTCCCCATCCCGGCTAAACTTTTTTCCGCTGGCGCCGCCATACACGCAGTACAGCGTGACGCCTCCCGGCAGCTGCTGCGCGTTGAACCGCGCAATCAACCCTTCCGCCCTGTACAGCGCCATAACGGTAAGCGTAAGCCTGCCGTTGCCTAACAGCGGATCCCTGATTTCGTACCGCATAGCGCCCTGCCCGTAGCGGGCAGTAATGTCCTTAGCGTCCTGCAGCCATTTGATGTTGCCGCCGCTTTTGATGGCAAACCGCAGGTTGCCGCCCATGCCGGGCAGGTACAGTGCAAACACGGGCTGGTCCCCCGCTTCCACGCGGAAGCCGGAATTGCCGCCATACAAGGCGCGATTGTACTTCAGTGTGCCGTTATGGATTACAAAATCGCCCTGCTGCGGCAGGTAACGCATTTCGCGCTGCGCCGCCGCAGTGGCCGCCAGCAGGCAGCAGCCCGCCGCTATTAATATTATCTTTCGCATGTCGCTTTCCGTTGTGCAATAACTGCTTCGCGCTGGTTAAAATATCTTCGTGAAGCCTTCGTACTTCACCTTCCATTGTCCATTATCCGGGAATCCGCTCTTCAGCGCAGGATCCGCCGCCGTGCCGGCGCACATCATGGCCACGGCGCTCAGCAGTCCGCCGTTGCCCGGCAGGTAGATAGTCAGGCGCTCGTCCTGGAAATTGTGCCCATTCACCAGGTAGGTGTTGGTCCGGATCGGTTTTAACAACGCCTGCACCGCCAGCTCCGGCTGGTGGAGGCGCGTGGCCGCCATGGCCGTGAGGGGGAAATCCCAGCCCCAGGTATCTTCCCATCTCCACTTATCCCATACCAGCTGCAAAGTACGCAGCATGGTAGCGGTATCCAAGGCCGGACTGCCGGGGATGCTGGCATAGGCGCCCAATACCGCCGGATGATCCCCGAGGTAACGGCTATTCGTATAGCCGTCCGGGTTGCTTTCTGCCGGCAAATACACGCCGTTCAGCACCGGCAAGGGAGCCAGCCCGGCGCAAACGGCATCCCATTTGGCTACCCGCGGCAAGCCGGCTCTTTCCCGCCACTGTTGCGCGGTTTGCAATGCCCAATGCCAATAGGCCAGTTCGTAGGTAGGATTATAAGTTTGTAACGGATCAAAACATTCCTGCGCAGGGATCAGGCCCGGTCCCAGGTTGTAACGGCGCCTGACGGAATCGTAGCTTGCATAATCAGCCATGAACTCCGCGGTTTTAAACACCAGGTCCGCATATTTTTTGATCACCGCAGGGGACTCCTGGCGGCTCCTGTACAACAACTCCGTCATGTATATAAAGTGCGGCTGCTGCCATAACAGGAACGCCCCTACGGAGGAAGGCGATTCATCCCCGCTGTGGTCCACCATCTTCTGCCAGCGCAGGCCGCTGTAATGCTGCCGTTGCGCCAGCTGCTCCGCCTTGGCAGATACCGTACGGTACCAGTCCAGGCTTTTTTCCATCAGCTCCGGCCGGCCCCACAACGCAAAATGCACGGCATGCCACCAGTGCATTTCCAGGTGAGGTTTGCCGTACCAGCTGTTATAGGTAAGCCCCGTTTCCTGCGGCGGAAAATTACCGGCGCATTGCAGCCTGGTCAGGTATTGGGATAACACCACCCTGCGCTCTATTTCCTTCGCACGGGGGTCCGTACTGCCGGCAAAATCAACCGCGGCGCCGCTTTCCCAGAACGCTTTCCAACCGGCGGCACTGCTCTCTTCCACGGCTGCTGCTGATAAGCGTTTAAATGAGGGCTGGGGCATAAAGGATACCACGAATGCAAAGGCAGCAGGCCGCGCGGGTGTTACCGCATAAACGTTGTCCCCTGCCCGGGCGACCTTAGTTTCTCCCCCTATATTTATAAACCATTTATTGGTGTCCGCTGTACAAGCTATCGTGCTACCATTTAACGCGGTAGTTAATTTCGTATAGCCTTTGAAGTTATCATTCACATCTTTCCATCCGCCGGTGGGCGCTGCCACACGCACCAGTACTTTCAGCCTGCCGGCGGCCACCAGGGGCGATTTCACTCGGAACCCAACGGCATCGCCGGATTGGTGGCAACTGGTGATAACCTCCACCGGCGTGCCTTCCACCGTGAAGCGACTCGTAATAATTCCTGTATAGAGGTCCAGCTGCTGACGGATATTTTTGATATCCGCCGCCGTAGCCACCTGCCTGTTTTGCAGCAAGATTTCCAGCCCTACGCTCCCGAGCTGCAGCCGGTGAGGATTTACGCGGAAGTATTCCACCGCCTCCTTACTGCGCTCGGGAGATTTCACCTGTACGGAATACGGCCGGTCCTGGCCCTGCAAATGATAGCTTTTTAAGGTTTCCTCAAATTTGTATTGGTTGGTATTGGGGAAGCTGTGCCAGCCCCATTCCGACTGCGTCCCCAGCGGCACGCCACCGGCGTACAGCGCAGGAAACGTCTGCATGCCGGTAGCATCCACGGTAAACGCAAAGCGGCCGTTGCCTACTGACAGCGACGACAAGCTGTCTATCTGCCGTACCTCCACGTTGTGGCGGCTGACTACTTCGTGGCGATTGATACGCTGCGCCTGGGCGGCGTAAGCCATACCCAGCAAAAGCGCGATCATATAGGTTCTCATAATAACTCGTTTACCTTCGGTCTGTTGAACTGTTGCGCCTTCTCTGTTGATTTAGGCAGTCCGAAATAGAAAAATAAAGTACGTGTATGCATGCCCGTTGGATGGTTCAACTCACTGGCCGGGCCAAGTGCAGCGGTACCGTTCGTAATGTTGAAGGCCAGTTTGGTACCCACCGGCGGAATGGTTTCCAAAAAGGAAATATCGCCGGGAGGCAGTCCAGGATTAGGTTTCACATCCTTCACGCCGTAGAAGTCGAACAAGCGCACATACAACCCGGGGTCGGAAGTGCCGGCATAAAACTTACCCTGCACCGTGTTAAACTCCATCCATACCACATCGGAAAAATACCCCTTAAACTCCGGGAACTGCCAGGGGGCGGAACCTGCGGAAGCGTTGTTATAAGCATTCTCCCAAACGTTGAGCGTCACACCCTGCAGCCTGTTCTTCCACACGCGGTAAGGGCCTTTGCCCAGCCATTTCGCGCTGAGCATGTATTGCTCCGGATAGTTGAAGCTCACGCCCGCAAAAGGCGCGTCGCGCTTCAATTCCCAGTTGTACTCCATGCGCAGCCAGCCGTTATTGTCCATATACCATTTCACTTCCTTCATATCGCCGTTGTAGTGAAACACAACGGTATCGCCCGATAGCTGCATATCTTCCGCAGTGGCTTTGCCGGAAGTAAACACCGGGCCGCCGCTGAACGACAGGGGGTCCGCTGCGGCATTGCGCACGCTTTTGATCATACCGGTTCCCCGGTCGAAAGTAACCGTCACCTGCCCACCGGTGAGGGTGACGCTGCTATCCGTAGTCGTAATAGCGCCTGCGCCTGTGGCAGTACCGGTGAGGTCCTTCACCAACGCAGCGGCGGGCTTCACATGCCATACCCAGGTGTATAACTCATGCCCGGAAGGATCCGTAGCGGTGAGGCTCAGGGCGTCGTAATTTTTCCAATCCGCCGGCAATGCCAGGCGTATGCTGCCTTTGGCCACCGGTGCTACATCCGGCGGAGCAGCCACACCTGTTTTCATAGTCAGGTAGCCGCTCTGCGCGTCAAAGGGCTTGCGGTAATTACGCAGTTCCCATTTGTAGCTGCACTTATTCAGGTTCGTGAAATGATAGCGGTTTTCCACCGGTATCTCCCCTGAAAAATCGGCAGGGAGCTGCTGCATATCTATTTTCACGGGAGAATAAATTTCCCGCGCAGCCCAGAACCCGCCTTCCTTTTCGCGGTGCGGGCCCAGCAGGCCGTCCGGCGCGTTAATGCCGTTTACGTCAATGATATTCTGTTGATCCCTGCGTACCACGCCTTCATCCAGCATCGCCCAGATGAAGCCGCCCGCGCCCAGTTTGGCGTTCCAGTGCAGGTCCCAGAATTCTTTCAGGGCTGCAGCGCCGCCGCCATCGTCCTGCGCATGCAGGAACTCCGTTGGCATGTAAATGCTGGTATCTTCCAGGATCTTTTTTGTGCTGTAATAATCTTCGTAGTGGTTGCAGTCGATGCCGTTAAACTGGTTGCCCGGGCGGTGATGCGCATGTATAACGGGGCGGTTGGAGAGGTCGTATTTTCCGAAGTCGTCATCCAGGTCCTTGTTGTGCCCACCTTCGTTACCGTTGCTCCAAAAAATAATGCTCGGATGGTTGACGTCCCTCTCTACCATTTCCTTCACCAGCGGCTCGCCCGCCTTCGTGCTGTAAGCCTTTTGCCAGCCTGCCAGTTCATCAATCACGTAAATACCCAGGCTATCGCAGTACTCCAGGAAACGCTTATCCGGCGGGTAATGCGAGCAACGCACGGCGTTCATGTTCATCTCCCTGATCAGCAGGGCATCCTGTAACTGGATGCTGTCGTTCAGCGTACGGCCGGTTTCCGGCCAGAAGCAATGGCGGTTGATGCCTTTCATCTTCACCTTCACGCCATTCACGTAGATGCCATCCTGGCGGCGTATTTCGATCGTCCTGAAACCAAATTTTTCTGATACGGTATGCAGGGTTTTGCCGCCACGCAGCAGCTGCAGGGTGTATTTATACAGCGCCGGCGTTTCCGCGCTCCAGGTGGCAGGGTTGCTGATATTCCCTTCCAGTAAGGTTTCGGCGGATGCGGAGCCTTTTATTTCCCCTACCTTCTTTCCTGTTTTATCTGTAACAGTAGTCAGCAACACATCGCCGGGCTTTACACCGGTCAGCTCCACCTTCAAACGCAGGCTGCCATTGGCTTTAGCGTCTACCGCTACCTGCCGGATGTGAGTGGCCGGCAGTACTTCCAGGAATACGGGCCTGAATATGCCGCCAAAGATCCAGTAGTCCGCCAGGCGCTCCGCGTTATTCACGGACGCATCGGCAGACATCTTGCTCACTTTTACTTCCAGCGTATTAGCCCCGCCGTATTTCAATAACGAAGAGATGTTGTAACGGAAGCGGTAAAAGCTGCCCTGGTGGATAGCTCCGGCAGGCGTGCCGTTTATCTTCACTTCCGCATCTGTCATCACGCCATCAAAAACGATATTCACCGTTTGGCCTTTCCAGGCAGCGGGCGCCTGGAAGGTATGTTTATATAAGCCCTGCTCGTCCGCAAAGCGGAAATTTTTTCCGTAGGTTTTATAATCCCTGCCGTAGTTGTAGCTGCCAAAGCCCTGCTGCTCCCAGCAGGAGGGCACGGCTATCTTCGTCCACTCCCCGCTGTTGCGGCCGCCGGTGCAATAGAAATCCCATTGCACCGTGGTATTGTTATCCCTGCCGGAGAGGTATTGGATCAACGTGGATTGCGCATAGGCTTGCCCGCTCAGCAGCATTCCCAGCAGTACTGCCAGTTTACGTGTCATCATTGTTGCGATTTATCGGTCTTAAAATCTACCAGTTTTCGTTGAGGCGTCAGCGTTACTTTACCTAACAACCCGGAAGGGAACGGCTGCCAGCCTTTGGTGGTGAACAGTCCGTCCGCGCCGCGGTTTTCAGCAAGCCTGGCCGGCATATTGATGTTATAAAACTTCTTCCATTGCACACCTTTCTTTTCCAGCGCAATCATGCGGTTGGCCATGCCATTGGTGACGAGGATGCGCAGTTCATTATCCTCCCGGAGCGCGCCGGCAGGGATCATTACGCTGTAATCCGGTCCCAGCAGGGTTGCCAGCCTTTTGCCGTTCAGGAATACTTCCGCGCTCTCGCCTACCTTACCCAGGTCGAGTGCATAGGCATCCGCTTTTTGCTTTGGCTTTTTGATACGGATCGTATAGGCGGCCGTGCCGGAGAATTCGCTGGCATGCGCTACCTGTAAATCAGTCCAGGAGCCGGTTTTGGTAGTGAAAGTGCCCTGCGGAATTTCAGGACCTCCTTGCAGGAACTGCAGCTGCCAGTCGCCTGTAATCTCCTGCGGCTGGCCGGCGGCCACCATGTACGGATATGCCGGCGCTGTAGTTTTTTGAGAAGAAGTTTGCAGGATGCAGCTCTCCCCTGCTTTCAGGTGCATATAGACTTTTCTGCCCATGGTATGCGCTGCGCCGGCTTCCTGCGTCATCGGGCTGTATTGCACTACCGATGCAAACGGCTCGGAAAGAGTGATATAAGTGGAAATTTCTTTCCCGGTAGTGTTGGCGATGAAGTAGGTACGGCCTTTCTCCCAGCGGCGGCGCTCGAAGCTGAGGCCATTCATTTCTTCTTTTTCGATACCGGCGGCGCGCATCAATTCGCTCAGGTGGTTGTTCAGCGCAGAGTTGTGATTGGCGCTGATTTCCGCCAGTGTCTTATGAAATGCGGCGCGGTTTTGTTCCAGGTTATGATAACCGGTTACATCTGCCGGCAGGTTTTCGTAGAAGAGTATTTTCACGCCTGCTTTGGCGAGGTCATTTAGTTTTTGTAAGGTTTCCAGCGGCAGGTATTTCACATCCGCCAGCAGGATGGCTTTGTATTTACCGCCCGGCATCTGCACTTTTCCGTCGGCTGCTTTGCTTTCGAGCAGCTGCCTGTCAGACACCATGTCGAAAGTCCAGCCTTCCTTCAGCATCTCTTCTGCCACGGCTTCAAAGTAAGTACCGGAGAAGCCTTCCATGCCATCGAAGTGGTGCAGCATATCCCTGCCGGGTTGCATGTTGCGGTCGTGAAACGGAAAATACAGCAGCACGTCGTTATCGCTGCGGCCGGCCTGTAAAAAGCTCTGGCACCGCGCTACGTATTCGTTCAGCGCGGGGAAGTCCTTCCAGAAGGAGTTAGCCGGCGTGAAGTGTACGGCGGCGTAGAACAGCCAGCCGGGGTATGGTTCATTTTGCGGGGAGTAGTTGGTGCCATGGTAGAAAATGTGGTTCACACCGCCGAGGAAGTACTTATCCACGGCTTGCTTTACATCGCCCAGGGTGGATTTGAAATGTTCGCCTAACCAGGTAGCTGCTTCCGCGCTCGCAAATGGTTTACCGCTCACGTGTGCGGCAGAGGAGGCAAATTTAAAACGTAAAATTTCCGTGCCTTCCGTTTCCGGGATGTCCACCGTTTCGTACAGGTCAAAAATATTGGAAGGCGAGCCATGGCTTTGGTTGCGGATCAGCTTCCCCTGGGCTTTGGCCCAGTTATGCCAGGGCTGCGTGAATTTTTCCAGCAGCAGGTCGGAGATGGTCATGCGGTAATCGTACAGTACGCGCAGGTGCGCCTCGCTGTTGTCTTTCGCCAGCAGCAAGGGTATTACGGTACGGAGGTCGTAGCCCCGCAGGCGCTGGAACTCCTTGAAAAACTCCGGCGTCCAGTTAGCTTGTCCGCGCGCGTCGTCCACTTCGTAGGAATCGTTGAAGTAACTGCGCAGCGTAGCGGTATTCCGGCCTTTAAACGCTTCGTCAAACCTGGCGAGGTAGTGTTGCAACGCCGGCAGGCTGAAGTGGTCGATAGCCAGCCCTTCGCCGCCCGGCGCGGCCCTTTCCACCATTTTACCATGCCATCCCATAAAGAGCGCATAGAGGGTCACATCTTCGGGCGCCTTCCAGTTCAGGCTGCCGTCAGGAGTAACATAGCGGGTTACGTCCGTCATGTTGCCCTTGCTGTCGTACGCCAGTACGGAAACCAGCGGCAGCGGCTTTTTAAACCTCACCTGGTCGATGGCCAGCTCCTGCAGGTTCTTGTTGGCGCTAATGGGTTCCAGCACTTTGGTATCCGGCGGCAGCGGTTTGGGATTGGCGCTGCGCAGGATAGGCTCCTGTATGAATTCCAGTTTATCCGTGAGGGTAGTTCCTTTCTTTAATTCGATTTTTTTGTAAGCGATGTATTTGCTGGCATCCTCATTGGTCACCCAGGGGCCGCCGAAGGGCCATCCCGTACCGGTAGCCATATCGATTCCCAGCTTCAGCCGCGTAGCCTCGCTGAGCGTGTATTCCAGCATCGTCATCCAGGAAGGGGTAAGGAAAGGTCTGAATTTCGCTTCCGTTCCTTTTACCCCGTAGATGGGTGTGATTTCCAGTCCGCCTAATCCTGCTTTTGCATATTGCTCCATCGCTGCGGTCAGCCCCGCGGAGTCTACCGCGCTTCCTTCCCACCACCAGCGGGTCCATGGTTTCGCCGTTTGCGTAATGGCAGGCCATTGTACCTGGGCTTGCGCCGCGTAGCTACAAACCAGTAACGCAGCCACCTGTAATACTTTTTTCTTCATCTCAACAAAATATAAAAACATGAGCATAATTTCCCCTTGATAAAAGCAGCAAAAGCAGCAAATTACTCTGCTGCTTGTTTGCTGTGGGAATCGATAAAAATCAGAATTTGAATGGCAGGTACCAGCCTGACTTATCCATCAGCTTAGCCCTTGCTGCTTCTGCCCCGGGAACGTTGTCCTTCTTCAGTTTCCGGTAAATTTTATCCGCCAGGAACGATGGATCATTCCTGCGCAGGGCGATGCGTAACAGATCCGGCCAGCGGGTGCCTTCATAGGCGTCTTCCAGCGCCGTTTCGTTGATCAGCCCGTTTTCGATCGACAAGGTACTGTCCGCACCCGCCGCCACCGCATAGTTTTGCAGGTTGGCCCTTCTGCGGATACCGATGTTGCGGTACCATGGCGCGCGATAGTAAGGAATACCGGAGTTGCCGCTGTTCCTTGCATCAAAATTGAAAGGATATGGTTCAAATAAAGTGTTATGATAATTGGTTACATCGGAAGTAGGCGCAGGGTAAGCGCCGGCGATACCGTTGTTGAACAGCCCCCATGCCAGTAAGTGCTTACCGGCGCGGTTGGCGGCTTCCGCAAAGCGCATATGCAGGTGCGTTTGCTTAAAGAGGAACCAGGTGCTGGTTCTCTTCAGCACATCCACCGGCAACATGGTAGACCAGTTGAGATAGTTGTACAAATATTTCATGACTACCGGCTGGCCGTTGATGTTCTGGCAGGTCAGGATACCGCGGGCGTCGTAAGGCAGGCCTGGCATGGCCGGCGCGGAGCTGTTAGGCAGCTGCTGCTGGCTGTTCCAGTTGTCGAACGCCTCCTGGCTTGGCTTCACCAGGTATTGCCCGCCAATAGGGCTGAAGAGCTTCACGAAAGGATTCTCCGGCTTGAACCTGGAATCAAACGGGATAGCCCATACCCATTCCCTTTCATAACCTTTGGTATTGGCGGCCTGTTCATACATGATGCGCCATTGGGTGTTCCATACCAGCGAAGTGGCATCGCCACCGCGGCTGTAACTGATGTAATGGTCTACATCCCCGTTGGAGTCCCAGCCTACTTTGTACATCGTGAGCATGGTAGCGTCGTTGGAGTTGTTGGCAGCCGTTTCCATCACCTGGCGGTACCACGTTGCCGCCTGTACGTAGTTGCCTTTCCAGAGGTTCAGGTCGCCCAGCAAAACTTTTTTATTAATGAACCACTTGCCCGTAGGATAGCCGTCTACCGTGATATTCGGCGAAGCGCCTGCAGGATATTCATCTTTATAGGTCAGCGCTTCCGTGGTGCGGATCAGCGTATCCAGCAGCGCATCGAAGCTAAGCTTCGGAAATCTTTTCGCGTCTTTCACTTCTTCTACGGATTCCAGCGCGCCGGTCACATAGGGAATTTCCCCGTAGTGGATGCCGAGCTGCAGGTATAGGAAGCTGCGCAGGCAGGTGATGTCCGCGTAGCGCACCGCGTATTCCGACTCCTTCATCTTCTTGTCTTTCAGCATCACGTCGAAATTTTTCAACACGTCATTACAGTTCAGGATCACTTCGTAAAAAGGCCGCGGACTGGCATAAGGGTTATCCGCCGTTACGGTGTGGTTACTGAGCTGGCGCAGATATTCATCTGCATGGTCGGTATAATTCAGCATATCCGCACGCAGTTCATTCAGCAGTACATACCTTTCGGCCAGGCCCTGGAACTTGCCATAGATGCCGATTACAGCTGCATCCGCATCATATACGTTGCGGTACATCTGCGACTGGTCCAGTTCGTCCCCCGGCATTACATCCAGCATTTTCTTGCAGGAAGAAAGGACGGTACAGAAAGCGGCTGCAGATAAGAATAATATGGTGAGCTTTTTCATGCTAATCGTTTCAAAATTGTTAATAACCTAGAGGCCTATACGAATTCCCAGTGTCACATTGCGGCTGATCGGGTCCAGCCCGGTATCGATGCCTTGCGCCAGCGGACTGTTGCTGCTGCTGAACTCGGGATCGTATCCCTGGTATTTGGTGAGGGTAACGAGGTTGTTACCGATCAGGTAGATAGCCGCATTTTTAATCACTTTACGGTTCACCGGGAAGTAGTATTGCAGGGATACGGAGCGCAGGCGGAGGTAGGAACCGTCTTCGATCCAGCGGTCGCTGAAGCGGCTGTTGCCCACCGGATCGCCCCAGGTAGCTCTCGGCATTTTCGTTTGCTGCCCTTCATACTGCCAGCGGTTGTTCACGCTTTCCAGCTGGTTGCTCGCGTCAGACATAGACTCCAGCCGGTAGCGGGTATAGTTGAACACATCGTTGCCCTGGGAGAAGGTGATGAGCGCATTCAGTTCAAAACGTTTCCAGCTCACGCGGTTGCTGATACCGCCTACGTAATCCGGGTTCGGATCGCCGATGACGGTGCGGTCGTCCGCGCTGATGAGGTTATCCCCGTTCATATTTACAAAGTGGATATCCCCGGCCTGGAACGCGCGCAGGCTACCATCGGTCTGTTTGGCGTACAGCTGCTCTTTGGCGGCGTCGGCGCTGGTCGCATAAACGCCCTGCGTTTTATAACCATAGAACAGGTTTGCCGGCTGGCCGTTGGCAGTCAGGATAGTGGCGCCTGCATAATCGGTCGTGAAGGAGCCGCCAGGTACGGAGATCACTGTGTTTTTATACTTGCTCACATTCACGCCCAGGTCCCATTTCAGATTCGCTTTATCCACGATGCGGGCATTCAGGGAGAGGTCCACCCCTGTGTTTTTCATACGGCCGGCGTTGGTCAGCATTTGCTCGAAACCGCCCGCTGCCTGTACTTCTTCATACACCAGCATATTTTTGGTTTCGGATTTATAGGCGTCCACACTGAGGGAGAGGCGCTCGTTGAAGATGGCCACATCGATACCGCCATTCAGCTTCACGGATGTTTCCCATTGCAGTTCCGGGTTGGCGATGCCTTTGCGCACCAGCCCCTGCAGGCCAAGGAGGTTTTGGGTAACATACGTCTGCCGGGCGGTGTAGTTGCCGATATCATCGTTGCCGGTAACGCTGTAGGATGCACGCAGTTTCAGCAGATCGATGCCGGAACTAGCCATGAAATTTTCAGAGGACACCAGCCAGGCCCCGCCAATGGAAGGCATTACGGGGAACTTGCTGCCGTTGAAGGTCAGCCCTTCCTTCGCTTGCTTGCCAAAGCGGCTGGAGCCGTCCATGGCTACGTTGAGCGAGAGGAACAGTTTTTCGCGGAAGCCGTAGTCAGAACTCAGGTAGGTATTGATCCAGTTCCACCTGCCCATGCCGCCGCCGATCTGGCGCAGGGCAGGCACGCCGTTCTGCACACTGGTGAGGTCGTCCGTAGCGGAGTTAAAGCCCAGGGCATAATCCTGTTCGGCCTTGTTGGTTTGCGTGCGCACGCCGCCGCGTACATAGATTTTATGATCTGCGTTGAAGCGCTTGCTGTATTCGGCCCAGGTATCGTTAAAGAAAGTGAACATCCGCTTCACCTGTGTGCCCATGCGGTTTTCGGCAATGGCGTTGGATAAAGTATCCTTTACGATGCCTATGCCCGGCACGAACATATTCTCTCTCACCTTATCCAACACGATACCCACATTGGTATTCAGGTTCCAGTTCTTGCCCAGTTCATATTTAAACCCGAAGCTACCCTGGAAGCGGTAGTAAATATTGGCCCCTATCATTTTCTCAATCACCGCGGTAGGGTTGCCTACGCCCAGGATATCCACATCCGCCAGGTTCGGACTTTGTACGCCGGCGTCATTCACTTCGTGGTCCTGCAGGAAAGGGGATTTAATACGGGCGAGGAACAGTGGGGAAGTTCTGTCCGCAATGCCCTGATCCTTCAGTTGTTGCTGGTTATATGCAAAAGAGAGGTTGGCGTAACCGGTAAACCGCTGGGTAAAGTTAAAGTTAGCGTTGAAGCGGGTATTATACCTGCTCAGGTCCGTACCCTTAATGATACCCTGGTTTTTCATATAACCCATACTGAGGCCGTAGGTGGCAATGTTATCCCCACCGGTCACCTTCAGGAAGAAGTTATTGGCGAAACCATTGTCCAGCACTTTATCCTGCCAGTCGGTACTGTTATGATAGCGCGCATAACCCGGCGCGAAACGGTCATCATTCATAAAAGGCTGCGCCGCCAGTTGTTCCGGGGTCAGTCCTTTGGATTGCAGGATACCGCTCAGGTAATTGCGGTAGTCGGATGCGCCCATCACCGGCAGCCCTTTAGGCGCCATTACAAAACCGCCATACGCGCCAAAATCGATATGCGTCGCTTTATCGGCCGCACGGGAGGTAGTGATGATGATGGCGCCGTTAGCGCCTTTGGTACCGTAGACAGACGATGCGTCTTTCAGTACGGTGATGTTGTCGATATCCTTTACATCAATCAGTGATAAGGGATTGGTATAGTAGTTGGCAATAACGCTTTCGCCATAGTCGTTCGTATCAAATATCATGTTATCTACTACTACCAGCGGTTTATTTGTGGCATAGAGAGAGTTAATGCCGCGGAGGAACAGGGTAGCGCCAGCGCCGGGAGTGCCCGAGCGCCTTATGCCGTTGAGACCAGCGATCCGGCCCTGCAGTAGTTCATCTGGTAACGCGGCGTTTTGTTGCCAGCCGTCCACGTTGTATTGCTGCGCGGCGGAAGTGATATCCCGCTGCGGAATAATATTTACCGGCATGACCATACTTTCCTGGTAGCCGCTGTGAGAGGCATCCATCAATCGTACATCCACCTTCTTCCTGCCTTTCAGGGCAATCATCCGGGGCGCGTAACCTTCTCCATCCACGAGGATGGTAGCATCGTAGGAAGGAACCTCCACTTTATACTTACCGGCGGTATCGGTAATCGCGGCAGAAAAATCCTGCACGGATACGTGCACGCCTATCGCGGGTTTGCCGGTGGCGGCATCGAGTATCCTGCCGGAAACCGTCTGGTTATGCTTACCGGTAGCTTGTTGTTTTTTGGCGGTGTTATCCGCGGCCGACTGTGCAGCCGCAGTGACAGTGATCAGCAGCAAAGCCGCGCCACATAATAGTTTTATGCCGTTGTATTTATATTTCTGCTGCATAATTAATTGAATGAAGGTTCAATCCTGATATAATCACATACCACCGGATTAGTGGTGGCGGTGGTATTCGCGGCCGCTGTAAGGAAGATGCTCATGGCGGCTTTATAGCGGTCCACCGTAAACTCGCCGAGGTACACTTCCGAATAATTATTAGGCGTTACGGTAATGTACGGCAGCACGGTACTGGTAGCGCTGTCTATCCCCAGCTTCTGGGTAAAGTTGGTCGTCATCCAGTCGTTTACCGCCACCCAGTAGGCTTTGTATTTCATGCTGGGCACATTGGTAATACGGTAGCCAAGATTGAAACCACTGATGCCATGGTTATATACCAGCACATCTTTAAAAGGCACGCCGGCCGGCGTCAGCCTGTCGCGGAAGTAAGTATTGCCGGTCTTGTTGTTGCTGGCGAAGCTGTAGTTTTCCGCTTCTATATACCACTGTTTGAATTTATTTTTCGGGGAGATATCCACTTTGCCCATTATGAAAATGGTACCGTTACTGGCAGCAATCGTCTTCTTAATCTGCGCGCCTTCTACGGGTATCTTCACTTTAAATTTGGACAGCACGGTATCGGGAATGTTATCCGCCGTATAGACGCCTTCCGCCGCCAGGTCCTTCAGCACTTCCCATTTGGCCAGCGAAGCGGTGGTATCCATACCGCCGGTGACGAAGTAAGGGTAGTAGGATTGCGTGGCCGCCTGCCAGGCCGCATCTTCGAGGATGAATACGGCAAAGCGTTTGGACTCATCCCGCAGGTCGTACACGCGCTGCCAGAAGAGGTTGGTATTGATAGAATCCGTACCGGGCTTGTAAATAGGCTTGCCGGTATTAGGGTCCACCCCTATCTGCACGGCATTGGTAGGATCAAATACATTCCTGAAAAGGGACAGCATGTAGGCTTTCTGTTCCGCCGGGATGCTGCTGTTGCCGGCGATGGTTTCCCAGCAGTTATCCGCCACGGGCAGCAGGCTGCTGATTACGTGGTACACGCCGTTTTTAGCCGGTTTGTTGGCGCTGGTGATGGCAGCGTTACCCATTACCGCGGCATGCAGCAGGTGATATTTTCCATTCAGCATTTGCAGGTAGGTGGAAGCGGTATCTTCCGCCTTGCTGTTCCAGGCCTGCAAGGTGATGTAGTTGGAAACAAATTGTTTCAGCTTTGCGGGATCATTTGCCACGCCGGCATCCAGTTTGGCAACGGCGTCGTTATCCGGCGCAAACACTGTGTACACTTTGGAAGAAGTAAGTACTGTGTCCAGCCCTGATTTTTTCACCAGCTCGGCAAACTTACTGGTGGAAGGCTCCGCAGCGATGCGCTCCATCAGGGTTTGTTTCAGCGCAGGGTCGTTGACCGTGATGCTGTCTTCCCATTTTTTACAGCTTTGCAGCAGTACTGCACAGCATAGTAAAGGGAGTAAGGTATATGCGATCGTCTTATATGACATCATAATTTCTTTTTTATTGGAATATTTGGGTACCGTCTGGCTTGAACCTTGGGAATATCTGGTTTTCATCCACCGGGATAAAGTGGATCATATCCAGGTAGTTATCGTTTTGCGTACCGTTGATCGGATTGATGCGGATGACCTGGCGGTCGGTGGTGGTGAACTCATAGGTTCCTACCAGCCTGCCCACCATCTGCGATGCGCTGTTTTCAGTGTACTGTTTGTAACCGATCGCTTCCAGCTCGGCAGCGGTGCCTGTCGGGCGTTTTACAACGAAGTTGAACGTGCGCGGCATGAGCGTGCCGTTCACATATACTTCGCAGAGCTGTTGGGAGCTGGTAGACTGGTTACGCGCGGAGTAGCAAATCCAGATCTTATACTTTCCTTTTACGATCGGCGGCGTGCGCAGCTCCAGGTAGGTAGGGCGGTTCGGTAATCCCAGCGGCATTTTGATCGCATCCTGGTAATTGCAGTACTGCCCGATGCTCACGGTAGGCCCGTAGTAGTAGGTCAGCACATTGGTGCCGGCCAGTGCGCCCCAGCCCCAGGTGATATCTTTCAACGGCTGATCGGCCTCGCTTTGTCTGACAAAATCCTTGGATGATTTCCGGTAGATGGCAGGGAGTTTCAATATCTCTTCAAAAGTGGCCACATCCCAATACACTGCCGTTGGCTTGCGGTATTTCACCTGGTAGTGCGCCTGGATGGAATGCCATACGCCGTTGGTGGCGGCATTGTCGCTGCCGGCGCGGTCGATGGTCATGCCTTTTTCGAGCACGCCGTTGAAGACGTTTTCATTTACGACTACATTCTGATTTATAAGTTGAGTGCTGATCACTTCCTGCGGTTGCAGGGTCTGGTGGGATGGGGAGGTAATAATATCTCCCAAAAACTTAATCCCGCTCAGGATATGATAAGCCATATACATGTGCAGGCTATCATTGGCGCCCGCCGGGTTGCCGGTATGGCTGTAGCGTGCTTTCAGGTCCGCGAAGGAGAAAATGCCGCTGTCCGCCAGGGCCTTGTTGCTTTCCGCAATCACGGTCATCCAGCGTTTGGAGGTATCCGGATTCACGGTATTGAGCAGGTCATAATAACCGGTGGCTTTCATCGCTTCCACGAAAATGCTGTATTCGGGTTTGGCGGCCAGCTCTTCTGCAATGCTTTGCTTAGCCGGCTCCAACACCTGGTCTATCACGTGGATCATGCCATTGCCCACCCGCACGTTGGAGCGGGTAACGGCGCCCTGCCGGTTGATCAGGTAGCTCGAACCTCTTTCCCCCGCGGCCACGCCTGTTACCAGGAACTGGCCATACATGGTCGGAACGGGCAGCTTGCCGTCTTTAAACGAAGCGGTGGTCAGGGTATCGTTGAGGAGATGGAATTTCACCATATCCTGCAGGGTACTGATGTCGGCGGCTTCTACATTGCTGGCCTTGATCTTGCTCAGCCATAATTGCACAGCGCTGTTGGTTGGTACAAAACAGGTATAGGCGCCATAGGCGTTCAGGAAATCGCTGTAGCCTGCGCGCACCAGCACTTTTTCGAACAGGGAGAAGGAATCCGGATGCTGACGCAGGTATCCAACTATATTCACATCCTCCGTAGTACTCTGTTTGAGCGTAGTTTTGGTGCAGGCGGCAAATACACCGCAAATAAGCGCCATCGTGTAAAACAGTTTCTTGGTCATAACGTGCGGTTGAATTATTTATAGAATGGATTCTGCACGAGCAGCTTGTTCGTCTGTAATTCGTATAGGTAAATCGGCATAAAAAGGCTGTTCCTGTCTCTTAACTTACCAAAGGCCGACTGCTGCATATCCGGTGGAATACTCTTGGATGCGGCATTGATCAGGTAGCGCAACCCGGCGAAGTTGTTACGTTTCGCGTTTCTAACGAGGTCGTACCAGCGTTTGCCTTCAAAGGCAAACTCCCTGGCGCGTTCCTGCAGGATGAAGTCCTCCATGCTGGATTTGCTGGTGCTGTCCATCGCATCGCCGAAGTCGAGCGCGGTAGCCCGCTCCCGGATGGTTTTCACAATACGGGAAGCTTCCAGCGGCTGATCCAGCTGGTTGATGGCTTCGGCTTTCATCAGCAGGATGTCCGCATAGCGGTAAAATATCCAGTGCGCGAATGATTGGTCGGCCGTACGCATCGCCGTACCTGCATCATTTGCGCCGATGTATTTCCAGATGGTGCCATCTTCCGCACGCAGCGCCATGCCATCTCCGCGCTTATCCTTCTGCGGGATGGTATTGACCAGGTCCACGCCGTACACTTCCTCCATGAGGTGCGAGGCAGCGCCCCAGCGGCGGGAGTTGGAAGCAAAGATGTTAAAGAAGGGATTCAGTTTTTGTGCATCGTACTGCAATTCAAATATGCTCTCCACGGAATTGCCTGTCCAGAACAAGGCATTGAACAGCGAGTTTTCCTGGCTGACCAGTCCGTACCGGCCGGAGGCAATTACTTTATCGCATTCGGCGGCGCACTCGGCATATTTCTCCATCCACAGGTAAGTATCCGCAAGGATGGCGCAGGCAGTGTATTTCGTAGCGCGGCCACGATCCACAGCGCTGTTGCCATAGCTATCCGGCAGCAGGTTCTCCGCCGCTTTCAGGTCGGAAACGATCTGGTTCAGGATGTCTTCCGATGGGCTCTTCGCCATGGACGACAGGTCGTTGTCGCTCAGCGTAGGTTCCAGTTTCAGGGGCACCTGGTCAAAGGTGCGCACCAGGTAAAAGTACATCAGTCCGCGGATCGTAAGCGCCTCTCCCACTGCGCGGTTGAGCATATCCTGGGTAAAGGTGTTATCCTCATTCAGCACATTGGGCGCCAGCTTGATAACGGTATTGCAATAGTTGATGGTTTCGTAAAATGTTCTCCAATTGGCGAAAGTATTTGTAGGCAGGATATTCATGTTGACCATATCCGTTTCATTGGCGGATATCCTGAATCCCGGCGTTACCATATCCGCCCGGGCTTCGCCCCATACGAAGAGGTACTCCGGCATGGCGAGCGTTTTGCCGGAAGTATTATCCAGCATACTGGCGTAGATGCCGGTAACGGCGGCGGCCACCTGTTCTTTCGTTTTCCAGAAATCTTCCCGCACCAGGCCGTCCTGTGGTTTCAGTTCCAGCCATTTATTACAGGATGCGGTACCTGCCAGTACAACGATGGTGGAAATATATATCAGCAACTGCTTCATATCGCATATCTTTTTTAGGATCAAAAGTTGGCCATCAAACCGAGCACATAGTTCTTGGATGGCGGCGTCATGGAGTTGTCGGTAGCGACGCGGAATGGATCAGATCCGATAGGCGACACTTCCGGGTCCTGGCCGGTGTATTTCGTAAGGGTGAAGAGGTTCTCCGCGGTAAAGTACACGTTGAGTGACTTCATCTTCAATTTCTTCAGCTGTTTGCTGTCAAACGTATAGCGCACGGTAAACTGCCTGAAACGCAGGTACGATGCATCTTCCACATACCTGTCGCTACCCAGCCAGTTGTAGGCGCCACCGATCACCGCGCGCGGCATATCGGTCACATCGCCTTCTTTGCGCCACCTGCGCAGTACGGCCGTACTCTGGTTGTCGAACCGGTACATGTTGGTCGTATTCATCTTCGTGGCGTTCACGATATCGTAATTCAAACGGAAGTTGAAAAAGGTGGAGATGTTGATTTTGCCTTTCCAGTTTACAGATGGTCCGAAACCACCGTTGAGCTTAGGGTTGCTGTTACCCAGGTACACCACGTCCATATAGTTGATGTTGCCATCATGGTTGATGTCCTCATAGATCGCGTCGCCCGGCTGGAACACGTAATCCACCGTTGGGTAGTTGAACCGCATCCGCACCACTTCCCCGTTGGGCCCGATGATAGGCTTTCCGGATTCGCCCCGGGCAACAGTCGCTTCCTTATCTGCATAAACGCCTTTGTAACGATAGCCGTAGAAGGAGCCGAAAGGATTATCCACCTGCAGCAGGCTCATATAGCTGCCGAGCGCTGTTACATCCCCTTTGCTGCTGGGATAGAACTCGGAGATACTGCGGATGATATTTTCGTTTTTAGCCAGGTTCAGGTCAAATCTGACCGTCCAGTCTTTAGACTTGTAAGGGGTGGTGAAGACGGCAATTTCCCAACCCTGGTTATCCATCGTACCCACGTTCATATTCACAGCGGTATAGCCATTTTGGGAAGCTACCTGCAGGTTAGGCATGTACATATCTTTCGTGCGCTTGCGGTACACCTCCGCATCCAGGCGGAAGCGGCCTTTGAGGAAGGAGGCGTTTACCCCCAGGTTACCGATGCTAACTGTTTGCCAGCGCAGGTTCTGTAATTCCATGGAAGAGGGATAAATAGCGCTTTCCCCCATATAACTCCATCCCACGGTGGAATAGCGGTTGTAGAAACCGTAGTCCATAGAGGGCGACTGCCCTGCCAGACCATAGGAAGCACGGAAGCTCAGGTCATCCAGTTTCTTGTTATAGCGTTGCATGAATTTCTCTCCGGATAAACGCCAGCGGGCGCCCACTGAAGGAAAGTAGCCGTAGCGGTATTGCGGGCCAAAACGGGAGCTGCCATCCATGCGAATGGTACCCATGAGCATGTAGCGGTCGTCCCAGCCGTATTGCGCAGTGAGCGCCGCGCCGATGCTGCGGGTCTGGGAAGTGGTGTTCACCGCTTTCAACTCCTCGTTTTGCGTACGGCCGCCGGCGGAAGGATCTACCAGCAGCGAAGAAGCCGTATTGGAGATCATTACTTCCTGGTTGACGTTCCTGCCGTCATCGGTGATGATATTCAGGAAGCCGGAGAATTCATGTTTTTCATTTTTAAAGCGGGGCGTGTACTCCATGGTGAGTTTGGAGGTGACGCCAAAGAGATCGATGTCCCCGTCGTAGGCGCGGTTAACCACCGTTTCCGTATAGGGGCGGCCGGTAGCGATCTGCGGCAGGAAGCTGGTATTTTTGGTATTGTAAATATCGAACTGTACATCCACGATAGCGCGCAGGACATCCTGCAGGATATTGTACTGCATCTGGAAGCGCGGCACCACGCGCTCGCCGAGTACGCCGTATTTTGCCTCCTTCGCCATGGCAACGGGGTTGTATATACGGGAATACTGGCCCTGCACGTTGGATGCGGGGGAGAAATAGTTAGGCGTGATATTACCCTGCTCATCATATTCAAACACGCTCATGTTCGGCATCTTCAGGTAGGCAACGCCCCTGATGGCGCCATCGGAGCTGCTCATATAGTTGCGGCTCTGGTCCGTATGCGTGTAGGCAATGCTGGTGAAGATTTTTATTTTTTCAGAGATGTAATAGTCCAGGTTGATACGCGTGTTCAGGCGCTGCAGGCTGGTACCAATGGTCGTACCGGTTTGGTTAAAGAAGCCTACGGAGGCATAGTACCGGGCCTTTTCACCTCCGCCGTTCATGCTGATGGTATGATCCTGAATATATCCCGTCCTGGAAATCGCATCGATCCAGTTGGTGTTGTTGCTATAGTTCTTATACCAGTAAGGATCGTTTACATCGTAGTTAAATTCCCTTACGGAGGTAGTATTCAGCGCGGTACCCTGCAGGTTGATGTAAGCTTCGGGGATCAGGGTGGAGTACTGATCACCGTTGAGCATAGGGATGGGGTCCGGCAGTTTGGACATGGTGCCTTTGAACGAGTAGGTAATGGAAGGCTTGCCGATGCCGCCGCGTTTGGTGGTGATCACCAGTACCCCGTTTGCTGCGCGGGCGCCCCAGATGGCGGTGGCCGCGGCATCTTTCAGTACGGAGATGTCCTTGATGTCCGCCGGCGCAATGTTCAGTAACTGTGCGTAGCCCTGTTCATCCGCGCTGCCGAAGTTGAAATCGCTCGGTATTTCCGTTTGATAAGGCATACCATCCACGATGATCAGCGGGTTGCTGTTGCCGCTGAGGGACGATACCCCACGGATACGGATACTCATGGCAGCGCCGGGATCGCCGCTGCTGGCCGTGATGTCCACCCCGCTCAAACGGCCCTGCAGGGCCTGATCGATACTGGATGCCGGCATTTCTTCCAGCTCCTTCGCATCGATTTTGGAAATAGCCATGGTAGATTTCCTGTCCGGAATGCTCACCATACCGTTGGAGGTAGTAGCCCTGGCGGATACGCTGAACTCTTTCAGATCAGTGGAGCCGGAGCCCAGCTGGATGTTGATGGTCGTGCGGCCGTTGATGGCATCGCTGAAAGTAGCGTAACCGATGAAAGAGGCCGTGATACGGTTTCTCAGGCTGGTGGCCTTGAGGGCGTACTGGCCGTTAAGGTCGGTAGTGGTGCCTTTCAGCACGCGGCCATCTGCGTCCACTTCCATGATCGTTACGCCAATCAATGCTTCTTTAGTGCGTTTATCTGTTACCTTTCCTTTTATAAGTATGGAGGTAGCCGCAGTAGCCGGGGCCTGTGCCGCAGCGCTTCCTGTAAGGAACAGCACTGCGCACAATAAGGGGAGAATTGTAAATAGTTTTCGCATACTAAACTGGTATTGGGAACAGATTACTCTGTATATTTCAGATAGTTGTTAATAAGGTGGATGACGCAGCGGTTGCCCAGGAAGTTGCTCTGATCCATCCTGATGTTGGCAATGCGGTTTGCTGCATCGGTGACGGACATGGAGGTACCGGTGGTGTTGGAAACGAAGAGTGTTACCGCATCGCCGTTCTGGTCCTTAAACAGCGTAGGGAATGCCCCGCTTTCCACCCCGTCGCTGGCAATCACTTTTTTATCCAGGATATGATATTGGATAAACGACTCCACGCTGTACTGCTCCGCCGGCGTCAGCCCTGTATATTTCGGCGTTTTATTGGGCGCAGTGCCGTTACCCGGCAGCAGGCCCGCATTTACGGCTGCGAGGATGGCGGCATTATCCGGGATAAATACGGTATAGAATGCGCCGCCGGCCACACCGGTGATATCGCCGGTGGTAGCGTTGAAGAGGGTGGAATTTTTCAGGTATTGATAGAAATAGTTGAACTGGGAAGTGGTGGCAGCGCCTAAGGTTTCGATGTGCTTACCTACTGTTGTTTCGGAAAAGCTCAGGGCTTTGTCCAGGTATTGCGCAGTACCGTTCTTGGCGGCTTTGGCAGCGGTGACGTTGGCGGCCGTGTTGCTGGCAATCTCTCCGCTGGCGTACACCTTATTGTTGTTGTATTTGATATACTCTCCACCGTAAGTCATTACCACACCGGAGCCGCTGAGGTCTTTCAGGTCGCGGTCAGGAATGATGCAGAGGTTGAGGATACGGAGCAGGCGTATCAGCGCATCCGGACCTGCCAGCTGCGTGCCGCCGCCGGGAGGGGTATATCTCCACTGGTACAGCGGGTTGGTATTCGCCATCGGGTCCGCGAAGTAGCCGGCGGCATTCAGTACGCTGTTGCTCAGCATGAGGATGGAATAACGCTGGCGGATATTTGAAATCTGGAATTTCAGCTCCTGGTTCAGCAGGCTGGTCATCATGCTGTAGGATGGGTCCAGGTAAGCTTTGCCGTAAACGCTGCTGAATACATTCGCATCCTGCACCTTGTTGGTACCATAAAAAATAGCGTTACTCAGAATCTTGCGATCGGTAACGTTGGCGTTGGGATCAAAGCGGGCTTCTTCTCCCACGAAGTTAAAGGTAGAACCGAATTTGCTGGGCCATACGGCAGTTTGCCAGAGATGCGCATTGATGAAATCGTAAATGATATTCACCGGCATATCGGAAAGTTTATTGTAGTGTTCCAGCAGTACATTTTTAATAAACGGTTCCAGAGCATCGTTGGTAGGTACAAAAATGGTGTAGGCGTTTTGCTGACCATCGTTGTCCTGCAGTTTCATGAAGTTTTCGTTGTTGAGCGCAAAAGCCATCAGGGAGTTGTACACTTTTGTGTACACGTTGAATTCAGAGCCGGTGATCGCCTGGTATTTGCTGGTCATGGCCGTGTTCAGGGTATATTTCACCAGGAACTGGTCCAGTATTTTTTTAAACTCGCTGTACTGCGGGTTCTGCGCCAGGTATTCGTCGATGCCGGGTAATGCGGTGATTACTTTGTTGATGACGTGGATAATTCCATTTTCTGCTGCAATATCTTTTTCGGTTACAACGGCATCCAGCACGTTAAAACCGGTATAATTGGTATTGGGATAAAAGTAGTTGTAATCCGCCGCAGTGAGGCCTTTCGACTGCATGAAGTTATCCGTGAAGTAGGTAATATACTTGTTGTTATTATCTGCATCCGCGTAAATGGTGGCGCCGTTACGGTTGCTGTTAATGACCTTGATGCGGTTGCCTGCGCTGTCTGTACCATCGTACACACCGGTATAGTTGGCGGTGCGCCGGCGGAAGCCCAGTCCGGGAATCCATCCGGTGGCGCTTTGGTAATCAGCCAGGCGCTCCAGGCGAAACGCGTTGTACACGAGGCAGTAGGTCACAATTTTCTGGCAGGCGGCGCTGTCCAGCTGTGCGATACCACTGATGTTGTTAGCCTTGAAATAGACGTCAAACGCGGAGTCGGTAGGCGCGAAGAAGGTCCAGTAGCCGGCAGCGGATAAGGTAGGCTTATACCCTGCCTTGTCAATGGCCGTAAGGATGTTTTTGAAGTGCCCCTTTGATTCCAGCACCTGGTATATGGGAGGCTCCAGATTGTCCGGACGGCTGTAAAATTCATCCCATGCTTTCTTTTTGCATGACGGTAGCAGGATAAAAACGGATAAATATAGAAATAGTGTGGAGGAAATAAATTTCATCCTGGATAGTTTGTAATCCATTACTATCGTGGTTTTTGTACCCGGGGGTTGACTGCCCGGTTGTTTAATCAATAACGTGAATTCTGCTCATAACGAGTGCCTACTCTGGCGGCACTTTTATTTGGTTGCTGGTGTGTTTCTGTTTTAAAAATATCTTTTTTGAATTACAGTACTGTCCTGCGCCATCCTGTTTTGCTAAATTTAATTGTGAAAATGACACTTATTTAATGAGGCACAGGAACAGAACTTACTGATTGTTAAATCAATGTAGCAAAAAAATTAATTTCCATCAGGTTTGGCGGAAGCCTTCAGTCGGCTCTGCGGCCAGTACAGCTTTTCAGGAGAATCCGGATGCGCCGGATCAAAATCCGGCAGGCCTTTTCTCAGGAATTTTACAAGCGGAATGTTATTATCCTTTATTTCTTTTACTACGCATTTGGCGACTTCCCAGGCGCCAAAATTGTTAAAGTGAGTATTATCTTTTAGTTCCGTGGTTTGCCCGGGAAAGGTGTTGGCGGGGTAATGCACAAATGCATGGATGGACTTTTCTTCTCCCCATGCCTCATACATTACTTTGGTAACTTTATTCAGGTCAATCAATGCCGTTCCTTTTTCTTTGGCCACCGCGCGCACCGCAGCGGGGTAATCGCCCAGGGTATGCTGAATATGGCCTGTACTGTCAAAACTCCTGCGCTGCACGGAAGTCACCAGCACGGGGACGCCCTGTTTCTTTCTCACCTCGTCTATGACATATCTTAAATCACGGCTGTAGGAAGTAAAAGCGCCGATGCCCTCCCCTTTCTGCTTTTGGTCGTTATGCCCGAACTCTATCAGCAGGTAATCCCCCGGTTTCATCATGCTCAGGACTTTCTCAAACCGTTTGGCGCGGATCCAGGAGCTGAGGGATTCCCCGCTTTCCGCATAGTTGGCGATGGCTACTTTACCGGGTTGGAAAAATGCAGGAATCATTTGCCCCCAGGAAGCCCATGGCTCCTTGTCCTGGTCCACCACGGTGGAGTTACCGGCCAGGAAGACAGTGGTGGCGGTCTTGTTAGGTTTTATTTCCAGGCTGTACAGGTTAACCCCTCCAGCAAATTCCAGGTTAAGCCGGTTGTCCCATTGCGCATAAGCGCTTTCCCGCGGCTTAATCCGCACGCGGTCCACCACCTCCTGCTGCGCGTTCCTGATCAGCGTATCGCGTACATGCACGGTGAAATCCACATAGCCGTATCTGGTAACTTTCGGGGTAACGGCACGCCGGTTTTCCGCACGCACCACCGCTCCTTTACTACCCCCGGCAGGGGCCATCAGCACGCGGACGTCATAATTCCCTTCGGGTACTTTCACAGAAAAAAAGAATGGTTCCTCCGCAGTGACATAGGAATATTTAAGCCCCGGCTCATCTTTCACCGGGGAGCTTTCAAATCCCCAGCCGGCAGCGTCAGTATAGGCGTCAGCCGCCATTACGCCGGTAAAGCGGGTATAGGGGGCCCTTGCCCCGAAACTTAATTTCACGGTATCTGACGGGGGCATCATCCCCATCAGTAAAAGCGTCGCGTGTAATAACATTTAAAGAGATTGTCGCATTGTTAAATAAAAAGGAACTTCTATTTGTGCGGTAGTATTTTCAAGAATCAGCTGTGCAGCTGTTTCGCCCATAAATTTAAAGTCGGTAGATATAGTGGTAAGTCCGTTCAGGATCAGTTTCTTCAGCGGCGTTTCGTTATAGGAGATGATGCCCACATCCTTGCCGATCACCAGGTCCAGGGAAATGATTTTTTCTATCAGCGTGACCAGGTCGCTTTCCCGCAGGTTAATATAGACATCTCCGCGGTTAATGGTTTCCTTGTCTATATCCTTTACTATTTCATACTGGAAGGCATAGTTCTGGCAGAATTGCAGGAACCCCTGCTGGATCTCTTCCGGGTAATAGCTATGGTCCGGGAATATGATTTTGATGGTCTGGTATTTTTGCAGTCTGTCCCTGGCTTGTTCCAGGACGGAGATAATATCTTCCTGGAAATTTTCATACACGGCGCCGTATTCTCCCGTCACCCCCTTTAATTTTTTATCAAGCAGGATCAGTTTTTCCTTGGGGATGCTGTTCACCACTTCGTCCACGTTATCCCAGCGCTCCCGGAAGTGCGGCAGAATCACCACGTGGGTATAGGCGTCCAGGTTCTGGGAGAGCAGCTTACGGAACAACCCGAAATCGCTGTTGTAGATATAGAAGTCGATACTGGCCTGCTCCCCGAGCTTAGCCGCGAAACTATCGTATATGATTTTTTTATGTTCACTTAATTTATTGAATAGCAGCAGGATTTTATACTGCTTGCCGAGGTTGGTATGCTTGATAAAGTAGCCTTTACCCGGCACGGAACCCAGGATGCCCAGGCCTTTCAGGTATTTATAGGCTTTTTCGGCCGTATCCCGGGAAATATCGAATACGCAGCTTACTTCGTTGATGGACGGCATAATGTCGTCCTGTTGCAGTTTACCGTCTGCAATGGACTTGATGATAGAGTTGGCCAGCTGAAAGTACTTCGGTGTAACCGAGAAATCATCAATATATATATACTTAAATAGCGGATGTTGTTTGATCAAATCGCTGTGGAATTTATCGTTTCAGCAACAAGTTAATGAAATTACTGAAAGTCTGTATCATAAGCATGACAGTACATGACAGTTAGACATCCCCCATTGTATAACTTTAAATATCAAACCAAAAACAACTTTAGCCTTAAAATTCCACCATGCAAGCAATTCTAGGTATTCTGTTCCACTTTATCGGCGGTTTTGCCAGCGGCAGCTTTTACATACCCTATAAAAAAGTAAAGGGCTGGAGCTGGGAGAGTTATTGGATCACAGGAGGTATCTTTTCCTGGCTGATCGTTCCTTTTATAGCAGCCTGGCTCACCGTGCCCGGCTTTATGGATATTATCAGAAATACTGATTTTTCGACTTTATTCTGGACATATACGCTGGGCGTGCTGTGGGGCATCGGCGGGCTGACCTTCGGGCTCAGCATGCGTTACCTGGGTATGAGCCTCGGTATGGCAGTAGCCCTGGGCTTCTGTTCCGCTTTTGGGGCGCTGATACCGCCAATTTACCGGGAGTTCACCGGCGATAACCCGGATAATTTTTCCCGTATGATCCAGCAGCCCAGCGGCCATTTTGTATTGCTGGGGGTGGTGGTTTGCCTGCTGGGGATTGCCATCTGCGGCCGCGCGGGCATGTTTAAGGAAAACGACCTGCCGGAAGAAAAGAAGAAAGAACATATCAAGGAATTCGACCTGAAGAAAGGGCTGACCGTAGCGATCATTTCCGGCATCCTCAGCGCCTGCATGAGCTTTGCCATTGCGGCCGGCGAGCCGATGGGCCGCGCAGCGGTGGAAAACCAGGCCAATCCCCTGTTCCGCAACAACGTCATCTTCGTCATCATCATGTTAGGGGGGCTTACCACCAACTTTATCTGGTGCATGATCCTCAATACCCGTAATAAAACGTTTAGCGACTATACGAACCGCAATACCCCGCTGGTCAACAACTACGTGTTTGCGGCCATCGCCGGTACCACCTGGTTCCTGCAGTTCTTTTTCTATGGCATGGGCGAAAGCAAGCTCGAAAATGCGCCCAGCTCATGGATCCTTCACATGGCCTTTATCATCCTGATTTCCAGCCTCTGGGGCTTTGCCCTGAAGGAATGGAAAGGCGTCAGCAAAAAAACTTTAACCACCATCCTTATTGGTATTACCACCATCATCATTTCCGTAATGCTGGTAGGATACGGTAATTCCCTGGATAAATAAGATCAAGCGAAAACTATAGCAATTATGTCAATCAACAATGGCACTATCACCCAATTCAAACATGTCAGTTATTTGTGGGATGCTGAGAAAGCCGCATCCATGGCGGGTGACGAAGTTGCCCTGCTCATTTACCGCTCTAACCTGCTTGGCGCCGACCTGCGACTGACCAATTACGGCGGCGGTAACACCTCCTGCAAAGTAACAGCCACTGACCCGCTCAGCGGCGCAGCCACTGAAGTGATGTGGGTGAAAGGCTCCGGCGGCGACCTCGGAACGCTCAAAAAAAGCGGACTTGCAGCACTCTACGTGGAAAAACTGCATCAGCTGAAAAATATCTATAAGGGCAAGCACATGGAAGACGAGATGGTAGAACTCCAAAACTACTGCATCTACGACCTCCAGTCCAAAGCGCCTTCTATAGATACCACCCTGCACGCCTTCCTGCCTTTTAAACACATCGACCACCTGCACCCTGACGCCGCTATCGCCATCGCCGCGGCGAAAGACGGTAAGCGCATCACCCAGGAACTGTTTAACGGCACCATCGGCTGGGTAGAATGGCAGCGCCCGGGCTTCGACCTCGGCCTGAAACTCGCCCAGTGCCTGGCAGAGAATCCGGGCATCCGCGGCATCATGCTGGGCTCCCATGGCCTGTTCACCTGGGGCGATACCGCTTTCGAAAGCTATATCAACACCCTGGAAGTAATCGAACGCTGCGCGGCTTACATCGCGGAAAACGAAGGCGTGAAACGCCCGGTATTCGGCGGACAAAAATCTGCGCCCCTGCCGGCGGCCGACAGGTCTAAACAGGCGGCCACCCTGGCGCCCGTATTGCGCGGCTTCTGCTCCGGCTATACGAAAATGATCGGCCACTTCACCGATGATAAACGCGTGCTGGAATTCATCAACTCCAACGACCTGGAAAGGCTGGCGCCCCTGGGAACCAGCTGCCCTGACCACTTCCTCCGCACCAAGATCAGCCCGCTGGTACTGGAACTGGCTGCCAATGCAGACCTTTCCAATACCAAAACAATAAAAGAACAACTGGCGCCGCAGTTTGAAGCATACCGTAAAATGTATGCGGACTACTACGAAACCTGTAAACATCCGAACAGTCCTGCCATGCGCGACCCTAACCCGGTAGTGATCCTCTGGCCGGGCGTAGGTATGTTCACTTTCGCGAAAGACAAGCAAACCGCCCGCGTAGCGGCAGAATTCTATATCAACGCCATCAACGTAATGCGTGGCGCGGAAGCCATTTCGTCCTACACGTCCCTGCCACGCCAGGAAGCGTTCGACATCGAATACTGGCTCCTCGAAGAAGCCAAGCTGCAACGTATGCCTAAACCGAAACCCCTCTCCGGCCGCATTGCCCTCGTTACCGGCAGCGCCGGCGGTATCGGTAAAGCCATCGCGCAGAAATTTGCGAACGAAGGCGCAGTAGTGGTGATCTGCGATAACGACGCCAGCCGCCTCGAAACCGCCAACGCCGCATTTGATAAGCAGTATGGTAAAGACGGCTTCACTTCCCACCTGATCGACGTTACGGCGAAAGACAGCGTACTGGCCATCTTCCAGCACGCGGCGCTCACCTTCGGCGGGGTAGACATCGTGGTGAACTGCGCCGGCCTCTCCATCTCCAAACCGCTGGACGAACACACCGAAGCGGATTGGGACCTCCTGTACGACGTACTGGTAAAAGGCCAGTTCCTCGTTACCCAGGCAGGCGTAAATATCATGCGCAAACAGGGCATCGGTGGAGACGTGCTGAACATCGTATCCAAAAACGCCCTCGTATCCGGCCCTAACAACGCCGCCTACGGCTCCGCAAAATCAGCGCAGCTGCACCTCAGCCGCCTGAATGCTGCGGAACTGGGCGCGGACCGCATACGCGTAAACGTGGTAAACCCTGACGCCGTTATCTCCGACAGTAAGATCTGGGAAGGCGCATGGGCACAGGGCCGCGCCAAAGCGTACGGCGTGAAAGTGGAAGACCTGCCGGCATTCTACGCCAGCAGAACCCTGCTCAACGAAATCATTTTGCCGGAAGACATCGCCAATGCCTGCTTCGCCTTTGTAGGCGGACTGCTGAACAAGGCCACCGGAAACGTGCTGAACGTAGATGGCGGCGTGGCCATGGCTTTTGTAAGATAATCACCTAAATCCCGTAGTATGCCCAGGGTAGCATCTAAGATGAAACTCTTCAAAGGCTTTGAAGAGGAATATAAAAAACGCCACGATGAACTCTGGCCGGAACTGCATGCCCTGTTGAAGGAAAATGGAATAAGCAATTATTCCATTTTCCTTGATCATGATACGAATATCCTGTTCGCCCAGATGGACATCGAGGACCCGGCAGCGTTGCAACGCCTGCCCGAACATCCGGTGATGAAACGCTGGTGGGCCTACATGGCAGACATTATGGAGACCAACGGGGATAATTCTCCTGTGAGTTCTCCGTTAAAAGAAGTATTTTTTCTGGCCTAAAAACACTACACGTTATGGATATTGAAAAATACCAGATAGAAGCGTATAACGAGCCATTGCTGGCCACACACCGTAAAGCATACGACTACGTGGCTTCTACCGTGCCCAATGCGGCCGCAGTGATCGAAAAATTACGCGCTTTTCAGGTGGGCATCCCCAGCTGGGCCCTCGGTACCGGCGGTACCCGCTTTGGCCGCTTTCCCGGCGGAGGCGAGCCCCGTAACCTCGAGGAAAAGATTGCGGATATAGGACTCCTGCATGCGCTGAACAAATCCAGCGGCGCCATCTCCCTGCATATTCCCTGGGATATTCCTACCAACGCTTCCCATATCAAAGCGCTGGCGGCCCAGAAAGGAATTGTATTTGACGCGATGAACTCCAATACCTTCCAGGATCAGCCCGGACAGGCATTGAGCTATAAATTCGGCTCCCTGCAGCACGTAGATGCCGCCACCCGCAAACAAGCGATCGACCACTGTATTGAAGTGATCAACTACGGGATCGACCTCGGCTCCAACGCGCTGACCGTTTGGCTGGCGGACGGTTCCTGCTTCCCGGGTCAGCTGAACTTCCGTAAAGCATTCCAGAACACCCTTTCCGGACTGCAGGAAGTGTACAAAGCCCTGCCTGAGAACTGGAAACTGTTTGTGGAATACAAAGCTTTTGAGCCTAACTTCTACTCCACCACGGTGGGCGACTGGGGCCAAAGCTACCTCTACGCCAGCAAACTGGGCCCGCAGGCCTATACCCTGGTGGACCTTGGCCACCACCACCCGAATGTGAACATCGAACAAATTGTTTCGCTGCTCCTCATGGAAGGTAAACTCGGCGGCTTCCACTTCAACGATTCCAAATATGGCGACGATGACCTCACCGTAGGTTCCATCAAACCTTACCAGCTGTTCCTCATCTTCAATGAACTCATCGAAGGGATGGACGCCAGGGGCATGGAGCATGCCACTGACCTGGGCTGGATGATCGACGCTTCCCATAACGTAAAAGACCCGCTGGAAGACCTGCTGCAATCCGTAGAAGCGATCATGATCGCTTATGCGCAGGCCCTGCTGGTAGACCGTAAAGCGCTCTCCGAGGCGCAACAGCAAAACGATGTAGCCCGCGCCCAGGAAATCCTGCAGGGGGCTTACCGTACGGATGTGCGCCCGCTGGTAGCGGAAGCGCGGCTGCTGGACGGTGGCGCATTGCAGCCGCTGGATGTATTCCGCGCTGCGGAGGTAAGAAAAAATCTTATCAAGGAAAGAGGCGCCGTGAGCATCGCAACCGGATTATAAAGAAACCCAATACTCAAGTTCAGCCATTCATGCGTTGGCCCCAAAAACCTTCTGGCATGAAAAAGATTCCCGTTATAGTAGTATTCGACGTTGGGAAAACCAACAAGAAACTGTTCCTCTTTGATGAACAGTACCAGCTTATATTTGAAAGAACAGCCCGATTCAATGAAACAACCGATGAAGACGGAGATCCATGCGAAAACCTTGAAAGTCTTCGCCTGTCTGTGTTTGATTCCCTTCGTGAAGTGTTCAAAAAGAAAGATGTAGCCATCAAAGCCATCAATTTCTCCACTTACGGGGCCAGTTTCGTGTACGTGAATGAAGACGGTAATCCGCTCACCCCCCTCTACAATTACCTGAAGCCTTATCCTCCTGCATTACAGCAGCAGTTTTATGCGACTTACGGAGGGGAAGACAGCTTTTCCGTGCAAACGGCTTCCCCAGTACTGGGCAGCCTCAATTCAGGCATGCAGCTGTACCGGCTGAAACACGAACGCCCGGATATTTTCCGCGCTACCCGTTATGCCCTGCACCTGCCCCAGTATATGAGCTACCTGCTCACCGGGCAGGCAGCTACTGACCTGACCAGCATCGGCTGTCATACCAATCTTTGGAATTTTGGAGAAAATAAATACCATCAGTGGGTACACCAGGAAGGGATATACGAAAAGCTCGCGCCGGTTATGCCGGCTTCGCAAGTGCTGCAGCCACTCTTCCCCGGAGGGGATTATGTGATTGGCGCCGGGCTGCATGACAGTTCCGCAGCGCTGATTCCTTACCTCGTTTGCTTCCACGAACCTTTTATCCTGCTTAGTACCGGCACCTGGTGCATCAGCCTGAACCCCTTCAACAATTCCCCGCTGACGGCCGAAGAGCTGCGGCAGGACTGCCTCTGCTACCTGACCTACCAGGGCAACCCCGTAAAGGCTTCGCGCCTTTTTGCAGGGTATGAGCATGAGCAGCAACTGAAACGCATCTCCGCCCACTTCGGGCAGGCGGCCATGAAGTACCGGCATATGGACTACCAGCCGGGCATCGTGCTGCGGCCTGCGGGCAACTTCGCGGAGCGCGACCTCAACACCTTCGCTGACGACGCGGAAGCTTACCACCAGCTGCTGTTCGACCTGGCTACCCAACAGTACCACGCCACCAAACTGGTGATGAACAACGGGGATGTAAAACGCATTTTTGTAGATGGAGGATTCAGCAAAAACCAGATCTATATGAACATGCTGGCCATGCTGTTTAACGGGATTGAGGTATTTGCCGCTTCCATGGCCCAGGCAACGGCGATGGGCGCAGCGCTGGCCATTCACCACGCCTGGAATTCCAAAGCGATTCCCAATGGCATTATCGAATTGAAATACTATGCCGGTGGCCTGCCCACCATGGCAGAATAATTAAAACCTGATCCTAAATTTTAGGATCAGGTACAAAGTTCAGAAAAGCCTGCCTGTTGGCATCATAGCGCTTCCGGTCTATCCGGTAATAGAACGCGCCTTTCTTGGAGTTCAGTTTGTCCTTGTCCGCCAGCTTTACCAGCAGTTTGGTGGACAATATCTTCCGGGAGAAGTTCCCCTTGTCAAATTCCTGGTTATATACCGACTCATACAATTGCTGCAGCTGCGGGATGGTGAATTTCGCCGGCATCAGTTCCAGCAATAGGGGGTGCAGGGCCGCTTTATAGCGCAGCTGCTCCTTGGCCTTATCCACCATCTGCTGGTGGTCGAAGATCAGTTCAGGGTGCTGATTGATAGGAAACCATACCGCGTGGAAATCTTCATGCAGGTGCTGCTTGAATTTCTGGAGGTCAATGAGCGCGGTATAGGCTACAGACACCGTGCGTTCTACAGTATCCCTCCCGGGGTCGCTGAAGGTATGGAGTTGCTCCATGTAAATCCCGTCGAGGCCGGAAAGCTTTTTGAGGATTCTCGCTGCGGCCGCATCAGCGCTTTCGTCTGGTTGTACGAACCCGCCTACCAGGCTCCACTCTCCTTTCTTAGGTTGGAATCCCCGCTGGATAAGTAACAGCTTGAGATCCTGCCCGTCAAATCCGAATATAATACAGTCCACTGCCAGGAGCATCCTGGTTTGTTGTGAGTATTTTTTCATAACTGAATTAAAAAGGGATCATCTTCCCATGAAACAAAGATAAGTGATTGCTTCACGGGAAGATGATAAAATATTTTGCCGGTGGCGGCGAGTTGTTTCTCGCAAAGCGGCTAAGGATTTTTAGATCGCAAAGACCTGCCTTATGTTCTTTTAAGAAAAGATAAAGCCTGCTATTACTATCCTTTGCGAGGTTAAGCCTGCAAGGCGGTTTTGCGGGGAAAATACTAAGCTAATCCTAGCGATAGCTCGCATCATTCCACCTGATCTCATTCTCAAACTGCCGCAGCTGCGTATCCTCATCGATCAGCAGCATTTCAATGCCGGCAATACCGGCAAAGTCCTGCAGCTGTGAGGAAGTCACATTCTGGCTATAGCAGGTATGATGCGCCCCTCCGGCCAGTATCCAGGAGGTGCAGGCGGTTTTCATATCAGGATAAGGTTTCCACAGCACGCGCGCTACCGGCAGCTGCGGCAGCTCTCTTGGCGGCGCTACGGCCTCTACTTCATTTACCACCAGGCGGAAGCGGTTGCCCATATCCACGAGGGAGGCGTTCAGCGCCTGGCCCGGCGCTACATTGAACACGAGGCGCACAGGGTCCGCCTTGCCGCCGATGCCCAGCGGATGCTTTTCGCAGGAAGGCTTACCGGTGGCAATGGAAGCGCAGATTTCCAGCATGTGCGCACCCAGCACCATTTCATTGCCCGGCTCAAAATGATAGGTATAATCTTCCATGAAGGAGTTACCGCCTGGCAGTCCATGGCCCATTACCTTCATGGCGCGTACGAGGGCAGCGGTTTTCCAGTCGCCCTCGCCGGCAAAGCCGTATCCGGCTTGCATGAGTCGCTGTACGGCAATACCCGGCAGCTGCACCATGCCGTGCAGGTCCTCGAAGGTATCAGAGAAGCCTTTATAATTACCCGCTTCCAGGAAGGCTTTCATACCCAGCTCTATCCTGGCGGCGTCGCGCAGGGCAGGGTCCATGAGGAGGTTGCCTGAAATCGTGTAGGCGTCCGCGTATTCTTTCACGAGGCGGTCTACTTCCCCATCGCCGATTTGGTTGATCACCTGCACGAGGTCACCGATGCCGTGGGTGTTGCAGGAGAATCCGAAAACGGATTCCGCTTCCACTTTATCCCCATCGGTTACGGCTACAAAGCGCATGTTATCGCCGAAGCGTACGTAACGCGCGCCCTGCCAGTCGTGCCAGCCGGCCGCCACGCGGGCCCATGCGCCCAGTTCTTCCAGCACGTCGGCATCCTGCCAGTGGCCGGTGATTACTTTACGGTTCATCCGCATGCGGCTCATCATAAACCCGAACTCACGGTCGCCATGGGCGCTCTGGTTGAGGTTCATAAAGTCCATATCAATGAACTGCCACGGGATGTCCCGGTTGTATTGGGTATGCAGGTGGCAAATCGGCTTGGACAAAGCTTTCAGGCCGCGTATCCACATCTTCGCCGGCGAGAAGGTATGCATCCAGGTGATCACCCCGATGCAATTTTTGCTCACGCTGGCTTCCATGCAAACGTTATAAATTTCTTCCGGGGTGGTCACCACCGGTTTGTACACCACGGTAACGGGCATACGTTTATCGTTACTTAATGAAGCGGCAATTTCCTGGCTGTGCGCAGCTACCTGCTTCAGTGTTTCTTCTCCATAGAGGTGCTGGCTGCCTGTAATGAACCAGAGTTCGAGTGTTTTCAGGTTGATCATAACGTATGAATTTATTGACCGTAGTAGGAATTAGGTCCGTGTTTACGTTCAAAGTGTTTACGAATAAGGGCATCTTTCAGTCGCGGCGCGTTGCCATTGATGCTTTCAGTAAGTTGCGCCATTTGCGCGATGGATTCCAGTACGGCGCTGTTGTACACCGCTTTGGCGGCGGTTTTGCCCCAGGTGAAGGGGGCATGGTTGCCCACGAGGATCATTTCCACGTCCTGGTAGGTAAGGCCCCGCTGCTGCAACGCTTCCATGATCTGAAAGCCGGTCTGGTATTCATAGTCGCCGGCAATCATCTCGTCGGACATGGGAGGCGCGCAGGGGATGTCCACCGTGTTGTGGTCCGCATGGGTGGTGCCGTACAGCGGTATGTCGCGCTGGCTCTGCGCCCACGCTGTGGCATAAGTGGAATGCGTGTGTACGATCCCGTTAATCCCTTCCCAGTGCTTGTACAGCACCGCGTGGGTAAGCGTATCGGAGGAGGGGCGGAGGCTGCCGTCCACCGTTTTACCGTCGAAGTCAACGATCACCATTTTCTCCGGCGACAACTCCGCATATGGTACCCCGCTGGGTTTGATGGCGAAGACGCCTTTGCTGCGGTCCGCTGCGCTTACATTGCCGAAGGTGAAGATCACCAGGCCCAGCGCCGGCAGTTGCATGTTGGCCGCATAGGCTTCTTCCCGTAATGCCTGATATGCTAGCATCTTTATGAAATTTTATGGAGTGTGGTAGTGAATTCGCCCAGCGCTTTGTAACGCTGGTATCTTTTTGCGTATATGGCTACCCGTGAGCTATCCGGGAGGTATTCTTTTTCGAAGCCCTGCCCCATTGCTTCCATGGCGTCTTCCACTTTGCTGTACACGCCGGCGGCGGTAGCGGCAAACATGGCGGCGCCCAGGGCGCAGGTTTGTTCGGAGCGGTGGATGCGGATCGGCATGTTCATCACATCGGCCATCATCTGCATAATGAAGGCGGATTTTTTGGCGACCCCGCCGATACCGATTAATCCTTTTACGGGCACTCCTTCCCTTTCGAAGCGTTCCACGATGGCTTTAGCGCCAAAGCAGGTGGCCTCGGCAATGGCGCGGAACAGCCGTGGTGCGTCCGTAGCGAGTTGCAGCCCTGTGATCGTGCCTTTGAGCTCCTGGTTTGCATCCGGCGTGCGGCGGCCGTTGAGCCAGTCGATAGCCATTTCGCTGTGCTCTTCCGGCGGTAGTAAAGCTGCCTGCCGGGAGAGTTCCGGGATCATTTCATCCAGCATCTCCTGTTTCAGGCGGGCCGCTTCCGGGGTATCCGGCAGCAGGTGTTGCAACGGCCAGGCCAGCACATTGCTCAGCCAGGCGTAGCAGTCGCCGAAGGCGGATTGCCCTGCTTCCATGCCCATCATACCGGGGATGACGGAGCCGGGTACCTGTCCGCATATCCCTTTCACCAGGGTATTTTGCACTTCATCCATAGGCGCTACGAGCATATCGCAGGTGGAGGTGCCCATCACTTTGGAGAGGTGATAAGGCGCAATCTGGCCGCCTACTGCGCCCATATGCGCATCGAATGCGCCGATGCCCACGGTCACTGTGGCCGGCAGTCCCAAACGCCGGGCCCATTCGGCCGAAATCGTTCCGGCGGCTTCGCTGCTGGTGTAAGTTTTATCGAACAGGCGTGCGCGGAACCCTGCCAGCAGCGGATCTATTGCAGTAAAGAATTCTTCCGGCGGGAGCCCTCCGAATTCAGCGGCGTACAGCGCTTTATGGCCTGCGCTGCAGATGCCTCTTTTCAGTTCGGACGCCTTGTTGCCGCCTGTCAGCAGGAAGGGAATCCAGTCGCAATGTTCCACCCAGCTATAGGTGGCCTTGCGCACCTGTTCATCTACCCGCAGGATGTGCAGCAGTTTGGCCCAGAACCATTCGGAGGAATAGATACCTCCTACAAACCGGAGGTAGTTACCCGGAAAGGTAGCGGCGGTAGCGTTGATTTCCGCGGCTTCGCGGATGGAAGTATGGTCCTTCCACAGTACAAACATCGCATTGGGATTGTCCTTAAACTCCGGGAGTAAGGCCAGCGGCGTACCGGCGGCATCTACGGCTACCGGCGTGGAGCCGGTGGTATCCACGGAGATGGCTACTACGGCGGCGGCTACTTCGGGCCCCGCCTGGGCCAGCGATTTACGGATGCCTGTTTCCAGGCCTTCGATGTAATCAAGGGGATGCTGGCGGAAGCGACTTTCAGCGGCGTTGCAGTAAAGCCCTTGTTTCCAGCGGGGATAGTGCACTACGGCAGATGCCACCTCGTTGCCGTTGCCGGCATCTACGATTATGGTACGAACGGAGTCAGTGCCATAATCCACCCCTATCACATATTTGCTGCTCATATTAATTGTTTGAATGACAATTATAAAAATCGGTATAGCGAATTCCGGGGCTGCCCCCTGCAATTACAATGCAGGGGGCGGGAGCAATTAACTCCCGCCCCTGAAAAAATTTATTGAAGCGTTAATACTACTACGGAGAAAGGCGGCAGCTTTACGGACAGGGAGCCGTTTTTAAGCGCAGCGCCGTTGAAGGCTACAGGCTTGATGCGGTCCGGCCGGGAGAAGCTGTTATAATCCTGCAGTTTGGCGGAGGTCAGCACGCGGCCGCTCACGCTTTTGTAAGCGGATTTGGTATCTACCGTAACATCCTGGGCCTTGTTGGCATCAATGTTCACCAGCGTAATATGGGTCACGCCCTTTTTATCCCTGGAAGCCGATACGGACACGGCAGGGAGTTTTTCATTGCCATAGTTGTAGGTATTGGTACTGAGTTTCATCGGGATGAGGACTGCATCCTGGTGCACCTTGTACATTTCCATAACGTGGTAGGTTGGCGTGAGGACCATGGTATCGCCACGGGTAAGGATAACGGATTGCAGTACGTTGATGGCTTGCGCCAGGTTGGCCATCCGTACCCTGTCCGCATGGTTGTTGAAGATATTCAGGGTAGAACCTGCCAATACTGCATCGCGCATGGTATTTTGCTGGAAGAGGAAGCCCGGGTTGGTGCCTTCTTCCACATCGTACCAGCCGCCCCATTCGTCGACAACGAGCGCTACTTTTTTATTCGGATCGTATTTATCCATGATGGCGCTGTGGCGGGTTACCAGCGTATCCATGAACAAGGCGGAGCGCATGGTAGCAAAATATTGTTCCTCGTTGAACTTCACGGCGGAACCTTTGCCTTCCCAGCGGATCACCGCGTAGTGGTGGAGGGCGATGCCTTCGATGAGGTTTTTGGGAATATTGCGCATGAGTACTTCCGTCCAGTTGTAATCGGAGGAGTTGGCGCCGGAGGCGATGCGGAAGAGTTTTCCGCCGCTGTTGCTCATGAAGGTGGCGTATTTGCGGTATTCATCCGCATAATATTCCGCCCGCATGTGGCCACCGCAGCCCCAGGCTTCGTTGCCGATGCCCCAGTATTTTACCTGCCATGGATTGGCGCGGCCGTTGGTAGCGCGCAGGTCCGACATCGGACTTTTGCCTTTGAAATTCACGTATTGTACCCAGTCGCTCAGCTCCTGCACGGTGCCGCTGCCCACGTTCCCTGCGAGGTAGGGCTCTGCGCCCAGCTCTTCGCACATATTCAGGAAGTCGTGCGTACCGAAGCTGTTATCTTCCGTCACGTTGCCCCACCAGGTGTTTACAATGGTAGGCCGCTGGGATTTGGGACCGATGCCGTCCTTCCAGTGGTAGGTATCTGCAAAGCAGCCACCCGGCCAGCGGAGGTTGGGGATTTGCAGATTTTTAAGCGCGGCGATGACGTCTTTACGGACGCCGCTGCTGTTGGGGATATGCGAGGTATCACCCACGAAGAAACCGCCGTAAATGCAGTTGCCAAGGTGTTCCGCGAAATGCCCGTAAATATCCCGGTTGATGATGGGACCGGTGGAATCAGTAATAAAGCTGGCTTTGTTCTGCGCGCTGGCGGCCTGCCATGAAAGCAGCAGACCCATTATTCCCAGGCGGAAAAAACGAAATTGTTTCATAACGAGGTATTATGTTTTTTTCCTGACGACGTGGACCGTCTTGTGCTCAAAAAAACAAATTAATTGTCAGATTAACAATTATTAAGTTAAAAAAATTTTGGGCGGGAGAGAGGAGGGTTGGGAGGAGGGTTGGGAGGAGGTTGAGGAGAAGGGTTGGGAAGCGGGTTTGGGAAGGAAGGGTTTGGGAGGAGGTGGAGGAGATGGGTTTGGGAAGGAAGGGTTTGGGAGGAGGTTCTGGAGACGGGTTCAAGAGGCGTTTTGGAAGAAAGGGTTTGGGAGGAGATTGAGGAGATGGGTTTGGAAGTGGGTTTGGAAGGAAGGGTTTGGGAGGAGATTGAGGAGTTGGGTTCGAGAGGCGTTTTGGAAGAAAGGGTTTGGGAAGAGATTGAGGAGATGGGTTCGGGAGGCGTTTTGGAAGAAAGGGTTTGGGAGGAGATGGAGGAGATGGGTTCGGGAGGCGTTTTGGAAGAAAGGGTTTGGGAGGAGATTGAGGAGATGGGTTCGAGAGGCGTTTTGGAAGAAAGGGTTTGGGAAGAGATTGAGGAGATGGGTTCGGGAGGCGTTTTGGAACAAAGGGTTTGGGAGGAGATTGAGGAGATGGGTTCGGGAGGCGTTTTGGAAGAAAGGGTTTGGGAGGAGGATGAGGAGATGGAGATGGGTTCGGGAGGCGTTTTGGAAGAAAGGGTTTGGGAGGAGATTGAGGAGATGGGATGGGTTCGGGAGGCGTTTTGGAAGAAAGGGTTTGGGAGGAGATTGAGGAGATGGAGATGGGTTCGGGAGGCGTTTTGGAAGAAAGGGTTTGGGAGGAGGTTGAGGAGATGGGTTTGGAAGCGCGTTTGGAAGGAAGGGTTTGGGAGGAGGTTGAGGAGGGGTTCGGGAGGCGTTTTGGAAGGAAGAGTTTGGGAGGAGGTTGAGGAGAAGGGTTGCAAAGAAAGGTTTAGGAAATGGTTGTGATAATGCTTTTCAAGCGGGTTTTGGAAGGACGGTTTTTAGAGATGGGTTGAGGACGAAGGTTACCAGTGTTTTGGAAGGAAGGTTTTTAAAGATGGTTAAGGAAAAGGATTACCAGTGGTTTCAAAGGAAGGTTTTTAGAGATGGTTGAGGACGAAGGTTACCAGTGGTTTGGAAGGAAGGTTTTTAGAGATGGTTGAGGACAAAGGTGACCAGTGTTTTGGGAGGAAGGATTTAAGAGGAGATTGAAAAGATGGCTGAGCAGAAGGGCTGGAAGCGCCGGGAGTGTAAAATAAACTGTGTCAAGATTTAATTTACAATCGTAATTTCAGCCGCTCACCAAAAATAATTGATAATTGTGACACAGTCAAGCTCCAGT
>MLAV02000021.1 GCA_001870995.2 Chitinophaga sp. CB10
TTTTCATGGTCAAGATTAAAGTTAATGAATCAATTCATAACTCTAATTCTTATGGCCGAAGTTCGGGGAAGTCTACAAGGACAACAGGCGGTACAGCAAACAATCAACGTTACAAAAAACCTTACAAAATCGCAGGTTAGAAGAATGGCCCGACAGGGATTGCTTAAGGAATGGGTAGAGGATCAGCTGGTGAAATATAGTCAATCAATAGCAAAAGGTGGAGATAAGCTTAAGAATACTCAACTTATGCATCGGAAAGAGCTAATGGAAAAAATACTTAGTTTATGGGATTAGAAACATTGAAATCAAATATTAACAGATTAATAGATTATTGGACAGAGCAAGGACTTGTGATCAACTCCAATTCGTTATATGATATTGATGCGTTTGAGTCTAGAAAACATATCCACTTACCTGATGACTTTAAAGAGTATTTTTCTAGGGTGAATGGGATGCCTTCTTACTATCCGAATAATATAGATAACGAGGGATTTTTATTTTATCCTTTGGAGAAGCTAGTGACTTTACAGGAAGAATTTGCTATGGAGAATGCGATTGAGTGTAATAGTTGTATTTTAATATTTGCTGAATATATGCATAAAAGTTGGTGGTATGGAGTGCAGTTGAATGATATAAGTGGAAATTATGAGATTGGTATTATTCCCGATAAAGAAAGGTTTAAGTCAATTACAGCATCATTGTCCACTTTTATTGATCTATATCTGCAGAATGCTTCCGTACTTTATCAGTATGAATAATCAATGAGGGTATATAATTAGAAAAGCCGCAGGTAGAATGCTTGCGGCTTTTTCGATTACCGTGAATATGCTTTTTTAGTGGGCTGGTTACGGGAAAGAGTCACCAATTTTAAAATCAGCTTATGGTGTCAGATCCAACTTCAAATATGGTGTCTTTTATAATTCCTTATTATAATTTAGGTGGAGTAAATGTAACCGCGCCAGACATTAAGTAAAAGGATTAAAAGTAAAAGGTATAATATGCGGAATATACTTGTAAGTGCAATTCTTCTTATTGTTTTGAATATTTTTTTCACTAAATCGGGCTATAGTCAATTTCAAAAGCCAGTTGTTGGTGCATTAATAGAGTATGAGGATTTTGCAACTAGTACTGTTGAGAATGTACCTTGTGATTTTTTCAAGGAAGCATTCGCAGGAACAATCAGGCGCGTGGATATAAAAGATAGGGTTGATCTTAAACGGTTAGCTGGTTATGCTAATGAATTTAAGATGGTTAAACCCAAGCCTATAGATGTTCGGGTATTATTAACCATTTGTTATAGCGAAACAAAAGAAGAATATTGTATGGATCGTTGGGGCCTTTTTGTGAACAAGTGGACTGCGAAGTATTACAGTAATAAGCGACTGGCAGATTATATTTTGAAAAGATGTCGATAGAGAAAGGTTGAACTAGAATATGCTTTTTTATTTTTGTTGTAGACACTATAACAAAAACTGTGTAAACATAGAAAATCGGGGCTCGTAAGAGCTCCGATTTTTTTACTTTTAAACTTTATACAGGCTATGAAAACCGAGGATTTTTTATCAGACGACCTTTTGAAGCAGTTTAAGACTGGGCAGCAACTCAACGATTTTCTGGGTCAGATTCAGAAACGAGCCATTGAGAAGATGCTGGAAGGCGAACTGGATGGGCATTTAGGCTATGAGAAGAATGAGCAAAGAGGCAGCAAAAATGCCCGCAAAGGGTATGGCAAGAAGAAGATCAAAACCCAATATGGGGAATCAGAAATCAAGGTCCCACGTGACCGGGATGCCAGCTTTAATCCCATGATCGTTCCAAGCGGGAAAGCATGGTAGAAGGTATTGAACAAGTGATAGTGTCCCTCTACGCTAAAGGCATGAGTGTAAGTGATATCGAGGAACAGATCAAGGATGTTTACAAATTTGAAGTATCTGCGACAACAATCAGCCGGATCACTTCGCGGGTAGCTGAGGACATTGTTGCGTGGCAGAACCGGCCTCTGGAACGAGTTTATCTAACCGTGTGGATGGATGGCATTGTGTTCAAGGTTAGGGAGAATAGCAAAGTGGTCAATAAAACGGTTTACATTGCCGTGGGCCTGCGTCAGGATGGTTTTAATGAGGTGTTGGGCATGTGGCTGGGCAAGAGTGAATCTGCAGCCTACTGGATGGCCGTGCTGACCGATATGAAGGCCCGGGGCATGGAAGACATCCTAATCACTGCTACTGATAACCTAAACGGCTTTACCCAAACCATCCGCACTGTGTTCCCGCAATCGGCTTCCCAGGTCTGTGTCGTCCACCAGATCCGCAATAGCTGCCGCTACGTAGTTTGGAAAGACAAACGTGAGTTCAGCCATGACATGAAGGATATCTACGCGGCGCCCACACGACAGGCTGCTCAGGCCGGTCTGCAAGACTTGGAAGCCAAATGGGGTAGGAAATATGGGTATGCTATCAAAAGCTGGAAGGACAACTGGGAAGAGCTGACCGTCTTTTTTGACTTTCCCATTGAAATCCGGCAGATCATCTACACCACCAACCTGATTGAAAACCTGAATGGCAAGATCAGGAAGTACACCAAGAACAAACTATCCTTCCCTACTGATGATGCAGTGCTCAAATCTGTGTACCTGTCCTTGAGAGAGGTAACAAAAAAATGGACAATGCCAATAAGAAACTGGGGCATTGTCCTAGATCAATTTTTGACTATTTTTGAAAATAGGATCAGAATATAAATCCTGCCACGAACCTCGTTTTTTAAAACTTACACAGTTAATGATATAGTCTCTTGTTATTAAAAATGGCTAAAGTAAATTTTTTTCATATTGTATTGTCTATTTTTTTAAAATACATTCTATACTACGTCATATTTATTGTAATGAATTACGATATAAGGAATGTTTCAACAACTGTTAACCTTGAAGGCATACTATATACTGTTTTAATATTATTACCCTTACCGCTAATAAACACTTTGCTCTTTTCCATCCCTTTGTATTATGCCTTTCGAATAAAGCTGGGTTATGCAGCCATTATTTGGTTAAGCGTTTTGGTAGCAGAGTACTATATATTTACGAGGTTGACTTCTCAGCGCTTAGTTGACAAGTATGGATTGTTGAATGCACTTATCTCCCTCGCGGTGCTTTTAATTGCTATTAATAAAGTTTTGCAAAGTCAGAGAGAGGAACTGTAGATATGCAGTCCGCCGTAGCCCGGTCCTTATAAGATGTTGGTAATGCAATGGAGGTCAACAGAAATTATTGTCAATGACAGGAAATTAATAACTTAGCATGTGATAAATTGGAGGTCTATGGGGGCATTTAACGTGTTGATCGCAGAGGTCTTATGTCCGGACTGCACCAAGAAACATGATGGCCGTATCCAATTTAAATTTGGTAATACCTGGCAGTTAATATATCAGGTTGGCGATATAATTAAATGGGGTGGTAACGATATAGGTAACTCCGATTTGAAAAAAGTTAAAGTGTATGGAATCATTGAATCTGGACTATGTCCTTATTGTAATAATTGTAATATTGTTGATGAGTATGACATTTTAATTAAGGATACCGCGGGTGCTAGGTGTAGCCCCCATCCGGAATATTCAAGATTATGTGGATGGGAATGGTAATTTTATAGTGATTGAATAGCTGTAACCTCTTTCCGTCTGTGATTCGTAGATCCACAGTTGTTGGGAATATTGCTTACACTTTATGCTTTATCCTTTTGAATCCTCAATTTTGCAACTCGTTAACCTTTCATGTAAAACCAATTAATCATCATGGAATTCATTTGGCTCTTTAATGGAGAAATGGGCCGCTTTGCATCAGGGGCCTTCAGAGAGAGAAAACTTGCAGAAGACTGGATAAGGACCCACCAGCTAACTGGCATACTTACGAAGTACCCAATTAATGTTGGTGTTTATGACTGGGCTGTTAAAGAGGGTATCTTTAATGTAAAGAAGGAAGAACACAGAACTTCATCTTTTATTGGTAGGTTCACATCAGCCGCACAGGAACATTATCATTATGTGAACGGTGAAATAGACGGATCTGACCAATAAAGTTGGACTATTTCCTACCTGGATTTTTCTGTGATACTTGGAGAGCTCTAAGACTTAATTATTGCCTAAGTTAAGCTATGATATGTAAGTAGAATGAGATCATGGGTTGAACACCAAATAAAACCTCCTTACATCCCACTTACCCTTACCCCATGACCATGGATAAAGATAAGTGAGATGCCGCCATTCTATCCTAATTCGCCTTCACCCACTTATACCCAATCACCATCTCGCTCGTTCCATCATTCACCTTCTGCTCCTTCAGCGTCCCATCCGCATTAAAAGTAGTAGTAAAGTTGTAAGTAACAGGGGTGGTGGCGCCATTCGCATTAAGCGTACCTTCAATTTTGCTGATGTTGTTGGTGCCACAGCTATGAATCAGGTCAGCGCCTTCATAGAAGTAATAATACATTACGGGATTAATGGTAAATAAAGGCTTTAAGGGATTTGGCTTCGCGTCATATGTATAATTCAGCGTGGTGGTATATACGGAATTGCGCGTGCTGCCATCAGGGCCTTTGTAAAAACTGCCATCCTTGTTGATGAACGTAGCCCAGTTGCCGTTGTTATAGATGAACTCCAGGTAGTTCAGGTAGCGGTATTCAGGGGATTTATCCTGCAGGGTGTCTTTGGAGCCTACCAGGGTTACCTGTTTGTTGGCATTTAGCTGGATGTACAGGGAGTCCGGTGCGGAGGGGATGCTGCCGTTGAAAGTGCGGACCCGCAGGATCTTATTATCCTGGTAAATCAGCGTGTCCGTTTCGCTGCCTTTGGTGACATCCGTAACTTTTACCTTACGGCAAACTTTGTTGTTATCATAAAAGAACTCAAAATTGTAGGTGTAAGTTTTGAGGTCTTCATCAGCGGTGAAGAATTTGCTAATCGTATAATCATCATTGTACACAAAGCTATCCATAGGTATGCCATTGTGAGTGATGACAGTTGGCATGAACACAATCTCAACCGGGTCGATTGGCGTTACAGGTTCATCATCGTTCTTTTTACAAGAGGTGACTACAGTAGCTAAACACAGCGCGACTACTGCCAGGCGGGTAAACATAGTTTTCATAGATTTGGTTATTTATGTAAAGATGCTATTTTTTTCTCATTTAAATAATGGTGTAAATTATAGGGCTAGACAAGTTTATCTGTATTAATAAAAGATATTTTTGTCTTTTATTGATTCCGTATATACCTTTGCTCCGGAAACTTTTGCGGACGATTATATGGCTATCTTTTCCAAAACATGCGAGTACGCAATGCGGGCAGTATTTTATGTGGCGCAAAAGTCACATGAAGGGCAAAAGGTAGGCATTAAAGAAATCGCGGAACAGATTAATTCCCCCGAGCCTTTCCTCGCAAAGATCCTGCAGAAGCTAAGCCGGGAGCGACTCATACAATCCGTAAAAGGGCCGAACGGCGGCTTCTATTTCGATGCGGTATCTCTTAACCGGCCGCTCGCCGATATCGTTTCCGCCATTGATGGCAATGATATCTTTACCGGGTGCGGCCTCGGGCTGACCTATTGCTCAGAGAGCAATCCCTGCCCGCTGCACGATGAATTTAAAAAAGTTAGAAACCAAATCACCCACATGCTGAACAATACCACCATCGGGAAATTCAACATGGGATTGATAAAAGGAAAATTTACCCTCAATAAATAGTTCCTTTTTTTTATAATAATAAAGGACAAAAAAGTCTTTTAATTTTTTAAAGAGAAATCAGATGACACCAGATCAGCAACAACTCGTAAAAGCAACAGTGACCGTACTCAAAGCGCACGGGGTAGCCCTTACCACTCATTTTTATAACCGTATGTTTACCCACAACCCGGAACTGAAGCACATTTTCAACATGGGTAACCAGGTAAACGGTAAACAGCAAACTGCCCTGGCCATGGCCGTGCTGGCCTATGCGGAACATATCGACAACCCGGCAGTACTCATGCCCGTGATAGACAGCATCGGGCATAAGCACACCAGCCTCAGCATCCGTGCGGAACATTATGCCATCGTGGGGCAACACCTCCTTGCGTCTATCGCGGAAGTATTAGGAGAGGCGGCAACGCCCCAGCTGCTGGACGCCTGGGCCACCGCCTACCGGCAGCTCGCAGGTATTATGAGCGGCCATGAACAATCTCTCTATCACCAACAACTGGAAAAGAAGGGAGGGTGGACAGGCTGGAAACCTTTTACCGTAAAACAGAAGACCAAAGAATCAGCGGAAATCACCTCCTTCTACCTCTACCCCGCAGATAACGGACCTGTGGCCGACTTCCAGCCAGGCCAGTACATCAGCCTGCGCCTCTTCCTGCCGGAACTGCAGCTGATGCAGCCTCGCCAGTACAGCATTTCCTGCGCGCCAAACAGGCAATACTACCGCATCTCCGTTAAAAGGGAAGCCGGCGCCGTTCATCCGGACGGTATGATCAGCAACCGCCTCCATGATCATGTACACGAAGGCGATATCGTGGAATTATCCGCGCCGGCAGGCACTTTCACGCTCGATCCTTCCAACGGCCGGCCAAAAGTATTTATCAGCGGCGGGGTGGGGCAAACGCCGCTCCTGTCCATGCTGGAAACGCTCACCGCCCAACAGCCGGAAACGCCGGTCACCTGGGTGCATGGCTGCCGGAATGAATCCGTACATGCTTTTAAAGATCAGCTGGCCACCCTGGCAGATCGCCATAACCACTTCAACTATCATATTTTCTATGATCAACCGGAAGTAAAAGCGCAATACACCGGTTGGGTGGATTTATCTGCAATCAAAGAAAATGTACTGCAGCCGGATGCGGATTACTACATCTGCGGCCCGGCGCCGTTCATTGCCAAACACTATAGCTTCCTGGTGGAAAATGGTGTGGGTACTGATTCCATCCACTTCGAAGAGTTTGGCCCGGCTTCATTACAGCTGCATAACTGATCCTATAACGGCCACGTATAAACGAAAAACTCCCGCTACAAGCGGGAGTTTTCCTTCGTATAAATAAATTACTTTTAGCCTTTAACGGCCATCTATCCCTTATTTCACAATTTCCAACAACTCTACTTCAAACACCAGCGCACTGCCCGGACCAATTTTCGGACCCGCCTGACGATCGCCGTACGCCAGGTCCGCAGGAATGAACAGTTTCCATTTGGAACCTACCGGCATCAGCTGCAGGGCTTCTGTCCAGCCTTTGATTACCCCGCTCACCGGGAAGGAAATCGGCTCGCCTCTTTCCACGGAGCTGTCGAACACGGTACCGTCGATCAGCGTACCATGGTAATGCGTTTTTACTTTATCGCTCAGGGTTGGCTTAGCGCCGTCGCCTTCCTTGATAATCTGGTATTGCAGGCCGCTTGGCAGCGTTACCACACCTGGTTTGGTTTTATTTTCTGCCAGGAATTTTTCGCCAGCTTCCTTGTTCTTAGCGAATTTCTCCGCCTTCAGTTGCTGTAAATAATTACTGATACTCATATCTGCTTGATCTTTTGTTAATAATGGAGGATTCTTTTTGAGCACGTCGCTGATAGCCCTGCTGAGCATCGCTACATTGACGTTGCTCATGTCCTGCGCTTTGATGTTTTCCGCGATGCTTAACCCGATGCCGTAACTAACGCTGTCGATACGGGTTTTTAACACGGTCGACTTAGCGGCGGCTGGCCTGGCAGCCGGTTTTGCGGCAATTGGCTTAGCAGCAGGTTTGGTTTGGCTGAAACCTTTTACAGATAATAATCCCAGTGCTCCAAGGAGGATGTATTTCTTTACCATAAATTGTATTGATAGCCTTTGTTATATAAGGGTTCCGGCCGCAAGTTAAGTAAATCCAACAAAAACAATCTGCCATTTGTTGTGGATGGAAGACCAATGGCCTTATGAAGCAATTTACCATATTTTGTTACCTGCTGTTCCTGCCGGCTTTTCTCTTTGCACAGGAGGGTGACCTGTGGCAGAAAGCCAAATTGGATCCCAACCTGGGCAGTCATCAGTTCCTGGAGTTAAAGTACCATTCGGGTGTGCATATATACGAAGGCAATGAGCTGAAGTCGGCACTGGACGGAGGCTACCACTCCTTTGAACTCCGCCTCGGCTGGCAGTCCGCCGGGAAGCAGAACTGGCAGCGGGTGTTTAACTGCCCCAGCTACGGGGTTGGCTTGTACACCGGCAACATTGGCGATCCCCGGGAGTTGGGCAATCCTTCCGGCCTCTACGGCTTCTTTTATGCGCCCATCCGCCGCCGGCCCAAACATCATTTTGAAGCCGGTTTATCCCTTGGCGTTACATACGACCTGGCGCCCTACGATTCCATTAAAAACCCCAGCAACGATGCCATCGGCTCAAAGATAGACGTGTACTTCAACCTGGACGTTGGCGGCGTCTGGAAAATCTCCAACACGTTCGATATCGTCTACGGTTTGGATATCACGCACTTTTCCAATGGCCGCACCCATACGCCGAATATGGGCCTCAACATGGTGGGCGGCAACGTAGGGCTGCGTTACAACTTCAATGCTGTTTCCAAAGTATTCCGCACGCAGATCGACAGCCACTACATTGCGCCGCGGCGGCCTACCTACATCCTGCAGCCCATTTACCCCGTGAAGCACTATCACCAGTTAGCGCTCTATGGCGCGGTGGGCTTTGTGCAGCTCAGCAGCGATTTCGGCATTAAAGCCACCTATACCACCGCCTCCCTGGTGCTGGATTACAGTTACCGCTACAGCAATTTCGGCAGCTTTGGCGCAGGGCTGGACGGCTTTTACGACGGTAGCCTGGGCTACGTATATACGGACCGTTACGGCGCGGCGACTACCTTAGATAAAATGCTCCTTGCCGTTCACGGTAGCCATATGCTGCATATCAGCCGCTTCGAGATCGTTACCCAGCTGGGCGCTTATCTCGCGCAGCGGGACGATCAGAAAGGGAAGTGGTTTCTTCGTGTAGGCCTCCGGTATAATATCAATAAACGGGGATTCCTGCAGGTAGGACTTAAAACCCTGGACGGCGGTGCTGCGGACTGGATTGAGTGGGGAGGTGGCGCGAAGCTGCGTTTTGGAGAACAGCGATAGTAGCGAATACTTAATCCGGCAGCGGGCCTTCGTACCGGGGAACCGCGCCCGTACAAAATACCAGTTACGGCATAGCAAAATGCGTTTCGGAGAACGGCGCCCTTGCAAACCCTCGCCGCCACGGCATACCGCTCAGCTACTCACTCCATGAAAACGGGGAGAGCCTGAGTTGCGTACTCAAATCTCTCCCCTAAAAAATATAAAAACGCCGAAGGCGTAACCAACTATTTCACCACCGGCAACAGCACGTTGCTCGGATGCGCGGCATCATGGTAAATGCGGATGTCCGCCTTCTTAAAGTCCTTCGCATCCGCCTTGTAGATGTCCATAAACTGTTGCGGATTGCGGTCTACCAGCGGGAACCAGCTGCTCTGCACCTGGATCATAATGCGGTGGCCTTTCTTGAAGGTATGCGCCACATCAGGCATGGTGAACTTCACTGCGGACGGCTGGTTAGGCACAAAAGCTTCCGGCTTTTCAAAGCTGTTGCGGAACTTGCCGCGCATAATTTCCCCGCGTACCAGCATCTGGTAACCGCCCATCGGGTAAGTGGCGGAAGGCACCCGGCGATGCTCGGATGGCGCATCTTCCTCATATTTGAAATCATCCGGGAACACGTCGATGAGTTTCACGACAAAATCCGCGTCGGTGCCGCTGGTGCTGGCCACCAGGTCGGCAATCACCGGGCCGGCCAGGGTTACGTCCTGGTCGAGGATGGCGGATTGGAATACGGCTACATCCGGGCGGCGGCTCGCAAAGCGCTGATCGTCCGTCATGTAATTGATCGTGCGGGAAAAATGCACATCTTCCGTATAGGGCACGGGCTTGTTCGGGTCGCTCACATACTCGGTGAAACTATTGGCGGCAGTCGGTTTAGTGAACGAGAGGCCGCCATCGGGCTGCAGGTAGGCCGGTTGCTCCTGCATATCGGCCGGAGGCCATGCCGGCAGGCGTTTCCAGGTGTTTTCGCCGGTGAAGAAGATGGTAGCTTCCGCAATATCAGGCGCCTGGCCTTTGCCTTTCAGGTAGTAGTTGAAGAAAGGAATTTCAATATTGTTCGCGTAATATTCGGAGGTATTGCTGTCAAAACGAACATTGCCGAGGTGGGTGCCATCGTTGGAAGCCCATTGCCCGTGGTACCATGGCCCCATCACAATGCGGTTATTGGCGCCTTTGCTCTGCGTTTCGATGGCTTTGTAGGTATTCCATGCGCCAAAGCAGTCTTCCGCGTCAAACACGCCGCCTACTTCCAGCATGGCCGGCTTGAGGTTGGTCAGGTAAGGACGCACGTTGCGGGCTTTCCAATAGTCGTCATAGTTAGGATGCTCGTACATTTCATGCCAGAAGGCCACGCTGTCGCCGATGATTTTCGCGAAGTTCTTTAGCGGGCCTGTTTCCAGGTAAAATTTATAGTTATCGCGGTTAGGCCAGTCAAAGCCTTTGGGGCCCTGCGTGGTAGGCTTCGGATGCGGATGATCGAACACGGTGTAGAAGGAGAAGGCGTCTGAAATAAAGAAGGCCCCGTTGTGATGGAAGTCGTCGCCCATGAACCAGTCGGTAACAGGAGCCTGCGGACTAACGGCCTTCAGTGCGGGGTGCCCGCTAAGCGCAGCCATGGTGCTGTAAAAGCCGGGGTAGGAGATACCGAACACGCCTACGTTGCCGTTGTTGCCGGCAACGTTTTTGGTAAGCCAGTCGATGGTATCGTAGGTATCGCTCGCTTCGTCAATATCTTTCTTGCCTTTCTTCGGGTTGTACGGGCGCACGTTTACAAACTTGCCTTCGCTCATCCAGGTACCGCGCACATCCTGTATTACCATGATGTAGCCTTCCCTCAGGTATTGTTTGTAGTGGTTGCGGTAAAACGGACGGAATTCAGTAGCTCCGTATGGCGCGCAGCTGTAGGGCGTGCGGGTCATCAGGATCGGATGCTTTTCCGATTGGTCTTTGGGAATGTAGATGGAAGTAAAAAGTTTAACCCCGTCGCGCATGGGAATATACACTTCCTTTTTGGTGTAGTGCTCATACATCCAGAGTGAATCCTGGTTGATGGCTTTTGTTACAAATGGGAATAACAGCGTGGCGCAGGCCAGCAGCAGCCATGTTCTCATAAACAGTTATTTTTTAGAATGGCGTAAAATAACAAAAAGCCGGATTATTCCGTAGCTGAAAAGGATGTGCGGTAAAAATGGCGAGGGTTATCCCAGGGATTCCCGGTCTTTTTTGGGTAGCCCTTTCACCACCAGGTCATAGGAGTTTTTGGTCCATTCCAGTATTAGTTTATTGGGGAGATGGGAATGCATATCCACTGTATTCCAGTGTTTTTTGTTCATGTGGTACCCCGGGGTAACGCCATCGTAACGTTCCCGCAATTCGATCGCCTCCTCCGGATCACACTTCAGGTTAATGGACTCAAACAGTTCAATGTCAGTCAGGGCAAACATTTTGCCTTTTACTTTAAACACCAGCGTTTGTTCCCCGAACGGGAATTCTTCCGTAACGCCGGGGAGGGAAAGGCAGTATTCTCTGAATTGTTCTATGTTCATAAACTACATTGCTGAAATTCCGTTACAATGTAACGAAATTTCAGCAATGAAATGAGTCTTCAGCGACTAGTGTTGCTGGTAGTAAAAGTGGATATTGTATTTTTTCCGTACCGGCTGATCGCGTTCATCCAGCTCGTATTTCACGTACGATTGTTCCACGGGCAATTGCGTGGCGGGATCGTACTGATAGCTGCAGTAAACGGTTTGCTGGTCCGTCGTATTTTTCAGCCCGCTGTATTTATGCAGCGTGGTTTGTTTGACGAGGTTATTGGATGCGTCCGCAAAAAGCACGTTACGGTCGAATGTTTCGAGGGCAATGGCCGGGTAGTCGCGGCAGAGCGGCGTAAAAGGATTCGGATTGGCATCATATTCCTGGTCGGTGATCACTTCGTGCTGCAGATATTGCTTCCGCGCGGTGTCCTGCTGGAAGTAGTTGAATGCGATGAGTCGCCCCGGGTTGCTGCCGTAATACTGTATATCATTGTAGTACACGTAGGGCAGGTTATCCGCGAGGATGGTATCGTCGTCGCCTATACGAACGGGCTGGCCGGCGCTGTTGGTCCTTACCTGCAGCGTATCCGCCATGATGTTGGAGGAACGTACGGAAATGCTGTACCTGGTAAAGCCGGTGGCGCGGTAATCGACGGAGTCGATCTCCATCAGTTCACTGCCCCAGTATTCCAGTACTTTCATGACTTTACCTTCCGGGCCGTAGATGTACTGGTTATGGGCATCCCAGCGGCCGGTGATATCGTCATAGAACCAGATTTCGGAGAGGCGGCCTTCCGGGCTATAGATAATACTATCCGTTGGCTGCCCGTTGACAGCTATTTTTTGCAGCAGCACTAATGGCTTTTTTACTATTTGTTTTTCCTCACGAATCAATCTGGCTGAGAGCAGCAACATGCACAGCACAGCGGCGGAAAGCAGCAGGAGCCTGGAAGGGATCGTTTTCATAGGAATAAGGTGCAATAGGGAAGTAGAATTTTTTTGCCGGGAATTATTTTTTATTGATAGAAATAATTACCCTCGAATAACGCGCGTACGAAATTTCCACTTCCTGGCCCGCCTTGAATCCTTCGAGCGTGCCCCGCATCCAATAGAACAGGCGTTTGCGGTTGGAATCCACTTTCACGGAAAAGTTTGTTTGCGTGTCGTTGTTCTCCTGGTACACCGCTTCCAGCGGCGCCTGGATATGCCCTTTCTGAAGGGTGGAAAGGTCACGCTTGATGGCCCAGTAACGGATGTCGGTTACCTTGATCAGGGCAAATATCAGCGCAATCACAAAGCAGATCAGCCATACCCAGAACCAGATGTTGGTATAGGAAAATAATGACTGGTCAGCATCCCCCAACGTATTGTGCGTGTAGAGATAAATCTGAGGAATGACAGCTGCGATCACTAATAAACTGACGCCGATCAGGAAAAACTTGGTTAGCTGGCGCTTGTTCTGCTTGAGGGCTTCCTGTAATAAGAAGTTCTCCTCCGTTGTCATAAAGGTGTAGTCGGACATAAAGATAGGTTTTTCAGCTCGCTAATATATATAAAATTAATCAATTAAAGAAATTTACATATGTTTATTTAAATCAATTAATTAGGTGTTAACATGACGGTCCGGGCAGGGTAGCCATTAATTGCCTAACTTGCAGCACCATTAACCCATTCATGTTGTTAGCTCCCTCTTAGATCATCATTAAAACAGTCATTTTGAAACGGTTACTATTAGTTTTTGCAGCGGTATTGCTTTCCGGCCTGGAATTATTAGCACAGGATACGACTCAGCAAATGGTAGCGGGTCGTGTAAACAGCGCCTCGAATCAAACAAGGCCATATGTCATACTGGTATCCATCGATGGGTTCCGGTACGACTATGCGGAGAAGTACCAGGCGCAGAACCTCCTGCGCCTCTCCCAGCAGGGCGTGCGCGCGACGGCTATGCAGCCATCTTTTCCATCGCTTACTTTTCCGAATCACTATTCCATTATCACGGGGCTGTATCCGGCGCATCACGGCCTTGTGGATAACCTCTTCTGGGACAGGAAGCGGCAGGAGAGATATCGTGTAGGCGACACCGTTAGCGTTGGCGATGGTACCTGGTATGGCGGTACTCCGCTATGGGTACTGGCTGAAAAGCAGAAGATGCTCAGCGCCAGTTATTTCTGGGTAGGCTCCGAGGCGGCCATACAGGGCATACGGCCTACCTATTACTTTAAATACCAGGAAAAGACCGGTATTGATACCCGCATTGCGCAGGTGGTAAACTGGCTGAAACTGCCGGAAGAGCAGCGCCCGCACCTGATCACTTTTTACTTCCCGGAAGTGGACCATATGGGGCATGGCTTCGGCCCTGATTCCGACAGCGTGCGCGCCGCCGTACACTTTGTGGATGAAGCCATCGGCCGCATGACGGCGGAAGTTGCCAAACTCAACCTGCCGGTGAATTTCATCATCGTTTCCGATCATGGGATGTTAGCCGTGGATACGGTGAATACCATTGTTATCCCGGAGGATAGCGCGCTGGCTAAACTGAAAGTGATGCCGGGTGGTGAAAAGGTGATGTACTATGGCAACAGCGAAGAGGAAATTGCCAACGCCTATCACTTCCTCAAACGCCACGAAAATCATTATACCGCTTACCGCAAGCAGGAAACGCCGCTGCGCTGGCATTACGGGCAGGAAGATATTTACGGCCGCATAGGGGATATCATCCTCCTGGCAGAACCGGGCTATGCGTTTAAAGGCGGTTCAAGAAGAATGCATCCGGGCCACCATGGCTTCGATAATAACCTTACGAATATGAACGCGGTATTTATGGCGTGGGGGCCGGCATTCAAAACCAACTACCGCATTGCTACTTTCGAGAATGTGAATATTTATCCGTTGGTGGCATACCTGCTGGGATTGAATATTACACAGCCGATTGATGGTAAGCTGGAAGTGCTGGAAAATATACTTCATTAATATATTGATCCGGGTTATTGCGCAGTGATGTTGCGTGAATTTTTTAAGAAGGGATGGCAAAAGTGCCGTCCCTTTTGCATTGTAATGCCTTTTGCGTTTCAGGATGGAAGCAGCCGGCGCCGCCACCCGGGAAATTCCCCCGGCATCTCTCCCTAAATTTTCGTAACTTAACAGTGACCCCAAATATTGTTTCCCCCAAAAAGTCAAAATCATGTTGACTAAAGCTCTCGACGTCGTTAAAGACCTGCTCGTATTGCTATTCCTCCATTTCCGGGCAGTCTTCAAAAAGCTGAATCGCGCCAAGGATGGCATTCCCCTGCGTTATCTCGCATCGGACTTTATCAGCGTGCTGCATAGTTGCGCCATGTTTACCGTTCTCACTATGCTGGCATTTTTCATTTTCAACGTACTGCCGCAAGGCAGGGATGTACTGCTTATCATCGTGGAAGAAATTGCCGTACAGCACCGGGTAGGTAGCCTGTTCTGGCTGCTGGGCGGCGTTACGGCATGGAGCGTGGTGTCCGAATTTGGAACCCGCTACAGTATTTATGTGACGGACAACTCCGGCAGAAGCCTGCCGGAAGAACGGGTGGAGTGGCGCAAGGTGGTACAGGAAACCGTTGCGCAGCTATTCCTGCTGCTGCCGTTCTTCATCGTCTTCCTCGGTTTCCTGCGCAATTACCTGCAGGATACCACCCTCACCACCAGCCAGAAGAACTGGGGCTTCGGTATTCCCGTAGGCTGCCTCTACCTGGTGATGAACCTGGTGGTCCGCTCTTACTTCTGCGATACGGAAGTGGAGCAAAAGATCGACCGGCACAAGGCTACCAACAAGCGCCTGAGCAGAGTGCCCGATAAAGTCGCCGATGCCAAGCTGGCTAAAACCATCGCGCGGCCGCAAAAGCCGGATGGCATCTTCTCCTTCTTCCAGCTCAATGAACAGGAGCAAGCCTGGTGCAGTAAGCTGATAGGGATTTACAACACCTTTGTATTCGCCATCCGCAAGCCCTCTAACTTTCAGCCTGCGATCAATGAACCGCTGGAAAAATTTACGGACCAGTTTTCCAAACTAAACAGCACTACGGAACAACTGCACTTCCTGCAACGGGAGGACCATATGCCGGATAATACCCGCATCCCCGCGGATTTTATCCCAATCAAATTCACGCAGGACCCTGACAAGCCGGATGGCCAGTTCCGCTGGGTGTTTAAAATACCGCTGGATTTCTATGCAGACCTGCACCGGCAAATCAAATGGGTATCGCTTACCTGCCTCGGGGTGTTTATCGTGGTGTGCTTCCTGCCGCTGAATATCTATCCGCTGATTGGTTCGCCGGGCCTGGTAATCATCGCTATCACCTGCTGGCTGGGCATGTACCTGGGGCTGTTGTATCTCGACTATGCGCAGCTGCGGGACAAACAGTTTTCCCTGCGCTTCCTCATCTTTGTATTACTGGTTGTCAGCTCCTTCATCAATAACGATCACCAGGTGCGTTATAATGATACCGGCCGGAACGACAACCGGCCTTCCCTCGCTACGCACTTCGACCGCTGGTTCGAGGATTATAAAAAGGATTCCCTGCATACCCGTTATTACTTCCGGTGGATACAGGATACGCCGGTGGCCAGGTTCAGGTACCCGGTGATTTTCGTGTGCGCGGAAGGGGGAGCCTTGCGCACCGCAGCTTTTGCCGCTCAAACCCTCAGTTTCCTCCAGGATAATTTTGTACGGGAAAAAGATTCCTTCATTTACCGTAAAGCGCTGGAGATGGACGATTCCGCCCGCAAAAACGGCCTTCCTGCGGATAACCTTGCCCGTTACTTCCAGCGAAAAGTAGAGCGGGAAGAAGTAGGCAAGGATTTCAAGAAAGCGGTATATGCCTATTCCGGCGTATCAGGCGGCGCGCTGGGCCTCGCGTTCTTTAACGCGATCGCCTATATGACGCCGGGCTTCAAGCGGAGGGAAGATTCCCTCAGCATCCTTACCCGCACCTTCTTCACGCAGGATTACCTCTCGCCGGTGATCGGGAAAATGTTTTACGGGGATTTCGTGAACCTGTTTTTACCATTTCATATCGAGTACTTCGACCGCGCCATAGCCCTGGAAGAAAGCTGGGAACACGGTTTTATGGAAACGGTGACCAGCAGCTCCACCGACATTTTCTCGGAAGATTTCCTATCCCTTTATCCGCAAAATCACAAATACCCTGCGCTGTTTATCAACACGACGGAAGTGGAGTCAGGGTTGCCCTGCTGGCTCACGAATGTGCGGCCGGATAGCAGTATGGCGCTGTGGCAGCGGCGCGACCTCCTGCAGCGGAAGGTCAAAGGCGGCATCAACTACAGTACCATGGTCAATTTCAGCTCCCGCTTCCCGCTGTTTTCCCCTGCTGCCAACCTGCGGCAGAACTCCAATATGAAGCTGCACTATGTAGATGGCGGATATGCGGAAAACACCGGCGCCGGCACCATGCTGGAAGTCTTGCAGGCGCTGAAAAGGAAGTCCGCCTACTTCAAAAAAGACGAAGTGGTGCCATTTGTGATCGTCCTAAAATTCAGTGATGAAAAATCGGATGATTTCGAAAACATCAACCTGGGCAACGAGGTCATGGAAGTTTTGCTGGGTATCAACAACGCCCGCAGCGGCCGGTCGACCATGGCTCTGACGCAGCTGGCGCGCTATACAGAGCGGGACCTCCACGGAAGGTTCATTGCTTTATCGCTCGATAAAACGGGCAGCCAGGTACCGCTCAACTGGGTGCTCTCCGGCACGAGCATACAGAACCTGCAAAGCGATATAGAGGAGAAGTGGAAGAACCGCATGGTCAATGACCTGAATCAATTCTTCCTGCTGAATAACGAATGTGTGCTGATGGCGGATACGGCGCGCGCGGCGGCCTGCCGGATACCAAGGTGAATAGGGGGATGACATAGTAAATAGCCGTGTCCCTTCTAAATAGCCGCATCCCTGGTAATTCGCTGTATTCTCTGGCTTATAAATAAAAAAAAAGTCCGCCGGTTCCGGCGGACTTTTACTATGTGCTTTTCCTGGTAAAACTTATGCGTTCACCTCCTCATAAGCACTAACGGGTTCGCAGGTGCAGATGAGGTTCCTGTCGCCATGCGTATTATTCACGCGGCTGACAGATGGCCAGAATTTATTCAGCTTCACATATTCCAGCGGGTAAGCGGCCTGCTGACGGCTGTAAGGATGGTTCCATTCATCAGCGGTGATTACAAACTGTGTATGTGGCGCGTTTTTAAGTACGTTGTCCTGTTTGTCGGCCCTGCCTTCTTCAATAGCGCGGATTTCTTCGCGGATAGACAGCATGGCGTCGCAGAAGCGATCCAGTTCGCCTTTGTCTTCACTTTCAGTAGGCTCAATCATGATAGTGCCGGCAACCGGGAAGCTCATGGTAGGAGCGTGGAAGCCATAATCCATCAGGCGTTTGGCCACATCTTCCGCTTCAATACCGGCAGTAGCTTTGAACGGACGCAGGTCCACGATGAACTCGTGTGCGCAGGTACCGTTGCTGCCGCTGTAGAGGATGTCGTACGCTTTTTCCAGTCTTGCCTTCATGTAGTTGGCATTCAGGATTGCGTACATAGAAGCCGCTTTTACGCCGGTATAACCGAGCATGCGGATATAAGCGTAGGAGATGAGCAGGATGCTGGCGGAACCATAAGGAGCTGCGGAAACTGCGTTGCTGGCAGCGCTGTTGTTCAGTTCCACATGGCCCGGGAGGAATGGCGTGAGGTGTTTGGCCACGCAGATCGGACCCATGCCGGGGCCGCCGCCACCGTGAGGGATCGCGAAGGTTTTGTGCAGGTTCAGGTGGCAAACGTCCGCACCGATGAGGCCCGGAGCGGTGAGTCCTACCTGGGCGTTCATGTTGGCGCCGTCCATATATACTTGTCCGCCGTACTGGTGTACGGTATCGCAGATTTCTTTCACGCTCTCCTCGTAAATACCGTAGGTAGAAGGATAGGTGATCATGATACCGGCGAGGTCTTTTGCGTGTGCTTCCGCTTTCGCTTTCAGGTCAGCCACGTCGATATAACCGTTTTCCAGCGCTTTTACTACTACCACCTTGAAACCAGCCATTACAGCGGATGCAGGGTTGGTGCCGTGAGCGGAGATAGGGATCAGCATCACGTTACGGTGACCTTCACCACGGCTCTCATGGTAATCGCGGATAACGAGCAGGCCGGCGTATTCGCCCTGGGCGCCGCTGTTTGGCTGCAGGCTGCAGGAGTCGAAACCGGTGATAGTGCTCAGGTATTGACCCAGTTCGGTGATCATCTGCTGATAACCGCCGGTCTGGTCTTTTGGTGCAAAAGGGTGGATCTTGCTCCAGTGTGCCCAACTCAATGGAATCATTTCGGTAGCTGCATTCAGTTTCATGGTGCAGGAGCCGAGGGAGATCATGGAGGTGTTCAGGGAGAGGTCCTTGTTTTCCAGCAGTTTCAGGTAGCGCATCATCAGCGATTCGCTGTGGTAGCTGTTGAAGTGCGGGTGGGTAAGGTAAGGGGAAGTACGTACCAGCGCTGAAGGGATAGCGGTTTCGGTAGCGTTGACTTCATTCGCGTCAGTATTACCTGCGCCAAATATGCCGAGGATATCGTTGATATCACCGATAGTGGTTGTCTCGTCGAGAGAGATACCAACGCTGCCGTTAGCGAAGTAACGGAAGTTGATACCTGCACCAGTGGCTTTTGCCTTCACATCGGCGCCGCTAACCACGATCGTGTCGAAGTAGTGGCTGGCTGCCAGTTGGAGGCCTTTCGCGGCGAGTTTGCCGGCGAGGGTGCTGGTCAGTTTCGCTACGCGGGTAGCGATGTTTTTGAGGCCCTGTGGACCGTGGTACACGGCGTACATAGCCGCCATATTCGCCAGCAGCGCCTGGGCGGTACAGATGTTGGAAGTAGCTTTTTCACGTTTGATGTGCTGCTCGCGGGTCTGTAAAGCCATGCGCAGTGCGCGGTTGCCCTGCGCGTCGATGCTCACACCGATGATACGGCCGGGGATAGTACGTTTGAACTCATCTTTCACGGCGAAGAATGCAGCGTGCGGACCACCGAAGCCCAAAGGCACGCCGAAGCGCTGTGCGGAGCCCAGTGCGGCGTCAGCGCCCAGCTCGCCCGGAGAGGTCAGCAGGGTCAGTGCCAGCAGGTCCGTAGCCATGGCTACATAAGCGCCGGCAGCGTGTACTTTCGCGATGAAATCCTGGTAGTTTTCAACCCCGCCAATATTGTTGGGATATTGCACCAGCGCGCCGAAGAATGTTTCGTCGATGCTGGCAGTTTTATAGTCGCCCGTTACCACCTCGATGTTCAGCGGGGTAGCGCGGGTATGGATTACGTCCAGTGTCTGCGGATAGATATGTTCATCCACAAAGAACTTAGGCCTGCTCAGGTTGGCGTGGTCCCTGTTGAGGGAGTTAAAGAACATGGTCATTGCTTCTGCGGCGGCAGTGGCTTCGTCCAGCAGGGAAGCGTTGGCAATAGGCAGTCCGGTCAGGTCGCTTACCATGGTCTGGTAGTTCAGCAGGCTTTCCAGGCGGCCCTGGGAAATCTCTGCCTGGTACGGCGTGTATTGCGTGTACCATCCCGGGTTTTCGAACACGTTACGCAGGATCACGCTGGGCGTGATGGTGTCGAAATAACCCTGACCGATATAGCTGCGGTAAACCTGGTTCTTCAATGAAACTTCTTTGAGATGGCGCAGGTAGTCGCTCTCACTCATAGCGGCAGGAATTGCCAGAGGCGTCTGCATACGGATGGCGCCAGGTACAGTTTTGTTGATCAGCTCATCCAGGCTGCCGGTACCGATGGTCTCCAGCATCTGGCTCTTTTCAGCTTCATTCGGCCCAATGTGACGGTGCACGAATTCATTTTGTTGAATATCAAAAAGATTCATGATGTAAGCAGGTAGTTTGAATAGAATGCGCAAAGCTATGACGATTTTTAGCAACCGCCAAACCTCCGCCACCAGGCTGGTTAAAACAGTGATAAAAGGACTATTTCCGGTATAAAGGAATGTCATAGTATTGTCCATTGCCGAAATACCTATCTTTGCAGCAAATGAGCAATATTTTAGAAAACTGGGAACAAAAAGCCAGGGATAAACAAAAAGCCAACAAACAGTTCCTGCAAAAATTGAATTCCCGCCGTGGTAAAGGCGTTGAGAAGCTGCTCCCGGAGCTGCATGACGAGGCATTCAGCAAGATCGACTGCCTGCAGTGCGCCGGATGTTGCAAAACTATCAGTCCGCGTTTCAAAGCCCCAGATATCAAAAGGATCTCCAAACACCTGGGCATGAAGGAAGCCGCCTTCATTGATACCTACCTGAAAATTGACAGCGATGAGGATTATGTGGTGAAGTTCAGTCCCTGCCCGTTCCTCGGCGAGGATAACTATTGCAGTATATACGATGTACGGCCGGGCGATTGCCACAACTATCCCTATACGGACAGTTACGACTTCTTCAAACGGCCCAATATTACCTATATGAACAGTACTACCTGCCCGGCAGTGTATTACGTACTGGAAAGATTAAAAGAAGAAATGAAGCTCTGACGGCAGGTCAGGGCTTCAGGTCCAGCTTGCGCATGGCAGGCGAAATAACATAGGTGGTGATCACAACGCCCAGGGTTACACAGCCGCCGAATACCACAGAGGGCACCAGCCCGATGGCCCTTGCCATAAACCCGCTTTCAAACGCTCCCAGCTCATTGGAGCTACCTACGAACATAGAACTCACAGAGGCTACACGGCCACGCATATCGTCCGGCGTTTTCAGCTGCAGGATGGTTTGGCGGATTACCACGCTCACCCCGTCAAACACGCCGCTGAACAGCAGGGCGGCCAGCGATAAAATGAAGCTGGTGGATAATCCGAATACAATGATGGTAAGGCCGAAGCAGAACACGGCTGCCAGGAGTTTAATACCGGGTTTTTTATTAAGCGGCTTATGCGCCAGGATAAACATGGTGATAAGGGAACCCACTGCCGGCGCTGATCTGAGGATACCGTATTCCAGCGAGCCTACGTGCAGTACGTCCGTCGCAAATACCGGCAGCATGGCTATGGCGCCGCCAAACAGCACGGCAAACATATCCAGCGCCATGGCATTAAGCACCACCTTGGTATTCCAAACGAACTTCATGCCTTTTGTCAGGCCTTCCAGGAAGCTTTCGCCCTGGTTTTTATAGTAGATGGGTTTGGGTTGTATTTTGAGAAGACTGTAAAGCGGCGCCAGGAGAATGAATACGACCAATAACATAGACCAGTGGACGCCAAAGAGGTAAATCAAAAATCCCCCTAAAGCCGGTCCCAGTACCCCGCCAATCTGCCAGGCGGAACTGCTCCACGTAGAGGCGTTGGCGTACAGCTGTTTGGGCACGAGGAGGGACAGTAGGGTAAAGGTGGACGGGCTGGTAAAGGCCCTGACTACGCCGCCGAGGAATACCAGCGTGTAGATCATCATCAGCACGTGATGGGTGGAGATGCCTTGCACGGCTCTATCCCAGGTGAGTAAGAACAGGCCGGTGGAAATGAACAGGTAGGCGATGATACATTTCAGCAGCAAACCCCGCTTTTCCCGCTTATCCACAATATGCCCGGCAAAGGGCGCCAGCAGTACCGCCGGTATTACCTCTGCCAATCCTATCAGGCCCAGCGCAAACGGATCTCTCGCCAGTTCATTCACTTTCCACTCAATGATGGCAAATTGCATCGCCAGTGCAAATACAATAGCAAAGCGTATTACAAGGTAATAGTTGAATTCCGGGTAACGTAGTGAAGCATATGCGTCCGCCCTGTTAGGTGTCGTGTCCAATCTGTTGAATTTTAAAACGAAGTTAAAATAAAAGCAAAAAATGCGTCATTCCGCTTATCAAATGTTTATACATTTTTCGGGGAGATGATTACTTTTATCCTGCTAAATTCCTGCACTTATATGAAAAATCATCGATTTGTAAGCCTGATCTTATTATCTGTACTAAATGCTGTAATTGTCCAGGCAGGACCCGGCACGCCGGAAGCCGAACCACCCGCGCGCAAAGTCAAGCTGCAACTGGTTACCGACAGGTTTATCTCTCCTGTAAATATGGCCGTACCCCATGATGGCAGCGGGCGGCTCTTCTTCTGCCAGAAGGAAGGAAAGGTATGGATCGTGCAAAACGGCAAGCTGCTGCCCACTCCTTTTGCGGACGTGGCGGATAAGATGGTGAAAATAAACGCCGCCTATGATGAGCGTGGCCTGCTGGGAATGGCATTTCACCCGAAATTCAAACAAAACCGCAAGGTGTACCTCTATTATAGCGCTCCCGTGGCCAACCCCGTAAAAGGACTCAATCACAAAAGCAAACTGGTGGAATATACGGTATCCGCTTCCAACCCCAACGTGGTAGACCCCGGGTCGGAAAGGGTGCTGCTGGAGCTGAACCAGCCGGAATCCAACCACAACGGCGGGCAGCTGGCCTTCGGGCCGGATGGCTACCTGTATGTAGGCCTCGGTGATGGCGGCGGTGGCGGCGACAAGCACGGCACTATCGGCAATGGCCAGGACCTCGGCACCATCCTGGGGAAAATAATCCGCATCGACGTGAATGGCATCCCTTATAAAGTGCCTGCTGACAATCCTTTCGTGAAAACCGCCGGCGCCCGCGGGGAAATCTGGGCCTATGGCCTGCGTAACCCATGGCGCTTCTCCTTTGACCGGGCAAACGGCCGCCTCTTTGCCGGCGACGTTGGGCAGAATCTTTATGAAGAGGTGGATATCATCCGGAAAGGCGGTAACTACGGCTGGCGTATTATGGAAGGGTATCACGACTTCAACGTACCTGCCGGCACGGACAAATCCAAGCTGATACCACCGATCCATGAGTACAACCATGACCTCGGCATCAGTATTACAGGCGGTTATGTATATCGCGGTTCTGCCATACCATCACTGAAAGGGCTATACGTTTTCGGGGATTATAATGGCAAGGCTTTTGTCCTGATACAGAACGGTAGTAAATGGGAACGGGCTGATTTACAATTTACCAACCGCCCCGCGGACAACCTGCAGATCCTCAGCTGGGGCGAAGATGAACAAGGGGAACTGTACATGCTCACCAGCGCCTCCACCAGCAATGGTTTCAAAGGAGCTGTCTACAAACTGGTAAAAGACTAAATAATCCTGCTGCAACCGCCAAACATAACTACTGCCTTAACCGTTATCAGCTTAGGGAGGACGGGCATTTCAGCCCGGCCAAATTTTTGTTAAAAAGGTAGATATTCCGGCTGGCAACGGATGAATTTACTTTATATTTGATTTGACAATATTTTTGTTCAATAGTGTTACATATGAGACTGAAAGTGATAATTCCGGTAGTGTTGATCAGCCTTTCCGCTGGCGTACTTGCCTTTACCAAAATGGGTCTGACAGACGATCCTCCGGGTCGGTATGAAGTGATCATGAACCTGGTAGGGCAAATGCTCAAGGAAGGTCACTACCAACCCAAACCGATAGACGATGCTTTCTCTAAAGAAGCTTTCAATAAATACCTCCGCAGCCTGGACGTAGAAAAGAAGTTTTTCCTGAAAAGCGATATTGACAGGCTGGCCCCATTGTCCACCCACATTGATGACGAACTGAAAGGCGCGCAGCTGGATTGCTTCCGCAACATCAACACCATCATCAAGCAAAGAGTGGCAGAGGCCTCCGCCATTTACCCGGCTATCCTCGCGCAGCCATTTGACTTTACCAAAGAGGAGAGCGTAGTGCTGGATGCGGATAAGATCGACTTCCCCGTTGATTCCGCCGCCCGCTATGAAGCCTGGAGGAAAATGCTGAAATACCGCACCCTCGAAAAGCTGACGGACCTGCAGGAAACCCGCGAGAAATCCAAGGAAGACAGCATTAAGAACAAAACGGATCAGCAGCTGGAAGCGGAAGCCCGCCAGAAAGTTAAGCAGATCTATGACCGTTACTTCGACCGGATTAAAAACCGCCAGGATGATAACGACCGTTTCAGCCTGTATGTAAATTCCATCACTACCACCATGGACCCGCATACGGACTACTTCCCGCCTGACGAGAAACGCCAGTTCGAGGAGCAGATGGCCGGTAAGTTCTTCGGTATCGGCGCAGGACTGCGGGAAGAAGACGGTAAGATCAAGGTGCTGAGCATCATCACCGGTTCCCCCAGCTGGAAGGAAGGCCACCTCAAGGTGAACGACGTGATCCAGAAAGTAGGCCAGGGTGATAAAGAGCCGGTAGACATCACCGGTTACCCGGTAGAAGACGCCGTGAAGCTGATCCGCGGTAACAAGGGTACTACCGTTAAACTCACGGTGAAGAGTGTAGACGGCACCGTTAAGGTCATCTCCATCGTGCGGGATGAGATCATCCAGGAGGAAACTTTCGCAAAATCAGCCGTGATCAACGGTACGCATAAAATCGGTTACATCTACCTGCCGGAGTTCTATTCCGACTTCAACGACCGCAACGGCGCCCGTTGCGCAGCGGATGTAGCTAAGGAAGTGGCCAAACTGAAGGCAGAAAAAGTAGAGGGTATTATCCTCGACCTCCGCTTCAACGGCGGCGGTTCCCTGCCGGAAGTAGTGGAAATGGCCGGACTCTTCATACCGGAAGGCCCGGTGGTACAGGTACGTAGCAGAGGCGGGGACGCCATTGTACTGCGCGACCGCGACAAGAGCGTTCAGTACGACGGTCCGCTGGCCATTATGGTCAATGAATACAGTGCTTCCGCTTCTGAAATCCTTGCTGCCGCGATGCAGGACTACAAACGCGCCGTGATCATCGGTAGCCAGCAGACGTTCGGTAAAGGTACCGTGCAGCGCCTCTTCTCCCTGGATGACTTTTATCCAGTGAAGGACGGCCAGAGCCTCGGCGCCCTGAAACTCACCCAGCAGAAGTTCTACCGCGCAAACGGTGGTTCCACCCAGCTGAAAGGCGTTTCCTCCGACATCGTGCTGCCGGACCCCTACTACGAAGTATCCGAGCGTAAAGACAGCGATGCGCTGGCCTGGGATGAGATTCCTAAATCCAATTACGAAATCTGGTCTAACCCGGTTAACGCCGAAAGCCTGAGGAAGAATAGCGAAAAGAGGATGGCCAACAGCGCCGCATTCAAACTGCTGAATGAAAACCTCGCTACGCTGAAGAAAATGGAAAAACAGGAAAGCTATTCCCTGAACCTCGCTACCTATAAAGCAGAGCAGAAGGTGAACACCGCTGCCCTGAAAAGATATGACGCGGTCAACGATAAGGTAAAAGAGCTGAACATCACTTCCATGAAAGTGGACCTGGATAAGATCGGTTCCGACACTACCAAGCTGGCCCGCAATAAAGACTGGCTGAAGGCAAGAACCAAGGATATTTACCTGGATGAAGCCGTAAACGTAATGAATGACCTGATTGCACAATCGTTACCGAAGATGCAACGTAAGCAACAGTAAAACATAAGTTCTGATTTAAAAAAGGCCGCACCGCTGCATGGTGCGGCCTTTTTTATTTGGGTTATACCGGGAAATGACGGAATAGAAAATGTAGGGAGCGTTGGCAGTGGGTGCAGGGCGGTTTTTCGTGTACGCGTACACGTGCCCTGCGGCATTAATTTCTCCCCCAAAAAAATAACCCCCGGAAGCATAGCCCCGGGGGTATTATTGCGTTATAGCTGCGTGTTTTATTGCTCTTTTTCCAGCGTTTCCAGCGCTTTTTTCACTACCGGATCGGTGGCGTTGATGGTTTCATAGAAGCCCTCCGTCCTGTAGAGTTGACGCGCCATGAGCGCTTTGATCCTCGACCTGATCTCCGCTTCGTCCCTGGCGCTGATCCTGTCCAGCCCCGGAATGCTGTCCGTTTTGGCGAAGGCTTTGAACTCGTTGTAGATGGCCGGCGTGGTCTGGAATTTATTGGTGAAATCCTGTGCGTCCTTGTATTGTTTAAACTCCTCCTTGTGGGTGGTGAAATACTGGTAAGCGAAGTTGCTGAAGGTATTCCGGGTGTAGATGGCCATCAGCGTGGTGGAGAAACGGGAGGTATCGAACGGTACGAAGATATCCGGCGTGATGCCGCCGCCGCCGTACACACGCCGGCCGCTGGCCGTCTTGTAAGGTACGGTGTCGGTAATGCGGATACTGTCTTTATTTACCAGTTCGCCGTGGTTAAAGCGTTCGTTGATATCGTCCTCATAGGCGGCCAGTCCGTTTCCGTAAGGCTTTTGGATGCTGCGGTTGGACGGGATGTAGTACCGGGCAACGGTGAGGCGTAAAGCGCCGCCGTTGTCGAGGTCGTACTGTTCCTGCACGAGGCCTTTGCCGAAGGTGCGGCGGCCGATGATGGCGCCGCGGTCCCAGTCCTGGATGGCGCCGGCTACGATTTCGCTGGCGGAGGCAGAGCCTTCGTCCGTCAGGATGGCCAGCGGTCCTTTTTCGAACACGCCTGGGCGTTTGGTTTTGAATTCCGCTTTAGGGAAGTCCTTTCCTTTGGTGTAGACGAGGAGTTTTGGCTCGTCCAGGAGTTCATCGAGGATGCGGGTGGCAGCGTCCATGAATCCGCCCGGGTTCTGGCGCACGTCTATGATGAGCTTCTGCATGCCGGCGCGTTGCAATTTGCGCATGGCGTTCATGAATTCATCGTAGGTGGTGGCGGAGAACTTGCTGATTTTGATATAGCCTACTGCCGGCGCTATCATATAGCTGGCGTCCACGCTGTATATGGGAATGATGCCGCGTTTGATTTTGGCGGTGATCTGTTTGCCGTTACGCAGCAGGGTGGTGGTTACCTCTGAATCTTTAGGGCCGCGGAGGAGTTTGCGGATCTTTTCGGTGGTAATGCCGTTGCCGGCTACGGTGCTGTCGCCCACTTTCAGGATTTTATCCCCGGTTTGCAGGCCGGCCGCTTCTGAAGGGCCGCCGCTGATGACGGATACGACGTTTACGGTATCGGCGGTGATGTTGAATTCCACGCCGATGCCTTCAAAATTACCTTCCAGGTCTTCGTTTACCTGTTGGAGTTGGGAAGGGGGGATGTAAACCGAGTGGGGGTCGAGGTGCATCAGCATGCCTTCTATGGCTTCCTGCTGCAGATCGTCTGTATTAATGGTATCTACATACTTCATTTTAATGAGGTCCAGCACTTCCTGGAGGGGGCCTCTGCTGGCTTTGGCAAAGAATATCGTATTACTACCGGTATTGGAGCCTGGCATTTTGTGGCCCAGGAACATTCCCAGCGCCAGCACCACTGCCATCAGTATGGGTAAAAAAACATTCAGCTTCCTGTTAGACATATTTTACTTATTATCCCGCTAAATTTTTGACCAATCTTACAACCTAAACTTCCAGCGCCGTATTTGTTTTTATGAAACGCTTTTGTTTAAATTGTGACAAAAATAGCATAATTCGGGTGCAAACTTTTACGATTCTTTAAATTGATAAATAAACGGACATGCCTGGAAAAATAAAGCTGATCGCAGACAGCGGATCTACAAAGGCTGAGTGGGGCCTTCTTGGCGCTGCCGCCCCCGGCCCATACAAGACGCAGGGCATCAGTCCTTACTTTCAAACAGTTGAACAGATTGTGCAGATCTTCCGGCAGGAGCTGATCCCCCAGTTGCCGGCCGGTTTACATATAGATGAAATTTATTTCTACGGGACGGGGTTATCGCAGCCTAAGAATATTGCCGGCGTAACGGACGCGTTGAAAATTGTATGGCCGGATAGCCACATCGAGGTGGATCATGACCTGATGGGCGCCGCCAGGGCCTTATGCGGCCGCGGGCCGGGCATTGCCAGCATACTGGGCACGGGTTCCAACAGTTGTTATTATGACGGAAACGGGATTGTAAAGAACAATCCGGGCCTGGGATATGTACTTGGAGATGAGGGGAGTGGTGCTTATCTTGGCAGGAAGGTGCTGCAGTATTACCTGTACAATACTTTTGATGAGGAGTTGCGGCAGCGGTTCGATGAAAAATACAACACCAATAAGGACGAGATCCTGGAAAACGTGTACCGGAAGCCGCTGGCCAACCGTTACCTGGCCGGGTTTGCCTCCTTCCTGTCGGAGAACCGCCAGCATTATATGATAGAAAATATCCTGGAAGATGGGCTGAACGACTTCTTCTTTAATCATATATATAAGTACCGCGAGAGCTGGACCACGTCCCTGCATTTTGTGGGAGGGGTAGCCTGGAACTTCCGGGACATACTCCGGGAGTTATGCGAACTGTACGAACTGCCTATGGGCAGGGTTATGCGTACCCCTATGGAAGGGCTGATAGAATATCATCATTAATTATATCTCAAACATCATATATGGCATTCGAAAAAGTTACTGAACAGGAATCTCACTACCATCACCTGGAAAAAATGAGCATACAGGAGTTGCTGATTAATATTAATAAAGAGGATCAGACAGTTCCCCTGGCAGTGGCAAAGGCCATCCCGCAGATTGAAAAGCTGGTGGCTGTAATTGCAGACAGGATGCTGGCCGGCGGCCGCCTGTTTTATATGGGCGCCGGTACCAGCGGGCGACTTGGTATTGTGGATGCCTCCGAATGCCCGCCTACTTTTGGCGTGCCTCATGGCCTGGTAATTGGTATCATTGCCGGTGGCGATGCGGCCATCCGCAAGGCGGTGGAGTTTGCCGAAGACAATAAGGAACAGGGCTGGAAGGACCTGCAGGAGTTTGGCGTGACGGACAAGGATGTGGTGATTGGCATTGCGGCCAGCGGCACCACCCCTTATGTAATCGGCGCGCTGGAGCAGTGCCGCAGGCACGGCATCACCACGGGCAGCATCAGCTGTAACCCGGAAACACCGATCTCCGCTGCGGCGGACTTCCCGGTGGAAGTGGTGGTAGGGCCGGAGTTTGTGACGGGCAGCACCCGTATGAAGAGCGGTACTGCGCAGAAACTGGTATTGAATATGATCTCTACTTCCGTGATGATACAGCTCGGGAGGGTAGAGGATAATAAAATGGTGAATATGCAGCTCAGCAACGAAAAGCTGGTAGACCGCGGGGTGAAAATGCTCATGCAGCAGCTGTCCCTCACCGATTACGAAGAGGCCCAACGGTTACTGCTCAAGGCCGGCAGTGTGAAAAAAGCCGTGGAAGCCTACGAAAAGGCCCGATAATGCTCAATTTGATAGAATAACCTGCTATGCACGACATCGAACCATATTATAACTGGCGCCACCTGTATGCGGCGGAAGAGGACGAGCTTTCGCCCTTCTATGGCCGGGAATACAGCGAGTTCGAGTACTCCAACACCGTATATAACTATTACGTACACCCGCAATGGGATGAGTTTGGGTCCAGGAACCTGTATATGAAGGTGCTGTATGCTGATTACCAGTTCGGTATTGCCATTATCGAACTGTTGGGAGAGTGGAATGATACCCTGGATAATGATATTATGACCCTCAAGCGGGAGGTGATCGATGTCATGATAGCCGAAGGGATCCGGAAATTTATACTGATCTCTGAAAATGTAATGAACTTTCACAGCTCCGACGACTGCTATTACGAGGAGTGGTGGGATGATATAAAAGACGAAGGGGGCTGGATCGTAGCCCTCAACATGCCTGTACAAACCCGGCAGGAATTCGAGAAAGCGCGCCTATACAATTATGTGCATTTATTGGAGGACGAAAAGTGGCGAACCTACCAGCCTATTCACTTGTTTAATATGATAGATAATATCATGCTGAGGCGTCTGGAATAACGTTTACTGATAAATATCATTTGGTTTTAATTTTTCCTGCGTTAAATTTGCCCGACATTTCAACAACTTATTTTATACTAGGAAGCTTAGATTTTTACTTATGAAGTGGTCACAGTTCTTTAATACCTCTATCGGTAAAAAGTTATTGGTAGGCGCTACCGGCTTTTTTCTTTGCAGTTTCGTACTCGTGCATCTTGCCGGAAACCTGCAGCTGTTGTACAAAGACGGGGGTAAGGCTTTTAACACTTACGCTCAGTTCATGGGTCACAACGGCCTGATTCAGTTCCTCGCCTGGGGCTTGAAAATTGTGATCGTGTTGCATGCATTTATTGCACTCCAACTCACTATCAGGAACCGCGCCGCCCGCCCGGTTAAATACCAGGTAAATCCCGGAAACCAGACATCCTCCTGGTTCAGCCGCCAGATGGCCATTATGGGAAGTATTCTCCTGATCTTCATCGTGGTGCACCTCGCACAGTTATGGGCTCCATTCCACTATGCCGAAATGCCTACCCAATCCTACGAGGGCGTTTCCGAGCCGATCAAAGATCTGTACAGCGTTACATACGCACTTTTCCAAAATCCGTTATGGGTGATCCTCTACGTGGTAGGTATGATTGCATTGTCCTTCCACCTGATCCATGGTTTTAAAAGTGCCTTCCAGACTTTCGGCTTAAACCATTCCAAATACAACGGACTTATCAACTTCATCGGTTTGTGGCTGTTCGGTATCGCTATACCTGTAGCATTCGCTGCTATTCCCGTTGTAATTTATTTAAACAAATAATTCTGAAAAGTTAGGATATATGTTGAACGCAAAAATTCCTGCAGGCCCATTAAATACTAAATGGGAAAATTATAAAGGACATTGTAAACTGGTAAACCCTGCCAATAAACGTAATCTGGAAATTATTGTTATTGGTACCGGTTTGGCTGGTGCTTCAGCAGCGGCTTCATTAGGTGAATTAGGATACAAGGTTAAAGCATTCTGCTTTCAGGATAGTCCACGCCGTGCGCACTCTATTGCTGCACAGGGTGGTATCAATGCTGCTAAAAACTACCAAAACGACGGTGACTCTGTTTACCGTCTGTTCTACGATACTGTTAAAGGTGGCGACTACCGCGCCCGCGAAGCCAACGTACACCGTCTGGCAGAGGTGAGCGGTAACATCATCGACCAATGCGTGGCGCAGGGTGTTCCTTTCGCGCGCGAATACGGCGGCCTGCTGTCCAACCGTTCCTTCGGTGGTACGCAGGTACAACGTACCTTCTACGCTGCCGGTCAGACCGGCCAGCAGCTGCTCCTCGGCGCTTATTCCGCACTGGAACGCCAGGTAGCACTGGGTAATGTGACCATGTACTCCCGCCACGAGATGCTGGACATCGTGAAAATCGATGGTAAAGCGCGTGGTATCATTGCCCGCGACCTGATCAGCGGTAAGCTGGAGCGTCACTTCGGTCATGCGGTACTGATCTGCTCCGGTGGTTATGGTAACGTGTTCTACCTCTCCACCAACGCAATGGGTTCCAACGTAACCGCTGCCTGGAAAGCCACCCAGAATGGCGCTTTCTTTGCCAACCCTTGCTTCACGCAGATTCACCCGACCTGTATCCCGGTTTCCGGCGATCACCAGTCCAAACTGACGCTGATGTCTGAGTCGCTGCGTAACGACGGCCGCATCTGGGTACCAAAGAAAAAAGACGATAACCGCAAAGCAAGCGATATTCCTGAAGACGAAAGAGATTACTACCTGGAGCGCCGTTACCCAGCCTTCGGTAACCTCGTACCCCGTGACGTGGCTTCCCGCGCTGCGAAGGAAAGATGCGATGCCGGTTATGGCGTAGGTACTTCCAAACAGGCGGTATATCTCGACTTCGCCGCGGCGATCGAGCGTTATGGCACCATCGAAGCCAGCAAACGCCAGATGCACGGCGTATCCAAAGAAGAAATCATTAAACTGGGTAAAGAAGTAGTTGCTGAAAAATATGGTAACCTCTTCGATATGTACGCAAAAATCACCGGCGAAAATCCTTATGAAACGCCGATGCGTATTTACCCTGCCGTTCACTATACCATGGGTGGCCTCTGGGTGGACTACGAGCTGCAGACAACCGTTCCGGGTCTGTACTCCCTGGGTGAAGCCAACTTCTCCGACCACGGCGCTAACCGCCTCGGCGCCTCTGCGCTCATGCAGGGCCTCGCTGATGGTTACTTCGTAATTCCTTACACCATTGGTAACTACCTGGCAGATGAGATCCGTACCAAAGCAATTCCTACCGATCACCCGGCCTTCGCGGAAGCGGAAAGCAAGGTGCGCGACAGGATCGCTAAACTGATGAGCATCAAAGGAACCAAGTCTGTTGACTACTTCCACAAAAAGCTCGGTAAGATCATGTGGGATAAATGCGGTATGGCGCGTAACGAACAGGGCCTGAAAGAAGCCATTGAAGAGATCAAAGCGCTCCGTGCGGATTTCTATAAAGATGTGCGCATCCCTGGCGACGCCAACGAATTCAACCCTGAACTGGAAAAAGCTGGTCGTGTGGCCGACTTCCTGGAACTGGGTGAACTCATGTGTATCGACGCCCTGAACCGTCGCGAATCCTGCGGTGGCCACTTCCGTGAAGAATCACAAACCGAAGAAGGTGAAGCTAAACGTGACGACGAAAACTTCAGCTATGTAGCGGCATGGGAATACAAAGGCCCAAGCGATTATGTACTGCATAAGGAAGAACTGGTGTTCGAAGAAGTGAAACCGACTCAACGTAGCTATAAATAAGGATATTGGCCCCGTGGCCAGGTTTAATAATCAAATAATTGTCCAAGCATATGGAACATTATAACATGAACCTCACACTTAAAGTGTGGAGGCAGAAAAACAAAAACGATCAGGGTAGATTTGAAACACTGCAGGCTAAAAACATTTCTTCTGAAATGTCGTTCCTGGAAATGTTCGACGTGGTGAACGAGGAGCTGATCAACGAAGGAAAAGAACCTATTGCTTTCGATCACGATTGCCGCGAAGGTATCTGCGGTATGTGTTCCATGCATATCAACGGCCGCGCTCACGGCCCATGGGAAGGTACTACTACCTGCCAGCTGCACATGCGCGCATTCAAAGACGGTGATACCATCGTTGTTGAACCGTGGAGAGCGGGCGCATTCCCGGTGCTGAAGGACCTGACAGTGGACCGCAGCGCATTTGACCGCATCATCGAAGCGGGTGGTTATGTATCCGTAAACACCGGTAACGCACAGGATGCCAACAACATCCCGGTAGAAAAGCATAAAGCGGACCTGGCTTTCGCTGCGGCAGCCTGTATCGGTTGCGGCGCCTGCGTAGCAGCCTGCAAAAACTCTTCTGCGATGCTGTTTGTATCTGCGAAAGTATCCCAGCTGGCGTTGCTGCCACAGGGTCATCCTGAAAGAAGGACCCGTGCCCTGAACATGGTGGCGCAGATGGATAAGGAAGGTTTCGGTAGCTGTACCAATACCGGCGCCTGCGAAGCAGAATGTCCGAAAGAGATTTCTCTGACTAATATCGCCCGTTTGAACCGTGAGTTCATTAATGCCGGCTTTACTTCTGAGAAGTAGTTTTTAACTTGACTGATGCAATATATGGTCCTCTTCACGTGGTGGAGAGGACTTTTTTTATGGTAAGGGGGTGGGGGGATTTATGGGCCCTGGTTACATGTTTTTTGCTGGTTTGGCAGGCTGATAACCTGTTACACGGCTTTGGCGTTCTGATGGCTCTGTTGTTCTGATGCCTCTCTTATTCCCTGCCTCTGTCATTCCCCTGATTCTCTCGTTCCTCTGGCTCTCTCATTCCTCTGCCTCTGTCCTTCCCCCGTCTCTCTCATTCCCCGCCTCTCTCATTCCCCCGCCTCCCTCATTCCCCCGCCACCCGATCTACCGCTCATACACCAAATTCCATTTATCCCCCAAATTTTTATTATCATGTGTTCCACGAAATGAAACCTTATGTCAGATCAATCTCGCAGAAAATTTATCAAACGCCTGGGAAGTACCGCAGCGCTCCTTGGTGTAGCTCCATTGGCAGCCCTCGCCGGTGAACAGGAAGAAGTAACCTTATTGCAGCCGGAAAAACCGGTATCCTCCAATGATAAGATCCGCCTGGCATGCATTGGAATGGGAATTATGGGTTTTGGAGATGTGAAGTGCGCCCTGAAAGTGCCGGGCGTAGAGTTTGTAGCCGCCGCCGATTTGTATGACGGACATCTCACCCGCGTCAAAGAGGTTTTCGGAAACCAGGTATTTACCACCCGCGATTACCGGGAAGTCCTGCAACGCAAGGATGTGGATGCCGTGATCGTTGCCACGCCCGACTTCTGGCACGATACCATCTCCATTGACGCTATGCAGGCCAAAAAAGCCGTGTATTGCGAAAAGCCCATGGTGCAGCACATCGATGAAGGCCACCAGGTAATAGCCGCGCAAAAGCGCACCAACGCCGTATTCCAGGTGGGTAGCCAGCGCGTGAGCAGCGTAGCCCTGAAAGAGGCGAAGAAACGCTATGAAGCAGGGGAAATCGGACAGCTGAACATCGTGGAAGCGGTAATGGACCGCCATAGCGCGCTCGGCGCCTGGCAGTATTCCATCCCGCCGGATGCTTCCCCTAAAACCGTCGACTGGGACCGCTATTTGAAAGATACCGCCAAAATGCCTTACGATGCCAACCGCTTCTGGCGCTGGCGTAACTACCAGGCCTATGGCACCGGCATTCCGGGGGATTTGTTTGTACACCTGATCTCCGGCCTGCACTACATCACCGGTTCACTCGGCCCTGAAAGAGTGTATGCCACCGGCAACCTCGTACAATGGAAAGATGGAAGGGACGTGCCGGACGTAGTGGTAGCGATTTTCGATTACCCTGCAACAGCCACCACGCCTGCATTCCAGATGACGCTGCGCGTAAACTTCGCGGATGGCGGCGGCGGTGGGGAATACACCCGCCTCATTGGTACGGACGGCGTAATGGAGGTGGAAGGCAGCTCCTTCAGAATTAAGAAACATAAACTGCCGGAAGCGCCGGGCTATGGCGGATGGGATACATTCAACACCTTCTCCGAAGCGACGCAAAAAGCATTTATCCAGGAGTACCAGAAGAAGTACGGCGCCAATGCGGCGCAGGCGCAGCGCAGCACCAGCTCGTATGCAGCGCCGGCAGGTTATGACGACCGCCTGGATCATTTTATCAATTTCTTCGACAGTGTACGCACCGGTAAACCCGTGGTGGAAGATGCCTCCTTCGGGCTCCGTGCCGCAGGCCCGGCGCTGCTTTCCAACGAAAGCTACTTCGGCAAAAAACTAATTCACTGGGACCCCGTAGCGATGAAAATTGTATAGGAGTATTTCCTTAATTTTAGCTGCATCGAAAAAATTGCAGCATGTTACAGGATAAACTTACCCCGCCGTCGGTAGAAAAGATCGCCAAAGAACTTACTATCCACGGTCATACCCGTACAGATCATTATTACTGGCTCAATAACCGCGAGGATCAGAAAGTAATAGACTACCTCAACGCGGAAAATAACTACCTCGAAGCTGTTCTCGCGCCTGAAAAGGAATTGCGGGAGCGGCTTTTTGCTGAAATGAAAGGCCGTATCAAGGAAACCGATATGGGCGTGCCCTATCGTAAAAATGGCTACTACTATTACGTCCGTTACGAACAGGGTAAGGAGTACCCGATCTACTGCCGTAAGAAAGATAGCCTGGAGAACCCGGAAGAGATCATCCTGGATGTGAATATCCTTGCTGCCGGTCATAGCTACTGCCAGGTGGCAGGCCTCTCCGTTAGTCCGGATGGGCGGCTGCTGGCCTATGGGATTGATACGGTTAGTCGCCGCAAGTACACCCTCCGCATCAAAGACCTCGCTACCGGCGAACTGCTGCCGGATGAAATCAGGGATACCGACCCTTCCTATACCTGGGCGGCGGACAACCTAACGCTATTCTATACACGAAAAGACCCGGATACGCTGCGGTCTGATAAAGTCATGCGCCATACCCTCGGTGCATCAGCGGATGTAATGGTTTTTTTTGAGGGAGATGAAACCTTCAATGTTGGCGTCAGTAAAACGAAATCGGGCAAGTTCATTATCATAGAAAGCGACAGCACACAGACCTCCGAATGCCGGGTACTGGCTGCGGACGACCCTAACGGCGAATTCCGGGTATTTCATCCCCGCACGAAGGATATGCTCTATAGCCTCGATCACCGGGAGGATAAATTCTATGTAATAACCAACTGGGAAGCGTTGAACTTCCGTTTGATGACCGCCCCGCTGGACAGCGCTTCCCGGGAGCAATGGGAAGAGCTGATTCCGCACCGCGCCGATGTACTGCTGGAGGATTTGGAGCTGTTTAATGATTTCCTGGTATTGAATGAGCGCTCCAATGGATTAAACCGTATCCGTATTATCCATCGCCAAAGCGGCAGGGATGAATACCTGCAGTTTAGCGAACCGGCATACAGCGTGTACACCAGCGCCAACCCGGAAATGGATAGTCATGTGCTGCGTTACGGCTACGTGTCCATGGTGACGCCATCTTCTATATATGACTATGATATGCTGACCGGGGAGCAGCAGCTGATGCGCCAGCAGGAAGTGCTGGGTGGATATAACTCCAACGACTATACGTCCGAGCGACTGATGGTACCTGTTACCGATGGTACGCTCGTGCCGGTATCGCTCGTCTACAGGAAAGATTTTGTAAAGGATGGTACGCAGCCTTTGCTGCTGTATGCATATGGTTCATACGGGCATAGTATGGATGTGTATTTCAGCTCTACCATGCTAAGCTTGCTGAATCGCGGTTTTGCGTACGCCATTGCGCATGTGCGTGGCGGAGAGGATATGGGCCGGCAGTGGTACGAAGATGGGAAGATGTTCAAAAAGAAGAACACCTTCACTGATTTTATTGATTGCGGGGAGTTTTTGGTTAGGGAGAAGTACACCTGCGCTAAGCAGTTATGTGCTATGGGAGGCAGCGCCGGAGGCCTGTTGATGGGAGCTGTGATCAATATGCGTCCGGACCTGTGGAATGGCGTAGTAGCGCAAGTGCCGTTTGTGGACGTGGTCACCACTATGCTGGATGAGACCATTCCGTTGACAACCGGCGAGTTTGACGAGTGGGGGAATCCGAAGAACAAAGATTCCTATGAGTATATGTTGTCTTATTCCCCTTATGATAACGTGGAGGCGAAGGCATATCCTAATCTGCTTGTCACAACAGGTTTACATGATTCGCAGGTGCAGTATTGGGAGCCGGCAAAGTGGGTGGCTAAGTTGCGTGAGTTAAAAACGGACGACAATTTGTTGTTGTTGCATACGAATATGGAAACGGGGCACGGTGGTGCGAGCGGCAGGTTTGAAGCGTTGAAGGAGAAGGCGCTGGAATATGCGTTTTTGTTGAAGATAAGTGGGAAGGCGGTTTATTAAAGATATGTGAAAAGAGATAAATGGCCTAACCCAAAACGGCCTGCGTTCACCCTGAACGCAGGCCGCCAACAAAAACCACCGGAAACATTCTCATCCCCGGGTCATAATATTCTCGCTCTCACCCCAATTTCTCCGCATCTATCTTCGCCGACTTCACCGTCTTTCCAAAAAATATCTCCGCCATCTGATCAAAAATTCCCGGATCATCCGTCGTATAGAACGACTGCTGCCCGGTTTTGCTCAGGCGTTGTTCCATTTCCGGATGCCGGTGCAAATAATCTTTCAGGCTCCGTGCTACCAGTTTGCCCTGCCCGAGTATGGTCACTCCTCCCGGCACATGCTGCCTGATTTTACGCAGCAGCAGCGGGTAGTGCGTGCAGGCCAGCACCAGTGTATCGATATTGGAAGATTGGGAGAGGATTTTGTCGAGGTATTCTTTCACAAAATAATCGGCGCCATCCGCTTCGTGTTCGTTGTTTTCAACCAGCGGCACCCACATCGGGCAGGCTTGTTGAAACACTTTTACGGCCGGAAAGAACTTCGCTATTTCTATCGGGTACGACTGCGATGATACGGTACCGTTAGTCGCCAATATGCCCACTTCCCCGGATTGCGTGATTGAGCCTACCATTTCGGTAGTCGGTCGTATAACGCCCAGTACCCGGTTGTCCGGCGCGATGCGCGGCAGGTCCTTTTGCTGGATAGTGCGCAGCGCTTTTGCGGAGGCCGTGTTACAAGCGAGAACTACCAGCGGGCAGCCCATGTCGAACAGGCGTTGTACGCATTGCAGCGTATAGGTGTGTATGGTATCAAAGCCGCGGTTGCCGTAAGGCGCGCGTGCATTGTCGCCAAGATAGATATAGTCGTATTGCGGCAGTTCCGTTACTATTTCTTTCAGTACGGTGAGTCCGCCATAGCCGGAATCGAAAACCCCGATAGGCCCCATGATATTCAATTTTAAAATTAGTCTTTCTGCATCAGGCCGGATCCTGTAAGGTCGTATATACGCTGGATTTCATGGAGTACGCCTTCAAAGTCGATTTGCAGGTCTTTCAGCAATCCGTTTCTCAGGTCATACACCCAACCGTGTACGGTAGGGTATCCTTTTGCGGTGTACATTTTCTGTACGGCAGCGGTTTTGATGATGTTGATACATTGTTCCTGTACATTCAGCTCTACGAGGCGGTTGTAGCGGTCGTGTTCGTCAGAGATGGCGTTGAGTTCATCCATATGCAGGCGATACACGTCACGGATATTACGCAGCCATGGGTTCAGGATGCCCAGGTCTTTTGCCTGCATCGCAGCCTTTACGCCGCCGCAGTTGTAGTGCCCGCAAACAACGATGTGCTTCACTTCCAGGTGTACAACCGCATAGTTGATCACTGCCATAACGTTGAGGTCGGTATTAGGTACGAGGTTGGCAATGTTACGGTGTACAAACACTTCGCCAGCTTCCAGACCCATAATCTCATTAGTAGGCACCCGGCTGTCGCTACAACCGATATAGAGGTACTTCGGAGATTGGGAGTCGGCCATTTTCTCAAAGAAATCGCTTTCAGTAGCTGTTTTGGAAGCTACCCATTTTCTGTTGTTCTCAAAAACCTGATTGTAATCAGTCATAGCGCTAGTATTTTATGCGCTAAAGATACGGCAGGAATGCATTTCAATGAATACCAACCAGGATAGGGAATTGAATTTCTTATGCGGGAGAACGATTGCCCGGCAGCAGATTAATCCCAATGCCCAATGATCCCGATCATGCCATCCGGCAGAAATATGGCCATTGTATGCCAATTTAATACATGTGTAAATATATAATCGACAGTAATATTCCTTTCAGCTAACGCTATATTTTGCTAATACGCTGTTAACTTGGAATCCCCGGTATATATTCGTAACTTTGCGGCTTCAAAATTTACTTAGCTAGCATGATCAGTGTTAAAAACGTAACGCTCTCTTTCGGTAAGAGAGTATTGTTTGACGAAGTAAACCTCAATTTCACGAAAGGGAACTGCTATGGTGTTATTGGGGCTAACGGAGCAGGAAAGTCTACTTTCCTGAAAATCCTGTCCGGAGAGATCGAGCCCAACAAAGGTACCGTGGAAATCACTCCCGGTGAGCGCATGAGCGTACTGAAGCAGAACCACTTTGAATTTGATGAAGTTACGGTACTGAATGCAGTATTAATGGGCAACAAGAAGCTCTGGGAAATTGCCAAAGAGCGTGATGAAATATATGCTAAAGAAGATTTCACCGAAGAGGATGGTATCCGCGCTGGTGAACTCGAAGCAGAATATGGTGAAATGGGCGGTTATACCGCTGAGAGCGACGCCGGCGTGCTGCTGGGCGACCTCGGCGTGAAAGAAGACCTCCATAACGTCCTGATGAAAGACGTGGCAGGTAACATCAAAGTACGCGTCCTCATCGCACAGGCGCTGTTCGGCAACCCGGACATCCTCCTGCTCGATGAGCCTACGAACGACCTCGACGTGGAAACCATCGGATGGCTGGAAAACTTCCTGGCCGACTACGAAAACATCGTGATCGTAGTATCCCACGACCGTCACTTCCTCGATGCCGTTTGTACACACGTAGCCGATGTGGACCGCGCGAAAATCCAGATCTTCAGCGGTAACTACTCCTTCTGGTACGAGTCTTCCCAGCTGATGGCCCGCCAGATCGCGGATAAGAACAAGAAAATGGAAGACAAGCGTAAAGACCTCATGGACTTCATCGCCCGATTCTCCGCGAACGCTTCCAAATCCAAACAGGCAACCTCCCGTAAAAAAGCCCTGGAAAAACTGGTTATTGAAGATATCCAGCCTTCCAACCGTAAATACCCTGGTATCATCTTCAAACAACAGCGCGAAGTTGGTAACCAGATCCTCAATATCGAAAAGCTCGAGAAGTCAGTAGACGGCCGTAAGCTGTTCAGCGATGTGACCTTCTCTGTAAATAAAGGAGATAAGATCGCCTTCATGTCTAAAGACCACCTGGCGCTCACTACCTTCTTCCAGATCATCAACAACGAAGTACCGGCGGACAGCGGCAAGGTTGAGTGGGGTACCACCGTTACCAGCGCTTACCTGCCAAACGATAACGCGGAATACTTTACCAATAAGGACCTCAACCTGATGGACTGGCTGCGTCAGTTCGTGCCCCCGCACGTAACCGATGTGGATGAACCATTCCTCCGCGGCTTCCTCGGTAAAATGCTCTTCAGCGGCGATGAGATCATGAAGAAAACTTCTGTACTCAGCGGTGGTGAAAAAGTACGTTGCATGATCAGCCGTATGATGCTCCAGGACCCTAACGTAGTCATCCTCGATGAACCTACCAACCACCTGGACCTGGAATCCATCCAGTCTTTCAACGAAAGCATGATCAACTACAAAGGCATCGTGCTGTTTACCACGCATGACCACGCCTTCATGCAGTCCGTTGCAAACCGCATCATCGAACTGACGCCTAAAGGCATTATCGACAGGATGATGACCTTCGACGAATACCTGGCAGACGAACGCGTGAAAGCCCTCCGCGCCGAAATGTACGGTACCGAAGTATTAGCATAGGTAAATACAGGAATAAAAATATAAAACGCCCTCTCCGAGCTTCGGAGAGGGCGTTTTAGTTGATAACTATAAGGAGATTATAAATACTCTTCTATCACTTTCATCTTATTCTTATCCAGCGGCTTGGTGATATAAGCCATAAGCTCCGGCGTCTTCTCCACCTTCTGCAGGTCCCGTACATCCACCGAGGAGGAACACATAATGATCGGTATGTTATTGTTGAGGGAAGGCTGCAAATTCCGGTAAGCCTCAATGAAATCCCAGCCATTCATTCGGTCCATATTCATGTCGAGTATAATCAAAGAAGGTAAGGAGGGCCGGGGAACGGCTGATAACTGCTCCAATGCTTCTTCCGCGCATAGAAATGAAGTTACAATCAGATTATCATCCTGCTGTCCCAACATTTTTTTAATGATGAAATGGAATATCTCATCATCATCTACGACGTACACTATTTTATTGATGTCTTCCATGCTTATGTATTGATCGGGCTTCTGAACTTTTCCGTTTAATAACACGTAATGGCTGGCAAAAGCGGCAATCCCCCGAATAACTCACAGGATGAATTATACTAACAACAACAATAGATTTCACGACTTCAGGGTTATACATCCACCTTTGAAATCCTGTAATCGGTTATACTATTAATCGGGTTATCCTGACACGAAAAACGTCCTGGTCACTTGCTGCTTTAATGCATTGGTTTCTTCATTCCAGTGCTGACTGGCCTCCGGTTATGTCTTTCTGATTATGCTACAAAGAACGTTAATTTAATTTTATTTTTATATATAACTTTTCTCCAATAACTAATCATTAACAAACAATTCAACCGGGAAAAGTTGCATAATTTATTGCAGGTATAAACGAAAAAGGCGGAACAAGTGTTCCGCCTTTAACAAAAAACATATAATTATTAACAAGCCGTTAAAATAATCCGCCTTTTTTCAGTGTCACTTTACCCTGTCCGATCTTGTAACCGTTGTGGTAAATCTCAACACCGTAGTCGCCCGGTTTGAAATCAGAGTTCTGTTTCCAATCCATGGTTACAGACTGCTTCTGGCCCTGTACATAAGCTACCGTTTTCTTGGCAGTATATAATTTCTCAGTGCCATCTTCCAGGGTGAACCTGCCGGAACCCAGGGCTTCCACTGCCAGCGGTGAACCATCCGGCGCGGAAATAGCTACGAAGATCTCTTTGTCGCCGGTTGGCGCAATCCGGTTGTCGTCCAGGTCAAATTCCACACGCATCATATCCGCCCTCTTGGCTTTGGTAGTGGCAATCTCCTTACCGTTACCCTTTACGCGGATAGGTTCCAGCCTGATGTTGGAAGCATGCAGTACAGAGCCCAGTTCAACTTTCTTACCCAGACTGTCTTTTACAGTGGTTACAGAATCTCTTTCTTTGCGGGCATAGTCTCTTTCGCCGGCCAGTACAATTTTTTCACCCTCCAGACGCTCAATGGTCTGCTGATAACCTTCGATATTGGATTTCAGTTGTTCGATCAGTCGACGGGCTTCAGCCAGTTCAGCTGCAGTAGCATTTTTCTTGGTAAGGATACTTGAAATGCGGGCCTTCATATCCTGGATTTCCTTGTCTTTGGTCTTAACCAGACTATCCATGCGGGTGTTCTGGCTGATCAGGTCATCCAGGCGCGCATTGGCGGCATTGAAGTCCTGCTCTAAGGCGTCACGGGAAGAAGAAATGGAATCAATCTGGATTTTCTGTGACGTTACGATTTCACTAGATTTGCTTTTATCGTAAAACATATATATCCAGGTGCCTGCAAGGGCCGCAATCAGAATACCATAAATTAATAAATTGCGACTGCGGGGTTTTTCTGGCCCGGGAGATCCCGGAGCAGGCGTGTTAAAAGTGTTCTCCGTCATAGTTGTTTGTTTTATGTTTATGTGTTATATGGTTAAAAATCGTTATTCAAAAGTAGGCATTAAATTCTAAATTCTCTCAGTTTAAAAAACAGTTTTCGGCACGTGTTACCAAACATTGGATTAGATCAGTTATTGCTCCTGGACATAGAGACAACGCCTGCTACAGCGGCGTTAGACCATTTACCTGCGCACTTGCAGGAGCTCTGGCGGGAGAAAAACACAAAAATTGCGCCAGTTTCTGAAGTGGAGGATGATGGTTACGCAAACAGGGCGGGCATTTACGCCGAGTTCGGCCGAATCGTCTGTATTTCAGTAGGTTTTTTTCACCTGGAAAATAACAGGTACCAGCTGCGGCTCAAATCTTTTGCTAATGAAGATGAAGTCACACTGCTGCAAAACTTCTTTGAACTGCTCACCAAGTTCCAGGAAAAGATTCCTAAATTCCAGTTCGCCGGCCATAACATCAGGGAATTCGATATCCCTTTTATTTGCCGCCGTTCTGTTATACATCAGTTATCTTTGCCGCAATCGCTGCAACTGCACGGGCTGAAACCCTGGGAAGTACCCGTGGTGGATACCCTCCACCTCTGGCGCTTCGGCGATTTTAAACATTATACCTCCCTCAAACTGCTCACCGCCGTTATGGGCATCGATACCCCGAAAGACGATATCGATGGCAGCATGGTCGGTAAAGTGTACTGGGAAACAAAAGACCTGCAGCGCATCGCTACCTACTGCCAGAAAGATGTGCTGGCCGTAGCGCAACTGCTGCTGCGCTTCAAAAGATTGCCACTGCTGCCCGCGGAAGATGTGGTCATCACCAAATAAAGGATCATGGAATATCAGGATATAATTAAAGACTGGAAGCAAAACAAATTCAAAGCCTTCTACTGGTTGGAAGGGGAGGAAGACTTCTTTATCGACCAGGTGGTCAGCTATGCGGAACACGAGCTGCTCACAGAAGCGGAAAAAGGATTCAATCTCACCGTGCTATACGGAAAGGATACCGATTGGAGTACTGTGGTCAACGCCTGCCGGCGCTACCCCATGTTCGCCGAAAGGCAGGTAGTGGTACTCAAGGAAGCCCAGGCCATGCGGGACCTCCTCAAGCTGGAAGCCTACCTGGATAATCCCCTGCAGTCCACCGTCTTTGTAGTAGCCCATAAACAGGGCAAGATCGACGGCCGCAGCAAAATGGCCAAGATGATCAAGGAAAAAGGCGTGCTGCTGTCTACCAAAAAATTGTACGATAACCAGCTGCCCGCCTGGGCGGAAGCCTATGTGAGCAGCCGCGGACTGGCCATCACCCAGAAAGCCGCCATCCTCCTCGTCGATCATATCGGCAACGACCTTTCCCGCATCGCCAACGAAATCGATAAGCTGCTGGTAAACCTGCCGGACAAAAAGAAGATCGATGAAGGCGACATAGAAAAGTACGTAGGCATCAGCAAGGAATACAACGTATTTGAATTACAAAATGCCCTCGGCGCCAAAAACGCCGCCAAAGTGTACAAGATCATCGGCTACTTCGCCGCTAATCCCAAAGCGGCCCCGCTGCCCATGATGCTGCCGGCATTATATAACTACTTCGCCAAAATGAGTTTGGTGTTTACTATTAAGGGGGGGGAGAAGGAAATTGCCTCCGCACTCGGCGTACATCCGTTCTTTGTAAAGGACTACATCGCAGCAGCCCGTAACTACGGTCCTGACGCTACTGATCGCGCCATCCTTTTATTGCAGCAGTATAACCTGCGCAGTATCGGGATCAATGATAGCGGGGTGGAAGACGGAGAGCTTATGAAGGAACTCATGTATAAAATAATGGCGTAATAATTTTTACCTAAAATGTATTTATTGGCCGCAGGGAGTCCAACAGTTAAATCGCTGATGCAACATCAGCGATTTAACCTTTATTTACCTTTCACAATAGAAATTCTCCAATACATGCCCAATTGAAATAATGCCTGTTTTTTGGATGGATCAAAATTGTCGGGATAAGTTATTTCACCGGCTACCGGGTAATTGGGTGCATACCTGGCATGAAAACCGAGCCAGGCGTATTCCATGGCCAAATTAAAAGCATAGACAGGTTCGTTGTATTCACCCATCGATACCATTTCGCGTAATCCGGAGAGTTCCACAAATTTGTATCTTAAGCCTATCCCGTATTTGTAGAGGCTATAGTTATAGTTGCTGTAAGTATAGCCGTTAATACCTATTTCTGCAGCATCGTAATTTTCTTTTCCCGTCCGTATTTCATATCCCCCTTTAAGTACCACCTGGAACGCATTTCCAAGTTTTACATTCGCGTTGGCGCCGTAGTTCATCAGGTTACCGGTGGAAGAACTAAATGCCAGCAGCCCATAGGTAAAAAATGGCTGGATATTGAAGCCGATAAACCGATCGTGGAAAAATTTGGCATCCAGTCCGGTTAACAGGCAAAACGGACCCGTGGCGTCGTTTTCGCTTTTAGGTTTGAAACCGCTTCCCCCATAGTTCGTCACAACGGGAATTTGCTGATAACCAAGGCCGAGGATGCCCCTCAGCACAAAAGAATATTCTTCATCCTCATAATCGCTAGCGCCGGAAGCAATAGCAGCCATACCAATGCCGGCAACAGCGCCTGCAGCGGTGGCAGCTACGGTGTTTTCCATTTCGTTGGTGCGTTGCTGTTGGGCTGCTCTTTCTCTCAGGGCGCGACTTTCAGCCGATTCCACATAAGTAGAGGTCACAGCTGTAGTGCGTGTAGTGTCCTTTGCAGCCGGTTTGCTCTTTTGGGCCGTATTGGTGGACCCGGATCCGCGATAACGAATATTGGTATAGCTGACATCCATATTGGTTAACGCGGTTTCCATATCTTCCAGGTGATTAGCCATTTCTTCACGCTTCTCCCGGGACATTACATTTCCGTAAGTACTGCTATTCAGTATGCGCTGAACGCTGTTGTAATGCAGCAGAAAGGTTGATTTCTCTTCATTGAATTTTTGCTTATCGGCGCCCGGATACCTGGAAGCACTGTCAATAAGTGCCTTATACTGGACGTACATTTCTTCTGACCGCTCCCTGAAGTGAGCCCTTGTAGCTTTATCTTCGGCTTCCTGCTGCTGCTTTATTTTGAGATTAGCGCCAATACATGCATCTACAAGCTTTTCATAATCGCGGTAAGCGGAGGACCATTCTTTTTGGTAATCCTGGTACAATTTGGCAAACATCTCTTCAGTGGCTGCTTCCGCTTTTCGCCCCTGTTGCCTTCCATCTTCAATATGCTGATCAAAAGGGATGTGCAGTTCGCGCTCTACCTGGCTGGCTGATCGTTTGCAGGTGCTGCAAAAGCGCCCTTTTTTATACTCGTCCAGGTCTTGCAGATACTGGTCCGTGAGCTTTTCCGCCTTTTGACGAGCCGGCTCCACCGCCTTACAGTAATCATTGGTAAATTCAATATTACCTGTTGACGAAGGAGGAATACGTTTCACTTCCTGCGCATGCACGCAGGTTACAATAGTCATCAAAAATGTGACTGCTAAGATTGCTGATTTCATGGCAATAGAGGAATTATAGTTGCTGGAAAGAAGGAGGTCGTTTTTTACGTTTATAAATCTTTTGCTATCATATTAGAAACGTATAACATACATATGCTTTTGGGATAGTTAATATTAGGATATAGATCTGTTTGTCTGTTAGGCAAAGCTAGGGCAGGCGGGGTTAACGGGCAATAACCCGATGTAGGTATTTTATACAAGTGCAGGACAGTGGAATGCGGCTGTTATGTTTGTAATAACAGCCGTAGCAACCAGGTTAGCGGGAAAGAATCTCCTTCGCCTTCACCGCATCCAGCGTAATCTGTTTCACCAAATCCTCAATGTTATTAAACTTAAGATTCGGACGAATATATTCCTCAAAATATACAGTCAGCGTCTGACCATAAATTTCCCGGTTGAAATCAAAAATATGCACCTCCAGCCGCAAATCCGTACCATTAAAAGTAGGGCGGGTACCAATGCTCATCACCGCCGGAATCGTGGTCCAATGCCGGTTCAGCGCTACCTGCACGGCGTAGATGCCTTCCGATGGAATCAGCTTGCGCTCGTCCGTCAGCTTCAGGTTAGCCGTCGGGAAGCCCAGCTGCCGGCCCATTTTATCCCCATGCACTACGGCGCCCGTCATAAAATAACGGTACCCCAGCAGCTCATTGGCCAGCCGGATGTCGCCATCATTGAGGCTGTTGCGGATTTTGGTTGAACTCACCGTCAGGTCGTGTACCACCTGCTGCGGGATTTCTATCAGCTCAAAGCCATATTTGCTTTTTTCTTCTTCCAGCAATTCCAGCCCCCCTTCCCGGTTATGCCCGAAACGGTGATCATATCCAATAATAATCGTATGTGGATGGAACCTGGCAATGAGGAAATCCTCCAGGTAAGCCTGTGCGGACAACTCGGAAAAAGCCCTGGTAAAAGGCACCACCACCAGGTGGTCTATCCCCTGTTTTTCCAGCAGGGCAATTTTTTCCGGCAGGTTGGTCAACAGCTTCACGGCCCCCGGGTTGGCCCCTAAAACCTCCCGCGGGTGGGGATCGAAGGTGACTATGACCGTCTCTCCGTTACAGCCGGCAGCCGCCTGCTCCAATTGTTGCAGTATATATCGGTGGCCTGAGTGCACGCCATCAAAAGTACCAATGGTAACAACCGCATTCCTGAATTCCGGTAAGTGTTCTAAGTCCCTGTGAACCTGCATAAATTTCTATAACAATCAAAAAACGCCACGCAAATCTAACACATTCGCCGTGCATTCTGCGCGGAATCTGTTACTTTTGCAGCCGGAAGGAAATACAAACCTATTTCCCCGATCTCTAAAATTACTAAATCTCTAATTCCAGGTGGATCAGAATATTTACGCCAAACGTGGTGTTTCCGCAGGCAAGGAAGATGTGCACAACGCCATTAAAAACATTGATAAGGGTCTTTTCCCGAAAGCATTCTGTAAAATAGTACCCGATATCCTCGGGGGCGACGAAGCATGGTGCAATATCATGCATGCAGACGGCGCAGGCACCAAATCCAGCCTCGCTTACGTTTACTGGAAAGAAACCGGCGATATCAGCGTGTGGAAAGGCATTGCCCAGGATGCGATCATTATGAACATGGACGACCTCCTCTGCGTTGGCGCAACCGATAATATCCTCCTTTCCTCCACCATCGGCCGCAACAAACAGCTGCTGCCGGGCGAAGTAATCGCTGCCATTATCAACGGTACGGAAGAAATCCTCGCGGAGCTGCGCAGCCACGGCATCTCTATCTACAGCACCGGCGGCGAAACCGCGGATGTGGGCGACCTCGTTCGTACCATCATCGTGGATTCCACCGTTACCTGCCGCATGAAACGCGCGGACGTGATCTCCAACGATCGCATCCAGGCAGGGGATGTAGTGGTAGGACTGGCCTCCTACGGGCAGGCTACCTACGAAAGCGGCTACAATGGCGGCATGGGCAGCAACGGCCTTACCAGCGCCCGTCACGACGTATTCCATAAAGCCATCGCGGAAAAATACGCGGAGAGCTATGATCCGGGTATCCCGTATGAACTGATCTTCAGCGGCAACAAAGCGCTGACCGATAAAATAGATATCCCGGGCTTCGGACAGGTAGATGCCGGCAAACTGGTGTTATCACCCACACGCACCTACGCTCCTGTCATCAAAAAAGTCCTGGAGCAGTTCCGCCCGCAGGTACACGGTATGGTACATTGCAGCGGCGGCGCGCAAACCAAAGTGCTGCACTTCATCGAAAAACTGCATGTTATCAAGGATAACCTCTTCCCGGTACCGCCGCTGTTCACCCTGATCCAGGAGCAATCCGGCACATCCTGGAAAGAGATGTACCAGGTATTTAACATGGGCCACCGGATGGAACTCTACGTGCCGGAAGCCATTGCGGCAGATATCATCGCCATCAGCAAAAGCTTCAACATCGACGCCCAGATCATCGGCCGCGTGGAAGCCGCGGAACAAAAACAGGTAACCGTCAAAGCGCCGTCAGGCACTTATGTTTATAATTAGTTGTGTTGTTTAGAAGTAATGCGAAGGCCGGCCTCTTAGGAGGACCGGCCTTTTGCTTTGTTACAAACTTGCTAACAGTTTTTGTCGCTGTTGAAACCCGGCTGCTGCATGGTTTTGAAAGGGTTCAGGAAAGGAGCCTGCAGGCGGCTGGTATTGTCGCCGCCCAGGCTGCCCGGTAATATTATACCCAACGGCTTTTCCTTTTTGGCCGGGTCTTCCTTCAGGGAAAACTGGATCGGCAGCTGGAACTCCACGTTCACCGGGCGGCCATTCTGTTTGCCAGGCTTCCACAGGGGCATGCTGCGCACTACCCTCATGGCTTCCTCTTCCAGGCCGGCCCCATGTTTGGGCTGCTTGTCCGAAGTAGTAACCCGGGTGATTTTCCCGGTAGGGTCTATCACAAATTTCACGATAACCAGGCCGCTGATATTGGTTTCATAAGCTTCCCTGGGGTACCGGATATTCTTTGCCAGGTACTGGTTGAGGGCTGCTTCCCCTCCGGGGAATTCCGGGGCCATTTCCACCTGGGTGAAAATGGGCTCGGTGGTGTCGCCCGCCGGCGCCATGGCTGCTTCGGCAACCGGAATGGCGGTCGTATTGCCGGAAGCAACAAAGGCAAAGGAGCAGAAGATCAGGCCGGATACGGGCAGTACCATGATTTTGCGCAGGTACGCAAAGCGGTCGTTGTGGAAATTGGTAAGCATAAGAATACGTCTTTTGATTGGCGGATAAAAAAAGTCGTTTGCTATGGTAAACTGCCGGCTATGAAAAGCGGATTGCAGGATGGTAGTGGCATACCCGGCAATTTCGTTTCCGGCGGCGTGCTTGTCGGCAATAAATTCATGCACCAGCGATAACTCCCTTGCGCAGAGGTGGAAAAAGGGGTTGATCCAGCCCAGGCTGCATACCACCTTCAGGTAGAGTTTATCGAGCGTATGTTTCTGTTTGACGTGTACAATCTCGTGGCGCAGCATCTGGTTACCCTGGGCATCGTCCATGGGCGTGCCTTTGCTCCAGAAGATGTAGGACAGGAAGGAGAAGGGGCTGCCGGGTTTTTCCAGCGCCACCAGCGTATAGTCCTCCACCGTTTCGCTGGGGTGGGTGCGCGTCAGGCGGATAATACGGAAGCAGGCCAGCAGCAACTTCGCCAGGAGGAGGAGGGCCACCGCCGCGTAAGTTACTCTCATGAACGCCGGCAGCGTTAGCGTGTACTGGTTGCCTTCGACCTGCCGCCTTATTTCCAGTGCCCTAAACGTGTAGGCGTACACGATAGACTTATTTTCTCCCGTCAGGGATAAAGGAATATTAAGTAATGGGATCAGGAGGGATATTACCGGCAACAGCAGCAGGTAATAGCGGTTCCACTGATGAAAACGCTTGTTGCGTAAGGCTGCCAGGTAATAGCCGTACAGGATTCCCGAGCAGATCACTACTTTGGCGAGGTAGGTAAGCAGTATCATTTGGACTGATTTTGGGCGTCTTTAATTTTTTGTACCAGGCTTTCCAGTTCATTTACGCTGATCTCTTTTTCCTTTACGAAAAAGGAAACCAGGTTGCTGAAAGAACCCTCGAAATAGCCTTTTACCAGGTTGCTGACGGTTTTGTGGCTGTACTCCTCCCGGGAAATGGCCGGGTAGTACTGGTGCGACTTCCCGAATACGTTGAAGTCCACAAATCCTTTTTCCACCAGGATTTTGATGAGAGTCGATACCGTATTATAATGCGGCTTCGGCTCCGGCATGGCTTCTATCAGGTCCTTCACAAAGGCCGGCCCCGTCTGCCAGAGCGCCTGCATAATTTGTTCTTCCGCTTTGGTAAGTGCTTTCATAACTTTCGTTTTCGATGCTGTATTAAAGATATAACTAAGTTTTTAGTTTAACAACTAAATATTTAGTTTTTGAACTAATTTTTTAGTTTTTGTGGTGAAATTGCCTGAAATGCCAAGTTTTAATAAGGAAAACAGAAAAACCGGCAGGGCAATAATTTTCTCATTCGGAGCTAATTATTCTTTTATATAACAAGAAGTTATCTTCTAATTGGTTATTTTTGTTCGTAACTAGCTAGAACTAAACGAACATCTTACATGACGCCCGAACAGCCGATTATACAACTGACGAATGCCAGCATATACCAGGGCAATACCCTGATATTATCTGATGTGAATATTACCGTAAACAAGGGGGAGTTTGTGTATCTGATTGGAAAAACGGGTACGGGAAAGTCCAGTTTACTCAAAACCCTTTACGGGGACCTGCCGCTGAAAGACGGCACAGGCCAGGTAGTGGGTTTTGACCTGAAGAAGATGGACTGGAAGAAGGTGCCTTACCTGCGCCGTAACCTGGGCGTGGTTTTCCAGGACTTCCAGCTGCTGACGGACAGAAATGTGCATGACAACCTGAAATTTGCCCTGAGGGCCACCGGCTGGCAGGACAATAAGCAGATAGAGGATAAAATTGCCGACGTGCTGGATAAAGTGGGACTGGGCACCAAGGGCTTTAAAATGCCGTATGAACTCAGCGGCGGAGAGCAGCAGCGCGTGGATATTGCCCGTGCCATGCTCAACTCGCCCCGGCTCATCCTGGCGGACGAGCCTACCGGTAACCTCGACCCAGAGACCTCCGACGGTATTATGCAGCTGCTGTTCCGCATCTGCCGGGAAGGCACCGCCATCGTAATGGCTACGCACGATTATATCGTATTGCAGAAATTCCCTTCCAGGGTCCTGCGCACGGAGAACGGTCATGTGACGGACAACGCCGCCGTAAATTTCTCCTCCTGATCCGCATTGCCGCTTTCGTTTTATTTTACTATTTTTGTGCGGCATTGCTATATCGAATGATTTGAATCAGAACTGTTTATGCATTTAAATAGGTCTGAAACAATTATATATTCCCTGTAAATTGGTAATTCATATTTTTCTAATTACCTTTGCACCGGAAAAATAGCGACAAAAAAAATTATTATTACTTATTATTATTCAAGATGTCTTACTTAACTGTTGAAAAGAAAGCCAATATTTTTAAGGAATTTGGTGGAAGCGAGAAAAATACAGGCTCTGTAGAAGCGCAAATTGCACTCCTGACTGAGCGTATCAACAGCATTTCCGGTCACCTGAAACAAAACAAAAAAGATTTCTCAACCCATCGTGGTCTGATGAAAATGGTAGGTCAGAGAAAGCGTTTACTTTCTTACCTGTCTAAAACTGACCTCAGCGGCTACCGTGCCCTGATCGAGAAGTTAGGTATCAGGAAATAACCATGACTTAATTATAGCGCTATTCCCAACTCTCTGGTTGGGAATAGTTTTTTTGTATGTGTACGTTTTGTTGTTCCGCTAACTGATTGTCTATAAAGGAACAACGTTATTCTTAATCCTCACTAATTTATGAATCTGACACCTATTTCAGTGAAATTCGATATAGGAGACGGTCGTATAGTGACCATCGAAACCGGCAAGTTGGCCCGCCAGGCTGACGGTGCGGTTACGGTGCGTCTGGGTGATTGTATCCTGCTGGCTACCGTGGTAGCAAATAAGGAGCCTAAACCAGGCCAATCGTTTTTCCCTTTGACTGTTGACTACCAGGAGAAATTTGCTTCTGCAGGCCGTATTCCAGGTTCCTTCTTCAAACGTGAAGGCCGTCTCTCCGATTACGAGGTGCTGATTTCCCGCTTGATCGACCGCGCCCTGCGCCCCCTGTTCCCCGATGATTATTTCTGCGAAGTACAGGTACTCGTAACGCTCATCTCTTCCGATCCTGAAGTTATGCCTGATGCGCTGGCCTGCCTGGCTGCATCCGCTGCACTGGCCGTTTCTGACGTGCCTATCCAGGAAATCATCTCCGAAGTACGCGTTGCCCGTATCGATGGTAAATACGTAATCAACCCTAACCGCTCTGCCCTGGCTAATGCAGATATGGACTTCATCATTGGTGCTACTGAAAAGAACATCATGATGGTGGAAGGTGAAAGTAAAGAATGCCAGGAAGAAGACCTGATCAGCGCGATCGAGGCAGCTCACGCCGCTATCAGGGTACAGGTAAAAGCACAGCAGGAGCTGGCCCAGCTGAAAGGCGTAACCGGCAAACGCGAGTACACCAAACCTCACCAGAACGAAGAACTGAAAGCGAAAGTAATCGCCTTCGCTAAAGATAAAATCTACCAGGTAGCTAAATCCGCTTCCGCAAAACACGACCGTTCCGACGCTTTCAAAAAGATCGCCGAAGAACTGGTAGAACACCTCGGCGAACTGCCGGAAGAAGATGCGCCACTCGTTGGGCAATACTTCCACGACCTGGAGAAAGAAGTGATCCGTAACATGATCCTGGATGAAAAAATCCGCCTCGACGGCCGTTCCCTCGAACAGGTTCGTCCGCTGGCCATGGAAACAGACATCCTGCCTTCTCCGCACGGTTCCGCACTGTTTACCCGCGGCGAAACCCAGTCCCTGACAACCGTTACCCTGGGCACGCCGGAAGATGAGCTGCTGATCGAAAGCGCAGCCAATTCCAACTACGTTAAATTCATTCTGCACTATAACTTCCCTCCGTTCTCTACCGGTGAAGTGAAACCTATGCGCGGCCCCGGCCGCCGCGAGGTGGGTCACGGTAACCTGGCCATGCGCTCCCTGAAGCAAATGATGCCGGGTAACGAGTACCCTTACACCGTGAGGGTGGTATCCGATATCCTCGAGTCCAACGGTTCCTCTTCCATGGCTACCGTATGCGCCGGCTCCCTGGCGCTGATGGACGCTGGCGTGCCTTTACCTAAACACGTTTCCGGTGTGGCCATGGGTCTGATCTCCCGCGCTGCCGACGGCGCCTGGGCAGTACTGACGGACATCCTCGGTGATGAAGATCACCTGGGTGATATGGACTTCAAAGTAACCGGTACACGCGATGGTATCTGCGGTATCCAGATGGATATCAAAGTAGACGGCCTCAGCATGGATGTTATGCGCTCTGCGCTGGAACAGGCCAAGAAAGGACGCCTGCATATCATTGACGCAATGTATGCCGCCGTTCCTGCCGCCCGTCCTGAACCTAAGCCGCACGCGCCACGCATGGAAAAGATCATCATCGACCGTGAATTCATCGGCGCGGTGATCGGACCAGGCGGTAAGATCATCCAGGAAATCCAGCGCGAAACCGGTACTACCATCAACATCGAAGAGGTAGGCGAAACCGGCGAAGTGAGCATCTTCTCCGCACAGAAAGAAGGCCTGGAAAAAGCCCTGAAATGGATCAAAGGCATCGTTGCCGTTCCGGAAGTAGGCGAAACCTACGAATCAGTGGTGAAATCCATCATGCCTTACGGTGCGTTCGTAGAGTTCATGCCTGGTAAACAAGGCCTGCTGCACATCTCCGAAGTTTCCTGGAAACGCCTGGAAACCATGGAAGGCGTGCTGTCAGAAGGCGAAGTAGTGAAAGTGAAACTCACCGGTACCGATCCTAAAACCGGTAAGTTTAAACTGAGCCGCAAAGCCCTGATGCCTAAGCCGGAAGGATATGTGGAAAGGCCTGAACGCGAAGAGCGTGGCGACAGAGGCGATCGTGGCGACCGTGGTGATCGCGGTTTCCGTGACCGTGGCCCCAGGGATGACCGTCGCGGTGGCGGTGGCGACAGGCGCGATGACCGTCGTGGTCCGCGTGAAGATCGCGGCCCGCGCGAAGACCGTGGCCCTCGCAATGGTGGCGGATTCGATCGTAACAACGAGCCGGAGAAACCACAGGAGCCATACTTCGACGAACAATAATTATTCGCGAAAGCTGAAAATAGAAAAGGTCCGCTGTCTGGCGGACCTTTTTTCGTTTATAACAGTTTTTTTTGTGGGCCTTCGGCAGATATCAGCGCCGCAGGGGAAGCGGTCCCGTTTACACCGCCGGGTGCAGGGGGCTGTATGCCATGGCTGCCCCGCTGCGGGAGGGTACGGTCCGACTTTAAACGCTTGTCAACCGCGCCCTTACCTCGGGTAAAACGTAGCCAGCTGCTGCTCCGCCGCAAACGTGCTTTCCCGGAAAATCTGCTTGCCGTTGTTGAGGCGGAATACCCTGAAATCATTGCCGTTTACCGGCTCAAATATCATCTTGTAGGAAGTAACCGGCAACTGCGGCTTCACAAATTTCTCTATCACTTTGAGTCGCGCCTGCTGCAACAGGTCCGCCATGATCGTTTCAATATACGGCAGGAGTATGCCCCCGTCTTCCGCCCATTGCATATACATTTTGGTGGTACTGTAAGTCAGGTCCTTATTGGTCGTATCCTGCAGGTAACAATAAGCTTTTTGGAAGTGCGCCGCCATATCCGCTTTGGAAAAGTTCTTGAAGGAGATATGGTTGACCGCCAGGCCGCTGTACTGCTGCCGCGGCAGGCTGGTGTCCAGCATGTTCATAAAATCCAGCAGGTACTGCCTGTTCATGATGATCACCGAGGTTTCTCCTTCGTAGATGATGGAGTCCGTCATGATTTCTTCCGGGTTGGGAGGCGGTACTTTGATCACGGTTTGTGCCATCGCCGTGCAGGAGAGTACCACGGCTGATAACAGCAGGAGTAATGTTTTCATAGGTGTATCAATATTGATATTTATAAAATTCAAATATAATATCTTTTTAATTTTTTACAAGCAGTTAGTTACCAGGCTGTAATCGCAGGGATTCAGTTATATTTGCGGCCTATGTCACACATTGCTATAACCATACAGGCTACGGGCGATCAGGCGGAACTGCTGATCGCGGAGCTGGCGGAAGCCGGCTACGAGGGATTTGAAGAACAGGAAACCGCGCTGGTAGCCTTTATTCCGGAAGCTGATTTCAACGAAGCCGTTTTACAGGAATTATTGACCGCTAACGGCATCGCCTATACGCAGGAACGCGTGGAGCAGCAAAACTGGAATGCGTTGTGGGAAAGCAACTTTCAGCCGGTATTGGTGGATGACTTCTGCGGTATCCGGGCTAACTTTCACCCCCGGTTTGATCCGGCGCCCCAATTTGAAATTGAGATCACCCCTAAAATGTCCTTCGGCACCGGCCACCATGCTACTACTTCTTCCATGATCCGCCTCATGCGGGATATTGATTTCAAAGGCAAGCGGGTGTTCGACTTCGGTACCGGCACAGGTATCCTCGCCATCCTGGCTGAAATGATGGGCGCCGCCGTGGTAGACGCCATTGATTACGACGAGTGGGCGGTCAACAATACCATAGAAAATACCGGCGCCAACCATACCCAAAAGGTAAAAGTCTGGCAGGCGGATAATCTTGGTGGTATTTCCGAAAAATATGATATATTGCTGGCGAATATTAATTGTAATGTACTGTTGCACTATATGGCAGATATGCGCCGGCTACTGTCCCCTGGCGGTATTCTCCTGTTGAGCGGCATCATGCCATCTGATGAGCAGCAAATAATAGCCTCGGCTACACCGCAAGGATTTGAATTACAGCGTAAAACTGAGAAAGACAACTGGCTGGCACTACAGTTCGGGGTGCAATAAATCAAGAGAGTTTACTAATAAAACACATATGAAAGTTATTGAATTTCCAACTTTTGTGTTATAAACTTTCCTAATATTCGCTTAATTTTAACACATTATTTGTTATCTTAGCAATTCCTAACTTTTAGTGATGACAGAATTTTTATTGCTTTTTTGCGCTTATCTGATAGGATCTGTACCTACAGCTGTTTGGGTAAGTAAAGGCGTTTTTGGGATGGATATCCGGGAGTATGGCAGCGGCAATGCCGGCGCCACCAATACCTTCCGCGTGCTGGGTCCCAAAGCCGGAACTTTTGTTATGCTGGTAGATATGCTCAAAGGAGTGCTGGCTGTAAGGCTGGCTTATCTTGCGCCCTATTACCAGGATCACGAACACCTCACCCAGCTGGTAAACTTTCAGATCGGATTGGGCCTGGCGGCAGTATTAGGTCATATCTTCCCTATCTGGGCAGGTTTCCGCGGAGGTAAGGGTATCGCAACGCTGTTCGGGCTGGTACTGGCCATTCAACCGGTTGTTGCACTGTGCTGCGTAGGCGTATTCCTCATGATTTTGTTTTTAACGAGATATGTTTCTTTAAGCTCCATCATAGCAAGTATCGCATTCCCTGTACTGATACTGTATATTTTTAACGAGCCGGAAATATTCTACAGGATTTTCGCCATCGCCGTAGCGCTGATGGTGGTACTGACGCACCAGAAGAACATTAGCAGGCTCCTGAAAGGCAACGAAAGCAAAGTGCCCCTGTTCAGGAACCGCCGGGAAAAACACTGAGTTTTACCATAAACGATATTTTAAGAGCTTATTGGAACGGATGTTGCATCCAATTCAATAAGCTCTTTTGTTTTTACAAATAATACAAAAGCCAAATATTTCTTACGTTTGCATTGCTTATAGCAAAAATTTGATAAACCCATGAAAAAGATCGCACTTTCCTTTTCTGTCGCAGCAGCCTTCCTGTACGGATGCTCCAGCGTTCCCATTACAGGCAGAAAGCAATTGAATTTACTCCCCGAAAGTACCATGGAGTCAATGGCGCTCCAGGAATACCAATCCTTCCTTTCCTCCAATAAAGTAGTAGCGCAATCTACCAGCAAGGACGCGGAAATGGTGAAAAGGGTAGGCCAGCGTATAGCCGCCGCCGTTACCCAGTATATGAACCAGAAGGGGCAGGGCGCTTCCATTGCGACCTACAAATGGGAGTTCAACCTGGTAGACAGTAAAGAAGTAAACGCCTGGTGTATGCCCGGCGGTAAAGTAGTGGTATATACAGGCCTGTTGCCTGTGACGCAGAACGAAACGGGTTTGGCCACAGTAATGGGCCACGAAATTGCGCACGCCATTGCCCGCCACGGTAACGAGCGCATGAGTCAGCAAATGGTTGCCCAGGGCATCCAGGTAGCCGGCGCAGTAGCGCTGGGTAAAAATCCCCAGGCAGTAAACCTCTTCAACCAGGCTGTAGGCGTTGGCGGTAACGTAGGCTTACTCGCATTCTCCCGCCAGAACGAGCTGGAAGCGGACCACCTGGGCGTCATCTTCATGGCAATGGCCGGTTACAACCCGCAGGAATCCATTCCTTTCTGGCAGCGTATGGCTAACCTGAGCGCCAGTTCCAGCAAACCGCCTGAGTTCCTCAGCACCCACCCGAGCGATGAGCGCCGCGTGGCCCAGCTGAAACAACTCATGCCGGAAGCAATGCAGTATTATAAACCTGCCGGCAGGTAATTCTTTTCCATAAAAAAGGCGACAGCCCAATCACACGAAGTGCGGAACCTTACGCGGCAAAATAGTTTTACCGTCTGCCGGGTTCCCCGCTGCATGCGGTTGGGCTGTCGTCTTTATGTGCTGGAACGCGTTTAATCGTTCATTATCTCGATGACCTTCTTGTTTTTCTGCACCCTCATCTTCTCCGGCACATGTGCCAGTATTTCGGTCTTAAACGCCTCAATCAGCGCCTGTTTGATGAAGTGCCTGTGGGTGACCAGGCTGATCTCGCGGACCGGCTCAGGAGCCTTAAAATAGCGCACCATGGACAGCTGTTTGGACGAGAGGTCCTGCAGGGATAACTCCGGCAAAATAGTATAACCCTCGTTGAGGTCTACCATGCGTTTGAGCGTTTCCACACTGCCGGTGTTGTATTCCAGGTTCTTGTACTCGCCCATGGTGAATTTATCCTTACAGATATTCAGCACCTGGTTGCGCATGCAGTGGCCTTCGTTGAGCAGCCACACTTCCTTCACGTCCAGGTCCTCCGGGCGGATCACCTTCTTTTCGTACAGGGCATGGTTGCGGGAGGCATACACGACAAACGATTCATAGAAAAGCGGATGCTCTTCCAGGTGCGGATTGTGCAGCGGCGTAGCCAGCAGGCCACAGTCCAGCAGCTCCTGCTTGAGTTGCTGCACGATTTGCTCGGTAGGATATTCCCAGATTTCCAGTTTTACTTTCGGGTATTTTTTCATGAACCCGGTCAGTATCCGGGGCAGCAGGTAAGGGGCCAGGGTAGGGATAATACCCACTTTCAGGTTGCCCTGTACTTCTTTTTTTTGATCGGCAATGATTTCGCGGATACGGGCATTCTCCTTCAGGATGATCCTGGCCTGAGAAATTACTGCCGTACCGATTTCCGTTGGTACCACCGGCAATTTACTGCGGTCAAAGAGTTTGATCCCCAGTTCATCTTCCAGCTTCTGGATCTGCATGCTCAGTGTTGGCTGTGTTACAAAACACTTCTCTGCTGCTACTACGAAACTTCTGTAAGTATCTACCGCAACAATATACTCCAATTGTACAGTCGTCATTTCCCTTGCTTTGAGGCTGTAAAGGTATTGATAAAATCTATATAACCTTAAAAAGAAATCGGGGATTTAAGAAGGCGTTAACTTCTTAAATCCCCGATCACTTATGATAATAGCTTTCGTTTAGAAGATCCTGTACCGGTACTTGATCTTTTCAGTATTCTGATACAGTTCCCGGATATTGATAGAGGCCTGGATCTCCTGCACGGCTTCGGTTTTCAGGTTCCTGAACTCCGCCTGCTTGTTGTCGATCACGCTCTTTTCAGCGAGGTTGTTGTCCTGTGCAATTTTCAGGGAGTTGTTTACCTTGGCGTAATAGCTGTCCAGCAGGGTAAAGTACTCATTGTACAGGTTCTCGAAACGTTTGGTTTGCAGCACCAGGTCTTCCAGCTGGTTGTTCACCTCTTTAAGGTTCGGGTTTTCGCGCAGCAGCGACTCATAGTCGATACGCTTGCCCTTACCGGTATATTTGGCTTCCAGCTGATTGAAGAAATCTACTACCTTTTCTTTTTTAAAGTCAAAGAAGTAGTCGTTCAGCGTTTGGCTCAGCGGCTTGTTGCCTTTCTGCGGCGGCGCAAACTTGAGGCTGGTAGCGGTAAACGACAGGTGGTCGAAAAGGTTGTCCTGCAGCAGTCCTAACTGATCCTTGTTGAAGTTGAGGCCATACTCAAATTTCTGGTTTGCATCGTTCAGGGCGGTGTAATAAACCACGTACTTATTCAGTTCCTTTTCGAATTCCTGCAGTGATTTCTGGTTAATCTGCTTGTTGTTCACGCTCACGCTGTGCAGGAAGTTCATCACAGAGTTGGCGATGGCCAGCGGCGGCGTAAGGCTCGTGAAGCTCTGGAAGATCGGGCTGTTGATGATGGACTTGGTAGATTCCACGATCTTGCTGTTTTTCTCACCCTTTTCGTCCTTGTTCTTCAGGATGATCTTCTGCACCAGGTCCACAATGCGGTCGCTCAGCGAAAAGCCGAGGGCCTTGCTTTCCGGGTTGTTCAATGACGTGATGAATACGTCCAGGTTGTTGGTAGTGGTACGTGATTTCAGGTCAATGATCTTCTTGTTCAGCAAATAATATGTTTCGCTGGCATTAATGATGTTGGACTTTATCAGCTCATATTTACTGATATTATCCAATTCCTTACCCTGCAGCAGGGCCTGAATGGAATTGGAATTCTGCCGGTCGCTATCGGTGATACGCTGTAATTCCTCAATAATGTGTTTGATAGTAGTATCCTGCGTTTTTACCGTTGGCGAGGTAGTGGCTTTGATCTCCGGGTCCTGCGCCTGCGCCCGGAATGAAAATAAGGTGAGGAAAAGAGCGGGGACTACTAGCAACCATTTTTTAACACTAAGTTTTTCAGCCAGATACACTAACGGTAATGCCTCTCCGTGTACGGGTGAAGACCCATTCTCTTGCAGCACTGCCGTTGGTAGGTGTTTTAACATGCTTTTTTGCTTTTTGTTAACAAATTTTAAAGAAAATATGATGCCAAAAACATCAACAAGCAAAGATAAATAATAAATAACAGTTAATATTAAATCATGATGGATGGCAGTCTATTATATTTTGAATTATCATCAGGTAAGTTACCTTTGCAGCTCTAAACCTACAATTAATATCCACTTTCATGCTGAATCAGAAAAAGATAGTGGTAGTGTTACCGGCCTACAACGCAGCACTTACGCTGGAAAAGACATTCCGGGAGATCCCTTTTGATATTGTTGACGAAGTTGTCCTGGTAGACGACTGCAGTAAAGACGACACCATTGAGGTGGCGAGGCAATTGGGAATCAAACATATCATCCGCCACGACAAGAACAAGGGCTACGGCGGGAATCAGAAGTCCTGCTACAACAAGGCCCTGGAACTCGGGGCGGACATTGTGGTGATGCTCCACCCGGATTACCAGTACACCCCGATGCTCATTACCGCCATGTGCAGTATTATTGCAAATGGCGTGTACCCCGTGGTGTTTGGCAGCCGTATCCTCGGCAAAGGCGCCCTGAAAGGGGGGATGCCCATTTATAAATACATATTCAACCGCTGCCTGACCCTGGCACAGAACATACTGATAGGGCAGAAGCTGAGTGAATACCATACCGGGTACCGCAGTTTTTCGGCAGAGGTGCTCCGCAACATTAACTATATGGCCGATAATGACGATTTTGTGTTCGACAATGAAATGGTTTCACAAATCTTCATGAAAGGTTACGAAATTGCCGAAATTACATGCCCGACCAAGTATTTCGATGAAGCCTCGAGCATCAACTTTAAACGCAGCGCCATTTACGGCCTGGGCGTACTGAGGGTGTCCTTGCAGCATCGCTTACATATGTGGGGCCTGATCAAAGGAAAAATTTATTTAAACTAATTATAAGAATCAGTGAGTTTAGCGCAACAGTTTTCAGTAGCCGGCAAATACCTGCGGTACTATTTGACAGCGGGCAACCGTCATGATGTTCATTCCCCGTTTGTATATTCCCTGACAGAGGAGGTACTGCGCGATAAAAAGCCGCAGGCCGCCTTTGAGGAAATTGAACTGTTGCGCAAACAACTGCTGAAAAGCCCGGATACCATCAGCGTGACGGACCTCGGGGCCGGCTCCATCGTATCCGGCGGCAACGAACGCCGCATTGCGGATATTACCCGCTACGCCGCCAAACAACCCAAATTCGGACAATTATTTTACCGGCTTATCCAACACCTGCAACCGCAGTATCTCGTGGAGCTGGGCACCAGCATGGGGTTATCCTCTTCCTATATGGCCAAAGCAAACCCTAACGCCACCGTATATACGATCGAAGGCTGCCCGAATATTGCCGCCAAAGCCCGCTCCAATTTTGACCAGCTGGGCATCCGCAATATTGAGCAGCGCGTGGGTAACTTTGATACGGTGCTGCCGGAGCTGCTGCCGCAGCTGCCCCGGCTCGACTGGATGTATGTGGACGGGAACCACCGCAAGGAACCGACCTGGAACTACTTCCTCCAAGCCCTGCCCTATGTGCATGAAAACACCGTACTGATATTTGATGACATCCACTGGACGCCGGATATGGAAGAGGTATGGCGCCGGATTCAACAGCACGAAGCCGTTACCTGTACGATAGACTTGTTCTTCATCGGCCTGGTCTTCTTCCGTAAGGACTTTAAAGTCAAACAACACTTTACGCTCAAATACTAAACTTGCAATAACCCGCCTTAGGTAGTATATTCGGTAAAACATTCCCAATATGCGCTACCTCAAGCTAATGCTGTGTTTGCTGGTAACTTTGGTAACCATTGACACCCGGGCACAAACCCCCGATGCCGGCCTGCAGGCCATTGACTCCGTTTTTAGTTATGAATCGTTTATCCGTCAGGGTGATACGCTGCGTTACCGCATGCTGACCCCGCTGCATCACGATATTCATAAGCAATATCCCCTGGTAATTTTCCTCCATGGCGCCGGCGAGCGCGGGAGCGATAACAAAGCCCAGTTGAAGCATGGGGGCAAATGGCTCGGCAGCGACAGCCTCCGGGAAAAGTTCCCGGCCTACGTCCTGTTCCCCCAATGCCCGGTGAATGAAACCTGGGCGCCGATGAAAGTAAGGTTCGATTCGGCCGGCAAACGGATGAGCTTTGAATTCCCGCTGGATGCTCCGCCCACTAAGCCGGGCGGTATGCTCAAACCGCTGATCGACAGCCTCGTAGCCAGCGGCAAGGTGGACCCGAAGCGGATTTACATCGGGGGCCTCTCCCTCGGCGGCATGGGCACCTTCTATATGATCACGAAATACCCTGACCTGTTTGCCGCCGCATTCCCTATCTGCGGTTCCGGCAATGCAGCCGCAGCGGCAAACTTCGCGAAAAAAGTACCGGTATGGATATTCCACGGCGGCGCTGATCCGGTGGTGCCGGTGCAGGCCTCCCGCGAGTATGATCAAAAACTGAAAAGCCTGGGAGCTGAATATAAATACACAGAATACCCCGGGGTAGGGCACGATAGCTGGAACAACGTCTTCGTAGAGCCGGGCGTGTTAGAGTGGCTCTTTGAGCATAAGAAACAGTAATATTTTTGCAGCCCTTTCCTTGAACAGAAAGGGCTGCTTTTTTTATGGTTTATTTTAACCAAACAACCTGTTGATGGGATTCATGGGGCTGCCCGATGATATCCCGGTAGAGGTCCGGCCTGCGGGCCTTCATATACCGGTAGCCGCCGGCCTGGGTTAGCTTCTCCGGCGTAAGTACGGCCAGAGCTATATCATCCCCCAGCTTTTTGCACTCGTCCAGGATGTTCCCAAAGGGATCGATGATCATGGAGCAACCGTTTTTCAGCTGATCATCGTCCATACCAATCGGGTTCGAAAAAACGACGTAGGCCGCATTATCGTATGCCCGTGCAGGTAACCACTTCATCAGCCAATCCCGGCCCTTCATACCTTCAAATTCCAGCCGCAGGGAAGTAGGGTCATTTTCCCGGTTTTCCCAAAGCGCTGGCGCCACAAAGCCGGCGCCCGGCCTGGTGGAAGGCGTACACATCGTCACATGCGGCATGAAAATAATTTCTGCTCCCAGCAGCCTGGTAGCCCTGACGTTTTCGATGATATTATTATCATAGCAGATGAGAATACCGCACTTCCAGCCATAGAGGTCGAATACGCAATAGCTGTCTCCCGGCAGCAGGTGCGGATTAATAAACGGATGCAGTTTGCGGTATTTCGCTATCAACCCGGTTTTATCCACACATACATAAGCTTTGAACAGCCGGTCCCCGCTGTCTTTTTCAAAAAGGCCGGCCAGGATGGCGATGTTGTGCTTTGCGGCTATCTTCATCAGCGCCTGTACGGAAGGCCCGTCAGGAATAGGTTCTGCGAGGTCCAGCATTTGCTCTTTGGAGAGCTTGCGGGCAAACGTATAGCCGGTAATGGAGCACTCGTGAAAGGCAACGGCCTGCGCGCCTTCTGCGGCGGCTTTGGCGGAGAGTTCGTCAATCCTTGAAAGATTATATGCTTTATCACCGCTTTTATTTTCAAACTGGGCGGAAGCGATTTTTAGTTTTTCCATAACGCAAAGCTATTGAGCTGCGGGGTATGCAGTTGTTAAATTGTATAAAGCTAAAGTTAAAAGTAAATTTTATAACTGCTTTCCCCACTGCAAAAAAACAGGGCCGGCCCTGAAGTATGTTACTTCCTGACCAGCCCCTTGCTGTATGTGTTATGCGCCTCTTGATTGCATTTAATTCCCACCCAGTGAGCGGTACAGGGTGATCATACCCTGGTACACGTTCCTGCGGGTAGTCACCAGCGTGAGTTCCGCTTCCAGCACGCTTTTTTGTGCGGTGATCACTTCCAGGTAATTGGCGTAGCCGGTGGTAAACAGGAGGTTGGAAGTGGCCACGGCATCCTGCAGTACGGCCACCTCTTCGCGCTTCAGCTGCCAGGTCGCCTGCTCATTTTCCACTTTACTCATGATGGAAGAAACTTCCGCATAGCCATCCACAATGGCTTGCTGATAGCGGTAGAAAGCCGTCATCGCTTCCGCCTGGGTGATATTGAACTGCGATTGCAATTGCTTTTGGTTAAACACCGGCATGGTAAGGCCGCCCAATGCGCCCCATGCAATGGATGCCGGCTGGAATAATAATCCCGCCTTAAAGGCATTGAAGCCGGTATAAGGCGTGATGGTCAGTGAGGGAAAGAAGGCAGCCCTTGCGGCTTTCACATCCGCTTTGGTGGCGGCCAGGTTCAGTTCCGCCTGTTGGATGTCCGGCCGGCGCAGTAGCGTTGCAACGGGGATGCCCTTTTGAATCGCCGGCGGAATGGCATTGGTGGTATCCGCCGTCCGCGGGACGGGCTGTGGCAGGCGCCCCAGCAGTGCGTTCAGCTGATTTTCCGTGGCTACGATCTGCTGTTTGACGTTATTTTCCAGTGCCCTTGTACTCAGCAGTTGCGCTTTGAACTGCTGTACCGCCAGCTCTGTTGCGCGCCCGCCGGCCTTTTGCACTTCCACCGTTGCTACGGCCTTTTCCTGCAGGCCAATGTTGCGGTGGATGATTTTCAGCTCGTGGTCCAGCGCTACGAGGTCATAATACAGGGTAGCCACCCCGGCCACCACCTGGGTGCTCAGGAGCCGGCGCCCTTCCGTGGTGGAAAGGTACCTGTTAAGCGCTGCTTCCTTCTGCGCCCTGATTTTGCCCCAGAGGTCTATTTCCCAGCTGCTGCGGAAGCCCACAAAAAACTCCGGCGTAGGGCTGGTAGGTATTTTCTGGTCTTTATCAATATTGGGCGAGAGGTTTGTATCGTAGTTGCCGACGCCGTTGAGGGTATAATCGCCATAGCGGTCCACCCCTGCGCTCGCCACGCCGTTCACCGTGGGCAGCCAGGCGTTTTTGGCCATGCGCAGTTGCGACTGCGCCACGATCACCCGTTGCGAAGCCGCCAGCAGGTCAAAGTTGGAGGCCAGCGCCGTATCGATCAGCGCTTTCAGGTACGGATCGTTGAACACCCGGGTAAAGCTTTTTACATCCAGTGTATCCGTAACCGTAGTTTCAGGGAGCGCCACCGGCGGCGGCGTAGTCAGTTGCTTTGGCGCGCTGCAGGCACTAACGCCCGTTGCGAGCGCCAGTGCATACAGTCCTTTGCGTATATCAAGTTGATGCTTATTCATTCGTATAGTTATTTAATTCCACGCCGGCCTTTTTACGCGTCATGGAGGCAAAGAGTACGTAGAGCCCTGGAATGACCAGTACCCCGAAAATGGTTCCGATGAGCATACCGCCTGCGGCAGCCGTACCAATGGAACGGTTACCCATAGCGCCCGCGCCGCTGGCGATACACAGCGGTATCAGACCGGCGATGAATGCGAAGGAGGTCATGAGGATAGGCCGCAACCTGGATACTGCGCCGGTAATGGCGGATTCCAGTATGCTGGCGCCATGCTTGTTTTTCAGGATCGCGAACTCCACGATGAGAATGGCGTTCTTACCCAGCAAACCAATGAGCATCACCAGGGCCACCTGTGCATAAATGTTATTTTCCAGGCCCATTAATTTGAGGCTGAGGAAGGCCCCGAATATACCCGCCGGCAGGGAAAGGATAACCGGCAGCGGCAGCAGGAAGCTTTCGTATTGCGCTGCCAGCAGCAGGTACACGAACACCAGGCAGATAGCGAAGATGTAGATCGCCTGGTTACCGGACAATATCTGTTCCCTCGTCATACCGCTCCATTCGTAGCTGTAACCACGTGGCAGCGCTTTTTGCGCCACTTCCTCCACGGCGGCGATAGCCTGGCTGGAACTGTATCCCGGCGCGGCGTCGCCATTGATCATAGCGGCGGTGTACATGTTGTAGCGGGTCAGCTGGTCAGGGCCGTACACCCGTTCCAGTTTGATGAAGTCCGCATAGGACACCTGTTCCCCCTGGTCATTTTTTACATAAAGGGCCAGCAGGTCTTCCGGCTTGCCGCGGTATTTCGGATCCGCCTGTACCATCACCTTGTACATCTGGCCAAAGCGAATGAAGTTGGAGGCATAGTAGCTACCCATCAGCGTTTGCAGGTTGCTCATGGCATTGTCGATGCTCACGCCTTTTTTGGCGGCCATGGCCTGGTCCACATGGATCATATACTGCGGGAAGCTGGCGTCGAAGCTGGTGAACGCGCTCCCTATTTCTTTCCGTTGCTTCAGCGCGGCGATGAACTTATCCGTTACATCAGCGGTTTGCTTGATATCCCCCGCGCCGGTTTTATCCAGTACGCGCAGTTCAAAACCGGAGCTGTTACCAAAGCCCGGAACGGTAGGCGGCGGGAAGAATTCAATCTGCGCATCGCCGATATCGGAGGTTTGTTCCTGCAATCGCTCGATGATGTCCTGCACGGAAGCCTCACGGTCTTCCCAGGCCTTCAGGTTCACCATGCCCATACCGTAGGAGGCGCCGGCTACTTCGTTGAGCAGGGAGTAACCTGCCAGCGTGGATACGGATTCCACTTCCTTGGACTGGGCGGCAATTTCCTGGATCTGGTCCAGCACTTCTTCCGTACGTTCCACGGTGGCGCCGGGAGGCGTAGTCACGTTTACGTATATCATCCCCTGGTCTTCCGTAGGAATGAAGCCGGAAGGGAGGATGGCGCTGATGCCCCAGGTGGCCGCAAAGAAGAAGATCAGTGCGGCGAGGGTCACCAGCCGGCGGCCGGCAAATCTTTTGATCAGTGCCGCATATTTATTTTCAGTGCCGGTGTACACCTTGTTGAATCCCCGGAAGAAGCGCTGCAGCAGGCTTTTGCGGGCGGGCATACTTGGGTTGTGCTTCAGCATGATGGCACAGAGTGCAGGCGTCAGCGTTACCGCGTTAATACCCGAGATCACGATGCTGATGGCCAGCGTGAGGGAGAACTGCCGGTAGAATACCCCTACGGGGCCGGAGAGGAAGGCCACCGGTACAAACACGGCGGACATTACCAGCGTAATTGCCACGAGGGCGCCGCTGATCTCCTTCATTGCGGCGAGGGTGGCTTCCATCGGCGGGAGGTGTTCTTCGCTCATTTTTACATGGACGGCCTCCACCACCACAATCGCGTTATCCACCACGATACCGATAGCCAGTACGAGGGCGAACAGGGTGAGCAGGTTGATGGAGAAGCCCATCATCTGCATGAATGCCAGGGTGCCGATGAGGGCTACCGGCACGGCCAGTGCGGGTATCAGCGTGGAGCGGAAATCCTGCAGGAAGATGAATACTACGATGAATACGAGGATGAACGCTTCGAAGAGCGTGCGTACCACTTCGTGGATGGAAGCGTCCAGGAAGCGGGATACGTCGTAGTTGAAGTTATAGGTCATGCCGGGAGGGAAGGACGTATTTTTCATCTCTTCCATCTTGGCTTTAATGTTGGCGATTACATCGCGGGCGTTGGAGCCGGGGCGCTGTTTGATCATGATGGAAGCGGAAGGCTTGCCATCCGTTTTGGACACCATGCTGTAGGTGAGGGAGCCGAATTCGATATCGGCGATGTCCTTCAGGTGGAGCACGGAGCCATCAGCGCCGGCGCGCAGCACGATATTTTCGTATTCTTTCGGTTCAAAGAATTTACCGGTATAGCGCAGTACGTACTGCAGCATATTCGGGTCCTTATCGGAGCTTTCGCCGGTTTTACCGGGGGCCGCTTCGATGTTCTGCTTACGGATCACCTGGATCACTTCATCGGCCGAAACGTTGTAAGCGAGCATCCGGTCAGGTTTGAGCCAAACGCGCATGGCGTATTCCTTAGCGCCCATGATTTCGGCGCGGCCCACCCCGTCGATACGTTTCAGTTCCTGTAATACGTTGATGTCGGCAAAGTTGTAGATAAACTGTTCGTTGAGGGTGGTATCCTCACTCATCACGTTGAGGTAGAGCAGCATGGAGTTTACCTCTTTTTCCGTGGTTACCCCTGCTTTGATCACCTCTTCCGGCAGCTCGTCGATGACGGTGGCTACGCGGTTTTGCACGTTTACGGCGGCCTGGTCAGGATCGGTGCCTACCTGGAAGAACACCTGGATGACGGTGATACCGTCGTTACTGGATACGGACGACATATAAGTCATGCCCGGCACCCCGTTGATAGCGCGTTCCACGGGAGTGGCCACGGCTTTGGCGCACACTTCCGCGTTAGCGCCGGTATATTTAGCCGTTACCGTTACCGATGGCGGCACGATATCGGGGAATTGGGTCACCGGCAGCGTAAACAGCGCCAGGAGCCCTACGAGTGTGATAATAAGAGATATAACCAGTGATAACACCGGTCGTTTGATAAATGTCGAGAACATGGATTGTCAGTTTCGGTAATGCAGATTTTTTATAAACTCAGTAAGCTGTCCATAGCCACAGACCTTGGTGTGATCTGCATGCCGTCGCGGATGTTTCGTACCCCTTCGGTTACAATCCTGTCCCCTGGCTTGAGGCCGGACTGGACAATGTAGAAGTGTGCGAAACGGGTTTCAGGAATGAAGTTTTTCATCTTCACATTACCTGACTGGTCTACGACAAAAACATAGTTTTTGTCCTGCATTTCGAAAACGGCTTTTTGCGGAATGATCACTGCGCTATCCATTTCGCTGGCGAGTTTCACTTTGCCGCTGGCGCCATGTTTCAGTAATTTGGATGGGTTAGGGAAGCGGGCGCGGAAGGCGATGGAGCCTGTATTTTCTTCGAACTCGCTTTCCATGGTTTCGATTTTGCCCGGGTGGCTGTACGGCGTACCGTCCGCCAGTTCCAGTTCTACCAGGTTGGAGCCGGCAGCGCCTTTGGCTTGTTCCTTCTGGTAGTGGAGGTATTCGGTTTCGGATACGTTGAAGTAGGCATATACTTCCCGGTTATCGGAAACGGTGGTGAGCAGTGCGCCTTCGGTGATGAGGCTACCTTTCTTGAGAGGTATGCGGTCGATAATACCATCGAAAGGCGCGCGGATGCTGGTATAGGAGAGGCGCATTTCCGCATTGGCTACGGCGGACTGGGCTTCGTCGATCCGGGCTTTGGCAGCGGCTACTTTTGCTTTGGCTACTTCCAGTTCGGAGGCGGCGATTACTTTTTTCTCCGTGAGTATTTTCACGCGTTCCAGTTCCAGCGCGGCGGATTTGGATTCAGCCATGAGGCTGCTGAGGGCGGCTTTGGCTTTCGACAGCTCGGCCCTGTATTCTGCATCGTTGATGCCAAATAAAAGCTGACCTTTCTTTACTTCCTGTCCTTCATCCACATAAATTTTATCAAGGAACCCGTTTACGCGGGCGCGGATTTCCACGTTCTGAACTGCCTGGATATCGGCTACATAAGCGCGATGCAATACAGTGTCTTTGGCAATGAGTTTGGCTACCGGTAATGTTTTAAGATCTTCTTTCTTTTCAGCTTTTGTGGCGCAACCGGCCATAAAAAGTGCGATCAGCGATGTGTAAATCCCTGTGTATTGACGCATAACAATAAAGTATTGTACCGCAGTGGCGGTAAAAGTTTTTAAATACAGCAAATAGAAATGCAGTACCGTTCATCACGGCGTGCAGATGTGGAAAATATAAAGGTTAAACGAGGCGGGTTGCTGTACTCAAAATGGAGTAAACCTGAAAAGGAAGGAGTAATAGGCTGGCTTGTAAGGCTTGCCCAATAAGTATCTGCCGGTTTTTACCGGGGAGATGTAAATGCTTTCCTGCGCGCCGGCAGTGTCTATATAGGTGATCCTGTTGGCAACGCTGAATTGCTGGGAGGTAGCGGAAAGGTAGTATTTGGTTTTGCGCCTGTTTTTGGTGGTATGTATAGATTCCGGCGCATCTTCCTCCACATCTGTATGCAGGCGCATGTTGGCAAAGAGGTCCTCGAAATATTCCTCGCGGGCCTCAGCCAGGTCTATCTTCTGCAACAGGGTGAGCGGGTGTTTCTGGTTGGCATAACTGCGCATACCAATACCTGCCTGCATGCTCAGCAGGAGTATGGAAAACAGTATATAGCGAACCTTCAACATAGGTACAAAAATAATAAGTTATGCTTAATTTTTCCGCGCTAATGTGGTAAGCGGCAAGCGGAAAAACACAAAAACCGCTTCATACGAAGTATGAAACGGTTTTACCCACTCAGCACAGGATTGAATTGTTAACTATTTGATCGCCTGCATGGCCGATTTAGCGGCTGCGATGGTAGCGTCCAGGTCTTCGGTGGTCAGCGCATTGCACATGAACCAGCTTTCGAAGGCGCTGGGCGGCAGGTACACACCGCGTTCCAGCATGGCGTGGAAGAATCGTTTAAAGAGTTCGTTGTTGGCAGCGGAAGCAGATGCGAAATCCACGATAGGATATTCGGCAAAGTGAGCGCTAAGCATGGAACCAATCTGATTGATATGGTGCACTACGCCGGCGCCGCCGAATGCTTCGCGTAAACCGTTTACCAGGTAAGCGGCTTTTTCCGCCAGTTGCTGGTAAATTACAGGATTGTCATTGAGTGTTTTAAGCAGGGTGTAACCGGCGATCATTGCGATCGGGTTTCCGCTCAGGGTACCAGCCTGGTACACTTTACCGGCCGGAGCCAGATTTTCCATGATTTCCTTAGGTCCTGCTACGGCGCCTACCGGCATCCCGCCGCCGATAATTTTGCCAAAGGTAACAAGATCTGCGCGTATTCCCAGCAATTCCTGCGCGCCGCCGCGTGCGAGGCGGAAGCCCGTCATCACTTCATCAAAGATCAGCAGCATGTTGTGCTGGTCGCACAGCTGGCGCAAACCTTCCAGGAAGCCCGGCTGTGGCAGGATGCAGCCCATGTTGCCGGCAACGGGTTCTACGATGATGGCGGCAATCTGATCCGGATTTTCAGCAATCAGCTGCTCTACCGCAGGGAGGTTGTTGTAAGGAGCGGTCAGGGTGTCCTGCGCCACCGTGGCGGTTACGCCAGGGATGGACTGGATGCCCAGCGTTGCCACGCCGCTGCCTGCGCTGACCAGGAATGCATCCGCATGGCCATGGTAGCAGCCTTCAAACTTGATGAATTTATTTTTACCGGTATAGCCCCTGGCCAGGCGGATAGCCGTCATACAGGCTTCCGTGCCGGAGTTGACCATACGGACCATGTCGATATTCGGCACCATACCGGTGATCAGCTCGGCAATGGTGATTTCCAGCGCTGTAGGCGCGCCGAAGGAAGTGGAGCGGGTCGCATAGTCCTGGATGGCTTTCACCACCGGCTCATACGCATGCCCCAGGATCATCGGGCCCCAGGAGTTGATATAATCAATGTATTTATTACCGTCTACATCGTACATATAAGCGCCCTGCGCGCGCTCCATAAAGATAGGAGTGCCACCTACGCTCTTAAATGCCCGCACCGGAGAGTTGACCCCACCGGGGATCACTTGCTTCGCCTGCTCAAAAAGGTTTTCGCTTTTGCTATACATGCGGTGAATATTTTGATTTATAAGGATTGCATCTTAAACAGGGATGCAAGTTAATTAAAAATAATATGTCAGCCTTACTGTTGCAGCAGTTTAACGGCATCTTTCGCGAAGTAGGTCGCGATGAGGTCAGCGCCGGCGCGTTTGAGCCCGGTTAAGCTTTCCAGGATGGCTTTTTCTTCGTTTAGCCAGCCCATTTTAGCCGCTGCTTTGATCATGGAGTACTCGCCGCTCACATGGTAGGCACTAACCGGAACGGTCGTACGATCTTTCAGGATGCGGATGATGTCCATGTAGGCCATGGCTGGTTTAACCATCACGATGTCGGCTCCTTCTTCAATATCCATCATCGTTTCGCGGATCGCTTCGCGGGAGTTGGCGTAATCCATCTGGTAGGTTTTCTTATCGCCGAAGCCGGGAGCGGAATCCAGCGCATCGCGGAACGGACCGTAGAAGCAGGAAGCGTATTTGGCGCTGTAGGCCATGATGCCTACCTTGTCAAAGCCGTTGGCCTCGAGGATGTTGCGGATCGCGAGGATACGGCCATCCATCATATCGCTGGGCGCTACGATGTCGGCGCCGGCCTGCGCATGGCTGAGACTCATACGTGCCAGCACTTCCACGGTAGCATCATTCACAATTTCGGTTCCTTCTACAATGCCGTCATGGCCGTAGGAGGAGTAAGGATCCAGGGCTACGTCCGTCATCACTACCATTTCAGGAATGGCGTTTTTGATGGCGCGGATAGCGCGTTGCATTAATCCGTTCGGATTAACGGCTTCTGTTCCTTTATTATCTTTTACACTGTCCGGTGCTTTTACAAACAGCAATACGCTTTTAATACCAAGGCTCCAGAGTTCTTTGGCCTCCTGTATGGTGAGGTCGAGGGAATAACGGAAATAACCTGGCATTGAACTGATCTCTTCCTTCACATTTTCTCCCTCGGTTACAAATAGCGGAGCGATGAAATCGCTCGGAGTAAGGATTGTTTCCGCTACCATTGCGCGAATGGCGGGAGAAGTTCTCAATATTCTGTTTCTACGGATCATCTTATAATATTTTAGAATTGTCCAAAGTTATTTTGCCCACTCTCTTGGCTTGAGGTATTCTACCAGCTGGGCTTCCGGGCTGCCCGGCTCCGGGTGGAAGTCGTATTCCCAGCGGGCTACCGGCGGCAGGCTCATCAGGATCGACTCGGAGCGTCCATTGGTTTTCAGGCCAAAGAGGGTGCCCCTGTCGTGTATGAGGTTGAACTCCACATAACGGCCGCGCCTATACGCCTGCCAGCTGCGGTGCGCTTCTGTATAAGGCAGGTGCATGGTTTTTTCTACTATAGGCAGGTAGGCTTTCAGGAAGGCTTCGCCGTTGGCTTTGGAGAAGGCGAACAGCGTTGCTGCCGGCTTTTCCGCGCTGGGGCGGAGGTAATCGTAGAAGATGCCGCCAATGCCGCGAGCTTCGTTATTGCGGTGTTTATTGACGAAATATTCGTCGCAATGCTTTTTATATTTCGGGTAAAGATCGGCGCCAAACGGGTCGCAGGCATTTTTGAATGTCTGGTGGAAGTGGATACCGTCTTTTTCATCGAGGTAATAAGGCGTGAGGTCCGCCCCGCCGCCAAACCAGCTGTCTTTCAGGTGGCCGTCCTTATCATAGAGTTCGAAATACCTGAAGTTGGCGTGTACGGTAGGTACAAACGGGTTGCGGGGGTGTATCACGAGGGAGATACCGCAGGCCATGAAGTTGCTGTTGGTAACGCCGAACTGCTGGGCCATTGCTTCCGGTAATTCGCCATGTACGATGGAGGTGCTGACACCGCCTTTTTCAAACACGTTACCCTCGGCAATCACGCGGGATTTGCCGCCACCGCCGCCCGGGCGCTCCCAGAGGTCTTCGCGGAATTTCGCTTTCCCGTCGATGTTTTCGAAGGCCTGGCAGATGTCGTCCTGCAGCTGGTGTATGAAGGTGATGAAATCGTTTTTGATACTCATGATGAATTAACCGTGTGCTTTTACAGTTTCAACGAATGCTTTTGCGTGATCTACCGGTACGTTCGGGAGGATGCCATGGCCGAGGTTAGCGATATAACGTTGTCTGCCAAAGCCTTTGAGCATTTCCTTCACGGCTTTTTCGATTTCCGGGATCGGGGCGAGCAGTTTAGCCGGGTCAAAGTTGCCCTGGAGCGTTACGTTGTCGCCTGCAAACTGGCGTGCCAGCTGCGGTTTGATAGCCCAGTCGATACCGAGGCCGTGGGCGCCGGTAGCAGCCATCTCTTCCAGGGCAAACCAGGCGCCTTTGGCGAATACGATGGTAGGGCAAACGTCTTTCATGGCGGCTACGATCTGGCGGATGTAGGCCAGGGAGAAGGTTTCGAAATCAGCAGGGCTGAGCAGGCCGCCCCATGAATCGAATACCTGTACCAGATCCGCGCCGGCGGCTACCTGTGCTTTGAGGTAGGCGATAGTGGTATCGGTAATCATTTGCAGCAGCTGGTGGGCTACGGCAGGTTGCTGGTAGCAGAAGGCTTTGGCTTCATCGAAAGTTTTGGAGCCTTTGCCCTGTACCATATAGCAGAGGAGCGTCCATGGCGCGCCGGCGAAGCCGATGAGCGGAACGCGTCCTGCGAGTGTTTGTTTGGTGAGTTTGAGCGCGTCGAAAACGTAGTGGAGTCTTTCATGCACGTCCGGCACTACGAGGCGGGAGAGGTCCGCGGCGGATTTCACCGGCTGTGGTAACAGCGGGCCTACTTTTTCTACCAGTTGTACTTCCATGCCCATGGCCTGTGGCACCACGAGGATATCGGAGAAGATGATTGCTGCGTCCACGCCTACCTGGTCAACAGGCATTACAGTGATTTCGGTGGCCAGCTCCGGGTTTTCGCAGCGTTCAAAAAAGGAATATTTATCACGCAGCTTGATGTAATCAGGCAGGTAGCGGCCGGCCTGACGCATCATCCATACCGGGGTACGGGAAACGGTTTCACCTTTGAGGGCTTTCAGCAGTAAGTCATTCTTCAATGCGCTCATTCTAAGAGTTATTGTTGTTAAAGTATGATATAGATGTTTGCACCATACTGTTGGCGTCAACGTCGGTGCTAATAATGATTTTGTTGTTGGTAGCTTCTTTCAGGGCAGCGGCGGTAGTGGCGCCGATGGCAAAGCATACGGTGTCCGCGGGAATGCTGTTGGCTGAAAAGTAGCTGCTTACAGCGCTGGGGCTGAAGAAAAAGATGCCGTTGTAGTGGCCGGTCACTTTTTCGGGCATGGGATCATTGCGGTAGATCACGAATTCATTCACACGGATGCCGGCGCTGGTCAGGGTGTCCGGCAGTTCTTTGCGGTGGATGTTGCCGCAGAAGAAATTGACCGCTTTGATATCCCCACGCCGGATGATGGCTTGCGCCAGTTCGATACCGTAAGGAGCGGCGGCGATGACGGGCGATTGTGGAAATGCCTGTTCTGCGGCGGTCCGGGTGTTGCCGGAGATGCAGCAGATGTTGTTGCGGACTTCCGGCGTACCGATCATTTCCCGGAGGATGTTGACTGCGTGCGCGCTGGTAAACACCATGGGGGTGTTTGGCTGGAACGCGTGCTGTTGTAATTCCGGGATATTGATGGGCGAGATCCGTATGAATTCCTTTACCTGTATATCAATACCATGGCCGGCCGCATCCGCTATGAGCGAAGCAGGGATTGGTCTGGTGCATAATATGCGGTAATGGTCATTTGGCATTTCTTATCTGTGCTACTATTTCGGCGCCTCCTTTGGCCAGGATTTCTTCTGCTGCGTCTTTGCCGAGGCCGGCGGCATTACCTGCGGCGGACTGGCGGGAGGCGCTGTAGAAGCTGGTTCCATCAAGGTTACAAATTTCGCCTTCGAAGAAAACGGTATCGTTTTGTATATAAGCGTAGGCGCTGATAGGGGTGGTACAACCGCCCATGAGCGTACGTAAAAATTCTCTTTCTATTTGTGTGGAGAGAGCGGTGGGCGCGTGATTGAAAGGAGCGCATGCCTGCAGGCAGTACGCGTCATCCTCACGGCAAACGGCTACCACGGCGCCTTGTGCGGGCGCGGGCAGCATCCAGTCCAGCTCTATGGAAGTAGCTGGGCGTACGTTGATGCGTTCCAGTCCGGCGGCGGCGAAGATAGCGCCATCCCAGTTTTCAGCGGCCAGTTTTTGCAGGCGTGTGTTCACGTTTCCGCGTAGGTTGTGCAGCTGATGTTTAGGGAATTTACGGAGCCATTGCGCTTTGCGGCGCACGCTGCTGGTAGCGATGTTGGCGATATAATCCGGCTGATCCAGAAAATCAGTATTGGTTTTATACACCAGCAGGTCCTTTACAGGTCCTCTTTCGAGGATGGCGGCGGTAACGATGGATTGCGGGAGTTGTGTAGGTACGTCTTTGAAGGAGTGTACGGCTACGTCTATACGTCCGTTGAGGAGCGCAATGTCGAGGCTCTTGGTGAAGATGCCCTGTACGCCTATTTCGTACAGGGGTGTAACCAGGTCAATATCGCCTTCACTCTTAATGGGCACCAGCTCTGTTCTGTATCCCTGTGCGGTCAGCAGATCATTTACCTGGCGCGCCTGCCATAGTGCCAGCTGGCTTTCTCTTGTGCCTATCCTGATAACTTTATCCATTGTGTTATTCCTGGTTAACTCCTGTCTCGAAAATATCATTGATCATGGAGATGTAAAGGTCGCTCTTGTCTGTTTCCTTGCGTACTTTACCTGCCATGAGATTAATCATTTTTTGAATGATGCGGCCGGATACCTGTTCCATATCTTCCAGGTTGTAGGCGGCGCCGTTCTTTTGCTGCTGGATTTCCCGCATGTGTATTTCATGCAGTTTTTCCTTTACGGCTTTGAGTACAACGGCATGTTTGCGCATCTTGTACCAGTAGAGGAATTCCTCCATGTGCTCATTAATAATGGCAATGGCTTTAGGTACTTCGTTCATCCTGTTTTGCAGGGTTTCGTCCTGTACCTTGGAAAGTTCATCCACGTTGACGAGGGTGATATGTTCCAGTTCTGCAACCGCAGGATCTACGTTAAACGGTATAGAGAGGTCTATTACCAGTTTGGGCGTAGTGTTTTGCAGATGCTCTGCCAGCAGGGTTGGATGCGGGGCATTGGATGCCACGAGGATCACATCTGCTTCCCGGATTACCGGCAGCATATTTTCGTACGGCGCGGCTTTGAGGCCGTGCTGGGTGGCAAATTCCTCTGCTACCAGCAACGTACGGTTGATGAGCGTTACTTCTTTCACGCCCAGGTATTCGATCATGTTTTTGGTGGTGTTACGGCCGATTTTGCCGACACCCAGCAACACGATCTTCTTATCCTTGATATCAGGCACCATGCGTTCGAGCATGCGTACGGTGGCAAAGGCCACGGATACGGTGCCGGCGCTGAGTCCTGTTTCTGTTTTAATGAGTTTGGAAACCTGCAGTACACTGTTCACCAATCGCTCGAGAAAACTTCCCAGTGCTTTTTCATTTTTCGCAAACCTGGCTGCATTCCTGATCTGGCCTATGATTTCATAGTCGCCGAGGATCTGGCTGTCGAGCCCTGTTCCTACCTGGTACAGGTGTTTGATCGCTTCTTCGCCGGACTTGGTATAAGCCAGTTCCAGCAGCTGATCCCTGTCGCCATTGGTTTGTGAACACAGCAAGTCAATGAATTGCCCCGGGCTTGCGGCAAAACCGTATATTTCCGTTCTATTACAAGTGGAGAGTACAAAGAGATCGTCTAATTGCACAGTCCTGGCATGCTCCAGGAGTTGTTGGTACTGGGCCGGATTGATGGCGTATAATCCCCTGATAGCAGCGTCTGTTTTCTTATAGTTGATTCCAACGATATGAAAATTTGCTATTTCTTTTGAATGACTGACCTGCATGTTCGTGTATAAGCTTCCGGCTGCAAAAATACTGGCATACGCTGCAAACAACTGGTTTAGGCTGTCATTAGTGTGTCATTTCTACTACTGGTAATCAATACGATGAAAAAATGATTTTTATCAGGTTTTGTGTTGAAGCGTTGCAAGCAGGTGTTCAGCTACAGCGAGTTTTCGAAATAATTATTTTCCCGTGATACAATCATTACAAACGGATGACATTAGCGGCAGCTATCAGTTTCCTCTATACAAAGGTCGGCACTTTCTATCATAGTGGCTGGATTGTTTATGCAAGAAACAAGCTAAATTTGCGGCAATCTTAAAGAATAGCATGGTCAATAAATCTGAAGTAGGAATAGTTTTGATGAATCTGGGTTCTCCTGATTCAACGGCAGTACCTGATGTGAAGAGGTATTTGATGGAGTTCCTGATGGACAAGCGGGTCATTGATTACCCCTGGCTGTTCCGCAAATTGCTGGTGGGCGGCGTGATTGTACCGAAGCGCGCTCCGAAGTCGGCCGAGGCTTATCAATCCATCTGGTGGGAAGAGGGTTCGCCATTGATCGTGCTTACCAAACAATTACAAAAGGCGGTGCAGAACGATATGCAGATCCCCGTGGAGATCATGATGCGCTACGGCAATCCTACACCGGAAGCGGCGTATGACAAGCTGCTGGCGGATAATCCCGGCCTCAGGGAGGTGATCCTGCTGCCTTTGTATCCGCATTACGCCATGTCGTCCTACGAAACGGCGGCCGAATATGCCAAGGATATCTATCGCAAAAAGAAATACAAATTCAAGCTTAGTGTTATTCCTCCTTTCTACGATGAACCGGATTACATCCAAGCGGTAGCGGAGAGTATGCGCCCTTACCTGCAGGAGGACTTTGACTATGTCCTGTTCAGCTATCACGGCGTGCCGGTAAGGCATATCAAAAAGGGGGACATCACGGGCAAGCATTGCCTGCAGGTGGCGGATTGCTGCCACGTGAAATCGCCGGCCCACGAGTTTTGCTACAGGCACCAGGTAACCATTACTTCCGAGCTGGTGGCGGAAAAACTGGGATTGCCGAAGGAGAAGTGGGGAATGTCGTTCCAGTCGCGCCTGGGCCGGGAGGAGTGGCTGCAGCCTTACACTGCCGCACGCTTCGAGGAGCTGCCTAAAGAGGGCAGGAAGAAATTACTCGTGGTATGCCCCGCCTTTGTATCCGACTGCCTGGAAACGCTGGAGGAGATTGCCGTGGAAGGTAAGCATTCCTTCATGAGCAATGGCGGCGATAGTTTCAAAATGATTCCATGCCTGAATGTGCATCCGCTGTGGGTAAATGCGATCGTGAAGTATTGTACCCAGCTGATTGAAAAATAGATAAATTCCGAATCCTCATGCCAGAGCAACCCGTTTTAATTGTTGGCGCCGGTATTTCCGGGCTGAGCATCGCCTATGAACTGCAAAGGCAACAAGTGCCGTACGTGATTATGGAAGCCTCCGGCCGTATTGGCGGGGTGCTGAAATCCTTGCATGTCGATGGTTTTGAGCTGGACGCAGGGCCAAATTCCATTGCGGCTTCCCCGGAAATGCTGCAATACCTGGAAGACCTGGGTTTAGGCGATAAGATACTTGTAGCGGCAGCGGCCAGCAAAAACAGGTTCCTGGTAAGAAACAAGCAGTTGCATGCGGTATCTCCCCATCCGTTTAAAATCCTCGGTTCAAAATATCTGAGTGGCGCAAGCAAGTGGAAGCTTTTTTCGGAGCGTTTCCGCAAATCGGCGCCTGTGAAGGAAGAAGAAAGTGTGAGCGAATTCATTGGGCGCAGGTTCAATAAGGAAATTGCCGAGTATGTATTTGACCCGGTATTATCCGGGATTTACGCCGGCGATCCTGACAGGCTCAGTATTGCGGAGGTATTGCCGATGTTGCCTAAGTGGGAGCGTACTTATGGCAGCGTGACAAAGGGTTTGATGAAGGAGAAGGGAGCGCTTGGAGGAAGGAAAATTATTAGCTTGAGCGGGGGCAACGGCATGCTCGCCATGGCACTGGCCAGCCGTTTAAGCGTTCCCGTACGATTGAATTGTGCCGTCAGCGCAATTAGATCTGCCGAAGGCCAATACAAAATTACCTACATAGAAAACGGCCAGCAGGCCGAAATATCCGTGGCACGGGTGATACTGACTACCCCAGCCTATGCTACGGCCGCTATGCTGCAAGGGCTGGATGCCCCGCTGGCAAACCGTTTGAAGCAGGTGGAATACCCTGAAATGGGCGTGCTGCACGTGGGATATAATGCCGCCGCGGTGGCCAGGCCGGTGGATGGCTTTGGTTTTCTGGCGCCGAATGCAGAGCATTTACATTTCCTCGGGGCTATTTGCAATACGGCAATTTTCCCGGGAAAGGCGCCGCAGGGCAAGCTGTTGCTCACCGTTTTCACCGGCGGGGCGCGGTTACAGCACCTGCTGCGGGATACGAACGATGCCGTTCTGCAGCAAAATATCCTGGGAGAGCTCAGCGCTATACTGGGTATCAGCGAAGCGCCGGTGATGCAGCACTTTGAGGTATGGCAGCAGGCCATTCCACAGCTGAATGTGGGCCATGCCCGCCTGCGTGAGCAGGTGCGGCAGTTTGAGGCAGCCCATGCCGGTATTCATATTGCGGGCAATTATCTCCATGGGGTGGCGGTGCCTGCGCTGGTGCAATATGCGGCTTCCCTGGCTGCTACTATTGCAAAAAATTAATCATAGAAAATTTATTGAGTTATAGCTTTTTTTCTTTAAATTTCCTTATAAACTTCCACCAGATGATTGTAGGAATTTTAAAAGAAAAAAACAGGGAAACCCGTGTGTCACTAGTCCCCGAAATAGTGAAACAATTGCAACAGATGTCGGTAACCGTGTGGGTGGAGCAAGGTGCAGGCGACCATGCGTTTTACGAGGATTCCCTTTATACCGCTGCCGGCGCGGAGGTAGCGCCGCTGTCGCAGCTGCTGGAGCAGGCGGATATGATCTGCTGCGTGAACACACCGGACGCCGAAACGCTGGCTGCCATTAAGCCCGGCAGGGTGCTGGCCGGCACTTTACAACCCCTGTACAACTTATCCGCCGTGGAACAATGGGCGGCAAGAAATATCACAACCTTCAGCCTGGATACGATTCCCCGTACCACCCGTGCGCAGAGCATGGATGTGCTTAGTTCGCAGGCCAATATCGCGGGTTACAAGGCGGTATTGCTGGCGGCGTATAGCTATAGCCGTTATTTCCCCATGTTTATGACCGCTGCCGGCAGCATTGCTCCTGCCAAGGTGCTGGTGCTGGGGGCAGGCGTGGCGGGCTTACAGGCCATTGCTACCGCGCGCAGGCTGGGCGCTGTGGTGGAAGTGTTTGATACCCGGCCGGCCGTAAAGGAAGAGGTGATGAGCCTGGGCGCAAAATTCGTAGAGGTGGAGGGCGCAGCCGATGCCTCTGCCGCCGGCGGATACGCCGTGGAGCAATCGGCCGATTACCAGCAGAAGCAGCAGCAACGGATTGCGGAGAGTATTGCGAAAGCGGATATTGTGATCACCACCGCGCAGATTCCCGGGAAGAAGGCGCCCCTGCTGGTGACAAACGCCATGCTGGATAACATGCGTGCCGGCGCCGTGATAGTGGACCTGGCGGCCGCCACGGGAGGCAATACGGAAGTGACAAAGAACAATGAAACCGTGCATTACAAAGGGGTGACCATCATCGGTAATTCCAACCTGGCCGCTACTATGCCGGCGGATGCCAGTAAGCTGTACGCCAAAAACCTCTTTAATTTCCTGAAGTTAATTTTGACAAAAGAGGGCGCGCTGGCGCTCAATTTTGAGGATGATATTGTAGCAGGCGCCTGTATTACTTATAATGGGGAGATAGTAAACCAGCGGGTGAAAAGTCTCATGCAGCCTGCCTAATCAGCCGTTAGCCTATTTCCTGTTTTATCATTCCACCGGAACAACTAAAAAACAACAGCCATGGAACAGCTCTCCGTATTCATTCAGCAGCATATAGAGATGATATATGTTGTGATCCTGTCTATTTTCCTGGGTATAGAAGTGATTTCCCGCGTGCCTTCGGTACTGCACACGCCGTTGATGAGCGGCGCCAATGCCATTCACGGGGTGGTGATCATCGGGGCCATCATTGTGATGGGCAAGGCGGAAGCCGGTAACTACCTGGCGTTAATACTGGGGTTTTTAGCGGTGATACTGGGTACGGTGAACGTGGTAGGCGGCTTTGTGGTGACGGACCGGATGCTGGAGATGTTTAAAAACAAGAAGGATAAAAAATAAAACCTATACCATATGTCCAGCATACTTTCAATAATCTATCTGACAGGCTCTGTTACGTTCATATTGGGACTAAAGATGTTGAGTAAACCGGATACTGCCCGCAAAGGCAACCTGGTAGCGGCTGCGGGCATGGCGCTGGCAATTTTGGGCACCATCTTTTTGTATGAATCGGAAGGAGCGAAACTGCATAATTACGGTTGGATTTTCGCGGGGCTGCTCATTGGCTCGGTAATAGGCGTGATGGCGGCGAAGAAGGTGAAGATGACGGCCATGCCGGAGATGGTGAGTATGTTTAACGGGATGGGCGGCGCCTGTGCGGCGTTGATATCCATCATTGAGTTTGGCCATCTTGCGGGAGATAGTGGTTCTGCGGGTGCGGCGGCGATGATGAACCTGCATCGGGCAGGGGAGATGATGGAGCAGCTGGGTAGCAGCAGTCGCGAATTTATCGAGCAGCGGGAGTTGATACAATCCATGTTTAGCGTGGATTACCGGGGCACGCTGCTGATTATTTTACTGGGCCTGATCATTGGCTCTGTATCCTTTGCCGGCAGCGTAATTGCCTGGGGCAAGCTGAATGGCCGTGTGAAGGATTTTGCGTTTCCGGCCCAGCATATTGTGAACCTGATTGTATTGGGGATTATTGTGATCCTGGCGGCGGCGCTGCTGATACACGTGAACGATGTGTACCCGTTATGGGCGCATGGTGGCGGACGGGCAACGGGTTTTAGTTTGCTCTTCTATGGCGTGCTGGTATTGTCGCTGATCTACGGGGTGTTGTTTGTGTTGCCGATAGGCGGCGCGGATATGCCGGTAGTGATTTCTTTGCTGAACTCTTTTACCGGTGTGGCGGCGGCTTTTGGCGGATTTTTATACGATAATCCCGTGATGCTGACGGGCGGTATCCTCGTGGGATCTGCCGGGACGATACTGACGATACTGATGTGTAAGGCCATGAACCGTTCGTTGAAGAACGTGCTGATCGGCTCTTTTGGCGGCAGTAAAGCAGGTGCGGCTGCCGGTAAGGAGCAGGGCGCCTATAAGGAAATTTCCCTGCCGGATGCGGCCGTGGTACTGGCATATGCCAACAAGGTGATGATAGTGCCGGGGTATGGGCTGGCCGTAGCGCAGGCCCAGCATGTGTGTCATGAGCTGGAAAAGCTGCTGGAGGAGAAAGGGGTGGAAGTGAAGTACGCGATACATCCGGTGGCGGGGCGTATGCCGGGGCATATGAATGTTTTACTGGCGGAAGCGGATGTATCGTATGATAAGCTCCTGGAAATGGAGGAAGCCAACGCGGAGTTGCCCACAACGGACGCCGTGCTGGTGTTGGGTGCGAATGATGTGGTGAATCCGGCTGCTAAAACAGACGCCACGAGCCCGATCTACGGGATGCCCATATTGGAAGTGGAGAATGCCAAAGTAGTGATCGTAAATAAACGCAGTATGAAACCGGGATATGCCGGGATTGAAAACGACCTCTTTTTCCAGCCAAAAACCTCGATGTTGTTTGGTGATGCCAAGCAGGTATTACAGCAGCTGGTAGCGGAAATTAAGCAGGTGTAAAATGCGGTGGCGCAAATGTTTTATTTACATTTGCGAAAAACATTTCGTTGTCTAATACATTACCATCAGAACTTATCAATTCGCTGGAAGGATTGCCTGGTTTCAACAGGGAATCCTTTTTGCGTGTGCATGCGGCTGCCGATAAAATTACCAGTATTCGTCTGAACCCCTCGAAGCTGAGTGGCGATAAAGCTGCGCAGGTGCTGGCTTCATTGTCCGCCGGGGGCGTGACGAGGGTGCCATGGAGCGCGCAGGGATATTATTTGCCGCAGCGGCCTTCCTTTACCTTTGATCCGTTTTTTCATGCCGGGGCATATTATGTGCAGGAGGCCTCGTCGATGTTCGTGGAGCAGGCGTTGCGCGCGTTGGTGGATTTGACGCAGGACCTGAAGGTGCTGGATTTATGCGCTGCGCCGGGTGGGAAGTCGACCTTGTTGCAATCGCTGATCAGCGAGGGCAGCATACTGGTGGCCAACGAGGTGATTAAGCCGCGGGCAGCCGTGCTGGCGGATAACCTCACCAAATGGGGCAGTGCGAACGTGGTGGTAACGAATAATGATCCGCGGGATTTTTCCCGCCTGCCGGGGTATTTTGATGTGATGGTGATTGATGCGCCGTGTAGCGGATCGGGATTGTTCAGGCGGGAGCCGGAATTGATCCCGGAGTGGTCGCTGGAAAATGTGGCGTTGTGTAGTCAGCGCCAGCAGCGGATTTTGGCGGATGTATTGCCGGCGCTGAAGGAAGGAGGGATATTGATTTACTCGACCTGTTCGTTTTCCCGGGAGGAAGATGAGCAGATCATGGACTGGCTGCTGGGGAATTTCGAGTTAGAGAATATTCCCGTGCCGTTGCAGGAGAGCTGGCATATTGTGCCGGCATTTTCCGGGGAATATAACGGGGCCGGGTATAGGTTTTACCCGGATCAGCTGGAAGGGGAAGGATTTTTCATCAGCTGTTTCAGGAAGAAGAGCGGGGAAGCGGGGCGGAAGGTCAAAGAGCAGAAGAATACTTTTCTCACCGCGAAAGAAGCCGGGAAAATGGCTAACTGGATTGCCGGACCGGAGCAGTATGAATATTTGCTGCACCAGGAAGAGGTGATGGTGTTGCCAAAAAATTTAGCAAAAGATATTTCATTGTTGCAGCAACAGTTGTATATTCGCAAGGCAGGTGTGAAAGCAGGACAGTTAGGACAGAAGGAATTAATACCTGATCACCAGCTTGCGGCCAGCACATTGGTATCGGCCAACATACCAGGCGTTAACCTGAGTTTACAGGAAGCATTGCTCTATCTGCGAAAGGAGGATCCGGGGATTACCACGGATGTGAAGGGATGGGCGCTGATGCGTTACGAAGATATGAATCTGGGATGGGCGAAGATGCTGCCTAACCGGATGAATAATTACTACCCGAAAGAACTCCGGATATTAAAGGAAATCAGCGGAATGTAGTCATACTACGGGCCGTGGAATTTTCGTTTTTATCAGGTGAATTACCAGGAATTAAGTATTTTATTGCCCGAAAAAGTATAAACAGAGTTGTATGTTAAAAAGGATTTTTTCAATTGCCATCTTAGGTTTGTGCGTAGGAAGCGTGAAGGCACAGGACATGCTGCAGGCGCAGGGCCATGGTCCGGACCTGTATATTAACCATACCGTAAAGAAAGGCGAAAACTTTTATAGTATTGGCCGTGCCTACGGGGTATCGCCGAAACAAATTGCGTCTGCCAACAATACTACTTTGGACAAGGGTTTGCAATTGGGCCATGAACTGCATATACCGCTTACGGCGGCTAACTTTTCGCAGAAAGCGGATGCTTCCGGCACGCCGGTATATCATAAGGTGACGGAAAAGGAAACTTTATACCGGGTGAGTGTGAACTTTAACAAGGTGCCGCTGGATAACATCCGTCAGTGGAATAATTTCAGCGGGGATGGATTGAAGAAGGACAGCTACCTGATCATCGGGTATCTTACTACCGGTGGCAGCGGCGCTCCTGCGGTGGCGCAAGCGCCTAAGAAGCCTGCGCCGGCGCCTGCGGTTGAAGAGCAAACAGCTACGGAGAGAGAACCGGTAGCGGAGCAACCGGCGTTACCATCTCCAACGAAAGACGGCGGTAAGAAGACAGAATCACGTCCTGTGCAGGAGCAGCAGCAGCCGGAGCAGATAGCGGAAGCGCCTATCACTACTGCGCCGCCTGCGCCAAGGCCAGCGCCTGTAGCTACCGGCGATAATTTTGAGGAAGTGTATAACCAGCAAACCAATAACGGTAGGAAAGCTACTTCAGAAAAAGGCCCTGGTACCTGGTTTAAGAGTAACGCAGTAGGTAAATACTATGCACTGCACAACACGGCGCCACGTGGTACTATTCTGAAAGTTACCAACCCGCTGAATGGGAAGTCTATTTATGCGAAAGTACTGGATGTGATTCCTCAGATGAAAGCCAATGCCGGATTGATTGTGAAGCTGAGCGATGGCGCGCAGCAGGCGCTGGGTAGTGAGGAATCGAAATTTTATTGTGAGCTGAGTTACGAGAAGTAATTTTTTTGATATTGAAATGGGAAAGGACTGTCTTTTTAAGGCAGTCCTTTTTTTGTGGCGGAAGATAAGTTGGAGGTGTAAAGTGTTGGGGATGTGAAGGTGATGGCTGCGTTAGCAGGTGGATTGGGCGGGATTAATTTTGTGGTAGAAGCCCGGAAATTTGTCGACCTATATGAGTAATGTTATCCCTGTGGTTTAGTTGAGAGCTGATGTAAGTAATAAAACTGTCCTAATGCCAATGTTAATATCTACCAAAAATCGTTCGTTAATTGTTGACTGTATTGCTTTGCTGTTCATCCTGGTATTCGTATATGCTTCCTTGAGTAAGCTGGGTGATTATCAAAAGTTTCTATCACAATTAGGTCAATCAGAGATATTATCTGCTTACAGTATGCAATTTTCAATAGTTATTCCATCGTTTGAACTATTGATTTGCGCTTTGCTGTTTTTTAATCGTACTAAGTTGCTGGGGCTTTACGGCAGCTTTGGAATTATGGTATTGTTCACGTTATACATCGGGAGTATTCTAGTTCTCACGGAAGATATTCCGTGTGCATGTGGTGGGATTCTGGAAATGCTTTCGTGGGAGGCACATATATGGTTTAATATGGGATTAATAGTGCTTGCAATGATTGGAGTATTGTTGTATAGAAGTGATGTTTTTTAACTATCTAAATCTTTTGTTATGAAACAATTTAAATTTTTTGCTGTGATTATTGTATTCGCCGTATTTGGAATGGTTGCGGCGACTGGCGTTGCAAAAAGTGGGAGTGGGGCCATACCATATATTGGTTATTACAAGGCCAGCCCTGTACAATATTGGTGCGACTGGGGGTATTATGATTGGGGGTACGACTGTGACCACTGGGCATTTGGAGAAACTTGTACGATTTCTGGCTATGCGGCATTCGATGTATATGAGTATTGCACTTTTGACTATGGATCTGCCTATTACGCCAAACGTATATATTAAAAGAAAGGGAGTATGAAGAAAAAAGTGCTCATATTGACGGTAATATTTCTGAGTATTTTCTTATCATACTCTATTTATTTTTATTTAAACAAAGCGCAAAGATCCCGGCAGGGCCAATTTCAAAGAAATTTTGTGACTCCCCCTAAAGAATTGTTGAGGAAGGATTTAGACCCTGCCGGTGTTTATTATTTCGCTGGTAAAGACGAGAACTCAATATGGTTAGGGAACGAAAAGGCCCCTTTAGAATTATTGACAATAGCGATTGATAAGGGGTTTTCTGTGATTGGTAAAACTTTGCCTATACGTGCATCATTTGAGCGAGGACAATTAGCCTATGTAAATTATCCCTTTTATATTTTTATTAATGGGAGAAAGCGCCTGGTTCAATCCGGAATGTTGACCTCGTCTCAGCCAATTCATACAGATACAATTAGCCTAAGTTTCGATGTTGCCGGTGCTGCTGCTGATTCTGCTTTTTGGCTTAGAGTATCAACTGATAAGGGATTTCAATTAGGCTATTACAAACTTGGTCATACGCTTAAAGAAACCAGTGCATTAACAACTAGGGGATTGTCCGCATTGAGTCGTGATGGTATCTTATTGTATGATGAGAGGATGCATTTATCTGCCTATGTATATTTTTATCGTAACTCTTTCTTATTATTCGATAAAGAAGGAAAAGCCTCTAAAGCAGTTAATACAATTGATACTGTTTCTTTCGCGCAGGTTGATCTTGGTAAGCCAGATATGAAAGGTACTCGTAGGAAAAATACGTCCACACAATCCATCAATTATCGGGCTGATATCAGCAATAGTTATATGTACATTTATTCCAGGGCGAGAACTTCTGCTCAGGCCGATGTAAACCGTGATTCAATAGTAATCGATGCTTATGCTGTAAATGAAAACAGATACGTGTATAGTTTCCTTGTACTCAAGAAATTTAATAATGAAGTAATTCAGGATCTTCGAATTGTATATCCCTACATTTTTTTATTGGTTAAAACTAAAGTTATTATATTGAAAATGTGATTATCGTATATAGTTGATAATCAAATTATAATTTGGTGGAATCAGGAAAATGAACTTTTTTTGAAGTGTTACGTTATGAACTCTGACTCAGAGTTCCATTGCAGATTTTTCAAACGTCCATATGATTCCTCATGAGATTTCTTATTGCAGTTTTCGGAATGCTATTCCCTCAAATAATCAATGCAGCAGGATGGCAATTGTCGGACCCAGGACTAAAGATTTATACGGATAAGTTAGTGTACGCTGTAGGGGAAAAAATTTGGTTTAGTGCAATTCTAACTAAAGCAACTGTGGCTGACACTGCCGTATCTTATCGTGTTCTATACTTGTCGTTAATTAACTCTAAAGATAAATCTGTAATTAACTCTTCCCGTTATGTCATCGAGTACGGATGTTCGTCTGGTTCGTTTGAGATACCAGATTCTGCTGGTGGTAAGGAGCTTATCCTGCTGGGATATACAAATAATCTGACAAGAGATCCATCTGAGAAACCATTTATTCAAGCCATTTCTGTAAATATCCCATTGCGTCATGTTGCTTATGAACAAACAAAATCTCAACCTAATTCAACTGTAAAACTTCATACAAAGCTGCTGTGTGATTCCCTGAATTACAATAGAAGATCTAAGGTGACTTGTCGGCTGAAAATCCGGGATTCCCTGAATAACCCACTAAAAGGAATATTCTCTTTTAGCTGTGCCAGAGATCGGGTAGTTCCTATAATTGTTGATAATTACAATGATAATAATAGTCTTTTTTTGGAAGATACCATTCGAACTCAAATTGATAATAAACTGAGTGGATTATGGTTTCCCAATAAAGGTGTCGTTCAGTTATTCGGAAAACCGGTTAAGAAAAGGCAAAAGTTGGTTTATAATCATAATGGTAGAATGAAAATAATAGAGACCGCCGCTAATGGAGAATTTGAATTAAGTTTTCAGGAGTTCCTTGGTAATGATACCACCATCGCGTATTTCAGCCCAATAGGGAATATAGCTTACAATGATATGAGAATTATGCTGCCGCATGATGAAGATCGTTTAAATAACTTGATTGCCAGGCTACCGGGATTAATTATGCAACCTGTGTTAACGCAAATGCCCAAAGAAGTTGTGGATTCAAAGTTTCTTGCTGAAAATAGCAAACAGCTGAAAGAGGTTAAGATTTTGGGTAAGAATTTAAGCGATCACAGGTACTCGTCTCTAGTAGTAGACACAGGATGTGAAACGATGGTATGCACAAACCGCATTATAAATTGTGGATGCAGTAATCCTCACACTCCCGCAATTAAAGGGCAATATTATTACAAAATGTTATCACCTGATGGGCGCACAGGAGGTATGACAACTGTTAAGTACATTGGATGCAATGGCGTAACAACCAAAAGAAGTAAAGAAGTCAGGTTGATTCAGCTCCCCGAGCCATATATTGGTCTTGATTCTGTTTCCATATCAAGTCCCGAGTCTTTCAAATCCACCACCGTCTTCTGGTCACCTCTCATCGTCACCGACGACAACGGAGAAGCAGAGGTAACCTTCTACACCAACGACCTCCCCGGCAACTTCATCTGCACCGTCCGCGGACTTAGCACCTTAGGGGAATTCAAAGCGCAAACCATGTTTACTGTCAAAATGGAATGAAATCCTGGCCAAAACACCCTTGGAATCCCTGCAAATAAGTAACTCAAAAAAATGATAGCACCATTTCCGGGGGTAATGATCCTATATTGCTTATCGCAAGAACCGTTGACAACGGCATTCTCATCCGCTACTCATAAAAAAATGCCGATGCACTAATACGCATCGGCATTTTCTTTCTCCCCCTAAAAAAAATTAAAACCTATACCCCCTCAAAAATTCCACTACTCCCATTCTCTTCTTCCCTTCCAGCTGAATCTCATCCAGCACCAGCCACCCGTCCGCAGCAGCGATCTTCAGGTAAGTTTTCTGGTCTGTTTCAAACTCGCCGGGGGCAACCGTTGGTGGGGTAAGCTCTTTATGCGCTTTGTAAATCTTCAGCGTTTTGGATTGGAAGGTAGTCCATGCGGCGGGGTAAGGACTGAGGCCGCGCATGAGGTTATACACCTGGTCAATGGGTTTTTGCCAGTCCAGCTTACAGGTATCCTTAAAAATTTTAGGCGCATGTTTGATATCAGCCGGCGCTACGTCTTTCTGCGGGGTGCCTTTGGCAGTGCCGTCAGCGATGGATTTCACGGTTTTCAGCAGCAGTTCCGCACCGGTGTGCATGAGGGCGTCATGCAGTTCGCCGGCGGTTTCATCTTCTCGGATAGGCACTTCCTGGCTGTAGAGGATATCGCCGGTATCGATTTCGTGTTGCAGTTTGAAGGTGGTGACGCCGCTTACTTTCTCGCCGTTGATGATGGCCCAGTTGATAGGAGCGGCGCCGCGGTACTGCGGTAACAGGGACGCATGTACGTTAATGGTGCCTTCCTGCGGCATGTCCCATACCAGTTCCGGCAGCATACGGAAGGCTACCACCACTTGCAGGTCCGCTTTAAGAGCGCGCAATTCTTCAATAAAGGCAGGGTTTTTCAGCTTCTCCGGCTGCAGGACTTTCAGGTTATTGGCCACCGCGTATTTCTTTACGGCGCTTTCCTGCAGCTGCAAGCCGCGGCCAGCGGGCTTGTCCGGCGCTGTGATCACGCCCACTACATTAAATCCGTTCTTTACCAGTATATCCAGCGACGCCACGGCAAAGTCGGGCGTGCCCATGAAAATTATTCTCAGATCTTTAGCCATGATGCAAAAGTAAAGTTTTGCCGCCTATTCTGCATACAACAGGTATTTGGCGCGGGTAGCGCGGAATTTGGCCAGGCCAGGCTCCCAGGTCTTGCGGATCTCGGCTTCGCTCATGCCGGATTTGATCTGCTGCACCAAAATATTGTTGCCGGCCAGTTTGTTGAAGAAGGAGGTAAAGAACCTGCTCTTATCCGGCGCTTCGTTATAGGCTTTGATGATCCATTTCAACTCCAGCCTGCGGCCTGGCGCGGGTACCGTTTCCGGGGCGTTGGATAGGTCTTCCCCGTAGCAAAGCGTATCCTTCAGCGGAGGGTTTTTAGCGCCCGGCGTGCTGCACGGGGTGAAAGAGAAGCCTGTATTGGGTTGTTTCGGGCCGCCATAGACCTGGAATGGCTTGTCGGTGCCGCGTCCCAGGCTCAAAGTGGTGCCTTCAAAAAAGCATACGGAAGGGTAGAGGTTTACCGCTTTCATATTGGGGATATTGGGAGATGGCGGTACCGGCAGGGCATAATACGTTTTATGTGTATAGCGCTTGCAGGCGATCACTTCGATATCAGCTTTTACGCGGCCTTTCAGCAACTTCTCGCCGTTCAGGAAACGCGCATATTCGCCCACCGTCATGCCGTGTACCACCGGAATGGGCTGCATGCCTATGAAGGAGCGGTAGGCGGTGTCCAGGATAGGGCCGTCCACATAATCCCCGTTAGGGTTGGGGCGGTCCAGGATGAGGAGTTTTTTATGGTTCTCGGCCACGGATTCCATGATTTCCTGCAGGGAGGAAATGTAGGTATAGAAACGTGCACCTACGTCCTGGATATCAAAAATCACGATATCCACATCTGCCAGGTCCGCTGCGGTGGCTTTTCTGTGCGCGCCGTATAAGGACACGATTTGCAGTCCGGTAGCGGCATCCTTGCCGCTCGCTACCTTTTCACCGGCATCCGCCGTACCCCTGAAACCGTGCTCAGGGCTGAAAATTTTGCGGATATTTACCTTCAGTTTCAACAAGCTGTCCACCAAATGTGTATTACCTATGGTGGCGGTTTGGTTTACGAGCAGTGCCACACGTTTACCTTTCAGTTTTGGCGCCCATTCTGAAATACGGTCTGCCCCGGTAGTAACTTCACTATACTGGGCCTGTACAGCCGGAATCAGCGCCATGGCCAGCAAAGCAAATAAAATAATCCTTTTCATGACCGGAATATAGCATAAAAAAATGGTGATTCCGGATGCTTTGCTTACCTTGCGGGTATATTCTATTAACACTAAACAATTTTTTATTATGCAAGCTGTTAAAAACGGGGATACAATTAGAGTGCACTACCACGGCCGTTTAACTAACGGTACAACCTTCGATTCTTCAGAAGGAAGAGCCCCATTGGAGTTCAAGGTAGGCTCTGGTATGGTTATCAAAGGTTTTGACAATGGTGTGCTGGATATGAAAGTGGGTGACAAGAAAACCATAGAGATCCCTGTTGATCAGGCTTATGGTCAGAAATCACCTGAGTTCATCATCGATTTCCCTAAAGCCAACATCCCGGCTGATCTGAACCCGGAAGTGGGTATGCAGCTGCAGATGAGCGGCCCTGAGGGTCAGGTGATTCCTGTACGCGTAGTAGCGGTAGGTGCGGATACTATTACATTGGATGGTAACCACCCGCTGGCTGGCGAAGACCTGATCTTCGATCTGGAACTGGTTGAAATCGTATAATCAGTATATGAAGTGCTTTGAAGGGCTGTTTCTTTAGGAGCAGCCCTTTTTTTGTAACGTGCCGGGATCAGGCGCTTGTTGTTCCCGGGGACGTGCGCATCAACAGGTTTGATCTTCTCTCATCAACTCCCGGTAGCCCCTGGGCTATTCTCTTTCCCGCCTCGCTTCCTCCTTCAACACCCGGTAAGCCCTGCGGCTATTCTCCTTCCCGCCTCACCTCCTCCTTCAACGCCTCCAGGCACTCCCTGCACAGGCAGCCCTCATACCGCTCCCCGATATATACCCGCTCCTCCCCACTGAGGCGCACCGCCGTACACCAGCACTGGTGAATGTTTTCCGGCTCGCAAACCAACGGTTTCCCGCAGCGCGGGCAAATGCTGTTATTTCTTTCCTGACCGTCCATACCCAAAGGTAGCGAATCCCAAAATTACACTGGCGGCATAAGGGTATGACCGATTTTTCCTTACGTTTGCATAATGTTTACAAACTATAACTACACCGTAGATGAACGCTTTAAGCGTTACGTACAGATAGACACGCAGTCCGATCCCCTGAGCAGCAGCTTTCCTACTACCGAAAAACAGAAGGACCTGAGCCGCCTGCTGGTGGAAGAATTAAAAGCAATGGGCATTACCGACGCAGAGCTGGATGAACATGGTTATGTATTCGCTACCATTCCCGCCAATACCGATAAAAAAGTGCCCGTGATCTGCTTCTGCAGCCACGTGGATACCTCGCCTGACAGCAGCGGCGCCAACGTAAAACCGCTGGTACACCGCAACTACGACGGTAAAGATATACAGCTGCCGGACGATCCTTCCGTGATCATCCGCGCCAGCGAACACCCTTACCTGGCCAGCAAGAAGGGCGATGATATCATCACCGCCAGCGGCCTGACCCTCCTCGGCGCGGATGATAAAGCCGGCGTGGCCGAAATCATGGACGCCGCCCACTTCCTCATGACCCACCCGGAAGTAAAACACGGCGCTATCCGCATCCTCTTTACGCCGGATGAAGAAGTAGGCCGCGGGGTGGAAAAACTGGATATGAAAAAACTGGCGGCCGACTTCGGATACACCATGGACGGGGGCGAACTGGGATCGCTGGAAGATGAGAACTTCTCCGCCGACGGCGCAAAAATCGTTATCGACGGCGTGAGCGCCCACCCGGGAGCCGCCAAGAATAAACTGATCAGCGCTATCAAAATCGTCAGCGAAATCGTTGATGCGTTACCGAAAGACAGCCTTTCCCCGGAAACCACGGACGACCGCGAAGGTTTCATTCACCCGGTTCGTATAAGCGGTACCGTAGAACAGGCGGAAATCGACTTCATTATCAGGGACTTCGAAACCAACGCCCTGGAACTCCACGAAGCCTACCTGCGCCGCATCATGGAAAAAGTATTGGCAAAATATCCCGGCGCAAAAGGCGTTTTAAGGGTCAAAGAACAATACCGTAACATGAAAGAGGTGCTGGATAAGCACCCTGAAGTAACTGCCTATGCTGCTGAAGCCATCCGCCGCGCAGGCGTGCAGCCGCTGAAAATGAGCATCCGTGGCGGTACGGACGGCGCCCGTTTATCCTTTATGGGACTGCCATGCCCGAATATTTTCACCGGCGAAATGGCCCTCCACAGCAAACATGAGTACGTAAGCATCCAGGATATGCAAAAAGCCGTTCAGACAATTGTATATCTGGCACAGCTTTGGGAAGAAAAGGCATAATTTGTAATTATTTACTATTTTAACCGTTATTAGTTTAAAATCAAAACATGTTGTTAGGACTTATCACGTTATTACAGGATTCTTTATTGCTTCCCAAAGCAGATACAGTAGCGCAGGGCGTGAATGCGGCTGCCCAGGCAGCAGATAAACATATTAGCCTGCTGGAATTGCTGAAGAATGGTGGTGTGCTGATGATTCCCCTGGGATTGCTCTCCCTGATCGCGGTTTTCGTATTCGTGGAAAGATGGCTGACCATCTCCAAAGCCGGTAAGATCGAAGACAACTTTATGCCCATGATCCGTGACCAGATCATGAACGGCAATGTGCAGGCTGCCCGCTCCCTGGCGAAAAATACCAACAGTCCTATCGCACGCATGATCGATAAAGGCATCCAGCGTATCGGTAAACCAATTGAAAATATTGAGAAATCCATGGAAAATGTCGGGAAACTGGAAGTGTACCGCATGGAAAAGAACCTCGTGATACTGTCCATCATCGCCGGTATCGCCCCGATGTTCGGCTTCCTTGGCACCATCGCCGGTATGATCCAGACCTTCTTCAATATCTCCATTACTTCCGATATTACCCTGGGAACTATTGCAGGAGGTATCTACGTGAAAATGATTACGTCCGCCACAGGGCTGATCATCGGTATCATCTCCTTCATCGGATATAGCTTCCTGAACGCCCAGATAGATAAAGTTGTAAATAAAATGGAGACCGCTTCCGCAGAGTTCATCGACATTCTGCAGGAACCTACCCGCTAAAATAACGGATATGAATCTACGCAGTCGCAACCGGAAGCACGTGGAAATGGACAAGTCGGCACTGAACGATATCCTGTTCATCCTGCTGCTGTTCTTCCTGATCGTTTCCACACTGGCCAATCCGAATGTCATCAAACTGGCCCTGCCCAAAGCTACCAGCAATACCAAAGCTAAGCAAACGGTGGTGGTGAGCATTAACAGCAATCATGAGTTTTTCGTAGGTACCAACAAAGTACCCTTCGAAGCCCTGCAGCAAACGTTGGCGCCGGCGCTCTCGCATGAATCCGTAGACCCTACGGTGGTGATTAATGCCGAGAAAACCGTTCCGATCGAAGATGTGGTAAGCGTGATGGAAATTGCCCGTTCAATAGGCGCAAAAGTAGTGCTGGCAACAGCCAAGAAATAAACCGGCATGGGGTCGCGGTTATCCCGCGATCCCTGCTTTTATCATACGATCTTTCCCAAAGAAGTCCTGTTTGAGTTCGACCCCTTCAAATCCGAGCCCCTGCAATAAGGCCACTACCTCTTTCCCAAAGGCCTCATTGATCTCAAAATATAAAAACCCACCCCTGTTCAACTTTTCCAGGGCCGTAACGGCGATATGGCGGTAAAACAGCAAGGCATCGTTATCCGGCACAAACAAAGCCAGCGAAGGCTCAAAGCCCCATACCTGCTGCTGCATCTCTGCCTGCTCTTTCTGCGTGATATACGGCGGGTTACTGATGATGATGTCGTACTTGTCCAGGGCCTGCATCTGCTGCGGGTTTAAGGCATCCAGCTCAAAAAAGCTGACCTCCAGCTTCAATTCCCTGCTGTTGGTGCGGGCCACTTCCAGCGCCTCCGGGCTCACATCCGCCCCGCTCACCGTGGCGGCCGGCAGGGCCGATTTCACGGCAATCGGGATGCATCCGCTGCCGGCGCCAATGTCCAGGATGTGCAGGTTGCTTTTGCCGGCTGCATCTTTGACCACCCATTCCACCAGTTCCTCCGTTTCCGGCCGGGGAATAAGTACTGCCGGGGTGACCTTGAACTCCAGCCCGTAAAACCAGGCGGAGCCGGTGATGTACTGGATGGGTTCCAGTCGCTGTAAAGCCGCTATGGCATGTTTTAAGGCATCGTGCTGCTCCGGGGTCAACGTACGTTCTTTATGGACTATCCTGTCCAGCTTACCAAGTCCGGTGATGTGTTCCAGCACCATGTGCGCAATGCTGGCGGCCTCCCGCGCATCGTAAATATCGCCCAGGGCGCCGGTAATAAATGTGAAAGCCGATTGTATAGTCAATGCTAAAAACAATATTTTTGCAAACATACTTATAACGCTGGGGATTATGGATAGCACTTTCAATGAATTTTTTATGCGGCGATGCCTGGAGCTGGCGGCTATGGGAGCAGGTCATGCTGCGCCCAACCCGATGGTAGGGGCGGTACTGGTGCATCAGCAACGCATCATAGGGGAAGGGTACCATCAGCAATACGGGCAGGCCCACGCTGAAGTGAACTGCATCAACAGCGTGGCCCCGGAGGATAAAGACCTCATCGGGCAGTCCACCATGTACGTTAGCCTGGAACCCTGCGCCCACCATGGTAAAACGCCTCCCTGCGCTGACCTGATCGTCGCCCACCGCATCCCCCGCGTAGTCATAGGTTGCCAGGATACCTTTTCCAAGGTGGCCGGGAAAGGAATAGAGAAGCTGAAAAACGCCGGCATAGCCGTTACCACCGGCGTGCTGGAACAGGAATGCCGCTACCTGAACCGCCGTTTCTTCAATTTCCATGAAAAGAAAAAACCCTACGTTATTCTCAAATGGGCCCAAACCCGCAACGCCCTCATGGCGGCGGATGATGGCAAACCGGTCCGGATATCCAACACCTATACGGACCGGCTCGTACACCGCTGGCGCAGCGAAGAGATGAGCATCCTCGTGGGCACCGGTACGGCCATCCACGATAATCCCAAGCTCAATACCCGCCTCTGGCCAGGGAAAGACCCGGTGCGCCTGGTGATCGATAAGGCGCTGAAAGTACCGCACGAATACCATGTCTGGGACGGCAGCGTGCCTACTATTTTTATTTCAGGCCGCACGGGCGATACGGAAGGCCGCTCCGAAATCATGCAGCTGGACTTCTATGACGACCTGCTGCCGCAACTCCTGGAACAGCTCTATCATAAAAATATCACCAGCGTGCTGGTGGAAGGAGGTCCGCACGTGCTGGAACAGTTTATTGAAATGGACCTCTGGGACGAATGCCGCATCATTACCGGCAACGGCACGCTCAAAGGCGGCAAAGCAGCGCCCGTACTCACCAATGCCCTGCTGGCAGCATCCAGCGTCATTGGCACGGACCGCGTGGATATCTATCATCGCCACGCCGGCGGGATGTAATTTTTTGGTTTTTCTAAATTTTATTGATGGAGGTTTATTTTACTATAGATAAAAGTGCAGTAGCAGAATTTAAGGACAGGGGCAGCAAGTTTCTTGCTTTCGCCTTCCCGGTTAAAACAACGGACGATGTAAAAAATTGCCTGAACGAAGTTAAAAAGGAACACCCCAAAGCTACCCACCATTGTTATGCCTACCGCCTTGGTACGGATGGATTGCAGTTCCGCGCCAACGACGATGGGGAACCTTCCGGCAGTGCCGGCAAACCCATCCTGGGCCAAATTGATTCCAAACAGCTGACAGATGTACTGGTGATTGTGGTCCGCTATTTCGGTGGTACCTTACTCGGCGTGCCTGGCCTGATCAATGCTTATAAAATGAGTACGGCCATGGTGCTGCAACTGGTGCCGGTGATCCAGAAAAATGTGGAAAAGCGCTACCACCTTAGCTTTGATTATACGATCATGAACGAGGTGATGACAGTGGTAAAGCAACACAATGTGACCGTACTGTCCCAGGAGATGCAGCTCTTCTGCACGATGGATATTGGTGTACCCAAAAGCACAGAAGAGCTTTGTTTGTTGCGGTTGCAGGATATTCGCGGGTTGGAGGTGCGGCCGGTGAAATAAGCTAGCCCTCACTCTGACCTCAAACTCTTCACCGGATTCATCAGCGCTGCCTTGATCGCCTGGTAACTTATCGTAAACAAAGTCACCACCAAAGCGCTGACGGCCGCTATGATAAAGACGGACACACTAATGTCCACCCGGTAATCAAACTGTTGTAACCACCGGCGTACAAAGTAAAATGCCAGCGGCGACGCCAGCAGCGCGCTTGCCATCACCAGCAATACAAAGTCTTTCGAGAGCATGGCCCATATCTGCGCCACAGAAGCGCCGAGCGCTTTACGGATGCCTATTTCCTTAGTGCGCTGCTCCGCGGTAAACGCAGCCAGGCCCAGCAGCCCCAGGCAGGAAATGAATATGGCGAGGCCGGTAAAGAGAGTGGACAAGCGGCCGATCAGCACTTCCTGCCGGAATTTTAAATTGTATTCATCATCTGTAAACTTATAGGAGAAGGCGCTCTCAGGGCTGAATGCCGCAAAGGCTTTTTCAATCTCCTGCACGGCGGTATGCGGATTCACGTTAGCGGCTAAACGAAAGATGCCCCAGCTTTTTTCCGTAGTGATCGGTATAAACATGCTTGGCTCTGGCCTGGCGTACGGGGACTCCATCAGCGCGTCACTCACCACGCCGACAATAGCGAACCGCCGGCCCGCCCAGGAAATAGTCTGGTTCAATGGGTCTTTCAGGCGCAGGCGTTTTATAGCCGCTTCGTTCAGGATAACGGAGAGGCTGTCGGTAGCAACATCCCGGAAGTCGCGCCCGGCAACGACCTTCATGCCTACCGTCTTGAAATAATTATTGTACACGAAGAAGTTCGCCATCTCTACGGTTTCGCCCGGCAGCTTACCGGGGAATGCATCGAGGTCGTTATGGCTATAAATGGCTGTTATGGGAGAGGAGGCGGCGGTGAGGTTGGTGACCGCGCCGGATTGTATGAGCTGATGGCCGAAGGCATCGTAGTGCGCTGCCACTTCTTTTGGCAGTGGGGCTTGTATCAACAGGTCTTTATCGTAACCTACGGACCTGTTGCGGGCATAATCCACCTGGTTGTGGATAACGATGGTAGCGATGATCAACGCAATGGAGCAGGTGAATTGCGCAATCACCAGCGCCCTCCTGGAGTTGCTGCTGGATTTTCCTATCCGTAAACCTTTCAGGATCTTCACCGGGCGGAAGGAGGAGAGGATGAAGGCAGGCCTTGCGCCGGCAATCACGCTCACCACCACTACTGCCAGCAGCAGGATGACGTAGAGCAGGGGAGCGGTATAGGGGATCCTCACCGTAGTAGCCGCCATGCGGTTAAACAGCGGCAGGGCCAGCGCTGTCATTACGCAGGCAATGATGGCAGCAATGCCGGTGGTGATAAAAGATTCCACCAGGAACTGGAAGATGAGGAGCTTTCTTTCAGCGCCTACCGCTTTGCGGATACCTACTTCCTTGGCGCGTTTGGCGGACCTGGCGGTGGAGAGGTTAATGAAGTTGATGCAGGCGATCAGCAGTACCAGTAAGCCTACGATGGAGGCGGTGCGCACATTGTCGATCAGGCCGCCGGAATCTACTCCCTTCTCATATTTCCTGTAAAGGTGCCAGCGTTCCAGCGGTTGTAATATCACCTCTGAGTTCATCGCATTCGTAGAGGTAGTTTCTTTTTTTTCGATGTTCTTTATTTTGGCGGAAAACTGCTGCGGGTCCACGCCGGCCCTGAGCTTTACGAACAGCTGGAAGCCGTTGTCCCCGAAGCCGCTTTTGCGGGCTTCTTTCACATAATCGTAGGCCTGTTCCATCCGGCGCAGGGTCAGCAGGTAGGTGAACCGGAAGGTGGAATTTTCAGGAAGGTCTTTTAGTATGCCCGTTACCGTTAGGTCGTCGGTATTGTCAATACGGACAGTTTTTCCCATGGGGTCGGCATCGCCAAAAAGCGCGCGTGCAGCCGTTTCGGTAAGTATAATGCTGTAGGGGTCTTTAACGGCGGAGTTGATATCGCCGCGGATCATCGGGTACTGGAAGATGTGCAGGAATTCGTCGCCCACATGCGCGCCGTCCAGTACCACCTTTCGTTCTCCCGCTTTGAGGTTGTGAAATCCCATCCAGTCAGATTCTGCCAGGTATTCGATCTCCGGCATGTCGGATTTCAGCGTAGTGGCCAGCTTCAGGGATACGGCGTTGAAGGTGAGTATTTCCCCGTTGCTGTTGAAGTTCCTTTTTACCTGGAACACCCGCTCCTTATCAGGCACCTGGCTATCATAGGACACTTCATGGTAGGCCCACAGCCCGATGATCATCGCTATGGCAAGCCCCGTTGCCAGTCCCAGGATATTGATAGCGCTAAACCCTTTGTTGTTGCGCATATTCCGGTATGCTACCTTAATATAGTTGTTGATCATAAACAAGAGTTGGATGTGAGCGAGGATACTAACGGGATGCCAGAGTTAAGGCATGCTGATAATCAACATAATAGCATAAAAAAGCGAACGGTAACTGTCCGGTTTTGGTACAGTCGCCGTTCGCATTCGAATATAATAAATTTACCGGGAGAAGCGGTCGCTCACCACCAGGTCCTTACTGCCCGGGGTGTACTTATAAAATCCTTCGCCGCTTTTTGCGCCCAGGTAACCGGCTGTCACCATGTTGACCAGCAGCGGGCAGGGGGCATATTTCGGGTTGCCAAAGCCGTCGTGCAATACATTCAGGATGGAGAGGCATACATCCAGGCCAATGAAATCCGCCAGCTGTAAAGGCCCCATCGGGTGCGCCATACCCAGCTTCATCACCGTGTCAATTTCATTTACGCCGGCCACGCCTTCGTACAGGGAGTAGATGGCTTCGTTGATCATCGGCATGAGAATGCGGTTGGCAATAAAGCCCGGGTAATCGTTTACCACGCAGGGTACCTTTCCTAATTTTTCGGAGAGGGTAACGATGGTGGCGGATACTTCTTTTTCAGTGGCGTAGCCATTGATGATTTCCACCAGTTTCATTACCGGCACCGGGTTCATGAAGTGCATACCGATCACTTTACCGGGGCGTTTGGTGGCAGCGGCAATTTTGGTGATGGAGATGGAAGAGGTGTTGGTGGCCAGGATAGCGCCGGCAGGTGCAAACTGATCAAGTTCCTGGAAGATTTTCAGTTTCAGCTGTACATTTTCAGTCGCAGCTTCCACTACCAGGTCCACGTTTTGTACACCCTGTTCGATAGAGGTGAAAGTGCTGATGTTGGCCAGGGTGTCAGCCTTTTGGGCTTCGGTGACAGTGCCTTTGCTGACCTGCCTGTCCAGGTTTTTACCAATGGTCTGCAAAGCTTTTTGCAGGGCCGCATCGGCCACGTCGATCAGATTTACTTTAAAACCGTTTTGAGCAAATACGTGCGCAATACCATTTCCCATAGTACCTGCGCCGATGACTGCGATTTTTTGCATGGTGTATGAAACGTTTATTCGTTTATAGGATGAGATGCAATTTATGGGGTCCTCCTCTTAATCCTCTTTCCTTTTAAAATCCCCGCGCTTCCACGCCTGTATAAACTGCGCCCACGACAGCGGGTTAAAGATATTCTGGGGAGGCGGCTGGCCGGCGTAGTAGAGCGACTGGGCCTGGCGCCGCATGTACATGTTGGTGGCTTCGCGGCCGTCTACCGGCGTAATGCGGGCCAGTGCGCGCAGGTGATGCGCCTCGGTATTTTTGCGTGCGCGCTCATAGGCATCGTCCGGGATGTCCATAGTAGCAAAGGCACGTTCAAATTCTTCTTTGGTAAGATAAGGCCGGATGATGGTCGCCGGCAGGTACATGGTATCCTCCACCATCAGCTGGATCATGGAGTACGCATTGCCCGGCAGGTTGACGGGTACCTTATAGTGCTGTTTCTTAAAGCCTACGGCGGAAAAGGTAAGGGTATCGCCCTTGAATACCACGATGGAAAATACCCCCTGTTTGTTGGAGATCGTACCACGGCCCTGGCCGCGTACCATAATACTCACGGCAGGAATCGCCTTCAGGCTGTCCGCCGTCATCGTGATACCCGAAATCTGTATAATGCTGTCTTTAAATTCCGTGATCTGCGCTCTCAGGAGTACAGGAGATAAAAGGAAAATAATCAAAAGTGACAGTATGTAGGATCTTTTCTGCTCCATTGTCGCTCTAAGATATAGAAATTATTTTAAGTGTTATAATCGTACTTCCTGCGAGTTACGGAGAAGTAAATCAGAGTTGTAAATTAAGCCCCAATTGGGTTAACTTTGCCCCCTGGAATCTAATTTAACAACAATTTATGATGACTAAAGAGCAGATTTTACAAGCCCTGAGCAACGTTGAAGAGCCGGATCTGGGGAAAGACCTGGTAACGTTGAATATGGTGAAAGATATAGAGATAGACGGGAATAAGGTGAAATTTACTGTTGTGCTAACGACTCCAGCCTGTCCTTTGAAGGAGCTGATCCGCAGTGCATGTGTGAATGCCATTCACATGCTGGTAAATAAAGAAGCTGAAGTGGAAGTGGTAATGACTGCCAATGTGAGCAGCAAACGCACTGGCAACGGTGCGCTTCCCGGCGTTAAAAATATCATCGTGGTAGCCTCCGGCAAAGGCGGCGTAGGTAAATCCACCGTGGCGGCCAACCTCGCCCTGGCCCTTGGCCTGGATGGCGCTAAGGTAGGCCTCATGGATGCAGATATCTATGGTCCTTCCGTGCCCATTATGTTCGGCGCCCGCGGCGAACGCCCGATGATGGTCAGCGTAGACGGTAAAGGCATGATTGAACCGATGGAAAAATTCGGTATCAAATTCATGTCCATCGGCCTGCTGATCGAAGAGCGGGAAGCGGTAGTCTGGCGCGGACCTATGGCCAGCAGCGCCTTACGCCAGTTTGTAACGGATGTACACTGGGGCGAGCTGGATTACCTCGTAATCGATATGCCTCCCGGCACCGGCGATATTCACCTGACGCTGGTACAAACCGTACCTGTCACCGGCGCCGTAATCGTGACCACTCCGCAGGACGTTGCCCTTGCCGACGCCAAAAAAGGTATGGCCATGTTCATGGGCAAACAAATCAATGTGCCTATCCTCGGCCTCGTGGAAAACATGGCGTACTTCACACCTGCTGAACTGCCAGAAAATAAATATTACATCTTCGGTAAAGACGGCGGCCGCCGCCTCGCTGAAGAAATGGATGTGCCTTTCCTCGGCCAGATCCCGCTGGTGCAGAGCATCCGCGAAGGGGGCGACTACGGTACCCCTATCATGGCCTCCGAAGATAAGGTGACCCGCAAGGCATTCCTGGATATTGCCGGCGCCACCGCCCGCAGCATCGCCATGCGGAACGCCAACATCGCACCTACCAAAATAGTGGACGTAGTAGTATAACTACATCCCTCACATAAAAAAATATGCAGGTAATCCGCCAGACAGCGAAGCGCCTGCATATTTTTTTTGTATTTTACTGACCAATCCCAATTGTATGCTCACCGCCAAATTGAATCAGGAAACCGACTGGAACAAGATCGAAGCATTTATGCGCGAATTCAGCTTTGCGCTGGTCGTGGATACGGACGAAAATAATGTGCCACAGGCATCGCACCTGCCGCTGGTGCTCAAGCAAAAGCCCGATGGCAAATATGTGCTGCAGGGCCACGTAGCCAGGGCTAATCCCCAATGGCAGTACTTCGGCAGGCAGGATACCCTCGTCGTATTCTCCGCGCCACATGCGTACATCTCTTCGTCCTGGTATGAAAAAGAAAGAATTCCTACCTGGAACTATATGGCCGTTCACGTGCATGGCAAAGCCAGGATACTGACAGATGAAGAGCTGCACCAAAATCTCGATGAACTCGTAACACATTACGAAGCCGCTTCTAAGTGCCCTGTCAGCATTACAGATATAGATGAGAAAACTTATGCTAATAACTTTAAAGCCATCGTAGGTTTCGAAATTGAAGTGAGAGATATTAATGCAAATTATAAACTGAGTGCCAATAAAAAGGATAAAGACTACTTTAATGTCATCGCCAATCTGAAAGAAAAAGGAGATGAAAATAGTCTGCGCATAGCCGCTGAAATGCAATGCAGGCGGCCTCAAACGAATGACTAAAAAAATTTTGACCCCGGCTGGCGCTTATCAGGTTAAAATGAAATATCTTTAATTGGGCCACTTTTGCTTACCTTTGCGCCCCAAATTATACCGACTATGAATCGACAGGAATTGGTGAATCTGATTAAGGAAAGGCAATCTTATCTGTGTGTAGGTCTTGACACAGATTTGCAAAAGATTCCAAAACACCTGCTCTCTCATGCAGATCCGGTGTTCGCTTTTAACAAGGCTATCATTGACGCCACTAAGGATCTTTGTGTTGCCTACAAAATCAACACAGCTTTCTACGAAAGCATGGGTATCCGCGGCTGGGAAAGCCTGCAGCGTACGATTGAATATATTCCTTCCGGCATTTTCACCATTGCCGATGCAAAAAGAGGGGATATAGGCAACACTTCTACCCAGTATGCGAAAACATTTTTCGATACTTATAATTTCGACTCCGTTACCGTAGCGCCTTATATGGGTCGCGACAGTGTGGAGCCGTTCCTGCAGTTCCCTGAAAAATGGGCCATCATGCTGGGACTCACTTCCAACGAAGGCAGCCAGGATTTCCAGCTGCAGCAGTTTGGAGATGAATACCTGTTTGAAAAAGTACTGAAAGCCGGTATGCAGTGGGGTACGCCGGAAAACCTGATGTTTGTCGTGGGCGCCACCCAATCATCCCAGCTGGGTTATATCCGCAAACTGGTACCGGATCACTTCTTCCTCGTGCCTGGCGTGGGCGCGCAGGGCGGCAGCCTGGAAGAAATTTCCCGTCAGGCCATGAATAGGGATTGCGGCCTGCTGGTAAATGCCAGCCGCGCTATTATCTATGCCGGTAACGGTGAGGATTTCGCGGAAGAAGCCAGGAAAGTAGCCAAACAATACCAGCTGGAAATGGCCTCCTATCTGAGCCAGATCGCAGTAGGTTCACTCTGATTTTTTTTTGAGAGAAAGATAAAGAGCAGTGTTGCACAAGGCATCGGCCTTGCAGCATTGCTCTTTGTGCTTTATGCCGGTTATTTAAATACGCAGTTTTTGGCAGTCCACCAGGGTTTTATTTCGAAGGAAAGCCGCCCCGCAATTACCGCCGGGTCCGTATTCACCAGTGATACCGCTTCCAGGCTATCCTTGCAGTCCATTATGAAAATGCCCCGCAGGTTGCCATTATCCCCAAAAGGACCGGCTACCACAATTTTACCCGCCTCGGCGAGTTTGCCAATGTTTTCCAGGTGCTGACGCTGGATCTCCGCCGCAACTGCTTCGGATTGCGTTCTGTTTGGACCGGTTTTCAGGAAAACCATCCAATACCGCTTCATTTCATAGTCTGGTGCAGGTTTAGCTTTGCCCGGCAGGGCAGTTAAAGCAATGGATCGTAAAGGGGTTGGTCGAAACGATAACATTACAATGACTAAAAATCCCAACAGCAGCAGCGCAGGAATTACTTTGCTTGCCATAGCTCTCGAATTTGTACCGAATGTACTAACTTCTTATAAATTAGCGTGTTAATATTCGGAAAAATACTGTTCCTTCAAATTATTATAACTCGTATATTGCTGTAAACCAAAACCAAGGCAGTTATGAAACAAGACCTCTTTCAATCGCCCGATTACTTTAACCTGGACGCCCTGCTCACCGAAGAACACCTGTTGATCCGCGATGCAGTTAGGCAGTGGGTGAAAAAGGAAATCTCCCCGATTATTGAGGACTGCTGCCAGCAGGCTAAATTCCCGTCGCATATTATTCCCGGGCTGGGCAGCATCGGCTGTTTCGGGCCTACCATTCCCGCGGAATACGGCGGGGCAGGACTGGATTACATTTCCTACGGGCTCATGATGCAGGAGCTCGAACGGGGGGATAGCGGTATCCGTTCTACAGCCTCTGTCCAGGGCTCGCTCGTCATGTATCCCATCCATGCCTTCGGCAGCGAAGCCCAGAAGGAGTGGTATCTCCCCAAATTAGCCAAAGGAGAACTGATGGGCTGCTTCGGGTTAACCGAACCGGATCACGGCTCCAACCCCGCAGGCATGACTACCAACTTCCGGGAAGATGGCGATCACGTGATCCTCAACGGCGCCAAGCTCTGGATCTCCAACGCCCCGTTTGCGGACATTGCGGTGGTTTGGGCTAAGAACGAAGAAGGCGTAATACAGGGCCTGATTGTAGAGCGCGGTATGCCCGGCTTCTCCACCCCTGAAATCAAGGATAAATGGAGCCTGCGCGCCAGCGCCACCGGGGAACTGGTGTTCGACAATGTGCGCGTGCCCAAAGAAAATATCCTGCCCGGCGTGAAAGGACTGAAAGGGCCCCTGAGCTGCCTTTCCTCCGCCCGCTACGGGATTGCCTGGGGCGCCATCGGCGCGGCCATGGATTGCTATGATACGGCCCTCCGCTATGCAAAGGAAAGGGTGCAGTTTGGCAAACCCATCGCGGGTTTCCAGCTGATACAAAAAAAGCTTGCGGAAATGGTGACGGAGATCACCAAAGCCCAGCTGATGAACTGGCGGCTCGGCGTATTGAAAAACGAAGGCAAAGCCACCCCGGCGCAAATCAGTATGGCTAAACGCAATTCCTGCGAAGTAGCCACCAACATCGTGCGGGAGGCGCGCCAGATACTCGGCGGCATGGGCATCACCGGGGAATATTCCGTGATGCGCCATATGATGAACCTGGAAAGCGTTATTACCTACGAAGGAACGCATGAAATTCACCTCCTCATCACCGGTATGGATATCACCGGCCTCGATGCATTTAAATAACCACATGATGAAATGTTTGATAGGAGCGGCGTTGCTGCTCTTGTGCGCCAATAGCTTTGGGGCGCCGCGTATAGCCGGCAACGTTAGTGATACCGCGCAGCTGAAATTGATTACCTGCCAGGGCAAAGCGCAGGGTACTTATTTTGTCGTTAAATATCTTGCTGCTGATACCACTTCCCTGCAACCGGCTATCGACTCCCTGTTTGCCGTGATCGATCAATCGCTTTCCCTGTACAAGCCGGGGTCGCTGATCAACCAGTTCAACGCTGCGGGCAGCGTAGTGATGGACGAGCATATGAAAGCCGTCGTCCAAAAGGCGCTTAGCACCAATGCCATTACCGGTGGCCTCTTCGATATCACGGTGCAGCCGTTAGTGTACCTTTGGGGTTTTGGCGTACAAAAGCCTTCGTTCAAAGGCATACCCCCGGCGGACAGTGTGAAAGCCGCGCTGCGGCTCACCGGGAGCGTTTATCTCTCCCTGAAAGGGAATAAATTAACCACGACCAAAAAAGGGGTGAAAATAGATTGTAACGGCATTGCGCAGGGCTATACGGTAGATGTGATTGGCAAGTTGCTGGAGCAGCGTGGTATTCAAAACTACCTTGTTGACGTTGGCGGAGAGCTGTACGCGAAAGGTTATAACCAGCAGCATAAGCGCTGGGGCGTAGGCATTGAAAGGCCGGCCCCGGGGGATACCACGTATGAGCCGGTGAGCGGCATGGTGCGGCTCGCAGAGGAAGGTATAGCCACCAGCGGCAATTATCGCCGGTTTTTTGACCAGGGGAAAACCAGGTATGCGCATACGATCAATCCCCTGACCGGGCAGGCTTTGCACAATCATATCATCAGCGTGACGGTACTTGCCCCGGACTGCTTTACTGCTGATGCATTTGATAATCCTTTAATTTTAATGGGGGTGAAAGATGGAATTGCCTGGCTGGAAAAGCACCCGGAACTGAAGCTGGAAGCGTTATACATATTCCGTGGCAACGATGGCACGATACGGGAAGCCTTCACGAAAGGATTCGGCGCAAGATTGCAGTAAAAAAAATCCCGCAGCGCTAAACCAGCTGCGGGACGCCATTCTCACAATTGCCCTTCTTAGAATATGGATAAAAGTTAGTTGAGGTGAAACTTAAATCCCACGCTGTACTGCAGGGAATTAAAGTTGGTGATATCGCCCATTTTGTACGGGCTGTAGTTATATCTTACGTTAGCATTGAACAGTACCGGCGAAGCCTGCCCAAACGGGATGTTGATACCCAGTTCAGGGCTTACCATAAACTGCCAGCTGTTATCTGATTCCACGAATTCTCCCCAGTATTTTTTGTAATCCATATTGGCCACGCCCACGCCTACGGCAGCGTAAGGGATCACGGGCTTATCAGGCTTGGTGAAGGCCCAGCCGGCAGTAGCCTGGATAGGGATTACCTGTAAAGTGCGGGTTTGTACGGCGGATACATCGCCTAACTTATCCGGATATACGGCGCGTGGCAGCTTCTCGTTGAAGTCCTGGAAACCGGTTCGGAGTCCTACTGAAAACTGGTCGTTCAGCATATATTGCAATCCTGCCGTCCAGCCCCTGAAGCTGGTTTTGCCGGAATAATCCTGCAGGGAACCGAGCGGGGAAGCTACGGAGTAATTCACATCAATTGACAGCGGCGGGCGCACCTGTGCAGATACTGCCTGTGCGGCAAATACGCCGGCAAAAATCATCATCCAGTTGAATATCTTTTTCATCTTCCGATCAATTTTAAATGCTTAATACTATTGATTATTTGTTGGTCAGGTATGGGGACTGATCAAAGGAAGCCTGCACCATGCTGGCTACGTTATCCGTGTTCCATACGCCTGAGCCCCTCCACAATGCGTTCCATACGGAAACGTACTTATTGTCCGCATTCGGATTTTTGAGGTCGAAGACATCAATAGCAGTTTGTTTTTCATTTACCTGGTACACTACATAGTAGCTGGGCCAGTACCATCCGCCGGGATATCCCCAGTAGCCGGGGCTCCATACGCCGCCCCACCAGCCCGGGTTCCAGGCTACGTTGGTAAACGAGTTGTCGATACGTGTAAGCGCCACCGCGAGGTCCGGTTTGGCAGCTTTATCCACCAGCGTATAACCGCGGGATTGCATAGCCTGTGATACGGATGAAATGAGCTGTTTATCGTAATCCGTCAGCGCTTTTTTAGCCGTATCGTTACGGTTACTTAATACGGCAACGGAATCCACGATGCTGAAGGTGTTATAAGATTTAAAGTTTGCCTGGCTGTCGTGGTTGGTAATGTAAATCCTGGATTCCTCAGGCGTCATATCTTTTAAGGGGTCCTTGCCGCAACCACTGAAAGATATCAATGCTGCCAACGCAGCAATGCTGCTGAGTAAATAAATTGTCCTTTTCATAATCCTAGCGTATTAATTTCTAATTATGGTTTCCTTTCGAACTAAACGAAACGGGTCAACGGAAATTTCACGTTTTATATACTGTTCAACGCTTTAGATAGTGCAAAGTTACAGCAGGTTTATCCTGCAACTGTTAATGGAATCTTAAAATAGGAGGTGGGTTAACAGTGGTAGTTGTTTACATATTACGCAGAAAATTTAATTCAGAATTTTCTTATGCATCAATTCATTTTTGAGTTGGTTGGCGCTGGTAAAATGTATGCTGTCGATCCCGACATTCCGGGCGGCGGTTACATTGCGCAAATTATCATCGATAAACAGCGATTTTTCAGGCCTTTCCTGGTAGCGGTCCAGCAGCAGTTTATAAATGGATGGAGAAGGCTTGCGTTGTTTCTCCCTGCCGGACACCACGATGCCGTCAAACCATTGCAAAAACTGGTATTGTACCAGCGCCAGCGGAAAGGTTTCGTTGGACCAGTTGGTGAGCGCGTAGAGTTTGTATTTACCGCTTTCTTTTAATTCTTTTAACAAGGCTACGCTGCCGGCAATCTCGCCGCCCAGCATTTCCTTCCAGCGGCCGTAATAAGCCCGGATTTCCGCCTCGTATTGCGGATGCTGGCTGATGAGCAGCTCCGTAGCGTCCAGCAGGCTCCTGCCGGCATCCTGTTCCTCGTTCCAGTCAAACGTGCATATCTGTTGCAGGAAGTAGTCTACCTCCGCTTCCGAACTGAATATTTTCCTGTAGAGATAGCGTGGATTCCAATCTATAAGTACGGCGCCAAGGTCAAATATGATGGCCTGGTATGCCTGCTCCGGATTTTGCATAGGTCACTTAAAATGAATAATAATCATCTAAATTAATAATTATTTACACATTTGAATAAAATTAATGGATTAATCCGCCAGGTCGTCCGCCGCATCTTCCAGTAATTTCATGTCTACGCTGTCGCTACCGGCAATGCCTTCGATGGAACCGTGGATGTGCGCGGCGTTGAGCAATACCTTTTCCAGTTGTTTTTCGCGGGCTTTCCAGATTTTTTCCATGGCATCCCTTTCCTTTTGTATGGAGAGTTTGAGGGACATGAATCCTTCCCGGATGGCCTTCCACTGCTCGGCAAATTCGCCGCTGGTGAGGTAGGCGTAAAGCATGTGCATTTTGTCGCCCTTGTTTTCCTGGGTGCTGATGGCGCTGTACACTTTGATAATGCCATCCCGGAGCACGTGAGCGAGGGCTTTTACTTCAGTGAAGGTACAGATCCATACGCCATCTCTTTCTCCGAATTTATCCATCCCTTTGGGCATGGTTTGGGTAACGAGGATGGCTACGTCAATACCCTGGGAGCGCATATCTGCTTTGAGTTTTTCGATCCAGCCCTCGGTGAATTCCTTGGTGCGTTTACTTTCGTAGATAATGCGGCCGCATTCCTGCCCGAAGCGGTTGCGGACCAGCTGGATACAGTCGGCCCCGCGTACGCCTTTGCCTACCGGCGCTACTTCATCAAACGGAAAGCTGTTGCGCAGCATTTCTTCCAGGACGAGTTCCTGTACTTCTCCCTGCAACTGCATGGACCCTTGTTCGGCCCGGCGTTTCATTTCTTCGGCGAGTTTGCGCTGGTCTTCCAGTTGTTTTTCCAGCTCCCGGAGGCGCAACTGGTGTTCGGTATCACGCAGGGCATGGCGCTCGGCTTCTTCCTTGCGGATGGCTTCCTGCATTTGCGCCCGGGCTTCCATGAGCCTTCTTTCAGTGGCCAGTTCCAGCTCCGCTTCGCGGTTTTTGAGTTCCTGTTCCTTACGGAGGAATTCCAGTTCTTTTTGGCGGGCTTCGCTCAGTTTGGCTTCTTTTTCCAGGTTGGCCTGCTCCAGCATTTTAACCTGGTTGTCGAAATCGGCCATAATGCTTTTGCGCAGCTCCTGCGCCAGGGATTCCTGCAGCTGTTGCTTCTCCTGCCGGACCCGTTTTTTTATTTCTTCTTCCTGTTGCAGGCGCAGCGCTTCCATCTGCTGGCGCTCCGCCGCAATTTTATTTTTTTCCGATAAGAGGGTGTTTTTTTCAGACTGAAGTTCATCCAGCTTCTTGCGCCATTCGGTAGCCATTTTACCGCGCATTTCCCTTTCAATATCCGCTGCGAAGGCGTCTTCCATTACAAACTGGTGTTTGCAATTCGGACAAGTGATTGATGTACCCATAGTTGTCTTTCAAAATTATGTAAAGATACGGTTTACCTCCTTTGCAGTACCCGGTGCGGATAAATTGTGCTAAACCTCCGCGCATGCCGTTGTCAGCGGTGTTTCGTATATTTGTGTTGATTGTAACCCCGGACTGATTAACTCCAAAACCCCAGAAAATGAAAAACGCTTATCCTGAGAAGCCGATGCTTCCATTCCGTCGTACTGCCGTCAGTATGGACACCGTGGTGGCCATCATACGGAGCATGGGCTACCCCCCTGAAGTAAAGCGCGCCTGTTACATGATTTTCCGCAAAGAAAGCGGCAACGGCCGTAGCGGCATCAATGAAAATTATTCCGGTTTCCAGGCGGATGCCGGCCGCTGGCCGCCGAAGTACGATCCGCTGATCGCCGGCGTGGTACTCAAAACGGAAAACGGTACCAACAAACCCAGGCTGTTCCTCGCCTTTCAGCATGCCTCCGGCTGCCTGACCATGCTGCTGGACAGGGTGCAGCAACGCGGCCTTTACATCGGCGGGCATACCACTAAGATTGTGGATATGGAGGTGAAAAACGTAACGGACTTCGCCCGCGCCTACAAAAAGGAATGGGCCGCCGGTAGCCCGCTCGCCGAGCCTACCCCGGAAGATGTAAACGGCTTCGCCAGCATGTACCGGCAGGCTGCCGGATTTTTTGTATAGGCTTTTCCGGGTCATTACATTATTTGGTAACTTAAAGTACCTTATCAAATTTGATTGTTATGATCCGGAAAATTCTATTGGGCTGTTTACCCATGCTGCTCCTGTTTTCAGCCGTACCTGCGCCTCCCGGCGGGTACCTCCTGCTTAAAGACGCCAATGTAATAGATGGTAAAAGCGCCGCCGCCATGCCTCATACGGACATCCTCATACATGACGGGAAAATTGTGAAAACCGGGAAAAACCTTTCCGCTGCCGGGGCCCGCGTCGTCAACCTCAGCGGCAAAACGGTCATGCCGGCGCTTATATGCGCGCACATGCATATTGGCATGCTGAAAGGCACCCAAACCTCCGGGGAAAATTATACCCGCGAAAATATTTTACGGCAGTTGAAACGCTATGAAGATTACGGCGTGTTGAACGTGCTTTCCCTGGGTACGGACCGCCCATTCCTGTACGAACGCCATTTGTACGACTCGCTGAAGAACGGCCTGCTGCCCGGGGCGCGGCTCTACTCCGCCGCCTATGGCTTTGGCGTGCCCGGGGGCGCCCCGCCGGCGGAAATGGGTATGAATAAAACCTACCGCCCAATGAGCGATGAAAAGGTGGCCGCGGAAATGGACAGCCTGGTGAAGCTGCAGCCGGTAGCTATTAAGCTCTGGCTGGACGACTTCGGAGGTTCGTTCAGGAAGATGGATAGCGCCACCTGGCAGGCGATTATCCGGGAGGCGCATAAACATGGCTGGAAGGTAGCGGCGCACGTGTACTACCTGTCCGATGCGCGGAAGCTGGTGCAAAGCGGGGTGGACATCCTCGCGCACAGCGTGCGGGACAGCGTTATAGACGATGCGCTGGTGCAGGAAATGAAGCGGCGTAACGTGGTGTACATCCCCACGCTGTCCCTCGATGAATACGCCTATGCCTACGCCGGCACGCCGCAATGGCTGTCCGATCCGTTTTTCCTGCGCGCCGTGGAACCCGGCGTGGTGGCGATGGTGAGCGACCCCGCCTATCAGCAGAAAATTAAAAATGCCCCTTCGTATAACCGTAACCGTATCGCGGTGGAAAATGCCGCCAGGAATGTGAAGAAGTTGCATGACGCAGGCGTAGTCATTGCCATGGGCACGGATTCTGGCGCGCAGCCTGTGCGCGTGCAGGGCTTCTCCGAACACCTGGAACTGCAGCTGCTTGTCCGGGCGGGCCTCCAGCCTGCGGAAGCTTTGAGGGCTGCCACCACAGGCGCGGCCAAAGTGCTGGGTATAGGCGACCGCTACGGCACGCTGGAAGCCGGCAAAACGGCGGACCTGCTGGTATTATCCGCCAATCCGCTGACGGACGTTGCCAACACCCGGCAGATCGAAGCCGTGTATAAAGCCGGGGAAGCGGTATATCAGCGCTAATCCAGTTTGATGAACATCTGGTCGAAGTTGATGGTCATTTTCCCGAATTGTTTGATCACATCCTGGCCGATGTTGCCATAGCCGGTTTCGTTGCTGATGTTATCCCGAAGGAGGGAGATGTCCGTCAACGGCACGCTGCGGCCGTTGATGGTAAAGGTATGCTTGATCTTGAAGCCCGGCAGCACCGTATGACCGCCTGCGCCGCCAAAGCTCACTTTGGTGAGTTTGTAGGATTTATCGATACGGGCTTTGTGCTGCCGGTAGAAGGCGGCGTAGAGGATGGTATGATCCGCGCCGGTATCGAAAGTAAAGTTCATATCGTCGATATAAATCAGCGGCGTGAGTCCGTCAATAGCGAGGTTGGAAGCGCCGGGCATGGCGGTTTCCTTCAGCGGGATGATGAGATAATCGTCAATCGTCAGCTGTACTTCCCGCAACGCTTCGATCACAGGAAAGCCCAGTATGCCGTGGATCTGGTAGCCAATCTGCGGAAAGGAGAGTTCCTTATCTTTCAGCACGAGGAATACCGCATTTTCAATATCTATATTTCCCAGCCGGAATTTACTGCACACGGCCAGTTCCGCTTTTACCGTATTGCCGGTGATCGTGGATACTTCAATGGCCGCCGGGATGATTTTCATGCGCATCCGTTTAGCGGTGGATTCCGTAATGGTGGAAATGTTGGCGCCGGTATCAAAAATAAAGGGCAGCGTATCGTTGCCGGTGGTCACCGGCAGGTTCTTTAATCCCGCTTTATCCTTTTGCATCTTCAGCTCATTATACCCGCCAATGGTCACTTTTTGCCGGGGCTGATCCCTGAGGGCGGTCCATATTTTCAGGCTGTTTTGCATGTCTTTAATTTCTTCCGGCGTGAGCAGGGGTTGGAAGTTCGTCAGGACTGTGGAAAGCGTCGTATAGGCGCTGGCGTAGTCGTATTGTTTCACCGCATTGTCTTCTTTGATCCGGTAGAGCTTCAGCAGGAGGCTATCCGGCAGGGCATAATTTCCTGTGAGCAGGATGTTTATTTTACGATCCGAGGCCGCTGGTTTGTTGAAGGCGTTTTGCAGTACGGCATCTACAAAGCAGCGGTAGGCGGTGGGTAGTTGGGCCGAGTCGGTATTAAAAATATTCCTGGCTTTGAAGAAGTTTTTTTCTTTTATGAGTCCGTAGATTTCCCCGAAGCGTGCAGGCGGCGTTTGTGCGGAAGCTGGCCAGGGCTTGCCTGGGAACAGGAGTAGCAACGCGAAACATACTTTGAGGAAATGCAGTCTTTGTGTCATTGGTTAAAGCTGTTTGAGGTATGAATTTAAGGAATCCGCGGGAAGGGGAGAGGGGGCTGCTTACAGATGATGTTAATTAATTCCCAAAAACAAAAAAGGTTGAAACCTTGCGATTTCAACCCTTTGTGCGAAGGAGGAGATTCGAACTCCCAAGCCCTTTCAGGCACTACCACCTCAAAGTAGCGCGTCTACCAATTTCGCCACCTTCGCGTTTTTTAGTGGCATCTGTGTGAGATGGGGATGCAAAAGTAAGCGCTTTTTTGAAATGAGCAAATTTATTTATTCATTTTTTCAAAAAAGTTTTATTTCCGCAGCATAATCCGGAAGGTAGTACCCTTATTGATCTCCGAATTTTTCACCGTGAGCCGGCCTTTGTGATAGTCCTCAATGATACGTTTGGCAAGGGATAGGCCCAATCCCCAGCCTCTTTTTTTCGTGGAAAATCCCGGGCGGAAAATTTTGTCCAGGTTCATTTTGGAAATTCCTTTTCCTGTGTCGGCGATGTCCACGGTAACGACGGTGGGGTGGTTTTCTATCGTGATATCGATGTTGCCTTTTCCTTCCATGGCGTCGAGCGCGTTCTTCAGCAAATTCTCTATCACCCAGTCAAACAGCGGGGCGGAAATCATTACCGGCAGGTCCGTCTCCGCGGTATGCACGGCTATCTGTACCTTCTGCGGGCTACGCCGGCGGATGTAGGAAGCCATGTCCTCTATCTGCCGGATGATATCTCTTTCTTCCAGCCTCGGCACGCTGCCTATCTTGGAAAAGCGGTCTGTAATCAGTTTGAGGCGGTCTACATCCTTGGTGAGCTCATTGACAAACGGCACGTTGGCCTCGTTTTCCCGGAGTATTTCCAGCCATGCTTCTATGGACGAGAGGGGGGTGCCCAGCTGATGGGCCGTTTCCTTGGCAAGTCCCACCCATACCAGGTTTTGGGTGGCGCGGTTGGTGGACGACAGACCGAAGAGCACGGCGCCGATAAACAGCGCTACCACCAGCAGCTGTATGTAGGGATAGTATTTTACCTGTTTCAGAATGAGGGAATCCCCGTAATAAACATAGTTGTAAACTTTATGCTTTGCGTCGATTTCAATAATGAACGGCGGATGCTGTTTTTTGAACGAGTGCAACTGCTCCTGCAGCAGGGTGGGGTTTTGGGAGATCTTGGTGGTGTCCAGGTTGCGGCTGTCCACAATATTGCCGGCAGCATCGGTTTGGATAAGCGGGATGGTGGTGTTGGTGGTTACAATTTCGGTGGCCAGGTTCAGGTTGGCGTCAGAGTCGGATTTCAGCAGTTCACGATAAGCTTCCACCCAGGTGGCTACCTTTTTTCTTTCCTCATCCTGAATTTTGGCCGACAGGTTACTGACGAACCAGATCGTAGCTGCAATAATAGCCACGGCAATGGTTACCAGGATAAATTTCCAGCCGATAAACTGTTTAAACATACTCCTAATTTAAGGTATAATCCGCTTTACCGATTCTCAAAAGGTTAGCAAATATTAAAATCCTTTGTTGCATATTTGCATCTCCTAAAACTTATTTTTCACGCATAAACGTATTAACAGTTGCCTGTATTGCCATCAGTAGCCGTTGTAATTCTAAACTGGAATGGGAAGAAATTCCTGGAGCAGTTCTTACCGTCTGTATGCCAGTCTACCTATGGTAATTTGCAGCTGATCATGGCCGACAATGCTTCCACTGACGACAGCGTCGCTTTTGTGGCACAGCATTATCCCCAGGTGCGGATCATCCGCAACCCCGCCAACAACGGTTTTGCCGGCGGTTACAACGAAGCGCTGCAACACGTGGAGGCGGATATATACGTTTTGCTCAACCAGGACGTGGAGGTGGAACCCGGCTGGATCGAGCCCGTGGTGGCTATGATGCAGCAGGACTCCAGGATTGCGGCTTGCCAGCCCAAACTGCGCTCCTGGCATAACCGGGAGGAATTTGAATACGCAGGCGCTGCCGGCGGCTGGATGGATATCCTTGGCTATACCTTCTGCCGGGGCCGGATCTTATACACTACAGAAAAGGACCTGGGCCAGTACGACGACCCCCAGGATATCTTCTGGGCTACCGGCGCGGCGTTGTTTATCCGCTCCCGCTGCTTCCATGAAGCCGGAGGTTTTGACGCTGATTTCTTTGCGCATATGGAGGAGGTGGACCTCTGCTGGCGCCTGCAGCGGCTCGGGTACCGGATCTGTTACTGCCCGGATGCGGTGGTGTACCACGTAGGAGGGGGGAGCCTGCCACAGGGGAACCCCCGGAAGCTGTACCTCAACTTCCGGAATAACCTGATGATGCTCTGGAAAAACCTGCACAGCGAGGACCGCTGGATTGTGCTTTCCCAGCGCTTTTTCCTGGATATCCTGGCGGCGATGAAAAGCCTGGCGGCCGGCAAGCCAAAGGATATGAAGGCGATCTTCAGGGCGTATATCGACTACCGGCGGTGGCGCAGGAATTATAAGCATGATCCCCGCTTTCCCGATGTGAAATTAATGACCCTCACCGGGGTATTCCATGGGATTATGATATGGAGATATTACTTCCTGCAGCATAAAAAATTCTCGGAGCTGAAACATGAAAAAGCGCGAAAAGCGGTTTTTTAAAATTTCCTTTGATTATTTGTCTGGTTAATGTAAGTTTGCATCGGAAATAAACTGAATATGGAACACAACACAGTAGAAAACACAGTAGAGAATACGAACGATATCACCGTAGATCGCGTATCTACCAGCCGATTCATCTTTTACGTGCAATTGTTTTGTTTAATGGCATTTATGCTGGGTGGTTGCTACAATCTTTACAAACACCACTACAAAGGCAAGCCTGAAGTTGCTGTTCCTGAAAACACACTGTACAATCCAAAATATAAATAAGCGAATCAGCTTCAACATAATTATCGCCAGAGCCTTCCGGATTCCCGGGAGGCTTTTTTAATTTTCCGTTTCCCGTAAATGGATTTCCCGATCCGATCAGGGGAAAGCCCTGAAAAGTCTGAATTTTGTAGGGTTGGCTGATACGTAGCGGCCGGCAAGGTCAAATCATATGTTAAGAAGGAAGGGAAAAATACAGGACAAGCGCGGAAAATCGCGTTTCCGCAAGATAGTAGACTGGCTGCACCTGTGGCTGGGACTCGTATCAGGCATTATCGTTGTCATCATCTCCATTACCGGCTGCCTTTTCGTATTCCAGAAGGAAATCAACGAAATGGTGTACCACCGGCAGATTTTTGTAACCCCGGCCAACACGCCCACCCTGCCGGTATCCCAGCTGAGGGCAACGGCTCAGGCTTATGTAGGGGTGGATAAGCCGATCAGCGGCATTGTGGCTTACGCCGCGCCGGACAAAGCCTGGGAATTCACCACTTACAAATACAACCAGGAAGGCCTCACTTATTTCGACATCTGCGAATACTTCGAAACCGTCTATGTAAACCCCTATACCGGGGCCGTAACGGGGAAGGTCGATTATAAACACAACTTCTTCTACATCGTCAAGTTCATCCACTGGAGCCTGCTGCTCAATGATAAGATCGGGCAGCCCATCGTAGGCTGGTCTACCTTCATTTTCGTGATCCTGCTGATCACCGGCTTAATCCTCTGGTGGCCCAAAAAATGGACGAAAGCCACCCGGGAGCAAAGCTTTAAGATAAGATGGAAAGCCAGCTGGAAGCGGGTGAACTACGACCTGCACAACGTCCTGGGTTTCTACGCCCTGGTGATTGCGCTGGTACTGGCGCTCACGGGCATGGTCTGGTCCTTTTCCTGGTTCCAGGCTACCGTGTACGTAGTGGCGTCCGGCACTACCACGCCGCCGGACAGGAGCGATAAGACTTCCGCCGTGGTGACCACTCCCGTGGATAAGCTGCAGGTGCTGGACAAGTCCTTTGAGGAGGCGCGCCGCATCCTGCCGGAGATGAAACGTTATGGCATATACGCAGCTGCCGATCCTACCGGCGTAAACAGTATTTACGGTTACAGGAGATCGGAAACCTATTACGGGGCGGACGTCCTGCAATTTGACCAGTACACCGGCAAATTACTCCAAAGGAGGAACGACTCGCATAAGAATGCAGGAGAGCGATTGATCGAAATGAACTACGATATCCACGTGGGCGCCATTGGCGGCATCTGGGGTAAAATCATCGCGTTCGTGGTGAGCCTTATCTGCGGATCCCTGCCAGTGACGGGCTTCTATGTATGGTGGAATAAGAAAAAGAAGGCGAAGAAAAAGATCGTTTTGACCAACCATGCAGCGGCTCTTACATCTTTGTAAATAAAAATAAATAAAATAATTTATAGGCTGAAACGGTTTGCAGCAAAGCGTTTCAGCCTTTTTAGCCAAAGCCGGGCCGCGAAAAAATCTGAAAAAAGTTGAAAAGAAATTTTGTGATTTAACTTCGTTTCCTATCTTTGCAATCCCAACGAAAAAAGGACACTACCTGAAACAGTAACAATAGGTTACAATTGTTGGAAAGCTCTTAACAGTTATGCGGAAGTAGCTCATTTGGTAGAGCACGACCTTGCCAAGGTCGGGGTGGCCGGTTCGAGCCCGGTCTTCCGCTCCAGTCAGTATTTGTCTAAAGGGCAGGTACTAATTTGACATCTTTGCCTCTGCGGAAGTAGCTCATTTGGTAGAGCACGACCTTGCCAAGGTCGGGGTGGCCGGTTCGAGCCCGGTCTTCCGCTCCAGTCTGTATCTGTCTAAAGGGCAGGTATTTATAAATTAACATTTTTTCCTTTGCGGAAGTAGCTCATTTGGTAGAGCACGACCTTGCCAAGGTCGGGGTGGCCGGTTCGAGCCCGGTCTTCCGCTCAAAGCCTGATCAGGATTACTGGTCAGGCTTTTTTTATGGCCCGCATTCCCGGAAAATGTCGTATCTTTGCATCTGGAAATAAGCCAGGGTATGTCCATACCAGCTAACCAATCTTCAACTATCTTATTTATCTACCTCCCTTTTTGGACAATACTTTCCCTTATTTACCTGAACAGGTAACAAGTATGATTTAACAAAAATTATCATGAAGGATTTTAAGATTATCGACAACAAGGAAGCCAGGCAATTTGAAGCGCATATCAGCGGTCAACTGGCGAAAGTGATTTATGAAAGAAACGGTAGCCGTATTTTCCTTACCGGCGCAGAAGTGCCGCCAACCCTGGAAAAACAGGGCGTAACAGCCATGCTGTTGGGAAAAGTAATGGAAGAAATCCAGGCGCAGAACTTTAGAATGGTGCCTACCAGCAAAAAGGTAGCAGAATATGTACGTAGTAATCCCCGCTGGAAATCTTTACTCGCACACGGGTTACACATCTAGTAAAATAGCGGAAGGCTATCAACTATTGGCAGTTAGGGAGATGTTTTGATAACAATAGAATGGCGTAAGGAGAGCAAAACATCATCTCTAATAGCTAATAGCCAATAGCCTGGCATCATTGGCAGAAAATCCCACCACACACTACTTAATTCCCAACTTCGCTTTGGCAAGCGGCAACAGATCATCTGCTTCGTTAGCCACTACAACCGCGTCTCTGGAGTTATCAAGCACCAGCGCATAACCCTTTTCTTTCAGGAGCGCTTTTAAAACATCTTTCGCTTTAGCCACGATAGGCGCCAGCAGTTCCTGCTCGCGTACCGACAGCTTTTCTTCCATCTTGTATTTATATTCCTGGATATTCGCTTGTTGCTGCTTTAAGGCAGTTACTTTGATTTCTTTCTGTGCATCCGTCAGCGTTTTGGCCGTACTGTCAAACTCCACCAGGTTCTTCGTGTACTCGGCTACCAGCACTTGTCCATCCGCATTCAGCTGATCGGCGTATTTCTGTAATGAATCGGCCGCCTTCTTCGACTCAGGCATGGCGGCTACCAGCTGCTGAAAATTGATATAGGCAGTTTTTTGTGCAAACGCTCCAAAGCTAATAAGACAGAGCGTCATCAAGGAATAGAGATACTTCATTTCGGTCGATTAATTAATATTTAGCACCAAAATAATCCGCCTTTTGTGAAAGTTTTACTAATGCTTATATAAGGTATTGTTAAATTGATGCGGCGGCTGGTAATTTGGGGTGGGGGGAGATATTAAGGCCTTGATTCCCAGGGATGAAAATAAATTTTAGCCTTCCCGTAGGGGTACAGCCAAGGCACGGTGTCATTATTTAAAACATCCAACTTGACAGAAGGAATTATATTTGACCTTAGTTTCCAAACCCTCAACATGGAGTTGAAAGATACCGGCGCAGCCACCGCCCTGGAAAAGGACGGGACCTTAACCTTCGAGCAGCTTTTTAAATCCCACTACAAAGGGCTGCACGCCTATGCCTATACGATCCTGAAAGACGATATCATGGCAGAGGAAATGGTGCAGAACGTATTCTGCAAGCTCTGGGAAAAGTCCGGTGATATTAAGATCAGGGAATCCGTTTCCGGCTACCTCTACCGGGCCGTCTACCACGAAAGCATCAATTACCTGCGGCACGAAAAAGTAAAAGCCAACCACGTGGCATATGCCCGCTATCAACAGGCCTCGCCATCGCATACCAACGCGGCCTCCGGCAAAGTACAGCTGCGGGAGCTGCAGGAAAAACTGCAGGCCGCCCTGCTGGAACTTCCGGAAAAATGCCGCACCGTGTTCCAGATGAGCCGCTTCGAGGAGCTGAAATACCAGGAAATCGCGGATAAACTCAATATTTCTGTCAAAACGGTGGAAAACCAGATGGGCAAAGCCCTCCGCATCCTCCGGCACAACCTGGTGGACTTCCTGCCCCTCGTATTCATATTACTTAACACTGTAATGAGCAACCTGTGAATAATTTCAACGAACATATAAACGACGACATCCTGGTGAAGTTTATGCTGGGTCAGGCCACCGCCGAAGAGCAGCAGGCGGTGGGCGAATGGATGGCTGCCAGCGCCGATAACGAAAAATATTTCCGCCACTTCCAACTGATCTGGAACCAGAGCCGCGAGCTGGCAAGTACCGGCGATCCGGACGAAAACGCCGCCTGGGCCCGATTTCAACAACGCGTTAACCAGCCGGAAACAAAGGTGGTGGAATTAGGCGCCAGCCGTAAACCCTGGCTGCGTATAGCCGCTGCCGTAACCCTGCTGATAGTAGCAGGTACATTAGCCATGTTCCTGTTCCGCAGGCCCGCTCCACGGCAGCTGGAACTGGCGGCTACTACCCGTCCCGTAACGGATACCCTGCCGGACGGCTCTATCATCACCCTAAACAAAAATTCGAAAATAGTATATACGGGCAACTTTGAAACCAACAGGAACATTACCCTCGAAGGCGAAGCGTTTTTCAATGTAGCCACGGACCCTTCCCACCCCTTTGTACTCCACACCGGCGACGTACAGGTTCGGGTACTGGGCACCTCCTTTAACGTAAAAAGCGATCAGCAACAGGTGGAAGTGATCGTGGAAACCGGCGCCGTGGAAGTGAATAAACAAACGGAATCCGTACAGCTCCGGCAAAACGAAAAAGCAGTCGCTGCGAAAAATTCTACCGCCATCGTTAAGGCATCCAATAAGGACGAACTGTATAATTACTACCGCACGCAAACCTTCGTGTGCAACGGGACGCCGCTCTGGCAACTGGCCGAAATTTTCAGCAATGCCTACGGGGTGCAGATAGAGATAACGAACCCGGCTATACGAAATTATCCTATCTCCACCACCTTCGTGTACAGTACCATCGAAGAAAACCTGGCCCTGCTGGAACAAACATTACCGGTAAAAGCCGACAGACAGAACGGAACCTATATTCTGAAGTAAGTTATGCCATCAAGAATTTATACCTGCATACTGTTATTGCTCTTGTTGTTGACAACTCCTTCGCTATTTGCGCAGCACCTCAACAAAAAAATGGATGTACATCTCTCCAAAAAAACAGTAGCAGAAGTACTTAAAACAATCGGTAAAAAAGGAGGCTTTACGTTTTCCTATATGAGTAACACCATTCCGGAAGACAGTATCGTTTCCGTAGATGCAGAACAGAAGACCGTCCGCCAGATACTGGACAACCTGCTGGGAGAAGGTAATTATCAATACAAAGAATACGGCAACTACCTGATCTTACAATACAAGCCGCCCGGCGCGTATTTCTATGTCACGGGCATTGTCACGGATAAACATACAGGTCAGCGGGTGCCCAATGCCAGCGTCTATGAGCGGCACCAACTGATCTCCACCATTACAAACAACGATGGTTATTACAGGCTGCGGTTAAGGGATAGATATCCCGCCGCAGCCATCAGCGTTAGTAAGGACCTGTATAACGATACCTCGCTTTTGCTGCTGGCAGCGCGCGACCAGGAGATCAATGTCAGCATTTCCCCCTCTACCCGTACGCTGAACACTATTGAAGTTACGGGCTACTCCACGGTGGAAAAAACCTGGTTCGGAAGGCTGCTCCTGTCGTCCCGGGAGAAAGCCCAGAGCATGAACATCCGCCAGTTTTTTGCAGATAAACCCTACCAGGTATCCCTCGCGCCTTCCCTCGGTACGCACGGGCGTATGAGCGGGCAGGTGGTCAATAAATTTTCCCTGAACGTACTGGGCGGCTACACCGCGGGCGTTGACGGGGTGGAGATTGCAGGCGGATTCAACATCGTGAAAAAAGATGTGGATAATGTGCAGGTAGCCGGCGTACTGAACATCACCGGCGGGAAGGTACATGGCGTCCAGGTGGCAGGCCTGCATAACAACGTGCTGGACTCCGTTACCGGCGTGCAGGTGGCAGGCGTGTCCAACATGGCTAACGGCCCGCTCCGTGGCGTGCAGATCACCGGCGCGCTGCAGCATGTGCATAACAGTGTAAACGGGGTACAGGTGGCCGGCGTTGCATCCAGCGCCGGCGGAAAGGTAGAAGGGCTGCAGCTTTCGGGCGGGTTCAATACCGCGGGCGATAGCCTGCACGGGGCGCAGATCTCCGGCCTGTTTAACAGCGCAAGGGAAATCCATGGCGCGCAAATCACCGGCGGGGCTAACATCACGAAAGGTACCGTGAAAGGCGTGCAGATATCCGCGCTGTTCAACAAAGCCCACGTAGTGGAAGGCGTGCAAATAGGACTGATCAACATCGCAGATAGCACCACCGGTTATTCCATCGGCCTGATCAACATTGTAAAACATGGCTATCACAAACTCTCTATGTTCAGCACGGATGTGCTGCCCGTGAATGTGGCCTGGAAGAGCGGTAGCCGGCAGCTGTACAGCATCCTGACCGGCGGGATGAACTTTGACAGGGAGCCTTCCCTGTTGCTCGGCTACGGGATGGGCCGGGAAATGCTACTGCATCCAAAGCTCAGCCTCACGATGGAGCTGCTCGTATCCACGCTGCACATGGGCCGGGAAAATGAAAATTCGCAACTCTACCGCTTTGGCACGAGCCTGATGTATAAACCCGTTAAAGGACTGGCCATCTTCGGCGGACCTGTATTCACCCTGCATTTCAGGGATGAAGCCGGGGAAGGAAAACCTTACATCGGGCCGCGGCCCGGCGCAGATTATCCCGGCTTCAACCTGGGTAACAACGGCCGTGGGTGGCTGGGTTGGCAGCTGGGCCTCACCATCTTTTAAAATTATTATTCCGTTTGTAGGGGTATGTTCTCATACGCGTGTCGTTATTAGGAATTTCACTTAATAACAAACGATATGAGAACATTTTTTTTGACCCTGGCGATGATAGTGATAGCTGCTGTAACCTATGCCCAGACGAGTTATTACGCGCCTGCACATGTAGGCATCGTCTATCCGCTGAGTACGAACGGAACTAACGCTGCCCAATATACGAACCGCTTTTCCCTCCATGCAATTGCTGGTTTATCTTATGGAGAAACAGGGGTAATCCTCTCCGGGTTTTCCAGCATCATTAAAGACCAGGCGCAGGGGGTACAGGTGGCTGGATTTTCCAACCACATAGGCCGTACCAACAAGGCCGTTACCCTCGCGGGCTTCACCAATATTATCCATCAACGGGCTGATGGGATTACGATAGCCGGATTCGGCAATTTTGTTAAGCAGGACCAGAAAGGTATTGCCCTGGCTGGTTTTATCAACACGGCCGGAAATGTACACGGGATGCAGATCGCCGGGTTCGCCAATAAAGCGGCTGACACAAAATTGCAGGTAGCCGGTTTTATCAACATCGCTAAAAAAGTAAAAGGCGTGCAGCTGGCCGGCTTTATCAACATTGCGGACAGCAGCGATTACCCGATCGGCGTGGTGAATATCATCCGCAACGGGGAGAAACAGGTTTCCTTAACGATCGATGAATCCGCCACTACCATTGCGGCTTTCAAATCAGGCGGGCGCGCGCTTTACGGTATCCTCGGGGTGGGGTACAATTTCAAAAGCAGTCAAAACCTCTACGCATTGCACGCCGGTATAGGCTGGCATCTCCCGCTGCTGTCGCACTTACGCCTGAATGTAGAAGGTACGGAAACGGTGCTGGCCGACTTCAAAAAGGGCGTCTACAGCAAGTGGACCACCGGCGGCTATCTTGCCTACCGCTTTGGTCCGAGGATAGAAGTGTTTGCAGGGCCCAACATCAATTTTGTACATATCCGGGATGGGGCCGGCGCGGACCTGATCAGCAATTACATCTGGTCTAAAAACCGCAGTAACAACCGGTTTGACGGTATTTTTGCCGGCGCGCAGGGCGGCGTACAGGTGAGGATATAGATGAGTAAACAGATGAATGCAGGGCCGCAGGACATACTTTATTGCCAACATGCGCGTTTTATTTATAACTTTAATGCACATGCTTTCAACCTTATGTCCTTCCGGATTGTTGTTCTGAATAACAGTCAAATTTAGCCCGGTACCTCTTTACGCTGTTGTGCCCATGCGTTCATAACGCGGTTATTGGCTCACCCCGTTTATGGCACTGTATTTGGTAGGAAAACAGCAAACAGATTATCATTCATTCATCTACATTCAATCTATATTATATGAAAAAATGGTTATACCCTTTGCTGATGGTCGTAGTAGTACTTTTTACGGCATCAGGTTGTACCAAAACTTACAACGAAGTGGTACCAAGCACCACTATTCTCGCAACTGTTGCGGCTAATCAATGGTTGACAGATGATGGAGGTAAAACTTACTATTTCCTTGTCCAAACCCCTGAATTAAGCCAAAGCACCGCCCAGTCAGATGGCGTGGTGGTAGCAATGGCCAGAGGCAACGGTGTATTTGAAGCCTTGCCGGAAGTGTACCAGAACACCAGCTTCACCTACCTGTATGAGCCCGGAACGGTATCCATTGAGGCGGCAGGCGTAAACGGCGCTCCGGTAACACTGCCATCAGGAAGCATTACCATCAAGATCACCATCATACCGGCTAACGCCACCAACTAAACCGGTACTTACATACTTTCAAGGCTGTCATGTTGCATGGCAGCCTTTTTTGTTGTCAGCCGGTACCGTTTATATAATTAACTACATCTTAACGTGTTGTGCTATTAAAGTGGCGACTTAAATGATAATGAAAAATATGTATATAATTATGAAATAAAAAATGTTGTGCAATCGTATTGGTTGATAA
>MLAV02000022.1 GCA_001870995.2 Chitinophaga sp. CB10
TTATCAACCAATACGATTGCACAACATTTTTTATTTCATAATTATATACATATTTTTCATTATCATTTAAGTCGCCACTTTAATAGCACAACACGTTAACTTTAATCTTGACCATGAAAAGAAAAAATTTCACAGAAAGCCAAATCGTATCCGCCCTGAAGCAACAGGAAGGCGGTATCACCGTTAAAGACATTGCCCGCGACCTGGGTATAAGTGAAGCAACCTTCTACAACTGGAAAGCAAAGTATGGAGGCATGGAGGCCAGTGAGGTAAAACGTCTTAAGGACCTTGAAGCTGAACATGCAGAGCTGAAGAAAATGTACGCAGAGTTATGCATAGAAAACCGGGCCATGAAGAATCTTATCGAAAAAAAGTTGTAACGCCCCAGGAAAAACGGGATGCAGTTGAATACCTAGTAAAGGAAGAACAACTGAGTATCCGCAAGGCGTGTAAAATAGCAGCTATCCCGCGTAGTACGTACGAATACAGAGCCATCCGCAGGAATGATACTGCGATTCAGGATGCTTTATCAGCTTTGGTTGAAAAACATGTGGATATTGGCTTCTGGCAGTCCTATTATCGGTTAAGAAACAAAGGATATGCGTGGAATCATAAAAAAGTCTATCGCGTGTATACCGACCTGAAACTGAATATTCGTCGACGGGTTAAGCGTCGTCTCCCTTCACGGATCAAAGAGGCATTGCTGATACCTGAAACACCCAACGAAGTCTGGAGTATTGATTTCATGTGTGACGCATTGGTGGATGGCAGGAAGTTCCGGCTGTTAAATGTAATAGATGACTTTAATCGGGAATCATTAGCGATTGAAGTAGATACATCATTGCCATCTTTGCGGGTAATCAGGGTATTAGAAAGGATCATAGAGGGCCGCGGGCAGCCACGTTGTATCCGGACTGATAACGGTCCCGAGTTTATAAGCCACAAGCTCCAGCAATGGTGTGAAAGCAGAGAGATCAAGTTGGCTTATATCCAGCCTGGGAAACCAACACAGAATGCGTTTATAGAGCGAAAAAACGGAACGCTCCGCAGGGGGCTGTTAAATGCCTATCTATTCAACAGTCTTGCAGAAGTTCGGCTTATGGCGGAAGAATGGAGAATAGACTACAATACTGAAAGACCGCATAAAGCCCTTGGGTATCTATCTCCTTGCAAATACGCCGAGCGTTTTTATCAAGGTCTATTGCATGAGAAGCTCTAATCCTGACTGGCTTAGTTTTAGGGGAAGCTTACACTCTCCCAGAGCGAGTTGGCCAAGCTCCTTAATACCAATCATTCCATCATTGGTAAATATGAACGTGATGAGGTAAAGCCAACCATCGACGTGGTTAAAAGGCTCGCCGATGAACTGGATACTACTGTGGGATTTTTATTAGGGGAGACCAGCCAGGTGAACGTGCTTAAAGATCCTGCTATGCTTAAAAGACTTAATGATATAGATGCGCTCTCTGAGGAGGATAAAAAGTATATCCTGTATGCCATTGATGGTTTGCTCCGCGATGCTAAAACTAGAGCTGCTTATAAATAGAAACAGGCTCCCAATAATTGAGAGCCTGTTTCTGTTTTCTTAATCTCCAAAGCTATTCTTGTTTTGGATTTCTAATCTTATCCAAAGCCTTATTAAGCATTTTAAAATCATCTACTGCTATCTTTCTATTATCAACTTTAGTAATCCATTTCTCATAAGCAGCTTTGATTAATAAAAAACCTTCTTCCGTCAAATCGGATACTTGAATCTTAGTTTCTTCAGTCACCTCTTCATCATCTGCTAATATAACACGTGTAGTTAAATTATTTTGCTGCAAGTAACTAATGATACTTTTAAAATACGCATACACAATTGAACTATCAAATTCATAATTTCTTGGCTGTTGAGTATGCCAACTCACCTGATCAATAGTAAAATCTTTCATATTACTCTCTTCTACTTATTGTTGTTAAAATATCTTTTACATTATAAATTGTCCCTTTCTTTCCAGGAGCTTTGACATAATGACCGCCTGCCGCTCTAATACGTGCCTCCTTAGCTATTTGAGCTGTCTTATCCGCTGTCTTACTTGTTGTCTCAATAAGCTTGGCAACTAGGCCATTCTTAACAACAGCAAAGTCAATTCGCCTTCCTTCCCCAGTTAATGGATCAACCACCTTTTTACCATTAGCATCTCGTAAAAACCGTTCGGAGTATATCTGTGCATCAGGATATTGTTGTTTCAAACTCGCAAGTTCATCTGCTTCTCTTTCATCCCCCTTTACCCGATTCTTTTCGACGTGCGCCGCTGTAGAGTATAGCGTAACAATAGACTCAATACTCAATTTGGTAGCTGTTGTTAACAATGTATTATTACTTGCGACAGCCATACTTGGTGCACTACCTCCACCACTACCCAAACTCAACATTGCGAATCCAGGCACTCCAACGTCTGTAGCCCAATTATATGCAGGGGCCTGCTCCGGGGTCAACCCTATATCAGAGGCTGGTCTATTTAACCCCCCAAATGAAACAGAGGCTCCGCCCGCATTCATAAGCCCTAAAACAGATGGCATCACTAAGTCCAACAACGCATCCCGGTTTCGTCTACCCGTTTCAGTTACAAATGGAAAATTCTTGATACCTGTCCATATCATCTGAAGATTCTCAGGAGTTACAGGCATCGGCATCAAAGAAGAGCTTGGACCAGGACCTGCTGGCGCCATCCCTAGATGATCTATTAGGCTTATTGGAGAGTTACCTGCAAACTGATAAGGGCTATTTTCAGGATAATCCATTGTTAATGGATCGACACTTAAGAACCTGCCAATTCGTGGATCATAGATTCTTGCTTCAAACGCAATCTGATTCCCTTCTCCCTTCACCTCATTATCATTCTCTTTCCCATTAAACCCATAACGATACCTCCCATCATTCACCCCTCTACCCCAAAGCCCCATACCAAATGGTGCATAATCCTGGGCGGATAGAATCCTTGGAACATAATACGTTATAGTTGTATCATTATCCCCCATGCCTATTTTATCATCAGCTACGGTCGCCAGGACGTTACCCAAATGATTGGACAATTCAAAGAGCTTGTTACCCCGCTCAAAGGTAGTTAAAAATCCAGAACCCAAAGTCCCCAGCGACACTCTTTCACCAAGGTCATTTTCGGCACCTTCTAATTTAGTAATTAAATTATCAATACCAAGGCGCGAACTACCATAGATATGCGTTTCAACCTGACTCATTACACCTCCGTTGATACCATTATCTCCAGAGACGTAAACACTCATCACATTCCCGGAAGCGTCCCTAACATACCGGGTTTCTTTACCATCCACATTTTTACTAATCCGATTACCCGCAGCATCATACTTGTAACTAATAACAGAACCATTATCCTTTCTAATCCCCGCTATTTTTCCATATATATTCCATTCAATATTGGAGATACCCTCCTGATTATCTGCAATCAAATTTCCAATGGAATCATAATCGTAATTATTGGCAAGCTGATCATCGATATCGTTATCATAATTTCCAGTATTGGCAGGCAAATCCTCTATTCTTGCAACCTTATTGGTACCGGCAAAATAATGATAGGTGAGGTTATCCATGGCTAATGGCTTACCGGCCCAGGTATTATTACCATTCCTGTCATATGAAAGGATATTCCCATTTGGATCATAACTAATAGACTCCTTAAAATCCGGTAATTCAATTGGCGTCCACCTATTCATCGCTGAATCCAGTCCTTTAGCCACAGTCATACCTTTCAAACGATTAAGCACATCATAACTGTAATTATAGGTCAATGGCACTCCCACTCCCTGTAAGTTTACAGACATGGCAGCAATATTTCCATTGTACAACGGTTTTAGTACCTGTAATGCTGAGAACGGCCTGATAGTACCTATAGGAGTATAGTCGTTATTATAATAATAAAGACTGAAACTATACGCATCTCTAGCTGAAAGTCCTCCTGTATGCCCATCCCTTCCCATATCATTAGCAGCACCGAGCACAGTAGCGTTAACCCCTTTCAACCAACCTTCCAGCGTATAGCCATAGTCAACTCCTTGTACCTGCGCCTGTCCGATAAGAGCTCTTGCTAAAGGTCCATGCTTATAATACTGATAATAAGCATCTTGTTCCCAGTAAATACTATCCCTGCTTGTTTCAACATTTGTTATCCTGTTTTCCGCATCATAGGTGTATCTATGATAATAAGCATCCCGATTACCTACCTGATAAGCTACAGTATTCACTTTCCCACTTATCAAATCGAACGTATAGTCAATCCGCTTAAATCTATTTTCCCCGTCCGGCCTAACCTTCGAATTATACTCTTGTAATAAAGACTTTACATTACCAAGAATATCATAATCATAATATGTAGCCGCACTTTGCGCCCCCAGAACAGTATCAGCTATATTATCATAAACTGCAGTCCATGCCACCCGATTCCTCAAGTTATGCGCCGTCCAAAGTTCCGGCGTAGTACCTGCATACGGTACATCATAAACAGTTCTTGTTATCTGATTTCTTGTACCTGATGCAGCGTTAAACCAATTTTGCAAACTCATTGCCTTCCTACTGATCGTATCCACCATAGGAGAGAGACTCCTCAGCTGACCTACTTCTGTAACTCTGCCTATATCATCATATAATGTATAACTGTAATCATTAAACGCTGTCTGCTTCGAATTCTGCGAAAACACCAATCTGCCAAGCCTGTCATACCAGAAATTAGACTTACCAGCATCCGGCGTACGCTGTTCTATCACCACTCCGATGCTATTATATCTATATTCGGTAGCCAAACCATGAACTGGCACTAATTGCTCCCCCCTGCTTCTCGCCACAGCTACGCTATCCAGCCATCCACGGGACCTATTATATTTAACTCCTGCAGGTGGAACAGTCTTTACCAGGTTACCTGCCTGGTTATAATAATAAAGCGTATAATGGTATTCACTATTTGAATAGGTAACTGTGAATTCCTCGTTTGATGCTGCTGTCATGGCTTTTGCCAGGTACTGTACATCAAAGTCATTACGAATAGAATCTGTCCTGTAATTGAAAATCTCGCGGCCTTTTGTGTCCGCCATATCAAGACTGTCACCACAACTGGTTGGAAGGCTCAACTCATCCACTGCCAAAACTGGCTCTGCACTACCACAGAGTGTACGGTTAAACACATAAAAGCAACTATCCGGTGCCGGACAGCTGATCGTATTTACAAAAGGGGTTATACCTAATGCTGAAATCTGCACGACATTCAACGCACGATCATCCAGGAATACTTCTGTTTGCGGCTGCATCTCCTTTAAAATAGCTACTATTGGCGTATTAGTCGTATTAGCAGCAACATCATTACAACCTGTCCTTCCCTGGTAATCACCAATAATGATCATGGCTTTTCCGTCATGCACGCCTACTCCTGTATAGGTACCGTTATTACTTTGTACTAGTTTGTATATTCTTTCATTGCCAGACAACTGAACATGGGTAGACCATAAAACACTATTATCTGCACCTAGTTTATGCCACCATACATCCTGGGTGGACTGTGCAGCTACCACATTGTCACCGTCAGCCCCTGAAATAATCCAACTTTCAGGATCAATAGCATCCGGGCTACTTACCTTGTAAGCGTCTAACGGACTACCATCAGCGCCAATGTTTATGTAGGCCCCTGCCCCTCCACTCAATACCGCTAGTTTAAAACCATTAGCTACCGGAAGAATAGCAGTAGTGATATCATCTGCACCGATATCATACTGACTCACTGCCAAATTAGCGCCGGTATGCTTGTTCTGCTTAATCAAGACCACATCGGAAGATGCATCTGCTTTGATGGAAGCTGCAAGTACCAGCGTATCTCCGGACTCAAGCAGTGTCGGTCTGGTTTTTTGTGCTTCAGAACCATAGTGTTTCAGCCAAATAAGCTGACCAGCCGTATCCAGCACACCCGTTACCCAATCCGTAGCACTATTATTCATCTTTCGCAAACCGGCAAAGGCGAAATTCCCTTCGGAAGTCTCAATAACATCACTTCCTTCTGCACCATGTTCACCAAAATCAACCGTTTTATTCCATTCTATGTTTCCTTCCGGGTCCATCTTTACCATTAAGATTGCACCCTGATCGAAGCAATAGGACATTGTTGTACCAATAGCGAGGAAGCCACCATCACGCGTAGTAATCAGCCTGCGGAAGACATCATCGGCTTCACTGCCAAATGTTTTCGACCAAATCAGATTTCCTTTACTATCTGTCCGGATAACATACCCATCCTTACCCCCAGCGGTATTACCAGTAGTATAGCCTGCCATTATATAACCTGCATCAAAATTTCGTACATCTTCAATTCTATCCTCTCCGGAGCCGTTGGTATATACATTTATCATTTGCCTGGTGTTGGGATTACTCACACATACACGGCTACCTCCAGTACTTGGCGTGACTTTGCAACTATCATGAAACTGCAGATACTCCCAGGCCTGCTTTCTGAAACCGAGATTTTTATTCATGAAAGTGGAAAACAAGGTATTAACTTGTCGCTGACGCTCAGTTTCCTCTTCATAAGTTGGCTCAACACCCGGGTATAAGCCTTTAAACTTTGCAATGAGAGAGTCAGTAATTGCACAGCTTGCACAAGCTGGTACCACATCACACATAAATAAGACCGGCAACTTTACGAGCTTAGGCATATAGTCACAGGAAGGCGTCGAAGTTCCACATGCTGTCAATAGCACCTCCAGGTCCGATTGTGAAATATTGACTTTCCTGGTCCGTTTAATATAGCCGGATAAATTCACATCCGATGGTAGTTTAGAAACATTGTATTCTGCATTGAGAGCATTGATTTTTGTACACTCACATTCTTTAGGTTTATTATAGGAATAGCTGTCTGAATAAGCTAATTGCTTATCATATGGCCTTGGAAAAGTAATTAACTCAGCGTTACAAATAACCGGATCTGTTACGCCACGCTGCTCCTTATACTTGTTAAATACATCATCAAAACTTTTCATTAACGGCCCCTGATTCGAAGGGCCCCTTGTACCCGCTGAACCTGGTGGAACAGTGCTGGCGCCATATGGATGATTAACATCACCTCCAAGCCTGCAAACTGCAATCAGATCACCCTTAATTGCATTAATTATAGTTGGACTGTATTGACAAGGAGCCAGTTGGCTAGCCCATTTTACAGCAAGGCTGTCAATATTCTTAGCAATAGTGGTCATCATTGCCTGTTCAGCCTGTTTCCTGGCTGTTGCTGTATCCGTTGCTGCAATTGGGGATAAACCTGCATCTTTTATCGCAGTAGCATTGTCTAAGAAATACGACTTTTTACCTGCTGCACTTAGTTTAGCATAAACAGGTTCATGGCAAGTGCCAAGAACGTATGCACGAAGCGCCTCCTCACGTTTGCCTTTATATAGATTACGGAACGCTCTCCATACCATATCCAGGTCGGCGCCGCACAATTCCTGCTCCATTTCAGCAAACGACATGGTTTTATATTTAGACACACAGGAACCGGCATTCTCCGGACATTTTATTGCCATTAGCGCAGTAGCCCACATGCTAAGACCGATTGTCTGCTTGTTAACGATAGTCTTACCGTATTCGTTGTAAGCTGCTGTTATCGTACTACTTCTTGCTATGGCAGGATCTTTACTGGTACCTGCCGTTGGGTTAAGAAACCCTTTCTGTTTTGCCCCGGTGTAGGTCTCTTCTGACTCAAAATCTTTTCCCCATATCTGCTCTGCTTTAAGTACTCTGTTGTATTGATCCCAGCGGCAATACTCCGGATGTATTGTAATTAAGGTTTTAGCCCAGGACGGCTGGAATGCAGCTGCAAACTGCACAGGTGTCAATTCCTTTGGGTCTACCAGTTTCCCACTTTCCGGATTGAGAACCAAGGCAGGATTTCCATTTTCATCCAAATACTTGAAAGATGGTGTCTTATATGCAGGATAAGGTCTGTTGCCACCAATGTAAAAGATAGACATATCCGTTTTAAGGGTATCGGAAAGGAGCGCATACTGCCCATACGGTGCTGTCATATCTGCCAGCATCTGGTCCATAATGTAATCACTTTCCACCTTAGTCTTATCTTCACAATCACCACAATCCGGTCCACATGGATATTGACGTTGTGCGGCCAGCTGTTTTTCAATTTCTGACTCTACCGTTGTACAAACCGCTCCTTTCAGGAAAACACTATCTCTGTAATAATTGTAAACCTGATTACTCACCTCCAGTGACTTCGTTACAGTATAGGTCCCGATTTCCAAATCCAGGGAAAAATCAAGGACAAGTGAGTCGCCTACATCAAATGCAATTCCGGACGTATCTGATTTATAATTACTGATTTTCTTAATAACCGGTTGCCCTCCAAGACGATAATTCATTACATCGTCTGTAATCTGAATTTGTAAATCATATCTGCTTACATAAGCTATACTATCGCCATTACAGGTTGATTTTTTAAGCACCGGTGGATCCAATTTGTAAACGAACCTGTAGGTACCTGGTGTTTTAACCGTAATAGTTTTGGAAATAACAAGTGTCTGATCCTTATACCTGGTTTTATCTACGCCAGATAACCGATCTGTAACTACTTCTTCTTTCTTTTCATCCAGATCTGACAAACTTTTGTTTCTTACACTCCCTGCTAATGCTGTAGCAACGGTACGCCCATGCATATCTAAATAAGAAACTGAAATCTGCCCATTTTGATCAATCACTGAATTCATAAAATAATGGCTACTCAAACCCGCTTCTGTACCAAACAGAGCATCCAGATCTTCCTGAGATGGTTCGCCATATAAATATTTCACTTCCCGGTTTGATCCAAGCTGAGCCTCTGCCCCAAGACCTCCTTGCCTTGATGGCCGGTTTGTATTATCCGGCGTGTATTGAATCTCTGTAAATGCATACCCTCCTGCATCCGGAATATTTTCGGAAATAGGATTATTTTTATCAGGATTGTCAGGAGAATAATACTGATTACTGCCAAAACGCGTACTCATTTTCGCCGCGCGGCCCGTTACTATATCAGAAGGCAGGTCCAGCTTGTCATATTGCTCCTTATCATATTCGGCATCATTAATGGACCTATTGTAAGCGGGGGTATATTTCATGACTGTAGAAACAGTAGGCGTAGGTAGTACATTCACCGCCGGCCGGCCCTGATAATCATAGAAACTTTCAGCTACTATTGTGTGCTGCGTAGTGTTATCTTTTGTAACCGTTTGTCTGGCCCTGAGGCTACCATCAAAATAACTGGTTACCACCTTCCTTTTTCCTTCTTCTGCAAAACTGATATTAGATTGCCAGTTCAAATTCGGCTGATGCCCTTCAAAATCATAGCGTCCAAATCCCCCCGCAAAATCAGAACTCCAGGCAGTGGCAAACCTATTACCGTCCGCCTTTTCCTGTACAGCCCGCACCCGATAGAACAAAGCACCTTCTGTACCATACATCAATGGAATATTATAGGAGGTACCGCTAATGGTTGCCCGGGAACTACTAAACTGAAATACCTTTTTGGGATCGACAGGATTACCATATTTGACTGCATCCAAAGCACTACGGTCCACATAAGTCCATTCAAGATCATATACATCCGCTCCCAGCACAGCTGGCCAGGAAACAACCAGCTCATCAGTATTCTCTGAATATGGCGGGTTGTTAGACTGAATAGATTTAATTGCATCGTCAATCTTTGACAACTTGTACACAGGTCTTACCTCCATCAGATTCTCAAGATAGAGAGCTGGCAGAACGTTCATGGTGGCATCAGTAGTAATTTCCAATATCTTCACACTGACTTTATGCGCTTTGGCAAAGGTAAAAGAAGACCTAAGTGTATAGGGGTGTGTTGTATCGTAACTGATCGTTAACGTCTGATCCACTGAATCTTCCGTTAGCTGCGGTGTTGTATAAATAATACGCACTTTCGCAGATAAGCTAAACTTACCCGGCAAACGCCTGCTTGAAAATTCATCAATGCCAAGGGTAACAATATTCCGGAGGAAATATGGCGTATCCAATTTCGCTCTGTTTGCATCGAAATAAGCAGCATCCTGAATTGAAACAACAGAGTCTTTCGCCAATTGGCCGCTTGCGCCGGTTAACATTTTCTTAATAACAATCGCATGTTGTGCGAATGCTGTCGTTCCTGTTAATGTATAAAGGGCCAGGAACAACAAATTGCGGGCTATTTTCATATTTCCCAATATTTTATTTCAATAGGGTAGAGGATGTATTTATAATCTCATATTGCTCATAAGGCGACTTTGCCTTCAATATGTTATTATCAACGCTGTAATAAATCTCTGTCTGAAAGCCAGTGTATCCTGACGGCAGCCTGGAATAATTTTTATACTGCGTTCGCACAATGGATTTGCGCTCCGTTACAGTACCATCTTCATTGTCCACTGCCACATTCAGGTATTGTATAACCTCATCTATAAGACTGGTGGTAGCATCGTAAACTATTTCCAATTTTCTATAGGGTGCTCCGTCAATACAATTAATGATAATGATACATTTAGTCCCTTCCTGGATAAAATTCCAATTTCGAAACACTTGCCTGATAATACTCAGGTTGACAGACTCCTCAGTGCGGACATTTGTTCTAGATGAACCAATATTTGACACTATCATTTTTTGCATTGCTTTATACAAGGTAACCTGCGTTCGGCCGTCGTAAATAAATTCTAACTCCTCCGAAACATACCTGATCCTATCATGATCCACTGCTACTTCTGCTGTCATAGAATCTATAAATGCATCACGCTGCTCCTCATAAAAAGCTTGTGTCTTAACACTGTATTTCATTACATTCTCTCCTGAGAAGTTTCGTAGCATCTTCAGACGTTTGAATAATGCTGTCGTGTCCGTACCCTGGTTGGAGTATGCACCAGAACTTATCGACAATAATAAACAAAGTATATAGATCAGTCCTTTCATTCTATCTCTTTTATAAAACCGTTTCTTGACTCTTTCAGTGTGACAATACCTTTTTCTGTTTCTTTCTTAACCCTGATTAATGTACCGTCATCATCATATTCATAGAACGTCGCGTAATTATTTTCATCCAGTTCAGCCATCATCTTCAAACTCATCGGATCATATGCATACGATTTCATATTGGCGTGGTAGGGATGAAATCGAATATCATCGACATATACAGCAGTATTTTTTGTGGCTATCATTTCCAGTGTCAATCCGGTTGAACCTTTTGGCAAACTCACCACCTGCTCATAACGCTGCCATCCGTCAACCATTACACCTACAGGACGGGCTTCAATCATTATGCGTTGTGCCCCTGCAACATATAACGTAATCTTATTAGAAGAATAGGTAGTACAATTGCACTCACCCGCTTCTTTTACCCATGCGCTAAACACCATTTTGTCACCCGAGAGCGGAGCAAAGGGAGGAATAAGAATATTGGCATTAGTCCTCACGCTCTTCAATACTGTAGCTGGTGTGCAATTATTAGTTCCAAAAGTAAAAGTCGGATTCGAGATTTCGGGAACCGCATCTACTACATTAGACCGGATGACCACAGTGTCGCCAGCGGGGATTTTTATTGAATTTTTGCCGGTATGTTGCTCCTCAGCTGTGATAAGATTTTTATATTTGCTCAAATCAAATCTTCTGTCTGGAGGCAAGCTGTTTTCCTGGCAATCCTGCGGCAAAAAATCATAGTCTTCAAATCCATCATAAGCAGCATTTCTATATCTGCTATTCTGAATAACTGCTATTGGAATTGTATTATCGTATCCATATACAATCGAATTATACCGTCCTAGAGGGTCCACAGTTTCCAACTCTAGTCCCTTGGTATTAAAGATGGTGCTTTCAGCATTCCAAACCCATTTAGTCGTATCTTTTATGGACATCCACTTTTGAGATTGGTTTTTCCAGAACGACTGATAGTCTTTATATGTCCCGTCTTTTCGGATATTGGTTTGCTGAGACGAAGATTCTTCAGCGCGGTTTGTATAATATATATAGGACCTGACAGCTCTCCAGTTTCCAAGCATGCCGTACACATAAGGATTCACAGAAGTATCTGTCAGTAAACTGTATGGTGTAGCTACATATGGCGCCACATGGATAGGCACATCGGCTTCCAGCGGATTTTGACACATATCGGACGAAATTTTCACATGATATATACCACTATCCGATGGAGATACCCTACTGATAACGGGCTCACGGGCGGTAGTTGTCTTGCCGCTTGGGAATGTCCAAAGATAGGTTACAGCGGATGTAGGCAGGTTAATAACCTGGAATCGAACATAATCCCCTTTGCAAAACAATGGCTTATCTGCTGAAGCGATCTGGTAGTTTGCAAAATCAAGTATTGTTATATCTTGTACTTTAAAGGCATTGCAATTGTCAATAATTTTGACTGAATAGGTCGAATTTTTTACTAATTGATACCGGCTATTACTGGAAAAGCTACCAGTGTAATTACTATCCAGGTATGGGCCATTTTCGCCGTTACCAAGAGCTGCCAGTTTATACATATATTTTGTTCCTGTTTTGCTTCCATTAATACCCTTCACCCTAATTTGACCAGAATTAGCAGGAGCACCAGGGCAAACCCATCCTTTAGAACTGTCAATGTCGACACTCACAGGGGTGTAGTTATAATATATTTCAATCGTATTTTCTGGATGAACACCTATCCCTCCATACAGCTCGTAGGGATAGTATCGAGATATCTGATACCTACCTGGTAAGGTCATAGTATAACTAGAACCTGAATAAAAGGTTGTCAATAAAGAATTATCTGGCGCCGCTGTGACAGCATAGGCTGAATAAGGTACGCTGACAATATTTTCTAATGGCTTAATAGTTTGTCCCTGACAAGTGCTGTTCAGTTCATAGTCCCACTTATAGTTAAAAACGTCTTGACTGGTGATCATTACAGGTACATCCCAGACACCGCAGCTATCGGTTACACGGAAAAGATAATAGCCGGGAGTAAAATATTGCGTGACACCACTAGGATCGACATATGAATCAAGCATAAAAGAGGTATTGGTCAAACTCCCTGACGAATACCAATCGAATTTATCAGATGTAACAGGATAAACCATCTTTAAATTGGGAGTTCTTGTCCATCGCGCAGCATAAATTATGCTTATTCCAGAAACGTTACTTCGGCCACTGCTTTGCGACTTCCCAACAAAAGCTTCTCCTCTGTAATATGGAGTCGGAATGGGAGAAACATTCAGAATATCCGGGGTATCAATAATAATATCAGGCCTATTAGCCAATTTCATTTCTACGCGATAATCACCATATGGAATGTTTGTAAATTTATAATTAAAAAAATTGTAACCATCATCGATAGCCGTTCCAGTTCTTACCTCACCTGTGTTTTTATTAACAAGCTGTAGTATTGTCGGCAGACAAATACTTTCGACTGAAGCTATCAAATTAATATTATCACATGATCTTTCTATCGTATATGATATCCCTTCCGTATATAAAGGCCTGTTGTATCTTATTGTATCTCCACAAGGAGAGGCTAATGTTAAAACAAACGGTACTCTATCATACTTTGACATATCAGTACCAACAGGTAGCTGAATCGTATCGAATATCGCGTTACTTCTTCTTAGATTCCAATTTACCAAGGTGTCTGTTCCAACATTAATCAGGTACTTGATTGTTGGTACAAATTCTGGATTGGGATTATAAGAGGCGACGGAACTAATGACGAACTTATCACATGATCCAACTATGCGGCGCAAGGAATATCCACTCGAAACCATATACATACCCACAGCCGGCATAGTAATGTTTGTCGGCGCCGGAGAAGTGGAACAATCATCAATTACCCTTACGGTAAAATTACCGGCAGGCAAGCTATCAATAACATAAGTACTATCTCCCGTATAAAAGTCTCTGCGTCCTGTATATCCTGTTGGAACATTTTCCAGGTAAATATGATAAGGTCTTCGCCCATTCCTGATTATAGTTCTGATCTGACCATTCGGACATTTACCAATAGCTCCGCGTAGTATCGACGATACCGCTGTTATATCTACATAACTGCCTGGCACCTTTATCGTGTCAAGCTTTGTAGACACATACCCCTGACACACGGCATTTACTGTTAATTGATAGTTGCCTGGTTTTAACATCGGCAATACCCGATCCTTTGTTCTTTCGTACAAAAAAGAACTACCCCCTAAAAGTTTCAGACTGTACTGAACACTGTCAAATAAAGCAGCATCTGCACCGGTAAGAGTTACAGTAATGACTCCATTCGCCGCACAGGTTGCACCATCCACCTTCTTTGTTATACTCCAGTTATTGCATTGCCCATTTACTTTATTGGCAGCAAAAATGCATAGCAATAGCAGCGTATAATAATAAACTACTCTTAAAATTTTCTTTCCCATTGATTAGGGTATAACTGGTTGAGCGATTAATATTTCTTGTAGTACAGCGTCATAACCCTTTTTACAGGCTGACCGTTCTCCATAAAGGATTCTGTGATTGGTCCAATTAACAATTTATCAGCTCCGTCCAACTGATACACATAATTATTTGATTGAATTTCTGCATCCATCTTGCTTGTACGAAAAACCTGAATCCTATTATCTTCAATAGTATAATCAAAATAACCGTCTACCGAATTGGTCTGGAGCCGACACTTACTACCCTGAAATGTTAATCCGGTACAAGTAGCTGCACTTGCTTTTCGGAAGTCCTCCTTGCTTGTCAGCTTACTCGTCTGAATTAATACATTGGAAATAAGTTGATATCTTTCCTCCACGATTTCGGTCAGCTTCCAACTTCCCTGCAACTTCAGGCTGTCAATATTCTGCTGCGCCTTTACTGATAAAGAAATTATAAAAGAGCTTACTAGCATTACAAAAAACTTCTCCATACTTATATCTAATAATTTTAAATGCGTTTATTGAAAAATACATTTGATAATTTGACCTTTCTTATCCGTAACATGCCAGTTCTGCTTGAACTCAGCGGCTGCTGCATTAATAATACCACTGGTTTCATCAATGGACAGCGTGTATGTACTACCGTTCTTCATAAGCGGATTTCTTAACATTGTCACATTACCTACGGAACCGGTAATATTTCTTCTGCCGGAACGAATAATCTTAAGGGTCATATTATAACCGGTGATTGGCTTGCCTTCACGCGTAAGGAAATAAATATCCGGCGCTCCACCCGTCAACACGTTTGCATCAATAGCCCACGCCTCGGTTGTTCCAGGAAATGTTGCCAGCTTGCTGTTGCAGCCTTCATCGGTAACCTGTACATTCGCATACACTAATATTTCATCCCCGGACGTGAAGTAATCTTCCACCTTATTTGGACTAAGGCTCGTCACTAATTTGCCTTCCAGAATAGTAACATTTTGTATAGTAGCCCCTATGTTTTTGTACGCACCTGACATCCCATCATAAACCCATGCTGCCGGATAATTAAATGAATAAACCGGATCGTTAAACTCATTTTGCGTTGCTGTTAACAATACATCTCCCGTTTCACTATCATACAACAGGTTCTTCGTAACTACCTTACTTCCCTTCTGCGTAACCACCATGCTATCCAAAATACCATGCCTGTTAATAACTTTAACCATGGATGCAGCCTTATATGCCAACTCCTCCCATTGCGGAGCTCCGTATCCATTTAATATTGATATCGGGAACCCTGTAGGAACAATGTCAAGCCCAATACCTACTTTCAGGCCAACTGTATTGGTTTTCTGTTCCTTCATATCCGCCATCAACTCCAAATCCATCCCTACGAATGCACTGTCAATTATACCAGTTGGACTCATGGTAAGTACCTTATTGTTCAAATGCTTGAATTCCTGCTGCTCATTATCCACATGGTAATAGTTCGTAACTGAAGATATCGGCTTATCATCCCCCTCTGCATAAGTAAATTCAGACTTCAGCTTACCGTGCATATCATTCAATTCTACTTTAACACCCTGGCTAAGTGCAAGAAAGTTCTTAGCACCAAACTTCAGGAAGTCAAATAAAAACGGATGGTAATTCATCTTACTGAAACTCCTATCAAACTCAGATGCTACTGCAATCGTTGGAAAATCATAGCTGGTATAGAAGCATGTTTCTTTATAACCAGTAAGTGATTTTACTTTTTTATTATGTATTGAGAATACCTTTACCTTTCGGTATCCTACACCCGGCGATGGAAAAAAGCCTTCTCCCAGCGGCGTTTCAATATAAGTAGTTATGTCTGGCACCAACAGCCCGGCCCGGCTCTTAGTAATAATAGGTGTATGAAATGGATTATCATCCCCTCCGATTACAGGCTCATAGTTAGCCACACCACTACTTATTTCTACATCCTTTCCTCCAATTTTTTCAGTTGTTGTGTACTGGTATGCTGTACCATAAATTGACTCCTTTTGTCCGGTCATGGCATTCCAGTGATCATATAATACAATGCTTTTAACACGGTGCCCACCACCATATTTTTTATAGGTTGGGTCACTCAGTCGGGCGAAAGAACGGGTTAAATCCAAATCCTTCATCTGCCCCTTTGCTCGTACCATTCTGCCGAAACCACGTATCATCTCAGGAATATTCTCAAATTCTGCAACAATCGTTTTGATGGCAGATTCGCCGGTAACATCATCCCCAACATCAGATCCCGGATGTGCCTTCGAGGGCAGTTGCACTTTGAGGAATTGAACAGCAGCATTAGCCAATGGGCTGAATCTCCCGCCCTCATCTCCATCTATATCTACAGACCTTAACTTCACATAAATAGTGTTACCATTATTATAATACCCATAGCTACCTGGCTCAAGGAATCCATAGCAGGGAATATACTCGTATCCTTCTCCATGGTTATCTCCGGGAACTTTTACATTCAAGCGGAAAAACATGGTATCATTGATATTTCTTAAATAATAGTTCTGAATATCCTCCTTCGATTTTACCGGTTTTGACACATGAAAGGACACGTACAGGTTATCGCTGGAAGTACCGGAAAATGTTTCATAAAGGTGATTTTTTAAATCTGAAAGAGATTGCGGCACCTGGCTCGAAAGGCCAGCAATGGCAGTCATCACAGCTGCCTTACGGTTTTGCACATATGCATAATCATCGCTTTCATAATTTATCTTCAGACGGCCACCGTTCGGCAGCTTAATTGAATCAAGTGCCCATGCGGCTGCATTTGAGGCCATTACTGCGCTGTCCTGCAAAGCATAAGGATACTCTGAATTCAACAATCCATTGGGATTATCGGCACTATTTTTATAATTACCCCATCTGTCAAATGACTTATGATCGTAGGAGGGATTGTTCTTGCTGTAATGGAATACATAAGCATTCCGCTTGTCCTTCTCCACATTTGCAGCTTTATTTCCATTGTACGTAAACCAAACTTTCTTCAATGTCAACTTACCATTTGTACGGACAGGCTTATTAACTCCCGGGCAAAGTTCATAATTGTACTCAAAATGCACCGTCTTAATAGGCGTAGCATTTACCCCCTTTGCAGCAAATTCAGCTTTTGAGTACAGCCTGATTTCTTCCAGCTTTTTGGGCTGCACGCCATTAGGAAGCTTATGCCCATCTTCAGTAATAGCCATAAGATCTTCCCGGCTGCCCAGTTGAAAAACTGCTACATAATTCTTTGAGACAATGGAATTCAAATACCATAACTCCTTTTCTCCATATACATAACTGGCCTTATCATCGCGATCATCACTCTTGAACCCTTCATTATAATTGGCCACACTATCATATGGAACACGCCACATATAAGCGGAATCACGGCCGGCGATTTTCGTATAATTAAACTTGATAGCCGTACCCAGGTCGTCCGGAGTTATCCCATCCCCTGTTAAATCCACATAATCTGGGGAAAGAATGCCTGTCAGCAAAAAGCTATGGGCATATGCAGGTACTTCTTCTTTCGAAAAATAATTGTTACCGCCTTTTTTATTATTAACAGTATTATCCTGGTTCCTGACATACTGAGAAGTGTTGGAAGCTAAGTCTCCATCACTTTTATTGATGGAAAATGTCAGGTCTTTTTGTTTAAAGTTATATACTGGAATACCATAGACATAACGCTGTCCTTCCGTGTTCAATACAGAAATCTCAGAAATATGATGAGGTTTCCTGTATCCCGAAACCCTGGATTCGAGGGTATATTTTCCTTCAAATCGATATGACTCCGGTGGGCCTGTCAGGTAAAAATCCTCCGGCTTGACATCAGTTCCCTTACACGTCATTTTGAAGAACAGGTTACCATATGTCGTGTGGTTATTGAACTTAACCTCTAACCGGTAATATTTACCTGCCTCCAATCTAACTGTATCTACCGGACGCTGATTTAGCTTAGTATCCACTATCAAGGAATCATTAAATGACATATATACTTCATCATCAACATAGTTTGTGATAAGGTACTCTCCTGTCACAGGCGCTTTCAGCCATGATTTAAAAATGATGCTGCATGGATACTTATCACCAAACTGCACAGTATTTTCGACCTCATTGGGAGGAATAAACCCTGGTACCTTAATAGTAAGGCTATTAAGGTCTGACATTTTTGTAAAATTGATATCTTTAAATAACCTGACGCCCGCAAAATTTCTGGGTACCCATCCACCTTCATTATATATGTAGGCCACAAACCCATTCTTGTGATCCTCGTTATCCTGGGGGTAATCATCGCACGATTTTGTTGAGTAGATATTCAAATCATAGTTCTCAATATAAGTGGACAATCCCACGTGTTGCGCCTCTTCAGCTGTTAAATATGAAATCACCTGAGAGCGCCTGTCTCTCTTGTTTCGCTTCACATTGGCACTGGTAAGAGGGATGGTTTGCTTTTTTACACCACCTTTATAGCGAATCAGATTATTCGTAGTACGAATATTGGCCGTATTGTTTCCTGTTAATTCCGGCACAAGGATATCATCCCCGCCCAGCGTTTCAAAGTACTGCGGATTATTCACTGACATCTCACCTGGATTTCGCATATATACTGCTTCATAATCACGGTAGGAGTTCGAAAACGTCATAGTGCCAGCAGTAGGATTGCCGGATTTCCAGGCACGATTGGTGGTATTTGTATATACTTGCTCGAGATCGGCCTGTATCTTCGCCAGCGCGCCTGCCCCTATATCCAATGAGCCGGAGGAAGAGGTATTTCTTGTACTGTTATAGTGATCATATACATAACCGATATCATTCCGGTATGGCCTGAATACTCCACCGATACCTTCTCCTGCTATAGAAAAAACATCATAGGTATAGGAGGGCAGCCCAATACTACGTGAATCCATACTTGCAGGAATATCTCGCTCCCTGTTAAAATCCAGCAATACGTTTTCATTATTGTTAACATCGCCATAATGAAGATAGCCGTAAGCAGGGAGTATATTTGTCTGATCCTCTTTTGCGATGAACTGCTTGCTGACATAACCTGCCAGATTTAAGTTCACATGAGCTCCAAATGCTTCCGGCCCCATAGCAAATGACCCTGAGTAGGTATTTACTGTATATGGAATTTGTATTTCAGGAGTAAAGGAAGGATAAACGAAAGACAGTGAGCTCGTTAAAGCCAATCCTGATCCTCCGTCGTCTGCCATAATCCCACGCTGCACTTTCTGTAACCTATCCGCCTTTATATTGCTACTGACACCGGCAGAATACTGCACAGACTTCATACCCTCCCGGCTCGAAAACGGCAAACCCAAGGACAAATAGCCACCAAAACCACCTTTATCCTGCTTCGCTTCCTGGTGTGATAAGAGAGATAATGAACCATTCAGGGAAAACCCATCCATACTACTCAAACTTGCAGTCAGCTTCCCTGTAAAGTCGCCCACACCGGCCGCATATGCCTTGGCTGACAAGCTAACACCCGCATCAAGTCCCCATCCCCTATAGTTGTTATATTTCACGCCAATATTTACAGGTACTTTCAGTGGAATACTGAAGATTTTTGAATTGAACCCCACACTGGCACCGATCGTTGTGCTAGGTTTCATATTTAGCGTCTTACTCACAGAGTCCCTGCCATCAAAATCATCCGGTAACCCACGCATATTTCTGGTGATGCTCCCCGGATTCAAATTCCATCCTAATCCCACCCAACTGGCTTCCTGATCCATAGTAATACCGCTGTTATATCCTAATGTCAAGGGATACCCCCCTACATCAATTAGCGGGATCGTGTAATGAAAATCCCCTGAAAACAAATCCACCATATTATCAGTGCCAATTGAATGAAACGCGTCTGTTTCAGGCTGGGTTGGACCACCATCATTATCAACGGCAACAGGCAATACACTACTTTCCAAAGTCTTGGAAGGCGTTATATAAGGAGCTATTTCCTTTTTATCCCCCTTACCAACAGTATTAGGAAAAGTATTTTTTACGGATAATGCATAGGATGGCACTATAGTTTCAAAATACATCAATGCCAAAAGTGTTGACGCTATTACTCTCTTTCTTTTTGCAGCTATAGCCAGTATCATCTCAACTTAAATTAATTGGTATAGGGATGTGTATTATTTCTCTTTTGTATAGGTAAACTTGATCTGCCAATACTCATTCCGGGCGTTCCTGATACGGAATAAGTATATTTTTCCTGCCTTTACCTGAGGCATGCTTACAATGGGAACATCCAGTCTGTTGTTACCAGGTTGAATGGTAACCTTGTTTCTATATACCACATTATTCGTTTCCAAAGACAGTACTTCATAATCAACTGCAGCCTCGCCTGTTTCATTGCTGTATGCAAATTGCAATTGGTCAATACAATTGATAACTGCCCCATCCAATTGTTTCCTTAACTGCACATAGGCGCCGCCGTTATCTATCCCTGACTTACCAACCCCCTTCACCCTAAACGTCCAAACCTCCGCCTGCGCCGCAAACACAGTCCCATTCCTCGCCTTCACCGTCCACGCATACGTCAGCGCCGTATCCAGCGCCGTTGCTCCGGATGGATAGTTCGCAAACAAATCTTTCATATACGCTCTCCGGTACACCGGCGCATTCAGCTGCACCGCCTCCTCTGGCGACTGCCCCTCCCGCACATAGGTGAGCACCAGTTCATAGTTCAGGTCTTTAAACATATTTGCCGGAGTAGGAGGTAACCAGCTAAACTGCGGCCGGTCTGATTCAATCAGGCCCTTATTCTCCGGCATATTCAACAGCGGCGGACTCACCGGTTCCACCACAAACGGGATACAGTCTTCTCCCATCTGATGCTGCTTGTTATCGGACAAAATCAAACTATAACAAGCCAGGTAGTTTCCCGCCGGCAACATCCCATTAGGGCTGCGATCCACAGAAGGAGAGAGGTATTCATATTGTATGGGTGCAAAATCCGCAGCATTTAACTGCCGGGCGCCTCTGTTCAGAACAATCTCTCTGGTAATACCTGTCAGCACCGGTTGATTGGTCGTGGCATCCATTAAACGTACAGTAACGGTAACGCCAATGGGTGCTTGCGAGCCGGATACCAGTGCTATATTCCATAATTGGGCTTTTGTCAGCACTCCCGCAGGGGGTAACTGCGGCGTAATAGTCACCTGGGCTTCCGCACGTAACGCAAGAAACGCAATCAGCAGGTATAGGATCCTCTTCATAATCTAATATTAAAATATTTTGGTATAGGTCAATCTTCCTGTTTTATTTGGCACAAGCTGCTTGTTCACTCCCGGCACAAATCCTTTGTCGGCCATCAATACAAACTCCCCCACTTTTGGCACATTCAGCCGGGTATTGCCTGAATAACCAATTTGCTTATTCGCATATACAGTTTGATAATTATATACAATGCCTGCTCCCACCTCTAACCAACTATTAATGCGGTACTGCGCATTACCATCCGCGCCATACAAGGCATAATCCAAATTGGCTGAAAGTGTAGCGCCGCCGGACAAAGTCAGCGATTTCAAAAACAAAGTTTGTGTAAATTGTAAATTGCTGCTATTGAAGTACACAAAGCTACTGTCAGTCTGGCGATTATAAAACCTGGTAGCGGACAACATGGTATTCATACTTATACCCTTGCAGGCATAATTATGACTGGCAGTGCCTACCAGCGTATAAAACATATTCTCCATAAACTTATCCTCCGCTAACTTCATCAGCTGGCTGCTCGGGTAATAACCAAGCGAAAGCACAGGCCAGTTACGCCTCCGGAAAGTCGCCTGAATACTTTTAAAAATCGTTTTACTGCTATAACCCGTACTGTCAAAAATGTTATTAAATGCATTACGTTTAACCGATCCCGTTATAGTCAGCTGCTTCCTGAACAATGGCTGTTCAGCTTTCACCAGCCAGGCTACCTGCTGAGAACCGCTGGAATACAGGCTAAAAGATTGAAAGTCCGGCCCCATCAGCTTATACATACCTGTAAATCTTGTCGCTGTTCGCGGCACATAGCTGAATCCTGAAACTGAAAATGCCTCATTGGAACGCTGACCCATCTGCGTCATACTGCCGCCAAGGCTCTGATGGCTGGCTGCACGGGCATAATAGGGAAGGGAGCTCTTGGCAACTTCACCCACGAGATAATTGTTACGGTTGATCTGCCAGCGGCCTTCCACAGATATCCCCATGATTTTATTATCCGGCGCCTGTGCATTCGTATTGGTGTTATAGTTATACACTTGTTTCTTGCCCGTATAAAAAGATACAATTACATTATTGCCTTCCTTTTGCCCGGCGCCCAAACGGATGATATTCAGGTACTGTTTCGGACGATTGGCATTCAAAACATAATCCCGGAACCGGTAATCTACCGCCCCTGTGGCAAATGCTACATACCAACTGGGATTAAACTCCGCCTGGACTCCCGTGATACTGATATTCTTGGCGGTGAGCTCGCTATAGTCAACCATAGTCCGGCCAATCCCCAGAGATTTCATGGATAATAACAGCTTGTAACCCGGCGGCAAAATAGAATCAGGCAGGTTCATGGATGCCAGACTAGTCAACATCTCTTCATCATTCTTACTATTTTTGATAGCTTCCAGCAATGAAGCCTTTTTGCTACCAAGTGCTGCCCGCTTTTTATTATATAGTTTCTCTAAGCCGGTATATAACTTTTGGAGAGAATCAAGTTCCTTTTGCTTTTGTGCAAACTCTTCCCGCAGTAAAGCCACAGCACTATCCCTCCCGGCAGATACAATCTCCTTTTTATCAGGTAACTTCATGAAAGGCCTGGTAAATGTCGGCTTCTTCAGTCCCAGCCCGTCAAAAGCCAGGGAGTCCTGATACCGCAGGTTGTAATCATGTTCCCTTGCCTCGACCATTCGTTGCTTCTGACGGGGGGCTGTAAACCAGCCCTTGAGCCGTTCTATTTTAGCCCAATCCACATCCATCCTTGCTTTCAAGCTATCAACCTCACGCAGTTGCTTCAACTTACCAACATCCCACGACCTGGCCTTATCCAGCAACAGTTGTTTAAAATCGCGATTGCTATACCGCAGGTTAATACCGGTCAGATTGCGGAATAACATAGAATTTCCTTTGCTGGTACTAAACGCCAGGTGAACCGGATATTGATTTTTAACTGTGATATCCAGGTTTGTCGTAAGTGTATGCTGATAAATATCCTTTTCCAGGTAAGGCGTATCGCTGTTGGATTGATAATATCCATCGTAAGTAACATTTCCATGAACCTGTAATAACGGGATACGTTGTACTACAGGTGAAAACGCCACTGGTTTTCGTTCCCGGAGCGCCGGCAGATGGGTATCCCCCAATGGTCCCGCATATAAGGCAACAGGGATCTGGATCATTGTTTTACAACGATCCGAATGCACTGTATAGCACATTGTATCTATCACTTTTCTTGCTCCCGGAATCTCCTTCACCTGCGCTGATGAACTCAGGATAGATAATAGGGATAATATCAGTATGGTTACGGTTCTCACTTTATAACAAAGTCCTGTTCGGGCTAACTAATAAAACAATCTTTCAGGTATAGGATTCTCGAAATCAAATGTAGGAATTGCGTATCAACATTAAAACGAATGTTCATCATTTATTTAAATGCACAATACCATATTGTATTTCACAGAATATAAGATAAAATCGAACTTATCAAGGCTTCACATCATTCATCATATTTGAAGTTTTATTTTTTGAGAGATAAATTAGCGCTGCTATTTATCAATTAAATAGTTTATTAATTAAGACTTCCAGCTCTTTAATCCGCTGCTCCAATGCCTCATTTTTTTGGCTGAGCTCCTGGACGGACTTAACTAATAACCCCACAGTACTGGCCTGATCTACCCCATTCCTTCCGGGAGTGGACATTTCTTCCGGTACCTCAATACCAAATTGCCGGATGGAGTATCCTGAGAAGACTCTAAAAAAATCTTCCATTCATCTGAATGATTCCCCCAGTATAAGCCACCGCTGTGTGGAATGCCGTTTTCGAAAATTAAATTACCAGCCTGGTCCCTCATGGCAATAGTATTAGGTTCGCCATTCACATTCGGATACCGCCCTCTCAGCAAATCCGCATCCAACCCCGAGGTCTCGCCATCATTGCCAGAATGCCACAATTGTCCATCTACACCATCATGCGACCTTACCCGTAACTGGCCATTATCAGCAAGATATAATGCCATTCCCCATTTATTCGGTATGTGAAAACCATAGGAGGGATGACCATCGCTTTGGGCTCCATAATTACCCCTGGCAAATAATTCGTTCGCTAATACTGTCGCCTTGGTAGTAGTAGTCTTATTCTTCACCCAGATAGCCGAATCTGTAGTCGCTCCGCGTGCTGACACGCTGGCCAGGGTTTCACCATCGGTAGGTACCCCCAGGAACTTCCGGACAGCAGTAGCATCTACCGGCCGGATGAAATTATCATAACCACCAAATAGGCGTGTAAGGTTAGCTCCGTTCTCTGTAGGTGCGTCAGTATTAAAATAAGTGGCATAGGCGTATCCATGCTCATCCCGTGCCATTATAGAGTTGATATATGGAGCACTGTCAGCCCGGATCTGATACACCTGCTGGGCATAGGAACTACTTGCAACGAACAGTAATAATATTAAACTATGCTTTTTCATAGGACAAAGGATTCTGAACCCACAAGCCGCTGGCCTGTGGTATCACATCACGTTGGCAAATACTTATTCCCTGAAAGTTGCCACCAGGTGGCAAATGATTTCACAGTTGATAATAGAATTTTTATTATAGTTACTTCTCACAGAATTAAACACTACAATCCTATTCGGGCTAACTGAAAATTTCAATAGGTCTAGGATATCTGCTGGAACAAAAGTATAAATTCAAAGGAAGAAAACAAACAAAAAAACATAATTACAACTTGTGTGGGATATCTCCCGTCACTACTCATAACTACTAGATAAGCAGAGAGTTATCACTAACAATTAAAATCCCTGTGGCACTTATTTACCCCGGTTTCATAGGTTAAAAAAGTAGACCTGCATCATCTGGAAGAAACCCCACTGCTACCTCCATTCAGTCCCTTCCCTGATATTTACCCATCAACTATCTCATCATGGAAAAATCAACAGCACCCATCGGACTACGACTCACCAATCAACTCACCAACCGGTTCTTTGAACTCAAATTCTTCAGCGTCGCCAACTTCGGCCGCGAAAAAATGGGACAAAGCATCTTCACTGACACCAGCATCAGCCGGAATCACTGCATGATCAAACTCGTAAAAAATGATTATTGGGTTATTGATGTAGGCTCCACCTTCGGCACCTTTGTAGAATCAGACGGAGAAGAGAAAGAATGTAAATCACTCGTACAGCTGCAAAATGGCAGCATCCTTAAACTGGCGAAAGTGCCCTTCTTAGTGGAGTATATCTACTAACGCCCAGGCGCGCTGCCCGCCGTATCCGAAACCCCTTTGTCCTTTTTCCACTGCTCAAAACTATTCTTGATATACAGCAGCAGATCATACTCCGAAGCATCGTTCAAAAACTGGTAGGAGGGACGGTACTTATACATAAACGAATCCAGCTCCGGACTTTGCAATTTGGTCATCCGGCCCACCACTTCAGGGGAATAACGGTAATCGATAAATTTTTCTTTTTCCCAGTACTGCAGCTGCTCTTTAAACTGCTCCTTACGCTGCCGCGCTTTGCTGGGTACCAGGTAAGTAAGTGCGGTAATAGGGTTAGCCGGCAGTGTCTTTAACACATCCATCGCCCCAGGCTTCTTGTAGTTGAAATAACGCTCATATTCAGCCCGCATCGCCAGGGAATCCTTATAGTGACTCTTCCCCTGCACATTCACGCCCCCCAGCTCATACAACCGCTTTGCCATCAGCACGTCAAACGTCGCATTCATACCCGGGGTCACAATTACTTTTGTAGCATAACTTACCATGGAGAATTCCAACGTATCCCCCGGCATGGCCTCAATATAAAAACGGCCGTTCTCGGCACTGAGCGTACCGGTCATTGCCCGCTTATTTAAAATGGAAACAAAGGGAATCCCCACTTTAGTATCCTGATCCGCCACCATACCAGATAATCTAACTTGTGCGACAGTATCCTGCAGGTTGATGAAAAAGAAAAGAAATAATGCTCCGATATATGCGTAAAAACGAATCATGAACTGCGTTATCAACCAAAATTAAACTTCCACCCGCAAAAGAAACGTTAAAATGACTGCCGCCAAATCTTAAAATTTTCTAAATACGTGAGTGCCCCGCAACAAAATTATTAATTCTCAACCGGATAAATATATTATTAGTTATTTTTACCTCACTCAATCCAGTGAATTTATCTATGTCCCAGAAAGTCATTTTTGCAACCCAACACTATCAGTACTTAAAAGACAGGCTCCTCGCTATCTCCGTTCCACAGTGGGAAAACGGCGAGCTAGATATACGCGACTTCCCCGATGGTGAACACTACCACCGCATCCTCACCAATGTACGAAACCGCGAAGTTATCCTGTTGGGCGGCACAATCGACGATAAGGAAACCCTGGAATTATACGACCTCGCCAGCGGTTGCATCCAGCTCGGCGCCTGCGCCATCACCATCGTTATCCCTTATTTCGGCTACTCCACCATGGAAAGAGCCGTTAAATACGGGGAAATCGTAAAAGCCAAAACCAGGGCCGTACTCTTTTCCTCCCTGCCCCTCACCTCACAGGGTACGCAGGTGGTCATGATTGACCTACATGTGGACGGTATTACACACTATTTCGAAAGCAACGTACGCCCCACCCACCTCTACGCTAAAGATTTTGTTAAAGATGCCGCCATGGAACTGGCAGATGGTACCCCCTTCGTCCTCGCCAGCACAGACGCCGGCCGCGCCAAATGGGTGGAATCCCTCGCCAACGACCTCCACGTGCCCGCCGCTTTCGTTTTCAAACGCCGCATCTCCGGCGAAGAAACCGCCATCACCGCCATCAGCGCCGATGTAAAAGATAAAACCGTAATCATCTACGATGATATGATCCGCACCGGCGGCTCCCTCATCCACGCCGCCGAAGCCTACCGCGATGCCGGCGCCCGCGAAATATTCGTCATCACCACCCACGGCATCTTCGCCGGCAACGGGTTTCAGCGCATTAAAGACTCCGGCCTCATTAAAAAAATTATCTGCACCGATACCCACCCCAACGCCCTCACCATACAGGACGAAATGCTCGAAGTACGCTCCGTAGACCATCTCATCCTAAACTTCTTCGAAAGCAATAAGTTTGGCATGTAATTCGGTTGGCAGGCTATTTGTAAACAATCGTTTGCAGAGGGAATCATGCATAACTAAATCGTATTGCACAGGTTATCCCTGCATTTAATCATCCTGACTATTGCTCATGCTGAATTTTCGTATAATCGAGTACGGTAGCTGCGACTACCACGACATGGTAGCCTTACGTGATGAAATATTACGGAAACCACTGGGATTAACATTCTCGGAAGATTATCTGCAAAAGGAAATCAATGATGTACTGATTGGCGCATTCTACACTGAAAACAATTCAACATCCATAGTCGGCTGTTGTATCCTCACGCCTTCCTCCACGGAAGAAAATGTGGTGCAGCTCCGCCAGATGGCTGTAGCCTCCAATGTTCAGAGAAAAGGTATCGGCTCGGATATCATCTCCTACGCCGAAGACCTCGCACGCAACGATGGTTTTAAAGTATTGATGATGCATGCGCGGAAAGAAGCCGCAGGCTTCTACCAAAAACTCGGCTACGCCATCACTGGAAACGAATTCACAGAAGTAGGCATACCTCACTTTGAAATGCGGAAAAACCTGAATTAAAATTTTTTTTGCCCTCAAACCCATTGTAGAGGGCCACTTGATTGTATAGTTATATTGATAGATCAAATGCCAATATAACTGTAGGCGACTAAGACCGTTTTTAGCGTCTAAAAATTTTGTAACCAAATCGTGCATTATAAAATGAGAAGCCAAGTACTAGCCTGGTTGGGGCTGTGCTATGCCCTTTTCTGCTATACCTCCAGCAGCGCATACACAATCCCGCATGGGTACCTGCATATCCGGCAGCAAAAGGATACCACTACCCCGGTAGTAGTAAAACCAGCCGCTGATACTACTCCTGTAAAAACCGCAAAGGACACAACGAAACCCGCTCCTGTAAAGGAAGCTGACACCACCAAACCCACTCCTGTAAAGGACACTGCCACATCGCAGCAGGATACCACCAAACCCAAAACTCCTGCCGCCACACAGCCCAAACAGGACACCGGCCTTATCCTTCCTCCCGACGAAAAAACCGCTAAGGAAGAAGTAAATAAATTTAACCTGATCGGCACCATCAAAGATGATGCAGGCACTGCCATTCCAGGCGCCATGATCAAAAATAAAAAAACCGGCGCCGTAGCACAATCTACACCCGCCGGCACCTACACCATCAAAGCCGCTATCAACGATACCATACTGGTTAGCGCTCCTACCTTTGCCGAACAAACAATTCCTGTTACAAAACGCGGCGAAATCAACGTACAGCTCTCGCCCGTAAGCGCAGGAAAAAAAGTGCTCAACGAAGTAGTAGTAACCGCACTCGGTATTAAAAAGAACCCGCGCAGCGTCGGATACGCCATGTCCGAAGTTACCGGCAACTCCGTACAGGAAGCCAAAGAAGTCAACTTCGTCAATGCCCTCAGCGGTAAAGTACCCGGCCTCCAGGTAAATACCAACACCGGCTCCATGGGCGGCTCCTCTAAAATCACTATCCGCGGCGTTAAATCCATCCTCGGGGATAACAACGCCTTCTTCGTGGTAGACGGTGTGCCGATCATGAACACCAATACCAACCAGGGCGGACAGCTCAACGGCGGCGGCGGTTACGACTACGGTAGCCCCCTGCAGGACATCAACCCGGAAGACATCGATAACATCTCCGTGCTCAAAGGCGCTGCTGCTACTGCCCTCTACGGCAGCCGCGGCGCAAACGGCGTGCTCCTGCTCTCCACCAAAAAACGCCCGGATGCAGAAGGCGGTATCGGCGTAACCTACTCCCTCAACGCACAAATGGACCAGGTGTATGTACTGCCCAAATACCAGAACATGTACGGCGGCGGCGGCAACGGCCTCTTCGATACGCTCTACTATAACCAACACCCGGAAGGATTCCTGAACGAACAAAGCGCTACCTACGACGATAACAACGGTAAAGGACGCTACGACCTCATGCCCCAGTACTACGAAGACCAATCCTGGGGACCTAAGCTGGAAGGCCAGATCATCCGCCCTTACTGGTCATGGGGTAAAAACAAAAACAATCCTTTCTTCGGCCAAACCACCGCATGGGTGGCCCAGCCAAACAACGTAAAGAATTTCTATAAAACCGGTGTAACCATCACCAACAATATCGCCATGAGCGGCGCAAACGATAAAGGCGCTTTCCGCCTCTCCTATGGCAACATGGACCAGAAATTCGTACTGCCTAACTCCACGCTCAAACGCAACAACCTTTCCTTCAACGGAAACTATAAATTAACCAAAGGCCTCACCGCCACCGCAGCGTTGAACTATAGCTCGCTCAGCGCCAAAGGCCGCCCGGGTACCGGCTTCACCGGCCCTAACCCCACCCTCCAGTTCACCATGTACGGCCAACGCCAGCTGGAACTGGATAAGGAAAAAATCTACCAGTATCCTGACGGCTCCCAGATGACCTGGAACCGCCGCGCATGGAACAACGATACCATGTCCTCCAGCAACGGCCCTTACTGGAACCGCTATATGGACTACGAAACGGATAGCCGTAACCGTATGTTCGGTTACGCCGGCCTCGACCTCGACGCTACCAAATGGCTCACCCTCCGCGGCCGCGTGTACATGGATGATTATAACCAACTCGAAGAAGAAAGAACGGCGAAAGACTACCTCGTAGGCGGCTACATCAAACGTATCCGCACCTCCCGCGAACTCAACTACGAACTGACCGCCAACGCGCATAAAGAATTCGGGAAGGACTTCCTCCTCAACGCTACCGTAGGGGGTAATATCATGCACCGCAAATGGACTACCACCGGCGGTTCTACCAACGGCGGACTGATCACCCCGGGCGTGTACAACCTCGCCAATAGCGTGTCCCCGGCTACGCCAATCGATGACTACTTCGAAAAACAAATCAACTCCGTTTTTGCTACCGCCAACCTGGGATACAAAAACTTACTGTTCCTGGACCTGACCGGCCGCAGCGACTGGAGCTCCACCCTGCTGAAAGGAAATAACCAGTATTTTTACCCGTCAGCATCCCTGTCTTTCGTGTTCTCCGACCTGCTGAAAGACTGGACCTGGCTCAGCTTCGGTAAAATCAGGGGAAGCGTGGCAGCCGTAGGTAACGACGCCGATCCTTACCGCCTGTATGATACCTACCAGTTCGTACAGCCTTTCGGTAACAACCCGATCAATACTTTCAACCCTACCAAAAATAACCTGGACCTCAAGCCTGAACGTACTTCAGAATTTGAAACCGGTATTGAACTCAAATTCCTCGATAATCGTATAGGCGTTGACTTTACCTACTACGATAAAACCACCAAAGATCAGCTGCTGCCATTGCAAATCCCTGCTGCAACCGGCTATACCAGCACTTTCGTAAACGGTGGCAGCGTGCAGAACAAGGGAGTGGAAATAGGCGTGAACCTCAACCCGATCCGCCTCAAAAACGGATTCCGCTGGGATATCAACGCCAACCTGGCCCGCAACCGCAATAAACTGCTCAACATGAATGTAGCGCAGTACGACCTGTCCCTCCCAATGCTAACCATCGGTACGGACAGACGCACGCAGAAAGTATCCGTAGTCGCCAAAGTAGGAGAGCCCCTGGGTACGCTCATGGGTACGGATTATGTGTACGATGCCAACGGTAACCGCATCGTAGACGCTGCTACCGGCTACTATAAGGTAAGTGAAATCAAACCTATCGGTAACGCCTATCCGGACTATGTAGGCGGTATCACCAACAGCTTCAGCTATAAAGGTATCTACCTCTCTGCCCTGGTAGATTTCCAGAAAGGCGGCAACTTCTTCTCCTACACCAACCTCTACGGGGAAAAGTCAGGTCTGCTGGAAAGCACCGTAGCCAATAATATCCGCGAAACCGGTATCGTAGTGCCCGGCGTTACCGAGGATGGCAAACCTAATGAGAAAGTGATCACCGCCAAGGATCATTTCAACTTCAACGGCGGTAACGTGATCAGTAAAGCTAACCTCTACGACGCCAGCTACATCTACCTCCGCGAAGTGAAAATCGGTTATAACCTGCCGGAAGCATGGTACAAAAAGATCAAGGCACAGGCTGCCCGGCTGTCTTTCTACGGCCGTAACCTCTGGCTGATCAAGTCAAACGCGCCAAATGTGGATCCTTCCAACATCCTCAATTCCGCTTCCAATGTGCAGGGTATTGAAGGCGGCGCATTGCCTTCCCTCAGATCGCTCGGTGTTAACCTGAATGTTTCATTCTAAATTTTTTGTGAAGATGAAAAACAAACTTTTTAAATATAGCAGCGTAGCCTTGTTAGTAAGCGCGATGATTTTTTCCGGTTGTAAAAAGCTGGACGAAATGAACCGTGACCCAACTAAACCCACCACTACCCAGCCGCAATACCTGCTTACCGGCGCGCAGAAAACCGCTATGGACATGCTTTACAGCGGTCTCCAAAATGGTTACATCGCCATGCAGTACGCGCAGTTCTGGACCGGCAACTCCCGCACCAACGATGCGCAGTTCCAGCTGGATGAAGGTAACAACGCCGCGCTGTGGAATAACCTGTACAGTCAGTCCCTCCACAACCTGGATGACCTGATCAAGCAAAACAATTCCAAAACCGATAAAACCGGCGTGCCTAACCAGAACGCCATCGCCATGATCATGAAAGCATGGATCTTCCAGATCCTGGCGGATACCTACGGCAACGTGCCCTATTCCGCGGCATTTAACGTTACCACCGATATCACGCCGGCATACGACGATGCGCAGGCTATCTACAAATCCCTGGTAGATTCCCTCGAGCAACAAATCACCCTGCTCGACGAATCCCAGATCAGCTTCAACTCCGGCGATATCATCTACAACGGGAAAGTAGGTTCCTGGAAAAAACTGGCCCACTCCCTGCTGCTGCGTATAGGCATCCGCATGGCGGACGCAAATCCGCAGCTGGCGCAGCAACTCATCGAAAAGCATTATAAGGATGCCTTTACTAGCAACGCCGATAATGCCCAGTTCGCCTATCAAAGCGTGGCGCCAAACAAATTCCCTTACAACGAATCAGAAAGGGAACTCAGTGAATTCTTTGTAACATCCACGCTGACGGATTACATGAAGAGCGTCAGCGATCCGCGGCTGAATATCTACGCGCGCCCCGCCAGGAACTCCGATACCATCAAAGGCATGCCTTACGGTACTTCCAGCTCCGACCCCAGCCGCTTAACGCCCAACGAATACTCATTCCCCGGCACGCAGATCTATAGCGCTACCATGCCAGGTATCCTGATGACGTATTCCGAAGTGGAATTCATCCTCGCGGAAGCAGCCGCCAGAGGCTGGAACGTAGGCGATGCCAAAACCCATTACGAAAACGGCGTACGGGCCTCTATCGACTACTGGCGCACGCTTGCCAAAACGGATATCCCCGATGCGGCCATCAACGCATATCTCACCCGCGTGCCATACAATGCGGCCGACTGGCGCAACGTCATCGGCACCCAAAAATGGCTCTCGTTATATCCGCAAGGCTTCCAGGCCTGGTTTGAGCGCACCCGCCTGCATTTCGCCAAACCCGGCGGCCAGGCGCTGTTCATCAAACCGGTATCCGGCTCCGTGGACCCCAGCGTAACCATGGTGCCCTACCGCCTCACTTACCTGGTATCTGAAGCCACGCAAAACGCGGCCAATTACACCAAAGCCGCCGAAGCAATCGGTGGGGATAAAAAAGGAACACCACTCTGGTATAATAAATACTAGTCAACGCATAACTAACACAACTACAATCAACAGCGCCCGGACGCAGCATTCTCGCTGCTCCGGGCGTTTCCCATTTAAAGGCCACGCTTCCGTTTATCTGCTCCCGCTTTTCTGATACGCGCCTATGTTATATCTTTAACGCAACCTATATTCATTAGTAGCATGATTAGAAAAATCTCGTGCCTGCTGATGGTGGCATTCTTATGTCAAACCGCCACCGCACAGGATATGACGCACGTTTATCAACACTGGTACACGTACTTTGGTACGGCTAAGCTCAACGGCAAATTCGCAATTCCTTTCGATGTGCAGCTCCGCCTGCGGGACGGCTTCAGCGACAAAGGGCAGCTCCTGGTCCGCGGGGGCCTGCAGTACTCGCTTAACAAACAACACCACATCCTCCTGGGATACGCCTACGTGCCCACGTACAACGGCACCGCGGACGCCTGGCTGCCGGAACACCGCATTTTCCAGCAGTACATCTACAAGGCTTCCCAGGTAGATATGACGCACCGTTTCCGCCTGGAACAGCGCTGGGTAGGGCAGCCGAATGCCGCCGCTCCCTTTAAGCCCGTGGAGGACTGGAAATACGGAAACAGGGCCCGGTATTTCAACCGCACCGTACTGCCTTTCCAAAAAAAAGCCGCCACACCCTATGTAGCCTTGCAGGAGGAAATCTTTCTGAATCTCTGGGGTAACGAGATAAACAATATTCTATTTGATCAAAACCGCTTCCTGGTGGCCATCGGCTACCAGTTCAAGCCCGATCTGCGGGTCGACGTCGGCTATATGAACCAGCTGGTACAGGTCAATTCCGGCGCTGAAACCATGAACCACATCCTGCACTTCAGCGTTTTCCACAATTTTAAATTGTAAATTTTTTATATCCTATGGAGAGATCTAAGGCCGCGCCGGGTATCTCCATAGGAACCTCCGGCTTTCGTCCGGCTGCATATGCCATGACTGACCGTGCCTCCTTAGGGCCGGCTTCGGGGTAAAACGCCTGAAATCTAAATGCTGCCTGGGAAAACCATAAATGTACGCTGCCGAACAAATCCCTCCCTGCGGGCAATAACCCGTTCTACTCAATCTTCTCCCTCAGCAACCGCACGCACCCCTCATACTGCTCTTCGGAGTTAAAAGCGCTGGCAGGAATCAAAAAGAAAGTCTTCTTGTCGCGATAGAGGTAAATAAACTTCTTGGTGTCCACCACCCTGGAAAACTTGTTCCAGCTGATAGCGCGTTCATGATAGGAAGACCCAGTGGAAATCAACATCCCGTCGTCTTCGAACTTCAGACGGATATCGTCCTTGAAGGTAGCGGCACGACTATAAATGGAGAGGGGGAGTAAAAACCAGAAAATCCAGGTAAGCACCAGGATCATGACGGTTATGCCTGTTAAGGCCCCGATAGTTACAAGATTGAAGAAATATCCGGCGAAAGTAGCCAGCAGGAAGATGATAATGGTGTTGCGAAAAACCTTGATTTCGCCACGATGCATAAAATGGTACCGTAATGCACTCAACACCTCGCCTTTATTGTAATTAAATTCTACATGCATTACCGAATGCCACCAGGTTTATCTGTTAACTGAAATAGATAGTGGGTTATCCATATCGTCACGTACAGTAACTGCTTCTTTCTTACGCGGACGTTTCACGTTGCTGAGGTCGTCCTCGCTGAAGCCGGGAAAATTCTTTTTTACGAAGAGAAAATACTGTTGCAGCACCTTTGGATCCACCTTGAATGGAAACAGCAGCTCTTTACCGCTCGACTTCAGAAAGTCGCCGGCATTTACTTTACTTTCATTCTGCAGGTACCATTTGTACAGGTCCACAATCGCTTTTTCCAACTCGGCTTCATCTACCCGCTCTGGAGCATCAGCCCTGGGAAACAATAAAACAAATTCTTCTACGCGGAGTGGTTTGTTATTGTTGACGGTTTTAGAGTTATTGCGGTTATCGTTGTTATCACCACCGTTTTTATCTCCATTGTTACCTCCGTCTTTAAACCCAGTGTTGGCATTTGCTGATGCGGCTGCGGCCAAAATCACCAACAGCATAAACAACAGCTTCTTCATAAGGCGCAAAATTTACGGACTTAAAAATACAATTTATTTTGGGATTAAGTTATGTTAAAATTTTTTTCGGGAAAATTGGGCAAAAACTCAAAAAAACGGGCATTTTCATGAAAAAACAAAAGCAATGGGCGAACCATTGCTTTCGAGAGTCATTTACAGTGCGTGAAGATTCACGCGGTGTAGGAATATTTGGTTTTTCATAGGACAGTAACCATAATAAAAATTAATACAATAACAAATATATAAAAATTATATCATGATGGCGCGAACGCGCCAAATATTGACGAAAAAGAAAAAATAAAGGCTGTTTTTTCGATTTAGCGAAAAAAAGGCGACTTTTTAGAATAAAAATGAAATTGGCAGTCTTCCGGTTCGGATAAACACTGCAAAAAGATAGGAAGCAGAAGTGGGGTAATCCCCCAAAAACAGGTGTTCTCTAAAAAAATAAAAGGGCGCCTAGAAAAGCGCCCTCAATTTGTTACTATCCTATGAAAACCCTATTTGAATACAAAGGTAAGTGCATGTTATTTTTCTTTGAAATTTTAGAGGCACAATAACATATCATTAACAAGAGTTACAACACTGAATCAGCTACAACCCATGCTGTTGCCGCAATTCAGGCATTTATAACAAGTTCCCGACCTTACGGTAATATGCCCGCAGGTATTACATGCCGGCGCATCGCTCTGCATGCTCCGCAGGTAATCTTGCGTACTATTTTCACCCTTGTGAGCCGCCGTAACTGGCTGCTTCGCAGGCTTATGCGGAGATGCCGGCTGCGGCGCTGCAGCGGTCACCCGTATGCTCGACAATTGCGGCCCGGCAGGAGGGAGGTCCTCCTCCTCTTCCCCCGTATTCCCCGGTCCATCCAGGACGTGCACCAGGTCAGTGCGGCCTAAATACTCATATCCCAAAACCCGGAATATATAATCTATTAAAGATGTGGCTGATTTAATGTTCGGATGGTCTACCATACCCGCCGGCTCAAACCGGGTAAACACAAACTTATCCACAAACTCCTCCAGCGGCACCCCATACTGCAGCCCAATAGAAACCGCTATGGCAAAGCAGTTCATCAAACTGCGCAGGGTAGAGCCCTCCTTGGCCAGGTCCACGAAGATCTCGCCCAGCGTACCGTCGTTATACTCGCCCGTACGCACAAAGATGGTCTGCCCGCCCACATTCGCCTTCTGGGTAAACCCGCTCCGCTTAACCGGCAGCGTCTTACGCTCCACAATCCGGGATAACTGGCGTTTTAGGGTGGTATCCTTACTGGCAATCATCCGCTTGTTCACCTCCTCCAGCAGCTCGTCAATGCTCAGCTCATCCAGGTTGATCATCTGCGAAGCTTCCGCCGGCGCCTCGGCTTTCTTCTTTTTGTCACTCTTATTGCTCAGCGGCTGGCTCAACTTACTGCCATCCCGGTACAACGCGCAGGCTTTCAGCCCCAGCTCCCAACTGAGCATATAGGCATCCGCAATCTCCGCTACCTCCGCCTCATGCGGTAAATTGATGGTTTTGGAAATTGCCCCTGAAATAAACGGTTGGGTGGCCGCCATCATGCGGATATGCCCGTGCGGATGTATATACCGCTTCCCGGTCTTGCCGCATTTATTGGCGCAGTCAAATACCGGCAAATGTTCCGCTTTCAGATACGGCGCCCCTTCCACGGTCATCGTGCCGCATACATAATCGTTGGCAGCTTCTATCTCCTCGTCAGTAAAGCCCAGGGCATGCAGTAAGCTGAACTCCAGGTTAAAATATTCTTCCGGCTTATAGCCCAAACGCTGCAAACACTCTTCTCCAAGGGTATGCACATTGAACACAAAAGAGATATCAAAAGAGGAAGCAACGGCATTATCCAGCTTCTTCAGCTCCTCGGCTATAAAACCTTTCTCGGACAGCGTCTGGTGGTTGATATAAGGCGCGCCTGCAAAGGAACCTGTACCCCTGGCGTAATCCACAATCGCTTTGATTTCAGCAGGGGAGTAGCCCAAATGCTCCAGCGCAGAAGGAATGGACTGGTTGATAATCTTGAAATACCCGCCGCCGGACAGCTTCTTGAACTTCACGAGGGCAAAATCAGGTTCCACCCCGGTAGTATCACAATCCATGACCAACCCGATAGTGCCGGTTGGAGCGATAACGGTAGCCTGTGCATTCCGGTACCCATAGATCTCCCCTAACTTAACCGCTTCATCCCATGCCTTGGTGGCTGCCTTCAGCAGGTAATCCGGGCAATGCATGGCATTGATGCCCTGGGGCTTGATTTCCAGCCCTTCATAGGCATCCACGGCATCGTAGGCCGCCGCACGGTGGTTGCGCATCACCCGCAGCATATCCTCCTTGTTTTCCTGGTACCGCGCAAACGCGCCCAGGTGGGCCGCCATCTCCGCGGAGGTCTTGTAGGCGATGCCCGTCATGATGGCCGTAATAGCCCCGGCAATCCCCCGGGCCTCCTCGCTGTCATACGCAATGCCGCTCACCATCAGCATGGACCCCAGGTTCGCAAATCCCAGGCCCAGCGTACGGTAATCGTAACTCAGCTGCGCCACTTCCTTCGACGGGAACTGCGCCATCAATACGGATATTTCCAGTACCACCGTCCATAACCGCACGGTGTATTCAAAACCCTCCACATCAAATAAATTGCTGCTTTCATCGTAAAAGCGGCGCAGGTTTACAGAGGCCAGGTTGCAGGCCGTATTATCCAGGAACATATATTCCGAACAGGGGTTGGACGCATTGATACGCCCGCCTTTCGGACAGGTATGCCACTCGTTGATCGTAGTATCGTACTGCGTGCCGGGATCGGCGCAGCGCCAGGCCGCATAGGCAATCTGGTCCCAAAGCTCCCGGGCCTTTACGGACTTCACCGGCTTGCCCGTAGTGCGCGCAATCAGGTCCCAGTCGGTATCTGCCTGCAAACGCCTGAAAAACTCATTAGGAATTCGAACGGAGTTATTGGAATTTTGCCCGGATACCGTCCTGTAAGCCTCTCCCTCATAATCAGAAGAATAGCCGGCGGCAATCAATGCGCCAACCTTCTTTTCCTCTTCCACCTTCCAGTTGATGAAATCCATGATCTCCGGATGATCCAGGTCCAGGCAAACCATCTTGGCCGCCCGGCGGGTGGTTCCGCCGGATTTGATCGCGCCCGCAGCACGGTCCCCGATTTTGAGGAAACTCATTAAACCGCTGCTGGTACCGCCGCCACTGAGCTTTTCACCCTCCCCGCGGATCTGTGAAAAATTCGTTCCTACGCCGGAACCATATTTGAATATCCGCGCTTCCCGCATCCAGAGGTCCATAATGCCGCCGTCATTTACCAGGTCGTCCGATACGCTGAGAATAAAGCAGGCATGGGGCTGCGGACGTTCGTATGCGGAAGTGGACTTTTCAAGTTTCCCTGTATTTTGCTCCACGTAATAGTGGCCCTGGGGCTTGCCCTTAATACCGTAGCTCTCATACAAACCGGTGTTGAACCACTGGGGCGAGTTAGGCACACAACCCTGGTTCAGCATACAATACACCAGCTCATCATAAAATATCTGGGCATCCCGGGGAGATGCAAAGTACCCGTATTTTTCGCCCCAAACGCGCCAGCAATTAGCCATCCGGTGTACGACCTGCTTTACGGACGTTTCCCTTCCAAGACTGCCGTCAGGCTGGGGTACGCCTGCTTTTCTAAAATATTTCTGCGCAAGAATATCCGTGGCTATCTGCGACCATCCTACCGGAACCTCCACATTATTCATTTCAAATACAATATCACCACCGGGGTTCCTGATAACAGAAGTCCGAAAGTCATATTCAAACTGCTCATAAGGGCTCATGCCCGCCTTGGTGTACTGACGTGTAAACTCAAGACCGGCTTCCCTGTTTGCTGGATTTTTCATGCTGGTACATTGATTAGGATTATACAATACTTGGTTACTGTGTGTGGGCGTTACTAAAATTAATTTTTTAATCGCGGAGGACAACGCATTTATTTTGCACAACTTGTGGATAATTCCACAAACTCTTTCAGGGGCTGAATTGTTATTTAAGACCTGACTTTCCGGACGTTTTCCGGCTTAAAATTTGCCGTAAAAAACGCATTAGGAATATGTTACTTATATGCAGCTATTTATCATGCTATTCATGAATAAAAAATGAATGTCATGCATATTTATTTATCAATGTAGGTTATTAATAAAAAAATTATACATTTGCGACAACCGGAACAATGCGCTATTGATGTACAATAAAATATACAATTCGTTCATCGAAAGAAAGGCTAAGAAGGAAAAAGCGTTTGCGGTATTGATTGATCCTGACAAGGTAACCCCTTCCGGGATTATTGAGCTGGCCGCTAAATGCACCGCTGCTAAAGTAGACTACATCTTCCTTGGCGGCAGCCTTGTTATTACCGATCATTTGGATGAGTGTGTTCAACAACTTAAAGCCAGTTGCGATATCCCGGTTGTACTATTCCCGGGCAGCCCATCGCAGGTATCACGCTACGCAGATGCGCTGTTGTACTTATCCATGATCTCAGGCCGTAATCCTGAATTACTGATAGGTCAGCACGTAGTATCCGCCGCGGCCGTAAAAAAGAGCGGCCTGGAAGTCATCTCCACCGGCTATATGGTGATAGACGGCGGCGCGCCTACTACCGTTTCCTACATCAGCAACGCTACTCCCATTCCTTCCGATAAGGCAGATATCGCCATGTGCACCGCCATGGCCGGCGAAATGCTGGGCATGAAGGTGATTTATATGGACGCAGGCAGCGGCGCCCGCATCCCCATTTCTGAAAGCATGATCAGCAGAGTGGCCAGCCAGGTAAGCGCCCCCATCATCGTGGGCGGCGGCATCCGCGATGCGGAAAAAGCCTATCTGAATTGCAAAGCCGGCGCGGATATCATCGTGGTAGGTAACGCCATCGAAAACGACCTCTCCCTGATCAAAGAACTCGCAGATGCTGTTCACTCCGTAACAGCCCCTGTAAAAGCATAATATTAAGATCTGATCTAAAACGCAAATAAGAAAGGGCTACGGATTCCGTAGCCCTTTCACATAGTATAACCCCTTCGTTGGCTCATTATCCTAAACTGCCTACTACATAACCACCGGGAACTGTGTGGAACGCACGGTTCAGCATATTCCAGGAATTGATGGTCACCACCGCCAGGGTAATGTCCACAATCTGCGCCTTGCTAAAGTGTTTTGCCAGGTTGTTGAAGGTTTCGTCTGAAACATTCATGGCAGTGGCTTCCTCCGTATAGGCCAGCACAGCGCGTTCCGCCTCACTGTAATAAGGGCACTCCCTCCAGGCGCTTAAGGAATATAAACGCTGCGGGTCCTCCCCGAGATGAATGGCATCTTTCCAATGCATATCCAAACAAAATGCACAATCATTGATCTGAGAAGCGCGGAACTTGATCAGTTCCTGCAACAGCGGATCCAGGCCGGATTTCTTAACATACATACCGGTTTTGAACAGGCCGTCCATGGCGCCTTTATTGGCATCTTCAAATTTGATTCTTGCTTCCATGATGTTGAAATTTTTATAGTTAATGTTTTAATGTCGGTGAACACTAACAAGACAAACTTCAACACCTAAACGTGACAACTACCGCCAAAAATTTTTAAACTTTTTCATAAAAAACGGATAATCAACAATTTGCGCGAATAAAAAAATTTCGCAGGCGCAAAAAAGGGCCTCCGGGAAACCGGAAGCCCTAATATTTTGTTTAGCAACTTTACAAGCACGGTCTATGCCGTCTTATTTTTACAACACACTTTAGATCAGATCAGAGACTCATCATCTCCTTAAATTTCACCGCCTGTCTGCGGCTTACTTCAATTTTTTCACCGCCGCGCATTTCCAGCAATAACCCACCGTTGAAATAGGTGTCTATTTTTTCGATCATGCGCAGGTTGACAATATGCTTACGGTTGGCACGGAAAAATACCCGCTCATCCAGGCGCTCTTCCAGCGCGTTAAGCGATTTCAGGATCAACGGCTTGTTAGCCTCGAAATACACCCTGGCGTAGTTACCTACACTCTCAAACAGGCGGATTTCCTGGAGCTTTACAAACCAGCAGCGATCCCCGTCTTTAACAAACACCTGGTCGCTCTCGGACAACATTGTGCGCACAGCCCCGGTGGCCGCCATACGTTCTTTTTCATCCTGCTGATGCAGCTTGTGAATAGCATCCGCCAGTCGCTTCGGCTCCACCGGCTTCAGCAGGTAGTCCAGCGCATTGTACTCAAATGCTTTCAAAGCATATTCATCATAGGCAGTCGTGAAAATCACCTGTGGCGTCTTTTCCAGTTCTGCAAGCAACTCAAACCCGGTCTTATCCGGCATCTGTATGTCGAGGAACAACAGGTCAGGATGCAATGTTTCAATCTTCTCGATACCATCCTTCGCATTCACGGCTTCTCCTACCACAACAATCTCCGGATGGTCAGCAAGCAGCTTTTTTAACTCACTCCTGGCCAGGCGTTCATCATCAATTATCAATGCTTTTTTCATTGGCAATATGAAGTTTGGTTGATGAATAATTTTTTTAATACAAATATGCCGTACCCGGATCACTCCAGCTACAGCGGTTTATTCCTAAAGTTAAGTTACAATATCGGCATCACGACCTTGGCCTCCACCAGGTCCCCGCTCTTATTCCGGATCTCAAAGGAAGCCCGGTTGCCGAATAGCAAACTCAGTCGCTGACGGGTACTTTCGAGCCCAAAACCATGCCCGTTTTTGGACTTTTCCACAAACTGACCGGTGTTTTCAATCATGATTTCATGCTGTAAACCCTTCAATTTGGAACTGATATAGACGTATCCGCCGCTGATTTCTTTCGAAATCCCGTGTTTTATGGCATTTTCCACCAAAGTTTGCAACATCATCGGCGGCACCTGCAAGCTCAGCGTGTCCGGATCAATATCGTAGCTTACCTGCAATCGCTCCTCAAACCGGATCGTTTCCAGGGCCAGGTAATCCTTTACAATATTCAGCTCTTTTTCCAGGCTCACCGTTTCCGACTTCTCCGCCGCCATGGAGCTGCGAAGGATGTTGGACAGCTCCGTGATCGCCGTCCTGGCCCGCTGGGGATTCTCATCCACCAGCGCCCTTATACTGTTTAAGGCATTGAATATGAAATGCGGATTCAGCTGCGCCTTGATCGTTTTCAGCTCCAGCTCCTTCACCGTAGCCCGCAAAGTCAGCTGATCCAACTGCTCTATCCTGAGCTTTTCCACATAGTGATACAGGAAATAAATCCCCCACCAGGGCGCCAGGATCAGGTAAAAGGTCATTAACCCCGCCAGTATATCCGTCACCTCGTCCCGCAATACATACAGCACCGCCAGGTAATACACGGCATACATCAGCGAGCCGGAGCCAATCAGCATCGCAAAGAACACGAGCAACTGTTTATTCTGCGGGTACGACTGCCAGTCCAGCCTCCGGATCAGTAACCGGAATACATGAGTGGCCACCAACCCCGCCAGCATAATCGTAAATAAGCGCTGAAAATAGATTTCCGTCGTCTTCCCCTGAGCAGCATAGGTATTTAACAGAAAATACGCTGACCACCCTAAGACCTGGCATAACCAATATTTCGAAATATGCTTAAACATTTATATAAGTTCGTGTACTTCCCGTATAGCCAAATATACTTTTCGGGGGTCCAGCTTAAAACCTAATTGTTACCAATGGCCCGTAGCATGGTTAACTGGTTCGGATGGCAGGTCCTAAAGCCTGATGCGGCAATTTCACCCAAGTTCCGTAAATTTAGGAAACTATCAGCTTGTCAACAAACCGTCAACCAGAACCGCTTTTTTACGTATTTTTGTTCTTTAATAAAAACCCTGAGCCATTATTATGAATATTACGGCTGGTCAACTGTTGAGCCAAATACAGAATCCTGCTGATCTGAGAAAGTTAAGCAAGGAACAGCTTCACCAGGTTTGTGAAGAACTCCGTCAATACATCATTGACGTTGTAAGCGTGCATGGCGGCCATTTTGCTGCCAGCCTGGGAGTGGTGGAACTGACAGTGGCACTGCATTACGTATTTAATACGCCTTACGATCAACTCGTGTGGGACGTAGGCCACCAGGCTTACGGCCATAAGATCCTCACCGGAAGGCGGGATGTATTCCCTACCAACAGGAAATACAAAGGCATCAGCGGTTTTCCTAAAAGAGACGAAAGCGAATACGATACTTTCGGTGTAGGGCACTCCTCCACCTCCATTTCCGCAGCCCTCGGTATGGCAATGGCTTCCCACTACAAAGGGGAGTTCGACCGCCAGCATATCGCCGTTATCGGCGATGGCGCCATGACCGCCGGAATGGCCTTCGAAGCGCTCAACCACGCCGGCGTTGCCAATGCAAACGTGCTGATTATCCTCAACGATAACTGCATGTCCATCGACCCCAACGTAGGCGCACTTAAAGAATACCTGACCGATATCACCACTTCTCCTACCTACAACAAACTCCGGGACGACGTCTGGAACCTCCTGGGCAAACTGCCGGTAGGGAAGAAGTTCACCCGCGAAATGGCCTCCAAACTGGAAGCCAGCCTCAAAGGCGTGGTATCCAAGTCCAGCAACCTGTTCGAATCCTTCGGCATGCGGTATTTCGGTCCTATCGATGGCCACAATATCACCAAGCTGGCCGATACCCTGCAGGATCTCAAGGATATCCCCGGCCCTAAACTGCTGCATATCGTTACCACCAAAGGTAAAGGCTATGCCCTGGCAGAAAAGGACCAGACCACCTGGCATGCGCCGGGCCTGTTTGATAAAATCACCGGCGAAATCTTCAAAAAAGTGCCTGACAGGCCGCAGCCTCCCAAATACCAGGATGTTTTCGGCCATACCATCATTGAACTGGCTGAAAAGAACGATAAAATACTCGGTATCACACCCGCCATGCCTTCCGGCTCCTCCCTCAAATTCATGATGGAAAAAATGCCGGACCGCGCATTCGATGTAGGTATCTGCGAACAACACGCCGTTACCCTCTCCGCCGGTATGGCAACCCAGGGTATGCGCGTATTCTGTAACATCTATTCCTCCTTCTTCCAACGCGCCTTTGACCAGGCGGTTCACGATGTATGCATCCAGAAACTGCCGGTTATCTTCTGCCTCGACAGAGCAGGACTCGTTGGGGAAGACGGACCTACCCACCACGGCGTGTATGATATTGCCTATATGCGCAGTATCCCGAACGTAATTATCAGCGCCCCCATGAACGAGGAAGAACTCCGCAACCTCATGTACAGCGCGCAATTACCGGATAACAACATGCCTTACGTGATCCGCTACCCACGCGGCCAGGGCGTTATGCCTGAATGGCGCACGCCTTTCAAAGCCATTAAGCCCGGCACCGGCCGCAAACTCCGCGATGGTAAGGATATCGCTATCCTCTCCCTCGGCCACCCCGGTAACTTCGCTACGGAAGCTATCCGCGAACTCCTGGCCGACGGCCTGCAACCGGCGCATTACGATATGCGCTTCGTGAAACCGCTCGACGAAGCCATGCTCCACGAAGTGTTCACCAACTACGATAAAGTGATCACCATCGAAGACGGTACTATCACCGGCGGCTTCGGCAGCGCCATCCTTGAGTTCATGGCCCGCCATAACTACAAGGCTGAACTGCGTATGCTTGGCGTACCGGACAGGATCGTGGAACACGGAAAACCGGAAGAACTCTTCCGGGAATGCGGCTATGACGCCGCCGGCATTGCCCGCGCGGTACGTGAAATGATGAAAAGCAAAATCACCGTGACGGCTTAATCGCCTCTCACCAAATATTTTTTATACCGGAGTTACAGGCCCTGCCTGTAACTCTTTTTTTACCCGGCAAACCCATGTATTTGCAACTACGCATCACCGCCATCACCAGGGAAACCGAAGACACCCGCACCTACACGCTGGAAAATGTAGCCGCAGAAAAGATCGACTACCTGCCCGGCCAATTTCTCACCTTCCTGGTAAACCTCCACGGGGTGGAACACCGCAGGTCTTATTCCATCTGCACTACCCCCGGCCTGGATGCACACCTGGCCGTCACCGTCAGAAGAAAAGAAAACGGGGAAATCTCCCGGCATATCCTTCAACACTGGCAAACAGGAACGATTGTAACTGCCCTCGAACCCACCGGCCGCTTTACCCCCGGCCCGGCCAGCCCCCACCCGCGGGATATTTTCCTATTTGCCGCCGGTAGCGGCATCTCGCCCGTGTACGCCATCATGCGCCATTTCCTGCATACGGAACCAACTGCGCACATCAAACTCGTTTACAGCAACTCCTCGCCCGAAAGAACGATCTTCCTCCGGCAGATACAGGCCCTGGAACAGCAATTCCCCCAACAACTCCAGGTCATCCACCTCTATAGCAACGATCCGGATGTACACCATGCCTACCGCCGCCTCAGCAATACCCTGCTGGAAATGCTGGTAAAGGACCACCTCCGTTATAAACCGGCGGACGCGCAGTTCTTCCTCTGCGGCCCATTCGATTATATGCGCATGATCATTATGACCCTGACCTTCATCGGCTTCGACGAGGGGCAGCTCCATAAAGAGAATTTCGTAGTAAATACCGCCGCCAAAATCGAAAAAACAGGCATCCCGGACGACGCTTCCCCGCGTGCGCTTACCATACGCGTAAAAGGAGAGGAGTATCAACTGGACATCCCCGGTAATGAACCCATCCTGCAATATGCGCTGGAACAGGGCATCGCGCTGCCCTACAGCTGCAAAGGCGGAGTTTGCGGCTCCTGCACCGCCAGCTGTACCAAAGGCAACATCTGGATGTCCGTCAACGAAGTGCTGACGGATAAAGAACTCCAACAGGGCCTCGTGCTTACCTGCACCGGCTATGTAAAGGATGGGCCCGCTGAATTGGAATTATAAAAATATCTGATGGGATAAGCGGTTATTTGTGAAAAATTAATGAACTTCAGGAATGCAAAAGGCTCCGCTAAAGATTGTCATAGTGTGCCTGTTGTTTATTGTAGCATGTATCAACGGATACTTCCTGATAGCAGCTCAGTCTGGCACACAAAATATAGCAGTTCATTTTCAATACCTGCTGCTCTGTAATGAATTACTGCTCATTGCAGCTATAATTGCACTCACGGTATTGACTATACGCAGATCGAACCATAGTCTGCAATACGAACGGCTCTTCTACGACCATCCCATTCCCATGTGGATTTACGACAAGAACACCCTCCGCTTCATGTCGGTAAACAACGCTGCCATCAGCAAATATGGCTACACCCGCAAGGAATTTTACAATCTAACGTTAAAGAATATACGCAACTCGGATGAGATTCCGTATCTCATGCGCAATATCGAAGAGCGCTGCAACGGCGTGGAATACCGCGGCATCTGGAAACACCGGAAGAAAGACGGGACCGACTTCTTCGCGGAGATTTACGCGCACTCCGTCACCTACCGCGGTAAAGATGCGAGGTTCATTATGGCTAAGGATGTGGACGACCAGGTAAGGGCTACCCAGCGCGCCTCTGCGGAAGGAGTTCGTTATGAGCTGCTGGCACAGGCCACCAACGATGCGGTGTATGACAGGAACCTCATCACCGGCGCCATTGCATGGAACCATGGCCTTACCAGCATATTCCGGTACGACCACGACAAGTACACGGAAGTACTTCAATGGTGGAAAAATAACATCCATCCGGATGATAAACCCATGGTCATGAACTCGCTGGAAAATACGCTGCTGGCCAACGAGCGCTATTGGTCCGCCGAATATCGCTTCCGTTGCGCCGATGGCAGTTATAAGTACATTTCAGACAGGGCGAATATTTCCTATGAAGGCCACATGGCCGTCCGCATGATCGGGATCATGCAGGATATTGACCAGCACGTACGCCAGGCGCGGCGGCTGGAAGAGCAGAACCAAACCCTGAAAGAGATTTCATGGATCAATTCCCATGAAATCCGCAGGCCGGTCGTTTCCATCCTGAGCATCGCACAGTTGTTCGACAAGGAGAATAAGAATGTCGAACTCAATGCCCAGTTGATGGAATGGTTACAACAGTCCACCCTGCAACTGGATGAAATCATTCATAAAATTGAAGCGAAAGCCCGGCAGCTCAATGACGATTCCGCTAACCGTGGCTTGTCATGAAATGATTAAACTCGCTTTTTAGCTCCCCGTAAAGTTTCTGGAAAGTTTCCATCCGGTCCTGCAAGGTTTCGTAGTTATCGATCGGACGGTCATCGTGGTGTACCTGGGCAGGCGCATCCGACATATGTTTTGCACACTGTTTAATATCGTGGAACATTTCATCGGCAACTTCCCGCTGCCTTAATAACCGGTTTTCGAAGTGCTCAACCCGGTGCATGATATCCTTAGGCGCCTTACTTAATGCGATCTGTTCCAGTCTTTCCCGCATCAGCCCTACTTCTTCCTTTACTCCTTTTACTGCTTCCTTCCAGGAGTTAATCTGCTCATGCAGTTCAGTTGGTTGCGTGGTTGTACCCATGATGGATTAAATTTAATGATGACTGAATAATACTTATCAGCTAAACATTCCATTATCCAATTAACAGATTACACCAGACTTTTGTTACTACGCACGTATGCTAGTCCTAAGTTACATACTTTATGATGATTAACTGATAACAGCTTAATACACTATTTTACCAACAGATTTTCAACTAATCCTGCGAAAGCGCGGTGCTTTTTCATGGCTTCGAGGATGCCGCCGGCGCCTTCCTGCTTTGCATGCAATACATGCGGCATATGCGCGGTCATTGTCACCAGCTCTTCCTCTGCGCCCGCTACCACCACGCCCCTGATGCCGGTTTCAAACATGGCGAAATCGTTCATGGTATCGCCTGCCACCAGCACTTCCTCCTCCGGGATGCCCAGGTGCGCCAACAATTTCAGCAGCGTATAGCCTTTATTTACGCCTTTGGGCATCACATCCAGGTACTGGCCGTCGGAGAGCATCATATCGCAGGATAAAGCGCTGGAAATAGCCCTGGCATGCGCGATGTCGGTTCCTGCATCGTAGCGGTAGGAGCAACGGAATTGCTGATGCGCTTCCTGGTGAATGAGCCCATTTACCACTGCCATCCTTTCCCGCACGTGATCGCCGGGCCATAGGGCCGCAATGCCGGATTGTATTGGCGCTACCATTTCCATAGAATCAAGATGGGTAACGGTGGCGCCTACATCGCAAATGATGTATTCCGGCCTGGGCAAAGGCAATGGGGACTGCTCCAGTAGTTCCAATACACTGTTTACTCCTCTGCCGGTTACAAATACTAATCGTAAATTTTCGTTTTCCCGAATGATATTATACAGTAATGTTCTGTCCGCATCTGTACCTCCGAGGAAGGTACCGTCAAGATCTGTTGCCAGCAGCATAGGATTAATTGTCTTTCAACGAAGGTAGCCAAAATAGCTGAAATGTCTGTTCAGGCAATGCATTAGGGCTGCATTTTAGCGATGGCATAGGCCAGCAGCGCCACCGCTCCATACGTGGCACTGCTCCTGCCCGGCATTTATTTTTTACAATATCTAAAATCTTTTTTGTCAGGATTGCTAAACAAATCCGGTAACACCCATCTGGCCTTATAGATTTTTAATCCTTTTTGCAGAAAAACGGTATGGCCATTGGCGTCAATGACCTCGTCCGTCCACCAGGATTCCTTTGGCAATGCGCAGATGGTTGGCAGTCCGCCGGGGCCGGAGGAAACGCTCTTTACATTCTGCTGGATAATGTTCCTGGCAGGCAGTGTTTTCAGGGTTTTCAAATCGAAATACCACACATTGGTAAGGTTACTCAGCCATAGTAACCGTTTGCCATACACGGGATAGAGGTCATGCGCCTCCGTGCCGGGCAGTTTTACACGGGTTTTCAGTTGTAAATCGGGCGCCTCGCAATTATTGTTGTAGGAAAACACCAGCATGGAATCCATGGCAGCGCTGTAGAGTTTTTTGCCGGCAGCGTCCCATACTACGTTATGCGCAAAATGCGCCCATATCTTTTTGGCGTAGACATTTTCAGGAAAATGCGTAGTGTCCGTTCTGAACACCGTGAGGAAGTTGCCGGTACTGGAAGCGCTCACGATATTACCATCCGGCAGCAATTCTGCGGAATGGGTATTGCCGCCGGCATAGGCATAAAATACCGTTTTCCGGTCCGCCACGCGTATCAGCGCCACGCCGCCACCAGAGGCCGTCATGAGTACGTATTTACGGTCGTACACCATCTTTGCTTCGCTGGGGTTGCTGAACCACTTCACGTCGGACGGGCGTACATTGGAATGCTCCGGTTTCCACTCCCAAACGATGGCGCCGGTGCGGGTATCTGCGATGATGATCCGGTGCTGGGATTGCTCTGCGGCTACGATACAACTGCTGCATGCGGCAACAGTATCTTTCTTATCATTGTTCTTTGCTGATGTGGCCAGCGCCGCAAATAAGCCAGCCAGCAGCAACAGGGTGGTTTGCTTCATGCGACTAAAATATAAATTCATTGCAGAGAAAGGAAATAAAAAGGGCGACCGGTAAGCGGCCGCCCTCTAATGAATGGGTTAGTATATAGTATTAAATATTATTGCAGCATTGGCACATCTATTAACAAAAACTCTGCCGCTTTGTTTACTTCGATGTGTAGCTGCTCATATGCGGATACGCCTATACCATCCCTTTCGTGTAATATTTCATCGCCCACCTTTGCTTCACCGCTGATCAGGAACAGGTAGGATCCTTGCCCCTGCTGCTTTGGCGTGATAGTAAGCTGCTGACCTGCGTCAAAATTTCCCAGGGAAAACCAGGCGTCCTGGTTGAGCCATAATTTTCCTTCTTCCTGTTCCGGAGATACTACTACCTGCCACCGGTTATGGCGCTGGCCAGGGTCAAACGTCTGCTGATCGTAGCGCGGCGGCACATTGCGGTATTTGGGGAACACCCATATCTGCAGGAAACTAACCGGCGCCGTTTTGGACGCGTTAAATTCCGAATGCACAATGCCGGCGCCGGCGCTCATGATCTGCACATCGTTTTTATTGATGATTTTATCTCTTCCTGTGTTGTCTTTATGTGCGAGTGCGCCATCCAGTACGATGGACACGATTTCCATATTATCGTGGGGGTGTGCGCCGAAGCCCATGCCGCCTTTCACCTCATCGTCGTTCAGCACGCGCAGCGCGCCGAAGTGAATGGTTTCCGGATTGTAATAATTGGCGAAGCTGAAGGTATGATGGGATTTGAGCCAGCCGTGATCTGCGAATCCCCTGTCTGCCGCACGATGTATGATCTTTTCCATAATTGCTCCTTTGATGTTTACGATACAAATATCGTACATACGGCGCCGCAACAGAATGGATTATAAGCGGTAAAGGGTGGACATTTTACCATGGCCGTAAAAAAGAAAGAGGCCGCGCAGTGCAGCCTCTCTATGCCTTATTACGGGTACGCTTACACTAAAGCAGCGTCCATGGTAATTTTAGTATTCAGCAGTTTGGAGATAGGGCAGTTTGCTTCCGCATCTTTTGCGAACTCAGCAAATTTTTCTGCATCCAGGCCTGGTACGCTTGCTTTCACATCCAGGTGGCTTTCCACGATAGCGCCATTTTCGAAGGTAATGGTGCATTTGGTATCGATGTTACCAGGAGTCAGACCAGCACCGGAAATGATGAAGCTCAGTTTCATGGTAAAGCAGCCTGCATGGGCAGCTGCAATCAGTTCTTCAGGGTTGGTACCTGCGCCATCTTCGAAGCGGCTGCTGAAAGAATATGGCGTGTTATTGAGGGCGCCGGCCTGGGAAGTCAGCGTACCTTTACCTTCTTTACCTGTTCCTTGCCAATTGGCAGATGCAAATCTTTTCATGTTTGATATTTTACTTTTTGCGGTGAAAATAGCAGTGTAGGCCGCCAAATTACAAATTAATTCCGGATTTTACCGGAAGCTAAAAAGGGCTTCCATACATAATAATGCATGAAAGCCCTTTTCTGTTCCAGTCTGTCGGTATATAGTCCGTTTCTGCGAATTCTTCCGGTTGCTTATGTACTTTTTTATTATTGCTGTTTTACCATTTGAACGCTCGCCAGCAGTTTTACTTCATCGCTCAGCATTACGCCGCCGGTTTCCGTAACTGCATGGAAAGTGAGGCCGAAATCTTTACGGTTGATTTTACCGCTGAGTTCAAAACCTGCTTTAGTCTGACCCCATGGATCCACCACTTCGCCGCCAAATTCCACTTTCAGTTCCACCGGACGGGTATTGTCGCGGATGGTGAGGTCGCCGATCAGTTTATAGTTTTCATCATCTACTTTTTTCACTTCAGTGGAAACGAATTTCAGTTTAGGATACTTTTCCGCTTCAAAGAAGTCGCTCTGCAGCAGGTGCTGATCGCGCTGCGCATTCTGCGTAGTGATGCTGTTAACGTCCGCTTCGAAAGTGATTTTCGCATTGGAGAAATCACTGCCATCTGTTTGCATGGTAGCATCGAAAGCGCCGAACTGTCCGGTAACGGTAGTGATCATCAGGTGTTTCACTTTGAATTGAACGTCGCTGTGAGTAGGATCTATTTTCCAGGTTGTCATATACTGTGTTTTTGTGTGTTATAAATTGTTTTTTTATTTTTTCGGGAGATATTAATGCTGTATTACAGGAATCCCATCTTTCCGGCGTTATAGTCTTCGATGGCCTGGACGATTTCCTCTTCATTATTCATCACAAACGGGCCATATGCGAAGATCGGCTCATCAATAGGTTCGCCGCTAAGCAGCAGGATGGAAGCGTCTTCCAGGGCGGTGATGGTAATGTCGGTACCATTTTTATCGAAGAAGAGCGTTTCTACTGCAGTGCCGGTTGTTCCGTCAAAATCAGCCTGTCCGTGCATGATCACTGCCATGGTGTTAAAATGCGCAGGGAAGGCAGCCGTTACGGTATCGCCTTTTTTCAACTGCACGTCCAGTACGTTTACCGGGGAGTAGGTGCTGGCAGCGCCTTTCTGGCCGTTGAATTCACCGGCGATCACACGCAGGTAGCTGTTGCCGGACAGCTGTACAACGGGGATTTCCGCTTTGGTCAGGTTCTGGTAATGCGGCTGCTCAGATTTATACGCTTTAGGCAGGTTTACCCAGAGCTGCGCCATTTCTACCTTTCCGCCTTGTTTGCTGAAGGCTGTTTCATGTTTTTCTTCGTGTACGATGCCATTTGCGGCAGTCATCCACTGCACATCGCCGGGCGCCAGTTTACCGTAGCTGCCGGTGGAGTCGCGGTGTTCCAGGGCTCCCTGGTACACCACTGTAACGGTTTCAAACCCTTTGTGCGGGTGTTGGTCCACACCGCGGGGCCTGTTGGTGGGAGGGAAGTAGGCAGGCGCGCCGTAGTCCATTAAGATGAACGGGCTTACGCGGTTACCTTCATTCCTGGTACCTCCGGGCAGTACGCTGTGTACCCTGAAACCATCGCCTACCATGTGAGGGGCAGGTGCTTTATAAATGTCTGTTACATGTTTTACTGTTTTCATATTGTCCTCCTGTTAAGACGATACAAAATTACGTGTTGCAACATCGATGTAAAATGGATAAAACTCAGGGAGTAATGGACTTTTTTTGGGGGAGGTTCCCGGGGAGGTGATATGAATAGGTAAAAAGCCTGGGGTTTTTGTGGTTATTCCGCCGGATTCACCGCCCTCGACGCCTCCTTAAACTCGGAAGGACTCTGGTTCGTGTACTTCTTAAAAAACCGGCTGAAATAATGCGGGTCTTCAAACCCCAGCTTATACGCAATCTCCTTCGCGGTAAGATCCGTAAAATGCAAATAGCGCTGGGCTTCCAGGATCACCCGGTTACGGATATGCTCCCCGGCGGTAATCCCGGATAATTGCTTGCTGATTTCATTCAGCAGCACCGGCTTGATATATAATAAATTAGCGTAATCCGAAACATTTTTCAGCTCTACATACTTCTCCTCAATTAAATTCTTGAAATTCAGGAAGATAGAGCTGTTGTGCGCACTGGTTTGCTCCGGTGTGGAAATAACGCTTTCCCCTTTCACCCGGGAAGCCAGTACCAGGAAATAACGGAGCAGGCCATGCAGGGCGGTATCATAATCAGGCTCCTGCAGACTCAGTTCCTTCATCATCAGGCTGATTACCGCTTCAAAATCCTTTGATTCTTCTTCGTTAAGCCGGATGATGGAGCTAAACTGGTTATTGAAAAACAGGCTGGATTTAATGGCGGAGACCTGCGACTGATCCCGCAGGCACATAAAAGCATCCTGGAAGGCGATCATATAGCCTTCAATCTTCTCGCTGGACCGGATGTTGTGCACCTGGCCCGGCGCCAGGAAGAACAGGGTATTTTCCTTCACCTCATGCACTACCGAATCAATCGTCTGGGTGAGCTTTCCGCTTTTGATCCAATAAATGGTGTAGAAATCATGCCGGTGCGGCACGCCTATCTGCTGGAAAAAAGTATTTCCCAACTCGCACAATCCGGATACGATAAAAGTAGGATTGGTATGCGCATAATCCGGTAAGGACACAATTTCAATATTACCACGTTTCTCAGCCATCGATTACTACTCCTGCAGGTTCTTCCTCCCTGTCGGAAGGATCTATGTATTCAATAATAAAGTTATTTCTGCCTTCGCCCACCATAATGCCCAAATGCTTCATCTGTACCAGTTCCAGCATACTGAGGAAGAGGAAGATGGCATGCACCCTGTCTTTACAGTGATCAAAGATTTTTTCAAAAGATAAAGTCCTTTCAGCGCGGGCCAGCTCCTCCATGTACATCCTGGAACCTTCCATGGTATAATCGTACTTGTACACCACGTGCTGGGGCTTGTTATCCCGCTCTTTCATACGCTGCATCACCTTTTCAAACGTTTTCGCCAGTTTGAAAAGGGTAAGCGTCTGCACTTCTGTGCCCTCGCTGGTAGCCTCGCCGATTTCAGCGAGCTCCTTCTGGATATTTCCGCGCTTCACCGCCAGCAGCCGCTCCGCCTCCATTTCAGCCAGTTCCATGGCCGCCTGCTTGTAACGCTTGTATTCCAGGATCTTATCAATCAGCTCCAGTCGCGGATCAATCTCGTTCCCCTGCTCATCCAGCTCCTTGCGCGGCAAAAGCATCTTGGCTTTGATACGCATCAGCGTGGATACAAACAGGATGAACTCACTCGCCAGTTCAATATTGAGCGACTCAATATGATGGATATAATCCAGGAAGTCCTGCGTCAGCTTGTTGATGGGGATATTGTAAATATCCAGTTCATCGCGCTCGATGAAAAACAACAACAGGTCAAACGGTCCTTCGAACTGCGGTAGTACTATTTTGTAGGTAGATTGTTCAGCCACGGTATCTGTTTAATTATCGCAGGGGCTGAAAATTCAGCCCCTGCATATATCAAAAATAACAAAATTCCCGCTAATCAAAACTTCGCCGTAAACCCGATCCCGATTACCTGCTTGATCTGCAGTCGGGCCCCTTCCACGCCGGTTTTGCTGTCCTTGATCTTGGTGTCATCGTCATAGATCATGTCCAGCGTAAGCAGGGCGGAAATCCACTTGTTCACCTTCAGTTCCAATGCGTTGGTTAAGAACATATCCACATTCTGCGGGTTATGCCGGTAGTCGGAGAAAAGGTCTAACCGGCCCTTATATGTCATATTCTTTGCAAATGTTTTAATATAATTGGCAGAGAGATAAGCACCCATCTCATATTTCATGTGTTTGCCTGAATCCACGCCAAAAGCACCCATTCTGGACAGGTATTGGTCCATCACCACTACGAAACGGGCCGTAATGGGAGAAAGGAAGAGGGAAAAGTCCTTATTGGGCTTGTAATCAAAACCCGGAGATACCAGCACATAGGCAGGGGAAAAAAACGTAGAGTTAAACTGCGGCGTGGTATCAGATGGGTACAGGTAACCGTCGGTAAACTGGGTCCTGAGGTTCACCAGCCCGCTTACAAACCAGTTTCTGCCAATATCATAGCCATATTTGGAGGTCAGGTCAATGCGGTCGTCACTCTTACGGCTGCCCAAACTGGTGGTATTGATATAACCGTAGGCCAGGTCTGCCACGTTACTCCATTCTCTCCGCCCATTTTTATAATTAGCCCACGCAAAAATGGTGGACCCCAGCGAAAAGGAAAAGTTGTCGCCCCCTGCAGCCCAGTTACTCAGGGAGCCCTGGTTGATGTTCACGTTAATGTTCATTCCCTTGAACCAGAGCTTGGGGATAGTATCTTTATCATCTCTCTTCTTCAGCTTCTTGGCCGCTTCATCCCGGTCCGTCTTCATCCAGTCATTTTGTGCCTGCGCCGTAAACACAAACACGCACAGCAGGCATGCTATGGATAAAGTAAATTTTCTCATCTATTTGATATTTAAGTTTGGATTATACAAAAGCAGGAAAGAAAAGAACCATGCCCGCAGGCATGATCCTTTTCTAAATCATTACAGCGTATATGCGATAAGGTTATTTGGATTTGATAGCATCGCGGATTTCGATGAGCAGTTTCTCCTGGGTGGTAAGTTCAGCAGGAGCAGGGGCTTCTTCTTTCTTACGGGTAAGCCTGTTCATGAATTTCACCAACATGAAAATACAGAAAGCGATAATCACGAAATCAAGCACGCTTTGGAGGAACGCTCCCCAGGCCAGCACGTTTACACCCGCCGCCTTGGCTTCTTCCAGCGTTTTGAAGTTGGTGGTGTTATCGAAGGATAACACAGTGAATTTGTCCTTAAAGTTCACACCGTTTAAGAAAATACTAACGATAGGCATCAATAAGTTATCCACGAGTGATGTAACGATCTTTCCAAAAGCGCCTCCAATAATCACACCCACAGCAAGATCCATTACATTGCCCTTTAAAGCAAATTCTTTAAACTCCTTAATGAACGACATAATGAAAGGTTTTAGTGGTTAAAGTTTCTGTAAACAAAAGTAGTATTTAAATACGGAACGCATTCATTGACAATCTATTATTTCTTCAGACGGGGATATTTCATCTTCAGGGATTTTAGTGTATCCCTCAACGTTAACGCAATCAGGTATTCCTTGTACCAGTTCTGATCTGCCGGCACGACCATCCAGGGGATGTAGTTACAGTTGTTGATCGCATCCTCATACGCGCTCATGTATTTGTCCCAGAGCTTTGACTCTTCCAGGTCCTTCTCATTGTATTTCCACATTTTCCGCGGATCTTCCGTACGCTCTACGAGGCGCTGCTGCTGCGCTTCGTGGGATACGTGCAGGTAAAATTTCAGGATCTGCGTGTTCCCGTGCACTGCCAGCAACTTCTCAAAATCATTGATAGCATCCATCCGCTTATAGGCGGTTTTATCATCGATCCACTTATGCACCCGTTGGATGAGGATATCCTCGTAGTGCGACCGGTTAAACACCTGGATCATGCCTCTTCCCGGAGCATGCTGATGTACGCGCCAGAGGAAATCGTGATCCGCCTCTTCAGGGGTAGGCGCTTTAAAGGAATGAACGGTAACGCCCTGCGGATTTAGCGTGCCGGTAACGTTCTTTATTACGCCGTCCTTGCCGCTGGCGTCCATGCCCTGCACAATCAGCAATACGCTATGCTTATGCTCTGCGTACATTAAGTTCTGTAACTCGTCCAACTCCTCCAATATCTCTTTGGTAAGGGCCTTGGTTTTGTCTTTATCAAATTTTTTGGGTGCTGAAGTTTTGATGTCTGCTAACTTGATTTTGCCCATAGCTATTTGGTTCTTAATTTAAATGTAACAAAATGTAGCCAGTAGTGTTGACTTAGCACCTATTCTTTTTGATATCTGATCGTATAATCTCACCTTTGCTGTCATAAAATTCTGCCACTTGAACCAACGAATAGTAAACTGGGGCATATTTCTGCTATTGTCGCTCACCTGGGGTAGCTCCTTCATCTTAATGAAAATAGGGCTGGAAGCCTTTAGGCCTTACCAGGTAGCCAGTCTGCGACTGGTAGCCGCCGGCCTGGCGCTATTGCCCTTCCTGCCCAAGGCCCTGAAGGCAACGCCTATACGTAAATTACCCATTATCATCCTATCCGGCCTGCTGGGCAACGGCATCCCGGCCTTCCTCTTTTGCCTGGCCGAAACCCGGATCGACAGCTCCCTGGCCGGCATCCTCAACTCGCTCACCCCGCTGATGGCCCTCGTTACCGGCTTCCTTATCTTCAAGGCGCCCATCAAAAAGAAACAGCTAACCGGCGTTTGCGTAGGCCTGCTGGGAGTAGTGCTCCTCTTCAGCAGCAAAGGTGTTGCAACAGATAAATATTGGTATTATGGCCTGCTGGTCATTGCAGCCACTATCAGCTATGGGGCCAACATCAGCCTGGTAGGGCACCACCTGCAAGGCTTCGGCTCCTTACAACTGGGATCGATCGCCATGTTCTTCTGTGGCATGTTTACCCTGCCGGTATTACTATTTACGGATTTCTTTCCACAGTTTGCCGGGCCGGCGGCGCCCTGGCGCTCGCTGGGAGCGGGGTTGATACTGGGCGTTATGGGTACCGGCGTGGCCGCCGTGCTATTTTACCTGCTGATCCGCAGGGCAGGAGGGATGGCCGCCTCCATGGTCACTTATGCATTACCGATAGTGGCAATGGGCTGGGGCTTCCTGGCCAATGAACCCATCACCTGGATGCAGGTTGCCTGTATGTTTATCATCCTCTTCGGCGTGTACCTGGTCAACAAGGCCAAAAAAGCATAAAAAAAGCTCCGGATGACACACCCGGAGCTTTTTTAAATATGATTGCCGACCAGCCTTAGATAGACATGATTTCTTTTTCTTTGGCTTCGCAATGCTTGTCGATCAGGACAATATTTTTGTCGGTCAGCTGCTGGATATCAGCCTCTGCATCCTTCGCGGTATCCTCGCTCAGACCTTCTTTCTGCAGTTTCTTGATACTTTCAATGGCTTCGCGGCGGATATTACGAACGGCAATTTTTGCCTGTTCACCTTCTCCGTTCACCCTTTTCACAAATTCCCTTCTTCTTTCTTCCGTGAGTGGTGGCAGGAATAAACGGATAATTACACCGTCGTTCTGAGGGTTCAGACCGATATTGGATGCGATGATCGCCCTTTCAATCGGCTGAAGCATATTTTTTTCCCATGGTTGAATAGTCAGCGTACGGGCATCGGCAACAGCAACATTGGCCACCTGATTCAGTGCAGTGGGAGCGCCGTAATAATCCACATGAATACCATCCAGAATTTGTGGATTGGCTTTACCAGCTCTGACTTTTGTCAATTCCACTTCCAGGTGCCCGATGGCTTTCTTCATCGAGTCCGCTGCATCATCAAGGATAAGCGTTAGATCGTCTTGCATAACATAAATAGTTAAGTGCCTGCAAACCTACAGGTTTTCTTTTAATCGTCAAAGTATAGCGCTGTTTAAGCTACTAAAAAAGGGTAGCAAATGCTTGCTACCCTTGTAAAATATGGTAAGACGTTTACTTATCCTGTAATACGCCGTCGTTGGTCACTCTCAAAATCTTAGGGGGAGTCTGGTGCGCTACATTTTCAGGCGTAGCCACCTGGAGGTTCACGGCCGTTTGCGCCTCAGCGAGGGCAGCCAGCTTGCGTTTGCGGGCCAGGTACAGAATACCGGTCAGCCCCATGGCAGAGGTAACTACCACTACCACCATCGCCGTGGTGCCAATGCCCTGTAAAGCGAAGGCTGCGGCAATGTAAACGGCATTTACCGTTACGGATACCAGTGTAGTTTGCTTATGGTTGAGTTTCAGATCCAGCAGGTAGTGGTGGATGTGATTTCTGTCGGCAGAAAACGGCGAACGCCCTTGCAGCATTCTTACGGCAAACACCCGGAGGGTATCAAAAAGCGGCACGATCAGTATCGCTACAGCCACGCCCGGGGTAGCGGTGATCGGCATTTTACCGGCCGGGTTGCCTGCCACGTCGATGAATTTGATCACCAGCACGGCATTTACCAACCCGATCAGGAGCGAGCCGGTGTCGCCCATGAATATTTTGGCAGGGGAGATATTGTAAATCAGGAAGCTAGCCAGTCCGCCGGCCAGGGAGAAGCCCAGCACCGCATAGGTGATTTCGCCCACGTGCAGGAAATACGCTCCCAGGATGGCGCTCACCAGCAATCCGATGCTACCGGCCTGCCCGTCTACCCCGTCAATGAGGTTAAAGGCGTTGATCACCACGATGAAGGTGAAATAGGTAAGCATCAGGCTGATACTGCCCGGCAATTCATATATACCCAGGAAGCCATACATGTTGGAAATCTGCAGGTTACCGAGATAAATGATTGCAAATGAGGCAAGTAGCTGTCCGATTAATTTTTTAAGGGGAGATAACCCAACGATGTCATCCTTCATTCCCACCATGAAAATGATGAAAAATGCCGCCATCATGTACTGGAAGGGGGAGTTTTGCAGCACGGGTACGCAAACCGCAGCTGCAATGATGAAGCCTGAGAAAAAGCCCATTCCGCCAAGGGTGGGAATACGCTTCTTGTGAGCTTTCCTTTCGTCCGGTTCGTCGTAGAGGTGTTTTAATTCCGCGACCTTAATAAGGATCGGAATTGAAAAATAGGTCACAACAAAACTTAGGACGGTAGCAATTAATACATTCTCCATTTATCGGGGGGTTAGAGTGCAAAGATATTAATTTCAACGAAATGTGTAAATATTAGCTGAAAAAATAAAGATTTTGTGATATTTTGGACCCGCAAAAAAACATTCAAACGCCACAATTCTATGAATTCCTCTAGTTTTGCGGCTCTTAAAATCACAAGTATCATGCCACAGCTCCAGGATATAGCTTCACAGGTAAGAAGAGATATAGTACGAATGGTACATGGTGTTCAGAGCGGACACCCAGGTGGTTCCCTCGGCTGCGCCGATTTCCTGACCGCCCTTTACTTTAAGATTATGGATCATAAGCCTACGCCGTTTGATATGGATGGCAAGGACCAGGATCTGTTTTTCTTATCCAATGGTCATATCTCCCCGGTATTTTACAGCGTACTGGCACGTTCAGGATACTTCCCGGTGGCTGAACTGAGCACTTTCCGCAAGCTCAACTCCCGCCTGCAAGGGCACCCCACCACCCACGAACACCTGCCAGGCGTACGCATCGCCTCCGGCTCCCTCGGCCAGGGTATGAGCGTTGCCATCGGCGCCGCGCTGACCAAGAAACTCAACGGCGATAAACATCTCGTGTTCTCCCTCCACGGGGACGGCGAGCTGGAAGAAGGCCAGATCTGGGAAGCCGCTATGTTTGCACCGCATCATAAAGTGGATAACCTCATCATCACCATCGATGCCAACGGCCAACAGATCGACGGTACCACCGCTGACGTAGCCGGCCTGGGCGACATCGGCGCTAAATTCGAAGTATTCGGATGGCACGTGCTTCACATGGATGGCAACAACATGGACGAAGTTGTGGCGACGCTCGAAAAAGCGAAATCCCTCACCGGACAAGGCAAACCTATCTGCATCATTATGAAAACCGTAATGGGCCAGGGGGTTGACTTCATGGAAGGCCACCACGAATGGCATGGTATCGCGCCAAGCGATGAACAACTGGCAAAAGCGCTCGCTCAACTGCCGGAAACACTGGGCGATTACTAATAATTCAACTCATCTTTCATAAAGCAGCAAAGGAGGCCACAGGGCCTCCTTTGCTGCTTTTATAACATCTTTTGCTATCATCAGGTAGCCTTTAAAGCCAGCATCTCCCTGGATGCACGCTTTGCAGGTATCCAGCTCGCGGCCGTTCCTATCACGAGGATAGTGAACAACACCAGCACAAAATCTCCCCAGTACATTATCACCGGGTACGCATCCACCAGGAACGACTGCCCTTCCAGCTTGATCAGCCCAAAGCGCTGCTGCAACAGGCAGAAGATGATCCCCAGACCGCAGCCAAGCCCCCCGCCAATCCCGGCAATGATGAGCCCCTCCGCTAAAAATATCCGCATGATCAGCGAATTGCGGGCGCCCATCGCCTTCAGAATCGTAATATCCTTCTGCTTTTCAATGACCAGCATGTATAAGGAACCGACCATGTTAAAGGCGGCAATCACCAGTATAAAGCTGAGGATCACATATACCACCCACTTCTCCGTTTCCATAATGGCGTAGAGCGACTGGTTCTGCTCAAAGCGGGTCTGCACCTTGTAACCCGGCCCCAGCACCGCGGCGATCCGCTTTTTCAGCAGGTCCTCGCTGACGCCGGGAGCAGCCCCAACTTCCAGGGCCGACATCTCATCCGGTCCCATTTCCAGCAGCTTGCGCAGAAAGGCGATATGCGTAATCACATATTTGCTGTTAAACTCCTGCTGGATGGCAAAAGTCCCGCGGGGATACACAATGCCGCTGTTCAGCGCCTCCTCCGGGATCGTAAATGAAGTAGCGCTACGGCGTGGCACGTAAACCGTAACGGGCGTCAGGCTATGCTTGACGTCTATCCCCAGGGCTCCTTCCAGCTCCAGCCCTAACACGGCCCCGTAGCCTTCTTCATCGCCGGTATTGAAGTCGCCCCTAACGATTTTACCTTTTAGGTCAGCCACTTTGGTGTAATTGCTATCCACCCCTTTCAGGACGGCGATCGTAGGCTCGTCCCCGTACCGCAATACGGCTTTTTCCTCAATCACGGCCGTATAGGCCGCCACGCCGGGGACTTCCGCGATGCGTTTCAGCTGCGCGGCATCCAGCCGGATCGTCTTCCCACTCACCGGCGCCACCTTTACAGAAGGGTAAAAAGAAGAATACAGGGATTTTACCAGGCCTTCAAAGCCATTGAATACACTCAGGATCACAATCAACGCTCCGGCCCCCACCGCAATCGCTCCCACACTCACCCAGGCGATGATGTTAATAGCATTGGTCGACTTCTTGGCCCAGAAATACCGGGATGCAAATTGCCAGATCATATGATTAAGCCAAAAGCCCCGCTGGTAGCGGGACTTTTATTATTTTGTGTCTTTGTTGATATCTGATTTTCCTTTGATGTTGGAGTCGTCTTCCTTGATCTTTTTGAATAATTCCTCCATCTTGAAAACATAATCCAGGGTTTCATCCAAAAAGAAAGTAAGCTCCGGCACCCGGCGCAGTTGCTTGCCTACCCGCTGCCCCAGGGCCTTCTTGATTTCTCCCATACGCTCGTTGATACGGGACAGCATATCATCCTGATCCTTGATCTGGAACATACTCAGGTACACCTTCGCCTCCAGCAGGTCCGGCGTCATCTTCACGGCAGCAATGGAAATCATTCCCCCTTCCAGTACGTTGAAACCCATACGCTGGAAGATATCACTTAATTCCTCCTGAATTAACTGTCCAATTTGTTTTTGCCTCTTAGTTTCCTGCATGTCGTTCAGTTTTTTCGTTAATAAATACGGGTACCGGTGCGAAATTAACCTATTTTTGCCTGTTCTTACAATCAAGACTAAAGAAACAGGAATGAAGACTTTCAAGCGATTATTGGGATATGCTACACCGCTGCATCATTACCTGCCTGAATACGTGATATATACCATCATAGGCATCATATTCGGACTGGTAAATTTTACGGCATTAATACCCCTGTTCGACCTGCTGTTTAACCAGCTGAGCTCAGAAAAGGCGGCACAGAACCTGGTTAAACCGGAGTTTAGCCTTTCGATCGATTATTTTACCGGGCTATTCAAATACCACCTCAGCGCCCTCTTCATACAGGACAAAATGCGGGCCCTTGTATTTGTGGGGCTGTTTATTGCATCCTGTACCATTATTGCCAACGCCGGCAGGTACATGAGCGCACGGGTGATCACCCGCCTGCGCATGACCATGCTCCAACGGGTACGCAACGATCTCTATAAGAAACTGACGGAACAGTCGCTCTCCTTCTTCCACAACCGGAAGAAAGGGGACTTGCTGACCGTGATGTCCAACGATGTGCAGGAAATCGAATCCAACGTGGTAAACGCCATCCAGGTGTTTCTCCGCGATCCGTTTATCATCATTTTCACCTTCGCCACCCTTTTCTACATATCGTTCAAGCTCACGCTGTTCACCCTGTTCTACTTCCCGATATCCGGCCTGGTTATTTCCTACATCAGCAAGCAACTGAAGAAGAAAGGCCACTGGAGCATGGAATGGCTGTCGAAAACCATCAGCATTTTTGAAGAGAGCATCAGCGGCATCCGGATCATACAATCGTTTGGCGCTTCCCGTTATATGCAGGATAAATTCGGCCATGTCAACCACCAGTTCATCAGAACCAGCCGTGCCATGTACAACCAGCGTGAAATGGCTTCTCCCATTTCTGAAATCATGGGCGTTTCCGTGATCCTCATCCTGATCATCTACGGAGGTAGTTTGGTTATTGGGGAGAATCCTACGCTCACCGGTTCGGTATTTATCACGTACCTGATACTTTACTCGCAGATTCTCCAACCGGCCAAAAATATCTCCACTTCAATTACCAATATTCAAAAAGGCCTTGTATCCAGCGAGCGCATCTTCGATGTACTGGATACGCCGGTGGCTATCCGGGAAAAGCCTGATGCCCTTCCGGTGAAAGCCTTCGAGCATTCCATCGTGTACAACAATGTCACCTTCGCATATGAGCAAACACCTGTGCTGAAAAATGTGAACCTGACGATAGAAAAAGGCCAGATCATTGCGCTGGTGGGCAGGAGCGGAGCCGGCAAATCCACCATGGCAGATATATTACCACGGTTTTACGATGTGCAGGAAGGCACTGTTACCATCGATGGTAAGGATGTGCGGGACCTGAAACTGGATGATCTTCGTAGCCTCATGGGCGTAGTATCACAGCAGGCTATCCTCTTCAACGATACGGTGTTCAACAATATCGCCTTCGGCTATCCGGACGCCAGGCTGGAAGATGTGATCCGCGCTGCCAAAATCGCCAATGCGCACGAATTCATTGAGCGGCTGGAAAACGGCTATGATACTTCCATTGGCGACAGCGGCATGAAACTCAGCGGCGGCCAGCGTCAGCGCCTTACCATTGCACGCGCGGTGTTTAAGAATCCGCCTATCATGATTTTGGACGAAGCCACTTCCGCACTGGATACCGAATCAGAAAAACTGGTGCAGGAAGCCCTGGATAAACTGATGGAGAGTCGCACCACGGTGGTTATTGCCCACCGCCTCAGCACCATTCAACATGCCAGCGAGATCATCGTGATGGAGCAGGGCGAAATCGTGGAAAGAGGCAACCACCAGGAGTTATTGGCGAAAGGCGGTATTTATAAACGCCTGGTAGAGATGCAGGAGTTCAAGTAACAATAATATAACGTCATAGGATACACGACTGGCGGCGCCTTTAAAAGGGCGCCGCCTTTTTTTGCGCCCCGGTAGCGGGTTTTATGGTACCGTTTTTGTGATAATGCCTGCCGATAATGCCAACCAGCTCTTTGCAGCTTTATTTTTTTAACCTTTAACATAGCGAACCCTATGATATCAGTCGTAATTCCTGTATTAAACGAAGGCGCAACCATACGCCAGGTTATAAAAACGATAAAGAAGACATCCCGCCAGATAGAAATTATTGTAGTTGACGACAACTCTACAGATAATACCGTAGCTGAAGCGATGAAGGAAGATGTGCGTGTCATTACCAGCAGCCAGCGCGGCAAAGGTATTTCCATGAGGGAAGGAATGATGGCAGCAAAAGGAGATATTATTGCCTATGTAGACGGTGATATACTTACTTACCCTGATAATATTATTGACTTATTAACCATTCCTATTGAAAATGACGAAGCAGATTTCGTTAAATCCTATTTTGAAAGGCAGGCTGGCAGGGTCACGCAACTCGTGGCCAAGCCGCTGCTGAGTATCCTCTTTCCGGAGCTGGCGCACTTTCAGCAGCCCCTCAGCGGTATGATTGCAGCCCGGAAAAATTTACTCACCACGGTACATTTCGAAAATGATTATGGGGTTGATATCGGGTTGTTGATAGACGTACACCTGCAAGGCGCGCGTATTACGGAAGCGAATATCGGCCGCGTGGAGAATGCCATGCAAACCTGGGAGCAACTTAGTAAAATGTCCCGGGAGGTTTCACGGACAATCCTGAAAAAAGCGGAAAACATTCCTACGGAAAACCTGGAAACGCTCGGTAATATCAACGTTATCCGGGAACAGATGGAGTACTCCATCCTCGAAACGATTGAGAAGATGGAGAAGATGGTCATCTTCAACCTGGACCATGCAGTATTCACGCAGGATTACCTGCATTGGGCCGCCATTGCGTTTGATGAAGAGCAACGCTACCTCGCCATACAAGCCGCTGCCCTCACGCCGCTGGAGCGGCTGCGCAAAATCACTGCTTTATTCGAAGGCCGTAACGTTGCGGAATTACTGGAAGTGGCGGATGCTATTCCTATTGTACCGGGTATTGAAACGGTGGTCCAGGAGCTCAAACGCAGGGGTTATGTATGCGGCCTGGTAACGGAGAGCTATGGCTGCGTGGCGCGGCATATCAAGAATAAGCTGGGAATGGATTTCGTGTTCTCGAATAAGATTCAGCTGATCAACAGTGTGGCTACGGGCGAGTTTACCCCGGGCACGCATTTCATGCAGCTGGGCACTTACAGCAAACAGTATCTGCTGGCGCATATTTCAAAAGAGTATGGCATTGCTACGCAAAATATCATCTATGTAGGCGATGGTAAGCATGACGAACAACTGCTCGTAAATGCGGGGATCGGTGTTGCATTTTGTCCACAATATCAGCGGTCGGCTGTAGAAAAGATTGCTGACAAGATCATCACCGGCTTATCGCTGCAGCCATTACTGGAGATTGTTCCGGATGTAGCGCCTGTTAAAAAAGGCATAAAAATTCCGCCTATTAAAATCGATAAACGCAAGGCCACGAAGATCGGCATCGGCAGCCTGGTAGGGCTTGGCGCGGCCAGTTTGCTGTACCTGGCGCTGAGGTCGCGCAGTAGTGCGAAAAAGGCGCAGGCAGCCTGTTAGGTACTGACATGGTAAAGCAGTATATAAAAAACAATGCGCCCTCTCATAAAGTATGAGAGGGCGCTTTATTTTTACGCTATTGCGTGTAAAGCTTATTTGCTTTTAGCCAATTTGGCTTCGATGCTAAGGGTAGCGTGAGGTACTGCTTTCAAACGGGCCTTATCGATGAGTTTACCGGTTACGCGGCAAATACCGTAGGTTTTGTTTTCAATACGTACCAGGGCTTTTTCCAGGTGATCGATAAACTGAATCTGGCGGCTGGCCATCTGGTTAAGTTGTTCTCTTTCCTGGGAACCACTACCATCTTCCATGCTCATATATTTGTTTTCAGTATCGTCAGTACCGGCTTCGTCCTTACGGGTGATCAGGCCTTGCAGGTAGATCAGTTCTTTTTTAGCTGCCTCTAATTTTTTGAGGATAAGGTCTTTGAATTCCTGCAGGTCAGCATCACTATACCTGAATACGGGTCCTACCGGGGTATCGGGTTGATCCAGTACGGATTTGGTAAATTCAGGTTGGTAAGCTACAGTTGCACCGGATTTAACAGCTTTTTTCTCGGTTTTTTCAGCCTTTTCAGGTTTTGCGGCTTTTTCCGCTTTGGCTGGTTTTTCCGCTTTTACTGTTTTTTCCGCTGCTTTTTTTGCGGATTCTTTCTCCTTAGCAACTTGTTCCTTTTCTGCTTTCTTTACTGCCATCGTTTTAAGTTCTTTTTCTTCTGACTTAGAAATTAATGGTTTCTGTTTTTCAGCGGAAACGCTTTTGGTCACCACTAGCTGCTTTTTAGCAGGTTCTTTTTTTACGGTCGATTTTGCAGGTACAGCAACTTTTGCTTTAACGGACGGTGTTTTGCTTTGGAGGGCAGTAGCCTTCTTAGCAACAGGCTTGGCGGCCTTTGGAGCAGCCTTTTTAACAGAAGGTTTCGCAACCACGGCTTTAGAAGCTGCTGGCTTTACAACTTTGGTCGCGGCCGGTTTCGCAGCCGCTTTTTTAGGAGCGGTTGTCGCTTTTTTGGCCGGAGCGGGTGCAGCTTTTTTTGCTGGTGAAGCCTTCTTTTTGTTATCCTTCGCCGAAGCTGCCTTTTGGGTCGATTTGCTAGCAACCTTCTTTTTTGTTGCCATGGGGGATTAGCTTTTTTTGTTAACTAATACATTGAATTTAAGGTCGTTTACCTCTATTTCTGTACCTTCTTGTAGTGCTGCTACTACATCCAAGCTATCTGCCAAAATTTCCGTGCAAATATAGTCATTATAGTTAATAATCGCTGATTTCAGGGAATCTACCGCTGCTACTTTAACATCAATTCTGTCAGTTAGTTCGAAGCCGCTGTCTTTCCGTATTTTCTGAATACGATTAACCAGTTCCCTGGCGTTACCTTCATCCTGCAGCTGTGGCGTAATAGTAATATCAAGTGCTACCGTGAGGGCACCTTTATTGGCTACTGTCCATCCAGGAATATCTTCGGAAATGATCTCTACGTCAGAGAGTTGTATTTGCAACTGCTCACCATCCACTGACAGGGTGTAATTCCCCTCTCTTTCGAGGGCTGCGATGTCAGCATCCGTGAAGGCGTTGATCGCCGCGGCAACTGCTTTCATCCTTGGGCCCATTTTAGCGCCGAGAGATTTGAAGTTAGGTTTAATCTTTTTCTTGATAAAACCTTCCGTTTCCGTAAGATAATCAATCCCTTTAACATTCACTTCACTTTTTATCAGATCTTCCACTTTGGCGATCTGTTCCTGCATGTGCGCGTCCGTTATCGGGATCAGGATCTTCTGCAATGGCTGACGAACCTTGATATTCACTTTCTTGCGTAAGGACAATACCAGGGAAGAAATGTCCTGGGCCAGCTGCATCCTTTCTTCCAGGTCCGGATCGATCGCCTCCGGTTGTACCACAGGGAAGTTGGTATGGTGGATGGATGCTGCGCTGCTGCGTCCGGTGACCTTGTTCAGGTTGTTAAACATCCAGTCGGTAAAGAATGGAGATACCGGCGCCATCAGCTGTATCACTTTTTCCAGGCATTCGTACAGGGTCTGGTAAGCACTAATCTTATCATGTTCGTACTCTCCTTTCCAGAACCTGCGACGGCACAAACGAACGTACCAGTTACTAAGGTGTTCATCCACAAAGCGTTCGATAGCGCGGCCTGCCTGCGTAGGCTCATAGTCATCGAAGTAAGCGGTCACATCCTTCACCAGCGAGTTCAGGTCGGAAATGATCCAGCGGTCAATTTCCGGACGCTCTTCCAGCGGTATATATGCCTCCTTGAAAGTGAAATTATCCAGGTTAGCATACATTGCGAAGAAGTTGTATGTATTATAAAGTGTGCCAAATAATTTTCGTTGCGCTTCCCCGATACCTTTAATATCAAATTTCAGGGAGTCCCAGGGGGAGGCGTTGGTAATCAGGTACCAGCGCGTAGCGTCCGCTCCGAACTGTTCTATGGTCTCAAAAGGGTTCACCACGTTACCGAGGCGCTTACTCATTTTTTGTCCTTTTGCGTCCAGTACGAGTCCGTTGGAAACGACCGTTTTGTAGGCTACGCTGTCAAAAAGCATCACGCCGAGGGCATGCAATGTGTAGAACCATCCACGGGTCTGATCCACACCTTCTGCAATGAAATCCGCAGGGAACGCTTCGCCCTTGTCGAGCGCCGCCTTGTTTTCGAACGGATAATGCCATTGCGCATAAGGCATGGCGCCGGAATCGAACCACACGTCGATCAGATCCGGCTCGCGACGCATTGGCTTACCGGATGGGCTTACCAGGATGATTTCATCCACGTAAGGTTTATGGAGGTCCAGGATACCTTCGTGGAGATAGGATTTATTCACATCTCCCCCTAACACCTCATTGGCTTTGCGGATTTCGGCGTTCAGCTCTTCGATACCGCCGATGCAGATTTCTTCTGTGCCGTCTTCCGTACGCCAGATAGGCAGGGGAGTACCCCAGTAGCGGCTGCGGCTCAGGTTCCAGTCCACCATGTTTTCCAGCCAGTTGCCGAAACGGCCGGTACCCGTGAAGGCCGGCTTCCAGTTGATGGTCTTGTTCAGCTCCACCATCCGGTCTTTCAGCGCGGTGGTTTTGATGAACCAGGCGTCCAGCGGGTAGTAGAGTACCGGTTTATCCGTACGCCAGCAATGTGGGTAGGAGTGTTCATACTTCTCCACCTTGAAGGCGCGGTTTTCCTTCTTGAGTTTCACGGCGATGTCCACATCTACGTCTTTGTAGTCCGGGTCATCTTTATAATTTTTCACATACCTGCCGGAGAATTCGCCAACGTTATCGGTGAATTTACCTTCTTTATCCACCAGGGTGAGTATGCCGATGCCGTATTTTTTACCGACGCGGTTATCGTCCGCACCGAAGGCCGGGGCCGTGTGTACGATACCGGTACCATCTTCCGTGGTAACGAAATCGCCGAGGATCACGCGGAACGGATCCCCCTCTTCCGGCTGTGCATAAGGCAGGAGCTGCTCATAGCGCAGGTTTTCCAGGTCCTTACCCTTAAAGGTGGTGAGGATCTGCCAGGGAATCACTTTATCTCCCTCTTTATAAGCATCGAAATCCGCATTTTCTCCTTCCGGTTTGAAATATTTACCCAGGAGCACTTTTGCCATTACAATATTTATGGGGAGATGTGTGTACTGGTTGAAGGTACGCACCAGCGCATATTCAATATTGGGTCCTACGGTAAGGCCGAGGTTGGAAGGCAGTGTCCATGGGGTGGTCGTCCAGGCCAGGAAGAACACTTCATCATTACCGGCCGCCTCAAAGAGGAACTGCGAGTTGGCTGCTTTCACCGCCTTGAACATGGCTACCACGGTGGTATCCTTTACGTCCTTATAGGTGCCTGGCTGGTTCAGCTCATGGGAGCTCAAACCGGTACCGGCCGCCGGGGAATAAGGCTGGATGCTGACGGATTTGTACAGCAGTCCTTTCTTATACAGGGTTTGGAGGCACCACCAGAGGGACTCAATATATTTATTATCGAAAGTGATGTAAGGATCCTTGAGGTCTACCCAATAACCCATCTTCTGGGTCAGTTCGTCCCACTTATCCTTATATTTTAATACTTCTTTACGGCAGGTGTCGTTGTATTCGGCGATGGATATCTTTTTACCAATATCTTCTTTGGTAATGCCCAGCATTTTTTCCACGCCCAGTTCTACCGGCAGGCCATGGGTATCCCATCCGCCCTTGCGCTTTACCTGGAAGCCCTGCATGGTTTTGTAGCGGCAAACAAGGTCTTTCAGGGTACGTGAAATCACGTGGTGAATACCAGGCAGGCCGTTGGCGCTTGGTGGGCCTTCATAAAATACAAACGGAGCAGCGCCCTCCCGAACTTCCACGCTTTTTTCAAAAGCCTGGTGCTGTTCCCATTGCCGGAGTATCTCTTTCTCTATCTGAGGTAAATTCAGTTGGTTATATTCCTGATATTTGCTGGACATAAAACAATTCCCCGCCCTTTGATGTTATTTGATACAATAATTGATTAAAATTGTGCGAAGTTAATAAAATAGCCCGGGACCGAAAGGCGTTAGTTTACATAAATTACCGGATTTCGAACTTTTTTTGTGGATATTTTAGTAATTTACAATAAAGCAGCGTTATTTTGCGTTTTTGGCATTGTTTTGGTGTCAAAGAGGAAGAATTGAGAAACCTAGTAATTAATTTAACCCAACGGCAAAACCATATCTTATATGAAAAAGTTGACGTTAATTTTTTGCGCGGTCTTAGTCTCTTCCGGCATAACTTTTGCACAGCAAAAAAAATCAGTTAAAAAAACAAAAACTGTTACTCATAAGGTGGAAGCACCTGTTGCAGTAAAAAGCTCTTTTGAACAGAATTTTGCAGGTACAACTGACGCCAAATGGACAAAGACAAGTGCCGGATTTTGGAACGTTAGTTTCCTGAAGGAAAATATTAAAACTGTTGCGCAGTACAATGCGGACGGTGGCTGGATCAGCACCAAAAGCGAATACGACGCACAGTCATTACCGGAGTCAGTGACAACAACACTAAAGACGAAGTATCCGGAAGCAACTATCAAAGATGGTTGGAAAATAGAAAGGGCAGATGTTGCTGCCTACTATAAGGTTAATATTCAGGATAATGGTGCAGATAAGGCAGTGCTACTGAACGAAGCAGGCACCATCACTGAATAACATTAAATTCGTATTTCATAGGTATAGGGATAAATAGGACAGACCCTGCTCTTTTGGGCGGGGTTTTTTTATTTCTCGCGGAGGTTGCTCGCAAAGCGCGCGGAGGTTGCACGCAAAGCGCGCGGAGGTTGCACGCAAAGCGCGCGGAGGAGCTAAGAACGCAAAGGTTAGTAAGGAGGGAAGGGGCTCGCAGAGAGCGCGGAGGAGCTAAGAACGCAAAGGTTAGTAAGGAGGGAAGGGGCTCGCAGAGAGCGCGAAGGAGCTAAGAACGCAAAGGTTAGTAAGAAACAGAGGTTCTTGCAAAGGTGCAAAGGAGCTAAGAAAGCAAAGCTAAGTATCACACATTAAAAAATATTTAAGCAGGAAAGACTGTAAAATAAACTGTGTCAAAGGCTAAAAAAACAAGACCTTTAACACAGTTTTTTTTTATGGAACAACAAGAAAAATTTGACTACGAAGAACTC
>MLAV02000023.1 GCA_001870995.2 Chitinophaga sp. CB10
GTGTCACAATTATCAATTATTTTTGGTGAGCGGCTGAAATTACGATTGTAAATTAAATCTTGACACAGTTTATTTTACACTCCCTACTGTATCTTTTTTTCGAGATGCTTAAAGTATTTTTTGACCAAATCGTATCGGCTTCATCTTACCACCTCACTCACCAAAATAACAGGCACTATATCCGTGTACTTCGGAATATCCACCCTGATCGCATCCCTGTTTGGAGCAATAGCCGCCTTATATTCATCCAGGCTTTTTACATAAAATGTTCCGATCGCCATAAATGGTAAAGGCTGATCAGGAATACCACTGGCAACCCCCTTCTCAATGGTATATTTAACCAGGTTTGATCCTAAGTAACCAGCCACCATGGGCATGTGCTTAGATTCATAGTACGCCATATCGAAGTGCTTACCTTCGGCATAAGGATACATAACGGATACCTTAATCAGGCCTTTTTCAGTAACGGTCATGTTGTGATGGTGTGATTTTTCAGCATGCTTTTGCTGGCTAAATGCGACAAAACAGGTGTTTAAAACTAAAAACGATAAAATCAGCTTGAATTTCATGATCAGATATCTTTTGGTTATAAGTATTTTAAATAGCAAGAACTAACGGGCTGGGGAAATTACGACGATGCCTGCAGAACTTCCACCTACCCCCAAACCTATTCAACACACACCCACCGAAAAGCTTAACATCAAATCCTCCAACACTACCCATCACCCAAAGAGGGGACCATATTGAATGCTAACACTCCCTATCAACCCATCCTCCCCAATGCCTCCTCAAACCGCTCTCTCCGCATCTCCCCAACCACCTCATTCATCAACGCCTTCCCATACATCAACTGCCCTTCATACCCCGCCAGCGACAACCTCCCTGAACCAAGCATCGGCCCCACATCCTTCAAATACACGCCTGCTACCTCTGCATCCACTTCCACATCCGCCGGCTTGTTCTTCGCCGCCAGCTGCAGCATCATCAGGGAATAAATCATCCGGCTTACCTGCCGCATAATAAAAAACCTCGCCGCCTGGTAGGCGCTCACCTCCCCGAAGTAAGTCTTTAAAAACACCGCTTCCTGCTCCGGGCTATGTATGAAGAAATTCGCCACGCTCGCCAAATCCACATACCGGTCATTTAAAAACGCCGTATCCCAGTCAATAATCCATATGCCGGCGCCGTCGCACAAAATATTAGTAGGGTTCAAATCATTATGGCTGAAAACCTTGTCTGTATCATGCCACGGATACACGGCTTTTATCTTTTCATACCCCGCCAGGCATTCCTCCGGTACCGGCCCGGTTACTATCTGGCTGCTCCGGAAGCCGGCCACTATATTATCCACCGCATGCTTCATATCCTCGCCGGGCGTCGTGTAGGGGATGGCGTGAGTTTGCTTTATCGCGGTTGCCAGCTTTTCTGCCAGTACATCTCCCGTGAAGGTACTCCTGATAGGTTTGCTTGCAATGAATTCACTGATGGTAATACCCTCTTCCGGACTGCAATAGCGCAGCGCCGGCGCAATGCCCGCGCCGGCCGCAAGGCGCAAGCGTTCATACGAAGCCGTAGTACTATGATTTCCCGGGGCATCGAGCTTCATTACATAAGCCCGGTTATCAGCGATCACCTTATATACAGCAGCGCTGGAGAGCCCGCCCGTCAGCAGGGTCGCCTCACTGACCAAGCCTTTACCGAATGCCTTATCAAAGGCTGCACTTACTATTGCTAATCTTTCAGCAGGGAATACTGCTGCATAATTGAAGGACATAGGAATACTATTTATACGATTTTACCAGCTTGTGTCATATTTACCGCCTAACTCCCCAAATATAACGCATAAATAAACCCTCCATCTAATCCAGCACCCCTCTTGACAAGAATAGTTAATATTTTGTTAACCTCCCCGTAATATTCCCAACACATGCCCCTTCTAATTTTACCGCCTCAAAGTTTAAACTTGTATTGTCAATGAAGAGAATCATCCGTCTCATCTGTCTTGCTTTAAGCATCCTGACGTCAACCAATCTATTCGCACAATCCACCCTGGCCGACTTAAACGGCCAAATCAAAGCAAAGGATGGTACAGCGATTCCTGGTGCGTCCATCACTGTAAGAAACGAATCAACTGGCTTCACCAACAGAACCCAGTCCAATAGCAAAGGGCTTTATACCTTCAAACAACTGCCGCTCGGCGGCCCCTATACCATAACGGTATCGGCTATGGGTTTTGGCTCCCAGAAAAAACAGGACTATAACCTGAACCAGGGTGATGCCCTCCAGGTGAACTTCGACCTGGAATCCTCCATCTCCAACCTGGAAGCCGTGACCATCACCTCCACTTCCAACAAGAAGGCGATCGTGAACGCCGGCGCTGCCACCACCATTACGCCTACTGACATCAGCCGCCTGCCGGTAAACGGAAGGAACTTCTCCAACCTCGCTGCACTGTCCCCGCTGACCGGCAACGGTAACAGCATCGGCGGCCAGCTTGGCTCCGGTACCAACTACACCATCGATGGTATGACGGCTAAAAACCCTACCTCCGCGGGTCCTACCACCTCCCGCAGCGGCGCGCCTTACTCCATCTCCATCGAAGCAGTGCGCGAGTTTAAAGTGGTAACCAACCAATACGACGTTACCCTCGGCCGCTCCGGCGGCGGTACCGTTAGCGCCGTTACCAAATCAGGTACCAACACCGTTTCCGGCTCCGTATTCGGCTATGGCCGCGCTAACTGGCTGTCCAGCCCGTACGATATCCGCGGTAACAAAAGAAATAATAACTACTCCACCTACCAGTTCGGCGGATCCATCGGCGGCCCGATCATCAAGGATAAACTGCACTATTTCCTCGCATGGGATCACCAAACCGATAACCGCTCCCTGGTGATTGCCGACGTGCAGTCCCCTGCCGATCAGCTGATCTATAACATCACCCGCAACGTACTGGATACCTTCGTGGACATCGCCAGAACGAAATACGGCGTTTCCAGCCACGCGCAATTCGGTTCGTTTAATAAACAGCGCATGTCCGATGCAGGCTTCCTGCGCCTCGACTGGCAGATCAACGAAAAGAACCTCCTGACTATCAGGGACAACTATACGAATGATGTCAACAAACTGGGGCTGATCGATAATACGTCTATTAACCTGTACGAATCTACCGGTAACGACTTCAACAGGGACAACAGCCTCCTGCTGACCCTCCGCTCCAACATCAGCACCAAATTGACCAACGAGTTAAAAGCCCAGCACCTCTACACCTGGCAGGCCAGCCGTCAGAACGATGAACTGCCGGGCGCGCTGCCAAGAGCCATCGTTGAAAACGTCACCTCTGTATTGTCCGACGGTTCCACCAAATCCACCAACATTCAGATCGGTGGTCACCGCTTCGGCCAGGAAGGCTTTACCAACAACGTTTTCCAGCTCACGGATAACCTCTACTACAACACCGAAAAAGTGAACTATACCTTCGGTATCGACCTGATGTACACCCACGCTAAATCCCTCTACGGTAGCGAGGTAAACGGCCGCTATGTGTACAGGGGCCTGGACGCCTTCCGTAACAATACGCCATACGCCTTCTACCGCGAAGTGCCGCTGGTGTCCGATCCAAGCGTAGTGTCCTCCATCTTCAACGGCGGTATCTACGGCCAGCTGCAAACCACGCTCGGCAAAGGCGTTAGCCTCACCGCCGGCCTGCGTTTCGATATGGCCACTTATCCCAAAGCGCCTTTCAACCAACAACTCTACGACGCGCTGGGCTTAAGTACCAACAACAGCATCAAATCCTTTGTGCCGCAGCCACGCCTGCAACTCACCTGGGATGTGCAGGAAAAACATACGGACTACATCAAAGTGGGCGCAGGTATTTTCAGCTCCGATATCAACAACTACATGCTGATCAACAACCTGACTTTCGATGGCAGACATTTCGGAACCGTCAACCTCAACTCAAGCTCTGTAAGTATTCCTGCGCCTGATTTCTCCGCATTCCGGAAGGACCTGGGCACGGTGCCGGCATTCACCCAATACCAGCTGCCGCTCATCAACTACACCGGTCCGGATGCTAAAATCCCGATCGTGTACAAAGCAAACATCAACTATACCAAATACATCACCAGCCGCCTCAGAATGGGTATCTCCGCGTACCTGACCTACGGCCGCAACAACTACTTCTATATAGACAAGAACATGGTGGAAACACCTTTCTTTACCCTGCCGGCAGAGGCTAACAGGGGCGTATATATCCCGCTGGATAAAATGAACACCAGCGGCGGTAGCGGCAACTACCTGGATGGCAGGAAGAGCACGGCTTTCGGCCGCGTACTGGAACTGACCAGCCTCGGTAAAAACAACACCTATACTTTCGTATATGATGTGAACTATCGCTACTATAAAGATGGTAACATCACCGCCAGCTATACCTGGAATGATTCTAAAGACAATACTTCCTATAACGGTAACGTGGCCAACAGCGCTACGCTCGGCCTGCCGGTAGCGGATGACCCGCGCAACCTGAGCAAGATGTCTTACTCGGATGCGCAGTTCCGCCATAAGGTAGTGTTCTACGGTACATCCCCGACCTTCGCTGGATTTGTATTCGGCGTTCGCTTCTCCGGCCTCGGCGGTACCCGCTACAGCCTCCTATCCGGCGTAAACAGCAACCAGGATTTTGTAAGCGGCACCAACGACCTCGCCTATGTGTTTGATCCAAACAGCCCTACCACGCCTGCTGCCGTAAGGGATGGCCTGCTGAAGCTCCTCAGCTCCGGCGATGCCAGCTTCCGCAAATACGTGGAGAAGTCAGAAGGTAAAATCGCGGAAAGAAACGGTGGTATCAACCGCTTCTACGGCACCGTGGACCTGCGCCTGGCCAAATCCTTCAAGATTACGCATAAGAGCGGCTTTGAGCTGTCAGTGGACGTGTTCAACTTCGCGAACCTGCTCAATAAGAAATGGGGCGCCAGCCACAACTTCGGCAACACCGCCCTGTACCGCGGTACTGCATTCGATAAAACGACCAGGCAGTACACCTACGCCATCAATACCAGCGGCGTAGCCAACCCGGGTGGGGATCCTTACCAGATCCAGCTCGGAGCAAGGTACTTCTTCTAATAACAGGAACGTATAAACATCGCCGGATGTGAAGCGCTGCTTCCGTCCGGCGATTTTTTTTAACGGCTGAACGAAGGTCCGCCTGTACTGTTTTCCGGGATTGTTGTAAATTGGCTGCTCATTCTTCCCCTATGCCACAACAAACCTCCAAAACTATACTCGTTCTCGGGGCTAATTCAGATGTAGCTAAAGAGGCGATTTTACGTTACCTCCGGCTTGGCTGCCATGTGATTGCCGCGAGCCGCAGCACGGCCGAAATTGCCGCCTTTATGGCCGCCAAAAACGTAAATACGGACCGGTTAACCATCACTTATTTCGACGCTACGGCCTTCGGGGAGCATCGCGGGTTTTATGACTCGCTGCCTGCAAAACCACATATTGTTCTTTATGCTGCGGGCTTCCAGGTCACAAACGATCAGGCGCTGGTTGACTGGGAAGGCAGCTACCGCATGATGCAGGTACACTATGCCGGCGCAGTTTCCATCATCAATCTCATTGTAACGGACCCAACGAACGACCGCCTGGAAAGGATCATCGGCCTGTCCTCGCTGTCCGGCGTGCGCGGCCGCAAGAGCAATTTCGTATATGGCAGCACGAAAGCCGCCTTTACCCAATACCTGGCCGGCCTGCGGCAATACCTCTTTCAGCGGAAAGTAACCGTGAATGTGATTGTAGCGGGCTACATCCGAAGCAAAATGACGGCAGGCCTGCCGCTGCCGGAGTCGCTGCTGATGGAACCTGCCTTCATTGCAGATGCCATTGTAAATGCCGGCACAGGATTTAGGATAGTGCCGGGCTTTAAGTGGAAACTGATACACCAGGTACTTAAATTTCTCCCCGAAAAATTAGCCGCCAAACTACCTTAACGCCCATGAAAAAGGCGGCTGGAAAGCCGCCTTTTGTTGATTTTAAACCCACGTTTTATTGAACTATTAAGATCGATGTTTTCGCTTGCAAGCCCAGCGTCACGGTAACGAGGTACATACCGCTGCCGGCATTTTTCAGTTGTATTTGCTGCTGGTACACCGCTCCCTGTTTGTTGCCATCGAGGTATTGCAGCACCATGCCGTTCTGATTCCGGATGGTGATGGTCACCGGCCCGTTATCCGCACTGCTCAGGCGCACCTTGAAGTTGCCGTTCGTCGGATTCGGGAAGATGGTCAGCATATCATCCGCCATATGGCCGCCATTACTGTTGGTATAGCTGGCAGGCGCGCTTGCTGCGGACAGGTTGCCGGCGGCATCCGCTGCAACTACCGTAAACGTATATACGTTGTTGCCCGTTGGCGCTTCCGTCACAAACGAAGTGCTGCCCAGCGGCGTAGTATTGAGCGCCACGCCATCCCTGTACACATAATACCCGGTTACGCCGATGTCGTCCGAAGCGGGCAGCCATACCAGCTTCACCTGGTGCGCGGTAGCTTTGAACGCCGTGAGCGCAGCGGGCTGGCTCGGATTTACCATATCCTTCACCGTTACTACCTGCGTTTGCGCCACCGCAGCGCGGTACATGTTATCGCCCGGTTGCGATGCGGTAATGGCCGCGCTTCCCAGCCCGTTGATCCGCACCTTGCCGTCTGAGATGCTTGCCACGCTGCTGTCGTTGCTGGTATAAATTATTGCCAGCCCTGAAGTAGCGGTAGCGCCAGGGTCGAAGTCGCCACTGCCATATGCTTTTATAGGTAGGGGAGAAAATTTAATTGCCTGGGGCTCCCGGATACGCGTATAGGCGATAACGTTATCCTCCGCAGTCTGCAGGATATTGCCAGTGACATCGCTAATGCCAGGCGTCTCCTTTACCTTCAGGCGAACATGGCCTTCGCCCAGGAGGCTGCCAATCGTAATTCGATATACGGAAGGCGACAATGCAATCGCCTCCGTCACCTCGCCACTGATCGTGCTGTCGCTGATGACTGCAAAAGAAGCCGGTGTGACGCCGGTAACGGGTTCCGTAAATACCACCCGGTAACTAACGCTGGTGGCGTTAGTAGAGTCAGCGTTCTCCTGGAATATTGCATGGATAGCCGGGGCCACCATGTCCGTAACGGCGATGTTAGGCAGCGGTGGATCTTCCATATCATACCCCAAATAAAAAGAGGGATAAGGCGGCTGGTTGTAGCCCGAGTTTTGCCAGGCCACTGCCGTGCGGTATTGCGGATCATGCATCAGGGTATGGATGCGATGCCCGGTAGGGATGTTGGTGGTGAACAATACGAGCGCCGTATTGTCGGACCGGCGCAGCAGGATTTCCTCCCGCCAGTCGCCCAGCAGGTCCGCCGTCAGGCAGGGATTCTTCTTCGTATCGTTGTTGCCGGTCACCGGGGCGGCCTGGTAAATCGTGAACAGGCGGCTCATGGCGTTCACCGGCGACGGGCGCCATTTGTCCAGCACATTGCCGTCCAGCAGCTCCCTGGCCAGGTCCCCATCCCACCAAACGGCATGGTTATACGAAGGGCGGTTGGTGGAAATCAGCTCTCCCTTCTGGCTGTAAACGCCGCTGCCGGAGGAGCCCCATATCTCGTAACCTTTGTACGCGGAGTCGATATCCGCCGCCAGCGCGCGGCCCACGTCGCCCGTGGTAGGCACGCCGAAGAGGGTTTCGCCGGTGGCCGCATCGTTGAGGCGCAAACCGTACGGCGCGTAGTCGGTCTGACTTTCCTGGCATTGCCATATTTCCAGGCCCGGGCGGTCCGGGTCCATATCCGTCATATGCAGCGCGTCGCCATGGCCATTGCGGTTGCTCCATAGCCTGGAGCCATCGTCGTCAATTGCGCAGGCGCCGTTGATCACCTCGTCCTTCCCATCACCATCCACATCGCCGATGGTCATCTGGTGGTTGCCCATGCCGCTGTAAGCATTGTTGGCCGGGTCGTTAGGGTCCTTGCTGTCAAACTTCCAGCGGAGCGTGAGCTGGCCATCGCGCCAGTCGTAAGCAGCGCGTACCAGTTTGTTATAGTAGCCACGGCCCATGATCAGGCTGGGGCGCGTGCCGTCCAGGTAAGCGATGGCGTTTACATATCGTTCCGCACGGTTGCCGTAGTTATCGCCCCAGTCGGAATAGCTGCCTCTCGGCGGTTCGTAGTTAACGGTGGCCATGGCCTTGCCGGTGAGGCCATTGAACACGGTGAGGTACTCCGGCCCCTGGTCCACCCAGCCGCTGCTGTTGCGGTAGTCCACTACCGGGTCGCCAATGACGGTGCCGGTACCGTCTTTCGTTCCATCCGCCGTTTTGCAGGCCATTTCCGCCTTGCCATCGCCATCCAGGTCGTACACCATGAACTGCGTGAAGTGCGGGCCTGCATTGATATTTTTGCCGAGGTTAATGCGCCAGAGCAGCGTGCCGTCCAGCTTATAGCAGTCGATGATCTGATCGCCGGAATAACCGCCGGAGTTGTGATTGAGTTTCGTCGGGTCCCATTTCAGGAATATTTCATATACGCCATCCCCGTCTACATCGCCCACGGAGCAATCGTTGGCGGTGTACGTATAGGCGGCGCCGTCAGGCGTAGTACCGCCCGGCGGTATCTGTAAAGGTATCTGCAATTGGTTGGTCGCCCATACCGGCACGGTTTCCGTAGGCGCGCCTTCGATGCCGTTGAGCACGGGGCGCACGGTATAATGGTGATCCGTGGTTACACTGTCCACGTAATTAGTAGAAGCGCTGATCGGGGTGCTGTTCACTTTCACGCTATCACGGTAAAGGTTAAACGAAATTTCCTTCGGATCGGTGCCGAGGAGCCGCCACCCGATGTACACCGTGCTGGCATTGCGGCGCACCGCCACCACTGCGCGGGTGAGGTATTCCATTTGTTTGGGAGCCGTTACCACCGGGCCCGGCGTGGCGCGCGTGCTCAAGCGCACATTGTTGCCATAGCTGGTACCGCCGGCGTTAATGGCGTAGGCGCGCACATAATAAGCGGTAGCCGGCGTAAGTTGGGAGAGGGTAACGGTGAAAGCGCCGGTATCCGCCGTGGCTGCCGCTACTTTGTTGCCGGCAGTGGTAGGATTGATGTCCAGTCCATATACCAGTCCGCGTTCGGTAATCGCGGAGCCCCCGTCATCCGTAATATGGCCGCCGCCCACCGCGGTGGTAGGCGTAATGCCGCTCAACGGGGTTGTATTCAGCAGGATGGGGTCCGGCGGCGGGATGTACCCCCGCACTACGGGCGTGGATACACTGTTGCTGTTGGTTTTCGTGTACACGATAGCGGGGCGGGCGGTATCGCTGCCGATGGCGATGGAGAGGTTGCCCACGGGCTGGTCGATGCCGGTAGCCACAGCAGGGTCTTTCAGCTCCCGCCACACAGTGGCGCCCGCATATTGTTTAAACACGCGCGCCGCGGAAACGGAGCTGCTGCTTACCGCATCAATAAAGGAGCAATAGAGGTTGCCGGAGCGGTCCCGCAGCATGCTGATGGCCGGCGCGTCGCGGCCGGAGAGGGAAGTGGCCGTACCCCAGGCGCCGGTGGTCCGGTTATAGGTAATCACCGTAGCCCGGTTAGAGTTGCCGGTGTTGAAGTAAGCAATAGCCAGGTTATCGGTTGATTGTACCGCCATGCTGGTATGCCGGATGCCGGTGATGGTGGAGCTGATGGCCGTCCAGCTGTTGCCGTTGAAATTATAGAGGGCCATACTGCCGGTGGTGGCAGTGTTGCTCGTGAGGTTACAGTATGCCAGCCAGGGCATATCATTTTCGTCCAGCACGAGGCTCAGGGCCACGGCTTTTGCGGCCGCGTTTACCGCGCCGCCGCCAACGGTTACCCAGGCGTTGCCGTCAAACAGCTTCACGAATGGGGTGAGGTTCCCGTTATCGCCAAAGGCGATGTAGGGCGTATGATTGGAGTCAAACGCCAGGGTACTGCGGGGCGTGGAACTGTATTGCGATACATTATTCGTGACTGAGCCGGCGGATACATAGAGGTTGGCGCTGTTGCCTCCCAGCGGCTCCCAGCTGCCGGTAGCCGCGTTATACGTTTTTACGGCCAGCCGGTTGCCGGCGGCGGCATCCACGTAAGTAACGTAGAGCTGCCCTGTTTGATCTGCGTATAGCCGTGTATAGGTAGTGCTGGCGTTGGTGACGTTGCCGCCTACTTGTGCCCAGGAGCCGTCCGCCTGCAGCTTTTTTACTTTCGCGAGGCCGCCTTCAGTGAATACGACGTAAGGCACATCTGCGCTATCCCCACTGACAAGGGCGATATGCGTATAAGCCGATGCCTGCGATGCGATGGCCTGCTCGTTGCCGAGTATTTTCCATTGCTGCGCATGCGCCATGGCGGCCGTCAGCAGCAGCAATGCCAGCGGTAGCAGCCGCCGGGCTGCTGAAAATAGTGGTAAAGTTTTTTTCATGTGGAATCGTTGATTTTGGTTATGGGTAATATTTGGTTTGGTGAGAAAAAGCACAGGCGTATCCGACGGACCAGCGGCGCTGCTCCGTTTACGTACTTCAATATGCCGGTGGTGCGGCGCCTCCGATGGGTGTGGAATTAGCTATTGCCCGTAGCCGAAATTGTTTTGAGGAGGGGATGCCGGAAGCAGGCTATCGCCGGTCCTGCATCATTTGACAGAAAATACAGCTGGTAAGTGAATGCATAACGTACATGGAATTTAAATGGTAAGCTATCGTCAGTCAGAGGAAATTACAATAAGCAGGCGGGAAAATCGTCCTGTACCATCCTGCCCAACGCCCTGCCTGTAAGGTAAACGGAACAGGCACATTCATCCCGATCCAATCTAAACAATTAAAGGCGACCGTTATGGCCGCCTTTAATGTCAGTGCATCTATCAAGAACAAATGCACCCTCGTGGGGGGTATTTCAATATATTGGATGTGATTAGCCTGCTATCGTGGTGGGTTGCCCCGGGCCCTGCTTTTTCTTCCGGTTCTCTTCCGTGTACTTCACGAACATGATGAACTGCACGAATTCCAGGAATTGGTAGTCCTCTTTTAATCCTTCCAGGGCGAGTCCGTCCGTCTTACCAGTCTGAGAAAACTGACCCCATTCATAAGAAACGAGTTTGTCCTGCAGGCCGGTAGTAAGGGATTGCAGCATGGCCGGGAAGGCATGGAACGGCTGTTCCATAATATGCTGACCCTTAGGGGTTTGTTTCAGCTCCTGTACGCGTTGGTGCGTCAAGGCAGGTAAGGGGACTCCTGATTTTTTAAATTGCTCTACGGTCATCATTGGGTTAGATTGTGCTTTTAGGTGGTTTCGGTACCTGTATATAATGATTAGAGGACGGTTTTTAAAAAAGGTTACAAAAATGTTGGCTTTTTTTGTAACTTATTTTCACCTTTAATTTCTAATACCCTATTGAATGACGATTATTCAACCAATTGACACGCTGACGGACAATGAACTTATTGCCAGGGTACTGGCCGGCGAAAAGCGATTGTATGAGCAACTCATGCGCCGCCACAATCCAAGCCTGTTCCGGCTCGGAATGTCCTTTCTGAACAACGATATGGATGTGGAGGACGTAATGCAGCTCACCTATATCAATGCTTACCAGCACCTGGACCAGTTCCGGCAGGACGCCGCCTTTGGCACCTGGCTCAAAAGAATCCTGATCAACGAGTGCCACCAGCACCTGAAACGGATGAAAAAGACGGCCAGTGAAGACCTTTCAGTGATTGAACAGCATACCGACCTGCCAAAAGCCAAAGAAACGCCGGTGGATGCAGTACTCAATAAAGAACTGGGTCACGTCCTTGAAAAAGCCCTCCTCAGCATCCCTGAAAAATACCGCGCAGTATTCGTACTCCGGGAAATTGACCAGCTCAATGTGGCCGAAACTTCTAAAGCCCTCGATATTTCCAGGGTCAACGTAAAGGTTCGCCAGATCAGGGCCAAGCTGATGCTAAGGGAACACATTTCCAAGTTTTACGCAAACGACGTTGTATTTCCATTCCACCTGGTACGCTGCGACAGGATCGTGTTCAGTGTGCTTGACAAGTTGGATATTAAATAACCACGCTTATTGCTTATTTACCCTTCCCGGGCAGTCAGATAATTCTGACCGGGAAGGTTTTTCTTTTTTGCTTCCCAATTGGCCAGGGGAGCCATGTACAAGTATTTCATACGCTTTGACAGTACCGCACTTTACACCCCGCTATCCACCGCAAATATTTCCCCAACTCCTGCGAATATAAACCGCAACCTTCCAAATATATATTACCCATCTCCGCACTTAGTCCTGACTCCTAATTTTAGGTCGTTAATCAAATTTTATCTCATGAAAAAGTTAGAAAAACTGGTTACCAAAAAGGTAACTGCCCCCGAAGAAGTAAAAGGCGGTTTAATGGCGCTGCAACCTGAGTTCTCGCTTGACGACCAATCAAGAACCACGGAAAACGCTCCTTCCTGGAATGGTCAGCACTGGGTAACAGACGTAAAGAAAGACCCTAAATAATAACCCGCCGGAAACAAAAATTTTAAAACCATTTTAAAAATTAAAAACTATGAAAAATCAGAAAAGCCTGAAAAAACTGGATGCAAAAAAAGTTGAATCCCTGGACGCTATTAAAGGTGGCCTCATGCAGCTCTCCAATGAATTGTCAGCCGACCTCGGTGAAGCAGCAGGCACAACCGTTCATACTCCTACTCACTATTCCGGACCAGATGTATATATCTGCGACCACAAACGTGACAAGTAATAATAACCTCCTTCCGTCATAGTAACTATGACCACTATTTTGAACTGCCGGCCCTGCCGGCAGTTCTTTCCAAAAAATAAAAAACCATGTCTGCTCAAATCCTCATCTTAAGCCAGTCGCACCTGGAAGGCTCCACCGATCACGTGTGCCAGTGGTTATCCCACCTGCGGATCCCATTCCTGCGGTTAAACGGGGAAGATTTGTGCTACCTGCAACGGCTAAACGATCTGCCGGCAGATGAAGATATTTCGGCTGTATGGTACCGGCGCAAGATCAACAGCCTGCCAGCGCAATACCGGCTCAAGCAGGCGGACTTCGACACGGAGTACACGCTCAAACGCTTCCTTATCGACGAATTCAACGGCCTTCATTCATACTTGTTCTACCTGATCGACCGTAAAAAGTGGCTGAACGATCCGCTTACGGAAGACCACCTCAATAAACTTCAAGTCCTTGCGCTTGCCCGCCAGTGCGGTATTTCCACGCCTTTCACCGATGTAGTTTCCTCCAAACAAAGGATCGCAGCACTCCTGGATACTTATCAAAACATCATCGTAAAACCAATCAGCGAGTGCATTTTCCTGGAAGACGCCGAAGGCGGCCAGTATAAAATGCTCACGAAAACTATTAATGCCGCTAACCTGCACCTCGTGCCGGAAACCTTCTTCCCTTCGCTGGTACAGGAAAAAGTGGAAAAGAAATTCGAAATCCGTACGTTCTACCTCGACGGGGAATGCTATTCCATGGCCATCTTCTCCCAGGGCAATGAAAGAACAGCCGATGATTTCCGCAACTACGACAGCGAACGGCCCAACAGGACCGTACCCTATAAATTGCCTGCCGCCCTGGAAGCCCGGCTGGACCGGCTCATGAAATTGCTGCACTTCCGCACCGGCTCTATCGACCTGATGGTGGACCACGGCGGTAATTACCATTTCCTGGAAGTTAACCCGGAAGGGCAGTTTGGCATGGTATCCTATCCGTGCAACTACTACCTGGAGAAAAAGTTGGCATTGTTGCTGGGGGCGGAGGGTTGCTCGCAAAGGGCGGAGGGTTGCTCGCAAAGGGGCGTAAGGAGCAAAGAACGCAAAGGGGGATAAGAAAAAAAGACGCATAGGGGTATAAGAAATAAAGTATGCAAAGGGGTATAAGAAAAAAAGAACACAAAGGGGTATAAGAAATAAAGTACGCAAAGGGTTATAAGGGAAAAAAGTACGCAAGAAGGACTTTGCTCTTAAAAAAAGCATAACACAATCCTTTGCGCCCTTTGCTCCTTATGCCCCTTTGCGAGAAACAGAACCGCATGAAAAAGAAATTCACCAGCAACCTAACCGAAAAAAAGATGCTGCCCCTGCCGCTCTACTTCCTCGAGCAGCAGCAGCCGCAGAAAGGCGGCTACATCCTCAAGTTCGAACAAGCCAAACAGCTTAACTCAACCGGTTTCGAACTCCATCATTTTTATAAAGCCATCTCCAAATTCTGACCATGGAATATTTTAATCTATACGCAAACTGCCAGCTCGTGAAAGGCGCCAGTATGTCGCTCCTGTGCGACCTGCAGCTGCGCCGGTATTATCATATCCCCAACGATACGGCAGAAGTGATCACCTTCCTGCAACAACACTCCATCGACGAATGCATGGCCCACTACGGCGAAGATAACCGCGAAGCCATCACCGGCTATATCGATTTCCTGCTCAGCAAAGAGCTGGGTTTCACCGATAGCCGCCACCTGCCGGAACTGACCCCGCTGGACCTCAGCTGGGACCGCTTCGGCGATATCACCAACGTGATCATTGAATACAATGAACAACTGGATTATAACAACGCCTTCTTTAATGAACTGTTCGGCGGACAGGTACAGGGTGTTGAAATCCGCTGCTACGAGGCCATCCAGCCGGCGCAACTGGCACAGCTGCTGGAACGCTTCAACGGCGCCACCGTCAAGCATATCAAACTTATTCTGCCGTTCGGCCTCACGCTGGAACTCGCCACGCTCGACAAACTGGTGAAACAATACCCCCGCGTGAAATCCATTCTCGTACATGCGTCCCCGGTAGATAAGCTGGAAAAAATATTTGACGGCACCGTGCCCGTTATCTTCTACCAGGGCAATATCCGCTCCTGCCTGGCCTGCGGCGAAATACGCACCAATTATTTTATGGCCAACATGGAACTGTTTACCGAAAGCCAGCACTATAACACCTGCCTCAACCGCAAGCTCAGCATCGATTTGCAGGGGCGTGTGAAAAATTGCCCTTCGCTGCCGGAATCCTACGGGCACGTATCAACGGTGAGCCTGCAGGAAGTGCTGGACAATAAAGACTTTCATAAATATTCAAATATCCGCAAGGACGATATCCGCGGCTGCAGGGATTGTGAGTTCAGGCACGTGTGTACGGACTGCCGCGCCTACCGCGAAGATCCCAACGATCTCTATGCAAAGCCCCTCAAATGCGGCTACGATCCTTATACCGGCAGCTGGGAAAACTGGTCGGCCAACCTGCTGAAACAGCAAGCCATCGCCTGGTATGGGTTAAATGAATTAATCAAATGATATGAAGCTGAAAGCATTCCCTTTTTATATGCAACCGGACAGGAAGGACTGCGGCCCGACCTGCATCAGGATCATCAGTCGCCACTACGGCCGGCTGACGGACCTGGAAGCGATCCGCTCCCTGGCGGAAACCACGCGGGAAGGCAGCTCACTCCTGGGGCTCTCTGCCGCCGCAGAGGGACTGGGATTTAAAACGCTGGCGGTTAAAATTGACTTCACCACCCTCATGGAAGAAGCGCCGCTGCCCTGCATCTGTCACTGGGGCCAGCAACATTTTGTCGTAGTGTACGATATTAAAAAATCCGGCGGTAATACCACCGTGTACGTATCTGATCCTGCCTACGGGTTGATTAAATATTCCAAACAGGAATTTATTGATGGCTGGATGGGCCGTGGCAAAAAGGAAACTGATGAAGAAGGGATTGCCCTGTTGCTGGAACCTACCCCTGCGTTTTATGAGGCCGATTCCTCTGCCCCCCGTAACCGGAAAAATTTTTCCTTCCTCTTCTCTTACTTCTCCCGCTATAAAAAACTAATGGTACAGCTGAGCCTTGGCCTGCTTGCAGGCAGCCTGCTGTCCCTGATCTTCCCTTTCCTGACGCAAAGCATTGTAGATATCGGGATTCAAAACCACGATATCAACTTTATTTACCTTGTCCTGCTGGCGCAGGTAATGCTTTTTTTGGGGAGAATGGGAATTGAGCTGACGCGCAGCTGGATCCTGTTGCACCTGTCCAGCCGCATCAATATTACCATCGTCTCCGATTTCTTCATCAAATTGATGAAGCTCCCGATCAGCTATTTCGATACCCGCATGACAGGCGACATCATGCAGCGCATCAGCGATCATCAGCGCATTGAACAACTGCTCACCAACTCTTCCCTCAACACCTTATTCTCCCTGGTGAACCTCGTGATATTCAGCGTGGTGCTGCTGCTCTACGATTATCGCCTTTTCCTCATCTACCTCCTCGGGGCAGGCCTGTCCGTAGCCTGGATCGCCTTCTTTCTTAAGAAGCGGAAAGAGCTGGACTACAAACGGTTTTCCCAGGTGTCGCAGGAGCAAAGCAAGGTGATTGAACTGGTGAACGGCATGCAGGAAATCAAAATGCATAACGCGGAAAAACAAATGCGCTGGGGCTGGGAGTTCATGCAGGTGAAGCTCTTTAAGATACAGATAAAAGCATTGTCCCTCGAACAATGGCAAACCGTAGGTTCCAATTTCATCAACCAGGTGAAGGATATCTTCGTCAGCTTCCTGGCCGCTAAGCTGGTGCTGGACGGGAATATTACCCTGGGTATGATGCTATCCGTACAATACATCATCGGGCAGCTGAACGGCCCGCTGATCCAGCTGATGGACTTCGTAAAGCAACTGCAGGACGCAAAAATTTCCCTGGAAAGGCTGGGTGAAATTCATAATAAGGAGGACGAAGAACGGCCGGAGACGCAGATCCCGGCCGATTTGCCGGAGCAGGACATCGCGCTGGACAACGTCACCTTCCGTTACACCGGCGCTGGCGCCCCGGTATTCGAAAACCTCAGCCTCCGCATCCCGCATCGCAAAACCACCGCCATTGTTGGAGCCAGCGGCAGCGGCAAAACCACGCTGCTCAAGCTGCTCATGAAATTCTACGAACCGGGCGAAGGAGAGATTAAAATCGGGAATGTGCAACTCCAGCATGTTTCCGCGCGCTACTGGCGGGAGCAATGCGGCGTGGTCATGCAGGACGGCTATGTATTCAACGATACCATTGCGCGCAACATCGCCGTAGGCCGGGATGATATTGACCGCAGGCAACTGCGCCAGGCCGTGGAAGTGGCCTGCATAAAGGACTTCGTGGAAAGCCTGCCCCTCAGTTATAACTCCAGAATAGGCAACGAAGGCATCGGCATCAGCGGCGGACAACGGCAGCGGCTCTTCATTGCCCGCGCCGTGTACAAAGCGCCGGAATACCTGTTTTTTGACGAAGCTACCAGCGCCCTGGACGCCAATACGGAAAAGGCCATCATGGGCAACCTGGAAGCATTCCTGAAAGGGAAAACCGCAGTCATCATCGCGCACCGGCTTTCTACTGTGAAAAATGCAGACAAGATCATCGTGCTGGATAAAGGCAAAGTAGTGGAAGAAGGCAGCCATGAGGAACTGGTGGCCCTCCGCAGGGAATATTACCGACTTGTAAAAAATCAGCTGGAACTTGGAAACTAAAAAAGAAATACTGGACACCATACAATTGCATTCCGAAGGAGTGCAGGATATCCTTACGCAGCCGCCCGGCTGGATGGTACGTTGCGGGAACACGGTGATTTTCGCGATACTGTTGCTTACCCTGGTGATGAGCTACCTGATCAAATACCCGGAGTTTGTACCCGCCACGGCCATCATATCTTCCCAAACCCCCCCGGAGAAACTGGAAGCCAGGACCAATACCCGGATCGCGCAAATTTTTGTGGAAGACCATCAGCAGGTACAGGCAGGGCAGCTGCTCCTGGTGCTGGAATCCACTGCGGACTACCGGGATGTGATGCGCCTGCGCCGGATCGTGGATTCCCTGGACGCCGGGGGAGTAGCGCAGTTCCCGGTGGACCTGGTGCGGAATTTTAAATTAGGGGATATCCAGGGAGATTATAACGCGTTTGCAAAAGCGCTGATCGACGAACGGCTGTACGCCCGCCTGCAGCCCTATTCCCCAGAATACGCGGCCGCGGAAAAGGGACTGTCCGAATCCCGCAGCCGCATCCGCAGCCTGCTCCTGCAAAAAAAGCTGGAAGAGACGAAATACGAAGTATCCAAACGGGAATACGAGCGTTACTCGGAACTCTTCCGGGAAAGAGTAGTGTCTGCCTCGGAATTCAACCAGGAAAAACTCAAATTCCTGCAGGCGGAGCAGAACCTGGAAAATATCAACCTCGCCATCTCCCAATTGCAGGAAGGCATCGTCAGCATTGAGAAGACGAGGAGCGGCGCCGCTATCAACGCGCAGAAAGACCAGGTCAGCCTCTCCTCCCAAAGTACGCAGCTCTTTGAGCAGTTGCGCAAATCCCTCAACGCCTGGGAGCAAAATTACCTGCTGCGCGCTGCCGGCGCCGGTGTGGTCAGCTTCCAGCAACTGCTCGCTGCCAATCAATACGTGAAAGCGGGAGATGTGCTGCTCTCCGTTATGCCGGTAGAAAACGCCCAACCCATCGGCCGGCTGAAGCTCCCCGCCGTCAACTCCGGCAAGGTGAAGGAAGGCCAGAAGGTGCTGCTGAAGCTGGATAACTACCCTTACCAGGAGTTTGGACTGGTGGAAGGCAGGGTGAAAAATATCACCAATGCGCCGGATAAAGACGGGAATTACTTTGCGACCATCGTGCTGCCCCATGGCCTCCAAACGTCCTACCAGCGCACGTTACCCTTTGATAAGGAACTGAAGGGCAGTGCGGAAGTGGTCACGGCGGACCTGCGGCTGCTGGAACGCTTCTTCTACCAGGTGCGGAAGCTGCTGCGCTACGGGTAAACCCATTGCAGGACGGTACAGGATAATCATCCCATGGTTGTATTGTATATTGTTGGTTGCGCTGGAATGAGGGCGCAGCAATTATATAATTCACACGTTTGCACCATGAAACAACTGATAGTACTTGTTACCTGCTCCGCTTTGGCTGCCGGCTTTGGCTTCAGCAAAACCGGGATACCGCCGCATCATCACGCGGCGTCCGAAACGCAGAAAGTAAAGCGATACCTGGTTACGGACTATGGCGCCAGGGGCGACAGCAGTACGCTCAATACCAAAGCCATCCAATCCGCTATTGATAAATGCGCTGCCGCCGGCGGCGGGGTGGTAGTCATACCCAAAGGCATTTTCCGCAGCGGTTCCCTCTTCCTGAAAAAAGGCGTGAACCTGGAACTCAGGGAAGGCGCGGTGCTCAAAGGCTCTACTGACATTAACGACTATCCGAAAATAAATACCCGCATCGAAGGGCATTTCGAAATGTGGCGCGCCGCCCTGATCAATGCCGATGGGACGGACCACCTGCGTATAACGGGCACGGGTACACTGGACGGCAGCGGCGCTCCCTTCTGGAAGCAATTCTGGGATGCCCGTGCGAAGGATAATAAAACAAAGAACCTGGATGTGGAACGCCCCCGGCTCATGCTTGTCCAAAATGCAAAAGACGTGCAGATCAGCGGCATTCACTTCCTCAACTCCGGCTTCTGGAACCTGCATATCTACAAATGCGGCAACGTAGTGGTAAAGAATTGCAGCTTTATTGCGCCGGCCGTATCCAAACCGGATAACCACGCGCCCAGCTCCGATGGTATTGATGTGGACAGCTCCCGGGATGTACTGATCGCCGGTTGCTTCTTCTCCGTCGGGGACGACTGCATCGCCCTCAAAGGTACCAAAGGCCCCTTTGCCGCTAAGGACGAGAGTAGTCCGCCCGTGGAGCGTGTAACCATTACCGATTGCATCGTGGAAAAAGGCGGCGGCATCGTTACCTGCGGCAGCGAAGCTACCATCGTAAAAGATGTGGTGGTGAAAAACTGCATCACCCGCGGCCCTACCGTACTGCGCCTGAAGCTGCGCCCGGATACCCCGCAGCATTATGAAAACATCCTCCTGGAAAACATCACCCTGGAAAATGGCGGCATTATCTTCAAAGTATCCCCCTGGAGCCAGTATTTCGACCTGATGGGGCAGGAGCCACCCAGCTCAGTGGTGCGGAATGTGCGCATCAAAAACATCCATGGCAATGCCCAATCCTGGGGCGAACTCTTTGGCCACGCCAAAGCTGCTATCAGCGATATTTCCGTTACCGACGCCAGCCTGCAACTCTCGGACCCGGGCCTGAAGCTCGGCAATGTGCAGGGGCTGACTTCCAGCAACGTCACCGTCAACGGTCAATCCGTGAACCTGGCAGCCTTCAAACAAAACGTAGCCATCAAGTAAGCAAATAAAAAAGGTTGCAGGTAAAAACCTGCAACCGCTTCTTCGATTTTGCTTATGAGAATGGGTTATACCAAAAGAACTTATTTACTGTCGAACTCCTTTCCTTCCAATATCCACGTGATCCTGCTTTCCATATCCTGCAGGTGATATTTTGAAATACCGGCCTGCATTGGTATGGCCCTGCGGATATCGCTGCGGAGCATTGCCAGCTGCGCCCGTACCAGCGTGGACGCATCGTTGCCCGTTGGGTCAGGATTGAGGTAGAAGATGGTACCGTTGCCATTGTTACGGGCCACAATTTCATTCACCTGCTTAAAGGCTTTCTTCGCCTGATCTATGTACAGCTTCTGCAGGTTGCGGCGATACACATCAATAGGCTTATTATTGTATAATTCCGACCAGATGCCCTTGCGCAGGTCGTCCAGCATTTCCGAGGCTGTATAGGTCTTCATACCGCTGTTCAGCGCCTCATCGCGGGTGAGGCCCAGGAGGGTACCGGAGCCCATCAGGCGCATGAGTACATTGTACTGCCCTACGGAGATGAAATTGCTGCCATCCGTGCCGGTAAGGGCGGTCAGCGTATCATTGATGAGCCATTTGGGCGTTGTAAAGAGGTAGTCGTTCAGGAATTTCATCGCTTCCTTCTGTTGCTGGTAAGGCACGGGCGCTAACTGTACGCCTGGCTGTTCCACGCTTTTGAAGGTCTGGAAATTACCGCCAATGCTCTTCATCACCTGCGCGCCAAAGAGGATGTACTGGCGCAACACCGTTTCGTACATGGTTTTCAGGTTGTCGTAACCTTCGTTGGGTACGCGGGTCCAGGTACGCAGCTGCGGCAACACGCGCTGCAGGTTTTTGATCCCGTATTTAGCCGCCACTACATTGTTATCACCGAGGTCCTCGCTCTGGCTCCGGGGGTCGGAGAAGGCGTTTTCGCTGCCAAAGAACAGGCGTGGATTGGCCCGCAGGCTATCAATGATCAGCTTATTCAGGAAAGGCATCTCTTCGTTGGGTGATTTAAACTGCGGGTACCAGCGGTAACCGTATTGAATCGCCCATCTATCGTACTCGCCTATACGCGGGAAGATGCCTTTCTCGCTGATCCCGTCCTCCGGTTGCGCTACCCAGTTGAAGCGGGCATAGTCCATGATGGAAGGGGTGTGGCCATTGGCCTCCACCCAGGCTTTATCCCGCAGCTTTTCCACCGGCACGGTGGAGCTGGAGCCGAAGTTATGTGCCAACCCCAGGGTGTGCCCTACTTCGTGGCTGGATACAAAGCGGATCAGTTGCCCCATCAGCTCATCATCAAACTCCATTTTGCGGGCGCGGGGATCGAGCGGACCTGCCTGCACCATGTACCAGCTGTGCACCAGCGCCATAATGTTGTGGTACCAGTTGATATGGGACTCGATGATTTCGCCGCTGCGGGGGTCGTGTACGTGCGGACCGCTGGCATTGGCTACAGTAGAGGGCTTATAGACAATTACGTTATGCCGCGCATCGTCGATGCTCCAGGTAGAGTCGTTTTCCGGTGCAGGCAGCGCTTTGATGGCATTTTTAAAACCCGCCTGCTCAAATGCCCGCTGCCAGTCGTTTACGCCGGCAATGAGGTAAGGTACCCACTTCTTCGGCGTGGCCGGGTCAATGTAATACACAATAGGTTGCCTGGGTTCTACCAGCTCCCCGCGTTTGTATTTTTCCACGTCCCCGGGTTTGGGTTCCAGTCGCCAGCGGGTGATAAGGTAACGGGCTTTCACGCCTTGCGGATCGGCATCAAAATCCACGTAGCCCCTGGCGAAGAAGCCAACGCGCGCATCCGCATAGCGGGCCTGCATGGGCTCTTTGGGCAGTAGTACCATGGAGCTGTTCAGCTCATAGGTATCCGGGATGGTGGACCCGCCTTGCGCCGCTACCGGCAGGTAGCTGCGCAACGTACGGATCTCTATGTTCATCGGAAAGGCTTTCAGACTGGTGATAAAGGATTTGTCCGGTTGTATGGCGCCGATCTTCAGCGCGGTTTTTACCTGCGGCCCGAAATGAAAGATCTCATTTTCATTGTTCAGGATATCCGTTACATCGATCACAGTGGAGCGGGCCGCTTTATTATAGGCTTTCACGGGGAATACCGCTGCAATAGGCTCCAGGTTGGATTTCAGCACTGCGCGGAACATCCCGTTCTCTGTTGTATCGGTAGAGCGTTCCTGGAAGCGCATTACTTTCAGGAGTATTTTATCGTCCTGCCCTTTGTCGAAATGGATCACGTTTTCCGCGATCTGATCGCCGGCATAACCCGTCATGTTCGGGCGCGGATTGGTAGCCGCCTGGCCGATGCGGTTGACCACGAGGATGGCGCGGGTGAGCATGGAGTCCGGAATCTCGAAGTAATAACGTCCATTCAGGAAATGCACGTTAAACATACCGGTATAGGTTTTAGCCTTGCTGGTGATGACCTGGTCGTAAGGCTTGATGCCCCCTGGCAGACTATCCGTTTTTTTTGCGCTGCTGTCCGCAGGGGCAGTTGTTTTTTGTTGTGCCTGCGCGCCCACGCCCAAAGTGAGCGCGGTAGCAAAGGCGATGTTGAATCTAAGCATGAGTTTTGTTTAAGTAGGTATTGTGGTTGGTGTGTGGGCGCCCGTTGCCGCTATCGCAGCAGCCGCTCCAATTGCATGATCAGCGCCTCTCCGCGCAGGTCCTTTGCAATAATCTTTCCCTTCGGATCAATCAGGAAATTCTGCGGAATGGATTTAACCATATACTTCTTCGCCACCTCGCTATCCCAGAATTTCAGTTCGGATACGTGTCCCCAGGTCAATCCGTCCTTTTCAATGGCTTTCATCCAGTCCGCCCGTTTGCCCGGCTGGTCCAGCGATACAGAGAGTATATCGAAATTTTTATCTTTAAACTGTTGGTAAGCTTTTACCACCACGGGATTCTCTTCCCGGCAAGGGCCGCACCAGCTGGCCCAGAAGTCCACCAGTACGTACTTACCGCGGTAGTCGCTCAGCTGCACCATATGCCCGCTGGTATCCGGCGCGGCAAATGCCGGCGCCACTGCGCCTACCCGCACGGTCATAAACTGATCGATCACTTTTCCCAGGCGTACGCCGGCTTCGCTCTGCCGCACGTTTTTCTTCAACCCGTTGTACAGCGATTTGTACCGCGCAATATCTTCCGGCAGGTAACCCACCACGTCTTTCAGGGCATCCAGGCTGGCCATATAGTCCGGATGTTGTTGGATGAAAGCGATTTCACGGGCTTTACGTTCCTGTTTCAATTTCTTCATCTGGTACCGCCATTCGCCCAGGCCGATGGTATCGTAATGCGCTTTGGCTTTTTGCGCATCGTAATAGTTTTGCTGGCAGGTGGCCAGCCGCTGATCTGCATCCGCGAGGAAGGCTGCCAGCTCCTGCTTTTGAGCGGAGAGTATAGCCGTGTCCGTTATTGCCTGCCGGGCGCTTGCCATGCTGCCGCAACAGCAGGCCAGCGCTAAAAGGATGGTATTTTTCATGTGAGTGGTTTAAAATTTGACGCAAGAACTCCCCTGTACCGGTGCTACTACACCGGCAACAGGAGGGGTTCTCAAAATAATTCCAATTAGAAAACGCGGCTGCCCGAACCTTTTTCCATATAGATGATCGTATTCACACGGCCATCCCCTTCAAAGTTCGGCTGTGCCAGCGGCTGGATCGTACCGATGGAACTGATCTTATGCAGCCATACCTTATAACGGCCATCCTTATACGAAGCAATAGCCAGGTAATCCACGGTGTACGCCACGTTCTGGGCTGGTACCGGGTACTTGATATGCTGTATGTCCGTCACTGTTTCGCCGGCCGGCAGTGTCACCTGCAAACGCTCCGTGGTGGTTGTAATGTCTGTCAGGTAAACCTGGTTGCCAATCGCATAGTAAATGTAATCGGCATCATAGTTCCCGGCAATCTTATCGGCTTTCATCAGTCCATGCGTAGCCGGCAGCGTATCCCGCTTCATGATCAGCGAATCGTTGCCGAGGAGGAAGCCATACAGGGTGTTCAGCTTATACAGCATGCCGCGCTGGTCAGGCATTTTAAACAGGGTAAACGCCACGCTGCGGATGCCGGGGTAGCCACCCAGCCAGACGAGGTCCGCATTCATGTTCTTCAGGTCGTTGCCATTCTTGCCCAGCGCTGAAAATGCAGGCCCGTTGTAGCAAAACATGGATTTTGTTTTAAGGTCCCAGCCCAGGTCCATAGCGCCTACCACCGCCAGTGAGGATACGGTGTAGGTCTGCGGCAGGTTGGTAAACAGCGCGCCCTTGGTCATGCAATAGGCCCGGTTGTCGTTGATCAGCATCAGGTTGCCGGAAGCCATCGGCTGGAAGACGTTCTGTGGCTTACGGTTGGCAGGCTTGGAGAAGAACATGCTGTCAAATCCATACACCTGCGCGCCATTGCTCACCCGGTAGATGGCGGCATCGTTTTCGGACAGTACCACCAGGCCGCCGAAGAGGTCGGAGGAGGTGAGCGTGGTATGCAGGTCCCCGGAGTAGAGGCCTTTCACGGCGTTGCCGTCCAGGCTGCGGCCGTTGTTGTAAAAGGCAATCCAGTTGTCGATCCTGCCGGTTTTATCTATGAAGTCGATATCCGTTTTCCCGTTGTTGTCCTTCACCAGGTACCAGCCGTTCTCGTTGCGGGTAGATACGTTGAAGATGATGGTCTTCAGCTTTACCACGCCGCTGCGTTTATCCTTCACGTTAAACACGAGGTAGTAACGGCCCGGGTCCAGCATTACCGGCAGGTTGATGTTTTTGGTAAAAGCCAGGGTATCTGTTTTGTTTTTATTGCCGTAGAGCGATAAAAAGTTCGCGCTGATATTGGTCCAGTAATATTCGTAAGAATCGGCTGCGGCCACAACCGGGGCCAGCTGCAGCGTATCGCGGTGGGTGTACAGGTTGATGGTATCCGGCACGCCCGTCACGTCAAAGGCTGGCAGTGGCTGCGCAGGGCCGGTACTTTTATCTTTCATACAGCCGAAAGCCAGTATGCCGGCCAGTCCTATAAGGAGTACATTAATGCGTTTCATGTGATCGTTGGTTGATGGATTAAGGGAATGTAATGGCAGGGCTGGTAGGCGAAGCAGTTTCGCGCACCGGCGCTTTGCCGCTGGCAATATTGGCAGGGTCGCTGTTAAACGCCGCCAGCGCCTCCCTGAGAACGGTGGCAAACTGCCGCAGCGCTCCGCTGGTGCTGGCCGCCTGGAACCACTCCTCGTCGATATTTTGCTTCAATACATCAATCATGAACTGGTGCTTACCTACGCTGTATTTGTTAAACCAGATATAGGCCGGCGCCAGGCCATTATCCACCTGCCAGGATTTGAACCGCTCCAGGTGGTCGGAAAACGTCAGGGTTTTGGCCATAGCCGCCTTCTCGCCCAACCCGAATTCTTCGTTGGCTACCAGCTGTACCCGCAGGCGGTAGGTATTCGTAGCAAGGCTGGTATCCCTCAATAAAATAACCGGAATTTTAGCGGTAGCCTGGTTGGCTTTTACGACCATCAACGCTTGTAGGGCTTTGTCGTTAAAGTCCACATAATGCACCCCCGGCATGGCTTTGTAAGGCAGCTCCGTGGCCACGCTGTCAATAATGGCATTGGTGACCGGGTCACGTTTATACGTGTACGTTACCTCCGGCAGCTGCATCAGCTTCACCGGGCGGTCGTGCGGCGCTATGCCGCCAATGGTATTTACGTCTATATACACCGTATCCCTTACTATACTTTTAGCCTTAAACACAAACGTAGCGGTTTGTGTAACCGTGTCCGACATCTGCACCCTGGCGATATCGCTGTAAGACAGGTATGGCACTTTTTTGCAGCCGGCAGCGGTTACGAAGGCAACAGCGCAAAAGCAGATAATATTTTTCATGGCTGTAATTACTTGTTGTTATAATTGATTTCCCGGTCCGGTTTAGGAACCACATACCTGGCAGTGTTGCCGGTGTAGTAAGTGTAGGTCCAGCTGGCCGGCAGCGTGGCCACGTTGTAGCGCTTGTAGGTGAAAAACGTTTGTCCTTCCCCGTAGAACTCGCGCACGTACTCCCGGATCATTTTATTCTTCCGGTCCGTTTCCCAGGAGGAGGCATTGAACCCGGAAGGGAAGGGGATGCCCTTCTCGCTGCAATAAGCGCGGTACCAGGTTTCCGCCGCATCTTTGGTGGCGGCGCATTCCGTCAGTATCAGGTACATTTCGCTCAGGCGCAGCAGCGGCGCCTGCAATACGGGTGAAGACGCCCTTTGGAGGAACTTGCGGTACATCACGTACGCGGAGTTGCTCGTCTTATACACCCACATCTCTTTCCACCTTACGTCAGACGTACGCTCCGCTACCGGGAACAGGTTGTTGAGGTAATAAAACCCATCCTGCACGTTAAAGTCGTTACGCACCAGCCCGCCGCTTTCCCCAAAAGTGCTGCTGGCAATGCTTTCCAGGTTGTACACGCTCAGGGCGGCAATATGCTCCGGCGACATCAGGTAGTCTCCCGCCACCCGGTCGCTCTCACGGCCAAGCCTAAACGTAGGCTTGCCGTTATGATCCGTCGCGCCAACTACCGCCTGCGCATATTGCGCCGCCTTCGCCTTGCTGGCCGGGTCCGCGGCGGAGAGGTACATATACACGCGGGCTTTCAGCGCCAGCACGGCATAGTAGTTGAACCTGATCTGCCGGTACATGTAAAAGTTATCCGCTACCACGGGCTGGTCGCTGGAACTGGAGGAAGGATTCAGTTCCGCCAGGGAATAGATGGTAATCGGGTCCTTGTCTTTCATCAGCGCCTCCGCGGCATCCAGGTCTGCCAGGATGTTTTTGGCGAACTCCTGGTAGTTAACAGGCGTAATAATTTCATGCGTAACCTCCGTTACGTACGGCAGCAGTACCGTAGTACCGGGATTATCCGGCATCGGGCCAAACATCCGCAACACGTCAAAATGGTTGAACGCGCGCAGCGCCAGCGCTTCGCCTTTGATGAGGGCATAATTGTTCCCGGTGAACAGGGATTTGCGGCTGTCAATGCGCTCCAAAATACTATTCACACTGGCTATGACCTTGTAGAGGTCCGCGTAGGTATTATCCAGGGACGATCTGACCTGCGCATCCGTATAGGTCGCGTTCGAAAGGTTGGTCAGCGTTGGATTGCTGCCCGGCACATCCCAGTTGCGGGCCATGTACTCAATGTTGCCCCACATCAGGTTGTTACCGTAGGTGTTATTGCTTTTCATCTGTATGTAAGCCCCGGTGAGCGCGTCCCGGAAACCCTTCTCCGTACTGAAGATCTGGTCCTTGGTGGTCTGCGCCTGCGGCGTTACGTCCAGGTATTTGTTACAGCTGCTGAACGCCAGCGCGCCGAAAAGTATAGTCGTGATAGTTAGTTGCTTCATGATCGGTCTGGTTTAGAAAGTGGCAAACACGTTAAAGGATACCTGCCGGGTAAACGGATAATCCAGTCCGCGCTCCTGCTTCACCGTAGAGAGGTAAAACAGCTCGCCGGTGTTGGCGGACAGCGTGAGGGCCTGTAAGCCGATGCGTTGCAGCCATGCGCGGTCCAGCACGTTGTAGTTGATATTGATGTTCTGGCAGGTCAGCGTCGACTCATTCTGCACAAACCTGGAAGAAGGATAGATCACGGAGTAATCGTTGATGCCTTTGAAGAAAGCCTTGTCCCCCGGCTGTTTCCAGCGGTCGGTAAACACCCGCGCATCCACGTTGAAGAATTTATCCGCGCTCTCCACCCGGTCTACCAGCGTTTGGTTGTATATCTGCCCGCCCAGGCGGTAACCGAAGGAGGCGTTCATGCTGATGCCTTTGTAACGCACCAGCGTGCTGAAATTACCCCGGTAGGTAGGCTGGTTCAAGCCCACGGCTACACGGTCCGCCGCGTTCCAGGAGTAGGTCACCTCCCCGTTGCGGGTGAGGAACAGCTCCCGGCCCGTGCTGGGGTCTATCCCCAGGGAACGTACTGCGTAAATCGTGTTTTGTGAAGCGCCCTCCCGGATGATCTTATTCGGCGTGCTGCCGCTGGTTTGCAGGGCAAGCTTGTCGTTAGCCGCTTTCATGGCCTGGGAGAGCTGCACGATGCGATCCGTATTGTGGGCAATATTGCCGGTAACGGACCAGTACAGCCGGCGGGCATCGTTCTGGATCAGCATCAGCGTGGCGCTGGCCTGCCAGCCCTGTTGCTCCAGCTGGCCGATGTTCTCGATGTAACTGGTGAAACCGTTGGAATAAGGCAGCTCCAGGGAGCTTAACAGGTTGGACGTTCTTTCCTTATACAGGTCCACCACGATGTTGATGCGGCTCCGGAAAAATTCCGCTTCCACGCCGCCATTGTATTTCTGGTTTTTCTGCCATTGCAGGTTGGGATTACCCAGCGAATTCTGGGTAGCGCCCAGCCAGTTTTTGTAATGGTCGTTGATGATGTAACCATAGGTAGCCAGTGGTTGATACGCGGCAAACGCCTGGTTGCCGGTAACGCCGTAGGAACCGCGCAATTTCAGCCTGTTCACAAACTGCAGGTTATCGTGGATGAAATTGATGTGATGCAGGTTCCATCCGGCGCCCAGGGAATAGAAAGGAGCAAAGCGGCTGTTGGTGCCAAATTGGGAAGCCCCGTCCACACGGTAGCTGGCGTCGGCAAAGTAGCGGTCGTCATAACTGTAGCTTACGTTGCCCACGGCGCTCACCCTGCGGGTAGTGGCCTCTGTGCCGCCGGGCTTACCGTCTTTCTTGTATTGCAGGGCCATGCCCAGGAAATCGATGCTGGCATCAGGAAACCCTTCCGCCGAAAAAGTATAGTTGGTGCTTTTATCTTCCGCGGCTTCCAGTTGCGCGCCTATGCTCAGGTAATGCAATCCCTTAAAGAGGTTGCTGTATTGGAGGTTGAGCGTACCGGTATAGCTGAACGACCTGCCGCTGCCATAGTCATAGCTGCCTTTCCGCAGGATGTCCGCATCGCTGTAGCCCGCAAAGGCAGAGTGCTCCGCCGGTTTAAACACATCGGAGTTGGCGTTGGTGGCGTTGATGCCCAGGCCGCCCCGGACGGTGAAGTGATCGATGGGCGACCAGTCCACCTGGAAGTTGTTGATGATATTCAGGTACTGGCTGCGGTCAAACGTATTCAGCGTGGCGTCGTACATCGGGTTGGCGTAAGGCTTTCCGCCGGTGCCGTTGTTCTGCACCCAGTAATCGTAACTGAATGGGGTAAAGGTTTTCACGATATGGCCGGCCGAGTCGTACGGGCTCCAATATGGATTGAGCTTTACGTAATCGCCAAAGGAGCCCCAGGGCGACTGGTTCGCCTTGATGCTGCCCACGGTGAGGCTGTTCCTGAAATTGAGTTTTTTAAGGCGGTAGGAGAGGTCTACGGTGCCGTTGATGGTCTGCCTGTCGGAGCCCTTCATGACACCCTGTATTTTATGAAGATCGCCGATGAGGGCGTAACGGAAAGCGGCGTCGCCACCTTCCAGGCGCAGGGAATGCTGCTGATCCACCCCGTTCCGCAATGGCTGTGCCATCCAGTCGGTGTTCACGCCGCTTTCCACCAACCCTTTCACCTGGTTGTAATAGGTTTGCAGGTTGATGTTTTGCTGCGGACTTTTGGTAGAATTGTAATAGAACCCGGAGAGCCGCTCCAGCTCCAGCTTATCGCGGGCGTTGAGCAGGTGGTAGGAGCTGAGATCCGGCGTGCTGAGGTTGATCCCTCCCCGGTAGGTGAGGCGCAGCTTACCTGCTACGGGCTCTTTGGTGGTGATTACGATCACCCCGTTGGAGCCGCGGGAGCCATAGATAGCCGTTGCCGGGCCATCCTTCAGCAGCGTGATGGTGGCAATCTCGTTGGTGTTGAGGTCCATCATGCGTTGCAGCGTGATGGGAAAGCCGTCCATGATAATGAGCGGGGTGTTGATGAGGGCGGAAGTATTATCCTGTAGCTGATCGATGTTAGGCAGGTTCCTGTTGCCCCGCAGCTGGATATCGGGCAGGTGGTTCGGGTCGGACCCGAAGTTGTTATCCGGCACCACATAGAAGGAAGGATCGATATTCCCGAGCGTAACAAAGATGTTCCTTCCCTGGAACTGCTGAATCTCTTTGGCGGTAATGGTCTTAGCCGCGCCGGTATAGGATTCCTTCGCTTTGTTGAAGATACCGGTTACCACCACGTTGTTGATGGAGGAAACGGTGGGCGCCATCACGATGGATGCCTGCTTTTCCTTGCGGACGGTGTATTGCACGGGGCGGTAGCCCACGAAGGAGATGAGCAGCACATCCCCGGGGGCGGCCTCGATCTGGAAGTTGCCCTGCGCGTCCGTAGAGGCGGTGGCAGGCTTGCCCTTCACCCGGATGGTGGCCCCTGGCAGCGCGCAGCTGCACACGCTGTCCGCCACATGGCCTGCCACTTTCGGCGCGGGCTGTTGCTCCGCTTCCGCGTTGTTACCGGCCGCAGGTACAGGCGCCGGCCGCGGTGTGATGACGATGGTTTTTGTGCTGGCCTTCAGCTCCATGCGGAACGGCTGGTCCCTGGAGATAATGCGGAGCAGCTCCGGCAGCTCGAAGCTCCCGTTAACGGAAACGGTTTTGGCATTGGCCAGCATGTCCTGGTTGTAGAAGGCCACATAGCCGGTTTGCTGGCGGATGGTCAGCAGGAGCGACTTCACGGGCAGGTTGTAGCCCGACACGGATACGGTCTGCGCTTCCACCGCTGCCTGTACATGAATAAGCGTGACAAAAAGCAAAATAAATGTCAATCTCATAGCAAGAAAAATTGTGGCTGCCCTGGTATTCAGGCCTGGCTTGACTTTCAGGCCACCGGCAGGCAGCGCTTTGGTTGATAACTCCTTCGCCGGAGGTTCCTGAACAGGCATAGCATCCAGGTACGGCTTGGGAAAAGCAGTAAAATCCATAACTTACGTGTTGGTTAGGGTTGATAAAAAAGCAATTCGTCCTAAGAAATTGTTGAAGGGATCAGCCCAGCCGCCGGCCGAGAGTGTTGCAAGCGCTTTCGGCTTTTTGCTGCTGTTCCCTGAGCAAAGCGTCAGGTCATGATACTGTTACGTTTATTGTTAGCATGTTGAATGAGTTGGTATCTATGGCATTACTATCAATTTGCGCCCTTGTAGCTGGAAGTGTACATTGGAGCCTTCCAGTATCTGCAATACGTCCTGTAAAGTGTTCTGTTTGTTGATCTCTCCGCCAAAGCGGGTAGGAGGGATACCTTTCTGGTACACGACTTCTATGTCGTACCAGCGTTCCAGCTGACGCATGACTTCATCAAGGCTGGCATTTTCAAAATTGAATAACCCGTTTTTCCAGGCCATTACCTGGTCGGTATCTACCTGGCTGGTTACTGTCAGCCCCGCGCCGGATGGCTTCACGGTGGCCTGTTGCGCAGGTTTGAGCGTGGCGCTGTGTTGGTAGGCGCTTACCCTTACCGCTCCGCTCAGGAGGGTCGTACGGATGCTGTTTTCGTTGGTATATGCGTTTACGTTAAAGCTGGTGCCCAGCACTTCAATGGTGGCGCCGCCTGCGGTGACGGTGAATGGCGCTTTATCGTTGGCGGCCACTTCAAAGTAGGCCTCGCCTTCTACAGTAATGGCGCGTGTAGTCCCGCTGAAAGCAGTCGGGTATTTGATGGCGCTGGCGGCATTGAGCCATACTTTGGTGCCATCCGGTAATATCAGTTTGAATTGCCGGCCTTTCGGCGTACTCACGGTGTTGTACGCTACTGCGCCGGCCCCGCCGCCGGTGGAGTTATAGGCCAGTTGCCCGTTTTGCAGCACTACGCGGGCGCCGTTCTGGTGGGCGATGACGCCGTTGCCGGCGCTGTCCAGCACCATTTGCGAGCCATCGGCAAGGGTGAGGATGGCTCCTTCCCGGCCAGGCGCTATGGGAGCGCTTTCCCGCAGGGATATGGCGGGCGGCGCAGGGGTGCGTGTATGCTGCCACGTAATGGCAGCGATGCCGATGATCAGGGCGGCAGCGGCGGCGTAGCGGAATACTTTGCCCCGGAAGAAGCTTAGCCGTGGCGCCTGTCCGGCAGGCGCCTGCAGCTGCGCAAGGAAACGGGCCCTGTTCTGCTCCCGGTTGCGCTCAATGCGGTGCCAGGTTTGCAGCATGTCATGAATGGACGCTTCGTGGTGGATTTTTTCCAGCAGGGCAGCGTTGCCGGCGGACTGCCTGCCCCAGGCTTCCAGTTCCTGCAGCTCCGCGGCGGACAGCGCTTCGCCTGTCAGCTGCCGGTGCAGCAGCTGCGCTATCCTGTCAAAAGCATGGTCCATAAATGAATAATCGTCTGTTGGCATGACCCCTCATTTCCAGTATAACAACTGACTATTACAAAGCGTGACAAAAATTTCTTAAAAAAATAAAATACTCAGGAATCGGTCGCTCACTCCTTTTTTCAGGAGGGCTGTTTTCAGCTCCTTAATAGCCCTTCCTTTGCGTTGGCGGAAGTTTTCCATGGTGATGCCCAGTTGTGCGGCCGCATCGGCGGATGGCATGTCCTGCAGGTATAATAATTCCACCACCTGCCGGTACGTTTCCGGGAGGCGCGCTATTTCCTCGTACACGAGGCGCATTAATTCTGATTCCGCCATCAGCGACTCAATACTGACGTCGGTCTCCAGCTGGTCTGACAGGCCGGGGCCGTGCTTTTCCCGTACCCGCAGGTGTTTCAGGTAATTGAGGCTGGCATTGCGGGCCAGCGTAAAAAGGTAGCCCCGGAGCCTCCCGGTGGATTCAAACCGGGCAGGCGCCTGCCATAGCTTCAGCAGGCACTCGGTGGCAATGTCCTCCGCCTGCTGCTGGTCCTGGATAATGCTGAGGGAAAAATAAACCAGGGTACTGTAGTAGGTATCGTATAAAAAGGCGTATGCAGCGGTGTCATTTTCCGCTATAGCTGTAAGCAATGCATCCTCCCCGTATGGTGTTACCCCTGGCAAAATCGATTTTTAAAGGCGGTTTGTCCGGGTACAAACATATAAATAAATTCAGGAAAATACCAGGGGAGGGGAAAAGGGGGAGATACCTGGAAATTTTGTGTAGCTTCAGGGTGGTAAACCCGGCATTTATGAAGGCTTTGTTCCTGTTACTCTTTCTGTTTCCCATGCAGCAATCCCGGATAGCAGATATCCGGTACCAGGTATATTACATCAATACCCACCTGAAGGTATTTAAGCAAAAACAGGTGTCCCACCCGGAAGGCCAAAGCACGGAAGGTGGCATGTCTGTCGCCTACTATGCGAAAGATACGCTCCGGCTGATCACGGATAATACATATTGGGAAAACGGGAAAGAAATAACACAATACTACTTTCACGAGGGCGAACTCATTTTTGCCTACATTATCCGGCTGGCATACAACCGCCCTATCTACGACAAGGATTTTGATTACAACAAGAGTAAAAAGACAGAGCAGCGATACTATTTCTATCATAAAAAAATTATAAAGGGGGGAGATAAGGGAGCCCCTTATCTTTTAGCCGCGCACGACCTGGCATCCAGCCTTCCGCGGCCTTAAACGTGGTTACGTCGTGGCGCGGTTTGATAGGCCTTCCGGGAATCCCTTAGGCTGCTACCGGCCCGGTGCCCGGAAATATCCCTATAGCGGAAACGCCTGCACGGCTCCGGGCAGCCACAGTTTCCTGGCCTATTTTGCCGTACAGGTCAATTCCGTTGAGTGCCTCCTACCTGGTGGATGGCCCGTTTATCTCCCAAACACCGCCTGCCCCTCATTATTCAACCCCGTAAACGGATGCTCCCCACTATCCAGCACCGCTTTCACCAGCTCCACATCCCTGCTCTGCTGGTACAGCACCGTCATCCAAACGGACCAGTTGCCGCTGTACCACGCCGTCATCGCAATCTGTTTGATCAGCATTTCCCGCAGTTCCGCCTTGTTTTCCTCCTGCAGGTTATCCAGCGCTTTGAGGCGTTGCAGCGCTTCCTCCGCCTCCCGCCAGGCGCGCGTGCGCTTGAACATCCGGTTGTCAGCCCTTTCCCGCTCTTCCTGCAGCGGCACCCGCAGCTCCCCGGCAGCTTCGTTGTAATATTCCAGCCGCATATTCAGCTGGAAGTGCGTGATCGTATTCACCGCTTTCTCGTACACCTTTTCTCCCGCCTGTTTATTGGCCACCACAAACACCAGCTCCCTGGGCTCGGAGGAAATCGCCTGCCCGTCCTCTTCCACGATGTACTGCACCTTGCGGAGTTCGTACAGGAATGGACTGTTGACCAGGGAAAAAGTAATATCCCTGTCCGGCCAGAGCATAGCCGCGGCGCTTTCCTTATTGAGCGCCGGCACGCGGATGTGATTACGGCAATCGTTGCAGATCAGCAGCAGGTCGTCCCACTCCTGCAACGTCAGTACCTCCGGCCAGGCGGCCAGGTAGCGGAGATGCTCCACCTGGTAATCGCTCAGCGGCATTTCGCAATAGGAGCAATAGTTGCCCAGCGATTCGATGAGGGCATGATGTATGTCCGTTGTTTGCTTTGCGGCACTGGTAGCGCCAAGCGTATGCAGATAGTCTGGTTGTATTTTTTTTACTGGTCGCATAATCGTTACAGGATTGGAAGGTTATTAATATTGGTACCCGGAAAATAGTACAGTGGCTGACCCGGATCGCAGCTGACGCTACGGAATAACAAATAGATGCTGGGGTTCACGGCAGGCCCTGAAACCATGTAGAAAATCCAGGACCATATTTCAAAGAAACCCGCATTCTTCGCCGTCTGGAAGATCTGCCCCAGCATCAGGTTCCAGCCCTCGGAGCCGGGTGTAAACCGCTGCAGGTTGCTGAGGGAAGTGATGCAGTTGAGCCAGGCAACGGTGCGGTTGGTCACCCTGCGGTCGGAATAATTATCCATCTCATACTGGTTCAGCTGCACAATATCGATAAAGTTATCCTCCATGGCCTGCAGCTTCGGCTTGTCCGGCGAGTTGCCGCCGGAGTTGGTGCCTACCTGCGCCACCACGGCTATGGGTTGCGCAAATCCCACAATCTTTGCCACCACTATATTGCGGTTGATACCTACCATCCGGTTGTTGAAATCCAGCGCAGAATTGTCGCTCAGCCGGGAGCCCGCGCTTGCATTAAAATAAACAACAGGCAGCCCCGCCCAGGTGATCGTACCGGTGTTCGGCCATACCTGCCTTTGCATGCCGCCGTTCATCACATCGGTTAAATTCGTGGGCGTGCCGTTGTACATATTGGCCCAGTTGTAGGATTCGCTCCAGGTGGGTTTGGCGCCTTTATAAGAGTTGCAGGTAGGGCACGACAAAAAGAAGTTCGTGTAATACAGCATCTGGGAAGGGAATACCTGCTTCGGCAGGCAATGCTCCACGGCAAGTGAACTGTCCTGCACCGGCATACCGCAATAGCTGCAGTATTCGCCGTAGTTGTCAATCAGCGCGCCGCGCGCATTGCCGTATTTCACGTTGTCGTTCGTGGAAAAATACGCGATCAGCGCATTGATGAAGTCCGCCGTCTTCTGCGGCAGGCCGCTCCACTTGTCCGCGCCGTTGTTTTGTACCGTCAGCTGCGCCATGAGGTCTAATACCTGCGCGGTAGCATAAGTGCCGGTAGTAGTACCGTTTCCTGCCAGCAGGGGAATGCCGAAGTCGTTCAGGCCATCCATGATGATTTTGGTCCTGGTAGTCATGGCGTCCGGGATGGCATAACCGGGAGTTGGATTCATTAATACAGGTCTCATATCGTTTGTTTTTAGTGGGGACCATCAAGGTCCTTGTTCAGGATAGTGAATGGAAGTTAAGCGCCCTGCCAGCGGGCGTTTGGGGATACCGCTGCATTGCCGGACAAAATTGCCAAACAGCTGGTAGAATTACTATTTCACGATATTTCAAAAAGAGAGGGAGGAGTGGGGTTAACTTAAAAAAAACAGCAGGTATCGCCGCCTACGGCAATACCTTTTCAAACGCTTTACGGGCAGCGCCGCGGAAGTACACTTCCCCGCAATAGGTATAGCCCAGCTTCTCAAAAATTTTCAGCATGCCGGGGTTGTCGAAGTTGGTATCCGCGCGCACGCTGCGTATGCCGCGCTGTTGGGCAAAGCGTTCAATTTCTTTCAGCATCAGCTGCGCCAGGCCTTTCCCGAGTTGACTTTCATCGATGGCTACGCGGTGGTACACGACGAAGTCGCCCTCCGTGAGCCATTTGCCCTCGATGTCCGCATAGGCCGGCTCATTGTTGATCATCACCGCCGTATAACCTGCGATCGCTTCGCCATCCGTCAGCACATAGCCGTAACCGTTAGCCACGTCCTGCTGCACAATCGCTTCGTTGGGATAGCCGTCCTGCCACTGGTTGCTGCCATCGGCTTTCCTTCGGCGGATGGCCTGTTGCAGTATGTTCCAGATGGCGGGAATGTCCGCCGTAACTGCCTGCCGGAATGTATATGCCATTGTATGGGAATGTTTATGGTTCGCTGCAAAGGTCTGTTGTTCCATCCATTTGCAGGAATCTTTTTTTAGATGGAACCGATCGGTAAAAACGATGGATGCCGCCGTAAGTTCCCCGAACTTTTCTTCCCCCCGGTTGTTACCATTGCAGCTTCGTCTTCGCACTTTTTTCACCTATAAAAATTAACGCTAACATATGAGCAAAGTAATTGGCATCATCGCCGGCAGCCTCCGCAAGGAGTCCTTCTCCAAAAAAATCGCCCGGGTAGTGCAGGGCATGGCCCCGGAAGGCTTTGAGTTTAAAATCATCCCGTTGGACGACCTGCCCGTTTACAACCAGGATTTTGATGATCACCAGCAGGTACCGCCGTCCTACGTTACGTTCAGGGATGCCATCCGCGCGCTGGACGGGGTGATATTCATTACGCCGGAATACAACCGCTCCGTGCCGGGCGTGCTGAAGAACGCGCTGGACGTGGCTTCGCGCCCATATGGCAAAAGCGCATGGACGGGCAAGCCGGCGGCCATCTTTAGCAATTCCCCCGGGAATTTATCCGGCTTCGGGGCCAATCATCACCTGCGCCAAAGCCTGGTGTTCCTCAATATGCCTGCCATGGCGCAGCCGGAAGTCTATCTCCACTCGATCAACAAGGATTTTGACGAAGCGGGGAATATGACCAATGAAAGTACCCGCGACTTCCTCAAAAAAGCCGTGGACGCGTTTATCGCCTTCTATAACAAGAATACCTGACGAATAAAAACCATGCATATGAAAGCAGTAAGATTTTTCGGACACAAAGATGTGCGCGTAGTTAACGACATGGAAAAGCCCGTCCCAACAGGCGATGAAGTGCTGCTGAAGATCGGCGCTGCCGGCGTTTGCCATTCGGACCTGCACATCATTGACGAAGGTACCGTGCAGGGCGCCGTGTTCACCCTCGGCCACGAAAACGCCGGCTGGGTGGAGGAAACCGGCCCCAGCGTGAAAGGATTTAAGAAAGGCGACGCCGTGCTGGTGTACGGCCCCTGGGGCTGCGGCCACTGTAAGCCCTGCCAGCATTCGGCGGAAAACTATTGCGACCACCAGTCGGAACTGCCCTTTGGCGGCGGCCTCGGCTTAAACGGCGGCATGGCGGATTATATGCTCGTGCCATCCTCCCGGCTGCTGGTGCCCATCTATGACCTGGACCCCATCGTAGCCGCGCCCCTTACGGATGCCGCGCTCACGCCGTATTCCGCCATCAAGCGCTCGCTGCATAAGCTCATGCCGGATGAATTTGTAGTTGTGATCGGCATCGGCGGACTAGGCCACGTAGCCGTGCAAATCCTCCGGGAAACCACCGGGGCGGCCATTATCGCCTGCGACGTTACGCAGGACAGGCTCGATTTTGCGAAGGAGCTCGGCGCCGCCTACGGCGTCAACTCCAGGGACCCGGACGCGGCGGAGCAGATCAAAAAGATCACGGGTATTAAAAAAGCGAAAGTGGTGCTGGATTTTGTAGGCGCTACCGCCACCATTGAGCTGGGCGCCAAAACCGTTTCCCTCGACGGGGACCTTACCATCGTGGGCCTTGGCGGCGGCAATTTCTCCTACAACATGATGGGCCTGCCCTTTGGCGTGAGCATGACCAACCCTTACTGGGGCAGCCGGACGGAGCTGATGGAGGTCGTAGGACTTGCCCGGCAGCAAAAGATCCATATCAACATCGAAAAGTATCATTTGGATCAGGCGCTCGAAGTGTACGATAAACTCCGGAAGGGTCAAATCAAAGGAAGAGCGGTGTTGATACCATAAATTTTCCTTCGGACGTTTTTTTTGTGAGGAGGGGAAAAATATAGCGCCGCGGCATTTTATTTTTCCCCCCATTATTAAAAAACTACGCCGCCCTATGCCGTATTACCATATAGGCGCGCTAATGCAGCCGCCCCTCCCGACCTAAGCCCCGCAAAGCCCGCATTTTCCCAAAAATCAAAAAATAAATTTGCGTAGTTAAATGGCTACATGTATATTTGTAGTCAAATAGCTACATAATGAATTTACGAAGAGATGTATTTCAGGCAATAGCTGACCCTACCCGGAGGGCCATACTGGTACTGGTGGCGGCCCACGCCATGACCGCCGGCGCCATCGCCGCCAATTTCGACACCGCCAGGCCCACGGTATCCCGGCACCTGGCCATACTCACGGAATGTGAATTATTAAGGCAGGAGCAGAACGGCAGAGAAATTTACTATCATTTAAATCCTGAAAAAATGAAAGAGATCGCCGATTTCATTGAACCGTTCCGCAAACATTGGGACGATAAGTTCAACAAGCTGGAAGACATTATGCGTCAATACAAAACCAAAAAATCATAGCACATGGAAAGGAAAACCCAGGTACGCGCCGAAGACGGGAAACAGGAATTAACCATCACCCGCGAATTTGAACTGCCGGTGGACCTGCTGTTCAGGGCCTACGCCGAGCCGGAAATCATTGAACAATGGATGGGCACCAAAGTGGTGAGCTTCAGCGGTAAGCGGCATGGGCACTGGCAATACCAAACGTCCGACAAGGAAGGCAAGGTGGTATTCAGCGCCAACGGCACTTTTCACGCATTTGAAAAGGATACTAAAATTATCCGGACGTTCGAAATGGAAAACACGGGCTTCGGCGTACAGCTGGAATTCCTGCAGTTTGAACCGCTGACGGAAGATACCAGTAAGCTCACCGTGCATATCCTGTACGGCTCTCCTGCAGAGCGCGACCAGTTTCTGAAAATAGGCATGGATAAAGGCATGAATATGGCCCATAACCGCCTGCAACAAATCGTAGAAAAATTAAAATAAGCGTCATGTCCAAAAGAGATAAAATCATATACTGGATCGCCACCATTTGGCTCTCCCTCGGGATGGTATCCACCGGCATTGTGCAACTCATGCACGTTCCTAAAGACACGGAAATGGTAACGGCCATGGGATACCCCGCCTACCTGCTCACCCTCATCGGCATCTGGAAGCTCCTCGGCGTAGTGGCCGTTTTGGCGCCGCGCTTTCCGCTGGTGAAGGAATGGGCGTACGCAGGATTTTTCTTCTGTATGTCCGGCGCCGTATATTCGCATATCGTATCAGGCCACGGCTTCAGCGATATCTGGCCGCCTATGCTGCTGCTGGCGCTGACTGTTATCTCCTGGTATTTCCGCCCGGCCAGCCGTAAGCTGGCTACCGTTAACGCATAAACGTAATACTATGAATCCTAAGGTAGACGCCTTCATCGACAGAGCCGATAAATGGCAGAAAGAATTTGAAACGCTCCGCAGCATCATGCTCGATTGTCCGCTCGAAGAGGAACTGAAGTGGGGCGTGCCCTGCTACGCTTACCACGGCAAGAACGTAGTGCTGATACATGGTTTTAAAGACTACTGCGCGATCCTGTTCCATAAAGGCAGCCTGATGGCTGATCCGGAAGGGGTGCTGATCCAGCAGACGGAAAACGTGCAGGCAGCCCGGCAGATGCGCTTTACCTCCCTCAAGGAAATAGTAAAGCTGAAAGCGGTCATAAAAGCCTATGTGTACGAGGCCATTGAAATTGAAAAAGCAGGGCTGGAAGTGAAGTTTAAGAAGGCAACGGAATATCCTGTGCCGGAGGAGTTTCAGCAGGAGCTGGATACCCGGCCCGGACTCAAAAAAGCTTTTGAAGCCCTGACCCCCGGCCGGCAACGCGGCTACCTGCTGTATTTTGCCGCTGCCAAACAGGCTAAAACCCGCGCCGCAAGAGTGGAGAAATACCTGGATCATATCCTGGCGGGCAAAGGCCTGGACGACTGACCTACAACGCCCTGTTTTGCAGCCGGTACTTATTGGGCGTCATCCCCGTCACCTTACTGAATACTTTCGAGAAATGCGGCAGGTTGTCAAACCCTACCTCTGCCGCAATCTCCGTATAGCCGGCATCGGTAGTCGCAATTAAATACTGCGCCCGCTCAATGCGTTTTTCATGGATATAGTGTAAAGGCCGCAGGCCCGTGAACTGCAGGAACTGCCGGGAAAAATAATCCTGGTTATGATTCACCCTGGCCGCCAGGAAGGCCACGGTGAGCGGCTCCCGCAGGTGCAGCTGGATGTAGCTGATCGTATCCATGATCCTGGAAGGGATCACATGCCCCGCGCCGCCGCCCTGCGCCTGCTGATCCACAAAGCGGGAGAGCAGCTGCAGGATGATGCCCTGCGTTTCCAGGTACACGGCATCGCTTTGCAGGTTGTTCAGCTCCTGGTACTCCCGGTAAAAAGCGTCCTTTTCATACACCCGCGGATTGTCCGACCGGTTGATGCCCCTGTTGGGATTGATTTGCAGGAGGCGCTTGAAATTGGCAATATCCGCCGCAGTAGCCACCCTTTTCATCAGCGTGCGCTTGTTGTAGAAGAGGGACAGGCCATCCGGCGCCTCCTCAAAAAACTGCAGGAAATACTGACTCAGGTAACTACTGCAATGCAGGTTGCACAAGGTGAAGCTGGGGATTAGGTATAGGTGGCCCGGCGTTAGCTTTATCCGCGCGCCTGGCCCGGAAATCGTGCCCTCGCCTTCGTCAATGTAATATATCCGGTAGTACGGACTGATCACATGTTTGTAGTTCCACCGCGTATCCAGGTGTACATGATCCACATGCAGCAACGAAAATGAATGTTTCAGGAGGCGTTTTCCCATGCCCATAAATCTACTGCATTCAGGTCGGATTTGTATAAAATAAAGTCTTAATTGTAATTGCGGCCGCCTCCCGGGCTAACCTATTTTTGACGGGTTATTGATACTTATCTTATACAAATCAGCAATTTACATGCAGCTTCCGAAAGTCGTTTTTGGTACCAGCGCCCTGGGGAACCTCTACCTGGCGCCATCGCAGGAGGAGAAGAATGCCATCGTGGGGGAGTGCCTGCGGTATGCGGACAAACCCGCGGTTTTTGACACGGCCGGGAAGTATGGCGCGGGCCTGGCCCTGGAAGCCCTAGGGGCGGCGCTCAGCCACTGGCAGGTACCGGCAGGGCAGGTGCTGATCAGCAACAAGCTGGGCTGGTATCGTGTACCCATGAAGGGTAGCGAGCCCACTTTTGAGCCCGGCGTCTGGAAGGACATCCGGCATGACGCGGAGCAACGCATCAGCTACGATGGCATCCTGCAATGCTTTGAACAGGGCAATGCGCTGCTGGGCAACTATCAGGCCCAACTGGTATCCGTACACGATCCGGACGAATACCTCGCCACTGCCGAAACGATAAAGGAGCGCGCAAAAAAGCTGGAAGATATTAAAGCCGCCTACCAGGCCCTGCAGGACCTCAAAGCCGCGGGCCGCGTACTGGCCATCGGCGTAGGCGCAAAAAACTGGGAGGTGATCCGCGAAATTACAGACCAGGTGCAGCTCGACTGGGTGATGATTGCCAACAGTATGACCCTGCATTCCCACCCGGCGGAGCTGGCGGCGTATATCCGTTCCCTGCAGGACCGGGGCATCGCGGTGATCAATTCCGCGGTGTTCAACGGCGGATTCCTGACCGGCGGGGATTTTTATAACTACAAGGCGGTGGACGGGAGCGAGGCCGCGCATGCGGAGCTGCTGCAGTGGCGCAGCGAGTTCTTTGCGGCCTGTAAACTACACAGCGTCAGCCCGGCGCATGCCTGCGTGCAGTTTGGGCTGCAGGTGCCCGGCGTGGCAGCGGTGGCCATGAGCACGAGTAAAGCCGCCAAGGTAAAAGATAACGTGGAGATGGTGAAAACGCCTATCCCGCCTGCATTCTGGGCCTACCTAAAAAGCAGGAAACTGATCAGTTAACCCCGGGACGTCACAAAAAAATTTGTCAGGACATATAACAATCCTGCGAAAATTTCTATTTTTGCGGATCAAAATCTATTTTTTGCATCACACACACGCACACAGGCAGCTCCCAATGCCTGGAATTCTATAACGGATAGTTCCGCTCGTCCGTCTTCACCGCAGTTGCTGCGGTGCTGTTAATCTATTGTCTTTTTTATTACAACCAATTCATTATGTTTTTCCTTGAAACGGAACGGCTAAAGCTGTTTCCTTTAACCCATGAGCTATTGCAGTTATGCGACCAAAACCGGCCGGAGATGGAGGCCCGGCTTGGATTATACCCCAATGAAATGAAGATCCGGGAAGAGTATGCGGTAGAGATCCGCGATGCCATGGAATACTTTTGGCTGCCGCAAACGGCCGCCCATCCTGACTGTTACCACTGGTACACCAACTGGGAAATAGTACTGACGGCGGCAAATATTTCCATTGGCGGCATCGGCTTTGCCGGCGCGCCGGACCCGAATGGGCTGGTGGAGATCGGGTTTATGCTGGACGAAAACTTCCACGGGCAGGGCTATGCGTCCGAGGCGCTGCATGCGATGCTCCGCTGGGCTTTTGCGTGCGGAGAGGTGCGGGCGGTGGTAGCGCGGACTTATGAGGACAATGCCGCCTGCCGCAAGTTGTTGCTGCGTGCGGGTTTTATCCCCAGCGGTGCGGACGGGCGGCTGCTGACGTATAAGAAATGCAGGTTCCCCTGAGGGCGGTCGTGGGGGGGGAAATGCATCTTATAACGTGTACGGATATATTAAAAAAAGATCTTGTCCCTGGCGCATACCCATTCCGGTGCATTGATGGGCACCAGGCAGGAGAGCATGTCGTAATAGGGAATGTCCGCGTACTTGCTGAAGTCCCCCGGTTCGTGGACGAAAAAGTCGGACCGGACCACGCCGCCATCCCCGTAACGCACCGGCACCGTGGCATCGTCCAGCCTGCATTTGGGGCAGATGGCGCGCCCGCTGCCGCCCATGCTGATGCGGATAGGGAAGGAAATACGGATGGTTGCCGTATCGGCTGCCTTTTTCAGGTTGACCGTACCGATGTACCGTTGGCCAACTCCCAGCCCGCCTGTAAAAAGGTCCACTTCCGTTGGTATGCGTTTGCTGAGTGTAATATAAAAGTGACCGGTGGAATCCGCCTGGCCTTTCGCAAGGACCTTGTTGTCCTTTCGCGCAGTAATTTCAATTAACCACTTGGGAAAGGGATGGACCGCCTGGCGCTTCTCGTAAAACTGCCCTGAAATGGTTATGGCGCCGGTATCGGCGAGGAACAGCCAGGGGATAAGGAATAGGAGCTTGTGCATCTTTAAAGGGAATAGGTTGCACTCAATATACAAATTTTTGCCGCCTTGGGCTTGCGGCCATGCAGTGGCTGCTGCTGCATTCATTTTATGCAGGATAAATAAATTCCTGCTTGCATTTATTAATTTTTCTCCGTAATTTTTCTTTACAATCACGTTATGACCAAAATCTGTTAATACTTTTTCCAGGGCGCTCCATCTCACTACTCAAAATGCAAACTCTTTCCCTGTAAGCCGGAAAGGCATTCCCCTGCAATTCGCACCGCAAAAGGCGAAGCGCTGTTGGTATGCCCGGCCCCGGGGAATGCAAACGTCCTGAAGAGTAAACCGAAAATCTTTAAGAGTAGGTAATCACCGTTTAAATTTCACGTATGTTTAATGCTCCCCCAAGAGGGTTCCGCCTCATTACGCTCGCTGTATTGTTAACTTCGTATAGCCTGTCGGGTTGCCAGAAAGAGCCGGGCGAAACCGCCGCTGCCCCCGGCGCCCGTACCGAAGCCGTCACCCTGGCGCCGGCACTGCACTATTATTTCGTAGCGCCCAATGGCGATGATGCCAACCCCGGTACGGAAGCTGCGCCATTCCTGACCATACAGCGGGCGCAAACCGCCGCCGTGCCCGGCGATATCGTGTATATCCGCGGCGGCAATTATACCATGAGTACCAGCCAGATCGCCGAGAACGGTACGCTCTATGCCAGCGTGACCAAGCTCAGTAAAAGCGGTACGGCTTCCGCGCGCATCCAGTACCTGGCCTATCCGGGGGAAACGCCCATTTTCAACTACGCCAACGTAAAGCCCGCCGGCAAACGCATTACGGCCTTCCTGGTAACGGGTTCCTACATCACGATTAAAGGCATCGAAGTAGTAGGCGTGCAGGTGACCATCACCACGCATACGCAGAGTGAATGCTTCCGCAACGAAGGCAGCAACAACATCTACGAGGCGCTGAAAATGCACGACGGTATGGCGATCGGTTTTTACCTCACCATAGGAGGCAACAACCTGGTGCTCAACTGCGACGCCTACCGCAACTGGGACAGCGTTTCCGAAACCGGTAAAGGAGAAAATACCGATGGCTTCGGCGCGCACCCTTACAAACAGGGCGTAGGCTATACCGGCAACGTGTTCCGCGGCTGCCGCGCCTGGTTCAACAGCGATGACGGCTTCGACCTGATCAATGCCTATGAAGCAGTGACCATCGAAAACTGCTGGGCATTCTATAACGGCTACAGCACCAGCTTTGCCAGCCTGGCCAACGGCAACGGGATCAAAGCCGGCGGCTTCGGGGTGACGGATGCCAGCGCCGTGCCGCCGGTAGTGCCGCGGCATATTGTGCGCTTCTGCATGGCGGTAGGTAATAAGTCCGCGGGATTTTATGCCAATCACCATCCGGGCGGGCTTACCTTCGAAAATAATACCGCCTATAAAAATGCCGTGAATTACAATATGCTGAACCGCAGTGCGGACTTCTCTTCCGACGTGCCGGGATGGGGCCACTACCTCTATAACAACCTGGGATATGCCGCTACCAGCAGCGAGGTGAGTAACCTCAACCTGGGCGCCTCTACCGCCAGCAATAACTATTTCCAGCTGTCCGGCATCACGGTGAATGCGGCGGATTTCAGCTCCACGACGGAAAGCCTTATGTCCCAGGGGCGCCACTCTGATTTTACGCTGCCGACCAACACATTTTTACGGCTGGCGACCGGGAGCGACCTGATAGATAAAGGCGTGAACAGGGGTTATACGTACACCGGGGCGAGTCCTGACCTGGGCTGCTTTGAGGTAGGGATTAACAAAAGCCCGATTCCTTCAGGCCCGGTAGCGCCTTAATGCAATCGTGCATCGCAGTGCCTGCCGCTCTTGCGGGACGTTTGGGGGGTAAGGCGCTGCGATGTATTGTATGGGATTACCCGGCGGGTAAAGGGCGCTTTGCTTTCAAAACAGCGTATTTGTTTTTTTAATCGCGCCTTCCAGCGTGAGTAGTTTTTCCTTCACTGCCACGCCGCCTGCAAAGCCGGTGAGGCTGCCGGAACTGCCGATCACACGGTGGCATGGCGCCACGATGGAAACCGGGTTTTTACCATTGGCAGCGCCTACTGCGCGCACCGCCTTAGGGTTCCCCAGCTGTATGGCCAGCTGCTGGTAGGTGCGCGTTTCCCCATAGGGAATCTGTAACAATGCTTCCCATACCTGCCGCTGAAAAGGCGTGCCTTCCAAATGTAAGGGCAGCTCGAAGCTACGGCGTTTACCGGCGAAATATTCCCCTAGCTGCTGCACGGTATCATCCAGCAGGGGGTGTGGATCGTTATTTCCGGATACGGGCAATTTTACCCTGCTGCCATCTTCTTTCTCCCACAAAATAGCCCTCAACCCCTGATCAGTGGCTATTATCAGCAGCCTGCCCACCGGCGTGTCCATATTCCTGTAATAATACATAGCAGCAATTTACAACTTTGCGAAAAGATACTTTATATTTATCCCATACACCAAATCAAACGAATGACGACTAAAAGCATCTGGTACAAACCTGTATCCATAGCCACTTTGAACGAAGAGAATGCCGGCACCCTGAATGCGCATTTAGGAATGGAATTTACGGAGGCAGGGCCTGATTACCTCACGGCTTCCATGCCGGTGGACCACCGTACCGTACAGAAATACGGCATCCTGCACGGCGGGGCTTCCATGGCGCTGGCGGAAACCGTTGGCAGTATTGCCGGCACACTGGTGATTAACCCGGAGGAATATATTTGTTTTGGTATGGAGATCAATGCCAATCATATCCGCAGCGCCCGCAGCGGCCGGGTGTACGCTACTGCCAGGCCTTTGCACCTGGGCGGCCGCACACAGGTTTGGGATATCCGTATCAGTGATGAGGACGGGCAGTTGATTTGCGTATGCCGGCATACGGTGGCAGTGGTGCCTAAAAACCGGTAAGGATTACAGGAAGTATAGCATTTGCAGCAGTGTGTAATAGCTTATAACCCTACCGGTTGCTCTTCTTCAGCAATTTTTTACTAAGATATCGCCGTACCGGCACATCATACCAACGCATGGCCATATACGCCACCGCAATTAATATCAGCACGCCGGAGACAATCACCATACTAAGTTCTGTTTTTCCCGGCTTATAGTTATTGAAGTAGTTGGCAAAAATCCAGATGGCGCCGTAGTGCGTCATATACAGCGGGTAAGACAGCTGCCCGGAAAATTTGCAAACGGGTTTTAAGGCCGGCGTCAGCGCAGCGCCTGCGCCCAGTGCTATCAACAAGGGAAAATAAACCAGCACAATGCCCAGCTCCACCAGCCAGTTCTGCGGAAAATAAGGCATCATCAGCGCGGCGAGCAACAGCAGGGTAAGCCCCGGGAAGCCCAGGCGGTTAGGGATGATCAGCCGGTAGCGGTAAATCAGTATGCCCGCCGGGAAGGAATAAGCCACCCTGGCGAACCCGTGCCAGAAAGTGCCGCCGCTCCAACCGCCCACTACGTTGCCGGCAGTATAGGCCACATAACTGATACCACATGCGGCCACTATGGTTAAGAGGATCATTGCGCGGCGGGGCAGGCGCCATAACACCAACGCATATACGATATTGGCGATATACTCCCAGAACAATGACCAGGAAGGGGCATTGAGGGAAAAGAGGTTGAAGTACCTTTCTTCCATCACGGGGTAGGGGATCAGCAGCAGGGAGGTAAGCAGGATCAGGGCCAGGCTGCCGGCGCCATAAGCGGCGAAAGGAGGCACGATTGGGTCCAGCAGGTAGAGGAGGAAGGCCATTACCGCTCCCAGCGCCACCAGCGGATGCAGGCGGATCAACCGTTGCAGGAAGAAGCGGCCCAGGCTCATTTGCGGCATACGGTCGTCGTATGCATAAGCCATCACGAAGCCGGACAGGCAAAAGAAGAAGTCCACCGCCAGGAAGCCATGCCCCACGAAGTTCGTGGCCGGGTCGGTAAACACCACCTCCATGAAATGAAAAATTACCACCATTACAGCGGCAACGCCTCTTAAGCCATCCAGAATTTCATAATGTTTTTTTGTTGGCAACGCATCCGGCCTGGCAACCATTGTTCCTGTTTCCATAATTAACAACTACACGCTAAAAAAAGTAAGTGGGCAATATAAGGCCAGGAGCGTGAATATGCAAGCTTTTTGGGATGGGCGGAAAGGCTGGAGGGGAAAGTGAATGCCTTCAGGGGTGGAAAAAAAGAAGCACCCCATTACGGGGTGCGTTCTTATGTAAGACAGGAAACTATTAATATAAAACCGCAGCTGCCTGTTTGTCTTTATCGGACAATACAGTAGCGCCGCTGCCGCACTGGCCGCCGTTCATGAGGGAGCTGGCGTCAGGGCCGCCTACGCCTGGTACGTCGATCGCGGTGGACTCGCCGATAGAAGCCCAGTTGGTATGACGGAATGAAACGTTGTGGCCCATTTCATGGCAAATGGTGCGCGCGCGTTGGGCAAAGCTGTTGCCGGCGATGTAGTTTTTGTTGATGCGGATCAGGTTACCTGCTTTACCGCCGCTGGGGAAAGTACCCTGTCCGCAAACGCCGTTACCGAGGTTGTAGTTGGTGATCAGCACATCGTAAGCGCCGCTGGTAACCACCGTCCAGTGGATGTTGCAGCCGCTGATGGAGTTCCATTGACTGATAGCGCTGTTGATCTCGGACAGCATGGAGGTCATGGAGGCATCTACAAACAAACGGATGTTAGCCACGTTGGTAGCGGAAACGAGGCTGCCGGTGTAGTATTGCTCTGTAGAAACATTCGGGATAACCATATCCTTCGGGAAGCGGATATCGCCTTCTACGATGTACTCGCCCGGTTGGTCAACAATGCTGTGGGCCGGGAATCCCAGGCCAATAATGTAGTTGTACACTTTCTTGGCAGGGTCAGTGGTTTCAATGACAGATTGCGGTGTTGCCGGGGCGTCAGCAGATTTTTTACAGGATGCAATGGCAATTACAAACAGTACAGCCAGCAGGAAGAACATGTTCTTTTTCATGTTGTGAAGCGTGTGTTTAAGTGATTGAAATGGTATTGAGTGAAAAAAAATCCTGCACTTTGAATACCTATAGGCAAACCAGGTCAACTATGATAATTTTCATTACCAATGGTTACGACAGATACAGTAAAATAAATACGTGCAAACCAGCTGAAACTTCAGCCTGATGCGCTCTCCGAAAATTTGCTTGAATGGGTTTGAATAGGTTAAACTACGTTCAGATTTTGGTTATGGCAATAATACAAATATTTATCGAGTAGCAAAATTTTTTTTGCCGGCGCTATGAAAAATGGTTGCAGCGAGTAATCGTACAGGCTTCAGAATACTTCGTTTATCCCAAAGTAGAATCCCGACTGATCCGCGCCCATGCCGAAGTCCAGCCGGATATTCACCCGGTTTTTAAACTCCCATCGGTAGCCGATGCCGTAGCTGATGAGCGTTTGATCCAGTTGTATTTCCTTATAGGCCGGGCACACGTTGCCTGCGCCGATCCACACTACGGCGCCGCTGCGGCCGGCAATTTTCTGACGCAGCTCCACTTGGCCGCTGACGTACTTCTTATCCCGGTAGCGCCCTTCGAAGTAACCCCGCAGGCGGTTGCTGCCGCCGGCTTCCGCCAGGAGGGACCACGGCACTTCCCCGAAATTGCTTTCCGTATAAAAGTCCGTTGCCAGCAAACCGGTAGCCCACAAACGTTTATACCAGTCGAACTGCAGTTCCAGCTTTCCGAATACATGATCGTTCCCGAAAGTGCTGGGGAAGAACCGGTAGCACGCGCGCACATACATGCCTTTGGACGCGTTGGGAATAAAATCGCGGGAATCAAAGCTGATAAAGGGGCCCAGGCCGAAGGCAAAGATGTGGTCCGGCTGCATCAGGGGCTTGCCGGCGCCGGTATCGATCTTTTGGGCGCTGCCATCGTTGAGCATGACGGATGCGCCGCCGAAGAGGCGGCCAGCAATTTTTGCGCTGAAGTCCGCCGACAATTTTTTTGTGACGAGCGTGTATTTCGTATAGTCGTCCTTGTGATGCCCGTTTTCATACCCTATGCCCCAGTATTTATTCGGCATGGAGCTAAAGGAAGCTTTTGCCAGGAGGCGGAATTTTTCCTTGGGGAAGATGGTATTGCTGTTGATCCCGATGCCATAGAACCCGGTAAGGGATACGGAGCCATATACCGAGGCGCTGGACGCCGGCAGGAGGGAGTCCGTACGGTCCGTCTTGTATAGTCCCGCTGCCATAACGACGATTCCGCCGCTGGTTTCCGGGGCATAGTAAGGCCCGCCGATCACGCTGCAATCGAATTTTTTATGCTGCTTTTCTTCGTTGGTGTGTTTCAGGTAGTGAATGATGCCGTTAAACATCCCGCGGGGGGCGCTGGTGTCAGCCGGTTGCTCCGCCTGCCCGGCGGCCGCAATTGTACTTAAAACAAAAAACAGTAAACCGAAGTATTTGATCATATCGCTGGCCTCTCCACCTTATAACACCAATTTTTTCAAAAGGATGAAGGCGGTAAAAATTTTCCTGCGCCGGCAGCGGAGGGTGGGGCCAACAAGCCGTTAAAAGGAAGCACAGCTGAACAATCGGTAGGGAAAAACTGTTATATATGGCCTTATTGATGCTAAGGATCATTTTCAGACTTCCAAAATGACTGTAGGTTATGCATGAAAGCGAATACTGGAATTCCTTTAAATCCGGTGAAGTAAACGGTTTGGAAGCCCTGTACGGGCAATATTACCAGTCTCTGGCCAATTACGGGTACAAGTTCACCCGCGATAACGTATGCATAGAAGAAAGTATCCAGGACCTCTTCCGCAGGCTCTGGCAAAACCGGGAGTGGATCCATCATGCCACTGCCGTGAAGCTCTACCTCTACCATTCTTTCCGCCGTATTTTGCTGGGTAAGCTGGAATATGGGCTGGATGCCGGTGACGAGTCCCCTGAAGAGGAGGCGCCGTTTGAGTTGCAGTTGAAAAACGAACACCCGCTGTTCTCGGGCGAACGGATGTCCGCCCTGTTGCACCGGGCCCAAACCCTGCTGGGCGCTATGGCCCACCGGCAGCGGGAGATCCTGTTCCTCCGCTATTACGAAGGCCTCACGCACGACGAGGTGGCCCAGGTCATGAACATGCATATTTCAGGAGTGTCCAGGCTGATGTACCGCACGCTGGATCATTTGCGGAATAAGGCGTGTAATTTTTCCCTGTTGACTTTATTGTACCTGTTGCGGCATTCGTGATTGTTACAATGGGGTAGCGATCCTCCTTAATTCAAAGCCGTCGTCATTTTCACATTCAACGACTCGTAATACCTGGTCAGGTTACTGATATTCCTGATCAGGGAATCTTCGCCGTTGGACTGCCCTTTGGCGTAGGCGATCAGCTGATGGCATATTTTAACGAGCGCGCCGGAGCGGCTGCCTGGAGCGGGGGTGAGCGCCTGTGCCCGCAGCATGCCATATTTTTCATTGTAAGCGGAGAAGAAGTAACGCACCCCGTCGAGGCCGGGGTCGGCAGGAGCGCCGGTAGTGGTCAGCGCGGCTTCAAAAAGGTCTTTTATTTTAGTGGCGAGTTCTTTATCGATAGGCCGGCAAACGGACAGCGGCTTGTCCGGCACAATGCGTTTCTGCTGCAACGCATCGTAATAGGCTACCTTGATATTGGATTTGAGTTGGTAGCCTTTGGCGTCCCGCTCAACGGAGAGGGCGTATTCCGGGCTGAACGGCGGTATTACCACTACCCGTGCCAATGGCCGTTCCGCAAAGCGGTACAGCAATTTCTGATACAGATGATTGTAAAAACTATCAACCGCATTGCGATTGGGTTCGAAAGGTTCCAGCTTGTCGGCCGTTTGCGCAACAGATGGGAGGGCGGTCAGCAGGCATAATACCATGCCCGGAATAATACGTCGCACTCCGCTGGTAGTGAGTTTTAGCATGACAATCTAGTAGCTTTTGGGTATATATCGTATGGCGGCAACAATCTTACATCATGCCTGCCATACCTGCATTCTCGTTATATCGTTTTACTTTATGGTACCTGCAAACCAGCTCCACCAGCATATCATAGGCTATGGTGCCTATCACTTCGCCCTGGTTGTACAACCCTATTACCTTCCTGTATTTTTGCGGCCGGGTGGCTGCCGTGCTGAAGGCTACGCCTTTATCCAGCTGCCGGTATTCCACCGGGTCTATCACCTCGTGCCCCAGCACCATTTCAAATCGGCCGCCCATGGTGTTTTGCGGCATCAGGTCGGGCCCGGAAGGAAGCGGGCCGCCAATTCTGTCCGCATCGCCGCTGATCGGATTGAGTACCAGCGGGTGGGAATGCACCGCAAAGTCAAGCTGATCGCCTCTTTTTACCAGTGTTGCCTTTGCCTGTTGAATAACGTTCGGGAAAATGGCATCGATAATTCCACGCTCAATATCTGACATTTTGGATCCTTTGCCCACCACGAAGAAGTGTTCCAAACCAAGGGAATCGGATAGATGGTAGGCGCTCGTGATGTGGTCCAGTAATGCAATGCCGGGGTTGAGGAGGTAATAGCCTTTTCGTACTGTTTCCTGAATATTATCTTTTTCGGTAAAGACAATATAGTATTCGCTTTTGCCATTCTTTTCAACGAAGCGTTTGCCCTTCAGGTTGAAATACTGTGTAGTGCCGGTGCTGTCGGAGAGTTCCAGACTGTCTGATAAAGATAATAAGCTTTCCTTATTATACAAATAATGATCATCTTTTGTTTGAAAGCCAGAGGCTGCCAGGGTATTATCCTTGTGTAAATCATGCATTAACGCAACAAAAAAGATTACACCTATGACGGATAGTAAATAAAACTTATTCATTACCGGGGGTGGCGGGGGTTATGGAATTACAGGTTATCGGGGAATAATGGACTCATCAAATTAATAAATTTTTTCGTTTTCTGATCAGGAAATTATCAGCGGAGCCTGTCAGTGCCGCCGCAGTGTTTCGGTGGATATTAGTGCCTTTGCGAATATAAATGCCTATGTCCCCCGTCAGTTTACTGCCGATGTTACTGATCCTGCTGCTGATCCTGTTATGGATATCGGTGGTGAGCCGCTGGCTGCAGGTAAAGCCCCAGGAGGGCCGGTATAAATCCATCGATGGACTGCGGGGATACCTGGCGGTGTACGTATTCCTGTACCATGCTATCATCTGGTATTTTTTCCTGCGGACGAATAAATGGACTTCCCCGCCGCCTTCCCTCATCCATGCGAACCTCGGGGCTATCTGCATTTCCCTGTTTTTTATGATCACGGCTTTTCTCTTTTTTTCCAAGCTGGTGCATGCGAAGGAGCGTAAGGTGGATTGGGTGAGATTGTATATTTCGCGGATACTGCGCATCTACCCGGTGTACACCCTCGTCGTGTGTGCGCTCCTGTTGGTAGTGGGCATCCTGACGCATTGGCGGATCCGGGAGCCCCTGCCCGCATTACTGCTGCACATGGGGCAGTGGATGGTTTCCATTGCGGCGGATGTAAATCATATTACCGGCACCAGGTTGATAATTGCAGGGGTGGTATGGAGCCTGGCGTTTGAATGGTTGTATTATGCGGCGCTGCCGTTCCTGGGGCTGTTCCTGGGAGTACGTTCGCCGTTTTATATTTATGTACTGGCGGCGTTCTTCCTCGCTTTGTTTATCGCTATTATTTATTACTGGTACCCGGCCAATGCCTGGAACAAAGCGCTGGCATTTACCGGGGGCATGATACCTGCGTTTTTCGCCGCGCATCCGCAGGTACGCCGGCTGGCGGCGCACTGGATAACTTCCCTGCTCATGATCGCGGCGCTGGTCATTGCGGCCTTATATTCTCCCTATATTTATTCCTTTTTTACCTACGTCTGTACGACGTTTATTTTCGTGGCAATCGCCTGTGGCAATACCCTGTTTGGTATCCTAACCTGGCGGCCTTCCTGCCTGCTGGGGCAGATTGCATTTTCCCTGTACATCCTGCACGGCCTTATTTTGTTCCTCGCTTTTATGTTTCTGCTGGGGATGCCCCATGCCCGCGTTCAAACGCCGCTGTGGCACTGGATGGCGACCGCCGGCTGCAGCCTGGTACTGGTGACGGTTTGCACGCTGTCCTACAAGTACCTGGAACGCCCTTTCCTGGAAGCCACGCCAGGGGTAACGGCCAAAGCTAAACGTTTTTTCGGGTTGGAGTAACTGTTACTCATCTTCGTACTGCAAGGCAGGCAGTTCCTGCCGGCTGCCTTTTTTATTGCTCCAGCTGTAATAAATGAACCAGCGGAAAGTATGGTTATAATCGTACTGGTAGCCGCTGGCCTTCTGCTGGCTCACAAACATATAGCCCATATCAAAGGACCATCCCTGGCCTAATTCCTGGCGTATGCCTGCAAAAGCGCGGAACTGGTCGAAGGTGTTATTGACGATGGCTTTGCCAAATTGCACGGCCACTTCGTTGGCCAGCGAAATTTGCGGTACCCGCTTATTTTGACTCAGGGGGATGCCTACGCTGATCAGGTAGCGGAAGCGGTTGGAGAAGTAGTAATCGCCGGTAGACTGGTCGTTCTGCAAGGTTTCCCGCCAGCGCTGTTCGCTGCGGAAGCGGTTCAGCAGGGATACCTTCCCGATTTTGCTGGCGTAGGCGATTTGCTCGTACCAGCGGTTTTCGTCCGCGAAGGTTTTATAACCCGGCGTGGTGGGGGCCAGCCAGAGATGCGCGTAGCCGGTGATGAACGAGAGCTGGTCGTTTAGCCAGTATCCGGCGCCGCCGCGGATGAAATAGAAGCTGTTATCGGCCAGGAAGTTATTGCGCCGGATGTGCAGGTCGCCCACGGCGCCCCAGTGATCATTGAACCGGAAAGTGCTGTTGATGCTGAACCAGGATTGGGACTGGGTGTTGATCTCTTTTTGCTGCTGGCCGTGCGCGAGTAGGGGCAGCAGCAGGAGGGGTAGTAATGGGCGCTTCATAGTTTGCATTACAATTTTGTGATGCGATTAGTTCAATAAACACGGCGCGCGGTGCGGGTAAAAAAAAGGTCCACCGCGGTGGAGCGGTGAACCTTTTATCATCAGTCAGCCAATTTTTTTAGAAAGCGCCCAGTTCCGCCAGTACGGCGTAGTAAGTGCCCAGGTAATTGGAGGCCGTTACTACTTTGATGTATTGTACGGTTTGCGGACTGCTGAAGGTAATGTATTGTTTGGTGTTCACGTTGGCGAGCGTATAGCTGCCCACGGTGGTCCAGTTTACATTATCCGTGCTGGTGTACAGCGTAATGTCTTTCAGGGAGCCGTTCAGGTTGGAGCGTTGCAGGAACGACACGCCGGCGATGGTGCGCTGCGCGCCCATGTTTACCACCACCGTGTGCGGGTGCGTAGGCTGGGTGGATTTCCATTGGGTATGCCATACGGTGCTCTGGTTGTTGTCCAGCAGGTTCACGGCTTGCCCGTCGTTCTCCTGGCTGTCCACATACGCGATGCTCCATCCGGTTTTGCTCAGTTCATCCTTGGTGCTGAAGTTCAGCACTGGTTCGTTGTTGACGAAGCTGTAAGGATAGGAAACTTCCGTGGAAGAGCCGTTGGCATACAGGAAGCGGATACGCATGGCGTAGTTGCCTGTTTTCTTTTGCAGGTCTGCAATGGGCATCGTGAGGGTAATGCTGTCGCCCGCAGGAGCGGCCACCCATGCCACGGCGTCATAATCGTTGCCTCCTTCCGGATCGTTATAAACTACCACGTTGTTCACCGTTTGGGTAGCCGTATATTTTACTTTCAGGGAGATGTTACCGCTGGCGTAGCTGGCTTTTATAACGTTAACGGTGGTAGAGCCGCCGCCGTAAATGCCGGTGGCAGTACTGGTCCTGAACACCTGGGAATTATTCAGGATGGCCGCGCTGGCGGCGGTGAGGAAGGTAGCGCTTTTGCCGTAGGTGTAGTTACCGCTGCCCATTAAAGCCGTGCCTTTGGCAGGATCCGCCGCTTCGGAAACTTTTTCCTTGTTGTGCGGGAGGTTGAGCCCGTGGCCGAGTTCGTGCATCAGGCCACCGATCCATTTGGTAGCGCGGTTGCCGAGTGTGGTGTTCTGCCCCAGGTAGCTGGTATCCATTTCTGCGTAGTCGAGCGCAAAGCACCAGCGGCCCAGTCCATAAAACGGAACGCCGCCCGGGTCGCCATCTGCCGCATAGGTGCTGGCCGGCATGATTACGAGGGTGTGTTCGCTGAGTTTTTGGGTGGGGTTGTTGGCAAACCAGGTGTTGAGTTCCCCGATCACCACGTTGCCGCCGCCATCGTAAGGGTAGGCGCTCTTAGGCTGCGCGCCGCGGATCACGGTAATTTTTACTTTGCCGGAGGAGTCCATAGGAAGCCCGAAGGAGCGGTCGCCATAGCCATAATAACTCATCCATTTGCCGTAAAACTGCTGCCCCTGGAGCAGAATACCGTTTAGCCGTTCCCGGTAGCCGGTGATGGTATCGGCATCGGTAGGCACAAAGTAGATGATGTTTACCTTGTAGGCGCTGGGCGTGAGGTTGATCATGGCGCTTTTGCCGGCGGGCAAAGGCTGCAACCCTTCCGTAATACTGCGCTTACAGGCGCCAAACAGTACAGTGGCGCAAAGGAGTGCTCCTGCAATCATTGATTTGCAATTGATTTTTTTCATTGCTCGTATTTAGTGGTTAAACAAGACGTGGTTTGTTTTGACAGATTTTGGTATGGCTAATAACGCATGATCAGGGCTTCACTGTTCTTTATAAATGTACAGAATACGTTTCATATTTGCAAGGGGGAATTTTGAGGCAGCGCAGCGGCGCGTGACAGTTATAACAGGCATGCCCCTCCGCACAAATGGCGGAAGGGGCATCCTTTTACGGGCAAGTTAATGCGTTAGGGCACCAATATATCCGCCGCTGCGGGGTTCATGACTTCCAGCGCCTGCTGCGGCGAGCTTAAATACAGCTGGTAGAGCGATTCAGTATTGGCCACGCGGATCTCGTAGTTGTCCGCTGCCAGGGCTTCCAGGAACTCGCTGGCTACCTGCGCGGCAGGGATACCGTTTTGGCCGCCGATTTCCGCGGAGAACTCCGTGTTTACCAGTGGCGGCATGAGTTCAAATACCTTGATGCCGGCGGGTTTCAGGGCTACGCGCAGGGAGAGGGAGTAGGAGTGCAGGGCCGCTTTGGTGGCGGCGTAGGTAGCGAGGCGACTACCGGGCGCAAAGGCCACAATGGAGGAAACGTTTACGATCGCGGCCTGTGGCTGTTTACGCAGCAGGGGCAGCAACTTTTCGTTGAGCCGTATGACGGAGAGGTAGTTGGTCAGCATTTCCTTACCGGCTTTTTCGAAAGTATCCATGTCTTCCAGCAGGTTGTTGAGCTGCGCGTATCCGGCATTGTTGATCAGGATATTGAGGGTAGGGTAGTTTTTGTGGAGATGTTGTACCAGCGCGTCAACGTCTTCGGGAATGGCAACGTCCCCCCGGAAGGTTTGCACCCCCGGCAACGCGGCTGCTGCGGCTTTTAGCCTGCCGGAGTCGCGTCCGGTAATGATCACGGTATTGCCTGCGGCCAGTAATGATTGGGCAAGTGCGAACCCGATGCCGGCACTGCCGCCGGTGATAAGGATGGTATTGGATGTGGTGTTCATTGTTTTCAATTTAATGATGAATATATAAAATAGACCGATCGGTCTAAAATTGCTGCAAAAAAAAGGACTCAGGCGCCCCGGGTCGAAAATGATTCGATCTCCTGTTTTAAAATACCGCAGACAGCTTTCATCTGGCTGGCGTTATCCGTCACTCTTGCTACGAGTATGCCGCCTTCTATCATGGTGAACATTTTCAGCGCAAACTCGGCAGGGCGGGCCTTTTGCGTAAATTCCCCGGCTTTGATACCGTTGGCCACCAGCTTTTCAATACGGGCCTGCGTTCTTTTGATGCCGGCCGCTACTTTAGCTTTCATGGCCAGGTCCGTATCATCCGCTTCCGTGCCAAAGTTCAGCATGGGGCAGCCGCCATTGTTGTTCGCCAGTACGAGGTCGTAATAAAAATCCACCAGGGCCACCAGTTTATCTTTCCAGGTATCTTCCTGGGCCAGCCGCGCTTCGATGCGGGTAGCCAGTTGTGCCATCAGGTAGTCAAACACTTCCCGGCAAATTTCTTCCTTATTGGCAAAGTTACCATAGATACCGCCTTTGGCCATTTTGGTGACCTCCATGATATCGCTGATAGCCGTGCCGGCCATGCCCTGCTTGTTCAGCAAAATGGCCGATTGCTCAATAATAAACTGCCGGGTTTTTTCTCCTTTCGTCATCATGATACAAAAATAGACCGATCGGTCTAAACTACCAAATTTTTTTTATCAGGGCTGGTGAGCGCCAAAAAAAAGGTTGCGGTTGCCGCAGCCTTTACCAATATTATATGCAGTGATGTCCTATTTCTTCGGTTTATTCATTTTCATGAGCAGGCTATACGAAATACTGTTTCCTTTCTGATGTTGCAGCAGGTATTGGTACAGCCATTGCGCGCGGCCGGCCCTTTCGGCTTGCGCTGCGCTGTTGCCCTGCCTTTGCAGGGTATCGGCAATGAGTTCCAGCAGTTGATCGTGCTGGGGTTTTTCCTGCAGGGCAGCTTCCAGTTGCGCCAGGGGCATTTCTGCGAAGCCGTCCAGCGTGAGGCCGGCGGGTTGCAGGAGTTCATTGATCCGTAGTTCCAGGTCCTGCATGGCAGTAGGAGAGGTATTGCCTGCGAGGCGGTTGAATGCCTGGAATGCTTCTGCAATGAGTTGCTCGAAATAGTCTTCTTTTCTGTGTTGAATAGCCATATCACTGGTTTGTTTCGCTGGATGCCAGCAGTTTCAGCTTGGCAGGGTCTACTACGTTATTCACCTGTACAATACGCGTACCATCCGCGCTGAATTCCAGCACCTGGCAGGTAACGAGCCTGTTTTTGATCAAAAAGAGCAATGCCGGCTGGTGGTTGATCCAGCGGATGCGGATCTCCGCCTTGCCGAGGTAACGCTCTATCACAATACGCAGCACGTTGGATACTTCTTCAAAGCCGTTGCTTACCTTAGCCACCACTTTCACTTTACCGCCACCGTCAGTAATGAGGGTTACTTCTGCGGAAAGCATTTCTTCGAGCCGGCTGAGGTCCCGCTGGCGGATGGCGCTCACGTAGTCGGACACGAGGCGGTTGGTATTATCCATCACCTCTTTGCTTTTCACTTCCGCGCCGGGCTTAAACAACCTGGTTTTAGCCCTGCTCAGCAGCTTGCGGGAGTATTCCTCTGAAATGGACAGTACATCCGCAATTTCCTGGTGGGAGTAGTCAAAGCTTTCCTTCAGGATGAATACCGCCCTTTCGATGGGGCTCAGGCGCTCCATCAGCACCATCAGGGAGTAGGAGAGGATATCCTTCAGGTACACGTTCCTGTCCGCATTATCATCCGTTGCAACCGGCTCCGGCAGCCATTCCGCCGGCTGCGGCGTCATGCGCTTATTCCTGTTTTTATGATTGATGGCCAGGTTGATCACGCTCCTGATCAGGTAATTCTTTTCATCCGTCACATCGTCGTGCGCGGTGGTGAAATACCGGGAGAGTACTTCCTGTACTGCGTCCCTGGCGTCTTCAGCGGTTCCCAGGATGTTGTAGGCATACGGGAACAGCAGTTGTTGATAATCGGTCATACAAATATTGAATTGCGGGTAATCAGCCCAAACCGCACTTCCGGAAGTTACGGGCACTGTAATATCGGGAATTTGCGCTTTATTATTGGCCGTTTTAATTTATTAACTATTTCAGGTATAAGACAAACCTGCCCCGCAAAACGTGACTGGTTCCCGGTAAATTTTCAGATTTTTATTTTTATAAAGTATATTTTTTTAGTTATGGGGAGATGCGAATGCTCCGGAAGGTAAGGTTCAAACGTGGCTTCATGCTGTACCCGGCCTTAGCAATCCGGTGCTCCCAGTGCTGCTGCAGGTCGCCTTTCATCAGGAGGAGAGAGCCGTTGCTCAGTGTGAGCGCGTATTTGTTGCTATGGTTATCCAGCTGCCTGAATTCGAAAGGCCTGGCTGCGCCCAGGCTCACGGAGGCTATTACCGGCCGGTTGCCAAGCTCGCTCTCCTTATCGCGGTGCCAGGCCACGGAATCGTTTTCATTGCGGTAGAGGTTGAGCAGCACGCTGTTGAAGGTATAGCCGGTAGTGGCGGTGATTTTTTCCCGGAGTTCCTGCAACTCCGGCAGCCAGGGATGCATATGCAGGGTTCTGCCGGCCATGTGGTAGACCTTATCGGGGTCCCCGTACCAGGCCGTAAGGCGGGGCGTAAGCACTTCCTTATCGTACATCCGCTGCACGTTTTGCTCCCAGGGAACGATTTCAATCAGGTTATGCATTAACTTTATCGCAGCGCCGGTTTCCATAAACCCGGGAAAATATTCAAGGAGTTCTCCGGGGAAACGGAAGCCTTCCGATTCATTAAACAAATTCAGCTGTACCATAAGTTAGCTTGTTACCTTTACATTACAATTTTAGGAGCAGCATTGTTATCTCCCCCAAAACAAAAAAAATTACGGTAATAAAAATGAAACTGAGATGGCCCATAAAAAAGAAAAACGCAGCCTGGAAATAACCAAACAATACTTTGATTTTTTGGATCAGCATATTGAAGATGTTGTCAGCGGCCGGGCTGCCGCATTCCTGGAACTCAACCAGATTGCGCGGGAGCTGGCTGTATCGCATACGCACCTGACGGATACTATCCAAAAAGAAAAAGGCAATCACCCCTGTCATTTTTATGATGCAAAAATTATTGAAAAAGCCAAAGACCTGTTGGGCAATCCGGCGCTTTCCATTGCGGACATTGCTTTGACGCTGACCTACGATCCATCCAACTTTTCCAAATTCTTCAAAAAATGGACCGGTGAAACCCCTGGCGAATTCAGGAACAAGATGCTGAAAAAATAAGCGCTGCTAAATTTCCGTAAAGTTCACCATAATACTGCCCTCCGCATTGCCGAATTTCGTTACAACAAAAAATATCATACATGGCAAGTAACGACGTAAACGGAAAAGTAGTGCTGATCGCCGGAGGCGCTAAAAATTTGGGCGGATTACTCAGCAGGAATTTTGCGGCAAAAGGCGCTAAATTAGTGATCCATTATAACAGCGAAAGCACCAAAGCGGATGCGGAAAAGACTTTGGCGGATGTGCAGGCCGCCGGCGCAGCTGCAATACTGGTACAGGGCGATCTTACCAATGTTGCCAATATTACCAAACTCTTTGATGCGGCGGTAGCCACATTCGGCGGTATCGACATCGCCATTAACACCGTAGGAAAAGTGCTGAAAAAGCCATTCGTGGATACTACGGAAGCGGAGTACGACAGTATGAGCGACATCAACTCCAAGGTAGCCTATTTCTTTATCCAGGAAGCCGGCAGGAAATTAAATAACAACGGGAAAATCTGCACCATCGTAACCTCCTTACTGGCGGCTTATACAGGGTTATACTCTACCTACGAAGGGATGAAGGCGCCGGTAGAACACTTTACCAGGGCCGCTTCCAAGGAGTTTGGCAGTCGGGGTATTTCCGTTACGGCCGTAGCGCCCGGACCCATGGACACGGCTTTCTTCTACGGGCAGGAAAGCGATGATGCAGTAGCGTATCATAAATCGGCTTCCGCCCTCGGTGGGCTCACCAACATAAAAGACATTGCGCCGCTGGTGGAATTCCTCGTTTCTGACGGCTGGTGGATTACCGGGCAAACAATTTTTGCAAACGGTGGTTATACTACCAGGTAAGTTCATTCCTGCATAAGACGGCCTTCTCAAAACAGTAAACCCGGACAAACAATGGACTTATCAAAAATTACCAACGAAAAAGTAAGGCAGGCCATTGAAGCCTGGCAGCATGGCGACAGTGAAACCTTCCTGTCTTACTTCACGGACAGCCCTACGATGGCCGACGACGGCAATCCGCGCGTTTTTTCCAGCTTCGTGGAAAGTGCGTGTGGGCATGAACGTTTTACCAGCATTGATAAAGTGGAGAACAACGGGTTGGAGGTGTATGGGAAATTTCATACCGAAAGCTGGGGCGATTTCAAAACCTACTTCAAATTTCATATGAATGCAGCAGGCAAGTTCGATCGTTTGGATATCGGGCAGGCCAGGTATTAATGACCACGTACCATCTACTGTACAATGAAAAAACCGTCCCAGTTGATATTGGGACGGTTTTGATGTTCATGCGTAGCTATTGTTTAGTAACCGGGGTTTTGCGACAGATTTTTATTCAAATCCCTTTCTTTCTGCGGCACCGGCCACAGGTAATCCTTGCGGGCATCGAACAGGCGGGTTTCTACCGTTACATGGTTGCCTGTTAAGCTCAGTGCGCCGGTAGTTTTGTTCACCGTACCCAGCCTGGTACCATACACTGTACCGCTTCTTACCGTGGTACCGATCTGCCAGCGCTGAATATCAAACCAGCGTAAACCTTCCAGTGCCAGCTCCACCTGCCGCTCCCTGCGTACCAGCTGGCGCAGCTTGTCTGCACTGCTGTACACGGTCCTGTCCACCGCCGGCATGCCAGCGCGGAGCCGCACTGCGTCGATAGCGTCATACACGGAATTGTCGATCACGCCGAGTTCAATTTGCGCTTCCGCGTACGACAGCAATACCTCTGCATAACGGATCACGATCATGTTCAGACCGGTATTCCACATATCCGGGTAGTCGGAAAGGTTAGCCGTGAATTTCTTTTCCACGTAGCCGGTAGGACTGTTGTTGTTATCGTTATAGTAATCCGGGGAACCCGCTTCGATGGAATTGTAATAAGTACCCTCGTATAACTGTCCCGGATATACGATGGTAGCCGCCAAACGGGGATCCCTGTTGACGTACGGCTGGTCCGGATTATAGCCGGAAGCCGGATCATCGATGGTTTTACCGTTCTTCATTTCGTAGGCATCCACCAGCGCCTGGGTAGGGCTGAGGGAAGCCCATCCGCCCACGCCGGAAGAAGGCATGATGCCAATGTCGCCATTGGGCACATCGTTGGCTTTGTACTGCACATCGAGGATTACCTCGCTGTTGTTTTCGTAGCCGATGCGGAACAGGTCCTGGTAATTAGGATAGAGGGCGTAACCGAGTTGCATTACTTCTTTGTAATCCGCTACTGCCGCTGCATATTTTTTATCGTACAGTTCCATCCTGGCTTTCAAGGAGAGGGCCGCGCCGCGGGTGATGCGGCCTACATCGTTGCCGCTGTAGGAAGCGGGAAGGTTGGGCGCAATTTCCGCCAGTTCCTTAAACAGGGAATCCCTTACGGCTGCATACGGCGTCCGGCTTACGCTGGCGGCTTCCTGTGTGGAAACGGTATGCGTGATATACGGCACATCGCCATACAGCTGGCTCATCATGAAGTACTGGTAAGCTCTCAGGAAGCGGGCTTCGGATTTAAAGCGCAGTTTCTTCGCTTCGTCCATTTTCACGCCATCCACATTTTCCAGGAACCAGTTACAGCGCTGGATGGTTTTATAATCCCAACGGTTACGCACATACGGCGCGGAAGCGGTGGCGCTGCCGTTGCCCAGGTACTGGAACTCATCCCAGTACCACTGGCTGTACACGTTATCGCTCACAGCGTCCATGTAGAGCAGGTTATAGCTGGTTTCCCAACCGTTGTAGCAGCCATTGAGGGCGGCCACGGCATCCGACTCTGTTTTCCAGAGCGTACCGTTCTCGTAGGAGTTGGAAGGTGATTTATCAAGGAAGTCTTTCTGGCAGGCGCTCTGTGCCAGTGCGGCGGCCAGCATGATATATAAAAAGTTCTTTTTCATCTTGTGTCGGCGTTAGAATTAAAAAGTAACGTTGATACCCAGGGTGTTCACTTTTACCTGCGGATAGTAGTACAGGCTGCTGTTAACGGCGGCCTCAGGGTCTACCCAGTCGTACAGGTGATCGAGCGTAAGGATGTTTTGTCCGCTGTAGTACACGCGCACTTTTGCAATACCCAGGTTTTTAAGCAGGTGTTCCGGCAGCGTATAGCCGATTTGCAGGTTTTTAAGCCGCAGGTAGGAACCATCCTTCACCCAGTAGGAACTTGGCGTACCGCTCGGATCGTTCTGCTTCTGGCTGTAGAGGAGCCTTGGCAGGGAAGCGCCGGTGTTCTGCGGGGACCATGTATCGAGCATGGCGCTGGTAGGCTTACCCACGGTAGAACCGATTTCGCCGAGCTTACCGGCATCGAGGTAGGTTTTAACGGTGGCGGCGCCCTGGAAGAACACGCTCACGTCGATGCCTTTCCAGGCGGCGTTGAGGTTCAGTCCAAAAGTTACTTTCGGGAAGAAGTTACCGAGGTACACCCTGTCTGCTGCGTTGATGGTATCGTTGCCATCCTTATCCACATACCGGATATCGCCTGGGGCTGTATTCACGCCCTGGTAAGGGCCTTTGGCCACTTCGTCCTTTGACTGGTAGATGCCGGCGGCTTCATAACCGAAGAGGGAGTTTACGGGGAGTCCTTCCATGGTTACCTTATAGCCGTCGTAGATAGGGCTGGCGCCCATCAGGCTAACAATTTTGTTGTTGATGATGGCGGTGTTGAGGGTAGCGCCGTAGGTCCAGTCGTTGGTACGGTCGCTGTAGCCGAGGGTGAATTCCCAGCCGCGGTTGTCGATAGCGGCGGCGTTTTGCACCGGCGCGTTGAGGCCGTAGGAGGCTGCGGCAGGCGGCGTCATGAGGATGCCGTCGGTTTTACGGATGAAATACTCCGCGCTGAAGTTGAGGCGTCCTGCGAGGAAAGCCGCATCCAGTCCACCGCCGTACTGCGTGGTAGATTCCCACAGCAGCCAAGGCGTAGCGCCGTTAACAGGAGCCGCACCGGAAGCGATGACCGGGCTGGTACCGCCAAAGATGTAGTTGATGCCTACATCCACTGTTGGGATGTAAGGGTAGTAAGGGAAGGCAGGGTATTTGGCGGCATCGTACGTTTTTACGTACTGGTTGCCCAGCTGCCCCCACGATCCGCGGAGTTTCAGGTTGTTGACGATGGTTTTCAGCGGCGCGAAGAAGGGCTCCCTGTCTACATTCCAGCCGGCGGAGAAGGAGGGGAAGGTACCCCATCGGTAGTCTTTTCCGAAGCGGCTGGTACCGTCGTAGCGGAGGTTTGCTTCGAAGAGGTATTTACCATCATAGTCGTAGTTAAAGCGGCCGAATACGGATTGCAGCGCCAGCTCTGCGCTGTAGCCGTTGGCGGTTTGGCCATCGGTATAGGCAGCGTCGATATCGGATATCTGGGAGTTGAGCATGCCTTTGCGGTAAGCGGCGTCGTAGTTCACTTTATCCTGTTCCTGGGAGTAGCCGCCCAGGATTTTGAAGTTGTGTTTTTTGATGCTGCGGCCGTATTCCAGCAGCAGCTGCTGGGTGAGGTAGGAGGTGAAGTTATTTTCATCCTTTACAGAGCTGGGGCCCTGGTAGAAGGTAGGATCGCCCTGGCTGTTGTAATACTGCTGGTCCGCAATGAATTTTTTAATGCGGTTGGTTTTCAGCACATAACCCAGCATAGGTCGTACGTGGAGGCCTTTCAGCGGCTCCCAGTCGGCCTGGATATTCCCGATCAGGTCATAGTAATTATACTGGTTAAAGCTGCCGCCTTCCAGCCATGCCATGGGGTTACCGTCGCCCACGGCACCATACTGTCCGTTTTCGTATTTATACGGGATGGTGGGGGAGATGCGGTTGGTGAGGCGCACCAGCTGTGTGAAATCGCCCGTATAAGGGTTGCTGGGCTCATGCCGGCTGGTGGAGGTAAAGCCGACGTTGCCGGTGATTTTCAGGTTATCTTTTATTTCGCTGTTCAGGTTGAGGCGGGTCGTATAGCGCTTGGCGTTAGTTTCCTTCACGAGGCCGTTTTCGTCGAACAGGCCCATGGAGAGGTTGTACTGTGTTTTTTCGTTACCGCCGTTTACGCCGAGGTAGTGGTTTTGTTGTACGCCGTTACCCTGGTAGAAGAGGCCGAGCCAGTCGGTATTCGGATAATTGAAAGGATCGGAGCCGTCTTTGAATTTCTGGATTTCGGCATCCGTGTATTGCGGTGTTTTGCCTTCGTTTAGCCTTGCCTGGTTGTACAGGGATGCTGCCTGCCAGGAGGGGAGGAAGTCCGGCAGGCCGGTAGGTTTTTGTTTACCCACATAACCGGAATAGGTGATTTGCGCGGGGCCTTTGCGGCCTTGTTTGGTGGTAACGAGTATAACGCCGTTGGCTGCACGGGAACCGTAGATGGCAGCGGAGGCGGCATCTTTGAGGACGGAGATGTTGGCGATATCGTCCGGGTTGATATTGTTGAGGTCCGCGCTGGTGGCGATAACGCCATCCACTACCACCATGGGATCGGCTACGTTGAGGGTACCGATACCGCGGATGCGCACGCTGCCATTATCCGCGCCTGGTTGTCCGCTGTTGGCGGCGGTTACCGTTACGCCGGGCATGGTGCCCTGGAGGGCGTTGCTGACGGAGGTGGCGGGGCGGTTGGCCAGTTCTTTGGAACCGATGCCGGCAACGGCGCCGGTGAGGTTGGCTTTTTTCTGTGTGCCGTAACCGACTACCACCAGTTGTTTTAGTCCGCTCACATCCGGTTTCAGCTGGATGTTGAGGTGTGTTTGTCCGTTTACCCTGATCTCCTGGCTGACGTAGCCGATGCTGGTTACCACGAGGGTGGCGTTGGCGTCAGCGGAGAGGGTGAAGGAGCCATCGCCGCCGGTGATAGCGCCTTTTTGTGCGCCTTTCACGACGATGGACACGCCGGGGATGGCGCTGCCGTTTTCCTCTGTGACCTTACCGGTGATGGTGATGGGCGGAGGAGCGGTGGCGGCGGGTGTTGCCGGCGGGGTATTGGTTTTGGTAATGAATACGGTGTTGCCCTGGATGTCGAAGCTGAGTCCCTGGCCTTGCAGCGCTTGTTTGACGGCTGCGGCCGGGGAGGCTTTTTTCAGTTCCAGTGTTACCGGCTGGCTGTTTTTCAGGTCTTCCTTATCGTAAAAGAAGACGAGGCCGGTTTGCGCCTTGATGACATTCAGCACCTTAATCAGGCTGCTGTTGTTGGCGGCATAGGTGACAGTTTGCGCTTTTGTGCCGGCGCTAACCTGTAAAAAGAATACGAGCAGGAGGAATGAAGTTAGTTTCATCACTAACAGGATTTTACGCGGCACCGGCGCATATTTCCAATAGGAGCGGGTACCAGAATTACAAATAGCAAATTGTTGCATACTTTTGCAATGTTTGGTTGAAGTGAATAAAAGGTTTACGGACTGGATGTTTTACGGCAACTAAGCGCCAGCCGGGGTCAGACGCCAATCTTACGCCCCGGTTGTTTTTTTAGTGCCTTCCATCGTGTGACAATAGCTAACGTCTTGATCTAAGCTTTTTCATTGTTGTGTTTTTTTCATTGTTTCATAACTATGGCAGAATAACGATCCTGTTATTATTTTCTACCCTGTAATTAATCCTGGTGCTGGACAGTCCTTTAAGGACCTGCGCCAGTGTGAGATTACGGCCTATTTCTCCATTGAAGCTGCGTTGTGGCACGGGGCCTTCGTACACGACTTCCACATTATACCACCGGGCGAGCTGCCGCATGACGGCGGGCAGGTCGGCATTGTCGAAGGAGAAGAATCCTTCTTTCCAGGCGATGATCTGTTGTGTGTTGACGTGTTCGTTGAGGCGCAGGTTGCCTGCGGCGTCGGTGTTGGCTTGCTGGCCCGGCTGCAGCAGTTGCTGGCTGTTGCCGGCGCTGACTTTCACGGCGCCTTGCAGCAGGGTGGTGCTGATGGTTTTTTCGTTCGTATATGCGTTGACATTAAAGTGTGTGCCGAGAACGGATATGGATGTATTGGCGGCGTTTACCACGAAGGGCTGGCTGGGATTTTGAGCGATTTCAAAATAAGCTTCGCCGGTGATGGTTACTGTCCTGTTTTTTTCTACGAATGCGGTGGGGTAGGTGATGGACGATGCGGCGTTGAGCCATACGAGGGTGCCATCGGGCAGCATGAGTTTATACTGTCCGCCGGGTGGCGTGCTCATGGTATTGTAGAGCAGCTGGCCATCTTTTGTGCCGGCGCCTTCATAGGCGATTTGTCCGTTTGCGAGTTTGCGGATGCGGGTGCTGCCCTGTTGTGCAAGCAGGCCGTTGCCGGCGCTGTCCAGCGGGATTTGTGTACCGTCTGCCAGGGTGAGCATGGCGCGGTGGCCGCCGGGGGCGAAATCTTTTTTGGGTGTAGCGGTAGTGATTGGGTGTGGGGTGGTGGTATTGGATGCCCAGTAGCGGCTGCCGGCGTAGATGAGCAGGGCGAGGGTTGCGGCGGCGGCCCACCAGAGGCGGGGTTTGATGGAGGGGAGATTGGTTGGCGGTATGGAGGGGTGGTGGGATGAATCATTTGCTTTTGCTGCATCAGGTGCATGCAGAGAACCTGCGTTAGGGGAGCCTTCCGCGTTGGTTGTATTGCTTGCAGGTAACGTATTCCCTGCAGCTAACCCGCCTGCTCCCTTTATCACCGCTTCTCTTTCCGCTGCCAGCACCCTTTTCAGCACCGGCGCCCATACTTCCGCCTCATATGCCGGCAATTCCCTGGGCGTATCCTGCGCGGCATGCCAGGCATCCATCGCAGCCACAACTTCCCCCGAGCCGTCGTCCTGGATGATGGACAACAACTCTTCATATTCACTGTCGGTGGCCTGTTGCAACTGTGCCCGTTGCAGCAGCTGGTACAATCGTTCGAAATCTGGCAAGCGTACTGATTTTTCAGGTGGTTGATAATAATCGGAAGCAGGCTTCCATTACTATCGTACCGTTAATAATCCGATAGTACCTATCGGTTTCAAAAAAAATTTTCAGCGCAGGGAAAAAAGGACGGCAAGGATAGCCATCGGCAGTACAATGCCGTGCGTGGAAAGGTATTCGCGGATAAACCGTAACGACCTTACAATGGAGTTCTTCACTGTTTGGGTAGAGATAGATAGCTGGCTGGCAATATCGGCAATCTTCATATCCGTTTCCCTGCTCAGCAGGTAGATACGCTGCGCCTGCGGCGGCAACAGGCTTACGGCCTGCTGTAACAGCCGGGTGGTTTCGGCAAAATCCAGGTCCTCCTGCGTTTGCACGCTGCTGCTGGTTTCCAGTACGCCCAGCTGTTGGGAGGCACGGCGCCGCACCTCCTGTTTTTGTAACCAGGAATAACAACGATGATATACCATTCTGAAAATCCAGTTGTGCGGAGTATCGATGGTGGAGAGCTTGTCCCTGCCAAGCCATAGGCCCAGGAACACTTCCTGCACGATATCCATTTCTGGCCCCTCTTCCCGTATGACCTTTCTTATCACCGGAATTATCTGCGGCATATACTGGTGAAACAATGCCTCAAAGGCCGCTTCATCTCCCTCTGCTATACGCCTGAATAATACTGTGGCCGTTGCTGTTTGTTGATCAGGCATTCCGGTTACTAAATTCTATTGCCGGTTACTAAAAATTGATGTTGGCTGTGTCGCGGCAGCAATGTACAAAAAAAGCTGAATTTATCATGTGGACATCTCTCCCCATTAATAAGGAGAACAGGCTAAAAAAAATTATTATTTTAAATTATCATGATGTATATTTAGTAAGAACAATGAATCAACCAGGACCTGTGGGGCGTCCCGTAATTTTCAAGTGAACAAAACTCCATCTCCATAAGCATATCTGTCAGAAAATTTCACTCAAAAACATTACCATCCAATGAAAGTGAACACTAAGTTTATTTTAGCCCTCCTTGTGTCTGCCGCTTTGCTTTCCTGTAAGAAAAGCGACGACGCGCTTACCGCCGCCAGCGGCGCCAACGCCCGCACAGAAACCGTTCCTGCCGCCAGCAGCTATGCGGTGGCGCTCGCAGGCAACGCCTTCGTTACCAACCTGCCTTCCGGCGCATCGGAAGTAATTACGAGCAACGGGCTGGGCAACTGGACCAACGCCAACAGCGTTACCAGCGCTTACTTCCGCCTCGGACTCACCGGTACGCTCAAGGTGGGCGTACGTATGAAAGTGCCTTCCGGCACCAGTGTTATCAAAGTAACAGTGAACGGTACCGCATTTACCAAAACCGTAACAGGCAACTCTTACATCGATTACAACATCGATTCCGTGAACATCACCAGCGCGGGCTATGTGAAAGTAGACCTGCAGGGGGTGAGCAAAACAGGCAGCTACTTCGGGGATGTATCGCATATCCTCATCAGTGGCAGCGCTACGGCCAATAACGTCACTTACGCCAACGATGCGGCTAACTACTATTGGTCGCGCCGCGGGCCATCCGTACACCTGGGCTACACCATTCCTTCCGGCACTACGGCCGAATGGTTCTACAACGAAGTAACCGTTCCCGTTGGGGAAGATAAGATCGGCTCCTACTTTATGAGCAATGGTTTTAACGGTGGTTATTTCGGCATTCAGGTTAACAGCGCTACGGAGCGCCGCGTTCTCTTCTCCATCTGGGACCCTGCTGTGGGTACTACCACCCTGGTTCGCAAGGGAACGGGCGTAGTGGATAATACCTTCGGGGGCGAGGGCACGGGCGGCCAGAGCTATCTTGTATTTAACTGGCAGGCCGGCACTACCTACAAATTCCTGACGCATGTACTGCCGGATGGCGCAGGCGGCACCGATTTCTCTTCCTGGATTTATACCCCGGAAACCAGTACCTGGCGCTTCATTGCCACCTGGAAGCAGCCCAATACGACCACCTATCTGGGCGGGCTTTATTCTTTCCTGGAAAACTTCAATGATACAAAAGGCTACCTGGGCAGAAGCGCCCAATATAGCAACGCCTGGATCCGTTCTACCGCCGGCGTGTGGACGGAAATCACTTCCGCGAAGTTTACGGCGGATGCCACTGCCACCAATGATCAGCGCCGCGATTACGCCGGCGGGGTCGACAGCAGTACCGGCCGCTTCTTCCTGAAAAACTGCGGTTTCTTCAGCAATTATGTAAACTACAATACCACGTTTACCCGTCCGGCTACCGGTGTGGCGCCAACGGTTAATCTGAGTACGCTGCCTTAATGAGCAGGATTGCTTAATGAAGGTGGAGGAAACAAACAGGTCAGGGCATATCGCCCTGACCTGTTTGTAAAATAAATTAAGTCCGCCCCGGCCGCAGGCCCTCTGCTCCCTTAAAAACTCCCTTCTTTGCCTCTCTGCCCCTTATGCCTCTCTGCGAGCAACCACCCGCCCCGGCCGCAGGCCCTCTGCTCCCTTAAAAACTCCCTTCTTTGCCTCTCTGCCCCTTATGCCTCTCTGCGAGCAACCACCCGCTCTGCTCCCTTAAAAACTCCCTTCTTTGCCTCTCTGCCCCTTATGCCTCTCTGCGAGCAACCACCCGCTCTGCTCCC
>MLAV02000024.1 GCA_001870995.2 Chitinophaga sp. CB10
GGTATCTATCTCCTTGCAAATACGCCGAGCGTTTTTATCAAGGTCTATTGCATGAGAAGCTCTAATCCTGACTGGCTTAGTTTTAGGGGAAGCTTACATCCTTCTCCCCAACCGATAATTTTGCCCATTTGTCCTGAAGTAAGTCTTAAGGCTGGCGTTATTCCACTGGCCGCCATACCTTCAAGCCCCATAGTTGATACAGTAATCACTACTGGAGCAAAGTAATTATTAATAAACTTAAATGAACGGTCTTGACTTCTTATCGCATCCTGGAAAGCTCTGTAGCTACCTTTATAATAGTCTCGACCTGCCATTGCATACATTTCAGCAGGAAAACCATTTTTTAGTCCAGGACTAACCGTTACTTCAGATAAAGTAATTGGACCTTGTGTAATCGTACCATCACTATTATAATGATTAATCAGGCCTGAAGATTCATCAACCGCATACCCTTCCTGCCCTAAATAAGTTCCAGTAATCCCACTATTATATTGCTTCTTTCCCGGAGGAAGATAAACAACACATTCTTTATACGCTTGATGCCCTCATCAAAAACGTTAAACTTAAACAAATGTAAAAAGCCGCAAGCTGACGCCTGCGGCCCTTTTAATTAATCATATCCTTATTGTGGATAGTGTTCTTTGTACCACTTATGCCACTTCTCCCAATCACTTTTACTGAAACTCAATTTTCCTAGCAAAGTTCCATCCGATTTCGACTCTATCTTAGTATGTTCTTCCATGAATGCAATTTGCTGAGTACAACAATAGTAAACTGTATCCTTTACATTAGCATTAACGACTGAGTCTAATATTTTAAAATGGTAATTAAAAAGAGAATCTTGTCCATTGGTGGCAGGAGGGGTGATCGGCTTTTGTGCAAAGCTACAGCCCACCCAAATTAGCGCAAAAATAAATGATATAATAGTTCTTAACATTATTGATCAACTTTAGTGATATTACTGTTTTGTAAATGTATGGTATGGTCGGTTTGGCCGTTTTAATCAGTACGTATGAGTTTTGGTAAACGTTTGTTAGAAGCCCGCAAAAAGAAAGGTATCAGCCAGGAAGAGATGGCATCTCACCTCGGTACCAAAGGGCCTGCTATCGGAAGATATGAGCGGGATGAGATGAAGCCGTCCATTGATGCAGCTACAAAAATGGCGAAGGTGTTGGGCGTATCGCTCGACTGGCTCGTGGGCATCACGGATATGGAGTTAGATGCCGCTACCCTTGGCAGGATACAGGATATCAATAAACTGTCCCTAAAAGACAAAGAACTCGTGTTCGAGTTCCTTGATTCCTTTATCGCCAACAGGAAAATTAAAAATGTACTCCAATAGCAAAGAGTTAAATTATTATTCTATCTTCTCCTATATTCAATGTATATGATTCATACCCCTCTTCACCTAGTAACTTTAGCACAAAGCCATTTTCAAAACTAATAATAAGGTCACTTCGTGTCTCATTTGTGTTTAGTTCTTCTATTCTTTGTTCAAGCAATTTTAATAACCCAAAATCTTTATTAACAGGATAGGTCTCATATATGCAGAGGTTTCCATGTTCATCTGACAATGTAAATCGCCCTTCCATTTTTATAGATCCTTTTCTTTCAAGAAAAAGAACAATGTTATTTATGCTAAAACATATCTGCTGTATATAATCTCCTTTAAGCTGGGAAAAATCAAACTCTTTAGGTATAAAGTACATAACACTGTTTTAAAAAAATTACCAATAACCTTCTGGTAGCGGAACGTGAGTATCGGGATTAGGCCCGGGTTTCATTGTAGCAGGATTGACTTTCTGGAAGCCTCCTTGAGGCATTGCCTTTTCCAGCACCCAATAACCATTAGGATATTGTTGAGTAGGTGGCATCACCCTTAGATTATATCCCGGAGGAACTTGTGCAGGAGGTGACTGCGGTGGGTTAGTAGGCAGCTTAAACTTAGGTGATGGCTTAGGTGCACCCCTTCCTCCTAAATTCGCAGCAGGACTAGCATTCCCTCCATTAGACGGCGAGACAACCCGCTCACCAAACTGCGTTATAGTCGGCTGCTCGATTTCAACTACCGGTGTTTTCCCTCCGCTAGTTTTACTAAATACCTTTGAAAGCCACGGTGCCAGCTTGGCACCAGCATAGCCTAATCCGCCACCAATGCCGGCCGATATACCCAACTGTCCCCAACTAAACTTGTCCTGCGTACCGTCCAGTATATTCAATCCTTGATCCACTGCGTTTCCCGCCGCACCAGACAAGGCTCCTGCTGCAACCAGCGCTACCGTACCAGTTCCTGCAGTGGCAACTGTAAGGTCTACATAAGGTCTACAACTGCGCCTGCAATCGCACCGGATAACGCTCCTTTTCCAACGCCCTTCAGGATATTCTCACCCCTGATCGCCGCCCGAACACCACCGACAATTGCTCCAACACCTGCTCCAATAAGCGTTCCCAGAAAACGACCATCCTCATCGTAATAGTAAACAGGATTATTAGTCGCAAAGTTGTAAGGTGAATACTGGATATACTCTTCACTTAGCGGATCAATCACATGCCATCTACCTATCTGCTGGTCATACATCCTGGCGCCGTAATCGTACCACTCCAGACCACTGCCTCCATTCCCTGCGAACTCCCTGTTCTGCAACTCCTTACCATTGAACTGAACGCGGTTTTGCGGGTTATAAATAGCTTTCTCACTCAACCCCGCCATAGTCAACCCGAATGGATAATAATGCGTCTCCTCCAACACCGGTCCACCGTTATGCGTCACCACCAGGTTGTCGAAGTAAACATCCTGACTGGTTTCATTACTGGTGTAAATATACAGAAATCCGCTTTTAGTCATCACTACCTCGTCCGTTGCCAGCGTTTGCAGCTCGTCAGGGGTGGCTGCCACCTGTTTAAGACCGCTGCTTTGATCCACCAGCTTAAACTGATCATCAAACAATACGTAGTTCAGGTAAGCCCGGGGCTTGTCCACCCCCTGATCAGGGTTCTTTTCAGCCAGCCTCCGCAGGTCGTTGCCGGTCAGGTTGCTTACCGGGCCACGATTGGATGCCACGCTGCCGTGACCTCCACTGCCCGCACTTTCTCCAAATGCATTCAGCAAGGAGCTAAGTATCTCTTCTCTGGAAGCATTCTTCTTTTGCCCTGCGGCTGATTTGTAGAAGGCCTTGGTGCCCATTTTGACGGTATCCCCCGCCATGACGCGCAATACCAGGGAGGCGCCCACCTTCTTGTCAGATCCACCGTTTAGTTTGGATGCAAATTTATTGGAAGCCGTGGTTCCATCGGCCGGATAACCTACCGGCAAATCAGCCCGGGTGGTGGAGATATTACTGAATAATGCTTCCTCTGTAGATGCCTTTGCGGGTTCCATGGTAGCCGCATAAATGGTCTGGTCATTGCGCTCTGTCAATACCGTACGTACGTTGCCCAGATGGTCCTTCAGGAAGTAGTCATAAATATACAGCGGTGCACTGCCTTCCTTGTTCACCACCCGCAGCCTGCCTTCCTCATGACCGATTAATTCCATCACGTTGTCCTTGAAAACGGCGCCGGACAGGTAATCTGTTACCGTTCTCTTGACCGGTGAAACAGTTCTATCTACAACGGTCTTTCTTAATTTAGTACCGGCGGCATCGTACAGGTAGCTTATACTGCCTTTTGCCCCAACGGTGATTTCCTGTGGCAGATTCAGTAAATTATAGCCAATGCTGGTAATGCCTTTATTTTCATCACGGGTAAGGTTGCCGTTGGCATCATAGTCATAGTCTATTCCATCGGAAGGAGAGTTTTTGAAGTCTCCCAATGCCACCGGCGTTCCTCCGTTGTCATTTACGGACTGTAACTTGTTACTGTTATTGTTATAGCGATACTGTAAATCATCTATCACCGCCGGTGCTCCGCCTGCCATCCCCTCCTGCTTCATGCTCATTATGTTTCCATTGGCATCATAACTAAGGCCGGATACAGTAAAATTCACCAGGTTGTGCGTCCAGCTGTCTGAAGGGCCATTGTTTTGCTGGTTGAAGTCCGCTCCCAGCAGCCTGTTGGCATTATCATAGTTATATCCATAAGCCCTTGCTACCGGATCGTTATATCCACGCCATTGCTGACCGGCAATATCTCCGCCAAAATACTTTTTGTCAAAGCCATTATCATAGGAGAGCGTCTGTCCGAAGTATATGCGGTCTCCTCCGCCATTGGTCACATAGGCCTTATTCATGCCCGTAAGCCAACCGCGGATATTATAATCATAGGTAATGGAGGTAAGCGCTATTCCATCACTGCCTACGCCAAGATCCTTTTTCTGCAGCTGACCATTCGCATCATATGTATTGGATAAAATTACACGTTCCAGGCTGGGATCATTATTATAGCGCTTGGTAACCGTAAGTAATCTACCGCCGGCATCGTAGGTATTACGGGTAATCACATCCATGCTCGACTGTTTGGCACTGGACGGATTGGTCAGCTGTTCATGGGTGAGTAATACTTTACCGGTGAAGTCATACATGGTATGTACTGTGTGCCGGCCATTATTATAATTATCTGCCGCAACTTCTATTGTACGCCCCTTATCGTCATAATAGGTACTGGTAGTCAGCCAGGTATTTGTGCCCAAAACGCGGGTACGGATACCTGTTACCAATCCCTGGGTACTGGTAGTCCGAACCGGATCTACCGGCCCTACAGCATTAACGTCTTTATAAGGATTAAAATCAAATCCAACCGGTGCAATCACACCAGGATAATTATAGTTATCATAGAAAGTAAAAGTTAGCGGTGTTAGTTCTGCCTCATTCAAACCAGGTAACGGGTTAGTTACCGACAAGGATACCTGTCCGGCATTCAGATTGGGATTGATCGAATATTCTTTTTCCCCGGTATTACTGTCGTAGCCATCCACCAGTTCAATGCTTACTCTTGCTTCATAAAGCGACTTTTGCTGGTCTGCCGCCATTACCAGGTTGTCAATACCGGCAAAAGTGAACTGCTGCTGGCCTGTTGTATTATTGACCGCATTCATGACTGCCTGCAGGGAAGACCGGTCTGTACCGACTGCGGGATGATAAACCGCTGTTTCCACTGGTCTGTTAAGCCCATCATAGAAAGTTACCATCCAATCACCTTTCGCTCGCATGTTTCCATCGCGGGTAAACACCAACCTGTCACGGCTATCATACACCATCTCCACCAATCCCGCTCCCGGGATTTTCTTTTCAATCATACGGCCACGGCCGTCATAGTTATATTGAAAGCAGAGTTCCTCTTTTACCGGATCCAGGTTCCACTGCCCTGCCATCTTTTCCACAGCCAGTGGGGGGATGACCGTCCTGAGCTGCCCTAAATCATCATAAACATAATAAGTGCTTAACCAGCCATCGTAGGCATTGGCATGAGCGGATGTCTTTTCCACCTTCTTCAAAATCTGGTGATCACTTTTATCCTTAAAGGTGATCACTTTCGCGCCATCCTCGTTGATGACTACCTCCTTATACAAAGTACCAGGTGCATAGAAACCTGATGCAACTGTATTGCCATTATTATCAACCGTCCAGATAACCACCTGGTCGGCTGCGTCATTTACCAGGTATTGCTGCTCCACCGGATGATTGCCACCCGTCTTAGCCCAGCTGTTCCCTGCTGCATAGCTTTTTAATTGCCGGCTAAGCGGTGAGGCTTCATATTCCACCTCGCTATAGTAAATTGTTTGCTGTTGTGCTGACGGATAGCCCTGGTAGAACTGTTGCTGCTCTATAAATGGATTCAACTTCAGGTTACCATCACCTGTTGAGGAGGCATAAGGCAAATATTTAAGAGTTTCTCTTCCAAATTGATCGTACACTACTGGTGTCACCAGGTCGCCCCCTTGGGGGCTAATTCCTTTTATTACTGTCTGAAGAGGGCGGCCAAGACCGTCCACATAAGCAGTTTGTTCTTTAACCTGGCTAACAGGTTTAGTACGGCTACTCACATCAGCAGCATTGGTTATTGGTATTGCCGGCTCCCAGGTTCTTACGTAGTTTATGGAAGGATTCGTATAGCCATTCGGTACAGGGGCTGGCGTTGCCGCTACCGGCGCTACCGGTGAGGGCTTATTTTCCTGGGCAAAAATGACGCCTGGGACAAAACTGCAAATAAGGAGAATAAGGATTTTTTTCACGGTACAGGTACTTAATCGTAATATCATTCTTTCCAGCATGACTTTTACATATAAAAGTGATCTATTAAATAAATTTTGACCCAGCGAGAGATGCTGCTTAATTTAAACCTCCATTCAAAAAGTACCCTTTCTTTGCTTTATAAATTCGAAATTGCTCAACAGTAAGGACATTACTAAAGAGAGAGTCCCTTGTATTCTCCACTGTTTGAATTTTCATCCGTAATTTTATCTCATCTTTATTATCCAATCTCGCCTGTTGTTTCTTTCTGGTAATTTCCATATTAATTTTCATTATATTATTTAACTGCATTTCATCAATATGCAAGCTATCCTGCATTCGTTTACAGATACCTGCATCATGTGCAGTTTGAGCTACCACAGCATCAGATGATAACAGTGCTAATGCAAAAGCAATAAAGAAAACAGCTTTCATTATTAAATCGACTTCTAATGAATTAAACATTCATATGGCGAACTTTCTATAAAATCAGCCGACCATACATTATCACTCCATTCATAATGGAACGTGCAATCATACATTCCTGTAGAAGGGTTAAATACAGAGTTGGTGCAAATTTTTATTCCAGTTTCACAATTATTCGCAACACAACGCTGACCTGGTCCAGAGCAAGAATTTGTCGAACAACCGGTGGCGCTACATTGGCCATTTGCATTCGCATAATTCTGCCCGTTTGCGTTTAGTTCCATCCATGCTTTTTCATTAGCATCTGACTGAGAAATGGTAGAACTATATTTCCCCGCAGCAACGGTATAAGTAACTGTACTGCCTGCAAAACCACCTGCGCAATCATTTTTTGTAAATGACTGACTAATTGCATCACTTCGATAAATTTGTCCAGGCGCCGAGGGCGTATTATATGAATATTCAAACTTCTTCAGAATATTTTTGTGGATATCCCTGATTTGCATCAAGCGCAGGAAATCATCATACTCATATTTAGCAATAAGGCCTTTCGAATCACTTGTACTTGTAACACCCACAAGTGGTTTAGCAGTAAAAGTAGTCATAATTGCATCTGTGGGAAATACTCTTACTTCATCGATCTTTATAGCAGAAATGACTTTCGGCCCAAAATAGGGCTCCTGGTGGAGCTCCCACTTATTACCATTTGATGTCCAATAAGAAAGGGTGAAAGTACGCCCGGAATTCGTTGGGATGGTAAAGGGAATAGTAAAATTGCCAGCAAAGACTTTATCACCTGTTACAGCTTCCGGATCAGCAATGCCTGTGGCATCTTCAAAACTAGTATAATAAACCTCTTCAAGACGCGCATTTTCCACAACTGCGGTAGGCTGGTGCAGTTGTTTGCTATCCCAGATAAGGCTGTTTAGAGGTTTGTTTTTAAATTTGACTTCTGTCACATTTCCCTGATAGTTGTATTTTTCGAAAGTGATATCCTCAGTAAGGCCGGGAACGCGATATAATATGGCGGGATTAAACGCACCAACTGAGGATTCAGGTGTAAGTCCCAATGGCGCGGATAAGATGCTTGAAGGTCTTACAATATTATCGAATGCAGCAAAACTAGTTACAAAGGCATTCGTGAGGAACCAGTTTCCATTTTTGAATAGCCAATCTTCCTTTGATACCATCTTATGCCCGTTATACAAGAGTGTATTTGGAGGAAATACACTCTGATCATAATTATTTACATAATAATATCTTGACTCGTAAGTTTCACCTCTACTATTAAATGTTCGTTGTTTCGCTAGTTGATAATTATCCAGATAGTAGGTATATTCCACCACCTGCTCAATAGTGCCACTTGCTGTAAACTCTTTCGTAGTTCTTTTAGTTAACTCAGACCGGCCAAAAATCCAGTAAAATCTTCTGGCCCCAAATACTGTATTTTGTCGTGTATCCTTATTGTCCGTCTGAACGGTATAAGTTAATAGATTTCTGCTATTATTATCACTGGGTCTTTCTTCATGATACTGATATTCATTATTAATTGTCTTTATTAATCTTCCTACACCATCAAACACTGAATCGGCTAAAGGCAGCCCCTGTTTCCACTCCAACGGTTGTTGTTGAACGTATGGATAATCATTAATTGCATTAGGCTCCCTTGCAAAGCTGGAAAATTCATGAACTGTATATCCAAGAGGGGTAGCAGCTTGGCTTTTAGTCACCGTAACACGTTTATAAATTACCGGACTCCCCTGATAGTAACTTAGCGACTGCGTTGGAGAAGAAATAAAGTTTACAAAATATAGAATACGAAGCTTGGGTAAAGTATTCATATCTCCTTCAGACCATTCCAAATGTGTATCATATGAGTACGAGTAATTTGGCATATTTTGTATATTCCCTGATGTAGGCCCATCAACGGCCGCATAGCTGTAACGAGTAACAATTGGTTCAGTTTTTACACCATCATAATCCTCAGTTTTAACAACTCTTAAACCACCCACGCTCCGCGGTACAGGATGAATCTTATAAGTATAAATTAACTTAATTTCATAATTCGGATTAAGATTAGTGAAATAATCTCCAGTAAAGGAAACCTCATAGCTCTTATTTAAAGGTAACAGGAGATTTTCAAATACCCCTCCCTTTAAGCTCTCGGTGGGGCATATTATCGTTTTTGAGTAAGAAAGGTCTGTACTTCTAATGGTAACTTCAATATTTCCCCCTGTAGGAACCTGATTCTCTGTTTCATCAGTATCCAATTCAAATGGACTATCACTTTGAATCGTTAAAGGTACTGTATCTGCCGACGCTCTGTCAGGTAATGCCAGACTTTTGAATAGCCCAGCTTCCTGTTTTACAAAATTGACGTTCTGAGTTGTTTGATTGTAAAAGTATTCCTCATTATACACATTATTACCTTCATAATACAACTTAGTGTATCCACCTGTCGGATATTTTATCTTTTCCAAAATACCTGCAATTGCAAAATTTGGGTCAGCATCCCGAATAGCCCCGCCAACATGCCCACCTGCAATCCCAATATTGGGAATGTAAAATTCAGGAATTAAAGTAAGCGCTGTCTTTCCATTGTAATAACCCCAGTGATCTTGGGCTGTAGATCTACGACTAGGCAACATTTTATTATTATATTCAAACTCATAAGGAGGCAACAGACCACCATTTTTATCAATTTGTTGTACGCGAAGTAATTTTAGTCGCTTACTGTAATCATTCGGTAAATCTGTTGGAATAAAAGATACACAATCACTATTTATACAGGGTGAGTCGAAGTAATCATATGTAAGATTAAAATGTTTCTGTTGATCCTGATTTTTGATTATAATATCCGTAAGTGCTTTATCTCTTGTGTAGTCTAATCTGGCTAAATTATAAGCGAAATTTATTTTTGTATCATCCGGGAAATGCACTTCAGTTAATCGAATAGGTTCGTAAACAATAATCGGTGTGCTATGTATTATTCCACTATACGCTCCCCCCGAAGAACCATTGAAGTTATTTAGCTGATATCTACGCGACTCTGAAAACATTCCTTCGTATTCTAAAGGCCCTTGAAATTTTTCATATTTAAAAATAATGGTATCCTTTCTATCCGCAGAAATAATATAGTTCAGATACCAATTGGAAGTAAAATGTCTGGCTTCGGCGCCGTTCACTCCAATTGGCTCAAACATGCTGCCTAAATCTTGATATTCTTTTACAGCAAATACATAATTTGTACCTGTATTATTATCCACCACACGAAAAGTGTCTATTTCTCCTCCATGGAAATCATCAATATTTCCAACGAAACTTACTGCTAAGTTCTGCTGACTGATTAAATGAGCTTTTCTATCTTTTGTAAATATAAATTTGGCAGAGATACCAGGTGCGCTGATATTAAATATATCAGCCTGGCTATCCATATTCCTTTTCTCTATTTCATCCAGCAGTAAATAAGCCTGATGGTAGTTTCCCCATGTGATAGCCTGATTAATGGTTGGTTCATAAGCCGAATCTCCCCATACATAACTAAACAATTCGGGAACATGTGTTTCCAAATCTGGCAAAGCTTCTGTTATCAGATATCCTCCCGGCCGCTCATCAGGGGTACCATTCATGGCCCTGGATATAACACCACCTGCATCCAGCGCCCATCCAAGTCCCACATTAGATGCCATATCCTCTACCTTATATCCGCCAGCATGATAACGTAATTGGATATCTACATTCAGATTTTTTGAATCGTCTTTATAATTGAAGATGGGAACTGTAATTGATGGGATTCCAGTTGCCAAACCAACAGGAATGTCACCAAACTTACCAAGAGCGGCGGCGTTAGGCGTCGTAGGTATCGGCAGCTTCCATAATTCCTTTTTGTAAGATGGTTCATTTGTCTGGGCTTCAGTAATAACATAAGTTAACAACAATCCTAAGACCAGCGTGATTCTTTTCAACATAACAAATAGGTATAGATATTTTTTGGCAGCTTGACTAAATTAGGTCAGATGCTAAGTATCATTTTGGTTCTACAGCTTTACAATATATAGCTTCTTAAACGGCAGTATCCTCGAAAAAATGCCTATTTAAAAATAGGCAACTTACTGTTAAAATTCAAAATAAATAAACACTCGACAAATTTCAATTCCTATAAAAAAAGGGGCCTAAGCCCCTTTCCCTTTATACCTTATAATACTGCTCCCAGCCCTTTCTAGGCGGAGGCCCTACTAATAATTCATTCGCACGTTTACTACTCGTAATCACTTTCTTCTCCCTGTCAAACTGAATCTTCTCACCGGTCCACTGCGCAATTACGCCTAAGCAGAATACCTGGCTAAGCGGCCCTGCAATGGCGAATGGCGAACGGGTTTGCTCCTCGCCTTTACAAGCCTTCAGGAAGTTTTCAAAGTGGTTGGAAGGACTCTTCGGCACCTCTGGTAATTTACCTGCCATTTCTTTCGCTTTTTCTTCCGGAATGATAGACAGGGTGCTACCGTGTGAACCGCCTTTGAAAGTCAGGTCTTTACTGTAAATGATTTTACCAGGGTTCAATTTAGCTGGCTTTATCGGACCATTGCTTGGCGGCGGGATATTTGGATCGAGCCCCTGTACACCATAGCCTTCAGGGATCGGTGGCAGGTTATCCACACCATCGTACCAGGTGATATCCAGTGCCGGCATGTTTCCTCTCTTAGGGAATTTGAAAGCCAGCGTGGTGCTCATCGGGTAGAAGAAATTATTATGACCGGTGAGTTTAATCGGATCTACCTCGTACGGCAAGCCCAGGTTCAGGAACTGATGCGCTGTATCGATGATGTGCGCGCCCCAGTCGCCCAGTGCGCCCATGCCGAAATCGAACCAGCAGCGCCATTGCCCGTTTACAAAGTCTTTATTATAGGAATGGCCTTGCGTGGTCATCTGCCATACGTTCCAGTCCAGTGTTGCTGGTACCGGTTCTGCCGGCGGGAACGACTTAATATTTGGATCCCAGCCATGCCAGCGGCGTGGGGAGTTCATGTGTGCGGTGATAGCAGTTACATCTTTAATAATACCGGCTTCTGTCCAGGCTTTGAACTGGAAATAGTTGGCCTCGGAGTGGCCCTGGTTACCCATCTGGGTTACCACTTTAGGGTTCTTGCGGGCGGCCTTCATCATCAGCTCCACTTCATTGAAGGTGCGGGCCATCGGTTTTTCCACATACACGTGTTTACCCAGGCCTATGGCCATCATGGTAATCGGGAAATGGGAGAAGTCAGGTACGCCGACAGATACGGCATCGATCTGGTTGCCCATCTTATCGAACATCTGGCGGAAGTCCTGGAAGCGTGGTACGTTAGGGAACATCTTCATGACTTCGAGGGTATGGGGCGCGCCCATATCCACATCGCAAAGTGCTACAACGTTTGCCAGTCCGGTTTTATAGAGCGCCTGGGCGATCTCTCCTCCCCTGTTGCCAATACCAATGAAAGCGATATTTACTTTTTCGTTGGGCCCGATCTTACGGGTGTAAGGCTTCGCAGCGGCCATCAGCAGGCTGGGAGTGGCGGTTGCCAGGGTAGCCAGCGCTGCCTGTTTCAGGAAGCTCCTTCTTGAATCGTTATGGTTCATAGCGTGGTTTATTGATTGCTTCCCCCAAAATATAAAAAAGGCTTTGCAATCGAAAGCATAAACGAAAAAAAGGTAAAAACTTTACATGGGCGGTTAAGGAAGTATCAGCGAACCGGGGGTTTTGGGGATGAATGAGGCTCGGAGGGTGCAGTAGGAGCACGGAGAAGTGCGGTACAGCGGCATGGAGAAATGCATTGGGGAGACCTTGGGAGTGTAGTGAGGAGGCGCGGAGGTGCGCAGTGAGGAGGATCGGAGATTTGCCGTGAGGAGGGACGGAAGTGTAAGGTGAGGAAGAATGGAGGTGTGCGGTGAGGAGGATCGGAGACGTGCAGTGAGGAGGAACGCAGATGTGCAGTCAGGAAACCAGGGTGTGCAGTCAGGAAACCAGGGAAGTGCGAAGAACGCAGGTATGCCGTCAGGAAGAACGCAGGCGCGCGGTATAGAAAAACGGAAGTGTGCAGGAGGTCAGGGAAGTAAGGAAGATCGCACGTATGCCGTCAGGAAGAACGCAGGCGCGCGGTATAGAAAAACGGAAGTGTGCAGTGAGGAGGCCAGGGAAGTAAGGAAGAACACAGGTATGCCGTCAGTAAGAACACAGGCGCGCGGTGTAGAAAAACCACTGTGTGCAGTTAAAAGACCAGCTAACTCCCGTCCAAAACCACAGCCACGTCCCCCCCTGACGCCCGGCCCCCCCACAACCACAAAAAACCCACACAAAAAAAGCCGACCCTCCCGGCCGGCTCTCTCTGCTAATAACTTCTCTAATCCCCACAGCAATCACCCCTGCTTAAACACCCGCGGCCTCCGCTGCTCCAGCAGCATGAAATCCGCCAGCACCATCGCAGTCACCGCTTCCAGCACCACCGGCACACGCAACGCTATACACAAATCATGACGCCCCTTCACACTAAACGTTTCCACTTCCCCGCTCTTAATATTCAACGTCTGCTGCTCCTTAGGCGTGCTGGACGTCGGCTTCACGGCTATACGAAAAACCAGCGGGTTGCCGTTGGTAATCCCGCCAACCACACCGCCGGCATGATTGGTAGCCGTTTTACCGGTTTTATCCACAATAGGATCGTTGTGTTCCAGGCCTTTCATCTTCGCGGCGGCAAAGCCGGCGCCGAATTCAATGCCCTTGATGGCAGGAATGGCAAATACGGCATGGGCCAGGTTCGACTCCAAAGAATCAAAGAAAGGCTCGCCCAATCCAATCGGTAAACCTTCTACCCTGCACTCTACAATACCGCCTACGGAATCCTTCGCCGCAATAGCCGCTTCCAGGCCCGCTTCCGGATCAGGATTACCACCCACTTCCGTAATATAGGCACTCACTTTTACGCTGTCGCCGAGTATCTTTTTGGCAATCACGCCAGCCGCCACCAGGTTCAGCGTAAGGCGACCGCTAAAATGCCCGCCGCCACGGTAATCCTCGAAACCGCCGAACTTCTCGGTGGCTACAAAGTCGGCATGGCCGGGCCGCGGAAACTCCCGCAGCTTCTCATAATCTGTACTGCGGGTGTTGTTGTTTTCAAACATAATCGTCACCGGAGCGCCGGTCGTATGATCGTTGAAAACGCCTGATTTCAGGAACGGAAGATCCTCTTCCTTACGGGGAGTAGTGCCTCTTGAGCCGCCTTTGCGCCTTTCCAGGTCTGCCAGGAAATCTTCCTGCTTCAGGGAAATACCGGCAGGCACCCCGTCGATATTCACACCAACGCTGGCCCCATGGGATTCTCCGAATACATTAACCCTGAATAATCTGCCAAAACTGTTCACACACTAATTTTTAAAGATGAATATTGTTGATGATCCTTAAGCATTCACTGCTACGGCTACCTTACCGCCTATGGTCTGCAGGTGGTCGTAGAACTCAGGGTATGACTTATTGATCGCTTCTGCATTTTCAATTACTACCGGCGCATCTGCCGTCAACGCGGCTACCGCACAGGCCATGGCAATACGGTGGTCATTATGCGAGCTCACCGTAGCGCCTTTGATACCGGTACCGCCATGCACCAGCATCTCATCGCCGTTGAGGTCAATCTGAATGCCCATTTTACCAAACTCCTGCTGCAGCGTAATGCCACGGTCGCTCTCCTTGTGCGCCAAACGGCTCACACCAAGTATTTTCGTAGTGCCCTTACAGTTAGCAGCCAGCGCTACCAGCGGCGGAAACAGGTCCGGACAATCAGTAGCGTCAAACTCGAAAGCCTTCAACCCGTCCTTTTCAATATTGATGGTAAACATGCCTGGCAACAGGTAAGCGCCCGCGCTGCGCAACGCATCCAAAATAGCCTTGTCGGACTGCGCAGAAGCCGTGTTAAGGTGATGCACCTCCGCTTTACCCGCCACCGCAGCGGCTACCAGCAAAAAGGCAGCGCCGCTCCAGTCGCCTTCCACGGTATAATCCTTTGCCTGGTACTGTTGCTTTTTACCGAAATGGAAGGTCTCAAAATTTTCCTGCTGAACGTTCACTCCAAAGTGAGCCATCAGCTGCAAGGTTAACGCAATGTAAGGTTTGCTCTTCAGGTCCTGCACCGTGATGGTTACATTTTCCGCATTGGCGCCATACGCCATCAGCAAACCTGTTAAAAACTGGGAACTCAGGCTGCCATCGATGGTAATATCCTTCGGTTGCAGCGGCCCCTGTATGTGTAAAGGCAGCTTGCCCTCGCGGGAGGTGATCTTCACGCCCAGCTGAGGCAGCACCTCTTCAAAAAAGTTCATCGGGCGGGTCGTCAAACTACCATGCCCGTTAATCGTGATCGGCTGAGATGCCAGCGCCGCAATCGGCGTGAACATGCGGATGCCCAAACCGGACTCCCCGCAGTTGATCTCATCAAAACGCGGCTGTATGCCATTGCTGCTGATCTCAATCAGGTCAGCCTTACGGATTACCGTGGCGCCGAGCTTTTCGGCCACATCCAGCGCTGCCAGGCAATCGTTGCTCAGGCCGGGATTGCGGATAATGCTTTTTCCATTTGCCAGCAGCGCAGCTGCTACCGCGCGCTGCATGGCGCTTTTTGATGGATTGGCCGTAACCGTTCCGGAAATGCTGGCGGGTGATACAGTAACTTGCATATAATTCGTATAGCCGTTTTAGTTAGTTAGAAAAATTTTACAACTGCTCCATCATAGTCCTCAACTCCGTGATAGGAACCGCCTTCGTCGTCGCCTTCCCTATCGTCTCCAGCAGCACAAAGTGAATATCGTTCTTCTCCCGCTTCTTGTCCAGCTTAAAGATGTCATACACGGCATCCTTATCTGAAGTAAAAGCAACCGGCAGCTGGTAATCCATAATCAGTTTAATCAGCCGGAGGGTTTGCTCTTTGGGGAAGCCCATCAATTGCTCGGAGAAACGCGCCGCAGCCACCATACCGATCGCCACCGCCTTTCCGTGCGCAATATGCTCCAGCTTTTCCACCGCATGCCCCAGGGTATGCCCGAAGTTCAGCCAGCGGCGGGGGCCCGTTTCAAATTCATCTTCCAGCACCACTTTGGTTTTCGCGTCCACTGACTTTTCCACCAGGTACTGCAGTACTTCCACATCGCGGGCCAAAGCTTTCTCCTTGTGCTGTTCCAAATAATCAAACAACGCCGCATCCATGATGCAGGCATATTTAATGATCTCCGCAAAACCGTTATGCCATTCCTCATCCGGCATGGTTAACGGTAACGTATAATCGAAGAGGATAAATTCAGGCTGCGTGATCGTACCCAGGAGGTTTTTCTGCTTACCGTGGCTCACCCCGTTCTTACCGCCAATGCTGGCATCTACCTGCGCCAGTAAGGTAGTAGGAACAAAGCCGAAAGGAATCCCGCGCATGTAAATGCTGGCGGCAAACCCCGCCACGTCGGTCATCATCCCGCCGCCAATGCCTACCAGCGTAGTCTTGCGGTCGGCCTCAAAACCGATGAGCCCATCGATGATCTGCTCCACCGTCTGCATGTTTTTCACCTCCTCGCCGGCGGCTACAACAATCTTTTTCCAGTCGTGCAACTTGTGCCCGTGGCGCCGCTCTACATTTTCGTCGATCACGAGTACGGAACGGTTTTTATCCACGTGGTTGCCCAGTTGCAGCAGGCTCTCGCCAAGGAAATAGCGGGAGGTCTGCTGCTTGAATTGGTGCGTTTGTATTTTCATACCTGCTTACTTGTCTTCGTTCATTACTCTGTTCTGGCGGTTGATGGACTCCAGGTGAACAGCATCGAAGTACTTGGTAATGAATTCTTTGGTCAGGCCCAGCTTTTCGCCTTTGGCGATGTTGCGCTCCAGGATTTCATTCCAGCGGTTGGTTTGCAGGATGGTAATGTTATTTTCTTTTTTGTACTGGCCGATCTTCTCCGCAATTTTCATACGGTTGCCCAGCAGCAGCATGATTTCATCATCCACCTGGTTGATCTGCGCGCGCAGTTTTTCCAGGGCGGAATTGAAATCTTTCTTATCGGTATGTTCGCGGCGCCATACGATGCCATCCAGGATTTCAGCCAGGCGCTCAGGGGTTACCTGCTGTTTGGCGTCGCTCCAGGCGTTGTCCGGATCTACGTGCGTTTCCAGCATCAGCCCGTCGTAATCCAGGTCGATCGCTTCCTGGGAAACTTCCTGCAGGATATCGCGGCGGCCGGAGATGTGGCTTGGGTCGCAGATCATTGGCAGTTCAGGCATACGGCGTTTCAGTTCGATCGCCAGGTGCCACATGGGAGCATTGCGGTAAGTGGTGTTACCGTAGCTGGAGAAACCGCGGTGAATCAGCCCTACTTTGCTGATACCGGCTTTCTGAATTCTTTCCACAGCGCCGAGCCAGAGTTCCAGATCAGGGTTGATCGGGTTTTTGATCAGCACGGTGGTGTCCACACCTTTCAGCGCGTCAGCCACTTCCTGTACAGAGAAAGGATTCACAGTAGTACGGGCTCCTACCCACAGGATGTCCACCCCAAAGTGCAGCGCATCTTCCACCTGCTTGGCGGTAGCTACTTCCACTGCCACCGGCAAACCGGTCAGCTCTTTCGCTTTCTGCAACCAGGGTAAGCCCTTGGTACCGATGCCTTCGAAAGAACCCGGGCGGGTACGTGGTTTCCAGATACCGGCGCGTAATACGTCCACTTTACCTGTTTTCTGTAATCTCAGTGCGGTAGCAAGTACCTGCTCTTCTGTTTCTGCACTGCAAGGGCCGGAAATGATCAACGGCTTTTTATCCGATGAAGGATCGGAGAATTTGGTATTAGCAAGAATTTGCTCCATTGTGGTATGCTGTTCCATAGTATTAAGTTACTGCGTTTAAGTAGATTTTATGTTATTTCAGGATTTTCCTGATCTTATTTGATTTCTGAATGAGTTTGTAGATGGTGTCGTAATCTTCTTCTTCCAGCAATGTTTTCATCTGTTCCAGCTGGTGGATATGTTCTTCCAGCACGTCCAGCACATTGTTGCGGTTATGTTTGAAGATAGGCACCCACATGTCCGGAGAGCTTTTGGCCAAGCGTACGGTCGACTCAAAACCACCGCTTGCCAGTTCAAATATCCGGCCCTGCTCCTTTTCCTTCTTTAACACCGTCAGCGCCAGTGCAAAGGAAGTAATGTGGGAAATGTGTGAAATATAAGCCGTGTGCAAGTCATGCTCTTCCGCATTCATATATACGATGCGCATCTGCAACTGGTCTACCATATTCTCAATCATTTCCAGGGCGTCTTCATCACTGTTTTTTACATCGCACAGCACGATGGTTTTGTTCGTGAAGAGGTTCTTCACAGCGGCATCGGGCCCGGAATACTCCGTGCCGGCCATCGGGTGGGCCGCTACAAAGCGCCCCCTGTTGGGATGACCGGCAACGAGTTGCAGTATGATGTTTTTAGTGGAACCCACATCCATAATTACCTGTCCTGGCTTCACTTTGTCCATGATCTGCGGGAGGAGTTTCAACAACCCGTCTACCGGGATGGCCAGGATGATCAGATCGGTACGTTCGAGGGCCTCGTCCAGCGTAGCCGCCTCGTCGATGATGCCCAGTTCTTTGGCGCGCTCCAAATGCGCGGCCGACTGATCCACACCGATGACATGCTGCGCTACTCCCTTTTCCTTCAGGGAGATGGCCAGTGAGCCGCCGATAAGACCCGTTCCTATTACTGTTGCTATCATCGTATTATTTATTGATGGCTGTTTGAATTCTTGAAATGGCTTCGTCAAAAACTTTCACGTCCTGGCAAAGACTCACACGGATATAGCCGTTACCGTTACTGCCGAAGATCCCGCCGGGAGTAATGAACACGCGCGCGTCGTAGAGTACTTTGTCGCTCAGCTCATAACCGGTTTGGTAGTCAGCCGGGATCTTCGCCCACACGAACATACCTACCTGGTTCTTATCATACGCGCAGTGCAGCATATCCAGCAGCTGGAATACTTTCTCCCTGCGTGCACGGTAAATATTGTTCAGGGAATCGTACCAGTCCTTACCCAGCTCCAGCGCTTTCACAGCGGCCATTTGCAGGGGCTGGAACATACCGGAGTCCATATTGCTTTTGAAGCGCAGCACTTCGTTGAGGAATTCCGCTTTACCCACGAGCATGCCTACACGCCATCCGGCCATGTTGGAAGATTTGCTGAGGGAGTTTAATTCCAGCACCACGTCCATCGCGCCTTCTTCCTGGAGCAGGCTCACCGGCTCATCGTTGAGGATGAAGCTGTACGGGTTATCGTGGCAGATAAGGATGTTATGCGCTTTACCGAATGCGATCAGCTTTTTGGCGAATTCGCGGGTAGCTTTGGCGCCGGTTGGCATATTCGGGTAGTTCACCCACATCAGCTTCACTTTGCTCAGGTCTGTCTTAGCGAGTGCGTCGAGGTCAGGCAGCCAGTTATTTTCGGCCGTCAGGTCATAATCGCGTACGGTAGCGCCACTGAGATTAACGGCAGAGCGGTAGGTTGGGTAGCCCGGGTTCGGCACCAGCGCTTCATCGCCGGATTGCAGGTAGGTCATGCAGATGTGCATGATGCCTTCCTTGGAACCGATCAGGGGCAGCACTTCCGTATCGGGGTTGAGCGTAACATGGTAGAAGCGATGGTACCAGTCGGCCATGGCTTTACGGAGCGCGGGAATGCCTTTATAACCCTGGTAAGCGTGCGTGTTGGGAAGGGCTGCATTGGCGTGCAGCGCTTCTACCACGGAGGGATGCGGAGGGAGGTCCGGACTGCCGATGCCGAGGTTGATTACCTTCGGGCCTTCCTGGTTCATCTGCTCTATTTCGCGCAGCTTCTTTGAGAAGTAGTATTCTTCCGTGCCTTGTAATCTTTTAGCTACCTGTATCTGCATATAATCAGCTTAATGAGTTTTACCTTTTTTATAGATACCCAGCACTTTGAGGTGTTCGGTATGTTGTTCAATATCTTTCAGCGCAGTCTGGAAACTTTCCAGGTTTTCGAATTCCATATCAGCGTGGAAGTAATAGTTCCATACTTTGGCCGGGATGGGGAAAGACTGCAGTTTGGATAAGTTGATCCCTGCGTTGGCAATCCTGGTAAGTACTGCTGCGAGGCTGCCTCTTTCGTGGCTGGTTTGGAAATAGACCGAAGCTTTGTTGGCATCCGGCGCGGTGGCTACCGGTTTCTTTGATACGGCCAGGAACCTGGTATAGTTGTTTTTGTTGGTGTGAATATTTGGAGCGATGATATCGAGTTCAAATATTTCGGCTGCCAGTTTGCCGGCGATGGCCGCGGTAGATTTCAACTTTTTGCTGCGAACATGTTTGGCGCTGAGGGCGGTATCTTCTGTTTCTACCAGTTTGATGTGGGGGTATTTTTCGAGGAAGTCCATACACTGCAACAGCGCCATGGGATGTGAGTGAACTTCCCGGATATCCTCCATGGTTTGCCCCGGTAAAACCATCAGGTGTTGATTGATCTGCAGGTAGATTTCGCCCGTTACATGCAACCCTGAGTTTTTAATGAGGCTGTAGTTGGGTAAGATGCTGCCGGCGATGGAGTTTTCGATGGCCATGATGCCCGCGTCTACGTCGGGCTGGGATTTTACTTTTTTGACCAGCTCCGCGAAGGATGCGCAACATTCTATCCCGGTATTTTTCCCGAAATAAGACTGAGCAGCCACCTGGTGGAAACATCCTTCAAACCCCTGTATCGCAATTTTCATGTTTAATGAATTGATTTTTATATTTTTTTAGTTGTTGTAGCAACTAGTTACCTGAAACAGAAAGGGCCCCGACAACGGGACCCTTTGCTTAAAACTTGTTATATGTAAAGTTCAGTTATTGCAAACGAGTCCCCGGCTTCTTCGCATAAAAGAAGTAAGAGAAATAATAAAAAAAGTACGTTGTGAATTTTGACATATAATACTTATTGCTAAAATTAAAAAGGCCCCCCGTTTTTCGGGAGGCCCTTTTGTAGTTTCTTTTATTCCAGTTTACAAACGACCTCCCTATTCCTGGTACCAGAAATAATAAAAGCCAAAAAAACCAAAAGTCGTTTGTAAAGTCATTTCTTTTTGAATTGTGAAACAAAAATACAACTGGATTTTAATTATCCAATACCATCACTGGAAAAATACAATTATTTCAACAACAAGCTTATTTTTTTGAACAATATCTAAAAAAGGGGAAACCGGGGCGGGGTAACAAAGGGTAAATCAGCAGATTGATTAAAAAATACCCGGGTTTACGGAGGGAATAATGCGTATCGCGGCGGGCAGGAGTTTGGCATATGGCAAAGGGCGCTTATGCAACGGACGTATGATTATTTTGGGGAAAGATTTATTTTCTCCCCTAAAAAAAACAAACGTTCACACCTCCCTGGCGCCGGGCCGGCAGCCGGGGCTCACGAGCCGCCATGGGCATTACCTTCCCCGGACGTCCCTAAATAAAAAAACCGCCCCGGTAGTCCGGAGCGGCTTATTATAATATGCGTTGTGTTGCAAAATTAGTGTTTTGCAGCAGTGTCAACTGCAGCAGCAGCAGCTGAGTCAACAGCAGCTTTCGCAGAATCAGCAGTAGCGGCAACAGCAGCGTTAGCAGCGTTAGCAGCAGAGTCAATAGCTTGAGTAGCTTCAGTAGCAGTAGAATCTACAGCTTTTTGTTCAGCGTTACCACCACAAGCAACAGCGAAAATACCGAAAGCGGCTACCAGGAAACCAAATTTGATTACGTTCTTCATTGTACAATAATTTAGGATGTTTTTTGAATGATTTAACCTTTATACCGGGATCACCCAAAAGGTAACCCACTGTTTTAAAAAATTTTTTTTTCGGTACTTTGGGTTACCAAAAGCCTTTTAATTGTATTAAGAGTGAAGCAAATTCAAGACATAGCTAAAGACAGGGATTTATTGCTGGGGTTGGCAAAAAGTGATGGTAAGTCATTGGAAATCATCTATTCAGATAATTTTCCGGTTGTTTTACGCATGATTTTGCAGCATAACGGAACCGAAGACGACGCGAAGGACGTATTCCAGGAAGCCATCATTATATTATATGAAAAGGCATGTAAAGGGGACTTTACGCTCACCAGCCGCCTGAAAACTTTCCTGTATTCTGTTTGCCGCCACCTCTGGCTGAAAAAACTGCAAGGCAATCACGGCCTGTACGCCCTCCCCAGCGAACTGGAGGAGATCATCCCGGCCGAAGAGATTGTGGACGACCATGAGGCGAAGGACGAACAGTTCCGCATAATGGAAAAAGCTATGGACAGCCTGGGGCAACCTTGCAAAACGATTTTGGAAGATTATTACCTGCATAAACTTTCCATGCAGGAAATAGCGGAAAAATTTGGCTACACCAGTTCGGAAAACGCCAAAAACCAAAAGTACAAGTGCCTCATGCGACTCAAGAAAATGTTTTTCGATAAATACAATACATCATTATAAGCAGCAGCCATGAAAGAAGAAATGTTTCTCATCAGTGAAATTGAGCGTTACCTCGAGGGGGAAATGACCGTGCAGGAGAAGGCTGCCTTTGATGAACTGCGCAGAACCAACCCGGTAATCAACCGCCAGGTGGAAGAACACCGGCTCCTCATCCAGGAACTGGAACACCTCGGCAAACGGAAGGACCTGCAGGCACAGATGGACCGCATCCACGAACAACTGGATATGCCGGCCATCCGCAACACCGTTCATGAAGCCAACCAGGCCGAAAAACGGGCACGGATACGCCGCCGCACCATCGCCAACCTGGCGGCAGCCGCCTGTATCGCGCTGGTAACATCCCTGTCTACCATCGCCATCATACAGAACAGCAGCCGCAATAAATCCACCGCACAGTATGAGGACGTTCGCCGGGTGCTGAACAACATCCAGCGCTCCCAGAACGCCATCATCAACGATATCAAAGACAAGAATAAAGCGCCGGTCAACCCCGGCACCTACGGCGGTACGGGCTTCGCGGTATCCGGCAACGGGTACATCGTGACCAACCTCCACGTAGTGGCGGGCGCTGATTCCATCTACGTGCAAAATACCAAAGGCGAGGCCTATAAGGCGGTCAGCGTGTTTGAAGACATCTCCAGCGACCTGGCGGTACTCAAAATCGCCGACAGCACCTTTAAAAGTCAACCGCTGCCCTACGCCCTCAAACCGCAAAGCATCACCCTCGGCGAAGAAGTTTTCACCATGGGTTACCCGCGGGATGAAATTGTGTATGGTAAAGGTTACATCTCCGCTAAAACCGGCTTCAACGGCGATACCACGGCTTACCAGGTATCCATCCCCGTTAACCCGGGCAACAGCGGCGGCCCCCTCCTCGATGCCAAAGGCGATATCGTAGGTATCATCACCGGCAAACAAACCACCTCGGACGGTATCGCCTTCGCCGTGAAATCCGCCCACCTGAAACGCCTCCTGGACGAAATGCCGAAAGACAAGCAGTCCAAAAAGGAATGGGCGCATAAAAGCAAACTGGAAGGCCTCAGCCGGGTAGACCAGATCAAAAAAGTAGAAGAATTTGTGTACCTCGTAAAAGTCTACAACTAATACGTGTATAACTGAGAAAATGAAAAATAAACGAAAAGGTCCTGCTTTGTTGCGGGACTTTTTCGTTTATATACCTTTTTGATTTTACAGCAACACCGTTTTACAGCAACACCGCCGGCTAAGGCCTCAGGTGGAATACCCGGCAGATTTCCTCGTAACTCATACGGCTGTAATCTGGCGCCATCGCCCTGGCAGTGGCAGTTACGGACACGCCGCCGGGGATGACCAGGTAACGGACCTTGTTGTTATTGGCAGGAATACCGTCAGGTATCACATCGCAAATGATCCGGATCTTCCCGGGGAACAGGCCATGCTGAAAACGGTATTGCGTGGCCGCGCCGCCCAGGTTATAATAAATGCTGGGTAACTGCTTCACAATGCCGGCGCTATCCGGATCGGAAACAAACTGCATGAATACCAGCACTGTTCCGTGATCCAGGATTTCCTGCGTCACCTTTGCTTCCGCAATATCAAAATAGTAGGTTCTTTTGCCGGCTCCGGCAGAAGTAGACGATAGACGCCAGGCAGTGGTGGCCTGCCATTCGGAATACTGTACATTAGAAGTACCCGGAGGGCCCGCCGGGCCGGTATCTCCTTTTTTACATGCTACAAACAGGGCTGCCAGCGCCATCACGGTGATGGCCAGGGTTACATACTTTTTCATGATCAAGGGGGTTTAAAATGATTAACCTGCGTAAATAGTAGTCGCCGCATCGAAGAAGCGCTGGGAAGCCGCTTCCAGGGAGGATTTCAGCTCGCCTTTTTCCAGGCCGGCCGCCGCTACTTTAAATTCCTTGCCGATGACAAACAGCACGGTTTCATCGAACGGGCCTTTGGGCTTCGGAATTTTAATGGTGACCCTGCGGGGGCACAGTTCATCCGTCAGCTGGGTGATAAACCTGCCGTCCGCGCCGGCGCCGCCTTCATGGGAAGCAGCCAGCTGCTGCGCATGGGCCACCGCCTCGGCAGCTACCGCTTTCGCGAAAATTTCCTTGGAGGAGCCTGCCGTGGTTTGCACCGGGCCATGCGGAATAATCACGTCCCAGATGGCAGGGTTGTGCAACGCTGCCAAACCCAGTACGCCGTATTTGCGTACCACAGGGCCGATAGGCCATGGCCATGGTCCGGGGTCTTCCGGATTAGGATAAAAGCCGCCATTCACAAAATTGTTTGCTACGGTTTCCAGTACGGCACTTTTGGGGGAGAAATTTGAGTTTGCCATTGTAGTATAATTTGGGGTATTGAAATAGTATTCACCAAACTATTGGTCGGCATTCACAGGCCGCAGGGAAACAAAAAATTTAAAAATATTTACGCACCAGCAGGATGATCAGCGCGAGGAAGAACAGGCCTGTCAACACATAGCCATACGGGAAGCGGCTGGCGGCGGGGTGGGTAACGGCGGCGGCATCCCCTATCAATACGGCGGATGCCCAGTAATAAGGCAGCTGGCGATCCATCTCCTGCTGGGCGAGGTACTGCAGCCGGGCCTGCTGCAAGGCCACATCTTTAGGCAGCCCGCCGGCCAGGGCATCGTGCAGCTTCTCCGTCAGATCGTAGGTAGCCTTGTTATCAATTTTCCATAAGGAGGTAATGACCGCGGGGATGCCGGCCATACTGAAGGCCCTGCCCAAACTCAACACGCCTTCCCCGCGGGCCAGCTTACCGGCGCCGGATTCGCAGGAGGAAAGTATGATCAGCGAGGTAACGGTATCTTCCAACAACCCGATTTCAGGCAAGCGCAAACTGGTGTCAGCCAGGTACAGTACCGGCTCCGCGCCTGCCGCGCTGGCGTGGGTGTACAGTTGCACTACATTGCTGCGGGGCAGCTGGGCCAAAAAATGCTGCCTGTTTGCCTGCGGGCCGGTGAGCACCCGGCCGCGCCGGTAATTCCGCCGGATCCTGCCTACGGAAGCCGCTGCGCCGGGAAGCGGCTGCAACTGCATGCCGGCAGCATATTCCTCCGGCGCCACGCCCAGGAAGCGATAAAACGCCCTGGCAACGGGCCGCTGTTGCTTTAACAGGGAGCCGGCAGCATAGGTGTAACTAAAGGCATGGCGGCGTAAGAGGTAGTTGTTGGCGGCCGTAGTATCCGTCAGCAAGGCTTCAAAGGGGATAAAATATTCATCGCCTGAAATAATCACCCTGCCGGCGCGGAGCTGCAGGGGGGCGAATAATTGCCGGTACACGGCGTAGGACAACTTACGGTAACGGTTATACGCCGTTGTGGTAAACGCCGGCTGGTCCAGTAAATCCAGCCAGGCTTCCAGATCCTGTTTGGTATAGGGCAGTTTGTACAATCGCGTTCCTTCCTTTGCCACCTGCAGCACATAGGCAAAACTGTCTGCCATAAAATAGCTCAGCAGCGCCTGGTCCGCCGCCAGTATATGCTCCCGTATCAGCGCGGGTGTGGCGGCGCTGGTATCGTACTTGTACCGGTAATAGCCGGGATGCCGCCTTTCCAGGCCTGCAATAAACCTTTCCAGCGCCTTCTCCTCCCGGAAGAGCTGCCGGGAGGCCTCTTCGTAGGCCGCCGTGCCGGGCGCCCGGGCTTCCACTTGCTGCTGCACAGCGTTGATGCGTACCCGTAGTTGCTGCTCTTCCGCTGCTGCGGCGGCGGGCAACAGCCGGCGGGCGCCCAGTTCGTTGAGCTTGTCGTTGAGCAATACGGCGCGGCTTTTTTCAAAAAAATGGCAGGCCGCATTCGCATCGCCGAGCAGGTAGCTGGTTTCTATCGCCTGTGCATACATCTTACGGGTACGGTTGCGCCAGTACAATTGCACCGGCTCCCCGTATTGCTTCCAGCGCATAAGGTCTACCGACAAATCAGCCACCATAAAGGTTTGCAGGGCCGCTTTGCCCCATTGGGGCTGCCCTGTGCTGCGGAATAATTCCAGCAGGGATTCCGCCTTGTTGCTCAACAGCGTGTACACGAAATAGTTATTATTCACATGCCGGAGTTGCGCATAACCCGGATTAGCGGTCAGCGAGGAATCCTTAAAGCCGATGGGCAAAATATTCAGGCCCCGCTGATAATGGGCCAGGGCTTCCCGGTATTGCTTCAGGTTCCAGCAGGCGGAGCCGATGTTGTTGTACACGCCGGCCAGCGCGTAGGGGTCGGCGGATTTAAGGGCATATTGAATGCCTTGCCGGTAGCAGGTCATGGCCTGCGCAGGCTGGCGTATATCGAGATAGAAATTACCGAGGTCCAGGGTGTTCCTTGCGCACTCGTTCCAGCGCGCGGCAGCCTCGTTCCAGCGCAGCACCTGCCGGTACCACTTCACGGCTTCCTTTTCCTGCCTGCGCTTACCGCAGACGGCGGCGTAAACGGTGTAGCAGACGATCCTGTAGGCCTCCGGCGTACCGGGCGTGAGCATGCTGATGGCCTTGCGGATGCCGCCGGCGGCAGCGGTATCGTCCAGCGCGACCATAGCCTGGGCCTTCTGCGCCAGCAGCGCTATTTCCGAGAGGGTGTCCCCCATGCTGTGGGCCACGCGGATGCCTAATTCTGAAATGTTTTTCGCCTGCTGGTACTGCCCGTTGTTGTAGAGGGAAAAGGCCGACCTTTCAAAGGCCAGCAGGGCGATGGCCGTCTTCTCCGGGAAGCGGATGCCCAGGAGGATGCAGCTGTCGAAATAATGATAGGATTCCTCGTAGAGGTACAGCTTATCGTAAAACAGCCCGAGGTTGAAATAGCTGTTCACCAGGAAGGGCTCCTGGCGGTCTTTTGCCGTGCTGTTCACCGCGATGGCATCCTTCGTATAGGCGATGGCGTTATCCCAGGATTGTTCCAGGTGGTAGATGTTACCCATGCGGTGTACAATGCGGGCATAAACGCTGTCCTTCACCTTGTAGCAGCGTTTTTGTATGGCCAGCAGCGAATCCAGCTGATGCAGCTTGCTGGTGTTATCCGCTGCGCTTTGTTCTATGGCGATGACCGCCTGCATCAGGGCTGGCCGGTCCGGGCATTGCGCCGGGGCGTGAAAATAACAGGCCAGGCAGCTGCATAACAGCAGCTGCCTGAGGATCAACCGGGTGGTATGTAAGCCGTTTTTCCTTATAAACTTACGTTTAGTTATGCGTTATATACCTGCCTCCCGCTACCTGTTTCTTTGCGCCGATCACACTGTTGTACTGCGCATGGATACCCGGGTAAGCCAGGAATGTTTCTTTTTTAACCGGGTGCTGCTGGTACATCGTCAGCGGGCATAGGGCGGCGATGCGGCCGGTGACGATGGCGGTAGCAAAGGAGGACCCTGTGATGTAATTATTGCTGAGCACGAGCGGCACCCGGAAGAGCTGCACGCCGTTCTCCATGCTATCCGCTTTCACCCCGATGTCCACATAGCGGTCGGCAAAGTTTTGCGTAGGGCTCACCATGGTATCGTTGACGGTAGTGGCCACGATAATGTTGGTAGCCGGGTTGTTGAAGCAGGCCGGGTACATCTGGTGTTTGGTGAGGTCCCGCAGCTCCGCTTCGGTGAGGCCGCGTTTGCGTGCGCTATCGTCCGCAGGGGGCATCCGGTTGCCGGCGGAGGTAATGAAGAGGATGCCTTTATCTGCCAGCACCCGGGTGATCATGGAATCCAGCGGCCGGTACGGCGATGATTTGTAGCCGGAGTAATAGCCCCAGGATGCGTTGATGATTTTCGCATCGTGGCTGGCGGCATAACTGATGGCGCACATGGAGTTGAACAGGTCGCCCTGCGCTTTTTCATCATGCGTTTTGAGGATCATCAGCTGCAAGGCGTTGGCGCTGTCGCGCTGGAACTCGTTCATAATGAACAGTGCAATGTGGCTGCCATGGCGGCCGGGATGATCGTCCCGGATATCGGCGTTATTGCCCACGAAGTTCCATCCTGCCACGTCGTCTTTCAGGCAGTTGGCGTCATCATCGGTTTGATTGCCGGGTATTTCTGCAGGATTTTTCCAGGTATAGCCGGTGTTCAGCAGGGCATCATCGAGGCCGGTATCGAGTATGGCTACACGAATCGGCTGCCCGTTGCTGACGAACCTGCGGGACACCAGTTTTGAAATGCCGGCAGTTGGTCTGCCATCCTGGTCCGGCGGCCCCTGGAAGATGAAATTCGGCGAATAGTAAGAAGTGGAATCCTCTCCTTGTCCTTGTGAACCGGCGCCGGTGGTGGTACCGCCCCGCACGGGGTCCGCAAAAACGTAGGTTTCTATGCCCGGCGCGTGCCAGAGCTCTACCGGCATGTCCTTACAGTTGGGGCATGCAGTGACTTTTATCTCGGAGGTTTCGATGCCGTATCGCTCCATACTGTCCTTAATGCGGGCGCGCTCCTGTTCGGTGGGCGGGTGTTTAAAGATCAGTACCAGCTGGTTTTTGCGGTACGGCGGGGAGGCGTAGGCGCTATCCGTACGGGTAATTTTACCAGCGGGATGGGGGTCCTTACAGCGGCGAAGCAGGAACAGCACAAGGAGGATTACAATGAGCAGGAGTAGCAACAGCAGATTACGAGGTTTCATGTTTAAAGTTTGTTCAGCCATTCGGCGGCGTACTTACTGCCGGGCAGCTGTTTGTTTTTAACTTCCAGTAATAATTCTTTGGCGAGCGGGAGGTCTTCAGGGGTTGCGCGTCGTAACAATGCCAGGGCTTTGTAAAATGGTCCGGGGTTGGCGTACAGCGGTTCCTGTATGAGCAGGTCGAACTGTGTGATGGCCTTGTCGTACCGGTTGGTAACAAGGTACACGATGCCAAGGTATTTGATGGCATCTGTTTTTACAGATGCGCGGTTCGTCAGGGTGCTGAAAATCTTTTCCGCCGTTTGGTAATCGCCTTTATTATAGGCGGCGATACCGGTTTGGAGGCTGTCGCCCTCACTGCTCATGGTTGTGCTGAGCCGGTGCAGCTCCGTTTGGATGTAATCCGCTGCCAGCGTGGATGGCGCCGGCGGGCGCTGGTACAACCACCATCCTGCCACTACCAGTACCAGCACGGCGGCGGCCACGGCCAGGTAATGCCAGATGGGGCGTGTAGCCGGTATCCGTGGGGCTATTGCGTTGAAAGCGGCGGTTTTATTTTCCCGCAGCTGGTCTTTAATGGCCGTTCTTGCAGTGAGGTAAAACGCTACCGACCGGGCAAAATCTTCATCCGTAGCGCAGCGCTGTTCAAACGCGGCTTTCTCTTCCGGCCCCAGCGCCCCGGTGAAGTAATCATCGATATAATGCAATTGCTCATTCATAACCAGGCATTTTTTCCCTTAATTTATCAAGGCACCGTCTTCTGCTCACTTTCACCACCTCGGCGGAGTTATAATGCAGCATGGCAGCTATTTCACGATCGGGGTAACCATCTTCAAACAGGAGCAGCAATTCCCTGCATTTTTCGCCGATTTCAGCCAGCTTCCGGCGCAGCAATGCGCGGTTGTTGTTGTCTATCAGCTGCTGGACAGCGTTGCGCGCATTGTCCGGCAAAAGCAGCAGCATCGCGTCCAGGTCGGAAGTATGATGTACCCGCTCTTTATTGGTCGTGTTTTTTCGCCTGAGGTCAACACATTTATTATAAAAAATCTGGGAAATATAAGTTTTGAGAGAGGCGCGGCTTTCAAACCGGCCGGCTACCACATTGTCTATCACCGCGATCACGGCATCGGAATAGGCGCTGGCGCTATCGTCCGTACTGAGATTGTACTTCCGTTCGCCCTCCCGGGTGAGGTAGTAAAATGAAGTATAGAGCAGTTCTTCAAAAGAACGTCTTGCGGGGCCGCCCATCTGTAAGCCTGCAAGGATCTCCGCGTCCCTGCTACTATTTACGGTTATGGGTATCATAGAGGTTAATAAATAAAGAATTGGAGAAAACTAATATACGTAAAAAAAATTTCACCAATCCTGTTTACCTCCTCTTTCATCCGCCGACTAATACTATTAGTTAACACAGTTTGTTACCCCCAAAAATCCTCATTGTACGGTCTAACCCCAAAAATGACAAGGGTGATCAATTCTCCATTGATCACCCTTTCCTTTTTTATCCTGTAGCCGGTGGCGTTATTTCTTTTTCCAGTTTTTGTATTTATCTGTGATCCAGTACAGCAGGTCGTTGTTGCCGAGGCTGCGCATGGTTTCATATGAAGGATAGTTATCACGCATAAAGTGTTGCAGGGAGTCGCCTGACAAACCGGTTACCCGGCTAACCAATGCCGGCGTATAACGGGAATCGATATACTTTTCCTGCTCCATTTTCTCGTAGTTCTGTTTAAACTGGCGTTTTTGTTTTTCTTTTTTGGAGAAGCGGGTAATCGGGCTGAAGACTATCCCGGCGCCCTCTGGCGTATTCCCCCCGGCGAGCGGCTTATTTGGCAGGTCCAGCAGGTAGCCATATTGTTCCCGGCGGGCGATGGAATCGAGCTGGTACGGGGTATATTGGGCGCTGATGTCCACCCCTTTGAGAAATTTGCCGGTAACGGTCATCCGTATATTGATGGTCTGCGTGCCTGAAGCGGCGGTTACCAGCACGGTATCGGAGTTATAGCCAACGAAGGTAACGGTCAGCCTGTCGCCCCGGGAGGCATTGATCCGGTAATACCCTCCCTGGTCGGTAATGGAATGCTTGCCGGTGGTCAGGTTGGTTACCGTAGCGTACGGTAGTACCAGCCTGTTCGTATCGGAAACGACGCCAGTTACCACTACCTGCGCCTGCACGAACTGCATGGTCAATAACAGCATACAGCCTAAGGCTAAAATGCGGGCAATTTGCTTCATATCTTTTTTATTTTTTACATCCTGACGGTTATCTACTCCAATCAACAGATCAATTCCTCCTTATGTTCAGGCATATCGCTTTACAATATTACAGTTTTATGAAAACAAAAATCCTTCCAGTCTGCCGACCGGAAGGATTTTTTATGGCAAGTAAATTTGCGCGTTTAAACTGTCGCCTTAATGCGGGTATCAAACCGCTGCGATGCGCCAGGGGCCAGCTCTACGAGGCCCAAACCGTTGTTGAACGCGTTGGGCGCGCCGCTCAGGTTTTCGATCGCGATACTTTTGCGATGCGGCGGGATGTACACCTGCAGGATCGGATACTGCTCTGAAGGATAGAAGCTGATGCTGATATTCTTCACCGGATCGCGCAACACGGCCAGCGGCTGGGAAGCGCTAAAATCCAGGACGAAGGAATTATCCAGCTCCACTCCTTTCAGGCCTTTGCCGGTTCTGAACTCGGTAAAAGGCAGGACTTTCCCTGTGGGGATCAGCTTCTCATCAAATTCTACAATTTGTTTGGAAGCGAAGGTCAGCACCAGCTGATCCACCGGCGTGCCGGTAGAAAAGTAAGGGTGCCAGCCATCCATCAGGGGCATTACCGTATCGCTTTTACTGGTTACGGTAGTGGTGATCTGCAGGGTATTATCCGGGTGCAGGGTGTAGGTGGCCGTGCAATCATACGCGAACGGGTATCCTGCATCTTCCTGGCTATAGCTGTATGCAAGGGTAACAGCCGCCTTTGTATCGTCCGCCTCCTGCGCCGTTACTTTGAACGGAGCGTTGTACAGCAGGCCATGGATAGCGTTGCCGGGAGCGATGGTTTTCTCCAGCGTATAGGCTTTACCGTTAAAGCTATAGCTGGCGTCCTTGATCCGGCAGGCGTATGGACTTAGTTTTACATTCTTGAAGCTGTTTTTCAGATCCTGCTGCATATCGGCCGTATCCTTATAGCTGTCGATCAGGTTGAGGGTACTATTCCCCTGCTTCACCTTAAAAGCATGCAATAAAGCGCCGTGCGCCGGAATAATTTCCACGGTTGTACCGGTTTTTCCGTCTGTCAATGCCACAATATCAAAACCACCTTCCTGGAATGAAAGCAAACTAAATCTCATTGTTCCTGTTTTTTTGCATACAAAATAGTCAAAAAAATCAGATGGCGTTATTGATTATATTTTCCAGCCATTCCTGACGACCGCTGATCTGTTTAGGCTCACCATTGGCTGCGGCAAAGTTGCGCAGGTCTTCCAGGGTGAGTTTACCGGCTTCAAATTCCTGGCCTTTACCGCTGTCGAAAGAAGCGTAACGGTCTTTACGGAATTGTTTATACGGCGTATTGTTCAGCACTTTTTCCGCGATGATGGCCGCTCTTGCGAAGGTATCGATACCGCCGATGTGCGCGTGGAAGATATCTTCCAGGTCGGTGGAGTTACGACGTGTTTTAGCGTCGAAGTTAACGCCGCCGCCTGCAAAGCCGCCGGCTTCGAGGATGATGAGCATACTTTCGATCAGCTCATTGAGGTTGGTCGGGAACTGGTCGGTATCCCAGCCGTTCTGCGCATCGCCGCGGTTGGCATCGATGCTGCCCAGCATACCGGCGTCCGCAGCTACCTGCAGCTCGTGCTGGAAGGTGTGGCCGGCGAGGGTGGCGTGGTTTACTTCGATATTGAGTTTGAAATCCTTATCCAGTCCGTACTGGCGGAGGAAACCGATTACAGTGGCGCTATCGAAATCGTACTGGTGCTTGGTAGGCTCGGCCGGTTTAGGCTCGATGAAGAATGTGCCTTTGAAGCCCTGTTTACGCGCATAGTCGCGGGCCATGCCCAGGAAGCGCGCCAGGTGTTCCTGTTCGCGTTTCATATTGGTGTTCAGCAGGGTCATATAACCTTCGCGGCCGCCCCAGAACACGTAGTTTTCACCGCCCAGCGCGATGGTGGCATCCAGGGAGTTTTTCACCTGTGCGCCGGCGTAGGCTACCACTGCGAAGTCGGGGTTGGTAGCGGCGCCGTTCATATAGCGCGGGTTGCTGAATACGTTGGCAGTACCCCAGAGCAGTTTCACGCCGCTGGCCGCCTGTTTTTCCTTCGCGTATGCCACGATCTGCTGCATACGGCTTTCGTATTCGGCTACGTTAGCGCCTTCATCTATCAGGTCCACATCGTGGAAGCAATAGTAAGGCAAGCCCATTTTAGTGATGAATTCGAAGGCTGCGTCCATTTTATCCTTTGCGCTTTGAACTGCATCGGAGGCAACGAGCCATGGGAAGTTTTTAGTACCAGGACCAAACGGATCCCCGCCAGTGCCGCAGAAGGTATGCCAGTAAGAAACGGCAAAACGGAATAATTCCTTCATGGATTTACCTGCAATTATCCTGTTTTCGTCGTAATAACGGTATGCCAGCGGGTTGTCTGACTGAGGTCCTTCAAACTTGATCTTACCGATCCCTTTGAAGTATTCCTGGTTTCCAAGTGTAATGCTCATAACTATGTTAAATTTAGGATTACTTATTATCCGCCAGTTCCCCAAGGGAGAGGCGTTGTTTAAGGGCATACAGCCAATGGCCGTAAGCTTCGCGGTATTGTGCCTGCAGTTTGGCCTGCGGTTCGATAACGGCCAGGCATTCCATTCCGTGGAAGGCGGTGGCCAGCGTGTGATGGCCTGCTCCTACGGCTGCGCCGCGGGCGGCGCCCTGGGCGCCGTCTGTATTGTATAATTCTATGACTACATTGGCCGTATTGGCAAACGCTTCGCGGAAGAGCGGGCTGAGGAACATGTTTGCCTGTCCGGCGCGCACGCGTTGAATGGCGGAACCCATTTCCGCCATGATGTCCATCCCGTAATTCAATCCGAACACGATGCCTTCCTGCACGGCGCGCAGCATATGCTCCCGGCTGTGAAGGTTAAAATCCAGCTGGTTCACGGTGGCGCCTACACGCATATTGGTGAGGATCCTTTCCGCGCCGTTGCCGAAGGGGAATACCTGTAACCCGGCGGAGCCGATGGGCGCGGTGGCTGCCAGCTCGTTCATCTGCGGGTAGCTGAGCTCCCCTACTACGGATTTCAGCCAGCTGTTGGCGATGCCGGTACCATTGAGGCACATCAGCACGCCGTTGCGTACGTTGCCGGGCTGGTTGTTGACATGCACGAAGGTGTTGACCCTGCTCTGGTGGTCGTAGGCATGCTGGTCCGTTACGGCGTACACCACGCCGGAAGTACCTGCGGTGGTAGCCGCTTCGCCGGGTTGCAGCACGTTGAGGGAGAAAGCGTTGTTGGGCTGGTCGCCGGCGCGGTAGGTCACCGGGGTGCCGGCGGCCAGGCCCAGCGTAGCCGCTGCCGTTGGCGTCAGGCTGCCCTGGTGGCCAAACGTAGGCACTACATCGGACAGCAGTGCGGCGTCGATCTCATAATGCTCCAGGAGGTTGACGGCGATGCCCTGGGCGGTAAAGTCCCAGAAGGTGCCTTCGGACAGGCCGGAGGCCGTCGTGCAGGCGTTGCCGGTAAGCTTCATGCCGATGAAATCACCGGGGAGCATTACTTTATGAATACGTTCGTAGACGTGCGGTTCGTTTTCCTTTACCCAACGCAGTTTGGAGGCGGTGAAGTTGCCGGGGGAGTTGAGCAGGTGGGTAAGACAGTATTGCTCTCCCAGCTGGCCGAACGCCTGGCGGCCGATTTCCACGGCGCGGGAATCGCACCAGATAATTGCCGGGCGTAATACCTGCTGGTTTCTGTCCACGCATACCAATCCGTGCATCTGGTAGGCGATGCCGATGCCTTTTACGGAAGCGGGTTCGAAGGCCGCCTGTTGTTGAAGGATTTTAGTGGCGTTGACCACTTCCTGCCACCAGCTTTCAGGGTCCTGCTCTGCCCAGCCGGCGTGCAGCACCTGCATGGGCATTTCCCGGGAAGGGCTGATGGCGCTGGCCAGGCATTTACCACTTTCGGCATCCAGTAATGCGGCTTTAATTGATGAAGATCCAATATCGTAGCCTATAAAGTACATATCTTATTATTTGGGATGGGCAACAGACTTCCGGGAGGGCGTATCAAAGCGTTTTCCGGAGGCCCCGCTGCCTAAGGCGGCAACGGGGCGGATCGCACGTGGCGCTGAACTTTTTCGGAAGTAACGTTTGATACAACCCCTGCGAAGTTATATCTCTCTCTATAAAAAAAACTACTACCAGTAAACGGTGTAGAGCGCCATCAGGATACCGCAGATCAATACTGCTCCAACGGTAAAGCCAACGGATGGCTTGAACATACTTGCGTCGATGGCCAGTCCTTTCGGGTTGTTAGCGCTCTTCGGATCAGCCAGGGTAATGATGATCATACCGATTACGCAGATGACAAACACGAGGCCCATACGGTCGAGGAATGCCATTTCGAAGCGGCCTGAATCCGGGTTCAGGATGGCCCAGCCGATACTGTTGAGGGACTCGAGGTCCGCGAAGTTCGGCAGGAATTTGAAGAAGAAGGACAGCAGCAAACCGCCGATCATCGCAAACAGGGCAGCGCCGGAAGTAGTACGCTTCCAGAAGAAGCCCAGTGCGAACATCGCGAATACGCCCGGGGATACGAAACCGGTGTATTCCTGGATGAACTGGAATCCGCCTTTTTTATCGATACCGAGGAAGTTGGAAATGATGATGGCGATCAGCATGGTGATTACCACGGCGGCGCGGCCAACGTTTACAATCTTCTTTTCATCGGCTTCTTTATTGAAGATCTTTTTATAAATATCCAGGGTGAAGATGGTGGAGATACTGTTGGCTTTACCTGCCAGGGAGGCCACCACAGCGGCTGTCAGCGCGGCGAAGGACAAGCCTTTCAGACCGGTAGGCAGGAGGTTTAACAGTACCGGGTAAGCGTTATCCGCGTTCAGGCTACCATCTTTCATCATTTCTGTCTGGAACTGGCCTTCCTTCCACAGCACGTAGGCTGCGATACCCGGCAATACCACGATGATAGGCATGAGGAGTTTGAGGAAACCTGCGAAGAGCAAACCATTGCGGGCGGTTTTCAGGTCCGCGCCCAGCGCGCGTTGCGTGATGTACTGGTTACAACCCCAATAGTTCAGGTTTACGATCCACATACCGCCTACCAGCACGCTGAGGCCGGGCAGGTCGAGGTATTTGGGATTATCCTTGCGGATGATCATGTGGAAATGATCGTTGGCGTGTTGGGTCATCAGTTTGAAACCGTTGAGTACGCCTTCCCCGCCAAACTGTTTGGACACCAGTTGCAGCGCCAGGTAAGTGGTAGCGAGGCCGCCGAGGATGAGGAAGAACACCTGGATTACGTCCGTATAACCGATCACCTTCATACCGCCCAGCGTGATGATGATGGCAAATACCGCCAGGCACACCATGCAGACGTAGAAGTTGATACCGGAGATGGTAGTAATGGCCAGGGCTCCGAGATAGAGGATAGACGTCAGGTTTACCACCACGTACAGCAATAGCCAGAAGACGGCCATGATGGTGGCCACCGTTTGGTTATACCGCTGCTCCAGGAACTGGGGCATGGTGTAAATCTTGTTCTTGAGGTAGATGGGCAGGAAGAATACAGCCACCACAATGAGGGTTGCTGCTGCCATCCATTCGTAGGTAGAAATAGCGAGCCCGATATTGAATCCGTTTCCGGACATACCGATGAACTGCTCGGCTGAGATGTTAGATGCAATCAGGGAAGCGCCGATTGCCCACCAGGTAAGAGATCCTTCCGCCAGGAAAAAGTCTTTCGAGTCTGTAGTGGCTTTCTTTTTCTTTTTGTAGATGTAATACCCATAACCCGCTACAATGATGAAGTAGACCAGGAAAACAAGGTAGTCCATACCGCGAAGAGTGTGATTCATAACGTTCAAACGTGGTTGTTAAAATAAATAGCGGAACAATTTAGCAATTTAAATGTAAATTTTACCCTTACCTGCGTGTTAAAAAGTAAAAACCGCAGTAAAAATTCTGCGGTTTTTTGCGGCTTCAAAACTATCATTTTCCGGCACATATCAAAGGTCATTAACAAAAAATGCAACATTTGATACCCATATCATTTACTGAATGATACCATTGAGCGCTACTGTCTGGCCTTTGGCGGGATTCACCGTCACGGATCTTCCTTTATACGTGACCGTTACCCTGCCGCCGTTTGCGCTCCTGAGGCTCGCTGATTTCAACTGATGGTTTTGCCATGCCATGGTAATTTCGTAACCTCCGCGGGCCTTTATGCCACTGATGCTGCCGGTAGCCCAGGCGGCGGGCAGGGCGGGCAGGAGCTCGATGTTGCCGTCTTCGCTTTGGAGGAGGGCTTCCGTCATGCCGGCGGCGCTGCCGAAGTTGCCATCTATCTGGAACGGCGGATGATCGTCGAACAGGTTGCTGTAGATGGATTTTTTAAACAGGGCCTGGATGTTTTCGAAGACCTTTTCCCCCTCGTGCAGGCGGGCGTAGAAATTAATGATCCACGCGCGGGACCAGCCCGTGTGGCCGCCACCGTGAGAGAGGCGGTATTCCAGCGTTTTGCGGGCGCCGTTGTAGAGTTCCGGCGTATGCGGGTTTATCTGCGTGCCGGGATAGAGGCCAAACAGGTGGGAGATGTGCCGGTGGCCGGGTTCCGCTTCCTCATAATCTTTGATCCACTCCATGATGCGGCCGTCCTTCCCGAGGCGGGTAGGCGGCAGCTGGCGGATGACCTGCTGCATCGTGTCCGCAAAGGCGGCGTCCCGTTTCAGTATATGTGCGGCCGTTATATAGCGGGTGAGGAACTCGCGTATTATCTGGTTATCCATGGTGGGGCCGTAGGTCAGCGACTGCCCTTTGCCGGTATTGGGGTCGATGAAGGAATTTTCCGGGGAATAAGCCGGGGCAGTTACCAGGTAGCCTTCCGGGCTTTTCACGAGGAAATCTTTGATGAAGCGGGCATGGGATGCCATGGCCGGAAAAGCCGTATCCGCCAGGAACGGGAGGCTGCGGTTATAATCGTAATGGTCCCAGTAATGCAGGAGCGTCCACGTGGTGCCCATTGGGAAGGTACCGTAGTGCAATTCGTTTTGCAGGCCGGTTTTCCCGAAGGCGTCCGTGGCGTGGTGGAGCGTCCAGCCGCGGGCGCCGTACATTTTGGCGGCGGTGATGGCGCCTTCCGGAATGATGTTATTGATGAAGTTCACCAGCGGGGACACGGTTTCCGGGAGGTTGCCGGTTTCCGCCTGCCAGTAGTTCATCTGGAGGTTGATGTTGGTATGGAAGTCCGACTGCCAGGGCGCGTTGATATGATTATTCCAGATGCCCTGCAGGTTGGCCGGCAGCTTGCCCGGCGCGCGGGAGGAGCCGATGAGCAGGTACCTGCCGTATTGGAACAGCAGCGTGGTGAGGTATGGATCGTAGGCGCCTGCCTGTACTTTTTTCAAGCGCTCGTCCGTAGGGAGGTTTTGCGCATCGCCGGCGAGGTGGAACTGCACTCGGTTCATGAGGGCGGCATGGTCCTTTACATGGTCGGCCAGGAGTTGGGCGTAGGCGGGCAGTGGCGCTTTATCCAGGAGGTCTGCGGGATTTACGGCATCGTTGAAGGAGAGATGCTGGAAATCGTAGTTCGTAGCGGCATCCACCACGAGGAGGACGGCCGTGGCGTTGGTAATCTTCAGGCTGTCCGCCTGGGCGTTGATGCGGCCGCCTTCGTTGATAACCGTGACGGCGCCGGCGAATCGCATATGCTTACCTTCCGGCCCCTGGTTCGGGTCTTTATCTTCGATTTGCCCGGTGAGGAGGATGCGGCGGGTACCGTCCGTACGGGTGGAGCAGTCCTTATACTGGTTGTTGGCGCCTTTGCTATCGTCCGGGCGGGTGAGGAATACCGTGGTGTTGATGGCGCCAGCTTTGCTGGCACTGAGTTTTATAAATATTTTATTAGCCGGGGCAGATGCGAAAGCCTGTTGCGTGTAGGTGACGCCGTTACTGCTGTAACGGCTCGTAACCACGCCGGTAGTGAGGTCCAGTTCTCTTTTATAGTTCGTGTATTCCTTAACGCTATGCAGCAGGTTCACGTTCATGAACGTTTGATAGGAGCGGAAGTTGCGCAGGAGCGTATGGGAATTTTCCGCGTTGACGGCGATCATATTCGGCCGGGCGAGTTGGACGGCTTCCGCGTTTTTACCGGCAAAGAGGAGCTGCCTTACGGAGTCGAGTACACGAAGGCTGTTAGGGTTGGCATCGTTGTAATGGACACCGGCCCAGAGGCTTTCCTCGTTGACCTGGATGGTTTCGGATTGCGGATGGCTGTACACCATAGCGCCGAGGCGGCCGTTGCCTATAGGCAGGGCTTCCATCCATTTGGTGGCGGGCTGTTTGTACCAGAGCTGTAAGGGAAGTTTTTGTTGCGCGTACGTGGAGCCGCCTGCCAACAGGGCAATAAATAGTATCTTTTTCATTAGTGGCTAATAATATCTTGCTAACAAAATAGGCAAAATAAAAAGCCAGTGCAATAGCGGGTGAAAAGGGTATCAGGATGAGGGAGGATAGGATCAGAGGCAGACCGGAAAGCAGTCAGCCTCCGGGTTTTATTGTTTATCCGGCTTTTGCTGCATGTTTTTCATGGCAGTTTTCAGCTCGTCAAACAAGATCATTTGGCTACCGCACGGCCATCTCCGCCAGCATCTCCCCTACCTTAGACCCAATGGCTACCCCCATTCCACCCATTCTTACGCCTACAATTACGTTGGGTGAATGGTGTTGAATGATTGGCTGTTTGGTTTTACCAAATGCCATAATACCCGTCCAGCGGTCAGCAATAGTGAAAGGCGTATCCGGTAGGATAACGGTGCGCAGCAATTCTTCTAACTGATGCTGAATACGGTTGTTGTATTCAAAATCCGTGGTGCTTTCACCCTGGAAGTCCAGCTGCCGGCCGCCACCAAAGAGTACCCGCCCTTCCAGCTCCCGGAAATAATAGTATCCTTCTTCAAAATGGAAAATCCCTTTGAAGCGGAGGTTGGGAATAGGATTGGTGAGCAGCACCTGTCCGCGACCCGGCATTATATCTTCTGTAGCGGGCAATAGTTGTTTGGTGAAAGCGTTGGTGCAAATGATCAGTTTGCGTGCGGAGAAAACCAGTTCTTCTTTCAGCAGTACATGCGGCACTACCACGTTTACACCTGTTCCCAGGTCTTCTACCCGGGCTACTTCGGCGCCTGTTTTTACTTCCACGCCTACACGCAGGCAAAGGTCGATGAGGCTGCGCATCATTTTCCCGGTATGCAGTTCTCCCTCGTAGGTATTGCTGACAACGGCTTTTACCACGTTGGTATTGAATCCGAAGGTATGTAGTTTATTGTTGGCCAGGGTAAAAGCTTTTTGCGGGAAGAAGTTGCCCAGGAGGCTATTGACGGTATCCATTTGCCGGAGCGCCCATTCGTCGTGCGGGGTAATGAGTTCATAGCTGCCGTTTTCCGTGTAGGCGATGGCGTGATCCCCCAGGCGCTGGCGCAGCAGCTGCAGCCCTTCGTAGCGGAGTTTGACGAGGTGTAGTACTTCCTGCTCCGGCATAGTTTGCAGGTCCGCCAATATTTCAGTGAGGCTGCCGATGCAGGCAAAGCCTGCATTTTTAGTACTGGCGCCGGTGGGCAGTATGGCCCTTTCCAGCACCAGTACCCTTGCACTTTCGTCTGCCTCTTTCAGACTGATGGCGGTGGACAGGCCGACGATGCCGCTGCCGACGATGATGTAATCGTATTGGAGGAGGGACTGTTTTTCCCAGTAGCTGAGCATGAGATTGAATTTATACCGTACCTACAGAACCACCGTCCACCCGGAAGACGGCGCCGGTGATAAACGACGCCTGTCCGGACGCCAGGAAAGCCACGATACCGGCCGATTCTTCCATGGCGCCGGCGCGGCCCAGCGACTGGTACGGCCGGTTTTCCTTCAGGAATTTACGGGCAGCTTCTTCCCGGGTAGTGCCGGCTTCTTCGGCCATTTTATCCAGCATGTTATCCAGCAGCGGCGTGCGGATGAAGGCGGGGGAAACGGTGTTTACGAGGATGTTATCCTTGCCGTAAGCCATGGACAAGGTTTTGGAATAATTGTTCAGGGCGGCTTTGGTAGCGTTGTAATGCCCCATCATCGGATCCGGCTGTACGGCGTTTTCCGAGGAGATGTTGATGATGCGTCCGCCTTTTTCCTTCAGCATCACGGGGATTACGAGGTTGGTGAGTTCCACCACGCCAAAGAAATTCACTTCGAAGATATAGCGCCACTGGTCCAGCGTAATATCCGCTATGGGGGCGAATGTATCGATGGTGCCGGCATTGTTGACGAGGATATCGATACGGCCGTAGCGGTGCAGGGCTGCGGCCACCAGCTGTTCCAGGTCTGCTTTTTTGCTCATGTCCGCCGCTACAGCTGTTACATCGTAACCGGAGAGGCGCAGCGTGGCGGCGGTATCTTCCACTTCGTCCGCATTGCGGGCGCTGATCACCACTTTGGCTCCTTCCTTCAGCAGCGCTTCCGCGATGGCTTTCCCGATGCCTTTGCTGCCACCGGTAACGATGGCTACTTTTCCGTTTAACTTGAGGTCCATATGATTAGGATTTTGAGAGATGATATTCTAAGCTAGTAAAAAATTTCCTGTTTCCGAGGGATGGCGCCGGGGGAAAAGCCGGTGAGGCTAAATGCGGCAGCTGCTCTTGTCGCGCTGAAAAAAAAATGGCTGCCCGAAAGCAGCCATCTCTTTTGATCAATCAGCAGTAAAAAAATCTCTTATACGAGGTAACCGAAGAGGTTATCGTCTTTATTCAGTTCGGTAAAGTTCAGGTTGTACTTGCGGAAGTTGGCGATGAGTACATCGTAGTCTTCCTTCCTGCCGAGCTCAATGCCGATGAGGGCCGGACCGGATTCCTTGTTGTGCTTCTGGATGTATTCGAAGCGGGTGATATCATCGTTGGGGCCGAGCACGTGATTCAGGAAGTCTTTCAGGGCGCCGGGGCGCTGGGCGAAACGTACAATAAAGTAGTGTTTCAGGCCTTCGTACAGGAGGGATCTTTCCTTGATTTCCTGCATGCGGTCGATATCGTTGTTGCTGCCGCTGATGACGCATACGACTTTCTTTCCGCGGATTTCGCCGGCAAAATCGTCGAGCGCCGCGATGGACAAAGCGCCGGCCGGTTCTACCACGATGGCGTCTTCGTTGTATAATTTGAGGATGGTGGAGCAAACTTTACCTTCGTTGACGAGGTGCATTTTTTCCAGCACTTCCTTACAGATGTCATAGTTGAGTGTGCCTACGCGTTTTACCGCTGCGCCGTCTACAAACCTTTCGATTTCGTTGAGGGTAACGGGGCTGCCGTTTTCCAGTGCGCGGAGCATGGAGGGCGCGCCTTCCGGCTCTACACCGATGATGCGGGTTTGCGGGCTGTAGGTCTGGAAATAGGTTCCCACGCCGGCAGCGAGGCCGCCGCCGCCTACGGGTACAAAGAGGAAGTCGATGTTTTGCTGGTCTTCCAGTATTTCCACGGCTACCGTTCCCTGGCCTTCAATAATTTTTGGGTTATCGAATGGGGGGATAAAGGTCATACCTTCTGCTTTGGTGAATGCCTGCGCTTCGGCGGAGCAGTCATCGAAGGTATCTCCTACGAGGCGTATTTCGATGTTATCCCCACCGAACATACGCACCTGTGTAACTTTTTGTTTGGGTGTGATGATAGGCATGAATACCACGCCTTTAATGTTCATTGCTTTACATGCATAGGCAAAGCCCTGTGCATGGTTACCGGCGCTGGCGCAGGTAACGCCTTTGGCCAGCAATTCGGCCGGAAGGCTGCTAATCAGGTTATATGCCCCACGCAATTTATAAGAACGTACAATTTGCATATCCTCTCTTTTCAGGTACACATCGCAGTTATAACGGCGGGAGAGGGTTGCAGAATAAGTGAGCGGAGTGCGGTTAACAACCGGCTTGAGTTTGACAGCCGCATCCAGTATGTTAAGCGGGCTGACGCCCGGGGAAGTATTGGTGGACATAAAATAGAAAAGATTTGAAAACAGGTTGCGGAAAGTTCCGCAACCTGTTATAGTATATTACGCATTAGGGCGCAGCTTGCGTACAGCGGCGCCTGCCTGCCACATTTCGCTTTCGCGCAGTTCTTTCAGTTCTTCGTTCAGTTTCTCGCGGTAGTCAGGAGTACTGTTGGAAGCGATAGAACGGGCAGCTTCTTTACCTTCGGCAACTGATTTGTACAGTTCATCGAATACAGGCTGGGTAGCTTCTTTGAACTTCTTCCACCAGTCGAGCGCACCGCGCTGAGCAGTAGTAGAGCAGTTAGCGTACATCCAGTCCATACCGTTTTCAGCCACCAGTGGCATGAGGGACTGCGTCAGCTCTTCAACGGTTTCGTTGAAAGCTTCAGATGGAGAGTGACCATTTTTACGCAGTGTTTCGTATTGGGCAGCGAAGATACCCTGGATACAACCCATCAGGGAACCGCGTTCGCCGGTGAGGTCGGAGTAAACTTCTTTTTTGAAATCTGTTTCGAACAGGTAGCCGGAACCAACGCCGATACCCAGTGCTACAACGCGTTCTTTAGCGCGGCCGGTAGCGTCCTGGAAGATCGCGTAGCTGGAGTTCAGACCCTGGCCAGCCAGGAACAGGCGGCGCAGGGAAGTACCGGAACCTTTAGGAGCTACGAGGATCACATCTACATCAGCAGGAGGAATGATACCGGTCTGCTCTTTGTAAGTGATACCAAAACCGTGAGAGAAGTACAGCGCTTTACCCGGAGTCAGGTGTTTTTTCAGCGTAGGCCACAGGGTGATCTGACCAGCATCAGACAGGAGGAACTGAATGATAGTACCTTTCGCAGCTGCTTCTTCAATGTCAAACAGTGTTTCGCCTGGTACCCAGCCGTCAGCAACAGCTTTATCCCAGGTTGCAGAGTTTTTACGTTGACCAACGATTACGTTGAAGCCGTTATCTTTCAGGTTCAGTGCCTGGCCTGGGCCCTGCACACCGTAACCGATAACTGCAATCACTTCGTTTTTCAGCACTTCCCTAGCTTTTTCCATAGGGAATTCTTCTCTGGTTACTACTTCTTCGAGTACGCCGCCAAAATTGATGGTTGCCATGTTGTGTTTTTTTTGCATTGGCCTTCAGCTAATGCGATAGGCCGGTTGTGAATTGTGAATGAATATTATTTTTTCCGATTAATAGCTGGCTACTGTTTTATCCAGTTCTTTGAGATGTTCGTGGAATCGACGGCTCCACTTGACAATCGCTACGCGCCCGCTCTTAGTATATTCTATCAGTCCATACGGCTCGAGCTTTTTGATGAAATCAATCAGCTCCTGCTGGTGGCCTGTTTTTTCGATCACGAAGTAGTCGGCAGTGATGGTGAGAATGCGCGCATTATTCTCGCGGATCAGCCTTTCTACATCCCCTGCGGTATGCAGGGCTTTGGTAGATATTTTATAAAGTGCCAGTTCCTGGTACACCACCTCGTCTTCTTCGTGTACAAAGGCCCGGTGAATCTCAATCAGCCGCTCGATCTGGCCAACTACCTTGTCCAGTTTTTCGCGTGTAGACATTACCGTTATTACGAACTTGTAGACGCCCGGAATCTCCGTTTCAGCAGTGGTAAGACTGGTGATATTGATCCCCCGGCGGGTGAATATGATGGTGATACGGTTGGTGATCCCTATACGATCTTCCGTATATACCGTAACTGTATATTCCTTTTGCATAATGTTGTTGTGAATTTCTGATAAACAATACGGGTGTTACTGCGTGGTACTACTCGAGGCGAATAGTGGAGACCGGCGTTCCCGCAGGCACCATTGGGAATACGTTGTCTTCTTTTTCCACCACTACTTCCAGCAGGTAAGCGCCGTCGTGCGCGAGCATCTCATCGATGGCGGCAGCCAGGTCTTCCCTTGCGGTAACTTTTTTGCCGGGGATAAAGAACCCTTTGGCAATCTGTATGAAATCAGGATTCACCATTTCGGTGGAAGAGTATCTCTTATCAAAGAACAGTTGCTGCCACTGTCTTACCATCCCGAGGAAGTTGTTGTTCAGGATGACGATTTTGACGCCGATCTGCGACTGGTAGATGGTACCGAGTTCCTGTAAGGTCATCTGGAAACATCCGTCCCCTACTACGGCTACTACCTGTTTGTCCGGCGCTCCCATCTTGGCTCCCATAGCGGCAGGGATGGAGAAGCCCATGGTACCCATACCGCCGGAGGTGATATTGGTATTCGGATTTTTGAAGCGGTAGTAGCGGGAAGCGATCATCTGGTGCTGTCCTACGTCCGTTACGAGGATAGCCTCGCCGTTGGTTTTTTCGGACAGCAGGCGAACGGTTTCCGCCATTTTGATCTCTCCTGATTCAGGATAGAGTTCACGGTGCTGTACCTTATCGTATTCTTTTTTATGACCGAAGCGGAATTCTTCCAGCCATGCGTCGTGCTTAGCCGGCATTATCAGCTGGTTGAGGGCGGTGAGCGCCTCTTTGGCATCTGCATGGATGGCTACGTCCGCGTGGATGATTTTATTGATTTCGGCCGCATCGATTTCGATGTGGATTACTTTTGCCTGGCTGATAAAAGTACTCACGTCGCCGGTTACACGGTCGTCGAAGCGCATCCCTACGGCGATTACCACATCGCATTCGCAGGTGAGCATATTCGGCGCGTAGTTACCATGCATTCCTAACAATCCGCCGTAGAGGGGGTGATCCACCGGAACGGCGGAGAGGCCCAGCAGCGTGGAGGCGACAGGTATCTGCGCTTTTTCGGCCAGTGCGATCAGTTCATTTTCCGCGCCGGCGAGCAATACGCCGTGGCCGCAGAAGATGTAAGGTTTTTTGGCGCTGTTGATCAGTGCGGCGGCAGCGGTTACTGCTTCCTTATCCAGTTCAGGTACCGGCTGGTAGCTGCGGATAAATTCGCATTTGTTGTATTCAAATTCGAAGGTACCTACCTGGGCGTTCTTGGTAATATCCACCAGCACCGGGCCGGGGCGGCCGCTGCGGGCGATATAGAAGGCTTTGGCGATGGCGGCTGGAATATCTTCCTGCCGGGTAACCTGTATATTCCATTTAGTGATAGGCATGGTGATGCCGATCACGTCTGTTTCCTGAAAAGCGTCAGTACCCAGTAAGGAGGCTGCCACCTGACCGGTGATGCAGACCAGCGGCGTACTGTCCATATAAGCATCTGCCAGCCCTGTTACCAGGTTGGTAGCGCCGGGGCCGGATGTAGCAAACGCCACACCTACCTTGCCGGAAGCGCGGGAATATCCCTGTGCGGCGTGTGTCGCACCTTGTTCGTGCCTCACCAGGATATGATGCACCTGATCCTGGAAGTCGTACAGGGCGTCATAGATTGGCATGATTGCACCACCGGGATAACCGAAGATGGTATCTACCCCTTCCGCTATCAGCGAACGGATAACCGCTTCTGATCCGGTGATTACAGGTTTAACGGCTGACCGCTTATCGGCTTCTGTCTCAGCCTTCATCGGTAACACATCCTTCTGTTGCATTTTTTACAAGTTTTGCGTACTTAAATAAGATTCCATTGGATGCTTTCAATGCAGGCTGTACCCACTTAGCGCGGCGTGCGGTTAGTTCTTCATCGCTCACTTCTACATTGATGGTGTTGTTCACTGCATCTATTTCGATTATATCGTCGTCCTGAACGAGGGCGATCGTACCTCCTTCAAAAGCTTCCGGGGTAATGTGGCCTACCACGAAACCGTGGGTACCTCCGGAGAAGCGGCCGTCGGTGATGAGGGCAACGCTTTTGCCGAGGCCTACGCCCATGATAGCGGAGGTAGGTTTCAGCATTTCAGGCATGCCTGGCGCGCCTTTGGGGCCTACCTGGCGGATCACCACCACGTCGCCGGATTTAACACGGCCGGACTGGATGCCGGCGATCAGTTCAAACTCCCCGTCGAATACGCGGGCAGGACCTTTGAAACGTTCGCCTTCCTTACCGGTGATTTTGGCAACGGAGCCCTGTGTGGCGAGGTTGCCGTATAATATCTGGATATGACCGGACTCTTTGAGTGGTTTTTCCAGCGGAACAATGATATCCTGGGAGCTGAAATCAATATCGGGGATTGATTCCAGGTTTTCGGCGATGGTTTTACCTGTTACGGTGATGCAGTGGCCATGGAGGCGACCGGCTTTCAGCAGGTATTTCATCACCAGGGGCACGCCGCCGATGTTGTGGAGGTCTTCCATGAGGTATTTACCGCTTGGCTTGAGGTCTCCGATCAGCGGGGTGGCATCGCTGATGCGTTGGAAATCTTCCAGCGTTAATTGCACGCCTACGGATTTGGCAACGGCGATGAGGTGCAGTACGGCGTTGGTACTTCCACCCAGTGCGATTACGACGGTGATAGCATTTTCGAATGCTTCCTTGGTCATGATATCGCGTGGTTTAATATCTTTTTCGAGGAGCAGGCGGATGTATTTACCAGCGGCCTGGCATTCGTCCTTTTTCTCCTGGCTCAACGCGGGGTTGGATGAGCTGTAAGGCAGGCTCATACCGAGTGCTTCAGCAGCGGAAGACATGGTATTGGCGGTGTACATACCTCCGCAGGCGCCGGCGCCCGGGCAGGCGTTGTGGATGATGCCTTTAAAGTCTTCTTCGGCGATGGTTCCGGCCATTTTCTGGCCCAGCGCTTCGAAGGCGGAGATGATGTTGAGGTCCTGGCCTTTCCATTTACCGGGAGCGGTAGTACCGCCGTAGATCATGATGCCGGGGCGGTTGAGGCGGCCCATGGCCATGAGGGAACCGGGCATGTTTTTATCGCAGCCGGGAACGGTGATTACCGCATCATAATATTGTGCGCCAACAACGGTTTCAATAGAGTCAGCAATCAGATCGCGGCTAACGAGGGAGTAACGCATACCTGCGGTACCGTTGCTAATACCATCGCTCACGCCAATGGTGTGGAAGTTGAGTCCGACCAGTCCGTTTTCCCAGACGGCGGCTTTGACTACTTTAGCGAGGTCGTTGAGGTGCATATTACAGGGATTGCCATCATAGCCCATGCTCACCACGCCTACCTGAGCTTTTTTCAGATCTTCGTCTGTCAGCCCGATAGCGTGCAGCTGCGCTTGTGCAGCTGGTTGCGTAGGATCCTGCGTGATCGTTTTGCTGTACTTGTTCAATTCCATTGCTGTTGTTTTGTTAGTGGTGATTACCAACGGTTTATAGTAATCCTATTTTAAAAGTTGGTTTAAAATTAGAAGGTGAATGTGTGATAGTCAAACTAAGAATTCATCTAATACCGGTCTTCAAATTTGGCCTTCTTGCCCGCAAACCCTTTCTGGACAGGGATTTTCACTTTTCGGTTTTACGGTCTTCAAAAAAAACAGAAGGCATTCAGTACGAATCATAAAGCTAATTACATTGACTGAAGCGCAGTTAACAGTATGGCGGCCGTTAAAACTCCGGTGTGTTCATACTCAATGCCTTCTGTAGAGAGATTTATGCTAATTGTTCAGCGCGTTCGAATTCTTTTTCCAGCACCCTTGCTTTATAAGCCTGTTGCAGCACTTTACCGAGGGATTGGGCCCATGGTTTGCCGAAAGGCTGACCATCGAGGGATTCCAGACCAACTACTTCTGCAGCGGTACCGCAGAACCATGCTGCGTCAGCTTTTTTCAGTTCGTCGATGGTAAAGAGTTTTTCTTCGATGGGAATGTTGAGTTCGTGGCACAGCTCAATAACGGTGGCGCGGGTGATGCCTGGGAGGATGGAGCCTGGAGGAGGAGTGTACACTTTGCCGTCTTTTTCAAAGAAAACGTTGGCGCCGGGGCCTTCTGCTACAAATCCCTGCTGATCCAGGAGCAGTCCTTCGTCGTAGCCTTTTTCCTTTGCTTCCTGTGAGGCGAGGATCGAGTTTACATACAGGCCGGCTGATTTAGACTCGATTTTGAATGCTTTAGGATTAGGACGCTCGTAGGAGGAGGTCATGATCTTGAGCAGTTTTTCGCCGAGGTACGCGCCCCATTCCCATGCGCAGATCAGGATATGTGCTTCTGATGCGGCTTTGAGGGTCATGTTTGGCGGACAGAAAACCAGCGGACGGATGTAAGCTTCTTCCATGTTGTTCAGTTCCAACACCTTGTAAGTAGCTTCAATGAGTTCTTCATTGGTCCATTTGAATGGGATGTGGATTAATTCGCAGGAGCGACGGAGACGGTCGTAGTGTTCTTTGGCCTTGAAGATCTTCACTTCGCCGCTGGCAGTTTTGTAGGCGCGGATACCTTCAAATACTGCATATCCATAGTGGAGCGACTGGCCGTACAGGTCTGTAGTAGATTCGGCTGCTTTACGGTATTCACCGTCGATGTAAAGAATGGTGTTGTCGTTGTAATAGCTATACATAAAATTGAAATTATTAGCGTCGTCAAATATGATCCCAAAAAAAAAGCCTTCCTCTTTGCGGAGGAAGGCGTATTTAAGTGTGTTATATGCACGTGGACCTATCCTCCATACTGGTGGCTAATAATGACAACGACAATAATCACGACCTTCGTGATAGCCCAGTTCAACTGTGCAACGATGTGATTAAGTTTGATATTGTCTTTATATACCCACATGGAGGCTGGTGATATTTTTTTCTATCAATACAAAAGTATGGGTGGTTAAAATAAAAAACAACAAAGGGCCAAATATTTCGTCAAAAATTAATTGCTATAAAGGTTTTTGAAAATATTCAAAAAAGAAGTCGATTTGTTAGGCATATTCTAAACAAATCACAAAATCGGTAGACATATAGCAGTAAGATTTTTGTGTAAAAGGGACGGGAAATTGGGGGAAAGGGGCCTGCCGGAGGGGTGGAATCACTGAAATTCCCGCCGGCCTGCCTTCCTGGAAACAGGAAAGCCGTTTCCATTGCGGAAACGGCTTTAAAATAGCTTCATTTCTTTTGTTCACTTTTCTAAACCTGTTCACTGACGTGCAGGCATTTGTCGATGATGGCCTGCAACACATCCTGTTTTTCGATTAACCGCTGCAATAGGATCAGCTGGTTCTTTGCACGGTCAAAATTGTTTGTCGGATACTTGATTGGGTAGTAGACGTCCCCGTTGAGATAATCTGTGAGGAATCTGATACCCTGCATGTAGATCATGAACTTTCCTGCGAAGAACAGTTGTTCTTTTTCCACCTTTGTTAAGGCGCCGCCTATCTCTTCGAGGTATCCCTGCATAAGCGCTTCGAAATACTCTTCGCGGATAACGATCTGGCTGAAATCCCTCTCCTCTTCTGAAACCGGGCAAACATAAGTTCGGATCATGTCCCCCAGGTCGGAGATAATTTTACCGGGCATCAGGGTATCCAGGTCGCACACACATATACCTTCGAATGTATCCTTGTTGAGTAATACGTTGTTGATCTTGGTGTCGTGGTGCATCAGGTGGTCCCTGAATTCCGGATTTGTTTTCAGCTGCTCGTAAGTCACTGCGATGTCGGAGTAGCGGAGGAACTCTTCAATCATCTCTTCTGCTGCTGCCTTCCTTTCTTCAGCGGCGTTGCGTATGGCTTCCTGGAAAGCGGCGTAACGCAGCGTCAGATTGTGGAAGTTCGGAATTGAAGCTTTAAACGGTTTAAGGTCGATGCCCGTAAGGTAATTGGCCAGGCGTCCAAATTGTTTGGCTGCCTCATAAGCCTGCTTCGGGTTATCTGCCTGATCCACCGTCACGGAATCAGCAATAAAGGGGATCATTCGCCAGTATTCGTTGTTCATCACATACAGCTCATCGCCGGTTACGGTGGGGATAGGCGTGATGAACAGATACCCCGGATGATGAATTGCCAGATAATCAGCTGCCATTCTTTGGTTTGCGGCGATAATTCCTGGTTCCCTGAATACGTTCACATTGATTTTCTGTAGAACGTACCTGCTGCCATCCTCTTTCTTTTCGAGCAGAAAAGTGTTGTTGATGTGTCCTGATCCAAATCGTCGGACATTTAATCCTTCAGGCTCAAGTCCGAAAGCCTGAAGGATTAGCTTGTTGGGCATTATTTCCATAAATTGTTGGGATATGCTCCTTTGGCAACCAGCTCATTCAGGCTAGCCTGTACGCCTGGCGCATCCTCTTTGTAGGTTACGCCAAACCATTGAGAGCTGGTAGGCAGCACTTTCACCTTACCTTTACCGCGTTTGATAAACTCGTCGGCAACGATCGGAATGAAAAACTCTGCTTTTGGATTGCTCCGATTGTTTTCCAGGAACTCATAGAACAGGTCCTGGCTCAAATCGAATACGCTGGGATCAAAGCCCCAGAAATTCATGGACACCGGCGTTTCAGGAGAAAGCGGATGTTTGCTGCCATCGGCTTCTTCGTAAACAATAGCGCCATTTTCGGAATAGATTTTCGTACGCTCGTTGATGGCCGACAGGAAGCCGGCGCCATCTACCGCGCACACGCCGCGGGATACGGAACCGTGCTCACTGATCGTTTTGCCCAGTTCATAACCCACTACGCTGTATATATCGGCTTTTGCTTCCCCTTTCAGGAAGTTGGCCATTTTCACAAATGCATCTGCGCCATAGAAGTCATCCGCGTTGATTACCGCAAATGGTTCGTTGATCGCATTCTTTGCACATAAAATTGCATGTGCGGTACCCCATGGTTTGGTCCTGTCCGCAGGTACTTCATATTTACCCACAAAAGAATCCATATCCTGGTACACGTAATCAGTAGCCACACGCCCTTTCAGCTTAGGCTCGAATATCTCCTTGAATTCTGCTGCAAAGCTCTCGCGGATGATAAATACTATTTTACCAAATCCTGCGCGTATTGCATCATAAATAGAGTAATCAATGATAGTTTCACCGCTGGGGCCAAATTGCTGGATTTGCTTCAAACTGCCATAACGACTGGCCATACCGGCCGCCAAAATCAATAAAGTCGGTTGCATTTGTTTGTTTTAGATTTATAATTTTCAATTATTTACCTGAAATAATCGGCGCTAAATTTAATCAATACTTCCTATTTTCACAGTTCTTTTTGTGTTTAACACATATTTCAAAGACTAATTTAATAAGGGACAATGAAGAGACTGATCTTGCTCGGCGCCTGTGCCATGCAGCTTTGCCTCAGCGCAAACGCACAACAGAAAACGAATCCGGCCGACATTAAAGAAAAAATGCAGTGGTTTGCCGATGCCAAACTGGGCATCTTTATCCACTGGGGTATTTATTCCGTTAAAGGCGTTGACGAATCCTGGTCGTTCCACAATAAGAAAATCTCCTATCCTGATTATATGGCTCAGCTAAAAGGATTTACTGCTGAAAAATATAATCCCCGCGAATGGGCGGACCTGATCAGGGAATCCGGCGCCAGGTACGCGGTCATGACCACCAAACACCATGACGGCGTTGCGCTCTGGGATAGTAAATTAAGCAAACTGGATGTGGTAAACAGTACACCGGCAAAAAGAGACGTACTCACTCCCCTTTACGCCGAATTGCGCCGCGATAGCATCAAATGTGGTGCCTATTTTTCGCTGATCGACTGGTCCTACCCGGATTACCCGGGATTTTTGAAGGACAGCAGCCGCTATGACGCAAAGAAAGACCCGGCCAGATGGCAGAAATTCCTGCAGTTCTACGAAGGGCAAATGGCCGAGGTCATGAATAAATTCAACCCCGATCTGTGGTGGTTTGATGGCGACTGGGAACATTCCGCCGAAGAGTGGGAAGCCGCGAAAATGCGCAACATGCTTACCACCCACAACCCGAAAACCATTATCAATGGCCGCCTGCAGGGCTACGGGGACTATGACACGCCGGAACAGAACTTCCCCGTGACCCGCCCCGCCTACCACTGGTGGGAACTCTGCATGACCATCAACAACAACTGGGGCTGGCAGCCGCAGGATACCAACTGGAAAACGCCTTTTGAAATCATCACCATCTTCGTGGATGCGGTGAGCAATGGCGGTAACCTCCTGCTGGACATCGGTCCGAAAGCGGATGGCACCATCCCGGCCGAACAGGTACACGTGCTCAAAGAGCTGGGCGCATGGAATAAGAAGAACGGCGAAGCGGTGTTCAACACCATCGGCGGCCTGCCACTGGGGCACTTCTACGGCCCTACCACCCTCTCAAAGGATTCCACCACCCTCTACCTCTTCCTGCCGGGTAAAACCAGCGGCCAGGTAGTGATCAAAGGACTGGACAACAACATCCAGGACATCTCCGTAGTGGGGAACGGCACCCGGCTGACACATAAAGTAGTGGGTAAAATTTCCTGGAGCCCTGTACCGGGGCTGGTGTACATCGACGTACCGGCGCACGTACAGGATAAGTATGTAACCGTACTGAAAGTAAAACTGGATAAGCCGGTGAAGCTGTACAGAGGCAAAGGCGGCTTCCTGACAGGGGAATAAATTTTATGAGGAACGATACGGCGGCGCAGCGGGATACCCGTTGCGCCGCTGCTTTTTAGGGGTATTGCACTGAAACTTTTACATATCGTACCTTCGCACCCATGCCCGATTACAGCAACATCACACTGGACGCCATCCGCACCGCCGCCATGCCGGCGGGCATCAGCGCTGCCATGCTGCGCCTGGACCTGCTGGATCCGGAGATTTCGGGCAACAAGTGGTTCAAATTAAAATACAACCTGGCAGCCGCCAGGGCCGCCGGCAAAGACACCATCGTCACCTTCGGCGGCGCCTACTCCAACCACATCGCCGCAACGGCCGCCGCCTGCCGGGACGCCGGCCTGCGCGCCATCGGCATCATCCGCGGCCAGGAAATACAGGCGGACAGCAACGCCACCCTCCGCGCAGCCGCTGCCAACGGCATGGAGCTGCGCTTCGTCACCCGGGAAGATTACAAATCCTTGCAGCACGCTTCCGGCGCACGTATGGAGGAAGGGTGGAAAAACGCCTGGATTGTACCCGAAGGCGGGCACAACAGCGAAGGGGCCAGCGGCGCCGGGGAGATTCTCCACGCGCAGCCAACTTTTCCCTATACCCATATATTATGTGCCGTAGGCACAGGAACCACCCTGGCCGGACTTATCAACAGCGCGCTGCCCCATCAGCAGGTGCTGGGCATCAGCGTGCTCAAAGGCGCCGCCGGCCTTAAAGATGACATAGCCGCTCTCCTTCAGCCCGGCCACACCGCGCGCTGGGAGCTGCTGACGGACCACCACGGCGGCGGCTATGGGAAGTTCGCGCCCGCGCAACTGGCCGCCATGAACGAATTCTACGAGGAAACCCGCATCCCCACGGATATTATTTATACCGGCAAGCTTATCATGGCATTTAATACTTTGTTAAAAAGGAATTACTTCCCCGAGGGCAGTAACGTGCTGTTGATCCATACTGGCGGACTTCAGGGCAATAGCTCGCTTCCGCCGGGCACGCTCGCATTTTAAAAAGTGTTCTTTATATTTGACGGGTAGTGTATTTTTGCCAACTTTAAGAGATAGGGTATCAAGTATGAAGCAGATCGTGCAATTTTCAATTGCTATTGGAATAGTTTTATTGACCACCATCCGTGTGAGCGCGCAGAGCCAGGAAGAAATTATGCCGCCGGTATTACCTGAGTTCTCTGCCATCATCAAAACCGGGAAAATATCCCTGGACTGGATTTCAGGATTTCGGGATGTAAAGGAAATTGGCGTACAGCGCTCGCTGGACAGCGTCATCAACTTCAGCACCATCGGATATGCCAACAAAGATACCCGCGGTACCTTCCAGGACAGCAAGCCGCTGCCGGGCACTAACTACTACCGCTTGCTGGTAGTGTTCAACAACGGCCGCTTCTTTTATAGTAAAACCATACTGGCCCAGACGGACAGCTCTTTCCGGGCGGATATGAAGCTGCAATACGCTGATATCAAGGACGCGGCAAAAGGCATGCGCGGCAAGGAACAGGAAAACAAAGAGCCGGAAAGAGTGGTATGGCACCCGTCCAATTATATTTACACCACTGCGGACGGGAATGTGAACATCCGCCTGCCGGAAGCGCCGAAGAAGCACTACAGTATTAAGTTTTATGAATCAAACGGCGCGTTTATCTTCGATATTGAAAAGGTGAAAGCGCCTTTCCTGGTATTGGAAAAGGCTATTTTTTTGCATGCGGGCTGGTTTAATTTTGAGTTGTTTGAGGATGGGAAGCTGAAGGAGAAATGGAACTTTTTTATACCGTTGAATTATAAGATGTAAAGGATATGGAGAAAAGCCGGCGTAATGGCCGGCTTTTTTATTTGGAAATGAGGGTTGGGGTGACAGGGGCGGTTGAAAATCTACCAAGCTGCCAATCTTCATCCGGTATAGGATAAAGCACCTCCTCCGGATAATGATAATCAAGTGTTTTGTAAAATGCATCCATCACATATAGCCGGTTCGGATGGCTGGTATGCATAACAATGGAGGCGTAGATGTCCTGCTGCTGATGATATGGTTTAGAATCATATTTCACCATTTTTGTCTGCCCCTGCCTGAACCATCTCTGAAATAGCCGATGCCTGCCGGATGCCAACCCGCCTGCCGCATCACAGATGTAACACAGGGCATCCGTTGACCTTTCTTTCAGAAACCTGATAATGATAGCCTGAATCGTTGGCCCAACAAGGGAATCCCTATGATTACTCCCTTCTCCCCTGATAGCAGGCGGCTCCCTGGATATATTCAACAACCAGGCCGGCACCTTATTCTGATGGTAATCCGTTAATTCAAATTCACTGAAAACCACCGTGTACAATACCAACGCATTCGTACAAAAACAATGCGTATTAGAGGTCGTACTTACGTAGTAAGTCTTCGGGGCCTTCATAAGGATCAAATTTAACATGGCTCACATCAGCAAACTTAATGTCAGTAAGCATTGACAAGGGAATTCCATTTGCAATAGCGTGAAAAATTCTGCGCTGATCAGAGATCATCACTTCGATTGGGTTCATTTCAGATCGCGGGCGTGGCGGAGCCAGTGGCTCCGGATGTTTTTTGCCAGGAGCGTTTTCCATAAAATGTGATTTAAATGATTATACAATAAATCCATGCAGTGAATGCATTGATCTTACCATTGATTCGGTTTCATGTGTTCCGGCTGTTGACAAACAGCCGTTAAATCAATCCCGTTGGCGTATGAATGGGGATTCGCGCAGCTAAAAATGAAGAAATGGGGGGTGTAACATTACACATAACAATATTATCTTTTTCTACCCGAAGTAACAAAAAACATTTAAAACAGTTTGTTAATAACTGGTTAAAAAATAATATTTAAATAATTGGTTTTAAGTTGATTACAATCTTATCAATTTGATATTTTCCCGTTTAATCCCACGTTCCCGCCAGGGCGCTGCCAATCTCCAACACCCATCGGACATGCCTTCCCCTACCGATACCAGCGGTATCAGCAGGGTTATACTATGCAATAAATACTTTGATTAACGTATAGTCGTTTCCGTGAGTGGGCTCAGGAAACCATCTCCGCTTCGAACACATCCGCGAAATGCTTTACCAGCCGCGCTTTCACCTCTTCCACATCTACATCGCGGCCCAGCTCCCGGTTTAAACTTGCTACCTGCTTGTCTTGTATGCCGCAAGGGATAATATTGCCAAAGTAAGACAACGGGGTGTTGACGTTCAGCGCAAAGCCGTGCATAGTTACCCAGCGGCTGCAACGCACGCCCATCGCGCAGATCTTGCGCGCGCTGGCCTTTACGGCAGGGTCCAGCCAAACGCCGGTTTCACCGGGGGAACGATCGCCGGTTACGCCATAATCGCCGATGGTGTGGATGATGACTTCTTCCAACAACCGTAAATACTTGCCAATGTCCGTGAAGAAATTTTCGAGGTCAAGGATGGGGTAACCTACAATCTGCCCGGGGCCGTGGAAGGTGATATCCCCGCCGCGATTGGTATTTACAAAGCCGATCCCCTGTTCCTGGAGCTGCGCTTCGGTGAGCAACAGGTTTTCGAGGTGGCCGCTTTTTCCCAGGGTGTAAACAGGCGGATGCTCGCAGAACAGCAGGTAATTGGTAGTAGGCTTGGGGCTTACAGCGCCGGCCTTTGACTTAATCTCCACGTTCGCTTTCAGCAGCTGCTCCTGGTAGTCCCATGCCTGCTGATAGTCTATCTTCCCAAGATCCTTAACTACAATCTGTTGCTTACTCATAGCTTTTGCCTTTAGCCCCTGGCTTTTAGCCCGCAAAGATACGTACCTTTGCAAAAATTTGAATCAATGGCTGAAGAATTGCTGGAACTGGAAGATGAGCTGGAAAACGGTGATGGCAGCGAGGAATTATACGAAAAAATCAATATGGTAGTGGACAAAGGCCAGGAGCCTGTCCGTATTGACAAATTCCTCACCGCCCGTATTGAAGGCGCCACCCGCAATAAAATACAACAAGCCCTGGACGGGGAAATGGTACTGGTAAACGATAAGCCGGTAAAATCGAACTATAAGATCCGCCCGCTGGACCACATCGTCGTGTATTCCAACAAAAGCCCGGAAAGCACGGAAGTGGTACCGGAGGAAATGCCGTTGAATATCGTGTACGAAGACGATGATGTAATGGTGATCGATAAACCTGCCGGCATGGTGGTACACCCTGGTTGCGGGAATTACACCGGCACCCTCGTCAATGGCCTCTCCTGGTACCTGGGCGATAAAACCCAGGCCACGGAGCCCGCGCTGCCCCGCTTCGGGCTGGTACACCGCATCGATAAAAATACATCCGGACTGCTCGTGGTAGCGAAGTCCGACAAGGCAATGAACGACCTGGCCAAACAGTTTTTTGACCACACCGTTCACCGCCGCTATATTGCCCTCGTCTGGGGCGACCTGAAAGAGGACGAAGGCACCATCATCGCCCACGTAGGCCGCCATCAGCGCTTCCGCAAGATCATGGACGCCTACCCGGATGGGGAACATGGTAAGGAAGCCATCACCCATTACCGCGTATTGCAACGCTTCAACTACGTAACCCTGGTAGAATGCCGCCTGGAAACCGGCCGCACCCACCAGATCAGGGTACATATGCAGCACATCGGGCACTCCCTCTTCAACGATGATACCTACGGCGGCAACCGCATCGTAAAAGGTACCATCTTCGCCAAATACAAACAATTTGTGGAAAACTGCTTCGAGATCATGCCCCGTCATGCGCTCCACGCACAGCAACTGGGCTTTATCCACCCCCGCACCCGCAAACAGATGTACTTTGAAAGTCAGCTTCCGGAGGACTTTACCACCGTGCTGGAAAAATGGAAACGCTATACCGCCGCACGGCCGCTGGAAGAAAAAGAGGAACCCGGCCAAAAATGGGAAGACTAAACACAATAAAATAATCTGTCGCCCCGATACCCCGCGGGGCGACGCTTTTAAGCTATCCCTCCCTTAAATGCTATTTTCTTAATATTATTTACTGTAATCACATAATTTTTTTTCATAATTTAGGCGACAGATATTTATCCATGTCCCAAACATGAGGAACCTATACGTTGCTGATCGTCCAAACTATTTCAAGCTACTGCCCCAACTGGTGGTATTACTGTTCATTTTACTTCCCGGTATTGGCTATGCGCAGGAATTCACTGCTTCTTCCACCTGTGTGAACGACAGCGTGTACTTCGTGATGAAAAACACTACCGGTGTGGATTCCATGAAATGGTACTTTGGCGATCCCGGCAGCGGCAACCTGGATTCCTCCGCCAACAGAAGGGCCTGGCATATCTACCGCGCCACCGGTACCTATAACGTGACCCTTGTAGCTTACCGGGCGGGCGTACCCACCACTACCCAGCAACCGATCACCATCGTTACGCCGGTGATCTATGACTTTGGCCCGCAGGATGTTACGCTTTGCGAAGGCGGCAGCATGGTGATACAGGGGCCGGTAATACCCGGGGCAAACTACCTCTGGCAGGATAGCTCCACGCAATCCTCCATCCTGGCGGATACCAGCGCTACCTATAAACTGAAGATCGACGGCTGCCTGGTGCCGGATTCGGTGAACGTCTTCTTCACCCCCATTCCTGAAATTGACCTGGGGCCCGACCTCGTGTTGTGTACCAACGAAAATATCCAGCTGGACGCTACTGCGCAAAACTGCACCTACCTCTGGAACAACGGCAGCACAGAACCCACGCTGGACGTGCGTACCAGCGGCACCTATTCCGTAACGGTGAGCCCGGAAGGCTGCCCGCCCATGTTTTTCCAGAAAACCGTGACTTTCACAGGGCCGGAATATCCGTTCTCGTTAGGGGCGGATACTTTGCTGTGCCCGGGCGAGTCCGTAACCCTCGCGCCGAATGTACCCCAGGCTACCCGCTGGTTATGGAGCAACGGCGCCACTACCCCGTCCGTAACGGTACAGGGAGAAGGGCCGGTATGGGCGCTCGTGGAAATCAACCATACCTGCAGCGTAGTGGATACCATACTGCTGGATTACAACCGCTTACGCAAGATTAACCTCGGTAACGATACAACCATCTGCAAAGGAAACTTCCTGGTACTGACCGCTGATTTTGGCAATGGCGTGTACACCTGGCAGGATAATTCCGACCAGGCGACCTACTACGTTACCAAACCCGGTAACTATTACGTACATGCGAAAATTGGCCGCTGCGAATCCTGGGATACTATTTCCGTAACGTTTACGGATACACTCCGGGCGAACCTGGGAATGGATACGGTGTTGTGCCGGGGAGAGGCTTATACCCTTTACCCCCGCGGCGCCGGCGCCAATTACAAATGGCAGGACAGCACCAGCGTGCCTTTTTATACAGTCACCAAAGCAGGATTATACAGCATTACCGGTTATAACGAATGCGGCCGGACGGTGGACAGCGTGGTAGTGAACTACAAGGAGTGTAGCTGCACCATGTATTTCCCCAACGCCTTTACCCCTAACGGAGATGGGCGCAACGATTATTTCAGGCCGGTGTACAAATGCCCGGTCAACCAGTTCCAGATGAGTATTTATAACCGCTGGGGGGAAAGGATCTTCTATACGACCGACCCGCAGGTAGGCTGGCGGGGGACTTTCCAGGGCGAGCCGGTGCAGATGGCCACCTATGTGTACATCGTGGATTATATCGACGGTAACACGATGACGCCGGTGCATATGACCGGCGCCGTGAGCGTGGTATATTAGTTTCCGCTGCGGAAATGGTGGAATTTCGCGATAAAAGCGGCAGTTTCCCTCTTTTTGAAGGCAACATCCCAAGAGCCGGCGTAGGTTACCAGCGCGGGGATCAGCAGGTCGTTCACCTTCGTCATTTGTACATTCATCTGCACATTGAAGTCGAACAGCATGGTTTTGTAGGACAGTGCATACTTCCTTCCTACTATTTCAAAGTTCTCCTTATTGAACCAGGTGATCAGCTCATCGATGACAATTTCTGCCCGGTCGATCCGGCTCAGCCCCGGTTTGGCCTTTGCCGTGAAAACGTAGCAGGGGATGCCGTTTACATAGTTTTCGGATTTGATGGAGAAGTCGTAATAACGCATTACGTCGCTGTTGAAAATGGCGACCTTGTTGCCCACCACCGGCACGCCCCGAACGGGTTTCCCGGGGTTGAATATCAGTTGTTTGAGCTGGGCTTTATGTTTGGCTAGGGAGCCGTTGGAGCGCTCCGGCGTGTTCCCGTTTTCGTCCACACAAACGGTGCCGGTGGTAAAAAACAGGTTGGCGTAGAGTTCCGCGGTGTAGTAATTGTACCGGCCTTTTTTATCGTAGAAGTCGCCCGTAACTTTTTCCTCCTCCACTTTCATCGTGCGGCAGCGCCCTTTCATTTCCTGCGTGGTCGTACTTTTCAGGGAGGCCTGCACCTGTCCTTTCTTATCGTATATGCGGATATCGTTATCGCCGTTGAAGCCAACGAGGCGGAGGTTTTTGAAGGCGCGGTAGAAGGTGGTATCATCTTCCACCCGTTTGATAAAGCTGTTTACGTCGAAGCCAATTTTTTGCGCGGCCACGGTGACCTCATCCAGGTTGATGGTCATGCCCCGGTAGTGGGCAGTATCCTGGGCTTTGAGGGTAAGCATGCAGGCGGATGCTATAACGGTGACGGCTATATGTTTCAGAATTCCGGACATGCTGCAATTTAATGAAATGCAGCAAGTAACAAAGAGAAAGCTGGCAAAAGCGCCTGAAGGGCGCTCTTACCAGCTTTTTGTTTTTTTGGTACTGGGGAGACGTCAGTGCCGCCTGTCCTTATCAACCCGGTATTTTACCGGCAACATACATTTGTTCAAGCGTTGGCTGTGCGGCTCCTCCTTTGTTTTCGAGGGTGACAGCGAACATCTGTACTTTGTCGGTTACCTTCATTTTCTGGAGCAGTTTGGCGGTATCACCCATTTCAAACACACCCATATCTACCGGCTTACCATCTACGATGGCCCAGAGTTGGTATTGTTTGCCGGCGGCAGGTTCAGGCAGGTTATTCACCTTGAGGTACACCTGTTTGTTCTGTGTGTTCCAGAATACGGTAGCTACCGCATCCGGTTTGAGTTTGGTACCTGGCATGTTCACTTTGAGTACTGCTGGATCTTCCATGACGTTCAGGGTTTGTTCCAGCTCTTCCAGCCGGGCCTTGTACTTGTCGTTGGTGGACATGATCGAGTTCTGTGACAGCAGGAGCGCCTGGTATTTGTCTTTATACTCACGGAAGTCTTTCCACTTTTTATAGTAGAAAAAGTTCATGATGATACTGCCGATGAGCAGGATAAATGCTGCTGCGGCAACGACTTTCCAGGATAGGCGTTTTTCGGGGATGAGTGTTTCTTCCATTAGTGTCGCTTTGGGATGCCCCGGCAAGGTGGACGACATACATGTTTGCGCCGAGCCGGAAGCTTCGAGGTTATTGATTTGGTTAAGTAAGCTGTCTTTGATGGCATGATCAGGGGGCAGGTCCTGTGCCGCGACATAGTATTCGAGGGATCTCCGGTATTCTTCAACAGCAGCCAATACTTCCGGGGACTGTAACATAGCGGCTTCCAGCTCCCGGACTTCCTGTTCGGTGGCCATGCCTGTAACATACAGTTCAATAATGCCGGACGATATGACTTTTTGTGCGTCCACTAACGATACATTTTTGATTACTTGTCGATGTTCTTTACTATTTGTTTCAGGTGGTTGAGGGCTGTCCGCATGCGCGTTTTCACCGTGCCGAGGGGTATGTCCAGCACCCGGGCGATCTCTTCCTGTGTGCAGCCTTTATAGTATGCTAAATCAATGAGGTTCCGCTGGTCTTTGCTGAGGCGTTCGAGCATTTTGGAGAAGCCGAGGTGATCTACCTGCATGTGTACTATCAGCGGTTCGTTGCCAATATGTACATCGTCCGTGATATTCTGGATTTTCTGGTCCAGCTTATGCGCTTTGGAGCGGAGTACATCGATGGCGGTGTTCCGGCAGATGTTGAGCATCCAGGTGAAGAGGCGGCCCCGCTCTTCATCGTACTGGTCGATGTTTTTCCAGATTTTAAGGAATACGTCCTGCAATACGTCCCCGGCGGAGGCGTGGTCGTTCAGCACCTTTACCACTACGCCGTATAAGGTGGAGGAGTACTGGTCGTAGAGATAGCTGAAGATCTTCTGGTTACGGTTGCGTAAGCCGTTCACCAGTTCCTGCTCGGTATATGTTGAAGACGAGTCCAAAAAAATTGGATGTGATTAAAACAGTGAATAAAATCGAGAAAATGCAAACGCACGTTGACCAGGCGATGATCAGTCAGCAGGGTTGTGAATAACAAAAGTGAAGTATCTTATAATGGCGTAACGCGGGGTCGTATTATCTACAGCAATATACGCATTTCTTTGAACTTTCAAAATCCTACAGGTTCATTTCGGCGACCTGGTAAATTTCGGTTTTGCCGTTTGCTCCTTTACTCCCGATGGGCTCCAGGGTTACTACAAACGATTGCGGAATGGTGGTCGTTTTGAGGTGTTGAATCTTTCCGTTGGAAGACGGTGTGATCACGAGTATTCCTGCATCTGCCGGCTTGCCATCGGTGATGGTGCGGAGATGGTACTGCTTGTCTTCCGGGGGTATGGGTAGCCGCCAGTTGACGAGGTACACCTCTTTGGAAGCCTTATTCCAGCCGATGGTCACCGCGCCGTCCGGGTGCGGGCCGTAGCCGCTGGCTTTGATCCAGATCACGTTCGGGTCCTTAAGGAGTTTTTTGTCCTCATCGCTTTCCTGTACGCTGGCCGTTTGATTGGATTCCAGGTTTTTATTCTCGTCGATTTTCTTTTGGGAGGCGATGAGTCTTTCGTACCTGGCTTTATAATCCTTACTGTCCGTAGCCAGAAAGAAGTTTATACCGGCGCTGATGATCAGGATGCCGATCACGGCAGCGGCGATAATTTTCCAGATGCGTTCCTGCTTTTTACCGGTTACGGCTTTCATCTTTACGGCCGGAGTGGTCAGGAGCGGCTGGGGAACAGGGTTATTCAGCCGGAGTTCCTGGGGAAGCGCCAGTTCGCCTTCGGGTGTGCTTTCATTCCGGATGATGAGCATCAACCTTGCTTTAATTTCGGGTGGAGGCGTAACAGCATAGCATTTCACAAATTCTTCCTTCTGAAGCTGCAGGTCTTCGACGATTTCTCTGACTTCAGGGTATTGCTGTGCGATTGCTTCCACTTCTGCGACTTCATCTTCTGGAAGCAAGCCATAAACGTAACTTTCCAGGACACCTGATGATATGTAATGGTTTATGTCCACGTGGATTACAATTATTGTTTTAAAAGACCTCTTAATTGCATGATAGCATTGCGCATCCGGGTTTTCACGGTGCCAAGCGGTATGTCCAGTGCTTTGGAAATTTCTTCCTGGGTACAGCCCTTATAATAAGCCAGATCAATGATGGTGCGCTGTTCTTTCTGGAGTCGTTCAACTGCCTTACTAAGACCCAGGTGATCCACCTGCAAATATATGGCTAGTTGTGGTTCATTGAGGATAGCAAGGTTGTCAACATCGGTTATTTTCTGATCGAGTTTATAGGCTTTTGATCTGAGGCTGTCGATAGCGGTATTCCTGGCGATGTTCAACATCCAGGTAAAGAGGCGGCCCTTGGTAGCGTCGTATTTATCAATACTTCGCCAGATCTTTACAAATGCCTCCTGCAGCACATCGCCGGCAGTAGTTTCATCTGCAATGACCTTAAGGGCCACACTATATAATGCGGGTGAATAATGGTCGTACAAATAACTGAAAATCTTTTCATTCCTCGCTTTGAGGCCCTGAACGAGTTCAGCTTCCGTGTATGTAGATGCAGCGGCCAAAAGGATATGGATGTTAAACTTTGATGGATGTGGATGTTATGTCCAAAATAACAGGTTTATTTTACATTACAAAATATTTTCCTATTTCGGAAAAGACATTTTGTAATCCACCCTGATCTTACCTTTGGTGATATCGTCCAGTTTACTTTTCAACATTCTGCGTTTCAATGGCTTCAGGTGATCGATGAACAGGATGCCGTCAATATGATCGTATTCGTGCTGGATCACGCGGGCGGTAACGCCGGTGAATGTTTTTTCCTTTGGCTGGAAGTTTTCGTCTACATAGCGGAGGGTAACAGTTTCCGGGCGGTCTACATCTTCCCTTACTTTAGGAATGCTGAGGCATCCTTCGTTGTAAGGCCACTCTTTACCACCGGTTTCCACGATGTGGGCGTTGATGAACACTTCTTTGATACCTTCATCACCCGGGTAGTCGTTCTTTTCATCATCTTCCAGGTTGTCGATAATCTGCTTGCTGTCGACTACAAACAGGCGGATGGATTTATTAATCTGTGGAGCGGCAATACCCACGCCATTGGAAGCGTACATGGTTTGCCACATGTTAGCGATCAATTCCTTTAACTCTGGATAATCCGGGGTAATATCTTCCGCAACCTTTCTCAGTACCGGATGTCCGTAAGCTACTATTGGCAATATCATGATTGTTGTGACTTGGTTTAAAAATGCGAATTTAATTGTTTTTTCGGGGAAACGCTCCTGTACCGGCGGGTTTGGGTTTCCACGGGGCCTGTTTTACCTGCCGGAAAGGCCGGTTGATAAGGCGCTGCGAGGGTCTGGCAACTATATCCTATATCCGCTGGAGGTATTCCTGCAGGATGATGGTGGCGCTGATCTCGTCTACCAGGGCTTTGTTCTGGCGGTCCTTCTTCTTCAGGCCGCTGTCGATCATACTCTGGAAAGCAATCTTTGAAGTGAAGCGTTCATCTATTTTCACGACCGGCAGGTCGGGGAAATTCTTTTTCAGAATCCGCACACACTCGTTGACCAGGGCGGTTGCATCCGTTGCGTTGCCATCCAGGTTCTTAGGCTCTCCGATAACGATCTGCTCTACTTCTTCCGAAGCAAAATATTTTTTCAGGAAAGGGATCAGTTCATGTGTACCCACCGTAGTAAGGCTACTGGCAATGAGTTTCAGCGGATCGGTCACCGCTATGCCTGTTCTCTTCTTCCCATAATCAATGGCCATGATACGTGGCATAATCTATTTGATTTTAATTAAGCCAGCACCAGCATGTCAGCAATGGCGAATACGGCAAATACCACGCTAGCAATGCCATTGGTGGTCATGAACATAATGTTGATACGGCTCAGGTCGTTTGGTTTTACCAGCATGTGCTGGGATACCAGCATGCTCATAAATACTACGGCTCCTATCCAGTACAGCCAGTGAAAATGGCCGTAGATACCGATGGTGATCACCAGAGCTGCCGCAATCACGTGCAGCGCTTCGGAAAAGTGCAGGGCGCCGCGGAGCCCCAGCCAGGCAGGGATGGAGTTCAGATGCTGACTTTTATCAAAAGCCTCGTCCTGCAGGGAATAGATAATATCAAACCCTGACACCCAGCAAAGCACCAGGCAGGATACCAGCACCGGCAGGGTGGCAAACTGGCCGGTTACAGCCAGGTGAGCGCCTATAGGAGCCAGGGAGAGGCCCACGCCCAGCACCATGTGGCATAATGCCGTGAAACGCTTGGTATAGCTGTATCCCAGCACTACCAGCAGTGCGATGGGCGACAGGAAAAAGCAGATCTTATTGATAAACCAGGTAGTAGCTACAAACAGCACGCAATTGGCGATGATGAACACCATGGCGTTGCTTTTGGAAATAATGCCCGCCGGGATTTCCCTTTTGGCCGTGCGGGGGTTCAGTTTGTCGATATCCACATCCAGCCAGCGGTTAAATGCCATGGCTGCGCTGCGGGCAAACACCATGCAGAGGATCACCAGGCCGAAGGTGAGCCAGCTGAAAGCCCCTCCCCCAATGGTTACCGCCATGCAATACCCGATGAGTGCAAACGGCATGGCAAAGATGGTGTGCGCAAACTTTACCAGCGACAGATACTTATTTATAGTCGTAAACATATATAAATAAAATAATTTAATGGTTGCCTTTGAGCTTCACAAAGATATCCCAAACTACAATACCGGTGCTAACAGAAATGTTCAGGGAGTGTTTCATGCCCAACTGGGGGATTTCGATGCAGCCATCCACGACTTTCATCACCTCCCCGTCCACACCGCTGACTTCATTGCCGAAGACCAACGCCAGGGGCTGGCCCGGAGGCGGGGTAAATTTATCAAGTGGCACGCTGTTCACTGCCTGTTCGATGGCCATTACCTGGTAGCCTGCAGCCCGGAGGCTGATTACCGCTTCCATAGTGGTGGAGGCATATTGCCATTCCACGGTTTCAGTAGCGCCCAGGGCTGTTTTGTGAATATCCCGGTGCGGGGGAACGGGCGTATAGCCACAGAGGATGATCCCCTGGATCAAAAACGCGTCGGCTGTACGAAAAACGGAACCTACGTTGTGCATGCTCCGGATGTTATCCAGCACCAATACGATGGGCGTTTTATCGGCGGCTTTGAATTCCTCCACCGTTTTACGGCCCAGTTCATCCATACTTAGTTTTCTCATTACCTGCAAAGATAACATGATGGGTTGAGTTTTATATATTTGCGCCATGGCAAAAAGCAAATCGGCAGAAACCCCGCTTATGCAACAGCACAAGGCCATCAAGGAAAAGTATCCGGATGCCGTGCTATTGTTCCGCGTGGGCGACTTTTACGAAACATTCAACGAAGACGCGGTGATCGCCGCACAGGTGCTTGGCATTGTATTGACCAAAAGGGCTAACGGCTCTTCCAATGGCGACCTTGCAGGGTTCCCGCATCATGCGCTGGACACCTACCTTCATAAACTGGTTAAAGCCGGCTACCGCGTAGCGGTGTGCGACCAGCTGGAAGACCCTAAAACTGCCAAAGGCATTGTAAAACGCGGGGTAACCGAGCTGGTAACGCCCGGTGTAGCCGTTAACGATAAGATACTGGAAAACTCCAGCAACAACTTCCTGGCGGCCGTGCACTTTGGCGGCGATGTTACCGGGGTGTCGTTCCTGGATATTTCCACCGGGGAATTTTTTGTAGCGGAAGGCAGCATTGAATATGTGGATAAACTCCTGCAAAGCTTCCGCCCTGCGGAAGTCCTCTTTGCCCGCCAGCAACAAAAGAACTTCAAGGCCACCTTTGGTACCAGGTTTTATACCTATACCATGGAAGAGTGGATCTTTACCACTACCTATGCCGAAGAAATCCTCCTGAAACAATTCCAGACGCATTCCCTCAAGGGTTTCGGGGTGGAAAATATGCCTGCCGCCATTGTAGCTGCCGGCGCTACCCTCCATTACCTGAAGGATACAGAACATCCGAACCTCCAGCATATCACCCGCATGCAGCGCATCAACCAGGAAGATTTCCTCTGGATGGACCGCTTTACCGTGCGTAACCTGGAACTGCTTAACAGCAGTGTGGAAAACGGGCATACCCTGCTAAAAACGCTGGACAATACCGTTACCCCTATGGGCGCCCGCCTGCTGAAACGCTGGCTGGTATTCCCGCTCCGCCATAAGGACCGCATCAATGAAAGACTGGATACGGTGGAATACCTGATCAAAGAAACAGACCTGGCCAATGGCCTGCGGCAGCACCTGCAACAAACCGGCGACCTGGAAAGGCTGGTATCCAAAATACCCCTGAAAAAAATTAACCCGAGGGAAGTCATGCAGCTGGCAAGGGCGCTGCAACAGGTGGAGGCCGTGAAAACCATCCTCGGCAAAAATACCAACGACTACCTGCAACGCCTCAACGAAAAGCTGGATGTATGTGCGCCGATTATGAACCGCATCCTCAACGAGATGATGGAAACGCCACCGGTGCTGGTAAACAAGGGCGGCGTGATTAAAGACGGCGTGCATCCCGAGCTGGACGAACTGCGCGGCATTGCCACCAAAGGCAAGGATTACCTGTTGCAGATACAGCAAAAGGAATCGGAAGCTACGGGTATCCCGAGCCTGAAAATTGCCTTTAACAACGTATTCGGTTATTACCTGGAAGTAACCAATACCCACAAAAACAAAGTACCCGCTACCTGGATCCGCAAACAAACGCTGGCCAACGCGGAACGTTATATTACGCCTGAACTCAAGGAGTACGAAGAAAAGATTGTTGGCGCGGAGGATAAAATCCTGGCGCTGGAAACCCGCCTGTTCGACGAACTGCTGGCGGCCCTGCAGGACTTTATAGAGCCTATACAGCAGGATGCGCAGATTTTTGCGCGGTTGGATTGCCTCCTCTGCTTTGCGCACAACGCGGTGCAGTACAAATACCGCCGCCCTGAAATCAACGACGGTTATGACCTGCGGATTGTGGAAGGGCGCCACCCCGTGATTGAACGGGGCTTGCCTCCAGGCGAAACCTACGTCGCCAACGACATTACCCTGGATAAAGAAACCCAGCAGATCATCATCCTCACGGGGCCTAACATGAGCGGTAAATCCGCCCTGCTCCGCCAAACGGCGCTGATTACGCTGATGGCGCATATGGGCAGCTTTGTGCCGGCCACCCGTGCGGAAATTGGGTTGACGGATAAAATCTTTACCCGTGTAGGCGCTTCCGATAACCTGAGCGGCGGGGAGTCAACCTTCATGGTGGAGATGAACGAAACGGCGAGTATTATCAACAGCATTACGCCGAGAAGCCTGGTGATACTGGATGAGATCGGCCGCGGTACCAGCACTTACGACGGTATTTCCATTGCCTGGAGCATTGTGGAATACCTGCACGACATGAGCGGGCATCAGCCGAAAACGCTGTTTGCCACGCACTATCATGAGCTGAATGAGCTGGAGAACAAGCATAGCCGGGTGAAGAACTACCATATCACCAATATGGAAAGCGGCAACAAGATCATCTTCCTGCGCAAGCTGGCGCCGGGAGGCAGCCGTCATAGCTTCGGTATTCATGTAGCGAAGATGGCCGGCATGCCGCCGGAACTGATTGACCGTGCCAACGAGGTGCTGGCGCAGCTGGAAGAAAAGCATATCGACGGGGCGTTGCAGCGGCAGGTAAAAAATCTCTCCACTCCTACCCAAAAACTGCAGTTGAATATTTTTGACGCGCACAGCGATACATTCCAGGGCATCCGGCAGAAGCTGGAAAATGTGGACATCAACCGGCTGACGCCGGTGGAAGCGCTGTTGAAGCTGAGCGAGATAAAGGATATGATTAATTAATGTTGTGCTATAGAAAAAAAGAAAGCCTCCGCAATGAAGTGAACCCAAAAGTTTGGACGGCTTTTTTGATTAAGCGGCTTGAGTTCGGTATTGTACTGGACTCAAGCCGTTCAGTTTTAATTTGATTCTCTGGTTATTATAATAATCAATGTATTCAATAATTTCCTTCCTCAATACTTCAATAGAAGTAAATTTATGAAGGTAATACAGCTCTGATTTGATAATGGAAAAAAAGTTTTCCATTACTGCATTATCCAGGCAATTCCCTTTCCTTGACATACTTTGCCTGATTTTATTGCTTCTAAGCATGAGCTGCCAGGCCTGCATCTGATACTGCCATCCCTGGTCAGAATGCAAAATAAGTTTATGCTTCGAAGGTAATAGCTTTACGGCACCCGTCAGCATTTCTATTGTCTGTTTACTCGAAGGTTGTCCACTTAAATTATAGCTAATTATCTCCCCATTATATAAATCCATAATGGGCGACAGATATAGCTTTTTGCCACTTACTTTAAACTCTGTCACATCTGTCACCCATTTTTGATTCGGTTTGGATGCAAAAAAATTTCGTTTAAGTAGATTGCGGGCAACTTTCCCCTGTACTCCTTTGTAGGACTTATATTTTTTTATCCTGACCAGCGATTTAAGCCCCTTCAATCTCATTATCCTTAATACGGTCTTATGATTGACCAGAAGACCTTGTTGTCTAATCGCTAAGGTTATACGCCTATAACCATACCGCCCCTTATGCTTATGATAAATCTGATTTATTTCCGTTTCTAGCTCAATATATTTATTGGGTTGTGCTGATTGCTTCAAGCAATAATAATATGTACTACGTGCCATCCTTGCTACTTTCAGAAGTATATCCAGAGGATATTTATGCCTTAATTCCCTGATGGCCTGCGCTTTTTCTTTGGTTGGTTCTGCGCTTCTTTTTCCCGGGTTAAGGCGTCTAACTTTTTTAAAAAATCATTTTCTGCACGTAGAAATTGCACTTCTGCACGTAGCTTCTCCAGTTGTTGAGCTTCCGGACTTAGATCAGTTGTTGCTTGTTTTTTTTTACGAGGCATAGTAGTCTTTTTTCGACCCTGCTTAATCTTCAATAACACATTCGCACCATGTTCTTTGTATATAGTCAACCATCTATGAACGGTGCCCAAATTGGGAATATTGAAAGCTGAACAAGTATCAGTCAAAGATAACCCCTTATTTATCATTAGTTTAATTACTTTTAGCCTAAAGTCACCGGTATATGTCTCTTGACGTATCTTTAAGCCCTGAGGACCACCTTGTCTGTAATGACCTAACCACTGTTGAATCCGTGAGCGTGAGCATCCTAATTTTTTAGATGAGGACGTGATTGATTCCTTCCCTGATTCAATGGCCTTGACAATGGACAGTTTCTGCTGATAACTGTATCTGACTCTTTTATCCATAAAAAATGCCCCCAAAAGTGTCTAACTTTTTGGGGGCACTTCA
>MLAV02000025.1 GCA_001870995.2 Chitinophaga sp. CB10
GCCGAGCGTTTTTATCAAGGTCTATTGCATGAGAAGCTCTAATCCTGACTGGCTTAGTTTTAGGGGAAGCTTACACCAGGTGGGGACGCCACGGAGCATTTTGTCGAGGTTTTCGGCGAGCTCTTTGATGTCGGGGCGCGCAGCGACTGCTTTTTTCTCCAGCTCAATAGCTTTATCCCTCTCGCCCAGCTTGTACATCAAATTAGCATATGTATCCATTGCATCAACTGAATTATCTTTATACTCAAGATTATATTTGCTTATATCCCTAGCAAATCGCAACAAGGAAGTGTCAGTTATATTTTGAAATATTCCCCAACTCATATTATTAATATGATAGTCACTGTGTTCCTTTGCGACCTCAAAATATTTCCTATAGTATTTACCAAACTCCTTCCACGATTTGTTTCTATAGTTCTGATACATTGCAGCACCCCAAACATAAACTTTTCCCCCTTCACCATACACCTTTGCCACTTCAGATTCGACTTTATCCCAATCAATGTCAGTGTTAGAAGCTAACCTCGGTTTTATATATTTATTAAGGATCATATTTTTTCTCCAATACTGATATCCTCTTTCGCCAATCGCTCGCATAGCCCCTAAACTATCATTAAGCAATAAAGCATACCCCGGATTTTCTGGACCCTTCACGATGTAGGTTAACAATGACACATTATCATAGTTCAAACGCTCTTTTATTTTTTTTAAGAACATACCTGTTAAATAATTCGTATTCGCAGAATCCCTTTTCTTCAACGATAACAGAATCATTCTACGTAGAAAAGCTGAATCATTGCGACCATTTCTTATTTCCTTTAAATAATTCTCATAATTATCCTCATTATCAGATTCATTTATTAATTTAAATGCTGTTAATAAAGAACCTTCAATGGGCTGACCTATAGCTCTGCCTGTAATAATTGAATTAATACTACGCAACGTATCGAAAGGGATTTTTAGAACTAATCTATCATATGAAACAAAACCATTTTCCTCAGTTTCCACATCGAATGGTTGAGTATAAATTGCTGCACTTAATCCATTTTTCTTCAAACTTGCAATTGAATCGATCATTCTGCGATATATATCTCTGAACTGGGAAGGTTTTTTAGTGTCGTATCCCCAAGTTTGCAAATCGTTCCATGTGTGATATGGAACACTAACAGTAATCCCTCCAAATTCCCCCACCGCTTGTATCTTTCCCGAAGCATTCTTAACTGAACGAGGAAAAGGATAAGAATGAATATCTGCAACATCACTTGCAATCCATGGATTAGCTATATCATTTCTCAATTTATTATCTACGTACAATAGTTGACCTGAGTGACCATTTACAATACGAGTAGGATCGATCTCCTTAACTAGTCTTGTTATCCTTTCTTGATCAAATGCTCCCCAACCTTCATTAAACACAACCCAGGAAATGATAGATGGATGGTTCTCAAGTTGGTCGATCGTAACCTTTAACTCCTTTTCAAATTCTAACTGTGATCCTTCAGGCAACCTGTGTGGCGGATTTACAAAATCTTGCCAAACCAACATACCCAATCGATCGGCGTAATAGTACCACAACTGAGGTTCTACTTTAATATGTTTGCGAATTGTATTAAATCCCATTGCCTTAATTGTAGCAATATCGAACATTAAAGCATGAGCACTAGGAGCAGTATATAAACCATCAGGCCAAAATCCTTGGTCAAGCACCCCTAGGTTAAAAATGGGTTTATTATTTAAGAAAATTCTTTGAAACCCATCAATGTCTTTTTCCACGCTAACTTTCCTCATAGCAAAGTAACTGGTTACATCATCCACAATCTTGTTCCCAACCATCAACTGAATCCGAACATCATACAAAAAAGGATCATCCGGTGACCACAACCTTGGTTTGGTTAATGGAATTTCCATAGCCCTGTCTCCACCGATAGTCTTAGTAACCACTTGTTGTCCATTAGCATACAAAGTAATTTTAACCTCTCTCTTAATCTGACCGTCACCGGAAAACGTAGGTACTATCGTCACCTTTGAGTTATCAACATCTGGATTTATCTTTACCTTTTCAATTCGGTTAACTGGAACTTTTTCTAACCAGACGGTTTGCCAAATTCCGGAGGTAGGAGTATAATATATATTGCTTGGATTTAAAACCTGTTTCCCATGAGGATTTATACCACTATCTGTCGGATCCATTACAGAAACAATAATTGTATCTAATCCTTTTCCATGAAGATATTCAGTAATATCAAACGAAAAAGCGTCATATCCACCTGTATGTTTTCCTACAGATTTACCATTTATGAAAACCTCCGTTTGCCAATCAACAGCTCCAAAATTAAGCATGATTCTGGTGTTACGAGTAACCACGGGCGATTTTATCTCCTTAAAATACCATAATGTTTGGGTTGGCAAAAGCGGCTTCTGAACACCGGATAACTGAGATTCTATGGGAAAAGGTACATTAATTTGTTCTTTAAATCCATAATAATCAAACCTATCATAATCAGTAATCTGGCACTTCCATTCACCATTTAAATTTATCCAATTGGGTCTAACCAAATTTGGTCGTGGATATTCGTTCCATTCATCCATAACACCAACTGCATATGAGCTTGTTTTCATTTTTGCATTTGCAATACGGTGTTCAATATCTATCGCCTGCCCGATCGCTTCGATGGAGCAAAGGCAAGCGCATAAGAGAACAAGAGTTTTCCTAAACATCTTTTGTAATTATATTTGGTTTATATTCAGTAACCCGGGGTTTGTACCAAGTTAGGGTTTGCTTGCAGCTCTGATGCAGACAAAGGGAAAAAAGAAAAATAAGGCTGCCATATTGTCCCCTTTTCAACACAGACACTAGGCATTACTTGGTCAATCTTCTTAAATCTCTTTAAATCAATAAATCGATTTGCGAATTCTGTAAACAATTCCACTTGCCTTTCGTGAAGAATAGTATCCAGCAATTTGCTTTTATCCACTCCCGCAATTTGGGGCAACCACGCACGTGCTCGAACTTTATTTACATCCTGCATTGCTAGATCTAACATATTAGATTGTGCTCTTGCCTCAGCACGGTTCAAATATACATCTGCAAGTCTGAATACCACCAGAGCTTCAGTGGGAGTCCCAGTAGCATTGGCAACCTTGTATTTATATGGGTAATTGTATGACCTTGCAGTTCCAACCCATAATTGCCGCCTCCTATCATTTTTTTCAAATGCCCCAACAAGTCGCGGACTTAGAAAAAAAGGCATATTTTCACTAGGGCCGGTAGCAGGGAGTATGAATCTATTCCCTTCCTCCGTCGCTGAGCTTCCAGATACAACTTGTAATTGCCAAATAGCCTCTTTGGATGTGGTAAGAAATACTGAATTTAAAGAGTCTAAAATAAATAACTGAGAATTAGCTATGATACGACTTGCTTCGGCTTCAGCTTCCGTCCAATTCTCCTGTAACAAATACAGTTTGGTCAGAAGTGCAGATGCCGCATATGATGTCGGTCTAAACCTGCCATTAACTATAGTCTTAAGCAAGGTTGCATCCAAAAAATTAGGACTTAATAGATCTCTTGCCTGGAGCAAATCAGCAACAAGTTGCTTCAGTATATCTGCTTTATTCGTCCTTCTCACTACAGAGTTAATAGTATAATCCGTGCTAGTCACCCAGGCTACGTCCCCATATAAGTTAATTAAAAAATAGTAATTCAAGGCACGTACAAACAACACCTCTCCCATTAGTTGCTTCGAAACAGCAGCAGAAATATTATTACTATGACTTAATCCTTCAATAATTGAATTACATCTGTAAATCGATGTATAAATAGTATTCCAAAAATTACCACCAGTTCCATTTACCAACCCTGACAGTGCATTACCATAGTAATCCTGAAAAGCGCGTATTACATTAGGGCTGGAAAAAAGGGCCAAATCATCAGTATACAAACTTGCACAAGCATTCAGGGCCCTAATATCTCCAACGGTATTAAATCCAGCCGAAGACATACTAGTATATAGACCTGTTACTGCTGATATAACAACAGCATCATATTCAAATAAGTTATCTCCATTGGTACGAGTTACAGGAGGATCTACTTTAACTAAGCTTTCACATGAAACAAGATGCAACACTCCCAACCCCAAAAGCAGCAAACGAAAAATATTTTTCATTCTAAAAACATTAATATTAAACGTCAAAAAGTTACATTCAATCCCGCTATAATGGTTAACAAAGCTGGCATTCCAACAGGCCCAGTTGATACATCTGGGTCCAACCCTTTAAATCCAGTCCATGTCCACAAATTCTGCCCCTGCACATATACTCTAGTTTGCTGAATTTTTAACTTAGCGAGCCAAATCGTTGGGAGTGTGTACGAAACATTTACATTTTTCAAGCGCAGGAAGGATGCGTCTCTATATACCAGATTTGAGTTAAAGGCCGCTAACAATGGTCCAGTAACTTGGGAAGAATTAGCAAGCTTCTGGACATTTGTTTGATCGCCTTTCTTTTGCCAACGACTCAATATCAGATCTAAAACATTATTCATGGACCCAGGTGTCGGTCCTCCACCAACTACAGCCTGATCGCTTTTAACTTGTTTTACATACTGCAGAAAAAAATCAAATTGTACCCCTTTGAATCTAATTGTATTTTGCACCCCACCAGTGATTGTTGGAGCAATATTTTGATAAATAACGTCATCAACATTTGTCTTAGGGCTAGAGGTTTTAGTACCATCAGCAGCATAGAACTCATAAAGACCTGTTTCAGTATTGACGCCTGCATATCTGAAAAGCTTCACTATAGTAATAGGCTCTCCGATCCTATATTTATTCGCATATGAAGACGACTCTAAATTATCAAACCTAAGCAATTTATTCCGTGGCAAGGAAAAATTGAAATTAGATGACCATGACAAGTCCTTCCTCTGTATATTAATAGTACTAAGTGTTGCTTCTAGCCCTGAGTTTTGAATTAGACCAGGGAAATTCTTAAAAATGGAAGTAGTACCGGTTGTTGAAGGTAGTACATACTGAACTATTTGATTCCCTGATCGATTTCTAAAGAACCCAATATTAGCCATAATTCTACTCTTCAACATGGCTATCTCAACTGCCATATCAAACTTCCTTGTTTCTTCCCATTGTAAATAAGGATTTGGAATACCACTCGGCGATATTGTAGTTATGCCTTGATAATTAAAAGTACTAGACTGTGCATTGTACAAATTATAAAATGAATAGTCACCTATCTGGTCGTTACCCGTAACTCCGTAAGAGCTTCGTAGCTTTAAGAAATTGACAAAGGCAATACTACTTTTAAACCAATTCTCCTCCGAAATGATCCACGCTGCACCAACGCTACTAAAATTATGAAACCGATTCTCAGCACCAAATCTAGAACTACCATCCCGCCTAAAGCTTATATTTACAATATATTTATTCATTAGGTTGTAATTCAAGCGGGAAAACACCGCATTATATTTATACTGAGTTATATCATTAGAAACAATAACTTGGGTAGGCGCTTGCCTGATATCAAATACACTTAAATCAGATGCAAAATTACTTCCATTAAGAACTAAGCCACGTCGATTTTCTTGCTGAATACTCATGCCTGCCAGAACGGTGAGTTTGCCTGGCCCAAGCTCTCGCTCATAAGAAATTTGAGGCTCCACATCCCAATTGTTAATATTATAAGTTCCTTGCGTAGCAGAAGGATTTCTAATTGACCTTGTCTCAGGAGTAAACGATAATTTCGTAAGAAAGGAATAATCTTCAGATTGAATATTATTGTAGCCAAACAACGTACTAAACTCCAAGCCATTTAGCAGAGCATAGCTTAATTTTAACGATGCCCCTAAATTTGAAGTATTATTAGAAAAACCCGTGTATTTAGACGCTAACGGATTAGTCCAAGAACTATTACCATTTATATCAGGGGCCCAATTGATAGAACCATCACTGTTATACAATGGTGGAGCATTTGGTGGCAATCTATATGCAGAACCAGTAGCGTCACCGTTCAACATTTTATTTGAGTCAAACAAGTACCTTAAGATGAAATTGGTTTTAAATCTATTATTTGGATTATTCGCACTGAAATTAACATTCATTGCGCCTTTTCTGTCATGATCATATCCGTATGCAGACTCAAACATTGTACCTCGATAGTTATATGTACCAGAAATACGATAATGTATATTTTCTCCCCCTCCAGAAATAGCCGCTTCCACGGTAGAAAATGGAATCTTTCTTCCTAATAATTCTCTTTGCCAATTCGTATAACGGGTAGTATCCCAAAGTGTTAAATCTGCAGCATAAGTTGGCGTGCCAGGAATTCTACTTGGTGTTAAACCAAAATTGCTAAAAGCTTCTTTCCTCATAGTAATATAATCCTTTACACCTAACAGATCCGCAAACTTTGCCAAGCGGGAAAATCCAGAATTAAGGTTAAAATCAATGACCATTTTTCCACTCTTACCCTTTTTTGTTGTTATCAATATAGCCCCATTCGCCGCCCGACTTCCATATATGGCCGTAGCATCGGCATCTTTTAACACGTCAATCCTTTCAATATCTGAAGGATTTATAAAATTCATTGGATTTCCATTTGCTCCTTGGGTTGTTAAAGTACCAGAAGTTCCAAGAAAACTACCTTGTGAATTACCCATTAGTTGAGATGTGTAAGGAACCCCGTCGATAACATACAAGGGATCATTTCCAATTGTGGGCGCCAAACTAGTATTTCCCTGAACTGTTACTTTAACACCACTATTGTTCAATCCAGTACTTGGCGAAATCACAACTCCAGGCACCCTCCCTTGTAATGCCAATAATGGATTGGTAACCGGCTGGGCTGCAATTTCAGAAGCTTTTATGGTGTTGGTATTACTTGTGTTAAATCTCCTCGTTGTCGTGCCATAAGCAAGGACTACTGCTTCATCAAGCTGATTCATCGCCGGCTCCATTATTACTACCATCATTCGACTTTTCGGAACGTTTAGTATTTGTTGTTTGTAACCAACGTAAGTAATCACCAGAATCGCCGATTCTTTGATATTCTTGAAATAAAAATTGCCTTGATTGTCAGAAACAGTCCCAGATCTCGTGCCACGGATACCTATAGTAACACCTGCAAGCAAATTGCCATGCGCATCTTGTACCCTACCCTTTAAACCTGTTGCTGTTGAATCCTTTAAACTTTCACTAGTATTCCGTATTACCCTCGCATAAGAAGTAATAGCCTTGACGTTAAGACAAAAAATAATTACAAAAAATATGTTATATGTATATAAGTTTTTCATATTATCTGTCCTTTTTTATATGTCTTTTTATAGTAGGATAAAATTGAAAGTTTAGTATCCATGTCAACAGCTTATATTCTTAAGTTGACGCTTTTTTAATGTAGAAGGTATAATATATTAACAACTGCATAACTAAAATAGGCTATCACAACCCACTGCATGTCAAATTGCAGTGTCAATTTTTAACTTCAAATAAGATTTCAACTTCAAATAGGAATAACGCTGAATCAAAATGGAAAAGGACCTAGATATGAAGGAAAAAAAATATAAACTTAAAATAATACATATATGTTAAAAGCTAAAGCACTCCTACTTGTCATAGGACTTTTAGGAACCATCTCTGCCGCAATAGGCAGTAAAGCGCGAGTAGTTGGAACTTTTTACGCTCCTACTATCCATGGAGGTCCATGCTATATTACGACATTGCTCTTTTTAACCACAACAGCATTTACTGAGGGCCAAGCATATGAGATAGCCAGGCAGGAAACAGTAGATTCCTGTGTTGAATTCTGTGTAGGTTCAGAATGACTACAAGTTACTCAACCGATAAATTACAACAGTTATAAAGAAGATTCAGATTCAGCTGGTGATAAAGGAATGTAGACCCTCTCCCAGATACGATGAAGACATGCCTAATGAAAACAATAGCAACAAAGTAATGCGGACGATACAGGAATACAGCAACTATATAAAAGAAAAAAATATTCCAATAAATCTGGAATATCCATATGTGACCGTAGGAAAAATAAAATTAGAAAAGGGTTGGATCATTGAATTAACTACAATTCACCCAAAATTAGATGATGTGATTCCCAACGTCATTACCTACCTGCTAAATAAGGATATTGCATTTCAGATGCCTAACAATGCCGAATTATATCAAAAAATTTTATTTGGTCATTTGGGAACTGATATACAAAATAAATTAATTATTATATTTCCTCAAACAAATGAGGATGCTATTGGAATTGTTGAGGATCTTATCGAATTAACCAGAAACAATCAATATACAATAATCAGAGGAAGCTTTCATTTGACACAAGGCATACATGTCAGATATGACTATACTAAACATACAGTAATAAATGGTGCAGACGGGAAAAAACAAAGATATGCTATCCTTTCAAATGGCAGATACATAACTAGCCCGGTTAAGCTATACTATAATCATCCCAAAGAAATCAAATGGATATTTGAAAGAATCAAACCATATAAAGCAGATAAACCTAAAACAGTAGTCGGCAATAAAACCGTCAGAACAGGATTGCTGAGATGGGATTCAAAGGGAGTAATTTATCGAGGCCTGTTTTTTAAAGAATGGTACCATCCAACCAGGAGCATAATAAAAAGTGGAAGGAAAAATGAACTAATGAACTATGCAAACCTTGATGCTTCTACAAATATAGAATGGCAATATAAAATGCATAATAATTTAAAAGAATTAGGCATTACTGCATTTCCATTGGATATTGTGCAAGACGATATTGAGACTTCTGTTGTATTGGAATATATTAAAGGACAGAATTTATCAAAAGTTATATTTAACCTGCAAAATATTCATGGATGGCGAAAATTGCCCCCTGCGAGAAAGGAAAAAATCCTAAAAATAACCCAGAACATTCTTAGAATAATTAGTCTTATTCATAGCAGAAATATCGTTCATAGGGACATTCATCCTTCCAATTTCATTTATACAAAGGAAAAGGACCTAAAGATTTTAGATTTCGGTTTAAGCTATGAGATTAAGCCCGATAAATCTTCTCCCATCTATACCGGAATTACGGTTGGCTATTCGGATCCATTTCAAATAAACGACATAAATTACATACCTGATTTCCAGGAAGATGTATATTCAATTGGCGCTATACTCATCTACCTATATACAGGATCCAACCCAGCTTTGTTTAACACTGACAACTTAATATACTTAACTCATCAGTTAAATTTTTTAATTGGAAATTCAAATATCACTAAAATAATTTGTAGCTGCCTAGATCCTATAAGACAGAATCGACCTACTAGCGACAAAATATTAGAGACGTTAAAAATGCAAGAAAATCAAATTTTAACAGATTTAGGTCCAGCCCCATTAATAGATTCTAAAACTCTAATAGAAACTGTTCAAGCAGGAGTAAAAGCATTGTTTACTCCCATTTATACCACCAATGATTTATGGCAATATGCTATTGCTGATGAATCAAAAGAAAGGCAGCATGATGAAAGGCGCATTTCGTCAACAGGTGTTTATACAGGCATCTGTGGAACAATCCTATCCATCTTGTCAATGAATCTACCACAATCAGATATCTGTCGTACAAACGAGGCACACAAAATATTAAACAAAAATATAAACTATATCATTACCCAATATAACTCCAGCCAAAATTCTTCAATTGGGTTAATGATGGGTAAATACGGCCTAGGGCTAACAATAGCAATGTGTATTAAAAACGGGCTAACTACCTCTAATGAAGAACTGACAAAAAGTACCAATAAACTATTGAGCTGTGAAAATAGTAGCCTGAACTTTTGGGATGGGATTAGTGGAAAAGGCATATTCATAATTAAAAGTTATAATGAATTACAAATATCTGATATTGAGAATACTCTCTCCGACATCAATAAAGAAATTATCCAAAATCAAAAATCCAACGGATCCTGGACAACTCGATATAAACATAATGGTTATGAAACCGCCAACATTGCTACAGGTGATTGTGGTATATTACTTTACCTTTTACAATACAGAGAGCTATCCGGGGATGTAAGCTTAGACAGAATGATACAAAGGGGATTGGACAAAATCATGCATTCAAATCTACCCACCAATTCCGATAATTCATTATTGTTTGGCTCGGGCGGAATAGCATATGTATTTTTAGAAGCCTACAGAACATTCAACGCCAGAAGCTATGCAGTATTTGCTAGCAAACTTATTAACGATATAAATATCGATACTATCCGTGAAAACTTATCATTTTCGTCTGGGTTATCGGGCATAGGATTTTTACTACTGAAAGCAGCTCAGGTACTTAACAATAAACCATATGAACAGAAAGCATTCCAAATCGCAGGATACTTACAGAACTTACAAATTATAGATGAAAATGAAAAGATATACTGGTATAGTAATGTAAGTAGAATTATATCTCCTGATTTATTTCATGGAAATGCAGGTATTCTTACATTCCTATCTAAGTGCATCTCACATCGTACCAAACCGCATCGGATGTTTACTGATGACAAGTCTATTGTCAATTAATTGCAAAATTAAATCTTTTTAAAGTACTGCATAACAGTTGCAGAAACTACAATTAACTTTAATAATCACGACTAATAAACACATAAGACACCTAACTAATAAAAGATATCCGGATATGCAGAATGGGATATCGTTCTCTTCCTATCCTGTAGTCAAAACAAATGAGAACACTAAACAATAATTTAGCTTTTTCAAAAAAAGCACCATTATTATGAACAAAGCAAAATTCTTATTATCTGCGATCGGAGTATTAGCAGTTGCTGCTTCAGCTTTGGCTACAAAAGCAAAACTCCACACTATTTTGTATACAAGGTCTACTGATGCAACTACTCTTTGCGAAGTTACAATCACTAACGTTACTTTGGACCCACTTCAAGGTAACTTCAGCACTGTAACCTTTGCAACTGCTCAAAAGAGTGCAACTTGTACCACTCCAGTGTCAATATATTCTAACGAATAATTAGTCCATACTGACACCAGTAATATGGTACAAAGGAAGGGAAGAGATTCATTAAATGAATCTCTTCCCCCTTTTTATGTTAATATGTAATGTAGTTTGAACAAAGTTGACACAAAATTCAGAACTAAAAATAATCATTTAACTCAATAACAAATGAATAACAATTGAATAACATCTAAAGGTTTCATTAGCACATAGCTTTAATGGAATAAAACATTCTGTATCAAATGATTTCTAAACATCTTCTGATGAAAAAGTCAGCAATATCATGGGCTTTTATATTTTGCTTCCTACTCCATGGGCTGTTTATGCAGGCTCAAGAAAAACCACCCATCACAACATCAGACTTTACAAATTGGACAGCATTAAATCCCTCGCTCACAAAACTAAGTTACTCAGGAAAATACTTTGCATATCAAATCACGAATGAAATACCTGGATGTATTACGACGTATTTTGAATCTATCGACAAAAAATGGAAGAAGAAGCTATATAATGTTAATAGCTTTACGCTCACTAGCATTAGAAATAAAGAGATTGGTATCGCTTTAAAGAACGATTCATTATGGCTTCTTAACTTGGGAAGCAATAAGGATACTCTTATAACCAATGTTGAATCAATTTCAACATCTACACCGACCGACCATGCAGGAGAGTCATCCTCTGTCTTAAAAAACAAATGGATAATAATCAGTAAAAAAGATAATTCAACCGATCTGATTAACACTGAAAAAGGAGATATTTTACACTTCGACTCGGTGAGACAATCAGTGTTCTTAGATGATAGTGAAACACCAATCTTAAGGTCAGGCGACCTCCTTCTTAAAATTAACCAATCCCTTGCAATAGACACCATATATAAATTCCTATCTCCAGCGGACGCCATGCATCAGATTGTTTATTCAACTGCAACTCAGAAATTATACATCCTGATAACTGAGAAAAAAAATAATAAAATAGTCCAGATTAATGATACAAATAAAGTCTTAATAAGTGAAGAATATTTACAAGGAAACCTAAAATTTTCAGTAACACCATTTCCATTACGACTCGTAGACAACGACAGTACTCTCCTCTTTAATATATCGCCAGAAGTTAATATCAAAAAGAAATCTGACACCCAAGGCACCTCTTTGGTCTTATGGACTTATATGGATAATGCTATAAGCACTAAAGAGAAAACAGAAAAAAAAAGGACGCTTAAAATCATGTGTACCTTCAATCTTTTTACTGGCAAATTCAAAACAATTGAAAATGACTCCATGGCCAATTTATGGAATATTCCGTCAGGTGAATGGATAATAATTGGCAACAGAGATCAAATGGAAGATCGATTAAATCCTACTCGTCAAAAATCAACAACTCCGATTCAGGCTGTTTCCGTCAAGGAGAAAGGATCATTTCCCATTAATATAGGCATCTCCAATATATACAGCATATCTCCTTTAAATAATTACATCATGCATATGGTGGATAGCAATATTTCCATCTATTCATTAGAAAATAAAAAATCCCATTCTATACTTCGACTCAATAGTAATCCTCCAACACAAACAAATGAACCATCAATAGTTCAGATTGCCGGCTGGTCAAATAATAATGACACTGTTTACTTCTACTATAACTACGATGTTTATATGGCTAGCTGCAAAAACCAATTCCAGACCATAAATTTAACATCAGGATATGGTGCGAAAAACAAAATTCAATTCTTTTTACGAACTGGTTTCTTCGAAAAAGAAATCAATTTTACCGACCTTAAATATCTGCTGGCAATTGACAAAAAAAACATGGAACAAGGGTTCTATTTCATCACTCCAGGTAAACAAAGCATGCCTCAGAAACTGGAATTCGGACCACGATATTATGTTGACACCTATCAAATAAGCATCTTAGGAGTACAATCAATCCATATCCCAATAAAAGCCAGAGGATCTGAAACATATTTAATCACTCGCTCCTCGATATCTGAATCACCAAACATCTTTCTAACAAAGGACTTCAAAAAATTAATCCAACTTACCAATGTAAACCCTGAGTCAAAATTTAACTGGATGCAAAATAAGCTTATTCAATATCAATTACCAAATGGAATAAAAGTCAATGGAGTATTATATAGACCTGAAAATTTTGATTCAACAAAGAAATACCCTCTAATAATATTATCTTATGAAGATGTGTCTCAGACAATAAACGGCTATATTGCGCCACAATACCTCTGTAATGACTGCATGCCAAATATTCCATCATATGTCAGCAATGGATACTTAGTTTTTGCGCCAGACGTATATCGCCCCATGGGCGATGCATACATGGGACCAACCCAAACTATTGCAAGCGCTCTTGAGACCTTATCAAAAATGAAAGAAATAGATATGGAACGAATAGGAATAGCTGGCTGTAGCTACAGTGGACATACGACCGATTTCATTCTCACTCAGATAAAAGCTTTTAAAGCTGCTGTTGTTTCGTCTGCTATATCCAATCCAATCAGCGGCTATAACATGCTTGTTAGAAATGGCCCCAAAAACTCTGCCTATGTTTCCGGACAATCAAGGTTCGGTGTAGGTTTATATGATGATCCTCAACGTTACATAAATAACAATGCGCTATTAAAAGCGGATAAAATCCAAACTCCACTCCTTCTAATGCACACAACTAATGATGCTACTTGTCCATTTTATGATGCACTTGAATTTTTTACTGCATTAAGAAACTTAAATAAAAAAGTATGGCTACTTGAATATCAAAAAGGTTCACATGGTGTCAGTGGAAACGATATTCCAGACTTTAGCAGAAGAATGCGAGAATTTTTTGATCATTATTTAAAACAAAAGCCCGCCCCGTTATGGATGACTGAAAAAACAGACGATCCTTGGAACGAAATTAAGAACAAATTGACTGTTCATCTTGTAAACTGACTATTACGAGCCAAATAATAAATAGATTTCTATAAAAGAAACACGGGGCTAGTTCCCGTGTTTTTTCATAAAGTAAATTCTATAAATATATGATATTTAAAATCAAACACCCTTCCAAAATTATTCCATAAGTAACGGCACCATGTTTCCTATACTTTTCACCCATTCACCCACTTAATGAATGTGTATCTTCTTATATTATTAACAGTTAAAAATCTCCGAAGTCCTCATTTTACACATTCTAATGGAGTTGCTAGGTAAATGTTTTAGAATTTAAGAACTGAAAGTTCATCGCACCAGAGTTAAGTACTTTGGTAAAATAGAAGCGATGCCGAATGAAAGGAATTTTCATAGTAATTACTTTACTTACAGCCGCACTTTGTAAAAACGCCCTATCTCAAGTGAATGGGCCATATAAAATAATAGGGGTGGTACAAGACACAGCTACACTTAAACCGATAAACAATGCATTGATTATTGTCGCCAATTCCGGCAATAGCAAATCCTATTATACAACAAAAGATGGTTCTTTTACTATCAGAGCAGAAGGTACCCCTACTACCATTACCATATCACAATATGGATATCATAACAAGAATATACAATTATTACCCAAAGACAGTCTCACAAATCTGGGAATTATAAAAATCCAAAGCCTATCGATCAACCTCAGAGAAATAACTATTAAGGGACAAAATCAAATCGCTAGAATAAATAAGGATACAACCGAATTTAGTAGCTCATCCTTTGAATTAAATCCTAACGCTCAACTATCTGAACTATTAAAGAAGCTTCCAGGCTTAGAGATATTATCGGATGGAAGTATATCCTTCAATGGAGAAAAAATAGAAAGAATATTGATTGATGGCCAAGAATATTTCGGCTCTAATATTTTAATGGCTTTAAAAAACATTAGCGCCGAGATGATTAACAAAATGCAAATTATCACAACTAACAATTTAACAATAGGTACAGGTGCCACAATTGGCATTGAAAAAATAAAAGTATTAAATCTTACAATTAAAGATGCACAAAAAGACAAGTTACTAGGAAATGCGCAATTGGGCTCTGGAACTAACAAAAGCTATCTCGGTACGCTAGCCTTAAATCGCTTCGGCTCCAAACAACACCTATCTATCATTGCCAATATGGATAATATAAATGGAATACAAGAAGGAAAACCTAAATTATCTAATGGCATTAATAAAACTCATGAAATAGGAATAAATAATAATTACACAATAGATCCACGCAACAGCATATCTACAAATATTCTTTTTTCATCCTTATCTGGTTACAACCAGAACCATAATAGAAGGGAATATATAAATATGAACCCTACTGGACATAACTCAGAAGATATGGAGAGCACTGCTCAAACAAACACATTAAGCATTGATGTAAAGAATGTAATTAAGCCAGATTCCCAGCGGCGGATAACACAAAGGCTCTTACTCAGGAATATTTGGCGAAATATGGAAAACACAAGTAACTATTCAATTTATTTTGCCAATAGCAATTTGGACATTACCGGCAATTCGAAAAATAAGACTAGTGCAATTACTCAAAGCTACTCTTATACAAATGACTTCATTCGAAAGTTAAATTATTTAGATGGTTCCTTCTCACAAAGACTTTATGTTGCATACAACGATTCCAGGGATAAAACTGATTATTTATCACAATATTTTCAAAAGTCCGATGATTCTACTCAATCAACTCATATAAACAATTATAATCCACTAAAACAAAAATCTACATCTATTACAGGAATTAGTTCCCTAACATTTAAAATTAGCCCGGCAACCAGCTTTTTAGGATTCTATAGTGCTACTTACATTAATTCTACCGCCAACAATCAGGCTTTTGATAAAGACAGTATCATTTTGTCAAAATTAACTCCAATCGACTCTTTGAATAATTCTTGGGACTTTAAACAAAGACAAAATTTCATATTATTAGGTCTTAATGTAAATACTACAAAATTCGAAGGATCATTCAATTTTAATTGGTTAATAAGAAAGCAGGAGATCTTCCCTTCAAATAGTAAAGCAGCAGAAATTAACTGGAATTTCATGTATCCTCGTATTGATCTCACATACTATTTTAACAAAACTACGATACTAAACTACACTCTTAATTATGAACCTTCAAACATTTCTCCGAGCCAACTAATTACAACAAAAAACTTCCAGAATCCATTAATAGTCCAATCAGGTAATCCGAATTTAAAAAACCCGACAAAACAGAATATGACACTGCGGTTTTCGAGCTTCAATCCAAAGTCTTTATCGAATTCTACCACCATCCTCACCTACTCTGCCACCAACCAAAAAATCGTCAACAACGTCTACTTCGACTCCCTCGGCCGCCAGGTCCTGACCCCCATCAACCTCGACCACTCCAAAATGCTCTCCTGGGGCACCACCTGGTCCAAACCCTTTTTCAAACGCCGCCTGGCCATCAACCTCCGAAACAACATCCTCTACGCCAACGACCCCGTTGCGGTCAGTGGCATTTTGGGCACCAGCGAATCATTAAGCATTTCCCCAAGCATCGCTATCAATTACACCAAAAAAGACCTGATCGACATCCAATCTTCCTTCGCCGCCAACCGCACCTACAGCACCTACAACCTCGGCGCCGTTACCAAAAACGAAGTCACCTCCCTTACCATGAACCTCGACGTCACCGGCTACCTCCCCCTCGGCTTCATCGCCGGCGTCAAATATAACAAAGTCATCAACTCTGGCCTGGCCGCCGGATTCAACCGTTCCATTGACCTCCTGAACGTTTTTGTGAGCAAACGCCTGCTCAAAAACAAAATGGAAATCAAAGCCCAGGGCTTTGACCTGCTGAATAAAAACAACAGTTTTACCAGAACTTTCACCCCAACATACTTTGAAGACACCCAAAGCACCGTCCTGCAGCGTTTCTTCATGGGCTCCATTATTTACTACATTAAGTAGGAATTGGAAGTGGCTACAGGATGCAGGAATTAAAAACTACCACTGATTGCGGGGTTTGAAAGCAGTCACCGGATGTAGGCATTGAAAAAAACCACTGAATGCGGGATTTGAAAGCAGCCACCGGATGTAGGCATTGAAAACAACCAATGAATGAACGAACTGCAAGTAGCCACTGAATACAGGCATTGAAAGCAACCAATGCATGCAGGAACCGCAAGTACCCAATAAATGCAGGCATTAAAATCAGCCACCGCCCCCCTCCCCCATACCCACTGCCACCCCAATGCACCCCAATCCTCTACATTCACCCCATGAAAAAAGCAAAAATCCTCCTGTCGCTCCTAGGCCTGATCACCGCCATTTCCGCAGCCCTGGCCGCCCGGGTAACCCCCAGCTGCAAAGTGTACATAGCCGACCCTAAAGACGGACTTTGCACCCTCGAAACCGCCGGCTCCCTCCTCAACAATGGTGGCACGGTAGTAACCATTACCAAAGCAACGGATACCTACACCACGGAGTGCACCCTCCAAACGGTCTATGCCTGCCAGCACTGACAACATCCAACATAAATCCTCTGCCAACATGAAATCAGCCCTCATTAGCCTGGTAATACTATTACTATCTATCCCCTGCGCAGCGGCCGACACCACCTGGCTCCCCTCCCTCCGGCACGACACCCTCTTCGCCCGCGCCACCCCGCAGGACTCCCCCCACATCATCGCCACCGCCTGGGCCAACAAACGCATCATTTCCACACTGAAGCACTATGCTTATTACATGGAAAATCCGCCGGCCCAAAAACAAACGCCTTCCAACCCGGTCATCTGGTCCAGACAGCCCGCCGCCAGCCCCAGACCAGCCACCGCATTAATAGACCTCAAAACCGGCCGTACCATCCCGATGGGCGACACCCGCTCACTCCTGATCCGGGCCTACGAAGACACCGTCCTGATGCTACGCTACGCCCCCCAACCCATGCTGGAATTCACGACCCTTTCCACCGGCCAAAAATACCAGCTAACCAACGAGGCTATTGTAAACGGCGCCATGTCCAACGGCTTATCTCCTAACGGACAACTCATCGTGTACTACGACCATAACGCCTACCACTGCTATAACATCTCCCAACAACAAACCAACCCTATTACAAAAGATATTACAACAGACCTCCACTTCCTATACAGAAACGACTTGTTCACCTCCCCCCGCGGCATCGCCGGCTGGAATACCCAAAGCTCCCGGTTGTATATCTATGACGCGTTCGACCTCTGGGAGGTCGATCCGGCGAATAAAGTACCACCAATTAACCTCACCAAAGGCTACGGCGCCAAACACCGCATCATCCTTACCGTTCAGAAGTACCACAACCAGCCCAAAGGAAAGCCCCTGGAATTCCCGTTAATCCTCAACGCATTTAATATCGACAATAAGCAAAACGGCTGGTTCAAACTCGGCAAAGGAAAGGAGCCCGAACTGCTTACCATGGGGAATTACCAGTACGATATTATGAACAACCCCTATGTGCCTGACCAAAGCAATTACCCGCCCGTGAAACGGAATGATTCCATTATAGTACGCCGGCAAAGCGCCACCGAAGCCCCCAACCTCTTTTACACCAAAGATTTCAAACATTTCACCCAGCTCACGTTCAATCAGCCGGAGCACAAATACACCGCGCAGCTCACCACCTATACCACCCTCGATGGGCAGCAACGCCAGGCCATCCTTTACAAGCCGGCCAATTTCGACTCCACCAAAAAGTACCCGGTGATCCTGCACTTCTACGAACGCAGATCCGACGGACTTAACAGCTACCTCAAAACGGAACCGCTTACCAGCGGCTGTAACATCAACATCCCCTCCTATACCGCCAACGGCTACCTCGTATTTACCCCGGATATATTTTATACTCCCGGCGATCCTATGCAAGGCGCCTACAATGCCGTCCTGGGAGCGGCGGAATACCTGGAAAAACTCCCTTACGCAGATGCGAAACGGATTGGACTGCAGGGATGCAGCTGGGGCGCCATCCAAATCAATTACCTGGTAACGCACAGCGATAAATTCGCCGCAGCGGTATCCGCCTCCGGCATCGGCGACTGGATGACGGCTTACAACTCCCTCGTCAATAACGGCCGCCCCAACGCCGAGAACTTCGAAAACGGACAATTCCGCATGAAAGCCACTCCCTGGGATATCCCCGACCAGTACCTGAAAAATTCCGCTATCTACGCCGCCAATAAAATGAATACACCCCTGCTCCTCATGCATACCACCAACGACGGCGCCTGCCCCTTCTCCAATATCCTTTCCTTCTTCCTCGCGCTGCGCAGGCTACAGAAACCCGCATGGCTACTGCAATACAACGACGGTAACCACGGACTCACCGGCGCGTCTGCAATGGATTTCAGTGAACGTATGCAGGCGTTTTTCAACTACTACCTGAAAAATGAAACGCCTCCGGACTGGCTCGCGGATTAACAAGTGAATAACTAATGATTTACAAATTATATCAAAGCGTTTCCCGACATTTGATCCATCCAAAACATAAAATAATTGGTTGCGGATGGAATTACAAAATGCAGCTTTGCATTCATGTAAGTGTTCAGATGTAACTGCCAATCCCTCATTGACAGCCTCAAACCAAAACCAAACGCTTAAAAACAAAATCATTTAACCCCCATGAAAACTTTTAACGAAGTTAAATTCAAAGAAGTAATCACAGTTGTACTGGCACTACTGCTATCTATTAGCACCGCAGCCGGCGCATTCCAGCTGCTCCCCTTCTGGTCCGCCGTCGCCATTGCCGCAGCAGTATCCCTGATGGCCATCTGGGCAATCGCCTCCGTATTTGCCAGCTACACCAGCCGCAAGGAAAGGGAATACGAAAAAATGGCGAACGATACCATCGCCGCATTCAAAAATACTTTCGAATCCGAACTGGACGATGGCCCGCCCGAAGTAGGCGTGTTCTGTGTAGACAAAGACCTCAACTTCTGCTACATGAACCGCGAAATGCGGCGCATCTGCGGTTATAAATACAGCGAAATTGAAGGCCGGAAATGGACGTTCATGTGCTCCCGCGCACTGGCCACCTGGCTCAATAACATAGTTACCAAATGGATGGATGATATCATGCCCATCACCCGACCGTACATCACCATCAGGACCAAAACAGGTGGGTACGTGAAGATGCTGGCTTTCATCTCCCTGATGGAACAACCGGACAATAACACAAAGTTTCAAGCTATTGTAAACATTGTGCCAATGGACGATGACGAATAGTCACTTGTTTCTTTTTCCATCGGCCCTGCGAAAGCAGGGCTTTTTTCAAACTCCCATTATTGCTTTCTTTCCCCCCAACACTAAAATGCCATGAAGCACATGACATTATATTTCTTACCAAGTCTGAACGACTTCAACCAGCTATTCGAACAGATCCGGCAAACACATCTGAAACACCTGGAACTTTGCAATAAGTGGCATATGGAAATACGCAGGGAATGCGAGAACCTCATGTCCCAAATGCAGGCAGGCATCGATGCCACACCCGAAAACAGCCAATACTACCAGGCAATGCTCGAAAACCTTTCCCACACCATGGAATTTTACGACGCCATCAACGGCTTCAGAGAAGCCTTCCATATGTTCGTGGAGGAAACCAATGAACAACTCGCCTGCTTCAGCACCCTTTGGAATGGCCACCTGGAACGGCTCGCCATCTCCTACGTTGCCAATTACCTCAAAAAAGTCTACGAGGTACATACCTCCTTCTTTAAATTCAAACGCTCCATGAGCCCCGGCTCCAACTCCTTCGTAGAAGGGGATATGATCGCCATAAACGATACCCACCTGTTCATCGCCGAAGCCAAAAAAGAACTGAAAGACGAGAACTACTATAAAACGCTTTATAACCGGGACCGCCTCAAAGAGAGAATGCCGGAATATCCGCACCATCACTTCCAGCCCATCTTCATCTGCGAAACGGTGGACGACAGCGTAGTCCGCAAAGCGAAAGACGGCGGCCTGTGGATACTCCGCTACCGCGGGTTCGATGCCAACAACCCGGTCAATACCTTTGAATGGCTCGGCACCCAGGGGCCCGCTAAAATCTAAGCCGCACATCATTTTTTTTACACCTTACCAACGGCCTTTTTTATCTTCCCGGAAAACATTCTGTTATTCCGGCATGAAAAATTTTACCTTCCTCGCACTCCTCTGCTGCTGCCTCACGGCAGCCGGGCAACCGGCCACCCGCCTGCGGTGCGACTATCTCGTTCATCCACTGGGCATCGATAACCCACACCCGCGACTCTCCTGGCAATATACCAGCATGCCCGCAAACGCGCATATCCAGGTCTACCGCAGCGGTCAGCTGCTGTGGGATACCACCACCACTAACAATACCATCACCTACAACGGCCCTGCCCTGCAACCATTTACCGAATACCAATGGAAAGTAAACGGTACCACCGCCGCTTTTGAAACCGGTATGATGGACCGCCACAACTGGCAAGGCGACTGGATCTCCGACCATCATCCCATTTCCTATAAACCAGCCCCGCTGTTCAGAAAGACATTCAACAATACCAAAACCATCGCCTCCGCACGCGCCTACATCGCTGCCGGCGGACTTTATGAACTGCATATCAACGGCCATAAGATCGGCAACCATCTGCTCGATCCCATGTACACCCGGTTCGACCGCCGCACGCTCTACGTGACCTACGACGTTACGCGCGATCTCCAAGCCGGCCCTAACACCATCGGCGTTATCCTCGGTAACGGCTGGTATAACCACCAGTCCACCGCAGTGTGGTTCTTCGATAAAGCGCCCTGGCGCAACCGCCCCACCTTTTGCCTGGATCTTCGTATAACCTTTACCGATGGCAGCTCCACCGTCATCAGCACAGGCAAGGACTGGAAGACCTCCACCGGCGAAATTGTATTCAACAGCATTTACACCGGCGAACATCACGACCTCCGCCTGCAACAACCCGGCTGGGACCTGCCGGCCTTCAACGACAGCGCCTGGCACAACGTAATCCTCCGTTCCGCGCCGTCCGGCAACATCGTAGCGCAGGCCATGGCGCCCATCACCGCGGATACCGTAATACAGCCAATCAGCATGCATCGCTTCAGCGATACCAACTACGTATTTGACCTCGGCCGAAACATCGCAGGGGTGAGCCGCATCACGCTCAACGGCCCCGCCGGCACAGTCGTAAAACTTAAACATGCCGAGCAGCTGTATCCCAACGGCCATGCGGACATCTCCAACATCGATGTACACTACCGCCCTACGGACGATACTGACCCATTCCAGACGGACATCTATATCCTAGACGGCAAGGGCCCGCACACTTTTTCCCCGGCCTTTAACTACAAGGGGTTTCAATATGTGGAAGTAACCAGCTCCCGGCCCATCGCACTCACGAAGGAAAGTTTGCAGGGCGTGTTCATGCACAGTAACGTTGCGCCTACCGGCAGCTTTGAATCGTCCGATACCCTGCTGAATAAAATCCTGGCCGCCACCAACAACTCCTACCTCTCTAACCTCTACGGCTATCCGACGGATTGCCCGCAGCGGGAAAAGAACGGGTGGACCGGCGACGCACATATCGCATCCGAAACAGGGCTCTATAACTTCGACGGTATCACCGTGTATGAAAAATGGTTGAACGACCACCTGGATGAACAACAGCCCAACGGCGTACTCCCCTCCATCATCCCTACCGGCGGCTGGGGCTATGAATGGGGCAACGGACCCGACTGGACCAGCACCATTGCCATCATCCCGTGGAACCTCTACCTCTTCTACGGCGATACCACGGCATTGGCCCGCTGCTACCCTGCGATGAAACGGTATGTGGACCAGCTTACAGCCAGGAGCCCGGATGGCCTCTGCCCGTGGGGACTCGGCGACTGGGTGCCGGTTAAATCCGTCACACCGGTGCTCTTTACATCCACGGCTTACTACTTTACGGATGTAACCATCCTTGCCAAAACGGCTAAGTTGTTGGGGTATGGAGAAGATTACCGCCACTACAGCCAACTGGCGGCGTTCATTAAAGATGCTTTCAACAGGAAATTCCTGGATCCACAGTCAGGCATATACGATAAAGGCTTCCAGACCGAGCAGTCTGTTGCCCTGCACTGGAACCTCGTGCCGGACTCCCTCCGCAGCAAGGTGGCCGCTGCGCTGGCAGCGCGCGTAAAGGCCGACGGCCTGAAGCTGGATGTTGGACTCCTGGGCACTAAAACCATCCTCAATGCGCTCAGCGATAACGGCTATGTCGACCTTGCCTACCAGCTGGCAACATCCGATAAAGAACCTTCCTGGGGTTGGTGGATTAAAAATGGCGCAACGACCCTGTATGAAAACTGGCCGATTAATGCCAAATCGGACCTCTCGCGCAACCATATCATGTTCGGCGAAATTGGGGCCTGGGCATACCGCACACTTGCAGGTATCAAACCGGACGAGACGGCGCCCGGCTTTAGCCATATTCTTTTCTCCCCAAAATTTCCTAATGGATTAAACAGCGTAAGCTGCACCTACCAGAGCCTTTATGGCCCTGTAACTATAGACTGGAAAAGAAAAGGGAAGGATATTTTACTGACGGTAGGGCTGCCGGTAAATACAACGGCCAGGGTTACACTTAACAAGGAAATTGAATTGAGGCAGGCGGGGAAACATACAATCGTCATTAAAGCCGGCAACGCGGAACTGCTGAGATAGCAGAAGAAGGCAACGTGGAAAAACTGTAATATCCCAGCAGAAAAAAGTACTCAAGCATTTTCCAAAAAACCTACGCACCGGAGGCAAAAAAGAAAGTCCTGCAAATGCCCACCTCCACAAAATCCGCAGGGAGCCCCCCGCTCCCTGCGCTAAAATCTTATCCTATTTCAAACTGCAACCTCAGCTTCTCCTCCTCTACATCCAGCAATTCATGGAACTTCCGGATCACCTCACTGTCCATCGCCAGGTCCTTATTTAACTCCTTTAGCACTTCCCGCTGATGTTCTATCAACTCCAGGGAAATGGTCAGGTACTGCTCTCTATCCCGCACGGAGCCGGCTTCCCGGTTCGTAAGCAGGTGCAGCTCCCGCAGTTCCTCCCGCAGCGTGTTCACGACATTATTATTCTGAATAGCTTCACTGTGATAGCTGTCCAGGAACTGCATGCTGCGCTGCAACAAGTGCTTGCGCACGCTCGCTTCCTGCTCTTTGAGAGGCAAGGCATGGTCCTCGTCCTCCGGGTTGGTGAGCCGGATGATCCAGGGCAGGGTAAGCCCCTGTACCACGAGCGTCAGGAGTATAACCGTAAATGTTATAAACAGGATCAGGTTACGTTGCGGAAACCGCAGCCCGTTATCCATCATCACGGGGATGGACAAGGCCGCCGCCAGCGACACTACGCCGCGCATGCCCGCCCAGCCTATTACAATAGGCCCTCTCCAGCCCGGGCGGTTACTAGCCGTGGTAATATATTTGCTGGCAAATACCGTAAACGCGGATGCGCCGAGCGTGCAAAGCAATCGCCCTACGATGAGCACCAGGGTGATGATCACGCCGTATTTTATCGCTTCGCCCACGCTGCGGGTACCCAGCTCCTTAACGATGACCGGCAATGCCAGCCCGATGAGCATAAATACAAGCCCGTTCAATATAAACACCAGCGTAGCCCATACCTCGGTGCCGGCTATACGGCTCCTGTTGGATAAAAACAAATGGCTCCGGGAAGAGAGGAATAACCCGCCGGAAACCACTGCCAGCACGCCGGACCCGTGAAACTGCTCTGCCGTGATATACATCACATACGGCGCCGTGAGCGTGAGCACAATATCTATCTGCGTGGTCGTAGGCAGCCAGCGGTGGATGACGTAATAAATGCCGCCGATCAGCAAGCCGATTGCCACGCCCGCCACAATCACCACTACAAAACTGCCGGCAGCTTTATAAAATACAAACTGCCCCGTGGTAACGGCCAGCATGGCAAACCGCATGATGATCAGGGAGCTGGCATCGTTCAATAAACTTTCCCCTTCCAGGATGGAGCTGAGCGCCTTCGGCACCCGGACGTTCTTGAGGATGGTGGTAGCCGATACGGCATCCGGCGGCGATACGATGCCGCCAAGCAGGAAGCCCAGCGCCAGCGTAAAGCCGGGGATCAGCGCGTAGGATACCACCGCCACCATACTCGCCGTCACAATCACGATCAGGAATGCAAAGCTGAAAATGATCCGGCGCCATCGCCAGAAATCCTTCCAGGAAGTGTACCAGGCGGCCTCGTACAGCAACGGCGGCAGAAAGATCAGGAGGATCAGTTCGGGGTTGATCTCTATGGAAGGCATGGCCTTCATGGTACTGAGTACCAGTCCGCCGATGCAAAGGACAATAGGATATGCTATTTTCAGCCGTCCCGCCAGCATTATCAACAGGAGTATGACAAATACCAGCGAGATGTGCTGAATAAATGATGCTAACATGTGATGTTTATTTTACTGCGCCGCTGCCGATGATTGTCCAGTCCTGGTTGCCATGGCCTTTGGCGATCCACTGATCCATCACCTGGGCGATAGTAGGAATAATATTCAGCGGCACGCCTGCCTGCGCCGCTTCCTGCATGAACAGGCCGGTATCCTTGCGGGCCATGTTCAGTTCCCAGGAAGGCTGACTGTAATCGCCGCCGGTCATACGCTGGATTCGCGTAGGCAGCGTGTTCGCGGGGTTCCATACTTTAAACAGTTCAGCCACCGCATCTACCGGCACTTCCAGCGCTTTGGCCAGCGCAAAGGTATCTGCCAGGCCGGCGGTGAAGGTAACGAGGAAGAGGTTACCGATCAGTTTCAGGCTGGCAGCGCGGCCTGTTTCCTCCCCGAGGTTTAAGAGCTTCCCGGTCATGGGCGCCAGCAGCGGTTCCATTTTGGCAATGAGGGACTGGTCCCCGGAGAGCAGCATAAACCCGCTGCCTTCCAGCGCGTTGGCAGGGCCCATAAATACCGGCGCATGCAGGTAGGTAAAACCTTTCGCCTGCCAGTCGGCCGTGCGTTTAATAGCGCCTTCCCGGCTGGTGGTAGTGTGGTCCACGATGATGGCCCCCGGTTGTAATCCCGGCAGGGCGCTGGCTAGCACTTCGTCCACTGCGGCATCGTCCTTCACGACGATGTGTACACGGTCAGCGCCGCGCACGGCATCCGCCACCTGTTCGAAGGCTACCGCGCCATCTGCTTCCAATGCTTTTGCTTTGGAGGCCGTGCGGTTCCATACCTGCACGTCCTCTCCTCTTCTACGTAAGGCTTTCACGAAATTGGAACCCAAAAGGCCCATTCCTAAAAATGCTATCATAAGTCTGTGTTTATTACTTTATTGCAATTTTAAAGATAGCAAAAAACCGGACGAGGGAATTACGCCGGTAATAGCTAAAAAATCCCGGATGGTCTATTTGTACCTTCAATAATCCGTTACAGTTGGTATGTTGGCAACAAGAATTCCTGTTAAAAACACCCATTGTATGAGTAAGCGGATGATCTTACCCTTGTTGCTGCTGGCAGGATGCCTGCATGCCTATGGCCAGGGGTTGCATTTCGGCGCCAAGGCGGGCGCAAACCTGTTCAAGATTACCGGCGAAGGCATCAAGCCGGGCTACAAACCCGGTATCCAGCTGGGGTTGCTCAGCTCCTGGGACTTCAACCGGAAAGTGGGCGTGCAGGCGGAGCTGCAGTACTCGCAGGCCAACGCTACCCGCGATGCCAACTTCAGCGCCAAATACATCAGCAATAACAACCCCGAGGGGAGCGCAAAGGTTCAACTGGGCTATGTGACCATCCCCCTGTTGTTAAAGTATAACCTTAACCGTTATTTCACCCTTAATGCGGGGCCTGAATACAGCATCCTTTTTTACAGCAATGAGGACCTGCTGATGTACAACCGCGATGCGTTCAAACGCAGCAATTTCGGGTTATCCGCCGGGTTGACCCTGAACGTGCAGCCGGTGCATTTCTATGGGCGGTTTGTACAGGGGCTTTCCAATATCAACGGGATTGACGACCGGTATCAATGGAAATCGCAGCAGATACAGGTGGGAATAGGGGTAGATATTAAATAACCGGGGGTGAAAATCGCAGTAAATCCATGCAGCCGTTAAATAACAGGCGCTTGCGGCATCAATGGAAATCGCAGCCATCCAATAACTTCCGCAGCGCGCACCCGGCCGGGCCAGTTACGCGCCGCCATCATCTCATCAATTCACCTTTACCTGTATGCCAGGTTGCAGCTCATACCCTTTCGCGCCTTTATAAACATAGCGCTGCACCATCACAAACTTCCCTGACTTCTTACTCTTCTTCAACTGGCTGGCTACTTCCTGCGGAAATCCTTCCAGGTCCGCCGTATCATAGTTTCCTTTCGTCGTGATCACGATATCCCTGAAATACTTTTTATCGCTGGCCGGCACGGCATAGGTGCTGGTCCATTTACTCAGGTCCCCTTCCTCCGGATCGCCGCCGCTCTTCTCCGTCGCAAAGGCCGCCATGATCTGCTGGTAAGTACCATTGATGCCGGCAATCATATACAGGGTGCTGTAGAAAGGTCCGCCACCAGGGCCGTTGCTGTGTTTGATCACAAACGCATACTGGTCCTGCCCGATCAGCAGGGCTTTAGGCGTAGGGCATTGACTAAACGCGCCATAGGCTTTGATGGCGGGGGCATACATCCGCAACTTCCAGCCGGCATCCGTCTTCACAAATTTGGCCAGGCCGAGCAGGCCGCCCGTAAAGCGGGAGGTCTGGAAGCCGTCTTCCTCAAACTCGGAGTGGTTAAAGCTGATCACTTTGTACTGCATCCCCGTGGAGTCCCGGAAGTCCATGGTGTTGATCAGGCGCGTGGCCACCCCGTTCTTATAGGGGAAGGGCAGCACTTCGTCCTCATTGGCATCCGGGTAAGTCACTGCCTTACAGGTAGGGCAGGTCCAGTTGATCATTTCATTTTTATAGGCGGCGGTGGAGAGATTGTAGTGTCGTCCGGGAAACAGCGCCTCCAGGGCTTTTTCCCCATGGAAGGGATCCGGGAGAACGAGGTCCCTGGCGGGCAGCAGTACGGTATCACCTACGGTTTTTTTCTTCAGCACAACGTCTGATTGGGCATAGCTGCCGGCGGCCGTCAGCAGGCCGGCAAGGAAAGGTAAGAGGAACCTCATGGAATAAATATTATGGAAACTACTAGCAATTGTGGGTGCAAATGTGGGGATTTTTTTGGTTTGCCCACCTTAAAAAGTGCTGAAAATTTCCTGGCAGGGCCACCGGGGACCGGGGGAAATAACAGGATCCCAGGCCCCGCCCCCAAACAGGTGATTTTCCCCCGTGCAAAAAGGGTGTTTTCACCCTGCCGTAAAATTGCCGCGGCTATTAGTTTTGTATAACGCTAATGACTCTACGAACTCGTACATCCAGTGACGACTCTATTTGCTCAAGACGACAAGTACCCGTCCTGTTTTCTCTACCAGGACACTTTTTTGGAACATGTATGGTATTTCATCCCTTGTTCCCCCAAAATCACTTCAGGATCATAACCGGCAGCCTGGCCGCCTTGTAAATCCCCTCCGAAATACTTTTATGCGTCAGCGAGTACAGGAAACTGTGCTTACCCGGCAATGCTACAATCAGGCTTACCTGGTGATGATCCGCATAATCCACAATGGCGCTGATAATGTCATTGTCGCTGCTGTACTCAATGCGGTAATTATACCGTTCCAAATACGTCTTGACGGTATTGACAGCCGTATTGAACTCCGGCGAGGGCTGTAAGTAATGCTGCTGGGGATCCACGTTGAGCACAATCAGCTCCTCCGGCACCCAGAGGGGCGATTGCTGGAAAGTCTGCATCTTATCCAGGGTTTTGAACGCTTTGAAGTCCACCGGGATGAGCGCTTTCGTAACAGGCTGATAAGCCATGCCGGCGGGCACCACCAGCAACCTTACGGGGCTGGTCCGGGCAATGGCTATCAGCAATGCGCTGATGGGGTCGTCGCTATTTTTATTTTGCAGCAGGATCAGCTGGGGCGCATCTTCCCTGACGGCCCACGCAATGGCGCGCAGCAGCGGCTCTTCGCTCCAGGCCATTTTCACGTCCACGCTTTCCCCCAGCTTCTTTTGCAGGGCCTGCGCCAGGTCGTTCAGTTTCCACATCACATCTTCCCGCCAGTCGGAAATATTGTCCGGGTTGACCGCCACGTAGTCGGCGGACATGGCCATGGTGCTGAACACATTTTCGTACAGCGATTGTAACAGCACCACCCGTTCATATTTGTACTGCGTTGCCCAGGCCGCTGCAAAATCTATCAGCGCAAAATCGGTAGTATTGGCGTCTACGGGTATCAGTAATGTTTTCATCGTTATAATTGCTTCAGATTTTCGTTCATTTTACGGGCTACAGAGAGGGCATTCAGCACATCCTTGGTCTGTAATTCCCGGGTAGCTTTTTCATACATCTCCGTTACCCAGGGATTTAATTTTTCCATCAGCAACTTCCCCTTCTCCGTAATATAAATCAGTTTATTCCTGCGGTCGCGCTGATCCTCCGTTCTTTCCGCCAACCCTTTTTTCACCAGGTTGTCGATCAGGTAGGTCATGCTGGATTTATCCTTTACAATAATATCTGCGATCTCCTGCTGGTTGAGCCCTCCCCGCCGGTACACCAGCCCGAGGATTTCCACCAGCTCCATGCTGATGTCCCAGTTGTTTTCCTTAATCTTTACATGCACGTACTGCCGCAGCGAATTGCGCATCTCCGCCATTTCGCGCCACAGGTCACGGGCCAGCTCCGTTAAGTTTTTTGTAGGTTCCATATCAACAAATATATTGTATTCGGCCACACGCCGGAAAAATTAGTGGGCGGCATCCGAGAGGTTCACTTTACTTTTGGTGGACTTCACAAACAGTAGCACAAAAGGCACGCAAACGAGGAACATCACGCCCACCCAAAGGAATACGTCCATGTACGACAGGATGGTGGCCTGTTTCATCACCCCGGCATCCATCAGGGCATACGCCTTTTGCTGCGCCAGCCCCACGTCCATCCCCCTGGCCCGGAAGCTCGCCGCAGTTTGCGCAATGCGGTTCACCACGTCCGGGTTATTCACGTCCAGGTGCTCCACCAGCGTAGCGCGGTGATAGTCCGTTTGCCGGGTAACGAAGGTGGAAATCAACGCCACCCCGAACGCCCCGCCGAGTTGCCGCATCATCCCTGAAAACGCCGCACCCTGGCCAATTTCCTTGCCTTTCAGCGTGGAGAGGGACATGGTGCTGACGGGTACGGACAATAATCCCAGTCCAAACCCGCGGATGATCAGTACCCAGAAGAAATCCCCGGCGCTGGTATCCGGTCCGATTATTTTATAGGAAAGCAAACTGAATATAAAGAATACCGTCATCCCTACGGCAATAAGGTACTTCTGCGGCACGCCCCGCTGAATCAGCACCGCCACCACCGGCATCATCACGGCTACGAAAATGGTGCTGGGCAGCTGCAGCATACCGGATTGCTGGGCCGTCCATCCCAGGAGCGACTGCGTGTACAACGGGATCACAAATGTGGAGCCAAAGAGCCCGAAGCCCATGATAAAGGATAACATGACGCCTATACGAAGATTCCCGTTGCGCAGCACCCGCAGCTCCACGATGGGATGCGCGTACACCCATTGCCGCCAGATGAAGAAGAAGATGCCGAATACCGCCAGTACGGACAGTACTACGATCAGGGAGCTGCTGAACCAATCCTCCTCCTGCCCTTTTTCCAGCACAAACTGCAGGGAGCCGATGCCCACGGTGAGCAGGAAGATGCCGAGCCAGTCCACCTCGTTCACACTGCGTTTCTTTTCGTATTGCGGACTCCTTACATACTGCAGCGTCAGCAGCGCGGCAATGATGCCCACGGGAATGTTGATGTAAAAAATATATGGCCAGGCGTAGTTGTCGATGATATAACCACCGAGGGGCGGCCCCAGGGTAGGCCCTACGATCACGCCCAGCGTATAGATGGCCTGGGCAGTAGCCCGTTTTTCCGTCGGCCAGCTTTCCGTAATAATCGTTTGGGATGTTACGAGCAGCGCGCCGCCGCCCAGGCCCTGCACAAAGCGAAACAGTACCAGCTCCCAGATATTGGTAGCATTACCGCACAAAAATGAACAGATGGTAAAAATGATAACCGATGCGGCGAAGTAATTCCGCCGGCCAAACTGCTGGGAGAGCCAGCTGGTCATCGGCACAATGATCACGTTGGCGAGGGAATAAGCGGTGATCACCCAACTCACCTCGTTGAGGGTAGCGCCCAGGCTGCCGCGCATATCCGGCAGGGCAACGTTTACAATCGTAGTGTCTATAATTTCCAGTAAGGCACAAACTACGGCAGTGATGGTGATGATCGCCCGCCTGCTGCCGTATTCTACAAGCGAAGGAAGCTGCTGTTCCATGATGTTGTCTGAATTTGCAGCACAAAGTTAAGATTAAAACTGTTTGAATTCAAACTATCTGGAAAGCATTTTCACTACTTACTGATATTCAATAATTTAAAAATTATACTAATTTCAGCGGCACCTTCCCTCCGCTCTTCACCGCCGCGTACACGGCGTCAATAATCTTCAGGTCCTTCACGCCTTCTTCTCCATTCACGGGGATCAGCGGTTGTTTACCGCGCAGGATAATATCGGCCATTTCTTCCATCTGGATGGTTTGATGGGTTTGATGCGGCGCGGTCAGTTCCCCTTTGTTGGTGCGGCCTTTAATAGGCCCGTAGCCGGTAGAGGGCTGCATTTCCGCGAAGCCTTTTTCCCCGTTGAGGTAAAAGCGGTCGAGGTAATTCATGTTGTAGGTAGAGAGGCAGGAGGCGACTGCCCCGCTGGGGAAGCCCAGTTGGAACTGGATAGTTTCATCCACCCCGGGTTTGAACTTCATGGGATCGGTTTTCACTTCCTGCGCGGTGACCCAGATGGGCTCTTCCCCCACCATATAGCGGGCGCCGTTTACGGCGTAAATGCCGATGTCCATCATGGAACCGCCGCCGGCCAGTTCCCTGTTGAGCCGCCACTGGGTGGGGTCGCCTATACGAAAACCGCATTGCCCCTGGAAGAAGAATATCTTCCCGAATTCCCCGCGGTTGCGCATCCCGATCACTTCCAGCGTCTTGGGTTCAAAGTGCATGCGGTAGCCTACGAGGAGGTGTACGCCCGCCTTCTTACAGGCGTCAACCATTTCCTGGCCTTGCTTTGCGTTGAGCGCCATCGGCTTTTCGCAGATCACATGTTTACCGGCAGCGGCTACACGCAGTACCTGCGGATGGTGCAGGGCGTTGGGCGTGGTGATGTACACCACGTCGATGTCCGGGTTATTTTTAATCTGGTCGTAGTTCTCGTAATTGTAGCAATTTTTTTCCGGGATGCCGAAGCGTTGCTGCCAGTCCGTCAGCTTTGCCGGCGTACCGCTGATAGCGCCTACGAGCTTTGCTTTTTTACAGGCCTTCATGGCGTCCGCTACACGATTCGCATAGCCGCCGAGGCCCATGAGCGCCACGCGTAGTACGGGCTCCTCTGCTGCGGGCGGCGCGGCCAGCGACTGGAAGCGGAGTAAGGGTAAGCCGGCGGCCGTCAGCGCGACTTTCTGAATAAAACTGCGTCTTGAGTTCATAATGTGGAATGGATAGTTAAGGATTAATAATACAAAAAAATCACCTGATTAAAAATGGCTGAGGTCCGCTCACTTGTTTTGCGTTTAACATTCTTTTATTTTTAGGTATGAAGAAATTAATCCTGCACTGCCTGCTGTTTCCCGTCCTCGCTACACAGGCGCAACACAATCTGCCAGGGCCCTATTTCCCTCCTCCCGGAGCCTGGGAGCATAAAACGCCTGCCGCTATGGGGTTACGGCCGGAAAAGCTGCATGCCGCCATTCAATACGCCATCGCGCATGAGTCCAAACAAAGCAGGAATATGGACTCCGCTCAATGGCAATCCTTCGGCAAAGAGCCGTACAGCGAGCCGGTGGGCACGCTGATCGACCGGGCGGACCCTTCAGGGATCATTATTTACAAAGGCTACATCGTGGCGGAATGGGGGCAGCCCTCCCGCGTGGATATTACGAACAGCGTTACGAAAAGTTTTTTATCAGCCGTGGTAGGCGTTGCGGTAGACAGCGGTTTGATCCGGCGTGTAACCGACACCGTAGCCCGTTATATGCCGCCAATAGAAGTCTATCATCCCGGGCAGCCGTCCGAAGTGATAACGCCGTTTGCCTCTCCGCATAACCGTACCCTCACCTGGGAAGTGATGCTGCGCCAAACGAGCGACTGGGAGGGCACGCTGTGGGGCAAGCCTGACTGGGCGGACCGGCCGGACAGCAACTTCGCCACCTGGAAGAACCGCGCCAGGCATACGCCCGGCGCCGTATGGAAATACAACGACGTGCGGGTAAACGCCCTTGCCCTCGCAGCCACCAGCGTCTGGCGCAAGCCGCTGCCACAGGTATTGAAAACCGCCATCATGGACCCCATCGGCGCATCCAACACCTGGCGGTGGATGGGCTACCACAACGCCTGGATCATCCTGGACGGGCAGCCGGTGCAATCCGTCAGCGGCGGCGGCCACTGGGGCGGCGGCATGTACATCAATGCGTACGATATGGCGCGCTTTGGCCTGCTCACCCTGCACCGGGGCGTCTGGAACGGGCGCCGGCTGCTATCCGACGAATGGATCACCCAATCCCTCACGCCTACCAAAGCGAATAACGGTTACGGCTATATGAACTGGTTTTTAAACACCGATCGTAAGCTGGCGCCAAAGGCCCCTGCCTCTTCGTTTATCCATATAGGTAACGGCGCCAATATTATTTACGTGGACCCGGAACACCAGCTGGTAGCGGTAGTGCGATGGATTGACGGTAAGGCGGTGGGCGATATGGTGGGGCTGTTGCTGGAGGCAGTGCCGGAGTAGGCAGGCCAGCCACGACGGGACGGTTTTGCATGGTAACGGTAAATTTTCTCTCAAAAAAATTTCATTATACAAACCCTCAAAATGAAGACTATGAAAAGAATCCAGACCTTGTTTTTCGGGGCATTCCTTTGCCTGGCCATGCCCTCCGCTAACGCTGTTACCGGTAACCATTCCGGCAGCCTGTGGTACCTGAGCAAAACCTTCTCCGGCTGCGCGCCGGCAAAGCGCCTCTCGCCGGTGCTGATCCGGGTAAACGTGATTTCGCTCCTGGGGCTGCCGCAAAATGTATGCTCGCTCGCGGGGCAACTCCTGATCAGCAATACCTACGTGCATATGTCCCGCCAAAACCAACCTGTCGCCACCTTTGTGCCGGTGCTGTGCTTTAATAATGAGCAAGTGCCGCTGGAGTTCCAGTGCGAGCCGGGAGATATCATTACTGTAGCCGGCACGGTGCTGGGCACCAGCCTGCAAACTACCGCCACCAAAACAGTAACGACCGATGATATTAACCTGGGCGTATTTTCCATTAACCTGATACTGTAAACCGATCCGCCACGCGTGGCGCGTACACTGCCGGCGCGTGGCAAATTACTGCGCAGCGCAACTATTTGCCGGTTAAGGTGTTCATAAAGCAGTCCAAAACATTGCTTTATGATCAGAAAACTTATGAAAACCGGCATTTTTGCCCTGGTACTGGCTGGCTTCCTCGGTTTCACGCGGCCCGGCAATGCCTGCACCCGCGTCATGTACAAGGGCCTGGATGGCCTCATCCTCACGGGGAGGTCCATGGACTGGAAAAACGATATTGAAACAAACCTCTGGATATTTCCCCGCGGCATCAACCGGGACGGGGCTACCGGCGCCAATACCATCAAATGGAAATCCAAATATGGCAGCGTGGTAGCTGCGGCTTACGACATCTGCAGCACGGATGGTATGAATGAAAAAGGGTTTGTGGCCAACCTCCTCTGGCTGGTGGAATCCGAATATCCGAAATGGGATAAATCCAAGCCCGGCCTGTCGATTGCCGGATGGGTGCAATACATGCTGGACAACTTTGCCACCGTGAAAGAAGCCGTGGCAGAAATGCGCAAAGAGCAGTTCATGATCGTAACGGATAAAACGCCGGGGGAAGACCGCCTTGCCACCCTGCACCTCTCCATTTCCGACGCCACCGGCGATAACGCCGTACTGGAATACCTCAACGGGAAACTGGTTATCCATGAGGATCCGGCCTATAACGTGATGACCAACTCTCCCACCTTCGATAAACAACTGGCCCTAAATGAATACTGGAAGGAAATTGGCGGCACTACCATGCTGCCGGGTACCAACCGAGCGGCGGACCGCTTTGTGCGCGCGTCCTTCTACATCGATGCCATTCCGAAAACGGCGGATCAGCGGGTAGGCGTGGCCAGTGTATTCAGCGTGGTACGCAACTGTTCCGTGCCTTACGGCATCAGTACGGAAAATCAGCCCAACATCTCTACCACGCGCTGGCGCTGCGTTTCGGACCAGAAGAACCTGGTGTACTTCTTTGAAACGGCGCTTACGCCCAATACCTTCTGGGTGAATTTTAAAGATGTGGATTTCCGGGAAAAAGCGCCCGTGAAAAAATTGAAGCTGACGAAAGGAGAAACCTATGCGGGCAATGCCGTGGCATCCTTTGTGAATACGCCGGCATTTAAATTTTTATCGCCATCCGATCCGAATATTTAATTGACAGCACTCATAAAAAAAGGTCCCGCAGACGCGGGACCTATCCTTTACATATATCGGTACAAATCAACAAAAAGTTTATTGTCCCCAGCCATCATTCTGCTTCCAGCCGGTACGGGTAATTTCCGCCTGGGGAATCGGATACCAGTCCATTTTAGCCTGGTACACCCGGTCTTCCAGCTTCACCCGCTCATAGGTAAACGCATTCCCGTTTTTCGTGATCAGGATCCTGTACACCGGCGCGTTGAATAACTCCACTCCTTTTTTGTAACGGCGCACATCCCAGAAGCGGTGCCCTTCCAGGCCCAGTTCCACCGCGCGCTCATGCTGAATAGCGGCTGTCGTCAGGTTGCCTGCCGTATAAGGCGGCATCTTAACGCTGGAACGGCTGCGCACGGCGTTGATGGCCTGCAGGGCCGTCATGCCATAGCCCTGCGGATCGCCGGTAGCGCCATAGGCGTTGAACATGGCTTCTGCATAGTTCAGCAATACTTCCGCATAACGGAAATACATATACGCATGCGCCGTGGTGGTACCGGAGCCGCCGTTGTTCAGGTTGATCGCAGGGTTTACGTATTTAGCCAGGTAATAGCCGGTTTTGGAGGCATTCTGCTTCGGTAAGCCGCTGGAACCGCCGGTGAACGTTTCGATGGTACTGGTGGCGAATCCTACAAAGCGGGAGCCGTTGTGATAGGTGGTGGAATCCAGCCGGGGATCGCGATTGGCATAGGGGTTTGCCCTATGGGTTGGATTGTTCCAGCTGAAAGGCTCGGCGCTGAGCGGATTGCCGGCGCCGTCGCGGGTCACCACCTCAAACTCGTCCGCATAGTTTTGCGTGGGCGTCAAACTATTCCCGTTGCTGCCCTGGAAGGCGATCGGGTAGTTTGCAAATTCAAAGAAGTTGGTAGCGCCGTACCGCTTATAAAAGATCGCTTCTTTGGAACTCACATTGCTGGCGCCAAAAATGGTTTTATAGTTGTTTTCCAGGGAGTACACCTTGAGTGCAATGACCTCGTTGGCTGCGGCCGCAGCGGCTTCCCAGGTGGCGGTGGAACCGGCCTCTTTGAAAAGCGGGCTGGCGCCATACAACAACGCCCTGGATTTAAGCGCCAGCACGGCGCCGCGCAATACCAGCCCCTGGTCGTAACCATTGCCGGAGGAAACGGGCACTATCTTCGCCGCTTTATCGCACAGGCTTACAATGTATTTGATACATTCATCCACGGTGTTGCGCTGCATTTTTTCGTAGCCCCCGGGGTTGCTGAAATCCAGCGCCGTATCCATAATAGGCACGCCCCCATAGCGTTTCACCAGTTCGAAATAGTAAAACGCTTTCAGGAAATACATGCCGCCTTCAGAATAATTGAGCCAGGCCACGGAGTTTTTATAATCCGTACTGTCCGTACCAATGATCCTGTCCAGCTTGTATTGCAGGCTTACCATCGGTTTATTCTTCAGCACCAGGTTAGCCTGGCGGATGCCCTGGAAGTTGTTGTTCCAAACATCATCGGGATTGCTGTACTGGTTCCAGATGCCGAGGTTGAAAACCTGGGAAGGGTCCAGTACGCTGGTGCATTCCGCGAAGTCGGACGCCGCTTCCATGTTCATGGACCTGTTCAAACCATCCGGCAGGTAAGAGTAGGCGTTGTACACCGCGCTCTGGTAGTACGGATAGTTGGAATACAGTAAGTCTACAGGTATATTGGCATCGATCTTCTTTACGTTCAGAAAATCCTTCTGACAGGCGCTGATCAACAGTCCTGCCACTGCCATTATCATGATGGTGATCTTTTTCATTTGCTGGTAATTTTATCAGTACTAGAATCTGGCATTCAACCCAAAGCTGTAGGATTTCATCAGCGGATAGCCCATTGATAATCTTTCAGCTTCCATATCATCCAGCTTGTCGATAGTGAACAGGTTGTTACCGATGAGGAATACGCGGAGTGTATTCATCTTCTTCAGGAAACCTTTTTTCGGGAAAGTATATCCCAGCTCCAAACTGCGCAGCTTCAGGAAGTTGCCGTTCCTCATCCAGAAATCGGAGCTAACGTTGTTGTTAACGTTATTGAAGGTGGAGAGCCGCGGCGTAGTAGCCGTGGCGGCGTTTTCCGGCGTCCAGGCGTTTTTGGAGAAGATGGTGATATTGTTGTTGTTGACAAACGGATGCGTATAGTCATACGCGTCGTCCAGCAGGGAGATGGTGCGGTTCATCACTGCCTGCAGGAATGCATCCATATCAAACCCTTTGTATTTAAAGCCAAGATTAAAGCCCAGCGTTATTTCCGGCAGTTTGGTAAACTTCATGGGAACGATGTCGTATTCATTTACCACGCCGTTGCCATCCTGGTCAACGAATTTCAGGTCGCCCGGCTTAGGCACGGTGTAGCTGGTTTTTACCACGCCTTCCTTCAGCACGCCGTTGGCGTCAAAGTCGGCTTGCTGGTAGAAGCCCGCCCATTGCAGCCCGCGCATTTGGTTAATGCGGTAGCCCTGGTTGTAGAGATAAGCATTGGGTTGCGCGTCCTGCGCCATTTCCAGGATTTTGTTCCGGGCAAATGCGCCGGTAGCGCCGGCATAGTATTCAAACCCGCCTGCTTTATCCTTCCAGGTCAGCGCCGCCTCGAAGCCTTTGTTTTCCGCTACGCCGGTGTTCAGGCGCTGGAAGCGGAAACCGGTGAAGATAGGCACATTGGCAGGCGCCTGCAGGATGCCGGTCCGCTTTTCGTGGAATACATCCGCCGTGAAACTCAGTTTATTCAGCAGCTGCGCTTCCACGCCAAAGTTTACAGCCGTTTTGGCTTCCCAGGTAAACGCCGTGTTGGGGTTGGCCCCTTCCAGCCGGCCTCCCTGGGAGCTGCCGGCATCAGCGCCGGTGTACCAGCCGTTACCGCTCACTGCCCATTTTTCGAAGAGGAAGCGGTTGTCCTCATTGATATTGCCGGTTTTGCCATAGGAAGCGCGCAGCTTCAGGAAGTTGACCACCTGCTGGTTTTGGAGGAACTGCTCATTGGTCAGTATCCAGCCTGCGCCCACAGCGGGGAAAAATCCGTACTGGCTGCCCGGCGCAAAATCCGCCGCGCCGCTGTAACTGCCGGAGAGGTCTACAATGTACTTACCCTTGTAATCATAGGTGAGATAAGAGAACAGCCCCTGGGTACGCACGGCATATACCTGCCCTTCGTGCGTGTAGTTTTCCCTCCTGGCCTGTACAGCGCCGGAGAAGGTATGATCGCCAAAACCACGGTTATAGTTTACGCCTACCTGCACGGTATTGTGCTGCCAGTGCTGGTTGCCGCCATCGCTGATGCTTTGGCTGATAGCGCCGAAAGTTTTGTAGGTATAATTTCCCTTGGCGTCCAGGATGGCCTGGTCATTAACATCCTTCAGCAGCTCGGCCGACTTAACGGTAAATATCTTCTGGTAGGTACCGGTGTACTGGTTGTTGAAAGATATCAAACCATTGAGGGATAAGCCTTTTACGATGTGATCGAGGCGCTCGGTAATATTCAGCGCCGTTTGCAGGTTACGCGCATGCGAGTTGTAGGAACCGCTCTGTTGCAGTAACTGCACGGGGTTGAAGCCGTACACGCCGTTGGTGCCCCAGGTATTATCGGGGTTCTTCACGGGGAAGGCCGCAGCCGGGATGCGGCTCAGGTTATTGAACACGGTGGCGGCGCTGAAGCCGTTGGGCGTAGTCCTGTCTTCCGTGATACCGCTGAGGTTTACGCCTACGGAGAGGTTCTTGCTCAATTGCAGGTCCACATTGGCGCGGAGGTTAATGCGCTTGTATTTCGCATTGGTGCCGTAATCCACGTCAATGGCATCCGCGTTTTTATAGATGCCGGAATAATCGGTATAACCCATTAATACAAAGTACCGGGCCTTGTCGGACCCGCCTCTGAACGTGAGGTTATAATCCTGGAGGATGGAGGTTTTCTTCAGCACTTCATCATACCAGTTTACATTCGGATGTACGGGATCGTTGGCGGCTTTGTAGAGGTCAGGATTAGGATACTTTGCCGGCAGGCCATCGTTTGCAAGGGCCTGGTTATAGAGGCGCGTATAGTCGTACGCGTTCATCACCTGCGGCAGCTGGATAGGCGTCATCACGGAATAGCGGCCGTTCGCCGTGATTTGAATACGCTCGCTCTGGTATCCTTTTTTGGTGCGCACGCTCAGCACGCCCGTGCCGCCCTGTAAGCCGTAGATGGCATTGGCGGCGGCATCTTTCAGAATGGTGACTGATTCCACTTCGTAGGCGGACAAGGGAGTGAGTGCGCCCAGGTCCACCGGGAATCCGTCCAGGTATATAGCGAGGCGGTTGCCGCCTACATTCCAGCTGCTGACGCCGCGGATATAGAGCGTGGGGTTATCATAGCCGGGCTCCCCGGACCCGGTAACCACGGTGAGGCCGGGGATGCGGCCCTGCAAGGCATTGAGTAGGTTGGCCGCGGAGGTACGGGCCAGGTCATCGCCGGTGATAGTATAGGTAGCGGCGGTGGTGCGCCATTGCTTTTCGCTGCGCATGCCCAGGTCTACCAATTTGTCGCTTCCTGACTGCTGTACCTTCACGGTGTCCGCAGGCGTCGTTTGTGCGTACGCGTGACTCCATCCGGCCAGCAGGGATAAGGATAATATGCTGATATATTGTCTTTTCATGTTAGGCTCTAATTAAGGTTGCAAATGCTGTTACCATCCAGGGTTTTGGCCATCCCAGCCTTCGCCGCCGAGGTAGTTTTTACTCACTTCAGCATAAGGGAATGGAACGTAGTAGTACTTCATCGGGTAGCGGCGTTGCATGAACACTACCTTTTCATAATTGCGGAGTATTACGTTGTTAACCTTGTTGCCCGTGGTGGCAATGCCATGCAGTAGCAGGTTGCCTTTGATATGCGCTTCCATCCAGCGGTTCAGGTCATTGTAACGCTGCCCTTCGTAGGCCAGCTCCACGGCGCGCTCGTTGTGGATGGCGGTGCGGAAGGCGTCCTGGCTGCCGGGATGCTTCTCCGGCATGCCTGCTCTTTTGCGGATTTCGTTGAGGTAGAAATCCGTTTCAGCGGAAGGGCCCTGGTATTCGTTCAGCGCTTCCGCATAGTTGAGGTAAAACTCACCGAGGCGGAAAATGATCCAGGCGAAATGCTTACTGTCGTTACCATTACCGGTGGCCAGGTGCTCCACGAACTTGTAGGTTTCAAATGCATAGCCATCCGGCCCGACGTCGCTGCTGGAAAGGTTGCCGGCGCTCACGCCGGGACCCGCTTTGTAGTAATTGAGGATACCCGCCTTACCGCTGTTATAGAGCATACCATCGTAGGCGAATGTTTGATAAAAGCGGGGATCGAGGTTCCAGGCTTTCACGTCCGCAGGGAGGTCCGTACCGCTTTCCGGGAATTTAAACGGCGTGCCGTCCCGTTTTTCATAGAGCTCCATGAACTCTACCGGCGGGTTGTTTTTCACGCCCCAGGACTGCATCAGGAGTTTGGCGGAGAGGTACTGGCTCCAGTCGAAGCCTGCGCTGGAACTGGCCTGTGCGTAGGTGTTTACAAACAGCAGCTCCTGGTTGGCATAGCGGCTGTACATCAGCTGGTAGTTGCCATAGGTATCATAGCTGTTGCCAGTGGAAACAGGATTGCTGTTAGGGCCGTACATCAGCGCGTGACCAGCGGCGGCGGCCGCGTCGATCACTGCTTTGCTGGCTTTGGCGGCGATGTTCCAGCGTTCTTTATCATAGCTGGGGTAAGCGAGTACGGAGTCGCGCGCATCGTTAAACCGGATCTGGTTGGCGATGTTTGCCATGGCAGGCGGCGTGTTGTACACCGGGCTGGCGGCATAGAGCAGCACCCTGGCTTTCAGCGCCAGCGCCGCAATGGCGGTCGCGCGGCCAAAGTCTACCGAAGGGCGGGTAGGCGGCATGAGGGAGGCGGCTTCATCGCACCATTTCACAATACTATCCACTGTGGATTGCAGGCTGCTGCGCTTAACCATCATGTTTTCGCTGTTGAGCACCTGGCCTACGATGGGGATGCCGCCGTAGAGGCGAAACAGTTCGTAGTGCTGCATGGCGCGGCAAAATACGGCCTGGCCTTTCACATCGCGCTTCCATTCATCCGTGGCGTCGGTGACCATGTCTATATTACGGTACACGAGGTTGGCCTGGCGGATGCCTTTGTAGTGGGCGGTGAAGCTGGGATCAATGCTCGCGGAGGGCGACATATTCCCCCCGTTATAGGGGCCGGCATTAATGGTAGCGCAGGCCCAGTTATAGCCGGGATATACGATATATAAGGCGTCCGTGATTATTTCGGGGCGGGAGTTGCCGGGATCGTTACCGGGGAAGCCGCTTTTGATGCAGAGGTTGTACATCTGCGCTACTGCATACTGTGCCTGGTTCATGGTGTGGAAAATCGTGTCCACCGTCACGGTACCTCCTTTCGGTTTCTCGAGGAAGTCGCGCTTACAGCTGCTCAGTTGCATGCCGGCTATACAGCAGGCCAACATCAGCATCAGTATATATATTCTTTTCATACTTAACAGCATTTTCAAATTAGAAATTCACGTTTAAACCGATGTTGTAGGTACGCGTAATAGGATACCCGATGTAGTTCAGGTTTTCCGGATCGCCCCAGATAGGCTTGGGGCACCAGGTGGCGAGGTTGTTACCGTTGGCATAGATGCGCGCGGAGCCGATACCGATGCGGCGGAGCAGGTCTGCCTTTACGGTATAACCTATTTCCATGTTCTTCAAACGGGTATAGGAAGTGTTGATGAGGAAGAAGGTATTGGCTGCGCCGGACATGTTGTACCCTGCAATCGGGAAGTCGATCTTTTCCCCGTTTTTATAGCGCTCTTCGGTGAAGCGGTTGAGGTCCACATCAAAGAGGGATTCCTGTTTATTGAAGTGCAGCTGGTTTTGCATGGCATACCTGGCCGTACCGGCAACGCCCTGGAAGAGTACGGAGAAGTCGAAGCCCTGGTAGCTGAAGCCCAGGGAAACGCCATAGGTAATCTTAGGGATGCTGGTATTGCCTGACCTTACGAAATCCTTTTCATCGATTCGTCCGTCCTCGTTGTAGTCGATAAGGCGTACTTCGCCGGGTTGCAGCGGCACGCCGCCATAGCCCAGGTCCTTCTGGTACACCGTATTGCCGTCCGCGTTAGTGTAGGACTTGCCCAGCTTGTTGAGGGCGGGTATAGGTTCGGACAGGATGGGGTTGCCGTTGCCATCCAGTTTGTAGAGTTCGCCCCAGGAGGTGTACAGGCCGTTTGCCTGCAGCCAGGAGCCCTGCCCGATCGGGCGGCCGGTAGCGGCCTGGTATTCGAGCCCGGGGATGATGGCTTCGTCCCTGAAGAGGATTTCATTTTTGGTATTGGAGAGGTTGCCTTTGAGCCAGTAGGTAACCTTGCTGCCTATACGATCATTGTAGCCGATTTCGACTTCGTTGCCCCAGTTCCTTACGGAGCCCAGGTTGTAGGCCGGCAGCGTGGCGGCGAGTACGCCGGGTACGGTGCCTTTGTAGGAGAGGATATCCACCCGCTTTTCGTTGTAGTGATCGTAGGTAATGGAGAGCTTGTCGTGGAAGAAGCGCGCTTCAAAACCGATGTTGCCTTTGGTGGAAGTTTCCCAGGTGACGTTAGGGTTACCGAGGGTAGCTTCCCCTGCGCCTTGTATATAGTTACGATCCGTAAGCGTACCGAAGTTATAGCCGCCGGTATATTCCCATGCATCCGGCAGGTAGAGGTAACGGGCCTGGGTATTGGTGTTGGGGATGGTGATTTTATCGTTACCTACTTTACCCAGGGAGCCCCTGATTTTCAGGTAGGTGAGGATTTCATTCCTTGGGAAAAAGTTTTCGTTGGTCGCCACCCATCCCGCGGAGACCGCCGGCAGGAAGCCATAGCGCTGCCCTTCCGGGAAGTTCTCAGAACCGTTGTAGCCCATGTTAAACTCTGCGAGGTAGCGGCCGGCGTAGCCGTAGGTTACCCTGCCGGCGAGGCCGAGGTAGGCATGCGGCAGGTCTGGCACCAGGTTGGGATCATGGAGTTTTTCCGTGTTACCCAGGAGGAGGCCCGTTACTGCATGTTTACCAAAGGTGCGGTTGTAGTTGATGGACAGCTCCGTATAGATTTTACGCCACTTGCCGTTGTACCAGTCGCTCCACCTTTCGTTGGGGCGGATGTCTGTCACGCGGTAGATGATGGGATCCAGCTTGTCCCCATTCGGGTTCGGGCGGAAGTTGTACAGCACCGGGTAGGCTTTACCGCCGGTGCGACTAGAAAAGTAGCTGTCATACGCGCCCCTGGCGTTTACGGATAAACCGGGTGTGATGAAGTCCAGTTTATAGGAAAGTTTCAGGGTAGAGTTGAGCGTACTGTTATTGGTAATATTATAGTTGTTGGAGTTGGCGATGGCATACAACGGGTTTGTTTGGTCGTTGGTGCTTTGGGTATAAGGGATGAGGAACTTCCCGTCGATGATACCCGGGGAGGACATCGGGGAAGACCATAGCACCCTTTTTTCCCAGATGTAGGCATCGTTGTCCATACCTGTGATGGTCACGTATTGCGTACCGAGGTCCAGGGATATCCTGAAATCCTTATTGACATCGAAGTCGAAGTTGCCGCGAAGGTTATACCGGTTCTTTTTAAACTGCATCTCATTGGAGAAGGGCATGTAATCGGTATTGAACATACCGCCCTGGTTGAGGTATCCAAAGGACACGAAATATTTAACTGAATTTGTACCGCCGGTAATATTGGTGTTGACCTGATGTTGCTGTGCATACTTTTTAAATATCTGGCTTTTCCAGTCTACGTCCGGGTGGAAGTACGGATCATAGTAGGGATTCGTTTTGCCATCGATTGTAGGCGTATGCGCATTTTGGAAATACTTGAGATCTTCCGGCGAAAAATAGGTGTTGGCTTCTTTGACCCAGTTGGCTTCTCTTTTTTTCACGAAATCGTCCCATGTTTTGATATCGGCATCTTTGGCGTGGTTGACCCAGTAGGTTTGGAACGACTGCTCGTTTTTAAGCGTGGCGTAGTCGTACGCCCCTACGAAATCGGGCATGGCAGCGAAGTTGCTGATAGCGGTTTGGGCGGATGCGCTGATTTTAGGCGCACCGGATTTACCGCGTTTGGTGGTGATAAGGATAACGCCGTTGGCGCCGCGCACCCCGTACACGGCGGTGGCGGAGGCATCTTTGAGGATGCTGAGCGTTTCGATTTCGTTCGGATCAATGTCGTTGTAGGAATCGCGCGCAACGCCGTCCACCATCACCAGTGGGGTGGTGTTGCCGGTATAGGTACCTACCCCGCGTACATAAAGGGTGGTGGCATCCGCACCGGGCTTACCGCTGGTTTGCACGGCGGTCAGGCCGGAGAGTCGCCCTGCGAGGGCATTACTGATGTTTGCCACGGGGGACTGCACCAGTTCTTTGGAGGAGATGGTGGAGATGGCTGCCGTAACAGATTCTTTTTTCTGCTGGCCGTAGCCTACCACCACAACGTCTGTAAGGCCGGTTGTTGCCGGTACGAGCGTGATGTTAAAGTTAGAGGAAGCGGCAAGGCTGACGGCCTCGCGATTGTATCCTATGAAAGTGATGATCAGGGAATCAGGATTGCCGGAGGCGGCAAAGGAGAAGTGTCCTTTGCTGTCGGTGGTGGCGCCGAGGTTGGAGTTCCTGATTTTAACCGTTACGCCTTGTAGCGGCGTATTCTTTTCATCCTTTACACTACCGCTGATAATTCGGGATTGTGCTTTGACCTGCGAAGCGGTAGAACTAATTAGGAATAGAGATAGCAGGCACTGTAGAGTGTTTACGTGTCGCATACAGTTTACGCTGTAAATTTTGGCTGACTTAATAATGGAATTTCTAAGACGTGACTTTTTACGATCATTCCCTACTAGGAGGAATTCATCGAAAAAACCAACGCGACAGATAAACGGAAAGCACTTACGTGAGGTAAGAGAATCACCTTTGTCACAACGTGGATTTGATTTTGGTTCAATAAAAAAACAGCTCCTTACTGGAAGGAAATGTCGAGCGTGTTTTTTTGGGTGACTCTCAGGCTGCTAATATAATATGCTTTTTTGAGAATTTATAATTATACCCCGGGGAATTAAAAATTTCCCTGGAATGCCTGAAAAATGGAAAATCGTTTTGCTAAATCAATTTTGTTCGGATTGCTAAGAAAAGCCTCCCATAAAAGATGGGAGGCATAGTTTCCAGTTTTGCTTATGAGAATAGAAATATATTTCAATATTACTTTTAATCCCTCTGAAATGCAAGCAGGAAAGGCAGAAAACATAAAAAAACAGGAGGGAAAAGTTCTGCAGACCTAGTTAGATGAAGGGGTTATCCGTAAATTTAGGCATTTAAATGTAACTTATAAATTACTTTCTTACTTATCAAGCTATACACTAAAACGCCGGAAACAGACTCTCCGCCAATAAAAATCTTTATCTTATAACTATGAATTTTAATACTGATACCTATCGGCTGCAGCTAAAAGACCTCACTTTACACCATGCTCCTTTCATCCTGGAGTTACTGAATACGGATGGGTGGAAAACGTTTATAGGAGAGCGTCATATACATACGATCCTGGATGCCAGGGCTTATATTCAGCGTATTAACGGCAATCCGGATATTGATTATTATGTGGTGTATCTGAAGGCTACGTCCATTCCGATTGGCATGATCAGTCTTATCCAGCGGACGTATTTGCCCTATAAGGACATCGGGTACGCTTTTCTGCCGCAGTACACCGGTAACGGCTATGCGTTTGAGGCGGCCCGCTGTGTGATGGATGGGCTGATCGCGAACAGCAGGCAGCCGGTGTTGTATGCCACTGTATTACCTAACAATGCGCCCTCTATCCGATTACTGGAGAAGCTGGGGCTTAGTTTTAAGCAGGAAATCCAACGGGAGCATGAGGAGCGGTTATTGTTGTATGAGGCAGATTTAGATAAGTTGAGGAAGGGGTAGTATGTGCGCTGTATAGCGGGAAGGATGAGGACAAGCCAGCTGTACAGCGCATGAATAATTAAATGAAAGAGGGTGTATCCGCATCCTGCCACCAGTAACAGATACACCCTCCTGATAATTTTAGAGAATTATAACGCAGGCGTTATCACCACCTTGCGGAACTCAATAGGACCATGATCCCCCTGGAAGTAAATTGGTCCGGGCGCTCCTTCATCGCTATCCAGCGCGCCGCCGGTAATGCCGGGTATCTCCTGGTTGGAGATGACGGTTTTACCATTCACCACCACTGTTACCATACGGCCGATCAGGGTAATGTCGTACGACTGCCACTGGCCCGGGCCCAGCGCGTTGATCTCGCTTGGCGCCAGGAAACCATAGATACCGCTGAATAATACGGAGGAAGGATGCGCGCCTTTAGGGCTATCCTCTATCTGGGTTTCGTACCGGCCGCGGAGGTACACGCCGCTGTTGCTACCAGCCTGGTACCTGAACTCCACATGCAGTTTAAAATCGTTGAACGTTTTTTCGGACACCAGGTTGGAGCCGGATTTAGGGCTGGTGAGTATGCCATCTTTTACGATCCACTGGTTCACTTTGCCGGTAGGTTTCCAGCCGGTTAAGTCCTTCCCGTTGAAGAGATTTTCAGGCTTGCCCCATTTGGGCGCTTTATCGCGCACCAGCAGCGGCGCTCTCTTCCCGGTATAATTGTATTTTTTACCTTCACTGGTAGTGATTGTACCGCTGATGGTTTCGTTGGCTACGGTACCTTCGATGACGAAGTCCTGGTCGCCCCGCTCCCACTGCGGTGGAATGGTAAAGCTGAATTTACCATTATCAAAGTTCACTTTAGCCACCGGGCGGGCGCTGCCGCTGGCGCCAACAAAATATCCCACCAGGGTACGCGTGCCGCTGAGCTTTACTTCCAGCCAGCTGGGCAGCTGCTTACCGTCTTCATCAACGGTAATGTCCCAACGGCCGATCAGCGCCTTACTGTCCACTGCCTGCATAACGGTTGCCGCAGGTGCTGCCGCTGCTGCGCGGGAGGCTACTCCGGCAGATAACAGGCAGCTCATACCTAATAGTAACAAGTTCTTTCGCATATGTTCCGATTATAGGCAGACAAGATAATATATATTTAAATTAATTTTACCCAAAATGAATCACATCGATGAGTAAGCAAGCAGAAAGCCAGATCTTCCAGTTTGAAAAGGAAATACCCTGGGAACAGCCGTCCCCCGGCATTGAGCGCCAGATCTTCGGATACGATGAGCGGGTGATGCTGGTAAAAGTGAAATTTGAAAAAGGAGCGGTGGGTACCATGCATCAGCATCCGCATACACAGGTGACCTATGTGGAAAGCGGCGCCTTTGAATTCACCATTGGCGATGAAACGCGGGTGATCCGTGCCGGCGACGGGTGTTATATGCCGTCGAATGTGATGCATGGGTGTACTTGTTTGGAGGCGGGGGTGTTGATTGATACGTTTAGCCCTCACCGTGAGGATTTTTTGAAGGGGTAATCACTCCCGCATCATCTGCTCCAGCGAAGCATACGTTTCATCATAATTATCATAACGGGCGCCATTCAAAAAGAAAGTAGGCGTGCCATTCACACCGCTGCGCAAACCACTTTCAAAATCGCCTTCCACCCGCTTGAGCAGCTCCTGGCTGCGCCAATCGTTGGAGAACTGCTCCATATCCAGGTGCAGTTTCTCCGCCAGGTTGATCAGGGTATCAGCGCTCAGGCTGTCCTGGTGTTCGAAAATCATATCATGCATTTCCCAGAACTTGCCCTGCCTACCGGCGGCTTCGGCGGCCAGTGCGGCCATCATCGCCGCGGGGTGCGATTCCTGCAAGGGGAAGTTCCTGAATACGAACAATATCTCATCGCCGTAATTATCCAGTAACCGGTTGATGTGCGGGAAAGCGATGCCGCAGTGGGAACACTGGTAGTCGCCGTATTCCACCAGTACTTTTGATGCGTTGGGATTGCCCAGCTTGTGATCGTCCTTACCTACCGCTGTTTTTAAATGTGCCATGCTATTTGTTTTTACGGTTATTTAATTGTTCAAGCGCGTCGAGGATGCCGTCCGCACCGGGATTGATGCCATCCGGGGATTGATAGCTCCATTGAATCACCCCGTCTTCATCGATGACGAAGAGCGCCCTGTGCGCCTCTCCCGTCTTATCGTTATACACGCCGTATTGCTTTGCTACGGCGCCTTTCGGCTCAAAGTCGGCCAGGAGGGGGAAGTGAAATTTCCTATCCTGCGAAAATGCCAGGTGGCTCCATTTACTATCCACCGAAATCCCCAGCAGCTCCGCTCCTGCTTCACGGAATATGTTTAGCGTTTCGTTGTACAGGGCTAACTGGTCCGAACAAACGGGGCTCCAGTCCGCCGGGTAGAACGACAGGATCACTTTTTTCCCTTTCAAATCCGAGAGCTTCAATCGCTGGTCCGGCGTGCTATTTAACTCAAAATCCGGCGCAGGTGTGTTGGGTGCTAGTATCATAATTTCCTTTTTTAATGTCTGAACTACAGTATTAATTGTTAAAACAGCCAGCTGCGGCTTTTGTTCTTTATCTTATTTTCACTAAAATTGGTGCTGATTTAATTCAAGCCCACATCAGATGAAAAGATTTTTCCTTCGGTATGCCACGTTATCAGCATTTGCCTTGCTGCCTTTTGGCCTGATATATGGCCAGCAAAAACATAAACAGCAACATATGTCCGACAAAACCTCCGATCAGCCTTACCTGTTGCTGGGCACCTACACCAACAGTGGCCAGAGCAAGGGCATTTATGTGTATAAATTCAATACCCAAACCGGGGAAGCTACGCCAGTAAGTGAGGCGGCAACGTCCAACCCATCGTACCTGGCGGTATCGCCGGACCGCCATTTCGTATATGCGGTCAATGAGGATGGTGGCCCCGGCAGCGTTTCCTCGTTTGCGTTTGATCATGCCAGCGGCAGGCTCAGCTTTATCAACAAAGTGCCTTCCGAAGGCCAGTGGCCCTGCTATGTGTCCGTCAGCAGGAATGGTAAATTCATTGCGGTGGCCAACTATGGCAGCGGCAATGCTGCGGTGTTTCCGGTAAGTAATGGCAGCATAGGCGCCGCTGCGGATCGGGTGCAGCATGCAGGCACAGGCCCTGTAACGGATCGCCAGGAGAAAGCGCATGCCCACGCGGCTATATTTTCTCCCGATAATAAATACCTGTTTGTCAATGACCTTGGAATCGACAAGATCATGTGCTACAATTTTGCTGCCAGTACCGGCAAACTCACGCCGGCCACTGCGCCTTTTGTACAGGTAAAACCCGGCAGCGGCCCCCGGCACCTGGTGTTTGATGCCAGTGGAAAATTCGCCTACCTGATGACCGAGTTATCCGGGGAAGTTTTGGTGTATGCTTACGCAGACGGGAGGTTCACGCTGCTGCAAACCATCAGCAGCCATCCGGCGGATTTCAAGGGAAAAATCGGATCAGCGGACATCCATCTGTCCCCGGACGGGAATTTCCTATATGCTTCCAACCGGGGAGACGCCAACAGCCTCGCGATTTTCAAACGGGATAAAAGCAGCGGAAAGCTGACCAGCATAGGGTTTCAGTCCACCCTGGGGGTAATGCCGCGGAATTTCAATTTCGATCCGGGTGGAAACTTCCTCCTCGCGGCGCACCAGGAAAGCAATGATGTAGTGATATTTAAAGTAGATAAAAAAACGGGGCTGCTAACGGACACGGGCAAACGTATCAAAGTGGGAAGCCCGGTATGCGTGCAGTGGGTGGAGTAGGTTTTTTTCTCGCAAAGGGGCATAAGGGAAAATAAGGGCGCAAAGGATGTTGTAATGTTTTAGTCCGCACAAGCCGCAGGCCCTTTGCGTGCTCTGCTCCTTACACCCCTTTGCGAGAAAAAAATCCGCACAGGCCGCAGGCCCTTTGCGTGCTCTGCTCCTTACGCCCCTTTGCGAGAAAAAAAACCGCTCACCCGAGCTTACCCAACTCTGCTTCCAGCATCGCAATACGCCGTTTGTACAGTTCGATCCGGCTTTTCAGGCGGGTGGCTTTCATTTCCCGGAGGGTGGCTTCCGTATGGGCGCCAGCCTTCTTAACGGAGGATTTCAGTTCAGCGATACGCTGTTTCCGCTTTTCTTTCAGTTCAGCAATTTCCTTTTCGAAACGGGATCGTTCCGCAGCTTCGGCTGTGCGGAGTTTGGCGCGGTCCGCCGCAATTTGTTCATCGATCGACTCTACCTGTTCATCTACAATCTTTTCATACTCAAAGTCCACGTCCGTACGCAGGAGCGTGCCACCGAGGCTTTTGATATAGGTATCGGCAAATACTTCATTATCTTCATCCACTTCGGCAATGAGGGCGGTGTAGCCGGGCTTCAGGGAATCGGCTACTTTACTGCTGAACTCTTCCGTGAAATTATAATAGTTGGCTTCCCAGAGGGCGCCGCCCATGGTGCCCAGCAACATGCCCCCGAGGATGCCTACCGGACCGGCAAAAGCGCCTACGAGGGTGCCCAGCGCCATACCGGATAAAGTACGTACGCCTTCCGTGGAATCGCCCGTTTCAACGATACCGGTTTCGCCCTGGGCGGTCTTTTGCACGAGGATGCTTTCGTAAACGGTAAGGTCGCCGATGGATTCCAGCTCAGTCAGCTTCCTGAAGGCGGTGAGCGCCTGCGCCTCCTGGGCAAATGATGCGATGATTAAGTTTGTCATCTGGTGCTGTTTTTCAACATCAACACTGGAGCAGGCAAATTGTTGATGCTGGCATCTACCTTTTACGCCCTGCCAAAAACAGCAACGGGCAGGAGATGCTATCCCCTGCCCGTTTCCGTGTATGTATCCTATTTGATTAGTAGCTCATTTCCACGATTGCTCTCACCTTATCCGGCGTGATATTCTTTCTTTCTCCCATGGCTACCCAGCCTCTTTCCGTGAAGCGTTTTTCGATAAAGTCCGCTGTTTTGGCGTATTCCGTGGTATAGGCGGACAACTGCATTTTCATACCCATCGTATCGAAGAAGCGGATGGTAGCATCGATGGCCTGTCTGGCCACATCGTCGGTATTGTCCCCCTGAATATTCCACACTCTGCGGCCATATTGCGCCAGCTTTTCCTTTTTAGTGTCGAACATTACTTTGTAGAGGTTAGGCCCAATGATGGCGAGGGTTCTGGCGTGGTCAATATCGTAAAGGGCGGTCAGTTCGTGGCCGATCATGTGGGTCACCCAATCGGTAGGTACGCCTTTTTGGATGAGTCCATTCAGCGCCATGGTGCAGCTCCACATAAAGTTGGCGGCCAGCGTATAGTCGCCCGGGTTATCCACCACGGCGGGGCCAACTTCTACGAGGGTCTGCAGGATGCTTTCTGCAAAGCGGTCCTGCAGGAGGGCGCCGGCGGGGTAAGTGAGGTATTGCTCCATCACGTGCGTAAACGCGTCTATTACCCCGTTCTGTATTTGTCTTTTCGGGAGAGATATAATGACTTCCGGGTCGCAGACAGAGAAAACGGGGAAGAGTGCCCTGCCGCCAAAGGACAGCTTTTCGTGCGTGCTCTTAATGGTGATCACCGAGCCGGAGTTCATTTCGCTGCCGGTAGCGGGTAGGGTGAGTACGGTCCCGAAAGGCACTACGTTATCGACTATACGGATCTGTTTTTGCAGTATATCGATCGGGTTGCCATCGAATTTCACTGCGGCTGAAACGAATTTCGCGCCATCTATCACGGAACCGCCGCCTACGGCGAGGATGAAGTTGAGATTTTTTTCTTTGATCACTTCCACTGCTTTCATCAGTGTTTCGAAGTGAGGATTGGGTTCTACGCCACCAAATTCTGTGATATCAAAACCTTCCAGCGCCGCGGCCACCTGGTCGTACACGCCATTTTTAAAAATACTACCGCCTCCGTAGAGCAGGAGGATTTTAGCATCCTGCGGCACCAATGTCTTCAATTTTGCTATCTGTCCTTTTCCAAAAACCAGATTGGTGGGATTATAAAGTTCGAAGTTTAACATGGTAGGTCGTTTCGTTTAATATGAAGGTACAAAGTTCAGTGATTGCGGCGGCAATGGATGTGACATAGCTCACATTTATCCCGCTTCTTCCTCGTTGAGGGTGGCTATCAGCTGATTTAACGTCTGCACGAGGGCGCCCAGGTCCGCCGCGGTAATATCTTTAGAAAGCAGGCAGGCGGCCATTTCCGAGGGAATGGTCGCCGCTTGTTCTTTCAGTTTCCGGCCTTTTGCCGTGAGGGAAACGATTACTTTCCGTTCATCTTCCCGGGATTTTTTGCGGGTGAGCATGCCCATTGCTTCCAGGCGTTGCAGCAATGGTGTAACGGTGTTGGTGTTAAGCAGTAACTGCTGTACAATAAAACTTACCGGCACCTGGTCCGTTTCCCATAATACGAGCATCACCAGGTATTGCGGGTAGCTGAGCCCCAGCTGATCCAGGTAGGGCGTGTATTTCCGGGTAATTAGCCTGGAGGCGGCATACAAGGGAAAGCAGATCTGATCGGCAAGTTTTAATGTAGGTTCCATTATTTTAATATTCTTCTTCCAGCAAAGTTAACTTAACATCTACGTTATTTCGCAATGCATTGGAATAAGGGCAAACCTGGTGCGCGGTTTCCAGGAGTTTTTGCGCCTGATCGCGGGGGATGCCCATGATGGCAACATCCAGTGCTGCGGTGAGTTTAAAGCCGGGATCCGCTTTTTCCAGGCCTACTGTGGCGGTTACTCTTGTTCCGGTCAGTTTGATTTTTTGTTGCGCGGCTACAAAATTCAGGGCGCTATCGAAGCAGGCGGCATAACCTGCGGAGAACAGCTGTTCCGGGTTGGTATAGCTGCCGCCGGGGCCACCCATTTCTTTCGGTATGCGGAGTTCCAGGTTCAGGACGCCGTCTTCTGATTGAACTTTTCCGTTTCTGCCACCGGTCACGGTGGATTTTGTTTGATAGAGTGTATTTGCCATGACGTTTAGATTTATATCGTTTACGACACAAATGTAGGGTGAAAATTTATATCGCGAGCGATATAAATTCTTTTTGACAATTGGAAGACAATTTATCCCCACTGCCACCCCATTGCACGCCAAACCCGGATATTTAGCCATAACCGCCGGCAATCCAAACCCTCAACATATGAACCTTATTCAACTACTTTCACAACAACCTTACCTTACCCGCGAACGGGAGCCTTTCGGGGCTTTTGTATTTCGCCGCCCTGCCAACAGAAAGTATTTGCTCGCAGCCCTCGTGTTAACAGCCGTGCAGTTCATTGTGTTTAAGCTGCTGTATCCGTTTCCGGATTTCATCTCCGACTCCTCCAACTATGTAGACACTAACCTGGAACACCTCCGGGTGAACATCTGGCCCGTAGGATACCCGTTTTTCCTGCGCCTCGTACACCTGGTTTCACCATCGCACCTGTGGCTGGTAGCAGTGCAATACCTCGTGCTGCAGGCTGCCTTACTATACCTGTTTTATACCGCGTTATACCTGCTCGATTTACAAGGCTGGAATAAACGCATCTTTTTTATCTTCCTGATCGTCAACCCTGCGCTGCTCTACCTCGCCAACTGCGTGCTAAGCGACGCATTATTCTGTGCCGTGAGCGTAATCATTTTTGCCCAGTACATGTGGATGTTCCGGTCGCCGAAACTGAAGTACCTGCTGATACAGGGCGTACTGATCGGCATCGCTTTTACCATCCGTTATACCGCCATTTACTATCCGCTGGTAGCTCTGCTGGCGATACCTGTTACCGCATACAGGCTACCGCTTAAACTGCTCGGCATTGCATTGCCCTGGGCGTTCATCATTCCCTTTATCTACTACACCCAGCAGGAAACGAAGAAGATTACCGGCCATCCGGAATTCTCCATTTTTGGCGGCTGGCAGATCGCCAATAACGCCCTCTATATGTATGGCCATATCCGGGTGGATAGTACGCAGCTGCCGGCGGACCTGCGCCCGCTGGACCGCTACGCCAAATTATACTTTAAGAAAGTAGCGCCAACAGATGAGCAACTGGCAGAACTGCCCGGCACTTACTTCATCAAAGTACAAAACGCCATATTGAAGCCTTACTCCTTCGCCTACGGCCCGCCGTTTGAACGCTCCTCGCTGGGGCTGATCAAACTATGGGGCTCCGTATCCCCTACGTATAACAAGTACGGCTGGTACCTGATCAGGCATTATCCGTTTTCGTTTATGCGGTATTACATGTGGCTGAACACGAAAAATTATTTTAATCCGCACCTGGAAAAATTTACTAACTATAATCTTGGGCAGAAAGAAATGTGGCCTTCGCCGCAGCGATGGTTCCAGCTGGAAAGCCCGGCGGTGTTCAAACGCATTCCCACCTGGCCCATGCTGATAGTGGGTTATTTCTACCGGCTGCTATTCACCGGGCTGAATTTTTATTTCCTCGTATCGGTGGCGTTCCTGTACTTAGGCAGGAAGCATAACAAAGGAACCTATGCGTCATTTGCCGGTGTATGGCTGGCGACGGTGTTTGTGGTAATCAATTTTGGATTTAGCGTTTTTGCCACACCGGTGGTATTGCGGTACCAGTTTATACCGCTGATCGTGATGGCGCTGTTTTGCCTGCATATGAATGAATTGCAGGGAGAGGTAAAAAAGAAAGAGCCGGTGGCTGCGTGATAGTTACATAAAAGCGGTTAAGGCGCATGGTGATGGAAAACATTCAAAAGCCAACCTGCCATTAACCGCTTTTATGCAAATAACAGCCGCCCATATCAGCGGTAATTATCTGGCAATAATTATCCACCCTGCTGCAGCCTCATTGCTTTATGCTCTCCGTAATATTTCACCTTATCTCCCCCACACGCCCTCAAATTCATACCTCCCCGCCTTCACCTTCACCATCTCCTTCCCGGGCACATATACCCGCGCTTCACAGCCCTGCGGCACCTGCACTTTCATCCTGATCTTTTCCCCGTGCAGCTCCCACTCGGACCTGATCTCCCCATAGGCAGACCTATACCCCGCTTTAGCCCAGGTAAGTCCGCCTCCGGGCTGCGGGCGAATTATCACTTCCCGGTAACCCGGACTACCAGGCTGAATCCCCCCGACCACCGTATATAACCAGTTGCCCACCGCGCCATACGCATAGTGGTTATACGAAGTAGCCTGCACCGTACTATCCGGCAGTATGGCGTTCCATTTTTCCCAAATAGTAGTAGCGCCCATTTTCACCGGGTACAACCAGGAAGGATAGGTATCCTGCAGCAGCAGCGCATACGCCGTTTGTAGCTCGCCATGCTCGCTGAGCGCATGCAATAATCCCGGCGTACCGAGGAAGCCGGTTGCGAGGTGATTACCATTGGCTTTTACCAGCTCCGCCAAACGCCCTGCCGCCGGCCGTTTCAGGCTATCCGGCAGCATGCCCAGCTCCAGCGCCAGTACATAGGAGGTTTGCGTATCCGGCATGGTACGCCCTCCGGGGCGGAGGTAATGCACTGCGAAAGTATCTTTTACCTGTTGCAGCAGTTTCGTATAGGCGGCAACGTCCGCCTGCTTACCCAGCAGCGTGGCGGCATTGACCAGCAGCTGCGTGCTGTATGCCCAGTAACATTGATCGATATACGGCAGCGAGGTGGAGTCGCCAGGAGCGAGCCAGTCCCCATACCCGTTGGCCGTCCACAACCCGTCCTTACTGGCGCTCACGATATAGTCCACCCAGGCTTTCATGCTGGGGTATTGCTTTTCCAGTACGCGCGCATCCCCATACACCTGGTACATTTCCCAGGGGATGATCGTGGCCGCATCGCTCCACCCCGCAATACCATTGCGCCGCGGCGGTTGCAGGTTGCGGTATATCCAGGGTATCAGCTGCGGCACGGACCCGTTATCCCGCTGATCGGCGGCCAGGTCCTGCAGCCATTTAAAATAAAAATCCTTTACATCGAAGTTGAAGGCCGCCGTGCGGAAAAAGACCTGCGCATCGCCCGTCCAGCCAAGCCGCTCGCTGCGCTGCGGGCAATCCGTAGGAATATCCAGGAAGTTCCCTTTCAGGCTCCAGGTAATATTATGCTGTAATTGATTCAATAATGGGTTGGAGCAGCTGAAAGTACCCGCTGGCGGCATCTCCGTGTACAGCGCCACCGCAGTCAGTTGCTCCGGCCTAACTGTTGCGCCGGTGATTTTTGCATAGCGGAAGCCATGCCAGGTGAAAATCGGTTCCAGGGTTTGCTCCCCATCTTTCAGTATATACGTATCCGTTGCTTTGGCTTCCCGGAGGTTGCCGGTATAAAAGTTCCCTTGCTTATCGAGTACTTCCGCATGCTGCACGGTAACGGTATCCCCTTTGCGGCCTTTTACTTTCAGCGCTACCCAGCCCGCGAGGTTCTGCCCGAAGTCCGCCAGCTGGCTGCCATCCGGCGCAGTGAATACTTTCAGCGCCGGGAACTTTTCCTGCTTCCGGACGCCCTTGCCGATGGTGGGTACCAGCACCTCCTTACTATATTCCGCCAGCTTTACCGGGGCCCAGCCACCCGGCTGCAAATTGGCATCATACACTATGCCGCCATAAAGATCCGCCTGTAAAACAGGGCCGGTACCTGCTTCCCAGGAAGCGTCCGTAGGGATTTCCCGTACGCTGCCGTCCCTGTACCGCAGTACAACCAGCGCAATGATCGCCGCATCGCTGCCATAATTATCGCGCTGCATCAGCCCCCCAAACGGGCCGCGGTACCAGCCTTCGCCAACGGCTACACGCAGCTCCGCGCTACCCTTGCGCAACAGCGGCAACAGGTCGTACTCCTGGTATTGCAGGCGCTTGTCATAACTCGTCCATCCCGGGGCAAAATAATCCTCCCCTATCTTCCGGTTATTCAACCAGGCTTCGTAAATGCCATGCGCGGTGATATACAGGGTAGCGGATGCCAGCGGCTTATCCACCGTAAAAACTTTCCGGTAATAGGGACTGGGCCTCGCCGCCGTATCTGCTCCATGAGCAAACATAATCCAGCTGCAACGGTTACTCCAATCCGGCGCCTGCGCAGCCGCCTGGCGGCAAACAAACAAACTGGCCAACAGTAGGATAATCCCGGGAATTTTCATAATGGTGTCATTGTGATATGGAAATCGTACTGCATAATAAGTATTTCCTGCCTGCAGTTCCTGAATCAGATGTTAACGACTGAAAAAATTTTAAGAGCGAAGCCAATGCAGTGCCTAAGGTTAAATTTAAGTTATAAACCGGTTACTATGATAAATGGTCAGAAAGTGGTAGTGGTACTGCCTGCCTATAATGCGGATAAAACCCTGCAAATCACGTATGAAGAAATAGACCGACAGATCGTGGATGACATCATCCTCGTGGACGATTGCAGCAAAGACAATACCGTGGCCGTTGCGCAGCATATCGGCATCCATTACATCATCCGTCATGAAAAAAATAAAGGATACGGCGGCAACCAGAAATCCTGCTACCGGAAAGCATTGGAGCTCGGGGCAGACATCGTGATCATGCTGCACCCGGATTACCAGTACACCCCGCAACTCCTCGGCGCCATGGCTTCCATCATCGGCAACAACGTATATCCGGTGGTGTTTGGCAGCCGCATCCTCGGTATGGGCGCGCTGAAAGGAGGCATGCCTTTATATAAATATTTATTTAACAGGTTACTGACTATCACTCAAAACATACTGATGCGGCAGAAACTTTCTGAATACCATACCGGCTATCGCGCCTTCCACCGCAAAGTGCTGGAAAATATCCCGTTCGAAAAATGCTCGGACGATTTTGTATTCGATAACGAAATGGTCGCGCAGATCTTCTACGCCGGCTTTGAAATCGGGGAAGTCACCTGCCCTACCCGCTACTTTAAAGAAGCGTCTTCTATCAACTTCCGCCGCAGCAGTATATACGGACTCGGTGTGCTCAAAGTAAGCTTCCAGTACTTCTTCCAGCGCCTCGGCCTCGGTAAATACCGCATTTTTGACGGCATCCGCCACAACGCCTTTGCCGGCCGCAAAGGCCCCGTAGACGTGCAAACGCTTCACGCAGAACATTTACGGCAACAGGAAAAACTGCAATCCCGGTAATATCTCACCTGGAGCCAAATTCCAAAACACCAAATTCCAATACACCAAATTCCACTACACCACCAGGAAATTATTTCCCATATCCCCCCCATACCCCACGAAAACAATTTCATTTCCTTCCGCCAGAATTGTAATTTTGCCGGCGACAAACAGGAATTATCTCTATTTAGCCAGAACGAAAATTACAATGTCCGTATCAATTTCACGACTCACTGCGGCCGACCTGCCCGCGTTTATCTCCATCCTGCATATCTATGAAGAAGTTTTTGAGATGGAAGCATTCAGTTTACCGGCTGAAAATTACCTGGTTCGACTACTGAGCAACAAAGATTTTATCGTAATGGCCGCCAAAGATGAAAACGGCAAAGTACTCGGCGGACTCACCGCGTATGTACTCCCCTCCTACTTTGAAGAAACCGCGGAAGTGTACCTGTACGACCTCGCCGTAGACCCTGCGGAACAGCGCCGCGGCCTCGGCAGCATGCTGCTCAATGGCCTGAAGGACTACTGCCGGCAGGAAAACATCGGCGAATTCTTTGTTCAGGCCATGGAAGGCGACACAGAAGCCATGCGCTTTTACAACGCCACCGGCGGTAAGCCTATGCGCGTTATCCATTACGACTACCAAGTTTAGCTACCCTGCCAATATCCGGCATACCGCCGGGATACTCCCTGCAAGGGCAGGCGGCGCCACCGCCTCCCGCCCTTATATCTTTCCCCATAATCCCCAAAATTTCCTACCTTCGAAAAAAAATACCAGTTAGTATCCAATGGCCAAAAAATCGCAGGAAACACGGCTGACCATTCTCCAAAAAGCGCTGGAACTCATCTACGTGCAAGGCTTCCAGGCCACCAGCATCGACGATATCATCGCTACCACCCGCGTCACCAAAGGCGCCTTCTTCTACCATTTTAAAAACAAGGAGGAAATGGGGCTGGCCATGATCCGGGAAGTACTCTACCCCGGCATGCGCATGGCCATGGTAGAGCCCCTGCAACGAGGAGAAGACCCCGTTGCGGAAATCTACGCCATGATGAAAGCCCTGCTCCTCAGCCCCGTATTCCAGGTGAAATACGGTTGCCCCGCCGTCAACCTCATCGATGAACTGGCCCCGCTCAACGCCTCCTTCAGCGAAGCTTTGGGCCTGCTGGTCATACAATGGCGGGAAGCCATCGAACAATGCCTCCTCAAAGGCAAACAAAACGGCCATATCCGCAAGGATGTCAATTGCAGCCAGGCAGGACTGTTCATCGTCAGCGGCTACTCCGGCATCCGCAACATGGGCAAAATCCTCGGTAAATCCTGCTATACCCCCTACCTCAAATCCTTAAAAGCATACCTGTACACGCTGCAATAATTTTTTCATAAAAAACATACCAGTTAGTATGTTTTTATTATTTTTGAGGCCCATAACAACAAACCTATGTATTCTTTTCTTTTGGCTCTGCATTCGCTGGTACGCTGGCTGGTAGTCATCACCCTGGCAGCCTCTGTCATCAACGCCTACCGCGGCTGGCTCGGCGCGCGCCCATTCGGCGCAGGCAGCAGGCGGCTGCGCATGGCAACCGTTACCATCGCGCATATACAGCTGATACTCGGCATTTGCCTATACATTATCAGCCCGGTAGTGAAGTACTTCCTGGAAAATTTCGGGACAGCGGTAAAAATGCGGGAGATGCGGTTTTTCGGCATGGAACACAGTTCCATGATGCTGCTGAGCATCGTACTCCTCACCATCGGCTCGGCAAAAGCCAAACGGAAGTCCACCTCCAGGGAACAGTATAAAACCATCGCCATCTGGTACAGCATCGCGTTCGTTATCCTGTTCTTTTCCATCCCCTGGGGCTTTTCGCCGCTTACGCACCGGCCTTACTTCCGGGCGTTTTAATTCGTAGTGATAAAGCGATTGAAAGTGCGCCAGTACTTGTCCTTATAAATGGCATAGCTCAGCTGCAAATCGTTGGTAAGAGCCAGGGGCGCATCTTTCAGGGCCTTCGCCGGCTTGCGGAATTCCTTGCAGGCATAAAAAATGGTACGGGTATTTTCCGCCGTCTGCCGGCCAATGTTGATGTAGCCCTCCTCCGGCTTCAGCGCGGCGCTGATGACTTCTTCAATTTCTTCCAGCTCCCGGTAGGTATCATTGTCCGGCATGCCGGTTTGCTCATTGCCTTTGAAGCGGATTTCAATCACCATCACCCAGGGGTGCGAGGCCTTGTATTCCCATTGCAGCACGTCCGTATTTACCACGGCCAGCAGGCGGTTCCCGGAAGTCAATTCCGCTTCCAGCACGGAATAGTTATCCTGCGCCGTATCCCGGAACGCCTCTTCGCTCTTCTCAATGAATTCTTTTTCCCGCCAGAGTAAATAGTCTTTCAGCTTCGTGATGGGAATCAGGTCCGGCTGGCCGGCCGCGCGGCCCGTCACCGACAGGTTATCCACTGCGGTGGCAAAACGCAGCTCCCCCAAAAAGTTGTCGAGAAAAATATAGATACCGCTGAGGATATTGTCCCGCAGGGTTTCGTCGTAATCGTCGTACACGATGGTGATGTCAATTTCGTCCGGGTACTCCGGATGTTCGTTCGGATAGAAGTGAATATTCTCCGGCTGGAAGCTCAGCTCTCCCATCTGTATTTTCGCGGAAGTGATGTCAGATGCCGGCTTCAGCGCCGTAAACCGCCAGTTGGGCAGCCGGGGCGCAGCCGCCACCAGCTCTTCCACGAAAGGAATGGTTTTGATATTGCCATCCGCCGTGACGATCAGTTCCGCCGTATCCTTATCCGCCATCCCGGCCAGGAAAAAGAAGCCTTCATTCACCCGCCTCAGTTCCGCCGTGAGCTGGTCAAAGAAATCTTCTTCCAGGTCCTTCTTGCTTTTCAGGGCTTTAAAGAATTGCTTTTCGTGCTGCTGAAACCATTTCCAAAAATTATTGTAACCATCAGCCTGGTTGTCCGTCTTATCCTTTCCAAATAATTTACTAAGCAATCCCATTGTAACAATTTTTACGAAAATAAATAGTTTGGCGCTTATAGCAATAATCCCGGCAGCGCCTTATCTTGGCGTATTATTACTATTTTCATGAAAGCAACCAAACGGTTAACATACCTGCTCGCCCTGCTGTTCGGCAGCACAACTGCATTTGCGCAAATCCCGCACCAGGAAATCATGCCCGGGGCCACGGCGCCGGAGCAAAAGATGGTACACACGCCGCACCTGGTCTATGAGCCATCAGCTAAAAACGACCAACACCGCCTGTTTATCATGATTCCCGGCACCAACGGCAAAGCCACTGATTTCCGGAAGTTCGACAGCGCCTTCGCTGCGATGGGTTACTACGTGATTACGCCTGATTATATGAATACAGTGGTGACCACCGTTTGCTCTACCAGTGAGGACAGCGCCTGTTTCAACCACTTCCGGGAGGAGATTATGTTCGGAACGCCGGTGAGCGATAAGGTGGAGGTCGACTCCGCCAACGCGCTCGTACAGCGGATTTCCACCCTGCTGCGCTACCTGGCGGCCAGGCAACCTAAGAAATGGGGACAGTTTGTGACCAACGGAAAGCCGCGCTGGGAAAGGATTATCGCAGGCGGCCATAGCCAGGGCGCCGGTCATGCGGCGTATTTCGGCAAGCAATTCCCCATGGCGGGCGTGCTGCTGTTTTCGGGGCCGCAGGACTACCTGCAATATTTCCGCCAACCGGCCGGCTGGCAGCTGCAACCGGGGAAAACGCCCCTCACTCGTATCTATGCTTTTCTACACCTGCGGGACCCGTTTAACTACCAGTACCAAATACAGGACGTAGCTGCGGTGAACGGGCAGCGACTAACGGATACGACTATGGTACAACCTGGCAGCCGCGTGCGCAGCCGTAATCGTATATTCGTTACCGATATTGAGAAAAAGGATAAGCACGGCGCTACGCTGGGGGTGGAGTTCGTGGAAGTATGGAAGGTGATGATCCGCGGAGCGGCAGGGCGGTAGCCGCTCCGCCTGCCTTATTTACGCGTCACATCCTCCTCGCTGAAGCCCGCCAGGTACTGGTGCATATGCGCAGTCGTATCTACCGTCCCCGTCCGGATGCCGGACAGCCGCACGTTTTGCACCGGCAACTCCTGCTGCCCTATTATGCGGGATACAAATTTCACCTCCCCGGTGCTGATATCTTTCAGGGACACATTGCTGATCTTCGTCAGCCTGCGCTCATACGTAGGCACCAGCGTACGCCACTGGTACAGCACATCCGTATCGATGCCCAGCACGCCCTGGTCAATTTTTCCCGAGCGCACCCGTTGCATGATGATGTTATTTACAAAACCGCCCATCCGTTCGTTGGTTTTGATATAGAGCAGGTGGTTCAGTTTTGCGCCGTCCAGCACGGTGCAATTGTCCACGAATACATTTTCAATGCCGCCGGACAGCTCACTGCCGATGGCCACCAACTGATGCCCGTTCTTCACCGTCAGGTTGCGGATCACGATGTTTTTGGAAGGTGTTTTCAGTCGCCACCCTTCCGGATTGCGGCCTGATTTGATAGCAATGGCATCGTCCCCCTGGTCAAACACACAGTCTTCAATCAGCACCTGCTGGCTCATTTCAGGGTCTACCCCGTCGTTATTATGGCCTTTGGCGTACACTTTCACCTTGCGCACCACCACGTCTTTAGACAAGTAGAGGTGAATGGTCCAGAACGGACTATTCGTAATCTGGATCCCTTCCAGCAGCACATTCCGGCAGCGGTTAAACTGGATAAACTGCGGCCGCAGGTGCGAGGAGTCGTCCACCATTTGCCGTTCCGTTACGGGCGTGCGGTTCCAGGCGAGGTTGTAGAGCCGCTTCAGGCTTTCCATATGCGGTTTGGGGCGGGTAAACCATTGCTGCCAGGTATCCATCTCGCTTTTGATCTCGCCTTCGCCGGTTACGGCTACATTTTTACATTCGTACGCGTAAATCAGGGGCGAATAATTATAGCATTCCATCCCTTCCCAGCTGCTGTGAACGGCCGGCAGGTAATCCGCCGGATCGCCGGAGAACAGCAGGGTGGCGCCTTTTTCCAGGTGCAGGTTCACGTTGCTTTTCAGGTGGATTTTTTTGGTGCGCCATTCTCCCGCGGGTATTACGACCGTACCGCCGCCCGCAGCGCTGACCTGCTCAATCGCTTTTGCGATGGCGGCCGCGTTCTTTTCTTTGTCGCCCGCCACCGCACCCAGGCTGGCAATATTTACGGAAATCCCTTTGCTGAAATCGGGCACTTTGATGGCCGGCATGGCAAAAGGGGCCTTCACGGCCAGTTCGCGAACGATTATCGTATCTTTTTCAACGCGGAAGGAAGCTGCCGCCAGTGCCAGGGCGAGCGCCGCTATCGGGAAAATTAGTTTCATTTACCGTGGTTTTCGTGTGTACAATGCAGTTGTGGCACTAAACATAATCATCTTTGTTCAAAGCGCCGTAATGTACCGTCCTGCTTGAACTCAATGTCGTAATCGTAGCGGTCGTTGTGGATGGAGCCGGGGTACCAGCGGATTTTTTTGTTCCAGAGGATCACGTAAATCGTGAGGTCGCCGGGGTTGCCGCCAATTTCCCGGTATTTTTCCAGCAGCGCTTTGTACACGTTATGCGCGTTGGCAAAGGGCACCGCGTCCAGCGGCACAAGGTCCGCCGCTACGTCGGTATTCTTTGAAAGCCGCACTGGTTTTGGATCTTCCCACTTCCCATGGGTAAAATAATATTCGTCGACATAGGCCGGGTTGTCCGGGTTTTGCAGCTGCGTCAGCACGCGGTAGTTGCTGTAAAAGTGGATGGATTTATAGACCTGTATCTGTTTTCCTTTGAACTCCGGCCGGTTGCGCAGGAGCTGTTCCGCTTCGTTGAGCGCGGCAGGGTTGGCGGCAAAAGGCTCTCTGGGAGCGGCTTCCGGCTCAGGTTCAGGCGCAGGCGCCTGTGGAGGTTGTTGTTTATTTTGGGGTTGGGGGGAGAAACTAGTGTCGCTCCGCAGCGTGTCCCTGATAGATTTGGAAATACTATCGCAGGCGGTAAGCCATAGGGTGAAAGCCAGTAGTATGCTGTAGTGTTTCATGTACATTTCTAATTATCATTAATATCCGCTGCAAAACGAACCACGCGGGGGTCCGCCGGTAAATAAAATATAGCCACTTCCGGTTGTTGCACGTTGGGCATTTGCAGCAGGGATACGATTTTTTTGAGGCTGACATTCCGCGTGTGGCCGGTATTGTCGGTAAACTCCAGGTCGAATTTCACCTGCGGTTGTTCATTGACGTAGGTACCCGTTTGCCCTATGTTCGTCATCCGGGCCATAGTTTGAATGCCGTCAAACTTGATCCTGGCAAGGCGCTTGCCGCCCAGGTTGCGGCCGCCCAGCAGCCTTCCGAATATGAAGTACAGGATCAGCCCGAAGAAAAGCAGCGCGATAGCGGATATGATCAGGGGATGCCAGGGTTTCATAAAGCGCCAGCCATAGCCCTGGCTTTCAGCCTGGTAAAAGTACGTATAGGCGCCGGCGATAGCCGCGAGGGCCGCCAGCCAGGCCAGGTACAGGCTATAGTTCACTTTGCCGGTGGCGCCTTCAGGAATGAGGTAGGGGTATTTTTGAAAGGAAGGATCTACCAGTACAGTGATCTGCTTCCCGGCTTCGAAGCGGTGTTCGTACGGGCGGGAGTCGTTTACCGGCATGCGGTGCCGGATGGTGGTACCTTGCAGGTTAGGCATTTCCAGCAGTACTTCCTTTTGTTCCATTTGCTTACGGGTGCGCAGGTGATCCACCCGGAGTATCTTCGCTTTCAGCGGCGTGCCGCTTTGGGCGAGGCGGCGCATCTGGATCAGCGCCCCGAAGGAGTATTTATATATCTGGTACAGCGCGACGCCGAATATCAGGCCCCATAGCAAGAGGCTGATGCCGAGGTACACGAGGGCCATGCGGCCGTCCACGGTGCGGAAGTCCTGCGGCGTGGAGGTAGCCCGGTAGATGATTACGGGGTGTACAAAAATGAAGTAGGCTATAAAAACGAGCCAGAAGTATTTGAAGAAACGTCCCAAGGCGGTTTTTCATTTGATAATACGTCAAATCTAACCATTTCTGCGTTAAATAAACATTACCGCCGGATCAGCGAACTGATTATCAACGGCTTAGCGCCGCGCTCCTGCGTTGCCCGGCCGGGCAGGCAGGTACAAGGAGGCGGTAAATCTCTCCCCATAAAGAACATAATTTTTAACTTTTCTTGAATAATAGATGATTATTCTATAGTTTTACCCCAAAATAGAACATAAACTAACTCATAAGCTAATTCGGGATGCAGGATCTATTAAAGACCAAATTTGTGGAAGGACAGTCGGGCATCGTACTTTACAGCCTGACGCCTCCCAAGATCACGACAGAAGAAGAACGCGTTACCGCCATTGCATACAACCAGGTAGAGCGATTGAAAAACCTGGACATCGACGGATTGATTTTATATGACATCCAGGATGAATCCCTCCGGACGGAAAAAGAAAGGACATTTTCTTTCATTCCCACCATTGCGCCGGAGCAATACAGCAAGCAGTTTTTAGCGGACCTGGCTATACCGAAAATCATTTACAAGAGCATTGCCAACCAAACCAGGGAAACGTTTGCCAACTGGCTGCAACGCAACGAGGACCTGCAGTATTCCGTGTTTGTAGGCGCGTCCTCGCATCAGCAGGTGGCCGCCACACAGTTTAGCCTGCAGGATGCGTATGAGCTGAAAAGGCAGAGTGGGCGCAACTTTATACTCGGCGGCGTGACTATCCCGGAAAGGCATAACAAGAAGGGGGATGAACACCTGCGCATCTTTAACAAGATGAGCCAGGGCTGCAACTTCTTTGTATCGCAGTGCGTGTACAATTTGCACGATACGAAAAACCTGCTGTCCGACTACTATTACAACAGCCTGGAAAGCGGCCGGCAGATAGCCCCGGTGATCTTTACGCTGGCGCCATGCGGCTCCCTGAAAACCCTGCAGTTCATGGAATGGCTGGGTATTGAAGTGCCGAAATGGTTGTATAACGACCTGAAAAATTCCAAGGATATCCTGAAAGCATCGCTGGATACCACTACCAATATTGCCGCTGAAATCCTGAACTACGCGCAGGCGAAGAACATGCCGGTAGGTTTCAACATCGAAAGCGTGTCCATCAAAAAAGAGGAGATCAACGCCGCGCAGGAACTGCTGCACAACATACTAGACCAGACCAAAGCCATCAGGCAACCAAAGAAAGCGGCCCGCCCTGCGCCCGCTTATTAAGACTGTATTTTAGATTTAACATTCCCGGCGGCCCTGCAGCTGCCGGGATTTTTTTTATTTTTGACCCATGTATTCCAAACAAGAAGTATCGACGATCAAGCAGGCGTTCTGGACGGCATTCGGCAAATACATGAAACCTATATTATCTGCTGATGGCGCTACCGTCAGCTGGTCCAATTACAAAACCGGCATTCCCGGCGTGAGCTTTAAACTCGAGGCAGACAACCGGGATGCCAGCGTAACCATCCTGATTACGCAGGCAAATGCGCAGCTGCACGATGCCTTCTTTGAACAGTTCCTCGCGCAGAAAAATATGCTGGAAGCGGCCCTGGGGGAAAGCGACTGGGATTGGCAATACCACATCACCGATGATTACGGGAGAACGCTGAGCTATATACGCAAAGAGCTGAAAGGCGTGTCTGTACTGCGCCAGGAGGACTGGCCGGCGTTGATCTCCTTCTTTAAAGCGCGGATCATTGCGCTGGATGAATATTGGAGCAGCGCCCGCTATGGATTTGAAATGTTGTTATAAATATCAATGCGATCTATATGAAAGCTGGCGAATACCTACACAGCACGGCATTACTGGACGGCACTTTCTTTGAAGGCGCCATGATCTACCTGGCGGAATACAATGAAAACGGCGCCATGGGCTTTGTGACCAACAAGCTGTTCCCTCACCGCATCAACGAACTGGAAGAGTTTAAACACAGCATCCCCTTCCCTATCCACGACGGCGGGCCGGTGGACCGGGAGCACCTCTTCTTCGTACATCAGCGGCCGGACCTCATACCCGGCGGTACCCATATTGCGGGGAATAATTACCTGGGGGGAGATTTTAAGGCGGCGATGCAACATATCAACGCCCTGAAAATAGACGATACGGAAATTACCATATTCCTCGGTTACTGCGGTTGGGACGCGGGCGACCTGGAAGCGGAAGTGAATGAAGGCTCCTGGCTGATTGGGGAATACTGATCACTGGCACGTATATACGTTTTTTTTGACGGGGAAGGGGGATGATACATCCTCCTTCCCCGTTTTGTTTTTTAACAGCTTGTAAAATCCCGCTTTCCAGCGAACCCAACACGGGCTCAGGTTGTTGCTACTTATTACCAGTGCGTTTTACGGCACAGATAGGTTTTGACTATACAATCATAAAATCAATTGATTTTAACTATATCAGTATTGTCCTAAATTTGACGCATCAGAAACACAAGGGTTTAGTAATTCATTTTTATTCACTTCTTAGCATAACCTAATAACATGGAATCTCAAGACATCAGTAAATGCCCGTTTCACAACGGCACACTCAGACAAAATGTTGCAGGCGGCGGTACCAAAAACCGTGATTGGTGGCCGGATCAGTTGCGACTGAATATACTGCGTCAGCACTCAAGCCTGTCCAACCCTATGGATAAGGAATTCAACTATGCGGAAGCGTTTAAAACCCTTGACCTGGAAGCTGTAAAGAAAGACCTCCACGCGCTCATGACGGATTCGCAGGATTGGTGGCCGGCCGACTTCGGGCATTACGGTCCGCTGTTTATCCGTATGGCATGGCATAGCGCCGGTACCTACCGCGTTGGCGACGGCCGCGGGGGCGCAGGTTCCGGGCAGCAACGATTTGCGCCGCTCAACAGCTGGCCTGATAACGTGAGCCTGGACAAGGCCCGCAGGTTGTTATGGCCTATCAAACAAAAATATGGCAACAAGATTTCCTGGGCCGACCTGCTGATACTCACCGGCAACGTGGCGCTGGAATCCATGGGCCTCAAAACATTCGGCTTTGCCGGCGGCCGCGCCGATGTGTGGGAACCCGATGAAGATGTGTACTGGGGTTCTGAAAAAACCTGGCTCGGCGGCGATATCCGCTATGCGCACGGCTCGCCGGGCGTAGTAGAAGGGCATGGCGTAGTATCTTCCGACGACGATGCGGACGGGCAGGTGCATGGCCGCAACCTGGAAAAGCCGCTGGCAGCCGTGCAGATGGGGTTGATCTATGTAAACCCCGAAGGCCCGGACGGCAATCCCGACCCGCTGAAATCCGTACAGGACATCCGCGATACATTCGGCCGCATGGCTATGAACGATGAAGAAACCGTAGCCCTCATTGCCGGTGGTCATACCTTCGGTAAAACGCATGGCGCGGCGCCTGCGGACCACGTAGGCAAAGAGCCGGAAGCGGCAGGACTGGAAAACCAGGGCCTGGGCTGGGTGAACAGTTATAAATCCGGTAAAGGACCTGATACCATCACCAGCGGCCTGGAAGTAACCTGGACCACCACTCCTACCAAATGGGGTATCAACTTCCTGGAAAACCTCTTCGCATATGAATGGGAGCTCACCAAGAGCCCTGCCGGCGCTCACCAATGGGTAGCCAAAAATGCGGAACCCATCATCCCGGATGCATACGATCCTAATAAGAAGCATTTACCGACCATGCTCACGACGGACCTCGCGCTGAAGTTCGACCCTGAGTTTGCGCGCATCTGCCGGCACTTCCTGGCCAACCCGGACGCTTTTGCCGATGCCTTTGCCCGCGCATGGTTTAAACTGACGCATCGCGACCTGGGGCCGCGCAGCCGCTACCTGGGCCCGGATGTACCTTCCGAAGTACTCATCTGGCAGGACCCTATTCCTGAAGTGAACCATCCCCTCGTGGATGCCGGCGATGTGGCCAGCCTGAAGGAAAAAATCCTGGCTTCCGGCCTGACTGTTTCGCAACTGGTAGGCACCGCCTGGGCTTCCGCCTCCACCTTCCGCGGCTCCGATAAACGCGGCGGCGCTAACGGCGCACGCATCCGCCTCGCGCCGCAAAAGGACTGGCAGGTAAACAACCCGGCACAGCTCTGGAAAGTGCTGCAAAAGCTGGAAGGCATCCAACAGGAATTCAATGGCAGCGCCGCCGGTGGAAAGAAAATTTCCCTGGCTGACCTGATCGTGCTCGCAGGCGTTGCCGGCGTGGAAAAAGCCGCCAAGGACGCAGGCCACAACATCACCGTGCCATTCACGCCCGGCCGTATGGACGCCTCCCAGGAAGAAACCGAAGTACATTCCTTCGCTTACCTGGAACCGCTGGCCGATGGATTCCGCAACTACCGCAAAGGCCGGCTGGCAGAATCTACAGAAGCCATGCTGGTGGATAAAGCGCAGCTGCTGACGCTCACCGCGCCCGAACTCACCGTGCTGATAGGCGGCCTCCGTGCCATCAACATCAACTACGATGGTTCCAGCCACGGCGTATTTACCGAGCGCCCGGGCCAGCTCACCAACGACTTTTTTGTGAACCTGCTGGATATGAACACCGCATGGAAAGCAGCGTCCGAAGATAAAGAACTCTACCAGGGCTACAACCGCAAAACCGGCCAGCCAACGTGGACGGCTACACGCGCCGACCTCGTATTCGGCTCCAACGCCGAGCTGCGGGCTATTGCCGAAGTGTACGGCAGTTCTGATGCAAAGGAAAAATTTGTAAGGGACTTTGTAGCAGCGTGGGATAAAGTGATGAACCTCGACCGGTTCGATCTGAAGAAATAATTGAGATAAAAGGTAAAGAGATAAAGGCGGCAATTTCTGAAGTGAACCCAAAAGTTTGGACGGCTTTTTTGATTAAGCGGCTTGAGTTCGGTATTGTACTGGACTCAAGCCGTTCAGTTTTAATTTGATTC
>MLAV02000026.1 GCA_001870995.2 Chitinophaga sp. CB10
TTCTTGTTGTTCCATAAAAAAAAACTGTGTTAAAGGTCTTGTTTTTTTAGCCTTTGACACAGTTTATTTTACAGTCTCAATTGAGTGCCTTCGCCGTATTTGGACTCGACGTTTATCGTGCCGCCGATCTTATTCAATGCTTCTTTTACAATATATAATCCTATTCCACTACCCGGTTTATTATTGTTCTTGGAACGGAAGAACATTTTGAAAATGTTGTTCAGGTGTTCGCTTAATATACCTATACCATTGTCCCGGATGCAGATAGTAGCCTTGTGTGGTTCTACTTTCACTGAGAGATGTACCATTGGGTGGGCCTCTTCCGGTTTTTGATACTTAACAGCGTTGGAAATAAGATTGTTCAATATAACGCTGATCCGGAAGGTATCCCCCCGGAAGTCGATCTCCTGCTCCACCTGCGTCTGGAATCGTATATCCGTGTTCTGCGGCTGGAATACGGTGATACAATCGTTCAGCAGGGTGTTGAAATCGATTTTCTCGTATTCGATCTCCAGCCTGGAATTGCGGTAGTATTCAATGATCTTCTGGATAAAACCGTCCAGCTTCAACACGCAGCTTTCCACCATGTTCAGGTAGCCGTTGGGGTCAGTTACGCTGTTGTCCAGCCGGGAGAGGTTAATGATCCCCAGTACGGACATCAGCGGCGACCTCAGGTCGTGCGAGGTGGAGTAGATAAACCGGTTGAGTTCATCATTGGTTTTCTCCAGCTCCTGGATCTTCTCCTTCAGCTGTCGCCGGGTGGAGTAAATCTCGTAGGCATTGTTGATGGTACGGTGCAGCTCATGCTCATCCCATGGTTTTTTTACATAGGAAAAAATATGGCCTTTGTTGATCGCATCGATGATATCGTCTACATCGGTGTAGCCCGTCAGGAGTATGCGCATAGGGTCCGGCAGCACATCCTTGATTTCGTTGAAGAACTCAACCCCTGTGGATACCGGCATCTTCTGATCGGCAATAATGATATGCACCATTATCTCCTTCAGCAGCAGCTTGCCTTCCTGGGCTGAGGTAGCGGTATAGATTTCATAACTTCTGCGGAAGCTGGCCTTGAACGCATTCAGGTTATGGATCTCATCATCGATATATAATATTCTGATTCGGTTCTCTTTCATCTGGTAGTTATGGTTAAGCTACAGGTGACTGGAAAGGTCGAGTGGTAAATATATAATAAATTCGGCTCCTTCTCCGGGCGCGGAGTTTACAATTATCTTGCCCCGGTGCTTTTCAATGATGCTGAATACGATAGAAAGTCCCAGACCGGTACCTTCTCCCACATCCTTGGTCGTGAAAAACGGATCGAAAATTTTCTCTTTCACCTCGGCAGACATTCCAATACCTGTATCGCGGATAGTAATGACAACAAATTCTCCTTCCTGGCGGGTGGCAATCGTAATAGATTCCTGCCCCTGCTCTTTTTTGCTCTTGATCGCATTCAGGGAATTGCTCAGGATATTCATAAATACCTGGTTCACCTTACCTGCATAACATTCAATTTTGGGCAACTCACTGTATTCCCTGATGATATTGACGTTGGAAGGAATACCGTTTCTCAGCAGCACTAACGTGGAATCCAGCCCTTCGTGGATATCGATGGATTTGACATCGCTTTCATCCAGGCGACTGAAGGTACGCAATCCTTTTACAATTTCTGCCGTTCTGGCGGCGCCATCTTCAATACCTTTTATCAGCGAGGATATTTCTTCGTGGATGTAATCAATATCAATTTCGCGCTTGAACTGTTCAATGCTGGCCAGTTCCTCCTGTACGTTTTCGACGCCTTTCAGTTGTGAATACCGGTTTAGTACTTCCTGGAGGTCCGCTATATCCAGCTTCAGCGGTTTGATATTTGAAGTTACGAAATTGATCGGGTTGTTGATCTCGTGGGCAATACCGGCCGTAAGCTGACCGAGGGACGCCATTTTCTCCTTCTCCACCAGCCTGGTCTGCGTTTCCTTCAGGTTCGTGAGGGCGATGTTCAGGTCCTTGTTACTGTTTTGTAATTCCTCTGTTCTTTCCTGCACCTTAGCTTCCAAAATGATATTTTGCTCCCTTACCAGTTGCTCGTTCTCCTTGGAGATCTGCAGGGCGAGGGCCTGGGAAGCTTCCTTCTCCGCCTTGAAAGTATTGATCTTATCGGCCAGGGCAAAAGACAGTAATACGACCTCCATGCCGGAGCCGATCACAAGGATATGACTGGTGAAAATATTATACGGGATAATGCCGATGTCCTTCAGCACAAAAGTGATCACCGCGAGGATGAAGATCGTCCATGCAAACACGAATATCCGCGCTGGTTTTGAATGGCGGAATGCCTGGGAAATGGCAAACAGCAGGATGAAGCTCACGCCGGTAATCGCCAGGAAGTCGATCATGGCATAGGCGATGGAGTAATACCCTAACAGGCTGAGTACTAACGTGCTGGAATATACGATGATAAACAGGGTGAATATCCGGTAAGCCCATGGGGCTTTTTCCTTTACATGAAGGAAGTTTTGCACAAACAGCAGTACGGAAATGCCGGACAATGCTCCCGCCCAGTTCACGCTTTGTTCGGTAATAAACAGGTTGTCGTGCCAGAAGAAGCGGTAGCCGAACCCGTGGATGATCATCTGCGTCAGCCCTACAAAGAGGATGTACAGGATGTAATAGAAATAACTCCAGTCCCTTACCGAGAAGAAGATAAAGGTATTATAAAACACCATGACGAGGATGATCCCGATGTACAGGGATAGGAGCAGGTCGTCGTTATAGAGCTTATTGTAAATTTCCCGGGTGGTGCCTATGTAAATCGGCACCAGGATGGTTTCCCGGCTTTGGATACGGACGTAAAACGTTTGGGCCGTCGCGTTAGGGATACTGATATTGTAAATAAAGTTCTGGTGGATAACAGGCCTGGATTTGAACGGCCGCAGCTCCCCGCCGGGGATCATCTGGTAATGGCCGTCCGCATCGGGGAAATAGAGGTCGATCAGGTCCAGGATGGGATAGGTGACGTTAAACATCAGGTCATTTTCCCCTGAATTATTGAGCACTGTAAACCGGAGCCAGATGGCGTCTTTGGTGAGGCCGAAGTTGGGGATCTGCTTTTTCAGCTTTTGGAAGCCGTTGCTCTGCACGGCGTCTTTGAACTGCATTTTCCCTGAGGGGTCCAGCAAAAACTCCAGCTGGCCGTATTCTGCCAGCTGGAGCGGATAATTTTTGGATATGTGGATGGTATCTGCCCAAGCTGGTAAACGAAATAGCGTTACTAACAGTAACAGGCATACGAACTTTGAATATACCGGTTGGATCAGATGTCGCATTTAAATTGATGTCACTTTATTTGTTTGAAAATTTGTTCCAGGTCTACATAATATCTGCCTGACTCAATATTTCCACCCAGGCTCAGCTCCCGGCATACATGGCCGATTGCCGCCCCGCCCAGCATCACTGCCGAGGCCAGCTGGGGCCAGGTGGTGATTGTTTTCCCTATTTCCTGCAAAGAGTGCTGCATTTTCGGAGATAACGAACTGAAGTCGACGATACTATCTACCAGTGCCATTCTTTCCGGCCCCTGCATATTGCGTACAGCCGCTGGGGTGAGGGTGGCCGGCACTCGTCCATGCAAGATAGGTAAATCGGGCTGGAGATCAAATCTTTCAACGTCTACCATTCCCCGGTCGCTGGTATCCATCAGCACGGGGATTTGCAGGCTGCGGGCCTGCTGCCGGGCCAGTATCTTCACGTCCAGTCCGTCGCATTCCTCTACTAGTATATCCAGTTTTCCACCTTCGGTGAGAAACCGGTGTATATTTTCTTCCGTGATTCCTTCATCATAACAGGTCACCGGCAGGAAAGGATCGATTTCTGCGATTTCCCTGGCTACGATCACCGTTTTTAAAACGCCTATATTGTGGACGCCGGTGCGGATGCGGTTCATATTGCTGAGGTCCAGCCGGTCGAAGTCGGCTATACGAAGTTCCCCGCAGAGGCGTTCTATGGCTAGTGCCATTGCTACGGACTGCCCTACGGACAAGCCAATGACCCCGATTTTCTTTTTACTGAGTATATCGCGTTGTTCGGTGGTGATTTTTTGCTGGTTCCTGCTGGTGCGCAGTTCAATGAATTCCGCTTCGTCCAGGAGGTGTACGACCTTTGCGGACCAGGGGTAGTACACCCATACGCCATATGCTTCCGGCGGGGTGCTGCCCAGGTGGGCGGCTGCCAGTTCCCGGATCTGCTGATCGGTCAGTCTTTTGGATGGGTGACGGAGCTTCATGAGTTCTGCCAGCTGTGCCTGCAATTCGTCGAACACGGCGATGGCCGGATTTTGCTGCAATAGCGCTGCCAGTGCTGAGGCTTGTCCGGGGTCCTGCAAGCGGTAAAAGGTTACTTTCCTGTCCTGATTTTGTTGCCTGCCTGCTGCTAGTGCCTTAGCTAACGTTGTGTTCATTTCTCTGGTGTTTTATGCTATCGGACCATCGGCATATCGCTGGTGGCGGCGGACATGATGCGGAGATCATAGTCGACCTGCATTTCGCCTTTGGGTCCTTTTTCAATAATCGTCTGAACCGGGTTGTGTCGCAGACTCAACATCCGCTCCCTGTCTTCCGGGTGCGCACTTTTAAGTTCCAGCGGATCTTTGAGGATAAGTGCAGTAGCGATGAGGTCTTCTTTGGGATAATAAAAAGTGCCCTGGTTACCGATATTGGTCATGATCTGGTAACCGGTGCGGATACTGTTACGGAAAGTCGTCTGGGCGCAGAAGCCGAGGAAGGTGGTAACGGGTAACTGGTTCAATACGGCATTGACTACACGGAAGAGTACGATACTGCCGATACCCCATCCTGCCACCTCGCGGGAGTTCCACAATCCGCAAAACTCGCCGGTGCCGCCGGCTGCCGCCAGCTCCTTCACGATATCAAATATCCTTGGGTCCATGGTGTTGATGGCCGTTTCGATGGGCAGCGGTACGGAGCCGCCTGCCAGCTGAATACGGCATCCGCCATACATTTTGGTATAGTCGTCGTTGCTTACGGTGATGATATAAGTATGAGGCTCGTACATCCAATCCACGTTGGCGGAAGTCACTTTTGTAACGCCATACGCTTCCAGTACTTTCCGATGCCCTGCAATGTACTGCAGGCATTCTTCCGGATACTCTATCGCCTTGAATACTCTAACCTTAAGCATGTAACTGGGATGCTTTATAAAAAATTTATAACCTTATTTACCGGGATTGGTCATGCTGCTCGAACAAAACCGGAATAGTTTTTATTATTACAGTTTTCCACTGATATTGGTCATACTAACAACGGAACCCGCCAGCACAGGCTTTGCACTTTACAATTATTGTTGGTCATAGTAGCAAGGGTTGCAATTCTATCTCCGCAGTTAGCAGCGCCCGGGATAAACAGTTTCATTAGCTGAAAAAGATTAAAATCAATTCATCTTCACATGAAGGTAATGGTAAAATAGTATTATTTCCAGAATTATCCATAAAGTCAACCCGTATTTTTCACGGCAGAAACGGGTAAAATCACCTGGGGCGCTGGTTCTCAATAAAATAGAGCGACCGAAATATTTTAAGGAAATCGTAAACGTAACAAGCTGGTGCAAAATTTGATAAATTTTTTTACCGGTTAACAAGTAGATTTGTATGCCCATCAGTTATAACAAATTCAATCTTTTTATATGAACAAAAGAGAATTTATCAAGCTTACCGGCCTTGCCGGCGCCGCGGTGTTAAGCGGCCCGCTTTCAGGTCTGGCTAATACGTCAGCTACCGTGAAAACCAATTACGACGATCCTAAGGCGCCATTTACCCTCCCGCCACTGCCTTACGGTTTCGACGCGCTCGAACCGAATATCGACAAGCAGACCATGGAAATCCACCATGATAAGCACCATGGCGCTTACGTGAAAAATCTCAACGAGGCCATTGCCAATACGCCATATGCTTCGCTCACGCTGGAGCAAATCCTGAAAAAAGTAGGAAATGCGCCAACTGAGAAGGCTATACGAAACAATGCCGGCGGGCACTATAACCACAGCCTTTTCTGGACCTTGTTATCTCCCCAGAAAACTACGCCTTCCGAAAAGCTGAAAGCTGCCATCACCAAGGATTTTGGTTCCTGGGAAGCCTTCCAGCAAAAATTCAACGACGCGGCCAAAACGGTGTTCGGCTCTGGCTGGGCATGGCTCATCGTGACGCCGGGTAAAAAGCTGGCGGTGATCAACACCCCCAACCAGGACAATCCGCTGATGACCAATCTGGTGAAAGACCAGGGCGCGCCCATCCTCGCGCTGGACGTGTGGGAACACGCTTATTACCTGAAGTACCAGAACAAACGCCCTGATTACATCAACGCATTCTGGAACGTCATTAACTGGAATGAAGTAGAGAAGAGATATAAAGCTGCGGTTTCCTGATAACCGGGTAATTAATTTTTTTACGGGGAGATATAAACGCCGCGGCATTTATATCTCCCCGTAATTTTTTAACCCCGTATCAACCCTATGCCGGTGGTCTATTTCCGCTTAAAGAACACAAACCCGTTTTTTTCCCCTATCACTTCCAGGTTCGGATGCTGGCGGTAAGGCGTTGCATCGGTGATCCTGCAAATGAAGTAAGCCGGCTTGTCCAGCTGCCCGTTCAGCAGCCATTCCGTATCGTAATAATTTTTATTACTGTGCGGCATTTCGCGGGAATAATAGTGTTGGGCATAGCTATGATAACTCAGCGCTTTTACATATACATCCTTACCCTGTAAGGATTCAAAGAACTCGATGGCGGCGCGCTGGGAGTAACCTTCTATCTTCGGTACAAAATGCACCACCGTTACCTGTATGGCGAGGATGGTACTCACAAACAGCATGATGAGGCCCTGCTGCATTTTCTGCCTGGCCAGTAATACGCCGCTGATCACCACCAGCAGGGCGTAACCCAGCCCATAAGCCGCTTCCGCTGCGGACCATGGCACATCCGCCTGCAGGTTTGCCACCGCAAACTGATCATGAATGTAAGGGATTAGCTGCTCCTTGTACACGCCCACCAGGGGGAGTGCGCCAATGGCCAGGCCCAGTACGATCCCGATGAACAGCAGCAGGGTCAGGTTCCACCAGCGGAAGGTCGTTTTGCCTTCTGCCAGCCGGTACACCTGCACTGCCGCCAGGAAGGTGAGCGGGAAATAACAGAGCGAGGAGTAGTGGACGATCTTTGTTTTTACGATGGAAAAGAGGATCAATACCACCCAGAAGAGTACCCACATCCATTTGATGAAGTCCTTCAGTTCAAAAGACAGGGAAGCCGAGGTGTATATCGACTTCTTACGATTCCGCTGCAGGTAGTTGAACAGGAACACGCTTGCCGGGAAGCAGCCCACCAGCAATACTATCCAGTGATAGAAGAAGGGGCCGCCATGGCCGGCGTCTTCCGTTGTCAGCAGGCGGATCTGGTATTTTACGAACTCGTTGACAAACCACCAGCCATGCGTCAGGATTTCGTACCCGAACCAGAGCAGCGTGGTGCAGCAGGCGAGCAGGGCAATGATCCCGATATGCGAAAAGCGGATGGCGATGCGGCCTTTGTTGGCTATCCAGTACACGATGAGTACTAAAATAGCCACCAGTATGGCTACCGGCCCTTTGGTCAGTACGGCCAGGCCCAGGAATAATCCGCTGAGGGCGGCCGTTGCAAAGGTCTTTTGCGTATAGGCGATCCGGTAAGCAAAGTAGATGGCCAGGAAAATGAAGAGGTTGAAAGTAGGGTCAATAATGCCCGACTTAAAATAAAAATGCGGCAGCCAGGAGCCGGCGTACACCAGTACCCACCAGAGGCCCAGTTTGGCGTCCCCGTGTTTTTTGCCGATGGCGTAGACAGACAGGAGGGTCACAATACCGATGATGGCATTGGGGAACCTGGCTGCGAAATCGTTGACGCCAAACAGCATCATACTGCCGGCCTGCATCCAGATGAACAAAGGCGGCTTTTCCCAGAAGGGTCTGAAATCAATTTGAACTTGGCTGAAATTGTGCGTTACAATCATCTCCCTGGCAGCTTCGGCAAAGTTTATCTCATCCCAGTCGAAGAGGTGCGCCTCCCCGAGGAACGGTATAAACAACAATGCCGCAAATAGGGCAATCAACAGGTATCTCATTATAGTAGTCTATGTTTTTCTATGCTGGTGCATTGGCGCTGATAACAGCTTCCGGGCAAAGCTCCGGTGCCGATGTGGTGTTCCTGAACCGGAAAATAGCGAACACCGCAACTGCGCTGAGGGTGCCAACTATACTACCAACGTAAACATCAGCAAAAAAGTGCTGCGCGAGGTAGATTCTTGTGTAACCCGCTACCAGTGCCAGTACTGCAAATCCAAATCCCCAGCGCTTTTCCGGCGAAATGAGGGAGAGGAAGCAGAACATGCAAAAGGCGCCGGCGGAATGGCCGGACGGAAAACTGTTGCTACTATGAACAGTTACCCATTTTACCGTATGCACCAGTATGCTGGCTTCATCGCCAAAATAGCTGATGGGCCGGGGTGCATTGAAATAATGTTTGGCTACCTGGACAATCAGCACTGCCAGCAGAAATGACGCCAGGCCGATAAAGAACAGCCTGAATCGTTGCAGGATCAGCATCATTAACAGTAATAAACTGAACATGATGCCATCTCCCAGGTAGGTTAATACAGAAATCAGTACATCAGCCCATGGGGAATGAACTCCATTGATTCCAAGAAAGATCTCCCGTTGGCTGAAGCTGATTATTGTTACTCCGCCTATGACAAGCCATAGGAAGAACGGCAGAAAGAAGTAGGCGTTCTTTCTGAACAGTGTAAACAGCGTTTTCACGTTTGTAGGTTTTAAGTTGTAGGTTGCTTTTTAAGTCTGAATCTTTGTAAGAACTTCTTTATATTTTGATATAAGCGAAAATAAAATTCTTTATTGAAAAGCTGCGAATCATTCATGGCTTTATAGATTAAAAAAGCCGCGATTGGCAACAAGACCATGTTGGAGAGCCACATACCTGACCAGGTTTCCATCACGCCGCTTCTGGCCATCTTTTCTCCCACCATGAAAAATACGTTAAATATTACGAAAAATATAACTGCAAACACCAGTGGCGTACCGAGGCCGCCCTTGCGGATAATGGAGCCCAGTGGCGCCCCGATGAGGAACATCACGATACAGGCGGCTGCCAGCGTGAATTTGCGCTGCCATTCCACTTTGTGCATGAGTACTGATCCATGTTTGCTTTCATAATCTTTTGCGGGTGTTTCGAGCGAAGAAAGCGCTTCGCGGCCTGTTTGCTCTGCTCTTTCCAATACGTTCCGGCGCTGATCATCGGGGATGATGTCCTCGAAACGCTGGGTTTTCAGCGGAAGCGCCTGTGCCAGCCATGCACTGTCTTTCCACTTGGAAAACGTATAGCGGCTGCTCACATAGGCATGAACGGTTTTGCCGTAGCCGGCTTCCACCTTCTTCAGGGAGTCGATGGCAAAGTCGAGCTGCCGGATGTTCAGCATCTGCTGGTTGGAGGCAAACAGGTCCATGTTGAGCCGGTTGAAGGCGAAGGCGCTCAGGTCAAATGCTTTGCTGTACTTTTTAAAGCCGAGGCGGATCATATCCTGCGGCACGCTGAAACCGCGGTTGCCTCTTTCTTCATATCGCCATCCGTTTTCCAGGATGAAGTACAGGTAGCGTTTGTTGGCGGTGAGCACCATCTGGCCTCTTTCCGCCAGGATTACCTTATCGCCGCCACCGCCGGAGGAATGATCGAAGATCATTACCTGGTGGATGGTCTGGTTATCTTTATCTTTCTGCGCTACTTTTATCGTGTAGCCGGGAATGTCCTTATAGAAAACGCCTGCTTTGATATTGAATGCCGGCTTGGCGTTGGTGATATCCCAGAGGAGGGATTTTGCCTGGAGGTTGGCCACGGGGATGACGTAGTTGGCAAACAGGAAGGCGAGTATGGAGATGATAATGGCAATGATGAGCAGGGGGCGCATAAAGCGAAGGAGCGATATACCGGACGATTTGATGGCTACCAGCTCAAAGCTTTCCCCGAGGTTCCCGAAGGTCATGATGGAGGAAAGCAGCACGGCCAGCGGCAGTGCGAGGGTAACCAGGGTGGCGCTGGTATAGGCGATCAGCTGAATGATAACGGAGGTATCCAGACCTTTACCTACCAGGTCGTCTATATACTTCCAGAGAAATTGCATGATCAGTACAAACAAGGTCACGAAAAAAGTGGCAATGAATGGACCCAGAAATGTTTTTATAATGAGTTTGTCGAGTTTTTTCACTGATAATGCTATATTAAACCGTAAAGTTAGTACGAATTCACAAAGTGGCGCAAACTGACGCTGAAATTACCGTTAAATTATATGGAAAATTTTGAATTAACAGCAGCGGAAGCGGCGATCGTTGGCAACCCGGAGCTGCTATTGCTGAAAAACCGGGTGATAGAAAAGGTGGTGGGCCTGCTGGGAGAGGTGCAGCGGGGGCTGGCGGCAACGGACAGCCATCAGCGTTTCCCGTTTGAGGAGGAGTGGCTGAAGCCTTCCGCGAAGATATCAAGAGGGGAGCAGTACCGGCAGTTGCCCTGGGTAATGCTGGATTTTCCCCGGTATTTCAGCGGAAAGGAGGCGTTTGCGTTTCGCACGATGTTCTGGTGGGGGCATTACTTTATCAGTACCCTTCACCTGGGAGGGAGTGTAAAAGCCCGTTTCAGGGATGCGCTGATCGGCAGCCATGCAACGCTGGCCGGTAATGGCTTTCAGGTGTACCTGGGAGATGATCCCTGGGAACATGATTTTGAAGGAGGCAATTACAGGCCCATAGGAAGTATCAGTTTAGCAGATTGGAGAGTAGTGACGGATCGTTATGATTTCCTTAAAATAGCGAAGCCGTTTACGCTGTCGCAATGGGGTGAAGTAAAAGACGAAGTAGTGGCGGCTTATGCGACCCTGCTTGTATTACTTAACAGCAAAGCGGGTTAGTTTCCGATCCTGTGGAATAAATCCTTTACCTGGTATTCCCACAGCTGACTCTGATCTTTAATTTCTTTCTTTTCGGCGAAATCTTTTACGACTAAAATAGTTTCGTTGGTAACTTCTGAGATCTGGATTCTGAATTCGAAATATTCATCTTTAGGGGCATGTTTCCAATGCAGGCGGATAAACTCATCTTCTTCCTGTTCCAGCACTTCAGCTTCTTCTTCTGTGCCATTCCAGGAAAAGGAGAATACATTATCTCTGAAATCAACTTTGTCAGCGAACCATTCCTGTAAGCCGGCCGGCGTAGAAAGAAATTCGTATAGTATTCCGGGTGAGCATCTAACCGGGAATTCCAGCTCGTATAGCACTTTCTTGGACATCTCTTCAATTAATTAGTAAATCAATATCATCAGGTTGCAATTATAGAAAATTATTTATTCTGTCAAAATAATTTACTGTTTTTTTTTAACTATCTCCGGAAAACTTTCTACACTTTAAATAATTTCTACTTATTAATAAAAATAATAATGTTATTTTTTGATATATGGATGTATATTAGCAATGTCGCGCCCATGCGAAATTTTTTCTGATTTTGCAAGCACTTAACCGTCAATCGATTTTGTTTGGAAATGATTTAAAATTGACAGATTTTTTTTGGGTGGTATCTAAAAAAACTTATTTTTGTCAGGCATTCATCAAATCTTAACTTTTTATTAACCTGTAACTGTTCCGACTCTTATGTCAATGCGCCAACTCAAAATCACTAAATCCATTACCAACAGGGAATCACAATCCCTGGAAAAGTATCTGCAGGAGATTGGGAAAGTGGATTTAATTACGCCGGAGGAAGAGGTAAACCTCGCCATCCGCATCAAGCAGGGCGATCAGAGAGCGTTGGAAAAGCTTACCAAAGCCAACCTGCGTTTCGTGGTTTCCGTTGCCAAACAGTATCAGAATCAGGGCCTGTCGCTCAGCGATCTTATCAATGAAGGCAACCTGGGGTTAATTAAAGCTGCTCAACGTTTTGATGAAACGCGCGGTTTTAAATTCATCTCCTACGCCGTATGGTGGATCCGTCAGTCCATCCTCCAGGCTTTGGCTGAACAGTCCAGGATCGTGCGCCTGCCGCTCAACAAGGTAGGATTGAGCAACAAGATCAGTAAAGCTTACTCCCAGCTGGAACAGGAGTTCGAGCGTGAACCATCTCCGGACGAGCTGGCCACCATTCTCGAAATCAATACAGATGAAGTGGAAGCTACGCTGGGTGTTGCCGCCCGCCACGTGTCGATGGATGCGCCGTTTATCGACGGGGAAGACAACTCCCTGCTGGACGTACTCGAAAATCCGAACGCCGTTAGCGCGGACGAGGAGCTGGATCACCACGATTCCCTCCGCCGCGAGATCGAACGTTCCCTCTCTACCCTTACCGACCGCCAGAAGGACGTCATCATGCTGTACTTCGGCATCGCCGTGGAACACCCGATGTCCCTGGAAGATATAGGAGAGAAATTTGGCCTCACCCGGGAGCGCGTACGCCAGATTAAAGACAAAGCGATCACTAAACTGAGAACCACTTCCCGCAGCAAATTGCTCCGCAATTACCTGGGAAGCTGAGTGACTCCATCAGCATATTTCGGGAAGCCTGCCCATTGGGCGGGCTTTTTTATTACGGAATAATGCCAACGCGCCAGGGGATTGTGAACGGGACCCTGTGCCGGCCGGGGCGCTGTATCTTTCCCCCCACCCAACCAAAGGGCCCCGCCCAGCCGCCTTGCGCCCCTTTACGAGAAAAAACTCGCGGAAAAAAACTACATTTGCCATCCGTTTAAAATACCGACAATGTTTGAATCACTATCAGAGCGGCTCGACTCCGCGTTTAAACAACTTAAAGGCGAAGGACGTATCTCCGAGATTAACGTGGCCTCCACCGTTAAGGAAATCCGCCGCGCTTTGGTGGACGCGGATGTGAACTACAAAATTGCCAAGGAATTTACCGACAGAGTAAAAGATAAAGCACTGGGCGAAAAGGTTATTACCTCCATTTCCCCGGGTCAGCTGATGGTAAAGATCGTAAAAGACGAACTGGCCGACCTGATGGGCGGCACCGAAGCTGAATTCGATATTAAAAACAATCCTACCATCGTTCTCATCGCAGGTTTGCAGGGTTCCGGTAAAACCACCTTCTCCGGCAAACTGGCCAACTACCTCAAAACCAAAAAAGGGAAGAAACCTTTGCTGGTGGCGGCAGACATCTACCGCCCTGCGGCGATAGACCAGCTGAAAGTACTGGGAGAGCAGATCGGTGTGGAAGTGTACAGCGAACCTGAAAATAAAAACGCGGTACAAATCGCTGAAAATGCGATCAAACACGCGAAATCCAACGGTAATAACATCATCATCATCGATACGGCCGGCCGCCTCGCGGTCGACGAAGCGATGATGACCGAAGTTGCCAACGTAAAAGCAGCCGTTAAACCGCATGAAATCCTCTTCGTGGTGGATTCCATGACCGGCCAGGATGCGGTAAACACCGCCAAGGCCTTTAACGAGCGGCTGGACTTCAGCGGGGTGGTACTCACCAAGCTCGACGGCGATACCCGCGGCGGTGCGGCGCTGACCATCAAATACACCGTTGAAAAGCCGATCAAGTTCGTCAGCATGGGCGAAAAACTCGATACCCTCGACGTTTTCTACCCGGAACGTATGGCGCAGCGTATCCTCGGCATGGGTGATATCACCACCCTCGTAGAGCGCGCACAGGCCCAGTTCGACGAAGAGCAGGCTAAAAAGCTGGAAAAGAAAATCCGCCAGAACCAGTTCGACTTCGACGATTTCCGCGAGCAACTGCAGCAGATCAAGAAAATGGGTAACCTGAAAGACCTCATGGGCATGATTCCCGGGGTAGGTAAGGCCATCAAGGATATTGACATCAGCGACGACGCTTTCAAAGGCATCGAGGCCATGATCAACTCCATGACCCCTGAAGAAAGGAGCAATCCGGACGTGATCGACGGCAGCAGACGCAAGCGTATCGCCGCCGGTAGCGGAAAGAACATCCAGGACGTGAACCAGTTCATGAAACAGTTCGAACAAATGCGCCAGATGATGAAAATGATGAACAAATTCGGCGCTGGCGGCAAAGGACTGAAAGGAATGATGAAACGCTGATCACCCGGCCAAAAATAATTTTGCAAATGTCAAATGTTGAGGTTACATTTGCATCCCTAATTAAACAATATTTCCTAACTCGCAAAAAATAACTCGACTTATTTATGCCAGTAAAAATCAGACTGCAAAGACATGGCGCGAAGAAAAGACCTTTCTACTTCATCGTAGTAGCTGACGCTCGCGCTCCAAGAGATGGTAAATTCATCCAGAAAATCGGTACTTACAATCCACTGACTGTACCTGCCTCTATCAACATCGATACTGAAAAAGCATTGCGTTGGTTACAGAAAGGTGCTCAGCCTACTGATACTGTAAGAAGAATCCTCTCTTTCAAAGGTGTATTGTATTTGAAACATCTCTTAAGAGGTGTAACCCTGGGTCTGTTCGACGAGCCTACTGCTTACCAAAAGTTTGCACAATGGCAAGCTGAACACGAACAGAAAGTTTCTGCTCGCCGCGATAGCCACAGAAAAGCAAAAATTGCTGCTCCTATCGTTAGAAAAGTAGAAGATACTCCTGCTGCTCCGTCTGCAGAAGGCGAAGGCTCAGAAGCATAAAACGGAAACGTTTTACAAATACCTGAAAAGGAAATATTTGCAACCGCAAATATTTCCTTTTTTAATTTCCAATTATGAGTAATTACTTCAGTATAGGCAAACTCGTGTCGGCGCACGGCCTCCAGGGCGAAATCCTCGTGAAGCACAGCCTCGGCAAGCGCTCCACGCTCAAAGGCGTAGAGGCAGTTTTCCTGGAAGAAAGAAAGAATAGCTTTATCCCGTACTTCGTCAGGGAAGTAAAGGCCAAAGGGCCGGATCAGTTTTACCTGAAGCTGGAAGGGATAGATACCAAGGAGGCCGCCCAGAAGCTGCTGCCGGGCCAGTTGTACCTGCAGGAAGCCGATTTCAAGGAGCAGGCAGCCTCTTCCTCGCCGCTGGCCCTGCTGGGCTACACCGTGGAGGATGCCCGTCACGGCACCCTCGGCGTGGTGGAAGAAGTGATTGAAATGCCCATGCAGGTGCTGGTAAAGGTGCAAATAAAGGGCAAGGAAGCCCTGTTGCCGATCAATGACCAGTCGCTCGTAAAAATGGATAAAAAGAGCCAGGTAGTGCATGTAGACCTCCCCGAAGGGCTGGTTGAACTCTACACCGGCTAAAGAAACGTATAGTTATGCGAATTGATATAATAACCGTGCTGCCTGAATTGCTGGAAAGCCCGCTTTCCCACAGCATTATGAAGCGCGCGCAGGCCAAAGGGCTGCTGGAAGTGCACCTGCATCACCTGAGGGAGTACTCCTCCCTGAAGCACCAGCAGGTAGACGACTACCAGTTTGGCGGCGGAGCAGGTATGGTGATGATGCTGGAACCTATTGTGAATTGCATTGAAACGCTGCAATCCAAAGTGACCTACGACGAAATCATCTACATGACCCCCGACGGGGAAACGCTGAACCAGAAAATGGCCAACCAGCTGTCCCTCAAAGGCAACCTGATGATCCTCTGCGGGCATTATAAGGGAATTGACCAGCGCATCCGCGATCACTTCATCACCAAGGAGATTTCCATTGGCGATTACGTGCTGTCCGGCGGGGAGCTGGGCGCTGCCGTGCTGGTGGATGCCGTAGGGCGCCTCCTTCCCGGCGTATTGAACGATGAAACCAGCGCCCTGTTCGACTCCTTCCAGGACAACCTCCTGGCGCCGCCGGTATATACCCGGCCGGATGAATTCCGGGGCTGGAAAGTGCCGGAGGTGCTTTTAAGCGGGGACCACCGTAAGATCGACGAATGGCGGCACCAACAGGCCCTGGAAAGGACGAAGGCAAGGCGGCCTGACCTATTGTAAATTAATGGATTAGATATTAGTCGGAAGGTATTTTGAGATTTTTGGAGAATTTATGCTGCATTAATTTGGTAAATGCTATTTCTTGACTTACTTTTGCACTCCCATAAATATTTGAAAGATGAACGCAATTTCGTTTGTTCACGAGCAACTGACAGCTAAAAAACAGTACCCGAAGTTTAAAGCAGGCGACAACGTCACTGTCAATTATAAAATCGTGGAAGGTAATAAAGAAAGGATTCAGTCCTTTAAAGGTGATGTGGTGAAAATCCAGGGTACAGGGTTTACTGCGTCTTTCACTGTTAGAAAAATTTCTGATGGTGTTGGTGTTGAAAGATTGTTCCCGCTTTACTCTCCTAACATCGATGGTATCGTGTTAAACAAAGTTGGTAAAGTTAGAAGAGCGAAACTGTATTACCTGCGTGATCGCGCTGGTAAAGCAGCCCGTATCAAAGAAAAAAGGGTTTAGTATAAATACAGGGAAATTAGTAATAAGCGGGGCCTTAACAGCTCCGCTTTTTTCATTTCCTTAAAATGATCTTAAATCTGGCCGGCGGTCATGCCAGCGGGTGAAAAAGCGGATTTAATAGCTTACCTTTGTACACTGGAACATTAAACAACTGAGAAGATGACTGCTGTTTTCGCTAAATCTACTTTTTTATTTCTTTCCGATGTAGGCGGCTCTGAATTGCTGCTGATCGCGATCGTAGTATTACTGCTGTTTGGCGGTAAGAAAATTCCTGAACTGATGCGTGGCCTGGGTAAAGGTATCCGCGAGTTCAATGACGCTAAAAACAATGTGCGCCAGGAAATTGAGGAGGGCATGAAAGAAAAACCTGCCGCTGCCACTCAGTCTTCAACCACTGACACTACTCCCAACGCTTAATTGCCGGAGTAACAAGTTACGATTCGTAAAATCATAATTTCATTTTAACTGGTTTAGCTTTGTCTGAATTCAGCAGTATAAATACTTTTCACAAAGCATTATACGCCGGCAGCATAACCTGTACGGAAAAGGTACGTTATTATCTCAACCGTATCCGGGAGCTAAAACATTTAAATGCCTTCCTGGAGGTATATGAGGAGGAAGCCCTGGAAAAAGCCCGTGAGCTGGACGCCCGCATTAAAAGCGGTCAGCCCGTGGGGGCCCTGGCTGGAGTGGTGGTAGGTATTAAAGATGTTATCTGCTATAAAGGTCATAATGTTACTGCCGCTTCCCGTATCCTGGAAGGGTTTAACTCATTATATTCTGCCACAGCGGTTGAACGCCTGCTGGAGGCAGATGCTATTATTATCGGGAACCTGAACTGCGACGAGTTCGCCATGGGTTCCACCAACGAAAATTCGGCTTATGGCCCCACCCTGAATGCGCTGGATACTACCCGCGTACCGGGAGGGTCGTCCGGAGGGTCGGCGGTGGCCGTCCAGGCCGATCTTTGCCAGGTTAGCCTGGGGAGCGACACCGGCGGTTCCGTAAGGCAACCGGCGGATTTCTGCGGTATCGTGGGGCTGAAACCTACTTACGGCCGCATCTCCCGCTACGGATTAATCGCCTACGCGTCATCTTTTGACCAAATAGGGATTTTTGGCAAGGATATTGCCGATGTGGCCGCTGTTCTACAGGTCATCGCCGGGCCGGATGAGTTCGATAGTACCGCCTCTCAAAAGGAAGTACCTGATTACCAATCCGGTCTGACACACAATAAATCCTACAAATTTGCGTATTTAAGGGATGCATTGTACCACGACGGCCTCGATCCTGAGATGAAGGATGCCTATATCGATTTCTTTGAAAATCTGGTAGACAACGGTCATACAGTCTCCGGTAGCGGATTTGACTATATCGACTACATTGTGCCGGCCTATTATGTGCTCACAACTGCCGAAGCATCCAGTAACCTCTCCCGTTACGATGGCGTGAAATATGGCCACAGAACGGAGCAGAAAAACCTCGATTTGACCGATTTTTACAAAAAAAGTAGGTCCGAAGGGTTTGGGAAAGAGGTAAAAAGACGTATCTTACTGGGGACTTTCGTGTTAAGTTCAGGCTATTATGATGCCTACTACACTAAAGCCCAACAAGTTAGACGTTTAGTAGCTGACAAATTGAACGAAATTTTAGATCAGTACGACGCCATTTTAATGCCAACAGTGCCGTCCACGGCATTTAAATTAGGGGAAAAAACAGATGACCCTATAGCTATGTACCTTGCCGACATTTATACGGTCTTAGCGAATTTGGTAGGGGTTCCGGCAATATCGGTCCCCATGAGAAAGCATTCAAACGGGATGCCATTTGGTGTACAGATCATTACAAAGAAGTTTGACGAGGCTAACCTGTTAAGCATTGCCCATCAGTTGATGGATCGCAACCAGGTAGCGACTGTTTAAAATAAATTGTATGAGAAAAATCTTTTTACTTACGCTGTTGCCAGCATTGAGTTTAGGGAGTGTGAAAGCGGGTAGCAACGGCATACCTAAAGAGATCGGCTTCGCTAATTACGCGGCCGACACAAGTGGATTGAACGCACCCAGGGTAAAAGTAAAATTACCCAAGGATACGCTCGTTCATGCGTCTCCTACCTCACTTGCGGTAAAGAAGGCGGCTCAAAGCCTTCCTAATACTGTTCGTAGCGCTAAAGTGTACGAGCAGATCAATAACAACCTCGTAGCAGGCTATGTGAATAACTACGCCTCCCGCTACAGCCAGCATCTCCAGATCATGATCGAAAGAGGTCAACCGTACTTTGCTACCGTTGAAAAAATCTTCCGTGAGCATGGTATTCCTGAAGAGATGAAATACCTGGCCGTGATCGAATCCAGCTTTAATACCAACGCCCGCTCCCGTGTGGGCGCAGTGGGCGCCTGGCAGTTTATGGCCGGCACCGCGCGCATCTTCGGATTGAGCGTGGGTAAAAAAGTGGATGAACGTAAAGACTTCTATAAGTCCACCCTCGCAGCAGCGCAGTACCTGAACCAGCTGTACGATCAGTTTGGCGACTGGTTACTGGTAGTTGCCGCTTATAACTGCGGCGCCGGCGGCGTACAACGCGCGATGAAAGCCAGCGGCCGTGAGGATTTCTGGGGCATGCAATATTTCCTGCCTGCTGAATCCCGCAACCATGTGTACAAATTCATTGCTACCGGCTACATCCTCGATCGGTTCAACAACTTCTTCGGTGTAAGCCCGGATGAAAATAACGCCGTAGTGACCAACACCGCTGATAATACCGCTACTGCGGCCATCGCAAGAGGCCCGCTCACAGAAGAGGAAATTTTCAGCACCGTGGAAATCAACATCTCCGGTAAATACCGCCTGGAAGCCATCGCTAAATCACTGGATATGGAGGTGGCCGCACTGGACCGCCTGAATCCCGGTTTCGCAAAAGGCCTGGCTTCTCCGGCAAATGCTTATGACCTGCGCATCCCGAAAGAGAAAATGAAGCAGTTCATGGCTGAAAAAGAAGAAATCCTGAAGGAGTCCGTTCAAATGACCCTCGATGATAAGGCAGTAGGAGTGGATAAATCCAGGTTCCCTGCGCCGGCTAAAATGCCTGACGCAAAACCAGCGCCTGCCAAAGCGCCTGCGGCAAAAGCCCCGGCTACCTCCGCAGCCAAGAAGAAAGCGGCTTACAGCAAAAAGAAATCTTACGCTGCCGCCAAAAAAAGAAGCACTGCTAAAAAAGCGAAAGCCTAAAGCTCAAAAAATATAGATGCGAAAGCCGGTTGTACCTACAGCCGGCTTTTTCGTTTGTGGCAGCATCCTGAAATTTTTTTAGGGAGAAGATTTAGTGCTGCATAGGGAAAGTGAAACGGAGAGGAACGTATATACCCAGGCGTTATGCCATTTTCAAAAAGCCCTTAAAAAGGCCAGGCGTTTAGGGTAAACGCATGGCCGGCCTGCCGCGGGCCGGCATTGGCATAAAGCGCTGCTAAAGGCCGGTGAAACCGGCAGCGCGTGGCGGCGCGCAGGTAAATCTCTCCCCCAAAAAATAAAAAAGGCCAGCCGTATTAAGGGCTGGCCTTTTCGATATCCGATAATTTATCAGGCGGTGGCGGCGCGGTGGGCCTTCTTCCCGGAGAAGTCCACCAGGTCGAGTACCGGGCCGGTCATAAACGTGGTGGCCAGCGCCATCAGCACGAGCATGGCAAAAATTTCAGGGGACAGGATGCCGAGGTCGTACCCGATGTTGAGCACGATCAGCTCCATGAGGCCGCGGGTATTCATCAGCGCCCCGATGGAAACGGATTGCCGCCACGTTTGCCCCATGAGGCGCGCGGTGACTGCGCTGCCGCCGAATTTGCCGCCTACGGCTACCAGCATGATCAGGCCGAACGCCGCCCAGAGGTGCCCCTGGGAAAGCAGGCCGATTTGTGTGCGCAAGCCCGTGAAGGCGAAGAAGATAGGCAGCAGTACCATTACGGAAACATCTTCCAGCTTGTCCGTAAACAGCTTGCGGACCGTATCCTGCACGGGCATGACTGCGCCGGCGAGGAAAGCCCCGAACAAGGCGTGGATACCGATGACTTCCGCCACCCAGGCGGAAATCAGCAGGGTGAGGAATACGTAGCCGGCGGCTACTTTTTCGTTATGGTTATCCAGGTGGCGTTTTAATACCTTATGCAGCCAGGGGCGTACCAGCAGTATCATCACGGTGACGAACAGGAGGGCCAGCGCGATGGTAATGATGGCGGAAGCGAGCCCGGAAGCTTTGGCGATGGCTACCACTACGGCCAGTATGCACCAGGCGGTAATATCGTCCGCAGCGGCGCAGGTGATGGCCAGGGTGCCGAGCGGGGTGCCGGTCAGTTTTCTTTCCTGTACAATCCTTGCCAGTACGGGAAAGGCCGTGATGCTCATGGCAATGCCCATAAACAGGGCGAATGCGAGGAAGCTGACGTTTGCCGGGGCAAAGGATTCGAAGATGAAATAGGCCAGTCCTACGCCGAGCGCGAAGGGCACTACGATGCTGGCGTGGCTGATCATCACGGCGTCATGCGCTTTGTTGCGCACTTTGCTCATATCCAGCTCCATGCCTACGATGAACATGAAGAAGGCGAGGCCTATCTGGCTGAGGAACTGCAGGCTTTTCAGGGACTCTGCGGGGAAGAGGAAGCCGGAGAAGGAGGGGGTGAGCCAGCCCAGGAGGGAAGGGCCCAGCAGTACGCCGGCAATGATTTCGCCCACTACGGAGGGTTGCCTTACTTTCTTGGCGAGCCTGCCGAATAAGCGCGCTACGACCATAATCACAACGATTTGCAGCAGCAATAAGCTGAGGGGGTGCCTGAAATTGTCGAGGTATTGCAACCAGGTATCCGGATGGGTTAACGGCGTGGGGGTATGCATGGTATGCTCCACTGCGGCCTGTTTCACGGGCAATGCCTGGCCTTTGTGGAGTATGAACCAGATGATAGCGCCGAAGATACCGATGATGACGGGGTACCAGACGAAACGTTTATTCATAAAAATTCCAGTTAATAATCCGGGGGAAAGATACTCAATTCCGCAGAGGCGTGGTATTATTAAAATAAAAGCGCCTCCGTGTCGGAGGCGCGTGGTGTATCAGGAGGTTATAATCATCTTACTGGATAGCAGCGATGCCTGGCAGTACTTTGCCTTCGAAGAATTCGAGCATGGCGCCTCCACCGGTTGATACGTAGCTCACCTTATCCGCGAAGCCAAACTGGTTAACGGCCGCCACGCTGTCGCCCCCGCCCACGAGGGAGAAGGAACCTTTGGCAGTAGCCGCCACGATGGCTTCTGCTACGCCTTTGGTACCGCCCTGGAAGGCTTCCATTTCGAATACGCCCATAGGTCCGTTCCAGAGGATGGTTTTGGAGTCGGCGATGGTTTGGCTGAAGAGCGCTACGGACTTAGGTCCTACGTCGAGGCCCATCCATCCGGCAGGGATGTTATCGTTGGAAACGACCTGTGTAGCGGCATCTGCGGCGAATTTATCCGCAGCGATGGAATCCACCGGCAGCAGCAGTTGTACGCCGTTGGCTTTTGCTTTTTCCAGGAGGTCGTTAGCGAGGTCGAGTTTATCGTTTTCCACGAGGGAGTTACCGATTTCCTTGCCTTGCGCCTTGAGGAAGGTATAGGCCATACCGCCGCCGATGATGATGTTATCGGCGCGTTCCATCAGCGTTTCGATGATGAGGATTTTATCGGAAACCTTTGCGCCGCCGAGGATGGCGGTGAAGGGGCGTTCTGCGTTGTTCAGTACTTTTTCCGCGTTGGAAACTTCTGCTTCCATGAGGTAGCCGAACATCCTGTTTTCGGGCGGGAAGAACTGCGCGATCACAGCAGTGGAGGCGTGGGCGCGGTGTGCGGTGCCGAAGGCGTCGTTTACGTACACGTTACCCAGTTTTGCCAGTTGTTGTGCAAATTCCTGGTCTCCTTTTTCTTCTGCTTTGTGGAAGCGGAGGTTTTCGAGGAGGAGTACTTCGCCCATTTGCAGGTGTGCGGCGGCTTCTTCGGCAACGGGGCCTACGCAGTCGTTGGCAAATTTAACGGTAACGCCATCCAGGAGGGTGATGAGGTGGTACACGAGGTGTCTTAAAGAGTATTTATCGGTAGGACCGTCTTTGGGCCGGCCCAGGTGCGACATCAGGATAACGGCGCCGCCATCTTTGAGTATTTTTTTGATGGTTGGCACGGCGGCACGCATGCGCGTATCGTCGGTGATTTCGAATTTATCGTTCAACGGCACGTTGAAGTCTACGCGGATCAAGGCTTTCTCGCCATTGAAGTTATGATCGGAAAACTTACTCATGGAGTATCAGTTTATAGAATAAGGAGGGTTGTTGCATAAAAAAACCGCGGAACCGACAGCACAAAGCATTGACATCGGTAAGACCGGTTGGCTGCTGTTATGGTGTAGTTGCGCGGAATTGAAAACAAAGCCCCTGCCGTAGCGGGGGCTTATGAGATTATTTTTGGATCTGCTCGGCGAAGTACTTAACAGTACGCACCAGCTGAGATACGTAGCTCATTTCGTTATCGTACCAGGATACAGTGCGAACCAGTTGGGTATCGCCCACGGTTTGTACTCTGGTTTGAGTAGCGTCGAACAGGGAACCGTAGTGCATGCCGATTACGTCGCTGCTAACGATTTCATCTTCGGTATAGCCGAAAGATTCGTTGGTAGCTGCTTTCATGGCTGCGTTTACTTCTTCAGCAGTAACTTTTTTGCTGAGGATAGCGGTGAGTTCGGTGAGGGAACCGGTGATGGTAGGCACGCGTTGAGCGGAGCCGTCCAGTTTACCTTTCAGTTCAGGCAGAACGAGGCCGATAGCTTTAGCGGCGCCGGTGCTGTTAGGAACGATGTTAGCGGCAGCAGCGCGTGCGCGGCGCAGGTCGCCTTTCGGATGCGGTGCATCGAGGGTGTTCTGGTCGTTGGTATAAGCGTGTACGGTAGTCATCAGACCGTTTACGATACCAAATTTTTCCTGCAGTACTTTCGCCATAGGAGCGAGGCAGTTGGTGGTGCAGGAAGCGCAGGAGATAACGGTTTCAGAACCGTCGAGGATGTTGTGGTTTACGTTGAACACAACAGTTTTCAGATCACCTGTAGCTGGGGCGGAGATTACTACTCTCTTAGCGCCGGCGGTGAGGTGAGCGGAAGCTTTGTCTTTATCAGCGAAGAAACCGGTACATTCGATTACTACATCGATGTCGTGCTCTTTCCATGGAATTTGAGCCGGATCTTTCTGTGCATATATTTTTACCTCATCACCGTTAACGCTGATAGAGTTGTCAGAATGCGTAACCTCTGCATCAAATCTGCCCTGAGCGGAATCATATTTCAGCAAGTGTGCCAGCGTTTTAGGGCTGGTGAGGTCATTGATTGCAACCACATCAATGCCGGGCATTTTGTAAATCTGGCGGTATACCAAACGACCGATACGGCCGAACCCATTAATACCAATTTTGAGAGTAGTTCCCATTTTACATCGTGATTTGAATATGAAAAAATCGAAGGCGAATTTACAATCAATAGAACTAGAAATCAATATATTTTTAGGTTATGAAAGTTTTTTTTGGAAATATCAGAAAAGGTTCTACTTTTGCAATCCCAAAACGATACGCCGCGTTGGTCAAGGGGTTAAGACGCCTCCCTTTCACGGAGGAATCACGGGTTCGATTCCCGTACGTGGTACGAAGAGAAGGCTGCTCGAGGAGCGGCCTTTTTTGTTTTTTGCACCTGCCAGGAGTTTCTCCCACAGCCTATTTCCGCTTTCTTGTTGTTAAAGTCTTTTGCTGCTGCCGGCGGCGGGATATTTATTTGGAACTGTAAAAAAAAGTTGTTTCGTTTGTTTTGTTTGTTTCGTTTATTTCGTTTGTGAGGGGAATTGCGTAACTTTAAGGAAACAAAATCCATGGCAATGGAAACACTTCTTGAGAAAACAAACAAACGGGATCAGAAAATAGTGAAGGCGCTGGAGCCGAAGATGGCAGAGCTGTTGGGCCGGATAGCGGGTTCCAGGTCGGACGTGGTAACCATGTATTTTGCCGGGCATGGAGAGCAGCTGGAAGTGCCCAAATCAGCAGTATTGTTATTTTTCTCCATACTAGAGAAAATGGGTTCCAACAGTTCCTTTGCGATACTGTTTTCCGGGAATGACGAGGAAATTAGTACGCAGCAGGCAGCGGAAATATTGGGTGTATCAAGGCCCTTTCTGGTGCAGCTATTGGAAAAAGGGGAGATTCCTTTTCATAAAGTAGGCACTCATCGGAGAGTAAAAATGGAAGATCTTATTAAGTATGAAAAGAAGCTTAAGAAAACCAGGAAGGAGAGTTTGGATTATCTGGCGGAGCAGGCACAAAAATTTAAAATGGGGTATTAGATGATGGCTGAAAAGAGATTAGTGGTTCTCTTAGATGCTAATGTTTTGTATCCAGCCCCAATCAGAGATTTGCTGTTACGTTTGTCTGAAGTAGGTGTACTCATACCTAAATGGACAGCGAGGATACAGCAGGAATGGACGGAAAGCTTGTTACGAAATAGACCAGATCTGAATAGAAACCTGTTAACCCGTATTTGTCATGAAATGGATAAGGCATTTCCTGATGCCCATGTAAATGGATTTGAGGAGCTGATACCCATGATCGTATTGCCGGACGCAGATGACCGTCATGTGCTGGCTGCAGCGGTTCATTGCGAAGCAGACCTGATTATTACCAATAATAAAAAAGATTTCCCTGCAAAGATCACTGACGATTTCAGCATCGGCGTTGTGACCCCTGATGAGCTGGTGGTGGCATTGCTCCGCATTAGTTTCTCTGCCGTTTTGGAGGCGCTCAGAGCCCAGGTTGGCGGATTAAAAAATCCGCCAATGACAATACCTGATGTCTTGAATGTATTGGAGAAATGTGGTTTAAAACGAGGCGTTGGCGTGTTGCGCGCGTATTTAACCAATATTATTTAGCCTGCTTGCAGTAAGCCTGACGCCTCCCTGGCCTGCCATTCCGGCGAAGTCAAGCCTAAATTTTCACCCCTCAAAAAAGAATCTTTAAAACTTGCTGGTTAATTCAAATTAATTCCGATATTTGCACCCCGGTTCATTGATAGCAAGACAAGTCACCAAAAGAATTTCATAAAATTCTAAAAATAAATTTGGTAGATATAAAGGTTTTCCTATCTTTGCAATCCCAAACGAAAACGCCGCGTTGGTCAAGGGGTTAAGACGCCTCCCTTTCACGGAGGAATCACGGGTTCGATTCCCGTACGTGGTACAAGAAAAAGCTGCAGTAATGCAGCTTTTTTTATTTCCTTCCCAACCGGAAATATCCTACTTTTATTACCTGGCATCAACCGACAGTAACCGAATAAAAAACTTTTCATTTTATCTCTAACCACCTGTTAAACGTGCCTGAAGCACGCCATACTCCAAATGAACCGGCTGTTCGCTGCATTTCCATATTTCTACAAAGCAGTGATATTTACGCTCCTGCTAGTGCCGTTGCTGTACATGCACAGTACCGCACAAAGCCCGTTTTCTCATAAATTCACCCACCTCGATATTACCAACGGCCTCGCCAGCAACCACGTTTCCGCTATCCTGCAGGATAGAAAAGGATTCGTCTGGATCGCCAGCACCGCACTGCAACGCTACGACGGTACCAACCTTATCACCGTCGCCAGCTTCGACCGCGTCCCCGGGTCTATCTATTACGATGATATCTGCCTCTGCGAAGACCGCTCCGGCCGCATCTGGATGGGGACGCCGGATAATATTCGTGTGTACGACCCCGTTACCAGCAAAGTAAAAACCATCAAAATCCCGGAACATACCAACACCGCAGATGGCCTTTCCTGTAGTAATGTGATGGAAGATCATAACGGCGTCATCTGGGCATCTACCACGGACGGACTCCTGTACTATGATGAAAAAAGCAACGCCTTTAAAAAAGCTATCAACATCCCCGAGCCTTTCCGCAAACAAATCAAAGATGCCATCGTGGAAGATGCAGAAGGTAATATCTGGTTCAGCGGGGAGCGGCAGGCGTTTATCCTCAGTGCCGACAGGAGCCGGCTTTACCATAAGGACTTTAATCCCCTTCACATCGCCGCGCTGAACATCAATAATTCATTCAAGAAAATATACATTGACCAGCAACGCCAGGTTTGGCTCGCCGGCCGCGGCGGATACGCGTACAGGTACGACCCCCGCAGCCGGCAGCTGGATACCTTCCAGTTCAGAACGCCGCCAGATCAGGTAACGCCCGCCTACCAGCGGGATGCTATTTTCGATATCCGCGGCGATGCCGCTGGCGACGTGTGGCTGGCCACAGAAAAAGGAGGCATCTTCCGCTATAGCAGGGCAAAACGTAAAGTGGACCTGAATATTTCAGGGAATAACAACGACCCGCAGGGACTGCATTACGACTACGAAGCTAATTGCATTATGAGCGACCGGGAAGGCCATTTGTGGATCGGTACCGATCATGGCGTGAATATCCTCAGCCTTTACAGCGAATCCTTTAAAACGCTCGACCAGCGCACTCCCTTTCTCCCCCAAAATCAAAAACTCCCCCAGGCGGAAGTAACGGGTATCTTCCAGGGTGCTAACGGGAACGTATATATTGGCTATTGGGGCAAAGGCTTTGCCTGCCTCTCGCCGGACCTGGCCACCCTCCAGACTTATTCTTACCGCAAAAACGATCCTTTGCATGCCATCCCAGAGGAGCGCAGCCTGGTATGGAGCTTCGCCGAACTGAAAGACGGGACCATACTCGTAGGCCAGGAAAACGGTAACCTCTCCCTGTTTGACCCGGTGAAAAAACAGTTTATCAAACACCTGCAAAGCGAAGCGCTGCATCAGCAAACCTTGCTGGACATCTATCCCTGCAACGATACCACCGTATTCATCGGCCTGTATAAAAAAGGACTGGCCGCCTGGAACCCGCAGACAGACCGCTTTACCTACTTCAATGCACTGCTCGACAGCCTGAAGCGTCCTGCCTCCGTGATGGACATCGTGCCGCAAACAGACGGTAAACTATGGCTCGCCACCAGTACCTCCGGCTTGCTGTTGTTTAATCCCTACACCAGGCAAATAGAGCATAAACACAGTTTTCGCTGGGATAAACGAAATATCGTAAACGTGACCTCCCTGTACAGGTATAGCGACAGCACGCTCCTCGCGGGTACGGATCACGGACTTTGGATTGTTCATACAAACAGCCGTACCTCTCTCCCCATACTCAACAGCAAACAACTGTTTGATGAATGGATACTGAGCATCGCCGGAGACCGTAACGGCAACATCTGGCTCACGACGCAATACGGCTTTTACAAACTGCAGCTGCAACAGGCCAGACTGCAGGCCTTTGTGCAGGGGGATGATATTATTGACAACGACCGCAAGGTGAGAAGGCGGATAGTGGAGCTGCAAAACGGGACGCTGCTCGTAGGCGCTTCGGATCATGTGGTGACCTTCGACCCCGCACAGTTACAGGTGGCGCCACCGCCCCCGGATGTAACCATTCTGAACATGCGCGTCATGGATAGCATGATCCAGATCGGGCAGGCGCTGCGCGACACCACGCCGATCAGGCTCAATCACCGCCAGAACTTTATCTCTATTGAATTCAAAAGCCTGCAATATCACCACGAAAAAATAAATTATTTCTACCAGCTGGAAGGCGTAGACGAAAAGTGGGTAAGCGCGGAAGGCTTGCTGGTAGCCAAATACACCAACCTTGCGCCGGGAAATTATACCTTCCTCGTAAAAGCGGCCAATGCCACCGGTACTTTCTCGGATAATGTGACGTCGCTGCAAATCCATATCCTGCCTGCATTCTGGCAAACGGACTGGTTTCGCATGCTGGCAATCATATTGATCATCGCTATCATTTACCTGTACATCCGCTTCCGCATTAACATTATCCGGCGGGAAGCCCGCCAGCGCGCCACCATCCAACAGGAGATGGCACAGCTGGAAATGAAGGCCCTCCGCTCGCAGATGAACCCGCACTTTATTTTCAACGCGCTCAACTCCATCCAGATATTCATGATGAAGAACGAAACGGAATCCGCGCTCTCTTACCTCAGCAGGTTCGCGAAGCTGATCCGCAACGTACTGGATAATTCTCAGCTCAATAACATTTCCGTCAGCCGGGAAGTGAGCATGCTGGAAAACTATATGGAGCTGGAAAAACTGCGCTTCACGGACCAGTTTGAGTATAAGATCATCGTTGATCCTAAGCTGGATGCCGATATGGTGGAAATCCCCACCATGATTGTACAGCCGTTCGTGGAAAACGCCATCTGGCACGGGTTAGTGCATAAAAAGGAAAAAGGGCGGCTCACTATTACCTTCGAAGAGGCGCCGGGCCGCATACTATGTACTATCGAGGATAATGGGGTGGGGAGAGAAAAATCGGCCGCTATTAAACAAATGCAAGGTCATTCCCACCATTCCCGGGGGCTGCAGATCACGCGCGACAGGCTCGCGATTTATAACAGCAGGTTCCAGGTACAGGCAGGCTTCGAAATCGAAGACCTGTACGACAAGGAAGGCAAGGCTGCCGGCACCCGCGTCATACTCTGGTTTCCGCAGGACTTGATGACGGAATAAAAAAAGCCGGTTGCCCGGCTTTTCGTTTTATCAGGTAAGACCAATTTCGTAATGACGGTCCGGAATTTCAATATCCAGGAAGCCCTTCTTGAATAACCATTTCTTGAAGATCTGCTGCACGTCATACTCTCCATGCACGAGGAACAGTTTCTTAATGTCCCTCGGATTCTGGCAGGCCAGCCACTGGCTCAGGTCTTCATAGTCGCCATGCGCGCTCATGGACCTGATTACGCCTACCTCCGCCCTCACTTCATAACGGGTACCATAAATAGACACCTCTTTTGCGCCCCGCATTAAACGGCCGCCGAGTGATTCCGGCTCGCAATATCCCACGATCAGGATGGTGTTTCTTTCCTCGTCAATGTTGTTGGCAATATGGTGCTTCACCCTTCCTGCCTCCGCCATGCCGGATGCGGAAATGATCACGCAGGGCTCCCTGCGGAAGTTCAGGTTTTTGGATTCATCCACCGTTTTGATATACCGCAGTCCGGGAAAATCGAAAGGATCGCTGTCTCTTTTCAACAGGTCGGATACCTGGCGGTTAAATACTTCCGGGTGCGCTTTGGTAACGGCCGTAGCCTCGGTGGAAAGCGGGCTATCCACAAAGATGTCCACCTTGGGAAGCTTGCCGGCCAGTTGCGCTTTATTGAGTGTATAAAGCAGTTCCTGGGTACGGCCTACGCTGAATGCCGGAATGATCAGCTTACCCCGTTTCTGCACGCAGGTTTCGTGGATATACCGGAGTAACTCATCGTCCGCAGGAGCGGCATCCGCGTGCAGGGTGCTGCCATAGGTGGATTCCATGAGGATGTAATCCGCCTGTGGAAATACAGCCGGCGATTTCAGGATCGCGTCGTTATACCGGCCAATATCCCCGCTGAAGCTGATCTGCTGGGTTTTGCCATACTCGGTAATACGCAGGTGAATGCAGGCCGCGCCAACGATATGGCCGGCATCAGTAAACATCACCTGTATATCCGGATCAATGGTGATCCAGTCATTGAAGTTAACCGGCTTTAAAAAGTTGATGGCGAACTTGGCATCTTCCACGGTGTAGAGCGGCTGCAGGTAAGGTGCGCCTTCCTTTGCGCGCTTTTTGTTGGAGAATTTGATATCGTCTTCCTGGATTTCCGCGGAGTCGAGCAGGAGGATCTCCGCCATGTCGCGGGTGGCATGCGTGCAGTAGATAGGCCCGCGGTACCCTTGTTTAACCAGTCTCGGAATAAGCCCTGTGTGATCGATGTGCGCATGCGACAACACCATGTAGGTAACCTCCGTAGGGTCAAATCCGAAATCTCTGTTCAGGGAGTCTGTTTCTTTTCCCATACCCTGGAACATCCCGCAATCCAACAGTATCTTCTTTCCATTCTTCAGGGTGATCAGGTGCTTGGAACCTGTTACAGTCCTTGCGGCACCATGAAATGCAATCTTCATAATTAAGGGTATTTGGTTAAACCTTGTTACCTGGCTTTAAACGACCAGGTGATATCAAACGTGGCAATTTGCATGCCTTCTTTATTCTTACCTTCAGAACGTATCGTGAGGGTAGTTGGTTCACCCGTGGCAATCGCCTTTTCAATCGCCGCTTTCATGGCAGGGATATCGGCGCAGGTAAACCAGGTAGTGCCGGTGGCCTTTTTGGTGTAGACAGCCTGCATACCGGTAACGAGCATGGATATACGTTTTTCAGCGCTGCGGGCGTACATCATGGCGGGCAAGCCGGTACTCAGTTCGCCGGCCATGGCCAGGCAGGCAAAGTAGGTGGATTTGAAAGGGTTTTGGGACAGCCATTTATAAGGCACCCGGGTCACGCAGGCCTGTTCCGAAACGGAAACCAGCCGTACGCCCGCCAGCCAGGCTGCCGGCAGCTTCATGAGCAGGAAGGCTGAAAACTTAAACGGATGCTGTGCAAATCTCATAAAAGACTGCACAGCATCCGTTTTAAAGTAAGTGATGCCATTATTCATGGTAAAACCTTATTCGTTTACATAATTGGAAGGCAGTAAAGCCGCTGGGCTCCATTGTTTGAAAAACTCGGCCACCTTCTTCGGATCGTAGGAATCGGCGGATTCCAGCAGTCCGGAGTTTTGGGTATGCAGGCGGTTGCCGTTGGCGTCCAGCACTACAAACACCGGAAAGCCGAAGCGCTGCGGATAGCCCAGTTCCTTCAGGATGGGCAGGTTTTTATTTTCCTTGCTGTAATTCAGGTGGTACACTACATAGTTGTTTTCCATGGCAGCTTTAAGCGTTGAGTCCTCCTCCACAAATTTGTAGAAGCGCTTGCACCAGATGCACCAGTTTCCCCCGATTTGCAGTAATACATGTTTTTTCTCTTTGGCAGCCTGTTTTACGGCGGCTGTAATGTCGGCCTTGGCATTGGCATCAGGATGGTAAATGTGCTGCAAATCCAGCGTTTGCGCGCTGGCGGCAGGTATCATAAATCCTACACTCAATATCAGCATCCATACGTACTTCATCATAATCAAATTTTCTATACTTGTAATTTACTGCATTTTCCCAATATACCCGGTAATGTTGGCCTGCGCATGGGTGGGATCCGCCAGTTGCAGGGCCACTATGTCTTTCAGCTGCTGCCGGATGGCCGGGTCATACACGGGCACGCATACCTCAATGCGGCGGTGCAGGTTGCGGTTCATCCAGTCGGCGGAGCCGATGTACACTTCTTCTTCCCCGTTATTGTGGAAAATGAATACCCTGGCATGTTCCAGGTACCTGTCCACAATCCGTACCACGTGTATGTTCGGGGAGGGTACCAGGCAGCAGATGCTCCTGACGATGAGGTCTATCTGAATGCCCGCATCGCTGGCCTCATATAGCTTGGCGATCATGCCTTTTTCCTGCAGGTTATTCAGCTTGATCGTGATCTTTGCCGGCTTGCCGGCTTTGGCGTTGGCGATTTCACGGTCTATCAGCTGGCTAAACCGGTTGACCATATTAAACTGGGCTACCAGCAGGTGATTGAATTGTATAAACCCGTATTCTCCCGGTTGCTCGCGGCTCTGCAGGTAGATGAAGAGCAGTTCCATTTCCCGGGTGATGCCGGTATGGGAGGTGAACAACACATGGTCCCCGTAGAAACGCGCGGTCGATTCATTGAAATTACCGGTAGCGATCAGTCCTGAATAGTCGTACTGATATCCCCGCTTACGCTTTACCAGCGCGGTTTTAGCATGTACTTTCATGCCCGGTATGCTATATACGATCTTTACGCCGGCTTCCTTCATGCGTTTGGACCAGCGGATGTTATTGGCTTCATCAAAGCGCGCTTTCAGTTCCACAAACACGGTTACCTGCTTTCCGTTTTTGGCGGCGGAAATCAGCGCCTGCGCTATCTGGGAGCTGGATGCAATGCGGTACAGCGTAACGTAAATTTCCTGTACATCCGGGTCTATGGCGGCTTCGTTGAAGAAGCGCAGCACATAATCATACCGCTGGTATGGCACGTGCACCACCAGGTCTTTTCGCTGGATCAGGTCCAGGATATGATCCGTAGCAGCGGCTTCCGGAATTGGCGCCGGCGTGTATTTAGGATAAAACGCATCCGGTATCGGCGCCGGCAGCGGGAGGTCCGCCAGGTCCTTCAGGTTGTGGTACCTGCCCCCGGCCACCATTTCCTCGGGTTTTATATCGAAGATATTGGCGAGGTATTGTTGTAGCGGCAATGGCATGGAAGCGTCGTAAAGGAAGCGGGTAGGCACGCCCAGTTCGCGTTTACGGATGAGCGTTTCCACTTCTTCCAGGATATCGCCTTTGAATTCGTCCATGTCCATTTCCGCATTGCGGGTAAGCTTAAAGCTGTAAGCGCCATTGATCGTGTATCCCGGCAGGATGTATTCCAGGTGATAACGGATAATATCATCCAGCAGCAGGATCTGGTGCAGGTCATTTTCTTTTGGCGGCTGGTAAAACCTTGGCAGTACGGAAGGTATATTCAGCACTACGTAGGTGATCAATTCTGGTTTTTCCGGGGGAGATGCTGAAACCGCGAGGTACAGGGCATTGTTTTCCGGAAAATACTTCTTTGAAGCTGCCTGCAGCCACACGGGTTGCAGATAGGCCAGCACGGTTGTCAGGAGGTATTCGCGGGTTACCGCCAGCTGTGCAGGCGTAAATGCCTCGTTATAGCAAAGGTGAATGCCTTTTTCTTTCAGCAATGGCAGTATCCCGGTAACGAGTGTACGGCCATAGGTTTCCTGCTGGCGGTTGATTTCCGTTAGCACCTGCCGGAGCGTGTCCGCGCTGACGGATTCATCGCCGCCGGCAAAAGGCTCCTGCCACAGCAGTTTGTTCACAGCCAGGATGGCGGGCATTCTCACCCTGAAAAATTCATCCAGGTTGGAAGAGTAGATGGATAAAAACTTAATGCGTTCGTATAGGGGTACCTGTGGGTCCTGCGCCATGGTAAGCACCCTGAAATTAAATGACAACCAGCTGAGATCCCGGTTAAACAAAGGAACCATGATTTACTTATGCTTTTACGGGAAAGAAGATGGCAGCCACCAGGAATGCCAATACAGAGAGTGTTAAACCAAACATGAATACGTTATAGGATATACGAAGCAGGCGGTATTTATGGCCGAGCACTACCCCGAGGTGATATACGTCTTTGGTCATGCTGCCATAGAGGAAGTCCGCATCGTTCATCATCTGTTTCATACCCCATTCGTATTCTTCCAGCGTCATTTTATGGAAGTTGCCGAAAAACAGCAGGTTAGCATCCTTGCGGGCAATATCGTCCCGGGTAAATGTACCGCTGGTCACGTTGGGGCGTGTCGCCAATACGGCAAATATGACGGTGGTAACGGAGGTGATGACGAAGAGGAGGGAAGGGATGATAAAGTTCGGGTAATCTTCCAGCCGGCGGATCAATAAGCTCAGCATGATGGAGAGGATGATGGAGTTCACGGAGATCATGATATGCGCCTTGCTGTCTGCCATGGAGCTGAGGCGGATATGATTGGTGCTCGTGATGCGGAACATGGTTTCCACGCCTCTGTCGGGCTTTTTAGCCTTTTCCTCTTTTTCTTTTTTCTTATGGTCTTTGTCCTTGTGCTTCTCACCGGCTTCCAGGAAGAGGTGAGGGGTGGCGCCATCCGGCGCGGTGGCGCTGGTGGTATTTGCGTCGGCAGCGGAACCTTCTTCAGCCAGTTTCTTGTCTAATTTTTTCTGCATTTGTCGGATGTTCTCGTCTTTCTGTTGTTTCAGTAAAGTCCTGGCATAGTCGGTCCAGTAATGATGTTCGCTAAGGAAGCGGATATTGCTCCTCAGCCATTCTATTTTGTCGATTTCTTTATGGCGTACCATTTCCACCTCGTGGCGGAGCAGTTTACTGCGCTCTGCATATTCTTTGGAACCCAGGTGGAATAAATCAGCATCACAAACAATTTGTTCAATCAAACTGTTGGGAGACTGAGGCATTTTGGTAGCAAGGATACAGCCTTTTACCATTTGCTGTAAAGGCTCCGGTGCGTTTTCCTGTCGGAGGAATTTAACTGCTTCTTCGGCTCCTGCTTCCTCATGGGCGCTGCCGTCCCCTTCCAGGTATCCTTCATCATGGAACCAGGCGGCTACGTACACGGCGGTCAATTCATCGTCCTGGAGGCGATAATGTGCGGCTATTTGAGCAGCGGCATCCACCACGCCCTGCGTATGGGTGAGATTGTGGTAAACCAGCGCTGGTTGCGGATTGTCCCTGTATTTTGCCAGTATATAATCCCTGGCTGCATCTATGAGGGCAGTATTTTGCATATGCTAAGATGATTAAATCCAATCTGAAGTTACTGTATTTTTGAGTTAAATTTAAGCTATAAAGTATCGCTATGGATGTACGAATCCTGCTATTCTTCCTATTTTTTATGCTATCCTGTAACTATTATTCGGACAGGTCGCAGAAAGTTTATTCTTCCCCCGCAGGCTACGACCTGGGGTCGCCGGTGCGCTACCGCGTGCGGGAGTCTATGCAGGAAATCTCCGGTATAGCGCTCTACCCGGACGAGCGCCGTATCCTTGCTATTAACGACGAAGAAGGGAAAATATTCGAAATAGACGTGAAAGCAACCAAAGCCTATCCTACCTGGAAGTTTGGCAAAAACGACGATTACGAGGACCTCTGTGAAACAGACAGCGGCTTTTTTGTGTTAAAAAGCAACGGAAGCCTGTTCCGCATTTTCAACCTGTTTACGGACTCTGTGTACTCCGTGCATTACAAGTTTGGAAAAAAAGGAAAAAAGGAGTTCGAAACTGCCTATTTCGACAAGAACAAAAACCGTATCATAACCATTTGTAAGAATTGTGAAGATGACAAGAAGCTGGGCGTTACCAGCGCTTACAGCTTCCGGCTGGACAATATGGCGTTTGAATCGGACCCGGTTTACCGGTTAGACGATCAGGAAATCACCCGGCTGGCCGGCAACGAGATGCGCTTTTTTAAACCCAGCGCCGCCGCCATACACCCTATTGAAAAGCGGTTGTATATCGTGGCCTCCGTGAATCAGCTGCTCGTCATTGCCGACCTGGAAGGTCATGTACAGGAAGCCTACAACCTGAGACACCGGCTGTTCCTCCAACCCGAAGGCCTGGCCTTTGCACCCAACGGGGATATGTATATCTCCAACGAGGGCGGGTACGACGGAGTGGCCAATATTCTCAAATTCACTTATAAAAAGAAATGAGAGCATTCTACGCACTAATTTTAGCCTGCCTGTTACCGGCGCTGACCTATGGCCAGTCCGGGGTGAAACAACGCATTATTCTCATCGGGGACGCCGGTGAACTCCATGAAAATGGCCGCAACCCCGTGATCGATGCCGTTCGCAGCAAATACGACCTGCAGGATAACCGCAATACGGTACTTTTCCTGGGAGATAACGTATATCCGAAAGGGTTACCGGACTCGCTGGCAAAAACCTACCCTGCCGCCCGGCAGATACTCGATTACCAGATCAACCTCGTAAAAGGCACCAATGCCCGGGGCTTTATCATTCCCGGCAATCATGACTGGGAAAAGAGTAAGCCCAATGGCTGGGCTACCATCCGCAACCAGCAGCGCTATGTGGATTCCCTCCACCTGCCCAACGTCGCCTTCTTTCCCAAGGATGGCTGCCCCGGACCGGAGGAAGTGAAAATTTCCGATGAGGTGACGCTCATTATCATGGACAGTGAATGGTGGCTTTTCCCTTACGACAAACCCGGCTCCGACGACGACTGCGAATGCAAGGAAAAAGATGAAGTGCTGGTGAAGGTATCAGAGATCGTAGCGAAAAACCGCAATAAACTGATCGTATTCGCCACCCACCATCCTTTCAGGAGCTACGGCATCCATGGCGGCTATTATACGCTCAAGCAACATATTTTCCCGTTAACGGACCTCAAACCCTGGCTCTATGTGCCCCTTCCGGTGATCGGCTCCATCTACCCGCTCACCCGCGGTGTATTCGGCACCCCGGAGGATTTGCCGCACCCTATGTATAAGGACATGGTGAAAGGCATTGAAGACGCCATGCGGCAGCACGGCCCCATCGTATTCGTTTCCGGCCACGATCATACCCTGCAGCTGATCAAAGATGCCGGCAACAGCTATGTGGTAAGCGGCAGCGGGGCGAAAAACAACCGGGTTAAACAGGGGAGTAAATCCCTGTACGCTACCTGCGAAAATGGTTTCAGCGTGCTGGAAGTACGGGACGACGGTTCTGTAACCATCCAGTACTACCTGGCGGATAACCTTTCGCAGCCGGCATTTGCCAATACCTTACTGCACTATTCCGATTTCAACCGCCTCGGTATTAAATTTACCCAGCCGGATACGCTGCCGGCGGTAGTTACCATGCCGGCGGATACCCAATACGAAGAGGTGAACAACTTCCACCGCTGGCTCCTGGGCGAAACCTACCGTAAAGTATGGGCTGCCCCGCTGAACTTCCCGGTGATGAACCTCCGCACCGCCAAGCCCGGCGGGCTCGCTATCCTGCAACGCGGCGGAGGTATGCAAACCCGCTCCCTGCGCCTGGCCGATACGGCAGGCGTCGAATATGCCATGCGCTCCCTGAAGAAATATCCGCTGGTCGCTATTCCTCCTTTGCTGCGCGAAACTATTGCCCGCGAGGTAGTACAGGACCAGATTTCAGCGGCAAACCCCTATGCGCCGCTCGCAGTGGCCGTACTTGCGGAAGCGGCCAAAGTGCCTCATACCAACCCGACCTTTGTGTACCTGCCTAAGGATACGGCCCTGGGCATCTATGTGAATGACTTTGGGAATGACGTGTATCTCTTTGAAGAGCGGGAGCCCGTGACCGGCGCAAAAGATAAAACCTATAACACCCTGAAAGTGGTGGACAAGATACAGGCGGATAACGATTACCTCGTGGATCAGAAATCCGTACTGCGGGCCAGGCTCCTGGATAATTTCATCATGGACTATGACCGTCATGACGATCAGTGGCGCTGGTTCCGGGAAAAACACAAAGGCGTGGATTACTACTATCCCGTGCCCCGCGACCGCGATCAGGCCTTCTTCGTCAATAACGGCTTCCTCTCCAAAATTGTGGCTGCGCCTTTCCTGATGCCGCAGTTCTCCGGCTTCCGGCCAAAAACGAAGAACCTGAACCGCTGGAACTTTTCTACCCGCTACTTCGACCGCTCCTTCCTCAACGAACTGGATGAAGCGGAATGGAAAAAGCAGATCGGCAAATTCCTCGAACGAATGACGGACAGCACCCTGGAAGCGGCGGTAAATGCCTTCCCGGATACGGTGAAGCACCTGGTGAGCCCTTATATGCTACCTACGCTGAAAGCCCGCAGAAGCGGCATGGAAGAGGTGATGCTCAAATATTACCGCTTCCTCTCCAAGCGGGTTTATGTACCTGCTACCGCTAAAGACGAGCTGATACAGCTGGACCGGAAAGAAGATGGCGCTGTGGCGCTCAACATCTCCAAAATATCCAAAAAAGGAGAAGTACAACATTCCATTTTTAGCAGAACCTTTGTGCCTTCCGTTACCAAAGAGCTGAATGTCTATGGTATGGGCGGCCAGGACCGCTGGGTGATTACCGGCAATAACAGCACGCCTATACGCATCCGCTTCATTGGCGGGCGTGATGCGGATAGCTATACAGATAGTTCGGCCTCCGCCGGTGGTAAACGGATACGCATTTACGACCTGAAGAGCGGAAAAGATACTTTCAACCTTCATGGGCGCCAGGCATTGAAGCTCTCCGATAACCCGGAGAACATTGCCTATGACCGCAAGTTCTTCAAATACGATAAGTTCCTGCCGATGCTGGCTGTAGGCTTCAATAAGGACGACGGTTTGCTGCTCGGCCTCGGCGCTTCCTACATGCACCAGTCCTGGCGCAAAGAGCCATTCGCTTCCCGCCATACTTTTGCAGCCACCCATGCGCTGGCAACCAAAGCCTGGAACTTCCGCTACATGGGCGAGTGGAATGATGTATTGGGGAAAACCGGGTTAATCACCCATGTAACTGCCAAGGCGCCCAATAATACCATTAACTTCTTCGGGTACGGTAACGAAACCGGGTTTGATAAATCCAAACCGGGAAAGATCAGCTATTACCGGGCGCGGTTCGAACTGTACAGCGCGGATGTACTGCTGCACACCAACTTCGGGGAAAAGCTGTCCCTCTCTTACGGTCCGGCAGTATCCTACTACCAGTTCAATAAAACAGAGAATGACGGCCGGTTTATTACGGACTTTACCAATAACCATTTGGATTCCGCCAGCATCTACCACAATAAGGGATATGCCGGCGGTAAAGTTATCGCGCAGCTGGATACGCGGAACAATAAGCTGATTGCAACAAGGGGCGTATTGTGGACCACTACCCTCAGTGGTTTTGGAGGACTGAATAATTTTAGTAATAACCTGGCTTCCCTGCAGTCGGACCTGAGCGTGTACCTGAGCTTTAACAACCCTGACCGGTTCGTGCTGGTAACCCGTTTTGGTGGGGGAAAAGTATGGGGGAATTATGAATACTTCCAGGCTTATTCCATCGGCGGGGTCAACAACCTGCGCGGCTACCGCAACTATCGTTTCGCAGGCGAGGCAGGAGTATATAACAACACCGAAGTACGTTTAAAACTCTTCGACCTTAAAACATTCCTCCTGCCTGCCGGCGTGGGCCTGCTGGCCTTTAATGATGTAGGCAGGGTATGGGCGCCGGGCGAAAAATCACAGGTTTGGCATGATGGCTTCGGCGGCGGTTTGTACATTGCGCCGGTGAATGCCCTGATTGTGACTGCCGTGATCGGCCACTCCAAAGAAGAAACCCTTCCTTATTTTACTTTAGGATTTAAGTTCTAAATCCTGCAAATTGACTTTTACACGGAGAGCTTTGAGGCCGCTAACGCCTTGAAGCTCTTCCAGGTCAAGCATCTCCATATCTGGCAACAGTACATTCTTGCTTTGCAGGAAATTGATATACTTCTTGTACTCCTCCATTTCCCGCGGGTTGGAATATACGATCGCAATCATACCAGGTTGGGTAAGCCTTTCCCCGGAATCCTTCACATGCACCTTGTCTATCCGTTTCTTGATGATTTCATAGCGGATATTGTACGCCCCTTCCACATCAAACCTGCGCTCATCGTTGCGGAAGCTGATGGTAATAGGGGAGCTGTGCATGAGGATCATCTGCGTGGTTTGCAGCGGATTCTTCAGGGTGGGCGCCATCTTATGCGTTAACCGCGCAATGGTAGCCATCGATGAAAGCTGCCAGAGGCGCAGGTTACGCAGGTATAACTGGTCAAATTTCTTCTCCTGTGCAATGGACTGGCCGATGTAGATCGTGTATTCGACACCGTCAGTACGGTATTTTTCAAAATAGCAGGGAAAAGACTGCTGGATGTATTGTCTTTCTTTTTCCAGGTACTGATTGATGGCAGTATTCACCTGCGCCAGACTCTCTTCATATTCCCGCCTGTGGTGATATACGTGGCCTTCCTTCTTGTCAATCTTCGAATAGTAGTGATCCAGTACGGGGCGCAGCTCCTCGTTGTTGCTGCAGAGGTGTTCCAGCACCGGTTGGATTTCCTGGTCAATGAATTCGTTGATCTTTACATCTTCGCCGGCAGCAAGGCTTTCGTGCAGGTTTTGCAGGATATCCCTGGTTTTGAACTGCAGTTCTTCCAGCAGGTTGAGCTTTACGGATTTGGTAACAACGGAAAGCGTTTCATCGATCAGCTGCAGTTGTTCCTGTAAATCCTCGCGGATGGCGTTGCCCTGTTCGATAGAGGAATTACGTATATCCACCGCGCCATAGAGCGGGTACACCTCATCGAAGCTGATGTTGGCGATATCCTTCCTTTCTTCTTCCGGCGTGAGCAGGTATTTCCAGGCGGCATCCACAAACTTCCATTCTACGGAAGGTTGCAGGGCAGTAAACTGTTCCTTGATCACTTCGTTAATGCGGCCTTCCAGGATGCTGATGCTGCGGTTTAGCATCAGTACCAGCAATGGGTAAATACTTTGCAGTTGCCACAGCGGCCGCTCTGAGAGGGCGTTTGGCCGGGAGGCAGCCAGCTCCAGCACGCCCAGCACCTCGTTTTTGTGCTTGATAGGGAACAGTACAAAGCTCCTGATCTTTTTAAGCGTGAGGTATTTGAGGAAGGGGTAATTGGCGACGCTATCCTCTGTAACCTCCGGAATGATCAGGGGTTGCGGGTTTTTGTACAGGAATTCCACCATCTGGGAAAAGAGGAGTTGTTCCTGTTTTTTATTGCCAATACCCAGCACCGGGTCTACCGGGGTAAACTGGTCTTCCAGTACATGCTTGTTATTCACCTTCGGAAACGGTACCATATGCGCCGTGATATCGAAGATGCCGAGGATGGCCGGCACCATTCTTTCGAGGGTACGGTAACTGTCGATTTCGTTGTGGTCATTCATATTCATGACCAGGCCCTTAATGGTATTAACCGCTTCGGACTGCGTTACGTCTTCAATGGTCCAGATGGCAAAACCCTCCAGGGCAAAATTATCCAGGGGGAGCAGGGTTTCCAGGGTGTCGATAGACATCTGCCTGGTACAAAAACTATTGTAATCCAGCTCCGGCAGTTTCCCTTTTACGCGCACATCCACAAAACGTGCATCGATATTGACTTTCACCTGTTTGCGTACGCCGTCAGGGGTGTCCAGGGTATGAATAATATCGTTCTGATAGCCGATAGGGAAATGATAATGCCTGTCGAGTATCAGTTTATACAGCCATAATTTTTTATCCCGCTTTACCCGGTTGATGCTGATCCCCTGGGGAACGGTGGCCAGCAAGTCGTCTTCCTGGGTAAACAGGCGTTTGAACATCTCCGAATAATAGAAGATGGCGAATTTGAAGGGCACGCTGATGCCGTAGATATCCTTTTTGGTATCTACCGTTACGGGGAAAATGGAGGCGATGACAAGGTCCAGGTATTCCCGGTAGGGTTCCAGGCTTACATTGTCCGGTATCGGTTTGAGCAGTTCCGGTTTTGCGTTGAATCGATCCAGTATATATTGATAAAAGCCGGTCCGGCCGTCATGTTCTCTTTCTACCTTATCCTTCAGAAAGCGTAGAAAAGGGGCAAACGAAATATGTGATTGTATTACCTTATCCTCTTCAAACAGATTCTGGTGTGCAGTTAAAACTTTCATATATATGTATATTATGAACCATATCTCTTGGTTCATGCCAGCCAATTAATAATTCATAACAGATAAACAGTGAAGGTGGTTAGTTCAGGGGGAAGGATAGTAATGAAGACGAGCGGGGAAGGGGAATATTGTACTTTCAAAGGATAGCAGGCCATTATCTTACAAATCTGTGATAACAGCCTGCTGTCTTTTTTTGCTTATGCTAGTTCGATCTGGTTTCTAAGCAGATCGTCAATGGTATCCCTTCTGCGAATGAGCTGCGCTTTACCGTCTTTCACCAGCACTTCTGCAGGTTTCAGACGGGAGTTAAAGTTTGACGACATTTCGAAGCCATAGGCGCCGGCATTATAGAATACCAGGAAATCGCCCTCTCTAACCTCATTAATTTTCCTATCCCAACCAAAAGTATCGGTTTCGCATATATTACCTACCACGGTATAGATTCTTTCCGTGCCTTTAGGATTGGAAATATTCCTGATCAGGTGGAAAGCATCATAGAACATAGGGCGGATCAGGTGGTTGAAGCCTGAGTTTACGCCTACGAATACAGTAGCGGTGGTTTGTTTGATTACGTTGGCTTTTACCACGAAGTAACCGCACTGGCTTACCAGAAACTTACCTGGCTCAAACCAGAGCTGCAGCGGGCGTTCGTGCTTAGCGCTGAATTTATTGAAAGCTTCGGTCAGTTTTTTACCGAGCAGGTCGATGTCCGTTTCAGGGTCGCCTTGCTGGTAAGCTACTTTGAAGCCACTGCCCAGGTCGATGGATTGCAGATCCGGGAAGTGTTCGGCCATTTCGAACATGATTTCCACCCCGCGGAGGAAAACGTCTACGTCTTTGATCTCGGAGCCGGTATGCATGTGCAGGCCGGTCACTTTCAATTTCGTAGATTTTACGATGCGTTCTATGTGGCGCATTTGGTGTATGGAGATGCCAAACTTACTGTCTACGTGGCCTGTGGAAATTTTAAAGTTGCCCCCAGCCATAATATGAGGGTTCAGGCGTATGCAGATAGGGTAGCTGTCCCCGAACTGGTTGCCAAACTGCTCCAGGATGGATATATTATCGATATTGATAATAACACCCAGCTGTTTTGCTGCAATAATCTCCTGCAGGTCCACACAGTTTGGTGTGAAAATGATATTCTTAGGATCGAAACCGGCTTTTAACCCCAGCTGTACCTCCTGGATGGACACGGTATCCAGCCCGCAGCCCAGGGAGTTGATGTACTTCAGGATGTTGATGTTGGTCAATGCCTTACAAGCGTAGAAGAAACGGGTGTCAGACTTCTGAAAAGCCTTCTGCAGCTTTTCGTACTGTGTTTTGATCTTTTCCGCATGGTAGATGTACACCGGGGTACCAAATTCTTCTGCTACTTTCACCAGGTAATCGGCGGTGAGCACGTCACTTTGTTTAGGCATTTTGATCCTTGGATTTATGAATTAGTTGGCAAAATTACTACGCAAATGCGAGAATTTTTAATTTTCTGTAAAGTAAGGGGTTGGGGTGGCTTTTAAGGGGTTTAATCCTCGGACCCGCCCATGAAATCGTCCAGTTCCCGGCGCTCTTTTTTGGTAGGGCGGCCGATCTTACTTTGGCGCTTACCTGTTTGGAATACGCTGGGCATGTAGCTGGCGGCCATTTTATCCTCGTCAGGGGTGTTATCCACATAGTATTTAACTGCTTCGCTATACGCTACCCTGTTGGAAATCAGGCCGGTAACTTCGATCACCCACTTGCGGGTTTCGGCCCTGATCTCGAATTTATCGCCGATGGATACGTGTTTGGCGGCTTTTACGGTGCTGCCGTTCATTTTTACCTTACCGCCATCGCATGCATCTGCGGCCTGGCTACGGGTTTTGAATACCCGGATGGCCCACAGATATTTGTCTACTCTGATTTTTTCGTTGGTACTCATAGTGTGAATTTAAACAGAATGGTCCGATCTGCCATGGGGCGGACCGGACCAACGCTAAAAAAGTCGGGAGAGGCTACTTGCTCAGTTCCGCAAAGTACTTGTGGAAGTAAGGGATGGTTTCGATCCCTTTGTAGAAGTTAGCCAGCCCATATTTCTCGTTAGGAGAGTGCAGGTTGTCGCTGTCCAGACCAAAGCCCATCAGCACGGTTTTCAGTCCGAGTACGGACTCAAACAGCGCTACGATAGGAATACTGCCGCCGCCGCGCACCGGGATCGGCTCTTTGCCGAAGGTGGCGTTGATGGCTTGCTGCGCCGCTTTGAACGCTACGGAGTCCGTTGGCGTTACATAAGGGCTGCCGCCGTGGTGTTTGGTTACTTTTACGGTGACGCTCTTAGGGGCAATTGCTTCGAAGTGTTTGGTAAACAGGTCGGATATCTCATGCCAGTCCTGGTCAGGCACCAGGCGCATACTGATTTTCGCAAAAGCTTTGGAAGGCAATACAGTTTTGGAGCCTTCGCCGGTGTAGCCGCCCCAGATGCCGTTTACTTCCAGGGTAGGACGGATACCGGTTCTTTCGATGGTGGTATATCCTTTTTCGCCCCAGACGTCGTTGATACCCAGGTCTTTTTTATACGCTTCCTCGTCAAACGGCGCCGCGTTGAGGGCAGCCCTGTCTTCCGCGGACAGCTCCTGCACTTTATCATAGAAGCCGGGGATGGTGATGTGATTGTTTTCGTCGTGCAGGCTGGCAATCATTTTCGCCAGGATGGTAGCCGGGTTGGCCACTGCGCCGCCGTACACGCCGCTGTGCAGGTCACGGTTAGGGCCAGTCACTTCCACTTCCATGTATGCCAGTCCACGGAGGCCGGTATCAATGCTCGGATCCTCCAGGCTGATCATGGAAGTATCAGAAATCAACACTACATCGGCTTTCAGCCTTTCTTTATTTTCTTTCAGGAAGATGCCAAGGTTCGCAGAGCCCACTTCTTCTTCTCCCTCAATCATAAACTTGATATTGCAGGGGATGGTGTTGGTTTTCTGCATGGTTTCAAAGGCTTTTACATGCATGTAAAACTGCCCTTTATCGTCTGCACTGCCGCGGGCATAGATGTTACCATCTTTGATTACCGGCTCAAACGGGCCACTGTGCCAGAGCTCCAGCGGGTCTGCCGGCTGCACGTCGTAGTGCCCATAAACCAATACGGTAGGGAGGGAAGGATCAATGATTTTTTCGCCATATACAATCGGATGTCCGGCGGTAGGGCATACCTCCACATTATCAGCGCCTGCTTCTACAAGGCGTTGTTTCACTTCTTCAGCACAACGCTGAACGTCTTTATTAAAGCGGGAATCAGCACTCACGGAAGGAATGCGCAACAATGCCAGCAATTCGTCCAGGAATCGGTCTTTATTCTGTGCCTGGTAATCTTTCCAAACTTGCATGATTGAGGAAGTTAAGTTTCACAAAGGGTGCAAGTTAAGGATTTTGGTTACATCGCTGAAAATCCGGTCAGGAGATTAATTTCTGCCGTACGAGGAACTCGAGCTTTTCATTTACATCCAGCAGCTTGGCTGTCAGCTCTTTATTTTCCTTACGGAGGGAGTACACTTCGTATGCTTTTTCAATGTTGTGTTTCAGCTCCTCTTCGTTCCAGGGTTTGGAGAAGTACTTGTAGACCTGCCCTTTGTTGATAGCGTCTACTACAGCGTTAATATCCGCGTAGCCGGTGAGCAGCATACGGATTGGTTCAGGGTAACGTTCCAGAATAGACTCGAAAAATTCAATTCCGGTCATTTTGGGCATGCGCTGATCGGAAATGATGATGTGAAATTCATGCTCCTGCAACAACTTCTCCGCTTCTTCGGCGGAAGTAGCCGTAAACACATTATAGAGCCGCCTGAAGGAGGCTTTGAACGCATTCAGGTTGTGAACTTCATCATCGATATAGAGTATGGTAATGTGTGGCGCACTCATTTAAGAAGACTTAGATCCAAGTTAGTAATAATAAATGAGTTAGAAACAATGAAACGTAAAAAACGATGTAGTAATCGACTCTGTCCCATTCATTATTGCGGCGACTCTGCCGTTTTAACAGTCACACCGCGGTGTAAAGGTACGTATAAACATACTGTTTTGACATGAAATTTTCAATCAATGGATGAACTTTTTTTAAAATTTATCGTTTCGCTTTCCGTTAGTCTTTTAGTAACTTTCTTTACCTTCATCCGGGTACCGGCTGTTTTTTGACGTTCACCGCCATTTTTGCAGCTTTTACCGGAGAATTAACTACTTACACCGGCCTCAGGCAAAACGGGAATAAGTTTTGCACAGAGTCCGGCAAACCTATAAACAATTAAATTCTAACTCAGATGAGAACAGGTATTATTGTACTTATTGTACTTGCACTTTTGGTAATGTTCGGTTGTGGTAAATACAACGGAATGGTTAAGCAGGATGAAAATGTGAAAAATAAATGGGGTGCTGTACAAAGCGCTTACCAGCGCCGTGCGGACCTGATCCCGAACCTGGTAGCCACCGTGAAGGGCGCCGCCAACTTTGAAACAGAAACGCTGACCAAAGTAATGGAAGCCCGCGCCAGCGCTACCCGTGTAAACGTAAACGTGGACGATCTGTCTCCTGAAAAAATTCAGCAGTACCAGGCCGCCCAGGGCCAGCTGTCCCAGGCTTTAGGCCGCCTGCTCGCCGTGTCAGAAGCGTATCCTGACCTGAAAGCCAACCAGAACTTCCGGGACCTGCAGGTGCAGCTGGAAGGCACTGAAAACAGGATCAACGTAGCCCGTAACGACTTCAACGACGCCGTAAACGGTTACAACAGCGCCATCCGTACCTTCCCGAACAACCTCGTGGCCGGTATCACCGGTTTTAAGGCTAAAGGGTACTTCACCGCCGACGAAGGCGCCAAAGATGCACCGAAAGTTCAGTTCTAATATTTACAGAATTGAGAAGTCCCCGCCCCAAAGCGGGGACAATCTCTCCGATAAATCCTTCCATCAATGCGGATTTTCCCTTTTAAACGAAAAGAAATTTTTTCAGAGTCGGAGAAGAACAGACTTGTGCAGGCAATCCGGGTGGCGGAAAGACTCACCTCCGGAGAAATCAGACTTTTTGTAGAAAGCCATTGCCAATACGTGGACCCCATGGACCGCGCCCGGGAAGCATTCCTGTCGCTCGGCATGGAAAAAACCAAACAGCGCAATGGCGTATTGTTATACGTGGCCATCAAAGACAGGCAGTTTGCCATCCTCGGGGATCAGGGAATTCACGATAAGGTAGGAAACGACTTCTGGGTAAAAGAAGCCAACCTCCTCCTGAAACACTTCAAAGACGCACAAATCATCGAAGGTATCGAAGAATGTATCCGCGAAATCGGAGAGTCCCTCCGTACGCACTTCCCGCATGAAGCCGGCGACGGCAACGAGCTGCCGGACGACATCGTTTTCGGCAAATAGCCTGGGTCCACGCTTTTAAAACGTTTTTAGCTATATACAATGAGGATATTACGTTGGTTCCTACCGGGACTCTTACTGTTGACGGGACTGCTGGCCAATGCGCAGAATATCCCACCCAGACCCAATCCTCCCACCCTGGTGAACGACTTCGCAGGCGTACTCCTCCGCGAAGAAGACGACGCTTTGGAACGCAAATTGGTGGCATATAACGATAGTACTTCCACCCAGATCGCTGTAGTTATCATTAAATCTGTGGGGGAATACGATATCAGCCAGGTGTCATTGAAAATTCTCCGCGATTGGGGAATTGGTACCAAAGGCAAGAACAATGGGATATTGATACTTGTTGCTGTAAATGACAGAAAGATCAGGATCGAAACCGGATATGGAGCTGAAGGGGCGCTTCCTGATGCATTAGCTAATCAGATTATCAGCCAGGACATCAAGCCTGCTTTCCGTGAAGGTCACTACTACCAGGGCCTCGATGATGCGACTACCAGCATCTTCAAGGCGATGAAGGGTGAATATAAAGCCGACCCCCGTAACAGTGAGCCAGGTATAAGCCCTGGCGTGCTCTTTATCATCATTATCCTCATCATCCTGATCATCTCCTTCCTCGGAAGAGGCGGCGGCGGATCGGGTGGCGGCGGTCGCGGTACAACCTACAACCGCAGAGGAGGCTGGATATGGCCGGTGATTGGTGGTATGGGAGGCTTCGGCGGCGGCGGTGGCGGCTGGTCCGGTGGTGGCGGAGGCGGCGGCTTCGGCGGCTTCGGAGGAGGCTCAGGAGGCGGCGGCGGCGCCAGTGGCAGCTGGTAATCTACCATTAAATCACATGAATTATGTCGTCTTACCTGCACGTCTTGAATGGAGATGCTTCGCTTACCTTGTTCCGGCAAAGTAAGCTGCCCGGTGAACCCGTCGTTTGCAGGGAAGTAATGTGCGAAGGAAAAGTGAAGTACACCAAAGACCCCGAAGAATTCTTCGAAAGCAGAGCCAAACACCTCGAATTTCACTACGGTATCGATAAACAGTCTTACCATACACAGGTGGTGCAGGAACTGGAGAAACTCAAACCCTCCGGTTCCTCCCCATCTGAAATCCTCCTCTGGTTCGACCACGACGTCTTCTGCCAGTTTAACCTCCTCTTCATTATCCACCTCATCAGGACCAGGTTCAAAGAGTTACCCCCCATTTCCCTGGTGGACTTTCCCCGGCATCCGGACTTGTCCGCATTCGATCATTACATGGAGACCCGGGTACAGCTTACCCCGGCCGACCTCGAAATGGCCGACGACGCCTGGGACGCCTTCTGCCTTGATACGCCGCAGGCGCTGGAACTCTTTGCCCGCATGAACACAGGTAACCTCAAACACCTCAGCGCCGCTATAGCAGCGCATTTACCAAGGTTCCCCAATACGGATAACGGCCTCAATATCATCCAGGAGTTTTTCCTGCAACGGCTGGCCATGGGTAGCTACCGCTGGTACGACCTCTATAAATTATTCTGGGATACCATGCCCATCTACGGCTTTGGGGATTTCCAGCTGGATATCATGATCAACCGCATGAGCCGGGCGGGCGTGTTGGAGCAGGACGACCAGATGCTGCGCATCACCTCCCTGGGCATTGAAGTACTGGAAAACGAAGAAAATTATATTGACTACACCTCCATGGAACACCGGTGGCTGGGCGGAGTGCGGCTCAAAACAAGCCCCTGGCGCTGGAGTAAAACCCTGAAGCGGCTGGTAGCGATCGACAAATAATAAAAAAAGCAAGCGGTGTACATCCGCTTGCTTTTACTTGTATGCTATAACGTAAACGACTACTCGCCTTTACTTTCTTTAATCACTTTCGCTTTTTCCCTCATATAAGCAGCCTGTTGTTGCAGCGCCTCCTTATCCGCGCCGGTAGCCCGGATGGCAGCCTGGCTCTTCGCCTGGGCAATCTCTTCCAGCCAGTTGGAGATGTATTTATTCACCTGCGCATTTTTAAACTGCTCGGTCATCGCCTGCACCTGGTCTACTCCTTTGGTTACCGCCGGCGTGTTGTTGATTTTGGAGAGGAAGCCGAGGTAATCGAAAGCCGCGTTCAGCTTGTCCTGGCCGCCGGTTTCTTCAAATTTTCTGGCGATGAATTCCAGGTCATCCACATTGCCTTTCTGCGCAAAAAGCAGGGTGATGGCGTTCACCAGCTTGCCTTTGGCATCGTGCTGCAGGGTTTTGGCCGCCTGGTAAGCTTTTTCAGTATCCAGCTGTCCGAGCGCTTCCAGCGCTGCGCCTTCCACCCCGTAGGACGGATCTTTGATGGCGGCTTCAAACAGTGGCAGGTATTGCTGATCCTTCAGGGAGCCCAGCTTTTTGATGGCCGCAGCCCTTGCAAGGGCGTTTTTATCTGTTTTTGCAATGTTCTCCACTTCCTTGATGGTGGCGGATCTGATAGCTTCGTTGTTATACTTCAACCCTTCGATGGCCAGTACGCGCAGGCCGTGATATTTGTCTTTCAGGGCAGCCTGCAATACTTTCAGCGCTTCGGGGTTGCCGGATTGCAAGTCCACCGCCTCTTCGATTGCCAGGCGCCTGTCCATATAGTTACCCGCATGGGCATACTGGTAGGCGTAGGTGCTGAAATCGCGGTGATCGTCCTTCTTCGCGAGCAGTACCTTATCCGCATCCACGTTCACGAGGTCCGGTTTGCTGCTTACGTTGAAGGTAAAGGAGTCGATACGGTTTTGCATAAATACCTCGTGGCGCGTTTTCTTACCGCCGGCATAAATGTCGATCGCCATAGGCAGCTGCCATACCTTCTCGTCTTTCTGGATTTGCTGCAAAACCACCGTTACCTTGCCCGGCGCATATTTATAGCTGATGTCCAGCTGTGGCATGCCTTGCCCGAAATACCACTGGTTGAAGAACCAGTTCATATCCCGGCCGGTAACTTCTTCCACTGCCAGGCGCAGCTGGTGCGCTTCTGTGGATTTGAAGGCATAGGTTTTCAGGTAGAGGTTGAGGGACTTGAAGAAGGCGGAGTCGCCCACGGCGTTGCGCAGCATATGCAGGATGCAGCCACCTTTCTGGTAGGTGATCTGGTCAAACATATCTTCCTTATCCACATAGTGGAAGCGTACGAGGTGTTTATCGCCGCTGTATTGTACCATTTGCATGTACTGGTTGCCGTTGTCGAGCAGGTGCTCATCAGCAGCGTCCTTGCCGTACTTGTGTTCCAGCCAGAGGTATTCGCTGTAATCCGCGAAGGATTCGTTGACGGTGAGGTTGCTCCAGGATTCGGCAGTCACCAGGTCCCCGAACCAATGGTGAAACAGCTCATGGGCAATCACGTTCTCATTGTAGTTGTTATTATCGAGCAGCTCCCGGTCGGTTTTCTGCAGGAATTCCCCGTGCAGGGTAGCCGTGGTGTTTTCCATGGCGCCTGAAACGTAGTCCCGGCCGGTAATCTGGGAGTATTTCACCCATGGGTATTCGTAGTCCAGGATGTTGGAATAGAAGGAAAGCATTTCCGGCGTATTGCCAAAAATATTCCTGGCGTATTTTTCAAATGGCTTTTCCACATAGTAGCTCACTTCCTTGCCTTTCCAGGAATCTTTAACCACGGCATAGTCGCCTACGGCCATCATAAACAGGTAAGGGGAGTGGGGGAGGTCCATTTTCCACGTATCAGTACGGGTGCCGTTGGCGTTTTGTTTCTGGCTGACGAGCTTGCCGTTGGAGAGTGTCACGTACTTTTTATCCACCGTCATGCTGATCTCCTGGGTGGTTTTCTGGTTCGTTTTATCGATGGTAGGGAACCATACGGAGGAGCTTTCCGTTTCGCCCTGCGTCCAAATCTGGATAGGTTTGTTAGGGTCCTTACCGTCAGGATTGATGAAGTACAGGCCTTTGGCGTCGGAAATGGCGGCGCTGCCCTTTACTTTCAGCTCATTGGGCTTGGCCGTATAGCTGATAAACACCGTGTATTTTTCGTTGGCGGTGTAGGTTTTATTCAGGCCAATATGCAGTTGCATATGGTCGTAGGAATATTTTAAAGGCAGGTTTTTACCATTTTGCACCAGCGCTACTTCCTTGATATCCATGCCTTTGGCATCGAGGGTGAGGGAGTCCGTACTGTAAAAATGCGGTTTGAGGGTAATCCATGCTTTTCCATAGAGATAGCATTTGGCATAGTCAAAGCTCACATCCAGTTTGGTATGTACCAGGTCGTTAATTTTGGTAGCGGAGGCGCGATAGATTTTTAACAGGGAATCTTCAGGGGTTAATTGGGCTGACTGGGCGCTGGCCTGCGGGCCATATCCCAGGCAGGCCGCTCCGCCGAGCAGCAGTCCAAGGGCAGACACCTTCAAATGTTGAATCATGCAATAAAGTTTTGTGTGAATATCCGGTTTACTTTTCAGTAAAGAGGGTCAAATTTAAACAAATGGGTGAATAACGAGGTAAGTGGTTAAAAATGCTATTTTTGTTTAAGATAGGGCCTAAAACAGAATTATCATGATCAAAGCAATAGTGAATGGTAAAAGCGCTTTTACCGTCAATAAAGAGCAGGAAATCACCGTAGACGGACAACCGGTGGATTGGTCCGCCGTAGCGCTGCCCGGTGGCGATTACAGCGTTATTATGGACGGCTTTAGTTACCAGGCCCAGGTAATTAAGGTGGATAAAGAGGCAAAAACCGTATTATTGCAAATAAATCAGCAGCAGTACGAAGTAACCATAGAAGAACCAATAGATCAGCTGCTGGCCGCCATGGGTATCAAAGATGCCATGGCTAAAAAGGTAAATGACATCAAAGCCCCCATGCCGGGACTGGTATTGAAAGTACTCGTAGAACCAGGTCAGGCAATCAGGAAAGGAGATCCGGTATTAATACTGGAAGCAATGAAAATGGAGAATGTCTTCAAAGCTGCCGCTGATGCCATCGTCAGGGAAATCAAAGTTTCAGAGCGTACCGCAGTGGAAAAGGGGGAAGTACTGATCGTACTGGAATAATATTTGTTCAGGAGAGATTTTATACCATCAAATAAGTATGCTTTTTAATTACAGGACAGTCATATCCATGTGTATCTGCCTGTTGTTCGGTATCGCTTTGCGGGCACAGAACGAACAGCGGCAGCATTACTATGTGTATATCCAGAGTGAAAAGGGTCAGCCTTTTTACGTGAAACATAATGGCCAGGTACTCAGTTCTTCCGAGCGGGGTTACCTGATCCTCCCAAAGCTCAGTAACGGCACCACCCCCATCACCGTGGGATTTCCGAAGAACGAAGCGCCTGAACAGCATTTCGACCTCAAGGTGGGTGCGAAGGACCAGGGGTTCCTCCTGAAGAAGGCCACTGCCAATGCTTATACGCTGTATAACCTGCAAACTTTCCGGGAACTGAAGTCCGATAACCTGTTGCTCGCCGCCGGCGAAACCAGGCAGGAAGCGGAGCAGGAAGTAGCGGAAGTTACCGATACCGCTAAGGAAACCCTGACCAAAATGCAGGGGGACCTGGAGAATGCCCTCGGCAGCAGCGCTACCATTACCGGCCCTAAAAAGCCCGCCAAAAACGGGAACAGTTTTGCCTCCGCATTGGATAAGGTGGTGGTAAGCGGAGATGACAGGGAAGAGGTGGTGGAAGAAGCGCCGGCTCCGCCAAAGGCTACTGTGAAAAAGCCGATGAAGGAAGTGCAGGAAAAACTGGAACGCGCCCCGCTGACGGACGAGGAAAAAGCCATCCTGGCCCAGGTAATGGCCGAGGAGAGCCGCACTGCCGCCAGCGAAGCCGCAGCGGCGGATGTAGCGAAAGCCGCTGACGCCGCCGAAGAAAGGCGGAACCGTCATAAACGCAAGAAAGAGAATAGCCCTGATTTCATAGACTTCCAGGAGGAAGGGAAGCCGGCAGCCGCCGCCACCGCCCCGGCCGAAGTGCCTGCGGCAGTGGAAGAGCCCTCCACTCCCCGGAAAAAAAGAAGAAAGGAAGAGAAAGAAGTTCGTACAGGCGAGATCGTTACTGATACCAGCGGTTACGGCGTAGCCATATACGAGCAGTCAGAAGAAACCGCTGCGAAAAAGAAACGGCGTAGAAACGCCACCGCTGATGACGCCACTCCTGTAGCGGCGGCCGATGCCACTGAAGCAGCCGCAGCGCCGGTTTCTTCCCCCAAAAGAAAAAAAAGAACTGAAACCATAGCGGAAAATGAAGAGGATAAGCCGGCTGCCAGCAAGCGCCTGATCAATACGGACTGCGGCAATATCATGGACGACGGGACTTTCAAAAAGCTGCTGCGCAAGTTTGTGAGTTCCAGTACGGACGATGGTATGCTGGACGTGTTCCGCAGGCAAACCCGTAATTACTGTATGGAAACCGCCCAGGTGAAAACGCTGGCCCAGCTGGTAGTGGGGGAAGATGCCCGCTATCGCTTGCTGGATATGGCTTACAGTAAAACTTACGATACCGAGAAGTACGGCTCCCTGGAATCTGTATTGACGGACAACTATTATAAGGGCCGTTTCAAGGCCATGCTGCATAAGTAATGAAGCGCCCTGGCGGCGTTTGCGGCTTTTAATATTATCCCTGTTTCGTATTACCTTCGCGCCATATGAAAAGGTATTTTATTGAGGTAGCATACAAGGGGGCCGCCTACAGCGGCTTCCAGGTGCAGGAGAATTCCCATACCGTACAGTCGGAGATCGACCGGGCATTGAGCATTTTGTTCCGGGCGCCGGTTGTTACTACGGGCAGCAGCAGAACGGATGCCGGCGTGAATGCGCAGCAGAACTTCCTGCATTTTGATACGGACCTGCCTTTGCATCCTCAGTTCCTCTATAAGATCAACGCTATTTTGCCGGCGGATGTGGTGTTGCGGCAGATTTACGAAACGCCGGAAACGGCGCATAGCCGCTTCGACGCCCTGAGCAGGTCGTACGAATACACGTTGTACACCCACAAGGACCCGTTCATGCAGGACAGGGGGTACTTTTTCCCTTACAAGCTGGATGCGGGCGCTTTGCAGGAGGCAGCGGCGGTGCTTATGGAGTACAGCGACTTTTCTACTTTCTCCAAGCGCAATACGCAGGTAAAGACTTTCATCTGTAAGATAGCGGAGTCCCGTTGGGATATTGGCGCGGAGCGTTTAGTCTATCACGTTACTGCGAACCGTTTTCTGCGCGGAATGGTGCGGGGCCTTGTTGGTACTATGTTGCGCGTGGGCCGCGGGAAGCTGACCATGGAGCAGTTCAGGCAGGCGATAGAGAGCAGGGATTGTACCAATGCGGATTTCGCGGTGCCGGGGCAGGGTTTGTTCCTGATGAAAGTGCGGTATCCGGAGGGGTTATTGGCCCCGGTTTTCCCATAGAAGCGAAAAAAAATATGCTGCCAAAACGCTTTACTGTAAAGGGTTTTGGCATTTTTATTTTTTGGGGGAAAAGAAAAAGTTGGCAGATTGGAAAATCCGCGTACCTTTGCAGCCCGGTTCAATGAAAGTGCCGGATTTTAAAGTTCTTTACGATAGGGTATCGGTTCCCGTTTTCACCCGTTGAATAGTCCATCAGATGTATTGCCAGTGCAGCGTTTGAAGAGACCGGAAGTGAAAAATAAATTCAGAAAAATTTTGAAAAAAATTTGGAAGAAATAAAAAGTTGATTACCTTTGCAACCCCAACGATAACGGGGCGATAAACGAAAAGCGATTATCGGATTGAAATACTGAAAATGTACGCCTGAAGGGCACAGGGATCGGATCTCTTACATTTACAATAAGCTAAGTAATTAGCGAAGTTCTTTGAAAGATTGGAAACAACAGCACGAATCAAATTAGTGATAGTTTGATTCAAACACAGGTAATGTTTAAGCT
>MLAV02000027.1 GCA_001870995.2 Chitinophaga sp. CB10
TTCTTGTTGTTCCATAAAAAAAAACTGTGTTAAAGGTCTTGTTTTTTTAGCCTTTGACACAGTTTATTTTACAGTCTCATACAGTACACATAACATTCTCCACTGTATCCTTTATAAATTTATCTGGAATGGCGAACCCTATTTTGTTATAAGATTTTTTTCATTTAGCCCTGTACTTTCAAAAGCTTTGTGTAAACTGTCATGTCTGTGAATACTCGTAATAAGTCCGTTTTCAAGAACGAATACCGGGGCAACTATAGCAGTATTACTTTCTTTTCCCGTTTCTGCTTCGTGCCATACGGCAGTTTCTTCAACTATTACTGTATTATCCAATAAAAAATAGCGTTTAGGGGTCAAGGTAATATTGGCTCGGTCAACCCAATCCAACATAATATTTTTGCCTTTTACATCCCCTTTTGGACCAACCATTTTTACGTCTTCTTTTACAAGACCAGCCAAATGGTTTTTGTCTTTGGCGTTTAACGCATTATGCCAATTTTCAATGGTTTCCAGGATTTTCTCTTTCATAATGATTCCATTTAACTTACCTTATTTTTTTGCTGAGTATATTGCTTATTTTAATGAGGGTGGTTGCTAGCTTATCCGGTTGTGATAAAAACGGAGAATGCCCGCTTTCAAGTGTATATACTTTATCACAAGGCATTATAGCCTGCATTCTACGTTGACTGATAATGCTAAGCCCCTTATCATGTAACGTTTCAATGTAGAATCTTTTGAGAGGTACGGTAGCTAAGCCATCTACCTGAGGATCTTCACTATAATTTTTGGGAGCAATTGGTTCAGGGGTCAATCTGTCAATTGCCCACTTTGCTACCGAATCATTGCAATCTTCATAAAACAGTTGTTTCGCCTTGCTTTTGTCTACACTTACAATTCCCTTATCCTGGTCTATGATTAGAGATGATTGCATAATTGATATGGTATCATCTTCCATAATGTCCGGTGGAGCCATGCCGTCTGGCAAGAGGAACGCTGATAAATAGACCAACCCTTTTATTTTGTGAGGATACCTTTTCGCTAATTCTGAAATAACCATTCCACCTGAACTATGACCCAGTAAAATCACCGGTCGTTGCTGCTGTTCAAGCAAGAGCCCGACGCTGTCTGTATAGTTGTACAGTTCTTTCCCCATACCCGGATGGTCGGGGCATACGACATTAAATCCTTTTTTCTCTAAAATGGGTTTTAGTCTATCCCAACACCAGGCGCCATGAAAACCTCCGTGAATTAACACATAGGTGTCTTCAGTCTTTTGTATTTCCTTCGATCCAGTAATTCCACAACCCACTGAAAGAAGGAATAATAAAAATAAAGTAACCTGTGTCTGCTTGGCCATCATACTTTTTTCAACAAAAGTATTTACAGCACGCCATCTAAAATAGTAAGATTCCGACAGCGTGGCATTACAGGATGAGGTTTGCAACAGATGAGCTTAGTCCCTTTTTTAAATCTTTCGGGCACAGCCCTGACAATTCTTTAGCCTGTTTGATGAAATGAGATTGGTCAAAATAATTGAGCTCAAAGGCTATGTCTGTTAGGTTATTACATGATGTATCAGATAGTAATTTTATCGCTTGCCTGAACCTGGTTATCTTTAAATAGTGCCTCGGATAAACACCTACAGTATCTTTGAATCTTCTTTCCAACTGCTTTTCTGAAATACCAAATTTTACTTGCAAGTCCTTAACCGTAAGCATTCCATTATGTTTCTCAATATACAACATACAATGCTTGATTAAGTCGTCAGTATATTTAATGGCTGTCAAACTCCTGGAAATATGCGTTGATAGGGTGTTAATCCTGTCAGTTAGATTATTTTTTGAGGCTATTACATCCATCAATTGACTTCCGAAAAAGTCGTTCAGATTTATGCGTCGATTAGTTAGCTCGTGGGCGTTAAGGTGGAACAACTCTTTGATTGCGTATGGTTGGAAAAGCACTCCTAAGACCAGGAACGGCTCTTTATTTTGATTAAAGGTTGGGGATGTAGTCTGTCCATAAATCATGCTTCTCCTAAGTAAACCTTCTTTGGCGGCTGATGAAAATTCCAATAAAATTCCAGTTGAATCATCCACGAAGGTTCTAATAGGAATATTACAACTATCCCGACAGACTTCTAAAGTCCAAAAATATTGAACGTGAGATTGCAATGTTGTGCCAGGATGGATTATTGTTTGTTTCATTTTTAACTACTTTGCATGAGTCGACTTTTAAACAAAAATACCAAAATCGATCATTTTTTGCTTTGTTTATAAATCTGCTGTAAGGCAAGTAGGTTAAGATTTTCCCTATTTTCTTGATGCTTATTGTCTATGTTGATTTGGTTATCCAGGTTGTTAAAACGAGGGCAGCTCAACCTTGGGCTAGAAGACATATCCTGCAGGGGGCCTTTCCTGCAGAATTCTCTAAAATTTGCCCTTAATTTATTCTTACATGAATTCTTGTTTTATCGTACATTCTGGGTCAAAATACCGTGCCTCAATTTATAAGAATATTCAGCTCATCACTTATGCACTAATTTCATACTTATGACTTCGCTTATTACAAATCTCGATTTATTGGTTCCTAGGTGCCCATATCCGCCGTCTTGCTTTGTTTCGTATCTACCTAATGCTTCTATTAATAAGTATGAATTCCAATAACTATTATGAACGCTTGTTAAAGCATGCTCAAATCTGGATGGCATTTTATAGTCATCGCTGAAGTCCAGGTCAACCAGCAAACTGCTTGTGCATTCTTTTGATTTTAGAGAGCCTAGAGACCAATATTCTTCAATTCCACTATAACTGCACTTTAAATAGACTTTCCGCCCCTGATAATTAGGCAAATCACATAGATCAGTTATTGGCAAACCGTTATAAGTTGCTAATATTCCCGTTGTCTTAGGGGAGCAGCTCGATACGGTCAAAAGCGCCATGAGAAATGATATATGCAACTTGCTCATAAGTCAAATATAAAATTAAAGAAGTTAACTGGGTCTTCGTAGATTTTCATTTCTTTAAAGATTTGACAGACCGCAGCCCTTTTTGATGGAGTTTGAATTATTTTGAACTACTTATTTGTGAAAACCTATGCCGGGAGTGAAGCTTAAACGAAAAAGGCTACGCTTTGCGTAGCCTTCAGTGATCCCGCTGGGACTCGAACCCAGGGCCCATACATTAAAAGTGTATTGCTCTACCAACTGAGCTACGGAATCATTCCCGCGTTTCGGGAGTGCAAAGATAGAAAAATATTCATTCGCACAAAATTTTATTGAAACATTTTTATTTACAATACCCCCAAACCCTCTACCACAGCCACCTCTACCCCATAAAAAAATTTACATTTTTGCGTATAGCCATACCCGTAAGCGGGGTAATATTGTGCCCGTACAACATTACCCCGCCCCTTTTTTATGCTTAATGTTCGTCCGCACTCGGACCATAACTGCCCGGAATAGGCACATCCAGCAAACGCAGATCGTAGCCCAGCTGCGCACGGTGGTGGATCATCTGCCCGAAGATCATCCGCATCACTTCGTACTTGCTGCTGGAACTCGATATCTCATCGCCGCTGCGCATCGTCCAGTTCCGTTGCAGGTCGGCCTCCGTTGCTTTCGACAACGCCGCCTCGCCCTTCTGTAATTCTTCTTCAAAAAATTCCAGCAACTCCGCATTGGAGCCTACCACTTTTGGCTTGAAATCATTTTCTGAGAAATTGATCTCATCCGTATCCAATACCATCGGTATCCAGCCGGAAACCTCCGCGAGGTGCGTTGCCAGCCGGCCCATGGTCATACTTTTTTCATGAGGTTTCCAGTCAAATTTGCCGTCAGGTACGCGTTGCAGCATTTTCCTGGTGGTGGAAGACTCGTTTTTCAGTTCCTGGAGGAGCAATTCAATGATATTCATGGTCGCTATTTTTTGTTGATACAAAGTAAAAACCGCGAAGTGACAACCCTATGTCAGGAGGAAATTAACCACCCCAAAAAAAAGCGGGGACAACGCCCATGGCCCTGTCCCCGCTCCCTGTAAAAAGCGCCATCTACTTACTCGCATTATCCCCCGGCGTCGCATCCATAAACAATCCGCCCTCTACCCTTACCTGCTGAATCCGCTCCGGCACCGGGAATGTTACCGCCCGCGGGTTCTTCTCCCACACCGCCGGCGTATAATGCCTGCGCGTTTCCCTGCCGCCGGCATCCACTACCACCAAATCAAACGGTATCGCAAAACCGCCCGCATTCCTGACCGTCACCTTTCCTTTCACCGTCTCTACCGCCAGGTCTATATAATTATTCGAGAAAAACCAGTTCTGCCAGAACCAGTTCAAATTCTTACCGGTAGCCGTATTAAAGCAGTTGAAGAAATCCCACGGAATAGGATGCTTTCCGTTCCAGGTATGCATATAATGATGCAGCGCCTTCTTAAACAGCGCATCGCCCAACAGGTCCTTCACGGCCAGGTACGCCAGCGATGCCTTGCCGTAGGAGTTGCTGCCATAGCCCATACCGCTCACCTGGGTCGACATAGAAATGATCGGCTGATCCTCCTCTGCACTTGGGTCGCCGATGTAACGCTTCACCCTGAACTCCTTGTAGAAATTATCCGCGGCCTCTTTCCCCTTCTCCGCAATGCCGATCAGGTACTCAAACGTCGTGGCCCAACCCTCGTCCATAAACGCATAGCGGGTTTCATTGATGCCCATATAAAACGGGAAATAGGTATGCGCCATCTCATGATCCTGCAACAGCTGCGCAAAGTCCAGGTCGCCCACGTTCCCATCGTTCACCATCATCGGATATTCCATATCCGCATACCCCTGGAACGCCGTCATCACCGGGTAAGGATACGCTATGCCCGGCCAGTGGTTGGAAAACCAGCCCAGCGCAAACCGGCCAAACTCAACGGATTTACGGAAGTCCGTAGCCGTGTCGTTATACGCCGCCTGCATGCTGGCCCTGCGGCCGGTAGCTGTGTCCAGCAGCGCGCTGCCGGCATCCCATACGTAATGGTCACTCACGCCATACGTCACATCCACAATATGATTCACGGCAAATTTCCAGGTATTCCAATCGCGCTGCGCCGTCACTTTTCCGCCCAGCATCTCCTGTAACGTAGCTACGCGGATCGTTTCATCCGCCGTGTAGGAAGCCTTCAAACGCTGCGCTATAGCGGGCTGCAGCACTTCCGCCGCATTCAGCAGATCGCCGGTACCCCATACCACGAAGTTTTTCGGAACGGTTACCGCCACCGTATAATCGTTGAAATCATTATAAAACTCCGCCCTGTCCGTATGCGGAATATCATCCCAGCCATTGTAATCATCGTACACGGCTATTCGCGGATAAGCATACGCCAGGAAGGCCGTCGTGCTGTCAATCATCCCTTCGCGGCCGCTTTCCCTGGACAAATTATATTGCCAGCTGATTGCTATTTTCGCGCTATCGCCGGCCAGCAGCGGTTTTGGGAGGTTGATGTACCCCGCAGTACCCACGTCGTTATTAAACGTCAGCGACTGACCATTGTAAATAAATTTTTGAATCACCATCCCGCTGTCGAGGAAATCCAGGCTGTGATAGCCGGAGCGGGGCGACTGATATTTATGCAGGTTCGTGTTCATGCGGATGCACAAACGTTTCAGCGTATCGGGACTGTTATTTACATATACAATCGTTTCGTTGCCCGTCACCGTCCGGGAAGGAGGCGCCAGCTTAAACTGAATATCGTAGCGCCCCTTGTTCTGCCAGTATTTCGGGCCCGGCGCGCCCGTCATGGAACGGATGCCGGCGGCATACGCCTTACGAATGTTGCGGGGTTGGTACAGCTCCTGCGCAGCAGCCATGGTGGCCGCCAGCAGGACTATCAGCATCAAAAAGGTATTTCTCATAAGTCATCGTATATACTGGCGAACTTCCTAAAATTTGCGATTTTTTGCAAACCGCATATTACCACCGGGCCAGCGGAAGGTTAAACGGAACTAACGTAACTCAATCTCCTTGCCCCGGATGGTATATCTGATATTGCCTGTCAGCTTCAGGTCGGTGAGGAAAGCCTCCAGGTCCGCTCGGTCCATTTGCCCGGAGAAGGTCCGCTGCAGCAGCTTCGGATTAGCCACCACAAACGTATAGCCGTAAAACCGGGATGCGCTGGATGCCAGCTCCTGCAACGGCAGCTGCTGATAATAGGTTTCCCCATTCAGCCAGGCAAGGTCCCGCGCGCTGTCCAGCGGCTGCAATACAAATTTCCCATCCCGGAAAGTAGCGCCCATACCCGCTTCTACAGCCTGGCGCCGGCCGTTCCGTGCAGTAACCTGCACGTTACCCGCCGTCACCATCGTATGTACGACACCGTTAGTATAAGTATTTACGTTCACCCGGCCCTCGCCTTTCACCGTGTTTGCACCAGCGTGTATGATAAAAGGCGGCGCAGCGCCCGCCGCGATGGTAAAATAAACTTCTCCCCTTGCCGTAACCTCCCGCTTTCCGTCTGTAAACCGGAGGGGGAATTGCAGACTGGACGCGGCATTGAGCCAGGCTTCGGTTCCATCTCCCAGTAACACCCTGAAACGCTGGCCTGCCGGCACTTTCAGCATGGCGACAGCCGTATCGCTCCCGGAAATTATTAACCGGCCGCTATCTGTTTTAATAACGGCGCCGCCTATACGAAAAGAAGCGGGTAAGGGTTGCGCACGACCGTTCACCACCAGTTCAGCAGCAGGGCCGGGCTTCGTCAGCAAATCGGCCAGACTGCCCGCTGCCAGCCTGTTTTTGTGTTGCAGGTACCAGCCCCCGCCAACGGCCATCAGCAGCATAATCACCGCTGCCCCCACCATCGTGCGGAACCGTTGCCGCACGAGCTTTTTGCGGCGTTTATACCAGGCCGTTATCGCCGCATCTTCCTCCGGCGCCGGCGCCTCCCCGCGGGTCAGCTCCTTCCAAACGGCGGCAAACGCAGGGTCCTCCCGCAGCGCATGCGCTATAAATTGCTCCTCTTCTGCGGAGTTGTTACCTGTTTTATGCTGTATATACAATCGGAATATATGATCCCTTTCCATGATACGAGGGGAATATTGAGGATTTTCTGGAAAAGGAAATTATGAAAAATTTTTTATTTTTTTGGGGGAGAAGTCAGCGCCGCGGGGGCGCCCTGCCCGTCCCCGCCACAAAACGCCCGCCGCATCATGCCAAAAGCCCCGTTGCATGCCTAATGCAACGGGGCTCCTGTAAATGCAATGCCTTATTATTTACTGATCTTAACCGTGATCTCCTCTCCCGCGCGCACCGTTCCGGGATGGAAGCTGGCCGTTAATTTCACCGCTCCCGCAAGCAGGCACGCCTCTTCATAGCTGCCAAAAAACTTCACGGATTGTACTTTGGCCGCAATGCCCTTTCCCTTCGTCAGCACGATGTTCTCCGGGCGGACGTACAGGTCCTTGCCGCTGGTTTTAAGCCCCAGGTCCACGGCATCCGCCGCAGCGATGTGATTGAATTTTCCGAACAGGGCCGCGCAATAATTATCCGCCGGCTGCAGGTACACCTCCTGCGGCGTGCCGTCCTGCACAATCTCCCCGGCACGCATGATCAGAATGCGGTCCGCCCAGGAAAGTACATCCAGCGGGTCATGCGAAGTGAGGATGCAGGTGATGGACAGCTCGCTGGCAATGTCTGCAATCACGTCCTTGAGCTGTTGCTTGTGGATCATATCCAGGTTGGAATACGGTTCGTCCAAGACCAGCAATTGCGGAGCGGTGGTCAGCAACCGCGCCAGCGCTACGCGCTGCCGCTCGCCGCCGGATATCTGGTCGTTCTTTCTTTTAAACAGGTGCGTAATGCGGCATACTTCGTACACATGCATGGCGTCTGCCTCCACCAGCTTATTGTCCCGTTCCAGGATTTCTTCCACCCGGAAGTTATTGCGCAACTCAAAGTGCTGGGACAAATATGCAATTCCAGGATGGCCCGGTAACAGCACCTCCAGCGGCCCCTTTACGCGGTTGCCGTTGAAATGCACGGTCCCCTCGTCCGTCTGCAGCAGACCGGAAATAATTTTCAGTAAGGTACTCTTCCCGGAGCCGGTGGCGCCGGCAATGGCGAGCTGCTGAAACTGTGGCTGTACAAAGCTGATATGCTTTAAAATGGGCTGATCCTGTAATTGCTTGCTGATTCCGCTGACCTCAATAAAATTCATAATGCCGCCATTATTGTTTAAAAAGAAGCCGTAAAGGTATTCAAAATGCAATAAAATCGCTGTTTTTATTGCGCTGCCGGCACTATTGTATAAATGGAAATCTTTATATATTTGCGGCATTATTCACCAGATTGGCATGATTTTGGCCAACCCCACATTTCAGAGGCAATCATAAAAGTTTTAACCAATGCGACAAACATTCGTAGCCGTAGCAGCAGCTTTAGTACTGTTCTCCTGCAAAAGCCAGCCGGACCAGGCGGCTATTCAGGCAGCCAAACAGGCCACTATCGATTCTATCAACAACGTTAACACCGTTAAACAACAGGTGATTGACTCTATGAACCGGGTGGCTAAAAAACATGGAAAAGGCGCTGCACATGAAAGCGGGTTCTCTCCTGCCACATACGAGGCTCCTGCAGAGGGGTCCACAGCAGCCGCGGCTCCTGCTGAAACGAAGAAAAAGAAAGGCTTTGGTTCCTGGAGCCATACCGCTAAAGGCGCTGTTGTAGGCGCCGGCGCTGGTGCAGTTACCGGGGCCATCGTCAACAAAGACCGCGTTAAGGGCGCTGCCATCGGCACCATCATCGGTGCGGGCGTAGGCGCAGGTACCGGCGCGATCGTAGATCATGCGAAAAAGAAGAAAGAACAACAGTAATTTCTTTTTAAGAGAGGTTTCTCGCAAAGGGACATAAGAGTGCATAAGATGCAAAGGCTGATAGTATGTTGTTATAACCCCCACCCTTTGCGACCTTAAAATCCTTACGCCCCTTTGCGAGAAAAAAAACCGCAAAAAAAGCCACGCTAGAAAGCGTGGCCTGATACATCACCCAAAAATAACTAGATATGAAAGGCCTCCCAGCCTCCAATCGCAGTACGGTTGCAAGTCATTGCCTGTGTCCCGTTTTCGGAAGACACATACCTGCCATTATTGCCCCGTAGCGATATGGTGCCGTCGGCATTAACAATCCAGTCAAACTTTTCCCAGTCGCCAATCGTAGTCCGGTTACAGGTAATCGGATTGACGCCGTTTTCTGACGAAACATATTTTCCCATAGACTGTAACGCTACCTTTCCGCCGCCGGCATCCACCACGGTAAACTGCTCCCAGGCCTGCGCAGTAGCACGGGTACAGGTCATCGCCTGCGTACCGTTTTCACCGCTTACATAAGCATTGTTGAAGCCCCGCAGCGTGATCGTCTGCCCGATCGGTGCGGACGCCTGCGTCATGGAATAGACGCGCACATAGTCTACATACATACTTGCCGGCAACTTGCTCTCATCCACGGTCTGACCGGGGAAATCGCCCGCCACGGCAAGGTTTAATATTATAAAGAACGGATTATGGAACTCCTCCGTGCTGTTGATGTTGTTCAGGATATTCGCCGTAGCGTACTGTACTCCATCCACATACCAGCGGATACTGCTGGCATCCCACTCTACCGCATACACGTGGTAATTATCCGGCGTAGTGGTGGTTGTGCCGCCGTACGACACATGCCCGTTCGCATTCCAGTGAATGGTACCGTAAATGGTACTGCTGGTATTTACGCGTTCCATAATGTCAATCTCTCCACATGCCGGCCATCCTACTGACCCGATGTTGTTGCCCAACATCCAGAAGGCTGGCCATAGCCCCTGGCCGGAAGGCAGCTTGATGCTGGCTTCTATACGGCCGTATTTCACGCTGAAGTGCCCGGAGGTATTCAGGCGGGCAGAGGTATAAGGCATGCCGCCCACGCTCTGCTTCCTCGCAGTGATCACCAGGTTGCCGTTGCTCACGGTGGCATTCGCCGCCTGGTAGTACTGCTTCTCGTTGTTTACATTCGGTCCGGTTTCAAAGTTCCAGTTGTTGGTGTTTACACTGGTACCATTGAACTCATCAGACCAGATCAGGTTATACGATACGGCTTCTGTTGCAGCTTTAGTTTGACTTTCGACAGGCTGCTGTATCTTGTTTTCATGGTCCTTCGTGCAGGACATCAGGGCGAGCATTACGGCAACGCCCACGTGGAATTGATTTGCTTTCATGGGTTTTACACTTATAAAAGTTAACAATAGAGGGGTGATATACTGTCTTCATAATTACTTCCTTTTAAATTCCAGTTGACTAAATAAACAGCCTCCCCTGGCAAATACCACGCGGATCCGGTTCTCGCCCTTGTCCAGCTTTACGTCCGCCACGGTCGCCTGCTGCCATCCGGCGCCTGCCGGCACGGCCAGCCCCTTTGCCCGGTCTTTGCCATTTACCTGCAGGTCCAGCAGCGCATCGGCGCTGTCCTTAGCCACTGTCAGCTTAATAGTGTAACTCCCTGCTTTTGGCACTTTTACAGTGTATTGCAACCATTCGTTATCTTCTGTATGAAAAATGTAATAAGCTCCGTTGTCTGCCTTGATGTCCACTCCGTCATTGCGGTAAGCCATGCCCCGGTTGCCGCGGGTGTTTACGCCGGGCGTGTAGTGATAGCTCGCCGTATCCAGGTCGTTATAGGCGTAACCGTTACGGCCCAGGTCATAATCCACCGCCTGCACAATCGCCGCATCGCCAATCACATGTTCGCGGAAGGGAATTGCCTCCGTACTGCGGACCTGGCGGAACATCGCGTCCACCACATCCCGGTGCACGACCGTATTTTCCGCACGGGTATTGTTTACAAATTCCAGGAGGGCCTGGTAAGCTTCCTCCGCTCCCGGCTTCGGGCCCTTCCCGTTCCAGTAATCGAGTATTGCCTGGAAGCCCGGATTGATGCGGATCTCCATCGGCTGGTTGATCCCGATCTTCTTCTGCTGCCACCAGGCCCAGCCTATATCATTGGCTTCCGCCAGGCTGATCACCTGCTGGTACCAGGTATTGCTGTTCTCTCCGGACTCTCCCAACCACAGCGGCACATTGTATTGCTCCCGCAGTGCCTTGAAGCGTGCAATTGACGCTTCATCCGGGAAATTGCCGTATTTGTGAAAGCTCAACGCCATGTTTTCATCCCACGTGGGGAGAATGCCGTTATAGTTGTTACCGAAGGCGTTACCCTCTATGATAACCAGGTGGCGTTGGTCTACCGCCCTGATAGCCGTAGTGATGTCACGCAGCAGTTTTTTTAACGGGGCATTAATTTTCTCCCTCCCCCCTGATTTATCTGACACATCTTCAAACCCCCAGTTTGGTTCATTAAGAATATCATATCCGCCAATCCAGGGTTCATCAGCATAGCGCGCAGCCAGCTGCCGCCAGAGGGCGATGGTTTTAGCCTGGTTAGCCTCGCTTTCCCAGAGGGACGGCCTTTCCGGATGCCGGTCGGAAATCGGCAGGTCGTGCCCCTGTCCGCCTGGCGCGGCATGCAGGTCCAGGATCAGGTACATGCGGTTGGCCTTGCACCATGCCAGCAACGAATCCGTCAGCGCAAAGCCTTCTTCCTTCCAGGTTTGCTGCCCCGGCGCCGGCTCGTCTTCCACTGCCGGCGTGTACAGCTCATAGTGCATCGGCAGCCGTACGGAATTGAAACCCCAGGCCGCCAGCGAATCAATATCCGCTTTCGTGGTATGGCTCCTGAGCCAGGTATTATATATAACGGCCGTTTTTTCAGGCCCGATCAGTTCCCGGATCTTCGCTTTAATTTTATATTGCTGGCCTACATTTCCCAGGCGGAACATATAGCCTTCCTGTAACATCCATCCGCCGAGGCCCATACCTCTCAGTATCACCCGCTCGCCATTCCCGTTGACAATCATATGACCCTTCGCTTTGAGAAAACCCTGGCCGTTAGCCAGTAATCCGAACATTAATACAAGCGTTGATAGTACCATTACTCTTTTGGCAAAAGAGGCTTCATAACCCTGAAATCGCATACGCAAACGTGAATTTATAGCTGGTGAATCACTACCGCTAAAGTCTGTAAAAGTGCCGACATTGCTGCATTTCACGGTACGTCATTTCTACTACACGGCGCTGATTGTGGGGCTAAGGGCGGGCAAATTGTACACGTCATACCTACTACAATAGAAAAATTTTTACATTTACTGTTATGAAGTTTATCGGGCATCTGCTATTCCTTATACTGTTACTCGTAAGCGCCACGTTATCCGCTCAGCAAACTATCGGACTGCCTGCTATTGCCAATTACGACCGCACTGTTTATAAAGGCAACGGGCAGACGTACGACGTCAGCATGGATAAATATGGTATCCTCTACTTCGCCAACAACGAAGGGCTTATTACTTTCAATGGCAGCAACTGGCGGCTCCTCCCGGTGCCCAACAAAACCCGTGTGCGCTCCGTGAAAGCCACGCCGGATGGCCGCATTTACGTGGGCGCCCAGGATGATTTCGGGTATTTCCAGCCCAACGACAAGGGAAACCTCACCTATACCTCCCTGAAACCACAAATCCCGGAAGGCAAAAGGCAGTTTGCGGACGTTTGGAACATCGAAGCCATGAACGGCAACATTTTTTTCAGAACCAACAACAAGATTTTCCGCCTCGATAATAAGGGTAAAATAGACGTTACTTTTTCCCGCATGGAATGGAAGATCATGGGCTCCAGCGGCAAACACCTCTATGCGGAAGACAATGCCATAGGCCTCTACCGCTTCGAAAACAATGAATGGAAATTGTGGTGCACCAGCATCACGGACCAGCAACTGGTGATCAGCGCCATCCTCAGCGAAAGTAACGACACCCTGCTGGTAGCTACGATTAAAAATGGCCTCTATAAAATATACCGCAACCAGCTGATCCCCGTTCGCACGGATGCGGACGAGGCTTTCCGCAACACGCATATCTATTGTGGCCTGCAATTGAGCCCTACCCAGTACGCCATCGGCACGTTCACCAACGGACTGTATATTATAGACCTGCCCGGCGGCCGCATCCAGCAACAGTTCACCAGCAACGAAGGCCTGCAAAGCAATAACATCCTGCGGATTTTCAGCGACGAGGCACGCAACCTCTGGCTCACACTGGACAACGGCATCGACCACCTGCATTACAACGCGGCCGTCAAACGCATTGCGCCGGACAAGGGCAACCTGCTCGGCGCCTACACCGCCAGCGTTTTTCAACATAAACTCTATGTAGGCACCATCGATGGCCTCTTTGTTTCCAATCTCGACAGCAGTACGGACATCAGCCTGTCCAAAGGCGCGTTCACCCGCATCCCTAAAACGTCCGGGCAGGTGTGGAACCTGCACGCGTATAACGGACACCTGCTGATGGGCCACAACGATGGCACGTTTGAAATCAGTAACACAAACGTTACGCCGCTGCTGACGGATATCGGCAGCTGGACCTACCTGCCCGTTGGCGGGCGGCTCATAGCCGGCTGCTACAACGGTCTGGCCGCGGCCACCCTGGAGCAGGGCAGGTTCAATATCCAGCGGCATATCAACGGACTGTATGAATCGCTGCGCTTCCTCGCGTCGGACGACGAACACAATATATGGTCCTCCCACCCGTACCGGGGCATTTATCACCTGCACTTCGTCCAGGATTCCCTGAAGTTTGACCTCTACACGCAAAAAGAGGGCTTGCCTTCCAACGATAATAATTTTGTATTTACCCTGCAAGGCAGGATGGTAGCGGCCACAGAGGCAGGGATATACGAATTTCAACCCGGCGGCAAACGCTTTGCGCCTTCCAAAAAATGGCAGCAGCTATTCGGGCGCATCCCGCTGCAATACCTCCGCGAAGACGGGAAAGGGAATATCTGGTTCGTGTCCGCCAACAAAGTGGGCCTGGCAGATACCAAAACCAACCGCATCATCTATTTCCCGGAACTGACTGACCATATCATTACCGGGTTCGAATTTATTTACCCCTATGATGAAGAGAACATCTTCCTGGCTGGGGATAAGGGGTTGATCCACCTGAATTATAAAAAGTACAACCAGCAGCATACGGGGCCTAAAGTACTGATGGGCGCCGTGATGACGGGTACCCGGCAAACGGACAGCCTGCTGTACGGCGGCTACCCCGGCGCCAGCGCCGGCAGCGAACCCGCGCTGGCCAACGCTTTCCGCAACTTCCGGTTCGAGTTTTCCTCCCCGGCCATCACGCGGAGCAGTAATATATTATATGCCTACCAGCTGGAAGGGTACGACAAGGAATTTTCCGAATGGTCCCCCAAAACGGAGAAGGAATATACCAACCTGCCCTTTGGCCACTACCGCTTCCTCGTGAAGGCGAAGGACAATATGGGCAATGTTTCGGCCCCGGCTACCTATAGCTTTTACATCCACCCGGCCTGGTATCAAACCTGGTACGCCTGGTGCGTGTATGCGCTCCTGTTAGTACTGGCCGGCTACCTCGTGTACCAGCGCCACCGCAAACGCCTCGCCGCGCAGCAACAGCGCCACCTGAAGGAGCAGGAACAGCTCATCATCAGTCACCAGCTGGAAATGGAACGCCATGAAATGCAGCTGGTGAAGCTCCGCAACGAAAAGCTGCAGGCGGATGTGCAACATAAAAATAAAGAGCTGGCCACCGCCGCCATGAACATCGTGCAAAAAGGAAAAACGCTCTCCGATATCAAGGAAGCATTTTTGGAGGCGGTGAAAAAACTCAGCGATCCTGCGCCCATGCCTAAATTCAGGAAGGTGATGAAACTCTTTGAGGAAGCGGAAAATAACGAGGACGACTGGACGGAGTTTTCCCGCCACTTTGATGAAGTGCATAACAACTTCCTGCTTACGCTGAAGAAGAAATTCCCGGAACTCACTACGACGGACTTAAAGCTTTGCGCTTACCTGCGCATCAACCTCACCACCAAAGAGATTGCGCAAACCATGGGCATTTCCGTGCGGGGCGTGGAAACCAGCCGTTACCGGCTGCGTAAAAAGCTGGAGGTGCCGGGAGAAACCAACCTCTTCGACTTCCTCATGGAGGTGACCAGGGAATCATAGTTCAATGGTAAACACCAACGCTGTATGTTGCGTATGGGCTGCCGGCTGTGACAGCATACAGGTATGGGCCAGCAGCTTGCCCAGCAGCGGTACAGGTATCGTTTTTTACGTCGCCGGGATATTTCTGATTGGGCAAGGGCCTTATCCATTGAATTATTATTTTGGGAGATAATAATCCAATCTCGATGCCAGTGGCGCATTACTGGTTATCAGCACGTTAATGCATATACGTGATTTGAAACCTGTCCGATTCCGGACAAACTGTTTGAAAACGGAATTCAGCCCAGGGTTTTATAGGCCAGTTTCATGAATTTTTTCACTTCAGCATTTACATCTCCCCCGTCATACATCCTGAAATGATGATTGTACTGGTTACTACCGGGCACCTGCCCCATTTTTGTAAAGCAAAGGTTGTCCGGGTAGAGCTCCCGGAATGGAAATACCACATGCACAAAATTTTTGCCCAGCTGGGAAACCCAGGCGATGCGGGGATCGTCGTCGCCGCCGGTGGTCAGGGCGATCATGGTTTTGGTAGGTACGAGGTGGATGTTACCGATCTTGTTATATTCCGCAATAAAGTGATTGAACAGGGCTTTCGTAATATCGGACTTGCCTGCAAAGAAGTGGGCAATCCGCGGATTTTCAGCAATGTAGTCCATCAGGCCATAAATATGATACCCTGCAAAGGTCCTGTTTTTTAGGAAAACAAACAACGGGGATCTTACTTCTTTAAATGAACTTTCCAATGGCGGAAGGAAAGGCTGCGAATGATAGTTTTGCCCAAAATTATCAAGACCTTTCGTTCGGGAATAGTACAAATCCGACATTTTTTGTCAGGTCATGTAACTATGCAGGCGGATGGTGCTTTTCAGTTCCTCGTCGTTAATGATGCTGGGCGTAATGCCGGCAAATTCTTTAAAATCGCGGATAAAGTGCATCTGGTCGTAATACCCGCTCATGTGCGCGATGCGGGTCCAGGTGGCATCAGGGAAGTTCTCTTTCAGGTGGTAGGCTTTGCAGAAACGGACCAGGCGGGCGTATCGCTTGGGGGACATTCCCGTGCGTTCCACGCAGCGGCGTTCAAACTGCCGGGTGCTGATACAGGCTTCGTAGGCCATTTTTTCGATGGTGAGGTTACCGGCGCTTTGGATCAGCTTTTCCATCACGAGGTCCACCGCGATGGAAGGCTTCAGCCGGGCTACTTTTTTCAGGAGCCAGGTTTCCACGATGGCTACCATCTTATCCCAGTTGTCCGTATTTTCTTTGAGCTGGCAGTTGATATCTTCGATCTCCCGGCCGAGGAAGAGTTTTGTATCAAAGTCCTGCTCATGCAGCTCCGTCATATGGATATTCAGCAGGCGGAACAGGCCGCCGGGCTTAAAGGCCACGCCCAGGGCCAGGTGACGGCGCCCCATGTCGAGCCAGACGGCCTTTTCCAGCGGGCCCACCGTGAGGCTTACGGACTTCTCCACGAATTCATCGGAATATACCCGCTGCACCTTCACCGGGTCTTCCAGGTAAAACATGATATAGCGCTGGTAGGACGGCACAAAACGGTATTTGTTGGATAAAGCTGGCTCTTTTGTAAAATCAGCGCCATAAACGCCGATATTATGGATAAACTCCTGCAAGGCCGGATGCGGGATATATAGTTTAGCTTTCATAGCCGGTACGATAACGGTTAACGAAAATTGCGCGATTGGAATATAGGCTCAACAGGTGTTCTGCTCCTTTGCATTCTGTACATAAAAATAGGCATTCCGGGCAGATGGCAAAATTATTCCCGCCTTTGGCGGTAAATATAAAAAAGGAAAGCAGGCGCTACGGGACGCCTGCTTTCCTGCTTCAATCGTCAAACCCCGCCCTACGGCACTTTCACGGAATCTACACGGGAGTAGAAGGTATCTATACTCGTAGCCGTGGGTTTAAACATCGTCTGAAACTTACAAAAACTCCCCTTTTTAGCGTTTTTCAGGACAATAGAGTCCGGATCACCGGGGTTATCGACCGTTTGCAAAGCCCCTGCCAGGTCGGTATAATTCAGCCTTGTATTTACGTTGGTTACATCGTTGCTTTTATACCAGTAGACATAAAAATCGCTGCCCACCATTTTACTGCTTTTCACCACCCTGGGTTGCAACGAACCCTCATACACGGGGCCGTAGGTATTACCGAGGATGCTGACCGGCACGGAGTGATGCCCTGCACCGTCGCGGGTAATTACCGTAAAGGAGTAACTGCTTTCCGGCAGCCTGGGGATCAGTACAAATACCGAATCCGTGGATGGCAGTGCCGGCACATCGAAGCTCATGGAATCCTTACCGGTATTCCAGTACACGATGGCGCTTTTGATTTTGGTATCCGGGCCGCGGCGCCAGGATAGCATCATGCGTTCCCGGCCGGACCAGGTGGTGAGCTGGTCCGTTTTGGCCGTATAGAGTACGCCACTGGGCACGACCATATTCTTAAAATTATCGTCCACCTTGGAGCAGGCATAGAGGCTGCAGATGGCGCTTATTCCGAGCATTAATTTTTTGATCATACAGATAGTTTGCAGGTCAATAATTCACCGTTACTGGCGTGCGCCCCAGAACGACAGTTCGCTGATGTAGAAATAGGTAAATCCGCCCCAGGTGGAGTTGATTTTGAAACGCAGGTAGCGTACTGCCGGGATGCCCGGCGGCATGTCAAAATCCTCCCCGTTTACGCAGGCGAAGGTGCGGTCTTCCGCGGTCACCGTCGTACTTGGGGTTGGCTTGGTGGAGGTGAACTCGCCCAGGAGCGTCCAGCTGCTATCCCAGCTGCCGTCCGGGTTGGGGTTATTACTGCCCCAGATCTCGAACGTCTTGGGATCGCCGCCTACATAGGCGCCGCTGCTGCCGGAGCGATGGTAGAACTTAAAGCGGCTGAGCGCCGTTCTGAAACCCATGTCAAACGTAAACCAGGCTGGCATCAGCGCCACGCTGGTTTTGGTATGGAAGCAGTCGTTATCGGAATTCCAGACGTTGTTCCAGAGGAAGGTCATGTTGCGCAGGGATAGGCCGGACCAGGTATGGCCGGCATTGTTATCCGTAGGCAGGGATACTTCCTTGAAGGGCGCTTTATCGATCGGCGTTTCGAAAATCGGTTTCAGCTCCTTTATCAGCGTATCGGACTTATTGCCCCAGCGGTCTTTCGTATATACGGCAAAGCGCTGGCGCACCGTATCGTAGCCGCGGGCGGTTACCGCGCCGGCGGCGGCTTCGCTGGTATAGATCGTGATGTTCTTCCAGGTATTATTGCCGGTGGTATCCAGCATGAGGTAATAGGTAAGCGGCGCCATGGCTGCATTTTTATAGATGGCCACTACCCCGCCAAAGGTAGCCCTGAAGTCGATCGAGCGCTGTGCGGCACGTACCGGCGGCGTCAGCGGATTCACCGTTACCTCCGTTGCGGCGGAAGCTTTTTCGTTACGGCCGACGGTGTAGAGCTTTACAATTTTAGGCAGGGTATCCCCGAAGCCGGTGACGATCAGCGTATCCCCGAAGTAGGAAGCTTTGGCTTCCCGCTTTACTTCCGAATTGGCGTTGTACACGGCCTTTACGTATAACAGGTTGGGGTCCGGCGGAACGGTATAGGTAATGATCGCGCCCCCGGGGATGTTGGTGACGTTGAATTTGGTGATGGCGGCAGGCGCAGGCGCATTTTCATCCACATAGACCCTGATGCCTTCCTTCTTACAGGCCAGCATGACCATACCAGCCAGCAGTATTAACAGATATATCTTTTTCATAACAGTCATTTTTGCGGGAGCTTACCATCCCGGGTTTTGAACAAGATTTCGGTTCACAGTCATGTTCGATACCTTGATCGGCCAGAAGTAATCTTTCAGGCTGAACGTCTGGTACAGGATCGGGCGCACTTTGTAATACGCTTCGGAAGTGGACTGCTGGATATCCCAACCCGTCATAGGCGCATTCATCAATGCCGGCGCTTCTTTCCAGCGGCGCATGTCATAAAAACGCTGCCCTTCAAAGGCGAGTTCGATATAACGCTCCTGGTGGATGATGCTGCGCAAACCTTCTTTGGTGGTGTATTTGGAAGGATTGATCCCGAAGTTGGTCCAGGCATTTTCCACTGTTGGGATGCCGGCTCTCGCCCTAACGAGGTTGATGTATTGCAGGGCTTCGCCGGTAGGGCCGTTTGCTTCGTTGTACGCCTCGGCAGCGAGCAGGTAGAGGTCCGCCAGGCGGAACTCCGGCCATGGATACTGCTGTATTGTGAGCGTGGAGGAGGTACCGATGACATCCTGGTAATGCACATATTTTTTGATCCAGTAGCCGGTGGTGGAATAGGCAAACTGCACCTGCTGGGATGCGGCCTGGCCTTTCTTCGCTTTTACGCTGAGGATGGTACTCTTTTCATCGTACTTGCCCTGGCCGTACCATTTGCCGCCGTCGAAGCCGAGGTTGGCGTAAAAACGCGGCTCCCGGTCGAAGTTCACCTGCGCTGTTACATAGCCTACTTCAAAATCTGTTTTTTCCTCGTTTACAGCCGTGCGCAGGTTGTAGCGGGTGCTGTAGGGATAGGTCCTGTCTTCATTAATAGGCACGCCGTTTTTGGAATAGAACAGCTCCACGATTTTCAGCGGCGGGGCCAGTTGTCCGCGCGGAGAGGTATTATCCAGGAAAGCGGGATCGAGGCCGCGCGGGATGCTGTTCGTTTGCAGGTCATTGACCATACTGTTGGGGTTGGCCCAGATCTGCTCGGAGTTCCAGCGGTCGCAGATGGCATTTCGTATGCTCATTTCCGTGTATTGCTGAGGACTCAGGTAATACGCTGCCACGCTTTGGGTGAAGGTATAGAGCTTCATCCCCTGGGCATGGCACATATCGATGGCTTCCTGGCAGGCGGCAGCGGCTTTGGCCCATTTGCTGTCGTCCTTCTGTTCAGGGAACAGGGGCCTGTTACGGTTATCGGTAAAGCCTTTATAATCCGGGTTACCGTTGAAGAGCGGGCTGGCGGCATATACCAGTACTTTCGCTTTCATGGCCAGGCAGATGGGTTGCGTAATGCGCCCCTGCTCTGCGGCGAGGTTGGTGATGCTTTCCGGCAGGTCGTCTTTTGCTTCATCCAGTAGCTGCACGATGTAGTTGAAACAGCTGTCGATCGGATCCCGGTACACGCGTATCTGTTCGATGCTGGCATCCATGGGCAGGTTCACTTTTACCAACGGGATAGGTCCGTACAGGCGTAACAGGTAGAAGTGGTAGTACGCTTTCAGGAACTTCACTTCCGCCGCCCAGCGGGCTTTTTCGTAGGTATCCATATCCGGTACCCGGTTGATGTTTTCCAGGAAGATGTTACAGTCGCGCAGGGCCTGGTACATGGATTTAGCGCCCAGTGCCCCATCCCAGAAGTTCACCATCGGATCGCTGGCGCTTTGCAGGCCTACGGCGATGTTGAAGCCGTTGGGCTGAGCGGCGCTGGCCACAAAGGGATAGATGAGGGACCATTCATCCCCGGCGGACATGGCTACGTTGCCGTTGATGGTACCATGGGAAGGCAGGTAGCTGTAGCAGGTAAATAAATATTTTTCCGCCTCCTTGCGCATGGCGAATGCGCTTTCAATGGTGGCCATATTATCCGGTATCACGTCCAGGTATTTTTTACAGGAGCCCAGGGCGCCTGCTATCATCCCGGAGAGCAGCATGTATATGATATACTTTGTCAGTTTCATCAGAAAGATTTTTAGATGCCTAATTAAAAGTGAGGTTCACGCCGAAGTTAAATACCCGTTGTACGGGGTATTTGAGGCCCTGACCTCCCATTTCCACATCCCACAGGTCGAACTTCGACAGGCAGAAAAGGTTGGTAGCGTTGACATACAGCCGGAAGGTGGAGGTATGGAGGCGCTTCTGCCAGGTTTTAGGCAGGTTATAACCGATTTCCACCTGTTTGAGCCGCAGGAAGGCGCCATTGCGCATCCACCAGGTGCTGGCGGCGGAGTTATTGGACATATAGGTGTTGCTGAGGCGGGGCCAGAGTGCGTACACGTTCTGGTTTTCTTCGGACCAGTGATCGTCCGCATAGGCTTTCAGCAGCTGCGTTTCGTTTACGAAAGGCGCGGTGGAATCGGCATTGATGAAAAAGGAAGTACGGCCAACGCCCTGGAAGAATGCAGAGATATCCCAGTTTTTATAGCCGGCGGAGAAACCGAAACCATAAACGATTTCGGGCGTTTCCGGAAACCCGATGTTGGTCATGTCCGCATCGGTGATGAGGCCGTCGCCATTCAGGTCTGTGTACTTGATATCTCCCCCTTTATATTCCCCGTTTTTCAACGTCTGGCGCGGGGAGTTCAGCGCTTCCTTATCGTCCACGAATAAACGCTCGGCGATCAGGCCGTACTTGCCGCTGATCGGGCGGCCTACGCGGGAGCGGTAAGCTTCGTTGGCCATGTACTGCGGCTCTTCGTATTTCGTATAGATGCCGGTGGCATAAGTAAAGTTGGCCATTACCTGGAACCAGCTTTTTTCATAGTGCTGGTTATAATCCAGGGAGAGGTCAACGCCCTTGCTTTCAGCTTCGCCTACGTTGGCTTTCGGGATATTGGTCAGGCCCATGGTGGAGGGGATAAATTCGCGCGCCATAAGGATGTTGGTACGACGGTATTTGTACACCTCGCCCGTGAAATTGAGTTTATCCTTGATGCTCAGTTCAATGGCGGCATTGGCCTGGTAGGATTTTTCCCAGGTGATTTCCGGGTTGGCGTAGCGCGCTACGGTATAACCGCTGAGGCCATAGAGGCGGTCCGTACCAAACACGGCGCCTTTTGCCGCATCGTTCGGGCGGGTATCGGAGAGATAGAAGAAGCGTTCGCCTTCGTTGCCGATAGCGTCGTTACCCACCAAACCGTAGGTGGACCTGAGTTTCAGGTTAGTGATGGTATTGGCGATGGCGCCTTTCTTAAAGAAGTTCTCATTGGAGATCGTCCATGCCACGCCGGCAGAGGGGAAGAATCCGAAGCGTTTCTTTTCATAAAATCTTTCAGAGCCGTTATAGCCGAAGTTGAATTCAGCGAAGTAGCGGGTATCGTAGTTATACGTGGCGCGGCCGGACAAGCCGGTGTTGCGGCCCGGCAGTGTAGCCATGAGCGTTTCCCCGGAAGGGTTGGCGGTGCTGCGCATGATGTTGATCAGCATCCCGTTGATATTGTGCTTGCCGAAGGAATGGGCGTAGCTGAGGGAAGATTCCCAGTAGAAGACCGCATTCACTTTCTTCATATCGTCCTGGCTGTTGTTGAAGTCCAGGTACTCGCGGCCGGTTGTGGGATTGAGCGGCACGAGGGTGTACGGTTTTTCGGAATCGTTCCAGCCGGTGGCCTGGTAGTAGAAAGGCGCATAGGCCCTGTACACGTAGAAGTTGGAGGTTCTGTTCACGTTCACCATGGTGCGGAAGTTTAGGCCGGGGATCAGCTGATCCAGCTTTTGTTTTACTTCCATCTGTGCGGACATGAAGGACCTGGATTCATCCTTATAGCCCATCATCAGGGCGGCATAAGGGTTGAGCAGGAGGTAGCCTTTATCGAGGTTGTTGCCGAACATGATATGGTTCACATAGCTGTGTTCAGCATCCTTGGGATAGAAGGCCGGGAACATCACCGGGTTGGAGTGCATTACCTGGCGGTAAATCCAGGAGCCGCCGGTGGTGGCGCCGCTGCCGATGGGGCCTTTGTAATCATCGAAGTTGCCGCTGGTACGAACGGTGAGCAGCGTGGATTTTGTCAGGTCCACATCCACGTTGGCGCGGATGGTATATCGTTTAATACTCACGTTGCTGTTGAAGTTATTCTGCTTGTCTACTTTGAGTACGCCGTTATCGTTGGTAAAGGAGCCGGACACGAAGTAGCGTGCAACCGATCCGCCGCCGCTTACGTTGAGGTTGGCGCGCTGGTTGGTGGCCCATTTTTTAAAGAGGCGGTCCTGCCAGTCGTTAGCCGGGTAGCGCAGCGGGTCCTTCCCTTCTTTGGTGCCGCGGATCTGGTCTTCCGTGTAGGGTTCGGATTGCTTTGGATTGCGCGTTTTGGTGGCTTCGTTGGCCAGTTGCATGTAAGTTACCGGGTCCGCCAGTTCCAGGTTTTTGGTAGCCTGGGAGAAGGAATTTTCCGCGCGGAAATTAATTTTCGCGGGGCCTTCCTTACCGTGGCGGGTGGTGACGAGGATTACGCCGTTTGCGCCACGGGCGCCGTAGAGCGCTGTGGAGGTAGCGTCTTTCATGATGGAAAAGCTCTCGATATCATCGGGCCGGAGGCGCGCCAGGTCGTCCGTGGAGAGTTCCACCCCATCGATGAGGATGAGGGGGTCTTTTTTGTAGCCGAAGGTGGTGACGCCGCGTACGAAGAAGTCCGCATTATCCGCGCCCGGCTCCCCGCTGCGCTGGTAGGCGATCAACCCGGCGGCGCGGCCTGCGAGCGCGGTGGTGAGGTTACTGCTGGGCACTTTCAGGTCCGCCACGTTGATGGAGGTAACGGAGCCTACTACTTCCCTTTTCTTTTGGGTGCCATAGGCCACTACCACTGTTTCCCCGAGGGTGTTGGTGGCGGGTTTCAGCACCATGTTGATGGTGGATTGGGAGGTCACGGCCACTTCCCTTGCTTCGAAGCCCATCATGGAAAAAATAACCGTGGAGTTTTCAGGCACTACGAGGATGTAGCGGCCGTTGATATCCGTAACGGTACCCATGGAGGTTTTGTTTTTCACCACTACGGTTACTCCGGGTAGAGGCGTTCCCGAGCTGTCGGTCACCAGGCCTTTAATCTCTTTGTTTACAAATACTTTTTCGTTTAGCCGTTCAGGTAAGCCTGTAATTTTTTTTCCGGGAGATGGGAAGCCCGTAACAGCCTCATGGCGTGTAGCTGAGCGGGGGCCCGCTGAAGAAAGCCAGGGCCATAATAGCAGCAACACGTAAGCATTTTTGCATAGAGTTCTGATCATGAAGTAATGTTTTTACTGGATTGTTTGCGATTGATTTTGGCAGGAAAGACTTATGTTGGTAATGAATTTTATGGTTACGGCAATACGATTCCCGCTACAGGGCGTACGCTTGTTTATACGCGCTGTATGCAGCGTGGATCCCGGGGGGAATTGATCCGATTATCAGCAATAGGATTTCCCGTTACAGCGCGTATGGTAATGATACGTGCCGCACCTGTGCTGAGTCCGGGGAATAGATAGTCAGGATGGAATTGTTACGGTTCCATTTCATTAACGTGGCTATGCATTAAGTACAAATCTTACTACAGTCTTACCAGATCACATATGTACCTAAACGTGGTGAAAAAATAGTAATAATCCAAGATTCATTGCTCAGTGATTCTACAGGGACATTTACTTTTGGTTGTTACAGTATTAAATTTTGGCTGATGTATCTGCCTGCAATCGTTTGCAGGATTACTACAAAAGAAAGGAAAAAAACAATTACATGGTAATATTTTTTTAAGATTTTCAGATATTATTTAAACAAAAGGCGGGGGACACTAACTCGATTTAGCGTGATGAAAAAGCGGAAAACAGGGGCTTTATGAAATCGTTTGCTGCCCCTGCCAGTAAGTGATAGCAGCGATGATGCAGAATACCAGGACTACGGCTGCACGGAGGATATACAGCATCAGTTTACTTTCTTCCGCGAAGACTTTATCCCTAGAGGAATGCCGGAAGGACATGCGGATCAGGTTACTCTGCAGGATGGCGGACAAGCCGAGAAAGATGATCACCGGCGCAAGGAGTAGTACCCAAAGGCTGCTTTTATCGCCGTAGTTATCCACTTCCCCTTTGAGGTTGAAATGGATGGGAATACTACTGGGCAGGTTGATCCACGCGATGATAAACTCGACGAGTAAGACGGCCAGCAGGATCAGGGCGAGGTAAGTAAAAAAGACGTAGTTCTTTTTCTGTGGGTCGGGGAAAAAAAACAATTTGATGCGATTAACGCTCATGGGAAACAATTTTTGCATTCAGGCTTTTTGGGTTACTACTAAAGATAGTGCAAAATTTTAAATCCTGGCGTAACGGTATAAAATAAATTCCTATGGGGCAGCGCACCATAGCGGGGCGGGGTTGCCAATGGCAGCAGGCAGCAGCGCGATTTTTTGCGAGTACGCGCCGCTACTGCAGCCGCTGCATTATATCTTTCCCCCCAACAAAAAAAATCCGGCCCGTTACAGGCCGGATTGCATATAAAAGACGGGTGTTATACTGCGGTATAAGCGCCATCCACGAGGTAATGGCCGCCGGTTACGAAGGAGGCTTTGTCGGAGCTGAGCCAGATAACCAGTTCCGCCACTTCGGAAGCGTTGCCCAGCCGGCCCATCGGATGGAGGCCGATCAGCGCCGCTTTTGTTTTCGCGTCCATCATATCCAGCAGGGGTGTATTGATATAGCCCGGGCAAACGGCATTGATGCGGACGCCCTGTGCGGAATACTCTGCCGCGGCGGTTTCCGTTAAACCGATTACGCCGTGTTTGGCTGCCACGTAGGCCGCGGCATTGGCGGTACCTACTACACCCAGGATGGAAGAGATGTTGACAATAGCGCCACCGCCGCTTTTCAGCATGGCAGGCAGCTGGTACTTCATACCATAGAACACGCTGTTCAGGTTAATGCCGATTACCTTATTGTACATTTCCACACTGTATTCGGCAATGGGCTTAGATTCTCCGCCGATGCCCGCGTTGTTGCAGGCGATGTCCAGCCGGCCGTATAATTCCAGGGTTTTATCCACCAGTTGTTTGCATTCATCGGCGATGCTGACATCGCATTTCACGAATGCGGCTTCACCGCCTTTATCCTTGATCGCCGCTACTACTTTAGCGCCATGCGCTTCGTTTACATCACTGACTATTACTTTTGCGCCACCGCCGGCATACAGCATTGCGATCGCTTCTCCGATACCGGAGCCTGCGCCTGTTACCAGCGCTACCTTCCCTTTAAATAACTGTTCCATACTGCTCATTTTTTTAGTGTGTAAAAAAATCGTTTCGGTATATCAAAAGTACTGAAACAGGCAGCGGCGAAGGATGATAAAAGTCAGTTTCACCCAGCTTTTAGAAATGCTTTAACATATATGCATTTTGCTTATTGCTGTGGCTCTTTGTGCCGTAGCGATTGCAGGGCGGCCGACCATTGTTTTACTTCGTGTAACATCACCTGCGCTGATTTTTCCGCTGACTCCGTTGCTACGAATTCTTCCTGCTCGTTAATGTGTTTGTCGAAGAAAGAGAGGATGACTCCTTCCGGTAAAGGCATTACTTTCAGCGTGGTGAGTACCTGCTTCAGCATTTGCGCGGCCCGGGTACCTCCGGAGGCGCCACCATAACTAACAATTCCTGCCGGCTTATTGTTCCATTCCCAGTACAAATAATCCAGCGCATTTTTCAGCGGGGCGGGCATGCTATAATTGTACTCCGCCGTAACGAAGATGAAGGCATCTGCTTCGTCGATCGTGGCGCTCCATTTTTTCGTATGTGCGTGCTCGTATTTTTTCATGCGGGGATGAAACGCTTCATCCATCATCGGCAGATTGATTGCTCCAAGGTCGATCACCTCTACTTCAAAATTCCCGGTTTGTTCCGCCACTGCGGCTATCCAGCGGGCAATAACCGGACCTTTCCTGCCCGGGCGGGTGGTAGACGTAATCACTTTTAATTTCAGCATAGTTGCGTATGGTTTAAGTTTCAATGGCTAAAAATAACTCCTGCCAGGGAATGTTCACATTTTCTTTGAATTAATTTTTACCACTCAAATACAATGCGTAGCGACCGCCTACTTTTACTGCCGGAATAATACAGATCGTTATGTCTCTTCATTTAACATCGCAACAGGTAAAGGATACCGCTGACGCGCCGCAGCGGCAAAGCGCTATGGCAAGGGAGGCCCGCGTGAACGACGGCATCGGGGAATTGCTGCGGTGGATGAAAGATATGCTGCGTAACGGCATCATACATCTACCTGAAAAAAACCAGGCGTATTGGGAAAATACCATCCGCAGGCTGATAGATGCGCAGGCCCCGGGCCTGGCGGGCATGGTACGCAACATTCAGGATATTGCGTATTTCCGCGAAGGATGGCAGGAGGTTTTCCTGCAACAACTACTGAAACTTTATATCGTGATACAGGGTTACCAGCACCTGGAAGCTTTACCGGCGCCGCTGCAGCAGGACGTCCGGCAGCTCTGCGGATTTACCGTTAACCAGGAGCAGCTGAAATCCTTCCAGGGCATTACGGATACCTGGATGGTACTGGGTAAACAGGCTTCCGAGCAGGATAAACTGGTGACCGAACGGTATTGGCTATACGGTGTGAACAGTGGCCGCAGCGCGTTGATCCTGCAGTTTTATGCGCGGCATTTTTCCGGCGCCGGTTTTAGCCTGCAGCCGGGAACGGCCGTGCATGGGGAGCTGGTGTACTTCCCTTCCGCACAACCGCTGCGCGCCCTGCTGAAAACCTGTCAGCTCACGCATACGCCCCTGCGCTTCCGCGGCATGGAAAGCTGGGAGGAAGTGCTGGAACACCAGTCTATGCTATGCAGCCAGCTGCCCGTATATCCGGAACAGTTATATACCATCGCCTCGTTGCAACTGGTGCAATACCGGCAGCAATGGTATTTAATGGACCGGCAACGCCGCCTTATGGCAGTAAAGCCGGGCGCACCGAAACTTTGGAAACTGCTGGCCATCACGGGCGGGCAGGCCATGCCCATGGCGGTGGTGGGCGCAGGCAGGGATTACGAACCAATTGGCGTATGGCCGGATGCGCATTACCAGGCCCTTTAATAAAACTATTGCGATGGAACACTGGCAACTATTGATGAAAACTGCATTACTGGGCACGGGCAAACAGGCCTTGCCTGCAATGACCGCCCGGGATGAACTGGAAACGGCGCTGGCGGCCATCCGCCAGGATGCAGCCAACGACCGGGAAGATGTGCTGCTGAAAACCGGGGCCGTGCTGCTCAATTACCGGCAGGCAGGCATTACCACGCTGCCGGCGGATAACCTTTCCGCAGCCACCGCCGCGCCGGAAACTCGGCCCTACTGCAGCCCGGAAGCGGTGGCGAGTTTGCAGGAGGCGATGGACCTGGGCTCCAACGCGCTTACCAAACACTGGCTGGAACTCTGTGCGGACGCGGGCTACCTCCTCCCTCCCGCCCTGCTGCCTTTGTTGATGGATAAGGCAACGGGCAGCAAGCAACTGCGCGCGCCGCTGATGAAATGCTGCGGCAACAGGGGCTTCTGGCTGGCGCAATTAAACCCTGACTGGGCGATACTGCTGCCGGGCCACGGCGTAGAGATCAGCGCTGACGCCTGGGAAACGGGCACGCTGCCGCAGCGCTGCGAAGCGCTCACACGCAAGCGCAGTGAAGATCCCGAGGCGGCGCTCACCATGCTCATGGAAACGTGGAAGCAGGAGAATGCCGCTACCAGGGCGGCGCTGCTGGAATGCCTGCAAACGGAACTAAGCCCTAACGATATACCCTGGCTGCAACAGCTGACAGCCGATAAAAGTCTGAAAGTAAAAGAAAAAGCATGGGAACTGCTGCGCCAACTGCCCCAGAGTGAAATCGTGCAATCGTACCAGCAGCTGGTAGCTGCTGCCATTAACAACATCGACGGCGCCATTATCATCACGGAGCTGCAACTGCCGCTGCCGGCAAACATCTACCAGTCCGGCATTGACAAGCTTCCTCCTTCCGCCCTTCACATGAGTGATGAAACCTACCAGTTGCAGCAACTGGTGGCGCAGGTTCCCTGCTCTTTTCTAAGCAAGCACCTTGACCTTCCGCCCGCGGCCTGCGTACAGCAACTCGCTGCCGCCGGCATGGAAGCGGCCATGCTAAAGGCGGCCATCCATTTTAAAGAAACAGATTGGATAGAGCATATCCTGGAACAGAGCCATACGTTTTACCCGGAAGTATTCCACCTCGCCTCGCCGGCCAAGCTGGAAGCCTATGCCATGCGCTTTGCGGAGAAGGAAGGCAGCGCGGTCATCCTGCGCATGGGCGCAGGCACTACGCCGTGGGGGCTGGCGATCACCCAGCAGATCTTCCGGTTTATTGCCATGCATCCGTACAGTTACAACCGGAACTATTTCCTGGAACTGGCGCACCTGCTGCCGGTGGAGATACTGCACATCGATGAGAAGCGTTATTTCGGCGATATCCTCTACAACCAGCAGGCCTGGAAAAGCCTGAAGGAAAAACTCTTTGAACTCATTGCCTGCAAAGCAGCCATGCAACAACAATTTACCCAACGATAAAAAACTATTCGTATGTCTGACATCCTTCGCCAACACGCCGAAGTACTGTATGCCACGGAGCTGGAAGAGCTCTGCAAACAGGATACCGATAAACGGCCATATAACTGGCATATGTCGCCCCAATCCGTAGTAACATACCTCTGCGGCGGAACCCTCAAAAACGGCCTTGAAATCGCCCCTAAATACATCGGCAACCGCCGCCTCATGGAAATTGCCGTAGCCACGCTGGCAACGGACCGCGCGCTGCTGCTGTACGGCCTGCCCGGCACGGCCAAAAGCTGGGTGAGCGAACACCTGGCGGCAGCCATCAGCGGGGATTCTACCCTGATTGTACAAGGCACTGCCGGCGTCAGCGAGGAGAGCATCCGCTACGGGTGGAATTACGCCCGCCTGCTCTCGGAAGGGCCTTCCGGCAAAGCGATCGTGGAAACGCCCGTGATGCGCGCCATGCGGGATGGCAAGATCGCCCGCATAGAAGAGCTGACGCGTATAGGCGCTGACGTGCAGGATTCGCTGATTACCATCCTGTCGGAAAAATCGCTCCCCATACCGGAACTCAATACCCAATTACAGGCGACCCGGGGGTTTAACCTGATCGCTACCGCCAATAACCGGGACAAAGGTGTGAACGAACTATCCTCCGCGCTGAAGCGCCGGTTCAACACGGTGATACTCCCGGTACCGGAATCGATGGAAGAGGAAATCGATATCGTAACGCGGCGGGTGGAGAGCTTTGAGAAAGTGATGGAGCTGCCGGCGGAAAAGCCTGCCCTGCAGGAGATACGCCGCATCGTCACCATCTTCCGGGAGCTGCGCAGCGGTATTACCACGGATGGCAAGACCAAACTGAAATCCCCTTCCGGCACGCTGAGTACAGCGGAAGCCATCTCCGTGGTAAACAACGGGCTGGCGCTGGCGGCGTACTTCGGGGACGGCCGCCTCAACGCATCGGACCTGGCAGCCGGCATCATTGGCGCGGTGGTGAAAGACCCCGTGCAGGACAAGCTGGTATGGCAGGAATACCTGGAAACCGTGGTGAAGCCGCGCTCAGAATGGAAAGATATTTACCGTGCCTGCAGGGATTTAGGCGCGTGAACCTGTTAAAGTAACTGCATTATGTCTGTTCACATACTCGGCATCAGGCACCATGGCCCCGGCTCCGCGCGTAATGTACGCGCCTACCTGGAAGCGTTGCAGCCGGATATTGTTTTGGTGGAAGGGCCGCCGGAAGCCGACCCCCTATTGCAATGGGCGGGGTCGGCGCAACTGCAGCCGCCTGTGGCCATACTCGCCTATGAGCCGGAAGCGCCCGGGCACAGCGCCTTTTATCCTTTCGCGGAGTTTTCCCCCGAATGGCAGGCCATTACGTATGCCCGTACCCGTAACATCCCGGTAAGATTCATGGACCTGCCGCTTGCCCACGCCTTTGCGCTGGAAAATGAAAAGAAGGAGGACGACCATGGCGCCGGCGGCGGTTCCCGCTTTGATCCGATGGCGCTGCTGGCAACAGCCGATGGTTACGAGGATGCGGAAGCCTGGTGGGACCAGATGTTTGAATACCGCCGGGATGGGACAGGCATCTTCGAGGCCGTCATGGAATCCATGGAACTGTTACGGGAAGAACTCAGCAGCAACGATGTCATGAACCAGCTCCGCGAAGCGTGGATGCGTAAGATCATCCGCCAGGCGGAAAGGGAGATGTACGCGGAGATAGCGGTGGTATGCGGGGCATGGCATGCGCCGGCGCTGAAGCGGATGCCTGCGGCCAAAGCGGATAACGAATTACTGAAAGGACTGCCGAAGGTAAAAGTTGCCTGCAGCTGGACGCCGTGGACATTTGAGCGGCTCGGCAGTCAAAGCGGGTACCGGGCCGGCATTGCCTCCCCGGGATGGTACCAGCATAAATGGGAATATCCGTATGATAACGGCGTCCGCTGGCTGACCAACGTGGCCCGGCTATTCCGGGAAAAGCAGATGGACATTTCCACCGCGCATGTAATGGAGGCGGCACGGCTCAGCCATGCGTTAGCCGCCATGCGGGAATTGCCGATGCCGGCTTTGGAAGAACTGAACGAGGCGGCCATTTCCGTACTATGCAACGGCGATCCGGCCCCGATGCAGTTAATCACGCAACAACTGATTACAGGCAACCGCATAGGCGCGGTACCGGAAGATGTGCCCAAAGCGCCGCTGCAGGCGGATATAGAGCGGCAACAGAAAAAGCTGCGGCTGCCGCTGACAGCGGATCACAAGGATTACCAGCTGGACCTGCGGGAACCGACGGACCTGCAGCGGAGCATCCTGTTACACCGCCTGCAACTGCTGGACATCAACTGGGGCGAGCAGCTGCGCACCACCGGCAAAGGCACCTTTAAGGAGCAATGGCGGTTGCAATGGGAGCCCGCGCTGGCCGTAGATATTATCGATAAAAGCTGCTGGGGGAATACCCTCGCCGCCGCGGCCAATGCCTATGTAACGGACATGGCTACACGCCGGCAACAATTGCAGGATATTTGCCGGCTGCTGGAAGGCTGCATTCCGGCGGACCTCCCCGAGGCTACTGCCGCGCTGATTCAACGGCTTAACAACATGGCCGCCGCCAGCCACGACGTGGTGCAGCTGATTGACGTATTACCGCCGCTGGTAAGCATTACCCGCTATGGCAACGTACGGAAGACGGATGCGGGACTGGTATTGGGCATACTGGAAAGTATGATCACCCGCATCTGCATCCACCTGCCGGCAGCGAGTACGCATATGGCGGAAGATGCCGCCACGCTGATGCTGGAGCAGTATTACGCCATGAACGATGCGGTGCAAACGCTGGCTAACCCGGCGTTGGCGGACCAGTGGCAACAGGCATTGCGCAGCATCATGCAGGACCCGCAATCCGCCCGCTGCCTGGCGGGGTACGCTGCGCGGCTGCTGAGCGACAGCCGGCAGTTGACAGGGGAAGCGTTGCTGCAGGTGTTTAGTGTATCCATGTCCGTTAGTAACGACCCTACCGCCGCAGCGATGTGGCTGGAAGGCTTTTTAAAAGGCAGCGGCGCGTTGCTGCTGGTGGACGACCACCTGTTTGCGCTGCTGCGGAACTGGATGCAGCAGTTGACCGAAGCGCATTTTATACAGGCGCTGCCACTGTTGCGCCGCGCGTTTGCTACGTTCTCCAGTGCGGAAAGGCGGCAGATCGGAGAAAAAGTTAAACATGGAAATAGTGTGAGGAAGTGCGGGGAGGATGTGGAGCTGGATGTAGAGCGGGCGGCCAGGGGGATTGCGGTGGTGATGGAGGTAATGGGGTATGGGGGTAATTAAAAATGTGAAAAACAAACTGCGTAAGCATCAATTGCTTCCAATCACTAAAAAAACTGAACATGCATAACGAAAACGAACTGCGTAAATGGCGAATGATACTGGGCAGCGATAAAAACGATGGCACCGGCTGCCAGCTTAGCCCCACCGACCTGCGTATAGATCAAACGCTGGAAGCCCTGTACGACCACCAGCGGCAGGGAGGGCTGGGTCCATCCTCCCCCAACGTCAGCCGCTGGCTGGGGGATATCCGCAGCTTCTTCCCCGCATCAGTGGTGAAGGTCATGCAGCAGGATGCGCTGAAACGACTGCACCTGACGCAGCTGTTGCTGGAAAAGGAAATCCTGGAACACGCGGATGCGGACGTACACCTGGTGGCAACGCTGCTTTCCCTCAGCCGGGTGATACCGGAAAAAACGAAATCCACTGCAAGGATGGTCGTGCAAAAGGTGGTGGATGAGCTGCTGCGCAAATGGCAGCAGCCGATGCAGCAGGCGATCAGCGGGGCGCTGAGCCGCAGTATCCGCAACTTACGCCCACGCCACAACGAAATTAACTGGCACCTGACTATCCGTAAAAACCTGCGTCATTATCAGCCGGCATATAAAACCATTATTCCTGAAATAAAGGTGGGATATGGCCGCAGGCGCAACGCGCTGAAGGAGGTGATCCTTTGCCTGGATCAAAGCGGGTCCATGGGCGCCTCCGTGGTTTACAGCAGCATCTTCGGCGCGGTCATGGCTTCTATGCCGGCGCTGCAAACAAAGATGGTGGCATTTGATACCGCCGTGGCGGACCTTACCGAACAGCTCACCGACCCGGTGGACCTGCTCTTTGGCGTACAGCTGGGCGGCGGCACGGATATACAACAGGCCCTTACCTATTGCCAGCAGCAGATCACCCGGCCGGCGGATACAGTGCTGATCCTTATCACGGATCTATACGAAGGCGGCAACCCGGCCAATATGCGCAAGCGTGCAGCCGAACTCGTTAGCGCCGGCGTGCAGTTAATTGTGCTGCTGGCGTTGAATGACGAAGGCGCGCCTTCGTATGATCATGAAAATGCGCAATTCTTCGCGGACCTTGGCGTACCGGTGTTTGCCTGCACGCCGGATAAATTTCCGGATATGATGGCGGCAGCGCTGGGGAAGCAGGATATGCAGCAGTGGGCGAGCGGGAATATGTGAAATTGGAGAAGCGCAGCGGACTGCTGAAAGCTAAAATGGAAAGAGCCGGCGACCCTTTCCATTTTAGATATGCAAAGCTTGTGACGCGCGCACGCCTTAAAACTCATACCGCGCCCCCAGCTGTATCTGCCACGGGTTCCCTCCCGGCGTAATAGTTCCGCTATTCGTATTCACGTTGTATTTATACGCGAGGTTATTATAGTCAAACCCGCCGAGGGAATAAATATTCTGCTTGCCAAGGTTCTTACTCGTTCCCCAGGACTTGTTAAATATATTCGCCAGGTTGAAGATGTCGCAGGAAATTTCCATCCGCTGCTTCTTCGTGAAGTTGAATTTCTTGGAAATGCGTACATCCCAAACGCCATAGAAAGGATTCACGCCACCGTTCCTTTCGGCAATCCTGCCCATGCTGGAACGGATGTAATCCTTATAGCCGGAGCTGATGGCCGGATTGTCCAGTATCGCCTGGATGCCTTTACGCAGGTTTTCCGGCACGGATGGATTATTGACATCGAAAATATAGGCGAGGTCGTTAGAGTTCACGAAATCGCCATTTACGTTACCGGATACTGCCAGCGAGTAACGGGTGCCGCCAATGCCGGAATACCGCAGGCCTACGTTGAAGCCGGCGAAGGTGGGCGAAGTACCGTAGAATACCACCTTATGACGGAACTGGTTATCGCTGTAGGTCATATGGCTCAGGTCCCGCGGATCGTCCTTTACCATTACGGACAGCGTGGCGGTATTGGCTACGTCCCCGTTGTAGGAAGTATTATCCCTCGCATCATTCCAGGTGTAGCTGAAGGTCACTTCCCCATCCTTCCAATACCGGTAGGTGGCGTCCACTACGAATGCGAACTGGTTCACCTTACCGTCGCTGTTGAGTTCCAGCACGCGGCCTACGTTGGCGCTTTTGCGGCCTTTGGTCCAGTCGGTAGCGCCGTTGGAAGTGATGATGCTCGCAGCCGGCACATACACGCCCCTGTTGGCTTCCTGCGCCAGTCGGAAGTAAGGCTCGTCCACCATGTTACGGTCCACATACATATAGTTATGGCGTGCAATGGTGGTGAAGAAAGTTAACCCGGCTTTGAAGTTTTCCGTAAAGAAGTGGTTGTAGGAAATATTGGCTTTATACACCACGGGTATCCTGGCGTCTTTTCCGTTCATATTGATAGTGCCCTGTTTGGCCAGTCCGAGCTGATCAAACAGTTCCTTGCCGGGCGCGGTGGAAGGGTCTTTCCGGTAACCGACGAAATTAGGCGTTGGTACGCCTGCGCCGGTGATATCCACTGTCCATACCTTCGTACCATCGAAGAGCATGTTGTTGATCATTGCGTAATTGTTGATATCGGAGCCGAATATAGCGGCGCCGAAGCGGAGGTAGTCCGTATGCTTTTCGTTGATATCCCAGTTGAATTGCAGGCGGGGTTGCACCTGGAAGGTAGTCAGCCCACGGTCTGTACGGAGGCCCAGCTCCTTATCCACCGTGGCATTGTAGTTGGGTTTATTGAGATAGGTAGTATAGTCCGCACGGATACCGGCCGTCATTTCAAAGCCCGGCGCCAGCTTGGTTTGCATTTGCGCGTACAGCGCAGCCGCCACGATGTTCTGCTTCACGCTGGGATCATCGGAGAGCGCTACCTCGCGGGCGTAGCGGTAGGGCGTCATGTTATTGAAGTTATCCATTCCGGTAAAATAAAAGCGTCCGTTCATTTCGGAGCCATAGAGGGAGTTCATGTGGCTGTACATGATATCGGTACCGAAGGTGAAGTTTGCTTTATCCGTGCTGTAATACACATTGTCCACCAGCTGGAACACGTTGTTATAAAAGTGTTCCGGTGAAAAGCGCTGGCCGCCGAGCTGGATGTTGGTAAACAGGGAGGTGGTACCTGGGCGCGGCGTTTCCACTCTTTCCACAATTGCCCGGGGGATGTTGGCTGCCGGCAGCTGACTGCCTGGCGAGCTTTTTTCAAATGTATAGAGGTGCTGGAATTTCAGCTCATTGGTGAGTTTCGGACTGACAACCGTACGCAACGTAGCGAGGAGACTGTTGTTGATGGCATGCGCGTCCGCATAGACTTCGTAGAGATTGATGGAAGTATTATCGTCCCGGCCGAGCGGCGCGCGGTCGTTGATATAGTTATCGCGGATGGTGAGCAGGTTCTTTTCATTGATTTGCCAGTCGAGGCGGGCAAAGCCGGCATCCGTGCCTCTCTTTTTGTTGAAAGAGCCCGTTTGCTGGGAGTTGGCCACTCCGTATTTAGACCGGGCAATGTCCAGGAACTGGTTGAGGGTAGCCTGGTTAATGCCGAGGCGGGCTTCATCCGCGGGCGATTTGATATCCGCTATCAGCAGGGGGCGGGCATCTGCCTGGTGATCCCACCCGATGAAGAAGTGAAGCTTGTCCTTGATCAGCGGCCCGGAGAGCGTTGCGCCGTACTGGTAGGTGGAGAAGTCGTTCGTACGCCTTGCGCCGCGGGCATCGTAGCGGCTGGACAGCCAGTCGTTCCGCATATACATAAACGCGCTGCCGTGCATTTCGTTGGTACCGGCTTTTGTTACTGCGCTGATGGTACCGCCGCCGCTGCGGCCATAGGTAACATCGTATTGGTTGGTCACTACCTTGAACTCCCGGATGGTTTCCATGGAGAGCGCGTAAGGGCCGCCTATCCTGGCATTGGTGCCGCTGCTGGAAGTAGGGTTTTTCGCGGAGGTACCATCGATGGTGATGTTGGTGGAAGACCCCAGTTGCCCTGCGAGGTTACTGCCGCTGCTGAGTGGCGAGAGGTCGATCAGGGAGGAGAAGTTACGCCCGTTTACCGGCAGGCGTGCGATATCCCGGCCGGTAACGGTGGTGGCGGCGCCAAAGTTCTCCGTTTTGTTTTTCAGTCCGGAGGCGGTTACCTGCACTTCGTTGATGTTTACCGAGGAGGATTGCAGGACGGCTTTGATGCGTACCAGGTCCCCCTGGTTGAGGGTGTACCCCGTGAGCTTCTGGGAGCCGTAACCTACAGAGCTGATGCTGATGGTGTACGGGCCGCCGAGAGGCAGCTCCTTGAAGTTGAATTCGCCTTTGGCGTTGGTGACTGTTCTGCTGGTGAAGCCGGTAGACTCGTTGCGTATCAGCACGGAGGCGCCCGGGATCAGTTGTTTTGCATCGTCCGAAACCGTTCCGGCTACTGAGGCCTGGGTCGTTTGGGCATACATTTGCGATGAAAAAAGGCAGCTCAATAAAAATGACAGTATAACACTACATACAGCTTTCATATAGCTAGATTTGATTGAATAAGCAGACGTGGAAATAAGAAAATAGCACTAACGGTTCCCGGTGTTCACTGGTATTGAATAACGTAGAAATTCACATGGCGTGCATGCTTACTGAAAGTAAAAATTAATTCTCACTGTTCATAATTTTTTAACGGAAATTTTTGGGGGAATTGTTCTGGCCGTCAGGAGGAGATCGCCTTGCCCGTAAGCAGGGAGCCCGCGCCTGCCCGCCGGTTGGACTCCACTACCACCGCCAGCAGCAGACGCAGTTTGCCCGCCAGGTAGCTGCTGAAAACCCTGGGGCGGAGGTCAAAAAAAGCGATGACTTCCTCTTCCTGATTTACAAAGCTGATGCGGTACAGCTTTACGAGGCGGTGTACGGATATATGCGTCAGCGTTACCTGCTTTACCGCCGCAAAAGGGATCTCCGCAGCGGCCGGCGTATGGTAAAACTGGTGCAGCCGTTGCAGGCGGAAGACTTTCGCTTTCAGGTCTATATCCACGTATTGCTGCCCTATGGTAACGAGGTAGATATCCCGGCCCGTGAGGATGCAAAACAACAGTACCAGGGGCGGCGCCAGCCAGGAGTCCAGCCCGTATAACAGCACATACCCGCCGTATGCCAGCGGCACCAGGTACAGCGCCATCCATACCGCTTTCACCAGTAAAGGCTCATCGCCGGAGGGGCGGATGCTTACGCTTTCCGGCAATACTTCCAGGAAGTTGCCTGCACGGGAACGGGCCGCCAGCAGGCGCAGGCCCTCGATGGTTCGCTGCAAACGTGATAGTGGCATAGATGCGGGGTTTAATGACTCTTGTAATCGTGGCATTACGTTATATAAGTTACAACAAGTCACTGCACTGTAAGCGGGAGTAGGGAAATATGAAAAAAATATATCTTTGAGGCCTATCGATAAAAATATGAAACCTTTAATTGTTCTGATCGCTACCTTTCTCATAGCCGTATTAACCCTTCACTTTATCCACGGCGGGTATGAATGGGCGTTTGCTGCCCGTATAGCCATGGCCGTTATGCTGTTCTTTACTGCGAGCGCGCATTTTGCTTTTACAAAAGGCATGGAAATGATGATGCCGGCCGGCATACCGTTCAAAAAAGGGCTGGTGTATATCACGGGCATCCTGGAGATTTTAGGCGGCATAGGCCTGCTGGTACCCGGCTGGATAGCCGTTACCGGCATTTGCCTCATCCTCTTTTTCATAGCGGTGCTGCCTGCAAACATCCATGCGGCGCTGAAGCAGGTGGATTACCAAAAAGGCACCAACAGCGGCAATGGCATCAAATACCTGTGGTTCAGGATTCCTTTACAGCTGCTGTTCATTGCCTGGGTGTACTTCAGCGCCGTGGCTGTATAAATTACACTATTAGTCTTTCCAGGCATTGCGCAGCAACCTTAACCAGTTGCCGTGCATAATATTTTCTATATCGGCCGGACTATAGCCCCTGGCGGCAAACTTCGCAGGCAGCGTTTGCAGGTCCGCGATGGTTTCAAGATCGTAAGGGCATTGCTCTTTCCCGAAGGCGCCGTCCAGGTCGGTACCGATGCCCACGTGCAGGCTGTTGCCTGCCAGCTGGCAGATGTGATCGATATGATCAATCATTTTATCGAGGTTGCATTGCATTCCTTCCGGCGTGGAAACGCCTCTCACCCAGCCGGGCACCATCATCCAGGCGTCCAGCGCTGCGCCGATCACTGCGCCCTTGCTGATCAATGCCCGGATCATTTCATCGCTGAACTGGCGGTTGTGGTTGACCAGGGCGCGGCAATTATTATGACTGGCCCATATGGTACCGTTGAATATTTCCATCGCATCCCAGAAGGCGTCATCGCAGAGGTGCGTGGCATCGAGGATGATGTTGAGCGCTTCCATTTCGCGGATCAGCTGCCGGCCTTGTTCATTGAGGTGGCCGGTGGCATCGGTACCGTTGGCGTACCTGCCGGGGCCGTAGTGCGCGGGGCCGATGGCGCGCAGGCCTTTATTGTAGGCCCGTTCGAGGTGGCGGAGGTCCACCAGGGAATCAGCGCCTTCCAGGCTGAGGATGTAGCCGATGGGCTTATTATCGTTGGGCGTACCGTCGTTCCAGCGGGCCACGTGCGCGTCGAGAGATTTGCGGTCTTTAATCATCACCAGCTCTCCTGCTTCTTCCATGGCTTTATACCAGGCCAGCTGCCCCTGGGTTTGCGCCCAGGCCTGCTCCGGCGAATGCCAGCCGGGCAGCGGGTTATCCGGCGCAACATAGCGGGCTATCTGCGTGGCCACTACGAGGCCGATATTTCCTTTCCGCAACTCCGGGAAAGCTACTACGCCTTTTGCGCGGTCTGGCTTATCGGTAAGCCCCTGCTCCCTGGCGCGTATAGCCGTTACCGTTTGCCGCAGGTCGCGGTTCCATTCCAGCGCGTTCATGCTGAGGTCGAGATGCGCATCAATTGTAAACATAGCGTATTAAGATGTAGGGCATCCGTGTACCCTTGTACGTTACCCCCGTTAGGAAAATACTGCATTAATCATTTCCGGCAACATACGAAGGGTAAACGGATGACCGTTTGATTAGTATAATTCAAACAATGCTTCTATTTCCACGGGAATATTATCCGGCAGGGAACCGAAGCCCACGGCGCTTCTTACGCCGATGCCGTTTTCCTCTCCCCATACGGCGGCAAACAGCTCTGAGCAACCGTTGATGATATAGGGATGGCGTTCAAAGTCGGGCGTGCAGTTGACCATGCCCAGCACTTTGATAACACGTTTCACTTTATTGAGGCTGCCCACATTCGCCACGATGGTGGAGAGCATGGTGAGGCCTACCTGGCGTGCAGCCAGCTTGCCTTGTTCCATATCCAGCGCCGCGCCGATGCGGCCGATGATCAGGGACTTATCGTCCTGCACGGGGCCGTGGCCGGAGAGGTACAGGTATTTGCCATCTATCAGGCAGGGTTTATAAACGCCCAATGGCGCCGGCGCCGGCGGCAGGTTCAATCCCAGTGCTGCAAATCGCTCATCTGCATGATTGTTTTCCATAGATTATCAGTTTTTATGTTGTTTTAGTTAAAGCGTTCAGCGCATTTTATCGCTACGCTCAGATAAAAGCATTTAGCAATAAAACGCCTGCCAGTCCTGCGATGCCTACCATGGTTTCCATAACGGACCAGGACAGCAGGGTATTTTTTATACTCAGGTTAAAATATTCCTTAAACATCCAGAAGCCGGCATCGTTCACGTGGGAGAACATCAGGCTGCCGGCGCCGATGGACAATACCATCAGGTTGGGATTGGTCCCGGCTTGTACCATCAGCGGGGCGATCATACCCGCGGCGGTGAGCCCGGCGATGGTGGCAGAACCTACGCAGGCCCTTATCAGCGCGGCCATCAGCCATCCCAGCACCAGCACCGGTATGCGCCAGCTTTGCATGGCGGCCGCAATCTCGTTGCTTACACCGCTGTCCGCCAGCACCTGCTTCAGCGCGCCGGCCCCGGCGATGATGAGTACGATCATGGCTACGTCTTTCACCGCGTCCGCGTAGATGCGCGTGAGTTGCCGCATATCCCGGCCTTGTGCCAGGCCCAATGTAAAGGTAGCCACTATTATACAAAGCAGCATTACCATTGGGGCGTTTCCGGCAAGGGCTATCCATGGCGCGGGACTGGCAATATTGGCATAAAGCGTCGTAAGCATTAGTAATAAAACGGGCAATAACGCTGTGACGAAGCTATTTATTCTCCCCGGCAAAATAAAACTACCAGCACTATCCCCTTGTGCAAACATGGCGTCAGGGGCAGCGGGTATTCGTTTTAAGAACCTCGCAAACACGGGCCCAGCAAGGATTAGCGCGGGAATAGCTACGAGCAGGCCGTATAATAAGGTGCGCCCCATATCCGCATGAAATTGCGTGACCAGCGCTGCCGGCGAAGGGTGCGGCGGCAAAAAGCCGTGGGTGATGGACAGGGCCGCGAGCGTGGGCAGGCCGATGTACACTGCCGGCAGCTTGTATTGGTACACGACGGAAAAAATCAGCGGCACCATGAGTACGAAGCCCACGCCGTAAAACAGCGGGATGCCGATGATGAAGGCGGCGATGAGCAGCGCCCATTGCAGGTATTTTTCCCCGAAAAGTTGCATGAGCGTGTTGGCGATTTGGCGGGCAGCGCCGCTTTCCGCCACCAGTTTGCCCAGCATGGCGCCCAGCACAATGATGGCCAGCAGCCCGCCGACGGTATCTCCTATTCCCTTCTGCAAACTCTCCGGCAGCTTATCCGGCGCTATGCCGAGTAATAAGCCTGCCAGCACGGAAACGAGCATGAAAGCGATAAACGCGTTCATTTTCCCCCACGTGAGCAGGAGGATCAACAGCAGCAGGCAGGCAAATACGATTAAAATTGACATAAATTAATTGATAGAAATTTCATCCATGAGCAACATACTATTGCCGCCGGCGCCGTACTCCCCTGCCGGGATGACGCCCCTGTTTTTGGCGCAAACCCTGATGTATCGGGCTTTTACAGGCCGCACCCGGATGCGTACGTTGTTAATGCCGTTGATGATAAAAGTTTTTGTTTTGGCCATCGGCAGGTAATGGATGCCATCGTTGGAGTATTGGAATTCCAATATCGCCGGCGCCCACATCTTTTGCCAGCGATAGTGCAGTACGTTTGCCGCCACTACCTTTATGAGCTGGGGCGTGCCGAGGTCGATCACCGCATCCAGGTCCCGGGCGCTGAAACCGAGCCACTGGCCGTCGTTGAAGCGATGCGTGCCAGTAATGCCATTTACGAGCGTAGAGGCGTCCCCGTTATATTTCGTATTCGGCGGCGCTTTTAACGTGATACGCGCGCCGGTGGATTTACTTACATTAAACACCTGTTGAAACTCCCTGTAAACTTGCTGTTGCCCTTCAAAGAGCGCGGCACGTAGTGTAGCCGTTTCCGTTATATGCAACGGCCTTTCATATAAAGGACTGTTAGCATCGGGAGCCGTACCGTTCAAAGTATAACGAATGCGCGCGGCAGGTGAGGTAGTATGTAGGGAGATATAAATGCCGCCCCGCTCCAGGCTATCGGATTCGTACGTAATTTCATGGCGGACTGCCGGGGCTACGATTCCCCTGGTTTTCAACAGTGTATCATGAACGGCTAAACGCTGTAAGAAATCAGGATAGCTGCGGGTTTCCCGGGGCGACCATGCCCTTTCCGCGAGGGCCAGCAGCCGCGGGTAAATCATGTAGTTCGCCTGTTGTACAGTGGGCAGGTATTCGCTCCACATTTGCCCCTGTATGCCGGCGATATAAGGCAGCAAAGCCGTATCGCCGGCGGCATGCAGCGGATCGTATTCATACACTTCCCGGAGCGGCGTATATCCGCCGGCGGCAGTAGGCTCCGTGCGGTAAAGCGATTGATAGTGATCGAAATAGAGTTCATCCTCCGGCGTCATGATCACCTGGTGTTCCTGTTTAGCCGCTTCCACTGCGCCTTCCACGCCACGCCAGCTCATCACGGCAGCGCCGTGTGCGAGGCCGCCTTCGAGGATTTCGTCCCAGCCGACTACTTTGCGGCCTTTGGATTGAATGTATTTAGCGATGCGTTTTACAAAATAGCTTTGCAGTTCGTCTTCATTTTTCAGCTGTTCCGTTTTCATGCGGCGCTGGCAGGCAGGGCATTTGGCCCAGCGCACCTTGGGGCATTCATCCCCGCCGAGGTGGATATATGGGGAGGGGAAGAGGGCAAATACTTCGTCCAGCACATCTTCCAGGAAAGTGAACGTACTGTCCGTACCGGCGCAAAACACATCATCAAACACGCCCCAGAACTCCGCCGTTTTGTACGGCCCTTTGGTGCAGCCCAGCTCCGGGTAGGCCGCCAGCGCGGCCAGCGCATGGCCTGGCATTTCTATTTCAGGAATCACATTGATGTGCCGGGCGGCGGCGTAAGCGACCACTTCCCGGATTTCATCCTGCGTATAGTAACCACCGTACTTACGGCCGTCGAACTGATGCGGAAGTTCTTTCTTGTGGCCGATAAGGGTTTGGTTGCGCCAGGCTGCGATGGACTGCAATTTGGGATATTTCCTGATTTCTATTCTCCACCCCTGGTCGTCCGTGAGGTGCCAGTGGAAGTTATTGATCTTATAAAAAGCCAGCTGATCTATCAGTTGTTTGATGTAGTCTACTGAAAAGAAATTCCGGCTCACATCCAGGTGCATGCCGCGGTAGGCGAAGCGGGGATAATCGGTGATCGTTACGCCCGGGACCCGCAGCGACTTCCCCTGTGGCTGCCAGAGCTGCCTTAGGGTGGCAATGCCGTGTACAATACCGTCAGTACTGTATGCAGCGATGCGCACTTCATTGTTGGCAGCCCTGAGCTGGTAGCCTTCCGGCGGGAGTTGCAGGGTAGTGTCTACGGTCAGGACTATACGATTTTTGCCCTGTGCCGGCAGCGGGAAGCCCAGTTGTTCCTGCACGTAGGTGTTGAGCAATACCGCGAGGCCGGCGGTAGCGGCATCCGTTACAATAGCGGTATTGGCCGAGATGGCGACTGTTTCGTTGGTCCATTGCGTTTGTACAGGCAAAGGAACCAGGGCTGCCGCAGCAGCCTGGTTCCTTTGAGCAGCGGCCTTTTGCCCGGCGGCCGCCAATAAAATTACGATCAGCAGTTTTTTCATATTATTTATCCCACCACATTCTTGTTGTTAAGAGATCAGGACCCTGGCGGTCAACGGCTGTCTTGTAATTGACGGCGTTGATACTTTGTTCCTGGCCGGGATACTGGAACCGGCGGGGAATCGTACCACCGGTAGCGTTGCCGGCGTTGTTAACAGGTACCAGTGCCGGATAGCCGGTGCGGCGCCAGTTGGCATAAGCTTCCATTTCATCCAGCAGATGCGCTACCCAGTATTGGGTATGAATCTGATCCATTTTTTGTTCGGGCGTACCGGCTGTATTGAATGGGTGCGCAGCCAGGTAGGCGTCTATTTTTTGCTGGCTGATCACGCCGCCTTCGCCAAAGAGGGCCAGGTTGCGCATAGCGCCGGCAACCCCATCGCGGTAGTATTGCGCGGCATCTCCCGCTACCCAGCCGCGGGTAGCGGCTTCGCTCAGCAGCAGGTTAGTTTCAGCATTGGTTAATATTAATAAAGGCGCTGCGTATTTCAAAATCGTATTCGGGTTAGGTTCCGAATAGGTTACGAAATCGTCCGGCTTGGAGCTGAGGCCGTTAGGCATACCTTTCTGGCGCGCGGTGCTGGTATCCGCCTGGTTGTTAACCCACACGACGGAATATACCGGCAGTCGCGGGTCCGCATTGTTTTTAAGGTAATCGATAAACGTTTTGCTGAATTTGCTCCATTCAATATTATCCGCTCCTTTTGAATTGATGGTGTAATCCTGGCTGATCAGTTCAACGGCAACGGGGTTTTGGTTATACGGCTGAGGGCCGCTGGCATAGGTTACAACCGCATTGTCCGCCGCGTCCAGGATCACACCACCGGTAGCTGCTTTCTGCACCCAATCTTTCACGGGGATCTTACCGTCGGTTACTTTCGTGAGGCGCATGGCCACACGCAGCATGATGGAGTAACCGAATTTCTTCCATTTATTGATATCGCCTTTGTAGAGGTAATCAGCGCCGCCGTAGGTAGGCTGGGCCGGATCAAATGCCTTGATGGCTTCGTCCAGTTCCTTGAGCATATCCGCGTAAATATCCGCCTGCTTGTCATACGCGGGCGCGAAAATACCGCTGCGCGCCTGCGCTGCCTGGGAGTACGGCACATCCCCATAGAGGTCCGTAATACGCTGCATGAGCAATACTTTCCAGATGCGCGCGGCGGAGAGTTTGTTCACCGAAGTGCCGGCTATTTTCCCGGCTTTGTTGGCATCGATGATCTCCTGCACGTTGAGGATGGAGTTCGTATAGGCGAAACGGTAATAAAAGCTCTGGTAGAAATCGCTGACGCCGTATTTATCGCCTGCGCCGGAGCCGGCAATTTCCTTGGCTACGGCAAAGTGCTGCACGTAGGTACCGCAGAAGAGGTATGAAGTGTAGTAGTAAGCTTTATCATACACATAACTGCCTTTGAGCAGGGCCTGTGAAAACATGTAATCCACATTCTGCGTCGTAGAGGCGTTAGGGTTAGTATTCAGTTCCTCAAAGCCCTTGTCGCAGGAAGCCAATCCCAGCGCGGCGCCGAGGAGCAGGAGGTATTTATATTTAGACAAACGTTGCATGCGGTTAAATTTTAAAATTTCACATTCAGGTTAAGGCCATAGCTCCTGGTAGGCGGCACGCCAAACATTTCAAAGCCTTGCGCGCTGGCATTGCTGAAGGTAGATTCCGGATCGATGTTCGGCGCATTCTTATAGAGGATGAGCAGGTTTCTTGCCACGAATGAAACGGAGGCCTGCTGCACTTTGGCGAAGGAAAGCAGCTGGGTGGGAATATTGTAGGAGAACACCACCTGGCGCAGTTTAATGAAGCTGCCGTCGTAGATGAATTTCTCGGAGATATTCTTCCAGTTGTCGTAATACTGCTGGATGCCGTGGGCGTAGTCAAACGTTTTGGTGAAAGGTTTGCCATCTGCGTCCACACCGGTAACGGTGAGCCCGTCCGTACGGCCTGGCAGGGTGATCTTCGTCAATCCGAAGCGGGTGCCGTACAAGTTGGTGCCGGAGTAGATCTTATTGCCGAAGCGGCCGTCGATAAGGAAGCTCAGGTCGAACCGCTTGTAATGGAACGTGTTGGTAATACCGCCGGTGGTGGGCGCGATGCCGGTGCCATAGTCCTGCAAACCGGTCGTCAGCTCATAGCCGTTGGTTTTATTGTACATGGTATTACCGTTGGCATCCTTCTTTACGCCATAGCCCATGATGGAGCTGTAAGGCTTGCCTACCTGCGCGTAGAGGAAGGCGTAGGAGTTCACGGCTTTATCCAGTTCGAGGCTGTTGAGGCCATTGAGCGACTCCACACGGTTACGGTTATACGCCACATTGAGGCTTACGTCCCAGCTGAAGTGTTTGTTTTTGTACGGCGTACCGTTGATGAGCAGCTCCACGCCCTTGTTGCTCATTTCGCCTACGTTGAGGTAGGCGTAGTTGTAGCCGGCGGAGGAGGAGATGGTTACGCGCATGATATCGTTCACAGTTCTGCGTTGGTAGAGGGTAAGGTCGAACCCGATGCGGTTGTTCGCAAAGCGGCCTTCCAGGCCAATTTCCGCCGTGGTGGAGGTATAAGGCTTCAGGTAAGGATTAGGCGCGATCAGCTCTCCGGAGGTAGTGCCGGTGGTTTGGGTAGGCGTTTGGAGCGGCTGGTTGTTATGCCCGCCTCCCGGCACCATGCTGTATGTTTGGTTGAGGGCGTAAGGCATGGGAGCGCCGCCGCCTACCTGTGCCCAGGAGGTACGGACCTTGGCGTAGTCGATCCACTTAGGCAGGGATACTGCTTCCGACAGCAGGAAGCTAGCGCCGACGGAAGGATAGAAAATATTATTGCTGGTGGCGGCGAGTGTAGAGAACCAGTCATTTCTTCCGGTGACGGAGAGATAGAGGTAGTCCCTGAAGTTGAGGTCCACGGAACCGAAGAGGGAATTGGTGGCCAGTCGCTGGTTCAGCACCGTGGTGGTCAGTCCCAGTACGTTGGACGGATCGTAGAAACCAGGCTGGAAGAAGGTACGGCCCTGCATGGTGGTGGCGTCGTTTACGCTTTTGCGGCGGTTGCCGCCGGCGAGGGCGGTGAGCTGCAGGTCGCGACTGATACGTGCGTTATAGTTCAGCGTCAGTTCGGCATTGGTTTCGGTGATGGCGTTGTCCGTTTGCAGGTAGTAGCCGTCCGTATAGTAGGCGGTGCCGGATGGCACGATGCCCACGAAGGTGCTGCTGGTATGGTCCGTCGTCACGCGGCCGCGTACAAAGAAGTTGTCCAGCAGGTTGTATTTGATACCGAGGTTGCCGATGAAGCGGTTACGATCGTCGTGGTTACGGAATTTATTCACTGCGAAATACGGGTTGGTAGCGAACTCGGAAGGGTTCCATTTCACTTCGTTCCCGTTTTTGTCGTAGCCCGGTTCGAGGTTGCGGATATCCACGGTGTTGGCGATCATGTAGGTACCCCAGTTAGGGTTGCCGGTGGCATCGCCCACGCCGGTTCTGTTTTGCGACCTTTCGATATTGTATTGCGCGAATCCTTCTACGGTGAGGCGTTTGCTCAGGTTGGCGTTTACGCCGAGGCTGAATATTTTTTTGTTGAGGTGCTGGTTAGGTACCAGGCCCCGGTTATTCATATCGGAGAGGGAAGCGCGGAAAGAGGCGGATTCATTCCCCCCGGAGAAGCCTACGGTGTTGGTGAGGGTGTTGCCGAGGTTATAGAAGTTTTTGATATTGTTTTTCTGCGCTACATAAGGGCGGATGACGCCATCGAACTGGATGACGGGGCTGCCGTCAATTTTCGGCCCCCAGGAGAGCCGGCCTGCGCTGATGGCTTCATTTTGTGTAGCGGGTTTGAGTCCGTTCACACCGGAGCCGTATTCATATTGCCAGTCCGGCGTTACGGAGGGCGATTCCAGGGTGAAGGTGCCGTTATAATCCACGCCGATACCTTTTTGTTTCACGCCTTTTTTGGTGGTGATGAGGATTACCCCGTTGGCGGCGCGGGAGCCGTAGAGGGCGGCGGCGGGGCCTCCTTTGAGCACGGTGATGGATTCGATATCATCGGGGTTGATGCCGCCGATACCGTCGCCGCGGTCCTGGTTGAGACCAATAGACCCGTTGCCGTTGGAGGGCCGTGCTGCGGTGGTATTATCGATAGGCATCCCGTTGATCACGTAGAGCGGCTGATCGTCCCCGTTGAGGGAGCCGGTACCGCGGATGACTACACGGCTGGAAGCGCCGGGGCCGCCTGCGAGGGAGGAGGCGTTTACGCCGGCAACTTTACCGCTGAGGGCATCGCCGAGGTTCATGGCGCGGGCTTTGGTGAAGTCGGATCCTTTTACTTCCGTGATGGCGTAGGCGGTGGCTTTCTTCTCTTTTTTGATACCGAGCGCTGTTACAACGAGTTCGTTGAGGGCTTTGGAGGATACTTCCAGCTGGATGAGCAGGTTGGTTTGTCCGGCTGTGGCGTTCACTTCTTTTTTATCATACCCGATAAAGGATACCAGTAAGGTAATATTGGCGCCCTGGAGGTTATCGGGCAGTTTGATGCTGAACTGGCCGTCGAGGTTGGTGGTAGCGCCGATTCCTTTTGCGTTGAGCACGGATACGTTGGCGCCGATAATTTTTTGTCCGTCGGTACCCGTTACGGTACCTGCGATTTGGGCGGCTTTGTTTTGACCGAAGCTGACCACAGTGCTACAGAGGCAGTACAGGCATAGTAGCAATTTCGTGAAAGTTGCCAGGTTTAAGACATTTTTCATGTGAGTGGTTTGGTTGATAATCTTCAAATAATGCGGAAATACTTTGCTAAAAGTAGGAAAAGATTTGATTTCTGCAAATTATTTGCAAATAAATCTGCAATATTCACGCAAGCAAGTTGTACTCTTTATTGATATGTCTTATTAAATTATTGATAATTAAACGTTAAGGAATTCTCAATTATCGCAAAAATCGAATTTGCAATAATAAAAATGCAAAAAATCATTCTATAAGGTTTATTTTTGTTGTATGTATTATATTAGACGTAAATCTTATACTCAACAGAGATAGCCGAGCATATAATACTTTCATCTAAATTCAGAATTGTCGACACGCTATGGATAGTGCAAATACCCAAGACCAGCTGCCTCCGGTAACCCTCACCAAAAAAGCGAGGAAGCAGCTCATCATTCAACAGGTGAATATCCACACCCGCATTACTTATACAGAACTGGTGAACCTGATCAATGTATCAGAGGATACCATCCGCCGCGACGTCAATGAACTGGCGGACGACGGGGAGGTGGTGAAGATCAAGGGCGGCGCCATGTCCATAGCTTATCATTACGGCCACGAATCACAAACCTATGCGCAAACCAACAAGCTGGTCATTGCGGACAAGACCCTGCAATTATTGCGGGACGATATGATTGTGCTGATTGGCGGTGGCACTACCATCCGGGAGTTCATTAAAAAGATTCCCAACAACCTGCGGGCGACGTTTATTACGGTGAATGTGCTCAGCGCTGTGGAGCTGCTGGATAAGCCGATGATCAAGACAATCGTAATAGGCGGCCAGATTTCAGCTTATTCGCAGATGACGGTGAGCGGGGAAGTGTTTGAATACCTGTCCAACATCAAGGCGGACTTGTGCATCATTGGCACCAATGCCATTGACCCGGTAAACGGGCTGACGGATTCCGACTGGGAGACGATACAGGTAAAGAAGGCGATGATAAAAGCCGCAGATAAAGTTGCAATTCTTGCAATTTCTGAGAAATTGAATTCATCGATGAAGATGAAGATTGCGGATTTATCGGACATACATTATCTGATCACGGAACTGCCGGCGGAGAGCAAGGAACTGCAGGCGTATAAGGCGAAGGAGCTGACGATATTGTAGCGGATTTTTTCTCGCAGAGAGCGCAGAGGGGCAGAGCGCGCAGAGAGCGGATTTTTTTCTCGCAGAGGGAGCAAGGGGGCAGAGCGCTCAGAGAGGTGGAGAATAAGCGAGAATTCAAGGGAGTGTAAAATAAACTGTGTCAAGATTTAATTTACAATCGTAATTTCAGCCGCTCACCAAAAATAATTGATAATTGTGACACAGTCAAGCTCC
>MLAV02000028.1 GCA_001870995.2 Chitinophaga sp. CB10
GGCGACTTCTCTGCTCCAGTTCATCAATTTCAAAAATGGACTCAAAATTTCAAAGATCAAACATGCTTTATCTTTTTAATAGCACAACACGTTATCTTTAAAATATTGACAACAGCAGGGTTGGTAACGATTTACTCACAAATGTTAGCAGGTAGTTTTGACAATACCGGATCTCAAAAATCTGTTGTTTCAAGCCCTGTAATTGAACACCCAAAAAATCAGCTCATTATGGACACTATCCAACCCGGACAGATAATAATTGATCTAGCAGGGCAAAAAGTACCTGTCATAAAGGGCGGACTGTATGATCGATTCCGCTCTAATCCACCATTACCTGTTGTTGAAAAAGAAAGGCCGGATATTGATCTTGGCTGGTTTAGGACTATCCGGAAAGAAAAAAAGGAGGTTGGATTTACCACTTATTCTCCGAATTTTTATTACAGCAACAGCAGTATCACAGCAATCTATACTGCTGATATGAAAACATTAAAAAAGCTGATCCCTGAAAAAGTCCGTGATATTGTAAAACCGATTTCGATTACCCCTGGACGAGGGCTCATTGCTATAACAGCTTATGCCTATCATTATTGTGATAACGATTCGTATAACGAGTTATCGATTTCCATCGTTACGGCCAAGCCTGATGCAGGCAACTGGGGCGTATTTTCTTTACTCCGCGAAATTAAAAACAACAGTCTCTGGGGGTATGTTTTAAAGCTCCCGGTAAATACAGAGCTCGCCAGAGTTCGCGGGGTAGTTGGATATAACTTACCGAAATGGCTGATCCCGATTGATTTTAATGATAAAGGCGATTCCATTACCTTTACTATTCGTGATGAATCAGGCAAACCGGATTTTTCGATAGCAGGCAAGAAATTAGATATAAAGACCACAGCACCAGCAATCGTTCGTTCCAATTTCATTAACCTGGATAAAAATGGACAATTAACGCACGGCTATACAGATGTAAGGGCGCTGAAAAAAGCAACCAGTAAAAAGAAGGAAGACGTGAAACTTGGTCTTACCGATGGTCCGTTATCAAAATTCATTCAATCACTGGATTTGGGTAAACTGATGAGATATGATTATCAGCCGGAGTTTCAGGCCGCATTGTACACCCCTCAGCCAGTACAGCAGCGGTGAGCTGCTGCGCAACAAACTCGTGGAAACGGACCGCCAGCACTTCAACCGCACGTGACCGCACGCTTCGCCTTAACACAAAGAAATAGGAATAAAATATCCTCTTACACTGATAAAAATGCATTGGCTGAACAGGTAACGTAACAGAGATTATGTTACAACTTCCGATAATTCAGATACCCTGCTTTTAGGCAGGTTACTGAACTTTGTATAATAATTCAAAACAGTAAAAGTTATGCAAACGATACTAGGAGCCAACGGTCAGATTGGTGAAGAGCTTGCAAAAGAACTTAAAAGGAATTTTACCTCCTCCATACGAATTGTCAGCAGGAATGCAAAAAAGATAAATGATACGGATGAAATCTTTTCTGCGGATCTGTCCATTCGTGAAAAAGCTATTGAAGCCGTAAAAGGCAGCGAGATTGCCTATTTCACATTAGGTCTGCCGATTAGCGCTGATCTCTGGGAGAAACAGTTCCCGCTTATTCTGCGTAATGTAATTGATGCCTGTAAGATCAACAAAACAAAACTCGTATTCTTTGACAATACGTATATGTATCCCCAGGATGATCGCGTTTTGACAGAAGAAACAGCTTTTGCGCCTGTGGGAAGAAAAGGAAGGGTCAGAAGAAAAATGGCCGAAATGGTGTTGAAGGAAATTGAATCCGGTGAGCTTGAAGCGGTGATCTGTCGTGCCCCGGAATTTTACGGTCCCGGCAAAACGCAGAGCATTACTAATACCTTAATATTTAACAATATCAAAGAAGGTAAAAAGCTAAAAGTTCCATTGAGCGCAAATAAGAAAAGAAGCCTGATTTGGACTCCTGATGCCAGCCGTGCGACTGCTTTGATCGGCAATACGCCTGATGCATTCGGTCAGACATGGCATCTCCCGGTGGATAAAAGCCATCCAAATTATGAAGAGTTTATCCGGATGGCTTCAGGCATTTACAGTAAAGACCTGAAATATTCCGTCGTGCCGAAATGGATGTTCAAAATAGGTTCATTTTTTAACAAAAGTGTAAAGGAACTACTCGAGCTTCTTCCCAGGTACGAACACGACAATATATTTGATGATTCAAAATTCAGAAATAAATTCCCGGATTTTCACGTCACCACCTATAAACAAGGAATCAGTATTACAAAAGATGAACAGCTTTCAGGGAACAAAATAAATCAGTAAATTAGTCATGTACAAATCTGAAAATCAGCATATGAAGGCTCCGGCAAAAGTTTCATCCATAAGTATGCTTCATCAATTCTTAGGTTTAAAAAAAACCTGCGAATCCGCTGATCAGCGTATTTAATTTTGATGATGTTAAACTGGAACCGGAGACGATTCTCAGCGCCATAACCACTGACTTTTATGTTATTGCATTAAAAAAAGACTGTGCCGGCGGAAAATGCAGGTATGGCCAGCAATATTATGATTTTGATGAAGGCATTATGTATTTCATTGCCCCGCATCAGGTGCTTCAGTTTGATGATGTACTGCTGAATGGAGTAAGAGGATTTGTTTTGGTGGTACATCCGGACTTCCTGCATGGATACAAATTGGCATCGGATATTAAAGAATACGGGTATTTTTCTTATACGGCCAATGAAGCTTTGCACCTTTCTGAAAAGGAAGAGAAAACCATCTTTGAAATAATAGATCATCTGGGAGGTGAAATTGCAGGAAACATGGACCCATTCTCGCAGGACCTGTTGGTTTCAAATCTTGATCTGTTGTTAAAATATTGTGACCGTTTTTATAACCGCCAGTTTTTGACCAGGAAGAAAGCGAATAGTGACCTTCTTTCAAAGCTGGAGGTACTATTGGATGATTATTTCAGAAAGGATAAATTAGCTGTTAACGGGATTCCCTCAGTTCAGTCTATTGCTGATCAACTACATCTGAGTGCAAATTACCTGAGTGATATGTTAAGAGTGCAAACAGGGCAAACCACACAGCAGCATATCCAGCACCGGTTGATTGAAAAAGCAAAAGAATTACTATCTACTACCTCCATGTCCGTTTCTGAAATTGCCTATCAACTTGGATTTGAACATCCGCAATCATTTCACCGCCTTTTTAAAAGCCGGACATCACTTTCCCCACTGGAATTCAGATCATCATTAAATTTATGAGGTCGGTTAAAATAAAATTGAGGTCACAGAAATTCCGGTAATCAGGTTACTGCCAAATCCGCTGATAACAAATAAGTGATTTATGAAAAAGCTTTTATTGATTGTTACCAATGTCGATAAGTATGCAAGCGGCCTGGCCACAGGGCTATGGCTCAGTGAGCTGACGCATATTTATCATAAGGCCAAAGAGAAAAATTGGGACATAACGATAGCAAGTCCAAAGGGGGGCAAGGTACCAATAGATCCCGAGAGCCTGAAACCGCTTGTTCTTGACAAAATATCCAAAGATTATTATGAAGATCCCAAATTTATGGATGAGCTGAATCACTCAAAAAGCCTCCATGAAGTAATTAACGAATCTTTTGATTGTGTCTATCTGGCTGGGGGCATGCTACCATGTATGATTTTCCAGACGATGCAAATATTAAGAATATCATCAGCCAACAATACGAAAAGGGTAAAATGGTCGCTGCCATCTGTCACGGCGTAGGTGGGTTATTAAATGTCAGGCTTTCCAACGGAGAACACCTGATAAAGGGAAAATCAATGACTGGCTTTGACTGGTTCGAGGAAACTATTGCCAGGCGCAAGCATGAGGTTCCGTTTAATCTTGAAGCTGCGATTAAAGAACGGGGAGCAAATCTTAAAAAAGCTTTTATTCCGATGACCTCCAATGTTGTGGTTGATGGGAATTTGATAACGGGTCAAAATCCGTTCAGTTCAAAGGAAATGGCAAAAGTGGTTGCCGGGGAACTTGAAAAAATATGAGTTGGATGAGGTGAATACGCATACATTAATCGTTAAAATTTTGATGATGATGGACAGCATGGGTTCAGCGTACTTCGAGAGCTTTGCGAATACTACTTGCCAATACAGAAAGGGTCCGGAGATGTTATATCGCCTGTTATTTCGTTTGTTTCAGGGGAAATGAAACTAGATTCGTGAATGATTAGTAACAGATATTAGCCATGCTATGGAGTTGACAGCTTATTTGGTGTTCTATTATTCTCTGCACACCATAATTCATGCAAAAGCCCCAAATCTTGATCTTTTATAGCGCCAGATGGTTCAGGACGAACCTGGCATATATACTTTCTTTCTTTACTATAATATTGTGTTTTTTCAGTATTAAAGAAGATCGCCTGAAATACTCTTGCACCAACTGTTAAATTAATAGAGTTTCTATTGTTATTTGTAAGTTCCAGCGATATACATCCGCAATAACCAGGCTGCACGATTGTTGAGATAGTTAGCCCCAACCTAGCATATGAGCTACGCATCATCAACATCAAAAATAGGTTATCCGGCATCTTTAAATATTCCAAGGAAGTTGCAAGAATGGTTTGATGGGGATATAAAATAAAAGTTTCACCTAATTGACGACGAGTCGGTTGAAAAAATTGATGAATGTTTCTTTGAGGCCTGTCTCCATTAAGTGATGCATTAATAAACGCTTCGCGACCTTGCAATGAAACTAGAAAATCACAGCCAAGTCTAAAATCGATGCCTAATTCATTTATCTGTTTATCTACCTCCAGCAAAGGCCTAATAAAGAGATCCTTATCCAATCTATCTGCAATTTCCTTTCCAGTTAGGGCACCACTTGTTGAGTGGCCGATTGAATTTGCGTCCATTTTTGATTGATAAAATAATTACTAATTGACTTCTCTATTAAATTATTTATGATGCTATACACTTGAGGTCTTTGTATAGCAGAATTCATATTCATGTTAGTTGAAAATGTTTGCCAATTATCCAACCATACGTCCCATCCTAATATGAAGATGCCATGAAGCTCTTTTTCATCTTTTAATGTAATTGGTAGGAAATTAAAAAAGTCAGCACCCGTAAGTTTTGTAAAGCGATAATCCAGATTCTTGGTTCCTGTAATTTGTCTTACTGCATTTTTTATTTGATCAACAATAACATTAGAGGTGTTATCCAGAAAGTCCTTAACGACTTTGGACCTGTTTATTGTAGACGGATGGCTATCAGAAAATACATTCTGATTTTCAGTTAGATAATCTAAATACTTGTTCGAACAATCATTTATATATTGTGCGCCGAACAAATCACAGAAATACTCTGCAATATGGTAACTTAACAAAGTCACTTTATCATTATGTGTATAATTCTGAAGCAAAAAAGGGAAATAGGTATTTATAGCATTTATCTCTAGCGCACTAAATATATTGTTAATATATTTGCGATACAAATCTCTAGCAAGCGCAGATGATATGCTATACTTATTATCAATAAAATGTCCAAGCTCATGATACAGCACGACTGCTGTCAAATAATCTCTTGAAAGAGCTTTGGGTATATTTATCTGAACAAGGCGATTGTCAAACGTTAATCCGTACTTTTTATTTATTGAAACATAAAGAGGGTCATTAAATGCAATACGAGGATCAAAACTAAATCCTTGAATGTCATTAATTAGACTTGTAACTATAATATAATTTTCACCCGGCTGTAGCCATTCAACCATAGCACAACGCAAACATTCTACTATTTCATATGGTATCAAATTTAGCGTACTACTATCCAGAAATTCTAGACTTTTGAAGATAAAATCTATTTCCCTTTTTATCTCAAATATATCAGGAGGGGATGTTGGGGGAGTATTAACAAAATTGGTCTTAATTTGCCTAAATAACTCAAGCAAAGTTTGCTGATACTCTTCTTTGGCTCTGTCTGAATAATTGTTATTGCAAGCCTTATTTAATGCTAACTCTGCTTGAGAAATATGGAGTTCTAGTAATTTTATATCCATTCTTGTATTATGGTAATCATACTACAGCAACTTCTCGTTGTTGAGAAACCAAATTTAGAATATGCTGATACTGATCAGTGGTTAAGTGATCGGCATTTAATGCCCTAAAATATTCCCTTTCTGTTTCAACTAAATGAACAATGATAGGAAAGTTATTTCTATCAATTGAATAGAAATCTTTCTGTCCATTAGCAAGTTCATGAGCATCTTTAATTATTGGGGTAACAAGATTGACATAACTTAAATCTCCTTTCACAATGTAAATAAGGAAAGAAACAAAAAAGTCAAATTTGTTATCTTCTAAGGAATGTGAATAAAACATATTATGACTTTTAAACATTAAAAATAATTACAATGCAATCTTTTTCATTTCGGCCGCAAAAATACTAATTATTTTATTTAAACATAAAATAGGCCAAATAGTTTAAATAAAAAACTTTTTTTATTTAAGTAACACTAAAGTGTTATATGCATAAAGGCGATGTAAGTCTTAACAAATCAGTTAACAATTCCACGCAAGTCTACCTTTGTTTGAAATTGTTTTTATGAAAAATAAAATTCGAATAATTCTTTCAGAAAAGGCAAAAACTACAGGAGAAATTCGCTACAGCGAAATTCTTAAAATGGTCGGTCTCAGCATCACCAAAAAAAATCAAGACTATCTACAAAGCATCTTAATTGCGATTGGTAGAGAAGAATATGCAGCGGGTAGGCCGCTTATTAATGGTCTTGTTATCAATGATACTAAGCGACCGGGGATAGGATTTTTCTATGAATACAAAAACCTAACGAAGCGCAATTTTCTTATTTCTGATATTAAGAAACAGAAGGAAATTCATGCTTCAATCAAAAGAGAGTGTAGTGAGTATTATAGCAAAGATTGCCCTGCGACAGGAGGGGAGAGCTAACTCCCCCCTGTTCATACTGTTGCAACCACAAGCTTCAAATTAAACGGTGACTAGCATTCTTTTCAACTTCATTATAGGAGTCGGTTGAGTTTTGTCTAAGAAAAGAAACTACATCTTCAATATCAAAATAGATCAACTTACCAAATGGACGATAGAACTTGATCTTTCCTGAAGATGTCAATTTGTATGCATAGCTTTTAGCGATACCTGTGTAGTTACAAAACTCTTCAAGTGTAAGCATCTTCTTATTCATAAGAAGGCTCTTTTTAATTTCACGTAATTCGTGCAATATCTCAACCACGTTGCATGTATATTAATTGAAACGGTCTGCATTTACGATCTTTTTAATGGTGTAACTGATTATTTATTAGAAGTTAACAGCGGAATCTTATTTGCCGCCTCAATTTTCCTTTTATTTATGACCTTACCATATATTTCGGTGGTTTTCAGGTTTTTATGCCCAAGTAACTTAGAAACGGTGTATATATCAGTATTCATGCTAAGCTGCAATGTAGCAAAGCTGTGGCGGGCGCAATGGAAAGTAATCTTTTTATTTATCCCGGCTGCACTTATCCATTCCCGTAGTTTTACATTGTGCCATGCGCTATATTGTAGACCTTCAAACACATTGCCATCATCGATACGTTTTTCTTCAAGCAGTTTTACCGCCTGCTCTGAGATTGGTAATGTTTCCGCGCTTTTTGTCTTCTTTTGAGTGAACTGTATAAACCAACCATCAACTTCACTGTATTGAATATTATTCCATCTCAGTGCGTGTATATCAGAAAATCTAAGACCGGTGAGTGCACTGAAAAGAAATGCTTGTTTCAAGATGGGTACGTCACATTCTGTATTCATAAGTACTTGCAATTCCTCAAAAATTAGGTATTGCCGATGTGTTTCAGCCGCTCTAATTCCTTTTACTCTTGTTACAGGGTTTTCACGCAGAAGCTTTTTTATATGCGCTTCTTTCACCGCAGCTTTAACTTTCGTATAATACGAGAGTGCCGTATTCACCGCTAGCTTCCTTTCTTTATTTCCGCGTCTTGCCTTGGTTGTTAACAGATATTCTTTAAACCGTTCAAGAAACATTTCATTCACTTGGTCCATGATAATGTCTTTACCATTGGAAAAGGCAAGAAGGTGCTTATATGCACTATCCCAACAACCCTGATTACCTTCGGAATCTTTTTTCGTTTCCATCACTTTTTTGAAAAATTCAATAAAGCTGGTTTTCCCTAATATCGGGCTGATAAATCCGTGTTGACTACTATTAGCTACAAGTATCTTTTTGGCTTTTATCGTTTCGGCGAGAAGCGTAGTTTGCTTATTATGATCTCGTTCTAGCTGGGTTCGGGGCTTTTCATAAAGATAAAGGTTCAGAAATTCATACTCCCGTGGCTGATGAGGGCCATAATGATAAGCAAGGTATAAACTCGTTTTACGAACTTTCGCACTTTCTTCGGAAATAGTACTTCTACGTTTCAGCAGATAAATTTTCATGTTTAATCGTTTTTCTGGTTACGTATTATAACACGACTTTCAGCTGACTTTTTCATTCAAACAACATGAGATGCATTCCATGCACAGGTTTCAATGGTAACCACACTTCCGAGGCAGAAGAAGTAATCACGAGAATACAAAAGAAAAGGATGCATTTAAATTTACTGTTGCATTATGCAATTATTCGATTCTAACTGCTTTCTGGTATCATTCATCCGAAAATCTATTTCAAACGAAAAAACAGTGGTTTACGAAAGTAAAAAACAGCATTCTATATTATGCTGCGAATCATGAGTGCATAGATGTAGTGAATCGACAAAGAGAGAAGGTTAACTTTATGTCGGCAGCCATATCAACAAAAAAAAATCGAGTGTACGCTTGTTTTTCTCACTTTTTTTTCGTTTTTTTTTATTTTAAAGTCTAAAAAGAGTCATAAATAAGAATACAAGTATTCTTATTTATTCCTGAGAGGGAAACAAGTATAGCTACGCTATCCTCATTTCCCTCTTTTTTATTATTAGTATACACTATATAAGTAGTTGTAAAAAGAAGAAGAGGAATGAAGTATGAACACGAAGTGTGAATACTTTATTCCTTAGCATCAACAAAAAAAATTTCCGCTATACGCTTTTTCGTTAGAACACATCTGATGCAAAACAGAAAATGTCAATTCTTACTGTTGCATAACGCATTTTTTTGATTTCGAATACGTTTCCGCTATCATTCATCCAAAAATCTGTTTGAAGCGAAAAAAACGTGTTGACATCTGCAAAAAACAGCATCCAGTATTCGAGGGGGGAAACTCATTTTACATTTGAATCAGAATTTAAAGTTCAGAAGCTCCTGGGGGGCTATTTCCAGCGCCTTCGACAAAGCTAATAACGTAGAAATCGTTGTATTCACCTTCCCTGTCTCAATCCTATACACTTGCATCACTTCTATGTTAGCATGGGCAGCAACCGTCTCCCTCGACAACTTTTTTGAGTTGCGAAGCTGCTTTACATGCTTGCCGAAAGCGTCAATGTATGCCTGATTTCTGACGTTGCCCACGACAACGAAGTTGCCGTTATATCACATATGCCACCATAACATATATGATATGTGACTAAATTTAAACCTGACGTTGTCAAACTGGTAATTTCAGTGGAGATTTAATACTCTAACAATTGATAATCATGCAAAAAATAGATTTACGTACTTTCATAACTGTTAGTTCAATGCTACTATCGGTAGTGATATTTTTTTTTGGATGTGAGGCTACATCTTCCGAAGTAGAATCAAAAGATTTCAGCTTGTTGTCCCAAAAGGCTGATGATTTTTTTGTTTTAACCAGCAGCCTGGATGATAAAAAGCAGCCTAGGACCATTATATACTTATTTAGTGGTAGAATTCAAAACAATACGCCCAACATTATTGCACATGGCGTATTGACAATGTCAACCTACCTCAAACTCGAAAACGGCACCATAATAACCGAAAAAGAAGTTAATAGAAATTTATTCGGCGGTATTTTATCAATTGCATCATTTCGAAATCTTAAACCACGGGAAAACTACGATATTCAGAAACTGGAGTCAATATCAATTCCCGTGGAATATGCAGCATATCCTGTAAAGGATGTAGTTATTAAATATTCATTGGAAACTGAAGACCAAATCAATCAGATTTCAGAGAAAAAGGTGATAAAATCTATCAGCGTAATTGACAAATGGAGGAAAGCTGTGGATAAAGTTAATAGCGGCAAAATAGATGCGGATGACTATAGCTTTCCAGGCAGTGTAATAAGATAACTTAATCTAAAAACTCTCTAATTGCTTCACACCCCGCACCTCTATAAATCTGTAAATCCGAATAAAATTTGTTATAAATAATACTTAACTGTTGTTCTATTGCATTACTGGCAGGACATTTACACCCATAACAATCTCAATTTGATATGAAAAAAACCAAAAATGTCCTGTCAATTATTCACAGTAGGTTAACGAAGCATCCAATTAATTTCCGAGAAAGAGTGTGTAAGGAGTGTGGATGGAGTATACCCACGTTCTATCGCAAATTACGGCTGAGAGATATTCCTAATCAGGAATCCCCTTTTTCAATAATCTCAGCACTTACTAATGCTGAAAAAGATAAAATAGTTCAGGTTCTTGAACAGGAACAGCAAGACCTTCAAAGGTATCTCACTCGTATTAGGAAACGCCAAAAAATTTAATCTTAACAATGCAAAACGATCCGCACTTCAATACGATTGAGATTTTCATCGATTTGTATGAATCACCGGAAAAAGTCCAGGTATTAATGTGGGAGCTGTTATCAGCAGGGATGTGTAGCGAATATGCAGACGATTGGGATAAAAACAAACGGGCGGATATGCTGATGTTGTATGAGCAAGTCTGTAGCTTTTCGTACGCCATTTTTGATTTATCTACACCCATGCTTGAGTTGATGAAAAATTTCAAACCCACTAAATAAATCACGTTGAATAACTTGTATCCGGGATAATGGGCATGTAAAAAGATACAATCCTGAAAATCAGCGTTGCGATCTGCGATAATACATATACCTCTTTCCTTGGCAGTGTGTACATCTTCACTGTAGTAACCCTTGCTTATCGAACAAGTGTTTTTTCCCTTTCCGTATACTCTTAATTTTTCCTGCCTTCAGCCATCTGCGAAGCGTAAGCGGGGTAATGTTTAATAGCTGTGCTGCTTCATTCAGGTTCAACAAGGGCTTATCTGCTATTGTCACGTAATTGATCACCGGCATTGGTTGTGCACTTACGTGATGTATAGCAGATTTCAGCTTTTGCTCCCGCTTTGTCTGTTTATATGCTATTCTATTGCAAGTATGGGAGCAATACCGGGTAAGCATCGTTTTAGCTATAAATTCCTGTTGACAATGCTGGCAAACCTTATTCAGTCGGATATTACTGCTCATGATAATTACGATTTTTGGTTACTAATAAGAAGGAGCTGAACGTATCATTGCGTATCATACTGTATCATTGAGTATCATTACGTATCACTCTCCCTCTGAATTCATGTCACGAATTCCCTAACTTTTCCATTAGTAACCAACATCACAACTAAAAAACGCTAATAAAAGGCAAAGAAAGCATAACTATGAGCAAGTAAAACTCACTACCATAGCACAAAAAGCAAGAAAAAGCTCATTAAAGGAAACGTGATTACTTCCCGATACAAAAAGTAACTAACTTACTAAAAGGCTTTATTTACAAGGCTTTACACAAATACAATACTTTCAAGGTACAAATAAGGTACAATACCTTTCAGGAAATTCACTTTTGAGGTGTTAAACGGCTTTACTTTCCAGTTCGGGAAATAGGAAACTTTCCGTTCAGTATTTCAGCTTATCAAAGCCCGTTCAATTTCGTGGTATGGTATGCTTTCGGCTCTTTGTATTTGCTGGGTAAATTTCAAATACTTTTTAGTTGGCTTTCCTGCATATTGTTTTTTAAAGTGCTTTTTGTAAATCTGTTCAAACAGTTGGTCGGTTCGGAAATATAACCCCAGCGTTTTATCTAACTGCCTGTACTTTTTACTTTGGGTTTGCTTTTCGTACATACAACCCCTGAACGCTGAACGGTGGTAAAAATAGGTGTCGGCTAAATACAGCTTTCGGCAACGCTTACCAGTATGGGGGCAAACGAAATACCAAACAACCCCTTTGCCTAAATTGGAAGGGGCTGAAATAAGTTGCACCCTGTAATTTATCGGGGCTTCGTTGCATTTGTAATCCAGTTCAAGGTAAGGGCTTTCGGGCTGGGTGTTTACCCGTATTGAAATACTGCCTGTTTTGTTTCCGTTCCTGCTCCAAGTAATTGTACCGCTTTGCCATTGGTTCGGCTTTAAATAACCGTGCTTTGTCAAAAAGGAAATACTAACTGTTTTTAAGTCATCGTACAAGGTCGGGAAAGTGTGGGGCTTTGGCATCTGAAATTTATTTTGAGAAATTGAAACCTAAATCAGTAAAGAACTTACCATTTAAACCCGTTGTTTTCAGGTTCGCTTTCGGGTTCGCCCAGCTTATGGGTAACGCTTTCAACCTTTGGCAATACATAGGGAATAAGTTTGCAAAGTATGTTCAGCCGTTGCACGGGTTCAAGTTCTTTGAGGGTGTCGGGTAGCTGTTCAAGTTCCTTTTGCATTAACTCTTTGAGGGTGTCCCGTATGTTTCCAGTCAAAGGCTTGTTATACTCAACCTGTGGTTTATCATTTTTCAGCCTTTCGGTTTGGCTCTTTAGTAAGTCCTTTATTTCGGTTAAGTCTATTTCCTCAAATTCTGTAAACCTTACATACTTGTAAACCCATTCGTAAACAAATAGCCTTTGGGCTGTATTCAGGTTCGCTTTTTCGGTAACGGTTGCAAATTCCTGAACTGCTTTTAACGGGGTTTCGTGCTGTTCGGTGAAAATGTTTACTGCCTTATCAAATAACTGTAAGGGTGTTTCAGGGTTTTCAAAGTTGCCCTGCTTCAATACTTCGCAAAGCATTTCAAAGGCATACCCGTTCCAATGTTCGTTTTCTGTCTTAAAGTAGCTTTCAAGGCTTTCAATTTCTTTTGTTTTCATATCAATTCAAATTTGTGGTTAATACTTGTTTCAATTCCTGTAATCGGTTCAGGTAGGGCAAAAAGGTTCGTTTGCCGTTGTTCGCTTTCACGGTTGCAAAGTGGCTTTCAATGAATAGGGAACAGTTGGTTATTGTGCTGCACTTGTTCAGTTTTACGGGTTGGGTTGGTAGTGCAATTCCTGCAAAGTAGTTTTCAAGTTCGTTAATATCCTGCTCCCAGCTTTCGGGCTTTGGTTGTTCGGGCTTGCTGAAATAGTAAACAGGTTCGGGCTGCTCCAATGGTTTCACCTCAACCAACGGCTGAACGGCTGGGGGTGGTTCGGTGGCTTCGGGTTCAGGTAGGGCAAAGGCTTTGTAATCGTATTTTATTAAATAGTCTGCAAGGTCAAACCCTTGTTTCCTTTCTGCTTCGGTGGCTTTGCGTTCCAGTAAATCGGAAACGGTGAACGTGGCAAGGTGTGAAAGTTCTTTTGCCTTGCTGCTCCATTTGTCAAACCCGTTGAGGTCGGGAAATAGTGTAACAGTTCGCCCCTTTAGTATGCTGCACTTTTCAGCGTTCAGGTTGGTAAGGCTGCCAACGGCAACCCAAATAAACTGGGGCAAATAAACGCTGGCAATTACAGCCGTTTTTTCGCTTTCAACTATGGCAAGGGGTTTTGTTTTATCAATTAGTAAGTGTTCACCAAACAAACATTGCCTTAACTCAAATTCAGGCTGTTTAAGGGCTTTATGTACCCAGTTAATATGGTTGAATGGTTCTTTTACTCTTTTGCCTGTGGTGGGGTTGTAAAGCATTATTTTACCCGTTCTTACTTTGCCCTGTGTATCTATTTGCCAAAATACCGTTGCACCGTTCCAATGTTTTGAGGTGGCAATGAAATAACGGCTTACCAGTTGGCTGGCAACCTCAACCCCGAACAGGTTAATAAGGAACTGTACAAAGTGGTTCGTTTCGTGTGCTTTCAGGCTGGCTTTAAATACCTCAACGGGAATGAATGAAACGGGCTTTGGTTGAGGTGTAACAGGTCGGGGCTTGTATGCTTTGGGCTGGGGTGTATCAAATGAAATATTGTTATCCTGAAAATACTGTTTCGGGGTGTAATGGTGTCCGCAATTACTTTCACGGTTGCACCTGCCAACGGTGGGGTGTATGTGTTCGCCTGTTTCCGTGTCAATGTAAAGCGAAAAGGTTTTATCCCTTTGCTGGCAACTGGGGCAACGGTAACGGGTATTCATTCCCTTGTATGGTTCTAATATGTATCGGTGTTCACTCATTTTTAACCTTTTAGCTGTAACAGGTGTAACAGGTGTAACAGGTGTTACAGGTGTTACACCTGTTACAGCATGTTACAATCCTTTAAAATTCTGCTTACTTTCATGTGAGAAATACCCAGTTCAGCCCCTATTTCCCGAAGGCTTCGCCCTTGCTGCTTTAGTTCGTTTACCTTTTCGTTCAGGTTTTCTTTGTCCTTTTCGGTGTGCTGTTTCAGGTGTTCCCGTTCCGTTCCGAAATTGACAAACTCAAACTGCAAAAAGTTAAAAGGCTTATCAATTTGACAAATGCAAACATTTTCGGCATCGTAAATCTGTTCGGTGTTCCGTTGCTTAATCTGTTTCAGGTAGCGTAAATTTTTGTCGCTGTGGCTTTCACCGATTGAGAAGGAACTATCACAAAAGTTTATCAGCATCTTACTGCCTTGCAAATCATTTCGGGTAATTGGTTTTGATAAGTCCCTTTTTGGTGTGTGTGCAAGTGCTAAAATTGAAAGTCCGTATTTGTTTTTTAACGCTTTCAAATGCTTCATTAAGGGCAAAGCATCTTTAGCCTTTTCAGTTTCATTTTTGAGGTAAGTAAGGTTATCAATGATTAAAACCTTTGCCCCTGTTTCAGTAATACTTCGTTCCAATGAATGGTTGAGGTAATCCTCAAAGGTTTGGTTTTCGGGTATGGTGGCATCGGGGTTTATTTCAACCCGTATAAAGTTGTTATCAAAGCTGTAATGCTGCTCAAACTTTATTGAATATCGGTTTTCAAATTGTTTGTCGCTTAACTCAAAATCAAAATACAAAATCGGTTGCTTTGGTGTTTCCAACTTAAAGCCCCGTATCTGTTCGCCCCTGCTTATGCTGTTACCAATTTGCACGGCTAAAATTGACTTACCTAAATTGGTGTCGGCAAACAAAATACATAGTTCACCCTCAAACCAAAATTCACTAAAAAGCATTTTCGGAATAGGCCGGGTTTTCGCCTGTTCAATCCAACGGCTGGCTGTTTTTACTGTGAACAGCCCTTTACTTTCTTTGGCTTCGTTACCTTGCTTTAAAAGCTGTTCCGCTTCGGTTTTAATATCCTCAACCCCGATACCGTATTTATCAAATTCAAAGTTTGTTTTCAGTTCCATATCAAAACAGTTTTAAGGGTTGAGTAAATAAATTCGTGTTGGTGGTGTAATACCCAGCACGGTGTTTTGATACTTTACAAAGCCCCTGTTTCAACTGGTGTATGCTGCCTTGCTTTTGCCATTTAGCAACGTAACGGCAAATGTTTGCCCTTAAAATTCCTGTTTCAATGGAAACCATTAACATAGTTGAGGGCTTGCGTTTGAACGCTGCAAATACCCGTTTCATTTGCACCTCAAAATGTTTATCTTTGCCCTGTCTTTTATGCAAAGAATTACTGGGGGTGTTCAATGTCTTAACCATTGTTACCCCCTTTTTTCTTTAGATAGGTTTCGGCTTCGCTGGCTGTTTCTGCCAACGTCTTTTTTCTGCCTTGCCTTAACCAGTTATCAATTTCCGATTTTAGAAACCTCAACTTTTTACCGCCTTTGTGTACGGGAATAGTACCAGCGTTTACCCAGCCGTAAACTGTGGGCTTACTGGGTTTGTCGGGGTGGTAAATACAAAGTTCGTTGAGGTCAAACCAACGGTCGGTTTCGGTTGGTTGTTCGTTACTCTTTTCAAGTAACAGCCTTTTTATTTCGCTTACTTCATTGGTAAGGTATGTAAAGGCTTTTGGTAGTGTTTCAAGGGTTAAACCCTCTGTTAAATTTTCCATTTGACTATCTTTTTATATTTGATAGTGCAATGGTATAAGGGGCTTTTAGGGGCAACAATATGGGTGTACGCCCTATTTCAATGCTTCATAGTTCTTTTGTACTGTTTGCTTTTGTTGGTCGGCTGTGTAACGTGTTCTATTCTCTTTAGAAAATTCATTGAGTACATAGATATTCCCTTTTACTGCTCTTTCAGCAACTTCAAACCAATTTGCAACTGCTTTGAATAGCTTGTAATCGGTTGTAAAGTGTTCCGCTTTTAAATGCTTTATAAACCCTAAATATTCAACCATTGCAATACTATACGGCAAGTCATTTGTACTTATCAATTCAATAAGTCTTTGTTTGTTTGGTTCTGAAAGTTGCTTAACCTTCGGCAATTCAAAGAAACCGTATTTACCCAGTTCAGCTTTAAGTTTGTCCGTTTTCGTTTCAGCTTGTTGAGGTGGTAAGGCTTTCAGTAAAGGGGTAATTTCATCAATAAACTTTTTTTCATCATTAAACCATTCCTTTAATATTTTCCTGTACCGTTGTTCCTCATTCGGTGAACTATTTTTATACCCTTGTTTCAATTTCAGTTTACGGCTGTTTATTACCAGTTCCAGTTTGATTTTATTTGCATCGGTTATCAAACCCTTTTCGTAAAGAGTAACCCCGTTTATCTGCGTTAATAGGTTGTTCGTTAAATTTATCAATGCTTCAATCAAACTGCTTTTGGTGTGCATCTTTGCTTTTGCAAGTCCTGAATAAATATTTGCTTCGGGCTTGCCGTTCAATATTGGTAACTGCTTCTCAAAGTGCTGTTTCAGGTTTCCGAAATAGCTGTTTAACTCAAAGGGAAATTCTTTAAGCCATTTTTGGTAAGTGCTTAACAGTATATTGAAATCGGTTTTGGGGCTTTCATTCGGGGTTTGGTAGGTGTTTAAAAATTCAAGTAACCGAGTTTTCTTTTCAGCTTTTATTTCCTCATTACGTTTGAGTAAATCAGTAACGTAAAAAAAGTAATCCGATAAGTAAAGGCGTTCACCGCAATCATTCGGCATTTGTCCGAAACTTTCAACCGCCCATTCAATGTAATCAGTAATAACCTTGTACCAGTTTTCGGTACTGTGGTTATTGATAATATGCTGGTTTGTGTAAATGATTTTCTTTGCAACCATTACAGGAACATTTGCGAATAAAGCCCTGTTAAACTCTTTTACTTTTACAAGGTTTGAATGATAAGAACAGCAAAACGGGAAACCTTTTTTTTGTTGGTTGCCCTCAAACTTTTCAGTAAGTCTTTTCGTTAATTCAGCAAGTGTTTTTTGGCAACCTTTGCACGTTGTAAAATCGTGTTCGCCTTTGGTCGGTTCTATTTCAAAAGGTAATTCAAACGCCCCGTTCAAATTCATTTGATACATTACGGTTTTACCGCAAAACTCAACGGGTGAAATATCCTTAACGTAAAATGTAGTATGTCTTTTTATCATTTGTCTTTAATGCTTAATCGGTTAAAAATCTAATTGTATTTTGTCGGCTGCTTCACGTTTGGTTTGGTCTATAATCTTTGCGTAAATCTGTGTGGTTTTCAGTTCACGGTGTCCCAGCATTTTGGAAACGGTGTAAATATCCGTTCCCTTTGATAGTTGCAAGGTGGCGAAGGTGTGGCGGAAACAATGAAAGGTTATATCCTTTGTTATTCCTGCTGCTCCAATCCATTGGTACAGGTGTTTGTTTTCGTATGCTGAATAAGTAAGCCCCTCAAATACTTTGTCGGTGGGTTCTTTGCGTTCACCCAGTAAGCTGTAAGCCTGTTCGGAAATTGGTAATACCTCAACCCCCTTTGTTTTTTGCTGGGTGAACTGTATTGAATAACCGTTTTCAACGCTGTGGTGTATTTCGTCCCAAACAAGGTTTTTAATATCCGAAAACCTCAACCCTGTGAGGGCTGAAAACAGGGCTGCACGTTTCAATAAAGGGTTATTACATTCCGTTTTTACAAGGCTGTTCAGTTCCTCAATGGTTAAAAAATTCCTTCGGGTTTCTGCCTGTTTTATTACCTCAATTTTTGCGTTCAGATCGGTGGTTAAATACCCGTCTTTATAGGCTTGTTTCAGGGTTGCTTTCAGTTTATTGAAATAGGAAACGGCTGAATTTTGGGCAAGGGTTGTTTTACTGCTCTTATTGCTTTTAGTAGTGAGTAAATACTCTTTGAACTCATTACAAAACTTTTCGTTGAGGTCGGCAAACTTCAAATTTCCCTTTGTGAATGTTTCAAGGTAATTGTAAGCTGAAACCCAGTTATCGTGGTTACTGGCTTTGCGTTTGTCGGCAAGGGTTTTGAAATAGGCAACAAAATTCTGTTCGCCCAGTTCCTTAATACGTTTCTGTTCCAGTTCGTACCCCGTGTAAATTTCGGGCTTGTTCAAATGGTTTTCTCGTTTCTGCCTTATCTGTTCGGCAAGTTGTAAAGTTTCTTTGTTATGCTGTTTGTCAATAGGGTTCTTTGCCTTATCAAAAAGGTACAGCCCCAAAAATTCCCTTCGGGTTGGTTCGCCTGTTTCGGGGTGTGGTATAGCTGGGTAAAAATCTAAATACAGGCTTTTCCTGTTCCCTGAAATTGCCTTTTCTCTTAACTTAACTTTTATTGCCATTGTCTTTTATGCTTTGGTGTTCAGCTCAATAGTTTATCAATTACCGTTTTCGGAACGTATGCAAACCAGCCCTTTTTTATTTTGGGTATGCTGTTTCGTTTGATAAGGTTTTGTAAGGCTGTTTCTGAAATTCCGTATTTGTCCTGTACTTCGGTAAGGTTGTAACAGTCGGAAATATCAAATTGCTTTTGTTCGGGTTGAGGTGTTACGGGCTGGGGCTGCTCAAACAGTTTATCAATTTCGGAACGCTTAACCCTTGTAATCCTTTGCCCCAAATTCACGGCTTTAATAGTTCCGCTCTCAATGTAGTAATATGCTGAACGTACTGAACAGTTAAGCAAACGGGCAACTTCACGAACAGTTAAAAACTCTTTGGCTTTCAGTTCCTCAATAGGTTGGGTTTTTATTTGCTGGGTTTGCTTATTGCTTTGTTCAACCTTACCAGCCCTTACCTTTTGTTTGTGTGCTGCACTTGCGCACCTGTGGGAACAGAAACGGGTTACTGTGGTTCGTGCCGTGAACTCATTACCGCAATGCTGGCAAATTCTTTGTACCTCAATTTTTGAACTCATTTAATATCCTTTAGTGTCTTTACGTTGCTTTAAGTGCAATTAAGTGCAAAATAAAAAGGGTTTAACCCCGTTTTTTGTACCTCAACTGCATTAAGGTACAGTAAAGGTACAAATATTCCATAAACAAACAAGTAATAACACAAAAGAAACCTATATTTGTAAGCATTAAAAAAGCCCTTATTTACAGGGCTTTACGTTGGTTTCTTATCGGTTTGGTGTTTGGTTGTTTTGTAGTGGTTACTTTCCGATACAAAACTTACTAAATATATAATCCAGCCTATCCTCATTTGTCACCTCCCCGGTAATCTCACCCAAAAAGTGCAGCGCCCGCCTGATATCCAGCGCCAGTAAATCCCCCGGCAAACCGTTATCCATTCCTCCCTTTACATCAAACAACGATTTAAGCACTTCCTGCAGGGCCGAATGATGCCTGGCATTGGTCACAATGGTATCCTCCGTATTAATATCTCCGGACATTACTTTACTCACCAACGCCGCTTTCAAATCCTCCACATGGTCATGGTTTTTTGCAGAAATGAACAAAATACCCGGAATTTCGGAGAATTTCGCACGAATAGCGGGCTCTCCCGCAATGTCAGTTTTATTCCCTACCAGCAGGAAGTTCACTTTATCTGCTTCAAAATCAGCCACCTGTTGCTGCAGCGCTGCCACGCTCATTTCGTTAGCGTCAAACAGGTACACCACCACACCGGCTTCTTTGATTTTTTCCATCGTCTTCTGTACCCCGATGCTTTCGATGGTATCATCGCTTTCCCGGATGCCGGCGGTATCGATCAGGCGGAACAGGATGCCTTCTATGTTCAATACCTCCTCGATGGTATCGCGTGTAGTACCCGCTATATCGCTTACAATGGCCCTGTTTTCGTTCAAAAGGGTGTTAAGGAGGGTTGACTTACCGGCGTTCGGTTTTCCCACAATAGCGGTATTTACGCCGTTTTTGATCACATTCCCCATACGGAAGGAATCGATCAGGTGGCGAATGGTGGTTGTAGCGGAAGAAATCAGTTCATACAGGCGCGTCCGGTCAGCAAACTCCACATCTTCCTGGCTAAAGTCCAGTTCCAGCTCTATCAGCGCTGAAAAGGTGATCAGCTGATCGCGCAGGTGATGCAATTCTTTGGAGAACCCGCCCCGCATCTGCTGCATAGCCGTCTGGTGGGAGGCGGCGGAGTTACTGGCAATCAGGTCCGCAACGGATTCCGCCTGAGTCAGGTCCAGTTTGCCGTTGAGGAAGGCCCGTTGGGTAAACTCACCGGGTTTGGCGAGCCTGGCGCCGGCTTTGGTGCAGGCGTCTATGATCTGTTGCTGGATATACGGGGAGCCATGGCAGGAGATTTCGATAACATCTTCCCCGGTATAGGAGCGGGGGCCTTTGTACAGGCTCACTACCACTTCATCGATAACGGTACCTTCGGATACAATGCTCCCGAAATGAATGGTATGACTGGGTTGCAGCAGCAGGTTCTTGCCCTTAAAAAGCCCGTTGGTAATATCAAAAGCTTTGCTGCCGCTGAGGCGGATCACCGCAATGGCGCCCAGGCCAGGCGCGGTGGCTACAGCTACAATAGTATCATCAAATCCCGAAAGTTTCCCCAGCATACGTACCGTTATTAGTTATGAAGATGCAAAGGTACTAATAAGTGCATAATGCAAAAATCCCCGTCCTCTGGTGAGAACGGGGATCTTCTTTATCAAGTATCCTGACAGTACTACTCTTGCAGTGTAAAGCGGATAGGAAGGTTGAACTGAACGGATACCTGGCGGCCGTTTTGCTTACCAGGCTTCCATTTAGGCATGGATTTTACCACGCGAATCGCTTCTTCTTCCAGACCGCCGCCTTTTGCAGCGCCTACTGTTTTAACATCTTTGATATTACCATCAGAGTCTACCACGAACTGTACGAATACAGTACCGGAGATACCGTTTTCCTGCGCAACGCGTGGGTAACGGATGTTCTTATTCAGGTATTTGTTCAGCGCTTCTTCACCGCCCGGGAAGGTTGGTGGCTGTTCTACGAAAGTGAAGATCTCTTCTTTCGCAGGAGCAGGAGGCGCTTCTACCACACCTGTACCTTTACTGTCTTCCAGCAGGCCCGCATCGATACCGTTCGGGTCACCTTCCACAGTTTTGGTGCTGATGGATTTGTCTTTAATATCCTCATGCTTTGGTGGTTCCTCATCAGGTGGTACCTCAGCATCTTTTTTAATTACAGGAGGAGTAAACTGTACTGACGGCTTAACCGGTGGTGGCGGCGCCGGAGGAGGAGGCGGAGGAGGTGGAGTTTTCGGATCTTCCGGAATCTTCACATCTTCCATCTTAATTTCCTTAATTACTGGCTTCTTAGGCCCTTCGTCCTCAGAAGCCTTTACCCAGTTTGAAACCAGGTAGCCACCAAGAAGCAGGATGAACAGGCTGGAGGTACCTACGAGGGCATTCCTCACACGCTTGTTATATTGCCTTCTCAGTTCGTAAGCCCCATATTCCTTATTCCTGCCGTCAAACAGGATGTCAAGAAAATCGGACTTTAAGACTTTAGCAGAATCCATTGTTAATGTTTTATGATGGATGCAAAAAATTAAATTATTCCATAAAGACGATTATTGCACGCCGTTAGCAGTTTCTGTCTGCTTAATCCATTGTTTGTCCTGATCGGAGATATCAACTGTCGCATAACGCTGAATACGGTTGATAGCCATTTCGTCCAGGATATCCACGAAGTTCTTATAAGTGGCATCATCGTCTGCCTTTATAATCACTACCACGTCTTCTGGTTCTCCTTTTGCATTCCTCGACCTAGCAACTTCATCTCTTTTCTTAATGATCTCATCTCTGATTCCACCTTTGTTGGCAAAGGTTGTTGAGTGAAAGAAATCAGGATTTGCAGAAGCATTAGGATCTTGTGCTAAACCTTCGTAATAATATACTCTGTTGTTTTTGCCGAGAAGGATAGTCAAAGCAGTACTTTCTTTTACCTTGTTCTGCTCTTTCTCATTCTCAGTATCTTTTGGCATGATCAAGTCCATTGTCTTGGGCTTGGCCATAGTAGTTGTCAACATGAAAAAGGTAATCAGGAGAAATCCCAAATCCACCATCGGTGTCATATCCACACGGGTAGAATGTTTCTTGGATTTCGTACCACCGTGTTTCTTGCCTTTTCCACCACCACTACTGGTATCCATTTCTGCCATAGTAGTAAGCTTTTTTGGTTCTTAAATCAGCAGCCTCCCAGGTCAGGGAGTAGCGCCGTCCGGCGGTCGCCTGCTGCCATTTACTTTGTAAACTGCTCCCGATTACTCTTTTTTACCACCGGATTGCATTTCCTCGTAAGCTGCTGTGCCGGGAGGAGGCGCTTCCAGGTTGGTAACCAGGTTCAGTTTCTGGATATGCTTCTTTTTGAAGGTATCCAGGATCTCCTTGATCTTTGGATACGGAGTGGCGTTATCAGCTTTAATACAGTACTTCAGTTTGTTGAAGTTACCGCCTTGGGCAGACATACCGTACTCGATCCATGTTCCTAACTCGTTATTAGCTGAGTCAGTAGGAATACCTGTATCCAGGTTGGAATGTTTACGTTGCTCAGGTGTTTCTGAAAGATACTGCTTCAGATTTTTGAGAGGCGTACCAACGCTGGCGCCCAGCACAAAATTCTGCATTTCCTTATCGTTCAGACCCAGTTTAAACTGAGTGTTCAGATCCTCGATCAGTTTTCTTCTTTTAGGCTGGCCGTCCATGCTAAAGAACACTCTGCCATCCTTGTCTACTGTAAACAACAGTACATCAGAATCAGGCAAAAGGGTGGTGTTGATAGATGACGGAGTAACTACCGTTACCGGCTCGTCCGGTTTGAACTTAGTCGCCAGCATAAAGAAAGTTAAGAGCAGAAAAGCCACGTCACACATTGCCGTCATATCGACCAGCGTGCTTTTCCTTGGCATTTTAACTTTAGGCATCTTTACTTTTTTTATGGTTTACTTTAATAAGATTCAAAACCGCTGAAATTCCATAAAATAATCGGGAAGATTATTTGTGGTTAGCAGCAAAGCTTTGAGTTAAAGTAAAGCCAGACTCGTCAATAGCGTAAGTGATGCTATCGATGTTGGTAGTGAAGACGTTGTACATGATGATCGCAATAGCGGAAGTACCGATACCCAGAGCGGTGTTGATCAACGCCTCGGAGATACCTAACGCCAGCTGAGAAGAATCAGGAGCGCCTGCGTTTGACATCGCGGAGAACGCCTTGATCATACCCAATACTGTACCGAACAGACCCAGGAGGGTTGCTACTGATGCAATAGTAGACAGGAACACCAGGTTTTTCTCCATCATTGGCAGTTCCAGCGCAGTTGTTTCTTCAATTTCGTTTTTGATGGTCAGAATCTTCTGCTCTGTATCCAGCTCAGTGTTGCTGATCATTTCTTTGTATTTTTTCAGACCTGCTTTCAGTACGTTACCTACAGAACCTTTCTGTTTGTCGCACTCAGCCAGCGCAGCGTCTACATTTTTGTTAGCCAGGTGGTACTGTACTTTACGTACCAGCTCAGAACCGGAGAATTTACCTTTAGCTTTTGACAGATACAGGAAACGCTCAATTACGAAAGTCAGACAGATCAGCAGCACAGAAATCAGAATTGGTACTACATAACCGCCTTTGTACACGGTGCCAAACCATTTACCAATACCTTCTGCAATCGGATGGCCTTCTGGATTGTTACCCTCGAAGTTAGCCGGGTTACCCAGTACAAAGAAATAAATAACAAAACCAATTACCAGGCAGATAGGTACAGCCAACATTGCAAATAAGTTGGATGACTTTTTAGGTTGATGGGAAGACGCCTTAGCAGTAGCTGCAGTCACAGTTGTTTTAGTCTCAGCCATGTTGATTGAAATTTTAGTGTTAAAAATTAAACTATTGTTTGTTAGAAGTTATGAATTACTGTTTTAGTCTGTAATGCTTAATAGCACTCAATTTAATCTTTATTCAGTGATTCGCAAAGTTATAAGGTTGACTCAAAAAAACAAGTGCAGCTCAAAAAATCCCACAAAAATTAACAACAGCACTAAAACGCACGCCCAGCGTACATTCTATCCCTTTCATGAATTTGAGCAAACACTTATAATCAGCAAATAAACCAATATTTTACGTAGCCAGACCCCCTGACCGTCACTGTCCCTAAACTTGAAATAGATTGATTTTTTTCAAAGTTGGACGCACAATTTAAGAAAATTTTCAAATGTTCCAACAATAATCTTGCAAGAATAGTTTTTTATTCCTTCCCGCGCCAGTACTCACTTTGAGCAGTAATCTTCTCCATTTCAATGACAATATTCCAATATTTATAAGCTGCGTCCGCCCAAATGCAACACCACCGCGGTCAAACCTGCACCCTAACGTGAAATCACCATATTAGTATAAAATATACTATAATTATTTTTGATTACATAAAAAAAGTTGCCTCCGCAACTAATGTCCTAACGCAAAAAATCTCCCAACCTCCATTTTTTCCCATTCTTATCTCCTTTTTTAGCGCTCGTGGAATTTCCTATTAAGTTAAGACTTTATATACTTACTTGCACATCACTTTTCAAAAAAGTGATCACTTTTCTAAAAACCAACTGATAAATGAACAAATCTTCTCAACACAAACTAGTGTTGGCACTGGCCGGAGCAATCGCCCTCGGCGCCGTAGCCTCGCCGGCTGACGCCCAGAAAAAGAAGTCCGCTCCTACCCCTGCCGCCAACGCAGCCGCCATGGCGAAGGATACCACCGCCAAACCTAACGGCCCAATGATGAAACCCGGTCCCAAACCCGGCCCTAAACCTTTCGCCGAAGTGATCAACGCACAGGCCAAAGCCGACTCCGGACTCATCAACATCTATAAACACGAAGACAGGTACTTCTTCGAAATCGCCGACTCCATCATCGGCCGCGATATCCTCGTCGTAAACCGCCTCTCCAAATCCGCAGCCGGACTCCGCGCCGGTATGTCCGGTTTCGGTGGGGACCTCATCAACGAAAACGTAGTCCGCTTCGAAAAAGGTCCCAATAACAGAATCTTCCTCAAAAACATCTCCTACTCCGAGACGTCCAAAGATTCTACCCAACCTATGTTCTCGTCCGTAATGGGCTCCAACCTCCAACCAATTGTAGCCGCATTCGACATTAAGGCATTCTCCAGGAATAATAAAGGTTGCATAATCGACCTCACCGAATACATCAACGGCGATAACGATATCCTCTTCTTCGACCAGGGCATGAAGTCCAACCTCAAACTCGCAGGTTATCAGCCCGATAAGTCATACGTCGTGGATGTCAAATCCTTCCCGATGAACACGGAGATCAGAACCGTTAAAACCTACGCTAAAGCGCCTTCCTCCCCTTACCCGGGCATGCCCCCGGTGCCAGGAGGCAACGCTACCGTAGAACTCAACAGCTCCTTCGTACTGCTGCCTAAAGTGCCAATGCAGCCGCGCTACTTCGATCCGCGCGTAGGCTATTTCACTACCAGCACTACCGACTTCGACGCAGACCCGCAAGGCGTGAAAAAAATCACCATGATCACCCGCTGGAGGCTCGAACCTAAACCGGAAGACATGGAGAAATATAAACGCGGCGAACTCGTGGAACCACAGAAACCAATCGTGTTTTATATAGACCCCGCCACCCCGGCAAAATGGCGTAAATACCTCATCCAGGGTGTGAACGACTGGCAGGCAGCCTTCGAAGCAGCCGGCTTCAAAAACGCTATCATGGCTAAAATGGCGCCTACCAAAGAAGAGGACTCCACCTGGTCCATCGATGACGCCCGCTTCTCCGCCATCGTTTATAAACCTTCCACCATCCCTAACGCCAGCGGTCCGCATATCCATGACCCGCGCACCGGCGAGATCCTGGAAAGCCATATCAACTGGTACCACAACGTCATGCAACTGCTCCGTAACTGGTACTTCATCCAGGCTTCCCCGAACGATCCCCGCGCCCGCAACATGCAGTTCAGCGATGAACTCATGGGTGAACTCATCCGCTTCGTATCCTCCCACGAAGTGGGCCATACCCTCGGGCTGCGCCACAACTTCGGCTCCAGCTCCACTTATCCTGTTGAAAAACTGCGCGATAAGGAATGGGTGAAACAAAACGGACACGCCGCCTCCATCATGGACTACGCCCGCTTTAACTACGTAGCGCAGCCAGGGGATGGTATCACCGGGGCTGACCTCTACCCGCGCATTAACTACTACGATAAATGGGCCATCGAATGGGGCTACCGCCTGCGTCCTGAATTCAACTCTCCGGAAGCAGAAAAAGCTGCCCTCAATAAAATCACCATCGAAAAACTCAAGGATAAGAAATTCTGGTTCGGTACCGAATCCGATCCGTTCGATCCTCGCTGCCAGAACGAAGACCTGGGCGACAACGCCATGAAAGCCAGCATGTACGGTATCAAAAACCTGCAACGCATCATGCCGAATATGATCGCCTGGACCAGGACCGCCAACGAGGACTATAGCGACCTGAAAACCATCTATAAGGAACTGGTAGGCCAATACACCCGCTACATGGGCCACGTTGCCAAAAATGTAGGCGGTATCTACACCACGCCGAAAACGGTGGAACAGGCCGGTCCGGTAGTGGAATTCGTTAGCAAAGCCACTCAGAAAGAAGCTATTACCTTCCTGAACCAGCAGCTCTTTACCACGCCTAAATGGCTGTTCAGCCAGGAAATTTTCAGCAAAACCGGCGATGACGGCGCTTCCGTTATTTCTGGCGTGCAAAACCAGGTGCTGACCCGCCTCTTCTCCCCTAACATCTTCGGCAGTATGCTGGGCGGTGAAGCCTCCCTCGGCGCCAACGCCTACCTGCCTGCTGAAATGGTCAACGACGTGAAGAAAACCATCTTCTCCGAACTGGCCACCCATCAGAACGTGGATATCTATAAGAGAAACCTGCAGCGCCTCTATGTGGAAAAGCTGAGCGCTTTACTCACACCGGCGCCTTCTCAGGGCCCTGGCGCGCCGGCCGGTAACGTACGCCTGTCCGACGCTACTTCAGTTGCCCGCGCTGCGCTCACCTCGCTGAGAACAGAGCTCCGCACCGCTGCAGCCGCCGGCGATGCGACCACCCGCGGCCACTACCAGGACCTGATCGCGTCTATCTCTAAAACACTCGATAATAAGTAATTAACTGACGGTTAAATACGCGAAAAGCCTCTCCCACACAGGAGAGGCTTTTTATTTAAGGATAATTGCTTAATATAGCGCGAATTTTAAACTACCAAGCCTCAAAAGTGAAAGATCGCACTAATAAAGTTACCATATACGACATCGCCCAGAAACTGGGCCTTTCTGCATCTACCGTTTCCCGCGCGTTGCAAAACAACCCGCTGATCAACGAGGAAACCAGGCTGAAAGTGCAGGAAATGGCTACCGAAATGGGTTATGTACCCAATTGGATCGCTTCCAGCTTACGTAAAAAGCGCTCCAATATCATCGGCCTGATCGTACCCCGTACTTCCATGTACTTCCAGAGTACCGCCATCAGCGGCATTCAGCACGAAGCGCATAAATACGGGTTCTCTATCATGATTGGCCAGTCGGATGAAACGGTCGCCATGGAAAAAGAATTGGTGCATACCTTCTATTCGCTGCGTGTCGATGGGCTCCTGGCCGTATCTTCCATGTTTACGACCAACACGGATCACTTTAATCCTTTTGTGAAAAACAATATCCCGATCGTATTTTATGACCGCGTGCCATCTGACTTCAACGGCTATACGATTACGGGAGACGATTACCAGGGCGGCTACCTCGCCACGGAACACCTGATTCGCCAGGGATGCAAACGCATCGCGCATTTCTCAGGAATCCTAACTTGTAATCTTTACCAGCAGCGCCTTGCAGGATATAAAGCCGCACTCGCCGCCTACGATATTCCTTTTGACGAAAGCATGGTCTACGTGCATGACCTTACCATGCAATCCGCCGCCAATGCGGCCCAGGAAATATTTTCCAAGTCAGTACTGCCGGACGGACTCTTCACCGCGAACGATTCCTCTGCAGTGGCATTCATCCAGGAAGCTAAAAAACAGGGCATCCAGGTGCCCGGCCAGATAAAAGTAGTAGGGTATTCAAACGACCTTTCTTCCCGCATCATCTCTCCTTCACTCAGCACCATTGAGCAGTCGGGATACAATATGGGCCAGAAGGCAGCCAGCACCATCATCCAGTTGATCAACCAGGACGAAGGAATCAAAGTGCCGAAGAATTATGTATTCCCCGTTGAACTGATCCAGCGGGAATCCAGTACGTCGTAGCTCCGCCATCTTATCATGTAACGAATGCATTTATCAACCGTTTAACAGCTATCAACCTATAATTATTATCAACCGTTTTATTAAACCAATCCTGCAACTTTATGAGGTTACTAAAATTGCTGGCTGTAACGACTGCACTGTTTGCAACAGCCTGCCATACAACCGTGTATGTGCCACAGGCGATCAATGCCCCGGCCCTTAAAGAGAAGTATGAATTCAAGGGAAATGTGGGCCCTAACAACGCACAGGCAGCATTCGCCGTATCGGATAACATTGCCATCATGGCCAGCGGCCAGTTCGTGTACCGCAATGCCTTCTACGGCAGCGAAGGTGACGAGGATAATGTGTTCGACCGCAATGTGCATGGCGGCGCCTTTGAAGGAGGCCTGGGCTATTTCAAAGCTTTCGGCTCCAAAAACCGCGCTGTGTTTGACGTCTACGGCGGGCTCGGTACCGGTGGCTTCAATACGCTGGACAAGTCGTACTACGACGCCAGCAATCCCACGAACACGGAGGATTATAAGTTACGCTCCAGGTTTGCAAAAGGCTTTATCCAGCCCAGCTTCGGCATTGTGCATCCGGTAGTGGAAGCAATTTTCAGTACCCGTTTCTCTGTAGTGAATTTCTATGGCTTAACAGCCGGCAATCTGGCCCGTGGCGCGGATAGCACGCATAGCGGCGCTTTCTATCAGATTGGCAGCAAGCCCCGTTTCTTCTATGAGCCGGCCATCACATTCCGCGTGGGCTATAAATATGTGAAGTTCCAGATGCAATTATCCGCGGCAGCTTGCATGAACGCAGCTCCGGGCACGCATTTCAACGATTATTTCCAACCGGTGAATCTCAACCTCGGCGCCTCTATCAATATCGCCAAATGGTACGATTCCTTTAAGCGTTAATTGTTTGATTTTTCATAAAGGACAGGCGTTGCTACAGCGCCTGTTTTTTTGTGCGTATATACGTCTACGTTACTTCGTTTACCCGTTACAGTTAATATATTTTTTTTAGGGGGGGGGGAAAGATTTATGGCTGCGGTTAACCAGGTATCGGGAGGAGTATGGGCGCGGGGCACGGCTGCCCACGCATCGCTACGGCCGACGCGTAACTCGTTACCTGCACCTGTGCTGAATCGGCATCAGACCCCAGGACCTTCGGAAAATAAAAAAGCCTTAGTGAAATAATCACTAAGGCTTTTAAAATAAATATGGCAGCTACCTACTCTCCCGCATTGTGGTGCAGTACCATCGGCCATAAGGGGCTTAACTTCTCTGTTCGGAATGGGAAGAGGTGAACACCCTTGGCAAAACCACCATAAGATCTTTTTGCTGTTACAGCAAACAATAAGATAACATATCGGAGAAAGTTGTACACTAAGTTTGTTGTTCTTACGACAACATAAGTAATAAATAAAGTTAAAGCTTACGGGCAATTAGTATTACTCGGCTTCGATGTTACCACCCTTACACCTGTAACCTATCAACGTCGTAGTCTCCGACGGCCCTTAAAAGTAAACTCATCTTGAAGCAGGTTTCACGCTTAGATGCTTTCAGCGTTTATCCTGTCCGTACATAGCTACTCTGCACTGCACCTGGCGGCACAACAGATACACCAGCGGTACGTACGACCCGGTCCTCTCGTACTAAGGTCATGTCTCCTCAATTTACTAACGATCACAACAGATAGGGACCGAACTGTCTTGCGACGTTCTGAACCCAGTTCACGTGCCACTTTAATCGGCGAACAGCCGAACCCTTGGGACCTTCTCCAGCCCCAGGATGTGACGAACCGACATCGAGGTGCCAAACCTCACCGTCGATATGAGCTCTTGGGTGAGATCAGCCTGTTATCCCCGGAGTACCTTTTATCCTTTGAGCGATGGCCCTTCCATACAGAACCACCGGATCACTTTAGCCTGCTTTCGCACCTGCTCGGCTTGTTTGCCTCACAGTCAAGCACCCTTATACTAATGCGCTCTACGTACGATTACCAACCGTACTGAGGGTACCTTTGCGAGCCTCCGTTACCTTTTAGGAGGCGACCACCCCAGTCAAACTACCCACCAAACAATGTCCCCGTTGCCGGGTTAGACTCTAAATAACAGAAGGTTGGTATTTCAACGATGACTCCACAACTCCTGGCGAAGCTGCTTCATAGTCTCCCAACTATCCTACACATCTGGCATTCAAAATCAATGTTAAGTTGTAGTGAAGGTTCACGGGGTCTTTCCGTCCCGTTGCGATTAACCGGCATCTTCACCGATACTACAATTTCACCGAGCTCGTGGTAGAGACAGTGTCCAACTCATTAGACCATTCGTGCAGGTCGGAACTTACCCGACAAGGAATTTCGCTACCTTAGGACCGTTATAGTTACGGCCGCCGTTTACTGGGGCTTCAGTCAGGAGCTTTGGGTTACCCCGAACACCCTTCCTTAACCTTCCAGCACCGGGCAGGTATCAGGCTCTATACGTCATCTTTCGATTTTGCAGGGCCCTGTGTTTTTGTTAAACAGTTGGTTGGACCATTTTACTGAGACCGCATCGCTGCGGTACGCCTTATCCCGAAGTTACAGCGTCAATTTGCCTAGTTCCTTTACCACGGATCACTCGAGCGCCTTAGGATATTCTCCTCGACTACCTGTGTCGGTTTACGGTACGGGCTGCTATAAACGAACCTTAGAAGTTTTTCTTGGAAGTCTGATTAGGGACATTATCAGCGCTGCCGAAGCTTTGCTGTACTATCAGGTTCATCAGGTCTTACGGATTTACCTATAAAACCTATAACTACACCCTTTAACGCACTATTCCGTAAGTGCGCAGTCCTTTCACTACTCCGTTACTCCATCGAATTTATAGCAGGTAATGGAATATTCACCATTTTGCCATCAGCTACGCCTTTCGGCTTTGCCTAAGGACCCGACTAACCCTGATCCGATTAGCGTTGATCAGGAACCCTTAGTCTTACGGCGATAAGATTTTTCATCTTATTTATCGTTACTTATGCCTACATTTTCTTTTCCAAACGCTCCAGCATGCCTCGCGACACACCTTCGATGCAGTTTGGAATGCTCCCCTACCGTCTAGCATTACTGCTAGGCCTAAAGCTTCGGTTGTATGTTTGATACCCGATTATTTTCCGTGCCCAAACCCTCGACCAGTGAGCTGTTACGCACTCTTTAAATGAATGGCTGCTTCCAAGCCAACATCCTGGCTGTTTTAGGATTTGAACCGCGTTTGATTAACTTAACATACGATTAGGGACCTTAGCTGTTAGTCTGGGTTATTTCCCTCTCGGCCATGGACCTTAGCGCCCACAGCCTCACTCCCGGAGATTATGTTATAGCATTCGGAGTTTATTAGGGTTTGGTAGGCGGTGAAGCCCCCTAGCCCAATTAGTAGCTCTACCTCTATAACACGTCTTAAATCCGAGGCTGTTCCTAAAAACATTTCGGGGAGAACGAGCTATCTCTCAGTTTGATTGGCCTTTCACCCCTATCCACAGGTCATCCCATAGCTTTTCAACGCTAATGAGTTCGGACCTCCAGTTAGTTTTACCTAACCTTCATCCTGCCCATGGATAGATCACAAAGTTTCGCGTCTACCCCTACTGACTAAATCGCTCTGTTAGAACTTGCTTTCGCTGCGGCTCCGGTACTGAAGACCTTAACCTCGCCAGTAAGGAGTAACTCGTAGGCTCATTATGCAAAAGGCACGCCGTCACTCTTGCGAGCTCCGACCGCTTGTAAGCGCACGGTTTCAGGAACTATTTCACTCTCCTGTTCGGAGTACTTTTCACCTTTCCCTTACGGTACTGGTTCACTATCGGTATCTAAGGAGTATTTAGCCTTATCAGATGGTACTGACAGTTTCACACAGGATTCCTCTGGTCCCGCGCTACTCAGGATACTACACGTCCGTCAGAATTTGCACCTACAGGGCTATCACCTGCTACGGCTCATCTTTCCAGATGATTCAGTTTGATCTGACTTTCTAAAAGTAGTCCTACAACCCCGGGTAGAATTGCTTCGACCCGGTTTGGGCTCTTCCCTGTTCGCTCGCCACTACTGGGGGAATCATTATTATTTTCTTTTCCTGCAGGTACTTAGATGTTTCAGTTCCCTGCGTTGGCTCCCTTTCGGGTGATACACCTTCAGTGTACCGGGTTGTCCCATTCGGAAATCTACGGATGTAACGATCGTTTGCATCTCCCCGTAGCTTATCGCAGCTTACCACGTCCTTCGTCGCCTCTTAGATCCTAGGCATCCACCATGCGCCCTTATTCGCTTTAAATATTTTGTATTTAAGTATTACTACTTAAGTACACAACTTTTGAATTCTCCAATATGTCAAAGAACTTTTAAGTGGAGGATAACGGATTCGAACCGTTGACCCCCTGCGTGCAAGGCAGGTGCTCTAGCCAGCTGAGCTAATCCCCCAAACTTATTTGGTAG
>MLAV02000029.1 GCA_001870995.2 Chitinophaga sp. CB10
TCATGGTCAAGATTAAAGTTAATGAATCAATTCATAACTCTAATTCTTATGGCCGAAGTTCGGGGAAGTCTACATTATCTCCATCAGTAAAGAAAATTAGGATGTCCGGAGTCTTTGATAAAGTAAAATTGACTGTTGGTGCATATATTGATTTCAGAGTAACAGAAACCGAAGCCAGACGCTACACGGTTTCAAATTTTGATAGGAAAACACAAAGTATGGAGTTTATCGTTCACCTTCATGGCAAAGGTTGTGGCGCTGATTATATGAATGCCTTGCAACCGGGCGACGTACTCTCTTTAAATAAACCTAGTACGATGATAAAATATTATGATTCATCCTTTCAGCAATACATTATTTTTGGAGATGAGTCTTCTTTGGGATTGGCACAATCATTTGCTCCTGTATTAAAGCAAAACAAGCATATATTTCAGTTTATTTTTGAATTAGACGAGGAAAATCTAATAATTCCTGAAATCTTGGGACTGAAGTCGGTTATTGTTTATCCCAAAACAGGATTATTTAAAAACGAGGAATGGATAAAGCAATTGCCCGTATTTCCTCTTCAAAATGAAGATCATATCAAGTTTATCCTCACAGGAAATGTAAAATCAGCTCAAACCTTTAGAAAAGTTATTAAAGATACAACGAAGAGCAAAGTATATCTGCATGGCTATTGGTTAGAAGGCAAAAAAGGATTATAAAGGTTAATATTTATTACATTTGCAATGTAAACGCAACAATCTAAATAAAAATGTCCATAACAAAACACGAAGAATTAATAGGAATGCAGAAAGTAAGCGAGGTAGTTGCTTACACTTTGAAAGAAATGCGGAACTATGCAAGACCCGGTATCACTACAAAGCAACTAGACGACTTTGGTGCGAAAATACTTTCGGATTTCGGTGCAAAATCCGCACCGTATCTGACGTATGGCTTTCCGGGATGGACTTGCATAAGTGTGAACAATGAATTTTGCCACGGCATTCCGTCCGAGAAAAGAATATTAAAAGAGGGCGATTTGGTAAACATTGACGTTTCTGCCGAACTTAACGGCTTTTGGTCGGATAATGGTAGTTCATTTGTGCTTGGAGAAGACATCTACCAACATCAAAAATTGGTGGATGCATCCAAAGAAATCCTGCAAAAAGCTATCAGTAATATTAAAGGAGGGGTTAAGATTTCAGAAGTTGGGCACATCATGGAAACCGAAGCCAAGAAAAGAGGTTTCAAGGTCGTTAAAAATTTGGGTGGACACGGCATCGGAAGGGGTTTGCACGAACAACCCGATGAAATAATGAACTACAAAAACCGATTTGACCAAAGACGGTTTAGAAAAAATTCAGTGGTTGCCATTGAAACGTTTATTACCACAACTTCAACCTATGCAACAGAGTTAAATGACGGTTGGACAATGGTGGGAAACAAAGGTGGTTTTATGGCGCAACACGAACATACCATCGTTGTTACAGACGGTAAACCGATGATTCTAACTGAGATGAATGGGATTTGGAATTAATACACATACCCCATAACTCAAAAATACGTTACCAGTTATTCTGACGATTGCGCTTATAGTTGAACTTTTGCTCGTTCTTCTGTTTACATTCCTATTTAAAGTAACTTAAAATCCATTTAGACAGTTTGAAATCATTTTTTTCTTCAAAAACATACTAATTAGTATGTTTTTTTTATCTTTGTATTCAAACATAAAAACAAGAAATATGCATACACATCATCACACCATTCCAGAATTTACAATCATCAATGCAATAGCTGCGGTGCTGATTGGGTTCGTGTTTATCATCATCATGTCGTTTGTAAAAGAACCATCCCGACAAAAGATCAACGCCATCATCATTGCCGGTGCAGGCGGAGTTTACTGGAGCGGCGGATTAGGCATCTGGGAATATGTATTTGGTGCCACCATGCTATTTGTTGCTTTCAAAGCCCTCAAGCACTACTATTTCATAGGTATTGGTTGGCTGATGCATACAGGCTGGGACATTATGCATCATCTATATGGTGATCCCATCATTCACTTTGCACCACTTTCGTCTGCCGGTTGTGCCGTGTGCGACGCAGTATTAGCCATTTGGTTTTTCTTTGGTGCACCTACCATTTGGGGCGTATTCAGAAAACAAAAAACAATTACGGCATAAAATGTATTCAACTTTATTAGTCTTTCACTCTTTAATTCGCTGGCTTGTTCTTGCCTTTTTGTTGTATTCTATTTACAGAGCATTTGTTGGTTATTTGAACGACAAGCCTTTTTCCAAAACGGACAATGCTTTTCGCCACTGGACGGCTACGGTTGCCCATATTCAACTAATGATTGGCATCATCCTTTATACGCAGAGTCCGATAGTCAAATATTTTTGGAAGGAAAAGGAAAGTAGTTTTCAAAACTTAGAGCTGACTTTTTATGGTTTAATTCATATTATTTTAATGCTAACGGCTATTGTGCTGGTAACTATCGGCTCGGCAAAGGCAAAGCGACAGCAAACGGACAAGAAGAAATTTAAGACAATGCTTGTTTGGTTTACCATTGGCTTAATCCTCATTTTCGTAGCCATTCCCTGGCCGTTTTCACCCTTATCAGGCAGACCTAATTTCAGAATATTTTAATGATGAAAAAACTTTTCACTACATCTATCGGACGTTTACGAATCCTTGCCATCTTAGAAGGCATATCATTACTGGTCTTGGTTTTTATTGCCGTACCCTTGAAGCATTTTTGGGATGTTCCCAGCTTGTCAAAATCGCTTGGCCCCATCCACGGTGCCTTATTTTTGCTCTTTGCATTTAATGCTTTGCGTGTAGGCGTTGAACAAAATTGGAAATTTAAAGAAACAACTTGGAAAGTTCTTGTTGCTTGTTTCGTTCCATTCGGGACATTCTATATTGACTACAAAATTCTTCGTAACATACCGACAGACGAAAAGTAACCGACAGAAAAAGGGCTGCTGGTAACATAGGCTTGGCAAAAGGGCGGGTGAAGTGCAAAATTGAAACTTTCTGCATTATTGAGCCGCCGAATGTGTTTCACATTCAGCTTTTTTAACTAATTTAGCTTCTGTGAAAACACATCGGCTACGTTACTGCTAAATTGAATGTTTCGTCCAATTTTATCCGCCACTTCGCCAATGCGTTTCCCGTTATTCAGTATTTCTTAAATCTTTAATCTCCTGACGTTTTCGATATATACTGTTTAATAATTTATTTTCCTCTTCTCTTTTAATCACCAAATCATGGAATTTATCAGGATCAAGAGAGTAGGTTGAATCGATATGAAATGTAACATTGGGTAGATCCAATTCCATCATACGATAGCGCATCTCATACGATTTTCTATTGTTCAATTGTTTGTTTTTCTCATATATAGTTCCTAAACCCACTGAGATGAGGATTGACAATAATATCATTACAATGACCACTGGCGTGGACTTTAGATCAATCCCATAATGATGTTTTACATTGAACTGATCAGGGATTTCAGCGAGTTTTGAAGCAATTTCTTTTTCCTTATCAACCAATCTGTTGACCTCTTGCCCTGTAGCATCGGCAATCTGAACAGCCAGATTCTGCAAGGAGCCATAATCCTTAACGATCCTTGACAGTACATCATTTTCACGCTTCATAAAAGTCTGTATCTGGCGTAACAGTTCCTGATCCTTTGCGCGTGTATCATGAAATTCCTTCATATTCTTCTCGTTTTCGGAAAGCAGGGATACAATTGTCGGCATGATCCGTACGATGTCCTGTGTAATAAGGTCTGTATTCTCCTCTAAGGTGTTCACCTGTTGCTGTAAGTTTTCTAATTCGGTGCGCATATTCTTAACGTTTTAGCCTGTAGTTTTCTTTCTTTTTTCTTTTTTTGATAAATGGATCTTCCTGCTCCGGTGCAATTTCAGGGATCGAAAACAGAGCGGATGTTAAGTAACCTATGGCCTCCCCGATATTTGTGTCCATAGACCGGTTTGTCGAAACATTGCTTTCCATTCGATGGGTTTGTTCCATAGCGTTATCTATTCCATTTAAAGCCCTGTCGATCTGTCCATAGCTCAATGAGCGGTCAATGGCTGATCCCCGAAATGTCTGTCCGTTTTTGCTAAATGAAATACCCTGAACCTCATCTGAACCAGATCTGTACTTGAACTGCATTTCCATACCTCTGTAGCGGAGAAAGCTTTGTAGTTCGTTCCAGTTCTTGCTGTTGCGAATGCCCGCCTTCACGGTATCGTAAATCTGGTATCTTGTCCTGTCATTTCCTTTGAGCCTTCCCCTGTTGACGTTCTGCTTCCCCTCGGACTGCTTAAAACCATACAGGGCATTGATTTCCTTGCAGGCCTTAAAACTCTTATACCGCTGATTGCTGTTGGATATGGTCTTGCCCTGATCGTTCACCCGATTGTAAATGATATGGATATGATCGTGCTGACGGTCGAAATGGCGAACCATCAGGTACTGGGTATCCCTGATCCCCATTTTGGAGAGGTAGCGTTTAGCAGATGATACCATGATATCGTTGTTCAGCATATTCTTATCTGCTGTATTCCACGATAGTATAATGTGTCCTACGGCTTTGCCCAATCTGGGGTTCAGCATCCGCTGAAAATTAAAGTCCTGTACAATGGTCTTTGCCGAATCCGTCCGCAATCCATTTGCATGAATAATCTTGCTGTCTTTCTTTAATACATATCCCACACATCCGCCGAATGATCGCCCCTCAATTATCTTCGCTATCATGGTGCAACAGTTTATCGATACAGTGGTTGATATGGCTGATCGTATTCCGGCACTCCGTTACCACGTCGAGCAATCCTGTCTGGTGGGCTTTTTTAGTTAGCTGATTGAGATTCTTGGAAGCTCCTGCGATTGCTCTGAACGCTTTCAGCTGCTGCTCGGTAAACCTTGGTACTATCTTTCTCAGGATAGCACTTTTGCGCACCCATTCCGATTTGCTCATACCTGCGGTCTCTGCGTTCTGCAGAACTCTGTTATGTTCCGTTTCATCAAAGCGGACATTGATCCTGAACTTCTTTTTATTTTCGAGTGCGGGTCTTCCGCCTTTCTTCTTTGTGTCTTTCATTTTGTTTGTTCTTTTAGCCGTGACCATCGGGAGCGAATAGGTTTTGGGGTCACCAAAACACAACCTTGCTTCCTACCTATTCGATAATTTTCTGCCAGTATGGCGATTTTCGATTTTGGTGTCGGATAGACCATGCACCAGATAATCGTTCACGTCTTTTATCATACTGTTCCTGTGCTGTAGTTCCTGTATCCCGTTTTTGAGGCCGTGGGTTTTTCCAAAGCGGATTTCCAAGTCCCTGTAAGCCTTTGTTCCCGACTCGTCAGTGTCCAGATAACTGACGATAGTTTTGTGCCGTTCCAAAAACGGGAATGACCTTTTCAGGTGGGCGGTGGTGTTCAGGATGCAATAATCTGTAGGTGGAAACGGTCGGTCTGCAATCTTCCTTAGTGTCAAAAAAGAAAGCCAGTCCATAAATCCCTCGAACAGCATAACCCTGTCGCTTCCGTTGTCTACGGTGGTGATGTCCTTTGTCATTAACGACCGTTTGTCATAGGGGTTGCGCAGTTCAAACCCTCCCGAATCATTGGCAGAGCATACGGCAAAATACGTCTGCCCGTTTGCCGTCCGGTAGTAGATTTCCTTGCAGAAAGCCCTGGCAATATCGGGGTCGATCATACGCTCATTGGACAGATAGCCGAGCAATGCTTTGTTTTCAAGCGGTTTTACGGACAGTATCGTGTAGCCCGTATCTTTTTCTGTCTGTACTGCGTGCCGACTATCCAGAACGGTCTGCTGTTGAAAAGAAAGGATATTTTTTCTTTCATCAGCCCACTCCAAGACTTTAGCGAGTTCGGACGTGCCTAAGAACTTCATCAGGAAATCAATGTTGTTCCCACCGATACCCTCGGAAGGGGAGTACCATATATTCTGATGTACGTCTACCTTTGTCGATGCCGTCCGTTCATCCCCTCCGTTAAAGGGGTTCTTAAACCATGCTTCCCTGCTGTTCATCTTGGCACACGGAATCTGTAAATGCTGTAATATGGATATGAGCGGTATTCGCTTTAATTCTTCACATGTCATATTCTTGATTTTTAGAGAGGTTTAGTTTAGTCTATCTATATATAGGGGCAGACTAAACTAAACCTGTTTTTCAGTAATAAAATTCGGGGTTGAACCGATAGGTCTTGTCGTTCTTGACAATCATCCTTTTGTTTTCAAGGAACGTCTTTAGCTGTTTTGCCTTGTTCGTTCCGAAATTGAACCCATGTGCCAAATACCCCTCCTGTAGCTTGCTCACGAAGTCGCCATAACTACACGTTATTTCTCCGTCAGTGAACAACGCCTGTAACACCTCCCGGTGATTATCGGCAGACAGTTCCTGATAATCGAAGCCTTTCCTTGCTTTGGGGATTGCCATTTCCAGATTCTCTTCCAGTCGGGGCAAACCGTCCTCGATATAGAATGCGAACGGCTCAAATTCGATGTCACGGATAAACTTCGGCGATACGATGCTGGAATTTGCGTCCAGATCGTTTTTGCTGATCTGTAGGACAGTTTCTGCCTTGTTGTTGATTTCCGTTCCCAGATGCCCCCGTGTATTGTCATCGCCTTTGTTGAGGTGCAGGACAACGTGGATATGCACATTGAGTTCTTGTGACCATTTCATGAGCTTACCCGTTATTTCGGTGGCTTCGGTGGCATTGTTGATGTCAAAGACAAGGTCACGGATGCCGTCAATGACGACCAGTCCGATCTTGCCTGCGTACTTGAAAAGTGCGTATTCGATGATGTCGATACGCTCTTTGGTAGGGTACTCCCGCAGAGCGATAAAATTCAGGTTCTCGTGGACTTCGGTCGTTGGATAGCCTTTGAGTTTATAAACTCTCGAAAGAAGCCTGTGGCAATGGTATTTCCCTTGCTCGGTATCGCAGTACAGCACCATGGGGCGGTTGCGTGGCACGTCCACCTTGTACTGTAATATCTGCTTTCTGCTCAATGCCGATGCGATTAACGAAATGACGTTGAATGTCTTTCTGCTCTTTGCCTTTCCCGTAGAGGCACTGAAATTCCCAAGTGTCCCGATGACGGAATCCGAACTGCATATCTTTATCATGATGGGTGGCTCTAAAAATTTATCTGTAATCCTGACCAGTGAGCGGTCGAACGCTTCAACGGTCTCCTGCTTGAACGGCATCATCATTTACCTCCCCTGTTATGGTTGAAGTTCGTCATGGATGCCATAACGTCTTCTTTGTTGAAGTAAATGCGTTTTCCCATACGTCTGTACGGAATACGTCCCTGCTTCATCCATTCGGTCAGGCTCACAAGTGAAATATCCAGTTCGTCCGCCATTTCCTTTTTGGTCAATAGTTTTGCTGTCTGTGGTTTCTGTGGATTGTCAGCCGTCTTCTTGACGTCTGTAATGAAAAGGTGCAGTTCCTCCCTTACGGCATCCTTGATGCAGTCTTTGAGGGCTTTTTGGTCGAGTAAAATCATACTTTGCTCATGTTTATCAATGTAAGAATGTCGAAGTCGTGGCCACTTTCTTCGAGTGAGTTAACATGGGCAAAGTTGGGAAGTACACAAATCAAAAATCCCCTCAAAATTAATTTTGAGGGGATTTTTGATTTGCAAATTACTGAAAAACAGACGTATGTGTTTTACGTATATATTCTATCAGATTCTTTAATATTGAAGTATTTACTCCTGTTTTTTGATTTGAGCATCTCTTTTCCTAAGTTGTCCTTAAAGTAATCAAGTATCGTATCGTAGCTAAGTAGTTGACGGTTGTCTTCTTTGCTGTTTGTGTGAGACAATGTGAAATAGTTATGGATCAATCTTGCCCATAATTCAGGCTTTGCCGATAGGAAATTACTATTTGTTCTGGGAACTTTTAAGTCTTTCAATTGCATGAAAAGGTCAATTAATAGTTTTTGGTCTCCGTTCAAAATTGCAATCCTATATTCCGGAGCAACATTTTTCAATTGATTCTGCAAATCCTTTACGGTTGACTGTTCTTTTTCCAAAAGCACCTCCAATTTATTTTTCTGCTCAATGATCCGCTGATATTCTATAAAAAACTGGTCAGAACCCCTCTCGTCAAACAGTAATTTGGACAATACGGATTTTGTGTCGTTGGTATTCTGCCAGTTCATTATTTCCTGCACATAGGAGACGGACTGCCGTAAACGTTCTTCGTTGGTCACCGTCAGACCCCATCTGTCCACCTCTTTAAGGGCTTCCCGAAATCTGGTCAATTTGTGTATCCTTGTCTTAGATCGTGTATTGTAGTAGTATAACGTTTCCCGTGATTTCCTGTCCTTATCGACAATTTCCAGTACTTTTGCTAAAAACGATTCTTCATTGCCGTCAGGGTTACATGCGAGGTAGTACTTTTTATGGTGTTGATAGAAAGGGATATATTCCTGTTCGGTTATGTTAAATATCCGCATGACAAAATACCCCGAAATGTGGATAGGATTCATATTGAACAACGGTCCTATATCAAATCTGTTCTTTCGTTTTCTCCATGTTTTTCTCAACTTAAAGTATTTTTCGTCCATAACTCAAAATTTATTTAGTGCATCGATTAACGAATCAGTGCTTGCCGATTCGTATTTCATTAAAGTCCGTATATCGGAATGTGCCGTTAGTTTCTGTACAAGCGTGATCGGTACGTTCCTGCTCAATAGGTTTGTGACCATTGACCGCCTGCCGACATGGCTCGATAGAAAATCGTACTTCTTTTTTTCTATCACCAGTTTTTGCTTGCCCGAATATCTCGTTATCTTTATGGTTTCGTTCAGCCCTGCCAGTTTTCCGACCGTTTTAATATATTCATTGAACTTCTGGTTCGATATCTTGGGTACTTTGTAGCCGATACGCTCCAGAATATCCTTTGCGGGGGCGATGTATCCCTCGAAAGGTACGATTACCCTTTTCTTGACCTTGATCGAAATAAAGTCCCAAGCATTGTTCTTGATGTCTTTTTCGTCAAAGTTGATCAGATCCTCAAACCTCTGCCCTGTGTAGCACAATAGACAGAACAGATCCCGTACCCTTTCCAGACTGGGCTTGTCCGAAAGATCATGGTTCAGTATCTTTTCAATTTCCTTTTCAGACAGCGCAATGATTTCGTTATATGCTTTCTTTTTAAAATTTGTTTTCTGTGTCTTAAAAACATCGGGATGCACCAAATAATCATTGTCGTTGCACCACTTTAGAAATACCTTTAAAGTGGATATGTACTTGTGTATGGTATCATTCAGCAAGCCTGTCTTATCATCATCGTTCGTGTTCTTTTTCTTGCTTAGAAATACCTCAAACTGATCGAGAAATTTACCGTCCATTTCCCTAAGGATCAGTTTTGTTCCCTTTTGCTTCTCAAAATCCTCCAATCCCTTAAAGACTGTCCGGTATTCTTTTAACGTACCCTCTTTGACAAAATTGGATTTGTAGGAAAGGAACTGGGTTTTCAGGTGGGAAATGGATATTTCGCTATTGACGGCATTGTCCCTGTCAATACAGTCCTGTACAATCTGTTTATAATCCTCTTTGGAAAGAAACTGGTTTGTGTCTTTTTTGCGCATTGCTTCCCTTGTACAACAGTTTGCAAGGTTGTTCAGTTCGACATTGAACTCCAATGCACCGCTGACACTTGGCTTCATCCGCTCCTTTTCAAAGTCCCAGTTCTTGGGCAGTATCTTGTAGTTGGTTCTGTATTTTATCCTGCAGGACTTATCCGGCGAAAAGAAAAGATACAGCGCAGTCGGGGATGGATTCCAGAACTTCTGTGCAAGGTTTTTCTTTTTTCCTCCAACCTTGGCTAGTTCCTGCTTGGTCTTTTCAGGGGCAACGTTGGGATTATACGGCTTATCTAAATAAAAATTCACTTTCATATTTCTCGGACATATTTCGGACAGAAATGCTTAATATTACCATATTTCACCTTTGTAAAGGTAGGTAAAGTTAAGAATTAATTTTTATAAATACCTAATAATCAGATTGAAATATAATAAATGGAATTAAGCTATGATAAGGGTTCGAATCCTGCCACCCCGACTTAAAAAAAGCCTTACAGTCCACACTGTAAGGCTTTTTTCTTGTTATAAAGTATTCACTATCGCAACAGCAACTGCATCGCCTTCTTCCGCTCCAACTCCCGGTGATGCCGGAACACGCTCTTCGTTACAAAATGCCCTAACGACATCCCGATCAACACATCGCTGCTCCAGTGCCGGTTCTCATACAGCCGCGTAACCCCCGTCAAACCCGCAATGCTATACGCCACCCACGGCACCCACGGATGATCCTTGCCGTATAATTCCGCAATGGCCGTAGCTACCGTCATCACCGTGTTGCTATGCCCGGAAGGGAAAGAGGTATGCTGCTTGTCGCCGCTGAACGGCGCGTTAAAGTTGAACGGACTGTCGTAATACGTCGGGCGCCCTCTTCTCACCACGCTCTTAATAACCGTATAAATAGCCGTAGATATCAACAACGATTTTGCTGCCATCAGCCCGCCGCTTTCCAGCTTGCGGTCTTTGGTGATCACGCCCGCCACATACATACCCGCTACAATATAAGGCGCATAAGCATTCCCGAAAGGTTCTATCTGGTCCGTCACGCTGGTCCAGAAGTTGGTTTGATTGTGTATAAACACCTGCTTTATTTCATAATCGCTCGCCAGCAAAACCCCCGTTAAGCCAACTAACGCTCCCGCCTGTACGAAGTTTTTACGTTCCCAGTGAAACGGCCTGGCAACAGTGTATTTGGCGTCATCCCAAATGCTGCGCAAATAAGTGCCATTGATCCGGTATAAAATAGTGGTGTCAGTAGCACTAAGCGGCAGCGTAACCGTATCCGGTACGGCCAATGCAACCGCCATATCTCCCGCCGCCCTGCCGGCTTCCTCCTGCGCATATAATCCGCCTCCCGCTAGCAGCAACAGTAATAAACTAAGTATCCTTTTTTTCATAGTATCCGGTATCAATCAATTAACCCATCTGCCTGTAATTTACGAAACGCCGCCAGCACGCCAGGCACCTGGTGCTGCTCCCCGCTGTAGTCAGCAGGACTAAAAAACCGGATGGCTTCAATTTCCGCCGTAGGCCGTGGAGTGGCTGTCAGTTGACACAAATAGGTATGCTGCTTCATCAACTTATTGACTTCGCCAAAGGCAGGCGCTTCTATGTAATAATACTCCTGCAATTGCTCGGGAGTAAGTTCGAGGTTAAGCTCTTCTTTAATTTCACGCCGGATGGCCTGCAGATTGGTTTCCCCCGGATCTACCTTGCCGCCGGGCAGGTACCAGGCTTGTTTGTTGCGACTAAAAGCGAGTAATAGTTTCCTGTTTTCCAGTGCAATGAGTCCTACACAATTGATGTATTCCATCCTGCAAAAATAACTCATTATTCAATGAGCTTTCGCAGGCGCTTTTCATCCCGGATAGTTATTTCTTTCCCTGAAACGGCAACAATCCCTTCATCCACCCACTCATTAAGTATCTTAAACAACGTTTCATAAGTAGTGCCGGCAAAAGATGCAATTTCCTGCCTGCTCAGCGTACTTTGGATAGTGCCATGCACGGAAGTGCCGAATATCTTCGAAAGCCTGATCAACGCATTCGCCATCCTGCTTTTGGCGCTCATATGCACCATGTCCCGCATGCCCTGCTCCGCACGTTGCAGCTCATTGCCGTAAAACAGCACCATTTGATAGGCCAGCTCATGGTTTACCAATAAAGTCGTGTGGAAAAACTCCGATGTAATAAAACAGGCCTCCACATCCTCAATAGCCGTAGCCGTTACAGGGTAATAATGATCTTCCCCCAAACCCCTGTGCCCCAGTATATCCCCCGCAGCGGCGAACTTCACAATCAGGTCCTTGTTGTCATCTCCCCACTTCTTATGCACCTTCACCCGGCCGGAATGCATAAAATAAACCCCTTTTACCGCCTCCTTTTCATGAAAAATGACCTCGTTCTTCCTGAAATGCCGGATGGTGGCGTTCGTGGCAATAGCCGCCTGCCATTCGGCCAAACTGTGCTGGCAAAGGAAACAATGTTGATGTAAATCCATGAGTTACATATAAAATTTATTGCCTGGGCAATAAAAAAATCATTAAAAGTGATAATTAATCTTGTTTAAATATTGCCAAGGCAATATTTTTGCACAAAAATACGCTATAATGAGCCACAAAAATAGGAAGCAGGCAGTATTTATTGCCCCTTCACTGGATAAATCAGCCTATGACCTCAAAAAAACTACAGGAAACGCAGTATCAGTAAGATTGTTTTATGTATGTGTGCAGGTAGTGATCAACGCAGTCATCATTGGCTTCATCGCCAAAGGATTGGTGGCGCTGATCAACCTGATTACCAACTTCTCCTTCTACGGAAAATTTTCCTTCGCAGAAGCCAGCCCCGCTCATAACCAGCTCGGTTTATGGGTGATCGTTATCCCCATCATCGGCGCTGTAATCATTGGTATCATGGCGCGACTCGGATCCGCCGCCATCCGCGGCCACGGTATCCCCGAAGCCATGGAGCAGGTACTCACCAACGAAAGTAAAATCAAACCGGTGATCACCATACTCAAACCCTTGTCCGCCGCGATCTCCATCGGTACGGGTGGCCCGTTCGGCGCGGAAGGTCCCATCATCTCCACCGGCGGCGCTTTCGGCTCATTCGCCGGCCAGATCATGAAGATATCTCCCAACGAACGTAAAATCATGCTCACCGCCGGCGCCACCTCCGGTATGGCCGCCATCTTCGGGACGCCCGTAGCCGCCGTGCTGCTGGCAATCGAACTCCTGTTGTTCGAATTCAGTCCTAAAACCATCATCCCCGTTGCCCTGGCATGCGCCACCGGCACCGCCATGCACATCGCTATGTTCGGCTCCGGGCCCGTATTCCCGATGCCTGAACTGGCAGCGCCCACCCCTGCCGCCCTGGCATGGTACATCGGCATCGGCGCTGTCATTGGCGTATTGGCAGCACTGGTATCCAAAAGCATCTACCTCATCGAAGATATGTTTGAAAAACTACCTGTCCACTGGATGTGGTGGCCCGCCATCGGCGCCATTGCCATCGGTGTCGTAGGTTATTTTGCGCCTTATACACTCGGCGTAGGGTATAATAATATCACGGACCTCCTCAGCGGCAACCTCCCCTTGCAAATGGTGCTGGGCCTCTGTTTCATGAAGTTCCTTTCCTGGTCAATCTCCCTGGGCAGCGGCACCAGCGGCGGTACCCTCGCCCCGTTGCTCACCATCGGCGGCGCTACCGGCGTATTGATAGGGATGTTGGTAATGCAACTGGCGCCCAACAGCCAGATCAACCTCCCTACCTGCGCACTCATCGGTATGGCCGCCATGTTCGCCGGCGCAGCCAGGGCGCTGCTCACCGCCGTGATCTTCGCGTTCGAAGTAACCATGCAGCCACACGGCCTGCTGCCTTTACTCGGCGCATGTACCGCGTCCTTCTTCGTTTCATTCTTTATGATGAAGGGCACTATTATGACAGAAAAAATTCAACGCCGTGGCGTTGCCACGCCGGATGCATACGAACCGGATATCCTGCAGCGACTCAAAGCCGGTGAAGTAATGGCAGCTGCACGTCAGGAAGAAGAAGAAGCAAAGGACACAGCCATTTATGTTTATCCTGACACTCCACTGCATGTAGCAGTAGCGCTCATGAGCGAATACAAACTTGAAAGCCTTCCCGTACTCAACGCGGCAGATAATACCCAAATCGGCATTATCACGCCTGCCCTGGTGTTCGATGCCTATACCAACTTCCGGCAAACCGGAGAGCAACATCAGCAGGTTATCTCTGTAAAAAGAAGAAGAAATAAACTGCTTGTACGCGGAAGGCATCTTTTTAACCGCTAAAAAACAACTGCTGTTCAGCAGGAATCAAGACGGCAGCCGTTCACGGCTGCCGTTACTATTTTACACACAATAAATGTTCAGCAGTAAGCCGCTAAAAAAGAATATGGCAGCCTTATGCCTTATGAAAAGCTGGCGGATGCAGGTAAGCATCATCTTCCCTGGGCTGCGCTGCCACCGCCAGCAACGAATGCATCAGCCGGTCGATCGCTGTAAGCGTTTCCCCATGCGTAATCACACCTTCCGGGCTAATCTTCGTTTTAACCGCCGGTATCACCAACTGCATTTCCTCCCTCATCCTCGACTCAATAATCAGTAAGGTGCCTAACAAAGATTTATGGGCATGCACGCCGGAAGTCCCGGCAGTAATCAACCCCACCGGCTTTTTCGAAAACTCCATACTGGAAACCGTCCAGTCCAGCGCATTCTTCAAACTACCGGGCACGCCTATAGCATATTCAGGGGTGCAAATCAGCACCGCATCCGCCGCCCGCAGCTGCGCGCGGAACGCTGCCACCTCCGCAGGCGGCTGCTCATGGTCCAGGTCAGGGTTGAAATGCGGAAGCTCCGTCAAACCTTCAAACAAGGTAATCTCCGCCTGGGTTGCATACCGCTCCTTAATAGCCGCAATCAGCTGGTGATTGGTGGAGTGCTGCCTGGTGCTGCCTGAAATAGCCATAATCTTGATCATAGATAGTACTGTTAGTGACAGCAATATAAGCGATCAATGCGACAATGCGCCATATTCCACCTGCTGCAAACTTATAACGGCGCGGATGGATGTATTCATGGCTCGAAAGGTTTAAATTTGTAAAACAAAGGTAACGCTACCTAACCCGCAAATTCAATACTGCGGCGGATTGTAAGGAACAAAAAATGTAAGCAGGCATATGGCGAGTATAAAAAAGACCTCCACGAACCACATCAATAAAGAGATCATAATCGCAAGATGTTCCGAGGCTTACGCCATGGATATGATCGGCACCCGCTGGAAGCTCTCTGTTTTCTACCAGCTGAAAAATGGTCCCATGCGCTTCAGCGCCTTACGGGATAGTATCGGCAACGTAACAGACCGCATGCTGACCCTGCATCTGCGGGAAATGGAGCAGGACGGACTCGTGACCCGCACAGTGTACCCCGAAGTGCCGGCGCGCGTGGAATATTCCTTAACGGAAAGCGCCATGGAGTTGCAGCCGGTCTGGGAGTACCTCCGCGCATGGGGCAAACGGCATATGGACCGCCAGCAGGGCCAGGCCCCCGGTCCCCTGGTCAATAACCTGAAGTGATCAATTGATCGTTTGGCAGGCCCCTCTGTTTTTTTTAGGGGGGGAAGATTTAATGCTGTTGCGCCATACGGCACCGGTTACACCCACCCGCTTTCCGCGCCTTATGCCAGGTGCTACCTGCCCCCTGAAAGGCTTTCACCCTTACGCCAAAAGTCTATTGCGCCGGCTGCAAACAGCCCGTACATCACGCCCCCGAGGATGACCGCCAGGTAATCCAGCCCCTGGCAGGCAATGAAGTGTACCCGCTCATTCACCAACAGGATAATTACGGAGAGTATGGCCACCGCCGCCCAAAACAACACGGCAGGCCGGAAAGGAATCCTTTGGAAGGATGGCTTTGCAGGTATCTTAAAAAAGTAATAGAAAAGGACGATCAATCCTAAAACAGATGTTAAAATTTGCAGCATGTACCAGGCGGGTAACCGGCCCCAAAATCCCTGCAATGCCCCTATCAGGCCGACAAAATAACCGGAACCATGCGTAAAGGCGTCCAGGAACAGATGCGTCGTTATCCCCGCCAATACGGAATATAACACCACGAGGAATTGCTGTTTAAAATACCGGTGCCAGTTGAAATACCGGTATCGGGCTAGCCTGCCAGCCGCCCACCGGGGGGAATACCGCATGACCGGGTAACGCAGCCAGTGATGCCAGGCATAAGCCAGTAAAATGGCCAGGGGCAGGTCATACAGGAAAATGCCGGGCAGGTGGTGCCCGTCGTCCGCATAGGGATTTAAGCGGAAAAAATAAAGGAAATCCGGTACCATACTGCCAATAATCAACCCGGTCATAGAGGCGTACCGGCCCCTGATCTTATATAAAGGCGCCACTATAGCGGCGTGGGAAATCGTGAAAGGCATATCCGCAGCACTGATTTGGAATTATTTTTGGTAACTGGATGGAAATTCGTCCATCGTTTCCGGTAATTTATCCAAATATATTTACGTTATAACACTTAATTTTATAGTCTAATAGAAAAACTAGAAGAACCATGGCAACCTGGAAAATTGACGAAGCGCATAGCGAAATCGGCTTTAAAGTAAAACACCTGATGATCACAAATGTTAGCGGTTATTTTACCCGCTTTACAGGTGAAGTGAAGACAGAAAGTGATGACTTTCATGACGCAACTATAACTTTCGAAGCAGCGGCTGATAGTATTGATACTTCAAACGCACAACGCGACGAGCACCTGAAAAACGGTGAATTCTTCGATGCAACACATTTCCCTAAGATCAGCTTCGTATCTACCAAAGTTAAAAAACTGGAAGACAAACAAAATCACTATAGGGTATTGGGTAACCTGACCATCAAGGATCAGACGCACCCGATTGAACTGGAAGTGGAACACGGCGGTGTAATGAAAGACCCATGGGGTCAGGAAAAAGCCGGCTTTACCCTCAAAGGCCGTCTGCACCGTACTGATTACGGCCTGCGTTGGAACGCTACCACCGAAGCGGGCGGTTTCGTACTCAGCGATGAGGTGAAACTCAACATGGAAGTACAGCTGGTGAAAGCGCAGTAATGCCGCGCCTTCTCCTTATCTTTGGCGCATGAAATTCGAACAGTATAACATTTCGTCCGAGATAAAAAAGAGCCTGGCTGAATTGGGCTTCAAACGCCCTACCGATATACAATTTAAGGCCATCCCATCTATCCTCAAGGGGGACGATGTGATGGCCATTGCACAAACAGGAACCGGTAAAACGGCCGCTTTTGCCATTCCTGTGCTGCATCGCCTCCTGCAACAAAGCTATAAATACGATAAACGCAAATACGAGGTGAAATGCCTCGTCATGGTACCCACCCGCGAACTCGCTATCCAAATCGCCGAAGTATTCCAGCAGATAGGGCAGTACACCGACCTGTCCATCCTCGCGCTGGTAGGCGGCGTGGACCAGGGGCCCCAGATCAAAATACTCGAAAAAGGAGTGGACGTACTCATCGCCACGCCGGGCCGTATGTTCGATCAGATCAACCAGGGCCATGTAGACCTCCGCAGCGTGCAAACCCTCATCCTCGATGAGGCGGATCATATGCTGGACCTTGGCTTCATCCGCGATATCCGCGATGTGATCAGGCACCTCCCGCGGGTACATCAAACCCTCTTCTTCAGCGCCACGCTGGATAAAGACATTAAGGACCTCGCTTACTCAGTGGTGAATAACCCGATACGCATCCAAATCTCCCCGCAGGACCCCGTATCCAAAAACGTAACGCACTCCGTTGCCTACGTAAACATGGATGATAAACGCTTTTTTCTGGAAAGGCTGGTAAAGGAGTTCCCCGAAAATAAAATCCTCGTATTCGTACGTACCAAAGTACGCGCAGAGCGGGTAGTAGCGGCCATGGCCCGTGTAGGTATCACCGCCCTCGCCATGCACGGCGGAAAGGAGCAGGGGGATCGCCTCTCCGTCATGGAAGAATTTAAGACCGGCGCCGTAAAAGTGCTGGTGACCACCGATGTAAACGCCCGTGGTATCGATATTCCTAATGTGGACTATGTAGTGAATTATGACCTGCCGGACGTTCGTGAAAACTACGTTCACCGCGTGGGCCGTACCGGCCGCGGCGTGCAGAAAGGTAAAGCGGTTTCCTTCGTGAGCCCCGAAGAAAAGCCCCTCCTGGACGAAATCCAGCAGTTCATCGGGAAGCCCATCACGGAAATGACCATCAGTAAAGACGATTACCGGGAAACCATCAGCTTCTCCGAAGATATCCCCAACGATAACTGGCAATTACTGCTGGAACAGCATAACAAGGAAATGGAGGAGGCGAAGAAGAAAAAGAAGAAGAAAAAATAAGGCGGACGGAATCAGGAGAGTCCCCGGCCGAGATGTTTGGAAAGCCATGATAGTCCCACCAGGTAAGATATACAACATAATAAGCGAGGCTGTATCAAGTGAATGATACAGCCTCGCTTTATTTATTACCTGGTTGTATTATTGTTTTACCACCTCTACGTTCACCAGAACATCTACAGTAGGAGATACGGCATAAACGCCGGAAGGTAATTTATCCGCATACTTTACGCCGAAGTCCAGCCTGTTTACAGTTGCTTTTGCGGTGAAACCTGCTCTTCTCATGCCCCATGGATCTTTTACAATACCATTGTAAGTAACGTCGAAGGGTACACGTTTCGTAGTGTTACGGATTGTAACATCAGCCAGCATCACGTATTTGTTGCCGGTGATTTTTTTGAAGGAAATACTTTTTACGGTAATGGAAGGATATTCAGCGGCATTGAAAAAGTCGTCTGTTTTCAGGTGGCCATCGCGTTGCGCAACACCGGTATTGATGCTGTTTACATCGGCGGTGAATGCTATTTGGGCGTTCTGGAAGCTGGTGCTGTCAGCGGTTTCAACAGTGCCGGTGAATTTGTCGAATTTACCGTTTACATAGTTGATGCCCAGGTGATTTACGCTGAAACCTATCTGTGAGTGTGCCGGATCAGCAGCCCATTTTACCTGCGCAAAAGAAGATGCACCTGCGAGCAACATGGCGGCGAGAAAGAAAACTTTTTTCATGATCTGTGAGTTGTAGTTTATTTTAAAAATTTAGTTAGATATCCTGATGTATTATTGTAATGAGCAGCGCAATGTTACTAAACTACGCTGCTTTGTTTACTCCAATAACAGCGGTTCGCTTGCGGGAAGGCCATTCTGCGCTCTCTCCAATCCTTCGCGGTATATGCTGTTCGCGAACCCAGCCCGGATCAATAAAACGTACCGTCCGGCTGCTTTGTTTTACAAACGTGGTTACGTTTATTGTATATACAACAGTTTGGCCAAAAAAATAGCCGGGTTGTTCCAGCTCACCCTCTCAGCTTATCCAGCAACTGGTTCAGCTGAAACGCTTCCTCCTTGCTCAAATGCTGGAAAATCCGCTTGTTGTTAGCCTCCACCACCGGATCCAATTCCTCCAGCAAAGCCATACCCTTATCCGTAATTTCAATCTCCACTTTCCTGCGGTTCTCCTCACAGAGCTTCCGCGTTAAAAGCCCTTTCTGACGCAGCTTTTCCACCAGGCGGGTCGCATTGCTCATCCTGTCCATCATGCGCTCCTGGATGTCCAGCAGATTTAACGGATTAGGCCTGCTGCCTCTCAGGATACGCAACACATTGTACTGCTGGGAAGAAAGGTCATAAGGCTTCAGCGTATGCAATATCCCCGCTTCCACCCAGCCGGATGTAAAAAGGATATTCAGCATCGCACGCTGATAATCGTCCTTGAACTTCGATTGCTTTAACTCTTCTTCTAATCGCATTATTACAGTAACAACTATTGTATATACAACAAAGGTAAAAAATTAAACTTAAAACCTGCAAAAAAATAATAAAAAATAGTGAAATACTACTGACATACTGTTGTCATACCCCGGTTGTTACTTTGTATTAACAAAACGAAATCAATATGTTACAAGCTACTCTTCCAATGAACGCTCCCGCTGCTTCCTTCACGGCAAACATCCTCGATCAGGTACGTTACAACTGCTGGGCTAATACCACCCTGGTTAACTTCCTCCGTACCAAATCCCCCGAATTGCTGGAAAAAAACGTAGCCTCCAGCTATCCAAGCATAAAGGCTACGTTATTACATATCTGGAACTGCCAGGATTGGTGGCTGGCCAACATGAGGCATGAAAAGCCGGGTATCGCTATGTCCGAAGGCTTTCAAGGTACCGTGGAAGATATACTCGCCGGCCTGGAAGAAAACTCCCGGGAATTGCTGCGTTATGCGGAAAACCTGCCGGCAGCTCAGCTGACAGATACCTGCCTGGTAGCTATCCCTTTCACGGGCGACTTCCTCATCCCTCGTTTTGAAATGATGCAACAGGTAGTGATGCATAGCACCTACCACAGGGGGCAGGCAGTGACCATTGGCCGCCAACTGGGCTTTACCGATGCGCCTAATACCGACTTAATGTGGTACCTCCTGCTGGTAAAAAATAAATAATCTAAATATTGTACCCGCCGTCAATCGTTTGCTCGGTGCCGGTAATAAAGCTGCTCTCAGGGCTGGCCAGGAACGTCACCAGCGACGCAATTTCCCTGGCTTGCCCGTAACGGCCCAGCGCCGTGTAGGAACGGATGCCCTCCGCATGCGGCCCGTCAGCCGGATTCATATCCGTATCTATCGGTCCCGGCTGTACGAGATTAGCAGTAATGCCTTTCGCCGCCAGGTCCCTCGCCAGCCCCTTGTTCAACCCCAGCAACGCGGATTTGGACATACTGTATAAAATCCCGCCCGGCGTAGTCAGCCGCTCCGCCATATTGCTGCCAATGGTAATCACCCTGCCGCCCTCCGGCATATGCGCCACCGCCGCCTGCGTAGCCACAAATACAGCCTTGGTATTTACCGCCATCACATGGTCGTAATCTTCCAGGGTAAACTCTTCCAGTAACTTCATCTGGAATACGCCGGCATTGTTCACTAAAATATCAATCCGGCCAAACTCAGCTGCCGCCTGCTTTACCGCCGCCTGTATCTCCGTGGCCACCGCATTGTCCGCCTGTATCGCCAGCGCCCTGCGGCCCAGCTCTTTCACTTTATTCACCACCTTATTGGCACTGTCCAAACTTTTGGAATAAGTGATCACCACATCTGCGCCCTCCGATGCAAATCTTTCCGCTATAGCAGCGCCCATACCGCGGCTGCCACCGGTTATCAGGGCTACCTTGTTCTCCAGTCTTTTCATAGTTTTTTCAATTTTGTAACCCAAAACTAGGGCGGCAAATCAGGGGAGAGAAGAGCGGCAACAATTGTTAATAACTAACCGGAATGTTAGTTTCGCCACCGGCAAGGCTTTGCCGCAGCAAGGAAAGAGGCTTCACAGCAAATATGCCTGACCAGCAGGCATCGCAAAAAAAAGAGGCGTATCCCCGGGATACGCCTCCACAAAATCCATTATAAATATTTTTCCCGCAACACCTTAAAGTGATGCAACTGGTGGCCAATCAACGTAAACCCTAATGCCAGCACGCTGGTTTCAATCTTCCAGCATACCCCCGTACGCAGCATCACCGCTTCGTTGAAGCCCAGGAACATGGCCTCGCTCGCCATACGGGTGGCCTTCAACTCATCTACAATGCTGGAAAGGGAACGGCCCTGGTTCAATGTATTGGCAGCGTATTTTTCTTCGTCAAAGCCTGGCAGCGGACCTTTATCATTCCGGGCAAACACCATCGCCCGGTACATAAACACACGCTCCGCATCTGCCATGTGCAGAAATACATCCTTCATCGTCCATTTATCCGCAGCATAAGCGTAATTGCCCCTCGGCTCATAACGCGCCACGTCAAACTTGTTCAGCTCCTCGTTTGCCAGCTTGAAAGCGTCCTTCAGGTCCACATCCGGTACAAGGTTGATGTACCTGTCATAAAATTTGGGTACAGGAAAAATTGCACCTTTCTTCATAGCGGTAAGTTCAGGGTATGTTAGCGTTGTTTTAATCCTTAATGTTCACACGCCGCGGCGCCTCTGATCCCGTCGCCCAATGCAGCGCTGACTGCAAATTAACATTTCTTATACTAAAATCCGCATCGGCATTATAGATACCCTCTGTGCCTGGTTGCAGGCTCACCGTGGTTCGTTGGTCCGTCAACGTTACCGTGCCCCTGGCCAGTATCGTACGCACATGCCCCCGGTCGTAACTGTTCACTGAAAATTCAGCCTCCGATGCATTGATGTCCGTAACAGGCGTGTGCACCGTCAGCGTCGTGGAGTCGCCGGGCAACAGCCGGAAAAAAGCCTCCCCGTCCATAAATAACTGCTTGTTCCTGCCGGCATTGATGAACTTAAACCTGACAATGGTTTTGCCGTTCAGCAGCACATAAGTGCCGTCGGCAAGAATCAGGGAATACATCCGCCCTTCCGGAACAGATAAGGTATTCCAGCTCGTAACCCCTATCCCCTTCGGGGAATAGGTAATGCCTTGCGGTGATGCGTAAATAGTCGCATCCTGTGATTGAAAGATTTTGTGCTGCCGGGCTGAAAGGTCCAGTACATCGCCGTTGGCCAGTGTTAATAATATCCTTTTCTCTGCCTCTTCCTTTACAACCGGAACAGGCACAATAGTTGGCTGCTGTACCCACCACCATATACCCCCTATTACGGCCAGTATGCAAACTAAAGTTATCCACACTGCCGGTGTTGCGGCTTGTTTAGGGTGTGGTTTCATGTGTTTTAATTACAGGTTTGGTACCAGGCAAATTTTGCCTGCGGAAAAGTACAAATTGCCCCGAAACTGACCAACACCGGCGCCACTTACTTTGTTAGCATCCTGTTAAAACTGGTTTAAACTTTTACCGCTTTTAATTGTCTATCTTTATTCAAGTTCACTTTTTACCAAATCAGCCCGGCGGATGAGTAAATATTTTCTGTCTGTATTTCTGGTAACAGTGATAGTCGCGTTAGCATCCTGTGGGCGCCGTAAAAAGCCGGTAGCCAAAGAATCCGGTCCTGTTGTGGTAGATGTAATTGTTGCGACCCCGCGCACTATCAGCAATATTGTCGAAGCCAACGGTACAGTGGTGGCTAACGAATTCGTAGAACTGCACCCCGAAACCAGCGGGCGTATTACCTACCTGAACGTCCCGGAAGGCGCACTCGTACAAAAAGGTACCGTCATCGCACGGATTAATGATGCCGATCTCGTAGCCCAGCAGGAAAAAGCAAAAGTCCAGCTGGACCTGGCCATAAAAACGGAAGAAAGGCTCAGGAAACTCCTGGCAATCAACGGCATCAACCAGGCGGATTACGACGCCGCCCTCAATCAGCTCCAAAGCCTCCGCTCCGATGTTGCCTACTACCAGGCCCTGATCGATAAAACAGTGGTAAAAGCACCGTTCACCGGCGTGGTCGGACTACGCCAGGTAAGTATAGGCGCGTACGTTAGCCCGGCCAATGTCATTGCATCTCTCCAAACCACCAATACCCTGAAAATAGATTTCACTATACCGGAACAGTACAATTACCTCGTAAAAAAAGGTAACAAAGTGCAGGTAGCCATGGATGCCACCTCCGGCAAACTGATCGGGGCGACCATCATCGCCGTGGAGCCCCAGGCCAACGCCGCTACCCGCAACCTCGTGGTAAGGGTCATGCTGCCCAATGTTACCGCACACCCGGGCGGCTTCGCCAAAGTATATGTGGACGCCGGCTCCCACAACAAGGCCATCCTCGTACCCACCAACGCACTGATCCCGGAAGATAAAAGCAACCAGGTGATCGTAGTCAAAAACGGCCGCGCCTCCTTCGTCAACGTGGAAACAGGCGTGCGCCAGGCATCCAGCGTGGAAATTACCAGCGGCGTCAACAGCGGTGATACCGTCGTGGTAACCGGCGTGCTGTTCGCCCGCCCAAATGGTATCCTAAAAGTGAGGGAAATTAAACAACCGGAGAACTGATGAATATCTCGGAGCTGTCGCTGAAAAGGCCGGTACTGGCCACTGTAATGAACCTTGCGCTCATCCTCTTCGGCGTGGTAGGGTTCACCTTCCTGGCTATACGGGATTACCCCGCCATCGATCCTCCCATCATCACCGTTACCACCTCCTACACCGGCGCCAACGCTGATATCATAGAAAGCCAGATCACTGAACCGCTGGAAAAACAAATCAACGGTATCCCCGGTATCCGCACCATCACCTCCTCCAGCTCTATCGGCAGCAGCGCCATTACGGTGGAATTCAACCTCGGGGTAGACCTCGAAGCCGCCGCCTCCGACGTGCGCGATAAAGTAGGACAAGCCCAACGCAACCTCCCGCAGGATATCGATGCCCCGCCCGTGGTGACGAAGGCGGATGCCAACGCCGATTTCATCCTCATCCTGGCCGTGCAAAGCCGTACGAAAGGCCTGATGGAGCTGAGCGATTACGCGGAAAACGTGCTGCAGCAACAACTGCAAACCATCAATAACGTCAGCTCCATTAACATCCTCGGGCAAAAACGCTACGCCATGCGCCTCTGGCTCGATCCGGACAAAATGAGCACCTATAACGTGGCATTTACGGATGTAAGCGCCGCCCTCAATAACGAAAATATCGATCTCCCCCCGGGAAAAATTTACGGAACCCAAACGGAGCTGACTATACGAACATTAGGCCGGCTTACGACAGAAAAGGAATTCAGGGACCTCATCATCCGGGAGGACAGCAGCGGCATCGTCCGCCTGTCGGATATCGCCAAAGTAGAACTGGGACCTGAAAAATATGAGCAAAGCTGGAAATACAACGGCGTAAACGCCGTAGGCCTGGCCATCACGCCCCAGCCAGGCGCCAACAACATCGAAATTGCGGACGAATTCTATAAGCGCCTGGAAGCCATCGAAAAATCCAATAAATCGGACATCCAGTTTAAAGTCCTCATCGATAATACCAAAATTATACGCCAGTCGCTGGAAGAAGTAGAGGAAACACTCCTCATCGCCTTTGCCCTCGTAGTACTGGTGATCTTCTTCTTCTTCCGGAACTGGCTGATCGCCATCCGCCCATTGATAGATATTCCCATCTCCCTCATCGCCACCTTCTTTGTGATGTACGTTGCCGGCTTCAGTATCAATATCCTCACCCTGCTGGGGATCGTACTGGCCACCGGCCTCGTGGTGGATGACGGTATCGTGGTTACGGAAAACATCTTCCGCAAGATGGAAGAAGGGATGCCCATCCGCCAGGCGGCGCTGGAAGGCAGTAAGGAAATATTCTTCGCGGTAATATCCACATCCATTACCCTGGCAGTGGTGTTTCTGCCGGTGATATTCCTGGAAGGCTTCGTGGGGCGGCTCTTCCGCGAGTTCGGAGTCGTGCTGGCTGCCGCTGTGCTGATATCTGCCTTCGTATCGCTCACCATTACGCCGGTACTCAACGTAGTACTCAACCGTAAGGATGCGCAGCACTCAAAATTCTACCTCAAAACAGAACCTTTCTTCCAGGGCATGGAGTCCGGCTATAAACGCCTGCTGGAAAGCTTTATGAAGGTGCGCTGGGTCGCCTGGGTGATAGTGGCCGTCTGCGGAGTGATCATATACCTGGTGATGAATGGCCTTAAAAGTGAAATCGCTCCGCTGGAAGACAGGAGCAGCATCCGCTTCCAGGTAACGGCGGCAGAAGGTACCGGCTTTGAAGCCATGCAATCCATCACCGACCAGATTTCCGATTACCTGTATGATTCCCTGCCGGAACGCGATTTCGTATTCGCCAGAACACCCGGTGGCGGCGGTGGCGGTGGGGGCGCCGTTAACCAGGCGCAGCCCCGCGTAGGACTCATCCCGCCGCAGGACAGGACCCGGTCCCAAAACGATATTGCCAACGACCTGCAGGATAAACTCTCCCGGTTTAACCAGGCCCGCATCTTTGCCGTGCAGGAGCAAACCATTGCCGTAGGTTCCGGCTCCAAATCCGCGCTGCCAGTACAGTTTGTGCTGCAAACCACGGATCTGAACAAGCTCCGGGAAATCATCCCTAAATTCCTGGAAGAAGCCAGGAATGATAAAACCTTCGCCAATGTGGACGTTAACCTGAAGTTTACCAAGCCGGAAGTACAGCTCTCGCTGGACCGTACCAAGGCGCGGGACCTCGGCCTGTACGCTTCCGACGTAATCCGCGCGGCTCAGGCGGCATTCAGCGGCGGCCGCATGGCGTATTTCATCATGAACGGTTACCAGTACCAGGTAATAGGCCAGGTAGCCTGGAATAACCGCAACAAACCGAACGACATCAATAACCTCTACGTGCGCAACAACAGGGGCAGCCTGCTCCCCCTGGATGCGGTGGTGCATCTGCAGGAAGGTACCAACCCGGCCATCCTCTATCACTACAACCGGTATAAGTCGGCCACCATATCCGCCTCCCTGGCGCCCGGCCACACCGTGGGCGATGGTATCGCCGCCATGCAGGCCATCGGCAACCGCCTGCTGGACGAGTCCTTCCAAACCTCCCTTTCCGGCCCGTCCCGCGATTATGCGGAAAGTTCGTCCAACATCGTATTTGCGTTCGGGTTAGCCCTGCTGCTGATCTACCTGGTACTGGCGGCACAGTTCGAAAGCTTTATCGACCCGCTCACCATCATGCTCACGGTGCCCTTAGCGCTCGCAGGCGCATTACTGAGCCTGTGGGTATTCGGGCATACGCTCAACATATTCTCTGAAATCGGTATGATCATGCTCATAGGCCTGGTGACGAAGAATGGTATCCTTATCATCGAGTTTACCAACCAGAAGCGGGAGCAGGGCATGGCCAAAGTGGAAGCAGTGATAGAAGCGGCATCCCAGCGTTTACGCCCCATCCTGATGACGAGCCTGGCCACCTCCCTGGGCGCATTGCCCATCGCGATGAGCCTGGGCGCCGCCTCTACCAGCCGCGTGCCGCTGGGTATTGTAGTAGTAGGCGGTATCCTGTTTTCCCTGATCCTTACATTATTGGTGATACCGGCGGTGTACACCTTTATTTCCGGTAAACACAAAGCGCATAGTCACGAATGAAAAAGAGTCTGATTTTATTGCTGATGACAGGCTGCTTTGCAATGGCAACAGCACAGCAGCCTTATAAGCTGCCTCCCTATAAGCAGCCTTTGTATATGAAGCCCCCTGTAAAGCAGGACCCGCTTACGTTACAGCAGGCGGTAAATATCGCGCTGAAAAACAGCCTGGAAATCCAGCTGGCGCAAAACGACGTGGAGGCTAACACCTTACTCAATACCTACGGCTATGCAGGCGGTTTGCCATTGATCCAGGCCACCGCTACTGACAACGAACAAACCACCAACCTCACCCAGCGCCTCAATTCCGGGGAAGAAATCAAACGGACCGGCAACGTATCCAATGCCCTGCAAACAGGATTGGGAGCCAGCATCGTGCTGTTTAACGGTCGCCGCGTTGTGGCCACCAAACGCCGGCTGGAACAATTGCAGCAGCTGTCAGGCGCCCAGCTGGATTCCATGATACAACGGGTAGTCGCCAATGTGGAATTAAAATATTATGATGTGGTGAGACAGCAGAGCCTCGCTGCCACACTGCTGCAATCCATAGCGGTTTCACAACAAAAACTCGATATTGTAAAAGCCCGCAAAGAGGTAGGCATGGCCAATGACGCGGACCTCTTCCAGGCCATGGTGGACATCAACACCCAGCAGCAGGCGCTGCAAACGCAGGACCTGGTGATCCAGCAGTCTAAAACCGACCTGCTGACGCTGCTTACCTTACGGCCGGATTCCGCCATCACCATCAAGGACACGGTGGTGGTAGACAAAGCTATCAGCCTCGACACCATACTGGACAGGTTGTATAAAGAGAACCCGCGCCTGCAGGCGGCAGACATACAGGTACGCATCAACGAACTCCGGGAAAGAGAAGCGGCAGCGCTCCGCTATCCCAGCGTAACGGCCAATGCCGGCTATAATTTCAACCGTACATCCGCCTCCGCAGGTAACGTTACGTTTAACCAGAACTATGGGCCTTATGTGGGGGCAGGGTTAACCATTCCCATATTCAACGGCGGCATCTATAAGAAGCAACAGCAGGTAGCAGCCATCGATACGCGTAATGCAAAACTGCTGAAAGAAACATACCTGCGCGATTATACCGCGGCAACCGTGAAGTCATGGCAGGCATTCAATAATAACCTCGAACAACTCGCCACGGCGCAAAGCACCTACGATCTTTCCGCCAAACTGGTACGCCTCACCGTTCAGCAGTTGCAGCTGGGCCAGGCAACGGTAATAGATGTGAAAACGGCGCAACAGAGTTTTGAAGCGGCAGGTTACCAGCTGACCAACCTGGCCTATGCCGCCAAGGTAGCAGAGATAGAGTTAAAGCTGCTGGCCAATATGCTGAGCTATTAACTAACGGTAACGGTTCATCTTTAGTTTCGCATAAAAGTAGTTCACCCCTAATGCAATAATGCAGATAAACAACCCGAAGAACTCCCGCGTATCTTCAATCCATGGTTTCGTGGCTTTCATCGTCTGTGCAATGTTTTCCGCCTGGTGCTGCGTTACCCAGTCGGCCACGCCGTCTTTCGTAAAAAATAAATAAACGGCATATGCCAGGTAAATGCCGATGCCTATTAAATACAATTTGCTGTAAAACCTGTTGCGCGCTGCCATGGCGCAAAGCACGGCGGCATACAGGTAGATGGGCATCCATACATACGGATCAGGATCATTGTATTGCAGGCCTGCAAACACAACAAAGATCACGGCGAAAAAAATATTAAAAACTTTCATGGACAGCGATAAGTATTGAAGTGTTAAACATACACAAAATGAAGATTGAAAGAGAATGGGTTAGAAAATATTTTAAAAAAATGTTAAAGCCATACTTGTTTGAGTTAAATTATATTTAACGTGTTGTGCTATTAAAGTGGCGACTTAAATGATAATGAAAAATATGTATATAATTATGAAATAAAAAATGTTGTGCAATCGTATTGGTT
>MLAV02000003.1 GCA_001870995.2 Chitinophaga sp. CB10
GGTATCTATCTCCTTGCAAATACGCCGAGCGTTTTTATCAAGGTCTATTGCATGAGAAGCTCTAATCCTGACTGGCTTAGTTTTAGGGGAAGCTTACAAAAAGATGGTAAATTCTTTATGGTATTACAAATTCAGGGAGGTGTTGAAATGGTACAAAATGCCACAACTGGAAGATTTTATGCTACTGCAAAGAAGTGTTTTATCCCATGCACTTTTGATGAAACAACTGCTAAATCCTTGATTGGCACTCAAATCAATGGTTGTATCAAAAGAGAAGAATGTGATCCCTATCAATATACTGTTCCATCAACAGGAGAAGTGATTACTTTAGCTCATAGCTACACCTATTCTCCTGAAGAATCCTTTAATAAAACCAATCCTGTATTGGCTTTTCAATAATATTTCAAAAAGACATACCTGGCAGATTGTGATAAGCAGTCTGCCTTTTTTCATTTAATCTAACTCTACATCTTATGGTACAAGGACATGAAATTATTCACCTGGATAATCCACCACAAAGCAGTACTGATATAAGTAAAGCTGCTTTTATTGAGGCTAATACTTTCCCTTCATCTTTGGAAGAAATAGCCAGTAAACATATTATCCCTGTTTTCTCCAAGGATAATGAAAGTACAATTAGCCAGACAGATTTCATTGAAGTAACTAACCAGGCTATTTCTGACCTGTTTAATGGAGAAAAGATATTACAGCCCAACATCAGGCTTTCTCACCCCATTAAAGGAAGAATTCCAGAGGCTAAGTATAAACCTGCCAGTCAGTTGCTGGAATGGGAAAAGACCATATTTTTTGAGAGAATGGCATTTATTATAGAAGTGTCATCCATCTATGATTATATTGATGGCAATAAACTAACTCTCACTATTGGAGGTGTGAAAGCCTATAATCTTGATAATCTTTCTGGAAAGAAAGGTAATGGTGAATCCTTCAAAGTCTTTATAGGCTTCAAAAACAAGGTATGCACAAATCTCTGTGTTTGGAGTGATGGCTATATTGGAGATTTGAAAGTTAACAGTGTATCTGATCTGAAAGCAGGTATTTATCAACTCATCAATAATTACCAGTCAGTCAATCACCTCTCTATGATGAAATCACTGACTGAGTATTCTCTTACTGAGAGCCAGTTTGCCAAGGTGATTGGAAAATGTAGAATGTATCAGCATTTACCTATATCAGCCAAAGCTGAAATACCCACATTACTGATTAATGATACACAGATTAATGCAGTTTGCAGAGAATATTATAAAGACCCAAATTTCTGTAGTAGTCTGGATGGAAATATAAGCCTGTGGAGATTGTATAACCTTTTAACAGGAGCCATTAAAAGCAGCTACATTGACAATTTTGTTGATAGGTCTGTCAATGCCATCAATTTTACTTCACAAATTAAGTCTGGGTTGGACAGCCATTCCTTCAACTGGTTCTTGAATTAATAAATAATTGATTTTCAGATACTAAGCCATTCAGACCAATCTGGGTGGCTTTTCTGTTTTAAAAGTAATCAAATGACCTTACCCTACCTCCCACATTACATTAGTCCACAAGCCATTTTGGTGATCAATAAACATGGATTGATGAAAAAGCTATACTGTCCATTTGGGGTGGTAAGTAACCAGCAGATTGGGGCTATTCCTTCCTCCACCAGAATGATTGTGGAAGAAGTGCTTATCACCCTACAGGACATTTTAGTGTATATCATCAATGGGAAGCAGTATCACCACAGCAATTTTCACATTTTAATGCAATTCTGACATGAAAACACATACAGTTGAGCAGTATCAGGAATTTTTACAACATTCCCTACTTATTGACCAGACCAGGATAGTTGATAGAATACTCAATCCTGATACCTATGCAGATTACATGAATAATATTGAGAACAATGAGTATTTCAATATCAATCTATCTACAGGAAGGCTTTCTGGCACATTACATCTTATTGAAGAAATGCAGTCTGATATTGAAAATGTCTTAATCTCCAAAGAAGCCAAAGCATCAGTTACCAGCCCAGGGAATGAGCTAAATGCCCTCCAACTGGATATTAACAGGTTAAAGCATGATCTAAACCTGATAGAGAATGCTATCAGTTCCAGGAGATATATTTTCTCTTGGCTACTAGTCCCATACTGGCTTTCAAAGGAATTAACCATTATGGGGGAAGTAGTTTTTGAATGTTTGGGATCATTCTATTGGGGAATTACTTCAATTTCTGGGGAAGATGCTTTTTCCTCAGTGCTGCTGGAATTATCAAAGGAAATTAAACCATCAAACTAATTTACATGAGAAAAACATCAAATATATTGGCTAGGGTTCATTCCAGATTTATAAACCTACCCACCCAATTAAGGAAAAACATCTGTCAGGAATGTGGTTGGAGTACTCCTACCTTCTATAGAAAGATGAGAATCAAGGATAAGCCTGATCCTAATGATATTAACAATATCATCCCTTCTTTGAGTAATGCAGAGAAAGATGCTATTTTAAGGCAGGCACAGGTGTGTTTAACAAATATCAATGACTATATGAGGAGATTAAGCAAAAAGTGATCTGTGCAGGTTCTGAAAATGTATTACAGGAGAGCATCTTGATATGTATAGGTAAATGGTTATTAGTCTTATAAGAAGCACCCAAAAGTCCACCAAATGTTCACCAGTCAAAAAGAAGGAAGATAAATAGTTGATTTTCAGCTAATAAAAAAAGAGTGTGACTCCTCCTCCTACAGCTGAATTGGTTTAAAGAGTCCGTGGGTCCTGCTCACGGGCTTTTTTGCTTTCAGGCGGGGCGCCGCATCGCGAAAAGCCTTACCCGTACAGGAAAGCATACCAGCGAATGGCCGCCCCCGGCAGCCCGCCCCGTAAACAGGGAATTGTAAACGCTGCCGCGGCCCCTGCGGCATTATATCTTTCCCCCTCCCCCTATCCTGTTACAATGCTTTGCAGGAAAAACAATCAAAACTGTATTTTTGCGGCCAAATGGGACAAAAAAAATTAGAACGCTTCGCTGAAATAGAAACTTTTCCTAATGTATTGATCTATCCCGAAGGGATGCAGGGGAAATGGCACGAATTCTTTAAAAACAGCCACCCGCTTACGTTAGAACTGGCCTGCGGGAAAGGAGATTACACCGTTGGGCTGGCCCGCCTGTTCCCGGAAAGGAACTTTATGGGCGTGGACCTGAAAGGCAACCGCATCTGGAGAGGGGCGAAAACCGCGCTGGAAGAAAACCTCGGCAATGCGGCATTTCTGCGGACGCAAATCGATAAACTCAATAACTACTTTGCTCCCGGCGAAGTAGCCGAAATATGGATCACCTTCCCGGATCCGTTCCTGCGGCAGTCCAAATCCAAAAAACGGCTGACGCACCCGCGGTTCCTGGCCCTGTACCAGCCACTGCTCGCGCCCGGCGCCACCATCAACCTGAAAACGGATTCGGAAGAGCTGTACGAATTTACCAAGGAGGTGATTCAGCAGGCCGGTTGCAAACTGATAGAAAACATCCCGGATGTGTACGCGCTGCAGCCCGTGCCGGCGCTGTTGCAGATACAGACGCATTATGAGCGGTCGCACCTGGCAGATGGCCGCACCATCCGCTTCCTGAAATTCCAGCTGCCGGAAGCCCCGATGGACTGGCGTACGATTAAATTAGCCACTGATGAAGAAATCGCTGATAGAAAAAGTTGATTTCTACTATAACGGGCAGGGATATATGGTGTTTACGGAAAAATACCACCTCGAGCGCGGCTACTGCTGCGGCAACGGCTGCCGGCACTGCCCTTACAACTACGAAAAGGTGCCGGAACCCAAAAGAACGCTCCTGCTCAATAAAAGAAAAGACAACCGGCAGCCTTAACCTGCCATCTGCCGGAAGCGGCCTCCCCTGCCCGCTTCCGGCATGAAAAAATCAAAAAATAACACCCCGTTTGCATGTTTGCTTGATTTTCCCCATTATCTTTAATTATGACGATACTTAAACTGAAGCTGGATCAGGATCAACTGGTGGAGGACTTTTTTGACAGTTGCCATTTGATTGGAATAGCCTCTACTGCCCGCGATTACCAACTCTGCTGGCAGATAAACCGTCACCTCCATACCAATTTCCGGGTGAATAACTCGCTGGAGATTACCCTGTCTAAAAAAAACAGGTCCTACCATTTTCCCGTGCTGGACTTCCATGAGCCCACCAACGCCGTGGTGCATTACTGCTACAACAACCATTGCCAGGCCGAATTCCTGTTGCCTGAACTGAAGCAGATCCATTTTTTATGGATGATCAAAGGCGATTACTACCAGCTGGAAGATGTGAAAAAAATTGTGGAAGCTTTGAGGCACGTACCGCTGGTACAATTAGTATCTTTACTGGATATACGAGAGATCAAGAACAAGATGAACCTCATTTTTTAGGCAGGACATAACCAAATAATCTTAACCAGTCCACGTAGAAAAACCCTACGATAAAAATTTCCGCATATGTGGGAAGAAAAAAACAATCAGCTCTACCGGGCCTTTACATTCAAGGATTTCCGGGAAGCTTTTGCCTTTATGACCAAGGTGGCACTGACGGCTGAAAAGATGGATCACCACCCCTACTGGACGAATGTGTATAACAAGGTGGAAATCTATCTCAGCACGCACGATGCCGGCAATACCGTCACTGAAAAGGACAGGCAGCTGGCCGGCGCCATCGACCAATTATTTTAGATTATATATTCGCTATTTGTGAAGCGCATACTGCTATTGATGTTACTGTGCTGTTGCACAGCGGCTATCACCTTTGCCACCAACCGGAGCGAACTGCCCGATACCTTAACAATAGAGCCATCCGCGGCGCCTGTTGCCATTGACCTGCGCCCGTACGTGGGGTCCATCGAGGACGCTACCGGCCGCCTTACCATTGACGCGGCTACTCAGCTGCCGTTCTACCTCAATTCCCAATTGTTTCATGCGGCGCCCCGCAATAACAGCAAGCCCAATAACTGCTGGATTAAACTCAATATTAAGAACCCGGGCAGCACCAATGCCTCCTGGCTGCTGTTTACCGGCTGGCATGATTTCATGTACTGGTACGAACAGGACCCCGGCAAAGCGCCGTCCCTGCTGGTACAAACGGGGCTGATGCTGGACCGCGGCGGCGTGGAGCGATGGAATAATTACGCCTTTGTAGCCGATATCCCGGCGCATCATACCCGGACTTTTTACCTGCATATCATCAATAAATCTTTCAACGAAAATCCGTTTGAGCCTACCCTGTACAACTCCTCCGCGTTTGTGAAGTTCCAGAATGCCCAGGTGGAAGGCTACCGGCGGGAATCCGTTGTGATACTGGTTTTGCTGGGGATGCTGCTGGTGATACTGGGGATATCGATCATTAATTATATACAGCTGCCGGACAGGTCGTACCTCTACTTCGCGATTTATGTGCTGGGCCTGATTCTCTTTTTTGCATTGCGGCTGGAAAGCAAGCCATACCAGCTTTCGTTTTTCCACCGCTGGCCCATGCTGAAATACTACTGGGATATACCGGGGCTGCTGTTTTGCTTTTACCTGATGTATCTCCTTTTCGGGAATGCCTTCCTGAACCTGAAGGAGCGCTATCCCTTTATGGAACGGGTGTTTACCTGGGTGGCGGCCGTCGTGGGCGGGCTGATCCTCATCTGCATCTACCTGATAGCGGCGGAGCAGTATCATCTTCCTACCATTATATACGGGTATGTGTACTTCGGGACGCTGGTGCCGCTGCTGGCCATTTTCATAGCGCTGGCCAGGAGATCGCAGCATCATCCGCTGGTGAAATTTTTCCTCTTCGGCTCCGTATGCCTGTACCTGGCCTGTTTGGGCTCCTTCCTGATCCACGTACGCCCGTTGGGGTTAGTAGGCGCGCTGGGCGAGTTATCCGCGCCTACCATCCTGCTGATCGGCGGCATCCTGCTGCAGGCCTTCTTTGTACTGGCCGGCCTCAGCTACCGGAATAAGCTGGTGCATATGGAGCGCACCCGCACCCAGGAGATGCTGATCAAACAACTGAATAAGAACAAGGAGCTGCAACGCAAGCTGAATGAGCAGCTGGAAGAGCTGGTGAAAGAACAAACCACGGAGATACTGCGGAAAAAGCAGGAACTGGAAGAGCAGCGCAAGATCCAGCTGGAAACGGAGTATGTGAAAAAGCTCACGGAGATAGAGCTGAAGGCTATACGGGCGCAGATAAATCCGCATTTTATTTTCAACTGCCTGAACTCGATCCAGTTGTTCGTCATGCAGCGGGACTTTGAATTTGCGCAGAAGTACCTCTCTGATTTTTCTTTCCTGATCCGGAAGACGCTTGATTTTTCCCGGCGGAATTTTATCTCCCTGGCAGATGAAATAACCTATCTGAATACTTATCTTGGCCTGGAAAGAATGCGCTTTGAAAACCGGATGGAATACGAGGTGATCGTAGATCCCGAGATAGCCACCGCCGAGCTGGAAATTCCGGCGATGTTGCTGCAGCCCTATGTGGAAAACGCTGTAAAGCACGGGATGACCAACCCGAGGCAGACGCTGGGCAAGCTTTCCATCCGCTTTACGCAGATTGAGCCGGATATGCTGGAATGTATTGTAGAGGATAACGGGATTGGCATTACCCGGGCCCGGGCGCTGCGCAGCCTGCCGAAGCACCACCAGTCGTCCGGCATGGAAATCAGCCAGAACAGGGCGGACCTGCTAAACAAGATGTACAACACGGAAATACAGATTGAGGTGATCGATAAGTCGGTAGAACAGGAATGCAACAGCGGCACCCTGATCCGCATCCTGATCCCTCAACTCTAAGTGTATTCGTAAATGTTAGAATTCTCAAATATGGTAAAAGCAGTTATTATAGACGATGAGCGGAACAGCAGGGACATTATTGCACTGATGCTGGAAAAATATTGCCCGTTCGTTGAGATAGCGGCTATGGCTACCGACTGTGCAGATGGTATTGCCCGTATCCGGGAGCATCGGCCGCAGCTGGTATTCCTGGACCTGGAGATGCCGGATGGCACGGGGTTCGACATCCTGGCGGCCACGCAGGCGGAGCTGAGCTTTGAAGCTATTTTTGTAACGGCTTTTGAAAAGAAGTTTTTGCAGATTATACGTTTGAGCGAGGTGGAGTTGATACTGAAGCCGGTGGATAAGGAAAGCTTGTTGCAGGCGGTTGGTACGGTGGTGCGCCGGGTGGAGGAAAAGGTGGTTACCCGCCGCTACCAGGTGCTGATGGAGAATTTCAATTCCCAGCAACACCATCACTGGCAGGTGATCATTGCGGATAAGGATAACCAGGAGCAGGTGATTTTTTTGGGAGAGATTGAATTCTTCGAGTCGGCCGATGACCAGGCCGTTTTTTACCTGCGCGATGGACGTGCCGTTGCAGCCGCGGGCTCCTTTAGGTACTACCTGGAGTTATTTTCCGGTTTAAGATTCTATCAGTTAAATAATACCCAAATAGTGCGTTTGTCGGCAGTGGCGCGACTTTCCGGGGATGGCGCCCGGGCGGTCCTGCAAAACGGGCAAACTTTGGATATCTCGGAAAGAAGAAAAAAGGAGTTGTTAACCCGGCTTCACGGAGAGCATTAAAACAAGTTGACACAGTCAAAATACCCTACCCTATTGCATTTCCACGATTTTAAGCCGATTGTGGCAGTATGAATTAATACGAGTGCGCGAAGGATACGTAACAATTTCTTAACAAAAAAATTTGGTTGAATAGTTTTTGCCCGTACATTTGACCCGCGAAACGAAAAAGTCAAATAGTCAGACCAATATCGTATTGCAATCGACCAGAATCAGCCGCCAAGGTATGTAGAAAAAAATTAAGATAGGAAGCACAGTTTTAATGAATATTTAAATTAACGAAAGATGAAAAAGTTGATTGTAATTGCCGCAGCAGCTCTGTTCGGCACCCAGGTAGCAAAAGCGCAAATCTCCAAAGGCGATATTTTACTGGGCGGTAATGTTAATGTTATCTCCTCTTCTGAAAAAGTGAAAGATGCTGACAAGAAAAATACCAGCACTTCTTTCGGTATTAGCCCTAAAGTAGGTTATGCACTGAACAGCAACTGGGTACTGGGTGTGTTCGTAGGAACAAACTTCGGTTTCGAAAAGAATACAGCTGATGTAAAGACTAAAACGCTGGATATCAACCCTGGTATCTTTGTTCGTAACTACCACATGCTGGGTGATTCCAAATTTGCGTTCTTTGCTGAAGGTAATGCATCTTATGGCTTCGGTAACAAAAAAGTAGCGGATGTTAAAACTTACAGCTACAACAAGTTTAATGTAAACGTACAGCCAGGTATCTCTTACTTCGTAACCAAACACTTCATGGTGGAAGGTATGTTCGGTGGTATCGGTTACCAGTTCCAACAGAAGAAAGACGAAGCTACAGGTGTTAAAACTAACTTCAGCGACTTCGGTGTGCAGTTCACACAGCAGTTCTCCCTGGGTGTTAACTTCCTGTTCTAGTAGTTACCACGTGACTTTATGTGAAAATTTTATGGTAATAGGAACAGCCGTCTCGTTTGAGGCGGCTGTTTTGTTTTGGGGTGGGAGGGTTTATGGCGGGAGGCAGAGCGCATAGCATGTGGCGCGCCGGCGCGCCGCACTCCCATGATCCCTGATGATAAATAAAAAACGGCGGTGAATTACTTCACCGCCGTTTTTATTATCAATAACCTATTGATCCTATCCGTTCATAGAGATCAGGAACTCTTCGTTGTTCTTGGTTCCGCGCATATGCTGCAGCATGAAGTGCATGGACTCGTCGGTATTCATATCTGCCAGGTGGTTACGGAGGATATGGATACGTTTCAGGGAGTCTTTATCCAGCAGCAGATCATCGCGGCGGGTAGAAGATGCAGATACATCGATGGCCGGGAAGATACGTTTGTTAGCCAGCTTACGATCCAGCAGCAGCTCCATGTTACCGGTACCTTTGAACTCTTCGAAGATCACCTCGTCCATTTTGGAACCGGTGTCGATCAGCGCAGTAGCGAGGATGGTCAGTGAGCCACCGTTCTCGATTTTACGCGCCGCACCGAAGAATTGTTTAGGTTTCTGCATGGCGTTGGCTTCCACACCACCGCTCAATACCTTACCGGAGGCAGGGGCCACGGTGTTGTGCGCACGTGCCAGACGGGTGATGGAGTCAAGCAGGATCACCACATCATGACCGCATTCTACCAGGCGTTTTGCTTTCTGCAGGGCGATAGCGGAAACTTTCACGTGTTTTTCTGCCGGCTCGTCGAAGGTAGAAGCGATGACTTCTGCCTTTACGCTGCGCTCCATATCGGTCACCTCTTCCGGACGTTCGTCGATCAGTACCACCATCAGGTAAATTTCAGGATGGTTGGTAGCGATGGCGTTGGCCACTTCTTTCAGGAGCATGGTTTTACCCACTTTCGGTTGCGCTACGATCAGACCACGTTGCCCTTTACCGATTGGCGTAAACATATCCATAATACGGGTGGAGTAGTTATTGGACGTGGTGGTCAGGCGCAGTTTTTCGAAAGGAAACAGCGGGGTGAGGTAATCGAAAGGTACACGGTCGCGTACTTCTTCCGGGGATTTACCGTTGATGGTCTCCACTTTCAGGAGGGCGAAATATTTTTCACCTTCTTTCGGAGGGCGTACCGAACCTTTAACGGTATCGCCGGTTTTGAGACCGAACAATTTTATCTGGGACGGAGATACGTAGATATCATCCGGAGAACTCAGGTAGTTATAATCGGAGGAGCGGAGGAAACCATAGCCGTCAGGCATCATTTCCAGCACGCCTTCGCTAACAATCACGCCATCGAATTCGATATTGAATACGGGCTCTTTCTTGTTGCTGAATTTATTCTTCTGCGCTGCAGGCGCGATTGTATCAGGTTCTTCAGGCATCACGAAATCATCATCCTCATCCTGTAATTCTTCCTCTTCTTCTTCCGCAACCGGCGCCGGTATTACTTCTTCCTCTTCTTCCTGCATATCTTCCGTGAACGAAGGAATGATGATATCATCATCGTCATCGAAGGTGAGGGAAGGAATGCTGTCGAGGTCTATATCAAAGTTTTTAATTTTCGGTTTCGGAGCGGGTTCGGAGTTATCTTCGGTTTCCTTGCTTTTGCCTGTAGTGGCCTTTTTCGCTGGTTTCTTTGCTGCAGGTTTTTCTTCAGTATGGTGAGGTTCTTCAGCTACGTGCTCTTCTTCTTTTTTTACTGGTTTACGTTTGCGTGCTTTTTTCTCTTCTCCGTTTGCTGGGTTATCTGCAGAAGCCATTACAGCTTGTTTATCAAGAATCTTGTAGATAAGGTCTTGTTTGTTCAGTTTTTTTGCGTTTGGAACGTCCAGTTTCTCTGCTATGTCAAGCAGTTCTGGAACGAGCATGTCGTTCAATTGTAAGATGTCGTACATCATCGGAATTGTCAAATTTTAGAAGTCATGTGAGGCGGGTACCACTGCATACCAACACGCACCAATTACAAATAATTGTTTTGAGTCAATAAATTTAATTTGATTATTAAATTTGATAGGGAATGTTGAGTTCAGGAACTGCTGATGAAGGTGGTAATTTTGGACTTAATCAGACAGATTATACCGCAAGATTAAAACAACTTTCATAATTATCCAAAAAAATTTGCCCCCTGTTAGCCTCTCCTTTCCTTGTTGCCGCTAGATTGCAGCCATTTTAAGTGCTTTTTTAACATTTCCTTGGGAAAAGCCGCCTTGCATTTCCGGCGCTAATTGCAGGTAACCGGGTTATGCACTATGGAGAATTCCGCTTATTTTTGCACTCCTAAAATTTATTTATTATGAGCCAAAGGGTAAAAGTTAAACAGATCCTGGCAGACGACAGGACTAACTATGAAGTTACAGTAAAGGGTTGGGTGCGGTCTTTCCGCAACAATCAGTTTATAGCTTTAAATGACGGCTCTACCAATAATAATCTGCAAGTAGTAATAGATACCGAGCATACAGACCCTGCCACGCTGAAGCGCATCACCACCGGCGCTGCTATCAGCGCAGTGGGCGAAATAATTCCTTCCCTGGGCAAAGGCCAGCGGGTAGAGCTGAAAGCCGCATCCCTGACCATCCTGGGCGATTGCGATCCGGAAAAATATCCGCTGCAGCTCAAAAACAGGCCCAGCCTCGAATACCTGCGCGAAATCGCACACCTACGTTTCCGCACCAACACATTCGGCGCTATCTTTCGCCTGCGCAGCTCCCTGGCGTTTGCCGTACATCAGTTCTTCCGGGAAAAAGGCTTTGTGTACCTCCACACGCCTATCATCACCGCTTCCGACGCAGAGGGCGCCGGCGAAATGTTCCGCGTAACCACGCTGGACTTAAACCAGCCGCCACGCACTGAAAGCGGGGAAATCGACTATAAGGAAGACTTCTTTGGCCGCTCTACCAACCTCACCGTTTCCGGCCAGCTGGAAGGTGAACTGGGCGCTATGGCACTGGGCGATATCTATACGTTCGGACCTACCTTCCGCGCCGAAAACTCCAACACCGCCCGCCACCTGGCTGAGTTCTGGATGATTGAGCCGGAAATGGCCTTCTATGAACTGGAAGATAACATGAACCTCGCGGAAGAGTTTATCAAGTTCGTGATCCGTTACGCGCTGGAACATAACCGGGAAGATCTCGAGTTCCTCGCTACCCGCCTCGCCGAAGAAGAGAAAACAAAACCGCAGGCAGAACGCTCCGAAATGGGCCTCATCGAAAAACTGGAATTCGTTGTCAACAACGAGTTTATGCGCCTGACCTATACGGAAGCGATCAGCATCCTGAAAGATAGCAAACCTAACAAAAACAAGAAATTCCAATACCTCATCGAAGGCTGGGGCGCCGACCTCCAGAGCGAACACGAACGCTACCTCGTGGAAAAACACTTTAAGAAACCGGTGATCCTTACCGACTATCCGAAAGAGATCAAGTCCTTCTACATGAAGCTGAACGAAGACGGTAAGACGGTGAGAGCGATGGATATCCTCTTCCCCGGCATCGGCGAAATTGTAGGCGGCAGCCAGCGCGAAGAAAACTACGAGAAACTGGTGGCACGCATGGAAGAAATGCATGTGCCGGTAGAAGAACTCAGCTGGTTCCTGGATACCCGCCGCTTCGGTACTGCCCCGCACTCCGGCTTCGGACTGGGCTTTGAGCGACTGGTACTCTTCGTGTCCGGTATGACCAACATCAGGGACGTGATTCCTTTCCCACGTACGCCGAAGAACGCAGAGTTCTAGTAGTGGACGCATATAATATTCCTCAACTCCCGCACACCGCGGGAGTTTTTTTTTGCCCCCTATGTATGGAATCTCCGCCACATCGCATCTTACTGATGAAGGCGCTTTCAACCATTTTTCGTTTATACTAAACTGTTATACAATGGCTGAAATTAACACTACATCCGGCAACCGGCGCGATGGCAAAAGAAGAAGCATTAAAAAATCTACCCGCGTGGACATGACGCCCATGGTGGATCTTGGCTTCCTGCTGATCACCTTTTTCATGCTGACAACCACCATGGCACAGCCCAGAAACCTGCAGCTCCTCATGCCCCGGGAAGATGGCGAACCCATGAAGCTGGGGGAATCAAAGGCCTTAACGGTCATCCTTGGCCCCAATAACCAGGTGGCCTGGTACGAAGGCACGGACGCCAACCCGGAAATACGCCGGTCCTCTTTCGCCAATAAAAACGGCATCCGGGATATAGTTATCAACAAGAAAGCGGCGGTCATGGAAAAGTACCATTCCAACGAACTGATGGTACTCATCAAGGCCGATAAAGGCGCCAGCTATAAAAACCTGGTGGACATCATGGATGAAATGCTGATCAATAAGATTGACCGCTACGCCGTTACCGACATTACTCCGCAGGAAACTGCCTGGTTCAATAAATAGCCATATTACCGGCCCCGCCAATCCCGGGGCCGGATTCCATGTGGTAAGGATTTGCTACCTTTACCACTCCAAAACAATAGCAATATGGCAATTACCCACTCCATTCCCTCCGTGGACCTCGCGGACTTTACGTCAGGCGACGCCAGTCGCAAGGCTGCCTTTGTACAGCAACTGGGCAAAGCTTATGAAGAAGTAGGATTTGTGGCCGTTAAAAACCACGGCATTCCTGATGATCTGATCGCTGACCTGTACAAATACGTGCAGGAGTTTTTTAAACTCCCGTTCGATATAAAACACAAATACGAAATTCCTGAACTGGCCGGCCAGAGAGGCTATACCAGCTTCGGGAAGGAACATGCGAAAGGCTACGAAGCGCCGGACCTGAAGGAGTTCTTCCAGTTCGGGCAAACAGTGGAGGATAACGACCCTACCGTGGAACATTACCCGCCTAACGTACAGGTAGACGAAGTGCCGGCATTTACGCCCACCTTCTTCAAAGCCTACCGCGGCTTCGAGCAGTCCGGCCGCTACCTGCTGCAGGCTATTGCGCTCTACCTCGGCCTGGATGAGCATTATTTCGACGATAAAATCCACAATGGCAACTCCATCCTGCGAGCCATCCACTACCCTCCTATTAAAGAAGAACCTAAATCAGCCATCAGGGCCGAACAGCATGAGGATATCAACCTGATCACCCTGCTGGTGGGCGCTTCTGCCGACGGCCTGCAGATCCTCGATAAACAAAACAACTGGGTACCGGTTACCTCGCTGCCGGAGCAGATCGTGGTAAACGTGGGCGATATGCTCCAACGGTTGACCAACAATAAACTGAAATCCACCACGCACCGCGTAGTAAATCCGCCACGCGAACTGTGGGGCACTTCCCGTTACTCCATCCCCTTCTTCCTGCATCCTAAATCAGACATGAAGCTGGATAGCCTGGAGAGCTGCGTTACCAAAGAAAATCCGCTTGCCTACGAACCCATCACAGCGGGCGAATACCTGGATGAACGCCTCCGCGAAATCGGTCTGAAAAAATAATCTGCAAGTAGCAATAAAACTTAAAGCCCCGGAAAGTGTGTACCTTCCGGGACTTTAAGCTTGCATATCTGAAGAGTTATTACTGTCCAGACGATGGTTTTTCGAACATTCGATATGGTTATTATTGAGAGCAGGTTAACTGCCCATAATTACGAGGCTACACGGCTACAGATGCAAATGCACACAACGGATAAAAGGCCATAACACAATACAATGTGCTGGATATTACAAGTACCGTGCCTGTAATAACCCGCTACTTTGGAATAATTAGCAACACTGTTGTATTTTGTGGTATTTTAACGGTGTTAATTGTATCACAAAGGCTAACCACCCTTAACTAAAACTGTGATTCTACGTCATATTCCATTCCTGAAAGCAGTACTCCTGCATAGTCTTACTGCCTATGGCGGCCCCCAGGGTCATCTGGCAATGATGATGAAAACATTTGTTCAGCAACGTAAAGATGTTACTGAACAGGAACTGATGGAATATAACGCCTTCTGCCAGCTGCTGCCGGGCGCATCGTCTTCCCAAACCCTTACCCTGATTGGTTATAAACGCGGGGGCGTACTGCTGGCCATTATCACCCTGCTGATATGGATCACGCCGGCCTGCCTGCTGATGGGCTCCCTCAGCTTTTTGCTGCAATATTTCGATAAAAAGGCCCTCCATACGGATATCTTCATTTACGTACAGCCGATGGCGGTAGGCTTCCTGGCCTATGGCAGTATCAAGGCATTCAGGATCAGTATTAAAAACACGGCTACCTGCTGCATCATGATGGGGTCCGTGCTGGTGGCCTTCTTCCTGAAATCGCCCTGGACCTTCCCCGCCCTGATCATAGGTGGCGGCATTGTGACCAACTTCAGCAACAAGCGTATCCCCGATATAGCGGAAAAGCCCAAAAAGATCCAATGGGGCAACATCTGGCTGTTTGTACTATTATTCATACTGGCGGGTTTTATGTCTGAGGTGGCCCGTACGCACGACTGGATCACCCGCCGGCCGTTCAACCTTTTTGAGAACTTTTATCGTTTCGGCAGCCTGGTATTCGGCGGAGGGGATATCCTCATTGCCATGATGCTGGAACAGTACGTATTCCGGGCCAAAACCCAGTTCCTGACGGCCGAAGAGCTGCTGACGGGAGCAGGGATCATGCGCGCCCTGCCCGGCCCTACCTTCTCCATATCTGCTTATGTAGGAGGCATGGCCATGCGCAACCTGGGCATGGGTTACCAGTTCCTGGGCTGTATCCTGGCGCCGGTGGCCATCTTCCTCCCCAGCTTGTTACTGGTCCTCTTCTTCTTCCCCATCTGGCACAACCTGAAAAAATATGTGATCATTTACAGGGCGCTGGAAGGCATCAACGCCGTGGTAGTGGGCATTATGTGGGCGGCCACCTTTATCCTCTTCTTTGCAATCCCCGTATCGCCGGTGAATATCCTCGTGATGGTATCCACCCTGGCCCTGCTGCTGTTCAGCAAGCTCCCTTCCCCGGTAATTGTACTCACCTGTGTATTGCTGGGGTGGTTGTTATAGGGAGATGTTATATTCCTTGATTTTATTGTACAACGTAGTTAGACCGATGTCCAGTAATTCGGCTGCCTTTGTTTTATTGCCTTTGACATGAGCCAGTACCCGGGAAATGTGGTACTTCTCTACCTCCGCAAGGCGCATGGAGGCAGGCGCCGCGGCATCCTGGCGGAAGTCGAACGGCAGCGCGTTCACATCCAGTGTATCGGTATCCGTTAGTATGGCTGCCCTTTCGATCACGTTTTTAAGTTCACGGATATTTCCCTTCCAGGAATGTTGCTGCAAAGCCTGCAGGAAAGCCGGCGTCATGCCGCTGAGGCGCTTGTTAAGTTTAGGCGCCACCTGGTCCAGGAAGAAGGCCGCCAGCAGCGGAATATCCTTTTTACGTTCGTTAAGGGAGGGCAGTACTATCTGGAAGGCGCTGAGGCGGTAAAACAGGTCCGACCGGAAATGGCCTGCCTCTATCTCTTTTTCGAGGTGACGGTTCGTAGCGGCAATGACCCGTACATCCGTTTTAGTGGGCCTGGACTCCCCGACTTTATAAAACTCCTGCACTTCCAGCACACGCAGCATTTTGGCCTGAAGCTCCACCGGCATCTCCCCTATTTCATCCAAAAAGATGGTACCTCCCCTGGCCTCTTCAAAAAAGCCTTTCTTGTCCTTTACCGCACCGGTAAATGCGCCGGCTACATGGCCAAACAGTTCGCTTTCCAGGATATCCTTGCCGAAAGCGCTGCAGTTGACGGCCACAAAGGGCTGCTGGTTACGGCTGCTGGCCTGGTGAATAGCCTGGGCAAAAACCTCCTTGCCGGAACCCGTTTCCCCCAGGAGGAGGACGGTAAGGTCCGTCATGGCTACCTTCCGCGCCAGGGCTACAGCGGCATTGATTTCCTCGCTGTTGCCAAGGATGGTATCGAAGCTGTATTTGCCGTTTAATTTTTTTTCCAGATCGCGGACGCGGTATTGCAGCACCGCTTTGTCCATCGCTTTGCTCACCAGGGGGAGGACGCGGTTGTTATCGTCGCCTTTGGTGATATAGTCGAAAGCGCCGTTTTTAATGGCCTGTACCCCATCGGCAATATTGCCATAGGCGGTGAGTACTATGATCTCAGTTTGTGGATACTTACTGCGGATGGTTTGCACTAATTCCACACCGTTACCGTCCGGCAGCTTTACATCAGAGAGGATCACCTGGACCTCCTCTTTTTCGAGCAGTTTCAGCGCTGTACGCACGTTGGGAGCTTCGTGCATGGTATAACCTTCCAGTGCCAGCAGCCTGCTCATCAGCTTGCGCAGCTGGTCTTCATCATCGATAATAAGAATGTGACCCTTAGCCATAACCCTGCAAAGATAGCAGAAAGGCAAACGCGCTACGCAGTCTTATTTTTTAGCCCTGGCAGCGGCTTTTTTGGGGAGGGGTTTATATTTCTCTCCCTGGTCTTTCACACGTTGTGGCGTATAGTCCTCACTGTTATACCCGTCCACCGCGTATTTGTCGTTATGCTTGATAAGCAGCCAGGCATTGGACTCCGCCGTCTTCATTTTCACGAGGGCAAATTCGCCTTTCAGCTTTTTGCCTTTCATGACAATTTTGAGGTTACCGGCTTTGATTTCCCGTAATGCCTGCTTGTCGAAATTTTTCCCCTCATCGTTGAGGAGGGTGTAGGTGCCTTTATCCCAGATGTACACACTGCCTGCGCCGTAGTTCCCCTCGGGGATGACGCCCTGGAAGTCTTTATAATCATACGGATGATCTTCCACCTCCATCGCCAGGCGCTTATCCGCCGGGTTGAGGGACGGCCCTTTGGGGACGGCCCAGCTTTTAAGCACTCCGTCTACCTCCAGGCGGAAGTCATAATGCAGCCGGGAAGCCTGGTGGCGCTGGACCACAAAAATATGCTTACCCGCTTCGGGCTTACCGGACTGGGGTTCCGTCGTTTCTTTGAAATTTCGTTTAGCCTTGTACTTTGTAAGCGTCATGATACTTTCTTTTTACCTGATTTACCCAAACTGGCCTTGAGCTGGTCAAAGAGATCGCTACTCTTGGTATGTACCACACGCAGCTTTTTGACCACCGGCTTTTTACCACTGGCTTTGGCCTTGATGATTTTCATCAGCTCGGCGCTGTACTGGTCCTTATACGCGGTGATGTCAAACTTCTCCGTGTATTCCTTCACCAGTGCGGCCGCCATGTCCAGTTCCTTTTTCTGCAGCTTTACGCCTTTAGGCAGGTTCAGGTCTTCGGCGGACCTCAGTTCTTCTTCAAAACGCAGCTGTTGTAACAGCAGGTAGTTTTCCCGGGGGCGTATGACGGCCAGGTGTTCCGCCGTACGCAGCACAAAGCTGCTTAGCCCTGCTTTCTTCGTTTTTTCAAGGGTTTGCCGGAGCAGTTCATAAGCCTTCTCCCCTCCTTTAGCCGGCTCAATGAAATAGGGCGACTCGAAGTAGATGTCGTCAATCTCGCTTTCTTCCACAAAGGAAGATATTTCGATCACCTTACTTTTTTTAGGGCTGGCCGCCTCAAAGTCTTCATCTTCCAGTACAACATATTCATCGTTGTACAGGTAGCCTTTCACAATTTGTTCCCAGGGAACCTCCTTACCTGTGTCTTCATTTACACGCTTGTACCGGATATGCCCCATATTTTTGCTGTCCAGCATATCCAGGCTGATATGGCTATCCTGTGTGGCGCTGTATAGCTTCACCGGTATGTTTACCAGTCCGAATCCGATGGCGCCTGACCAGATTGCTCTCATAACTAAAGGTTTTTGGTTATAGTTAACTAACACACAAATAGTACCATGTGTTGTATAAGTCCAACGAATGGGTGCGGCATAACTTTTGGATTTTTAAGGATAACCAAAAACCCTTTTTTATGGAAAAGCCAGGCGAAATGACAACACTGACAAGAGTAATGGAAAAATTGCGTGAGAGAGGCTTTGATCATGAATTGAAACTCAGCGACCATGGCCGCATGCAAAATCCGGAATCTAAAAAGATATATAATCCGGAAGATCTGTTAATTGTCAAAACATATCGATTTGAAGGTGACTCCGACCCTTCCGACTCTTCCGTGCTGTATGTACTGGAAGATAAAGACGGGGATAAAAGCTTCGTACTGGACGCCTATGGCGCTTATAGCGACCATGCCGGTTCAGGCTTTGATGAATTCATACAAAAAATTCCTGTCGAGGACAGGGATGAACAGTTGTTATTTGGATAAGGTAAGGGAGCAAAGTCCCTTACATCATCTTTCGTTAAAGTATAAGGGGCAAAGCAGCAGGAACCTGTTATCCTTGCTGCTTTGCCCCTTATACTGCTTTGCTTAAGCAAAATCAATGCGTCTGCGGATCAGCAGGCTGATGTGGCGTCTGCCGGTCCGGGATCTCTTGTGGAATAGGCCTTATTTCAGGCTTATCCGGCGGAGGCTGCATGGGAGTGGGCTCGTGTTTTCCTGGCTCCTGCCTGTCCGGAGCCGGTTTATCCGGCTGAGGAGGAATTGGTTCCCTGTTCCTGTCTGGATTTGGATTATTTGCCATAGCTTACAGTTTAAAGGTGAACATATATTATTGAAAAATCAAAGTTCGTTCCAGCACAGTTAGTCTGCCCTCAACATCAGAACCCGCCATGGTTGTAGAAATTTACGTTCCAACCGTGGAAATTGTTGCTCAATATCTGCCATGAAAACAAATGACAGCCTGCCAAAAATTCCGGGAGATATAGTATCTTCAAATGCCGTTGCAGTAAACAACAAAGACGATATGCATTTTTCCGTACACAAGAAAATACAGATTGGTTTTTTCATTGCGTTTACAGTTATCGTGACAGCGTCGATTTTCTCCTATCTTGTTGCAAAAAACCTCCTGGATAACGCTGCCAGGCTTAACCACGCTATTGAAGTCTCCAAACGACTGGAAGTCATCACCAAACAGGTGAAGGAGGCTGAGGCCGCTATACGCGGCTTCAAGCTCACTAAAGACAGTTCCTTCCTCGATCCTTCCATGAAAGACAGAAGCCTCCGCATTGAGAAGGAATACCAGATGTTACGGAAAGTAACCGCTGACAGCAAAATACAACAGCTGCACCTGGATACCCTCCGCCAGCTCCTTTCCCTCAAATACGAACAGCTCCTGGGCAGTAATGCCGAAGCGGTGATGAGCCGGGAGGAGAAAGCCACCGTGCTCGCCGGCGAAGGCGTGATGGACCGTATTGACCATACCGTGCGGGAAATGATACATATTGAGGAAAGCCAGGTGCATGAAAAATCAGAACTCTTTAATTTTTTCTCCGGGCTGTGGGTACCCATGATCTTCATCTCCTCGCTGGTAGCCATTACCATCGGCATCTATTCGTACATCACCCTCACCAAGGAAGTAAGGCTGCAACATCATATTGAGTCCAAACTGAAATCTTACCAAAGGGATTTACAACAAAATATTTCCCTGTTAAATAAGACCAACCAGGAGCTCGAACAATTCGCCTATGTGGCTTCCCACGATTTGCAGGAGCCGCTGCGAAAAATTTCCACGTTCTCCGACAGGCTGCAGGTTAAATACAAAGAGCACCTGCCGGCTGATGCCAGCGAGCTGATAGACCGCATGGTGGCAGCCGTATCACGCATGCGGATCCTGATCAACGACCTGCTCACCTTTTCCAGGGCCGGCCGTATTGTGCCGGAAAGCATTGTGCCGGTCAACATGGATGAACTGCTGCAGGAAGTGATCAGCGACCTGGAAATCACCCTGGAAGAGAAAAACGCAGTCATCCATGTGGATGAACTGCCGGTGATAGAAGGTAACCCTACCGCTTTCCACCAGCTGTTTCAGAACCTGATCGCCAATGCGATTAAATTTTCCCAGCCGGAGCGGCAACTGCATATAAACGTCCACAATGAGGTGGTGTCCGGTGAGGACCTGGGCTTCGTCAAGGAAAATCACTGGCAGGAACAATATTGCAGGATAAGGATTGAGGATAACGGGATAGGTTTTGACCAGACCTATGCCGAACGTATCTTCCTCATCTTCCAGCGCCTCCACGGCATCAGTGAATACAGCGGAACCGGCATCGGGCTTGCCATCTGCAAGAAAATAGTAGATAGTCACCATGGCTTTATCATGGCAAACGGTTACCCCGACAAAGGCGCCACATTTACGGTGATCCTCCCCCTGATCCAGCAGCTAAAAAGTGAAGAATTTGCCGAGCAACATAAAGCTTAGCATCGTTCTTGCTGTGAACCTGCATGTTATTAAATGCCTGAAATATTACCTGCTACCGCGATGAGTGAGTTTCCTGTTAACATACTTATGATTGACGATGATGAGGATGATTTCTTTCTAGTCAATGAATTATTACACGACATCTCTCCCGGCCAGTACAAGCTGGAATGGGCGCCTACGTTTGATAAAGGGAAGGCAGCCATAAACCGGAGAGCCCATGATGTTTACCTGGTAGACTACCGGCTGGGCCCTTTTACCGGGCTGGATATTCTCCACTACTTCCAGGAGCTGGACTTCCAGGCGCCGGTGATCATGCTTACCGGTAAAGGCGATTACGCGATCGACCGGGAAGCCATGCAGGCCGGAGCTTACGACTACCTTGTAAAAGGAGATATCACGGCCGACCTGCTGGAAAGAAGTATCCGTTATGCGCTCGATGAATACAGCCACCTGCGCACCATTGAAGAAAGTGAGAAAAAGTACTTTGGTATTTTTGAAAAAGCACATGACCTTATACTCCTTGCCGACTGCAATAAAAACATCATCGACGCCAATCCCGCCGCGCTTAAAACGCTTAAATACCGTAAAGAAGAATTGCTAAACAAGCACCTTCGCGACCTTTTTGCGAACAAGGAGCAGAGCGACAATTTCATTGAACATATTTGCGAGGAGGGCGAAGCATCCAGGGAATACGATTTCAAAACCAGCGATAATCAAAAGCTGGTTGTGCAGATAAACGCGGTCATGCTGGATGAGGCGGCGCAGATATTCCTCTGTGTAATACAGGATATCACCGAACGGAAACGGGAAGAGCAGGAAAAACAACACCAGGAAAAATTCGTAATCACCGGCCGCATCGCCCGGGTAATTGCGCACGAAGTCCGCAACCCGCTGACCAATATACTCCTTGCCGTTAGCCAGTTTAAGGACGATCCCGCTGTAGCTGCCAGTGAAGATGCCATGCTGTACACCGATATAATTGAGAGAAATTGTACCCGCATCAACCAACTGATCACGGAACTGCTGCACAGCACCCGTATGATGGAACTGCATGCATCGGCAGTGAGCCTTGACAGGCTGTTGAATAATACCCTGGCGCTTTCCAGGGATCGAATGAAGCTCAATGAAATCAGCCTGGAACTGCAGCTGGAAAATGAAACCATCAAGGTAGTTGCTGATGAAGAGAAAGTAGTGATCGCATTCCTGAACATTGTGATCAATGCGATTGAGGCTATGACGCCGGGCAAAGGCGTGCTTACCATTTCCACCAAACGGATACACGATAAGGCGGTGATAAAAATTTCAGACAACGGGCCCGGTATCCCGGAAGAGCAGCAGGGGCGCTTGTTTGATCCCTTTTACACGAGCAAAGCCAAAGGCACCGGTTTGGGTTTGACGAGTACCCAGAATATCCTGCTCAATCACAAAGGCACCATTCACGTAGAAAGTGAAATGGGTAAAGGAACAGCTTTCACTATTACTTTACCCATTGCGCCATAAAACCTGCGTACAGGTTTTAGTAATTTATATTCAGCAGCCGCAGTTTGTTATACAGGGTTTTCCTGTCGATGTTTAACAGCTGAGCTGCTTTTGTTTTATTGTACTTCACCTCTTTCAGCACATTGATGATCTTGTTGTACTCCGCCTGTAAGGCTACGGACTTCAGATCATTTTCATTGGAGAGGATGGAAGATATTTCGCCTGCTACCGGCATTTCTTCTGCCGGCTGGTTAAAGGATTCTTTCATTTCCAGCGGCAGCGCAGCCATGGTAATCTCTTCTCTTTCCGGCGTCAGCAGGCAGGCGCGGCGAATTACGTTTTTAAGTTCGCGGATATTACCCGGCCAGTTGTACTGGCGGAAGCATTCCCATACTTCAGGCGAAATGCTGCCACAGGTTTTATCCAGTTCTCTTTCAACCTGGCTAACGAATGCCTCTACAAACAGCGGCAGGTCGGCCTGGCGTTCTCTTAATGGCGGGATGTAAATAGTGAATTCGTTGAAGCGGTGGAACAGGTCTTCCCTGAATTTGCCTCGCTGTACGGATTCAGATAATTTTTCGTTGGAAGCGACGATGATGCGTACGTCAATGGGTATTTCCTTGAGGCTGCCAACCCTTCTGATCACTTTTTCCTGGAGTACGCGCAGCAGCGCTACCTGGATATCATACGACAGGTTGGAAATCTCATCCAGGAAGAGCGTACCGCCCTGCGCCTGTTCAAAAGCGCCAATCTTGGTATTGATAGCGCCGGTAAACGCGCCCTTTTCATGCCCGAAAAGCTCGCTGGCGGCCAGTTCTTTTGAAAGGCTGCCGCAGTCCAGCGCCACGAAAGGTTGTTCGGCGCGCTTGCTGTGGTAGTGGATCAGGTGCGCTACGGATTCCTTACCGGTACCGGTTTCCCCGAAGATGATCACACTGTAGTCAGTGGGCGCAACCAGTTTGATCTGGCGGATCAGCTCCTGCGAATTAGCGCTTTCCCCGTAAACGTATTTATCATTTTTATCGTTCTGATTGCGCTGCAGCAGGGTTTCGCGGGCTTCCGCCTCGTTGCCTGCTTCTACCGGCTGGGACGCGCGTCTTTCCTGTTCCGCTTCCTTGTGTGCGAATGCCTTATGTACGAGATTAAGGATTTCATCCGGATACAATGGTTTTGACAGGTAGTCGTATGCTCCGTTTTTCACCATCTCCACGGCTACGCGAACGTCCGTATAACCGGTGATGATAATTACAATCGTATTAGGATTTATCTGGCGAATATCCTGGAGCAACTGCGCACCGTCTGTGTCTTTGAGCCGGTAATCGCACAGCACAAGATCAAAAGGTTTTTCCTTCATCATCTTGAGCGCGGACGTACCGGTCATCGTGGTTTCAACAGCAAATCCGTGCTTCGTAAGAAACTTGCTCAGCAACGTACAGATGTTGATTTCGTCATCTATTATCAGAATATTTCTCATACTGGATTCATATAGTTTTGTGGGAACAGCTATCGAATTTAATCATTAATAATTTGGACTACTAACTTTTTAACTTACCAAGCAGTTCATCCACGCTTTTAACGTTGAACGGTTTGGCCAGGAAAAAAGATGCGCCGGTAGTCAATGCCTTTTGTTTCTCCATTTCATTATCATAGGCGCTGATGGTAATGATCGGTAACGTTGGAATAATACCTTTGATTACGGGCAATGCATCCAATCCTGAACCATCCGGGAGGTGTATATCCAGGAACAGCAGGTCAGGTTTATAGGTTTGCAGGTACTGCATCCCGTCGCGCAGGGCATGAACGTATTTTACGGAATAGCCATGCCTAACAAGACTGAGTTGCAGTAACCTGCAAATGTCAGGTTCATCGTCTATAATCAGGATATGTTGTCCTGTTTTTCTCTCTTCAGTTGAAACCGACTCTGGCCGGTTCCATGCTGTTGTCTTGTTTCGATGTAACATACTTATGTTTATTCCATTCCTCCATGAGCAGACGGCCCATCAGGTAACAGACGGTTGACTCCGCGCCCTGGTTTTGGTTGACATTATTTGTTTCCAAGCCATCGTAGCAACCGTATGTAAGGGGATTGTAAACCAGCTGTTTCAGGTGGTTGTTACCTAAAAACCAGCTGAAAGCCAGTCGTGACCTCTCCAGGCAGGAAGGATCTTTTGTGATATTATAAAATGTATGAAGCGCCAGCATGGTATAGGCCACCTCGATGGGTTGCTCGCCGCCTTCGGCGATTTCCGCATCGGAGCGGTGGTACCATGACTTGTTGCTGATCATCTTCATGTGATTGTTATTGCAGGTTTTGTGCCAAAGGAAGTGCATGCTTTCCTCGGCGGTTTTCCGGCACCTTTCATCCCCGGTAATTTGCCATGCCATCATCATCGCTTCCGGCAGTACGGCATTACCATAGGTAAGGTAGGATTCGTACCATTTCCAGTTACCGTCGGCTTCCTGGTTGTAAGCCTGCTGCAACCTGAATGCTAATGTACGAACAATGTCTTCCGTAATATCGCTGCGGCGGTATTGGCGGAAATAATATAACCCTTTGATAGCGAATGCGATAGCTCGCGGCGATTTCAGGCTTTCCATCCATTTAAGGCAGGGCCTGAAGATGGAATTGAGCTCCTGAAGGATATCGAAGGGCAGGTGTTTATAGTTAGAGAGGGCATATCCCAATGCCCAGATCGTACGGCCGTTGGCATCTTCCAGGTTCACTTCGTCGTTCATCGGGGAGAAAGTCCCGTCGAAATCTACATAGTTAAGGAATTTTCCGGAAGGTTTCTGGCAATAGCGTATAAAGTCGATATACCTGCGGCAGAGGCTGTAAACAAAGCTGCTGGGCTGCAGTTCCTTCATGTACATACACATGGCGATCAGGGCGCGGGCGTTGTCGTCCAGCGTGTAGCCTGATTCCGGGTCCGGCGTGTCGTATTTGGAGAACTGAAGCATACCGAATTCGGTGGTGAGGCGGTCGATATGGTCCAGGTAAGGAGGCGGCAGGTTGGGCAGCAGTGGCTTGTCTTCCGCAAATACTTCGCTGATCACACCCATATGAGCGATCGCCACGTTTTCCCAGATGGAGCTGCGGGTCTTTTCGATCGCATTCTGGCTCATGGTCTGGCGCAGCTCCGGGTTGGAAATCAACTTGATAGCCGCGGCGGCCAGCTGTTCATGGTTATTGAAATCGATCAGGCAGCCGCAACTTTCGTCCAGCATTTCCTTGGCCTGTACGAACTCCGTAGAGATCACGGCGCAGCCGGCGCTCATGGCATATACGAAAGTGCCGCTAACCGCCTGGTGCGGGTCTTTGGAGGTGAACAGGTATATATCTGTGAGCGACAGGTAATCCAGCAGGGTATTGAGCGACAGGTAGCTGTTAACGAACCTGACATTGTTTTCCAGGCCGTATTCTTTTACCAGGTCTTGCAGGTATTCCCGGTATTTTTCACCCTGGTGGCTATATACCACCGGGTGTGTTTTACCTAGGATCAGATACAGTGCATTAGGCTCGTGTTTTACGATCTCCGCCATTGCTTTGATCCCGGTTTCGATCCCCTTATTTTCTGATAACAGGCCAAAAGTGCTGAGGACAGTTCTTCCCTGTACGTCGTACTGTCTTTTCAGCGCGTCGATATCATCCACGATATGCGCATGCGTTCCGTGAGGGATATGCTCTACTTTGGATGCAGGTACATGGTACACTTCCTCCAGGAGTTTGGCGGAAGCTTTTGTCATTACCAGCACTTTGGCCGCAAGCGCACTGATAAGGCTTACCACCTTCGTGCATTTGGGGTCAGGATATGGTAATACGGTGTGAAAACGGATTACAAAGGGCTTGTCCAGCAGGGAAAGCATCCCCAGCAGGTTGTGGCCGTATTCGCCACCCCATAATCCGAATTCATGTTCAAATACGATGAGGTCAATTTTACTGTTTGCATTCACTTCATGGGCAAAGGCCACACAACTGTCAATGTCAAATGGGTTAAGCGTGTAAGTCACCTGAGGGTTAGTGTAGGTTAACTGTTTACCGGCTTCGTGTAATGCGCAAACTTCTATTTCCAGTTTACCGGAGAAGCTTTTTTCCATCGCGTTAATGAGGTCCTGGGAGAAGGTAGCGATCCCGCATTCCCTGGGAGGAAAGGATGTAACAAATAGCAATGTTCTGGTCATGTTCCACAATTTTTTTTTCGTTTTACTAGATTACAGCCGTACACCGCTACTATTTCAAATATTAATCCATAGGGTTTAGCCAGTATTCTGGCTGACCTCTTTCAGAAAATGTAGAATTTTTTCCACAAAATCAGCACAACAACTGAGGAATTTGGTAGCGCCAACCCCGCTCAACCAGGTATTTTGTAAATCATTCGTTAATCCGGGTAGTCGTTAACATCTAGTAAAGGTTTGTTGTAAACATAAATCTTTACTTTGTATTACAGAATGCGTTGAGATAGGGTTATTATTTCACAATTATAATAATTATGACAGCATATGTTTCACATTACAGAAAATTTGTCCGAACGGTAATAATTTTGGTGCAGCGGAATAGCCAAAGCACCAAAATGATAAAAATTCTATGGAAAGCAATCATCAACATTAACGGGGACCTGCCCCTCCATTTAACTTCAAAAACCAGTGTTACATGCGGAATATCTCTTGTACATTCAAAGTAGATGGAGTACCCAATAAGGTGGTACTGCGAAAAGTGGCAAAAGAAAGAAGATTTCAGGTTTCTCTGAACGGAAGCACCACACCAACTGAATACATTATTTCTGACATCACGAATGAAGTCGAGTATTACGACGGCCCCATGCTAAGTGATACTTATTTTGCGAGAGTGGTTTGGATCATCAAACAATATTTCCCGAATGTCAAAGCGATTATGAAGGTAGGCGCAGATAGCTATGACGATTACGAAGACGAATAAAATTACTTAAATCTATACATCTGAACATTCCAGGTGGAGGGATCCATCATGGAGTTATTTTTGTACGCGGGAGACGTCTGCCTCCCGCATTTTTTTTAAGACTGATTTGAATGGATTTAAGACTGTTTTGAATGGATAAGTGTAAATAAAAAGGCTTTAAATAAACCCCTTCTCCAACGCCATAAACGCCTCCGTAGGATGCAACTGCTGCCATAAAATAGCATACACCGCCTGCGCTACCGGCATATAAGCCCCTATCTCCCGGTTCATTTCATGCAGGCACTTGCTCGCATAATACCCTTCCGCAATCATATTCAATTCCAGCTGAGCCGCCTTTACCGAATACCCCTTTCCAATCATATTCCCAAACGTCCTGTTCCGGCTGTGCAGGGAGTAACAGGTAACCAACAAATCGCCCAGGTAAGCGCTGGCACTGTAATTATGCGCCGTACTCTCAATCCCTTCCTCCGCAGCATGGATGGTCTCGTATTGCTTCAGGAACGTTTGCATCTCCCCAAAACAATTCGTAATAAACACACTCAAAAAATTATCCCCATACTCCAACCCATGCGCAATACCGGCGCCCAACGCATAAATATTTTTCAGCACCGCCGCCAGCTGCACGCCAATCACATCCGTATTCACCACCGTCTGCAAATTGCTGTTGGTGAACTTATCCGCAATCGCCTGCGCCTTATCGGGAATTACGCCGGAAAAGGTGAGATACGACAACTTCTCATTCGCCACCTCCTCCGCATGACAAGGCCCCGTAATCGTGAAATAACGATCCAGCGGCACATGGAACCGCTCCGCCATATAATTATTAATCAGCGTATTGGTACTGGGCACCAAACCCTTAATAGCAGAAATTACTTCCTTACCTTCAAAGGCATTCTCCGGCAGCTCCCGCAAGGCGTCTTCCAGGAAGGCCGACGGTACGGACAATACCAGCTGATCGCTGGCGCCAACAATATACTCCAGGTCGCTGCTCAGTTCCAGCAGGTTGGTATCAAAATATACAGAAGTCAGGTAATGCTTGTTATGATGACGGAGCTGCAAATGCCGGATGGTATCCTCATTGCGGATCCACCAGTTAATGCGGTGACCGTTGTCGGTCAGAATCTTGGCCAGCGCGGTAGACCAGCTACCACCGCCGATAATACCTATGCTTTTATCCTTACTCACTACGCGAATTTTTACGCAATGTAAGGAAATTGAGGCTATTGAAAACGATGAAGCCGCACCAAAGGCGCGGCTTCCAATAGGTTATGTGTTAGCGGACTTACTTCTGCGTGCCTTCAAACAGCTGGGCTTTCGGTACTACCTTCACCTTTTTACCATTGGATAAGGTACGCGAAACAGCGGAATAAGGCGCCGTAATAATCTCATCTCCTTCTTTTAAGCCGGAAAGGATTTCAATGTTCGTATCATCCTGTACGCCGGTAGTCACCTTCACCATCTTAACCGTCATATCCTTCTGCAGCACAAATACCACTTCATTCAGCTCAGGTTTGGTGCTTTCGGAGGAGCCGGGAGTCGTGTTATCCTGTACTTTCTTCTCCCCTTTGACAGTGTCCTGGTCGCGGGTAGTTACCGCGTTGATAGGTATTGCCAGTACGTTGTTGACGTGCCTTGTTTGTATATCCACGCTGGCGCTCATTCCCGGGCGGAAAGGATAAATTTTCCGGCCGCCGCTGGTAGCGGTCATGAGATCCGCATAACTCTCCGCCAGGATCCTGATATGTACAATATAGTTAGTTACCTGCTCCGCGCTGCTGGTAGCAGCGGTAGCCGTAGCCGCGCCTTTGCTGCTGCTGGCAATCTGGGTAACGATCCCTTTAAATTTACGGTTGTTATAAGCGTCTACTTCAATGATGGCGGTATCTCCGTACTTTACCTTAGGGATATCGTTTTCTCCCACATCCACCTGTACCTCCATAGCATTCATATCCGCGATACGCAGCATTTCCGTACCGGTCATTTGCGCAGTACCCACCACGCGCTCCCCTTTCTTAACGGAAAGCAGGGAAACGATCCCACCCATCGGGGCGTTGATGGTAGTACGGCCCAGGTTCTTGTTCGCCTCTGTGAGGTTGGCCTGGGCGCTGGCAACAGCGTACTTGTTACTGTTGATTTGCTGCAACGCGGCATTGTAATCCGCCAGGGATGCCAGGTAGGCCGCTTCGGCGGTTTCAAATTCAGACCTGGATATTACTTTCTGATCCAGCAGTTCCTTGTTGCGGTTATAAGCTGCTTTATTCTGATCCAGACGGGCTTTGTAAGAGTTGAGCGCGGCGGTGGTGTTGGCCAGCTGGGCTTGCGACTGACTTACGGAAGCAGCAGCCTTATCCACCATGGACCCATAAATATCTGCGTATATGCGTGCCAGTACCTGGCCCTTTTTTACGCTGTCCCCCTCCTGTACCAGGAGGTCTGTAATTTCACCGGAAACGTCGGAGCTAACTTTAACTTCTACTTCGGGGTAAATTTTTCCGCTGGCAGTTACCACTTCGATAATGTTTTTGCGGCCAGCTTTTTCTGTAGCGACTTTAATACCTTCTTCCTTACCAATAACACCTGCTTTTTTCAGGATAAGTAGTAGAACAATAAGTGAACCGAGTATGCCTATGAGCCAGTAAAGTGTCTTTTTCTTCATAAAGCAGTTTATTTCCTGGACAGCGCTACAGCGATATCTTTTGATCCCTGTAGAACTCCAGTAATTTCATTTTAAATATATAATCGTATTGCGCAGAAACCTTGTCAATCTGGGCCCTGAACAATTTACTTTGCGTGGTAATATAGTCGATGGTATTCATCAGACCAAGGTTGAAACGTTTGGTAGCAAAATCATAGGCTTTCTGGGCAGCATCCACTCCTTTGGAAGCAGCGGTGTACTTTTGCAGGGCAGCCACTGCGTTGGCATGAGCCGTGTAAATATCCTGCCTGAGTTTTTGCACATCCTGCTCCTTCGTCAGCCTGGCATTCTCCACATTTAACTGGGCTTTTTTGGTATTGGCCCTCACCTGCCAGCCGTTGAAAATAGGGATACGCAGGCTAAGCTGTACAAACTGCTGGAAGTTGTTGCTTATCTGGTCGCCGAAAGGAGTCATATAATACGCGCTGGACGGTATATGCACTGCCGGCTTTACGACCGACTGCGTCGGGGCGCTGGCCAGGTAACCAACGGTGTCAATAGTAGTCTGTACCTTCGTCAGGTCTATACTCCTGAAGTTATTCGCAAAGGATGAACCCAGGCCCGCATTGAATCCCAGGGATGGGTATAATCCCGCCCGGGTGGACCTGAAGTTGTATTCCGCCGCCTGTATCTTATAATCATCCGCTTTCAGCAACGGATAGCTGGTAACAGCTGCGCTGTACACCATCTCCGGCGCCATCTCACTCAAATGGGCCATCGGCAGGTCAAAGATGTTTTCAGGCACCTCCGGCTGGAAAGGAATTTCAAAGTCCAGGTTCAGATAAGCCTTCATCTGCAAAATAGATGTGATAACATTATTTTGCGCGGTTACCAGGTTCACGCTGTCTGTTGCCAGCTGCGCTTCCAGGTCGGCCTGGTTACTTTCCGGCACAGATCCCGCGATCACCAGCTTCTTGGTATTATTCAGGTTGGAGTTGGTCAGCTTTACCTGCACCTCGTTCACCTTCACCTGTTCAATATTCAATAAAATCTGCAGGAATGCGGTAGCCACGTTAAACGCAAGGTCGTTCCTGGCTTTATCCAACAGGTAGTTGTTGGCATGCAGGTCAAACGTATTCGCCTTTACCAGGTTCTGCTTCGCAAACCAGTTGAAGATATCGCCCTGTATGTTAGCATTACCGTTCAACGATGTGAAGGATTGTTGAATATAGGTATTGGTTTCAGGGCTGGGATTACGTCCTTCGTTGTATGCCCCTCCTAAACTGGCATTAACATTCGGGATTCTGCTCAGCTTACTCTGCTTCAGGGTAAGTTCGGCCATACGCCGTTGTATGTCCTGTTGCCTTACTTGTATATTATGTTGCAATGCATAATCAACACAACGTTGCAAACTCCACGTATCCTGCGCTACAGCTTGTGAGATGTTAGCAAACATGAATAGTAACAGGCACCTGCCTGCATATCGGGATAATCTCATAGCATTACAAAAATATAGTAATTGTATTGATACTTTCCTTTTCTTAATGACGGAAGGTAAAATTTTTGTAGGTATGGCGGCATACCTCAAAATTTGAGTGTACAACATAATCTTTTTTTATCAGATTATTATTATTGAATCAAGCCATCCTGTATGCGAATGATCCTGTTGCCATAGGTAGCATTGACATCCGAGTGGGTAACCTGTACAATGGTGATCTTATCCTGTTTGTTTAATTGGCTGAACAGCTCCATGATAACTTTAGCCTGATCGGAATGCAGGTTGCCCGTAGGTTCATCCGCCAGGATCACCCTGGGCTCCGCCACCAGGGCCCGGGCAATGCCCACCAGCTGCTGCTGGCCGCCTGAAAGCTGGTTGGGGAAAAGGTCCTTCTTGGCCACCATGTTGAACCGGTCCAGGATATCCGCCACCTTGCTTTTCCGCTCGGAGGCCGGCACGTTCTTATATAACAAAGGGGTTTCAATATTTTCATAGACCGTCAGCTCGTCGATCAGGTGATAAGCCTGGAACACAAACCCGATGGCCCCCCGGTGCAACTGCGTACGCTTCTTCTCATTCATACTGTCTACCCGCTCCCCCTGGAAGAGGTATTTCCCGGAAGATGGCTCTTCCAGCAGGCCCATAATATGCAGCAGCGTGGATTTGCCGGAGCCGGAAGGGCCCATGATGGACACAAATTCCCCCTCCCTGATCTCCAGGTTTATATGCTTCAGGATCTCATTTTTGCCAAATCCTACCGGGTAATGTTTGGATATATCTTGTAACTGTATCATAATGCTGTTTTTGCAATTAATTAGACAGAGTGTGTAGACACACTCCCTGGTTACTTGTTCACTTGTTATTCTACTCGTAAAACATGAATTATTTCTAACGCGATGGAATACACGCAGTTATAACGTATAGGCACTATACGTGGAATTGCTCCTTGATATTCTCCGTTACCACACGGCCATCGAACAGGTTGATCACCCGGTGGGCAAAACCCGCATCATAGGGGGAGTGGGTTACCATAATCAGGGTGGTGCCGGCGTTATTCAACTCCTGCAGGAGCTTCATCACTTCTTCCCCGTTGGTAGAATCCAGGTTGCCCGTCGGCTCATCCGCCAGGATCAGGTTAGGCTTGGCCACCACGGCACGGGCAATCGCCACGCGCTGCTGCTGACCGCCGGACAGCTGCTGGGGGAAGTGGTTCCGCCGGTGCATGATGTTCATGCGCTCCAGCACCTCCTCCACCTTCCGCTTCCGCTCCGGCGCCGGCACCTTCAGGTACAGCAACGGCAGCTCCACGTTTTCATACACGGTCAGTTCATCAATCAGGTTAAAGCTCTGGAATACGAAACCGATAGCTCCCTTCCTCAACTGGGCACGCTGGCGCTCGCTCATGCGCGCCACCTCCTTGCCCCAGAAATGATACTCACCGTCAGTCGGGTTATCCAGTAATCCCAGGATGTTGAGCAGGGTCGATTTTCCGCATCCGGAAGGTCCCATGATGGCTACAAACTCGCCATCCTGTACTTCCATATTAATACCATTCAAAGCGGTAGTTTCTACTTCCTCAGTGGTAAAGAGCTTTTGTAAGTTAACGGTACGTATCATAAAAAGGCTTTTATGGGATTCTGAATATAATATTACTAAAAGGCCAACACATCTTTGTTGCCAAAACTTTCATAGGAAGAGGTGATCACCTTGTCCCCCGGCTGCAACCCTTCCAGCACCTCGAAATAAAGCGGGTTTTTGCGGCCCAGCGTGATGTTCCGCTTCACGGCGCGCTTGCCGTCCTTATCAAGTACATACACCCAGTTGCCCCCCGTATCGGAGAAGAAACCGCCCAGCGGCAGCAGCACTGCCTCGGAAGATTTACCCAGCACCAGCCGGATCGGGGTGGACTGCCCGCGGCGAATGCCTGCCGGCGTTTCCTTTTCAAAGGTCAGGTCCGCCTGGAAGCGGCCGTTCTTCACCTCCGGATAAACCTTCGTTACCATCATATCATAGCTCTTGCCGTCAAATTCAAAGGTCGCCTTCAGCCCGGAAAATACCTGCGAAACATAGTGCTCATCAATATCCGCACGCAGCTTAAACCCGTTCAGGTCATCTATCTGCCCGATGTTCTGGCCGGCGGTGATACTGGAACCTACTTCCACGTCAATGGAAGATAACTGGCCGGATACCGGGGCGCGTACAATCAGGCTGTTCAGGTTCTCCTTCATCAGCGCCAGGTTGCGCTGCGTTCTTGCCAGCGTGCCTTCCAGCTGCGCTATCTGGCGCACGGCATTTTCATCCTGGTAACGCTGGGATTCCAGCTGTATCTCCCTTTGCTTGATCAGCCCTTCCAGCTCAATTTTGTTCTTGTTAAACTCCTGGCGCGCTACAATCTTTTCATCCACCAGCTGCTTGTTGCGGTCGTACAGGTCCTGCGCCGCGGCGATCTTCGCATCCATATCGTAGATCGTCTGCTGCATGGTAAACTTCTGCTGCCGGATAGAGAGCCGCGTGTTCTGCAACTCGTTCTGCAAACGGTATATCTCCGTTTCATGGTTCACGAAATCCATCATCAGCCGCTGGTTGTCCAGCTTCAGGATGGAATCGCCGGCTTTTACCATGCTGCCCCCATCCAGGTATTTATGGCTTACATAACCGCCTTCAATCGCATCCAGGCGGATGGTCTTCAGTGGCATCACTACAGCCGTTACCGCTATATAAACATCAAATGTTCCTTTCGTTACCGGTGAAATGGTAATTTTATCCTTTTCCACATTGAGGGTAGCCCTGTGATCTGCAAAAATGAGGTTATATGCCAGTAACAGCACCGCTATACTGCCCGCCCCTATCCATAGGATGCGTTTCCTGGTCCAAAATTTCTTTTCTAATTTTCTGTCCATGATTTGTTGGAAAGTTTGATGCCAGGAAGAAGTCAATGCATATGCCAATAACGTAACCAATTAACCAACAACAACTTAAAGCACTTTTCGCCAGTTAAATCTGTCCTGTTCCGCACAGCGTTTGTTCGCATTCGGACACTTTCAAATCTTTGCTTTTGTGCGGAGAAAAATTCTTTATTATTGTAGCCAATACCCACTCAATATCACCGCTATGACCACAATGCAACAGGGGAAAATTCTGATTATAGATGACGATGCAGATGTTTTACGCGCTGCACGCCTGCTCCTTAAACGCCATTTTGAACAGGTGGACTTCGAAAGGAATCCGCAGAAAATACCTTACCTGATCAGCAACTTCGACTACGATGTGATCCTGCTGGATATGAACTTTACCCGCGACCTCAGTAGCGGCAAGGAAGGCTTTGAGTGGCTGGACCGGATCCTCGATATCAAACCCCAGTCAACAGTAGTGCTGTTTACCGCCTATGGCGATGTGGAAATGGCCGTACGCGCAATTAAAGCAGGAGCGGCGGACTTCGTACTCAAACCCTGGGAAAATGAAAAACTGGTGGCCACTATACAATCGGCCTACGAAAAACACCTGGCCGCTACCGCCAAACCCGGAACCATACACGCCGCCGCCGGCGGGAACCTGCTCATAGGCAAAAGTCCCGCCATGCAGGAGGTATTTGAAACGGTATCGCGTGTAGCCGGTACGGATGCCAACATCCTGATCCTCGGGGAAAATGGTACAGGAAAGGATATGCTGGCCCGCCATATCCATCAGCAATCTCACCGGAAAGAAAAACCTTTTGTAAGTGTAGACCTCGGCGCAATTGCCGAAAGCCTGTTTGAGAGTGAGCTGTTCGGCCATGTAAAAGGCGCCTTCACCGATGCCCGGGACGACCGCAAAGGCCGGTTCGAAGAAGCCAGCGGCGGTACCATCTTCCTGGACGAAATCGGAAACATCACCATGCCCTTCCAGGCCAAGCTCCTCACCGTCCTCCAAAACAGGAACGTGACCAAAGTGGGTTCCAATAAACTGATCAATATCGACGTGCGGCTGATCTGCGCTACCAACAGGAACCTGCAGCAAATGGCCGCCCAGCAGCAGTTCCGCCAGGACCTCCTGTTCAGGATCAACACCATCGAAATACACCTCCCTCCACTACGGGAACGCACAGACGATATTGTGCCGCTGGCAGAACATTTCCTGCAAATCTACCGGGATAAATACAAACGCCCGGTAAACAGCCTGAGCGACGCGCTGGTAACACAGCTGCTGAAATATGACTGGCCGGGCAATATCCGCGAACTGCAGCACGCCATTGAAAGGGCCGTGATCCTCTCCCAGGGCAAAACCCTGCAACCCAAAGATGTTTTCACGAAAAACAACCAACCGAGCGACCAGCCCGCCGATACCGGCTACAACCTGGAAGACATGGAAAGGAACATCATTACCCAGGCCATGAAAAAGTGCAGCGGCAATATCACAGAAGCCGCCAGGGAGCTGGGCTTGAGCCGCGCTGCCTTGTACCGCCGCCTGGAAAAATATAACATTTAACCGCGCGGTATGAACAGGTTCAGTATCAACCTTTGTACGCGCGTCATACTGCTGGCGATGACCATCGTGGCAGGCGCCTGGCTGTTCTTTGGCTACAGCCGGATACTCGCCTACCTCTGTATTCCACTGGTGGCAGGCCAGATGTACGGCATCTACCATTACCTGAACCGCATCAACCGCAAACTGACGCTCTTCCTGGAATCCATCCGCTACCAGGATTTCTCCATCCGCTTCAGCAGCGATAATAAACTCGGCAAAAGCTTTCAGCAACTCAACCAGCAGTTCAACGAAGTGCTGGAAGCCTTCCGCCAAACCCGCGCAGAGAAGGAGGCCAACCTCAAATATATCGACGCCATCATCCAGCATATCAGCATCGGCGTGATCTCCTTTGACGCCGCCGGCAGAATTGAGCTGATCAACCCTGCCGCCTTTCGCCTGCTCAACATTTACCGGCTGCGGAACCTTTCCGAACTGAAAACCTCGCATCCCGGGCTGGATGAGCTTTTGCTCCAACTGCCGTCGGGGAATAAATCCCTCTACGCCACCAAACAGCAACAACAGTTATCCATACACGCTACCGCCCTGCGCTTGCAGGGCCGGCTGATCAAGCTGATCTCCATCCAGAACATCCATGCGGAACTGCAAAAGAAAGAGCTGGATGCCTGGCAGAACCTTACAAAAATCCTCCGCCATGAAATCATGAACTCCGTGACGCCCATCGTATCGCTCATCGGCACCATGCAGGAAATCGTAGCGGTGGACATCGCGCCCGGCGCCAGCAATGCGGAAGGCATTGCGGACCTGCAGGAAGCCCTGGATACGGTGGAGAGCCGCAGCAAGGGCATCATGAACTTTGTAAATGCTTACCGCGATTATACGGCATTGCCGCAGCCGCAGTTTACAGTGGTCAACATCCGTTCGCTCGTTACGGCCGTGGCCAACCTCTTCCAGGCGGACCTGAAGCAGGCCGGCATTCACTTCTCCCTGGAAATAAACATCCAGCAAACCGAAATACATGCGGATACCTCCCAGCTGCAAATGGTGCTGATCAACCTGGTGAAAAATGCCATGGACGCGCTGGAACATACGCCCAATCCTGCTATCAGCATGCGGGTGTACCAGCCCGGCACCGGCGTCCTGCATATCGAAGTAACGGATAACGGACCCGGCATCGACGAAGAGGCGATGGAAAAAATTTTTATTCCTTTCTTTACCACGAAAAAGAAAGGCTCCGGCATCGGGCTAAGTTTGTCGCAACAGATTATACAACTACACGGCGGGCAGCTGCGGGCCGGCAGTCCGTCCGCTAACGGTAACGGTTCTACGTTTTTTATCATCCTCAATATTTAACCACATGATAGCGCCTCTCTTTCGTTCCAAATGGTTATTGGTGTATAGTTTTATTTTTTTGGGAGATATCATCTTCACTGCGCAGCAGTTGCCCGTTCCACGCTACATTACCAAACCATTGCTCACGGTCGTATTAGGTATGTACGTCCTGTCGGAAAGTGGCTTCATTAAACGCAGTTATCTGCCATTCCTCTTACTCGCGTTGTTGTTCTCCTTTACAGGGGATGTATTGCTGATGTTCGACCAGCTGAACCCGGCTTATTTCCTCGGCGGACTTGGCAGCTTCTGGCTGGCCCATCTCATGTATATCGCCTTTTTCCTGAAGATACGCTACAGCAATCCGCCGGTACCGCTGTGCAAGTATCCCTGGATATTTCTCAACGCCGCATTCCTCATCGGGTTCATTATTTACCTGTTGCCCTCCCTGGGCGACCTGAAGATTCCCGTAATCATTTACGCCATTACCATCTGCATTACCGTGCAAAGCAGCCTGCATGCGTTCCACCACGGCTGGCAGAAGGCCGGGCCCTATTGCGTAAGCGGCGCCGTCCTCTTCCTGCTGTCGGACAGTTTGATTGCCCTCGGCAAATTCGTAGCGCCCCTCCCGGCCAACGGCGTGCTGGTGATGATCACCTACGGCCTTGCACAGTGGCTGCTGGTGACCGGCGCAGTCATGTATTTCAACCCTTTGCTGCAAAAGGAACACTCATCAATTTAGCGCTATTAGCTTTCAGCTTAATTCGTACTTTTGTTGCCTTATGCAGCAAACAGATTTTCTTGTCATAGGATCCGGTATTGCAGGACTCACATATGCGCTGAAAGTATCGCAGCAGTGTCCTGACAAAAAGATTACCATCATTACCAAGAGCAGGGAAGATGAAACCAACACCAAGTATGCACAAGGTGGCGTGGCGGTAGTGAACGATCTGGAAAACGATAGCTTTGAAAAGCACATCGATGATACGCTGATCGCCGGCGACGGACTTTGCAATCCCCGCATCGTGGAGATCGTAGTAACGGAAGGGCCGGAAAGGGTCAACGAGATCATCGAATGGGGCGCCAACTTCGATAAAACGGCCAACGGGGATTTTAGCCTGGGCCGCGAAGGGGGGCACTCCGTCTTCCGCGTCATCCACCACAAGGATGTTACCGGCAAGGAAATCGAAAGAGCGCTGCTGGAAGCCATTCACCAGCGCCCCAATATTGAGCTGGTAACGCATTGCTTCGTGATTGACCTCATCACCCAGCACCACCTGGGTTACCTGGTCACCAAAGCAACCCCGGACATCGAGTGCTTCGGCGTGTATGTGCTGAACCGCAACACCAACAAGATCGAAAAGATCCTGTCCAAAATAACCTTGCTGGCTACCGGTGGCAACGGCCAGGTGTACCGCAGCACCACCAACCCAACTATCGCTACCGGCGATGGCGTGGCAATGGTGTACCGCGCAAAAGGCCGGATCGAGAACATGGAATTTATCCAGTTCCACCCTACCGCCCTGTACCAGCCAGGCGTAAGCCCTTCCTTCCTGATCACCGAAGCCGTGCGCGGCGATGGCGGCATACTCCGCAATATCCACGGGGAGGATTTCATGCATAAATACGACCCGCGCCTGTCGCTCGCACCACGCGATATCGTGGCCCGCGCTATCGACAGCGAAATGAAGATCACCGGTACGGAGTATGTGTACCTCGACTGCCGGCACATGGATATGGAGAAGTTTATCCATCACTTCCCGAATATTTACGAAACCTGTAAGGCGGCCGGCATCGACGTGCGGGAGCAGATGATCCCCGTGGCCCCGGCGGCTCATTACAGCTGCGGCGGCATCAAGACCAACGAATGGGGACTCACCTCCATCCGCAACCTGTATGCCTGCGGGGAATGCGCCAGCACCGGTTTACACGGCGCCAACAGGCTCGCCTCCAACTCCCTGCTGGAAGCCATGGTATTTGCGCACCGCTGCTTCATGGACGCTACCAGCAAGATAGACAGCATCAATTTCAAGGAAAATGTGCCCGACTGGGACGCACGCGGCACCACCGCCCCCAAGGAAATGATCCTCATCACCCAGAGCCTCAAGGAGCTGAAGCAGATTATGAGCGACTACGTAGGTATCGTGCGTACCGATGTGCGTTTGGAAAGAGCCATCCGCCGCCTCGATATGCTCCACGAGGAAACGGAAGACCTGTACGAAAAAACCGAAGTATCTCCCCAGCTCTGCGAGCTAAGGAATATGATCACGGTAGGCTACCTGATCGTGAAAGGCGCCGCCTTCCGTAAGGAAAGCCGCGGCCTGCACTACAACACGGATTATCCGTATAAGTGCGAGCTGTTGCAGAATATAGTACTCTAAGGCTATAGACTGGTTTTCATTACCTTTGCTATCAATTTAATGAAAGGCAGCATGTACTATATACTTCTGGTTATATTTTACGGAATTTCCCTACTGCCATTACGTGTGTTGTATCTGCTGAGTGACTTCCTTTACCTGCTGATATACCATGTGGTGGGATACAGGAAACAAGTAGTTTATGAGAATCTGAGGCAGGCATTTCCCGATAAATCCAACGCCGAAATTACCGGCATCGCCAAAAAATACTACCATAACCTTACGGATATGATGGTGGAAACCATCAAGCTGCTTACCATGAGCAAAAAGCAGCTGCAAAAGCGTTTCATCTGCGACCTCACCGTCCTGCGGGAACTCTATGCCAAAGGCAAAAGCTGCCAGATGCACCTGGGGCATAATTTCAATTGGGAGTGGGCCAACGTTTTCTGCATGCAGGGCGTGGATTTCCCCTTCCTGGTAGTGTACATGCCGCTGACCAACAAAGCGGCGGACAGGCTCTTCCGGCATTTCCGGGAAAAAGCGGGTTCCATCCTGCTGCCGGCCAACGATATGGGCAACAGCATCAAACCCTGGCTGGATAAGCAATACCTCATTGCCCTGGTGGCCGATCAGAATCCCGGCAATCCCCGCAGCTGTTTATGGTACCCATTCCTGAACAAGATGACGCCTTTCTACAAAGGGCCTGAAATGAGCGCCAAACGCCATAATATCCCCGTTGTATTCGTGGATATACGCAAGCCTAAGCGCGGCTACTATAACGCCACCTTACAGCTGCAGTTCGAAGACCCTGCCAGCGAGCCGCCAGGCAGGATCACGGAGAGCTTTGTACGATTCCTGGAAAAGAATATCCACGAGCAGCCGGAAGTATGGGTATGGAGCCACAGGAGGTGGAAACACCGGTATGAGGATTATATCAGGGAAGATCATAAAAAGCAGTAACGCTGCTTACCATAAAGCAAAATGGGGCCAATGGCCCCATTTCGTTTATACGGAAAGTATGTCAGTCTTTATGACGGGATCTTCAGCTTCTGGCCGGGGTGGATCAGGTTGGGATCCTTGATCTGGTCTTTATTTGCCTCGTAAATATCCTTCCAGGATACGCCCGGATAGTTTTTGGCAATTTTGCTCAGGTTATCCCCGGATTTCACTTCGTAGATCTTTTCTTCTTTTGCAGCGTCGGTGGCGGTGAGGTTCATCACCACGTCAGCGGAACGCATTTCAGGGTCCAGTTTTTCGTAGGTATCCCACAGCTGGTCCTTTACCGCAGCGGTGGTTGAACCATCAATGTAGAGTACATTATCCTGCTCTCTTACCTGCAGATCAGCAACACCGGCTGCTTTAGCCTGGTTTATCAGTTCCTGGTATTTGTCCTGTAAACTCATGACAATAAGGATTTAAAGGGTTATTTAACTTTGATGTTATTCACAACTTTCTTAGGCCTGGATTCCTGCGCAGTACGTACAATCTTTTGCAGGTCTGATTTGGAGGCTGTTCCATCCAGCGTCACCACGCCATCTTTGATGGTAACGGAGATGCCGGAAAAACCTGCTGCTGCGTAAGCGGAATCGAGCGAGCGTTTCAGCAGATCGTCCGGGTTAATCACTACCGGAGCTGGGGCAGGTTCCGGCGCTTTGACCATGATTTTGTTATCCACAGACTTAACGCCTTTCACGTCCTTGAGCGCATCTTCTGCGGCGGAACGTGCGGCTTCATCGGATACTTCTCCGGAGAGGGTGACCACCCCGTTTTTAACATTCGCAGAGATGCCGGGGATGGCGCTCAGTTTTTCATTAACTGCCTGTTGAATTTTGCTGTCAGAAGGTTTGCAGGCAAACATAAATACGCCCATAGATAAGATCAGGGCAACAAGTAAGGATTTTCTCTTCATGACTGGGTGTTTTTTTATCCATAGAAGTTAAGGATAAACCGCGGAATGGACAATTTTTTTGCGCTTTAACTTATTGTAAATCAACCTTACATATCCAATTAATCCGCAATATTAGAACTTGGGTTTATTTATTGGCCGTCACGGGAAAGGGAGGATAAGGCAAGCGGGTAAAAGAACGGGAGTTACCTGTTGCCGTGGCAACGGGTAACTCCCGTGTGTATTCTTTGCAGAAAGGAATTAGTTCAGCGCAGGTTTTTCCTGTACTACCACCAGTCCTTTTTGATCTTTCATTTTAGCATAGCCGCCTTCTACGTTGCGGATATTGTGGATACCTTCCCTTTTCAGGAGGGAGCAGGCAATGATGCTGCGGTAGCCGCCCTGGCAATGTACGTAGAAGTTCAGGTTATCTTCCATATCGGCCAGATTGCCAGGATCCTTCATGTCGATCAGGGAGAGGTTTACGGCATCTTTGATATGACCGCTGGCAAATTCAGCAGGCTTGCGTACATCGAGGATAACGAGGTTTTCGTCATGCGGGATGTCCATGGCCAGTTCATCCGGCTCTACGGTGATGATGAGGTCTTTTTGCTCGCCGGCTGCTTCCCATGCAGGAAATCCGCCTTCCAGGTAACCCACCACGTTTTCAAAACCTACACGGGCCATTCTTACTACGGTTTCCTCTTCTTTACCGGGAGGCGTTACCAGCACGATGTCCTGGTCAAACGGCAGCAGGCTGCCCGCCCATTCCGCAAAGCGCCCTTCCAGGCCAATGCTTACGGAACCGGGTACAAAACCATCTCCAAACTCAGTGGCAGGGCGCGTATCCAGGATCAGCGCACCCGCAGCTGCTTTCGCCTTCAGCTCAGCAGGCGTGAGGGGCTGCATGGCTTTTTCCATAACGGCCGTAAGCGCATCATATCCTTCCTTGTTGATTTTCGCATTGATCGGGAAATAGGAAGGTGGCGTAGACAAGCCGCTGGTCACCTCTTCAATGAACTTTGCCTTATCGGTAGCCAGCAGGGCATAGTTGCTTTCCTTTTGCTCGCCGATGGTGCTGTAAGTGTTAGGCCCCAGGTTTTTACCGCAGGCGGAACCCGGACCATGCGCAGGATAAACGATCACGTTATCCGGCAGGGTCTTGATGACATTATTCAGCGATTCGTATAACATACCGGCCAGTTCTTCCTTGGTCAGGTTGCCGCTGAAAAGGTCCGGACGGCCTACATCGCCCACAAACAGCGTGTCGCCCGTAAATACAGCGTATGGCTGCTGTTGTTCGTCCAGTAAGAGGTAGCAGGAGGATTCCAGGGTATGACCAGGCGTATGCAGCACCTTCACAGTGAGTTCGCCTATTTTGAATTCCTCGTTGTTTTTGGCAATATATGCGTTGAAGTTAGTAACGGCATCCGGCCCGAAAACTATTTTGGCGCCGGTGGCTTTAGCCAGCTCCAGGTGGCCGGAAACAAAGTCCGCATGAAAGTGCGTTTCAAAAATGTATTCAATGGTGGCGTTGCGTTCTTTGGCCAGCTCCAGGTACACTTCAATATCCCTCAGCGGATCAATCACAGCCGCTACCCCATTGGATTCAATGAAGTAAGCCGCCTCTGATAAGCAGTTGGTGTATAATTGCTTTACGAACATGGTTTTTGATTTTCACAAATTTACTAATTATATGGCTGGCGGAAGTATGGATAAAATCTATACTAAAATAAAAAAGTAGCCGTATGGCTACTTTTTTATATACTTTCTCTGCATAACCTGCGTGGCAGTTATACGGTATTATTAACCTACGAGTTCTTCCACGAATTTAGCCACTTCAGCAATGCGTTGCTTGTTGATAGTGTAGTGAATGAACTTGCCATCTCTTTCTGTAATTACGATGCCTGCCCGCCTTAAAATGGCGAGATGCTGTGATGCTACCGATTGTTCCAGACGCAATTTCACATAAATCTCAGTCACAGTCATTTTTTTATGATCCTCCAGCAGCTTAATCATCTGCTGGCGCAGCTTATGGTTGATAGCACGCAAAACCATAGCGGCTTTTTTAACGGCAATGTAATCCAATTTGATCTGGTCTTTTTCATTGTTACCTCTAGAAATAATAAGAGTATTAGAAGAGGTAGTTAATAATGTTTTTTCCATCGCATAATAGTTTTAAAAAATGATGAAATGAAAGGGATCAACGGACAGTACACACAAACAGTTAGACAACAATTGTGGTTATCGATTTATACAAAAATATAATATCTGTCACAATAAAAAAAATTTCTATACCTTATTTTTTCATATATATCCGCCAGATACGTGCAAAAAAGATGTAATTTGACAGAATTATGACAGTATCACACGTCCGTGCTATGCTTTTTTAGGGAAAAAGAACGGTTTAAGGTAAAAAGGACTGAAATAAGCGAGGTCTGCGAAGGATTTTGACGTATAGGCCGCCTCTGATAACGGGGCCATATCGCCGGCGTTCATCGTGTATTCGGCAAACGCGGCGTTGCCTGCTGCAGGCAGCAGCTGACGCCACTTTGGACTACCGTCTCCAAAGAAAACAATTTTATGTTGGGCTAACAGCTCTTTAAATGAATGCTCTTCCAGGATCATCGCCTGCGGCTGCAAGACCTCTTCCAGCCGGTGGTTGTACACCGCGGTAAAAACTTCCATACGGCGCGCATCCAGCATCGGGCAATACAGCACGTTTTCCTCCGGTTGTTGCAGCAGCATGCCCTGCGCCATCATTTGCAGCGTGGAAACCGCGATCAGCGGCTTTTCCCAGGCATAGCACAGGCCTTTGGCAGTAGCCACTCCCACACGTAAACCCGTGTACGAACCCGGGCCGGCACTTACGGCAATCGCATCCAGCGTAGCGGGGTTGATCCCCTGCTCTTTCAGCAATTGCTCAATGAATAATACCATCGTAGCTGCATGATCCCGCTGCTCTTCACTGGCGAGGGTCTGGATTACTTTACCATCGCGGGCCAGGCTTACGGACCCTCTTGCTGTTGCAGTATCGATATTTATTATCAGTGCCATGTTCTATATTGCTTCGTATTCGGTTTCTAATAAGGCAGCTACTTCAAAACGGCCGTCGTTGGCGCTTTCCTGCACTGCTTTCAAGACTTCATAAACATTTTTTACCCCTATCCGCTCGCACCACTCAAAAGGCCCGAACGGGTAATTGGTGCCCAGTTTCATGGAGATGTCAATATCCTCGCGGGAAGCCGTGCCTTCTTCCGCAGTCAGGTAGGCCTCGTTGATGATCATGCATACCACCCGGGGCGTCACCAGCCCTACGGCATCCGCTACCACCCTGTACTCCCAACCCAACTGGTACATGATATTATCCAGGGTGCTGTACTGCGTTTCGTCCAGCACGGAAACCTCTGTTACCGGCATGGTAATAAAACCCGGCAACAGGTTACAGCCCATGATGTTAAATCCCTGCTCAAAAGCAGTATGGTTCATCGTTTCCGCCAGGGATACCTTTACCATACAGGCCAGCACCGGCACTTCCGGGTTACGCGCATAAATGGCCGCGTTGGAAAGCCTGTCGTCAAACAGGGTATCTATTACCAGGTCAAACGCCTTTACAGATAAAACATCTTCCAGGTTGGTTTTCCACTGTACCTCATTTTTTCCCAGGCCTTTCTCCTGCAACTCCTCATACCGCTGGGCGTCTGCAATTACCAGGATATTCATGCGTAAAATTTCAGCAAACCTAATAAAGAATCATTAATTATCACGCAACTCCATGGCCCCACTGGCTTTGAACCTTTTTATTTTATACTTTCGCCTTCATGGAAAAGCAAATTATCAATACCCAAAACGCCCCTGCTCCTATCGGGCCATATAACCAGGCTGTGAAAGCTGGTAACACCCTTTATATTTCCGGTCAGATCGCCCTGAACGCTGCTACCGGCGAACTCGTAAAAAGCGGTGTGGTGGATGAAACCCACCTCGTCATGAAGAACCTCCAGGCTATCCTCACGGAAGCTGGTATGAGCTTCGACAACGTGGTAAAAAGCACGATTTTCATTACGGATATGAACACCTTCGCACAGGTCAATGAAGTGTACGGCAGCTATTTCACGGGCTCCTACCCTGCCCGCGAAACCGTACAGGTATCTGCCCTGCCTAAAGGCGTGAACGTGGAGATTTCCGTGATTGCGGTACAGTAAGAGATTTTCCCCGCAGCGTTGCCCAAAAACAACCGCTGTGCGGACAAAAAAAATCCCGCTCCGTGAGCGGGATTTTTTTTATGCCTTTCTTTCTTAGTTCTTTCCAAATAAAGTGGCCGCCAGCTTGGCATCGTGGCCATACACATCGTCCCTGAAATTGAGGCGCCCCTGGCTATCCACAAAGGCGGTGAAGTAGCCGATAAACACCGGTACTTTCTCTTTCAGGGTCACATATTTTTCCTTACCGGCATTCATGGCCTCGTCAATTTTTTGCTCCGTCCAGGTGGAGTCGTCTCGCAGCAGCCACATGGCCAGGTGCTTGGGCTCTTCCACGCGGATGCAACCGTGGCTGAAGGAGCGTTTGTCGCGCTCAAACAAATACTTCGCAGGCGTATCGTGCAGGTAGATATTGTATTCGTTCGGGAACAGGAATTTCACCTTGCCAAGGGAGTTTTTACCTCCGGGCCGCTGGCGTACCACGTAAGGGAAATTTCCGCCGGAGTACTTGCCCCAGTTAATGGAGCCGGGGGAAATCGGCTTGCCGCTGGCGCCTACGATCTCCATGTTTTGCCGTGCGAGATAGGAGCTGCCGCTGCGTTTGATACCCGGCAGCACCTCTTTGGAGAGGATGCCCGGCGGTACATTCCAATAAGGGCTGAATACAATATATTTCAGTTCATTGCTGAAAATAACGGTATTGGCGCCCGGCGTGCCTACCACCACGTTGCAGCTCCAGTCGAGCTTACCATTCTGGTAAACGTGCATCTTAAATTCAGGCACATTCACAAGGATATAGGTTTTAGGCGGTTCCACGGCTACCCAGCGGAGGCGCTCCATGTTGAGCAGCACCTGCCGGATACGTTGTGCCACCGGCACATTCAGGGATTTTATGACTGCGGGAGATATCAGCCCATCTTCCTTAAGTCCCATACGTACCTGGTAATTTCGTATGGCCGTGTCCGTAGCCTGGTCAAAAATGCCGGAGGAATCGTGCCCGGGCAGGTCGCCATAGGCTTGCAGCCGCAGTTTGACCGCTGCTACCAGGGCGGAGCTATCTCCTTTTTTCAGGTTTTTAGGGGGAGACGGGAGGGTATCCCATTTTACATGTTCATTGATCACGGCCAATTGTTTCAGTCGCTCCCGGAGCATTTTATACTGCGGGTTAACCGGCGCGTTGGTCTCGATATTACCTGACCCGGTGATCATGGAGTCCAGCAGGCTGGACATATCCAGTTTCTTCCGGGGGATGAACCATTCCAGGTCCTTGGCATTATCGCTCGTGAGGCCGCCCCATACCTTATTGCCATAGCTGAAGAACTGGGAGGTCAGCATCATTTCCACCCGGGGGATTTCGCCGGCATTGGCGGCCAGGCTGGAGTCGCTCAGTTCCAGGGTATCAATCAGCATACGAAGTTCCGGCGTATTTACGGAGCTGTCTTTAATTCCGAAGGCGGCATCGTTTTTCATCATATTGATGAAGTTCCCTGCCTGTTCGGTGAGCCCTTCCTTATTGATCCAGGCGTAGTGATAATTCCGCTGACTGTAGAAATTTTTAATGAATTCAGCGTAGGGCTGGTAGGTCGGGTGCGCAGCGAGGAAGGTATTCAGCTGGTTGCTGTCGAGCGTGCGTTCGATATATTCTTCCTTGCTGTAATGGACGGTATCTCTTGCTTTCAGGCGTTTTCGCTGGCCGCCGTTCTGCTGACATGCGGCAAAGGCAAGGATGAACAGGAGGAGCATTGAGGTATAAAAACGTAGATTCATATGAGTTATGGATGTGGTTCAACAAATAAACATGACAATTCCGATGCCTGAATAAAGGGGTGATCGATTGCGTAAATGTATGAATTTAATTGAGTTAAAGATGCCGGGAGGTGCATGTTATAAAAATTTAAAGGGAGAGGTAACCGTGGTTACATCTCCCTTTAATAACTTATTGGTGCATCTGATTGTTTAAAGCTTTATTTCTTCTTCGTTCGCATCGAAGAAACGGTATTCCGTGAGGTGGTAATTAGCGTCGGCTTTTACTTTGATCCATTTCTTGAACTGGAAGTACCATTTCCACTGTTTGGATGTCAGGAATCCTTTAGTGAGGTAAGCAAAGAGGATTGGATGTACGTGAATGCTCAGGCCTTTGTGCTGGTGATTGATCAGGTATTGCAGGTTTTTCTCTATATCGTCCATGATAAGCATGGAAGCGCCGATTTTACCGGTTCCTTTACAGGTAGGGCAATCTTCGGCCACGGAGATGGTCACTTCAGGTTTCACGCGCTGGCGGGTGATCTGCATGAGTCCAAATTTGGATATAGGCAGAATGGTATGCTTTGCCCGGTCGAGCTGCATGAATTTCTCCATTGCTTCAAAAACTGTCTTTTTGTTTTCAGGCAGTTTCATATCAATGAAGTCGATGATGATGATGCCTCCGAGGTCGCGCAGGCGGAGCTGTCGGGCAATTTCAGCGGCGGCTTCCAGGTTGGATGCGAGGGCATTTTGTTCCTGGTTGTTGCTGGATGATTTATAACCGCTGTTCACATCAATGACGTGCAGGGCTTCCGTGGCTTCGATGATCAGGTAAACGCCGGAGTCGAGGTTTACGGTTTTACCGAAGGAGGCTTTTACCTGCCGGGTGATACCGAAGTTATCGAAGATAGGCGAGCCGTTATTGTAGTAGTCTACAATATTTTGTTTTTCCGGCGCTATTTTCTGGATATACGTTTTGGTATCGGTATATATATTCTTGTCATTGATCACGATCCTGTTGAAGCTCTCGTTGAGGAGGTCGCGCAGGATGCTGGTGGTTTTAGCCTGTTCACTGAGAATTTTCTGCGGGGCCTGTGCACCTTTGAGGTTGGACTGGATATTTTTCCAGGTTTCCACGAGGGTGGTGAGGTCTTCGTGCAGTTCTGCCGTTTTCTTTCCTTCGGCGGCTGTGCGCACGATTACGCCGAAATTGGGAGGCTTGATGGCTTCCACAATTTTCTGCAGTCTTTTTCTTTCTTCGGAAGAGTGGATTTTTTTAGAAACCGCAACAATATCATTAAAGGGTGTTAACACGATAAACCTTCCGGGAAGAGAAATTTCGCAGCTCAGGCGTGGTCCTTTGGAAGAAATTGGTTCTTTGAGGATCTGAACGAGCAGATTGGGTTTACCGCCCAATACATCAGTAATTTTACCGGTCTTAACTATTTCCGGTTCATTTTTAAATTTAGTGAAATCAAAGCCTTCAGGTGATTTATCATTGAGGGCCTGTTGAGTAAATTTAAGAATGGAGCGGATATAGGGGCTTAGATCCGTGTAATGGAGGAAGGCGTCTTTTTCGAAGCCAACGTCGACAAATGCAGCATTCAAGCCGGGAATCAGCTTTTTAACCTTGCCCAGGTATAAATCGCCTACTGCGAAGTTAGGATTGCCGCTTTCGTGGTGTAATTCTACTAACTTTTTATCTTCGAGTAAGGCAATTTCTACCCCTGTCGGAGCCGCATTTATAATAAGTTCCTTATTCAAGCGTCCAAAATTTTAACCTTTAATACTTCACCTTTGGGCTATGCACACGACTGTATATCACAGCTTGCTGCATACCAGATTTTAGCTGACTATAAAGTTAGCTTATTTCTTCACGTACGTGATGGATTGCTTAAGGGTTCAGCGATCACTGCAGGTAGTATCCGGAGAAATCAGTTGCGGGATCTATGGAAACAACCTGCATGACTTTAGCAATTTAAGAATTAAAGCTAAAATCATGCAGGATATATGAAAATTTTTATCCGATCGCCGCGCCGGGTTAAATATACCTGGTTAGTATAAATGGCGGGAAACTGGAGTAATTATTTCTTACCTTTTTTATGCCGGTTCTTTCTCAGTCTTTTTTTACGCTTGTGAGTGGCAATTTTATGTCTTTTTCTTTTCTTACCGCAAGGCATACGCTAATACGTTTTTAGATGATTGAAAAAATAAATATTATTGAATACTTTTGATATAACTATCTACTTCTTTCTTCAGTTCCGGATCGTCCATGAACTGCTTGCTTTTCTCAAACAATTCGATCGCTTTCTTCTTATCTCCCTTGCTCCTGTAGGATTCGGCCAGTACAAAGATGACCTTCGCATTGTCCGGATGCTTTTGCATCACCCCTTCCAGCCTTTCAATAGCTTTATCATATTGACCGGATGTAATGGCCAGGTTGGCTAAAGTAACCTGAGCGTCAATATTATCCGGGTGTTTTGCCACTATATCCCTGAGGTTGGCTACGCCCTTCATTGGTTCGCCACTGTTCATGTACACCATGGCCTGTGACATTTTGAGCGTATCGTTCTCCGGGTTGAGCGCAATAGCTGCGTCGAACAATTCAATTGCCCGGTCAGCTTCCCATTTGGCAACAGCAGGATTCTCTGCGTGTTGCAGATGAGTTAAAAATAAATTGGCTGCAAAGGTGAGGCTTTTTTCGGAATTTTCCAACTTAGCTGCTTCACCGAGGTAATAAGCAGCCACCGGGGCCTCGTTGAGGCTGTCCCATGCGTTGTAGAGCGCTTTATATGCGGCAATTTGCTGGGTCTTAACGTCCCCACGCACCACATTTGTTTCGATCGTATTTACTTGAAGAAGCTTTTCAGCGGGAATACGCTTCTTGGCTGCATCGAGCAGCTCAGAAAAAGCAATAGGGGCCACCTCCTGTCCGCCCTGCATAGGAGCGGCAGTTGACATAGCTTTTTTGTCCGGTTTGGGTACCGTACGTCCAAAGGCGTATAATACCACCAATAACGCTACAGCAGCACCAATAAGGAGAACTTGTGATTTTCGCATGGCCTAAATGAATTAGGCTGCGAAATTAAGAACTTTTAAGCTTCTTTACCTCAGCAACAAATTCTTTCGATGGTTTGAATGCAGGAATAAAGTGCTCAGGAATCTCCACAGCAACGTTCTTCTTGATGTTGCGGCCAATCTTGGCTGCTCTCTTCTTGGTGATAAAACTGCCAAACCCTCTGATGTAAATGTGTTCGCCGTTTGCAAGTGCTTCTTTCACTTCCTTGAACATAGCTTCTAGCGTTACTAACACATCTACCTTGGGGATGCCGGTTTTTTCAGCAATGTTGTTAATTAAATCAGCTTTTCTCATATAAAAGCGAGAGGATTACTTTACTCTCAAAGTTAATTTAAAATTTTTAATTGCTGAATTTTAAGCAAATAAATTTTACTATTTTTCCTTATACCTGTATTGTGATTATTTCTATTTATTTGCATCCCTGAAAAGGGTCATCAGATATGCCTCCATAGGGTTTTTAGGCCTTCTTTTGCCATATCAATATACTAAATAATTTTATTAAAATAATATATAAATGCGTGCCGCCCGACTTTTTTTTACCGAAAAATTACTGGATTGGAACCAGGAGCTGAATAATCGCTCTATGCCGTGGAAAGGGGAAAAAGACCCCTACCGCATCTGGCTGTCAGAAATAATCCTCCAGCAAACCCGCGTAGAACAAGGCTGGCCCTATTACGAACGCTTCATTGCCCACTACCCCACCGTGTCGGACCTGGCCGCCGCCAACGAGGAAGAAGTATTCCGCCTCTGGCAGGGACTCGGCTATTACGCCCGCTGTAAAAATATGCTCGCCGCCGCCCGGGAAATCCAACAAACCTATCATGGTCAGTTCCCCCGTACACACGAGCAGATCAAGGCCCTCAAAGGCATTGGCCCCTATACGGCGGCCGCCATCGCCTCCTTCGCCTTTAACCTCCCCCATGCCGTGCTGGACGGTAACGTGTTCCGCGTACTCTCCCGCTTCTTCGGTATCGATACGCCAATCGACACGACGGCCGGGAAAAAGGAATTTTCCGACCTGGCGCAGGAGTTACTCCCTAAAGATAATGCAGCCACTTATAATCAGGCACTTATGGACTTCGGAGCGGTGGTGTGCAAACCCCAGCTACCGGAATGTAGCAGCTGTCCGCTTCAGAAAAAATGCGTAGCCTACCACCAACAGCTGGTTTCCCTTCTGCCCGTAAAAACAAAAAAACTCCAGATCAAAAAAAGATATTTCAACTATATAATCGCCTCCTGGCAGGATAAAGTATATATCCGCAAACGTACGGCAGACGATATCTGGCAAAATCTGCACGAATTCGTACTCATCGAATCAAAAGAAGCGGCAAACAGCACCGCGCTCCTGGCAGGAGCGGAATTCCGCCAGCTCTTTGGAGCCGCTCCCTACAAGATCACCCGTATCTCCAAACAATTTAAACAACAACTTACCCATCAAACCATTCATAGTCAATTCATTAACATAGAGCTAGCCCAGCCGCTGGCCCTCCCCGGCTACCAACTAACTCCAATGGATACACTGGACAAGCTGGCCTTTCCGAAAACGATTACCACCTTCCTGCAATCCAAAACAGGACTGCTTTTGTGACACACTGCGAAGAATAATTTTTTTTTGAATTCCGATTGTAAAAAAATATTAACTTTAATAAGGTTGTTTATTTATTAAAAGAAGAACTTTTTATCAATAGACTAAAAAAACCTACAACTATGAGAGGTGTTAATAAAGTAATCTTGATTGGCAATTTAGGCAGGGACCCGGATGTACAATTTTTGGAAGGAAATATTGCCGTGGCCAAATTTTCGTTAGCTACCACAGAAACATTCAAGGACAGAGCAGGTAAACTCATCAGTCAAACAGAATGGCATACAGTGGTTTTATGGCGTGGACTCGCTGAATTAGCGCAGAAGTACCTGCACAAAGGGAGCCTGGTCTATATCGAGGGTCGCCTGCGTACCCGCAGCTGGGAGGATAAGGAAGGCAACAAAAAATTTGCTACTGAAGTTGTAGGTGATAACCTCGTTATGCTCGACAAACGCATGGACCTCAACAGCACCGACCACCCCATACCTCACCATAGCAGCTCAGGTTCCGCTTCCGGAGAAAATTTCCCCAATAACATGGAAATTCCCCCTTCCCTGAACGAACCCGCAGATGATCTGCCGTTTTAAGTAATATTAAAAAAATTTAAGTTTTCATAAGGACGTAATCCCGTAATCGGACATTACTTATATTTGCGTGCATGGAAAATTCCCGCTAGGTAAACACGCTGAATTTTCCATATTTTTGATTCGTTACATCAAAGCTGTAAAACTTGGATATCACTCCGGCAAGCAACATATCCTATCTCCTGCAAACCAACAGCGTTATTGCAACACCTAATGTCGTGGTGTTTTCGCTGGTGATTTTTGTACTATTATTACTCACCTTTATTGTTGCAGGTGCAGAAGTGGCGTTTTTTTCCCTGAACTACAAGGATTTGAACGTCTTAAAAACCAGACAGAATGCCTCCGGCAAACTCATCACCAAGATGCTGGAGAAACCAAAATCGCTACTGGCATCCTTGCAGATCGCCGGCATCGTACTGGGCATCGCATTCATTCTGACCACCAACTTCCTCATTACCCAGATGGAAGACCTGCAGACCCTGCCGGTAGTTTCCTACGTGGTGCGCATTTCCATCATCGCGTTTGTACTCCTGTTCTTTGGCCAGATACTCCCGCGGGTATGGGCCGCCCAAAACAATATACGCTTCGCTACCTACTTCGCCTGGTTCGTCAGCATCGTACACGCTACGCTGGAACCTGTGAGCGATTTCTTCGTTTCCATGAGCGGCAGCATAGAAGATAAATTCTTCCACCGCAGCGCCGGCCCTGTCAACTACCAGGAAATCGACCAGGCCATCGAAATGAGCGTGGACCCGACCGCCTCCCAGGAAGAAAAAAATATCCTCAAAGGCATTCTCAAATTCGGTAATATCACTGTTAAACAGATTATGCGGGGCCGCCTCGACGTGAACGGCATCCAGTACGACCTGAGCTTCTCAGACGTAGTCAAACGCGTGGCCGACCTCCACTATTCCAGGCTGCCGGTGTACAAAGGCAACCTCGATAATATCGTGGGCGTCATCCATACGAAAGACCTGCTGCCTCACCTCGATAAAGACAATACCTTCGACTGGCACGAAGTAATGCGCCAGCCCTTCTTCGTACACGGGCATAAACTCATTGAGGACCTCCTCAGCGAGTTCCAAAGCAGGAGAATGCACTTTGCCGTAGTGGTAGACGAATTTGGCGGCACCTCCGGCATCGTTACCCTGGAAGACATCATGGAAGAAGTAATCGGCGATATCAAAGACGAATTCGATGAAGAAGAATTCAACTACAGCAAAGTCGATAACTTTACCTACGTGTTCGAAGGCAAAACCATGCTCAACGACGTTTGCCGCATTATGAACATCCCGGCCGATACGTTCGAAACCGTAAAAGGAGAAAGCGATTCCCTCGGCGGCTTAATACTGGAACTCTCCGGAAAATTTCCTGACGAAAACAGCGTTATAAGCTACAGCAACTATGATTTTACTGTACTGGAAGTGAATAAAATGCGCATCCAGAAAGTACAGGTAACCATCCGGCCCGATGCTGCAGAACAAGCATAGCCTTTAACGTAGAACTTACCAATGCCAAACAAAAGCCATGCATGGATCCTATTCCTGGCAATACTCATTGCCCTGAATGCCTGTGATACTGTCTATACTCCCAAGCCCAGAGGCTATTTCAAAATCAATTTCCCCGAAAGGAAATATAAAACCTTTGACCAGCCCGGCTACCCGTACACTTTCGAATACCCGGAGTATGCCACCGTGGTGAAGGATACTTCCTTCTTTGGCGACAAACCCGAAAACCCTTACTGGATCAATATCGACTTCCCCACCCTCAACGGGAAAATATATCTCAGCTACAAGATCATCGGCCAGGGCAAAAACAACCTGCAAAAACTCGTGGACGACGCGTTTAAGATGACCTATAAACATACCTACAAGGCGGAATATATCGACGAAAACGCCATCAGCACACCCTACAAGGTGTACGGCACCTTTTACCAGGTAGGCGGCAACGCTGCCAGCGCCCAGCAGTTTTTTGTAACGGATTCCACCAGCCACTTCCTCCGCGGCGCCCTGTATTTTGATGCAGCCCCCAATGCCGACTCCCTCGCGCCGGTCAATAAGTTCCTGAACGAAGACCTGCTGCAGCTGGTAAAATCGCTGCGCTGGCGCTAAAAAAGCACACAATTTCCCGTAACTTTGGGTCTGAAACTAAAACTTGCTGTACCACCGTACAGCCGGACCATACCCAATGATTATTATCGACGATAAGTACATTAGTGACGAAGTAATTGAAGAGCAATTCGTATGCAACCTCTCCGCCTGTAAAGGCGCCTGTTGCGTAGCGGGCGATTGCGGCGCGCCCCTCGATAAAACTGAAGTAAAAACGCTGAAGAAAATTTACCCAAAAATCAAGTCTTACCTGCGCCCCGAAGGTATCCGCGAAATCGAACATACCGGCACCAACACCGTTGATAAGGAATACGGCTACGTAACGCCTATTATCAACGGCGGCATCTGCGCATATGCTTCCATCGATGAACACGGGCATGTGGGTTGCGCGATTGAAAAGGCTTACAACGATGGTGTGGTGGACTGGAAAAAACCCATATCCTGCCACCTCTACCCCATCCGCGTTACTAAATATGAAAGCTTCGAAGCGGTGAATTATGACCGCTGGGATATCTGTAAACCGGCCTGTAAGAACGGAAAAGCTTTACAGGTACCCGTTTATCGCTTTCTAAAAGATGCGTTGATCAGAAAATACGGCACGGAATTTTATGAAGTGCTGGATAATATTGCCCAGAAGCAATACAAATGAGGAAATTATAAATCATAATTCCTCCGGTATAAACTATCTTTATTACGCATTATATCGGATATGCTTATGCACGAAACAGCGTCCACCTTTCTCGAAGAGAGCGAAAAAAAAGCGTCTGATCTAGGTCACCGGCAGACTATCAATTTCAATATAGGAAAATACAATACGGCTGTAAAAGCCGGCAAGCAACAGTTCACGGACCTGATGGGCGCAAGGGAACGCGCCAAAAACATCAAGTGGCGTGCAATTGAACACCTGGACAAACACCTGGAAGAATTCGAGATGAATATCACCAGGCGCGGCGCCAAGGTGATCTGGGCTGAAACGGCCGAGCAGGTGCAACAGGAGATCCTGGCCATCTGTAAAGCCAAACAATGCAAAAGCATCGTGAAAAGTAAGTCCATGGCCACAGAGGAAGTACACCTGAACTCCTTCCTGGAAGCCAACAACATTGCCTGCGTAGAAACCGACCTGGGAGAATATATACAACAGCTGGACGGGGAACCTCCCTACCACATTGTAACCCCGGCCATGCATAAAAGCAAGGAGGATGTAGCCCGCCTCTTCGCGGAAAAGCTGGGCACCGATCCCGGGCTCACCCCCGAGCAACTCACCATGGTGGCCCGCGAAAAGCTCCGGCAAAAGTACCTCGACGCCGAAATCGGCATCACCGGCGCCAACTTCATCATTGCCGATACCGGCTCCATCTGTGTTACCGAAAATGAAGGAAATGCGCGGCTCAGTACCGCCTTTCCCAAAACGCATATCGTCCTGGTGGGTATAGAGAAGGTATTGCCTTCCATTACCGACCTGGCGCTCTTCTGGCCACTACTCGCCACCTACGGCACTGGGCAGCAGGTAACCGCCTATAACAGCATTTTCAGCGGTCCGCGCCAGGAAGGCGAAATCGACGGCCCGGATGAAATGTACGTCATCCTCATGGATAACGGCCGTACCAATATCCTCCAGGATACCACCGCCCGCGAAAGCCTGTATTGCATCCGTTGCGGCTCCTGCCTCAACGCCTGCCCGGTGTATAAAAACATCGGCGGCCATACCTACGGCACTACCTACAGCGGCCCTATCGGCTCCGTCATTACCCCGCATCTCAAGGATATGGGCACGTATATGCACCTGAGCTTCGCCTCATCGCTGTGCGGCAACTGTACGGAAGTTTGCCCGGTACGTATCAACCTGCATGAGCTGCTGCTGCATAACCGGCAAAAAGCCGTGGAAGAAAACTTTACTTCCGGCAGCGAAAAGATGGCCTGGTTTGCCTGGAAACAAGGCTGCATGAGCCGGAAAATGATGAATATGGCCGGCGGTAAAATGAAGAATTTCCTGCTGAAGCGGTTTTTCGCCAAGAGTTGGGGAGATAACAGGGCTTTGCCGGAATTTGCTCCCAAATCCTTCAATCAGCTCTGGAAGGAAAGAAGATAAGCTACTGCTCTGTCCGGAAGTAGAACCTGATGGATACATTCGCCGGCTGACCATTGGCAGCAGGCTTCCATTTAGGCCCTCCCTTGATAATATTTATAGCTGCCTTCGTGGCGGCTATATTTTTGCCTGTTATGACGTTAATGCTGTCGATAGCCCCATCCGGTTTTACCTGGAACACCATATACACTTCACTGCCGGCGATAGCCGTATCGGAAGTGGCGCTTTGCATGGCAATGTATTCCCGGTAAGGTTTCAGGCCCATTACCGGCTCCGGACCGTTTTCCCCTGTAAATACCTCTACCCCGTTTTCCCGGCTTAAAACCGCCTTTTTTGCGCTCACTACAGCCACTCCCGGCATGCGTTCTTTCAACAGCTCGCCGGTACGTTTGGCGCGCTGACTGTCGTACATAGCCATGGCCGGCGCAGCCTGGGGGGCATAAGCCTCGTTGCGGGCGGCTATACTCTTATCCGCCAGCGCTTTGAAGGAATCCGCTGAAGTAGGTTCCTGCTGGCTGTCCATTACTTCCGCCTGGGGCGTACGCATAGCCAGCACCGGGGTTTCCGCCTGCGGCGTGCTGGCGGCTGGCGGCGGTGTTGCTTTAGGTGTGGCAGGGGCCTTGGCGGCATCCGTTACCAGCCCCGCGGAAGGCGCAGCCGGCGAAGGCTGCCCGGCCGGTGGCTCCTCCGCCTGCTTCGGCGGTACACCGGCGATCTGCGGCTTTACGGCCGGCTCCCTGAAGAGGAACCAACCACCGGTAGCAAGCAGGAGCAGTATGGCCGCTGCGGCCGCATAGCGGTAATACAGAGGGCGCACTTTTGCCTGGGCCGGCGCCACGCGGGCGTTCAGGCGGGCATGCAGTTCGTCCAGGTTGGGTTGCTGATCGGGCGGGGCCGCTTCAAAACCTTCCAGCGCCTCGGCCAGGAACGGATCGTCCAGGGCCTGGCGTTCCAGGGCGTGCATAGCTTTGTCGTCCAGCTCTCCTGCGAGATACCGGCGGATCAGCTCCTGGTTTACTGACTGGTTTTTATATGGCTGTTGCCCATTATTCATAGCGTCTATTTAATCAGATCAGCGTGCTGATCCATACAAATTTTCAGGTTACGCTTACCGTTCTGGATATAGCTTTTTACTTTATTCATATCGTACCCCGTGAGGGCGCTCACCTCCCGGTAGCTTTTTTCCTGGAGGTAGAAGAGGTCCACACTGCGCTTTTGCTCTTCCGGCAAGGTTTCCAGGCACTTTTCCATGGCCTGGAGGTTATCTTCCAGGGAGGTTCCGTGGTCATGATGCGGAATTTCCCCGTTTTCCATAACGAGGTTATCGTCGATGGAAACCTGTTTGGATTCCCTGTTTTTCATAGACCGCAGCTTCATCAGGCAGTGGTTGCGGGAAAGCACATGCAGCCAGCTTTTGAAGTTTTGGACTTCATGCACCTTCAACTTGCCGATCAGTTCCTCGAATATCTGCATAACGGCGTCCTTGCTGGCATCTTCATCAAAATACTTCAGGCATACCCCGTACACCAGGTTCATGTAACGCTGGTAGAGGGCGGCCAGTACGTCGAGCTTGCCGGAGCGTTGGTACTCCGCAATCAAGTCCGCGTCTGTGGCGTCTTTCATTATATTTTGATGAATAAACAACGTGCTAAGGGTCTGTTATGGCAGCAATAATAGGAATTCTTTCAGGCATAAAAAAGGGGCCGGGTAAGAAGGCGTACCTTCTACCCGGCCCTGTTATACCTATGAGGAGATGTAAAGCGGTTTTCCCCGTGCAGGTATGGCAGCTTCCATTAGTGTCTGAAGTGGCGCATACCGGTCATTACCATTACCATACCGTTCTGCTTGCAGAATTCGATGGAGTCGTTATCACGAACGGAGCCACCAGGCTGGATTACAGCGGTGATACCTGCTTCGTGGGCAATGCTTACGCAGTCATTGAACGGGAAGAATGCATCGGAAGCCATCACAGCGCCTTTGAGGTCAAAGTTGAACTGTTTGGACTTTTCGATGGCATGGCGGAGGGCATCGATGCGGGAAGTCTGTCCGCAGCCTTTACCCACCAGTTGTTTGTCACGAACGAGGGCGATCGCGTTGGATTTCAGGTGTTTGCAAACGATGTTGGCAAATTCCAGGTCTGCTCTTTCCGCGGCGGAGGCAGGGCGTGCGCCAACGTCGTTCCACTCTTTATAGTTACCGTTGTCGGCATCCTGCAGCAATACGCCGTTTAATACGTTTTTGTACGCGTATTTGGCTTTTACCGGCTGTTTCTGCTCCAGCAGGATACGGTTTTTCTTGGTCTGTAATACCGTCAGCGCGTCCGCGTCGAAGCCCGGTGCAATCAGGATTTCGAAGAAGATTTCGTTGATGGATTCAGCGGTTTGCTTATCGATTTGCTGGTTGGTTACCAGTACGCCGCCGAAAGCGCTTTCCTTGTCGCCGGCGAGGGCCGCGTCCCATGCTGCTTTCAGCGTCGGGCGGGAAGCGATACCGCAAACGTTGGTATGTTTGATAACAGCGAAGGTAGTTTCGGTAAACTCCTGGATCAGCTGGCAGGCAGCGTCTACATCCACGATGTTGTTGAAGGAAAGCTCCTTGCCGTGCAGTTTGTTGAAAGTTTCGTCCAGGCTGCCGTAGAATACGCCGCGCTGGTGCGGGTTTTCGCCATAGCGGTTTACCTGTCCTTCTCTTACGGACACCTGGAAGTAGTCGCCCGGTTCGTTGTTGAGGAAGTACTGGGAAATGGCCACATCGTAGTTAGCGCAAACTTCAAATGCTTTAGCAGCAAAGTTTCTGCGGTCTTCAATGGTGGTAGCGCCATTGTTTTCGGTCAGTACTTTTTCCAGGTCAGCATACTGGTCTTTAGATGCAACGATCACTACATCTTTGAAGTTTTTACCAGCAGCGCGGATGAGGGAAACGCCGCCTATGTCGATTTTCTCAATGATCGCCTGTTCTTCCGTCGTGCTTTTTACTGTTTCTTCGAAAGGATACAGGTCTACGATCACCAGGTCAATTTCCGGGATCTCGTATTGTTTCAGCTGCTCCAGGTCCTGCGGATTTTCGCGGCGTGCCAGGATGCCGCCGAAAATTTTAGGATGCAGCGTTTTAACGCGGCCGCCGAGGATAGACGGGTAAGCAGTCAGGTCTTCAACTGCTACGCATTTCACGCCCTGGTCTTCTATAAATTTCTGCGTACCACCGGTAGAGTAAATAGTTACACCCTGTTCACCCAATTTTTTAACAATGGTCTCCAGGTTATCTTTATAGAAAACGGAGATCAGCGCTGATTTAATTTGCTTTTGCATGTATGGAAAACATTAGAAATTAATAACATAGGCTCCCTGGTCCGGAACCGAAATGAAGCGCAAAGTTAAGACGTAACAATCATTTTTCCACTGTTCAATCCTTTGCTTACTGTTCCCTGCCCCTATGAGGAGGGTATCAAAATCGTACAGGGCCGCTATTTGCCTAATATCCACGGGGGGATTACGTGTCAATAAAATATAATTCGTCCGGAATTTTTTTGGCGGCCTGGCGTCCGGCAGCGTGGTGGAGATGCGCACCGTCCGCCGGCCCTGATGCAGCGTATAGTGCTGCACGTGACAGGGCTGCGCTGCCGGCTGCCATTGCAGCCACAGCACGGTCAGCAGGGCCAGGTTCAGGCAGCAGATCAGGGCCAGCCGCGCGGCGGCAAAGCGGTGGTACCAATACAGCGCCAGGGCTGCCAGGGCCAGGTATTGGAGTACCAGCAGCAGCCTGTTACAGGGGAGGTCCGTTAAGAGCGACAGCGGCAGCTCCCCTATCTTACGCACACTGCAGTTCAGCAGCCAGATCACGAATCGATTACCGCGTCCGATCCATTCTGCCAGAAACGGGACGGGCGTCAGCAGCAGCATTAGTATTTCCCCATAAATAATAAAAGTAGACAGTGGCACCGCCACGAGGTTCGCCAACAGGAACCAGGTGGGAAACTGATGGTAATAATAGAGGCACAGCGGCGTGGTAAGCAGCTGCGCCGCGAGGGTGAGCGCCGCCATCTGCCAGAGGTAGTCCAGCCATTTGTACCGGCAATGCAGGCGCTGGTAAAGCTTTTGCTGGAACAGCAGGATGCTCAGCACGGCCAGGTACGACAACTGGAAGCCTGTATCTATGATCAGGTAAGGGTCTACAGCCAGCAACACAAATGCGGATGCCGCCAAAGCGTTGTAGATATTGCTTTTCCGGGCCAGCACAAACCGGCCCAGCGTAGTGGCGGAGAACATCACGGCTGCGCGCAGGACGGAGGCGGAAGCGCCGGTCAGGAACGTGAAGCCCCAAAGGAAAGCGAGTATCAGCAAGGCTTTGAGCAGATCGGTATAGCGCCCGCGGGGCAGCCAGGCCAATGCCAGGAGCAGCGAAGCGTAGAGCAGCGAGAGGTGCATGCCGGAAATAGCGATCACGTGTACAATTCCCGTATTGCTGTAATCCCTGACCAGCGCCTTATCCAGCCCCTGCCTGTCCCCTATCAGCAATGCCGCGGCCATTCCGGCTTCCGGGCCAGGGCCTATATAGCGGTTAAACGCGCGGATACAAAACGCCGAGGCCTCGTACAGCCACCGGCTGATGGGGTTGACCGGCGCCGTTCCTGCAGGATGGTAGCCGGTAAAGGGCAGGTACAGCTGGTGGTAAATGCCCTTGTCCGCACAATAGCGCTGGTAGTCAAACCCTGCTCCCGGCCTGTTTCGTATAGGCGACAGCGTGTGGGCCGTCAGCAGCAGGCTGCCCCAGCGTATGCTGTCCGTCAATCGCTTATCGGCATTTACATTTATTTTCCCCTTCGGGGAGAAGATACGGCCGTTATGCTGTATGTACCTGACCTTCGCTACAAAGCTGCTATGGTGCTGCCGTTGCAGTGGCGGCGCTGTAACTTCCAGCAGTACCCTGTCCCCCGCGTGGTAAAACTGCTGATAAAACGCAGGATGGCGCCGCTCGTCGGCCAGGTATAAACGCAACGCCCCTACGAAAAGCAGGCATGTCCACAGCAGCAGGGCCTGCCCGCCTCTGAGCCGGAAGCGCCATTCCGCCGGCACGCGCGGGTACAGCCAGGCGGCGGTCAGCAAGGGTATGGCCAACAGGAACGTATATACGTGCATGTCCGTGTAATATTGCAGCAATATTCCCGCGGCAAAGGGAATCACCACCCTGATGAAAGGAGTTGAACCCCTGGTTTCGGGGCTTGATAAGGAAGATTCAAATAACATCGATGGGCTAACAGTTTATGCATTAAAGTTAGTAATCCGAAGTATGGAGAACCTGAATCAGATGTTAACTAAAACGATTTTTTCGGTGGGGCATATTAATATATGGGCACATGAAAATTTTCCTGTCACTGCACTTTTAGCGCACCTGCCGGTCAAGATTAATATTTTCACAAAATATTAACAGTCAATATATTTAATATTAATTATTTATTCATCTGTTATTGATTAGTTAACATCTTCTTTAAATATAATATTATTTGTAAACTGCATTACCGGTCACGCTATTTGACTTCAACAAGAATCAATAGTCGTGTCTTTAATGGTTATTTTGAGGGAAAAGAAGGAGCCTGATTTTTATCAGGCTCTATTTTTTTTAAGGGCTAAACTGATAGTTTTTTAACAGTTAGCGCTCCTGCTACTTTGCATTAAAATGCCGGGAAAATAAAACAGCCCTTCAGCAATGCTGAAGGGCTGTCCGTTTTATCTTACCTACCTGGTTATTTGCTCAGGTACATACTTTTCTCTTTGTAGAGCTGTCTGAAGTAAGGATCGCGCAGGTCTTTAATAAAGCGGATCGCTTCACCGGTAGATTTCATTTCAGGTCCGAGTTCTTTGTTTACGCCCGGGAACTTGTTGAAGGAGAACACGGGTTCTTTGATGGCAAAGCCGGTCAGTTTTTTCTCGATCTTGAAATCAGAGAGCTTTTTGGCGCCGATCATCACTTTGGTAGCGATGTTCAGGTAAGGCACCTGGTAAGCTTTCGCGATGAACGGCGTAGTGCGGGATGCGCGGGGGTTAGCCTCGATCACGTACACGTTACCGTCTTTAATTGCGAACTGGATGTTGATCAGACCGCGGATATTGAGTGCGCGGGCGATTTTTTCCGCGTAGTATTCCATGGTGGTTACTTCGATCGGAGTCAGGTTGAACGCCGGCAGCAGCGCGTGGCTGTCGCCACTGTGGATACCTGCAGGTTCAATATGCTCCATCACACCCATTACATGGAACTGCTCACCGTCGAAGATACCGTCGATTTCCGCTTCCTGGCAACGGTCGAGGAAGTGGTCGATCAGGATTTTGTTACCCGGCAGGTGACGCAGGAGGCTCAGTACGGATTCTTCCAGTTCTTCCTCGTTGATCACGATACGCATACGCTGACCGCCGAGTACATAGGAAGGACGCACCAGTACAGGGTATCCTACTTCTTTGGCTACTTCGATGGCTTCGTCGGTGCTGTAAGCGGTACCATATTTAGGATAAGGGATACCGAGTTCTTTCAGCATATCGGAGAAGCGGCCGCGGTCTTCCGCGATGTCCATATTATCGAAGGAAGTACCGATGATTTTCACACCGTTTTCTTCCAGGCGTTTAGCGAGTTTCAGCGCCGTCTGGCCACCCAGCTGTACGATCACCCCTTCCGGTTTTTCCAGCTCGATGATTTCCCAGAGGTGCTCCCAGAATACCGGTTCGAAGTACAGTTTGTCTGCCATATCGAAGTCGGTAGATACTGTTTCAGGGTTACAGTTCACCATGATGGCTTCGTAACCGCAATCCTGGATCGCCTGCAGGCCGTGGGTGCAGCAGTAGTCGAATTCGATACCCTGGCCAATCCTGTTCGGACCGGAACCGAGTACGATGATTTTCTTCTTCTCTGTGCTAACCTTGCTTTCGTTTTCGGTATCGAAGGTGGAGTAGAAGTAAGGCGTTTTAGCTTCGAACTCTGCGGAGCAGGTATCTACCATTTTATAGGTACGAACGATGCCGTTGGCTTTACGTTTAGCGTACACTTCGGACTCTTCGCAGTTACCGAAGAGGATAGCGAGTTGTTTATCGGAGAAGCCCATTTTCTTGGCGTCGCGGAGCATATCTACCGGAACGCTTTCGAGGTCGTGCTCAGCCAGTTGTTTTTCCAGCGTAACGATATCGTTGATCTGGTGCAGGAACCAGCGGTCGATATACGTTTGCTGGTGGATATGTTTTACGGATACGCCTTCCATGAGGGCATCCTTAATACGGAAGATGCGATCCCAGGTCGGGCGTTTCAGTTTTTCGAGGAGTTGTTCGCCTTTCAGCATGGACTTACCGTAGTAGCCGAGGCCGAGGGCATCGTTTTCGAGGCTCTGGCAGGCTTTCTGCAGCGCTTCAGGGAAGGTGCGGCCGATGGCCATTACTTCACCTACAGATTTCATTTGCAGTCCTAAGGTATCGTCAGCGCCTTTAAACTTGTCAAAATTCCAGCGCGGCATTTTCACGATCACGTAGTCCAGCGCAGGTTCGAAGAAAGCGGAAGTAGTTCTGGTGATCTGGTTTTCCAGTTCGTCCAGGGTGTAGCCGATTGCCAGTTTCGCAGCAATTTTTGCGATAGGGTAACCGGTTGCTTTGGAGGCCAGCGCAGAAGAGCGGCTCACGCGCGGGTTGATTTCGATGGCGATGAGTTCTTCTGTTTCCGGGTTGAGGGAGAACTGTACGTTACAACCGCCGGCGAAGTTGCCGAGGTCGCGCATCATCTTCATGGCTTTGTTACGCATGTCCTGGAAAGCGGTATCGCTCAGGGTCATGGCAGGCGCCACGGTGATGGAGTCGCCGGTATGGATACCCATAGGGTCCAGGTTTTCCACCGTACAGATGATCACCACGTTGTCGTTTTTGTCGCGCAGCAGTTCCAGCTCATATTCTTTCCAACCGAGTACGGCTTTTTCCACCAGTACTTCGTGAATCGGGGAAGCTTTCAGACCGCGGTCCAGGGCTTCATCGAGTTCATCCTTGCTGTGTACGAAACCTCCACCGGTACCACCGAGGGTAAAGGAAGGACGGATCACTAACGGGAATCCGATTTCCTGTGCAAACTCTTTACCTTCCAGGAAGGAGTTGGCTGTTCTGGCAGGCGCTACGGGAACACCCAGCTGGATCATCCACTGGCGGAATTGTTCTCTGTCTTCCGCTTTGTCGATAGCTTTGATGTCCACACCAATCAGGCGCACATTGTATTTTTCCCAGATACCCAGTTCATCCACTTCTTTACAAAGATTCAGCGCAGTCTGCCCACCCATAGTAGGTAACACGGCATCTATCTGGTTTTCTTCCAGGATCTGCTCAATGCTTTCCACGGTCAGTGGCAGCAAATAAACCTTATCGGCCATCATTGGATCTGTCATGATGGTCGCGGGGTTGGAATTAATCAAAATCACTTTTATTCCTTCTTCGCGCAGCGAGCGTGCTGCCTGGGAACCGGAATAGTCAAATTCGCAAGCCTGACCAATAATAATAGGACCAGAACCGATAATGAGAACAGATTTGATAGATGAGTCTTTTGGCATTTGTGTAATCTATTGAAAATGAAAAACCAAATTGATTTTTCTGCCAGCGATGGAGTCAAAAAAATCGTGCAAAGTTACGGAGAATAGCGATTACTGCACAATAAAATTTTAATTTTTTCGGGGCGGCTGTTTTTTGCAGGGAAATTTTGTATTATATAAGCGGAAAAGGTTATTTGAAGCAGCGGTGTAATGCGGTAGATGCCGGTTGCGGTTTTATACTGCCGGCTACAATAATTTCACAGCACCTGCTGCCTGCCTTATCAACCTAGATCTTTATCCTGCTTGCCAGCACCGCTATCAACGCTCCCATCACAGCAATCATCGTAAACGAAACAGACAAGCTGCTTACCTGCGCCACAAAACCAATTAATGGCGGGCCGCAAAGGAAGCCGAGATAACCGATGGTGGAAACCGTTGCCAGCGCCATCCCGGGCGACATCAGCTTTGTTGTACCCGCGGCGCTGTACACCAGCGGCACAACGGAACACACACCTAACCCCACGAGCATAAACCCGAAAATAGCCGAGAAGAAATAAGGAAATATAACCGCTATCAGCAGGCCGCCGGCAGTGAGCACGCCGCTGGCGATCAGCATAAACCTGGCGCCGTATTTTACCCGCAGGCCATCGGCAATGAACCTGCCGGTAGCCATCGTGGTCATGAAAGCAAATGAGCTGGCCACTGCAAAGGACGGATCTATTTTCAGTACCCGGCGGAAGTAGATGATACTCCATTCAAACATCGTCCCCTCGCAGATCATGGAGCAAAAGGCAATTATTCCGAGCGTCAGCAGGAAGGCGTCCGGTTTTGAAAACAGTGGTTGGTTGGTGGAAATATTACTGTCCTGCTGGATGATGCGGGAAGATGCCAGCGCTATGATGGTCCACCCCATCATAGCCACAAAAAGGAAGTGATAAACGGGTGGTATCCCCAGCGCTACCATGATCCAGCCGATGCCGATGCCCGCGGCTCCTGCGGCGCTCCACAAGCCGTGGAAGGATGCCATGATGGAGCGGCCGTACATGATTTCAACGGCTACGGCCTGCGTATTCACAGCAATGTTGGCGAGGTTGCCGCTAAAGCCGAACAACACCAATGCGCCCATGAGCTGCCATGGCGCGGTGGCCAGGCCCAGCAGGGGTAATATGGCGGCATAGGCGATGGCGGCATTGACGACTACCTGCCGGCTACCGAATTTGGAAACCAGCACGCCTGCCGTGGGCAGGGAGATGATGGAGCCTATGGGCAGTGCGAGCAGCACGGCGCCCAGTCCGGCGTTGTTCAGGCGCATGGATTGCTGGATGTCGGCAATGCGGGACGTCCAGCTGCTGAAACATAGTCCGGTCAGGAAAAACAGGGCGCTCACCGCAATGCGGATCATTCGTTTGTCTGCAGCCTTTAAGGTAACCTCATTTATCATGTAGGATCGTTGATGTTATATCACCTGGATGCCCAGGTTAATGTATGGTTGGAGGGAAGGTAGTTCGGGCTTGTCCGTCACGATGGTATCAATGCCCTGTATGTCGCAGACCTTGTAAGGCTCGGCGGTACCCATTTTATCGCTGGTGGCGAGGGCGATGGTTTTATAGGCGGATGCCACCATTTCCCTTTTCACATCAGCTTCGTTGAGGTCCAGCCCTGTGACGCCGGCATCCGGGTGCAGGGAGCATACGCCGAGGAAGCAGAGATCTGCCTTTATGCGCTGGAACATTTTAATGGTTTCCAGGCCGCCGGCCGTCTGCGAGTCCTTACCGATGCGGCCACCGGTGAATATCAGGTCGATGGATGGATGATCCACGAGCTTTGCCGCGATGGGCACGCTGTTGGTAATGACGGTGGCCTTCAGGTGCGGCGGCAGTATCTGTGCCAGCATGAGTGTGGAGGTACCGCCATCGATGATGATGGTTTGCCCGTCGTGTATGAGCGAGAGCGCTTTGGAAGCGATGTGTCGCTTATCGTCCTCATGGTACACGATCCTTTCCTTGAATGAATACGGATTGGGCGAGTGTGGGATGGCGCCGCCGCGCACCTTTATCAGCTGGCCGCTTTGCGCCAGCGCTTCCAGGTCCCTGCGGACGGTATCTTCCGATACCTGCAGGTCGTTGCTCAGCTCCGCCTGCAATACTTTATGATCTGCCTGTAACTTCTTTAATATATAGTCCAGCCTTTCCTCTTTCAGCATAATCTTGCCATTTTCTGCAATATTATGAAATAATTTGCGATAATCTGCCAAATTTTGCATAAGTTTGCAAAAAACAGCAAAATATGGCAAGAATAGCAATTGATATGGACAATGTGATGGCCGACTTAACTGCCCACATGATCCATTTGTACGAACAGAAGCACGGCGTAAGGGTAACCAGGGAATCGTTGAACGGCCATCCGGATGGCGGCGGTTTTCCGATAGAGGGTGAGACGCTGAAATTCATTCACGAGGAGGGCTTTTTCCGAAACCTGCCGGTCATGCCGGACAGCCAGGAGGTGATCAGGGCCCTGATGGACAAGCACGAGGTATTCATCGTATCTGCCGCCACGGAGTTCCCTTTATCCCTGAAGGAGAAAATTGACTGGCTGGGCGAGCACTTCCCTTATATCAGCTGGAGGAATGTGGTGTTATGCGGCTCCAAAACCATTGTGGAGGCGGATTATATGATTGACGACCACGATAAGAACCTGCGTTATTTCAAGGGTGAACGATTATTATTTACAGCGCCTCACAATATTTACCTGACTGATTACAAGCGGGTGAACAACTGGAAAGAGGTGGCTGAATATTTTCAACTGGCGCCTGTGCTGGTGAAATAAGCCGGTGGTCAGGCTTGTTGCGGTTGTTTCTTTTCCAGTGCCTTCAGTTTCCGCAGGCATTGTTGTAACTCCATACATTTATCCAGGTAGGCTTCCATCCAGTTTACTTCCTGCAGGGCCGTTTGCGGGTTCTCAAAGTAGGAAGGATCCAGCTGGATGGCGTCGGCCAGTTGCTTTAACTGCGCTTTGGTCAGGGTTTCCTGGTCCGTCCAATTATACAATTCATCCGTCTTAATATTCAGTGATTGGGCTACCTGCTTTGGTTTCAGCTTATTCATAGCGAAATAAAGCAGGAGTCTTTCGCCCTGGTGAGGGGCGTTTTGGCTGCTCAGGGAGTTCCAGTTCAGGAATTCTTCCTGGGTGATAGGAATCGCCTGGAGTATTTTCATCAATTTTTCCGTTTTGATTTTGGGTTTAAGGAAGTTGTCGTACAGGCCTGCCCGGGTGTATCCGGTCATCTTTGCGAAGGTGGTGAGTACAAACTTTTTATCTCTTAAAATACGCCTTAATCGTATCCCATGATGGATCTCGTAATGAGTCATTCTCATAATTGTAACGCCGTGCTTTTTGAGTCTTTGGGGGGAATTCACGGCTATACAAATATAGCTATTTGTAGTTACAATATAACAATGTCTATCATTCTAATTATTGACAAAAAGATTTCATCGTGATACGCAGCGTATCAAATCAGCGGGTTTTTGAAACTTTTTTCACTTCCTGTAGTTCCCGGCGCAGCTGAATCACTTCATCCTTAAGGTTATTGTACATGCGGAGCAGTTCGTTATGGTCTTCAAGGAGCTTATAATATTTCTCTCTTTGGGTCATCATTTCTTCGGAATCGCTGTTTCTGGCTTCGGTAACGGTTCCGGGGTTCAAAAACGCCTCCAGGCTTATATCTACGGCTTTTGCTGCCCGTTCCAGCTCACTGGGCGAAAAAGTCTGTTTTTCGAACAAATTGTACATGGTCCGGCGGCTCATATCCATCCGTTCTGCGAGGCGGCTGCGGTTGAGTCCTTTTTCGGCAATAATGGCCAGTAAGCGTTCGCCATGGTGCAGGTTTTTATCCTGCGCTATCAGCTGTGCGCCGTTCCAGCGCATGAACTCTTCCGTAGTGATGCCAATGATGGTGCAGAAACGCTCCAGGTTGGCTCTTTTCATATCACTCTTCCGCAGGTGATAATGCGCTATCTGGTTGGTGAATCCGGCTTTCTTGGCAAAGTCGATGACTTTAATCTTCCTTTGTTTCAGAATCTGCTTTAACCGCTGCCCCATGTGTATCAGGCTCGTCTGCATCGTTAAGTTTTTTGTTTACACGGACTGCCTCCGGACCTCCCCGGCGACAATCGCCGTATAATTTAGCAAAAAACTTGCGCATGATGATAATTAAATTATTATTTCAAGAAATTTATAATTCATAAATCCCCCTTTTACGGCTCTAACGCCGACGGTTAAACGAAGAATTCTGATAAAAATTTTCTCATTTTTTAAAAGGAATATTTATTCTGCAAATGGAATTTCAGTGTCAGGCTTCTTCCTGACAATTTTTAGTCATTTTTGAGAAATTTTGCCCGCGCCCAGCAAGGCCCTCCATAAGAAAACCCGCTACAGCACTGTATTACAACAAACAAATAATGATTAAAAAAATGTAACTCTAAATTGTTACATTTTAAATCATTATAAATATATTTGCTTACACAGCAATTATTCATCCTTTGTAAAACAATATGTTTTATGTTACCCGATCTCAAACCAACCATACGTTCGAAGGTCATTAGATCAATGCCCAAAACTGCAAAAAATATATTGGCAACATTTCATGCCCGGCTATCAGACGTTCCGATTACGTTTCGGGAACGTGTTTGTAAAGAATGCAGATGGAGTGTACCTACATTCTATCGAAAGATGAGATTGAGAGATAAACCGGATGATAACGGGGAAATGAACTTTGCCCTGAGTAACGCGGAAAAAGAAAAGATCATCGCAGTCCTGTTCGAAGTATTACAGGAAGCGAACCAGTATTTTTCAAGGGTCAAGAAGAAAAAGACTTCAAAGTGACGCTTTAATTTCAAACAATGAGTACCTCGCTTTACATTCTTGTAAGATGAGGTTTTTTCTTTGTACAAAACTTTAACAAATAACCCTGTTGCTTAGATTTTCTCTAGCAAACTTCCATTTTTTCTTAAATTTAAAGCCCGTTAGGAAATGCTTGTACTTAACCAATTAACAATTACGGTGCTATGTCGTACCCATACCAGATCAAGAACATTGAAGAATACCAGCAGGCTTATCAACAGAGCGTAATGGACCCGGAAGGGTTCTGGGCCAATATTGCAGACCATTTCATGTGGCGCCGCAAGTGGGATAAAGTGCTGGATTGGAATTTTAAGGACCCGGAAATTAAGTGGTTCCAGGGCGGTAAACTGAATATTACCGAAAACTGCCTGGACAGACACCTCGGTACCCTCGGCAGCCAGCCGGCTATCATCTGGGAACCAAACGATCCCGAAGAAAGACACCGCATCCTCACCTACCGTGAATTATATAATAAAGTAGTCCAGTTCGCCAATGTACTCAAAAACAATGGCGTTAAAAAAGGCGATCGCGTATGTATATACATGGGCATGATCCCTGAACTGGCCATCGCCGTACTGGCCTGCGCCCGCATCGGCGCCATCCACTCCGTGGTATTCGGCGGCTTCTCCGCACAGTCTATTGCCGACAGGATCAAGGACGCTTCCTGCAGCCTGGTTATCACCTGCGACGGCGCTTACCGCGGCAACAAGGACATCCCGCTGAAATCCGTTATAGACGACGCCCTCATGGGATGCCCTACCGTAGAAAAAGTAATCGTGTGCACCCGCACCCGCACTCCCGTAAGCATGCTCAAAGGCAGGGACGTATGGTGGGAAGATGAGATCAAAGCGGTAGAAACCATGGGCAACCCGCCGGTAGCAGCGGAAGAAATGGACGCGGAAGACATGCTCTTCATCCTCTACACCTCCGGCTCCACCGGTAAACCGAAAGGCGTCGTGCATACCTGCGGCGGTTACATGGTGTACGCCAACTACACTTTTGTAAACACATTCCAATACCAGCCGGGCGAAGTGTACTTCTGTACCGCCGATATCGGATGGATCACCGGCCACAGCTACATTATTTACGGCCCTCTTTCCGCAGGCGCCACCACCCTCATGTTCGAAGGGGTACCTACCTACCCTGACGCCGGCCGCCTCTGGGAGATTGTAGATAAATTCCGTGTCAACACCTTATATACCGCGCCAACAGCCATCCGCAGCCTCATGGGCTTTGGCCTCGGCCCTGTCAACCATAAAGACCTCAGCTCCCTCCGTAAACTGGGCTCCGTAGGCGAACCTATCAACGAAGAAGCATGGCATTGGTTTAAAGACAATATCGGTAAAGGCAGATGCCCGATCGTAGATACCTGGTGGCAGACAGAAACCGGCGGTATCATGATCACGCCAATTGCCGGCGTCACCAAGGAAAAACCGGGTTATGCCACCCTCCCGCTGCCAGGCGTACAGCCTATCCTGGTAGACGAAAACGGGAAGGAAATCAAAGGCAACGGCGTAAACGGCAACCTCTGTATCAAGTTCCCATGGCCTGGTATGCTCCGCACTACCTATGGGGATCATGAGCGTTTCCGCAACACCTACTTCTCTACGTACGAGAACCTCTACTTCACCGGCGACGGCTGCCTCCGCGATGAGGACGGCTACTACCGCATCACCGGCCGTGTAGACGACGTGCTGAACGTGAGCGGCCACCGCATCGGCACCGCCGAAGTGGAAAATGCCATCAACATGCACGCCGGCGTGGTGGAAAGCGCGGTAGTAGGCTATCCGCACGACATCAAAGGCCAGGGTATATACGCCTACGTAACCATGGAAAAGCTGACCCACGACGCGGAACTCACCAAAAAAGACATCGCACAGACTGTAGCCAGGATCATCGGCCCTATCGCCAAACCGGATAAAATCCAGTTTGTAAGCGGCCTGCCAAAAACAAGGTCCGGCAAAATCATGCGCCGCATCCTGCGCAAGATCGCTGAAAATGATATGGACAACCTCGGCGATACCTCTACCCTCCTCGATCCGGGTGTGGTAGAAGAAATCAAACGCGGTAAATTGTAATACCTATATATAGCAGCTGCCACTGAAAGGCAGCTGCTTTTTTATCCACACGCCTGCACCGTTTTTATTGGTAGCTTCGCTATATACCGTGGTCTGCCACCGGAAACAGCTATTGTATGAAATTGCTCAAACGCCTCGGATACACGCTCCTAGCCCTCTTCCTCCTGTTGAACCTGATCGCCGCTTTTCATGCGTGGAAGTTCACCCACTTTTACGACGACCCCCATCATATCAATAAGAAGCCGGAACAGATGTCCGTCAGCGAAAAGATGCAGATGATCCTGCTAGGTGTTCGTATATCCAAGTCCGTTATAAAGCAGTTCCCGGATACGGTTTATAAAGAGGTGGACCTAACCACCGCAAATGGCATTCGTATCAACGCCTGGTGGATCCCTGTGGCCCACCCGGTTGGCAACGTGATCCTCTTCCATGGCTACAATGGTTCCAAACAGGGTCCGCTGCCGGAAGCGGCTTATTTCCGCAGCCTGGGCTACAATACACTGCTGGTCGACTTCCGGGCACATGGCAACAGTGGCGGGAATACCTGCAGTATCGGGTTTTATGAAAAGGAAGAGGTAAAGCTTGCCATGGATTATGTGCAGCGGCAATCCAAACAACCGATTGTACTCTGGGGCGTCAGCATGGGGGCCGCCGCCATCCTGAACGGCATCGCTCATTACGGGCTGCGACCTGCTAAAATAATTCTCGAATGCCCCTACGCCACCCTCGTGGACGCTGTCAACAGCCGCATGCGGGCCGTACGCCTGCCCACCACGCCGCTATCGCAGCTCCTCACCTTCTGGGGCGGACTGGAACAGGGCTTCTGGGGCTTTGGCATGCAGCCGGCCGCCTACGCCAAAAAGGTAACCATGCCTACGCTATACTTCTGGGGAAAGGACGACATCCGGGTGATGGCACATGAAACCCGGTCCATTTTTAACAACCTGGGTACAAAGCAGAAGCAGTTATATATCGTTGAAAAAGCCGGTCATGAATCGTTTTGCCGCAAAGTGCCGGCGGAATGGAAAAAGGAAGTACGGCAGTTCCTGCAAAAGCGGTAATAAAAAAGCGCGCACCATCCGAGTGGAGCGCGCCCCTTCACAGGATCATACCCGCCTATATATGTGGATTCATGGAACCTTCCTCAGCGGAACAGGCTCCATTACATGCGATCCGGGGAGCTATCCCAAATATAGACAGCGTCGCTGCCATCCGAAATCACCTGCGTATTCCTGTTAAAAAATCTTATTTCCTGATAACAACCGGCGTACCAACTTTTATGTACTCAAATAATTCGTTTACGTCCCGGTTTTTCATACTAATGCAGCCCAGCGTCCAGTTAATACGGCCATCCACATAGGCGTCCGTAATGCCGGAACCGGCCTCCACGCCATGTATCCCGATACCGCCGCCCGGCGTTGCAGAGGCAGCAATAAGGCCGTTTTCCTGCATAGCCCTGAACTTCTGTAAGCTTTCCTCATTCGGGTAGTCCAGCAGCAGGAACCGGCTCCACAATTTGTCTATCCGCTTGCTTTGAATATGAAAGGTTCCTTCCGGCGTGAGCCGGTCGCCTTCCCGGCGTTTATCCGCCTGGTCGCGGTTGCCGAAAACGACTTTGTAAATTTTCCGCAAGGTAACATCTTCATACACATACATGCGGTAATCACTTTTATCAATTAGTAAAAAGATCTTGTCTGCATCAATGTTTGAGGAGGTGAGTCGCACATTGTACAGATCATTGTTGTTCACAAACCCTGTCAACGTGCATAAAAACAACAGGGCTGCGATCCAATAAAGACGGCACTTTTCCATAGGGTATTCGATAATTCCCCCTTAACGCAGGACGACCTTCTTTTATTGTGTTTTTGGCCTGGCTGACCAACTCCTGTAAAAACACAGCGGGCAGACAATTAAATGCCTGCCCGCTGTTGATAATTATCCGAATGGATGACTTAGTAACCAAAGATTTCTTCCAGGGAAACCTTTTTCACTTCACCCAGTTTTTTCAGATCGTCCATATTTACTTTCTTCTCGCTGGCCACAATGCAGTAGATGTATGGCTTGTTGGCGAGGTTGCTGTCATGGAATTTCTTCACTTCATCGAAGTTCATTTTATCGATGGACTCGTACACCGGTTTGCGGATATCATAGTCCAGTCCCAGCTTTTGAGCGGCCAGGTAGCTGAAAATGATACCGTCATTGGTGATACGTTCGGTTTCGATATCCTGCTTCATGCTGAGCTTCGCCGTGGTCAGGCCTTTCTCTGAACGCGGAATGACATTCAGCAGTTCGTTCATGCCGGCAATAGCCTCGTTCATTTTATCGGCCTGGCAGCCTACATAGGCGATGGTAGAATACTTCTCATTCTTTCTGTCCGGAGCGGCATAGAAAGCGTAGGTGGAGTAAGCCAGGGCTTTGGATTCACGGATGGTCTGGAATACGATGGATCCCATGCCGCCGCCAAAGTAGTTATTAAACAGGTTGATGATAGCGGTATTTGACGGATCGTATTCGCCGTTGTTTCTTACCCAGTTAACTTCAGACTGCACCATGTCGTAATCGGCAAACAGCACCTGCGGCGTATTGGTAGCCTGCTTGCTGAATTTAACAGCCGGCGGCGCGGTGGCAAAAGTAGCCGGTACTTTGTGCAGGCGCGCGATATCCGCTTCTGCAGCAGCCAGGGTTTGAGGACCCCAGTAAATGATGGTGTGTTTGTAATTCATCAGGTTGTGCAGCATGTCTGTCAGCTCTTTTGCTGTCAGCGCATCCAGGTCAGCCTGCGGCAGGGTATAGTTGAAAGGATTCTTGGGACCATACATGGCGTAGTTGCTCAATCCTTTCTGGATGTTGCCTTTATTCAGCTTACTGTCCGCCCGCACTTTATTCAGGCGGCTTTTCAGGGCAGCCAGCGCAGCGTCGTTTGGCTGGCAGTTAGCGATGATATGCTCGAATAAGGATACTGCTTTGTCAAAGTTTTCCTGCAGGCCGCTGATCGTTACAGTGGTGTTTTCGCTACCGGCCTGTACGCTGAAGTTACAAGCGATGTTGTAGAACTCTTTACTGATCTGATCTGCGGTATATTTATCCGTGCTGAGGAACTGCAGGTAGCTGGCAGCCAGCATCAGTTTTTTATCGTTCAGGGTACCGATGTCGAAACGGTAATAGAGGCGGAACAGGCCATTGTCCTTGTTCTGCACGTATAAAACATCGGCGTTGCCTACTTTACCTTTCTGGATGTCTTTCTGGTAATCGAGCCACTGTGGCTGCACCGGCGTGGCCGGCATGGCGGCGATCTGCTCCAGGAATGGGGACTGTGCTTCCCTGTTTACTTCCACCGGCGTGATGGCAGGTTTTTCTACTTTTTCGATATTCTTATCTTCTCCTTTACGTTTGTACAGGAGTACGTAGTTGTTGCCCAGGTATTTGTTGGCGTAATCGATGATCTGCTGTTTGGTAACAGTGCTCATATCGGTTACATAGGCCACATCAGAAGCCCAGTTTTTACCGCGGCTTTTGATAAACCCGTCCATCATACTGTTGGCGCGGTTGCCGTTGTTTTCCAGGCCTTGCAGTTCGGAAAGTTTGGCGTTGTTCACGATGGCTTTAACGAGCGACTCATCGAACTGGCCTTTTTTCAGGATGTCGATCTGGCCGAGGAGCAATGATTTGACATCTTCCAGGGATTGGCCTGGTTTGGCTTTACCGGAGAGTATCAGGATGGAATAGTCTTTCCATTGCAGGAGGTCAGCGCCGGCGGAGAGTACTTCCTGTTTTTTATTCAGGTTGAGGTCAAACAGTCCGGCTTTGCCATTTTGCAGGATGGCGGACATTACGCCCAGCAGCAGGTTGGATTTGGTATCCAGTGCGCCCGGCATTCTGAAGGCGATCATTACATTTTCCGCATCCGGGCCCATCACTGTTTTTACGATTGGCGCAGCGATCGGCTTTTCAGGCGCCGGTTTATATTCTTTCACCGGCTTCGGCTTCATGTAGCTGAAGCGCTGGTCAATGACTTTGATGACATAATCCGGATCGAAGTCGCCCGCCATTACGATGGCCATGTTATTAGGCACATAGTACTCGTTGTAGAACTGGCGGATAGCCTTGAGGTTCGGATTTTTCAGGTGTTCCACGGTACCGATGGTAGATTGCTGACCATAGTTGTTGGTAGGGAATATGGTGCTCAGCATGGTTTCGTACATCTTACGGCCATCATTGTCCAGTCCGCGGTTTTTCTCTTCGTACACGGCTTCCAGCTCTGTATGGAACAGGCGGAAAACCGGGTCCCTGAAGCGTTCTGCCTGTACGGCCAGGTATTTATCCACCGCGTTGGAGGGGATATCTTCCTCATAGATGGTTTCTTCCGTCCAGGTGTGGGCGTTGGTTCCCTGCGCGCCCATGGCCGTCATGAGTTTATCGTACTCATTGGCAATGGCGTATTTGGCGGCAATACCGGAGACGCTGTCGATCTGGCGGTACACTGCTTTGCGGGCGTCGGCGCCGGTGGTTTTATTGTATTTGTCGTAGAGAGATTCAATCTGATCGAGGTAAGGCTTTTCCTTTGACCAGTCGAGCGTTCCGTATGTCTGTGTGCCTTTGAAGAGCAGGTGCTCCAGGTAGTGGGCCAGTCCTGTATGATCCTTGGGGTCATTGTTACTTCCTGCGCGGGTACCGATCAGGGTCTGTATCCTTGGATCTTTTTTGTTAACGCTGAGGATAACAGTGAGTCCATTTTTCAGGGTGTAGAAACGGGCCTTCATCGGGTCGTTGGTTACGTACTTGTAGGTGTAACCTCCCGAGCTGGCTTCTTTCCACTCGTATTTATCCTGTGCTCCGGCCATTGAAAATGAGCCTGCGAGCACAAATACCAGGGTCGCCTGTTTAAGAATTCTCATAAAATGATTGGTTTTTTAAAAATAGCACTCAAATATAGCCGGAACTATAAAAAAAACCTGTAAATGGGAGAGATAAATATATAAACGGCAACAGGAGGCCGATTACAACCGGTTGTAATTATCCAGATGGAGGGAAAGGTACGTGTAACCGAGAGGGTTATCAGGGGTTTAGCCCGGCGAGATGGCGGGAGGACGGCTTGTAGTTCACCGTGCTGACAAACATGGAGTCTACCTCGCTTACCGATGAAGCCAGGAGGATATTGTTTTTGCGGCCGGACGGGCGCCTGGCGCCGGAATGGGGGCGATAGACTTTTGCCGGCAGGCTGGCGTACACGGGGGCAGTTATTGCCTGGCGCTCCAGGGCATCTGCCGCGGCAAAGATCATCAGATCGTTATCCACAGGGCTTCCCGGGCTAGCCAATGCAGGAATGTTTTCTTCGGGTTGCGTTCCTACATGAACGCCGAGCAATCTCTTATCACAGGAATGTACCCATGCAATACAGCCAATGCAGGCCATAAGGGCAACTAATGAACGCATAATTTCAATTTAGCTTCTGGTCAAAAACATTTAGAATCCGTTCAGGCGTAAACCGATGGAGAACGGATACTGCTGCAAACCGTAGTCGTGCAGGGCGGTAAGCGCAAAATTAGCATACAGTTTAACCGGTCCGTAGCCCAGTTCACTGGCGAGGCCGAAGCGCCATTTGTTCAGATTGAAGTCGTCTGTTTTCCGGACTTTTCCTCTTTCTTCACTTACCTGTTTGGTTCTGCCTTTCAGGAGGTAACCTCCCTGAACCCCGAAGCTGGCCTGGAAGGCGCGCCCGGGCCGGGCAGGGTTGGAATTGAAGTTCAGCATTACCGGAATTGATATGTATTCGGCGAAGAGCTTGTTTTTCGAAAACTCTACCGTATCACGGATGATAGTGGTAGGATAGCCCGGCTGATAAGTAATGTTACGGGCAAATCGATAGTTATTCATTTCCAATCCTACAGCATATAACAAGTTAAGTTTGTGTTTTGTTATATTAAGTCGCTGTTCCAGCAGCCAGATATTAAAATTGATAGATTTTCCGGTGATCAGCTTGAATTCTGAAGGGGTGAGCGGCTCGCTGGCGGACCTCGGGGCCATGGTTGCCAGGCCTACGGCAGAGTAACTATAGGCGTCCTTATTGGCCGTCAGCTGGGTATATTGGTTAACCCCTGTGAAATAGTTTATATATGCGGCGCCCATGTAATCGCTCCGGTCAATATAGTTATTGAACCCGAGGTCGAATACAAAAAACTTAGTCTGCAGATTTTTTTTGAGTTTATTTCTCGCGTAGGCGGTATCGCTGTAGAACTTGTAGCTGTTACGGCCTTTATCGTTCTTACTCTTTATGATGATGAGCCCTTTAATCTGGATGGTATCAGCCGTAGCTGCGGGGTCTTTGTATGTATCAACAGCTTTCTGGGCATGAGTTAATCCGGACCACAACATCAACAGCAACAGTGTGAGTAAACTTTTATGCTTCATATGCTATTTTCAAATATTATTTATTCCTTTTCCGGGAGAAAAATTTAGCTACGTTCGTCACCTTATCCAGGATTTTGCTATCGCTGCCGCTTACTGAAATGATCAGTTCCCCTTTTATGCTTTCCTGTGCGGGATGGCTGGCGGCCGTGTTGGCGCTGGTGGTAGTAGCGTTGGCGGCGATCACCGGTTCCTTTTCTGCCGGCTTATCCGCGGTCATCGGATGGGCAGCGGCTACGGCAGGGGTGTTTGCAGCGGGATTTTGTTTTTCAACAATTTCCTGGGAAGCGTTCCTGGGCGGCGGCAATGGCACTGCGGAGACCTCTGGTTTATTCACCTGGCTGGCGGCAGCGGTTTGCGGAGCGGCTTCCTGGCGGGTGGCGGCGGCTTTATGTTTTACGGCAGCCGGCATTTTTACGGTGCTCTTTTCTGCGGAAGGAGGCGTTGTGACAGTATTTCTGTTAACTAAATCGTCGTCCTGATCCAGTACCGTTGGGGCTGGCGCCGGCACGGGTGTATTTTGCGGGGTAACATGCGCCAGCGTAGGTTTTGCGGGCGACTGCTCCTGTTCGGTATTGAATGGCAGGAGCCATACCAATACTCCGGCTACCACGGCAGCGGCGGCGCCCCACCATACAGGGGAGATGCGGCGTACCGGCGTTTTGGCGGTACGGTAAAGGGAGGCCTTGTCCGCGAAAGGAATATGCTCCGATGGGTCCAGCCGGGCGGCCTGGAATTGGGCCAGGGTTTTAACTGCTTCGGAATTTGCCTGCAGGTGGCTGGTAAGTTCCAGCTGGCCGGCAGTATTCAGTTCGCCGTCAATATAATCGAGCATGAGGGCCTGTATGTGCTCATCGGCAGCCACGCCTCTGTACAGGGACTGCTTTTGCTCAAACACTACCTCCTCATCAGGCGTCAGCCGGATGCTTTGCAACAGTTCCAGCTCCTGGCGGATGGCCGGATGCTGCTGCAGGAAGGCTTCCAGAGCTGCCTTTTCTTCCCCGCTCAATTCGTTATCCACGTAGCTGAGCAGGTAAGACTCATAGTTTGATATGTTAATATCTATTGACAAACTGAATTATTAGCAATTATAATAATATCAAATTACATTTTCGATCTTTACGAGGTAGTTCTTCAGGTGAATCCTGGCCCTGTGCAGGTACACCTTCACCTGGGAGGGGTTCAGATTCATGATTTCTCCTATCTCCTCGTAACTGTACCCTTCATAATCCTTCAACATCACGAGCGAGCGTTGTACTTCGCTTAGCTTGGCCAACGCCTGGGCAATTACTTCCCTGGCATTGTTCACTTTATGGTCGGATACCTTTTCCTCTTCCTTAAACTGTTCTACCAGTGTAATGCGCTTCACCTTACGGACATGGTCGATCATATTGTGGTAGCCCACTGTAAACAGGTATGACTTGGCCTTTTCAAAAGGCACATCCTGGCAGTGCTTCCACAATATTTCGAATGAGTTCTGTACTACGTCCCGGGCATCTTCCGCGTTCTCCAAATTCTTGACAATGAACCGAAAGAGATTGTCCGAGTACAGATCCACACATTTATTGTACTCCTTTTCCGTCATTCAGGTGGCGCGGGATTTAAGTGCTAAGTTCCGACAAATACTTCAATGCCAATCCCCGGATCTCCCGGTTTTATTATCCCACACCGCAAACCAAACATTCTTGCACACATACCAGTTGCAGGGAACAGTTATAACCAGCTGACTCTCTAAATTTTATATATTTGAAGAATTAATAACTCCTTCTTTATAAGTCAATTGCATCAGTCTAACCAATCATGGCATCAATAATCATGATATTATTATGACGGAAAGCGGTAAGTAAATGTTACACCTCAGTCAAACTTTTTACATCAATCTCCTGTTCTGACCTAAACGATTGATAATCGTAATATTTTAGTGCTGCAACAAGCAATTACAAGGTTTAAATCTGAAAAAAATCACATGAATACCAAGTTTACTGCCCGCTTACGGGAAGAACTGGACGAAATCAATAAGGCCGGTCTGTATAAAAGAGAGCGTATTATCACTTCTGAGCAGGGTGCGGAAATACAGGTTGGGGGCAAGACTGTAATTAACTTTTGCGCCAATAACTATCTGGGGCTGTCGTCCCACCCGGCGGTAATCAAAGCTGCCAAGGATGCGATCGACACCCACGGCTACGGTATGAGCAGCGTACGTTTCATTTGCGGTACCCAGGACATTCACCGTGAGCTGGAAGAAAAAATCTCCAAATTCCTCGGCACTGAAGATACTATCTTATACGTAGCGGCATTTGATGCCAACGGCGGTGTATTCGAGCCCCTGTTCGGCGAGCAGGATGCCATCATCTCCGACGCGCTTAACCACGCTTCTATCATCGACGGGGTGCGCCTTTGTAAAGCGCAGCGCTTCCGTTATGAACATAACAACATGGCCGACCTGGAAGCCAAGCTCCAGGAAGCCAAAGATTGCCGCAGCCGCATCATCGTAACGGATGGTTCTTTCAGCATGGACGGCACCATTGCCCAGCTGGACAAGATCTGCGACCTGGCGGATAAATACGATGCCATTGTAATGACTGACGAGAGCCACTCTTCCGGTTTCCTCGGCAAGACGGGCCGTGGTACGCACGAATACCGCGGCGTAATGGGCCGGGTAGACATCATCACCGGTACCCTCGGTAAAGCCCTTGGCGGCGCATCCGGCGGTTTTACCAGCGGTCCTAAAGAGGTGATCGACATCCTGCGCCAGCGCAGCCGCCCGTACCTGTTCTCCAACTCGGTAGCGCCCAGCATTGTAGGCGCCTCCATCGCGGTGCTGGATATGCTGAGCGAAACCACTGCCCTGCGCGACAAGCTGGAGTACAACACCAAATATTTCCGCACGAAAATGACGGAAGCCGGCTTCGACATCAAACCGGGCGACCACCCGATTGTGCCGGTAATGCTTTACGACGCCGTGCTGAGCCAGCAATTTGCCGATAAGCTGTTGCAGGAAGGTATCTACGTCATCGGCTTCTTCTTCCCGGTGGTGCCAAAAGGCCAGGCCCGCATCAGGGTGCAGCTGAGCGCCGCCCACGAACAGGAGCACCTGGACAAGGCAATTGCCGCCTTTACCAAAGTGGGTAAAGAGCTGGGTGTGATTAAATAAGGCAGGAGTTCCCATCCTCATAAATGCTGAACTGGCGCAAGGTGTGGCAAATGATTGCCTTCACTTTGCGCCATTTGGCTTTTTGCTTTCATCATTATACTTACTTTTGCAGCTACCAAATAACAGATCATGATCAAAAAACTCGGCTGGGTGCTGGCTGTTGTCGTTACATCCTTGGCAGCCTGCGCTCCCAACAACGTAAAAGAAGAAAAAAGCTGGGAAAAATACTTCAGAGAATACAAGGTAGAAGGTACCTTCATGCTCTTCAACAACAGCAACGGCGTTTTCAAGGTCTATAACCTGGACCGCGCCAAGGAAGCATTCCTGCCAGCGTCTACTTTTAAGATCTTCAACTCCCTTGTAGGCCTGCAAACAGGCGTGGCTAAAGATACCAACCTTGTCATTCCATGGGACGGCGTTACCCGCGAAATGCCGGAGTGGAACAAGGATCTCACCATGGGCGAAGCCTTCCGGGTATCCGCAGTTCCCTATTACCAGGAGTTAGCCCGCCGCATTGGCCAGAAAGGCATGCAGCTCTGGCTGGATTCCGTGAAGTACGGGAATATGAAGATCAGCCGTATTGACACCTTCTGGCTGGACAACTCCCTGAAGATCACCCCGGATGAGCAGCTGGGCCTCGTTAAAAAATTGTATTTCGATCAGCTGCCTTTCTCCAAAACCGCGATGAGAGAAGTAAGGGGCATGATGCTGCGCGAAAAGACGGACAAGTATGAACTCTTCCACAAAACCGGCTGGGGCAGGGAAGGTAAAAAACATATCGGCTGGATAGTAGGCTGGATCGAAGAAAACAGGCATCCTTCCTTCTTTGTACTCAACATTGAATCCGAGGATCCGAACTTCGATATGGTGAAGGCGCGTAATGCCATTATGCGTAACATTCTTACCGATGCAGGATATTTTAAGGGAGAGATGTAATTTAAATTTTTACAGGTGGCCGCGTCTGCGGGCGTTGGACCACCGGAAAAGGGCCAGGCGCATGTGCGCCTGGCCCTTTTGCTTGCTGCGGCCTAACCCGACCGTTAAAAATTACCTAAACCCTGTACCAGTCACTTGGAATACGTTACAAAAAAATTATTTTTGAGTTCTTACCTGGTTTACTACCGGTAATGAATATCTTAAAATAGAATATGTTACGATTTCAGCATAGCGAGTATTTATGGGCATTGACCCTCCTGCTGGTTTTACAGCTGGCCTTCCTGGCTGTATCCTGGTGGAAACGCAGGTCTATCAAGCGTATTGGCGATCCTGCGCTGGTAGAAAAGCTTTTTACCGGTTACTCCCGCAAACTTTTTGTGCTTAAATTTTTCCTGATATTCTTCGCCTTCTTCTTTGGCGTGGTGGGCCTGGCCAACCTGCAAAAAGGCAGCCGTATGGAGAAGATCACCCGCAAAGGAGTGGATGTGATGATTGCGCTGGATGTGAGTAAGAGTATGCTTGCCACGGATGTACAGCCCGACCGTCTTACCCGCGCCAAGCAGCTGATTACCAAGTTGATGGACAAACTGGAAAACGACCGTATCGGCCTCGTGGTATTTGCCGGCAACTCCTATTTGCAAATGCCGCTGACCATCGACTATTCCGCCGCCAGGATGTACCTCAGCACCGTATCGCCGGACATGATCCCTACCCAGGGAACCGCGATCGGGCAAGCGATCCAGACTTCCGACGATGCCTTCAATAAAAAAGAGCGTAAACACAAGGCCCTCATCCTGATATCTGACGGGGAGGACCATGACGAAACCGCCATTCAAAAAACCAGGGCCGCTTTTGACAACGGCGTGGTGGTAAACACCATCGGGATCGGCTCTACTACCGGCTCTCCCCTGCCTGATCCTGAGACCGGCGGCTATAAAAAAGACCGGGAAGGTAACACGGTAGTATCCAAACTCAACGAAGCCGAGCTGAAAAGCATTGCCTACGCAGGCCACGGCATCTACGAACACCTGGATAATAATACCGACGATGTGGTGAACTCCCTCGCTGCAAAAATCGACAGCATGGAGCAGAAAGAGTTTGGGGAAAATATTTTCACGGATTATAACAGCTATTTTCAATATTTCCTGGGCATAGCCCTGGCTTTGTTACTGATAGAATTCTTTATCCCGGAGGTACGCCGTAAGAAAAAGGAAGAATTGCCATCTTCAGTAGCATAACAACCGTATAACGCATGAAACTACAGTTAGTAAAATATGGATTTATCTGCATTGCAGTGCTGACAAGCCTTTCGGCTGCAGCGCAGCAAAAAGGATCCGGCAATAAATACATCCGCAAAGGCAATGAACTGTACAGTAAACAACAATTTGCCGACGCGGAGGCCAACTACAAAAAAGCGCTGGAGCAAAATGCGCAATCTGCCGCCGGTAACTATAACCTTGGCAACTCCCTCTACAAACAAAAAAGGTATGAGGAAGCCCGCGCCCAGTACGCCAACAGCCTGAAGCTGACGGATAAGAACAACCTGAAATCTGATGCGGATTACAACATCGGCAACACTTTCATGGAAGATAAAAAGTGGGAAGAGAGCATCAAGTCGTACAAACAGGCGCTGAAAATAAATCCAAAGGACGAAGACGCCCGTTACAACCTCGCCTATGCGCAGGCCATGCTGAAAAAGCAGCAGCAACAAGGCGGTGGCGGCAACAACAAGGATAAAAACCAGGATAAGGACAAAAAAGACAAGAATAAAGACCAGAACAAAGACCAGAAGGATCAGAATAAGGATCAGCAAAACAAGGATAAAGACAAGCAGAACCAGGACCAGCAGAATAAGGATCAGCAGAATAAGGACAAGCAGGACCAGGAACAACAGAAGCCTGAGCCGCAGCCGAGTAAAATGAGCAAGCAGGAAGCGGAAAGGCTCCTGCAGGCTTTGAGCCAGGAGGAAAAGAAACTCCAGGATAAAACCAAGAAAGCCAAAGGGCAGGTGGTTCCGGTTGAAAAGGACTGGTAATCAAATGCTTCCATATAATACGCCGCCCGGTAGCGGCGCGATAACAACAAAGAGCGAGGGCCATTGGTCCTCGCTCTTTGCTGGGCGCTTAAACTTAATGTAGCTTTACTGTGGGGAAAATTGAAGCCCACTTTCTTAACTTTGCACCTGCAAGGAAAAAATAATCGCATGCAGCTTTATTGCAACTCATTAACATCCTACAAACGTCTGGACACCTTAGAGGTGAAAGTGGGGGATCTCCTGATAGGAAACCATCACCCTATCCGCATTCAGACGATGACCACTACCGATACAATGGATACTGCCGCTACCGTGGCTCAAACCATACGTTGCATCGAAGCAGGCGCCGAGCTGGTAAGGATCACTGCCCCCAGTAAAAAAGAGGCAGAAAACCTGCTGGCCATAAAAAAAGAACTTCGCCGTCAAGGTTATCATACACCCCTGGTTGCCGATATTCACTTTACGCCCAATGCCGCGGAAATAGCCGCCCGTATTGTGGAAAAAGTACGTATCAACCCAGGGAACTACGTAGATAAAAAGAAATTTGAAACCCTGGAATACACTGATAGTGAATACCAGGAAGAGATTGACCGTATCCGCGAACGCTTTACGCCGCTGGTGAAAATTTGCCAGGAGCACGGCACGGCCATGCGCATCGGCACCAACCACGGCTCCCTGAGCGATCGTATTATGAGTCGGTACGGCGATACCCCGATGGGCATGGTGGAAAGCGCCATGGAGTTCCTCCGCATTGCGGAAGACCTCCGTTACCGCAACATCGTGCTGAGCATGAAGGCCAGTAATCCGCAGGTGATGGTACAGGCTTACCGCCTGCTGGTGCAGACCATGCAGCAGGAGCTGGGCCACTGTTATCCGCTGCACCTCGGCGTAACGGAAGCCGGCGACGGAGAGGATGGCCGTATCAAATCCGCCATAGGTATCGGGACCTTGCTGGAAGACGGCGTAGGCGATACCATCCGCGTATCCCTGACGGAGGACCCGGAGTTTGAACTGCCGGTATGCCGGGACATTGTGAAGCGTTATACCAACCGTACCGCCACCCCGGAGGCAACGCAGGCCCCGCTGATCCACGTGCCTTACTCTCCTTTCAACTACAAGCGCAGGGACAGTGAAGCCGTTGAAAACATCGGCGCGAAACAGGTGCCCGTGGTGGTTGCCGATTATAGCAACGCTACTGCGCTGCAACCGGCGGACCTTAACGCGATCGGGTACACGTATGATGCGCTGAGCGACAAATGGAACATTGCAGACGCTGCGGCGGATTATATCTATACGGGAGAGCATATACCGGCATTTGGACTGCCAGGCACTCTCCGCGTGCTACTGGACGCCAGGACGTGGCACTCACTGCCGGATAAAGGTATTTTTCTCCCCTATTATAATATAAACGAGTTTTTACAGGCCTGCGAAGCAGGGCAAAAAGCCAAAGAACAGTTCATTGCGGTGAACTGCGATCACCTGGATACGCCGGAGATATCCGCGCTGCTGCAACTGGCGGCAGACCCGCAACAGGCCGCGTCCATGGTGTTCTGCGCAAGCGGCACGGGGCCCACGGCGATGGCCAATGTACGCCGGTTCTTCATCCTGCTGCTGGAAAAACATATAACCGTTCCCGTTATCATCCATAGCGGGAGTGAACAGGAAACGAACGACCAGCACCTGATCCACCACGCGACAGAGGCGGGCGCGCTCCTGCTGGACGGCTTCGGCGACGGCATCTGGCTAACGAATCCGCCAGCGGATGCCAGCCAGTACGCGCTGCTGAATAACATTGCGTTTGGCATTTTACAGGCTACCCGTACCCGTATTTCCAAAACGGAATACATCTCCTGCCCTTCCTGCGGCCGCACCCTGTTTGACTTACAGGAAACCACGGCGCGCATCCGCGCGGTTACCCATCACCTGAAAGGCGTGAAAATCGCCATTATGGGATGTATCGTAAACGGGCCGGGGGAAATGGCGGATGCCGACTTTGGCTATGTGGGCAGCGGCGTTGGCAAGATCACCCTCTACAAAGGGAAGGAAATTGTGAAGAAGGGCCTTAACAGCGATGTAGCGGTGGATGAACTGATTAACCTGATCAGGGATAACGGCATGTGGGTGGAGAAAAATTAAATCTACCTTAAAAAGCTCAGGCATTTGGGTAATTCATGAAAAAATTTCTTAATTTTTAGGAAAGATTTTTTTATGAAAAAGTTTCTGACCGGCCTGATGGCACTTATGCTGATCGTTTCAGCCGCCATAGCGCAAACACCTGCAACAGCCACTAAAAAAGAGGCCACCAAGAAAGAAGCCGCCGCTACGGCTCACACGAAAAAAGATGGTACGCCGGACAAGCGGTACAAGGAAAACAAGCAGACACCTGCTACCGCCAAAGCCGAAGGGCCTAAGAAAAAAGACGGTACGCCGGATATGCGTTACAAATCCAATAACAAAAACGCAGGCAAAAAGAAATCATAAGTACGAAAGCGCCGGTAAACGGCGCTTTCGTTTTTTAGAGGGCGGTCATAAAGCAATTGCTATTATGCGCCTGTAGTTTTGCGCAGGCCAACGCCAACAGCCGGCCATGTTTAACGCGGTAAATCAGCTTATCCATAATAGCGGATTTTAAGTATTTTTATCGCATGTTCGATTTCAGACTCAAAGTTTTTCATACCGTAGCGAAGCGCCTCAGTTTTACCAAGGCTGCCGAAGAGTTGTACATCTCCCAGCCGGCAGTGACCAAGCATATCCACGAACTGGAACAACAGCTCGGTATGGCGGTATTTGAGCGCATCGGCAACAAGATCAAGCTGACCCGCGCCGGGCAGCTGGTCATGCATCATACGGAAATTATTTTCGCGGATTACCGCAACCTGGAATACGACATCAATCAGCTCAAACATACGCAGGGCGGTATGCTGCCGATCGGCGCCAGCAGCACGATTGCGCAGTACCTCATCCCGCCGCTGATGGCTAAATTCAACCAGCGCTACCCGGACGTTAAGACTTCGCTGACCAGCGGCAACACCGAGCAGATAGAGCAGGCGTTGTTCGAAAAAAGCATACAGCTGGGGATTATAGAAGGAAGTTCCAAGAACCCGCAGTTAAAATATGTGGAGTTTGCAAAGGACGAGATTGTACTCGTGGGCAATTCCAGGCATGCGTACGGCAACGGCGAGCCATTGACGCCGGCGGAATTAAAAACCATTCCCCTGCTGATGCGCGAACATGGCTCCGGCACGCTGGAAGTGCTGACGGAAGAGCTCAAGCGCCTGAAGCTGAAAATTACTGATCTCAATATTGCCATGTACATGGGCAATACGGAGAGCATCAAATCCTACCTTTATCATGCGCCATGCGCGGCGTTCCTTTCCCTGCAGGCAGTACAGCGGGAGCTGGAAGCGGGAGAGTTTATGGTGTTGCCCATCCGGAATTTCAAGCTGGTGCGCAAGCTGCATTTCACTTATTTACAGGGGCAGCAGGACAAGCTGGCCCAGTTGTTTATCCGTTTCACCCGTCAGAACATTTCCGAATAGTTATTTTTTAGGGAGATGCCAATAGAGCATATCGCCGGACTTGTAGCCCAGGCGCATGCCCAGCTTCTGCAATACGCGCAGGGAGCTGATGTTGGCCGCATCGCATTCAGCGACGATGCGTCGTACAGGCGTTGCCGTGAAAGCCCAGCTGATGAGCGCGGCGGCGGCTTCCTGCATATAGCCCTTGCCGCGGTAGGCGGGTAAAAGGTAATAACTGATTTCGGCCTGCCCGTTTTTATCCGGGCGGCCTTTGAAGCCCACGTTGCCGATCACCGTTCTTTCCGCCCGGGTAACGATGATCCAGACCAGCCATGGGAAGGCTTTGGGATCGTGTTGCAGGGATTCGATAAAATACGGTATCATTTCTTTCAGGTCTTCCGACGGCCATTCCGCCGGGATGTAGGCGTCCAGTTCTGTAGCGGCATGGTCATTCCCCAGGTATATATGTGTCAGTAAAGGTAACCGGCACGGATATACCATTAGCCTGTTCGTTGTCAGGGGTAACATAATAGTTGGTATTATGGATAAAATATTCGGTCAGTTTATTACCACTGTTTCAGCTTCAGCCCGGCGGTGTCCAGCTCTTCGCCGGCTTTCAGGACGTGTATTTCCAGGTGGGAAAGGTCCTGCGTCAATTCTTTTAATCGTTCAGGCGTGCCTGTTAGCGCCGGGTAGGTCCCGTAGTGACAGGGGATGACGTGGTGTACTTTCAGCAGCCTGGTGGCGAAGGCGGCTTCCAGCGGCCCCATGGTAAAGCGGTCCCCTATTGGCAGGATGGCGATGTCCGGTTCATAGATTTCTCCGATCAGGCCCATATCGCCGAAGACGGAGGTATCGCCGGAGTAGTAAACGGACACGTCGTCGCTCAGCCAGATGATGAAGCCGTTGGTAGCGTGGAGGTAGCCGTATTTGCCATCGGGCTGGGTGATGGATGCCTGGTGAAAGGCGTTGGTCATGGTGACCCTGCAATCCATCAGGGATACGGTGCCGCCGAAATTCATGGGTTCAAAGGCATGGGCGGGCACGCTGTTGTTGGTCAGGTAGGCCCTTACGCCCGGGCTGGCGATCACTTTAGGGGAGTTATTGCGGATGAAGTCAATAATCTTTTTGTCCAGGTGATCATCGTGGCCATGCGTCAGCAGTATCAGGTCCACCTGCGGTGGAATGGTAGTGCCGGCGGGGAGAAAAGGATTGTCTGTGTACCATGGGTCTATCAGAATGACTCTTCCTTCCGGGGTAGTTATCTGAAAACTAGCATGGGCAAGGAACTTGATTTTGGTGTGCTGCGCGCTCATAAAAATTGCCGGTTTTACTGCTTACCGAATATACTATTTCTGGTTCGCATAAAAAAAGCCGTTCCAGGCGATTTCCGGAACGGCTATACGAAATTTTATAGTAGCGGATTACTGGCGCTGTAAGGTGTAGATGATCGCGGCGTTGTTGCCTTCGAAGTTCACATTCGCTCTCCAGGTCATGGTGCTGCCAGCGCCCAGCACGTCTACACGGTAGCCGTCGGTCACGTTTTTAGCTTTTTCGCCGGAGTAGAGTTTTTTGAACTGGAACTGCATACCGTTAGCGCCTTTGAAGAGGGACCATACGATCTTCTGGGAGGCTGGCGCGCAGTTGTTATCGCTGGCGTTGAGGGTGTAGGAACCCATGGCAGCGTTATCCGGCAGTACCCACTGGCTTCCGATGAAACATTTAGCTTCTGCCTGATCAAACACGGTTACTTTAGCGTTATCAGGAATCCCTTCGTACTTAACATCGGTCAGTACCCAGTTGCCTTTAACGGCGGCCTTGTTAATGTCGGTAGTTACGCCTTGTTTTGGAGTGCAAGCAGATCCGATAATAGCGATCATTGCGAGCAATACAGCAGCAAATGATAAATTTTTCATGGAAAGTGTATTAGTTTATTTTAAATGCTCTTGTTGATAACAACATACTGTGTACCAATATGGTTTAACAGGTTGAAATCGCCGGCAATTTCAGCATTTGCAATAAACGTACCAAATGAAATTATAATGTGTCAGCGGGCGGCTGGCGGGGCGGGGTAATTATAGTGGATAATGGCGTCCTGCAGGCGGTTTACCTGTTTGTACAGGTACCAGGTAGAGGCGGCCGGGGCCATGGTGATGACGCACATGGCGATGAAGGCGCATCTCCACCAGATGCTGACGGTAATTTTCCGTTTCCAGCCGGGATTGAAGGGAATATAGTCGTTGTGACGGGCGTGGTGGTGGTTCGTATAGTTACCGCCGTTATATGGTTCCTGGTTATACCGCTCGCGGATCTCCTCCATTACCCTGGCTTTGATGGCTGGCGGCGGTTTTACTGCTTCTGCGAACACCATGGTTTCCAGGCGCAGCTCTACCGCCTCTGCTTCCATGCGCAGGGCCGGATATATCTCCCGGAGGTATTGCAGCTCGGCTTCCTGCTCCGGAGTAGCAAGCCCAAGCAGACACCGCTCGATGATACCACTGTCAATATATTCCTTAATATTCAAGATTAATAATATAAGTGTGTCAAGCTAACTAATAAATATATTAGTAATAATACTTACGTCTTTGAATGGTAACCGGATTCTCAATTTGAAAATATTTTTTTCAATTAACCCTATACCTGGGAAACGGTAATGGAGGAAGGATAATTGTACAGACTTGATTTTTTCTGCTCTTCTTTTACCTGGGCGTACTTCAGGAAATAGAAAATGGCAAAAAATAATAGGATTTTAGCCAGTAAAACCAGGAAAATGAAGAACAACCGCCAATTTTTGTGTACCATTATCTGGTCCCCGTCTTTGGGCTGGATGTTGATAAAGGTATAGTTGGGGGGAGGATCGGCTGAGGCTCCGCCACCGAAGCCGGCGCCGGCGTCTTCCCAACGAAAGCTTTGCATAACGCGGTCCTTTACCTCTGCGGGAGGCAGCACGGCTTCGTCGAAGGCGGCTCTCTCTATCCTGCGCTCTACGATCTCGATCTCTGTTTCGAGTTCAGGATAAAGTTTTCTCATCAGCTGAAACTCTTCCGCTTCAGCTTCCGATACGAGTCCTAAGACATAGGATTCAATAATCCCGCTTTCTATGTAAAACTTTAGTTCCAACTGTCTGACAAGAATTTTCTGAAAGCCTTCATGGCAGCTTCCAGGATTTCATTTACCTGCCCTTCTGATATTGCCATCATACGGGCTATCGTTGTTGTTGATAATCCTCTGAAATAACACAACCGGAATACCTGTTGCTCTGCGGTGGGTAATCTTACATAAAACCGCTGTAACACCCCTTCTTCGTTCCTGATCAATTCGGTACCGATCAGGGAGCCTTCCGGGACAGCTTCCTTAATGGCCATTTCCCGTGTTTTTCGTAACAGCCAGGCAAATAGCGTTTTGTAGCCGGAGGTCTGGTAGCTGTTGATATTCCGATATACCCAGGTAAACACCCGGACCATCACATCGTTGGCTTTATCCTTCACGGGAACCAATTGTAGCACCAAGCCGTACAAAGCTGCAGCATACCGGTCATAAAGATATTCCCTTGCTGCAGGGTCCCCCATAGTAAGCCTATCTATCAGCGCTTGCTCACTTATATGTGCCAGATCTCTCCGCAATTAGTAGTAGTACCGGTTTAGATTGCTAAAATATAACATTTGAGAGGTATTTAAATCAGCCTAAACGGCAAAACTTATACACACTTTCAGCTAGAATGGACAACTCCGATTACGGAATAGGCCATAGCAGGCAGTTTGGCTACATGTGCATTTTTTAGCATGTATGTGTCCCATCTCCCCTGACAAAAAAAACACCACTAACCCACTGCCAACAATTGGCGGTTCCTGCTTGTTCATTTTCCCGGAAAAGCCTGCCCGCTGCGGGAACATGATATCGCTCATTTTTCAGCAGCTGCCGGCAGGTTACTTTAGCATGGTAAAAACCCGCAAATATGCCCTACACATCCGCCGCAGCAGCCGTAAAGCTTATCCAGTCCGACAATACCGTTTTCATTCATACCGCCGCCGCCACGCCCAAACTGCTCGTCAGGGAAATGGCGCACCGTAGCCACGAACTCCGGAACGTACGGCTGGTGAGCATTCACACGGAATGGGAGGCGCCCTATGCCGATGCGGAACACGTGAACTCCTTCCAGGTAGATACCTTCTTCGTGGGCAAAAACATCCGCAAGGCCGTCAACGAAGGCCGCGCGAATTACGTGCCCATGTTCCTCAGCGAAATCCCCAAGTACTTCCGCTCCATGGACCACCCGATAGACGTAGCGCTGATCACCGTTTCCCCGCCGGATAAAAACGGGTACTGTACCCTCGGGGTCTCCTGCGACGTGAGCCGGTCAGCGATTGAACTGGCTCCTGTGATTATCGCGGAGATCAACCCTTCCATGCCCCGGGTATTGGGCGACGGGGTTATTCACATCTCCCGCATCACCGCCGCTGTGGAAGCGGATTACCCGATATACGAACAACAGGTGAATGCGCCCAGCGATATTGAAATATCCATCGGCAAACACGTGGCCTCCCTGATTGAAGACGGCGCGACCCTGCAAATGGGCATTGGCGGCATCCCCAACGCGGTGCTGCAGTGCCTGGATACGCATAAGGACCTCGGTATTCATACGGAAATGTTTTCCGACGGGATCATCGACCTCGTGGAAAAAGGCGTGATCACCGGCCGCAAAAAGGCCATACAGCCGGGTTTGCTCATTTCCAGCTTCGCCATCGGCTCCCGGCGTTTGTACGATTTTATGGATAATAATCTCATCGTGCGGCTGCTGGATGTTGAGTATGTCAACAACCCCACCAATATCCGCAAGAATCCGAAGGTAACGGCCATCAACAGCGCGATTGAGATTGATATTTTCGGGCAGGTTTGCGCAGACTCCATTGGTATCCGGCAGTACAGCGGCGTAGGCGGACAAATGGATTTTATGCGGGGCGCCGCACTCTCGCAAGGCGGCAAACCGATCATCGCCATCCCGGCGGCTACCTCCAAAGGCATTTCCCGCATTGTATCCCGGCTGCAACCCGGCGCCAGCGTTGTAACCACGCGGGCGCATGTCCACTACGTGGTAACGGAATATGGCATCGCTTACCTGCAGGGAAAAAACCTGAAACAAAGAGCCCAGGAGCTGATCAACATCGCTCACCCGGACCACCGGGAACAGCTCTCCCGCGACGCTTTTGAGATCTTCAAGATCTTCTGACGCCTCATTTAACGCCGGCAGGTACAACAATGCGCTGCGATCGATGGTTATTTATTCCGACAGGCAATAATTTCCGTAGCATGAAGATAGCTTTACTATGTATCGTACTGATGGGGATGCCGGCTGTGGCACTGGCCCAGCTCACCCAAAATGCTACCCGGCTCCTGCGGATATACGAAGATGACGACTTCTTCAACATCTGGGGCCGGGGCACCGATAAGGCTTACAGCAATGGCACCCTTATCGGGTACCGCTATATGAAATTCAAACAAAGCCGGTTTGTGGACAACTGGCTGATGCCCAAAGCCGGCAAACAGGCCATCAACGTTTGGGAGTGGAACCTCATGCAGATTATGATCACGCCGAACAATATCAGTGATACGGCTTTTAACCCGGATGATTACTATTATGCCGGCGCCCTGTTTGCCCGCCATGAGCTTACTTCCTACAATCCGCTCAAACAATACAGTCTGCACTCGGAGATACTCTTTGGCGTAATGGGGCCGCTGGCGTTTGCGGAAGAAACCCAGACGTTTTTCCACAACCTCATACACTACCAGAAGCCTAAAGGCTGGCAACACCAGGTGCCAAATGCGCCGCTGCTGAACTATAACTTCACTTACGAGCGCATGCTCTATACGCCCAGGCCTTTCCTGGAAGTGGTGGGCAGCGCCAACGCCCAGGCGGGTACCATGGTGGCCGCCCTGCAGGCGAAAACGGTGATCAGGGTGGGAAAATTGAATCCCTACTTCGGGAATACCGACCTGAAAACCGCTACCAGGAACAAGTTCCAGGTGTATGCCTTCGGCAACCCCATGTTCAACGTCGTTTTTTACAATGCGCTGTTGCAGGGAGGCATTTTTAAATGGCGGAGCGGCGATTTTATGGACCTGTCGGCCCAGCAGGAAACGAGGATGAAACATTTCACGGTGGGCATTGATTACGGTGTGGGCCTGGGCTTCAACAGATGCTCCGTCATCTATACCCAACAAACCAGATCCGCATGGATGCGCGGTACGGGCAAGCACAGCGTGGGCAACATTTCCCTGCTGATCTCATTATCCAAGGCCCCGCCGCCGGCTCAATAACCTTAAAACGAATGAATATGCGCAGATTTTTTATGCCTGTAGCAATGCTGATACTGGCTGCAGCCTGCCAGAACAACCCTCAGCAACACACGGAGGATATGGACAGCACAGTGGCCACCACGCCTGATCCTGTTACGCAGCTGGATGTAACGCCGCTCTCCGGTTTTTTTGTGAAGAATACGGTAAAGGTTAGCGACAGTCTTACCTTTTGGGTGATCGACAACCAGCAGAGTTTTGACAGCCTGTTTGGCGTTGCCAAAACGATGAATAACAAGATTGTTGCGCCGGACTTCGGGACCAGCATTGTAGTGGCGGCTACCATGCCGGCAACGTATTACGGCACGCAGCTTTCGCTGGACTCGGCCACGCTTAATACGAATACGAATAATGCGGCGCTGCATTTTTCTGCGGCGGCCAGTGCGGAGAAGAGCAGCTATGCTGTTGTGCCGCTCTGGCTGGGGGCTATTCCGAAGACAGGGAAAACGGCTATTCAGCTGTATAACGGGGACCAGTTGGCGACCACGGTGAATGAGCAGGAATAGGGTTTTGACAGCTGGTAACCCACTCACATCTTCCCAAATACCTCGGCTATCCTGCCCGTCCTGTAAAGAAACAGCTCTTCCAGTTGTTTCTTTACAAACAGGCCATGGGCCAGCGTCCCCAATACGCCCAACGGCAATTCGTAATGTACGAGGTCCCGCATGCTCACCCCACCGGGCACTTCCTCGAAATGGTGCTCATGGCGCCACATCCGGTAAGGCCCTTTCCGCTGCTCGTCCACAAAAAAACGCCGGGGATGTACATGGGTAATTTCCGTCACCCAGGTCAGCGGAACGCCCAGTACCGGGCTTACCTTATACGTGATGATCTGCCCCGGGTAAATGCTGCCCTGGTGCGGAGCGGAGGTCACACGGAAACGCATATAGGAAGGGGTAATGGCAGCCAGGTTGCCGGGAGCTGAAAAGTAGTCCCACACAGCCTCCAGCGGGGCCGGGATAAGTTGTACGCGTGAAAGGGAATAAACTGCACCCATGAGTTATCAACATTAAAGTAACACTGTAATTTGTAGTACCGCAAGTACGTTTAAGTTAATGTATTTTTGTTCATTGGTTGTAAAATGCACGGCATGGCCCTGGATCCGAATCAACAGCAGCAACGCTTCGAGGAATATTACAGCAGGTTAAATCATCGGCAGCGGGAAGCGGTAGATCATACGGAGGGTCCGGTAATGGTAATTGCCGGACCGGGAACTGGGAAAACCCAGATCCTGGCCTCCCGCATCGGTAAGATTTTACGGGATACCGACTTCATGCCGCAGAACATCCTTTGCCTCACTTATACGGATGCCGGCACCGTGGCCATGCGCAAGCGTTTGATCGATTTCATAGGGCCGGATGCCTATCGCGTACATATCCATACCTTCCACTCCTTTTGCAATGAAGTTATACAGGATAACCTCAGCCTGTTCGATAAAACAGTGCTGGACCCCATCTCCGACCTGGAAAAAATTCAGCTGCTCAAAAAGCTGATCGACGGCTTTTCCCGGGATAACCCGCTGAAGCGCTACCGGGGCGATGTGTACTTTGACATAAAGAACCTGGCCCACCTTTTTTCTACCATGAAAAGGGAAGGATGGACCGTTCCGTATATCCGTGAACGTATTGCCGCCTATGTCGAAAGTTTGCCGCAACGGGAGGAGTTCATCAGCAAAAAGACCACCGGCCCGTATAAAAAAGGGGATATCCGGACAGACAGGATTGAAAAGGAACGGGAGAAAATGGCCCGGCTGCAGGCCGCAGTAGAGCAGTTCGACGTGTTTCAGCAGCTGATGCTGAACGCCAACCGGTACGACTTCGACGATATGATCACCTGGGTGATCCGCGCGTTTGAAACCCACCCTCACCTGCTGGCCGATTACAAGGAACGCTTCCAGTACATCCTGGTGGATGAATACCAGGATACCAGCGGCTCGCAGAACAAACTCTTACAACAGCTGATCAAAGGGGAAGAACAGCCCAACGTATTTGTTGTGGGCGACGATGATCAGTCCATATACCGCTTCCAGGGCGCCAACGTGGAAAACATGCTGGTATTTGCCAACGATTTTGCCCATACGCTCCGCACCATCGTACTCACGGAAAACTACCGCTCCGTACAGCCCATCCTCGATACGGCCATGGCGCTGATCGAACATAACGGCTCTTCCAGGCTGGTGAACCAGCTGGAAGGGCTGAGCAAAAAACTGGTGGCCAGCAATCGCCTGCTGAAAGAACTGCGGATACCTCCCCTTATCCGGGTGTATCAGACGCCCAGGGATGAGATGGCGGACATCACCCTGCGCTGCGCACAGCTGATCGAAGCCGGTACTGCCCCCGGCCGCATCGCCGTTATCTACCGGGAAAACCGCTACGGGCAAGAACTGGCGGAATATTTCCGCTTAAAGGGGCTGCCGGCATACTCCAAAAAGAATGTCAACTTATTCCATATCCCTTTTGCCCGCAATGTGCTGAACCTGCTGCGCTACATTGCCGCCGAGATGGACACGCCGTACAGCGGCGATGGCCTGCTGTTCGAAATCATGCACTACGATTTTTACAACATCTCTCCTTTGGAGGCGGCTAAGGTCAGCATCCGGGTGGCGGAAAAGGGGTATAGCGAAAAAACCTCCATCCGCGCGTTCTTGCAGGATTGGCAGCATACCCGCAACCGTACGCTGTTTTCGGAAGCGCCGGACGATGAGCTGATGAAGCTGGGCCAACTGCTGGAAAAGTGGATCGGCCAGGCTTATAATCTCACCCTGCAACAACTTTTTGCTTCCATCATTGGCGAAGGCGGCGTATTGAACTACGTCATGGCCTCCAACGAAAAAGGCTGGCTGATGAAGGTATTGCAAACGCTGTTGGACTTCATCAGGGACGAAACCCGCCGCAATCCTGACCTCACGCTGATTGAGCTGATGGAAACAGTGGACCTGATGGAAGCCAACCATATTCCCATCGAACTGGTGCAGGTGTCCGGCAGCGATAAAGGGATCAACCTGGTCACTGCCCACGGCTCCAAAGGCCTGGAATTTGAACATGTATTTTTGGCGGGTGTTAATGCTCATATCTGGGAGAAGAAAAAGGCCGCTCCGGCCGGTTTCCCGTTGCCGGATACGGTTTTCGACACCCACCACACGACGGACGAGGAAGCGGAACTGCGTCGGTTATTCTATGTGGCTATCACCAGGGCGGAAAAGCATCTTTACATCAGCTACCCGGAGCACCGGCAGGATGGCAAACCGCTTGAACCCAGCCGGTTTATTACGGAAATCAGGGAGGCAATGCCACTGCCGGCAGATCATATTACCCTGCATGAAAATGCAGGGTTTGAATTTGACGCATTGCAGTACAGGCCGCGCCTCTCCCCCGAAATCCCGCCGGCGGACCATGGCTTCATTGACGGGCTGCTGAGCAGCTTTACCATGAACGTAACGGCGCTGAACAATTACCTGAACTGCCCGCTCAGTTTCTTTTACAAAAGCCTGGTGAAGGTGCCCGCCGGCCGTTCCGAAAGCACGGAATTTGGCGCAGCGGTTCACTACGCGGTGGAAAAGCTCTTCAAAAAAATGCAGGAGAACAATAACACGTTCCCTTCCTGCGAAGCGTTCATCGGGGACTTTAAATGGAGCATGCTGCGCAACCGGGAATGCTTTACCAGGGAGTCGTTTGAGCGGCGCATGGAGTACGGCATTGAAATACTGACCAACTATTACAAACAGTATGTTCATAGCTGGAATAAGATTGTAAGCGTGGAGCGCAACATCCGGAACGTGGTGGTCAACGGCGTGCCTATCAAGGGGAAAGTGGATAAGCTGGAATTTGACGGCAATAACATCAACGTGGTGGACTATAAAACGGGCGACTATGAAAAGGCGAAAAAGGACTACAGGAAGTTTGACCGGCCCAATGAGCAATCGCCCGATGGAGGCGATTACTGGCGGCAGGCCGTGTTTTATAAGCTGCTGCTGGACAATTACCGGCCCAGGAGCTGGAATGTGGTGAGTACTGAATTTGATTTCATTGAGCCGGATAAGCAGCAGGCGTACCACAAGGAAAAAGTGGTGATCACCCCGGAGGACCTCACCACCGTCTCCCGGCAGATTGCCACTACCTGGGCCAAAATACAGGAGAAAGATTTTTATACCGGCTGCGGGAAGCCGGATTGCCCATGGTGTAATTTTGTGAAAGACAATAAGTTATACATTTCTCTACATACCCTGGAAGAAGAACCCGAAATATAATAGCCGCTTTCGACTCATTTCGTAAGTTTGCCAAATATTCTAACATTCATGAATCAACAATTCAGGAGCTGGACTTTCTGGCTGATATTTATACCGGTAGCGATTATCTTTTTTTCACGATGCGCCAATATAGTGCCGCCTGGCGGTGGCCCGCGGGATACCCTGCCGCCGGTGCTGTTACAGGCGCGCCCGGCGGATTCGACCCTGCACTTTAAGGGGCAGAAGATCCAGTTTGTGTTTGACGAGTATGTGGAGCTGGACAACATTAACGATAAGCTGATCGTATCCCCTACCCTGAAGCGCCAGCCTGTGGCCACGGCCAAGCTGAGAACCGTGACCATCACGTTTAAGGATACACTGAAACCCAATACGACCTATACATTCAATTTTGCCGATGGGGTGCGCGATATCAATGAGCGGAACCCGATCCCGGATTTCCAGTACGTGGTATCTACCGGCGATTACCTGGATAGCTTGCAGATCACCGGCCGCATCATCAATGCGGAGAACGGGACGCTGGACAGTAGCGTATCTGTTTTGCTGTATCATGCCGACAGTCCGGATTCCATCGTGAGCAAGGAAAAGCCGTTGTATTACGCCAAGAGCAAGAGCGATGGCTCGTACCGGTTCAAGAACCTGGCGCCGGGCTCCTATAAAATATTTGCCATTAAGGAAGAAGACAAGGACCTTATGTACAGCTCCGAGTCGGAGCTGATTGCCTTTATTGAGAAACCCATTGTGATCACGGAAAAGAACATCGGCGATGTGAACCTGCTGCTGTTTATGGAAAACGACAGTACGGTAAAGAAGGTCAATCCGCTGGATTCCCTGGATGTGCCCGAGCCGGTGGAAGAAACGGAGAAGGAAAGGGAAGAGCGGAGGAAAAAACTGCCTAAACTGGCTGCCACCGCCAAACTGGAAAACAACAAACAGGAGCTGCCGCAGCCTTTACGGATAGATTTCAACCAGCCATTGCGGATGATTGACAGCAACCGGATACAGTTGTTCCAGGATTCCACCCGGGAGCAGGTGACGTATCATTCGCAGCTGGACAGTAACCGAACCAGCTGGGTGCTGCATTACCCCTGGAAGGAGAACACGCCTTACCAGCTGATTATTCCGAAGGATGCGGTGAGAGATACTTCCAACCAGGCTTTGCTGAAACCGGATACGGTGAACTTCACGACGAAAAAGCTGGTGGAATATTCCATCTTCAAGGCGGACCTCGTGGTGAGCGACAGTACCCGCGAAGCGATTGGCGACAGCACCATGCATTTTGTGATACAGCTGGTGCAGGATAAAACCATCCGGTATTCCGGTACGGCGGTAAATGGTAAGTGGACGCAGGAGCTGATTACGCCGGGCGAGTACTCGGTGAGGGTACTCCTGGATGCCAACAACAATGGTAAATGGGACCGCGGCAGTTACTTCACTCCGCCTAAGCGGCAGCCTGAGCGCGTGATCCTGCTGCCGGATAAATACAACCTGAAAGCGGGCTGGAACAATATAAAAACACTGAAAATTTAGGCATACAGGATTTGCTACCTTTGTGATATGGTATTTTCATCTGCACTTATAGAGAATGCGGTCAACGAGTTTTCCAGGCTTCCGGGCATTGGGAAAAAGACTGCGCTGCGGCTGGTGCTGCACCTGCTGAAGCAGGAGCCGGCACAGGTACAGCAGTTTAGTGATGCGATAGCAAGAATGCGGGAGCAGATCAGGTTTTGCAAGGATTGCCACAACGTGTCCGACGAGGATACGTGTAGCATCTGCATCAGCCACTCCCGTAACAAACAGGTGGTATGTGTGGTGGAAAGCATCCGCGATGTGATGGCCATAGAAAACACCCAGCAATACAACGGCCTCTACCATGTATTGGGCGGTATTATTTCGCCTTTGGATGGCGTGGGCCCCGATCAGCTGAATATCCATTCCCTCGTGGAGCGGGTACAGCAGAAGGGCGTAACGGAAGTGATCATGGCGCTAAATCCTACCATTGAAGGGGATACGACGATTTATTACCTCAGCAGGCGCCTGAAGGAGCTGCCGGTGAAGATTACTACAATTGCCCGTGGTATTGCGTTTGGCGGGGAGTTGGAATATGCCGATGAGATGACGCTGGCCAGGTCCATTTCCAACAGGCTGCCTTTGGAAAGCTATGTACAACAGAAATAGTTTTTTATTTTTTTGGGGGAGATATTAGCGCTGCTGCGCAAACCTTCCCGGCACGGCCCGCGGCGCTCCTGGCATCGCGGGCTGTTTTGCAAATGCCGCGAAAAAAAATACGGGTGCTGAATAGCACCCGTCTTCGTTTAACCTGTAATTCCACGTTATGAAAATCATGTCAGGGTTGGCTTTCGCGCAGCCCTTCAAATATTTTATGGTTGGTCACTGATTGATCCTGTTCCTTTAACTCTTTCCAGCGCTGCATTTCAAACTTGTTAAGGAAACATACCTTAAATACTTCCTGCTGGTTGGAGGAGAGTTCCGCTACTGGCTGCAACCCCAACCTTGCCAGGTGTTCACGGAGTGTATGGATATGCTGAGATATCGTCATGATTGGTTCAGTTTTGTTGTAATAGATAAATAAAGCGAATGACAATTAGAAGAGTTAGAGGCAGATACATCGGGCCGCCGGGTAGCAGCGGAAGCCTGACTGGTGGGGAGCCACGGCTGAATATTGCATTGTCTTTAAACTATCGTGTTGCATGATGCTTGATTATTACCCTACAAATATAGTAGACTTTATAGACTATTTCCAAATTTTACTCCATAAAATAGACAAAATCTATATCTGGCGATGTAGATATAACCACCCTTAAGTGCCGCCGCAGGGCCTGGAAAACCGGGATAATAGTAAGGAATATAGTATATTTGCAAGGATATACAGGGTGGATTTGTTTATTGTTCCCCTGGTATTTTAACAGTAACTAATAAACACCAATTGAGCCATGAAATCTTTACAAGACTGTGCTGATGAGCGCGTACTCATCATCGATGGTGCAATGGGCACCATGATCCAGCGATACAAACTGACCGAAGCAGATTACAGAGGCGCCCGGTTTGCAGACTATCCCAGCGACCTTAAAGGGAACAATGACCTTCTCAACCTCACCCAGCCGCAGATCATAGAAGCCATTCACAAAGAATACCTCGAAGCGGGTGCGGATATTATTGAAACCAATACCTTCAGCTGTACTTCCATTGCCATGGCGGATTACGACATGCAGGAACTGGCCTATGAGCTGAATGTGGCAGGCGCCCGTATCGCTAAAAAAGCGGCGGAAGAGTACACGGCCAAAAACCCGGATAAGCCGCGGTTTGTAGCCGGCGCTATCGGGCCTTTAAATAAAACCTTGTCCTTGTCGCCGGATGTTAACAATCCTGGTTACAGGTCCGTTACCTTCGACGAGGTGGTAGCCGCCTACGAAGAGCAGATCAAAGGGCTCTCAGACGGCGGGGTGGACATCCTCCTGATCGAAACCATTTTTGATACGCTGAATTGTAAAGCGGCCATCTTCGCCATCAAAAAATACTTCCGTGAAAGCGGCAAGCCTGAGCTGCCGATCATGATATCCGGTACTATTACGGATGCATCCGGTCGTACCCTCAGCGGTCAGACCCTCGAGGCATTCTACATTTCCGTGATGCACGCCAATCCTTTCTCCGTAGGGCTTAACTGCGCCCTCGGCGGACAACAGATGCGCCCATATGTGGAAGAACTCTCCAACATCGCCAGCTGCAATGTAAGCTGCTATCCTAATGCCGGCTTACCTAACGCATTCGGGGAGTACGACGAACAACCGGAAGATACCGCCTGTATCATTGAAGACTTTGCCGCGTCAGGGTTCGTGAATATTGTTGGAGGATGCTGCGGTACCACGCCGGATCATATCCGCCACATTGCTGAACATGTGAAAAATATCAAACCACGTCAACGGCCTGTCCTGACACATACGCTGGCATAGTCAACTTTTAATTCAATTCGACGACAAGTAACAATGAGTGTAACTACTTTGAACGATACAACCACGATAGAGGGTGCAACTGTAAATGATCCGCAACGCCGGGTAATTAAGCCTTACATGAGGCTGAGCGGCCTGGAGCCGCTGGTGATCCGCCCGGAAGCTAATTTTATCAATATCGGGGAGAGAACCAACGTCACCGGTTCCAAGAAATTCGCCCGGCTGATCCGCGAAGGCCACTTCGAAGAAGCCCTGTCCGTTGCCCGCCAGCAGGTGGAAAACGGCGCCCAGATACTGGATGTGAACATGGACGACGCCCTCCTGGACGGCGAAAAGGCCATGACCACCTTCCTCAATCTGCTGGCCGCGGAACCGGACATCTCCCGCATTCCCATCATGATCGATTCCAGTAAGTTCAGTGTGATTGAAGCCGGACTGAAATGCGTGCAGGGTAAGTGTATCGTAAACTCCATCTCCCTGAAGGAAGGAGAAGAGAAATTCATTGAACAGGCGCAGATCTGTAAAGCCTTTGGCGCCGCCGTGGTGGTAATGGCCTTCGATGAGCATGGCCAGGCCGATACGGAAGACAAACGCGTTGAATTCAGTCACCGCGCCTATAAGATCCTCACGGAGAAGGTGAACTTCCCGCCGGAGGATATCATTTTTGACCTTAACATCTTCGCTATCGCTACCGGTATCGAAGAACACAATAACTATGCGGTGGAATTCATCAATGCTACCCGCCGCGTAAAAGAACTGATGCCGCTCACCAAAGTAAGCGGTGGTGTCAGCAACGTTTCCTTCTCTTTCAGAGGTAACGAAGCCGTGCGCGAGGCTATGCACTCCGTATTCCTCTACCATGCTATCAAAGCCGGTATGGATATGGGTATCGTAAACGCCGGCGCCTTGCAGATTTACGACGATATTGAACCACAGCTCCGGGAACTCTGTGAAGACGCGATCCTCAACCGCCGCGAAGATGCGACGGAGCGCCTGATCGCATTCGCGGAAACCGTGAAAGCAAAAGGTAAAGTTGTTGAAAAGGACGAAAGCTGGCGACTGGGCACCGTAGAGGAAAGGCTCAGCCACTCCCTCGTAAACGGTATTACCGATTATATCGAAGCTGATACGGAAGAAGCCCGGTTAAAATATCCCCGCCCGCTCGATGTGATCGAAGGGCCGCTGATGGATGGTATGAACATCGTGGGCGACCTCTTTGGCTCCGGTAAGATGTTTCTCCCGCAGGTAGTGAAAAGCGCCCGCGTGATGAAGAAATCCGTTGCCGTGCTTACCCCGTATATCGAAGCGGAAAAGCTGCGCATACAGGCGGAGCAGGGCGGCGAAATCAAGTCAGCCGGGAAAATCCTCCTCGCTACCGTAAAGGGGGACGTACACGATATCGGCAAGAACATCGTGGGCGTGGTGCTGGCTTGTAACGGTTATGAGATCATTGACCTCGGCGTAATGGTGCCGGCGGAAAAGATCCTCCAAACCGCCAAACAGGAGCAGGTGGACATCATTGGCCTCAGTGGGCTGATCACTCCTAGCCTGGACGAAATGGTACACGTAGCCCGCGAAATGAAAAGGCAGCAGTTTGAAGTGCCGCTGATCATCGGTGGCGCTACCACCAGCCGTACCCATACCGCCGTTAAGATAGCGCCGGAATACCAGCATGGCGTGGTGCACGTACTGGATGCCTCCCGCAGCGTAACTGTTACCGGCAGCCTGCTCAACAAAGCGCTTAAGAAAAACTTCCTCGGAGAGATCAACGAGGAATACAATAAACTCAACGAATCCTTCCGGAACAAAAGGCCGGTGAAACAGTACCTGCCTTTCCCTGTTGCCCAGGAAAATAAAACCCCGATCGACTGGAACAGCTTTACGCCCGTACGCCCTGCGTTTACCGGCATCAAGAAGTTTGAAAATTATAATTTAGGGGAGATAGCAAAGTACATTGACTGGCAGCCCTTCTTTATATCCTGGGAGCTGCACGGCAAATTCCCGCAGATCCTTACAGACGAAGTGGTGGGCGAGCAGGCCACTAACCTGTACAACGACGCCCAGGCGATGCTGAAAAGAATCATTGAGGAGAAGTGGCTGGGCGCAAACGCCGTGATAGGCCTCTTCCCTGCCAATGCCGTTGCCGCGGATACTATCCAGGTAACGCCTGAACAATCTGACATCCGTCCTGTTAAATTGGAATTCCTCCGCCAGCAGGTCAAGAAAGCCCCCGGGCAGCCTAACCTCTCCCTGGCCGATTTCATTGCTCCTGCCTCCACTGGCAAGCAGGATTATATCGGCGGCTTTGCTGTAACGGCGGGTATAGGCATCGAAAAATGGCTGGAGAAATTCAAGGCAGAACATGACGACTACAGCAGCATTATGCTGAAAGCCCTTGCCGACAGGCTGGCCGAGGCCTTCACGGAGCTGATGCACGAGCGGGTGCGTAAAGAGTTCTGGGGCTATGCCAGCGCCGAACACCTGTCTAACGAAGAGCTGATCAAGGAAGCCTACATGGGTATCCGCCCGGCGCCAGGCTACCCTGCCTGTCCGGAGCATACCGAAAAATACAAGCTGTTTGACCTGTTGAATGCCACTGAAAACACCGGCATTACCCTTACAGAGTCTCTCGCGATGTACCCTGCCGCCAGCGTAAGCGGATGGTACTTTGCCAACCCGGAAGCCAAGTATTTCGGGCTGGGTAAAATTGAAAAAGACCAGGTGGAAGACTACGCCCAGCGCAAAGGCTGGACGATAGAAGAGGCGGAAAAATGGCTGCGCCCTAACCTGGAATACGATATGTAAAAGAAGTACAGTATATCATGCGAATTGTTTCATATAATGTGAATGGCCTGAGGTCCGCTATGACCAAGGGTTTTACGGAATGGTTGCAGGAAGACCCGGCGGATATCATCTGCCTGCAGGAGATCAAAGCCAACAAGGATAATGTCGACTTTGCGCAGTTTGATAAACTGGGCTACGACCATTACTGGTTTTCCGCGCAGAAGAAGGGTTATAGCGGTGTGGCGGTGCTCACCCGCATTAAGCCGGACAGTGTGCAATACGGCAACGGCAACCTGCAAAGCGATGCGGAAGGCCGTTTTATCCGCCTGGATTTCGGGGACCTGACGCTGATCAATACCTATATCCCTTCCGGCACCAGCGGCGATGAGCGCCAGACCTACAAATACAGGTGGCTGGACGAGTTTTTCGACTACCTGACGGAACTGCGTAAAACCCGCCCGAACCTCATTGTTTGCGGGGATTACAACATCTGTCACAAGCCGATCGACATCCATGACCCGGTGAGCAACAAGAACTCCACGGGCTTCCTGCCGGAAGAAAGAGCGTGGATGGATAAGCTCTTTGCCAGCGGTTTTGTGGATACTTTCCGGCATTTTAATCCGGACCCGCACCAGTACAGCTGGTGGAGTTTCAGGGCCAATGCCAGGAATAACAATAAGGGGTGGAGAATCGATTATATCAACGTAACGGCGCCCCTGAAGGAGAAGCTGAAGCATGCAGCCATATACCAGCAGGTAAAGCACTCGGATCATTGTCCGGTGTACCTGGAGCTGGCCTTATAATATAAGGTGTCATTTCCAATACTTTTATCGCACACATGATCATCTACAATATTACTACGAAAGTGGCTACAGGCATACATCCGGAGTGGATGCACTGGATGCGTGAAGAGCAGATCCCCGCGATCCTGAATACGGGCCTTTTCCACGATTACCGCATGTGCCGGCTACTGGACCAGGACGACTCAGAGGGGCCTACCTATGCTATTCAGTACTTCACGGATAGCATGGAGAACTACAATACCTTTATGGCAGAGCATTCCGGGGCTATAAGGCAACGCGGTTATGAGCTGTTCGGGGACCAGTTTATCGCCTTTGGAACGGTGATGCAGACCATTTAAATGGCGGCAAAAAGCTAAACTTATCCACAGGAAATCCACTGTTTTCACGGGCTTGGGACTTTGGTACAATAGTTGGAAATCCTGCTGAACAATGCTAAAAAGAGCATCAAAGTAGCTACAGTACAGCGTTTTACGAAATTCATCATACAATTTAGCCTTAAGCGCCGCAAAGGGCAATCTGCTGTAACCGTTACCTGTAGCGTTTTTCAGCCGATAAAAATTTGTATAAAAAAGTTGTAAAAAATTTGGTAATCTGATAAAACGCGCTATATTTGCTCACATCAAACATTTTTTCACTAGTTAAATCTTACTAACTATGAACAAAGCCGAATTAATCGACAAACTTGCCAAAGATGCTGGCATTACCAAAACCCAAGCTAACGAAGCGCTGGATTCTTTCACTAAAGCTGTTGCTGATACCCTGAAAAAAGGTGGTAAAGTAACCCTGGTTGGTTTCGGTACTTTCTCCGTTTCTAAACGTGCTGCACGTAACGGTAGAAACCCACAAACTGGTCAGATCATCAAGATCAAAGCTAAGAAAGTTGCGAAATTCAAAGCTGGTAAAGCTCTGTCTGACAAGCTCTAATCAGTTAGCACAACTTATTCAAGCAAGGAACATCCCATGTTTCTTGCTTTTTTTTTATACAAAACTGCCGGCTGCATAGAATTTCGGCGAATTGAATTAATTTGCAGCCGTTATCAACATCATATTAATAAACTACAAATCATTTGTTATGGGTAGAGGAGATGTAAAAACCAAAAGAGGTAAAATTTCCAACAAATCTTTTGGTAAATCAAGACCATCTAGAACCAGAAAAGCTGCTGCTGCTAAAGCAGAAAAGAAAGCTTAGGTTTTCTCGTATAAGAATTTAAAAGGCGCAAATCATCTCTGACAGATCATTTGCGCCTTTTGTATTGGGTGTAGCCTGTCGCTTTACGGCGCCAGGCGCTCTATTTTCCAGCTTCCATCCCCTTGTTGGGCGTACCGGATACGGTCGTGCAACCTGCTGCTCCTGCCCTGCCAGAATTCCAGCATTGTTGGCTTCACCAGGTAGCCACCCCAGTAATCAGGCCTTACAGGCGTATTCCCGGCATATTTTTCCGTCAGCCTGGCTACCTCCTGCTCCAATACCGAACGGTCGGAAATCACCCTGCTTTGCGGCGACGCAATAGCCCCTATACGGCTGCCTTCCGGCCGGCTGTTATAATAGGCGTCACTGACTGCCGCCGGCGCCTTACTAACGGTACCCACTATACGCACCTGCCTTTCCAGTTCCCGCCAGAAGAATAAGAGGGATACATGTGGATTGGCGGCCATCTCCTCTCCTTTCTGACTATTGTAATTGGTGAAGAAGAGAAAGCCTTCTTCGTCAAAACTCTTCAGTAAAACGATGCGTGCGGAGGGGCGCCCGTCCGGGGTGCTGGTAGCCAGGGTCATGGCATTGGCCTCCTCCACTTCGCCGGTGGTGGCATCGTTCCACCAGCGGGCGAACTGCTGCAACGGGTCTTTTGCTACATCGTGTTCATCGAGGGAAGCCATGATATAATCCTTGCGGAGGTCTGCTATTTTCTGGTTCAACATGGTTTATCAGTTTAAGGGTACATTGTCTTAAGTGCAGCTGATAACAAAGGTATGGAAGGATATGCTTAATTTTGGCCTACCTGATATAAATCATACTATGAAAAGAGTCGCCTTATTTTTAGTGCTGGGCTTTGCCGCGCTCCTGGCCTGTAATCCGCGGGGAGGTGGCAGCAATGCCGAAAAAGACAGCGCTATTGCCACCCTCAAACTGGTGAGTACTCCCTTTTTCTATACGCAACTGAAAGGAAATGTGGATAATCAACCGATCACCATGCAACTGCTGAAAACCACGCCGGGCATGTACCGGGGCTACTACTCCTTTGATACCAGCGGGCAGCCCATTACTATCTGGGGCAACGGCGATTCAGGCCTGGTGAAGATTTACGAGGAAAGCATTGACCCGGAAAACGAGCGTTTCTTCAGCGGCTCTCTCGACGATGCGGGCAACTTTAAAGGCGTATGGCATGGCAACGGTACCTCCCGTCATTTTTCGCTGGAAACGGCCATGAAGGACGCCATTCCTTTTGCGGTGTTATACGGTACAGATTCCGCCAGTTTGCTGCCGGGCAACGCCCACTCTCCCGTGGGGATGGCCAGCAACAGCATCCTTTGGCCACAGCCGGTGGTTACCAGGGAGGTGGCGGATTTTATCGAGCAGCAGCTCACGGCTTCCCCGCTGCGGGATCCGCAGCAGTTCCTCAAACGCAGTATTGACTCCTTCCTGCTGGGGTATAAAACCAGCGCCGGGATGGTGGACAGCAGCGAGCTGACGGATGCTTCCCTTTCCGCTACGTGGAACTGGACTTCGGAGAATGACATGAAGGTGATTCATAACAAATGGCCTTTACTGGTGATTGAAAAATATGGCTATGCCTATACCGGCGGGGCGCATGGCAACTGGGGTTCCAGCTTTGTGACGATGGACCTTTCGAAAAAACGGGTGGTAAAGCCGGCGGATGTATTTAAGCCAGGTTACAAGGAGGCTTTCAGTCCTTTGCTGGAAAAGGCTTTCCGGGCAAAATACAAGATCGGGAACGACGAATCCATCCGGGAGTCGCTCCTGACGCCCTCCATCCTGCCGAACGACAATTTTATTTTGACGGATAAGGGAGTGGCATTTGTTTATGTGCCTTATGAGATCGGGCCGTATGCCCTGGGGCAGGTGATGTTATACATTCCGAGGAGCGAGATTAAGGACTGGTTTATACAGCAGCAGTAAAGGTTACGGAGAAGATATAGACGCAAACGGTCGGCGGGATAACCGCCGACCGTTTTGCATTTCATAGTATCTGTAAGAAATTAGTGAACGAGGGTACCTACGTTTTTGCCCATGATTACGTTCAGGAGGTTGCCTGGTTTGTTCATGTCGAAAACGATGATAGGCAGCTTATTTTCCTGGCAGAGGGTAAAAGCTGTCATATCCATCACGTTCAGGGATTTCTGGTAAACTTCAGAGAAGGTAATGGTTTCGTATCTGGTGGCAGTTTTATCCTTTTCAGGATCTGCGGTATAGATACCATCCACGCGGGTACCTTTGAGGATAACATCCGCCTGGATTTCGATTGCGCGCAGGGAAGCGGCGGTATCGGTGGTAAAGTAAGGGTTGCCTGTACCGGCGCCGAAGATCACTACGCGGCCTTTTTCCACGTGGCGGATGGCACGGCGGCGGATATACGGTTCTGCGATCTGCTCCATTTTGATGGCGGATTGCAGCCGGGTGTACAGGCCGATTTTTTCAAGGCCGCTTTGCATGGCCATTCCATTGATCACTGTAGCCAGCATGCCCATATAGTCACCCTGAGCTCTTTCAATTCCGGTTTCTGCTTCATTCATCCCCCGGTAGATGTTACCACCGCCAATAACGATAGCCACCTGGACGCCGAGGTCAGTAACGGCTTTGATGTCGTAAGCATACTGAGTAATCACCTTCGGATCAATTCCATAATTTCCTTCACCCATGAGGGCCTCACCGCTCAGTTTGAGTAAGATTCGCTTGTACTTTGGCAACATGACGCTATAAGAATAATGTAAGATTGTGGATTTACCAGACTAATTTCCGAAAAAATCGCTGGTCATGAAAATCTATGCGCAAAAAAAAGGAGAGAAATTTCTTTCTCTCCTTTTTCGAATAGGAAGTTATTAACCTAAAGCAACGCGCTTGAAGGCGGTTACTGTCAGGCCAGCATTTACTGACTTCAGGTAGTCGCCAACGGATTTGTTACCGTCTTTAACGAACGCCTGTTGCAGCAGGGTGCTGTCTTTGAAGAATTTATTCAGTTTACCGGCAGCGATTTTTTCAGCCATTTCAGCGGTTTTGCCTTCAGCTTTAATCTGCTCGATAGCGATTTCTTTTTCGCGGGCGATGGTTTCTTCGGAAACGCCGGAAGCATCGATAGCTACAGGGTTCATCGCAGCGATTTGCATAGCAACGTCTTTACCTACTTCTTCAGCAACCGGCTGGTTGAAGGCAACGAGTACGCCCATGCGGTAGTTACCGTGGATATAAGCAGTTACTGCTTCGCCGGTAACGAATTCGAATTTATTGAGGGTGATTTTCTCACCGATTTTAGCAACCTGGTCGTTTACTTTATCAGCAACGGTAGCGCCATCCAGGGGAGCGGCGCTCAGGGCTTCAGCGGAAGTGATGTTGCCAGCGAGGGCCAGGTCAACGATAGACTGGGCGAATTTTACGAAATCTTCGTTTTTAGCAACGAAGTCGGTTTCGCAACCCAGACCTACGATAACGCCGGATTTACCATCAGCAGCAGTTTTAGCGATGATAACGCCTTCTTTGGTTTCGCGGTCGGAACGGAGCGCAGCTACTTTCTGACCTTTTTTGCGCAGGTAGTCCACTGCTTTTTCGAAATCGCCTTCACTTTCCACCAGTGCTTTTCTGCAATCCATCATACCAGCACCCGTTTGCTGACGCAGTTTATTAACATCAGCAGCTGTAATTGTTGCCATGAGTTATATAAAGTTTAAAGATTTTATAGAATTGATATTAAACTCAAATTACGAATTACGTTTTTGCGGGACGAGTCCTGCAATAGCGCAATTCGTAATTTGTATTTTTAGAATATATTATCTAGCGCCGCCACCTGGTTTGCGAGGACCGCCACCACCGGTGTTAGAAGTACGACGTTGACCACCCTGGCCACCGCCACGGTTTTGTCCACCACCACGGTTTTGACCACCGCCGCGGTTCTGACCGCCCTGAGCGCCGCCCTGGCCACGACCACCTGGTCTGCGACCTCTTTCACCTTTCTCGTCACTGCCTTCTACTTCGAATTTGCGTGCTTTATCGTCTGCTTCTTCTTCCTCTTCTACTTCTTCAGTTTTTTCGCTGGCTCTTTCAGACAGGCCTTCAGCGATAGCTGCGCAGATGTAGCTGGTGATGATAGCGATGGATTTGGTAGCGTCATCGTTCGCAGGGATAGCGAAGTCAACTTTGGTAGGATCGGAGTTGGTATCCACCATACCGAAGGTAACGATACCCAGGCGTTTAGCTTCAGCCAGCGCGATATGTTCGTGAGAGATATCTACCAGGAACAGAGCAGCCGGAACGCGTGCCAGTTGAGCGATACCACCCAGCACTTTCTCCATTTTCTCTTTATCGCGGCTTAAAGTCAGACGTTCTTTTTTAGTGATATTGTCAAAAGTACCGTCAGCCAGCATTTTTTCGATGCTCTGCATTTTCTTCACGCTCTTACGGATAGTGGTGAAGTTGGTCAGCATACCACCTAACCATCTTTCGGTTACGTAAGGCATGTTGATGTTACGTGCAGCGTCAGCTACGATTTCTTTCGCTTGTTTTTTAGTTGCAACGAACATGATCTTTTTACCGCTTTTAGCGATGGATTTCAGGGCAGCTGCAGCTTCCTGTAAGCCTTCTACGGTTTTGTTCAGATCAATGATATGAATACCTTTCTTTTCTGCGAAAATATAAGGCAGCATTTTCGGATTCCATTTTTTCTTCAGGTGACCGAAGTGAACACCTGCCTCCAGTAACTGCTGCTGCAATGAGGTATTATTTTCCATGTTTATATTGCTCAATTAAAAGGATCAAATAATAATACTGTAGCGGATATAATAAAAGGCATCCGCCAACAGCTCAAAAATATTAGCGTTTAGAGAACTGGAAGCTTCTTCTAGCTTTCGCTTTACCTGGTTTCTTACGTTCAACAGCTCTTGGATCGCGTTTCAGCAGACCTGCAGATTTCAGTGCAGGACGGAATTCAGGGTTCACTTCGCACAGTGCGCGGGCGATACCCAGTTTAATAGCTTCTGCCTGACCTTTGATACCACCGCCCTGTGCATTCACTTTCAGATCAAACTTATCAACAGCGTCGATAGTTTTTAAAGGCAGTTCTACCTGGTTTTGCAGGTACACCAGAGAAAAGTAGGATTTATAATCTTTGTCGTTGATAGTAATGTTACCGGTACCTTTGTTGATATAAACACGGGCAACCGCTTCCTTACGACGACCAATTGTATTTTTTTGCTTTTCCATGTATCAGAGAAAAATTAGAAAGTTAAAGGTTGTGGTTTCTGCGCTGCATGAGGATGTTCAGCGCCGGCATATACAAACAGTTTTTTGTACATTTTGCGGCCCAGGCGGTTTTTAGGCAGCATACCTTTTACAGCTTTCTCAATCATAACCTCAGGACGACGGCGGATCAGATTTTTAGCCAGTTCTACGCGCTGACCTCCAGGATAACCGGTGTAATGGATATATTCTTTCTCTTCCATTTTGTTACCGGTTAAAACGATCTTTTCAGCGTTGATAACGATGATGTAATCACCGCAGTCAGTATGAGGAGTATAGTAAGGTTTGTTCTTACCTCTTAAAATGGCGGCCATTTTAGCAGCTACCCTGCCCAGTGTCAGATTGGTAGCATCTACAATGTACCAGTCACGCTTTACGTAAGCGTCATTAGCCGATTTTGTTCTAAAACTTAATGTGTTCATTGTTGAATACGATAAAGATTACGTCTTGTAAACAATTCCCCCACAATGAGGGAGTGCAAAGGTACATTCCCCATTCTGAATAACCATACATTTTAACCAGTTTTTTACAAGGCACCTTTGTAACTAATTGTTATTCAATAAAAAATTTGTTTCAAAGTTATTAACAACGAGAAGAAACACGGTTGATAACTTGTTTTTTTCTAATGTATGCGGGTATCCCGGATGGGATGCATACGGGCGGGACCGGGGCCATGGCATATAAAATAAGAAGAGGTTGACACCGGACGTGCCAACCTCCCCTGTAACATTAGATCTTTCCCCCTAATCCCTATTACGGGCTCCCAGGAAGATCATTAAATACTGTACGAATGTGGCGATGGAAGCCAAAGCAGCGACCACATAGGTCATAGCCGCCCACCAGAGGGCGTTTTTGGCCTTGTCGTGCTCCCCGGCGGACATCACCCGGCTGCTGTCCAGCCAGGCCAGGGCCCGCCTGGAAGCGTCAAACTCCACCGGCAGCGTAACCACTGAAAATAAAGTAGTTACACCGAATAAGATCACCCCGATGAGCAATAACTGCGGAAATGTATTAATTAAGAGGATACCGGCCAGCAACACCCAGTTTACCAGGTTGGCGCTAACCTGCACGATGGGCACCAGCCTGGAACGGAAGCCCAGCCAGGGGTAATGCGCGGCATGCTGCACCGCGTGCCCGCACTCGTGCGCAGCTACGGCCGCAGCGGCCACATTGGCCCCGTTATAGACGTCAGGACTCAAATTCACGGTTTTATCCGCCGGGTTATAGTGGTCTGACAGAAAACCGTCCACAGACTGTACCTTAACATCGTATATCTGGTTGTCCCTCAACATTTTTTCGGCAATTTCCCGGCCGGTAAGGCCGGAGGAAGTGGGTATTTCGCTGAATTCATGAAACCGGCGCTTCAGAATATAGCCAACTAGCATACTGATCCCCACAAAAATCAGTGAAACAAACATAATTCCTGGTGTCATATGCAACTTTTTTACAGAATATTACAGGTACCTGAGGGGTCAAAAAATGATCCAACTACCCCAATTTAAGGATTATTTAGCAGATGCCTGTCATACCTGCTTCATCCTTTCCCTGCCACCGCTCATCAAGAAATTTAACACTGCCAAATTGGCGAAAATGAAAATTTTTTAGACCAAAATAAGCCTATTTGTCAGTACACCAGGGTGGTAACAGGCATGGGATTTCATATGTAAAAATCCCCAACATCACCTCTATTTATCAACATTTTACGGCTTGCCAATGAAAGTAATATTGGACCAAAATAACGGTCCAAATAGGCGCTGGCAGCCACTTTATAACATTAAAAAAATACATCAAAAGTTATTCACATCGATTAAATAAACTTTTTTATTCTGAAGCCATTTAGTAATTTAGACCTGAATTTAATGGGTTAGTAAGTAGAAAGAGTCAACGGAATCTTCCGTTTGGCTCTTTTCTCATTTTAGGAAATCCCTCCCTTCAATTTTTGTAAATCTCCTTACTTTGTACCCTCTCTTTATACATCGATATGAGTAAAATAAAAACTGCTTTTTTCTGTCAGAATTGTGGATATGAATCTGCAAAATGGAATGGTAAATGTCCGAGTTGCGGTCAGTGGAACACCTTCGTGGAAGAAAGAGTGCAAAAGGATATACCTGTTAAGCAGGATTGGAAAGCCAGTGATAACCCGCTCGCACGTACGCAGAAATTTGTGAACCTTTCCGATGTGGAAGCAGTGGCGGAAAAGCGGCTCCTCACGCCGGACAATGAACTCAACCGCGTGCTGGGAGGCGGTATAGTGGCGGGTTCCCTCGTATTGGTCGGGGGCGAACCGGGCATTGGCAAGTCCACTCTCTTCCTGCAAAATGCGTTACAATTACAAAACGTAAGAACGCTTTACATCAGTGGCGAAGAGAGCGAACAACAGATCAAAATGAGGGCTGACCGCATCAACATCACCAACGATCAGTTTTACCTGCTCACTGAGACCTCCACGCAGACGATATTTTCTGAGATCAGGAAATTGCAGCCGCAGTTAGTGGTGGTGGACTCCATACAAACGCTGCAATCCCCCTTTATTGAATCCGCTCCGGGCAGCGTATCGCAGATACGGGAGACCACGGCGGAACTGCAGCGCTTTGCCAAAGAGAGCAATACCCCTGTTTTCCTCATTGGGCATATCACCAAAGACGGGTCCATCGCAGGACCTAAAGTATTGGAACACATGGTGGATACGGTGCTTCAGTTTGAAGGGGACCAGCATTATGCTTACCGCATACTCCGCACTATAAAAAACAGGTTTGGCTCTACTGCCGAACTGGGTATTTACGAAATGACGGGAACGGGATTAAGGCAGGTAACCAACCCTTCCGAAATCCTCATCTCGCAGCGGGAGGACCTGCTCAGCGGCGTGGCCATCTCAGCCACCATGGAGGGCATGCGCCCCCTGCTGGTAGAAGTGCAGGCGCTCGTTACGCAGTCCGTTTACGGTACGCCGCAGCGCACGGCTACGGGTTTTGATTTGCGCCGGCTGCAACTGCTGCTCGCCGTACTGGAAAAGCGCGGAGGATTTCATTTTGGCGTAAAGGACGTATTCCTCAACATTGCCGGCGGCCTGCGTGTGGAGGATCCTGCGATTGACCTGGCGGTGCTTTGCGCCTTGCTGAGCTCTTACGAAGATGTGTCGCTCCCGAATAAAGTATGCTTCTCCGGCGAGGTAGGCCTCAGCGGGGAGATACGCGCCGTAAACCGCATAGAGCAACGTATTGCGGAAGCGGAGAAGCTGGGATTTGAAAAGATTTTCATCTCCCGGTACAACAAAAAAGGAATAGATTTCACTAAATTTAATATCGAAGTAATTGCTGTTGGCCGTGTGGAGGAAGTGTACCGGCAGCTGTTTTAACCATTATATCTTTTTTTGATGATTGCCCGTTTGTTAACGCCCCTGGTAGACCTGTTCTACCCGCACTGCTGCGCTATTTGCGGCGCAGCGCTGGACCAGCAGTCCGACAAAATTTGCATCGCCTGCGAAGCCGCATTGCCGGTGACGGGGTTCCATCTGTTTGCGGATAATCCGATAGAAAAAATTTTTTGGGGGAGAACGAAAGTAGCGCATGCGATGGCGGCTTATTATTATTCACAGTCGTCCGGCGTACAGGAGATGATCCACCAGTTCAAGTATAAGCAACGGGAGGACCTGGCCTATTACCTGGGCCGAAAAACAGGTTTGATGCTCACCCAAACCTCATGGCTACACGAAATTGACAGGATAGTGCCGGTGCCATTGTATAGCAAAAAAGAGCGGAAGCGGGGTTATAACCAGGCCAGGGCGCTGGCGGCAGGCATGGCGGAGGTAACAAACAAGCCGTTGGCTACCAATTTGTTATCGAGGCAGATATATACGCATACGCAAACGAAGAAGGGCCGGATTGGGCGGTGGTCTAATGTGGCGGAGGTATTCAGGGCCTCTCCTGCTGCGGCAGGCCTGCACCTGCTGCTGGTGGACGATGTGATTACCACGGGCGCCACTACCGAAGCCTGTTGCAAGGCCCTGACGGACGCTGGCGCTACGGTGAGCGTTGCCTGCCTGGCTTATGCCTGGGGCTAAAAAAAATATATTTTATGATAACGGATAGTTAACTTTATAGTCGAGTCTGAGCCGTTATTTTTGTTCCTGCTAATTTTTCAATTACCCTGGGATATGTTTAAGATTACAATACTCTCTGTTTTTATGCTGTTTGCAGCTACTGCATCACATATTTATGATTTTAAGGTAGATGCCGTTGACGGTGGTAAAATTAACTTCTCCAAATTCAAAGGCAAGAAGATACTGATAGTAAATACCGCTTCTCTCTGCGGCAACACTCCCCAGTACGAAGGACTGGAGAAACTGTATAAGAAATATGAAAAAAGCCTGGTGATAGTAGGTTTTCCTGCCAACAACTTTGGCAGCCAGGAACCGGGCAGCAACAAGGAAATCCAGGAGTTTTGCACCAAAAAGTACGCGGTTACTTTTCCAATGGCTGCAAAGATCTCTGTAAAAGGGGCTGACATCCATCCGCTGTACAAATGGCTGATGGACGAAAGTAAGGCCAAACACCTGGAGCCTGCGGCTGTGACCTGGAATTTCCAGAAGTACCTGCTGGACGAGAAAGGCAACCTGCTGGCTGTATTTTCACCAAAAACACAACCGGATGCACCTGAGGTGATTGCAGCGATCGAGAAAAAATAATTTTCAACCTCCCCCCCAAACATACTCCTTTGCCATATTTAGGGTAACGAATTGTTACTGCGGCTACGTATATCCGTAACCGTGGACTGAACTAATATTCATTCACCCTGGAGCGAACCATTGCATGAAACATCTACTAGTGTACTTACAACCAACTATGCTATTCCTGGCCGGAGCCATTGGGTTTACCGCCTGTCAGAACGTGATCGATGAACCTACCTTGTCCTGCCCTGAAATGGTGTTTACCTACACCACCGAGGGAAAAACCACGCCGCTTAACCTTTCCAGCAGTTTATTATTCCGCGCGGAAACGGACAGCGGGGGCCAAAAGTATGTGAGTATTGAGGCCATCAGCGATAGCATGAAAGTAATCCTGAATTTATTTGACGGCATGTATGTGGACAGCCTGCTGGCAAATGATTCCATCAAGCTCAAGACCTACACCTTTTCCCGGAAAACGAAGGAGCAGGGAGGGCTGGTAATGGTGGGCACCCGGCTGCCGGGCTATGATTATCATTTCCCGGATACGGACAGTTCCAGCATTACCATCACCCGTATCAACACCAAACGGAAGACGATCACCGGCTATTACTATTATACGGCCGGCGGCAATATGGTGAAGGGCCAGGGCACTTTCCAGAACACCTGTTATACCTCGTTGTCGCGCTAAGGTTTATCCCCTTTTCATTATCTTGCGGCATGCTTTTTAAAGATATCATAGGACAGTCCGCCGTAGCACATCAGCTGGTTCAATCCGTACAGCAGAACCGCCTTAGTCATGCTCTGATATTGCTTGCACCGGAAGGTAGCGGCGGGCTTCCGCTTGGGCTGGCCTTTACGCAGTACCTGGTTTGTGAAAACAAGCAACCGGAAGGGGCCTGCGGCCATTGTTCGGCCTGTATCAAAGCATCGCAGTATATCCATCCGGATATTCATTTTTCCTATCCCGTCATCCCCCGAAAGGCCGGCGATAAGCCGGTGAGTACGGATTATGTCAGTGAGTGGAGGGAGTTTGTGACGACGAATCCGTATGGGAATACCTATGACTGGTTACAATTCATCGGGGCGGAGAATAAGCAGGGTAACATTACGGCTACGGAGTGCCAGGATATTATCCGTAAGCTCAACCTGAAAAGTTTTGAGAGCGGGTATAAGATCCTGCTGATGTGGATGCCGGAGTACCTGGGCAACGAGGGCAACAGGCTGCTAAAGCTGATCGAGGAGCCGCCGGTCAACACCCTGTTTATATTTGTGGCGGAAAACCAGGAGCAGATCCTGGCCACTATCCTTTCCCGCACGCATCTGATTAAGGTAAATCCTATTGCTAAGGAGGAGATGGTAAAGTCGCTGACGGAGCGCGGCAACGTACCGCTGGCAAGGGCGCAGCAAATAGCTACCATCGCGGCGGGGAATTACCGGGAGGCGGTGTACCTGTTACAGCACTCGGACGACGACTACCACGAACTGCTGCGCAATTGGCTGAACTACATTTTTACTGGTAACAGGGGGGCTTTACAGGAGTGGATTGAAGCTATTTCCAGCGCCAAAACCGGCCGTGAAAACCAAAAGCAGTTTCTGCGGTACTTTATCAACCTGCTGGAACATGCGGTAAGGCTGCAGTTTATTGACCGGAGCCAGCTGGCGTTTTCGGCGGAGGAGATGGACTTTTCGGCCAAGCTGCTGAAGCTGGCCGGGATGGAGCAAATTGAGCAGATTGTGGAGCTGCTGGACAATGCTTACTATCATATTGAACGCAACGCCAACGCAAAAATGCTATTTCATGCATTGTCCATCAAGCTACAATATATATTTAAAAAGAAACCTCTGCCTCAAACGTAATAACCCGGGGGCTTAGGGGGCCATTACCCTTTGTTTTCCTTATCTTTGCTGCTTTCCGTCTTTTTGTTTTTATTACAGGAATACTGTATATTAAGGGGATGGAATGACCTGAAATGCTTATTTCTAAAATTTAAACTATTTAATAATATGGCTTGTGCCGGATGTGGTACGGGTGTAGATGGTAAGCCAGCAGGATGTAAGAGTAATGGAGGATGCAGTACAGGAGGTTGTAACAGACTGAATGTGTTTGATTGGTTATCCAATATTCCACTAGCAGACAGCTTATCACCATTTGACATTATTGAAGTTAGTTTTAACAATGGAAGCCGCAAAGATTTTTACCGTAATGTAACCAAACAGCATCTTGATAAGGGTGAGATGGTTACGGTGGAAGGAGTCAGCGGGTTTGATGTTGGAACAGTAAGCCTGACAGGTGAACTGGTAAAACTACAGATGAAAAAGCGACGCGCAGAGGACACACCCGAAGTAAAAAAGGTCCTGCGTCGATCAACACACGACGACCTGCAAAGGATGAGTGATAATAAGGCCCGAGAAAAGGAGGCATTGATTAAATCAAGGGCATTAGCCCGCAGCCTGGGCCTTGAAATGAAACTCACTGAGGTCGAAATTCAGGCCGATGGCCGAAAAGCAACGTTCTTTTACACTGCCGATGATCGTGTCGATTTCCGTGAACTGATTAAGGTGTACGCCTCCGAGTTCAGGGCTAAAGTGGAGATGCGCCAGATCGGCGCTCGCCAGGAAGCCGGAAAAGTGGGAGGTATTGGTAGCTGCGGCCGCGAATTATGCTGCTCTACCTGGCTTTCTGATTTCAAAAGCGTGAACACCACCGCTGCCCGTTATCAGAACCTGTCCATCAACCAGGCGAAGTTATCCGGACAATGTGGCCGCCTCAAATGCTGCCTCAACTATGAGCTGGATACTTACATGGATGCGCTGAAAGACTTCCCGGACGATGCCGACACCATTGAAACTGCGAACGGGGTAGCCACCTTACAGAAACGCGATATCTTCAAGAGCCTGATGTGGTATTCCTACGAGGGAAGTAACAAGCAATATCCGCTGACCATCGCCAGGGCTAAGGAGATCCGCCTGCTGAACAGACAGGGCATTAAGCCGGATGATCTGAAAGCCGTAGAGGTGGTTAATGTCCATAAGCCGAAGGAAACCGATCTCGGGTTTGCAGACGTAGTAGGACAGATCAGCCTGAAATCACTGGAAAAGACTGTTCAGAAGCGCAAGCAGAAGGACAAGGACAAACAGAAACAACAGAAAGGCGATTCCGGCAAACAGCCGCAGCAGCGCCAGGAAGCCAAGCAAGAGCCGAAAGGACAGCAGCAGGGCCGCCACGAAAACCGCCAGCAGGATCGCAACCGGCAAAAGCAGGACAACCGTCCGCAGAAGCAGGGAGGCCAGCCCAACCAGGGAGGCAACCAGCAAAACCGCCCGCCGCGCGATCAGCAGCAGGGCCGCCAGCAACAGCAGGGGCCGAAACAGGAAAGAGAAGGACAAGGACAGGGCCAGGGACCCAAACAGGACCGCCGCCCGCCTAAGCACCATAAGCCAAAACCTTCCAATCCGAATAACAATAACAATAAAGCATAAAAAAAGAACCGGCTTCAGAGCCGGTTCTTTTTTTATATAGCGAGTTAAAATCTTTTATATATAGTGAGTTAAAATGCGCCGCGTAATCTTAAAAGGCCGCCCAGACGGAGCAGCCTTTGTTAATAATTGGTTTTTGCTTATGAGAAAATCTTTAAGTCCTTTATAGGGGTCCACTAAGCCTCGTTCTCAAACAAGAGCTTGTAGTAGTGCATATTTGTAGCCTCATCGAACCCGCGTTCGATCAGCTCCCGATTACCATGTATATAGATATGAAAATTCCTGTCCAGCTTCAGAATGCTTTTAAAGACTTTCTGTTGCTTTTTAACGGCTGGTGCAGATATTTCAAATTCGTCAGGGATATCCTGCTGGAACGTTTGCTGGTATTCGTTCCTGTATTCTTTAAATGAAGCGATAGCGTCCGGATGGCCCAACACCTCGTTTGCAAAGTCATCTAACTGAAAATGCTCTTTCTCCTTAAAGTATGCGGCTGATTTGTTGAGCAGATCCACCTGATCCACCCGGTCCATTTCATACTCCGTGGGCAGTTTGGTATCGATGAACTGCTTACACATGTTTACGGCCAGTTCGGTTTGATGGTAGCTATCTTCCCTCCTCGTTACCTGTAAAAATGCGTCTTTCCAATATGCTGCTTCTGTTTGCTTTCCAGTACTATCCACTATACTCACCTTATAGCCATCTTCCTCCTCTATATTAAAGACCAGGCATCCTTTGTCAAGCTTATTAATATTGATGCCGTCTTCATAATTCACCTGGTAATTGTCATCCTCAAGGAAAACTTTCAGATAGGTATCCCGGTTTTCTGATTTGAAAATTCCAATGGCAGGCACTTCTTCTCCATCCACAAGACATTTGCTAAAGTAGGCTATATACAGCTCTCCACCTTTGATTTTGGGATGGGTGGAATGTTTATATAGATGTTTGGCAATATTTACAGACTGCTCCTGAAACTCATTTTGGTTGCCAAATATACGTCGACAATATTGAAAAACTTCATTCAGCTGCAAATCTGCTTCATGAAAAAACCTGAAATACTCTGCCGACTTGGTAAACGGCTGAATAAAATAAGTGATCAACAACTGGCTGATGGTTTCATCCTCCAACTGCAACGGTGCTTTGGAACAAAGCAGCATTTCCTCATTGGAGGAATTTCCTACCTTATGAATAGTCAGGTGCGCCAGATCTTTAAACTCCGAAACGTGAATCATGCGGGCAAAAGTAGTAAAATACCGCGCAACGGGAATTTGCCAGCTCCCGAAAAATCCTACTAGATAATTAAAATGCCCGACAGCAGCGCCTTTCCTTTGATCAAGTAAAAAATAAATTTCTGGAATAGTTGATTATTTTAATGCGGCAAAAATCCACTCTCATGAAAAAGATATACATGCTGGCACTACTCGCAGGTGGTAGCCTGCCGGCCCTGGCCCAGGAAAGCCCCCTTTACACCGCCAGGGACCTCACGGCGGAAAACATGTTTTCCGTCAACATTGAAGGCCCCAACTTTGACAAGGCCGGTAACTTCTATGTGGTGAATTTCCGGAAAGACGGTACGGTAGGGAAGATTGATACGAAAACAGGCGCCGGCGAAGTATTCGTCACGCTGCCGGATAGCAGTATAGGCAATTCCGTGAACTTTGACAGCAAAGGCACTATGTATCTCCCCGACTTCAAAGGTCATAATGTGCTCACGGTGGATATGAAGACGAAAAAGGTAAGCGTGTACGTGCATTCCGACCAGTTTAACCAGCCCAACGACCTTTGCATTAATAAGAAGGACCAGCTGTTTGCTTCCGATCCTAACTGGAAAGACGGTACGGGCAAGCTGTGGCGCATTGATACCAACCGCAAACCCGTGCTGCTCGAGGCCAATATGGGCACTACCAACGGCATAGAACTCAGTCCGGACGAAAAGACCCTGTATGTAAATGAGGCCGTCCAGCGTAATATCTGGAAGTACGATGTGGACAAGAAAGGGAACATTTCCAACAAAACCCTCTTTGCCAGCTTCCCGGATTACGGTTTTGACGGCATGAAATGCGACAAGGCAGGCAATTTATATGTGGCCCGGTGGGGAAAGGGAACCATCGCGGTATTATCACCAAAGGGGGCGCTGATCAGGGAAGTACCGCTCAAAGGCAAGCATTGCAGCAACCTAACGTTTGGCGATCCGGACGGGAAAACCGTGTACGTAACTTTACAAGACAGAAAATGTGTGGAAACCTTTAGGGTGGAAATCCCCGGAAAGCGTTATTAAGATATAGGGAGCATCACCTCCTCAGTTTTTAGTTGTTGAAAAAAAGACCGGAGCTGGCTACTCCGGTCTTTTTCATTTTCATCCTTACTTTATGATCAGCAGCCAGCCTTTGCCCGGCGCCACCGGAATGGCGGCATCCTTCGCAAACACCTGGCCTTTTTGGAAATTACGTATATCCGGCGCAGTGATCACGGCCTTTGCCGGGTCAATGCCCAGCTCCTGCCAGTTGATATGCAGCCGCACGGCAGTTTCCGCCGGGGCCCAGCTGGCCAGGGATACCAATACCGCCCCGTTCTTCCGGTAGATGGTAGCCGATACCTGTGGATTATCAGTTTTCACAGGATTGGCAGCTACCCAATAGCCTACCATACGGGAGCCCTGGATACCAAATTCATCCCATACCTTCCAGATAGGCCGTGGATCAGCGTTTTCAGACCATGGCATGCGGCTGGTCATCCCATATACCATTCCTCTCCAGGGGTTGCCACCGTCCTGCAGCATCTCGCCCATGAGGCCAAACGGAATACCGCTGACTTCCGTCAGGAAGAAATCAGGTCCATTCTTTTCGTAATCGAAATACTCCCCGAACCAGAGGCGGTTCAGGTAAGGGAAATGCTCCATGTACAGCATAGCGCTGTTCTGGAAGCCATCGGATTTATTATACTGGTTGGCCGAGTGCAGGTCAATGATGCCGGGATGCCCGTCCTGTGTGAGTACGCGTTTGATGCGCTTCGTGGTGATGCGGTCAAAGGCCACATCGTCCAGGTAAATACCGTCGATGCCTACGTTTTGTACCAGCCAGTTCATGCCCTCCACATAATAGTTATGCCAGCGGTTCATGCCGCTGTTGATAATGGCTGCATCCTTGAACTCCGGCACAAACCAGGCGGCGATATAATCCTTCCCGACGTGCTCCTGCAGCCAGGAGAAGCCTCCACCCTTGCCGGGGCTGTACACTTCATGCCCGAGGCTGCGCAGCGGGAAGGTTTCCCAGGCGTGGTTGGACAGCTCGCGGACGGTGTTGTAAATTTTCACCTTCAGCCCTTTGTTGTGGGCCTGGTCAATATACTCCTTCATCTTCTTCCATTCAATGAACGGATAGTTGATCCAGGGGTTAATGTCCGTACCATGGTGGATATTCACCACCGTAGCGCCGGTAGCCTTGATGGTATCGAGGTTGGCGTACCGGTGATAGAAACGGTTGGACCACTGAAAATCGGTATTCAGTGTATGAAATGGCGTTATTAACAGGTTGAAGTTATAATACAGCACCTCTCCTTTCTTCATCGTCCGGGCGCCGGTGTAGGCGTTTGCCAGTACTGACTTGCCTTTCAGGCCCAGGGTGATACCGCCTTTGTTGTCGTTACCCCAGGAAGCGGGCAGCAATAAAGGCTTTTGCAGGTAGAAGTTCGTGTTCAGCGGGCGCACATAATGCTCATCGCGGAGAGTGAATTGCAGGCCGGCGTTCACATCGCCCACCCAGGCGCCATCCTGGTTTTTATGGGCTACATCCCATTTCCAGTCCACGATGGACGGGCGCAGGCCCCCTTTCTGGTTGAGGCCCATCATGTACCTGGCAACGGTGGTATCAAACGGAATGTGGAAGGTGACGTCTTTCAGCGCTATTTCTTCCGTGGCGGTTACTTTTACCACGTACTCCATATGCCCGTCAAATTCCAGGGAGCCGTCAACATCCATTTGCAGGCCGGCAGTGGTATTCACGGCATGCCAGGTAATTTTCCCATTGTCCCGGGAAGTCACTTTCCAGCCCTGGCTGGTCCACTTCAAATCCTTGCCGGTAGCGGCGCCGATGAAGTGGAAATGCAACGGTTCAATGACCAGGTTGCGCGGTTTATCCGTGGTGGAGGTCATTTCCTCCGTGAAGAAAGTTTGAATCTGCGCGGGGAAACCATCTTTGTTAATGCCCACTTTACGCCCCAGCAGGGAGATGACGCTATCCGTCATTACCAGCGGCGTATAGGGAGCGATCACCGCATTGTCCTGCGCCAGCGTAGAGTTCAGCCATTTCAGGCGGGTTTGTTTCCACGGTTCATTGAACCCGCTGTTTACCGCGGTTTTGCCGGTAACGGTGAGGGTTACACGTACCGGCATGGCAGGCGCGCCTTCCGGCTGTACGGTAACGATGCCCTTGTAAACGCCCGGCTGCGCATTGGCCGGCACATCGATGCCGCACCAGAGCGCCTGCACCTTGCCGGTGCTGACGTCTACTTTGGCGGAAAACGGCCTGGCATCATAAGTAGTACCGGTAGTGTTAATGCAACTCAGCCTGGAGGCCGGAATTTGCTTACCATCGGCAGTTTTAAGGTCTGAGAAGCGGAGCTGGATATCCTTCAGGTCCTTACGGGCATAAATACCCAGCTGGAAGGCGTAGTACTCTCCTTTGTCCGCCTGCCCGGAGAAGGCCTGTGATGGCCCTTTCTGCGCCCAGCGCTGCGGGAGGTCGTCCGTCATCCTGATGGGGAATTCCCGGTCTTCCGGAAATACGAGGTAGCCGGCGCCGGGGTGCTTCAGCAGCAGGGATTTCATTTCCGCTTGCGTCGCAATGACCTCCATGGGGTAGAAGCTGTTGAAATCGTCTATCGATTCCATCGCCTTTACGGTGGCATTAGGTTTCAGGCCGGCGGGGAGGCTGTTGGTCCAGGAAGCGGTGGCAGTGGATTCAGGCGCGAGGTACACGCCTTGCGGATAGTTGGCGCGACCTTCATTTTGATACGGCAGATAGTAGATGTAGTACTCACCTTTGCCGGAGGTGGGTTCAAAAATAATGTCTCCTTGTTCACGGTTGAGGGATAAGGTTTTTACGTTGGTAACCTTCCCTTTGGTTTTTGCGTCCTGAATAATAATGCGTTTGGCTTCCGGATTTTCATCCCGGCGGCGCCAGGGGATTACAACCCTGGCAGCATTTCCTGTTCCGTTAAAAGTGACCACTACCCGCTGGTTTCCCAGGGAGTCGGCATTCCAGGAATTGTTCCCGGAGGCGTACCTGAGCTGCTGAGCCATGGTAGTACCAAACAGGCCAAGGCTAAGACCGGCCAGGATCAACCCTCTTTTAAGGAATGGTGTGTGAGGTTGATGATGTAGCATGAGTGAAATATTGATCTTCGAAAATTATGGAAAAAAATACCTAATCGCTATAAAGACTGTGTAAACGGTAAAAAAGAGAAGGCTCCCTGCTTGCGTAGGGAGCCTTTTTCATAGTATATGGTTATGCTTATGGGTTTTGAACGAGGTTAGGATTAAGTACGATATCCTGCTCAGGAATATAGTGTACCACCCTTGGGTTGGTGTACTCGATCGTTTGAGGATTCACCGGATGGTAGCCCGGGTAATCCCTAACCAGGTTGCGGTTGTTGCGGAACAAATCGAAGCAGCGATGGGTTTCAAACGCCAGCTCCAGGCGGGCTTCATCGAGGACTACGTCGAGAACGGAAGCGTAGCCTTTCAGGTCCGTTGTGGTGAAGAGCGCATTGCCGCTGAGCCCTGCGCGGGTGCGGATCACGTTCACGTCAGCGATGGCCTGGTCATTGTTGCCCATTTTAGCAGCAGCCTCCGCGCGGATCAGGTACATTTCAGCCAGGCGCAATACCACCGGGGAGCTGAGGGTTGGGATGTTATCCTGGTTGGAGAACTTGAGGATATACCACTTTTGCACCTGGATGCCACCGGCTTTACCACGGGTGGCAATAACCTTGTTGCCGGCGGCGTCCGTAGAGTCCTGCCCGTTAGCCTTCTTCAGGATAACCGGCTGCACAAAAACGTGCCTGGCATCTTCCGGGTATTTATCCAGCAGCTTGCGATATGCTTCCGAGGCGTAGATTTCGCCGTAGCCAAGGCCGCTCGGAGAGGTATAGTACATGGAGCCGATGGATGACCAGTTACGGTCGTCCTGGGCGGTATGATGGATGGCCCAGATGGTTTCCTTGTTATCCTCATTGCTTTTGGTATAGTACTTTCCAAGGTCCACGGTAGGCACGAGCGAGTATTTACCGGATCGGATTACAGAATCTGCAAACATGTATGCAGAATCGTTCTGGCCTTTGTAGAGATATACCCTTGCCAGCATGGCCATGGCTACGTATTTGGTAGCGTAGCTGTTTTTCCTGTCATCCACTGATTTGGTCATCAGGTCCTTTGCTTTGCGCAGATCGGCGATCACATGGTCGTACACTTCCTTCACCGTATTGCGTTTAGGCTTAGCCGTGATATCAGCGCTATCCACCACAGGTACACCCAGGTTGGTTTCCGGCGATTGCTGATACGGGCGGCCAAAAGTGCGCACTAGGCTATGGTTGACGAATGCGCGGAGGAAAAGGTTCTCCCCTATCATCTGGTCTACATCTGCGGAGGTACCTTCCTTCATTTCCGCCAGCAGGAGGTTACAGGCATTGATGGTCCTGTAAGCCGCGCGCCAGTAGGCGGAGGCATTGCCCTGGTTGGTCAGATGCCCGTAGGTATATGAATAGAAGAGCGGGTCAGTAGTGGTACCGCTCAAGGCGATATCATCGCTGGGGAACTCCCCTATCTGCCAGTAGTTACGGGTAAAAGCTTCTTCTTTCAACAAGGCATAATTACCGTCGGTAGCATTCTGCCACATAGCGGGATCCTTTACATCCTTGTTGGGCACTGCATCGTGCGGGTCTTTCCTGAGTGAGCAGGACGCTGCCAGCATCACCAGTGAAAGTCCTGCGAAATATTTTGATATATGCTTCATTGTCATCTCTTTTAAAACGGGTTAAAAATTAATTTCCAGGCCGGCGAACCATTTTCTCGCAATAGGATACTTCATGTAGTTGATCCCGCGGTCGTCCACTTCCGGATCGATGCCAGAGAACCTGGTCAGCGTCCAGAGGTTATCGCCTCCGATGGAGATCCTTGCGCTGCCGATCTTCATGCGCTGCAGCCAATCCTGCGGCAGAGAATAACTGAGGTTCACATTTCTCAGGCGCAAGTAGCTACCGTCTTCCAGGAAGCGGGAAGATGGTTTGTGAGAGTTGTTGTTACCGTTCAAAGTGTATTTAGGATGGGTAGCATTATCGCCCGGTTTTTCCCAGCGGCTCCATCCTTTATCCAGCTGCATCAGGTTGTACTGCGCATAGGCGCCATCGTTATCCATCAGCTCCCTGGTGCTGTTATACACCTTGTTGCCGGATACAAATGTGAAGAAGGCAGAGAGCTGGAAGTTCTTATAGCCAAAGGTATTCCTGATACCGCCAAAGAATTTCGGAGAGGCTGATCCCACGTTTTGCAGGGTGGCGTTGTTATAGTTGCTGGTAGCGGTCCTGGTCACCTTGCCGGTAGCGGGGTCAGTGGTCACCTGCTCCCAGAGCGGTTTACCGTTGGCAGGGTCTACACCCAGCCATTTACGCATGTAGAAGGTGCGCATATCCTGGCCGGTTTGCAGGGCGAAGTAACCGCTGGCAGGGTCGATGATCTGCGTTTGGTTGCCGTAAAGATCCAGGATCCTGTTTTTGTTGAAGCCGATGTTGAAATCAGTACTCCATTTGAACTTGCCGATCAGGTTATCAGAATTGATGGCAATTTCAATACCCTTGTTCCGCACTTTACCGATGTTGGTCGGGATGAACGGATAGCCTGCATTTGCCGGCAGCGGCACGTTAAACAGCAAGTCCTTGTTATCCTTCTGGTACAGCTCCACCGTGAGGTTTAACCTGTTCCAGAGCCCGAGGTCGATACCGAGGTTGGCGTTGTACGACTTCTCCCAGGAGAGGTTAGGCACATCCAGCGTTTTCGGATAGATGGAAGGCAGCCCGTTATACTGCGCAGTAGCGGCATAAGCGCCGATAGCCAGGTAATCGTCGATATTGGCGTTACCGGTGGTACCGTAGCTGAGGCGTACTTTCAGGTTGGAAATCTGCTCGATGTTCTTGATGAAAGCTTCTTCGGAAGCTGCCCAGGAGGCGCCGAAGGCGTAGAAGTTACCATACTGGTTTTCGTAGCCGAAGCGGGAGGAACCGTCACGCCTAAACGAAGAGGTAAAGTAGTATTTGTAGGCGTAGTTATAGTTCGCCTGTACAAAGTAAGAGTTGAACGCCCGGTCTATCTTCTGCCCCTGGATGCTCTTTGGCGTAGCGGCGGCGTTCAGCACGTCCCTGCCCGGGAGGATACCTTTACCGGTAGCGCTGCCAAACTGGTAATTAACTGTTTGGAACTCCGCGCCCAGCAAACCATCGATGTGGTGGTCCTTTTTGATAGTGTACCTTGCTTTGAGGAGGTTGGAGCTGATGTAGGCAGCCGAGTCGATATAGCTTTGATAGAGGTTACCCAGGTCGTCCCCGCCGGCGGATGTTCTGACATCGCCGTTATACTCTTCCCGGAAATGATAGGACTCCGCGCGGTTGGTACTGCTGAACGACAGCCATTTGGTGATATCGTATTCCAGTTTAAACAAGCCTTCCAGCGTCTGGCGTTTGCGGGTGTCGTAGTTGTATTGCTGGTCGTATATGAAGCTGGACAGGTCCCTGTTGTACCATACCGGCGCGTTCAACGGGTTGATTGGTTTGCCGTTGGCATCGTAGGGTTTATCCCATGGGTTGTTGGTATAGTACTGGTAGAGCGAGCCGCCGGAATTATCGTGGTCGTTCTGCTGGGAGGCTGCGAAGTTGGCGCTGATGCGGAACTTATCGTTGATGCTATGATCCAGGTTCAGTCGGCCGCTAAAGCGCTCGAGCTCGGTGCCTCTGAGGATACCATCTTCCTTGTAGTAGTTACCGCCGAGGTAGAACTTAGTTTTTTCGCTGCCACCGCTGGTGCTCAGTTCATAGTTCTGGTTGGAAGCGGTATGGAAGGCGAGCTTTTGCCAGTCGGTATTCAGGTTGCGGATGGAAGGGTCCATGTTTGCGCCGGCGGCCTGTTGCAGGTCAAACAGCTGCGCGCCGTTCATGAGCTTGAAGTGGCCGGTATTCAGTTGTGCTGCACCGATGTTGGTCCGGAAGGTAGTTTGGGATTTGCCGGCTTTACCTCTTTTGGTGGTGATCACCATTACGCCGTTTGCGGCGCGGGCGCCGTACAGCGTGGTAGCGGCGGCGTCTTTCAGCACCGTTACGGATTCGATATCACTTGGATTGGGCAGGCCGCCGATGATACCATCTACAACAATCAGCGGGGCGTTACCGGCGGTGAGCGTACCGTTTCCGCGGATGCGGATGGACGGGGCGGCGGACGGGTCGCCGGAGGTGCTGCCTACAAATACGCCGGATACTTTACCCTGGAGCATTTTATCCATGCTGTTGGCGGTAACGTCTTTCAGTTTGGCGGCGTTTACCACCTGGGCTGCGCCGGTGAGGTTCTTAACGGTGGTGGTGGTATAACCCATTACCACTACTTCATCCAGCTTTTTGGTATCCGGCTCCAGTTTGATATTTACCGAAGTACGGCCTTCCAGCCTGATCTTCTGCTGTATGTAGCCTACGTAGCTGCATACCAGCGTAACGTTGGCGCTGGGCGCATTGATCACGAAAGCGCCGTTGCCATCCGTAACGGCGCCGGTACTGGTACCTTCTACGGAGATGGTTACGCCGGGCAATGCTTCGCCGGTTTTGGCATCGGTGACCTTACCGGTAATCTTTTCCACCACTGCTTTTGCAGCCGGCGTGATCACCACCAGGTTGTTTTCCAATACCCGATAGGTGACGCTGGTTTTGTCAAACAGCATGCCCAGTACATCATCTATCTTTTTGTTTTTCACATCGATGGTTACAGCTTTGTTGAGATCGGAGAAATCTTCATTGTAGAAGAAGCGGTAGTTACTGCTACCTTCTATCATTTTGAATACATCCTTGACCCGCTTGTTTTCCGCGGATAAGGAGGCAATACGGTCCTGCGCAGATGTGGAAGCAGCAGCCTGTATAAATCCTGCGAAAATCAACAGACTCGTCATTTTCATCATAAGCAACAATTTTCGCCTGGGGCAGATTAATTCCGCCAGGTTTGAAGTGGATTTCATAAACTTGTAAAGATTTTAGTTAAACGAATGTTACGGCAGCAGGGCCGTCGCAAAGCCCTTGCTGCATCAGGTGATTTTCGTTGATTGGGGTAAGTCGCATTACCCCAATTTTTTTAGTAGTTCATATCGTGCTCGATAATTTTTACAGGTGATTAAATTTTTTTCCTTATTCACTGATTTATTTGCCTGCCTTGAGGGCGTTAGCATACTTTTCTTTTAACAAGTGATCGACCGACACGGTAACAGTTCCTTTATCTATGCTGTATTTAAGCGGCGCTGTTAATTTCAGGATATTCAGCACCTGTTCCAGCGTTTCCTGGCGGAAGGTGCCGCTGAATTTATAAGCTTTTAGTTCTTCATCCTGGAAGATGACCTGTACATTGAATTTTCTTTCCATTGTTATCGCCATTTCTGACAATGGCTGTGCGTCGACTATCCAGTTACCATCTTTCCACGCGGTATAGATTTCGGTATTATCCACTGCTTTTGTTGCCACCGGCGTAGCTGCGCTGCTTTTCCCGGGAGCGGCTGCCGGCAATTGTTTTTCATTGTCCGTTACAGGTTTTTGATAAACGACATGGTCGTGTGGGCGCAGCATCATATTGAATGGCTTACTGGTGGCTGACCCGTCTATTTTCACCTCCCCGTCGATCAGGGTGGTGACCACCGTTTTATCTTCCGGGTAGGCTTTTACGTTAAAGCTGGTGCCCAGCGCCAGTATCCGGAGGTCGGCCGCCTTAACGGTAAACGGTTTTTGCGGATTGGTCTGCACTTTAAAGTAGGCTTCCCCTTCCAGTTTAACCTCCCTGCGCAGGCCATTATAAGAGTGCGCGTATTGAAGTTTACTGCCGGCGTTGAGCCAGACTTCCGTACCGTCGGACAGTTCAATGCGCGTGGTAGCGCCCTTGGGGCTGGTGATGGTCACCATGCCATCGTTTGCGCCGGGAGTGCCTTTGTGCACCCAGGCAAACATGGCGCTGCCTCCGAGGATAAATGGCAGTATAAACGAAGCGGCTATACGAATGGCCTTCTTCCATCCGGCATACCATACCGGCCGTGGCGAGAGCTGCGTCCGCATTTCCTGCCAGGCGCTGAGCGCGTCGTAATTTCCGCTGCGGGCGGTGGCCAGCCATGTTTCACGCAGTTCCAGGAAGTGCAGGCGGTTAGCCGCGCTGGCTTCGATCCAGTCTTCCAATTGCTGCTGTTCGGCCGCGGTGGCGTTGCCCGACAGGAACTGCGCAATCAGTTCATCCATTTCCTCGCGTGAATAGTTAGTCATAACAAGAATAAACAGGTGTAAGACAATCCTGCTGTATCAACAGGGTGACAAGGTTTGAAAAATTTTTTCCGGCTTTATTTCCCCGGTTTCAGGAGGGGGAGCAAATCGTCCCTTAACTTCTTCAGGGCGCGGGTCATTTGTGTTTTTACGGTGTTTATGGAGATACCTAATTGCCGCGAAATTTCAGGGTAGCTTAGCTGCTCAAAACGGCTCAGCCGGAATATATCCTGACATTGGGGTGGAAGCCTGCGGATAGCCGTTTCCACAATACTCTCCATTTCATGGTGTTCCAGTTTTTCGGCCGGCGTGTGGAGGTGGAGATTCATGAGGGAGGTGCGGGATTCTATCTGCTGCAGCAGTTCCGTCCCGTAGCGCTGGCGGATCCTGTCCTGCTTGAGGCAGTTGAGGCAATTGTTTTGAACGGCTTTATAGAGATAGGCTTTTTCGGAAACTTCGATCTTCAGCTCGGAGAAGCGTTCCCATATTTTCAGGAAGGTTTCCTGCACAATTTCTTCGGCCAGCTCGCGCCGCCCTACCATATCGAAGGCGAAAGTACAGAGCGCATCATAGTGGACCTTGAATAATTGCTCAAAGTCCGCCAGTTCACTACTCTCACGCCTGATATTTAAGGTTTTATACTCCAAAGTATGGCTGGTTGGGGATTATCCCCGTTCACTGTACGGCAAAAGATACGTAACTTTGGATTAATAAAAAACGCGGACCGGGGTCCGCGTTTTTTATTAATATAACTTATCAGTAATATAGTGATTACATGCAAAGTCCGCCGCAGGCGCTGATCGTTTGTCCGGTTACATAACTGCTCAGGTCAGAGGCCAGGAACAGGCAAACGTTGGCGATATCTTCAGGGGTACCGAAGCGGTTCAGCGGAATTTTGGAAATATAGTTATTGGCAGCGTCCCCTTCTTTGAGGTAGCTGGTCATATCGGTTTCGATGAAGCCTGGCGCTACCGCGTTCACGCGGATGTTGCGGCTACCCATTTCCTGTGCGATGGATTTGGTAAAGCCGATAATACCAGCTTTGGAAGCGGCATAGCTGCTTTGGCCGGCATTACCCATGATACCGATTACGGAACTCATGTTGATGATGGAACCGCTTTTCGCTTTCATCATCGGGCGGATCACCTGTTTGGTCATGTTGTACACGCTCTTCAGGTTGATGTTCATCACATCGTCCCATTGTTCAGGGCTCATACGGAGTAACAGGTTGTCTTTGGAAATACCGGCATTGTTTACGCAGATATCGATCTGACCGAATTCTTTCAGTACATCTGCCACGAGCGATTCTGTTTCTGCGAATACTCCCGCATTGGATTTATATGCTTTCGCTTTTACGCCTAATGCGGTGAGTTTATCTTCCAGGATTTTCGCTTTCTCATCGGAGCTTACATATGTGAAAGCTACGTTGGCGCCTTGTGCTGCAAATTTCAGGGCAATAGCCTCTCCGATACCACGGCTGGCACCAGTTACAATCGCTACTTTGTTCTCCAGTAATTTCATGTTATAGTTGATAGGTTTTTAAGCGTTCATGTTTGATTTGGCAAACCGCAGGATCTCTTCGAGATAATTACGGTCGTTGTTGAGGCGTGGCACTTTGTGCTGCCCGCCCAGTTTGCCTTTGCTCTTCAGGAATTCGCAGAAGGTGCCCTGTGGCATAACGTGTACCAGCGGCCTTGCCAAGGCAATATCCTTGTGCCTTTTAGCTTCGTAATCGGAATTGATGGTCTTCAGCGTGCTGTCAAGAACGTCGATAAAGTGCTCCATATTGTCCGGCGCTTTATCGAATTCGATCAGCCATTCATGGCCGCCATTGCCGTTTTCGCTGAAGTACACAGGCGCCGCCGTGTAGTCGTTCACGATAGCGCCGGTGGCTTCGCTGGCTTTAGCGATGGCGGTATCGGAATTTTCCACGATCACTTCTTCTCCGAAGGCGTTGATAAAGGACTTGGTGCGGCCGCTTACCTTGATACGGTAAGGCAGCAGGGAGGTGAACTGCACGGTATCTCCCACCATGTAGCGCCATAAGCCGCCATTGGTACTGATTACGAGCGCATAGTTTTTGCCCAGTTCCACTTCCTGCAGTTGGAGGGTACGGGGCTCTTCCTTACCCAGTTCCTCCATCGGCATGAATTCGTAGAATATGCCGTGGTTCAGGAACAGGAGCAATCCTTCTTCTCCTATTACATCCTGCGCTGCAAAGAAGCCTTCGGATGCGTTATAGGTTTCCTGGTAATACATGAGCGGTTTGCGGATCAGTTTTTTAAACTGTTCCCGGTAAGGGGTGAAGCTTACGCCGCCATGCATGTATAGTTCGATATTAGGCCATACATCGGCCAGGTTGTCTGTGCCGGTGAGCTCAAATATTCTTTTAATAAGTACGATGGTCCAGGTGGGCACGCCGGCGATGCTGGTAACATTCTCGTGTATAACGGCATTGGCCATACGCTCAATTTTTTCTTCCCACTCATCCATGAGGGCGATGGAAAGATCCGGCGTACGGATCATGTTGCCGTAAAACGGCATGTTTTGGAGCATGACAGCGCTGAGGTCCCCGAAATAGGAGTCGCTGTCTTCCGACAATTTATTCACCTGGTGGCTTCCGCCGATTACGAGCGACTTGCCGGTAAGCAGGTCGGAGTCGGGGAAGTTATTATAATATAAAGTGAGTACATCCCTTCCGGAGCGGTAGTGGCACTCGTCGAGGCTTTCTACGGTAACGGGGATGAATTTACTTTTATCGGCGGTGGTACCGCTCGATTTGGCAAACCACTTTATGGGAGTATTCCAGAGTACATTCTGTTGGCCTTCCATCACCCGCTGAATATAGGGTTTGATGGTGTCATAGGTATGAATGGGAACAGCTTTCTTATACTCGTCTATCTTGTAGATTTTGGAGAAACCGTGTTGTTTCCCAAATTCCGTGTACTGAGCGGCAGAAATAAGGTTCTGAAATACCTGCTGTTGCACCTGCACCGGATACTGCATGAAATGCGCAATGCGCCCCATACGTAATCTGGCCAACTGTGATATTGCAGGACTTAATATTCTCATAATAGGATTACTGTGGAATGGTTTATTGTTTAGCTGCTTCGTCCAGGTAATTCTTACGGCGCAAAATAAAATTCTGGCCAAGATACACTTTTCTTACCTGTTCGTCTTCTGCCAGCTCTTCTGCCGAGCCGGACTTCAGGATTTTTCCTTCAAAGAGCAGGTAAGCGCGGTCCGTAATGGACAAGGTTTCCTGTACGTTATGGTCTGTGATGAGAATACCGATGTTTTTGTATTTCAGCTTTGCTACAATAGATTGAATGTCCTCTACCGCTATCGGGTCGATCCCGGCGAAAGGCTCATCCAGGAGGATGAATTTCGGGTCCACGGCCAGGGCGCGGGCAATTTCCGTACGGCGGCGTTCTCCCCCGCTGAGTACATCCCCCGGGCTTTTGCGCACGTGCGTAAGGCGGAATTCCGCCAGTAATGCTTCCAGCTTTTCTTTTTGCTCTGATTTTTTGAGTTTGGTCATCTCCAAAACTGCAGCGATGTTGTCTTCCACGCTCAGTTTACGGAACACGGAAGCCTCCTGCGGGAGATAGCCAATGCCCATTTGGGCGCGTTTGTACATAGGTAACTTGGTGATATTCAAATCATTGAGATAAACATTACCCTCGTCCGGCTTGATCAGGCCTACTACCATGTAAAAAGATGTGGTTTTACCCGCACCATTCGGGCCCAGGAGCCCTACGATTTCGCCCTGAGATACTTCGACAGACACGTGGTTTACCACGGTTCTGGCGCCGTATTTCTTTACAAGCTGGTCTGTATGTATTCTTAGTGCCATATTTTGAAACTTAGCAAAATTAAACATTTCATCCACTTAGCCTAGTTATAGTTATCATAAGATCAAAAAACACTATTTTAAGGGGGATCATTTAATTTTGCAGCCACAATTCCAGCCAATAACATGAAAGTAACCGAACATATTGCCCAGGCGAAAGGTACGCGCGTATCCTTCGAGGTGCTTCCGCCGCTGAAAGGTAAGAGTATAGACTCTATTTACGACCACCTGGACCCGCTGATGGAGTTCAAGCCGGCCTTTATTAATGTTACCTATCACCGTAGCGAGCATATGTTCAAGAAGAAGGCCGACGGTAGCTTTGAAAAGGTGGAAATCCGGAAACGCCCCGGTACGGTGGGTATTTGCGCTGCGCTGATGAACCATTATAACGTAGATACGGTTCCCCACCTGATTTGCGGAGGTTTCAGCCGGGAGGAAACGGAAAACGCCCTGATCGACCTGGCCTTCATCGGGATTGATAATGTATTGGTTCTCAGGGGAGATGCACCTAAAAACGAGGCTTTCTTTGAGCCTGATCCGCATGGGCACAGTTATGCCAGCGAGTTACTCGCCCAGGTAGTCCAGATGAACAATGGCATTTACCTGGAAGACGATTTGCAGGGCGGGGTAAAAACCAACTTCTGCATCGGCGTGGCCGGCTACCCGGAAAAGCATTTCGAGGCGCCCAACATGCAAACGGACCTCGCGAACCTGAAGCGGAAGGTGGACGGCGGGGCCGACTATATAGTTACCCAGATGTTTTTCGACAACCAGAAATACTTCGATTTTGTGAATAAATGCCGCGAAATCGGGATCAATGTGCCTATCATCCCGGGGTTGAAGCCACTTACTTCCAAAAAGCAGTTAAACATCCTGCCGCGGATCTTTAATGTGGATATCCCTACGGAATTCTCCAACGAGATCCTGAAGTGCAAAACCGATAAGGAGGTGGAGCAGCTGGGAACGGAATGGCTGATCGCGCAGTCGAAGGAGCTGAAGCAATTTGGCGTGCCTATCCTCCACTACTATACGCTGGGCAAGCCCAAAGTGGTACGGGATGCCGTAGCGGCTATCATGTAAGCTTTTCAAAATAAAAAATGCCATTATGTAGATACATAGTGGCATATCCCTATAACTGTCACACTTTTAATTTAACTGTCCAATGAACAGGTTTCCCTCCCCAGGGAATCCCGTTCTGATATATTGACGCCTCCCGTAAAGGATGCCCCTACGTCTTTCTCAAAAAAAAAACAGGACCACCGGCTGGTGGTCCTGAATAAGGACGATCAATGTTCACTAAAATTGCCGGGGGAGCCCTACCAGTCTTCCCGGTTTAATAAAACGCCAATTGAAATCCCAAAGGACTGGTTTTTAATTTTCAGGTCATCGGACCGGTCGATATCCAAAAAGCCGAGGCTGTAATTGGCGCCCACGGTAATGTAGTTGCTCATTTCCAGGGAGATAAGGGCGTTGCCGCCAACATCCCACCGGCCCAGCTGCATGTTACTGTTGGGGACATTCGGAGATTTGGAGAAGTCCACCGGCTGATAAGAATCCTGTACCAGTTTACCATCATCATAAACGGACAGGTTGTACTTCGCGTTCAGGCTGTAAGCCACGTAAGGCCCTACGCCGAAGGCCAGTTTGGAGGTTCCAACCGGGATCTTATACACTGCGTTTACCGGTAGTGTGAGGTATTGCAGCTTTACTTTCGTGGTGGCAGTGGAAAAAGCGCCTGCCGGCGGTTTGGTGACTGGTTTCAGTTTGGCTCCCTTTACCTCGTAATTCACCAGTGGTTGCAGGTAAAAGTTACGCGCCAACGGAATATTCACCACCAGCCCCACATTCCAGTTGTCCACAGCTTCTGTTCCTGGTACTACCGTTTGTGAATTGCCCGAAGTGATCGACAGATTGGAGTTTACATAGCCGCCTCTCACACCCAGACTAACCTGCGCAGATGCCGCAGTAACAGTCAGGCATGCCGTTGCGACTGCCATTGTAAAATTTTTCATGAATAGGACATTTGGGATTTATTATGGTCACTATAGAAAGTTGGAACTTAGAAATACAAACGAAAAAACTCAGGCAAAGGTTTGAAAATAATCTCAACAAAACACCCAAAGGCCGTTAGTTTTTTTATCTACTAACGGCCTTAATTAATTGTCAAAAATCTATATATAACGGATACCTGGTATATTATCTGCCACCAAATTTGTAGCCCAGGGAAACGCCAAAGGAGGCATTTTTGAATTTGCGGTTATTGTCGGTATTATCCACGGCATTCACAAGTCCGAGGTCGCCGTTTAAGCCAAAATAGAGGCCCATTGGCGTTTGGTAACCAATTTGCAATGTACCGCCGGCATCAAAGCGTTTGAGTTTGGCCAGCAGGGCTTCGTCCTCAAAGGCGCCGATATCTCCGGTAGCGGTGTTTTTGTAATTACCGCCCAAGCCAACGGCGAAGTATGGCCCGATGCCCAGCACCATATTACCGTTTCCTACTTCCGGGGTAAACTGGAACATAACCGGTAATTGCAGGTAGCTGAGGGATACTTTAATATCGGAGTTTTTGAATTTACCGCCCTTGCCTGCGTACAAAAGGCCTGTTCCGATAGAAAAATCTTCAGCAATCGGAATATCCACGGTAACCCCGCCTCTGAAGCTGGTAAGGATTTTACTGGTTTCCTTGCTGTTAAAGCCAAAGGTTCCTAAATTTTCATATGTTACGCTGGAAAAGTTAGGCCCTGCAATGATACCCCATTTGGCCTGGCCAAAGGAAATGCTGGCGATTAACAACGCAACAACTGATAAAAATAACTTTTTCATCTTTTTTGGTTTTTGTTTGAAGCGCAGGCAGCAGGCAATACCTGCGCTCCGAATCACTTGAGGTTTGTACAATTGCCTGATGATTTGCATGTCCTATATACAAAACAGGGAGAGAATTGTTTAGTAAAGAACAATTGCCTGCCAATTATTTACCTCCGAACAGGTAACCTACTGAGAAGCTCAGCACCCGGTTTTTACCCTTATCGTCGGTACTGTTATCAGAGCCGGACTGCAGTTTGCCGAATCCTAAGCCATACTGAACGGCAACGAGGAAGTTGTGGGTTTCCAGACCAACCTGCAGGTTGCCACCCCAATCGAATCTCTTTAATTTGTTGTAACCATAGTTAGGATCTCCTGTGTTGAATGGGGTATCGTCGTCCCATTTGATGTTGGAAGAAACTGTGGTAACAGATCCGGTACCTACGTTGGATTCTACTTTGTTCTTACCGGCAACGCCGAAGGCAAAGTATGGTCCGATACCACCGAAAATGCTGGTATTAGCCCCTACCGGGATTTTACCCACAAAGTTTAAAGGAACTTCAATGTAGGAAGGATTGGTTTTTAAACTCACATATGGATTTGTAACGGTCGGATTGTCTTTATCGCCTACGTCAATTTTGGAGCCTTTGGTGGTATAAAACACGCCCGGCTGGAAAGACAGTATCCTCGGAACTAACGGCAGGTCTGCCACAACTCCAAGATTCCATCCCGGTAACATCTGATTGTCTTTAACAGAGCCTGAATTATCTACGGTAATGGTACTGAGGTTCAATCCACCTTTGATACCTATGCGTGCCTGAGCCATTGCAGCAAAAGAAATACATACCGCGGCGATCGACAAAATAATCTTCTTTTTGAGCATAATGGATGTTGTTTGGTTCGATTTGCCCGGACCAAAGACTATGCCAATAACGTTAAAATTTTGTTTAAGCCACTGATAATCAGCAAAATAAAAGGCCGCTTACAAGCGGCCTCTGCTACTAATTTGTTAGGGTTGTACTTGTATTTCTGGTGAGAAACTGATCTAGTTGTTCCACACCTAACCGTTTTGCGACAATTTTTTTCTTTTCGTCCAGCAGGTACACTACCGGTGTCGAGTAAACGTCATATAGCCGCCGGTAGTTGCTGGTGGATTCAGGGTCCCAGGCATGTATCCAGCCATTGAGGTGGTTCTGTTTAATGAAGCTAAGCCATTCCTCCCTGGTACCTTCCGTCTTGATGCCGATCATTTTTACGCCCAGCTGTTTCCAGCGGCTGTTATAGGCAGAATCCAGCCTTGGCACTTCTGTTTTACAGTGCCCGCAGGTGGGGTCCCAGAAGACCAGGACCGTGTATTTGGCCTGGGTTTTATAGAGGGATACCGCTTTGCTGGCAGTGTCCTTCAATTCCAGCGGGGCGGCCTGCTGGCCGATGAGGTTCGGCGCAATGGTGTAGGCGCGGCTCACAATCTTGTTCAGCTGCTCATCGCTTAACCAGAAAGCTTCTCCGGGTACGTAGTATTTTTCCACCAGGTGTACGAACACTGCATCCATGCCCATATAAGGAGAGGATTCATAGTTGTAGGTCAGCCACCACAGCACAAACTTAAAGACTTCTTTGTTCTTACGGGTGCGCGCTATCATGGCATCGCATTCCGCGTTGATGGAATCCGGCATTGCCACTACCAGCTGGGTAAAGTACTTCTGTAGCTTGGCTTCCAGTACCGGCGTACGTACCAATCTTTCCGACGCGAGATCCACCTCGTCCCAATAATGGCTTTTGAAGTATCGATAAGCAAAAGAGGAGTCTTCGCCTGTCGGCCTGGGGGGTACCACCGGCTCTTTCATCGCTTTAAATACAGTGGTAAGGAAAGTGCCCGGATGCTCGGCCATAAATCTTTCCCTATAATCATTAATTTTTTTCATCAAGAGCGCCTGGCGCTCTTGTACCTTAGCGGTATCAGCAGCGGTCTTAGCGGCCTTAAGTTCCGCCTGGATGGCACGGCTTTCCCCGTCCTGGTCCAGTAGGAACTTGTTGTAGGCAACAAAGAGCTCATTATCCGGCGAGCCTTTGTACACGGTCTTATTCACAAAATCGCTCGTATCGAGCGCTACTTCAAAAGTTTGATTTTTGTCGATCAGGGTTTCGACATATCGTTGTTTATCCGGCATTACCAGCAGGTAAATCCCCGAATTGAGGCGGGTTTTCCCTTTCAGCACTGCCACGCCTGCCGGCGAAATTTCAGCCGAATCAGTCAGGTACGTGCTTTTACCCATGTAATGGCCCAAAAAGAGCTTGCCCTGTTGATAATTCTTGAGTTTTACGGTGAGCTGATACCCCTGTGCCATCACCTGGCTTTGGCATATCAGCGCAGAAACGAGCATGAATAGCAGTCTACGCATAGGATATATCTAAGTATCGGTAAAAATACCCCAAAATCTTAAAATCACTGTACCTTTGCAGCCGTGAGGAAAAAAAATGTTGTTTTAGAAAACGTACCTGTTACTGCTTACGCGGCAGAAGGTAAGGCCCTGGCCCGTATGGACGGCAAGGTGATATTCATTGAAGGCGGCGTTGTACCCGGCGATGTGGTGGATGTACGCCTTGGCAAGAACAAGAAAGACTGGGCAGAAGGTAAAGTAGTGCACTTTCACTCCTATTCCGATAAAAGAGTAACGCCTTTTTGCGAGCATTTCGGCACCTGTGGCGGCTGCAAATGGCAAATGATGCCTTACAGCCTGCAGCTGGAATACAAACAGCAACAGGTGGCGGATCACCTGCAACGCATCGGCAAGCTGCAACTGCCGGAAATGAGTCCTATCCTGGGCTCAAAGTACACAGAGCACTACCGTAACAAACTGGAATTTACGTTCAGCAACAAAGCCTACCTGACGGACGCGGAAATCAAAGCCAACGACGGGGAGATTCCCAGAAAGCCGGCCCTCGGTTTCCACGTACCCAAATTATTCGATAAAGTACTGGATATCAATACCTGCTACCTGATGCAGGAGCCGGTAAACCTGATCCGTAACACCATCCGGGAGTACGCGATCGCCAACGACCTCACCTTCTACGACATCCGGCAGCAGGAAGGCTGGCTGCGTAACCTGGTAGTACGTTTGTGTACGACCGGGGAAATAATGGTCAACCTGGTGATACACCATGAGGATAAAGCCAACAGGATCGCCCTGATGGACCACCTCCTCCAAACCGTTCCGGCAATTACCACGCTGCTGTACACGATTAACCCGAAGAAAAACGACTCCATCTTCGACCTGGAGCCCAAGACCTACTTTGGTAAAGGCTATGCGGAGGAAAAACTGGAAGATTTTACGTTTAAGATCGGCCCTAAATCTTTCTTCCAGACCAACACCTACCAGGGAGAAGTGTTGTATAAAGTAACGCGCGACTTCGCCGAACTTACCGGTTCGGAAATTGTATATGACCTGTATTGTGGCACCGGCAGCATCGGCATCTTTGTTTCCCGCCAGGCTAAAAAGGTGGTAGGCATTGAGCTGATCAAGGAAGCCATCGACGACGCCCGTGAGAACGCAGCCATGAACAATGTGAACAATGCGGAGTTTTATGCAGGCGATGTGGTGGATATTTGCGATGACGCCTTTTTTGCCCATCACGGACAACCCGACGTAATTATTACCGACCCGCCACGTGCAGGCATGCACGAAAAACTGGTCAATAAATTACTGGAAATAGGGGCTCCAAAAATTGTATATGTAAGCTGTAACCCGGCTACACAGGCACGCGACCTCGCCCTGCTGGACGAGATGTACACTGTGGAAAAGGTGCAGCCTGTAGATATGTTTCCTCACACCCACCATATTGAAAACGTGGTTCTGTTGAAGAAGAGAGCGAATAAATAAAATCATAAGCTAAGCTAAAATGTTTACGTTAAGGCCCAGGGGGTTTCACGCTCCACCGGTAATAAAGAATCTGTTAATCATCAATGGACTGGTTTGGCTTGTACAGATCACAGCACGGTTCCGGTTCAATTTTGACCTGGATGGCCTTTTTGCATTGCATTACTGGAAGTCAGACCTGTTCAGACCATGGCAGTTTATTACGCACCTGTTCATGCACTCTACTGCAGGCCCATGGCATATTGGGGGAAATATGCTGATCCTTTGGCTCTTTGGGTCGACCCTGGAAGAACGCTGGGGGTCCAAACGATTTCTTTTATTTTACCTGATTTGTGGATTAGGGGCTGCCATGTGCTACATGGGATGGCTTACGTATGACTATACCAAATTTGCCAACGAGGCACAGGCGTTTTTCAATAATCCAACGGCTGAAAACTTTGCCATTATTGATAAGCGTTTCAACCTGGGAGGCAGCCAGTACGATATGGATGGCCTGCGCCAGGCGCTTGCCAGCAGGGATCCGTGGGTGATTGACCTGGCGAAAACGCAGATTGAGGACTGGATGCGCATCAACATCAATTATTCCTCCATGGTAGGCGCTTCCGGGGCGATTTACGGAACCCTGTTTGCGTTTGGTTACATGTACCCTAACGAATACATCACTTACTTTTTTATTCCGATGCGGGCGAAATACTTTGTTGGTATTTTGATTGTGGCGGAATTATACTTCCAGATTCAAAACGCCGCCGGCGATAACGTAGCCCACGTGGCTCACCTTGGTGGGGCGCTGTTTGCCTACCTGCTGTTGCGGAACTGGAACCGGAAATTATTCTAACGCGCCAAGGCTTCCGGATATTGGCGTATTTTTGTAAGAGAAAACTTTTGATACCATGCATACCCTCGAAAAAGAGAAATTGTCGGGGCTCTCACTGGGAGCTGGAAAGAATATGGTAACGCAGTTACTGGTCATCAATCTTACAATCTATATATTCCTTTTCTTCACACTGGTAATATATAAAATGGAAGATGTAGGGGAACCCCGTTTCTACCAGGATATTATCAGTTACCTCCGCGTGCCTTCCAGCCCGGCTGAGGCGCTGGCCCGCCCATGGACCCTCCTTTCGGCGATGTTTACCCATGTACAGGTGGTGAGCATCTTTTCGAACATGGTATGGCTGTGGGTATTTGGTTCCATCCTGCAACACCTGGCAGGCTACCTGCGGATTGTTCCGTTATATCTCTTCGGCGGTATTATCAGTAATATCTTCTTTGTACTGGGCATGCAGTTTATCCCGGGCCTGCAGGCATTGTCAGCAGGCGGAGGCTTCATGGGCGCCGCCGGCAGCGTTATGGCCATTGCCGTCGGCGTGACTGTATTTGCTCCCGGCTACCGTATTTTCCCATTACTGGCCGGCGGCGGTATTCCTTTATGGATTATCACCGCTATTTACCTGGGCCTGACCATTGGTACGCACCTTACTACTCCGGGCGGCGCCGTTTTCCTGCCTATGCTGGCCGGTGGCGCGATAGCAGGCGCTATCTACATGTGGCAATGGAAAAAAGGAAACGACTGGGGCAGCGGTTTCAACAGGATTGCATTTAAACTCTCCCATATGTTCCATCCGCCGGCGCAGGCTACTGTACCGGCCGAAATGCTGAAATCCTCCCATGGCGACCACCATGGCGAGCCGCCTTACAAAAAAGTGGGCAAAGTATCCGAGCAGCGTATTAATGAGATACTTGAAAAGATCAGCGCCAACGGCATTACTTCTCTTACTGCGGACGAAAGGGAAACCCTGCTGAGAGCCAGCAAATCAGAGAACTAAGCGCATCAGAAATAGGGAGATTTGAGTATTTTTAACCGGTACTCAAATCCCTAAATCCCAAATACCTGATGAAGACGCTTTTAAGATGGGGCCTGCTTATAATCAACATTGCACTGCCCCTGGCCCTGCTGGCCAGCACATTTTTGCCCTACATCTCCCCTGCCGCCTTCTGGCCTACCGGCTTTGCGGGCCTTGCTTTTCCCGGCTTCCTGCTACTTAACCTGGCATTGCTGCCGGTGTGGATACTGATGAGAAAAAAATACTGGCTGTTCCCGGTTACGGCTATACTATTATCCGCCGGCGCCGCATTCCGCACCTGGGCCATCCACCCTTTCAGGGAAAACACGCTGGAGAAAACCAGCGGCAGCAAGGAATTTACCATAATGACCTACAACTGCAGCAATATGGGCTTACAGTCCTATTCGGAGAACAAGGCCATTCGCAGCAATGTGTACAATACGGTAGTATTCGGCCAGGCGGATATCCTTTGCATGCAGGAATTTTATACCAACGAGCATCCAGAACTCTCCCATAACATTGACAGTATCCGCATCAAGGCCGCTTATGAGTATCATTACTTCACGAAGGATATGGTGTATTGGGATACCTGGCATTACGGGATCGTGCTGTTTTCCCATCATCCTATCCTGCAGGCCAGCGCTATCCCCTGCGGGCCCAGCGCGGCAGGCAGCGGCAGCAGTTTCCTGCAGGCGGACCTGCTTGTTTATGGGGATACCATCCGGGTGATCACGGGGCAGCTGGCGTCGTATATGCTTACCCGGCAGGACTTCCATGACCTTACTTCCTTTCATTTCAGGGGGCTTGCACATAAAATGCGGCAAACCTTTACCCGGCGTACGCAACAGGCAAGGCAGCTGGCCGGGCTGGTAGCCCGGAGTCCATATCCTGTGGTTGTTTGTGGAGACTTTAATGACGTGCCGGTATCCTACACGTACCAGGCGGTAGCAGCTACTATGCAGGATGCCTTTTTGAAAACCGGTAACGGTTGGGGTCGAACCCTCTCTTACCTGTCGCCCAGTTTACGCATAGATTACATCCTGGCTTCCCGGCAATTCCGCGTGCATGCCTGCGAAGCCATGCGGGTGGCTGATTCGGAGCATTTCCCTGTAATCTCCCGCCTGTCATTGAAAAAATAGTAACTTTATACGTTCAACAAAGTACGTAGACAGTGCGATTCTTAAGACTTTTTACAAAAGGATTTTTTGTAATATTAAATATCGCCCTGGTTTTATTATTCCTGGCAGCATGCCTGGCTCCCTATATCTCGCCGGCGTGGTTTTGGCCCATCAGTTTTCTGACGCTGGCTTTCCCTTTTTTACTGGGGTTACTGGTGTTGTTCCTGCTGGGGTGGCTGGTATTTAACTACCGGTATGCGCTGCTCTCCCTGACGGCGATATTACTGGGCTGGAAATCTATTAGCGCGTTTATTGCCTTTAATATGCCAGCTGGCAACAAGCCCATGCCTGCAGCGGAAAGCATTACGGTGATGAGTTACAATGTAAGCCAGTTTGGCCTTTACAAGGAACGTGACAGCAAATATACCCGTCAGGCCATGTTTGCGCTCATCAAGAAACAGGAGCCGGATATTGCCTGCTTTCAGGACTTTTATACCGCAGAGCGAAAAAATGATTTTAATAACCGGGAAGACATCTCTCATGAGATGAACCTCCCCTATCGCTTTTTTTCCAGTGATTTCAACCGTAACGGTAACCAGCACTGGGGCTCCATCATTTATTCCAAATACCCTATCATTGCATCAGATAAGGTAAAAATGAGCAGCGGCCCCTTAAGCGAAAGCCTTATCTATGCTGATATTGTACGGAAAGGGGATACGCTCCGGATCATCAATATGCACCTGGAATCCTACCGGTTTAACCAGAAGGACTACCGGGCGATCCGCAAGATCCGCAACCAGGAAGATACCGGGCTGGTGGCCACCAAAAGTATTGTGCAAAAGATGCGTGAGGCGTATATTCGCCGCAGTCAGCAGGCCGATATTGTGGGGGATTTTATCCGGCAGAGTCCTTATCCCGTGATTGTTTGCGGCGATTTTAACGATACCCCTGCTTCCTATACTTATTTTAAGATAAGGGGAGACTTACAGGACGCGTTCCTGAAAAAGGGCATCGGCATCGGGCGTACTTTCAGCGGCCTTGCGCCAACGCTGCGGATCGACTATGTTTTTGTAGACCCATACTTCCAGGTGAATAGTTTCCGGAAGATAAATTCAGATCTCTCAGATCATTATCCGGTCATTAGCAACCTGAGTATTGCGGGAGAAAAGCCGGAAAATGGCGTAAATAAATAAGAAACAATAGATTATGATTAATATAAATATTTTAAGATCTGACCGATGTTGTTGCCGCAGATTTCCTACCGCGACGAAAACAATATCTATCTTTGCAATCCACCAATAAAACATACTGGCGTTGGAAGATGCCAGCTATTTACAGCATATGTCAGAACTCAAAATATACAATTCAATACACCGTCAGAAAGAAGTATTTACACCAATAACGCCGGGCCATGTGGGTATGTATGTTTGCGGACCTACCGTTTCAGGGGAATCGCACCTGGGCCATGCGCGCCCGTACATCACCTTTGACGTGGTAAACCGCTACCTGCGTTTCCTGGGCTATAAAGTCCGCTACGTGCGTAATATCACCGACGCCGGCCACTTCGAGGAAGAAGGCCGCGAGGCAGAAGATAAAATTTCTAAAAAAGCCATACTGGAAAAGCTCGAGCCGATGGAGCTGGTACAGAAATACACCAACCTGTACCACTGGGCCATGCTGCAGTTCAACAACCTGGAACCCAGCATTGAACCTACCGCTACCGGCCATATCATCGAGCAAATCGAAATGATCAAAAAGATCATGGAGAAAGGGTATGCCTATGAGGTAGACGGCTCCGTGTATTTTGACGTAAAAAAATACGCCGCCAGTTACGACTACGGCATCCTGAGCGGCCGCGTGCTGGAAGATATGCTGGAAACCACCCGCGAGCTGGAAGGCCAGGACGAAAAGCGCAACAAGGCTGATTTTGCCTTGTGGAAAAAAGCGCCGCCGGAGCATATTATGCGCTGGCCAAGCCCATGGGGAGAAGGCTTCCCGGGATGGCATATCGAGTGCTCCGCGATGAGCGCCAAATACCTCGGCTCGCAGTTTGATATCCACGGAGGTGGTATGGACCTGCAGTTCCCACACCACGAGTGCGAAATCGCCCAGAGCGAAATTGCCCATGGCGAGCTGATGGCGCGCTACTGGATGCACAATAACATGATCACTATCAACGGCCGTAAAATGGGTAAGTCGTATGGTAATACCATTACCCTTACCGAGATGTTTTCCGGCAATAATCCACAGCTGGAAAAAGGCTACAGCCCGATGGTGATCCGCTTCTTTGTACTGCAAACGCATTACCGCGGTACGCTGGACTTCTCCAACGAGGCCCTGCAGGCCGCAGAAAAAGGGTTGCAGCGGTTATGGGCGGCTTATGAAGTGCTGCAAAAGCTGACTTACAGCAGTAACGGACAGCCCATCAACGAGGAGCTGGACAAACAGGTAAGGCAGCTGTGCGCTGAACTGCCTGATTTCATGAACGATGACTTCAATACCGCCAAAGTCATGGCCAACCTGTTTGAGCTGGCCCCGGTGATCAACTCACTGAAAGGCGGCCAGATCAAAATGCATGAGATCAGCGAAGACACCTTCCAGCTGCTCCAATACTCCTGGAAAACATACCTGGTGGATATACTGGGTATCCAGATGGAAGTGCTGGGTACGGACGAAGACAAGCTGGACGGCGTATTACAGATGCTCATCAACATGCGCAAGGAAGCGAAAGCCCGTAAGGACTACGCTACTTCCGACAAGATCCGTAACGAGCTGCTGGCCGTTGGCATACAGTTGAAAGATGAAAAAGATGGCAGTGTTTCCTACTCCATCGTGCAGGACTAATTGAATAATCAGCAAGAAATAAGATAATGCGTAAAGCTCTGATCGCGCTGACGGCGCTGGCTGTAATGGCCGGCGCCTGTCAGCAGAATGGAAAAACCGGGGAAGGTCATAACGACAGTACGGGCGCCAGTAAGGTAGACCGTATCCAGGCGCCGGTACCGGTATTCTCGGAGGATTCCGCCTACGCCTACACTGAAAAACAGGTAAGCTTTGGCCCCCGGATCCCCAATACGCCTGCACAGGAAAAATGTGCTGAATGGCTCATTTCCAACCTGAAAAAATGGGCGGATACCGTGTATGTACAACGTACTACCGTAACCGGTCCTAAAGGTGAAAAACTTCCCTGCATCAACATTATCGGCAGTTTCAACCCGGCAGCGAAGCAGCGCGTGCTGTTGCTGGCGCACTGGGATACCCGCCCCATTGCAGATGAAGATGCCTTTGATAAGACCAAGAAGCTCGATGGCGCGGACGATGGGGGCAGCGGCGTAGCGGTGCTGCTGGAAGCGGCCAGGAATTTCAAGGCGCAAAGGCCGGATGCCGGCGTGGACATCCTGCTGGTGGATGTGGAAGATTACGGCGACCCGTCCAACGAAAACTCCTTCTGCCTTGGTACGCAATACTGGGCTAAAAACCCGCATGTTCCCGGCTACAAAGCCAACTACGGTATCCTGCTGGATATGGTCGGCGGCCGCGGCTCGCAGTTTTACATGGAAAAAGCCTCCCAGCAATATGCTGCCGGCCCAATGAGAATGTTCTGGGATGTAGCCAATTCCATTGGTTACTCTGATATCTTCCGGTATGAAGATTTTGGCGCCTATATTACCGACGATCATATCCCGGTAAATACCATTGCCAACATACCTACTTTTGACGTGCTGGCCTGGCAGGCCAGTGGTCAGTTTCCTTCACACTGGCATACTACCAACGACAATATGAGTGTGATAGATAAACGTACCCTGAAAGCGGTGGGTCAAACCATCCTCCAGGTGATCTATACACAACCTTTCTCCTACTAAAATCTTTTGCAGGTTTATAGCGCTGAAAGGCAGAACACATATACAATGCGTAGTGCCGTCTTAATTTAGTGCTATGAGCCTGCAGGGAAGTTTATTCGGTCAGGATAACAATCAAAAACAGGAGATCACCCTGGAAAATGGTCTCCTGGAATATTATCCGCAATTTTTTACTCCAACGGACAGCGACCGGATTTTCCATCAGCTCATTACTACCATTAACTGGAAGCAGGAATCCATGCGCATGTATGGGCGGGAAGTCCTGTTTCCCAGGTTAATGGCGTGGTACGGGGATGCCAACAGTTCCTATTCCTTTTCCGGAAATACATTTGAGCCTTTGCCATGGACAGCGGAGCTGATCCTGATCAGGGACCGCGTGGCACAAGCTGCCGGCGTCACATTTAACAGTGTGCTGCTGAATTATTACCGCAGTGGCAATGATTCGATGGGCTGGCATGCGGACGATGAGCCGGAGCTGGGCAGCAACCCGGTGATCGCTTCCGTGAATCTGGGCGCTACGAGGCGCTTTATGTTGCGGCGCCGGGATAATAAGGCCTTGAAATATGAAATTGCATTAGAGCATGGCTCACTGTTGCTAATGAAAGGCGAACTGCAACACTACTGGGAACACCAGGTTCCCAAAACGGCCAGGCCGGTAGGCCCCCGCATCAACCTTACTTTCAGATACATCTATCCTTAAAACCGAACCACCATGAAGAACCTGGTTTTATTAATCGGAAATGATATCAACAACATTTCCGTCGGCCGGAGCTGGAAAGACCTGCTGCAGGATATTATCACCTATTGCCATTCTTCCGGGTGCATAGAGATCGACGATAAGAAACCATTTCCGCTGCTTTATGAAGAGATTTTCCTGACGGCCATCCGCCGGCATCATATCAGGGAAAAAGACCTGAAAACCTTCATTGCCGCCAAAACTGCGGAGATTAGCCCCAACCGGCTGCATGCCGCTATCAGGGCTTTACAGCCGGAACATATACTGACCACCAATTATGAATTTACACTGGAAGGGCGCACGCCTACACGTAATACCAGCCTGATACGCGAAACGAATTTCAGCATCTTCAGGCGCTACACGGAAGAGGGTATTCATTACTGGCATATCCATGGCGACTGCCTGCATCCCATGAGCATTAACCTTGGCTTTGAACACTATGGCGGCCAGTTACAGCTGATGCGGAATTATGTGGTGAGCGGCACCATGTACAGCAATAAGGCAGTGCCGAAAGAATCCCTGATAAGGCGCATCAGGCAACAGGAAGTGTACTTCCACTCCTGGATAGACCTGTTTTTTACCAGGGATATACACATCTTTGGATTGTCGCTGGACTTCGTAGAGTCGGACCTGTGGTGGCTGCTCACCTACAGGGCACGGCAGCAATTCCAGCATAAAACAATCAGCGTTCCTAACAACATTTACTACTACATTCCCGAGGAATACACGGCCCGTTCCAGGTTCAAATTAGACCTGCTGAAGGCCAATGGCGTCACCGTTATAAGCATGCCGGCCGCCAGTAAGCTGGCGTATTATGAAGGCATTATAGACAGGATTCGCAATATGACGCCTGCCCAGGATACAGCTATTGCCTTGTAATCATGAAATAAGCAAAAAACTGGCAATTTCTTTGCAATTCAGGCAGAGATGTAACAAAATGCAGAACCTGAACGCTTGCATTATTGTTAAAGTTTAAAATCTTAGTCTATGTTATTGAATTTAGCAATTGCCATGAGCGCGCTTTTCTTCGCACCAAAGTCAGCGCAAAGCGGCCCCAAAACCCAGGTCATGTACGTGAAGGAAAACAAAGTACCCTGCACGGGAGTGGCACCCATGGAATGCTTACAGGTGAGAGCAGAAAATGAAACAGAGTGGTCCAACCTGTACACCAACATCCAGGGATTTCACTATCAGCCGGGCTACCAGTATAAACTGCTGGTGACGGTATCCAGTATTAAAAACCCTCCTGCCGACGGCTCTTCCCTGAAATACACCCTGAAAAAAGTGATGTTCAAAAAGAAAGTAACGGTTAGCGACAATGGCTCTCCCTTTGTCAGCGGCAAACGCTGGACGCTTGTGGAAATGAACGGCACCCCGATCAGCAAAGGCAAAATCTGGTTAGAGTTTGATCCTTCCGGCAACCGCTATCATGGAAATGGCGGCTGTAACGGCATCGGTGGCGAGTTTACGCAGAACGCCGCTGCACGTATTGTGAGCTTCACCCGTGGTATGAGCACGATGATGGCCTGCATAGACGAAAACGATATGCGCAACGAAACCAATTTCCAACGCGCCCTGGAACAAAAAACCTATAACTACCGCGTGGAAAACGGCCACCTGAATTTATACGGCAATGGCCGCCGCCTTCTCTCGTTTAAGCAGGGAGCAGCTGGCGAAGATAAAACACAGCAGCAGCCGGATGTATGGGCTTTTATTTCCAGCAAGAGATGGAACCTCATTAAGCTCAATGAAACCACGATTACAGAGCCAGGGATCTACCTGGAATTCGACCCGGCTAAAGGCCGCTACCATGGCCGCGGTGGATGCAATATCGTAAACGGCAGCTTTAAGCATACCGCTTCTACTATCTCCATGGGGCCGGGCATGAGTACCCGCATGGCCTGCGGCGAGGCTATCATGAAAAGGGAAGCTGAATTCATGCGCGTGATCAGCGGTAAAACCTACAAATTTGATGTAGCCGATCAAACGCTGAATTTCTATGATAAGGATAAGCTGGTAATGATCTTTGGTATGGCGGATAAAGAACAGAAATAATTCCCTCACTTTTACATAAAAAAATACCCTCGCCTATAGCGAGGGTATTTTTTTGCGCCTGCCCTGTAGCACTTACCTCAAAGGCAAATTGGCTGCCAGCATTGCGTTGGAGTTATACTCAAACATTAATGAATTGGAAGGATGATCTCCTACCGTCACCGTTACCGGCACAATGCCCGCTTTGTGAGGCGGCACCTGCACCAGCAGGTAGTTAGAGCTTGCATACAGCACTACGGCTTTTACATCTCCGAATACCACGGTGTTCTCCAGCTTATTGGTGCTGAAACCATTACCTCTGATCCGGATAAAGTTACCCGCATTGCCTGTGGCGGTAACTTTAGCGATCGGGTCCTTTCTTTCACTTTCCTTTTTGGGGTTGCACGCTAGCATGCATGTTAATAACAATACAAGGGGCGTCACAAACAATGTCAACTTTTTCATTCCTATGCTTTTTTGGGGGTAAACAAACCCTGTTTAAAAACTTCAATACCCTTTTTGGTATCGATGCGGTCGCAAAGTTACATCACCTGTACGCATTCTATCTGCGTAGTTCCAACAAAAAATAAAAAACCGTATTACTACGGTTACGACTGTATGAATTACCTGCGCAGGATATGCGCCTTATTAAATTCCCAGTTCATGCGGGCTATATGCAGTACTGAAATTTCCTGCGGGCATTCCACTTCACAGGCTTCCGTATTGGTACAATGCCCGAAGCCTTCCGCATCCATCTGGTTCACCAGGTGCAACACCCTGTCCTGCGCCTCTTCCTTCCCTTGCGGCAGTAATGCAAGGTGGGTGACTTTGGCGCTGGTGAACAAGGCTGCACTGGAATTTTTGCAGACCGCTACGCAGGCCCCGCAGCCGATGCAGGCTGCCGCATCAAAGGCCGCTTCCGCCAGTGGGGAAGCAATACGGGTAGTATTGGCCTCCGGCGCCTGGCCTGTATTGACGGATATGAATCCGCCTGCCTGTATGATGCGATCCAGCGCGGAACGATCCACCTTCAAATCGCATTTAACCGGGAACGCCGCGGCGCGGAATGGTTCAATATAAATCTCCTGCCCGTCCCGGAAGCTACGCATATGCAGCTGGCAGGTGGTGGTATTCTTTAACGGACCATGGGGCCGCCCATTGATCATTACCCCGCACTGGCCGCAGATACCTTCCCGGCAGTCGTGGTCAAATTCCACGGGGCGTACGCCCTGCCGCATCAGCTGTTCATTCAGTACGTCCAGCATTTCCAGGAACGACATATCTTCATTCACCTCTTTCAGCTCATAGGATTCCATCCTGCCGGGCGAGCCGGCTTCTTCCTGCCGCCATATTTTTAATCGTATATGCATACGCGTTAGTTTTATCAGATGAAGTAAACGCCGCTATTTATAACTCCGTACTGCAGGCGTTACAAACTCGAATTGCAGGGGTTCCATATAGAGCTTGGGCGGCTGTTCGCTGCCGGTCCATCCCCAGGCGGAGATAAAGGAGAAATCTTTATCGTTCCGCATCGCTTCCCCGTCAGGGGTCTGGTATTCCTCCCGGAAATGCGCCCCACAGGATTCATTCCTGGTTAAAGCGTCATAGCACATCAGCTCTCCGAGTTCCAGGTAGTCCGCCACGCGTCCGGCCTTTTCCAGCTCTCCATTGAGTCCCAGCCCTCCGGGTACATGGAGGTTTTTGTAAAACTCCGAACGCAGCTCCCGGATGTCCGTAATGGCGGCCTGCAGTCCTGCAGCAGAGCGGGAAAGGCCGCATTTATCATATAATATCCGGCCCAGCTTACGGTGGAAATAATCTGCCGGCTCCCTGCCCTGAATAGCCATGAACAGCTGTAACTGTTCTTTCACCTGCCGTTCAGCGGCATCAAATGCCGGGTGCCGGGCATCCACCGGGCCTGTTTTTATTTCATCCGCCAGGTAATTAGCCATGGTGTACGGCGCAATAAAGTAACCGTCCACACAGGCTTGCAGCAGTGAGTTGGCGCCCAGCCGGTTAGCCCCGTGGTCTGCGAAATTCGCTTCTCCCAAAGCATACAAGCCGGGGATGGTAGTCATGAGTTCATAATCCACCCAGAGGCCGCCCATGGAGAAGTGCGCCGCCGGGGAGATCAGCATGGGCTCTGTATAGGCGTTTACGTTAGTGATCTTCTGGTACATCCTGAACAGGTTGCCGTATTTTTCTTTGATCTTGTCCTCCCCCTGCTCCCGGATGGCGCGGGAAAAATCCAGGTACACGGCATTTTTCAGCGGCCCCACCCCAAAGCCGGCATCAATCCGCTCTTTGGCCGCGCGGGAAGCTATATCCCGGGGGCTGAGGTTACCAAAGGAGGGATATCTTCTCTCCAAATAATAATCCCTTTCCTCCTCCGGTATTTGGTTGGGGGGCCGCCCGTCGCCCTGCCTTTTAGGCACCCAGATGCGGCCATCATTACGCAGGGATTCTGACATCAGGGTGAGTTTGGACTGGTACTCGCCTGATTGCGGCAGGCTGGTAGGATGGATCTGCGTCCAGCTGGGGTTAGCCATGAGCGCTCCTTTCTTATGCGCCCGCCAGATGGCGGAGCCGTTACAACCCATGGCCAGGGTCGACAGGAAGTATATCTTCCCGAAGCCGCCGGTGGCCAGCACCACTGCATGGGCGCTGTGCCGCTCAATGGCGCCGGTATCCATATTCCGGATGATCACTCCCCGGGCCTTGCCATCGATCACTACCAGGTCCAGCATTTCATGACGGGCGTAGAGTTGCACGTGGCCCTGATGCACTTGCCGCATCAACGCCTGATAAGCCCCCAATAGCAACTGTTGGCCGGTTTGCCCCCTGGCGTAAAAAGTCCGGGATACCTGCACGCCGCCAAAGGAGCGGTTGTTAAGATAACCGCCATATTCCCGGCCAAAGGGCACGCCCTGCGCCACTGCCTGATCTATCAAACTGGCGCTGCATTCCGCCAGTCGGTAAACATTGGCTTCGCGTGCCCGGAAGTCGCCTCCCTTAATGGTATCGTAAAACATCCGGAAGACGCTGTCCCCATCATTTTTATAATTTTTACAGGCATTTACGCCGCCCTGCGCGGCCACGGAGTGCGCACGCCGGGCCGAGTCCTGGAAGCAAAAGCTCTTTACCCGGTAGCCCATTTCGCCGAGCGAAGCAGCCACGGAACTGCCGGCCAGGCCGGTTCCCACGACGATGATATCCAGCTTCTTCCGGTTGGCGGGATTTACCAGTTTCGCATGAGCCTTGTAGTTATTCCACTTTTCTTCCAGTGGTCCCTGAGGTATTTTCGCATCCAGCATGGCCAGCTATTTTAAAAAATGAACATAAACGGGAATGAAGGCAAAGCCGGCACAGATGCCCACACTGTATATCCAGCCGAGCGCCTTTATCCAGCGGACATATTTGGGATGATACACGCCCAGCGTACGGGCTGCGCTAAAGAAACCGTGCAGCAGGTGATAACAAAGCGCCACCATACAAATCACATACACAGCTACATACCAGCCCTGGCTATAGACTTCCGTGACCAGCGTGTACAGGTCTTTATTCCCTTTGGCATCCAGGGGCAACTGTCCGAACTTATAGACGTACCAGAAATCGCGGAAATGGATCACCAGGAAAATGAAAATGACCGTGCCCAGCAAGCCCATGTTGCGGGAGTACCACTTACTGGCACTGCCGCGGCGGTCGTAATGATATTTCACCTTCCGGGCGCGTGTATTCGCCGCCGTTATAATGATGGCGTATATGACGTGCGCAAGGATGCTGGCATACAGCACCCATGAAATAATTTTGATAAGGATATTGCCTGAAAGCAGGTGGGAATAGGCGTTAAACTGCAATTGTGATTCCGCCGCCGGCAGCAACAGTTGCAGGTTTCCCAGCAGATGTATCACGAGAAAGAAGCAGAGGAACAGGCCCGTTAGTGCCATCCAAATCTTCCTTGTCAGGGTGGTTTGTGTCATACATGGATATTTAAAGTACCTGTTGGCGCTGCCGTTGATAACACCCTGTAAATCGAAAATGTTTGAATAAAAGAAGCCCGTCCGGATAATCGGACGGGCTTCTTTATGCGAGTTTCGGGAAAAATTTATTTCACGATTTTCAGTTCCCTGATAATATTGCTTGCGCCACCGAGTTTATCGATGCACCAGAGTACATAACGCACATCTACGCAGATAGTGCGGTTGTAGTTGGAATCGAACTGGATTTTATGGCTCAGCGCTTCGTAGTTACCATCGAAGGCAAGGCCGATCAGTTCCCCGTTACCGTTGATAACCGGGCTGCCGGAGTTACCGCCGGTGATATCGTTGGTGGCGATAAAGCACACCACTACGTCGTTGCGTTTGGCGTCTTTATACTGACCGAAATCTTTTTTATTGTACAGGTCCAGGTAGCCGGCAGGCAGGTCAAATTCGTAGTCTCCCGGAACATACTTTTCGATTACGCCTTTCATGGTGCAAACGTAGTCGTAGTTAACGGCGTCGCGCGGAGAGTAAGGTTTAACCTGGCCGTAGGACACGCGCATGGTGAAGTTGGCATCCGGGTATCTGTTGGCATTAGGTTGCATTTGCATGATACCTTTCAGGTATTCGCGGCCCAGGTCATTATTTTTCATCACGAACTGGTTGTACAGCGGCAGGTATTTGCCGGTATAGTTTTTCACGAATGCGCTGGCGTAGGCGAAAGCAGGATCGGCCTGCAGGGTGACAGCATCGGGATTTTTCACGAATGCATCCCATTTGGCGTCATTGAAAATCATGGTGTTAGCCATGAGGTTGGCCGCCCATTTGCGGTAGGTAGCATCTTCAGAAAGATTGCCGTATTTGGAACTCAGCTCCTGGTAGAACGCAGTTGGTTGCTGATCCTTTGGAATGTCGTTATAGAACATTTGGCAGGTAGCGGCGAGAATTTTTTCATCGCTCGGTTTGTTTTCGCTTTCCAGGAATGCCTTGCGGGCTTTATCCGCAGCGGCAACGGCATTTTTCACCGCATCCTTAGGCGCGTTTGGCGTAACCAGCGCTTTTTCTACCTGCAGCAGCGTGGAGGCAAAGCCGGCAACCGGAGAGCCCAGGATACCTTCGGTGAGGTACACACGGCCTTTTGCGTACGGAGTCCAGGCTTTATAGTTGGCTGCATAATCGTTCAGGATATTGGCGAATTCAGGTTTATCCTGCGCCCATTTTGCGAATGCAGCTTCCTGTTTTCTTTTTTCTTCGAGTACGTGGTATTTTTCGAGTTGTTTGGTTTCCCCGTCGAAGAATTTCCAGTAGTTGGCAATACCGGCGTAGGAAGAAGCCAGCTGCAGTTTAACCGCAGGGTCTTTCTTCATCTGCTCGAACATAGCTTTCAGGCGAACGTCGCGCAGGTTAACGGTATTGGGATTTTCTACGGTATTTTTCAGTTCCACGCCATAGGAGGTTTCGTAACGGTTGGTACCGCCCGGATATCCGAAGATCATGGCATAGTCGTTCTCTTTCACGCCTTTAATGGAAACCGGCAGGAAGTGCTTGGGTTTTAAAGGCACGTTGTCTTTGGAATAAGGAGCGGGTTTACCGTTTTTGTCGGCATACACGCGGAAGATGGAGAAGTCGCCCGTGTGGCGTGGCCATTCCCAGTTATCCGTATCGCCGCCGAATTTACCGATAGACTCAGGAGGCGTACCTACGAGGCGGATATCGGTATAGCGTTCGTACACAAACAGCAGGTATTGGTTGGCTTTGTACATCGGTACTACTTTGGCTTCGTAACCGGTACCGGCAGTAGCTTTTTCGACGATCTCGCCGTAGGCAGCCTGCTCTTTGGCGGTTCTTTCCGCGCCGGACAAGCCTTTTACCGCATCTTCCACTTGTTTGGTAACATCTTCTACTTTTACCAGGAACTGGACAGAAAGCATTGGGGAGGAAATTTCCTGCGATTTGTCCTTGGCATAGAAGCCATTTTTCAGGTAGTTGTGTTCCACTGTGCTGGCTGCCGCGATGGCGCCGTAACCGCAGTGGTGATTGGTGAAGATCAGGCCTTCGTTACTCACGATTTCGCCTGTACAGCCGCCGCCGAAGATCACGATGGCGTCTTTAATGGATGCTTTGTTGATACTGTATAACTGTTCTTTCGTCAATTTGAGGCCTCTTTTCACCATGTCGTTATACGTTTGCTGCCCCAGCAAATAGGGAAGCCACATGCCCTCATCCGCTTTGGCCCATTTGAAACTAACGGCCATGAGGAGGAGCAAAACCACCAGATGTTTTCTCATAGTTTTTGCAGATTTGTTTTTAAGGACCTCAAACCTATGCTTTTTTTTGTTAACCATGAAGTTAGACTGCTATGGATGGCGGATTTAGCCCCACATGTGGTAATAAAATAAATGTGTTAAAAATTTGAACAAAAAAACTGGAATATGATTTGATAAAGGGACCTTCAGCTGGCTATGCCAGAATTTTTTTTACCCCCTGTGAATCAGGATAATTTAAAACCTGTCGTATATGAAAAAATTATGGTTAGTATTTGGAATTGCGGCGCTGGCAGCTTGCCAGTCCGGCCCTACTCAGGAGCAAAAGAAAGATTCCATCCGATCCGACCTGCAACAGGCTGGCGAAGACGTTAAATCTGCCGCCAGTAAAACCGGAGATTACCTCCAGCAGCAGAAAAACGAAACGATAGACACCCTGAATGCGCGCATAGCACAGATAGATAAGGCCACTGAAGAATTAAAGAAAAAAGGCGATAAAAAGAGCAAGGAAGCCCGCGAGAAACTGGAAGAACTGAAGTTACAGATGAAACAGGAAGTGGAAGACGTGAAGCAAGCCAGTGCGGAGAAATGGGACAGTACCAAGAAAGCGGCAGAGCAATTTGGGGATAAATCGGCCAAATTGTGGAGTGATTTCAAAAGGGATTTTAAGGACCTGTTTAATTAAGGAGCTTGTTCCTTCTTTTTTAATCATGTAATTTTACCCGGCTTAACAGATTTGGAATTGCTACTAACTCGATACCAGGATTTATTTTTTGAAGCCGGCTGTGATGAGGCCGGGCGCGGGTGCCTCGCTGGGCCCGTATTCGCTGCCGCGGTTATATTGCCGGTGGAATTCAATCATCCGTTACTCAATGATTCCAAGCAGATGAAACCTGCGGACAGGGATGAACTGAGAAAGGTTATCGAGCAGGAAGCCATCTGTTATGCGGTGGCCAGTGTGGATAATGAAGAAATAGACCGGATTAATATTCTGAAAGCATCTTTTAAAGCGATGCACCTGGCACTTGAAAAGTTAAGCAAGGCGCCGGAGTACATTTTGGTAGATGGTAACAGGTTTACCCCCTATGGAGGTGTACCACATGCCTGTATTGTCCAGGGAGACGGCAAGTACGCTTCGATCGCGGCAGCTTCTGTACTGGCAAAAACCTACAGGGATGAGTACATGCAGCAACTGCACCTATCTTACCCGCATTTTGGATGGGATTCAAATATGGGATATCCCACCAAACAGCACCGCGATGCCATCCGAGAGTTTGGAGAAACGCCCTACCACCGGAAATCTTTCAGGTTGTTGCCGGAACAACTGGAACTTGATTTTTAGGGAGCCAATTTTAATCTAATACAATTACCAATCACTGAAAAAGGATTGGCCTGAGATATGTTAAAACAGACACAACAACAGAAGTTATTACAGAAGCTGTCACCACAGCAGATTCAGTTAATGAAGCTGCTGCAGGTACCTACTGTCAACCTGGAAGAGCGGATCAAGGAAGAACTGGAGGAAAACCCCGCACTGGAGTACGGGGAGGAAGCCCATGAGGATGAGTTTAAAGAACAGGATGAATTTGAGTCTGATGACGATGAATTTGAACCAGATGGCAGTGAGTCCGATTATGATAACATCGATATCTCAGAATACGTGAATGATGGAGATGACGAGGTGGCAGATTATAAATTAAGGGACGACAACTATCCAGACCCGGATGAGAGCAATAAAACCATCCCTGTAAGGGTAGAAACTTCCTTCCATGAACACCTGCTTAGCCAGTTGGGCATGCTGGAGCTGGATGAGCGCCAGAATGCCATTGCAGAGCAAATCATCGGTAGTATCGATGACGATGGGTATTTAAGGAGAGAAGTAAGTGCGATTGTGGACGACCTTTCGTTCTCGCAGAATATCTCCACTGATGATGACGAAATCAAAGAACTGATCAAAAAGATACAGGAATTTGACCCCCCGGGGGTTTGTTGCAGCGACCTGAAAGAGTGTCTGCTCCTGCAGCTGAAGCGTAAGCCGCAGGACGATCCGGGTGTGCGCACCGCGTACCAGATCCTGGAAAATTACTTCGACGAGTTTACCAAGAAGCATTACGAAAAAATACAGAAGGCGTTGAGCCTGAGTGATGAAGCGCTGAAAGAGTCCATCAACCAGATCATTCGCCTGAATCCGAAGCCCGGTGGCAACTATGCTACGCTGAACAAAGCGGAGAGTTATGTACTGCCCGACTTCTTTATCATGAACAACAGCGGCAAGCTGGAGCTGACGCTGAATTCCAGGAATGCGCCGGACCTGCGTATTTCCGGTGGTTACCGCGAGATGCTGAAGGAGTATGACCGGGGCGACAAGAAGGATAAGCGTCAGAAAGAGGCGGTATTGTTCATCAAACAGAAAATAGATGCTGCGAAATGGTTCATTGACGCCATCAAGCAGCGCCAGCATACGTTATTGTCCACCATGGAATCCATTATGGATTACCAGCGTGAGTTTTTCCTCACGGGGGATGAAACCACGATGAAGCCCATGATCCTGAAAGACATTGCGGATCGTACGGGGCTGGACATCTCCACGGTTAGCCGTGTGGCAAACAGTAAGTATGTACAAACAGAATTCGGCACTTTCAAACTGAAGTTCTTCTTCTCTGAGTCCCTGTCTACCGATAGCGGCGAGGAAGTATCTACGAGAGAAGTGAAGAAGATCCTCTCTGATCTCATTGAGGCGGAAAACAAACGTAAGCCTTTGAGCGACGAGCATCTGACGAAGATGCTGCAGGACAAGGGGTACAATATTGCGCGTAGAACCGTGGCCAAGTACAGGGAGCAGTTAAACATTCCCGTGGCCCGTTTAAGAAAAGAACTTTAATCAGATCATGCACCAGGAAGCCATACCATACCATGAAGGCAACCACCAGCCGGCGCCGGAGTTTTCGCCGCAGGCCCGTGCCGTTGCCCAGGTAGTTTCTTACATTACCCATCCGCTTTTTATTCCCACGCTGGTAACCTTTCTGGTATTGCAGTCGCTCCCGGAATATTTCGTAGCGTTTAAGATGTCGAGCAAGCGTTTCGCATTTGACATGCTGTATTTCCGGGTGGTGATCATCAGCCTGTTTTTCCCGTTGCTGACGGTGATGCTGGCGAAAATGCTGGGTTTTATTTCCTCTATTTACCTGAATACCCAGCGCGACAGGATCATTCCTTATGTGGCGATCATCATTTATTATTTCTGGGCATTTTATACATTTTTGGAGGAAGGGGCTGCCCCGAGGTTCTACACGGCTTTTTTCCTGGGTATGTTCCTCGCCATCTCTATTTCCTTCGTTACCAATAGTTTCTGGAAAACCAGTATGCACGCGACCGGCTGGGGCGGCGTAATCGGGTTTTTATTGTCGCTCATGTGGGGGATGCATATGAATGTATCCCTGCCGCTGATCATTACATTTTTTGTAGCGGGGATAGTAGGCACCTGCCGGATGATCCTGAAGGCCCACACTCCTGCCGAGATTTACATTGGCTTTAGCATTGGAATTATTACGCAGCTGGCATCCTGCTGGATGCTGGTGGTTTAGATACTCCACTCTGATTCCTTGTTCTGTATTTAGTTATTAAATAAGAACAAGGAATAGAGTCGAGAATTTAGAATAGCGAAGAAACTTTTTGGGGTTTAACCTGAACAGCCGACTTGCTGTGGTTACATGTCGGTAACTTTGGATGCAAAGGCCGCAAGGCAGGCTAACAAACAACTAACAAACAGAGGGGTTAAACATCAACAACTAAACTTGACAATACAAAAGTCCAGAATTTTCCATTGTGACTCAAGCGTATAACTACGCTTTTTTAAAAAGCGGTATTATTCCCCTTTCTCCCGTTTCTACCCGTTTTAAAAAATTTTTCAGATTTTTTTTCATTGCGCACATCCAATGCGTATTGGCGGATGATCTTTGTATTGTTGATGAGGACAAGCCTCCGGCACAAGATCGAGCTACTATTTTTTTTAGCAATAAAAATAAAATGCTAAAAATTTTAGGAAAATAAAAAATAAGGTTTTAATTTAGCAGAACAGTTCGTGATTTGCTGATATTTTAAATTTGTAAAAAACTTACTTATATGTCTACAGCCAATGCAGAAAAACTAAAGGCGCTTCGCCTTACAATGGACAAGATTGAGAAAGATTTCGGAAAGGGATCTGTGATGATGATGGGCGAGAAAGCGGAAGCGCCGATGGAAGTAATTTCTACCGGTTCTTTAGGCTTGGATATAGCGCTTGGAATCAGCGGTTTTCCGAAGGGCAGGATTATAGAGATCTATGGACCTGAGTCTTCCGGTAAAACTACCATTGCGATACATACAATAGCAGAAGCACAGAAGAAAGGTGGTATCTGCGCAATTATAGATGCGGAGCATGCTTTTGACAGCAGCTATGCAAAAAGACTGGGTGTGGATGTAGACTCCCTGTTGATTTCCCAGCCGGATCATGGTGAGCAGGCATTGGAAATCGCGGACCGTCTGATCCTGTCCGGCGCCGTGGATGTGGTGGTAATTGACTCCGTTGCGGCGCTGGTTCCTAAAGGGGAGCTGGAAGGCGAAATGGGAGAAAGCAAAATGGGTCTGCAAGCCCGTCTGATGTCTCAGGCGCTGCGTAAGCTGACTGCTACCATTTCCAAAACTAACTGCTGCTGCATATTCATTAACCAGTTACGTGAAAAGATCGGTGTTATGTTTGGTAATCCGGAAACTACAACCGGCGGTAACGCACTGAAGTTCTATGCTTCTGTGAGATTGGATATCCGTCGTATGAGTCAGATTAAGGATGGAGATGAGGCTATCGGTAACCGCGTGAAGGTGAAAGTGGTGAAAAATAAAGTAGCGCCTCCGTTCCGTCAAGCTGAATTCGATATCATCTATGGTCAGGGTATCTCCAAAACAGGGGAAATCATCGACATGGGTGTGGAATACGGTATCGTTCAGAAGAGCGGTAGCTGGTTCAGCTATGACAGCAACAAATTGGGTCAGGGCCGCGATGCAGTAAAACAATTACTGCTGGATAATCCGGAACTGGCAGCAGAGATTGAAGGAAAGATCAAAGCTAAACTGGCTGAACAACAGGCAGCAGAGGCTTAATAACAAAGCAATCCACTGACAAATAATAGCATAGCCTTGGCTTCATCGCTGAGGCTATGAGAAAAATCAATGTCGCATCGCGGCCAGGGGAAGCTATTGCCCGAAGGAATTGGGTATAAAAGGGTGGTAGTTTTCTGTGGAGGTGCGAGGGGATGCCGGGAATGCTGGAAAGGTGAGCCGGAGGAGATGCCTGAACGGTCAACTGAAGGGTCAACCGAAGGGTCTACCAGAGGAATAACCTGGCAACCTTAATGACTGGCAACCTTAATGAATGAAACATTGATAAATATTATTCGCGTCAGCGTAGATAAAAATATCCGATAGAGTATTGAAATTGTCTGATATATCTGTACAAAACCCATCCATTAACCCCAAAACAGTGTATCAGACAATACATCTATCGAAATGAAACTGAAGATCGTTTTAGTTTTAGTAAGCATTGGGTTAGTATGCACATCCCTGCCTTTTCCTGGGCGGGGATTTTTTTTGTTGGTATTGGATGGGATATGGGCCGGGTGGGATGAGGTAAGCGGGATGAGCTGGGTGGTATCAGCCGGTGGCATGAGGTGAGGCGTATTGGATGGGATATGAGCGGGGTGGGATGAGATGAGGGGGATGGGCTAGATGGTACCAGATGGGTGGCATCAGTTGCGGCGTATGGGATGGGATATGGGCTGGGTGGGATGAGATGAGCGGGGGCTGGGTGGTACCAGATGGGAGGCATCAGTTGCGGCGTATGGGATGGGATATGGGCTGGGTGGGATAAGATGAGGGGGATGGGCTAGATGGTACCAGATGGGAGGCATGAGGTGAGACGTATAGGATGAGATACGGGGATGGGTGATATAAAATGAGCGGGATAGACAAGGTGATACCAGACGGGAGCATGAGATGAATGGCATGACCAGGATCGCACAGCTAAAGGGCATAAGACAGGTGGCATGAGCTACGGATGGGTATAATAATACCCCATAAAAAAAGCCGGCGGATCACTCCACCGGCTCGTTATAATATCAAACTAAAACTTACGCTTCAGCTTTAATGCTCTTAGCATATTTCTTACGCTCTTCCTCATCCAGGATCACTTTACGCATACGGATGTGGTTAGGCGTCACCTCGATACACTCGTCGTGCTGGATATACTCCATGCACTCTTCCAGCGTCATCAGGGTTTTAGGCGCAATGTTGGTAGCAGCATCACTTCCGCTCGCACGCATGTTGGTCAGCTTCTTACCTTCGTTTGCGTTTACTACCAGGTCGCCAGGTTTATTGTTTTCACCGATGATCATACCCTTGTAAACTTCTTCTCCCGGATCTACGAAGAAGAAACCACGATCCTGCAGTTTATCCAGGGAGTAACCGGTAGTAGTACCCGCTTCTTTCGCGATCAGTACACCGTTGTTACGGCCAGGGATGGCGCCTTTCCAGGCTTTGTACTCGCTGAAGCGGTGAGCCATTACCGCCTCGCCGGCAGTAGCGGTCAGCATCTGGGTACGCAGACCGATCAGACCGCGGGAAGGAATTTCAAATTCCAGGTGCTGCATTTCACCTTTGGTTTCCATGATCAGCATCTCACCTTTACGGCGGGTTACCAGGTCAATTACTTTACTGGCTGATTCCTGAGGAACGTCTACCACCAGGATCTCATATGGCTCACATTTCTTACCGTCAATGTTTTTCACGATAACCTGTGGCTGACCTACGGTCAACTCATACCCTTCACGACGCATGGTTTCAATCAATACGCCTAAGTGCAGGATACCACGGCCATATACCAGGAAGCTATCCGCGTTGTCAGAATCAACCACGCGCAGCGCCAGGTTCTTTTCTGTTTCTTTGATCAGACGATCACGGAGGTGACGGCTGGTTACAAACTTACCATCCTTACCAAAGAACGGAGAGTTGTTGATGCTGAACAGCATGTTCATGGTAGGCTCATCCACGCTGATCACTGGCAGCGCTTCAGGAGTTTCCGCATCAGCAATGGTATCACCGATGTTGAAACCTTCAATACCTACAACTGCGCAAATGTCGCCCGCTACTACTTCAGTAACCTTTCTCTTACCGAGGGCTTCGAAAATATACAGCTCGCGAACTTTTTGCTTTTTGATAGTACCATCGGCCTGCATCAGGCTTACCCACTGGTTTTCAGTGATGGTACCGCGGGCAACCCTACCTACTGCAATACGACCCAGGAAGGAAGAATAATCCAGGGAAGTGATCTGCAGCTGTAAAGTACCCTCTTCCACTCTGGGCGCCGGAACGTGTTCCAGGATACCGTCCATCAGTGGAGTAATATCTTCAGAAGGAGTCAGTGAACTGTTGAACCAACCATTTTTACCGGAACCGTAATAAGTCGGGAAGTTCAGCTGATCTTCAGTTGCATCCAGGTTAAAGAACAGTTCGAATACGGCATCATGCACCTCGTCAGGACGGCAGTTCTCCTTATCCACCTTGTTGATAACAACAATTGGCTTCAGATTCAGCTGCAACGCTTTCTGCAGTACGAAACGGGTCTGAGGCATCGGTCCTTCGAAGGCATCCACCAGCAGGATCACGCCATCAGCCATTTTCAATACACGCTCTACCTCACCACCAAAGTCGGCGTGGCCCGGAGTATCGATCACATTAATTTTTGTACCCTTGTATTCTACAGAAGCATTCTTACTGAAGATAGTGATACCACGCTCTCTTTCGAGATCGTTATTATCCATGATCAACTCACCGGATTCCTGGTTCTCGCGAAATACGTTTGTCTGATGAAGGATTTTGTCAACCAGGGTAGTCTTACCATGGTCTACGTGTGCGATAATTGCAATATTACGAATATTCATATACTTATATCTTTAGCTATCAGCCATTAACAATTTTTCCGCTAATAGCTACAAAAAGAAGGCGCAAAGGTACGAAAAGCTGGCGAGAATGAAGGCTTCCGGCTTTAAATAAATGTAATCATTTGGTCATGCCGCAAAACTGCGATACAACCGCATGAAAACCAAAAAGTTACACACAACTGATTGTGTTTCATTGTTCTTAAAAAGTCAATACCTTTAAACAAACCATATTTATGAGAAATTATATCGCATTACTGCTCACTTTGCTATGCGCTTTTCAGGCCCGGGCGCAAAGCGTGCCACCGCAAGACGCAATGCTTTCCAGCTACGAATACCCGTTCCCTGTTCACTACCTGGAACTGCATATCCAACAGCAATCGCTTAAGATGGCCTATATGGACCTCCGGCCGGAAAGACCTAACGGCAAAACAGTACTATTGCTCCATGGCAAAAACTTCTGTGCCGCCTACTGGGAACAAACCGCCAAAGACCTCAGCAAAAACGGTTTCCGGGTGATCATGCCGGACCAGATCGGATTCGGTAAATCCGATAAACCATCGCATTTCCAATACACCTTCCAGCAGCTGGCACAAAACACGAAAGCCATCCTCGACACGCTGCATATCAGCAAAGTGGCCGTACTGGGGCATTCCATGGGCGGCATGCTCGCAACCAGGTTTGCCCTGATGTACCCGCAGCTGACGGCACAGCTCATACTGGAAAATCCGATAGGACTGGAAGACTGGAAACTGAAAGTCCCCTACCTCTCCGTAGACCAGTGGTATAAGGGAGAACTGCAACAGAACTACGCTAAGATCAAGCAATACCAGCTGGATAGCTACTACGATGGAAAGTGGAATGCGGACTTCGATAAATGGGCTTCCCTGCAGGCCAGCTGGACGCAAGGCCCCGATTACCCGCTGGTAGCCTGGAATTCAGCGCTTACCTACGATATGATCTTCACCCAGCCGGTGTTCTACGAGTTTGAAAATATACAGGCCCCTACCCTGCTGATCATCGGGCAGCGCGACCGGACGGCGCTGGGCAAAGCCAACGTACCGGAAGCAGTCAGAAAGACCATGGGGAACTATCCGGAATTGGGGAAACAAACCGCCCGGAGGATTAAAAACGCAAAGCTGGTACCTATAGAAGGTATTGGTCATTTGCCTCACATTGAAGCATATACGAAGTTTATTACGCCATTGCTTGCATTTCTGCAAGAGTAACAACGAGGCATGGAGGGCTCATGTTGCCGGGGCCTGCATTCCTGCTGCACTTATGAGTGCCGCCGGGCGCGGGCTGTGCGGAACGCGCATTACACCTTAACCCGTATTACTCCTACAATGCCGTAATTATTTCAGCAGCTTCACCACAAAATCCAGCGCACTCTGATTCGCAGGATTTTCTATCGCATTGGCAATGTCCAGCTTTTCGCGACTGGTGAGGTGCCAGGACAGGGCCGCCGCTTTGTCCTGGTGCTGTGGCACATACTGGAAAATAACCCGGTGGAATTTATTGGGGAAATAACCTTCCATGTAATTGATCAGGTCGTCCTGGTCAAAATCCTGCATAGCGCTCCAATGCTGCTGCATGGTGAAAAGCGGCTCAAACAACAGGTCTGGCAGGTCCTTCGTTTTCTTGATGGGAGAAATATCATTCTTGCGGGTATCGCGCACCTGGATGTACACCACCCCGCTGGTATTTTCGTTTATCCATTCCCGAAAGGTGTACAAATACCGCAGGGTCGTCTGCTGACCGAAGTTATCCCTGATGCCGGCATCCATCACATCCACAATCGGATTACTCGGTAAAAACGCGTTTGGCAGCACGTAAGGGAAGGTGGCACACATCCGGATGGCGCTGGTCACACGCAGGTTGGCTGCGCCCTGCCGGGAAAAGTACTGGGTAAAATCCACTCCGTCAATATCCCGCACCTGGCGGGTAGGATATTTATACTCCGGCGCGCATAAGTAGCTGATCGGCAATGGACTGATCATCAGTCGGCGCCCATCAGCATTGATAGTGGCATTCCAGATCAGCATCGGAATAGTAGCGCTTTCCTCCGCCTGCCGGTAATCCAGGATCACTTTATTGAGTACGTTATCCGTATTCTGATTCAGCTGCTTTTCGAAGGCATATCCTCTATCCTTTGCGTAGTGGTTATTCCCTATTTTGAAGGTCCAGAAAGGGGCTATAAAGTCGTTGACCGCCATGGCGGTAAACACAGGATTCAGCAAATCCTTGGAGACCTTTTCCGGGTACGCCAGGCTGGCCAGCCTTACCGGCTCTCCCTGCTGCTGGCGGTAATACAGTTCCCTGAAATAGGTAGCGCCCATCATACCGCCGGAAGCGCCGGTCATTAGTACGGTATGCGGCATCAAACGCCCTTGCAGCAAGCTATCCAGCCGCTGCAATACATGCATGCTCCACGTAGCGCTCCTGCTGCCCCCGCCGCTGAAATTCATGACGATCAAAGGCGGCTTTTTATCCGCCGGAAATTTCGCCCGCCACTTTTTCAGCACTTCGAGGGTTTGCACCCTGTCGGAATCCGACCGCTCCTTTGTAAAAAATTGCTGTAATGCCTGGGCGCTGTATTCCGGGCGGTTATCCTTCGCTTTATAGTCCAGCCCATAGGCTTTGTTGCGGTTATCGATCAGGTCGTGCTCCACCATCCAGTTCACCCCAATGAGCATAACCACTAAAATGGGAATAGACCAGGTTTGCAGCATGTAGGAAAAAGCGCCGGCAACGCCTATCAGGAATGCGAAAAATATCAGTACGCTGGCGCCGGCAGGAATCCTGAAAGCGTTGTAATCCATCAGGCTGGATAGCACCACCATAAAAATCAGCGCACAGCCTACGGTAATGATCGCGGCAAAGTGATGTTGTTTGAGGATCGAATCCAGGTAATGCTTATTGTAATGGTCCACTTTCCTGGCCCTGCGGATACGCCAGGGTGTGGAGAAGTAATTGCTGACAGGCAGCGCATTTTCATCCGGCTCCTGGGTGGGCTTCAGGATAGTGCGAAGAAAGTTCCGGGGGTTCCCGAACTTCCGCTCCAACCTTCTGCCGATATTCTTATCCGCGTTGAAAAAGTAGAAGAATGAAAAGAAGATCATAAACAGCACGCCACTGATGAACCCTTCTGCCAGGAGGAAAATATCCGGAATTGTGTTCAATTCCTGGTAGCGCTGGTATTCCCAGCCGCGATACAGCAGGCAGATCAGGAAGGCCAGCGGTATCACCGAATTATTCAGGCAGTAACGAAAAAAAGGCTGGCTGGTGGTAGCCAGGAATTTGAACCTGCCGGTATGAAGTATGAAAGTGGTGATATGCCAGCTCATGATGAAGGTGCCCGTGGCAATTCCCAGGATGGCGGTGCTGTAGAAGTTCACTTTCCCAAGGTATTCCGGCGCGAGGAACAATGCATCGCCCCCGAATACCTTCGCAAAACCACCATTAATGGTGCTGAATAATATCACCCAGAAGATTAACAATACCTGGTACTTCCTGAAATGCAGCAACAACAGCTGAACAGGGAAAGAATAGTATGTTTTGATAAGCAATAACTTCACCTTCATCGGACGATAATTACAAATAAAAATACGGATTTGCAACTATGAAACCGTATTTATACCCGTAATTATGCCTTACCCCTGCTCAGGAAATAGGTCCATACCAGCGAGAGCAGCAGCAGCATACCCACGCCCTGGTGGAGTATCGCGAAACTGATAGGGATATGCGTCTGGCTGTTCAGCAAAGTGAGTACGCCCAGTAATACCTGCAATAATACCAGTAATAACGGGAGATACCGGATGGCATGCAGCTGTGTATGGGCTGGTACATGCGCTGATTTCATCCACCAGATCACCACCAGGATGGTAATCAGGTAGGCCAGGCCTCTATGGATAAATTGGATGGTAATCGGGTTGTGGAAAATATCATGGAAGAAGCTGCCGCTGCTGAACATGCCGGTAGGTACCCAGGCGCCGTTGATATCCGGCCAGGTATTGGCATTCAGTGCAGCATGCAGGCCGGCCATAAAAGCCCCGTAAATCAGTTGCAGCACCAGCACGCCCAGGAGCCAGGCGTTGAGGCGGCGCAGATCCGGCACGTGTAATACCTGCTGCTGTTTCACGCTGAGGCGCATCGCGAACCAGAATACATAGCAAAGCAGCACCAGCGCGGAAATAAAGTGAATGGCCAGGCGGATATGGCTTACGCGGATATCTTCGTTATTCAGGCCGCTCACTACCATGATCCAGCCGATTGCGCCCTGCAGGCCGCCCAGTAAAAATAGTATCAGCATGGGATTGATCATGGACTGATCAATCTTCTTTTTTGCGACGAAATAAATGAAAGGAAGCAGGAACACTACGCCCATCAGGCGTGCCCAATCGCGGTGGAACCATTCCCAGAAGTAGATCTGCTTAAAGTCCGCCAGCGTGAAGTGGTTATTCACCAGTTTATACTGTGCGATTTGCTTATACCCGTCAAAAGCGCGCTGCCACGCTTCTTCGTTCATTGGCGGAAAAGCGCCCAACAAAGGCTGCCATTCGGTAATGGACAATCCGGAACCGGTCAAACGGGTAATTCCTCCCAAAAGTACCTGCACTATCAGCATGCCCACGCCTATATATAACCATATGGCCACCGGGCGATTCTTCTTTAATTGTACTGCTTCCATAAACGTTGCGAAATTAGGACAGAAATCAACATCCTCTCCAATTTTCTCACATTATTTTAACAAAGGCGTAATGTTGGCTTAACCCTGCCATCTGATCTTTGCGTCAGAAAATAAAACGGCACCATTGTATTAGCTAATACTGCCCATTTAAAGCACAAAACATTAAAAAATTAATGTCATGAAATTTGTTTTAGCACCCAAAGTGAGCGTGATACTGACAGGAGCTATTTTGTTTGGTACCCTCAATGCAGCAGCGCAGGATAACGCGTTCGCTTTCAACAAAGTAAAATCTGAGATCAGCACTGAAAACGGTTCGCCAAAAGCATCTGCCGTTAACATGCAGCTCAATCAGTCATCCAAAGATGCGCTGTTATTCAGACTTTCCGTGGAAAACCCGGACAACGAAAAGCTCATCTTATATATCAAAGACAAAAATAATTTTACGCTTCACCGCGAAGTTTTACCTGCAACTGTCAGGTATGTAGGCAGCTACAACCTGGATTCACTGGAAGATGGAGATTACTCCTTCGAAATCAGAAGTGGAAAGAACAAGATAATGGAAAAATTTGTGGAGATCCACACATCCACCGTTGTTAACCGTAATGCCTCTGTAGAATAACATGCTGAGCAGCGGCAAAAGAAAAAGGACGCCACGTTTTGAGGCGTCCTTTTCTTTTGTATGACCGGTGGCGGCGATTAAATAGCCGCTTCGTAAAATACATCCATCATTTTACCCCTTGTGTTGAGCGCTGATATTTTCGTATTGGCGCCACCGTTAGGGTACACCCTGTTGCTCAGGAACACGAACACCAGCCCGGTGGAAGGATCAGCCCATACGCAGGTACCCGTAAAACCGGTATGCCCGAAAGTGGCTCCTGTAGCGTGCCGGGAAGGATACGGCTCATTCCGGCTGGCGTTATTCTTTTCCGTTTTGTCGAAGCCCAGTCCTCTGCGACTGATATTGCTCCCGTAGCCGGTAAAGAGTTCCACCGTTTCAGGGCGGAGGTATTGCCTGTTTTTGAAGCTGCCCTTGTTCAGCAGCATCTGCATCAGCACGGCGAGGTCGTGCGCATCGGAAAACAGGCCTGCATGGCCGGCCACTTCTCCGAACATGGCCGCGGTAGGGTCATGCACGTCGCCGCGCAGCAACTGCATGCGGTAAACGGGCTCGCGTTCCGTGGGCGCTATCTGCGACAACGGGAACCGGTTCCTTGGCCGGAAACCGGTGGTTTCCAATCCTAACGGACCGTAAAAAGTTTCCTGTACATATTGATCCAGCGGCTTGCCGGTGAGTTCTTCCACTACCCTACCCAAAAAGATAAAATCCAGGTCGCTGTAAACGTAACCCTGCCGGGTATTCAGCTTGCTGTCCAGGATCTTTTTCCAGAGGGTATCCTTGTAAGTGTCCATCAGGTAGAGGTTTTCGGCTACGCGCGTCGTATAGCCGGGGCCGGAAGCCGTATGAAAGATATTGGGATCAGGCACGCCTGCCGCATCAATCACCTCTTTATAAAAAGGAATGTAAGGAACCAGGCCTGCCTGGTGCAGCAGTACATCCCTGATTTTTAGTCCAGCCTTGTCTGTTCCATGGGTTAGGGGGAGATAAGTACCCAAAGTGGCGTCCAGGTTGATCCGTCCTTCGTCATAAAGTTTCATCACCGCCAGGGTGGTGGCACATACTTTCGTAACGGAGGCTACATCATATATGGATTTGGGCGTTACCGGTTCTTTGCCGTTATACTCAAAGTGGCCGTAGCAGCGGTTAAACACCACCTTCCCGTTTTTTAATGCCAGCACTTCACAGCCCGGTGCAGCGCCTTTGCTGATCATATCGCTGGCCAGGTTATCAATGCGCAGTAAAGTTTGCGGATTAAGCCCTTCTTTTTCTGGTGTGGATTCCGGCAGGCAGGTGTATTCATTCAGCTTATAGGTCACCCCTGACCCGGAAGGGAACGACGGGCAAACGCTTACCGGCAGCTTCCCTTCAGGCGCCAGTTTACCGAATAATATCTCCGCGGCTACTTTCTGGGTAGTGGAATCGTCCTCGTAGGCGGCGATCAGGTGCGGCGCTTCGCAGAAATACTGCAACGCATACGGGTTCCCGAAGACCACTGTAGCGGAAGGCAGCTCCTGTTGCAGCTGGCGTATGAGGAGGCGCTCCGCCATGGTGAGGCCGAAGTTATTGGCCGGGCGGCGGCTGAAGTTATGCAGACTGATGATTACGGCTTTGTAATCCCGTTGGATCCGGGAAACAACGGGCGCAATCTGATCCACCGTCTGCCGGCTGGTAAACACAAAAGCATCGGTTCCCGGCTTGGCGGCTTTTACTGCTTCAATGAATGGGTTGCTGGCATCGGCGCCAACTGCAACCACGGCCAGCTTCTGCTGGGTCATGGCTGGTGAAAACGGGATCAGCTTATCATCGTTGCCGAGCAGGGTAATGGCTTTTTCAGCAATTTTCCTGCGCAGGGAGTCCGTTTTTGCGTTAATATCTTCTGTAATGTTTTTGGTGTCGATGACCTGCGGCTTGTTGAGGCCGAGGTTATATTTGGCGCGCAGTACCCGTTTTACCCTGTTGTTAACCTCTTCCTGGCTGATCTGTCCTTTCTTGATCGCTTTACGGATGGCCTCCACGCTGCCTTTGGCTGTGGAAGGCAGGATCATCAGGTCATTACCTGCCAGCAGGGATTGCAGGGATTCCTGGCCTTTGGAGTAGAATTTAGCGATGCCTTTCATTTCCAACGCATCCGTGATGGCGAGGCCGTCAAAACCCAGTTCCTCCCGAAGCAGTTTGGTAACGGCTTTATAGGAAATGGACGTAGGCGTATTGGCTTTGCTGTCAATAGAAGGAATATAGAGGTGCGCGATCATAATGGATCCTACACCTGCTTCTATAGCAGCCCTGAAAGGATAAAGCTCCAGCGAGTCCAGCTGCTTGCGGGTTTTATTGATGGAAGGCAGGTCCAGGTGGGAATCCACGTTGGTGTCCCCGTGGCCCGGGAAGTGCTTGGCGCTGGCCATGATGCCATTATCCTGCATCCCTTTGATCATGGCGACTCCCATGCGGGCTACCTGGTATTTGTTTTCGCCGAAGGAGCGATCATTGATCACCGGGTTATTCGGGTTGTTGTTCACATCCATGTCCGGCGCAAAGTCGATATGTATGCCGATACGCTTACACTGTTCCGCGAGGATTTTACCGTATTCGTAGGCCAGCGTGCTATCCTGGATGGCGCCTACCATCATATTCCGCGGCAGGGAGATGACGCTGTCCAGCCGCATGCCCAGTCCCCATTCCCCATCGATGGCCACCAGCAGGGGCACTTTGGAAATGGACTGGTAATAATTCGTCAGGTTGGCCTGCCGTACGGGGCCGCCCTGGAAGAAGATCACGCCTCCGACCTTGTTATCCTGTATGTCTTTGATAACGGCATTGATATGGTCCTGCCCGAGGTTGGAGTGGGCGCGTATCATAATCAGTTGGGCGATGCGCTCGTCCGGTGTAAGCGAGTTAAACACACTATCTACCCATGCGGAGGCCGGGTCCTGTTTTCGAATAATGGTATGGCTTTGAGTGGCAGTTTTCCGTTCTTTCTTTTTTGTCACTACCGAAGGCGGCACAGGAATCGCGCTTCCGGTCAACATCAAGCCTGTAAGTCCAGCAACCAGTAAATGTTTCATCATATCATAAACTTACAAATTCTGGCGCACTAAAACCAGTGGCAATCAACTAATTATTAATAATGATTATATGATTTTGTCAGATAAGAAGTTTATTACTAAATTAGATGTAATGCCATTGAAGATATTTTACTGTTTCCACTAGATAATTGAATTGCATTTAGTATTTTTCGAAAAATTTTTAGATTTTTTAATCAATCGTAATTTTAATTACCAAAGCATTCAATTGTTTGTTATATTTGCAACCTTGCGTTTTTTAGTAAGTAAGATTTTTAATACACATGGTCAATCTCATTTTATTTGGCCCTCCCGGCAGCGGCAAGGGTACACAAAGTGCTAAGATTATTGATAAATACGGGCTCCTTCACCTGTCCACCGGTGATTTGCTCCGCAGTGAAATAGGAAACAAGACGCCCCTGGGCCTGGAAGCCCAGAAGTTCATGGACCAGGGTTTACTGGTACCGGACGAAGTAGTTATCGGTATGATCAGTTCTAAACTGGACGCCAACCCGGACGCACGTGGATTCATCTTCGATGGTTTCCCACGTACCACTGCCCAGGCAGAGGCGCTGGATAAGCTGCTCGCATTGAAAAAAACCGCTATCTCTGTAGTACTCTCGCTGGAAGTACCGGAGGAAGAGCTGATCAAACGCCTGCTGAACAGGGGTCTGACTTCCGGCCGCAGCGATGATGCCAATGAGGATGTGGTAAAAGCACGTATTGTGGAATACCATAGCAAAACTGCCCCTGTAGCTGACCACTACGCTAAATTCGGCAAGTTTAAAAAAGTAAAAGGCGATGGCAGCGTAGAAGAGATTTTCGAACTGCTGTCTAAAGAAATAGACGAACTCCTGGGGGAGAAAGTTAGCTCCTAAGCTGTTTGCACGGAGCTTTCAGGGACTGATATACAACGCAAAGATTGTTGGTATGCGCGATTTAGCACATGATCCTGTGCTATTTACGTAAACTTCACGATCTTTGCGTTTTATTTTGTGGTTGTATCAGGGGATACAGTCTTTTAAAATCAAGGTCAATAGTGGAAAAAGCGAACTTCGTAGATTATATCCGTGTATTTTGCAGGTCTGGTAAAGGCGGCGCGGGCAGTATGCACTTTATGCGTACTAAATTTAACGCACAAGCCGGTCCCGACGGGGGCGACGGTGGCCGTGGAGGGCATATTATCCTCCGTGGCAACTCACAGCTCTGGACGCTGCTCCACCTCCGCTGGCACAAAATGCTGCTGGCAGAGAACGGGGAGAATGGCAGCGGTGACAACTGTACCGGACGCTTTGGTAAGGATATCATCATTGAAGTTCCTTTAGGCACCCAAACCCGCGACGAAGAAACCGGCGAAATAGAAGCCGAAATCCTGCACGACGGCCAGGAGATCATCTGGCTGCCGGGCGGCCAGGGCGGCCGCGGAAACGCCTATTTCAAATCCGCCACCAACCAAACGCCTGAATACGCCCAACCGGGCATGCCGGGCGTAGAAGGCTGGAAAATCGTAGAGCTCAAGGTGCTGGCCGATGTAGGACTGGTAGGTTTCCCGAACGCGGGTAAATCCACCCTCCTCTCCACCATTACCGCCGCCAAACCCAAAGTGGCCGATTATGCCTTCACCACCCTTACACCGCAACTGGGCATGGTGCAATACCGCGATAACAGGTCCTTCTGTATCGCCGATCTGCCGGGAATTATCGAAGGAGCCCACGAAGGCAAAGGCCTCGGACACCGCTTCCTGCGCCATATCGAAAGAAACTCCGTATTATTATTCCTTATTCCTGCTGATAGTGCCGACCACCGGAAAGAATTTGAAGTACTCGTCAATGAACTGGAACAATATAATCCTGAATTGCTCGACAAACAGTTCCTGCTGGCAATCAGTAAGAGCGATATGCTGGACGATGAGCTGAAAGCCGCTATTTCTGCCGAGCTGCCGGAAGACGTTCCGCATGTATTCATTTCATCCGTCACCAACCAGGGACTGACTGAACTGAAAGACATGCTCTGGAGCGCCCTCTCTGCCGATACCAACCGAATCCCTGATACCAAGGTCCAGGAGGAAGAGGAAGAAGAAGACGAGGCCGATGCAGAATAACAAACTGTCGCAGTCAAACGAGGATATTAAAGCGAAACATGTAATGGTTTAATATTCCCCCGTATCATGAAAACTTACTACCTGATGGCAGCCCTATTGCCAACATTCTTTGCCTGCCATTCACCGGCGCCTCCCAAACAGGAGAGAACGGTACAAATTGACACCATGGAACTGGTAGCTCCGCCCGCAAGCCCCGCTACCAGGGTCGCCTCCAACGAAGTGTCCGTGGCAAACACAGATAGCACCACGTACATACGCTTCGGCAGCTCCTACCTGTCGCTCGACTGGCTCCTGCCCACGCCGGACCAGAACGACTTCGAGCTACGGCCGGATACCATCTATCTTACCTTAAAGCATCCGCATTCGCTGGAAGGGCAAATGCTCACCTTTACCTCCCCGGGGAATGCCAAGATACATGTATCCCAGCGGTATGAAACCAGCGCCGTTATTGAAGGGAACCCCCTCCATGTACTCCGGAACTGGCGGCATTTCAAATCCGACTGGGAGCCCCTCATCCCCGAAGCCGATAACTTCTTCATCTGTAAGAAATATACCCGCGAACAACGTACCCAGTTCCCCGTTACATCAGCGCTGGAACTGCAGCAATACGTTTTCAGGCACCTGGGAAAGGATATATACAGCAAGATTGCCGCTATCAGCAGCTTTCCGCAGGCCCCCTGTAAAGTGGCCATTACCCGTTATTACCTGAAGGTAACCGGGATGCTGCAGCATAGTTCCGAAAATATTAATAAGCTCCTCGTCATCGATGTGGCTTTTAAATAACGCGGACTTAATATATTTACTGAAATTGAATCTCTCCCCATGAAAATATTTACAATTGCTTTTTTCAGTACCTGCCTTTTGATGCAGGCCTGCACCCAGCATACAGACAAAACAAAGACCACCGCGGAAGCTGCCGACTCCACGGGCAGACCGGCCGATGCCGCTGTGATCAAAGGCATCTACAGTGGCGACTTTGGCGGCTCTCCCATCTACATTACCATCAATTACGCCAACGGGCGACAGGCCGCCGGCTACAATATTCATAAGTCCCTGCGCCGCAACCTTAAAGGGGAAATGGCCCAAAAGGGCGATCAGTGGCTGCTCACCCTCTCCGAACCCGGCGATAATCCGTATGACGGCAAGTTTGAGATCACCTTTAACCCCGCGGACAAAACCGCCAGCGGCAAATGGACGCCTAACGACCCTGCCGCCACCACCCCCAAGACGTTTAAACTGCGGCACGTAGGGGATATAGACCAGGGCGCCGACTACGTGCCCGGCGTGGCGGAATATTATATCAACACGGATAGCAACAGCGAGCTGACGCTCGGCCGCGATGGCTCCGTATCCATGCTGCTGTACACAAAGATTAACGACAGCACCTATTCCGACCAGGCCATCTCCGTAAGGGGCAGCTGGTCGATGAATAAAAACGATTCTACCAAAGTGCTGATCAACTGGATACCCACCTCCTCCTGGCCAGTAAAAAGCACCCTGTTCGACTATACGCCGGCCAACCCGGACAAAGAGATTTATGGCAACGAGCTGAAATCCGACAGCCTGTTCTTCAGAGTAATTTATGCGGGCTAATGGCTGTATGGCGGAAAATACTGACTGCTGTTGCCGTGCTGATGATTGCGTACGGAACATGGCTGATGATTAAGCTCAGCCTGCCCTACAGCACATTTGAACGCTATACCGACTTTCTGCGTACCAAGCAGATGGCATGGCATGTAAAGCCATGGCGACTCAGCTTTTACATTCATGTATTTGTAAGCACCATTGTGCTGATCACCGGTGTACTGCAATTCAGTAATTACCTCCTGCAACGGTATCCGAAGATCCACCGCAGCCTGGGCAAAACCTATGCGGTGGTGGTCATCTTTATCAGCGGCCCATCCGGACTGGTCATGGCTTTTTATGCCAACGGCGGGATGGCTGCCAGGATTAGTTTTGTATTGTTATCGGTATTATGGATAGGCGTTACCGTTATAGGGTGGAGAAGAGCTTTGCAACGCCTTTGGGATGCGCATCAGCAGTGGATGCTGCGGAGCTACGCGCTCACCTTGTCCGCACTGACCCTGCGGTTCTATGTGTATCTTATGGGGGCATTACATATGCAGCTGCATCCGCGCACTGCATATGTAATGGTATCCTGGCTCAGTTGGACGGTTAACCTCCTCCTGGCCGAAATCTATATCCAATACCAGCGCCGGCGCTTAGCGCAGGGCTAAGGGCTCATTGGACTTTTGCACAAAATGCCCGTCCGCCGCGATGGTATAAAACGCTTTCTTTACCTCTTTGGAAGCTACTTCCTTGTTTTCGTTGAAGCGCGTTTCGCTTACCGGCTTTTCGTAGGTGATTTCAAAATCGGTCACGGTAATTTCCCCGTTGCTGCTGATCTCCCCGACGCGGTAAGGATTATCGTCCAGCTGCTGGCCGCCGACGAGTAATTTGTCGATCAGCTTTCCCTTGTTATCATAGCTTGCGAGCAGGTAATACGGCCACTTATAATCCTCCAGGGCCTTATCATCCACGGCATAGCAGAGGGTTTTAAAGGCAGTATCTTTTTTAACCAATCCCACAAAGTAGTACAGCGACCCGGTTTCTCGTTCAAACTTGGCATTTCTCATCTCTGAAACATAACGCTCATAGTCGTACGAAATATCCGTTAGCTCCCGGGTGGTGATATAGGTTTTATCAAAAGTTACCGGCAGGTCCAGCTGTCTGAATTCCCGGAGAAACATATTCCATTGCAGCTTGTCCGCATCGCCAATGCCGCTGAAGGCATCGCGTACAGCGCTGTTGAAGTTGTACCCGTTTTTACGGAGGTTTTCCAGGTCCGGATCTTTCATGATATTGTCCAGGTTCGTATAGCCGAACTCGATAGCCGTTACCAGCTGGTCCAGGCTTTCCTTCAGCTTATCGCTTTTGGAGTAAGCGCAGGCTTTATTGAACAGGAGTTTGTGCAGGGGCTTGTAGTTCAGCGCTTCCGCCATGCTGTAGGCTTTAATGGCTTCCTGGTTCTTTTCCGCATCCAGCAGGGCGTTGCCTAATTCGTAGTAGGATTTGGCCTGTGGTTGCAGCAGGATGGATGCCTGGAACAGCGCTGCTCCTTCGAGGTATTGTTTTTTATTCCGGTAGGCGTCCACGGCTTCGAGGAACTTCTTTTCAGCAGCGGCCTTATTATCATCCAGCAGCTTTGCGGCCAGCCTTACGGAGTCCTCATTATACAAGGCGTTGGCGGTGAACCGGAAGTTGACCGCCTGTTTCTTTTCTTCGGCGGATTTGTTGTTACAGGCGGCTAACAGGGCTGCCAATGCTACCCATGGTATAAAGCGCATAAAACAGGATTTTGAATGATAAATATAGTGAAGTCTGCCATGCTGAGCTAAAAATTCGTTTATGGAAAATTTTACCGGCTGCATCTCATTAAAAAGATATCTGCTTACACTATCCACGCACTGAAAAAACGCAACCTATATGAACCAATTACATTATCAGCCATTTACCTCCGAGGACGCCTACATCGTCAAATGCAACCTGGCCACCAAGTATGAAGCCATCGGCACGCTGGCAAAGTATTTCCTGGTAATTACCGCTCTTGGCGCCGGCGTGGTGATCGTACAGGGCAGCCGCCACTCGCCTGCTTACTTCTTCTCCGCGGTGACGCTGGCTTTTGTGGGTTTGCTGGCTTACTTCTGGCTGCATACCATTAAGGGATTACGCAAGGATTTACAGCAGCAGCATAAAGCGGAATTTACAGCCCGGGTGGTGGACAAGAAAAGTTCAAATGAACTGGGCGTAACCGCTCATTACCTGGTGGTGGACCAGAATGAATTTGGGATCAGCAAGGTAGATGTTACCCCGGAGATATTCATGCAGATAGAGACCAGCAGTGTATTACGCCTCAGCGTAAGCCGGTATTCCGGCACCTTCCTGGAATGCGAGGTAAAAGAATAAAGCGGCAGTGTATATGCACCACCGCTGTTGCTGCGAACCTTATGTATAGCAGGGTTTTTCATCCGGCGCAAAGAGCATGGCGGTGCATAGGCACCTTTTAAAGCCCTGTGACGCCAGTACAGGATAGTTGGAACAGCTTTCACAAGCTTTCCAGAATTGAGGGTCTTGTGTGATTTCGGTATAGGTGACCGGCTCAAAACCCAGTCTGCTATTCAGTTTCATCACGGCCAGCCCGGTAGTGATGCTGAATATTTTTGCATGCGGGTATAGGCTTCGGCTTAATTCAAATATTTTTTGCTTGATGGCGCTGGCTACTTTCAGCTGCCGGAATGCCGGCGCCACGATCAAGCCGCTGTTGGATACAAACCGGGCGTTCTCCCAGGTTTGGATATACGAAAACCCGGCCCATATGCCGGAGCGGGTAAAGGCGATCACTGCTTTCCCTTCCAGCATTTTACGTTTGATATCCGCGGGATCACGGCGGGAAATCCCCGTGCCGCGTGCTTTTGCGGAAGCTTCCATTTCGGCGCATATGGGCAATGCAAATTCCAGATCCAGGGCGGTGGCCAATCTGACGACCACTTTTTCATCAGCGTCTTCGTGCATACAAATCGTTTCAGTGGAGGGGCCAAATCCCGTTCCATGCCTTGCCAGATAATGTAGATAAACCGGGAAACGTACTGCAGTGCGGGCTTAGATCTCTCCCCCAAAAAATAAAACCAGGGAAACTAATTCCCCGGTAGTATATCATTTCAGAAAAGTATTTACAAATTCTGTAGGGTTGTGTAATCGTGGATACAAAGAAAGGGCATTTGAAATGCCTGTGTAGCGCGAAAAGGAAAAACAACTTACGCGATAGGGAAAAATAAAGGGATGTGCCCGTAATGCGCACATCCCTCTGTTAAAACTTTATGCTATCTCTTACAGTAAACCGCCCAGCATGCCACCGGCAGCATTTTTCATTTCAGCTTCCCAGCTGTTCTCAGCAGCTTTCAGGGCTTTGTTGAGGGCGGATATCATCAGGTCTTCCAGTTCTTCTTTTCTTTCCGGGGTCATCAATTCGGGAGCTACGTCGATGCTTTTCACCTGACGGTTACCATCTACAGCAACTTTCACTGCGCCATTGCCGGCTTCCCCTTCCAGGATAACATTGGCCAGGCGCTCTTTTCCTTCTTTCATTTTTTGCTGGATCTGTGACAGCTTACCAAATAAATCGAACATATCTTACTAATTTTTAAGGTTGTAAAGATAAGCTATTACAGTATTCCGTATCTTAACAGCTGGTTATACTATCAGTAAAAATGGAAACAAAAGTTTGTATTATAGGTGCCGGCCCCGGTGGCGCTTGCGCAGCCCTCCAGCTGGCCCAGATGGGCATTCCTTCTATTGTGGTGGATAAAGCCGTTTTCCCGAGGGATAAGGTTTGCGGCGACGGGCTCAGTGGGAAAGTGCTCACCATACTCGAACGTATAGATAAAGATATGGGTAAACGACTCCAGCAGGCCGTTTTTAAGATGGACAGCTGGGGCGTGAAGTTTGTGGCGCCTAACCGGATTGGTATGGACATCCCGTACTCGCCTAATTACCAACAGGATATGTCGAACCCGAGGGGTTTTGTGTGCAAGCGTATCGACTTCGATAACTTCCTGGTAGACGAAATGAAGCGCCGCCCGGAAATCACCCTTTACGAAGGCACCAGCATCGATAAATACGAACTGCAGGAAGACGGTTACCTGCTTTCCAACAACAGCGGCACTTTCCAGGTAAAAGCCCAGCTGGTGATCGTAGCCAATGGCGCGCATTCCTCTTTCACCAAGGATGTAGCGGGTATCAAAATGGAACCGGAGCATTATGTGGCCGGCATCCGCGCCTACTATAAAGGCATTACGGGTCTTCACCAGGATAATTTCATCGAGCTGCACTTCCTCAAACAGATGCTGCCGGGTTACCTCTGGATATTCCCGCTGCCCAACGGGGAAGCCAATGTGGGCGTGGGTATGCTCAGCAACAATGCCCGTAATAATAAGATCAACCTGAAAAAATTAATGCTTGATACGCTGGCGGCCGACCCGGTAATGAAGGAAAGGTTTGCCAATGCCGAGCTGGTAGGCTCTATAGACGGTTATGGCCTGCCGCTGGGCAGTAAAAAACGGAAGCTCCACGGCGAAAGATACATGCTGGTAGGCGATGCGGGTTACCTCATTGATCCGTTTACCGGGGAAGGTATCGGCAACGCGCTCTATTCCGGCCGCATTGCCGCGCAGAAGGCCGCTGCCGCCATTGCCGCCAACGACTACTCCGATAAATTCCTCGATGCCTATGACGAGGACGTGTACCGCATCCTGGGCCCGGAATTACAGGTTAGTACCAAGCTGCAAAAATTGATTAAATACCCCTGGCTGTTTAACTGGCTGATGAAGATGGGGTCTAAAAATAAACAACTGAAGGAGCTGATGTCGTGCATGTTCCACGAGGTGGACCTGCGGAAGAAACTGGGGAAACCTATGTTTTACGTGAAGCTGCTGTTTAACAGGTAAGATATGGTGAAGGAAGCTGCTCCTCGCAGCTTCCTTTGCACTTTAGATCGTTTCGGAATCAAATATTATCACCTTTTCCCAGAGGTGCTTGCAATTATCCACAAAGTTCAGGTGCACGGGGTGCGACTGGTAGATATCATGGTCCTCCTGGTTCCTGAAAACGCAGAGCAGGCAATAACTGTAGCTTTTGTCAATTACCGGGCGGTTGGTGGAAGCGGGCTTGCCCACATTAAACACCTGGATTTCGCTGATGGTACCGAGGGTACTCACGCCAGCCTCAAACTTTCTCACTTCTTCCTCGCTCAGGCCTGGTTTCAGGTAGAAGTTCACTACGTGAACAAATTTCTTTTCGTTTGCTTTCATCGTTGGAATATTTAAAATCGGATTAATTACTGCGGGTGGTGCCGGCGCAGGAACAGGTGCGTTTTGTATCCGGTGGCTTTTTTATGAAAAACGGGGACTCATAAATAATAACCCTTTTACTGATCCTGTAATATATATTTCCGCACCGTTACCAGGTTTACTATATACACCAGGGCGATTACTACTACCGCTCCGGCAAACGTCCACACTGCAGGCAGCGGGCTCACGGCCATATCATGCCGGGCCAGCACCAGGTGCGCCTGGTATTGCAGCGCTACCACTATTAACAGGGATACTATCCCGATAATGATATACAGTGGCACAAACTGTTTCAGCAGGTAGCGCTGGAGCTGTTTGGGCGCTGTACCCAGGGTTACCAGCAGCTGGATTTCCTTTTTGCAGGCAGCGATGATCAGTTGTATAAACATGCTGAAAACCAGCAGGGCGAAGAACAGCAGTACCAATCCGAAGAAACCGATGACGGATACAATTGTTTGCACGATCACCCTGGTTTTGCTGAATTTCAGCTTGTCCTGGTTGGTGGTATAGCCATGATCGTCCAGGAACTTGACCAGCGTGGGGTTGGAAGGGTCCGCGGTTTTAATGACGATCCGGCTGGCGGTAGCGGCCGTGCCGGCGGCGCCGTATTTTTCGTTGGCCCAGTCCATAAAAGAAGCCGGCACCAGGAAGGAGGAAATACGATCCGAGAAGCCAACGATATGGCCGGTATAGGTTTCGGAGATCAGGCCGTTGGAGATCACGATTTGCAGGGGCAGGGCTTTGACCGTTTCCTGGGAGATCTGCGGCAGGTCCTGGCTGAGGGAGAACCCGAAGTTGTAGAGGTTCAGGAAGTCGTTGGGCAGGATGATGGGAATGATGCGGTTGCCGGGCTCCCACTTCCACTCTTCTTCCTTCACGTCTATAAAGCTATCCGGCACGGATTCAAAGAACATATCCGTGGCAAAATGCAGTTCGCCGGGGGCCTGGGCCACCACTTTGAACTTGCTGGAAGTGATTAACCCGGACGCCTGTACGAATGGTTGGCGGCGGATATTTTCAATTTCTTCGGGGGAAAACACCGTTTTTTGCGGCTGCCCCATCATGCTGTTCGTCACTTTTTTGTTGATGACGAGGAAGTCGGCGGTTTCGTTCTGGTTTTTATCGCTATACAGCAGCTGGTTAAAATCAGAATTCGCCTGCAGGGCGATGAGGATCAGCACCATGGCGATGCCCAGGCCCAGGGAGGCCATGATAAACCTGCCTTTACCGATTCCGGTTCTTATAATTTTTTTCAGAAGGGCAAAAAAAGCTTGCATGTCAACATCAGGTTAAAGCTGGTACAGCACATTATAGGCAAAGTGCTGATCGTCGTCCAGGTCGGTTAATATAAATCCTGCTTTACGCGCGCTGCATTCTTCAGCGATGAGCGCGGCGGCCCGGCGGGTGTTTTCTTCGTCGAGGTGGCTGAAGGGCTCGTCCATCAGCAGCCATTCAAACGGCTGTACGAGGGCGCGGATGATGGCGATGCGCTGCCTTTCGCCGTAGGACAGGGTTTTACTGCTTTGGTGGAGTACGTGCGTTACATTGAGCCTGGCGGCCATCGCTGCTACCTTTTCGGGCGTGCAGTACGGCGTTGGCGTCATGACGCGTTTGAGTTCAATATTTTCAAGGGCGGTAAGCTGTTCAAACAGGCGGAGGTCCTGGAAGATGACGCTGAGCTGCTGCTGGCGCAGGAAGGCTATTTCGTTGCGGCCGTATTCGCTCCAGGGCTTCCCGTTTACCAGGACTTTTCCCGTATAGTCGTTCCTGATATTATACAGGTAGTGCACCAGTGTAGTTTTGCCGGTGCCGGAGGGCGCTTTGATCTTCACGAAGCTGCCCGGATTAAAAACGATATTTTCATTCCAAATGCCGGATTTCCGTTGTAGGATCTTATCCTTCAGGGGAACAGGCAGGAGTTGATCGAGCTGAATTTGCATGAGGCTAAGATAATATTTTGGGTCTGGTTTCCGCAGGGCGGGGTATAAAACGGGGATAAAGGCGCTCATTATAATGGCCCAATATAAAGGCCCAATATAAAAGCTCAATTTAAAATAGGTGCATAAAAACCAGGTATAAACCACGCGTAAACAACGCATAAAAACCAAACGCCGCAATTGCGGCGTTTGGCATAAAAATAATCTCTTGCACCTATTATTGAATAGCAGCAGAATCCACCGGTACCATATTGTACAGGCTATCTTCCGCGGCTTGTTCCTGTTTTCTTTTCTCTTCTTTCGCCTTTGCCAGTTTAGCTGCTTCTGTAGCTACTTCTACCAGTTGCACCAGGCTGTTCCTGTTCTGGTCCCGGAAGTTTAACACTACTTCGCCGCTCTGTACATCGCCGCTGATTGGTTTTGCGGAGATGGTCAGGTCTTTCAGGAGGTCTTTGGCTTTGGTTACCACGGCTTTCTCGTCTTCGCCCACGCTGTTCATAGGTACTGCGCTGGCCAGTTTTTCGAAATCGAGGTAGCCATAGAGCATGTTCCCTTTCACTTTACCGTTAACGCCTTCCGGCAGTTTGATTTTGCCTTTACCGCCCAGGTATTTATCCAGCAGTACGGAGTCGGAACCGAGGGTGATGGATTTTTCCGTCAGGGACATGGCTGGCATGGTAGCGCCCATTTCAGGGTTCGCCAGTACGTATTTATCGCCTTCTTTGGTGAAGATGCCGGACAGCAGCGGGGAAGTCATTACTTTATTGAAAGCTTCCTTGTTGGCCACTTTCATGTTAAAGATCCAGTTGGATTTAGGCTTATCCATTGTATCACCTTCGAAGTACGGGTTAGGTACGCGTTCCATGTGGAAGTCGGAGGATACATATACCAGCTGGCCATCGAAGGCATTCAGCAGGTCGTCCATGGTGAGGCCGGATTTCTGGGACAGCATCATATTAACCATACCGTCCATACCAACGGATTTCACGATTTCGCCGATCATGTGGAAATCAAAGGCATAGGCGAGGAAACCGGTGATATTTTCACCCGGATATTTATCCAGCATGTCCATATCGATTTCACGTTTGCCGTATTTTTTGAAGATTTCCATCATTTGTTTGCCGGCGTAGCTGTTGGTGTTCATTACCACTTTACCTTTCTCGAAGTTGGCAGTAGCGGTGGTATAGGAACCTTCCATTAGTTTTTTGAAGTTGGCAGGCAGCATGGTGAGCATACCGCTGTTATAGGTAGCTTCGGAGTTGAAGAACAGGCTGATGTCAGCGTTTTCTTTCAGTAATTTTTTGAAAGGCTCCAGGGAACCGGCGGTTTCCGCCTCTTTCAGGTGATAGAGGTGATCGGCTTCGGTGAGGAGTACGGCTGCTTCATCCGGCAGTTCCGCAGTAACGTTGGCCACAGGCGTAACATCCGCTTTGGTGACGCTGTCTACCGGGTAGGCCTCTTCGTCTACGCCTTCTTCCGTATCACCGGCAGCAGGAACGTCCGTAGCGCCGGGCAGTCCACTCAGCTTGCTGGTAGGCAGCTGGGTGAGGTACAACACGGTTTTGTCATTCCAGGTAATTAACGCGGAATTCTTCTTATCCCACGTATATTTGAAGTCCTTACCGGTTTTCATTTCGTAGCCGGCGAGGTTGGTTTTCAGGAAATTTTCGAATTTGGCGGCATCTTTCAGGGATGCGGTTGCTTCGATATAGGATTTGTTTTCGCTCATCTGTCCTTTGAAGACGAATGAAACGAAGAAGTTGGATGTCAGATCGATACCTGAATTTTTAGCTTCTTCCCAGGATTTGGCATCTTTTGCACTATCGCCGGATTGAGCGGCCTGCATCAGTTTATCCATGGTAAAACCATTGGTCACTAATTTTTCGCTCAATTGTTTGGCATTCAGTTCCAGCACGAGTCCAGCCTCTTTGGGGATGTATTTGCTCTCTTCAGGCACTTTCGAACAGGCAGACAACATGACCGCGGCTACGCCAGCGGTTAACAACAACTTGGAAATTGTCCTTTTCATAAATGATTAAAATATATTAGATAAAATATGCACAGGTAGAAACAGGTGGCGACGGGATTCTTGACATATCGATCGGGCTGCACAAATCTCGGGGCCATTGGAACCACATTCCCACTATCGTGGTATTTCACGGTGTCAAAAGTACGTATATTTTTACAGCTTATATGTCTTATTTTTCCCAATCGCTTACAATAATTTCTTAACTGATATAGTTAATACCTTTGTTACTTACTATGAAACTGATCACTAAAACCATAGAAAAACCATGTTTCTGATCCTGCTACAGTACATCCGCCCGGTGGCGGCTGTTGAACACTTTATGGAGGCGCACACGGCGTTCCTGCAAAAATATTTTGAGACAGGCCAATTTATCCTGTCCGGCCGTCGCAAGCCTAAATCCGGCTCCCTGATATTATGTAAGGCATCCAGCCGAAAAGAAGTGGAAGAGATCATGAAGGAGGATCCGTTGGAAAAATTCCAGCTGGCGCTTTACGAGATCATTGAGTTTGAGCCGCAAACCTATGCCACCCTGTTAGAGAAATAGGTCCGCTGTTTTTCTCCCATTCATCCATTCAGGCCAACTTTTCATCTTCTTTACCTACTGCATAAAGTAAATGACTTTTGTGAGCCATTTGCTACTGTCCTTTTCTTTGCCGGGATCTGTCACATACATTTCTATCATTGGCGGGATAATTTTTTTACCCTTATCATCCGCATAGTCCATCAGGGCGGCGTGAGCATTTACTATCCTATCGTACGGGCCGTAATAGTCCACATAAAAAGCCTTGGCAGCAGGGAGTTTTATGATACTGATCCCATTTCCCTTCAGGGTACTGCCTTCGGGTACAGGCACGGCTGCGGCCATATCTGTCTGATGTTTTACGGTATCCCAGGTAAAATATAAGCCACAGGGTACGCCCGGCTGCAGTTTTGCAGCCGTAGCGGCCTGGTAGATCTGGTAGAGGTTCGTACTATAGAACTTCGTAATCTCTTTCTGGGAGATGGTTTTACGTATAATGGCAAACGTAGTGGCGGGATAGTTCATTTCCTTAACCGTTTCGTTTACGCCATTAGGCGCCCCCGGCCCTTTGGCATCAGCCTCGGACATGCTCTTGAGATTGAGCAACCCTTTTTCAAAATCCGACTGGATGGCCCCTTTCATCAGCCAGGACATGAGATTTTGCGGGCGGTTGTAGCGCGCGTCAAAACCCCATACCACCCGGGTTTTCCCATTGGCTTCGGAGAGGTTATAAAAAACATCCGCTTCGGATTGAAATGGTTTTATAAAGGTTATTTTTTGCTGAACCGTTTTATAAGGTTCGAGGGAGAGATGCTGGAGCTTTCCTTCGCCGATTTTCTGACCTTTCCAGGAATAGACCGCTCCAACGGTACCATCATCGCCAATAATGGTATAGGTGGTGGTTGAATCCATTTGCCGCCAGGTGCTCCATTCATTGAAGCGCTCAAACTTTACAATGTTATTCCATACAATGCCGGCGGGTGCATTTATCTCTGAAGCGGCTTCCACATGCAGTTTTGTAGGTGCTATGAAAACCAGCACGAGGAATAAAAAAAGTAAAGTTCCTATGATCCAGGCGATAACCTTTAAAGCCTTCATAACTGTAAGGGGTTGATTACTATAAAAGTACAGCTTTTTTGGCTAGTAATAACTCCCTGGTTTCAGCCATTTTATTGCTCTTCAGGATTCTTTTGCTGGAATTTTTTTTCGGCTTCCTGCGCCTTTTCGAAGTCAAGTATTACGGAGTTGATACAATACCTAAGGCCGGTTGGCGGCGGCCCGTCATCAAAAACGTGCCCGAGGTGCGACCTGCATCTGCCACATAAAACCTCGGTGCGGTACATCCCATGGCTGTTGTCCGGCGCGTAAATGACGCTGTTTTTGTTCACCGGCTGAAAGAAACTTGGCCAGCCGCAGCTGCTCTCAAACTTTGCATCCGAAATAAATAAGGGATTTCCGCATGCTGCGCAATAATAACTGCCTTCTTCCTTGCTGTTCCAGTACTTTCCGGTAAACGCCCATTCGGTTCCTTTTTCGCGGGCAATGTGATAAACATCCTGTGGTAATACATCCTTCCATTCCTCATCTGTCAGGTTAACCTTCCCGGTGTCAGTACGGGAATATACATCTGATTTCTTTTTTCCATCTTGCATGAAATTCTGATTTTCGTCGTTACTGAGTTTAGCTGTTTAGATATTGACTAACGACTGATTAACACTAAAGTTGCTATGAAATTGTAAAAAACTATATCCTCAATATTAAATTTTCATGTAAAAAAGTACGTACGAATGAGCTTTATGGATTGAGTAAACCCCAAAATCCGGAGGATATTTATCAAATTTCCGGCCTAAATCTTTCAAACACTCTGATAATCACGTGTGAGCAATAGGCTATAAATTGTTAACTTAGCGGCAAAAGGCTAGTAAGTGGCGGACATCATCAATTTATTACCAGACAATATAGCGAATCAGATAGCTGCAGGAGAAGTGATTCAAAGACCGGCATCAGCGGTGAAAGAGTTACTGGAAAATGCAGTGGACGCAGGCGCAACAGAAATCCATCTTATCATAAAAGATGCTGGGAAGGAGTTAGTACAGGTAATCGATAACGGTGGCGGTATGAGTGAAACCGATGCCAGAATGTGCTTCGAACGTCATGCAACTTCTAAGATCCAGACCATAGAAGACCTTTTTTCCATTCGTACCATGGGCTTCCGCGGAGAGGCGCTGGCTTCCATCGCAGCCGTAGCCCAGGTAGAACTCAAAACCCGGAAAAGAGGCACCGATATCGGTACTTATATAGAAATCGATAACAGCGTCGTAAGAGTACAGGAACCCTGCCAGACGGCGGAAGGCACCTCCATCGCCATGAAGAACCTGTTCTTCAACGTTCCCGCACGTCGTAACTTCCTGAAATCCAACGCGGCGGAAATGAGGCACATCGTGGATGAATTCATCCGCGTGGCCATGGCATTCCCGCAGCTGCAATTCACCCTCACCAGCAATAATCAACAGCTTTTCCATCTCGATAAAGGCTCGCTCAAACAGCGCATCATCGCCATCCTGGGCCAGCATTACAACGCCCGCGTGGTAAACGTGAAGGAAAGCACCGATTATATGAACGTCTACGGATTTGTTGGCAAACCTGAAACTGCCAAGAAAACCCGGGGCGATCAGTTCTTCTTCGTCAATAACCGGTTTATTAAAAGCCATTACCTGCACCACGCGGTAATGAACGCTTTTGCGGATATTATCCCGGCCGACAGCTACCCGCTGTACGTGCTTTTCATCGATGTCAATCCCGAACACGTGGATATCAACGTCCACCCGACCAAGCAGGAGATTAAATTCGATGACGAAAAAGTAATGTACGCCTTTGTGCAGGCGGCCGTAAAACACGCGCTGGCGCAGTTCAGCGTTACGCCTACGCTCGACTTTGACCTGGATCCAAGCATCCAGGCGCTGGACGCAGTCAGCAAACCTTTCACGGAACAGCAACGGAACGAGTCGACCCACAGCCCGCTGTACAAGTCCTTCAGCCAGGCCCACCAGGCCCACGTGATCGACCGCAGCAACAGCAACCTGAAAAACTGGAAAGACCTGTACCAGGCCGCTGCTCCTGAAACGGAATCCTACACCACCGCCTTCTCCGCGGAGCCGGAGCCGGAAACCCGCACCGCCGTTACCTACGAGAGCGCGCAGCCTGCGGCCACCGCCTCCGCCATAGATGAGCGCTGGCAGGAAACCTCCAAGGACCAGAAAGTACCCGTCCAGGTACACCAGCAATACATCCTCTCGCAGATCAAGTCAGGCTTTATCCTGATCGATCAGCATGCCGCCCATGAACGTATCCTCTACGAGCGCTATCAACGCGCCCTCCAGGAAACGCCGGTGGCCACCCAGCAAAGCCTCTTCCCGCAAACGCTGCAGCTGCCCCCGGCCGATGCAGCCATCGTAACGGAAATGTTACCGGACCTGCAGGCCCTGGGGTACGACCTGGAGCCATTCGGCAACCATACCTTCGTAGTGCGCGGTACCCCGGCTGACATCCAGACCGGCAACGACCAGGCTACCATCGAAGGACTGCTGGAACAATTCAAACACTTCTCCCACGAGCTCAAAGTAAACAGGCGCGAGCACCTGATCCGCTCCATGGCCCGCAACAACGCCATCCCGGCCGGTAAAGTGCTGACCGCCCGCGAAATGCAGAACATCATCGATGAACTGTTTGCCTGCACCATGCCTAATGTGGCGCCAGGCGGCAAATTCACCTTCATCTCCTTTAAGCTGACGGACCTGGCGAGGATGTTTGAAAGAAATCAATAAAAACTACTAATAATAAAAACAATAAGCGGCTGACTAAGTGATATTAGTCAGCCGCTTGCCGTTTATTATACTCCTTACTTTTGTAATACTACCGGGGCTCCATGGTTTTTAATAGTTTATGGAGAGATATAAACCGCTCATATTGTTGCCTGTAGTGGGCTGCATACCGGCTATCGGGGGAAAATGCCAGTTGTTCACCGTCCCCTCCGTTCCCCAGGGCTAATCCAAGGGCTTTTGCCCCTAATTTAATAGCTCCGAGGGCCGAGGCATCCGGGCGGTTATCCAGTGTCATCTCTTTTCCAAAAATATCCGCCATCAGCTGAATCCAGCCATGGGATTGGGTAAAGCCGCCACTCACGGAAATTTTGCGGATAGGCCCCGCCGTCTCTTCCAGGGCGGTGGTAATGCTGAGCAGGGCGTAACAGATGCCTTCCATCACGGCACGGGTAAAATGTTCCGCGGCATGATGCGGACGGATACCTATAAACGAAGCCGATGCGCTGCTATCCCAGATGGGCGCCCGCTCTCCCAGTAAATAAGGCAAACAGATCAAATCGTCCGGCGGTAATGCCAGGGCCGCCGGCAACAGCTCCTCCATGGGAATGGCGCCCCGCAGGAAGTCCTTCACGAGCCATTGCAGCAAGATCCCGCCGTTGTTGCTCGCCCCTCCGCTGATATACACCCCGTCCGTCAGCAGGTAGGTAAACAGGCGCTGTTGCTTATCCGTCGCCACCTGCGGGATGGCCATGCGCACCGCCCCGCTGGTACCGATGGTCAGCGTGGCATGGCCGGCATCCAGCGCATCGCTGCCCAGTTGCGCCAGGCACCCGTCGCTACCCCCGATGACGAAAGGCGTATCCGCCGGGATGCCCAGTTCCGCTGCCACGGCAGGCTTCAGCCCCCGGATCACATAATCCGCCGGAACGGGCTTCGGCAGCTGCCCTTCCCCTATGCCCGCAGTGGCCAGGGCGGTAGCGTTCCATTGATAGGTACGTATATCAAACAGCCCCGTGGCGGAGGCAATGCTATGGTCTACCAGGTTTTGCCCAAACAGCTCCCGGATCACATATTCCTTGATGCCCAGGAAGAGGGCGGCTTTCCGGAATATCTCCGGGGCTTCTTCCCGCAGCCAGATGATCTTGCTCAAAGGGGCCATAGCATGAACGGGGGTGCCGGTGCGGTGGTATATCTCCTCTCCCAATGCCGATGCACGCAGCGTTTCCGCGTAATGCCGGCTGCGGTTATCCGCCCAGATGATCAGGGGCGTGAGAGGCGTGCCGGCGCTATCCAGGGGCAGGAGGCTGTGCATCGCACTGCTGAAACAGATGGCCGCCGGCGCAAAGCCTTGCTGCTGCACGATCTTGCGGATACCGTCCTTCACGGCCTGCAAAATAACCGCAGGGTTTTGCTCACTAAATCCGGGCTGCGGATGCGAGGTGGAATATGCCTCCTGAAAACTGCATTTCACCAACCCGTCCATTCCCAGCGAAATCGATTTAGTACTGCTGGTCCCGATATCCGAACCGATGATATAGGTCATGTGATCGCTCATAAAAAAACCTTCCTTTTTTACACATTTAATTTATAGATTTAAAACCTGTGATTCATAAATAAGTCTAAAATTTCCACGCAAATGGCTTTTGAAATTAAAAAAACAGGAAAGGTCTACGATGTTTGTATCGTTGGTTCCGGCGCCGGCGGCGGCATGGCAGCCAAGATACTTTCGGACGCAGGCCTTAAAATCGCGCTCCTGGAAGCTGGTCCAAAATACGATCCTGCGGACCCGGATCAAATGACCCAACTGAAATGGCCGTATGAATCACCTCGCCGGGGCGCCAGCACTACCCGTCCATTCGGGGACTTTGACGCAGCCTACGGCGGATGGGAAATCAACGGCGAGCCCTATACGAAAAAGAACGGGACGGAGTTTGACTGGTTCCGCTCTCGCATGCTGGGCGGACGTACCAACCACTGGGGCCGTATTTCACTGAGATTTGGTCCGCGCGACTTCAAACATAGAAGCTATGATGGCCTCGGCGACGACTGGCCTATTTCCTATGAAGAGGTAGCCCCGTTCTACGACCGGGTGGATAAAATGATCGGCGTATTCGGCACTAAGGAAAACCTCCCGAATGAACCGGACGGCTTCTTCCTCCCTCCTCCCAAACCCAGGCTCCATGAGCTGATGATTAAGAAAGCGGCGGGTAAACTGGGAATTCCCGTGATTCCGGCGCGACTCTCCATCCTCACCAGGCCGGTTAATAAGGACCGCAGCCCGTGTTTTTACTGCAGCCAGTGTAACCGCGGATGCTCCGTGTATGGCGACTTCTCCTCCTCTTCCGTGCTGGTTAAACCGGCCATGAAGAGCGGGCACGTGGACCTCTATACGAACGCGATGGCGCGGGAAGTGCTGACAGACAATTCCGGCAAGGCCACCGGCGTACTTTATGTCGATAAAACTGACCTCCAGGAATATTCCGTTAACGCAAAAGTAATCATCCTCGCGGCCAGCGCCTGCGAATCCGCCAGGTTGCTGCTCAATTCCAAATCGGCCAAATTCCCGAACGGACTTGCCAACGGCAGCGGCGTAGTGGGTAAATACCTGCACGACTCCACCGGGGCCTCCCGCAGCGCCTTCCTCCCGCAGCTGATGGACCGTAAACGCTATAATGAGGATGGTACCGGCGGTATGCACCTCTATATTCCATGGTGGGGCGATAATAAGAAACTCGACTTCCCGCGCGGCTACCATATCGAATTTGGCGGCGGTATGCATATGCCGGGCTATGGCTTCGGCTTTGGCATGGAGCGCATGAACGGCAAGTACCCTGCTAAAGACGGGTCCTCCAAGCCCGCCGGCGGCTACGGCGCCGGCCTGAAAGACGACTACCGCCGCTTCTTTGGCGCGCAGGTAGGCTTTGCAGGCCGCGGCGAATGTATTGCCCGGGAAGAGAACTACTGCGAAATCGATCCGAATGTGGTGGATAAATGGGGTATCCCTGTACTGCGCTTCAACTACACCTGGACCGATCATGAGATCAAACAGGCCAAACACATGCAGGATACCTTCGAACAGATCATTCACGAAATGGGCGGCGTACCCAATGGCGCCAAACCCGGCGCCGATACCATGTACGGCCTCGAAAACCCGGGCCGCATTATCCACGAGGTAGGTACTACCCGCATGGGCGACGACCCGCGTAAATCTGTATTAAATAAATTCAACCAGGCCCACGAATGTAAAAACCTGTTTGTCGTGGATGGCGGCGCGTTTGTATCCCAGGCGGATAAAAATCCTACCTGGACTATCCTCGCCCTCTCCATGCGCGCATCCGAATACATCGTGGACCAATTGAAAAAACAGAACATTTAAAACCACACTAACATGGATAGAAGAAAATCCCTTAAAGCACTTGCGCTGGGAACTTTATCTGTAAGTGCCCTGCTGACTGCCCCCGGATGCGATAATAAGAAAACAGATGCGGGAAAAGGCGGCGATAAAGCCAAGACCCCGGGTTACGGCCGTACAGAAGACGAAAAGGTGCGCGACGAGCAGCTGAACGCAGCGCCCTACTTCACCGATGCTGAAATGAAAACCATCGCGATACTGGCAGATATCATCATCCCGGCAGATGAACACTCCGGCAGCGCCACCGATGCCGGCGTACCCAAGTTCATCGGCTTCATCGTAAAAGATAAGCCGGAACTGCAACTGCCTATGCGCGGCGGCCTCCGCTGGCTCGACGTTCAGTCTGCCAAACGTGTTAATAAATCGTTTTCTGAATCCACACCTGAAGAAAGGTTGGCAATAGTTGACGATATTGCATACCCGGAGAAAGCAAAACCTGAAATGAGCCAGGGCGTTGCCTTTTTCAACCTCATGCGTAATCTTACCGCCACGGGATTTTTTACCAGCAAAATCGGTATCAAAGACCTGGGCTATGTGGGGAACACCCCTAACGAATGGGATGGGGTGCCTGATGACGTGCTGCAGCAATACGGACTGTCCTACGATGAGAAGACCCTCGCGGAATGCCTGAAGATAGAGGACAGGACCAAGATTATGACATGGGACTAACAGCGGAAAGTGTTGCTATATTTATAAATTAACTAATCATTCAAGTTATGCCAGAAAAAAAGAATGAGGGAAACCAGGTATCCCGCAGGTCATTTCTCCGTAACGGAGCGCTCGCTGCCGCCGGTTTCATGATCGTTCCACGTCATGTTCTTGGGAGAGGTTTTGTTGCGCCCAGCGACAGACTCCGCGTAGCTGCCGTTGGTGTTGGCGGTAAAGGCTTCAGCGATATCACCGGCTTTGCAGAAGGCCCTGCTGATATTAACTTCCTTTGCGACGTGGATACACGCCGCGCAGCAGAAGCAGTGAAAAGATTCCCTAAAGCGAAGTTCTATACTGACTTTAGGGAGATGTATGAAAAAGAACATAAGAATTTTGACGCCGTATCTGTATCCACACCGGACCACCAGCACGCCGTAGCCGCCATGGGCGCTATGCAGCTGGGTAAGCACGTGTATGTACAGAAACCGCTCACACACGATATTTACGAAGCCCGCAAATTAACGGAAGCGGCTAAACGCTATAAGGTAGTAACCCAGATGGGCAACCAGGGCGCCTCCGGCGACGGCGTGCGCCAGCTCATGGAATGGTACAACGCCGGCCTGATCGGCGATGTGCATACCGTGTACGTATGGACGGACCGCCCCGTATGGCCGCAGGGCATCCAGTGGCCTAAATCCACCGCCCCTGTTCCGTCTGAACTGAACTGGGACCTCTGGCTGGGTACTGCGCCTAAAAAAGATTATGTGGAAGGCCTCGTGCCGTTTAACTGGCGCGGCTGGTGGGATTATGGTACCGGCGCGCTGGGGGACATGGGCTGCCACCTGATCGAACCGCCTTTCCGCGTACTGGGCCTCGGCTACCCTACATCTGTGGAAGCCAGCGTCGGCAGCGTGTATGTGGACGAATTCAAACGCGGCTACTTCCCGGAAAGCTGCCCTCCTTCTTCCCACGTGATCATGAAATTCCCTACCAAAAAAGGTAAGGAAATCACCATGCACTGGATGGACGGCGGTATTCAGCCGGAGCGTCCGGAGGAACTGGGCCCTAACGAAGTAATGGGCGATGGCGGTAACGGCGTTATCTTCATCGGTACAAAAGGCAAAATGATGTGCGGCACCTACGGCCGTGATCCGCAGCTGCTGCCTACTTCCCGCACCAAACAGGTGAAAGTGCCGCAAACCATCGCACGCGTACCGGAAGGCCACTATGTACAGTGGGTAAACGCTGCCATTGCCGGCTACGACAGCGCCAAAGCCAAAGCGCTCAGCTCGCCGTTTGACATCGCCGGTCCGCTGACGGAAAGTATCCTCATGGGCAACCTCGCCATCAGGAGCTACGACGTCCGCGAGCCGAAGCCGGACAACAAAGGATTCAACTACCCGGGCCGTTATATCAAACTGCTGTGGGATGGTCCTAACATGAAGATCACCAACTTCGATCCGGCTAACCAGTTCGTGAAAAGAACCTATCGCGACGGCTGGTCACTCGGGGTATAACATTTATCAGATTCCCAAAATAAACAGGGGCTGGACAAATAATTGTCCAGCCCCTGTTCTTTTAAGCGCAGCTATTAATAGAATGGATTTTGCTTCAGCGCATCTGTTTTACGCAGCTCCGAAGAAGGGATCGGCGCAAAATAGTTTTGCTTGTTGAAGGTACGTTCCTGCATGGTAAACACCGTGTATTTAAACGGATGGCCAGGCACAAAGGAACCCCGCACGTCAATGCCTTTCGCATCGTCGCTGAATACGGTCGCCGCATCCATCCAGCGGCGCACGTCAAAGAAGCGGTGCTCTTCATAGGCGAGTTCATACCTTCTTTCGTATTTATAGACAGTCCACAGCTCCTCTCCATCCAGCGTGGTGGCCGGCATGCCGGCGCGGGTACGCACCATGTTCAGCACGCGGCGGGCTTCCGGGTAGTCCTTCAGCACCAGGGATGCTTCCGCGCGGTTCAGCAGCACTTCCGCGTAACGCAGCCAGATCCAGCTCTGATCGCCGTTGAGGAACTGCGCATCCAGGTTGATGTCCATGAATTTGCGGAGGTAATAACCGGAGAAGGTACCGTTCCAGTTTTCGATGGTACTATTCCTGGTATCGAGCCCCCATACGCTGTCTTTCCCGTTTGCACTTTCATAGCGGCCGGTTTGGATAACGCCCACCGGGTCCGTCTGCCGGGCGTCCGCCGGCCGGGTTTTCCACTTGGCGCCGTCATAGAGGATGGTCGCATAAAAGCGGGGATCACGGTTGGCATAAGGGTGCGCCGCCTTATCCGGATCCGCCCAGGAGAAGGCCGAGCCATCCGCCATCTGGTAGCCGGATACAAAGTTTTCGATCGGCACATTACCGCCCCAGTTGTGGTAACCGTTCGGGCCATTGTATTTATCATGGCTGGTACCCAGGAGGGATTTATCGAAGAGCTTCACAAAGATCAGCTCAGCATTTCCTTTGTCCAGGAAAACGCGGGCATAGTCATTAGTGCCGTTGCCGGTGGGTTTGTAGAGAGAATAAAGGCCGGAATTAATTACACTATCGGCCGCGGCTAAGGCGCGCGTGGCAAATGCCGTGGCCATATTGGTTTCGTTTTTGTTTAAAGCCGTCATTTCCGGTATGCCGGGATCGTTGTACAATTTGCTGGCAGCGTACAGCAGCATTCTGGATTTAAGGGCATAGGCGGCGTACTTTGTAACACGGCCCTTGTTGTCGATCTCCTCGTAGTTGTTGGGGAGATATTTGGCGGCACTGTCGCACTGGTCCGCAATGAAGTTGACACAATCCGTAAACTTCGCGCGTTCCACCTTGGAGAAGTCGCTGTTTTCCCCGTTCAGGTTAAACGTATAGGTGATCAGCGGCACCCCTCCGAAATACTTTACCAGCATGTGATAATACCATGCCCGCATAAAATACACTTCCCCGGTAAGGCGGTTGATCAGCGCCTGGTCGATGCCTTTCACGTCCTTAATCTTTTCGAGGAACATGTTGCAGTTACGGATGGTTTTGTAATGCGGCGCCCAGCGGGCGAAGTCGTTAAGCCCGCCGAGGTCGTCCGGCGTCATGTTTCCCTGCACTACGCGGGAGGTGTTATAATCGTGGATAAACCGGCTTTCGTCGGACATGGAGCTGAGCATTACCTCGTTAAAGCCGGGCCGCATTTGCACGTACAGGTCGTTTACAAAGGCCTGTATCAGCCCCTTGTCCTTCCAGACGTCACTTTCCTCGAACTCGGACAGCGGCTTCTTTTCCAGGAAATCCTTGTTACACGAAACAATGGTAACTGCCAGCACTGCCAGTCCACATATATAGCTGAATAATTGCAGTTTTTTCATAGCGCTTAAGATTAGAAGGTTACGTTTAATCCCACATTGTAAATCTTGGTCTGTGGATAATACTGACCGCTACCCTGTGGTGCTTCCGGGTCAAAGATCTTCACCTTGTCGATGGTGATCAGGTTTTGCCCGGTGAAGTACACGCGGAAGTTCTGGATGCCGATGCGTTTGCAGAATGCGGCGGGCACGTTGTAGCCAAAATCCAGCGTTTTAAGACGGGCATAGTTGGTATTCCAGTACCAGAAGGTGTTCTGGCGGTTTACCCAATACTCACGGTCACGGTCGTACGCTCTTGGCCAGCTGCCGTTCGGGTTTTCCGGCGTCCAGCGGTCTTTCACAATCGCTTCGGGGAAGTTGCCGATCAGCCCTGATTCCGTACGGATGTATTGACTGGCGCCGGTAGCCGCCTGCCATAACATGGTAAAGTCGAAATTGGCGTACTTGGCGGACATGGTCAGGCCATAGATCATGGTAGGATACTGGGTTTTATCGATGCGGATCCGGTCGAGATCATCTATCTTCTTATCATCGTTGATGTCCGCAAAAATCACGTCGCCCGGGCGTGCGCCGCTGAGGTGAATGGATTTATCCACTTCGTCCTGCGTGTGGTAAATGCCGATGGCCTTGTAGTAGAGCGGCGCTTCAATCTGGGATCCGGTGTACCGCTGCCAGGCGGGTACGTTCGGGGATTCGGCCCAGTACAATATCTTGTTTTTGGCACGGGTCATCGTACCAATTATTTCATAATGGAATTTTTTGATATCGTTTTTGTGAGATAAGACCAGTTCGAATCCTTTGTTGTTTACGATCCCGATATTTTCGTCCGGCAGGGTAAGGCCTGTAAAGTCAGGAATGGCGGCATTCCGGGGGATGAGGATGTTGGAGCGTTTGCTGTAGAAGTACTCCCCTTCCACGGAGAGTTTTTCCTTAAAGAGCTTGGCTTCCACGCCTACGTTGTAGTTGTTGGCCACTTCCCAGGTGATGTAAGGGTTGGGGATACGCACCTGGTAAATCGATTTATTAAGATCAGAGCCGAACATCACGCCACCGCTATTAAATGCGTAGGTGGTGAGGTATTGGAAGGAAGGCACATTGTCGTTCCCCATCTGGCCCCAGGAACCACGGATCTTAAAGTAGTTCATGAAATGCACGTTCTCTTTCCAGAAGTTTTCGTTGGAAAGCACCCATCCGGCAGAGGCGCCGGGGAAGAAGCCCATACGGCGGCCTTTAGGGAAGTTCTGCGTACCGTCGTACCGGCCATTGAAGTCGAACAGGTAAGTTTCCCTGTAGTTATAGGAAATACGGCCGAAGTAGTTCCTGCGGGCGTATTCAAACGCGGAGCCGTTGTTGTCCTTTTGCTTGTCGCCGCCGGCGGAAAGCTGATCCAGCTTATCGCTCACGAAAAATTTCCGGAACGCGCCGAAGTTATCGCCGCGGATGTTGCTTTGCTCCACCGCCGCAAAACCGCTGACATAGTGCTTCCCGAAGGTACGGGTATAGTTCAGCTTGAGGTTGACGGTGCTGCTTTTACCGGTCGCGAAGTTTTCCGTCAGCTCCGGTGCGGATACGCCGCGGGAGCCGGGGATCAGCGCGTGGTCAGGACTGTTGGGGTCCAGGGTGTACAGCGTCCAGGGCTTCACGAAGGACTTGAAGAATTCGAAATTCTGGTCATAGGCGAAACTACCGTCTACGAACATCCCCTGTACCCATGGAATGTTGACCACGGCTACGAAGGTTCCGTTTACCACATAGTTTTTATCGCTCGTATAGCCGATAGCGTTAGTGCCTGTTACCACCGGGTTATCGCCGTATTCGATATCCGGCCCCGGGAGCCCGTTAGGCCAGATGGCGTTTTCCGTAGGGCGGCCGCGCATCAGCGCGCGGAAGATGGAACCTGCGCTGCGGGGCGGGAAGTTTCTGTCTTCCAGCCGGCCGGCCAGGTCAAAGCGGAGGCGCACATATTCATTTACCACCGCATCCAGGTTGGCCCTTACGTTCTGTTGTTTGTAATTGGTGGCGCTGTTCTTGTAAATCCCGTCCTGGAAGAGGGATCCCAGGGATACGTAGTAGCTCATTTTCTCCGTACCGCCGGAAAGACTGAGGTCGTGACGGTTCTGCAGGGATACTTTCTTAATGGTAGCATCGTACCAGTTCGTGTTGGGATACAGCCATGGGTCAGAGCCATCGCCGAATTTCCTGATCTGTTCATCTGTGTAGCGGGGCGCATCGCCGCCGTAGGACAGGATTTCATTTACAATCTTCGCGTAGGTGGGCGCATCCGCCATTTTAGGCAGGCGGGTAGGCGTCACGAAGGATTGGTTGTAGCCATAGCTCACGCTGGGCTTACCACCTTTACCCCGCTTGGTAGTTACGAGGATCACCCCGTTGGCGGCGCGGCTTCCGTAGATGGCGGCAGCGGCATCCTTGAGGATGGATACGCTTTCGATATCATTCGGATTCATGCGCTCAAAGCCATCGCGGGGGAAACCATCGATCACCACGAGCGGATTGCTGTTGCCCAGGGTGCTGCGCCCGCGGATGAAGATGCGGGAACCATCGTAGCCCGGCTCACCGCTCTGGTTAACGGCGATAATGCCCGGGATACGGCCTACGAGCGAGTTGGAAATGTTGACGTTGGGCGACTGCTGCAGTTCAGTGCCTTTTACCATGGAAACGGCGCCGGTTTTGGTCACTTTCTTTTGTGTACCGTAACCAACTACCACATACTCGTCAAGGGTTTTCTGACTCTCCTTGAGCGTGATTGTCAGGGGCTTTCCATCCACCACCTGTTCAACCGGATCATAACCGATAAACTGGAATACCAGTACCGATTCTTTTTTCACATCATTAATGGAAAAGTTACCTTTTTCATCCGTGGTGGCGCCGCGTTTGGTATCCTTTACCAATACGGTTACCCCCGGCAACGGATTGCCGTTGATGTCCTTAACTTTTCCTCTGATGGTCAGATTAACCTGCTGCCAGGGAGAAATAGGCAGCGCGCGCGTGCTCTGCGGTTGCAGAACCGACCCGAGAAGGCATAGCAATGCTATTGCCTTCACATAACGTGGAACCATAAATTAAAATTTTGGGTGATAAAACTTTATAGATGAACGGGCTTTCTTTATCTACGAGTACAGCAAATTCATCTCCCATCAAGTTATCATGAATCTTGTTAATTATTTTCGAAAAATAAGCGTATTTAAAACCCTCTTGTCTAATTAAAACGCCATCTTTTATACATTATCATTTAAATCCAATTAAGGCGGTTTTACATAAGCGCTGCCAGCTTCATCTGGCAGGTAAAGGAGCCATGGGCCCTCAGGCGGCGCCGGCGCAATAGCAGGCCCCTGGCGCAAAGTGGCTGATACCGGGGCCATACCGCAGCCGCGGCGCTAAATCTTCCCCCAAAAAAAATATCAGAAACAGTGAATAAAAACCGGGACTTATGCGTTAATAGTTTATCCTAATCTTTATTTTTTCATGAAGACCGGCCTCTATCTGGGAACCATCATGCTTTGTGTGCTGATGCTCATTTCCTGTAGCAAGGAGATGAGTACGGAAGAGGGCGGGGTCAACTCAAAGTGCGACTATGCGCCTTATACGCAGGGGTCTACTTTTACGTACCTGAACGTGAGTACCGGCGGGGATAGCACGCAGTACACGCTGACGGTGAACGGGGATACGACTATTAACGGCAACGTGTACCGTAAACTGGGCGACAGTACGGCGTTTATGTGTTCCAACTGTACGGACGGGGTGTACACGCAAATAGCGTCTATCCTTAGTTTCGACGGTTATACCGCTTCGGACCTGCGGCTCACCTACCTGAAGGACTTCCTGCCCGCCGGCAGCACCTGGTCCGATACCATTACCGTGAGCGCAGGCGGCATCAGCACGAGGGCCCTGCTGCAATACACCATTGTGCAAAAAGGCAGTAATAAAGTGGTTAACGGGCACGACTATACGGATGTGATCGGCATTCAGATAGATGCCAGCGCCACCACGGCCAGCGCTACCCTGCCGGTAGGCACGGTGGCTGTAAACTACTACGCGCGCGGAATCGGGCTGATTGAGTCCGACCAGGCGCAGGATACCACCCGGCTTGTCAATTTTAATATAAAATAACAGGGTTGCCATTTCAGCAACCCTGTATTTATCAGTAATCCCTGTAAATCTTCGTCAGCAGCTGCTCTACAGCCCTTCGCACACTCGTGGCGCTCTCCTTGTTATTATTCACCAGTACGCTGAAAACAAGGGTTTTATTCTTTTTTGTAACCAGGTACCCGCTCAAACATACGCTGCCCGTGAGGGTTCCGGTTTTGGCATGTACAAACTGCTCCTTGTAGTAATTTTTAAGGGTGCCCTTGCCCCCGGTGGGTAATATCTCCCAGAGGCGTTGCCTGGGGAAAGCTTTGTACATCTCGGTGAGGACGGTCACAAAGTCGCGCGGGGTAAAGAGGTTATAGCGCGACAGCCCCGAACCATCGACCCACTGGGCCTCCTGCGGCAGGGCCGCCAGGTAGGTATCCGTTACGTATTTGATCAGCCGTTTGGTATTGATACTGTCCCATAGCAGCGCGGAGGCCATCATCAGGGTTTGCTCGGCAAAAAAGTTATCGCTCCGGTGCATCATGGGGGTAAACAGCGTATCTGCCGGTACGCTGCGCAACAAGGTAAACTGGCCTTTGGGCGGCGTTAAAGCCACGCCTACAGGCCGGTGCAGGGTATCTTCCAGTCTTTCCTTCAGGTCCATGATGGAGCCGGTGATGTACGGCACTTCGTTGGTGGAGGCGGAGCGGTCCTTCCGGTTATATTTTATGGAGAAATAATTATTTCGTTCATCCCTGTCCGTTACTACCTCAGCGCTGGTATCGTCCGGCAGCAGGGCCAGGGGGTAAAGGTCCGGCGTCATGAAGGCACTGTCCCCATAGTGCCGGATGCGGACCACGTTCCCGTACATCGGCCAGTCATTCAGCTCCGGCTGGTAGTAGTCCGGGTAATCGCTCCAGGCCCATCCCGGCCCAAAGCGGCGGTTGGCGTTGCCGGCGCCTACAAGCCAAATCTGTTTTTTGGTTTGCTGCAAGAGGGCCAACAGTGGCTGATAGGTAAAATCCGGATGCAGGAAAGTGGGATCGCCTGTGCCTTTGATGAAGATGGCCGTATCGTTTTCCAGGTAGCGGGCGGCCGGCAGGGAATCGCCCAGTATTTTCAGGCCGGCGAAAAGAGAGAATATTTTAGTGTTGGAAGCGGGGGAGAAATATTTCGTGTCCTGGTACTGGTACCAGTATTTGCCGGTTGCCGGCTCGTAAATGGAGATACCGGTATGGGCCCCTTTCAGGGCGGCGGACTGCAGCACTTCCGTAGCTGCCCATTTGGCGATGGCCGCCTGTTGCGCCCTGGCCGAACCGGCCAGCAGTACTATTCCGCAAGCAATGATAGAATTCCTCATGCCGGGAAATTACAAATTAATGCAAAGGAAGAAGCCGGGAATTTGTGTGTCCTTTTCCAAACCCCGGCTCTGCCATCATCATTATAATTAACCAACGTATTTCGTAATACCAGGTTTTGCATATGGATAGAAGCCATCAGCGCCCGGCACTACCGGTGGCGTGGCGTCAAATGCATATGTTTTCGGATGGATATCCAGGCCTGAATCCAGGGCTTTATCCCAGTGGATCACCTGGCCTGAATAGGTAGCCATACGCCCCAGGATGGCCGACATGGTAGCCTGCGCGCCACGCAATGCATCGGAATACTTGTACTCTCCTTTTGCCACGGCGGCAAACAGCTCGTCATGCTCGGTTTGGTAGGGATTGTTTTCGTTGCCTTTCTTTTCGAACTGGTAGATCACTTTTCCTTTTGCATCAACGATCTGCGCGCGATCGCAGTAGATGCGGCCTTTGGTACCTACGATTTCCTCATCTACCTTGCTGGCAGCGGCTTTCCAGTGGCGGCATTGGCTGTTCATCACCACGCCATCCGCATAGCGGAACTCTACGTAGTGGTGGTCGTAAATTTCGCCATAGTCCTTACCGGTGCGCACGGCGCGGCCGCCCATACCGGAAGCGGTAGCCGGGGTGTCGTTTTTGAACCAGTTACCTACGTCGATATTGTGGATATGCTGTTCTACGATATGATCGCCGCAGAGCCAGTTGAAGTAGTACCAGTTACGCATCTGGTATTCCATTTCAGTGTATTCAGGTTTGCGGGGTTTCACCCAGAGGTCGCCCTGGTTCCACCATACCTGGATGGAGGTAATATCGCCGATGATACCGTCCTGGAAGCGTTTATAAAGTTCGCGGTAGGAGTTCTGGTAACGGCGTTGCAGTCCTACCACCACATTCAATTTTTTGGTATTGGCCACCGCAGCGGCTTCCAGCACGCGTTTAACGCCTGCGGGGTCAGTAGCTACCGGTTTTTCCATGAAAACGTGCTTACCCTGTTTCACCGCTTCTTCGAAGTGGATAGGTCTGAAACCCGGAGGGGTGGCCAGGATCACGACATCCGCCAGGGCGATGGCCTCTTTATAGGCATCGAAGCCGATGAACTTATTTTTTTCCGGAACGGCGACCCTGTCGGCTTTATCGCCCAGGGCTTCCTTAATGTTGTCATAACTGTCTTTCAGTCTGTCGGGGAACGCATCTGCCATGGCTACCAACTGTACATTCTCCTTGGTTTTGAGCGCCTGGGTGGCGGCTCCTGTTCCGCGGCCGCCGCAGCCGATGAGGGCTACTTTGATCACGCCGGCGCTGCCGGAACCCTCGAAGGAGGTAGCTTTGGACAGAATAGGCATTGCAAGCAGGCTGCCGGCGATCATGGACGATTGTTTTACGAAATCGCGGCGACCCTGAACGTGGAATTCTTGTTTCTTTTCAGTGTCCATAAAAGGATGTTTTAAGGTGTGAATACTAGCGGGAACCAACGAATTTATCGATCTGTTCTTCAAAAAATTTCTCTGCTTCTTCTTTAGTAGGCTGCTTAACGGGGCGGACTACACGAAACCCGACGAACGGCGCATCGGCGTTCCACCAGCGGCTCTTGGGATTTTGCGGGTCGCGGTCGTTCCACATCGGGTCCGATTTGATGCGGGCGGCGGCTCTGAGGGCCGTGGCGTCGTCATCGTAATTACCGCCTTTGAGCAGCCGTGGCGACTTTTTAGTCGGCATGGTCCAGGGGTTGGCAGCGGCGGCCTGGGCTACGCCCTGCTCGTCGTACTGATCCATGGTCCATTCCTGTACGTTGCCCAGCATGTCGTACAATCCCCAGGCGTTTGGCTTCAGTTGCGCTACAGGGTGGTATTTGCCACCGCTGTTATCCTTATACCAGGCGTACGCTTTGAGTTGGGATGCGTCGTTGCCAAACGGATAGGCAGTTTTGGCCCCGGCACGGCAGGCATATTCCCATTCCGCTGCGGTAGGCAGGCGGTAGAATACGCCAGTTTTGTAGTACAGCCAGCGGCAGTACATCAGGGCGCCGTACTGGCTCATGCTGTTGGCAGGGTAGCCGCCGGCTTTGCCCATACCAAGCGTAAGGTCGATATACGGCGGACTGGGGCGGGTCATACCATCCGGAATGTCCGTTTGCGGCTTATCCTGATCGGCAAACTCGTTGTATTCTTCAAAGGTAACCTCTGTGGCTCCCATGTAGAAGTCATCGATCTTTACAGTTTTGGCAGGGCCTTCATCGGCTTTTCTGCCTTTTTCATTTTGCGGACTTCCTAACGTGAACGTGCCTCCTTTGATGGGCACCATTTTAAAATGCACTTCAGTACCAGGTATCTTTTGCTCGTACGCGGTGTATTCGCTGTCCTTTTGGGCAGATGCCGGTTGATAAAGCATTCCGCCTGCCAATAAGGTCACATAAAACTTCTTCATCTGAGTAGATTGGGTGTGTACGTTGGTCAAGATAGAAAATGAAAGTCTTGTTTCAAATTTTTTGTGATGAACGCAAAAAAAGCAGTGATTTTTTGATTTTTTTCCTTTTTGTTAGCATTTACATTCAAAACATTTTAAATTTAAGGGTGTCCTTTTTACTTTTAATTGCATCGTTATGAAAAGACGAAATTTCCTGCAACAGGGTGCGTTGGCCGGCATATCCGCCCTGGCCCTCGGAGGTATAGGCAGCACTGCGACGGCCGCCTCCAAAGCAGCTGCCACCGCAGGTAAGCCATTTAACCTTGACTATGCCCCGCACGACGGTATGTTTAAAAACAACGGCGGCGCCGATTTCCTGGACCAGATCAAATACATGTACGATCAGGGTTTCCGTTCCATTGAGGATAACGGCATGCTGAAGCGGGATGTGGCCATGCAGGAGAAGATAGGCAGCCTCCTGGCCCAGAAGAACATGACCATGGGCGTATTTGTGGTAGATACCGGCAACAACTGGAAAACCTCCCTCACTACGGGCAAACAGGAGTTTAAAGACGCCTTTATCAACACCTGCAAACAGAGTGTGGAAACTGCCAAGCGCGTGAATGCCAAATGGGTAACCGTTGTTCCCGGCTATTTTGAGCGCAACCTGCCGATAGGCGTGCAAACCGCCAACGTGGTGGACGCGTTGCGCCGCGGGGCTGAAATCCTGGAGCCGCATGGGATTGTGATGGTGCTGGAGCCGCTGAGCGACAATCCGGACCTCTTCCTCCGCACGGCCGAGCAGAGCTATGAAATATGCAAGGCGGTAAAGAGCCCGTCCTGTAAGATCCTGTATGACATCTACCATATGCAGCGGAATACCGGCAACCTGATACCGGTAATGGATCTCTGCTGGGATGAAATTGCGTATATCCAGATCGGTGATAACCCCGGCCGTAAAGAGCCCGGCACCGGCGAAATCAACTACCGCAATATTTTCAAACACCTGCATCAGAAAGGTTACAAGGGCATCCTTGGAATGGAGCACGGGAACTTTGGAAAAGGCGCTGAAGGCGAGCTGGCGCTTATCAAAGCGTATCGTGATGCCGACAATTTTCTGTAATTTAAATAACGGAGTACCGGATAAATGCAGTAAATTCCATTTATCCGGTGCCTTGCCGGTCTTATTTACTGACACCGTTATTTTAAATTACTTATTGCTATGGGTTTCCTATTACGCATCCTTGTTAGTGCCATTGCCGCCATGTTTACCGCCTACCTGCTGAAACCGGCCGTAAAAGTGGATAGTTTTGTTACCGCACTCATTCTGGCGCTCGTGCTGGCTATTCTCAATGCGCTCGTTAAGCCCCTGTTGGTGCTGCTTACCTTCCCCGTTACCATTATTACCCTGGGTTTATTCCTCTTCGTGATTAATGCCATTATCATCCTGCTGGCTGCCAAGCTGGTTCCCGGCTTTAAGGTGGACGGCTTTTGGTGGGCATTGCTGTTCAGCATTGTGATGACCATCATCAACAGCGTGCTGATCGGCCTGGCCGGCGGCAGCAACTAACCTGCAAAATTTACCGTGCATGCATTTCGACAGTTCCAACCTTGGCAGGGAACAGTTATTGTCTTTCTACCGGGCGCTCGTATATCCGCGCCTGATAGAGGAAAAAATGCTGTTACTGCTACGCCAGGGGAAAATAAGCAAATGGTTTTCCGGCATCGGCCAGGAGGCGATTGCCGTAGGGGCTACGCTGGCCATGCATGCGGACGAGTGGATACTGCCGCTGCATCGCAACCTGGGCGTGTTTACCACGCGTAACATGCCGCTGGAGAAGCTCCTGCTGCAGTGGCAGGGGCAGGCTGCCGGCTATTCCAAAGGGCGGGAGCGCTCCTTCCACTTCGGGGACCGTGCGCACCAGATCTGCGGGATGATCTCGCACCTGGGGCCGCAGCTGGGAATTGCCGATGGCATTGCGCTGGCGCATAAGCTCCGGAAAGATAACCGGGCGACACTCGTATTTACCGGCGAAGGCGGCACCAGCGAAGGAGACTTCCATGAAGCCCTGAACCTGGCCGCCGTGTGGGACCTGCCCGTGATCTTCCTCATAGAAAATAACGGATATGCCCTCAGCACGCCGGTATCCGCGCAATACCGCTGCGCCTCCCTGGTCGAGAAAGCGGCGGGGTATGGTATGGAGGGGGTCCAGGTAGATGGGAATAATCTCCTGGAGGTATATCAAACGGTACGTTCCGCCCGTGCGTATGCCGCAAGCCGGAATAAACCGGTGCTCATAGAGGCAATGACCTTCCGGATGCGCGGCCATGAAGAAGCCAGCGGTACCAAATACGTGCCGCCGGAGCTGCTGGAAGCCTGGGCTGAAAAAGACCCCATAGCACAATACGAAGCCTTCCTGCTGGAAGAGGGCATCCTCTCAGAGGAACGCATACACGAAATCAAAGAATCACTTAAACATGACATAGAAGAGGCCGTGGCGGCAGGCTTGCAGCCACGCCCGGCGTTAGTCAGCACCGAACAGGAACTGGCGGACATCTTTGCTCCCGCGCCGGCGCCTCATTACCCCATTGGCACCAGTACCGAAAAACGCTTTATTGACGCTATTGCCGAGGCGCTGCGCCAGTCGATGGAGGAATTCCCGCTGCTGGTACTGATGGGCCAGGATATAGCCGCGTATGGCGGCGCCTTCAAGATAACGGAAGGCTTCCTGGAAAAATTCGGGCCGGACAGGGTGCGGGATACGCCGCTCTGCGAGAGCGCCGTCATCGGCGCAGCGCTGGGCTTATCCATACAGGGCTTTAAAAGCATGGTGGAAATGCAGTTTGCGGACTTTGTCACGTGCGGGTTTAACCAGATTGTGAACAACCTGGCTAAGATACACTACCGCTGGGGACAGAACGCCGACGTGGTGATACGCATGCCTACCGGCGCCGGCGTAGGTGCGGGGCCGTTTCATTCGCAAAGCAACGAAGCCTGGTTTACCCATGTGCCCGGCCTAAAGGTGGTGTACCCTTCCACCCCGGAAGATGCCAAAGGGCTGCTTTGCGCCGCGATAGCGGACCCCAACCCGGTCCTGTTTTTTGAGCATAAAGCGCTGTACCGCAGTATCGCAGGGTTGGTACCGGATGAATATTATACCATCGAGATTGGGAAAGCGCGCCTGGTGCAGTCCGGCGACGACCTTACCATCATCACCTATGGCAGCGGGGTACACTGGGCCATGGAATATGCCGCCAATCATCAGCACCTCAGCATTTGCGTGCTGGACTTGCGGACGCTGATCCCGCTGGATTACAATGCTGTTCAGCAGGCAGTAGCCGCCACGGGGCGGGTATTGGTGCTGCATGAGGATACGCTGACCGGCGGTTTTGGCGCGGAAATCAGCGCCTGGATCGGGGAACACTGTTTTCATTTACTGGATGCGCCGGTGGTGCGCTGTGCCAGCCTCGACACGCCAGTCCCATTCTCCACCGAACTGGAAAAAAATTTTCTGGCCAAATCCAGACTGGACGCGCACATTCAGCAATTATTGGCCTGGTAGGGGCATGGATGATTGGGAATTTGGGGCTAAAGTTCTAATTTGCACCCGGAAATAATAAACTCATTATACCATGATGACTTTCTTAGACGTAGTACACACCACCAACTTTTACAAAGTTGGAGATAGTATCGGTGGCTTTCTGGCGCCAGTGGCAATTATAGTTTTTGGACTGATGTTCCTGTATGCCTGGGTTAAATACGCTAAGGCATAACCCTCCATCGTTTTTTTCACATCGCATTATAGTTAAAAAGGCTACCTGGACGGGTAGCCTTTTTATTTGGAGGAAAGTTGTTATTATGTAAGTGTACTTGTGGGTGGTTTTTAGCCGGTACTGGTAGATTTTGCAATGAGTACGGCTGTTATCCTATAGTCAGTACTGTTAGATTTTGCCATGAGTACGCTGTTATCATTTATCCGGTACTGTTAGATTTTGCCATGAGTACGGCCATTATCCTTTAGCCAGTAACTTTTCAATCAGCGCTTTCAGCTCTGGGGTAGACGGGCGCGGTGCATCGATATTCACGATTTTACCTTCCTGGTCAAACACCATGAAACGGGGAATACCGTTGATGCCATAGAACTTGGTTATTTCGCTCCATCCGTTTACGAAGATCTGCACGCCTTTCATCTCTTTCTCTTTTACGAACTGCTTCCATTTCTCCTTGTCTTTGGCTTCATCCACGGAGCAGCCTACGAAAGTCACATTCTTACCTTCCATTTCTTCTTCCAGCTTTTGCAGGTAAGGCAGCTCCGCTTTGCAGGGGCCGCACCAGGTAGCCCAAACGTCTACTACCACCACTTTCCCTTTCAGGTCGTTGAATGCCACCTGTTTGCCGTTGGTATCCTCGCCGGAGAAGTTGTAGCCGGCTTCGCCTGCGGAGAACTTACGTACTGACTTCTCGTATTCAAGGTAGCGTTTCTTTTCCAGGTCGGTTACCAGGTATTTCTGGTAAGGGGCCATAGCTTCCACGAGGGACTCAAAGGTTTTGTAAGCGCCCAGGGAGCTGGTGAGGAAAAGGGCTTTGATGTGATCATTGCAGATGGCGTTCACATTTTTTGCCAGCATTTCGCTTGCGGATGGTTTGCCCGTCGGTCTTTCGCCCATGATGACAGAGCTGAAAGTGGTGTACAGGCGTACGTAATCGCCGATGTTGGCCAGGGCCAGCGCGTTCGGATCACAAAACTTCTGCTCCTTCACGATGCTTTTGTAATAAGCCGGGTAATCCTCTTTTTTAGGATGGATGCGGCGCGGCGTCAGCAAAAAGCGCATGGCCGCATACTCTACATCCGCCTCCATGGCTACCTTCATGAGGTTGCTGAAATTTTTGTTGGAAGAGGTAAAGCTCTTTTTGAACGCCTCCGCCTTTGGCAGCGTAGCTTCCAGCGCAGGGAAAAATGACTGGAAGGTAGTGGAATCCATTTTGTTTCCCGGGCCGGTAACCGGCGCTACTACCTTGTTCCAGGCCTGCAATGCCTTGTTTTCCGCGGAGCCGCTTTTTTGAATGAAGTTCATCCCATCCACTTCCAGGTTCAGCTGATCTCCTGATTTCAGGTAGATGCGGGCGCCGTTATCCTTGGGATTGGTGGTCAGGTAATAGAACCCTTCGGCGGGCTTTTGTACGGCAAAGGCAAAGGCGTGGTCGGCGCTCACTGCTGATGTGGCAATTTCCCTGGCCATTCCCTCTTCAACAGCCATCAGGGAGATTTTAGTGGCTTTCTCGTTGGTGGTTGTTCCCTGGATAATAGTGAGGGATGGGACCGGGCCGGGACCCGCGGTTGCACGGGCGGCGGAAACAGACATGCACAGTACTACTGGCAGGAGCCTGCATACGGTTGATTTTTTCATTGTTTTAATGGTGGTTTTTGTGATTTAGTAAGCCAAAAATAACAAAGCAGTTGTTATGTAGGTACACATTGTGTCAAACGGCTGATAATCATTACGGGAATATCGTTCAGGGCTAAGGTTTTGGCGGGGGGCTATCTCACTCCGGCCCCACGTACTGATGGTAATAATGCAACGTATGATTATAGTTCTCCTCATCAAAGCACACAAGTATAACCGCTGTAATACTACTCTCCTTTTCCAGGAAGTCAGCAATCGCTTCCAGCGCAATCCTCGCCGCCAGCTCTTTAGGAAAATGATAAATCCCTGTACTGATATTCGGAAATGCAATGCTATGAAGATTATTGGCAGCGGCCAGCTCCAGCGAATTCCGGTAGCAATTGGCCAGCAGGGCAGGTTCGTTGTGCAGCCCATCCTGCCATACCGGCCCTACGGTATGAATCACATGAGCGGCCGGCAAACGGCCACCGGTGGTGATTACCGCTTCGCCGGTTTTACAGCCGCCCTGCCGGGCTACAATTTTACGGCAGTCTTCCAGGATGGCGGGGCCACCGGCACGGTGGATGGCGCCATCAACGCCTCCGCCACCCATCAATGATGAATTGGCTGCGTTGACGATCGCGTCCGCCCTGACCTTTGTAATATCGCCCTTAATAACACTTACCCGGTTCATATATGCGTTCAGGTTATTTACTACGAACATACACCAGTTTCCCTGTCTTTTTACCGCTGTCGCGCAGGTCTATTTCAAACATGGGAAAACTCTGGATGAGATGAATCAGCTTATTAAAGCCATAGTTGCGCGAGTCGAAGTCCGGCTGCTTTTTCAGCAGCAGGTTTCCCAGCTCGCCGAGGTAGGCCCACCCGTCTTCATCCGCGATGTCGTTAATGCTCGAGGTTAGGAGGCTGATCACTTCCTTATCCGCTTTGCTGATGCCTTTTGATTTTTCTTTGGAGGACCTGGATTTCCCTTCTTCCGCCTTCTTCTCTTTCACCTGCAGGATTTCCAGGTAAATAAACTTGTCGCAGGCGGAGCGGAAGGCGCTGGGGGTTTTTCTTTCACCCATACCAATTACGTACATGCCTGCTTCCCGGAGCCGGGTGGCCAGGCGGGTAAAATCGCTGTCGCTCGATACGAGGCAAAAACCGTCTACCCTGCCGGTGTAGAGGATGTCCATGGCATCGATGATCATGGCGCTGTCCGTGGCATTCTTCCCTGAAGTATAACTGTATTGCTGAATGGGCGTGATGGCATAGTCGAGCAGGACGCCCTTCCACCCTACTACAGTGGGCTTGGTCCAGTCGCCGTAAATTCTCTTAAACGTTGGGTTCCCGTATTTGGCTACTTCTTCGAGCATTCCCTTCACATTGTGATAAGGGATATTATCGGCATCGATCAGCACGGCCAGCCGGAGGTCTGTTTTATTATCCATTCGTGGCGTATTAAAACAAAAACGTGTTAGTTACGGACAATCTGGCTGTAACTAACACGTAATGATGAGTTATCGAATACTTATTTGAGGTAGGAACGAAGCATCCAGGCCAGTTTCTCATGTTTTTCCATGAGTCCTGTCACGAAATCGCTGGTACCTTTATCGTTGTATTTCTGGTCGAATTCATCGATCAGGCGGCGCAGGTTGCGGATGATGGTTTCGTGGTCATCCAGCAGTTCTTTTAACTGCGTCTTCGCGTCGTTGGTATATTCAGACTCCAGGAGGTGAGTGAGTTCCAGCACGTCTTTGTATCTGCCCAGGGCATAGTGGCCAATGGCACGGATTCTTTCAGCTACTTCATCCCCGAATTCTTCCAGGGTTTCATACTGCTCTTCGAAAAACAGGTGCAGGTCCCTGAAGCTCGGGCCTTCAATGTTCCAGTGACAGTTGCGGGTTTTAGCATATAACACTAATTCATCTGCCAAAGCTTTATTCAACTCCAAAGCAACCTCTTTGGTGTGTTCTGGTAACAGGCCGGTGTTTAATTTCATATCCTTGAATTTTTTGGTTATTATAAATTTACGGAATCCGGGAACAGGGGCACATGAATTTTATCATGATTTAACAGCCGGTTAATATTAACAGTAAGGGGCCGCTTTTGTTCGCCGGGCGCCGGCGGTGATTTACTTCGCTAAAATTGTACCATTGTTACTAATTTTGCCGCATGGACCAGTCGACAGGTAGGATCTACAATCTCCAATTCATTTTATTGTGTTTGAGTAATGCCCTTTTTTCGGCCAGTTTCAATATGATGATACCGGAGTTGCCGGCGTATCTGACGAAGCTGGGCGGAGAGGATTACAAGGGGTATATCATAGGCGTCTTTACCCTGATGGCGGGGCTTTCCAGGCCCTTCAGCGGTAAGCTGACGGATACGATCGGCCGTGTGCCGGTGATGGTGTTTGGCTCCCTGATATGCGTAGTATGCAGCCTGATGTATCCGCTGGTGAGCTCTGTAGCGGCCTTCCTGTTGCTGCGGTTTTTCCATGGATTTTCGACGGGTTTCAAGCCAACGGGCACTTCGGCCTATGTGTCGGACCTGGTGCCGGCAAACCGCCGCGGCGAGGCCATGGGCATGATTGGCCTGGCTTCTATAATCGGTATGGCCATCGGGCCTGCCATTGGCGGCTGGGTGGCAGTAAGGTGGAATATCAACGTGATGTTCCAGCTGTCTGCCGCATTCGCACTGCTTTCCGTGGTGATCCTCACGGGAGCGATGAAAGAAACATTGCCAAACAAACAGCCTTTCCGGCTGTCATTATTGCGTATCCACCGGGATGAAATTTTTGAACCGCTGGTATGGGGCCCGGTGATTGTGACCTTCCTGACGTTTTTCAGCTATGGCGCTGTACTCACCATCATTCCTGATTACAGTACCTATTTAGGGATTACCAACAAGGGGTTATTCTTTACGTTCTATACCGCAAGTTCCATGGGTATCCGCCTGCTGGCAGGCAAGGTATCCGATAAATACGGACGTATTCCCGTGCTGAAAATTTCAGCACTGGTAATGGCCGCCTCCATGACCATGCTGGCCCTGGCGGTGAGCCCTGCCATCCTGCTGGCCGCGGCATTGCTGTACGGCGCCGCCACCGGCCTCAACTCCCCTGCTGTTACAGCATGGACGGTCGATTTAAGCAACCCGTTGTATAAAGGCCGCGCCCTGGCGAGCATGTATATAGCTATGGAAGCAGGTATTGGGCTGGGCGCATGGGGCTCTGCGTTGATTTACCACAACCACGCCAGCCGTTTCCCGCTGACGTTTTACATTTTAGCGGGTATCACGGCCATGGCTACACTCTATTTGTCATTTTTTCATGTGCCTAAGAACTATGAGGAGCAGGTGGCAAGGCAGCAGGCAGGGAACTGATTCCCACCTTTCCTGCTAGCCGCATTGCCCCACCCCACTCCTGCTCTTCTTATATGGTTTGCGTTCCGGATTCCAGGCTGGCATTATCCTCCGGCGCTTCCTGTACATAAATTTCAGGTAGCTTCTTTTTGTTATCCACGCCCAGCTTGCGCATCTTCTCAGCGCGACTAACCAGGTTACCGCCGCCGGTGGTGAGCTTCTTCATGGCTTCATCATAGGCGTCGCGGGTTTTGCCCAGGTAGTTGTTCACCTGCTCGAGATCAGTAATGAACCCTACAAATTTGTCGTACAGCGCGCCTCCCTGCTTTACGATCTCCTGTGCATTCCTGTTCTGCTTTTCCAGCTTCCACATGTTCTCAATCACCTTCAGCGTTGCCAGCAAGGACGGTACGCTTACGAGGATAATGCGCTTACGGAAAGCGAAATCATACAGGTCCTCATCCGGCTGCATGATGGCCAGCGCGTACGCCGGCTCCACGGGGATGAAGAGCAGCACAAAATCAGTCGTGTTATTGTAAAGCGATTGATAAGCTTTTGCACTCAGCTCGTTCACATGGTTCTTCACAGAGGCCAGGTGCTGCTTGAGGAACTGCTGCCGCGCAGTATCATCCTCTGCGCTGCAATATTGCTCATAAGCCTTGAGCGATACCTTGGAATCGATGATCACCCGGCGGTTTTCCGGCAGGTGCAATACCATATCCGGCCGGCGCAACTGCCCGTCCGCATCATAGCGGGAATCCTGGGTAACATAATGTATCCCCTTTTCCAGGCCGGATGCTTCCAGGACTTTTTCCAGGATCACCTCGCCCCAGTTACCCTGCTTCTTCGTATCCGCCTTCAGGGCGTTGGTGAGGTTATTCGCCTCTTTGGTCAGGGTTTGGTTCAGCAACAACAACCTTTGCAGCTCCGCGCGCAATTCCGTACGCTGGGTAGTTTCCGCTACCAGCGACTGCTGCACGCTGCTGCGGAAGTTGTCTATCTTCTCTGATAAAGGTTTGAGCAGGTCATCCAGCTTGGACTGGTTTTGCTCCATAAAGTTGCCGGAAATACGATGCAGCAGCTGGTTGGCGATGTTCTCAAACTGATGCCGGGATTCCTCCTGCTGCTGGATCAGCCGCTGCCGCTCTTCCGTCAGCTGCAGCTGCAGGTATTTATTTTGCTCCAGGAGCCGGCCCTGATCGCCTTTTTGCAGGGCGTATTCTTCGTTTAACCGTTCCAGCTGATCCTGCAGGTCCTGCAACTGGCGCTCCCGGTCCTTCAATGCCGCATCCAGGTAGAGCTGCTGGGATTCCAGCTGCACGGCGCGTTCCTGCATCTGCCGTTGCTGGGATTCCAGCTGTTGCTGACGCGCTTTAGCCGTAAACAAAAGGTATATTAAAACCAGCAACACGATGACGGTTGCTATAAGGGCTGCTAACATGACAATCTTCCTCCTTATCCAAATTTAATTCCCCGCTACGCATTGGATTTGCGTACTAACGATGTTTCTTCATAAAGCCGATTTCCTCACGGGAGTCATTTTCCCAGCTGATCATTTCCTCCAGGAACTTCTCCACATACCGGTGAATATAATCCTGGTCCACTTCTTCCGGTTCCGCAGTATGCAGTACCGTGTTCTTTGGCCCGTCTTCGGTTATTCCATCTACATACGGATAAGACACCCAGGTAACCACCTGCCCGTTGCGGGATTGGGAGAAGGACAGCAGGCCTCCTTTTTTCATCTTCTGCACAATGGCATTCGGCGTTTTCTCCACGATGCCGCTGGCTGTGTAATTAAACATCACATATACGGACTCCATATTCTGCCAGGCTTCATTGATGTCTACCGTCCAGTCAAACATGGGAAAGCGTGCCACCAGCTCTTTCAGCGTTGTCGCAATGAGGTCCCGCGAAATAGTGTGCCAGTGGTTCCTCCGTTCTTCTATCCTAAAAAATACCTGGGCCAGCTCCTGGCCCAATTTCTCGATATTATCCATGACTTTTTTAGCTGAAGTTAAAAAGATAAAGGCATTCCGCCGAAACGACGGAATGCCTTCTCCCAAAAATATTTACCGGCCCCCTTAGAGTCTTTCGTACAGCTTGCGCAAACGCTCCGGCGTCATGATCTGTTTCCAGTCCTTGCCCAGCGCATTTTCCCACAGCGGGGCCATACCCAGCGATACGTTGATCATGATGTCGAACTGCTCGTCCGTCAGATCCTTACAGATGCCCTGCGGAATAGTGATATTGTGTTTCTTCACCATCTGCTTGAATTTTTCCACGCCTTCAGGGTAGAACTCTTCCAGCTTATCAAACACAATACAGTTACCGATGCCGTGCTTGGTACCCAGCAGGTAAGCCAGGCCGTAGCTCACGGCGTGCGCCACGCCCACCTGGGAATAAGCAATGCTCATACCGCCGGCATAGGAAGCCATCATCAGCTTTTCGTCCGCATCATCGTCCCACTGGTCTTTTTCCAGGAAGATCTCTTCACAGAGCTCCTGCGCTTTTTCGCCGTAGGACTTACTGAAAGCGTTCAGGTAAGTGCCCTGCAGGGATTCCACGCAGTGGATAAAGCAGTCCATAGCAGTATAAAAACGCTGGTTAGGTTCCACTGTCTTAGTCAGGGACGGATCCAGCACGATCTGGTCAAACGGCGTGAAGTCGGAGTTCATACCCAGCTTGCGGGTAGGGCCGGTCAGCACGCAGGTGCGGCTCACTTCCGCGCCTGTACCGGAAATAGTAGGGATACCCACTTTATATACGCCGGGCACTTTCACGAGGTCCCATCCCTGGTAGTCCGCAGAGGAACCGGGGTTGGTCATCATCAGCGCAACCGCTTTGGCCATATCCATCACAGAACCGCCGCCAATACCAATGATACCGGATACCTGTCCGAATTCAGCTTTCAGCTCATCGCGGATCTGGTCTACATATTTGGTTTTAGGCTCGTCGGTTACATCGATGATTACAATTTTGTCTTTTCCACGCAAAGGAACACGGGATAAAAATGCTTTCTTATCCTGGAAATACTGATCCACGAAGAAGATCATGGGAGCGTCTCCATTCCGTTTTGGGGCCAGGATTTCATCTAACTGATCAAAAGATCCGTTACCGTAAACCACATAGTCCACCATTTTAAAATTCCTGAATTTCATATATGCGTCTTAGTTAGTATGTTATTATAAAAGTTTTGCTGCTTTCTCCAGGTCTTCCGGGGTATCTATTTCCACGCCCATGTACTCCGTCACCACCATTTTCATCGGGATACCGTTTTCCAGGTAGCGGAGGCATTCGATTTTCTCCGCCAGCTCCAGGGGAGTTGGTTCCAGCCTGGTGAAGTTCATGAGGGTATCTTTCCTGAAGGCATAGATACCAATATGCTCGTAGTAGATGGTCTGTACATCTTTTGCGCGGGGGTACGGGATCACGGAACGGGAGAAGAAGAGAGCGTTGAAGTTCTTGTCTACCGCTACTTTCACGTAGTTGGGATCTTCGATGGACTGCGGATCGGTGAGCACCTGCATCAGGGAAGCCACCTGCACTTTCTTACCTTCCTCCCCTTCAAATACCCTGAGTAATTTTTCCAGCGGTTCCTTCTGGGTGAAAGGCTCATCGCCCTGAACATTCACTACAATGTCGTAATCCAGCAGTTCCATGGCTTCCGCGATACGATCCGTACCGCATTCATGTTCCTTTTTGCTCATTACAGCTTTACCGCCGTTGCTCACTATTTCCTGGAAGATGATATCACTGTCGGTTACCACCATCACTTCGTCAAATACGCCGGTTTTAACGGTAGATTCGTAAGTGCGCAGTATCACGGTTTTATCGCCCAGCTTGGCCATCATTTTGCCCGGGAAGCGGGAGGCGCCATAACGGGCAGGTATCAATGCTATTTTCTTCATAGCTATATGTTTAAAGTATAAAGGCGTACCCGGGCAGCTGTTGCTTACCCGGTTACGCCTTTACCATGCATTATAATGCGCTTTTTACAGCGTTCACCATTTTCTCTGCTCTTTCTTTGATCTCGGCTTCGGACCAGGAAAGGTTGATCGGGGTGGAAATATTCCTGCTGATGATGGCATCGGAAGCAGGGAATTCTTTCGTTTTATAAATTTCCATCGCCTGTTTCAGTCCGGGTGCAAAAGGAGTCAGCACCTGGCCTTGTTTGAAGTGATCCCACTGGCGGATATAATGCCAGTTGTTATCATAGTAATAGAAAGCGGCCAGGCCTGCTGCTTTCATGGCTGCTGCTGCCTTACGGGCCTGTTCCGCTTCCGGCAGGAAGAAGGACAGGAAGGTAGCGCTGTCGCCCGCAGGATCAGGCAAACGGCGGAAAGACACGCCCGGAATAGTAGACAGGGCATCCTTGAATATCTTCTTGGTGCTGCGCTGGATTTCCAGGAACTTATCGAGCTTGCGGATCTGCGCCAGGCCTACTGCGGCGTGCAGCTCGGAAATACGGTAGTTGTAGCCGATAAACGGATGTTGTTCCAGGCCGCGGTCATTCCCGATGTGGTCATGGCCATGGTCCGTATAACCATCGCATTTGATATAAACATCTTTATTGTTGGTAACGATACCACCGCCTTCAGCGCAGGTGATCGTTTTTACAAAGTCGAAAGAGAAGGTACCGGCATCCCCGATGGTGCCCAGGGCTTTTCCTTTATAGCTGGCGCCGAAGGATTGGCAGGCGTCTTCCAGGAGGATGAGGTTATGCTTTTTGCAGATGGCCACCAGGGCGTCCATATCGGCCATAGCGCCGCACATATGCACCGGCATTACGGCTTTGGTGCGGGGCGTAATGGCTGCTTCCACGGCTTTAGGATCGAGGGTGAGGGTATCATCCACATCCACAAGTACCGGGGTAGCGCCTACGGAAAAGATAGATTCAAAGCTGGCAACAAAGGTGAAGGTAGGCATGATAATTTCATCGCCTGCTCCCAGGCCCAATGCAGCCATGGCGGTAGTAAGTGCTGCAGTACCGCTGGATGCCAGCTGCGCATACTGCACGCCCAGCTTTTTACACATTTCAGCTTCCAGCTCTTTGGCTTTCCAGATGCCTTTGCGGGCAGCGTCAAAACCATAACGCATCATGATACCTGTTTCCAGTACATCATTTACTTCTTTCCTTTCCTCGGCTCCAAATAATTCAAATCCGGGCATAACCTGTTGATTTTAAAAATATAATTGAAATATGGTTGTTTATTGGTGCTGCAAAGTTACTATAATCAGGCTTCCCCTACACGGTATTTTCTGTTTAACTTTTGCTAAAAATTTCACATGCGTTTGGGGCTGGCCCTGATAGGGTTAATTTCAACTGGTCCCCCACTGCAACCGTATGGCAGTTTGCGTTAACATTAGATTTGCAAAACCTGGGATAAAACTTTCATAACTACACCCTATCTTTGGGGCCTCGAAAGAGAAAACGACCAAAATACGTTGTGATTTACACTAAAATGTACTGACCACAACTAACCCCATAACCTCTGATCAACCTCTTATAGTTTTACCCGTTTCCGCTGAAAGACGACCATAATTTTGACTCGTTCCTGTTTAAAACCCGGTATCTATTTCACCAAAATTGCTATTAACTGAACTGGTTATGCCCGGGAAATTTATTTGTGCTGCTATTTTGACAATTGTGATTTTCAGCAGCTGCTCCAAAACTGAAAATGAGGTTGCACCCGTTGCCCCCACACCCACTGTAACTGATACGGTAACCCTACCCGAAAACCGGGTAGACCGCAAGGCGTTACTCACCCTCGTAAACGGACTTCGCAGCCGTGGCTGCAATTGCGGAGGCGTAAGTATGCCTGCAGTTCCGCCCCTTACCTGGAACGGCTTGCTGGAAAAGGCGGCTTACCTCCACAGTAAGGATATGTTTTTAAATAACTATTTCGATCATAACGCGCCTAACGGCAGCACGCCCGGCTCCCGCCTGGATGCGGCGGGTTACCGCTGGAATACCTACGGGGAAAATATTGCTACCGGCAATATGGACGAGCAGGCCGTAGTACTGGGATGGCTGAACAGCCCGAGTCACTGCAGGAATATGATGAGCGCCAGCTACACGGAGTTTGCCGTGGGCCGCTACGAGAAGGCATGGACCATGGAACTGGGCCATCGCAATGTAGTGCAGTAATCAGGGCGCTTTCTCCTTTTTACGCCACATTTTCCAGATATAATAAATAAAAAGGGTTAGGGAGAAAATTAGCCACGCGTAAAAGAAAATCAAACGGCCGGGGGTCGATTCTTCCGGCACGGCAAAGCCAAGGTAAAGGCCCAGAAATATGTTTACCAGCATCCAGAATAACCCAACGAAAACCGTTCGGATGATTTTGATAAAGTACATCAGTAATTCAAGATCAAACGGCGGTTTCTCCTCCTGCGGTGCAGGTGGCTGAGGGGCCGGAGGCATCTGTTCTGGTTGTTTTTCTTCTTCCATGATGCTGCTGTTATGGGATGAGCAGTTTCGCCAGTGCGGCACTGTCCCCTTTGAATACGTTGAAATCTACTGTCGTTCGAATACCGTTTACCCTGCCGATATCACTGTGCTGCCAGAAGACCCAGCTCCGCTTGGATGCAGGCCGCTCCTTCTGGTAGTAATGCGCTATCCACAAAGGATAGTCATCAAATTCATCTCCAAGATACGTTTCATAAAAATGTATGTTGGTATAGATGATAGGCTTCACTTTATACGCTTTTTCCATTTCCTCCAGCCATATCCTGGCCGTGCTGCGGATCACCGCGGCCGGCTGGTTATTGGAGGTTTCTATGTCCAGCACCGGCGGCAGGTCGCCCGATTGCAGGTCTACCACGTTCTGGAAATTGATCGCCTGCTTGATAGGATCGCGGGTGGAATAAAAGAAATGATAGGCCCCCCGTATCAGGCCGGCCTTGCCGGCATTGACCCAGTTGCGCTGAAACGCTTCGTCCTGGCGGGTAATGCCTTCCGTGGCCTTTATAAACGCAAAGGACATACGAATTTTGTCCACCTTCATCTGCTTTACCGCCTTCCAGTTAATATTCTTCTGGAATTTGGACACATCGATGCCATGAATCTTGTAATTCACGGGCATATCTATACCAAACTCATCATACCTGACAAACTTCACCTCATCTTCATCCCTGAACCAGAAATACCAAAAGGGGACAACCACCATAGCCAGGGTCAAAAGTATAATTGTAAATATCAGCGCATTTTTTTTCACGTAATTCGATGTTAGTTGCAGGGAATCCGGGTGTGACACCGCAATAGCTCCGGACTTAATTTTATCGCAATTATAGGTTATAATTTGTTTAAAGGGCTTACTTTTACAAAGGTCAAGTGAATTTTTATGCCGGATTTTAACCTGAATGATACCCTGAACCTCCTTTCCAAGTTCACTTTTAAACGGGCGTTAAACGCCGGAAAGGTGCTGGGAAGTTACTTTGCAAGCAAATGGACCGGAAAGCCAGTTCAATGGGGATATCCTATTTCCATATCTTTCGAACCCACCACCTCCTGCAACCTGCGCTGCCCCGAGTGCCCCAGCGGCCTGCGCGCTTTCACACGCCCTACCGGCATGTTGCAGCAGGACTTTTTCAGGCAAACCATCGACGAGATACATAAGGAACTGCTCTACCTCATCTTTTACTTCCAGGGAGAGCCCTACCTCAACCCGGGATTCCTGGACATGGTGAAGTACGCTTCCGATAAAGGTATTTATACCGCTACCTCTACCAACGCGCATTACCTCACCGATGCCAACGCCAAAAAAACGGTGGAAAGTGGACTCGACAGGTTGATCATTTCCATAGACGGCACCACCCAGGATGTTTACACCCAATACCGGGTAGGCGGCCAGCTGGATAAAGTGATCCAGGGCGCTAAAAACATCGTGAAGTGGAAAAAGGAACTGAACTCCACCAAGCCATTTGTCTTCTTCCAGTTCCTCGTGGTAAAGCCCAACGAACACCAGATTGAAGAGATCAAGCAGCTGGCAAAGGAAATCGGCGTGGACCAGGTACGGTTCAAAACCGCGCAGGTGTACGATTACGAGGAAGGCAACCGCCTGATTCCTACAATCGATAAATACTCCCGTTACCACCGTAATGAAGATGGCACCTATACCATCAAGAACAAGCTGGGTAACCATTGCTGGCGCCTCTGGCACTCCCCTGTTGTAACCTGGGATGGCCTGGTAGTACCCTGCTGCTTCGATAAAGATGCCCAGCACCGCCTGGGTAACCTGAAAAAGGAATCTTTTAAGAAACTATGGCATAATAAAGAGTATATCCGTTTCCGTAGTGAGATCCTGGAATCCCGGAAAAATATCGATATCTGCGCTAACTGTAGCGAGGGTACGAAGGTTTGGGGGTAAAAAAGTGTACTATGCGTTTGCTGATAATTCCTATACTATCTGTTTTTATGGCAGCGGCGGTATATGCTTACCCCGTATCCGCACAGGTAAAGCTATTACCCAGGACCGGCGCAGCCATTCATACCTACTTGCTGAAGCATATCAGGTATCCGCGGCCGTTGCAGGAGGCGCAGGTCCCCGGCACCGTACATGCCAGTTATACGATAAAGGAAGATGGAACTGTTACAGATATTGTCCTCGTTAGTGATGCATTTTCAGGACAATTTGAACCGGAGATATACAGGGTTTTAAGCGCCATGCGTTTCGAAGCGGGGCCGAGGGAGCATAAAAAGAAGGATTTCCTGTTCAGGATGGCGGATTATCTGACGCTGCCGGCAGATACTTTAAAAAACCCCGGCGGGCCTGTAGTTGTGCTAGGCTACAAGCCGATTACCTGTACCACCATGGTAGCTGATACTGTTCCCCGCAGCCTAAAGCCCCGTTAAAAATCTTCCTGCGGCGCATCTTTCTTCTTCCGCGATTGGGCAAACTTATTAAACAACTTAATCCCCATCTGTACCCCGAAAAATTCCAGGGCGGTGATGAGCGCGCCGGTTGCAAAATTTTTGAACTTCCCGCTTTCCCAGGCAAATTTGGCCACTTTTCCGGCAATACCCAGGACGTTGGAATGTTTCGCGCTGCCCGGAACAATGCTGTTGAGGGCCATTTTTTTAAAGTTGTCCCGAAAGAAGTCCACTCTTTCCAATAAAACATCTTCCAGGTCTACTGAGCGCTTCTTGAGCCGGGCAACCTCCAGCTCAAGTGCATCAAAACCAGTTATTTTCTTCTTTTTGGCCATGCTGATTAGTGCTTTTTATTGGTGCTCTACGGCTTCGTCATCGGGAACATAGCCTGGCCTTGCCGGATCCTCAGTGGCCGGCGCAGCGGGTGCAGGTTTGTCCTTGATGTGTACGTGATCGTCACGATCGTCGATCTCGTCGATCAGTACATTGATCAGCAGCTTTGATAAAGGCCGTTCAATCAGTTGTTTCCTAAATACGATGATGGCGATAAACAACAGGATGAACATTCCTGAAGCGCAGGTGAAGCCGATGGTAAAGCTGCCGGCTTTTTCACCTATCCAGAATGCTACGAGCATTCCCAGGAATACAATCACAAAAAAGAACAGCAGAAAAGCCATCAAAACCGAGAAGAATAATCCCAAAGCCTTTGATAGCTTTCCCGCTGCCTGGAGCTTCAACAGGTCCAGCCTCGTTTCGAGGTAATCTTTGGCGACTCTGCCTGTTTGTTTAAAATAATCGCTGAAATTTTCTTCCATGCAGTATTATTTAATCAATTGGAATTAAGCCAGCTCATTTTCGAGGGCATCTTCAAATTGATCTTTTTTCTTTTTCCATTTATCTTTCAGCTTGTCTGCCTGGTATCTCAGTTTGCCTACAAGTTCATCTTTTTTATCTGAATTGAGGAAATACCCAACTGCAACACCCACTGCAGCGCCAACGATGAAAGAAACCACGGCTTTTGAACTATTATTCATAACAAAAGTTTTTAAAAGATGAGATAATTTAAAAATCTATGTTTTCGTATGTGATGCTTCACAAACATTATTCCAAGAACAAGTAGGTATCAATTTTGTTTGATATTTAACAGAGAGTTGTCCCAGTGATACCCCGGTTATTTGCAGGTCAAGACTTTTATAACGAACTTAAACTATGAGCTATCTCGACAATGGACGCCTTAAGCAAATAGGCTTTTTACTCCTTATTCTGTTCCTGGCTATACTGCTGTTTACCAAGCTTTATACCTATTTCCCCGGATTCCTTGGCGCCGTTACTTTTTATGTATTATGCCGCAAATGGATGATCCGGCTCACCGAAGAGCGTAAGTGGAATAAAGGCCTCGCCGCCGCCCTGCTGATGCTGCTTACCTTCCTGATCATCCTGCTCCCCGTGGGCGCCCTGATCAATATGCTCAGCGCAAAAATCTCCTACGCCATCAACAATTCGGCGGAATTGATCAACCAGGCCAAAGCATTGAACAACAAGCTTTCCCATGAAATTGGCTTTACCATCATCACGGATGCAAGGCTGCAAAAGTTTTCAGAAACAGCCACTTCTTTTTTACCGGGCTTCCTGGGCGCCACGTTCAATACGCTGACAACCATCGCCATTCTGTACTTTATCCTGTACTTTATGCTCGTGAACCTGCGGAGTATGGAGCTGGCCATCTACGAATATATTCCCCTGCAGGATGAAAATGTGGAGCTACTGGGTAGGGAATTCAACAAGTTGGTAATAGCCAATGCGGTGGGTATTCCTTTGATTGCCCTGATACAGGGGGTAGTATCCCTGGTGGGCTACCTGATATTTGGCGTGCCGCAGCCTTTCTTCTGGTTTATCGTCACCTGCTTCACCGCCATGCTGCCGGTTATCGGCGCCGCTGCGGTATATGTGCCGCTCGGCATATACCTGATGGCTGCCGGCAATACATTCCAGGGGCTGGCAGTGCTGATTTACGGTTTTGCCATCGTGGGTACTTCCGATAATATTTCCAGGTTCCTGCTGGCCAAGCGCATTGCGGACGTACACCCGCTCATTACCATCTTCGGCGTACTGATAGGCGTGAACCTCTTTGGATTTATAGGCCTGATATTCGGCCCCCTGCTGATCTCCATGTTTATTCTGCTGCTGAAGATCTATTCCAATGAATACCTGGTTAAGAAAAGGTCCGCTCCTGCCGGCAGCCACAAGAAGCTGTCCGTGCGCAATAAACCGGATGACGGCAAATAGGCGGCAGCTTAGCGGTAGTAATTATTTTCGGAAATGTAGTTGATCACGTTATCAGGCACCATGTACCGGACGGATTTTCCTTCCTTAATCCATTTTCGTATATCCGTAGCTGATATATCCAGCATGGGCGCATCCAGGACTTCCAGGCGCGCGCCGTGCGTTTCTGTGATTTCGTGCCCCGGGCGGCGATAAACGTAGATTGGATAGTTCCTTACAATATGCGTGTAATTCTTCCAGCGGGGGAGGTTTTGGAAACTATCGCTTCCCATGATGATGCAAAACTCCTGGGTAGGAAACTTCTCACCCAGGTAGGCCAGGGTGTCGACTGTAAAAGAAGGACGAGGCAGGGAAAATTCAATATTGCTTGCTCTGAGCCTGGGTTCATCCTTAATGGCCAGCTCCACGAGGTGAAACCTGTCATGCTCATTAAGCAGGGTTGAGGAGGGCTTCAGCGGGTTTTGAGGGGAAACCACCAGCCACACCTTATCCAGATCAGTATTGTACGCAACGTAATTGGCAATGATCAAATGCCCCGTGTGTATAGGATTAAAAGACCCAAAATACAAGCCTATCTTCATGTTTCATCTATAAATTTGCCAATGGCATATCAACTAATGCATGTAAAAATAGGCATTTCCGTTAATCCTGCTTATTCCAGCGGCTTAAACTGTTCAAATATCTGTCCGCACGATTTACAAAAATGTATAGCCCGGCAAAGCGTGGACCCAAAAGGGGCCCGCAGATAGGTATCCGTACTGCCGCAATGCGGGCAGGGTACTTCCACGAACAGCTCCTCGCTCACCTCCCCTGCCAGCCGCTTCGGCGGCGCAATTCCAAACTGCTCCAGCTTTATCTTCGCCGCTTCGGAGATGCGGTTGCTGTTCCAGGCAATGTGTTTGTCCACTATAACGGTAACGGGTATATGCAGATCCTCTTCCAGCCGTTGCCGGATGTTGCGCTGCAAATAGGTAACGGCGGGGCAGGCTGCAAATGTTGGAATCATATGCACCTCGGCCCCGCCGGCAGTCAATACCACATCGGTGATCATGCCCAGCTCCACCACGCTTAGTACGGGTATTTCCGGGTCCATCACCTGTTGCAGTGAATTATAAATATTTTCTATGGTAATTTCCTGTGTCATAAATTACCAATTAGCGGCAGTATCCAGGTTGAACACCTCTCCCATCTCCTTCAATAACGGCCCCAGGTAAGGCGTATGCTGCCCTGTACGGCCGCCATAGGCAGGCGCAATGGCATTCAGGTCCGGCAGGTTCAGCGAGGCTTTTACCAGCACAGGATAAATCCGGTCCAGCCAGCGGTTATAGAGTTCCTTTTCCCCCGGGTACACCTTTTCGTCGATCAGCGCCTGTTCATAATCCCTGGCCGGCTCAAAGATGCCGGCGGCAAGGGCCATGATTTCATTGAGTGCGGTTTGCATACGGTCATAGCTTTCTTCGCCCGCTTTGCTTAACTGCAGTATCCAGGCATTTGCATGCAATGTGTGGTACTTCAGCTCCCCCTTTACTTTTTTGCTCAGCTGCTGCAAGGGCTCAAAGCTGCTCTCCTGCAGGCTTTCGTAACGTACGGCCTCCGCCTGGTCGAAGAGGAAATGCCGCATCAGGCTGAAGTCGTACCCGGAATTCGGATACTCCACCAGGTGGCAGCATTTGAATGCAGCTTCGGGCCGGCAAAAAGCGTTTAAATCGGCCGGCCTGCCTTCCGGCAGCTCTTCCAATATCCGGAATAAAGCCCACGAGTGGCCGATCTTATCCTGTGCCATACTCGAAAAGGCAATATCTTCTTCCATAACAGGCCCCAAACCTGTCCACTCCGAATTCCGGTGCCCCAGGATCAGTTCATCATCGGCCATCTTAGTGAGCAGGTCTGTAATTGCTTTATTTAACATCAGTAGTTCCTTTGGATGATTGTTTGAATTTGTTGATCTTTTCCATCACCTTGAAGCCGCTGGCATCTCGGTAGGTTTTTTCCAGGTTGTTGGCAAACATATCCTCGTCTTCCACATCAAAAGCCAGTATATCTGCGCTTTTCACTACCCAGAGGTTTACGCATTTTTTTCTGCGGGCAAATTGTTCCTTGGCAAAGATGAGCGCCAGCTGCGGGTCAGGAGCGTGTACGCAACCTACGTGTTCATGGTGCGCGCCTCTCTTTTCCTGGTGAAATACTTCGTACACATTCCAGTTCTCCCCTTCTTCCACCTTTATTACGGCATTGGGATCGCCTAGTTTTAATCTGTTTACACGTGGATCTAAAGACATGATTGGTTTCAAAAATTTGGAGCTTAAATAATCAGGCAACCGGCAAACTGTGTTTTTCCGCCGGTTTCATCAGGGCTTTGCGTACCCAGCGGCCATGCTCTTCCGCCCATTTGCGTACCTGCAGGCGTTCTTCATTGCAAGGGCCGCCGCCGTTGATCACCCTGAAAAATTCATCCCAGTCGGGATCGGAATATTCCCAGCGGCCGGTTTCCGGGTTTTTACGCAGCAAAGGGTCCGGCAGCGTTAATCCCAACTCCCATATCTTAGGTACATACATATCCAGGAACTGGTTGCGCATATCGTCGTTGCTGGCCATTTTCACCTTCCATTGCATCAGCTTTTCGCTGTGCAGGGATGCTTTATCCGGCGGCCCAAAGAAGTGCATGATCGGCTTCCACCAGCGGTTCAGCGCATCCTGCAGCATTTCCTTTTGGGCAGGCGTGCCGGTCGCCAGTTCAATAAACGCATCGTGCCCCTGTTTGAGGTGAAAACTTTCTTCGTAGCAGATGCGTTCCAGGGCGCGGCAGTAAGGCCCGTAAGACCCTTTGGAATTAGCCACCTGGTTTACGATAGCGGCCGCATCGATGAGGAATCCTATCACGGTAACGTCCGCCCAGGTTTTGGCCGGGTAGTTAAATACGTTGGAGTATTTGGACTTCCCGCTCAGCAGGTCGTTAATCATGGCTTCCCTGGTTTTGCCGAGCGTTTCCGCCGCATTATACAGCAGCTGGCCATGGCCGATTTCATCCTGCACCTTGGCAATCAGGGCCAGTTTGCGCTTGAACCCGGGGGCACGGGTAATCCAGGTGCCTTCGGGCAAAGCGCCAATGATCTCAGAATGAGCATGTTGTTCGATTAAACGGATGAGCTGCCTCCTGTATTCCGCCGGCATCCAGTCGCCGGGTTCTATCTTTTCCCCCCTGGCAATACGTTCTTCAAATGCAGCCAGCTTCTCCGGCTCATCATGGAGCATTTCTTCCCTCACCTGCCGGTTATTGGGTTCTTCAAAAATGTATCCTCCGCCGTACATGTGCGATTGTTTTGGTTGATTCGTAAATTACGGAAAAAAGCCCGTTTTCAGCGGCAAGGGATTGTTAAAAGCGCTAATTTTAAAGGGCGGTAAAATCCATGGTTTCTGTGCCTGCCATATTGTTTTTTTTGTTGCTGTTGCCCGCCGCTAACGGGCATCGTGGCAAACAGCTGACGCCCGCCGGCCATACGGTCGTATCCCTGGATTTCCACTTCCAGGAACAGCCATCCACCCCGGATTCGGACACCATCTATTATGCGCCTTACCGGAAGCTTTCCTGGAACGATTTTACAGGCCGCCCGCCCCTTTCAGGGCCCAGCGGAGCCGTTTCCTACACCAGCTTTTCCTACGAAGGGAGCAGCCGCGTGTACAAGGATACCCTCCACATCTCCCTGCTGCTGCAGGTCTTTTTTGTAAAAAGCGCCAGCTGGGTCAAACCGGGTAATAACACCACCTATGGCCTGGCCCATGAACAGCTGCATTTTGACATCACCCGCCTCGTGGTGGAGCGGTTTAAGCAGCGATTAAAACAAACGGCGCTGAACCGGGACGACTATGATAGTGTTATACAATTTCAATACCTTGAGGCTTTCCGGGAAATGAACCGGCTTCAGTATGCCTTTGACCGCGATACCCATAGTGGCATGAACGCAGCTGCGCAGGCCTCCTGGCGCGAAAAGGTGACGATAGCACTGAAAAATAACGGCACGCTCCCGGAAGAACTGGGCAACGACATAAACTCATTCCCGTCAGGACCGCGTTAAACCTTGGCATATAATTATCGTTTAAGCTTTAGCGTTATCTATATACGGAATACACCTTTCACATGCTTTAAACTTTACTTATGCAACCAAATCTTTTGTGGCGCCTGCTGACCGGCGCTACCCTGATAAGCCTCCTGCTCGCCGCCTGCAGCAAGGACATGGCCAGGAACCCCGGCAACAACCCCAACCCGGGGTCCAAAGCGATATCTACCAACGATAGTATATTCAATATTTTCAAGGATATTTATTTGTGGACAGATGCCGTACCTGACTCGGCTACCTTTAAACCGGATAGCTACAGCAGTCCATACACGATGTTCGACTCGCTGATCGGCTTCAAAAAGAACAGCCGGAACGCCAACCTGGATAAATACAGCTTCCTGGACGACGGTTCTACCGCTGATGTGCTGGCAGGCCATGCAGGCGACCTGGGCTTCCAGATCGGCTGGCAAACCCGCACCGAGCTGCACGTGGTGTACGTATATCCCGGCTCCCCTGCCGATAAAGCAGGCATCAAGCGGGGCTGGCAGATGTCTGCCGTGAACGGCACCACCTCCTTCACCTACGGCAACCAGGCCACGGAAGATGCGCTTAACAAAGCGTTCAGCAGCCAGTCCGCCAACTTCGTATTTACCAAGCCGGATGGCAACACCCTCACCACTACCATTACCGCAGCCCAATACACGCTCAATCCTATCCTCTACAGCAAGGTATATGACCTCGGAGGCAGCAAGATCGGGTATATCGTGTTCAACTCCTTCGTGGCGCCGGATGTGGTTAAGACGCAGTTTGAATCCATTTTCAGCGATTTCAAAACGGCCGGCGTAACCAAAGTAATTATTGACCTCCGTTACAATGGCGGCGGGTACGTAAGCACGGCGGAATACCTCGCCAATAAGCTGGCGCCGGCCAGCGTGGGCAACCAGCTGATGTATTCCACCGTCTTCAACTCCCGGGTCACCAATAAGAATTTCAACTGGTTCTTTAAAGCCATGAAGGCCGTTCCGGATTATCCGAACCAGCTCTGGTCCGATATCTTCTACTCCGAAGCCACGACCTACGCTAAAACCAATTTTGGCGCAACCGGCGGCCTCGCGCTCACTAACCTGAGCTTTATCATGACCGGTAATACTGCCTCCGCCAGCGAGCTGCTCTTCAATGTGCTGAAGCCTTCCCTGAAACCCCGTATGGTAGGAAGCACTTCTTACGGTAAGCCGGTAGGGTTCATTGCCGTTACTGTGGGGGCTATTGATATGTACTGCATTAACATGCAATCCATCAACTCCGCCAACCAGGGCGATTATTTTGACGGTTTTACGCCGGATGTGCAGGCAGGCGATGATTATGCCAACGATTGGGGAAGCTTCCAGGATCCGATGCTGCGGGCGGCCCTTACGGATATGGGCGTACCAGCCAGCGCCCTGGGCAGGATAGCTGCGCCGGAGTCCAACCGGCTGGGGACAATTTCCAGGTTCTACAACAAAGCGAACCAGTTTAAAGGGATGATTTTCCCGAAAGTGAAAGAGTAAAGCACCGGCAAATAGCGCCGTTAGAATAAATATTTAGGGGGAGATGTAAAGCCTGCGGCTCCAGCATCTCCCCCTAAAAAAATTAATTAAACTCCCTGATTACGCCAAGGATCATATTCACAGCCCTGTAATAAAAGGAATGATTGATAGTCCGGTATTCATCGGAAGGCTTGTGATAATCCTCATGATCCTCCACGCCGAAGTAGATAAACGGGATCCTGGCCTGGTAAAACGCACCCTGGTCGCTCTGATTGATCCAATTATCCGAACCCGTTCCGGTATCATGCCCGATGAGCAGTTTAATGCTGCTGCGCGCCGCCACTTTTTCCACCACCGGCTTCAGCTCCGGGAATACGCCGGGGCCGCAGGCATATAATTCATCTTTATTGTTGTGCGCAATCATATCCATGTTGATATTCAGCACTATATCTTCCAGGGGTACAGGAGGCCGCGCTACAAAGGCCCTGGCGCCCTGCAAGCCCATTTCCTCCCCGTCTGTAGCGAGGAAGAGGAGTGTATGCTTTGGCGGGTGCTGCTTAAAGTAACCGGCAATAGCCAATAATCCGCCAATCCCGGAAGCGTTATCATCTGCCCCGTTATAAATACTATCCTGTTGCTGATTGGGCCTGCCGATACCCACATGATCGTAATGGGCGGAAATGACAATCACTTTATTATCGCTGCCGGGAATATAGCCGTAGAGGTTAGTGCCCATAATATTTGTTTCGCCCCGTTTGAAATAGAAAGGGTATTCGTAGGTGTTATGATAGGGTTGTAATCCCGCTTCCTCAAACCGTTTGAGCAGGTAGAACTGTGCCTGGCGGTTGCCCCGGGTACCGGTTTTACGGCCTTCGTATTTATCGGCGGCGAGGGTACTGATGTCTTTCATCAGTTGTACGGAATCCGTCTGCGCCAGTGCGGGCGCTGCCAACAGGATACCGGCGCAGCATAAGAGCCATTTCATAGTACATCACATTTCCTGCAATGTACCTAATTATCGGGCAGCCTTATTTAAAAATCTGATAAACGATGAAACTGCAGATATAGGCCAGCGTGGTCATGTACACGAGCTGGAACAAAGGAATCTTCCAGGATTTGGTTTCTCTTTTTACGATGGCAAGGGTGCTCATGCACTGCATGGCAAAGGCATAAAAGATCATGAGCGACAAGCCGGTAGCCAGCGTGTACACCTTGGTGCCATCCGGGCGTTTGGCTGCGGCCATTTTCTCGCGGAGGGTGGCATTATTGTCTTCCTCATTTTCGCCTACGCTGTACAGCGTAGCCATAGTGCCCACAAACACTTCCCTGGCGGCAAAAGAGGTAATCAGGGAGATGCCCATCTTCCAGTCGAAGCCCAGCGGCGCAATGGCCGGCTCAATGGCATGACCGAGGATCCCGGCATAGGAGTTGGCCAGCTTTTCGGAAGAATAGAGGTGATTCAGGCTGTCGGCCGCAGGCGTGTCCGGCTGTACAGCCGCTATTTGCGGTTCGTATTTCTGGTGGATAGGCTGCATGCGCTTCGCAGGGCCGTAAGAAGCCAGGAACCAGAGGATCACGGAAATCACGACGATGATCTTACCGGCGTCCGTCACGAAGATTTTGGATTTTTCCAGCATGGTAATGCCCACGTTCTTCCATCGTGGCGCACGGTACACCGGCAGCTCCATGATGAAGTAGCTTTTTTCCTTAATGCGGACAAACAGCTTCATCAACGCGGCAATGAAAATAGCCATGAAGAAGCCAAGCAGGTATAAGCCCATCATGGCAAGGCCCTGCAGGCTGAGAAATCCCAGGAAGCGTTTATCCGGAATTACCAGCGCTATCATCATGGTGTAAATAGGCAGCCTGGCGGAGCAGCTCATGAGCGGCGTAACCAGTATGGTGATCAGGCGTTCTTTCTTGTTTTCGATGGTACGGGTGGCCATGATGGCGGGTACGGCGCAGGCGACCCCGCTGATCAGCGGCATAACGGACTTACCGTTGAGGCCAACCTGGCGCATCAGCCTGTCCGTAAGGAAGCTGATACGGGCCATATAGCCGGTATCTTCCAGGATGGTGATCAGGCCAAAGAGGATGGCAATCTGCGGTACGAATACGGCAAACCCGCCGATACCGGCCAAAATACCGTTGATGAGTACATCGCTCAGTTTATTTTCCGGTAAGGTGGAGGATAACCATCCGCCGAGGTTGCCGAAGAGGGTTTCGATCCAGTCCTGCGGGTAGCTGGCCAGCCAGAAGATGCTCTGGAAAAGCAGGAACATCACCACCAGCAGGATGACATAGCCCCAGAAACGGTGCAGCAGGAGGTCGTCAATTTTTTCGGAACGGAGCTGTTTCTGCAGCGGATCCGCTTCCACCACGGTCGATTTCATGATCTGCTTGATACGGGCGTACCGTTGCATGATCTCTTCGGCCTGTACTTTCGTTTTATTGAAGTGGTGTTGCTGAACGGCCGTTTTGATGGCCTGTTTCTGGCCGGCGTTCAGGAAGCTCAGCTCGTCGCTGTTGACAGCCACCTGGAGCGCGGCGTAATCGCTTCTGCAAAGGGTGTATTTCTTTACATCTTCGATGGTTTCTTTTGCCAGCGCGTTGTTATTGATGAAATCGCGGGCCGGAGCGGCGTAGTTTCCTTTGGCCGTCTGGTCTATGATCTTCTTTAGTTCGCTGAGGCCTTTATTCTTCCTGGGGTTGATGGCCACCACCGGCACGCCCAGTTCCCGCTCAATGCCATCCAGATCGATTTCCACGCCTTTTTTGCGGGCAATATCCATCATGGTAAGGGCAATGATCACCGGCATTTTCAGGTCTATGATCTGGGAGCAGAAGAGGAGGTTACGTTTCAGGTTGGAGGCATCGGCTACGATGATGACCATATCCGGCGCTTCGGAGGCGTTGACGTTGATCAGCACATCGTAGGTAACGTATTCATCGGCACTTTTAGGATACAGGGAGTAGGTTCCAGGCAGGTCAATGACGTTGGCCGTGAGTCCGGATGCGATATTTGCCACACCGGTCTTTTTGTCGACAGTAACGCCCGGAAAGTTGCTAACCTTCTGGTTCAGACCTGTGAGAGCATTAAAAAGGGAGCTTTTTCCACTATTCGGGTTTCCTACCAGCGCAATGTTTAATGAATCCTGCATTCCGTTCCTATCCTGTTGTTTAATAATATGAATGTTGCCGAATGCGCAAAGTTAAACATTAAAAAGCAGGGGTAATGATCCAATCGGGAAAAAAGCGATAAGCGGTAAACAAAAAGCCATGCTGTACTAATGTGACAGCATGGCCGATAGTTTAATTTATAACACTCTTACAATCAATTGAGTAAGATTACCTGATTGATTTGGCGAAGCCATTAAGCAGGCTCCGATTCGGAATTTGGGGCTGGCAAAGCAATGTTAAAACTGCTGTGATATTTATAGTTGGTTTCTAATGAATCTTTATTGGCAGGGAGGGGTTTATCCTTTTCCCTGATTTCACCGTCCGGGGCAACTTCCAGTGAGCTGCGGCCGTCTTCATCGTGCCATATGCGGTCCTGGAAGTAATCGTCGTCGTACTTGCTGTGCGACCTGAAGGAGAAGACGCGGTACACTTCGTTGTCCACATCCAGGCTTTTGCCTTTAGGTACTTTGATCACAACAATTACCCGTTGTACGCGGTAGCGGGAGCCCTCCCGGAGGCCAAAGCCCCGTGGGATGTAGAGGATGGAATCCTGCTGGGACAACTGGAAGGCGATGCTTTCCGCATTGATCCTGGCTTCAGCGGTGGTGCGGCCTTTGGCGTAGCGGATCACTTCCACCTGGAAGCTGTCCGTATTACTTTTTTCCAGGCGGATGCGGATGTCGTTGATCACCGTGGTATCGCCCGTGATGCGTACATCTTCGTCGAAGATGCCGAATTCTACGTCTTCATCCTCATGGTAGATATAATCCTTGTCTGCCACTTTTACGAGGAGCTTTCCGCTTTTTGGCTGGGCTACGTTAAAGACTTCCGTAGTCATGGTGCTTCTGCGCAACGCTTTTACGAAGGAAGAGGCCAGGCCGGCTGCGGTTACCAATCCTATGATCCAGAGGAATGCGAGGGTGGGCGCTATGAAGCGGGCGGACTGCCGGGCGCCGGTAGCCTTGCGCACCAGGAAGATCACCAGGGCCAGTACCGGGATACCGAGGAGCAACCCTGCGCTACCCCAGAACATCACCACCTGTGTCGTATTAGCGAAGACGAGGTGCTGCAAAGGAAGAATGGCCGCGGAAGAAACGATGAGGGCAATACCTGCTACAATCAGGCAGAACAGGATCACCACTGCAAAGAAGATAAAGAAGCTTTTGGTGATAGCTACGATTACCTTTCCCAAACCCCTGAAAAAGCTCAGGAAGAACCTTTCCACATCGTTACCTATTTGCCTTCCGCGGCCCTGAGAAAAATTTCTAATATCATTTCCCGCTTTGGCAAACTGGTTTTTTACGTTATGCATTTCTTCCTGCACGGTGGTACGGATATTATTAAGGTCTACCCGCTCCCCCCTCATTTCCAGCTTTTCGGCTGCGGTTTCCGCATAGGGAGCGGAAATCCACAGCACGATGTACACGATGGCGGCGGCGCCAAAGGAGCCCAGTACCAGGAGGGTGAAGATGATACGGAATACCACGGGGTCTATGTTGAAGTAAGCGCCGAGGCCACCGCATACACCGCTCACCACTTTATCTTCCGGATCGCGGTAGAAGCGCTTACGCGGACGGTCTTTGTAGTCAGCGCCGGTAAAGGCCTGCTGCTGGTCTTTAGGCGCTTCGTCATCAAACTGCTCCGGCGTACCCATGGAGAGCTTTACCGCTTCCACATCCGCGTCGGTGATGCAATGGGCGCCATTTTTCAATTTATCGTTGAACAGTTCGGCAATACGGGCTTCAATGTCCGTCACGATCTCGTCGCCACCTTCCTCTTTCGCAAAATAGCGCTTAAGGCTGTCCAGGTACTGGCGAAGTACCTCGTAGGCGCTATCCTCGATGGGAATCAGTCTGCCGGACAGGTTTATGTTAATAATCTTTTTCATTTTTTTTGGGTTTAGGTCTTAGGTAAAAGGTTGATTAAATGGTACTACTGTTTTGTGTCAGCTGGTGAACGGCGTTGGCCAGTTCGTTCCAGGTGCTTTCCAATTCCTTATAGAAGACTTCTCCTTTTTCGGTCATGGAAAAATATTTGCGGGGAGGCCCGGAGCTGCTCTCTACCCAGCGGTATGTAAGCAATTCCGCGTTTTTGAGTCTTGTCAGCAATGGATATAAGGTGCCTTCCAGTATATCCAGTTTAGCTTCTTTCATCTTTTCTATTATATCAGATGGATAAGCTTCTCCCTGCTTGATAATGGACAAGATGCAAAACTCCAGCACGCCCTTTCTCATCTGTGATTGTGTGTTGTCGATGTTCATGGCAAGTGAGCTTTTATTTTGTTAATGGTGGTTAGTTGTAACAGCTATTTTCAACTTTACGATACAAACATACGACTTTTACACTACTATGCAATACACAATACCATAGAAAACAAAATAACTTGCTATAAATATTACCCACATAAAATGGATAAATCCTTACTGGTATTCGATTTACAGCCAAATATGCTATTTTATGTTAATCCGAAAAATTAGGATGAGCGGTAATATGATAGGGATGAAAATCTGTTAAAACGCTTTAACATTTTTTTAATTAGCGGGTGATATTATTTCTCAACTAGCTAATTTACATTTGTATCGGACGTAAACACATGTATTGACGACGCGATGGTTGCAAATTGTCATTAATTTCTTCCATTCAAGATTTCGAGATGAAAAGGGTTATAGGTATATTTCTGCTGGCACTGATGGTGTCTCAATTCCTCCCGATAAAGGAGGTGGGAAAAATACTGTTCAATAACCAGATTGTCGAAGAACATCCGGTTGAAGGTGGCGACCATTTAAAACTCGCCAAGGAACTCAAGTTCTGCCATCATGCGGATGACCTCTTACGAGGGAATCCGTTACTCGAATTAACGCTCAATCGCTTCCTGTCCAACGAGGATATTCCAAGTAGTCCTTCCCAGGAGATACACTGCCCCCCTCCGAACGGCATCTCTGCCTGATCTTAATACATAGTACAACATTACTGTACAAGCACGCTAACGTACAGTCCTAATCAATTAGTTTTTATTTAACGCTTATTTGTCGCTACGCGGACAACCTGTGTCCATACCTGTACGGCGTTACCGTACCTGTGTGCATACCCGGGCGTTGTGTCCGTTCCATGTAGCTCATTATTCCTGTAGGTACACTTCCACGGTTGCAGTACTGCGTGTGCTGCTATCCGGAAGCTCGATCCCTAAAGTGAAAAATCTAATGCCATGAACAAACAGACTTCCATCTTTTCGAATATAAAAGGCGACCTCTCCGCAGGTCTTGTGGTATTCCTTATTGCTGTACCGCTCTGCCTGGGTATAGCCCTGGCATCGGGCGCTCCCCTCTTTTCCGGTATGATTGCCGGTATCATCGGCGGTATCGTGATCGGCTTTTTCAGTGGTTCCAATCTTAGTGTGAGCGGACCAGCAGCCGGTTTGACTGCCGTAGTACTGGCGGCCATTACGAAACTGGGGGCTTTTGACATCTTCCTGTTAAGTGTGGTGATTGCCGGCGCCATACAGCTGGCCTTCGGCCTGCTGAAAGCCGGAACCGTGGCCAACTACTTCCCGTCCAACGTGATCACGGGTATGCTGACGGCCATCGGTATCATCATTATCATGAAACAGCTGCCGTATGCTTTTGGATACGATAAAAGCAGTGAAAGCACCTATGAATTCATAGATGCGGAAAACACACTGTTTGCTGCCTTAAACCATATCAGCCTTGGGGCTACCATTATAACCATCGTTTCAATTTTTATTATTCTGTATTGGAGCAAAGTACCCAAAGTCAGCGTCGTGCCGGCGCCACTGGTGGCCGTAATTGCAGGTATCCTGCTGAACATGGCCTTTTCCGGTAGCGCCGTGCTGGCATTGGGCGACAACCACCTGGTAAGATTGCCGGTACCGGAAAGTTTCAACGATTTTATCGCACAGTTTACTTTCCCGGATTTTTCCGCTATCACCAATAAGGAGGTATGGATCACCGCAGCAACTGTAGCAATTGTTGCATCCGTAGAAACCCTGCTGAACGTGGAAGCCACTGACAAGCTGGACCCGCTGAAACGCCACACCTCTCCTAACCGGGAGCTGAAAGCCCAGGGTATCGGGAACATTGTGAGCGGTTTGATTGGCGGCCTGCCCATTACTTCAGTAATTGTGCGCTCCAGCGCCAACATCAATGCCGGCGGCCGCACCAAGCTGTCCACCATGACGCACGGGGTATTACTGCTGGTATGTACCGCGCTGATTGCCCCTTTCCTGAATATGATCCCGCTGGCCACCCTCGCTGCAGTATTGCTGGTAACTGGTTATAAGCTCTGTAAGATTTCCATCTTCAGGGAAATGTTCAAAAACGGTAAATACCAATGGGTGCCTTTCGTGGTAACCGTAGTGGCTATCGTATTTACTGACCTGCTGATCGGTATTGCCCTGGGTATGGCCGTAAGCGTGCTGGCTATCCTGCGCGGAAACATGAAAAGCTCTTACTATTTCAGAAAAGAGAAATACCAGTCCGGCGACAGCATCAGGCTCGAACTGGCGCAGGAAGTATCCTTCCTCAACAAAGCCAGCATCCTGCTCACCCTGGACCACCTGCCTGCCAATACCACTGTGATCATCGACGCCAATAAGACGGCCTATATCGATTACGATGTATTGCAGACCATCAGGGAGTTCAAAGAGATCAAAGCGCCGCAGAAAAATATACATGTGGTACTGACAGGATTCAAGGAGGTGTACAAAATTCAGAACAGCCCTTCCCTGACCAGCGAACAACAGGCCCGCATTACTAACGGCCACGTACACACGATTGCGTCAGGTAATCATAACGACTTACTGAAGGAATTACAACTGAACTAAAGATGCATAATGATGATAGGAGAAAACACGGAAGCCATGCCCTTCATCATTCATTATTAACTAACAGATTAAACGTGAAAAAAATGAAAACACTCAATAAAGAAGCACAGGCAAAAATTACTCCGCAACAGGCACTGGAATTACTCAAAGCCGGTAACCTCCGTTTTGTGGAAAACCTGCGTATCAACCGTAACCTGCTGCAGATGATGAATGAAACTTCCAACGGCCAGTGGCCGATGGCGGCAATCGTAAGCTGCATGGACTCCCGCACATCCGCGGAGCTGATCTTCGATCAGGGCCTGGGCGATATCTTCAGTATCCGCCTGGCAGGTAACGTTATCTCTGAAAATGTGCTGGGCAGCCTGGAATATGCCTGCAAGGTAGCAGGCTCCAAATTCATCGTAGTGCTGGGCCACACCAAATGCGGCGCTATCAAGGGCGCCTGCGATGCGGTGGAACTGGGTAACCTGACCGCTTTGCTGGGTAAAATCACCCCGGCAGTATTTGCCGTAAAGGACGTGAAGGGAGAAAGGAATTCCCACAACCCTGAATTCGTGGAAGCTGTTTCCAGGATTCACGTGGAGCGTTCCGTACAGGCTATCATGGAACAAAGCGTTATCCTGCGCGAAATGATCCTCAAAGGTGAAATCGGTATTATCGGTGCTTCCTATGATGTGGAAACCGGCCTGGTGAACTTTATGGATCATACCCTGATCCTGGAAGGAAAACTTGAAAATGAAGCAGTAGCGGTATAATCCACACTGCCTTTTATATCCAGGGAATGTCTGTGTTCAAATAAGAAAGGAGGCGTTATTAACCGGTCCGGATAATCTTTTTAGGGGTGATTGTCCGGTAGGTTATTAACAGCCTCCTTTTCGTTTTATAATCAGTTTAGATCTTTGCCAAACGCGCTGCGGCAGCTTCCAGGGTTTCGTTCTTTTTTGCAAAGCAGAATCTTACCACATGGTCGTCCTTGCCGTTTTCATAAAAGGCGGATACCGGAATAGCGGCCACGCCAAACTCGCGGGTAATGCGTGTGGCGAATGCTTTATCTCCTTCATCAGATATCCTGTCGTACTTCATCAGCTGGAAGTAGCTGCCCTGGCTGGGTAACGGCGTAAAACGCGTGTCGCGCATCAACGCCAGGAAGTAATCTCTTTTCTGTTGGTAGAACGCCGGTAATTCCAGGTAGTGGGCAGGCGTTTCCAAAAACCTGGCGAGCCCGTACTGCATCGGTGTATTGACTGAAAAGCAAAGATACTGGTGCACTTTCCTGTACTCCTGCATCAGATGCGGGGGCGCAATGCAATACCCCATTTTCCAGCCCGTGTTATGAAACACTTTGCCGAAGGAGAACGTCACGAAACTATTGCGGAAGATATTCGGATAACGCAGGATACTGTGGTGTAAGGCGCCGTCATAAACCAGGTGTTCATATACTTCGTCCGATAAAACAAGCAGGTCAAATTCAGCGACGAGTTTTTCCAGTTCGGCAATATCGTTTTCCTGTAATATGCTGCCGGTAGGATTATGGGGCGTATTCACCATAATCATGCGGGTTTTAGGCGTGATCTTACGCCGTACCTCTTCCCAGTTGATGCGGTAATCCGGGAAGGAAAGCGGGATCAATACCGGCTTTCCGCCATTAACCAGCACGTTGGGAATATAGCTGTCGTACGCAGGTTCAAAGATGATCACTTCATCACCCGGACGGATATACGCAGCAATAGCGGTGAAGATCGCGTAAGTGCCACCGGGAGTAATGGTAATCTCCGTTTCCGGATCTATCTTTTGCTGGTAGAGGCGTTCTACTTTCGCGGCAATGGCATTGCGCAGTTGCAGGAGGCCGGGCATGGGCGCATATTGGTTATGGCCCTGTTGCATGGCTTCGTTTACAAATGCTTTCAGCTCCTCGCTGCAGTCAAAATCAGGAAACCCCTGTGAGAGGTTGATGGCTTTGTGTTCCGCGGCCAGGGCCGACATGACGGAAAAGATGGTGGTGCCTACGTTGGGCAGCTTAGACATAGTATGCGCTTATAAATACTTTTCGCCTTTGTTTCTTTTGATTTCTGCCACATATTCCTTGATCTGCTGCTCGTGATCCTTTTTAGCGATCAGCAACACATCCGGCGTATCGATCACGATCATTTCATCCAGGCCTTGCAGCAATACCAGCTTTTCGTTAGGGACCTTAACCATACATTTGGTAGCGTCGATTACGACAACATTCTTTCCCTGTACGGCGTTGCCAAGGTAGTCCTTCTCAATATTCTCATAGGCGGAAGCCCATGTGCCGAGGTCGCTCCAGCCAAAGTTGGAAGGGATGACATATACGTTATCCGCTTTCTCCATGATACCGTAATCTATGGAGATGTTGGTGCATTGCGGATAAACTTTTTCTATGGCTTCTTTTTCTTCTGCGGTGTTGAGATAAGGGATACTTGCCTCAAAAAGTTCATCTATTTCAGGCAGGTATTTCTTAAATGCAGCGAGAATGGTTTTTACATTCCAGAGAAAGATGCCGGCATTCCAGAGGAAATCCCCGCTTTGAATGAATGTTTTAGCCAGTTCCAGGTTAGGCTTTTCGGTGAAAGTTTTTACCTGGTACACATCGTCGGCCACCTGCTGCGGCTCGTACTGGATATAGCCGTAGCCGGTGTCAGGGCGGGTAGGCTTGATACCAAGCGTGAGCAGGGCGCTGTGCTTTTGCACAAACAGCAATGCGTTCAGGCAGGCGTTGGTAAAGGCCGTGGAATCCATGATCAGGTGATCAGCGGGCGCGCAGATGATATTGGCCTCGGGGTCCTGTTTATTTATTTTATGGGAGATATAGGCCACACAGGGTGCGGTATTCTTCCGGGAAGGCTCGCTTACAATATTGTCTACCGGCAGTTCAGGTAATTGCTCTGCTACTTTGCCGGTATATTGATGGTGCGTAACTACATAAATATTTCCTTTCGGAATAAATTGGGCAAACCGCTCATAAGTCCACTGCAACAGCGTTTTCCCCGTATTGAGGATGTCGAGGAACTGCTTGGGATTATCAGTGCGACTATGGGGCCAAAAACGACTTCCAATGCCACCTGCCATTATTGCCACGTAAAAGTGGCTGTTTAGTTGTGTCATTTTATATAATTCCTTCTCTGATTAAATCATGTAAATGTATGATACCACAGTACCTGTCGCCATCCATGGCCAGCAGCTGGGTGATATCATGGTTGCGCATCATTTCCAGGGCGTTGATGGCCAGTTCATCCTGTTGAATGGTTTTAGGATTCCTGGACATAATATCCTGTGCGGTAACGGCTTCAGTGTGTACATTTTTCTCCAGCATTCTCCGCAAATCCCCATCGGTAATGATACCGCAGAGCTTTCCGTCGTTATCCAGCACGGCCGTTACGCCCAGCATTTTGGAAGAAATCTCTACTATCACATCTCTTAAAGAGCTGGTTAACAGCACCTTAGGCGCTTCGTGCAATTTGCACAGGTCCTGCACCTTGAGATACAGTTTTTTTCCTAATGCTCCACCCGGGTGGAATTTGGCAAAATCAGAAGCGGTAAAACCGTGCCATTCGATCAGGCATACTGCCAGGGCATCGCCCATGACCAGCTGTGCGGTAGTGCTGGTGGTAGGCGCCAGGTTATTGGGGCAGGCTTCCTGGGCAACGGTGGTATTCAGCACATAATCTGCTTCCGTAGCCAGGAAAGAACTGGTGTTGCCCACCATGGCAATCAATACGTTACCAAAATTTTTTACAAGCGGGACGAGTACTTTTATTTCGGCGGAAGTGCCGCTTTTGGAGATACAGAGTACGATATCCTCCTGGCGGATCATGCCAAGGTCCCCGTGAATGGCGTCCGCAGCGTGCATAAAGAGCGCCGGGGTGCCCGTCGAGTTGAGGGTTGCAACTATTTTTTGGCCAATAATTGCGCTTTTTCCGATACCTGTTACCACCAGGCGACCGGTGCAGTTGGCAATCAATTCCACCACCTTTTCAAAATCTGCATCTATAAACTGCTGCAAATCATTGATAGCTGATGCTTCCACTGCTATTGTGCGTTTGGCAACCTGACCTATATCTATAGTTAAATTCCTTTTCATGACGATTTACAAATTTATCATTTTTTACCCAGCGAGGGAACTCTACTTATTTAATATTGCCCGTCCGCACTTTTTTAAGTAACTTCGTGTCCCCTAAAAAACATATAAACTAAATTTGTCATTTGTTAGTTCTTTAGAGTTTACCGTATAAAATGAAATGCAATGGCTGTTGTTAAGGAAAGTTTGATGGATGCATTACGCGAACATTTCGGGTTCGATTCCTTTAAAGGAAATCAGGAAATCATAATAAAAAGCATCCTGTCTGGCAAAGATACATTTGTGATCATGCCAACCGGTGGAGGTAAGTCGTTATGTTACCAGTTACCGGCTCTGATGAGTCCCGGTTGCGCACTCATTGTTTCTCCCCTTATCGCTTTAATGAAAAACCAGGTAGACCTGGTTCGTGGTTATAGCAGTAAGGATAACGTGGCGCATTTTCTAAACTCAACCCTTTCCAAGGCCCAGATCAAGAAAGTACGGACCGACCTGCTTTCCGGTAAAACCAAGATGCTGTATGTGGCGCCGGAAACGCTTACCAAACAGGAAAATCTGGACTTTTTCAGGGACCTGCAGATCTCATTCATCGCGGTGGATGAAGCGCATTGTATATCTGAATGGGGGCATGACTTCAGACCGGAATACCGCCGCCTGAAGGAAATGATCGAACAGATATCCGATAAGCTGCCTATTATAGCGCTTACCGCTACTGCCACACCTAAAGTGCAGAGTGATATTGTAAAAAACCTCGGTCTTAAATCACCGAACATTTATATTTCTTCCTTTAACCGTCCTAACCTCTACTATGAGATCCGGCAGAAAAAGAAGAAAGACGCTACCATCAAGGAAATTGTAAAATACATCCACCAGCATAAGGGTAAGAGCGGTATCATTTACACCCTGAACCGCAAAACCACGGAAGAACTGGCCGATATGCTGGTCGCCAATAACATCAAGGCGGTTGCTTATCATGCCGGCCTGGACCCTGCAACCAGGGCGCAGCGCCAGGATATGTTCCTGCACGAGGACGTGGAGGTAATTGTTGCCACCATTGCTTTCGGTATGGGTATCGATAAGCCGGATGTTCGTTTTGTGATCCACTACAACATCCCGAAGAGCCTGGAAAACTATTACCAGGAAACGGGGCGCGCCGGCCGCGATGGCCTCGAAGGCAACTGCATCTGCTTCTACTCCCACCAGGATGTGCAGAAGCTGGAACACCTCATGCGCGATAAGCCGCTGAGCGAGCGCGAAATGGGCGCACAGCTGATCAACGAAACCGTGGCCTACGCTGAAAGCGCCGTATGCCGCCGCAAAGTGATCCTGCACTACTTTGGTGAACAATACGACACCGAAAACTGCGGCCAGTGCGATAACTGCCGTAATCCTAAGGAGAAGATCGAAGTGAAAAACCGCGTTGTGATTGCTTTAAAAGCTATCCAGGCGCTGGAAGAACGCTTCGGCACCGAATACGTGGTAAACATTATCACCGGTAAAACCAGTCCGCAGATTACCACCTATCGCCATGATCAGCTGGAAATCTTCGGGGAAGGAAAAGAATTTGACGCGCACTTCTGGAACTCCCTCCTGCGCCAGATGATGCTGGAAGGACTGATTGAGAAGGATATTGAAGAGTATGGCCTGCTGAAAGTAACAGACAAAGGCAAGAAATTCCTGAAGAAGCCTTATTCCATCATGGTGGCGCTCAATCACCAGTTCGACGACGAGCACGGGGAAGACGAAGAAGAAGCGACTGCGCAGCAGGCTTCCGCAGACCCGGTTCTTTTCGAACTGCTGAAAGACCTCCGCAAGAAAGTAGCAAAAGAAAGAAATCTCCCGCCATTTGTGATCTTCCTGGAAACCTCCCTGGAAGACATGGCTACCCAATATCCTACCACCGTTCAGGAACTGGAAAAAATCCAGGGCGTGAGCAAGGGTAAAGCGATGCGCTACGGAAAGAAATTCGTTGACGTTATCGCCAAATACGTAGAAGAAAACGATATCACCAAACCGGATGATTTCGTCATGAAAAGCGTGGTGAATAAAAGCGGCCTGAAAGTATTTATCATTCAGAACATCGATAAAAAGATCCCGCTGGAAACCATTGCCAAAAATAAAGAGCTGACTATTCCGAAACTGCTGGATGAGATGGAAACCATCGTGGCCAGCGGTACCAAACTGAATGTGGATTATTGCCTGGACGAAGAGCTGGACGATTATGCACAGGACGAGATCATGGAATACTTCAAAGGCTGTGAAACTTCCAGTCTGGCACTCGCCCGCGAGGAGCTGATTGAAAGCGATTACACCCTGGAACAGCTGAAACTGATGCGTATTAAATTCCTGGTAGAGTACGGGAACTAATAGCCTGGTAAAAGGGCAACATCTAAACCTTCTTATGAGCATACAACAAATTCAGGAAACCATAGCTCCTGCCCGTGCGCAGGTAGTTACTCACCCCCTTTATGCGCAATTGCAGACACTGGATGATGTGCGCACGTTCATGCAATACCATGTATTTGCAGTATGGGATTTCATGTCGCTGCTGAAAGGCCTGCAGCAACAACTCACCTGTGTGGACGTGCCCTGGGTGCCGAAAGGCAGCGCAGCCACCCGTTACCTCATCAATGAAATCGTTACCGGTGAGGAAAGCGACGTGGACATGGATGGCAACCGCTGCAGCCACTTCGAGCTGTACGAAAAAGCGATGGAGCAGGCCGGTGCGGATACCGCGCCCATAAAGGGCTTAATCCGCGCTATACAGGCCGGCAAAAGCATTAAAGACAGTATTGCAGAGGCGGAACTGCCTGAAGGCGTGAAAGGTTTTCTCCGCTTTACGTTTGATGTCATCGCTTCCAGGAAGCCGCATATAATGGCTGCCGTCTTTACTTTCGGCAGGGAGGACCTGATCCCGGATATGTTTTATGCATTGGTAAAAGACCTGGATCAAAAGTTCCCCGGTAAGCTCAGCACTTTTATTTATTACCTGGAAAGACATATCGAAGTAGACGGTGATCATCACAGTCAATTAGCGATGCAAATGGTGCAGGAACTTTGCGGCGGCGATGCGCAGCTATGGAATGAAGCTGCTCAATACGCGCAGCAGTCGCTGATTTGGAGGCATCAGTTATGGTCTGCCATTCTCGATGAAAAAGTTTTTTTATAACTTTTTGAAAAAAAATTTTGCGAAATCAATTTTTATTGTACTTTTGCAATCCCATCACACGAGATGGACACAAAAAAAATGATGGTGCGGTAGCTCAGTTGGTAGAGCAAAGGACTGAAAATCCTTGTGTCGGCGGTTCGATCCCGCCTCACACCACCAGAAAAGGTCATCGAAAGATGGCCTTTTTCGTTTTCCGGAAGTGGCAATGCGTTAGTGTGGAATTTTCAATATACGGCAGGTGGTGGAGATGAGTTGTTGTTTGGCCGGGGCATTGATCCGTGCAGGGCTATTTCTTTCCCCCTAAAAAAAAATTTAACTCCCTTTATTTAAACAGCACAGTAGCGGCGCAGGATGGGCCAACAAATAACCGGTTTTCGCAGGCCTGTTGGCGTGCGTGTTATTCGCTATAACAGCCGCCGCCTATCCTAAACTCATCACACAATACTCCCCCGCCTCCCGGTTCACACCTGGAAGTCATGGTCCTCCACCGCCGGCGCTCTTAAACCTGTCCACGCCAGCAGACCAAAAGCGCCCGATAAATAAAACATTTCCACCTCCCGGATATACGTTATACCCGGGCAGAAAAATAACCGCCTGTAAGCCTCCTAATGCGTTTTCTGTGCGTCCCCCGACGGCAGCAACAACACCTTCCTGATCTCCTCCCGCAACTCCTCCGCCCGCTGCTCCAACCGCACCCTCGACCCCATCACCAAAGTGTCGTTCACATGCATCGCCCCCTGCTTTATCAGCGCCTGCAATGCCTGTAATGCCTCCTCCCCCAATACCTCCCTGTTCACAAAATTGCTTCGCGTTACCAGGTAATGAATATCCAGACCCGCCCGGTTTAACTCGCGGATAATGTCGTCAATCGCGTGCGATCCCTCCCGGTACAATACCAGGTTAACCACCAGGTGTACCGGCTTGCCGCCATGGCGCCGCAGGAAACGCCGCAGCTCCTTCAGATAAGCCCCCGTTGATAACCTGTAGTTATGCACATTCAACACCGCAAACAGCTCCTCCCCAAAGCCCCGGCACCGGATAGGCCCTTTAAAAGGGAAAAAACTGGATCGTTGGAAAATTCTGTGTGCTGTATCATATACGCCACTATGCGGCATACTTATCAACGCAAATAGCTTTTGCTGGGTAACAAACATGTTTTAAAGGTTGATTTTCGCAATTAACACCTTCTGAAAAAGCAAATTGTTTACTACTTGTTAACAAACTCTTCTTTTATACAAAAAGTAGATTTTTCATAGATTTTCTTAATTCTCACCGGGATTATGATAATAATCTATCAGCAATTCACCTACCGGCTGCTTTTATTTGTATTTTGTACGCTTATAATCTCCCGTTAGAAAAAAATACACATGAAGAAACTACTCATCCTGGTGCTGATACTGATTTCAGGCAGCAGCTTTGCACAACGACAACTCATACGCATTGCCACCCGCAACATGAGCCTGCTCTATTCCACGAACAACCAGGGCCGGCTGATCCAACAATACCTCGGTGCTAAACTGCAACCCGAAAACGCCGATACACTTAACCGCTCCGGCCAGGAAGCATATGTAACCGCCGGACTCGAAAGCTTGCTGGAACCCGCCATCCGCATGGTGCACAACGATGGCAATCCATCCCTGGAACTCCGCTACGTTTCCCATAACGTCACCAAACAGGACGATAACGTTACGCATACCACCATCTCCCTGAAAGATCCCGTATATCCGGTAGACGTTATACTCCACTTTGAAAGCTTTTATAACGAAGACGTAGTGAAAGCCTGGACGGAAATCAAACACCAGGAAAAGAAAGCCCTGCGCATGACCGATTACTCCAGCGCCATGCTGCATTTCAACGCAGAAAAATATTACCTCACCCAATTCCATGGCGACTGGGCCAGCGAAGCGAAAATGGAAGAACAACCGCTTACCCCCGGCATGAAAATACTGGACAGTAAGCTCGGCAGCCGCGCAAACATGTACATGTCCCCCATGTTCCTGCTCTCCTTCGATAAAGCCGTTACAGAAAACAGCGGCGAAGTACTCGCCGGTACCCTCGCATGGACGGGCAACTTCCGCTTCGCCTTTGAAGTAGACCAGCTCAACGCCTTGCATATCAACGCCGGCATCAACCCTTACGCCTCCGACTACCTCCTGCAGCCTAAAGAAGTATTCACCACGCCGGCATTCATCTTCACCTGGTCCGGTACCGGGAAAGGCGCTGCCAGCCGCAACTTCCACCACTGGGCAATTAAATACGGCATCCTGGACGGGCAAACGCCGCGCCTCACGCTGCTCAACAACTGGGAAGCTACCGGTATGGACTTCAACCAGGAACGACTCACGGAATTATTCGGCGGCGCCGCCAAACTGGGCGTGGATCTCTTCCTCCTGGACGATGGCTGGTTTGCCAATAAATACCCGCGCAATGCGGACAATGCCGGCCTCGGCGACTGGGAGCCCAACAAAACCAAACTTCCTGACGGACTTGGCTACCTGGTGAAAGCCGCGGAAAAACAAGGCGTGAAATTCGGTATCTGGCTGGAACCGGAAATGGTGAACCCCAAGAGCGAACTTTACAGCAAGCATCCGGACTGGATCCTGCGCCTGCCTAACCGCAGCGAACATTACTACCGCAACCAGCTCGTGCTGGACCTTACCAACCCTGCCGTACAGGACTTTGTATTCGGCATTGTAGATAAAACGCTGTCCGATAATCCCGGCATCGCCTATATCAAATGGGACTGCAACCGCATGATGACGAATACCTACAGCCCTTACCTGAAAGAAAATCAGTCCCAGCTGTTTGTGGATTTCGTACGCGGCTTCTATAAAGTAATGGACCGCGTAAGGGCTAAATACCCGCATCTGCCAATCATGCTTTGCTCCGGTGGCGGCGGCCGCACGGATTACGGCGCTATGAAATACTTTACCGAATTCTGGCCAAGCGATAACACGGACGGCCTCGAGCGCATCTATATCCAATACGGCTACAGCCACTTCTTCCCTTCCATCACCATGGCCGCACACGTGACCAACTGGGGCAAACAATCCCTGAAATTCAGAACGGACGTGGCTATGATGGGCAAGCTGGGGTACGATATCAAAGTGGATGCATTCACGGATAAAGAAATGCAGTTCAGCCAGGAAGCCGTAAAAACGTATAACCGTTTACGTGATATCATCTGGTACGGCGACCTCTATCGCATCATTTCCCCGTACGATGAGGATAGGGCCGTATTCCAGTACGTAGCGCCGGACAAGAAGAAAGCCGTCGTATTTAACTACCTCATGAATGTGCGCCGCAAAGAAATTTTCGCCAATGTGAAATTACAGGGCCTCGACCCTAAACAACAATATACCGTGAAGGAAATTAACCTCTTCCCGGGTACCGGCAGCAGCCTGAAACTGAACCAGTCCTACAGCGGGGATTTCCTGATGAACGTAGGCTTAAACCTCGTTCCGCGCGCCACCGCACTTACCAGTAATGTGCTGGAAGTAACCGCCCTCTAACGGTGAAGCGTACACTGAAGCAAACATCCCGGCCCGCTGGACCGGGATGTTTGCGTATATAGCGCCCATACAACATAACCAGCGCGAAACTGTTATAAATAATGGGTTTTGTATCTTCATAGCCTATAAAAAATATATGCAGCAACTTTATTCTTTCATCTACGGATTTAACTGGCATCCATATCTGAAGCTGGGAAGCACTATTTTACTTACCCTCTCCCTCGTGGGTGTGGTGTTTACTATTCTGCTGGAAAACAGGAACCCCGTTAAAGCAATTGCATATATCCTGCTGCTGGTGTTTGTGCCGGTATTGGGGCTGATCATTTATTACTATCTCGGCCGCGATTTCCGGAAGAAAAGGCGCTTTACGCTCAAGGGCAGTAAAGATGAAGTGTTGTTCGAAAGTTACATGCACTCCCAACGGGCGGAATTGCAGCGTATGCAGTTTGAGCTCCGGCAGGAACAGGGCAAGAAGCAGGAATTGTCCGCAATGCTGCTGAATACAAAACAGTCCATTCTCACCAAAAACAATGAAATAAAAGTACTCGTAAACGGAGAGGAAAAATTCCCGGAAGTATTTACTGCCCTGCGTGCCGCCAAACATCATATCCACATTGAATATTACATCATAACGGACGATGAGGTAGGCAGGGAGCTTCAGGACATCCTGCTGGAAAAACTGCAGCAAGGCGTGATCGTTCGCCTGATTTATGATGATATGGGCTCCAATCATATCGGTAAGATTCCGAAAATATTGAAGGAACATGGCGCCGAAGTGTACGTCTTCTCCCCTGTCCTCATCAACTTTTATGTAAACGCCAACTACCGCAATCACCGGAAAATTATTGTGGTGGACGGCACTACCGGCTTCGTGGGCGGTATCAACCTGGACGACCGTTATCTCAACAATGGCAAGCATCAGCTGTTTTGGAGAGATACGCATTTAAAAATTGTAGGAGATGCCGTAAACATGCTACAGCTGCAGTTTTTGATGAGTTACCGCTATGTGAGCAAAAAGGTATTTTCATTTGAATATCCGTATTTCCAACGCTCCGTCATGCGGGATACCTGCTTTACGGATATTGTGGCCAGTGCCCCGGATTCCGACTGGCCCATGTCTATGAACACCATTGTAATGGCGATCAATCTCGCGCAAAGGCGCATCCGCATTACGAATCCGTATTTTATCCCTACCGATCAGATTCTATCGGCGCTGCAACTGGCCGCCCTGGCCGGCAAGCAGGTGGAGCTGATCCTGCCTTACAAGGGGGATTCCTTCATTGTGCAACACGCGGCGTTATCGTATATGAAACCCTTGCTGGAAGCGGGTGTTAAGGTATATTTTTATACAAGGGGATTTATCCATGCAAAGACGATGGTGATAGATGATAATCTTTCGTGGGTGAGTTCTGTCAACCTGGACAACAGGAGCTTTTACCTGAATTGTGAAATCGGCGCCCTGATCTATGACGAAGCCGTGGCAGCTAAATTGAATCGCGTGTTCGACGAGGATCTGCTGTATGCCTCGCCTGTCCAGGAAACGCGCTGGAACAGAAGAAATACCATGAAACGCTTCCTGGACAGTACGTGCAGACTGTTGGCGCCGCTACTCTAGCGCTAATATTTTTCATCTTCAAAATCGTCCTCATCTTCGAGCAGGTCATCGTTGGTTTCTTCGAGGTCTTCGTGCCGGTCGCCCCCGATGCTGTAGATGTTATTCTCTTCATCTTCGCTGCCAATGGCCTCTTCCTCATCGTCTAAATCGGACCCGGGTACATCCAGGTCGTCCCCTACTTTATCATCACGCCAGGTTTCTTCCTGCTCATCGCCCTTAGGTTGTTTTTGCGCTTTTTGAGGCGGTAATTCACTGTTATGCCGGAAAGAGCGGGTTACTTCATCCATGTCCAGGTCAACTTCATTTTCGCGGTTGCCGCGGTTCATAATATCTTCACTGGCAGGGTATTGCGGGTATCCCGGAAACTCTTCCTGTTCCTTATTTTTCTTGTTTTTGCCGGCATCTGTGTTTTTAGGCGGATTATTTTTCTTGTTAGCCATATCAGTAATTTTTTAGAAACAGTAATATTTTCATGCCTGTTGGCATAGTTCCTCTCTTAAAAAATAACAATATAGCCGGGCCTTTGTTCATGGCCCGCAATGGTAGCGGATTTTAGCCGGGTATTACTTTTTGCGGCCGGTGAGGGTGAGCTGTAAGGTGATGCCGGAGGAATATAATTTCACTTGTCCTGCTCCCACCCCGGAAAGTGGAATTTTTGCGTATGGTTGCACGCCAAGAATGAGCCTGTTACCGACCGGTTGTTGGTACAATGCGCCCAGGTTCATTACGGCCAGGTAGTGTTTATTTTCATTGTTGATCACCTTTTCCTTATCGTAGCTGGGGTTGGCGTATCTGTAATTATATTTTTCCTTCAGCATGAAATAGCTGCTGGCGCCGGCGGTAGCGCTGATGCTGAAATTTTTCTTTTTAACGAACGCGTAGTTGAGGTTGAGCGGCACTTCGAGCACGTTGCAATTGGCGTCTATTTTTTTGAGGTAGCTGCTGGTAGTTCCGCTATAGTCCTGCGGTGTGGCGCCATACAATTTTTTACTGTAGGTAACGCCGGCGGATACGAACCATTTCGGTTTGAAGTAGTAGTGTAAAACTACGCCGGCATTAAATCCCAGTCGCGCATATTTGAAAGATGCGGCCACGTTGTAATCAGGGCCGGCAGACAAGCCAACATACAATCTGTTAAATGATTTTTTTGTTTTGGGTTGGGGGGAGATGTCTAATGCCGCGATGCCTGATTTTACCGGTAATTCCACCGTATCATCTATTTTCGTATGCCCGTGAACGTTAGTACCTGATGAAACGGGTTCCGTTAAACCCATTGCAATATTTTCGGTGGGATTTTGAGGGGTGAAAGTGTTTGGATCAGTGGTGATTTTTGAATGATTGTTAGTTGAATTTTGTTGTGTGAAAGTGTTTGTATTTATGGAGTTTTTTGAATGATTGTTAGTTTCACTTTGTTGTGTGAAAGTGTTTGTATTTATTGAGTTTTTTGAATGATTGTCAGTTTCACTTTGTTGTGTGAAAGTGTTTGTATTTATTGAGTTTTTTGAATGATTGTTAGTTTCACTTTGTTGTGTGAAATTATTTGTACTAGTAGACTTTTCCGGGTGATTGTTAGTTGAAAAAATGCCCGGATGAATTTGATTTTTAGTATGGATGTCAGGCGATGCGGTTGTCGTTTTTTGGGCGATAACCGGTACCGGGTTATTTTCAGCAAGCGCAGCAGCCGGCTGGTCTGAAACCTGCGCTGAGTCGCTTACTTTCGGTAATGCCACGATACGTCTTTTACGTTCTTCGGCTGGTTGGGATAACAGGAAAACGACTGCGATAGTGATCGCGCATAATGGCAGGATGACCCACCACCATAGCGGTGGTTTATCATCGTCTTTGTCTTTATTCAGCAAGTTTTCCATTTGATTCCAGGCGTCCTGGTCAAACGGAAAATCAGCTTCCTGCAGCTTTTTACGGATACTATTTTCGAAGTTGTCATTCATTGTTAAACAGGGATATATCAGCGCCAATACCGTCTATTTTGGGGGTACTGGCTATGTTCAGTATTCTTTCCTTCAATATTTTTTTTGCTTTGAACAGATTGGATTTAGATGTTCCTTCAGAGATGCCAAGCATGTGCGCTATTTCCTGGTGTTGATAACCATCCATTACATACAGGTTGAATACAGTCCGGTAAGCAGGCGGCAGGGCCTGTACGAGCTGCAATAGTTCGTTGTAACTGAGTTTATCTACTATACTGTCTGCTATACTGAGTTCTACTCCCGTGGATATTTCTTCAGTAAAGGCTATTTTCTTTTGTTTCCTCAGGTAGTCGATCGCGGTATTGACGATGATTTTAGCGAGCCAGGATTTAAAGGAACGGTTGGTATCGAAAGTCTGGATATGCTGAAATACTTTCAGAAATGCATCGTTGAGTATTTCGATCGCTTCTTCTCTTTGGTGTGCATAACGCATAGCAATGCTCATAGCATAGCCGAAAAAATTTCGGTACAGTGCTTCCTGGCTGCTGCGATTTTTTTTGCAGCAACCAGCAATGAGCTCATTAATCGATGAATCGTGCACGAATATCTTTTATGCCGGCAGTAAGCTGATCAATATTCCGGATCTTTCGTTAATTAGATACGAGCAAAAATTAAAAGGGGTTGCTTTTTACAAAAAATTAATCCTGCACCCAAATTTCGCATTTTTAGCCCGTTTTAGACACTACACCCCTTTTTGAACACAAACCCTCAATCTGAAACCGATCTTCGAAATTTACCCTGTTTCTGAGAGCCGTTTTTCGGGCATTCAGACTAATTTTTTTGTGTTTGGGGCATAAAAGTGCGGGTAAAAAGTTTCGGGTAAAAATGTTTGAGCGAAAAGTTTGACCAAAAAGTTTGAGGGAAAAAGTTGAGCGTAAAAGTTGAGCGTAAAGGTTCCACCAAAAAATTGAGCAAAAAAATTTGAGCAAAAAAACTCAGGGGATAAAACCTTTGGGTATTAAAAAACTTTTGGGGCATAAAAAAAGGTAACCGCTTTTTAACCGGTTACCTTTTATATTATGATTTTGCTATGTCAGGATTATCTGCCCATGTACACCATGAGGATTTGTACATCGCTTGGATTTACGCCGCTGATCCGGCTGGCTTGTCCGAGCGTGCGTGGGCGGATTTTATTGAATTTCTGTTTTGCCTCTGCGGAAAGTGAAACCAGTTTTCCGTAGTCGAATGAATCCGGGATGACCAGGTCTTCGAGCTGACTCATTTTTTGCACCAGTTCATTTTCTTTTTCGATATACACTTCGTACTTCACCTGGATTTCTGCTTCTTCGAGGATTTCGTTATCGAAGCCTTCGAGCGCTTTCGCGATTTTAGGCACTTCGTTTTTCATGGAGAAAATATCGAGTCCCGGGCGGAGTAATATTTGGTGAGCCTTTTGTTTTTGCGTCAATGGCGCAGAGGACTTGGATTGCAGTAATCCGTCGATTTCTGCCGGTTCAACAGAGAGTTCCTTGAGGATGGATTTGATTTTTTCCACGCCATCTTTTTTCTGTTGTACCCTGGCCATTCTTTCTTCGGAGGCCAGGCCCATTTTGTAGCTTCTTTCCGTGAGCCGGAGGTCCGCATTATCCTGGCGCAGCAGGGTACGGAATTCGGCCCTGGAAGTGAACATACGGTAAGGCTCTTCCGTGCCTTTATTGATCAGGTCATCGATGAGTACACCGATGTATGCTTCGCTTCTTTTCAGTACAAACGGGTCCTGTTCAGTAGCTTTCAGGTGTGCGTTGATGCCAGCCATTAATCCCTGGCAGGCAGCTTCCTCGTAGCCGGTGGTACCGTTTATTTGTCCGGCGAAAAACAGGTTTTGCACCTGTTTGGTTTCGAGGGAGAACTGCAGCTGGGTAGGCGGGAAATAATCGTACTCAATCGCATATCCCGGGCGGAACATCCGGACGTTTTCGAAACCTGGCACCATACGCAGCGCTTTCATTTGTACATCTTCCGGCAGGGAGGTGGAGAAACCATTTACATAAATTTCCACCGTATCCCATCCTTCCGGTTCTACGAACAGCTGATGCCTTTCTCTTTCTGCGAAGCGATTGATTTTGTCCTCGATACTTGGGCAGTAGCGGGGCCCGGTTCCCTGGATGCGTCCCTGGAACATGGGCGACCTGTCGAACCCGGTACGGAGCATATCATGTACAGCCTCGCTGGTATAAGTGATCCAGCAGCTACGTTGCTGCTCGGGTTTAATTTTAGGGATGTTGAGGTAGGAGAATCCGGTGATTTCATCATCCCCTTTCTGCTCTTCCATTTTGGAATAATCGAGGCTGCGGCCATCGATTCTTGGAGGCGTTCCGGTTTTAAGGCGGTCGCTTTCAAAGCCCAGGGATACCAGTTGTTCGGTAATACCTGTTGCGGCTTTTTCGGCAACGCGGCCACCGCCGAATTGTTTTTCACCTATATGGATAACGCCATTGAGGAAGGTACCATTTGTTAGTACCACTGCTTTGGCTTTGATTTCATGTCCGAGGCCGGTAACCACGCCATAGCATCTGCCATCTTTTACGAGCAGTCCTTTTACCATGTCCTGGTAGAAGTCCACATTAGGCGTTTTTTCCAGGGCTTCTCTCCACTTTGCCGCGAAGAGCATGCGGTCATTCTGTGTTCTTGGGCTCCACATAGCAGGACCTTTAGAACGGTTCAGCATGCGGAACTGTATCATGGATTGGTCCGTAATGATACCGGAATAACCACCCAGCGCATCGATTTCACGTACAATCTGCCCTTTGGCGATACCTCCCATAGCAGGGTTACAGCTCATCTGTGCGATGGTCTGCATGTTCATGGTCACCAGGAGTACCTTTGAACCCATATTGGCAGCAGCAGCAGCCGCTTCACAACCTGCGTGCCCTGCACCTACAACTATTATATCGTATGAAGGAAACATATTAAAATTGAAAGTGCAAAATTACATAGAAGTAGGGAGATTGTGGTTAGAAAATGGGATGTTCCACGTGGAACATAGAAATGGGAGGAAACGGTGACAAATGGGAGTGGAGGTTTGGAGGAGGAGGAATATCGGTGTGTGTCCCTTCGGGTTGATATGATGAAGTAGGCGCTAAAGGGAGTCTTTAATCAAAGATGGATTCCTGGTCCGGGCTTTAATATATTATAAGGGATCATTTTATGCCCTGTACAAGGGATCATTTTTTTGATTTTGTATGCATAGGAATGGCCTTCTTTGTATTGTCCGCACGCACCTGTATCCTGGTTCCAATTATTAACCAATTAAAAACACTATTGAACCGTGCCAGGTCGGATATCAATACGTGGACAGATACCTAGCATCATAAGCATACAGACCCTAGTCCAGGACAAATTACCTGCATATGGATCCTTGGGTACAAAGCTGTAAAGGAATAGACACCCAAAGGCCGAACGCTATTATAAATCTACAGTGTCACGTAGAGGAAGACCATCCATAGAGTTTTACCAGACATTTCAGCTGGGCAATGTGATATGCAGCCTTGCCGGATTCCCCATAATTGGGTCCCTCGTCAGGAGCTATCAGGGAGCTGAAACAAATGGCGTCATGATAGTATGCGACTCAGGATGGAGCAGTGAAGAAGAATAATAGCAGCTCCACTTATATATTAAGCTTCCCTTGTCTATTATTAGTAGTATATATCTTCGCTATGTTCGCGCAATTCTTATTTATCTAAACAGGCAATATGTTCCACGTGGAACATACGATCCTTTTATTCAATAACAAAAGGAAACCAAGGCAACTCCATTCTCAAGGCAGAACGCCACATTCCTTTTAAGTGCATCTATTCCATCATAGATACCTGCCTCCTCTTCATCCTCCTCGGAAATCGACAGTATGTGTTCCCGGGAAATCTGCACATTTACCAACTCCCGCTGCAGTGCTAAGAGATCCTCTTTGAAAAGTATCCCGGACAATGGCCATTCATTAGGCAACGGAAGCCCTAACTCCAACTTGCCATTCAAAAGCACCTCCTCTATTTCAATATCCAGGTTATAGTCTTCCTGTAGAATTTGATTTATAAGGTCCGTCTCATAATTGAGCGCAATACCTGGTCCATTGCCCAGCCGGCGCCCTTGATAGTCAATAAGCGTAATTAAAGCATTCCAATAACTGGGCGCATACCTGGCATCAAGGGTATCTCCAGCTATGAGTTGCTTTAGCGCTTTTTCGGTTCCAAGATCAGCCGGCAGGTCCAGACGAAGGTATTTTTGATACGTTTCTGTTTGCTGTACGGACTTTAGTAGCTTATCATCCCGGGAACCAAGAAGATTATTTAGTTGATCAAAGCTGATTCCATAGGAGAAAATAAAATATCCCATAAAAATGAATTGAGGGTTAAGGTTTTTCAGTTTTCACCGGTCACTTCAGTATGTGTACCCGAATTACTAATATAATCATTACAAAGGGTATCTGGTTTACCGGTAGCAGGAATTAATTCAGCAGGATAATGAGGCGGGGATATACAGAGGGAAGTACCGGAGGTGCAAGCGCTAAACTAACCCTAAAGTAGATACGCTCAAAGGTTATGCGAACGAATTAAAGTGCCGTGTATGTGCGAGGGTTTGTAATTTTTCAACCATATTCAGTTCGTTGTATAAGTGCGGGTCAATGGAATAGTCGGTTTCCAGCATTTTATGCAGGAGCTTAGCGGGAAGATGGGAGAATAATGGTAAAACCAGTTATTCTAATAAGAGGTGATGGCAGTACTTCCAGATAGCAAGGGTCTGCTTAACGGAAAGAAATGAGAATGTTTTATTGTAAACTCTTAATGAATGGCTCGCCTGTGTTCACTAAGCTTTTAATATTTTAAAGCCTACAGGGAACAGGAAATGTGTTGACATAGGAGGAGGAAAAGAAAGGTACATAATCATGGAAGACTTTCCTATTCCAGTGGAACAACGGGCGGAAAGGTTCGCAAAGGTAAAAGGGTAGAAATTCTTAAGGCAGATATGATGTGCAACTCCAACTACTGCCCCCTACATTATAGTTCCTAACCCCAATAAGGCTCATCCAGGCCATAAGACCGGGAATATCCTACATTACACTGGCATTGAATGGCTGGCCACCCGCAACCGTAATATCGGCTATATTCTACCTAAAGATCCCGTTCCCTCATGGATGAAAACCAAACTAACCAGCTGGAACGATGTGTATAAACCGCATGCCATTACAACTTAAAATCCATGGTGACTACCATGCGGAAATGAGTGGCATGAAGTACCCCTCCTGTACTCTACGGACCTGCTATACCAGGCTAGCCTACTCCTCTAAAGGGTATAAGATCTATGACCTAATGACGCCTTTCCGGCCAGAGCTGGCCAGGCGCAACCGGCATAAAAACGATGCTTAAGCTTGGGAGGGTATTTGATAGCTTTGGGCAGGGAGTTCGTTCCTGGTTAATTGACCATACCGGTCCAAAGTTATCTGCGATAAGGACACTTACGGCGAACAACCCAACCTAACATCAACATAAGTACTTTCCAGCATAACCTAATACCTATCCTACTACCCTACTTATATTTACAACCTTTATATCCTTTACACCTCAGTAATTATGGCCTATATCCTGGATCCCCTTTATTCCTTCATTCCTGCATGTTTTTAAACCTAAATAGCTACATTCCTATGTTCAAATATTCCTGCGTTGCCCTTTTGCTTTAAATCTTCCTTTCTATATTACTTTAAATCCATATTCCCATACTCCTATACTCCTATATTCTACATCACTTTAACCCCTATCCTCCTTGGATCTCCCTACTCTTACATTCCTATATTCTCCTATTATCTTTTACATAAGCACACCACACTTATCCCTCCCGATCAAACCATTCCAAAAAAATGTTCCACGTGAAACATTCCGGTGAATCATTTCCGAAATGTTCCACGTGGAACATCACCATTTAGTTTAAATATTATTGACCGAAGTACAATTTCAGGTTCTCCTCTTCCTTATCCCGCATTAGCTGCTCTTCCTTCTTTGTTTTGTCTTTGTATCCGCATAGATGCAAGGCGCCATGGAAGATCACGCGGTGCAGCTCCTGCTCCTCGGAAACACCGAATTTTGCTGCATTATCAATCACCCTATCCAGGCTCACATAGATTTCTCCCTCAGTAACATCCGGATCTTCCGACATTTCGAAGGTTACAATATCCGTATAGGTATCATGATTAAGGAACTGTTTGTTTATTTCCAGTAAATAATCATCGGTACAGAAGATATAGTGTAAGCCATTCAGCCCCTGTCCTTCCCTTTTGAACAAATCTTTTAAAAATGCTTTGAGTTTAGTCCTGTTTTTTAGCTTCAGCTTTACCTCGTGCGCTGTAAATTGTATTGCCATAACTCACTGTTAAAATTGATGTAAAAGTAAAATGAAAATCCCATCCGGGAATGTTTCTTTTTGCATATTGCAGCATCAGGGGTACCTTTGTTGCGTAGTCCTTGTGAATATTCCCCCAATGCTGAATCTTAATATAAACGGACCAATTGTCAGATAATGAAAAATGCCATTATTAAATTGTCCTCACTTGCTACAGGTAAAAGTGCAGTGATAATAGAATTTGAAAAAGACGATCTTCATATCAAACTGATGGAAATGGGTTGCGTACCCGGCGAAACAGTAAAAATTGAGAAGGTTGCGCCACTCGGAGATCCGATTTCAATCATGGTAGCTGGTTACAATTTATCGCTCCGAAAAACAGAAGCTGATCATATTTGGGTAGAGGAAATTTAATCCTCTACCTTTTTTTTGTCCCTTTCCCGGACATATTCCTCCCCTGTGCTTAATCTCCCCTGTATCAGATTGGTGTATAGATCCCTAACTATCCTGATATCATGGAGCTCCAGTTGTTTGAAGAAGGCCCAGGGCCGCTTGCTCATCAAAAAACCACATTTCTGACAAGAAATCAGGAAAAATTAAGTCTACAAGCCAGGTTTTCAACAGAATTTTCCATTTCTAAGCCTTTTCTCAAGCACATGTAGCAAAAAATTTCAAAATTTTTTGCGCTTCAGTGAATCGAACAAAAAAAAATCAAAAAAATTTTTTAAAAATGGGGGGCTTGATAGGCTTTTGACCCGAAAAACTACCCAGGCCAATTAATGTACTGCAACCTTACATCTGAAAGCATTCGTGCTGATTGGCCCGGAGCAGGAGAAAAAAGAAAAATTTTTGAAATTTTGGCGCTGTTTTCCACAATTCCAGCTCAAAATCATGTGGATGTAGCAAAAAAACAGAAAAAATCACTCACTTTTCCACCACTTTCTCTCAAAAAGGCAATTTTCGCCTTGCAAAAAGCAATTCTAAAAAAATTTTTTTTACGCACCCATTCATTTTTCCACATTTTCCAGAAAAAAAACACAAAATATCATCCTGGCTCAAACGATATCCAGCGTTTTATCTGAAATCCAACAAAACCAAAGCACGCTCCTGTCAATATTAAAAAAAGAAACACGCTGACAATGAGAAAAATGCTGGTTTACCGGGGTAGCTCAAGGAAAATTAAAAGTGTGGAAACCACAGCGACATATGATAAGCCCCAGGATTGCATATAATCACACACATCCAGCCTGGGCACACCTAAAAATGAAATATTGAACTCTCAGCACGTTCGCAATGCCGTGAGATTTGCATATAACCTCAAACATTTGCCCCTCACCACGTCATAGTAATCCGTTCAATTCTCAGCGCCTTCCCTTCGCCGTGAGAATCGTTTAAAAAAGAGCTGCCTGGCATTTGTATAAAACTCCAGTATAAATATTCAATTCTCAGCGCATTGCCAAAGCCGTGAGATTTGCACGAAATCAACAAAACCCATACGCATAGAGGCCCGCATAAAATATTCAATTCTCAGCCCATTGGTAACGCGTCGAGAATCGCACGAAAAAACCGACTCCCTACAACTATACACCTGCGCGCAATTCTCAGCTCGCTTCCATAGCCGTGAGAATTAAAAATCTTAGAAATCCGCGGGGTTATCCCGGAGTTTTTACCTCCATTTAATTCTCAAGGCCTTCATTTTTATTTTCAATAAGTGAAAGCAAAAAAAAATTTTTTAATTCGGGGCCTTGTACACAAAAATGTGGATAAACAGGGAGGCTACATGTGGATTATAAAACGAAAATCAAAAAAAAGCGCGCTGACAATCACCCGAAAAACTAAATTCCGGGGTTACCACAGGTAATAAATATATATGCTACTCTCAGGGCATTCATTAGAAATGCGTTTACACGCCCCTATTCTCAAATCCCGCTATCCACTAAAAGAGAATTGTAAATATTTAATTCTCAACGCATTACCCACCTTTTGAGAATCGCGTAAAATATTTTTTCCTGTGGGTATGCCAGCACCGAAAAAAATTTTTAATTCTCAGCGCCTTCATTTTTAGTTTTTAAGGGAAAACTTGATGAAAATATTTTCGCTGTTGATAACTGTGGATAACCAGGTTGATAAGTGATTTTCAGTTTAAAGCGCTTTACAATGGCGTAGACGATAGAACCTCGTGGGTATGCCTCGGTAAAAGATTTCATTCAATTCTCAGACGGCTCCCCTGCATACCAGCTAAGAGCGCGACAATTAATTATCTTAATCCTCTGTCCAATATCATTGTGAAAATTGAATTCTCACGACGCAAATCACCCCGTGAGAATCGAATAAAATTTTATTTCCTGCGGTTATCCTTGATCGATTTTAAATTTTAAATTCTCAGGGCCTTCATTTTTTAATTTCATCGCCGTTTTTAACATTCGCTGTGTAAAAGTATGTGCAGATATGGGTTAACCTGTGAAATTACTGGGGAAAGAAAAATTGAAAAATTTAATTAATGTACTTGTAAGTCATTGATAATTAATAAAAAATTGGTACAAAAAAGAAAACCCGTGTAATGTGATTACACGGGTCTTAAATAATGTGAATAATGTTGAAAACTATCTTATAAACCAGCAGCAGCACTAATCTCTAACATTCTTTCAATCGGCTTCAAGGCAGCCAAACGAAGATTTTCGTCCATCGTGATTTCAGGCTGCTCATATTCCATACACAGGTAGAGTTTCTCTAATGTGTTCAGCTTCATATGCGGACAATCATTGCAAGCGCATGCATTGTTCGGTGGCGCCGGGATGAAAGTTTTGTTTGGATTGTCTTTCTGCATCTGGTGAAGAATACCCGTTTCAGTCACTACGATGTATTCCTGTGCATCGTCCTTTTGGGTGAATTTCAGGATGCCGGTTGTGGAACCAATGTAATCCGCCACTTCCAGCACCGCCGGCTCACACTCCGGATGCGCCACTATCTTGGCTTTCGGATGACGAACCTTCAGTTTCATGATCTTTTCCAGGGAAAATATCTCATGGACCATGCAGGCGCCATTCCACAAAACCATGTCTCTACCCGTTTTTTTGACCAAATAAGCGCCTAAATTCCTATCGGGGGCAAAAATGATCGGCTGATCCTTGGGGACGCTTTCGATGATTTTTTCGGCATTAGACGAGGTGCAGATGATATCGCTGAGCGCTTTCATACCCGCAGAACAGTTCACATACGAAATCACGATATGATCGGGGTATTTCTCACGAAACTTCCTGAACAGCTCCGGCGGCGCACTGTCCGCCAAGGAGCAACCCGCTTTCAGATCCGGCAGCAGCACTTTTTTCTGTGGACTGAGGATTTTCGCGGTTTCCGCCATGAAATGCACACCGGCAAACACGATGATATCCGCATCCGTTTTAGCAGCGGCCTGAGCCAGCCCCAAACTGTCCCCAATGTAATCTGCAATATCCTGGATGTCCGGCTCCTGGTAATAGTGCGCCAGGATAATGGCATTTTTGCGTTTTTTCAAATCTTCGATCGCCGCAAACAAATCCAGGGACGGATCCACCGGTATATCCAAAAATCCGTTGTGTTGCAAATTTTTTTTTGCGGTGGCAAAATCCATAATCATGACTATATATCTATTTATTTATTTAAAAAGAAAAGCCCACTACTATTAGGGCTGTGAATATGTGGAAATTAAATTTCTGACCTTGATACAAATGTAGTTGTTATTCCTTTTGTCTTCATTATCCACACCAAAATTAACACCCTCTTTCCGCGCCAATACTGAATTCCGTCATTTTCATCCACATACGTGGATAACCTCCTGCGTGTAAATCTTTTCACTATCCACCCTATTAGGAAATTGTTAAAAGATCACTTTTAAAATCCACAATCCACATTTTGAAATCCTAAGGGAAACTTTTGGCATAAAAACAAAATTAGTTTTACGTGTGTACAAAGGCACCTTTTCCCACCTTATTTTACGTTTTACAGGGGTTTTTACACATCAATTGTGGAAAAAAAACAACGGGGAATGAAAAAACGCCAAAAATGAAATACAAGCTGTTATGCCTTGTTTTATTCACAAAATCCTGTGGATTGCGTTTTTCCACTTTTTCACATTTGTGCATAAGGCTGTCGCCGTTTTTTAATCCCCTCCCTGCAAAAATACACCGCCAAACGGGCTTATGAAAGTAATTCACCAATCCATAAAACACTTCCTCAAAATGTGCTTTATTGTGGAAAACCTGTTAATGAATAGCAGTACATAAAAGTGTTATACATGGCTCAAACCCTTTGCTGTATTGGGTTTCGACATAAAAAATACTCTTTTGCAGTTACAACTATTTTATTCTATTTTTGCTTTCCTTAAAAATGTAGACTATATAATATATGTCAGTAATTCAGAAAATCAGGGACAAGTATGCCGTAGTTATCATAGTGGTGATCTGCGTGGCGATTGTTAGTTTCCTGTTGCAGGATGCCTTCTTTGGCAGAAATTCCGTTGGTGGCCGTTCCACGTCCGTTGGTAAAGTGAATGGCGAAGAACTTCAGTATGCAGATTATCAGCGTCGGATATCCGACTATGAAAATAACGTACGCATGCAGATGGGTAACGTTAGCCTGACTGAAGAAGATCGTCAGCGTATCCGCGAACAAGTTTGGAACCAATTCCTGACAGAAGAAATTTTAAAAGGAGAATACAGCAAACTGGGCCTGCAGGTTACTGACGCTGAAGTGGTAGACCAATTCACCGGCGCTAACCCTAACCCGATTGTAATGCAGCAGTTTGGCCGCGATGGTCAGCTGGACCGCGTGCAAATGCAGCAGGCTATCTCCCAGGGCGGCTCCAACCCACAGATCCGCGAGGCCCTGCACCAAATGCAGGCGCAAATCGCCCAGTACCAACTGCAACGTAAATACCTGACCCTGGTTAGACAAGGTATATATTATCCTAAATGGTTAGCAAAACAACAACAGGAAGATAACAGCCAGGTGGCTAACATCTCTTATGTGAACGTGCCTTACGCTACCATCTCTGATTCAGCAGTAGCCGTTACGGATGCTGAACTGAACAGCTACATCCAGCAGCATAAGAAAATGTTCCAGGTGGAAGAATCCCGCAAACTGGAATATGTTTCCTTTGACGCTATTCCTTCCAGCGCCGATACCGCCAGTGCACTGCAGCAGCTGATGGCGCTCAAACTGGAACTGGATACTGTTAGCAATAAAGATATTGCCGGTTTCATCAACCGCAACTCCGATTCTAAATTCTTCGACGGTTATATCGCTAAGAGCGAAGCTAAATTCCCCATGAAAGATTCCATCGTGGATCTGCCGGTGGGCGGCGTTTTCGGCCCTTACTACGACAATCACCTGATTGCGTTCGCAAAAATGGTGGATCGTAAAATGATGCCAGACAGCGTGAAGGTGCGTCACATCCTCATCGCTGAAAATCCTAACGCCGGCGTTACTGACTCAGTAGCTAAAGGCCGTGCGGACAGCATCCTGGCCGCTGTGAAAGGTGGTGCTTCTTTCGCTGAAATGGTGACCAAATACTCCGACGATAACGGCAGCAAGGCCAACAACGGCGAGTACCAGCTCACTCCTTCCACCGCCAGCCAATTCCCGGCTGAGTTTAAAGACTTCGCACTGGATGGCCCTACCGGCGAATATAAAGTGGTGAAAACCCAGATCGGTTACCATGTAATGCAGGTGGTTGAAAAGAAAAACATCGGGCCTGCTATTAAAGTAGCTTACCTGGCCAAACCGGTAGAAGCAAGTAAAGAAACCAATAACACTGCTTATTCCGCCGCCAGCGACTTCGCCGCTAAAGCGCGCACCAACGCTGCGTTCAATAAAACTATCCAGGAAGGCAAACTGGTAAAACGTATTGCCGACAACGTTCGTCCTATGGACTTCGTGATTCCTGGCCTGGGTCAGTCCCGCGAACTGGTTCGTTGGGCATACGACGCTAAAAAAGGCGATGTGAGCCCGGTATTCACCCTGGATGATAAATATGTAGTAGCTGTACTGTCTACCGTTCGTGAAGAAGGTACCGCTCCGCTGGAAGATGTACGCCAGCTGGTGGAAGCAGAAGTGAAAAAACAGAAAAAAGCTGAGCAGATCATCGCTAAACTGGGTAAACCTACTTCCCTGGATGCTGCCGCTAAAGCTACTTCCCAGCCAGTGCTGAAAGGCGACGGCGTAACCTTCTCTACTCCTTTCATCGCTTCCCTCGGTTTCGAGCCGCGCGTAGCTGGTGCTGCTTTCAACAAAAACTGGGGCACCAAAGCAGTTTCTGCTCCAATTGAAGGTAACAGCGGCGTGTACGTGATCAAAGTGGATAACTACCAGCCATCCGGCCAGCCAGCACAGGATATCCCTGCTATGCAGGCTGCTTACGAACAGAGCGTTACTTCCATGCTGGATAACCAACTGTTCATGGTCCTGAAAAAACTGAGCAACGTGAAAGATACCCGCGCTAAGCTCTTCTAAGAGATACATTTTTAACTGACATAAGGAAACGCCTCCGCCATCAGCGGGGGCGTTTTTGTGTTTATACGGTGACAATTAACGTGAGGGCTATTTCGTAAATTTGTAGTCAAAATGCGGAAAAATGGAAGAAATCGTAAATAAAGTAGCACAGAGCGGACTGGAAACAATAGACCTGGAACAGTTTTATCCGGAAGGAGAAATTGTGATTTTTGACCTAAAACCCTTCCTTTTCATGGAAATGATCCTGAAAGAGAAGGATTTCAGAGCCGCTTTACAGTCGCACGACTGGGAACAATACCGTGGAAAAAACGTAGGGATTATCTGCAGCGTAGACACCGTTATCCCCATGTGGGCCTATATGCTGGTTATGACCTACCTGGAGCCGGTGGCTGCCTATGCGGCATTCGGTGATGCCGATTTTATTTACAGTACGCTTTACCTGCGTAACCTGAATACCATTAACCTGGCGGACTTTACAGATAAAAGAATCGTTATTAAAGGCTGTGGGGATAAACGGGTGAGCGAAGTGGCCTATGCTGAAATAACCCGCCTGCTGCGCCCGGTAGTGAAAAGCATTATGTATGGGGAACCTTGCTCCACCGTACCTATCTATAAAAAGAAAGCGTAATAAGCCTAAAACCACCCCCGCTTTCTGAACAGCCAGATCATAAATAGCAACATAAAGCCCATGACGCCCAGGGTGATGAAATAGCCATTCCTGGAATGCAGCTCCGGCATATTGTCGAAGTTCATGCCGTATATGCCTGCCAGTAAAGTCAGCGGCGCCATCAAAGTAGTCACCACTGCCAGCACTTTCATGATCTCGTTCAGCTTCAGGTTTAGCTGGGTATGATACATTTCCTGCAGGTTCAGCACCATTTCCCGGTAGGTTTCGGCCAGCTCCGTGCATTGTACAATATGGTCAAACACGTCCTTGAAATACTTGGTGTCCCTGTCTTCCAGTACATCGCTTTCGCTTTTCATAAACCCGTTTACCAGTTCCCGCACCGGTACAATAGACCGTTTGAAGAGGAGGACTTCCCGCCGCAGGAAATTAATCCGCGCCATGGTTTTGGTGTTCGGGTAGTGCTGCACCAGGTCTTCCATCAGTTCAATTCTTTCCCCCAGCTTGTCCAGCACCACGAAGTAATTATCCACAATGATGTCAATTAAGGAATAGCAGAGGTAATCCGAAGAGCCGTTGCGTATCCGGGAAGAGGCTATACGCAGTTTTTCCCGGATGGGATCAAAGAGGTCCCTCGTAGGATCGTCCTGGAAGGAGATGACGAAACGCTTACCCAGTACAATACTTACCTGCTCCTGCTCTATCGTGGAGGTTTCGGAATTATAATACATCATTGGGAGGAGGCAAAAAAGCTGTTCGCCTATCTCGTCCATTTTTGCGCGCTGGCCCACGCTGATAATATCTTCTTCCAGCAGCGGATGTATCATAAAACAGGTGGCAATGGCATGCACGTCCTCTTTTTTGATGCCGTCCACATTTATCCAGGTAATATTTTCAGATGCGAGATATGGGTAGGTGTCCGCTACGGACACCAGCTTCCTTTCCTCCAGGGAGGCAGGACTGTAATTGAATATGGATATGCGGGATTCATCAACCGGCGTTCTCATTGCGGTGGGTACAGAGGGATTATAGTTCATAATCCGCTGTTTTTTCACTTTAAATGGGTTCAGTACGTCCAGTACCTGGGGAATAGGCAGGATTTTTTTGTTAGCCATATTCAAATGCCGGTTTTTTCGGGTGTAAGATCCAATTTCTACGCCTAATTTAAGATTTTGTTTTGTTGATAATTTATTCCGAAAAATCAATCCAGCGAAGGGTTTTCTTAAAAGTATCGCGCTCCTTGTAAGCCTATAGACTAACTAGGATAATTATTGTGAAAAATCCCCGTCTGTTCAGGCAGACGGGGATTCCTTTGAAAGAGAACTATTTTGTTGATGGGTATAAGCTCAAGGGAGATTATACCCCGTAGTTAAGCGCCAGTTATATTTTTAGAACTTAGGGAGATGAATATCTGGTTGCTGGCCAGTGGCCGGGCGGGTGAACATATCCCCGTACTGGGCATTAGCAGGTTTAAAACCGCTGTTCCAAAGATAGAACCATCCATTTTCGGAACCGCCGCCGAAGTCTATGCGATCCTTAGCTTTAGCAGTGGCATCGTTGGTGAATTTGGCCTGCGTGAGTTCTATCCATTCCCCGGTGTCGGTCTTGATCCAATGGTTGCCGAAGTAGCCTTTGCGGCCCAGGTGCCCGTTTTCGAAGGAGAAGTTTTCCAGGAAGGAATACAGGTGCCCCATGTATTTACCGTCTTTCGGCGCCCTGAAGCTGGCGATCAGCTTCCACTCTTTATGCTCAGGTACGTAAAAGTAGGCTGTATAGGTAGTATAGGTTCCTTCCGGCACGCTGTGCATGAGGAAGCGGTAAGTATTACCGGCTTTCCAGTTATATACCCAATGACTGTGCCCGCCGGTACCTTCGCCGCCGAAGCCGCTGGCATCCACGCTGTCCCCTTTCGCGAGCAGCACTACCTGGTCCTCATACTTCACTTTGGACCTGGATTCCGGCTCCCCGCCTGCATCCCATACGGAGAAGATAATTCTCCTTTCAGTGGGCGAGTTTACCTGCATGCCGAAATAACCCCTGTGGAATCCGCAGGACATGAAGTAGGTACCGAGCTTATCTTCCCCTTCCGGCACTTTTATCTCCCCATAAAACCACTCTACATTTTTACCTGCCGGTACCGGGTAGCCGAGGTGTACAGAGGCCGCTCTGCGCCAGGGCTTCGGGTTATACTGAATGTCCTTCACTGCGGCGCCTTCCAGGTTAACGGACTTCACATCCGCATAGACGTTTCCTTTCTTCTCAATGCCTCTCAGGGAAACGCAGTAAAAACCGGGCGTTTTAATCTTTGTTTCCAGCGCCGGGATTTTCGTATAGTCGCTGCTGTTGGCTACTGTAATCGTTTTTTCCACACCGTTAACTTTTACGCCGATCTTGCTGTCGCCATCAGCTTTGGCCGTCACGGCCACTTTCAGCGTACCGGGCGTAGCAACGTGAAAATAGAAATTAACGGTATTGTCGTTATCCGTCCAGCCTACAACGCCATTGCGCTGGCTGATTTTCACATGTTCCTCTGCGGGATCGGCGTAGGCGGTAAAGCCAGGAAGGTCCGCCTGGGGAGTTTGTGCAAAAGCACCGGGGGCGGCAGCTGTCAGGAACAGCGCCAGCAGTAACCAATTCTTTTTCATTGTTCTTTTGATTGATAGACAGCAAATAAAAGCGCTGCAAACGCCAAATGCAATTTCACTCATCAAAAATTACAATGGAATGAGAAAAAGCCGGATGGTAGCAGGCATGCAACGGTATGGGTAGCGGGTTATACAGCACATCCGTAGCGGAAATCCGCTATAGTATTGGGTTTGGGGAGATGGGACTGTTTTTGCGGGAAATCTTCCAAAAAACTAAACATTATGGCTACTCAATTAACCAATAAGAAAGTTGCCATCCTGGTGGCAAACGGCTTTGAAGAAGTGGAACTCACAAAGCCTTTGGAAGCGCTCAAAAATGCCGGTGCAACGGTAGAAATTGTATCTCCTGAAAGCGAAAAAGTAAGGGCCTGGGCCGAAAAGGACTGGGGGAAAGATTACAAGGTGGATAAGCCCCTGAGCAGCAGCAATTCACAGGATTATGACGCCCTCGTGCTGCCGGGCGGCGTATTGAACCCGGACCAGTTACGTATCAATAAGGAAGCGGTAAAATTCGTGAAGGACTTCATGACCAGCGGTAAGCCGGTAGCGGCCATCTGCCATGGGCCATGGACGTTGATTGAAACCGGGGAGCTCCAGGGCCGCCGTATGACGTCCTACCCTTCCCTGAAAACAGACCTGGAAAATGCCGGCGTCAACTGGGAAGATGCGGAGGTGGTAACGGACAACGGCCTTGTCACCAGCCGTACGCCTAAGGACTTGCCGGCCTTCTGCCAGAAGATGCTGGAAGAAATATCAGAAGGCGCCCATGCCTTGTAGCACTATTTTTTCTTACGGTACTTGATTTCTACGGTGGCAACACCGGTGCTGATCATCCCCAGCCTTTTGGCGGCCTTTTTGGAAAGATCGATTATGCGGCCTTTTGCGAAAGGCCCCCTGTCGTTCACACGCACCTTCACCGTTTTTCCATTGGCCATATTGGTCACCTTTAGCCGGGTGCCAAACGGAAGGCTGGGATGGGCAGCCGTCAGGGCGTTTTGCCGGAACGTTTCGCCACTGGCGGTTTTGCGGCCGTCAAATTTATCGGCATAGTAGGAGGCTTTGCCGGTTTGCGTCACCTTTTTGCTGCAGGCAGTGCAGCAGAGCAGCATACAAGCAATGGCAACGGAGGGTAGTGTTTTTATCGTAGTGAACATGCAGTATGATTAAGGGTTTCGCCGGATAAAAATAACGAAAAAAAGTAATGTTCTGTTAATAAACCCACGCTGAACAATGCGGCCAGCATAGCGTTTTCCTAAATGAAAAGGAATCTGTTAAATCTTCAATTATATGGGAAAATTAGTTGCCGACCAGATAGTAGACATGCTGGCAAAAGCCGGCGTACAAAGAATCTATGCTGTAACGGGCGATAGCCTGAATCATATTAACGATGCCGTACGGCGTGATGGCCGTATCAAATGGATACACGTGCGGCACGAAGAAGCCGGCGCCTACGCCGCCGGCGCTGATGCGCAGCTGCTCGGAATTGGCTGCTGCGCCGGCAGCAGCGGCCCGGGGCATGTGCATCTCGTAAACGGTTTGTACGATGCGCACCGCTCCGGCGCCCCCGTGATTGCACTGGCATCTACCTGCGCCACTACCGAATTTGGCAGCGGCTATTTCCAGGAAACGAATACCATAAAGCTGTTTGACGACTGCAGCTGCTACAACCAGGTGGCCGCTACTCCCGAACAAGCGCCGCGCATGCTGCAGGCAGCCCTGCAACATGCCGTACACCGCAAAGGCGTAGCCGTGCTGGGCATCCCGGGGGATGTAGCCGCCGCGGATGCTGCGGATATTACTACCTCCACCCGCCTGTACCATCCGAAACCCATCGTGCGCCCGTCCGACCAGGAATTGCAGAGCCTGAAGGAAATACTGGACAACGCCGGCAAAATTGCCATTTACTGCGGTATTGGCGCCAGCGCTGCACATGACGAGGTGGTACAGCTGTCCAACGTTTTGAAAGCGCCGGTAGCCTACTCCTTCCGCGCTAAAATGGGTATCCAGTATAATAACCCGAACGAAGTAGGGATGACAGGCCTGCTGGGCATTGCCTCCGCGTATAAAAGCATGCACGAGGCGGACGTGGTGCTGCTCCTTGGCACGGACTTCCCTTACACGCCGTTTATCCCCGAGAACAAAAAATTGGTGCAGATAGACCTGCAGCCGGAGCGGCTGGGCCGCCGGGCAGACCTTGAGCTAGGTTTATGCGGAGATATTAAAGACACCCTCGCTGCGCTGCTGCCTATGCTGCAGGAAAAAACCGATGGAGAATTCCTGGAAGCCATGCGCGAGTTCCACCAGGAGGTCACCAAAAAGTTGCAAACCTATGTAGCAGATCAGGGTAAGGAGGAGGCCATCAGCCCGGAATATATTGCTACGTTAATTGACCGGAAAGCGGCCAGCAACGCTATTTTTACGGTGGATACCGGCATGACCAACGTATGGGCTGCCCGTTACCTCAGCGCTACCGGCGAACGTGTTTTACTCGGCTCCTTCAACCATGGCTCCATGGCCAACGCCCTGCCGCAATCGCTGGGGGCGGCGCTGGCAACGCCCGGACGGGAAGTGTATGCCCTCTGTGGGGATGGCGGTATTACCATGACGTTGGGCGACCTGATGACCATCAAACAATATAACCTCCCCGTAAAAGTGATGGTGTTCAACAACCGCTCCCTCGGCATGGTAAAGCTGGAAATGGAAGTGGCCGGCCTGCCGGACTGGCAAACCGATATGGTCAATCCGGATTTTGCAGCCGTGGCCGCGGCAATGGGCTTCCAATCCTTCACCATACAAAAGCTGGAAGAAGCAGAACAGGTATTAACCAATGCCATCAGTACAAAAGGCCCGGTGCTGGTGAACATCTTTACCAACCCGAGTTCGCTGGCGATGCCGCCTAAAGTGGAATTCGGACAAATGAAAGGTTTCGCTTTGTGGATGGGCAAATTAATCCTCAGCGGCAGGTATGAAGATGTGTTTGACGCAGTAAAATCAAACTATAAACATTTAAAGGACGTGCTATAAAAATAAAAAGCGTGTACCCGTCAAAGTTATAACGGCGACGGATACACGCTTTTAGAATGGATAACCAATCGCAATATTCAGTATCAGGTTTTTCTTTCTCCAATCCGGATCGCCGAAATTGATCTTATCGAATACCCAGCGCTCTCCTTCAGGATTGTAGGGGATGCGCAGCGGAAACGCGAGGTCGAAGCGTACGACTACTATAGATGCATCTATCCTGATACCGGCGCCGGCGCCTACGGCTATATCCCTGTAAAAAGTATTCAGTTTAAATTGACTACCGGGCTTGGTGGGCTCCTCTCGCTGTAACCAAATATTACCCGCATCAACAAAAGCGGCAAAGTTGAATACACTGGCAATGTGCAGCCTCACCTCAGAGTTGAACTCCAATTTAATATCCCCGGCTTCGTTGGCCAGTAAGCGGGTAGTGTCCACCTGCGGATTATGGTATGAGCCCGGGCCTAGCGTACGGGCGCGGAATGCGCGGATGCTGCTGCTACCACCGGTGAAGAACTGCTTCACGAAAGGCAATGAATTTCTTTCGCCTGTAATGCTGTTGCCATAAGGTAAACCGTAACCCATGTACAGGCGGTTGATCCACTGCTTGCCTTTCCCCAGCTGCCAGTAGTGGCGGCCTTCCAGCGTCAGGCGTTCGTATTGTGCAAACGGATTTTTAAAGATATTCCGCGTGGTATCACCGGACTTCGGAATGATCAATCCTGCAAGATTACCGGAAACATCCAGGTTGGCGCTGGCATAAAAACTATGCACGCGGTTAGGCGCCTGGTTGTTGAAGGTGATGGTATAGTTACCTCCCAAAATAAATTGTTTGGAAATGGCGGCACGCTGGCCGGGATCATTGGCCAGGATGCTGTCATAAGCCGCCGTGGTTTTTGTAGGCAACACGTAAGTGACGGCCACCGGCGAAAATGCGTGCGACAAATAAGGCGTGCGCTGCCAGAGGTATTGCAACTGCAACGTATAGGCGTTCAGGTTATACATGTCCGAACGGCTGTATAGTTCATACCCTAAGCTGATGCGGGTACGTGGCACATAGGGCGTACGAAGGTTGAGGCCAAACGGCGTCCAGAACCGCGGGATGGTAACCGCTACTTCCGCGCCCAGCGCATAAGAGCTGGAACCGCCGGCGCTCTTATTCCCCGTTTGCCATTCCATACCGCCGCTAAGGCCTATTTCAAGGAGGTCCGCCGCATGCAGCCAGTTCCTGTTTTTAGCGGTAATTTTTACCTGCGAACCTACAAAGCCGTTGGACTTGGAAGTACCGCGCAGCTCCGTTTGCAGGGAGCGGCGCTGGTACGGCGTCAGGTAAAATCTTGCATCCAGGTAGCCGGTATCCGCCGAGGTGGCATAGTAGCCACCGTAAGTATTGTAGAAGCCACGGCCCGAAGTATCCCGCCTGTTGGCCTGGGTGGTATCTCCTCTCCTCCTGCCGGCGGTGTCGCCATAGGTAAGCTGGTTGCCGTAAAAGCGGTTACTGCTGTCGCGAATGGCGCCATCGGGATTTACCGGCGCATTCGGATTGCCCATTTCAAAGTTATGACGGGTGGTATCCCGCACGACCCTGAACTGCCCTTTCACAAACTTGAATACGCCCAGGTTGATCAAACGTTGCAGCGTAATGTCGTGCGAGCTAAGCCTGTACACGCTGTCCGGCCGCAGGAAGACGGACTTGTCAAACACAAATGGCTTAAAGCGTTTGGCGGAATCAATGATATAAATCCCCTTGTAATTAACCGGCGTACCGGTGGTAGCAGTGGAATCGTTCTCCAAACTGTAATCCGGATAGAGGATAATATCATGCAGCTTGTATGGGCGCAAAGCCGTTAGGGGCGTGGTATTTTTAACTTTAACGTAGAGGTTCACCTGGCCGTTTTCCGTACTGTCCGCCTGTACGATCAGGTAATCCGGCGTAAAGTAATAGTAGCCCTTTTCTTTTAAAACAGCGTGTATGCGTTCCCGTTCGGCCCGGATGGAGTCCAGCGAATAAGGCTTACCCGGTATGAGGGAACTCTCGCTGGCCGTAGCCGCAATACTTTTGCCGATATCGGAGCTATCGGTAATAAACGTAACTTTTTTAATGGTATAGCGGTGATGCGGCGTTGCGTAATACTTGATGGAGGCCTTTTTTGCGCCGTGGTTCTTTACTTCGGAGGTCACCACCGCCTGGAAATAGCCGTTATCCACCAGGTATTGTTCCAGCACGTTTGCCGTATAATCAGGCTTGGCCTGGCTGAGTAATACAGGGGGTTCCCCCCATTTTTTTCTGAGGAGATAGTTTAGCCCCTTGCCTTTAGGCTCTTTCCCGAGATTGTATAACCATAGCTTAATCGGCATGCCGAGGAAACGCCTGTTCGGACGTGGCCTGATCCGGCTGTTCATACCATCGGAAAGAGTCGAATAGTCCTTAGGCTTCTTCTTGCCTTCCCAGCTTGCGCTGCCGCCCGTGTACAGCCTGTCGCCCTCGGGCACCGTACGGGTAGTGCTACAGCCGCCGATTGCTATGAGTACAATCAGGCCGATACAAGTGATGATATGATTATTTATTTTCTGCATTATCTTTCTTGTCCTTCTTTTTATTGTCGGCACGCAATTTTTTCTTTTCTGTCTTGCTTTTGGAACGCTGCAGGATTTCCCTGAATTCGTCGTAATCCATTACCAGCATAAATGCTACGCCGGTTTCCACCAGCTGCCCTTCGATAACGGACTGGCTGTCGTTACGCTGGTACACGCGGATGCGGTAGCGCCCATCCCTGGAAAGTTTATACTCTACGGAAATGTCCCCGAGCAGCGAGCTGGCGTTCTGGTTATTGCCGGTCAGCATAATGTTGGAGCCTACAGAAACCGTCAGGCGATCATTAAAGAGGTTTTTGGAAGCCCCGATGTTCAGGTTGGTCTGTTCCTGCGCCGAGCCGGTAGAATAGTCTTCCTTGCTTTGCAGGTCAAAATTCAGGTCCACTCCTTTGATCAGGTTGCCGGCGAGGTTATTCAGCTGCTGAGAAAGTATTTTACTCACACTGTTACGCGCTGCCTGCCCCAGCCCGCCGCCGCTGTTATCCAGCGTATTCATCGGATCATCCGGGATGAAGGTGCCCAGTACCAGCAAGCCCATTACCTGTTTGTTCAGTTCGGACGGTACCTGGTTGATCTGCTTGATGCGGTTGTAGGCGGTTCCGTTGAAGTCGTTCCTTTCCTTCTCCGGCATATCCAGCCGGAAGCTGATATCCGGCTTTTTCAGGTTGCCTTTGATCATCAGGTACACTTCGAACGGAATGCGTTGTTTATAGGTATTGCGCTGCTGCTGGTCCATATTGCCCAGCTGGTCCTGCACGAGGTCGATAGCCGGCGCATTTACGGTGTATTTGGCGGTGATGTCCAGGTCCGCATTCATAGCGTCCCCATTGAAGGTGATCACGCTTCCCTTCTGGATATCGAAGGAGCGTTTGATCAGCTGGTTGAGGGACATCTCGTATTTACCTTCCTCAATTTCATAGCGGCCGGTGAGGCTCATTTTGCTGCTGGGGTCCAGCGTGGCGTTGATGCTGGCAGTACCTTTGGCCTGCACAAAGTCCCCGTTCTGCTCATCTATCACAATTTTTATGGTAGATGCCGGCGTAATTTCCGCTACGCCTGAAAAGTTAATGCCTTTAAGCCGCGGGTTCTGGTATTTGATGCTATCCTGTCTGCGCAGCAGGGCGGAATCAACCGGGTTGCTCATATCCACAAACTCTACCACGCCTTCCCTGTCTGCCACGCCCGGCTCTTCCTGCGGCAGGATGACGGTGATGCTGGACTTATCCCGCAGTTTAACGTTGGCGTCTATACGCGGCAGGTCCATAGAGCCGCGGATCTGCACCTTGCTGTCAATGAAGGCGGGCCCCCATATCCACTGGTCCTTGTTCTGCTGCGGGCCCAGTGCCATGAAGTTATCCGCCGTTACGTTCAGGTTGAAAATAAAGCGGGAATAATCGCGGGTCATGATGCGGCCGTTCATGACCATTTCATTGTTGAGGCTATCGGCAATCACTACGTTATTGAATACGATGCCTCTTTCATCGATCACGATATCTTCATCCGGCAGGTGCAGGTTGGAGCCCAGGAAGCTCACTACGCCGCCGGCATTGTTGAAATGCATATTGCCCAGTACTTTCGGGGCTTTTGTAGTGCCGGTAATATCAAATTTCCCCGAAACGGCGCCGTACATGTTGCTCATGCTGCCCATGGTAAAAGGTTCCAGGGCTTTCATGTTCAGGTGGCCAATATTGATATGCGCATTGATGGTGCTATCGTAGGTGCCGGTTACGTTCATGTTATTGTCAGCACCGGCCAGCGTTGCGTCCAGTTTGTACCGGTTAGGGGCAGGACTGTGTACTTCCGCATCCAGCGTGCCCATTGGCGTGCTTTTCAGCGCCAGGCTATCAATCCGGAGTTTAGCGTCAATAACGGGGCTCTTATCCCAGTTGCGTACATTGGCGTCCGCATTCAGCAAGCCGTTGGCCAGCAGGGTGTCTGTAGCCAGCAAGGCGGTAATGGTGGACAGCTGGAAGTCCTGTATTTTCAGTTGCAGCGCCGGCGTGGCGGCAGTATCCTGCTGGGTGAGCAGGTGTATGGACTGGTTGCCGTTGGAGAGGCGGATGTTAGCGGAGTCCGGCAGGCTGTTTTTCAGCCGCAGCAGGTTGTTCTCATCTATCGTCCACTCCTGTTTATTGAGGATCAGGCCAGGCTTCAGCGATAATTCCATCACATTATCCGGCAGGAAGTTCAGGATGCCGCCCAGTTTGTATTTCGTTTTATACGCCCTGTCCCGCAGTACCATGTCGAAGTTAACGAGGCCGGTATCCACATGGGCGGCAATTTCCGTATGGTGTAACGGGAAGGTTGGATGGTAGAGATGCGCCAGGGAAGCGTTGGCCTGCATGGCTGTATCGAGGATGCTGGCGGTGATCAGCAGGCTGTCTATCCGCAGGGAGTCATACACGATTTTGGGCGCATGCACATGCACATTGAGCAAGCTGCTATCGCTGTTGAAGCGCCCGTGGAAGATCATCGGATCGTCTACCCGAAGGCCGGGCGCAAGTGATTCCAGGCTGCGCGGCCAGGTAAGGGATCCATACCAGTTCAGGAGCTGGCCTGCCGGGGGGATGAGGATCTTCCCGGAATCGGTGGGCTGCAGCGGTTTGCTGATTACGTCCGAAAGGGCCGGTCCTATTTTGCGGTAGTCAAACTGGCCCCAGGTATTGATCATTCCCAGCGGGGTGCGCAGGTCGATGATTTGTAAGCTATCGTGGCGGGCAACGATGGATACCGTATCCAGCGGTATCACCTTGTCTTCCGTTTGTATCTGCCATTGGGTAAAGTACGCGTTACCTACGATTTCCCGGGGCGTAATGCTGGGGAAATCCGCCTGCAGCTTACCGATGAGGGTCAGCGGGGAGGCGTACCAGTTGGTGGTGTACAGGTCCGCCCTGGCGAGGTCGATATCCGCCTTCAGGTTATGAACGGTGGAATCGCCCAGCTCCCCGTTTACGGCGAAAGTAGCGGTGATGCTGGTATCCCGGCTCTCTCCCTTAGCGGAGAATTCCCCTTTGTTGATGCCGGCTTCCACATTTACATCGTGGTACGTATAGCCGTTATAGGTAGCATCCGAAAAAACGGCGTCCGCATTGGCTACCATGCCGGTTACCGTGTAGCCCTGCCCGTTAGCGTTCAGGCGCCCGTTAATCCAGCCGTAGGTAGTATCATACAGGAGTTTACCCGGATGCACGTGGAGGTAGGGTACGTTGATGGTATAACTGCTGCGCACACTGTCTGTAATATTCACCAGGTGCGCTTTTACATCCGCGCTGGCATACTCGCTACGCAGTTTGAGGTTGGTATTCATATTCCGCATGCCGCCCAGGAAAGAGCCTGTGATGAGCATGTTTTCCGGCAGGCGCGGCGTATCCGGTAAAGCGCCTGGGGGCAGCCAGCTGCGCAGGGGCTTGTCGCCGGATTGCACAAAGAGGTTGGGTAGGTTGGCGTTGAGTTTGTCCACATCGGCGGCGTGGGTCACCTGTCCGTTTTCCACCCGGATAATATTACCGCCATGGTCGTTGGCGTAAAAGCTTTTGATGTTCAGTTGGCCCAGGGTGCCTTTTAGTATAGCCGACAGTGTTAGGTCCTTATTCCATAACGGCGCGAAGTTTTTATTCCTGCGGGCGTCCGGCACAAATCCCAGCCACTCGCCCAGCGCTACGCGTACGGAGTCGAGGTCGGCGTCGATACCGATCCTGTCCATATCCTTCGATACGTCGGACCAGGAAGGCACGGTAACGGTTATACGCTTGCGGAGTACGCTTTTGTTAGTTTGAACAAGGAAGTTTTTCAACACCAGGGATTGCGGGGTAAATAAAACATCCATGTTGGCTTTTTTGATGGTAAAGCCGGACCAGTCGCGGGCGGTGAGGGATTTCAGCACGGCGCTGATGCTGTCCGGCTGGTATCTCACATTCGTGACCCGGGTGCTTACGTTGGTAAGCAGCAGGTGGTTATAGTCCGGATCAGGGCCGGCGGCTTTAGGCGGCGGCGCCCCGTTGTCGTACCTGACAGCGAACTTATCAAGGTTGACGGTGGTGGCTGCGAGGGTCCATGCGCTGCCGGTGGTATCCGGCGGGGCTGGCGTCGTATCTTTCCCCGGCATGAGGGAAACCATCCCGGAGGCGCCGGATATTTTCAGCTCTCCTACCTGGATGTGCGCGCTGTCCTGGTCCAGGCCGGAGTTGGACAGCTGCAGTTCGCCTATCTTCCAGGCGGTATTGATACCAACCCCATCGCTGCTGAAAAGGAAGGCGCTATTGGTGATATTCAGTTTTTTGAGGAGCAGGTGCAGGCTGGCGGCGTTTGTATCTGCCGGCTGCGGCGGCGGGGCCGCGGCAGCTACTTTGGAAGGAATATAATACTGGCGGAAATAGCCTCTGAGGCCATCCACTTTGATATTCCGGAAAGAGTAAAGGCCGTCATCCACGAGGAGGTCGTCCGGATCGAGGTGGATCTCTTTCCAAACGAGCGCTGCGTCCATCCCACCGGGCGTATCATCAAAGCGAACGCTGAAATTGGTGAGGGAAATATCTTTCAGCACAAACTGCAGGGTGGTACCGCTGGAACTGTCCAACGTATCAGGTGTTTGTTTGGGAGATACGAATGCATCTATGACAAACTGAAAGTTGAGGGTCGAGTCGTTTACGTGGTACGCGTTGACGAGCACGGAATCCCACTGGAGCTTATCGATTTTTAACTCGTTGTTCAGCAGGGAAAGCAGGTTGTAATGTACTTTCAGGGAGCGGGAGTAGAACAGCGCTTTATTGGTCGTATCGGCTACAAATACATCTCTCAGTTCCAGGTATTGCCATCCCCTGGCGCGGAGATAGCCGATTTTTACGCGGGTATTCAGTTTCTTCTGCAGGTAGGTTTCGCCCTGCTGACGAAGGTAGTTCTGCACGCCATCAATCTGAAGCAATAGCAGTACCATAACGGGCAAAAGTAGCACCGCTACAATAATCCATAATATCCATTTCCACCAGGGGCGGCTGTGATGTTCTCCGGTTTCTGCAGGTTCTGTCACGTGATTTTCTCGGGTATGTTAATTACAGAATTAAAACGCACGACGGCGCTGATAGTTTACTCTAAAACAGGAATGTGTCATGCAAAGTCAGGGCCACCTCACGGCCCATACAAAATTCATACCTGGGGCACAGGGTTATGACTCTTGGTGCAAGAATACGTTAAATACGGTAACGGGCATACTTTTTTTGTGATTTTTATGGCCAAAAGGCTAGATAACAGGGCGGTTGCGTTGGTTGAAGCGGCGGATATACCAGAGCAGTTTATCTTTCTTTTCCCTGTCAGCCCGGAACTCGTCGAGCAGCCCGGGGTCCTGCGGGAGGATGTATTTTTTGAGGTTATAGGCGGTTAGTTCAAGGATTTCGCCGGTGGTGATATTGATCACCTTGTAGAGCTGTACGGACTGATTCATGGGGGCAACGGTCATATCGGCCGGGTTGTACATACGCCCGGAGGGTTGCATGCGCTGCTGTGCATAGATGCAGTAGTAGCCTGTTTCCAGGATGCGGTTCAGTCCATTGTCCCGCACGTACAGGTTCCGGCCATCGCAGTAGCCCCAGTAGTCTTTTACTTTATGCTCGCCGGTTTCGTCCCGGAGTATGAGCTGGTTCTTATCCGCGAGGAGGTACATCTGTGCGGCGTTGCTGCGGTCTTTAATAACGAGGTTGCCGGTTTGGGAAGGCGCGTTGGTTTGAAATTCCCGGAAGGTGCGGTAAAGCCCGGGCTGGTAGGAGCTGGTAAAAATGATGAGGGGAGATGGCGAAGGCTGCTGCGCCAGGACGGCGCAATTAATCCAAACGATACACCAGGTAAACAGCAGATGCTTCATACCTGTAAAGGTATTTTGATCCGGCAGTGGGCAAAGGCGGAAATAGCTGAATGACCGTAATCTTTCTGCTAAAAAAGCATTTATATCTCCCGAAGGGAAAAAAATAAAAGGCCGGGTAAAAACCCGGCCCGACTGAAGGTTACAACAAAATCTAAACCTGCTTATGAGAAAAGTTAAGCAGCCGAAGCTGCAATATGATTCAGACAGGTTGATTATCAACGATAATCGCCTGTTACAAAGCCATGGCTTGTAACGAATGGTCTTTACTTTCCAGCTGGGAAGATCCCATCAGGAACTCATCCACTTTCCTCGCACACTCGCGACCTTCGCTAATGGCCCATACCACCAGTGACTGACCACGGCGCATATCGCCGGCGGTGAACACTTTTGGAATGGATGTCAGGTATTGTTTTTCGGAGGCTTTAACATTGCCTCTTTCATCTCTTTCTACTTCCAGCTGATCCAGCATGCCGTTGTGCTGCGGGTGTAAGAAGCCCATAGCCAGGAAGGCGAGTTCGCAGGGAACATCCCTTTCGGAGCCTGGAACTTCGGTGAATTTAGCCGGGCGGCCATCCGGGCTGAGGGACCATTGCAGGTCGACCAGGCGGAGGGCTTTCAGGTTGCCGTTACCATCGCCGATGAATTCTTTGGTTGCGATGGCCCAGTGTCTGTCTGCGCCTTCCTCGTGGGAAGTGGACGTTTTCAGTATCATTGGGTAAGTAGGCCAAGGCATATAATCCGTACGTTCGCCCGGAGGCTTAGGTAAGAGTTCCAGTTGTGTGATGCTTTTAGCGCCGTGACGGTTGCTGGTGCCCACACAGTCGGACCCGGTATCGCCACCGCCAATTACTACAACATTTTTGCCAGTAGCCAGAATGTCTGCACCGTCTACGCTCAACTCCGCTACACGCTTGTTTTGCTGTTTCAGGAAATCCATGGCGAAGTGAACGCCTTTGAGCTCGCGGCCGGGAATGTTGAGGTCGCGTGGAATTGTTGACCCACCGGCCAGAACCACAGCGTTGAATTCTCTCAACAGATCGTTGGCATTAACGGTAACGCCTATATTAGTATTACACTGGAAGGTAACGCCTTCTTCTTCCATCAGTTTGATACGACGGTCGATCACCCATTTTTCGAGTTTGAAATCAGGGATACCGTAGCGGAGGAGTCCTCCCGGTTTATCATCGCGTTCGAACACGGTCACCTGGTGGCCGGCATAGTTCAGTTGCGCCGCGGCTGCGAGTCCTGCCGGGCCGGAGCCAACAACGGCTACCTTTTTACCGGTGCGTACTCTTGGCGCTTTGGCTTGTACCAAACCTTTTTCGAAAGCGATTTCGATAATGTGTTTTTCTATTTCTTCGATGGCTACCGGCGGCTGGTTGATACCCAGTACGCAGGCGCTTTCGCAGGGTGCAGGGCAGATGCGGCCGGTAAATTCCGGGAAGTTATTGGTAGATGTGAGCACATCGTACGCTTCCTGCCAATCCTGGCGGTAAACGGCATCGTTAAATTCCGGTATTACGTTGCCCAGGGGGCATCCGCTGTGGCAGAAGGGCACGCCGCAGTTCATGCAGCGGGCAGCCTGCTGATTGAGTTTTTGTTCAGGAAAACGCTCTACAAACTCGTTGTAGTGTTTTATTCTTTCCCGGGGATCTGCTTTCCCGGGCAGCTCGCGTGTAAATTCCAGGAATCCTGTAGGTTTACCCATAATAGCCTCCACAAAGTCCCTTAACAGCAAGGGATATTTTGATGATGAATGTTAATTGTTACTAGTGACCTACTTTCTGACCTAATGCTATGCCTGATTTCAGTGCCGCTTTGTACTCCTTAGGGAATACTTTCACGAAGTGACGCAGTTGGTTATCCCAGTCTTTCAGGATGAACTTAGCCACGGTACTGTTCGTGTAGGCGTGATGTTTAGTGATCAGGTCCTGCAGGGCGGCTACATCTTCCTGGTCCAGCGGATCCAGGTCGATCATATCGCGGTTGCAGTGGTTAGCAAAGTTGCCTTTCACATCATATACGAAGGCAATGCCGCCTGACATACCTGCGCCGAAGTTGCGTCCTGTTTCGCCGAGGATCACAGCGCGGCCGCCGGTCATGTATTCGCAGCCGTGGTCGCCCACGCCTTCGGTAACTACGGTAGCGCCGGAGTTACGTACGCAGAAGCGTTCGCCTGCTTTACCGCGGATGTAGGCTTCGCCGGAGGTGGCGCCGTAGAAGCATACGTTACCAGCAATGATGTTGTCCTCTGCCTTGAAGCCTGCTTCCCCGCTTGGGTAGAGGATCAGTTTGGCGCCGGACAGGCCTTTTCCGAAATAGTCATTTGCCTCGCCTTCCAGCTCCAGCGTCAGACCTTTGGTTGTGAATGCGCCAAAGCTCTGACCAGCGGAACCAATGAACTTGAAGTGAAGGGTATCTTCAGGGAGCCCTTCGCTCAGGTAGCGTTTAGTGATTTCGTTTGATAAAATGGTACCGATGGTACGGTCAGTATTTTTAACATTGAACTGGTGGTACACACGGGCTTTCTTTTCCAGCGCCGGCTGCGCTACTTTGAGCAGCTGCCAGTCGAGCACTTCGCGTAAGCCGTGATCCTGTTCTTCCTGTTTGTACAATCCTGTTTCTTCGCCGGCTGGCTCTTTGTACAGGATCGGGGTCAGGTCGAGTTTCTGTGTTTTCCAGTTGGTGATATCCTCGCGCATTTGCAGACAATCTACCTGGCCGACCATTTCATTGATGGTACGGAAGCCCAGGTCCGCCATGATTTCGCGGAGTTCTTCCACGAGGTAGTTGAAGAGGTTTACCACGTGCTGCGGATCGCCGGTGAAGCGTTTGCGCAGCTCAGGGTCTTGGGTGGCTACGCCTACCGGGCAGGTGTTCACGTGGCATTTACGCATCATGATACAACCTTCCACTACGAGTGCGGCGGTAGCTACGCCCCATTCTTCCGCACCCAGGAGGGTAGCGATGGCGATGTCGCGGCCGGTTTTCAGCTGACCGTCGGTCTGCAATACGACGCGGCTGCGGAGTTTATTTTTTACGAGGGTCTGGTGGGATTCAGCCAGGCCGAGTTCCCAGGGCAGCCCTGCGTGTTTGATGGAGCTGATCGGGGAAGCGCCGGTACCACCGTCGAATCCTGAAACCAGTACCACATCCGCGTGGGCTTTGGCCACACCGGCAGCGATGGTGCCTACGCCGGCTTTGGATACCAGTTTTACGCTGATACGGGCCGCACGGTTGGCATTTTTCAGGTCAAAGATGAGCTGAGCCAGGTCCTCGATGGAATAAATATCGTGGTGGGGTGGCGGAGAGATCAGGCCTACTCCCGGGGTGGAGTGTCTTACTTTCGCGATCCACTCGTCCACTTTATGGCCAGGCAGCTGGCCGCCTTCTCCCGGTTTAGCACCCTGCGCCATCTTGATCTGCAGTTCATCCGCATTGGTCAGATAGTAGCTGGTAACGCCAAAGCGGGCGCTTGCCACCTGCTTGATAGCAGAGCGCATGGAGTCGCCGTTGGGCAGTTGCTCATAACGGATCTCGTCCTCTCCTCCTTCGCCGGTATTGCTTTTAGCGCCGATGCGGTTCATGGCGATGGCGAGTGTGGAGTGCGCTTCGTGGGAAATGGAACCAAAGCTCATTGCGCCGGTGGCAAAGCGTTTCAGGATGCTGGACGCCGGTTCTACTTCGTCAATGGAGATAGACGGGCGTGTGCGCTTGAACGTGAACATGCTGCGGAGCGTGCATGCTTTCTCGCTTTGTTCGTTAACGGCTTTGGAATATTTTTTAAAGATGCTGTAATCGCCCATACGGGTGGCCAATTGCAGCAGGTGAATGGTATTTGGATTGAAGAGGTGGAACTCGCCTTTGCGTTTCCACTGGTAGATACCGCCTTCTGTGAGGCGTTGTACCGGCGTTTCCTTGCGGCCATAGCCCATCCAGTGTTTTGCCAGCGTTTCGCGGGCAATATCGTCGAGGGTCAGGCCCTGGATACGGGAAACGGCGCCGGTGAAGTATTTATCCACCACGTTCTGGCTGATACCGAGGATTTCGAATATCTGTGCGCCCTGGTAGGACTGCAGGGTGGAGATACCCATTTTGGAGAATACTTTCAGCAGGCCGTCGCAAACAGCTTTGATGTAGTTTTTCTTCAGTTTATCCACATCCTGGTCGGTTTCCAGTTTGCCATTGATTTTGAGATCGCGGATGGTGCTCAGCGCCAGGTATGGGTTGATGGCGGTAGCGCCAAAGCCCAGCAGGCAGGCAAAGTGGTGTACTTCCCATACGTCGCCGGCTTCCACGATGAGTCCTACCTGGCCACGGTAACCCTTGCGGATCAGGTGGTGGTGAACAGCGGAAGCTGCCAGCAGCGATGGAATAGCGGCGTGTTCGGAGTCGATGGCACGGTCGGACAGGATGATCACCTCGAAACCGTCTTCCACGGCATCTACTGCGTAGCGGCAAAGGCGCGCCAGCCCTTTCTCCATGGAGCCGGGCTTACCGTCTGCCTTGAAGTAGGTTTGCAGGGTTTTAGCCTGGAACAGGCCGGTGTCGATACTGCGGATTTTTTCCAGCTCAAAGTTGTTGAGGATGGGGTGACGCAGCGCCAGGCCGTGGCAGTGCAGCGGATCCTCATCGAGCAGGTTACCGTTGTTGCCCACGAAGGTAGCGAGGGACATTACCAGTCGCTCCCTGATCGGATCGATTGGCGGGTTGGTTACCTGTGCGAACAGCTGTTTGAAGTAGCTGCTGAGGTGCTGCGGTTGGTTGCTGAGTACTGCCAGTGGCGCGTCTGTACCCATGGAGCCAACCGGCTCTTTACCATCGATGGCCATTGGGGCGATGATGGTGTTCAGGTCTTCGGTGGAATAACCGAATGCCCGCTGGTATTTAAAGATCTGCTCATGTTCCAGGTGCGTAAAGGTTACGCGTGGTTCAGGCAGTTCTTCGAGGCGGATTTTATATTTATTCAGCCACTCGCCGTAAGGTTGCTGGGAGCAGATTTGCTGTTTCAGCTCTTCGTCGCCGATGATGCGGCCCTGGTCCATGTCCACGATGAACATTTTACCAGGCTGGAGGCGGCCTTTTTCTTTAACATTTTTAGGATCGATGGGCAGTACTCCGGCTTCGGAGGCCATGATCACGCGATCGTCTTTGGTTACCACGAAGCGGCTTGGGCGCAGACCGTTACGGTCGAGCGTAGCGCCGATGATTTTACCATCTGTGAAGGAGATGGAGGCTGGTCCATCCCATGGCTCCATCAGGGAGGCGTGGTATTCGTAGAATGCTTTTTTCACCGGGTCCATATCCTCGTTGCCGTCCCATGCTTCGGGAACGAGCATCATCATTACATGCGGGAGGGAGCGGCCGGAGAGGGTCAGCAGTTCTATTACGTTATCCAGGCTGGCGGAGTCGGACTGTCCGTCTGCTACGATAGGCAGGAGCATTTCCATTTCTTCAGGGGAGAAGTATTTGGAAACGAAGTCTCTTTCGCCGGCGCGCAGCCAGTTGAGGTTTCCTTTCAGGGTATTGATTTCCCCGTTGTGGGCGATGTACCGGAAAGGATGCGCGAGGCTCCAGCTCGGGAAGGTGTTGGTGGCGAAGCGGGAGTGTATCAGCGCGAATGCGGATACCATTTTCTCGTCAGACAGGTCAGGATAATAATGACGCACCTGGTAGGTGGTCAGCTGGCCTTTATATACAATGGTCTGATAAGAGAGGGAGGCGATATAAAATAACGCCTTATCCTTTGGAATGGAGTTGCGAACAGTTTTGGACACGTAGTTACGCAGCACGAAGAGTTTACGTTCAAAGCTGGTAGCGTCGCTGATATGATAAGGGCAGGCGATAAATACCTGCTCAATTTCAGGTTCTACAGACAGTGCGGTTTCTCCGATACCATCGGGGCGCACAGGCACCTTGCGGTAGCCAAGTATTTCCAGGCCGAGCTTTTCAGCGGAGCGTTGGAGGATTTCACGGCACTCTTCGCGCCAACGAGGTTCTTTAGGGAAGAAGATCATCCCCACACCGTATTTTCCGAACTCTGGTAAGCGGATACCCAGTTTCAGGCACTCATCATAAAAAAACTCGTGCGGCATCTGAAACAGAATACCTGCACCGTCGCCAGTGTTTTGCTCACAGCCGCAGGCACCGCGGTGTTCCATGTTTTCAAGCATGGTCAGCGCATCACTGATGATCTGGTGGGATTTACGCCCTTTAATATGAGCGGTAAAACCTGTTCCGCAGGCATCATGTTCGAATTCAGGACGGTATAAACCTTGCGTTTGCTTCACTTCATCCATTGATTTGATAGATTTAATTCTTAGGCACACTTCTCCCATTGACTTGCGCCATGGGTGATGGTGTACGATATTTTTCGGGAACGGTTTAAAGATACTAAAGGAATGCGACTTTTTTTATACAAACTTTTGTTATAGGCCTAAAATTTAGAAAAATTGAAAATAAAACCCTGTCAGGTTTAAATTTTTTAAAAAAATGGAGTTGCGCAAAGCCATCTGAAGCCGGCCGGGGAGGAAGTAAATCTATAATCTGAATATTTTTTTAGCAAGGAAAGGTGAATAATGGACCATAAATGGTCAAAATATCATACAGTGGCGGATTTGCGGCGGGTCAACTTATCCAGCGGTATATTAAAATATAATAATAGGTAGATAATAATATATGTATGTGGCGTAGGTATCATACCCTACAACAATTTTCGGGGGCCGGTGGCGGCCGATTACATTTCTCTTTTTATCTTCGTTAGTCTCCGACCAACATCAACCTATATCTATCATATTAACTACTACGCTATGCCTGTTCTGAATAAAATGAAACTATCAGCAGCCCTGCTCCTGTTTGCAGCCGCCGCCTATGCCCAGGACCCTGTATATAATGATACCGCTGCAGTATCCAAACCATCGGTCAAAACAATTAAGCTGAGCGACAGCCAGCGAAAGCTCTCCTCCTCCTCTACCCGCCCGATTGCAGGTATAGAGGTGGTGCAATACCTGTGGGACAGCACGCATATCGGCTATGCGCAAAAAGGGATGATGAACAGCATGGTCATTGCCGTGCCGGACACTAACGCGACCGCCTATCTGCAAAATCATATCAACAGCGCTTACGGCCACCTGTATAAGGCGGGCGGCGTGCAGGTGCTGATGGTGGTGGAAGCCCTGCGTATCGCCGAAAGGACGGGCAGCATGAGCGAAAAGGCTTACCTGCGTTTTAAAGGGACAACGTACGGCGCTGTGGACGGGAATAACTTCGTGGAACTGGCCCGCGCCGATATAGCGAAAAATAATGGCGGTATGGACGTGACGCACAAGCACAAAACCAATATCGCCAATGCCATACAGGACCTGGTAGATAGCACCATTGCGGTGCTGGATCATGCGCTGGCGCAAAACGCCGGCGTGCTGTCCAAAGAAGGTATATTGAACCTCTATGAGGCCAAAAGGAATATTCCCGCGCTGAAAGATTCCCTCGTGGACGGCGTGTATATGACCTTTGAAGAATTTAAAGCCAACAAGCCGGCGATCAGCGAATTTGATATCACGCAGGTAAAAAGGAAAATACTGGTGGTGGATAAAGCAGGGAAGCCGATTGATTGCTGGGGCGTGGTGAAAGGCGGAGAAGCTTTCAGGAACCTGGGATATACGGTATTGCCTATTTCAAGATACCAGCATGGGTTTATTATTTCGAAATACCTGGAGAACGCCCGGAAGCGGAATAGCGCTATCATCTGGTCTACCGTGGCCGGCGGGGCGATTGCCGGCGCTATTGTAGGCAAAACGGTGCAGCTGGTGAATGCGGATGCTTTTCCGGAGTTGAGCCCGCTGCCGAATGGGACGGCGATAGATATGGAAACCGGTGCATTTATTTTTTAAATGCAGGGGGAGTGGATTTGAAGTATGGAGACCGGTGCATTTTTCTTAAATGCAGGGGAATGTATTTGAAGTTGGATGGGATAGATATGGAAACCGGTACATTTTTTAAATGCAGGGGGAGTGGATTTGAGGTTAGATGGAGACCGGTGCATTTAATAATAAATGCACCGGTCCTGTACAACCAATAATTTCCCGCCTACGGCTCAAACTCAAACATCGTCTTCACTCCCGGCCTTACCCGCAGCGGCTCGCTGGCCAGGCTCTCATTCTGCAACCGATCCAGCGCAGTCACCACATACGTATAACTCTTCCCTTTCACATACGACGCATCCCTGAACTCAGGATCCGGCGCCTGCGGCACAATGGCTATAATTTTCGTAGGGTCGGTAAGGTTAATCACCTCGTTGCCCTCAAAGCGGTACAGCACATACTGCTTCGTATGGCCTAAAGTATCATTATCCGACCAGTGTATTTCCAGCCCAAAGTTGCGCTCGAAAGCATCGACAAAATAAGGCGCCTCCGGAGCCATATTCGGCAGCCACGGCATGGTCGGGATCAGCGCGGGGTATTTGTACAAATGATTCCGGAGCGTGTCCTCAATGCCGAGCGGGTTGCCGGCAAACGACTTGGCGCTGTAAAAGAAGCTGCCCTGCACGGTGTTGAGCGTCCTGGCTTCTTCTATCTGCCGGGGTATCTCATTCGGGTTGCGCCAGATGCTGTTGCTGTTGATTTTATAAACACCGTGGCCGATATAGACGTGCTTATCATAGCCATGCTGGCTCCACCAGTTCAGCAGTATTTCATAGGCTACCAACCGGTGGCCTCTCTCCCAGTATAATTGCGGCGTTACATAATCGATCCAGCCCTTTTTGAGCCACTTCAGCACGTCCGCATACAGGTCGTCGTAGTTGGACATGCCGCCGCGGGTGTAGGAGCCTTCCGGGTCACGGTCCCGGTTACGCCATACGCCAAACGGACTGATACCAAATTTCACATAAGGCTTTTCCGCTTTGATGGCCTTGCTCAGCATTTCGATGATGAGGTCCACATTCTGCCGGCGCCAGTCATCCTTGTTCATATTGCCGCCATACGTGCGGTAGGAAGCATTGTCCGGGAAGTCTTTCCCTGGCACGCGGTAAGGATAAAAGTAGTCGTCAAAATGAATGGCATCCACATCGTAGCGCTTCACTACATCCCTGATGATGTTGGTCACATATTCCCGTACTTCCGGCAATGCGGGATCAAAATATTTTTTACCGTCGTAGGTGAGGAACCACTGCGGATTGCGGCGGGTGATATGATCCGGGCTCACGCTGCTGCGACTAACGTTGAAGACTGCACGATACGGGTTGAACCACGCATGGAATTCCATGCCGCGCTTGTGCGTTTCTTCAATCATAAACGCCAGCGGGTCATAGTATGGATAAGGCGGGCGGCCTTGTGTACCGGTGAGGTATTCGGACCAGGGTTCGTACAGGGATTGATAAAAAGCGTCGGCTACAGGCCGTACCTGTACCACCACGGCATTCATGCCGTTCCTGCGCGCCTGGTCCAGCAGCGCAATGAATTCCTGTTTTTGTTGGTCTGAGCTGAGTCCGCGCCTGGAAGGCCAATCGATATTTTCTACGGTGGCTATCCACACTGCCCTCATTTCCCGCTTGGGCGGTAATTGTGCCCATGCCTGTTGCATCAGGCATATCCATAAGATTGCGCCGGCTATTAATTGCTTCAACATCTTCGTCGATTAAATCCGTGAAATGCGAAAATAGGAAAACGGATGCGGAGAGTGTTTAATTATTTGATTAGCAGTTATTCCTTTGAGGACAGGTGAACATTGAATGGAGGGGTCTGGTAATCCTTAGGCCGGTTCTCCGGCGTGATGGTGGTGTGATTGCCATCCCGGTGGGCAACATAACCGGGGGACATGATTTCCACCCCTGCCGCGTCAAATGCAATATGTATCTGCCGGTGCAGGTCGGAATAAATCACCGCCATTTTATTGGGCTGATCTGTATAAACATTCAGCTCATAGGCCACGGCAAAGTCGTTTAAAGCCGTCTGCAATACAAACGGCGCCTTGTCTTTCAACAGGCCCTCCGTAGCCATGGCGGCTTTTAGCAGCAGGCCGTGCACCACATTCCAGGGCACGTCATACCCGATGGTAACGGTAGTATGGAGGATCAGGCCCAGTTCCTGTGAGGAGGTGGAGTAATTTATCGTATGCCCGTTCAGGATACTGGCGTTCGGCACCGTGATCTCTTCATTTTTGATCGTCCGCAGGCGGGTTACCAATAAGGTTTTCTCAATCACATCCCCGGTAATATCGCCCAGTTTAATACGGTCCCCGATGCGGAAAGGGCGCATATACGTAATCACAAATCCGGCAATGATGTTGGAAATTGCCGAGGAGGAGCCCAGGGAAAAGAGGATACCCAGGAAAACGGAAACGCCCTGGAATACCTTGGAGTCCGAACCAGGCAGGTATGGGAATATCACCACAAACATAAAGGCGTACAGCAAAAACTTGATGCCGCTGGCGGTAGGCCGCGCCCAGTCCGCATAAAAGCCTTTGATCACCAGGTTGCCGTTCGCCACTTCTTTAGACAGGAATCCCACCAGCCGCACCAGCCCCCGGGTGATCAGGTAGATTACGATGATGGTTAATAATTTAGGGAGATATGCTACCGTCTTTGCCAGTACGGTTTTTAAAGGGTCGAGCGTCCAGTGAAGCAGCGTATCCGCCAACCCCTTCGTCCACGGGAAAATGCTGAATACGACAGGTAGCGTAAAGTACAGCACCAGGAGGATGACGGCTATCCGTATCATCCGCAGCACCGTAAAGGCAAATGCCAGCTGCCGGGAAGGGTTCATAATGGCGTACCCGCTGAGGTGCAAGCCTTTAAAAAGGCGCTCTTTCCGCTTGATCAGCCGCATTTTTATCTTCCGGAAAACAAAATTTATCAAAATCACGAGCCCGGTGAAGATGGCAATTACCAGGGCAAGCCACAGCAACCGGTATAGCAGCGCCTTCCAGCCAAATTCCTCCTGGTAGTTGCTGACGGCGTGGCCGATCTGGCTTTTATTATACCTGGCAATGGAGTCCCTGGACTGGTGCAGGATGACCGAATCCCTGGCGGTAACGGAAAAGAGGATCACCTCGCCGTAGCTGACATCCAGGTTGTCCTCATTGGGGGAAATAATCAGGGAATCAGGGCTGAACAGCGGGTTGTCCGCCAGCATCTTTATCTTCCGTTCAATCTGGGCGGCCCTTTCCGCCGGCGCCAGCGGTCCAATTTTATTGTAAATGAAAAACAGGGTGTCGCCAAAGGGTTTAACCGGCACACCCGGTTTCAAGTTATTAGCGGAGTCTGATTGTGCATAGCCGCTGAGTAGCAGGCAGCAACAGATGATGGAGCATAACAATCGCATTCCCGAACCTTTCTATTAAAATACGGAAAATTATCGACGTTAGACTCCGTTACCGGGGCTAGACCTTCCTACCCAGGTATTGCGTATAATCCGGCAAAATCACCTCATAATCCTGGTGCATCAGCGGGGAAGTCAGCAGAAAATCAGCAGTAGAGCGATTGTTCGCGATCGGAATGTTCCAAACCACGCCCAGTCGCAGCAATGCTTTGATATCCGGATCATGCGGCAACGCTTCCATCGGGTCCCAGAAGAAGATGATCACATCCAGCGCCCCTTCGGCCACCAGTGCGCCTATTTGCTGGTCGCCCCCCAGCGGGCCGCTCAGCAGTTTACGAACCGATACATCCAGCGCCTCTTCTATCAGCTTGCCGGTGGTGCCGGTGGCGTACAGTTCATGGCGACTCAATACCGTTTTGTTGTAGGTGGCCCACTCGATCAGCTCTGCCTTCTTGTGGTCGTGCGCGATTAACGCGATGCGTTTGCGTGCTTTAAGCGTTTTAACTGTTTGCATATGTACCGCAAAAGTAATATAGGATGTGGAATAAATAAATGTTGATTAAATGTAATATTATCCGGCGAATTGTTTTTGCCTATAATGATATTGTAAAATTCGATCCTAAAACGGGAATTCCCCCGGGGAAAACTCCCCTAAAAATGTTACCTTTGTTGCGTAAAATTGGATAAAATGATTAAAACAGGAAATCCCATTATCAGCATATACACCGAAATGACGCCTAACCCGGAAACCATGAAGTTTGTGGCCAACAAACTCCTGTATCCTGGTAAAAGCATTGATTTTCCGGACGAAGCCAGCGCTAAACCTTCCCCGCTTGCAGTGGAGCTGTTCAGCTTCCCTTTCATCAGAGGGGTGTTTATCATGGCTAACTTTATCACCTTAACCAAAACTCCGGAAACGGATTGGAACGATATTATCCCTACAGTGAAAGCTTTCCTGAAAGAATACCTGGAGGATAACCGTCCCGTTGTTAATGAGGATGAAGTGGTGGTAACCAAAACTTCCGCCACCAACACCGTGAGCGCGGATGACAGCGATGTTGTTAAACGCATTAAGGAACTGCTCGAAAACTATGTGAAACCAGCCGTAGAAATGGATGGCGGCGCTATCCAGTTTAAAGACTACAGCGAAGGTACGGTTACACTGATGTTGCAGGGTTCCTGCTCCGGCTGCCCTTCTTCCATGATCACGCTCAAAGCCGGTATCGAAGGCATGATGAAGCGTATGATCCCCGAGGTGAAAGAAGTAGTGGCAGAAGCAGAATAAGCCATAGTTGAGTGAATGATAGTGTTAAATGAAAGCACAGTCTTAGTGGCTGTGCTTTTTTCTTTATACCCGATTCAAATCTTTTTATACCCGATTTCAAAAAAGCAATGAAAAAAATGAAAGGACTACTCGCCTGGATTTGCATCGCCGCCGCCCTGCCAACTGCGGCGCAAAAGAAAAAAACCGACAGCACCGTTGCCGTCATTACCTACGGATTTGTAAACAACGGCAAGCCTTCCGGCGGCGAAGGCCTCCGCATGGCGGTTGATCACGACCGCGTTCACATCCTGCCGGGCGGAAAAGCGCAAAAAGAGCAGCAATACCTGGATTATAACAATAAAACCACCCTCCAGGTCCTCGCCCTGCCCAACGGGGAAGTATATACGCTGCAAAAGCCGTTTGCCGAACATCCCCAGCCGGAACTCCTGCCGGATACCGCCACCATCCTGGGTATCCCCTGTAAAAAAGCCAAACTCTTTGTGCGTTCCAATACCATCGAAGTATGGTACACCAACGCGCTGAAAATAAAAGGTACGCCTACCCTCAGCTACGGGCCGGACCTCGGCCTCGTACTGCGCATCGTCCGCAATGGTAACAGCGAAACCATCGCCCGCAAGATCGAATACCGCAAGGTAACCCCGGAAGAGCTGGCATGGCCCGCCAATAAAGGCAATGTAGTCAATGACGCAGCTTACATGCGCGCCGTGATCGACAGCCGCTACACCACCCTGCCAATCTTCGAACAGGAGCAGATCAGCTGGGGCAACAATACGCCCAACCCGGAAGGCGACCAGCTCAATAAAACGTATCACTACGCCGGCGGCACCATCATCCTCAAAAAAGTAAAACTCCCTGAATGGAAAAAAGGCTATAACCTGTTTGCAGAACTGGTGCAGTATTCCAACGGGGATGCCTACGACCGCACCGGCTCCGTATTCATGATTCCCGCAGGTACGGATACCACCTTCCTGGACGGACTCAAAAAAGGCGCTGCCGCGCTGCCCGTCTACCACGCCCGCAACGGCAAGGCCTACCAGGGAATGGTAAAAACGCCTTCTTTCACCCCTCCGCTGGAAATCATCCGCTTCTTTACCCCGTTTGGCGTACGCCAGTTTAACAACCAGGTGCAGATACAGGGTTACCACTGGGCGGACTCCGTCATCTACAAACAGGATATCACCGAGCTTTCCAGCGCCCTGCAGGGCGAAGTATGGCTGGGCGTGTACATCGGCAACTACGATAAAGGCGGCCATAAAGTAAGCCTCGCATTTAAATATTATCCGGGTTACGACGATGAGGAACAGGGAGCCGGCACTAACTGGGTAATGCCGGTGTTTAACACCACCAATGTGATGGAAATGGCCGGACAGGAATATGCCACCCTATTCGATAAGGATTCTCTGACCGTGACGGTTGATGTCCCGCAGGGCATAAAAAAACTACAACTCCGCTACCTTACCACCGGCCACGGCGGCTGGGGCGGCGGCGATGAGTTCAATCCCAAACAGAACGAAATTTTTGTGGATAACCAGCGGGTGTATCACTTCATCCCATGGCGCACGGATTGCGCTACCTACCGTTATTCCAACCCGGCCTCCGGCAACTTCGGCAACGGGCTGTCCTCTTCGGACCTGAGCCGCTCCAACTGGTGCCCGGGAACCCTTACCACGCCGGTGTTCATCAACCTGCCGGATGTAAAACCGGGCAGGCATACCTTCAAAGTGGCCATCCCGCAAGGGGCGCCGGCCGGTACCAGCCAGAGCTTCTGGAACGTATCCGGTACCCTCCTGGGAGAAAAATAATTACACGATGGAAGCCGTAACCATGCGGCTTCCATATTTTCGTTTTAATTTTAACCCCATGAACGAAATATACCAGGGCCTGCTGAACGGATTTCACGAGATGACGACCTTAGAGATCATCGCCGTATTTTTTGCCGTATTGTCCGTCATCTTCCAGAAAAAAAATAATATTCTCGTATATCCGACGGGGTTAGTCAGCACTGGTATTTACGTCTACCTGCTCTCCCATTCCCACTTCAAACTATATGCAGAGGCCGCGCTCAACGCGTATTACTTCGTCATGAGCGTATATGGCTGGATTTACTGGGCCCGCCGCAAAGGAGCGTCGCAGGAGCCGGTAAAGATTAGCTTCAGCTCCGCCCACACCATGGGCGTCGCTATCGGCATCGCGGCGGTGGGCTGGGCGGTTTTCTACATCCTCCTGGCAAAATTTTCAGACTCCACCACTCCTGTTGTCGACAGCTTCGTTTCCGCCACGGCCTGCGCCGGCATGTGGCTGCTGGCCAAACGCAAGGTGGAAAACTGGATATTGTTGAATATTTCCAACCTCGTAGCAATTCCGCTGTTATTTTATAAACACCTCTACCTCACCTCGCTCCTGACGATTTTCTTATTCATCATCGCCATTTTCGGCTACATCAGCTGGAGAAAAGAAGGTTTGGCAAACGAAAGCGCACACGCATGAAGAAAGTAGTAGTAATAGGCCCGGAGTCCACCGGCAAAAGTACTTTAAGTGAGATGCTGGCTACGCGTTTCCATACCGTATGGACTCCCGAATATGCCCGCGAATACATAGAGCGGCTAAACAGGCCTTACGAAAAGGACGACCTGTTAAAAATCGCCGAAGGGCAGCTGGCGCTGGAACAGCAGCAGCGGGCAAAGGCCGCGGATGTGCTGATTTGCGATACGGATCTCTATGTCATAAAAGTTTGGAGCGAACATAAGTACGGGGATTGCGATAACCGCATCCTGGGGATGATCGCGCAGCAGCAGTGCGACCTGTATCTCCTCACCAACATCGATCTCCCCTGGGAGGAAGATCCCCAGCGGGAACACCCTGAACCGGAAATGCGCCGTTATTTCTACAATATCTACCGGGATATAGTCGTTCAATCCGGCGTTCCGTTTGCGGATATCAGCGGCAGTTATGCGGAAAGGGAGGCCATTGCCGCCGCCGCTGTGGAAAAGCTCCTGGAAGGTTAATTATTTTTCTTTTACTGATTTACCGGCGCCGGTCACCAGTTCGGCAATGTCCGGATCGGGTGCAATGTTGCGCATCTGGACGAGTATCTTGCGCTGGCGGTAGGCGGTAATCCTGGCAGGCGGCACTACCGTGTATTTGACAGGGTTAGGAAGCGCCGCGGTAATCATAGCCGCTTCCTCGCGGTTGAGTTGCGCCGCCGGCTTGTGGTAGTATTCCTGTGCGGCGGACTCAAAGCCGAAGATGCCTTCCCCTGTTTCGGCCACATTGAGGTACACTTCCAGTATCCGTTGCTTTCCCCAAATCTTTTCAATCATAAAGGTGAAGTACACTTCCAGCCCCTTGCGGACCCAACTTCTCCCCTGCCATAAAAAAACATTTTTGGCCACTTGCTGACTGATGGTACTGGCGCCGCGGATTTTCTTACTCTTAGCATTGTGCTTCATCGCCTTTTCGATGGACTTAAAATCGAACCCGTCATGGTCGGTGAAGAGCTGATCCTCGCTGGCAATAACGGCCAGCTTGGCATGCTGGGAAATCTCGTCGTAACCGGCCCAGCTTTTGTGAAGCTTTTTATCGGTTCCCCAGAGGCTGAACCAACTGGAGATTTGCGTGAGCGTAATAGGGGGATTCACCCACTTCGTAATAATGATATAGGCAAATTGGGCAATAATTAAAACTAAAAGCACTCTCTTCAATCTCCTCCACATTCTCGGAACAATTCCTTTAAGCTTCATCCAAGTAGGTTTAGAAAAATCGGCCGAAAGTTAGTAAGATAATTTGACATCCATTTTCGTTAAATTTGAATATGCTTTTACAAGTTCACCCAGATAACCCGAATCCCCGCAACATCAAAACGATTGTTGAATGCCTGAAAGATGGCGGGGTGATTATCTATCCGACGGATACCGTGTATGGTCTGGGCTGCGATATCACGCAGCAGAAGGCCATCGAGCGGGTAGCGCGTATCAAGCAGATCGATCCGAAGAAGGCCAATTTCTCCTTTATCTGTTACGACCTGAGTCATTTATCAGACTACGCAAAAAGTGTGGACACGCCCATTTTCCGTATGCTGAAAAAGGCTTTGCCGGGCCCTTATACGTTCATCCTGCCAGCCAGCAAACTGGTGCCCAAACTCCTGAAAACCAAAAAGGATACGGTGGGTATCAGGGTGCCGGATAACAATATTTGTCGTACCATCGTGAAGGAGCTGGACAATCCGATCATGAGCACCACCCTCCCGATCGATTACTACGTGGAAGAATATACGGACCCGGAGGTGATCTACGAGAAGTTCGGGAAACAGGTGGATATCGTCGTGGACGGCGGCCCTGGCGGTATGGGATTTTCCACCGTGGTCGACTGTACCGGCGATGCGCCGGAGCTGATCCGTGAAGGTATCGGGAGTTATGAGGCGATCGCCTGATTTTTTAGGGGGGAGAGAATCAAGGCCGCACGGCAGCAGCGCCCCGGCCTCCGCAACAATGCCCGCCCCGGCACATCGATTCGCCGGCGCCCCGCAACACGGCAACAGCCCTCCTTACCCTCGATGAATACGCCCGCTGCCACGCAACAAAATATTTTATGAGATGAAAGGACCCAACAAAGTGAAAAGCCTCGCCTTAAGCCTCCTGCTGCTCGCCGCCGGTCATATCGCCTTTGGCCAGGGATTCAAACTGAAACCGGTGCACATCCTCCCGCCCGCGCCTAAGACCGCTGAAAAAAAGCCGGCCCCGCTGCCGCCTAATCTCTATTACAACCAGTGTTTCGGGTTTTTCTGCAAGCAGGAATGGAAAGTCCAGCAACGCACGGGGCTGCCGGTAAAAATCCGCCTGGGCGATTACTCCACCACGCAACGTATTGAAAATAAGCCGTATTGACTTTGTCAATTATTTTTAATTGACGAAGTCAACAATCTAAAACGGCATAAAAAAATCCCGCCGGAGCGGGACTTTTTTATGGGAAATATCTTACTCAAACAAAGCCGGTATAGGACCTTATTTAATTCCCAGCTTCTTTGCGATATCGGCAGGCAAAGCCTTTTTGTTGACCATGTAGCAGGTAGTTTTGTACTGGAAGTAAGGCAGGGAAGCGTAGAAATAACCCTGTCCGAAGTTGTCAGTACCCCATGAGTTTTTCACACGGAAGTATTTTTTACCTGTCTGGTCTTTTACCAGTCCTACGATATGCATGCCGTGGTCGTCCTGGGTTTCGAAGTTATCGAAAGCCTCCTGACGTACTTCAGCAGTAATATTTTTTTCCTGGATAGGTTGCAGGAATGCGTTTTTCCTTTCTTCAGGCGTCATATCAGCCCAGTCTTTTTCCGGAACGATGGCCAGGCCGTCTTTGAAGTTGAAACCTTTTTCGCTCACATCCGCCGCCCAGGCGATGGTGTAACCGTTGGTCAGCGCGTGTTCAGCGATAGTGGTGAAATCAGCCAGGTTTACGTTGTACACTTTTTCCCAGTTCCAGTTGTCCGGTACTTCCAGCACAAACTGTGAATTGTACGGGTGGTGGATAAAGGAAGAGATGTAGATATAATCATCGGCATTCAGGCCCAGTTCTTTTGCGAAGGACTGCGGCGTGTATTGTTTGCCGTTATACTCGAATTTGGCAGGCGCTTCGCCCATGTAAGCATTCAGGATGCCTTCGTAGGCTTTTTTCCAATCCGGGTTGATGGTACCGTTGGAAGCGCCGATTTTGGTTACCAGGCCTTCCAGCAGGCTAACCATTTCAGCGTGGTTATAGGTTTTCTGACGGTTGCCATCATATGCGCTTTGCGGTACCAGTCCGTACTCGCGGAGGCAGAGGATATCATCCGGGAATCCGCCGCCTTCGCCGAAGTTGGCTTTACCATGCATGCGAACGTAGTTGGCGGCTTTTAATGGATACATGTTGCGTACTACGTACATTTCGCTCAGGTTCACTCCCTTGCCCTTGCCGGCGCGCAGCGCTTCGGACTCCAGGAAGGACATGCCGGAGAAAGACCAGCAGGTACCGGTTCTGCCCTGGTTTTGTACGTCAAAGGCATCCATGTTCTTAATGGTGGTAAACTCAAGTTTGCTACCCTGTATGTTGGTGGTGGTTTGTGCAAATGCAGCCGTAGAGCAGAGCATTACGGCGCCTAACATCCAATTCTTCATGTGGTTAGATTCTGTGTATTTTTGTAACAAAGGGCCAAATATAAGGGAAACGGCCTTCTTTGCCGACGAAAAGTTTGATGAGCGGAGGGGAAGCTGTTTAGCCTTTGGCGCCTCCCTGCGGTGCTTTTTCGAATTGTTCACGGGTGATTTTCCACTCCCATAATTCTTCATTGTCCTTGTTCCTGATAGCTCCCACGAAAGACATCCCTACTTTTTGTAATATTTTAACGGAGGCATTATACTCCTCCTCCGTATGGGCGATGACGTTGGTAACGTAAGAGTGACCAAAGGCAAAATTGATCAGCGCCTGGGCCATCTCCGTACCGTAACCCTTTTCCCGGTGCTCGGGGCTGATCTCGTAGGCTATTTCCACCGTGCCATCGGCGCTGGGCTTGCCTTTGAAACCGCCGGCCCCTATCAGCTGTTTGCTTTCTTTCAGTATAACCATGTAGAAGAACCAACCCAGCAGCGTCGGGTCGTTCCGTAATTTGTCGTAAGTAACCAAAATCACTTCCGGATATTCTATCCAGTTTTCCGAAATAGTAATATCCAGTTGGCTCGCCAGTACGTCACTACCCTGAAGGAACAACTCAAAATGGTGTAGCGTACACGGCATCAATTGCAGGTGCTTAGTAAGGATCATGTTGGTAACGAGTAATGCTTTGGGAATATACAAAATAGGTTTTTGGGATTCAATAAGCAATAAGAGGCAGGATGTAAAGCATAAGCCATACACAGTAACATCCTGCCCCTTAAAAAATGAATTACAGTATTAATGCGCTTCCAGCCAGTTATTGCCGATTCCCATCTCGGCTTCCACCGGTACGGCCAATGGCAGGGCGTTTCGCATACAATCCAGGATAATAGGTTTAATAATATCAATCTCCGAGCGATGGGCGTCAAACACCAATTCGTCATGCACCTGCAGGATCATTTTTGATTTCAGGTTATGGGCTTTAAACGCCTTATGAACGGCTATCATGGCCAGCTTGATCATATCGGCAGCCGTTCCCTGGATGGGCATGTTGATGGCGTTTCGTTCGGCAAAGCCTCTCACCACCGCGTTGGAGGAATTGATGTCCTTCAGCCAGCGCTTGCGGCCGAGGATCGTTTCCACGTAACCTTTTTTCTGCGCGGATTTCACCTGGTCCTCCATGTACTTTTTAATGGAAGGATACTGGGCAAAATAGTTATCGATGAGCGTTTTGGCCTCACTGCGGCTGATGCCCAGGTTTTCGGACAAGCCGAAGGCGCTCACCCCGTAGATAATACCAAAGTTGACGCTCTTCGCATTGCGGCGCATATCGGACGTTACTTCCTCCAACGGCACGTTATAGACTTTCGCAGCAGTGGCCGCGTGAATATCCGTGCCGCTGCGGAATGCTTCGATCATCTGCTCATCCCCGCTGATGGCGGCAATAATGCGCAGCTCAATCTGCGAGTAGTCGGCAGAGAGCAGCACGTATTCCTCATTGCGCGGAATGAAGGCCTTGCGTATCTCCCGGCCGCGATCCGTACGGATCGGTATATTCTGCAGGTTAGGGTTATTGGAACTTAAGCGCCCCGTCACCGCCACCGCCTGGTTATAGGAAGTGTGAATCCGGTTGGTGCGTTTGTTCAGCAATAACGGTAACGCATCTACGTAGGTGGATTTGAGCTTGCTCAGCTCACGGAAAATAAGGATATCCTCCACGATCTGGTGTTTGGAAGAAAGCTTCTGCAGCACGTCTTCGCCGGTGGCATACTGCCCGGTCCGGGTTTTCTTCGCTTTCGGGTCCAGCTGCAGTTTTTCAAACAGCACCTCTCCCAGCTGCTTGGGCGACGCGAGCTTGAACCTTACGCCCGCCTGCTCGTACACGCTCTCCTCCGCCCTGCGGATTTCTGTTTCCAGCTCCGCGGAGTAATCGGCCAGCGCTTTGGTATCGATGGCGATGCCTTCAAACTCCATATCTGTAAGCACTTTCGTCAGCGGGTTCTCCACTTCGTAAAATACTTTTTCAACGGATTTAGCCGGCAGCATCGGCAGGAAGACCTCTTTCAGCTGCAGCGTAACATCTGCATCTTCTGCCGCGTAGTTGGCTACTTTTTCCACCTCCACGTCGCGCATGCTCAGCTGGTTCTTGCCTTTGCCGATCAGCGTTTCGATGGACACAGGTTCGTAGCCCAGGTATTGGGCGCTGAGGTAATCCATACTGCGGCGGCCTTCCGGCTCTACCAGGTAGTGCGCCAGCATGGTGTCGAATATCTGGCCTTTGAGTTCAAACCCATACCACTTCAGCATGATCATATCATACTTCAGGTTTTGGCCGATGAAGGTCATGGATTCCTTTTCAAATACCGGCCTGAATTCCTCCAGGATGCTGATCACGGCTGCTTTATCGGCCGGCAGCGGGATGTAGTAGGCCTCCCCTGCTTTAAAGGAGAAGCTCATTCCTACCAGGTCCGCCTCATTCGGGTCTTTGGCGGTGGTTTCCGTGTCAAAGGCGATCTCCTGCTGTTGCAGCAACTGCGCGATGAGCGCAGCGCGTTTTTCGGCAGTATCCGTGAGGTGATAGGTATGCGGAGTGTTATGGATATTTTTTTCCGGGTTGATGAAGCTGCCGCCTCCTTCTTCCGGGGCGGGAGCGCCGGTATCTTCGGCAGCGGCTACAGCGCCAAACAGGTCCGCCTGTACAACGCCGGGCCTTGCGGCCGGTTCCGCAGCGCCTGAACTGGCAAAGGAATCCCCGAGGATACGTTTGCCAAGGGTTTTAAATTCCAGCTCAGTGAATATCTCCACGAGTACGTCGCGGTTGTATTCCTTGAGGCAAAAATCTTCTTCGTGGAAGGTCACCGGCACATCGGTGATGATGGTGGCCAGCTGTTTGGAGAGCAGGGCGTTTTCGCGGCCGGCCTTGATCTTTTCGGCCATTTTACCGCCAATGGCGTCTGCGTTTTCCAGCACGTTTTCCAGTGTTTCATATTGCGCCAGCAGCTTCATGGCGGTTTTTTCCCCAACGCCGGCAATGCCCGGGATGTTGTCCACCGCGTCGCCCATGAGGCCCAGGATGTCTATCACCTGCGATACGTCTTTGATCTGCCACTTTTCACACACCTCCCTAGGGCCCATAATTTCTTCCTTACTGCCCATGTACGGCGGTTTGTAGATATACACATTATCCCGTACCAGCTGCCCGTAGTCCTTATCCGGCGTCACCATATACACGGTGTAACCCGCGTCGGCCGCCTGCCAGGCCAGCGTGCCGATCACGTCATCGGCTTCATACCCGTCTACTTCCAGCAAGGGGATGTTGAATCCCTGCAGGATGCGGCGGATATCGGGAAGCGCGTCCAGGAGGTCTTCCGGAGCGTCTTCACGGTTGGCTTTATAATCAGTAAAGGTAGTATGACGTTCAGTAGGAGCATGCGTATCAAACGCCACTGCTAAGTGCGTTGGCTTTTCTTTATTGATGAGATCCAGTAATGTAGTAGTGAATCCGAACTGCGCATTGGTGTTGCGCCCGGTGCTGGTCATGCGCGGATTTCTGATCAGGGCGTAATACGCTCTGTAGATCAATGCCATGGCATCCAGTAAAAATAATTTCTTTTGCATCGCTAAACCTACAAGAATTAATTTGAATGTACAAAATTAAGGGATGCCTCTGAGTATTCTTTACAGAATATCTGAGCGGAAAATTTACATTTGCTACCTGAAAAAAACGGATATGAAAAAGATATACCATCTTTCTACCTGCGGTACCTGCAAGAAGATCCTGGAAGAAACCCGGGCTGTAGACCGGGGCTTCGTATTACAAGATATAAAAAAGGAAAAAATTACGGATGCCCAGTTAAAAGAAATGAAGGAACTGGCCGGCAGCTATGAGGCGCTGTTTAGTCGCAGGTCCCAGAAGTACCGCCCCATGGGCCTTCACGAGAAAGAGCTGACAGAAAAAGATTATCACGACCTGATACTGGAAGAGTATTCTTTCCTGAAGCGCCCGGTAGCAATCGTGGATGGAAAAATTTACATCGGCGCTGATGTGAAGAATATTTAATGGAGCAAGTCCGCCATTGGCGGACTTGCTGCCGGTTTATGAAGCGTGTACGCTTATAATGATTTGATGAAATCCTGCACGACTGCCTTATAGCGGGTCATATCCTGCAGCTGGAACGATTTGAACGGGAACTTCGCAGCCTGTTCCAGCGCTGTTTTCAACTGAAATTTTTCCTGGGGAAGAGAATAGAAATACCCTTTTTCCATGAGGTATTCGCCCAAATACACTTGTTCCGACTGGCCCGGCGTAGGCACCAGTATCGCTTTTTTATCCAGTTTCGCGAGGTCCATCAGGGTGGTATAGCCGGAGCGGCTCAGCACCATATCCGAAGCCAGCATGGCTTTGTTTAACTCCGTGGCATTCAGGTGGTTAACCTGCGTTACGCCGGGCGCAATCTCTTCCTGTTGCGGTGTACCCGGCTTGCCGCTTACGATCAACGCCGTAATGCGGAGGTCTTTTATCTGCGTGATCACCATTTTTTCCAGGTTGGAGCGTTGCGGCTCCGGGCCTGAAATCAGCACCAGCAGATCGTATTTCTTTTGCACATTCTCCTGTGGTTCAAAGCGGCTAAGGCAGCCCAGGTACGTGGTCTTAACAGCTGGTAGTGCAGCAGGGTGCGCCAGTTCGCCGGAGAGGTTGTTATCTCCCTCGAAATCCGGAATCCAGCAGGCGCTGTATTTGCGGATATAACTGTAGTTGATACGCTGTAAAGTCCGCTCAATCCAGCCGCCAAACGGCGTTTTGATAAGCAGCTGGTGCGTGATGAACACCGTGGGAATATCCTTGTGATAGAGCCCGAAACGGTTGTCGGAAATAACGGCGTCTATCTGGTGTTCTTTCACTATTTTTTGCAGCCAGCGTTGCTCGTGCTTAATAGCGCCGATAATTTTCGGGATCTGCTGGATAATCTTAAGTCCGAAGAATTTGCCCTTCTGCGCATACTGGATGCGGTATCCCGGCAGCGGAAAGATGGTGATGTCCGGGAATTCCTGTTGTAAAAGCGCCGCATGTTTGCCCTCCGCAGCAATAAAAACTTTACATCCTGCGTTTAGCATTTCATGGATCAGGGGAATATCCCTGGTGGCATGTCCAAGGCCCCAATCCAGGGGAACTACAAGAATTTTTTTGGGAGAGAGGATTGTGGACAAATATTTAGATTTTTTTTGCGAATTTAGCTTAAATTACAAAAGGGCATTGTTAAGAAAAGGTAAAGTCTGAGCTAGGAATAAACAATTTAGATTAAGCATATAATCATCAGTATGAATAAGATAAAATGGGTGGTAATTATTCTTCTTTGTGGCAGTTTGGCGATGGAGGGTTGCAAGGTTTTTAAGAAAAATGATTGCGGATGTCCCACCATGAACAAAAAAAGAATGCATTAATACCCACGTTTTGAGCAAAACGGCAATGATTAGCCTTATCTTTTGGGTTATCCCATGAATACCTGACCAAACAATATTTCGGGGAACTTCAAATTTTTTTCATGAAACCTGTAGATAGAGATTTACTGATCCTGCTACACGAAGATAGGTACACTGAGCAGCAAATTCAATCTGCCGTTAGACAGATCAGTGAGATGCTGACGCTCATCGAAACGATGGATTATCTCTGTGCCGTTATGGAAGTAGCCAACTGTAACAAAAGCAAAGTGACCAATAAGAGAACTGTGCTGGAAAAAGCCATTTCACGCAAGGCGCACAAACCTTTCGAATTCATTATACACAAGAACTGATTGTTGCCAACACTGTATATTGTGCCTGTGCATTTTATGCCCATACTTTAGTGTTTTGCTTTGACGCTTAATTAAAATTCTTGTTGTACGTTTGCCATCATTAAATCCTATAAACTGATGGCTGATTTTTCGCACCTTCAGGATTTTCTGAATCCTATCTCCAAAGACTATCTCAATGACGACCAGGAATACGACGCCTTCCAGGTAGGCGGCGTAATTGACGCTTATCAGGCTAACCATATTCCTGATATCGACAGCGCGGAGATTGTGTTGCTGGGTGTGGGAGAAGAGAGAGGAAGCGATTCCGGCAAAACCGGCACCACCGGGCCGGACGTGATACGTCGTGAATTATACCGGCTGTACAACTGGCACCGGGACATTAAGCTGGCCGATGCCGGCAACCTGCGCTCCGGCGCCTTCCTGGCCGATGCGTATGCCGCCATGAAAGCCGTGGTGGGCGATCTGATTCAGGCAGGTAAAACGGTGATCATCCTCGGCGGCTCACACGACCTCACCTATGCCCAATATAAAGCCTACGCTTCCCAGCAGCTCATAATCGAAGCTACCGTTGCCGATGCGTTGATCGACCTCCGGGAAGATTCCAGCATTCGCAGCGAACGCTTTCTCATGGATATTCTTACCGAACAGCCCAACTATCTGCGGCATTACAATCACCTCGGCTTCCAGAGCTATTTCGTACATCCGAGGATGTTGGAAACGCTGGATAAGCTGCGGTTCGACTGCTACCGCCTGGGCCGCATCCGGGAAAATATGGAGGAAGCCGAGCCCGTGCTGCGGCATTCGGACCTCTTCAGCCTTGATATCAATATCATCCGCCATACCGACGCACCGGCCAACCACCTCTCCCCTAACGGTTTCAGCGGGGAGGAAAGCTGCCTGCTGGCACGCTATGCCGGCATGAGCAGTCGCCTCTCCAGCTTCGGCATCTATGGCTACCGCCCGGAAAAAGATAAGGAAAACCTCACCGCGCGCCAGATATCACAAATGATCTGGTATTTCATGGACGGCAGGGCCGTGAAAAATAAAGAAGCATTACTGGAACACCGGGATGCCTTCTGGGAGTTTCATATAGCCTTCTCCGATATAGACACCGTTTTTCTGAAAAGCAAGAAAACCGGCCGCTGGTGGATGCAGCTGCCCGACAGGGAATTTGTGCCCTGCGCTTACAATGACTATCTGCTGGCCAGCAACAATGAAATTCCGGAACGGTGGCTCCGGCACCAGGAGCGGTTTTAACATACATTAACCTGCAGTATTTTTTCCGCTATGCCGGAGGAAATATTGCAGGTTGGAAAACGCATTTGCCCCCGCTGGGCGGAACGCAATAACAACTAGCCAAGCTCATATTCCCTGTACAGCTCTACCAGCCTGTTCTTCAGGAAAGCGGCCTTATTATCGGTAGAAATCATGTCGTCATCCAGCCCCTGCATCGTGCTTTTATGCAGCTTCTCCACCCTTTCGTCTATTTTTTTGAAATAAGCATCCTTCCGCTCTTCCCAGGCAATCTGGTCCTGCTGCAGCTTATTGACGGAAGCGGCGCTCAAATGCCCGTATAAATGCTGAATGGTGGCAGATAACGCGCTGTCAATCGCCTGGTAGTAAAGCGTAGCGCAGTTAAACATATTGGAGCTTTGGGCAAGGCAACGCTGGTAGCGTTCCTCAATGATTTCAACGGGATCCTTATGCTGTTGCGCATAAGCCGTTATGCTGCCAAAGATGGCGAGGATAGCAAGTAGGTGTCGCATAGGGATAGTGGGTAAATACGCGACAAAACTACGAAATATATATGAATAAAAAATAATTCGTGAGGGTTACTGCTTCGCACCTACGGAGCCCGTGCAGGTTTCGCCGGCAGGAAGTCCGTTTAGCCATACCCGTAGCGCCTCTATCCGCTGGGTAGTGAGCAGGGCAAGGTAGTTGGATTTACAGACGGGGAACATGCTGCCGTATTCCTTGGCCGCTTCCGGGAACATCGCTTTTACCTGGGCATCCCTGAACTGCACCCAGAGCCGTTGTGCGTCCCGCAGGTTTTCCAGGAACTTTTTATTGGCGGCATATTCCTTCTGGATAGCCTGGTAGATGTTGTTCAGCTCTTTATCCGCCTGGCGGTAAGCTTCCGTGGCTTTTTTATTCATCTCTGCCTGCGACTGTCCGAAGCCTTTGCTGGCGGCAGCTAACAGCAACAGGCAGATGATGAAGTGTTTCATATGTTCGCTCAATTAGATCACCACCAGCTCAAAGAAGTCGGCAGGCGTAAAATATTGCTTCGCAATATGCTGCAACTCTTCTGCGGAAATGGTTTTGATGGTTTGAATATTATTGTAGAAATAATTTTCGTCCAGATCGTTGAGAATGAGGTTTTTCCAGCGTTGGATAATCTGGAATGCGCCATCCAGGTCGCCCAGGATAGAGCCGATCATGTAATTGCGTACCAGGTCCAGTTCTTCCTGCGGTACCGGCACGTTTTGCAGCGTTTGCAGCTCTTTGTAAATCTCCTCGATGGTAGCCTCGCAAACATCCCGCCCAGCTTCAGTTTGGATGTTAATGGCGCTCACCTGGCGGAAGTTGTACAGCTGGGAGTAGATACCGTAGGTGTACCCCTTCTCTTCCCTGATGTTACTCATTAACCGCGAGCCGAAGTAACCTCCCAGAATGGTGTTGAGCACCAGCATTTTCGGGAAGTCAGGATGGTAACGGTTCGGGAACGGCCGCGCTACGCGCACGGCGCCCTGCACCCCGTTTTCATCGTTGAAGATCCGGAACTTCTTCTCTTCCGCGGGCTGAATGGGCAGGTCCAGCCGCATCACGTGCGACTCCCCGTTCCATTTCGTACCCCCGAGGTACTGGTTCAGCAGGGGGATCATGTTCTCCGGCAGGTTGCCGGCCACAAATATTTTACAGTTGTTGTAAGTGTAATGGTTTTTGTAGAAACCTTCCAGGTCTTTGGTTTGCAGCGCGTCGTAGCCCATCATGGTGCTCACCCGGCCATACGGGTGGAATTCCCCGAACAGGTACTGGTCGATGTAGCGGTTAGCCACAAAGTCGCATTTCTGCAGGTTTACAGCCAGCTTCTGCTTCTGGTTCTGGGCATAGATGCTCAGTTCCTCTTCGCGGAAAACCGGGTCTAAAATCACTTCTGACAATACCGGCAGCAGCTCGCCAAAATGCTTCGTGAGGCAGTGCAGGGTATAAGTCGCGTTTTCATGGAAGGTATTGCGGTTCAGGTAGGCGCCGTAGTACTCAATGCTCTCATTGATCTCAAGGGCATTGTGCTTGCTGGTACCGGTTTTCATGAGAAAGTTGGTTGCCAGGGCCAGCATGCTCTTGTTTTCGTACCAGGTGCCGGCAGGGAATACCAGCTCCAGCTGTAAAGTTTCCTGTTCGTCGGACTTTACAACGTACACGGGTATCCCGTTATCGAGGGTGAATTTTTCGTATGGTTTGAGCTTCAGGTCAAACTCCACGGCGTCTTTTATGGCAGGAGGAATACTTCTGTTCATCTTTTGGATTTTTGGGCCGTTGCTTTAAACACTTGACAGTATTAGTTTTCGGCGTAATAGTAAATAGTGTTGGAGTTCCTTTCGTCAAACAGCGCTTTGGCCTCCCGGTGAATATCTTCGGTCGTTACCTGTTCGTAATTGCTGAACTCCTTGTTCATCAGTGCGGCATCGCCCAGCAGTTCGTAAAAAGCCAGGTTGTTGGCGCGGTTCAGCAGGCTCATATCCTCGAAGGCGAGCAGGCTTTCCACCCTGTTTTTTACTTTCTGCAGCTCTCTTTCGGAAATCACTTCGTTTTGCAGCTTTTCCAGTTCCAGCTGGATCGCTTTTTCAGCGTCCTTCATCTTCACGCCTTTTACCAGCTTCCCTTCAATGGTGAGCAAACCGGCGTCGATGCTGCCGAAATGGTAGCAGTCAATATTGGAGAATAATTTCTTTTCTTTTACCAACACCTGGTGCAGGCGGGAAGAGCCGCCACCGCTGAGGATATCAGAAATCAGGTCCGCGGCGTAATACCGCTTGTCCGACCTGGCCTGCATATGGTAGCATTTATAAATAGCGTCCAGCGGTACATTGGCTTTTACTTCCAGTTTGTGCGCCTCCGTTTGCTCCGGTTCTACGGGCAGGTTGCGTTGGTATTTCTCCCCGGAAGGAATATCGCCAAACCACTTTTCCGCCAGGGCTTTTACCTGCTCCAGCGTTACGTTGCCGGCTACGGAAAGGATGGCATTCACGGGGCGGTAGTATTTGAAGAAGAAGGCCTTTACATCTTCCAGCTTCGCATTTTCAATGTGCGAGAGCTCCTTGCCGATGGTCATCCAGCGGTAGGGATGCGTTGTATAGGCCAGGGCCCTCATTTTGTGCCATACATCCCCGTAGGGTTTGTTGATGTAATGCTCCTTGAACTCTTCCGAAACTACTTTCCTTTGCACATCCAGGCTTTTTTCGCTGAAAGCGAGGGACAGCATGCGGTCGCTCTCCAGCCAGAAGGCCGTTTCAATGTTTTCTGCCGGGAGGGTGATATAGTAGTTGGTGAGATCGCTGGTAGTGAAGGCATTATTTTCTCCGCCTGCCATTTGCAGCGGTTCGTCGTACTCGGGAATATTGATTGACCCGCCAAACATCAGGTGCTCAAAAAGATGCGCAAATCCTGTCTGTTCGGGGTTTTCGTCTCTTGCTCCTACGTCATACAACACGTTCAGTACAGCCATGGGCGTTGTATGGTCCTCGTGCACAATAACCCGGAGCCCGTTCGCTAAAGTAAATTTATTATAATGAATCATAAGCCAATTGATGTTGTGGATATTAGTAAAGATAATCTCTTCTCGTCAACCATGCGTCAACGCTATTCAAGAAACAGTTCTTTCTTGTTATAATTGATGGTAACGGTAAATTGTTTCCATACGGAAAAGCCGATGGCGCCCGCTATCTCGACGAATGCGCCCACATCGTCCACATCCTTGCAGTAGCTGACGGGCACATTGCTTATCTTCTTACCTGCCATCTGCAGCTCGCTCACCGTGCTGTTGATGTAGTAGAGCACTTTTACCATGTCCTTCACCCTGTCCGTATTGATGGTGGGCAGCTGCGTATTCAGCTGGTATTTTTCCACATAGGGCCAGTTGAAGAGGATGCCATAGTCGCCCCCCGTGGTAACGTGGTATTTCCCCATCAGCGTAGTGCCGTTAGGGAGCCTGATCACCGCATCTATCACGGGCGTGGTGAAGTTAAGCGTAAAGTGCAGCAGTTGCCCGGCGGTATTGACTTTTGTTTTCCCATTGGGGTAGAGAATCAATTGCCTGTTGCGGTAATCTATCTTTACGATGTACGCCTTCATGAGGGCCACGCCGATGACGCCGTCTATCGGAACGGCATCCGTGCCTATGTCCCGCAGGTCTTCCAGGTAGGCGGACAAATAAGGCATTCGTAAATCCTTGATATATAAAGCATTGATAGTAACGACCGGCACTTGTATCATGCCGTTGTTTACCCCGCTCATAAAGGCCTGTTTGCCGCTGTTGAGTTTCATTTTTTCAGCGGTGCGTGTATGCATGACCGTAATTTCCGCGCCACTGTCGAAGATAAATTGCAGCGTGTCCGTGCTACCGGATACGGTAACAGGAAATACGATATGGTTATTCACCAGCCTGAATGGGATGACCGCAGCAGGCTTGGTATTGTCTGGTTCCGCCGTTGTGTTGTGCTTGCGTTGAGCGCTTAATTGGGTACAGGCGGCGGCCATTGCTATTACTGTCCAAAAGAGTCGCCACATGCCACAAATAACGTTAAAGAATACTTTTTATTGGTAATTTTTTAACTGCCAGTTCATTATCTCTTCTGATTAATACAAATGCCCGGGTGCCGATGGCCTTCAGGAGTTCGCGGAAAAGCTGCAGGTTATTGCCCATGTTATTGTTGATACCGAGGATTACATCGCCCCGCTGGAAGCCGGCTTTTTCCGCCGGGGAGCCTTTGATCACATCGGTTACTTCCACCTGTCCGTTAATGAGGTAGATGATCAGCCCCGTGTACGAGTAGTCGAATACATCCCGGTAATGGGTATTGGGCAGGAGGTAAATCTCTTTTTTGGCGTAGTTCAGCGTGAGGTTGAAGCGCCGCAGCAGGTCGTTCCCGATCATACCGCCCAGATAGGGGTAGGACGTCACGTTATACGTATCGTCAAACAGGTAGGTGGGCACATTCCGGAAGCTGTAATTGCCGATACGGAATTCCTGGATGGTGGTGAGGGACATGGTCATCCTGCCGCCCAGGCCCTGGGCTTCCGTTTGGATCACCCTGGCCCTGCGCCTTTTATCCGCCAGGAGGTTGCTGTCCTTCACAAACTGGTTGGAAAGCAGCAGGCACATACCTGCGCCCGTGTCGAAAAAAAAGCGGTTGCTGGTGCTGGTACGCCCGTTTTTGAGGGGGGCGTACACCAGCGGTATCTGCGTCAGGCTGGGCTTCAGCATCATGCCGCCACGGGGATAATTGTATTTTCCTTTTGTGTAGATGCCGATTTCCTCTTTATCGTAATCCACCGTCACTATATATCTGCTCAACAGGCTAAAGCCGATAATACCGTCCACCTGAAGGCCATACACCTGGCTGATCAGCTCATAATCGTTGACATGGAAGTCGAGGCTATCCACCTCCAACCCTGGCAGCAACAGGGATTTATGTTCCACAAAGGATACCTGCTTTGCTCCCGCCAGTCCTTTTACCACCTTGTCCGATGGTACGGGCTTCAGTCCGAGCCGCACGCAGGTGGCGGTATCCAGGGAGATGCCGGCGCTGCCGGTGTCCAGGATGAACTGCAGGGTATCCGGGTATCCTTTGAGTACGGCCTGGATAATCACAACGCCTCCGTAATACTGTTTGAACTTGAACCGGGTAATCAGCACAGAATTGGCGGTGGTATCAACTTCGGTGTAATAGGGCTGCTTATTGTCAGCGTATAACGTGGTGGCAGTGGCTTGCTGGCAAAAAATTGTTCCTAAGAACAGGGTAAGGCTGAACAGAATTAGCTTAAACATGTTGGGGACGATGTAGGTATCGCATTTGTATAAATTTAACATTTAAATGCTTTCGTATAAAATATTTTTATTACGGACGGTATAATAATTACTTGCGCAATCAATCGCATTAGATATATGCAATTACACTACCTTTGTTTCGGTTTAGCCGTCAACTTTTAAGGAAAGCACAATGGAACTACAGGATTTATACAAAAAGGCGCAACAATTTGAATTCCTGACAGCAGAGGAAGGAGTATTCATGTTTGAGAACGCGCCGTTGGCAGAGCTGATGCACATCGCCAACGAGCTGCGCAAAATACAGGTGCCTCATGGTAAAGTGACCTGGCAGATAGACAGGAACGTTAACACCACCAACGTATGCACTGCCAACTGCAAGTTTTGTAATTTTTACCGCATCCCCGGTCACCCGGAAGCCTATATCACCGGCATCGACGAATATAAGCGTAAGATTGAGGAAACCCTGAAATACGGCGGCGATCAGCTGCTGTTACAGGGCGGTCACCATCCTGAGCTGGGGCTCAGCTTTTATGTGGACCTGTTTAAGCAATTGAAACAGCTCTACCCTACCCTGCGTTTGCACACCCTCGGCCCCCCCGAGGTAGCTCATATTACCAAGCTGGAAAAAAGCACCCATATCGAAGTGCTGAAAGCGCTGAAGGAAGCGGGTATGGACAGCCTTCCCGGCGCCGGTGCTGAAATCCTGAACGACCGTGTACGCCGCCTGATCTCCAAGGGTAAATGCGGCGCGCAGGAATGGCTGGACGTAATGCGTGCCGCCCATAAGCTCAACATTGCCTCCTCCGCTACCATGATGTTCGGCCACGTGGAAACCGTGCTGGAACGCTTCGAACACCTGGTAGACATCCGCCAGGTACAGAGCGAAAAGCCGGAAGGCCACTATGGCTTCACCGCCTTCATCCCATGGACCTTCCAGGATGTGGACACGCTCCTGGCCCGTATCCGTGGCGTGCATAACATGACCACTGCGGAAGAATATATCCGCATGATCGCCATGAGCCGCATCATGCTGCCGAATATCAAAAACATCCAGGCATCCTGGCTTACCGTAGGTAAGCAGGTAGCGCAATTGTGCCTGCATGCCGGCGCTAACGACTTCGGGTCTATCATGATCGAAGAAAACGTAGTAAGCGCTGCCGGCGCGCCGCACCGCTTTACCTACAAATCCATGCAGGAAGCGATCCGCGAAGCGGGATTCGAACCGCAGCTCCGTACGCAATTGTACGAGTTCAGGGAAATCCCGGCCAGCATCGAAGAACAGGTGATTAATTACTAATAATTATACCGGCAATTGCCGTAAATAAGGGTTGCGCCGCAGGCGCAACCCTTATTTTTTACCCCTTCCCCGCGGGAGCTGGAAAACTTGAAAAGAAGGCGGAAATAAATTGTTCATTAGCAAGACATTAACAACTCTAAAAATATTGTTAAAACCAGCAGGCAGATGTTACAAATCAGCCCCTTCTCCGTCTAACAGGTACACACATACTAAATCAAAGGAGGGTATATGAAAAAGCTGGGTTTAATGATAGCAGCCATTGCGATTTTTGCAACGGCATGTACAAGCACAAAAGTTACTTCCTCATGGAGAGCGAATGATGCGCAAAAAATTCAGAAAGACCAGAAGGTAATGGTGATTGCCCTGGTGCCTGAAAAGGACCGCACGCTCCGCAGCCAGATGGAAAATTATACGGTAACTGAGTTGAGAAGGAAAGGATATAACGCTGTTTCCGCATTCCAGGAATACGGCCCGCAGGGATTTGGTAAAATGGGTGAAAAACAGGTGGTGAACAAGCTGAAGAACAGCGGCGCCAACCAGGTACTCACCATTGTAATGCTGGAAAAAGGTAAAGAGAAACAATTTGTTCCGGGCTCCATATATTCCCCTTACGGATATTATGGTTTCTGGCCTTACTACTCCTGGTACAACAGGATGTACGCCCCTGGCTACATCGCTGTAAATACCAAATACCAGTGGGAAGGTAACCTTTACGATTTGCAGAGCGGACAGCTGTTGTATTCCGTACAGTCCAGGTCTTTCGATCCGCCAACCACCGAAAGGATGGCCGTGTTGTATGCGCAACAGGTGGTGAAAGATATGGCGCGGCAGCAGTTACTGGCCAACAACTAAGAAATTTGTGCCCATGCAAAAAAGCGGGAACGGCGCCATGCTGTTCCCGCTTTTTTTTGTAAGTTAGCCCCCTTTATTCCTTTCCCGCTATGATTGAGCTACCAGTAAACGATGAAATATACCTGAAACAACTACAGCCACTGGATGCTCCCGCACTCTATCAGCAGCTGGACGTTTCCCGTAAACACCTGCGGAAATTTTTACCCTGGGTAGACTACAATACAAAAGAGGAACACAGCCTCCGTTTTATTGAAATGATGCAACGCAAGGCAGAGGAGCAGGAGGCCGTCGCCTTCGGCATCTGGTACCGTAACGCCTTCTGCGGCGTGATCGACATCCACAGCTGGGACCGGGAATTGCATATTGCGGAAATCGGTTACTGGGTGGGAACGGCTTTCCAGGGCAAAGGCATCGCTACCGCCGCCGCAAAAGCCGTAATCAGCTTTGCTTTTAAGCAATTACATCTCAACAAAATAGAAATCCGCTTTGTGATGCAAAATGAGCGCAGCGGCCAGATCCCGATTAAGCTCGGATTCTGTAAAGAAGGCGTGCTCCGTTCCAGCGCCAAGCTGCATGGCCAGCTGGTGGACATGGTAGTCATGGGCATTCTCCGGGAAGACTGGCCTTACTGACCTATCGTCGCCCGTACCTTACTTCTCTTCTTTCCATACGCATAGTAGATGACCATACCCAGGGCCATCCAGATGATGAGGCGCAGCCAGGTGTCCAGCGGCAGCGAAACCATCATGGCCAGGCAGGAAACAATGCCGAGAATTGGCACCACTGGCACCCATGGGGTACGGAATGCCCTTGGCGCATCCGGCATGGTGTACCGCATGATCCATACGCCCGCGCATACGATCACGAAGGCCAGGAGCGTGCCTATGCTGGTCATCTCCCCTACTACCTTCAATGGTACAAAGGCGGCAAAAAGGCTGATAAAAATGCAGAAGAGGATATTGGATTTCCACGGGGTCCGGTAACGGGGATGGATATCGGAAAATATCTTTGGCAGCAACCCGTCTTTGGACATGGCGTAAAACACCCGGCTCTGGCCCAGCAGGTCCACCAGGATGACGGAAGTGTACCCCACGATGATGGCCAGCAGGATGGCCTGCCCCAGCCAGGTGTACGGCGTATGCGCGATAGCGATAGCCACCGGCGCGCCGCTGTCCTTAAATTCCTTATAAGGCGCCAGCCCGGTCATTACATGGGCAAATAATATAAAGAGGATAGTACATATGGCGAGAGAGCCGAGAATGCCTATAGGCATGTTCCTCCGTGGATTCTTTGTTTCCTGCGCGGCAGTACTGATGATGTCGAAGCCCAGGAAAACGAAAAATACGATACCGGCGCCTCTGAAGATTCCCGAAACGCCGAAGTCGCCAAAGTTCCCGGTATTGGCCGGAATGTAAGGCACGTGGTTGGCAGGATTGATATACTTCCAGCCCAGTGCGATGAAAACCAGTACCACACCCACTTTCAGCGATACTACTATCGCATTCCAGATGGCGGAGCCTTTAGTGCCCCGGATCAGTATGAGCGACATGAAAACTACTACCAGCGCGGCAGGCAGATTCATGATGCCGGACAGCGTTTGCCCGTTATGCGCCACAAATGTTTCAAATGGGGAATGCAGCCATCTTTCCGGCAGGTAGATGCCGTAGTTGTCCAGGAACTTCACCAGGTAGTTGGACCAGCTGATGGATACGGTAGCCGCGCCAACGGAAAATTCCAGCACAAGGTCCCACCCGATGATCCAGGCAAACAGCTCTCCCATGGTCGTATAGGCGTAGGTGTAAGCCGAGCCGGCAACGGGTATCATAGACGCAAATTCCGCATAGCAGAGCCCTGCAAAGGCGCAGCCGATGGCCGCTACTACAAACGACAAGGTTACGGCAGGCCCGGCGTGGTTTGCCGCAGCGATGCCGGTCAGGGAGAACAGGCCGGCGCCAATGATCACTCCCAGCCCCAGCATGGTGAGCTGAAAGGCGTTGAGCGTACGTTTCAGCGTTTTGGCGCTATCGTCTTCCGATTCTGCCAGCAGCCATGCCAGCGGCTTTTTGTAGTACTGTTTCATTATTACCCTACTTGATTTGTGGACTAATTGGCGGCAAAGGTAAGGGGCCGTACATAACAAACAAAATAAACATCCGTTTGACCGCTGTGGTTCAAACGGATGTTATTGGTATTTAATGAGATGGAAATAATAGCGAGGTTAGGCGATATCGCAGATATGCACGGCATCGCGGAGGGATGCCAGCTTATCGGTGTGTTTGGGAATGAATTCCTGCGCCACATACCCTTTGAAGCCGGTTTCGTAAATGGCTTTCATGATGGCAGGGTAATAGAGCTCCTGCGATTCGTCGATCTCATTACGACCCGGCACGCCGCCGGTATGGTAATGGGCGATGTACTGGTGGTGGTCGCGGATATTGCGGATCACATCCCCTTCCATGATCTGCATGTGGTAGATGTCGTACAGCAGCTTAAAGTTCTCCGAACCGAGGGATTTGCAGAGCGCTACGCCCCATGCGGTATGATCGCACTGGTAATCATGGTGGTCCACTTTACTATTGAGCAGCTCCATCACCAGGGTGACGTTTTTCTTTTCCGCATAACCGATGACGCGTTTCAGTCCTTTGGTGCAGTTATCGATACCCTGCTGGTCAGTCAGGCCGTTGCGGTTACCGGAAAAGCAGATCAGATTTTTAAAGCCCGCCTTTGCGGTAGCATCGATATATTCCTTGAAGTAAGCTTCCAGCTTATCGTGGTATTCCGGGTTGTTAAAACCCCGGGTAATTCCCCATTCGGGGCCGTTGCTGGCTACCATGGCGCAGGTAAGCCCGTGCTTCTTCAATACGTCGAAGTCCTTTGGATTTACCAGGTCAATGGAGGTAATTCCTATTTTTTTTGCAGCCTGGCAGAGTTCATCCAGTGAGATGTCGTTGTAGCACCATTGGCAAACGGAGTGGTTGATTTTTCCTTTCAGTTTTTCTTCCATAACGTTTTCATGTGCCGATACTCTGTTGGCCAGGGAAGTGATACCGGTGGTAGCAACCGCCATGGTGGCTACTTTCTTTATCATATCACGGCGTGAGTTATTCTGTGGCATAATAAGTGTTTAAAATACGATTAAAAATAGGTGAAATAAACCGTAAATGCAACCGGATTTGTTGCAACCGGAAAAGTTGCCGGCTGAAGCGCTGGAACTGCCTAAAATCCTACCTTTGTTAAAGTTGGTAAGTAATTTGTTTATGTATTGAAAAGCGGAGGTTGAATATGGATAAAAAGTACACCCCCAAATTATGGATCTGCGTGGTGCTCGACCTGTTAGGGTGCGCCAGTTATGCAGTCCCCGTTTTAGGCGAAGTAGCCGATATTGTTTGGGCCCCGGTTGCTGCCATTATTTTCTACCGCCTCTTCGGCGGTACCTTAGGTTCCTTCGGCAGCATGTTTACCTTTATAGAAGAGCTTTTTCCGGGAACAGATTTCATCCCTACTTTCACATTATCATGGGTGATCAGGCGCATATTTGTGGCACAGGAGCGCAGCAGTGTGGTTTCAAGGTGACGCTGCCCGCCATTTATGCAGGGTCCTTACATAAAACGAGGGTGTATCAAACTCTGATACACCCTCGTTTCTTATTTAGCGTTTTATTGCCTGCGCTGTATTTTGAAAGTACCATTAATAGGTAGCTTGCTGGAAGGAACAGTAGTGGAATCATCTACCGTACCGGAAATGGTGCCTGATAAATATTGACCGGGATTGGCTGTTTGGGTAATTGTAACAGTGATATCACTCCTATAATACCGGTTATTTAACCGTATGCTCTGGGTTATAGGAGTATGGGCGCCTGCATCCAGGCTGTTGATCTGCCAGAAAATATCATCTGCGAAGCCGCTTTTTCTACTGAAGGAAAACGAATGGATATTATTATAACTACTTAGGGTGGCAGAATCGGCAATACTGTTCAGCGAGTAGGTTGTACCGGATAAATTCACAGAAATACTGCTAAACTGTACTTCGTCACATGCTGAAAGATTAACGTTGTAACTACCGGTGGATACTACGATGTCGCTGGCGGCCTGTTTGGAATTGTCAAGATCCGTAACGATTACGTTAGCAATGACGTCGCCCTGCTGGCAACGGAGTATGCTCAGTTTATACTTACCATCTTTGATAGTGCCAGCATACCTGATACTGTCAAGCGTTACTACAACTACACCGTTGTTAACCGCTGTGCCGGCACAGGTATTGACAGTTCCGCTGATATTCGTAAGATCGTTAACGGGTATATTAATCGTAAGTGCGCCTGCATCGGTATCCCTGGTAAACGGCCCTACTGCCTGACCTTGAAACTCCTGACCACAACGATTTTTCACGGAGAGGGTAAGGGTTTCATTGGTTGGGATCATGCCGGACACCATCCCGTTTATATCCGTATTGCCGTAGCCGGTAGAGCCGTTGGGGCGCGTTATCAGTACTTGCGAGTTGGCCAAAGGCGCGCCAAACTGGTCCTTCAGCGCTACTTTGAAGTTCACCACCGGGAACTGCGCATCACAATTCCAGAAAGAAAAATGCTTCACCTTACCGATATAACTATCGCCAGATTTTGTCGCGCTGCCTTCTTCTTTCCAGAGGCCATCTTTTTCATCAAAATGCCAGAGCGGAATAGTACCGGGTGCAGTGGCCTGTAACGATGCAGGGATGGTCATTTTGATCTCTACTTCTTTAAGCCCGTTCAGGTGAAGCGCTTCGCCGGTTTCGCTTTGCAGCTCCACGGCCATCATCCCGAAGGACTGGAGGCCCACCTCTTCGTTTTTGTTATTGACGCCACGCAGGTCGCCGGGGAGCATTTTCCCAAATTCGGGATGTTCGGGATTGATAGGCGCATATATCAGGGATACCGTGCCGGTATAAGGCTGGTTTTTACTATCCAGCACCATGCCGGGGCCGAAGGTAAACCGGGCGTTGCTGGCGGTTACTACGCCGCCTTTGCCGGCATCAAAAGCGCCTGCCACCTTTTTGGGCAGCAGCATGATTTGTACAAACTGGATCTGATTTTTTCCTGTTATCACGATGGTGCGGTTACCACTGAAATAACCGGGTTTATTAACCTTTACCACGGCGGCGGCTTCCGTCATTTTCGCATTGGCGATGAGGAAAGCGCCGGCAGCATTTGTAACGGCCCTGCCATCGCCACAGGTAACCATTGCGCCTTGTACCGGGTCATTGTTTTCATCCACGATGATCCCCTGTATGCCGGCCTCGGTTTGCCTGGTGGAAATGGGGGAAGGCTGATTGGTTACGGGAGGTTCGGGGTTGAGCGGATAATCGCGCTCAATGCTGGTTTTATCACAACCTGAAAGGATAGCCAGGAGGAAAGCCAGGGATAACAGAAAATACTTACTCATAGGTTATAGTTGATACTTACCGGGCAAAGGTAGAATATAAAATATAACTTTATTTCATGATAAGATTGCGGTACAAACCATAAAAAAACCTGTCAGGACTATCCTGACAGGTTCGGTAAATATTAGTACTACTAAGGCCTTTTAGAATCGTCCGCCAGGGCGGAAACCGCCTCCCCCGCCAGGACCCTGGAACATGCGTATGTTGCGCTCCATGCCTCTTTCCATCGTGCGCTGCCTGTCGCCCCCGCGGTTGTTGGCGCCGCCAAACCTGTTCAGGAAGTAGGTAACGCTCAGCATAAAGTACTGTTGCAGCACATTGGACCGGGTATCGCGGATGAAGTTATCCGTAACAGAACGGGATATGGAGGCATACTGCCGCAGCAGGTCGAAGCCCTGCAGCTTCACCAGTAATTGTTTTTTAGGGAGGAAATATTTGGCCACATTGGCATTCCAGAGCGTAGAGCCGATATTGTTACCATCGGTTAAGCCGGTTGTCATAATGTAGTTAATATCTGATCCTACCATGAAACCCAATGGCAGCGTAACATTTACGTCCCCGTTAAGGGTATATTTCAGGTAATTGGCATTGGAAGATTTGGTGAGGGAATAACGGATAATGTTATACGAAATACTACCGCCGGCAGAGAGGTCCAGCCACTCCTTCAGCATATAGTTCACGTTGGCGTTTTGTGACAGCACGAGGGTGTTGCTGAAATTCTTCTGCATATCGTTAAACGACACGTCTTTATCATAGGAAATGTTGGTTCCGGTATTCATGTTCTGGCCCGGCGTTTTGGACAGCGGGATGGAGTTATGCATACTGGCGTTGATGCTGTAATAACCGTTTACGTTTACCGGCATGCTGATCGTTTTACCGGTAACGGAATCATAGCGGTTCGCATTAATGATCTTATTGGTTCCAAAATTGGAATTCACCTGCACAAACATGCCTGTGAAATTCTGGAAGTTGAAGGTGTTGTAGTTAACGCTGATCGTGTTGTTGTACGCGGGTTTCAGGTTAGGGTTACCCTGCTGGATATACAACGCGTCGCTATTATCGGGTACCGGTTGCAGCTGTTGCACCGTAGGCTGCGTGGTGTTACCGTTATAGTTTATTTTCAGGCGTTTGTTTTTGGAGAAAGTGTAATTGAAATAGGCATTCGGCGCAAAGTTTACGGTACGTTGCGTGATGGTGCTATCTCTCTTTGTCCGGAAGGAATAGGTATTGTTATCCAGGTGGTTGAACACCACATCCAAACCGATGCTGTAGTCATACTTGAGCTTCACCGTGCGGATGGCCAGGCCAGCGCTCTGATTGATGGTACTGTTATCGAAGATATTACTCAGCGAATCGTTGCGGTGCGTGTATTCATCCTTGACGGCATCATGATCGTAGGTAAAGCGCTCCGCATTGCTCTTGTAATGCGTGATGCCGTAGTTTACTTCCAGGTAGTTATCCTTGAATAAAGGCTCTGAATAAGTAGCCTTCAACGACATATTCCTGCTGTTGCTGTTGTTGGTGCTGCGCTGGTTATAAGCGGAATCCCTGCGGGCGCCATTGTTGTAAAACACCGTGTTGGAAATAACGGTGGATACCTGGTTGTTGGTATTGTCGTTATAACCCAGGTTGATACTGAATGCGCGGCCTTTCTTTTTGAAACGTTGCCGGTAGAGGAGTTGCCCGCCGAAGGTGGAAGTGTTGCCCTGCCCTTCGTTACGGGTGATACCACTGTTGATCGTGTCTTTATTATTGCTCGCCAGCGTCGTGTAATCGTTGAAAGAGGTGTTGTTGGCATTCGTCAGCGAATACGTGGGCGTAAACACGATGGAGTGGAATGAGTCGATATTGTATTCCATCCGTACGTTGAAGCGGTTGTTCGCATTCTCTGTATTGGATGCGCTGTTAGTGTACTGGTAGTTGGAATAGCTGGGCTGAATGTTTTGCTGGGTGGTGCTTTGCAGCACGTTTACCTTGCTGTCGTTAAAGAAATAGCTGCCATTCAGCGTCAGTTTATCCGTATAGGTTTGATTGAAGTTGATACCTGCATTCCAGTTGCTGGTAATACCGGCCGGTACGCTGGTGCTGCCGCCCCCGCCGAATCCGCCGCCACCACGGCCGCCGCCCCCGCCGCCGGCAATTCTCATTCCACCGCGGCCGCCGCCTCCGCCGAAGCTCATCTGGCCTTGTGGGCTGAAGCCGAGGTTGTTCACGTTATTGCCGCCGCCAAGAACGGACATTTGCTGGTTTTCCCGGAAGCGGTTGATGTTGGCAGTGAGGCCATAGCGGCTGTCCGTACCATAGCCCGCGGTACCGCGGCCAAATACGCCTTTGCGTTTATCTTTCTTGATAACGATGTTGATGGCTTTTTCAGTCTGCCCGTCATCGATCTGCGTGAATTCTGCCTGGTCGGATTTTTTATCGATCACCTGCACTTTATCGATGATATTGGCAGGCAGGTTTTTAGTCGCGAGTTTGGGATCATTGCCAAAGAAGGGCTTACCGTCTACCAGTACTTTGGTAACGGTCTGGCCTTGTGCGGTAATACCGCCGTCCTTATCTACCACCACGCCGGGTAATTTCTTCAGGAGGTCCTCCACTACTGCGTTTTCCCGGGTTTTAAATGCGTCTGCATTAAATTCCAGGGTGTCTTTTTTGATAACGATAGGCGGTTTTTCTTCCAGGATTTCTACGCCTTTCAGGTCTACGCCGGTATGTTCCATGGCAAGGTTGCCAAGGGTAATAAGTTTATTCTCAGGGGTGATGTTGATTGGTTTATAAACTGATTTATAGCCCATGAAGCTCAGGAAGAGGCGATAGGAGCCTTCAGGGATGCCGGTAAACTCAAAGTTTCCTTTATCATCAGAAATAGCGGTATTGGCAACGGAGGAGTCTTTAGCATGCAATAGAACGACAGTGGCAGCGGGCAACGCTTCTTTGGTTGTCTGGTCGGTTAGTTGGCCTTTAATCTTTCCTTGTGACGACTGAGCATGGGCGCCAATGACGCCCAAACTCAATACCAGCAAGATGCTTAGAAGTTTCTTCATATAGTGAATAGCAGGAAAGTTGGAAAGTTATTAATGTTTTTTAGTTCTGTTGTTGCCGCTTACGTAATTTTTCCATCTCTGCCCTGCGTATATCTCTCAATTCTTCGGGGGTTACTTTCTGTGCATCAGCGGGCACGGAAAGATCAGTATCCGTAACGGGTTTCAGGGAAATCTTCTTTGCGGTGAACGAACGGGAACTACTCTCTGCGGATAATACCACAGCATTGCTATCAGGCAGCAGGCCATTAATTGGCGAATAGCTGAAAGGCAATTCTGTAGTGTACCACACTGTATATGTTTCATCTTTCAGCTTAACAGTGGCCTTTTTGCAGGTATAGCCAGCGATCTTTTTAGTTTTATCACTGCGCTCTGCATTTGGGGCAATCACATAGTCTTCCTCTGATAGATACGTTTTCTTTTCGTCTCCGGATGTCGAAAACAGCGTTTCGTACTTTTTATTTTTAAGATCTACGAGCTGGCCGCCACCAAATCCCCTTTGCGGGCCAAATCCGCCAAACCCACCAGGTCCACCGCCCGGCCTGCCCTGGCCGCCTGCGCCATCCGGGCGCTGCCAGCGTTGCCGTGCCGTATCGCCGTCCGGGTTCCTTCTGCCGCCGAAGCCCTGGCCGCCAAAATCCGGCCGGTCGGTGGTCAGTTTGCCTATCCCGTTATTGAAAGTGAAATGCTGCTGCAGGGTGATGACATTGGGAATATCGCCTCCTTCCCCATTGCCGCCCTGGAAGCGGGCCATACGGGCGGGGTCTATCCGTTGGGTGACTTCATAGTCTATAACGCCTGATTGTTGTGCAAACAGGGCGGAGGAAACCGGCAGCATGGCGGCTGCCATAATCAGTCGGGGTATCAGATTCATAATCGCTAATTTTTATATGCAAAAATCTTCATTCATCCAGTGATTAAGCGTTAAAAAGCATTATTTACTGTTAATTATTGTTAAGGTTTTGGCCGCTTTCCGGGCGGATTAGATAGCTTTGTTGTAACTCAAAGTCAATTAATGCGCCAACGTATCCGAATTATTCTGACCCTCATGATCGTCTGTATCCTTGGAATTTTTCTTTTCCAGGGGTACTGGCTCTATAATTCATATAAGCTCAACCAGGACCAATTCGATAAAGAAATTAACGACGCATTAAGAAATGCCGTCTTTAACCAGAACTTTCAGGACGTCCGCCGCTATATCAGGTACTATGGAAAAGACAGGGATTCGGTAAAAAAGCCCATCAAAGGGTATGTGATGCAGTTGGAAGAGATTGGCATGCCGAGGGAAAACAGACCCCCTTCCAAAGCCAGGATAATGCGTATGGAGGATTCCATGCGCCCGGGGCGCCACGAAGGGCCGCCACCCCGGTTGTTCGCCGATACGCTGGCCCGCCAGATATCGGAATACCTGGTTACAAACCATTACAATGATAGTGCCGCTTTGATCAAACTGGATTCCTCCTTCAAGGCAGAGTTAAGCAGCCGGCAGATCATACCCAAATACAAGCTGGATACCTTTCATATGAGCTTCAGCGGATTTGAAAGAGGCAGCTTCAGGGATAGCATCCGGCGCCGCGAGCCCGGGCAGACCCGCAAGATTCCCGTAAACCCTAATACAAATCTTTTCGTACAGGCGACGTTTGAATCGCCCCTGGAATTCATCATTCAAAAAATGCTCGGCACCCTGGTGGCTTCCGTGATATTACTGGTGCTGATTATCCTCTCTTTCGTGTACATGCTGCGCACTATCCTGAAGCAAAAGCGCTTGTCGGAAGTGAAAAATGATTTCATCAACAATATGACGCACGAGCTGAAAACGCCCGTGGCTACAGTATCGGCGGCAGTGGAAGCGCTACAGAATTTCAATGCCCTGAACGATCCACAGAAAACGCAACGGTATCTCGCCATATCAAAACATGAACTGCAGCGGCTTTCAGACCTGGTTGAAAAAGTATTGCATATAGCCGTGGAGGAAAAGGAAGAAATTGAACTGTTCCGGGAAGAAACGGACCTCAATGACATCATCGACAACATCCTTTCCAATCACCAGATCAAGTCCACTCCGCTGCAACTACGATATGACAACAATCTGAAACGCGAAACTGTTTACGTCGATAAAACGCATATCTCCAACGCGATCAATAACCTGATCGACAACGCCATCAAATACTCCGGGGAAACGCCTGTCGTACACATCCGCGTATGGGAGGAGAAAGGTATGCTGAAGATCCGCGTAAAAGACAATGGCATCGGCATTCCGAAGGTGTACCAGGATAGCATCTGGGATAAATTTTTCCGCGTGCCTACCGGGAATATTCACAACGTAAAAGGCTTCGGCCTTGGCCTCAGCTACGTGAAAAAGATCGTGGAGCTGCATGGCGGTACCATCAGCGTTCACAGCGAGCCGGAAAAAGGCAGTGAGTTTACCATCACGATCCCGGCATCGAAATCCGCATTAAAATAACTGATCCAAATTACTATATGGCAAAAGTATTACTGATCGAAGATGAATGGCAGCTCGGACAAATTGTGAAAGACAGTCTGGAAATGCGCGGCTTCCATATGCTCTATGCCTCCGATGGCAAAGAGGGCCTGCAGCTGTTTAACCAGGAGCATCCGGATGTGGTAGTGCTGGATATCATGATGCCCCATATGGATGGCTTTTCCGTGACCACGGAAATCAGGAAAGTGGATAAGTACACTCCCATCATCTTCCTGACGGCAAAATCCCAGACGGTGGACGTGGTAAAAGGCTTTGAACTGGGCGGGAACGACTACCTCAAGAAACCTTTCAGCATGGATGAGCTGATCGTTCGGATCAAAGCTCTGTTGAAGCGCTTTGACGACCAGCCGGTGCGCAACCTGGAAGAAGGCGCCGTGGCCATTGGTCAGTACATGTTCAACTACGCCAAACAAACCCTTACGCGTAACAATACTACCGAGTTCCTCTCCCACCGCGAGGCGGAAATCCTGCGCCGGCTATACGATCACCGCAACGAGGTAATGGAGCGGAAAGCCGTACTGCTGGACCTCTGGGGCGATGATAACTTTTTCAACGCCCGCAGCATGGATGTGTTTATTACAAAGCTGCGCCGCTACCTGAAAGATGATACGAAAGTGCAGATCGTCAATATCCGCGGCGTGGGTTATAAGCTGATATTTTAGGCGGTGAGCGCCTCCTGCATGGCTGCACTCACTTCAAACGTGATGCTAACCCGGGTGCCTTCCGGGGCATTGCTGGCATCGGTAAGGTCTTCTATCTCGATATTACATTTGGAGTTAAAGGTATTCTTATAAAGCTCTATCCTTTCCAGGCATATTTCCATGCCTTTGGACTGGTGCGGCGCGCCCGCTTTCAGGTCCACATTACAACGGAGCGCAGCCAGGTTCCTGCCGATGCCGTTATCTTCCACTTCGCAGTGTAACAGGTTGTCGCCCAGGTGTTTCCACCGGACGGACACATGCCTGTTCCCTTCTTCCTTGGTCATGAGGCCGTGCCAGATGGCGTTTTCCAGGAAAGGTTGGATGAGCATTCCGGGCACCAGGGTGTCCTGCGGACTGATAGCGGGATCGGTGTACAGCGTATAGTCGAACGCGTCGTTGGTGCGCAGCCTTTCGAGGCGGAGGTAATAGTCCAGCATTTCCATCTCTTCCCGCAGGGAAATGAGGTTCCTGCCGGAAAGCATCAGTACCATGCGTAATAACCTTGCAAAGCCGGAGATATATTCCTTTGCCCGGGCGTTTTCGCCGGTGATGACGGCGCTATGTATCCCGTTGAGGCAGTTGAAAACAAAGTGGGGGTTGATTTGGGATTTGAGAGAAGTCAGCTTTATGTCTGCCAGCTGCCTGCGTAAGAGGGCCACTTCCGTGGTCAGGAAGTTACAGCGCGTTGCGGCCGCCTGCAGGTCCACCCGCGCTTGTAGCAGCTGGCGGCGGCTGCGGAAGTACAGCACAGCGCATACTACCATTGCGGCAGTAACGGCAAAGAGTGACAGGATATATAGCTCAGCAGACATATGGTGATTTGCGACTGAAAATATACGACTTTTCAGGTGTATTAGCACTTTTTGCCCTCCGGCAGAGGGCTGCCGGGGCCCTTTTCCCGGCAGACGGGAAGGGCTTTTACAGCGGGCTTAAACCTCTCCCGGAAAAAACCTAAAAAATGTCCTAAACACTTATCTTTGTTGTTTATGGAACAGTTAGTACAGCAAATAGCCACTCACAAGGAAGAAATAATGGGCTTCACCCCTGCTTCGGCGGCGGACCTGGAGCAATACCGCATAAAGTATCTCGGGACCAAAGGCATCGTGAAAGCCCTTTTCGGGGAAATGAAGCAGGTGCCTAACGACCGCAAAAAGGAATTCGGACAGATTTTAAATGAATTCAAGCAGCTGGCAGAGGCCAGGTACGAGCAGTTTGCCGACCTGAAAGAAACTGCCGGCGCTGTGGCAGCAGACGTGGATTTTACCCTGCCGGCAGAGCCGCACCGCCTGGGTACCCGTCATCCTATCAGCCTGGTACGCAACAAAATCATACATATTTTCGAACGCCTGGGCTTCACCATTGCGGAAGGCCCGGAGATCGAGGACGACTGGCATAACTTCACGGCGTTGAACCTGCCGGAGAACCACCCTGCCCGCGATATGCAGGATACGTTCTTCATCAGTAAAAATCCGGACTGGCTGCTCAGAACGCAGACTTCCTCCGCGCAGGTGCGCGTCATGGAAGAGGGCAAGCTGCCTATCCGTATCATCAGCCCGGGCCGCGTGTACAGGAATGAAACCATTTCCGCGCGCGCGCACTGCTTCTTCCACCAGGTGGAGGGACTCTATATCGACGAAAACGTATCTTTTGCGGACCTGAAGCAAACGCTTTATCATTTCGTAAAAGAGATGTTCGGGGAAAACACCGGCATCCGTTTCCGTCCTTCCTACTTCCCGTTCACAGAGCCAAGCGCCGAAATGGATATTTCCTGCTTCATCTGCGGCGGCACCGGCTGTAATGTGTGTAAACAAACCGGCTGGGTAGAAATCCTCGGCTGCGGTATGGTACACCCTAAAGTACTGGCCAACTGCGGCATAGACCCGGAAAAATACACCGGCTTCGCTTTTGGTATGGGTATAGAACGCATTACCATGCTCAAATACCAGATCAAAGACCTCCGTCTCTTCTCGGAAAACGATACCCGTTTCCTGGAGCAGTTTCAGGGGACAGTATAAAGTACAAATATGATTCAAACCATCGCAGTTTGCGGCGCCGGCACTATGGGCGCCGGCATTGCTCAGGTAGCCGCTTCCAGCGGTTTTTCCACTATCTTATTTGACATCGCTCCCGCGATGCTGGACAGGGCCAAAGCTCAGATTGAAAAGAGCCTGGCCCTGGCTGTTGATAAGGGCAGGATTACCCCCGAAAACAAGGCAGAAACCCTGCAAAAACTCCGTTTTACCAGCAATATGGAGGAATGTATCGCCGATGTGATTATCGAGGCTATAATCGAGAAAATGGAAGCGAAAGTATCCCTCTTCAACCAGCTGGCAGAATGCAACCATGCAGATACCATTTTCGCCACCAATACCTCTTCCCTCTCTGTATCCGCCCTTGCTGCCGCCATCAGCGTAAACCCTTCCCGCGTGGTAGGAATGCACTTCTTCAACCCTGCCCATGCCATGAAGCTGGTAGAGGTGATTTCGGGTGCGCAAACCTCCGAAACTGCCGCCGGCGCCATTTACACACTGGCCAGGCAGATGGGCAAAACGCCTGTAAAGGTGAAAGACTCCCCGGGATTCATCGTAAACCGGGTAGCCAGGCATTATTATCTGGAAGCCATGAAAATTGCGGAGGAAGGCATTGCCGATTTCAGCGGTATCGATCAGTTGCTGGAAGCCGCGGGGTTCAGGATGGGGCCATTTGCCCTGATGGACCTCATCGGCAACGATATCAACCTGGCCGTATCGCAATCGCTCTACAACGCCTTTGACCAGGCGCCCCGCTTTAAGCCAAACCACCTGCAGGAGCAGCGGGTGAAGGAGGGCAAGCTGGGCAGGAAAACCGGCCTTGGTTTCTATCGTTACGAGTAATATCCAAACAAACAGCCTATTTTTGAGCCTGCGATTGTAAAAAAGAAACACTTCACATGATTTTAGTAACCGGCGGAACTGGTCTTTTAGGTAGTCATCTTATTCGTTCACTTGTGGCAGCAGGGAAACCTGTCCGCGCATTGTACCGTAAGCAACCGGCTACGGCGTTGCAGGATATACAGCACAAAATAGAATGGGTAAAATGCGATATCCTGGACGTAATAGAGCTGGAACAAGCCATGGAAGGCATTGAGCAGGTATATCACTGCGCAGGCGTCGTTTCTTTTACACCCGGCAATAATGACCTCCGGCAGGTAAACGTGGAAGGGACGGCCAACGTGGTGAACCTGGCCCTGGATGCCGGCGTCAAAAAACTGGTGCATGTGAGTTCGGTAGCTGCCCTGGGCCGCGTGAAAGACGGTATTCACATATCAGAAGAAAGCGAATGGGAGCAGAGTAAGCACAACTCCAAATACAGCATCAGCAAATATGAAGGCGAGATGGAAGTATGGAGAGGCATTGCCGAAGGGCTGCCTGCCGTTATCGTCAACCCTTCCATCATCCTTGGCGCAGGCAACTGGTCAGAAGGTTCCAGCGCCCTCTTCAGGAACGCCTACAAGGAGTTTCCCTACTATACCAACGGGGTAAACGGCTTTGTGGACGTACGGGATGTGGTGAAAGCGATGATGCTGCTGATGGACAGTCCTATTACCGAGGAGCGCTTTATCCTCTCTGCCGATAACTGGAGTTATAAAGAGCTGTTCACCGCCATGGCGAAGGCGATGAATAAAAAACCGCCTGCGAAGGAAGCCACTCCTTTTATGTCAGGCATTGTATGGAGAGTGGAAAAACTGAAACACCTGTTTGGCGGTAAATCCCCACTTATCACCAAAGAAACGGCCCATACGGCCCAGCTGAAAGTGTACTACAAAAACGACAAGATCCGCGAATGTTTACCGGGTTTCAACTTCCGGCCGCTGGCTACCACTATTGAGGAGCTGAGCAGGCAGTTCCTGCAGGACGTGTCAGCGCAGCAGTAACGCGCCTATGGCCGCAGTCAGTACCCGGGTTGTGGCCGGATCGAGCCCGTTGCGCACCCATACCTCGGGCGTGGCGCCTGGTATTACCGCGGCCACCGACTTCTTCCCTGATTTAAATACATAACACAGGTTTTCGTACGAATTGGCCGGCCCGAACCGGTTATTGGCAGTGATACGGATATTTTCCCCGGCGGTGCGTAAAATGCCGGCAGGTTTGTCCGCATTCAGCTCCATGTAGGTGGAGGATTTCAGTATCATCTCCCAGCGTTGCTGCCCTTCGTTGGCAGGCAGGTCAAACAGCGCGTAAAACAACGTGGCTTTGTCCGACGCTTTGGAGAGGAAATCCGGCAGGTCGCTGTTCAGAAAAGCGATATGCGTGACTTCCGCTGTTTGCACGGTAGTGGTGGTACCGTTGCCGCTTACGTTAAAATAAAACGCTTTGCCGGGAGTTTTGATGGTGGGGGCGAGCGCGGGGGATATCCCGTTTTTCCGTGAGGAGGTGGAGTAATCCCCATAGGTGATGGTTTTGGCGGTAAACCAACCATCGTCTATGGATACACGCCATTGGTGAGCGGTGTCGTACAGGTCGTCTTTGGGAAAACGCTGGGCGGTTGCGGTACCTGCAATGAGCAACAGCATTATTACGATCATTGAGCGCATGGGCTATGCTTTAAAAACAACAGAGGAGCATATGGTATGCTCCTCTGCGAATGTAATATTTTGCGGCTGATATCAGGAAAGGTGTTTGATCTTTTCCCAGATTTCCGGAATACGTTTGATCCAGGCCAGTTCTTTTTTCTTGGTGCGGGCTTCTTCCGCAGGGTAACCGAAGTACACCTTACCGCCTTCCAGCGAGCTGGGCACGCCGCTTTGCGCGAGCACGACAGCGTTTTTGCCGATCACCAGGTCCTTGGAGACGCCCACCTGACCCCAGAGGATCACGTTATCTTCGATGATGGCTTTACCGCCGATACCTACCTGTGCGGCAAACAGGCAGTTCTTACCGATGATGGTACCATGCCCGATGTGGATCATGTTATCGAACTTGGTGCCCCTGCCGATGATGGTATCGCCGCTCACGCCCTTATCGATGGTGCAACCTGCGCCGATTTCCACATCATCTTCGATGATCACCCTTCCGCAGCTTTCCAGCTTGTCGTACATCACTTCCCGGTCCGCCCTTTTCTTGAAATAAAATGCATCCGCGCCTATGATGGTACCTGCCTGGATGATCACATTATCCCCGATCACGGAGTGGTCGTAAATGGTTACGTTTGGATGGATAATGCAGTTGCGGCCGATGCGCACATGATTGCCAATGAATACGTTAGGTTGAATAACAGTTCCTTCTCCTATCACCGCGGTATCGCTGATGGCTTTTGTTGCCGGCTCAAACGGACGGTAGTACTTCACCAGTTTCACGTAAGCGCTGAACGGGTCGTTTACCACGAGCAATGCTTTGCCTTGCGGACAATCCACCTTCTTGTTGATGATGATGATCGTGGCTGCGGAATTCAGACTTGCTGAATAGTATTTTTCAAAGTCTACGAAGGAGATATCTCCCGGCGTAACTTTATGTATCTCGTTGATGCCGGTGGCCATCAACTGGCTGTTACCAACCAGCTCCGCGCCTATCATGTTTGCGATTTCCGTTACGGCAACAGGTGCTTCGAACTTCATATGAACTGAATTATAGAATAAGATTTAAAGAGCAACAAAGGTAGTAAATCAGAGAGTGCAATGTAGTTTTTCAGCGCGGAAGTTGCAGCTATTTTCGAAGGTGCATTCTGTTGTTATCCACAATTATTTTAGTAGTGTGAATAAAATTTTTTGTAAAATTTTTCTTTTGTCATGAAATTATTTTTAATATTGTGTAGGGAATTTTGTTTCCCTGTACTTACTAACCCATTCACATAATAAGAAAGTCTGATTGTCTACACAGTCAGACTTTTTTTATTGCCTCTGAAATCCGCTGCAGCAGCACGTTTCAAGCGACGCGTATTTTTCTCCTCTGCTTTTATGCACCAACCCCGCACATGATTTTCCACTTCAAGGTAAAGTAACGTGTTCCGGTGGATAACTATCAAAAATTGAATTTTGGGGAGATAGGGATGCCGGACAGCCCGATTTTTTCTTATTCTGAAAAAATCGGGCTTATCCGGGAGCCGATGTCAGCATTAAATGGCGCTGCTGAAGAGTTGAGATGCCGGCAACTTACGCCACAAACGCGCATCGAACGCCATGCAGATATTCCTTATAAACGTTCTGCCCTGGGGCGTTACAACGATCCTGTCCGGCAGTACATCCACCAGTCCGTCCCTTTCCAGCTCCTGTAATCTTTCGATACCATCCACAATCGCATCACACTGCGTGTCTGCCTTGCGCCAGGTAGTGGAAAAGCGGCACATCAGGTTGTGAATATGACCGCGGATCAGCAGGTCTTCTTCATTGAGCAGGTGACCGCGCACTACCGGAAACTTTCCCTGGCGTACCTTTTCCTGGTAGTCGGCGATGCGCTTTTCATTCTGCACATAAGCATACCAGTTATCGCCGATGGAAGAAGCGCCCAGGCCCACCAGCAGGGAGGTATGCAATACGGTATAACCCATGAAGTTACGGTGCAGCGTACCGTTGTTCCGGGCATGGTATAACTCATCGGCGGGGAGTGCAAAATGGTCCATGCCTATCTCTGTATAACCTGCTTCCACAAACAGCGCTTTGCCCGTTTCATACAACCTGCGTTTCTCCCCTTCTTTCGGGAGATCAGCCTCATCGTATTTACGCTGCCCCACTCCTTTGATCCAGGGCACGTGGGCATAACTGTAGAAGGAGATCCTGTCCGGCCGCAGCAACGTCACCTTTCTGATCGTGTCTTCCACGGTTTGCACCGTTTGCAGCGGCAGCCCGTAAATGAGGTCGAAGTTGACCGAAGTAAACCCGATGGTTCTGGCCTGCCTGACCACCGCTTCCACTGTGTCCGCATCCTGTACGCGGTTGATCATGTCCTGCACTTTCGGGTCAAAGTCCTGTATGCCCAAACTGATCCTGCGGAAGCCGAGGCGATAGAGCAGCTGCAGGTGTGCCGGGGTGGTATTGCCAGGATGGCCTTCGAAGCTCAGCGCTGCATCGGGTAGCAGCGTTGCGTTTTCGAACAAACCTTCCATCAGTTGACTCAGGTGTTCCGCACTGAAGAAAGTAGGCGTACCGCCTCCCAGATGCACTTCCGTGATGCGGGGCTTGCCGTCAAAGGCATTGAGATAAAGTTTCCACTCCTGCAGTAAAGCGGAAATGTAGGGCGTTTCCACGCTGTGATTGACGGTAATATGTTTGTTGCAACCGCAGTAGGTGCATAACTTTTCACAGAACGGAAGGTGGATATAGATGCTGATGCCTTCCTTGTCGTTCGACTCCCGGAATGACCGCCTTAGCAAAGCCTTCCATTCTTCCTCATTAAAACTTGCTTCATCCCAGTAGGGAACGGTGGGATAGCTGGTATAGCGTGGCGCTGCCACGTTGTATTTTTGTAGTAAGCTCATTGATTCAGGGTTTATGGCAGTGAATAAAATCAGTGGGCGACTGTTCGTTTAGCTGCGGGCTGAGGTAGGGAATGCCCAGGTTCATGCCCCGCATGATGAGCATGATTGCCATGATGGCCACCATAACGGGTACCATCCTGCGCATGTAGTTGCGGATACCTGCGCTGAGCAGCTGCCCGAACCAGGCGGCAGCTGCCATGGCGGGCAGGGTTCCGGCGCCGAATGCCGTCATGAAAAGCATTCCTTTTTCTACAGTGCCGGTAGATGCAGCGCCGGCAATTCCCATATACACTAACCCGCAGGGCAACAAACCATTGAGTACGCCTATGGTGAAGAGGGTATGAAAGCGTTGGGCTGCGAGTAACCGCCCGAGGTACGATTTTATACGCGCGGTAACAATACCCGGAGCGGATAAACGAAGTTTCCGGTGGAGGGTGAGCGATTGCAGCAGCAGCCCAAATAAGAGCAGCAGGCCCGCTGTAACGGACAGCCATTGCTGAAAGCCCGCGAGGGATGCCTGTTGCCCCAGCCAGCCGAAAATAAGCCCTAAAACAGCATACATGCTTATCCTGCCGGCATTGTACAGCAGGATGCCGCCCAGTTTCTTAACGCCTTCCAGTCGCCTCACCGGAAGGGTAAGCGCAATGGGCCCGCACATTCCCACACAGTGGAAGCTGCCGGCAAAGCCAACCAGGAAAGCGGAGAGTGTGAACATATGGATTAGTTAATGTGTAAAACCTGTTCGTGGTAATAAGGCTTGTTATTCATTTCCCAGCTCACCTTTACGCGGTAGTTGCCAGGAACGAATTTTTCCCTTCCAACTACCTGAGTACCAGCTGCATCAGGGTGCAGCGGCACGCTAAAATCCCTGCCGGCATCAGAAGGGCGGTAGAAGTTCACGGCGCCTTTTACCGGCGTGCCTACCAGCTCCTGCGGGACGCGGATGGTGACCGCTTCCGCCGGCTGGGTGATGGTGACGGGCGATGAAAGCGCGCCTGCATTAGCACGGCCTTCGATCACTTCCTGGTATTTAAGTTCTTCGCTGTAGTAATCTTTGGTCACCATGTCCACCTTCGTGCGCATGCTTTTGGTAACCAGTGTGAGTATGCCTGCGGCAAACAACACAAAAACGATGATGATGCTATGTCCCCAGTTCATGATAAATAATTGAATTTGTGTGCAATAGCTACTGCTCCACCGGTCCGGAAAAGGTGGTGGTAAGCGTGGCTACCGGCTGGTTATGTTGATATAATCCTACTTTGATCTTCGACTTTCTGCCGTGTACTTCCGTGCGGGGCAGTACGATAAAGAAGGCGCCTTCCCCCTGCCCTTCCGCTTTGACGGTGATAGCAGGTTTACCGATCATTTCTATCTGGCCGGATGCGTTTTCCAGGCGGAGTTGCAGCGGGATGGCAGCCGTCGTTTTATTGATCAGCTTTATGCGGTAGAGGTTGGAGACGCTATCCGTACCCCGTTCCTGGTAGAGCATTCCCGCGGTGCGGATAATCGTGCCCGTTACCGGTTTGCGGCTCGCGAGCATAAAGGTGATGGCCCCGAGGATCAGCGCCAGGATGGCGCTGTAAACTTTCATGCGGGGGGTGAAATGCAGCTGTTCCTTTTTAGCAATGCCGTTTTCGGAAGCGTAACGGATAAGTCCACGGGGACGGCCTGTTTTCTCCATCATAAAATCACAGGCATCGATACACGCGGTACAGCTCACGCATTCCAGTTGCGTACCGTTCCGTATATCTATCCCCGTCGGACAAACCCTTACGCACTGCATACAATCGATGCAGTCGCCCTTATCATGATTCCCGTTTTTGGCGTATTTACCGCGGGGTTCTCCCCGGTTGTAATCGTAGGCCACGATCACGGAGTTTTTGTCCAGTAAAACGCCCTGGAGGCGTCCGTACGGGCAAATAATCGTGCATACCTGCTCCCTCAGGAAGGCATACACGCCATAAAAGACCCCTGAAAACACGAGGATGGCGATGAAGCCGCCGGTATGCGCTTCAAAGGGGCCGGTAATAATTTTTCCCAGCGCTTTGGCGCCAATGATATAAGCGAGGAAGATGTTGGCAATGAGGAAGGACAGCCCGTAAAATACCAGGTGCTTGGCGGATTTACGGAGTATTTTTCCCGTATTCCACGGGGCTTTGGCGAGCTGCTGCTGTTGGGCGGCGCTACCTTCTATCCAATATTCCAGCCTGCGGAACAACATTTCCATGAAAATCGTCTGCGGGCATGCCCAGCCGCAGAAGAGGCGGCCGAATGCCATGGTAAACAGCACAATGAAGAGGATAAATGCCAGCATGGCCAGCCCGAAGATGAAGAAGTCCTGCGGCCAGAAAATAAACCCGAACAGGATAAACTTCCCTTCCAGCACATTGAGCATAAACAAGGGCCTGCCATTTATGGAAATAAACGGCAGGCTGAAAAATGCAATGAAATAGAAAATGCTGAGTACAGTGCGGATCCTGTAGAAACGGCCGGACGGCTGTTTGGCGAAGATCCACCTGCGTTTTCCCTGTTTATCAACTGTGGCTATGCTATCTCTGAATGTTGTACTGTCTTCCATCTGCTACTGTTCTTTTTCGCCCTGGGGCGCTTTTGGATTGGGAGGGTTGGAGCCTTTGATCGATTCGATGTAGCTGGCCAGCATGGCTATCTGCCGTGGGGAGAAATCTTCCTGCCAGGCTTTCATCCCTTTTTCCGGTACGCCGTACTTAATGGTTTTGAACACATCGTTGATCCTGCCGCCATGGAGCCAGTATTCGTCCGTCAGGTTGGGGCCTACTACGCCCTGCCCCTGCGGGCCGTGGCAGGGTGCGCAGTTGCTGGTGAACAGTTTTTGGCCGGCGGCCAGGTCATCAGCGGAGGTGAGCATTTTCACCGTGTTTTCGTCTACGTTATTGGCAGCATTTTTCAGGAATTCCGCTTTGGCGGCAGCGGCTTTCTGTTCCGCCATGGCCAGCTCCTCGAGCTGGGTGGGCGCTGTGCCGGAAACATAACCCCGCCAGAGGTACACAACGGCAAAGGCTATACTGAAATAGAAGCCCCATTTCCACCATGGTGGGGTGGGGTTATTCAGCTCGCGTATTCCATCGTAGTCGTGCCCCATGTCCTGCTCTGCTTCGGAGGCGGCATCCACTGTTTTAGTGTTGTTGAGCTTCTCCAGCCAGGTGATGCGGGGCTTGCCCGCAACGGGAGCTTTCTTTGGCCTGCGCTTTCGCTGAATACCCACCAGGTGTTTCAGGGTAAAAAGCAGACTTATGATTACCAGGATTTCTAGAAGGATAACGGATACCAGCGTCCACAGGGAGGTTTTGGACAAAATGCCGCTGGTAGGCGCTTCCACGAGCGCATCGGCGGCGTGGGCCTTCAGTGCGCCGGACATGGCCAGCATGATTACGCCGATGGTGATCATGGCCTTGCCGGCATCTTTTTTCATTCTTTCACGGAAGATGTCCATCGCGCCCATGACCGCGTTGGCGAGTACGGCGATCGCTATCAGCAGGAAGCCGGCAATGATCAGCAGCACCAGCGCTACGGGGTCGGCAAGCTCGGAAGGCTGAGGCTTTCCGCTGGCCAGCGTCGGCACGCCCGCAAGCGTACCGGCTGTTAATATAAGAAGTGATCTGATGTTCATGTTGGTGATTAATTTTCGTCTTGATCCAGTGGAATACGGCTTACATGATCCATCATTCGTTTATCGGCGCTGAATGCCAGGAAGGCGGCTCCGATAAAGAAAAGGCAGAAGATCAACAGGGATGCAAGCGGGTAAATGCTTACGCCGGTGATGGATTGCAGGTAGTTGATGAATTTCATGATAACTGGTTTTAGAAGTCAGTGTTGGCGGTAGCTGCAGGCTGTTCCCTGATATCCTTTCCGAGGCGTTGCAGGTAGGCAATGAGCGCTACGATTTCCCGGTCCTTCCCTACCGGCAGCTTATCCTTTTTCAGGTTGGCAACGATGCCGTTGGCCTGCGCTTCCAGTTCGTCGTTGGCTTTGGTTTCGTATCCCTGCGGATAAGGAACGCCCAGCTTACGCATGACGCTGATCATGGCCGGCGTCCTGCTTTTATCGATCCGGTCCTCAAACAGCCATGGATAGGCCGGCATGATAGAACCGGGCGACATGGAGGTTGGGTCCAGCATGTGGTTGAAGTGCCAGGAGTCAGGATATTTACCGCCCAGCCGCGCCAGGTCCGGCCCGGTGCGTTTGGAGCCCCACTGGAACGGATGGTCGTACACAAACTCGCCGGCTTTTGAATATTCGCCGTAACGCGCTACTTCATCGCGGAACGGACGGATCATCTGAGAGTGGCACGTATAACATCCCTCCCTCAGATAAATATCACGCCCGTGCAGTTCCAGCGGTGTATAGGGTTTTACACTGGCGATAGTGGGAATATTACTTTTAACCAGGAAGGTGGGGACCATTTCCAGCAGGCCGCCAATACCCACCACGATGAGGCTGAATACCACCAATTGAACTGGCCGCCTTTCGATCCAATTATGCCAATGGGTTTTACCGTGGGTGGTAATCATTTTCGGCAAGGGCGCTGCCCCGGCAGCCTCATTGGCAACAAAACTGCCGCTACGTATGGTTTTGCGGAGATTCACTATCATTAATATCACCCCCCCTAAATAAAACAAACCTCCTGCTGCACGCAGTGCATACATGGGCAGAATGGCGCTCACGGTTTCCAGGAACTGGTATTTTAAAGTGCCCTCTTCTGTGAACTGTTTCCACATCATGCTCTGTGTAAAGGCCGCCCAGTACAGGGGAATGGCATAGAAGATAATGCCGAGCGTGCCCAGCCAAAAGTGTGCGTTGGCCCATTTGCGGCTGTAGAGCTGCGTATTGAATATTCTCGGGATCATCCAGTAGAGGATGCCGAAGGTGAGGAATCCGTTCCAGCCCAGCGCTCCCACGTGTACGTGCGCAATCGTCCAGTCGGTATAATGGCTGATTGCATTTACGTTTTTGAGGGAGAGCATCGGCCCTTCGAAGGTGGCCATGCCGTAGCAGGTAAGGGCGACTACGAAAAACTTCAGGATAGCGTCTTCCCGCACCCTGTCCCACGCGCCGCGGAGCGTCAGCAAGCCATTCAGCATACCGCCCCAGGACGGCGCGATGAGCATGACGGAAAATACGGTGCCGAGGGACTGGGCCCACTCCGGCAGCGCCGTGTATAACAGGTGGTGCGGGCCTGCCCAGATATAAATAAAGATCAGTGACCAGAAGTGTATGATAGACCAGCGGTAGGAATATACCGGCCTGTTGGCCGCCTTGGGTACGAAGTAGTACATCAGCCCCAGGTAAGGCGTGGTGAGGAAGAAGGCCACCGCATTATGACCGTACCACCATTGCACCAGCGCATCCTGCACGCCAGCGTACCAGCTGTAACTTTTGAATAACGCGACCGGATACTCGAAGGAGTTAATGATGTGCAGCATCGCAATGGCTACCCAGGTGCCGATGTAGAACCAGATTGCCACGTAGAGGTGCGACTCCCGGCGCTTTAAAATTGTGCCCAGCATGTTGGCGCCAAACACCAGCCACACCAGTGTGATGGCAATATCAAAAGGCCATTCCAGCTCCGCGTATTCCTTGCCGGTAGTGTATCCCAGGAAGAGCGTGAGCGCGCCGCCGGCAATGATGGCCTGCCAGCCCCAGAAGTGAATTTTGCTCAGCAGGTCGCTGAACATCCGCGCTTTACATAAGCGTTGCAGGGAATAGTACACGCCCATGAAAATACCGTTGCCTACAAAGGCAAAGATGACGGCGTTGGTGTGTACCGGGCGCAGACGACCAAAAGTGGTGGGCGCAAAACCGAGGTTGAGGTCGGGGATTACCAGCGCGGTAGCCGCCCACAGCCCTGCCAGCATGCCTATGAGGCCCCAGAAGACACAGGCGTAGGCAAACCATTTAACCGTTCGGTTGTCGTAATAAAAATGTTCTAAAGACATAAGTATGATGGATTGATGTGCGGAATTACGTTTAGTCGTTCTTGTTAGCCTGGCGGTCTTCAAACAGGATGCGGTGCGCAGGAGAAAAATCATCTTCAAACTGCCCGTGTTTCACGGACCAGATAAATGCGGCCAGGAACCCGAGCGCAACGGCAAGACTCGCGCCCAGTAAGAGAATGATGACGCCCATAGCAACAGTAGTTTGGTGGTCGTAAGCTTCCCGTGCGACAAGGGTTACCCGTTGCCCCGCAAACAACCGTTTGCGGGGCCCATTTCAATTACGGGCAATTCATACTAGCGCTTTGGAGTTCTTACTATGTATATGTTTCGTGTCGGTAGCAAAGGTAATTTTGGCGTACAGGCAGTACAATGATATAACTCACTGTCAAACATGATTTTTGTCAGGCATTCGCTGAAATCCTTTGTCAGACAGCCTTTTGCCGTATGCTTCACTCATACTCCACGTGAGCAGGATAATGCTGATGGAGCTGGCGGGCATCAGGATAGCCGCTACCAGCGGGGATAGCATGGCCTGTACGGCGAAGTAAAGTCCGGTGATGTTATACGCCAGGGACATGAGGAAGCTCACGATCACAATATGCCGGTTGGCTTTGCATAAGCGTATGAATGCCGGCAGCATGATCAGTTGTTGCGCTTCGATAATGCCATCGCTGGCGGGCGTAAAATTGTTGGCGCTTTCTGCCACGGAAATGCCGGTATCGCTTTGCCGGAGGGCGCCGGCGTCGTTTAGGCCATCGCCGATCATCAATACTTTTTCGCCCTGTTGCTGTAGTTGGATAATGTAATCCAGCTTGTCCGCAGGCTTTTGCTCAAAGCGCAGGGTGGCGCTGCTTCCCATGAGTATGCGCAGGCTTGCTGCTTCGCGGGTATTATCCCCGGAAAGCACGGATAACGTATAATGATTGCGGATAGTTTCCAGCATGCTTCTTATGCCGGGCCGGTAGCCGTTGCGGACGGTAAAAAGGCCGGTGGGCGCACCGTTGAATCCAACGTACACGATGCTGCCATCGTGCTCATCGGACCGGGGAATGCCTACAAATTCAGCGCTGCCCATGCGGATGTACTGGTCTTCTATCCATCCGGAGATGCCTTTGCCTTCGTATTCTTTAAAATCCTTTACGGGGTGTTGACTGCTATTGCCGCAGTAATTATTGATAGCGTTGCTGAGCGGGTGGGTGGATTGCGCCGCCAGGCTGCTGATCATCATTTCCTGCGCGGGGCTGAGGGTATTGCCGAAGTAGCGTACTTCCGTGCCTGACTTGCCCATAAGCGTACCGGTTTTATCGAAAACAATATGCGTGGTATTGGCCAGGTTTTCGATGGATTGCGCGTTGCGCAGGTACAGCTTGTGGCGGGAGAGGATGCGCAGTATATGCCCGTTGGTAAAAGAAGAAGCCAGCAGCAAGGCGCAGGGGCAGGCAATAATTAATATAGCCGTTACCGATGGCCAGATGCGGGACGGATCTTTGACGGCCCATACGGCGGCGGTGACAACCGCAATGAGCAGCACCACCCAGGTGAAGTACTGGCTGAGCAGGTGTACGAACGAAACGTTGCGGTCATCCTTCTTTTGCAGTTCATCGCGGTTCCAGAGGCTGGTGAGGTAGCTCTGCGCTACCTCTTTGATGGTGAGTACTTCGATATTACTCCCCATTTGCCTGCCTCCTGCGTACACGATTTCTCCGACGGATTTTGTGACCGGCGCGGCTTCGCCGGTAACGAAGCTATAGTCGATCAGCGCTTCCCCGCGGGAAATAATGCCGTCTGCCGGGATCAGCTCCTGGTGATGAATCAGCAGGGTATCGTTTGTTTTAATGTCCGGCAGCGTGGTAGGTACGGGTTTGCCGTCCTTTATAACGGAAACGGCTATGGGAAAATAGGACGTATAGTCGCGGTCAAATGATAAGCCCTGGTAAGTTTTTTCCTGCAGGATGCGGCCGATGAGCATAAAGAAGACGATGCCCGTCATGGAATCGAAGTAGCCGGATTGCCCTGCGGCCACTTCCGTCAGGCTCCGGATGAAGGTGACGAGGATGGCCAGTACGATGGGCACGTCGATATTGAGGAAGCCGTGTTTGAGCCCGGCCCAGGCGGATTTATAAAAGGCCTGTGCGCTGTAGAAGAATACAGGCAGGGAAAGGGCCAGGTTCATGTACCTGAACATATTGTTCATGGCGGCATCCGTGTGGCCTGACCCGGAAAAATATTCCGGGAAGCTGAGCAGCATAATATTGCCGAAGCAGAACCCGGCTACGCCCAGCTGGTACACTAGTTTCCGTTGTATGCGGGGCTTTTTTTCCTGCATATCATTGAGGGAAATGTAGGGTTCGTAGCCGACGGACGTCAATGCTTCCGCTACTTCGCGGAGGCTGGTTTGCGCCGGGTGATAGATGACCCTTGCTTCCTTTTTACTAAAGTTGACGGTTACACGCAGTACGCCCCTGTTGAGTTTATGAAGGTTTTCCAGCAGCCAGAGGCAGGAGCTGCAGTGTATTTGCGGGAGGTAGAAGGTAACGTGGGCCTGTTCCGCATCCTTATACCGGATCAGGTGTTGCTGCACCTTTTCATCGTCCAGGAAGGCGAATTTATCTTTCCTGACCTGCATGCGCTGGTTTACGCCTGGTTGTGCATTCAGGTCGTAATATTCGCAGAGGTTGTGCTGGTGCAGAATTTCATATACAATTTTGCAACCTTCGCAGCAGAAAGTTTTTTCTGCCATGACGATCGGGCTGCCGTGGCAATCCTGCCCGCAATGGAAGCAGGCGAGCTGTGTTTGCATGGTATCGGACATCAGTCAATGCTTGAAGAGTGAGGCAAATCGTCCTGCCGGATGATCATGGTTCCTGGTTTGGTAACGGCCGGGTACAGGATATTCCGGGTTACGTATATCCATTGGTGTACGAGTTGTTCCAGGGAGTACATATCTCCCACGCATAGCTTATAGGCGTTGCTCCAGGTGGCCTGTAGCTGGTAATTGTCCGTTACCTGACGCAGCTTTTGCAGCAGCAGGGTTATTTTTTGGTGAGAAGATCTGATGGAGTGATAGGTAGCAGGCTGTATGCAGCGAACATCCTCCCGGTTGCCATATGCCGTAATCACCACCGGAAACAATATAGTACCCTCCTTCCGGACAAGCTGAAGGATTTCAGCCTGCATCCGGGAAAACAGCAGGTGCTGGATATCGGTTGCCGGCGGCGCCTGCTGATCGTCCTGCCGGTCGATTGCAAAGTAGGACAATACCTGTTCTGCGGTTTGTTCTACCGGTGTATGGAATTTATGAGCGATGACCTCGCAGAGTTCTGCGGGGCATAGTTCATGAAAGTTGATAATGGCAAAAGGCAGCATCAGTACGGGCGTATTGTTGATGCAGCAAAAATACCGGGCGCGCAAAGCGCGTCCAATGACTTGCGTCAAGCGCAAAACTGATATTTATCAGGATTAGTCGTGCAGGTTAGCCGTGCGGATAATTTCCGGCATATCGAGGAGGCGGATCTTTTTACCTTCCAGTTCGATCATGCCGTCTTTCTTGAATTCGGAGAGGAGGCGGATAGCGGATTCGGTGGCGGTGCCTACGAGGTTGGCAATCTCTTCGCGGGAGAGGCGTACGTTGAGGGTATGGCCGTCCGCTTCGAGGCCGTAAGTTTCCTTGATGAAGAGCAGGGTTTCGGCGAGGCGTTCCCGCACTGGCTTTTGGGCCAGGTGCGTGATTTTGAGTTCTGCTTTACGCAGCTCGCTGGAGAGGATGCGCATCATCTCGAAGGAGAGGGAGGCGTCCTTTTGCAGCACGTTGAGAAACAGGTCCTTAGGGATAAAGCAGATGGAGGAATCTTCCAGGGCGGTGGCGGTAGCGGTATAACGTTCGTTACTGAGCAACGCTTTATAGCCCATGATATCGCCTGCTTTTACGAGGCGCACGATTTGTTCGCGCCCGTCATCGCCGCTGTGGGAGAGTTTGATCTTACCGTCGTTAATGCAGTAAACGCCAAACGGATAGGCTCCTTCGTGGAAAATGACCTGGCCTTTTTTGTAGGATGAGCATACCTTGGCAGCATCAATCAGTTCAAGATTGCTGTGGTCCGCCTTACAGAATATAGACGAGAAGCGGTCTTTACAGTTTTGACATGCTGGATTTAATGGTGTACTCATAATCAATTGTGCAAATGTACTAATTTACGGCTCCTTAACCAAAGCAAAAGCAGTTGTGGCGCTTCATTATTATGTAATTTATAAACCATACGAGGTACTGACCCGTTTTACGCGGGAGGGTGATAAGGCTTGTCTGGCAGATTTCTTTAAAGTACCTTCAGATGTGTATCCTGTGGGGCGCCTGGATTATGACAGTGAGGGCTTATTATTGCTTACGAATGATAAAGCATTGAATCACCGCTTGTTATCTCCTAAATTCCAGCATGAAAGAGAGTATTGGGTACAGGTAGACGGGGCTGTAACGGAAGAGGCTGTCAGGAAACTGGCCCAGGGCGTGCAAATAAATGTGGATGGAAAGATGTACCTGACGAGGAAGTGCAAGGCGGAAATCTTTGAAACGGAACCTGCGTTGCCACCCCGTAACCCGCCGATCCGGTTCCGTAAAAGTATTCCTGCTCCCTGGCTGCGCCTGACGCTGCACGAGGGCAAGAACCGGCAGGTAAGGAAGATGACGGCGGCAGTAGGCTTTCCTACGTTGAGGCTTGTACGTTATAGAATGGAAGGGCTGACCATTGCCGGAATGAATGCCGGAGATATGGTGGAGCTGAGCCGCGAAGAGGTTTACCGGAAGCTGAAACTGCACTGATGCTTTTTGGCTTTCTGGTCTTATTTAACTAGGTTTGTTGCCTACAAATTTCTATTATGCTGAAATCAATGACTGGCTTCGGAAGGGCGGAAAGCACAAGAGGCGAAACAACAATTGTGGTGGAGATCAAATCGCTCAATGGAAAACAGTTTGAGGTGAATCTGAAATTTTCTCCTTTGCTGAAACCCTATGAATTTGATATTCGCTCGCAAATGCAGCAGGTGTTGCAGCGTGGAACGCTGGATGCTACGATCAACGTACGTCAGAATGGCGCCACCAGGCCGGTGGTTATCAATACCGACCTGGCGAAGTATTATTACCAGTCCATTACCATGCTGGCCAACCAGCTGGAACTGCCCCAGGGCGATATGCTCAATATCCTGATGAAACTGCCCGAGGTAGTAACGCCGGCCACCGAGCAAATCTCCGAAAGCGAATGGAAAGATGTGGAAGAAGTATTGCAGGCCGCCCTGCAGGACCTGGATATGCACCGCCAGGACGAAGGGCTGATGCTGGAAGCGGACCTGGTACAACGTATTGAAAATATCGAAACATATATGGCGAAGGTCAAAGAGCTGGACCCGCTCCGCAAGGATCGCATCCGCCAGCGCCTGGAAGGCCTGCTCGCCGAACATGTAGGAAAAGAGAATGTGGACAGCAACCGGCTGGAACAGGAACTTATCTTTTACCTGGAAAAACTCGATATCTCCGAGGAACTTTCCCGCCTGGAAAACCATTGCCGCTACTTCAAAGAAATTTTGAAAGAAGCAGATCCCGCCAAAGGTAAAAAGCTCGGCTTCGTGCTGCAGGAAGTAGGCCGGGAAATCAATACCACCGGCTCCAAAGCCAATGACGCCGGGATACAGCAATGGGTAGTGCTGATGAAGGATGAATTGGAAAAAGCCAAAGAACAAGTACTAAACGTTTTATAGCAAGGCGTAAACCTTATGAAGAGACTACTCCTGGTAACCGCAGGCTTTTTAATACTGGCTGCCGCCTGCAAGCCGCCTAAACTGGACGTCTACGAAAAAAACCTGGAAATACCCGGGCACGACTGGACCTACGACTATAAACCAGCCTTTGAAATCAAACTGGAACCGGAAGATACTGCCTGGCTCTACAACATATACGTGAACGTACGCCACCAGGCCGCCTATCCGTACAGTAACCTCTGGCTGATGGTAGGTACGCAATACCCCGGCGACAGCATCCCCGCCCAGCAGCGCGTGGAGCTGCCCCTGGCAGAGCCCTCCGGCAAATGGCTGGGCAGCGGTATTGACGATATCTTTGAACACCGGGTGCCTATTCAGCAAAACGCGATTTTCAGTAAACCAGGCACCTATAAGATAACTTTTCAACAAAACATGCGGCAAAATCCGCTTCCCCATGTAATGAATGTTGGTTTGCGGATAGAGAAAGCCGGTAAACGGCCCTGATGAAAAAAATTTATAATAAACTGCAGGAAGGAAAATCAGTGTCCTTCCTTTACTTTTTAGTACTGTTCTATACAGTGGCCGCACTGGTATGGTGGGGAATACTACTCCTGCGCCAAAGCCACCAGATAACCGGCTTTGAAGTGCAAAACCTCGCCCTCCGCATCGATAGCCTGCAAAAGCCGGTGGAATACCAGCTGGAATTTCAGCGCATCGAAAGGGACGAAAAAATGCGCTTCATCAAATACCTCGGGGAAGGCCTTACCTTCCTCGGCATATTGCTGGTGGGCGCCGGCTTCGTGTACCGCGCCATCTGGAAGTATATGAAACTGAGCCGGCAGCAGCAGAATTTTATGATGGCGGTCACCCATGAGCTGAAATCCCCCATTGCGGCGGCCAAGCTAAACCTGGAGACTATACGCCGGCATGCCAGTCTCGACGAGGAAAAAAGGACCCGGCTTATTGATAACACCATCCGGGAAACCAACCGCCTGGACCAGCTTTGCAATAACATCCTGCTGGCAGCGCAGCTGGAAACCCACCGCTACCAGCTCTTTAAGGAACCCCTGAACGTTTCCCAGCTCATGGAGGCAGATATTAAGGAAATAGGCGGACGAATTGGCACCCATCACATTCAGGCAAGCATTTTGCCGGGGGTATGGATGGAAGGTGACAAGCTGATGCTGCACATCGTACTGAGCAACCTGGTGGAAAACGCTGCCAAATATGCACCCAAAAACACCGCTATTCTGGTAAAACTGTTCGAATCCAACAATCAGCTCAAATTACAGGTAGTGGATGAAGGTCCTGGTATCCCTGATGAAGAAAAAGAAAGGGTCTTCCTCAAGTTTTACCGCGTAGGCAATGAAAATACCCGTAAAGCCAAAGGCTCCGGCCTGGGGCTGTTCCTGACAGCCAAGATTGTGGAACAACACAACGGTTTCATACAAGTGCGCGATAATAAACCTACCGGCGCCTGCTTTGAAATAACATGGACTGAATATTCCATTCAAACGGCGTAAATTTAAACCGGATTAAATGACGGCCTTTTAATCCATCATTTGACTTACAATCAAATATTAACACATGAAGGAAGCTACAAAAGCATCAATACTACTGGTTGAAGACGAAGAAAATCTCCAGGAGGCGCTGAAGCTGAACCTGGAGCTGGAAGGCTATGAAGTTACTGCTGTTGACAATGGTACCGCTGCCCTCAAGGCAGTCAAAAACGAATATTTTGACCTGATCATACTCGATATCATGCTGCCGGAAATGGACGGCATCGCTGTGTGCGAAAATATCCGCATCCAGAACAACGAAGTACCCATCCTCTTCCTCAGTGCAAAAAACAGCAGTGCGGACAGGGTGCTGGGCCTGAAAAAAGGCGGAGACGACTACATGACCAAGCCTTTCAACCTGGAAGAACTGTTGCTGCGTGTGGAAAAGCTCATCGTTAAGAATAAAAAGATCCAGGATAAAGACAGCGTACCGAACGTGTACCGTTTTGGTAACAATACTATCGACTTCGCCGCGCAGGAATGCATCGGCAAGGACGGCAAGCATTATGAGCTCAGTAAGAAAGAGGCGATGCTGCTGAAACTCCTCATTGAGAACAAGGGAGAGGTAGTGACGCGTGAGAAAATACTGCAGGTGGTATGGGGATATAACGTGTACCCTACTACCCGTACGATTGATAACTTCATCCTCAACTTCAGGAAATATTTTGAAGAGGACAGCCGGAACTCCAAGTACTTTCATTCCGTGAGAGGTGTGGGGTATAAGTTTACGGAGGCGTGAGGCGTCTTGGCCCCCTCCCCTGAAACACCCTGCAATCAGGCAAATGCCAAATTTCCTCCAAATCTCACCGCTTTCCTGTTATTTTCTGCCTAGTACAAAATGACACTTTCATCTGGCAGTGATTTGCACGATATTTAATTATCGTGGCATATTTAACTATAGCATTGGTGATTGCTGCAGTTTGGCCGTACTGGGTATTCTTCGGGGTTAGCCTCATTACGATACTGCTTTTTTTCTTCGCAAGAGAGAAAAGGATTCGCCGTGCCACCCGGGAGGCGCTGCACCGGCAACAAGCCATGATCAACCTGGAGCTGAATGCCTTCCAGGCGCAGCTGGACCCTCACTTTATCTTCAACAGCCTCAACGCCATACACCATTATATCCTCGCTACCAGCACGGATATGGCCTCCCTTTACCTCACCCGCTTTTCCAAACTGATGCGGCTGATGATGGGGAATTTCAAAAAGGAATGGATTACGCTGCAGGAAGACCTCGATGCGCTGGAACTCTACCTGCAACTGGAGCAGCTGCGGTTTGAACAGCAGTTTACCTACCGCCTGGCGCTGGAACCGGAGGTGGAACCCATGCACACGCTCATTCCCCCGCTGATCATACAACCCTATGTGCAATACGCCATCTGGCACCGGTTGCTGGCGCGCCCGCAGAAGACGGGCGGACAGCTGAATATCGTCATCGGCGTCAAGAATGACCGGCTGTACATCAAAGTGGAAGATAACGGCAACCCGACGGCCTCCCTGCTGGATGATACGGCAGAACGGCTCGCCAACGGCATCGATATTGCCTCCGAACGCCTCTACCTCATGAGTGAGCGCTACCATATGAAAGCCAGCATTTCCGCGCAACCCATCCTCGACAGCGCCAGCCATCCCTGCGGCAACCGGCTCGTCATCAGCATGGAACATACTCCCGCCCGGCAGGAGTTAACCGGCTGATTGCTTGTAAAGCAGTAAAAAAAGCGTAAATTTTCATCGTGAAACAGGAGGCTTTTCCCTCTCTTCGTATTATACCATTTATCAACTATTTCTACCTTCATGCGCGCCATCATAGTGGACGACGAGAAGCACAGTCGAGACGTACTTCGTATTCTTTTGGAAAATAATTGCCCGGATATAACGGTAATGGCTACCTGCAATAATGGCGAAGCCGCCCTGGACGCGATTGCCATGTACGATCCTCAGCTGCTGTTCCTCGATATCGAAATGCCCGGACTGGACGGATTCCAGGTATTGGAAGCCACAAAACGCGGCTCCTTTGCTGTGATCTTTACCACAGCGTACGACCACTATGCCGTCCAGGCGATACGGCACAGCGCACTGGACTATCTCCTGAAACCCATAGACGCCGCAGAACTGAAGGAGGCGGTTATTAAGGCCACCGAACGCATGGGACAGCCGGTTACCAGGAAAGTGGACCACCTGGTAGAGATGTTACAGCAGCATATCAAACAATCCGAGCGGCTGGCGCTGCCCACCGCCGAAGGCCTCCGGATGGTGGTCGCCAGTGATATCCTCTATTGCGAGTCAAACGGCGCCACTACCAACGTGTACCTGCGCTCGCAGGAAAAACCGTTTCCCGTTACCCGCACGATGAAGGAAATGGAAGAAGTGCTGGAAGATAAAGCCTTCTTCAGGGTGCATAACAGCTTCCTCGTGAACCTCTCCTTTATGGATAAATACATCAAGGGCGATGGCGGGGAAATTATCATGTGCGACGGGCAAAGGGTGCCTGTATCCCGGCAGAAAAAGCAGGACTTCCTGTTACGGATAGAAAAAATGTAATGCTTACAGGCGCTTGATGGCAGCGCAGGACACCCAGCCGTTCTTGCCATCGTTGAGTTCCACCTTACAGTACTCGCTGGTGGTATCCACCAGTTTTACTTTCATGCCTTCGTGAAGTTCAAACAGCTCCTTGCTGGTATCGTCCGGCGCGGCTTTTACTTTGATGGAGCCTGCCATCACGATGCCGTTGTTGTGGTTATTGGCAATATTGTAGGTGTCAATGGCCATCAGCAGGTACACGAGGAACAGTACGCCAAACAGGTAGCTGCCCCATTGGAGATACTTGTTCCGCAGCCCGGGTATCTGGGTGTTGATGAGGAGGGATGCCATTAGGATCCAGATGAATACGACCGCGCCCACGGCCCAGCCATTGGAGGTATGCAGGTGTTGCAGCTGCAGCCACCAGCGTTGGAAGAACACCAGGGGCAAATCGCCCACGTACCCATTTACCTTTTGATTGGCGACACTGAGATTGTGTTTGATGGCAGCGTCTTCGGGGGATAGCTGTAAGGCTTTTTCATAGCTGTACACCGCCTGCCCTGTTTTGCCTGCCTTGTACCAGGCGTTGCCAGCATTGAGGTACAGATGGCGGGAGGTATAGCCGGCGTCTATTAGTTGCTGATAGATGGTGGCCGCTTCCGTAAACTTGCTCTGGCGATAAAGCGCGTTGGCTTCATCGAAGCGTACTTGTGGATTCACGTCGTCCGCGAGGGCTGGCGTGAAGCAGGCCATCAACAGGATGCCTGCTGCCAGGAAAATCGATTTGAACATTCTGCAATAGAACATTTGCCTGGTGGTTAAAAATTAATTCTTCAGTGCGTCTTCCAGGTTGGTAATGATGCTGACAGCTTTTTCGTATGTACCCTGCATCCGCCGGTTGTCCTGGCCGGGAGCATACAATGCAACTTCACAATTGTCGATCAGGTCAAACAGCTCAGCGGTGTTGCTGCCGTTGATACTGCGGGCAGCCAGCTTCTCCTGGATCAATTGTTTGCTCAGGTCTGCAAATGGAATTTTGAGCTTATGGCTTAAATAGCCCCATACGGCCCTGGAAGTTTCTTCATAGAAAGCCTTGTCCTTACCTTCTTTCAGGTAACGGGCGGCCAGTTCCAGGCGTTTGAGCGCTACTTTGTTTGCATAGCGGTGTTTCAGCACGGAAGCGTTGGTGGTGTTGTAATCCTGGCGGCGTTTGTAGAATACCGCGCCGGCATACACCAGTACCGGTATCAGCAGCAGGACGTAGAACCAGATGCTGGTGACGAACCAGGTATGTTTTTTCACCCAGGGCATGATGCCGGTTTCAATACCTACCAGCTCATTTCTGCCCACACTGTAATCCTGTTTTTCGGATTTAACTTTTTTCCCTTGCGTGATATTGATGGGGAAGGCTGCAGATTTTATCGTTTTATACGCGTTCGCGGAAGGGTCGAAGTAGGAGAACTCCACCGGCGGAATCACGTGTTCGCCTGCTTCCGTCGGCATCAGCACAAACTCGAATGTACGGCTGCCGGAGAGCGGATTACTGTTTTTTTCGATGTTATCGGATACTTTCGGGTCATAGGCTTCGAACCCTGAAGTAACGTCCACTTTGGGTGTATTCAGCAGGTTCACGTTACCCTGGCCGCTGATGGTTACTTTCAGCGTGAGGGCTTCGTCAGTAGAAAGTTTATTCTTGTTCACTTCGGCCGTCATGTTGAAGCGGCCAACGGCGCCGTTGAAGCTTGCCGGGCGGCCTTCTGCCGGCAGCGGTTTCACGGTAATTTTTACCGGGTTGCACTGCGTTTTATAGGGAACGTCTTCATACTCCACGTCCGGGCGGTTGAAGAAATCGTCGAAGAAGGGATCGCGGAAGGCGGGATCGTTGAAGAAGTCTTCAAACGGATCCCTTGCGCGGCGCTTGTTTTGCACCACTTTCACGAGGCGCACCTGGTTGTCCACTTCCACCGGTTCCAGCTCCAGCGTGCCAGATTGCAGCGGGAACAGCAGTGTTTTACGGATGGTAAACACTTTGAACAGCTGCCCGTTCACCATTTCTTCGGAGGCCTGGGGCGGGTTGGGAAGTTCGATATCTTTTGCGGAAAAGCCTTTGAAGGCAGGCACTTTCGTTACGCTTGAATTGGTGGGGAGGCGGGTATAGAGTTTATACGTTGCCGTTAGCTGGTCCCCTTCATAGAGGTTGGTCTTATCTACCTCTACTTTTACGAATATATTTTTGCGCAGTTTTTCGTTGATGTTCTCTCCTTTGCGCAGCACGCCGTCAACGGATTCGTCGCGGCCGCCGCGTGGCGCGTAGCCGCCGGCAGAGGGTTGTTGCGGCGCCTGTTGCTGGGAAGCGCCGGCGCCTTTACGTACCTCGATGAGTACGGGGTTGGATTTTACGACATTCCCGTTTACCCGTGCCTGGGCGCCGGGAATGGTAAAGTTACCAACACGTTTGGCTTGAATGACATAAATGAGGGCGATATATTCAGATCTGCGGCCGTTCATGATGGATTGCCCCATGCTCTGGCTGGGGCCCTGCAATACGTCAAAATCTTTGAAGTCAGGCGGGTTAAAGCTAGTCACATTTACCCCATTCTCTATCATGAACTGAATTTGAAATGGCTCGTCCAGCGCTACAGGGTTGCTGCTCACCGTGGTAGTAAAGCGGAATTCCTGCGCAAATGCGCAGTTCACCAGCCCTACTAAAAACAATAAGGAGAAAAGACACTTTCTCATACTAAATCTGACCATCATAATTGTGTCAACAAATTTAACCAAACCCGCCATGGATGCGGTAGAAGCGCCGTTAAAAGTTAGTTAAAAAATTATGTTTATATGATTGTTAAATATCTCCTAAAACCGGCCGCAGTACGATGTCTTCAACGACTGTTTGTTGGGCGAGGGTATAGGCGGTCCACATCACGGTGGCTATATCTTCAGGGGGCATCATCCTGTCCGGCGGGGCCTCAAAACCGTCCCAGGAAGCGGTGAGCGTGGCGCCGGGGCTGATGCTGGTCACCCTTACGCCGAAAGGTTTCATCTCTTCGCGCAGGTTGCGGCTGAAGCCGAGCAGCGCATGTTTGGTAATACTGTAGGACCCGCCATTGGCGTAGGCTTTATGGCTGGCAACGGAGCAGAGGTTGAAAATATGCCCGTTACGGCGCTCCATCATATCCGGCAGCAAGGCCCTGGTGAGGTGGTAGGCGCTGTAGACGTTTACGGCCATCAGCTGTTCCAGCAGCCCTTCCGCTTCTTCGTAGAGGCTACCGGGGGTAAAGATGCCGGCGTTATTAACGAGGATGTCCACCTGGCCGAAGGCTGCTTTAACGGTGGCAGCAAAGCGCAGCACCTGGGCTTTATCGCCCATATCCGCCTGTTCCGCGAGTACGGTAACGGCGCTGTTCTGCGCCTGTATGGCGGCTTTCGCTGCTGCGAGCGCCGCTTCATTGCGGGCGCAGATGGCAATGTTGAATCCTTCTTTGGCTAATCGTTCAGCTACTGCCCTGCCAATGCCTTTACTGGCGCCGGTTATTACTGCATTCATGGTCTTGTCCTGTGTTAAAGCGGTAAAATAGTAAAAATTGTATTTCGTAACTTTGCGCGATCATGAAATATAAACATCTTTTCTTTGACCTGGACCATACACTCTGGGACTTTGAAACAAATGAACAGGAAACACTGCTCGAACTGTACGAGCAGCATGCTTTGGAGAGTAGAGGGGTGCCGTCATTTCAGGAGTTTTCCGCATCTTATGTGGCTAACAACGAACGCCTCTGGGATCGCTTCAGAAAAGGTTTTATCACACGCAACGATCTTCGCTATAAACGTTTCAGGTTAACGCTGCTGGAATTCAAAATCGGCGATGAAAAGCTGAATGAGGCCCTGGCGGACCAGTTCCTGGAAATCCTCCCCACGAAAAAACGCCTCTTCCCCCATACCGTGGAAGTGCTGGATTACCTCGCAGGGAAAAATTATCCCATGCATATGATCACCAACGGTTTCGAGGCCACGCAGCTGCTGAAAATGAAGAATTCGGGGATAGATAAATATTTTACCCATATCATCACCTCCGAGCTGGCCGGCAGCCTGAAGCCCTACCGGGAAATTTTCGATTATGCGATCACGAAAGCCGCTACTTCCGCTACCGAGAGCATTATGATCGGGGACGCCATGGAGCTGGATATCAAAGGGGCGCATGCGGTAGGAATGGACCAGATTTACTTCAACCCTGCCAAACCGCCGGTAGACTTCACGCCTACCTATACGGTGAATACCCTGGCAGAGATCAAGGATATTCTCTAAAACAAAAAAGAATCGCGCAAGCGATTCTTTTTTGTTTACTCCCATGGGGAGCCAATATGGTAATGGCTTATTTAGTCGTCTTTTTAGCCGCCTTTACCCGCATGGCTGCGGTTTTGGAAGGCTGTTTACAGCAGCTTTTAGCCGTGCCCTTGCCGTGGCAGGAGGCAGCATCCTTACAATCAGCCTTTTGTTCAGTTTTAGCTGCTTTATTGGCAGACTTTTTAGCGTTATCCTGTCCGAAGGCAGTACCTGCAACGAGCAGGGAGGCAATAGCCAGTGTAAATAACTTTTTCATAGCCTTGTTAGAGTTTTGCAATGACGGTTTGGCCACCTCTTACAACCTGTTCCAGCTGTACGGTTACCTCTGTACCTAAAGGTAAGTAAAGATCTACCCTTGATCCAAATTTAATGAAGCCCATTTCTTCGTTCTGGGTAACCTGCATGCCCGGTTTGAGGTAGTTGACAATACGGCGGGCCAGCGCGCCGGCAATCTGGCGGATCAGGATGTCGGCCTTGCCGTTGCCGATTACTACGGAATGCCTTTCATTTTCCGTGGAAGACTTTGGGTGCCATGCCACCAGGTATTTACCGGGGTGGTACTGGGAGAGCTTCACTTCGCCGCTGATCGGGTTTCTATTTACATGCACGTTGGCAGGGCTCATAAAGATGGATACCTGCAGGCGCTTATCTTTAAAATATTCAGGCTCGTACACTTCCTCAATCACCACTACTTTACCATCGCAAGGGGAGATGACGAGGTTCTCACCTTCAGTATTTTTTCTTGCCGGCAGCCTGAAAAAGGATACGATGAACAGGAAAAATACTACGGAAATGGCCAGGAGGCTCCAGGTGAGCGCTGCTGAGTCGAACCAGTAAAATACTGCTCCGTTAATTACTAACAGTACCAGGAACACAAGGGAAATGGTAGCAAATCCTTCACGATGGATCTTCATTGTTTTCTATTTGTTTGTCTGTTTATTGGTTTAATCGCAGAGCGAAGTTAGTTCAATTCAAAAAATTCAGCATACGAATTTCTGATTTTACAACATAAATGACTGTACGTAGATCCAGGCAAAGGGCGCTGCCAGCAGCATGGAGTCGAACCGGTCCAGGAAGCCGCCATGGCCGGGCATGATGGCGCCGGAGTCCTTCACCCCTGCCATGCGCTTGAGTTTGGACTCGATGAGGTCGCCAATGGTGCCGAATACCGCCGCAATGCCGGCCAGTACCAGCCAGTGCTGCAGGGCCAGGTAGCTGCTGCCCCAGTAATGACCGTACACCCCTGCCGCGGCCACCGCCAGGATCATACCTCCCAGGGTGCCTTCGATCGTCTTTTTAGGGGAAATGGCCGGCGCAAAGGGCGTGCGGCCTATAAGGGACCCCACGATGTACGCCATGGTATCGTTGATCCAGATGAAGATGATGAGCAGTAAAGGGATCAGCCAGCCGGGGGCGGTGCCCACCTGGTCGGCAGTGTAGTGAATATCGATAGCGTTCAGGCGGATATGCACGAGCAGGCTGAATGGAATGGTCACATACAGCAGGCCCATGGCGGAATAGCCGATGTTTTTGAGGGAGAAGTCCTTACTGAAGAGGATTTCCCCTAACGGCAGCACCATGAGGAAGATGATGGCCAGCCACCAGCCTATAAATCCGGCGTTTATATCCCCCAGCATAAAATTACTGCCGGTAAAGGCCAGCATAATGGCGCAACTGGCGATAGACACGCCGTACCGGTGTAAAGCGGAGGTATTGGCAAAATCGGTATCGATCAGCCTGATCAGCTTAAAATACTCCTGCAGGGCGAAGAAGTTCACCAGGAAGAACAGGAGGAAGAACGTAAAGGGACTCCACAGGATGCCGCCCAGCATTACTGCCACAAAAACCAGTGCTGACGCAGTGCGGGTAAAAAATGTTTTCATTATTGAAATTGCTGTTAGTTGATTTTATGGCCGCAAAAGTCTGCAAAAATTTGAGCAAATGCCAGCGGGGGAACCATTATTCATGGTCCCCGGCCTTATTTTCGTCTTCTTCATCCAGTTCATACGGATCGCCGGTGGGCAGGTTATTATGTTGGGTAACCAGCGATTTGGCTGTTTCAGCCTGGGCATCCGGTACGTACAACTCTACCTGACCGGGAATGGTGAAGGTATAAGAGGAAGATTGTTTATTGAGAATAACCGCGTCAATCCCGTTTTCGATTAACATGCCTTTGACGATCTCCGTTTCGTAGGGGCGATCGCTTGCGAATACTTTAGTCCAGCCTTTTTCCATGTTACAGTTATTTTGTCAGTAAGTTAAGTTACTATTTTCTGTTGTTATTGAGATGCGGGATGATCGTCCATGGGATAGGTTTCCACCTGGATGGGGTCCGGCGAGCGTTTGATGAGGGCCCAGAATAAACCGGCCGTTACCGCCAGGCTGATGACGGCAAAGTACCAGGGCAGGAAGTCGTCTACCATCGGGTCCGTCCCGGAAAGGCCGTGCTGAAACAGGTACGACTGTACGACCAGCATGCCATTGTTGATAACGTGGGCGAGGATGGCCAGCCACAGGTTGCCGGTTACCAGGTAGATGCCTCCCAGCACCACGCCCAGCGCTATACGGGGCATAAAGCCCAGCATATCCAGGTGCAGCGCGCTGAAGATCACGGCGGTGAACACCACGCTGAGCCAGCGTTTCCGGGTCATATTGATCATAACCCGCTGCAACACTCCCCTGAAGAAGAGTTCTTCCGCTATGGCGGGAAGGATGGCCATAAGTATGAGATTGATGATTAGGTCGCTGAAATGCGGCATGCGCAGCATGGCGCGGGTGAGCATCTGCCCTGTCTCCTGCAGTTCCCGGGCCTGTTTGGGCAGGTTCCAGGTTTGGTTCCACTCCGCCATGCTGTTGGCAAACGGCAGCGCGCAGAGGAATAAGACTACCGTCAGCGCCAGCTGCATCCAGGATGGGCGGGTTTTCAGCCCAAGGTAGGTGGCCGGGTACGGCTGCCAGAGGTAGGAGAACACTACTGCCGGGAGGAGGAATACGTTGAAGGAATAAAAGAACTGAATCCATTTTTGCGGTCCAACCAATGCAGGGTTGGTTAAGACGCCTTCCTGGATTTCAATTATCGTATAGCCGGTGAGTTTAGGTGCCAAAACGCCTATTGCCAGGAGGTTTATAACAAAGAAACCCATGAAGAACCCTATGATGGTTACAAAATGCAGGATGGGTGGATGCTCCCTGAGATAGCCGTTCATATCAAATACTGTATTAAAATGCGTAAATTTACGGCGTGAAATTAAGCATTGCAGCAACAGTATCACAAACTACCCTGCTGCATTTAGCAAAATTATATACGTTATTACCTTAATACCTCTGGCCTGACGGGCCGTGGTTCTTAGTTTATGGTGAAGATAGGAAACATAGAACTGGGAGAATTTCCCCTTTTGCTGGCGCCCATGGAAGATGTGAGCGATCCGCCGTTTCGTGCAGTTTGCAAGGATGGCGGGGCTGACCTCATGTACACGGAGTTCATTTCTTCCGAGGGGTTGATCCGCGACGCTATTAAAAGCCGTAAGAAGCTGGACATCTTCGAATACGAGCGCCCGGTGGGCATCCAGATCTTCGGCGGAGATGAAGAACCATTGGCCATGGCCGCGCAGATCGTGGAGGCTACCAATCCGGATCTGCTGGATATTAACTTTGGCTGCCCGGTGAAAAAGGTGACCTGTAAGGGCGCCGGCGCGGGCATCCTGAAGGATGTTCCCAAGATGGTGAAGCTGACGGCAGCCGTGGTAAAGGCCACCAAACTGCCGGTAACGGTGAAAACCCGCCTCGGCTGGGACGATAATACCAGGAACATCGAAGAGGTGGCCGAACGCCTGCAGGACGTGGGCATCCAGGCCCTGACCATCCACGGCCGCACCCGCGTACAGATGTACAAAGGCAACGCCGACTGGACCCTCATCGGAAAAGTTAAAAATAATCCACGCATAAACATTCCTATCTTTGGTAACGGTGACATATGTACGCCGGAGCAGGCCATAGCCGCCCGCGCCAAATACGGAGTGGACGGGGTGATGATTGGCCGCGCCGCTATTGGATATCCCTGGATTTTCCGCGAGATAAAGCATTTTATGAAAACTGGCGAACATTTACCTCTTCCAACTGTTTTGGAAAGAGTGCAGGTATGTAAAAAGCACCTGCACCAATCTGTAGCCTGGAAAGGTGATATCGTTGGCATCCTTGAAATGCGCCGCCATTATACAAATTATCTCAAAGGGTTACCTCACATCAAGGAATTCAGACAACAATTAGTAACTTTAAAGACGCTAGCTGAAATAGAAGAAGTATTAGACGCGATCGTGGTGCAATACAAGGATCATATTTTCGAAAGGACTACTCCCCAATGGGCTGAAAACGAGCATTTACCGGCCTCTGATAAAATGGCCGGTTGTAACGTTTACGGTTAAACGATGACCCCGGAAATACAATAAATAAAAAATTACTTTCACATGACCACAATTAAAAATCTGAAAAATGAAGTCTGGAAAGACTTACAGATTAAAAACAAATCTGCCCTCCGTAAGAAATATGCCGTTTCTAACATGGGAAGAGTGATCAGCTATCATGAAAGTATTGAAGATGGTAAGCTACTCACGGGTTCTACCGTGGAAGGCTATACGGTTTTGAACGTAAAACCGGCAGATACCTATCAATCACTCTACCTACACAGAGAAGTTGCCAAGCTCTTCAACAAAAGGCCAGGGCGTACGCACAGGTATGTGATCCACCTCGACTACGACAAGAAAAACAATAAAGCCAGCAACCTGGCCTGGGCTACCAAGGAAGAAATGGAAGCGCACCAGCAGAACAGCCCGGCTAAAAAGGCATATAAAGAAAAACAAAGGAACAGGCTGAAAGGTCTGAAACTGAACGTGACCAAGGTGAAAAGCATCAAACGCATGCTGAACAAGCCCGGTAAGAAGACCATGAAGCAGATTGCCGAGCAGTTTGACATCAGCGAAATGCAGCTCTACCGTATTAAAAGCGGGGAAAACTGGTCACACGTTACATTGGATTAAAGCCTGGTTTGCCAGGAATGATCTATATATGATGTTGTCTGACAAAGGCCATACTTTAGTGTGGCCTTTGTTATCTTTTTTATTTTCAGGCACTTACGAGTGTTCCTGCCTCGGCCTTTACCATCTCTCCCAGTATCCTCCTGTAATGGTCGCTCTCCTGTAAGACCGGCTCATACCCCATCATAATCACCTGTTTTCGTGCACGCGATAACGTTACCAGCAGCTTCCGGTCTACTTCAATCTGCTCGCTGTTCCAGTGAAACCGGCCCAGGCACTGCAATGTTTGCACCTGCCCCGTGTGGTACACCGCCAGCGAAACAATGATGATATCATTTTCCGATCCCTGGAAGCGCTCCACTGTATCAATATTCACGGCCTGCAGGTCCGGATCGTCCGCAATCAGCTCCCTGATCAGGCTGATCTGCGTGCGCCAGGGCGTGACCACTCCCACCGTATCTTTTGTGAATGCGGGGCCATGGCGCCGTTTGAGGTACCGGAGCAGGTCAGCCACCCGCGCGGCTTCCGTGCTGTTCATTTTGGAAGTTGGCTCATAGGGGCTGGGTATAAATATTTTTCTGCCGAGAGATAAAAGCCTGTCCCATGCATTATCTCCCGCGTCAGGGGCAAAATGTTCCTGTTGCGCTATGCACCCGGCAGTAAGCTGCCCGGCATAGTACGGGTTCACCAGACTTGCGATGCTTTCGTGCATCCTGAAATGGGTATTGAGCATTCCCCAGGCGTGTTCCCAGCGCTGTTGCTTGCATCGCTGCATCAGTCGCTCGAAGATGGAACAACGCAGGTCGGCAATCCCCAGCTGGCGCAGGTCTTCATCCCGGGTTTCGCAGAAGTAGCTCTCCTGCGCCACCACGGGCGGCAGCTGGTTCTGATCCCCGATGAGGATGAACTTCCGGAAAGGCATCAGCAGTCCTAACAATTGCGGCTCTGTGAGCTGGGAGGCTTCATCGGCGATCAGCACATCCATGGGGATGCCCATCGTGATCAGGAGGTCCAGCCTGGTGGCCATGGTGGCGACCGTGCCTACAAATATGCGGTGACTGGTAATGAACTGCCGGGCATCGTCCAGGGAGCCGTTCATGCACAGCTCTTTCAGTTTAATAGCGGAGGGAGTATTGCGCCCGCCCATCCGGAGATAAGGGAGTTCTTTCGCGTCCAGCCTGAGGCAGATTTCCTCTACCGCCTTATTGGTAAAGGCCACGATGACCACGTGGTTGTTCCTGCGGACCAGCTCTCCCGCCATGGTGGTCAGCATAGCGGAGGTTTTACCCGTGCCGGGAGGCCCTTGCAGGAGGTAGTAATCCTCCGCCTGTAAGGCGTTACGGACAATGGCTTCCTGGTTGGCGTTGAACATGGGCGGCAGCGGCACGTCCAGCTCGCGGGTACGGGGCGCTCTGAGCCCTAACAGGGTTTCCGCCTTGTGGCGGTATTGCGGGGCCAGCATGTAAAACAGGGAGGATGCGGCCATCCAGTAGTTGGACTCGTAGATATCGTGTTCAATGATCCATTCCTCGTGCTGCCGGAAGAAATCCAGGGTCATCTGCCGGTTATTCAGGGAGAAGACGAGGTAGTCCCTGCCCAGTTCATCGATACGGCCTTTCAGCAGCTCCTGCTGCAACGGCGCAAGTTCCGGGCCCGTTCTGGCGTAGATGATTGCCGTGTCCCCTACCCTGAAATTATGACTAACGGTGGCGGCTATATCAAAAATGACGGAGCTGCTGGTGCTGTCGAACTCGCGGAACCGCAGCCCGGGAATAATGTTGAACCGGTCGGCCTTTTCGTCCTCCTGTTGCAGCCACAGGGCGGCGAAGCCGTCGGCATCGTCTTCCCGGTGCACTTCGGAGAACATGCCGCATTTGGCCTGGAGAAATTCCCGGAGGATGAAGGAGAGGAATGTTTTATAATAGGTTTTGGCGATGTCCGGCGCTTCGTTCCAGGCTTTTTCGAAGGCCATGAAAGGCTCCATACTGAAGGAAGGCAGGCCGGCGGCGGCCGTACTGTTGATAGTGGATAATACGTCGTATTCCCCGGCGGCGAGCCGCAGCAGCATGGCTACGACTTCGTTGCGGAGTTGCAGCAGGGCATTTTCGCTGGCGCGGGTACTGCTTACGTTCCGGAGGGGCTCCGCCTGCGCGGCGGAATACAGGATGGCGCTGCTGCCCTTACGTTTACGGCCAAACGCAGACCGTAATAACAGGTTATAGCCCACTACCTGCATTTCGTGGTTTTTCCAGGTATTGAAGTCCGGGGCCTTTCCGCTTTTCAGTTCAAAAATTTCTTTCCGGTTCGGATCAGCATCGTCTTCCGCCATGATATCCAACCGCCCCTGTATGCCGTAGACGGAGGAGAAAAAGGTAGGCTCTATGCGCAGGGGTTTATCCTCGAGGTCCCGCACGGTTTGGTGCAGGTTGCCCCAGTGGGAGTCCCGGATATCCCGGAACATTTCATTGATCTTCTCCCGGCCGTATGCGGCGGCCTGCAGTACATTATCCGCTACGGCTTCCCGGAAGGAGGTCTTGAAGTCTATGGCCCTGTTGCGCAACATTTCATCCAGGAGCGCATTCACGAGGTTACCTTTAAAAGCCGCAGGGCTGGATGTTTGCGGTACCAGCTTCTTCACCAGGTAGAGCAATTTATTCACCCCTTTGTGGTTGAAGCATTCTGCCAGGTCGCTGATATCAATCAGGAGGTCGGGTTCCAGCACAACCTGGCTCTCCGCGGTGGTGCTGTATAAAGGCGGCTGTGCTTCATCCGGATCCTCCCGGCGGCAATGTATCACATGGAGGGAATCGTAGCGTCGGAGGCGCCCGTGTAAGGCTATCACGGAGGACGGGTCCATTTCCTTTAAGGAGAGGTGAATCTCTCCCAACTCATCATTTTTTACCAGCAAAACACAGGCGTACCTCCCCTGCTTGTCAGTAACCAGTGGGCCTACGGCCATCACCATGCATTTCAGGGAAAGGATACTGGCGGGTTGGTTATTGATATTCCGGGCGAGAGATTTGGTACCGGCGTCGTAATAGGCTTCGGACAGGCGCAGGGGCACGGTGGCGGAATAGCACCAGGCCACCGCCTCTGCCAGGGCTTTAATGCAGAGGGTATGTTCCTCTTCCTGTAAGGGCTGCATGGTGCGTGTATGCCTGGCCGTTATAATGCGCAGCGCGGTCAGCTGCTGTTGGATGTCCGGCGGGACGGTTTCTTTATCGAAATAGAACTGCATCCGGGCAAAGAGGTTGCCGAAGGAGCGGTGTTCCTGCCGGGTGAGGTCACGGAAAAGGCTTTCCAGTATGAGCTTATAGAGCCGGAGCTTACCGGCCGGCTGCGGGGTATTGGCTGCTTCCTGTATCCGTGCGAAAAACGCTGCTGCTTTTTGTGATGCGCCCATTGATGCAATATACTGCAATGCCGACTTTTTGCATCAATGGAGCATTTGTTTTACCTTTCTGAGGATTTATAATGTAAACCTTTTTTATGTCAGCCAAGAAGATAGCCATTATAGGTGGTGGAAACCTGGGGTCGGCCATTGCCCGGGGATTGCTGAAGAGCGGTTTTTCACAGGCCGGAGACATTACTATCACCAAACGTAATACTGATACCCTTGTTGCCCTGAAGGAAGCGGGCGTACAGGTGGAAAACGATAATGCGAAAGCCATCCGCGGCGCGGAGGTGATCATTGTTGCCCTGAAGCCGTATAATGTACGCGAGGTGTTGCAGGAATACAGCGCTGTATTTGACCCCGCCAGGCAGATATTAATCAGCGTGGTTACCGGCGTCAGTATTGACGACCTGGAACGCATTGTTCCCGGAATGGCCGTGGTGCGCGCGATGCCCAATACCGCCATTGCGATACAGGAGTCTATGACCTGCCTGAGTTTCAAGCATGCTAGCCCCGGGCAAACGACCTTTGTGACCGATATGTTTAACCAGCTGGGCGCCGCTGTTACGATCGATGAGAAGCTGATGGACGCCGCTACTGTGCTGGGCGCCTGCGGTATTGCCTATGCGCTTCGTTTTATCAGGGCTAATATCCAGGGGGGCATTGAGATCGGGTTTGATGCCCGCACGGCCAGCCTGATTGCGGCGCAAACGGTGAAAGGCGCTGCAGAGCTGCTGATCAGGGAAAAGACCCACCCCGAAGCTGAAATTGATAAGGTTACTACCCCTAAGGGCTGCACGATTGCAGGTCTGAACGAAATGGAGCACCAGGGCTTCAGTTCATCGCTGATCAAGGGCATTACTGCCTCTTATGATAAGATTTTGAAAGGTTAATCTTTCCGGGGATAATCGAAGAAGAGAAATGATTTTTTAGCGCGATCGAACTCCTGCCAGGAGTCCGTATTGGCTTGTATTGCGAATACGCCGGCGGTAGGTACGTTGTCTATCCTGATTTCTTCCGTTAAATAATTGGCGAAGTCCGTAATGCCGGGGTTGTGTGCGAAGATGGCCACTACGTTGAAGTCGTCGTCTATCCTGGTGATCACTTTGAGGAAGGTGGAGGCATAGCAGAGGTACAGTTCATCTTCCAGCAGGATGGCCTGTTTGGGGTAACGCCATACGTCGGCCATGAGTTTGGCGGTAGTACGGGTTCTTTTGGCAGGGCTGGCGATGATCAATTCGGGCACTACTCCTTTATCGAGGAGCCTTTGGGCCATCTCGGGGGCGTTTTCCTTTCCCCTTTTATTGAGCGGCCGGTCAAAGTCGTCCGTATTGGGATCATTCCAGCTGGACTTTGCGTGTCGGATGAGTAGCAATGTTTTCATGGGCTGAAAACTTACGTAAATACTTTTAAAGAAAGTTAATAGGAACGGGGCAAATAGGAATCGTTGTGAGATTCATTTAAGATAAAATTAACATAGAAATACGGAAAATGTTGTGTTCCAATGGATTTTATGTGGATGGGGGATTTTTTGGGGTGACATGGTTTTATGCGGGACTTTAAAAAAGCAGGAGCGCCATGGGACGCTCCTGCTTTATAAAGTCGTGTATTATCTGCACTAGTAACCTCTTTCGTTTTTTCCTTCCATGAAGTTCATAAAGGCTTTGTTTACTACGCGGTTACCGCCCGGCGTTGGGTAGTTACCGGTGAAGTACCAGTCGCCCAGGTTATTCGGGCAGGCTTCGTGGAGGCTTTCGATAGACTGGTAGATCACTTCGATTTCAGCGCCGATATTGCCAGGGTTGAGGATCTGGGCAATTTTAGCGGAGATTTCTTCGGGAGTGAACAGTTTGTACACATTTTTCACCACGTTTTGGGCGTGGAGGGTGTTGGTACGTTCCAGTTCTTTACAGAGGCCGTAGGCTTCCTGCAGGATATGTTCCTTGCCTTGTTCCTTCAGCAGGGCGATGGCAGCCTGGAAGGCTACGAAGTCGCCCATTTTGCTCATATCGATACCGTAGCAGTCAGGGTACCTGATCTGCGGCGCGGAGGATACGATGATGATCTTTTTAGGACCGAGGCGATCCAGCATTTTGATGATACTTTCCTTGAGGGTGGTACCGCGAACGATGGAGTCATCGATCACTACGAGGGTATCCACACCGGGGCGTACGGTACCGTAGGTGATGTCGTACACGTGCTGCACCATCTCATTACGGCTGGAATCTTCGGTGATGAAGGTTCTCATTTTCACGTCCTTGATCGCGATCTTATCGATCCGGATACGGCGGTTCACCATTTCGGTGAGCTTTTCCTGGTCGATGTCGTTACCCCAGGAGAGGATACGCTCGATCTTGATCTTGTTGAGGTAATCTTCCAGGCCTTTGAGCAGGCCGTAGAAGGCTACTTCCGCGGTATTGGGTATGAAGGAGAAGATGGTATTACGCAGGTCGTTGTCGATAGCTTTCAGTACGGTGCCTGAAAGGTTACGGCCGAGGGCAGTACGTTCTTTATAAATCTTTTCGTCGTTGCCCCTGGAGAAGTAGATTCTTTCGAAGCTACAAGCTTTTCTTTCCTTGGGTTCGAGGATTTTTTCGATGGCATATTCCCCGTTGTGTTTAACGATGAGGGCGTGGCCTGGCATCAGTTCCAGCACTTCATTTTCCCCGACATTAAAGGTGGTGCGGATAGCAGCTCTTTCGGAGGCGGCTACGATGACATCATCATTAATGTAGTAGTAGGAAGGGCGGATGCCGTTCGGGTCGCGGATCACGAATGCGTCGCCGGTGCCGATAAGGCCGGCAGCGTGGTAACCGCCATCAAATAAGGAGAAAGCCTGTTGGAGGATATGTTTGATGTCGAGCCCGTTGCGGCGTACTTCATCTTCTTTGCAAAGGAAATGGTGAACGGTTTCGAGCATCGCAGCGAGGTCGCTGTTTTTGTGTACTTCGCCCGGGTTTACGTCTGTGAATTTGAAGAGTTCATCTGCGTTGACCAGGTTAAAGTTACCTGCCATAGCGAGGTTGCGGGCAGGGATGGTGTTGTATCTGACAAAGGGGTGGCAGAGTTCCACATTGTTTTTGCCTTGAGTGGCGTAGCGAAGGTGACCCATGAGGAGTTCGCCGAGGAACTTGATATGCCCTTTCATCAGGCCCGGATACTTGGTGATCTCGGGTTGATACTTTTCGATTTCCTGGATTTCGTCCCTGATCTTACCGAAAACGTCGCCGATGGCTTGCGGAGCGCTACTGCGTACGCGGTGCATAAAGGGAACGCCAGGTTCGGTGTCTAATTTTACTGCAGCTACCCCAGCGCCATCCTGGCCCCTGTTGTGCTGCTTTTCCATGAGCAGATATAATTTGTTCAGCCCATAGAAAACAGTTCCATACTTCTGTTGGTAATACGAGAACGGTTTTCTCAATCTTATAAATGCCAGTCCGCATTCATGCTTGATCGCATCACTCATGCCTGAAAATTGAAGATGCAAAGTTACAGCAATTTCAACTAATTCGCGTCATCGGAGCGTAACTACGGGATGAGCGGAATGAAAAGCGGCGCGGAGATCATCTCCGCGCCGCTTTTCAAAAAAGTTAAAATTGGCTACTGTTTGGCGAGCTGAGCCATCCACTGGTTAATATGTTCGCAGTTTTTGTACTCGGGATCCACGTGTACATAGAATGTCGGGATCTTTTCCGTGAGCCATTTATTGATTGCTTCTGCCTGTTTGATCATGAGGCAGCGTTGCTGAATGCGTGCGTAGTCGTCGTTCAGGTTTTCCCGGTGGGGCTGTGTACGCGTTTTCAGGTACACGATGCGCACGGCGGTATGGCCCTGTTCGTCGGTGAATACGGTAGGTTTGGAGATACCGCCTGGTTTGAGGGTATCGAGCATCATGACGATCTCTTTTTCGGAAGGTTCTTCCAGCTGATCGATGGTGATGAGGGTACCTTCGCCTGTTTTGGACTGCAGCATACCTCCGGTGAACTTCGCGGAGGGGTCATCGCTGTAGTCGCTAACAGCCTGGGCAAAAGTGATTTTGCCGGCGATGATCTGGTTGCGAACGGAGTCCAGTTTTTCGGTAGCCTTGGCCAGGTCGGACTTGGTTACGGCTGCTTTGATCAGGATGTGCTGTACGGTGATGTTATCGCCCTGGCGTTTCAGCATCTGGATGATATGGTAACCATGGGCGGATTTAACCGGGTTGGAGATCTCTCCTTCTTTCAGACGGAAGGCGGCGGCCATAAAGTCCGGGTCCCAGGTGTTTTTATCGTTACGGTTCATCGGGTAGATGCCTTTGTTGTCCTTTACGCCGGGATCTTCGGAGTAGAGGATGGCGAGGGAGCCGAAGTCGGCCTCTTTAGCCAGCACGCGTCTTTTAAACTCCTGCAGGCGCTCGATGGCGTAGTTATCCATTTCGCGGGTAGCCTTGGGCGTGATTACTACCTGGCCGATTTCCAGTTCAGACTCATAGAATTTGAGGCTGTCTTTAGGAATGGCGTCGAAGAATCGTTTTACTTCGGAAGGGGTTACCTTCACCTGTTCGATTACTTTATTGCGCATGGCCTGGGCCAGCAGATTTTCCTTGATGGGGGTGCGGAAGCGTTCGCGAAGCTGGTACACGGTGTAGCCGGTCACTTCCTTCATTTTTTCTTTACCGCCGTAGAGTTGTTCGAAGTAGCGGATACGGTTTTCCATCTGGCCTTCAATATCGCCATCGCTTACGGGAAGGGAGTCGCGTTCTGCCTGGAGTACCATTACCTTCTGGGAAATGAGCATTTCCAGGGTATTGCAGGCGGCGTTGGGCGGTAAGTTACCGTCGATGGAATTGCGCTGCTGGTCGGCGAGAGCCCCTTCCATGTCCGATTGCAGGATAATTTTGTCCCCTACTATACCTATAATTTTATCTGCCACGAGCTTCTGCTGGGCTGAAACGGCCTGCAGGATGGTGAGCGATATAGCAGATAATGCCAGAAGTTTCTTCATACTAATTTCGTAAAGTTCAAAAATAACCAAATAAAGATCAGTCCCCTACTAAATTTCGATGGATTTAACAAAAGTTTAGATCAGGCCGGGGAAAAAGCGGACTGACACAAAAAAAGTGCAGCGAGTAGGGCTCGCTGCACTTAAGTTTATTCAGGAGAGTTCTTATAAAGTCCTCTTCACTTCTACTTCTTCAAAACCTTCAACGATATCTCCCGGGCGGAGGTCATTGTAGTTACGGATACTCAGACCGCACTCCATGTTGGCTGCCACTTCCTTCACGTCGTCTTTATAACGTTTCAGGGAGCCGAGATCGCCGGTGTAGACTACGATACCATCGCGAACGAGGTTCACGCGGGTATTTCTTGTCAGCTTGCCATCGAGTACGAAGCAACCGGCCACTGTAACCTTGTCGAATTTGTAGGTTTCGCGTACTTCGACGTTGCACACCACTTTCTTTTCGATTTTTGGTTCCAGCATCCCTTCCATCGCGGATTTGATTTCTTCGATCGCATCGTAGATGATGGAGTAGTTGCGTATTTCGATGTTTTCTTTCTCTGCGAGTTTGGCTGCCTGAGAAGAAGGACGTACCTGGAAACCGAGGATGATGGCATCGGAAGCAGTAGCCAGGAGGACGTCGGATTCGGTGATCTGACCCACGGCTTTGTGTACGATGCTGATAACGATTTCTTCGGTAGAGAGCTTCTGCAGGGAGTCGGACAGCGCTTCCACGGAACCATCAAAGTCGGCTTTGATGATGAGGTTGAGCTGTTTAAAGTTACCCAGTGCCAGACGGCGGCCGATTTCATCCAGGGTGATGTGTTTCTTGGTACGGATACCTTGTTCGCGAACGATCTGAGCGCGGCGGTTGGCCACTTCTTTGGCTTCAGATTCGTTTTCGTACATTTTGAATTTCTCACCTGCCTGTGGGGCGCCGTTAAGGCCGAGTACCTGCACTGGCATGGAAGGACCGGCTTCGTCCATTTTCTGGCCACGTTCGTTGAACATGGCTTTGATTTTACCGTAGAAGGAGCCTGACACGATGGTATCGCCCTGACGGAGGGTACCGTTTTGAACCAGGAGGGAGGCTACGTAACCGCGGCCTTTATCCAGGGAAGCTTCCACGATAGAACCTGAAGCCTCGCGGTTAGGGTTGGCTTTGAGTTCCAAGAGTTCGGCTTCCAGGAGGATTTTCTCCAGGAGGATGTCGATATTCAGGCCGCTCTTAGCGGATATTTCCTGGCTTTGGTATTTACCGCCCCAGTCTTCCACCAGGAGGTTCATACCAGCGAGTTGTTCTTTAATTTTCTCAGGGTTGGCGCCATCCTTATCAATTTTGTTGATAGCGAATACCATTGGGAGGCCTGCTGCCTGAGAGTGGGAGATCGCTTCACGGGTTTGAGGCATGATGGCGTCGTCCGCTGCTACTACGATTACTGCGATATCCGCTGCTTTCGCACCACGGGCGCGCATCGCGGTAAACGCTTCGTGACCCGGGGTATCGAGGAAGGTAATTTTCTTACCGCCTGCGGTCGTCACCTGGTAGGCGCCGATGTGCTGGGTGATACCACCGGCTTCACCGGCTACTACGTTTGCGTTACGGATGTAGTCGAGCAGGGATGTTTTACCATGGTCAACGTGACCCATGATGGTTACGATCGGAGCGCGAGGTTCCAGATTTTCCGGATCATCTGCTACTTCTTCCTCGTCGGAGTCTTCGGCGGCGTCGAGGCCGATGAATTCCACTTCATAGCCGAATTCGCCGGCAACCAGTTCGATTACCTCTGCGTCGAGGCGTTGGTTAATGGAAACCATGATGCCGAGTCCCATACATTTGGAGATTACTTCGGCGAAGCTAACATCCATCAGGTTAGCGAGTTCGCTCACGGAGATGAATTCAGTTACCTGGAGTTTGTTATCCTCCATGTTCTGGTTAGCTCTTTCATTGGCTCTCTCCTCGCGTTTTTCGCGGCGGTGTTTCGCTTTCACGTTTTTACCGCGGGTATTGCCGGAGAGTTTGGCCATTGTTTCCTTGATCTTATTCTGGATTTCGTTTTTATCGATTTCCTTTTCTTCAGGCGTACGTTTATCAGGAGCGTTGTTGCCATGGCGGTTAAATCCACCACCCTGACCCGGGCGGTTGAAGTTACCTCTGTTCTGGCCGCCCTGTTGACCGCCCTGACGGTTAAATCCGCCGCCTTGCTGACCACCCTGGCGGTTGAATCCACCTTGTTGGCCACCCGGACGGTTTTGACCGCCGGCGTTTTGTCCGCCCGGACGGTTTTGACCACCGTGCTGACCACCCTGGCGGTTTTGTCCGCCGTGTTGGCCGCCCTGGCGGTTTTGACCGTGTTGGTTACGATCGCCATGCTGGCCGCCCTGGCGGTTTTGGCCGCGGTTATCGCCGTGTTGGCGATCGTGGCGGGCATGGTCGCCTGTACCTTCCTTATGGTCGCCGTCTTTGAAGTCGCGCGGCTGGATAGGTTCAGGTTTCTTTTCAACGATAATGCGTTTACGTTTACGTTTTTCTTCGCGTTCTCTGTTGAAATTGCTTTTATTGTTATCTCTTCTGTCGGACTGTACCGGCAGTTCGATTTTGCCGATTACTTTAGGGCCGGTTAATTTTTCGGCCTGGATGTTTTCTATAACGGCGCCGGCTTGCTCATCCGCATTATTTTGTGCAGCAGGAGCCTGGGCGGCGGGCTCGTTGGTAGTTTTAGGTTCGTCTTTAACAACAGGTTGTTTGACGGGAACCGTTTGTTTGGTTGCTGCAGCCGGTTTTGCCTCTTGTAATACTTCTTCCACTTTGTTAACTAAAGGTTTATCTTCAACCGGTGCGGCTTTTTCCGTTTTATCTGTCGTCGTATCGGTTTTATCTGTTTTTGCTGATTGCTCAGGTTGAGCGGGCTTAGCAGGGGCTTCAGGAGCTTTTTCTGCTGGCTTCTCGGTGCTGGCTGCCGGTTTTTCCGGTTGTACGGCTTGCGGTGCGGCTGGTTTTTCAGCGGCTTTAGAAGCGTCAGATTTGGCAGCAGGCGTTTGTGCAGCAGTTTTATCAGCGGCGGGTTGTTCCTTAGGCTGTGCTGCTGGTTTAGGTTCCGTAGCTTCTGTTTTCGGCTGTTCTTTCTGTGCCGGTTTTTTACCGCCACGATTGAGCGCCTCGAGGTCGATCGTAGTGATGACGCGAGGGCCGTTAATTTTAGGAGCTTCGGTTTTAACCACATCCGGTTCGGCAGGCGGGGCCTGAGTTTTAGGCGCTTCCGCTACAGGGGGAGGTGGTGCAACGGGAGGTTCAACCTTTTCTTTTTCCTTAACCGGCGGGTTTTCCTGAACGGGTGCTTTAGGTTCCGGTTTAGGAGATTCCTTTACTGGTTCCGGTTTAGGTTCAGGTTTAGGTGCTTCTGCTACTGGAGCAGTTGGCTCTTTTTCTTCTTTAGGAGTGTTCTTTTTAGCCACAGCTTCCGCTTCCTCGTTTCCTTTCTCTTTCTCTGCTTCTTTCTTCTTCGCTTCTAACACGCTTCCTTTGGGCAGGGCTATCTGGTCGCTTTTGCGCTTGTTAGCCTTGTCCTGTTGGAATTCCGACTGCAGGGCTTGGTACATAACAGCCGTGAGGCGGGCATTTGGCGAACCAAAGCCGCCAATATCGAAGCCTTTATTGGAAAGAAAGTCTATAAGTGTTTCTTTACCAATATTAAACTCTTTGGCTGCGGCCAGCAATCGTGGTGTGTTGTTTGTTGTTTCAGGCATATCGTAATTCGGGCCTCCCCTGTTTCCCGTTTCTTCCAAACGGGTTGTTTTTTTACGTTTAAACAATAACTCGAAAAAATCAATTCCCCTTCTAATAAGCCCTTTACCTGGGAAGGGTTCTGGCTGGGCTTTATTCTTTGTCAAACTCTTCCTGTAATATTCTTCTTACATCCTGCACTGTCTCTTCTTCAAGATCCGAGCGGCGGACCAGCTCTTCGGTGGTCAGCTCCAATACGCTGCGGGCAGTATCACAACCTATGCGCTTCAGTTCGTCTATGATCCATTCTTCGATTTCGTCAGAGAATTCTTCCAGATCGATATCAAATTCGGCTTGTTCCTGTTGTTCATCGCGGAATACGTCGATTTCGAATCCGGTGAGTTCGCAGGCGAGTTTGATATTTACGCCTTTTTTACCGATGGCCAGGGATACCTGATCTGGGTTCAGGTACACGGAGGCGTATTTATTTTCCATATCCACTTCCATGCGGCTGATCCTTGCGGGGGTCAGGGAGCGTTGGATGAGGAGTTGGATATTGGTAGTATAGTTAATGATGTCGATGTTTTCGTTTCTGAGTTCACGAACGATACCATGTATGCGGCTACCTTTCATACCCACGCAGGCGCCTACCGGGTCAATACGGTCGTCATAAGATTCAACGGCTACTTTGGCTCTTTCACCTGGTTCGCGTACGATTTTCTTAATAACGATCAGGCCATCAAAGATCTCAGGAACTTCAATTTCCAGCAATTTAGCCAGGAAGGATGGATGTGTCCGGGAAAGAATGATGAGTGGGGCATTATTCTTCATTTCTACCTTTTTCACCACCGCTCTAACGTTTTCCCCTTTCTTGAAATAATCAGTGGGGATTTGTTCGGCTTTAGGCAAAATTAATTCATTCCCTTCATCATCAAGCAATAAAACTTCTTTTTTCCAAACCTGGTAGACTTCGCCGGTTACAATTTCGCCGGCTTTGTCAGCATATTTCTTTACGAGGATATTCTTTTTGAGGTCGCCGATGCGGGCAGACAGCGTTTGTTTTGCTGCCAGGATGGCGCGGCGTCCGAAGTCCAGGATCTCTACTTCTTCATAGAGTTCCTCCCCTATTTCAAGGTCTTTTTCGATGGCAGTAGCCTCTGTATATGCGATTTGCGCATTTTCATCTTCCACTTCTCCATCTTCCACTACGGTCCGACGGCGAAATATCTCCAAGTCCCCTTTTTCTGTATTTACAATGACGTCAAAGTTCTCATCAGAGCCATACTTTTTCCTCAGCAGGGTCTTGAACACATCTTCCAAAACCTTCATCAGCGTAGGGCGGTCGATGTTTTCCGCCTCCTTAAACTCGGTGAATGACTCAATCAGGTTAATACTAGCCATGTTTAATTATTATATTTTAGAACACAATGCACACTTTCGTATGCTTGATTTCATTGAATTTTATATCGGTAGATTTTTTTTCTTTTTTCTTTCCAATTACTTCTTCGATGGTAAAGCCTTCGTCTGATACTGCGGTCAGGGTTCCTTCTTTGGAAGTACCGTCCAGGAAAGTGGCTTCCACTTTTCGGCCAATATTTTTGAGATATTGTCTGTGCAGTTTCAGGGGTTCATCCAGCCCGGGGGAAGAAACTTCCAGGGAGAAGTCGCCATCCGGGAACAGGGCTTTTTCCTCCAGCAGCGCATAGAGGGCTCGGTTAAAAGATACCAGTTTATCGACCGGTACGCCTTTATCCCCATCCAAAAAGAGCTTTATATTATTTGTGGGTTTTATTCTGATATCCACCAGAAAGTTATCGGGATCGTTTGCCAGCAGACCTTCTGCCAGCTCCCGTATTGCTGTAATCACGAGTTCGTTTGCCATACAAAAAGCGCGAAGGGGCCGATATCTCGTCCCCTTCGTTTGAATCATTTTTCCTACGCAAAATTAGGATTTTATTTTTATTGTAGCACTATTTATTTTATTTAACAGTTAATTTTTAAGGAGATATATTATTAAGGGCTATACGTATTTCTGAAAAGTTTAATTTGATTAGGTGACGGAAGTTAAAGAAAACTTAAAATGAAACGGGATGTTTATGGCCGGAAGATATTATCAGCTACCTTTGCTCCATTATGTTGAAGACGCTTATATATCTTTTTCTTGCCTGGTTGCTTTACAAGCTGGTGTTTGACTTCATCATACCTATTTACCGCTCTACCAAGGTGGTAAGGAGGCAGATGGCGGACATGCAGGAGGCGATGCGCCAGCAATATGAGCAGCAACAGGCTGCCCAGCAGGGATACAGTACGCAGCAACAGCAACAGCCGCCGGTATCCCGTCCGGCCCCGAAGCCCGACAAAGGAGATTACATTGATTTTGAAGAAATTAAATAAAAAAACCTCACAGAGATGTGAGGCTTTTCTTTTATGTCTTATACCGCCAGCGGCTTGAAGATATCGAGTATTGTTTTAGGCGCCTGCAGGTGGATGGTATGAATCCCCAATTGTTTGGCAGGTTCTATATTGGGCAGCGTATCGTCGATAAAGACCGTTTCTCCCGCTTTCAGCCCATTTTCGTCCAGGACCACCTGGTAAATTTCCGATCCCGGCTTACGGTAGCCCACGAGGTGGGAATAATAGATTTTGTCGAAGAACTCCGCCAGGGAGGGAATACCCCGGGATTCCATCAGGATTTTATTGAAGTGATCCACATGGATTGCATTGGTATTGCTGAGGAGATACAGATTGTACTGCTGGCGGAGCTGCTGCAGCAATTGGAGGCGCTGCAGGGGGAAATCCAGCAGCATAGCGTTCCAGGCAGCAATTATTTGCTCATCAGTGACCCCTTCCGGTAGATGTTTATGCATTTCAGCGAGGAACTCTTCATTGGTGACATGGCCGGTTTCCAGGTCGTTGAACAAACTGGAGCCTTTAAACTGGGAATACAGCTCATGGAAATTTTCCGCGCCCAGTTTTACGAAAGCGTCATTGGTTTTTTGGTAATCGATGTTCAGGATAACCCCGCCAAGGTCGAAAATGATATTTTTAATTCCCTGCATAAGTGCGTATTTACTGCAAAGAAACACGTTTTTCGTAAAGTGTAGAGGGGTGAGTTACATTGTGGAAAATAATTTTAGGTTAATTGAATAAAATAATTAATTTTGCCGTCCCCTCGAAAGAGGGTTTGCGTTCTTCGGAACAGCTCCTATAGCTCAGTTGGTTAGAGCACCTGACTCATAATCAGGGGGTCACAGGATCATGCCCTGTTGGGAGCACGGATTTTTTGAGGCTTTTAGTGCGATGCGCTGAAAGCCTTTTTTTGTTTGAAACAATTCAGCGGTTGATTATAGCTGTCGAAGTACGAGCGTTTCCAATGCGATAGAATTAGAAGAAAATAACCTCTGGGAATCGTTTACTGGACCTGGATGTTATTTCCAGTGGTGGAAGGCATCAGTACCTTGCGCTTACAGCTAATATGTTTAGAAATAGTAACGAATGGCAGCTCATCACCATGCCATTAACATTACCTAACGCAGTAAATGATGTAGAAATTCGGGGATTCAACTTTGCGCCAGGCACAACTGATGTTTTTCTGGATTACATCAATATCATCCCTGGCGACGCCCGTGGCTTTTATTCCAATGAATACACAGTTACAAGTCAGTAGCCAGTAAGGAAGGTGTCGATGTTGGCGAAGTGCAAACCGTGCTACTCAAAAAGATCGAAGAGCTTACACGCTATATCATCGGCCAGGAAAAACGTATTAATGCCCAGGAGCAGCGAATTAAAGAACTGGAAATGCAAACAAAGAAATAATTTATAGCGGTCTAACAAAGGCCGCTTTTTAATTTTTTATTCGCCATAATGCTGTGCTAGTATGCTTTCATACCCAATTATACCGGCTCTCAAATCTTTTAAGTTCAAACCGCGTTAAAACCAGGGTATATAGCCACAGAAAGGCAAGGAAATTTTCGGACGCCAACAACCATAATGGTATCCATAAGCTCGGTTCGACAGCTTCAAAAAAAGTCCCAAAACAATAATCCCCCTCCCCCATTGCACCCCATCAAAAAAATCCTTAGCTTTAGCTCAGGCCAGAAGTGCCGTTGTCCGGAAATTGTAGTATCGCCATTTTGTCAACTAAAGCTTTATATAACGAACCACATCTAATTATCCTAGCCTCACAAGGAAACCGTGAAGCATTCACCAGCCTGTACTCCCACTACCTGGATGCTGTAACGCAATATATCCGCCTGTTTACCAACTCCGAAGATGAGGCCGACGAAGTGATCCAGGATGTTTTCGTCCGCATTTGGGAACAACGGGATAAACTCAGCACCGTCACCTCTTTCAGAAGCTACGTGGCCAGGGCAGCCCGCAACCGCTTGCTCGACCATCTACGCCATCTGGAAGTCAGAAAGGCCGCAATTCTCGACCTGCAACAAACAAAAACAACAGCGGAAACACCGGAAGATATATGGCATTATCGTTATATTTATGCAAAGGTGCAGCAACAAATAGCCGCGCTTCCCACCCAATGCCAGCACGTTTTCCGGCTTAGCGTGGAAAAAGGTATGAGCCTGGACGAAATTGCCGCCGAACTGCATATTTCCAAATCCGGCGTAAAAAACCAGCTCTATAAAGCCCAGAAACTGGTGCGCCAATGCTTCGAAGAAAAAGATAGCCACCTTTTTATCGTGTTCCTGCTCTCCATCCCCACATTTTCCATTTTCTAAAAAAAATTTTTTTGGACCGGCGTGTCCTTTCGCTTTCCTCAAACGTCCTTATTCCGGAAACACATTCCAGGATATGACTCAGGAACAACTATACGCTTTTTTGAAAGACTATACCGCCGGTAATTACTCAGAGCAGGATTACCTCGCCTTCCGCCATTGGCTTGATAACGCCGCTATGGAGGAAAAGCTGGCAGTACTTGATAAGTATAGCGATTTGTTTCCTGAACTCACCGCCCAGCCTTCGGCTGATACACGTCGTATAGCCATGATTGAGGCCGCCCTGGATGAGTCGACATTCGAAGCACTGCGTAAACCTGCGAGAGTACTTAATATACGAAGGTGGAGCGCTGCCGCGGCAGCTGTACTGTTGCTCGGCGCCGGCGCCTGGTGGCTACTTAAAGACAGCAAATCTAAACCTGCTACTGTAGCTCAGCATGTAAATGTTGCCCCAGGAAAAGCCGGCGCCATCCTTACCCTCGGTGACGGGTCGCAGGTAGTACTCGACAGTGCCGGAAACGGCCTCATAGCCGTGCAGAACGGGGCCAGTATTGTACTCGACAGTGGTAAAATCGGTTATGGAAAGCATGACCGGCAAAACGGGGAACCGCAGCAGAATACGCTGTCTACCCCGATCGGGCGACAATTTAAAGTCGTGCTGCCGGACGGTACCCTGGTATGGCTCAACGCCGCAAGCTCCATCCAATACCCCACCTACTTCGCCGGCAACAACCGCGAAGTAACCGTTACCGGTGAGGTGTACATGCAGGTAGCCCAGGATCATAACCACCCCTTCCGGGTGACCATCCAAAGCGATGGCCAGCACGAAGGAACAGTGGATGTACTGGGAACCGACTTTAACATTAACGCCTACCCGGATGAAAGCGCCACAAAAGTGACGCTCATCAGCGGCGCCGTCATGGTGTCGGCCGGCACCCCTGTTCAAAAGGAAATGCTGAAGCCGGACCAACAGGCTGCCATACATGAAAACAGTAAGATCACCGTCCTGCACGTAAATGCAGATAACGTAACAGCCTGGAAAAACGGGTACTTCGATTTCGAAGAAAACGACCTGACCATGCTGATGCGGCAACTTACCCGCTGGTACGGGATCGAAACGGAAATACAGAAAAATGTACCTGTGGATATAGAGTTCGGGGGGAAAATCAGCCGGAATCTGATGCTTTCAGAAGTCATCAAAGTCTTGAACCAGGCAGGCGTACACTGCTACCTGACCAATGAAAAAAAGTTGATCGTAATACCGTAATGAACAATCAAAAATTGTGTTTAGTCAATCAATACCAGCAGTAAAGCTGCTGTCAACCAAAAATGAGATAGACCTGTTGCCGCGTGAGGGAATGAGCGTCGCCTCTTAATGCTATTAGCAAACAAGTAAAAATTTGATAAGAAAACAGAAAGTCAAGAAAAACCGGAAGTGTTAGGACCACTCCCGGTAGGTGATTTGACTGCCTCTGGCTGAATGAAACCAATTTTTTAAACAACCATTTAAACAGATCAAACTAATGCAATTTATGCAAAAAAATGCTAATTGTAGTTGGTATGCTATGCCCGGAAATGTAGCACCGGACAGCCTCCGGAAAGGATCGGCGGACTGCGCCGGCACCGAGGAGGCAACTCTGGCAGAACGGCATATTCCACACGAGGGTATGGGTACCGGACTAAAAAAACTGCTGATTACAATGAAATTAACAGCATTGCTCTTCCTGGTATCTATCATGCAGGTTGCGGCTGAAGTGAAAGCGCAGCATGTTTCATTTACCGGCCAGCGGGTTAGCCTGCAACGGGTGTTTTCCGCGATTGAAAAACAAACGGGATACCTCGTGTTCTATAAAAAGGAAGTGCTGCAGCGCTCCCATGAAATCTCCATTAACGCAAAGGATGTTCCCTTAAACGACTTTATGGAGCTGGTACTCAAAGACCAGCCCGTAGACTATGAAATGGTGGCTAAAACCATCATCCTTAAACTAAGGGAAACACCTGCGCAAATGCAAAATACTTCCGCCTTTCAACAGGAAAAGCGCACCGGCCGCGTCACGGATAAAAAAGGGAGTCCCCTGCCCGGTGTATCCGTACTGGTTAAAGGACAGTCTAAAGGCGTTATCACTGACGGCGATGGCCGGTTTTCCATCTCCGCAAAGGCCGAAGACGTACTGGTATTTAACTTTATGGGATTCAAATCCCAGACCGTAACCGTGGGCGATCGCGCCAGCTTCAACATCGTCCTGGAAGATAACGTTTCCGGACTGGGGGAAGTGGTGATCACCGGTTACCAGAACGTAGCCAAAAAACTCTTTACCGGTTCCGTGACCAATATCTCCGGCGCTGACGTTAAGCAGGATGGTATTCTCGACGTTTCCCGCATGCTGGAAGGTAAAGTGGCCGGGGTATCCGTTCAAAATGTGTCCGGTACCTTCGGCGCAGCCCCTAAAATCCGCGTCAGAGGCGCCACCTCCATCACCGGTGAAAACAAACCGCTGTGGGTGGTGGATAACGTAGTACTGGAAGATATCGTAAATATCAGCAACGACCAGCTCTCCAGCGGGGATGCACTCACCCTCATCAGCTCCTCCGTTGCCGGCATCAATGCGGATGATATCGAATCCTTTACTATTCTGAAAGATGCGGCGGCTACCGCCCAGTACGGCGCCCGCGCTATGAACGGGGTGGTGGTAATCACAACCAAGAAAGGCCGCGCAGGCTCCACCCAGGTGAACTACAGCGGCAACTTTTCCACTTTCCTCAAACCGGACTACAGCACGTTCAACATCATGAACTCTGCGGACCAGATGTCCGTTTACGCGGAAATGTACCGGAAAGGCAACCTGACTTCCAACATCGCTAATGAAAATACAGGAGGTGTTTATGCGAAGATGTACCGCCTGCTGAAGGAATACGATCCCGTTACAGGTAAATTTGCCCTGGAGAACACGCCGGAGGCACGTGCCGCCTTCCTGGAACGCTACGCGAAAGCCAATACTGACTGGTTCGGCCTGTTGTTTAAAAACTCCTTTGTGCAGGAACACTCCCTGAGTATTTCCTCCGGTTCTGAAAAATCCCAACACTACGTTTCACTGGGTTATTATAATGACAACGGCTGGTCTATTGCCGACCGCGTAAGCCGTTATACGGCTAACCTCCGCGGTAACTACAATATCACCAACAGGCTTACCGCCAACGTAATTGTGAACGGATCCATCAGGCAGCAGCGCGCACCCGGCACACAGGGCCGCTCCAGCAACGTGGTAGAAGGCGTGTACACCCGCGACTTCGATATCAACCCGTACAGCTTTGCCCTGAATACCAGCCGTACGCTCACTGCTTACGATGAAAACGGGGAACTGGAATATTTCAACAGGAACTACGCGCCGTTCAATATCCTCCACGAACTGGAAAACAACTACATCAACCTGGATATGCTGGATACCAAGATCCAGGGCGAACTCGCATATAAAATCTCCAATGATTTTAACTTCAGAACGCTCGGCGCGATGCGCTTCGTGAAAACTACCCGCGAAAACATCATCACCGAACATTCCAATATGGCGGAAGCCTACAGGTACATGCCTAATGCTACCGTAGCAGCAAATAACAGGTTCCTCTACCTGGATCCGGATCATCCTGAAATCACAGTAAAAGTGCCTACCCTGCCTTATGGCGGTTTCTATAACAAGAACGACGACAAACTGGTAAACTACTACGTAAGAAACCAGCTGGATTATAAGCACACCTTCAACGAAAAACACCTGGTTAATGCGTTCGTAGGTCAGGAGGTTAAATACACTGACCGCCAGAGCACCTTCAACAATGGTTTCGGTTACCAGTACGATAAAGGCGGTACGCCGTTCACGGATTACCGTGTCATAAAGATGTTCCTCGAAAGTGGTTATAACTACTATGGAATGGAAAAGCAGTACGACAGATACCTGTCCCTCTTCGCTAATGCCAGCTATTCCTACGATGGTAAATACGTATTCAACGGAACCGTACGTTACGATGGTTCCAACCGCATGGGTAAATCCAGGAATGCACGCTGGCTGCCAACATGGACGGTGAGCGGTGCATGGAACCTCGACCAGGAAGAATTCCTCAAGGATAAACGCAATATCAGCTTCCTGAAGCTCCGTGCATCCTATGGTCTTACCGCCAGCATTGGTAGCGCTACCAACTCTTCCGTGGTATTCCAAAACAGCTCTGCCATCCGCCCGCGCCAGTCCGAACTCGAGCCGCGTATTGAAATCCGGAACCTGGAAAACTCAGAGTTGACCTGGGAAAAGCAATATGAAGGAAACATTGGTGTGGACGCAGGCTTCTGGGGCGATAAGCTCAGCATCTCTGCGGATATCTACCAAAGAAACGGGTTTGACCTGATCAGCAGCATGCGTACTTCCGGCATCGGTGGCGAAGGCACCAAACAGGCAAACTATGCGGATATGAAGTCCCATGGCGCTGAGTTGACCATCGGTGGCCGGGTGATAAAAACCAAACAGTTCAACTGGTCTACCAACCTGACCTTCGGTTATAATAAGAATAAAATCACCAACCTGAAAAGCAAACCCCGCATCTACGACCTGATTATTCCTGAAGGTGGCGCGATGGAAGGGCATGCGGTGCGTGGCCTTTATTCTATCAACTTCCAGGGCCTGGATGAAAATGGTAAGCCTACATTCATCGATGAATCAGGTAACGTGGCCAGCGGCGTATATGTACAAAGCACCAACAAGGATTACCTGATCTATGAAGGTTCCGTAGATCCAACCATTACCGGTGGCTGGAACAATACCTTCAGCTACAAAGGTTTTATCCTCAACTTCTTCTTCTCATACCAGGCAGGAAACAAGATCAGGCTGAACAACGAATTCGCACTCAACTATTCCGATGCGAACGCGATGCCTAAAGAGTTCCTGGACAGGTGGACTTTACCATTGGATGAAACTATTACCAACGTACCGTCTATCGCCGATTACGTTACCCGTAATAAAATTGGTTCCGTTTATCCCTATACCGTTTATAACTATACCTCAGGCCGCGTAGCAGATGGCAGCTTTGTACGACTGAAACAACTGTCCCTCGCGTACAACCTGCCAGCCAACGTGGCTAAGCTGATACGTGCCAATAACATTTCAGTGAAGCTGCAGGGTAATAACCTCTGGCTGGTATATGCCGACAAGAAGCTGAAAGGTCAGGATCCGGAGTTCTTTACTTCCGGAGGTGTGGCGATGCCATTACCAAGACAATTTACATTCTCCTTAAAAGTTGGATTCTAAAGGTGAAAATTATGAAAAGCAAATATTTATGTATCGCGTTGCTGGCCCTGACGGCCGGAACCGGTTGCAGCAAATACCTGGAGCATGCGCCTGATCAGAGGGCGGAGCTCAACACGCCTGAAAAGGTTTCTGAATTACTTACCACCGCCTACCCTGCTGCCAACTATTTTGTGATGGCAGAAGCGAGGTCCGATAACCAGATGGATGTGAGCACCACCGGCATTCAAAGCCCGGTAAATGCTGACTCCTATTTTTGGAAAGATGTTACTTCTACAAGTCAGGATGGCCCTACCTATTACTGGAATGCCTGTTATGAAGCCATTGCGGCAGCCAACCAGGCGTTGGCCGTATGTAATAGCGCTGTTAACCCCAAAGCCTATGAAGGGGCAAAGGGAGAGGCATTGTTAGCCAGGGCCTATGCACATTTCATGCTGGTGACGCTCTACTCAAAGGCATACGACCCTGCTACGGCGAGTACTGATCCCGGTATTCCGTATGTTACCGAACCGGAGAAGGTAGTCGTAAAGCAATACGACCGTAAAACGGTAGCCTATGTATATGAGATGATTGAAAAGGATATCAAGGAAGGTATGCCTTTAATCAACGATAAATATGCCGTACCCGCCTACCACTTCACCAGAAGGGCCGCACATGCATTTGCGTCCAGGTTTTATCTCTGGAAGAGAGATTGGGCGAAAGTGATTGAGGAAGCGAACCTGGCATTCCCTACCAACGACTTTGCAGCAAACGTAAGGCCATGGCTCAACTATCAGAGTGCAACCGTTACGGTAAACGACCTGCAGACATTTTATACCAACGCCACCAACCCAGGTAACCTGCTGCTCGGCGAAACGGTATCTTCATTGGGTATTTACTATTACCGCTACCAGTACGCGATGACGCAGCCCCGCCTGAACCAGATCATTGCGCCGCTGGGTATCTCCTGGAACGCCCTGAAAACCTATAGCACCAGCTCTACTTTTTACTTCGTGATGAAGTACCTGGCATACTTCAAGCGTTCCAGCCTCAACGCGACTACCGGCGTGTATTACACCATGGTGCCCCTGCTCACCACAGAGGAGGTACTGCTGAACAGAGCGGAAGCGTTGCTGATGAGCGATAAGTATGAGGAAGCCCTGGCGGATATGAATACCATGATGAGAACGCGTATTGTAAACTACAATACAACTACTCACCTTGTTACCAACGACAAGATTACCAAATACTACGAGTCGAGGACTACAGATAAAAAAGAAGCCTATCGCATGGCCATTCTCGATATCAGACGTGCGGAGTTTGTAAATGAAGGCATGAGATGGCTGGATATCCTCCGCCTGCAAATGCCGGTAACGCATACCACCGCCAAAGGAGAAGTATTTGAGCTGGCTGCGGACGATAAGAGAAAACTGCTGCAACTGCCGGAAGAAGTCACCTTGTCCGGTATTCCTCTTAATCCTCGTTAATCTTACTGATTGTATGAAAAAATATTGCTTACATATAATAGCACTGGCGGCAATCTGCCTGTTCTCCTGTAAAAAGGAAGACGATTTAAATAAGCCCCTGGTAGGACTGGGAGGCGACACCTGGGCAAAAACAGCGCTTGATAACTGGATTTACAACACCTTTACCAAGCCGTATAACCTGGAAGTAAAATACAGGTGGGATGGTACAGAACTGGATCCTACCAAAACCCTGGTTCCACCGGATAGCAGCCGGGTAAGGCCATTGATGGAAATGGTAAACAGCGCGTGGATAGCGCCTTACGTAGCTGAAAAAGGTGCGGATTTCATCAAAATGTATTCTCCCAAACAATACATGCTGGTGGGTAGCGTGGAGTATAACACCGGCGGTACTGTGAAGCTGGGTGAAGCCGAAGGCGGTTTCAGGGTAACGCTTTACAATGTGAATAACTTTGATAAAACCAACCGTGCCAATGTGCAGCAGGTACTCAAGACTATTCACCACGAGTTTACCCACATCCTCCATCAAACCGTGGAAATCCCCAAAGAATATCCGTTGCTGACCGGTGGAGGTTACACTTCCGACTGGAATAACCAGACCTTGACGCAAGGCCTCGCGCTGGGCTTTATATCCCAGTACGCCAGAGCCGCTCCCAACGAGGATTTCGCCGAAATGGTATCTATCATGCTCACACAGGGCCGTGGCGGATATGAAACCCTGCTGCGTACTAGCGGTACCAACGTAACGGTGCTGCGCCAGAAAGAAAATATCGTTGTCAGCTACTTTAAGCAAACATGGGGGATTGATTTCACTTCGCTGCAAACAAAAGTGCAGAAAGACCTGAACAGCTACTCCAAATCGCTGGCATTTGCGCAGATCGGGTTTAGTAAGGCATTTTCCCAGATTACCATTAACCCGGCGCTGGTAGGCGAACAATCTGATAAGTTTAATACAGCTTGGGAAACGGCTAAGGCCAATTTCATGAAGGCCAGCTCCTCTGCGCTGTACGCCCTGGAGAGCATTAACATCGTATTTCCAACGGCTACTACCATGCAGCTGAAGGTGAATTTCCGCGCTACAGCCGGTACTAACTCTGGTAATTTATTCACAGGAACGTACACTTACAACGTTACTGCGAACACTACAGCGGAAACCAACACATTTGCCTACGCCAGCGCAGATGCAAACGGTACTGCCCTGTCAGCGGCAGCCAAACCACTGACGGATTACTTCAGCGGCGCCTTTGCCATGAAATATTTCTATACGCAGGATGTCAAAGTGGAATATGGTGGCCTGCAGAAAGCGGATGATGCTACCTCATTTACATTCGGAATATTAAACCTGTAATGAACATGATTAAGAAAATCGCACTATATACAATATTGTCAGCGCTGGCATTTTCAGCCTGCAAAAAAGCGGATGATCCTTTCATGGAAGATCCGGATAAAAGACTGGCTGCCCGCCTGGCAGAAGATGAGCAGTTGCTGACCAGCGCTGAATTTGGCTGGAAAGCTACTATTTACCCTAAAGGCGGAAAAGGCTTCAGCTATTATTTTAAGTTCGGTAAGGATAATTCAGTGGAAATGATGGGCGACTTTGACGCTACCACGGCTACCACGCTGAAGTCTTCCACCTACAGACTAAAAGCCTTGCAATGGCCTACGCTGATATTTGATACCTACAACTACATCCACCTGCCAAATGATCCGGCTCCTGGTGTGAGCGGAGGCGCTGCCGGCGCAGGCTTGCAGTCCGACTTCCAGTTTGCCATGGATAAAATGAAAGGCGATACCTTTTTCCTGAATGGAATTGACCGCGGTAACGTAATGACCATGGTGAAGCTCACCAGTGACGAGCAGAAGGAGATATTGGCCGGTAAGGTAGCGCAAAACATGACCAGCATGAACGGATATGCATCAACTGTTCGTTATCCTAATCTTACAATGGAGGATGGCAAGCAGATGGACGTGTCTATTTCACCGGCTTCCCGTCGTGTACGAATTAGCTACCAGATAGATGATACCAATGTTTTCAGTAAATCCAGGGGTTTTGCCTATACCGTTAGAGGCGTTATTCTTGACTCAACGGTAACGTACAAGGGGTTTGCTATCAGGGAGCTCATCTGGGATGCTGATAAGAGCAACTATTTTGTGCAGAATGGGGACAAGAAGATTTACCTGGGTTCCGGTATCATACCTGTTGTGCCTTTGGCGGCTGTATTTGGAGTAGGTAAGGATTATACGTCAATAGACTATACGCCCGCTACCCTGAAAGGTACTATGGGTACTGATTTTGACGCGGCCTTCACCAACAGCTCAAATCTGTTTAAAGGCGGAAGTGCCACTTTGAATACCGTAAGGTTGATCCTTAATTCAGACAACACGTACACCTTGAGGTTTAACTATGTTACCACAGGATCCCTTGTTGCCAACATCATTTACACTCCTGTTAAAAATGCAGATGGTTCATTCAATCTGGTCTTTACATCCCAGGATAATAATGCTGGCGTTAGAGCTGCTGCTATCGCGCCTGTCAAAAATTATTTTGAAAATACCGCATTCAAAATAAGCTGGGTGACTAATACGATTTCCGGGTCTGTATTAACATTAGGTGGCCTTGTTAAAGCAACTGATAATAAGCAGTTTTTCTATGGCGTGGTAGGAAACTAGTATCTTTTATATGTGGCATCTTCAATCCGTGTACTTTTTGCGTGATTGAAGATGCCCTCCTTGCGTACCCACGCAATCCCGGTTCATTCAGGAGCTTATCCTCAAATTTACCCCGGATACGCATACGCCTCCGCCACCCACTCAAACGCCCCGTCCTTCTTCCGCGCATGCCCTATCCCCGGCCATGGCAAATGATAAGCAAATATCGGTGTAGCCGATGCCGTTAGCCGCGCCAATACCTTCTTACGGGTGGCCGCCGCCAGCTGCAGATCGGTATCTCCATTGAATCCCCATTCCGGATGCGGAAATAACAGCACATCGGAATGTATCAAATCCGCTACGTGCACAATAGACTGCCCGCCGGAATAAATATGCGTAATGGTATGCCCCGGCGTATGGCCTGGCGCAATTTCCAGTTTAATGCAATCATGCAGCACCAGCCCGTCTTCAAACAAATGCAGCTTAGGCTTGATGGTAGTCAGCACCTGCTGGGTAGCTTTGGTAAACACTTTCAGCAGCGCTTTATCTTCGAAGGCGGATTTACTGAAGTCCTGCTGATCCGCCATCCAAAAGTCATGTTCAATGCGGGAAATATAATATTCCGCATTCGGGAAATTAGGCGCCCCGCCGGCGTTCAGCACACCGCCGATATGATCAGGATGGCCATGCGAAATAATGATCGTAGTAATATCAGCCGGTTGTATCCCCGCATCCGCCAGGGAATTCAGCAGCCAGCCGGAGTTTTTGCCAAAGGCATTGCCGGTGCCGGTATCTATCAGTATCACCTGGTCCTGCTTTTTTACCAGCAGCATATTCATCCCAAGGTCCACATGGTCCGTTGGGCGGAAGCTCTTTTGCAGCAGGTCATTCACGGCCTTTGCAGGCACGCCCGGCGCAAAGTTGGGCTGTACCTTATCCATATGGATAAAGCCGTCCGTAACGGTGATCAGTTCCAGCTCTCCCAGGCGGAATTGATGGAACGGCCTGGTTACAGGCGTTGCAACAGCGGCAAACAGATTTTTAAGAGGCAAAGCAGCGCCGGCGCCCGCCAGCAGCATATTTCGGATTAACGTTCTTCTGTTCATCGGATTGAGGAAATTTTCACCAAAGGTATTGGCATCCGGTATCTGTGACAAGTAGTTACAAAAAAGAAAGGTACGCACCAAATGGGTACTATTGCTGAAAATCAAGCAAATAAAAGGGCCTCCCTGGAAGCAGGGAGGCCGTATCCCTACTTATAAATCCACGTTAATAAGCTGATTGGAATTGGCAATGGTCACCTGCTGTACCGGGCAGCTATCAGCTGGAACAAATGACCCCTGCGGATCAAATCTGGAAATGGGCGACAGGAAGGAAAAGGAAAACTGCTGTAATGGCTGCGCAGCGCCGTTTACTTTCAACTCCTGCTTCTGTTCGAAGCCATGGAGTATCAGCCTGATAAAACGGAACTGGCTGGCCCTGCTCCCTGAAGGCGCTTCCAGCGTCAGCCTGGCGGCCGACGGCTGATAGGTGATACTGCGCTTGTAGAAACCGCCTTTTTCATAATCAAAGCTTTCTCCGTCATCTTCATAATACACGAAGGTGTTCGCGTCCGAACCCTTGTACACATGAAGCGAGAGCGTGTCAGTGGGCTTCTCCGATGTACTTTGTACAAGGGATTGCATAGGGATGATACTGCTGCCTTTTACATATACCGGCAATGTTTTGTTATTCAGTTCTATGATACTTTCCTGGTTCCCGGCCAACGCCTCGTCGGTGTACAACTTGTACCAGTTGCCGGCCGGCAGGAATACTTTACCGAACGATGCGGTACTCTCAAAAGGCGCTACCAGCATGGCATCGCCAAACAGGTACTGGTTCTGGTACCGCGTATCAAATACCCTGGGCTCAAAGGTATAATCCAACGCGAGCGTGCGCATAACGGGCACGCCTGTACTTGCAGCCTCATATATCTTGCTATAGATATAAGGCAGCAGCCGGTACCGGAGGTTGATATAATTCCTGGAAATTTCCAGCACCTCTTCGCCAAAAGCCCATGGCTCGGCAGATTTCGTATTTACCTGCGTATGGTTGCGGAAATAGGGAATAAATGCGCCTATCTGCATCCAGCGGGTGTACAACGCCACGGAGGGATTTCCTGAAAACCCGCCGATGTCCATCCCTGCAAAGGCAAAGCCACTCAGGCCAAGGCTGTTCAGCAACCTTACGCCCAGCAGCATGTGGTCGTCTTCGGAACGGTTATCCCCCGTCCAGATGGCGGTATAGCGCTGGGACCCCGCATAGGCGGCACGGGTGAGCAGGAAAGGCCGCTTCTTCATCTCCTCGCGGGCGCCTTCGTAACTGGCTTTGGCCATGGTAAGCCCGTAAACGTTATGCGCCTGCAAATGCGTGGTAGGCTTGCCTTCAAAATCAAACAGCACGTTATCCGGCATCTTCTGCCCCCAGGTGGCTATTTCGTTCATATCATTCCAGATGCCTTCCACACCTGTACGGATATACGATTTCAGCTGCCCTTTCCACCATTCCCGGCCTTTGACGGACGTAAAGTCCGGGAAATGGCACCAGCCGGGCCATACCTGCCCGGTGTAATAGCTGCCATCGCTGTACTTCACAAAGATGTCGGCCTGCCTGCCGCTTTCGTAGGCGTGGTAACCGTTTTCAACCTTGATGCCGGGATCCACGATTACGGTCAGATGCAGACCTTGATCTTTGAGTTTTTTAGCTAATCCCTGCGGATCAGGAAAACGCTCCCTGTTCCAGGTGAACAGCTTGTAAGCATCCATGTAGTGGATGTCGAGGGTGATGCCATCGGCCGGTACTTTCTTTTCACGCAGGGTTTGCGCAATGCGCATCACCTCCGTATCAGGATAGTAGCTATACCTGTTCTGCTGGTAGCCCAGGCTCCAGCGGGGCGGCAGCGGCATACGCCCGGTAAGCAAAGTATAATCAGACACTATATCAGCCATACGGGTATGGTAGATGAAGTAATAATTCATCTCCCCTCCCCTGGCGCCAAAGGAGCTAAACCGGTTGTTGCTGGCGCCGAAGTTGAAATCACTTTGATAACTGTTATCGAAAAAAATACCGTAGTTCAGCCGGTGATGAATACCTATGTAGAAAGGGATCGTCGCATAGATGGGGTCCCTGTCCGTCCGGTAGGCAAATACATCGGAGTTCCAGTTCGTATAGGCTTCCCCTTTACGGTCCAGGTTACCGGTTTTTTCGCCCAGCCCTATGAAGCGCTCTCCTTCCTGCATATGCTTGTAGGTAGTTACCTGGCCGTTGATCCAGGAGGTGGTAAGGCCGGGTTCATCCTGGTTGATCACTTCCCCGGCAGGGGTTAAGAAAGTAACGGCAAACGGGGTCTTACTGATCCTGACCCGGAGGGAGTCAGTCGTAATGTTTATTTCATTATTATTTTGGGAGATGCGGGCGCCGCCTGGCTGCGGTTTCCCGACTACGGCATAGGAAAAATCTGCCGCCAACGGGCCTTTGTCTAACCGTACCCTTATTACTGTCGGGCTATAGACCCTTACCTCCGCATGGGCATTCTCCAGCGTAAGGCTTACCTGCTGGTCATTGATGACGGCACTTTTCACATTACCGGCGGTTAATACAGGCTGTTGAGCCGCAGCCTGCAAACCGGCCAGCAGGAGCATGCCTGCGGCTATATGCCTGCTTTTTTGCAGCACGTTCACATTGTACATTGGCAATAAAATTAAGGGGGGAGAAAAACAAAGGCTGACGGACTTCCCTGGCGCCGGCCCGGCGGGTCGGGCGGAGTTCCGGTGGCCGGAACTCCGCCACCGGAGCGGGTTATAAAAATCCAGTTAGTCTATCAGCCTCTGTTGACCATTAATATCCCGGGTTTTGAGTGAGGTTTCTGTTCACCGCCAGATCGCTGGTTGGGATCGGGAACAACAGGTTCCGCTTGTTGTCTGTTGGTTTCAGCTGCCATGGCTCCAGGTATTTGCCGAAGCGGATCAGGTCCTGCCGGCGCCAGCCTTCCCAATATAATTCGCGGCCACGCTCGTCGAGCAGGTTCGCCAGGGTGAGGCTTCCCAATGCAGTGGCGCCTCTCTTGGCCCTGAGCTGATTGACAATGGCCAGTCCTGCATTACTGCCGGTGCGCAGCAGCGCTTCCGCTTTCATCAGCAGCACGTCCGCAAAGCGGAAGAATACATAGTCGTTGCTGGCTTCCTGGCCGTCTTTACTGCTGGAAGAGGTAAGGAAGTCAGGCGGATATTTGATCACACGGATACCGGTTACTTCCAGGTTGTTGCCCGTTTCCTTGATGGCTACTTCCCTGGTGAACGCCAGCGGATTGCCTTTCCTGTCTTGCAGGGCTTTCCCGTTCTGATCATATTGCTGCCCAACGAGGAAGCCTACACGCAAACCGGAAACATTGGTAACGCCCTCGTAAGCGCCGCCACGGCGGGTGTCCGCAGCTTCAAATTTGTCGTAGAAGTCGGACAGGGTGGCAAAGCCATTCCAGCCGCTCGGATTCATGTTATAATGCAGGGTAAACTTCCAGCGGGCGAAGGCGCTGTTGCCGGAACGTACGGTACTGAAGCCAGGGCCGTTGCGCTGGGTGAAAATGTTTTCGGTCGACTTCACATCGTTGTCCCGCGCAAAGTTGTCGAAATAATTATCCGCCAGCTTGTAAGAGCCAGGGCTGGCAATGATCTCGTCCGCATATTTGATCACTTCCTGCATATCTGCCGCATCAAAGGCGGGCGCTTCCCTGTTGAGGAAGGTGCCTTTATTCAGATAGCATTTCATGAGCAGGAAGCGGGCTGCATCCTTGTTGGCCTGGTAGGCCGGGGCCACCGGCCTGTCCGGCAGTGTAGGAATGATTGCCTTCAGTTCGGAGATAATGAAGTCCATCGCTTCAGCGGTTTTCATTACCCGCGGCGCGTTCAGCAGGGTGTCCTGCGGGGTGCGGAAAGGTACCTGGCCCCATAAATCCACGGTGGTAAACATGGAAAGGGCGCGCAGGAAGCGGGCTTCAGCAGCCTGCCCGTCGCTGGGGCGGAAGTTGAGTACGTTGGTAGCGGCAAACTGCAATTGCAGCAGGCTGGTAAACGCGCTCTGGATATGCGAGTGGTCGGAGGTCCAGGTATGTTCGTGCAGCGCGCGCCATACGCCGTTATCGTCCCAGTCGCCGGCACGGGTAGGCCCTACCGCTTCGTCCGTACTATGCACCATCATACCCCAGGTGTTGGAAAAATCCTGGTAAGGCATCTGCAAGCCATCGTAGGCATTTTTCAGCAGGGAGGCTACGGTGATCACTGAATCTGCTTCCTGCCGCGTAAGGGTGGAACCTAAGTCTTCTTTAAGGCTGCAGGAGGCAATATTGAGGGTAACTGCCACTGCCAGCGAGGTTCGGAATATATGCTTGATCATGTTTTTCTGTTTTGTGGTGAATGGAATTTTTACAGGGAGAAGGACAGGCCAAACATTACGCTTCTGGCGGTTGGATACGGAGAGTATTCAATCCCAAAAGAAGTAACGCCATTCACGCTTTTATCCGTATTTACTTCCGGGTCAAAGCCAGTGTATTTGGTAATTACGAAGAGGTTTTGCCCGGTTACTGAAATGGTGGCGTTCTTGAATACGCGGCCCACATCGCCAAAGGTGTAGCTGAGGGTTACGTTATCCAGTTTCAGGAAGTTGCCGTTTTCCAGGTAGCGGGACGAAACCGTGATCGGGTTGGCGAGCGATTCGCCATTGCCCAGCAGGGATTTCGCAATGTTCCTGCTGCCGAGGTTACCGATAGGCAATACCGTGTTGGCGGTGTTGTTATATACCTGGTAGCCGAAAGCGCCATGGGAGCTGAACGCAAAGGTGAATTTCCTGTACATCACCTGTGAGTTAATACCCAGCATGGTTTTAGGGTTCGGGTTGGTCAGGTAGTAGAGGGTGTTGCCGCCATCTGCATAGGTAGCCTGCCCTTTATCGTCGAAACCTTCGAATTTACGCACATAGAAAGTGTTGAGCGAATAACCGTTGGCAAGGCGCTGGGAAGTGGCGCCGGATACGCCCTGGCCGCTGATGGAGCCGGTCAGCACCGGAGGCCCGTCATAGTTCTTCAGCTCATTGCGGAGGAAGGTACCGTTGATGCCGAGCGCCCAGGTGAGGTCTTTCTTACGGATGATTTCACCGCGCACGCTGTATTCCAAACCTCTGTTGAGCACATTGCCCGGCATGTTGATCCAGTAGGAAGATGCCGGCGCCGGCTGGATAGCAGGGAAGCTGAACAGCAGGTTGGTGGTGTTTTTATAGAAGTAATCAACCGTACCGGTGATCCTGTTGTCCAGGATACCGAAGTCGATACCGCCGTTGAATTGTTTGGAGGATTCCCATTTCAGGTTCGGGTTAGCCACGTTGGTCAGCCCTGAACCACCGCCTGCGCCCAGTCCGTATTGCTCCTGGGATGCGCCTGCCGGGAATTCCTGGTTACCGGTGATACCGTAGCCTACACGCAGGGCGAGGGTCTGAAACAGCTTGCTGCCTTTCATAAACTCCTCATTGTTGATATTCCATTTGGCGGCAAAGGAAGGGAAGGTACCGTACTGGTTGGAGCTACCGAATTTGCTGGAGCCGTCTACCCTAACGGTAGCATTCAGCAGGTATTTATCGTAGAAGTTGAGTTCCGCCCTGGCGAAGTAGGATTGTAGTTCGCTGGTTGGGTTTTTAAAGGAACTCATGAAAGTGTTGGCCTGTGCGGGCGACTGCAACTGGTGCACATAATCAATCGCGTACGTAGGGAAGCCCAGGGCGCCCAGGTTTACGCCTTCGTAATTGAATTCCTGGTATTCATAACCCAGCAAACCTTTCAGGTTAAACGCTTTGGTCAATTGCTTCTGATAGGTCAGCGTGGTGTTGAAGAGTTGCGTATTCAGCTCCGTATTACCATAGTATGCCTGGCCCAGGTCCTGTACGCCGGCAATATTGATAAAGGAAGCAATTTGCGTTTTACGGATACCCACCTGGTGGTTCAGGCTGTACATGGCCCGCAGTTCCAGGTTATCGTTAAACTTGAAATAAGGGGATACGCTTCCGAGGATGTAGGTAATATTGGCGTTATCGTCGTAGGCTTTGGACATGGCGAGCGGGTTGATGGAGCTGCCTGCGCCCAGCAGGTTGAAGGAACCATCTGCCTTGCGCAAAGCCATAGTCGGGTTCCATTGCAGCGCCTGGCCGATAAGGCTGCCCGTGAAGCCGGCATCGTTACTGATTGGCGCCAGCGTTTCCAGGGTTTGCGCCGCCATGATGTTATAATCTACTCCCAGCTGGTTTTTGGCGAGGAAGGTATTCTGGCCATTCAGCGTGGCAGTGATCTTTTTCAAACCTGTTTTGCGGATGATACCCTGTTGGTCCTGGTAACCGAAGGAAGCCCGGTAACGGCCGGTTTCATTACCGCCGCTGAGCGCTACGTGGAAGTTCTGGGATACGCCGGTACGGAGGATGGACCCCATACCATCTGAACTGGAACCATAGTCGCCGGAGGTGAGGTTGTATTCCTTCAGCGCGGAGCGGTATTCATCCGCATTCAGCACTTCCAGCTTCTTCATGATGTTGCTGAAGCCGGCGGAATAATTGGCATCCACCCTGGCAATGCCGGCGGAGCCTTTTTTGGTGTTGATCATAATCACCCCGTTGCTACCGCGGGAACCATAGATGGCGGTAGCCGAAGCGTCTTTCAGCACGTCCATGGAAGCGATGTCCAGGGAGTTGATAAAGTTCATCGGGTTGGCATCCGGGGTTTGACCCAGGCCGGCGGCATTCACACCCGGGCGGGCAACGCGGCCGTCCAATGGTACCCCGTCGATCACGTAGAGGGGCTGGTTGCCGCTGCGCACGGAGCTAAGGCCCCTGATGCGTACGGTAGTGGCTGCGCCAGGCGCGCCGCTGTTGTTGAGGATCATTAAGCCGGATACCTTACCCTGGATCAGCTGATCAGGGGCGGTAGTGATACCCCGGTTAAATTCCGCCGCCTTGATGGACGCAACGGCGCCGGTGAGGTCCTTTTTACGGGTGGTACCATAACCCACTACCACCACATCGGAAAGGGTGGAGCTTTCAGGTTGCAGGGTAATGTTCGCCGAGGTTTTACCGGCAGTGCTTACTTCCTGCGTCTTATAGCCAACGAAAGAGATGACAAGTGTGGCATTGGCCGGTATGCTGGCCAGTTTGTAATTACCCTCAGGATCTGTTGCGGTTCCTGATTTGGTGCCCTTAACGGCAATGGTAGCCCCCGGGATGGGAGCGCCTTTTTCGTCCGTAACCTTACCGGTAAAGCTTTTGTTTTGGGCAAAGGCTACGCTTTGCACCAACACCGCAAACACCGCAATAAAGAGGCGAAGGAGTCGTGATTTGGTCATAAAATGGAATTTTGATTCAGTAATGAAACAAGTACTGTTACGTGGATTGCTGATAAATGTGAACGAAATAGAGTTTCTGACAAGCGAACGTGATGATGCTGTTAAAAGGCAATGCCTTTATTTTTTTTACGTGGATTTATATCATCAGGCTCAATTAAATAATGGAATTTTTAACGTGGTGAATAAATTAAGTCAGTTTTCCTTTTAGTTTTTTGGTTGTTGAATTTGTTCCTAAGATCAAAGTAAATTATCAGTTCTCAGGCTAACAATTTATAAAGACAAAATATAGAAAATATTGACCACAAAATCTATATTATTTTAATTAAAGGGTTCAAAATCAATAAAATAAAAACGAATATATTTTTTGAAAATATCGACAACATCCGCCGTTTTTAAAGGCTTTTAAAGGGCTTTTATGGCCATAATCCGGTCTTCAAACTCCTCGTTCGGCACCAGGGACCGCTTCTTGATTTTGGTTTTATACGCGTATATCGTGTTCACAGAATATTCCAGGATCCGGGCGATCTGCTCGTTATCGGTGATGCCTATACGTATCAATGCAAAGATGCGTAAATCGGTATTTAAGAGCTCGTTTTCCTTCAATTGCACTTTGTTGTCAGCGTCAAATAGTTTGTTGAACTCGTCAACAAAATGGGGGAATATCCGGAGGAACACCCGGTCAAAGTTGGTGAACAGCTCTTCCCGCTCCTGCCGCACGTTGATGGAATTGATGAGGAAGCGGAAATCGGCCGGGCTTTTACTCTCTGCCAGTTTCTGTTCGAGCATCTGTTTGATCTTCTCGATTTTCCCGATGTATTTGGCGTTGCTGTTAAAGAAGTAGCCGATGTATTCCTCTTTAATCTTATTGGCCTCTTCCAGCTGGTTATTGGCCTCCTGTTGTCGCAAATGCGCCTGCGTGATGGCTAATTGCGCCTGCTTGAGCTTCCTGATCTGCCGGAAAACGATGATGGTCATGGCCACCAGCGCCAGGAACAACAGGGTAACGATCGCTGCATATATTATTAAGGAGCGGTTTTGCTGCTCGGCGGTGTTGATGCGTTCCTCCTCTATAATGGGGAGGATATTGCTGACCATGACCTTGCGCTGCCTGGCCCCGTAAAAAACGGCCTCCGTCATGGCCCGCTCAATATACCGCGACGCGGTTTTTATATCCCCCAGCTCAAATAAAAAGGTAGCCAGGGTATAGGCGGCCATGGTCTCTTTCGTGGAGGTCCGGATGTCGGCAATAGCGGAGCGGGCCATCAGGTAGATGGCCGTATCCCGCTGCTGATTTTTCTGGTACATGGAGCCGAGGCTACAGGCGGCCACTGCTACCTGCCGCTCGGTAAGGTTAGGATCGTTCAGGTCGGGGAAGGTGGCCAGCGCGCCCAGGATGTCGCCCCGCTTATATAGCTGTTCGGCCTTATGGAACCGGTACTCAAAGCTGGTGGAGTCCATCAGCTGCAGGGCGGAGTCCATATACACAATGGCCTGGCGCATGTACTCCGGACTAAAAAAACGGTCCTGGTTATAGGCCGCCATATCGGAATAGAACCGGCTTTTGAGTTTGAAGAACTCGACCCGCACCTCGTCCGGCATCCCGTTTACGAAAATGGTATTGATATAGCCGGATGCTTCCATAAACATCCCGGAGGAGAGCAGTATAAATCCCAGTTTGACTTTAGCGTTGGCAATGCGCACGGGATCATTCAGCTGGTGACCCAGTTGTTGCATTTTGGCGCCGTAGGAAAACGCCGAATCGAAGTTGAAGACTTTATACGCTTCGTACAGCTCCTGGTAATAATTGTAGGTTAGCTCCGGGCTGCCCTGCGGCATTTGACGCCTGATGCTGTCAATCTTTTTAATCTTAACGGAGTCGTAGGCCGCAGCGCGTTCGATCGTTTGGTTCAGTACATGCAGGATACTGTCTATATACGGTTTGCCCTTAGCATGGGCAGCCAGAGATAACAACAGGAAGAACAAACCACCGAAAATACGCCTCATAGAGTTGGTCAATAATTTTGCTGGATGATGAGGCTCAATTTAAGGTAAATTTTATTGTTTCTTCAGCGTATAATTCAGGTTGCTCTGGATTATTTTCTGATCGCCGTCGAGCATGCGCAGTTCGTCCGCGCTTACCTTCTGGAAGTTGCGTTGCAGGTTTTTATCCTTGTCAGGATTCAGTACAATCACCTGGGCATTGGGGTCGCTGGCGCTGCCTTTCACCAGCGCGTAATTGCCTTCGGAGTTGAAGGACTGGTCGCCATTCTGCGTGCCCTGGTAGGTTTCCGTCAGTTTATAACGCCTGTTGCCATCGGTTTCCGTTTCGTTGATGGAGAGTTTGGTCATGATGCCCCCGCAGTCCGCGCAGGGCAGGGTGCCGCTGTAGGTGACCCATTGGCCTTCCGTGACGCCGCCGGCAGTAAGGGTGGAATCGACAGTGCTTTGTTTTTTCGGGGACTGTTTGCAGGCAATAGTGCAGAGAAAGAGCAAAACTGTTACCAGTGTCAGGTACTTCATAACGAGAGGTTTTACACTAGTAACAGTAATTGCGTCCGCTTGTTTAGAGGATTACCTCAAAAACGAAAAACTGGCTTTCCTCCGCAGGGGAAAAATTATCATCCGCCGCAAACACGAGGCTGGGGTGGCCGTTGGGTAATACCGGGCCAAAGGTGACCCCTTCGATATTATCTATGTAAGTCCCCAGGGTTTCGAAATTATATAAGAGCCGCTTTTTTACCGGGTTAAAATTAGGGGTTTGGGAGAGAGATCTAATGCCGCTGATGTCAGTGGCTACGTCCAAATCGGCAACGTACAGCCGGATCGTGCACGATGGAACACCGACCGAAAAGGAACGCTCCAACACGAGTAGCTTATCAGCGCCGAGGCATAAAATGTCGGCGATGCCGTTGATCCGGAAGCTATCCTTCGATACGGGTGGATAGGCCACGGGGTCCAGCTGGTAAGCATATTGGGCCAGTGGTTTCCTTGTGGCCATATCATACCGGAGGATGCGGGTAACGGCATTGTGCACGCCCACGTCAGACCGGGGGCCGTCTTCATAGCGCGGCTCTTCCAGGCTGACGAACATTTGTTTGTTATCCGGGGAGAAGGCCAGGCCTTCAAAGCCGCCGTTTCGCCTGGGGCCATTGCCGGAGGCCTGCATGCGGAAGATCTCCGGCAGCGCAAATGTATCGATGTACTGCCCGTTTGTATGAATAAGGGTAAGGCTGGGATTAGCAAGAATGGTATCTTTTGCGTTGACGATCCGCTCCCCTTCGCTGCTCCATACCATGGCGTCATACCTGGGATTATAGCGCAGCGCTTCCGGGTCCGGCGTGCGTGCGGGGTTGGAGAATTTATTCGGGTAAGGCTTGCCGTCTGCCTGCAATAAGGTAGTAACGCGCGTGATCCTTACGCTATCGAAAGTATGTTCATTGAAGTAGAGTTTTGCGGTATAGAAGCGCGCCGGATTCAGGTCCGAACGGTCATCGCAAATCAGGTAGTACTGTTGGCGCGCCGGATCGTAATCAATGCCGGAAAGGCCGCCGGTGACGGCCCCTTCAAACAGCAGGCGATGCGGGATCACCTGCTTGCCTATCAGCCGCAGCTGCCCGATTGCCGGCGGCGTGCGGACCGTTTTACGGGTGGTAGTACAGGCAAATAAAGTAAGCGCAATGAGCAGGCAAAAAGCCAGGTTCTTTTTCATGGCGGCAATTTACTCCATTATCGAATAAATAAGACAGGCCGGTGCGGATGCACCAGCCGTCACTCCAAATTGACCAACAATATAGCAATTGTATAAAACTCTTAACCCGCGCCGCGTTCCGCTGAAGAGAACTGGTTTCGGTACCGGAGGACTTTTGTGAAAGCGTTTTACCGGATGGTTGGTAGCGGCTTTGCGGCATGCCTGATTAAGACATACGGCAAACGTGCAATATTGGTTTGGACGCCTAACTTATTTTTGAAGCAGCGATAAATCTTCTCTACAAAAAAAACCCTTTAAACACTTTTGATAAAGCATTTAAAGGGCCTTTACGTGAGGGTGTGAAAATATATTAAACCGCCCTGCCTCTGATGATGTTGATCAATATGGCAATGATGGCCAGAACAAGCAAGACGTGTATGAGGGAACCTGCGGAATAAACGAAAAATCCGAGTACCCATCCAATTACCAGTATTACTGCGATTAAATACAATAAGCTGTTCATATGTCATAATTTTGATTCATTATAACCCTTGGAAAATGCGTGCCAATCTGCATTATATTCATTATAAAATAGTAGCGCGTGCGCGACTCCATTAATTGTGGATGGGGTTCCACCATGCGGGAAAAAATAGGACAGTGGCAAGCCGGACGGTGTCGTGCGCAAACCCGTTAGAATAAAGCGTTTGCGCGAAATGGTCGCATTTTTGGACTACCTGCGTCAGCAAACAAATATTCGTGACCATAAAACTTTATTGATTATGCAACAGCAGGAAAATCTTAAAACACTTTTGAATGATTTGGTGAAAATCAATAACGACAGGGTAGCAGGATACCAGAAGGCTTTCGATGCTACGGATGACGCGGACCTTCAGATATTATTCAAACGCCTGCAACAGGAAAGTGAGGAATATTCCCGACAGTTAAATGCAGAGTTGCTGAAACTGGGCGATGAACCACAGACCGATTCAACCATGTCCGGTAAACTCTACCGCACGTGGATGGATATGAAAATTGCATTTACCGGTGAAGACCGTTATGCCATATTATCCTCCTGCGAATACGGGGAAGACGCCATCAAACGGGCATACGAAGAAGCCCTGAAATCAGATACGGCCATGCCGTACACCCTTAGGGAACTGATTGCATCACAGGCTGCTTCGCTGCGTAAGGCGCACGATACCATCAAGGCCAGCAGAGACGTCGAAAAGATCAATCACTAGCCGGTCGTTTTGTGCAGCATTATGCATGTTGTTCTTTTTGTTCATTCCACCGTTTTGCATGGTTGTTCAGGAATACCAGCCTACATTTGAGCAGACGGTATTCCAATCATACTTATCTTCATAAGTAATATGGCAACTACGGGATTTTAGGTACAGGGCTGCTTCTACCAGGTAGAGGCAGCCTTTTTTACGCCTGCAATTTGCGTATCATTTTGACAATCTTATTCAGCATGCCGGGTTTTTGTTCATTCAGGGGTGCTGCTGTTCAGTTTGTTCATTCTGCGATATTATTGCAGAGCTTACTTATATTTACGTCGATTGAGAGAAGTCTTAGTAATATATTTTAGACCATCTATGAAAAGCTAAAAGAGGGCGGTTTCTTCCACCCTCTCCTTTTATATTGCCAGAGACGGATCCCAGTCTTTCCAGACAGCCTCATAGCCTTGCTGATGCAGCATCTCAGCGATTTCAGCGGCGGAGCGCTCATCGGAAATTTCGAACTGCCCGAGGGACTGCCGGTCTACCACGTAACCCCCCGGGTTGGTTTTACTGCCGGCGCTCATGGCCGTTACTCCCAGCTTTACCAGCCGGTCCCGGAATGCCTCCTCTTCCCTGGTGGAAATACTTAACTCTACCTCCTGGTTAAGCAGGCGGTAAGCGCAAATGAGCTGCACCAGCTCGCGGTTGCTCATCTCCACTTTGGGGGCCAGCCCCCCGCTGAATGGCCGCAGCCGCGGGAAGGAAATGCTGTATTTCGTTTGCCAGTAGGTTTGCTCCAAGTATTGCAGGTGCAGGGCGGTAAAAAAGCTGTCCGTACGCCAGTCTTCCAGTCCAATGAGCACGCCCAGCCCCATTTTGTGGATGCCCGCTTTGCCAAGGCGGTCCGGCGTTTCCAGCCGGTAGCGGAAGTTGGACTTCTTCCCTTTGGGGTGGTGCAGCTTATAGTCCGCCTGATGATAGGTTTCCTGGTACACCAGCACGCCGTACAGGCCCAGGGGGATCAGCTCCCGGTAATCCGCCTCGTCCATCGGCTGCACCTCCATGGAGATGTTGGAAAAATGCGGCCGTACCAGTGCCAGCGCCTTGCGGAAGTAGTCGAGCCCCACGGTTTGCTGGGCCTCGCCGGTAACCAGCAGTACGTGATCGAAGCCCATGGCCTTGATAGCGTTGATTTCCTGCAGTATTTCCCCCGCGCCGAGGGTTTTGCGGGCAATGCTGTTGTTGAGGCTAAAGCCGCAATAGGTGCAGATGTTCTGGCATTCGTTGGACAGGTACAGGGGGATGTAGAGCTGCATCGTGTTGCCAAAGCGCTGCAGGGTGAGCTGGTGGCTGATGCGCGCCATCTCTTCCAGGTAGGGCGCGGCGGCCGGGCTGATCAGGGCGGCAAAATCGTCCAGCGTGCGGCGGCGCGCGGCGAGCGCGCGTTCCACGTCCGAAGCGGTTTTGGCGTATATGCCGGCTTTTACTTCGTCCCAATTATGACGGGTGAATATTTCAGTGAACATAGTTGCTTGTTTAAAATCAAAACTCGTCGAGGAAGGCTGTGAGCGGACTGGAAGCTATGGCCTGGCGGGACGCTGCGGCCAATCCGGATTCATATGCCTGCCTGCCGGCTTCCACGGCCAGTTTGAACGCCTGCGCCATTTGTACCGGGGCCTTTGCGACGGCAATAGCCGTGTTGACCAGCACGGCGTCCGCCCCCATTTCCATGGCCCGGGCAGCGTGGGATGGCGCGCCGATGCCGGCATCCACGATCACGGGCACCTTGCTTTGCTGGATGATGATCTCCAGGAAATCGAATGTTTTAAGCCCCTTGTTGCTGCCTATGGGAGCGCCTAAGGGCATCACGGCGGCCGTGCCGGCGCTTTCCAGGCGTTTGCACAGCACGGGGTCAGCGTGGATATATGGCAGCACTACAAAGCCCAGCTTTGCCAGCTCTTCGGTGGCCAGCAGGGTTTCGATAGGGTCCGGCAGCAGGTAGCGGGGATCAGGATGGATTTCCAGCTTGATCCAGTTGGTTTCCAGCGCTTCGCGGGCTAACTGTGCCGCATATACGGCTTCCTTCGCCGTGCGCACGCCGGAGGTGTTGGGCAGCAGGTGCAAATGCGGATGATGGAGGTGGGTAAGGATGTCGTCAGCCTGCTGCTGCATATCCACGCGTTTGAGGGCCACGGTCACCATTTCGGAACCGGAGGCCAGGAGCGCTTCTTCCATCAGCGCTGCCGAGGAAAATTTTCCCGTACCGGTAAAGAGGCGGGATTGAAACTGCCTGCCGGCTATGGTTAAAGGTTGCATGTGAATGGTGTATTTAAACGTTTGTAAAGGAGGTCGACCAGCAGGGCTTTGTCCGGCGCGTTGGTAATCAGTCCGCTCACTGCAATGCCGTGAACCCCTGCCCGCAGCAGGCCCTGTATATCTTCCGTCACTATCCCGCCGATGGCGATCACCGGGATGTTAATGCCCATAGTGGTTAATTTTTGCATCACTTCCTGGTAGCCGATGAGGCTGAGGATGGGACTGAGTTTCTTTTTTGTGGAGGTAAAGCGGTAAGGGCCCAGGCCTACGTAGTCTGCACCGTCCGACTGGTGTTTGGCGATATGCCTCCAGGTGTTGGCCGTGCCGCCTACGATCATCTTCTCCCCTGCTATCCGCCGGGCTTCCGCTACCGTGTTATCTTCCAGGCCTACGTGCACGCCGTCCGCACCGGCGGCTGCTGCCACGGAAGGATGATCGTTGATGATCAGCGTGGCGCTGTAGCGCTCCGTGATGCGCCTTGCGGCAATGGCGTGCGGCATGAGTTCCTCCGCCGGCAGGTCTTTGATGCGCAGCTGTATCCATGTGCAGCCTGCGTCGCAGGCGCTGCTGATATTGGTCAGGTGGTCCGCCGGCGTAGCGCCCTGCGAGATGTATTGTAATCTGTTGATCATGAAATGGAATAGTTTAATGGTGCATGGAAGCCTAATGGAGAGGCATTGCTGGAAAGGAACTTTTCCGTATATGCCTTCGCGTTAGTACATGCGGTGAGTAATGATTGCTGCCGGGCGAGGTTGGCCGTAACTGCGGCAGACAGCACGCAGCCGGAACCATGTTTGGCGGTAACGGCCGCAGTGCCCGGGAGGATTTTTTGGGGAGATGGGGAGTACAAGGTATCCACACCTGCCTGTAACGGGTGGTGCCCCCCTTTGAGCAATACGTGGCAACACTGTGCCATTACTGCCGCCGCTTCTTCCCCGGTGTTGTAGCCGGTGAGCAGCTTTGCCTCTTCGTAATTAGGCGTAAGCAGGTAGATGGCTTCAAACACCTGTTTCCAGGCTTCCCATTGCAGGATGCCGTGGAAGCTGAAGCCGGCAGTGGCTTTCAGCACAGGGTCCAGCACGATCCTGATATCCGGTTGCCATTGCAGCAGCTGATGCACCAGGGAGGATAAGGTATATACATCCTGCACGATGCCGATCTTGCAACAGGCCACCGGGTAGGTTTGCAGCAAAGGCTTTACCTGCGCGATGATCTGGTCCAGCGGTACCCACTCCACCCCGAGGAACCGGGCGCCCGTTTGCATGGTGAGGGCGCTGCAAACGCCCAGGCCGTAGACGCCGTTGTGTTCGAAGGTTTTGATATCGGCCAGCAAGCCCGCGCCCCCGCTGGGGTCCAGCCCGGCGATGGTTAATGCGAATGGTTGCGTGGTTTGGATGATTTCTTCCATGTTGAATGGTATTTGCAACGGCGTTTAGGCGTAATAGTTATAGTCAATGATTTTCGTCAGGAGCGGCATACCCCGCATCCTGCCAGCTTTTTTTCAGCGCCAGTAACTTGCTGACGGCCTGTTGCGGCTGTTGCCAGATGGCTCCCAGCACGGCGGCGCCGTTGAATCCGCGGGCAGGGAGCGCGTGGATATTATGCACATCCACCCCTCCCAGAGCCAATACGGTGGCAGCAGTTGCAGGAACGGAACCTGTGAACACCGGGCCCTGGTTGGGTTTGGAGATGCCGGCGTACACAGGGCTGAGCAGCAGGCAATCGAACAATTGCCCGGCTGCAGCCAGTTCGCCAGGGTCATGTACGCCGGTACTGCTGCGGGGATGATTTTTCACCCAGTTCTGCAGTTGCTGCGGGCTGAGGCCCGCTTTGGCTTTGCCGCTCCAGTGGACGCCCGCCAGCCGGTAGTTGTTGTATATCCAGCAGTTATCGCGGATGAGTAGCTGCGGATATACCTTCGGGTCTATCGTGTCGAGCAGCTGCCGGTACTGGTCCGCCTGCCACTGCGGTTTGCGCAGTAGTATCCGGTCGGCGCCGGCGGCTACCAGCTCCTGTATCAGCAATGCCTCGTCAGCCACCGCTTCGGGGGAGGTGATCACCCATATCATGCTTCGCTGTTTAAGGCTGAATAGATTTCCGCTCCTGCCGCTTTGAATGAGGCGGCCTGTTCCTGCATACCGGCGCTGATGGCTTCTTTTTCGTCCAGCCCTTTGGCGGCGGCAAACTCGCGTACTTCCTGCGTGATTTTCATGGAGCAGAAGTGCGGGCCGCACATGGAGCAGAAGTGCGCGATTTTGGCGCCTTCCGCCGGCAGCGTTTCATCGTGGTAGGAACGGGCGGTTTCCGGATCGAGGGACAGGTTGAACTGATCTTCCCAGCGGAATTCGAAGCGGGCTTTGGAGAGGGCATTGTCCCGCACCTGCGCGCCGGGATGGCCTTTGGCCAGGTCGGCCGCGTGGGCGGCTATCTTATACGTAATCACGCCCTGGCGTACGTCTTCCTTGTTGGGCAGGCCCAGGTGTTCTTTCGGCGTTACGTAGCAGAGCATGGCGCAGCCGAACCAGCCTATCATGGCGGCGCCTATGCCGGAGGTGATATGATCGTATCCCGGGGCAATGTCTGTAGTAAGGGGGCCTAACGTATAGAACGGCGCTTCCTGGCAGCATTCCAGCTGCTTGTCCATATTCTCTTTGATGAGTTGCATGGGCACGTGGCCGGGGCCTTCAATCATCACCTGCACATCGTGCTTCCAGGCTATTTTAGTGAGTTCGCCCAGGGTTTCCAGTTCGGCGAACTGCGCGGCGTCGTTGGCGTCCGCGATGCTGCCGGGGCGTAGTCCATCCCCGAGGGAGAAGGAGACGTCGTAGGCTTTCATGATTTCGCAGATTTCTTCGAAGTGCGTGTAGAGGAAGTTTTCTTTATGGTGGGCCAGGCACCATTTGGCCATGATGGAGCCGCCGCGGGATACGATGCCCGTGGTGCGTTTAGCCGTTAACGGTATATAGCGTAACAGCACGCCCGCGTGGATGGTGAAATAATCCACCCCTTGTTCCGCCTGTTCAATGAGCGTATCGCGGAACAGTTCCCAGGTGAGGTCTTCCGCTTTGCCGTTCACTTTTTCCAGCGCCTGGTAGATGGGAACGGTGCCGATGGGGACGGGGGAATTGCGGATGATCCATTCGCGGGTGGCATGGATGTTTTTGCCGGTGCTGAGGTCCATGATGGTATCAGCGCCCCAGCGGCAGGCCCAGACTGCTTTTTCCACTTCTTCGGCGATGCTGGAAGTGACGGCGCTGTTGCCGATGTTGGCGTTGATTTTCACGAGGAAGTTGCGGCCGATGATCATGGGTTCGCTTTCCGGGTGGTTGATATTGGCGGGGATGATGGCGCGGCCGGCGGCTACTTCTTCCCGGACGAATTCCGGGGTGATGAATTTCTTCGGGGTGCGTGCGCCGAAGCTGTTGCCTGTGTGCTGTTGCAGCCGGTCGTCCGGAAGGGCTTCCAGGAGCTGGTTTTCGCGGATGGCGATGTATTCCATTTCCGGGGTGATGATGCCTTGTTTGGCGTAGTAGAGTTGCGTGACGTTAGCGCCGGGTTTGGCTTTGCGGGGCTTGATATCGTGGGTCATACCGGGCAGCTGGGAGGCGGACAAGCCTTGGGCGTATGCGCTGGAGTTGCCGGGGAGCTGGATGGTATCGTTCCGGTTGGCGATCCATTGTTCGCGGATACGGGGGATGCCGTGGTTAATATCGATGTCGACAGACGCGTCCGTATAAGGGCCGCTGGTATCATACACGACTACCGGTTCGTTGGGAATCGTGTTTTTGCTGTTATGCTGGCGGGTGGGCGTGAGCGTGATTTTGCGCATGGCTACCTGCACCGGATGAATTTTTCCGGGGACGTAGATTTTTTCGGACGCGGGGAATGGAGCCCGGCTAACGGGTGTTTGTGGTTGCATAAAAAGAATAATTTAAAGTCAATAGGATTCCTGTCCGTTATGTAATAACGGAAACGGGCATACGAAAAAGTGAATTACTTATCCGCCTTGTGTGGCGCGGATGATGGTGATGTTATCCGCGGCGGACAAAGCCTGGCTATCCCAGCTGTTTTTGGGTATGACCTGGTTGTTGACGGCAACGGCGATGCCTTTGTGGCTGGCTAGTTGAATAAACTGTAAGAGTGCAGCAATGGTGGTACCCGGCTGCACCGCATAAAGTTTATTGTTGACAAGTACTTCCATGAGGATGGAAATTTAATTGGTGAACAATAAACTTTAAGGATGTGTGGCAGATGAGGAGGTTTCAGTGTACTTTTCCCTACGGCAGTATGAACTGCTTCAGGTACTGAGGGTATCATCTCAGCTTATGCCGGCAGGCATAAACACCCCTAAAGTGGCCGTAAATGTAGTGATATTTTTCTGAAAAGATAATTTTCTAAATATTAATATTGGGTTGGTAATTCTGTTAACTATTGTATTTTTAGTGCATGTTGAAAATATTTCAGAAAGTATTGTTGCTGGCGGTGGTAACTGGAATGGCAGGGTGTGGCAACGGGGGGAAGCACGAGGAGGAGTATGTTCACGACAGCAGTTTATTGAGTATTGCAGACAGCAGTAACGCCATCGTTTCCGACAGCACTACCGCTGTTGCAGATACGCTGCATATTGATACAGCTAAGCTCATAGGAAAGTGGATACAGCCCGTACAGGGCCTGGACAAGGAGATGCAGGGTTTTCAATTGAAGAAGAACGGTGTGGCCAAATCCATCAACATGTACACGCTGGTATATGAGCGATGGCAGGTGATACGCGACACCCTTCTGCTCTGGAATCATTCGGATGGCGTCAAAGACACCGCTACCATTGTGGATACAACTATTATCAGGGAGCTTACGGATACTTCACTTGTATTATTTCCTGTTAAGGCGGCGGAAGGCTATACGGAGCGCTATCGCCGCAGCAAATAACACCTCATTGTTCATCAGTTGTAAATCTGCCATAATCCCACGAGGCATCCAACAACGGCCATGAAGATGCCGGCAGTGGCCAATTGCATGTCCTGGATGTTTTTTCTGCCGATGTAGAGGGATACAAACCCCAGTACGATGGCGGCGGCGCCCAATACCACAGCATTAGCGGGTGTTTTGGTGATGAATGCGAATGCCGCGGACATCACCCCGATAATGAGGGAACTGATACAGGCTGTTTTGGTAAGGGTTGTTGAGTGTTGCATATATGTTGTTTTAAAGCGTTTGATTGTTTGCATACCTTTTTTTCCAATGATATAGCCGTCCGGTCTTTTTATGGTTTATCCCACGGTACTTTCAGCAATGGTCCTATCTGTTGATACCTGTTATCCTCATATTCATCCAGCCCATATTGAATGGCAGTAGTGTCCGGTACGGTTTTGAAGGTGCCGAACAGCCGGTCCCATATTGAAAAAATATTGCTGTAGTTGGAGTCCGTTTCCGGTTGGAAGTGGCTGTGGTGTACCTTATGCATATCGGGGGAAACGATGATCCAGCTGAGGCCATTATCCAGCCATTTGGGCAGGTGTATATTGGCATGATTGAACTGGGACATGAGTACCGACAGGGACTGATAGAACATCACCATCCAGAAGGGCACTCCTGCCACCAGGATGGCGGCCAGCAGGGCGGCGATCCGGAAGAGGTTTTCCACCGGGTGATGGCGGAGGGCCGTGGTGGCGTCAATTTCTTTATCGATATGGTGTATTTTATGAAACTGCCACATCCACGCCGTTTTGTGCTGGACGAGGTGTACCAGGTAGGCCCCGATAAAGTCGAGCAGCAGCAAGGCTAGGATGGTATGCAGCCATAAAGGCATGTTAAACAGGTATAAGAGGCCGAATTTTGCCTTCGTAGTCCATAAGCAGGCGGCTACAATGGCAAAGGCAAAAGCGGTGTTTAAAACGGCTGTGGTGAGGGTAAAGAAGAGGTTGGTACCGGCATGGCGGTATTTATTTCCCCGGAAGGTAAACCGGGGAATGAGCCCTTCCAGCATCCACAGGAGGAGCAGGCCACCGAGCATGATAGCCATACGCCAGGGAGTTGGAATATGTTCAAAAAAGCTCACCATATGCAGGTGTATATAGGTATCAATGAATATTAGCGGACTAAACTGGCCAACAACAAAACCTGCGCTGCATGGGATATGGGAAAAATTACGGGATAATAACGGATGGAACCCTTCTTAGTCGTGATTGCTGCGTATATGCGCCATCGTTATCCGGGGGCTGATGATTACAAACGTGGTATTGATTCTTAAAAACGGTTTAACTGTCCTTTTTTCCTGGCGAAAAATTACGACTATTTGGGGAGTTAAAAAAGGGCGCTGCGCCGCGCTGGGCAAACAAAAAAGCAACCTCTCTGGGAGAGATTGCTTTATGTATTATCATAATGCCTCAAGCAAAAAACTTTTAGCAAAATATTAAAGGAGTGTAGGCGTATTAGTTATTCAGCATGAGCGGCATTACCAGCATGAGGAGGTCTTCGTTTTCTTCTTTTTCGGAAGGTTTGAGGATACCTGCTTTGGTGGCGGTGGCCAGTTCGATGCTGATTTCATCGCCTTCGGCGGCGCCGAGCATTTCGATCAGGAATTTGGCGTTGAAAGCGATCTGCATATCGTCGCCGGAGTACTGGCAGTTCATGCGTTCGTTACCTTCGAAGGAGAAGTCAACGTCCTGTGCGGAGAGCTGTAATTCGCTGCCGGTGATATTGAGCGCTACCTGGTTGGTGGATTTGTTGGCGAATACTCCTACGCGTTTGAGGGCGTTTTGGAAATCGCTTTTCACCAGGGTCAGGCGGTACGGGTTGTCTTTAGGGATTACCACTTTATAGTCCGGGAATCTGGCGTCGATAAGGCGGCAGATCATCTGGGCGCCTTCGTGTTGTACGAAGAAGTGGTTGTGACTGTAGGAAACCTTGATTTCGGAATCGTTGTCCGGCAGCAGGGATTTGAGCAGGTTCAGCGGCTTTTTAGGGACGATGAAGGTGTCTGCCTGCGGGCATTTAACGTCCGTCCGCACGTATTTCACGAGGCGGTGGGCGTCGGTGGCAACGAAGGTCAGGCTGTTGGGCGCCAGTTCGAAGAACACGCCTGTCATTGCGGGGCGCAGATCGTCGTTGCTGACAGCGAACAGGGTTTTGTTGATCGCGGTTACCAGGCCGGTGGCGGTCATGGTAAAGGAAGTGGTGTCGTCGGCAGCGGGTTCCTTGGGGAAGTTTTCCGGGTTTTCGCCCATCACCTTGTACTTACCATTGTCCGATGTGATTTCCACAGCGTAGGAGTTCAGATCGATGTGGAAGGTCAGCGGCTGGTCAGGCAGGTTCTTCAGGGAGTCCATCAGAATTTTGGCCGGGATACAAACTCTTCCGGTTTCTTTCGCTTCCACCTCCAGCTTCACCCGCATAACAGTTTCCAGGTCTGTGGCAACTACAGTCAGTTCGTTTTTATCAATCAGGAACAGGAAGTCCTCCAGGATCGGCAACACCGTATTGGAATTGATAACACCGCTGATCTGTTGTAATTGTTTTAGTAAAGTAGAGGAAGAAACAATAAATTTCATGATCTAAAAAGTTTGCTTGTCATTCGTTGGTTATGTAAACACCTTCCTGAAACATTCATGCGGGTTCACATGATACCTGAATTAAAGGTGTAAAAGTACTGTAAACAAAGATAGAAAGTTTTGTCAATCAGCCTAATTTCGTCACATCTTATACACGTTAATCCCCCCCTTTTTTCACACTTATCCGGGTAGCTGCACACATTACAGGATAGTGTAATATTGAATGTTTTGTGTGAAAAACTTGCCTTAATTAGATGTCGACACGATTTTTTGGCTGTTTCTTAGATAATATGAAAAGAATCAATTGTTTCTTTTAAATTATATGCAAATGGGTTAGTTTTGCCGCGCGAAAAAAATTTCCAAAACCAACAAAAAAAGCAGGTTATGAAACTGTCTCATTTAGCCGAAACACTGATAGGTTCCGAAATCATCAAACTGGCAGCCGAAATCAAGGAGAAGCAGGCCAAGGGCGAGAAGATTTACAACTTTACCATCGGCGACTTTGATCCAAAGGTTTTCCCCATCCCGGTTGAGTTTGAACAGGAAATCATAACTGCCTATAAGGAACACCTGACTAACTACCCTCCGGCGGATGGTATCCTGGAGCTGAGAACGGCTGTGGGCGAATTTATTGCAGCCCGCGAGGGCCTCAAATATGACCCTGCGAAGGAAATCGTAATTTCCTGCGGGGGCCGTCCTATCATTTACGCTACCTTCAGAACGATCGTTGACCGTGGCGAGAAAGTGATTTATGCTACACCTTCCTGGAATAACAACCACTACACCCACTTCCTGGAAGCGGAACACGTAGTACTGCAAACCACCCCTGAAAACTTCTTCATGCCTACCGCAGCGGAACTGAAACCGCTCCTGCAAGGGGCTACCCTCCTGGCGCTCTGCTCCCCGCAGAACCCAACGGGTACCGCTTTCGGTAAGCAGCAGCTGGAAGAGATATGCGACCTGGTACTGGCCGAGAACAAGCGCAGAGGAGCTGACGAAAAGCCGCTCTACGTGATGTTTGACCAGATGTATTGGGTGCTGACCTTCGGCGATACACACCACCACAACCCGGTTTCCCTCCGTCCTGAAATGAAGGATTACACCATCTTCATCGACGGTATGAGTAAAGCCTTTGCCGCTACCGGCGTTCGCGTTGGCTGGGCTTTAGGGCCTGCCCATGTGATCGGTAAAATGAAATCCATCCTCTCCCACGTAGGCGCATGGAGCCCAATGGCTGAACAGAAAGCTGCTGCCCGCTACCTCGTACAAACAGAGAATGTGGATAAATACCTGGCTCACTTCAAAGGCGAAATCGAAGAGCGCCTCGTAAAAATCTACGAAGGCTTTGATAAACTGAAAAAAGCAGGTTACCAGGTAGACGCAATTGCTCCGCAGGCCGCCATCTACCTGACCATTAAATTTGACCTGGCAGGTAAAACCACTGCAGAAGGTACCGTACTGGCGGACCAGGCAGCCGTTACCTCCTACATCCTCAATGAAGCTAAACTGGCACTGGTGCCGTTCTCCGCATTCGGCGCCGATAAAGCTTCCCCATGGTACCGCCTCAGCGTGGGCACCTGCGTGAAGGAAGAGATCCCGGCTATGTTCGAGAAACTCGAAGCAGCGCTGGCGAAATTGAAATAAGGCATGAAAGGATATATAAGAAGGAGTACCGGGCGTCCCCCCGGTGCTCCTTTTTTTGTTGAAGGCGGTTTGTTGAAGATGGTTTGTTAAAGATGGTTAGTTTCAGGTGGTTTGTTTAGAGGGGGTTGTTTAGAGTGGTTTGTCAAGGGAGTGCTGTTACAGGTGGATTGTTACAGGGAGAATTGATGCAGGTGGTTTTGATGAAGGTGGTTTTGATGCACGTGGTTTTATGTAACTGTTTTGATTTATCAAGTTTGGTGATTTTGTAAACCCGGAAAGTTTCTTTGGAGCAGGATTATCCAGTATCCTTGAGGCTTTGACCTTTTCAGATTCATTTACCAGCGCGTTTTACAGGTGGGTTAATACGTATTAATTACAATTTCGCCCCCGGCAGCCTCCTCGCCTCTATTAAACAAGCTCCGTAGCCTGCTCCCCGGCGGCATTATTATCTCCCCCCAAAAAAATTTACCAGCCTTTCCCCCTGGCAGCCAGCCCAACCCCATAAACACTCCCCCAGCCGCTCTCTCGCCACCCCTAAAATAATCCTTACCCTCCCCCTCCTGACTTCCTGACTTTTAAGTTCAAAAAGTTAAATCCTTGTTAAACCAAATTTCTCCTTCCCTTATTACAAAATTCTGTCTAATTTTGACCCTGAAACTAAAAAAGTCAAAAAGTTAATGCAAGCAGAGAACAAAGATGACATGCGGGACAAGATCCTCGAGGCGGCTTTGAAGCGCTTTACCATTTACGGCGCCAGCAAAACCACCATGAACGAGATCGCCGACGACCTTCGCTGTTCTAAAGCATCCCTCTATTATTATTTTCCTGATAAAAACGGGATGCACCAGGCCGTACTGGAAAGAATTGGCGAAACCTATTTCCAGGAAATGGAAAAAGAAGCCAGAACCGCCAAATCGGCCAGCAAAGCATTATACCAACTGATCGAAATACGCAGGAACTTCGTCATGAAATTCTGCCGGCTCGAACTGTTCAAACTGCTCAACGATAGCAACAGCCGCGTACAGGAACAAATGATCGCCGCTAAAAAACGCGACATCGAACTCCACGCGGAAATCATCAAATACGGCGTCACCACCGGCGAATTCAAAGTCAAAAACCCATACAAAACCGCCGAAATACTCGTGCAGGCCATGATGGGACTCCGATTCACCGTGCCGGACGTAGTTACGCCCAACAACGACCTCGATGACCAGCTGTTTGAAGCCATCATCGAACAACAAAGACAATTACTGGAAATATTTATAAAAGGCATAAAAGCATAAACGGAAGCCATGGTAGTGAGAGAAAGGATAATGGAGGCCGCCAGGAAAATGTTCAGATCATACGGCGTTAAAGGCGTAACCATGTTCGATATTGCGCGTGACTGCGGCATATCAAAAAAAACACTGTACGAGCATTTCGAAGATAAACAGTCCCTGATCAGCGAATCCATGCGCGAACTGCTGGATGACCACATCAGGTTCAACGCCGCCAACCAAACGGAATCCGCCAATGCCATCGAGGAACACCTGCAGCAAATGCAATTCATACGTTCCAAAGCCAGGACCCTGAATCCTGTCATGCTTTACGAAATCGAAAAATACCATCCGGATACCTGGAAAGAAGTAGTGAGTTTTAAGACCGAAAGTATCCTGTACAGCATAAAAGAAAATCTAAAACGTGGTATCGCCGAAGGCCTGTACCGTAAAAACCTGGATATCGATATCGTTGCCCGCATGCGCCAACTGCAGCTGGAAGCAGCTTTTGACCCATCTCAATATCCGGCGGACGAGTACGAAATTCATCATGTAATGGAGGAAGTAACCACCCACTATATCATGGGTATCGCTTCCCCGCAAGGCCAACAGGTAGCATACCAGTATCTGCATAAAAAAGAAGAAGTATAAAAACACTACAAGGCTAATCTAAACAGTATGAAGCGATTAAAGTTGTCGCTTATCCTCCTGGTGGGGATAGGTGTATCTCATTGCTATGCCCAGGCTCCTCTCACGCTACAGGAAGCATTGAAATTTGCCATCAATAATAACCAGGGCCTCGCCAGAACTAAAATGGAAGAGGAAATGGGTAAGTTTAAAACCGCTGAAGTCCGCGCCCAGGCACTGCCGCAAATAAACGGTAACGCCAACTATACGGACAACTTACAACTGGCAAAATCCATCCTCCCGGGTGATGTGATCGGACAACCGGGTAAAAACCTGGCAGTAGCCTTTGGCGTTAAATACAGTACCAGCGCCGGCGCTGAACTCAACCAGCAACTGTTCAACCAAAGCGTATTTACCGGCCTCAAAGCCGCTAAAGCCGGTGAGGAATATTATAAACTGCAAACGCAACAGTCCACCGAAGACCTGATCTATAACGTGGCGCAGCTCTACTATGAACTGCTAATCACACAGGAAAATATCAAAAGCCTGGACTCCAACGTGCAGAAATTATCCACTCTGGTAACGGTGACCAAATCCCAGTACGAGAACGGCCTCGCCAAAAAGATCGACCTCGACCGGATCAAGGTAAACCTCACCAACTACCAAACACAACGCATCCAGCTGTTAAACCAGTACGCCATGCAAACCAATAACCTCAAAAGGGTAATGGGCATGCCGCTGGAATCCGCCTTTGTAATACCTGCCGCCTCCCTGAAAGACATCGAGTCCTCCGCCGCACAGGTGCTGCAATACGAAGATATCAGCCTGGAAGACAGAACCGAAATGAAAGTCCTGCGTAAACAGGAAGAACTGCAAATCTTCCAGAAAAAAGCCTACCAGGCGGAATACTACCCCAGCCTCTCCCTCTTTGGCAGATACTCCTACAACGGGATGAGTAACCACTGGATGTTTGACAAGAACGACCTGAACAGCACCCTCTGGTACGGTACCTCCGCAGTAGGGCTGTCGCTCCGCGTGCCCATCTTCGACGGGTTCGGCCGCCGCTCCAAAGTGAGCCAGGCCAACGTCGCCATCCGCCAGCTGAAATACGCCATGGACGAAACAAAACTGGCCCTCAACACCCAGTACGAAAATTCCAAACTGGCCATGCGCACCAACATCACCGCCATTCAAACCCAGAAGGAGAATATGGACCTGGCCAACGAAGTGTACTATTCCACACAGAATAACTACAGCCTCGGCCTGGCTGGCCTTACGGACCTGCTCAACGCGGAAACCTCGCTGACCGACGCCCAGAACAGCTATAACGCTGCCCTGCTGCAGTATAAACTCGCTGAACTGGATATGATCAAAAGTAAAGGCAACCTGAAATCTCTTCTAAACTAAACGCATAAACGAAAAATTACCTGCTGAAAAGCAAGACATAAACAATCAAACTATTTGCAGATGAAAAAAATAATTATCTGGGGACTGGTTACTGTTGGAGCGGTGGTACTGATCATGTGGAAACTCAACGCCAATAAAAAAGCAAACGAAGCTAAAATCGAATTCGTAAAACAAAGCAACATAGGCGATATTCCTGTACTGGTACAGAAAGTATCCCGCAACGATTTTGCCAACGGCTTCCTCGCCAACGGTAACTTCACGCCTATACGTGAACTCACCTACCTGGCGGAAACCTCCGGCCGTATTACCAAACTGCTGGTCGACGAAGGCAGCGTAGTGAAACAGGGCCAGCCCATCGCCTACATCGACGGGGAAATCATCAACACCGACCTCGAATCTGCCAGGGCCAACCTCGAACAGCTGAAAGTAGATAAAGACCGCTACGAAGCCGCTTTCAAAACCGGCGGCGTTACCCAGAAACAGGTAGACGATGCCCGCCTGCAGTACGACCTGGCTAAAACCCGCTACGATGCCGCCAGCCGCCGCGTAAGGGATACCTACGTGAAAGCGCCCATCTCCGGCGTGATCAACAAAAAATACGTGGAACAGGGCGCCTACCTCTCGCCAGGTAACAAAATGTTTGACATCGTGGATGTTACCCGCCTGAAACTGGCCGTAGCCGTACCTGAAACTCAGGTGGTCGGACTCAAAAAAGGACAGAAAGTAACCGTAACTTCTTCCGTATTCCCCGAAACCCAATACAGTGCAGTCATCACTTTCATCGCAGCCAAAGGCGACAACTCCCTGAACTACCCGGTAGAAATGGAAGTGGCCAACATGAGCGATAAGGAACTCAAAGCCGGTATGTACGGCACCGCGCACTTCACTTCCCCTGAAACGGATAAAGCCATCTTCATTGCACGCACCGCCTTCATCGGTGGCGTTAACAGCAACGAAGTTTATGTAATGGAAAACAATGTGGCCAAAAAACGTAAAGTGGTTGCCGGCCGCATCATCGGCGATCAGGTGGAAATACGGGAAGGCCTCAACGACGGCGAAACCGTGATCACCAGCGGACAGATTAACCTGACCGACGGCGCCCGGGTAACCGTGCAGCAGGCTGCCAAATAAGACATGCGTAACTGGTGACTGATCAAACTCTTGGAACATGAAGATTACTGAAGTATCGATAAAAAGACCTACCATCGTGGTGGTGGTATTTACCATCCTCACCTTGCTGGGTATCATGAGCTATAAAGCGCTGAACTATGAGCTACTGCCTAAGTTCAGCTCCCCGATCGTAACAATCTCCACGGTGTACCCCGGCGCCTCCCCTAACGAGGTGGAAAGTACGATCACCAAAAAAATTGAAGATGCGGTGGCATCCATGGAAAAGGTAAAGAAGATTATTTCCAAATCCTCTGAAAGCCTCTCCGTTATTACCGTTGAGCTGAATAACGATGCCGACGTAGACATTGCCCTGCAGGATGCGCAACGCAAGGTAAACGCCATCCTGGCGGACCTGCCGGGGGACGCAAAGCCGCCTTCCCTGAATAAGTTCTCCCTCGATGACCTGCCGATCATGACGCTGTCTGCCACTGCCAATATGGACGACAAAGCCTTCTATGATCTGATGGACAAAAAGATACAGCCTATCCTCTCCCGCCTGCCGGGCGTGGCGCAGGTATCCCTCATCGGCGGCCAGGAACGCGAAATCCAGGTAAACGTTGATCCAAAGAAGTTACAGGCATTCGGCATGTCCATCATGGAACTGCGCCAGCTCATCACCAACGCCAATATGGACTTCCCTACCGGTAAGGTAAAAACCGCCGACCAGCAGATACTCATCCGCCTGGCCGGTAAATATAAAAGCGTAGACCAGCTGCGTAACCTCGTGGTGAAAACTACCGACGATGGCACACAGGTACGCCTGCTCGACGTGGCGGACGTTCAGGACGCGCAGAAAGACGCCGAACGTATTGCCCGTGTGGACGGCGTAAACGCGATCGCCCTCCAGGTGCAAAAGCAAACCGATGCCAACGCGGTAACGGTATCCGAAGAAATGAAAAAGGCGATCGACCGGATTCAGCACGAGTATGCAGCCAACAAACTGCAAATCCTCGTGGCGAACGACTCCTCCGAGTTTACCCTGGAATCGGCCAACTCCGTTATCCATGACCTTATCCTCGCGGTAATCCTCGTGGCGGCGGTAATGCTCCTGTTCCTCCACAGTATCCGCAGTGCGCTCTTCGTAATGATCTCCATCCCGGCCTCCCTGGTGGCTACCTTCATCGGTATGAAGCTGATGGGCTTCTCGCTCAACCTCATGTCCCTCCTGGGGCTGTCGCTGGTGGTAGGTATCCTCGTGGATGATGCGATCGTAGTACTGGAAAACATCTATCGCCACATGGAGATGGGTAAAAACCGCGTACGCGCCGCGTTTGACGGGGTGAAAGAGATCGGGTTCACCGTAACCTCCATTACCCTGGTAATCGTGGTGGTGTTCCTCCCTATCTCCTTAACCAACGAGCTGGTATCCAAGATCCTCCGCGAGTTCTGCGTGGTGGTAATGATTTCCACGATGCTGTCGTTACTGTCATCGTTTATGATCGTGCCGCTGCTCTCCTCCCGCTTCGGTAAGCTGGAACATATCACGGGTAAGAATGTATTCGAAAAATTCATCCTCTGGTTCGAAAAGCAACTGAGCAAATTCACCGCCTGGATGACGGACCTGCTGCGCTGGTCGTTGAACCATAAGCGTTATGCCCTCGGTTTCTCCATCCTGCTGCTGGTGCTGTCTTTCATGCTGGTAGGTAAAGGTTACATCGGCGGGGAGTTTATCCCTAAGGGCGACCGTGGCCAGTTCATCGTCATGCTGGAAATGCCGAAAGATGCATCTGTACAGCAGTCCAACCTGAACACCCGGAAAGCGGAAGCTTACCTGAATAAGAAAAGCGAAATCACCCGTTTGATCACGACCGTAGGTCAAACCTCGGAAGATGGTTTCGGAACCTCTCAATCCACCGCGTATAAAGCAGAGATCACCGTGATGATGGTGCCGGCTGAAATGCGTACGGAGGGTTCCGACATCTACGCGGCAAAAATCAAGAAGGAACTCAAAGCCCTGCTGCCTGGCGTAAAGGTTAAAACCACTGACGTGAGCATCCTAGGTACCGCGGAACGCGCGCCGGTGGAACTCGTGGTGATGGGCTCCGAGCTGGACAGCGTTATGGCCTTTGCCAAACGCGCCATGGATACCCTCAAAACCGTACCTGGCGCCACAGAGGTGAAGCTCTCCGTGGAAGAAGGTAACCCTGAGATCAACGTGCAGGTGGACCGGGATAAGATGGCCGCGCTGGGCCTCACCCTGGATAATGTGGGCGGTACCATGCAAACAGCTTTCAGCGGTACGGCGGATGATTCCAAGGTGAAATTCCGCCAGGGCGACTATGAATACGATATTAACATCCGCTTCGACGATTTCAACAGGAAGAACCTGGAAGACGTGGCCAACATACAATTCAGAAATAATAAAGGCCAACTCATAAAATTGTCGCAATTTGCAGCCGTAACCGAAGGCTCCGGTCCCAGCCACCTGGAAAGACGCGATAAAAACACCTCTGTTTCTGTACAGTCGCAGGTAATGGGTCGCCCTTCCGGTACTGTCACACAGGAGTTCCAGGCTAAGCTGGAAAAAATGGAAAGGCCCGCAGGCGTCAGCTATCTCTTTGGCGGGGATGCGGAAAACCAGGGTGATTCCAACAGCACGCTGGGCGTTGCCTTGCTGATTTCCATAGTAATGGTGTACCTGATCATGGTGGCACTGTATGACAACTACATTTATCCATTCGTTGTATTATTCTCCATACCGCTGGCGGTAATCGGCGCCCTGCTGGCATTGGCGCTGACCAACAATACGCTGAACATCTTCACCATCCTGGGTATGATCATGCTGATCGGCCTCGTAGCGAAGAATGCGATCATATTGGTGGACTTTACCAACCAGATGAAGGAACAGGGCCAGAGTACGTTTGATGCGCTGATTCATGCGAACAACGCGCGTCTGCGTCCGATCCTGATGACGACCATCGCGATGGTGATCGGTATGTTGCCGATTGCGCTGGCAACAGGCGGCGTAGCTTCGATCAACAACGGTCTGGCATGGGTAATTATCGGTGGTCTGATCAGCTCCATGTTCCTCACGCTGATCGTGGTGCCGGTGATCTACATGATTGTGGATAAAATCATGGCCCGCTTCGGCATCGGCAAGCTGTCCAAAAAGCGTTACATCCGCCAGCGCATGGTGGCCTCCTACGAAGAGGTGCCTTTAAGCGAAGCGCATATGAACTAAAACGCAGGCTGATTGATTATATCAGTATGCCCGATCATATTTAAGTCTTGTTACTAACAGTGTAACAGTTGTAGGTTTAGGTAATAGCCGGAATATTCTTATTCCGGCTTGTTTTTTTTTATATATAGGGGGAAAGATTTAATGCTGCTGCAGGCTAGTGCTGCGGCCTTGCAGTAAATGAAGCAATGGCCATGCCGGTGGCATCGCCTGTCCTGAAATGCAAAAAACGGACAGGAGTGCCCTGCCCGTTTTTAATATGTTGCCGTGATGATTTAGCTGATGAGTTTATAATTTTTATACTCCCCTATCCGCCAGCCGGTAATTTTTTCTATTTCGTGCAATACCCTGTGTCTGGGTTTGAACCTGCCCCGGGAAGGATCGTATTTGAATTCCCAGTTCTGCTGGGCAATCACTTCCGCCATCACTACCGGATGCGTTCCTTCAAAAGGCGCCAGGATATCGATTACGCCGTGAAAATCAAATGGCTCCGCTTCCTGGTTGAATTCAGGGGAAGTATTGCCCTGCGAGTAGTAGCTGCCGAATTTTTTGATCTTACCTCCCAGCAGGTAAGGATTACGGCAGTAGGAATAATGGTAGATGCGGGCCTGCAGCTTTTTTACTTTCAGCTTAACGCCGTTTTTCTTTTCATCTTCCAGGTAAGCCGCCTCGGATTCATAGAGCCGGAAGCCCTGGGAATCGCGGTAGCTGAACACCCTCGGATCGTTACGCGTAATGCGGATTTCCTTACTGTGCCATTTCCGGGTAGGCCCGATGTGCTTGTAGTCGCCAATGAAATGGTAGAAAGGGAAAAGGAACCCATCCACTTTCTTGTCGTCCAGGTGATCCTCCATGGCCTGCCTGATCTCGGCAAGGTCCTGCTCATGGATCACTTCATCCGACTGGATGTGGAATGCCCAGTCCGCATCCGGGGAAATGGCTTTCAGCCCGATGTTGGCCTGCTGGGCGAAGATTTTTCCGCCTTTGGTCATCGCCGGGTCCCACTCTGTATCGATGATACGGATTTTGGGCGAGCCGATGGCCTCAATGGCTTCCCGGGTGCCGTCGTCACTTTTACCTACAACGGCAATGAATTCGTCTACGATCGGTAAAACGGAAGTAATAGATTGAATAACAGGGTAGCCATACGCAAAACTGTTGCGCATGTACGAGTATCCACTTACTTTCATAGGATGACAGTTTTATAAATTTTTAGTCGCATGTTGATATCTAAAGTGTGATCGCGCTTGGCATAGCTCCCGCCGGGCGGGATGTGACAGTACAGTTCATCAATAATCGTTCAAAAATAGCTAAAAAAGAACGATAACGGTAGCGGATATGTTAAAATGAGGCGGGCCGCTCCGTGGGAAGCGGCCCGCCTTTTATCCTCAGGGGGAATTTGAAGGTACTGTTAAAGTTTGGCGTTATGCCTCACCTCGTCAAAGGTGATGCTGCCGGTGAGGTGACCGTTTTCGAAGACGGTGATCAGCTGGTCTTCCAGTTCAGGGCGCTCATTTTCCCGGAGGGTGGCAAACTGGCCGTTATCCAGTACCAGTTTGAGCTTGCCGGCTTTTGACTTCTTGGAGGAAGTGCGCAGGTTACCCTGGGCGTCCAGTTCCACAGGGCTTTTCTGTACGTCTATGTGCTGGCCGTTCACCTGGGCATAGGAGCATTTGAGCGCAAACTCCTGGGTGTCCCGGTTGACCCGTTGCAGGAGGGCGCCGCCCATGCCCAGCACCAGGTTTTCAGCGCTGATGCCGGCCTCCGCGAGCGCGGCAAAAATGCCGGGGATAGAGCTGTAGCTGATGCCATCCCCCTGGATAACGCGTACCTGCGGCGGTAATACCTTGTATCCCTTTTCATTCACGGTGTACCCGAATTTCTCCATCAGGATGTGGAATACCCGCAGCAGGGTTTGTACAGGGTCGCCGCTGTCCGGGCGGATGACGAGCGTACCCTGGCGGGCCAGGATCTGGTCCCTTAGTTCAGTGCCCCAATACTGCTCGCAGGCACGGAAGATGTTGTAAGAGTCTGATACGCAGGCGATAGTTCCGGTGGGGAAGGTGTTCAGTACGTGTTTGAAAATTTCCAGTTCACCTTCTTCGCCGAGCAGGGTACAAATGCTATGTTCAGTAGCAGGGATGGAAAGGCCGGGGGCGGTTTTTGCCTGGTAGTAACGTTTAGCGTAGGTAGATCCGGCAATGGTATCGCTTCCGGAGAAGCTCACCAGGTGGGCGCTGCCGCCGATGCCGGCGCTTTCCACGGAGCTGGCGCCGCGGAAGCCGAAGTCGTTCAGCACGAAGTCGATACCGGCGAAAGCAGCTGCGGAAGCAGTTTGCTCGTAATATTGTTTCACTACTTTTTTAATCTCCCTGGATACGGTGGCCACGGTACATGGGTACCAAACCTGCATCAGCAGGGTTTCCAGGAAGTTGGTCAGCCAGTAGCAACTGGGGTCGGTATTCTCGATGGTCATCAGCACGTTCCTAACGGGAACGACTGTACCTTCTTTCACGGCTTTAATCCGGATGGGCAGCTTACCGCCGTGTTTTTCAATAATATATTCAAACCGGCTGCGGTCAAAGATATCGTCGCGTCCGAATACTTCCAGCAGTTCCTTTCCGGCTTCATCCAGCTTTTCTTTCGTTATTACGACTCCTTCCAGGTATTCCCTGAGGAAGTACTGCAGCCCGTAGAACACGGTTTCATCGAATTTGCCTCCCCGGCTCTCCAGGTAAGAGTAGATGTATTCAGTACCGGGAATGTATAATTTATGGTGAGAGTATTTATAGGCGTCTGCGAGGAGGATAAGATTTTCTTTTGTCATGGCCGGAAAATTTAAGCTTGGGTAAAGTATTTATTGAACAGTTGGCGGAGCAATGGGATATGCGTGTCCGTTATAACGCCATCGTCTATCAGCTGTGGGATATCTTTTACGTTGATCCACCGGAGCGCTTCCAGGTCGTCGCCAGCGGCGGGTTCGCCGTAAACGAGGCTGGTGGCAAAGAGAGTGGTGATGATCTTATTGGTTTCGCTGCGGTAGCGCCAGTCGTCCACCCGGAGGGAGGTCACATATTCCAGGGGGCTTACCTCAAAGTCGCCGCACTCTTCCTGTAGCTCCCGCCTGGCCGCCAGCTCGAAAGATTCGTCCGTAGGGTCGGAGAATCCGCCGGGGAGCCGCCATTCGCCTTCATTCGGCTTTTTGCCAAGCAGCAGTTCTGTATAATTGTTGCGGAATACGGCAATGTCGACGGTAGCGTAAACAGCAGGAAACAGGCTGTAAGTACTGTAGATAACACCCGCGCGGAACTCCTCCGTGTCAAATACCTTATCGGAAATCGCTTCGCGCAGGGCGGTAGCGTTGTAGTCCTTCACGGGGGCGAGGGCCTGGGTTTTATATTTACCGCTGTAGGTACTGATAAAGCTATCGCGGCTGCCGTAGAGCAGGAAGGTTTCATGCGGGAAGTTCGTATGGAGCAGTTCATCCAGCTTGTTGGACCATACTTTGTCGGACTTTTGATCGCTGAGCGGGAGCACGATTATTTCCGGGAACAGCTGTTTGATCATTCGTTCGCGGGTATAATAATCCAATGGATTTTTGCGGCTGCCCTTTACCGGGCTTACGCCTAACACAATCAGAACGCGGTTGTGCTTTTCCTTTACCTGTCTGATTATTTCCAGGTGCCCTTCGTGCAGGGCGGGTGTTTGGAACCTGGCGATAATAACTCCTGTGGGCTTTGTTACTTGCATCTTCGAGCTATTTTGTGTAATTGTTACACAAATATAATGAGGTATTTGAATCTACCAAAATAATTTTTGTAAAAAATACACAAAATAATCTCCGGGCTAGATTTCGAAGGCCATTCCGTCTTTTTTCAGCTGGAAATATTTTTCCTCGTTGAAGCTGAAAAGCTTTGCGGGGCGGCCTTGCGACACCTGTTTTTGCTTCTCGTTATGTGCGATCAGGATGCCCAGGTGATTTATTTTTTTCTGGAAGTTGCGGCGGTCTATAGGCCTGTCCAGCAGTGTTTCATACAATTTTTCGAGGTCTGCGATAGGGAATTTCTTATCGAGCAGCTCGAATCCGATTGGTTCGTAGCGGATTTTGTTGCGGAGTCGCTTTACGGCCAGGTCAATAATGGTCGCATGGTCGAAGGCGAGGTCCGGCAGTTCCTTGATATTGAACCAGGAGGCGTCTTCTGCGTCGGAGCTGGCGGCCAGCTTGAAGTTGGTCGGGTTGACCAGTCCGAAGTAGGCGATAGACACTACGCGGCCGCGGGGATCGCGGTTGGGCATCCCGAAAGTATATAATTGTTCAAGGTAGTTGATGTTCACACCGGCTTCGGTGAGCAGTTCCCTGGTAACGGCATGCTCGAGGGATTCTTCGTCGCGTACGAAGCCCCCGGGAAGCGCCCAGCTGTGCAGGAAAGGTTCAATGGTACGTTTGATCAGCAGTACCACGATACCTTCCTTGGGAATGTATCCGAATACCACTGCGTCTACGGTGAGTTTTATTTGCTGTCTGATGGCCAATGTTAACCGGATTATTTATTAAGGTAATGATCTAATTGAGCAGTTCCTTTGTGGAGATTTATAAATAGCGGGTTTTTAGCCGGATCGAAAACGATGATGGTATTCATTTCCCAGATATCCTGTGGTGCAGGCAGTTCGATCATGACTTCCTGGTTGTTGGACCTTACGAACAGGAGGCTGTCTTTGCCGGCCATATGAGGTTTGAATCCCTGCTGTTGCAGGTAATCCGTGATTTGTTGCTTGAGGGCCAGTACAGAGTCTGTCAGCGGGCCGGGAGCCGGCTTATGTTCCCGGTAAACGTAGCTTTTTTCAGTGATCACATCATACCGGGATCTGTCAGTTGTGCCTTCGCGTTGAGGGTTACAGGCAAACAGCAGTCCGGCTGCAAGGGCCAAAAACGATAATATCTTTCCCATATCTTGTATGTTAATGTTCGTAGCAATCGTAATTCCGCTGGCGGTAGATCTTACCGTCGCGAAACTCAATAATAGTGCAAATAAACGCTTTCATGACCTGACCTCGCCGAAATTTTCCCGCGTCCACCCCGATTTCTCCCCGCCATTCGGCCTCCACCACCAGTGTATTGCCGTTTTCAAAGGCCTTTAGCACGTTGTAGTGCTGGGTTTTGAGAATCAGCCGCGTAGTGGCCATGCTTTCCAGAATGATGTCGAAATTCCTTTGTTTGATTTCGCCGGACATCTGGTTGGGGTATTCCGTTTGAATGATATTTGGATGAAAGATGCTGGCAAATTCAGCCGCGTCCACTGAAAAGTTCTCCAGCAGCTGAAAGTACCGGTAAACTACCGCCAGTTTTTCGTCCATTCAGGAATTTGATTACGAATTACAAATTACGCAATACTGTCCACCTATCACATAGCCGGGCAGCAAACGAATTGCGAATTTATAAAATTCGTTAGTATATCAGCATCAGCTTTGGACTATTTGATGGCGGCGGTGGCAGGTTCCGGGGTTGTGGTAAACGCCAGTTTATCCAGGTTATCGGTTTTTTCGATCAGGTCAAATACCACTTTCATCACGGTGAGGGTGCCTTCGTAGTTGATCTTGTCGGCGCTGTCCTCCGGTTGGTGGTAATCGTCCATCCCGGTGTAAAAGAATAAAACGGGGATTTGTTTGCGGTAGAAGGAAGTGTGATCTGAATTGCCAACGCCGCTGGCTTCATACACTACTTTCGTTTCCCTGCCGGAGTTCTCCAGCAGTTTTGACCAGGAAGGGCTGGTGCCGATACCTGCAATTTGTAAACCGTTGGTCGTATTGAGGCGGCCAATCATGTCGAGGTTCAGCATGTAGTTGGCCTTACTGAGGTCCACCGGGCTGTGGGATGCCAGGTAGCGGGAGCCGCTGAGGGATTGCTCATTTCCGGAGAAGGCAACAAACAGGTAATTGGTATTTTTCAGCTTAGCGCTTTTCACCTGGCGGCCCAGTTCCAGCAGGGCGGCGATGCCGCTGGCGTTATCGTTGGCGCCATGGTATAACACCTTGCCTTTGGCGGAGCCGTTGTGCTCCTCTCCATAGCCAAGATGGTCGTAATGCGCCCCGATGATAACGGTGCGCGCGGCTTTATTGTCTATGTAGCCAATTACATTGGTACCGGTTCTTTTGACCGGTTGCAGGGCAATATCCATTTGGATGAGGAAGCTGTTTGCGTTCTCGTCGTCCAGGATTTTGCTGATGTCTTTATTGACCCATACGGCCGGTATGGGGGCGGCTGTTTCAGTTTTTTCCAGCCAGCTGTTTATTTCCGGGAGCGTTTCGGCGCCATTGAAGAAGATGATGCCAGTAGCGCCGGCTTTCGCGGCCTCGGCTGTCTGTTGTTTGTAGAGGTCCAGCCGGGACTTGTATTTAGCAGCGTCCAGGTCCGCCACGTTAATGAGCCAGATGTTATCCGGCTCATTGGCCTGTGGCAGCACTTCCCCTTTCACGGCTTTGGCGGCGGTAAACGGCAGGGGGATGTATTGTACGCCGGCGGCCAGGGGTTTATGATTCAGCTCAAAGCTGCAGTTAGCCGCGGGTTCACGGCCTTCCTTTACGGTAAAGGTTTGCAGGTATCCGTCTGTTCCCATGGGGAGCAGGCCTATCTGCTGCATCTGACTCTGGATGTAGGCAGCAGCCAGTTTTTCGCCGGGCGCCCCTGTGAGGCGGCCTTCCAGCTTGTCGCTGCTGAGGTAGCTGATGTGCTGTTGCAGGTTTGTCAGGGTTTTTCGGTCGCTTTTTTTCTGTGCGCTTACTACCACGGTAGTTACTACCAGAGGTAACAGCCAGGTTATCTTTTTCACAGCAAACTGGTTTTGGGTGTGATGGCAAAATTACGAATTACCTCAGTGCAATACAGAAATTCATGCCAGTTCTTTTTTTACTATCCATTGTATATTAGCTATTTATAATATAACCCTTCGGTCTGTTAATCGTCATTCGTGAAACGGGGTTTGCTGTTGGTATAGGTCAAAGTGCTATTTTTGCCGCGTTTTAAAAAATAAGTATGAAAAACACGCCTTTTACAGAAAAACACATTGCGCTGGGTGCGAAGATGGCTCCTTTCGCAGGTTACAACATGCCAATATCCTATACAGGTATCAACGACGAACATCAGGCCGTACGCACCAATGCAGGAGTTTTTGATGTGAGCCACATGGGCGAGTTTATTCTGAAAGGGGAAAATGCGCTGGACCTCATTCAGCGGGTAACCTCCAACGATGCTTCCAAACTCACTGCCGGCAAGGCGCAGTACAGCTGCCTGCCAAACGACGAGGGCGGTATCGTAGACGACCTGCTGGTGTATTGCATTGAACCCAACAACGTGTATATGTTGGTGGTAAATGCCAGCAACATTGAAAAAGACTGGAACAGGATCAGTCAGTTCAACACCAAAAACGTGGAAATGCACAATATTTCCGATAAAACCTGTCTGCTCGCCATCCAGGGCCCTAATGCCACCAGCATGCTGCAGCCCCTCACCGAGATAGACCTGGTCAACCTGAAATATTACACTTTCGCCAAAGGCGAATTTGCAGGCGTTCCCAATGTGCTGATCAGCGCTACCGGCTACACCGGCGCTGGTGGTGTGGAAATATATTTTGAAGATACAGACGGCGCTGCCGATAAAATCTGGGATGCCCTCTTCGCAGTAGGCGGCCCTAAAGGCCTGAAGCCTATCGGCCTCGGCGCCCGCGATACCCTCCGCCTGGAAATGGGCTTCTGCCTCTACGGAAATGATATTGACGACCGTACCTCCCCGATGGAAGCAGGCCTGGGCTGGATCACGAAATTCACGAAGGACTTCCCTTCCCGCGCCATCTTTGAAGCGCAGAAAGCCAACGGCGTGGAACAGAAACTGGTTGGTTTTGAAATGGTGGACAAAGGTATTCCCCGTCACGATTACGAAATCAAGGATGCTGCCGGCAATGTAATCGGCCGCGTAACTTCCGGTACCCAATCCCCCAGCCTGTCAAAGGCTATCGGCCTCGGCTACGTTAAAACGCCTTTCGCTGCGCTGGATACAGAGATCTTCATCGCCGTGCGCGACAAGCAGCTGAAAGCTAAAGTGGTGAAAGTTCCCTTCCTGGGATAAGCATAAAATTGATGTTCCGGCAGATTCAAATATGAATAGCCGGTGAATATTATTAATTTCGGTGCCTGGAATTTCCGGGTACCGGAATTTTTGTAATTACACCATATCTATGCCCACTATTCATCTGACGACCGTCATCCACGCTCCGCGGGAGCGGGTCTTTGACCTTAGCCGTAGTATAGGACTCCATAAAAAAAGTATGGAGCGCACAAAGGAAGAGCCCATTAAAGGTAAAACCAGCGGACTTATTTCCTTCGGGGAATCCGTGACCTGGCAGGCCAGGCACCTGGGAAAGCTCAGGCAGCTGACCACCAGGATAACCGCTATGGAAAAGCATGTTCACTTCCGCGATGAAATGGAGGAAGGGGACTTTACCTTTATGAAGCATGACCACTACTACAAAGAGATTCAAAACGGTACCGTCATGATAGACCTGATGGAGTTTGGCACGCCTTACGGCTGGCTGGGCAGAATGGTGGAGCGGTTTTACCTGGTGAATTATATGACGAAGCTGTTATGCCTTCGCAACGATACTATTAAGGAATATGCGGAATCTGACAAGTGGCGGGTGATCCTTGATTAATGCAAAATGCAACTGAATGACAGAAAGTAACAAACCGAGTCTGGAAGTATGTTTATCCCCGGCTCTCCTGCATCTCTATGATGTAAAGAACAGCATCGTGGTAATTATCGATGTGCTGCGCGCTACGTCCACCATCTGTACTGCCTTGTACAACGGGGCTGCCAGAGTTATCCCGGTGGCCAGTGTGGAAGAATGCGTGAATATCGGACGCGCCATCGGCGGCATTACCGCCGGCGAGCGGGATGGAAAAGTGGCGGAAGGATTGGTGCATGGCAACTCCCCTTTCGAATATCCACGGGATTTTGTGGAAGGAAAAACGCTCGTACTCACCACTACCAACGGCACCAAACTGCTGCACATGGCCAAAGATGCCATCCAGATAGTGACCGGCTCCTTCCCTAATATCAGCGCGGTTTGCGACTACCTGGTAGCACAGGGGCAAAACGTCATCCTTGGCTGCGCGGCCTGGAAGGACAGGGTTAACCTGGAAGATACCCTCTTTGCCGGCGCTGTGGTAAGCAGGATCAAATCCCATTTTGAGGTGAACTGCGATAGCGCCCTTGCTGCGGAAACCATGTATGAAGCGGCAAAAGGCGATGTGTTCACCTTCATGAAACAGGCCTCGCATTATAAGCGGCTTGCTAAATACGGACTGGAAAAAGATATTCAATATTGCCTTACGCCGGATGGCGCCAACGTGCTGCCGCTGTTTAAAAACGGAGAACTGGTAGCCGAAGAAGTGCCTGCTTGATTTTTTGTTTTTTGAAAATCTGTGAAGGGACGCCACTGGCGTTCCTTTTCCGTTTAATGTGGGACTTCCGTAGCATTTTCCAAAGCGGCATTAGATCTTTCCCCCCACCCCTCAATTACTTTTTCTATCATTTTTACATTTGAAAATCAACATTTTTAAAATGGTATTTTTTACTTATTTTTAAAGAAAAGATGTGTCTTCGGCCGTAGGCTTGAATCTTTTTCATTGGAGATTTTTTGCTTACTTTTGTGGATTGCCTTTTTACCAGCTGCCGAATACTTTTTTTTCTTATTTTAACCCTTTGGCTGGTAAATCAAAACCAAGGCAACAACAGATAGTATGTCGCTACCCCATTTGCTAAAATATGTTTACAATAACGGCACTGATGAAGTGATCCGCAGGGGGAAGCGTATATTTTCGACCGGGGGTGTTGAACTTATCGAGGCAGACCCCGTGCTTAAATCAGCTACCTTCCGCGTGAAGAGCGACACGCATGCCAACTACTATCGCGTATCTATCAATAAATACGGCGATAACACCGGGATGTCCATCAGGTGCCAATGTCCTTACAACCTGGGAGATATTTGCCGCCACGAGGCCGCCGCATTATTCCAGCTACAGGAAATGTTGGACAAAAACCAGTTTGAAAGCTTCGACTCTCAATTTGATCAGCAACATACCCTGATCAAAATGAAATCCATTGACCTGAAGACCATCAAGCTGCTCACCTCAGGCAGCATCTTTGCCAACGCGGAAAAACTGGCGAAAGAAAAGCCGGCTAAGATCACCAGCGCAAAAGATGAGAAGGTGGAAGCCACCCTCACCGTGGATAAACAGGATTTTCCGCTGATCATACAACGAAATGAAGAGCGCTTTTTCGATACGCATTGCACCTGCGATGAAACAGAACATGCGCTCTGCGTACATAAAACCACCCTGTTCCTGCAATTGCTGCAAAAACACGGGCCGTTCTATTTCGATACCCTCCGCAACTGGGATAAGGAAAAGAACAAACTGCTGTCCCTCTACGGTTATTCCCTGAGCGATGACCTGGAAGGGAAATTTGCCTTCTCCTATAATGAAGGCAAGCCTTTCCTGCGCGTGCTGGACCCCAGTATCAAACGCGTGGACGGTTCCGCCATCGGCCGCCAGGCAGCTACCCCTGCCCCGCCGCCGCCGGACGAAACTATTACCGCCACACAGCGCCTCGCCGTGGTGTTTAACGCCAATGAACCGCTGTATCCTTACTTCCGGCTCGACCTGGTAAGCGGCGAGGTAAACGAGGAGCAAACGGAATTCGTATCCCTGGCCAGTAAGCTGGACCTCACCAAATACGTGGACTTTTACCAGTACAAGGAAAAAGACCGCGACCTGATTGCGCCTGTGCGTAAACTTCAGAATGCGGAAGTGAGTAAATTCCTCAGCAAGAACTCGCCCTTTGCCGGCATCTGGGAAAATATCACGCATGAAAATGCGGAGGAACTCCCTACCGAAACCAAAGAGCTGATGCTGGAATACCTGCATCCCAAACTGGCCAAGCTGTTTCCGCAGATGGCCGAGCAGGGCCTCATTTTCCTGCTGCCCAACCGCCAGCCGTTTAAAACCAAAAGCCTGGTACCGGTGCAGCTGGGCGCAGAGCGGCTCAAACTTATCATCAAAACACATACAGGCAATACCCACGTGGAAGTGGAATGCTTCGTGTCTATCGAAGGCGAAGAGATAAACGTTTCCAAAAACGCCTGGGAAAGCCCGCTGCTGTTCCTCCACCAGAACGTGGTGTATATGTTCGAAAACCCGCAGGATGCCCTTCACGTGGAACTCTTCCGCCAGAATGGGAAACTGCGTATATCCAACAAGGAATGGCCGGTGTACCTGAAAGATTACCTGCTGCCACTTAGCCGGCAATACGATATTCAGTTCGACAGCGGGCTGCTGGCCGAAGTGAAGGACCTGAAGCCGGAAAACAGGGTATATCTCAAGGAAATGGGCGAAACCTTCATCATCCAGCCGGGCTTTGCCTACCGCGGGCAGGAAGTGGAATGGAACGATGAAGCTAAAATCACCGTCCAGGAAGGGAATAAGGTGATCGTTATCCAGCGTAACAAGGAAGCAGAAGAAGAGTTTGTGAACAAACTCCGCACCCTGCATACCAACTTCTCGCAGAACGACAACCACAACTACTTCTACCTCCGCGCTAAAGAAGCCCTGAAGAACAACTGGTTCTTCCTGTTCTTCGATGCGCTGAAGGAAATGGACGTACGGGTGTTTGGCTTCGATAACCTGCGCAACTTCAAATTCAGTTCCCATAAGCCGGTGACCAACCTGCAAATCAGCAGCGGCATCGACTGGTTTGACGCGCAGATAGAAGTATTGTACGGGGATCAGAAGGTAAGCATCAAGGACATCAAGTCGGCCCTGGCCAACAAACAGAATTATGTGCAGCTGGCGGATGGCTCCCTGGGATTGCTGCCGGAGGAATGGCTGCGCAAATACTCCTTGCTGTTTAAAGTGGGTGAGGAAAAAGATAAAGGACTTAAACTCAGTAAATATAACTTCTCCGTTATTGATGAACTCTACGAGTTTATCGACGATGAAGCCGTAGTGATTGAACTGGAACAGAAACGCCGCAAGCTCCTGCAGTTCGATGAAATCCGCAATATTGACCTGCCGGCAAACCTGCACGCGCAACTGCGCCCTTACCAGGAAAGTGGTTTCCAATGGCTCAATTACCTGGACGAAATCAAATGGGGGGGCATCCTGGCGGACGATATGGGTCTTGGTAAAACCATCCAGGCCCTTACCTTCATTCAATACTACAAAAACAAACATGGCCAGTGTATGACGCTGGTGGTATGCCCTACCACCCTGATCTACAACTGGGAAAATGAAATCAGGAAGTTTACGCCGGATATATCCCATCATATACACCACGGCCCGACCAGGCTGAAAAGCAGCGAGGAGCTGGCCAAATATGACGTGATCATCACCACCTACGGCACCCTGCGCAGCGATGTGCAGCTCCTCATGAAACTGGAATTCGACTACGTGGTACTGGATGAATCCCAGGCGATCAAAAACCCGCAGTCGAAAGTTACCAAAGCGGCACAGCTGCTGCATACCAAAAACAGGCTGGCGCTGAGCGGTACCCCGATGCAGAATAACACATTCGACATCTACGCCCAGATGAACTTCCTGAACCCGGGTATGCTGGGCAGTGTGGACTTCTTCCGGAACGAGTTTGCGACCCCGATCGACAAATTCCAGGACGAAGAGCGTAAAGAGCACCTGCGTAAGCTGATCTATCCGTTTATCCTGCGCCGTACCAAGGAACAGGTGGCGAAGGAACTGCCGGAAAAGATTGAAACCGTTATTTTCTGCGAAATGGATGCGGAGCAGCGGCATATTTACGATGCTTACCGCAACAGCTATCGCTCTAAAATATTGGGCGTTATCGAAGACCAGGGTATGGAACGCAGCCAGCTGACCATCCTCCAGGGCTTGATGAAGCTCCGCCAGATATGCGACAGTCCGGCCATCCTCAACGATACGGAACAATACCCGAACCACTCGGTGAAGCTGCATGAGCTCACCCGCGAAATCTCCGAAAACATTGGTAACCACAAGGTGCTGGTGTTCTCCCAGTTCCTCGGTATGCTGGGGCTGATCCGGGAACGGCTGCAGCACATGAAGATTCCGTTCGAGTATTTCGATGGCAGCACCTCCACCGTGGATCGGGAGAAGGCTATCCAGAACTTCCAGAACAACGATGACTGCAGGGTATTCCTCATCTCGCTGAAAGCCGGTGGCGTGGGTCTGAACCTGACGGCAGCGGATTACGTGTACATCGTGGACCCGTGGTGGAACCCGGCTGTGGAGCAACAGGCCATTGACCGTACTCACCGTATCGGGCAAACGAAAAATATCTTTGCGTACCGTATGATTTGTAAGGACACCGTGGAAGAGAAAATTCTGCAGTTACAGGAGCGGAAAAAATCCCTCGTGAAGGAAATTATTGCGGACGACAACGGATTTGTGAAGAAGCTGACGAAAGAAGATGTATTGTACCTGTTCAGTTAAGGCATAATGATATAAATGTCAAGCCCGCCGGCGCCGGTGGGCTTTTCTATGCGGAAATATTGCTGCCCTGGACCAGCGGTTTGGTCCAACTTACCATGTGAATTATATTTGTAAAATTGAAATTAAATAATTGAAATCTATATATATATTGCGCTAATTTTTCTTCGATTAACCTGTACAGCTTAGATAATTCTTTGGGAGTGTCTCCCGTTTTTTACACCGCCGGTTCCTTCATTGGAACCGGTTTTTTTATTGCAGAAAATGAAGGAACCATGCAGATTCTGCATGGTTTTTCCGTTTGGCACAATGCCCCAGCTGTGCAGTCGATATTGTTAATCCTATGATCGTCAATTGCTTGTAAGGGTTTCAACCTCTTGTTAACCGGTATGGCATCCCAATGGCTTACTCCCTGGTACATAAATTTTTTACCATGTTACCAGATTCTAAAATCTCCCGGCTGCTGGCCCATCAGATCACAGGCCTTGCCGATGTAATGGAACAGCACAACGGGAGAGGTAAAGTAAGCAAGGTGATACACAGTTTTGCCGATTACACCCGCCAGATGATCCGGCTTGGCCGGATGGCAGAAGTGAAACACTGTTTTACCATGGCCGCCGTACTGTATCATAACGGGAGTGCCTTGTTGAAGAATGCCATTGAAAGCGTGTATATATACACGTTATCCCCGGTGCTGCAACGCCCGGCCAAAGACCTGCTGCCGGCTACCCTCCGCAGGATCAGAACGCATCACCTGCAAACCGCAGGGATATAAACCGCTAAAACTTACGATTATGCTGACTTTCCTGTTGGTCGTTGCAGGGCTTGCCTGCTTTGTAATCTTCTTCAGATCTGTAGACTACTTCGAAAATATATGACCATGATGACTGCACTTTTTGTCTTATCCATTTTGGTTTTTGGCTACATGATCTATGTGCTGCTGAAACCTGAAAAATTCTAAACGGAAAATGAACACAGAAATTCTGGGCGTGATCGCCACCTATGGACTAACACTCTTACTTGCCTGGCCGCTTGCGAGATATATTGTTAAGGTATTCAGAGGAGATAAGGTTTGGTCGGACTTTTTCCTGCCGCTCGAAAAACTCTTCTATAAAATATCTGGTATCAATCCTAATGAGGAAATGGACTGGAAGCAGCATATGAAAGCGCTGCTTACCATCAACCTCGTATGGCTGGTATATGCATTTTTTGCGTTGCTCTTCCAGGATAAGCTACCGCTCAACCCGGACGGGAATCCCGGCCAAACGCCGGACCTGGCTTTTAACACCGCCATCAGCTTCCTGGTAAACTGTAACCTGCAGCACTTTTCCGGGGAAACCGGCGTCACCTACTTCACCCAGTTGTTTGTGCTGGCGTTCCTGCAATTTGTAAGCGCCGCTACCGGTATTGCCGCGTTGATAGTGGTGTTCAAAGCCTTCAAGGATAAGACGGTGACCCACCTGGGTAACTTCTGGGAAATATTCCTGAAGACCATCACCCGCATCCTGCTGCCTTTAAGTATAGTCATTGCCGTTATACTCATCTTCAACGGCTCCCCAGCCAGCTTTGCCGGTAAGGATACGGTGGTCACCCTCCAGGGCGACACCCAAAACGTTTCCCGCGGGCCTGCTGCCGGCTTTATCGCCATCAAGCACCTCGGCACCAATGGAGGCGGCTGGTTTGGGGCCAACTCCGCCCACCCGTTCGAAAACCCTAACTACATCGGGTTTATCACGGAAATGGTGGCGCAGGTGGTCATTCCCATTGCCATGGTATTTGCATTGGGCATGTTCATCCGCCGGAGGAAGTTTGCCAACGTCATCTTCGCCATCATGACCATCGGCATGATATGCCTGCTCATCCCTACCATGCAGGCGGAAATGGCCGGCAACCCTGCTATTTCGCACCTGGGCATTCAGCAGCTGACCGGCTCCATGGAGGGGAAGGAAGTCCGCTTCGGGCCAGCCGGCACCGCCTATTGGAGTACGGTTACCACCATCATCTCCACGGGTTCCATTTGCGGATTCCATGACAGCATGATGCCTGTGACAGGGCTGATGCAGCTGCTGGGCATGATGCTCAACTGCCTTTACGGCGGCTGCGGTGTGGGTATATTGAACTATTACATCTATATCATCATCGCCGTATTCATTTCCGGCCTCATGGTGGGCCGCACGCCCGAATTCATGGGCCATAAGCTGGAAGCCAGGGAAGTGAAAATTGCCGCGCTGATTACCCTCCTCTCCCCTTTCCTGATCCTTGCCGGTACTGCATTGGCGGCTTATGTGCTGGTACACCACCCTGGCGTTGACTGGGCGGTGAAGCCGGGCGCCTGGTTGAATAACCCGGGCTATCACGGTTTCTCGGAGATGCTGTACGAAATGACTTCCGCCAACGCCAACAACGGTTCCGGCTATGAGGGACTGGGAGATAACAATGTGTTCTGGAACGTCAGTACAGGCTTTGTGTTGATTGCAGGGAGGTATCTGCCGATCATCGGGCCGGTGGCTATTGCCGGCATTATGGCTAAGAAAAAATATATTCCGGAATCAGCTGGTACCCTGCGTACGGATTCTGTCACCTTCGGGGTGATGACCTTCGCCGTTATCGTGATTTTAAATGCCCTGAGCTACTTCCCTGCCCTCGCCCTTGGCCCGATCGCGGAATATTTTTCTCTCTATAGATAATTACTAAACAAGATTTTGAGATGAATAAAGACAATAAACTGTTTCCGAGAGAGCTGGTTATGGAAAGCCTGAAGCAGTCTTTCGTGAAGCTGCATCCTAAACTGATGATCAAAAACCCGGTCATGTTTACAGTGGAAATAGGAACCGCCGTAATGCTGGTGGTAGCCTTATACGCCCTGTTTACCCATCATACGGACCAGGGGAGCGCCGCTTATAATATAGCCGTTTTCGTTATCCTCTTTCTCACCGTGCTGTTCGCCAACTTTGCGGAAGCCATTGCCGAAGCCAGGGGTAAGGCACAAGCGGAGAGCCTGCGTAAAACCAGGGAAGAAACGCCTGCCAAAAAGGTAATGCTCATCGGGGAAATCTTCAGTAATGAAATCAAGGTAGTATCCTCTTCCCAACTGCGCAAAGGAGATATTTTTGTTTGTGATCCGGGAGATATAATACCCGCGGATGGAGAAATTGTTGAGGGCCTGGCTAGTATCGACGAGTCGGCCATTACAGGGGAAAGCGCCCCCGTGATCCGGGAAGCCGGCGGCGATAAATCCAGTGTGGTCGGTGGTACGAAAGTGCTGTCCGATCACATCAAAGTAAGGGTAAGCACGGAGCCGGGCGAGTCGTTCCTGGATAAAATGATTGCCCTGGTGGAAGGCGCCAGCCGCCAGAAAACGCCGAATGAGATTGCCCTGACCATCCTGCTGGCCAGCTTTACCATCGTGTTCATCATCGTATGCGTAACGCTGAAACCTTTTGCGGATTACGCCAATACGCCTATTACCATCGCCGCGTTCATCTCCCTGTTCGTATGCCTGATCCCGACTACCATCGGCGGACTTTTATCCGCCATTGGCATCGCCGGTATGGACCGTGCGCTGCGCGCCAATGTGATCACCAAATCAGGGAAGGCCGTGGAAACTGCGGGCGACATTGATGTGTTGCTGCTGGATAAGACCGGTACCATTACCATCGGTAATCGTAAGGCGACTAACTTCTATCCTGCACCCGGCGTGAATGAACAGGAGTTCATCCGCCTGTGCGCCATCAGCTCCCTTTCCGACGAAACGCCGGAAGGTAAGTCCATCGTGGAACTGGCGGGAAAAGATATAGTAGCCGCGCTGGATACCAGCGGTGGCGCCCTCATAAAATTCACCGCCGAAACCCGCAGCAGCGGTATCGACCTGCCGGATGGCAACAAAATCCGTAAAGGCGCCTACGACGCCATCCGCCAGCTTGCGGAGCGGGCCGGTAACAGCTTTCCCGCCGCTACCAAAACCCGTGTGGAAGCCATCTCCAAAGACGGCGGCACCCCGCTGGTAGTAGCCCTTAACGGTACCGTGCAGGGTGTAATCGAACTGCAGGATATCATCAAACCCGGTATCAGCGAGCGTTTTGACAGGCTGCGTAAAATGGGCGTGAAAACCGTTATGGTCACCGGGGATAACCCGCTTACCGCCAAATACATTGCCACCAAAGCCGGTGTGGACGACTTCATTGCCGAAGCCAAGCCGGAAGATAAAATGAAATATATCCGCCAGGAGCAAACGGAAGGCCGCCTGGTAGCCATGATGGGCGACGGTACGAACGATGCGCCGGCGCTGGCGCAGGCCGATGTGGGCGTGGCCATGAACAGCGGCACCCAGGCCGCGAAGGAAGCCGGTAACATGGTGGACCTGGACAACGATCCTACCAAGCTGATTGAAATCGTGGAAATAGGTAAGCAACTGCTCATGACCCGCGGCACGCTTACCACCTTCTCCATCGCCAACGACGTTGCCAAATATTTTGCCATCGTGCCGGCCTTATTCGTTGCCTCCATTCCGGCGCTGCAGGGCATCAACATCATGAAACTGCATAGCCCTGAAACGGCCATACTCAGCGCCGTGATCTTCAACGCGATCATCATCCCGTTATTGATCCCACTGGCCCTGCGGGGAGTGGCCTACAAGCCGATAGGCGCCAGCGCCCTGCTGCGCAGGAACCTGCTGATTTACGGCGTAGGCGGCGTTATTGCGCCATTTATCGGCATCAAGCTCATTGATATGCTCATTGCATTATTCCTGTAATCATTAAACATCCGATCATGAAAAAATATCTTTTGCCCGCTATAAAATTGACGATCGTACTGGTGATACTGTTAGGCGGCATTTACCCGCTGCTGTTAGCCGGCATTGCTAAAATGGCTCCCGGAAAAGGAGACGGGGTAACGGTAACGCATAATGGAAGAATAGTAGGCTATGAACAAATAGGCCAGAAATTCACAGAGGATAAATACTTCTGGGGCCGCCCGTCCGCAGTGGATTACAACGCTGCAGGCTCCGGCGGTTCCAACAAAGCGCCCGGCAATGAGGACTACCTCAAAATTGTGCAGGAACGAATTGATACCTTCCTAGCGCATAACCCGGATGTAAAAAAATCGGAAATTCCAGCCGAACTGGTCACCGCATCTGCCAGCGGTTTGGACCCGGACTTATCCCCGGCCGCTGCCTACATCCAGGTAGCTCGCGTGGCTAAAGCGAGATCCCTGTCTCCCCAAAAAATAAAAGAACTGATAGCAGCCAACACAAAGCAACCCGTACTGGGCATGTTGGGCACTGCTACTGTAAATGTGCTGAAACTCAATGTAGCATTAGACGAACTGAAATAACTATGAAAAAACACATGCTGATTGCAGGCTTACTTGCTGCAACGCTCCACAGCTATGCCCAGGACTCAACAAAGAACGGCACGCTTACCATCTCCGGTTATGCGGAGGCTTATTACAGCTATAATTTTGCCAGGCCCGCCAACCACCAGGCGCCCGGATTCCTGTACAGCTATAACAAGCACAATGAGCTCAACCTCAATATGGCCATGGTAAAGGCCAGTTACAGCAGCGATCGTGTACGCGCCAACGTTGGCCTTATGATGGGTACCTACGCCCAGTATAACCTGGCGGCGGAGCCCTCCGTTTTCCAGTATGTTTACGAAGCCAATGCCGGCGTACGGGTTGGCCAGGTCTGGATCGACGCGGGGATCATGCCTTCGCATATTGGCTTTGAAAGCGCCATCGGGAAGGATTGCTATACGCTTACCCGCAGTATCATGGCGGAAAATACGCCTTATTACGAGGCAGGCGTAAAAGCTACCTGGGCGCCCAATGATAAATGGAGCTTCGCCGCCATGTATCTCAATGGCTGGCAGCGCATCAGGAAGGTGGACGGTAACCAGACGCCATCCTTTGGCGCCCAGGTGGTATTTAAGCCTACTGCGAAAATATTGCTGAACTGGAGCACTTACGTGGGCAGTGATACCCCTGATTCCACGCGTAAAATGCGGTACTTTAACGACCTTTACGGTACGTTCGGCATTACGGATAAGTTCAGTGTCATAGCCGGTTGCGACTATGGCCTGCAACAAAAGGAAAAAGGATCGGGCGATTACGCGTCCTGGATCAGTCCGATCGTAGTGGCGCGGTATGCTTTTACGCCGAAATTTGCCCTGGCAGGGCGCGCGGAATATTACGCGGATAAGGACGGCGTCATCATCGCTACCGGCACGCCCAATGGATTCAAAACAACCGGCTTTTCGCTGAACGCCGATTTCACGCCCGTCAACAATGTGATGTTCCGCATCGAAGGGCGGATGTTTAATGGCAAGGATAAAACGTTTCTCAAACAGGATACTCCCACTAACACCAATGGGGCCATCACCGCCTCTCTGGCCGTATGGTTTTAAAACAGCAGTATGACAGACAAAGCACATACGGTGGCGCGCTACCTGCAGCTGGCCGGCCAGTCCGGCAGGGGAAAGTTTAAAATCTACATCGGCATGAGCGCCGGTGTAGGTAAAACCTACCGCATGCTGCAGGAAGCGCATTCCCTGGTCAGGAACAACGTCAATGTACAGATCGGGTTCATAGAAACCCACCACCGTAAGGAAACCCATGCGCTGCTGGAAGGGCTGCCTATCATCCCCCGCAGGCAGGTGTTTTACAAGGGCAAGCTGCTGGAAGATATGGACCTCAACGCCATCCTGCTGCTCTCGCCGGAATGGGTGATTGTCGATGAGCTGGCCCATACCAACATCCCCGGTTCCAAAAATGAAAAGCGCTGGCAGGATGTGGCAGAGCTGCTGAATGCCGGTATTAATGTGATTTCGGCGGTTAACATTCAGCATATCGAGAGCATTAACGTGGAAGTGAAGTCCATCACCGGCGTGGAGGTGCAGGAGCGCATACCGGACAGCGTGCTGCAAATGGCCAACGAAGTGGTCAACATAGACCTGACGGCCGATGAGCTGATCACCCGGCTGAAGGAAGGCAAGATCTACGACCAGTCGAAGGTAGAAACGGCCATGCGCAACTTCTTCCAGGCGGATAAAATTCTGCAGCTCCGGGAGCTGGCGCTCAAGGAAGTCACCACGCAGGTGGAGCGGAAGGTGGAAACGGAGATCCCGCGGAGCCAGCAAATGCGGCACGAGAGCTTCCTGGCCTGCATTTCAGCCAACGAGGAGGTGGCGCGCAAGGTGATCCGCAAAACCGCCCGGCTGGCCGCTTATTATCATGCGGACTGGTACGTGGTGTATGTACAAACGCCCGGCGAAAGTGCGGACAAAATAGCCCTGGCTGCCCAGCGCCACCTGATCAATAACCTCAAGCTGGCCACTGAGCTGGGTGCGGAAGTAATCCAGGAACATAATGCCGATATCTCCGGCGCTATCATTAAACTTGCATTGGAAAAGCAGGTGACAACCGTCTGCATCGGCAAACCGCATATCAGCCTGTTTCGCATAATTTTGCAGACAAGCATGTTTAACAAGCTGCTGAAAACACTTTCTTCCAACGATATAGACCTCATAATACTATCATGAGTAAGTTCAGGCTGAAAACGAAGATCACCCTCGGGGTGCTGTTTCTATACATCATGCTGCTGGTGGTGAGCGTGCTGGGATATTACTACCTGAGCCGGCTGAACGAAAAGGCCAAGATTATCCTCAAGGATAACTACGAATCGCTGGAATACAGTAAAAATATGCTGGTATCCCTGGAAAGCCTGCCCCAGCACCGGGATTCAGCTCTCCGGGCTTTTGCTGCCAACCTCCAAAAGCAACAGGCCAATGTTACGGAGCGCGGGGAAAGGGATGCCACCGCCGCTGTGAGCAACCTCTTTGCCCGCATCAGCAAGGATACAGCTTACTCCCCTGCTGATGTAGCGGCTATCAAGCGGAGCATTTACCATATCATGGACCTGAACATGAACGCCATCGTCGGCAAAAATGAAACTGTGAAAAAGGCCGCGGACCATGCGTTGTGGTACATCGCCATCATCAGCGGGGTATGCTTCCTCGTGGGGTTGACGTTTGTGTATAACTTTCCCGGCTATATTGCCAACCCTATCCATGCCCTTACAGAAGGGATAAAGGACATTGCCAACAAGCAATACAGCAAGCGCCTGCACTTCAATACCGGCGATGAATTTGGGGAGCTGGCTGCCGCTTTTAATACCATGGCGCAGCGCCTCGATGAATACGAGCATAGCAACATTGCCCGCATCATGTTTGAAAAGCAGCGGGCGGAAGCGGTGATCAGTAGCCTGAAAGATGCTACTATCGGGTTTGATAACCGAAATGTGATTCTCTTTGCGAATGCGGAAGCATTGCAGCTGCTGAATATGAAGGAGAAGGACCTGGTAGGCCATTCCGCCGGGGATGCCGGCAAGTACAACGACCTGCTGCGGTACCTCGTAGGCAGCCAGGATACCTTGCCGCTGAAGATTGTAGTGGATGGCAAGGAATCCTTTTTTACGAAGGAGGTAGCCAATATCAACCATGAAAATGAGCGGATCGGCTATGTGATCATCCTCAAGAATATCACTGCTTTTAAGGAGCATGACCTGGCAAAAACGCATTTTATTGCCACCATATCCCACGAGCTGAAAACGCCGCTGGCCTCGTCGGACTTCAGCCTGAAGCTCCTGGAAGACGCCCGGGTGGGCCAGCTGTCCGCAGAGCAGCAGGAGCTGGTGGACAGCCTGAAGCAGGACAACCGCCGCATGATAAAAATTGTGAGCGAGCTGCTGGACCTCTCCCAGGTGGAAAGCGGCAACATACAGCTGCAACCCCAGCCGGTAGCGGCATCCGGCATTGTGCAATATGCCCTGGATACCGTGCAAAAGCAGGCATCGCAGCGGGATGTTAGCATAGACACCCACCTGGCGGAACACCTGCCGCCGGTATTGGCGGATGTGGAGAAAACCGCCTGGGTGCTGGTGAATTTCCTGACCAACGCCATTCGGTATTCCCCGGAGCATGCGGCCATCCACCTGGCAGTAATGGCGGACGATACGATGGTCCATTTCCGCGTGGAGGACCATGGCAAAGGTATTCCGGCAGCGTTCACAGAAAAAATCTTCGACCGCTTTTTCCAGGTCCCCGGCGCCGGCGGCAGCAAAGGCAGCGGGCTCGGACTGGCTATCTCCAAAGAGTTTATTGAAGCGCAGGGCGGGCATATTGGCGTCAGCAGCGAGGAAGGAAAAGGAAGCTCCTTCTACTTTTCATTGCCCAGGGGCTGATTAGCAGCCGCCTGGAGGCTGGGCACGAAGTTGTTGTACACGATGACGAGGTTGCTCACCCGTGCGGGAATGGTGGAAAGGTTTTCAGCGAGATGGGCGTCTGTTTCAATAGATTCACACAGTTCCGTAGCGGGCCGGAACTGCAGGAGCTTGAACAATGTTTTCAGTTGGTGGGCGATGATGAAAGTATTTTCCCAATCCTGTTGCTGTACATGTTGTTGCAGGATTTCTATTTTTTGCGGGAATTCCTGTAACATATCCTGATAGAGCTGGATAATTTCCTGGTCGTCCAGTCCGACTTTTTCACGAAGGTAATGACTGTCGGGGCCTTTGAAATGCGTGTTTGACATGGCGAATAGTTGTTGTTGGTTGGCCGGAATCCACGTTCCGGTAGCTTTTAGAATAGTAGTAAATAATTCCTGTTGTTCATACGGCTTGGAGATATAGGCGTTCATGCCGGCTTCCAGGCATTTTTCTTTCTCTCCTTTTAAGGCGGATGCTGTCATGGCTATTATAGCAGTATTGATGCCATTTTTCCGGATGGCGCGGGTAGCTTCGTAACCATCCATTTCGGGCATCTGGATGTCCATCAGTATGCAGTCGTACGACTGCAGCAGGGTGAGTTCCACGGCGGTCTGTCCGTTTTCAACGATATGTACCCGGGCGCCTCCCTTTTGCAGGGCGTGGAAGGCCACTTTCTGGTTGATCTGGTTATCTTCCACTACCAGTATGGATTTGCCCAGTAGTGGTTTACTGTTCATTTGTTGGGGTGTTAGTTTTTCCCCCTCCGGGGAGATGGAATCGTCGTACCGGAACGGTAGTTCGACCGTGAACAGCGCGCCTTTGCCCAAATCGCTGATTACATTAATTTCGCCTCCCTGCATTTCCACCAATTCCTTACATATGGCGAGTCCCAGCCCGGTGCCACCAAAGCTGCGGTTGTTAGCGCTGTGCGACTGGGTGAAGCTTTCGAATACATACAGTTGTTTTTCCGGGGCGATGCCGATGCCGGTATCGGCGACTTCAATGCGCAGCTGCAGCTGCTCCTCCGAGATGGCGGAGGGATAGAGGTGTACGCTTACGCTGCCCCGAGGGGTAAACTTGATGGCATTTTCCACGAGGTTAACGAGTATCTGCATTAATCTTATCTTGTCGCCTATGAGGGTGGAGGGAATGCGCTCATCGATGCGGACGTTAAAGAGGAGGTTTTTTTCCTGTACCTGTATCCTGAAGGGGTAGAAGGCTTTTTCAATTTCCTCGCGGAGGTGGAAAGGGGCTTCGTCCAGCTTGAGTTTACCGGCTTTTATTTTGGAGAAATCCAGTATTTCGTTGATGATCACCAGCAGGTTGGTGGCGGAGGTATGGATCGCGGCTACAAACTCCTGCTGGCGGGGGGATAGTTGGGTTTCCTGCTGAAGCAGCTGCGTCATGCCGAGGATACCGTTCATGGGCGTACGAATTTCGTGGCTCATATTGGCCAGGAAGGTTTCCTGGGCCCGGCGGGCTTCTTCGGCTATGCGCTGGGCTTTGACGAGTTCCTTGATATGGTTCTTTTTCTCTGTAACGTCGTGCGCGATGCCGCATACCCCGATCATTTCATCATGCGCGTTACGCAGCGGGAATTTGGTGACGTAGTAATGTACCTGCTGCCCGTTCACGTACAGGGTATCATCCATGCTGGCCGCGTTGCCGGTGCTGATAACTTCAGCGTCCAGCGGGGCATACCTGGAAGCCCATGAGTATGGGAGATCGGCGTCTATCCTGCCTATAATATCCTCTTTTTTTATCTGCATTACATCTGTAAACCGTTGGTTGACGAGGATGTACCGGCCTTCCATGTCTTTAATGAACATCATGGAAGGGGTAAAATCCACTACGGCCTCCAGGCGGTCCCGCAGGTAGTCGAACCGGTAATCCCGGCCATTGCTGAAGTACAGCTCTTTCACGATGCATTGGAACTCCGTTACCCGGCCATTGTCGTCCCGGATGATGGACACCATTTGTTCTACCCACTTTTTTTCGCCGGAGCGGGTGATGATCTCAAACTGGATGGAGGAATAGTCCTGATAGCCTTTCATTTGGGCTACATAGTATTCCTGCAGTTTATTAAACGTCCGGGTATCCAGGAACATGGAGTAATGCTTGCCGACCACCTCCTCCGGCTGGTAGCCGGTAATAGCGGCCACGCCTTCGTTTACATAGGTGAAATACCCTTCGGGGGAAGAGGTGTACATGATGGGGCCTGCCTGTTGGGCCAGGCGTTTGTACGACTGGGTGTTTCTATACAGCCGGTTGGCTCTTTCCCGCAGCTGCCTGAAGTGCAGGGCGATGAAGCGGCCTTCCACGGCGAGGAATATGATGGAAATGGCTACTGCCATGAGGATGAACCAGAAGCTGTAGTTGGTATAGTAGAGGTTTTTTTCGAGGTAGTCGCGGAGGAGTTTTTCGTTTGCCGCGTCTTGACGGGCGGCGGCAATGGTTAGTTCCACCCTTTGCCGGATGCTCCAGGCATAATACAGCAAAACACACAAGAGGAGCCCAATTGTGACAAACAGCCAAATTACGCTATTAACAATTTTTTTCATCGAGAATAATGTTCATAAACTCTTAAAAATTGTATGACAATAAAATTGTCAGCGTTGGCAGGGGTTAAGGACCTGAGGGAGATCTTCATTCAAATTAATGATTATTTCCCATTTTGGCTGTTCATTTTGTTCATTCACAGGAAAAGATTAGGGTCTTCCATTCTAATTTTGTGTAACTTCCGGCCCTGGAATGCACCGCGTGGATGTTGTTTTTTGCAATATTTTAACCAATTGTTTTACAATCATTCCATTAAATTTGCCTAATATTCTTTTTCTTAAGTATTAAGATTTTATGAAAAAAATACTCTTTACCCTTGGACTGATAGCCACTTCTATCGGAGTTTTTGCACAGGACGGAGGTTCTCCAATGAATAAAGCGATGAATTCCGTGACACATTCCAGGGACTTCCTGATGCTGCAACTGTCGTACGATGGCTGGGCAGGATCTCCGGATAGCGTGAAAACCGGCTTCAACAGGGGCTTCAATATTGCTTTCATGTATGATATTCCTCTCAATAAGTCCAAGTTCAGCATTGCTCCCGGGTTGGGTATCAGCACCAGCGGCGTTATGCTGAAGGACCACGCGATGGACGTAGCCGGCAGGACCAACAACAGCGAAGTGACCTTCCCTTACACGACGGCCAACAAGCGTTACAAAGTGGCTACCACTTACCTGGAAATTCCCGTTGAGTTGAGATACCGCTCCGTGCCGGATAATGCCAACAAAGGCTTCAAAGCCGGTTTGGGCGTGAAGTTCGGCGCACTGCTGGATGCGCATACGAAAGCAAAAACTACCGGTCCTAACGGCGGTAAAACTACCGACAAGGTGAGGAATAAAGAGTATTTCAATGCATGGCGCATGGCGGCTACTGCCCGCATCGGTTATGGCAACATCGGGCTGTTTTACAGCTATTCCATTACCCCGCTGCTGAAAGACAATGATAAATATGATATCCGCCCTTACCAGATTGGTATTGTGGTGAGTGGGTTATAAAGGTATTTAGTATAAAAAAAAATCGCGTCCCGGGTATGCAGGACGCGATTTTTTTATGCCTGGGAGAGTTTGAGGTTGATTTAGCGGATTACTCGCCTGTAAATGCTGGCGCTTTCATTTGTGGAAAAGCAGTCACCTGATTATGCGGCTTTAAGTGCCAGCTCTCTTTCCTTGAAAAACCACTTACCAGCTCACTCCCCTTTAAACACCGGCGCTCTCTTTTCCAAAAAGGCAGTCACCCCTTCGGTATTATCCTTCGAGTTCCCGGCTATTTCCTGGCAGTACGCCTCATACTCCAATGCCTCATCCAGGCTCTCCGTCATACCTTTTGTAAGCATTTTTTTCATGAGGGCAATAGCCTTCGTAGGCGCGTTGGCGTAATATTTTGCCTCGGCGGCCACAGCTTCGTCCAGTTCGGAGGCGGGTACCACCTTATTGACCAGGCCCAGCTTCAGCGCCTCTTCCGCGCTGATCTTGGAAGCTTTGGTAGCCAGTTCAAAGGCCCGGTGGTAGCCTACTGTACGCGGCAGGAAGTAGGAAGAGCCACTGTCCAGCACGAGGGCAATATTTACAAATATCTCAATCATGCTGGCGGTTTCGCTGGCAATGATCAGGTCGCAGGCCAGCGCCAGCGAGCAGCCGGCGCCTGCCGCCACGCCGTTCAGCTTACAGATGACAGGCTTGGGCATATTTCGTATAGCCCTGATAATAGGATTGTACCTTTTGTGCAGCGACTCGCTCAGATTCCGCTTCCCGCCCTCCATGGCTGCTTTAAGATCCTGCCCGCTGCTGAAAGCCTTACCGGCTCCGGTTAATACCACTACCCTTACGCTGGCATCGCGTTCGACCTGTTTAAGGGCATCCTGTAGTTCGTAACTCAGCGGGTCATTGAAGGCGTTATATACTTCCGGCCGGTTCAATGTAATGGTGGCAACGCCATCCTGAATGTCAAGTGTTAAAGCAGTCATGGAGTCGGTTTTGGTGATGATATGTTGAAAATTATAAAGTCTCTTTCAGCCAGTTGAAGAACTCACGTTGCCATACAATCGCATTTTGCGGTTTCAGCACCCAGTGGTTTTCTTCCGGAAAATACAGCAGCTTGCTTTTGATACCTTTCAGCTGCGCCAGCTGGAAAGCCTGTAAACCCTGTTCAATCGGCACGCGGAAGTCGATACCGCCCTGGATGATCAGGATAGGCGTATTCCATTTGTTGGCATACTCGCTCGGGTTGAAGTTTTTGTAGGTATCAGCATTTGCTTTATCCCAGTAAGCCCCGATATCCCAGTTAGCGAACCAGAGTTCTTCCGTGGTGCCATACCAGCTTTTCAGGTCAAATAACCCGTCGTGCGCAATAAAGGTTTTGAACCTGTTTTCGTGTACGCCGGCGAGCATATATACGCTGTAGCCGCCGTAGCTGGCGCCCACTGCACCCAGCCTGTTTTTGTCTACATAGGGCTCTTTGGCTACATCGTCAATTGCGCTCAGGTAATCGCGGATAGGCTGACCGCCCCAGTCCTTACTGATAGCGGCATTCCATTCTACCCCATGACCCGGCATTCCCCTGCGGTTAGGCGCTACTACAATGTAACCTTGTGCAGCCATCAGCTGGAAGTTCCAGCGGTAGGAATAGAACTGCGATAATGCGGATTGAGGGCCGCCCTGGCAATATAACAGGGTCGGATATTTTTTAGCAGGGTCGAAGTCCGGCGGATAGATTACCCAAGCCAGCATTTCTTTGTTATCCGTGGTTTTGATCCAGCGTTTCTCCACCTTGCTCATGCCAATTTTGTCGTACATGGCTTTGTTGACGGCGGTCAGTGGTTGTACGGAGCCCTTCGCAAGGTCTACCGTAAATACTTCCGCAGCGTGGTTCATATCCGTACGGGTAACCACCATGGTGTTGCCGGCCTGGCCTACCATACCGTTGATGTCAAAATCGCCGCTGGTGATCTGGCGGATATGTTTTTCATTGGTAGCCGCAATGTCTTTCTGCAAGGCAATTTCCAGCAATTGCTCCGTGCCTTTGATCACAGCGAGGAAGTAAATCTTTTTGCCATCGGCGCTGAAGCGGGCGGCGGAAACGGTGCCATCCCAGCCTTTGGTCAGGTTGGACTTTTTGCCGGTAGCCCTGTTAAGTACAATGATATCGTTCTTGTCTGCTTCGTAGCCGTCATGCTCCATACTCAGCCAGAGCAGGTATTTACCATCGGTGCTGAAAACCGGCGATACGTCGTAACCCATCATACCTTCGGAGAGGTTACGGGTAGTTTTGGTTTCGAGGTTGTACTCGTAAACATCCGTATTGGTGCTGATGGCGTAATCCTTACCGTATTTCTTTTTGCACACGTAGATAATGCTTTTGCCGTCGCTGCTCCAGATGAGGTCTTCTGCGCCGCCGGAAGGCATTTGCGGACAATCGTACGGCTCATTTTCCATGATATCCACCGGCGTGCCTACCTTCCCGTCTTCATAGGTAGCGTAGAAAACATGGGAGAAGTTGCCATCTTCCCAGGTATCCCAGTGGCGATAGTTGAGGTTATCATAAATCTGCACATTGGAGCGGGTCAGGTCCGGATAGAAGTCCTTTCCGCTGATCTTTTTCACTTTCACCTCGTTGGAAAACAGGATATGCTTGCCATCCGGGGAAATGCGGATATTCTGCATGCCGCCTTCCACGTGCGTTTTCTGTACCGGGTTAGAGCCGTCGGCATTCATTTCCCACCATTGTCCTTTTAGGGAGAAGCCAATTTTGTTGCCGGGCAATACCATCACATCTCCTTCTGCTCCCGCTCCGGTAGTAAGTTGTTTGGGAGCGCCGCCTGCCAGTGGAATGGCGAAGAGGTTCTTCTCACTTTTATTTTCCTGTAAATTAACCTGTGAAACGCCATAGATAACGGTCTTGCCATCTGCTGTCACGGTTTCGCCACTCACCCTGCCGAGCTGCCATAAGCGCTCCGGCGTCATCTTTTCCTGGGCTGATGCTGCCATAGTTGTAAATAATAATCCTGTCAGTAAAATTGGTTTATACATGATCTGAAAGGTTGTTTTGGATCGTATAAATGTAGGAATAAATGATGGTCTGGGATTCATAATTTATTAAGATTAACTTAGTGCCCTTAGTTTGGAATCAAACCCACGCTTGCTTATGAATTTTCGTTTTGGTTGGCTGGTCTTATTACTTAGTGGATTCCTGTTGCCTGAATGCAGTGTGGCACAGACTTTTTCAACGGCCTTTAAACCTTTCAGCGGCACGCCCCGCAACTATGTAGTGACAAAGACCGCCGATCCCTTGCAGATCGATGGTCGCTTAAATGAAGGCGCATGGCAGCATGCCGCCTGGTCTGAAGATTTTACGGATATAGAAGGCAATCGCCAGCCTGCTCCCGCTTACCGCACACGTATTAAATTACTGTGGGATGAAAAGTATTTATACATTGGCGCAGAGCTACAGGAGCCACACGTATGGGGTACGCTTAAAAATCATGATGCGATTATTTTCAATGACAATGATTTCGAAGTGTTCATCGACCCGGACGGAGACGCCCACCAGTACTATGAGTTAGAGATCAACGCCCTCAACACAGTTATGGACCTGTTTATGGGGAAGCCTTACCGCGATGGCGGCAACGCCATGCTCAACTGGGACACCAAAGGGCTGCTCACTGCGGTAAGCGTAAATGGTACGCTGAATAATCCTGCTGATACGGACTCCTCCTGGACGGTAGAAATGGCGATCCCTTTCAGCGCGCTCCGTTTCTTTGGGGACAATACGCCTGTCAACGGTACCACCTGGCGCATCAACTTCTCCCGTGTGGAATGGGATACCGACGTAGTGGACGGTAAGTATGTAAAGCGCAAAAAGCCGGAACACAACTGGGTTTGGAGCCAGCAGGATATTATCAATATGCATGCGCCGGAGAGATGGGGTTACCTGCAGTTCTCCACAGCAGGCGGTACGGAAAAACCGCCCGCATTCATTATGCCGGCGGACGATGCCGCCAGGAGGCAACTCTGGAATGTGTATTACGCACAGCAAAACTATCGCGCCAAACACAGGCGCTACGCCGCTAATACCGCTGCCCTGCAGCTGCCTGCCGGCAGATACCCACTGCAAATGGAAGCGATCAGTCAGCAGTTCACCGCCAGCGTGCAGGTACCTGAAATACCGGCCCGCATCTATATCAATCAGGAAGGTAAAATCTGGTCAGATAAAAAATAACGTAAATGAATAAACGTAATTTTCTCAAAAGCCTCGGCATCGGTGGATTGGCGCTCGCAAACCCAATCCTCCCGGTAAGCGCTGCGGAAAAAGCGGACACCATACCGCAAAAGCGCAAAGTATCCCACCGCGTGTGGATCAACCCGGATCACAAAGAAAAATATGATGACCTAGTAAAAAAATACGCAGGTTATAAAAGTGCCGGCATCGCTGACATCATGTTTGAAGCCGATAGCGAACAGCACTTCAAAGCGGCGAAAGCCAACGGCATCAAGGCTCACCGCTGGATGTGGACCATGAACCGCGGTGAAAAAGACCTGCTGGCCAGCCACCCGGAATGGTACGCGCAAAACCGCAAAGGCGAATCCTGCGCCAACCATCCGCCTTATGTGGACTACTACCGTTGGCTTTGCCCCAGCAAACCGGAGGTAGTCAACTACCTTAAATCGCAGGTGGAACAGATACTGCAAAAGGATTATGTGGATGGTATTCACCTGGATTACGTGCGCTTCTGCGATGTGATCCTGCCGGTGAACCTCTGGAGCCACTACGGCATTGACCAATCCAAAGAACTGCCGGAATACGACTTCTGTTACTGCGATACCTGTCGCCAGGGCTACAAGGAAAAATACGGCCTGGACCCGAAGGACATTGAGCATCCGGATCAAAGTCCTTCCTGGCGTAAATACCGCTACGACCGCATTACCAACGTGGTGAACAACCTCGCCCAGGTAGCCTTGAAACATAAAAAGGATATTACCGCGGCGGTATTTCCTACGCCGGAAATCGCAAAACGCATTGTGCGGCAGGATTGGACCAACTGGCCGTTAACCGCCGTATGCCCGATGATCTACCATGGATTCTACCGGGAGAAGGTCATTTGGATAGGCGATGCCGTGGCGGAGGGCGTGAAGGCGCTGCATGGGGCATTCCCGCTTTACGCAGGGCTGTTTGTGCCTGATTTCAACAATAATTATGATGATTTCCGTACCGCGGTGAAGCTGGCAGTGCAGCATGGCGCGGCGGGCGTGTCAGTGTTTGGAGAAGTGACGCCGGAGATATTGAAGGTCTTGGGAGAGGTGAAAGGGTGATTATGTGTTTGGGGGTTTACTGAAGAGTGGTAAATAGAGCCATTATGACGATAATAAAGGGAGCGCTCATGGGAATGCTCCCTTTATTTATCTGTAAAAATTTGTCAGTATTTTGACATTAGCTTATATTTGTAATAACAGTACTCGCCACGCTTCCCACGATCAGCGCAACCAGGCGGGGCTTTTTTTTATATGGAAGCCATAACTCCTTACCGAAAACCGTTTACCTCAGTTTCCGATCAGTTAACCCTGTTACAAGAACGAGGCTTAATTATTGAGAATCCCGGCGAAGCAGGTTATTACCTGACGCATGTGTGATATTACCGGCTTGCTGGCTTTTGGCAGTTTTATCAATCTGACCGTAAGGCTCATACATTCAGCGCGGGTACTGGCTTTAGCCATATCATTGACCTATATAATTTTGACAGGGAGCTACGGTTACTTTTGCTGGATGCAATAGAACGTATTGAAGTTTCCTTCCGTGCAGTGCTTATAAATGAAATGAGCGCCAATCACGGCCCTAACTGGCTGCATGATGCGTCATTTGCATACGATTACCAGGTAATGAATGATTTAAGTGCCGTTATACAAATTGAGCTGGAAAGATCAAACGAGGATTTTATCAAACATCATGAAAAAGTCTATGGTAAAATTGATCCTCCGCCCGTATGGAAAACATTACAGGTCGTGAGTTTTGGCACCTTGTCCAAGATTTATGGAAACATAAAAAAAGATGTGCCTGCAAAGAAGCAGATAGCAAGGTTGTTTGGCCTGCCAGGGGACGGATGGCTGCATAGCTGGATGCAGGTCATCTCAGTACTAAGAAATTATTGTGCCCATCATTCAAGGATCTGTTACCGTATCTTCAGCTTCCCACCCAAGGAAATGCGGCGGCCAAGGCTTCCGTACATTACCACCTTGCCGGAAGCTGGTGGCCGGTTCAGCCAACAGCTTTATTATCAAATATGTGCTGTGAGATATTTATTACATACAGCACATCCCAATAACCAGTTTAATGGCCAGCTGAAAATGCTGATGGCTAAATTTCCAACTGTACACATTCATGGTTTCGGTTTTCCGCAAGACTGGCAACTTGAACCATTATGGCAATAATTAAACAGGGAGCGCTCACCAAAGCGCTCCCTGTTTAATTATATCCCTCCTGCCAGCTTCTAAAACCTGTTATAAGGCCTATCTGCCGCAGCTTTTCCAAAATTAACGTTCGGCTTATTGCCCATGGTAATTTCCATTGTACCGCCTTTCACCAGGTCGCTATGCATAATATAGCTCTTCGTATATGGCTTACCGTTAAGCTTTACACTTTGAATGTAAATATTCTCCGCGCTGTTATTAACAGTTTGTACAGTGAACCGCTTGCCATCTTTCAGGGAAATGGTCGCTTTACTGAACAGCGGGCTACCCAGCACATACATGCCGTTGGCAGGGTTTACCGGGTAGAAGCCCAGTGAGCTGAAGATATACCAGGACGACATAGCGCCGCAGTCTTCATTGCCGGCGAGGCCTTCCGGTTGGTCAAAGTAAAAGTCCTTCATCACCTGGCGGACTTTTTCAGCGGTTTTCCACTGGTTGCCGGCATATGCGTACATATAGGTAACGTGGTGACTGGGTTCATTGCCGTGGGCATACATACCAATCAATCCGGAGATATCATTGGAAGCCTCGGCGCCCATATCTCCCTTTGCGGTGAAAAGACTGTCGAGTTTGCGGGTAAAGGCTTCATCGCCGCCCATCAGGTTGATCAGCCCTTCCACGTCCTGCGGTACCAGCCAGGTGTATTGCCAGCCGTTACCTTCCGTGAAGTCGCCTTTTTCGTGGATGGAGTTGAACGGATCATAAGGCGTTTTCCAGCTGCCATCGCTCATACGCGGACGTACGAATTTAATGGTGCTGTCGAAATAGTTCTTATAGTATCCGGCGCGTTTTTTATAATATTCGAAATCCGCTGTTTTGCCCAGTTTCTTTGCCATAGCGGCGATGCACCAATCGTCGATCGCATATTCCAGCGCTTTCGACACGGATTCATATTCTTTATCCGCAGGGATGTAGCCTCTTTCTTTTACGTATTTCACGCCCAGGTCGTCGCGGGTGGAAGATGCTTTCATTGCTTCAAACGCCTCGTTGGCATCGAAACCTTTAAAGCCTTTCAGGTACGCGTCTACGATCAATGGCACGGAGTGGTAGCCTACCATGCAATTCGTTTCGCTGCCAACCAGCGGCCATATCGGCAATTTGCCCTGCTGCTTGTGGATGGTGATCATGGAGTTCACAAAGTGGCTCACTTTTTCCGGATGCAGGATAGTGTTGAGCGGGCCCCATGAACGGTAAATATCCCAGAGGGAGAAAACAGTATAGTTATCAAAGCCTGGGTTTGGATAGGCTTTTTTATCTGTACCGCGGTAGCTGCCATCGTGGTCGTTGAAGAGGACGGGGGCTATCATGGTATGATACAAAGCAGTGTAGAAAGTGCGGCGGGTAGCGGCATCGTTGGTTTGAATGTCCACACGGGATAATTCTTTATCCCACTTGCTGTTGGCGGCATTTACCACTTTGGCAAAATCCCAGCCCGGCATTTCTGCGTTGATATTGGCGGCGGCGTTTTCGCTGCTGACAGGGGAAATGCCCACTTTCAGCATTACCTGGCCTGGCGACTGCTTAAAGCTGATTACAGCTTTGGCCGCTACAGCCTTAACCTCCCGGCCATCCACTTTCTTGTCTCCATCGAAAAGGTTCACCTCTTTCAGAGGGACATTACTTTTTATGGTAAACCAGAGGCGTTGATCCACTGCCCATCCTTTGGAATAGCGGTAGCCTACCAGCGTATAGTCATCTTTTTTGGAGATATGCGTTTCCACCGGCGCATCCCAACCGATACCTTCTTTCAGGTCCACGATGATATTGGCCTGCTGATCTTTAGGGAACGTATAGCGATGCAGGGCCACGCGCTCGGAAGCGGTAAGTTCTACATCAGTATTATAATCGTCAAGGTGAACGTAGTAGTAGCCCGGGCGCGCTTTTTCCCGGCTGTGGGAGTAGTGGGAGCCATACCCGGAAGTAGGATTTTCCTGGGTGCCGCGGTTGGTTCTCACATTGCCCGTATATGGCATGATGAGCACATCCCCGAGGTCGCCAATGCCGGTACCGCTAAGGTGCATCTGTGAAAATCCTATCACCACGCTGTCGGAATAATGATAACCGGAGCACCAGTCCCAGCCTTTTACAATATTGGTCGGACCTACCTGCACTGCTCCAAAAGGAACGCTGGCCCCTACAAAAACGTGTCCGTGTCCTCCCGAGCCAATAAGCGGATCTACTGCGGCAAGGGATTTACTCTCTGAAAATGTGTTGGCAGCAATCGGTTTATTCTGTGCGCCTGCCTGAATACCGCAACAAACGAGCGCCATAAGCGCAAGATTGCGGCCTGTCTTGATTCCCGGTAACATAAACAAAACCTTTAAGTCCGGCAATATACGTAGCTCTGCGGTATTAAATTTGCTAAATTTTATGAGTGCATTAGCGGAGCAAGTGCAGATTGGGACTTAATTTCCACGTTTTCTGACCGTGCATCAAATTGTCTTGTAAGTATCCGGTAAACCAGCATTACGTATAAAACCAGGCAGGGCAAGGCTTTGATCGCATAGGGTACCGCCACATGGCTTCTGAACCAGGGCGTGAGCAGGTCGGAATGAGAAAAGCTGACAAGCAGGATGGAGAAAAATAAAAAGATGTTTTTCCAACGTGCAGGAGTCTGAATCACATACCAGATGCATATTGCCGGTATGGCAATAATGTAGGTAGGTGACTCAGAGCTACTGCTAAACAACACTGGAAACAATAAAACGCTGCAAAGCAGGTATAGGCGATAGTTAGGATGATGCCGATCTTTAAGCCGCAGGTATTGCAAAGCAAACAGCAAAGCCCCGGAAACCAGTACCAGCAGGTCATTTAGCTGAGGTACCTTAAACAGGCGTTTGATAAAACCGCCCGCAGAAATGTCCTGGAAACTTCTCAGGTCCGCCTGGTTTATCTCATTTTTATGTACCAGCGCCGCAAACCATTCCTGGTACGATTGCACGATATAAGCGGGCGTTGATATCGCCATAGGCAATAAAAATAAAACAACAGACCAGAGGAAAAGGCCAGCTATAAAGCGTTTTGGGTGGCTGCTGAAGAAAAAGAAAGCTAGGCCCACAATCCCGTAAAATTTGGTTAGGGTGCCTAATATAATGCAGAGGGTAGCCAGATAGTCTTTCCCCCGGATGGTAAATGCGAAGGTAAGCAGGATACCGGCCAGTATAAACTGGTTTAGCTGAAACCAGCCGCTGGCGCCCAGCAGCTCCTGGCTGCAGAGCAGCAGGATGATGTTTTGCTGCAATTTTTCCAGCGGCAGCTGGCGGATGGCATAAAAGATGGCGCCCGCCCCGGCCATGGCCCACAGCAATGCGCCTAATTTAACCGGCAGCACCGCAAACGGCGCTATCATCAGGCTAAATACCGGCCCGTAAAGGTTTACATCAAAATATTCGGCAGGATACTCAATATATAGCGGCTGCTGGTGTACCAGGTGATAGAATACGTTTCTAAATATCAGGAAGTTGTTGTAGTTGCCCCTGGAAATTTCAGTAATAGCACCAAGAAACGCCAACCCAAACCAAAGTATTACAATCAACCAGTCCTTTCCACCAAGAAAAGCCAGGATATTTCTTTTTACAGGCATTCGATTCAATTGTCGGGTAAAAATGATGCTACAGTAAAGATAATAGGTTGCAAATGCACAACCTGATAACGCGCTGTAACGCCGACCCCTCTATTGCCCGCAAAAATTTTATTCGTTATTGGAAAACCACTCGCTGGATTGTTTATTGATCACCCTGATCGCGACATAAATGATGAAAACCAAGGAGATACATATTGCGGAGATAATTGCAGCAATCATTTTTGGAACATTTAAGCATAACAATCTTTCCTCAAGTTAAATTAAATAGCTGGATATTTCTATAATTTCACTGCTCATAAACCACCATTAAAAAAAGAACTGTGAAAAAATTATTCCTGTATGCAGGCCTATGCCTGTGCCTGGGGCTACGTGCGTATGCCCAGGATGCTGCCTCCGTTGTGAAATCGCTAGAAACGGCTATCCGGCAGAAAAGCGTCGAACAGGTAAAGCCACTCCTCTCCCCCTCCTTCCACATTGGACTGTATCCCGCTCCGTATGTCTACAGCATGCTGGACAGGGTCTTCCGGAAAGATAGTTTGGAAAAATTAGTTTTAAGGAGAGAAGAAAAAACGGCTGACGGCAAGCGCCTCCTCGTCAGGTACTGTAACCTGGGGCAGCCTGCCTTTGATACCTATTTGTACCTGAATGCAGCCAACCAGCTGGAAAAAGTGCAGTATTATGACCTGCTGGCCGGTATTAACCTGGATAAACCTGCGCAGCTGGCCGCTGTAATTCCATTCACCTACCAGCGCAACAGGATTGTAGTCACGCTTACCCTCAACGACTCCAAAAAGCCTTTGCGCCTCCTTTTCGACACCGGTGCGGACGGTATGGGCCTGAAAAAGAGCGTGGCAGATGAAATCGGCATTACAGCCAACCGCCAGCAAAGTACCAGCGTAGTAGGCGCCAGCACGCAGATTGGCATTGCCAGCGGGATAGCCATGCATTTTGATACGCTTACCATTCCCAATAACAACAGTGCCATTTTTCCGCAATTTGATGCGGACCTGGACGGCCTCTTCGGAGCCAACTTCCTGAGGAATTATATTACTGAAATTGATTTTGACAGCTCCGTGATCCGCCTGTTTACCTTCGGCAAATTCGATTACAATAAAAAGGCCTCGCTGATTCCGCTGGATTACTCTCTGGGCGTTCCCGGTATTAAAGGAAAAGCTACGCTGAACAACGGAAAGGTCCTGGAGGGAGATTTCCACTTCGATACCGGCGCCGGTTATCCCCTGATCCTCTTTGGCCCTTCCGTACACCGCAACCAGCTGGACGAAAACTTTAAAGTCGCCTTCCACAGTACAACGGTGAGCATGGGGCACTCCTCCCCGGTGGTAAGTGGTACATTCAACGGTATGGAAATCGGGCAATGGCAGCTCGGCAGTTTCACCGGTACCCTGCAAACCTACCGCGAAGGGGATGAGAAGTGGTCGCCCAAAGGGGACGGCAGCTTTGGTATTGAACTGATTAACCGCTTCAACTGGGTGATCAACCTGGCGGACCACCGGTATTCCGCCATCCCCAACCGGAATTTCGCCATGCCGGCCAATTTCTGGCTGAAGGATATTGAATGGGGCTTTGCCGGCGGCAAACTGATCGTCAAACGCGTGTCGCCCGGTACAGGCGCGGCGGATAGCGGCATCATGGAAAACGATGAAGTCCTGGCCATCAACGGCGTGAAAGTGGCGGACCTCACCACCGAAGCGAATATCCGGAAGTACAGCGAAGAGTGGAAAGGCCGCGAAATGAAAGTAGAGGTCAACAAATTCGGCAAGCCCTGGAAAATAGATATTCCTTAATTCGTAATTTCAGGTCATGAGAAAAAGGGATAAACCGAACATGACCTTCCGGGAAAGGCTGGCAGCATTGAAAAATCTGCCAGCCTTTTTCAAGATGGTATGGCAGACCAATAAAGGATTCACTATCGCCAACGTGCTGCTGCGTATTATACAATCAGCCATGCCGTTGTCGATACTATACGTAGGCAAACTGATTATTGACCAGGTGGTGCTCCTGGCGCAGCATACCGGTACGCACGATACCGCCTACCTCTGGCAGCTGGTAGCGCTGGAATTTGGCCTGGCCGTAATCTCGGATGCCCTGAGCCGTGCTATCTCCCTGCTGGACAGCCTCCTGGGCGATCTTTTCGGGAACCATACTTCCGTTAAGATTATGGAACATGCCGCCACGCTGGATCTGGACCAGTTTGAGGATTCAGAGTTCTACGATAAGCTGGAAAGGGCCAGGCAGCAAACGGCCGGCCGCACGGTACTATTATCGCAGGCGCTCAGCCAGGTGCAGGACCTGATTACGATGGGCTTCCTGGCCGCGGGGCTGGTGGTATTCAACCCCTGGTTAATCCTGTTGTTACTGGTGGCCGTCATTCCTGCCTTTCTCAACGAGTCGAAGTATAACGATAATGTGTACCGCCTTACCTGGGGCCAAACCTCCGACAGAAGAGAACTCGACTACATCCGCTACCTCGGCGCCAGCGATGAAACGGCTAAAGAAGTGAAAGTGTTTGACCTTTCCGGTTTTCTTATAAAGCGATTCAAAACCATCTCTGATAAATTTTATGTAGATAAAAAAGAGCTGGAAGTAAAGCATGTCAGCTGGGGGACCTTCTTTGCACTGATTGGGAGCGCGGGGTATTATGCCGCTTATATCATTATTATCCTGCGGACCATCCAGGGTACGCTTTCCATTGGCGACCTGGCCTTCCTCGCCGGCTCTTTCCGGCAGCTGCGCACCACCTTCCAGGGTATCCTGATTCGCTTTTCCAGCATTACCCAGGGCGCCGTGTACCTGAAAGATTTGTTCGATTATTTCGAGATACGTTCCCGCATGGTAGCGCCCTTGCACCCGCTCCCCTTTCCGCAGCCTATCCGGGAAGGCTTTGTGTTTGAGAACGTAGGCTTCAAATATCAAAACGCTGAAAAGTGGGCGATCCGCTACCTCAACTTTACCCTGCATGCCGGCGAAAAGCTGGCGCTGGTGGGCGAAAACGGCGCCGGTAAAACCACGCTGGTGAAATTACTGAGTCGCCTGTACGATCCGGTGGAAGGCCGGATCCTGCTGGATGGCAAGGACCTGCGGGAATATGACCTGAAAGATCTGCGTTTGCACGTAGGCGTTATATTCCAGGACTTCCAGCGTTACCAGATGACGGTGCATCAAAACATCGCTGTGGGTAACATCGGTCAGATAAACAACCAGGCGCTGATTGAAGAATCAGCCAGGCAAAGCCTGGCCTGGCCGCTCATTGAGAAAATGCCCAACAGGTTCGACCAGATGCTGGGGCGCCGCTTCCATCAAGGCATTGAGCTGAGCGGCGGGGAATGGCAGAAAATTGCGCTGGCCAGGGCTTATATGAAAGATGCCCAGCTGCTGATACTGGACGAGCCGACTTCCGCCCTGGATGCCCGCGCGGAATACGATGTATTCCTGCATTTTGCAGAGCTGACGAAAGGAAAGACGGCGGTATTGATCTCACACCGTTTTTCAACCGTGCGTATGGCCAACAGGATATTGGTACTGGACAAAGGGCAATTGCTGGAAATTGGCAGTCACGAAGAATTATTGGAAAAGAATGGCCGCTATGCAGAGCTGTTTCATTTACAGGCGGCTGGCTATCAATGATATAGTAAGCAGGAGCAGCTTCGGGGGTGAAGCGTGCTCCTAATCTCACTTATATTGCCCGTGTAACCGGGAGCGTTATCCCACGCTTGCCATGGGGACAACAAATATCTTCGCCGGGTAGTATAACCGGCAGGGTTAGTAAATGGTTCGGGAATAATATATTGAATTTCAATGTATAGAACTTTGATATGGCGTTCTCAAATGTGTTTTCAATAGTATTCACTGGCGGATTCAGGACTAGCATACCTTCATTGTTCCGCAATTTCAGGAATAAAGATACTATTTCCCCGCATATAATTGCTTTTTCGGACGAACCATTCATCAATTCGTGTACCGAAAATCTTTTTACAGGTAATATTTTGAAAAAAATCTCCGCAATTACCCCTGCTAACTGTTACGTACACACGTAGCATTATTTGTAATATAAAAACAAGGCCGGATACCTGGGAAGGTATGCCGGCCTTTGTGTTCCTGTTTGACTTATAAATCTATCAATTCCGCAGGTGCAAAAAAAAGATATCAGCACCAGGAGAGCCTGCGAAATCGGGAAATAAAATATGCATAAACGGAAAAAGTAGGGTAGCGCCTGGTATAAAAATGAGATCACAGCATTTACCGGGTGAAGCCACGACCTTGGTCGTAGTTCACCCCCTTTCAAATCATAATATTTAAACGCATGAAAACTACATTCATAAGCATATCAATAGTTCATATTAAACATACCTTTATAATAGTCTATTTTTCTATCATATTAGGGAGAAAATAATGTAATCCAGGACCGTTTTTAACCTTCCTTTGACAGCCTCGCCCGGCGGGGGTTCCATGGACAGCGCCCCCGAACCTGCCGCTTTCCTTGCCGGTTTTTCCGAAATCATTTCGTAATTTTGCGCTTTCGTAACAAAGACATCATAACCGCACTATAATGATTCATTTCTTTGTGAACCAAAAAGACACTGTCTATTGTGTTCAAACAGGAAACCACCTTTCGGAAGAAGACATTCAAAAGCTTAACTGGCTCTTCGGCAACGCCAAAAAATTAGACGAACTTACTGTAAACCGTACCTATGTGGGCCCGCGCGCAGCGATGATCTCCCCGTGGAGTACGAACGCAGTGGAAATTACCCAGAACATGGGTATCAGCGGCATTATCCGCATTGAAGAGTTTGAACCGGTGCCGGCAGATTTCAACGATTTCGACCCGATGATCTCGCAGAAATATCCTGCACTGACCCAGGAGATGTTTACCATCAACATCGAGCCGGCTCCCATCATGGAGATCGACGATATTGACGCGTACAACAAACAGGAAGGGCTGTCCCTCAACCCGGAAGAAGTGGAATATCTGAATAACCTCGCGGTAAAAATAGGTCGTAAGCTCACTGATTCTGAGGTGTTTGCATTCTCTCAGGCCAACTCTGAACACTGCCGTCACAAAATCTTCAACGGCACTTTCGTTATCGATGGCCAGGAAATGCCTGTTTCCCTGTTCAAGCTGATTAAAAAGACTTCTGAAACCAATCCAAACGAGATTGTTTCTGCCTATAAGGACAATGTGGCCTTCATCAAAGGGCCTAAAGTGACCCAGTTTGCACCTGCTTCACCGGATAAACCGGACTTCTACGTAGAAAAAGAATTTGAATCCGTATTATCCCTGAAAGCAGAAACGCACAACTTCCCTACCACTGTAGAACCGTTTTCCGGTGCGGCTACCGGTTCCGGTGGTGAAATCCGCGACCGCCTCGCAGGCGGCCAGGGCGCGCTGCCTTTAGCTGGTACCGCCATTTATATGACGGCCTACTCCCGCCTCCTGGCAGACAGGCCATGGGAAAAAGGCATGGAAGAGCGCAAATGGCTCTACCAGACTCCAATGGACATCCTCATCAAAGCATCCAACGGTGCTTCTGATTTCGGTAATAAATTCGGTCAGCCACTGATCGCCGGTTCCGTGCTTACTTTCGAACACGAAGAAGATGGCCGCAAGCTGGGTTACGATAAAGTAATCATGCAGGCGGGCGGTATCGGCTACGGTAAGCTGGACCAGGCTAAAAAACATACGCCTAAAACCGGGGATAAGATTGTTATCCTGGGTGGTGAAAACTACCGCATCGGTATGGGCGGCGCCGCAGTATCTTCCGCTGATACCGGCGCATTTGGTTCCGGCATCGAACTGAACGCGATCCAGCGTTCCAACCCGGAAATGCAGAAACGCGCAGCCAACGCTATCCGCGGCCTGGTAGAATCTGATAACAACCCGATCGTTTCCATCCACGACCACGGCGCGGGCGGGCACCTCAACTGCCTGTCTGAACTGGTGGAAGAAACCGGAGGCCTGATCGACCTGGATAAACTCCCGGTAGGCGACCCTACCCTCTCTGCCAAAGAAATCATTGGTAACGAATCCCAGGAAAGAATGGGCCTCGTGATCGGTGAAAAAGATATCGACACCCTGAAGAAAGTAGCGGATCGCGAACGCGCTCCAATGTACACTGTGGGTGATGTCACCGGAGATCACAGGTTTACTTTCCAGTCGTCCTCCACCGGCGTAAAGCCAATGGACTACGCCCTGGAAGACTTCTTCGGCTCCTCTCCCAAAACCATTATGAAAGACAGCAAGGTAAACCGTACCTATGCCGATCTTTCCTATGAGGTGAATAAAGTGCCGGATTACCTTAACCAGGTATTACAGCTGGAAGCAGTAGCCGCTAAGGACTGGCTGACCAACAAGGTAGACCGTTGCGTGGGTGGCCGCGTTGCCAAACAACAGTGCGCCGGTCCGTTACAACTGCCGTTGAACAACGTAGGCGTAATGGCGCTGGATTATAAATCCACCGAAGGTATTGCCACCACCGTAGGCCACTCTCCGCTCACTGCCCTGGTTGATCCTGCAGCAGGCTCCCGCAATGCAGTAGCAGAAGCACTGTCCAACATTGTGTTTGCGCCGATTAAGAATGGTCTGAAAGGGGTATCCCTTTCCGCAAACTGGATGTGGGCATGTAACAACGAAGGGGAAGATGCCCGCCTGTACGAAGCAGTGAAAGCCTGCTCCGACTTCGCCATCGCCCTGGGCATTAACATCCCTACCGGTAAGGACTCCCTGTCCATGAAACAGAAATACCCTGATGGCAACGTGATTGCGCCGGGTACTGTTATCATTTCTGCAGGCGGTAACTGCACCAACATCAATAAGGTGGTAGAGCCGGTACTGCAAAAAGACGGCGGCAATATTTACTACATCAACCTGTCGAAAGATGCGTTCAAACTGGGCGGTTCTTCTTTCGCACAAATACAGAATAAGATTGGTTCACAGGTACCGGACATTAAAGATGCCGCCTACTTTGTGAATGCTTTCAACGCGATCCAGTCGCTGATCAATAACGACCAGGTAGCCGCCGGCCACGACGTTGGCTCCGGTGGTCTGATCACCACACTGCTGGAAATGTGCTTCGCAGATGTGAATCTCGCTGCGGATTACGACCTCAGTCCACTCAATGAAGCCGACACGGTAAAAGCCCTGTTCAACGAAAACGTGGCAGTAGTCCTGCAGGCAAAAGACAACGCTGCATTTGAAGCTGCCCTGAAAGCTGCCGGCGTGGAAGCGGTGAAGATCGGTTCCGTGAAAGAAGGCGCTGAGGTAAGCTTTAAAAACCACGCAGATACTTTCACCTTCAATATCCCGGCTACCCGCGATACCTGGTTCAAAACCTCCTTCCTCCTGGATTCAAAACAAACTAAGAAAGGACTGGCCCAGGAGCGTTACAATAACTACAAGTTGCAGCCGCTGAGCTACAACTTCCCTGCTCAGTTTACAGGTAAAAAACCGGTGATCGATGCTTCCAAACCTCGTCCTAAAGCGGCTATCATCCGTGAAAAAGGTTCCAACTCAGAGCGCGAGATGGCGAATGCAATGTACCTCGCCGGTTTCGATGTGAAGGATGTACACATGACGGACCTGATCTCCGGTCGCGAAACGCTGGAAGACATCCAGTTCATTGGTGCGGTTGGCGGTTTCTCCAACTCGGATGTACTGGGTTCTGCCAAAGGTTGGGCAGGCGCCTTTATGTACAACGAGAAAGCGAAAAAAGCGCTGGATAACTTCTTCGCCCGTCCGGACACCATGTCCGTTGGTATCTGTAACGGCTGTCAGCTGTTCATGGAACTGGAAATGATCAACCCTGATCATGAAGTACACGGTAAGATGCTGCATAATAATTCCGGCAAGCACGAATCCAACTTCGTATCCGTGAAAGTGCAGGAGAACAATTCTATTATGCTCAAAACCCTCGCCGGCGCTACGCTTGGCGTGTGGATCTCTCACGGGGAAGGTAAATTCAACCTGCCGGATACAGAGGATAAATACAACATCGTCGCTAAATATGCTTACGATAAGTACCCGCATAATCCGAACGGCTCCGACTATAACACCGCTATGATGTGCGATGCTACCGGCCGTCACCTGGTAACCATGCCGCATATCGAGCGTTCTATTTTCCAATGGAACTGGGCGCATTATCCTAAGAACCGTAAGGATGAAGTGAGCCCATGGCTGGAAGCGTTCGTGAATGCGAGAGCATGGTGCGAAGCGAATAAGAAATAATTGTTTACAGCAAATAAATAGGAACACCCGCTCATTTTTGAGCGGGTGTTCCTATTTATAGTTACCATGTTATTAATATTCTGTTTCCTTCCAATACCAGGCTGTGAAATATTTTATATTTTTATTATATAATTGATTTCCTATGAGGTTTTTCATGGTGATAGCGTGCCTGCTATGGATGTTGAAAGGGTTCACGCAGGTAAAAGTCAGCGGGTACTACAGGAAGGATGGTACCTACGTACAGCCGCATTACCGGTCCAGCCCTGACGGTAACCCCTATAACAACTGGAGTTATCCGGGTAACGTGAATCCATATACGGGAAAGGTAGCGCCAGGCAATCCGGATACCTATCTGAAGAATTATTATAACCGGAGCAGTAATGACGTGCCTGCAACGGTACCTTCCTACAATCCGGCTACTACCGATTATTCGACCACGACGGTACCCACTTATACTTCGACCGCCACCTATTTTGTAAGCTCCACCCAGCTGAATGTACGATCAGCCCCTTCCACATCAGGGGAAGTGCTGGGAAAACTAAATATGAATGATGAAGTAGAAGTCCTGGGCACTGTTCTTTACCCCTGGTACCGTATCAGGGCGCGGTATTATGATGGGAATACTTTAGAATATAAAACGGTGCAAGGATATGTGCATGCCTCCTACCTGACAAAATTTGGCGATAGCTATACCTCCACCTCCACGGGTAATACCTGGAACAGTTCCTATGATAAAACGGTGACTGATTATTCCAGCACCATGACAGACGATTTGCTGAAAAGCGCGACAGGAACCTACTCCTCTAAATACTTTGTAAAATCAGCACAGCTAAATGTGCGTAGCGGCCCTTCGGTGGATGACGGCATCATCAGCACTATCAACTACGGCGAAGCAGTAAATGTAGTGGCTACCAGCAGTTATCCCTGGTATTGGATAAAGCTAACTTATTATGAACCCGCCCAGGGTTCCTTTGTTACCCGCTATGGATATGTGCATGCCTCCGGTTTATCCACTGATGCGCAACCTTCTTCCAGTAACGGCGCAGTACCACATCCCATTCCCCAGCGATCGCAGACGGAGGCCTACGGAAAGGTAGGCATCTGGACGGACTGCAGCACTGACGGTATTATTTCCGTTTATGTGGATGACATCTTCGCAGGTGAATTAACCTCCTATTTTACCAGTTATCCCGACTGTGCTTCAAAAGGCGTCCTGACGATTATTAAGCCCGCTGGTACCTACAGAATCACAGCCAAGGGCTCAAGCCGTACCTGGGAAGGTACTACCACGGTGTACCGGGGAGAATGCAGGCTTCAGCTAATCGCGAAATAGTTGTCAGCGGCTTTTAAATCTCACAAAAATATCAGATATTTATAATTGTCAAAAAGACAATTATAATAGCCGCGTTATGAAAAAAATTTTCCTCCTTGCCATTTCAATAGCCTGTTACTGCTACGCACAGGCACAGAAAGATTTTCACCAATGGGCGCCAACCCCGCCAATGGGTTGGAACAGCTGGGATTGTTATGGTCCGAACGTAACAGAAGCAGAAGTAAAAGCCAATGCCGACTACATGGCTAAACACCTGAAAGCATACGGCTGGGAATATGTAGTGGTGGATATCCGCTGGTTTGTAGCAAACGATAAGTCCCACGGCTACAATGAAAAGGACCCGCAATATTCCATCGATGAATACGGTCGCTTTATGCCCGCAGTAAACCGCTTCCCTTCCGCTGCCGGTGGCAAAGGCTTCAAACCTCTGGCCGATTACATCCATAGCCTGGGGCTGAAATTTGGTATTCATATTATGCGCGGTGTGCCGGTGATAGCCGTTAACCAGGGCCTGCCGGTAAAGGGCGCCAATGTTACCGCAAAAGATATTTACTCTCCCGAAAACCAGTGTAAATGGCTGCACGACATGTACACCATTGTTCCAGGCAAGCCGGGAGCGCAGGAATATTATAACTCCATCTTTGAGCTGTACGCCTCCTGGGGGCTGGACTTCGTAAAGGTGGACGACCTCTCTGCTCCTATCTATTTCACAGAGGAAGTGGAAATGATCCGTAAAGCGATCGATCGTACAGGCAGGCAGATCGTGTTAAGTACCTCGCCCGGCGAAACGCCTATCGCTAAAGGGCCGCACGTGCAGCAGCATGCAAACATGTGGCGCACGGTAAACGACTTATGGGATAACTGGAAGCAGCTCAAAGATCATTTCGACGTGTTTAGTCGCTGGAATAAATACCGCGCCTTCGGCGCATATCCTGAAGGGGATATGTTACCACTGGGCCGCCTCTCTATCCGCGGCGAAGTGGGCGACGACCGGATGACGAAGTTCACGAAGGATGAGCAGTACACGCTGATGACGTTATGGTCTATTTTTAAATCGCCTTTGATGTTTGGCGGGGATTTCCCCAGTAATGATGCGTTCACCAATTCCCTGCTCACAAACCGCGATGTACTGGCTGTGCTGAAGTACAGTACCAATAACAGGGAACTCTTTAGGTCGGGTGATAAAGTTGCCTGGGTAGCGGAGGAACCTAAAACCGGGGATACCTACCTGGCGCTCTTCAATGCAGCAGATGAGCCGGCGAAGGTTTCTGTGCAGTTGTCCGCATTAGGTATCACCTCTTCCGTGAAAATAAAAGACTTATGGACTGGCAAGGATTTGGGAAAATTTAATGGCGGGTTTGAGAGGATGTTAAACGCACATGGCGCAGGCTTGTACCGTATAGCAAAAACAAAAAAATAAGAGAGGTTAACCCATTCATGAAAGGTGAATGGGTTAATCTTATTAAGAGGCTGGCGTTAGTCGCCACATGCCAAATGGATTTTCAAAAAGTTCATCGCCCTGGTAAGGTTGCTCAGTTTCTTCAGTGATAATATAAACAGGCGCATCTGGAGCAGTACTAAAGGTCTGGTTGTTCGTAATGACCGGCTGTTCCATCAGTTGATAATAATGGAAAGTCTGCATCAGGTTAACCGCTTCCTGGAATGGGACGCCGCTGACAATGGTATCGGGCAGTCCCAGGTTGTGCATCCCGCACGAATACACATTTTGTTCACGATCCACAATTGAATCCAACACAAATAGTGGATACAATTTATTCTCTTCAAAGTCAGTGAGCTGCTCCAGCCACTGTTCTTTTTCAAAGGCTTTGCCGGTGGTTTCTACTTTCACGCCAAGTCCGCCGGCATGCAGTAACATAGCTGCCGTATCCGCCAGGTATTTGGCATCTGCAAGATTTCCGGTTTCCGTGGTAATGTACACCACTAGTTTGTGCGCAGCAATTTTCGATAATGCTGCCGCTGAGTAACCGGTAGGCCTGCCAGCTATTGCAAAAGCCTCATACATCTTAGGATCATGGTCAACTACTTCAAGGATGCAATGTCTTTTTTCCTGGCTGTCAAATAACATAAAACCTCCGGGCAAATATCTTCCATTAGATGTGGTGATGATTGATTGTAAGAGTTCATTTCTATCAGCCCAGTTCCCGGGGATACATAATGTAGATTCCATGCTTGCAATAGTTTGCTTCTAAATGTAATGCTACGCAAATTTCAATTCTAATTGCAGCAATAAATTGAAAGAGCAGGATAACAACAGGGCAATGACTTTAAATCTGGGAGTGGAGAATATTGAATCATCTTAAAAAAAGAAACCCGCGCATTGCGCGGGTGTAGATTCTTAGGAGGTTATTAAGCCCTCTCTTGCTCCCCCTGCTGGACTTGAACCAGCGACCCTCTGATTAACAGTCAGATGCTCTAACCAACTGAGCTAAGGAGGAGTATAACTGCTATACTTCCGGAAATCCGATGGTTATCGGATAACCGGGTCGCAAATGTAATAAATACCTTAAAAATTCAAAGAAAAATTTTCGGGGATTACATGGAAAACTTCAAACTTCGCTATAGCATTGCTTTTGGTGAATATAGCCACAGTCCTTTCATGCTGAAAAATGTCGGTTATCCGCTCACCATTCCGCTACTGTTAATGGTAGGATATTTTTTTAGGGGAGATGATATTTGCGCGCTTTATAAATTAACGTACCCGCATAAATTGTTCTTATCAGTGATCGGATCAGCTCACATCCCGCTAAACGCAGTAAGGCATGATTGACATTGCTATCCTGCAACAGTATCACATCAATATAGGGATTGAATTAAAGAGGCAATGCCTCCATGTAAAACAAACTGGAACTACTACTCTCAAAGTTACGAATGAACATACCCCCTCTTCACAAACATATCCAAAACTAAAAAAGGCCTGCATCCCTGCAAGCCTTCTCTTTCGCTCCCCCTGCTTGGCGAATTTCGAACCAGTTTTTGGAGGATTTACGGTTAATTTATGAATTAGAGCCAGTTTTGGGCCAATACGTCTTCAGTTCCTATGTAAGCTTCCCCTAAAACTAAGCCAGTCAGGATTAGAGCTTCTCATGCAATAGACCTTGATAAAAACGCTCGGCGTATTTGCAAGGAGATAGATACCC
>MLAV02000030.1 GCA_001870995.2 Chitinophaga sp. CB10
GTGGTAACTCAAACTTACCAAATTGGGCGGTTCTTCGGAACTGCCTTTTTTCATCCTAAAACATTATTTTAGTCGGACAATAGTGATAAAAAATAACAAGAAAGAACTGCTCCAACTTTTTGGCAACGTTGGTGTTCACAACATGTACTCCATGTTTATTTCTGCAATTATTGACAGCGCAAAAGAGGGAGCTTTAATGTCGATAATTACAGCTGATAGTTTTCTTACGGCCCGAATGCACAACCCGCTAAGAGAACAAATACTGAATAGTTGTTCGGTTCATTTTCTTATTTTGTGCCCAACCAATTTGTTCTGGGAACAAAAAGCGGATGTGCGGACAGTAATCATGGTTTTACAAAAGGGCAAGAAATATCAGCAGCAGGTTAAATCATTAAACCGAACAAAAAACAAAGAAGAATTTAAGCTAAAGCTCGCACAGAAAGCATTTATCGAATCCCCGCTCGAAAATATTATCAATTCAAGCGGAAACAATCTGTTTGAATTTGTAATTGATATACCCAATGAAGTTCAATCCCTGTTTGCTTATCCCCGCATCGGTGAGCTATACAAATGTATTACCGGAATTTCCACCGGCGCCGACACAAAATACCTTTCCAAAGATCTGAAGGCAGGATTTGAAGTGCCGTTTTATAAAAACCCCGGCTCAAGAAAATTCTTTTGTGAAGCCGATGCCTTTCTTACGAACGACTACCTGATCTATGATAAGGAGATTAAAAACTTCATGGTTCGCAATAAAGGTTTTATGTTGAAAGAAGGCATTACCTGTTCTTCCATGGGGCTTCCTTTCAGCGCCTGCTATCTTCCCAAGGGAAGTACCTTTGGTGTGAACGCAAATATTTTCTGTGACAAAAAAGACATTTGGTGGCTGATCGCTTACTTAAACAGCAGTCTTGTTACCTACATTGTAAGAGGGGTACTCATTCGTTCTAACATGATTACCTCGGGTTATGTCTCTAAAATCCCTGTTATTCCCTTTTCGCAAACCACAAAAGATAAACTGTCCCTGATTGCCCAGGAGGCCTACAAAGAAAAAGTACAGCCCAAAGATAGTAATAAGTACATTCAAAAAATTGATAATATCGTTTTTGAAGAACTAGACTTTGAACAGTCTATCATAGAGGATATTCAACATTTTGCGCTTAACCTGCAATCAAGGGTTTAGTTTCTTATGCCTTTTCTGAAAGGCTACCTCCATTGCAGTTTTGAACTCCTCAAAAAACTCCCCGGATGTTCTTTTAACAGCATCGCTTAAGTTTTTATACTTGCTCGATTGAAGATTTCCATTGTTGCTGGGGTTAATGTATATATCAGGGATCCAGGCAATTGGAAAGGCAATACATTTCACAATTTCAATCGTCATATCTTCATTAAAATTGATAAAAAAGGTAGCCACAAAAGACACTATCTCATAAACTGTGTAAATACTAAAAATCGGGGTGTTTCACCTCGATTTTTTAATTTTAAATCATATACAGTTTTATGAAGACAGAAGATTTTTTATCAGATGACTTTCTGAAGCAGTTTAAAACGGCAGATCAGTTGAATGATTTCCTTGCCCAGATTCAGAAGCGAGGCATTGAAAAAATGTTGGAAGGAGAGCTGGATAGCCATTTGGGATATAATAAGCATGAACCCAATGAAAGTGGCAATAGTCGTAATGGATATGGTAAAAAGAAGATTAAGACCAATTATGGAGAATCTGAGATAAGAGTCCCCAGAGACCGGGATGCCAGTTTTAATCCCATGATCGTACCTAAACGGGAAGGGATGGTTCAGGGGCTCGAGGAGGTAATTGTATCTTTTTACGCCAAGGGAATGAGCGTATCTGACATTGAAGAGCAGATAAGGGAAGTGTACAAATTTGACGTTTCCACGGCCACGATCAGCCGTATAACCAGCCGAGTAGCGGAAGATATTGTCGCCTGGCAAAACCGGCCACTAGAACCTGTTTATCTCATAGTCTGGATGGATGGCATTGTGTTTAAAGTACGGGATAACAGCAAAGTAGTGAATAAAACTGTTTATATCGCAGTGGGCCTAAAGCGGGATGGTCTTAAAGAAGTGCTGGGAATGTGGCTGGGTAAGAATGAATCAGCTGCTTATTGGATGACTGTGCTTACAGATCTTAAGGCGCGTGGTCTGGAAGATATTTTAATAACGGCCACGGATAATCTGAATGGCTTCACTCAGACCATCAGATCCGTGTTCCCACAGTCTGCCACTCAGGTTTGTGTCGTACATCAGATACGTAACAGCTGCCGCTATGTGGTCTGGAAGGATAAAAAGGAATTTACCACAGATATGAAAGATGTTTATGCGGCACCGACCAGACAGGCTGCTATGGCTGCTCTTGACGCACTGGATGCTAAATGGAGCGCAAAGTATGCATACGCCATCAAAAGCTGGCGTGAAAACTGGGAGGAACTGACTGTCTTTTTTGACTTCCCCCTGGAGATCAGACAGATCATCTACACGACAAATCTCATCGAAAATCTCAACGGTAAAATTAGAAAATACACAAAAAACAAGCTATCCTTCCCTACCGATGAAGCCGTGCTTAAATCTGTATACCTGGCTTTACGGGAAGTATCAAAAAAATGGACCATGCCCATTAGAAACTGGGGCATGATCCTAAATCAGTTTTTAACTATTTTTGATAAAAGGGTGAGAATCTAATTATTATCCTGATTCCCCGATTTTTAAGTTTACACACTTATTGAAATAGTCCCCCACAAAAAAATCCCTGTTTACATCAGCCTCATAAAATTTCCTCAACCCAACACCTTTCGATATATCGTCCTTCTGAGTCTTGCCACCTTCAACGGCAGATTTAATATTTACGTAAACAGGTGCATCCTCTTCCTCAAATTGGACACCAAAATCATAAACAGTAATTTCTGAATCAGATGTTGTCATACTCACAATACCCAACTCATTGTAATACTTCTCCAGGTTTTGAGTGATAAGCTCTTCCAAAATACGCCAAACCGTTCTTCCCTTTGCAGCCTTCCGCCACCCTAAAGGAAACTGTTCTCTCGTCCCGATTTGAATTTTACCTACTTTGGTAATCAGCTTATCCAAACAGGCCTGTAGTTTAAGCCTTCGTCTGTCCGTTTGTTCGACACTCATTTATTTTTACCTTTTAATAATTCACTGATAGCGTTCTTAAAAGCAACCGATAGTTTTGAATCACTTCCACGAACACAAAAATAAGGTATATAACCAGGCAAATTATATCACTTTTAATGTATATATATCTAACAGCCTCCTCACTCCCATCTCACTTCTCCCGCTCAAAGACCTTCGGAATCCCCATCCGCTGCGCACTATAAATCCCTGACCGCCCGCTGAAATAATACGCCGTGAAACACGCTACTGCAAAATAAATCAAATGATTCGTCCCAAATAATTCCACCCCCATAATCGTACACGCCAACGGGGTATTCGTAGCTCCGGCAAACACCGCAATGAATCCGAGTCCCGCCAGCAGATCCACCGGCGCGCCCAGCAACAAGGCCAAGGTATGGCCCAGCATAGCCCCCATAAAAAATAAAGGCGTCACCTCTCCTCCTTTAAACCCCATCGCGAGCGTTACTGCAGTGAAAATCAGCTTCCAGAGCCAACTCCAGGAGGTGACCTGGTTGTTCGTGTGGCAGGCGTTCACGATACTGATCCCGTCGGGCGACTCACTCGTTACCCCGAGCCCCAGGTAATCCCCCGTACCGGTTACATAACAAAGCCCAATGATGATGAACCCGCCAACCACAGGTATCAGCCAGGGTATTTTAATATAGGCGTTCGCGTTGGTCTTGATCGCTTTCATCAGCGTAGAAAACAGCCAGCTCGTCAACCCAAAGGCCACCCCGGCTACGATGACTTTCAGCAGCAACCAGATGTCCATATGCAAAAAGGAAACGCCCGCTGTAGTTGGTATAGCCTTGTATAATATCTGGTACCCCGTATGGGTAATGCCCCAGGAGGCGCACACCACATCCGCCAGGACTGCCGATATCAAACATGGAATCAGCGCATCGTACCGCACCAGCCCAATGGCCAGCACCTCCAACGCGAAAACTGCCCCCGTCACCGGCGTGCCGAATACCGCGCCGAAGCCGCCGGCAATCCCCGTCATTAGCAATATTTTCACATCCGCCTCCTTCAGCCCAAACACCCGCGCTACCCAGGCCGCCATACTGCCGCCTATCTGCACCGCCGTACCTTCACGCCCCGCCGACCCGCCAAATAAATGGGTAATCACCGTGGCTGCCAATACCAATGGCGCCATACGGGCAGGCACGCCGCCTCCCGGCTGATGGATCTCCTCCATGATCAGGTTATTGCCCTTCTCCGCGTCCTTACCGTATAACCGGTACATAAAATAGATGAATACACCAGCCAGCGGTAACAGGTACAACAACCAGGGATGCGCCCAGCGGAAATGCGTGGCCTCATCCAATAACCATAAAAATAATGCAACAAGGGAACCGGTAATTACTGCCACCGGTAAAACGAGCACTGTCCAGCGTAGCAACTGAACCGCAATAGTGAATTGTTCTTTAGGTAAGTATTTGTTCTCTGCCATATCCTACAAATAATTTAACCGAGGAGATACCAGCTCTCCATCCAATATTTGTAGGCGCCATCAGTTCCGGCGATGCGAAACGGTTTCAATGCAGGAAGACACCATTTCCTGGTAGCTGCAAAAATATAATTTTATTTTAAAGTTTTCAGGGAAAAGCTGTATCGTTTGAATACTAAGCTTTTATAGAGATAATCAAAGAAGTCAGGTAACGATTTGGTAACGGTGCTTATTGCTTTGCTTTTCAACGTGTTTCCGTTAGCTCAATAGCAAATATACAAAAAAATATTTCTGTAAATCACAGCAAGATTTTAATACGGCGAGTACTGCTTTGCATATATGGAGATAAAGAAAAAGGGTTAAACTCCTTTTCGCATAATAGAACAAGGCACAGCCCTATCTTTCATCCTGTTCATCTATTTTTCTGATAAGGCTATCTTTAAGGTTGTCAAGGAATTTTGTCCGGTTCATTTTACGGGCTTTCAATTCCATAAAGGTGTGGTAAAAGTCGCCTAAATCAATATTAAAAGCATCTTCAAACGTTTTAGCTATCAATTTTATGTCTGTATTCCCATTGTTAAATACTGCGTGGGAATACAGTGCATATATCAGTTCGGTTAATGCCGTTTTGCTTGCTGTCCAATTCAGCGAAGTGTCCGAACCCTTTTTCTGATTGATATTATTTAGTCTATCCTCCAAATAGACCTGTATCAGGTCATTGGCAATTATCTTAGCCACCTTATAATCGTGCGAGGTAGAAAAGCGATGGTCTGCCTCAAAATAAAAAGTGTCTAACCATAATCTTATATCGTGCTTCTCACGTACAAAAAACTTCTCATCAACAAAAGAATTATTGCTACGGTAATACTTGTAAAAATCAAGGTTGTTGTCAAAGAACCTTTTTAGCTTTTTCAGTTCTTTGGTAAAATATTTCCTGATACGCTTGGCTCCATAAGGTCTTTTCGTTTCGATTTTATAAATGGCATTATAGTAGATGAGCTTTGAAACAACAACAGGTTTCTGATATTTGAAAAAATGGATTTCTGCTTCCATATTCTTAAAGTCGTTTTTCAGTACAAACCCCTTTAAATCCGCAAGGCTTTGAATGATAAGCTGTATAACAGCTTCCGTCCATTGCAGCTGGGAATCGGCTTCAATCTCTAATCCATTTATTGCCATTTCCAGCTTTTTTAAGGTTTCATTATAAAATTTATCCATTCAGTCAACTTTAAATATCAACCACAAAAAATATTAAACAGGATTTGTGATTTGAAAATTATAATCCATTAATCTCTTAGTCCGTATTACTGGTTTTAATTTTGCTCATTGTAATATTATTTTTCGCAAAGCAATTACTACCATGCCATACAATCGGAAGGTGGAGAAAGGAATAAGGTATCTATACATGTTTTTTACAAAACTGCCAAAACCTATTTATATTGTTTTGTACAATCATCGTAAGTATTTGTACATTTATTGGTATGAAAACGTAGTCTGTATGAATCTTTTGAATTGGACCTGATGGCGGTATCTGTTTATCAGCAATAAACTAAAATAAAAAGTAACTGCTTTAAACCCGGCATTCTCCTTCTTGTACCAATGTTGTAAACCGAAGCTATTCTTGGTACATTTCATTCAGTTTTCCGTGATCTTCTGCTTAACCGTTATAATCGCTCTCATTGAAGTGAATCGGATGTTAAAATTCTGGAGTAAATAATCAGGTAATCTTTGTTTTTCGGTATGCTTTGGGACCAACCCCTTTGTGTGATTTGAAGAACTTATTAAGATGGCTTTCATCTGTAAATCCAAATTCATCTGCTATCTGCGATAGGGTTATTGAAGCAACAACCAGGCGTTTTTCGATAATACTGATACGGTAATCGTTAATATAACTTCGATAGCTTATCCCAAATTTATTCTTGAAATAATCACTGAAATAGGTGGGCGAAATGGCAAAATGGGAAGCAATGCTTTTTATCTGGATTAAGGAAGGTTCATAAATATGCTGGTGGATATAAGAGATCAGTTCTTCTTTTTCAGGCTGCCCGTTGTCAATCCTGATGTTCAGTTTTGCAGCAGCCTCTTTAATCAATCCGAAAATGGAAAGTATCTGATAGAACATTAAGGGCGAACGGGCTATATCCTTTCTGCAATTATAGGCTACGATGTTGTCTATGGTGTTTTTCAAAATGGAAATGCAGGGTTCATCCATTTTCAGTTTTACTTCCTTCAACAATCTGTTCCGCATGATGCTTTCCGGCGTCAGCGAAATAAAGGCATCAGCCTCATAGTAAATCTTATGTCCCGAAAAATAGTCGTCCGTAAATTTTATGAACGTAAAATGGGTACTTCTGGCAATTTCAAAATAATGTTCATCCTTCGGGCTGATGATAAAAAGGTCGCCCTTTTTATAAGGAAACCTATTCTTGTTCAGTAAGTGGACACCGCTTCCTTTGTGTATATACACCAGCTCGTAATAGGTATGACCATGCACTGGCAGATGGAATGTTTTCTCCTCAAAATCGTGTATAACAAGCTGCTCGAACTGTACTTTTTTCATCTAATTTTTTTAATATGACAAAAATACAAAAATCACCTTTAAATATACCTAAATAAAAAGATGAATTGTGCCGTATTTTGTCAAAAAGTATAATTATGGACATCAAAAAAGTATTTCAACTCATAATAATGGCTGCGGTAATGATGGCAGTTACGTCCTGCAATGATGGGAAAAAGCAAAAATTATCCGATGCCCTGTTGCTCCGGGATGTTACTCTGATAGACGGGAACGGTGGTCAGCCGCAGGAGCATGCCGACATTCTGCTACAGGGTGATACCATTGCCGCGATAGGCAAGAACTTAGACAGCAGCAACATAACCGTAATTGACCTCACAGGCAAAACAGTGCTACCGGCGCTCATCAGCGACCACGTACATATCGGTTCCCTGAAAGGCACTACCAACAAGGCAGAAAATTATACCCGTGATAACATTCTTTCACAATTAAAAAAATACCAGGATTACGGTGTGCTGACCATTTTTGTGGCTGGCAGCGACCGCCCTTATCTTTTTGAAAGCAGCATCCGTGATTCTTCGGCTAGAGGCTTGTTTCCCGGTGCCCGTATCCACACAGCAGGCTACGGTTTTGGCGTGCCAGCCGGAGCACCGCCCATCAACTTTGCAATGGATAATGTATATCGCCCAACGGACGTAAAACAGATTTCTGCGGAAATGGACAGCCTGCAACAGACAAAACCCGAAGTGGTAAAAATATGGGTGGACGATTTTGGCGGGCAGTTCAAAAAAATGAACCCTGCGATATATAAAGCTGTAGTTGACGAAGCGCATAAACGCAGCCTTCGGGTTATGGCACACGCCTATTATCTTTCAGACGCAAGGCAATTGGTGGCAGACGGCGTGGACATCATCGGGCATAGCATCCGCGACAGTATAATAGACGATGCCCTGGTACAGCAGATAAAAGCAAAGGACATTGTTTACATCCCAACGCTTTCCTTAGACGAGTTTGCTTATATCTATGCCCGCAGGCCCGAATGGATCAACGACCCGTTCTTCAAAGCCTCGTTGGAACCAGGCGTGTACGAAATGATCACATCCGAAAAGTACCAGACCGATTTAAAAAATTCACCTGCTTATGCAAGGAATATCCACGCTTTCGAAACCGCATTGAAGAACCTGAAAAAGCTGTACGACGCAGGTGTATTGATTGCCTTGGGTACAGACAGCGGGGCCATGCCCCTGCGGGCACAGGGCTTCAGCGAACATCTGGAGCTGGAACTGATGGTGCAAGCGGGCTTGACGCCCTTGCAGGCGATAACCGTAGCCACGAAAAATGCCGCACAGGTATTGAAGATAGACAACAAATTCGGCACGGTTGAAAAAGGCAAAACAGCCGATCTGCTTATCGTTGACGGAAATCCTGCAAACAACATCAAAGACACCCGAAAAATAGTTTCGGTATATAAAGCGGGCAAGGAAGTTAGCAAAGGCCCATTAAAATAATTCAAACAAAAAAATATGTTGACCGTAATAGCAAAAATGACAGCGGAAAAATCGAAAGTGGAAGAAACGAAAGCATTGTTGGAATCGCTCATAGCTCCTACACTGAAGGAGGAAGGCTGTATCCAATACGACCTGCACCAGGGAATAGCTGAACAAAACGTGTTTTTCTTTTACGAAAACTGGGAGAGCCGCGAACATCTTGAAAAGCATTTAATGAACAGCCATTTGGTTGATTTTAAACATAAAGCAGAGAATCTGCTGCAACGGCCAATGGAGGTTTTTCTGCTAAACAAATTGGATTAATAAACAAATTGGATGACAATGGAAAGGAGAAAATTCATACAGGCTGGAGGAATAATGGTTGCCTCATTTTTGCTGAAACAAAACCTATATGCCATGCCAATAACAACACCCAAAGCATTCTATTTTAAGGACGATGGTTCCATACCCAACAGCAAATATCCGTTGCTGGTATATCAGAACGCTTTTACACAAAGGGGTAACAAAGGCGGCGACTGGATAGAGCAAAGGTTTGCTTCCAACAACTGGACAAACACCTGGCGCTGGGGCGTATATCCCTTTCATCATTACCACAGCAACACCCACGAAGTATTGGGCTGTTTCAGCGGAAGCGCCCTTTTGCACATGGGCGGCGAAAACGGTAAAAAGATAAACGTGAAAGCGGGCGACATTTTGGTTATTCCGGCAGGTGTCGGGCATAAGTGTATCTCGCACAGCGATGATTTCACCGTACTGGGCGCCTATCCCAATGGCCTAAGCCCCGACCTGATGCGGGGCGAAAAAGGCGAACGTCCCCAAACAGACAGGAACATTGCCAAAGCACCTTTCCCTTCGGCTGACCCGTTTTCAGGGAACAATGACGGACTTACCAAACTATGGAAACAATGAAAAGACATTTTTTTAACATAGCGTTATTTTTTTCAATGATGGTTACAGTAGCTAAGGCACAGATGCCACAGGCATACCCGACCGAAACAACCGTAGCGGTAAGCCTGCCCGATGTGGAACCCGCAGGCATTGCCGTGAGCGAAAACGGCAGGATATTTCTGGCTTTACCTCGTGGAGGCGTAAACCATGAGCATCCTTCAGTAGTGGAAATTGTGAACGGCAAGCCCGTTGCGTTTCCCGATGAAAAAATAAATGAAAACACCAATGCCGATTACAGCAACCATCTGGTATCTGTACTGGGTATTACACTTTACAGAAACACTTTGTGGATTTTAGATCAGGGAAAAAGAGCCGGGATCAGCGGTATCCCCAATGGCGCTACCAAGATTGTAGGCGTTGATATCAATTCAAAAAAAATCATCAGAAATATCCCGATCCCCAAGCCGTTCTTTAGGGAAAGCATACAATTGAACGATTTACGTTTCGACCCTACGCATGGCAAAGAAGGAACCATCTATATTTCCAACAATGGCTTTGCCCGGCCCGACCAGTCCATTATTGTGGCAGATATAGCCACCGGCAGGCTCCGGGAGCTTTTCAGGGATTTACCGGAAGTCTCGCCCGCAAAAGGGTTTCTTACCTTTATAGAGGGCAATCCTCATGTTCTGGATTACGAACACCCTACGATGCCGCAAGGTGGCGTAAACGGTATTGAACTGAGCAACGACTATAAAACATTGTATTGGACAATCCCAACCAATCCCAATTATTACAGCATTTCCACCGAAATTATCAGCGACTTCAATCTTTCAGATGTGGATATTCAAAAGTCCATTCACTGGGAAGGACAGATTGTTTCCAATGGCGGTATTTGCATTGACAATAACGGAGGCCTTTATTTTGGTGATGCTTCAAGATACAGTATCATAAAAAAAGACAGATCCGGAAAAGTGTCGCTGGCGGCTTACGACCCACGGCTGATATGGCCAGACGGCATGGCTTACAGCAATGGGTATCTGTACGTTACCATTGGGCAATGGCACCGATCGCCTGGGCTTAATAACGGGAAAGACCTGCGCCACGGCCCTTATGAAGTGTTGAAAATACCAGTAAAATAAATGAACTGATCATGAAAGCAATTCTCTTAGTCTTATTCATACTAACAACCGGAACAATGAATGCACAGAATTTAAAAGGCAAAAACTGGACAGCCCGAAAAGTAGACAGTACCTACATCGTAAGTATTGCCGATAAATCATCCCTATTGGAATCGCTGACAGATTTTGTCGTTACGCAAAAGATAACCGCCGGGCAAATAACCGGTATCGGTGCTACTAATCAGGCTACGCTGCGCTTTTTTGATCCGCAAACCAAAAAATACGTGGACAAAACCTTTAGGGAACAAATGGAAATCAGTAACCTGTCCGGTAATATTTCTGAAGTCGAAGGCAAGGCGATGCTGCACCTGCACATTACGCTGGGAAGAAGCGACTATACCGCATTAGCCGGGCATTTACTGGATGCCAAAATCCGGGGGGCGGGAGAATTTTTCGTTTATCCGCTCAACAGCAATGTTGTGAAAGTGAAAAATGAGGAAGTAGGATTGAATTTTTATGATTTTGAAAAATAGAAGACCACGCAACTCATTCAAATAGACCAATGGAAAGAAGAAAATTTTTACAGCAAAGCACAATGACTGCAGCCGGGCTGGCGGCAAGTGCCTCCATTTCTGGATATGCATCTGCATTTATAAAACCAAACAATATGACACATCCTTTTGAAAATTCAGGAAAGTATAAAAGGTTTCGTCCCAAAAGCAAAGTCGGTTTTGGTGGCGTTGCCATTGGCAACGGGTTTGCCGAGCATCCCGATATCGAATGTATCCAAACGGTAGAAGCGGCCTGGAATGCAGGAGTACGCTATTTTGATACCTCTCCATGGTATGGGCTTGGTTTGAGTGAACGCCGGATGGGGATGTTCCTTAAAAACAAAAAGCGGGAAGATTTCACACTTTCCACCAAAGTAGGCAGGTTGATGATCCCTCATGAGGACTTCAGACACGAACGGGGTCTGTGGAAGGGCAAACTCAATTTCAGCTACAGATACGACTATACCGCAGACGGTATAAGGCGCAGCGTGGAAGACAGCCTGCAAAGACTAGGCGTTTCTTCCCTTGATATTGTCTATATCCACGACCTTTCCCCTGACAATGGGGACATGAAGGAAAAATGGCTGGAATATTTTGATATCGCCAAAAAGGGGGCAATGCCTGAGCTGACGAAGATGCGGGAGGAAGGACTGATAAAAGCCTGGGGATTTGGGGTCAATACCATCGAGCCCATTCTGAAAGCCATTGAGGTGGCCGATCCCGATATTTTCCTGTCAGCGTGTCAGTACAACCTAGTCAAACACGATGACTTACTCCATAAAGTGTTTCCTATAGCGGCAAAAAGAGATATTTCGCTGGTGATCGGTTCTCCGCTTTGTGCCGGTTTCCTTTCAGATAAAGACCGTTATTTATACGGTGGCGATTTCCCTGTAGGAGTGAAAGATAAATTAGTTGCCTTGAAAAAAGTCGCCGCCAACCATCACGTTGACCTGCGTACGGCTGCCTTGCAGTTTTGTGCCGTGCCGGAGATTGTTTCAGGCGTGATCCCTGGTGCACATACCGTGGAACAGGCAGAACAAAATGCCGCTTCTCTTTTATCCGGGGAAAAAGTACCTGCCGTTTTTTGGGCAGAACTGAAATCCGAAAAACTGATCGCTGCCGATGCACCTGTGCCCATAGCTTAGTCTGTTAAAAACAAAAAATAAAGAACCACATTCATACTTAGAAATTATGAGGAAGTATTTGGACATAATGTTGATGCAACTTTTATTGCTGGTTTCCTTAAGTTCCTGTGGCCAGTCACGCGGACCCGAAACAAAAAAGCAGGCAGCTATGGAAAATGAAAAGACAACCATTGGTATCATCGGGTCTGGCAATGTAGGTGGTACACTGGGGAAAAAATGGGCGAAAGCGGGTTATAAGATCCTGTTTTCGAGCAGGCATCCGGAAGAACTTTCCGGGCTGGTGAAGGCCGCCCCAATACACAGGCGGTTTCCGTAGAGGAAGCGGCCAAGCAGGGTGACATCATCGTATTGGCATTGCCTTTTAAAGCGGAAGCAGAGGTCAGCAGGCAAATAGCACCTTTGGTGAAAGGCAAAATCGTGGTGCTCTGCGACAATGCCTATTCCGGACGTGACGGAGAAGTAGCCGCTCCTGCAAAACAAACGGGTGTTGCTTATTATGCCCAGCAGCATTACTATCCGGATGTGAAATTAGTGCGTGCGTTTAGCTCGCTTCCCGTCTATAACGTGGGAAGTGCCACGGCTGATAATCCGGTTAGCATTCCTTATGCTTTGGACGATGATGTACTCAAACCGACAATCGAGCAATTGATAAAAGCAGTGGACGGCACACCGAAATACATTGGCAAAATAATAGACAGCCGGTCTTTGGATTATTAATTATAAAAACAAGAACAATGCAGATAAAAATCCATTTATGTAAACAAATTGGCAAGGATATTATCATGCTTGCAGTATGGTGTGTTGTTCTCATTTCCTGCAATAATGGAACGGACAAAAAAGAAAACAACAAAGGAATTATTATGAGTACAAGCAATAATTTTCGTGGAATAGACCACGTAGGTATCACGGTGCCGGATGTGAACGCTGCATCAGCATTCTTTGAAAAAGCATTGGGTGCAAAGACACTGTATGATGTATTGCCGGAGGGCAGTAAACCTTTTGAGGGTGCAGAAACTGAAAAAGAGTTGGGTATTCCCAAAGCAAGCAAGATTGTCCACATGCGACTTATTCAGATAGGTAACGGCCCCACCATTGAGCTGTTCCAGTTTGCCGGGGCACCACAGGAAAAGGCAGCGGGGCTGAATGATTATGGCTTGCAGCACATTGCCGTATACGTGGACGATATAGATGCCGCCTGCAAACAGTTTCAGGCTGCCGGTGGCGAACTGTTGTCGGCACCGCACGCATTGGCAAATGTGGAAGACGGACCCAACAACAAAGGCGTGTATGGAAAAGCACCCTGGGGCACGCTCGTAGAGTTTATAACCTATCCCGATGGTTTGAAAGACAAGTCCCTGCACCGCTGGACACCGGAGAAATAGTATTTGTTCACTGCTAAAAAAACAAGGATATGGTAAAAATGACAATGTTGCTCAAACGCAACCCGGAACTGACACATGAAGAATTCGTAAAACATCATATAGAAAAGCACGGCCCGCTGTTCAGGCAGATACCTGAAGCAAAAGAACACGTCATCAGGTATTTGCAGACCCACCCTATACAGGAAAAGTCTGCTGTGATTGACGTGGATGATTTTGACGGTACCGCCGAACTCTGGTTTGATAGCGTAACCGGGCTTGACAAGGTGTTGAGTTCATCTTTCTACAAAGAGCATGTATGGCCCGACGAACTTACTTTTCTTGACCATGCCAATACAAAAGTGACATTGGGCTATCAGGATGACATTATCGGAAGCATTACAGAATTGAAAAAATAAAAGAAATGAAAATTTTATCCATAGGCAAATATTTGTTATGTGCAGCTGCGCTGTTGCTGGCATGCACCCAGGTAAAGGCACAAAAGATAATAGCAGGAAAAATCGCTGCCATTACGGAAATTACACCTAAGCCGGGTGAAGAAAAAGCCGTACTGGAAGCGGCAAAATACATTCAGAAAGAAGCCTCCAAAGAACCGGGCTGTCTGCTTTTTTCCTTGAATACGGAAAAGGACAATCCCGGTGTGGTGGTTTTGTACGAAGTGTTCAAAGACCAGACGGCATTGGACAGGCATAAAAAACAGGCACATACGCAACACTTTTTGGCATCGCTGGATGGGAAATATGCCGATAACAAAGTAACCTTTTTGAATACCATAAATACCTATTACCACTGATGTCAAAGCAAGTAGATTTCTTACCGGCCATCACAGGCTCTTTTGCACAGCCAGCATCGGAAAATCCGACGGTTGCTATGATAGAAGCCGCTTACAGGCATCACGGGCTGCATTTCAGGTACGTCAACTGCGAGGTGGCACCGGAAGATCTGAAGGCGGCCGTAGCCGGGGCCAAAGCTATGGGATGGAAAGGATTTAATTGTTCCATTCCACACAAGGTGGCCGTGGTACAGCACCTTGATGGGCTGGGCGAATCCGCACAGCTTATCGGTGCGGTCAATACGATCGTCAACCGAAACGGCTTGTGGATCGGCGAAAATACCGACGGCAAAGGTTTCGTGCAGGCATTGAAAGAAGTTGTCGATCCTGCCGGAAAAAAGGTTACGCTTTTTGGTGCCGGCGGAGCAGCAAGGGCGGTAGCGGTCGAACTGGCATTGGCAGGTGCTGCCAACATCACTATCGTCAACCGAAATGAAAGTCGTGGCAAAGAGGTCGTGGACCTGCTCAATGACAACATCGGGGCAACTGCGGTCTATCAGTGCTGGACAGACAAATACAGCATTGAACCGGACACCGAAATTGTTATTAATGCCACAAGCATCGGGCTTTTCCCCCATACAGGGGACCGGCTGAATATCAATTTTGAAACTGTCCTGCCACGGATGGTAGTGGCCGACGGTATCCATAATCCGCCCAAGACCCATTTGTTGCAAACTGCTGCTGCCAAGGGGTGCAGAACAGTGGATGGCCTGCAAATGCTGGTCAACCAGGGCGTAATAGGGGTTAAATACTGGACGGGTGTAGATGTAGATCCGGCAGTGATGCACCAGGCATTAAAAAAGTTTTAAATATCGGGGAAAATGATTGATTTCAAACGTTTGGACCACATACTGATCAGTGTCCCGCCCGGAAGCAAAGAGGCAGCACGAAAGTTCTATACCGAAGTATTGCGCCTGAAGGAAATTCCCGGCGATCATCCGCGCGGTGCGGTTTGGTTTGAAATCGCCGATGTGCAACTGCACATCCGGGAAGAAGAAGGGCACAATCCCCGTTCCGACCGGCATCCGGCTTTTGAAGTGAAAGATATACAAGAAGCAAAAAATTACCTGGAAAAGCTGCATATACCCATCAGCTATTCTTCGGAAATAACAGGCCGTGACAGGTGTTTTTTCCGCGACCCCTGGGGCAACCGTTTTGAACTGATAGAATTTGATAAAGAAAATGTACTCGCAACAGTTAAATAAGCAACTTTTGGTTTTGATGACGGCCACCACCGGTCTGGTGGTGGCAAACATCTATTATAACCAACCCTTGCTGGTGTTAATGACAAAAACGTTTAACGTGAACGCAGTGGAAATAAGCAGTGTACCCATGTTCACACAGATCGGTTATGCGTTGGGCCTGTTTTTTGTGGTGCCGCTCGGCGACAAACTGAAACGGAAAAAGCTCATTCTCACAGACTTTGTTTTCATCATTGCTTCGTTGTTGTTTGCCGCATTTTCGCAGTCACCGTTGCAGTTGAAAATAGCGAGTTTCCTGATCGGGTTTACCTCCATTGTTCCGCAGATTATTGTGCCAATGGCAGCGCAGTTGGCATCTGACGAAAAACGTGGCGCCGTCATCGGAACGGTAATGACAGGCTTGCTCATTGGTATCCTCGGCTCACGTACCGTCAGTGGTTTTGCAGGGGAATATTTCGGCTGGCGGTCCGCTTTTATAGTAGCCGCAGTGTTGATGATACTTTTGTTTGTGATGTTGTTGCTGTGGTTGCCGGAAATGAAGCCCGATTTCAAAGGCAATTATTTTTCCTTGCTACGGTCTTGCGTTGAGCAGTTCCGGGTGCTTCCAAAACTACGAATAGCGTGCTTACGTGGTGGTTTGAATTTTGGATGTTTTTGTCTGTTCTGGACTACGCTGACGTTTCTGTTAAGCGGACCGCCATTCCGTATGGGCAGCGACGTTGCAGGCATTATGGGTTTGGTTGGCATTGCAGGGACACTCGGCGCTTCCGGTGCAGGACGGTTGAGCGACAGAATGCACAAAAACACCCTGATTGTCGTTGCGGTTTCCACCATTATGGTTTCGTGGATTATTCTCGGCTTTTCAGCAACAAGCATGATCGGGTTAGTGGTCGGTGCATTCGTGCTCGATTTTGGTGTGCAATCCATGCACATCACTAACCAAACCATTATTCTCGAAGGCAATCCACCTGAAAGAAGCCGTATCAACACGATGTATATGTTTATGTATTTTGTCGGTGGTGCACTCGGAACGCTGGTCGGTGGCTATTTATGGCATTATTTCAAGTGGCACGGAATTGTGTTTGCCGGTTTTACATGGGCAACACTTTCTTTGGCGATAACTCTTCTATTCACTAAACAATCTGACAAATGAAAAACTTGATCACATTTATTGTTTTAATTTTTATCTGTTCAAAAGCTATGGCACAGCAAAATTATGAAGTGATTGCCCGAATATCACCGCCAGATCCGGATATGTCAGGTATTGCCGTAAGTTCGGACAACCGTGTGTTTCTAGGCTTTCCGCGCCACGCCGATAATCATAAGGAATTTGCATTGGCAGAGCTGGTCAATGGCAAGCTGGTTCCTTTCCCCAATAAAGACTATGTGTATCCGTCAGTCAGGCCGTATAAAGATTGGCTCGTTTCACCGCACGGAATGTACATGGACAAAAACGATGTACTTTGGGTACTGGACGATGGTAAACGTTCTGGCATCAAAGAAATTCCTGAAGGTGCTGCCAAAGTCGTAGCCATTGATATCCATACCCAAAAAGTCCTGCACAGCCTGATCATCGGCAAGCCCGTTTTGGCAGACGATGCTCATTACAACGATCTGCGGGTTGACTTGTCGCATGGCAGGCAGGGAACGGTTTACATCGCCAATTCCGGCTTTGGTGAGCATTATTCTTTGGTGGTCATAGACGTGGCAAGCGGCAAGGTCCGGGAAGTATTGTATAATCATCCATCTGTTTCACCTGAACCGGGCTTTATGGGCTTTTTGGAAAGTGTACCGCTGGTGTATGATTTAAAGAAACAAACTTTCCCCAACGGCGGTGCAGACGGCATCGCTATCAGTGCTGATGAAAAAACGCTGTACTGGACAGCGATTACCGGAAGGAAGCTATACAGCATTTCAACGGATGTGTTGAGCAATTTTAACGCTTCTGAAAAAGAAATAGCGCAAGCCGTAGCCTTTGAAGGGGAACGCCCCGCCTGCGATGGACTGGCGGAAGATGAAAACGGGAACATCTACTTTGGCGCTTTTGAACAGCAGTCCATCATTCAGCGGGATAAGAAAGGGCAATATCATTTGCTGGCATACGATAAAGACAACTTTGTATGGCCTGACGGATTAGCGTATCGTAACGGATATGTGTATGTAACACTGGGGCAGTGGAACCGTTTGCCCGGATTTAACAACGGAAAGGATCTGCGCAAACTGCCTTACTTAGTGGTGAAAATAAAAGTGAATTGAAAAGATTAAGTACCCAGGAACTATTTTATAAAGGATTAAACAAAACAGTCTATGACGAACATATTTTTTACAGCATTGACATTCTGCGCTATGGTTACCGCATCCTATGCCCAGCAGCAACCACCGAAGCTGCACGTGGTGGCGACAACAAGCGAACATAACTGGAATGGTATAGCCATTTCCAACGACAACCGCCTGTTTGCAGATTTTCCCCGTTGGGAAAAAGGCAGCAACCCGTCGCTCGTTGAAATAAAAGACGGGAAGGAAATACCGTTTCCCGGCAATGGATGGAACGAATGGCAGCCGGGCAAAGACCCTAAAACGGCTTTTGTTTCGCTCAATTCCCTCTATATCAACCGTGCCGACAACCATTTATGGGTAACGGATGCAGGCGAGGCATTCTACAAAACCATTGTACCGCAATCGCCCAAACTGGTAGAGATTGATCTGGTTACAAACAAGGTAGTCAACGTTTTTTTGATTGACGAAGAATATGCGCCTGTGGGAAGCCATTTGAACGACATCCGCATACAGGGCGATCATGTGTTCATCACCGAATCAGGTACGGGCACTATCTTGGTGCTGAACCGGAAAACAAAAGCCATCCGCAGGCTGTTGGCAGGTTCAAAGCTCACCAAGGCCGACCCCCAAGGACAGCCGGTAATTGACGGTTTTCGGCTACAAGGGGCAGACGGCAAAACGCCCGCTATCCATACCGACCAGTTAGACCTTTCCGCAGATGGAAAAACATTGTTTTTCATGTCGCCTTTTGGCCCCAACCTGTACAAAGTAGCCGTCGCCGATTTGTTGAACGAAAGTCTTAACGACGATGAACTTGAAAAACGGGTTACGGTGGATAGAACGGTCAATCCGGTTGGCGGTATTGTAATGGATGACAAAGACAACCTCTATCTTTCCGAAATAGAAACGGGAAGCATCCGATGTGAAGGGGCCGACAAACAGACCAAATGGATCTTGAAAGATCCGCGCTTGGTGTGGCCCGATGCCTATTCCATTGCCCTCGATGGCACGTTTTACATGGTAGTGGCACAAATATCCAATATGACCTTCATGCGTAAAGGAGAAGATTTACGCAGACCACCCTATTATATTTTCAGCTTTAAACCCGAAAGATAATACGGTTCAGAAGCAAAGATAAATGCATATCAATAAATAATTAAACAGACAATTCATAAACATACAATTATGGAATACAGATTTTTAGGCGGTTCCGGCTTAAAGGTTCCGGTACTTAGTTTCGGCACTGCGACTTTTGGCGGTGGCAACGATTTTTTCAAAGCCTGGGGCAGTACACAGGTAGAAGAAGCCAAAAGGCTCGTGGATATCTGCGTTGATGCAGGTGTAAATTTATTTGATACGGCCGATATTTATTCGGATGGTCTGTCCGAAGAAATATTAGGCAAGGCCATTGCCCACCTACAGCGCGACAAACTGCTGATTTCTACGAAAACCACTTTCACTTTTGGCAACGAAGTTCCGAACAATCAGGGCTCTTCACGTTACCATATTTTGAAACAGGTTGAAGGGAGCTTGAAACGCCTAGGTACAGACTACATAGACATCTACCACATGCACGGTTTTGATGGCAACACACCTGTAGAAGAAACTTTGAGGACATTGGATGATTTAGTCGAAAGCGGCAAAGTGCGTTACATTGCAGCTTCCAATTTTTCGGGCTGGCATTTGATGAAGTCATTGGATATTTCAGAAAAATACGGATGGAACAGATACGTTGCACACCAGATTTATTACTCATTGGCCAATCGTGAATATGAATGGGAACTGATGCCTTTGGGGTTAGACCAAAAGGTGGGCGCTATCATCTGGTCGCCTTTGGCGGGTGGCAGATTGGGCGGTAAATTCAGCAGGAAAAAGGAATGGCCTACTTCCGGGCGTGTCGCTTCCGGTGGCAGCCCAGTGCTGGATGACGTGGTTGGCAGGGAACATCTACTAAGGATTACCGATGCACTGGAAGATATTGCGGAAGAAACAGGTAAGTCCGTTTCCCAGGTTGCATTGAACTGGCTTTTGCAGCGCCCTACCGTTTCCAGCATCATCATCGGCGCAAGGGACGAAGAACAGCTGAAGCAAAACCTGTACGCAGTGGGCTGGAACCTAAGCGTAGAGCAGATAAAAAAACTGGACGAAGCCAGCACCGTGCCGCCAATTTACCCGTATTGGCATCAGTGGCAAAACAAATCACTGAATCCTACACCGAAATTCTATTAAAAGAATATCCTTGAATTAGAAATTTGCAGAAGGTCGCATATAATTGCGACCTTCTTGCTGAATATTCTACAAAGTGCTTGAAATGGAAGAACTTTTAATGACGAAAAGTTTAACTTCATTATCTTTAATACCCTTTACCCACAGGAATTAACTGTTAAGTATTTTAGACATAATGCTTCAGAGCTATTTCAGGATTACGTATTGCTTAATCAAGGATAAAATACACAGATAGCCGTATTCAAGAAACTGCTCTTGGCTTAGGATTTACTGACGACCGTCATCTCAACATTAAAACGGTTGCAGAAAATAATGCTCAAAATACAAGGATAAATATAATTTACAGTATGCTAAATAAGATTACTATCTCTGTCGTTGAATATATACTCAATTATTCTTACTGCACCAATGCTGTAAATCCGGATCATTCTTAATGCGCTCCATTTCTTTCCCGACTATGTGCAGAATGTCTGCCTTTATCTGACGGTAATTGCTTTCAATTTTCTGCTTCATCATATTTTCTCCTTGCTCATTTACAAAAGATAAAATTTGCGGTATCTTTTGGTACGCCTTTGTTTCTGCAGCTACCTTTTCATTATCTACAATTTCGGCATGGAAAATCTTCTGTTCGATACATTCATCGAAGTTATCTGATATAGCACCAACAAACATACCCTGTGTGAGCGTGGAAATTTTTGAAGCAGATATCAGGCTATCCAATTGGGTAGATATGGAAGTGGATTTATCGTTTCGGTTGATGATCATACTCTGGCGCTTCTGCAACACTTTACCGAAGCGTTCTGACAGGCTCTTTGCTGTTTCTCCACGACCTGACCGCTGAATATATTACCGACGGTTCCGTATTACCTTACTCTCCTTGTCACCGTAATCCCTTGTTAATTGCGAAAAATCCTGAAAGCCCAAGCAAACTGCCACCTTATTACTTCTCGCCGTTGCGATAAGATTATCCAATCCTCTGAAATAAATCGTCGGCAGCTCGTCTATGATAACGGAACTCTTTAGCTGTCCCTTTTTATTAATTAGCTTTACAATCCTCGAATTGTACAAATCCAATGCTGCGGAATAGATATTTTGTCGGTCGGGATTGTTTCCTACACACAAAATCTTTGGTTCTTCGGATTATTGATGTCGAGTGTAAAATCATCGCCTGTCATTACCCAATACAACTGATGGCTAAACTCGTTTTTACCGTTATTATTTTTTCAGATACTCTGCTTCAAATTCTTCGGTTAGCTGAATAATTTTTTGGCACAATAACGCCATTTCTGCTGTTTGCTTTTCTAACTTATAAAGGAAAGCTGAGGCTTTTTTCTCGGAAAAATGATGATACAACATTTTCACAATTTGGTTATAGTTTACACCCATTGTAAGCTTCCCCTAAAACTAAGCCAGTCAGGATTAGAGCTTCTCATGCAATAGACCTTGATAAAAACGCTCG
>MLAV02000031.1 GCA_001870995.2 Chitinophaga sp. CB10
CTTCGTAGTCAAATTTTTCTTGTTGTTCCATAAAAAAAAACTGTGTTAAAGGTCTTGTTTTTTTAGCCTTTGACACAGTTTATTTTACAGTCTCCCATTATCAAGAACGAGCCATTCCGCCGAATAGCAATTAATATAGCTCTCCAATGCATCTTAGAGGCCTTCACTTTCTCGTCTATGAGCTTGCCGTACTTGTCATCACACTTCGCCATTACTGCAATCCCGCTGCGCGCCGCGGGATATGCTTGTTTACGGGTATGCCGTCTACTGTTTCGTTAAAATGGTGGTCATCCTGTCGCCTTCAACGATCGTGTTGTCCACATAAAAGGTAAGCGTTTTGCAGTCATATGCCGTTATGGTGCCATGAAGGATACCATCAATAATCAGCTGACCGTTTTTTACTTCCCATTTGCCGGAATCGTTACCATTCGGATCGCATTGCAGGCCTAAATCCTTGTAATTGTAGGTGCCATTGCTGTTCAGGGATAATACATCATCCAGTTCGCATTTTTCCTGGTACGGCATATAGTCAATCGGGGTTTTAGTGCCACTTTCCCGGTATTGCATTCCTGTTAGCTTATAATTGCCTGCAAGGCCTGTAAGGCTAACCTCACAGCCTTTGGATGGGGTGCTGTCTTCTTTTTTACAGGAGGAAAAGAGGATTCCGGATAAAAGGGCTGCTACTGCAAGGGTCATGTTGTTTTTCATATGCATCTTTTGAATTGATATATCAGTAATACCTCCTACCGGAAGGAAATGGTTGGGTACCCCCGGGAAAAAATATTTTTTTTCATTTACCCAACGCCTTTTAAAAATCTGAGGTATTATGATAAGCGGGGCTATTATATTCCCGGTTAATATTACTTTAGAAGTTAAAGATTACACAGTTAATGAGCAGCAGGCCATTATTATTATTCATTTCTTTGGGATTACTGGCAGGATGCGGTCCCTCTATGAAGCTTACAGTGCCGGAGCGCTTTAGAGAGCAGGCGACTATGTTGCATGTAAAAGGTGCGCACAGGGGCAAGATGTCCTTTTCCAATTATAGCACATCCCGGATAAAGAGAGGGATGCAGCTTAAATACCCGGGCTGGGGAAAGCTATTTTTCCTGGACAACCTTGTGTTGAACCAGTTTGGTATATCCAAGGCAGAAACGGTGGAGAACGAGAAAGCCCGGTTTAGGTTTTCCATAAGCGATGGGAGTAATACCCTACAGGTCTTTGGCGCTGAAAGGGAAGTGGAGCGGCGGCACGAATACTCGGTACTGAACAGTAAAAGTGTCCTCAACGGAATAGGCATCGTCCAGCAGTATAGTTATATATTTTCAGCGAAAATAAGCGGAGATACCCTAAACGGAGGCCGTAACTGGGAACTGCTCATGACTAACCTTTACGACCGGAAAGCTTCCCAAGATAAAAATCCCATTGCGCTGATCAAGCAGGAAGACAGTGGGCTGGCTACAAACGGTACTGACACGATCTTTATAAAACCATTAAGCATCAGGAAGACCGAACTTTCCAATGGTAAGAACAGCAAATTGCCATTCAAGGTCCTTTCCGGATATGAATTGAGTACTCCCGGTGGTGTGATCGGGATTGTAGACCTTATTGATCATAATATATGGTATTACAATGAGCTGGATAATGCCGAAAAGCTGAACATCAGCGCAATATCAACCGCTCTGCTGGCAAGGCAGGTAAATGATGCAAAATGGTAAATCGCATTTTAACAAGAGGGCATAAATGACTAAAAGGTTGTAGATTTTCTGGAACAGGATTTAAGCAATATAATCACCGCTTGCCGAAGTGGCGACAGAAAAGCGCAGGAGCAGCTCTACAGGCAGCTTTACGCGTTTGGGATGGCTATTGCCATGCGCTATGCCACGGATGAACAGGAGGCAGCCGATATATTGACTCAATCCTTTCTGAAAATGTTCAGAAGCTTGCAATCATTTGATAGCACAAAAGGTAACTTACATGGATGGCTGAAAAGGATTATTATCAATGAAGCGCTGGACCATATAAAGCAACGCAGCCGTTTCACCAGCATCGAGCTGGAAGCAGCCGAAGAGCCAATGGTACAAAACAGTATTATCGAAAAAAACGATGCAGCGGCAATTTTGCAACTAATACGTCAGCTACCGCCCGCTACACATGCCGTCTTCGTGCTATATGCAATTGATGGCTATACGCATCGGGAAATTGCCACCCAGCTTAATATAAGCGAAGGAACCAGCAAGTGGCATCTCAGCGAAGCAAGGAAAATACTTCAGCAAAAATTAAAGGCAACGATTATATAGTGGAATCAATCACACCATCCGAAAAATTAATGGCAGCACTGCTGAATCAAATGCCTGTTCCCGATATGGCGGACAGCATCTGGGCGGCTATTGATGCGGAGCTGGATGTGGTGGAAAGTGGTGAGATAAGCAAATCGGACAGTGATGAAAAGGTTGATTCGCCGAAAGCCAACGACTTATCTGGTCAGCAGGAGACTGGTGATGGGAATGGCCCCTTAATGAACATTGAAATCAGTACTAAGCCCGAAAGTACACCAGAAGCACAGCTGCCAATAAAATCAGCCGGCTTTGAATCAGAAAATGCTGCGGGGACCGCTTCGATTGGAGGGCAGTCAGCACCCACCACCTCCGAAACGGAAAGATCTTCCGGCCTAGCCAGGGTATTCGGAAGAATCAGTACCGGCGGCTGGATCAGCCTCGCCAGCGCTGCCGCCGCTGCCGTTGCCGGATCAGTATTGTTTGCCGTTTATACCCGGCCAGTGACGACGTTGCCTATGGCGCCCTCCGGGCGGGCGGCGGAAAAAAACGTGGCAGCGCCTACTCCGGACAGTTTTATTATCTCGCCAGATATAATATTTACCCTGCCTCCTGCACAAATGCCGGTACAGATACCCCCTGCGCAAGCTCCAACCCACTCGCAACCGGATAGTATTATCATTGCCCCTATGCAGGTTGATAGTACAGAAACGCAACAGGAAACCGATATACCGGAACCGGTACAGCCAGCAGCCGTGACACCGGCAGCACCGGCACAACCACCCGTGAAAAAGGCCAAAGGCATAAAAGGTATTTCGGAAGATGATTACAGAATCGGCGTGAAAAAAGATTCCACAACAAAAAGCGAGTAACCCCGCTTAAACCGTATCCATTCCAGCCTTATTACTACTTAAAAAATCATCATCCCTACGGTGAACAATTAATCGTATATTTCGTTTAGGCATTGTCAAGAGATCCCTGTAATCAACCAAACTATAAATAGCAATCAATCGCACGCGTATCAACCAAATTTTAAGCAATCATTAATTATCAACTTCTAAAAATCAGAACGTATGTGGACAAGTCGACACTGCTGCAAGCGCGGGGTATTATTGATGTACCTCCTCTTCTGCTGCAGCTATCTCCTATCAGCACAAAATATTAAAGTCACCGGAAAGGTTACTTCCAGCAAAGGGGAGGCACTGCCAGGTGTTACTGTTTTGGCGAAAGGCGCCAAAGCAGGAAGCATTACCGATGGTCAGGGGGCTTATTCCATTACCGTGGCCGGCAATGGTACCCTCGTGTTTAACGCCATCGGGTTTATACGCCAGGAAGTTCCCGTGAATGGACAAACTTCCATCAATGTAACCCTGACGGAGGATAACAAGCAGCTGGGCGAAGTACTGGTAACTGCGTTGGGTATAACCAAGGCTAAAAAGAGCCTGGGCTTTGCAGCCACAGAGATAAAAGGAGCAGAACTGGCGGTTACCAATGAAGTAAACCCTGTGAATGCCCTGCAGGGAAAAGTAGCCGGCGTACAGATCGACCAGGGAGCCGGTGGCTTATTTGGCAGTACCAAAATTGTGATCCGCGGTAACTCCACCCTCGGAAATAACAACCAACCCATATTCGTAATCGATGGGGTGATCATGGATGATAATACGTTCAGCGGTACAGGGCGCGACTTCGGTAATGACCTGAAGAACCTCAATATGGAAGACTTTGAAACGGTGACCGTGCTGAAAGGTTCTTCAGCTGCGGCATTATACGGCTCCCGGGCGATTAATGGGGTAGTGTTGATCACCACAAAAAAAGGGAAGGAGCGAAAGGGTTTAGGCGTGAGCGTTAGCCAGACTTTCAATGTTTTTAAGCCCTATGCCGGGCCAGACTTTCAAAATGAATTTGGTGGAGGTACGGTTGGGGCTTTCTTCACGGATAACCGCGATCCCAACTACCTGCCTACGGACGCCTGGCGCACCAAGGTGTTCCCTATTGACCCTGCTTCCGGGAAACCGTACATTGACCGGGGCGTTGGCAGGGAGCTGGAGAACTGGGGCCCCCGGTTAGACGGGCAGGAAGTGATTAATTACGATGGAACCACCACCCGCTACGTGGCCCAGCCCAATAACTTCCTTGATGCCTTCCAGACAGGACGCGGATCTACTACTAATGTGGCCATTGACGGCGGTAATGACCGTTCTACCTTCAGGGTTTCCTATACACGCAATTCCAGTGAAGGCATCGTACGGCAGAATACGATGCTCAAGAACAGTGTGGAAGCACGCGTGACGCATACAATCAATAAAACCCTGAGTGCGGATGTCAGCGCGAACTACACCAATTTCAGTGGTAAGAACCCTCCAAGGTTAGGCGGATTGGATGCATTCGCTTCCTATAACTTCGGGAAACTCTTCACCTGGTTGCTACCGCGTAACTATGATACCAAATACTGGATGCAGCGGGATAAATACACCAGCATTTTTGGAGGCGCGCCTAACCCGGCTGATCCCAATGAGCCGAACAAAGTGCCGGAATCCCGTTTCTGGTTTAACCTGTTTGAAAATGAATACCTTCAGAACGAACAAACCGTTCGCGGGCGTGTAGCCATCACCGCTACATTGTCGCCCTGGGCAAAAATGGTACTGGAAGGGAATGTGAATAACCTGTACACCCGCAACGAAAATAAGGAGCTTGGCCAGGGACAGAACTTTGCAGGCGGATTGTACGGCCTGGGCCATACCAATAAGGAAAGTTATTTCCTGAAATGGATGATGACCATTAATAAAACCCTCACGAAGGACCTGGACCTCAGCGGTTATATAGGAGGGGAAACGCAGCGGTTTAAAACAACTTATAATTATAGTGAGACGGTAGGAGGGCTGAGTTACCCGGGGAATTACTTCCTGGCCAATTCCGTAGAAAAGCCAAAAGCAGAAGGGGGTGTGAAAAACAGAAAAGCCTTTAATTCCATTTATGCAAGCGCGGACCTGTCTTGGAAAAACCAGCTGTTCCTGCTGGGTACCTTCCGTGGCGACTGGTCTTCCGCATTAACTTACACCAACGGAACCGGCAACAATTTTTATAGTTACCCGGCTGTCAGCCTTTCCTGGTTGTTTACTGAAACCTTTAAGATGCCGGACTGGATTACATTTGGTAAACTGAGAGGAAATATTGCCGGATTAGGTAGCGATACGGATCCGTTTACGATCAACCCGGGTTTTGCCTTTAATGGCTACACGATGTCCAACGGCCAGGACTTGCCGATTTCCACCTACAGCCGCTATCCGGATCCATTAACCGGGAAGTTCATTGCCATTGTACCGGGATTAAAGCCTCAACGGAAGATTGCCAAAGAGGTAGGCTTGGAAATGCGCTTTCTTAAAAACAGGTTAGGGTTTGACTTCTCCGTTTACCAGGATAATACCAAAGACCAGATTCTGGATATTGGCACGCCACCGGAAACGGGATTGGAAGGCATAATCATCAATGCCGGTAATATCCAGAACAGGGGACTTGAGTTGATGGTGGATGCTACGCCGGTAAAAACCAAAAATTTTGAATGGACCACCAGCGCGAACTATTCATTTAACAGGAACCTGATCAAATCTCTATATCCCGGCAGGACGGAATATGACCTGAAAGCCAATGTGGGGGAAATCAGCACCTGGGCGATTGTGGGTAAATCCTATGGCACACTGCGCACCACTATCCAGTCCAAAAAGTACCAGGCTACCGATGCCAATGGTAAACCGATTGATGATCCAAACAATGGTAAGGTAGAACTGGCCTGGCGTTCAGATGCTCGTGCGGCATTTCCTGCGCGCAGCAATACCCTGCAGGATGTGGGGGATATCAATGCAAAATTCCGCGCCGGCTGGACCAATACATTCCGCTATAAAAACCTCTCCTTAAACGTATTGCTGGATGCCAAGATCGGCGGCGATTTTGTACTGCTGACCTACCGTTATGGTACGCATACCGGCGTACTGCCTAATACCCTGGCCGGCAGGGACGCGCAGCATGGCGGTATCACCTGGACCAGTAAATATGATAACCAAACCTATGATGATGGTTTAATTCCCGACGGCGTATTTGCTAAAGGACAGATGGTGACGCTGCCGGACGGATCGCAGGTAAATGTAGGCGGCCTTACCTACCAGCAGGCATATGAAAAAGGGTATGTAGAACCTACGCACGCGCCACAGTTCTATTATCGTTATGGATCTTCGTCTACCGGCGTTTCCGATTACTGGATCAAAAAGAATTCCTGGATTTCATTAAGGCAGGTGTCATTGGCATACCAGTTTTCATCAGCGCTCTGCAAGAGGCTGATGCTTAACAACCTGAGCGTGGCTATCGTGGGCCGCGACCTCCTGTATCTCTATAACTCATTACCGTATAATTATAATCCGGCCTCCAATAACTCTAACAACACGGCTTTCTCCGGAGAGGAAGGATTTTTACCAATGGTCCGTTCTATTGCTGGTACAATTAAGATAGGATTCTAAGGATGCGCCATTGCTATCACCAAAAAAATATACATCATGAAACAGCACTTGCCTAAATATATAAAAGCGGCAATCTTCCTTGGCTTACTGGGAAGCAGCGCCTGCACAAAAAATTTCGGGGATATCAACACGGACCCCAGCCTGGTGTCGAAACCGGATGTCAAATTCCTTTTAAGTTATGTGGAAGATAAAATTATCACCTACCAGGGTACCGAATGGGTATGGGAAAGCATGGAGCAACTCCTTCGCTTTACGCAGCATGTCACTTCCAGCCCGTTTGAAATAACCAACAACGTCAATACCAGGTATAGTAACTATTACCTTCAAATACTTCCTAACCTGTATGAAATCAGGAGGCAGGTAGATGTAATGCCTAACAAAAGCGACTATCAGAAAATCGCCCAGGTGACCTATGTGCTGCAGGTATTGCATGGTCTGAAGGTAACGGATATGAACGGCGCTATCCCCTATTCACAAGCTATACAAGGGCGTTATGATGCCAGGTACAGCCCGGTGTATGACGATCAGCAGTCGCTGATGAATAACTGGTTGTCACAGCTGGACAATGCTATAAAGGTATTATCGGACAACAGCCTGACATCCCAGGTTACTTATGGCGTAAATGATATTTATTACCAGGGCGATTGGGTAAAGTGGGTGAAGCTGGCCAATACACTGAAACTTCGTATAGCTGCCAGGTTGGAAAATGCCGATAAGGCAAAATGCCAGTCCGTTTTCCAGGAAGTGATGAAAGACCCGATTGGACCAATCAATGGGGATGACTCACAGGTGAAATACCTTAACACTACCTTTACCCCTTTTGGAACCAGTGCGGATATCGATTACCGTAGCCGCCGCTATGCCACTACCTCTATTATGGCGTTTATGAAAAGAAGCAGGGATCCCCGGCTGCCGGTTTACTTTGAATCCAATGACCTTGTAGGCGCCTATAAGGATACACTGGCTAAGTATAACGTGAAATTACCGGCATTCATCAACGCTGCCGATCCACTGATTCAGTTCCAGGGCGGCCCGGCCGACTGGACCACCAACCCGACAGTGGCTGGTTATATCAGTAATGGTTTCATTGTTAGTCAGTACACGAAGTACAACCTGATATCGCCGATCAATCGCCGCTTCTTTTCTCCGAAGCTAAACCAGGCAACGGGTAATTTCATGGATGTGCCGGTAACCTATGCGGAAACCTGCTTTTACATCGCTGAATTTATTCAAAAGGGCTATGCCGGTGGCGTGGATACCAAAGGTTCGGCGGAAGACTGGTATATTAAAGGCATTACTTCCTCCATTCAGACCATGAATGCGATTGCTGTTGCAGCGGGTTCCATGGTGGCCTTTAGCGGCAACGGCCTCACGGAAATCAATGCTTACCTGAATCAGCCCGATGTCAAATTTAACGGGATAAATAACCTGGAAAGAATTTACGTGCAACAGTACCTGGGATTGTACCGGCAACCAAATGAGGCTTTTGTTTTTTGCAGAAGAACAGGGTACCCTAAGAACAATTCAGCCTATTATGCACGGGAGCCATTCAACGAGCTGATTCCACGCCGCTTCTGGCTGACGGATCCCGGGGAGGTGAACAGGGCGAACTGGAATACAGCGATGCAGCAACAAGGATTTACGCCGAATGCACAGGATTTGCCAACGCTGAGTACACAACGGATTTGGTATGATAAGCTGGCGCCGGATTTTGGCAAAGGAAACTAAAAAGTGAGGGGCCACAGGAACTTAGTTTATTCACATTACAGGTACCGGAGCTGCATTTATATGCTGGTTCCCTGTTTATTGACTACCTGGCTAACTAACTTTTTGTAACTTTAAGTCCGGAGAAAATCAACCAAAGTCATTGCGGGAATTACCAACATATAATGAGAAAGAGCTGCTGCAACTGGTTGCGGCAGGCGATGAACAAGCATTCGCAATCTTGTTTAATGAATACAGGAGCGAAGCAGCAACTGCAGGGGGTCTCTGGCATGGCAAAAGTTACTGACAGTATCATCCTGGCCATAGGTAAAACATCGCCTTCCCGGGAGGATTTTATTGCATTCCAGCCCGTGTCGATGCAACAGGCATCCATGCGCAGCATGATCGTCCGGGGAAGTAAGGATTACCCTGATGTGAAGAGTTTTCGCGACAAAGAAATATACGGCCCCTTGGAACATAGCCGTGCAGAAGTAGAGTATTCATTAAATGCAGACTATGACCCCCGCTCCATCGTAAGCGACGATTCCCTGAACCTGGTGGAGGCAGGCTATGGCAATGCAGATGCAACGGGGCCCGAAGCGAGCCACGGTACGCACGTTGCAGGCATCATAGGCGCTGTCCGGAATAATGGTGAAGGAATGGATGGCGTGGCGGATAATGTTCGTATTATGTCAATAAGGGCTATACCACAAGGGGATGAGAGAGATAAAGACGTGGCGAATGCCATCCGCTATGCAGTAGATAATGAGGCAAAGATCATCAACATGAGTTTTGGTAAACATTTTTCACCGCATAAGGCAATCGTTGATGAAGCAGTTAAGCATGCAATGAAGAAAGATGTGCTGATAGTACCGCCGCGGCATTGGAACTCGCCGAAGCCCGTACAGGAAAAGGAAAGTAATATATACACCGGGTAAGGGCTATGGCTAAAAGAAAAAGGAGAAATCGAGTTTGTATCGATTTCTCCTTTTTGGTGCCCAGAACTGGAACCGTATGTAATTGATTTTCAGTTCCTTTCTGCGGCTATGAGCCACCTGTGAGCCAATATTTTGAAGTGTGCTGGTATTTTTCGCGGAATGCTTCTCCCTTTGGGGAATCACATTGACACGGGGTAAAAATAAGAAATTTCTGGATTATGTTTTGTTAGGCTTTTCCTTGAAGGACTTTTTTAGCTGTTAACCAGATAGTAGCCCCCAGATGCTTTTAACGATCTTAGTGCTTTGTATCAGAGATGGCAGCATCCCTAAAAGTAAAGCCAAGGCCATGAAAATACAGACAAACAGTAAGATGGCAACCAGGATGGTGCAAAATTCCTTATAGTTGAGTCCTTCGGTGTCGATACGAAGGAAGCCTATCAGATGTACCTTGATCTTTTTATTGGAAGTTTTCATATCTAAGTTTTGATATGGCAAACTTACTCGTTATGACGGCTGCAGGCGGATTCTGGTAGTTTGGGTAGAAAAGAAGTATTTTGACTTTCTAGGCGTTCCATGCGCCGGCAACAACCTTGAAGTTCTCTTGTACCTGCTTTTCCGGCCATCCTTCAAAATGATCAGACAGCAATTTGATGTATTTGAGTTTGCAGTGGGCGCTTGGCTCATATTCGCGGGAAGCAGTTGTGAAAAATTCCGCAAATAAGGATATGACCAGGCGTTTTTCGCCGTGACCGTAATTAATTCGTTGTTTTGGCAGTTTGTCATTTCCTCCGAAAGCCCGGGCAATGAACTGGTAAACCTGTTCCTCGGCCAGGAACGGCTTTCCGTTTTTTGCGGAGCGTGTTAGTTTTAAAAAATGTGCTTTCACCTCACTGATGGGCATTTGCCGGCAAAACACGTTTTCTATCTTGTCAAGGTCAATGGCAATAGTGGTCTTGGAGGGACGGGCCTCTGGTTGAAGGTCATCCATTTTTTGTAGAAATGGGGCCATGTCTTTAAGGTACCGGATTTCCCCACTGTACCACTGTTTCAGAATGCGGTTTACTTTGGCCCGTTCATCCTTAAAGTTTTGACCCAGTTGTCGGAGTTCATGATCACGGCGCGCGTTGATTAGTTCAATTTGTTTTTTGTCGGGTTCTGTTAGTAATTGTTTGTCCTGGAGTGCTTTGACGTTAACTGCCTGTAAAATCATGGTGGTAGCGCTAATTATATATTCAATCATCCGCTCTTCGGTAATTATCCTCGCCTTGCTTATCCCTGAATACCGGTTATAGATCGGAGCCCCGTTTAGAATGGGAAGCTGATTTTCAAAATGAGGCTTTAAATGGGCCAGATAGCTGATATGCCATGGAAATTCTTTCATCCAGCGATCATATTTGACGATCAGCTCATTAACATCGGTTGGTTTTGCCTTGCCCTTGGGGGATTCGTAACTTTTAAGAAAGGCCAGGAGTTTAGGCACTTTGTCGGGGTATGTTTCGGCTGCCCGTTCGATCATATTGCGCAAATAGGCCGTGTAGACGTTTAGGGCAATCGGGGCGCCATAGCCCTCGGGGAGTTGCCCAAAACTTTCGTAGGCGTATTCCAGAAATTCGGTGATGTGTTCATACCAGTCGGGTTCCTCGATCTTGGCTGCCCATAAGTTTTCGGTTTGGCGGGCGGTTTCCAGTATTTTCGCTGGCAAATCCCCTACAAATTTCTCACGGTCATACCAGGAAGGCGGGGTGTTTAACCGCGCATGCAAGGTACAGCAATTGGGAAATTGCCGGAGATAGTCGGTAATATTTGTTTCTAGACTTCGATGTAGTGGGCAGCAGCGGGGCCAGTTGGGTTTCACAACATCGGGTATACTGTCCAACCTGGTCCGAAAGGCGGGGGCGTAAAAATCCTCACCAGAGATCCATGCAAATACGTTTTCACCGCGGCCCTTGCTTTTTATCGCCTTTCCCAAGGCGGCAGGATTGATCACTTCGATTCTCATGTAATATTGTCTGATTAATTAAAATCATTCTTCAAATATAAGAAATATCGTGTATTGCCTTTGTATGGAAGTCTGGTTAGATGATTGTTACTGATTTTTTAAAGATCGTCGTGAAAATAACTAGGTATAAAGCTCCCTATGGGGAGGAAAATTGTCAAGTTATCCGGTTTATTGAAAGCAATTTTTCTTATTTTCGTATATACTAACTTATAAATATGAGTACAAGTAATCCTGATCCTACACCTTCGCAATCCCCCATAACGCCACCATCGGTTTCTACCCAACCGTTAACTCCCATGTCTAGTAATCCTCATTTACCTACAGTTAACTCGGTAGATCACGGTGAAAGATACTGGTTGATATTGCAGAAAAATATTGAATGGTTACGTTTTTCTGAAACAAAGTCAGCAATTATCTTGTCGAGTTATGGTATATTATTTACAATTTTTTATACCAACGCTGATGATGTATTTAAATCAATTGTACCAATTGGGACTATTACTGTTCTTGTCATTATCTTTTCTTTATTAAGTATCGCTTCTATTGTATACGCATTTTTGACGTTAAGACCCCGTTTAAAAAACACCGGAAATTCCATACTCTATTTTGGACATATAGCAGCTAATTATTCTAATGCAGCAAGTTATAAAAAAGCTGCACATTCGATATTAGACGATGAAGACCAGTATACCAATCATTTAACTGAACAAATCTATTCTATTTCAAAAATAGCAAGGGACAAATATCAATGCACTGGAACTTCTATGTGGCTTTTCTTCTTTAGCATCGGGATTTTAGTAATAGCGGTAACTATATATTTTCTTCAAAATTTTAATAATCCAGTAAAGTAGTGGCAAACATTGAGTTCAACGCTGAAATGCGAAAAAAATATGGATTAGATTTAGATGATAGTAATAAAGAGTATTTTTGGAAATCGATCGATTCCAGGGCTTTATCAAATTTGGGGACAAATTACGAGGAGTATTTTTTGAGAGGGACCGAAATAAATATTTGCCTTCTTTTTATCGATGTATGCAATTTTTCAACAAAATTTATTGAAGTAACTTGTTCGGGTTAATGGTACTGATCTGTAAAGCAGTCAGGATTTTATTTTCTTTCAGCAATTGAGGAAAGAGTTTTTTTAGGCCACTTATTTCTTCTGTGTCCAATGATCTACTTGTTTGCTTGGTACCGTCGTACAGCGACCAGGTATCGGAGAATTTGCATATGTAATACATAATATTATAGCTTATTTGTAGCGTTCATACGGAAAACTGGTTAAGGAATAGATTGACTGCACCTCTTTTTACTGTCCGTTCTGGCAGTCTTTGAATCCAATTTTTTATATTTTTTACCCAGAATGCTTTTTATCCAATTGTATGCGGATTGCTTCCAATTTCTTGGATATTTCCCTTTATTGTTTTTCCAGTGCTTAAACCCGCAAAATAAAAAGTAGCATTCTGCTTCAGCAGCCGGTAATCCGTGTCGGTTAAAGTATATCCTTACTTCCTCAATGGATGGTGGAAAAAACGTTGTACGATTAGGAGTTGCTTGCATTAATTACAATTTTCAAAGGTTACTGTAAATTTTGCAATCGGTTAAGCCTATTGTTTCGTTGACTCTTCTAAAAATGTTTTTTCAGCAAATATCCGTGTAACAGGAAGTGAAAAATCAGAGTGTAACCAGAGGCTCGGAAAAAATTATCTTGAAGTGACCAGCAGAAAGGTTCAATGGTTGAATGTATAAAGCTGATACCATGCTTTAGTTAGCCCGTATTTTGGCATTAATACTTTTTTGGCATATTACTTCTATTTATCTTCTATTTGGCTTCCACTGTATGATTAAACGATTGTCGATTTTTGTATTAAAATAGGCAAAGCAACTTTTGACGAAAAAAAATAATCTGAATTTAATCGCCACAAATCCAATTGACTGACCAGTGGTTCTTAACATATTTTCATTTTAGCTAGTAGGAGTAGATTCTTGAAGATCTATGCCGCAAAATGACATTTTTTGAGTTGACTAATTATTCAAAATAATGATACCGCTAATAATTAATTTAAATGGAATTGCGGTATAAGAATTGGGAAAGGGGAATCCTCCTGGTCTTTTTGCCTAGTGTAGAAAGACCATGGGGGATTATTAATGGTTGCTGTCAATATTTAGAAATTTGGGATAGCAGACAGAAATATGTTAATTGTTCCTATAGTCTGTAATTAACTTTTTAACGGTATATGTACGGCTATCAGCAGGTAACGGTTCAGTAATCACTTTCACTTTCAATAGGGATTTTCGCCGGAGTGGACTAACGAGTTATAAACGCAATTGATTTTTTAAAAAATCATAATAAAAGAGTATCTTAGAAGCAGACAGTACAATTACAATTTCGGTAGCTCCAAAATCTTGATAAGTTGAAATTATATGTTATTAAATCAGAACTTTCAAATTCATTTAATTAACTCCCTAAACACTGGAAAATGAAATCCAAAATCATTTTACTTTTCGCATTACTTTTTACATTTGTTGCAGGTAATGCAGCAGCACAACAAAAATTTTACAACTTATACATTGATAAGTTAATAATGCACCAAACCCCACAATCCGGAACTTGGCTTTTTTGTTTTCAGGCAAAGTCGGAGTCTGAATCTGAAGGTGTATTCCATATTCCAGATAGAACTTATGAGAAAGACGGTATTACCATTGACATGAAATTAAAATTGGCAGATGTAGTTCGTGGAGAAAAAGTCTCCTTTAAATGTAGATTAGATGATGATGAGGCAGATGTGTGTGCAGAATCTGCAGAGGATAAAAGTAATGGAGATTTTTTTGCTAAAATGGAGGGATCCAAGCAATATTCATTTGACGATTGGTCTTACACAATATATTGGCACCTTGAAGAAGCTAAATAACAGTTGATTCACAGAAAGATTTAGGAGTTTTTTTTGTGAATTGTACTGTCTTCGCCTTCGATAATTACTGGATTCTTTGAGTAAAGTTTAGCCACCGATAAAACTTTTTTTATGATTGATAAACAGCAAATTGACAGACAATTCGATGTCGGATTAAATCTTCTGGAGCGAAGAAAATATCCAGAGGCCCTAGAGATTTTCGATGAGATAATTACCAAATTAGAAGATTTCCAGGACAACGAGGATTATAAAATTACCTACGAATCTTCTTTCAACAATAGAGGCATGGCCAGATGTAAAATTGCCATTTCACAAAAAGATATCAATCTTTATGAAAAGGGCTTAGATGATTTCAAAAAATCGCTGGAACTTTCTGGTTATGCTGAAGATGAATTAGCCAGAACATCGCTCTTTTCCTGGCAGAATATTCAATACAGTACTAAAGAAATGCAGGTTTTTGAAAGAGCTGTTGGCGATGGCTTACAAGCTCAAGACCAAAGTTAATATTACTTATATCCCTATAATTCTATTGATGGGGATATAAACCTTTTTTGTAAACTTATCGAATACACGTTATGGAGAAATTATTAGCCAACAAAGGGATAAACATCGTAACACATAATATTGAGTGGGAAAAAGGTGAACTTTTTGAACGTTTTCTATTTACCGACAAGATGGCCGAAAAAAACATTTTCATATATGCCTATGATGAAAAATCTGTTGGTGAAGCTCCATTTGAATCAGAAGAGGACGATGACAATGACGAAGCGCAGTTTTCTGGGGACTGTCTCACAAAGTGTGTAAACTTTAAAACCGGGGAATCAAATTGATAATTATATTCTCACCCTTTTATCAAATAT
>MLAV02000032.1 GCA_001870995.2 Chitinophaga sp. CB10
GTTCTTCGTAGTCAAATTTTTCTTGTTGTTCCATAAAAAAAAACTGTGTTAAAGGTCTTGTTTTTTTAGCCTTTGACACAGTTTATTTTACAGTCTCGAATTCAATGGGTTGTAAGTTTAATAAGGTCGCAGGGACTATATCATAAACTGTGTAAGTTTTAAAAAACGAGGTTCGTAGCAGGATCTATATTCTGATCCTCTTTTCAAAAATAGTCAAAAATTGATCTAGTACAATGCCACAGTTTCTTATTGGCATTGTCCATTTTTTTGTTACCTCTCTCAAGGACAGGTACACAGATTTGAGCACTGCATCATCAGTAGGGAAGGATAGTTTGTTCTTGGTGTACTCACTCCTAGACGCATTCCTCGCTAAAGCCAAACTCTAAACAATAATGAAATAACAGAGGACCTTAAACCCTTCACTTATTTTCTTTCTTTTCTTTTAAAAGACTCTATTACATCTTTTAACAAAGGATTCATTTCCGGCGGATGCCCGTCTTTTTTAGCACCCCAACCAGGTATCCCTTTCTCACTACTATAAATTGGTATTCGGAGTTCCATAAGCTTATTTATAAAAAATTCGGCAATCTCGGCATCATCCAAAAGAAACATCGCACCTAGCGGCACATTGACAATACTATATTTTGTTTCGCCATCTTTTAGAAGAGCATAATCTTCAAGACAACTACCAAATTCATGATTAAATTTCTTCAAAAGCTCCTCTTCGCCATGCATAGTTATGAAAATTTTTTAGCTAACTGGGTAAACTCCTGGGATTACTAACTGGCATTTGTCCCTTCGTATCTACATTGTGTTTATTATCACTGGCCATAAAATCCCTTCACTATTTTTCCTCTTGTTCCACTCACTGTTGATTTCACTCTCTCATATAATTCTCTGGATGATAAAGATGGCTCTTCCGAAGTACCTATATCATAAATCTAGTAGGAAGTATCAATTGCATTAAGGCTGCTAACCCTTTTTAGATATATCATGGAGTCTAAATAAACAGCCTCCAACCCCTCACCATCTAGTAACACATTAAAGTCATCACCTGTACTTTCCTTACAAAAAACAGTACGCATTTCATCCCCCTTAAAAAGGCTATACTCTTCAATTATACCTCGCCGATGCTCGATAAAGGGGTCAAGACATGACACCATAATCAGACATCCAATTAATATTAGCTTCTTATAAATCACCTTGCTTGCTTTTTGGTTTATCCTTTTTTGGAGGAATCGGCTGGTCTGTGAACGAATAATGTGTCGCTCCAAACCATTCCCTTTTTGATATTTTCTCAGTCCACATATAGCGCTGATACGTAGTACCAACGGCGGACCCTGGCGTTCAATTACTGCTATTCCCCTTGTTTTGATGGTCTGTCATTGACTCAAAAGATTTACTACCATACACTGTAAATAGGATAGTTTCAGCATCATCCAGTACTTGCATAGTCATGTTATAACTACCCAAAAAGTGTTGGGTGGAGTACATTGGATTATATGGATTCTTCTTTTGAGAAAACAATGCCGGCAACCAGATTTCACGAGCACCTTCGGAATAAGACATATGATGCCAGTCCTTGTATATCTCTCCGGGCTGAATCACACCATCAGCGTTTATTGCCAACATTCCATTTAATCTCATTTCCTTGAAGCTCGACATTCGTTGAATGTCATAAATCATTTTCCCAGAGAATACAAGAGTGTTTTCCGGTCCCGTCCCTGTGATAAACTCAGCCATCAAACCTGGGCCGCTCCATTGCATAAAAGGATTATCATGCTTCACTACTGAAAAATCGTAATTGTTATTTGAGTTATTATAACCACCAATTGCATTTCTAAAATTTGTTCCATCTAGTTGTCCTATTCCAGACTGAGTATAATAATTATATCCATTTTTATCCATATAGTTATCAACTTTATGAATTGCATTTCCCTGTAAAGGTTGAGCTGTAGGATTGTACTCCAATACAGTTTTATAGACTTTCCCGGCTGCATTAATCCAGTTAGTTTTGACGAGCTCCTCCCCTCCATCCAAGTCCATTGCAATTATCGGTTTATTCCCTGCGAACTGATATGGAGTATACCATGGATAAGATTTCGCTATCGGATCCACACTCAAAAACTTCCCTATCCTCGGATCTTACACCCTCATCCCATAATCCTGCTGATTCCCTTCCCCCTTCACTTCATTATCATTCTCCTTCCCCATTGAACCCATAACGATACTGGTCTAATCGGGATGACCATCAAACAAAACAGGGTGTGGCCTCGGCTTAACTGGCACTGGAGATTCTATTGTTCCTGAAGAATTAATAAAATTACCCTCCATATACTCGCGCCCTTCATATTCAGAACTTAAAAAAGATTCATACCCACCATTGCTATTTTATTTAAAACATCTTGCTGGGCTTTAGTTAATTTATTCTGTTCTACGACCTCAAGCCCGGTAAAATTTCCTCTATGAGTACAGGCAAGCGAGGCGATAGGAATTTCACCGTTTTGTGACTGCTGGTAATTGTTCCATTCTCCAGCTTAATGCTGGTGGCGCTGTTCAGCTCTCCGTTACTCTGCAACTCTCTAAACGCAAACTCTGCTTCTTCACTCAATCCATCTATATCTTCCAGGCATAGCAACAGGTATTGATACTTATATCAGGGATGCTAAGGCCAGAGCGGCTTATAGATAAAAACGGGCTGATCTGATAATCAGCCCGTTTTTATCTACCAAACTTAATTATTCTGGAACAAGATCTATTAACTTAAACCTCATATCTTCCTGCTGCTTTACGAACAATTGAACCAAATCAATAGCCTCCCACTTCACAGCATTCTTAAGGAATAAAATAAATTCCTCTAAATCCAAATAGTTATAAGCGCCGATTAATATTACACATTCCAAATTTTTAGTCCCGCCATACCAGCTAATTGGTAATTTTTCATCATTTACAGAAACAATATTAAACCCTTTCATAAATCCTCTAATCTGTTGGATAATTTGGCACTCATCCTCTAATGCACTACAGGTGATTATAAGATTCGTTACATTACTCATAATAATTTAATTAGAAACTTTTACCTCTTTTGTAAAATCAAATCCCTCACCTACAATCCTAAATATAGTATTGTTTTTAAGCTTACTCTGCACATCTGTTATGATGGGACTAAACAGTAAGGTTTATTCCCTAAGCCGCTATAATCACTGATGGACGGTCTTGATACAGGATCCAAATTCCATCTCCTACCTATCCTCGGATCATATTCCCAGAACTCCGCAGTATAACTATTTCCCTCACCCTTAATTTCATCACTCTTTTCCTGCCCATTAAACCCATACCTGTACCCTCCCGCATCTAACCCCTTCCATACAGCCCCATCCCCAACGGCTGCCCTCTCAAAGAACTTTCTTCAAGTTATACTTTTTTTTCAGATGAACCTAAGATTATAGCTGATCTACGCGATCAAAAAGGCTGGTCACAAACAGACCTGGCTGATAAAAGTGAGGTTTCCCGTGTCATGATCGGTAAGTATGAGCGTGGCGAGGCACTGCCGTCTATTGATGCCGCTAAAAAAATCGCTGATGCCCTGGAAGTAAGCCTAGACTATCTGGTAGGAGAAGGCATTAACGCCCATTTCGATAAAAAAACGCTTAAAAGACTGGAAGAGATTGAGCTATTGGAAGAGGAGAAGAAGCATACCCTTTTTGATCTGATTGATACCTATATCAGGGATGCTAAGGCCAGAACTGCTTATAGATAAATAAACCTGGAGCTGCCTATTAAAAGCAGCTCCAGATTACTATTTACGAGTTTTTATTACAGTATTCATATTTTATGACATGATAATTGTTGATGAATATTTACATCATATTGCCTCAATCTATAGCTTCAAACTTTATTACGGGTATATTTAATTTGTCAAATTCTTCAATATTTATAAATTCAACATCTTCTGGAACTTTCATTCTAGACATATTTATACCTCGAAGAGTAACGGGACACCATATCCATAAAAAACCCATTCTTGTCACTTCATCCATAACCACAAAAACATGTTCCATTCTAGTATTTGAAGCAAATGGCGATGGAATATCATTTATCCCATCTAACACTTTAAAAAGAATCTCTTTCCACATTTTACTTATCTATTTGCTTTATAAAAATTCCAAAAGGTTTCCTCTATCCCCCACGCACCTTGTTCAAATGCCTTCCCCATTTCCGAACCCTGCACCGTTCCCCAGGTCTTAAACTGCATAATATGAGTACGTTCATGCCCTAAAGTACGTACAAGGGTTTCCATATTAATGAAGGCATCAGGATAAAGAGTTATCGTATTCTTATTCGCATAACCAAATAAATTTCTGCCTATGTAATCGGGATTTCTCTCTATTCTTAGCTTTACTCCCTTCAAACCAACCCCAGCTCTTTCTGCTGCTTGCTTTGCCACTCGCAATTGCATTGGAACCTCCAGGCCAGAAAATACCCCAGTATTTGCTCCCCTCCTAAACAATCCCATTGAAGTAGAAGACGATGCAAGAGATAAAGAAACACTTTCAATCCCTAGTCGAAATACACCGTCGCCAACGGCCATACCAACCATTGGCTCCACCATATTCTTTGATAGATTCGAAACATATTTATTACTTGTAAACTTATGCCATGCTGGCTCACTGCCATCTGCATTCCAACCCGCATCTAAAAAGGCTTGTTGCGACCTAGCCGCGTGCTGTTGATTGCCATAGTAGCCATAGTCAGGCGTAGCTCCGATACTACTATTCTGTCCCGCAACAGCATTAGTCATTACTCTAAGCCAGTTTCTATATGATGCTGTCGCTTTATTGTCTGCAATCACAGCAGGATGTTCTGACCTAGGCGATACTGCCGTATTATCACGAGGTACACCTCCTGTATTATTTCCAGCTGGAGAATATTCTAACCCATCTTCATCAATCCCATCAATAGGCCGATTACTTGCGAACTGATATGGTGTTAACTCAGGGTATTTCGGAGATAATGGATCTACCGATAAGAACTTCCCAATCCTCGGATCATAGATTCTAAATCCATAATCCTGCTGATTCCCTTCTCCCTTCACTTCATTATCATTCTCCTTCCCATTAAACCCATACCTGTACCCTCCCGCATCTAACCCCTTCCATACAGCCCCATCCCCAACGGCTGCCCTCTCAAAGAACTTTCAACAAG
>MLAV02000004.1 GCA_001870995.2 Chitinophaga sp. CB10
ACTGGAGCTTGACTGTGTCACAATTATCAATTATTTTTGGTGAGCGGCTGAAATTACGATTGTAAATTAAATCTTGACACAGTTTATTTTACACTCCCGTTTTAGGGGAAGCTTACATAGCCTTTTTAGCTGCTTGCTTATTTATCTGAGCCTTTTTATGATTTGATTTCTTTCCTTTTTTAACCCCGGTATCCTTTTCAAATTTCTTTGCAGCCTTGGCTTTTGCTCTTGCGACTTTGGGCATATATCTCTTTAGCAAATCCATCTCCATGGCTTCCCTAAAATCAGTCCCTTTAGCGGCATTATCATCGCCTCCGGCAAGCTCATAGATAGGTTTAATACGTGACAAGGAAGCGGCAATATCGCTTTCTGTCAATTTATTAGCCGCTTTAAGTATAGCTTCATCATTCAGAATTGCTACTTCCTGTGAGAGGCATACAGAATATAGCGCGAGGTAGTAACGCAGGTTCGTCTTTTCATTCGCACTTAAAGTAGATGCCGCAAAGAATACTTCAATTTTTTCCATAATTTGAAGCACCGCATAATATAACGACAAAGGAATAGCTACTGAGAAAACGCGCTCATAGTCAGTTTGATCTGTCAGAATACTGGAGGGACGTGCTCTGGCGTCATCGGGACGAGCCAGTCTGATAGCCAGCATTGCCTGGGCCAGTTCCGTTATACTAACAATTTTTGATTGAGGCTTACCCTGGTTCTTATAAAAATTTTTCCTACGGTCGTAATATAGATCTCTTTCTTTGAGATAGGCTTCTATATTCCAATGTACTTGATCAGTAGCCTTCAACGTTAACGCTGGAATCTTCGTCTGACTGTTGGTCGCCTTAATTATCTTATCTCTCCTAGGATCATCTTCTGCGCAAACAATAATCCGAAGTAGTACAGATCGACTCTCACGGTTTAGCTCCTTTTCTGAAACTGAGGAATAATAATTATAAATTTCGTTGGAGGTTTGTAAACCGTTGACGATTTTAGGAGTATCCAAAATAAGCGCAATATTTCCTTTGGGCACCATGCTTGGGGTCAAAATGGTGATGCCATTGTTCAACCACCAAAAGTCTTCCTCACCCGGATTCTCCAAAGTATCTCGAATTTCTTTATTAACGCCAACATCGCCCTGATAATCCCTCACATTCGCCTCAAAAATATGTCTATTTATCTCATTGGTTGAATCATCCCTTAAAAAGCGATAGAAATTGGTGTTCTTAACCAGGCAGACACAACTGGAACCGGTTGAATATAAAACCTGACCTATGTACTCAATTTCCTTTTTATTATTTGGCGTCTTACTTGCAATATGAGCGAGTTCCTTTGCTCCTAAAAAAGTAAACTCGAACGCGGCATTTGAAAACAGTGCTTTCAACTTCTGCTCTACTTTGTGCGTAAGACCGAAAGTGTTATCTTCTACCCTATTTCCCTGAGAAGCATATACATAATGGAACTTTAGATTTACTTTTTTTGTCACCAAATGTTTATAGCCATCAATGATCCGCTTTGCAATTTCTAACAACTTTGGATGATATCTCCTTTTAAATTTTTTATCATCCAGATTATTAGATAAAGTAAACAGATCATCAGTCACGTTTATCAATTTATAGATAGCATCTTCCCCAAAACCAGATGAGGTCTTAGCTTGGATAATATATATTTCAAGACTAACATCCTTTACCCAACTATCATAACTTGCAATATCATCAAGTATAAGCTTTCCATTTATGAAGAAATACAAACCATCAACACCTCCATCATTTCCTTTTCCAATATTACCGGCCAATATTTCGCTATCGCTCAGATCTCTGTCTTTTAGAACTTGCTGCGCGGCAAATATTTCAAAGAATTCGCTGTCACTTAATAGGGAGGAGAAGCGCGCTTTTTCTTCCTTTATAAGTAGGGCTAAAATCTCCTCATCATTGGTTCTTTGTCTAGTCATAGCATTTGGAATTTTGTTATAATTATGGCCAAGAAAAATCCGTGGCGATCCAAATGGGACCACAGCTTCATATTTGTGACCACAAAGTTCATAACGTTTAAATCGTTTTTTAGTAATCCATTTTTTGGGTTTAACACCTTTTGCTTTTGCAATACTGACTCATGTAAAGAGTAAAAAAAGCCACTTAAATCCAATGATCTAAGTGGCTTCAGTATTCCATTAATTCATCCTGTGATCCCGCTGGGACTCGAACCCAGGGCCCATACATTAAAAGTGTATTGCTCTACCAACTGAGCTACGGAATCATCATTCCCATCAATGCGGGTCGCGAAGATATAAAATCCCGCACTAATTCCAAATATTTTTTTTCAAAAATCAGCCCGGAACTTCAGGCCCCGGGCCAATCTCTCCTATTACGTCTTCGCTTTTTCAAAGCCTCCCTGTCCTCTCTCCCGCTGCTCCAACTTCAAGCCAATCACCAACGGCGAGGTATAAACGCGTGAAGGCACGGGTATAAAATACTCATCTCTGCCTATCACTTCCGGCTGCACTGCCACACCCGGCTGCTCCATCATCCACGCCTTCCCAATCGACCTTCCCGCCGGCAGCTTCACCCGCAAATTCCCGTTCACCGGCACATTGCACACCACCATATACACCGTATCCGTCCCTGTTTTCCGGGTGTAGTACCCCCAGTCCTGTTTATCCAGGCCAGCGTATCCGGTACCATACACTGCTTCGCCATTTACTTTCATCCAGCGGCCGATGCCACGCATCAGCTCCTGCTCTTCCGTGCGGAACGTTCCATCCGGCTTAGGACCGAAGTTGAGGACGAAGTTACCATTGAGGGATGCGGACTTCACCAGCATCTCAATAATCTCATTAGCAGATTTCACGTGCCCGTTCCACTGTTGGTGGTAGCCCCATTGGTTCTCCGGCACTGTCATCACCCCTTCCCAGTCGTTGCCATGTACGTCGGCGATCGTATTGGGCAGCTTACGCTCCCAGCCTTGTTCATAGTCGCCCATGAGGCGGTTGTTGGAGTCAAAGTGGCGGGCGCCTTTTTCATCGGCGCGGAGCCGGCTTCCAATGATCAACCCTGGGTGTAGTTTTTGCAGGTACTGCTCCAATTCATCGGTGAACGCGCCGTCATTTTTCCAGGACTCGTCCCAGGTACCGTCAAACCAGAAGCCTTTCACCGTTGGGTAACGTTCCAACAGCTCTCTCAGCTGGTTTTTTACGAATATTTTGAAGCGCCCCATAGCGGCGGAATCAGCGGCGGTTTTCAGGCTCGTGCGCCAGTCCGGATGGTTCCAGTCGATGATGGAAAAATACAGGTAGGCATCAATACCGGCTTTGTTATAAGCCTCGACCATCGGACCAATTATATCCTTTTTGTAAGGCGTGCTGGCGATGGTATATTTGGAGTATTTACTAGGCCAGAGGCAGAAACCATCATGGTGCTTGGTAGTAATGATCATATACTTCGCGCCCATGTCCCTGGCTTGCTGCGCCCACTCCACCGGGTTGTATTTGGTAGGATTGAACTGCTTGTACAACTGGTCGTATGCTTCATGTGGCATTTCCTTCCAGCTGCGGATCCACTCCGCGGCGCCGTTGTACACTTTGCCATTCCACATGCCTCCCGGGATCGCATACACGCCCCAGTGGATAAACTGCCCGAAGCGCAGCGCGCGCCAGCGCTGCATATCAGCGTCCGTTCTGTTGCCGATGCGGTGCGCCCCGTGCTGCAACGGGATAGTGTCTTTTACCTGTGCGGCGGCCAGCTGCTGCATCAGCAGCAATACGCCTAATAATTTACAAATCTTCATTATTCACGTTTAAAGTTTATACACCCGGATAAATAGTATCACCAATCTTTCCCCCTCATATCACTCCCTACCTCCTACACTCCCAAACAACACTATCCCTTAAAACCTCTCCATCCCTCACCCCCGTCGCCGTTATCACATTCCTCCCCGGCTTCAACGCCACCTTATCAAACCGGAAATCCCGGCCGTTAACTCCTGCGCGCCCTTTCAACACCGCCCCCTTATTCACCCGCAGCGTCACCTCGCTCATGTTGCTAAACACCTCCACATTCACCACCCCGCTCCTGCGGATGTTATTCCTCCGTTCAGCAATATACACCATAGGCGCAGGATTCCAGTTGGCCTTGTACCAATACCACGCGTCCTTGCGCTGCGTACGGTCGTACGTTACCAGCCCTTTCAGGTTACGGGCATTCACGCCGCCGCGGTTCCACATCGGCACGGCAAATTCAAACATATTCCACAGGTAGGACGCCGCAATGTAAGGATGCTTTTCAATGATAGCCCACTGCTGTACATGCGTGGCCGTCTGGTAAGTTTCAGGGAAAAACTGCCCGTTCACCGGGTTGAATTTGGTGGACAAGGTATCCGTATGCTGGTTGATGTTCCCATCCGCCCCGTATTCCGTCAGCATCAATTTATAATCCGGGAAGTCCTTCTCCAACCCGCTCACCCATTTTTCCAGGTCCCCTATCCGGCCTTCATACCAGCCATAGTAGCGGTTCATACCCTGTATATCCGTAGCCAGGTTCGCCGGCCGCGTCATCTCCCCATAGCCGCTAACGGCAGTGGTTAAACGATCCGGATCTTCGGTTTTCGCCAGGTCGTTGAGCTGCCGGGTCAGTACCGCCACATGCTCATCCGGCGTTTTGCTGTACACTTCATTATGCATACCCCACACATAAATGGCCGGATGGTTAAAGTTTTGACGGATCAGCTCCGTCAGCTGCTGCTTCGCGTTATCGCCCTCCTTGCCGGAAGCCGCATTCACAAACGGGATCTCCGCCCAGATCACAAAGCCCATCGTATCGCACTGCGCATACAGGTACTCCGACTGCTGGTAATGAGCAAAGCGGATGGTCGTAGCGCCCACCTCGCGGATCACGTCCAGGTCCGCTTTGTGCTGCTCGTTGCTGAGCGCGTTGCCATAGTCCTGCCACTCCTGGTGCCGGGTAACCCCATGCATCGGGTACGCCTTCCCATTCAGGAAAAACCCTTTGCCTGGCGCCACTTCAAACGTTCGCACCCCCAGGGGCTGCGTCACCGCATCCATCACCTTCCCCTCTTTCAACACGGTAGTCGTAACGGCATACAGGTAAGGGTCCGCTAACCCGTTCCAGAGATGCGGCTGCGGTAGCTGTAATGTTTGCTCTACTATGTTTATCCCTTGCGGACTCGCCTGTAGCGGCTGCTCCTGGCTTGCCACCAGCTGCCGCTCGCGGTCGCGGATCTCCGTTCTTACCACCACCGGCACATGATGCAGCTGCTTGTTTTCTATCTTGGATTTCACCCGTATCAGCGCGTTACCGTTTTGCAGCGACTGCCGGATGTAGATCCCCGGGCTGGCATAGTCCGTCGTCGTTATATTAATATCATTCGTCACAATCAGGCTCACCGGGCGGTACATACCGCCAAATATCCCGAAGAGGAAATTGTTGATAGGCAACACATCTTCCCGCTGCTGGTTGTTCGCCTTCAGGAGGATAGTGTTGTCCTCGCCGGCCTTCAGCTCATGGGTAATCTCAAAGCAAAACGCGCTGTAGGATCCCCGGTGCTGGCCTATATAGCGGCCGTTCACATACAGGTCCGCCACGGAGCCCACCCCTTCAAAACGCAGGAAAACCCGTTTCCCCGCGAGGTTATCCATTGCCCTGAAAACTTTTTTATAACATCCGTCCCCTGCATAAAAATCTTTGCCTTCCTGCATATCCCTGTTGTTCCAGGTATGCGGAATGCGTACGGCGGCAAAACCGCTATCGCTGTTAGTAGTTGTATATCCCCCTTTCCGGAACTGCCACCCGTCGTTGAAAGGGCGGGTCAGCCTGCCTTCCTGGCCCTTTGCCATAGCGGCAACCAGGAGGCAGACTGCACTCGTCAATAATAATCGCTTCATTGTTATGTTCACTGGTTATTTCGTCGCGTACCCTTCGTTCTGCTTCAGCTCCGCGTCTTTGTTCACGTCAATTTCCGACTGCGGAATCGGCAGGTGGATGTTGTAATCGCTGATCGTAGGCCCTGCCTTTGGATTGTACTTCTTCGTACGCTCAATGAGTTTTTTAGTCCTGATAAGCGTAAGTCTTCTCAGCTCTTCCGCCGTCAGCTCCCTGGCCCGCTCGTCCAGGATGTAGTCCATGTTCACCGCGGCAGCGTCTACCGGCGTAGCGCCGGCCCTGTTGCGCACCACGTTGATGCTGGCAGCAGCCCCTGCGAGGTCGCCCTGCATAAACTGCGCTTCCGCCAGGAGCAGGTAAGTCTCTCCCAAACGCATCATTATTCTATCCTTAAAAGAGCTGGAACCTTGCGGATCATTCGGCTGAAACTCATACCACTTGGTAGTATGCGCGTAAATATTCTGAATGGTATCAAAGCCGGTAGCTACCACCAGCTGGCCATACTTCGGACTCGCCGGATCGTTGTACCAATAGTTCCTGCGGATGTTGTACTGGGAGTTACGCATGTCCTTCTTCTCATACAACTCATACGTCCACCAGTTGGTAGGGCGGATCCTGCCGATGCCGCGGCCTCCCAGCGAATCCGCCAGTTTCATCCCGGCCATGTTGATGTAGAACGGCCCCCACTCCCTGCGGCGCTGGTCAAACGATGCGCCGCCGCCAGTGATGTTGTACTGCTGCTCCACCACCCAGATGGCTTCCGTGTTACCCTGACTGCGGCGCATGCTGCCATAGGTAAACATATCCGCGAACGGATCGCCGGGCTGATTCACCTTCGCGCCATACCTGTTTTTCACCAGGGAAAAGAACTGGCTGTTGATAATGCTCTGCGCCGCCTGCTGCGCTTCCGCCGGCTTGTTGGCACGCAGATACGCTTCCGCCAGCAGTTGCGCCGCCGCGTATTTATTAATGCGGCCCTGCTTTTTCACACCGGCCGGATCAGGCAGATTCGCCACCGCGAAATTCAAATCGCTGATGATGAGGGCAATCACATCCGCTTCTGTAGCACGGGTGTAATCCGTGCGGGGCGTGGTTACCGGCTCTGTCAGCAGCGGCACGCCTCCGTACAAAATGGACAAGTGATTGTAGGCATACGCCCGGAAGAAACTCGCTTCCGCCTTATACAACAACCGCTGCGCATCCGTCAGCGTGGCGGCTTTATTATCCGCCGCTTTAATAATATTGTTCGCCGCGTTGATCACTTTATAACACCAGTTCCAGATGGAGCTGGCGGCCGTCACGGAGGAGTTCAGGTTGCGGTAATCGTCGAACGGCGCCTGGACGGCGTTGGGCTGGCCGGTGATGGCCATGTCCGTACCTACAAAATAAGTAGCCATCAGCCCCTGCGTGTTGCCGTAATCGTTACGGAAGATGCTCATTAAACCCGTGCTGGCGGCTTCAAAGCCCAGCTCGTCCACCAGCGTGTTATCCGGCGCATAGGAGGATTTCAGCTTTTCATCCAGGAAGGATTTGCTGCAGGAAGCAAACGAGGTAGTCATCACCCCTGCCAGCAATATGGAATATATTTTACGACTGTTCTTCATGTCTGAATCTTTTAAAATTTACAAACTGATATTTACGCCAAAAATCACCGTAGCCGTGTTCGGATAAAAGTCGGAACTCTGCTGCCCCGTTCCCTGGCCGTTGTTCAGGCGGGTGCTGGAGGAGGTGATGGACGACGGGGACGTTTCAGGGTCCCAGTTTTTCCATTTCGTAATGGTAGCCAGGTTGCGGCCACTCACGTACATCATCAGGTTGGAGATCTTGTAGCGGGACAGTAGATCCTTGTTAAACTGGTAGCTCAGCGTCACATCCTTCAAACGCAGGTAGGATGCGTCCTGCGCGTACTTATACCCCCTCGGGTTGTTGTAGAACAGGGACGGATTGGTATTGATCTTGTTCTCGGACGTCCAGTACGGGATATCTGCCGGCAGGTTCACAATACCGCCCTGGTCGCGGTTATCGAGGATATTGTTCGGGCGCAGGGAGCCATGCACATCCTGTATGAAAATATTCAAAGAAAAGTTTTTGTAGGCAAACGTATTCGTCAGACCCGCGATGTATTTCGGCAACTGCGTACCCAAATAAGAGCGGTCGTTGGCGTCAATCTTACCATCGTTGTTGATATCCGCAAACTTGATATAACCTGGCTTCGTGCCGGGGTCCACCTTATTATCCTCTCCTTCCTGCCAGATGCCCAGCATGGTATAATCGTATATCCCTAACAGTGGTCTGCCGATGAAGAGGTTATTCCCGATATCGTCCTTATTATCGCCATACAGCGCTACCACTTTATTCTTGTTGAAGGAAATATTAAAGGAAGTGGACCAGGTAAACCCATCGCCCACAATATTTTTGCTGTTCAGCAAAATTTCCAGCCCTTTGTTTGCCGTCTTGCCGATATTGTCAAATATGGTATTATAACCGGAGAGGGACGGGATTTTCCTGCTCAGCAAAAGGTCGTAGGTCTTGGTGCTATATCCTTCGATGCTGCCGCTCAAACGGTTGTTGAGGATGGCAAAATCGATCCCTACGTTCAGCCCCGTGGTGCTTTCCCATTTCAGGTTGGCATTGCCCAGCTTGTCCGGGATCAGGCCCATGCTCGTTACCCCGTCAAAGATGTAAGGCTCCGTCGTCAGGCGGGTGAGCGTCTGATACGCGCCTACGGCCTGGTTACCCGAACGGCCATACGAAGCGCGGAGCTTCAGCTGGTTGAATACCGGCAGGTCAGCCATGAAATGCTCGTTCTGGATATTCCAGCCTACCGCCACTGACGGAAACACGCCGTATTTATGGGATGCGCCGAAGCCGGAGAAGCCATCCCGGCGGACGGTGGCCGTGATCAGGTAGCGACTGTCATACACATAGTTCGCGCGGAACATCTGGGACACCAGGGTGCTGGTAGAATCGGCGCTATAGGTCTTCTGTACCTGCGCGGCGCCGAGGTTATTGTAGTCCAGGTTATCGTTCACGAAAGTATTCGCCGTTAAGGTAGTGGTAAACAGCAAATCCTGCTGGGCGCTGTACAACGCCGTGAAGTCCAGCGCATGCTTACCGAACGTTTTCGCATAGCTCAGCACATTCTCCACAATCCACTGCTTGCTCTCTTCGTTGTACACGTTGGCGGTACCGAGGTTGTCGCCCATCTTCCGGCCAATATAACTGCCCGTTCTCCGGGGCCTGTAGCCGTAGGAGGCATTCACGCGGTATTTCAGCCCTTTTACAAAATCAGGGGCCACTTCCGCGTAACCGCTGGCGTTGATATTTTTATTGCGGTTGATCGCCGGGTTGTAGAGTTCTATGAGCGGGCTTTGGTAGAGCGTTTGCGGCGCAATCGGGTAAATTTCATAATCCCCTTTTGCGTTGTAGAGCGTACCGTACGGACTCAAGGCATTCGCATTGAAGAGGGACACGCGGCCACCGTCTTCATTATTATTCACGAAAAACATGTTCACCCCTGTTTTCAGCCAGGAGGTTACGTTTGCGTCGATGTTGGCGCGGATGCTGGAGCGGTTGAACTGGTAGCCTTTCAATGTTCCCTCCTGTTTGAGGAAGGTACCGGACACGTAGTATTTCACGCTTTCCGTACCGCCGGAGATGCTCAGCTCATGGCTCTGGATGTAGCCCTGCTGGCTGATTTCCTTCTGCCAATCCACCGGCGCTACGCCGTTGGCGTAGTTTTGTTGCTCGGAGAGGTACGGCAGGTCCGGCGCTGTAGGGCGGCCCGCCTGGATATTGTACCAGTGGTTTTTTTCGCGGTATTGGTCCCCGTTCATATTTTTCACCACGTTCGTCTGGTATTCAGGGCCGCCATAGCCGTTGTAGGTGATCACCGGCTTGCCGGATTTCCCTCTTTTGGTGGTGATCATGATCACGCCGTTTGCGCCGCGGGCGCCGTAGATGGCGGAGGCGGACACGTCTTTGAGCATGTCAATGGACTCAATATCATTCGGGTTAATATCGTTGTAAGTGCCGCTGAACGGGATACCGTCCAGTACTATCAGCGGCGCGTTGCTCGCGGAAATGGATTTCAGCCCGCGGAGGTAAAAGGCGGGGCTGCTGCCCGGGCGGGTGGAGTTGTTGATGATGTTCACCCCGGCGGCCGCTCCCTGCACGGCTTGCAGCACGTTCGTCACCGGCAGGTTCTTCAGCCTGTCCTTCGGTACGGAGGAAATAGAGCCCGTCACATCGCTTCTCTTTTTGGTGCCGTAACCTACTACAACCACTTCCGTCTGCTGTTCTATGGCTGGTTTTAATATGATGTTGAGAGAAGATCTATTGCTGCTGTTAACGGTGACCTCCTCCGGGCGCATTCCCATGTAGGAGAATGCCAACACCACGGTGGCGCCTGAGGAAACGCGTATCGTGAACGTCCCGTCATTAGCAGTGGTCGCGCCCTGGGTCGTACCCTTTACGCGCACGGTTACTCCCGGCAACGGGTTCCCCGCTTCGTCCGTCACCTTACCTTTGAGATCGATGGCCTGCTGATCGGCGCTGGCAGCGGCTGGCAGCGCCACAGGCTTTGGGGAGATAAAAATGGACCGCTGCTCAATGGTGTATTTTAATGGTTGGTCTTTGATCACCATATCCAGGAAGTCCCTGATGTCTGCATTCTTTACGTTGAGCGTTACCGGATGCGCGTTCCGCAGCACGTCCCTGCTGGCTACAATGGTGTAGCCCGACTGCTGCCGGATAGCCGAAAACACCTTTTCCACCGGCACATTGTTGCCGGCCCAGGTGATGCGTTGTGCGTAGCCTTCCGCACTGGCATGGAGTATAGCGGCCGTGATTAAAAAGAAGGTCAGTTTCATAACTAACAACATTTTGGTTGGAAACAGACGGCCCGGCGCTCGCATAGGCGCATAGGGCTGCCGGTTACAAAGAGCATTTTTTTGCATAGCTTTGTACTGGTTTGGCTTGATGATAAATAAACAGTTGTTCTACATTCAATTGTACGTTTAGCCGTAACCGTTATAGAGGCGAAGGTGGTTCGAAGCGCCTTCGCTTTTTAATTACAGGTAAACTTATTTTCCCCGGGAATTTTTTTTCATGTTCCTGTTGGCTGACGCTTACTTCATTTCTTTTTTTGCTCCTACTATCAATTTATTGTTTTCCATACTGAAATATATTCCTGACTCCTGCAGGAAGTTCAACACGCTGGAGAGGTTTACATCGCAGCCGATTTCCCCATAAAAGGTAACATCGGGCGGCGTACCCTGGTACACGACTTCTATGTCATACCATCGTTCCAGCAATCGCATAACGGCCGTCAGTTTTTTGTCCTGGAAATTCAGGATGCCGTTTTTCCAGGCCATGACGGAAGCTGTATCTACATTGTTCACTATAGTAAAGTTGTTCCCCCTGGGGTCCAGCTGCATTTGCTGCCCCGGCTTCAACAACTGTCCGATATTATTCCGTTGTACCCTCACCGCGCCCTGGAGCAGTGTGGTGCTGATGTTGGCTTCATCCGCGTAGGCATTCACATTGAAGCTGGTGCCCAGTACAGCGATGTAAGTATCGTCCGCGAGCCGGATGCGGAAAGGCCGGTTGGGCTGCTGCGCCACTTCGAAGTAGGCTTCCCCGCTGAGTTCCACCGTCCGGTCCGTACCGGTGAAGGCGGTGGGGAAACGCAGCTTGCTGGCGGCATTCATCCAAACGAGCGTACCATCCGGCAGTTGCAGGCGGAACTTGCGGCCTTTGGGGGTGGCCATGGTATTGTAACTCACCCCGTTGCCCGTGCCCTGGTAGGCCAGCTGCCCGTTTTGCAGGATGACTGTGGCCCCCTGCTGGTTCGTTACCACGCCGTTTTGCAGGCTGTCCAGCACTACTTCCGTACCATCGTCCAGGGTGAGGATAGCGCCTTGCTTGCCCGGCTTCACATCGTAGTCCGCTTTGGCGATGGTTGCAACCCGCTTTTCCGCCGGCCGTTGCGCGAGGTACCAGGCGCCTGCGCCCAGCAACAGCAATACGGCGGCGGCAGCGGCAACCCGTGGCCAGATGGACCTTAGCCGGCTGCTCCCGGACGCCGGTGCATCGTGGCGCAACTCCCGGCCCGCGTCGAGGATGGATTGAATGGCAGGTTCGTACAGCGCCGGATCATAGGCCGGATCAGGAGCTTCCGCGGCAAACATCTCCCCGATCAGCGCTTGCCATTGCGCATCGTCGGCATTTTTACGCAGCTCCGCCATCAGCTCTTCGGTTTCCGCCGGGGTGGCGGTACCGTTGTAGTAGCGGTTAATTAAGTATTTGTAATAGGCGGTTGACTCCACTGCGTAATGCTTTTACCGGCTAGACGCAAAAACGGCTTTGCCGTACTATCCGTTTTGAAAAAATTTTTAAAAAACTTTCAGCAGTAGGGCTATAAGTAGTAACGGGAGCGGGTTTCCGGTCTTTTGTTCGAGGTATTCCCGGACGAAACGCCGGGCGGAGAGTAACTGGTTTTTGACGGTGTTCTCGGAAATTTCGAGGGCGTCGGCTATTTCGCGGCGCGATTTCCCCTCCTGCATGCTCATCATGAAGATCTGCCGCCTCGATACCGGCAACGCAGCGATGGCATCCCGCAGGATGGTTTGCAATTCTTTCGCGTAAAATTTTTCGGAGAGGTCCAGGTTGTCCTGGATATCATCGGCCGGGATGTCCTCCGTGCGGACTTTTTCCCGCGCCTGCAGCCGCAGCTGGCTTAAGGAGAGGTTGGAAGCGATGGTATAGAGCCATCCGCCGGGATTTTCAATGCCTGGCAGGGCATCCCGCTGCAGCCATACTTTCAGGAATACTTCCTGCAAGACTTCCGCGGCGGCAGCGTCGGAACGGAGCAATTTTTTCACGCCCTTTGCCAGCACTGCGTTGTAGCGGTGATACAGCAAACGGAAAGCATCCTCGTCCCCACTGGCAATCCGTGAAAAAAGTTCCCTATCCTCAGTTAAGTTCATTCAGTGACCCTTATAAAGTGTGACCCCGAGGTCTAAAAATAACAACTATTATCCGCATTTTACCGGGTGAGGATAATAAAGCATCAATTATTAAGAAAATGGTATAATGGGAGTAGGACGTGTAAAATATACGTTTGTAGCTGTATCCGGAGGGGTTACCGCTTACCTGTTTGCTATGGCCGTTACCGTTACCGGCGCCTTTTTACAGCTTGCTGGCCACCTGCGCTTTCCCCTGCACCGCCTGCACGAGCGCCTCGTGCATTTTCCCGACCTGGTCATTCGGCACTTCGTAGAATCGTTTGGTATCCGGCTCATACAGCATTTCCCCCTGTGTGCTGATCAGCAGCAGGCGCTGTTCCCCGGAGCGCAGCATCACCTTGCCCAGGTGGTACCCTTTCCAGAGGTAGCCGGTAGTCTTCTTCTCGCAGGAAGTGCCGGGCAATACTTCCTTGAGCATTTCCACCGGCAGCGGATAGCCGGTTAAGCTGTCGAGTTTCGTGCGCAGTAGGCTGAAGCTCCCCCCTGCCGGCCAGTTGTAAATAACGAAGGAGTCAACCTGGTCCCAGCGAATACAATCGCTTTTGGTTTGGGCGGAACCAGTGAGCATGTAAGCACATGCCAACAGCATTACAGCTAAGATCTTCATACTGGCTACTTTTGTGTATAAAAAACCATTATTACCGGGGGATTAACCGTGTGGGTCTATCTATACTAAATGTAACAAATACACGCCATTTTAACAAAACCATTTTCGACCCTACGCAAGGGCTGCATCGCAGGCGCAGCGCGGATATACGTGATTAAAAAGTATAATTTGAAAAGCGGTTTCCGGGAGGCATTCACCGCTCCATCCATCCATAAAACCTGGCGAAGCGTGCGCACATTCACCGCTTTCCCTTATTTTAGCGGTTTGGCGGTTGCGCCGCCATAGCATTACCTGTGGCCAAAACATCATTTAACCTGTATGAAAAAGTCTAGTAGTCATCCCGCGGCATTGCCGTTCCTCTTCCTTTCCGAAATGTGGGAGAGATTTGGTTTTTATCTGATCCTCGGTATTTTCCAGCTCTATCTGACCGATACCGCCAAAGGCGGCTGGGGAATGGACCGCGCCACCGCGGCGGATATCTTCGGGACGTTTATCGCTTTCGTGTATCTCACGCCTTTCCTGGGCGGCATCATTGCCGACCGTAAGCTCGGTTACAGCAAATCCATCATCATCGGCGGCATTCTCATGGGCATCGGTTACATCGGGTTATCGGTACATAACCTCACCGTGTTTTACCTTTCCCTCGGCCTGATCTGCATCGGGAACGGGTTCTTTAAACCCAACATCTCCACCCTGCTCGGCAATGTATATAACGACGATCAGTACCGCAGCCGCAAGGATACGGGCTACAACATCTTCTACATGGGCATCAACATCGGCGCCTTTATCTGTAACTTCTTCGCGGCATTCCTCCGCAATACCATCGGCTGGGGCGCGGCCTTCATCGCCGCGGGCATCGGCATGTTCCTCGGGGTCATCATTTTTGTGATAGGCATGAAGCACTACCGCCATGCGGATGTACGAAAACCCATGCAGGAAGGCGATATGCCGATGAGCCGGATTTTTTCCGTGGTGTTCCTCCCGGCTATCGTGGTGGGGCTTGGGGCCTGGTTCATCCCCGGTAACATCTTCGGTTCGGATTCTACGGATGCATTCATCTTTGCCTGCATACCGATCTTATTCTTCTTTGTATCCCTGTTGATGAAAGCGGATGCGAAGGATCGCAAACCCATTGCCGCGCTGCTTTCCATCTTTGCCGTCTCCATCGTCTTCTGGGCGGTATTCAAGCAAAACGGTACCGCGCTGACTACCTGGGCACAGTATTATACGGACCGTGAAATACCGGCCGCCATTGAAGCGCCGGCGCAGCGGCTCTTCCTCGTGGAAACCATTCAGAACAAGCCGGATTCCGTTACCGCGTACGACAAGGAGTTCCGCGTCATCCGGGACGAGGCGGGCAAGCCCCTGAAAGTTTGGGACAAGGTCCCTTACTTCAAAAACGTAGCTCCTGCGCAAATGCCGGCGGAAGGCAACTCCGTCAGCCTGTTCAACACAGAGCTGTTCCAGTCCATCAACCCGTTTTTCGTCATCACGCTGACGCCCCTGATCGTATGGTTCTTCGGCATGTTGCGCAAGCGCAAACGCGAGCCGAGTACGCCTTCCAAAATTGCCTGGGGGCTGCTGATCTCCGCGGCCTCCACCCTCATGATGGTGGGCGCGGTATATGCCTGCAGCAACGGGGAAATCAAAGCCTCGCCCTGGTGGCTGATCGGCTGCTACGGCGTCATCACCGTCGGGGAATTATTCCTGAGCCCGATGGGGCTCTCCCTGGTATCGAAGCTGAGCCCTGCCCGCATCACCTCCCTGATGATGGGCGGCTGGTTCCTCGCTACTTCCATTGGCAACAAGCTCTCCGGCATCCTTGCTACGCTGTGGGATAACTATGACAACAAAGCCAATTACTTCCTCGTGAACTGCTTGCTGCTGGGCGGCGCGGCCGCGGTCATCTTCCTGATGCTGCGCTGGCTGAACGGCATCTTCCGGGAATATGTGAAGTAAAAAAGTAAGTACAATAAGGATTAGCGGGAGATGCCAGGGCATCTCCCGCTGTATTTTTACCGGAATGCAACGAATATACATTGGATGCTGACGGATATAAACCCACGCGTTTTTCACCCCGCGTGCCTGACTAACTTAGGGAACGGTTTAACATCCTGAAATGAAACGAAAGCACTTACCCATATTGGCAGCACTGGTGGCGCTGGCATGCTGCAACCGCGGCATCCGCCCGCTGGACGCGGCGCCGCTGCAACTGGAAGCCATAGATCTTTCCACCAACATCCACTCCCTGCTGCCAACTGATGTGCAGGATAATCAACACCCGGAACTATACACCGTTAAATCCCTTTCCATCCAGGTGGATACTGCCTATACCGGCTACCCGGAGGAACGCCGCCCCAAATGGCTGGAATACCGCGCGGTGTCCTATACGCGCCGGGATACGATGTTGTATTTCGGCGACTTCGGCTTTAACGTACCGAATTTTGTGACTGCGCTGGACGGCCGGCTCATGGTGGTCAACGGTACGCTGATGCAGGTCAGCGATGCGCAGAGCGAGGCATTCGTCCGGTTTATGAATCAGAAATACGGGCAGGCCGTGAAGTCCACCGGGGAATTCCTCTCCTTCTTCGACGTACATACGTGGACGTTAGGCGACCGCCTCATCAAGTACTGCCAGATTTACGAGAACGATAACGGCGCCCTGCGCATCACGATAGACGCGGATAAAAAGCCGGTGGCCGGCGGGGAAAAGCAGCGCCCGCACTACAAGGGATTTCTGTTTGTGATCAGCCGGGCGTATGCGGACCAGGTAGTGGGTAAAATGAATACGGGCGATTTACTGTTCTGCCAGTAAGCGGGGAAAATTCCAGAATTTTACGACCGGCAACAGCCATTCCTTCGGCGGCCAATGCTACCTCGGCTGGCAGGAGTCCCTGGAGAAGTTGATTAAACTGGTTGAGCCCAATATTCCGGATGCATTATAATGCGCTTATCAACCGGCCAGCTCCGTTGGTGCGTGACCGTATTTTTTCTTAAATGAATGGGAAAAATGCGAAAGGCTTTCAAACCCGATGTCCAGGTAGAAGTCGCTGGGCCGTTTTCCCTTTTTTTCCATCAGGAACCTTGCTTCCGAGAGGCGTTTTTCCAATAGCCATTGCCGTGGTGCCATATCGAAGATCTTCTGGAAATCCCGCTTGAAGCCGGCGAGGCTTCTGCCGGTGAGCCGGGCGAACTTTTCAATCGGGATGTTGTAGTGGTAATTCGTTACCATGAATTTTTCCAGGTCGATCTTATGCGGGGCGGAGAAGTCGAACAACAGCTCCTTCAGGGCCGGCACGGCATCCAGCAGGAGGTACACCGCTTCCTTTATTTTCAGCAGGGTCACCGCCCCGGTGATCTTATGTTCCGGGGCCTGCGCATAAGGCAGCAGCGACTGGAAGAAGGAGGACAGGAATTTATTTTCCGGGATGAGCACGTTGGCGGGCCCTTTATATGGCTGCCTCACCTCGATTTTTTCTTCCAGCGCGATCCGCCGGAGCATTTCTTCCCGCAGGCTGACGATGATGGAGTGATACGCTCCTTCGTGGGGCATCTTTGTTAGTTCCGCCAGCTGGTTTTTGTGTACCAGCATCATTTGCCCTTGTTGTACGGTGAGCTGTTCGGTGGCGGTTTCAAATTTCAAGGCGCCTGACACGACTAACACCAGCAGGTAATCCTGCAGGAAGACGCACTTCTCCTTCAATGTGGCTGCATGGAAGGAAGAGAAGATTAGACCCGATGTGGCGGTGGGATGTAACATGCTATAAAGATACTACATACTACCGTTGCAGGTAGGTGCTGCCAAGGATAGCGCCGGGCGCAAAGGTGGTGTTGAGCGTTTGCATTTCTTCCGCGGTGAAGGTGATGTCCATAGCCGCCATGTTCTCCTGCAGGCGCTGGCGTTGGTTAATGCTTACCAGCGGCATGATATGATCGCCCTGGGCATTCACCCAGGCGATGGCCAGCTGGCTGGGCGTGTAACCTTTATCAGCCGCCATTTTTTTCAGGACTTCCACTTTCTCCAGGTTCTTTACCAGGTTCTCGCCCTGGAAGCGGGAGAAGTGATGCAGGTAGCTGTTGACGCCTGGCGGCAGTGGCGCCGTCAGGTTGCCGGTGAGCAGGCCTTCCGCTGTGTTGGCAAAAGCTACCACGCCGATGCCGAGTTCTTTGGCGGCGGGCAGCAGATCGCTTTCGATCTGGCGGTCCGCCAGGGAGTAGCCGATTTCCAGCGCGGTAACAGGATGTACGGCGTGGGCCTGGCGCAGTTGCTGCGCGGTGATTTCGGATACGCCGAGGTAGCGCACTTTTCCTTCCCGGATGAGGTCCGCCACGGTACCGATGATATCCTCCACTGGCACGCTGTTATCCATGCGGCAGGGTTGGTACAGGTCGATATAATCGACCCCGAGGCGCACCAGCGAGTAATTGATGAAATTCTTGATGGATAAGGGCCGCAGGTCCATCCCCAGCACCTGCCCGCCATGGATCACCGCGCCGAATTTAACACTGATAAAAGCGTCTTCCCTCCTGCCTTTGATGGCTTCGCGCACCAGCAGCTCATTGTGGCCGGCGCCATAGAAATCGCCCGTGTTGATGAAGTTGATACCATTGTCCAACGCCGCCTGTATAGTGGCGACGCTTTCCCGTTCATCCCTCACAGGGCCGCCCCATACGGACGACAGGCGCATAGCGCCGAATCCGAGTTTGGAAACCTCCGGGCCGTTGTGGCCCAGCGTCATTTTTTTGAAGATTTGCATAATCCCGTTGTTTTAAGTTATCCGGTACAAAGGTCAGGAGTTTGGCGGGGAGGGAATTTTCGTCCATAGCTCAAATTACTTGTCTGGATGGCTCATTGCATAAGGAAGGGAGGCAGGATAACGGCATGGCCCGCGGGCGGGTACTGCGCGGCCGTGGCGGGTACCGGGGCGGCAATATATCTCTCCCCTAAAAAAATAAAAAAAGGCTGACCCTGAAAGGGCCAGCCGTACAGTTGATTGTTAAAGGTTATTTCCCGGGTTCCGCGTGTGTGGTTGGTGTATGAATGATATCGAAGTAGATGGATTTATCGTTGGCATTCGGGTAGATGCGGTAGGTGAACTCCTGGCGGGTCAGCACGGTGATGTCGACCACGCGGGTGAAAAGGACCGCGCCGGCATCGTTTTTCGCAACGATGGTACGGGTCTTACCGTCCGCGGATACGGACCAGTCGCCATGCATTTTCGGAGAGTTGTCCAGGTTGTACATGGTAAAAGTGCCATCCGCTTTAAAGTACGCGAAGCCTACGAAGTTGGACACATTAGCGTCCGTCAGGGCTACATTTTCCCCCTTATTATTTTTAGCGTTGGTAGTTTCCCAGGACGTACTGGCCAGGGTTTGGGAAGGCGTGAGCGGCGCAGGCGCATCATCATCTTTGCTACAGCTGACAACAAAAAGGCTGCTTACCGCCAGCAGCAGGGCTGCGGTGAGTTTTTTCAGATTCTTCATGTAATGAAATTTTATGCCTCACAAAGGTAGCCGGCAGGCACTAGGAAACTTTGCGGATTTCATCCCAAAGCTTGTAAGATTTATAACTGGCGGATGTATATAAAAAAATCGTGCATGGTAAAAAAGGATGCTATATATTTGAAAAGCAATTTGTGAAGATTTTAGCCCTAACCTATTGAGAACCAGTTAACTGCAAGGAAACAAAATGCTAACTTTCCGCTATTCCGACCGCCCAATTTAATATATACTTATGAAGGAGATTTTTACCCGTTGTATCACCAGGATTTTATGGATGGTTGTTGTATTAGCCGCCGGCATGCTGCCTGCCCGGGCCGCTGCGCCATCGGTTGTGCTGTCTTTTGCCAATGGCGCGACCTCGCCGGTAAACCAGGCCTTTGCGGTCAACATCACATTCAGCGAAGCGGTGACCGGGCTGACGCTGAGCGATTTTAACGCGCCGAACAGCATTATCAGCAACCTTGCTACCCTCGACAATGTCGTCTATACGCTGCTGCTGACGCCGACTACCGAAGGTAACTTCAGCATCTCGCTGCCGGCAGGAGCGGTCATTAACATTGGCAGTACACCGAATACCGCATCTAACGTGCTCGCCTATACGTACGATATTACGCCGCCCCGGGTAACCAGGGTGGAGGCGCCATCGCCGGGGTATTACCGGGCAGGGGATGTCATGAAGTTTTCCGTCGTCTTCGGGGAGAATGTGGTAGTGAACACCGCCGCCGGCTCGCCGGCGCTGCAACTGGCGATAGGCACGAAGACCGTCAACGCAGCCTATGCCGGCCAGACGCCTAACGCGCTCAATTTTGAATACACCGTGGTAAAAGGAGATATGGACCAGGATGGGATTGCAGTAAACCCCATGCTGCTCAACGGCGCTATAATAAAAGACGCTGCCGGTAACAATGCCATGACTGCTTTAATGAATATTTCCCCGACGTCCAATGTGCTGGTCGATACCCGGAACCCCGCCACAGTGATTACCAGCACGGCGACGGCCGTGGTGAACGGGCCTTTCCTGGCTACGATCCAATTTGATGAACCGGTTAATAATTTCGATGCGGGGGATGTGACGGTGGTGAATGGAACGGTGAGCGACTTCAGGATGATCTATGGCGACGTGTACCAGGTACAGATTACGCCCACTGCGGACGGGATGGTGAGCGTCTCCGTCAGCGCGGATGTAGCCACAAATGCCATCGGCAATGGCAACGACGCCTCCAATACGCTCACCCGGTTATGCGACCAGACGGGCCCCATCGTTACAGGTGTGGATGCGCCGGTGAGCGGTATTTACAAAGCGGGAGAGGTGTTGTATTTCACCGTTCGCTTCGGGGAGGGCTTTATCCTCAATACCACCGGCGGCACGCCCTACCTGGCGCTCACGATAGGCAGCGCCAAAGTGAACGCCTATTACTACGGCGTGGCTACCAGTCAGCATATCAACTTCAGGTACACCGTGGCAGACGGGGACGAGGACATGGACGGTATTACAATTGATGCGCTGGTATTGAACGGCGCTACCCTTACAGACCAGGCTAACAATAACGCACAAACGACGCTGCATAACATCGCCGGCACGGCCGGCGTGAAAGTGAGTACCGCCCCTGCAACGGTGGTGTTGGCCACCACAGCGCCGGCGGTGGTGAATGCGCCGTTTACCGTAACCGCTACTTTCAATGAAGCCGTTACCGGGTTGACAATCAGCGACTTCAGCATCAGCAACGGCGCCCTCGCCAACCTGCAGACAGCCAATAATATCAGCTACCAGTTTACCGTAACGCCAACGGCTGATGGAACAGTGAGCCTGCAATTGCCTGCCGGCAGAGTGACGAACATCGCGGGTAATGCGAACGCAGCGTCCAACACGCTGCAGCTGACGTATGATGTAACGCCGCCGGTGATCAGCACGGTGGCCGTGCCTGCCAGCGGGTACTATAAAGCAGGCGATGTGCTGAGCTTTACCGTGAACTTCAGTGAAAATATTCACGTAGCGGCAACAGGCGGTACGCCCACCCTGGATGTGACCCTGAACAGTGGCGTGGTGAAAGCCGCGTACGCTTCCGCTACGGCCACCAGCCTGACCTTCCGCTATACCATACAGCCGAACGATATGGACCTGGATGGCATTGCGCTGGGGAGTGCGCTGAGCCTGAACGGCAGCACGATCCGCGACGATGCCGGCAACAATGCCAGCCTGACGCTGCAAAACGCGGGGAATACCTCGCAGGTATTTGTACATACGGGCTCGCCGACGGTATTGTTATCGACCAACGCGGCCAGCCGGGTGAATGGGCCGTTCAGCGTCAGCGCCGTTTTCAGCGAAGCGGTGACCGGGCTTACAGCGGCCGGCTTCACCGTGATCAACGGTACGGTGAGCAACCTGCAAACGACTAACAACATCGCCTATGTGTTTTCGGTAACGCCCGTGGCGGATGGCCCCGTGAGCGTGACCCTGCCCGCCGGCAGCGCTGAGAATATAGTGCATAACGGCAACAGCGCATCCAACACGATCACGATTAATTACGACGGCACCAGGCCGGTGATCACCGCTGGCCAGGCCTTTGACATACTGGAAAGAAGCGCGGCGGGTACGCTGGTAGGGAAAGTGACCGCGGTGGAAACCGCCGGGGTGTTACAAAACTGGACCATTGTTTCCGACGATTCCAACGGCGCTTTTGCGATAGATGCCGCGGGCAATATCAGCGTTGCCGACCAGGCGAAACTGAACAGCAGGGCCAATACCACGGTTACCCTGGGGGTGACCGTCAGCGACGGTCTCAATACCAGTATAGCCGTGCCCGTTATAGTGCGGGTGGCAGGCATCAACCAGGCGCCAACGCTGGATGTAATTAATAATGTAACCATTTGCCCGGACGGACGGGAACATACCCTGCAGCTGACAGGCGCCGGGGCCGTAGAGCCGGGGCAGACGTACAGCTTTACGCTCAGTACGGATAAACCTTCCAGCTTCGACAAGCTGACAGTAAACACAGCCGGCCTCCTGACCTACCAGCTGAAAACCAGCGCTGCCGGCACCCAAACGGTAACGGTGACGATTAAGGATAACGGCGGTACGGCGAATGGCGGGGTGGACTCCCTGCAACGGGCGTTTAGTATTGAAGTATCCGTACCCGTTAGCGCCGGCATTACGAGCGACAAAGGCAACCGTATTTCCCGCGGGGAGGTGGTACGCCTGACGGCCACCGGCGGCACGCAATACCAGTGGGATAATGCGGACGGCATTATCAGCGGCCGGCAGAGGGACGTGCTGGAAGTGCGGCCGATGCAAAACGCCAGCTACCAGGTAACGGTGAGTAACGGGCTCGGCTGTACGAATACCGCGCAGTTCAGCCTCGTGGTTGTGGCTGATTTCAAGGTAGACGCCAGCAACATTCTGACGCCGAACGGGGACGGCAGGAACGATAAATGGGTGGTGCGCAACCTGGACAGTTATCCCAATAATGAAGTGAAGATTTTTGACCGCGCGGGGCGCATGGTGTACAGCCGCAGGAACTATAGCAATGACTGGGATGGCAGTTTGAACGGCGCGCCGTTGGCGGAAGGCACCTATTATTATGTATTGACGATAGAAGGCGGCGCGAAGGTGGCCCAAGGATATATTACGGTTGTGCGGGAGCGGTAGCAGTATTTGTGCATGACTTTTGTAATAACGGGATGTCAGCAGCCGACGGGTTGCTGACATTTTTTTTAATCCAAAAACCCTACATCCATGCAAAAGCTGAAAAAAATCGACGCGCAGACGAACGTCATCACCTGGTTTGAAATCCCCGTAGCCGACCTGGACCGGGCGAAAAAATTCTATGAAACTATCCTGGATATTGAAATGGTTAAACGGAAGGACGGCGATCATGAGTCCGTATTCTTCCCGTATGATCCGAATGTGGTGCAGGCTACTTCCGGCCGCGTGACGGGCGTGCTGGCAAAATCTGAGCGGCATACGCCGTCCGCCAACGGAACGATTATTTATATAAACGCCACGCCCAGTATCCAGGCGGTGCTGGACCGCGTGGAGGCGGCAGGCGGCAAGGTATTGTCCCCGAAGATCCAGATCCCGCCGGGGTTTATTGCGTTGATAATGGATTCCGAAGGGAATAAGATTGGATTGCATGCGGAGCAGTAACGGGGAGGGATATACGAAGGCTGATAAGCCATCCAACATCGGAGCGGGAATGGCTGTACAAAGGCGAAGAAGCGCGCCATCCGCCAGGGGAGCAGTAACGGGGAGGGATATACGAAGACCAGGCCCCCCCATACAAAGGCCACCCCAAAGCCGCACCGGCCACCCGGGCGGCTTCTCTATCCCCCACCAGATAAATATAAATTAATCATTTGCTAATACTATTTTACCCTCCTTCAATTTTTGCCTCCGCCAATCTCAGGAATTCTATAACTTCCCGTTAAGACAGCGATACAGCACCACGCCGTATCCATCATCAACCACAACTGTACATAAACAACCAAAACGCCCGATGCTGAAGATCATGCAGTTAGCATCGCAGATTGAGAAGAGAACTTAATTAACGGAAGACAGGCGAATAAACCATCAAGAAAGAAAAAACCAGAGTGATTCATATTAACGAAAATGCAATCGTTTGCATGTCAGCTCGACCAGTATCAATTCACGTTTAAAAACCACATTATGAAAAGAACCACAGACCGCTATGGCGCGCCGGGAATAACCGCTGGCCGCCGCTGCCATCCAACTTTCTTTTATCCCCTCCACCTCACCCAAAAAACAGTTTTATGAGAATTACCATTGCGATCCTGCTGATCCTTTGTGCCTTGTCCAACCGCTCCTTTGCGCAAACAGGCACGGTAGTCGGCACCGTTACCGACCAGGGCGGCTCGCCGCTGCCAGGCGCCACCATCGAGGCCACCAGCGGCGACAAACGTGTGAATGTCGCCATTTCCGACAGCATCGGAAAATTCGTATTCAGAAACTTACCCGCAGCCAGCTATGCTTTTAACGTGAGTATGATTGGTTATGATACTAAATCTTTTACCGGCTTTAAAATCAGCGCCGGCAGCAACCCGCCGCTATCCTTCAGCATCACGTCCAGCGTGAGCGAACTCAATAGCGTAGTCGTAGTGGGTTACGGTACCCGCAGAAGGCAGGATGTGACCGGCGCGGTAGCCAAGGCCGACTTACAGGTGCAAAAGCAATCGCCCAACGCCAACGTGATGTCGTCCCTGAGAGGTACCGTGCCCGGGCTGACAGTAGGCCAGGTGAACAGGGCCGGTACGGACCCCACCCTGATGGTCCGCGGCCGTAACTCCATCTCCGGGACCACCTCTCCCCTCATCGTCGTGGACGGACTGATCTACCGCGGCTCGCTGACCTCCATCAACCCGTCGGACATCGCCAGCATCGACCTCCTCAAAGACGCCAGCGCCGCCGCCGTGTACGGCTCCCAGGCCTCCAACGGCGTAGTGCTGATCACAACCAAGAGCGGCGCCAATGCCATGGATAAACTCACGGTGGATTACAGCGGCTCCTACTCCATCCAGGATATGACCAAGAAGGATATGAAGCCCGCCACCGGCGCACAGTACGTCCAAAAACTCGGGGACTGGTACCTGTCCGAAAGCCGTGACCCGAACGACCCTACGAAACCTAATCCTAACTGGGACCCCACTACGAAAATGCCCGCCATCGAAGGCGATAACTATAAAAACGGCTACGAAGCCAACTGGTGGGACCTGATGACCAACAGCCGCCCGCGTATCCAAAACCATAACATCGGCCTGAGCGGGCGTTCCAAAAAACTCCGCTTCTACATGGGCTACGGCTACTTCGATCAGATCAACCTCATCAAAGGGGACAACTACCGCAGGAACAGCATCCGCATCAACGTGGAAGCCAAACCGGCCGACTGGCTGACCGTTGGCGCGCAAACCGGCTTGTCCATCAACGACTACAGCGGCGTGTCACCCACCTTCTCGGACATCATGTTCCTGAAGCCCTACAACCTCCCGTTTGATCCCAAAACCGGGCAAATGCTGGAGTTCTTCGCGCAAACCACCACGCCAACGCCGATTGAAATACTGAAGCGCTCCCGCGACCTGGACCGTAACCTGAACCTCACGGGCAACTTCTTCGTCAGTGTAGACATTCCGTATGTGAAAGGGCTGAACTACCGCGTGAACTTCGGGAACAACTACATCAGCACCAACCGCTTTAACTACAACGCGCCTTCCGTGGAAGCGACCGCGTATAAAACTTATATGACGGACTACTTCCTCACGCTGGATAACATCCTCACGTATAAAAGGGAATTCGGCAAACACGGGGTGGACCTGACTTTGCTCTATGGCGCGGAGGTGAACAACCATGACGGTACCAGCACCACCGCCGGCGGTATTACAAACGGCGCATTGTCCTACAACCGCCTGGATGTAGGCGATCCTGCGCGGCTCACCACCTCCAACGACCTCGCCATACTGCCCTGGAAGGAACAGGCGCTTTACCAGATGGCGCGCCTCTCCTACTCCTTCGATCAAAAATATATCCTCACCGGTACGGTCAGAAGGGATGGGTTTTCCGGCTTCTCCGCCACCAACAAATGGGCGACCTTCCCCTCCCTCGCGTTTGCATGGCGCATGAAGGAAGAAGCCTTCCTGAAATCCGTGAGCTTCCTGGACGACCTGAAGCTGCGGCTCTCCTACGGCTCCACCGGTAACAGAACGGTAGGCCGCTATCAAACGCTGGCACAAATGAGCGTGGGCCTGGCCAACGGCTACCTGTACGGCAGCTCCGGCGGCGCGCAACTGGGCACCTTCCTGAACCAGCTGCCCAACTCCGCGCTGCGCTGGGAAACCACCAATTCGTTTAACACCGGGGTCGACTTCTCCTTCTTCAACAATCGCCTCTTCGGTTCACTGGACCTCTATTTCTCCAATTCCAAAAACCTCCTGAACTCCCGCGCTACGCCTACCATCACCGGGTTCAACAGCTTCCTGATCAACATCGGGAAAATCCAGAACCGCGGCCAGGAGCTGAACATCACGGGCGTGCCGGTAACCAGTAAGGATTTCAAATGGGAAATAACGGCGAACTTCTTCCGCAACCGCAACAAAGTGCTGGATATTGACGGCACTAAAAAAGACCTGATCAATGGCGGCGATCCTATCCTCAGTTATTTCATCGGCCAGCCGTATGGCGTGGTGTACGATTATAAAATCACGGGCATGTACCAGCTGGGCGACAAAATCCCCGACGGCCTTGCGCAACAGGGCTTCAAAGCGGGGCAGTATATCATTGAGGACCGGAACGGCGATGGTAAGATTACGCCGGATGATAAACAGATCCTCGGCAAGCTGGACCCATCCTATAGCCTGGGCGTCAGCAACAGCTTCCAGTACAAAGCCTTCCAGCTGAAGTTCTTCATCAACACCATCCAGGGCGGTAAAAACGGCTACCTCGGCGCGCCGGGCATCATGCTGCAAAACCCGGATAACATCCGCAACAACAACGGCTTCGTGTACGATTACTGGACGCCTAATAACCCGAACGCCCGCTACCGCAGCATTGCGGCCTATGTGGCCACGCTGGGCGAAAACTTCGGCCCTTACCTGTCCAGGAGCTTCATTCGCCTGCAGGATGTAACGTTAACGTACACACTCCCGCAAGGAGTGCTGAGCAGGCTCAAAGTAGTGAAGTCCGCCAGCATATACCTGAATGCGCAAAACCTCCTCACCATCACCAAATGGGACGGCTGGGATCCGGAGTCCAATCCGCCCGCCAGCCAGCGCTCTTCCCTGGGCCTGCGCATCCCCGGTGGACTTGGCCTGGACCAGAACGGCTACCCGGTAATGAAAAACTATTCACTGGGCGTGAACGTGACATTTTAAGGCATTTACCCGTAAACTTTAAGACATGAAAAAGAACCTCTTTATATACCTGTTTGGCCTCAGCGCAGTCCTGGCTTCCTGCAGCAAAAGCTTCCTGGACGAGGAGCCGCTGTCCATCTACACGCCGGACAATTCCCTGCAAAACGCCACCCAGTACCAGCAGGCCACTAACAACCTGTACAACGGCGTGCGGAATATCTACATGGGCAACATCAACCTGGATACCTACTTCGGGCTGTATTACGCTACAGACTTCGCTTTCAACGGTACCGATTATGATCCCGCGGCCAAGCTGAACGCCTACAAGGCCACCATGGTGCCCAGCTACTTCATTCCGCAAGGCATCTGGACGGCGTATTACAAGATTATCACCAACGCGAACCTCATCATCAGTCAGCTCAACAAACCCAATCAGCTGAGCGATGCGGATAAGAACAACTTCCTGGGCCAGGCCTTGTTCTTCCGCGCTTACTCCTACAACATCCTCGCGAACCTCTTTGGGGGCGTGCCTTTGGAGCTGAACGAACTTGCCGCGCCCCGGTACGATTACGTGCGCGCCAGCAGGGAGGACGTGTACCGCCAATGCAAAAATGACCTGGAACAGGCGGCGGGATTATTGCAGGACATCAATAAAGTGCCCGATGGCACGGTGAATAAGCAGATCGCGCAACACGTACTCACGGAAGTGCTGATCTCCCTGAAGGACTACGATGGGGCCATTGCCAGCGCCTCTTCCGTGATCAATTTTTCCGGCGTATCGCTGATGACGGGCCGCTTTGGCAGAAGGGCCAATTTGCCCGGCGATGCCTACCGCGACCTGTTTGAATACAACAACCAGAACTACAGCACCGGCAACCACGAAGGGCTGCTGGTGATACAGACTACGCTGAACAACTCCGCGTCCGTCGGCGATCAGACGGCCTGGGCGGTGGTGCCGAGTTTGACGGGCGTGCGGATTGTGGAAGCTACCACCAAAACCAAGATGCCCATCCTCTTCAACGCCAAGTTTGTAGACAGCGTTTCTTCCAACGGCATTGGCTGGATCCGCCCTACTTCGCACTTCTTTTACGAAATCTGGACGCCGGGCGACATCCGCAATTCGCCCTACAATATCGTGCGGGATATCCGCATTTCCGGCGTGCCGGCGAACTCCCCGGATTACGGCAAGTGGTACGTGAAAGACGGCTACAAGGATAAGGTGCAGCCGGCGGACTACCGCGATACCATTCGCAACTTTTACCCTGTAATCCGCAAGGCGTCGCCTTCTGCCGGCGATTTTGTGGCGGTGGCGGGGCCTTCCATTCTCACCAATACCACGAATCCTTTTGGCGGACTGCTGTTAAACGGCGCTTCCCGCCTGTTCATGCAGAAGTACATGGCGCGCCTGGCGGAAACTTACCTGCTGCGCGCGGAAGCCTACCTGGGCAAGGGCGACCGGCAGAAGGCCGCCGATGATATCAACGTACTGCGCAACAGGGCCAAGGCTACCCCTGCCACCGCCGGCGATATCAATATCGATTACATCCTCGATGAGCGCCTGCGCGAGCTATACATGGAAGAGTTCCGCACGGTAACGCTTACACGCTTAGGGCTGTTGTACGACCGCGCGAAGCGGTACAATCCGAAGTCGGGCCTGACGATTGAGTCTTACCACAACCTCTGGCCCATTCCTACCACGGAGATCACGCAGAATACCGGTGCGGTATTGGAGCAGAACCCGGGATACGGCAATTAGGATATACGGAGTCCGGCTTAACAGCCGGACTTTTTTTATTTTTTGGGGGAAAGATTTAATGCCGCCTTTGCTACATCCGGTACGTGACTTGCGGGATATTTTCTGTTGCATTATGCCGAATCACTAAAACCCTACTTATATGCATGAACCCTACCAGATACGCATTGACAAAGAGATCCTTTCTGATCTCCGCCGGCGGCTGGCCGCCACCCGCTGGATTGATGAGGTGGATAACGGCAACTGGCAGGCAGGAACGAATAAGGCCTACCTGCAGGCGCTCTGTCATTATTGGGGCAACGGGTTCAACTGGGAGCAGCAGGAGGCATACCTGAATACGTTCCATCACTATACAACTGTAGTGCAGGGCCAGCGGTTACACTTTATTTATGAAAAAGGGGAAGGCCCGCATCGCATACCGTTATTACTCACCCATGGCTATCCGGACAGCTTTGTACGTTTCCTCAGACTGATTCCATTACTCACCAAAGCGGATATCGACGGGGTTTCGTTTGATGTGGTAGTACCTTCCATACCTGGATATGGCTTTTCGGACAAGCCGGTGGCGCCGGGCATGAATCCCGCGAAAATAGCCACGCTGTTTGCCGCGCTGATGAAGGAGGAACTGGGGTACGACACGTACGTGGCGCACGGGGGCGACTGGGGCAGCACCATCACGGAAATGCTCGCCAGGCAGCATCCGGAACAGGTGACGGCGATCCACCTCACGGATATTCCCTTCATTCACCTCTTTGAAATTCCGGAAGGCGAATTGTCCGCCGAAGAAAAGGACTACCTGGAACGTGGCCGGCGCTGGCAGCAGCAGGAAGGCGGATACGCCATGATCCAAAGCACCAAACCGCAAACGCTGGGCTATGGCCTCAACGACTCTCCCGCAGGGCTGGCCGCCTGGATCATGGAAAAGTTCCACGGGTGGAGCGATCACAACGGCAACCTGGAAAGTGTGTTCAGCAGGGACGAATTGCTGACCAATCTCACCATCTACTAGGCTACGGAAACCATTCACTCCGCCAACCGCCTCTATTATGAAACAGGCCGCGCGATGGCGGCCGGCGCGCATGCGAAAACGCCGCCGTTAGCCACGCCTACAGGCGTGGCCCTGTTCCCGAAGGACCTGGTGGCGCCGCCGCAGCAATACGGGCAGCGGGTGTTTAACATTCAGCGTTGGACGAAATTTGAACATGGCGGGCATTTCGGCGCGATGGAGCAGCCGGAGTGGCTGGCAGGTGAAATAAGGGCTTTCTTTTCTTCATTGCATAGGTTTAAAACACAATAGTCCACTCAGGAAATACCGAGGTGGTTCATGACGTAATTAACCACCCTGTCGCACCGGGACAAATGGAAACTGTAAACGGAATCTTTCATGTACCCCTGCAGGCTTTGGCGCAGCATGGCCTTGGCCCGGTTGAGCCGCACTTTCACATTCACCTCCTGGATGCTGAGCGTATCCGATGTTTCGCGGATGGTCATGGCTTCAATTTCGCGCAGTACAAACACCAGCCGGTATTTTTCCGGCAGCTGCGCGATGGCGTTTTCCAGTATCTGGCTCAGTTCCTTATTGATCAATTCGTTTGCAGGCGTTTTCATGTTGATATCGTTATGGGATATTTCGGTATTGGAATGATAGCTGGATTTTCTCTTTTGTTCGAGGCATTGATTGAGCATGATACGCGTCAGCCAGGTCCCGAAATAGGCGGGATGCTCCAGCTTGCCCAGGCGCTCGTAAGCGTGGATGTAGGCCGTCTGCATGGCATCCTGGGTTTCGTCCGGATCTGCCAGGATGGACATGCCTATCCTGTATAATCGCTGGTTGTACTTACGTATCAGCAGCTCAAAACGTTGCTTCTCCCCTGCCTGTATCTGTTCAATAACGGAGGCGTCGGCAATTACCGTAGGTTCTTTCATAGCGTTATAGTTCGAAAACTTTACCTATTAGATGACAAGCGCTGCAAAAGGTTACAAAATTTCTTCATTTAAATTTTTACGGGAAATCTTGTAACCTTTTGCTTCCCCATTGCTCTAATGAATAAAAACTATTACTATGGCCACCATCACAAAATTGCAGGAGACGCTCCGCTTCACGTACGGCATCGTACCAATCGTGGCGGGTCTTGACAAATTTACCAACCTGCTCACGCGCTGGTCCGACTACCTGGGCAACAATGCGCGGCTGATCCCTTTTGATCCCGAAGTTTTCATGAAGGCGGTGGGTATCATTGAGATCATTGCAGGCATCCTGGTACTGGTACGCCCCCGCATCGGCGCGTATATCGTAATGGCATGGCTGCTCTGCATTGCAGCCTCGCTGATTGTGGGCGGGCATTACTTCGACGTAGCCGTTCGTGATATTGTAATGGCGATCGGCGCGTACACACTCGCGCAGCTTACTCAACTGGTACCATCAAACAACAAATAAACATGCACACAGCACCGGCATTAGCGCATAGCAGGGAACTGACCAACGAGGAAAAAATCAAGGCAATACGCTATCACTTTCATGAGATCATGGTTACCCTGGGCCTGGACCTGACGGACGACAGCCTGAAAGACACCCCGGCCAGGGTAGCCAGCATGTTTGTAAATGAAGCATTTGCAGGCCTGGACCCGGCCAATGAGCCCGATATCACGCTTTTCGAGAACAAGTTTAAGTACAACGAAATTGTATTGGAGCGCGATATCCCGCTCTACTCCTATTGCGAACATCACTTTGTGCCAATCATCGGCAAGGCGCATATCGCCTATGTATCCAAGGGGCAGGTCATTGGCCTCTCCAAATTGAACCGTATTACGGAGTACTTCGCCAAAAGGCCGCAGGTACAGGAAAGGCTCACCATCCAGATTGCCGATTACCTGAAGCAGGTGATGGATATTGAGGATGTGGCGGTGATTGTGAAAGCGGAGCATTTATGCGTGGCGTCCAGGGGCGTACGGCATACGGGTTGCACCACGGTGACGAGCAGTATGCATGGCGCGTTCCTGGCAGAACGTGGGCAGGAGTTGGACAGGATGCTGGGAATCTAGTACACACCCGGCATTAGCGGCCTATGATCTTCCGGGTTACAAATTCATTGAAAAAGAAATCCCTGTAAATATTACCGATAGGGATTTCATTGGCGCCTATGTACACGGTATTATTATCTACTGCGTCCATGTGCTTTACATTGATGATATAGGATTTACTGACTCTCACAAACAGATCCTTAGGCAGGTGATCATGAATGGTTTTGATATTCATGGCCGTAATCACTTTCTGGTTTTCGGTATGCATCACCACATAATCTTTCAGGCCCTGGATGAAGAGGATGTTTTTGAAGTAGATTTTTAAGATCCGGCGATCCGCTTTCACGAAGAAAAAATCGTCCGCCACCTGTTCGATGTTATTGCCGGACCAGTCGGCCTTGAAGAGCCGGGAATAGGTCTGGGCTTTGTCCACCGCCTTTTGGAAACGCGCTGGCTTAACGGGTTTTATCAGGTAGTCGACAGCATCTACTTCGTAACTATCAGTAGCAAATTCCGCATAGGCGGTGGTAAAGATGACAAACGTTTCCCTGGGAATGGTACGGGCAAATTCAATCCCGTTGATGCCCGGCATCTGTATATCCAGGAAGATCAGCTCCACCGGATGGGTAGCGATAAAACTTTGGGCTGACTCAGGGCTGTTGAAAGAGCCGGTCAAATCCAGATCATCCCGCTGGTGGATCAGCATTTCAATGGCCTCCCTGGCCAGCGGCTCATCATCGATGATTATACAGTTCATAGTTGTAAAGTTAGCGTTACACAATACCTGTCCGGGTCTTCTTCGATTTGCAAACGGTGCTTTGCCGGGAAGAGCAGTTCCAGCCTGCGTTTGATATTTGCCAGGCCTAAGCAGCATTTGAATACCTATGCCAATGACCAGGCAGTGGCGTTTAATCCTGACCTGCAAATTTACGAGGAAGCAACGCCTACAGGCGTAACCTATTACAAACCGCGCGAGAAGATCATCAGCTTCGGGAACCTGGAACCCCGGCTGGCAGTGTCTTATGCGATTAATGAGGAGCAGTCCGTAAAAGCGAGCTACAACCGGATGAGCCAATACATCCACCTGGTTTCCAATACCGCCTCCGTTTCCCCGCTGGACATCTGGGCCCCCAGCGATCAATACCTCAAACCTGAAATCCTTGACCAGGTTGCCCTGGGCTACTTCCGCAATTTCCGCAGCGGCAAGTATTCCCTGGAAACGGAAGCCTTTTACAAGAAAACGAAGAACAGGGCGGATTATATTGACGGCGCGGAGCTGATTGCCCGGAAAGCCATAGAACAGGTACTGCTCAATGGAGCAGCCAGGGCATACGGACTGGAAGTAATGCTGAAGCGAAACACCGGGAAGCTGACCGGCTGGCTGTCTTACACCCTTTCCCGGGCGGAGCAGCGCACGCCGGGGCGCAATGCAACGGAGCCGGGTATCAATAACGGGGAGTGGTACCGTGCGAACTATGACAAAACGCATAACCTTTCCCTGACGGCGGCGTACCAGCTGACGAGGAAATGGAGCTTTGGCGGCATATTCACTTACCAGACGGGGAAAGCCGCTACCTATCCCATTGGTAAATACCAGTACCAGGGTATTACGATTGCCAATTATGGCGTAAGGAATGCCAGCTCCCTCCCTGCCTATCACCACCTGGACTTATCCGCTACCTATGTGCCCAGGCCGGACAGTAAGAAGCGGTGGAAAGGGGAATGGGTGTTCAGCATTTACAATGTGTATGGCAGGAACAATGCTGCGGCGCTGATGTTTGAGCAAAACAGGGAAACGGGATGGAGTGAAGCAAAGCGGATTTCGATTTTCGGCATCGTACCCGGGGTGTCTTACAATTTCAAATTTTAATGAGAATTGCAATGAAGAATATACTTACCTGCCTGGCTGTTTCATTGGTACTTGGTGGCTTTGGCTGCACGAAAGTGGTGGAAGTGGACCTGGAAACAGCCGCGCCACGGCTGGTGATTGACGCCTCCATCGATTGGGTGAAAGGCACGACCGGCAAAGCGCAGCAAATCGTACTGTCCACCACCACGGGGTACTACAGCACCTCCTTCCCGACCGTTTCCGGCGCTGAAATCACCATCACCAATTCCGCGAATACAATCTTCCGGTTTACAGAAAGCCCCGGCACGGGGATATATACCTGCACTGACTTCCTGCCCGTTGCCGGGGAAAGCTATACCCTGAAAGTGGCGCTGAACGGGCAGGTATATACGGCCACTGAAACGTGTATAGGCGTACCCGTTATCGCTGATAATATTGAACAGGATAATGCCGGCGGATTTGGAGGGGATGAAATAGAAATTGCCTACTACTACCAGGATAATGGCAACGAGGATAATTATTACCTGCACCGCATTGCATCACCTGCTGCCAAATACCCGGATTATAAGGCTAAGGATGACCAGCGTAGCCAGGGTAAGCTGATAAAGGAATATTACTCCGATAAGGAGCTGAAACCGGGCGACCTGGTCCACATTCAATTATATGGCATTTCCCGGAGGTATTATGATTACTTCAGGAAACTGTTAGCTGCATCCGGCGCCGGCAGCGGGCCTTTCCAGGCAACGCCGGGATCAGTAAGGGGGAATATTATTAACCAGACGGAGTTTGACAATTATGCCTATGGGTACTTTAGGGTGTCCGAGGTAGCGATGAAGGAGTATGTGGTGAAGTAGCGCGGAGGCAAGGTGGAATATTGCAGCGGTAGGGATGGAGGCGCCGGGAAAAGAACCAGCAGTTGAAGAGTGCCGCAACGATGTCTAATAGCATTCCAACTGCTGGTAACATAAACCTTTTACAAATTGATCACTACTCCCAGGTTTGCCACGGCGCCGGTACCTTTCACATAATAACGGCCTTCCGTGGTAGCGCCCCGCACAGCGGAGTGTGTAGGGTAATAGTCGGCGTTAAAGAGGTTGTTAACCGCAAACGTCAACAGTACATGCTTCAGCTTATAGGAAGTGTACAGATCAAACAGCGTATAGCCGTTTACGGGGTATTTACCATAGTTCCAGGCATCTTTCGGGAAAACATCGCGGGAGCCGATGCTGGTCATCTGCATGGAGATATCCCAGCGGCGGGTAATTTTGACGTTCACATTCCCTCCCACTTTGACCGGTGAAATGGTGGAGTTATCGATCTTTCCTGCATAGGAGCCGTCGTTGCGGGTATCTTCTTTGCCGTCCATGTAGCCGAGGATACCGCCCAGCCTTAACCAGCTGGTGGCTTTATAGCCCAGTACTGCCTCTACGCCGTAAATCTTTTGCGGTAGCTGGATCAGCTCGAAGCTGCCGGGCGTTACCTCTTTAAAGGTCGCCCCCTTCTTACTGGTGCTGTAATAGCCGGTTACTTCGTAATGGAAACGTTGGATATCCCCGTTGACGCCCAGCTCAAAATTATTCACTTTTACGGGCGTAACGTCGATGGCATTGAGGGAAACGCCATTCCGCAGGACGAGCCCAATATCGCCGATAGAGTAGCCCTGGGAGAAGCTGGCAAACGGCTGCATACAGGCGCGCCTGTTATACCGCAGGCCGGCATTGAATACCAGCGCATCGTAGGTATTGGTGGCGCCAGGCACAAAGTTGGTTCCTTTGGTGATATCGCTGACTTTAAACAGCAGGTTCTCGTAACGTACGCCAGCTTTGAATACCCAGTCCTTAGCCAGGATGAATTTGGACTGCAGGTATGGCGCAATGCTGTTCATATTCATATCCGGCGTAACGAGTTTATCCGCCATGTCCTTTTGTACGGTATGGTCCTTCAGGAAGTCTATTCCATAAATTAAGAGTACCTGGTTATTTCCCGGCAGCTCAAAAGGCGTTGAAAAATTGAAGCGGCCACCCCAGTGGTCGGAATAGATTTGATTATAGGCTTCAAATACGGAGTTGATATCGTTGTAATAAGCGGTTACATTGGCTTCCGTTTTACCGAAGGTACCGGTGTATTTGATGTTCAGCGTTTTATTGTAGGGCGTGCCGCCGAGGATGTTGGTATCACCGCGGACTCCTATTGCCGGAGAAACGCCAAAGTTCCCTTTGGTACCAATGTATTTACTGTCCTGTATGCTGTTGAAATAGTTGCCCATTACCTCGATCCGGTGCCTGGTTGAAAAGTCGTACCCTAATTTCACCAGGGCATTGTAGGTCCGGGTTTCTCCCAGGCCGTAAAAAGGGCTGACCACCACACCGTCCGCGGACCTTACCACACCGGAATGGGCCATTTTCCCCTGCACGACGTAGTCAAATTTGCCTATGCCGCCTTTGAAAACCTGGGAAATGTTATAACCATAGGTTTCATCGGCTTTAGCCAGGTTCAGGCTGTTGTTGAAGTAGGTGGAGGAGCTGAACGGGACGGTCTTTTCCGGCTTTATGGTGATGTAGTTGATGATACCGCCTGCGCCCCCGTTTCCATACATGGAAGAGGCGCCGTTAATGACCTCTACGTGGTCAATAGCGCTGACGTCAATGGTTTTGAGGTCCCTCCCGCCATTGCGCAAGGGGGTGGACTGCGGTACGCCGTCAATCAACACGAGAAAGTTCCTGCCGCGCAGTTTCCCGATAAAGTTGTTCTGCCCTTCTTCGCTGGGTGAAATACCGGGTATTTTTTGCATCAGGATATAGGGCAGGTTATTGCTGATCTGCGACTGCCTGGCCAGTTCATTCCGGGATATCAGTACGACAGACGACGGTACTTCATTAACACGCTCGGCTATACGACTGGCGGTGACGATCACATCTTTCAACTGGCTGGTAGTATCAGTGAGGCTTCGCATACGGCTGCTATCCTGCCCTGCGGCCTGCGTGGCGATAGCGGCGGTTAAAAGCGCTGAAATATAGGCTGATCTCATAAATTATAAAGCGTTTTGACTGGCATTCCCGGCTTAAAGGCCGCAAAATTAACGGTCACAGGCGGGAAATAATGATCAAAAGCGGAAAATTTTAGCGGTGGGAGATGCGGATCGGGAAAATTGACATTTCCTGATCCAGTCGGTTAACATTTAAAGGATAATACATGTCTACTTTTTGACAATGTAAATTTTGGTTATCCATTGACCACCCCGGGCCTGAACATTTGTATAACAATTTTGGAGATTATTAGCATCGTTCTATTTTCAAATAAGGTTCTTTTGTTTTTTCCTAACAAAAAACCCACGATATGAAAAAACAAAACCCTCTGACAAGGGTAACCAGGCAGGTTACCTTTGGCGCTGCTGTAGTCATTCTTGCAGGCGCTGCAATTTTAACTGGATGTAAAAAAGACGCAAAGACCCTCCCCGACGTAGCAGGTATTGAACGCCCCGGCAATACCGCCACCACTGAAACCTACCAGTCAGGCACCCATAACGGCTTCTTCTGGTCCCTCTGGAAAAGCGATGGCGCTACCGGCACTGTAAATTACGCCAATGGCCCCGGCGGTAATTACAGCGTTAACTGGACGGGTTTCAATGGTAATTTCACCTGCGGTAAAGGTTACTCAGTAGGCTCCCCTACCTACAAAATCGGGTATAACCTCGGCGTTTATGCCAATTCCGGCGGCGGTACCTTCGGCTGGTACGGATGGAGCCGGAACCCTTATTATGAGTACTATGTTAATGAAACCTGGGGTGCAGTATCGCCGCATACCGGCACCTATTTAGGTACATTCGAAAGCGATGGCGCAGGCTATAACGTCTGGACACGCTGGATGACGGGCAAAAACATCGATGGCGGCGATGGCTTCCGGCAAATCTACAGCTCGAGAGTTACCAAAGTTTCCACCGGTCAAAACCGGGTCATTACCTTTGCCAACCACTATAACAAGTGGAGCAGTTACGGATATACGCTTGGTCAGCTGAATATCCCGGCGATCATGGTTTCAGAAACCTGGGGCACCAATACCAACGGTAACATTAACTGTACCATCTGGATGCAATAATTTGATTACAGACCAATACTGCCTGGCGTGCTGCCAGGCAGTACTTTCCGCCCGGGTATCCGCTGGGATTTACCCGGAATAGGCTTCCCTGTTTTATACTTTTCCATAATCATTTATGATGAAATTTTATTTTCCGTTACTTTTCATTTTTGCGATAGCAGCCTGCCAATCCCCTGCCGTTAAACACGCGGAGGTAAAGAAAAACTTCCTGATCGGCAAATGGCACAGGTTCTCCATGGCCAATGGTTACAGCGAATTTGATATTGATTCGCAGTATGTTGTTTTTTATAACCAGAAAGTAGGCCGGTACGCGCTTGCGTACACGATAGAAAATGACTCCCTGAAATACCTTACAAACCCTTACGCCGCCAAGATTACCGACTATGGCGACTCCGTACTGCTGGAAGGCAATGATAGCACGCAGGCTACGTTATACCGGTTTAATGACTCGCAGGCTCCTTTTAAGTCGATCCCGGAAGTGAAAGATTCCTTGTCATTTGCAGGATACCTGGCGGGTTTTGATAAGAGGTTGATACAGGAATTTGAGAAAGTGGGAATAAAGTTTTCCGATGGCAATGAGATGCCCGGTGAGGCGGTGTATGAGGAGTTAATGAAAAGGAGGCGGCAGGAGTAATGGATAATTTAAATATATATGCCGTTGATGCATTGACCGGGGAAGAGATCCTGCTGTTCGATAATAGTATTCATGGTTATGACAACCTGTTCAACAACGAATGGGACTTCAGCAAAATGCCGCCGCGCAAAGCTGACAAGGTTAATGTGGATGCCGCAGGTAACGAGGTATTTGAGGTGGTGGTGCGTACCTACCATAACATTGACTATGAAGATGCAGACGAGGGGTTTGTGCAGGAGAATGGTCTTATCCGGTTAATCGATCGCAGGGAGGCGGATGTGGAATATGTGAAGCGTAATGGGTTTGATGGCGTTGCGATTGTATTGTATGCGGAGAATGGGGATATGGTGATGGTGCATCAGCGGGAGTTGGCGTAGATTCTTAGGGGGCGGTTGTGAGTGTTGGTCAGGGAGTTTGGGGGATTGGTTATGCTACCAGACATGCGAATTACGGTTAAGTTGGAAGGCATTGATCCCCCTGAAAATGCATATACAGCACCGCCAGCAGCCTTAATTTTTTTTACTAACTTTAAGAATGGAATACAACGAATTAAAACATTCTTTCAACACCCTAACAACTTTAATAATTGATAAAGCTGGAGTTGAGGGAAAAATTATTTCACCCCAGGAGATTGCCATGGCTATTGGCATTACAATGGAGCAATACATGACTTATAGTCATTCAGATATGGTGGCAGAAGAGTTGATTGAGAAGCTCAAACAAAGTTTCGCGTATTTCCTCCGGGATATTGTCTTTGAAAAATTTGAGATGGATATGGAGGTTCCATGTGAGCCGAGAATTCCCATTCAGCCATGGGATGAAGGAGAATAAAGGTTTGTTTTAGGATTTTTTTTAGATTAACTGTTGCTACTTGTAGGTTTTTGGGTACAATACCCGCACCTTTTTGTTTTGGTTCTTCGAAAATTGGTGGATATTATCTAAAAGAAATCAGGTTGTACGAAAGGAACTCGACTAAATGTTCAGCTAAAAACAAAACCCCGCGCTGTGCGCGAGGTCTTTAAGTCTTTCAGTTAGCCCACTGGTACTCAAACGTCCCATCCATTAAAAGTGTATTACTCTACCACTAAACTACCGAATCATCCAAAGCCCGCACAAACCATACAAAAACCTACTGATTCCCCACCCCCTAGTGAAAAATCGCAATCCCCCCCGCTCCTACTGCCAGCGCCAACAATCCATAATACGCCGCCTTCGTATAAGGCCTGTCCCCAAACCGTATATTGATCCCCGTTACCCCCGCAAATGCAGCCGTCTTCGGTACCACCTTGTAATAATTCACATGCGGGTACATCAACAGCACCAATATCACACCCGTCACCAGCAACGTAATTCCTAAATACAAACTGAACTTGCTGCGCGGCCCCGCCCCGCGCGTCGGCCATAGAATACCCAGGTAAGCTAAATAGGCAGCAAATGCGAGAAAGTGAATTAATAATACAATACTAAAGAGCATATACAACAGATTTTCTGGTCGCATAGAGATAATACACGCCAAGCGCCAGGCAAACGATCAGCGCCGCCAGGTGAGGGTAAATAGCCGCTGCCGGGTGATGCGGGTTCTCCAGCACCAGCCGCAAATCATTTGCCGGCACAGGCGCCATGCAAAGCATCAGCCAACCCAAACTCCGGTACTCCTTCGTGAATAGCAATACCAGCGATAACACGCCAATGCAAAAATCCCGCATCGCCTTGATATTATGGAGCTCAAAATGGTCCGTAGGGCCAAGGTCAATACCGAAGTCCGTAGCAGCTACAGCCGGTACGGTAAAAAAGCGGTAACCGATGAAAAGAAGGAAAAGCCCGGTACCCAGGGCAGTGAAGTAAGCTGTTTTTGATAATGTTTTCATGTTATAGCGTTTTAATGATAACACAAAACTATCACCCGCTATCTCCCCGTTCGTTCACCCAGGTTAATAAATTCACCGGCTGCAAAATTTTCCATAAAACGCCGGCTACCCAACAAAATCTTGCCGCATGACGGCCAATCCGGACATTTTTATTAAATTAACGGTCATATATCAACCAAAACTTTTATCCTGGAATAGTATGGGGTTAATTAGTATAGATAATGAGCGAAACATACTGAATCAAATTGCCAACAATGACGAGCAGGCCTTTGTGGCCCTTTTTAACGGTTATGTACAACAGACAGGAAAAATCGTTTTCGCCATCACCGGCTCCAAAGTACAAACGGAAGAAATCGTGCAGGACGTGTTCCTCAAAGTCTGGAACGAAAGGGCCAAACTGCCGGAAATTAAAAAATTCAACAGCTACCTTTTCATTCTCCTGAGAAATCATACCATCAATTATATCAACAAACAGATCACGGAAAGAAAACACCAGGCGCAATACGCCAATTACGTAGAGCAGACGGAACTTGCGCCGGATACAGCGCCGATGGCCGAACACCTGGAAAAAGCCATAGACCGGCTGCCTACCCAGCAAAAAACCGTCTTCCTCCTCCGCGCCCAGGGCTACAGAGTCCAGCAAGCCGCTCACTTTTTCCATCGACGCCATCCGCTCCGAAGACGGGAAAATCATGCAGACGCTCATGGATTACAAAGTAAAAACCTGGTGGTGGAACAAAGCTTATACGAGCAAGGAAAAGACGGCAAAGGAGATCGACGATAAGCGGGAAATGGTACTCCGGCCGGGTATCGACATCAACCCCGTGAACGGCGCCATCGTCATCTATCCTGAATTCGATACGCTGCAAATGCCTAAGGGAAAATATACGCTGGATATCCGCGTGAAAAACTCCGGCGGAGAAATGTTGCTGAAAAATGCGCTCACCATCAACATCTCCTACGCGCTGGATTACGCCTACCGCTTCCAGGGTATTGACGGTAACCTCACCGGCATAGATGTGAAGTTTGAAAGAACGCAGCTCACCGGCAATAAAATACTCGTGTACGTGACGGATAAAAATGATCAGCCGGTAGACCCGAAAAAGCTGCTGGGCTACGATTATTCCACCACCGCAGGCGTGCCGGATCTCAAGGACTGGCATAACCTCGGGCTGGAAAACCCCACCAAATACACAGAATTCCCGGACCGCCTGGAACTGGAAGTCTCCAAATTTCCTATCCCCTACGTGCAGGGCCAGGTCGTGCGCATAGATATGTATAACAACGGCGATGTCAACGGCGCTTACTTCAACTACTGGTTCGATTTTGCCCTCCGCAAGGAAGGCGTATGGACCATCCGGATAAAGCTGTTGTCCAGGTAACCTGCTGCTGCTTCAGTACGACAAAGGGTGTATCACATGCGGATACACCCTTTTTTATTAAACACACTACACAACATTTGCCTATTTATCAAAATGCTCCTCTATCTCCCGCTCCTTGCCTGCCTGGTCTTTCACGGTAATATGCACATGATAATGCCCCGCCGGCGCAGCGCTCACATTTACGTGCTTATGCAGATGGTAGGTCGTCTGGCCAACCATGGCCGCATCCGTGTAGGTTACCTCATAGGCCCATGCCCCGTGAATTTCAATCGTCACGCTGGCAATTTTATTCGGCGCACTGATATCTCCCCCCCACATGTAAATCCGTTTTATCTGTATTCAGTTTCAGCTCCAAACCAGCGAGGGATGGTAAAGTAGCATCCACCTTAATTTCCAGCGCGGATTCCGCCGCCGTCTGCCGGCCCTGCTGGTCAATAACGGTGACGATTACACGATAATTACCCACCGCTGCTTCCGCAGGTATATCAATATGTTTGTGGAAGTCCGCATTCTTCGCGCCGGCTAACCCTGCCGTATATACGGAGTCAAACGCCCATCCGCCGGCCGTTTGCGGGCGTATTTCCAGTTTCACCTCGCGGATGCCGCCCGGGGCAACAATTTCCGCATCCAGGTGTAAATCGCTGCCGGCATACGCCACTTTGCTGTTGCCGCTGCCTACTTCTTTCAGGCTGATAGTGGCTTGTGGCGCTACGTCGTCTTTTTTGGAGCAGGCGAATAAGAAAGCCGACATCGCCAGCGCCATCCCGAATTTTCCAAGGGATAATCTCATGATAGTTTAAATTTTAAATGAATAAAAGGTGTGAATGGATTAAATAATTTTGATGCTGATGCCCCGGATCGTTTGCCAGCCCTCCTTGTCCGTCAGCCGGATCATGAAATGGTAGTCGCCCGGGTCCACATCCGCCGGCACGGCAATTTCCGCAGTGGCCGTATAATCGCGGCTGCCGGCGGGGATCGGGTAATCCTTGATGTGCAGCATAGGCTTCACCGGCGCTTTGACCGCATCCTCCTCGCAAACTTTCACCTCCGTGCTATGTGTGTGATGGTCGAAGTTGTGATGGATGTCCAGGCTGTACGCGCCCAACGCCATATTATCGGTGAACCGCGCGCGGAACGTGAACGTCTTGCCCCGCTCCACCATACTGCACTGTTGCGGAAACCCGCCGCTGACGCCCAGGTCAATCTCCGGGTACGTGGTATCCGCCTGCGCATCGTCTTTACTGCAGGCGTAAAAAGTCATGGCGGCCAGTACCAGTAACAGGTAATACATTCGTGTTTGTTTCATGCTGTTTTTATTTTTTTAGGGAGAAGTTAATGCTGCGCCGCTGCACCTTCCCGGCCTCGGGTAACGGTTACGGGCACACTAAGCCGTATTACTATATTTCTTCCTGGCTCGGGTAAAGCGATCAGACGGTAGAAACTCGTATGGTCCAGGTACGCCTTATTCAATAAGTTCTGCACCTGCAGGTGGAGCTGTACAGCCTGCCCTTTGATATGCAACCTATGTCCGGCGGAAAATCCCAGCAGCTGATAACCGGGCGTCATCCGTTCCGGCGGCACTATGCGGCGCTGCGCAGCGGTAATCCGGTAGTCGAACTCCGCATAGGTATGCGCATCCACCGCGTACGTAAGGGATAGCAGCGCGGAAGGCGGCGGCGTAAACGGTAACGTATATCCCTTCTTACTGCCGGAGAGTTGGCGGTTATACAGGTATTCCCCCGCAACGCCCAACTGTAGCCGTTTCACTGGTTCGTATTGCGCCTGCAGCTCCGCCCCGTATCTCCACACCCTGCTCTGCGCATAATAAAACACCTGGTTACCCGCGCCGTACTGGTAGTCATGCTCCGCCGTGGGATTGAGATAGATGTAATTGGAGAAGTAATTGAGATACGGCGTGAGCTGCGCGGACCACCGGTCCGCCTTCCAGCCGAGGCCGAGGTCCAGCTGGTAGCTCTTCTCCGGGGAAAGGTTCACATCGCCCCGCTCGTACCTGAAATAATGATAGTTCACGCCGTTCGCCCCGAGTTCCTTCGCAATAGGCATACGAAAACTGCTGCCGACATTGGCTTTCAACGAAAATCGGTCCGGCTGGTAGCTGACTCCGAACGACCAGTTCAGGCTCGAGAACCTCCGCGTAGCCTGCGTTGCGCGGGATAAATACACATACGCAGTATCTTTTCCATGTATCAGCGGCGAGGTAAACCAATCCGCATAAGGATCGATGTGGATCCTGCCGGCATCGAACCGCAGTGCGCCATGCAGCAGCAAGGCATCCGAGAGGGCCAGTTTATCGTACACATACAATCCGCCCTGTAGCTGGGAAAAAGCCGGTATCAGGAAACTCCATCCGTCAATACGGTTACGCTGGTACGAAATCTCCCCGCCATACCGCAGCTCGTGCCGCCCCAGCTGCCAGCGGTCGCTCAGGGCCGTGTTCCAGACGGTTTTATCGTACTGCCGTTCCAGTGTTTTAGGCGTCGTCCTGCCTTCCGGGTACAGGGGCGGCATATATCCATGGTTCACGTAGTTGTTCCACTCCTGCCGGAAGTTGCGCTGGAAGCTGGTTTGCCATTGCGCCGTATGGCCGCCTATATGAAAAGTAGTGCTGTTAACGAGTTTGTAGTGCGTTACCTCCTGCGATGGCAGCTGTATATCGCGGGAAGAGCGGTCGTGCAGCGCGGCATCCACCCGCCGCGGTTCCAGCCCGTGCGCATTGGCGAAGAAGCCGGACTTATTATACACCATGCTTCCGTAAAATGTGGTAGTCCATCGCTTCCCGATCCAGCCGGTGCTGAGGTGCAGGTTGCGCTCCCGCCCGGCCGTATTGCGCACCTGGCGGCGGTGCAGCGGCGCGGCATAACTGTACACGTACACGGTATCCGCCGGCACGCGGTAGTCGCCATAGTCGGTAGCCGTCACCCGGGTGGTTATAAACCAGTGGTCCGTACGCGTAAATACCTGGGCGGACAAGGCTACCTGGTCATTATTGGTTTTTCCGGCAATATCCACGGAGCCGCCATGGGTGTGCGCTGCCGGCGGTGCGGGCGATTTGATGTCAATCGCCCCGCCGATCGCGTCCGCGCCAAAGAGGAAGGCCGCAGGCCCTTTCACTATCTCTATTTGCCCGGCGTTGAACTGATCGATTTCCAGCCCATGGTCCGCGCCCCATTGCTGCCCTTCGTGCTTGATGCCATGCTCCGCCACCACTACCTGGTTGAAGCCGAGGCCGCGTATCAGCGGTTTGGAATTGCCGGAGCCAATGCCGATGGATTTAATACCAGGCAGCTTCTCCAGGGATTTCATTAAACTGCCGCCCATGTTGCGGCTGATGTAATCGCGGTTAACGATTTCCATAGGCAGCGCGCTTTCCCGGATGCGCCGCTCCGTGTGACTGCCCGTCACCGTCACGCCCTTCAAAGTATCCTTTGCTACCTGGCGCTGGGCATACGCTCCCCTGCTCCATGCCGCCAGCAGCAGCATACAGCCAATAATAATTCGCATACTAATTGTGTACTTTTGAATAAAAGCCAACCCGAGCAGGCATAGGCATCCCGCTACAGTACATACCAATAAAAGAGGAAGATTACGCTACAGGAGGGCCCTGGATAGAGAAGAAGTACCTGGGCGCCGCATACGTATAGGCGTGCAGGTTAGCGTAATGAACGGATAAAGGACAGGTGACGGCATTATTACCATGCGCTGCACCCCATACCAGGTAAGGCGTATCATGATGCGCCACATGCATGCAATGACATTTGAGCTGGGCTTTAACTAGCTTGGCCTGCGTTGCATGCGGCGTTTCCAGACAGGTATGCGTATGGTCCGCAAAGCAGTCGTGCAGCCAATCGGCCGGCGCCTGGCTGATGGTAAACATCGCCAGGAGCATCCAGGCCATTACGGCACGCCATGCATTATTCCTGTTTGAAAATAAATGAAACATGGTTGCAAAAATAAGAAATAGCTGTTATGATCCAAGAAAAATTAAAAAAATAACAAGGCAGGCTTCGTAATCATGCTGCGGGATTTGCTTCGCGATTAATAGGAATGAAAAAACTGCTCATTGCAACAATGTAACAGTGCCGCTGCTACGCACCAGCCCCGCCTGCTCCCCTCCTTCATATTCCAGCACCCACACATACGTCCCTGTTTCCGCCAGCCGGCTGCCGCTGTTATGCCAGCTGCCATTCCACCCATCGCCCGGCTTATTGGTGCTGTAAATCAGCTGGCCCCAGCGATTGTAGATACTGAACCTGAACACGCGCAAAGTACAATGCACTACGGGCCTGAACACGTCATTGCGGCCATCGCCGTTGGGCGTAAAGGCATTGGGCAGGTACACCTCGCAACCGCAGGCGCCGTACTGCACGGTTACGGCATCGCTGGCGCGGCAGCCATAGCGGTTTTGCACGACTACCGTGTAGGTACCCGCTGCATGGACTACCTTGCCCGGCGTGCTGCTGAAAGCGCCGCCCTCCCAGCTGAAGCCTGTTACATCATGGCTGTAACGGGGTTGCAGCAGTAGCTGCGTGCCGCTGCAAACCACCGTATCCGCCGGCAGCGCAACCCCGGGCAGCGGGCCTATTTCAATATCCGCAGCCACGCCGTTTGCAGGGCCGCAGGAGCTGCTAATGCTGTATTGGATGGTATAACGCCCCGGCGTAGCCCAGGTGGCCGTTAAGGGCGTGCCGGTACCCTGCGTAACGGGGTTGCCCGTAAGCGACCAATTAATCGCTCCATCGGATTGCCCGCTAAGCTGCAACACCACCGCTTCGTTGATGCATGCCAGTGAGGGCGCGCTTAACCGCCCCGGCTCAGCGGTGGCGGTCACCGTCACCATAGTGCTGGCAGTAGCGGTGCAGTGGTCCGCGCTGATCGCTTCCACCGTGTACACGCCCGCATACTGGGCAGTTGCCGCGCTGGCCACTACCGGGGATGCGCCGTTGTAAGTATTGCCTTTAGCATCCCGCCAAATTAGCGTATATCCGTCCACGTTAGTAGCGCTTAACTGCAGCGGCTGGCCATTGCAAACGCGGATGGAAGGGGTTACCTGTATGTTTGGGATAGCCTTCACCGTTAGTAACACGGGAGAGGAAACAGATTGCCGGTAACAGGAGGCGCCGGTGTTTTCGCGCACCTGTACCCGGTATTGCCCGGCGGCTGCCGGCGCAATGTTGGCGAGCGTCCAGGAAGGGGTGGCCGTGGTATTCACTTCCACCCAGCGGGCATTGGCGGCATCATACTGTTGCCAGGAAAACAGCGGGTTATTAATCACAACGCCCGTCATATCCACCGCGAAGGTGGCGGACCCGCCGGCGCATACCGTTACATCGTTGCCGTTGTTGATTTTTATGGGTTGCGCTGCCTGGCAGGCGCTGAGCGCAATATTATCAATGGCCATATCATTGCCGCAGCCGCCCGGCGCATCGTTGAGGAGTACCAGTTGTATCGCGGTAATGCCGGCAGGGAGCGTAAAAATGAGCCCATAATCCTTCCAGCTGCCGTTGGGATGATCGTCCACCGGGATGTAGCGTTCGGACAACTGCCCCAGTACATTTCCGGCGGCATCTTCAATCCGGAAGCGAATCCTGGATGGGATAGGCGTAGTATTCTCCCCACAGCTCAGTTCAGGCGCAATCACTGAACAGGCTTTTACCGAAAGCGCATATTGTTGTTGGTCGCAAAGGCCGTCGATGCGTTTGCGGTAAATCTCTCCCGGGAAAAAAGAACCGTTAATAACCATCATGCGCCCGCCGGGCGCACCGCTGTAATCCGTCATCTGCTTCCAGGTATCATTGCCGGCGGCCGTCCGGGGATTGTCCACAATCGTGTACTGCCCTTCCTGCAAGGGGGCCGTGCTGGAAAAAGTATAGGCCCCGCTGCCCAGCCCCGGCACAGGCGCGCCGTAACCGCCGCCGGCTCCAAAATCCTCCCGGAAGATCTCCTTGCTATCCCCCGTGCAAATGCCCCGCTTCATCCGGCAGGCCATATCGTTATCGTCAATAAAGCCGTTCCTGTCGTCATCGATACCGTTGCCGCAGATTTCAATATCCTTGTCGTTGCGGCCCTCCCCAATGATGGCTATGCCGTTCACTTCTTTCATCCCTCCTTTGATATCATTGCTGATCACGTAAGTGGCGGCATCTTCCAGGTCGATGATGGCCAGCTCCCCGATCGTGCTGATCAGGTAGCAGATGCCGTATTGATTGGCGCCAATGCTGTACACCTGCCCTTTTACGCCCAGCTTCCCGATCAGCCGCGTGGAGAGGATGCTGCTGCGGGTAGCGTCCAGGATGATTTCCAGCAACTCGCTGTCGTGCGTGACCATGTACAGCCTCCCGTCGCTGAAACAGAGGTCGCCCCCGGGCGCATAGCCCATCAGCCCTACCTGGGTGATTTCCCCGGTTTTCAGATTAATCTTATGCAGGTAATCGGCGCTGCCGGCCACAAAGAGATTCCCGTCCCTGTCGCTCACCATGGAGTTCCCATAGCTAAACGTAGGATGCGTGCCGGCAGGCACAAGTGTGCAAGTGCCATCGGTTACATTAATTTCATAAACAGATGCATCGTCTAATCCGTAAAACTTACCATCCGGGGTATTTGCGAGGTCGGTAAAACTGAAAGGCAATGTGGCAATCTTATGATAGGTATAATCTGCCATATCCACATAACCCAGATCATACCCGTTGACCACATACAATTTATCCTGCGCCGCGCTGCATATGCATGAAAATAAGAGGCAAACAATCATAAAAAGCTTACGAGATTTTGTACATCTCATAACGTCTGAGGTTGATGATTAATGGGGCCGTCTCTTCCGTAAAAGTAAAGAATTAAATGCAAGGGGAAAAATCTGCAGTCCTTACCAACTGCAACAGCAAAAGCGCCGCATTGCCGGCAAGGCAACACAGCGCTTTCTGCGATCATAAGCAAGTGAACGCAATAATAAACCGGCAATCACCGCACTGCGCGGGATGCTATTTCTTCAGCCAGGCCAGGAGATCCTTGTTGATAGTAGCCGCTTCCGTGGTAGGCATGCCGTGCGGGAAACCGGGATAAGAGATCAGGGTCGCGTTTTTAGCCAGCTTCGCGGATTTGGGGCCCGCGTTATCATAAGGTACGATCTGGTCATCCGTGCCATGCATCACCAGTACAGGGATGTCCACGTTTTTCAGGTCTTCCGTAAAATCAGTTTCTGAAAATGCTTTGATACAGTCGTAGTGCGCTTTAATAGAGCCCATCATGCCCTGGCGCCACCAGTTCCTCCTCACGCCTTCTTTTACATCGGCGCCTTCGCGGTTATAGCCATAGAAAGGCAGGGTAAGATCGATATAGAATTGAGAGCGGTTCTCCGCAGTACTTTTCCTGATGTCATCGAATACGGAGATGTCTACGCCACCGGGATTGCTGGCGCTCTTCACCATCACCGGCGGTACGGCGCTGATCAGAACGGCCCGTGAAACGCGGCCTTTCCCGAATTTATTGGCGTAGCGGATCACTTCCCCGCCGCCGGTGGAGTGGCCTACGTGGATCGCGTCCTTAAGGTCCAGCGCTTTCACCAGCTCAAATACATCTGCAGCGTAAGTATCCATGTCATGCCCCACAGGCGTCTGCGTGGATCTGCCATGGCCTCTCCTGTCGTGCGCAATCACCCGGTAACCCTGTTCCAGGAAAAAGAACATCTGCGCATCCCAGTCATCGCCGGATAAAGGCCAGCCGTGGTGAAATACAATCGGCTGCCCGGTACCCCAGTCCTTGTAATAAATTTCGGTTCCATCTTGAACGGTAATCTTGCTCATTGTTTGACTTTTTAATTGGTTTAGAAATAATCCCCACGATGGGTTTTCATGGTTCCCAATTTGCCCAACAAGCAGCTGTTTAATTCTGTTCGTTACGGATTAAAAATTTTTTTGGAACTCCTTTTCGCTTTTCGCGATGACGATGGTCGCCACGCCGTTGCCGATGATATTGGTGATAGCCCTGGCTTCGCTCATGAATTTATCGATACCCAGCAAAAATGCCAGGCCTTCCACGGGTATTTTATGCAGGGCGGTCAGCGTGGAAGCCAGCACAATAAACCCGCTGCCCGTAACGCCGGCCGCTCCTTTGGAAGTGATCATCAATATCCCGATGATACTTAACAATTCCATCATACCCAGGTGCACATCGTATAACTGCGCAATAAAGATCACGGCCATGGACAAATAAATGGAAGTGCCGTCGAGGTTGAAGGAATAGCCGGTAGGTATCACCAGCCCAACCACGGATTTGCTGCAACCCAGCTTTTCCAGCTTCTGCATAATGGAAGGCAGGGCGGATTCAGAGGAGGATGTACCCAGTACCAGCAACAGCTCCTCCCGGATATAACGGAGGAAGGCGAAGATGTTCATTTTGTAATAACGGAGGATGCTCCCCAGTACCAGCACCACGAAAATAATCATCGTCAGGTACACGGTACCCATCAGCTTGGCCAGTGGGATCAGGGTATGTAACCCGAACTTACCCACTGTATAGGCCATACCGCCAAAGGCGCCCAGCGGCGCGAGATACATCACATATTTCAGCGCCGTAAAAACGAGCCTTGACATCTTCCCCAACCAACCTATCACCTGGCCGCGATAGCGGCTGTAATTTAAAGCAATGCCGATGATAATGGCCGCCAGCAAAACCTGCAGGGTGAGGTTGCTCATAAAGAACTCCAGCCAGCTGAAACCTTTTTCCGCCGCGCGGGTGTATTTATCCGCATTCTGGGTTTGTAACCCCTCCCGGTTGATATGCCCCGGGCGCAGCAGCAGCGCCATTCCCACGCCGATGGCCAGGGACAGGGTGCTCACCACCTCAAAGTACAGCAGGGATTTGACGCCGATGCGTCCTACCTTCTTCAGGTTGTCCATCCCGCTGATACCCAGCACAATGGTCAGGAAAATAATGGGCGCGATGAACAGTTTGATGATATCGATGAAAGTAGTCCCGATGATTTCCATTTTCACCGCCGTAGCCGGCGCATAGACGCCCAGCAGTACCGCCGCAATAATGGCAATCAGTACCCAAAAGGTAAGATTGGTGATCAGGCGCAGGTACCAGGCCCTGGGAACGGTCCCGGAGGCGGTGTGGGTAGTAACTTCCGGCGGCATAGTCATACAATTTTTGATAAAGCGCCAATAAACAAAATTTCTCCGGAACTACCCGGAATATTTGTGGTAAATATTTTCAAAACCCTTGGCGCTACAAAAAGCAGCTTGTATCTTTACCGGGTATTCCTTTACCTTATGAACACACGTCGTAGTTTTCTCCGAAACACTTCCCTGGCAGCAGGGCTGCTGCTGTTAAAGTCCCCCATCCGGGCATTTGCCCAACCTGCCACTGCAACCATCCGCCTTTCCGGTAACAGCGAGGGATTGCTGGTGCATTACACCAACGATATGCATGGCGCCGTTTTTAATCACAATGGCGTCAGCGGGGATTTACTCGTGGATGCGGGCGACTTCACCGATGGCAGCAACGACCCCGCTAAACACCTGCAGCTCATCCGGCAGATGAACGAAGCCGGCTATCATGCCGCTACCATCGGCAACCGCGAGCTGGCCAACGGGCCTGCGGCGCTGGCAACGCTCATCCCTGCGATGAACTTTGCCCTGGTAAACTGCAACTACCGCTTTGCCGACAGCCGCCTGGCCGCCCTCGTAAAGCAGGAAGTGATCGTTCATAAAGGGGAGCTGAAGATCGGGATTACCGGTGTAGGCCCTGCCCTCTCCGGCGTCAGCGGCGTGACGTTTACGGACCCCGTTACAGCGGCCAGCGCGGCAGCCAGGCGGCTCCAACAGCAAGGCTGCCAGTTCGTGATCTGCCTCTCCCACCTGGGATACGATCTCACTCCCGGCAATGTTTCCAACTACGCGCTGGCCAATCAAACCAGCGGTATTCATTTCATCGTGGGCGGTCACCAACATGGCTATAACGGCTGTTTGCGAACCCTGCTCAATACGGATATGAGGGAAGTCATGCTGGGGCATGCCGGCAGCAACGGGCAGCAAAAAGGCACGCTGGCGGTTACATTTGATGAACAGCAACAATTGCGGGGTATAGCGCCGGGCTTATTGCTGGCTTAATACCCTGACGCATAAAATATAAAAGGCGAAACCAATGGTTTCGCCTTTTTTGTTGCCCCTTCCTCACTATCGTTCAGGACGACGATGAGGAAGGAGGTATTAAAGATGCTAATCGTGAATGATCGTGATAAACCCTTTAAACTGTGGCTTGCCAGGTCCCAGGTCAATGATGTAGTAATAGGTACCTTCCGCCAGCGCATGCCCGTTCACCGTACCATTCCACTTATTGGCGTAGCTCCGTTGCTGGAACACCATTCTGCCGGCGCGGTCAAATATCTTCACCTCGTTATCCGGGTACATATCGATGTTTTTCACTATCCAGTAATCATTGCGGCCATCGCCGTTAGGCGTCAGCAGGTTCGTGCCTTCCAGCTTATAGTCTTCCTTCACGTTGATGGTGATGGCGCCGGTAGCGACGCAACCCTTGTCGCTCGTTACCTGTACTTTATACTCCGTGGTAGCGGACGGGCGGGCGTTGGTAACCGCGCCGGTTACGTTGCTCAGTCCTGCCGCTGGCTGCCATGCATAGGTACCGCCGCCGCTTGCCATCAGGGTAATAGTTTCACCCTTGCTGATGGTAGTGGGCGAGCCTGCCGTCACCGTTACTACCGGTAACGGATATACGGTAACGGTAACCGGTACGGAAGCTTTTTCCTGGTTGCCCGGGTAAATTGCATATACCTGGTAAGTACCGCTGCTGGTGGCTTTATAGCTGGCCGTGGTAGCGCCCGGGATGCGCGCGCCGTCTTTAGCCCATGCATAGGCTGGCGCTGCGGAAGCGGCGAGGGTAACGCTGCCCTGCTCGCAGAAGTCCAGCGGCCCGTTAGGCGTAACGTCCGGCACAGGGTAGGCCGTCACAGTAACCGTTTGTGCTACGGCATCCGCCGCTTCGTAGTTATTATTGCCTGCCTGGCTGGCGGTAATCACCGCCACGCCGGCCGCTACAACGGTGGCCGTATTGCCGCTGATGCTGATCACGCCCGGCTTATCGCTTGCAAAGCTCACCGGCAGCCCGGAGCTGGCAGTAGCCTGCAGCGTAAACTGCGGATCGCCTTCGTTCTTATTGCCGATGGCTTGGAAAATAATTGTTTGTTTCGCTTTTTTAATCGTCAGGGAGCCTGCAACAGGAGTAATGGTATAATTGCTGTTAGGCCCTACCTGCGGCAGCAGGTCGTAAGTACCGCTGTTCACCGCGCCCTGGCTGCTTCCTGTGTACGTCACCGTGCCTATTACGGCCGGCTGGTCATTATTCACCAATCCGCTTACATCCACGCCATTGCCGCCGTTGTAAGGCTGGCCATCATAAGTTTTTTCGGCATTGCGTGCGGTCACGGTGATCGCTGCTTTATTTACGGCAAAGCTGCGCACCACTTCCGCCGCGGCGGTGAAGTTGCCATCGCCCGGCTGGTTGGCCGCGATGGTCACCGTACCTGCGCCGGTAACGGTAATGCTATTATTGCTGATGGTAGCCGGGCCGCTCTGCACGCTGTACGCAACAGGCAAACCGCTGCTGCTGGTAGCGTTCAGGGAAAACGGCGCATCGCCATAGGTCTTGTCTGCCGGCTGCGGGAAGCTGATCGACTGGCCCGCCTGGCTGATCGTCAGCACGCCGTCCGCCAGCGTGAAGCTGTAGTTAGCCGCAGTCAGCGTATTAACGGCCACCGTGATCGGATAGGCGCCCACGGCGCTGTTCAGACCGGCCGTTGTACTCAGTGCAGGCGTACCTGTTACCACCGCGGCATTTTCGTTATTTACAAAACCGGTGATGGTGTAAGTGAGCGCCGGGTTGGCCACGCCGTACACCCGCTGCTTATTATCAGCGGTGACCGTCAGCGCTGCTTTAGCCACAGTAAACTGCTGTACCACTGGCGTAGCCGCTAACCAGTTGGTGTTGCCCGCCTGTGTAGCCGTTACCGTTATATTACCCGCTCCCGTGATCGTCAGTTGATTGCCGCTGATCGCCGCAGGGCCGGACACGGTAAAGCTCACCGGCAAACCGCTGTTGGCAGTGGCATTGAGCGTAATGGCCGGGTCGCCGTAGGTTTTATTGGCTAATGGTGCAAAAGTGATTTGTTGGTTATTCGGCGAGATGGTCAGCGACCCCTTCACTAAGTTGAAATCGTAATTAACCGCCTGCAAGGTGCCAATAGTGATATTGACATCATATACCCCTACCCCGGAACTGGCATCAGATACCGGCGTTATCACCGGCGCGCCGGTAATCACCGTGGCCGGGTCATTATTCACCAGACCTGTTACAGTATAGGTAAACGCCGGATCTGCTTCGGCGTATTTGCGGCTGTAATTACCCACGCTGATAGTAGCGGTAGCTTTAGCCACGGCAAACGTCCGGCTCACCGGGGCTGCAGGGTCCCAGGATGCATCGCCCTCCTGGGAGGCTTCTACCGTCACGCTGCCTGCGCCGGTAACCGTGAGTTGGTTACCGCTTATGGTGGCAGGCCCGCTCACCACCCTGAAAGATACCGGCAAGCCGCTGTTGCTGCTGGCATTCAGCGCAACCGGCAGCGCGCCGTAGGTAAGGGCCGGCGGGTTGTTGAACGTAATCGTCTGCGTACCCTTGCCAACGGTATAGGTACCAGGCACCATGATAAAGGTGTAGTTCGGCGAAGAGAGGGTATTAGCTGTAATATTGATTGGGTAGGTACCCAACGGCGAAGCCGCGGTTACGCTCGTGGAAAGGGCAGGTTGACCGCTGATCACCGCCGCAGTTTCATTGTACACGAAACCGTTGAAATGATAGGTCAGCGCTGCTGTTGGTTCGTTATAATACTTCCATTTATCATCTGCTATTACTTTCAGCCCGGCTGGCTGTATCACTAAGCCCTGCGACTTGGTTACCGGCTGGTAGTTGCCGTTGCCGGCCTGCGTAGCCGTTATCGATACAATTCCGGCGCCGGTAACAGTCAGAGTACTATTGGAAATAGTTGCTGGTCCGCTCACCGAGAGCGTCACCGGCAATCCGGAGCTGGCGGTAATATCCAGGTCAAACGGCGCATCGCCGTAAGTCCGGGCAACGAGGTTATTGAAGCTGATCGTCTGCGCCTGCCTGGTGATCGTCAGCGTACCTTTTACAAAATTGAAGTTATAGTTCGCTGCCTGCAAAGTGCCCACCGTGGGGATGATGTCGTAGGTGCCCGCATCGGAAGTCATGGTAGCAGTGGTAGCCAGCACGGGCTGGCCGGTGATAACGGATGGATTGTCCCCATTCACCAATGCGCCCATGGTGTACGTAAACGCAGGATTGGCTTCGTTGTACGGGCGACTCGCATTGTTGGCCGTGATATTCACCACCGCCTTATTCACCGTGAAATTAAACGTAGCATTGGCCGGCTGATAATTCGTATTACCCGCCTGGCTAACGCCCACCTCCACCGTGCCTGCGCCGGTGATCGTGATCAGCTGGCCGCTGACGGTGGCAGGGCCGCTAATAATCGTATAGGTAACACCGAGGCCGCTGGATGCAGTTGCACCCGGGTCAAAAGGCGCATCGCCGTATGTTTTGGTAATGGCGCCCGGCGTGGTGATCGTTTGTGTTGCCTGCGTGATGGTCAGCTTACCGTTGGTGGTTACTACCTGGTAATTAGGATTTGTGGCGCCATTCATTTTGGGGGAGATAGGATATTCTCCCGGCGCAGAGGTAGTGGTGGTGCCGGCATAATCCACGGTTGTTGCCGGGGAGAAGATGGACGGCCCATCCGCAAACGCGAATCCGGACCAGGTGAGGGCAGGCACTGCAGGATTCGGCTGGCCGTACGCGCGGGTCACATCATCCGCAGTAACGGAGAGCGGCCGCGGTGTGACGGTAACGCTTACCGTCACCGGGGCGGATTCCAGGTAACCGCGTGTAGCCGCGGCCTTTACCGTCAGTGTGGCTGTGCCGGCGCCTTTGGCGGTTAAGGTATTATTGTTGATCAGCGCAATTGCAGGAGCGCTGCTGGTAATGCTGATAGCTCCTCCCCCGTTGGTAGTAGCCGCAGGCGTAAAGGCCGCATCGACAGTGCCATACACGAAGGAAGTGACAGTAGGCGCAAACGTAACCGTTTGTACCAGCGCCTGGTATTCGTAAGCGCCAGGGTCTACAGTTACGTTGCTGATCCGTGGATTGCCATCCAGGTCAGTAGTGAGCGTAGTCAGCGCATTGCTGCCCTGGTTAATGATCTTATTGGAGGTATCCAGCCGGAAGTCGCCCGCAGCCGGGTTTTTAAACAACGCCGTTCCGCCCAGCGCCGGATCAATTGCCTGCGCGTTATTATAGAAATCCGTTTTGACCAGCGTGTTGCGGTATTGCGGCGTGCTGCCGCTGATCATCACATCAAAGTTAATATTGGTGGAAATGATGGAATTGTCTGCGTTGAAGGTTGCGGCATTAATATTCGTGGCCTTATCATTACGGGCTACCGTGGTGTTTTTCAGCACGATGGTGCTGACGCCCGTGGCTGACAGGGCATAACCGTAGTTGCCGGTGATCAGGCTACCGGTGATGGTAGCGGTATAACCGGAGGCGTCTGGCAAATACACCGCGCTACCCTGCGCGGCCTGGTTGCCTTGCAGGCGGCAGTTGGAGATGAGGTAACCCATGCCAACGCTGCCGGCCGCGGAAGTCACCGCTGCGCCGTTACCACCCGGATTGTACGCGCCTGTAATGACCAGGTTGTCCAATACCACATTGTTGGCCAACGCCGGGATTACCACGAGTTGTTTGGTATTATTGCCGCGTAAGTCGGCCGCAGTGAGGGTGACGCCGCCGGTTTTATTCACATCATCATTATCCAGGTCCCCGCTCAGCACTACCGGGTACTGTGCCGGTGTACGCTGGTTCAGGGCTGTCTCCCCGGATGCGCCGCCTTTAAAGCCGCCGTAAACTTTCACGCCGGTAGGGATCACAAAGGATGCGTTGACATCCTGGGAACCGCTGGCGTAATAAATTCCTTTTGCCACCCATATCTCCTTAATTCCGCTCGCAGGGTCCGCAGCCGCTACCAGTGCGTCCCGCAGTTCTTTTACAGGATTCACCCAGGTAGTACCGTCGCCGGGGGTGGCGGTACTGTTATCTACCCGCACCACGCCCTGCGCGTCCGGGTTCACGATGGTCAGGTCGCAGGGAGGGGTCGTCAGCAGGTTAAAGCTGGCAGGAAAGGTCGTACTATAAGTATTATCTGTTAACCATTGAACGGGGTTAGTGATCAGGCCTCGCAGCACAGCGCTGGTACCGATGAGGCGCAGGCAATTGTACCGGCCGTTCACCGCCGGGATGCTGGGCATTTTCAGTGTAGCCGTCACCGTTGGGGAAACCGAGAGCGAGGAGGTGAGGTCGCAGGCGCCCAGGGATGCGTCCAAGAAGGTTCTGTTGACATTTATTCCCGCAATAACGGTATGCGCGGCGGCAGGGTTGCCGTTGGCATCGCTGGTAGTATAGGCAAACAGCTGATCGCCGGCCAGGCCCAGGCTGATGTATTCTTTCTGAGTGGCGGAGGCGCTGTTTTTAGTTGGCGTAATTGGGGTGACGGTACCCATGGCGGCAGCCACTGCTGCCGGGTTATATTTACACTTGATCACCACCTGTTTGCCTGCCAGCAGGCCGCCTGCGGGCGCCGTCCACCGGATGACGCCATCGGTGTTGGAACCATCGCCGGCGCCGCAGTTAAGCGACTGAAAGCCGGAGGACGTCCGGCCCAGGTCCGTGAAATAGATCACGGTATTGGCGGGGCAGTTTTTCAACAGCACGAAAGAGAATACGTCGTTCCGGGTACTCCCGTCAATATCGTCATCATAGGAATTATAACCCGTAAAAACCAAGTCGCCTGGGGTGATCTGGCCTTGTGTAAACAAGGCGCAGCAAATGAGGAGGAAGGTTATAAAAACCTTAGGTATAGCTCGCTTCATACTATCGATGGAAGTATATCGGGATAAAAAAATCTTCTTTTGGAGTTTGTTGCTTACAATGGTCAGGCGCAGGGATAGGTATTTATCCAGTGCGCTGTCACAATTCCCTTCACTGCTGCTCTCAACTCCCGCCATGGCGTTGCAATGTCCGGGATGTTGCCATTTACGGTAATGTTAAACGCGGCGTCCGTGGCAGCATGCCATATGGGCGCCAGCGTATGGTGGCTTTCTGCGTCAAAGCGGAGCGTTCCTCGCGGACTCTCCAGGGCAAGGGCAGGCAGGCTTTCCAAAATGCCGTTTGCCGCAAACCCGTGCTGCGCCGCTCCTTCCAGCATATACGCTGCCAGTTGGGCGGTGGTCCATCCGTGCAACGCGGCGCTGTTCACCGGCCGCTTGAGGGCCGCCGTGCAGGTAGCCACAAAGTCCCTGTTGGCCGGCGTGTCGATACCAGCTGCCCAGGGCAAATAACCCTGAAGGCTATACGATAACTGCGGCAATGGCCCAAACTCCGTAGCGGGCGAGGGCTCAAATACCATCGGGCCGGCAAATAGCTGCAGGTCCGGAAGGCCGGCTTCCTGGAGCTGGCGCAGGAAATAGTACGCCAGGTCGCCATTGTACAGGGATAAAACGGATTTCACCGCCGGCTGCTGCCGGAGGAAGTCCGCCAAAGGCGCGATGGTGAATTCATCACGTTTATATTTACTGATAAAATTAAATTGTACCTGCCCGCCCTTGTCAGCATAAAACTGCGTGAGGGCATGGCCTGCGGGGAAGCCACAATCAAAAAAGGAAGTGGCGTATGCCGCCTCTCCCGCCTGATCAGCCGCCATTTCAGCGGTAAACCGGCAACAAAGGCTGTGATGCAGCGTATGAGAGATCAGGTGGCTATGGGGTTCCCAATCGTGGAAATACCTGGCCCCCGGGTGAATCAGTATGACCAGCTTATTCACCGCCCTGGCAAAATTTGCTACCTGTTGCAATGTTTCCTGGTCGGCGTAGATACCCAGCACGTCCACACCGTCTTCCATCAGCATTTTTTCCGCAGCAGCCAGTACTGCCGCCGGATCGGTACCGAAGCCAATGTTGGCCGTTACCAGGGTCACCGGGAGCTGGCGACTATCGATAAATGCTTTACATCCACCCAGCAAATCATGCTGCAGCAAGGGCTGGAACGATGAGCGGGGCAGTAATAATCCTAATTTCATTTAACTGACATGCTAGGTTTTGGTCATTATAAAATCAGCCCTTCTATGGTTGATTAGTTCTGGCTGGGATATACGCCGTACAGCGAAATAATAAAATTCAGTACCTGGAAAGGCTGCATGATATCAAAAGGCTGTGAACCTCCGGCGGGAGTCACTTCCATCATGGTGCCTGCGCCCTGCAGATCTCCTTTTACGTCCAACGGGGCCGACTTTGCCGACGCATCCTTGTTGGGCGTATATTGCTGGATAGCCGGCGTAATGGCGGCGTACTTTGAGGCCGGCTGATTATTATTCGCAGGGTTCTCTCCATAAGCCGGCATAAAAACATTGCCTGCAAGTATATGCTGATGCGATGGTATCTGCCGGGTGGACAGGGTGTAGTTTTCCAGCCCTCCCTTTTCGCCCAGCAAATAAGTGTCGCCCCCGTTCGTTCCCATATGCAGGGGCACACGGCCCTGGAGGTCTGGCAAAGCGAAGGTATCCTGGCCATTGCCGCCATAGGTGGTGCCAATGAGGGCAAATAATTCTGAGTTCTCCGCTACGGATAATTCCTGCCCATTGCAGAAAGCCCAGCCTACCGGAGGAAAGTTACCGGCAAAGATTCTTATTTCTCCAATATATGGTTGACCCATGATCTTTATGCTTTACTTAGCTACTAATAGTTTTTGCGTTTACGGTCTCGCCGGGAAAACGCCCTGAAGCGCAATACAAAATGTGATACCCAGGGTAGGCTGGAAATTATCCAATGGCAGATTACTGCCTGTCGGATCCAGGTACAACTCCGTATCCACCTCCATGAAAGTGTTATTGCCCGGCGTACCATACAGGTTTGCCGATGACGCCACGCCGTGATAATTTCCGACCGGTGTGCCGGTAGTAGCGCCTGTACCTGCCGGCAATCTCATTTCCGTTGCAGGAAGCGTATGTATGTGCGCCGGTATTTCCGATGGAATGAGGGTATAGTATTGACTACCGCCTGTTTGCCCCAGCTCCCGTTGAGTTAGACCCTGCCCGTAACCCATGCCGATAGGCACAGCGCCTTGTAAATTAGGCAAGGCAAAGGTTGACTTTCCGTCTCCGCCATAATAGGTGCCAAGTAAGGAAAACAAGGCTGTATTTTGGGAAATCGGTAAAAGCTGTCCGTTGCAAAGGGCATACCCTTTGGGGGCAAAGTTTCCGGCAAACAGGATTACCTCTGCTACAAATGGATCAAGTGCCATAACTTTTACAATTAAGTTTCAGATGGGAATACACCCTGAAGTGCAATAATGAAATTTAAGACGAGGTAGGGCATCATGTTTGGATAAGGATCCGTCGTACCCGATTGTGTATTACCGCCTGTAGCGCTGCTCATTACCGGTCCTGCCGTCAGCGCCGATACCGGCAGTACTGCCATGCGTTCATCTTTCTCCGCGCGGAAACGGTTGTTGTTATCCGGCGCGGGATAGGCATTCGCCAGGGTGGTAGTCGTGCCCTGTGCAGCCACGGGCATCCGCACCTGGCTGTTCACCACGTGCGTATGTGCGGGCAAATTCCCCAGCGTAACCGTCTGGGTAGTACTACCCGTTTGCAACCCACGTATAATGCCGTTGCCGCCCCAGTGTGCTGGAATACGGCCTTGGAAATTCGGTAACGCAAAGTCGGTTTGGCCATTACCGCCATAAGTGGTGCCTAAAATTGAAAACAACGCCTGGTTCTGGTTGATCGGGAGTAACTGGCCATTACACATAGCCCAGCCTTTTGGAGCAAAGTTGAATGATACAATTAGAATCTCCCCTAAATAAGGATCAAGAGGCATAATACGATTTAGATTGGTATGGGATCAGATTTACTATCGTTTATGAAAAACCTGGACAAAACTATATAAAAAAAACTTACTGGATAAAAATATTATTTATTCGTATAGCCAAGGCCGGTGGCGAAAAAAAAAGCCGGCCCTCCAGGCCGGCAGCTATCTGCTTATGAGTATATAGGGATCATGGATTATTGCAGCAATTCGGACAGCTTCTCTTTCAAACGCTCCCCACGGGCCCCCAGCATGATCACATTGCCGGAAGGATCCAGGAGGAAGCACGCCGGGATCGCCAATACGCCATACCGGGCCGGCACCTCGCCGGTGGCCCCTTTCAGGTCTGACACCTGCGGCCAGGGCATCTGCTCCTCTTCCAGCGCCTTCAGCCACTTTTCTTTTTTATCGTCCAGGGAAACCGACAGTATTTCCAGCCCCTTGTGCTTGTACTGCTTGTACATGGCCGTCAGTTCGGGGATCTGATCCCTGCAGGGCTGACACCAGCTGGCCCAGAAGTCCAGCAATACGTACTTTCCTTTGAAATCCGCCAGGGTTACCGGCTTGCCGGCAGCGTTATTCAGCCGGAAGCCTGGCGCAGGTTGGTTGAGCAAACCTGCCATTTTACCAGCGCCCCCGATTTCCCCCGTCAGCATTTTGGATACCGTATAGGTGTTACGCACGTTCGGACCCAGGGTCTGGATAAAATCAATCAAATCTTTTTTGGGCATAGCCGGCGCCAGGTAGGCATTGATCAAATAGGACCCTGCGCCCGCATTGGGATGTTTACGCAGCCAGGCCAGGCTGGCTTCCAGCTCCTGCTGCTGTAAACGGCGGTATTCCGCATAAGCCTCATCCTTTGCTTCCTGGTCGCCTATCTGGGAAGCGGCTGCCATGCGCTGTTCCGCGGCATCTTTGAGCAGGTATAACGAGTCGTCTTTTAAAACCGTGTTATTGATGTCCATCCAATCCGCCACAAACGGACTACCGGTATAGGTGGCATTCTTGAAATACGGGCCGTTACCGGTGATGTTCATCGTGCCGGCTTCCAGGTAGAGGAAGGTGCCCTCGGTTTCCAGGCCGCGGCTACCCACCTGCAAAATATAAGTGGAACCGCCCTTGCTCATATCCACCGAAAAATGAAAATGATCATCTTTCACATAGGCCGTATCAATGGTGTTGGTCAACGGCCCCCATAACTTCACCGTATCCCCGTTTATCAGGCCCTTAATCTTTACATCCAGTTCCAGCTTCTGCTGCGCGCTGGCCGAGGTGGCCGCCATCAACGCAATACCCAGGAAAATTCTATTCATAGCTTTTGGTTTTAAAAGAGTCATAAATATTTTTTTTGTAGAGAGATCTGCCTCAACTGCAGCTGTACCTGCCCGTCCCCGGGAATACCAAACTGTAGCACTGTTGGCAATTTGATACCTTCGCAAAACTGGTACCCGGCGAATTCGAGATGACTGTAAAAGAGTTGCTGAGGCGATCTGCCATGGCCAGGTTTTTCCATGACCTTCAAACCGCCTGCTACGTCATAGTAATACTGCCAGCGCTCCCCCTGCGGTGTTTCCACCTGTATCACGTAGGTTTCCATCCCGTTTATATGCAACGTTTCCGGCAGGAGGACCGTTTTGAACCCGGCATCAAAAAAGTGCAATTCAGGAATCAACGCGGCGCTTAGCCACAAAGCCTTTGCATCTCCCGCAGGGAAAACTCTATTGGCCCCATAAACAGATAACTGTATCCTTTCCGGCGACGCCCGTAGCGAGGATAATTCCGTATGCAAGGCCTCCATCTGCAAACTCAGGTGCGAACTATCCGGGGTCCATTGCCGTCCAAAGGTGAGCGCTGCGGTATCGGCAGTGGTATAGCGCATCGCTGCATGCCGGAGTTGCTTTACCTGCTCCTTCCCTCCTATGGCGGCCAGGTAAGCGTCTATCACCTGCGCTGCCGTAAGACCTGCCGGCGCCAGGCCTTTGGCCCCGCTGCCTGTCCAGGTATTGTTTGCCCGCTGGCTGTCCGGCACTACTCCCTCCGGATCCAGGATCACGGCCGTCACCGGGGAGGTGGACGGGTAATGGAATACGTGCGTCTTTTGCTGTTGCCAGAGTTGCACCGGCAACGTCTGCCGGGACACTTTCCCGTTAAACTCCCGCACTTCCACGATCACCGGCGCCGGCATCTGCCCCCTGTTTTCCAGCGTGATGTACACGCCGTTGGCGGGATTATTCTTCACGTAGGCCACGTCAGTAACGGCAACGTCTGCACGCCAGTCATGCAAAAACCAGCTGTTCCACCACCAGCTGAGATCCTCGCCGGTGGCGCTTTGCAGGGCGCGTAAAAAATCATTGGGAGAAGGATGCCTGAACTTCCAGTGATGTACGAATTCGTTGAAGGCCTTGTCAAACCGCTCCTTCCCTATGACCACATTGCGGAGCAGTGTCAGCGCCATGGCCGGCTTCATGTACATATGCATGGCCATTTCATTCACGCTGACGGCAGCCGCAGGCGTTTGCAGGGGAGGCAACGGAGGATATTCGGACATATATTTCAGCCCTGCGCCGTATTCAAAATTCGGCTGGCCGTTCAGCCTTTCGCTGTTCACGAGGTTGATGTAGGTGTTCAGCCCTTCGCACATCCAGCCGTGGCGACTATCAGCAGCCACCATCATGTTGAACCAGTTGTGCCCCAGTTCATGGTTGGTTTTCGTCCATACGCTGTTGCTGCCAAAGCTTTGCTGGTAGTTGATTACGGACACGCCGGGGCCGCCCACGCCCGTAATGCCGCCGCCAATATTTACACAAGTAGGGTAAGGATAAGGCTCCAGGAAGCCGGAGTAGGATTCCAGTATGCGCTTCATCTCCGCGGCGATGCTCCGCCAGTCCTTATGACTTTCCACCGGGTACAATGCCATGGCCAGCGCGCTACGTGTACCCGGCAGCGTTACCTTCACCGCATCCCAGAGGAAGGCGGAGGATACGGCCCAGAGGCCGTCCCCGGCATTGTCAGCCCCGAAATGCCAGGTACGTGTACCCGTAGGCGTTAGCTGGTCCGCGCCGGTTAACACATGGACGACCGTATCGCTTTTCCACGCGGCCTCATAGCGCTGCAACACAGCCGGGGATAAGACTTCCCGGGGGTTCATCAGCTGCCCTGTACCCTGCATGATCATATTGGCTGGCAAGGTGCAGTACATATCCAGGCGGCCCGGCTCTACATAGTAGCCGGCGTTGAACACGTTCCACCCCTGCAGGTCATCGTACACGCATACCCGCGGGAACATGCCCCCAAACTGGTACACCTTCCCGCTTGCGGCAGACAACACGCCCATATAGTCGGACCCATCGAGGGGCAACACAAAATCATAGGCCACACTCAGTTGTACCTGCCGGCCAGGCGCCAGGGGCTCCGGCAGCAGCACTTTCACGTAGGTATCCGTCGTTTCAAAAGCGGCAGGCTTCCCTCCTGCCAGGGTGATGGCGTGGATGTTACAGCCTTCCGTAAATTCCTGCACGCCAAAGCGGACGCCCTTTACCGGCGTGGTAACCGACGCGCGGGAATCCCGTTTGAAACGGTTTTGCATAACAGTAAGCCAGATGTAATCCAGCGATAGCGGACTGTTGTTCCGGTAGGTAATATTCACCTTTCCGCTAACGCGGCGGGAGGCCGTATCAAAGCTCACGCGTATCTCATAATCGGCGCGGTTTTGCCAGTAGCCCGGCCCGGGCCTGCCGTCAGCCGTACGCTGTGCATTGGCCGGCGGCAGGTTGACGGCATAGAACGCTTCCCGCGCGCTTACGCTGCTGTCTTTCCTTACCTGCGCACCGCTCTCCGCGCCGGCAAGCAAACACGCCACCAACAGCAGCTTTGGAAAAAAATGGTTCAAAATAATTCGTTTAGAATGACGGAGGAGGATTAATCTCTCATTTTATAGCAGTTCGCAATGAGGCGTTCAAAATTTTCATCTTTTGAATATTTCAGGTGCGCATCGATGAAATTGCCTTTCGGATCAATGGCCACCCAGCGGGTAATGGAAGTGAGGCAGTAACGGAGCATGAATTCCTGCGCCTTCGGGTCCGACCTGTCGGCAGACAGGAAGAGGTTATTCACCCCGTTGATATTTTTCCTTACGCTGAAGCGCTTCCACTCTTCCTGGGTTTCTGAATCGGGCGCTTCCCAGCAGATGGTCAGGAATACAATATCATTTTTGTCCTTATAGGAATCCGCGATCTTGCGGAATAACGGCAGGCCTTCCACGCAACCATGGCACCACATGGCCCAGATATCGATAATCACCACCTTACCCCTGAAGTCAGAGAGGCGCACGATATCGCCGTTTTCATTTTTCAACGCGAAGTTATAAGCAGGCAAACCAGCTTCCAGCTGGGCATACGCCTGGTAGAGCGAGTCGCATGTTTTTGCGCCGATGCTGCCCGGCCGGAGCGTGGCTTTCGCAAGGGCGCTGATTGTTTTCATTTCCGGGAAGAAGCCCCTGTTACGGCCTTCTACCAGGAACCAGTTGGATGTAACTTTTCCGCTTAATACATTGGATTTACACTGGCTCAATAACTCTGTTACCTGGTTAACGGTCGTAAGGGTGGAGTCCTGCAACTTACGGCCCGCCCACCAGTACAATACGATTTCCCGGGTGAGGCTTTCGCTGCCCACCGCAGGGATGGCGGCATCGCCAATGTTAAAGCCCTGCAGGTACCAATCGCCGAAGCCGGGAGTAGTTTTTAATTCAGGATGCGCTTCTGCAAATCGATATTTTAACTGGATGCGGGCTTTATCTTCATAGAAGTCCACGAGTTTTCGTGCAGTCGAACCCGTTATGTTGGCTTCCGCCAGCAGCGTGGCCACGGCTTTTTCGCAGCCGGCAATAACGCCGTCCAGCTGCTGCGTAGTGGCGGCGGTTTTTATATCTCCCCCCTGGTAAATACTATCAATCCTATATAACAGCGCATGCCTTGCAGCATGTTTACCGGTCCAGCGGGCGCTGAACGGGCCTGCAGGCAGGGCCGCAAAATTATCCTTCAACGTCAGCGCCATATCCACCGTTTCCCCGGCTTCCACCAGCACCGCCGTTTCACTCACTGAAATGATTTGGGTAGCGCCGGGAATGGTTTTATTAAACGCAGCAGTGGGTGTATTGGCAGACAACAGGAATCCATCTTCTTTAAATTCATCCATTGCTTTACCTCCCATGTAGCCCACCCGCACGAGGCCTCCGAAAGTCCGCTTAGCGGTCACCTGCAATTGTAATTTTGCCGGCGCCGCAGGCCCTGTGGCATACATACTGTTCCAGCCAAGCATCATCATCAGAGATAGACTAATTGCTCTCATTATTTTAACGGTATTAGTTATTATAAAGGCAATCATCTTCCTGAAAAGGGTGAATCCCCCCGGTTATTTTTTTAATAATTTCCGGGGGGATGCCAACGCGGGTTATGGCTGGTCGCCAATGGCCTGTAAGTCTATCCCGTATTCATTCCGGAAGAAGTTACAAACCACTTCATACTTTTGGCGGATCAGGCCTTTGGTATCGTAGCCCGGCCGCAGGATGGTGTTTTCCAATTCCGTGCGCGGCCTGCTTGCAATGTAACACGCATACATGCTAAAGTCCCAGTAAATACTGAGGTCAAATACCAGGGAGGTCGTTCCTATAAGGCCATTAGCGCCAGGCGTACTGGTAGCTTCTTTATAGTATGGCGGCGCCAGCTTTACAAATTCATCCGGTATCTTCATGGCGCCGCTCAATACCGCATGCTTGATGTAAGCGTAGGTAAGCCACTCCCGGAGCGTCCTGCGGGGGTATTGCTTCTTCAGGAAATTACTGTCCGCCCAGCCGATGGCCAGCGTGGTGGAACTGGCAAACGTACCAGTGATGGAGGGATACAAGAGTTTTTCCGTACCGGGCAAACCCGCATTATTGGTATCAATGGAGGCAGCCAGCAATATTTTATAGGGCATTGTCTTTTGCAGGAATGTTTCCGGGTAATACTTTATGAATACGGAGTTGAAGAGTTGCAGCGTCGTATCAATATAAGCCGGGTTGGCCGGCTTTGCATCCACCCGCAGGGTAGATATCACCTCGTAGGCAATATCATACCTGCTGAATTTATACAGGATGTAGGATTGGTATTTATCCCGGAAGGCGAGTATGGTATCATCATACGGCTGATTGCCCTGCGGCAGGGTGAAAAAAGGCGGATTAGGCGCAGGCTGCAGCGCCGCTTCCTTTTTGCAGGCATAGAGGCCGCACAACAACAGCAACAGCCCGAGTATGGTTTTTATGGATGTATATTTCTGCATGGTAATGTTTGTTGTTTGCAACTGATTAAATGGGCATTCGCCGGGTACCGATCGTTTCATTCTGACCGAGCCCCCTGTTCTTTTCCAACACCTCCAACGGGATCGGGATGACATATTGCGGATCACGTTTCTTCAACTCGTAAATCTCCGTGGTGTTTTTGGTGGGCATATAAGTATGCTTTATAGCCGGCATTCCGTACCTGCGGAGGTCGAACCAACGGTGCCCACATTCCATGAACAGCTCTCTCCTTCTTTCCAGGCGGCAGCGTTTCAGCAATTCATCTGCCGGGCCCATGGTCCACCGCTGGAATTTGGTTTTATCCCAGCGGCTGGCGCGCAGTCTGTTCAGGTCATCCAGGGCTTTTTGCCCGGCCTCGGTATTGCCGGTGGTACGGTACAACTGGATGTACGCTTCCGCGCGGTTCAGGTAAGCCTCCGCGCTCCTCCAGGCGCAACCCATGACCGTTTGCGAGGAGGTGCCTACGTTTTTTAATTGCGAAAAAGGAGTAAGCACATAAGGCCGGAAAATTTCCGGCACTTCCATGATATACTTTTCTTTACGCAGGTCCCCGTCTTCCAGGATGGACATATAATCGTAGGACACGTCGTAGGCCACCGTCATACCGGATGGCTGATGCTCAAACACACTGCCGAAGTACCAAATCACCTCCGGGTTGCCCGGCGAGATGAATGGCAAGGGCGTGGGATCATTGGGGTCAGGCATGGGGTCCCACTGGGAAAAGTCCATCAGCTGCGGGTGGCGATTAATCACCACCGTGGCATGCTCAATCACCTTCTCCCATTTTTCCATGTAGAGGTTTACCCGGGATGCCAGCAATTCCGCGCCTATGTACGACATACGAAACGAGGGCAGTTGTAATTTTTGTTGCTCCAGCAGTTGAATGGAAGAATCCAGGTCAGCGATCACCTGGTCATATACGGCTTTTACGGAACTGCGCTGCGGACTGTCGTCCGAGAGGTTGGCATCCAGGCGGAGCGGCACGCCGGGGATTTTATCCGGCGTGGTGGAAGAGTCGTTATAAGGCATGGCAAACAGGTTCACCAGCATGAAATGATAATAGGCCCGTGCCGCGAAGGCTTCCCCCTTGAACTGGATCTTCTCCTGCCGGTTGCCGGTCGATCCGTCCATAGACTGGATCACCACGTTGGCGCCGAGTAACAACTTGTAGTACGTACTCCAGGAGTCCATACCAGTAGACGCGTTGGTACCGCCGTTATTTTTACTGAGCTCAATGAAATCCGGCTGCCATTGGTACACCGGCGCGCTACGGGTAAGGAAATCATCGCCCGGCAACGCGTCCCCGTTGAATGCCTGTACATCGTCATCCATTAAACTCAGGTAAGGTTGCAACAGGGTGGACGCTCCCGGAATCCCTTCGGTATATAATATTTCGCTAAACTGCTTGGTAGTTTTTGGTATGACCTCGAATTGCGACCGCTCTTCCAGGAACTTTTTACATCCGCTGAACGGTACTGCCAACAAAGCCAACAGGTATAACTTCTTCATAAAAATAGATTTAATGGATCTGCATTATAAACTCAGCGTCAGGTTGAAATTGTATTGCCGCGCTATAGGTAACGCAGTGGTGCCGACTCCGTCCGTTTCGGGGTCCTGCCCGTTGAGCGCTTTGCTGGCAATGGTGAATACCTGGCTGACCGATAAACCACCCGACAATCCCTTCACGCCCAAACGCTTTATGACAGCAGGCGGGCAGGTATAAGAGAGGTTCATGCTCGGACAACGCAGGAAGTCGTTACGCACCGCACGTATATCCGACCTCGTATATGCGGAATAAGGATTATCCAGGAGTTTGCCATAAGCCTGTGCAGCCGTCTGGTCTACCAGCGCGGGAATATTCGTATGCGCCTCATCGCCGGGCTTACGCCAGCGATCCAGCAGGGCCCTGTTGGCATTGCCAAATGGCGGCGGCACCCCATCATTGGTCTTATTCAGGAAGAGGGGGTCTAAACGTTTGTGGCTGCCGAAGGCATAGGCGAAAGTGCTGTAGAAGCTCAGCTGTTTGTAACGCGCATTGATGGAGAAGCTACCGTTCATTACCGGTTGTAACTGTCCCGAATATACGAGCCAGGTAGTTGGATCTTCTACAACAGGGTCCTTGCTCTTGTCGACATTATCGAATAAAGGCAATCCGTTTTCAGGTGACAGGCCGGCGAATTTATACGAGTAAAAGCCGCTGATGGCCTTGCCCGGCACATTGGCGTTGCCGGTGAAATAGCTCTGGTAGTCGTTGCTGAATTGATTGTCGCCGATCTTATTTATGTTCCTGCTGTTGATGAAGGTCATACCAATGTTGAAGTTTTTCTGACGCACGATGTCTACATTCAGCGTCAGCTCTATCCCTTTGTTGACCAGCCTTCCCTCGTTCTTATACATCGTGGTGATCCCATATTCTGCCGCAATGGTGCGGGCCATAATCAGGTCGCGGCTTCTTTTGTAATAAAAGTCCGTGTTGATACTCACCCTCCGGTCGAACAAGGCCAGGTCCATCCCCAGGTTTACCTGGTGCGTTTTTTCCCAACGCAGCGATGGATAAGGCAGGGATTTGATGTTCAGGAAGGGGAAGCCGGTGATAGGGTTGATAGCGCCGGTTGACGGGTAGGATGCAATCAGCTCCGGCCCTACGGCATCCACCACGTTGCCCTGGGAACCATAGGAGCCCCGCAGCACCAGGCCGCTGATCAGGCGGCTGGTTTCCAGCCATTTTTCGCTGGATACATCCCAGCGGCCGGAGAGGCCGTAGTTAGGCAGGAATTTGGCATTGGAATACTGCCCAAAACGATTGGAGCCATCGGACCTGGCCGTGGCGCTGAAAACATATTTGCCTTTCAGGCTGTAGGTGGCTGTTCCCATTACGGAAAACACGTTGTTCAGGGAGTTGGTGATACGTAGGTCATCAGCTGATTCATGCTGGGAAAAGAAGGAGAAAAAGTTTGGCCCCTGTCAGGGAAATAGCCCGGCTGCGTGGTCCTGTACAGCTTCTGCTGGGCAGAGCGTGCCTCGGTACCCAGGAGGAATGCCAGCTGATCCCGCTCTTTGAACAAGCCTACCGAATAATCCAGCATATTGGTATTCGTAAAGGTGGAAGTAAAGCTGGTAGCGATGTTAGCCAACCCGCCGTAAGGTATCTTGGATTGGGTTACCTGTGTGGCAGTGGGCGTATATCCCATGTCCCATCCCCGCATGGCGGAAATATAATAGCTGTTTTCATAAGCTGCCATAAAGCTCTCGCTGTTATCCAGCACGGCGTTGATGGTACTCCTGATGAACAGGCGTGGCAGGATCTTATACCTCGCATTGACGCTTCCGATCATAGACCGCACGCTGCTCTTATTTTCCGTGTTGGCTATTTCGTTCATGATATTAAACGTGTTGGGCCCCGGGATGGGCAGGCGTACGATGGAACTGGAAGATAAAGCATAGGTGAGGTCCGGCGTCAGCGCCCTGCTGGTGCTGAGCGCATAGGTCTGCGGCTGCACGCTGGGGAAATAGCCTTCATTTTTGTTGAGGTTACCCTGGAGGCGCACATCCAGATCCAGCCGTTTCCCACCCTGCGTTTGCAGCCCTATGTCTGCCGTGTACCTGGACAGGCGGTCGTTTTTAGGCAGTCCCTTGTTATCCGTATAGGAAAAGGAAGTATAGTAGGTTGTTTTTCCCGCACCACCGCTCATACTCACGGAGTGCGTCATAGACAACTGGTTTTGGTATAAAACTTTGAACCAGTCGGTATTATTCGTTTGCAGCTTATCAACAGCCGTGTTGAATTCCGCTTCCGTAATTTTCTTTGCGTTGAGTAGCATGAACAAGCCTTCGTAAGAGTAAGGCTCGTCGAAGAAATCGCTCAGGGTTTTATGCGGCAAACCGTCCTCCATGAGTTGGCGGGACAGCTCTACCCTTTCCGCGGAGTTCATCAGTTTCAGGTTAGCATAGCTGGGGCGTTGTTTGAAGCCATAGCTGGTATTATACACCACTTGCATAGGCCCGGCCTTTCCCTTTTTGGTAGTCACCACAATTACCCCGTTGGCGGCGCGCACCCCGTAAATGGCAGTGGCGGCGGCATCTTTGAGGAAAGTGATGCTTTCAATATCGTATGGATTAAGGCCGCTCACGGCGGAGCCGATCATGGAGAAGTCGCCGGACTGCGCATCCGTCACCACGTTGTTCAGCTGCGTGGCGGAGATGTTTACCGGGTCAGGGCGCACTACGTTATCAATCACCCATAACGGGCTGGCGTTACCCACGAAGGTGGAAGTACCGCGTATGCGCACTGTAGGGCGCGCGTTCACGCTCCCGGAGTTGTTCATGACTAGCAGGCCGGGTACTTTCCCCTGCAACATTTTATCCACGCTGGGCACGCCGGGTATCAGCACTTCGGCGGCATCCAGTTTGAATACCGAAGCGGTGGACATGCGGGCATCGATTTTCTGATACCCGTTGACCACCACTTCCTGTATCTCCTGTACCGCAGTATCCATCACAATTTTGATCAGGCTACTGGTGTTGCCGGCGGAGAAGGAACGTACAATTGTTTTCATACCCACCAGGGAAAAACGTACCGGTTGCTTTTCGTTTACCACCAATCCAAACAAGCCGTCGGACTGGGTCGTGGTGCCCATCGACTTCCCGGAGACGGCGATGGACACGCCTTCCAGGGGAGCGCCCTGGCTATTCAGGACCTGCCCCTGGATGTAGAATCCCACCCGCTCATCGATGACGGAAGAATTTTTTTGCGGGTAGATTACGATCCCGCCGAAGTCCTCTATGAACTCGAGCCCGGAATTAGCCAGCACCTTTTTGAGGAGGTCCCCCAGGGTACCGTCCTTATGGTCTACCGTAACGGCGGGGCCTTTGCGGATGAGGTCATTGTTGTAGGTAAACCGTACTTTGGTGAGGTCGCGTATTTGCTTCAACACGGTGGACAGCGGCAGCCCTTTCGAATGATACGTCACTTTCGTTCCCAGTAAATCTGATTGCCATGCGCTGGCGCTGACTGTTGTAAGCAGCATGGTAAATAGCAGCAGCAATGGCAATGCATAGCCCTGCACGGCCCTCCTGAACGAGGGTGTGCCCTTCATTGTTTTCATCTTGATTGATATTAGTTGGTTAAACAGTCTGGCTCACCTGCTGATAGCGGATACCGATGCCACATTTAACTGATTCTCTTTATTCACTTATTTTCTTAATACTTCAATGTTCCTTCCCTGAATACGGAATTGAATGTTCCCGGTAATCAGGCTGATATGATCCAATACCTGCTGGAGGTTGGCCGGCTGGCGCATGTCCAGCGTGAGCTGCAATTGTGTGAGCGCCGGCTCCTGGCAGCTGAAGGTATAGTCGAAGCTGCGGCCCAGGCTTTGCAGGATATCTCCCAGCGCGGCTTCTTCGAAATAAATATCTCCTTCTTTCCAGGCGGTATAAATCCTGGTATCTACGTTGGTACGTTGCTGTTGGCCCGTACGGCTATCGTACTGGCTTTGCTGGCCCGGCGCCAGCACTATGGTTTGGCCGTTGGCGGCGGCGCTAACCTTCCCGCTGACCAGGGTGGTTTGCACAGCGGCGTGGTAGTTGTTGACGTTAAAGGCAGTACCGAGCACGGTTATACGTACATCGCGGACTTCCACCTCGAAGGGTTGTTGCGCATTGGGCGCCACGTCAAAGTAGGCCTCCCCTTCCACGGCCACGCTGCGAACGGGACCGGCGAATATGGTAGGATATACCAGTTTCGAAGCGGCGTTGAGCCATACGTGGCTGCCATCTGCGAGCACGATATGCGCCTTATTGCCACGGGGCACGAGGAGGGTATCCATGAGTACTGTTTGCGTGTTGCCGGCGTTATATTGAATTACGTTGGCGCTGCTCAGTTGTACGGTAACCCCATTGGCCAGGCGGGCGGTTTTCCCCGCGCTGTCCAGCGCAACGGACAGGCCGTTGCCCGTTTTTATCTGCACGCCGGCAGTGGGCGGCAAGATAGCCTGGGCCAGCGCTGCGGGCTTTTTGGCGGTATTGGTATGCTGCAGCTTCCACCAGGCGCCGGCCGCGCCCAGCAGCACTGTGAGGGAGGCGGCTACCGCCAGGCGTTTGCGCCAGCGGACTTTCAAGGTACGCTGGTCCCTGGCTGCCACAAAGCGCTGCCACCCTTCCTCTGTAGGGAAGCGTTCCTCCGCTTTGGCGAGTTGCTTCATTTCCATAGCTGCGAGATACATGGACTTCTCCGCTTCGGTGAGCTGGCTGGTGTCAGCGTCTTCCAAAGCAGCTAAAATCTTATCCCAATTGATATCTTGATCTGGCGTATCCATAATGATCTGTATTAAAGGCAATGCAATTCCGAAAAAGGGTGAATCAAAAATCTCCTTTATTTAAAAAAACCAGGAAGGCGATGTAAATAAACATCCATTCACATTCTTTTCTGAGGAACTGGTAAGCCAGTTTAATCTGCGTTTTAACGGTGTTGACGGAAATATTCAGTTGCCCGGCGATGTCGCGGTACGACAATTCATCGCGGTTGCTCAGCAAAAAAATGCGGCGGCGCTGCACGGGCAAACGGCCGATAGCCGCCCACAAGGCAGCATGGCGGCTCTCCTCCAGCTCCTTGTCATCGGCCGTATCCGGCGCCTGATCCATGAAACCGGCAGGATCGTTAAATACTACTTTACCGTTCTTTTTCAGGTAGTTTAAACAGGCATTGCGTACTGCTCTTGTTGCATAATTCCTAAAGTTTTGTGTGATCCGGATTATATTGCGCTTATCCCAGCAGTACAGAAAAAAGTCCTGCACAATGTCCTTTGCAGCATCTTCATCTTCCAGTACATAATATGCTGTGGCGCACAATATAGAATAGTGGCTACGAAAAAGTTCTTCAAAAGAAGCCGGCTCTATAGAGTTTGGTTGATACATATCGCGTTTGGCACCCGTAAAATTATCAACACAAAATAGCGTAAAAACCGGAGAATCAATATTTTCAGGACTTTTTATTTGACATGACGGCGAGCATGCGCACGGTTTCGGCAAGTTGCTTATCCCTGGCGCGACTCATCAGCCAGTCCTGATACCGGGCGCGTTTTTCCGCCGGCAGTTGGTCATCCACGGTTCCTATCATACTAAGTTGCTGATCGGGTGGTAAGGTAAGCGCACTGTCAACAGCCAGTTCGTGCCGGCGGCTTTCCTGCAGCTGTTTGCGGTACAGCTGTTTGTTGAGGCTCACCGGTTCATTTTCGTGGCGATGGAGCCACTCTACATGATCCCTGAGTTGTTGACAGGCGGGGTCGCTGGCAATTCTTTCATTTGCCTGCCGGATAGCTTGCTGCATAAGGGTTGTATTGGCGTATGGTTGAAAACGGGCGGCTGGTATGGAATCCGCCGGCATGGCGGAATCGAAATCCTTTTCCCGGATCCTCGCGTATATTTTTTTGCTTGGGAAAATAACATCCGGTACTACTCCACCCAGCTGGGTGGTGCCGCCGTTGATACGGTAAAATTTCTTAATGGTGAGCGCCATGCTGCCATAGCTGATATGGGGAATGCCGCGGGCACTGTCCCCCAGCTTGCCCATTGGATAAGTGATTTGCATGGTGCCTTTCCCGAAAGAGGTAGGGCTCCCCACTACTATGCCGCGTTTGTAATCCTGTATGGCGGCGGAAAATATTTCGGACGCGGAGGCGCTGCCTTCGTCGACCATGACGGCCAGGGGGCCGTCGTACAGGGTTTCGCCCCCGTTCCTGATATGGTAGGATTCAATGCCGTCCTTACCTTTGCCTAATACCACCGGTCCTGATTTCACAAACAGGCCTGTCATATTCACTACTTCGTCCAGGGAGCCGCCGGGGTTGCCTCTCAGGTCGATCACCATCCCTTCTACTGCTGCCTGCTTCAGCTTTACTACTTCCATGGCTACATCCCGCGCGCAACGGACGCCGTTGATATTTTTGGCATCGAGGTAAAATTCCGGCAACCAGATGTACCCGATCTTTTTGCCTCCTTCTTCCACTACCGCGCTCCTGGCGGCATTAGCGTCTTCCTTGATTTCTCCTCTCTTTACTTCTACTTGCTTCACTTCGCCGGAAGGCTTGCGCACGCGCATTTTCACGATGGAGTTGAGCGGCCCCCTGATGAGGCGGGATGCCTCTGTGATGCTCATGCCTGCCACGTGGATCATTTTCCCGGAGTCGTCGCTGAGTTCGAGGATGCGGTCATCCGCCTGCAGCAGTCCGCTGAGGTCCGCCGTACCGCCGGGCAACAGGCGTTTGATCACGATGTCCCCATCCCGGGAGGTCAGCTCCATACCCAGGCCAAAGTAGCGGTGCGTCATCATGCTTTCCCACAAAGACGCATCGATGGGCGCCATGAAGGTGGTATGCGGGTCCATTTCCATGGCTACCGTATTCATAAAAGCGGCAAAGCGGTCGTCCGAAGCGGTGTTGCTAAGGAGGGTTTTAAAGAGACCATCCATATTGGCCAGCACGGCTTTGCGCGCGTCGGCTTCCGCTGCGGCGTCCGACTTACTGCTGTCCGCCTGCTGGATATCCAGCATTTTCTTCAGCACTTCATATTTCATGGATTTGCGCCATATCTCTGCCCTTTCTTTTTCATTTTTAGGGAAAGCTGCCGTTGCCCGCGAAGGCAGTGCGGTTTCGTGCTTACGGAAGTCCAGCGGCCGGGCAAGCAGGCGGCGGTAGAGCGCCTGCAATTCGGTGAGGCGTTGCCGCTGGATCGTATATGCGGCATTGATGTATTCGAGCGACTGTGCGTTCAGCTGATCATCGATCAGCGTTTCGTATTGGCGCAGGGCGTCTACATCCGATTGGAGGAGGGTATTTTTATTTGCGTCCAGCACGTTCAGGTATTTCTGCCAGATCCGTTGGGAGAACTGATCGTTCAGCGCTTTGGGCGCGTAATGTTCGTTCTTTATACGGTTCAGCACCAGGCGCATGGTGGCCTTGCGGTTGATTTCCTTTTGCGGGTCGGTATCTTCACCGGCGATGGCCTTATAGCCCATCAGCAGCAGTGGCAGATAGCAGTAGTATTTGGCGATGGTCATATTTGTCCTGTTTAGTATAGCTCCGGCTATGGGAGCAACTATTTATGACAAAGGCAACCGGGAACCGAAAAAGGGTGAAGCGGCGGGGAAAGTTTTTTTTGGGGCGGGGGTAAATACACCGTGGACGCCTGCAGGCGTCCACGGTGAGGAAGTAGTTATTTCACATTATTGGCTAACCAGGTCCCTATCTGCTCCAGTAATTCCGGCGCAAGGCTTTCTTCCAGGTCCGCATATTCATTGACCAGGCAGGTTTTACAATGCTGGAACAGGTGGTTCAGGCCAGGCAGCGAAACGGTGGTTACCCGTTTATTGCCGTTGCTTTCCACGGCTTGCCGTATCGCCTTCAGGTTAGGACCGTCGGCCACCTGCAGGTCTTTACTCCCGTTGAGGGCGAGTACCGGCACCCGTACCTTTTTCCAGTAGTCCCGGAAGTCAGCGGATACCAGGAAGTGGAGCCAGGGCTCGTAGTGCCGCTTTACCACGCTTTCCAGCTGCTGATCCCGCTGCAGGGAATCGGCAATGGCGTAGTAGCGCTTACGCACGCTATCCGGGAATTCTTCTTCATAGGCGCTCATGGCAGCGCGTACTTTAGCGAGGCCCTCTTCTGCGTTGGGTACTGTGGTAATAATATCCTGTATGATCTGGAGTCCTTTCCTGGTCATCTCCACATCCTGGGGTTGCAGGTAGCCGCCGGCCAGGCCGGCATCAATGCCTTGCTGCACCATCAGCTCCTTGCCATTCACGCCCACGCCGGCGAGGGAAATGACAAAGGCTACGTCCCTGGACTGCGATGCGACCATAGCGGCGATGCAGCCCCCTTCGCTGTGCCCCATCAGGCCGATCTGCTTAGGGTCTACCATGGGCAGGGTCTTGAGGAAGGCGACACCTGCCAGCACGTCTTTGGCAAAATCCGCGGAGGTAGCGTCTTTAAATTGCCCGGTGGACTTACCGGCGCCCCGGTCGTCTACCCGCAGTACGGCGTATCCTTTTTTAGCGAGGTAGTCCGCGATGATGGCGAACGGCTTATGGTCAAAGAGGTTCTCGTCCCTGTCCTGCTGGCCGCTGCCGGTAATCAGGAGTATTACGGGATAGCGGCGGTGGGCTTTGGGATAAGTGAGCGTGGCGCCGAAGCGGATAGATTTGTCCGCATTGAAATACGTAGTATCGAGCACGTTATAATCAAACGGGGGCTTCGGCGTCTGCGGGCGTTTGGGCGGCGCAACGGCGATGGGTTTGTGCGTCATATTCAGCGGTATGCGCATGCCTTGCCGGAAGTAGCCATGGAGGGCCGTATCGTTTACCAGCGCGGCGGCGTAGGTAATGTTTGCCGCCGCAAATTTTATGTAGAGCGAATCATTGGCTACAAAGGCCGTGTCCATCTTAAGGCCAAAGGCTTTTTGATTCGGGCTATCCATTGTTGCCGTAAATACGCCGGGGGCGGTTTCCTGTACGTGAAAGGCCAGCACTAGCTGCTGGAAACGGGCATCCAGCGTACCGTACCAGCTGCCCTTGTATTGCTGGGCAAACAAAGCGGTAACGGGCAGCTGGCATAACAGCAGCCATAGCAGCTGCCTGAAAAATACTGTTAATCGTGTAGTCATATGTTGGAGTAGCGGGTTAGGGTTTTATCCGTCGCTTGTTCATCCATTAAGGTATCAAAAAATGGGCAATCGAAAAAAATCAGCGCCCATGACAATATCCGGCACACGGCAGCCGGGATAACGTTTTGTAAACGGGACCATGGTCAGCAAGACGGTAAATCTCTCCCCCCTAAAAAAATTAAAAACCCCGTCTGAGAACAGACGGGGAGCCGTTTCATCGAATGTATAATGCTAAGATTCCAAGTGTTGCTATCTCAGGAAAACCTTGCGCACCGCGGCATTGCTGATATCGAGGATATAGATGCTGCCATCCTTACCCATCGCAAACCCGCCCGTGTTGGCGGAAAGCTTCGCTTCGGCAAAACTGCCGTCCGCAAATCCGCTGCTCAACTTCATCACGGTACTCACCTCTCCGCTCTGCGAATTAAATTTCCGGATGGCAAAATTATTCTTATCCAGTATCAGGAGGTTGTTATCCTTATCCACCATTACGCCGCCCAGCGCGAACTGGAACTGTGCGTCCAAACGGCCGCCATCCCGGTAGCCCATATCCGAAGCGCCAATGTACTGGTTCGTATAGGCGCCGGCGGTAGTAACCATGGAGAGATAGGGATTGTAATCATCGTTCATGAAATAGATGTAGCCGCGGCGATCTATCGCGGGGACGCAGGCATCGGAGGCCGTCATGGCGAACATCCGCTCCGTTGCCCCACTCGCATAGACTTTCAGGATACCCTGGTACATCTGGGTGATGTACACCTCGCCGGCGCCGTCGATGAACAGCTTGCCGGCGTACGTGAGCCCGCTGCCTTTGAAAGTGCTGACCATGCCTGCCGGCGTGATTTTGCGGATAACCGGACCGCTATAGTTATCGGATACGTACAGGTTATCGTCCGCATCAACAGCAAGGCTATTGATAGCGCCAAACGTAGCCTCTGCCAGCGTGCCGTTCCTGCCGCCAAGCACGTTGGGCGTACCGGCGTAGACGCTCATTTGTCCATCCGGCGTGATCTTGCGGATGGTACCGTCCCCCCGGTTGGAAACGTACACATTCCCCCTGGAATCCACTGCGATGCTGGTGGAAGTGAAGGAAATGAAACTACCCGTTCCCGGGCCGCCGTAGATGGTTTGCACGCCGGCGCGGAGGAACTCCGCAGGGGCCTGCGCTTCCAGCGCGGCGCGGCGTACGATGAGCGCCCCGGAAGTAAGCGCAGGCGGGGTGATTACAACGAGCGAAGTTTCCGTTGCGCTTTCCACGGTGGCGGCCACGCCGTTGAAGGTCACGATATTTTCTCCCGGTACTGTGCTGAAGCCCGCGCCGGTGATGGTTACTTTCGTACCTGCGAGGCCGGTAGCCGGGCTCACCTGCACGATGCCCAGGTTCTGGTCCCTGAAATGCGGACCGTCTACTTTTTGGTCGTTGACGGACAGCACTACCTTACCGTCCCCCGTGCCGCCGGGTATGGTTAAGGTGAGCCTGGTGGGGGTAGCGGTTTTTACCGGCACTGCGGTACCGTTGATGGTCACTATGTTTTCATCCACTTCCGTACTGAAGTGGAGGCCGGAAATCGTCATCTCCAGTCCTTTAGGGCCGCTCAGCGGGGTCACCTGTTCGATCACCGGGAAAGGCACGATGGTAAAGGCGGGGCCGGGCGTTTTTTGCCCGCTAACGGTAACGGATACAGGGCCGTTCGTTACTTCTGCCGGCGCAATCACCACCAGGCGGGATTCGCTGGCTTCCACCACCTGCGCGGGTTTGCCGTTGAAGTCCACCAGATTGCCTGCCGGCGTGGTTTCAAAGCCGGAGCCGCTGATGGTCACCCTGGTACCGGGGCCGCCGGTAAGCGGTTTGATGCCGGTGATGGATTGGAAGCGAAACACGGCGCCGGACGACGACTTTCCGTTGACCAGCACCGTCACGGGGCCGCTCCCGGCTTTTTCCGGCACTTCTGCCACGATCAGCGTATCGCTCACACTCACTACCATTGCGCTCACGCCGTTGATCTTCACTGCTGCGGGGGTGGCGGTATTGCCAAAGCCTGCCCCGCTGATTCGTATATGCATGCCTGCGGGTCCGTTGGTGGGGAAGAAGCTGCGCACGCTCAGCTCCTGGTAAGTATAGTTGCCTACTTCAATGGTTTTGCCGGCAGTAACGAGGGTCAGCGTACCGGTTTGCCCGTTTTCAGGCGCGCGCACTACCATGGCTGTATCGTTGTGGTTCAATATTTCTGCCGCCCTATCGCCAAACATCACTTTGCTATCTGCGGGGAAGCCCGTGCCCAGTATGGTTACCAGCGTGCCTGCGTTGCCGCTGTTCGGGTAATAGCTGCTTACCGCCAGCGGCCTGGCCACAGGCGAATCATTCTTCCGGCAGGCGGCCATCATACCGATGGCTGCCAGCAGGATCAGGCTACATAAATAGGTGATTATCTTTTTCATCTGTACCGATGCTTTTAGGTATTAAAAAGTATAGCGTACGCCCAGCTGCATCTGGTAGCGGCTGCCGAGGTAGTCCACGCTGTAAGGCTTGCCCGGGTTGGCAAAATTGTACATGGGATAGCCTTCCCCGCTCTGCGCCGGCGGGTATAACGCTGGCGTCAAACCCACGCTGGCCGTACTATTGAAGGTATTGGGCGAAAAATACTGGCGGCCCCAGTTGCCGTTCAGCATGTTGGTGAAGTTGATGATGTCCGCCGTGAGCGTGAGGTAATGCGTTTTCAGGGCCGGCAAATGGAACTCCTGCGCAAAGTGCAGGTCGCCCTGGATATTCCATGGGGTGCGGCCGGCATTCCTTTCGGTGAACATCCCTCTGCGTGTACGCAGGTAGGCGTTGCCTTCCACGTAGGCGTTAAATGCGGCGGCCTGCTCTTCGGCGGTTTGCCCGTCCGCATCGCGAAAGAATTTCACCGCTTCCGCCGCGGCAGGAATATAGGCCAGGCTCACCTGCTGGGGCAGCCCCTGCACGCTGTTGTTGACAATGCCGTAGGTGAACGGACTGCCGGACTGCGCGCTGCCGAAGAGGCCCAGCGTGGTTACGAGGACCTTGTTCCACTGTTTGCGGTAATTAACGGTAACGACTATACGATGACGGATATCGAAGTTGGAATACGCCAGGGCCGGGTCATTGGGACGCAAGGCCTGGTTCAGCTGCCAGTTGCTTTCCATGGAGTTGCGGATACCGTTGAATACATCCTTGCTTTCGCCAAACGTATAGGCGGCATTGGCATATATGCCGCTCTGCCAGGTTTTACTAACGGTACCGGTTACACTGTAACGGTAGCCTTTGGCGGTATTGCCCAGCAGGTAAGCATTGGAGAAAGCGGGATTCACGCTGCCGGAATAGACAGGCTGTTCGCGGTTTTTATCGTAGCCGTAATATTGCGGGTTATCCGTGGTGTTTACCTGCTGGAAGAATACATCTTTCAGCACTTTGGTGAAGATGCCTTCCGCGGTGAATTTCCACTGGTTGGCGGTAGTATAATCCAGGGCAATGCTGGCGCGGAGTACCTGGGGCATGGAGAAGTCGTTGTCCACCAGGTCCACCTGGGTTTTGCCGGCATTGGGATTATTGACGATGGTACCATTGTCGCGTATAAAACCGGCAATGCCTTCCTCCCCCGGTTTGATAGCATCGGAACCGGGCGCAAACGGCTTTTGGTCCGCACGCTGATCAAAGGAACCGTAGCCGATACCGTTGTTGTAATACGCGTAAGCCAGCCATGCGAAAGGAATACGGCCGGTAAACAGGCCGGCGCCGCCGCGGAGGATGAGGCTTTGATTGCCCAGCCAGTCGTACCTGAAACCGAGGCGTGGCGAGAGCTTTACCTTATCAAAAAATTTATTACGGATACGGCTCAACGGCGTATAGGTGTAGGTAGTGCCGAAGTAGGGATCTGCCGGCGAGTTGCTCACTTTTTCGCTCAGCGCCGGCTTTTCCGGCAGCCAGGTATAGTCCGCACGCAGGCCCGGCATTACTTTTAGCTTATCCGTCACCTGTATTTCATCCTGTATGTACGCGCTGTGCAGATTGATGTTAAACACGGCGCCGGGATTGGCGAGGATGTAATCGCGGGTATTATTCACGTAATTATAGCTGCCGCGCACGCGGTAGGGCGTGTTGTGCAGGTAGTCTTCAATGCTGAGGTAGTCCACCCTGCCGTTCCAGCTGTTTACAAAGCCGTAGTCGATATGATACAGTTCGTTGTGCGTACCAAACAACCAGGTATGTTTTCCTTTGGTATAGGTGAGATTATCGCTGATTTCGATGGTACGTTGTTTCATATTGAAGATCGCTGCTTCGCGGTCCGTGCCGAGGTAGATAGTTGTTCCGGGAGTGCGGCCCATGATCTGTACCTGCGGCAGCGAAGGGTCGCTAAGGGGGTCACGGTAATCCTTCACTATGCTGAAACCGGCCACCAGGCTGTTACTTACCGCGTTGTTAAACCGGCTTTTCAATTCCGCCACGGTGCTGCTCTGGTTGTTCGTTTGTTTGAAAGCCATGCTGCTGAAGCGGAAATCCTGCTGATCGCGGTCCATATGGATGGCGCTGGATTGGATAGTGTTATTGCGTACAGAGAGCTGATGGCGATCGTTGATATTCCAGTCCAGGCGGTTAAAGAATTTATTGGACCTGGAGCTGGTATTATAACTGCCGGCAGTACCGGGGTCGAAGATATTGCCGTAGCGGCTGAGGGTTTCCCTGCGGATAGCCTCCGCATCGTCAGCGCTGAGTATCTGCGCGGTTTCTGCCTTGCCGGCCATCAGCTGTGCAGGTTCTGTACGGCGGGTAATTTCTTCGTTGGTGAAGAAGAAGAGTTTGTTTTTAATGATAGGAAAACCGAGGCGGATACCGGCCTGGTAATCTTCAAAATCGCTGTCCATTTTACCGAGGGTACCTACTTTATCTTTCCCGGTGATGGCGGCGTTGCGGCCGTAGGCATACACTGAACCTGTGAGGGAATTGGTACCGCTGCGGGTCACTGCGTTGACGCTGCCGCCGGTGAAGTTGCCGATCTTAACATCATAGGGCGCGAGGTACACCTGCATATCCTCGATGGCGTCCAGGGATACGGGGTTGGTGCGGGTGCTGCTGCCGGGCTGGCCGCTGGCGCCGCTTTGGCCGCCGTTGGAAGGACTGAACCCGATGGCGTCGTTATTGATAGCGCCGTCGATGGTTACGTTATTATACCGGAAGCTGGAGCCGCCAAAGCTGTTGTCCTTAGAGCCCTGCGGCACCATGCGGGTGATGTCCTGCAGGCTGCGGTTCACGGTGGGCATGTTGCTGAGCTGTTGCCTGCTGATGTTCTGGCCGGCGCCGTAGCTGTTGGCACGCGGCCCTGCTTTTGTTCCCTTTACAACTACCTCACCCAGCTTTGTGCTTTGATCGGCAAGCGTGATGTTCAGCAGCTGCGGTTCGCCCAGCTTCACGGTAATATTTTCGATTGTTTGCGGTTGCATGCCCATCATGGTGGCGGTTACCGCATAGGGGCCGCCGATGCGCATGCCGTTGATGCGGTAACGGCCGGCGTTGTCAGTAATGATGGGATACCTGGTGCCGGAAGGGCCATGTACGGCGATCACCGTCACCCCGGGCAGGGCCTCCCCTTTGGCGGAATGCACCTTACCGGTAAGGCCGCCGCCTGTTTCCTGCGCCAGCGCTGCGAAGGGCAGCATCAGCAGCAACAGGAAAAAGCGTATATGCGTAAACGTTAATACTTGCATGTCTGATAGCTTAATGAATGTGGATGTTTATTGGGTGATGCGCAGGACCTGGTCCGTGATATGCAGCACCCCGTTGCCGGTATTGATATCCTGCTTTACCAGTTTAGCTTCCGTAGTGTTGCCGATGCCTTTGAGCGTGATGCCGGCAAATGCGCCGGGCTGCTGCGGGTGAGGCGTCAGGTACACTGTAATGGAATTGTTATCGCTCATACCCTGTGTAGTGGTATTCTTTCCAATGGCGGTGGAGAGGATATAATCGTTCACAAAGCGGCGGTCCGCCACGAGGTGATATTTTACCATTGCGCTGATCGCTTCAGCGGGCGCGGCGTTGATGGCTTCCAGGGTGGCGTACCCGTAGGCTTTCATGGCATCGTTGTCCGGCGCATAAATGGTGAAAGGTCCCTTGCCTTTGAGCTGCTCCGTCATCCCGGCGCGCTGTATGGCTTGCCAGAAGAGGGTCAGCTGTGTTTCCGCCGCGATGGCATCCCCGATATTTTCGTGGAGATAGGGTTGCAGCATGCGGTCTATCACCTGCACGCGGCCGTTGGACGCGGGGATGGAAGCTGAAAGCAAGCGGCTGCCGTTGATGGTTAGCACGGTATCCTGCCCTTTCACCCAACGGGTTACAAAAAGTTTTCCGCCCCGGGAAGTAATTTCCTGGTTAAAGAGGAAGGGCAGTTTGTTCAGGTCGTAAGTACCTTCCACCGTGTGGTAGGCGCCCAGTGAAGCGATCAGTTTGGAACTTGCGCTTAACACCGCCACTACATTGGGGTAGCCGGATTTCACAAACGCTTCATCGGAAGGCGCAAAGAAGGTGAACGGGCCGGGGCCGTTCAGGTCAGTACGGAGGTTGGAACGGGATACCACGGTGTTCATCATGGTGAGGTTGAAGTTATCCGCCAGCACCTGCACAATGCGGTTGCCATCCTTTGGCTGCGAAGCCTCGTCTTTGGAGCAGCCGGCGACGGCCAGCAGCAGCAGTATTTTTATGTTGATCTTGAGTTGTCGCATCAGTACTTAACTTTATCAGAAAGAATCAGGTTATCCACCACATGCACCGGCCCCTGGAAGGTATTGATGTCCGCTTCCTCGATGGCGGCTGCCGGGCGGTTACTCCCTTTTACTTTTACGGTGATCCTGCCGCCGCTGTTGCCAAAATCCAGCGTCATGGGATACGGCGGCACTCTGCCGCCGCCGCTGCTCGTCAGCTCAAAATTGCCGATGATGCGGTTATCCAGGTCGTTGGAGTAAAACATGGCAGCAGCCGGCGTACCGCCGCCATAGCTGGGTTCCGTGGGAGTGTACATACGGCCCCAGTTGTGGTAAGCCAGCAGGGAGTCTGTTACAAAGCCGTTGACCATTTGAAAATAATCCCAGTCCAGGTAAGGCATAGAGCGCGCGTTCAGGGTCATCAGGTCCGCTGCGGAGTTGAAGCCTGCCTTTTGGAATGCGGCATCCGTTGGCGCAAAAAACGCGCTGCTTCTTACCGTCAGTCCATCTACCAACCCGAGGTCGTTGTAGGAAGTCCGCGGAAAATAACCCATGCTTTCCATTTCCCAAACTTCATTGGTAAGTTGGATCAGCGCTGTAAAAATGGTAAAGCGCGGGTCCCGGCGCAGGAAGTCTATCACGCTTTCCACCGGCCGTTGCAGGAGTTGGTTTACCGGCCAGATGATACCGTTGGTGGCATACATCGGGGTATGCTTGCCGGTATTTTTTCCGTTGATGAGCAGCCCCCCGTCCGCCGCCAGTGCGATGAATTGCTTATAGGTATAGGGTTGCATCGCCGGCACGCTGGAACCCGGGCTCACTGCTTCTTCCAGCAGCATGTTATGATGGAGGATTGTTTTGCGGCGCACGCTGCCTTTTTGCCCCCGTAGTACGGCCGTATCCAGGTATTCTGGCAGCACGTGGAAGGCCAGCATGGAATCCAGCGCTGATGCCGGCGCGGCGGCGATGGCCTCGCTGGTATAGCCGGCGGCTGTCATGGCGGCATCGTCCGGCGCGAGGATGGTGAAGCGCATGCCATTGCCTTCTTGGGCAAGGAGAGCGTTCAGGTTGCTCTTTTGCCAGGCGGCGTTGAATAGTTTGTGGCTGCTCATGCCCAGGAGCGACTTTAAGTCATACCTGGCCGTATCGTTGTAGGGTACGGGCTCGCCGTGGAGCGGCTGCTGGAATTCAGCTTTGCGGCAGGCGGCGGCGAGGGTTAGGACGAAGAGCAGCGTATATAGCAGGTGTTGCGGGTGAGTGCTTTTGCGCGCGTACAATATCTTTCTCATACTATTATCGTTTTTGCGCCTCTTCCGGCAGGATTACTAACTGCGGCATGTAATGCACAATGCCATTATCTGTCAGGTTATCGGTCAGGCGGGAAATATTGCCGCTCACCCGGCGCAATACGCCGAGGTAGGCCCGCGCAGGGTCCATGTAGCCGAAAGTGAACTCCGTAGGCGTTTGCAGGTAATTGTTTTTGGTAGCTGTGAGCGTGTATTCATAGACGTCTCCCTGGATGGGGAGCTGTACACTGCCGGCATTGTAAATGGTGGTAAACGCCGGGAAATCCGTCAGGAAAAAGCGTTTCTTACGCAGCAGGTACACGCCGAATAACCTCGCGCCGATGTACCGCTCCGGCGATAAAGCCTTCAGGGATTCCAGGGTGATCCCGGCTTTTTCCATGGCGGTATTGTCCGGCGCAAAAACCGTTACCGGCCCTTCGGCTTTCAAATCTTCCCACAAACCAAACTGTTTGAGCGCAGCTACAAACACGCTGTACTCCGGCCTGGCGGCGAGCCAGTCCTGCACGGTGCCGGGCGTGTACTTCATCACTTTGTCCACCACATACAACACGCCATTGGCCAGCGTTACATCTTTCTTTAACGCATAGGCCCCGTTGATGTAAATACTGTTCTGCGGATATTGTGGATAGTCCACCGGGAAGCTGGCATAGGTCAGGAAAACCTCTTTGCCGGCCAGGTTGGCGTAGCGTATATCCACCCCGTTAGCGGGAATATCCGTGGATGGCAGCCGGCGGGTGAGTATATGATATTGCAGCGCTGCTTTCAGGCTGTCTTTGTTCAATCGCTGGAAATCCGCCGCGCGGGTGATGCCCAGTTCGTTGAATGCTGTATTGCCCGGGGCAAACAGCGTATAAGGCCCCGGGCCGTTCAACTCTTGCGCCAGGCCGGTATAATCTACGGCGGCGCTGAAGAGGGACAGGTCGTAATTATTTTTGATAAAGTCGCCAGCCAGCCGGAAGGATTCCTGCTGATCCGGCAGCACCAGCTCATCGTGCTTACAGCCGGCCAATGCCAGTGGCAGCGCGGCGAGCAGCAAACAGGATTTAATGTATGTAAACATGGTTGTGTTTTTAGGATGATTAATAAACAGGCGGCGCATACTTAATATTCACATAGTCGTTACCGTTAATAAACCGGTGGCGCATACTTACGCTGCACCGTCGTCAAATAGGCATTACCGTTAACCACCTCAATCGTATTCACCGTTGCAAACGAACGCGGGTTGTAAGTCCCGGAATGAATATTAACAATCATCCCCGGCAGAAACAGCGCCCCTTTCACAAAGCTCTGCTGCCCGCCATTGCCATAGCAGGCAATCAGCCCATACCCGCCATCCGTCACCGCATCAAAGTCGCGATAGGGATTTTGCTCCGGGTCAATCCCCGGCGCCAACAGCGTAATGTTTTGCCAGATGTCCGTAATGATGTGGTTGGAAGCGCTGTCCGCAAACAGCGGGAAGCTGTAGTAAGGGGCTACCTGATTGCCGGTGTTGCGTTGCAGCTGCCCCAGGTAAGCGAACTTATACCCTGGAATCGTCTTGGTGCCGCCGGGTTTGCAGAGGGACAACCAGATATTCATCTCGTCGCGGATGCCGTAGCGCATCACGCCGGAGGCATACTGGTCCTTCTTCAGGTTCCTGTCCGCCTGCCAGAAGCCGGCAGCGCTGTAGTTGTAGAAATTGATGTACACCATCGAGTCGGACAAGGGCAGCTTGTGAAAATTCTCCGTACGCAGCACGATCCCCTTTTCCTTAGTGGCAAAATTGCTTTGCAGCACATGCATCGTGTACACTTCCTCCACGCCCAGCTCAATCACCGTATCCACTACCTTGTTCCGGCGCATGGCAGGCTCCAGGTCAAAGAAGGGAATGTCGTTCATGGGGCGGTAGTAGAACACCACGCGGTGCCTGCCGGAGGGCACCTGCGCCCAGCTGGACAAATCGAAACCGTTCAGCACCGGGCCTACCAGCACGTTTTCCTTGCCGGGGTATTCCGGGTTGTTTTTGGAAGTGCTGCTGCCGATATGGGAAGGATACGGCGGCGCATAGGGATTGCGCTGATCCAGGTAATCGCCTTTGAGCGCGGCGGATACCGGCACCCCGTCCTTATCCGTCTGCGGGTCAATCAACATGCAGAGGAAAGGTCTTTCCTCGTCTTTATTCTCCAGTCCTATTTTCAGGTTTAAATCATTGAACACCCGCAGATAGGCTGGTCTTTCTATCTCCGTATAGTCCACCTTACTGCAGGAACTAAAGCTCCATAGTAGCAGCAGGGCGGCCAGGAGGTGCATTATCTTCGTCATAACTATTACTTCGTGTGTTTGATGATGATCATTTTGGCTTGCTTCGTGGCTGCGCCTGCGTTCAGCTGGCCGATGAGCGCCACGGTATAGACGCCGGGCTCGTGTACCGGCTTTACCGGGCGGGTGTAATGCTCCGGCTTTGCCACCAGGTCCGTACTTTTCAGCGCCGGGACGGTTGATAACCACGTGCCCGGATACACGCCCGGCGATGACCGGTAAGCGAGTACCTGGTAGGCTTCCTGCACCTGGCTAAACCTGGCGTATGGCAGCCCGGTGGCTGCAACGCCCGGCTGCAGATTGCGGGAGCCGGTTTCCGAACCTACGGACTGGCCGTTATCCAGCGTAAAGCTGACATAAGGGAGGTCCGCACAGAGATTCAGGAAACGGATGTGAAAAGGATAATCATGCTGCAGCCGGGTGTAGGTACCGTCCGGGGCTACATTGCCGGGGTCCTCATACCAGGCGCCGCTGAGGTTATTGCTTACGAGGGTGATAGCCGGCTTGCCTTCCGGCGTTTTATACAACCAGGCCGTGTAGTTCATCCCCGGCAGCAGCGTTTGCGATGCGGCGGCAATTACATTACCCGCCGCATTAACGGCCTCCACTTTCGTACTACCGGTTACGTACACACTGTAATCCGTGCCGGCGGCATAGGCGGCATCGCCCAGTTTCATACCGTTTACCAGGAAGCTCACCTGCCCTTCATCCGGGTCGGCCTGCACGGCCTGCAGGCGGTAATACTCCACGTTGGCCGGCTCCGTGATATCCGGGAGGATGCGGAAAGCGTTTTGATAAAACGGGAAGCTCTCTCCCGGTGTGCCATAAACGTAAGGCGCCGTCATCCGGGTAACGCCAACGGCTATACTATATACGCCGCTGGGTTGATAGGTTTTCACCGGCTCATAGGTAAGGCCGGTGCTTACCGCGTTGGGAAATCCCGTGGCAGGCTTCACCAGCGTGGAGGTAGCCGGGTCCGTCAGGTGAGTTTGTTCCAGGGCGTTGCCGGGAATGGCGCTGACTTCCGTACCGGAAGGGGTAAGTACTTTGAACTGGTAGACGCCATAAGGCAGCTCCACGTAGGCGGACCAGCTGCGCGCCGGCACGTTCGTCGTGGCAGGGCTCACCGGCGTGCCGTCCGCATAGGCCAGCGTCAGCGGCAGGGCCACGTTTTCCGCATTATTTCCCGCCGCCACCTGGTCCGCCATATTCACCAGCCGTATTTTGAAATAGCCTGCACGCGCCGGGGCCGTCACGTCCCGCGGCACTTCCACCACCCTTGGCGCATCGCCGGCGGTATAAGGCAAGCCTTTGAGCAAATAATAATCTTTGGGTTTGCTGTAGGTTTCCGTCACCTCAAACCCGATGGAATCCCGCACGCCCTGGTAAGCCAGGTAATCCGTACTCACGAGCGCTCTCCCGTTGGTCAGGAACCGGCGGGGGATGTTGAAAGTTGCGCCCAGCTTGCCGTTTGCAGGAAACCAGTACGTGCCCGGATACAGGGGCTCCCCTCCGCCTACAGGCGGATTGAGCACCAGGTAGCCGGTGAGCGGGCTCCCGTTGATGGACAGCTGGTTGTTGGCCGTCAGGTTGACCAGCCGGATGTTGGAGCTGCCCCCTACGGTGGTATCCGGGCGGTTATCGTAGGCATAATCCACCTTTTCCTTTTTGCACGACAGTATGCAACCAGCTAACAAGAGCAAGCCTGCGGCAAAACGTTTATAATACATATCTTCTACTTTTATTAGTGGTTAGAACAGCTTGTAAGTGAATCCCAGCATGATCTCCGCACCGCGTTTATAACTGCGGTTCACATAGCGCTTGCCATACCAGAAGCCGCCGGTGCCGGGGTTCGCATACACGGTTTCAATGGCGGGGTTCAGGATATTTTTGGCGTAGCCTTTAAACAGTAAGCGCTTGCACAGCTGCTGGGAGAAAATAAAATCCAGGGTGGGTGCAGGCCGCGTGTAGAGGTCCGGCTCACCGGTCAGGTTGATCTGCACGAGCCGCTCCCCTACCATGTTGAAGGCGGCTGTAAAGTCCGTACCCAGCTGCGCGTTTTTATAGTTCAGCCAGCCGTTGATGGAATACGGCGCCTGCTCAAACAGCGGACTGTTATCCGGCGTATGCCTGTCCAGCGATTTATTCGCTTCATAACGGGCGGCTGTTTTCCTGATATTACTTTGCGCCAGCAGCAGGTTGGAACCTATGAAGAAATTCTTCAGCGCCGGGGTCAACCGCCCCAAATCCTTCACCAGCTCCAACTCCAGCCCCCATACGGTACCCGTGTTAGGATCGTTCTGGAACTGGATGGTAGGATACTCCGGGAACTTTGCTGCAAGGCCCTGCGTCTGCAAACTGAAAACTTTTACCAGCTGGTTGTTGATGCGTTTGCCAAAGGCAGACAAGGAAATAACTTCACCCGGGTGCGGGAACCATTCCCAGCGGAAATCCAGGTTCTCCGTATGTTGATTCACCAGGTTAGGATTCCCCACTACGAGGCCCATCTGGAAGGCGTCGAATTCAAAAACGTTCGTCAGCTCCCGCAGCTCCGGCCTTGCCAGCGTGGTGTTGTACGCCACGCGGAAGTTCATATCCTCCCGGTAGGTATAGGTCATATTCACCGCGTAGTACGGTTTATACGCAGTTTTATACACCGTATTCGGATTAATCAGCACCACCGGTACGCTGGCGCCATCTGCATTTTTGGTAGTCAGCGAAGGGTCGAGGAATACATTGGCGGTATCTACTGCCGACTGGATGTTGGTTCTCTCAAAACGCACCCCGCCCGCAAAGCGAAGGTTTTTCAGGGGATGGAGGTCCAGCATGCCATAGAAGGCGTTGGTTTCAAAGAAGCCGGTGTAGTTGTTGGGCGACTTCTGCGTATTATACAAAAACCCTCCTGCAGCATTCGCGCCTTCGCCGGTGCTGCCGGTGGGCAGTTGAATGCCTATCACCTTCGGGCCTACCAGCGCATCCAGGTTGCCGCGTACCTCGTAGAGGGTGTTCGCTTTTTCCAGGGAGAAGTTGGACCCCGGCAGGAACATCATGTTCTCGCGGAACTTACGGTCGCGGTTCAGGTAGTTGAAGCCCGTTTTGAACTCCTGCTTCTGGCCGAACAGCGGGAATGGAAATGCCAGGTCCGCCTTGTAGTTCCAGTTGGTTTCATCCAGTTTGCGCCAGCGGCGGCCGTTGGGCTCCGCCTGGATGATGCCGTAGGTGCCATAGCCATTTACATAACCGGAGTTCAGCGCATAAAGGTGTTCTGTATATTGCAAAGTGCCGCTGCGCCAGGCGCCGCCCCGCGGTTTGTAATCCGTCAGCGTAACGAAGCGGAAATCCGGGTCATTCTGCGCCGCGGTGGAGGTGGCGAGGTTATAGCTTAACCGCGGGGAATACTGCCCTTCCAGGAATTTATGTTCCCCCTGCAGGTTGAAGGTATTCAGGTTGCGGCGGGTTTGCTTGAGCGAGTAAATGGTACTGTTTACATCGCCGGGTAAAGCGGCGTATTCATATTTACCATACATATTGACGGCCTGCGCTTCGCTGCCCCAGCTGCCCATGTACTGCATACTGATTTCATGGCGGGGGTCGAAGCGGAAGGTCAAGCCTGCCAGCACGCCATAGTTCAGCGTTTCCGTACCGGTGTTTTCCTTATAGGTCTGGTACTTACCCATAAACAGGCTGTTGGGCGTAATATAGTTCGGGATGTTGCGCGGACTATAGACCTCGGGGTTACCCGTGATCACGCCCTGGTAAATACTGTACTGGGTAATATCCCCGCCGTACACGTCGGTAGTGCGGCGGTAGTAGTTGGCGCCGGCCACCAATCCCAGTGTTTTATTCTTGAACACTTTAAAGCTGTTGCCGTAGGTAGCGGAATACAGCTGGTTGAGCGGCGCGGTTTTGTAACGGGTGGTCAGCACCGGGTCAAAGCCATGCATGATCCTGTTGATGCGCGCGGCTTCCTGCTGCATGGCAGGGCTGCCGTTGCTTTCCGCAATCAGCTTTTGTAGCTGGCTCAAGCCGCCGGGGTATTGCTGGGCGAGGTCCAGGAAATCGCCAGGGAGGTTCTTGTCCTGCACTTTATTACCCAGGAATCCGAGGTCGCTGTTATAAAAGCTGTTCATGCGGCCGCCGGGACCGATGTTGGAATTGAAGCCCGTTTGCGCGATGATTTCCAGCGTCGCTTTATCGGGCACTGATTTCGTTTTCAGCTCCACGATACCGGCCGCCGCATCGGCAGGTTTATCCGGCGTAACGGTTTTATAGATGGTGATGTTGTCCAGCAAGGAGGCCGGCACGAGGTCGAGCGGGATCGCGCTCCTGTCCGGGTCAGAGGAGGCCAGGCGCACGCCGTTCAGCTGCCCGATCACGCTCCTGTCGCCCAGCCCGCGGATAGCCACATACTTATCATCCGTGATGGTCACCCCGCTCACGCGCTGCAACGCCTGGGTGGTGGTGATAGACGCCGTCCTTTCGATCTGCTGGGCGGAGATGGCATCCTGCACGATGGCTGCGTTCCTTCTCTCCTGCAATACGGTGATTTCGGTGTTTGTTTTGCGGCGCGCCTGCACCTGTACTTCGCCGAGGGTGCGCGTGCTGACGCTCAGCAGCACGGTGATGGGGGCCGCGCCGCCTACTACCTTCACCTCGCGGGATTCGTAGCCCATGAGCGAGAAGATCAGCACCGCGCCTTCCGCCGGTATTTCCACCGTGAAGTAACCGTTCATATCCGTAGCGGCGCCGCCGGCTGCGTTTTTGATCCGTACGGATACGCCGGGCAGCGGGTCTTTGGTTTTAGCTTCCAGCACGCGGCCTGAAATTTTTACCGGTATTTTTTTACGGGTGAGCACCACGTAGCCGTTGAGCAGGTGGTAATCCAGGGAGGTGCCGCTGAGGATGCCTGTGATGGCGTCTTTCACGGTGATATCCTCTTTGTGGAGACGGATCTTTTTATGGACGGTGGCGAGTAATGCTTCCGGCAGCAGAAAATGCACGCCGCTTTCGCTTTCCACTTTGAGCAAACTTTCCCGCACGCTGGCATCATGGAGATGCAGGTTCAGGCGGCGGGAAAGGTCCTGGCTCTTCAGGTTATCTGCAAACAACAGGCTTGCGAAAGTCAACTGCGCCGCTAAAACGATAAATGAGCATTTCATCAGGAAGTAAATTTTGTGTCGTCGCCTGGCGGCAGGTGATAAACCTGCACCAGTGGGCTTTAACACAAATTCAAAGCTTTCGGGTACAGGTTCCGCGAAAAATCCTAAAGGATCGTTTTTTAATCCTTTTTCCATACTTTTGAATATTGATAGTTAGTCCCGGTATGACCGGGAAATCTGTTAATAATTCGGCTGCTGCTGTCCTGAGAAAACTGTTGGCAGTCCGGATAAAATCTTAGAACGTTCCCGCTGCGGTCCAATGCTGGCGGGAGCGTTTTTTGTTAGTGGTAGTGTTACTGCATGCGGATGTTAAGTTTTAGTGAATAGTTACCTCGCGGCCTTTCCTCGTATAGTTAAAATTATTGCCTGCTGCCAGCGTTTGCAGGGTCGTATTCAGGTCCCCGGCGGCAAACAGGGTGATGGTCACTTTCTCTTTTGCTTTTTGTGGTTTATTGAAATGTATGTTCACATCATACCAGCGTTCCAGGGTGGCGGCAATTTCCTGCAGCGGTTGATTGCTGAATACCAGCCGGCCTTTATGCCAGGCGGCTACATCCGCCGCGTTTACGCTTTGCAGGGCTGCCTGCCCTGCATGCCAGGATACGCTGTTGCCGGCTGTCAGCGTAGCCAGCGTTTGTGCGTTCCCGTTAGTATGCGCCTCTACCCTTACCTTCCCGGTGGCTACGGCCACGGTAACGGGTTTGCCGGCAAAGGCATCTATTTTAAAGGAAGTCCCCAGGACCGTGGTGGTCACTGCCCCGGTATGGATGACGAAGGGATGCGCAGGATCAGATGCAATGTCGAAATAAGCCTCCCCGTCGAGGGTGATGCTGCGGGTACCGCCGGCAAACCGTTCCGGGTATTGCAGGCTGCTGGCTGCGCCCAGGTATATAACGGAGCCGTCGCTGAGCTGTATCATCTTCAGCTGCCCGGCTTTATTTTGCTGCAGGGCCATGGCGGCTGGTTGCGGCGCTGCGCTGCGGGTACGCAGGAGCCCGAATACGCCGGCCATTAATAAGAGGGATGCCGCCGCTGCCAGGTAATACCATTTACGTGCAGGCTTTCCCGTTACATCCCGGCCCATACGCGTTTTCATAGCGGCGGCCCATTGCTGCTGCCGCGCTTCACTGACCGGCATATCCGTGCTTGCGGCCATATCCTGTTCCAGTCTTTCTTCCAGCAGTTGGTTTAAAACCGCGCTGCTGCCGGGTTGCTGCAGGTAGGCTTCCACGAGCGCTTTCTCCGCTTCCGTGCAGTGATTATCCAGGTATTTGATTAAGAGTGCTGTTGCTATTGTTGCCATGTGTTGCAGGTGAAAACTGGTCACCTACTATATAAAGGCCGGAAAAAATTACCAGGGGCTAATGTTTACAAAAATTTTTTTTCAGGAGAAAAAAATCAGCAGCAGGATGCCGGTGATATCGATATAATCTTTTAATTCCGTACGGAAATAAGCCAGGGAGGCTTTGATGTGGTTTTTAACCGTAAAGAGGGAGAGGTTCATTTCCTTGGCGATTTCCGCGTGCGACAAATCATCGTGCCGGCTAAGCCGGAATACCTTCTGGCGTTGCTGACTCAGGCTGTTTAACTTTTCATGATAGCGTTCCGTGAGTTCATTTTCGCGGAGGCGGTGGGCAGCGTCTTCCACGGCGGTATCCCCCGCGAAGTCCAGCGGTACGATGGCGGTTTGCTGGCGGGTGAGTACCTTGATCACGGCGTGTTTCATGGCCCTGAATAAATAGGGCGCCAGTTGAATACCGGGGTCCAGCTGGTGGCGTTTATCCCAGAGCCAGAACATGAGGTCCATCATGGCTTCTTCCGCCTGGGCTTCGTTACGGATATACTTCAGGGCATAGTAGTACAGCTTCCCGGAATACCGGTTAAACAGTACGTCATAAGCCCTGGTGTTATCTTTCCTGCATTCTTCCAGCAAAAATACATCCGATTGTTCAGCTAAGGTTAATCGCATAGTTTGCCACTATTTTCCCGAAGGCAAACTTAAGCGAGATTTTCAGGTGTCTGTATTAAGGGATTATTAACTTTTACGAATGTAACGGGGACGCACACACGCAACAACGCATAATAAGCCCTACCAGCAGATGCATTACACACCGCCAGCAGGGCCGTTTTTACAGCAGCTATTTCTAATATTCTGCTGGTACGAGCGATCGACCAATCACACGTTCAAACAAGTTGTCATTCAGCAGGTCTTTGATGGACTCGATGATAAAATCAGGCGCGTAGCCGAAGTGTTCGAGGTCTTCCCGGCGGGTGACGCCCGTGAGCGTCAGCACGGTAGTGAAGCCCATGGAGCCGGCGCCGAGGATATCGGTGCCCATGGTATCGCCGATCATCACCGTTTCGTCCGTCGTGAGTTGCAGGGCTTTGCGGGCCATGCGCATCATAACAGGACTGGGCTTGCCTACGCTGAAAGCTTTTACGCCGCTGGCGCATTCCAGCATGGCTACGAGGGCGCCGCAGCCGGCGCGGTACTTACCGTCCGCCACGGGGCAGTTCGGGTCCAGGTTGGTGGCGATTAACTTCGCGCCTTTCATAATCATATTCAGCGCTTTGTCTACCGATTCCAGCATAATCGTACGCCCTTCCCCGATGATCACGTAATCAGGCTGATCGTCTACTATAGAATAGCCGGCGTTGTAAAGTTCAGTGAGCAGGCCGCCCTCTCCTATTACATAAGCGGTTCCGTTTTCTTTTTTGGATGCGAGGTAACGGGCTGTCGCCATCGCGCAGGTGAAGATATCTTCCTCATTCACTTTAAAGCCCATCTTGTTTAGCTTATAGCATACATCTCTGCTGGTACGCTGGCTGTTATTGGTCAGAAACAGGAAAGGCAGCTCCCGCTCCCTGAGTCCGTTAATAAAGTCTACAGCGCCGGGAATTGGCTCGGAGCCTTTGTAGATCACGCCATCCATGTCGATTAAAAATCCCTTTTTTTTCATAGCAATCAGATGTTGGTTAAACTATATGATAGTTGATACAAATTCAATCATAATTAACTATGGAATGGATAAAGGCGGGAAATGCCGCTGAAGGCATTTGAGTAGAGTGGTAGCAAATGGCAGTTTCATAGAACGCCGGTGTAAATATACGTATTATTTTTTCAGAGATGCGATTTTTTTATCCCCCAAATCAAAAAATTAACAAACAAAACAACAAATACGATAAATAGAATAAATTTTAATATTTTTAGGAAGAAAGAGCTAATCCTTCACTGCATTACATTCCCGGCCATACGCACCAAATTCAACGCTCACTGCCATGGCCCCGTACTTTCAATTTTCCGCCACCCCACCGGACACTGCCCGGGAAATCTTAACCTAGATTAAGACCAGTTCTTAAACCAGTTCATTTGCCGCCGGACCAGTTCTTCGCAATTTTACATCACAAACAACGACGCAAATGAGCAAGTACATCCTACATAAAGAAGACAGCAGGCATCATGAATACAACGACTGGCTGGATAGTAAAAAGACTTTCAGCTTCGGGGATTACTACAATCCGAAACGTATTCACTTTGGCGCGCTGCGTGTATTCAACGACGATATCGTGAAAGCGCAGAAAGGCTTCGGCAAGCATCCGCATGACAACATGGAAATTATTTCCATCCCGCTGGAAGGAAGCCTCATCCACCAGGATAACCTCGGCAACGAAGAAGTGATCCGCGCCGGGGAAATACAGGTGATGAGCACCGGCAGCGGCGTATTCCACAGCGAGTACAATCATGAAACGGACACGGCTACACGCTTTTTGCAAATCTGGATCTATCCGTCCGCACTGAATGTAACGCCGCACTACGGCCGCCTCACGCTGAAAGACGAATGGTTCGATCACCGGTTCGGGACCTTTGTAGCGCCGGTAGCGTCCGAAAAGGCCGCCATGATCCACCAGGACGCCTACCTCAGCATGGGCCGCTTCAGCGCAGATGAAACTTTTCAATACACGATCCAACAAAATGGCAACGGCGCTTATTTATATGTAATCGACGGCACGGTAGAGATAGACGGACACGTGCTTTCCGCCGGCGATGCGCTCGGCATCAGCGAAACCGCCGCCTTTGACGGACGGGTGAAAAGCGGCAACGCCACCCTCCTGGTAGTAGACGTACCTATGAACATTCAATTGTAAAATGATGACAGACAAAACTTCCATACAACTGCTCGCCATAGGCTACCATCCGGAAATCATGCAGGTGGTACACCGGCTGATCAACAGCCACGACGGCTGGCAGGGAACCATCGCCGCTTCCATGGACGAGGCCGCGCAACTGCTGCAACGCAACGCCTATGACGGCATCCTGCTTTGCGCCGGCGTAACCGAAGCCGATGAAGCGCAGGTAAGAAACATTGCCGCCGGCACCCGCGTTATCCGCCACTATGGCGGCGGCAGCGGACTGCTGGAAAACGAAATACGCATGGCATTCGACATCTAACTTTTAAAATCATTACTATGAACAACAATATTTTAGGCTTACACCACATCACTGCAATTGCAGGCAACGCACAGCAAAATCTCGATTTCTATACAAAAGTACTCGGACAACGACTGGTGAAAAAAACCGTCAACTTCGATGATCCCGGCACTTACCACTTTTACTTCGGCAACGAAACCGGCACGCCCGGCACGATCCTGACCTTCTTCCCATGGCAGAACATCGGCAAGGGCAAGAACGGTACCGGCATGGCTACTGAAATCAGCTATACCGTGCCCGCCGGCAGCCTGGAATTCTGGAAAGCGCGCTTCAAACAGTTCAACGTACCTTACGAAGAAACTATCGAGCGCTTTGGCGATAAAGTGCTGCGCTTCAGCGATCCGGACGGCCTGCAGCTGAGCTTCGTGGAAACGCCCGCGGCGGATAACCGCCTCCCCTGGGAAACGGCCGACATCAAAAAAGACGCCGCCACCAAAGGCTTCCACAGCACTACCCTCACGCTGAAAAACATCGACGCTACCGCGAAGGTTCTCACTGACCTGCTCGGCTATACGCTGCAGGCACAGGAAGGCAACCGCTACCGCTTTGCGGTGGACACGGTGGAAAACGCCAACATCATTGACCTGCTGGCCACGCCGGACGGGGACCGCGGCCACAACGCCGCCGGCACCAACCACCACGTTGCTTTTCGTGTAGCCAACGACGATATACAGATGGCATTGCGGGAAAAGATCGTCGCAGCGGGCCATCACATCACGCCTAAAATCGACCGCGACTACTTCTACTCCCTCTACTTCCGCGAACCGGGCGGCGTACTGTTTGAAATTGCGACAGACAACCCGGGATTCACGGTAGACGAGCCTTTGAACGAACTGGGCACTGGCCTGCGGCTCCCGAAACAATACGAGCCGCACCGCAAAGAAATTGAAGAAGTATTGCCCGTATTGAAATAGGCTTTAACACCATACACATATCCATGAAACGGCCTGTATGCGCACTGCATGCAGGCCTTACAAAAAAAGGAACATTCAATGGCACATCAGAAAAATATTATCACCGCAGGCGCGCCCATTGCAGCCGCAAAGAAAGCGCTGATCATGATCCACGGCCGGGGCGCATCCGCCAGGGACATCATCACGTTGGCGCCGCACCTTAACGTGAAAGACTATACGATCATTGCACCGCAGGCTACCGGTAACACCTGGTACCCGCAGTCCTTTTTGGCGCCGCCGGCCCAAAACGAGCCATGGCTCAGCAGCGCGCTGGATTTACTCAGCGAAGTAGTAGCGGATACGGTAGCTGCCGGCATCGCAAAAGAAAATATTTACTTCCTGGGATTCTCGCAGGGGGCCTGCCTGACGCTGGAATTTACCACCCGGCATGCCGCCCGGTACGGTGGTATAGTAGCTTTTACCGGTGGCCTCATCGGCGATCGCATCTACCCGGAAAACTATAAAGGAAACTTTGAGCAAACGCCGGTCTATATCGGCAGCAGCGACCCTGACTTCCACGTACCGGTAGCAAGGGTACATGCGTCCGCTGATCTGTTGCAACAAATGGGGGCTGACGTAACCGCAACGATATATCCTCAGATGGGCCATACGATTACGATAGACGAAATCAAAGAAGCAAACCGGCTGGTATTCAGGTAAGCCTTAACCGGCTTACCTTTTTTTATGCATGGCGCCCCGCACTTTACTTAAAAACTCCGGGGACACGCCCAGGTAGCGGGCAATCTGGTTTTGAGGGACCCGCTGTACGATCTCGGGGTATTTTTCCGTAAACGCAATATAGCGCTGCTCCGCCGTTTGCGATACGAGGCTATGGAAGCGGCGCTGCAACGCGAACAGGGAGCGCTGCACCAGCAAGCGGAACATGGTTTCAAATTTTGGCACCCGCTCAAACAGTTGCTGCTTGCTTTTGTAATCGATCAGCAGCAACTCGCTGTCTTCCAGGGTTTCGATAAACATATTGGAAGGTTTCTGCTCGGTGAAGCTGTACAAGTCGCTCACCCACCAGTTTTCCACCGCAAAGGACAGGATGGTTTCGGTGCCATCGTCGCTAAGGAAATACGTTTTCACACAACCTTTTACGATAAAGGCTTCAAAGTCGCAAACCTCTCCTTCCTGCAACAGGTAAGTACGTTTACGCACCCGCCGGAATTTGAGCAGGGAATGGAAGTACTCCCGCTCTTCCGCCGTGAGCGTAATACATTTATCTACAAACTGATCAATTGCCTGGTACATGTGCCAAAGATAAGGTGCTTATTCCTTGCTCGCAAAGATGCATAAGGAGCAGAGAACGCAAAGACCTGTTTTTTATTTGTTAAGAATATTCTTTTTTCATTTATAGAAAATTAACCAACATCCCCCTCTGCGCTCTCTGCCCCTTATGCATCTTTGCGAGAAAAAAATCCGCCCAGGGCCGCAGGCCCCTCTGCGCTCTCTGCCCCTTATGCCCCTTTGCGAGAAAAAAATCCGCCCCTCTGCGCTCTCTGCTCCTTATGCATCTTTGCGAGAAAAAATCCTACAAAGTCGCCATATCGATCACGAAGCGGTAGCGCACATCGCCCTTCAGCATGCGCTCATACGCGGTCGCGATATCCTTGATATCAATCACTTCCACATCGGAAACAATATTATTTGCCGCGCAGAAGTCCAGCATTTCCTGTGTTTCAGGCAAACCGCCGATCATAGAACCCGCTACGCTCTTACGGCCCGCGATCAGGGCAAACGGAGGTATCTGCGAAGGCTCAGGAGGTACCCCCACGCAAATATGCGTGCCGTTCGTCTTCAACAGGGACATATACGCTGCGATATCATGCTGCGCACTCACGGTATCCAGGATGAAGTCAAACGAATTTTGCGCGGCTTCAAACTGCGCCTTGTCGGACGTGAGCAGGAAGTTATGCGCGCCCAGTTTTTTAGCATCCGCTTCTTTGGAAGGGGAAGTACTCAACACGGTCACTTCCGCGCCAAATGCTACGCCGAATTTCACAGCCATATGGCCTAAGCCGCCCAGGCCCAATACCGCCAGCTTATGGCCTTTGCCCACTTTCCAGTGGCGCAGCGGGGAATAAGTGGTGATGCCGGCGCACAGCAGCGGCGCTACATTGGCCAGCGGCTGGCCTTCCTGGATGCGCAGCACGAAATCTTCCTTCACCACGATGGTTTTGGAATAACCGCCGTAGGTAGGCATCCCGTCCGTGTAGTGATTGATGGCGTTATAGGTCTGGATGTTGCCATGGTCGCAATACTGCTCCAAACCATCCTTACAGTTGTGGCATTTCCCGCAGGAATCCACCATACAGCCGGTGCCGGCCAGTTCGCCCACTTTGAATTTAGTTACCTGCTCGCCCACTTTTACGATCCTTCCTACAATCTCGTGCCCTGGCACCATCGGGTAAATGCCGGGGAACCAGTCGTCGCGGATCTGGTGCAGATCGGAGTGGCACACGCCGCAGTAGAGGATATCGAACTGCACATCGTGCGGTCCTACTTCCCTGCGTTCAAATGCCCATTCAGCCAGGTCTGCTCCTGCACTTTGTGCAGCATAACCTTTTGTCTTAATCATAAACAGTAATTGATTTGTCGTTGGAAATAAGCGGCGGACGGTACTTGGACCGTCTTCCTAAACATGCTCCCGGTTTTCCGCCGCCCTGGCCGGGCGTTGCGGATGATTACAAGGCTGTAATTTAATAAAAAAGACATTATTACAACATGCGGACAATTCTTATTCCTCCGGTTCCGCTGCAGGCTTACTACCCGGCTTATATCCATTGCTTTCCAACCAATAGTAAAGGGATGGGATGACCACCGGCACAAACAGCAGCGTGGAGGTCAGCCCGCCGATGATCACCGTTGCCAGCGGGCGCTGTACGTCCGAACCAATGCCGGTACTCAGCGCGGCCGGCATCAGGCCGATGATAGCGACGATGAGCATCATCATGATGGCTTTCAGCTGGTCGACCGATACTTTTTGTACGGAGGCCCGTACCGTCAGGGCGGATTTATAAATTTCCCGGTTCAGGGCGGACACGAGCAACACGCCTGCCATCACGGAAATCCCGAATATCGACACAAAGCCCACGCCGGCGGATACGTTGAAGTGATAGCCGCGTATGAACAGGGCTACGATGCCGCCCGCCATCGCCACGAGGATGCAGCTCATGGTCACGAAAGTATGTTTCATGTTTTTAAACAGCATGAAGAGGAATACGAATACAATCACGATGGTCAGCGGAATGGTGATCAGCAGCTGTTTGCCGGCGCGTTCCAGGTTTTCGTATTGGCCGCCGTAGATGATGCTGTACCCTTTGGGCACGTGAATCTGCCTGCCGATCTTTTCCTGCAGCTCCTTCACAAAAGAACCCTGGTCGCGGTTATGGACGTTGGTGCGCACGGTGATCATGCGCTTGCCGTCGATGCGGTAGATGTTCGTTTGCCCGTCCACGAAGCGGATATCCGCCAGTTGCTCCAGGGGTATGAGTCCACCCGTGGCGCTGGGCACCTGCAAGGTTTTAATCACATCGATGGAGTTCCTGTTTTCGGGGAGATAGCGGACCACCATGTCATACCGTTTCGTCCCGTTGTAAATGGTTCCCACGGCCCGCCCGCCGATGGCCGCTTCTATCATATTCTGGATATCGCTGACGTTAATGCCAAAGCGCGCGGCGTTTTCCCGGTTGATGTGGATGGCCAGCTGCGCCTGGGTGCCTTCCTGCTCAATATTCACGGAAGCGGCGCCCTCGGTGCCCCTAACGATAAGGGCTATACTATCCGCCTTGCGGCGCATCATTTCCAGGTCGTCCCCCACGATGGAGATGGCCAGATCCGCCGCGCTGCCGGTTACAATTTCCATCACCTGGTCGATGATGGGCTGGCCGGAGTTAAAGCTTGCCCCGGGGATATTGCGCTCCAAATCCGCCTGTATGCGCCGTACCAGCTCCTTTTTGGAAATGGTATCGCTCCAAAGCTTATAGTCCTTTAGCCCCACGAGGATTTCCGTCCTGTTCGGCGGGAAGGGGTCCGTACCATCGTCGTTACGCCCGGTTTGCGTGATCACGTATTTCACCGGCGGGTATTTCCCGATCACCTCCCTGATCTTCGGCGCTATCTTCGCGTTCTCCTGGATCGTCACCCCTGCGGGCAGGAAGGAGCGCATGAAGATCGATCCTTCATCCAGCTCGGGTAAGAATTCCGTACCTAACGCGCTGCCAAGGCCCATCAGCAGCAATACCAGTAAGCCGGCTGCCAGCACCGTTTGTTTGTGGAAGCGAAGAAAGAAATTCAGGGAGCGGGCGTACCATTTCTCCACCTTATCCAACACAATGTTGCGGTGGGCCTTAATAGGCTTATCGGTAGACAAAGCGTTTTTATAGGCAAATGAAATCAGTACCGGGATTAAGGTGAGCGCGCAGATCATGGCGCCTATGACGGCAAAGGCCAGGGTGAGGGCCATGGGCGAAAACAGTTTTCCTTCCACGCGGGTCATCAGCAAAATCGGCGTATAGCCAAGGATGATAATGGTCACGGAGAAAAATATTTCCCGGCCTACTTCCTGCGCTGCCTGCAGGGTGACGCGCATGACGCCGCCCCGCTTCTCCTCCTCGGTGGCCGTACGGTAGCGGCGGATCAGGTGTTCCGCCATCACGCAGGCCCCGTCTACAATGATCCCGAAGTCGATCGCCCCGAGGGATAACAGGTTGGCCGGGATGCCGGTGAGCCGCATTAGTATAAACGCAAAAAGCAATGCAAACGGAATGGTGGCCGTTACCACCAGCGCGGAGCGTATGCTGCCGAGGAAAAACATCAGCACAATCACCACGATGCTCACGCCCATAAACAGTGTATGCGATACCGTTTCCAGGGAATGGTCGATGAGGAAGCTCCGGTCGTACAACACCCGCAGCTTTACGCCTTCCGGCAGCTCGGTGGCGGTGAGGTCTGCAATTTTTTGTTTCAGCACTTTCAGCACTTCGCTGGGATTTTCGCCCCGGCGCAGGAGGATGATGCCTTCCGGGGAGCCGATCTTATCCAGCTTTTCGTCCGGCACGGCGTAACCCAGCACGCCGGATGGCGGCGGCGGCGCTATTTCCACGGTGGCCACATCGCGTATATACACGGGCGTGCCGTTAACGGCGGTGAGTACGATGTTCTGGATATCCTTCTCCGAGCGGATGGCGCCCAGGCCGCGCACGGCAAAGCCCTGCCCGCCCCGCTCCATCACGTTGCCGCCGGTATTGAGGTTATTTTTTTGCACGGCGTCTATGACGGATTGCAGGGTAAGGTTGTACTTGCGCAGCTTTTCCGGCGAGGTGAGGATATGAAATTGTTTCAGCGGCCCGCCGAAGTTGGTAACATCGGCAATGCCCGGCACCTGCAGGATGGCAGGGCGTATCACCCAGTCCTGCAGGTCCCGCAGCTCCATGGGCGAAAAATTAGGCGGCGCTTCCACCACGTAACGGTAAATCTCTCCTACGGCGGTGGTCAGCGGCGCCAGCTCCGGCGTTACGCCGTCCGGCAGCTCCATGGTGGAGATGCGTTCTATCACCTGCTGGCGGGCAAAATAATCGTCCGTACCATCCTTAAAGGTAAGCTGCACCACGGAGAGCCCGAAGATGGTGCGGCTGCGCCGGTCCAGCACGCCCGGCACGTTGTTGAGCGCGCGTTCGATGGGGATGGTAACCTGTTGCTCTACCTCTTCAGCGGCGCGGCCTTCGTAGGGCGCCACCACGATCACGTTGGTATCTGCAATGTCGGGATAGGCTTCGATCTTGAGCTGCGTGAAGCACCAGTAGCCGATGGCGGACAATACCAGCGCCGCGATGATCACGGCCCAGCGGTTGCGTAATGAAAATATAAGTATGTTCCGGATCATGGTTCAAATAGGTGTACCTGGTGAGTCACAATAAAACCGCCTGTAAATTCCTGCCGCAGCGCGCGCAGCACGTCCTGCACTTTCTGCTCATCGTCGATGAACGTGATCATGATGGGCGGTTCATCAAAGGAAAATATCTGGTCGGGCCTTTTCATTTGCTGGTTCGCGCCAAAGCCCATCACGCCGCGGTAGGCCGTAGCGCCTTTGATGTTGCTGTGGAGCAGTAAGTGCATGATGAACTCGTACAGGGGTTGAGAACCATGCATGTCATCTCTGTCTATAAAAAGCTGTGCCTGTAGCATGACGGGTGTTTTAGTAGCCAAATGAAATACCTTTTAACTGCATGGCGCCATCGGTAACTACCTGGTCGCCGGCCTGCACGCCGCGGTACAGGATGATGCGGTTGCCTACCTGCGGGCCGGACAATACTTCCTGCCGCCCGAAGGTCCTTGCGTCTTTTTTCACGAACACATAATCCTTGCCCTGGACGGTGAGCAGCGCCTCCTTAGGTACGGAAAGGCTGTTGCCTTCGTCGATACCGAAGCTAACGTTCGCGTACATTCCCGCGCGGAGTAAGCCTTTGGGATCCTGCACGCCTATACGCAGTTTAACCATGCGCGTTATATTGTCCACCACCTCTCCTACGCTTTCGATCGTACCGCTGAAGGTCATATCCGGGTAGGAAGTGAACTGTAACTGGCAGCTGCCGCCTTTCTTTACTTTCGTGACCTGTATTTCCGGCATATCGCATATCACCCATACTTTTCCTACCCGCGCCTTCATGAGTTCCTGCGGCTCGAAGCCGGCCATTTTCAGGCGGGACTCATGTTCGAGGATGGCCGTCTTTTCGTTGTTGAGGTCCGTCTGCGCCAGGGCCAGGTCCGTCTGCGCGGCGATGAGGTCCGTCTTCGCGTCTGATACATCCTTGCCTGTGCCGGCGCCGTGTGCGGCGAGGTCCTGGAAGCGGTCCAGCTCTATCTGCTTTTGCGCGATGATCGCTTTGCGTTGCTGGATGATACTGCCTTTCTGCCGGATGCTGATGATGTGTTGCAGCATTTCCGTGTAGTTGACCGTGAGGTCCGGCGCGTCGAAGAGCACGAGGTTCTGGTCCGCATTTTCAGAGGAAGGGGCTACGGTAGCCACTACCCTGGCCGGCGCCGTGAGTTCCGTATTAATATCCCCCTGGGTGATGGTGACCGTTTTAAAAAAGCCGAGGGTAACGCTATCCGAAGGAAAGCGAATCACCGCGCCGCTGTCCGTCACCTCCGGCTTGGTATCCGGATGCGCCGGGGCTTTCGGGGACTCATAGGAGCCGCAGGAGGCGAGCATGCCCAGCCCCTGTGCTGCTATTAAGATGAAGCAAAGCCTTTTCATGTTGCTCGTTATAGTTGATTAATCAATCCGGTTACGCAAAGCAGTTGCAGGTAACTTTTACGGTAGTTATACAGCGCGTCGCAGTAGAGTTTTTCCGTATCGAACCAGTTGCGCTGGGCTTCCAGGAAATCGATGATGGTAGTACCGCCACGGGTATAGGCATATTTCACGGATTCCAGCACCTGCTGGGATTTACTGAGGATGCCGCTGTACTTCTCCACGGTTTCCTTGCTGACCTGGTAGGCCCGCAGGGAAGTCTGCACTTCCGTTTGCACCTGCATCTGCACGGCGGAGAGGCGTTGCTGCGATTGTTCCAGCAGTAGTTTCGACTTTTTAATTTCCCCCTGGTTGCGGCTGAAGAACGGCAGGTCGATCGTGCCGAAGAAGCCTACATAGGGCACGGTGTTCTGCGGGTTATAAATCACCCCCAGCTCCGGCACGGGCACGGCGAGGGAGCGTTGCAGCCTGACATTGCTTTTGGACAATTCGATGTTGGCTTTGGCCGCTTCCACATCCGCGCGGCTGGCGTAGGATAGCGCGAGGAGGCTGTCCAGCGCCGGGGCCAGCTGCATGGTGAAAATGGAGTCTGTATCATTGACGGTGACGCTGTCCGCACTGCCGAGCATCAGCCGGAGGTTTTGCAGCTCGTTGCGGTAGGTTTGGTCCACGTTTTTGGATTGCAATTCATACTGCTCCTGCAGGAGCTGGGTGCGGGCAAGGTCGCTGGTGCTGATGACCTGGTTTTTAAGGCGGATCTGCTGAATACCCACCAGCGTATCAATATTGGTGCGCGCCTCGTCGATCAGTTCCAACGTGCGCTTGTTGTACCATACATCCAGCCACTTAACGCCGGCGTCCAGCAGGAGGTTGCGCTCCAGTTCCCGGTAGTTGCTGGCGGTAACCATAACGTTCTGGCCTGCTACTTCCTGTTTGTATTTCCGCTGGTTCGCCAGCTGGAACTGTTTGGTCAGCTGCCACCATACCTGGCGGTTATGCGGGTTGGAAAACTGCGTGCCTGTCGCAAAGTCGCGGTCGCGGATCAGCTGGAGGGTCTGGTTGTTCAAACTGAGGTTGGGCCGTAGCCCTGCGGTGACCACATCCGCCTGTGCGATGCCGGTATTCAGGCGTTCGGGCTTCAGGAAGGGGTTATTTGCTTTTACCATGTGCAGGGCCTCTCTGAGTGTCATTTGCGTTTGTGCGCTCATAGTCATGAAAGGCGCCATTCCCAGGAGGGTGATCAGGGCAACCTTTCTTTGCATAGTCATCATGCTATTGGATTTTTGCATTTAAGCCAACAGGCCATACGTTGCAGGTTATCAGGCGCCGGTGCTATATCTCTCCCTGACACTCAAAAAAATAACAGTGTAGCCGGCGCCGTATCCGAACAAGAACAATTCTGGCAGAGGTTCTGTTTACGGGGGAACAAATATTTCCCGTTGGCGGTTGCAAAGGTAAAAGCGGGGTTAGTGGCGGGGGGTTAGAGCGGGTGTAGAATGGGATTAGAAATTTATTAGAAATGGGCGGGGCTGCGGGCGCAGCCTCGCCATCGAAGCTACCGGGATACTCAATCGCTTCGCAAACTCTTCACCGGGTTCATCATCGCCGTCTTCACGGATTGCAAACCGATAGTCCCTACGGCCACCACCATCATCAATCCGCCGGTGACGGCAAACACCCACCAGGGAATACTGATCCGGTACACGAAATCCTGCAGCCAGGCGTTCATCGCCCACCAGGCAACAGGGGTAGCGATGACGATGGCCACCAAAACCAGGCGGATGAAATCCTTCGTCAGCAACCCGATGATGCCGGCCACGCTGGACCCCAGTATTTTACGGATACCGATTTCGCGGGTACGGCGGGATACGTTGAATGCCGCCAGCCCCATCAGCCCCAGGCAGGTCACAAACAGGGTAAATACGGAGAAGATGTTGATCAGCTGCGCCAGCCGTTCGTCCGCCTGGTATTGCTGGTTAAAGGCATCGTCCATGAAAAAATACCGGAGGGGATGATCGGGAAACATCCGCTTCCAGACCGCTTCGACGGACGAGAGGGTACCACGGATATCCTGGCTGCTCATCTTCACCGCAAAGTAGCTGGCTTCGTTATTAATGAACGGAAAGATCATGGGCAGCAGCGCTTCTTTCAAAGAGCGCTGGTGGAAATTTTTAATGACGCCTACAACGGTAGATTGACCTCCCCAGAAGTTAAGCTGCTGCCCTACTGCCGCTTCCGGGCGCTCAAAGCCCAGTAGCCTGCAAGCTTCCTCGTTGATGATCACCCGCAGGTGATTATCGCTGCCGGGAATGAAGTTGCGCCCTGCCAGCAGCTGCAGGTCCAGCACGGGTATAAAGTCAGCGTCAATGCCGTACAGGTAGTAGTTATAGCTGGATGCCCGAGTATCTCCCAGGCGGGTAACGTTGGAGGTAGTGGACAGCGTTTCCAGCCCCAGGCCAGGCATACAGCCCGCAAGGCTCACCTTTTCCACCCGGGCCAGTTGCCGGAGTTCCTGTTTGAATGCGCGGTAGCTGGTCGAATCGTTCAGCAGGTTCGGCGCGCCGACGACCAGCACCTGGTCCGTATTCATACCCAGGCTTTGCTGCTTCATAAACGACAGCTGCTTATACATCACCAGGGAGGCTACCAGCACTACGGACGCGATGGTAAACTGCCCCACCACGAGTATTTTCCGCAGGCCGCCCCCTTGCAGGTTGCCGGTAAAGCTGCGGCTAAGCGCGCTCACCATATTGGCGGACGACATGGCGTAAGCCGGATACAACCCTGACAGCAGCCCGTTTACAATGAACAATGCCACGCAGGTCAGCCAGAACTGCGGGTTGGTAAAGATGCCCGTAGTAGCGGCATTGCCGACGATATTGTTATAAAACGGAATAGCCGCCCATATCAGCAGCAGCGCCACAGCAAACGCCAGGAGGTTGATCAGCAGGGATTCCGCGAGGAATTGCCGGATGACCGCCCAGCGGGAGGCGCCCAGTATTTTTTTGATGCCCGCTTCTTTTAGTCGCGATGCCGAACGGGCGGTGGTGAGATTTACGTAATTGATAATGCCGATGAGCAGCAGCAGGTAAGCCACGATCAGCAGGAAGCGCACCGTTTGTGCGTCCCCGTTAACGTCCGGCTCAAAGGATTTTTTAGAGTACAGGTGAATGGACTTGATGGTTTCCGCTACATAGCGCTTGTCTTTCAGCTGCGGATGCGCTGCGCTAAAGGCCCACAGCTTGCGGTTAAACGCCTGCAGGTCCGTACCCGGCCGCATTTGCAGGTAGAGGTAGTTGTTGTTGCCTCCCCAGCTGTCTAATAAAATACCGAATTTCTCTACGATCCGGAGAGGCATCAGCACGTTCATCCGCAGGTGTGTATTGGGAGGCATATCCGCTATGACGCCGGTGACGGTGAGGGTGTTGCCACGCAGCACCAGCGACTTCCCCACCGGGTCAGCATTGCCGAAGTAGCGTCGTGCAGTCGAGGCCGTTAGTACGGCTTCCATCGGGCCCCGCAGGGCCTTCTGCGGATCGCCGGCAATAAATCGCTGGGGGAAGATGGAAAATACGGACGGATCCACGGCGTACAAACCGTCTTCCAGGAAGGCCTGGTGCGTGGAGGTAGTCACTTCGCTTTCGCCTATACGCTGTATGCGCACCACATCCTTTACTTCCGGCATTTGTTGCTTCAGCTGCGCGGCCAGGGGAGGATGCGTTTCGCAATCGGTGGTCACAAAGGCGCCGTCCTTGTAGAGGTTGAGCGTAACGCGCCAGATGTTATCCGCATCCGGATAGCAGTTTTCATAACTCCTTTCAAACTTCACATATTGCATGATCAGCAGGAAGGCGGCCATGGCCACGGCCAACCCTGTCACGTTGAGCAGTGAGTAGAAGCGGTCCTTCCACAGGTTGCGCCAGGCAAATTTCAGGTTACGGAAATTCATTTGCATAAATATACGTCATCGCAGGGTTTATGCCAGGCAGCTATGTGGTTGAGTATCAATATGGGCAGGAATGGTAGTTTGTCCGCATCCGGACAAATGGTGTCCGTTTGCGGTTGTTACATCAATCCCAACGCCAACCGGATCGTTTCATTCACGGCCGCCAACTCCTCGTCCTCCTTCTTCCGGCTCCTTTCAGAATGGCTGCGGTTAATCACGGGACCTACATTTTTCAGTTCCTCAAATACATTCTGCTCATGATCTTCAAAGATCAGGTGGCGACTGAGAAATTTCGTGATCAGGCCCAGCTGCTCCGCATTCAGCTGCAAACTGGTTTGTTGCAGGTGCTGCGCAATCTCCGCTTCAATTTCCGCCTGTTCAGCGGCATTGCCCACGGCGAGCGGCAGCAGGAGTAAAAATAAAAGGGAGCGGTTTTGCGTGGCCTTCTCCGTAATAGCTTTCAGCTCTTCCCAGCTAAAGAGGGACAGGTGAAAATGGCCGCCGGTATTGCCAAGGTAGGTATCATTGAAAAAGTACACGGTTTCATGCGGATGAAACTCCGCGTAGAAGGTCACCTGGCCGTTCAACGGATGCGCATAGGTATAGCCGTTCCAGGGCTCTTCCTCCTCTGAGCCCGTCAGTTCAGTAAACCAATCCTCGGAAGGCATGTCAAAATGTTCAAACAGGTAATCGGATAGCATTATTTCCAGGTCATCGCTAGAGGCAAAAGGGAACTGGGTCAGCAGAAAGAGGCAAAAGTTACGGTTAGCTAAAGATAATTCCATTGTTTCCAGGTCGTGGTAATAGTTATTTTGTGTGCAATGAAGAGAAATCTGTGGCAGACTCCTTTCTCATTACAAATATATACATTTGTTCTGTCATCAATCAACTATATACCGCTCGTACCGGCATATAACCATCCCGCATATACGAAAATCAAGCTGCCTCCCGGATCTTACCGGAACCGGATGTCATACTTCTTCCCGGCCACGGTGGCCATTTCCCGCTGCTGACCGCCATACTTCACCAGCAGCTTTCCGCCGTTGCGGGAGAGCACCTCTGCGCTTTTTAACCGCCCCTGCTCCCACTGCATGCTCACCTCAAATCCTCCCCTGGCGCATAAGCCTTTTACCGTTCCATCAGCCCATTCCGCCGGCAATGCCGGCAGCAGCTCCACAAAGCCCTGGTGACTTTGCAGCAGCATTTCCGCAATACCGGCCCCGCCGCCAAAATTACCATCTATCTGAAACGGCGGATGCGCGCAGAACAGGTTGGCATACGTGCCGCCGCCGGTCATCTTAATACCGCCTTCGTTACCAATGAAACGCAGCAGCTTCTTCAGCGCATCGTAAGCCCGCTCCCCGTTGCGGAGCCGCGCCCATAAATTAATGCGCCAGGTGATGGCCCAGCCCGTGCCGTCGTTGGTGCGTATCTCCAGGGATTTACGCACGGCGTCCGCCAGTGTAGGCGTGGCCGTAGTCGTAATACTGTTGCCGGGATAGGCGGCAAATAAATGCGACAAATGCCGGTGATGCGGGTCCTGATCCTCCCAATCGTAATACCATTCCTGCAGGTTGCCTTTTTTACCCACCTGGTAGGGATAGAGTTGCTGCAAGGCGGCCTGCACCTGCTTTACCAGCGGCCGTTGCATGTTCAGGGCTGCCGCTGCCTGCAGGTAATCCGTAAATAACTGCCGGATCATCGCCAGGTCTGCCGTAGCGCCATAGGCCACCGCGCCATGATAGCCGGTGGCAGGTATGATGTAAATATTTTCAGGCGAAGTAGCCGGCGCCGTTACCAGGTAACCTTTTTTATCCTTCACCAAAAAGTCCAGGCAAAACTGCACCGCGCCTTCCATCACCGGCAACGCCTTCTCAGCGAGGAACTGCTTGTCGCCAGTAAACGCGTAATGCTCCGCCAGGTGCGTACTTAACCATACGCCTCCCATGGGCCAGCTGGCCCACTGCGCATCGCCTTCCCCAAAAGCGCCAACGGGATTGGTCATCGCCCAGAGGTCCGTGTTATGGTTACACGCCCAGCCGCCGCAGTTGTAATAATCTCTTGCAGTGACGGCGCCGCTGCGCTGCAGCCGCTCCGTCAAACTCAGCAGGGGCTCATGGAATTCGGACAGGTTGCCGGTTTCCACGCCCCAATAGTTCATCTCCGCGTTGATGTTCGTCGTGAAATTACTGCTCCAGGGCGCCCGCAGGGCCTCATTCCAGATTCCCTGCAGATTGGCGGCAATGCCGCCCGGCCGGGAGGAGCTGATGAGCAGGTACCTGCTGTATTGATAGTAAAGCGCAATCAGCCCATTGTCCGTCTGCCCCTGGGAAAAACGTTGCAGTCGCTCAGCCGTGGTGAGCTGCTGCAGGTTACTATCTCCCAAATGAAAATATACCCGGTCAAAATACTTCCTGAAATCCTTTTCGTGCCGGCTGTACAACGCCGGGTATTTCACCGCAGCAGCCTTTTCCAGGTAATCGCCCGCCAGCCGCATTTCATCTCTGCCCTGCGTACCGGGATTTTTATCGATGCCGTTATAACTCGTAGCCATAGACAGGAGCAGCACTACTTCCCCGGCGCCGGATATCCGCAAGGTACTATCCTTCCACTCCTGCTTTCCATCGGATTGCAGCACTTTCAGCATCGCCGTAAAGCGCATGGCATGGGCCGTGTCCTGGATCACCGGGTTGGCGGAATTCCGGTAGTTCGGCTCCACATGCACCGGGCTAAACCCTTTCAGCGTGAGCTGCCCCTTCCCCGCAGTGGCCTGGTGCAGGAGCAGGCTGTTAAACCTGGCTGCCAGGTTCAGTGTACCCTTGCCCGTGGCCGTCAGCCGGATCACCATCACCTGGTCCGGGTAGGAAACAAAATATTCTCTTTTATACCTGGCGCCATCCACCTCATAGCTCACCGTGCTGACGGCCCGCTGTATATCCAGGCTGCGCTGGTAATTCGTTACCGGTTTGCCGCCGTGATTTACCTCCAGCAAGAGGTTGCCCAGCGGCATATACGATTCCGAATACTTCCCCTGCATGAACTTCATCAGGGAATCCGCTGCCCGGTAATCCTCGCGGAACAAGGCTTCCCTTACGGCCGGCAGGTAGTTTTTGGCGGCGGGGTTCATATGCGGGTCCACCGGGCCGCCGGACCATAACGTTTCTTCGTTCAGGGATAACCGTTCGGTTTCAACGCCGCCGTACACCATGGCGCCCATGCGGCCATTGCCGATGGGCAGCGCTTCTTCAAAATGACGGGCAGGGGTTTTGTACCAAAGCCGCAAATCCTGGCCCTGCCGGGCAAAAACGGATAACGGCAATACCAACAACAACAGGTAATGGCATTTCAATCGCATGAAATTTATTTTAACACAGCCGCTAAAGTAATCAGAAGGGGACAATTATGCAAACCAGGGGTCGGAAATATATAAGGGTTAGTCTGATACCTGCCACATTTCAACCGATTCCAGGAGCAGAAAGGGGCCGTCGCATTTACCCCACTTTAAGTCGCACTCGCCCCGCTTGCGCAACAGGGGCAGTCGGTAATTTTGACCAGTTGAAAAACATACCATGAAAACAATTCATAATGCGGCGGACCGCGCTGCACTGATCACCCGCATTCAGGCATTACAGGAAACAAACCCCGCACAGTGGGGCAAAATGACCATCCACCAGATGATGTACCATTGCATCCTCTGGGAGGACCTGGCGCTCAACAAATCCCAATTTCGCCAGAACCTCATAGGCAAGATCTTCGGCAGGATGGCGCTCCGCTCCCTCACCAAAAACGATGAGCCGCTGAAACGCAGCACTCCTACCGATCCGTCCTTAAAAGTCTCCGGCAACGTGGTACAAACCTTCCCCGAATTAAAGGCCAAATGGATCACCCTCCTGCAGGAACATGAGCAGCATGCGGATACCCCCATCATGCACCCCTTCTTCGGGAAAATGACCGGCGCCCAGGTAGGCATCCTGGCCTATAAGCATACGGACCATCACCTGCGGCAGTTCGGCGGATAGGAGGCGCAATCGCCTCTTTGTTATTTTCTTATTTTTTTGGGGAGAGATTTAATTGCACGGGGAGCGGTGGTCCCGGCCGGGCAATGGGATTTGCAAGGCGGTATGCCGGCTCCCCGTGGTTTTTAAAGGGTACTGGTTATTTACCCTGCTGCGCAACGGCGCCGCCACTGATCAGCCAGGGCCGCACAGGTAACGTTGCGTTGCTGCTTAAGATTAACTGGATGCTACCGCAAAGCAAAAGTTTACTTACCTGTTGTTTGCTTCACCAGCTGAATAGTACCATCTGGATTGTAGTAAAGCTTGTCCACGCAAATGCTGCGGAGCCAGTCGTGGTGCGATAAGGAGCTGTTGTGGTAAAACGCATACCACTGCCCTTTGTACTCCACGATGGAACCGTGGTTGGTATAACTGTCCGTAGAGGCCATATACACGCCCTTGTACTCCCAGGGGCCCAGCGGGCTCTTACTCATCGCGTAACACAAACGGTTATGCTTCCCGTCTTTATCATAGTTATCCGAATAAGAAAGGTAATAGATCCCGTTGCGTTTATGCACCCAGGTAGCCTCGTGGAAATCCACCAGCCCTTCCATGGGCTGCATCTCCCCGTCGATGGCTACCATATTCTCTTTCAGCTTGCCTCCCATGCATTTGCCCCCGCCACCGTAATAAAAGTAAGCCTGCCCGTCGTCATCCACAAACACGCACGGATCAATCAGGGATTCCAATCCTTCGATGTAGCCCTGCACTTTAAAATCACTCGCCGGTTTGGTACTCGTGGCCACGCCTATTTTCCAGGTCTTGTTCCAGTCCGTCCCGCTGGGATGGGGAAAGTAATAATAATACACGCCGTTTTTATACGCGCAGTCCGGCGCCCACATAAATCCGCCTTCCTTACGGCCCCAGGGCACCTGGCCGGAATGCAATATCTCCCCGTGATCCTTCCAGTGGATCATATCATCCGTGGAGTACACATGATAGCGGTCCATCAGGTCGCAACCCTTCGGCGGCGCCACATCGTGGGAAGGATACACGTAGAGCCGGCCATCCGCCCATACATGCGCGGAAGGGTCTGCCGTGTAGATGTCCCTGACAAAAGGATTCTGCTGCGCCTGGCAATCTGCGGCGGCCAGGGCTGCCGCGACTGTAAACAAAGATCCGGCAAGCATGGAGCGGAGTACGCTCCTGTAATTTTTTTTCAAATGCATTTCCATGTATTGGTTATATTATCTGATTGGGCTAAATGATATCTTAAAGGGGAGAAGGGCAGACGCCCCTCTCCTGCTGTATGAAGAACCATCAGGGTACATCCACCCTGACTATTTCTGAGTAATTAAACTTTTTATTGCTGTCGTCCACGCGCACGCCTACACGTGCGTAGAAGGTGCGGCCGCTCAGCAGGTTGGGCACCGTTACCGTATAGGAGGTCTTGGCCATATCATCGCTGTAGCTGGCGTTGATCCCTAAAATATTCGGCCCCGTATAGACGTCATAGATAGTAGCGCCGCTGCCTACAAACGGCGTGTTGTTGACGAAAGGCTGCACATCCAGCACCTTTGGCAATCCCGCTGCCTTAGGCGCAAAGAGGTTAAACGTCATCTGCAGGGTGGTACCGTTAAGCTTCCAGCTGAAGTTTTTAATTTCCAGGTAAGGCGTTACGGTAAAGTCTTTCGTCGTATTGCCGGCAATGTCCAGCTCCACGGTATCCACCGGCCAGAAAGCGCCGTTACGCGGCACTACGCGGTAATGACCACTGAAAATGCGCGTATCCCTGAAGCTGCCATCCGGCTTGGCAGGAATATTATAGGGCGCGGGCGTGCTGCTCCAGCTGAGTTCTTCCAGCTGTACCTGGAAGCCGCCGGTTTCCGTGAGCAGATTTTTGCCCGTTACGCTGTTGATAAGGTTCCCGGAGAAAGTCGCATCCGGCCCTGCATAATTGTCCTTTTTGGAACAGGACGTTGCCATACAGCACATGGCTGCAACGAGGAGGCCGTTTATTAATCGTTTCATAATGCTAAAGTTTAAAAATTAGTAACCGGGGTTATTGGGATAGAGGTTAGGATTCTTACCCAACTCGCCTCCCGGCAGCGGCTCGTAATACCATTTCTTTTCAAAAAAGAAGCTGCGGTGCCCCATCTCTTCCTGCTTCAGCAGGATGTACTTGTTTTCGTTTTCTATCCAATAAGGGTAGATGCCATAGAAACGGGTATTATCCAGCACCTTGTCGGCTATACGCCATCTGCGGAGGTCCCACCAGCTATGGTGTTCAAACGCGAGTTCTTTCATGCGCTCGTTACGCACCGTATCAATGGTGATGTTGGCGCCTGCCGGCGCAGCGCCGGCGCGGTCCCGCAGCTGGTTGATCACATTGAGCGCGTCCGCCGTCTTGTCCGCCGTGCCCAGCTCCATCGCCGCTTCCGCCCTGTTGAGCAGCACCTCGGCATAACGCATGTCTATCCAGCTTTGCACGCTTTGGTATAATCCGCAGGTAGCCTGGTCCGCCTTATAGTTGATATACTTTCTAACGTAGAAGCCTGTACGCGTTCGGCTATCGTTGCCGGCAGTGGCAAACATACCGGCCAGGCCCATCACGCGGCGGCCATTGTACAGCTGGTTGATATCGCCGGACACGATGAGGTTATCCGGCTGGTCCCATACGGAAGTATTGTTGTTGGCCAGTTCCTCCGCGGCGGTGCCATTGAATTTTTTATAAATACCCCGCTGGATATCGAACTCCTTACCACGGAGCGTAGCGCCCGGGAAATAGATGCTGGCCAGCAAACGCGGCTCCAGCCCCTGTTTGAGGGCAGCGCGGTCGTCAAATCGTTTAGGCGTGCCATCGGGATTGGTGATCGGTAAAGGACCGGTGAATTTTTCCACCAGGTCCAGCGTGGGGTAACAGGCAGCGTCACCGTCCGCCGTCATGTACCGGCAGGTCATGGTCGCGTCCCAGCTATGCGCCGTACCGGTAGACATCGAGTAGTCCTTCACGTACATGGATTCCGGGCTGCTCTGGTCCAGGAACAGGTCCACATAATTCTGCTCCTTGTTATCGTTTTTACGATACAGGCTGTAATGCCCTTCCACCAGCTTCGCCGCGTCATACGCTGCCTGGAAGTAGCGGGTAGCCTGGTCCGCCGGGATGCCGGCCAGCCCTTTCTGCCGCGCTTCCCCGTCTACATAATTCGTTGCGCCGTATTTGGCAATAGTGCCGGCATACAGCATGGCGCGGGATTTATAACCGGCCGCTACATACTTATTTGCCCGCGCGCGGATGTTGGCGTCGCCCATCAAAGCAATGGCGCTGTCGAGGTCGGAACCAATGAAATCATAGACTTCCTGCTCCTTGTTGCGCGGCACGCTCAAATCGGTTATACTTTGCTCCGGGTAGCTTTGCAGCGTTTTCACAATGGGCACGCCGCCATAACGCTTCACCAGCGCAAAGTAGAAGTAGGCGCGGCAGAAGTAGGCCTCCCCCAGTAACTGGTTGAATTTATCCTGCGTAAAAGCCCCGGCATATTTCGGGAAGTTGACGATCATGTAATTGATCGTACGGATTTTGTCGTACGGCCAGAAGCCGAAGCCCTGCGCCGCATCGCCCACGTTGTACCGCCCCACCATTTCGCCGGTGAGGTTACCCGGCTGCATGAAGTTCTGCCACCTTTCCCCGTCGCCATTCATGAAACCTCTCTCCGGGCGGTAGATGAAATCCTCTATTGGCATGCTGCCGTAGATGCTGGCCAGGTAGGCATTCACTCCTGTTTCGCTGGTGAAGATGTCCTGGTCCTTGATGATATTGAGCGGCGCTACATCCAGCTTATTACAGGCGCCAAAGGCAAGCCCTGTAAGGATCAGCACCAAGTATTTCAGTTTCATATTGAAGTAGTTTAGAAGGTTACGGAAGCGCCTACACTATAAGTCCTGTTCTGCGGATAGAGGTAACCAGCCTGGCCATAGTCCCAGTTTTGGTTGCCGCCGGATTTACCGGGATGCTCCGGATCTGAATATTTCAAGCCCGTGATGGTAGCCAAATTATAGCTGTTGCCGTAGATGCGCAGGTTTTGCACCCCTACCCTTTTCAGCAGTTGATGCGGCAGGTTATAACCGATCTCCAGTGATTTCACCCGCAGGTAGCTGGCGTTCTGCACCGCCTTATCGCCCTGGGCCCGCGGCCTGCCCGTGATCGGGTAATTGCCGGCCACCCATTCCGTTTTCGGATCAAATACATTGGCCTTCGGGTCCGCCGGATGCCACCTGTCCAGGAACTGCACCAGCGCGCTGCGGCCAAACATCAACGGCTCCGCATACTGTTCGTCGTACTCCACGTGGAAGTTCGCCGCGCCCTGCAACAGGACGTTCAGGTCAAAGCCTTTCCAGCTGGCGCCAATGGTCATACCGAAGTTCACCATCGGCTTATCACGGATCGCGATAGGTACCTGGTCCTTATCATCAATCACCCCATCCTCGTTGATATCCTGGTAGTAGTAGTCGCCCGGCAATACCGCCTGGTTGCCGCCACCGGTATTTATGGGATAATTGTATATCTGGTCGTAACTGGTGAATTGCCCGCCGTATAAAGGCCCCCACCACATGTTGGCAATGCGGTTGTTCAGGTTGTTCTTATAATTCAGGTAGGAATTGCCCTGGCGGGTTTGCTCCGCATAAATATTTTTTGCGCGGGTAAAGGCCACATTACCGGAGATGTTGTATTGTATCCCTGCCACCTTGCTGCGATGCCCCAGCACGATTTCAAAACTCGTATTCTGATCGCTGTTGAGGTTTTCCAGCGGCAGCGGCAAGCCCACGGTGCCCGGCACCTGCGCGCTCTTTGCGGCCGGCAGGCCGGTCCTGTTGCGGACGAAGTAGTCCACCGAGCCGGACAATAAACCATTCCAGAGGTCCATATCCAAACCCACGTTGAAGGTTTTTGATTTCAACCAGGTGAACTGCTGGTTGGTCACGCCCTGGGAGTTGATCCCGTTTACATAGGTACCGCCCAGTATAGCTCCCTGGCCCGGGTAGTTATACCCTGCCACCCACTGGTAATTGATGTTCGCATCATCCCCGAGAATACCGTAGGATCCACGTACTTTCAGGTTGGAGAGGATGCGCGGATCTATGATGCGCTGCACGAATGGCTCCTCGCTGATGCGCCATGCGCCGAGTACCGCAGGGAACAGGCCCCATCTTGCGGCCGGACTGAAGCGGCTGCTGCCGTCATTCCTCACCGTCATTTCCAGGATATACCTGCCCAGGTAATCATACCCTACCCTGCCTATCAAACTTTTCATCACAGTTTCATACAGGCCGTTGCCATCCATGGAGCCGCGCTGATCCGCATTATCGCCTGCAAACAAATAAGGAATGCCGAGGGAGTAGTTGCGCTGCGCCTGGAAGTTGTCCCCTTTCTGATGATTTTCTTCATAGAGGAACATCGCATTTACATTGTGCCGTTTGGCAAATGTGCGTTTGTAGTTCAGGGAGAGCTGCATCACCGTGGTGGTAGAGGTATAGTAACCACGGTTTACCCAGGAAGGCGAATTCACGGCAGAAGGTATGTACAGGTCGTTTTGCGCATCGTACAAATAGAGGTTGTATGTTTTTTTACCGGTGGTGTTATCCGCCATGCCCATGCCGTAGTTGTACACGCCCCTGGCATAAAGGCCTTCCACGCCGGGGATGTCATATTCCAGGTAGGCCTGGCCCTGGAAGTTCTTGTTCTTATAACTGCTGTTGCCCACGAGGTTATTATCGATCAGCGCCACGGGGTTCCCGTTTTCGTCCGTCACGCCGGGGTAGAGCGGGTTGTTGTTGGCGTAGATGGGCACGGTGGGCTGGTAGTTCATCGCATACTTGAGGATTTCCCAAACGGACCTTCCCTGCGGCGTATTCTTGTTATCCACGTAACCGGATACATTCACGCCGCCGCGTAAACGTTTGGTAAGCGTAACGTCCACGTTGGAGCGGAAGTTATATTTATCGTAATTGATGGCGTTGGTTTTGAAGATGCTGCCCTGGTTCAGGTAGCCGAAGCCGAAGTAGTACCGCACTTTATCCGTACCGCCGTTTAAGGATACGTTGTGCTGCGTTTGCGGGGCGGATTTGCGGGTGATAGCGCCCATCCAGTCGGAGCCCTGCTTGTTGCCGCTCAGGTATTCGCTGATGTTGGCATCGGAGTAGGTGGGCGACCGCAGCGCGAAGAAGTTATTGAATCCGGAATAATCTCTTTCGTTGGTGAGCAACATGAAGTCCACCGCTCCCACGCCCTGCGGTACGCTGAGGAATTGCTGCCAGCTTTGGTTAATGGAATAGTTGAGATTGAATTTGCCATTGTCGTTTTTTGCGCCCCGTTTGGTGGTGACCACTATTACGCCGTTGGCGGACTTAACGCCATAAATGGCCGCAGCAGCGTCTTTCAGGACGGACAGGCTTTCGATTTCGTCCGGGTTCATGCGGCTCAAATCCCCGGAGCTGCGGGGAATGCCGTCGATGATGATCAGCGGCGTGCCGCCCATCCCGCGGATGTCGTACTGGGTGTTGAAGGAACCTGGTTCGGCGCTCAGCTGCACGGTGCGCACGCCGGCAATTTTACCGGAGAGCATGTTCACCACGTTTTCATTTTTGGTAACGGTGAGTTCCTTTGCGCTCAGCGTAGCAACGGAACCCGCTACGGTGGCCTTCTTCTGGTTGCCGTACCCTACGACCACCACATCGTTTAAACTGGAATTGGACAGCTGCAATACAAAATCGATGGTACTGCGGCCGTTGATAAGTTGCGTTTCAGCTTTGTAGCCTACAAAGGAAACCGTCACCTTTGTAGCAGTGGAACCGGCATGCACGGTATATTCACCGTTTTCGTTGGTGTAACCGCCGCCCAGGCGTTTGGCGTCGTTCTCCAGCACAACGTTGGCTCCAAACACCGGCGCCCCTTTTTCATCTGTTACCCGCCCTTTGACGGCCACCTGCTGGGCCATCAGGTATAGGGGAAGCAGGCAGAGTAACAATACGTAATAGACTTTTTTCATGATGTAAATAGTTTAAAGAGCATTCTAACAGCGGGGATAGTGGAATTTGAATCAGTTAATCTGTCATTGATAGTAGCTTGATGTTCATTTTTTCATTTTTTATCTGCGTTTTGGTTGTTGTGCGGAATAGCCTTTTTTGCCGTGGAACCAGCCCGCCGCCTGCCCTGCGAGCCAGAGGTAGTAATCGCTGCCCAGGTCGTCTTCAATACCTGCAAACACGCCGCCGGGGTGCAGCGGCAACTGGCTGACGGTGGCGCATTTAAAAATGGAAGTGCCCTCATTCATTTCATCGAACATGGCGATGTAAAGCATTTCAGCGCCGGCGGCCTTAGCGCCGGCCACCTGCTGCCAGAAGAAGGCGCCCCTGTTGCGCGCGATGGTGCGGGCGCCGGGGCCGTTCATATTCCGCCAGGAAAATCCCGGGAATGCCAGCGGTACGTAGTCCACATTATTGGCCTTACACCATTGGATATCTTTTGCGATCTGCGGTTGGAACGCAGGATAGGTCGACTGCTCATACCTCCCTACAAACCAGGGCGCCACGATGTCCGCCTGTTTGATAATATCGTGCAGGGCTTCATCGTGCAGGGCGTCGTTGCCGAACGCCCGCCACCAGGTGGGCACGCCGACCATGACGCTGAATCCACGCTGCTTCAGCCCCGCTACAATCGTGGCCGCCTCGCCGAAGCCATATTCGCGGTTGTCGTTAAAGCCCACGCCCCACACCGCTACCAGCGGCTTCTTGTGATGATGCAGATAGGTTGGGGAAGTTTTACCGTCCTTTTCCAGGAGGCCATAGACCTGCGCCAGCGTGTCAATATCGCGGAGGAGCAGCTGCTCCTCCCCGGGGTGCATCCCGCTGAGGTCATACATGATACAAATGGCACGGTCGTTCCGGCGTGCAGCCGCCATGGCGCTTTTCAGTACCGTGTTAAAATGCTGCCGGCCGCTGGCGTTCCGGATCTCCGCTACAAATCTTTGCATAAACACCCCATCGATACCATAGTCCTTCATCCATTTAAAATGCAGGTCCACCGTGGAGGTATCATACGGACTAAATACCCGGGCCACGCTGCCGTCCGCAAAACGAAACGGCGTGGGGTATTGCTTTTCATATTCCCGCATATCCGGCCAGCAGTCTATCTCGCAGGAGCCGGGAGCAAACCTGCCGCGGCGCTCATAATGATGCCACCCACGGCCAGCGCCGTCGCCAGGGGTGTTAAACCAGCCCTGGTAGCCCGCCATCACCAGCCCTTTGTAAGAGGGGTAACGGAACGTACTTTCCTGCAGAACGGGAGAAGCCGGGATTACACCCGGGGAAGTAACAAAGCGGCGGGAGGTCATCCGGCCAGGGAGGTCTTTTACGCGGACCTCCGCCGGCAGGGATGCATTTACAGCAGGCAGCTGACAAAATGCGCTGCCTGCAAACGTGGAATAAAATAGCGTAAACAATAGCTGTCTGAGCACCTTCATGGCTGAAATAATCTGATTACGGTGAATTGACTTTGGCCTAACGTGGAGTACAAAGAAACTCCCGGACCATTAACAAACCCTATAAAATCAGATTAATGAAGGCATTAATGAGAAAAAAAATCCTATTTCACCACTTCCGGGAAGGCAATGGGGTAATCTTCCCCGTAGACTTTTGCATATTCCTTCGCAAAACGTTCATAGGCGTTTTTAGCGAGGGAGTGGCGGCCGAGGGCAATCAGGGCATGACATTTTAACCGGAGCGCCTCCTCGCTGAGGGGATCGAATTGGAGAATACAGTTGGCGGTTTCCACGAGGGCGTCGGCATCCTGCTGGGGATCCACATGCCGGGATTCTTCCAGCAGCCTGTCTATGATCTTGTTCGTATAGTCGGACTTGATATCATCCAGCCACGCGTATTCCGTTTGTTTGAGGAACGCGCCGCGGGATGCCACATACAGGAGGTAGCCCAGCTTTTGCCGGCCATGCTCCGGGTACTGCGCTTTCAGGGCCATGAAATCGGACAGGTCGATGCTCACTTCCTCCGGGTTATAATCCAGCATCCAGCGCTCCCCTTCCTTCTTAATTGAAAGCTCCCCGGTTTTGGCCAGTATGCCTTTCAGGCGCACCATATTTACGGAGAGATTATTTTTTGCATGCTTCCCCGCCTTATCACCCCAGAAGATGTCATTGAGTTTTTCGGAGGAAATGCCTTTCCCGTTTTTGAGGGTATATAATAATACCACCAGGAACAGTTCTTTCAATAACGGGGAGAAGTGAAGGCTGTATTCCGCTCCGCCGGCATCCAGTATTTCAAAATTGCCGAAGAGGAAAATACGGATACCGGCCTTACGGTCCCGGATAAACGGCGCCGGCTCCATCAACGCTTTGTCTTGCGGCGCCTCTGCCACAGCGGCGCTGCGGGGAACAGGCGTATGCGGTACGCTTGCTACATAGGGCAAGGTTGCAGGCGCTTCAACAGGCGTATGCGGTACGTTTATCCGTTTACGTTGGGTCCTCCGCCAGCGCCACAGCCCAATAGGAATGAGCAGCAACGCCAGCCACCACCAGGAAGGGCGCCAGCCTCCCTCCTTTGCTGCCGGCGCAGGCGGCAATGGCGGAAACCCGATGCTGTAAATTTTCACGGTGGTTTGTTTGCCGAGGTCCGCCAGCAGGGTTACCGCCAGCAGTTGCCGGGAGCGCGGGCAATAGAACAGGTCCGCATCGGAAATCACATCCTGGAAAGCATAGGGAATCTCATCCCCCACGAATTCGTATTGCGGGGCATAAAGGGAGCCTTTGATCATCTTCAGCCGGGTATCGTAGCGGCTCTCATCGTAGCAGAGGCCGTAGTAGGCGCGATGGATGGTATCTATAATAATAGAGGAAGCAAATACGAACGGGGTTCCGTTGTTTTCGAGGGTAAAGAGTTTTTTGAAGGTACGGGTACGGGTATCGAACCGGAGGAAATCGTAGAGGTGCTGGGGGCGCAGCACCTGGTCGCCGCTGCGGCTGCCGTAGCCGCCGAGGATGTAGATGCTGTCGTTCCACTGCCCGCCGGCGGACATATACCTGGGCGTAAAGTAATCCCCGGTGGCCTGAACGTCCGTCCACTCCTGCGTGTTGAAATCGTACCGCTGCACCTGGTTCTTATATTTCAGCTGGCCGTAGCCGCCGAAGATATACAGGGCGTTTTCCTTCCGGGAAAACACCTTGCTGGTATGCCCGTACTCCGTGTTAGCCACGGTATCGAAACTGCGGGACCAGCGGTTGGTATTATCCTGGTAGGCGGAGATGCCGCGTATGTCGATATAAAAATTATAGAGCTTACGATCGTTGGGATTGTAGAGGGATTGATTGGCCTGGAAGAGGTGATAGCCGATGGAAGGGTGTGTTACTTCCGTCGTCATTTCATCATCTACCGGTAATTCATACACGGTATCTTCCGAAACGAGGTACACGCGTTCCCGCTCCTGGTCAAAGCTGACGCTTGCATTGCCCCGGACGGTAGCGGATTTGAGGAGGCGCCAGTGCTGATGCACGTCGTCAGACCAGAGTGGATTAGTGGCAATGGCCTGCCTGCCGGCAATAGTATCTTCCAGGTGGTTGGCGCCAGGCTTGCCCAGCGGCCAGAAGTAGCGCAGCTTGCCGGATTCCGCATAGCCAACGTTGCGGATCACCATGGGCGGCACATCGGTGGTAATGAAATCCCTGAGCCGGGACGCGCCGAAAGAAATCCGGAAACAATGATCCTTCAGTTGGATGGGGGCGGTTTTATACAACTGATGATTGATGTAGCAGCTGATGGTACTGGCCGTGATGCGGTACCGGATGTTCGTCCATTTGTTATAGAGGATGGATTTATCCAGTTTGAAATCAATCCCGCAGAACGATTCCCCCACGATGGTATTAAACACTTCATCCTTCTGGTTGTACACCAGGTCAATATTCTGTCCGCCGGGGCTGATCATCCGGAAGAGGTAGCCAAAATAAATGGACCTGTTGGGGAGGAAGGAAAAGTCGAAAGAGAGGTCGAAACTATCGTCAAAACAAAGTTCTTTTTCGGAGAGCGCCAGGGCAGTTCTTTTTTCCTGGGGGGCGTTGAAGGAGTAAAATGTGAGGCCATAATTTTCCTGGCCTTTTGTGGAATAAAATGCAGCGAATAGTAATACTAACGTGGTGGCAAAAGTGCTGATGGCCGTCTTCATAACGCTGCTAAATATATAATTATTCCTGAAATTTCCGGGACATTAATAATATACGGCATAACGCAATAGCACGTGTGTATGTGAACGGAACCATACAGCAAAACAGCGCTGATTTTTCCCCCCAAAAAAACAAACCATACCCCTTGCAAACAGGCCCGTAAAATTGATGGACCGATCCGGGAATTTTGACATTTTTTCCCTTATATTACATGCCCGTGTATTGGCTACACGAGGTTTTCATGTTGGCACAACTCAATACAACTGAAAGCATATCAAGGTTTTACAAATTATCATTACTATTCCATGAACCAATATTATAGCGGTGAAGCGCTGCATGGCGACGACTTTACCGAAGCGGAAATCACCCAGTGGTATAACGACGAAAAGGAGGGTTATGCAGGGCTGGTATCGGGGTACAAAAGTTATGAGTACGGTTACCACGACATCAATAAGATCTACGGCTTTAAATACCTGCCTAAAAAAACTTTTAAAAGAGTGCTGGGCATCGGGTCCGCCTATGGGCATGAGTTTGTGCCTATCGCGGGGCAGATTGAAAACCTGTACATCCTGGAACCGTCGGACAACCTCGTTTCCGACGCCATCGGCGGGGTGAAAACCAATTACAAAAAACCGAATATCGACGGGACCATTGATTTCCCGACGGATCAATTTGACCTGATCATTTGCTTTGATACGCTGCATCATATTCCGAACGTCAGGCACGTACTGTCTGAAATGCACCGCTGCCTGGCGCCCGGCGGCTTCCTGCTGCTGAAGGAACCTATCAACAGTATGGGCGACTGGACCAAACCACGCGCGGGCCTCACCAAATGGGAAAGGGGTATTCCTTATCAATACTTCAAAAAGCACCTGCCGGAAATAGGATTTAAAGTGGTGAAGAAGCATCATTTTTTTACCATGACCTCCTTCCTGCTGCGCAAGACAGGCAAGCTGTTCAGCAAGCCTATCTATCGCTACAAATGGTATCTGTGGATGGATAAGTATTTGTCCAAACTCTTCTCCTTCAATACGCCGTATCACCCGGTGAACATCTGGCAGCGCATCGGGCCTACGGAGATTTTTTACATTCTTACCAAATAACGCCGCATCGCCTTTTTACCACCTGTAATATTTTTTCAGCAATTTCCGCCGGCCTGTTTTATTTTGGCCCTGCATCTCCCGGAAATAACTATACGCCAGTCAAACTAACCAATTAAATGGCGTACATACATGAAGCATTGTAAAAAGGTATTGCTGGTAACCGGCCTGCTGCTCGGTTGCCTGTTCCACGTTGACGGGCAGTTTAAACCCGGAAAATCATTTTATACGCAACAGCCGGACGACCCGGCAGCCGTATATTTCACCGCAAAAAATTTCGGCGTCAGGGCAGATGGCAGCATGGACGTTTCCGAACAGCTGCAACAGGCCATCAATCAGCTGAAGAAGGACCGCAACTTCGGCACCCTGCTGATCCCGGAAGGGACCTACAAAATTTCCAGGACGATTTATATTCCCGGCGCTATCCGCGTGATCGGCTATGGCAAACATCGCCCGCTGATTGTGCTGGCCAAAAATTCCCCCGGCTTCCAGGAGGAAAAGCCCACCGATAAAGGCAAGGCCGCGTATATGTTCTGGTTTACCAGCAGCATTGCGGAACCCGGCGGCAGTATTGCCGATGCGGGCGCGGGCACGTTTTACAGCGGACTCTCCAACATTGACCTGAAGATAGAAGACGGCAACCCGCATGCCGTAGCGCTGCGCACACACTACGCGCAGCATAGCTTTGTGGCGCATGTAAACATCCATACCGGCAACGGCAAAGCAGGGCTCTTTGAAGTAGGCAACTTCATGGAAGATGTGCAGTTCTACGGCGGAGAATACGGCATCTATACCACCAAAGCCTCACCGGGATGGCAGTTCATGATGATGGACACCTATTTCGAAGGGCAGCGCCGCAGCGCCATCAAAACGCAGGAAGCCGGCTTCACCATCGTGCGCATGCAGGTGAAAAATGCGCCCGCCGCCATCCAGGTGGAACGCAACTACTGGGAAAAAATTTATATCGAAGATAGCAGGTTCGAAAACATCAGTGGCCCGGCAATCACCGTCAGCAATGAAGGCAATGCCAACATGCAGCTGAACATCCGCCAGCTCGCCTGCAGCAAAGTGCCGGTGCTGCTGCACTTCCCGCAGGGCGACAGCTCTGCCAAAGCGCCGGCAGCAGTGTATGCCGTGCGTTCCCTGACCTACGGCCTCCAGCAGGACGACCTGGACCAGGAACCGGTATTCCGTTACAACGTAGATGCGTCCCCGTTAGACAGGCTGCCGGCCCCCGCAGCAACGGACATCCCCCCGCTGCCGGACATGGCTGCCTGGTATAACCTGAAGGAGGCCGGCGCTGTGGGCGACGGTGTTACGGACGACACGAAAGCGATTCAACGCGCGATCGACACGCACCCGGTTATATTTGTACCGCAGGGCTCTTACCGCATTTCCGAAACAATACGGCTGAAACCCCATACCATCCTGATTGGCCTGCACCCGATGGCTACCAACTTTGCGCTGGCCGAAAACAGCCCTGCCTTTGGCGGCTTCGGCGCGCCGAAAGCCATGGTGGAAGCGCCCGCCGGCGGTACCAACATCATCACCGGCATCGGCCTGTACACCGGCACGAGCAACTACCGCGCCGTGGCCTGCAAATGGATGGCCGGCGAAAAATCGATGGTGGATGACGTAAAATTTATTGGCGGGCATGGCACCATGCGCCCCGGCCCAACAGTAAACTGGAAATGGGAAGAGCGGCAGGCCATGGGGGAACGCCGCTCCTACGGCGGATTTGACCCTACCTGGGATACACAGTACTGGAGCATGTGGGTGACGAACAACGGGGGCGGCATTTTTAAAAACATCTGGTCAGCCGATACGTATGCGACCAATGGTTTTTATGCGGACAATACCAGCACCCGCGGCCGCATCTACGCCCTGTCCGTAGAACACCACGTGCGCAACGAAGTGCGCTTCAACAAAGTAGCCAACTGGAAAGTATTTGCGTTGCAGCTGGAAGAGGAAAGCGTGGAAAGCTCCGAATGCCAGCCGCTGGAACTGACGGACTGCCAGGACATGGTGTTTGCCAATCTTTACCTATTCCGCGTGATCCGCGTTAAAGTGCCCTACCCCTACAGCATCCGTACGTGGAACTGCCGGCAGCTGGAACTCCTCAACGTGCATAACTACAGCCAGGTTAAATACACGACGGACAACCCCTTGTACGACATCAATACCAATACGGAAGTACGCCCAACGGAAATGGCTAAACTGACTATCAGCGGCCATACGCCGCTGAACGCTGCCGCCGCTCCTGCAAACAAAGTGCAGCAGCTGGCCAAAGGCTTTGAGTTTGCCGTGGGATTATGCGCGGATTCAAAAGGGAACGCGTACTTCGCAGAGCAGCGCATGAAGCGGATTTATAAATGGAATGCCGCCACGCAATCCCTGCAGCTGCTGGCGGATTTCCCCTGGGAGCCCCTCTCCCTCGGGTGCGACTCGCAGGATAACCTCCTCGTGGTATTCCGCTACAACCCGCAGCCGGGGCTGCTGGTCAACGGAGCGCCGGAGCGGTTCGAAAACCCCGCTGATGCCAGGGGCACTTCGTTTAGTGGTTGGGGTAATTCAGGATTCGGAACGCTGGTGTACAGTATCAATCCCGATGCGCCGGAGCAAAGTATCCAACTGTTGCAACAGGTAAAAATGGGCAGCATCCCCAACATACATAAAGCGTTGTACCCTGCTAACCGCTGGCGGGATTTTCATGATTTCAATACCGTGTCCGTCAACAAAAACGAATACTGCTGGGTAGCGCCGGATGGTAAAACCATTATTCCCGCAGCTTACGACCTTGCCCGCGCCTGCGCGCTGGTGGAGGCCTTCCCCGGGAAGCCGCTGTATGCAACGGATGAATACGACAAACGGACGGTGCGGTGTAAGGTAGATGCGCAGGGCTATCTGTCGGACCTGACTTACTTCGTTGAAAAAGGAGATTTCCATTCCATTCCTGACCCGGCGGGCAATGTTTGGGTAGCGGATGGAGAGCTGTCCCGGTTTGATGCTGCCGGCAAGCAGGCGGAAATGGTGAAAGTGCCGGAACGCCCGTCGTCACTGGCGATTACGGATAACGGGAAGCAGTTGTTTGTAACGGGGCGGAGCGGATTGTACCGGGTTAAATTGTAACAAGCATAAAAATGCGCCGTTATTTTTCCAGCGCCTTAACACTATAAAAAAAGCACCGGTAATGCCTGCCGGTGCTTTTTCATTTATTCCCCTGTTTGTATCTCAAAATCATCTGCCAGCCCATACTCATACAGGTCAAACTCCTCTCCCGGCGGCTGGGTCTTGATATTATACCATTTACCCGGGTCTACCAATCCCGGTACCGGCTTGTTATAGAACGGCCCTAAGGTATTTTTCAGGCTGCCGTACACCACCACGCTGACTTTATTTTCTCCTTTTTTGATGTACCGGCTGATGTCCAAAGTATTGGGTTCACCGATGATGGTACCCGCCACCGAGTCATTGACTTTGACTGCTGCCACCGTGCCTTTCCACTGGCCCAGGCGCACGGCATATGCTTTTGCAGGAGTGGCCACCGTGAAGGTTTTTGTGTATGCCACGCCCTGCCCGTATTCCGGCAGCCCCTGTTTGTTCCAGTAGCCGCGTTGCAGGGGCTTGGGCGGGGTGATGCGCCAGCCATGCGGGGCGGATTCCAGGTTAAAATCTCCCAGGATATACACCGGTTCTATTTCCGCGAAAACGCGCATAGGCGTTACCGTTATAGCGATGGTATTATCTCCCGGTTTAATGTAGCGGCCAATGTTGTACACGCCGAAAGTGCGGTCCAGCCACCATTTGCCGGGTTCGTTCTTCACCGTTACGCCGTTGATCCGGACGGACTGCCACAGCCCCGGCTGCTCCGCCACCGCTTTGAACCCGCTTGCATCCACGCCATCTGCAACGGTAAAGTGATAAGTTGCCGTATAGCCGGTACCGTTACTAAACGTATCCCTGCGCACAATCGCATCCTTATACTGGGTACGGTTGTTCCAGGGGTTGCCTACGCCATCCGTAAAGCCGTGCTGCCTAAAGGCGGTGTTGGAAGCCACGCCGGTATGCAGTTGCAGGTAGGTGGTATCGGCCTGCAGGAGATGCAGGTCGCAGAAATCGAGCGTGAGCGAGTTATCCGCCAGGCGGGCTGCCACGGAGGCCGGCGTGTTAAGGACGGTCCATGCCTGCGGTTTATTCACCGCCCGATAGCCGTTTAACTGATTGTCCGCAATAAACAGCATGCTGCTGCCCGCGGGCGGAATCGTTACCGCTATGCGCACCTGCCCTCCCTGCTGCGTATAGGCGATCCGGTGAATATCCCCCGTGTGCAAATCCAGTTCCAGCACATCTTTCCCTTGCAGGGTTACAGCCGCTTCGGCGGCGCTGGTCATGCTCGCATTGGCAAGCAGCAGCAGCTGGCCGTTGGCCAGCCGGCGGCGCTGGTGGTAAATATTACCACCCGTATTGTTATTTTTTAGGGGGGTGAGAGTTAAGCCCTTGTTGTGAAAGAGCGACGTAATCACAGCGGGAGTTGCTTCGCTTTGTGCCGGTAGCAGCCTTAGTTTTGAAAGGCGGGCATCCGGCATACCGTCCACCAACTGTAGTTGCCCGAAGTGGACTACCCTGCCGCCGTTGGCCACATATTGCTGCAGCAGCCGGAACGTGGCGCCGTTAATGCTTTCCATGCCGGGCGGTAGGACTACGGTATGGTACGCCCGCTGCCCGATTACAAAAGCCTTTCCGTTTACGCGGCCATGGTCCCTGATGATGTTTTCCGAACCGAGGTCATATTCCAGGAAGGCCCGCTGCAACATAGTGACAAAGTCGTTAAAGCTTTTGGCAATCTCGAAGAAGCGCTTGTTTTCCGCATCGCGGGCGTAGTACATCCAGGCGGAGGTGGTGGGCTCCAGCACGAGGATGTCGTTGTATTGCTGCCCGGTTGACAGCAGGTAGGACAAGCGCGTGTAATAATGGTTCATCGACTTGTAAAACGGCCACCATGGCTCATGGTAGGAGAAGCTTGGCGGGTAGTCATATTTTCGTGCACCCGTTAACGTCATAAACGAGAGGTGCTGGTTGAGGAAGTTGACGCCGAGCACAAACTCCCAGTCCGCCAGGCGCTTCATATCCTTAAAGGTCAGCTCCCAGCCCGCGCCGCCGTAGGTTTCAGAGAGCGTGCGCGTTTTGCCCAGCTGGTTGGCCACGCTGCTCAGCTCCTTCACTGCGCGGATGTTGCCAAACTGCACGGGTTTATCTTCATTGAACTGGTTAAAGAGCATATCGATGCCGGGCATCTGGTGCCAGGCGTACATGGCCATGTTATCCGGCCCGTGGTAAGGGCTGGGCCAGCCGTGCTCCCAGTAGTGGCCCGTCCAGGTGAGCTGGTGTTGCTGCATGTAGCTGGCTACCGGTTTGGACCAGCGGTCCACAAACAATTGCAGCAGCACTTCAAAGTAATTGTGGCGCACGCGCTTCCAATCCCCCGTTTCCCGGAAGAGGGACGGCAGGTGCAGGCGCAGGTCGTAATGCCACCTTTCGTAAAACTTATCGAAGAGGTCGGGCGTCCACCGCACGCAGTCACGCCCTTCGTTGATGATGGTAGGCTCGTCCGAAAAAACGCCTTTGATCGTTTTGCCAAACTCCTGCCCGATGCGCTTTTCGTAGCTTTTGTAGGAAATATCGATGAACTTTTCCGTGACGCCGCCGGCCATGAGGTCCACATAGGACACGCCGATAGGGCCGGCCACAGAGCCGCGGTTGGACCTTTGGTAGTTCACCTTGCGGAACAGCACATAATGCCCGCTTTGCCCCTGCTCATTTGCAGCGTTGGCGCTGATATTTTTATAGCTGCCGCCTTCAGCTTTCAGGCATAAAAAATAAGGGGAGAGATCAGCCGGCAACCGGGTAGTATCCAGCATGTATAACATCTGCCCCTGGTCGTATGCCGACGGCATCTGGTCGCCTACGAGGCCGCCCGCAAACCCTGTAGGGTACGAGTTTTCATCATATATCCAGATATTGAGGCCCAGCTGTTTGCCCCGTTCTACGGCGTAGGTAAAGAGGTCGAACCACTCCTCTGATAAAAACTCCGTGATGAGGCCGGGGCGCGCGTGGATGATGACGCCGCCAAAATCGTTCTGCCGGTAGTCCTGCAGCATGGAATCGATTTGGCTGCGGGTGACTTTCGTATTCCATACCCAGAAAGGCACGGTACCGTAGTCCCGGCCGGGTTGCTTCAGCCGGGCGGCCACAGTTTCAAAACGTGGCAATTGCTGCTGGGCCTGCACCTGCGCCGCTGTTGTTACCAGCAGGATGCAACAGGCCCATCTGAAAATCTTATGCTGCATAGTATCTATTTTTCCGGGTTCGTCAATACAGTTTTGGTGATAATGCTTCTATGCCCTGCCGGTGTGATGACCACTGTTTTCAGGGTAATGGTTTTGCCTTTGGGCACCGGGATGGTGAGGGGCGCCTGGTAGCGGTGATCATAATCGCCCGGCGGCCGGTTGTTCAACGTAAAGTACACTTTCGCGCCCGGTACAGGCGGTTGCGCTATTTCAAAATGATAGGAAGCGGTGGTAATCGTCGTATCCGTATAACTAAACCCGGTGGGTACACGATAATTCATGCCCAGGCGGTCGAACCGCGCGAGGTGCATGGGCAGCGCCGTATCCGCAAAGCGGGAATAGTTTTTGGCGGCGAGGTCCGTCCACCCGGTTTCCGCGAGTGCCAGCATACGAGGCAGCAGCATGTATTGCAGTTTGGATACGTCCGGGATATGCTCCGTCCATACGCAACCTTCCACGCCTAAGATAGCGGCATGTTCCCGTGCTGACAACGCAGGGTACAACGGATCAAAGGCATAGGCTTTCCACGCCGGCGCATCGCCGCCATGGCTGGCGGGCTCCTGGTCCGAGGCAGATTGCGCATAGTCAAAATACAGTCCGTTGCCTCCCGGCGCCAGGATGATTTGCATGCCTTTTTTAAGCTGCGTGACGGCTTCTTTTTCACCGAAGCGGTTCATGATCGTGATGGGCTCTTTCATGCCGCCGGTGGCGGCTTCGTCCCAGGCGATCATCTTCTTGCCTTTGGAAGTGATGATCTTATTCAGCCGGGTAATGAACCAGGCTTGCAGGGCGTGCGCGTCCTTCAGGCGATGCTGCCGCATGAACTGCTGCACGCGTTTATCCTTCTCCCAAAAGCCTTTATAGCATTCGTCCCCGCCGATGTGAATGTAGGGATAGGGAAACAGGGCGGCGATTTCGGTGAACACGCCGTCGAGGAAAGTATAGGTTGATTCCTGAACAGGATTCAGGGAATTGTCCACATACATTTCAAAGCCGCCGGTGGTGAACCATTTGGCGAAACTGCTGCCGGGATTCACTTTTATGCTGGTATCGCCGGTGACGCAGAGCCATGGACAGGAGGCGATGGCCGCCATGGAATGGCCCGGCACATCTATTTCCGGCAGTATTTCGATATGCCGTGCGGCGGCGTAGCGAACGATGTCCTTTATTTCCTCCTGGGTGTAAAACCCGCCGTCCGTGGCAGGTTCGCCGGGTTGCGGCGGCAAGGTATTACCGCTGAAATCAATGCGCGGCACGCGCCAGGCGCCTACGTCCGTCAGTTGCGGATAACGCTTAATCTCCACCCGCCAGCCCTGGTCATCCGTGAGGTGCCAGTGGAAGCGGTTCAGCTTATAATACGCCATGAGGTCCAGCAGGTCTTTTACCTGCTGCACGGTAAAGAAGTGGCGGCTTACATCCAGCATGAGGCCGCGGTAGCCAAAGCGGGGCGCATCTTCGATGCGGAGGCAGGGCAGCGCGGCCGTGTCGCCGGTGGAGGCATCCATGAGTTGCAGCAGGGTTTGCAGGCCGTAAAATAGTCCGGCATCCTTACCAATTAAAGTGATGCCCTGCTGTTCAATGCGGAGGCTGTAACCTTCCGCCGGCAGCTGCGCTGCGCCGGCGGAGGTGATGAAGATTTCCGGCGATCCGCCGGCGTTGCCGCCGGCTACCACCTGGTTATTAAAGTTGCGCTGCAGCAGCTGTTTTATGAAATAGTCCACCGCGGGGCTTGGGCCGGCATCAGTTCTAATGAGGGTACTACCCGTGAAGCGAAATGTGCCCTGTTCCGATTTCACCATGCGGGGCGCGGGTATTAACGCGGGCGTATGCTGCTGCGCAAATAAATCTTTCCCTCCCCCCCATAAAAAAACTATTGCAAACGTGAACCGTAAAAAATTTTTGCTACCAATCATTACTGATAATTATCGTACACTACTTTTACTTTATAGAAACAAGCGCCGTTGACCACGCGGGAGCCTTGCCACTGGCCGCCGGCGGTATAGAAATCCACCGTGCTGGTAGACCAGTCATTTAAGCTACAGCTCACCTTAGGCCGCGGATTGCGGTTGGCATCCGGGCGAACCAGCACAATTTGCCCGCTTGGCTGGTTGCCGATGCCCTTTACAAAAGTCAGGTTGTTCGTAGGAGCGTTGGAAAACGTTTTGGAGGTTTTATTGAAAATATATTCGCCACCGTTAGTCGTGATCCATAACAGGTTTGTATTGCCGTAGTAGGCGCTCACTTCGTGGCCCCATGCCGTAGGCAGCGTGGCGCGGTACTGCGTCATCTCCGTCAGCGTGGGGCTGGCATCGGTACCGCTCACCTGCAAGGCCGTGAGGATATGCGCTTTGGTACCAACGTCCTGGCCGATCACCCAGAGGCCGTTGATGCCGGGGTCCCACAGTACGGCATGGGCCTGCGACAGCGGGAACTCCGCATAGGTATTGTTATCCGCGCCCTGCGAGGCCGCATACACCCGCACCCAGTTACCGTCGGACGCTGCCAGCGCGATGTTGCCGTTGGGCAGTAACTCTGCCGAATGCACGTTGCCGGGGATCACCTGCGACCAGATGCGCTTGCCCGTTGGGTAAGCGATGAGGGCGGCCATGCTGTTATCGCACAGGGCGGCCACGGTGGTGTCCTTCGTGCGGCGGAGTTTAAAGTCCGTACCGCCGCCCCAGGTCTTGATTTCAGCAGCGCTGAAGTCCAGCGTTGTAGTAGGCGTCCATCTCCATTTTCTAGCGGCATCCGTATTCCAGTCAATCACCGCGGGATCATAGAGGACGAGTTCCTTGGTGGCATCGTTGGTGAGCGCCAGCAGCTGGCCCGGATAGGGCTCCGGCGATGGCGTAACCGGAGGCGTCACGGGTGGGGCAGTATCTTTGGATTTGCCGCCGCAGGCAGCGAGGAAGGCTACCGTAGCGATCAGTAACAATTGCTTTATACCGGCTCCGGAAACCTGGGGCGCCCATGCCGTCCACCGCGCAATAGCAGCCCGAAAGCGGGCAATGCCCGCTTTACTGGTTTGATGTTTCATGCAGTTCAGTTTTTTATGTTAGTATCCCGGGTTGGGCGTTAGTTTATCATTGAGCAACATCTCCGCATTCGGGATCGGGAACAGCAAGCGCGTTTCCGTTACGTTGTAGCTGCCGGCAGGCAGATAGCTGTAGCGCGCTTTTTGCTCGATGCCGAAGGCCGTCATCACGCGGATGGCGTTGCCGGTGCGCACGAGGTCCAGCCAGCGTTTGTTTTCAAAGGCCAGCTCCACTCTCCGCTCATGCAGCAGGATGGCCTGCAGGGCCGTTTGATCCGTAGTGGCGACGTTATGCGTTGCATCCCCGAAAGCCCTTGCCCTTACCTGGTTGAGGTAGGTCAGCGCCTCCCCTCCTTTGCCCTGCTGGTTCAGCGCTTCCGCCAGCAGCAGCAATACTTCCGCATAGCGGTACACCGGCCAGTTATCGTTGGTCTGGTTGCCGATGCTGTGCGCATGGAGGAATTTCTTCGGGAACGGACGGCCTACCTTACCGGCAGGCGCTACGTAGTTCACTGCTGATTTAACTGCCGTGGCCGTGAAATCATCCGTAGCGTTGAAAGTGCCTTCCGCAATGCCGATGGAGGCGTCCAGCCTTTTATCTCCTGCTTCATAATCGTTGATCAGGTTTTGGGTAGGCGTGTTATAGCCGCCCACCGAGGTGATGTTGTTATAGTTCACCCCCGTGACCACCGTGGTATTGGCCATACGCGGCAGGAAGTTGTAGATGGAAGCATCGGTATTGGCCTGCGGCACCGCCAGGGCAGTGTTGAACTGGATTTCAAATACAGATTCGCGGCCGTTTTTGTTACCTAACTGGAACGCATCTCCGTAGTTGGGGAACAAGGCGTAACCCATGGCGGTTACCTGTTTCAGGGCGTTCTCCGCGAGGTCGTATTTTTTCAGCGTGAGGTACACATCTCCCAGCAGCGTGAGGGCCGCGCCCTTAGTGGCGCGGCCGGACTGTGGAAATACAGGCGCGTCCAGCTTTTCAGCGGCTTCAGTGGCATCGGCTATGATCAGGTTATATACTTCCTCAGCGCTGGAACGCGGAATGTAGGTTTCCTCACGGGTGAGCGGCGCGCGCTTATAGATCGGCAGGCCGCCGTAATAACGCACCAGGTCGAAATACGCGAGGGCGCGGATAAATTTCGCCTGCCCCAAAATAGCGTTGCGGCTGGCATCAGAGAGTTTGATGTCATCGATATGATCCACGATGATGTTGGCGGCGGAGATGGCGTTGAAGCCGGCGTTCCATTTAGCCGGCGTCTGGTTGTTGTATTTATCATCCAGGAAATCCGCCACGGCGCAGCGGTTGGTGGTAGCCACCGCCTGGTCGGAGGATTTGTAGTCGTAATGCGTATTGTCCGACCGCATCTCCCCCATCGTCCACGCGCTCTTGTTGTTATAGAGGCCGCGCAGCTGGTTATAGGCGCCATTGACTGCCAGGTCAAAATCGTTTTGCGTTTTGAAGAAATTCTTCAGGTTGACATTATTGGGATTGGTTTCGTCGAGGAATTTTTTACAGGAAATTCCCATCAGACTTATCGCCACGAGTATTAAACAGGAGATCTTTTTCATTTTTCGCATGATTTTTAAAGTCCAAGGTTAACGCCGAAGATGAAGGTCCTTTGCAGCGGATAGGCGCCAAGGTCCTGCCCCTGCTGCGTTACAAGCGCCAGTCCGCCCGCGCTTACTTCCGGGTTGCCGGGGTAGCTGGTGAAGATGTAGACATTTTGCGCGGAGGCATATACGCGCAGGCTTTTGATATAAGGCGTCCTGAACTTCCTGAGCGTATAGCCCAGGCTGATGTTGTTGATGGTGAGATGGGAAGCGTCGTGGATGAACAGGGTATTATCCGTACGATATGCGACCGTGGTACCTGCCAGCGTACGCGCTACCCTGCCGTTGCCCGGATCTTCCGGGGAGCGCCAGCGGCCCAGCAGCTCCGGCGGACCGTTAAACACGCCGTCGAGGTTGTAGGTGCTTTCCTGCATCCCGTTTTTCAGCTTGTTGCCATAGGTGCCGGACATGGCGATATTCAGGTCAAAGTTTTTATACTGGAAGTTGTTGCTGAAGCCGAAGATGAATTTCGGGTTCGGATCGCCGATCACCGTCTGATCATCCGGGAAGGTGATTTTGCCATCGCCGTTCAGGTCCCTGAAGCGCACGGTACCTGCCTGGGAAGTAGTGGTGGTGCCGGTGCCGTAGTATTTGGGGCCGGCATCCGCTTCCGCCTGGTTTTTGAAGATACCGTCAAAGATATAACCGTAGAACTGCCCGATAGGCTTGCCAACCAGCGTGCGGTAGTCTGTAAATTCGGACAGCGTCGTGGTAGGATTATCTGCGAAAGGAATGTTGTTTAAGCCGATGCGTTTAACGAGGTTCCTGTTAAATGCGATATTGAAATTGGTGTTCCATTTCAGCGCGCCGGTAAGGTTCCTGGTGCTGAGGATGATTTCGTGGCCCCACTGGCTGATGTCGCCCAGGTTATCCTGCACGGTGGAGAAGCCGGAAGACTGCGGCACCGGCACCACGAACAGTAAGCCGGTGGTGAGTTTGTTGTAATATTCGTAGGTGATGTTCAGGCGATCGTCGAAGAGGTGGAGGTCCACGCCGAGGTCCAGCTGGCGGTTACGTTCCCAGGCCAGGCTTTGGTTGCCGAGGGAGGACTGGACTTTACCGCCTGCCAGCGTGCCGGAGAAGGTATAGTTTGCATTACCGATGCTGGCGGCGGTGGTATAGTTCCCGATTTCGGCCATACCGGTTAAACCGTAGGAGCCGCGTATTTTCAGGAAGCTGACAGGCTTCACCTCTTTCAGGAAGGGTTCATCGCTCAGGATCCAGCCCAGGCCGACGGAGGGGAATGTGCCCCACTTGTTCTGGTCGCCGAAGCGGGAGGAGCCATCGCGGCGGAGGGTGGCCTGGAGGAGGTAGCGGTCTTTATAGCTATAGTTCACACGCCCGAGGAACGACATGATGGACCATGCGTTGAAGCTGCTGGTATTGGTAGTGATACGGGTGGCGGCGCTGAGGTAAGGCACGCTGTTATCCGGGTAATCGCGGCCGACCATATCGCTGGAGAAACCGGTGGAACGCTGCATGGTAAAGCCTCCCATAACGTTCAGGGAATGCCTGCCGAAGTCCTGCTGGTAGTTCAGCGTATTTTCGTTGAGCCAGGTGTAATCGTTGTTCTGGGAAGTTTCGCCCAGGGCGGAGTTGTTGCCTGGCGGCGGGTTTTCGATAGGCACGGCGTTGAACCCGCCCATGGAAGTGGACGGGATGAAGCGGTTGCGGCTCATACCGCCGAGGTCCGCATTGCCGGAGGTCCGGAAGGTCAGGTGGTCCGTGATTTTGAAATCAGCGTACACGTTGGCGAGCACGCGCAGGCGGTTGGCATCGTCCTTTACTTCCAGCAGCTGGCGTAACGGGTTCGCCCATACGAACTGGTTGGTGAAGCCGGTAATGCCCAGGGCCAGGGTGCCGTCCGGGTTATAGGGCGAGCCCATGGTAGGTATCATGGAGGCGGAGGCGAAGATGGCGCGCTGCCCGTCCACATTAAAACCGGTACCCTGGCGGATGTTATGTTCCAGCTGCAGGGACGGGGCTACGCCGAATCCCATTTTAAAGCGTTTCCCGGGCGTAAAATCGCCGTTTAAGCGCAGGGAGAAGCGTTTGTACCCGGTGTTCACCAGGATGCCCTGTTGGTCAAAATAACCGCCTACAATGCTGTAGGCAGCTTTATCGTTGCCGGTGTTCACCCCTATGCTGTAGCTCTGCACGGGCGCGTTCCTGGTAAGCACGTCAAACCAGTCCGTCCCCTCGCCGTATTGATCCGGGTTTTGGTACACGGCGGGGATGCCGCCGGTATAGCCTTCGTACTTGATTTTATCTTCATAGAATCCTTTCATGTAGGTGGCCAGTTCCCGGGCGTTCATCACCGGCGGGATCAGCTCTTTCATCAGCGAGGCGCTGCCGTAGAAGGAGTTAACGCTGATCTGCGTGCCTTCCTGCTTACCTCTTTTGGTGGTGATGAGGATAACGCCGTTGGCTGCACGGGAGCCGTAAAGGGCGCTGGAGGCAGCGTCCTTCAGGACGGTGAAGGTTTCTATTTCATCCGGGTTGATGTTGTTGAGGTTATCCGGGGTACCGACCATCGGTTGCCCATCGATCACCACGAGGGGGCGCACGCTGGAGGTGAGGGAGGCGGCGCCGCGGATGCGGAGGTCCATCCCCTGGCCGGGGCGGCCGGTGGTAGCGGCTACCTGTACGCCCGGCAGGCTGCCCTGTATCCGCTCGGCGAAGGTACCTGTAGGCTGGTCCTTCACGGAGGAAGCGGAGAGGGTGGACATAGATCCTACCACATCGCGGTTGCGTTGTTTACCGTAGGCCACTACAATTTCCGTGAGCTGGGAGGAGGTCCGTTCCAGGTGTACGTTAAAGACCGTTTGCCCGTTGATGGGCACTTCCTTCGGCGTATAGCCGATGTATTGAAAGAGGAGTATGCCGCTGGCTTCCGGGATGCTCAGCGTAAAGCTGCCATCCGGCTGCGTAGCCGTGCCTAGCTGCGTGCCTTTGAGTCTGACGGACACGCCGGGTAAAGGCTGATTATTGACGTCTGTAACCACGCCTTTGATAATTACCGCTGCGGCAGCGGCGGCCGGCTCCGGGAGGCGGGTCACTACAATGGTATTTTGGCGGATGGTATAGGTAAAAGGTTTGTTGGCAAAAGTTTTAGCCAGCACTTCTTCAATAGAGGCATTCTTTACATCGAGTGCGAGGGGCCGGGTACCTTCCAGTATGGCGACGTCCCACAGCACGTTGTAGCCGGTTTGTTTGCGGATCTGGTGAAATACTTCCTCCAGGGTGATATTTTTATCGGACAAGGTAACCTTCTGAGCATAGCTGGAGGCGCTGACTTCCATTAACGCTGCGATCATTAAAACAATAGTTAGTTTCATAATCAACAGGATTTTTTTGCGCGTAGTGCCGGTCCTTACCAGGCACACGTCTGGTATGTAAAATTTCATTACATTTGGATGTTTGAGTTTGAAAATCGATAACTGTGGATAGAATAGCTTTAGCAACTTGATTTCACAGGGTAAGCTCAAATACGACCGGCAGCGTTCCCGCGCTTCCGGTTATTTTTTTGCCATACCGCAGGGTGCAGAATTTTATGGCATAACAATGATCCTCCTTCCTTCAATTTTAAAGTGAACAGTTTTAGTTAATTCCAGCATGCTTAATACTTCTGTAACATCTTTTGAACGCGGCAGGCTACCGGCCAGGGCTTTGCCCGATACATCGGCCTGGTAGCGGATATCTACATTGTACCAGCGGCTGATTTGCCGCATGATACTTTCCAAACTTTCATTATCGAAGAAGAAGTTGCCGTTTTTCCAGGCAATGGCTGCTTCCGTATCGGTGGTTTTGGTGCGTATGCGACCGGTGGTTTTATTCACGATGGCCACTTTGCCGGGTACCAGCAGGGCGTCGGAGTTGCTGCAGTTGACTTTCACGGAGCCTTCCAGGAGGGTGACTTTATGCTGCGCTTCGTCCGGGTAGGCGTTGACGTTAAAATGCGTGCCGAGTACGCTAATGGTCATGGGCATGCCTGCCGTATCGCGCACGCTTACAAAAAACGGCTTATTCGCATCGGGCGCTACTTCAAAGTACGCTTCCCCGCTCAGGGAAACGGTCCTGTCTCCCGAAGGGAAAGCCGTAGGATAATGCAGGGTGGAGCCGGCGTTCATCCATACCCGTGTGCCATCCGGCAGGGTCACTTTAAACTGGCCGCCATAGGGCGTATGCAGGGTATTGTACACGATAGCGCCGTTGGCGGCGCCCTGGCCTGCCAGGTATTGCAAACTGCCGCTGTCAGCTTTATTTACGGTGGCGTTGCCCTGTTGGGAAATGGTACCGTTGTCTACTTCTTCCAGCACCACCTGCTGCCCGTTGCCGAGGGTCAGGATGGCTTTGTTGCTGCCCCGCACAATGGTATTGCTGGCTACGGCGAGTTGTTTGACGGCCGTATGCGGGCGTTGCAAAGCAGGGTAATACAGCCAGGCGGCGCCGGCCAGGATGAGCAGGAATACGGCGGCTGCGGCCGCGTAGTACCAGCGGCGGTTTCCACCGACGGGCGACAATCCAGGCGGCGCGATCTGCTGCTGGATATGCTGCAACATGCGCAGGCGCACCTCCTCCTCTTCGTTAATGGCAGTGGATTGCCATTCCACCGTGGTATTGTTTTCCGCCTCATACCAATCCATCAGCTGCTGCTCTTCCTGAGGCGTGATCGTACCATCCAGGTATTTATCGATCAGTTGCTGTATATAGTCTTTCAAGCTATAAAATTTAGGTGTTAAACGCGGATGCCCTTAGCGCGGTACAAGCTTTCGGCTCGCCGGCTATACAGATATGTACCGCAACTGTTGCGTTACCCTTAGTGACTGTAAAAATTTTTTTTAGCGATGGAAAATATCGAGCAGGATGGCTGCCCAAAGGTAAGGGCGGTTTAGTTTCACCCGGAGTTCCCGGAGGGCTTTGGTGAGGTGCGCTTCGGCCGTTTTTTCGGCGATGCCCAGCTTCTGGGCTATTTCAGGAATGGAGAGGCCTTCCTCCCGGCTGAGCCTGAAAACGAGGCGGCATTTTTCCGGCAGTTGTTCTACGATGCCTTGTATGTATTGCTGTTGAAAGCGACTGTAAATTTTTTCTTCATCCCAGCTGCTGAGGACGGGGTCTGTTACCGCGGCCTTGATTTCCGCGCGGCGTTTTTCCCGGGCGTATTGTTTGAACACGGCAAGGCGCACCGCGGTGGCCAGGTAGGCTGCCACATGGTCGATATACAGCTCCTGGCGCCGGTTCCAGAGGCCAATGAATACTTCCTGTACTATCTCCTCTGCAATGGTCTTATCACCGCTGTGATGATAAGCGATGGCCAGCAACTTTTTCCAGTAGCGGTTGTAGATTTCTGTGAACGCCGTATTGTCGCCCTCGCGCAAGGACATCATTAATTGAGCGTCTGGTAAATGCAGGTACCGGTTCATGCGATTCGCGATAGTGTACAAGGATATGAAAATAATCCGAAGTTTTGATTCTGCATATAAAAAGATAACAAAAGCACAATACACGCGGGGATGGCAGGGATTATATATTTATACTTTCTTTTATTAGTGAAAAACGGGCTTGGCCTCCTGCCCTGAAAAACGTACCTTTGACGTTCATTTTTTCCACGACAGGCGGCCTGCTGTGTTAACTGGATCGCAGGTTTCAAATTCCCCGCCGATAATGACTGACATGGTGAACAAATTACAGACGACGCAAGCCACAACAGAAAATTCCATTACCCACCCTCCTTTCCGCGAGGCCTTACGCTTTTGGTTCAGGCTCGGCTGGATCAGCTTTGGCGGCACCACCGGCCACATTGCCATCATGCACGATTACCTGGTAGAAAAGCGCAGGTGGATCAGCAACCAGAAATTCCTGCAGGCGCTGAACAGCTGTATGATCCTGCCGGGGCCGGAAGCCCAGCAGCTGGCCATTTACATTGGCTGGAAGCTGCATGGCAAAAAAGGAGGCATTACGGCGGGCACTTTATTCGTACTGCCGTCCATGCTGATCCTGCTGGCGCTGAGCATCGTGTATGTAACGTATGGCAACAGCCCGCTGCTGGAAAGTATTTTCAACGGGCTCAAACCCAGCGTGCTGGCCATTATACTCGTAGCTACGTGGAAGGTGGGGAAAAAGGCGCTGCACAGCAGGGTGCATTACCTGGTGGCGCTGGCTACGTTTGCCCTCTCCTACCTGCTGCATGTGGCCATGCCATTGATCATCGGGGGGATCATCCTTTTTTCCGTGATCATGGACAAGCTGTTTCCAAAGCTGGCGGGGATTGCGAAAAGCGGTATGCCGGCGGTGGATGCGGCCACGGAAAATGGTTACGTCATTAACCTGCAACAGGTGGATGCGCCGCTTACCCGCAAGACGGTTATACGCACGCTGGCGGCCTTCCTGGCCTTGTGGGCACTGCCTTTGGGCTTGTTGCTCGTTTATGGGAAGGACGCTGCTTTCTGGAACAAACTCGTTTTATTTTTCACCCAAACGGCCTGTATCACCATCGGGGGTTCTTACACGGTGATCCCGTATGTGGCGCAGCTGGTGGTAGTGAAATATTATTGGCTTTCCAGGCTGCAGATGCTGGATGGGTTCGCGCTGGCGGAAACAACGCCGGGGCCGCTGATCATTGTACTGTCGTTCGTGGGTTTCATGGCGGGCTACAATCATTTTGACCATGCGGTGGGCTATGGGGTGGCAGGCCTCCTGGTTACCACGTATTATACCTTCCTGCCGAATTTCCTGTTTATATTTCTCGGCGCGCCGCTGGCGGACCGCTATAAGGATCATCACCTGGTACAAACTACCTTATCCCTGGTAACGGCGGCAGTGGTGGGCGTGATACTGAACCTCACCTTTTTCCTCGGGCGCAGCATCGTATTTCCCGGTGCGGTAACGCTGGCGGGCATTGACTATGTGTCCGTAATCTGGGTGGCCGTAGTGTTGTTTTTGTTGGTGAGATATAATACCAACGTATTGTATATTGTATTGTTGAGTATCACATTCGGGCTAGGCAAATTCCTGATCAGTTAAATGGCGCTATTGGGCTATATCTCATCCTGAGGCCTTTTTCCCGAAAAAGCGATAAAGGATTGCGATTAATACAACGATGATGGTAACAATGATGCCGCTTTGCATAGTAGATCGGTTTATGGGTTATCAATACCTAAATTTAATATTTTTTGGGTTACTGCCTAACTGTCTTTTGAAAAAAGCAGCCGCAAATGCGGCTGCTTTTTTTTTGGTTATTGCGTGATCTTAAAGACCACAGCGATATCGTTGGGAACGGTTTGCGGTTTATTGATTACCAGCTCCGTTGCGTGTTGGGTCCATTTCAACTTTTCATGACTACCCAGCAGGGAAATGCTTTTGATCTTCTCTGCATTTTTACCCAGGGATTTTACCACTACGTCCGCAGCCGGCGCGCCGAGTACGGTCACGTATAATACGTTGCCTTTTTTGTTAAAGCGGATATCCTGGTTGCCGTAGCTGAGCTTCCCTTCATTGAAGCCTTGCGCATTCACGGGGTTGGCGGTGGATGCGGTAGGGCCTTCCCCGTATATCTTCCAGGGGCGGGTACCGAAGATGCTTTCCCGGTTGATGTTCATCCAGGAGGCGATGCCTTCCAGTACGCGGATTTCCTTATCATCGATCGTTCCGTCGCCACGCACGGGGATGTTGAGCAGGAGGTTCCCGTTTTTGCTCACGATGTCCACCAGCATATGGATCACATCTTTGGCGGATTTATAGCGGTTCTGATCGTAGACGTTGCGGTTGTAATGCCAGTCACCGATGCAGCTGCAGGTTTGCCAGGCGAGGTCCTGTATCTGATCCGGCGCGCCTCTTTCCACGTCCCATACGAGGGCTTTTTTCTGATCCGGCGTCAGTACTTTACCAAACATAACGGCACTGAACTTACCCGGGTGGGTAGCCAGGTTATGGTTGTAGAAATGCGCCGCAATTTTCAAACCTGCATCGCTCACAGGGTACAAGGGCAGCGCGGTATCGTCAAAATACAGCAGGTCAGGGTTGTAGCGGTTGATCAGGTCAGCGGTGCGGTTATAGAACTTATCGCAGTAAGCCTGGGAAGGCGTGCTGGCGCCGTTATGCCAGTCCCACTGCGCAAAGAGCGCGCTGTTGGCCCAGCTGCCGGCGCTGAGGGGATGTTGCTGGGCGTACAGCTCCTGCGGGTCCAGGCCTTCCCACCAGGTACCTTTTCCTTTTTCCGCCGTGATATTGCCATCGTAAGGCACGGTGGCCATTTTGCCCTGGAGGTCGTACCGCTGGGATGGCTCATACCAGGTCCACGCGTGGGAGGCGTGTACGCTGAGGCCAAAGGGCAGGTTATTTTTTTTGGCCGCCTTGTACCATCCGTCCAGGATATCTTTTTTTGGACCTACGCGTACGGTATTCCATTGCTGGTACTTGCTGTCCCACATGTCCAGGTTATCGTGGTGGTTGGCCATGGCCATGAAGTATTGCGCCCCTGCCCTTTTGTACAGCTCCACCAGTTTTTCAGGGTCCCATTTTTCTGCTTTCCAGTCATGGATCACTTCTTTGAAGCCCGCCGTGGAGGGATGGCCGTAGTGTGCTACATGCCACTTGTATTGGTCTGAGCCTTCCATGTACATGCCGCGGGCATACCAATCTCCTTGCTCCGGCTGGCATTGCGGCCCCCAGTGCGCCCAGATGCCGAACTTGGCATCGCGGAACCATTCCGGCACTTTATACTGGCTGAGGGACTGCCAGTCCGCCGTGTATTTTCCGGCCGCTACCGGCTCTGCGCTGGTGTTTACCACCACGCGATAGTTTTCCTGCGCCTGCAAACCGGCCGTCAGCAATAGGTGGCTTGCCAATAATAAGCCCGATAATTTTTTCATATGCGTATTCAACTTTTATTTCGTATAGACGTTTATGTTAGTACCTGTTTGATCCGCCTGCGGCGCTCCTTTTACCCGCCTTCCAGATGAGCAGGCACAGCGCCTGCAACCAGTGCAGGCGCGGCTCAGCCCCGGGGTTTTCAATCAGGATCCAAGTGTTAACGTGGCACTTTAGTCTGCTTATAATTTAATAATATTTACCAGGAATACATCGTTTTCCCGCAGGTCAATATCTTCCGTATAAGGCGTATGCGCTTTGACGCTGATCATCTTTTTTAGAAAGGGCGATCCGTCGTGCTGACTTTTAATCTGCGCTACCTGCTGTTGGGTCAGGTAGTTTGGTTTGCCGAGGGAGAGCCAGCCGGCATAGGCATCGTTGGATTTATAACCTGTCCGGTACAGCTCTACGGCATAATTGCCGGCAGGCAGGTTGGAAAGGTGGAGCTGCAGTTTTCCTTTCGGTTTTGACGGCAGGTCCTGTATGTAATATTTCTGGTTATGCATGCTATCGCCCGGGTGGGTGTTGGTGAAATCCCACAGCAACGCCTGTACGTTGCCGGAGGAGTCCTTACAAACCCAGGAGGCAGGATCGGTATTTTTCAACTCCACAGGACCCAGTTTGTTCAGCCACTGGTATGCATAAAACACGGGCTTGTTGATGCCCTGGATGGTCAGCATACCAAAGCCGCCGTGGAAAGGCGTGAAACGCGGGCCCGGCTCTTCGAAAATATCAGTGAACACCCAGTACGACATAGAGTTGGCCGCATTGCCCACCTGTTTTAATTTTTGTAAAACGTATGCCGCTTCATGATAGCTGTCATGAATAGGGTCCGCGGGGGTGTAGGAGGCGCTCCATTCGGTATAATGCAGTTCGAGGCCCGGTTTTTTGGAGGCGGCAATTTCCGCCCGGGATTGTATGACGTCACCGCTAACGCTCATCGGGTTTTTATCCAGCACGGTGCCGCCGTTTCCAAACTCGTCCAGGAAGCCCTGCTTCACGCCGTAGGCGTGGGTGCTGATGAAGTCGATGGGTACGTTGTTTTTATAGCAATAATCAATCATCTCCGGCTCCCATGCAGCGCCGGCAGTACCGGGGCCGCCTACACGAAAATCTTTATTCACGGCTTTGATGGCCCTGGCGGCGTGGGTGTACAGTTTAAAGTAATCCGCCTGGCTGCCCGCCCAGAAGCCTTCCAGGTTAGGTTCGTTCCATACTTCGAAGTACCAGCTCTTCACCTCTTCCTCCCCGTAACGCTCCGCGAAGTGCGCTACCAGCTGTTGCACCAGCTGCTCCCATTTGTTGTAATCGCTGGGCGGCGTTACGTTGCCCTTCCACCAGAAAATAGTTTTGGAACCGCTGGCCAGCTGCGATGGCATGAAGCCCAGTTCCACAAAAGGTTTCATGCCTATGCTGTGCAGGAAGTCGAACAGCGCATCCACGTACATGAAGCTCAGTTGCGGGTTGCCTTTGCTGTCCTGCGTGTAAATGGCCATTTCATCGTTGAGGAGACCGTGCATGCGGATGTACCGGAAGCCGCACTCCCTGCGGACGTAGGCCAGCTGCTGCTGCCAGTCTGCCCGGAGGCCTTCGGCGGCGCGGCCTGCGCCCACGCAGGCATTAAACATTTTATTCAGCGGGCCGGCCGCCTGGTTGAAATCCACGTTGATGGCCCTCACCGGGGCGGTGGCTGGTTGCTTTTTGCTTTGCGCTGCGCCGTTGCTGATCATAACAGCAGCCAGGGCTACTGACCAGCAGAATCCTTTTATTCGTTTCATGAATGCTATGTTGCTTACTTTTATTCTTTCCATACCAATACGCCGGCGGGTTTAATGCGTTTTTCTCCAATCAGTATCCGCGCGCGATCGCTCATGTTCATCGTATAGTCCTCCGAGGAGTAGTTGACGGCGATGTACATGCCATCCCGCCAGTACACGAAGATGCCCGGCGGATAATCTTCCGTGGTGGCGCCGGCGCTGGTGTAGATATCCCGCAGGATGTCCTTTTCCAGCCTGGCATCGTCCGTATCCACACCGATGTAAGTGACAGCGCCTTTGCCCAGCTGCCGTTTTATCACGGCCGGCGTGCCTTTGTAAAACTGGTTATCGTATTGCGCCAGCACGGCGGTATTGGCCGCGGGCCGCAGGAGATCGCCCCAGTTATTCCAGTGATAATGCTGTTGTTTCATCAGCACGTCCCCCTTGTAGTAATCCGGCAGCATGTCGAAGGAGGTGATATCAGCGCCGATGAGTTTGCGGAGCGGGGCTGCCCAGCCGGCTTCCCAAAGGTGGCCGTTGCGGTTTTTGGCGGCAGTGCGGCAGGTAATCACCAGCTGGCCGCCGTTGCGGGCGTAGGCTTCCCATTTGCTGACCAGCGCGCTGTCCGCCATTTCATAAGCCGGCACGATCAGGAATTTGTATTTGGACCAATCCGCCTTTTCGCTCAACACTTCCACCGGCGCGCCGAGGGATTTCCCGATCTGCATGAATTTGACAGGATAATTCCAGGTATCCCACTGGCGGGTCTGTTGCTGATAATCTAAAGTCCAGAAATTTTCGAGGTTCCAAAGGATGGCTGTGGATCGATTTACCAGCGCTGCAGGTACAGCGGCGGACGTATCGGCTTGCTGACGCAGCTTTTTTATCTCTCCCATAAACTCTTTATAGTCCTCCCCGCCCTGCGATAACGTGACCCCATCCGTTTGCATTACTGCCCCGTGGTATTGCTCAGCGCTGTAGTTGATCTGCCGGTAGCGGTAGGAACAGGCGAGCCGGCCGCCGGTGGCAAAGCTGTGGTATAACCACATGCGCACCGTGCCCGGAAAAAGCAGGGGGTTAAAGCTGCCCCAGTTCACGGGGCCGGGCTGGATTTCCATCACGCCGGTAACGCCGCCGGGGTCTTTGAAATACTCCCCTGCAAACAATAGCAATTTAGGGTTGCCCAGGCGGAAGCCGGATTCCCCGATGTTGCTGCTGCCGCCGTTCGGGTAAGCCGTGTAGGTAGCGAGGTCCAACAGGCGGGTGCGCCGGGGATCGGCCCCCGGCGACACAGCCGTGTAATTGGTGGTAATAAACTGTTCTTTCGCAATGAATTTTCTCAGCGTTTTAGCCTGGAAGTCCAGGAAGGCCGCCTGTGCGTCCGCAGCGTACCGTTTAAAATCCAGCAGGGCATGCGGGTTAGTGCCCCACCAGCCTACCAGCTGAACGTTGGGGATCGTGATCTGCTCAAAGCTGCTGTACCACTGGCTCCAAAAGGCCGTACCCCAGGCGGCGTTGAGGGAGTCTACCGACTTATATTTTTCCTGCAGCCACTGGCGGAAGGCCGCCTGCGAAGCCGGACTGAAATCCGGTTTCGCATCGGGCTCATTATCCAGCTGCCAGCCGATCACGCTGTGCCGGCGTCCATAACGTGTAGCCATTTCCGTTACCACGCGTTCTACGAACTGCTGGTATTTGGTATTCACAATGCAACCCTGGCCGCGGGTACCATGCTCGCCACGGATATACTGGCTGTTCATGATAAAAGTTTCGGGATACCTGGTACGCATCCACACGGGCGTGGTAGCCGAAGGCGTGCACATGATCACTTTCAGGCGGTATTTCTCGCAGAGTTTCACCACCTTGTCGAGCCAGGCGAAGTTAAACCGTCCTTCCTCCGGCTCCATCCTGAACCACGCAAATTCAGCCAGGTGTACAAATTCAAAACCCATGTCGGCAATATGCCGGATATCCCGCTCCCACAGCTTTTCATCCCAATGTTCGGGATAATAATAGATACCGGTCGTAATCAGGTCCCCCGCGGGGAAAAACGTTTTTCCCCGCTGTGCTGCACCCCGTAATGCCGGCAACAACAACGGCAGTAACAGCAGCAGAATACTTTTTCTCATCTAAATACTACAATGGTTTTATTCCACGCCGTGGCATCATTTGATCTTCACGACGCGGATGTTATCAATAGCCGCGTAAAAGCCTGTTGGCGTTGGCGTAGCGGCAAAGTTGGCAGTTTGAATATTGATCGGGCTGTGGGCGGTACTGCCCAGTAATTCCGTCAGGCTGGCCGGACTGGTGCCCTTACCGGAATTCGTACGGAACTCGGTGAACGGAATGGTCACGGTGCGCCATCCTTTGGTGGAGTAAGCCTTTGCCGTGCCGTCCGTTTGCAGCCAGGGTTCATAGCGGGCCAGTAATGCCATATCGTAGTTCCTCACTACGTACAGGCTGGTGCCATTCCAATCGTTGGGCGCGTTGATTTCGAATTTTACCGCGTAATCTTCAACCGGGTCGGACAGTCTTTCTACCGGTAACCACTGTACGTCGTTGGTATTGATACTGCGTTGGCTGCCCCACCAGCTACCTTCGCCGCCGGGCAGCACATCGTTTTTCAGCACGGCATAAGCCCCGTGGTTACCGGGAAAATCTGCGCTGTTATTTTCAATATTGGCGCCCCAGCTAAAGGTGTTCACCTGGTCAAAATCACAGAGCATGCCGGTAGCGAGGTCCTGCACGTTATATACCGTGGTGTCAGCGCCTGATTTGGTGGCTACGATCACATTTCCCGGACCGGGGATATGCGGCTGTATAAACCCAATGCTGGTACCATCGTCCGTAGCCTTGAATTTATCTACCTGTACGCCGGCAAAGGACAATTTTTCTACGAAAAAGAAGTTGGTACCGTACACAAAAACGGAATCTCCTTCCTGCGCATTTTCATTGGAGATGCTGGTGATGGCCGGCGGCGGCGCTACGATATTGAACGTAAAATTGGCCGTCCCATTGGTGGTGATAAATTGGATCACATTGAGCTTGTCCGCCGGTACGGATGGGAAAGGTATGACCGCCGGCACCTGCACTACGGCGCTGGTATCGGAAAACATCTGGCTTTTGATGCTTGCGCTCACGCCGTTGAAAGTAACGGCTACGGCATTTTCCAGGTTGCGGCCCACCAGCACGATCCATTGCCCGGGAATGACCGCCTGCACGAGGGAGTCATCGGGCGAAGCCGCATAGTTGCGCACATGCGTGATAACCGGCGCTGCGCCGTCATTGTCTTTTTTACAGGCGTATTGCGCCAGCAGGAAGAGGCAGGAAAAGAGCAGCACAGGCCACCTGCCGATCGTATTTACAGCTAATTTTTTCACGGAAATAATTTTTGTTGCTTAGAAATAAGGCACCGGCGCTTCCAGTAATTTCGGATTGGCAGTGATCTCCGAGGAGGGGATCGGGAATGTGAAACTTTGGATAGTGGCAGGCGTAATCACGCCATACGGACTAGCCGGCGTTATCACTCCCCCGCTGTAGGTGAAGGTCACCCTTTGCTCCCCGTTCAGTTTTCCGATCGCCTTGGCGGGATTGTAGTAGGAAAGCCGCACCAGGTCCGTCCAGTACTGCCCTTCCGCGGCCAGCTCGATTCTGCGCTCAATCATGATAGAATCAGCATCCAGCATGGGCGCGGGCATGAGGCCTGCCCTTTCGCGCACCTTATTGAAATACAACAGGGCATCCGCATCGGTAGTGGTGCCGTGATTACCCAGTAACGCTTCCGCATATACGAGGTACACATCTGCGAGGCGCAGCAGGGCGTTATGTTCCGTGGAGGAATTCTGCGTCATGGTAGGCGCGTTGTTATCCTTGTTGGTACCGATGATATGCTTCTTGATGGCGCAGTTGCCGGTATATTTGAAACCGCCGCCCGCAGCGTTCAGCTCAGGGTAATAATCGCCGTTGAGCATGAAGGTTGCTTTGCGGCGGATGCTGTCTTTTGCGGAGTAGAGTTTGATCATATCCACGGTAGGGCCGATGCCGAACCAGCCTGCCGAGCCGTTGGCGGAGATTTCAGGCGATGTGGAATAAATCTGCAGCATATTGCCTTCCAGCCAGCCGCCTCCCGGCGCCCATTGCAGGGCAAACAGGGATTCCGGGTTATCGTTGTACTGGGTTTTAAACAGGTTGGCATAGTTCGGCAGCAATGCCAGGCCGCTCTTCTTGCACACATTGCCGGCGTATTTGGCGGCACTGTCCAGCAAGGCCTGGTTGCGGCTGCCCTGTTGGTTGTAGCCGGAAAATGCCAGGTACACTTTTGCGAGCATTCCCTGGGCGGACCAGGTGGTGAGTCGCCCTGCGGCATCCGCCGCCGGGAGGTGTTCCGCTGCATACGTGAGGTCGTTGATGGCAAATTTGTAAACGTCTTCCGTCTTCACCCGGTTCACCAGCGGAGAGGTCACCAGCTTACCGTTGTCTTCAATCACGGGTACGGCGCCCCAGTGGATAGCGAGGTTGAAATACGCATAGCCGCGGATAAAACGCGCTTCTGCGGTGGCCGCGTTCCTGGCCTGTAAGGGGATGGAGTCCGGCGCCCGGTCCTTAATGGCGTTGATGGTGATATTACATTGAGCGATGATGTTGTACATGGATTTCCAGTTGGATACCATGATGGCGTTCTGCCCGGTGATGCTGAAGGTATTCAGCTGTACGGCATCACCCCAGTAACCAACGGCCATATTGCCGCTGAGCACATCGCCTACGGGCAGGTAGCAGGTATAGTTCCAGTCGCCCCAGGGAGAGCCGCCATAGAGCGCTGCCGTAGCGAGGCGAAGGTCGTTGGTGGATTTATAAAAGTTTTCAGCGCTGATCTGCGAGAGTGGCGGCCTGTCCAGGAAGCTGCGGGAACAACCTGTCAGCAGCCCCAAAGCCAGTATCTGACAGCAAAGTATTTTTATAACAGATTTCATAGCAATCATATGAGTAGATGAAGAACCTATTTTGTCAGTTTAATATTCGCACCAATGGTGTACACGCGGGGTTGCGGGTAGAAGCCATTGTCAATGCCTGCGTTCAGCGGATCCCATGAACCGATTTCAGGGTCCATACCGGAGTATTTGGAGATGATGAACGCGTTGGATACGTTCACGTATAAACGCAGGTAGTGGATGTGCAGCACATTGAGCAGTTTATCCGGCAGGGAATATCCCAGGGAGATGTTCTTACAGCGGAGGAAGTCGCCGTCTTCCACGTATTTATTGGATACGCGGTTATTATCATTCGTATTATCGTTCCTCAAACCGGGGATGAATGTGCCGGGATTTTTCACGTACACGTTTTTGATATCCGTGGCTGAGCCGGAGGAGTCGATCAGGGCCAGCTGCGCATAATTCATAAGGTTGCGCATGTAGCCGGAGCTGGTGCCGGGGTATTCCCCGGTTATCCTGAGTTGGTTGAATACCTTGTTGCCGATGTTGGCGCTGAAGAAAATATTCAGGTCGAAATTTTTATAGGAAATCGTATTGTTCAGGCCCAGCTGGTACTTTGGAATGGGCGATCCCAGGTAGGTTTGATCCAGCTCATTGATGATACCATCTCCGTTCAGGTCTTTAAACTTGAGATCCCCGTACCAGATGCTGCCCCCTGCAGGGCCTACCGGCAATGGTTCCCCGTTTTTTACGGGCAGTGCATGCGTTTCAAAATCCTTCGCGGTGGCAAACACGCCGCCATCTATCACATAGCCATAGAACTCGCCGATGGAGCGGCCCACCACGGTGCGGGTGTACGGCCTGCTGAGCGAAGCGCCGTCCGTATTGAGTTTGATTACTTCGTTGATATTGCGGGAAACGGTGAAATCCGTTTTCCAGCTGAAATGCTTACGCTGGATGTTGGTGGAGCTGATCCGGAAATCGAATCCTTTGTTGTTGACGATACCGATGTTGACATACGGCGCGTCCAGGGAGCCGGGCGCCCATCCGATGGCAGTGCCGGCGTAGAGCGGCAGCGGGATTTGCATCACCAGCCCGTCCGTTCTGCGATTGTAGAAGTTCAGCTCGAAGTTCAACCGCCAGTTAAAGAAGGTACCATCCAGGCCGATGTTGGTGTACTTGGTTTTTTCCCATTGCACGTAGGGGTTGCCTACGTTTACCGTCAGCTGTGCAATGCCGGTCAGGCCGGTGGCCACCGTCATTAAAGTGGAGGTATAGGCAAAGTCGCGGATGTTCTGGTTGTTGGTAAGGCCGTAGCCGAGGCGGAGTTTCAGCTCGTTGACCTGTTTTACCTGGCGCAGGAACGCTTCATTATTCAGCTTCCAGGCGAAGGCGCCGGACCAGGTGGTTACCCAGCGGTTATCTGCCGCAAACTTGGAAGAGCCGTCTGCGCGCACGTTACCGGTGAACAGGTATTTATCGTTGAGGCCAAAGTTGATCCTGCCGAAGTAGGATTCCTGCGCATTCTGGCCTTTGATACCGGTGTTGGTAGCCGTGGTAGGGTCCCCGCTGCTGATCACCTGCACGTTGTTGGACGGGAAGTTGTCGCGGGCGGCGCTGGCGCCTTCGCTGGTGCTCAGCTGCGCTTCGTGGCCCACTACCGCATTCACATTGTATTTCTTGTCAAATACATGCTGGTAGGTGAAATAATTGCGGATGGTTTTAAAGAGGTTTTGGTTGTATAAAAAAGCGCCGCTGTTGTTGGTGCGTTTTACAAGGCCAAAAGTATAGGTGGGATTGAAGCGGTCTTCCCTGGCGGTGCTGTAGCTGAAGGTAACCTCGTTGCGCAGGCTGAGGTCCTTGTAGAAGGCGACATCCGCATAGAGGTTGGCAAACAGCTGGTACCGGTTGATGTCATCCTTGTTGATGAGCGCCATGGCATAGGGGTTCACAATATTGTTATTCACCCAGCCATCCGGGTTATAGTTACCGCCCCAGCTGCCATCGGGATTTCTGATGGCGATATCGGGCGTTTGGGTGAGCGCGGAGTGGATCACACTGTTGCCGGTGGTGTTCACGCTTTCCTTGATATTAGCCAGTTGCAGGCTGGTACCTATTTTCAGCCAGTCGGTGGTTTTATTATCCAGGTTGAGGCGTACCGATACGCGTTCGAAATCAGAACCCAGCGCAATACCTTCCTGCTTAAAGTAGGAACCGGATAAGAGGTATTGGGTTCTCACATCCCCGCCGTTCACCGTCAGGGAGTGGTTGGTCATGGGCGCATTCCGGAAGAGTTCTTTCTGCCAGTCCGTACCCTTTCCCAGGTATTTGGGGTTGGCGAAGTCCTCACGGGTATCAAAGCCCCATCCCAGCGCCTTGTTCCTTTCATTGATGAAGGTGGCGTATTCCTGCAGGTCCATCAGCGGCATGCGTTTAGGCAGCTGCTGGTAGCCGGTGTACATATCGTAACTGATGGCGGGCGGCGCTACCAGGCCTCTTTTGGTGGTGATTACAATCACCCCGTTGGTGGCCTGCGAGCCATAGATGGCGGTGGCGGAGGCATCTTTCAGTACGTCGATGGATTCGATTTCGGAGGGGTTGATACCGGCCAGGGGGTTGGTACCTTCGCCCAGGCTGGCGGTACCGCCGATGATGATCCCGTCGATCACGTACATGGGGCCGCTGGAGCCAAAGGATGAAAGGCCGCGGATTTGTACGGACACGGCGCCGCCGGGCTGGCCGGACACCTGTTGTACTACCAGGCCGGGCACCTTTCCCTGCAGGGCCTGGTCGAAGGTGGTAGGCTGCGTTTTCCGGATTTCATCGCCGCTGACGGAGGAGATGGCGCCTGTCACATCCTTGCGTTTCGTTTTACCGTAACCGATTACCACCACATCGTCCAGCTGGGAGACGTTCTCCACCAGTTGGATGGTGATGTTATTCGTTTTGCCGACCGTTACCTCCTGCTTTTCAAATCCCATCATGGATACGAGCAGGGTATTGCCGGCGGTTGTTTCCAGGGTGAATTTGCCGGCGGCGTCGCTGATGGCGTGGCGATTGGAGTTTTTCACCACGATGGCCACTCCCGGCACGGGGGCGTTTGTTTTTTTATTTACAACAGTACCTGTAAGGGTAATGGATTGTGCGAAGCTACTGGCGCAAAACAGGACTCCGATAAGGAGCCAGGCAGGCAGCATCAGCATAGGGAAGTTCTTTTTGGCTGATATCATGTCAAAATGCTTTAAATGATGATTGTTACCGGGTGATTACACCACTGGCACCACATAGGACAAAAGCTGCCGGATAGACATCCGGGGTGCTGTATTGTATGCGGTGAATGTGAGTCACCATGAGCTGAAACTTTTGCTTTTTGGAATCTTTGTTACCATCGGGGGCAAGCCGGTTCATTCCATCCGGCGTAGCCGGTGATGCCGTTGCTCCGATCCATAAATGACAAGGTTGCATGTACAGGTAAGTGGCCCCGCGCCGTAGGACTGACGGGGAATAGTTTTTGCACGCCGGTGGGCGACCACAGGCTAAGGTGATAGAACAGTCGTGATTTCATATACGTGGATTAAGTCTTGTAAAACTATGCTAACGTTTTAGCAAACAGCATCCACGATTGTTTCAAATAGGGGTTCAATTTGTATCAAACCCCTGATTTTCAATTTGCATCAGGGCGACGGGGAAGAAGTATTTTTAAACCCGGCCGCGTATTGGGAAGGCGTGTCGTTGAATTCCTGTTTAAAGAATTTCCGGAAAACCTTCGGGTCGTTGAAGCCTACCTGGTAGGCGATTTCCGAAACGGACAAGCCGCTGGATTGCAGGAGCCGGGCGGCGCGTTTGAGGCGGATGGACCGGATGAAGTCCAGGGGCGCTTTGCCCGTGAGGGACATGATTTTGCGGTACAGGGTAACGCGGCTCATGCACATTTCGCTGCTGAACTCCTCTACGGAAAAATCCGGGTTGTCCATATTCCGCTCCACGATGGCCAGGGCCTGTTTCATGAACTGTTCATCCACCGGCGTGATGGTCACCTCTTCCGGGCTGACGTCAATTTGCTTCTGGAAGCGCTTCTGCATATAGAGCTGGTGGGCCAGCAGGTTTTTGATACGGGATTCCAGCACTTCGTAGGTAAATGGTTTGGTGATATAATCATTAATACCGGCATCCAGGGCTTCCAGCTGTTTTTGCTCGCTGCCCATAGCGGTGAGTAAAATAACCGGGATATGCGCCGTTGCCATTTCGTTACGGATCTTTTTCGCCATGGTGACGCCATCCATTACCGGCATCATCACATCGCTGACCACCAGGTCCGGCAGCAGCTGCTTTACCTTTTCCCAGCCTTCCTTACCGTTGGTGGCTTCTTCCACATGGTACATGCCCTTCAGGTTGTCCTTCAGGTAAAAGCGGAGGTCCTCGTTATCTTCCACGACCAGCACCGTTTTTTGCTTATTGCCTTTCTCTCTGGGCTGCAATTCTTCCGGCAGTTGCTCCGTGGCGGCGGCAGCCGGCGGCTCGTAGATCTTTTTTGCCGGCAGGGTGACGGTGAAGCAGGAGCCTTTGCCCTGTTCACTTTTCACGGCTATGGTACCGCCGTGCAGCCTTACAAACTCCCGGGTGATGGCCAGGCCGATGCCCGTGCCCTGGTTGACCATACTCTCCGGCACTTCCGACTGGAAGTAGCGTTCAAAGATCCGGTCCTGCTGATCCTGCGGGATGCCGATGCCCGTATCGCGGACTTTCAGCACCACGCTCCCCTCCCCGCTGCCGGTTTCAGGAGCCTGGTAATGCAGTTCTATGGTCACATCGCCATTGTCCGGCGTGTATTTGAAAGCGTTAGAAACGAGGTTCAGCAGTATCTTCTCTACTTTATCGCGGTCAAAGTAAATTTCCAGGAGGTCCACATCCGAAGTGAAGGACAGGTTGATGTGCTTCTTTTCCGCAATGTCCGAAAAGGACAGGCTGATTTCCCGGCAGAACCGCACGATGTCGCCCACGGAGGGATAGAGTTTAATTTCCTGGACTTCCATCTTACGGAAATCCAGCAACTGGTTGACGAGGTTGAGGAGCCGCCTTGCATTCCGTTGCACCAGCGCCAGCTGCTGTTGCTGCTCTTCGCTGGTGGCCTGTTTGATCAGGCGGTCCAGCGGCGCGATGATGAGGCTGAGCGGGGTACGGAACTCGTGGCTTACGTTGGTGAAGAATTTGGTTTTTATCTGGTCCACTGCATGTGCGCGCTCCGCTTCGCGGCGCTGCTGCTGCATTTTAAAGCGCATATGCACCCTGTCGAGCATGATCTGCCGGGCCAGCAGCAGGATGCTCACGGCAATCAGCACATACAGCACATAGGCCAGCCAGGTATGCCAGAACGGCGGCGCAATGTTGATCACGAGGCTTTTCACGGGGCTCCAGGAACCGTTGTGGTTCATCACCTTCACTTCAAACACATAATGCCCCGGATCGAGGTTGGTGTAGGTAGCGCGGCGGCGGCTTTCGTCCGCATAGATCCAGTGCTGATCAAAGCCATTCAGCCGGTAGGCATATTTGTCGTATTTGCCGGAAGCGAAATCCAGCGCGGCAAATTCGATGGAGAAAACATTTTCGTTGTATTTCAGGTTCAGCTCTTTCAGCAGGGAAATGGAGGCCGGCAGGGGAATCCTGTTATTCATGCGCTGCCCCGGCAGGATGGGTTTATTCAATAACTCTATGCCGGTAAACGTGAGGTTTACGGAATCGTTATGGTGTACGATGCTTTCCGGCTGAATGATGTTAAATCCGGCCGGGCCGCCAAAGACCATCTCTCCCGCTCTTGTGCGCAGGGCGGCATTCTTGTTGAACTCGCGGCCCTGCAGGTTGTTGGACTCATCGTATTTTATAACGGAAATGGTTGTACGATCTTTCTGGTAATGCGGGATGACATTGCACAAACCATTCGGCGTGGTTAACCAGAGCGTATGCTGTTTATCTTCGAGGATATTCAGCATCAGGTTGTCCGGCAGGCCGTCCGCGAGGGTGAACACTTCAATTTTACCGGTTTTGCGGTTGATGAGGTTGAGCCCTTCCCGCGTACCTACCCAGATGTTGCCGTTACTGTCTTCCAGTAAACAATTAATGTTATCGTGGCTGATGCTGTTTTTGCCGGGTTGTGTGCGGTAGGTCTGCAATACTTTTCCGTCACTGCCGTTCACGGAAATACCGGCATCTGTACCGATCCAGATGTTTCCTTTACTATCCTCTATCATCACGGATACGCGGTTGGAGAGCAGGGCGCCGGGTTTGTTGGCGAGATGCTCAAACTTGCCGGTGGCGGGGTCAAAGCGGTCCACCCCGCCGGAGAGCATGCCTATCCAGAGCGTATGGTTTTTATCTTCCAGTATCTCCCAAACGCTGTCGTCATACAGGGAGGTGGTATCCTTATCATCATGGCGCCAGGTCGTGAATTTATTACCGTCAAAGCTGCTGAGGCCTCCGGTATAGGTACCAATCCAGAGGACGTTGTTATGATCGATGTATAAGCTCACGATCACGTTGCTACCGGGGCCGGTATTTTTATCCGCATCATGGAGGTATTGCCGGAAAGTTTTTTGCTGGCGGTTGAAGTAGATGAGTCCACCGCCGTTGGTGCCGATCCAGAGGTTGCCCTGTTTATCTTCCACGAAGCGGTTCACATCATCGTACGGGAGGCCGCCGGGGCCGCCTTCCTTGCGGTGGTAGTAAGGGAACTGCACGATGCCGCTGTTATAGTAGTTGACTCCCATTTTATAGGTGCCGAGCCAGATGATGCCCTTATCGTCCTTATAGATGGTGGTGATGGTATTTTGGCTGATGCTTTTGGGATCATCGGGGATATTGACGAGGGTTTCAGACCGGAAGCCGTCTTTTTTATCGACGATGGTAACGCCGCCATGGTCTGTACCTAGCCATATCAGGCCACGGTCGTCCTGTATAACGCAGGACACAATATCCGCTTTGATCCTGGCTGGGGAGGAATGCTTATCGATCCTGCGGATGGCGCTGTCGGTAGTATTAAAAAAGAGTACGCCGGTATTGTAACTCCATAGCCAGAGGTCCCCGTCGTTATCGATGTAAAAATTATCCGGTTTGTGCCGCTCCTGCTGCAACATCCTGCTGGTAAAAAGGAGCTGGTTATCCTTGTATTTTTTGAGTGTACCATCCGCCAGGAGTATCCATACGATGCCGTTGGCGGCTTCCTGCACGGCGGCGATCCTGTCCGCCGGCTGTGGATGGCGTTCAGGGTTGAACAGCCGGGCATTTTTGCTGCCGGCGGCATATTGGTACAACTCCCCGGTATCAAACAGGAACCAGTAGCGGTCGTGCGTTCCTTTGACGATGGTCCGGATCCTGCCGGCGGGCAGGCCGAGCAGGCGCAGGTAGTTGTCGCTGTTGCGGTTGAAGGATTCCGTGGCCGGGTCGTATATACAGGACCCGCCATTGGAGTTCAACCAGATCTTATTTTCCGGCAGGGGTAATATGGCGTTGATATTATTGTCCCGCAGGGAATTGGTATCGTTGGGCGTTACGCGGTACACCTTGCAACTGTATCCGTCGTACCTGTTCAGGCCGGACATGGTGGCGATCCACAGGTAGCCGTTCACATCCTTATAGATAGCGTTGACCTGGTTGTGGGAAAGCCCTGACTGTATATCTACTTTACGGAAGTTATAGAAGCTACGCTGGGCAAAGGTTGCAATTGAATGTAATAATAATACTGTCCAAAAAAAATAACGCATTGGCGACTGGTTTAACGCGGCTGTTATCGTGTAATCCGGAACCCGGATGCCGGTGACCGCTCACAGGGCGCCGTCCTCTCGGAAGCGCCCGTTGACACTACTTTTTCAAATGTACCTATCGTTTATTTTCAAGACTTGACAGATATCGATAAAAAATTGCACTTTATCGACATTTATTGCTTAGATTTACTCCGTATGAGTCAAGTAACTGTGCAGCCGAAGTTTATCTTGCTGAATATTGGCCGGGCTGTCCACCTGGCGGACTGGAACTGGAGAAACATTTGCAGCCCTTTCATCCGATTGCATTTTGTCGAGAGTGGAACGGCGCAACTCATCCGGGAGGATAAAACCTATGATTTGAAAAAAGATCATCTTTACCTCACTCCTGCGTACACCAATCACGGTTATAATTGCGAGGGCCCGCTTACGTTATATTACATTCATATTTACGAGGAGGTCAACAATCAGCCCGGCATTTTTGAGCTGCTGGACTTCCCCGTGGAAGTCAGGGCCGATCCGCTGGTGCTGCGGCTGATCAAGCGCCTGGTGGAGATCAACCCTGACCGCAGCCTGCAGCAGTTTGATCCCTGGTCTTACGACAACCTGCCCACGCTGGTGAAAAACATTGCCGCGCAGAAGAGCATGCCGCCGGGGTATGACATGGAAGTGCAGGGCATCCTGAACCAGCTCCTCTCCCGCTTTCTCGTGCATGCGTCGGACAAGAAAGCGAATATCGATCAGCGCATCCTGCGTTCGTTGCAATACATCCGAACGCACCTGCACAAGCCTATCAGCCTGGAAGTCCTTGCGGAGAGCTGCTTCCTGACGAAGGATCATTTCATCCGCCTGTTTAAAAAACACATGGGTTGCACGCCGGGGAAATACATCCAGGAGCGCAAGATCGAAAGGGCCCAGCATATCATGATGACGCAGGATGTTACCATCAAGGACCTTGCGTACAGCCTCGGCTTCGAGAATAATTCCTATTTCAACCGCTTCTTCCGGAAGATGACGGGAGAGAATCCCGGCATGCGGAGGAAGAAAATACGGACGATGGCGGATGTTAAATCATAAGGCAAACCCGCGTTATCAGCAAACCGCATACCAGCCCATTGCTTCCCTGCCCTAAGGCGAAAGCCCGCTTTTTATCGCGGGCTTTTGTATCAATGCTGTGTACGTCCTTTAAACTGATCCGTCCTGAAAGGTACGGCGGGCAGTCCTTCTGCATTTATGAGGTTACAGATGGGGGAATCCGCCCAGGCATATCTCACTGCTACGGGGTCCGGTACTTCTGCGGCTTCTACCACCACCTGCTTACCGGCAATTGTCGCTTTGGCCCAGTGGAATACGCCGTCTTTTCCTGCGATGGCAAAACCGGTTAACTCCTTGCCATCCCGCGTGCGCAGGCCTGATCCCGTATGCAAGAAGTTGATCTTTATTTTACTGCCTTCCTTTTGGAAGCCGTTGTACATAGGCCCGGAGGCTACGATATTTCGTTTGTAGACCTGTTTTTCCGCGAGCAACGCGAGCCGGCGGCCTACTTCCTGTTTATTGGCAGGATGGATGTTATTCGGATCGCCGATGTCGATGGTGCAGGCCATAGCTGTATTCGGCAGGGATAAGGTCAGCGTTTGCGCTTCTCTCAGCTCGGCCCATTCGCTTTCTGCCGGCGTGGGCACAATTTTCTGGAAGCTGGCCAGCTGCACAAAGAGGAAGGGGAAGTTGCCCTGCTGCCAGCGTTCCCGCCAATCGTTGATCAGCATAGGGAACAGCGTGCGGTAGTCGTATGCCATGTAAGCGTTGGACTCGCCCTGGTACCAGATCACGCCTTTGATGCCAAAAGGAATCAGCGGGTGGATCATGGCGTTATACAATAAGCCGGGCTGGTATTGGAAATTTCGTATAACCGGAAGCGGTGGTTCTATTTTTTTTTAGGTAATTATATACTTTACGCACCTTAGTGCAATTTTACTGTAACAAATCGGAATAACCATTTCTTACTCCCGCCCTTCGGCGGACTTTTGGTATATTTATTCATGCTAGTAACGATTTTAAACATTGCAGGTCTATCTGTTAATTTTGCAGGAGTGTACATGATGTTTCGTGCAAATCCTAAAGTTGGTAGTTCCAATTTTTACCTGTTAGATAATGATGACGAGTTCAAAGAAGTTATAGACGCCCCTAAAAAGAATCGTTTATATAGATGGGGTATGTTTGTCCTTGTCTTTGGGTTTCTTATACAGCTTTCTGCTATTCTTCTCTCTTTTTCCGCCGTTAAGGTATAGGCTTATGCAATAATGAGTAATTGCCCATATAGCAGTAATGGCAATGACAGTAAATAGAATTGACTGAATACTTGGCATATCTTATAGCTTTTTTATGTAAATAAAGAAGCCTGTCGTTTTTGACAGGCTTTGTTTCATTTTAAGATTCTCTTCTTTTTCTTCGATAGCAAGTGATAGATAAGGTTTGTTATTCCTAGTGTGAACCAAAACGTAAACAGGAAAATCAAGAAATGTACCCCCTTGCTGGCCTCATTCCGTGTTAATAGAAAAAATTCAGGGGTTTCTTCCTTTAAATCCCATCCATTTGCAATGAATAGTTTTACATCTTGTAACGCTTTTTCGCGTTTTTCTTCATGAGTAAGGGCATTGGTGTACATTGTCGGGAAGTTTGATTATTGAGCGAATATAAACAAATATTTGCTCTATAAAGCTAGCTCTTCATAGCTAGTCTTATTATGCATACCAATTATATATTGTGTCCGTGGAAAAGGACTTGGCAATAAGAAAGAAATTTGGCGCTAATCTGAAAAGGTTAAGGGAGGGCAAAGGTATGACACAAACCGATCTGGCTTTTGAGGCTGACATTGAACCAAGTCATATCAGTCGCATAGAGCGTGGCACTACAAATACTTCCCTTACTACTATTGTGACCTTAGCGGATGCATTGAAAGTACACCCTAGCGAACTAATGAAGTTTTAGACTTATTCTGCGTCTTTTTCCTTGTCGTCCGGCTTTTCGGCTTGTTTAGCTGCTTTCTTCTTTGGTGATTTAGGTGCTTTTTTCTTGATCGGCGGTGTATTTAAAGCCAAAAAAAGCATCGTATCGAAGTCTTTTCCCTCCGGTACAATTGTAACATCTGGCATGTCAGGTTTCTTTTTTGTTCTTTTTGGCATAACACTCTGATTTTTCAACCACAATAACTATCCATCCCGCTTCCGCCGGTATAGACAAAAATAGGACAATATACTGTATTTGAAAACCCTAGCCTGTACGCCTAATATCAATATGTTTGAGCCTGATTTTGGAACATTTCATCAGTTCCGTAAAACGCATTTCAATGCACTTTTTCCGTGTATTGTATCGAAATTCAAATTCTCCCCAATAATTATCTAGGTATTTCCGGCTGGGGCGGTGATAAATGCCCCGGATTGATCTTTTCAGAAGTGACCAAGCCCCTTCCAATGAGTTTACATGTGCATCGCCGTTTACATATTCCTTTATCCCGTGCTGTACTACCTTGTGGATATAAAACTTGCTTAATCCGTTGTACGCTTTAAACTCGTATGACATGATCGTAGTTCCTCGTACGACATTACCACTAATTAGCCCTTTTAACGTTTTCCCGTTTACTTTCTCTACCGGCATAATACGGAGTGTTCCGTTTCTTTCTAACATCCCGAAAACGGGTGTTTTATGCTCTGCTCCCCGGCCTCGCTTGGAACCGCGGCGTTTTCCGCCTACATATGTTTCATCAACCTCAACAACCCCGCGTAATTTCTTTAGAGCAGCTTTATTGTTCAGCATTTCCCTGATCTTATGCGCAAGATACCAAGCCGATTTCTGTGTAATCTTCAATTCCCTTGCTAATTGCATGGAGGAAATACCTTTCTTATTGGAGGAAAGAAGGTACATAGCAAGGAACCACTTTCGGAGCGGTAGATTGCTGCTCTCAAATATAGTTCCAGTAGTTACGCGGAACTGCTTATTACAATCCCGGCATTTGTATATAGGCCGGGATTGATATTCGTAAACTTTCTTGCTTTTGCAGTGTGGACATTCCGGTACTCCCCGCCACCTCATTTGAACCAAATACTCCCTACAATCGTCATCGTCCTTAAACCGCTCTAAAAACTCTATTAAAGAGGTAAATTTTTGCGTCAAAAATAGCCGGTTTTAAGGCTAAAAAATACACAAAAAAGAGCAATGGTCAAAGATATTTTTCGATTTAAGTATTTGATAATCAGTTATTTGGCATCTCCGGATAATGCTTTTTCATAACTTCTATTAGTTCTTCGGTGGTAAAGCCATTTTTGAACAATTTTAGAGCATCTTCTATCCGTTTCTTTTCCTCGTCTTGGTCATAGGGAAACCCCTTTAAAATACATTCCGTTCTATATTGTTGCTGTAAAATGGCCGGGTAAAAATCCTCGTATAATGCTTTTTGTACGGCCATTCCCTGATTGTATGTCTGCTTTTTCAGCCTGTTGTGACTTCGTACAACAATAAAAAACAAACCGCATACGATAATGTATTCCCAATTAATATGTGAAAATATATTTATATCCGTCATGTTGCCCGTGAATATACCCTTAATGTCTCTAGGAACATCCTTAAAACCGTAAAGGGTGCTTAGTAATACTAGGTACTGATTGTTATTTATCTTCTTTAGAAATTTACTACCCATAAAGAACTATTTTAATTAAAAGTAAGAAAGCACACCATTTCTGATGTGCTTATTTATGGGTAATTTATAAATTTTAGTTTATTCCGCCGTTAGGTGCGGATTGTATATAATTGCGTAGATTTATTCAAAGCAACATCCAAATATTATTGCAGCGGGGTAAGCACGGCCGCAAATCCGCCACGGCGCAGGAGTTTCACGTCCAGGGCGCCGGAGCCGTCCACCACTTCGTAACGCGTGTCCAGCGCTTTGTCATGCGCGCCGTCGCTGATCAGCATCAGCCGGTACTTCGTGCCCTGTGGCAGAAAATCCAGGCGGATGGTTTTCTTTTCCTCTCCCAGGCCGGCGCTGATGCCGCCGATATACCAGCTGTTGCCTTTGCGGCGGGCCAGCGTAATTCCCTTGCCGGGGTAACCGTCCAGCATCTTCGTATCATCCCAGGTTACAGGTAGGTTTTTGAGGAGAGATTTAGCTGCGTCCGGCAGTTGCCGGTAGCCTTCCGGACGGTCCGCCAGGTGCTGTATGCCGGATTCAAAAACGATCCCTAATGCCAGCTCGTGGCCGTAGGAGGTGATATGGGGAAACTGCGAATTTGTAAAAGTGACCGGCGTGTAATCCATGGAGCCCACCACGTTGCGGGTAAAGGGCAGGACTGTATTGTGCACCGGCGCGGCGGTGGTAAAGCCAGGATCGTAGTTATACCATTCCGCTCCCCGCACCGCTTCGTAGGTCATGAGGTGGGGATAGGTGCGGTTCCAGCCGCGGGGCACGAGGCAGCCATGAAAATATACCATCAGTTTAAACTCAGCCGCATCCTGCAGGATACCCTGGTAGTATTGGATCATTTGCTGCTTTTCGCTTTCGAAAAAATCCACTTTGATACCGGCCACGCCCAGCTGCTTCAGCCAGGTGAATTCCTTTACCCGGCTTTCGTGCGTAAGGAGCCTGTCCCGCGGGGTGGAAGCCACATCCGTATGCGGCCCGCCGGAATTATACCACATCAGGGGTTGCAGGCCTTTGGAATGAATATAACGAATGGCGTCTTCCAGCTTACCGCCGTTGCCCATGGCGTCCCACTCCCAGTCAAGCAGCGTGTAGGGCCAGTTCATTTCCGCTGCGAGGTCCGCAAAGGAACAAACGATTTGATAGTCCATGGTGCCATGGTTACTGGACCAGTAGTTCCAGGAGGCGATGCCTGGTTTTATCCAGGAAGTATCTTTTATGACGGATGGGGCAGATACATCATTGATCAGCGTAGAGGCGACGACGTTAGGCAGCGCGCCAATGATGGCCACGCGCCAGGGCGACTTCCAGGGAAGCGTGATCACGGGCTGGGCAGCGCCGGTACCCTTGCCATCCTTAGGATCGGGGAACTGGAGCTTGTAGGCGCCGGCATCGCCGGTGTTGGACAGTTTGGTACCGCAATAGGTACCGTTCAGGTCAGCCTCGTGCAGCAGCACCCAGCAGGATTCGTTTTGGGATTGGAACAGCGCCGGATAGCACCATTCCCCCTGTTTGCCGAGCGTGTCATAATAGCTTTCGTTGGGCGTGTTCCATGGTTGCAGCCAGCGTTTGTCCTCTTTCGGGAGCTGGTAAGCGGTGAGCTCATCCTGGATGGTAAAGGAACCCTGGCCCCCGGGGAATTCGTAGCGGAAAGCCACGCCGTCGTTATACGCCCGAACAACGAGGTTCATGACTGCGCCGGATGGGTTGGCGAAGGTATAAGTCGCTTCATTGGCCGTATTAGTGCAGAGGGACCTTTTCCCAATCAGGGCCGTGTATTGTTCCCGGATCAAGCGGGGCCTGGCGGCTTTCACCAATTTCAGCTGCCGGGAAAATTCCTGGTCGTTCCGCTGCAAGCCCAGTTCAATACGCGGGATGACGGTGGCCGTATGCCCGTTATGGTTATAGCTCACGCCCAAATACCAGCCGCCTGACGGACCAGGCTGCGCCGGATGAAGGGTTACAGTTATCTCCTGGTTGGGAGAAGGCAGTGTGGCCTGCTGGGCTACTGCCGGCAAAACGCAAAAAAGGGAAATCAGCGATGCAAACATCCGGGAATTACGTTTCGCCTTGTATTGGCGGAAAGGAGAAGACAGCTTTGAATAAAGTGGCAGCAATAAAAATTTCATAAACGTGGATTAAATGAATCAGGAAAACGGGGTCCGTTATGTTGCATTCATCAAACCCTGTTACCATGAAGGGCCAACCCCGCTCCTGATTTTATAATTATGCGATACAAAACTGGATGACCTGGTGATCAGCCGGTAGCTGCAAAACTATTATTAAACGGGGGGAATGCGGGGTATGGAATGATACAACTTTGGTAGGGAAATGTTGCAGATGGGTGCGGAGATAATGAAAGCATTTCGTTTTCCGGGTACGCGCCATTTCTCCCCGGTTAAAATGCCGGCCTCGCCACCGAATTTGTCCGGTTCGGCAGGTTACGTATCGATGGCTAATGGCATGGGCGGTAGTTTTACATCATGATCAGCGACAGACGCTATACATCGATTGCTAAAAATATAAAACATACACTCATGAACAGAAACGCTTTATTCATTGCTCTTGGCATTTTTACCGGAAATGTAGTACTGGCAGGTAACGGTAACCCTGAAAAAAATAAATTGACGACAGTGGCTGGTAACGGCGATACGCAAAGGAATCAGCCTGCAGGCAATACCCCATTGGCTGGCAACGGCGCTCCCGGTACTTCCATCCCTGTCTATTCTTTCCCTGACAATCCTGTAGCCATCCGCCCTTTCAAAGCACGCATCTCCGATAAGGACATCGCGGACCTGAAACAACGCATCAAAGCCACCCGCTGGCCCAGCAAAGAAACCGTGAAAGACCGCTCCCAGGGCGTGAACCTCGCGAAGTTCCAGGAGCTGGTGAAGTACTGGGAAACCCGGTACGATTGGCGGAAGGCAGAGGCCAAACTCAATGCGCTCCCGCAGTACATCACCAATATTGACGGACTGGATATTCATTTCATACACGTCCGCTCCAAACATCCGAACGCCATGCCTATTATCATTACGCACGGCTGGCCCGGATCTGTATTTGAGCAATTGAAAATTATAGGCCCTCTCACGGACCCTACGGCCTATGGTGGCAAAGCGGAAGATGCCTTTGACGTTGTCATCCCATCCATGCCGGGATACGGCTTCTCCGGCAAACCGACGGAAGCAGGCTGGGGGCCGGAACGCATCGGCAAAGCGTGGGACACGCTGATGCACCGCCTCGGCTATCATAAATACGTGTCACAGGGGGGCGACTGGGGCGCAGTCATCTCCGACGCCATGGGCCGGCAGGCGCCTAAAGGGTTGCTGGGCATCCATGTAAACATGCCGGCCACCGTTCCCGCGGATATCGCCAAAGCGTTGAAAGCCGGCGAACCGGCGCCAGCAGGCTTGTCCGACAAAGAAAGGAAAGCTTACGAATCCATGAACAGCCTGTACACCAAAGGCGGCGCATACGCCGGCATTATGGTGACCCGCCCGGAAACGATCGGTTTCAGCCTGGCGGACAGCCCCGCAGGACTGGCGGCATTCTACTTCGATAAGTTTAACGACTGGACCTACAGCGGCGGCGATGCGGAAAAAGTACTGTCAAAAGATGATATGCTGGATGATATTACGTTGTACTGGTTGACCAATACCGGCGCCTCCTCTTCCCAACTCTACTGGGAGAACAACAATAATAATTTCAACGCCGTGGAGCAGCGCACCGCGGAGATCAAAGTGCCGGTAGCCATCACCGTATTCCCCGGGGAAATTTACCAGGCGCCGAAAACATGGGCGGAGAAAGCGTATCCAACCCTGAAATATTTTAATGAAGTAACGAAAGGCGGGCATTTTGCAGCATGGGAGGAACCACAGGTATTTGCAGCGGAATTAAGAGCGGCGTTTAGATCGTTGAGGAAGGATTTGTAAGGTTGGAATGAGTGAAAGGGCCCGCGGTGACGCGGGCTTTTTTTGTTACCGGGGGAACGGTGCAGTAACATGGCCTGCGTTTTTTATTACAAGGCCGCGCTTATTCCAACTTTTGTATAACCCTTACTTCCCAAACGCCCGCTGCGCAAAGTAATACAAATTACTATCCCACTCCTTATTATCATGCCCATTCCCATCCACTCTCCAAACATGCGGGAAACCAATTTCACTAAGATACTGATGCACTTGCTCACTAATGCGGAAAAGCCCGTCCTTATCACCACAGCCTACCCACAGCAGCCGCAATTTCTTGCGCGCAGCGGCAATATCAGGTATAAAAGCAACATCCGTGTACATACCGCCAAACGTATGCGTATTAGGCGCTGCGGAAAATCCACCCACATAGCCAAAAACATCCGGATGATACAACCCGATATTAAACGATTGCCCTCCTCCCATCGACAAACCAGCCAGGGCTCTGTGAGCCGGGTCCGCCTTCGTGGCGTAATGCTGATCCACGTATGGAATAATGTCTTTTAACAAATCCTCTTCAAACGGCTTTCCATAACCTTCATAATTATCCGCTTTGCCGGAGCGGTTGGCCACTGCGGTATCCGTTACCGTTAGCCTGGTATCGCAGTTCGGGAACACGAGGATCACCGGGCGGATTTTACCGGCTGCAATGAGGTTGTCTATTACATTATCCGCCTGGCACCATTCCGTCCATTGGCGGTAATCCTGCCCGAGGCCATGCAATAGATAAATCACGGGATACTTTTGCTTTGCGGAATAACCTGGCGGCGTGTACACGTTCATTTCCCTGCGGGTACCCAGCGTTTTGGAATCGTACTGCACCAAGGTCAGCTTTCCGTGGGGCGCCGTTGCGTGCTGCGCATTATACCCCTCCGGCGGATCAGGAAAGGCAGCCGTAGCAGCTGCCTTTCCTTCCGTATTACCTGTTTGCGCCTGGCTGAGTTCAGCGGAGAGCAGCAGCGCAACGATAATGAAATTTCGTTTTCTCATGGTGATATGCCTTATTTAACCGCAATACTTACGGATGAAACCATATTGCGGGATGAATTACCGATTTGTAACAGGAAGTCGCCCGCCTCTACATTCCAGGCTTTCCTGCTTTCGTCGTAAAATGCCAGGTCGGCTACTTTCACCTTTAATTCCACCGTCTTCGCTTCCCCTGGTTGCAGGTACACCTTGGCGAAATCCTTCAGCTCTTTTTCAGGGCGCAGCACTGTACATACCGGGTCGCTGGCATACAACTGCACTACTTCTGCGCCGGCGCGGGCGCCGGTATTTTTTATGGTGCATTTTGCGAAGATGGTATCGCCGCTGTTGTACTGTTTCCGGTTAGTTGTAAAGCCATCTATGGAAAATTCCGTATAGGATAAACCGTAGCCAAATGGAAATTGCGGGGTAATTTTCTTCGTATCAAACCAGCGGTATCCCACCAGGATATCTTCTTCATAATTGACCTCCAGCTCTCTTCCCGGGAAGTTGCCCAGGGCATGCGCCGGCGACTGATCCAGGGAAACAGGCAGGGTAAACGGTAATTTGCCGGAAGGATTCACTTTGCCACTGAGGAGGTCAGCTACTACGTTCCCTGCTTCCATACCGCCGTACCAGGACCATAATATAGCCGGTACGCGTTGCACAATACCGGATAATTTTACCGGGGAGCCGGCAATGATCACCACTACGGTTTTAGGGTTGGCCTTTGCAACTTCGCGGATCAAGACCTCCTGGCCATACGGCAGGTCCATATGCTGCTTATCGAAGGATTCGGTGTCGAAATCATGGTTGAGTCCTCCCACGATAACTACTACATCAGCAGCTTTTGCCACTTTAACCGCTTCATCAATCAGTTTCCAATCCACTTTATCCGCGGTTAACTGGCCGGTATTGTTGCCTTCCTTAAATGTAGAAGTTTTTTCATAGCCTTGTGCAAAGTTAATTTGCACGTTTGCGCCGAATTTTTTCCGGATCGCTTCCAGCGGCGTGATTTCGTACAAGGCTTTGATCTCGGAGCTAAGGCCACCATTGCAGTGCTTTCTGGTAGCATTGTCGCCGATGACGGCAACGGATTTTATTTTACTGAAATCAATGGGCAGTAAATGGCCTTCGTTCTGTAACAGCACTGCCGCTTCCGCCGCATCGTTGTATGCCGCCTGCTGATGTTCCGGCGTATTCATAGCGCCTTTGGCCCGGTTATTCTCTTCAAACATTTTCGTTGCCATCATCACGCGGAGTACGTTGGCTACTTTTTCATCCACCACCGCCATTGGCACTTTCCCTTCCTTTACTGCGCTGATCAAAGGATCGGCAAAATACCACTGGTTATAATCCGCTTTATCCGTCCCCATTTCCAGGTCCAGGCCTGCCATAGCCGCTTTGACGGTGGAATGCGCGGCTGCCCAGTCGGTCATTAACACGCCTTTGAATCCAAACTCTTTGCGGAGGATATCGCGGTTGAGATAGATATTTTCAGAACACCAGTCGCCCCGGAATTTATTATAGGCCGCCATAACGGTATAGGCGCCGCCTTCCGTTATCGCCGCTTTAAATCCAGGCAGGTAAATCTCCCGCAGGGCTCTTTCGCTCATGTGTACATTCACGGAATCCCGGTGGGTTTCCTGGTTATTGGCCAGCCAGTGTTTAACGCTGGCCGCTACATCTTTGGATTGCAGTCCTTTGATGTAGGCAACGGCCATCTTAGAGATCAGCAGGGGATCTTCGCTCAGGTACTCAAAATTCCTTCCGCAGAGCGGGGAGCGGATGATGTTGATGCCGGGGCCGAGCAATACATCCTTCTTTCGGAAACGTGCTTCCTCTCCGAGTACAATCCCGCGGCGGTAGGCCAGCTCCGGGTTCCAGGTGGCCGCCAGGGCGGTTCCCGGCGGAAAGCAGGTGGCGGAATCGTTCGTCCACCCGGCATAAGCCCAATCATGCCGGTTTATTTCGGCGCGTACGCCATGCGGACCATCGCTCAACGCCCATTCCTTTATGCCCAATCGCCCGATGCCTGCTACATAGAATTTGGAATTACCATGCAGGAGGCTCACTTTTTCTGCCAGCGTCATCTGCCGGATCAGGGATTGGATCTTCTTTTCCTGGTTACTATTCACTGCGGACAATTGCGCCTTTACAGTACTTCCGATCAAAAGGCCTGTCATGCACAGCACAATTTGCCTGACGATTATTTTCATTTTTACGTGTAATATGAGTGTGTTTACATAAATGGGTTACGGCGGCCGGTAATTAATTCCCTCCGGCCAGCAGCGCGTTAATTGTACGTTGGTCCAACACCGTGTTATTCCGCCTGTCCAGCGCGCCGCCGGTATCCCAGTAGAAAGGTTTCACGCCGTTGGCAACAGCGGCCCTGGTTACATAGGTCAGCCAGTAGTCCACCGCATCGTTATGCGTAGCCAGGTCCTTAGGCACATACTTACTTTTATCGCGCCTGTAAGCGCCGTATTCGCCCAGGATTACAGGAATCTGTTTGTCGGTGAACTGGGTTTTCATTTTCGCAAAGAGCCGGTCTACTTCGCTTTCTTCGCCCCAGGTAGCATTCCTCTCGGGCTCAATGGTGGAATGATGGCCGGCGCCCCAGTAGTAAAACATTTTGCCCCAGGAAGCGTCGCCATCGAGCAACAGGCAGAACTGGGAAGGCGTGTAATAATGCACCTCCACCATCAACCGGTCTTTGACGGCATCGGTAGGCAGGGAGGTCATCAGCACGCTGGTTTTTTCGATATCAGTAGCAGGCCCCTGGATGATGAGTACCCGGTAGCTGTTGCGGCCGCCGGTGGAGCGTACGGCATTAATAAAAGTCTGGTGATAGCTTTTGAGGATCTCCATTTTTTCCGCATTGTCTACCGGCGGCTCATTGGCGCTGGCAAACATCAGGTGTTCATCAAAATCCCGCATGGTGGTGGCTATCTGTTCCCAGAAGGCTTTTTGCTTTGCGTTTACCTCATCCTGTTTGGCTTTGGTGATATTATCGTCCAGCCAGCCTCCATCCCAGTGGATGTTGAGCATCACATACATGTCGTTGTTGACGCAATACTGTACGACCTGTTTTACCCGCTCCAACCAGGCGTCCTGTATTTTCCCGGTCGTTTTATCAGCATGCTGGTTCCAGGAGCATGGGAGCCTGATGGCGTTAAAGCCCTGTTGCTTTACGCCCTGGATATAGCTTTCGCTGATGAGCGGATTGCCCCAGGCGGTTTCCCCGCCTATGGCTTCCAGGGTGTTGCCGATGTTCCAGCCGAGTTTGAACTTAGCGGCCAGCTGTACGGCATTGCTTTGCATGCCGGTAGCATCTGCTGGCTTCGGAGAGGTGTTGTAGTTCGGGTAGCGACTACTGCCCTGGCTTACGCTGATCCGGCGTACCTGGCTGTTGCCGGCATTGACCTGGAGTATAGCCGTGCGCGTTGCGCCGGTGGTATTAGCCGCGGCGGACAGGCGAATGCTGGCCTCGCCGCTTTTACCCGTGGCCTGGCTGGCCTGCAGCCAGGAAGCGGTATTGGTAATATCCCAGTCTACATTACTGGATATGGTTACATCGGCATTGCCCCCTTCAGGCTGGAATGTTATTTCAGCTAAGGAAACGGACAAGGTGGGCGTAACGGTACTCTTTTTACCACAGGCACTGGTCACTGCGAAAAGTAAGAGTACAAGGATAGATAAGCTCCTGTTGATATTCATATCTCCCTAAAAATTTTAAAACTTACCGGGTAATAATGGAATTGGCGCAGCTCAGCAAAGCCTTACTACGCCATATCCCAGCTTAATAATAAATTGACAGCCTGTTACCAGCCTGCGTTTTGCTTCAACACGTTATTGGATAAAGTGATCTGCGAATAAGGTATTTGCACCAGGCCTTTAGTTTCCTGAATTTTGGCGGCGGTAATAGTTTTGGTCGTATTTACGCCACCATTCTGCACTGTAGTGGTTTCAGCAATTGCGGCTGCGGCTGCGTTTATGCCTTGCCGTAGTAAGTCCCAGTAGCGGATACCTTCGGCTGCAAATTCCAGTCTTCTTTCGTTCAGGATATTTTCCCTGGTTACCGGCGTTTGTACAAAAGCAGCGCCATAGGCCCTTCTGCGTACCTGGTCAAAATAATCCTGCGCGCCGGCAGCGCCCAGCTCGGCCGCCATCAGCAATACATCCGCATACCGGATGGAAACATAATCCTGGTACTGGCTGATCATGAAGCTGGCGCCTCCCATTTTTTCAGCCAGGCTTCTGCCGGCTTCATCTGCCATGGGCGTGTATTTCTTGATAGTATAGCCGGTGTACTCCCGCTGATCTTTAATATTTTGGAAGTCCAGGTGCTCATCGGCGAAAGATATGATGGAAGCGCTCTTCCGGGAATCATTGGCATCAAAGGCGTTCCAGAGCTTCGGGTTGACGGTGGCGCCGCCCCAGCCCATGCCATACGGGTAGATGCTTTGAATGCGGATGCCGAACATCACCATCCAGGTGTTACCGTCCACGTTGCCGTTCCAGTCGCCCGTAAAGGTGTACTTGATGGCGAAGACGGTTTCCTTATTATCCTCCCCTACATAATTATTCAGGGAAGCTGCGGGCCAGAGGTTGGCAAACTTGTCTACCAGGCCAAAGCCGCCGTTGCTGATGACATCTTCCAGGTAAGCCAGCGCCTGAGGTTTGGTGACTTCACCCACCAGGTCAGGCTTGCCGTAGTAACCGGTATAGTACAGGAATACGCGGCCGAGCAATGCTTCCGCGGCCCATTTGGTGACGCGGCCACGTGTGGATGGATCCTGGCTGCCGTAGCTGGTACCGGCAAGGTTAGCGGCGGCAAACTTCAAATCTTCCGCGATCAGTTTGTACACGCTGTCCGGATTGGCCTGCGGCACGTTGGCGGTGGTCGGGGTGGTGATCAATGGGATATTGCCCCATAACCTTACCATATCAAAGTAGCAGTAAGCCCTGATGAACCTTGTTTCTGCCTCATAAGTATTTCGCAGGGTAGTATTGCCTTTCCAGTCAATACCATTCATATGCGTCAGCAACATATTGGCGCGGTAGATCGCTTTATAATAAAGCGCCCATGAGTCGCCGAACATATCCTGATCGGAAGGAGAACGGAGTTTATCAAATTCATCCATCATCTGGTAGCCAAATCCGTCCGCATTACCGGTAGCGCCAAATGCCTCGTCGGACATGATGGTGGAGGCCACGGGAAACGCTACCCCGCCGGACCATACACGTTGCAACCCGTCATAAACGCCTACCAGCGCCTTCCAGGCATCGCCCTGCGTTTTATAGAAGTTCTGCTCTGTAGCGGAGGTCACATCCTCCGTATCCAGGAAGTCCTTGGAACAGGCGCCCAGGGATATCAATGCAGCGAGCAGTATATATAATTTTATGTTTTTCATCGTCTGATCATTTTGAATTAAAAACGGATGTTTGCACCTGCCATAAACGTTCTCGGACGAGGGTAGTAACCTAAGTCCACACCGGACGAAAAGCCTTCATTATAGCCCACTTCAGGATCCATTCCTTTATACCTGGTGATGGTGAAAGCGTTTTGAACGGAAGCATATAACCGCAACCTGCTCAGGTAGCTTTTCTTCAGCAGTGCGGAGAAGTCGTACCCTAACGTGATGTTGTTGATGCGCAGGTAGTTGCCGCTGTAGATGTACAGGTCGGAGAACTGGGCGTAGTTCGCGCCGTCTTCCGTTACGCGGGGAATCCTGTTGGAAGTGCCCGGTCCATGCCAGCGTTGCAGTATCTCCGTGGTGTAGTTGGCAAAGCCGCCGGGGCCCCTGTAGGATTGTACCAGCTGGTTGCCGGATACGCCGGAAGCCTGCACCTGGAAGTCGAAGCCTTTGTAACCGAGAGAAATATTGAAGCCGTAGGTGAAGTCCGGATTAGGATCACCGATGTTGGTTTTATCGTTCGCGTCGATCACGCCATCCCCGTTCAAATCCTGGTAGCGTACATCGCCTGGTTTTGCGTTAGGCTGGATAGGCGCGCCGGTTTTACCTTTGTAGGCCAGCACTTCTTCCGCTGTCTGGAAGATACCGTCTGTTTTATATCCCCAGAAATAACCCACCGGCTCGCCGTTTGCAGCGCGATAGAATTCGCCGGCATTGTTAAACAATACGTTGGTATTGCCGTGCAGCACATGGTCGTTGGTAGGAATATTTCCAATCCTGTTCTTGTTATATGCGCCGTTCACTCCAATAGAATAGCGGAAATTTTTGCCGATGTTATTACTGTAATTCAGTGCCAGCTCCACACCGGTATTCTTCACATCTCCACCATTGATCAGCGGTGCATCCGCTCCGCCGGTGGCCAGGATAGGTACGGTGATCAGCCAGTCTTTCGTTTGCTTCACGTAATAATCGAACACTACGCTCAGGCGTTGGAACAGGGTAGCGTCGAAACCGATATTCGTCTGTTCGGAAGTTTCCCATTTAACATTGGGGTTGGCGATGCGGTTAGGATAAGCGCCCTGCGTATTGGCGCCTTCCACCGGGCCGAAGATGTAGGAAGTATTGCTGAAACTGATGGGCGATAAAAACTGGTAGGGTACTACGTTCTGGTTGCCCACCTGGCCCCAGGTACCGCGTAATTTCAGGAAGTTCAGCCATTGGATGCCCTGCATGAAATTCTCCCTGGTCAGCACCCATCCTGCGGATACAGACGGGAAGTAACCCCAGCGGTTATCCGGTGCAAAATTGGAAGAGCCATCCGCGCGGAAGGTGAGGTTCAGGATATATTTTTCCTGGAAGTCGTATTGCAACCTGCCGAAGTAAGAGAGCAGCGCGCTTTCCGTAGGTCCGCCGCCGAGGCTCATATAAGGCGCGCCCCTGTTCACATTTTGCGCAACGGACAAGTAGGCATGACGCAGGTCAGCCACGCGCAGGTCCCAGTTACTACCCCTCATGTCTACCGTTTTCTTTTTCAGGGAAGAGCTACCGGCCATGATGCTGAAATGGTGATCATCCTTGATATTGAAATCGTAGCTGAGTTGGTTATCAAACTGAATGGTACGTCCGTTACCCATTGCCTGGCTCACTTTTGCCGTATCGTTAAAGGAGTAGATAGACAGATGATACACCGGCGTATAGCCATGGCTTTGGTTAGAGTAGTAATTGATGCCGATGCTGGAACGGTATTTCAACCCTTTTACCGGTTCCACCTGGAGGTACACATCTCCGAATAAACCCTGGTTGCTATTGCGGTTACGGGTAGTGTAATCCATTACAGCGTAGGGGTTTGCTTCCCCGTTGTTCCAGGACTGGTCAGGCTTTCCGGGATACCATCCCTTCTTGTCGCTGCTATAGTAGCTGCCATCCGTATCATACATTGGCAGGAACGGGCTGGTAGTGAAAGCACTGCGCAGGGTATTATTGTACAGGCCATCCACGAGGATGCCGTGGTTATTCTGGTAATTGAAGGTAAGGTGCTCTCCTATCTTCACATAATTCTCGTATAAGTTATGCTCGGAATTGATGCGGAAGTTATAACGGTCGAAATAAGACATATCGGAGCCGCCCACAATACCACCCTGGCTGGTATAACCGAGGGAAAGGGAGTAGATGGAATTGGCTCCGCCTCCCTGCACACCCAGTACGTAGTTTTGCGTAGGCACGTTACTTTTAAACATCTGATCCAGCCAGTTGGTGTTTACCGGCAGATTATTCACGACGTCGTCACTGAAGTAAGGCGCTTTACCGGAGTTCACGGCCGCTTCGTTAATGATCATTGCGTACTCTTTGGCGTCGAGCAGGGCGGTTTTGCGGGGCGCCTGCTGCAGGCCATAAAACGCATCCAGGGTTACCTGCGGCTTCTGGTTAATCTTACCTGTCCTGGTAGTAACGAGGATCACGCCGTTTGCCGCCTGGGAGCCGTAGATCGCTGCGGATGCGGCATCTTTCAGGATGTCGATGGAGGCGATATCAGCGGGGTTCAGGTAGGAGATATCACCTGTTTGCACTCCATCTACGATATACAGCGGCGAAAAGTTACCCACCGTACCTTTACCGCGGATCACGACGTTCATGCCTGATCCTGGCTGGCCGGAGTAGGAAGTGAGCTGCACGCCGGCAGCCTGCCCCTGCAATGCCTGCAAGGCGGTGGTTGTATTTTGCTTTTGGATGTCCTCTCCTTTCACCTGCAGGTTAGCGCCGGTAACGAGCTTTTTCTTCTGCACGCCATAGCCGATCACCACCACATTTTCCAGTTGGCTTTCCGCATCCTGCAATTGAATCTTCAGATCGTTGGAGGTCACTTTCACCTCTTTGGGAACAAAGCCAACAGAGGTAATAACAAGGACGTCCCCGTTAGCGGCGCTGATGGTGAACTTCCCTGCTTCGTTGGCAATCGTGGAAGTCTGCGAACCTTTTACCACCACTGAGGCATTAGCCACGGGTAAGGCGGTGTTTTGGCTGGTAATGGTGCCGCTTACCCTGCCTGTTTGTGCAAAGGTCTTGTTGCCCAGGGCAAGTAGCAGTAGCATTCCCCATAGCAATAATATTCGCAAGCGAATGTTCTTACTTGATTTCATACGTGAGAATTTAAATTGGCTAGATTTTTATAACTAAAGTTTTCCCGTCATAAACTGCCGTTTTACCGGCTTTTTTATCAAGATCCAGGCTGCTGGCTTTATCAGGAGAGATCCTGTTTATTTTGAACGTTCTCTTTTTCAGCATTCCGTTATAAGCGCCTTTCCGCGCGCCTATTGTAATAGTGGAGGTAGCCTCTTCATATTTTATCGGAATGATGGCATACGCGCCTTTTTCATAATTGTAATTGCTGCCTTCATCTTCGTAGAGGTCGAAAGTGGCATCGGCGCCGCTATAGATATTCAGCGTGATGGTATCCGCCTGTTTCTCTGAAGTGTATTGCAGCTCTGGGCCGAAAGGCAGTATGGAACCGGCTTTCACAAAGAGTGGCATACGTTCGTAAGGCGCGGCGGCAACAATTTTTTGTCCGCCTGCGAACCATTTACCGGAGTAGAGGTCGTACCATCCGGCGCATTGCGGCAGGTACACCGCACGCTGCGTCTGTTTGTATTCCGCCACCGGGTTTACCAGCAGCGAAGGACCGAACATGTATTGATCCGGAATATTCAGCACGGCAGTATCCTTACCGAAGTCCATGGCGAGTCCGCGCATGATTGTATAATCCTGGTGGTAGCTCCATCCGGCCAGGGAATAGATGTAAGGCAGCAGCCGGTAACGGAGATGATCATAATACAGGAAGCTTTTATATGCGGGATGATCTGCCGGCGCGGTATTGAAAACTTCGCGGTACGGGAATTGGCCATGCGAGCGGAACAGGGGCACAAACGCGCCAAACTGCGTCCAGCGGGTCATCAGCTCCCGCCATTCTTCCAGGTTTTGGCTGTCGGGTTTTTCAAATTTTGCCGGCACTACAAAACCGCCGATGTCCATGGTCCAGTATGGCAAGCCTGACATGGAGAAGTTCAGGCCGGCGGTAATCTGCGTCTTCATATCTGCCCAGGTGGCGCCGATGTCCCCGCTCCATATGGCGGCGGCGTAGCGCTGGGAGCCTGCAAAACCGGAGCGGGTGAGCAGGAAAACGCGTTTATCCGGGTCCGTAGAGCGCTGGCCTTCGTATATGCCTTTCGCGTTTTGCAGCGGGTAGGCGTTGAGGTATTCAGCGGCGCTGCCGAGGGCGGTAGGCGTCATCTGCATCTTTCTTCTTTCCGGGCTTACGTTGGAAAGGATATCCGGTTCGCTGGCGTCCATCCACCAGGCGTCGATGCCTTTGCTGTAGATCTTTTTGTTGATCAGGTCCCAGAAGCCTTTGCGGGCGGCTGGGTTGAACGCATCGTAAAAAGTGGACACATACCCTTTGCCGATCCAGTCCTTTTGCTGGTCGGCAACATTTCTTTTATATAACCATCCGTTTTTGTCGAATGCTTCATAGGCAGGAATACCATCGTAAAACTTGGGCCAAACGCTTATCATTATTTGCGTATGGTATTTTTTATGGAGAAGATTTACCATTTCCTCCGGAGAAGGGAATCGTTTCTCATCAAATTCCTGGCTGCCCCATTCCGGTTCTCTCCAGTAACTCCAATCCAGCACAATGTTATCGAGAGGGATTTTGCGCTTACGAAACTCTGCTACCGTACTCAATATTTCTTCCTGGGTCTTATATCTTTCCCTGCTCTGCCAGAAGCCCAATGCCCATTTAGGCACTATCGGCGCTTTACCGGTCAGCGTTCTGTAACCGCCAATCACCTCGTCCATATTCTCTCCATACACGAAATAATAATCAATTTGCTGGCCCGCTTCGGAGGAGAAGCCGAAGGTATTTTGCTGCTCCCCGCTCAAGGGCTCCTGCCATTTCAGGGACAGGTAGGAGTCGCCTTCCGGTATCCACTGGATTTTCACCGGCACTTTCACCCCTTTGGTAAAATGGCAGGCTACCAATGCAGAAGCGGGGTTCCATGCCTTTCTCCAACGGTCCAGCACCAGCTTTCCGTTCAACCATACTTTCAGGGTGCCGCCAAAAACGAAGCGGAATTGGTGGAGCCCATCGAGGTGGCTGGCCAGCATGCCTTCCCAGGTAACCATGCCGGTACCGGGGGTAAATTCAGCGGGCCACTGTTTCATGGCTTCGCCCAGGTACTCCATATTAATATTAGCCTCCGGCCGCTCGATGCTTACCTGCTGCGGTTGATGGAGGTCGTTGGCGTAGGAGGCGGTGAGCCAGCCCTGTTCTCCTTTTTTGGAGAATAGTTGCAGCGCGGAAAGAGCGTGCAGCGGGCGGATATCGCCGGCCCGCGTCAGGGAGTAGTTATCCCAGAGGATGCCGTAGTTACGGCTGGAAATCATGAAAGGGATGGCTACCTCCGTATTATTCTGGAAGAAGGTCACCTGCTGCCCCCGGTAGTTGAGGACGCCGTCCTGGTGCTGGCCCAGTCCGTACCAGGCTTCGCCGGGTGCGGTTTCGAAGGTCTGGTTCAAGGTAAAGTACCGGGTACCGTCAAAAATGGCGGGCTGGAATTGCCGGCCTGCGGGTTGCTTTTCCGCTATAATTTTATGTCCGTTCAAGTCCGTAAAGGTGACATTCCCCGTTTTGCGGTTGATGGAAGCGATTAATTTTTTGGTCTTAAGGGTGAGGTTTTCCTCTGATGGGATGATTTCCCAGGTAAGGCCCGGCGTTTTCGGGTACACGGTAACCAGGCTGTTACGGGGTATGATGTCTTTCCCCGGAGCGGTAATCACTCTTATAATATTATCCGCGATCACTTCCAGTTTCACAGCGCGGGGCGTCTCGGTCAGGAGGGAGTCGGTAAATAATATGACTCCATCCGGCAATTTGACATAGGAAGGAGGCGTGGCAAATGAGTCATTAATACAGGCTAATAACCATACGCTAAACAGCAGCACTTTCAATTTCATAAACGTGGATTAAATGCTGTAAAGCTATTCGGAAGCAGGCAGTTGATAGGAATTGAAATGATTCAATCAGGGGGGGATAATTGTTACAAATGGGCCCTGGGTAAGGGTAAGTGGGGGGAATGGCGGCATTAAGGGGGAGCGTGTCATAGGGGGAGTAGCTACCGGCGACAGTGATCATATTACATAAATATTTAATTATGTGGTAACGGTTCATCCGTGATAATTGGGGGTGTCAACCGGGCTCTGAAGTAAACAGTTGCTTAACCCGGCATCTGGGATTACGGATGCCGGGTTAAGCTTAATTTGGTTACCTATTGGTTGCATTGATCAGACATTATTGCCGGCAGCATCCTTCCAGGTTGTTCCCCACCAGGTGATTTTCTTCTGGAGGGTGGTGTCCAGGTATTCCAGCCCGGTTGGCTGGCCGGTGGGTCGATCTGCCGTGGGCCCGGCAGCCGGGGAGATGACCAGGTTGGGATTGCCGCGGCGGTTGCAGACGGGCATGGGTGGTAGGTTGTTCCTGTTGGTGGTGGTATTATTGGTGATGTAATTCAGGCCGGTATATTGAACAAAATCGGGAAACTCAATCGCATTAAAAATCAGGTCCGTTATGAAAGCGTTCCCGATGAAATTAGCATAGTTAAGTTTCAGGGAGGTGGAGGAAGGATCATATCCATAGATTCCCAGGCCATTGCCTTCGAACACGTTATAGGTAATATCCGTCTTGTACAGCTCCACGTTGATCAGCAATAACCTGTTCTTAAATATATTGGACACTACATGCGCATTGTTGACATTCCCGCGCAGGCTTACCCCACTTTGGAAGGTATTGCCCTTGATATCGGCTGCGATTAACAGGTTTTTGAAGTTCACCTCTTCATTAACAAGGTTATCGATGAATTGCAAGCTGAACTGCGTACCGCTGATCAAATCAACCTTTCCAAGTGCGGCATTTTCCATCACCCGGACCTTACTCTCCCGGGTGGCCGTTACTGCCCAGTCCCAGGTGATAGCCGTATGAGGGGCATTATTACGTGCAATTGTAGCCTCAAATGATCCGTTCAGCAGGTATATCCGCTGGGCAGCCACTATATTATTGCCTATAATATTCAGCTTTAAGTCGGTATCCCCGTATTCTCCCCGCTGGCTAAAGAAATCCCCTGTACATTTTACGCTGGGGTTATTGACAATATTTATTTCCCGGGGAAGCTTAAAGAAATTGTTCCCGGTAAAGACTTCCGCATTATAGCCCATCACAAATTCATTACACACCACGTCATTACCCTGGACAGTCAGGTGATCGCAGGGCCTTTCGGCACTGATGGTGTCAATATAGATAAAGTTGCTGAACGGGGCATAATGTTTATTGTTTTCTATATTTACGACCGCATCATTACTCCTGGTCATTACTGCAATAGTACCAGTACTATCGGTTATATTATCAGCCGCAATGTAGGTATTCCGCGAGTATTCAAAGTAGGGCTTTTCCTCGTTGTACCTCGCATAGGCAAATCTGCACAGGAGAAATTGACCGTCTCCTACTGCCCGCTTTCTGTAGGAAAATCTATTTTCGGTAACCGAAGCAGACTGATGATTTTCCACCCAAACGAAACCCGGAGGATTAGCGCCTTTCAAGCGGTCGGAATCAGCAACGAAATGGTTATTGGAAATGAGGATCATGCTTTTTTTCAGGCCAGGCCCTGCCGGGTGATCGGCCCCGATAGACAACCCGCTGATGTTTTCGAAATGATTATCCTTTGCCTGAAAGTTATTGCCAATGATGCCTACTGCCTGTCCGAACTGCCATGCGTATGAGGTGGAGGGGAAAGACTGCTGCAGCTCTGCTCCATCCTTGACGATCACAAAACTATCGGGCATCAGGGCGATGTTAAGAAACTTGTTCCTTTCCAGGTAAAAAGCTTCATGACCCCAGGTCTGAATACAGGTATCCACGAAGCAGTTATCATGGATATAATTCCCGGTAAAATTGATGAAGCCATCCACGAATGAAAAAATTGCACTGGCGTAAACGGCTGTGATGTCGCAATGCGAAATATTAACGGCGCCGCATTGCGTGAAATAGAAAATACTGGCTTCCAGTCCTTCTACCCTGAATTGTGGAATATTTGCCCAAATCCCGTTGTCGTTAAATTTCAGGACTGCCGGCAAGCTGTTTCGGAGGTTTACACTTAGGTCAACCCTTGGGCACGCGTTAAAGTGAATCAGATGATCCCCCAGGTATTTCTTATTCAGAAAGGCGGCTGGCGAGGAAGATATGGCTATCGCTTTGTTACTCACTGTTAACTTGCCGGTTATCTTATAATCTCCCTCGTCAAGGTAAACTGCAGCAGCGGTGTTTAAACACTGCTGCAAAGCAGCTGTATCATCTGTATCGCCATCACCAACGGCCCCGAACCACTTCACATGGAGCGCGCCGCTAAAGATTCTCTTCCACCGGCCGGTGGAGGTATTGGTCACCCCGATAATAGTTCCGTCATTATTCGCCTCCACGGAAAGGTTGTCCCAGTAAAAGTCGCCCCCACCGCCATCCCCGGGGTAATGATAGCCAAGCAGGTGGCAAATTTCATTGGCTTGTGTGCCGGGCGTGGTCTTTAATGTTGTCATGTCAGGTACTGTCATACTTAAAATTGAATTTGGTAGATAACAAACCTAAGGGGTGGGTACGCAAGGGATATGCGCAACCGGGATTTTAAGTTGGTATGTTTCATTTATACCTGAAGGTAATGACTGGAAAAATATAATCGCCGGGTAGGATGAGGCAATTATTATGAACACCGCCCCGGCAACATACTACCAATATTACCCAAAGGTCCCTATTAAAATTTCACCGGTAAATTCCCCTGTTTCACCGCCACTCAATTCCTGTTTCACCTATCCCCCGTTGACCTACGGCCATTCCCGCGCTAGTTTTACAGAAAAAAATTAGCCATGACCGACGAACAACTGATACGCGCCAAAGCAGCATCCATGAAATTAATGTTCCAGGCCCCTACCCGGGAGTTATTTGAATCCTTGTTTACAACGGACTGTGACTATGTTACTTTCATGGGCCAGCATCTCCGGGGAATCGATGAGAACCTGAAAGTACACCAGCAACTTGCCGGCACCTGGTTCTTCAGAGGGGCAGAGCTGGTAAGTGAGATCAAACAGGTTAAATTCATGCGTCCTGATGTGGCAGTTGTAATTGCCGAAGGGGCGATAAAATTCAGGTGGCAAAAATCTGTTAAGCGCGACAGGTTATCAATCAATACCAACGTATTTGTAAAACAGGATGGAGATTGGAAGCTGGCTTCGTTTCAAAATACGAGGATACAGCGGCCGGGATTGATGCAGCGTTTGTTTATGAAAAAGGATAAATAGTGGTGTTATCTAGTGACAAGAATTTGTCGCGAATTATATGTTTGCTTACTTTAGTGTAATTACTGTAGCTTAAATAAAGCAGCATGAAATTAGCACCGGCCCAGACATTTGAAATAAAGGATGCAGGACAAAAACAGTTTCACAGGATCGTACTCTTCAACTCAGGGAATATTGTTGGATATTATTCGCAAGAGGATACCTGCCACCTGGCTTGGTTTAAGGGGAATGACATCACAGCAACTAAGGTGGACAACCTCGCCTGTGACCTTTTCAGTCTTCCCGCCTTCTTCCACTTTCAAAATTATGCGGGGTTATATTCCTCAAAAAATGATTCCATTACTTTATATAGCGAAGCGGATAAAAGCACTCCCATCAGCATTGTCATCACTAACCAGCTTCCTAAAGCGAAGTATCCAAATTTCGACAGGGTACTTTCCAATTACCATACAGCCGGCAATACGGACAGCAATGTAATTCCCATCCTCTTCACCAATGGAGGGCTATTACCCGTGTACGTGGCCAATCTTCAGATTGATATGGAAAAGCAGACTGCTACCTGGCTGGATTTAAAATACTGGAACAACAAACAACCCATCCCGCTGGAGAACGAAAACTTTGACAAACCGCAAAAACCATTTACAATGCTCCATGCGCTAAATAAACAACATACAACTTACCTGTACGGGATAGGTGACCGGGATGGCGGTTATTTAAAGCCTGGAATGGAGTTTTCGGAATTAGGCGCCGTCGATGAAAAAGGAACAGTAAAAGAGACTTTATTTTCATTGGGGCGCTTATACAAGGACAATAAAAAAGGCGGGAAGGAATGCACTTTTTCATCATCCGGCAAGTATGCAATACTGACACCTGCATTTAAATCTGACGACTGGAAGAATAAGCAGAAGTTATTCGATCTGGATAGTAAAGAGATATTGGATTTAGAGCTTCCTAAAGGGTTATCAGACTACAGGGTAATAGACCATAACAACGAGTTATTTTTATTGGTGAATAAGCATCCTAATTTGGTATTTGCGGGGAGTGATAGTTTGATCATCTGTAAAGTAGAATAATCCACGTTTATGGGATACTATTCCTGCATCACCTGCAATACAAATATCAATGACATGGGAGCCTTCGTTTCCGGATGCACCGGCTCTTCCAGCTGCAAAATTGTCAATCCTGCACCGGAAAACAGCTTCACCCAATCCGCAATCGTTCTGAAATACCATTGATACGGCTGGACAAACGTTCGTTTCATACCATTCCAGCTCCCCTCCTTCCATCCGGTAGCATAAGGCTGCTGGCCGGCAATCACAAGCGGGTGTAAAGTTTGAATAAACAAATAACCATCCGGACGCACCACCATTCGGATATGCTGTAACAATAACTCCGTTTCCTCCTTATCCAACAAGGCAAAATTGATCACAGCTGCATCAAAAGGTTGTGATGCGGTATATACACCAGTGGCTATATCCCGGAAGCTGGCTACTGCGTAATAATCCCCACCTTTTTCAATGGCATTTTCAATCAAGGCCGGTACTGCATCAACTCCAAATGCTTGTTTTCCCTGAGCCTGCAAAGCGCGGGTAAGCCAGCCTTCGCCACAACCTATATCCAGGATGCTTTGTATGGGATAGCTGAGAACGGTTTGGACAATGGCAGCATTTGTAACCAGAACCCTGGAGGATATTTCATCATGATCAATAGTGGCAATCCAATTGGCTGCATTGGCATGCCAGGAAGTGAGGATGGCGGTATCTGGATCCATGGTGGTTGCGTTTTGTAGGTACAAGATAGAAAATAAATCGGTGCTGAATAGAGTTGTGAGAGGGAACAGGTATGAGCCTGCAGAAATCAGAAAGTTAAGTGAACCGTTAGTATGAAATGCTATTAGCGAAAACCATTGTTAATGGTGTTGATTAACCTGTATGAAGCACGGGAAAGAAATCTGTTTATACAAAACGACGTTGACTAAACGCTCAATTAAAAAAAGAAAAACCTGCGACCAGCGCAGGCTTACAAAGTTGCTTATGCCTGCAATATGGAGCGTGTGTTGAATAACCATACAGCCCCTAAGACAAGCAACAGGAACAGGCAAGCGGAAACAATCGCTCCTGCCTTTACATGATGATGATGTTTTATTTCCTGTACAGGTGGGCGTTTCAGCAGATCGTTATTTATTTCAAGATTTTGCGATAGCGTATAAACCGCGACTGTAGGAAATTTCAGGCGCTCAGGCATTCCTGCTACATCTACTTTTATCTGCTCTAAAGAAGTACCAACATTCTTTAACTGTTCTGTATAATCCGGCATTTGCGGCGCCGCGCTATTTATTTGCCGGATACCTTCATCAACTTTATTTAACTTGTCTACAATTGTCTGCAATAACAACTCATACATAACACATAGTTTAATTCATTCTTAAATAGATTTACTGTTACAAACGCAAACCACGTTTGTTTATCTGCTGCTGTTCTTGTGTAATCTGCTGCTGCATTGTCTTTTGTAAGCCTGATACAGAATATTTCCGGTCAATGCTGCTGCCTTTAAAGGCATACAAACCTTTTTTAAAACTAATGCCCTGTAATTGATGCGTATCCCCTTTGTACTTATACTGTACATCTATTCCTTTTTTCATTAGCTCCTTTTCCAATGCTGGCAAGGTTTTACAGCGGAGCAATACAGCCTCGATAGCCTGAAAAATCTCATAGCGGGCCGTTTCTTCATGATTAAGGGCTTGCAGATTGGTGAGGGCTATTTTCTTTTCGATGGCAGGAACAAGCTGATATTTTTGCGTTAGCTGCTGCGCGGCCTTCTTCCCTCGTAACCCTATCCAGTTATCACGGATTGCTTTTCCCCGGTTGTTGACCAAATTAGCGATAATATGCAGGTGCAAATGATTGGTATCTGTATGCTTTGTTATCACATATTGGGTGTTAGTGATGCCTAGCTTTTCGAGGTATTCCCGCCCTATCTGCGCCAATGCATCATTGGTTAACTGTTCTCCAGGATAAAAGCTAAGGATGCCATGAAAAACAGCCTTTTTCTTATCTGGTAACTGCTGTCTGCTCATTTCAAAATCATTGCCCATATGCCGGTAACTATAATCTCTTACACCTTCCGCTTCCAGTATTTCCGCCCGCTGCTCATCTGCGCAAACGTAACGACAGCAGCCATAAAAGGATTTACCGGTAATTACTTTACTTATCACGTCTTAACCAGTTTAATAGGTTATCAATCTGGCTACGGTAACTTTCAAAAAGTAGCATGGCATTCAACATGCCCTCTTTGTGGGCTTGTTTCGATACTTGATTGATATTATTTGCCATCCCTATTAACTGTTTGATATATGCCCGTTCCTCGTCATTTAAACGGGCTATAACGCCGCCAAACAATGCCATCTGACGGATATAGCCAGTATAGCGCAAACCGGCTTTTATGGCCTTTTCTTTCACGATAAAATACTCGGCTTTGGTAAACCGTACACCTGTACGTATTTCTTTCCTTACGGCTTTAGGCGGCCTGCCGCCTTTATCCTTCTTCTTTTCCTGCGTCTGTTCCATAGCTGCTACATTTTAATCTTTGAGGGCTGGCAGCTCTGCTGCCCTGCCCGATCTTCCCGTACAGGTGGCAACGCCGCCTGTACTTTCTCCGCAGACGGGTAGCGAAGCTGCCCGTCATTCTCCGCTAAGATCTCCGCACTTCCCCCTCGCTCCCGGTGGTCGCAAGGGGGCGAGCGGTTTTTGCGCAGCAAAAACACCGCTCGCTAACGGAGCGAAGCCCGTTCCGAATCCGCGAACGGGATGCCGAAGGCGGCCCGTTCAATCTTCGCGGGTGGGGCCTGCGTGGAGCAGCCCCGCCTGATCTCCGCGTACAGGTGGCAACGCGCCTGTACTATCTCCCCGGACGGGATGCCGAAGGCTGCCCGTCCGATCTTCGCGGGTGGGGCCTGCGTGGAGCAGCCCCGCCCGATCTTCACGACAGGTAGCAACGCTGCCTGTCATTCTTTCGGCTGTTCTCCGGGCTGTAATAGTTGCTGAATGTCGTTCCAAAGAAAATAGACCCTCGACCGGATTTTGTACGGCTTTAGTTTGCCGTGCTTTATCCAGTCGTAAATGGTAGATTGGTAACCTGAAATAGTTGACAGACCTCACCGATTTTATAGAGGGGCTTATAGGTGAGGCCGGGGGTATCATATGCCGGGGTACATACCGACTGCCTTTCCAGTTGGCTGACTTCTTCTCGCACCAATACACGCAGCATTTGCCAAAACTGTTCCAGCTCAATTGGGAACAGCATTGGCGCAGCCGTCTGCACATTTCTTTCTCTCTTTTCCATAATACACCGATTTATACGGCAAATATGGTTGCTAAGGAAAAAGAAAACAGGTTAAGTATACTTGTTTGGCGGAAAAAGGAAGGGTTTGGCCTTATGATATTACGGCCTTTGAAATTGTTGCTCCAAATGCTTTAGCCGTTGGATACCTTCATCAAATTGCATTGCTTCTAAGATAGCATAGGCTTCTTCAAAACTTTTGCCCACTTCAACAAGATGGCGATGTTCCAATTTTGCCCGCTTATCCTTCTTAAAGATCAGGTCAAGTGCTTTTTTGATTCCATCAGGGCTTGACCCGAAAATTTTGTGCAACAGGTCTGCGCATTTATCACTGGGGGTTAGATAGTTGGCTTTGCTGGTTTTGTCAAATGCGTAGAAAAAAAGAACCAAAGCACGATTTGTTAATTGGTCTTGTTTACACTTTTCCAGCCATTCGCGTTCGCGGCCTTCATACGCTGCTATCACCGTTTCCAGCTTTGGCAAAAAATCGCCGGTAAAGATGGGCCGATAAAGAATGAAATACAATGGCAGATACGCCACTATCCCCAACGTCACGCCGACAAGCATATACATACCATTCAATTGACCATTGTGAAACCAGACAGCAACAGCGGCTACAACAACTAAAAGCAAATAATGCCAAAGTGCATTACTCCAATACTCATTGATCAACTGGCGGCGCGTTGCCTCTGCCGGCCAACTGGCATAAATACCGCGCTGCTCTTCATGAGTTTTACGAAAGCGGGAATAAATGTAACTGTATTTAACGGGGAGGTCGAAGGTGAAAAAGGATTTCAACTGCTTCATGTTCAAACTTCTCATATTCATATGTTAGGTTAAAAAACAATAATGCCTATGAACATACGAAATCAACTAGGCTGTACCCAAAACTATTTTTACCTTTTCTTTACTGACGATTCAATAAAAACGGGCGTAAATTTTGAATATTTTGAATTTTACCCAAAGCGATGCACCCAACATAAAATCGGAGTTATTTTTTGGGGACACCGTAATCTAAGATTACATTTTTCGAAATTGGCTTGAGCAATCACGATAGCTTTATCCATTATCTAAATAATGCCAAGTTATTGAGCGCATTGTAGACTGACATAAAAGGACAACTATAACACAAACTGAATATTTTGCCTCATTTGAACAAGAACTCGCACTAATAGCGGATAAGAGAAGTAAGAAAAGGTTTGAAAATCGCTACTAGGAATAGTTATCAAAAAGAAAATAATGACATACTGCCATTTTGGCAGTGACAAAATGGCAAAAGCCTTGTGAAATAACACATGGCATATAAATTGGAGACAACAGCTATAAAAACTGTAGGCAGAGCTTGATTGAAAAGGAGCATGGATTAGACCCCCACCCCATAGGCTGCTCATCCTAGTGGATACCAAATTGGACTGCAAGATTAGGTGTTTTTTCTAAAACAACCAAATTATTAGTCAAATTGAGGTCTCGGAAATATTTCGCTTTTTACACGTGAGGGAAACTACAAGCGAACAACTAATTCTTATTAAATGACAAACATTAGTACCTATTTTAAATTAAAAACAAAACAAGACAAATTACCTTTTGTGGATGTTGTTCTTGATGATGACAACCTTCTTTTCGTAGATCCCCGGCATATCGAAAACTCTTCTGTAAGAGACGATGAGCAGGTAAAAGATTGTTTGTATAAATTTTTTGGCAACCTAGTCGCAAGTATTGCCGCCAGCAATCACCGTCGAACCTCTGAGCTTCTTAATGGTGTTGAAGAACCTAAAGAAACGCGGTTGGGCTACGGAGAGGATAATTCAAACGGGAAATCGGCTGGCCCTCAGATTAAGAAGGAATTGATTGATTCCATCGCCAATAATCCCGTGATTAAGGCGAATAAAGTTTCTAATCTCAGCGATATTTCGTTTTTCATACCGAATGTTGGCATTGATAGAATTTCCGACATTACGACGAAAGTCATTAAGCAATTCCTGATTGAATTTACCCAAAAACAATGTCGCTCATTGGCCATTCCGATGAAAAAAGTGATGCAAAAGAATATTTTGAATCCAGCAACGTTGGGATGGGAAAATAGATCTCTTGAACTACCAGTTTTCAATGATGGAGGAATTGACAAGCCAATAATATTCGTCCCTAAGCATTTTGTCAGCCGAGACACTGATGCTAACTCCAATTTCAACTGTTTCTTCCGCTTTGCGAGAAACTATATTTTGGAAAAAGGTAACAGAAAGTTCATCAAAGGCATCCCACGTAATGGCAAAAACAATACAATTCTCAAGAAGGATTTTGATGAGTCTTTGGGTGCAAAAAAGGATGAGTTAACCAAATGGCTATTAGAACATCCAGATATTGTGCATGATTATTGGCTAGATTCAATTGACAAAATCACCCCACTTTCTGATGATGAAATTAGTGAAGTAGTTTATCGAAAATAAAATACGACGACTTTGGTGATAGAATTGGCTGTTATTCAAACAGCCATTTTTATTTCACAAAGAGATATCGCTGAAGATCGTCGATAATTACCCTCTGCTAAATAACTGGGGCATTAAATATAATGCTACAAAAAAATAATCTAGTTCCTCCTATTGCAAGGTAGGAGCGTCTTTCATTTAAAATGATTCCTATATACAAGCGATGCAGCATCGAGAAATGGAGTAAATTTCAATATGAATATTTCATATCTTAGTAAAAGCTGATTAACCTGTATAAAGTACGGGAAAGAAATTGGGGTTATATAAAAGGAACTCAACTAAACGATCAACTAAAAAAGCAAAACCTGCGGCCAGCGCAGGTTTTAAAAGTTGTCTGTGATCCCGCTGGGACTCGAACCCAGGGCCCATACATTAAAAGTGTATTGCTCTACCAACTGAGCTACGGAATCATTCCCGTTTGTTTCGGGAGTGCAAAAGTAGAAAAATATTTATTACTGCCAAATTTTTTTCATCAATTTCAAAATCATCCAAAACCAACCTCCACTCAAAAACTACCTGAACGTAATCACATACGTCTTCCCCGCAGCCGTAGCCAGGTCATAATCCCGCGTCCGCAACACCGCCGCCTCCACTGCCGGCGCCTCCTTCGATACCAGCGGTTCCGCCACGTCCATCACCTGGTAAAACGGGTTCGTATTCTCCCCCTTGGCAGCGCTGAGGCCAGGCGCCGCCGGCTGCCACGCCTCCGCTAACCGCAGCCGCAGGTTGCCGCCCAGTGTAGCCGTTACCGTTACCTTTTCGGGCTTGTTGTTCTTCCAGGTGATGGATACCGTATAGCCACCCCGCGCCTTCAGGCCCGTAACGCTGCCGTCCTTCCAGCTGTCCGGAAGCGCAGGCAGAATCTCCACCGCCCCATCATGACTCTGCAATAACATCTCCGCAATACCAGCCGTACAACCGAAGTTGCCATCTATCTGGAAGGGCGGATGCGCGTCAAACAGGTTGGGATAAGTGCCGCCGCCCTGGCCGATCTGCATCTCGGGAGTTACGAGGTTCAGCTGGTTGGTGATCAGCTTCAGCGCGTGGTTGCCATCTTTCATGCGCGCCCAGAAGTTCACTTTCCAGCCCATGCTCCAACCGGTGGAAATATCGCCGCGACTCACCAGCGTATTGTTCGCCGCCCTGAACAGCGCCGGCGTATGCACCGGCGAAATCTGGTTGGATGGGTACAGCCCGTACAAATGCGAAATATGCCGGTGCCGGTCGTTCGGGTGGTCCCAGTCGTTGATCCACTCCTGCAGCTGGCCAAAGCGGCCTATCTGCATCGGTGGGAGCTGTGCGCGTTTTTGTACCAGCGTGTCCGTGAATAAAGGATCCGCGCCGGTGATTTTGCCGGCCTGGATCGTGTTATAAAATAACTCGGATACAATCTGGTTATCCATCGTAGTGCCGTAACTAAGCCCAATGCCATGGCCGGCACTGTCTTTCATATACGTATTCTCCGGCGACATAGAAGGGCTCACCACCAGCCAGCCATGATCCGGCTCCCGCTGCAACGCATCCACATAGTACATGGCAGCGCCTTTCATTACCGGATATACCGCTTTCAGGAAAGCCTTATCCCCCGTGTACAGGTAATGCTCCCATAAATGCCGCGTAAGCCAGGCGCCGCCCATTGGCCACATGCCGTAAAAGCCGCCATCCACCGGGCCGGTAATGCGCCAGAGGTCCGTGTTATGATGCGCCACCCATCCGCGGGCGTGATAGAGCTTTTGCGCGCTCTCCTGCCCCGTTACCGCCAGGTCCTGCAGCATACGGAACAGCGGCTCGCCCAGCTCGCTCAGGTTCGTCACCTCGGATGGCCAGTAATTCATTTCCGTATTGATGTTGATCGTGTACTTGCTGTCCCACGCCGGGTTGGTCTTGTTGTTCCACTTGCCTTGCAGGTTCGTCGGCTGACCGCCCGGCTGCGATCCGGAAATGAGCAGGTAGCGGCCAAACTGGAAATACAGTGCTATCAACTGCGGGTCCTGGGTGCGACTGAATTGCTTCACCCGCTCGTCCGTTGAGAGGTTCGCCGTAGTAGCCTCGCCTAAATACAGGCCTACCCGGTTGAAGTACCGCGCATAAAACTGCTCATGCAGCCGGCGTATCTGCTCAAAAGGCTTGCTGCTGCCTTTTGCCAGGTAAGCCAAAGAACGCTGGTGCGCATCCCCGTTCACCTCCCTGAAATTATTAAAGTTCGTACCGATGGATATATACACCGTAGCGCGCGTGGCGCCAGTGACGGTGATGCTGCTATCCGTATAGCCTACCTTGCCATCCGGCGCCACCACCTTCACGTTGGTTTCATATTGAATAACGGGCTCCAGCTGCTCAAGCACGCCGGGCATACCGCTGAGCCGCAGCAGGTGATCCTTCACTTCGCGGCGACTACGTGTATGCGCACTCGTTAGTCCGACGCTGAACTGCAGCGCTCCCTTTCTGGAAGCTTCACACTGCACCACCATCACATTCTCCGTAAACGAAGCAAGGGCCGTGCGGGTGTACCTTACCCCGTCCACTTCATAGCTCACCGTGCTGGTAGCCTTGCTGATATTGAGTTCCCGCTGATAGGCCGTAGCTTTTTCATGACCGGGAAAATACAGCAGCAGATCGCTCGCCGGCTGGTAGCTCATCCCGTTTTGAATGGCACCAATCTTTGCCTGGGACAACTGCTGCGCTTCCGCATACTTCTTCTGAAACAGCAGCCGTCGCAATTCCTGCATCACCTCGCCCTGGCCCGCCACCACATTATTATGCGGCCTGCCCGTCCAAACGGTTTCTTCGTTTAGCTGTAACCGTTCGGTACCGGTACCGCCAAACACCATGGCCGCAAGCCGGCCGTTGCCAATAGGCAGCGCTTCGTTCCAGTTTTGCGCCGGTTTATCATACCAGAGTTTAAAATCGCCTGATTGCTGCGCCGCAGCGGGCAGCGCGAAGAGCGCGGGAATGGCTGCCAACAGCAGCCGGGATGCTAAAGAATGCTTCATAAACGTGTTCATTAACGTGGACGACGATACCGCCAATCAGTAATACTTCATTAACCTGGACGACCATGCCGTCAATAATTAATACTTCATTAACCTATACAACGCTACCGTCAAAATGCTTGTTAATTTACACAATCATCCCCATTATTCCACCCCCATCCCCAATCTTACCCCAACCTGATACTATTTTCCCGCATACGGATATCCACCCAAAGTCCACGAATATGGATCCGCCCAACCCGCAATTACAGCATTGCCGTACCTTGCGCCTAATTACTTATCTGATCATGAAAAGATTAAATATCCTCGCAATCATTCTGGGCTGCGCTTTCGCGGCCAACGCACAAACCATCACCACCGTCACGTATCACTATACCGGCGCGGTGAGCAAATACCCTATCGAAATGCAACTGCTGGTCAGCAGTAACACGGATACCGTTATGGGCGAGTACTATTATACGAGCAAAGGCCGTAATGCCCGGCTGGACTTAAGCGGTACCAGAAATGTAAATGATACACTGATCCTTTTAGAAAAAAATTTTCAACGGCAGAATGCGCAGGGCAACGCACTGTTAACGGGCAGCTTCCGCCTCCACGGCCTTGACTCTCTCTCCGGAAAATGGAAAAACCCGTCAACCGGCGCAGTGTTACAAACAACGGCCACGCTCCGTGAAAGCCTGCGACTGATGCGCCCCTCCGACTATGAGTTTCGCCTGCGGACCTACAAAGGCCGGATGATGAATGCCGGAGGTAACGAAGACACCTATACGAAAACTAACCTGCTGGATATTTACCACGAAGGCAAACTGCTGCAATCCCTTGCCGGCTTTGACGCGGTGCTGTTTGACCACCGGGCGGAAGTCATCCTGGAAGACCTGAATTTCGACGGCTGCTTTGACCTGAAAATCCCCATCTATTTCCCGGAAAGAACCAAATACGACGGCTCTTACCTCTATTTCCTCTTCAATAGCGCCACGAAAAAATTTGAACCTCATCAACAGCTGAATGATTTTGAATACCTGACCTTCGACCCGGTTAAAAAGGAATTTTACCGGTACGACGAAGGGCCGGAGGGCTTTATCATCAACTATTACAAATGGCGGGGCAACAAAGCCTATTTGGCGCGGACGGAAAAAGAGCAATAACACCGACGGCAGCAGCCGGGCTATTTCGCAAGCCGCTTCCTGATCCGGCTCAGGGAGGGCGGTTTAACGCCCACATAAGAGGAAATATAATACTGGGGCAGCCTCGGCGCCAGGTCCGCATAGGCATCCAGGAATTGCAGGTACCTGGTTTCCGGCTCGGTGGTATATAGGGAACGCATTTTTTTAATCGCCTGCACATACAGGAATTCGCAGATCAGGCGGCCAAACTTTTCCCCCTCCGCCACCTGCTTGTACAGCTCCTGCAGGCCGTCGTAGGAGATGACGATGATCGTGGTGGGCTCAATGCACTGAATGGCCGTATAGGACGGCGATTTATCCAGGAAACTCGCGTAATTGCAGGTATATTCCAGCTCCTTGTTGAAGTCCACCGTCAGCTCCTCCCCGCTGTCCTTCGTAAGTACATACCTTACCAGCCCTTCCACTATAAAACCGGCTTCCCTGCAAACCTGCCCTTCCCGGAGGAAATACTCATTTTTCCGGTAGCTCCGCACCTCAAACCTTTGCGCAATCCACTCCTTCTCTTCCGCGGAAAGGCGTACCAGGTAAGACATTTGTTTGATCAGCAGTTCGTGCATGCAACGTAATAATTTGCCGGCAAGATAAGGATTTGTCGGAATTACCCTACTGATTGTCGGAATCGCGTATCGGCGAATTATCCCGCAATCCGGATATTTGCAATACTAAATCTACACAACTATGAAAAAGCTCCTGATAGCGGTACTATTTTTCGCTGCCTGCCAGCAAACGCCACAGCCGGCCACAACGGCAACCGGCAAAGATTCCACCAAAACTGCCGCTCTTACGCCTGCTGAAAAAGGCTATGCCGATGTCAATGGTTTGAAAATGTATTACGAAGTCTATGGAGAAGGCAAGCCCATCGTACTGCTGCATGGCGCGTTTATGAACATCCCGCTGAACTGGTCCGCCGTTATCCCGCAAATGGCTAAAAACAGGAAAGTGATCGTTACTGAAATGCAGGCCCATGGCCGCACCAAGGACATCGACCGACCGCTGACCAGCGAAGGCATGGCCGATGATGTTTCCGGCCTGCTCAAACACCTCAAAATCGACAGCGCCGATGTATTGGGCTACAGCATGGGTGGCGCCGTTGCTTACCAGGTGGCCATCCGCCATCCGGAACAGGTGCGCCGGCTCGTGATCCTGTCCGCCACTTATGCCAATGATGGCTGGCTGCCGGAAGTAGAAGGCGCCTTCGCCACCATGACGCCGGATATTTTCAAAGGCTCGCCTATTGAAAAGCAATACGACAGCCTTGGCAACGATCCTGCTCACTTTAACGACTATATCAATAAAGTACTCAGCCTGGACCGCAAGCCCTATAACTGGACCAAAGAAGTGAAAAACATCCAATCCCCTATCTTCCTCGCCATCGGCGATGCGGATGGAGTGCGCTACGAGCATGCCATTGAGCTGTTTAAAGCGAAAGGCGGCGGTAAATCAGGCGATTTCCACGGACTGCCAAAGTCAAGACTGGCGGTAATTCCCGGTACCACGCACATCGGGATGATGCAGCATTTTGACTGGATACTGCCCATGATCAACGACTTCCTCGATTCCGACCTGAATTCCGCGCCGCCAACGTTCTAAGCGGGAAACAATATCAAGAGGGCCGCCCCTGAAGGGTGTAATAATAAAACGCATACATCTCCGGGGGCGCCCCTCTTCCCTTATTCCGCCGTTACTTCCGCGGCAGTTTTAATGTCCGCATAATAAAACGCCATCGCTCCCAGCAGCGCGTGCTGCACCTCTTCAGCAGCCACTTTCCGGCCTTGTATCTCCACATCCAGCGTAGCGCACGCATCCGCCACCACCGTACAGTCAAAGCCATAGTCCCTGGCAGCCTTCACGGTAGCGTCTATACACACATGCGTCATCATGCCCATGATGGTTAATTTTTTTATGTGGCGCGCGTGCAGGTACGCGAGCAATTCCGTTTCCCGGAATGCGTTCGGATAATGCTTGGTAATGACCTTTTCGCCCGCTGCCGGCGCTACGGAAGGATGTATCTTTACTCCCTCGGTGTTGGGCAGGAAAAAAGTAGCGCCTTCGTTGGTGGAAAGTCCCTGAATGTGAATCACCGGGATCCCTTTTTTGCGATAATGCGCCAATACTTTCGCCGCCTGCTGCGCGGCCTCCTCCGGGCCTTTCAGCGGATGATTGCCTCCCGGAAAATAGTCTTTCTGAATGTCTACAATGAGCAATGCCTGTTCCATGTTTGCTTGTTTTGCAGGGCGCTGGGCCACAGCTCCCAGGGTGATTGAAATGAATGCAACCAGTAATGCGGTTATTTTCATATCAGCTTAATTTTTTTTTGAGTGATAAATACTGAAGGCCTTCATTGCTGCAAATGTATCCGCAATGAAAAACCTGCATCTTGACCTTGGTCAAGAACACAAAAAAAATAGCAGCTTATCTCCCTTTCAGGTCATGCTTTTTGAGCATGCGGCTAAAGAAAGCAGGCGTGACGCCGATGTAGGAAGCGATTTCCTGGTCGGTCAACAGGGGCAGCAGGTAAGGATATTGCCGGCGGAATTTTTCCAGCCGCTCCACCGCGGATAGGCTCATGCTGTCGATATTCCGTTGCTGGCTCGCGGCAAAGGCACGCTCCGTCAGAATGCGGAAGCAGCGTTCAAACTTCGGAATTTCCCGCAGCAGGGTTTCCTGGTTGCGGCGGGATAAGGCAAGGGTTTGCGTGTCGTTAATCGCCTGTATGAACAGGTTGCCGGGGCGGCCCGTAATAAAACTCATGATATCCGCAATCCACCAATCAGGCGCGGCAAAGGTGAGGATATGTTCCTTTCCATTTTTATCCTGCAGGTAACTTTTCATACATCCCGCGGCAATGAAAGTAAAATCAGCACAGACCTCCCCTTCCCGCAGCAGGTAAGCCCTGCGGGCGTAATGGCCGGGCTTCAGCAGGTCCGTGAAATAACGGCTTTCTTCCGGCGTAAGCGTAATATGGCGGCCTATATTGGCGAGTACCAGTTCAATTGGATCTTGTTGCATAGATTAACTGCAGCCACAAAGATAAGGCACGCAGGCCTGCGAAAATTAACCGGAAACCTGCAAATTTGGATTGCCTGCAACGGATCCGCTCATCTCTTCCTATATTCACCCTATAATTTAATTCAAGTGAAAACGATCATGAACATTTGCGCAGCATTGTTACTGGCAACCGCCGCCCACGGGCAGGACCCGCGCTATCAGCAGCATGCCGGCCGGTATGGCGGCAACGCCGGCATCTGCCTGTTTGAGGACGGGAAGTTTATGTTGTATGGCTATGCTACCGCAGTGTTTGGCCAATACCTGTTCGAAAAGGATTACCTGCTGTTTTATCCGGACCAACCGCCATTGTTTACCGTGTATGCCCATAAAAACCCCGCTGCGCCTGGTAGTACGCGGATCAACTTTGTCAGTTTCCAGCAGGGAAACACAGCGGTACAGTTGGATCAGGCTGCGGCCATCCGCGTGTTTAATGAGGGCGCCAATTGTTTTGACGGGCCTTTTGTGCATCAGCAGCCGGGCCTGGTGCGGACATTTTCCTTAATCGCCGAAAGCGCGGTTGCCTGGCAGTATCAAAACGAAAAAGGGTACAACGATTTTGTATTCATCTACAACCAACGCAAACGGGAGTACGAAAATTTCAGCGCCCGCCTGGAAGTAAGCAATAATGGTAAAGTCCTGAAAACGGACATGGGCAGCTTTGAACTGGCGCGCCCGGATGAAGACGGGCAGCGGCAATGGCAGGAAGCGCAACAATGGAAGGACCAATACTTTGCGTCGGCAACCCAGCAGCCGGAGGTGGTGTATGCGAACAAGCATTACAACTCATTTGCGCCCGATCTCAGCAAATACAAGTATGACTCTGCTTCCGCGCAATATATCTCGCTGGATGCAAACGAAAACGAAGCCTACTTCAGGCAAAATCAGTATAACGATAACCGTTACCTGCGGCTATACGAAAAGTGGGAACCCAGGCTGCAAAGCAAGCTGGACGCGCTTCCCGTAGCCGCCGGCAGTATCTTCTTTACGGTATGCGGGGAAGGTTCGGAGAAGTCGTATCACTACAACGGGTTTGTGAAATATGAGGCAGCGGATAAAAATCCGTTACCCACCACAACTGTTCCGAATATAGAAAAGTAGGGCAATACGAAACCTATTGCCGCACCACCATCCCCTGCTCCGGCACGTACTTATCATACTCCATATGCTGCGCAATACGCAGGGCCGCAGCTTCCCCGCGGAGGCGCGCCACGAGGTGAAGCGCCCCGTCGATCCCGGCTGAAATACCGGCCGTGGTGATCACCCGGCCATTGTCCACATATCGCACATTGTTCAGCACTTTTGCGCCCGGCGCCGCTTTTTGCAGGGATTGAATACTCTTGTGGAAGGTGGTGACGGTCAGGTTGTCCAACAGGCCGGCCCTGGCGAGTACAAAAGCCCCGGTGCAAACTGAAAAGTAGCCTTTGGTAGCAGCGTCGCGACTTTTAATCCAGTTAATCACCGCGGGATCATTGGCCGCCACCTCGTCGCTACCGCCAAAAATGGCGAAGTAGTCGGCCGCAGGCGCATCCTCCATAGCATAATCCGGTATCACTTTTAGTGTACCCTGCACCGTTACCGGCGCTTTCGTTTTACCAACGGTAAAAATTTTAAAACCGGCATAGGAAAATACTTCCAGCGGCCCTGCAAAATCAAGCACCTCCGTGCCATCGTACAGGTAAAAGCAGATGCTCAAAGGCGTGGTATCCTTCGGTTGCAACGTCATCCCGCAATGCGGGCACAGGCCCGGTGCATGATACACGATGGAATCGCAAGGTCCGCAGGGCGGGCAGACGTAGTCATTCGGTTTTTGCTGCGGCATGGCCCACACAGGAAGGCACAAGAGGACGAGAAGGAGTTGTTTCATGGGTCTTAATTCTCTCCCAAAAATATATACCCCTCCCATGCGCAAAAGGACAATACCCGTGCAAATCAGGCCATTTTAAGGCCGGCGGTTTCACCCGGCCAAGCCTGCCTTCCGCGCCAGTTGCGTCATTTGCCGGTTGCTGCCAATGCCGCAGGCTTTCGCCACCCAGGCCATTTTATGACCGGCTTTCAGCAGCTGGGCAGCCTTTTCTTCCCGGAGGTTGCGGATGTAATCCCCGATGGTAATACCCGTGGTGGCTTTGAAGAGGCGTGTGAGGTTGCGGGGCGACATATACACCAGCTCCGCCAGTTCCGCGATGGCGAGCTTGGTATGCAGGTGATGGGCAATGTGATCCTGCACCTGGTGTACCTGGTGGTTGATATGCTGCCGGTATTGCAGGTGAATGCTGTGCTGGGCGGCATCCCCGTCCCGCCGGATGTACACCACCATATCCCTGGCAACGGTGTACGCAAAGGCAGGCCCATGGTCGATTTCAACGAGGTATAGCGCCAGGTCGATCCCCGTGGTAATGCCGGCGCTGGTGTAAATATTATCGCTCTGGACAAACAGCTTGTTTTCCAGCACGCGGGTCTGCGGAAAACGCTCCACGAGGGCTTTCGTATAAGCCCAGTGGGTCGTACATTCCCGGCCGTTGAGGAGCCCTGCGGCAGCCAGCACAAACGCCGCCGTACATACGGAGCAAACGGTGGCCCCGGCGGCGGCCGCACGTTGCAGCCAGGGCATCCACTGCTGGTCCTGCGTGTGATCCCATTTGGAAAGGTCGATGCCGGCCACGATCACAATATCGTTCCGCTGAACGGTAATGGCTTCCAGCGGCTCCACCCGGGCAAACCCAAGTCCGGCGGAGCTTCCCGGGGCCTCGTAGGGCGAAACGTAGCGCAGTTCATACGGTTGCCCGCAGCAGCCCGACTCATAAAAAACAGTGACGGCGCCCGCGAGGTCCAGCAGGTGGATGTGGTCCAGGAGGAAGAAAATAACGCGCTTTTCCATAGGGCTAAGGTAGGACCGGATTTTTATTTTTTAGGGGGAAAAATCAGTGTTCCGCGGCAGGTGGCATCGTCCGTGAACGGTGGTAACAAAGCCTTGTGCCGTATATTGCCACAGGTGCTGATAAGCCAGGGCTGCCCCTGAAATGCATGGAAAAAGGTTGCGCCCCTATCTCCTGCCCCACGCCACAAAACCCGCCACTACAGTCATGAATATATTAAAACCAATGCTGGCCGCCTCTCCCCTTGCTATATGGAATACCATGGCGGCCGCCATCAACGCGATGATGCCGTAGGCGGCCAATACCACCAGCCCCGGCCGGATGCGCAGGATGGCCGGCAGTATAATACCAATACCGCCCAGTATATCCGCCACGCCTGTCAACACAACCAGTTGCGGGAGCTCCTTCACCCAGGGGAACGGTAACGCCTGCGGTTGAAAAAGTTTCATAAAACCCGTCAGGAGCAGCGCGGCCGCCAGGAGCCCCTGCGCGATCCATAGCCATACGTTCATTGTTTTTGATGCTTTCATACTTGCTGTTATTTTGAAAGGGCGAAAATAGCTACCTTTACTATCCAAAAGATATTACTATCCCATTGGATAGCACTATCCCGATGGAAAGTAACGTAAAATACAAGGCTATGTTATCGAAAGCAGGATGTCCGAAAACGATGCTGTCTATCAAAGACGCGATCGAAGCAATTGAAGGGAAATGGAAAGTGCTGATCTTATTTGCGTTATCGGAAAAGCCGAAGCGTTTCCGGCAGATCGCCCGGGAGGTGAACGGGATTACGGACAAAACCTTATCCAAAGAGTTGAAAAGCCTGGAGGCCAATAAGCTGATCAAACGGGAAGTCTATGATAGCTTTCCGCCTGCCGTGGAATATTCCATCACGCCGCATGGCAGGTCCCTGGAGAAAGTGCTGGACGAGCTGCACTTCTGGGGTTTATTACATCGCAGGAAAGTGATCGGGAAGTAATATCCCTATTTTGCAAAAAAGGAAAAATAATATCAGTATTATTTTTTAAGTTTACTAACGAACACATCACCCACCCGAAATAATCCAGTCAATTTACGGTTGGTAGCTAATGCTACCTGTTTTATACCGCCAGGCAGTGGCGGACAGTTATTCCTATGCGTCATTCCACGTTTTAATAACCAATTAAACCCTTAATTCCATGTTACAAAAACTACCCCCTTTATCCAAAATTTACAGGTCCCTTGCTTTACTGTGTTGCCTGCTGCTGGCGCACCTGGCGCTACCGGCGCAAACGCCGCGCTTTAAAGTGATTGCCTTTTACAACGGTACTTATGATGCGGCGCATATCAACTTTGTGCAGGAGGCGAACCAGTGGTTTCCAACGATTGCCGCCCAGTACAACTTTTCTTACGAAGCCACCAATAACTGGAACAACCTGAATGCAAGCTTTTTGTCGCAATACCAGGTAGTGATTTTCCTGGACGACGCGCCCACCAATGCCACGCAGCGGGCCGCCTTCCAGACGTATATGCAGAACGGCGGCGCCTGGATGGGATTTCACGTATGCGCATTTACCACCAACGCCGGCGCATGGAGCTGGTATCATAACACCTTCCTGGGCTCCGGCAACTTCCAGCGTAACACCTGGGGCCCTACCACGGCTATATTCCGTTGCGAAGACCAAACGCATCCCAGCACGCAGCGTTTACCCGTTACGTTTACCAGCGCCGTGAGCGAATGGTATGCATGGAGCAACGACTTGCGCAACAACAGTAATATCGATATTCTCTGCTCCATCGACCCCGCCAGCTTCCCGCTGGGCACGGACCCTAACCAGTCCTGGTACAACGGTTATTACCCGGTGGTCTGGACCAACAAGAATTACAAAATGCTCTATGCCAACTTCGGGCATAACGACATGAACTATTCCACCAACACGGGCAAATCCTCCACCTTTGCCAGCGCCATTCAAAACCGGTTTATTATTGACGGGTTGCTCTGGCTCGGCGGCGTGCCTGCGGGCCCTGCGCCGGCCATACCTATACCCGGCACCGTGCAGGCGGAGAACTTCACGGCTATGAGCGGCATCCAAACAGAAACCACTACGGATACCGGCGGCGGGTTAAACATAGGCTATACCGATGCCGGCGACTGGCTGGATTACAAAGTGAGCGTGCCAGCCGCCGGCACTTACAATGTGCAGTTCCGCGTGGCGAGTCAAACCAACGGCGGTACCGTGCAACTGAAAAAGGACAGCGCCGTACTCTGTACCACTACCCTGCCTGTAACCGGCGCATGGCAAACTTGGACCACCGTCAACGCCACGGTTAACCTCAGCGCCGGCGAGCAAACGCTGCGACTGCAGGTGGTAGCCGGCGGCTTTAACCTGAACTGGATTTCATTTAGCGCCAATACGCCGGTAACTGCGCCGGTGGGCTCCGTGATCACCCTCCGGGGAAATAATAACCTCTACGTTAGCGGGGAGAATGGCACACAGGCGATGCGCTGCAACAGAACCGCTCCGCAAACCTGGGAACAGTTCAGCGTGCTGGCCGCTACCGGCGGGAAGATATCCCTGCGCAGCATGGGGAAATACGTATCTTCTGAAAACGGCACTACCGCCATCACCTGCAACCGCGCTACAGTAGGCTCCTATGAGCAGTTCGACTGGATTCAAAACAGCGATGGCACTATTTCCCTCCGTGGCAACAACGGCCGGTATGTATCCTCTGAAAACGGCGCCGCCGCTATGACCTGTACGCGTACGACGATTGATGGCTGGGAGAAGTTTAACTACAGCGTGGTAGGGCCGGTGGCAAGCGCCGGTACCGTGATGGTAAGTAGTAAAACCAGCGGCATGAACCAGGCGCCCGTTGAAACAGTGGTGTTTCCGAATCCGTTTGAATCACTGCTCTATTATTCAGTCCCGGCGGGCGTGACCATGCATGTAGCTACGCTGTATGATATGAACGGGCGGGCGCAGGTGCGGAATGTGGTGAAGACGCCGCAGAGCAGGTACATGCTGGATGCGGGGAAACTGCCGGCAGGTACTTATGTGCTGGAAGTGAGCGCCAGGGGGTGGAATAAAAGAGTGAAGGTGCAGAAGGTGAAGTAAGGATTAGAGGAAAATTTTTTGAAGCAGGAGCAGGAATGGCGCAAGGGGCTATTCCTGCTCTTTGAATATGTGGATACAACAGCCCCTTTTCTTTCATGTTGCTAACGGATAATATTGTAAATTAGTAATGCCTGCCGGCGCTTTGTTAATGGATGCACCCAGGCAATGTTTTGCTTTTATCCTTGATGATTAGAGAGCAGATTGTCAGGTATCGGGAATAAACGAACGCGCAAACCATACTCCACTCCTTCTTACACAGTCATAAATTTATTTTATGCAAGATCAGGACCACCCACAGCAAAAAACCGACGGGGAAATAATACAGGCGCTTAGGAAAGCGCCTGATGCAGAAAACCCTTTCAAACTCCTGGACCTTCGGCTAACCCCTCCCAAAACCTGGGCCGCAGGCGTGCCGGCCGTGATGGCCGCCATGAAGGACCTGGTGGAAGAAAAAGCCTTCTTCCGGGGTAATTTTGCCTTGCTGAAAATGAACCAGTTTAAAGGATTCGATTGCCCCAGTTGCGCATGGCCTGATCCCGATGACGAGCGTTCCCCTATTGCGGAATATTGCGAGAACGGGGCAAAGGCGCTGGCCGAAGAAGCAACCACCAAAAAACTCACCGCTGAATTCTTTAAAAATAATGCAGTCGTTGACCTGGCGAAACTGGATGATTACCAGATCGGCAAACTGGGGCGGCTCACCGAACCCATGTACCTGCCACCCGGCGGAACGCATTACCAGCCTGTCAGCTGGGAGCAAGCCTTCGAAAAGATCGGCGCGCACCTGAATGCGCTGGCCTCCCCGGATGAAGCGGCGTTTTATACCTCCGGCAGAACCAGTAATGAAGCCTCTTTTGTTTACCAGCTTTTTGCGAAGGAATTCGGCACGCTCAACATGCCCGATTGCTCCAACATGTGCCACGAAACCTCCGGCACTGCCCTCCGCCCTACCATTGGTATCGGCAAAGGCACGGTGAAGCTGGAAGATTTTTATGATACCGATGTAATCGTCATCATAGGTCAAAATCCCGGCACCAATGCGCCGAGAATGATGAGCGCATTGGCAAAGGGGAAGAAGAACGGCGCAAAGATCATTGCCATCAATCCTTTGCCGGAAGCAGGACTGATGGGCTTTCGCAACCCGCAGGCCGTATCGGGGGTGGTGGGCGAAGGAGCCAAACTGGCCGACTTATACCTGCCCGTGAAAATTAACGGGGATATGGCCCTGTTAAAAGCCATAGAACTGCTGCTGCTGGATTTTGAAAAGAAATTTCCCGGTAAAGTGCTGCACCAGGATTTCATCCGGGATAAGACAGCAGGATACGACGCGTTTGTTCAGCAGTTTGAAAAGTACCAGCTCGATACCCTTGCGGAGGAAGCCGGGATAGCCCCTGCCGCTATCATGGAAGCGGCACAGATACTGGCTTTCAAAAAACGTATTATTGTCTGCTGGGGTATGGGACTCACCCAACAACCCAACGGCGTGGATATGATCCGGGAAATCCTGAATATCCTGCTGCTGAAAGGCAGCATCGGCATCCCGGGAGGCGGCGTATGCCCGGTAAGGGGTCATAGCAATGTGCAGGGCAACCGGACCATGCTGATTGATGAAAAGCCCACGGACGAGCAGCTGGACCGCCTCGAGCAATTTTTTGGATTCAAAATGCCCCGCAAGCATGGCTATGATGTGGTAAGGGCCATTAAAGCCATGCATGAGGAGAAGGTGAAAGTGCTGTTTTGCATGGGCGGCAATTTTCTGTCCGCCACGCCGGATACTACCTATACCGCGCACGCCCTGCGCAGGCTCAACTTGCTGGTATGCGTTTCCACCAAGCTAAACCGCGGGCACCTGGTTCACGGGAAAGAAGCGCTGATCCTGCCCACATACGGCCGTAGCGATAAGGATATTGTAAAAGGAGCAGTGCAATTCATTTCCACGGAAAACTCCATGGGCGTGGTACAGCATTCCAAAGGCGTGCTGGACCCGGTTTCCACAAACCTCCTCAACGAAACGCAGATTGTATGCCGCATGGCTATGGCTACCCTGGGCAGCCGCGCAGTAGTGAACTGGCAGCGTTACCACGACAGCTATGATGCCGTACGGGACGACATCGAACAATGCATCCCCGGATTTGAAAATTACAATAAACGCATACGGGAAAAAGGCGGGTTTTATCTCCCCAATGCCGCCCGCGACGAGCAAAAGTTCGCGGAGCAGTATGATCACCGCGCCCCTTTCACGTTGACGGAGCTGCCGGATAACCGGCTGGAAGCCGATGAATACATGATGGCCACCACCCGTACCCACGATCAGTTTAATACGACCATTTATGGCCTGGACGACCGTTACCGGGGCGTACACCAGGAACGGCGGGTGATATTTATGAATCAGAAAGATATTGATAAGGCCGGGTTCAAGGCGGGCGATAAGGTGGATCTGTTTAATTATGATGATGGCATTGAACGGGTAGCGCCTTTATTTATCATTGTCCCCTACCCCGTTCCCGAGAGAAATACGGTAACTTATTTCCCGGAAACCAATGTGCTGGTATCAGTGAATAATGTCGTGAAGGAGAGTAATATGCCGGCATCGAAGTATGTGAGGATTAAGGTCAGGAAGCATAGTGAGGAGGTGTGGAAGAAGGTGGAGGAGATGTTGGTGAGAGGGGAGAGGCAGCGGTAAAGGTGGTTCAGGAAACGAGGTTAATCACTTCATCGTCCAGGCGGCCCTGGGAAATGGCCTGTAGCAGGTGCTTTACCGCCAGTTCTTTTTCCGGAGTGGCACGGCTGTATAATTCAGGCTCGGGGTAAAAGTATTTTGAAAAGATGAAATTACGGATATCGACATTAAATGTCTTTGCGAATGCAATAATTAATTCTTCGCCATCCTCCCCGGAGATACCGAGGTCTGTTTCAAAGCGGGTGTCTTCATTTATTTCTTCGCGGGCACAACCGGATTGCTGCCGAATGAAATGCACGAGTGTGGTGAAAGTATTTTCCATAGCGTACAGTATGATAGCTTGCGAAGCTTTCCATTAAATACATCATTGCTATCAAACGCACAAAAATAAGCTCTTACCGCAAGCTGGACAAATCAGGTACAATCCCTTCTGATAATAAACCATAAAACGAAACCCTGTGCCATGGCACAGGGTTTCTCTATTTAGACAATTCTATTTATCACCATTTCACGCGCAATTCCGAACGCCTGTTCTGGCGGTGGTAACCAGAGGAAAGTTTATTTATGCTGCTCCTTTGCTTCCAGCGCGTCTACCTGCCTCTTCAAATCTATAATGTACAAGGTAAGCTCTTCTACTTTCTGGAGCAGTTTTTTATTCATTTCTGCCAGATCCACTCCTTCCTTTTCCACTTGTGTAGCGGTTGGTATTTCGGGGAGATGTTTATTTGTTTTAATAAAATTTTCGAGGTCATATAACGAAGGTAAGGTGTAGGAATCTTCGAAGACGAAGTCCGCCCATCCGGAAGCGGTCACCTTTACTCTTTTGGCGGTAATGGTTCCTGCGACAGTAAGCAGGGACTGTGGGGTGGTAGTACCAATAGAAACATTACCGAGGGCGTCAATGCGTAATCTTTCCTGGTTGTTAAGCGTAGCAAATGATAAATATCCACTGGTGGCGTCTCCACCACGGCAAAAGTTAATAGAGCTGTTCAGATGACCATAAAAGTTGTGTTCAATACTAAATGAAGGGATAGTTTGGTCCTGGGTTGAACCACTTCGTACAGCAAGACAGGTGCCGGCTCCATCGCCGTTTCCTTCATATAAATGTCCAAGGATAGCAGTGTAGATATTGGGGCTCTGATCGTTGGTAGACAACCCGACATCAAATAAGGCTTTCGGGGTATTTGTATGGATCCCCACTTTACCATCTCTGACTAATAGTACCTTAGACCAGGGCGTATTTGGATTATTATCTACGGATCGGTAATACAAGCTCTGATCGAAAAAAGGTGCAGACAGCTGCATGGCGAAATTATTTTCACTGCTTGAATGGCGCACATCCATTAAATGCCACCAGTAGCCTGGTTCGGTTGCAATCGGGTAATTTACCGCAGCATTTGTTTGATAAAAACCGGACATACCGCCCATTGCGCCGGCATCATTTTTAAATTCTGTTCTGGAGTTATTTTCGCCCCAGGTAACTGTTTGAGAAAATCCTATGTAGCCGGATAAAACAAGGTACAGGAGGGTTAAGCATTTTTCCATAAGTATAAAAATTAATTGTTAACAGGTCTGAAATTAGTATTTTTTAAATTCAGGGAATACTTAATAATACTTCAAAGCACCCAGGCGTAATTACTAATGTTGTTTCAATGATTAGTTGAAATCAGGTTAACTCCACTCAAATATTTCGTTACTTTTTTTATCTTAGTAAAAGCTCGTTAACCTGTATAAAGTAGGGGAAGAAATTGAAGTTATACAATCGGCACTCGACTAAAAAAACAAAACCCCGCGCAAAGCGCGAGGTTTGTAACTTGCCTGTGATCCCGCTGGGACTCGAACCCAGGGCCCATACATTAAAAGTGTATTGCTCTACCAACTGAGCTACGGAATCATTCCCGTTTGTTTCGGGAGTGCAAAAGTAGACAATTTCCCATAACTACCAAATTTTTTTCTCCAGTTTATGAAAAATTGTTTCATGTATTTATTTTCATTCCAGCTAATTCTCTCCTATTTTTGTGGCGCAAAAACGTACCCATGAATAATTTCTATCAGCACAAAACAGTTGTGATCACCGGCGGTTCCTCTGGTATCGGCAAAGCCCTCGTAGCCGAAATGGTAAAGCAGGGCGCAAACGTAGCCGTTTGCGGCAGAAAGCAGGCGGCGCTCGAAGCCATGAAAAATGAACTGAACGCCAAAGATGTCTTCACCTTCGTAGCCGATGTAAGCGTCGAAAGCGATTGTAAAGCCTTCATTGATGCCGTGATCCAACGCTTCGGGAAAATCGATGTGCTGATAAATAATGCCGGCATCTCCATGCGCGCACTCTTCAGGGACCTGGACCTCAGCGTGCTGAAATCCCTTATGGACATCAATTTCTGGGGTACCGTTTATTGTACCAAGTATGCCTACCCTTCTATCCTGGAAAACAAGGGTACTATCGTGGGCGTATCTTCCATCGCCGGCTACCGCGGCCTGCCTGCCCGTACCGGCTACTCCGCCTCCAAGTTTGCCATGCAGGGATTCCTGGAAGCGCTGCGTACGGAAAACCTTCGTACAGGCGTTAACGTAATGTGGGTATGCCCCGGCTTCACCGCCTCCAACATCCGCAATACGGCCCTCAATCCGCAGGGGCAGGCGCAAAGCGAAACCCCGCTCAACGAAGATAAGCTCATGAGCGCCGAAGAGGTGGCCGCCCGCATAGGCAAAGCTATCGCCAAACGCAAACGCACCCTCGTGCTGACTACCCAGGGCAAGCTGACTGTGCTGCTGAGCAAACTGGTCCCCGGTTTACTCGATGGCATCGTCTTCAACCACTTCCGGAAAGAACCAGGGTCCCCCCTGCAATAACCTTTTAAAATAAACAATTGTCTGCTTTAGCCGTTAACGTTAGTACGTACAAATACTTAATATTGCGGTTAATTTAACATTGCATTATTATTTTAACTTTCTTTGCACTCAGGTGGCAGTTGATACCAGTGGCATTCTTTTTGACAGGAAAGCGACGCATATAAAAGCTGGCCATCATGCAGTGAAGGATTGGCGTGTGGTTACGATTTAAAGGGATAGGGATTTAGATATTAGGGCATGTCCATTATTACATTAACATCAGACATTGGTTTGCAGGATTACCTGGTAGGCGCCATCAAAGGGCAACTCTGGCAGTACTGTCCGGAATGTCACGTTACGGACATTACCCATCATATCAGCCCCTTCAACCTGCCACAGGCTACCTATATCTGTAAAAGCGCATTCGCCTATTTCCCTTTAGGCACCTTCCACTTTGTGCTGATCAACCTGTTCGACCGGAGGCCGGACCATGTGCTGGTTGCCGAGCATAACGGCCAGTACATCGGCTGTGCGGATAACGGCCTGCTTACCATGATCGCCGGCGGCATGCCCGAAAAGGTGATCAAAATTCCCCTGGCCAAAGACGAACCAAGGAATACCTTCTCCATTATAAAACTACTGGCCGCCGCCGCCCGCGAACTGAGCAGAGGGGCCGCGCTCGGCGAGCTGGCGCCCCTCACCCAGCAGATCGTAGTTAAACATAACCTGCAACCACTGGTGGGCGATGATTTCATCGAAGGGCAGATCATCCATATCGACGCCTTCGAGAACGTAGTCGTCAACATCACCAGGGAACAATTTGCCGCCCAGCGGAAAAACAGGCGCTTTCGCATCTTCTTCCGCCGCGATGAAGTGATCAGCCAGATCAGCGAGACTTACGCCGACGTGCCTGAAGGCACCAAACTGGCGCTCTTTAACGCTGCCGGTTACCTGGAAATTGCCATCAATAAAGGCAACGCAGCCGGACTGTTCGGCCTGCAGGGCTTCCGCCGCGATCAGCTTACGCAACCAACCGGCTTCCAACAACTATCATACTACCAAACTGTCAGAATCATCTTTCAATGATCAACCGTTTAGTTAAAATGGAGTTCCTGCCCGACCAGGTACACTCCTTCCGGGAACTGTTCGCCCGGCAGCAACAACAAATCAGGAACTTCCCGGGATGCCTGCACCTGGAATTATGGGAACACCCGGACTCGGGTAATACCTTCTTCACCTTCAGCAAATGGGAATCGGCAGCAGCCCTGGAAACCTACCGGCAATCCGATCTATTCCGCGATACATGGGCACAAACAAAAGTGCTGTTCGCCGCAAAGCCCGCTGCATGGAGCGTTACGCCGGCTGCCATCTTGTAGGTTTTTAAGCCAATTTTAATCTAGTACATTGTGTACCAATTAGTCACAAATAAAAATATATTTACAAAAAGTTAAAACTATCCGGCAGATTAGCATAATTTGCTACTTTTTCTATTTTTGTCGGACCTTAAAACAACCTTATGAATTTTAAAAGGACCAACAACATTGTGGGCTGGATCGTGTGTATCATTGCCTGCTTTGTTTACATTAAGACTATGGAGGCCACCGGCAGCTTGTGGGACTGCGGCGAGTTTATCTCAAGTGCTTACAAGGTACAAGTCCCCCACCCGCCAGGAGCGCCACTGTTTGTGCTGCTCGGAAGACTGTTCAGCTTTTTCCTGAAACCATCGCAGGCTGCCCTCGGCGTCAACACTATGTCGGCACTGGCATCCGGTTTCACCATCCTGTTCCTCTTCTGGACCATCACTCACTTCGCCCGTCGTCTGATGGTTAAAGCCGGTGAAGAGATCTCCCGTGAGAAAATGATCGCTATTATGGGCGCAGGAGCTGTGGGCGCACTGGCCTATACCTTTTCTGATTCATTCTGGTTCTCCGCTGTGGAAGGGGAAGTGTACGCTATGTCTTCCTTCTTCACTGCGATCGTATTCTGGGCCATCCTGAAATGGGAACATGAAGCGGATGAACCTTATGCTGACCGCTGGATCGTGCTGATCGCATACCTGCTCGGCCTCTCCATCGGCGTTCACCTGCTCAACCTCCTCACCATCCCGGCTATGGTAATGGTGTACTACTTCAGGAAATATAAGGTTACAGCCTGGGGTACTTTCTGGGCATTCCTGATCGGTTGCGCCATCACCGGTATCGTACAGAAATTCATTATCCAGGATACTATCAAAGCTTCCGGCTATATGGACGTATTCTTCGTGAATACCCTCGGCCTCGGCTTCTTCTCCGGATTCACCTTCTACTTCGTGGCTATCACCGCCATCCTCATCATCGGTTACAAGAAACCTAAATTCGGTATCTATGCGCCGCTGATCGTGATCGCCAGCATTATCATCATCCCTGCTTTCAACGATGTTTCCGGCACCAGCATCGCTGCCAAAATCTTCCTGGCAGCCTTATTCCTGGCCATCCCTTACATCCTGAAATCATTTGGCGTCAATATCAACACCGCCAGGGTATTCCACTTCAGCAAACTGACGATCGCAGTTATTCTGTTCATGCTCCTGGGTTATTCCACCTATATCACCACCATGATCCGCTCTACAGCGAATCCTGCGGTGGATATGTACAACGTGGACAACCCGATTTCCCTGGTAGGTTACCTGGGCCGTGAGCAATATGGCGACTTCCCGCTGATCTACGGTCAGGTGTTCACCGCCCGCCCTACTGAATACAAAGAAGGCGGTAACATCTACGCCCGCGGCGAAAAGAAATATGAAATCTCCGGTAAGAAAATGGATCCCGTTTATGCGCCGGAAGATATGATGCTGTTCCCGCGCGTATGGGACGCCAGCAACGATCAGGGCCATGCTGATTACTACCGCTCCTGGTTAGGGCTGCAACAGGGTGAAAGACCTTCCTTCGGCGATAACGTGAAATTCTTCCTGCAATACCAGGTAAACTTCATGTACTTCCGCTACTTCCTCTGGAACTTCGCAGGACGCCAGAACGATACCCAGGGCTACGGTAACGTACGCGATGGTAACTGGATTTCCGGTATTCCTTTCATTGATAACTTCCTCTATGGCGATCAATCCGCCATGCCGGACAGCCTCACGCAGAACAAAGCGCACAACCGCCTGTTCATGCTCCCGCTGATCCTCGGTATTATCGGGTTCTTCTTCCAGTACAAATACCACCGCAAGGACACGCTCATCGTTGCCCTGCTGTTCTTCTTTACAGGCTTTGCCATCGTATTATACCTCAACCAGCCGGGTAACCAGCCGCGTGAACGTGACTACGCCTATGTAGGCTCCTTCTACGCTTTCGCGATCTGGATCGGCCTGGGGGTACTGCAGGTGTACTACTGGCTGAAAAAATCCCTGAAAGGCGCCGCCGGTCCTGCATTGGCTACCGCCATCTGCCTGCTGGCAGTACCGGTACTCATGGGCTTCCAGGAATGGGACGACCATGACCGCTCTACCAAAACCATTGCCAGGGACGTAGCGAAAGACTACCTCGAATCCTGCGCGCCAAATGCCATCCTCTTCACCGTCGGGGATAACGATACCTACCCGCTCTGGTATGCACAGGAAGTGGAAGGTATCCGTACGGACGTTCGCGTGATCAACCTCTCCCTCCTCGGGGTGGACTGGTATATCGATCAGCAGCGCGTGAAAGTGAACAACAGCCCGGCCGTTCCGATGAGCTGGACGCCTGATAAATACCGCGGCGAAACCCGCAACTTTATCCGCTACTTCGATCCGGGAAATATCCCGCAGGATAAATACTTTAACCTGAAAGAAATCATCGCCTTCATGGGTAATGATGATCCTAACGCTAAAGTAAATACCCAGGACGGCGGTTCTGAAAACTTCCTGCCTACCCGCCAGCTGTTTATCCCGGTGGATAAAGAGCAGGTGCTGAAAGATGGCGTGGTGTCCGCAGCGGACAGCGCCCGCATCCTGCCGCAGGTTCCTTTCAAGATCAGCAAAAACTACCTGGTGAAGAACGACCTGGCCGTGTACGATATCATCGCTACCAATAACTGGAAACGCCCGATCTACTTCACCAGCCCTACTGACCTGGGCCTGAATGATTATCTCCGCCCTGACGGACTGACTTACCGCCTCGTACCGCTGGCCAAAGAGCCTAACAACGATCCTATCGGTATGGACATCAACGTGAACAGGGAAGTGATGTATAATAATATGATGACCAAATTCGCCTTCGGCGGTGCGCAGACGCCTGGTACTTACTTCGATGAGCCGAACAGGAAAATGCTGCTGTACCTCCGCCAGGCATTTGCTAAGCTGGGCGTAGCCATGGCTGCTGACGGCAAGAAAGCCGAAGGCCTGAAAGCCCTGAACTATATGGACGCCAACATCCTGGATGAAAACTATCCATACGCGATGACCTCTCCTGGTAACATGCATAACTATACCTCCCTGCAGGTAGCCTACGCTTACTACCAGGCCGGCGACGCCAAAAAAGGCGATGCCATTGCGGATAAGATCATCAAGGATTGCAACCAGCAGCTGCGCTACTACAACCAGCTGCCGGACAACAGGATGACGGAAGACCTGAAACGCGACGCACAGGCCGCTCAGCAAATGATCGCCTGGATGGAACGTATGAAAGTGGACTTCGGCCACCCGCAGCAACCTGCCGCCAACCAGGAACAGGGTGTAGAAGTACATACCGTTCCGGATTCGAGCAAGCAATAATACATTCGGAAAAATCTGATATATAAAAGCCCGGTAATCAAAATTACCGGGCTTTTTATTTGCATTTTTTCCGCTTTGCGTAAGACATTTTCCCGATTGGAGTTTTGGGGGAGATGCCATTGCCCCAACTTTGCGGCCTCAAAGGCAGTGCAATACCAGCGCGCTGCAGTAAACCGGAAGCATTACACACACTTAATAGCTACATATGCTAAGAAAATTAACAGGCATTATCACACTACTGCTCACGCTTTGCGCAGTGGCCTCCGCACAGACCAACACGGGTAATATCAGAGGAACTATCATTACCAACGACGGCCAACCGGGTCCGTTCGTAACTGTACAAATCAAACCTACCGACCGCGGTACCGTTTCCAACGAGAAAGGGGAATTCGCCCTCCGCAAACTGGAACCAGGCGTCTATACCCTGTACATCTCCATGATCGGCTACGAAACAACAACACAGGAGGTACAGGTGGAAGCCAATAGAACCGCTACCGTTTCCATCCGGCTGAACGTATCAGATAAACAACTGGAAGAAGTAACGATCGTCGGGAAAGCCCGGAACGAAAAATCTTCCGAACAGATCGCGAAACTGCCGATCAAAAACCTGGAAAACCCGCAATCCTACTCTGTAATCGGTAGCAGCCTGATTAAAGAGCAGGTGATCACCAACTTCGATGATGTGATCAAAAATGCGCCGGGTATCACCAAATTATGGTCTTCCACCGGCCGCCCCGGCGATGGCGCAGGTTACTACACCATCCGCGGCTTTGCCGTGCAGCCTACCCTCGTGAACGGCATTGCCGGTATCACCAACGGCATCAACGATCCTGCGATCATTGAAAACCTGGAAGTGATCAAAGGCCCGTCCGGTACGCTCTTCGGCAGCAGCCTGATCTCCTTCGGCGGGTTGCTGAACCTGGTGACCAAAAAGCCTTACGATAACTTCGGCGGGGAAGTAACCTATACCGGTGGCTCCTTTGGCCTGAACCGCGTTACGGCCGATATTAACGCGCCGGTGAACGACGATAAATCCCTCGCCATCCGCACCATCGCTGGCTATACCACGCAGAACTCCTGGCAGGATGCCGGTTATAACAAAAGCATGTTCATCGCGCCAAGCGTGAGATACCGTGTAAACGACCGCCTCACCTTCAACGTGAACGCCGTGCTCAGCACCGCGGAAGCTACCAACACACCGATGATCTTCCTGAACCGCAGCCGCCCGCTGGAGTACACCACGCCTGACCAGATGAAAGCTGCCGGCTTCGACTTCAACCGGTCATTCACCATGAACGATATCAATTATAAAACGCCAACCTTCAACCTGAATGCGCAGGCGATTTATAAAATCAATAACCAGTGGACTTCCCAGACCGCCGTTTCCCGCGGGAACGCCAAAAGTAACGGGTATTACTCCTACGTGATGTTCCTCGGCGCGCACGACGATCTACTGAGCCGCTACGTGTACCACCAGAATTCTACCACCAACGCCACCAACATCCAGCAGAACTTCACCGGCGATTTCAAAATCGGTAGCCTGCGCAACAGGCTGGTGTTTGGGTTAGACTTCCTGCAGCTGCAACAAACGGACGACAACTCCCCGTACACCCTGTTCGACAATGTGGATGCCTTCCACGTAACGCCGGGTTACAGCTCCCTGAACAGGCCTGCGGTGGATGCGAAAATTGCCGCTTCCAACAACGAATACGCTACCAGGGCGCAACAGAATAATTATACCTACAGCGCTTATGTATCCGATGTGCTGAACATCACGGATAATTTACTGGCCATGGCCAGCCTCCGCCTGGATTACTATGACCTGAAAGGTTATAAGGATTACATCGCGCAGACTAAAGGCGAAGGCTATACGCAGGTATCCCTGTCCCCTAAATTCGGACTGGTGTACCAGGTAGTGAAGGACAAAGTGAGCCTCTTTGCCAACTACATGAATGGTTTCCAGAATACAGCGCCTGTAACGCAGCCGCTGCCTGAGTTCCAGGTGACCATGAAGCCGCAGCAGGCCAACCAGTGGGAAGGCGGTGTGAAAGCCTCTCTGCTGAACGGCAGATTGAACCTGACTGCCAGCTACTACGACATTAAAGTATCCAACATGCCGCTGAAGGTTTCCCGTACCGGCTCCGATGGCCAGCCTTACCAGGTAACCGTACAGGATGGTACCCAGGCCAGCCGCGGTATTGAATTCGAAGCCAACGCTTCCCCTGTACAGGGCCTCAATATCATTGCAGGCTACAGCCACAATAACAGCAAAATGGAAAAAGCGGATGTACGCGTACAGGGCTACCGCCCTGAAGGCGCGGGCCCTGCGGACCTGGCTAACCTCTGGGTGAGCTATACCATCAGCAGCGGCGCATTGCACGGGCTGGGCGCAGGCTTCGGCGGTAACTATGCCAGCGAAAACAAGATCACCAACAACAGTGTGAACGGCGCCTTTACCCTGCCTTCCTATACTGTACTCGGCGCATCCGTTTTCTATGACGTGAAACGCTACAGGATAGGCCTTAAACTCGATAACCTGACCAATAAAGAATACTATACCGGTTGGTCAACTATCGAACAACAAGCGCCTCGCAGGTTCTCCGCAAGCGCTGCATTCAGATTCTAATATTGATTTCGGCATAATGCAAAAAAAGTCCGGTCGTGTGACCGGACTTTTTTTTATTCATTAAGCTTAGATCTCTCCCCCCTATAAATTACTTACCATACTCCTCCAATACCTGGCGCTTTCTTTCACTTCGGGCACGCTGTTTTCCCAGTGGTATTCATACTCTACGGAAAACAGGCCCTTGAATTTCTGGTTTTTCAGCTCCTCAAGTACTGCAGGGATTTCGGAAACGCCGTTGCCCCAAACTACGTCGTGCGCATTGGGCGACTTTTCGTTCAGATCCTTGAAGTGCAGGCTCACGACACGGCCGTTGAGTTTTTTCAGGCATTCTACCGGATCGAGGCCGCTGCGCACCCAGTGGCCGATGTCAGCGCAGGCGCCCATGAGCTTACTCCTGCCTTTGATGGCGGCCAGCACGCTGTCCGGATGCCAGTAATGACTCGGTTTGGGATGATCGTGTATAGCTACTTTGATATTGTATTGATCACAGAGAGAGGAAATTAAATCCAGGAACTCCGGCTGCGGCTCGGTGGTAATGCTCTGGATGCCCATGCGGTTGGCAAAATCGAATAACATCCGCCACTCGGCTGCGGATTTAGGCACTACGACGCCGAAAGCCATCAGCACTTTGTGCTTCTTTTTGATCAGTTGTTTCACCTGCTCCTGCTTGTCGGGCGACATATGATAATCAAACGTACCTTCCAGTCCGCCGCCCAGCTGCTGCCCCGGGAACGCCTCTACGTACTGAATCCCGCAGCTGTCCATTTTGTCCAGCGCCTCTGCAAAGGTAAATTTGTGAAAGGTGTAAGCTTGTGCGCCCAGTTTCCAGCCCAATGCATCAGCCCTGGCCTGGGACCTGGCACTTTGTGCAAATAGAGCAGCCGAAAGGCCACCGGCCAGCATTAATGCATGTCTCAGTTTTTTCATATAGATATTTTTTTGATAATTGAAAGTAATAGCTTTCAAGATAAAATGCAAATCTCCGTCCCTTTTATTCCATTTTAGTATTCCGGTTATTTTTCGTTAATTTTAGGTAGAACTAGTGCTATGAGAGGAATTACATTTTCCAGGTTTAACCCTGGCGACAGTACCAAGCCACCTTTCCAGAAACTCCTGGATCTCTTCACACAACTCCTGACCTATACCAGCGGCGATGTAAATGAAGCCCTGCAATGGCTTACCCAGCTGGATAACGAGTACGGCCTCACTGATGAAGATTATGGCATAGGTGATTTTTTGAAAGACCTGCAGGATAAAGGATATCTGCGCGAAAATGAAGCCGGCGAAATATCCATCACCTCCAAGACAGAACAAACCATCCGCAAAAGTGCTTTGGAAGAAATATTCGGTAAACTGAAAAAATCAGGCGCCGGGAACCACAATATCCGCAAATCGGGCATGGGCGATGAGCTGAACGCTGAAAGCCGCCCCTACCAGTTCGGGGATAATGTGGACCACCTGGATATTACCGCTTCCATCCACAATGCACAGGTCAATCACGGTATCGACAGCTTTAACATCGACCAGGAAGACCTCGTCATCAAGGAGACGGATTTTAAAACCCAAACGTCTACCGCCCTGATGATCGATATTTCCCACTCCATGATCCTGTACGGTGAAGACCGCATCACGCCCGCCAAAAAAGTGGCCATGGCATTGAGCGAACTGATCACCACGCGGTATCCGAAAGATACGCTGGACATCATCGTGTTTGGGAACGACGCCTGGCAGATTGAGATCAAAGACCTGCCGTACCTCCAGGTAGGCCCCTACCATACCAATACGGTGGCAGGGCTGGAACTGGCCATGGACCTGCTTCGCAGACGACGCAATCCGAACAAGCAGATCTTCATGATCACAGACGGTAAACCTACCTGCCTCAAACAGGGGAAACAGTATTACAAGAACAGCTTCGGGCTGGACCGGAAAATCCTTAACCGGACGCTGAACCTCGCCGCCCAATGTAAAAAGCTGAAGATTCCCATCACCACTTTCATGGTAGCTACGGACCCGTGGCTGCAGCAGTTTGTACAGGAATTCACGGAAACCAATAACGGTAAAGCGTTCTTTTCCGGGACTGACAACCTCGGCAAATTCCTGTTTCACGACTTCGAAAATGGTAAACGTAAATTGTTTTAAACTTATTCTACTAGTAATCAGTAAAATTTGAGCATGGACACTAACATTAAAACGCTGGGCGAACTGAAGAAAAGCGGTTATAAGCCAAAGTCAGTAAAAGAAGAGATCAGACAAAACCTGATTACCAAACTCAAAGAAAAAGAATCGGCCTTCCCGGGCATCATCGGCTACGAAGACACCGTTATCCCGGATACAGAAAGGGCCCTCCTCTCCCGCCACAATATCCTCTTCCTCGGCCTCCGCGGCCAGGCGAAGACCAGGATGGCCAGGCAGATGTTAGACTTACTCGACGAATACATTCCCGTAATAGCAGGATCGGAAGTAAACGACGATCCGTTTATGCCCCTCTCCCGTTATGCGCGCGACCTGATTGCAGAGAAGGGCGACGATACGCCTGTTACCTGGCTGCACCGCAGTCAGCGCTACGGCGAAAAGCTGGCTACGCCGGACGTTTCCGTGGCGGACCTGATCGGGGACATCGACCCCATCAAAGCCGCCAACCTCAAGCTGAGCTTTGCGGATGAAAGGGTGATCCACTTTGGGATCATCCCGCGCTCCAACCGGGGCATCTTCGTGATCAATGAACTGCCGGACCTGCAGGCGCGTATCCAGGTTTCCCTGTTCAACATCCTGCAGGAAGGCGACATCCAGATACGGGGTTTCAAAATCAGGATGCCGCTGGATATACTTTTTGTATTCACTGCTAACCCGGAAGACTATACGAACCGCGGCTCCATCGTGACCCCGCTGAAGGACAGGATTGAGAGCCAGATCATCACGCACTATCCGAAAAACATTGAAAACTCCCTGCTCATTACCGAACAGGAAGCGGATGTTCATGAAGATCAGCTGAAGAAAGTACAGATTTCCGATATAGTGAAACGGCTCATTGAGCAGGTAGCCTTTGAAGCGCGTAACAGCGAGTATGTGGACAAGAAAAGCGGGGTATCCGCCAGGCTGACCATTGCCGCGTATGAAAACGCCGTCAGCGCCGGGGAAAGAAGGGCCATCATTAACCGGGAAAAGGAAACCCAGGTACGCATCGGGGACCTGCAGGGCATCATCCCGGCGATTACGGGTAAGATTGAACTGGTGTATGAAGGAGAACAGGAAGGCCCGCTGCAAGTAGCGCACAATCTGCTGGACAAAGCCATCCGCACGGTGTTTGCCTGCTACTTCCCTAACCCGGAAAACTACAAAAAGCGCAAACAAACTTCTCCGTCAGAGAACCCTTACCGCGCCGTGATCCAATGGTTTGACCAGGGGAACCAGCTGCAGCTGCTCGGGGATTTAACGGATAAACAATATGAATCCCGGCTGATGTCCGTCAACGGGCTGCGGGAGCTGGTAGGCGAAAAATTCCCGAAAGCGAACGGCCGCGAGGCGTTGCTGCTGATGGAATTTGTGCTGCATGGGCTCAGTGCTTACTCGCTGATCAGCAAAAAGGTGCTGGAAAACGAAACCCGGTTTTCGGATTTGTTGGGTACGATGATGAATTTCAACCTCAGCAGTGAGGATGATGTGGAATAGGTTATTAACAGGGTGGTCATTCTCAAAATAGGATGATGTACCATAGATTATTACCAAAGTGGTCTTTCTAAAAAACGAGTCCCCTGCCGGCATGGCGGGGGATTCTTTTTTGCGCAACCTTCATTCTTTTGCCCGGATGCAGCAGGTGGTTGACGCAGGCGCCGGCAGCCCCGTCGCTGGATTCAGTCCCTCTATGGTATTCATTTTTAAGAAAAAAGGGTATCAAATGTTTCATTCCTCCCAAAAACCTGCACAAAAAAAAGATTTTCACTATTTTGTTTGCGACAAAAAATTCCACGAATCCCGCTAAAAGTGCTAATCACATGAATAGTTCAAGAAGATCATTTCTCCGATCTGCGTCCGCGTTGGTTGCTGGCGCAAGTCTCCTCCATACGCTTCCCCTGCGTGCCATCGCTCCGAGCGATAAAATCCGTATAGGCGCCATCGGTATCAACGGCATGGGCTGGTCCGACCTTACCGCCCTGCTGAAAAACCCGGAAGTGGAAGTAGTAGCCCTCTGCGATGTAGATAAAAACGTGCTGGACAAGCGCATCGCGGAACTGGCAAAGAATAATATTAAAGTGAAAGGCTACACGGACTACCGCAAGCTCCTGGAAGATAAATCCATTGACGCCGTGGTGATCGGCTCTCCGGACCATTGGCATTGCCTGATGATGACGGATGCCTGCTCCGCCGGCAAAGACGTGTACGTGGAGAAGCCGGTGGGCAACTCCATCGTGGAATGCGCTACCATGGTGGCAGCCCAGCAACGCTACAACCGCGTGGTACAGGTAGGCCAGTGGCAACGCAGCCAGCAGCATTTCCGCGATGCCATCAACTTCGTGCATTCAGGACAGTTAGGCCAGATCCGCCTGGTGAAAGCCTGGGCGTACATGGGCTGGATGAAGTCCATCCCGGTGGTACCGGACGGTCCGGCGCCGGCAGGGGTAGACTATACATCATGGCTGGGCCCGGCACAGACCCGCCCGTTCAACGCCAACCGCTTCCACTTTAACTTCCGCTGGTATTGGGATTATGCGGGCGGCCTGATGACCGACTGGGGCGTGCACCTGCTCGACTATGCGCTCATCGGCATGAAGTCCAGCAACCCTAAATCCATTATGGCGGCCGGCGGCAAGTTCGCTTATCCGAACGATGCAGCTGAAACGCCGGATACCCTCACCACCGTGTACGAATTCGATAACTATAACATCCAGTGGGAACAGGCAACCGGCATTGACGGCGGCCCATACAACCGTACGCACGGCATTGCCTTCATCGGCAACAACGGCACGCTGGTGCTGGATCGTGGCGGATGGGAAGTAATCCCTGAAAAAGGCAAGATGGAAGCGGTAGACCGCAAACCTTCCGTAGATAAAGGTTTGGACCTGCATGCGAAAAATTTTGTAGAAGTGATCAAGTCCCGAAAAATGAGCGATTTGAATTGCCCGATAACTGCCGGCGCGCATATTGCGAGCTTTGCGCAGATGGGTAATATTGCTTACCGTACCGGGAAGAAGATTTACTGGAATGAGGCGAAACAGAATTTTACGGATAGCGATGCGAATAAATTACTGGCAGCGGCTTATCATAATGGATATAAGATTCCGAAGATAGGGTAGTGAAATGTTTTTGTGTAGAGGCGTGCTGTTTGGGGTGCGTCTCTACATTATTTGGCTACTTTCCAATGCAGCCTCCATTATTTTAAAAAATACTTTCGTTTCAGGGCTGGGATACTTCCAATGCAGCCTCCATTATTTTAAAAAATACTTTCGTTTCAGGGCTTGGCTACTTTCCAATGCAGCTCCACTATCTCAAAAAAACACCTTCAATCTATCAACTCCACTACCCTCCCATTTCATCAACAAAAGCATCTACCCCATCGCAACCCCGGGTTGCAATACACGTGTCTTTTACATACCGGCGCCTATCTACGCCGGTATCCAGGAAAGAAAATGCCGCCTCAATGCCAGTCTCCTATTCGATGTTCAGTGACAAATACACCGCACTGGAAAGGGGATTGTCGTAATACGCTGCAATAGGTTGGAAACCGAGAGAAGTATATAACTCAATAGCGGGTCGCATATGGGCCAGGGTATCCAATAAGATTCGCTTATACCCTAATTTTTTACTTTCTTCTATCGCCGTGGCTGCAAGCATCTTTCCTAATCCTTGCTTTTTGAAGGCATCTCTTACAAACAATCTTTTCATTTCGGCAGTGCTGTTGTCAAATTCTCTGACTGCCACACATCCTGCGATCTGACCATCCGATTTTGCCAGGAATAATGCACCGGTGGGCGCAGCATAAGCGCCAGGCAGATGAGCCATCTCATCTTCGAATTGCTGGAAACTAAGGTCTACGCTCAACCAATTGGCATATTCACGAAACAGGGACTTCACAGCGTCCAGGTTCGCGGTATCATCGGCGGTTACTCGTATTATTTCAATCATAACCACACTGTTTTAGCACCAAATAATTTTGGGACGTACAACTTAATTATTTTCCGGCAATTTCCAAGGGATTTTTTAAAAAAGTTTTAAAAGTATGGGGAATGGGTGGCGGGGAAAATGAAGGAAGCAAGGAAGGCCTGGTGGCCATGAAAATAAAAGAACTATAAGATGCATACCCAAACAAAATAAACAAAACCCACTACTGCAATCTGCAATAGTGGGCTTGAAATTATTATCACTAAATGCTGTTGGGCGCGTTAGCAGCAGATTAATAAAAAAACAGCCGCAAACCCTAACCTACAACCCCTCCAGCTGCCCAATCAACTTCTTCACGATCCCCTCAATCTTCGTCGTACCGGCCAGCGCATACGCTTTCTGCGCAGCTTCCAGCCCTTCCGATTTCTTTTTCATCACCAGGCACAGCTGCGCGAGTGTACTCTGCGTACTGTACTCCTCCGGCTGCAACTCCACCGCACGTTTGGCCATGGCGTAACACACCGGCAATACTTCCGCCGTTCCATCTCCCCTGAAGCCTGCCCTGCGCGCGATAAAACTCAGCTTGTCCGCATCATCTTTCAACAAGCCGGTCAATGCATTGTTGCACAGTTTATTGAAATCAGCGTACTTGTTATTCCGGAGGTAGTATTCCGACTCAATCAGCACCCCTTCGCGGCGGCGGGCCTCCATCGGGGAGCTACGGAAGTAGTCGATCCGCTTCGCAAACTCCGCATTTTTGCCTTCCCGGATGTAGCCATACAGCAGCGCCGTCATCATGCGGGTAGCCAGCGTGTCAATTTCCCCGGCTCTTGCATACGCGCGGAACGCATCCTGGTGCTGCATAAAATAAGCGCCCAGTCGGTCTTTCTCCGTTCTGGCAAGGGCCCGCACCGCTTTCCATCCCAGCGCCGAATTCAACTGCTGCTCCGGGAATTTCTTCACGATCTCCTGGCCTATCTGCTCGGCCTTACCCCGGTCGTTATCCTGCAACACATCGTAGTAGTCCAGCAGGAACTGCATATCCCGCTTGCCTTTATCATACTGCTGTTGCATGGCAGCCATGCTTTTCGCAGGATTGTTGGCATTCTCCCCCACGGCAATAAACTCCTCCGCGCTCATGCGGGAGCCGGAGCGGTACACCAGCTTGCCTTTGCTGTCAATAAACAGGTAGGTAGGGAAAGAACCTACGTTATATTCCTTTCTCAAGGCAATGCCCTCGCCTTTTTCCATATCGAAACGGGCATTGATGAAATACTTATTGTACTGCTCCGCTACTGCCGGCAGGGTAAACACATTGTTGTCCATCCACTTGCAGGGCGCGCACCAGGTGGTATAGCAGTCAATAAAGATCAGCTTATTCTCCTGCGCCGCTTTGGCTTTCAGGGACGTAAAGCTGAGGGTGTCAAACCGGATTCCATGCTGTGCTACGGCTGTACCGGCGAAAGTCATGCAGCAGAACAGTAATATTTTGCCAGGAATGTTTTTCATTTCTCTCAAAAAATTATTTAAGGTAAATATATATAATTATCGCTCATATAATGGCATGGTACCATTAAATTCCAGGACTTTCGGCGGCACCGGCAGGATATAACGTTTGTCGTTAGCCGGCAACGTGTACACGTCATTGCCCTGTTGATGGGTAATCGTTTTGGCAAATCGCGGGTCGCGGTTGAGTCGCTTCAGGTCAATCAACCGGTTTAACCCCACAAAGCAGAACTCCCTGCGGCGCTCATTCAGCACCAGTTGCAGCGCCTGATCATTGGTGGCGGCTACCAGCGGCTGGTTATTTTTGATACGCGCATTGCGCAGGGTGTTCAGGTAATTCATCGCTTCCTGCTTATCGCCCACGCGGGCCTCGCATTCCGCCGCCGCCAGGAAAACTTCCGCATTGCCGAAGCCGAAGTTGGGATCGATATAAGGGCCGTACAACACCCTTCCAGGGAAGTACACCGGCTTCACGCCAAAGTTGCTTTCCCCGTCGCAGAAGAATAACGCCCGGCGCTGGTCTACCGCGCCGGCAGCGAGGTCCTGCGCAAAGACATTCAGCAGGTCCTTCGATACATAGACCTCCGCGTTCAAACTCGCTGAGCTGGAACTGCCATAGCGCACCCAGAGGCTCTCCCCATTCTGATGCGCATCCGGGAAGCGGACGGAATTATCCGTAGCCAGGCATACCCGGCCAAACGTCACGCCCTTTTTAGTGGTGTACAGCTTGTAATCCAGCAGCGTGCTATTCAGCGCCAGCGCGGCTTTGGCGTTGGTCAGCGCAGCGGCGTAATTGCCCATGTACAGGTACATGCGGCTCAGGAAGGAGTAACCCACGCTCTGCGTAGGGTGAAAGATGTTCACCGCCTTGGCCGGCAGGTCCTTCACGGCAGCTTCCAGGTCGTTTTTAATGAGGGCGTACACCTCTTCCACCGTACCGCGTTTGTACGGCTGATTGATGTCCTCTGTTAACACCAGCGGCACGCCGTAGTCCGTAGCAGCCGTGGCAGGATCGTAGTGCTTCGCATAGGCGTTCACCAGCGTCAGGTATTCAAAAGCGCGGCCAAACAAGGCTTCCGCCTTCAGCTGCTTTTTCTCCTGCTCCGTTCCATCCGGTACGTTCATGATGTTGTTGATCACCACATTGTAAGTATAGATATGGCTATAAGCCGGCTCCCAGAGCGGATCTGATGACCCCGGCACAAATACGCCGCCCGGCTGGAAAGTATAGAGCGCCTTCTTGTAATCCGCCAGCCCGCTGTAGCTGGCCTGTTTGGAAACATCCGTAGGATCGCCGGTTTGCACATCGTCCGTCAGGTAGCCGGGATACGCGGAGGAAACCCGGATCAGCGACATATTATTCATCAGCTTCTGGTAATCTTCATAAAACTGCGGAATCGTATAGCCCTTCGGTTTTACATCCAGGTATCGGTTACAGGAGCTGAAACCCGCCGTGAGCGCAGCCGCAGCAAAACATAATACTATTATCTTCTTCATGGTTGTCGTCAGGTTTAAATGTTAGCAGAAAGACCGAAAGTAAAGGTAGCCGGCGGCAGGTAACCACGTGTAGGCGATAACGTTAGTCCGTTCCAGACTTCCGGATCCAGCTTTTGCGGGTTGGCGGACCAGCGCCAGATGTTCTGCATCTGCAGGCTCACTTTCACATTCTTAAATGCCGCCTTGTTGATCACCTTATACGGCAGGCGGTAGCTCAGCGTCACGTCGCGCAGCTTGATGTAGTCCGCCTTTTTCACGAAGCGGTCGCCCGCATTCCAGATGTCGGTAATCACGGTGCTCACCGCCTGCTCGTAGGCCGGCGCCATGTCCGGGTCCTTCTCATCGCCAGGCTGCTTCCAGTGGCGCAGCGCATTGCGCTCCAGGTTGCTGGTGTAGTTCAGTTCGGGGAAAAGGTTCAGGTAGGGCGACTTCACGTCCCTCAACACATGCCCGCCGTAGTAGGTAAACATGAAGAAGAGTTCCACGCCTTTATAACCAATGGTATTCAACAGGGACGCCGCATACGGTGGTACGGAAGTACCCTGGTACACGAGGTCGTTCACGGTCAGCTGCTGGGTGGACTTCACCACCTTACCATCCGCCGTATAAGCCTGCGGCTTGCCCGTCGCATCCAGGCCGGCATAGCGCACGCTGTAGATAGCCCCCATCGGCACGCCTACCCTGTTCTGCTGGCTGACCAGGTAGCTGGCAACGGTGTTGCTGCTGTTCTCCAGTCGGGTCAGCTGGTTTTTGTTATAGGAGAAATTAAGGGTGGTGTTCCAGTACAGGTCACTCCTGTCGATATTGCGACTGGTAAGCGCCAGCTCCACCCCGCGGTTATACATGCTGCCGTAGTTCACCGTAACGGCGGACCAGCCAATGGTAGGATCCGCGTTCAGCCTGCCCAGCAGGTCGTTCGTCTGCTTGTTGTACACGTCGATGGAACCTGTCAGCCGTTTTTTGAAGAAGCTGAAATCGATACCCAGGTTGGTCACTTTCGTTTTTTCCCAGCGCAGGCCGGAGTTCGGCGGACTGGATACATAGGACTGGAATTCGTTCGTCCAGTAGTTCGTGCTAGTTTCATCCTTTGAAATCAGGTACGGACCTGCATCCTTCGGAATGTTACCATTGATACCATAGGTGGTGCGTACCGCCAGGCGGTCAATCCAATCCTTATCATCCAGCACTACATAGAGCAAACCAGCGGACCACAAAGGCTTGTACTGATATTTGGGATCGGTGCCAAAGAGGTTGGACTGATCCATCCGCACGCTACCGGTGGCCGTCAGTTTGTTATCGAATGTATAGGAGCCGTTGGCATAGAGGGAAATATAACGGTCATCCGTGTACGTAAATCCTCTCTCCGCCCTGCTCAGCATGAACTGGTTGAAGAGCGCCTGCGTGTTGTAGATGTAGTTGCTCAGCAGCAGCTCGTCTACCGGCTTGTAGTTGAGGTTGAAATCGTCGTAACCGTATTTATAAATATCGGTGGCAGTGCTGCCGATTTTTCTTCGCTCCGCACCGGCAATCACGTTTACCTGGTGTTTGCTGCCAAACCAGTTTTCGTAGTTCAGCTGCGCGCGCATGGTGTAGGAGTTTTGATCATAGCGCGTTTCCCGGACCTGCCCGCCTTTAGGGATGTAATTGATGATTTTGCCGGTATTGTCAATCACCGTGGCATCGTTGATCTGCGTATTTACGGACCAGGCATTTTTGCTGAAGAACTGTTTGGTCAGGCCTTCCGTTCTTTCCGTCTGGTAGCGGAGGTCCAGCGTAAGCCCGCGAAACAGTTTGAAGTTGGCGCCGATGTTCAGGTTATTGTATTTGGTAGTGGCCAGCCGGTGCGCATGGGAGATTTCCCGCAGCGGGTAATACGTTTCATCCTGCAGGCCCAGGCTTTTCAGCCGGTCTATTTCGTACTGCGATTTATTATTCAGCCATTGTGCAGGGTTGCCGTTCGCATCCCGGTACATATAGTAGGAGGCTTTTCCCGCGAGGTAGGTACTCATCGGGCTAAAGCCGTTGTCGTAATCTTCTTTCGTATAGCTACCCAGCAAACCTACGTCCAGCCTGAACCAGCGGGTGAGGTTAAACATATTTCTCAGGTTATAGCCATAGCGCATGGGCGTACCGCCGTTTTTAGCATAAGGCGCGCTGCCCATATAATTCCCGGAGAGGTTGTAGCGGTATTTATCCGATCCGCCGGAGATGGTCAGGTTGTGCTGATGCACGAGGCTGTCTTTCCGCAGCACTTCTCCCAGCTGGTCGTAGCGGTCGCGATGGCGGAATACATCCAGCCCTGCTTCCAGCTCCGCGTTGGATATAGCGCCGGCTTTATGTTTGTACAGCAGCGCAAATACATCGTTCATGGATTTGCGTGGGTCCAGCGCGTTGGGATCCCCGGAGGAATAGCTGAACATTTCCTTTTGAAAATCTACCAGCTCCGCGCTCGACATGCGGTTGGCATAATCCCTGTCCGGCAGCGGGATCACTTTCAGCGTACCATCGTAGGTCACAGTCGCCGGGCCGGGTTTGCCTCTGCGGGTAACGATCACGATTACGCCGTTGGCCGCGCGGGCGCCGTAGATGGAAGCGGCGGTAGCGTCTTTCAGTACGTTGACGCTTTCCAGGTCGGCCGGGTTGAGGGCTTCGATGCTGCCTTCGTAAGGCACGCCATCCACCACGATCAGCGGGTTACGGTTCCCGTTCACGGTAGACACGCCCCTGATCTGCAGGGAGCCGCGGTAGGAAGTAAAGCCCGGGGCCATCCCTTCCAGGCGGTCCATGATATTGGTTTGCAGTTTACCGCGGAGGTCTTCGGCGGATACGCTGGCAAAGGAGCCGGCAGCGCGTTCCCGGAGGATGGTTTGATAACCGGTGGATACTACCGCTACGGACGACAACCGGTTGATCTGCCGGTTCATGGTCACCTTCAACAGCTTGCCGGAGCTGGCTTTCAGCTCCACCGGCTCAAAGCCAACGGAGGTAAATACAAATACCTGCGGTTGTTTATAGTCGAAAGCGAAGTGGCCGTCCCCATCGCTGAAATACGTTTTCCCGCTGGACTTCTCCCGGATCGTCACCGCCGGCACGGGTTGGCCGTTTTCATCCACCACCTGGCCGGCGCAGCGCAGCAGCGTATCTGCAACGGCGGTATTAGTTGACGCGATGGGCTTTCGCGTGAGGGAAACCGTTTTACCTATGATTTCATAGGAGATCGGCAATTTCTCAAACAGCAGGTCCAGGAAGCCGGTTACGGGCACGTCTTTCACGTCGGCGGTCACCGGGGCGCTGCCGTTGATCAGCTCCTGGTTGTAGAACAGGACTAACCCCGTTTGGGCTTCCACTTTTTCAAATACGCGTTTCAGCGGCATGTTTTTACAGGACAGTGTAACCGTTTGCGCCTGGCCTTTGGCATACACCTGCATACCTGCGGCCAGCAAAAAGAAGGCTAAGAACTTCATGACCAGTAGATTTTTGCGCGATAGCAGAACAACTCCGGGAGAGCTGTTCTCCCTTTGCCTTAATTTCATAGATTTGTTGCGGTTTTGGTTAATAAATGCTGTTTCAGAACAAATTGACCCGAACTCCGCCGCTGCAGCTCTCACCCTGTAGCGGCTTCGTTTTTTATATACTGCGGCCGCCCCCTGCGGCCGGAAATATTAGCGTGTAATAATCAGGCGGTTCCCGTCCAGCCGGCATTTCAGGTCGGCCCTGGCGAGGATGCGCAGCACTTCGTTTAAGTGGGTGTTGCGGTTTACTTTACCGCCAAACCTGATCGGCGGTATGCCATTTTCATAAATCACGGTGATGTTATACCATCGTTCCAGTTGTCGCATAGCCTCTTCCAGGCTCACGCCGTCGAAAAGGAAGTAGCCGTTTTTCCAGGCCAGTACTCTTTCCGTGGAGGCATTAGTGGTAATACTGATCTTATCTGTTTCCAGGTCGGCCTGCTCTCCCGGCCGCATCCGGTAATGCTTCCCGGCATTGTTGATCCGGATAGCGCCCTGCAGCAGTGTGGCAGTCAGTTTTGGTTCATTCGTATAGGCGTTTACGTTAAATGCCGTACCGAGTACTTCAATAAATTTCCCGTCGCCCATATTCACGGTGAAAGGCTGTTGGCTGTTGGCCGTTACTTCAAAGTAGGCTTCCCCGGAGAGGGTTACGCCGCGTTCCCCGCCGGTGAAGGCCGCTGGGAAACGCAGGCTGCTGCCGGCATTGAGCCAGACTTTAGTGCCATCCGGCAATATCAGCGCAAACTGCCGGCCGTTAGGCGTGCTGATGGTATTGTATTGCAGCGGTCCGCTGGCCGTATGCTGACTATATTGCAACGTGCCGTTCTGCAGTTGAATGGGCGCGCCGGCCTGGGAGGCCACTACGCCGTTTTGCAGGCTGTCCAGCACCAGTTGCGTACCATCGGCGAGGGTAAGTATGGCCCCGTCGTGGCCGGGTGGGATCGCCCTTTCGGTGGCAGCTGGTTTTAGATGGTGGGGGGGAAAGATATAATGCAGGTAAGCGGCGGTTGCCCCTAACAGCAGCGCCAGTCCGGCGGCCACTGCCATCCACCGCCGTGCTGCGGGTATGCGGTGAGCCTTAGGTTTATCAAAGTGCAGCGTAGCGGTAAGTACGCCTTCCAGTTGTTGATCGTACGGCTGCACAAGGGCGGGATCGATATCCATGGCTGCCATGGATTGCGCAAAGGCTTCCCGGTTGGCGGAATCAGCCAGCATGGCCTCCCACTCCTGCTGTTCTGCGGCGGTGAGGCAATTGTTGGAATAGCGTTGCAATAAGTACTGAATACGTAGTTGGTCCATACCTGGCTGGTCTGATATATATACTAAACCTGGCGTCGGGATAAAATGTACTCATGCGCTGAAAAAAAATTTTTTCAGAGCATGCAGAGCAGGACGGGCAGGTATTTGCCGGCTTTCCGTAAATGCTCCCTGATGCTGTTTTGCGCGGCGCTTAAAGCGTTGCGCACGTAGCTATGCGAGAGTTGCAGTTCCGCTGCGATGGCGGCGCTGGTCATGCCGCGGGAGCGACTCATCAGGTAAATCTGTTTGCGCTGCGGGGGCAAGGCGCCTACCGCTTCGTGCAGCAGTTGTTGTGCTTCCTTATAGGAGAGCATTTCTTCCGCATCCGCGCCGGTGGCTTCTTCCGGGATGTCCGTTGGCATATTCCTGCGGTACTGCGCGTTTTTTTGCAGCAGGGTAAAGCACTGCCTGCCGGCAATTTGTTTGATGTAAGCGGTAAGGTGTGTCAGATGCGGGAGTTTATCGCGGTGCAGCCATACCCGGATGAACGTTTCCTGCAATACTTCCAGCGTTTCTTCATCGTTTTGAATAATACAGCGTATATGCGCGCGTATCAACGGCGCCAGGTCACGGAACAATACCGAAAAGGACTGCTCATCGCCATCGGCAATGCGTTCCAGTAAATCCTGATTTTGGTATGACTTATCTGCTTCGCTCACTGTCCACTGTTGTTAAAATAGCTGCTGGTATTGTTATTTCGAGAGAGCGACAAAGATAATCAAGAAAAGATTATCTGGTGCGGGAGGATGGAGGAGAAATTGCAGAAGTGGTGAAAAGCTGAATGGTAAAGGATTACCAGGTTCCTTGAACGGTTTCACCACACGGCATAAAAAAAAACCGCTGCTTCCAGCGGTCCGTTTCTGAGGTTCCAAGCGGATTCGAACCGCTGTACGAGCTTTTGCAGAGCTCTGCCTAGCCACTCGGCCATAGAACCGGTTTTGGAAGAGATAAAAAAAGACCGCTGCTTCCAGCGATCCTTTCAGAGGTTTCAAGCGGATTCGAACCGCTGTACGAGCTTTTGCAGAGCTCTGCCTAGCCACTCGGCCATGAAACCTTATATTTGCAATATTACCATTTTTCACCCATCTGGCAATCCTCTTCCGTTGTTGGGATTGCAAAAGTAGTAAAATTCTGATAATCACCAAATATTATCTAAAAAATATCTTAGAAAATATTTTGATAATAGGCCGGGACTTAGGAATATTGACCCCGGAACCAGAGCAAGAAACGTATTGTGAATAATAAAATATCTAACATGGATACACGTATCGCTGAGTCAGAACTCATTATTAATAGCCGTGGCGCAGTTTACCACCTGGATGTACGACCTGAAGAACTTGCAGATACTATTATTACCGTTGGCGACCCGGACAGGGTGGCGGTGGTAAGTCAGCATTTTGATAAAATAGAAGGCAAATTCCAACACCGGGAATTTGTGACCCATACCGGTTATATCGGTAACAAACGCCTCTCCGTAGTATCCACCGGCATTGGTACGGATAATATCGATATCGTGTTCAATGAACTGGATGCGCTGGTAAATATTGATTTTAATACCCGCCTGGTAAAGGAAAACCTCACCTCCCTGAAAATTATTCGCCTCGGCACCTCCGGCGCTTTGCAGGAAGGCATCCCGGTAGACAGCTTCGTGGTTTCTTCCCATGGCCTCGGGCTGGACAACCTCCTGAATTATTACGCTTTTGATAATACGGAAGAAGAAAGGCAACTGCTGGAAGCTTTCCGGGGCCAGGTAGCCCTGTACCCCGGCAGCGCGTTCCCTGCCATCTTCGCGGCAGGCAGTGAGCTGACCGGCAAGTTCCAGGACGGCTTCCACCATGGCATCACCGTTACCTGCCCGGGCTTCTACGCCCCGCAGGGCCGCGTGCTGAGGGGCGCCCTCTCCAACCCGAACCTGATCGATAACCTGACCAGGTTTTCGTATAACCATCACCGTATTTCCAACTTCGAGATGGAAACCTCTGCCATGTACGGATTGGGCAGGGTGCTGGGCCACCAGTGCCTCTCCATCAGCGCGATTGTCGCCAACCGTATCCGCCAGGAGTTCAGTAAGGACGGCGGCGCGGCAGTGCAGGCGCTGATTAAGAAGGGATTGGAAATTATCGCAACGCTTTAATATGTATTGCCCCCCGGGAAGGACAATGGGCCCTTCCCCGGGTTATCCCTCCGCAGGAAAGCCCCCCGCCCCCCATAACCTTTTGATATTTTGCGAGTCCAGAATATCTAAATTATATTTGTGCCCATGAAGCAGATCCATTTCTATAAATATCAGGGTACCGGGAATGACTTTGTCATCATGGACAACCGGGAAGGCCAATACGACTGGCTTACAGACGAACAGGTACATGAATTGTGCGACCGCCGCTTCGGTATCGGCGCCGATGGACTGATGCTGCTCAACAAAAGCGAAGCGTACGACTTCGCCATGAAATACTACAACGCTGACGGCCGCGAAGGCACCATGTGCGGCAACGGTGGCCGCTGCCTCGTAGCCTTTGCACATAAAATGGGCGTAGGTAACGGGAGCTTCTCCTTCATCGCGGTAGACGGCCCCCATGAAGCCACCATCGATGGCGACGCATGGGTGAACCTGAAAATGCAGGATGTCCATGACGTAGAACACGGCTCCATGTATTACTACCTGAACACCGGCTCCCCGCACTTCGTGAAATTCGTGGACGACGTACAGGCCATCGACGTATTTGATGAAGGCCGTAAGATCCGCTACAACGAAAGGTTTGCAGCCGTTGGCACCAACGTCAACTTTGTACAGCCCTACGAAAACGGCATCTTCGTACGCACCTACGAACGCGGCGTGGAAGACGAAACCTACTCCTGCGGCACCGGCGTTACCGCCGCCGCCCTCACCTTCGCCGGCAAAGAAGAAACACACTACTCCATCCCCGTTCAAACACTCGGCGGACAACTGGAAGTGAAATTCGACAAAACCGGTGAACGTACCTTCGAAAACATCTGGCTCTGTGGCCCCGCCACCCTCGTGTTCGAAGGACAGTTGAATATCCGGTAATCTCTACCCCCCATTTCCCTGATGATCCAGTATTTTAAAAATATTGATGCTAAAACAGTGGCAGTTCAGGCGCCCGAAGAAGGCGCCTGGATCAACATCACTCCCCCACTGAAACAAAGCGAATTCGAACAGCTGTCTGAAGAACTGGACATCCCGCTGGACTTCCTCACCGACTCCCTCGATATCGATGAGCGGTCCCGTTTTGAACTGGAAGACAAAGTAAAGCTGATCGTAATCAAAACGCCGGCAGAAAATAACTCCATCAACGAAAGTGATGCCTACTACATCACCATCCCGATCGTTATCATTCTGACCCACAACCAGGTAATTACGGTTAACTCATTCGATAACACCGCCATCAAAAAATTCCTGAACACCTTCCATAACCGCTCCCCGGAAAAGAGAAATATGATGGTGCTGAAGGTATTTGAAAAAGTGGTGGTCAACTTCCTCGACTACCTCAAGGAGATCAACCAGCGCAGGAATATGCTGGAACAAAAACTCTACGATTCCAACCGGAACGAGGAACTGCTCGCCATCATGCGGATACAGAAAAGCCTCGTGTACTTCGTCACTGCGCTGCGCAGCAACGAACTGCTGCTCATGAAACTGGAACGCACCAACTTCCTCGCGCTCAACGAAGACGAAAAGGAATTCCTCAACGACCTCATCGTAGACACGTCCCAGGCGCTCGAGATGGCCAACATCTACACCAACATCCTCAGCAGTACCATGGATGCCTTTGCCAGTATCATCTCCAACAACCTCAACGTGGTGATGAAACGACTCACATCCATTACCATCGTACTCACCTTCCCGATGCTGGTAGCCAGCATCTACGGTATGAACGTAGATATCCCCTACCAACACACGGTACACGCATTTTATATCCCGATCATCCTTTCCATCTGCATATCAGTAATCATCAGCTGGTATTTCATGAAAAAGAAATGGTTCTGATAAATTAAATTATGAAGACAGGTTTCAACGTTAGAGTCTATGGCATCATGATCAATGAGCAAAAACAAGTGCTCGTGAGTGATGAATATATCAGGGGCGGCTACTATACCAAATTCCCCGGCGGCGGCCTCGAATTCGGAGAAGGTACGCTCGAATGCGTGGTGCGGGAATGGCAGGAAGAACTGGGCCAGGATGTGAAGGTGGTGGAGCATATCTATACCACGGACTTCTTCCAGATTTCCGCATTTGATAACGTTACCCAGATCATCAGCATTTATTACCTGGTAACACCCACATCTCCCTTTATTGCCCCTGTTATTACCAAACCGTTTGACTTTGAAGTACCGGAAGGCACGGAAGAAATGGAACGCGCGAGGTGGATCGACTGGGAGGACTTTTCAGCGGATGCCGTGTCGTTGCCGATTGATAAGGTGGTAGCGGATTTGGTGAAGGCGAAGTATTAATATAACAATGCGCCAAAAATATTACGGGCTATTATCTGGTGATAATAGCCCGTTTTTGTTTTATTTCTTTTCTTCCAGTTTCTTCAGCCTCGCCTGCACTTCAGCCAATTGCTCATCCTGGCGAATGATATACAGCGTTAACTCTTCAATCTTCTGCAACAGTTTCTTATTCATCTCCCCTAATTCAATCCCTTCTTTTTCCACAGTTGCAGCGGAAGGTATTTCAGGGAGATGCTGGTGCTCCTTAATAAAAGCTGCCAGTCCCTGCAACGATGGCAACACATAATCAGGGGCGAAAACAAAGTCCGCCCATCCGGTACCGGTTACACGAACCTTTTGAGCAGTGATTTCTCCCTTGACCGATAATAAAGATAAAGGATGCACCGTGCCAATCCCGATAGGGCCTGAGTTGAAGTAATTTGGCAATCCGTCAGTTGACAAATGGATTTTCAGCTGCTGGGTATTCAGCCCGGTAGCTGTGTACATATTCACATGGCTATGTGTCTCACCCTGATCAGATCCTCCTGGTTTGAAATCAATGACATTATGCGCGTAGTTACCAGGCTTGCTACCGATAACCAAACTATGTCCGAAATACTGAATATTCGTAGTAGCCCACTCCACACTGGCATCCCAGTGCGGGTCCGAAAGGTACAGATCCCCTGCCACTTCCAGCTTCGCCGACGGATTCGTCATTCCTATCCCCACATTCCCGTTACTCGCCACCGTCAACCCTGCATGTTCGCTATTGTACCCATTCCCGCCAATAAATACCGGCATGGCCCCACCATACCCCTGATAGTATCCTTTCAGCCAAAGGCCCACCTGGTCTGCCATGTCATTCCCCGTAAAACTTTGCGTTACATAATTTCTTCTGCCAAGGCCCAGGTACCCCGTGGCCATATTCCCCGCCTGCTGCGGCATAGTAGCAGTAGTCAGCTGGATACCCAACGGAATTTTCACGGCCATCGCCGTGTCCATATTAAGGTTTTCCAAATTAATGAGATTGAATTTCGACTGCGCAGCAGTACTCAGCGCAAGGGCACAGGTTACCACACAAGTGGATAAAACTTTTTTTAACATAGGTATAATAAAAATTAAAACTTACTCATTCACCACCGGCGACTCCACCAACACCTTTCCCATCGCCTCCGCCTTCATCCGTGCCGTCGTCTCCGGACCCAGGTACTTATTAATCCGGTGCTCCAGGAAATAAATCAACGGCGTCAACGCCACCGCTACCACGGCCTTATACGTATAATTCACCACGCAGATCGCCAGCACCAGCTGCCAGCTCCATCCCTGCCCGAGCTTAAACGCAATGTACAATACGATAAAACTATCCACCAGCTGGGATACCAGCGTGGAGCCCGTCGCCCGCAGCCACACATACTTTTCGCCGGTGCGCTTTTTAATCTTGTGAAAAACCGTCACATCCACAATCTGGCTCACGAGGAAAGCCGTCAGGCTGCCGAGGATGATCCACATCCCCTGGCCGAAGATGCTTTCAAACGCCACCTGCATGTCCGGGATGCCTTCTGCCTGGTGACTCCCTTTCCAGAAGTCCGATGCCGGCACCTTCATGGCTACAAAAAACATCAGGAAAGCATAGGTGATCAGCACCACCGCGGTATAGGATATACGCTTTACCGCCTTCGGGCCGTAATATTCATTCACAATATCCGTCATCACAAATTCCAGCGGCCATAACAGCACGCCGGCCGTGAGCGTTACGGACAGCCCGCTCTGCCCAAACAGGGTAAACGTGTGCACGGGTAACCCCAGCAATTTTTCAAGAGAGAACAGCTTTCCGCCGATACATTCCGCCAGCAGCGCGTTGGCAACAAAAAAACAGGCAAATCCGATGAATAGCTTCGTAGGCTTATCATCCAATATTTTCTTCATCATCAGAATGAAACTATGAGTTGAACTATAAGTATTGCAAGATTCGACAAATATACCCACGGCGGGAGTGATTTCCATTCAATTTTCCGGAGGAGCAGCAACACGCCCACGACTATACTCAATAAAAAGTTCGTTGGAAACGCAATCCCTACCCCCAATACCAGCACATGCTTCACCAAACCGTCCCAGTTATGGTTATACGCTGTAATACGTAAAATTTCTCCGGCAATAAAGCACAGATTACAGATAAATACAAATTTTAACAGAAAACGTATCAGGCGCATATTGAAATTTCGGATAAATTACAGTTATTTTTGTTTCTTTAAAACTAAATTCAAAATATCCGATGAAGCAAAACTGGCTAAAAGCCATACTTCCACATCTGGCAGCGATCGGGATCTTCCTGATCCTGGCAACTGTTTACTGTGCGCCCGTTCTTGAAGGGAAAGTGGTAAACCAGTCCGACATGATGAACGTGCAGGGAATGGCCAAAGAAGCAAAAGATTACTACCAGCAGACCGGCGATGTTCCCTTGTGGTCCAACAGCATGTTCGGGGGTATGCCCACCTATGTGGTGTACACCGGCCCAAACCCCAACAAAATATCGGTGGTCAACAAAGCCGTGTGCCTGTTTTTGCCCGACCCTATCAACATGCTCTTCCTGGCCATGGTATGTATGTACGTACTGGCCTGCGTATTAGATATTAAGTACTGGATCAGGATCGCCGGCGCTATCGCCTTCGCATTCTGTACCTATAATGTGATCATCATCGACGTGGGCCACATCACCAAGATGTACGATATCGCCCTCATGCCGGCTGTGTTTGCAGGCATCCTGCTCACCTACAAACAGCGCTACCTGAGCGGCGCGGCACTCACCCTGCTGGCCACCTCCCTGTTTATCTACAACAACCACCTGCAGATAATTTATTACGCGCTGATCTGCATCGGCGTACTCGCCATTGCCGCATTTGTGCATGCCAGGAAGCAAAAGCAACTGCCGGCATTCTTCAAAGCATCCGCCATCCTCGTGGGTATGTGCGTGCTGAGTATTTTGCCAAACATGAACTCACTGCTCATCACGCATGAGTACACGGATTATACCATGCGCGGCAGCAAATCGGAATTAACCATCCACTCCCCTGAAGAATCCGGTACGTCTAAGAAAGATACCAAATCCACCGGGCTGGATATCGACTACGCGTACGACTGGAGCTATGGCGTGGGCGAATCCTTTACCCTCCTCATTCCCGGCTACGCAGGCAACTCGTCCAGCGCCAGACCAGGCCCCGGCTCCCATACCTTCGACGCGCTCGTGAAAGTAGGCGCGCCGGAAGCGCAGGCGGAGCAAATCCTCCAACAGGCGCCTTTCCCGATGTACCACGGCGATCAGCCGAAAGGCACATCCGGCCCCGTTTACGTAGGCGCTATCATCTGCCTGCTGGTCATGATCTCCTTCCTGATCGTACGCAGCTGGCATATGTGGTGGCTGATCCCTATCACCATCATAGGGTTCATCCTCTCCTGGGGTAACCATTTTATGGTTATCAACGAATTCCTTTTCTACCACTTACCTTACTATAATAAGTTCCGCGCTCCTGCCATGGCGCTGGTGATCCCGTCCTTCTCCTTTGTGGTGATGGCCATCCTCGCATTGCAGGAAATCGTTTCCGGCAACCTCAGCACCCCCGTACTGCTGAAAAAGCTCCAACACGGCGCCCTGGCCACAGCCGGCGTGATCGTGGTATTCGGCATCGCCGGCAGCTCCATGATGAGCATGACCAGCCACCACGATGCCCAGCTCCTCACCAGCTTCACCCAGTATTTCGGCGGAGAGGAAAATGCCAGAAGCATCATCCGAGGACTGGAAAAAGACAGGGCCGCCCTCGTACTGAAAGATTCCTTCCGCTCCCTGGTATTCATCCTCATTGCCGCAGGCGCGCTCTGGGCTTACCTGAAAAGCAAGATCAACATCAAAGTACTGGCAGTGGTGCTGATCGGCGCCATCACTATCGACCTCTGGCAGCAGGATAAAAAATACCTCAACAACGATAGCTTTGTAGACGAATCTACTTTCATGGCGGAACTGCAGCCTTCTGCGGCCGACCTTGAAATCAAAAAGGACCCGGACCCATACTACCGCGTGTGGAACCTCACCGCGCCGCTGGATAATGCCGCTCCGTCCTATTTCCATAAAAACATCGGCGGTTATAGTCCGGCCAAACTCTGGATCTACCAGGATATGCTGGATCACCTGCTGATCCCGGCTTACCAGCACATCGCCACCGGCAAGCCTACCACCCAGGATATGCGCATCCTCAACATGCTCAATACCAAATACCTCATCTACCCTGGTCAGAACAACCAACTGGTAGCACAACGCAACCCGGATGCCTACGGCAACGCATGGTTTGTAAAAGGTATCGTATATGCGCCGGATGCCAACAGCGAAATGACTACGCTGCAATCCCTCAACGTGAAGGACAGCGCCGTGGTGGACAAACGCTTCCAGCCTAAGCTGGGCGGCGCTTTCCAACCCGTGGCAGATTCCGCGGCGAGCATCAGGCTCACCAAATACGGCCTCAATAACCTGGAATACGCTTCCAGCAACAACCACGAAGGTTTTGCCGTATTCTCCGATATCTACTACCCTGCCGGCTGGTACGCCTATATCGACGGTAAGGAAACGGATATCATCCGCACCAACTACGGTTTACGCGGCCTGAAAATCCCTGCCGGTCAGCATAAGATCGAAATGAAATTTGCGCCGCCTACCTATTTCAAAGGCGTAAAGATCGCAGGCATCTCCTCTTTCCTCGTGATCCTGCTGGTGATCGGCGGCTTTGTAGCCCAGGCCCTGCTGGACAAAAAACAACAAAACGCAGGCAAGTAACTGCCTGACCATCATTAAATACCAGGCGGGTGTTTCCATAATGGAAACACCCGCTTTATTTCAGCCGGGCTGCTTATCTTTGCCCGAATCGATAAACTCTCACTTTTAAATGGGTATTGTAAGAAAACAAAGTTTATATTCCTCTATCTCTATATATATTGGTTTTGCATTCGGTGCATTTAACCAATTGGTATTGTTTCCCCGTTTACTGAATGCAGAGCAATATGGCCTCAAGGGCGTACTGATCGACGTAGCCACGCTGATGGCCATGGTGGCGTCCCTCGGCGCCGTTCCGGCCATCAATAAATTCTTCCCGTTCTATAAGGATTACCTGACCAAAAAAACGAACGACCTCCCCTTTATCACCAGCATCGTTGCCGCCATCGGGTTTATCCTCTTCGTCATTTTCAGCTTTATTTTCAAAGGCCTGATCGTCCAGAAATTCAGCGGCAACTCCAAATTGTTTGTCGATTACTTCTACATCGTATATCCCCTCACGTTCTTTATCCTCGCCTACAACCTCCTGGAAGCCTTTGCCTGGGGCCTCAAAAAAACCGTGGCCTCCAACTTCCTGAAAGAGAACCTGCTGCGGGTAGCCACCACCGTTGTACTCATCATTTACGGCATCGGCCAGTTCAGCTTCAGCACTTTCCTGCTGCTGTTTTGCCTGCCCTACGCCCTCATCGCCATCCTGCTCTGGTGGGTGATCTACCGCACAAACGAACTGAAAACCGTACCCAAACTCAGCCAGGTAACGCGGCGCATGAAAAAACGTATCCTTATTTTCAGCGGGTATGTGTTTTCAGCGAACGTATTTGCGCTGCTGGCCCGCACAAACGACCTGCTGATCATGTCCAGCATCATCGGCCTGGAAGCCGCGGGGGTCTATAGTATCGCGACCTTCGTTGCCAGCCTGATCGAGGTACCGCAACGAAGCATGTACGCCATTACCACACCCATCCTTTCCCAGGCCTGGAAAGACAGGGACCTGTCCAAAATACAGTCCCTCTATTCCAAAAGCTCCATCACCCTCATCATCCTCGGCCTCGGCATATTCGGCGTCATCTGGTGCAGCCAGCATAATTTAGTGCTGTTCCTCAACCACTTCCTGGATGCCAACCAGCAATCCGTGATCCCGCAGGTGATCCTGGTGCTCTGCATCGCGAAGCTGATAGACCTGATCACAGGGGTCAACAATATCGTGATCCAGACCTCCAATTTCTGGCGGTTCGACTTCATCACCTCCATCTGCTTTGTACTGGTATCGCTGTTCCTCACCTACTACCTGCAAAAACATTTTGAAATCCTAGGGGCAGCATATGCCACGCTGATCAGCGTTTCGCTGAACAACATCGTTCGGTTCGGCTTTATCTGGATTAAATTCGGCATGCAGCCGCTGAGCGTCAAAACGCTGATCACGCTGGTACTGGGCGCTGCCTGCATCGGCCTCACCCTGCTGATCCCGTTTGCATGGAACCTCTACGTGGATACCATGGTCAGGACCATCGTTTTCATAATTCTCTACGTACCGGCTGTCATCGCCCTCAGGCTGTCGGAAGATATTAATGGAATGTGGACGATGGTGTATGAAAAAATCAGGAAGCGCGCTTAATACTTCTTCTTAACGATATAACGGCCCACGATATACAGGTGATGCAGGAAGTTGGACACCTTGCCGTAGTAATGATCCAGGATGCGGTAACGTTCCTTCCAGGCCAGGCGCTGCCGCTGTTTGGAGGCGCCGCCCACCCGGAATCCGGCAATTACGAGGCGCGTATTGCAACAGGTCTTCGCCTGTTTTAATACCTGTATCATCCAGTCGATATCGGCGCAAACTTTGTATTGCAGGTCATACGCCGGACTGATGGCGCGTTTCACGATGAATGCCTGGTGGGACACCACCATGCCATGCTGCAGGCTTTTCCAGTGAAGGTGTTCCGGTACTTTATGAGGCGTTTGCTGTGACCTCAACCCCAACGGGCTGCCATCTTCCGCCAGGAACATCGCTTCCCCGTAATAGACATCCGCATCCGGGCAGGCCGCGAAAGTTTTTTCCAGCACCTGGTTATCATGCAGCAGGTCATCCGCATTCAGGAAGTACACGTAATCCCCGGTGGCTGCCTTCAAACCCTTGTTCATGGCGTCGTACAGCCCTTTATCTTTTTCGGATATTACGGTGGCGATGCGGTCGCGGTACCGCTCCACTACGGCCATGGTGCCGTCTTTGGAAGCGCCGTCCACGATAATGAATTCAATATGCGGATACGTTTGAGCTAACACACTTTGAATGGTCTTCTCAATATGCTTTTCCGCATTATAACATACAGTTATGATACTGATAACCGGTTGAGTCACTTTGAACCTGTTTGTTTACGAATGGCGCGCTACAGCGGCAAATAACTGATGGTATTGTGCTGCTATAGTTTCCATCCCAAAATGTTGGATAATATATTTTCTTGTTTGGAGAGAAAATTGTGCCCGCTTATCATCGTCTGCCAGTAAATCCAGCACTGCGCCGGCGAACTGCCGGTAGTCACCAGGTCGTACGACATACCCCGTCTGCCCATGACGTACAATTTCAGCACAGCCGCCTACATCAAAAGTGACGCAGGGGGTAGCGCAACTACCTGCCTCTATCAATACATTCGGCAGCGTATCCGCCTTGGTAGGGTATATGAATATATCGCTGGCGCTGTAGCATTGCATCATTTTCTCCATGCCGCTCACATAGCCGGTATAGATGCCTTTCAGGTGCTTGTACTCCACAGGCAGCCTGTCCTTCCCGATCATGAGCAGGTACACCTCCCTGTCCAGCTGCTCATCCAGCAAAGATAACACCTGCAGCAACTCCTTCCCGCCTTTGAACTCGCTGGCAAACAGCCGTTCGGATACAAAGCTGATCACCGGCCAGTCTTCCGTAAGGCCCAGGGCCGCCCGGGAGGAGGCTTTATCCTGCGGCAGGTATTGATCCGTATCAATGGGGTTGGGAATGTGGTAGAGCGGTTTGTTTTTAGTCAGCGGACTTTCCTTCGTCATGTTGTACAACCATTCCGCCGGCGATACGATGTACAGGTCGCTTGCCGCATACAGCCGCTGCTTGCGGCGGATGAGGTATTTGCCGTTATTGATACCCGTAGCGGGTGCGTGCTTATGCTCCCCTTTGGCCGGCAGCGCGGCTTTCCAGGAAGTGTCCCCGAAGGTATGCGCCGCGTTGGCAGTAATGGCCCACATATCGTGCAGGGTCCATACAATCGGCGCGTATTGCGATAACTTAGGCAGCAATGCCGCGTCAAAATAACCGCCGTGAATATTATGCAGGCTGATGACATCCGGTTTAAAGCGCTTCACCGTATCCATGATCACCGCGGAGGAGAAGGGAAACCAGAGGTATTGCAGCCCCATGAGGTTACTGGCTACGTTCCAGCCTCTTTCTATGAAGTTGATAACGGGGCCTTTGCGGGTCACCGTTACGTTGGCCGCTTTCGTATGATGCGTACCTGCTATAAAATGATTTTCCGTATGATAATATTTTTCCAGCGCAGCACCAATCCGCTGCCCTGCTATGGCAGCTCCCCCGCTATTTTCATACCTGTTTATAAAAAGTACTTTCACCTGTTATAGTTTAAAAAAGCGCTCCATTTTTTGCCTGAATACATCGGCCGGCCAGTCGCGCACCAATATCCGCGGCAGCGCAAACGGATTGCTCCACGTGTGTACCTGCCCGTAATAGTTCGCGCAGACCATTTCCAAACCCAGCTCCCTGCAGGCTTTGATACTATCCGCATTGTAATAGCGTTTGCTGCCGAGGAACTTCCTGCCCCCGAAAGGATAGGAAAAATGTTGCATGCGCTCCTGCAAAAGTGATTCCAATATCTCCTTACTCTGCCCTATTTCCTGCAGTTGCTGTGCATAGGGCAGCATGCCAACCGCCGGGTGGCGGTGCGTATGGCAGCCGATGCGCACATACTTGCTGGCAGCCATGGCCTTCAGTTCGTCGAAGGTCATCATGCGGTGGGTAGGCCTTCCTTCCCCGTCGCAGCCAGCCCAGGTGTAGAGGTACTGCATGGCCTGGTCGATCACATCCGGCGCGCAAAACCGCAGGATGGCCTGTAAGTCATAATATGCATCCCGGGTTGTCGCCGCGGTGGCCGTATTGAAATGGTGGGCAACGCCGTTGATGGTGATAGACAGCGCAGCCGGTAACGGGCGCCCGGTGAGGAGTACCCGTTCCAGGTCGTCCCACCACTGTTCCTTGCTGGTATTAAGCTTGGAGGTAGTGATATAGAAAAGTGCAGGCGTGGCCCGCTGCGTCATGATGGGCAGGGCTTCCAGGTAGTTGTCCGCATACCCGTCGTCAAAAGTGACGAGTACGGACCGCTCCGGGAAAGGCTTTCCGGCTTTTACATAGTGCAGGAACCGGTCCGCATCCAATACGTTATAGGAAGATTGAAGATGTTGCAGCTGCGCATCGAAGTTGGCAGGGCTCACGGCCAGCTCCTGCGGATCGGCAGATAAGTCCGTAACCCGGTGATACAGGAGGATCACCGCGGGCCGCTGTATCTTGTTGGCAACAAAATTCGTTGCGGAAAATATCAGGTCACTAAGCTTTCCCATTGGCTTTTTTCGTTGCTCTGATGCTGATGATAACAGGATAAACGGGATCATGATAATCCAGCTCTTCCCGGGTCACTTCCTCCGAAGAGATGCCGTGGAAAAGCGCGGTAGCCGCCAGTACATTACCATACGCCTGCACGGTAACGTTGCCTTCGCCGAATATTTCGTCAAACACCCGCTGGGCCGATTTGGTGGTAAAACGCCAGTAATCGCCCCAGCGCTGCATGTCGTACGCGGAGATCTGCGATACGCCGGCCAGCGTGGCCAGCAATACCCCGCCCGGTTTCAGGAGATAGTAAGCTCCCTCGATGGCGGTTTTATAATCGTAAATGAAATTGAAGGTCTGTGTGCAGATGAAGCAGTCGATCTGGTTTTCCGGCAGGGATTTGATATCCGTGAGGTCGCCCTGGATGGTTACATGCGCGCCTGGCTGCGTATGCAATACTTCAAATTTGGTCACCTGCTGCCCGAACTGCTTGGAATAGGAACTTTCCGCAATCTCCAGTACATGCCCGTGAATATCGGATAAATGCTGTTGCAGGAAACTTTCAATGTAATAGCGGTCTACAGGAGTACCACGATCGAATCCGAACGTCGTGGAAATAGGTTTCACGCTGCGGAGGTTATTCCAGTTTAACGGGGCTACTACTTCCCTTTTAAACTTCTTGAGTATCTTTTTAAGCATTGCCTGCAATTTTGCGCCAGATTTTAATAAGCTTATCCCTGACTTTTTCCCGGATGGTCATTCCTGCATTCTTACGCAGGAATACGCCGAAGCGTTTTTCTATTTCCAGGTTGTTCACCACGGGAATATCTTTCACCGGTATGACGCCGGGGTAAAGTTCAGTGTAGGTATAATCGTGTACGGTATAGTGGTGCGTAGCGCTGGGCACATTCCCATCGTGGCGCACGAGCGATTTCGTGGGATAGAGCGTCAGCATATCATGCAGGTAAGCGGCGGCTCTCCACCGGATGGCCCAGGAGCTTACTTTCCCCTGCTGTTGCTGATGCAGCATACGGAAGAAGGGATATCCGCCCCAGAAGTCAAATTCAGGCCGCAGCCCGCGATCCTTAATTTGTTGGATCAGTTTGGCAGAATCCGGCTCAAACTTGCTCCAGGCGCGCGCCCAGGTACCCCAGCCCCAGCAGCCGGGATCATGAATGGTCAGGGTGTCGTGCGGGTAATCCGCCGGTATCTGTATCGGGTAAATGTAGCCGTGAATCGCCAGCATTTTTTCATCCGCCTCGTATTTCACAAGCGCCTCGTTCATATATGCGAGGAAGTGCGGCGCTACGACCAGGTCGTCTTCCAGGACGATGATGCGGCCAAACTGGTTCACGATTTTCGTCACGCCGTAGATGATGGAATTGGCCAGCCCTTTGTTCTGCTGCGCTTCTTCTATGATCACCTCCCTGCACCATTGCCGGCTGCGCACAATCCTTCTCGTTTCAGCTACCAGTGCCAGCTGCTCTTCGGACGCTCCCGGTTTGGGACCATCGCAAAATATATACAAACTGCTTTCAGCAGCTTCCTTATTACGACTTAAGTGTTCTAAAGTACTGAGAGTCAGTTCAGGACGATTATAAACAAATAATACTACGGGCGCCAGTTCCATTAAGGATATTCTATATTTACAAAGCCGTGAAAATAGGACAAATGCCACAATTAAACAAATAAACGCAACCACCCCGGCATGGCCGGAAAGGCTGCATTTACGGGCTGTACGAGCGGATGTACTAACGTAGCAGACTATACGAAACAGGGAGCAGGCCGGTTATAATCTGCCGGCGCCGGCATAATATTTTTTCCAGTACATTTCGTTCAGGTCACTGATCATCACCCCGTTACTGGTGCTGGCATGAACGAATTTATCGTTGTTGAGATAGATACCTACGTGCGAGATGCGTTTGTGATGGATCCTGAAGAAGACGAGGTCCCCTTCCTTCAGCTGCTGCCTGCCCAGGCGGGTCACCTGGTTGTAGAGCTGTACGGAATTGCCGATCAGGTTCAGCTGAAACACCGTGTTCATCAGCATGTTCACAAACCCGCTGCAATCAATCCCCTCCTTGCTTTTACCGCCCATGCGGTAAGGGGTGCCCATCCAGTCGTCAATGAAATTATACAACTTGCCATTCAGCACGGATTCCACCGGCACGTCCAGCAGCTGGGAGTATTTGAACTGCCAGCTGGCGGCATTTTCCAGTACGGAACTGCCCAGGCTCACATTAGAGCTGATGGCAACATTTTTACTGTGGTTCGGATTTACGACTTCTTTAGGTTTTTGCCTTGTTGATATGCCTTCAATAAATTGTACCCGTTGCGCGGAATGATTGCCCGCAGTGGCCGGAGTGGCCTTCCCGGTGGATTTGGAGGTACTCTTATGAAGTGTCGAACAGGAACTAAGTGACAATGCACAAACCGATAATTTCACAATTAAATTCCTCTTTACACGCTTCATAATTATTGGACTGGTTAATTTTTCGCTAAAATATTTAAGATTTTCGAATTTCCATGGACGACGCGCTTCAAAATTTACTCACATAGAACGCTTTAAGGATTATTTTCCGACATTTGCTGTCTGACAAAAGAGGATAGCAAGATGAATTTCTCCCACTTACACGTACACACGCAATTTTCCCTGCTGGATGGCGCTGCCGACATAAAATCGCTGTACAAAAAAGCGATGGCTTCCAATCAGCCCGCACTGGCTATTACAGACCATGGAAATATGTTCGGTGTATTTCAGTTTGTGGCAGAAGCTTACAATAACAAACTGAACCCCGCCGATCCGAAGGATAAACGCCTGAAAGTGAAACCTATTGTGGGCTGCGAATTTTATCTCGTGGAAAACCGCCACAAAAGGTCGTTCACCCGCGAGGAAAAAGATATCCGCTACCACCAGGTGCTGCTGGCAAAAGATGATGAAGGTTACCGCAACCTCATCAAACTATGCTCGCTCGGATACATGGAAGGGCTCTATGGTAAATACCCCCGTATCGATAAAGAGCTGGTATTACAATATCATAAAGGGCTCATCGCCACTACCTGCTGCCTCGGCGCCTCCGTGCCCAAAACCATTCTCCGCAAAGGCGAAGAAGAAGGTGAAAAGGAATTCAGATGGTGGCTCGATCTTTTTGGTGAGGACTTCTATGTAGAACTCCAGCGCCACGGCATTCCCGAACAGGAACAGGTAAACGCAGTGCTGCTGCGCTTCGCTCAAAAATATAACGTAAAAGTCATTGCCTCCAACGACTCCCACTACGTGGACCAGTCGGATGCCAATGCGCATGATATCCTGCTCTGTATCAACACCGGCGAAAAGAAAAGTACGCCAACGATGAAGGAGTTTGCAGACGATGACGTGTCCGTAAAAAACCGGCGCTTCGCCTTCTACAACGACCAGTTCTATTTCAAAACCACGGAAGAGATGTCGGCCCTGTTCCACGACCTTCCGCAGGCGATCGACAATACCAACGAAATCGTGGATAAGGTGCAGCTGCTGGACCTCAAGCGGGATATCCTCCTGCCCAACTTCCCTATCCCGAAAGAATTTTTCACGCAGGACCAGTACCTGCGCCACCTGACCTTCGAAGGAGCCCGCACCCGCTATACGGAAATGACGGCGGAAGTGGAAGAACGCCTCAACTTCGAACTGCAGGTAATTGAAAACATGGGATTTGCCGGCTACTTCCTCATCGTGTCCGACTTCATCAAGGCCGGCCGCGATCTGGGCGTATTCATCGGCCCCGGCCGCGGATCGGCCGCCGGTTCCGCCGTAGCTTACTGCATCGGCATCACCAACATCGATCCCATCAAATACAACCTCCTGTTTGAGCGTTTCCTTAACCCGGAACGTAAGAGCATGCCCGATATTGATACGGACTTCGATGATGAAGGCCGTCAGAAAGTAATCGACTACGTAGTACAGAAATATGGCCGTAACCAGGTGGCGCAAATCATCACCTACGGTACCATGGCCGCTAAAATGAGTATCAAGGACGTGGCCCGCGTAATGGACCTCCCCCTGCCGGAATCCAACGCCCTGGCCAAACTGGTGCCTGAAAAACCGGGCATCCAGCTGGATCGTATCTTCAACGCGCCGCTGGAAGGCGAAAAAAGCCTCGCTGAAAAAGAAGGCCTCGCCGGTGAAGATATCGAGAACGTTAAAAAACTCCGTGAACTCATCAAAGGAGACGACCTGCAGGGAGAAGTACTCCGCGAAGCCTGCGTACTGGAAGGTTCCGTGCGTAACACAGGCATCCACGCGGCAGGTATCATCATCGCGCCGCAGGACCTCTACGACCTGATCCCCGTTTCCACCGCCAAGGACTCCGACCTCCTCGTGACCCAGTTCGAAGGCAGCATCATCGAGAGCGCCGGCGTAATCAAAATGGACTTCCTCGGGCTCAAAACCCTTACCATCATCAAGGGCGCCCTGGAACTGATCCGCCAAAACCACGGCGTGGAAATCGAAATCGATAACATCCCGCTCGACGACGCCAAGACCTATGAGCTCTATCAGAAAGGCGAAACCAACGCCACCTTCCAGTTCGAGTCCGCCGGTATGCAGAAATACCTGCGCGAACTGAAGCCGGACCGTTTCGACGATCTGATCGCCATGAACGCCTTGTACCGTCCGGGCCCGCTCGAGTATATCCCGGCGTTTATCCGCCGTAAACACGGCCTGGAACCCACCACCTACGACCTCCCTGAAATGGAGGAATACCTCAACGATACCTACGGTATCACGGTGTACCAGGAGCAGGTGATGTTGCTCAGCCAGAAGCTGGCCGGCTTCTCCAAAGGAGATGCCGACGTACTGCGTAAGGCCATGGGTAAAAAACAAAAGGCCGTACTGGATAAAATGAAATCGCAGTTCATGGAAGGTTGCCAGAAAAACGGGCATGACCTCAAGATCTGCGATAAGGTATGGACCGACTGGGAGGCATTCGCATCCTACGCGTTCAACAAATCCCACGCTACCTGCTATGCGTTCGTAGCTTACCAGACCGCCTACCTGAAAGCCCACTACCCTGCGGAATACATGGCGGCCGTGCTGAACAACGCCAGCAATATTGAAAAGATCACCTTCTTCATGGAAGAGTGTAAACGCATGGGCATCGACGTATTGCCGCCGGATGTGAATGAATCGTTCAAAGGTTTTGCGGTGAACAAACAAGGCCAGATCCGCTTTGGCCTCGGCGGCCTCAAAGGCGTGGGCGAAGCGGCCGTGGAAAACCTGCTGGAAGAACGTAAACGGGAAGGCAACTTCAAATCCATCTTCGACTTTATCAAACGCGTAAACCAACGCGCTGTCAATAAAAAATCATTGGAGGCCCTGGCCATGTCCGGCGCCTTCGACTGCTTCCCTGAACTCCACAGGGCGCAATATTTCCACAAACCTGAAAACGACCCGCTCACCGGTATCGACCGTATCGTGAAATTCGGGCAACAGGTCACTGCCGGCTCCTCGACCATGGGCAGCCTCTTTGGCGCCGATGAACTGCCGGATGTGGAACCGCCGAAAATCCCGCCCTGCGACCAATGGCCGCTGATCATGAAGCTCAATAACGAGCGGGATGTAACAGGTATCTATATCTCCGGCCACCCGCTGGACGATTACCGCTTCGAAATGAAGCATTACCAGATGAATACCGTGCAGGAACTCCTGGAATACCAGGCCGAAATCACTACCCCCGGCAGCACCGGTGGCCGCGCCCGGGAAAAGAACTTCCGCCTCGCCGTATTCATCACCAACGCACAGGAAAGGATTTCCAGGAATAACCGCCAGTTCGGTATTATGACCATCGAGGATTATACCGGCAAGTTCGAGTTTGCCCTCTGGAGCGAAGACTTTATCCGCTTTGCCCCTTACCTCAAACCGGGATTATGCCTGTTTATCAACGGGGGCTTCAAATCCAAGCGTTTTAACGACAATGAATACGAGTTTAAGGTAAACAGCATCCAGCTGCTGCAGGAGGTGAAAAAGACTCATACCAAGCAGGTATTCCTGATGACCTCTCCCAAGACGATCACCCGGCAGACGGTGGACTTCCTGGTAGAGAACGTCAACCGCTACCCCGGTAACAGTACCATGCATGTTCACCTGACAGATCTGGACACCCAAATGCAGGCTAAACTCCACACTTTCAACCGCAATATTGAAATGAATGACGAGTTGGCACAGTATCTGGCTAAACAGCCGGATATCGATGTGTATATAGACATAATCAATAAGTAAGATGTCAAAAATGCAGTAATTTGCACGTGGATCAAGATTTGACAGTAATTAGCATTGATTGATCGCAAAGCAGCAGAAAATCAAAACAATCATTATAACAAATCATTTTAAATTTAGAGTATATGGCTTTAGAATTCACAGATGCGAACTTCGAAACTGAAGTTCTGAACAGCGATAAATTAACTGTTATCGACTTTTGGGCTGAATGGTGCGGTCCATGCCGTGCAATCGGTCCGGTAATTGAAGAGCTGTCTAAAGACTACGCAGGTAAAGTAAATATCGGTAAAGTTAACGTGGACCACAATCCTCAGTTATCCGTAAACTACGGTATCACCAGCATCCCTGCTATTCTGTTCGTAAAAGGCGGTAAAGTGGTTGATAAACAAGTAGGTGCAGTTCCTAAATCAGTGCTGGAAAAGAAAATCCAGGCAAACCTCTAATCGGGAATTCACTGATGTGAAATATTCAGTACAGCCCCTCCGGTACCGGAGGGGCTGTCTTTTTTCCGGTCCGCCCACCGGCTCAGGCAGCCTTTACAGCAAAGCGATCCCTTCCCCCTCCCCGTAGCAAGTATAACAAAGAAACGTTATCTTACATCGTCAATTTTACAACCAAATACCCGAGCCTTTGCGCAAACTTTTTCTTATCCTGTTTACCTTATCAGCCGTATCTACGCTGCAGGCGCAGCGCAAATGTGGAACCAGCGAAGTGCTGCAGCAAATGGCAGCCGAAAAACCCGCCATGGCAGCAAGTATCCAGGCATACAACAACAGGCTGCTGCGCGGCCAGGTGCAACAAATGCTGAAAGCGAAAACAGAAGCGCTCCCCCGGGTGGTCACCATCCCGGTGGTCGTGCATATCGTACTCGATAACCCGGCAAGCGTTACGGACGCACAGGTACAGTCGCAAATAGCGGCCCTCAACCTCGATTATACCGCCTCCAATACAGATATCTCCAAAGTTCCGGATGTATGGAAGCCCATCATCGGCAATATGAACATCAATTTCTGCCTGGCCCAGCGCACGCCGGACGGCGAGCCTACCAGCGGCATCGTACGCGTGGCCAGCTCCCGCACGTTCGATATCACCAACGGCGCTCCCGATGTGAAGTATGACGATACCGGCGGCTCCAATGCATGGGACTCCCGCAAATACCTCAATATCTGGGTCACCCGCCTGTCCAGCGGCTACCTCGGCGTCGCTGCCCCTACCGGCAGCGGATTCCAGCCGGAGCAGGAAGGCGTGGTAATCGCCTATAACGCCTTTGGCACCATCGGTAATATCAGCTCCACGTATAATAAAGGCCGCACCGTGACCCACGAAGTAGGCCACTACTTTGGCCTTAAACATATCTGGGGCGATGATAACGGCGACTGCTCCGACGATGACGGCATCACCGATACGCCCCTCCAGGGCGCCAGCAGCTTTGGTTGCTTCACCTTCCCTAAAACGGACCGCTGCTCCCCCGCCGCCCCCGGCATCATGTTCATGAACTATATGGATTATTCGGACGACGCCTGCATGAACCTCTTCACCGCCGGCCAGGTAACGCGCATGCGCTACGTCCTGGAAAATATCAACCCTTCCCTGATGACTTCCGACGGCTGTACGCCGCCGGTGGTGTACCCGGATAATGCGGCTTTGACGCAGCTTTCCGCCCCGGTCGGCAAGCTATGCGATCCGAATATTGCGCCGGTGGTAACGCTGCGGAATAAAGGCGCTAATGCGCTGACCCGGGTAAATATCAATTATCAGCTGAATGGCGGCGCCGTGCATACCTATACCTGGACGGGCAACCTCGCGCCGCTGACTTCCACCAGCGTGACGCTCCCGTCTTCCAACATCCCAATCGGCAACTATAACATCAAAGCCTATACGCAGTTACCCAACGGGCAGCCAGATGGGGACCCCGCTAACGATACAGCTGCCGCCCGTTTCAATTACGACGCGGAAGTAGCGCTCCCGCTCATGGAAGGCTTCGAAAACGACAGCTTCCCGCCTCCCGGCTGGGCTATACGCAACCCTGACAGGAGCTTCACCTGGGAACGCATCCGGGATGTAGGCAGCAACAGCAGCGCCTCCGCCCTCATCCGCAACCTGGGCTATAATACCAACTTCCAGCAAGACGATCTGCTCTCGCCCGTACTGGACCCCCAGGGGCACGACTCCGCCTTCCTCTTTTTTGACGTAGCGGCAGCCGTGTACACAGACCCTGCTACCACCGGCAATATCTGGGACACGTTGCAGATTCATGTGAGCAGCGATTGTATGAACACCACAGAAATGGTCTACCAGAAGTGGGGGCCCAATCTCATTACCCATAAAACCGCCATTCAAACGGAATTTGTTCCTTCCTCCTCCGAATGGCGCAGGGATTCAGTGGATTTAACAGCTGCTGTACGTAAAGGAAAATTTCAAATAGCGTTCAGAAATATCTCAAATTCAGAGAATAACATTTATATTGATAATATCAGGATTGTCACCAGGGATGTGAATGAAGACCTGAGAAAACAGGGCGTCCTCGTGAACCCGAACCCCTCCGGCGGGATCGTTTGGGTCACTTTTTACCAGGTGCCGGAAGACTTGCAGCGGGTGGCTATCTACAACGCCGCAGGGCAGCTGATCACCAGCCAGCCCCCCACTGCTATCAACAGGGCCAACCGCATGACCTTTAATTTGGTAAATGAGCCAAATGGTGTTTATTTTGTAAAATTAATTTACAGGAACAGGGCCAACACCATTAAATTAATGAAAGTAAGATAACGATGAGACAAGATTATGCCGCTGTAGAAGTATTACTGCAGCAACCCGGACTGGATCAGTCGCTGAAAGCAATAGGCGAAAAAGTATTAAGACAGGAAAGACTGACGCCGGAAGATGGACTGACCTTATTTGAAAAAGGCGATATCGGATATTTGGGCGCATTAGCCAACCACGTACGAGAGCGGATGCATGGCGATAAAACCTACTTCAATCGTAACTTTCATATTGAACCGACGAACGTCTGCGTCTTTACCTGCCATTTCTGTTCCTACTCCCGCCTTTACAAAAACAGGGAAGACGGTTGGGAACTCAGCATCGACCAGATGCTGGACATCGTAAAAAGCTACGACAACCAACCCGTTACCGAAGTGCATATCGTGGGTGGCGTACACCCTAAAATGCAGCTGGACTTCTTCGTGGAACTGATCAAAAAAATCAGGGCTCACCGTCCGGACCTGCACATCAAAGGCTTTACCGCCGTGGAGCTGGACTACATGTTCCGCAAAGCAAAAGTGAGCATCGAAGAAGGTATGCGCATCCTCAACGAAGCCGGCCTGCAATCCATGCCCGGCGGCGGCGCTGAAATCTTCCACCCGGACGTCCGCGCTAAAATATGCCATGATAAAGTGGATGCGGAAGGCTGGTTAGCCATCCACCGCGCCGCACACCAGCGAGGCATGCACACCAACGCTACCATGCTGTACGGCCACATCGAAACCTTTGCCCACCGCATCGATCACATGGAGCGCCTGCGCAACCTGCAAGACGAAACCGGTGGCTTCAATACCTTTATTCCGCTGAAATTCCGCAACAAAGGCAACGATATGTCCGACATTCCGGAAACTTCCGTCGTGGAGGACCTCCGCCTGTACGCCATCGCGCGCCTTTACATGGATAACTTCCCGCACCTGAAAGCCTACTGGCCAATGCTGGGAAGAAATACGGCACAACTCACCCTGAGCTTCGGCGTAAACGACCTGGATGGTACTATCGACGATACCACCAAAATTTACTCCATGGCCGGTGCAGAAGAACAGAACCCCTCCATGAATACCGCGCAGCTGGCAATGCTGATCCGTCAGGCCGGCCGCCGCCCCGTGGAAAGGGATACCGTTTACAACGAAATCAAAGATTATACGGAAGTAGTTTTCTCCGATGAGGAACTGCTGCTGAAATAAACCTGATCTATGCATCTATATCTGAAACTTTTACTGGTAGCCGGGCTCTCCGCAGCCGGCTGCAACCAGGCTGCATCAAGCAACCAGGCTGCAACAGATACCTCCACTGCCCCCGTAGCGGAGCAGCAGGTGGAAACCGCCAACGGCATCGCCTTCCGGAAAGACGCGTCCCTGGCATTCGTTTCCAAATCCGGCGCCGATACCCTTCGCAAAATCGATATCCAGCTGGCCCAAACCGACCAGCAGCGCGAAGATGGCCTGATGTACAGAAAGTCGATGACAGATGACCAGGGCATGCTCTTCATCTTTCCGGATATGGAAGAGCGGTCCTTCTGGATGAAAAACACCTACATCTCCCTGGATATTATTTATATCGATGATAAAATGGAGATCGTATCCATCCAGAAATACGCCACACCGTTATCCGAACAAAGTCTGCCTTCCTTCAAAAAAGCGCAGTACGTGCTGGAAGTAAACGGTGGCTTCTGCGATAAATACCATATTGGTTACGGCGATAAAATCAGCTATACCAAATAACAATACCAATCCGCTGCTGTACAGGCAGCGGATTTTTTTATGCTTTTTCTGCCGATTGCCATCGGCACTTTTGATACATATTCTGACTTACGAACGAATACTCCGCTTTCCAGCGGGGTATTTTTTTTGCTCGCAAAGGGGCATAAGGAAAAATAAGTGCGCAAAGGTTTTCCATATAAAACAGGTTCCTGTTCAGAAAAAATACCAGATCGATCAGTAAAGCCACAAAAAAAGCCCCGCTGGAAAGCGGAGCCTTTTTTGCTCTTTTGATACATATTTGACTGCTAACACTATAGCCGGATTAATTATGAGCAATCTGCTCTGGGTACAGCGGGCCGCCGGCCTTGCTCAAACGCGGACCATAAATTTCCGCATAAGAACGTATATCCGTTCTCGTTACACGGCGGAACAATGCTTCCGGTTGTACCTTATCTGCAGCCGTAAAGCCGCAGGCGCCCATCAGCTCTGCCAGGGCATAAATGGTGTTGCGGTGATAGTTAGCCACGCGAATGCGTTTATCCGCCACGTTTACCCCGCGGTACAGGGTCGGGTCCTGCGTAGCCACCCCTACCGGGCAACTGCCGCTATCGCACTGTAACGCCTGGATGCAGCCCAGCGCCAGCATCATGCCGCGGGCACTGTAAGCAGCGTCCGCGCCCAGCGCCAGCACTTTCATAATATCAAAACCGGTGATGATCTTACCACTGGCCAAAATGCGGATATGTTGTTTCAGGTTGTAATGCTTCAGCATATTCACCACCATCGCCAGCGCGTCGTACAACGGCATACCAATGGAGTCGGTGAATTCCAGCGGCGCAGCCCCGGTACCGCCTTCGGCGCCATCCACGGTGATGAAGTCCGGGTAAATACCAGTGTTCACCATCGCGGTACAAATGCGCTCAAACTCGTCCGCACGGCCTACGCAAAGTTTGAAACCTACCGGCTTGCCGCCGCTTAGCTTACGCATCTGCTGCAGGAAGGCCAGCATTTCATATTCATTGCTAAACGCGGTGTGCGCCGCAGGTGATAATACGCTCACACCCGGCTTCACCTTACGGATAGCCGCAATTTCAGGAGTATTTTTAGCTGCCGGAAGTACCCCGCCCTTACCAGGCTTAGCGCCCTGGCTCAGCTTCAGCTCAATCATTTTTACGGAAGGCGCTGCCGCTGCCGCTTCGAAAACGGCCGGGGAGAAATTACCTGCCTCATCACGGCAACCGAAATAACCGGTACCAATCTGCCAGATCAGCGCGCCGCCATTTTCCAGGTGATAAGGACTGATACCGCCCTCGCCCGTGTTGTGGGCAAAATCGCCGATCTGCGCGCCGCCGTTGAGGGAAAGCACCGCCGTTTTACTCAGCGCGCCGTAACTCATGGCGCTGATGTTTAACAAGGAAGCGTTATATGGCTGGGAACATTGCTCGTTACCGATGGTAACACGCAGTGATTCAGGTTTTACTTTAACCGGGAACGCAGTATGGGAAGCCCACTCATAACCTGGCTCGTACATATCTGCCAACGCGCCGAAGGCAACGGTTTGCTTCACATCCTTCGCACGCTGATATACGACAGAACGCTGACGGCGACTAAACGGCCGTCCGTCCGTATCTGATTCAAAGAAATACTGACGCATCTCCGGACGGATGTTCTCCAACAGGTAACGCAGCCTGCCCAATGCAGGATAGTTACGCAGCAAAGCATGCGTTCGTTGAAAACGGTCGTACAGGGTAAGAATGCTCAAACCCACGGCCACAGGTAATAAGATCCAACCGCTAAGATAACCGCGATATATCCCCACTGCTACGGTAATGTCCAATACGAGGCATAAAAAGTAAACCGCCCATCGTGCAATCCGATGATTCATAAAGTTGTTTTTATAAGATTGTTTGGTAATTGCTTTGGATATTGCGCCTGCGTTGTGCCAGGCTGCGATCCTCCCGAACAACTAATCTCTTTCCATTAAGTTGTCCGGGTTAAAATGTTGAAGTCTTTGGGGCAGGATAAAAATGGCAACGTGACGCCGCAAGTACAGCAAGCTGTTGTACATAGGTTTCTCTGCGTTCGTATGTGTGTTGCCTTTGTCATTACAGGGCAAAGATAGGGTTAATTTCCTTCACGAAAATGCACTTCAGCTATGATTTCAAGACATTAAATATTGTTGCTTTTTCTTTTGTAAATATTCAATGCTGCTCATGCAACATTGAATATTTATGCATATTTCAGGAGTTTATCTATTGTAATTCCGCGGCTGTAAAGGGCTTTTGGCGGCCGTTATATTGCTTTCTCACCGCTTTGATATCTGCTTCCGTTACCTCGCCCGCTTTATTTTTCCAGGCCGCACGCAGGAAAGAGAGTAATTGCGCAATGTCCGCATCGCTGTATTCATCGCTGGCGCCAATTCCTGGCATGTCCCCGCTGATTTCGGGCGACTGGTACACCTTTCCATGCACGGTAACCGGCCCGGTAAGGCCATATAACACTATAGCCGCCAGCTTTTTCTTGTCCCCGTTCACCCAGTTGCTCTCGTTGAGCGGCGGCGCCATGGAAGCAATGCCGTTCCCGTTTTTACCGTGGCAGGTCTGGCAAATATTGGTGAACACCTCGCGCCCGCGGGGATACAGCAGTTCCAGCGCCTCCATCTTCTTCTTTTCGGCAGCGCTCTGCATATCCTCCATAGTGGCCGTCAGCGCCTTATACAGCGCAATCGTCGTGTCTTTATTCACCGCCTGCAACTGCTCCAGCAACGCCCGCTCCCGGTCCTGCGCATTGTTTACCAGGGCCGCGGCCATATAGCGATCGCCCGCATAATGTGCAATGATATATTGTTCCATCCTCCCGGCCGCAGCTTTATCCCACTTCCCTACCGCCGGCAGGAGCCACGCGGCATAACGTGCCGTGGCAGGTTGCCGCAATAAGCTGTCAATTATCCCGGTAATTATAGTGCTGTTTTTTTGGTTGTAGAGAAAACTTAATGCCGCTATGCCCTGTTTTGCCAGTCCGGGCGACGAACTGTCCAACGCAAAACGCACATCAGCCAAAGTGAGCGCCCCTAAGCCCTCGAGCGTCCAGAGGGCATGCCGCTGGGTAAAAGGCCTCGTAGTATCGTGCAGTGCAACCCGCAGCAGCGGCGCGGCAGACAGCATCTTCCTGTCTACCAGCTGCTGTTGCGCCATATCCCGGATGATCCCGTTTTGATGATGCAACAACGTCAGCAGGGAAGAGGTATTCAACCCCGCCTTCAGCAGTATCGGATGACTGCCCCTGGGCACAATGCGGTAAATACGGCCGCAGTTCAGCGGCAACGTGAGCTTACGGTCAGCTATCTGCTGCTTCAGGTAAGGCGTCAGGTAAGTTTTATGCTGGATAATGCCCCGGTACATGTCCGTGATATACAACGCCCCATCTGTGCCGGTGATCAGGTTAGTGGGCCTGAAACGCTCGTCCGTACTCGCCAGGAACTCTTTGCCTTTATATGCCTGCTCCCCGGTAACCACTCCCCCGCTGTCGCGCAGGAGGTTCCATTTGATCAGGTTGGCCGCCGGTTCGGCTACGAATGCGCTGCCATAGTATTTAGGCGGCAGCAACTCCCCCCGGTAAATATGCGGTCCGCAGGCCGCCGTAAAGGAGATCAGCTTGCCTTCTTCATTGAGTACGCCTTTCACATAGCCACGATTCACACCGAGGTTCTTACGCGCCGGATATACGTTGTTATCTTTCACCACCTTTTCATCGTAGCCGGCAGCTTCGCGCTGGTGCGTGTTTTTGCCGGAGAGGCCAGGCAGGAAGTAATCCCCGAGGAGGTTCTGGGAATTGTTGTTATAAAACAGGCGGCCCTCATCGTCCTGGGAAATTCCCCATTGCCCGCGGAACTGGGTATGTTCCTTCACCCACTTTCCGTCGATCTTACGGTAACGGCTATCCGATTTTGCGTTGTAGATCCAGTTGTCCATTGCCCGGAGCAACCCGTTGGGCTGGTGTTCCACATTGCCGCCATCGGCGTAATGGTCGTCTACGAGGGTGCGTTTCCCCGGCTTATTGCCATGGATTTCGTAGTACCAGAGGTTGGGCGGCGCCGCCACGAGGATACCGCTGTCTACCAGGCTAATGGCCCTCGGCAGCACCAGGGAATCGAGGAAAACGGTGCGTTCATCCGCCACGCCGTCCCCGTTCTTATCTTCGAGTATTACAATCTTTCCGTTCGCGATATCTTCGCCGTTACCGGTGGTATCCGGCATAAAGCCCGTCATCTCCACCACCCACATGCGGCCGCTGAAGTCGAACGTCATGGCCACCGGCGCAACTACCATGGGCTCCTGCGCTACCAGCTGCACTTCCAGGTCGTCGTCCAGCGACATATGTTTGATAGCCTCGCGGCCTTCCAGCACAGCGGCTGAATCCTTGTCCGTTTGCGCGGTATTGTCAGTAGCGGTATGTTGGTTACAGGCAACAAAAGCCAGTATTAACGCGGAAAAAATAAGGTATTGGTAACGGCCCATCTTATGATCTATTGCAAGGGTTAAAAATACAGTTTTTTAAAACTTTTTATGATCAACTTTACATCAGTGGCGGGTGCCAAATGAATTCCCTGCAATTCGCGGCGACTGAAGAAAAAACCCTTATCTTCGTCGCTAATTTGCATACATTTTACGATTTATTTGCATCTATGGGACGCTTTCAGGGCTTGATAGGCATTGTACTTATTTTGGGTATAGCCTTTTTATTTTCGAACAACAGGAGCAAGATCAATTACAGACTGGTATTAAGTGGTATTGCATTGCAGGTGTTGATAGGGATTCTTGTGTTTAAAGTACCGCCGGTTACCTGGTTCTTTCAGCAGGTAGGCCACGCGATGGGCAAGCTGGAAGCATTTGCCCGCCAGGGCGCCGCCTTCGTCTACGGAGGTATCGGCGTATCCCAGCCGCCAACCGGCACTATTGCCGATTATGCCAGCGGCGGATTTGTTTTTGCCTTCAACGTTACCGCCACCATCATCCTCGTTTGTGTGCTGGTAGCCGTTTTATACCACTTCGGCATTATGCAGCGCGTGGTAGCCGTCATCGCCCGTGCTATGAATATCATCATGCGGGTGAGCGGCGCGGAAGCGCTCAGCAACGTAGCCAGCGCCTTTGTAGGCCAGGTGGAAGCACAGGTAATGATCCGTCCTTACCTCTCCTCCATGACCAAAAGTGAATTGCTTGCATCCATGAGCGGCAGCCTTGCCTGTATCGCCGGCGGCATCCTCGTGGTATATGCCAACATGGGCTTCCAGGCAGGAATGGACATTGCGCCTTTCCTCATCACGGCCAGCCTCATGGCAGCGCCGGGCGCGCTGGTAATTTCCAAGATCGTATTCCCGGAAACGGAGGAAAGCGTAACCATGGGCAGGGTGAAAATGGAAGTGAAAAGCAATTATACCAACGTGATTGATGCTATTTCACACGGCGCCGGCGATGGTTTCAAAATTGCCATGAACGTGATCGCCATGCTGATCGGGTTTATCGCGCTGATCGCCCTGCTCGACTGGTGCCTCATTCACATAGGGCATATCTTCAATCCTAACTTCGACCTCAGCCTGGACTGGATTTTCGGTAAGCTCTTCACTCCGATGGCCTGGGCCATGGGCGTACCTACGGATGATGTGAGTAAAGTAGCGACCCTGCTCGGGCAGAAGTTAACCATCAACGAATTTGTGGCGTTTAAGAGCCTCACCTCCCATAAAGTAGAGGTAGTTTCTCCTAAAGCAATAGCGATTGTAACCATAGCCATTGCCGGCTTTGCGAACTTTTCCAGCGTGGGCATGCAGATTGGCGGTATCGGGGAGCTGGCGCCAGACAGGAGGAGCGACCTCGCGAAACTCGGGCTGAAGGCCCTGCTTTGCGGCACCCTGGCTTCCTATCTCTCTGCGACTATTGCAGGTATTTTACTGGGATAACGGAGGAGTGCCTGAAAAACCATACTAAGGTATTTTTTAGAGAACACACTAAAGCTATAAGAAGAAACGCCCGTCCGGCATATGCCAGGCGGGCGTTTCTCGTATAAGTTGACCACAGGCAACAGGCGCCTGTACGATGTCGAAATTGATGCAGGAACTAGATTTCCAGCCTTTTGATCAGTCCGGCCTGGATGCCTTCCCATTCTTCCAGCTGTCCGGCCTCTTCCCATGCAGTGCGCATACCGGAATCGGCAACGATCTTTTTAACTGCAGTGATGGCCTGATTTCTCAGTGCTTTCGTACCGATCAGGTTTAAGATATCCAGTCTGTCCAGCGGATCTTCCGGAAAATCCTCACTGGCACGGCCTACCAAAGCAGCTACTGTTTCAGCAGCAGCCAGTCCTTCTTCGCAATCGGAAACTTCAAGTTTCTCATGATTATTGATGATACGTGCCAGCGTATCAGCTACCATACCACCATCTTTGTTGTCGATCAAATCAAAAACCCAGTCTTGAGATCCTTCGTTTTCAAAGTTTCTGGTGCCCCATGCGCCCATAGTGTTTAGTGTTTTTTTATTTTTTCAGATAATATTTAGCAGTCAATATGTAATAACAAACTTAGTCGTTTATCAGTTCAAACTCCGGAAATCTACCGGCACCAGCTTGCTCACGCCGGGCTCCTGCATGGTCACCCCGTAGATCACGTCCACAGCGGCCATGGTCTGTTTGTTGTGCGTTACAATGATGAACTGGGAATTGTCGGAAAACTTACGGATCATGTTGGTGAACTTGCCTACGTTGGCATCGTCCAGCGGCGCGTCCACCTCGTCAAGGATACAGAACGGCGCCGGCTTGATCAGGTAAATGGCAAACAGCAACGCAGTGGCCGTCAGTGTCTTTTCACCTCCGGAGAGCTGCGTGATGGCTGCCGGGCGCTTACCTTTAGGCTTGGCAATAATTTCGATACCGGTATCCGCCAGGTTTTCGGGGTCGCTCAATATCATATCGCATTGATCTTCCTCGGTAAACAGGGCTTTAAATACCCGGATAAAGTTTTCTTTTACGGTGTTGAAGGTATCCAGGAACTTCTGGTTCGCAGTAGACTCTACTTCCTGGATGGTAGCCAGCAGGGAATCTTTCGCGTTCACGAGGTCCGTTTTCTGCTCCAGGATAAATTCATAGCGCTTCTTCATTTCCTGGAAAGCCTCGATGGCCGTAGGGTTGATCTCACCCATATTTTCGAGCCGCTTTTTCAGCCTTTCCGCGCTGGCCTGCAGTTCTTCCACCGGCAGGTCTGAACTACGCTGTTCGTCAATGATCTCATCCAGGTTCACTTTGAACTCCACGCTCAGCCTTTCCTTCATGGAAGCCAGCTGCAGTTTGAGTTCGTTCACCTTGTCCTTGATGGCATTGAGCTGGATGTCCAGCTGCTCGCGGGCCTTCTGCTTGCTGCGAAGGGTGGTTTCCAGTTCCTGCAGGTGGTTGCGGAAGTTGTAGTATTCCTGGTCTTTTTCGTTCAGGGCTTTCTCTTCCTCTTCGCGCTGGCGGAAGAGTTCCACCAGTCCATCGTCCGCATGACTGAGCTTTTCCACCGCCGCAGCGATGTTGGCCGCAGCGTCTTCCAGTTGCGCTTTATTGTTCGTGATCTGCGTGTGCAGGTCCGCGAGTTGTTTGCGTTTGAATTCCAGTTCCTGTTTCAGGGCCTGGATCTTACTCTGCTGGCGGGTATGTTGCAGGTTTTGGTTATTGAACTGCACATTCGCCATGTTGAACTGCTGCTCCACTTCCTGGGCTGCCCTGTCCGCCTCAATAATGCTGTCCTGCAGCTCATTTACGCGATCGTTCAGGTTGTCCAGCTCTTCCCTCACTCCTGAAATGCTTTGCTGGTTCGTTTCCAGCGATTGCTGCATTTCTTCCAGGCGTTTATCCCCGGCTTCGATCAGGTGATGGAAGTTCTCAATCCGGTTTTGCAGGCCAAACAGCTGGTTGCTCAGCTGGTTGATTTTATCACGGCCGGCGTTGATATTATTTTCGTTGAGCTGGCTGTTATAGCCCAGCACTTCGTTGTGTTTATCCTGGATGGCTACACGCAGTTTGCCCACGATGGCTTCGAGGTCTTTGATCTCGGCTTCGAGCTTTTCGAGGTTTTTTGCGCGTCCCAGCTTCTTCCCTTCAAACAGGCCAACGGAGCCCCCGGAGATGTTGTATTTTCCGCGGTGCATGCGGCCTGACTTTTCGATCAGCACCACATCATCGGCAGGCAGCTGGCTGAATTCGAACCGGCTGATATCTTCCCCGATAAATACTTTACCCAGCAGGAAATAGCCCAGGCCTTTGTACTTCTCCTCTATCTCCACCACCTGCAAAGCCGGAATAGTGCCCGGAGGGGTCACGATGTTAGCCGCTTGCTGGCGGAACTGGTCCAGGATGAAGAAGTTGGCTTTCCCTTTTTTATTGGCGTCGAGGAGCTGGATCGCCTGGATGGCTTCAGCAGTATTGTTGACGACGTAATAGTTAAGGTAAGGCTCCAGGAGGTTTTCCACGCAGGTGCGGTATTCCTCTTTACAGAAAAAGATGTCGGAGAGGATGGGTGCGGCGTTATTCCAGTCGGGGTTCTTTTTGAGGAACTTGATACTTTCCGGATAGCCTTCGAGGCTGTCGACCAGGGATTTGAGCAGGTCGTATTCGTTCTTTTTGGAATCGAGCTTACGATTTTCATCTACGAGCTGGTCGCGGAGTCCTTCGATATCTGACTGGGTAGCAAGGATTTTTTCTTTGGTTTCGTCCTGGAACCGGATCATTTCTTCCAGGGCGTTTTTTTCTGTTTCCAGCGTTTGTTGCAGGGTTGCTTTTTCCCCTTCCAGCTGCGTGATCTGTTGCAGGCGGCCGGCTTTCTCCTCCTGCAATTGTTGCATACTGCGTTGCAGGTTTTGCACGGAAGTATCGGCTACGGCTACTTTCTTTTCGGCTTCGAACTGTTGCCGCTGCCAGCGTTGCTGGTCGTTGCGGAGGGTTTCGAGGGCCTGTTTCTTTTGCTGGAACCGCTCTTTTTTCTCTTCCACCATTTCCCGGAGTGTTTCCAGCTCGTCGGTCATGGTTTCGAAGATTTCGGATTCTTCCACTACCTGTTTCTCAGAGAATTCGATGGAGGAAGTGAGCCCGGAGAGCTGGCCTTCCGCGCTGTTGAGGAAGTCCGTAATATTTTTTTCGCGTTCCCGCAGGTAGGTCAGCTGCTGGGTAGCGAGGTTTTTATCGTTTTCTTTGGTTCGGATGGTGGCCACCAGCTCGTTGAAGGATTTCTGCAGCGTCTGCAGTTCCCGCTCTTTGGCCACGAAGTGGAGCTTATCCTCTTCCACGGCGGCTTCCGCAGCTTTGATCTCCGTTTCCAGGGCCAGTTTGCGGTCGCTCTCTTCCTGTTGCTTATCGGAGAGCTCCTTGAAGGTGATGTTAAAGCCTTCCAGCGCTGCTTTGGCCAGTTCGATGCTGGCTTCGCGGTATTCCTTTTTCACCTCGTAGAAGCGTTCGGCTTTACGGGCCTGGCTTTCGAGGGTTTTCAGGTTATTATTGATCTCAAAAAGCAGGTCCTCGATGCGGTTGAGGTCCCCCTCGGTAGCATCCAGTTTCGCTTTGGCTTCCTTTTTCCTGGTTTTGTAGATGGAAATGCCGGCGGCCTGCTCGAGCATGCGTCGGCGGCTGTTCTCCTTGTCTTTGATGATATCGTCCACCATTCCGAGCTCAATAATGGCGTAGGAGTCCGTACTCACCCCGGTATCCATAAAAAGGTTATGGATGTCCTTCAGGCGGCAGGCTACATCATTGAGGCGGTATTCGCTATCACCGTTTTTGTAGAATTTACGGGTAATCGTTACCGTGGTGAATTCGGTAGGCAGTACATTTTTGGTATTCTCGAACGTGAGGCTAACCTCGGCCATACCACTGGAAGAGCGGGTTTTGGACCCGTTAAACACAAGCCCCGCCTGGTTTTCAGAACGCAGGTTACTGATCTTATGCTCCCCGATTACCCAGCGGATAGAGTCGATAATATTACTTTTGCCGCAGCCGTTAGGCCCGATTACCCCGGTAATCCCCTCATCAAACTGCAAAACGGTCTTGTCTGCAAAACTTTTAAAGCCTTTAATTTCTAGTGTTTTTAAGCGCACGACTTTACTCCGAGATTTTTAAGGCGTCAAAGATATAATTTTACCCGATTGAAAAGTAAATTAAGTGAGAACCCAGAATCTCCGGTATTTTTTTATACACACTTGTGAATATTTAATATTCCCGAACAAAACACCGGAATTATAATGGTCTGATTATAAATATACTAAAAACCGTAATTAAAATTTAAATTCCTGTAAGAATTAATACCCGGGATTCTTTTAACGGGGGCTAATAATTACCTTTGTGGCTCCAAAACCCGAAAGAGTTTGCGTACAGATAATTGGATCAACGACGTTAAGACATTCCTTTACAGTTATCATTTCAGCAACGGATTACGTACTACCATCAGTGTGGTGGTGCCTTCGCTGGTATTTATGGTCCTGGGCCAGCTGGAACTCGGCATTGCCATGTCGATGGGCGCGCTGTGTACCGCCCTCAGCGACGTTCCCGGCACCATCATCCACAAACGGAATGGTCTTATTATTAGTACCATCCTCATCTTCTTAACAGCCCTGGGCACAGGGTTGCTGATCCCGTATCATTTTGCAATGATCGCCTGGATCATTGCCTGCTGCTTCTTCTTTGCCATGCTGCTGGTGTACGGCAACCGGGGAGGCAACATTGGCACCGGCTGCCTGCTGGTGCTGGTATCCATCCTGGGGGAATCCCTGCAGACGCCCGCCGTAGTTATGCTTCACGCCCTCATGGTATTACTGGGCAGCATCTGGTATGCCTTGCTGGCCCTGATCCTCTGGCAGATACGGCCCTACCTGAACGTACAGCAGGCGCTGGGCGACTGTATCATCCAAACGGCGCGCTACCTGGAACTCCGGGCCAACTTCTACGTGCCCGGTGTGGATGTGGATGAAAACTACCGCCAGGTCGTAGCCCAACAGGTACTGGTCAACGAAAAGCAGGAAAACGTCCGCGAACTGCTCCTCAAACGCCGCTCCGCCCAACAGGGTACCACCAGCATCAACAAAAGCATGGTGCTGATCTTTTTGGACATGGTGGACCTCCAGGAGCAGATCATGGCCTCTCAAACCGATTACAAAGCCCTGCAGCGGGATTTTAAGGATGCTGACATCCTGGATAAATATCATTCCCTTATTCTCGACTTCGTAGAAGAACTCAAAAATATAGGCATTGCCGTGGCCGCCGGGCAGCGCAGTCTCCCCAAAGCCAACCTGAAGCTGGGCATGGAAAAGGTAAGGAAGCAAATTGCTGAAATCACCTTAAAGCTCCCTACCCTCCGGGAACGTACCCGCACGATGCCGCTCACCAACATCCTCTCCAATCTGCAGGATATGGCGCAGCGCGTGTACAACCTCCACCGCCTTACCCGGCTGGAACGCCTGAAGGACGAGTCTATAGACCCGAAGCTGGAACTCTCGAAATTCACCACCCGTAATAAGTACGACTTTGAAACCTTCCGGGACAACCTCACTTTCAAGTCGCACATCTTCCGTCATGCCATCCGGGTGAGCCTGGCCACCGTTACCGGCTACATACTGGGCATGGCTTTGGAACTAGACCGGGTGTACTGGATCCTGCTGACCATCATCGTCATCCTGAAGCCAGGCTTCGGACTGACCCGCTCCCGCAGCATCCAGCGTGTAATCGGCACCGTGCTCGGCGCATTATTCGCCGCCGGCCTGCTGTACCTGACCAGCAACGGGACGATTATTTTCTTTGCCATGCTGCTCTGTATCCTCGGCGCATACAGCTTCATGAGCTTCCGTTATACGCTCAGCGTGTTTTTCGTCACCCCGTTCGTCATATTCCTGCTGCACTTCCTCCACCCATCTGATTTGTACAATGCCGCGCAGCGGGTACTGGACACTTTCATCGGCGGCTCGCTGGCTTTCATTGCGAACATGGTCGTATGGCCCAGCTGGGAGCACACTTTCCTGCCGGACTACATGAAGAAAATGCTGGAAACCAACCGGCGCTATTTTGACACAGTGATGGGCGTTTATGTAAAAGAGAACGTCACCGTCACTGATTTCAAGCTGGCCCGGAAGGATACCTACGTCGCCAGCGCCAACATGATGGCCGCTTTCCAGCGTATGCTCACCGAACCTAAAAGCAAACAGAAAAACGCTTCCACGGTGTATCACTTCGTGGTGCTTAATCATACGCTTACTTCCCATATTGCCGCCCTGGGCTCCTATAGCTTGCACCATGGCGTACAGTTCCCCAAAGAGGAATACCAGGAGGTAACGGATTACCTGCTGCGCTATATGGACCAGCTGTTGCTCATGCTGGACCCCGCCACCAAGGCACAAGCCCAGCTGCCAGCCCCGCTGAACACCTTCGACCACCTGGACAAGCGCCTGGATGAACTCGTGCAGCGCCGCCAGGAAGAGATCAATGCCGGCGCGGGCGCTACGCCGCTCCGCGATGAAATGCTGGAAGCGAAACAAGTGCATGATCAGCTCATGGCGATATTGTCGCTGGTGAAGGATATGGGTAAAGCGTTGGCGGAAGTGAAATAGCAGGTGGACGCGGTTGCCCCCTCCAAACCTGCACCCTGGCAGTGTTGGGCAATCTTACCGTCCTGGTAAAATAAAGTTTATTAGGGTTGGGCGCGGTCATTCCGCGGTAGAAGCAGGCAACGAGGCGGAAGCCCGCGAAACCTGCTGCAGCGCACCCCGAGGGGAACTACGGGGCAGGCAGAGGGGAGAGGAACAAAGCCTGAATGTTAGCCGCATCCAGGCAGCACTAATTTCATTGCATCTCAAAGATGCGCTTTATGCAGCATGCATTACTAAATTAAGATGAATCAAATTAATTACCAAAAATTTTAGCAAATTTTTTTCACCCCAAAAGGCCTTCATCAAGCAACTATCAATAGTACAAACAACTCTTAAATCAACAATGCTAATTTTATTAGCACCTATAAATACCTTCCCAAAAACGCCGCCGTTTTGCTCCCCTTCACCTTCGCCACCTGTGCCGGCGTCCCCTGCGCCACTATACGCCCTCCTTCCTCGCCCGCACCCGGCCCCATGTCAATCACCCAATCGCTGCCGGCGAGTACCCGCATATTATGCTCTACTACAACCACCGTGTTACCGCCATCTACCAGTAAATTCAACTGCGCCATCAGCTTGTCCACATCTGCCGGATGCAGGCCTGTAGTAGGTTCATCCAGGATGTACAGCGTGTTGCCCCGTCCCATGCGCTGCAGCTCCGTAGCCAGCTTGATGCGCTGCGCCTCTCCGCCGGATAACTCCGTAGCCGGCTGCCCTAATCGCAGGTAGCCCAGCCCTACTTCCCGCAGCACGTGCAGGGAATGATGCACGGCGCTGTCATCTTCAAAAAACTGGTACGCCTCATTGACCGTCATCTGCAGCACTTCCGCAATACTCTTTTCCCGGTAGGTAATCTCCAGCGTTTTGGCGTTGTACCTGCTGCCATGGCATACCGGGCAGGGCGCATACACGCTTGGCAGAAACAGCAGCTCCACCATCACAAACCCTTCGCCGTTACAGTTTTCGCACCGGCCTTTAGGCATATTAAACGAAAATCTTCCTGCGTCATATTTACGCGCTTTCGCCGCCTTCGTGGAGGCGAACAGCTTCCTTACATGGTCAAATAAACCGGTATAGGTAGCGAGGTTGGAACGCGGGGTGCGGCCAATAGCCTTCTGATCCACCAGCACCATGCGCTTTACATGCTCCATTCCTCCGGCAATGCGGCCATCCAGCGTTTCCGGGCGATCCTCCGCCAGGTCCGGCCCCTCTTCCTCCTCCGCCAGCGGCGTTCCTAAATGACCGGCCACCAGCTCCACCAACGCCTGGCTCACCAGGCTGGATTTGCCGGAGCCGCTCACGCCCGTAACCGCCGTAAACAAATGCAAGGGAAAATCCACATCCAGGTGGTCCAGGTTATTCCGCGTGACGCCGCGCAACTGCAACCAGTGGCGCGCGCTACGCGGCCGATGCTTCGCCGGCGGCAGTTTGTCAAACAGGTATTTCGCAGTAACGGAAGCGGCTACACGCTCCAGGCCCGCCGGCTCGCCGCTGTATAAAATCTCGCCGCCGCCTTCGCCGGCAAGCGGCCCCACGTCCACAATCCAGTCGGCATGGCGGATCACCTCCAGGTCGTGCTCCACGACGAACAACGAGTTGCCGGCGGCTTTCAGCTTATCCAATGCCCGCAGCAGCGACTGCGTATCCGCCGGATGCAATCCCGCCGAAGGCTCATCCAGCACATATACTACTCCAAACAGATTGGAGCGCACCTGCGTCGCAAGTCGTAACCGTTGCAGCTCTCCGGGCGACAATGTAGGCGTACTCCTCTCCAGCGAAAGATAGCCCAGCCCCAAATCCAGCATGACCTGTAAACGCGCCACTATATCAGCAGCAATTCGCTGAATCACCATCGCCTTTTCGGGATGCTTTTCATCCGGCACATCGCGCAGCTTATCCTGCATCATTTCGTACAGGCGTTTCAGTGGGACGGCAGATATCTCCCCAATATCCAACCCTCCAAACTTTACCGACAGCGACTCCCGCCGGAGGCGCTTTCCATGGCATTCCGGGCAAAGCGTACTTAACATATACTGCTGCACGCGCTTTTTCATCATCGCGCTCTGCGTATGGGCAAATGTATGCATGACATATTTGCGCGCGCCCATGAAAGTACCCATATAACTGGGTTCCAGCTTGCGTTTGAGGGCATCCTTCACTTCTTCTAAGGTAAAGCCTGCATACACGGGAACCGTAGGCTGCTCCTCGGTAAACAGTATCCAGTTGCGTAATTGCTGCGGCAAGTGCTTCCAGGGTACGTCTACATCGTAGCCCATGGTCGTCAGGATGTCCCGGTAATTCTGCCCCTGCCAGGCAGTAGGCCAGGCGGCCACCGCCCGCTCCCGGATAGTAAGATTGGGATCGGGCACCATGGATGCCTCCGTGGCATCGTAAATCCGCCCCATACCATGGCAGGTAGGGCACGCCCCTTCAGGAGTGTTGGGAGAAAAAGCTTCCGCATGGATCGTGTCCACCCCCGGCGGGTAATCGCCCGCACGGGAAAACAACATCCGGAGCAAATTACTCAGGGTCGACACACTGCCCACGGACGACCTGGTAGTAGGCGTCCCGCGTTGCTGCTGCAATGCCACGGCCGGCGGCAAGCCTTCGATTTCATCCACCTCCGGCACCGGCATCTGGTGAAAGAGCCGCCTGGCGTAGGGCGACACCGACTCCAGGTAACGCCGCTGGGCCTCCGCATATAAGGTGCCGAATGCCAGGGAAGATTTTCCGGAGCCGGAAATACCAGTAAATACTACTAATGCATCGCGGGGGATGAGGAGGTCTACGTTCTTGAGATTATGCTCGCGCGCACCTCGTACATTCACAAATCCAGGGGTTGAGTGTTGTTGCATAACAGCAGCTGCCACAAGAATTATGCCCCGGGATCAGGTTGGTTCAGTAACAGCCAAAACAACAATGCCCCGGAGGAAAAATCCCCCGGGGCATTGCTACCTATCCTTATCCTGCCTAGAAGTTAAACAGGCAGTTCAAGCCAAATACATCATATACATTATCCGAAATCGTACGCATATACGAAGCGCGTATCTCGATATTATGATTGCGTTGCCCAACTTTAAAGCGTACACCCGCATCGCCGGCAGGCCCTACACCTGCTCCGCTGCCTTTGGCTGTATAACTGCCATAATCGCTGTAGTCCACATCTTCCCGGAAGGTAGCATAGTGGTAACCAAACCCGGCGCCTGCAAAAAATCCGAAACGCTTCCCATTGTTCTTTACCGCGCCGGCGCCGAAGTTAAAGTCGGCCGTTACAGGCGCATTGAACGCAAAGGAAATACTGGTGCTGTTTACACTGCTGCCCCAGGAAAAGGAAGAACCCAATGCAAACGTAAGAGGAACGCCCACAGAAACCGCGGCATTGTTGGAAACAGGAAAATTAACCCGGGGATAATAGAGCAGGGTAGCCAGTCCTTCCGCATCGCCCAATTCCGGCGCCTGCACCATCACACCGGTACCGGCGCCATGGCGGAATTCCTGCGCAAAGGCATGCATACCCAACATGCAAACCACCAACAGGGATAAAACTTTTTTCATGAAGTATAGAATTTATAGGTTACAAAAGAAGGTAATTTTCAGGGATTTTGAGCCAGAAAGTCCATAAAATATAGACTTTTATATATACCAACTTTTCTTGATGGCATTGCTATATAAAAAGCTGCCGGCCCTGCTTACTCATCGCAGGTCCGGCATATTTTTATATAGCAACATTTACTCTGCTATCACTATCGTAAACTGATCCGTCACCGGCGTCTGCACCTCCAGCAACCGGTCAAAGAAGGCAGGCCCCTCCATCGCATACCACGGGATGAAGTTCTCCTTCCGCTCCTGTAACGATCCTGCCGGGAACAACCGGGCTTTGATCGTCCGGATCTGGTCCGTCTGCCAGGCAAATTTCTTTTTCTCCGCACGGAGGAACTTATGTTCCAGCTTACTGATGGACTTCATGGCCCGCTTCCGTTCGGAATTTGCCGACGCCACGAGGGTCACGTCAATACTCCTCGCCTTCTCCTCCAGGATATCAAAGAGTTTTTCCATCTCCGCATACTCGTCTTTCAACACCAGCGCGGCATCTGTATGCTGCTGCACAAAGCTGTTGATAATGTCGTCCGTACTTTGGAACAGCGTACGAACGGGCAGTTCCAGCTTCTGCAGGCGTTTGTTACTCTGCTCGTCTACCAGCAGCAGGGAGTTGCGGAGCAACAGCACCGGGTAAGGCACGCCATAATGCGCAAACAGCTGCTGCAGTTCCAGCCAGTAGGCGATTTCCCCGCCTCCGCCGATGAAAGCGATGTTAGGCAGGATCGTTTCCTGGAACATACCGCGCAGGATCACATTCGGGCTAAACCGCTCGGGGTGGGCTTCCAGCTCTGCTTCCAGGGCTGCCTGGTCAAAACTGGTTTTGGTATGCAATACTTTCCAGTGGTCGCCTTCCCGTACAATACGTTCCCGCAAACCGGTTTCCAGGTAAAACAGGTTGATGTCCCTGGGGTTGGCCTGTATCTTATAATGATTCCCGATCTTCGCCAGGGTGTCCGCCACGAGGTCGTGCGACCGCTGATGCAGCAGTTCATCCTTCATAACGGGAATGTATAAACGTTTAAGTGCAGCATTGTCCGGCACCACCGTCACCAAACCGTAACGGCCAAACAGGGTATGCACCAGGTACAGCGTGGCTTCCTGGATGTTTTTATGTTCCAGGTAGGCGCTCCTCAGTATATCCAGCAGTTCCTGGCCATGCGGTAAAAATCCAATGCTATCCTGTATCTGGCTGATCACCAGTTCCAGCCCTTCCGGCGCCATACGGCCTACAGGCCCCTGCTGTTGCGTGTTCCAGGTGAGGGTCTTGCCTTCCAGGTAGATGCTACCTAATTCTTCCAGGTCCGCATCTTCGCTGCCCATATAATAGACAGGCACAAAATTGTATTGCGGGTACTGTTCTTTCAATTCCCCGGCCAGCTTGATGGTTTGCAGAATTTTGTAGGCAAAATAAAGGTAGCCGGTGAAAATATTGGGTTGGTGGGCAGTACAGACGGTGAAGGTTCCGGGTTGCAGCAGGCTGCTGATATTCTCTTGTACGGCAGCTACCGGCGTTAAAGCGGCATACTGTTGTTCCAGCGCTGCCACCAGCTCCTTACGCGGTGTGGCAAATGCCTTACGGGCTTCTATCGCTGCTGCAAAATCCGGTCTGACGGGCGAATATTTATAAAACGGTCTAATCTGTTGATCTTCTGCCAAAAAATCTGTTACCAGCTGGTTAAAATAACCTGTTTCCCCATAAGGAATATACTCGAGCATATCTATCAATAATTACGTATGATGAATTACAGATGTGGTGGAGCTCAATGAAACCAATACATCGAAAAATTTGAATGTACGAAGTTAAACAGTTTTTTATTACCAGCACCAGGTAATTAAGGAACGGCAGATTTGCAGGAATAATTGGAGGAAATCCTGACAAATGGAAAAGTTTTTTTTCCCTGTCGGGAGAGATTAAACGCCGTCGGCTTTAATAGTTGCCAGTAACTTATCCAGACATACGCTGGCAAAGCCGGAGGCATAATCCGACAAACCATAGGGGATGATCAGTTCGTTGTTATGGATAATGGAACCACAGCTGTACAGGACGTTGGGCACATACCCTTCTCGTTCGTCCTTCTTGGGCACCAGCAAAGGCTCCCGCAGGCGGCCGATTTCTTTGCGCGGGTCTTCCAGGTCCAGCAAACTGGCCCCGATGCAATAGGTGCGCATAGGCCCTACCCCGTGGGTAATCACCAGCCACCCTTCCGGGGTTTCTATCGGGGAACCGCAGTTACCCACCTGTACAAACTCCCAGGGATACTTGGGGGTTTGCAATATCTGGGGATTTTCCCAGATGTTAATTTTATCTGAGTACATGATGTACCCGTTGATGCCGTCAATCCGGGAAATCATCACATACTTCCCTCCGATCTTACGGGGGAAGAGCGCCAGGTTCTTATTCTGCGCCCCCTCCCCGTACAACGGCATTATCTTGAAATTGTAGAAATCTTTTGTTTGCAGGAGTTTGGGCTGGATGGTGATACCGTCGTAAGCCGTGTAGGTGGCGTAGTAGGTAACAGCCCCGTCTTCCCCGGTAAATTTCACGAAGCGGGCATCTTCTATCCCCCGGCTCTCCGCATCCGAATAAGGAAAAATAATCCGGTCGGAGATATCCGTATCCAGGGAAAAGTTCAGTTCATAATAACTGTCCGCCAGCCAGAGTACGCGTTCCAGCTCTTTCTTTAGCAGGTGATCCACCTGGTAACGCTGCTGCATATCCCGGATGGTGCGCTTCAGCGCCTGGTACTCGAATTTATCGGACAGGCTGTTTTGCACTTCCTGCATGATGGAATCCGGCAGCTTGATGGATACGGCATTCTGGAAAAACGTCTGCTTATGATATACCGCGTTGCGGATCACTTCCGCTTCGTCAATATAATTACCCGGCGATTCCAGGAAGATTTCGTTGTTCTTGTCGATCAGCCCATTCCGGAAGGCAATGGAAGAAACGTGCCCTTCTCCCACCGCCCTGAAGCTGATGATGATGCGTTTCTCTCCTTCTTCCAGCCCGCTCTGGTCAATATCCTCCACGATGCTGGGATTGAAGAAGGCGGCTGACTCGATGGAGTATTCGTTGGTAAAGTAGGAACCGATCAGGAGTTTTTTGCGATAGCTGAGTTCTTCGTAGCTGATTTGCAATGCCTCAAAGAGATGGCTTACCCGGTCCGCATGTCGTTCGAAGATCCGGGTAATGTTACGATGCCTCCTGGAAAACTCTCTCAGTATAGGCATGATCGTTAGGTTTACCTGGGAATCATCCATCTCCACTACTTTCTGGATAATCGATTTGGCCCTTGCTTCACCGTTGAAGAAGAACCTTGCCACCACCCTTTTCAGGTCAGGATAAATTTTTGTGCTTTTCCTATCAATAGACAATTGCATGTTTACCACATTTGGTCATCAAATCTCAAAGCCGTCGTTCAGTACCATGCCTTTTTTCACAACAACGATACCATCTTTTACGGTGTATTTTTCAAAATCCCCGTCTGCGAGGTGTTTGCCTCCGTTGATATGTACGTTGTTGCCTATACTAACGTTTTTATCTATTATGGCATTATTGATAACACAGTTTTCGCCGATACCGATGGGCGGAAACCCTTTTTCCTGCGCTTTTTGCAGTTCGGCCAGCGTCTGATAGTAATCGCTGCCCATGATATAGCTGTTGGTGATTACGCTGCCCTTGCCGATGCGGGTACGAATCCCGATCACGCAGCGTTCCAAACGACTTGCCAAAATAATACAACCATCCGCCACAATAGTTCTTTCGATGGCGCCTGAAATTTTTGCAGGCGGCAGCATACGGGCGCGGGAGTAGATGGTTTGCGACTCGTCGTAGAGGTTGAACAGGGGAATATCGTCCGTCAGTCCGATATTGGCTTCAAAGAAGGAAGGAATGTTCCCGATGTCCGTCCAGTAGCCTTCGTATTGGTAGCTGTAGACCTTATGCCCTTCGGAGATGGCAAACGGGATCACCTGCTTACCGAAATCTGCCTGTTCGGGGTTGCCCATGAGCATATCGAACAGCACCTGCCGGCTGAAGACGTAAATACCCATGCTGGCCAGGTACACCCTGCCGGCCTCTTTCATTTCAGGGCTCACTTCGGAAGCCCATGGCGGCAGCTGCTCCTGCGGCGGCTTTTCGGTAAACGATACGATCGCCCCTTCGGTATTGTTTTTCAGGATACCGAAGTCCGACGCTTCCCTGGCCGCCACCGGGATGGTAGCGATGGAAATATCTGCGCCGGTAGCCTTATGTTGTTCTATGAATTTACTGAAGTCCATTTGGTACAACTGGTCACCGGAAAGAATGAGTACATATTCGAACTCAAAGTTTTCCATATGGTGCAGGCATTGCCGCACGGCATCGGCCGTGCCCTGGTACCAGGTGGGGTTATCGGGGGTTTGCTCCGCCGCCAGGATGTCTACAAAAGCCTTGTCGAAATTGCTGAACCGGTAGGTGTTCTTGATATGCTTGTTCAGCGACGCGGAATTGTACTGCGTAAGTACGAAGATCCTGTTCAGTCCTGCATTCAGGCAGTTGGATATGGGGATATCAACCAAACGGTATTTACCGGCCAAAGGTACTGCCGGCTTGGAGCGGCGGCGTGTAAGCGGGTATAGGCGGGTTCCTGCCCCACCTCCTAATATAATGGAAATTACGGCGTTAGACATATATAATAAGGGAGTTATTTTCTTTTTTTAAATCAGGACGTATGCGCGCGCATTTGCTCGTAGAGATCTACATACTGCTTTGCCGAAGCGGTCCATGAATGATCCAGGTGCATGCCTGCCAGCTGCACATCGCGCAGCCTGCGCTTATCCTGGTACAATTCAATGGCCCTTTTCACGGAGCTGCATGCATCCCATACGGAAGGCTGAATGAACCGGATACCTACCCCGCCAGGATCGCCGAAGTCGGTAACAGTGTCCTTCAAACCTCCGGTACTTCTCACAACAGGGATCGTGCCATAACGCAGGGCGTACAGCTGATTCAGGCCGCAAGGCTCCACCCGCGAAGGCATTAGCAGAAAATCGCTGCCTGCGTAAATCAGGTGGGACAATGCTTCGTCGTACCCAATATGAAGATTAAATCCATAGCTGGCATAATTTCTTGTTTCTTTCAGCATCCACTCAATATGCGGGTCGCCGCTGCCGAGTACCAGGAAGTTTACTTCTCCCGGCAGCTCATGTAAGCTTCTTCCTATTATTTCGGGGAGAAGATCAGCGCCTTTGTCGCCCACGAGCCGCCCGATGAACGATACCAGCGGCAGGGACGAGTCGAGGCCAAACCGCTCGCATAGGTCTGTCTTGTTCACTTCTTTTCCTTCAGGAATCAATTCAGGGGTATAATTGTTCGATATGCGGGGGTCCGTGGCTGGGTCCCACACTACCGTGTCTATGCCGTTAATAATGCCGCTGGTCTTAGCCCGCTCGCTGCTGATCAGGCTTTCCAGTCCATTGGCGTTTTGATATAACTCCTCCATATAGCCGGGGGAAACCGTCGTCACCCGCCAGGCGCATTTAATGCCCGCCGCCAGGGGATTGATGCATCCGCCCCAATCCAGCAGGCCGGCCTTCCAGAGGTCGAACCCCGGGATGAGGTAGAGCTTATCCCAGCCAAACTGGCCCTGGTACTGGGCATTGTGAATGGTGAGTACGGAAGGCGCCTGGTTGAGGCGACTATATTTATACCCGTAGCTCAGCATGAATGGGATCAGGCCTGTGTGGTGATCATGGCAATGAATCACATCCGGCTGATGCTGCCATTCGTTAATCCAGTCCAGCGTAGCGATCTGAAAAGCGAGAAAACGCTCCGTATCGTTGGGGTACCCATATACGGCAGGTGTATCCAGCAACCCGGGAATGTCAACGAGATAAAGGTCGAACCCGAGGCTATTATGTCTCTCCTTAAAAACATTAAAATGATACCACTGATGCCCCAGCCACATACCGGACTGGTGTACCACATCAAACTCATGGGTATCAAAAAACTTATTCCTGTAGGCCGGCAGTACCACTTTGGCAATATGCCCCAGTTCCTGCTGGTATTTGGGCAGGGCCCCTACCACATCTCCCAGTCCTCCGACCTTGGCTACCGGGTAACATTCCGCGCTGACGTGTAATATTTCCATGCTGCTAATTGTATTTCCTTAAGTTAGTTGCAAAAAACTGAAATTCAAAATTTTCTTACCTTGCTGGCACAACCCTTGCCGACTGATTGTTATCTAATAAATATCAGTTATGAAGTTCGGTACGGTCCCCACATCCATGCTGGATGATATAGATTTCAAGCTCCCGGCGGAACCGCTGTGGAACAAGCGCATCCTCAAAGGCACGCCGGTACGCCATCCGCACATATTTTCAGGCGCTGCCAAATGGGCCCGCCGGGAATGGATTGACGTCCTCTACCCCGCCGGCACCCGCGAAAACCAATTCCTGCAGGAATACATCAAACATTTCAACAGCATTGAACTCAATGCCACCCGCTATAAGATTTATGATGAAACGGCCGTTCGCCGCTGGGGCGAAAAAGCCCGTGGACAGGATTTCGTATTTTGCCCCAAAGTGCCCCAGATCATCAGCCACTACGGCAGCCTGAGTAACGCGGCCGAACGTACGACGGAGTTCCTGGATGGAATGCTGGGCTTCGGCAAACACCTGGGGCCTATATTTTTACAGTTAAGTGAGAAATTCGGGCCGGGCCGGCGTAAGCAACTGTACGATTATGTGGCCCAGCTGCCGGGCGACCTCCAATTTTTCGTGGAAGTGCGGCACCCTGGTTGGTTCGAGGACGAAGCCGTACGCATGGAGCTTTTCCAGACGCTGGCCGATCATAAAGTGGGCGCTGTGATTACGGATACGCCGGGCCGGCGCGACTGCCTGCATATGCACCTGACCGTACCCAAAGCATTTGTACGGTTCGTGGCCAATGACCTCCACCCTACGGATTTCACCCGCATCGACGACTGGGCCCACCGGGTCAAATACTGGCTGGATAAAGGCCTCAAGGAATTCTATTTCTTCCTGCACACCAAATCGGAAAAAAATATTCCGGAACTGGGCATCTACTTCGCCGACCAGGTCAAAAGGGTGTGTGGAATTGAGATAAAAAAACCTGAGTATATAAAACATTGATTCTTTTTTTGACGATTATATTACAGGAGGTGAAAAAGCCGAGCTGATATATTAATTTTGCCCTCTCTAAACAGGTACATATATCATGCGCGACAAGCTAGAGCAATTGGCCGGGGAATTGAAAGGCACGTTATACACAGACGATACGATGCGGACCCTTTATGCCACAGATGCTTCGGCATACCGCGAAATGCCCTTAGCAGTGGCGATTCCGGCCGATGAAGCAGATCTTAAAACACTGATCAGATTTGCACGTGAAAATAAAACTTCCCTGATACCACGGACCGCCGGCACCTCCCTCGCCGGACAGGTAGTAGGCAACGGCATCATCACTGACGTTTCCCGCACGTTTACAAAAATTCTGGAACTCAATAAGGAAGAAGGCTGGGTGCGCGTACAACCGGGCGTTATCCGGGATGAATTGAACATGTTCCTCAAACCCCACGGGCTCTACTTCGGACCGGAAACCTCCACCGCCAACAGGGCGATGATCGGGGGGATGGTAGGCAATAACTCCTGCGGCTCCAACTCCGTGGTGTACGGCAGTACCCGCGAACACCTGCTGGAAGTAAAAGCCCTCCTCAGCGACGGGCAGGAAGTTACCTTCGGCGCTATGGACGCCGAAACCTTCCACCAGAAGTGCGAAGGCCCCGACACGCTGGAGACCCGCATCTACCGGCAAATCCGTACCGCCCTCAGTAATCACAACAACGCGGAGGAAATCAGGAAGGAGTTCCCTAAAAAGAGCATCCCCCGCCGCAATACCGGCTATGCGGTGGACATGCTGCTGGAAACCAACCCTTTCACCGCCGGCACGGAAGACTTCAACTTCTGTAAACTCATCGCCGGTTCAGAAGGCACCCTGGCTTTCCTGACTGAAATTAAATTACATGTAGATCCGCTCCCGCCAAAGGAAGTGGGCCTGCTCTGCATACATTTCAACAACGTGGATGAATCGCTCCGCGCCAACGTGCTGGTGATGGACTTCAAACCCAGCGCCAGTGAGCTGATCGACCACTACATCCTGGAGTGTACAAAAGATAATATCGAACAAAGCAAAAACCGCTTCTTCGTACAGGGCGAGCCCGGCGCCATCCTCGTGGTGGAATTCTGCCGCGATACCCGCGAGGAGATCGTGGAAATATGCGCCAAAGTAGAGGCTACGCTCCGCGAAGCGGGCCTGGGCTACCACTTCCCGCTGCTCTTCGGGGAAGACAGTAAAAAGATCTGGGCCCTCCGCAAAGCCGGACTGGGGCTGCTCAGCAACCTCCCCGGCGATGAAAAGGCCGTACCGGTGATCGAAGATACGGCCGTAGCCGTAGAAGACCTGCCGTATTTTATCCGCGACTTCAACGAGATACTCAAACAATACGGCCTGTACTCCGTACACTACGCCCATGCGGGCTCCGGTGAAATCCACCTCCGCCCTATCATCAACCTGAAAACCGTGGAAGGCAATCACCTCTTCCGCAAGATTGCCGAAGAAATTGCCACGCTGGTAAAGCAATACAAAGGCTCTCTCTCCGGCGAACACGGCGATGGCCGCCTCCGCGGCGAGTTCATCAAACAGATGGTGGGGGAAAAGAACTACGAACTGCTGCGGGAAATCAAATACACCTGGGACCCGGAAAATATCTTCAATCCCAACAAGATCGTGGATACGCCAAGCATGAACAGCATGCTGCGCTACGAACCTGGTCAGCCCGCGCCAAGCATCAATACCATTTTCCACTTCCCGGATCAGACCATCCTGCAACATGCGGAGCAATGCAACGGCTCCGGCGACTGCCGTAAGACGCAACTCAGCGGCGGCACCATGTGCCCCAGCTATATGGCTACCCGCAACGAAAAGGATACCACCCGCGCCAGGGCCAACATCCTGCGCGAGTTCCTCACGCATTCCAATAAGGAAAACCGTTTCGACCATAAAGAGATTTACGAAGTGTTGGACCTCTGCCTCGCCTGCAAGGGTTGTAAGTCAGAATGCCCGTCCAACGTGGATATGGCGAAGCTCAAGATGGAATTCCTGCAGCATTACTACGATGCCAACGGCGTACCGATGCGTGCCAACATGATCGGGAACTATTCCAAACTGAACGGACTGGCCTCTATAGCGCCATCTGTTTATAACGGCCTCGTTAAGAATCCGCTAACGGGCAGCCTTATACGTAAATTCTCCGGGTTTGCGCCCAAGCGCTCCCTCCCAACGCTGCATTCCACCACGCTGCGCAACTGGTTTACCCGCTCCTGGCCACGGGAAAAGAAAGGCAAAACCGGTAACCGCAAAGTGTACCTCTTCTGCGATGAGTTCACCAATTTCAACGATACCACCATCGGTATCAAAGCGGTGAAGCTCCTGCATAAATTGGGTTATGAAGTGGAGATGGTAGAGCATCCGGAAAGCGCGCGCGCGTATATGTCCAAAGGACTGCTGCGCAAAGCGCGGGAAATAGCGGAGGACAATGTCCGCATTTTCCAAACCATCATCAACGAGCAAACGCCGCTTTTGGGCGTAGAACCTTCTGCCATACTCAGCTTCCGGGACGAGTACCCTGACCTGGTGCGGGAAGGGCTCCGTAATGGCGCGAAAACGCTTGCCAAGCACGTGTACCTGGTCGACGAGTTCCTCGCGATGGAGGCCGAAAAAGGCAATATCACCGCTGCCCAGTTCACGACCAAAGCGCAACATATCAAATTACACGGCCACTGCCAGCAGAAAGCATTATCATCTGCCCTGCACAGTAAAAAAATCCTTTCCATACCGAGCAATTATTCCGTGGAGGTGATACCTTCCGGCTGCTGCGGTATGGCGGGCTCCTTCGGCTACGAAAAAGAGCATTACGACCTCAGTATGCAGATCGGGGAAATGGTGCTGTTTCCGGCGGTACGTAACGCAGCGCCGGGCACGATCATCGCAGCGCCGGGCACCAGCTGCCGGCACCAGGTAAAAGATGGCACCGGCGTGATTGCCAAACATCCGATTGAGATATTGTACGAAAGCCTGGCATAGGTTTTTATAAAATAAGAGAGGCTGTATCAGTATCCTGATACAGCCTCTTTTTATTGTCTTTACTTATTACGCTTCCAGTTTCCCCAGGTATATCTCCGTCAGAAAGTGAAATTTCACGATCCCGTTCACCTGGAATTTCTCATAGATATCTTCCAGCTCTTTGAGCATCGCTTCATGCTGCGGCCCTGACTCCGGCGCGTAGGAGGAGGACAGCAACCGCCCCCGAAGGCCTTTGAAATCGAACTGCTGCGCATGTTGCAGTTGTTTCAATTGATAGGCCGCAGGCGCGAAGAAGGCGGCAATTTGCGCAGGGGTAATGTTTTTGTGGTTCACCTTCGCATAGTCGGTACCGTATTTATGCAGCAGCGCTTCATAAGCTTTTTCAAATGGCTGCTCGGTTTGGCGCACATTCCAGATCAGCGCGGCGTAACTACCGGGCTTGCCTATACGCACAAATTCCGCTTTGGCCGCCGGCGCATCAAACCAGTGAAACGCTTGCCCCGCCACGATCAGATCCACACTATGATCCGGCAGGGTCGTCCGTTCTGCCGTACCCGTTACAGGCTCAAACTGCCCGTATGGGGTGAGCATTTTGATCATCTGCTCCCGCATTTCCTTATTGGGTTCCACGGCATATACTTTATTCCCCTGTTCCAGGAAAGGCTCCGCTGAGATGCCGGTGCCGGCGCCAATATCCGCCACCACCGTATCTTTCCGCAATACGCCTGCCTCTTTGAGGAAAGGAATCAGGCTGTCCGGATAATGCGGACGGTATTTTACATAGTTCTCTACTCTTGAGCTGAAGCGTTCTGTGTTTTTCATGGTTATTCTCCCAATCCTTTAGGTTTCTTCTCTTCGTTGCCGAACTGTTCGAGTTCCGCCAGTTTTTTCTTACCGTAAGCCAGTTTCGTAATGAGCACATACAATACCGGCACACTAAAGATAGCCACAAAAGTGGCAGCCAGCATACCTCCCACTACCGTAAACCCGATGTTTACGCGGGAAGCGGCGCCGGCGCCTTTAGCCAGGCATAGCGGCAGCACGCCGAGGATGAAGGCGAAGGAGGTCATAAGGATGGGACGGAAACGCAACTTCACCGCCTCCAGGGTGGCCTGCATGAGCGGCATACCGCGGTCCACACGCTCTTTACAGAATTCCACGATCAGGATGGCGTTTTTGGCGGACAACCCGATCAGCGTGATCAAACCAATCTGTGAATATACGGAGTTGGCCTGCTTGCTGAGGGACAATGCCAGGATAGACCCGAACAAGGCCACCGGCACGGCCAGCAGTACGGAGAATGGTACAGACCAGCTTTCGTACAGGGCCGTCAGCAGGAGGAATACGAATAATATGGACAGACCGAAAATGAGCAAACTCTTATTACCGGCTTCGATTTCCTGTTTGGAAATGTTGGCCCACTCGTACCCGAAGTTGGATGGCAATACTTTCGCAGCCACTTCTTCCAGGGCCTTGATGGCATCCCCGGAGCTGTAACCCACCTGGGCATCCCCATCGATTTCGATGGAGCGGTAGAGGTTAAAGTGGTTGATTACCGGCGCACCGCCGCCTTTGTTGCTCGTAATGAGCGCGCTCAGCGGGATCATCTGGCCGGTATTGTTACGCACGTAGTACGTGGCCAGGTTATCGATGCTGGTACGGTAAAGGGAATCCGCCTGCAGCACCACGCGGAAGCTGCGGCTGAAGCGGGTAAAGTCGTTTACATATAAACCGCCGAGGAATGTTTGCAGGGCGCTGAACACATCGCTCACGGCTACCCCGAGCTGTTTACATTTATCCCTGTCCACCTCCACGTTGAACTGCGGGGTGTTGGCGCTGAAGAAGGCGTATGCACGGGCAATTTCAGGCCGCTGGTTTGCCGCCATGAGGAACTGGCCCAGCACCTGGTTCAGCTGCGCCATATCCGGGTTGCTCTTTTGCTCCATCATAAAGGAGAAACCGCCGGAGTTACCCAAACCGCGGAGGGTTGGGGAAGGAATACAAATCACGGTAGCCCCGAGGATGCGGCCGGCTTTGGCTTGTATCCTGCCAACGACGGTGCCGATGTCGTCCCCATGCTTGTAGCGCTCGTCCCAGGGCTTCAGGCTCACGAAGAAGGTACCGGAGTTGGGCTTGGTAGCGTTGGCCACGAAGTTGATACCGGCGATGCCGAAGAAGTGGTTCACCGCGCTGTCGGCCAGCAGTATCTGGTTGATCTGTTCGATCACTTCCTTGGTACGGCCGGAGGAAGAGGCGTCCGGCAGCTCCAGGGCGATGAACATCGCACCCATATCCTCCTGCGGCACGAAGGTGGTAGGCGTTTTCTTAAAGAGGTAGGCGGCAGCGGCAAAGAGGCATACCAATATCAGCAGCACCAGCCAGGTTTGGTGAATGGCGTGTTTCACGCCGTTTCCATATCGCTCCGTCACCTTTCCAAACCAGACATTGAACTTATAAAACAGTTTGTTTAAACCATGGGATTCTTTGGTGAGATGGGCAGGCCGCAACAGAATAGCCGTTAGTGCAGGCGTAAGGGTTAGCGCCAAAAATGCCGACAGCAATACGGAAAACGCAATGGTAAGTGCGAATTGCTGGTACAAGCGCCCGCTCACACCGGGAATGAAGGCCACCGGCACAAACACGGCCGCCAGGATCAGCGCAATGGCAATTACCGGCGCCTGCACTTCGGACATGGCTTTAAACGTAGCTTCCCTGGGCGACATCAGGTCCGAATCGATATGATGCTGCACCGCCTCCACCACCACAATGGCATCGTCCACCACGATACCGATGGCGAGTACGAACCCGAAGAGGGTCAGCGTATTGATGGAGAAACCCAGCAGGGTAAAGAAGATGAAGGTACCGATCAGGGATATCGGGATTACCAGTACCGGAATGAGGGTGGCCCTCCAGTTCTGCAGGAAGACGAACACCACGATCACCACCAGCAGCAGGGCTTCTATAAACGTTTGAATTACCTCTTCGATGGAAATCCTTACGAAGGAAGTGGTTTCAAATGGCACCAGCCATTGCATATCTTCCGGGAAGGATTTGGACAGCTCTTCCATGCGGGCCATCACGCGGTCGTTCACGTCCAGCGCATTGGCGCCGGGCGACAGGTAGATGGCGCAACCGGAGCCGGTTTTACCATCCGCCTTTGCTTCGATAGCGTAGGTGAAAGAGCCGAGGTTGATGCGGGCCACATCCCGCAGGCGCACCAGCGATCCGTTGGGGCTGCGGCGGATAACGATGTTCCCGAACTCTTCTGAAGTGGCCAGGCGGCCTTTTACGCTTACCGTATATTCAAACGCCTGGTGCCTGTTCATTGGCGGAGCGCCGATGCTACCGGCCGGCACCTGCTGGTTTTGCTCGGTAATGGCGGCTGCCACATCGCCGGCGGTCAGGCCCAGGGCAGCGAGCTTATCGGGATTGAGCCAGATACGCATACTATAGTCCTGGGAAAAGGCATTTACATCTCCCACACCAGACAAACGGGCCAGCTCCGGCTTGAGGTAAATATTCACGTAGTTATCGAGGAACTCGCGGCTGTGCGTGCCTTTAGGCGAGTTTACCGCGATTACCATCAACATATCGTTGGAACGCTTTTTAACGGTCACCCCTACACGGCGTACCTCGTCCGGCGTACTGGGCAGGGCCAGGCTCACGCGGTTCTGCACGTCCAGCGTGGCGATATCCGGGTCCGTACCGAGGTTGAAGGTAACGGTCAGGCTCATGGAACCATCGTTGGCGCTCACGCTTTGGATATACATGGCGCCCGGCGTACCGTTTACCTGGTTTTCGATGGGGGTGGTCACCGTTTCCTCTACCGTTGTGGAGTTGGCGCCAACATAGCTGGCGCGTACGTCCGTTACCGGTGGCGCAATGTCCGGCAGCTGCGCGATCGGCAGGTTAAACATACAGATCAAACCTACAATCACGATGAGTATAGCAATTACGATCGTAGTATTCTTGCGCTCTATAAAGGTTTTCGAGATCATGCTGTGAATGCAGTTTTGATGATTTATTTTCCGGCAGGAGCTGGGGCGTTAGCCGGCGGCGTAGCGCCGGCAATATTCACCGTATCTCCCGGTCTTACTTTCTGCAAGCCATCCACCACTATCCTGTCGCCCACATTCAGCCCTGATTTGATCAGCAGCATGGTATCCGCCTGGGGCCCCGGTTCAATACTTTTCTGCTGGATGGCATTATCCTTATTGATCAGCATTACGCTTGTTTCAGAGAGGTTTTGTACGATGGCTTTGGCCGGGATGGCGATCTGGGAAGCCGGCGTCTGGTATTCCATGATCACTACCAGGCTCATACCGGAGGTCAGCATCCTGTCCGCATTGGCAAACTGCAGGCGCACCTTCACGGTACCGGTGGTCTGGTCTACAATATTATTGATGGTAATGATCTTGCCGGTTTCGCTGTAGCGTTCTCCGTTGTTGAACTGCAGGAAGAACTTAAAATCGCCCGGGGAGGTTTTCAGTCTGGAGAATTCCTGCACGCGGGACTGGGACACATCGAAGTCCACATACATGGGCTGTTCGTTGACCACCGTGTTGATCAGCGTTTGGCCGGCATTCACGATGTCCCCTACTTTGATCTGCACGATACCTATTTTTCCGCTTACCGGGGCTTTGATCTGGGAGTGGTTCACATCCGTCCCGGCTCTGGCTACGGCAGCCTGCGCGGCGGCCAGGTTAGCCTTGGCCGTGAGCAAGGCCGTATAAGCCTGATCCACGGTTTGCTTGGAGATGGCGTCGTGTTCGAGGAGGTTTTTATAGCGTTCGTAGTCGCGCTGCTTCTGGGCGAGGTCCGCCTCCGCCTGCTGGCGGGTGGCGGTGGATTGGTTCAGGGCGGCGGTGTAGCGACTCCTTTCTATTTCATACAATACCTGGCCTTTCTTTACATCGGCGCCATCAGGCACGCGGATGGCGTCCAGGAAGCCGGTAACGTCCGACCGGATTTCCACGATGTTGTTGGCGGTGAGGGTGGCCGGGAACTTCTCCGTTACCGTATAGGTTCCGGCCTGTACGGTATAGGGTACCACTGTAGCTCTCATCTGACCCATCATAGCCTGCTGGTTCTTCTTTCCCCCTCCGCAGGCGCTGAGGATGACCGCTGAGGAAAACAGGAGTATGTTCGAATATTTGTTAAGATACATATGGAGAAGAAATTACGATTGACGAATTACTTGATTTTACCCATGGCTTTATCCAGGTCAGTTTTGCTGATGAGGATGTTGAGCATGGCGTTGATATAGTCTACCCTGGCCTGGGTCAGTTCATTTTCGGCAGACAGCACATCCAGGCTGGTGCTTACCCCCTGGTCATATTTGTACACTACCCTGTCGTATATCCCCTGCGTGAGGTCCATATTCTTCCTGGCGGTAACAAAGTTGTCCTTATTATTCAGGTACACGGTATTGGCCTGCTTTACCTCGTTGCTGATGGATTGTACCAGATAATCGAGGTCGTTCCGGGATTTTTCAACCGTGATGCGGTTTTGCCTGATCAGGTGGAGGCGCTCTGTGCCGGTAAAGATGGGCCAGTTCAGGGAGAGGCCGAAAACGGACGCGCCGAAGCCGGTTTTATACAGGTCCCCGAAGTCGGTGGAGAAATAATTCCAGCCATAGTTGACAAAAGCGGAGAGCGATGGCAGGTATTTCATCCTGGTACTTTTCAGCTGCAATTCATTGAGGGCGATCTGGGTGTTTTGCATGCTGTATTCGATGCGGTCTTCCGGGCGGTAGCTGAGCGTGTCGGACAGGTAGTCTTCCACGTTGAAATCCTGCACGGTTTCCGTGAGGGTCAGCTGCGCCTCCTGGGGCATACCCATCTGGAACTTGAGCAACTGTAACGAATACACGAGGTTGCGTATCTGGTTCGTCACCTGGGTAACCGTATTATTATATGATACCTGGATGCGGTCCACATCAATTCTTTCGGACACGCCCTGGTCATAACGCTGACGGGTATCTTCCAGCGTCTTGGTAAGTTGCTGGAGGTTGGATTTGGTGAGGCGGATATTTTCCTGGTTGGTCAGCACCGCATAGTAGGCTTTGGAGATGGCTACCGTTGTTTCGATATTGGTGCGGGTCAGTGTTTTGCGGGCCAGGTCCGTGTACACGCGGGAGGCTTTGAGGCCCAGGAAGTAATCGCTGTTGAAGATCACCTGATCCACCTGCCCGGTGACGGAAGATGCAAACCGGGTACCAAATTGCACGGGGATTTTCACATCGTAGTTACCATTTGCGATATCGGGGATGAGGGAGGTGGCCAGTTTCATATTATCGTTGAAAGCGGCGGAGATATTCCCGTGGGGAAGCAGCTTGCCGGTAGCTTCCTTCACCTGTTCCTCTGAAAAGTTGACATCAAGGTGGGCATTTACCACGTCGTGGTGGTGCAGTAGCCCGTATTTGATACATTCTTCCAGGTTGAAGGCATAGGAAGCGCCTTTAGCGGTATCTGCCTGTCCGAAAACAGACTGAAATCCTGTAATTAGCAGCAGAGATAACAGCAATTGGTTGCCACGCATATAAAATCATTGACGGTCTATGACGATTATCAGGTAGATAACAATAAAATGATGAAAATGTTGAACCGGAGAAATTATGAGCAGGCAGTAAAAGGAGATGTTTGGGGGGAACTTTGTATATTGCCGGTACGAAGCTTATAAAGATACGCTCCTATTATGTCAATGTCTGTTATTAAGGAACCCAGAACTGAGCAGCGGGAGCTGGAACTGGTGCGCATAGCTCACTTTAGTGACGCAGTTTTTGCGGTGTCCATTGTCCTGTTGATCCTGGATATTAAATTACCTGAGATCCCTGATGCCGTACCGGTAGCCGATTACCTCACCTATTTGCGGCCAATGTCTATGCAGGCGTTGGTTTTCCTGGCAACGTTCATCTTCATGGTCAATTTCTGGCGCAGGCACCTGCAATTATTCCGGTTATTGCACCACCAGGATAATGGGCTGGTCACCAGGAACCTGTTTTTCCTGTTCTTCATCATCACCTTCCCTTTTGCGGCGCGGGCGATGGTGCATATTACGCCACACTTTATCCTGCCCCTGTTTATTTATCTCTGCAACCTGGCCGGCTGCCTGGCGGCAATGTTCTGGATGGCGTATTATGCTTTCCAGAAAAAGCCTTCCCTGACGGCGCCGGGGCACTATACCGAAAAAGAGATTATGTACCAGCGGTACAAGTACAATTTCCTGACCATGGCCACGGGATTTACGGTGATTTCCATGGTGTACTTCTTCTTTCCTGACAATGTGCATTACCAGTACCTGAGTTACTGGATCATCCCGGCACTGGCTTTGTTCAACCATTTCCGGTTAAAGATCAAGAAACGCAACACCCTGCGGGCGGTACATATTGTGGACAAGCAGTTGTAGTGGCCTGTAGCATTCATTCACCCTATCAAAATCCGCATGCCAGAGGTAGATAAAAAGGAAGCCAGCATATTACACCGTGCCATTGCCGAATGGCAGCAGCAGGCGCTGATCAGCGAGGATCAGGCCAGGCGGCTGAACGAATCGGTGAAGGTGCGTACCACGGACTGGCAGACCATCGCCCTGTATATATTCATTGCCGCTATTTCCTGCGCCCTGATGGCCTTTGGCTCCCTGGTGCTGGATGAGAAGTGGATAGAGATACTGCGTAAGAAATTCAGCCTGACGGACGGGGTGATTGCCTTCCTTTTTGCCGCCGTAACTGCTGGGCTGTGTTACCAGGGATGGCGGAAAAAACGCCATGAGCTTGGCTTTTCCTTCAACCGGGAGCTTTTCTGGCTGCTGCCGGTACTCAGTACAGGCGTTACCGTGGTGTACCTGGGCAAATCCATGGATTACCTCGGCGGCAACTACGGGGCCTTCTGGCTGATGGCTACCATTATATATGGCGTACTTGCGTTGGCGTTACATTCCCGTTTGCTTTGGGTGGCCATGCTGCTTTCCCTCATTCCGGCCTATGTAAAGCTGACCTATTATGTGACGGGCGACGCGCCCTACTTCCTCGGCATGAACCTCCCCTGCCGCATGGCGGTGCTGGGTTTCCTCCTGCTGCTGGCCGGTACGCTGGTAAAAAATACCCGGCTATACGCCCCTATTAAGGATATTACCCAGAGCGGCGGCTGGCTGCTGTTCCTGATCTCTGGCTGGCTGATCTCCATTTTCGGGAATACGGCCACCTGGTCCGAATGGCAGCAGTTGCGGCAGGTGCACCTCCTGTCCTGGGTATTCGTGTTTACCGCGCAATGCGTATTAACTTTCCTCTGGGGCTTAAAACAAAAAGACCCCATGATCCGCGATATGGGCGTGATCTTCTTCCTGCTCAATTTATACACCCGCTATTTTGAATACCTCTGGGACCGCACCAATAAAGGGCTGTTCTTCGCCATACTGGCCCTGAGCTTCTGGGGTCTGGGGCGGCTGATCGAGCGGAGGTACGGCAAAAAATAATGCAACAAAACAGGGTGTATCCCTGGCAGATACACCCTGCACCGGTCAAATCAATGCAAAACCTGTTGCATGGCCACGCCGTACCTGCCGGTATCAAGCACGCTCCATTCATAATTGCCGATCATCCAGCTCCGCAATACTGACACATAACGAATCAGTTCGTAGCTGAACGGGGTTTCATCGTAAGGCAGGAGTTTTTCCAGCACGAGGAAAACCGCCAGCTCTTCGTTGTGCATGCGCGTAGCTTCCGCCACGGCTTCCTGCAGGGAAATATTCAGTTCGTGCTGCAGCACCAATACGAGGTTATGTACATCCCCTGCTTTTGCTTCTTTTGTGCAGGAGATGATATCGTTTGCCCAGCAAACAATGTTGTTACAGGCTAAGATCATCCGTTGGAGAATGCCATTTTTCAGCAGGTCATCCGGCAGGTAAATTTTCTCAATGACGTCTATGGCTTCCACGTCGGCAAAGAGGGCGCCGGTGAAGGGGCGCATACGTACGTAATCTTTTACGGACGGTACTTTCCCGGCCTCGCGGTTTTCCGCTTCCCAAATACAGGAATTAAAGTAATCTTCCATACTGCGGATAAAGCGCAGGCGCCACGACGGCTTGCTGATGGCGCGCATGCGCTCCCAGATATCGGACAGGGAAGCCGGCAACGGCCCTGCATCTTCCAACCTATAAACTTTATTGGTATGAAAAATATCCATCAGGCCCGCCATAATGGTGCGGAGGTAATCAGATTTTTTACCGGCGGTATTTTCATCGCATTGATCATCGAGTAAAAACAGCCAGGTGTTAAAGTCGGCAATGAGGCAAAGTTCGGGGAAGGGAGCGTCCGGGAAGGCGCGGGCGGCCAGCCATGCAAAGCGGGCCTTGTTGAATTTGAACAATGCTTTCTCGTCCGTAATGAGATCGAATTTTTGCACCCACTGGTGTATATGAGTTTGCGCATCTTCGGCGCGGGCATTCACGCGGGAAGGGAAAGGATACCTGAGTTGCGGAAGGTTGATTAGATTCATGTGCCTCATTGTTTAAAAGTTAACATATTATAGTTTAGAGAATGCAGCGTTGGCAGCAGCCATACGGCCGCTGATGGTGGCATAGTAAGGAATTGAACAGGCATGCAGGTGTTCGTCGCCGGCGATGGCCGCGATGCTTATTCGGTTAACGGTTAAAACGATACAGTTAAAATTCAGTCGTTTTGCTTACAAGAGTGGCAGTAGTACCGGCGTCCGGAGCGGTCATTCGTCCCTGCAGGCAGCTTCCCCTGCAGTGCCGTCAAGGGACAACTCCAACACAAAAGGACAGATCTTTCTGGTCAGTGCAGGTAACATCTAAAGTTGGGCAAAACTGTTTATTTATGCTTTAACTTCGCCGATAGTGGTGTTGAGATGTTGCAAAACCATGGGTAATGCACGGTGGAACCAGACGGTAAAACTTTCCGGTTCGGCTTCCATCAGTGCGAGGATTTCGCTGGCAGGCATATACTTGTAGCTGTTAACTTCGGACGTATTTGCTGCAATGGGGCCGTTGTACGTGCCTACAAACACGTGGTCGAATTCGTGTTCCGTCAGGCCGTTGTCGAAAACATTTTTATACATGAAAGAAAATATCTCCTGCAGGGGACAGTCAAAACCCATTTCCTCCATGAGGCGGCGGTGTGCCGCGTCCAGCGTGGTTTCGCCGGGGTAAGGGTGACTACAGCAGGTGTTGGTCCATAATCCTCCTGAATGGTATTTATCCAGCGCGCGTTGCTGAATCAGGACTTCTCCGGCGTCATTCACAATAAATACGGAGAAAGCGCGATGCAGCAAGCCTTTTTCGTGGGCTTCCATCTTTTCCATTGCTCCTATGGCTTCGTCGGATTCGTTTACCAGTATAACTTCAGGATGTTTCATAGCGCAACAAAGATATTTTAATTATGCTTTCAGCATGCAGTAAAGCAGATTTTTTTGCCGCTGAAATCCAGACTGGTTTAAATGTTTGTATTAATGGTTACTGCTTTAAATATACGATATTAATCATAAAATGAGCAAATATTTGTATGGGTTCGGGGGCAGGAATGACAATACTGTGAAGTGCAAATAGCTTACCTTTGACCAATGGCAGAAGATTTAAAAGTAACCAACGGAACGAAGGCGGAACAATACATTTCACTGATTCCGCAGATAAAAGGATTGATAGACGGCGAACTTGATCTGATAGCAAACCTCGCCAACATTGCGGGTGCTTTGAAGGAGCAGTTCAACTGGTTTTGGGTAGGGTTTTACCTCGTGAAGGAAGACCAGCTCGTACTGGGGCCCTTCCAGGGTCCTATCGCCTGTACGCGCATCCGTAAAGGCAAAGGCGTTTGCGGCGCCAGCTGGGAACAGGCGCAGACGCTCATTGTACCGGATGTAGAGGCGTTTCCAGGCCATATCGCCTGCAGCAGTTTGTCCCGTTCTGAAATAGTGGTGCCCATCATCCGCGACGGTGTGGTAAAAGGCGTACTGGATGTAGACAGCGAACACCTGGCTCAATTTGACGAAACCGATCAATTATACCTGGAACAGATTGTGGCATTAATTTCGATGTAAAGGACCAGCATTTTAACTGTAATCTTTATTCGAAACCGCTTATGTTTTTTTTCCGTAAAAAAAATGCATCAGATGCCAACGCCAGCTCCCTGCTGGCATTTATGGGTACGGACCTGCACTCCCACCTGCTGCCGGCAGTAGACGACGGGGTGCAGGACGTTGCAACCAGCGTTCATTTTATCACTGCTTTACAGGAAATGGGCATCCGCCAGATCATAACGACGCCGCACGTCATGATGGACCGATTTCCCAACTCGGCCGCTACCCTTGCGGGGCCCTATCAACAGGTATTACAGGCGTTACAGTCCGCCGGCAACCCCATTTCGTTTAGCCATGCGGGTGAGTACTACCTGGACGAGTCGCTGCCGCAGCTATTACAGCAACCTTTGATGAAAATTTTCGGGAACGTGGTACTGGTGGAAATGTCATTCATGTCCGCCCCGCCGCAGATATTCCAGTGGCTGTTCGATATTCAAACCGCGGGATACCAGGTACTGCTGGCTCATCCCGAGCGGTACAATTATTACCACCAGCAGCCCGAGATGTACGCCCGTTACAGGGAACGCGGCTGTATGCTACAGGTGAATCTCTTATCTCTCACCGGCTATTATGGAAAACACATAAAAACAGCTGCAGAGTACCTGTTACAGAAAGGGCTGGCCGACTACATTGGCACGGACCTCCATCACCACAAGCACCTGGAGGCGATACGCGACATAGCGAACAACAGGAAGCTCCGCGCCCTGCTGGAAAGCTATCCGTTTAAAAATGCCGCCATCCCCATCGCTAACGTACCAGTGTAACCGTTCCCGTTTGCTTGCGCGCCTGCCGGCGGCTGTCCGTATAGGTGAGTACCCATACCAGCACCTGCGCCGGCATATTTTTTCCGCGCCAGGCGCCATCCCAGGCGCCTTCCGGGTCGCGCGTTTCGAACACCAGCTCGCCCCAGCGGCTATATACCGCCAGCCTGAAATCCGTTACCGCATCATGGACTTTGGCACGAAACAGATCGTTGCGCCCGTCCAGGTTAGGCGAAAAGGCCGTTGGTACAAACACGGCGCATTCCCGTATATAACGGATCAGGCTTGAATCCGCCGCGGTCTCACAATTATTTTTGTCTTTTATGCGGAGATGGTAAGCGCCCGCATCCAGCCCGTTCCATACACTGTCCGTTTGCCAGGGACCATTTTGGACACTGTAGCTATACGGCAGCGTGCCTCCGTTACCCCCGAGGACAATCTTCCCGTCCATTACGTCCGTGCAGCTTACATGGTGGATTTTGACGCGGCCAAACCGCAGCGGCTCGGGCTGCGGCAATATTGCCGTAGCGCTCATGGCGCAGCCCACCGCATCCCTGGCGGCATAGCAATAGGCGCCTGCCGTGAGTCCGCTGTAGACGCTATCCGTTTTGAAAGCAGCATCCGTTCCGAATGAAAAGGCGAACGGCGCAATGCCATTCTGCGGCCTTAAGGTGAGCGCGCCATTGGCATCTCCATAACATAATGGCATGCGGGGCACGGCCTTTACATCCAGCGTATAGGCGGCAACGTTAGCAACGGCAGTCACGCGGGTACCGTTGGCCGAAGTCACCGTTACACTGTACTCTCCTTCCGCCAGGCCGCTGACAGTCGCGGTGCGCGGGCCATGCTGCCACTCGTAGGCGTAGGGCGGCTTACCGCCTTTGGCGATTACGGTAATCCCGCCTGTGCTTTTGCCTTTGCAGGTGGGCTGTATGTCAAATGAAACGTCCGGCGCCTGCGCCAAAGCCTGCGACAGGTTATCCACCAGCGCGGCGGTATAGCTTTTACCCGCGCAGGAAGGCGGCAGGTATGCCAGGAGCTGGATATAGTTGTAATCCTTTGCCGGCCGTAGATTAGCCGTATATCTCTGCCATTGCGTATGTATGAAACTACCGGACTGCCACAACAGGTCCCCCGGTTCGGTGGCGCTGTTGCTGCCGTAAATGGCCATGGCGCCGGTACAAAGCGTTAGGGTGTCATAGCGTACAGGGAATGCGAGGTCAAAGGATAGCTGGTAGGTGCTGCCGGCTCTAAGCGGCGAAGGCAGCTGTTGGCCAATGCCTTCCTGCCAGCGGTTCCCAAAAATAAAGCCTGCATAGGTTTTACCATCAGATGCAGGCAGCGTAATTCCATAGTATCCGGGCTGGGTATCGGGCGATTGAAAAGCCCTGTACCAGGGGGCTGGTACGTTACCAGCCTTGGGGGGCCCTTCGATGGAAGGGTTGCCCAGGCTGATGTCCTGTGCAAAGGACGGGTTGTTCAATAATGCCACTGTTAATATCGCCCCGAGGGCTTTCAAAAATTGCATGTTTCCTTTATACTTTAATCATGGGGCGCTATACCACCAGCGTGAGCGGCGGCACCACCGTATTGGCTTTCACGCGCGCAAAACGCGTTACCACCGCACCGGCGCCAATCACTACCCCTTTTTCTATATGTGCCCCTCCGCCGATGTAGGCGTTGGGCGCGATGTGCGCATAGTCTTCTATGATGGCGTCATGGTCTACCACCGCGCCTGCATTGATGATCACGTGTGCGCCCAGCTGCACGTTGGCCTGCACCACTGCCCGGGCCAACACTACGGTGCCTGCGCCCGGGGTAACGCTCACGTCTACACTGGCATCCACATGTACAAAGGTACCGAAAGGATGGGCGACTGTATCCGCCAGCCGCTGCCGCACGGTATTGTTGCCAATGGCTATAATCATGGCAGCATCAGGGAATGCATCCTCCCGGTATGGCATCACGTCTGTAGCCGTGGTTTCCTGGTCATCAAAAAAGCAACGCACTTCATGGTTATGATCCCTGACTAAAGCGGACACAACGCGCGCATGCCCGCCGGCGCCATATATCACTACTTCTTTTTTCATACAGCAACGGATTTTGTCATCAATTTATTTTTCATCGCCACATAAATTCCTGCAAGCGGCAGGCAGGCTACCAGCATGGTGGTAATAAAATCCCAGTGGGTATTGAGCAGCAGCACATCGATCGCCAGCTGCAGGATGGCGTAGCCGGTACTTACGATCAGGTGCGGCACGCGCTGGTCGTTGGCCAGTACCTGGTAGAAATGCAAACGATGGGCTTCGAAAATATTTTGCTTCAGCAGCAGCCGGTGCAGGATGGTCAGCACGGTATCGCAACCGTAGACTGCCAGCACCAGTATGTATTTGATTTCCCCGCTCTGCCATACCAGGGAAAGGATCAGCAATGCCAGCCAGCATCCCAGGGATACGCTGCCCACATCGCCGGCAAAGCAGCGGGCTTTGGTACGGAAGTTAAAAAAGAGGAATACGAGGCAGGCCAGTATCGGGCAAATGATAAAGGCGCTGTCCGTAAATGGGTGCAGGTAGGTATTTACGTACCAGAGGCAGAGGAAGGCCACCAGGCTGTAGAGGCCCGTAATGCCGTTGATGCCGTCCATGAAATTATAGGCGTTGATCACGCCGATGATCAGCACTACGCTTACGGCGATCAGCCAGCCAGGCCATGCATTGTATGCGCCCATGCCATACAGGATCAGGGCTACAGACAGCAGTTGCACCAGGAGGCGCACTTTGGAACTCAGGCTGCTTACATCGTCCGCAAAGCTGATGGCGCTGATCAGCACGAGGCCGCCGATGGTGTACCAGGAAACGCCGTGAAAGCACAGCCCATAGGCAAAGGCAGCAAGGGGGAATACAATGCCTCCTCCACGTATAGTCACTTCCGTATGGGAGCTTCGCTGGTTCGGTTTATCGATGATATTGAGGCGGTCCGCCAGCTTGAAATAGCCCAGCATGGCCGCCAGTAAAATAATGGTTATGATCAGATAGGTCATATCAGGCGGTTTGAAAACTTCGGATAGTGGCTGTCAGGCCGGACCTCGCATCCAGCGGAAGCTTGTCCAGCCCCAGCACCTGTTTGATTTTAGCGTTGGAAACCTCATAGGAATCCGTCAGTTTTTGCAGCCGGTCCGTATTGAGGGGGAACCGGATAAAGTCCCCCACCCGGGCCATACTCCTGATAAACGAAGGATTGATATGCAGTTTCCGTATATTCTTTCCCGTTACCTCTTCCATGATCTGCACCAGGTCATTGGTAGACAGTGATTCATCGTCGGCAAGATTATAAACACCGGAAGGGATACGACCATCAGCGGCCAGTAGTGCATCGATCACGAAGCAGAGGTTTTCTACGGAAAGAAACGAACGTTTATTTTCGAAAGCGGTTAAAGGATAAGGGATGCCTTTTTGAACGAAACCATAGAGCAGGTTGAGGTTTCCCTTATTACCCGGGCCATGGATCATGCAGGGGCGCAGGATGTACAGGTGCTTATCCGGCGGCAGCAGCTGTTGCAACAGGTAAGCCTCTGCCATCTGTTTGGATTTGCCATAGGGCGTGAGCGGTTTGGGCTCCACGTCCTCGGTGAGCACCCCGCTGACTTTATCCGCGGCGGCTTTTACGCTGCTGCAGTAGAAAAAAAAGCGCGCATCGCTTTGCAGGAAGCGGTCAAACAGTTGCTGGGTGAGGTAGGTATTGGCTTCAAAGTAGTCTTTAGGCGAGCTCACGTTCTTCATGTCATGCGCCTTCCCGGCCAGGTGTACCACGGCGGCAACATCCGGCAGCGGCGACTGCTGCAGCTCTTCCCAGGTGATTGTTTGCGGGCATTTGTCCGACGAAGACCTATGCCGGGTAAGGCCGGTTACCGTCCACTTATTTTTCGTATAGGCCATCAGGTTAGTACCCACAAAACCACGGTAACCGCTCATTAAAATATTCATCACGATACGTTTGCTAATGATCTGTAAATGTAGAGGGTCTTCTCTATTACCTTGTCCACGCCAAATTCCCTTTCCGCCAGTTCCCTGGAGTTAGCGCCCATTTCCTTACGCAGGTCAGCGGATAAAATGAGGCGGCGCATCGCGGCGGCGAGCGTTTCCGCATCTTTGGCGGGCACGAGGAAACCGTTATAATCCGGGATGACGCATTCGCGGCACCCGGGAACATCGGTGGTGATGATAGGGCGGCCCACTGCCGCCGCTTCGATGAGCGACTTCGGCAGCCCCTCCCGGTAGCTGGGCAGCACCACGAGGTCAGCCTCCTGCAGGAGCTGGCGCACGTTTTTCTGGTAGCCGATCCATTTGATATAATCTCCGTCTGTAAGCCCGTTCAGCTCCTCCGCGCTGATGGCGGCGAGGTTTTCGTGGTCTACATCCCCTGCGAGGATAAACTGCGCGCTGTGTTCCAGCTCCTTTTTCAGCAGCTTGGCAGCGTCGATGAATTCCATCACGCCTTTATCCCGCAGCATGCGGGCAGGCAGCACTACTTTCACCCTACCGGCAGTTGCAGGTTTGAGGGCGAAGGTAAATTCGTTGAGGTCCACGCCGGAACCTTTGATCAGTGTTACATCGCGGTCATCCACTATTTTCAGGGACTTGAATACGCTTACATCATCTTCGTTCTGGAAAATGAAGTGGCGGTTACCGCCGCGGAAACCAAATTTCATCATCGTGAGGAGGACGCGCTGCGCCAACCCTTTACGGCCGCCGGTGAAATTGTATCCCAGGCCGCTGATGGCGTTGACGGTGCCTTTCATTTTCGAGAGGCGCGCCGCTATGCTGCCATAGAGCGCTACTTTAATGGTTACATGATGCAGCACATCCGGTTTATGCTGCCTGTACAGGTTGTACAAGAGGCGGATACAGTTGAGTTCTTCCTTCAGGTTCATACCCGAGCGTTTGAAAGGCAGGTGTATGACTTTGAGGCCATGGCTGCGGATTTCATCGGCCCGGCCGGTATCCGCCGTCACGATGGTGACGTCGTAACCGGCGGCTTTGGCCGCCAGCGCTACCGGCAACCTATGGGAAAGGAAGAACCAGTCTACGTTTACAACGATAAACAGTTTCATGTGATATGGTTAAATTTTTTCGGTTTCTCAGTTATTCTATCTCCAGGTTTTTCTTGTTGGCCTGTGCTTTCTTCAGTTTGTCCAGTTCATTGTTGCTACCGGGTTTTTGGATAGATATATTTTTGAACCTGCACCGCGGTGCAAAGTCGTAATTGCGCGCGCTTTTGAAAGGCATGCTGTTGTTCTTCCACACAGGGTCTATCACCTGGATGTTGCCGGCCAGCGGCTTATCGGCCGGGGTGTACTTACCGTCCATCCCTCCCATCCAGAAGGCGCTGGCGCTGCCATCATCCACGTGTTTGCTGATGGTGATGTTGACCTGCTTTTGATCCGGGCCGGGCAAGCGCCCCAGGCCCACCACGATGCCATATTTCGCGTTATTGAAAGTAACAGGATTGTCGATCAGCACATCGTCCACCTGCTCGGCGCTGCTATTCGGCTCTATATCGATCCCCGCCATGGGCAAGGTGCCGGAAGTATTGCTGGCCACCGGCCGGATGAGTTTCAGGCCTTTGACGGAACCGATGGTAATGCCATTTCTCCGGTTATTATCCACGTTCGCATAGTATATATTCACGTTGGTATTGGGCTTTGACTTTTCCGCCTGCCCTACGTAAATCCCATCTCCCCAACACTTACTCACCTGGGGATGATAGATATTGATATTATCACTGGACCGGATGTCGATCCCCATCCCCCACTCGCCACCGTTACCGCTGTGATGGTCCCTGTCGCCCACCAGCACAGGGTTATAGACCTTCACGTTCTGCACGTTCAGCAACTTCAGCATGGCGTACTTGGGTTTGTTGCTGGACTGTAACACCAGGGAGGAATTAGGCTGAAAAATAACGATGGAATTGCTTTTAAGCTGCAATCCATTGTCGTTGATCAGCACCGGGAAGTTGGGCATCTTCACCGTTTTATTGGTATTGATCGCGTTTTGCAGGGCCGCGGTATAATCCACCGACCCATCCCTGACATAGCCGGCGGGCAATGCTTTGGTGAGGTCGTAGGCTGCACCTGCCAGCGCCGCCGCTTCAGTAGCGTACTGACCGGCGGCCGACAGGTTACTGTATGTACCAGGCAAAGGTCTGTACTGAAAAATATCCTGCGCATAGCAGCCCATCCAGAGGGCGAGTGCGGCGGTAAATGCAAAACAACGTCTACGCATAAACTAAGCTTTTGTGTTTTCGTATATCGCTTCCCAGGTATTGAGGATCATAGACTTTTCGAAATTATTTTTAACAAAGGCTGCATTTTTCCTGCCCCATTCCGTTCTGGCGGCATGGTCCATGGTCATGAGCTGCTTCATGCCTGCACCCAGGGCCACGGGGTCGCGGGGCGGCACCACCACTCCTCCGCCGGCCCCTTCGAGAATGCTGCGGATACCTCCTACATCCGTGCCCGTTACCGGCAACCCGGCGGACATGGCTTCCAGCAACGCCATCGGCATGCCTTCGCTGCGGGAGGAAATCACGTAGCCGTCATATTCCGGGAGCAGGTGGGAAATATTTTTGACCAGCCCCAGGAAACGCACTTGCCGGTTGAGGCCTGCGAGTTCTACCTGGGCCTTTAACTCATGTTTCAGGTCTCCATCGCCCGCAATGTCCACGGTGAAGTGCATGCCCGAACGCAGGAGCAGTTGCAGGGCGTCAAAAAGATTCCTGTAATCCTTTACTTCGATTAACCGGCCAATGGCGATCCAGCGAAATACAGGATTCTGCGGCTTTTCCGCCGGCATCGCAAAACGGTCCACATCGATGGCGTTATAGATCACTGCCGAGCGCTGCGCATCGATACTGCCTTTTTCGTGCAGCAGCTCCAATGCAGGCGCGGATACGGCGGTGTGGTAATCCACCCAGCGGGAGGTCAGTTTGTAAAACAGGTACGGACTGATCACCCGTTTGCGGGCATCGTAATTACTGTGGGAAGTATTGATGACGCGGATACCGGGATAGCGCATTTTAACAAAGCGGCCGATGAGGTTCGCATGATAGAGATGCGTATGAATGATATCCGGTTTCACTTTTTTGATCACCTGGTTGAGTTTGCGGAAGGCGGACAGGATGGCCTTGGCGCCGTTGAGCCCGAGGTCGTAATGGCGCACGCGCTTATCTAACCTGCCGAGTAAGCCCAGGTCGGTTTTGATGGTAAGCAGGGAGATGTCATACCCCCTGTCCGCCAGTGCGGGAATGATTCCCAGCAGCTGACTTTCCGCCCCGCCAAAACCAAGGCTTGTAATCACAAATAATATTTTACGGTTCTTCATTTGCTTAAACGGACATAAAAAATGATGAATAGTCAAAGTTGCGCACCGTCAATTTTGGCGCGGCCATATGCCGTGCGTTGACGATGGCTTGAGCCAGCGCTTTTTCATCCTCTACCGGCACGGTGTAACCGTTGATACCAGGTTCTATAATTCCTTTGAAATCCACGCAGTTGGTGGCTACTACCGGGGTGCCCAGCAACAGCGCTTCCAGCACTACGTTCGGGAAGCCTTCCTTCCGGGAAGAGAGTACAAACAGGTCCGCCTCCCGGAAATACGGGTAGGGATTGGATTTGAAGCCATGGAATAATACGTGGTCCTGCAACCGGAGGTCGGTCACCAGTTTACGCAGCATATTACCATAACCCGGCTCTGTATTCTCCCTGCCTAAAATATGCAACCTTGCCTGTGGCACTGCCTGCAAAACAGCCGGCATGGCCTTTATCAGCACATCGAATCCTTTGGCGGAGTACAGCGTGCCGGCTGCTACTATATTGAATCGCGTGTTATCGTACACGTTAATCAGCTCCCGGCCCAAAGTTTCCACCTGTTGTATATTCACCAGGTTGGGAATATGGCGGACTTTTTTTGCCGGGATGCGGTAATAGGTTTCCGCTTCTTCCTTCATCTGCGCCGTTTGTGCGATCACGTGATGGGCGTGCCGGAGTACGCGGCTGTTGAGGAAGCGTTCCAACTTTCCTTTGAAGCCCGCGCCCAGCCTGTTGCTCGGCAATGTGGGCAGGCGTACTACATTCACGTATTTGCCGCCGGTGAGCTTGCGCATCAGGATGGTGATGATGCTGATATGGTTCAGCGTGGTGAACACCACATCGGGTTTCAGCGTCTTGAGCACTTTGAAGAGATCGCGGGTACCCGCGCTGGCAGTAGGCTTTTCCAGCTTGATCAGTTTCACCTGCTGCGTGATCAGGTCAATGTAATCGTAAGCCGGGCAAATCACCACCAGGTATATTTCCAGTTTGGAAGCGTCCAGGGAGTTGATGATGTTCATCACCACCTTCTCAGCGCCCCCGCCTTTTAAGCTGGGTAATATGAATACTATTTTCTTTTTCATCCACAAGAGGTTTAACGGTTAGTTAAGGCTCAATGGAAAACGCTGCAGGCTTACCATGAGCTCTTTCTCCTGTATTTCCTTCTCCGCGGTGATGATAATCACCAGTAACATCAGCATGATTCGCTTGTCATAATAGGCTACCAGGCCCATGTCCATCAGCATCAACACCAGCACAAATGCTGCCAGAAACAGGCCTGTACGGTGTTTCCAGAGCTTGTGCAAAATGGAAAAGTGAATGCTGTAGTAAATGATGGGTCCGAGGAAGCCTACCCCGAAAAGCAGCTCTATATAATTATTGTGCGCATAAAAATGGTAGTAGTATTTAAAGCTGGCGGCGCCGTAGCCGATGATAGGGCTGGCGGTGAACTGCTGCCAGCCTTCGCGGATAAACCTTACCCTGTCCTCCGTACTGCCTTCGCTATCGCGGCCGCCAATGGTCATAAACAAACGGCCGATGCGGTCAAATGCCGGCGCCAGGTTCTCATTGATAAAATCCCCTTTCAGGAAAAACGATGCCACCACTACGGCAATAGCTGCAAAGGCAATGGTTTTGAACGATCCCAGCAGGCTGCGGATGTTAATCATGAAATAGAAAAATATCAGCAGCAGGCTGAAACCGATCCCTTTACGGGAGGCCGTCAGGAAGATGGTGTACAATGCCAGGAGGATGTTCAGGATATGGATTCCCTTGGCGGCATTGGATTTCAGCTCATGACGGTGAAATGCCAGCAGGCTGAGGAAGATGGAGAACATCAGCATGATAGACAGGTAGTTCGGATTCAGCTCTGTTCCGATAAAACGCATCATCTCCTCATCGTGATTTTCCAGGAAGGCAAATACCGGAATACCTAATGCCAGGGAATAGTTAATAAAGGAATATACCAATACCAGCGTACTCATGGTGGAGAAGAGATCATATCTCACCATAAAATAATAGAGCACAAAGCTGTTGGCAACGAGGATGAGCATTACAAGCGAGTGTTGCAACGTAGCATCCGGATCGGGGGACCATAAGGTTGAAAGCAATGCCAGCATGGCCAGCAGGAAAATCCTGTAGCCATGCACGTTGGCACTGAAATTAAAGGTCCTCACATTATGGAGGTCCAGGAAGAAAGCGAAATACATGAGAATGGTAATACCCCAGCCATAGATCACCAGCCATTCCTTGTTGAGGAACAGGAGGCTCATCATGAACATGGTTACCAATATTTTTACCGGTAGTGGCTTCATGTGTACGCAGGTTTTTGTTTTGCAATCTGGTCGAGCAGGGCATCTACCATAAAATGCTGTGGTACAAAAGGTCCTTCGTGCCAATTCAGGCCGGCATCCCAATAGCCGGTACATTTGTTATATGCCGCTGTGGCAAAGCCGTAGCTCATTTCCACGATCAGCGGCTGCTGGCGGGGATCGTAGATGAAGTCCAGCGCCAGGCTTTGGGACTGCATTTTCTCCGCCAGGTCGAGCGTGATGCGCACGCATCTTTCATCGAACAGTTCGCGGTCATACCCAATAAGGCCGCTGCCGGAGGCGCGGAAATCCCCCTCGCGGTTGTAACGCCTGATCGCAAAGGCTTTCCCGGCGATGGCAATAATGCGGGTGTCGAATTTGTTTTCCGGCATGAATTCCTGGAAGTACACATATCCTTTTTCCCGGCCATGCATTTTTTCGTACATGGTAGGAATAAAGATCCGGCCTATGCCACGAAACAGACCGAGAAAAGCAGCCCCGTTTTTGTCACGTTTAAACCGCCACACCGCATCTTTGAAGCGATTAAAACGATCCCGGGCTGCAAATCCCCGGCCGAATGCTTTCCGCGTCAGTTTCCTGGCGGTGGCTGCATCCTTTACCAGGCGCACGTTTGAAGCACCTGCGCCTCCCCGGAGTTTAAACACTTTGGGGAAAGTGGTGGTATTGATCCATTGAAGTGCCTGTTCCTGGTCATAAAAAACATATGACGGTACCATGGGGGCGCCCAGCGCTTCCGCCAGGTACTTCTGCCCCACTTTATCATCGAAGTGCCAAACGGTTTTACTATCCGGAAACACCAGCTTGCCGGCCGCTTCCAGGGAATACGTCAGCTGCCGCGCAAAGCGCACCGCTTTGTAATCGCCATGGTGCCAGTGCCAGAGCAGGGCGTCACAGTCCTGCAGCTGCGCAATGATATCATTGCGGTAGCAGTCTACCAGCGTGTATGGTATCGCGTTAGCGCGACAATAATCGATCCACCTGTCGCTGAAAGATCCCGGTGTATGATGTATGGCTAATTTCATTTTTCTTCAGTTTTATATTTCCACCAGAGGCCCACGCCCATCATTCCTCTCGCCATGGCCAGGTTGATAGCCGCGCCCACGCCTGAAAACAGCATGATCAGCGGGAAGGCCATTACAAAGCCGGTGATGGAGGCGTACAAGGTATTTTTCATCACGAGCTTATCCGCCCGCTTCACAATGAAGTAGTTGGTGCCGTAGCAGTAGTACATCGCCATGAAGAACACGCTGATGGCCATGATGCAAAGGATCCAGACCGCTTCCCGGCCCTGCAGGTGAAATATCTTTGTAATAGGAATGGATAATACGCAAATCCCTGCGCAGAGGGCGATACCTGCGGCCAGTATCAGCTTCTGGAACTTGCCGAAGGCGCCGCTCCGGCGGTTGAGGAACGGGAAAAATACTCTCGACAGGATGTTCAGCCCTGCATTTGCTGCTTCAATCAGGCTTTTGGCAGCGCCATACACCCCCACTGCCGAGGTACCCGTGAGGATCCCCAGCAGGAAGGTGGTAGAATTGTTGTAGAGATTAGGCAGAAATTGGTTGATAAAGATGCTGAAGTTGCTACGCAGCACTTCCTTTATCCGGGCGAACCCGATGAACCTGAACTGCAGCCGGTAGCGCGTATGCATGAGGTACTGCGCATACAAGCCTGCGCCGATGTAGCCCAACGCCTGGAACAGCGGGTACCAGAAGAAGTCTTCGGGCTTACGGATAAAGACGAAAATGCAGACCGTAAAGAAAATTTTTATGCAGGCGGAAAGGATGGTAATGACTTTCATCTCTTCCACGCCCTGGAAGAACCAATCGGGGAACAGCGCATACCCGGCCAGCGCGGGGAACGTCAGCAGAAACACCAGTTTGTTTTGCGCAAACTGCGGCACCAGCAATACCAGCGGCAAAAACAGCAGGAAGGAAAACATTACCAGTATGGCCTTGGTAGAAAGAACCCGGCTGTAAATAAGGCTGAGAATGCGTTTGCTGTGGCGGTGTACGGCCACATCGCGGGTGGCGGTGATGTTAAAACTGAAGTCGGCAAAGCCCTGGAAGTACATCAGCAGGGAGTTGGCCAGCACGATCACCCCGTATTTTTCCGCTCCGAAGATGCGGAGCACGTAAGGAAGCGTGATAAGGGGCAGGATCATATTAAGCCCTTGCAACACCGAGAGTGCGCCAAAGTTGCGCAGGAGGGTTTTATGATCTCCTGACAGCTTCTTAGGGGCATGACTGCGGTATTTCACGGCAGTGTCTGACCACTTGCGTCGTAGCTTTGATATGGTTAAGTTCATAAAAAGGTTCTTCAACCGCTACTGCGGTAAAAATTTAGATTTCACTGCGCTGCAGGTTGGCTGCATACCAGCTCACGGCCAGTTGGAGGCCATCCTGCACTGAAAACTCGGGTTTATATCCAATCAGGTTACCGGCTTTACCGATATTGGCCAGGCTGTGGCGCACGTCGCCGGCGCGTTCATCGCGGTGCTGCGCCTGCAGGGTAACGCCCGTCATAGCGCTGATGCCGGCCCACAGTTCGTTGAGGGTGGTCCGTTCGCCAAAGGCGATGTTGATCACTTCGTGTTTATCCAGTTGCGGCAGCAGCATGGCTTTGATGTTAGCCTGCACGGCATTTTCCACAAAGGTGAAATCCCGGCTGGTTTCTCCGTCGCCATTGATGAAAGGCGCTTCGTTTTTCAGCGCAGATTCAATGAACAGCGGGATAACGGCAGCATAAGGTCCGCGCGGGTTCTGGCGGGGGCCAAATACGTTGAAGTAACGCAGGCCTATCGTGTGAAACTGGTACGTGCGGGAAAAAATATCTCCGTATAATTCGTTTACATACTTGGTGATTGCGTATGGCGATAAGGGCTTACCTATCTGGTCCTCCACTTTGGGCAGTCCCGGATGATCGCCATAGGTGCTGGAACTGGCGGCATACACCATTCGCTTGATGCCGGCGTCCCTCGCGGCTACCAGCATATTGAGGTGGCCGGTGATGTTGACATCGTTGGAGGTTACCGGATCGTTGATGGACCTCGGCACGGAGCCCAGGGCCGCCTGGTGCGACACATAGTCTATTCCCGCCACTGCTTCGCGGCAGGTATCCAGGTTGCGGATATCCCCTTCCATCAGTTCAAATGCAGGGTTATCGAAGAAAGGCTGCAGGTTGTCCCTGCTGCCGGTGGAAAAATTGTCCAGCACGCGGACCTTGCCGGCGCCGTACTTCAACAGGTATTCCACCAGGTTGGAGCCAATGAAACCCGCTCCCCCGGTTACGAGGAAAGCGGCGTTGCTGATATTTTCGGTATGATATGGTTTGTTGTACATTTTTTTGTTTTAAAGAGATCAACGGTTAAAGGCGGGCGTCTGTCAGTTCCTTCGGTAATACTCCCTTCACATCGTACACCACTGCGCGGTTCTTACAGAGCTTATTGATGTTTAACTCTTTAAATTCATTGTGGGATACGGCCAGGATAACGGCGTCGTAGTCGCATACGGTATTCAGCTCCTGGGTGGACTTCCAGCCGTATTCATGTTCTACTTCCGCAGGCGTTGCCCATGGGTCGTACACGGTGATGTTGGTACCAAAATCTTTCAGTTCGTTGAGGATGTCCACCACTTTGGTGTTGCGCACATCCGGGCAGTTTTCCTTAAAGGTGATACCGAGTACGAGGATTTTAGCGCCTTTCACCGGGATATCCTTTTTCACCATCAGCTTGATCACTTCCTGGGCTACATAAGCGCCCATGCCGTCGTTGAGGCGGCGGCCTGCCAGGATGATCTCAGGATGGTAACCGGCTTCCTGTGCTTTTTGGGCGAGATAGTATGGGTCCACCCCAATACAGTGGCCGCCTACCAGGCCCGGACGAAACTTCAGGAAGTTCCATTTTGTACCGGCTGCCTGTAATACTTCGTCCGTATCAATACCCAGGCGGTTGAAGATTTTCGCCAGTTCGTTTACAAAAGCGATGTTGATATCACGCTGGGCGTTTTCGATTACTTTCGCCGCTTCCGCCACTTTGATGCTGGTAGCTTTGTGCGTACCCGCCGTGATCACGGATTTATACAACTGGTCTACCTTTTCCGCTACTTCCGGGGTAGAGCCGGAGGTTACTTTCAGAATTTTGGATACGGTATGTTCCTTATCTCCCGGGTTGATGCGTTCAGGAGAATAGCCTGCAAAGAAATCCTTGTTGAAGGTCAGCCCTGAAATCCTTTCCAGCACCGGCACGCATTCCTCTTCTGTTACGCCGGGATATACGGTGGATTCATAAATCACGATATCTCCTTTTTTCAGCACTTTACCGACGGTTTCACTGGCTTTGAAAAGCGGGGTGAGGTCCGGGCGGTTGTTTTTATCTACCGGCGTAGGCACTGTAACGATGTAGTAGTTGCAGGGCGCGATCCGTTCCAGTTCATTGGTACAATACAAACCGGTTGGCGTGGTGCAGTCGGTCAGTACTTCCTTGAGTTGTTCTGCAGACACCTCGAGGGTATGATCGTTGCCGGCAGTGAGTTCAGCCACTCTGGCTGCGTTGATGTCAAAGCCGATCACCTTGTATTTTTTGGCAAATTCCACTGCCAGTGGTAATCCTACATAGCCCAGGCCAATTACTCCGATTTTGATATCCTGATTCATAGTGTTTTCAAAAATTTATTATTTGCTGAATACTTTTTTTAATTTTTTCATTACTGGTTTGTTGTCTGCTTCTTCCATATAGCCGTAGCCGTAACCGTAGCCATAGCCGTAGGATGTGCCTTGTTTCACATCGTTGAGGATGATGTTGAGCCGCGGCATTTTCTGCTGCAGGTCCCTCGTCAGTTTCACCTGTTCCTTGAAGGTGTATCCCTGGCGCATCAGGTACAGCGATGCATCCGCGAAGCGGCCGAGGAGTTGCGCATCGGTCACCAATCCTACCGGTGCGGTATCAACAATGATATAGTCAAACATTTTGCGCAGCTCTGCAAAGAGCAGGCCGGTATTTTCCATCAGCAGCAGTTCTGCCGGATTTGGCGGGATGGGCCCGGACGACATCAGCCAGCAGTTCTCATGGATACCGGAAGGTTTCAGCACGGAGTCGAGCGCTGATTTACCGATAGCGTAGGTACTGAAGCCGGTGTGGTTGCTGAGGCCCAGGTTTTCTGAAATTTTCGGTTTGCGCAGGTCCATTTCCATCAGCAGCACCCTTTTGCCTGAAAGGGCGATCACGGCTGCCAGGTTGGTGGCTACGAAGGATTTTCCTTCACCGCTCATACTGGACGTCAGCAGGATCACTTTTTCCTGCGGGTTGGCCATGATGAACTGCAGGTTGGTGCGCAAAGCCCTGAATTGTTCTACCAGCGGGGTTCTTACGTCTTTCCTTACCACTACCAGTTCTTCTTCCGTATTATGGCCAATCTCAGCCAGTACAGGCACCGGGGTGAGGGACTGCACTTCTTCCCTGCTGCGGATACGCCTGTTGAGGAGGTCGCCCAGGTAGAAAAGTCCTGCCGGTAAGCCCATACCAAAGATAAAGGCGATCAGATAGATAAACAAACCTTTCGGTTTAAAGGGTTTAGGGTCGCTTTTAGCCGGGTCTATCACTTTTGCGATAGCCAGGTTGGACGACTTGGAGATCGCCGATTCTTCCCGTTTTTTGAGCAGGTACAGGTAGAGTTCCTGTTTGATCGCCTGCTGGCGGGAGTAATCCAGGTACACCCTTTCAGTTCCCGGCACTTTTTTGATCTGGGAGTTGATCATGCCGGCGTCCTGCTGCAGCGCGCTAAGGCTCAGTTCCAGCCCTTTGCGGAAGGTGGAGAGGTTGCTGAGGAGGTCGCCCCGGAGGCCGGCCAGCTGCCCGTCGATATTGCGGATCATCGGGTTGTTTTCCGTATTGGCCAGCAGGAGGCGCTCGCGTTCCAGCTGCAGGGTGTTGTATTTTTCAACGATGCTGATGAAGGTAGGGTCCTGTACGACGATGGCCGCAGGTACTACCCTTTTATTGTTCTTTTCGTCTTTAACATAGTTTTCCAGCGATTGCACCACGTTCAGTTTCACCTGCTGGTCGATCAGCTGCTTGCGGGAATCGCCGCTGCCGGCTACCAGTTGCTTGGCCTGTTCGCTGATATCGGCCAGCTGGTTGGCTTCCTTGAAGCGCTGGATGTTCTTTTCCACGCCGGAGAGCTCCCCGGTAACGATGCCGAGGCGGGTATCGATAAAGGCGATGGTACTGTCGGCAATGCGGTTTTTATCATCCACACTGGCACGCATATACGCGTCTATGAGCCTGTTGAGTACCAGTTCCCCTTTCTTCGGGATGGAAGAGGACAGGGAGAGATCAATGGTGCTTACCTGTTTGTTCGGGATGCCTGCTTCCAGCTGGCGCTGATAGTCCGCCACGGTTTTGTCCACCGGGCTTACTTCCACGGTATATTCATTGTGGTCCAGCGCAAAGGCGGCGTTACGGTCTACCCGCACGAGGCCGGAGGTTACCTGCATGGTATCCCCCCAGGCGGCATGCCGGCTCCACTGCGGCGTACTGAGCAGGAAGCTGTCTTTCCCCAGCGGTTTAAGCGTATAGTTAGCCACGGCCACGCTGTCTTTCAACGAAAGCCAGTTCATGGTGAAAGGCACGTTGCCGAATAATTCCGTTTTTTTGAGCCTGCCCTCAATGAGGTACCGCACGTTGAGGTGCAGGTCTTTCACCACCTTTTCCATCAGGGAGCGGGAGGTGATAATCTCGAGTTCATTATCAACGCTGCTCTTGTTGTTAAACATTTCCATCTGCTGAAGGATTTCAGCGCCGGGAATATCCGTGCCTTTGGCCTGGTCTTCCACGAGTATTTTGGCGTTGATCTTATATCCCGGCGAGGCGTAGCGCAGATAAATGAATCCCAGAGCGCAGGTGAGGATCACGCTGAGCAGGAACCAGTACCACGACCTTGCCAGGCGGTCCAGCAGTTTACGCAGATCGAAAGAGGCTTCCGGCTGGGAGGCATGGCCGTTGCCATTTACCTGGTACTTCCCGTTGAATGATTGATATTTATTCTCCTGCATGGTAAATGATTAAAAGTTAATCCTGGATGCCACTACAATCAGCAGCGACAGTACAGAGGCCATTATTGAAATACGTTTCACCTGCTGCATATCTGTGGAGGCCACTTTATTTTTATTGGGCTCTACATATATCACATCTCCCTGACGCAGATAGAAGTAAGGGGAAGTGAACAGGTTGCTGTTGTTAAGGTCAAAGCGAACGAATTCCTTTTTGCCATCATTTTCCCTGATGAGGAGTACGTTCTCGCGTTTGCCGTAGATGGTGAGGTCCCCTGCCATGCCCAGCGCGTCCAGTAAGGTTACCTTTTCGTTAGGCATGATGTAGGAGGATGGTTTGGTTACCTCTCCCAGTACAGTTACTTTAAAGTTGGCGAAGCGTACGTTTACCACCGGATCTTTATAGTAGGTGGCGGCTTTAGCCTGGATTTCGTCCCTTACCGCATCGGTGGATTTACCTTTTACCTGTAGTTTGCCTATCATGGGGAGGGAGATGTTGCCGTCCTTATCCACGAGGTAACCGTTGATGGTGGTCACCGGCGTTCCGGCGGGCGCAAGGCCGGGTTGCGTCTGGCCCTGCTGGTTGAGCATGGCCGTCGCGTTCGGGTCGAGCGTTTGGATGGTCACCTGGAGGATATCATCCACCTGGATGGCAGGAGTTTTATAGATAGCCTGGGTGACTTCCGTATTTTTTAGTGTATCTGACAGATCCTTGAAATAAGTAATGTTTTTGGGTGTGCTGCAGGCAAACATGCCAAAGGAGGCCAGTAGCAGCAGCCAGTACAGAGATCTGTACCTGGGCTGCATTGCATCTGTCCGTTTTTCGTTTGTTACAATCATAATCACTATTCAATTTTTATATAGGCGTTAACGTTAGCGTCCGCCGGTGTTTACATCGTAATGGTCCCTTTGTCCAACTCTTCGTAGGAGGAGTTTTTGCTGATAAATTCGGGCACCAGTTTTTTCATGCGGGCCACGGTTGGCATGAGGTAATGCTTGCGCGCGGCGGCGATGAGGTCTTCCACTTCCTTGTTTACCACCAGGAAATCGTAGGTACGCACTTTGGCGATCATGATTTTTTCGTGGTAGGTAGGCATGGTGTTCTCTGCGTTGTTCAGCAGTTCCTCATAGAGTTTTTCGCCCGGGCGCAGGCCGGTGTACACGATCTGTATGTCTTTACCGGGTTCTTTACCGGCCATACGGATCATCTTGCGGGCCAGGTCGGCAATTTTCATGGGCTTGCCCATATCGAACACGAATATCTCCCCGCCCTGCCCCATGGAGCCTGCTTCCAGCACGAGCTGGCAGGCTTCGGGTATGGTCATGAAATAGCGGGTGATTTCCGGATGCGTTACGGTAAGCGGGCCGCCTTTTTCCAGTTGTTGTTTGAAACGTGGAATTACAGATCCGTTGGAACCAAGCACGTTGCCAAAACGGGTGGTGATGAAGCGGGTCGGCGGATGGCCGTAAACAGGCCCCGGCCGCTGAAATTGTTCGTTGAGGTAATTATTATAGGATTGAGAGAAGATTTCCGCGATGCGTTTGGAAGCCCCCATCACGTTGGTAGGGTTCACTGCTTTATCCGTACTTACCATCACGAACTTCTCCACGCCGTATTCTACGGACAGCTCCGCTACCACTTTCGTACCCAGCACGTTATTGATGACGGCGATGGAAGGATTCTTTTCCATCATCGGCACATGTTTATACGCGGCGGCATGGTACACGATCGCGGGTGCATAGATGTCGAACAGCTGCTGCATACGCGTGCTGTCGCACACATTCCCGATAAACGGAATGATCTGCACATTGCCGCTCTTTTCAGCCAGTTCCAGTTCGAGTTCATGCAGCGGGGATTCTGCTTTATCGCAGAGTACGATCAGGGCCGGTTCATATTTCACCAGCTGCCTTACGATCTCGCTGCCAATGGAACCGGCCGCGCCGGTTACCAGTACATTCTTTCCTTTCAGCTCTTCGCTGATACGGGGGTTGCGTATTTTGATTTCCGCCCTTTCGAGCAGGTCCTCGATATTAATATCTTTCAACTGTACACTATTATTTACTACACCATCTATCCACTGGCTTACGGGCACTACTTTCTGCACTTTCACGTCCAGCGTCATGCAGGCATCCACGAGTTCGTTTAGCCGTGAGGGTTCTATATCTTCTTCCGGGATCAACAAGGTATCAATGCCGGTTTGTTTCACCATGCGTTGTAATTGTACGGACTCCGCACCATATATCGGCAGGCCTTCCATAGACTTGCCTGCATGCGCCGGGTTATCCGCCAGAAAGGCCACCACGCGGATTTCCGAAGCGGGGTCTTCCGACAATGCCTTCCGCAGCAACAGACCGGTAGGACCTGTATAATAAATGGCCGCTCTAACGTTATTGCGTGAACGCAGCAGGGAGTAATAGCGGAAAGTCCACTTTACGAGCAGGCGGTACGACAATAAAGCGAATGTGCTGATAAAGAAATAGATCAGTATGATGGATAGCGGAAAAATATTGAACGCAGCGTACTGCGTGTACACGACACCGATAGTGTAGAGGATGGCGCTGCCTAAGAGATTCATGCCCGCGATGTGGCTGATATCAGCCATCCCGGTATGTCTTACAATGCCTCTGTATGTCCGCAGGGACAGCGATAACAGGAGATTCACTCCCAGCACCAGCAAAGAGATTTGCGCAATCGGATAATGCGCAATGTCATTCATATCAAAATTCAGCCTGAGTAAAAAGGCGAGATTGATAGCGAGGATAGAACACCCTAAGTCCAGGATCAGAATGAGCCATGACGGGGTGATCCATGATGTTTTCCGCACCATAGGTTTCAATAATAAGATATGGTTATATAATATTCTCTCCGTTCAGTCCATTATACAGCCGCTGGTGGAAGGCTTTCATAGAGGCCATCGTTGTATGGACTAAACAAGTTAACAAATTTGCATTCCTACGTTTCGAATTTGTTTTCGGTTTTCAATAGTGAATGCAAAGTAGAAAATAAAATCTAAAACTCTATCAACGAAACGGAAAATTAATATGTAATTTCTTTAATTGATGTTTACATCTCTCTACAGTCCGCTCTGGTAGCTGATCTAAAGTTGTGTTGCGATACATGGTCTTTCAATTTTTCTGGTTAGCAAATGCTGATGATATGGTCTAACGACTTGAATCACTTAGTTCGATATGGTTTTTTCTCAAAGCACTGAGTAGGAACAAACATTATACCAACAAATGGAGAGAGGGGATATTTTTTTGATAATATTAAACGCCGCGATCGCAACGTTTAATATTATCAAAAATAAAACAGCTATTACTTCATCACGGGGTAACCAGTACCAGCAAGCTTTTCGCGCCATGTGCGCCAAGTACGAGGGATTGTTCTATGTCCGCTGTTTTGGATGGACCTGCAATAAAAACACCGAAGCCTGTTTCGGGTCCGCCTATTTTTTTGTAGGCTTCATGCATGGTAGGTAATATATTTTTTTGGGAGATGATAAGCACGAGATGCTGTGTAATGAACGGCAGGGCGCGCACTTTCATTTCACGCTCCGATAACCATATGGCTCCGTTTTCGGCCACAGCCAGCTGACCCGGAACCAGCGCGACGTCCACATCTTCCAGGAGATGAGGATCTTCGTTTATCCATTCCTGTTGTATGGCTGTCCTCGCATCCAACGTTCTTTTTCTTTCAGGGAGATGTTTATCCAATGCGCGGATAATATCTTCTTCCCCGTTTACTTCTTCCACCACGGCGCCCAATCCTTCTACCACCCGCTTATAATCTTCGAAGGCTCCGGGCATATCCGACAAGCCTTCCAGCGAAGGCAACGGGGATGACTCCGGTTGATTCTTTTTAACTGCGTTTAATATATTATCCCTGCTGCTCATCTTTATTATTTTTTGCGTACCATTCGGAGAAAGACATTTTCGGCGGCGCCGGCATATCTCTTTGTTTATACCATGGATTGAATCCGTTGTTAACCATTCCCGGCATGGCTTTCAGCACCCAGCGTCCCATCTTGCCGGCGATTTTAAAGGTAGCCGGCGAAGATAATACGGCGGTCATTGCCTTCATGCCCATTTTTTTCCCGGTAGCGGCATAACCTTCCTGCACAATCACCTGCCGCCATTTATATAACTGCGTATGAATATCGATCTTAACCGGGCAAACATTGCTACAGGAGCCACAAAGTGTGGATGCGAACGGTAAATCCGCATAGTCTTTCATGTCCAGGTTCGGCGCCAGGATGGAACCGATTGGCCCTGCCACCGCCGTGTGATAGCTATGCCCGCCGCTGCGGCGATACACCGGGCAGGTATTCATACAGGCGCCGCACCGGATACATTTCAGGCTGTTCCTGAAATCTTCGCGGCCCAGCTGCCGGGAGCGGCCATTATCCACCAATACAATATGCAGCTCCTGCCCTTCCCGCGGCTGGCGGAAATGGCTGCTGTACGTAGTGATGGGCTGCCCCGTAGCGCTGCGCGCCAGTAAGCGCAGGAATACGCCGAGGTGCTCCCTTTTCGGTATGATCTTCTCGATGCCCATGCAGGCGATATGCACTTTGGCCAGGTGAGCGCCCATATCGGCATTCCCTTCATTGGTGCATACCACCATCTCCCCGGTTTCCGCTACGGCGAAGTTGACCCCGGTGATCGCTGCATCTGCCTGCAGGAATTCCTGGCGCAAATGCATGCGCGCGGCCGCGGTCAGGAATTGCGGATCTGCATTGCCGGCAGGCGTTCCCAGGTGTTCATGGAACAAATCCCCAATCTCTTCCTTCTTTTTATGAATACAGGGCAGCACGATGTGGCTGGGCGGTTCTTTCGCCAGCTGCACAATGCGCTCGCCCAGGTCCGTATCGATAACATCGATGCCGTGGGCTTCCAGGTGCGGATTAAGATGACATTCCTCCGTGAGCATGGACTTACTTTTCACCAGTCGCTTCACCTGGTGCTTTTGCAGGATGTCCAGCACGATGCGGTTATGCGCTTCAGCATCCGCGGCCCAGTGCACGGTAGCGCCGTTGGCGATGGCCTGCTGTTCGAACTCCACGAGGTAGTCGTACAGGTTACCGAGGGCATGTCTTTTTATATCGGAAGCGGCCTGCCGGAGCTGTTCCCAGCCATTTACCGACCAGGCCATGCGGTCGCGTTTTTTTCTTACCCACCACAAAGTTTCGTCATGCCAGTTGACCCGGGGTTCGTTTTCGTTGAACTTGCCGGCCAGCGTGGCGTGATCAGACGTATGACTGTTCATCAGATAGTATTGTTAAGGATTTCAGCGATATGCATTACGCGCAGCGGTTGCTTGCGGCGGTTGATAATGCCTTCCAGGTGCATGAGGCAGCTCACGTCCGTACCGGTGATCACTTCCGCTTCGTGCTTTACGTGATCGGCTACACGGTCGACCCCCATTTTTACGGACACGGCTTCCTCCGCTACGCAGAAGGTGCCGCCAAAGCCGCAGCACTCGTCCTTACGGTCGAGTTCCACCAGCTCCAGGCCTTCCACCATGCTGAGCAGCTGCCCGGGCTTGGAATAAGGCTGGTCCACCAGCTCGCTCATCTGCGCGAGGTGCAGGCCGCGCTGCCCGTGGCAGCTCTGGTGCAGGCCTACTTTATGCGGGAAACGGGCAGACAGGGATTGTACTTTGAGTACGTCCGTGAGGAATTCAGTCAGTTCGTACACGCGCTGACGTATGTGGGTAGCTGCGTCTTCCCTTGCCGGCTCGTGCAAATGCTCTTTAATATGGAGCACGCAGCTGCCGGAGGGGGCAACGATATAATCAAATCCCGAGAAGTGATCTACAAACAGGCTGTTGCAGCCGTGCGTAAGATGTTCGAAACCGGAATTGGCCATCGGCTGTCCGCAACAGGTTTGCCCTTGCGGATACGCCACCTGGCAACCCAGCTTTTGTAGTAGCTGTAACGTGGCTATGCCTACCTGCGGATAGAACTGGTCTATATAGCAGGGTATAAAAAGTCCGACTTTCAAAATGCTTGATTTATAAGTTGTCTGCAAATTTAGCGGGTGCAACTATAGTAAACCATGCATATTTTTACCGGTTTCTGATTTTATATTAACATCTTTGTGGTAATATTTTAATCTGCCAGGGTTTCTTCCCGCTGCTTACGCTGCATGTAAGCCTGTACTGCGCGGATTTGGGCAAAGCTGGCCGCATCCCCCGTGCGCTCCTTGATTGGCCCCGCAGCGGTTGCGCCGAGGTCCCGGATATGGTTCATAATGAGCTTCACGGTGCCTTCCGGTACAAATTTTTCCAGCTCTAACTCTCCCGCCTCTACGCATTGCGCCAGGTGCGATTCAATGGTGCTGAGGGCCAGGTTGCGCGAGGCGGCAATTTCCGCCACGGACTTCCCGCCGAGGAAGAGCTCCAGCGTGCCTTTACGGCTGCTGCCCTTTTCCACCTTGCCTTTGGTTTTGGCCAGCACTTCCGCCGCTTCCGCCTTATTGCGTTTGGCGAGGTAGTCCGTCAGGCCGGCGTTGAACTGCAGGTCCCCGTAACTACACTCCCACACCTGTGCGAGCTTGTTCCAGAAATCCGATTCCAGCGCCATCAGCTGCAGGTGGTATTTCTTGGCCTTGGCCTTCTTTACTTCCTCTATATGTTCCCGCAGGGGCAGGATCATCTCTTCATAGATACTTTTGGTAAAGTAGCCTACGGCTTTGGTGATACGCTCCGCCAGCTGCTCCGTTTCGCCGGTTTGGGCCACTACGTCCAGCAGCTGTTTGAGCTGGTTGGTGAATTTGGCGGCTACTTCCGCCTGTTGTACGATTACGCTGGAGAGGTAGCGGGTGATTTTAAGCGCCGCGTCGAAATCCGGCAGCTTTTTATCCTCTATCCATACGGCATGGGATTTAATGAGCGACTGCATCTTGTACCAGTCGAACAGCTGCATGAGGGCATTTGCCTGGAATTTTTTACGTTCCATTTCCAGCAGTACCACCAGTTCATTCGGTTCGCTTTCCCGGCGGGAGAATTCCACCACACGCGGGTCCGTCTTAATACTGCCAAACCCGATGCGGGAGTGCAGCACCAGGCCTTCCAGGGAGGTACAGCGGCTCAGCGCCACATACACCTGGCCGGCTGCGAAGGCGTAGCCCGCATCGATGATGGCCCTTTCAAACGTAAGCCCCTGGCTCTTATGGATGGTGATTGCCCAGGCGAGGCGGATCGGGAATTGCGTAAAGCTGCCGATTTCCTCCTCCTCGATGCTGTTTTCCTCTGCGTTGTAATGATAACGGATATTTCGCCAGGTTTCCTTTTCCAGCTTCATCTCCTCGTGGGAGCCGGACAAAACCAGCGTGATCTCTTCATCGTCAATTTCCTTGACGGTGGCGATCTTACCGTTGTAGTACCGGCGTGGCTGGGCGATATCGTTTTTCAGGAACATCACCTGCGCGCCTACTTTCAGTTGCAGGACCATCTCCGTCGGGAGGGCTTTATCGCTGAAATCCCCTTCTATCTTGCCTTCGAAGCGATAAAGCTTCCCTTCCATGGAATTGAGGCGGTAGGCGTTGATATCGTCCGCCTTACGGTTATGCGTGGTGAGCACGATGTACTCCCCGTCTTCCCCGGTAAACTCCGGCTGGTAGTACCCATTGAGCAGCTGCAGGTCCTGTGCTTCCACTTCGTTGTTGCGGATGCGGTTCAGCACATCGATGAAGACCTGCTCGTTTTGCCGGTATATTTTCTTCAGCTCGATGTACAGCGGGGTTTCGTTTTCCAGCGCTTTCGCATCGAAGAAGAAGGGAGAATTATAGTATTGGGAAAGCAGCGCCCATTCATCTTCCGGGATCACGGGCGGCAACTGGTACAGATCCCCGATGAAGAGCACCTGCACTCCGCCAAACGGCTGCAGCGGCTTGTTCCGGAAATGCCGCAGGATCTGGTCAATCGCGTCCAGCATGTCGCAACGCACCATACTCACCTCATCGATGATGAGGAGTTCCAGTTCCTGCAGGAGCGACTTCTTATCGTTCGTAAACCGGATGTTGCGGAAAAGCGAATGCCTGTCCGTACTGCTCACCCCATCGTCCGAAAAGCCTCTTTTCGTACCCGGGATATACGGGCCGAAAGGCAGCTGGAAGAAAGAGTGCATAGTCACACCGCCCGCATTGATGGCGGCTACACCGGTAGGTGCAACGATCACCGTGTTTTTGCGGGAATGTTCTTTTATATATTTCAGAAATGTAGTCTTTCCTGTACCTGCCTTACCTGTCAGGAAGATATGGCGGTTGGTCTGGTTAACAAAATCTGCCGCCAGGTGAAAGATGACATTTGCGCTATCTGGTTGGGCCATTCAGTGTCAAATTGAAACTGCGAATATAGGTATTTAGCGCGACACGTTGGGGGGGCTTTCGGGGGATATTTTCCCCCGAATGAAATTCAGCCGGCAGCGCCCTACAGGCGTGGCTCTGGGCGTAATTCAATACGCATAGTGCTCGCCGGCAACCCATCTCCATTCACCAGGTTTGCATCCGTAAAGGGCGACCAGCCATAGTACACCGCCCGGGTACCGGCAGGTACGGGTATCCGGATAACATGCCCTGTCATCACCGCATGCAGCTTCCGCCCGTCTTCCAGGGAAAATCCCCTAAGAGGCTGCCCGTCCGCCGTAGTAATGTTTTCTTTTTTATCATAGGTAAGAAAGGCAGTATCGCCCCGCAGCACTGCGCTTTCAGGCGCCGGGCCACGATAGGCCAGCCGGTATCCGTATGTACGCGCCAATGCCACGCGCGCCAGCCGGGTACCCACGGTGCGCTTGTCCGTAGGATGCACATCCGTCCGGTCCCCTACGTCGCTGGTGACGGCCATCCCCGCATACGGAATGCTATCCGCCATACGGAGCTGCTGCGCACGAAACAGCGGCCAGTATTCCGAATGATAACCTTTTTCCGTACTGATGCCGGACAGCAGGCAAAAATAAAAAGGCAGCTGCGGGGAATGCCACTGCGCCCGCCAGTCCGCCACCAGCAAAGGAAACAACTCCCCGTGCTGGATCACCCGCTCCTTACTCAGCGCGTTACTTTCGCCCTGGTACCAGATGATACCTTTTACCTGCATCTGCGTTAGCGGGGCTATAGCGGCCTCGTAGAGGAAGCCCGGCTGAAACGGGTGCCGGTAGCCGTATTCATTGGCAGGCAGCGAAATATTTTTTTGCAGCAGCGCATCCAGGTTTTCATGCGCGCGCTGAATGCACCAGGGTTCCAATGCTTTGTTGGTCCACCAATTGCCTGCGAACACGTTCCCCGCGTTATGATGGGCAGCCGCTCCGGATCGTAACCAGGCCTCCGCCGGACTACCCCCAACGGATATATTTATCAGTCCCACGGGTATATGCAACCGCTGCACTAAATTTTCCCCAAAATAAAAACCAACGGCGGAAAACACACTTGCTGTAACACTATCCGATACCCGCCAGCTGCCGCTGTAATACTGCTCCGGATGCAGGAAAACCGTATCCTTCACCGTATAAGGCACGTTGTAGGTGCTGGTATTTTTCTGCCGCTGCATTAACCGCAGCAAATGGTTGGCAGCCGCCGGCAGCGCGGCCCTGGCATGGGCCTCCTGCGCCATCGTAAACTCCATGTTGGATTGGCCCGCGCATACCCACACATCTCCGACCAGTACGTCATAACAACTGATCGTACGCCGGCCGTCCGTAACAGATAAGACTTGCGGCGTGGTATCCGCGGCAGATGCAGGCAGCACAGCCATCCACGCCCCATCCTGCTTCACCTTTGCCACGGTTAATTGATTGCCAAACCGGATCCGCAGCACCGTGCCCGGCAGGCCGGTACCGAAAATCTGCATGGGCTTATCCCGCTGTAACACCATATGATCCGTGAAGTAGTCCGACAGCGCAAAAGCAGGCTGCTGCAGCGGTACAAAGGTTCCCATCCACTTCACGGGATTCTGCCAGTCGGCCGCTTTCCCCACCGCGCGCGGCAGGTGCAACACCACCTCATTCCATCCCTTGCGAAAAGGAACCATGGAAGGCGGGCGGTATTCATAGCCTTCATCCGTCAGCGGAAACTCCCCTTCGCCCTTGCGGCCGGCATGCTGCCACTGCGGCGGCGGCACAGGCTGGCCGTTGACGGTAACCTGGCTGCCCTTGTTGTCCCAGGCGCCGGCATCAGGGGTATTGCTGAAATAGGAGCGGGACAAATTATTGAACCCAATCCACACGGGCAGCAGCGTGTCGCGATCCGCGTAAAAGCTGGCCGTAGCAGTCCATTGCAGGGTATCCAGCCCTGCGGGAATCAATCCCTCCACGAGCGGATGCCAGAAATGCCGCAGCACCAAAGTGCCGCCCCTTGCGGGAATGCGCGATACTATATTTCCGCGTGTATCCTTTCCCGTTAGCGTCCATTTCGTTTGCTGCGGCTGGTATGCAAAAGGCAGCCCTTTGAAATATTGTTGCCGGTGCGTGAGCAGGCGCTGTTCGAAATCGTCAAAATCCTTCACCATGGCGGCATCCCGGAGGTCCAGGTTGGCCTTCCAGCCGATAGTACCGCCGCCCCGCCAGCTGCGCTCTGCAAACGCCAGCATCGCGGGATATACCGGGTTCATGGCAAGTAAATCCTCCTCTGCAGCCACTTTGCGGTCATGCCAGAGGCAAATAATACCGCCCAGTACGTTTTGATCCGCACTAACGCGATCGCCTATACGGCGTTGGAAAATCGTGGGCACGCTTTCCAGCGGGTCCATATGATTGAGGTACAGGTGCCGGGAATCCAGGTAACGGGTATTTCCCCGCGCCGGCGCATCCCGCATCCATAGCTGGTGGATGGTAGTTGCCGGGATATTGCCGCCGGGGTCCCAACCGATGGTTTGCACGCCCATACCGTTGATCATGCGGATCATTTCCGGCAGGAAGTTGTTGTTGGTGATCTTCACCTCATCCCCGCCGATGTGCAGGTAAGGCGGGCGGAACTCCCGGATGAAAGCCGTTACTATGCGGCGTAAATAATGCATCCCGCTGTCCGACTGCATGTCAAACCCCGTCGCCCGCCGGAAGCCAGCGCTGTGGCCCGGCATGTCGATTTCAGGAACGAAAAGAATATGCCGTTCCGCACAATAGCGCATCAACTCATGGATATCCGCATTGGTATAATACCGGCCTTTCTGGCGCATCATATTGCTGTCCGCCGTCAGCGCAGGAAAGCCCGGCGCCTCCCAGCGCCAGGCAATATCTTCCGTGAAATGGAACTGGAATACGTTCAGTTTGTAGTCCGCCATTTTATCGATCTGCTGCTTCAGCAGGGGCATGGATTGGTAATTCCGCCCAACATCCACCATATAACCGCGCCACGGAAAGGCCGGACTGTCGGCGATCTCGCAGGCCGCAAATACGCCCCCCTGCAGCAGCTGGCGTAAGGTACGGCTGCCGTTGAACATGCCGTGGTCCGTTGCCGCCGTAATCACGATCTTCGCAGGCGTTACCTGTAGCGTGTACCCTTCCCCGTTAGTAATATGTTTGTTTCCTTGGAGAGAGATATTAGCGCCGCCGGCAGCGCCTGCGCGTACTTCGGCACGGATGCCTTTATCCTTCAGCCATTGCTGTAACTGCGCCGCCGTGGCTGCAAACCCACTATCATAGCAGATTTTCACCGCCTGGCGCAGGGGAAAACCGCCGGCCTGCCAATGCAGCGTTTGCGGCCGGGGAATCAGCGCGGGCCGCTGGGCGGACAATTGTAAGGATAAAAATAAAAGCAGGATCGTCCACCTCATCACTTCGCATTTACTTCCCGGAATACGATTTCGCTATACCCTTTGTATTCGTACAGTATCCCCAGGCGCTTGTTCCGCAGCAGCGCCAGGTCCGAATACGCGGTATAATCCCCTTTCCGGTTGTCCGTAGCCGCCACCGGGATGGTTACCGGCCAGGTTGCTCCTTCGTCATAACTGATGCGCACCGTGAGATGATTGCGCTGCAAGGTATCCGCCGCGTTGGCAAACGCCAGCACCGCTTTCTTCTTTTTCCAGCCGATGTTCAGGATACTGCCCTGGCATACGGGGTCCGGCAGTTGCGGATCAAAGTAGGTAGTATCCCAGGAGGCGCCGCCATCCTTGCTGATGCCTACAATGCGTTGCCGCTTCTCCCCTTGTTGGTTGCGCGCATTCAGCATGAGCCGGCCGTTGCTTAGCTCCGCCGCGGTGCATTCATTGGAGCCCGGCACAGGAAGCGTGGCCGCGAGGTGAAAGGTTTTGCCATGATCATCCGTATAAAAGCCGTGGGCCGCATAGTCCGTAAAGCGCGACTGCGGCGCGCCCTGGGAATGGTTGGCGGCAACGTATATGCGTCCCCGGTAGAGGCCCTGTGTGAACTGTAACGCATGCCCCGGCGTGTTGGCATAGCTGCGCCAATCCTCCGGGTAATCGTAAGCCGGGTTGGTCTGCGGCTGGCGCGGCCGGTGTACCTGCGCGGTAATATTCACCGGGGCGGACCAGGTTGCGCCGCCATCCGCACTCGTTATGTACCATACCTCGCGCAGCCCTTTGCCCTTGCGTACTTCCCCTTCATGGTTGTTGCCGGTGTTGTAGAAAAGAAAAATACGCCCTTTGGGATATTGCGGGTCCGTCAGGTCCACCACGGGCGCAGGGTTGCCCGCTTGCAGGCTGTCATAGTCCACTACCACCTGCAGGGGCGACCAGCTCTTACCGTTGTCCGTGCTGGTTTTCAGCACGAGGTTAATATCGCCGAAATCTCCCGCGTGGTTCACCCGGCCTTCCGCAAAAGCCAATAGCTTTCCATCCGGCAGGCTAACGATGGCGGGGATACGAAAACTCTTATAGCCGTCCGTACCGCTTTTGTACACGGTCACGGGCGACTGACTGCGGGCTATCAGGCCGCAGGCCAATAAAATAATTGTAAATAACTTGTTCATGTTCCAAATAAGCATACTAAATGAAGGATTGCAACAACCGGGCGCAGTACCACTCCTGCCGCGGCAGGTGGAAAGGCCCTTTGAATAAATTCCCTTTCAGGGTCACGCTCACGCGGCCATCCCGGTGCAGATAGCCGTACCATTCGCCGTTTGCCGCATCATGAAAATGTTGGTAGGCGTATTGATGAATCTTTGCATGCCAGTCCGCATACTTTTCATTTCCCGTCATCACATACGCCAGCAAGGTAGCAATAATTGCTTCATTTTGCGGCCACCAGAATTTCATATCCTGCCAGTATTCCTGCACGGGCTTGCCGTACACGTCCCGGAAGTAGAGGATGCCGCCGTATCGCTCATCCCAACCCCGCTCCCACATGTAGTCGAGCATGCGGCAACCGAGGCGGATCAGCGCCGGATCATTGTTGCGGTGGCGCGCTTCATGCAAGATAAACCAGGCGCCTTCAATGGCGTGACCGGGGTTTAGGGTACGGCCATCGAAGTGGTCGATAATACTGCCATCCGGCGCCACTTGTTCCATCACGCAGCGGATATCATCCTTCACAAAATCGTTTTCAATTTCGCTGATCCAGGCGCTGATCCGGGCATCGCAGCGCGGGTCGCCAATGGTATCCCGGAGCTGCTGCGCCGTGTTGATCATGATCATGGGCACGCCAATGCCTTTTGCCGGCCGCACATCCGTAAACTTGGGCTCCAGCAATCCGGGGGTGGTAGCGTAGGCAATGCATTTGCCGAAGAGCTCCCGGGCTTTGTCCGCAATCACCGCATCCCCGCTGGCTTTCGCATAAGCGGCCATGGCGATTACGGCAAAGGTTTCGGAAAAAAAGTAACGGCGTTTGCGGATGGGGCGGCCTTCCCGTGTAACGTGGAAGAACATGCGGCCATCCGTATCAAAGCAGTGGTTCAGCAAAAAATCGATACCTGTCTTAGCGCCATCCAGCCATTCCTGCCGGGGCTCCACGGTATTGTACAATGTGGCCAGCAGCCAGGCGGCGCGGCCCTGTATCCATACGGCCTTGTCATCATCCAGGAGCCGGCCCTGCTCATCGCGCATGAGGAGATAGCCGCCATATTCCTGGTCGATAGACCGTGGAAACCAGAATGGAAGCGTATCTTCCAGCAACTGGCTGTTATAAAACTCATACAGCGCGCGCAACTGTTCTTTCGTATATGCCATGTCTGATTTTTTTATCCGGGAAACTGAAGATCAACCCTGCCAGCACGCAGGCCACGAGGCCTGTGAAAGCGTACATCAGCAGGTGTATTTGCGTGTACCGCAGCAGCAGTACCTGTACCACGGCGCTCACTGCAAAACCGATGATAGCGCCTTTGGCCGTAGTACGTTTGAAGAAGATGCCCAGCAGGAACAGCCCGCCCACGGAGCCGGTGAACAGGCCCATGATGAGGTTAAACTCATCCCAAAGGGAGGTAGCGCCCCAGGAGGCCATCATCCAGGCCACCAGCGTGCCAAACAGGCCCACTACCAGCGTCACTATCCTGGCGGTTTTCAGGTAGTATTTATCCGCCCGGCCGGGCAGCTGCCGCCTGAAGAAATCATTTACCACCACGGTGGCCACGCCGTTTACGGAGCCGTTCAAACTCCCCATGGCCGCGGCAAAGATGGCGGTGATTACCAGTCCTGCTATGCCTTTGGGCAGCTGCGTCACAATGTACCAGGGGAAAATCGTATCCTGGTTGTTAAGCGCAATGTTCACCTGCGCGGGATGATCCCGGTAAAACAGGAACAGCAGCGTGCCGATGGCAAAAAAGATGATGGTAGACGGCAAGGTAAGCCAGGCGCCGAGTTGCAGGCTTTTCACGGCCGTCTTTTCATCCGTCGTGGTTAAATAGCGCTGCACCACCGTTTGATCGCAACCGTACTGGATGAGGTTGAGCGCGAAGCCGCCGATCACCACCACCCAAAAAGTGCTGCTGGTAAAATCGAAACGGAGGTCAAAAAGTTGCAGCTTTTGGTAAGCTTGTAAGGTATGCAGGTTATGGGACAGCGGATGATCCAGGTCCAGCGGAATCAGCACCAGCGCGAGCAGCGCGCCGGTCAGCAGGATGATGACCTGCACCACTTCCGTCCATATCACCGCTTCGATGCCGCCTAACACGGTATAGAACAAACTCACCACGCCCATAACGACGATGCTTGTTCGTACGTCTATGCCCGTTACAACGCTCAGGGCTATACTGGGCAGCAGGATCACGATGCCCATGCGGCCCAGCTGCAGCAGGATGTACATCATGGCGGCAATGCCGCGCACGCTGTAATTGAAGCGGTTTTCCAGGAACTCGTAGCTGGAAGTGACGCCCAGCCGGCGATAGAACGGGATGAAATAACGCACCACCACCGGCATGATCATGATGATGGTCATCAGGAGAAAAAAGTAAGTCCAGTCTGTAGCATAGGTCTTGGCAGGGATGCCGATAAAGGTAATAGCGCTGAGCTTAGCCCCGAATATGCTTAAACCCGTGGCCCATCCCGGAATTTTTTGCCCGCCTTTGAAATAGTCTGCCGTACTGTTTTGCTTCAGGCTGGTCCAGATACCGATGCCGAGCATCAGCACAAAATAGGCAGCCAGTAAGATATAATCCAGCGTGGAGAAGAAGGAGGGCCGGCTCACCACACCCCTGTACACGGCGGTGGTGCGGGTTCCGGGCTTTACCTCCCCGGAAGGGATGAATATTTCATCGTTCCATTTCACGGCGGTGGTGGTTACGGCCGCGGGGAACGGGAGGTCCGTTAATTTAGTCCATACGTCCGTAGCGGTATTGTACAGCAGCAGGCTCCTGTTGAAACCCGGGTGGCTGTGGAGCAGCGCCAGTTTTTCGTTAGCAATCCTGTCTTTTTCCGCCTGGCTGCCGGCGGCTTTGATGGCGGCGTTAAAGCTTTCGATGCGGTGGAACAGCTGCCCGTCGTCCCCGCCGGTGAGCAGGATGTAGGTGCTACCGTAGGGCAATGCCGTGCCGGCGGACCAATGCAGCATTGCTTTACCATCGCTGACGGGGCTGGCGCTGGTCCATTGGCCTGTTTTAGGCGTATAACGGTACACGTCCCCGCTGAGCTCACTGATGCCATTATTGGTAGCGGCTCTGCCGCCAATGGCGTATAGGCATGGGTATTCCCCGTTTGACTGTGTAACCAGTTGGAGATGGGAACGCACTGTTGGCAGGGAGGCTACCTGTTTCCATACCGGTCTGGCGGCGGCTACATCCATCATCCATACGGCGGCTGTAGGGCCGTTGAGCGTTTCCCCGCCGGCTAAGTACACCTGCGTGCCGAGTACCGCCGCTCCTGCGTTGGCCGTAGGTACAGGCAAGGCAGGGAAAGTGGTAACCGCCACACTGCCGTTCCATTGCAGCAGATACACCGCGGCGGACAGGCCGGCAGCGGTTTCCCCGCCGATGCACAATACGCCTTGCGGCAGCGTAACGCTGGCGCCGTAGGCCACTGGCTGCGGGAGGCGGTAATGCGTTGCAGCCTCCCAGGTGAACTGCTCCTGCTGGCGGGACAGTACAAATATTTCATCATGGTAAGCCTTCTTACCTCCCTCCCATGGCATAGCATCCGGGAAGTTGGCCCCGCCAGCCACCAGCAGGCGATCGCCGGCAATGCCCGCAAAAGCGCCGGCCACGCCGGGTTGCAGCTGGCCGGCCACCGACCAGGAGATGTGGTTTACCTCCTGTTGCTGCGCCCGCGCGTTCAATCCCCATAACATAATCAGTAACAATAAAATTCTCACGAAAAATTATTTTATACGGTGACAGCACCCGGCGGAAACCGGGCGCTGTTAACGATGGTTGCTTCAAAAAGAAGTGCTCCCTACTTGGAACAATACTCCCCAAACCCAAGCGCCGCCACCTCCGCCTGAAATGCCTCAAACTGAACCGGCGTCATATTCTTCACCGGCAGGCGAAACCCGCCGCAGTCCAGCCCGATCATTTTCATATAGGCTTTACCGGTAGCAATACCGCCATATTTGCCCAGCAGGCGAATCATGTCTATCGACTGCTGCTGCAACCGCTGCGCAAGCGCCAGATCCCCTGCGGCAAAAGCATCCATCAGGCGGTAATACAACGGCGCGGCATAGTTGAAAGTACTGCCCACGCCGGCTTTCGCGCCTACGGCCAGGGAAGCCAACAGGTTTTCGTCCCTGCCCCAGAGCATATCATATTTCTTATGTTGAAAGTTGATACAGCTTTGATAATCCATGAAATCCTCATGGGTATATTTCACGCCTGCGAAGTTGGAGATCTGCCCGTCTACCGCTTTCAGCAGGTCGGCCATCGCATACCCCACGCCCGTCAGCACGGGGATGTGGTAGTAATAAAACGGCATATCCGGCACAGCGGCAGCCACCATTGCGCAGCACTCTGCCAGCACCCCTACGCTGGCAGGTTTGAAGTAAAAGGGCGCCGTCAGCGATACGGCGTACAGCCCTTCCTGGCGGGCATGCAGGGCCTGGTCTATGCAGTCCTGCAAACTGGTGCCGCCTACCAGCGTCATGATTTTAAAATCTTTATCGCCTTTGGCGGCAGCGGCCCAGGCGCTGGTCACCAGCATTTTTTCCCGGCTCGTGGTGGACACGCCTTCGCCGGTGGAGCCGTTAATAAAAGCGCCGGTGACGCCATTCTTCTTCAGCATGGCATAATAAGCCGGTATCAAATCCAGGTTCAGGGAACCGTCCGGATGCATGGGTGTAAACGGCGCAGCAATCAATTTGCTCAAATGCTCTATCGTCATATCTGTAATTTAAAAATGCTAAAACTGCGCATATCCGGGCGTTTGCACCAGGCTGCGGTTATTGGTGAGGGAGTTGCGGTCGATTGGCCAGAGCAGTTTATACGCCTCGGCAGATTTGAGCGTCGTGTATTTATACACGTAGTTGTCGCCCATGCGGCGCAGGTCGTACCAGCGCTTACCTTCAAACACGAATTCCAGCAGCCGCTCCCGCAGCAAGGCTTCCTTCGCATCCTTATCCACCGCCTGGTTCGGGTAGGCGTAAGCGTTAGTGTAATTACTGCCATAGGCACGCGCTCTCACTTTATTTATCTCGGCCGCAGGATCTTCGCCCAGCAGCACTTTACTTTCTGCCAGTAATAACAACAGATCCGCGTAGCGGTAAATGGGAAAATCATTGGTATAAGCCCTGGCGCCGGCATTCTGCTCGCCCTGGTACTTTTTCGCAAATGCGCCCACGATGGAATAGCTGCCCCCTGTTTTCGTATAGGCGGGCTGGATAGTAGCATATTTGCGGCTATCCGCATCGCTGTACTGCCTGAAGGTGGCCACCCGCACGGGCGCGCGGAGCAGCCCTCCCCAGTTGTCCGTAGCCACGTCGAACTGGCGGTTCGCAAGGGAATCGTAGAAGTTGGCGATCAACCCGGATTGCGGCACAAACTGCCCCGGTACAAAGCCGATAGTAGCTTCATTCAGCTTATAGCGGATGGCAAAAATCATTTCCTTGTTGCCCTTGCTGTTGCTGCTGAAAACATCTGCGAAATTATCCATCAGCCCCAGGGATGGCACATTGGTTTGTATATCCGTCAACGCGTTTTTTGCTACGGTGGCATCCGCAGCGCCGCCGCCCCGGTAGCTGGTCCAGAGGTAGGCCTCCGCCTTCAGCATCAGCGTGGCCGCTTTGGACCAGAAGCCTTTCTGGTTGCGGAAGGAATAATCAGCCCCGAAGTTGCTGACAGAGCTGTCGATATCCGATTTGATCAGCTTCATCACTTCCTCAGCAGGACTGGCCGCTTTCGCCAGGTTGCCAATATCGACACTGGTCGACGGCGTGGTAGTGATGATCACATTGCCCCAGCTGCGCAGCAGCTGAAAGTAATAGAACGCCCGCATACCGTAGGCCTGGCCCAGGTAGTAGTTCCTGTTTGCCGGCGTGAGCAGGCTGGTAGCCGTCGTTTTGCTGATCAGCAGGTTCAGCTGGTTGATGTTGAAGTAAAACCCGCCGAAGTTGCTGACGCCCGGCGCATCCAGGTCCATCGTCTGCAACCACATGCGCTCCGCCCCCTGGGTGGCCTCGCCTGTAAAAGAGGGGCCCAGCACGGTTTCCGTACCGAATATATCCGAGCGCATTTCTCCAAGCGATTGAAATGCGCCATTGTTATTTCTAAACGCGGCATGCACGCCGGTTACAAAGGCGTCAAACTGGTCCGGCGTTTTCCAGTAGCTCTCATTACTGAGGGAGCTGATGGGCGTGAGGTCCAGCTTGCCGGAACAGGCCTGCATCAGCAGGGCTGCTCCTATTATAGCGATGATCTGTTTTTTCATATGCTGTAGAATTTGGAAGGTTTAGAACGTCACCTGTACGCCCAGCACAAAGGACCGTGGCGTAGGATAAGTACCTGCGTAAATGCCGCTGATGTTACCGCTGCCATCTACCGGCGCTTCCGGCGAAGGGCCGCTGAAGTTGGTTAAATAAAACAGGTTGTTGCCGCTGATGTACAGCCTCGTGGCGGACAAAGCGTGTGTGCGTTGCAGTAAGGACTTCGGAAACTCGTAGCTGAGCGTTATTTCGCGGCAGGCGAGGTAATTCCCTTTTTCGTAAAAGCGGGAGTTGTTGCCATTCAGCACCTGGTTGGCGTTGTTGGCGCGGGTATAGTTTTGCTTGGAGCCCGCCACCTGGTCCGCAAAATAGACTTTTGGTATATCCGTTACCGTATTCGCGGGCGACCATGCCTGTTTCTGTAAATCGATGTAGTTGAAGGTACCCTGGTAGTTGCCCAGCGTGCGCGCCACGAGGTCGTTATAGATGGTATGGCCGGTAGCGAAGTCGAACCGGCTGTACAGCGACACGCCTTTGTAGCTCAGCGTTGCATTAAAACCACCCGTCCACTTAGGGAAGATGTTGCCAAGGTACACCTGGTCGCGGGAATCGATGGTATCGTTGCGGTCCTTATCCAGCCAGTTTACATCTCCCGGCGTAATGCGGCCATTGGCGCCGGCGGCGAGGTTAGGGCCGGTAATTTTAGCGACGGCATCATAGCGGTTGCCGGCAACGGCTGCCACTTCCTTATCATCCCGGAAGATGGATACCTGTTTGTAGCCGTAGATATCGCCGAGCGACTGCCCTTCCTGCAGGCCGCCTACCCATATGACTTTGCCGGAAGCTTCGTCATAGACCTGGAGGCCGCCCTGGCGGTTGTTTTCGTTGCCGTTGTACGGCAGCTGGAGAATTTTATTTTTAACGAAGGAGGCATTGGCGCCAACGCTGAGCCGCACCCCGCTTTTGGATTGCAGCACGGTCGCATTCACTTCAAACTCGTATCCCTTGTTCTGGAACGTGCCAAGATTTGTTTTCACAAAATCGAATCCCACGTAGCTGGGCAAAGCCAGGTTGGTCAGCAGGTCCGACGTTTTGCGGTTGTAATAATCAAACAGCAGCGTGATGCGGTTGTTGAGGAAGCCGAGGTCGATCCCCAGGTCCGTGGTTTTACTTTTTTCCCAGCGCAGTTCAGGATTGGCCATGCCCGTGTTGAGGAAGCCCGCGTTGCCGTTGTAATTCGTTTGCAGGCTATACACGCCCTGCACGTCGTACCGGCCGAGGCCCGCCACGTTACCGTTTACGCCGTAGCTGGCGCGTGGCTTGATGGTGCTGACGATGTTGGCGATGCCGAGATTTTTATAGAAAGGCTCGTTGTGCAGGTTCCAACCGAGGGACATGCCGGGGAAGAAACCGGAGCGGTTGCTTTTAGCGAGGCTGGACACGGCATCCTGGCGGAATACCAGCGTGAGCAGGTAACGTTCGTCGTAGTTGTAGGCGAGTCGCCCGAAGGTAGAAAGAATGCGGTATTCCGAGCGAATCGTATAGTTATTATTCGGATCGGAGGAAGAAGTAGTTGGATTGAACGTCGTAGAGGCGTTGGCGGTAGGAATATCGTCCGTTGGCGCGTTGATGCCGTCTACCTGCAGCCCGAGGGATTTGATGCCGAAATACTCCGCGCCCACCATAGCGGAGAGGTCGTGTTTGCCGAAAGCTTTGGTATAGTTGAGGATGCCGTTGTATTGCGTTTGGAAGTCGCGCCCGAAGCCGGTGATGGACTCCCTCCTCGTATTACTGAACGATGGCGGGTTGGCGAAGATGTTCGCATAAGTTTGCGTGGCCTGCTGGAAGGATTGGTTCAATCTTTCGAACAGGTACATATTGGCCGTACCGCGGAAGTAAAGGCCAGGCAGCAGGTCCCACTTCACGTAGGCGTTGGCGGAGATGCGGTTAGCTTCCGCGCTGCGTTTCGTTTTTTGCAGCCAGTAGAGCGGGTTGCCGTCCGCTACGCCGTTACCCGGGTTGGGTAAGGTTTTGGCGGAATCCAGCCATGGGTTGAAGGTAGGCCAGATGGCCATGCTGCGGTAGAGCGAGTTCACTTCCCCTGCCAGCACGCCCAGTTGCGATGCGGTAGACATGCTGACGCCGGTACCTACTTCCACGTTGGGCTTCACTTTATAGGAGCCGTTCACATCCCCTGAAAACCGCTTGTAGCCGGAGCCTACGATCACGCCGTCCTCTTTATAGTAGTCGAAGCTGGCGTAATATTTTCCCTTGTCGTTACCGCCGGTTACGTTTACGTAATGGTCCTGCGTGTAGGTATTGCGGAAAACGATATTTTCCACTTCTCCCCCATGGTCTTTAAAAATGATGGTACCGCCGTAGGGGTCGCCCACGGTATCCCAGCCTTTGCTGAGGAGGTTGGCGGTGCTGCTGTTATACGGCCGGATGTCGAACGTGGCCAGGTCCGCCGGGTTGGTGGAAAGCCCCATCCCGCGGGAGGTGTTCACCTGGCTGAGCGTACGGCCGGCGTTGAGGTAGCCGAGGCGGGTATAGTAAATAAAATCTTTCGCGCCCATGTAGCGGTAGCCTTCGCGGGCTTTGTTGTAGCCGCCGGTGAACTTATAGGAAACCTGCGCTACACCGGCTTTTCCCTGTTTGGTGGTGATGAGGATAACGCCGTTGTTGGCGCGGGCGCCGTAGATGGCCGTAGCGGCGGCATCTTTGAGCAATTCAATGCTGGCGATATCTTCAGAGGGCACGTCCGCAAAGGATCGCACGACGCCGTCCACGATGGTGAGCGGTGCGCCCGGGCTGTTGATGGAGGCGCCGCCGCGGAGGATGATGACCGGCGTTGCGCCCGGCTGGCCGGTGGCGGTAACTACCTGCAGGCCTGAAACGGTTCCCTGCAGGGCGCTGCCCACGTTGGCGCGGGGCGCGTTGGCCAGTACTTCCTTGTCGAGTTTGGCGATGGAGGTGGTGACGCTGCGGCGGGACTGCGTACCATAGCCGACTACCACCACTTCATTCATTTTCTGCACATCCGCTTCCAGCCTGACGTTGATCTCGGACTTGTCCGTCACCGGGATTTCCTGCGGCAGGTAGCCGGTGTAGCGGATGACGAGTGTTTCGCCGGGATTGACGAGCAGGGAGTAGGTCCCGTCCGGGAGTACCTGCGTGCCCCTGTTGGTCCCTTTTACGCTGACGGTGGCGCCGATGAGGGGGGATTGATCTTCGCGGGACTGTATGCGTCCCGTGATCTTCCGCGACTGAGCCAGTGTGGTAGCGGCATAGCATAGGCCTATCAGTAGTAACAGACCTGTTTTCTGGTTGATAAAAAAGCGCTTCATAACGGACATTTAGAACTTCAGTAAAAGTATTATGTATAACATAATGCAGTCTAAAAGTAGGAAAGAAATTTAAATAGGCAAGTATTTTTTTCTTTTTTAGTTTGGGCAAATCCCTTTATTTTTGGCGGAAAATGTCTACAGTAGCGGGGATATCGGGTTTTAAAAGCCGGTATAAGCGGAAATGAATTAAGTATGACATTAAATAATTTTTTAGTTTTAGGGAGAGATCTGGTGACGCACTGAGTATAGAAACGGCAGTGATAAGGAGTAGCGAGGCGGAAAGCCGGTGGAACGTGGACGTACAAGGAGACTGTCCGGGTTAAACGCTTAAAGGAGGGAAAGGCCGCTGCATTTAAGGCGGGTATTTCGCAATGAAAACAGGCCGCCCCTATCGAATACTTTTATCACTTAAATAAACGGAGGTACTTACTTTTACCACATTAACATAAACAACATAACACCCAACTTTCATCTAAAAATCAAGTTCAACATAAATGAGTCCCCTGGAAATAACTAAGAATCTGCAATCGATAGATACCAGCTCGCTGGTAGATAAAGTAGAACGCAAGCTGATTGAACTCCTCATCAGCAAGGACATCAAGGTAGGCGATTCCATCCCCAAGGAGCTGGAATTAGCAGACGTACTGGGGGTGAGTCGCACCGTAGTCCGGGAAGCCCTCACCCGCCTCAAAACCCTTGGGCTGATTGAAACCAAAAAGAAGCGCGGGGCCGTACTCACCAACCCCGACCTCACCGGCTTGCTCGAAAAGAGCCTGTACCCCGAAATCATGGATAAAAACACCCTCCGCGAGATATTCGAAATGCGCCTGGCCCTTGAAATAGGGATGGCGGACTTTATCATGGAGCGGGTAACCCCGGAGGATGTAGCGGCTTTAAAAGCCATCGTGGAAGACGAGCCGGCTGTGGCGGACCAGCACCTGTTCCAGATAGAGCAGGAAATCCGCTTCCATGGCAAGCTCTATGAGATCAGCGGCAACCAGGTACTGAAACGCTTTCAGCAGATGCTGCTGCCGGTGTTTGATTATGTGCATAAGAGCGGGCTGCTGAAAAAAATGCCGAAAACGAAGAAGTTCGTGTCGCATAAAGGGCTGGTGGAGATTATTGAAAATGGGTCGGCGGAGATGCTGCGGAATGCGATGCGGAATCATTTGGAGAATCATTTCGCGCGGATATTTGAGTAGGGCGGGTGGTTGCTTGCAAAGGGCGGGTGGTTGCTCGCAAAGAGGCATAGGGAGCAAAGGGCGCAGAGGGCGGGTGGTTGCTCGCAGAGGGCGGTTGGTAGCTCGCAGAGGGGCATAGGGAGCAAAAGGCGCAAAGGGTGGGTGGTTGCTCGCGAAGGGCGGTTGGTTGCTCGCAGAGGGGCATAGGGAGCAAAGGGCGCAGAGGTGGGTGATAGCAGAGGTGGATGAAAGCAACGTTTAAGGAAGACATAAAAAAAAGACCTGCCGGGGACGGCAGGTCTTTTCAATTACCAAACTATTATCGGAATAATGTTATGCTAATCTTACGTTAACAGCATTCGGGCCCTTTCTACCTTCTTCCACGTCGAATACAACGCGGTCGTTTTCGCCGATGCTTTCTTTAATACCAGATACGTGAACAAAGATTTCCTGATTCGTACCTTCGATTTTAATGAAGCCAAAACCTTTAGTTTCATTAAAAAATTTTACAACACCTGTTTGCATTTATTTAATTTTTAATAGTGAACGTATTCTCGCCTATTATAACTCAGCAGGCTCACTGCGCAACTAAAAGAAAAAAGTGGAAAGCTGATCGGGAAGTGATGATCACAAACAGAAATGCAATTCAATATTCTTAAGAAGCGTTACGAAGATAGGTGTAAAATGCTTACCATCCTAATTTTTTTCTATTTTAACATAACCTTGCACGGAATAGACATTTTAACGTTTTAGATATACATTTGTAAGTATATGAAACATCCTGATTCATGGCGTATAAAGGCCATCCTGACTGGTTCTGCCGGAAATATGGTAGAATGGTACGATTGGTACATCTATTCCACTTTTTCATTATACTTCGCGCCGGTATTCTTCCCTAAAGGCAATTATACAGCCCAGCTGCTCAATACAGCCGCCATTTTTGCCGTAGGATTCCTCATGCGCCCCATCGGTGGATGGATGTTTGGTACCATCGCCGACCGGAAAGGCCGCAAAACCGCCATGACGCTCTCTGTACTCATGATGTCCTTCGGGTCCATGCTCATCGCCTTTACGCCCGGATATGCCCAAATCGGCATTGCGGCGCCCGTCCTCCTCTGCCTGGCACGCCTCCTGCAGGGCCTCAGCGTAGGCGGGGAATACGGTACCAGCGCCACCTACCTCAGCGAAGTAGCCACGGCCGACCTGCGGGGCTTCTATTCCAGCTTCCAGTACGTGACCCTCATCGGCGGCCAGCTCCTGGCACTCGGCGTGCAAATGCTCCTGCAAAAAGTTTTCCTGACGGCGGATGAGCTGCACCGCTGGGGATGGCGCATCCCCTTTGTCATAGGCGCGCTGCTGGCATTCTACGTGCTGTACCTCCGCAAAAACATGCACGAATCCACCGCCTTCCAAAAGGAAAAACCATCAAAAGATAAAGGTTCTGTAAAAATACTCTTCACCCAACATCCACGGGCAGTATTAACCGTGGTAGGACTTACCCTGGGCGGCACCGTAGCGTTTTACACCTACACCACCTATATGCAAAAGTTCCTCGTCAACACCGTCCATATGAGCATCGAAAAAGCGACTACCGTCACCTTTTTCCTGATGCTGATCTATGCCTGCCTGCAGCCGCTGGCGGGCTGGCTGTCCGACAGGATCGGCCGCAAGCCCCTGCTGATGGCCTTTGGCATACTCGGCGCCCTCTGCACCGTGCCGCTGCTCACCACGCTGAGCCATACGGATACCGTCTGGGGCGCCTTCTGGCTCATCCTCGGCGCACTGATCATCGTCACCGGCTATACCAGCATCAATGCTGTAGTGAAAGCAGAACTCTTCCCCGCCGAAATCAGGGCACTGGGCGTCGGCTTCCCCTACGCGCTGACCGTAGCGGTTTTTGGCGGTACGGCGGAACCGCTCGCCCTCTTCTTTAAGCAACAAGGGATGGAATCCGGTTACTATTGGTACGTTACCGGCTGCATTTTTATCTCTCTATTGGTATATATCACCTCGAAAGACAGTAAAAAACATTCTTACCTGGATAAGGAAATGAAGGCGTAAGACCGGGCCTTATGTCAAAACGGCTTTCCGGAACGCAACGCCGCTAACGGCTAATCTCCCGCACGGCGCCATCCTCCCTGCCCACAATCAACAAATCCGCCATGCCGATGAACAAACCGTTTTCCACCACGCCGGGTATATCATTCAGCTGCGCATGCAACGCCTCCGGGTCTGCAATGCGCTCGTAATGGCAATCTGCTATGTAATTCCCATTGTCCGTTATAAACAGCTGCCCCTCCTTCTTCCGGAGTACTGGCCTGGCATGCAGCTGTTCCAGCTTCCGGAAAGTCAGCTCCCAGGCAAAAGGGATGATTTCCACCGGCAGGGGAAACTGCCCCAGCTGCTGCACCACCTTGCCCTCGTCGGCAATGATGATCATCCTGTCCGATGCCGCCGCCACAATCTTTTCCCGCAGCAGCGCGCCACCACCCCCTTTGATCAGGCGTAACTGCGCGTCCGCCTCGTCGGCCCCGTCAATGTCCACATCAATTTTCTGTACCTCGCCAAACGGGATGATCGTGATCCCCTGCGCACGTGCCAGCTGCTCCGATTCTTCAGAAGTGGCCACTGCTTTTATGTCCAGTCCGCCCCTAACCATTTCGCCTATACGCATAATGGCGTAATAGGCCGTGCTGCCCGTTCCCAGGCCCACCGTCATCCCCGGGCGGACGTACGTCGCGGCCTGCTCCGCAGCCGCTTTTTTCGCGATATTTACCTGCATATAACAAATATAAGCGATCGATACTATTTGGAAATATTGCCGAACTCAACTAATTTTTGCTATAAATCCTTTTGCTTTGAGAAAATTTTCATTCCTGATACTGGCGGCCTCCCTCGGCCAACTCCCTGCCTTTGCGCAGGAAAATCCCGCCGCCGGCGCCATCAATGCCAGCGTGCTGACCCAACACATCAGCGTACTCGCCTCCGATGCTTTCGAAGGCCGCAAACCATTTACCCGCGGGGAAGACAGCGCCATCAACTACATCGCGGCACAGTTCAAAGCCCTGGGCCTTAAACCCGGCAACGGCAACAGCTACTTCCAGGAAGTACCCATGGTCAACATCTTCTCCCAACCTGCTTCCGACCTCGTCATCAAAGGCAAAAAAGGCAGCATCAGCCTCAAATACCTGGACGACTACGTAGCCGCCACCCGCCGCGTGCAACCACAGGTGACGCTCAATAATTCAGCACTCGTGTTTGCCGGTTACGGCATCGTAGCGCCGGAATATAACTGGAACGATTATAAAGGCCTGAACGTAAAAGGTAAAACAGTCGTCGTCCTGGTAAACGATCCCGGCTTTGCGGACAGCACGCTGTTCAAAGGCCGCACCATGACCTACTACGGCCGCTGGACCTACAAGTTTGAAGAGGCCTCCCGCCAGGGCGCCGCCGGCTGTATCATCATCCACGAAACCGCCGCCGCCAGCTACCCCTGGAAAGTGGTGCGCAGCAGCTGGAGCAATTCCAAACTGCACCTGCAAACGGCGGACAACAACATGTCCCGCACCATCCTGGAAGGCTGGATCAGCCAGGAATCCGCCCGCAAGCTCTTCGAACTCGCCGGCCTCTCCCCTGACCTCATGGCCCAGGCTAAAAACAAAGGCTTCAAACCGGTGGACCTGCACCTGCAAACTTCCCTGGTGATCAATAATACCATCAAACACTCCACCTCCCATAACGTGCTGGGCGTGCTCCCGGGCGCCAAAAGGCCGCAGGAATGCGTGGTATATTCCGCCCACTGGGATCACTTCGGCATCGGTGAAAATATCAACGGGGATTCCATCTACAACGGCGCGGTAGACAATGCCAGCGGTACCGCCGGGCTGATTGCTCTCGCCACCGCTTTCAGCAAAGTAAAACCTGCCCCGGAACGCTCGCTGCTCTTCCTCGCCGTCACCGGCGAAGAACAGGGCCTCCTGGGTTCGGAATATTATGCCAGCCACCCGGTATTTGCACCCGGCAAAACCGTTGCTGACATCAACCTGGACGTGATGAACTACTTCGGCCGTACAAAAGACGTCACCGTCATCGGCAAAGGCCAGTCCGAACTGGATGAATACGTTCAACGCGCCGCCGCCAAACAAGGCCGCATCACCGTCGGGGAAGATCACCCGGAAGGCGGCTGGTTCTTCCGCTCCGATCATTTCAACTTCGCGAAAAAAGGCGTCCCCGGTTTGTATATCGGTCCCGGCACCCAGGCCATCGGCAAGGACCCGCAATGGGCCAGGGAACAAATTGCTACGTATAACCGCGAGCGTTATCACTCGCCGAAAGATGAATTCGACCCCAACACCTGGAAACTGGATGGTATGATCGAAGACCTCCGGCTGGTATTTGACGTAGGACTCACCCTCAGCAACGAGGCCACCTTCCCTAAATGGAAAGATGGCTCCGAGTTTAAGGGCATCAGGAGGTAATTTTAAGATGAATATAAGATGGTACTGTTTGGATTAATTATGATGGGACTGATCCTATTCCTCTACGTGAGGAATATCTTCGTCCGCAGGAAAAAGTTGAGGAACTCCGTTCCCGATACGTATAAACCGCTGCTGCAGCACCATGTGCGCTACTACCAGCAGCTGGATGAAGCGGATAAGGAACGTTTCGACAGCAAGGTGGCGCGCTTCCTGAAACGTACAACTATCGAAGGCGTAGGCACCACCGTGGAACCGCTGGACCGTGTGCTGGTGGCCGCCAGCGCCATTATTCCCATCTTCGGGTTCAAGGACTGGGAGTATTTTAACCTCACCAACGTGATCCTCTACCCGGATACTTTCAACGAAAGCTACCAGTACGAAGGGAATCGCCGCAACATCCTTGGCATGGTGGGCAGCGGCTCGCTGAACGGCCAAATGGTGCTCTCCCGCAGCGCCCTGCGGGAAGGCTTTGCCAACGTCACGGATAAGAACAACACGGCCATCCATGAATTCGTACACCTGCTGGATAAATCCGACGGCTATGTGGACGGTATGCCGCGCCACCTGCTGGAACACAGCTACAGCATCCCCTGGATGAAGCTCGTGCACCAAACCATTCAGCAAATGGCGGAAGGCCATACGGACATCAATCCGTACGGCGCCACCAACGAGGGAGAATTTTTTGCCGTTATCTCCGAGTACTTTTTTGAAAGGCCCGACCTCCTGGCGGAAAAACATCCGGAGCTATACGCTATGCTCACCAAAATTTTCCAGCAGGACCCCGCTGCCAATCACCAGCATCCTGAAACAAGCTTTTAATTTCAAAAAGGAGCGGCTGCCCGTATGCCGCTCCTTTTTTAAGCTTACTTGCCCCAAAAGCTGTTCTCCTGCTGCTCATCGGCAGTAAATACCGTCACCGCCGTGATCTTTCCATCCTGCACCGTATATACGTCCACGTTCTCCACGTCCAGCGTCTGATCCGCACGGGTGGCCTTCCATACGAGGTTGACCGCTACGGCATCCCCGTTTACCGCATAGGATTTCACTTCCGCCAGGGACAACGTTTTTTCAGACACTTCAAACATCCCGCCGCACATGCCAAATACTTCTTCCATAGACTTTTTCAGGCCGGAGAAGCGGTTATCGCCCGGCTGCTCCCACTGCACCTGCGGATGCAGGAGCGTAGCCACCTTTTCAAAATCAAATACTTTCACGGCTGCAATAAATTCGGTAACGACAGATAAAGAATTGTTTTCCATGGTTTGCATTTTTTTTGTTTGCTAAATTTGATAGAACAAAAGTAGCTGACAAGCCAGGCTGCTCACTTACCAAAAGGCGACAATCATTTACCATTTTGCGCCAGCCGCCACAAGCGGTCAAATCTCTTGCTATCTTTAGTACATGAAAGATCTTGTTAAACATATCATTGCCTACGCGGCCATGCGGAATATAAATACAGCGCAGCTGTGCAGGTTATCCGGTATCGATATGGCGGCGCTGAAAAAGAAGGACGGCCCCGCGCCTGCTCAACCGCAGGTCGACAACCTCTGGAAAAACGCCGCGCACCTCAGCGGGGATCCTTTATTCGGGCTGCACTTCGGCGAATCCCTCCGGACCACTGCCCTCGGCATTGTGGGCGGCATCATTCAAACCAGCGCCACAGTCGGCGAAGCGCTGACGCACGCCGCCGCCCTCGTCCACCTGATCACTGACCAGTGCCGGATGGACATCGTACAGGGCAAAGGCGCTTTTAAAGTAAGGCTAACGCCAACGGCTAAACGCGATTTTGATCCGCTGATGGAAGTATTACTCGTCATCGTAGTGCATGAACTCGATGGGCTGCTGCTCACGAAGATTGCGCCCAAAGCGGTGGCGCTGCCTTACAAGGTGACGAACCCTGCGGAATACGAAAGGGTATTCCGTTGCGCGGCAGGAAAGTCTGCGGGCGAATACAGCCTTACGTTTCCACAACAATACTGGCATGAGCCGATTGTTACTGCGAATTATGAATTGCAGGAAATACTGCTGAAGAAGACCTCCCATCTCTCCCCCAACAAAAAAAACCAAACCCTGGGCGCCAGGGTACATAATTACCTGCTCGCGAACTCCTACCTGGGCGTGGCTTCGCTGAGCGATATCGCTTCCAACTTCAACATGAGCGCCCGCACCCTGCAACGGCAGCTGAAAAGCGAAGGCTACTCCTTCCAGCGTATAGCCGACGACGTTAAGCGTTCGCTGGCGGAGCATTACCTCTCCTCCGGCAATTTTGCGTTAAAAGATATTTCGTGGATGCTGGGGTACAATGAACTGAGCGCGTTCAGCAGGGCGTTTAAAAAATGGACGGGAGTGACGCCGGAAAATTTCAACTAAAAAAAAAGGACGACCCTCGGGCCGCCCTTCTCTCTCACTAAAAAATATTTAACTACAAGGTTTTCACCCGGATGTTGCGGAAGCGCACCACATCGCCATGGCCGAGGAAACCGATATGACCGGTTTCATTCTTCAGGCCGGGGTGATCTTTGTGATCCAGGGTACCATTGGCGCTGGCGGCCGCAATATCGCCGTCCAGGATGGTTTCCCCGTTGAGGATCACTTTCACGCGGGTGCCTTTCACAATCACTTCTTCGTAGTTCCACTCGCCCACCGGCTTCAGGAAGCCGCGTTTGGCGGGGATCACACCGTACACGGAGCCATGGTATTGGTATTCGTGCAGGTTTTTATACATATCCGCCTCGTTGTCTATAATCTGCAGTTCCATGCCGTTGTAGGCAGCGTTGCCTTCCAGCGGGGCGCGGATGCCGAGGCCGTTGTTTGCGCCCGGCGTAAGCTGAAACTCGAAGCGGAAGTTGAAATCCCTGAACTCCTCTTTGGTAAATAGGTTGCCATGGCCGCCTCTTTTCGGATAGATGACGAGGTTGCCGTCTTCCATGATATAATCGGTGGTATTGCCCGTCCATGCGTGCATATTGGCGCCGTCAAAAAGGACCTTGAAGCCGGCTTTCTTCTCCTCGTCGCTCAGCACGAAAGGCTTCGGACGCGGCAACTCCTTGATGTAGAGGTCGCGGTAGGCCACATAGGTGCCATGCGCCTGCAGCTCTATCTGCTCCTCGGGGAATATCGGCAAGCCACGCTCCCAGTAGTTTTCCATGATCGTATTATTGGTCACCAGCTGGCCATTCAGGTACACGGTCACGCGGTCCCCTTTCATGATGATGTGGAAGTGGTTCCATTCGCCGATGGCATTGTCCGCCAGCGCCAGTGGCTTGCTCGCGTTGGTTTGGTTGTTGTAAAGTCCGCCGGAGCCCACTTCTGCGCCTACATCTCTGCGGGAGGTATCCCAGATCTGCACCTGCGGCGTACCACGGAGGTAAATACCGGCATCGCCCTGCGGCGTAATCTTCCAGTCCACCAGCATTTCGAAGTCGCCATACTTTTTCACCGTGCAAAGGTTATCCCCTTCGCCGTTGAATACGAGCAGGCCATCCTTCACGGACCAGCCTTTGCGCATCTTCTCATCTGCCTTTGCCTGCGCGGCTTTCAGCGCTTTATCACTCATTTTGGCGCGTACGATTGGGTTTTCCACGAGGCCTTTCCAGCCGCTCAGATCCGTGCCGTTGAAGATGGGCACGAAGCCTTCGCCCGCCGGCATTTCGTTCAGGTATTTGCGGATGGACTGCCGCTGGTAGTCGGCATCGCCGCCTTTGAGCTGTGCGCTTGCTTTTTCGAGGAGGGATTTCACTACAGGGCCGGCGTAGGTTTTATCCGCCAGCGCGATGTCCATCACCGCGTCAGCAGCTGCAGCGCCGAGGTTGGGGGATTCCAGGTAGCGGCCCGCCAGCAGCAGCGCGCTGTAGGACCTGCATTTATTCAGCACCTGTAAGGCTTTCAGCTGCACTTTTTCGCTGGAAGTGATGTCCAGTGCATTGCGCACCATCAGCGTCTTCTGGTCGGAAGGAATGTTTTTGGCAGCAGCCAGTCCAACATAGCCCAGCAGCGCCTGTTCCTGGTAAGCGACGTAATCCTTGTTGCGCGCGATGTTTAACAGCGGCAGCGCGGCATCGGCATTGGACCAGTCGGCCAGTGCGCGGATGGCGGCATCTTTCGTATTGGCGTCCCCGTTATTAAAGGCGTCTACTACCGCCTGCAGGGCATCTTTGGTACCGATGCCCGCCAGCACGCCCAGGTAGCGGGATTTAGCGGCGGCAGGGGCAGCCTGCATAAATTGCTTCGCCTGATCTGGGGAGATGGCAGCCCCGGTCAGCGCTTTCTGCGCGGCGGTGGTTTCCAGGCTGTTGGTAGCGCTGTTGAGCAGGGTCACCAACACCGGGATGCTTTGTTTATCCGCAATGTCCGGCAGGGCTTTGTACGCGGCGATGCGCAGGTTTGCGTCCGCGCCGGCGGCAGCGTCCGTAATTAATTGCGCATGCGCCGACGCTTTACGTGTAGCCAGCACCGTTATAGCGGCGGATTTAGCGGCCGGCGGCAGCGAAGGGAATGCATTGGCTACGGCTGTTGCCACTTCCCCGCCGGGCATGATGAGCAGCGCGTTCTGCACCGCCTCTACTGTAGCAGGGTCTGTGGAGTTAAAGGTTTTTATTAATAAGGGGAGAGATTTAGTGCCGCCTATGCGACCGGCCGCGTCAATAGCGGCAGTTTTCACGGGCGCATCCTGACTTTGAAATAGCTCCGTCACCGCATCCAGTGCAAAAGAGGTCTTGTTATCGGCGAAGATGCGGATAGCCGCGGCTTTCGTGGCATTATCCGCGGTGCGGAACTGCTTCAGGACCATGGCTTGCTGGGCGGGCGTCAGCGCGGCGCTGTGTGCGCCGATGAGCTTCCAGGCAGCATCCTTCACCCGCGGGCGGGTATCGTTCGCGGCTGCAAGCCAGGTGGAGAGCGCTTTTGCGCCATCGTTAGCGGCGATGATATTTAACGCGGCCACATAGGCGTTTTCCTGCGGCACGCCTTTGGTAACCGGCAGCAGGGCTGTAGCCAGGGAGGTGGCCAGCTTTTTATCGTCCAGGGCGGCCAGGTAGGTCAGGTAGGATGCCGTAGCATTCGTACGGTCGTACCCGTAGCCTGCTTTGGCGGCGTTGGCTTTGAGCGTGGCAGCGGCAGCTGGGTCCGCAATGCGGGACAAAGCATAGTTCGCCACCTTTGCCAGATCCCCGTTACCCGTGCCGGCCAGCTTCATGATCGCGGCGTTGGCTGCTGTAGCATTCGCGTCTCCGAGGGCCTGCACTAACGTAATTTGTCGTGTACCCGTTGCCGTAGCCAGGGCGTTCAGGAGGGCCTGCGTACTTTCGGGAGTATTGATTTTCACAAGCGCGCGGGCTGCAGGATCGCAGAGGCGCTCATCCGCCAGGTAAGGTGTGAGCGTGGCTACGGAAGGGTTGCCGGCCAGCGTTTGCAGCTGGCTGATGAGGAAGGCTTTCACTTCCGGGTTGGCAGCTTTCGCGGCAGCCTGGGAATAGGCTTTCACGGCGGCAGCGCGATTGCTTTCCTGCCCTGGCGCCGTTACATAAAAGGCATAGCCGGCGAGGGCGTATTCCATTTTGGTATTGTCGCCTTTGCCGGGAGCGGAAAGCAGGTCGGCCATCTGGGTGATACCGTTTGGACCGAAGCCGGCAATTTCTTCAAAATATTTATTCAGGTCAGCCCGGTTGTTGGCCGGGAAGCGGGCCAGTACGTCGGCCACTTTGGTATGGAGCGCGCGCTGATCCGGGGCTGGCTGGGCAAAAGCGCCCAGTCCGAGGAGCATCAGCGGCAGTATGCTGAAAGAGAACTTTTTCATGAGTCGTTAAGATTAAATGGTCCAGGGCCCGCGCATAGGCTGGAAGATGAGATTATTGGCGCCTTCATCGTTGATGAACACCTGGTTTACGGGGTCGAACTGCAGGTTGCGGTTGAGCTGCAGGGCGATTTTGCCCATGTTTACCAGCGTGGCGGAGCGGTGGCCATTTTCCTCGTTGAGGGCAAATTTGCGGCGGAGTTTTACGGCCTCTACGAAGTCCGTTTGCTGCGGCAGCGGATCCGGGAAGGCGGCGAGTTTCTTTTCCAGGTCCGGGATGGTGGATTTGAAGCCGGGATAGAGTTTCCCGTTAGGGCCTTCGATGTAGGCGGCTTTTTCGTCCTTGCCTTCACCGTCGAGGATGATCTGGCAGCCATCGTCGTAGGTGTAGATGATGCGGCGCCACGTGCCTACGGCGTCCGGGTGTTGCTGCGGCGCGTCCACTTCTACTTTTACGGGGCTGGTATGGTCTTTCCCGAGGAAGTACTGGATGGGGTCCAGGTAGTGTTGTCCCATATCCCCGAGGCCGCCTCCATCATAATCCCAGTAGCCGCGGAAGGTTTGGTGTACGCGGTGCTGGCTGTAAGGCTTATACGGCGCGGGGCCTAACCACATGTCGTAGTCCAGCTCCGGCGGTACGGGCATTTCAGGCAGGTTGGTTTTACCTACCCAATAGAATTTCCAGTCGAAGCCGGTGTGTTTGCTCACGGTTACTTTCAGTGGCCAGCCGAGCAGGCCGCTGTCCACCAGCTTTTTGATCGGCTTCACGGTGGTGCCCATACCGTAGAAGTTGTCCGAAAAGCGGAACCAGGTATTGAGGCGGAAGATGCGGCCGTGTTGCTGTACCGCTTCCACGAGGCGTTTGCCTTCGCCGATGGTGGCGGTCATAGGTTTTTCACACCAGATATCTTTTCCGGCGCGGGCGGCATCGGCGGCGATGATGCCGTGCCAGTGCGGCGGGGTGGCGATATGAACGATGTCCACTTCCGGGAGGGTGATGACCTCGCGGTAGTCGGTGAAGGTTTTAACCGATTTATCTTTCAGCTGATCCATGGCCAGTTTCAGGTGACTGCGGTCCACGTCGCAGATGGCCACCACGCGGGTGCCGGCGTAGCCGAAGTGGCCGCGCCCCATGCTGCCGGTACCGATAACGGCTTTGGTAAGTTGATCGCTGGGTGCAAGGTATCCGCGTCCCAGCACGTGCCTGGGAACAATAGTGAAAGCTGCCAGTGCGCCAAGGGAGTTCCGGATAAAGGAGCGCCTGGAATTGCTTGTCTGTTTAGTCATAAGGTGTGATTATGAGTAGATTTATTTGTTCACGTTGCTGTCCGCATGCGCAGCAGTCAAAGGTTCACTGTGGATTCAGGAATAGCGTCAAAGTTCAGTACATCTACCGGGTGCGCATGATTGTCTTGGAAAGATAGCGGGGAAAGTGGGGATTTGCAAGCCTGGGTGCGTGAAATGTGATGAACGGCGGGTGGGTGGTTTCTCGCAAAGCGTTTTAAGGTGCAAAGCACGCAAAGGATTATGTTTTGTTTGGGTTCTCGCAAAGAGGCATAAGGTGCAAAGCACGCAAAGAGTTGTGTTATGCTTTTTTGCGCGCAAAGTTGCAAAGTATCATAAGCTGTAAATACCGAAGGTCCTTTGCAATCTTTGCACCTTAAAATCCTTTGTGAGAAACAGACACCTCACAGGCCGAAGGCCCTTAGCGTGCTTTGCACCTTATGCCTCTTTGCGAGAAACAATCCTTTGCAATCTTTGCACCTTAAAATCCTTTGCGAGAAACAGACACCGCACAGGCCGAAGGCCCTTTGCGTACTCTGCACCTTATGCCCCTTTGCGAGAAAAAAACCTACGCATTCACCGGTTCGCCGAACCAAACGCTGGCGGCGCCGATGATAGCGGCGGACTCGCCCAGCATGGCTATGCGGACAGGTATATGAATCTGATGCGCTGCCAGTTCCACGATCAGCGCCGGCAGGAACAGTGGGGATGCGTTGGCGATATTGCCGCCGAGTATGATGACTTCCGGGTTTTCGTCCTGCACGAAGGGTACGAGGAATGCGGCCAGGTTAGCGGCAAATTCCTGGAAGATGCCTTTTATCCGTTCGTCCCTGGGTTCCAGCTCACATAAAGCCTTTACGTCTTTCACGGTTTGGCCGCTGATTTCCTGGTAACGTTTTACGAACCAGCGGGTGGAAATGTAATCCTCTGCAATGCTGTTTTTGAAGGGCGTACACCAGCGGTCCGCGTCCTTAGCGATGCGCCCGTCGTAGGTGGCGGATCCCAGCCCGGTGCCCAGGGTAAGGCCTATGGCGCGCTTGTATTCCCTGGCGGCGCCGCTGAATCCTTCTCCCTGCAGGAAGCATCCTGCATCGTTGATAAACTGGATATTTTTTGGCGAGATGTTCAATTTAGCAGCCAGCAACTCTTTTACATTCAGGTTGTAGAGTGCGTCGTATTTATCCTGGTGCTGCATTTTGCTGATGCCCAGTTCATAATCAAATGGCCCCGGCATTCCGATGCCGATCACCAGGTTATCGTTGGTTGTACCGGTAGTGACCTCGCTGATAACCGCTGCCCATGCGGTAATAATATCTTCCGCTGTACCTTTGGAATCTACCCGCTCACGACGCCAGGTGTTCTCGATGATGGACCTGTTTTCCAGGTCTACTAATGCTGCCGTAATGTGCGAGCCTCCTATATCCACTCCTACAGCCATGGAATTTTTCATATGTTAAAAAATCAGGTTAAACGCTAAATCGTTTTAGCGATGAGGACAAATATAATATATTTTTTTATTCAGCCATGGATTTTCTGAAGAATCTGCCATAAGCCTTTCTGGTACTGCACAAAATCGATTTTCTAATATAGCGATTTATCCGGTCATGTTCCCGCAGGCATCAGAACTTGTATAGATGTTTTACATTTATAGTCTGTAAATGTTTAGCAAAATGAGAAAGGACGCTTCTACGAATTCGCAAAATGCCAGGCAGCTACGGGGCGACTGCGGCACGGTCTATACCTTGTCGCTCATTGGCAACCGTTGGAAGCCGGTGATCCTGTGGCGGTTGCTGCAGGACAGGCAGCGTTACAGCGAGTTGAGGAAATCCATTCCGGGGATATCGGAACGGGTGTTGGTATTGCAGCTGCGCGAAATGGAGCAGGACGGGCTGATTAGCCGCTTCGTGTACCCCGAAGTGCCGCCACGCGTGGAATACGAACTGACGGAATTAGGCCGCTCCATGGAACCAATCCTGGAAGTAATGAGCGATTGGGGCATCGAACATATGCCTGCAGTTGGTTTTGTTTCTCGCAAAGAGGCATAAGGAGCAAAGAACGCAAAGGGTGTTTTTCTCGCAAAGGGGCGTAAGGAGCAAAGAACGCAAAGACTTGTATAAGTTGTTTTTAAGAAATTGCTTGGCAACATGCATAAGCAATTGCTACTTTCCACTTTTGCAACAAAAGACAAAAAACCATCCTTTACCTACTTTGTTTCTTATGCCTCTTTGCAAAAAAAATACAAAACATAATCCTTTGCGTTCTTTGCTCCTTATGCATCTCTGCGAGAAAAACCCTCTTTGCGAGAAACAAACCTACTTCAGGCCCGCATCGTTCAGCGCCCCCGTTGCCAGCGCTACCCAGTCCGCATCTCTCCTGCCCTTGCTCAATACCGTCAGCAACCGCTGGTGTACCAGGTTCGCAATCGGCATCGGCGTATAGCTGTTGCGCGCCGTTTCCAGCACCAGGTCAATATCCTTCAAGCCTAAGGAGGCCTTGAACGCCGGGTTACCGGTAAACTCCCGGTTCAGTATCATAGCGCCGTAATTACGGAAGACAGGCCCGGTAAATAAAGTAGTCGTCAGCATTTCATAAGCCGCCTTCACATCCAGCCCGTTCTTCTCCGCCAGCACAAACGACTCCGCCATCAATTCCATAGCGCCGGCAATCATGAAATTACCGATCAGCTTCATCACATTCGCCTGCTGCGGCTTCGTGCCCATATCAAAAATATTCTTGGCAAAGCCATCCAGCAGCAACGTCCGGATGCGCTCCTTAGCCGCCGCATCCCCGCTGATAGCCGCATTGCCCATCTTCGCCGCAGCCGCCTCCGGGCGCGCAAATACCGGCGAAGCAACGTAGGTAGTACCCGCCTTCTTGTGCAAGGCCGCCAGCTCACGGGCCGTATCCGGGGAAATCGTGCTCATGGAAGCATGCACCCCGCCGGCGCCCAGCGCAGCCAGGAACTCAGGGGTGACGATTTCCCGCAGGGCCGCATCGTCGGAAACAAGGGTGAATACAATCCCTCCCTTCTCTACAGCGGCAACAGGACTGTCCACCACCACCGCGCCCAATTGCTCCAGCGGCAGGGCCTTCTCACGGGTACGGTTATATACTTTCAACTGATGACCTGCCTTCAGTAAATTTTCCGCGATAGGCAACCCCAGGTTACCTATTCCAATAAATCCAATTGTCTGCATAAAAAATAAGTTTACGTTGAAGTATCAAGGAGCTACAAACTCACTAGGAAAGTTAATCAATTAAGCCGAAAAATATTTTCCTTAAAAATAAAGTAACACTGCCACGGCTGCATGAAAATTACTGCTTAAATACTTACATTCAATGATCGTGCAACACCCTTACCATGAAAAAATTACTGACCACTGTACTATTCCTGCTGACGTTGCAGGCATCCTATGCGCAGCAGCTTTCCAACAGTCAGACCAGCGGCCAAACCATCGCCCTCTTCAAAATTACCGACAGGGAGGCCGCAGGACTTTATTTATCCTCCCTGAAAAATGCCAGTATCAGCAATGGTATGCGCAAAGCAAAGGTCGAATACCTACGCAATACCAACCCTTCGGACGCGCTGCTGCATACGTTTGTACGCTCCTGGAACGCGGATGCGCCTACGCCGGCGGACATACCGGCTGGCCACTACCTGCTCGTGCGCGGTGAGGGGAATATGCTGCGGTACGAGTACTACCCTGTCAAAAACGTCCGGCTGCACCTGATTAAAAACATGGATAGCTATGCCATCTCCCTGACGGATAAAAACGACCGCGCGCTTACTACCCCGGAAGTGCAGTTCCGCGGGAAGCAACTCTCCCTGCAGCCTGAATTCCAGACCTACCCGCTGCGCCAGTCCTCCAAAAAAGGACTGGTCACAGTAAAGCACGAGGGCACGGTCAACTACTTCTACCTGCAACCCTACAAACGCTACCGCCTCTATAGCAACCAGTCATGGTTCGTACGCCAGTGGCGGCAACTGCAACGCTTCTTTGGCCCGAAGCCGGGGAAAAATAATTATAAAGGCTACCTCGTTACGGGCAAGCCAAAATATAAGCCCCGTGATACGGTGCGGCTCAAAGCCTTCCTTACGGACGCCAAGGGCAACCCGGTGAATATCCCCCTGCAGCTGAAGCTGGGAGCCGTAAACAACCGGGAAGAGGAAGATACCATTTTACAGGTGCTGCACCCCTACCGCCCCGGCGCTTATGAATATAGCTTTGTACTCACGGACGGGCTGGACCTGGACCTGGACGAGGACTACAAACTCAGCCTGGGCGCCAACTTCAAGACCAACCGCAAAAAAGAATATCTCCACGGCAGCTTTGAGTACGAGGAGTATGAACTGAGTCAGCTCACCTTCAACGCCCGCACGGAAAAACCTGCCTATGCCCCTGGCATGCCGGTCAAATTCTTTTTGAAAGCGACGGATGAAAATAACCTGCCGGTGCTGGACGGGCGTGTAACCGTTACCGTTAATACCATATCCAGCTCCAACTACGCCACCGGCGCCACCTTCATTCCCAAAAAGCTCTGGCAGCAGGAAGTACCCCTGGAACAAACGGGGGAAACAGTGGTAATAGTACCGGACAGCATCTTTCCCGATGCGGACCTTCAATGCAGTGTAACCTGTGAACTGAACAGCAGCAGTAATGACCATAAAACCGAAAGCTTTTCCTTCTCCCGCCAGAAAACCGTTACCGATATCAGGTTTGAGCGGGTGGCCGACTCCATCCGTATCACCTGCCTGGAAAGCGGGCTGCCGGCGGCCGTACCGGCAAGGGTAATTTTCTATAATGCGGGTAAAGACAGCATAGGCCAGGCTGCGCTTACTTTGCCGGCCACCATTCCCGCCTCTCCCTATGTAGCCCGTTATACTGCCGTAACCGGCCATTACCGGAAGTCGTACGACATCAGCAGCAGCATGGCGGAAATTTCCTTTACCGGCTATCGCCGGCATGATTCCATTTTCGCCAACCTGGACAATCCCTATAAAATACCCGTGTGGTACAAGATTTATGCGGACAAGCAGCTGATCCGCTCCGGCAAAGCTACGCAGCTGCAGTGGGCCGATAAAGCCGCCGGCAGCGCTACCTACTCCCTGTGGATGGCTTACGTGTATGGAGATGTCAGCGCCGGCTCAGGGCAATATGTGTATTACCTCCCTTCCACCCTGGATGTAAAAATCCATGCGCCGGAAACCATCCAGCCGGGCGCTACTGCCCGTATAACCGTGGCCGTTACCGATAACAAGGAGCAGCCCGTGGCGGATGCGGATGTTACTGCCTATGCGCATACCTCCAAATTTAATGCTGGCGATCCGGAAGTGCCTTACCTGGACAGGCTCCATGTAGCGTCGCCCAAATTAACGCCTGACGCAGGCATAGCCACCCGGGAGAAATTGGTGCAAACAGGCCCGTTGAACTGGAGCCGCTGGAAGACCTTACTGGGGCTGGATACCATGCCCTTCTACCGCTTCTTCCACCCCGAGGGGCTGCTCTATAACTTTGAACCTGCCGTTCATGGGATTACCCAAATCGCCCCTTTTGCCGTAAAGGATGGCAAGCCGCAACTGGTACAACTGGTATGGATAAACGATCAGTTAAAGTACGTAAACGGCCGGTTTACCGATAACACCTACAGCTTCCGGATTATGCCCGGCAAGCAGTCCATCCGGATGGTAACAGCGGAATACGAGATCGTTGCAGACTCCGTATATGCGCCGGCCGGCATGAAGACCTTTGTCAGCATTCCGGTCGATAAACCGGGGCCCGGCGTGAAAGTCATGCCCCGCAGGAAGCCTTATTTTACGGACGCCGAAAAAGCGCTGCTGGGCAGCAAGCTGCTGTTGTTAAAGCCTGCGGCGGTATCTATGCCGCAGTATGTCAACAACAATGGCCTGATCTTTCCGTTTACGTATAGCTATTACTCACCCGCAATCATTGGCCCCGTAGCCCCTGCGCGGACCTATTATTTTGGCAGTCCGCTGCTGCGCCAGCACTTCACGCCCGAAACGGGTTATGCCTACAGCATTTCCAAAGGGCTCATCAAGCAGGAGAAACTGAATATCGTCGATAAGTATTTTAGCGACAAGCTCAGCGGCGGTGACGATACCAAATTCCGCCTCGGCGATCATGTGCTGACCGCTACGGATATGGACAGCCTGTACAATGACCAGCTGGAATCCGTTGCGGTTACCCTCAGGCAAAACGGCGACAATAAGGCGCTGCTGAAATGCTATTTTCCTGACAGCGTACAGCAGCAGGTACGGCAGCTATTCCTTTACAGGTATGATTCCACCGCATGGGTGGAAATAGAAAGGGGGAACAGCGCTTCCGAAATCCGCCTGACGCCCGGCTTTTATAAGATGGTGCTGCTCATGAAACACAACGGCTTTGCCCAGATGGACAGCCTGCAGGTCAAAGCCGGTCATGAGGCCATCTATAAATATGACCGGCTGCCTGTTCAGCCGGATACCGATAGCATACACCGATTGCGGCAGCGACTGAACATGGCCATTATTACCGGCGACTATGAAATGGAATTTGCCATTAAAAAGCCGGAAAAAAGATATCCTGATTCCAAACCAATCACGCTGAATGGCCATCAACTGGTAAAGCTGGTGAAAGGCACCGTGCGCGATGCCGATGGTACGCCTATCCCCTTTGCCAGCGTCATGATCAAAGGCACTTCCATTGGCGCCTTGACGAACGAGCGGGGCGCCTATGCGTTGCATGTAACGGATACGGGCACACTATTATTCCGCGCGGTAGGTTATAACGAGGCAGTGCGGCCCATCCAGTCCGATGAAATTTATGATGTGATGCTCTTTGAGCATGCGGATGCCCTGTCGGAGGAAGTGGTGGTAGGTTATGGCGCGCAAAAAAAGGCCTACATGAGCGCCAGCGCCATCCACTACGAGCGGGCGTTGCAGGGCCGGGTGGCCGGCGTGTCCGTAGTCAGTGCCAAAAGGAAATTCTTTGCCCGTGATGGTAACCGGGTGATCATCCGCGGAGCGGCGGGTACGGAAAGTGATCAGCAACCTTTGCTGATCGTGGACGGGCAGCCATTTACCGGCAGCCTGAGCGATATCAGTGAGGACCTGATCTCCAACCTGGAGCTGCTCTCCACCGAAACTGCGGTTAGCCTCTATGGCGCCCGTGCCGCAGCAGGCGCCGTTATCATTACCACTACGGTGAAAGGAGGATTGAAAAGCCAGGAACCCGAAGCAGCGGAAGGCCCCAGGCTATCCCTTCGCCGCAATTTCAGGGATGATGCCTACTGGCAACCACGGTTACGCACCAACGAAAAAGGGGAAGTGAGTTTTGACGTCACCTTCCCGGATGACATTACCAGCTGGAAGTCGTACGCCCTGGTAGCGGGCGACCATAAGCAATCCGGCTTTGCGACCGCTCTAACCCGCGCCTATACGCAGGTAAGCGCGAACCTGGCCTTACCGCAGTTTGCCCTCGCGGGGGATACGCTGGATGTGCTGACCAAGATTATGAACTATAACGGGGATAGCATCCGGCTGCGGCGCTCGCTGACCGTGGATGGAAAGCAATTGAAAAACGGGGAGGTAGCGTTGCGTCATAGCCTGATAGAAACCGCCAGGGTGGCGGCGCCAGCCGGGGACAGCCTGCGCAATTTGTTCGCCATCCACCATCAATCCCTGAGCGACGGGGAGTACAGGGCAGTGCCCATTTACCCGGTAGGGACACAGGAAGCGGTGGGCCAGTTTTTTCAGTTAGGGGGAGATACCACCTTCACACTGCAGGCGGGCAACGATACGGGTACTGTTCATCTTTATGCAGCCGCCTCCGCTATGCCGGTACTGTTACAGGAGGCAGCCTACCTGTACGCCTATCGCTATGATTGTAACGAACAGCTGGCATCTAAGCTAATTGCCGCGCTGCTGCAAAAACGCTGGGCCGCCGCGCTGGATACCAACATTCACATTAATGAGCATATACGTAATATGGTCAACAGGCTGGAAAAGGCCCGCAATATGGACGGGCTCTGGGGTTGGTGGAGCAACGGCCCTACCTCCGGGTGGATCAGCGCGCACGTGCTGAAGGCCCTGCATATGGCCGCCGATGCCGGCTTCCGCACCAAAACGGCCAATAAAGACCTTACGCGATTCTTAGCGCCACGCGTTGATCAGTACGGGGTGGATACCCGGATGGACTTTCTAGGTTGGCTGCGTGATACAGACAGTACGTTTAATTTACGGGCATATGTGGATACCATCAGCACCAGACATCTTTCCCCTATCCAACAACTACGCTTAATGGAACTCAAACAGCGTGCAGGCGTGACCGTTAATACCGAAACCCTGCGTGGAGCTGTGAAAAGAACCCTTTTCGGGAACACCTGGTGGGGGCCGGACAGCCTGGATATTTACAACAGCCGTATCCAGTACACCCTGCTGGCGTACCGCATCCTGCGCAATGAGGGCGGCCACGACGCGCTGCTGCGCAGTACCCGGGCCTGGCTGCTGGATCAGCGCGGCCCGAACTGCTGGCGCAATACTTATGAATCGGCCACCATTATGGCTACCATCGGGGATGATATTTTCCGCGAGCAGGAGCAGCAGCTGCCGGCATTGCAGGTGAATAATACGAGGGTTACGAAGTTCCCCTATGAAGCGACGTTCCCTGCCGGGCAGCCGTTGCAGATCAGCAAAACGGGCCGGCGCATGCTGTACCTGGGCGCCTGGCAGCGGCGGTTTAACGCGAGTCCGAACCGGGTGGACAGCGCCTTTAAAGTGCGTACCGCCTTTAAAGCGGACAACAACGTGATCACCACCCTTACGGCCGGTAAGAAGGTGGAACTGGAGGCCAGGGTGGAGGTAAGGGAAGATGCGCAATTCGTGATGATAGAAATTCCCATACCTGCCGGCTGTTCTTACAACGGCAAGCCGCAGCCATCTGGCAACGGGGAGGTGCACCGTGAATATTTTTATGAAAAGGTGAGTATTTTTTGCCAGTACCTGGGCAAGGGGGAATATACCTTCACGATTCCGCTGATGCCGCGGTACACCGGCAGTTTCCAGTTGAATCCCGCCAGGGCGGAGCTGATGTATTTCCCTGTGTTTTATGGCCGGGAAAGGGTGAAACGGGTCCCTATCAAATGAGGAAAAAATTGATTATATTTAGATACAGCAAAATTTCCACCTTATGAGATCCATACAATCCTGGCTGGACGAGTACGGCGTCAGCCACCGCAATGCCACCAACAAGTCCATTCACTGGATTTGCGTGCCTGCTATCTTTTTCAGTATTGTAGGTTTCCTGTACAGCATTCCCCTGCCCTTTCATATCGGGGGCTTGCAGGTAACGGTGGCGCATATTGCGCTGGTGCTGGTATTGATATATTATTTCCGGCTCTCGCCGAGTTTGAGTATGGGCATGCTGGTATTTGTACTGCTTTGCCTCTGGGCCTGGCGGGTGTTGGACAGCTTTGGCGCGACGCCCTGGATCCTTTCCCTGATCATCTTTGTGGCGGCCTGGATCGGCCAGTTCATCGGGCATAAGATAGAGGGCGCCAAACCTTCCTTCTTCAAGGATTTACAGTTCCTGCTGATAGGGCCCGCCTGGCTGCTGAGCTTTATTTACCGCAAGGCGGGCATACCGTATTAATTACTAACGGTCAGGAATAAACGAAGGATGTAGGAAAATTCGTACAGGATAAAGAGTATGACGAGGAAGCTGTGGAATGTTTTATTGGAAAACCGGATAGCCAGCAGGCATAGCAGCACGTGGGTAATGCCCCGGATGGGGTATTCCGCATTATAGTGCATATGAAAATAGGCTTGCCCTTTCATGAGGGTGTCTACCACATCTGCCACGAAAGTGAGGGCCAGCAGGCCGAAGAACCACTTTCGCCGGGAATAGAAATAATCTTCATAGCCGGTGTAATCCTTAATATCATCGGGGTACAGCAGGGCGCTGAGTACATAGAACATGATGATGTAGAGCGTTACAAAGAAGTATTCCAGGAACGTCCACCGGGTGATGTGGCTCAGGCTGATTTCCCACCACCAGAAGTGCAGTAGTATCAGGAAGAGATAGAGTACCCAACCCAGGTGTACCCAGTAAATCTTTTGCCTTCCGGGGTGCTGGATAAACCTGGCCGTGCCCTTGAGGAGCTGGGCGATGCTAAGACTCAGGATGATGCCGATGACAGTACGTACATGACTAAACGTTTCCATAGGCGCGTATATTCTGATACTGAATATACCAAAAAAAATTAAAGCCCCGATGAATATCGGGGCTTATTTACCTAAACCTACAACTGTTACACTGTTATTGCAACAATTATTTTTATGATATAGCGCTTCCCGTTAGTGCATGGCACTTGGGTCGAGCTTACCTTGCTGTTTGTTGGCGCGTACCATGAGTACGAACGGAATACAGATCAGGAACAGGATACCGAGGTACAGGAACGCATCCATGTAAGATTGTACGGAAGCCTGTTTGGTGATGCTATAGTCCATCATCATGTACGCTTTTTTCTGGGCGGTGGCAAAATCAAATCCTTTGGACATGAAGTTGGCGGTCAGCCCTTTGAGCCGGGTTACGACTTCAGGATTGTTCATATCGATGTACGGCACGAGGTCGCTGCGGTGCAGCTGTGTGCGGCGGGTCATGAAGGTGGTGATCAACGCCACCCCGAAGGAACCGCCCAGCTGGCGCATCATACCTGTGAAGGCTGCACCCTGGCCGATCTGCTGGCCTTTCAGTGTAGAGAGGGCCAGTGTGGTGATCGGGATGAACAACAGCCCCATACCTACCCCGCGTACGATCAGCATCCAGAAGAAGGATTCAGAACCTGTATCAGCCGGCGTGAGGATTTTATATCCCCAGAAGCTGTAGACAAAGAACAGGAACATACCGGCGGCCACCATGTATTGCTGCGGCACACCCTTTTCGAGCATCTTACCGATGATGGGCATCATAAATGCGGTGGTAAGCGCTGCCGGCACCATGAGCATACCGGATTGGGTGGCGGTCCATCCCAGGATACCCTGTGTGTACAGCGGTATGATAAAGGTGGAGCCATACAAGCCGAAGCCGAGGATGAACGAGAGGATGGTACCCACGCGGAGGTTACCGTTTTTGAGTACCCTCAGTTCCACGATCGGGTATTTATAAGTGAGTTCGCGCCACATAAAGAAGAACAGCGCGAGGGCACTTGTAACAGCCAGTACGGTGATGAGCGGGTCGTTAAACCAGTCGTCTTCCTGGCCGCGTTCCAGCACGTATTGCAAAGAGCCAACGCAGAGAGCGAGCAAACCGATACCGAGGAAGTCCACATCCTTTGCAGAGCGTTTTTCCGCGTATTTAGGGCTGCGCACGAACTGCAGGGTGAGCAGTGTTGCGATTACGCCGATGGGAATGTTAATGTAAAATATATAAGGCCAGGAGTAGTTATCGGTGATGAAACCACCCAATGGCGGACCAAGCGTAGGACCGATGATTACACCAAGACCGTAAATAGCCTGAGCTGTACCACGTTTTTCAGGCGGGTAGCTTTCCGTGATAATGGTTTGGGAGGTCACGAGCAGTGCGCCACCGCCAATACCCTGTATGAAACGGAAGAGTACCAGTTCCCACATGGCTGTTGCGTTACCGCAAAGGAAGGAGGACACTGTGAATATGATGATGGAAGCCGCAAAGTAGTTACGGCGGCCAAATTGCTGGGAGAGCCAGCTGGTCATTGGAACGACAATTACGTTACCGATTGCATAGGCCGTAATTACCCAACCAATTTCGGACATGGTAGCGCCCATGTTACCGCGCATATCATTCAGTGCCACATTCACGATAGTGGTATCAACGATTTCCAGCAGCGCGCAGAATATAGCGGTGATCGTGATGATCACCCTGCGGGCGCCGTATTCTATCAATGATTCTTGTTGCAGCATGAAATACTATATTATATAGAAAAGAAGAAAGCAGTATGACCAGGAACTAATAATTAATACCGGAGCATGGCCCTTTTTGGTAGTCTTAAATTATGCTAATGGTTTCCGCCGGTTGAGTGATCATGGTTCCCATTAATTATTAATTCCGGGTCATTACGCTTTCTGCTAAAGCAGATTAGTCGAGGTGAACATCTACCTCTACGTTCATACCAGGACGGAGGTTTTTCACCAGTTCATCGGAAGGATTCACAAACTCGATCTTCACCGGGAGGCGCTGTACCACTTTCACGAAGTTACCGGAAGCGTTATCCGGAGGCAGCAGGGCAAATTTAGCGCCGGTAGCAGGCGAGAAGGAAGTGATTTTCGCTTCCAGTTTTTTATCAGGATAAGCGTCCACTTTCACGGTTACTTTCTGACCGAGTTTCATTTTGGTCAGCTGCGTTTCCTTGAAGTTGGCCACTACCCATGGCGTGTTGTTCAATACTACGCTGAACAGGGATTGTCCGGCGTTGATGTATTGACCAGGCTGTACATAGATTTTGGACAGGTAACCATCTTCCGGAGCGAGGATGACGGCGTAGCTGCGTACCAGTTCCGCATCGGCTACTTCGGTTTCGCGTTGCTTGATGGCAGCGTCAGCGAGGCTGATTTGTTTGGAGGTAGCGGTGCTCTGGGAGGATACCACAGAGGTCTGACGGGCAGCGGCGGTTTTTTGGCGTTGCAGCACATCCAGCTGGCGTTCAGCGGATTGTTTTGCGGCCAGCGCCTGCTCGTATTGCTGCTGGGTGATAGAGTGATCTTTGATCAGGTTGGCATAACGCTCATAGTCCTGGTTAGCTCTCCAGAGGTTTACTTTGGCGGCTTCGATCTGTGCGTCGATGGTACCGATCTGGGCTTGCGCCTGGGTGATACCGGTTTCGGCGGCCTGTGTAGCGGCGGCTGCAGCGTTTTTATTGGCTTCAGCAGCGAGGAGGGCAGCCTGGGCGGATTGCACTTTGATGGCCAGGTCGCGGTCGTCCAGAATTACCAGGGTATCCCCTTTTTTCACGAACTGGTTATCTTTCACACGTACTTCTTTCACGTAACCGGAAACTCTGGGGATAACCGGGCTCACGTTAGCATCGATCTGCGCGTTATCTGTTTCCTCGTGGTGCTGACCGTGAATATATTTGGTGATACCGAAGGCGCCGCCACCGATTACCAGCGCTGCCAGTACGATGACGAACCCTTTACTGCGTTTTTTAGGCGCGGATGTTTCCTGCATGGTCGTATTATTAGTATGATTAGAAGCTTTAGTTTGCGTTTCCACAGCTTATAAATTTGTGTGTTATTGTTTATTGATTGACTGGTCCAGGATACCTGCCGCCTGCAGCAGTTTGTTGTAGGCTACGATGGCTTCCGCTTTGGCGAAGGCATAGTTCAGGTGAGCCTGGAGGTTGGCCACGTCAGCGTCCAGCAGGTCGGTAGTGGTTGCGAGGGCGTTGTCGTGTTTGTTTTTGGTAATACGGTAATTCTCTTCTGATTGTTCAATGGCCTTGATGTAGGTATCCATTTTTTTGTGGCTCAGGAGATAATTTTCGTATGCCTGGTAAACGTCCAGGTGGATGGCATCCGTTACCTGTGCTTCATTGGCGCGGATCTGTGCCAGCTGGGCATTGGCTGCGGCTACCTTGGATTTGTTTTTCCAGATGGAGTGAATGTTGTATTTCAGTCCTACCCCTGCTGTGATGGCGTTGGTGATAGTCAGGAAATTCGGAATGTAAGCGGCTACATAACCACCGGTTAACGCCAGCTGCGGATACATTTCTCCTTTCACGGATTTCACGTTGGCGGAGGCGGCGCCTTCGTGGGCTTTCAGGGCCTGTGCATCCTTGCGGTTCTGGTAGGCCAGCTGTTCAAACTCTCCGATGCCCCGGGCGTCTACCTGGTTGCTGGTGTTGAATACGGTGGTATCCAGTTCCAGCGTGGTATTGTCCGGCAGGCCGAGCATGATGTTCATGTTGAGGTTAGCCACTTTGAGGCTGTTTTCCGCATCCATGAGCAGCAGTTCGTAGTTGGACTGGTTGAGCTCAGCTTTTAAGAGGTCGTTCCGGGCGAGCAGGCCATTTTTCTCTAGGTTGCTGAAATCTTTTACGCGTTGGGAAGACTGTCTTACGTTTTCCTTCATGAGGTTGACGCTCTGCTGTGCTTTATAAAGATTGGCGTAAGCAGCGATGGTGTTCTGCATTACTGCTTCTTTATCTTTTTCCGCGTCGAGGCGGGCAGCGGTGGCCAGGTAGCTGGCTGCTTTCTTCCCGTTCTGGATCATCATACCTGCGAATACAGGGATGCTGAGGTTAGCCATGCCGTAGGCGGCGCTGTTTACTTTCGGCATTTCTGAGCCGCCACCGGAACCGCCGGAGTTGTCTTTACCCAGCTTGAGGTCAATGTTAGGTTCGGTAACACGCATGTAGGCGCCGGTAACGCTCAGGTCCGGCAGTTGACGTTCGTTAGCTTCCTTCAGTTTTGCGTTAGCTTCTTCAATCTTCGCCTGGCTTACCTTTAACTGTTTACTGTTTTGAATACTCAGCGATATGGCTTCACTTAACGACAGTTGCCTGGAGGCTGACTGTTGCTGTGCCGAAGCGGCCTGAAAAACCAGCGTCAGCAGGATTCCCGTTGTAAGCGCATATAATCGTGCGTATATGCTTTTAGAATTCATGTGTAAGGATTGCTTTAAACATTTTTTTAAGATGGGCGCTCACCCTGACTTTCAGATATTCGACGAATTCGTCATCGGGCATATTTGCAAATTCAGGGCTGGACCTGATATAAGATTTAGCAGGAACTACCTGGTGAATGGTACCGAAAAGGCTGGACATCAGTAACACCACGTCCACATCCTTATAGAAGATACCTTCTTCCTGGGCGCGGGTTACAATAGGCTCCATCAGTCCCATCATTTCCCTTTTCAGCTCCCAGATAAGGTCTTTCACCGGACTCTGTTCCCGGTTCATCTGTTCCCGGTTCATGATGCATTGAAAATTTTGTTCATTCAGCATCTTATTCACAAACCGGTCTATCAGCGAGTATATTTTTTCCAGCGGTCCCATGGTATCGTTGTTCACCAGTTCCTGTATGAATGCCTTGGAGGCTGTCATACGATACCGGAATACCGCTTCGAGTAATTTGTCTTTGGAGCCGAAATAATAGGAAATCATGGCGATGTTCACATCTGCTTCCTGGGCGATATCCCTGACTGAAGTGCCATGAAAGCCCTTGTCGGCAAACAGACGCTCGGCGACTAATAATATACCGAGTTGTTTTTCACTGTATCCTTCCATGTTTCATTTTATTGTTTCGACGGCACAAAGTTAAACAAACGTTTGATTTAAACAAGAACTTAATTAATCGTTTGTTTAAATATTTTTTATACTAAATCATATATAATTGATATTTAATTGTTTTAGATAAATAATAAAATTTGACTTCACTATTCCTTAACAGAAGGCGATATTGCCGGGGAATTATTTTAACTTAAGAGATATTTAATTTCTTAATCTATGGAATCGACCCGCCAATACAACAAATTCACTTCGGGCACTATTGCGCTCACCGCCCTCCTGGCGGGCACGCTGGACCTGGCTACTTCCTGCATCCTGTTTACCGTCCGGTCCGGGAAGTCGTTCGTGGAGGTATTGAAGTTCATTGCCAGCGCGATATTTGGCCCGGCGGCCTACAGCGGCAATCCTGCCATCCCCTGGCTGGGCGTATTATTTCACTATGCCATTGCCTTTGTATTCACCACCTTCTTTTTCCTGGTCTATCCCGTTGTACGCAAAGGCATCCGCAACACCTTCCTGATAGCCGTCCTCTATGGCCTGTTTGTTTGGGTGGTGATGAACCTCATTGTGCTGCCCTTTACGCATGTAAGGCCGGTACCATTTACCGCCTTCGGGGTAACGGTAGGGGCATTGGTGCTGATCGTCATGATTGGGTTACCGCTGGCGATGGTGGCCGAGCGGGTGAGCGCGCCGGAGAAAAAATAAAATAAGGGCGGGCGCTGCAACAGTAAAAGCCCGCCCCTGCACATCTTGTATGAGGGCAAGATGTTGTACCTGTTTTTATCAACCGTATAAAATTGCTTGTATTATCCTGTTCAAAGGAATGCAGTTTTGTGTCTATTGGTTTTGTTTATTTGGTAGCGCGCTGCTGCGTGGAGCGGCAGCCTTTACCGGGTCAAAAACAATGCGGGGCTCGTTGCCTGCTACGAAAAAGAGCCACGCTGTTAATTATACTAACAGTCATGGCTCCGGAATGTTCAATATTATTTTTTATTATACGGCCGGTTCGTATTTATACCGCCAGGCCATAGGTGGCCAGGGCCGCCTTCGTAGATTCGTAACCGGTATGGCAGATGCTGTTGATATCCAGCCCCCGCGCCACGTCCACGAACATGCTCCTGTCTTCAATATACACCACTTCCTGCGGCTTCACCTGGGCAATATCCAGCGCTATGCGGTAGATATCGGCGTCCGGTTTGCGGAAATGTACAAAGCAGGAAGAGATATAAAAGTCCGCGATCTCCCCGATGCCGAAATGATGGATACGGTGGGCATTCAGCTCCCGGCCTTCATTGTTGACGATCGCTATTTTTACCTTGTGCCTGGCTTTGACCTCCCGGATCAGTTCCAGCATATCCGGGAACGGTTCCGTTTGGGCGAACATGAATGCCCGGAAGTCGTCCGGCGTAAAGGACCGCGGGGCGTAGAACACGACCCGGTGCAGGTATTCGTCCAGCGTGAGCTTTCCTTCTTCATATGTATCAAAAGTCAGGTGATGCCGCTCTTCGGTTTCCACTGCATCCAGTCCGAATTTTTCAATTGCCAGTTTACGCGCTTTTCTGTCCCACCCGTTGCTCAATAACACGCCTCCTATATCCAGGAAGAGGGTCGTAATTTTTTGTGAAGATGACATGTTTCCTTTTTAATCTATTTTTTGCTTTTTGCCCGTTTTTCCCGCAGCACGCCATTGTAGCTGATGGGCTGTTTGCTGTTGCTGGTGACCTGTAAGGTACCGTAACCGCTTTCGCCAACGGTGAGGTTGATGGTTGCCACATCCCGGTTATCCTTCGGGCGGATGGTGATATCCCAGCCGCCTTTTTTGCGGGGAGTACTGGTGTAATCGAATGATTTACTCTTGAAATCCATGGAGTTTTTTGTCGGGTCGATCGGCGCCGTATAGGCGCGACCGTAGTACGGCAGATAACTCACCAGCGAATCCGGGCTAACGGCCAGGAAAAATTCGCCCGTCAGCTGTACGACCCTGCCACCCATGGGTATGGCGGACTGGGGTACAAATACATACTGCTTTGCATCTATCCATCCTTTTACTTCCGCTGCCTTAGCGGCTTCCTTTGCTGCCCTGGTTTCCTTTTGCTGGGCGGATATGGTTGTTGTAAGGCCAGTGGTAATCAGGCCGGTAAACAACATTACCTGGAAAATCTTGCTTTTCATAATGCTGCTTTTTTATGGGGTACATCGTTGTGATGCCTCTAATAAATTTCGTAAAAATTCACCTAAAAACTGAAATCCGGGATAAATACTAACAGTCTATAAACAAATTAACTAAATTGCACATGTATTTCATCCGCAATCCCGTCAAAGTATCACGTTAAAACGGTTTATGCAGCTAGTATCTCTCCAGGAGTTAAAACGCAAAATTAGAAACAGCCAGGATCCGGACGAGATCATCACCTATATCAGCTATAACCTTGCCTATTACACGAAAGAAGAAAATTCAGCCTTACTCTGTGAGCTGCTTGAATACCAGGAGATATTTTTTGAAGCGGCAGAATTACTGATTACAAGCGGTGGCGCCGACATCCATTACAAAAAGGAAGGGATTATCCCTATTATCTTTTGTGCCGTGGGAGCCAACAAGCCCATGGCAGTGGAGTATGCGCTTGCCAAAGGCGCCAGCCTGCGGGTGGATAACCCGGATTACCTGTTCGCCATTGCCTACATCTTCCGGCAACACCGGCTGAGCGCTATATCGGACATGCTGCTGATCCTCATCCAACATAATATTCATTTCGACTTTGTATTGGCAGACAAAGAAACGCCGTTATTGTTGGCCGTGAAGCATAATTCCTACCCGGATACGGTGCAGTTCCTCCTTTCAGAGGGCGTGAACAAATATGCCTATGACGAAGATGGATTCACGGCTATTCACTATGCACCGTTCGCGAAGTCCCCGCATCTCTATAAAAGTATGATCACCACTATCGATGATGTATTGGTCACCACGCAATATGCCACTTACATGGAACCTGTGGCCAATTGCATTATTAAAGTAGAAGCGGATACCACATTTGAGGAGTTCATCTACCTGGCGCTGAATGCGTTCCTGCACAACCGGCACCGGATGTTTGAACAGATCTTTGAGAAGTATTATTACCGGCTCCACATGATTGCCGAACACATTGCCCTGATGTGGGAAAAAGCAAATACCGCCCGATAAATAAGGAATATTTGGAATATTGAAGGGAATTAGTAATTTGAGGTAATAACAACCAATATCCTAACCTTAAAAGAACCACGAGATGTTAAGTACCCTTACTACACTGTGCCTGTTATCATTCCTGGCGCACGTTTTCCTCCTGTTTACTTCATTTGGCAAAGGCGGTATGAACAAGCCCAAATACCTGTGGTCCCATATTACGCTGTGGATCGCGGGCGGACTGGCCTGCCTGATCACCATCCTGTATGCAGGTAAGAATGTGTCGTCCGTAGTGGACGTTTTTGATACGCCGGCAAAATCGGCCCTGCTGATTGTACTGGCGTTCGTCCTGTCCCTTATTGCGCATACCATTGTCCGCAAAGTGGTGATGCCAAAGTATGCCAAATAATTTTTCCGGGAGGTTATATCAGCCGGTATAACCTCCACTTATTCATCGTCGAAATTAAACAGGGATAATTGCGGCGATGGTCCCTCCTTCCCCGTTCCCTGGTTTAGCTCCCCGAAATTAGACAGCGTTATACCCAGCAACCGGATTGGCTGGCCCTGCGCCAACGTGCCTGCCAGCAACTGTTTGGCCGTTTCCAGGATGGTTTCATAATCGTTGATGGGATAGGGAAACGATTGGTTACGGGTGATCTGCCGGAAGTCGTTGTACTTTACTTTGAGCGTGACGGTGCGGCCTTTGAGCTGATGGCGTTCCAACCTTCTGCATACCGCTTCCGCCAGTTTTTCCAGTTCGGCATGCATGTCTTCCACGCTGGTGAGGTCGTGCGGGAAGGTATCTTCCGCCCCGGCGGACTTGGTTTCCCGGTGGGGCTGCACTTCCCTGTTATCGATCCCTCTTACGATGCGATAATAAAAGGAGCCTACTTTTCCGAAATGCTGCAGGAGCTGTTGCTCTGTCATCTTCTTCAAATCCGCGCCGGTAAAGAGCCCCATGCGTTTCATTTTATCCGCCGTCACCTTTCCTACCCCGTGGAATTTTTCGACGGGCAGCTGTTCCATGAAGGCTTCAATGGCAGAAGGGCCTATAAAGGTGAGCCCATCGGGCTTTTGCAGGTCGGAGGCTACTTTAGCCACAAACTTATTGATTGATACGCCGGCGGATGCCGTCAGTTGCAGTTCTTCCTTGATGGATTGTTTTATCTGCGTGGCAATTTCGATGGCGGAGCCGATTCCCAGCTTATCGACCGTTACGTCCAGGTAGGCTTCATCGAGGGACAAGGGTTCGATCAGGTCCGTATATCGCGCGAAAATTTCGCGTATCCTGCGGCTTACTTCCTTGTACACATCAAAGCGGGGCCGCACGAAAATGAGGTGCGGACAGAGCTGCTGCGCACGCTTGCTGGGCATGGCGGAGCGCACGCCGAACTTCCTTGCTTCGTAGCTGGCGGTGGCTACTACGCCGCCGCGGCCTTCCGGGCTACCACCCACGGCAATAGCCTTACCCCGGTAGAGCGGGTTATCGCGTTGCTCTACAGAGGCATAAAACGCATCCATATCGATGTGGATGATCTTGCGGCGAGTTGTTTGCGTGGTGTCCATGAATACAAGCAAGGACAAAGATACGGCGGTTAGGGGAATCAATCTACAAAACTGCCGTCGTTGCGCCGGGCTTTGCCGGCGTTGCGCCCGCCCGTCCACCGTTGCGGACTCCAGGAAAATTGCAGGAGAAAAAACCGGCTGTCCTGCGCGGTAGGAATATCCCGGTAGCCATTGAACAGGAGCTGGCGGGATACGGCGCGGTCCTGCCGCAGGAGGTCCATGACGAGGAAGCTGATCACGCCGTTCTTCCGAGGGAAAAGGCGCTTTTCCATATTGAGGCCCACGATGAGGGGCGACCTGTTCAAAGCGGCGTCGCTGCTGCGTTCCAGCTTCTTGCTTACATCAAATCCTATGAGCCATTCGGGTGTCAGGTAGATGGTACCGCAGAGATTAAAACGGCTGCGGGTACTGTTAAGCGCCGCGAAGTCGCTGCCATGGCTCCAGTCCACCCCTGCCGCGGCCTGGAGGTCCAGCCAGCGCCAGGGCGTCAGGGCGGCCGTAAGGGCATTGTTGTTCATCAGGCTGGTAGTGCTGTTCACTACCTGCTGACTTAGGTACATCATGCGGTTCCGGGAGAGCTGCCCGTCCAGCTTCAGGCTGAGCGAGCGGTAAGTAAAGCTTTTTGTGAGGTTGTAATACAACTGCATTTTCGTATCCCCGTTCACGTTAGTGAACCCGGTAGTCCGGCTCATCACGCTGCCATTTTGATGGAAGGTAATATCCGGCGTTACCTTGCCGGCGGTGAGCGCATACATGGCAGTCACACTGAAAAACAAATCCGCCCGCAGGAGGAAGCGCGCCAGCCTCGCCTGGAATTGATGAACTGCCGCGGGGGTCAAATAAGGATTACCCTTTATGGTATTCAGGGGATTGCTTACATCCGGAATGGGCAGCACTTCTTCCATGCCCGGCAATATGGCATTACCGTTGTAGCGAAAGGAAAACTGCGTGCGCATGCCGTTGGAATACTCGTATAGCAGTTCAGGGAATAGCTTTGCCCTGTGCCTGGCCTGTAAGTTCTTCATCCATGTTTGCTGCAGGCGCAGACCGGCGGTGAGGATGCTTTTACCGCCGATGCGCTGCTTGAGGGCTGCTACTATGGGGTTGTCGATAGTGGTATAAGTAAAGCCCGCGCTGAGGGAATCAACCCGCTGGGGGGCGCTTAGCTTGTTGTAAAATTGCTGCTGGTAATCCACCTGCCGGAACTGCCAGTCGCCCTTCAGTTGTAGCGTGGTGCGATCGTTGAATGGGTGGGTAAAGGTTAGTGCAGCCTGGTAGCCCAGCGGGCGACTATTCACCTCCGACAGCACATGGTAGCTACTGTCCGGCGAGGTGATGGCGCCTTCATCATTTTTTTCCCTGCAGTCCTTTGCATTTAACAGGCACAGGCCGGCGGTGAGCGTGGTTTTGGAGTGGTTGAACCGCTGGATGTAGAGCAGGTCCAAATCCAGCTCAGGGCGGGATGCGGATTGGGTACCGTGTTGTAAACTGCCCTGCTGCAACAACCCGGCCTGCACGGCATTGCTGTTCCGCTCCTGTTCATCGCTGCTGTATTTGAAGCCGATGGTGGTATTTAACTGTGCGTTAGCGGAGAGCTTTGCATTGAATATCCCTTTGCCATCATGCTGGGTTTGGCGCTGGGTGGCCGATTGATGCGTGGTGGTCGTCAGTGTACCTGCGGGAAAATATTCCTGTTGCACCACGTCCTTCAGTTCCAAATTATCCTTGTGTTGCAGGTTATAATATAGTTCGTAGGTAAGGAACTGCCTGAACTGGTTTTTGTAGGTAAAAATGCCGTATGCGTTTTGGCGACGGCCGCCGGAGATGCCGGCAGCAGGGCCGGCGGTAAACTGCATGGCATTGGTTTTACTGATCGTGCCCACGGGCGGGCCGGCGATGATACCTGCCGGCATCTTTTCCGCTCCTCCCTGTACTTCCAGCTGATGGACGCCATCAATATGTTTAATATAGCCGTGACCGTTATAACGCGCGTCCAGGTTTGCTTCCGCCGTCACGTCGTAGAGGTTGGCGACTGATTTATCTTTTTTGGATACGATGTTGATGGATTTGGTGGAAGCGCCGGTTTTAATGCCGGCAGCATTTGCCTGGTCCCCGTAATCATCAATGATTTGAATGCGCTCGACAATATTGGCCGGCAGCTCTTTGAGCAGCTGCTTTACATCTCCGCCGAAATAGCGGATCCCGTTGAACATGGCTTTCTTCAACAGCTGGCCCATGAAGAGGACGTTGCCATCTTTATCCACGCTGACGCCTTCCAGTTTTTTCACCAGCTCTTCCAGCCGTGCATAGTCCCGCACGATATAATCATCCGCCCAGAACTGCACCGTATCGCCCAGCATTTGCGGCCCTGTTTTGCCTTTGATGGTAACGCCGGAAAGCGCCTGCATGGCCGTATGCAGGAGAACAGGCGCCAGCGTGAGGCGGGGTTTGGTATCGTTCATCAAATAGCGTTGCAGGAAGGGCTGGTAGCCCATGTGGCGGACGACGATGGTGAATTCAGCCGACTTCACCGCTTCAAACACGAAAATACCGTCCCCGTTGGTGACGGCGCTCAGTGTATCCGCAGGCGTTATCAGCAGCACGGAGGCTTGTGGTATGTCCACTGCGCCGCTGGAATCGCGCACCACCCCACTCACCTGCCGCTGCGGAAGCGGCGGCGGTTGTTGCGCCAGGGTTTGCCCGGCAAGTATGAGTAGCAGGAGCAGGTGCAATAATCGCATGCGGCTCAGGGTTGGTTTGCAAAATGGTAGGTAGCCCAAAACTCCGTGACGGTATCTGTCTCCGCCAACCTCAGTAGCTCCGCGGGGCTCAGGGCTTTGCCATCCTTGTTTTTCAACTGGATACCCGTCATCAGGAACATGGATGGCTGGCCGCGGCGGCCTGTACCCATCAGGCAGATATTGTAATCAAAAGCATTGCCGTTGAGGGCCAGGAGCTTGCGGGGAATGCGGATTTCGCTGGTGAATACGTTGCTGGCCGCATCCAGCTTCCAGGCTGCTTTGATGCCGTACTGGTTGTAGATGGAAATAAGGGAGTCCTTAATGGCGGGGATATTCCTGACTGCTATTTCATCCCATTTTTCCGGGAGCTTTTTGTGGATGCCTTCCGTTGTTACGGGGAAATGCAGCATGGGTAATTGTTCCGTCTTGCGATCGCCGTTGGCGCTAACGTAAAATTGGATGGAGGCAGGCGTGTAAATTTTGGCGAGGTTGTCTGTCTTTTTAATGGCCAGGTAAATATAGTCGTTATCGTTAGCGATGGCGTACCAGATTTTGTTGGTGGCGTTATAGGCTGCGAGCGCAGCGCCCCAGTCGGCCAGGTTGCCGTCGATTTTTTTGCCGGAGGCCCAGATAGGATTTTGTTGGATGTCCGGCGGCTGTTGGGCCTGCAGAGAGAGGGCTGCCAATAGTATGACTACCGAAAATACGTATTTCATGTGGCGGTTTTTGAAAAAAGCATACCTGCTGCCGGCTTTGCAGCCAACAACAGGTACGGCTATACGAAATTAAATACCGGTTTCAACTTCCCATGGCCAGTCGCATACTTTCAGGGTTGGACTAAACCAGAGGCCTTCCGGGCATTGGCCCAGTAAGGTGAATCCATCTTCCGTGCATACGTAGAAGTTAGGATAAGAGGACGGATGCGGGTAAAGGCCGGGCGCCAGGTTGTTTTGTCCGCAGTAGTTAGGGTTGAAAGGCACCTGGGCGATAGCGGCGGTAGCAATGAAAGCTATGCCTGCAACGAACATTGCAATTTTCTTTTTCATAAGGTTTGTGATTAGTTTTTAATGATTGTTTACTTTACCATGTATATTGATCAATAATGGCCGGGAGGAGGCATTGGAGAAAACGTACACGTTCTGATGGAAGTCGCCCGGCTCTTTCAGCTGGTACGTGACGCTGATGTCACGTATCTCGCCGCCCGGGATGGAATCCTTTGGCCATTTCACCTGCAGGCAGCTGCAGGAAGGATGCACATCGCTGATCAGCAGCGGCTTTCCGCCTGCGTTGCGGACCGGGATGCGGATGGTCCGGAAAGCGTTCAGGGGCGCGGGGTCCAGCATAATGTCCGTAGCTGGGGTGCTGAGGATGGCGCTGTCTTTTGCGGCGCCGGGGCCGGCAAAAAATTCCAGTTCAGCGATATAGGTTTTATACAGCATCCGATCTATCCCCGTGCTGGCGGCGAGCAGCTCCTTTGCCATGGCTGCTGCGGAGTCCTGCTGCCCTTCTTTTGCCTTTAGCTGGGTGAGCAGGTACCGGTTGAGGAAGTAAGGCTTCAGGCGTACATTCTGTTGGAGGCGCTGTTTTTCTTCGCTGGTGAACGTGCCGTTTTTGCGATAGGCGGTGAATAAGGCTGCTACGGTGTTGATGAAATCAATCCGGTCCTCGTTGGTGAATTTTTTTGTAGAGTCCGCCGGCTGAAACGCTTTACTGTTGGGCGAATAGTAGATACCGCCTTTGTAGACCGGCGCCAGCTGTGCCGGCAATTCCGTTGCCAGGCCGCCTTTGGCAATACCCCTGATTTGCCCGTCCGGATTGAAGATCACAATCATCGGGAAGGAGAATTCATGCAGCAGCTGGTTGAGCCAGAGATTCTGCGGCAGGCGGGTGTTGATGGAGCGGATAATCAGGTCCCCCGGGAGCGACTGCTCCTTTTTAACGCTGGTGGCCAGCATGGATTTGTACACGAAACAGGCGTCGCAACCTTGCTCCGTCAGGATTACCACGGCGTGTTTATGCGCAGCTTTGGCATCCCGCAGCACGTCATCGATAGCCGTAAGTTCACTCATATCCACTTCCGGCGGCGTATATTTACAGCTTACAAGTATGCACAGGCATACCCATAGAGAGAGCTTTCTCATTGTTGGTTATTTTCTACTGGTTGGTTATTTGTACTAATGGTTGATATACGTGTAATCAGGGATTCCTGGAATGCTCTCTGCGACAGTCGCTGCTAATGGTCGGTTCGTTCAAGGGCGTTCATTGCTCACTTCCAGTATCACAATAATATTTTTAAAAATTTATTTAAACAAATCTTTGCAGCGGATATTAGATTTTTATTTGTGAATAATTTTCCTATTTTATTCAATAAGATAATATGGAGGGTAGCCGGTAAACTTATCCTGTAGGCAGATAGGATGGATTCCAAACTTTTTCCAGGCATAAAAAAAGAGGCGCCATACAAGGCGCCTCTTCTACTTTTGCTATTTTTAATGAACCTATTTCAGCGGTTTGATCACATAACTGTAATTCAGTTTTCCGAAGGGGATGCGGTATTGTTCCAGCGGTTGTGAGCCCCAGCTGTCGATCCCCTGCACGCCGGACTGTTGAAGGTCCACATGCATGAAAATCTTATCACGGGCAACCAGTTCACCGCTATGGTATTGCTTTTTATCCGCTTCAGGATCGAGGTCATCCAGGCTGTATGGCAATGCGGCAAAATTGAGCCAGGTACTGCCTGTGCTTTCGATCCGGATACCTTTTCCTTTTTTGTTGGTCATGGTCACCCAGCGTACATCCGTTTTGTTGCCGCTTTCCTGCGGGCGTGCATAAGGGAAGTACTGGGCTGCCACGTTGGATTGGTACAGTCCCACGAAGGACGCCGTCTTCCTGTCCCAATAGTTTTCCCATGGGCCGCGGCCGTACCAGTTAATCTGGTCAAACTGTTCCGCCAGTTGTAAATCGTTGCCGTAGCGCAGCAAAATTTTGTGATCGCCTTTGATGCCTTCGAACGTGTTCTGCACGTGGATGGTACCATCCGGCGCGATGGTGAAGGATTGCACCGCGGAGGCGTCGCCATTGAGCAGGGAGGCTTTGAAGGTAACGGTCACGGCTGATGGCTGTTCATCCGTGGCAGCGGTGATGGTGGCTTTGCTGTATGCATCGCGCCAGTTACGCAGGCTATGGTTATAGTTTGCGCCAATGTCGTTATCGGTTGGCGCGCGCCAGAAGGCTGGCTGCGGGCCGTTTTCGATAATATTTTCTCCGTTGAGCCGGTAGGAAGCGAGGATGCCATGCGCCAGGTCGAACGTGGCTTCGAAGGCTGTTCCTTTAACTTTTAACGTCTGCGCATCTTTGATGACGGTCAGTTTACCGTTGGCAGGAGCTGCTGCAGGCGCGGGCGCCGGCGTGTTATAGGCAAACTGTTCTGCCGCGATTTCGTATCCTGCCGGCAGGAATGGTTCTGCTGTTTTCAGCACATAGCGGATATTTAAAAAGTACTCTTTGTTAGCCGCTATTTTAGTTTTAGGGGAGATGGTAAATGCGGCAGAGTCCTGTGCCGCAATATTGAGGCTCGCTACTGTGCCGCGCTCCGCTACTCTCCCATCTTCCAACAACTCCCAATTCATTTGGTAATTGGAAAGGTCGCGGAAGAAGTAGCCGTTGCGTACGGATACGCCATTGGCTGTGCGGGTAGTTTTTACGTGCTGGTAGACTTTTTTCACTTCGATGGCCATAGGCGTCAGTTCGCGGTGAGCGGTTACCACGCCTTTGACGCAGAAGTTATTATCGCTGAACGTTTCGTTTACGGGGCCACTGAGCGGGAAGTCGCCTCCATAGGCCAGGATACGTTTTCCGTTCTTCACGGTATCAATGCCCTGGTCTATCCATTCCCAGATGAACCCGCCCTGCAGGTAGGGATTGTTTTCGATGGCGGTCCAGTATTCCTGGAAGTTGCCCAGGCTGTTGCCCATGATATGCGCGTATTCGCTCATGATCATAGGGCGGTCCGGGTTACGCTGGCTGTAGCGTACCAGGGAGTTGGGGCCGGGATATTGCGGTACGATGATATCCGTGTTGTAGTCATGTTCTGCGCGTTCGTATTGCACGGGGCGGGTATCGTGGGCTTTCAGCCAGTCGTACGCCTCGTAGAAGTTGACGCCGTTACCGGCTTCGTTGCCCAGGGACCAGGTTACAACGGCCGGGTGGTTTTTATCTCTTTCGTACATGCGGTACACGCGTTCCAGGTGGGGCATGCGCCACTGTTTATCGTTGGCCAGCGTATAGGCGAGGTCGTAATAGCGGCCGTGGGATTCGATGTTGGCCTCGTCGATCACGTACAGGCCGTATTCATCGCAAAGCTGCATCCAGTACGGATCAGGAGGATAATGGGAATGGCGCACCGCGTTGACGTTGAGCTTCTTCATCATTTCCATGTCCTTGCGCATATCCTCGTGGCTGAGGGTATGGCCCTGCGTGGCATTGTGTTCGTGGCGGTTTACGCCTTTGAGGAATACGCGTTTACCGTTTACGAGGAAGTTACGGTCTTTAATTTCTACAGAACGGAAGCCAACGCGCTGGGGTATTACTTCCAGCACGTTGCCCGTTTTGTCTTTCAGGGTGATGTAAAGCGTGTATAAATACGGTATTTCGGCGGACCATTGTTTCACCGCGGGAATTTCCTTGCTGAAGGTGACGGTGGATTTATAGTTGCCCAATACTTTTTGCACGGAAGTTGTTTCGTCCTGGTACACGGTTTTGCCGGTGGCATCCGTTAGTTTCAGGGCAACGGAGAAGGTATCCGGTTTGCTGTGGTTGGTACGCTTGTCGATCCGGTAGTTGTTTACTTCCAGGTTGACGTTGAGCAGGCCGTTGGTATAGTTATTATCCAGGCCGGCGGTGATTTTAAAATCACGCACATCCAGCTTAGGCGTTGCATAGAGGTACACTTCCCGCTCGATGCCGGAGATGCGCCACATGTCCTGGCACTCGAGATAGGAGCCGTCGCTCCAGCGGTACACCTGCAGGGCCACGAGGTTTTCGCCGGGCTGGAGGTATTTGGTGATGTCAAATTCGGCGGCCAGCTTACTGTCTTCGCTGTAGCCTACTTTTTTTCCGTTGATCCAGATGTAGAAAGCAGATTTCACTGCGCCGAGGTGAATGAACACCTGTTTGCCGTTCCAGTCGGCCGGGAGCGTGAACTTGCGGCGGTAGGAACCAACGGGGTTGTTATCTTCCGGGATATCGAACGGCGGATTGAGTGCGGCGCCCATTTTAGCGCGGCCTGTAAATTCGTACGGGTGGTTGACGTAGATGGGGAGGCCATAGCCGTTCACTTCCCAGTTGGCCGGCACTTTCAACGTAGCCCACTGGCTGTCGTTATACTCCGGCAGGTAGAAGTCCAGGGGGCGCTTGCGCGGGTCCTGCACCCAGTTGAATTTCCACGGGCCGTTGAGCGATAAGAAATTGGCTGATTTTTCTTTGGCCTGCTGCTGCGCCAGTGATTCGTTTTCAAATGCGAATGCCGAAGCTCTCATTGGCATTCGGTTTACGGATACTACTTCCGGCGTTTGGAGTTCGGAAGGTAATTGCTGTGCGTGCGACTTTAAGGCAAAGCTCACGCAGGCGGCAAGAAATAATTTTCCTTTCATTGTTCAGTAAATAGTTTGTTTTTGCTGGTCCAACACACGTTCTAAGGCACAGGCGCTAAGAAAAGTATTATTTCCGAAAGTACTGAATATTTGTGATGAGCGTAAAAAATACGTTTCTAAAAGTGAGGGATAAAAAAAGGGCATCCCCGCACCCGGCGCTAAGGGATGCCCGCTCCTGCTACATCAATATTCAGGCTTTGGGGATTGGCGGATTGGTAACAGCGGCCAACCGTTCTTTTGCTTTAGCTATCCGCCGCCCCCTAAAGAAGAAGAATAGATTGATGAATAACATGATCCCGAGGTATATAAAGAAGCCCCCTAGTTTGGAGCTCAGCGCTTCCATCATTTCCCGGTGGGAATCGACGCTGTAGCTGATTTGCATGATGCGTACGCCGAAGCCCAGGTTGAGCAGGTAAAAGCCGGTTTTAAACAAGGTGTTGGTGCTCATGGCGATGTCCACCCGGCCGTTGAATATATCGAGCATAAATACTTTACTGTTTTTAAACAGCGTGTATGCGACAAACCAGGTAACGAGGGCTACTACCGGGAGGTAGATGAGGTAGGCAGTGTAGTTGAATGTGTGGTTCATATTGATGTATTTTTATTTGTGGAGATGAAAATTTCGCTTTCCGAGAAGGTATATGCCCAGCATATTCATACAATGGATAATGCCAAGGGTGAGCATGATCCGTCCACACATCCGCGTCACAGATTCCATCACGTCGATCCAGGAGTGCAATGGTTCCCAGCTGCTGATCATGAGGGTGGCATATCCCAGGTTGAGGAGGTAATAGCCGGTTAGTAATATCCTGTTGATGGCGTCGGTCGTTTGCACGTCCCCGTTAAAGAAGTGCAGGATGAATATGCGTCCGTTGCGGTAAAAGCGCCAACCCACCTGCACGGTGATCACCCAGGTGATCGACAGGTAAATGAGGTATGCCAGGATATTCATAGCTTATCTGCTTTTGTTGGAACAAAGCTATGGAGGAATTTTGAATTTTCAAAATATTCTGAAAGTTTAGAAAGAACGGATTTTAGGAAAGTTATCAGGAGCAGGTGTTATTTTGTGATATGGAATCCTGTTCAGATCAACGAACGACCCACAGTATGCTGCTCTAAGATTGCCTCAAAGGCTTAATATTGAAACTATAGCGAAGAAATATCGTGCAGGTGAATCAGGTACCAGGTGTCAACATATGATTTGCTCCCCGGGAAACAGGATCAAATTTATGTAGCACCTCCATATTTCATAATATGTTATCCAACGCGATATAAGTATGTCAATGATTGTACTTATACGCCACGAGATAGATAAGGGCGAATATCTTCTGGCAAACCAGTACAGTGCCGCCGTTCACATGCCGTGGATTGGTCCGGGGCTTGCGGGAGTTGATGGGGAAATCATTACAGCGATTATTGAAAAGGAATTATACCAGGGATATTTTTCTTTTGGTTCCATAAAAAAACTGTGTCAAAGGCAAAAAATCCAGGCCTTTGACACAGTTTATTTTACAGTCATAAAGCGGGGCCCCGCCCCGCTCCCCTGGCATATCGCCACAGTTATTTTTTTACAGTATCCAACACAAGCCGCAATCAACCACGCTCACTCTCCTCCCCTACTTCTTCACCAAATTATCCACCGCCCACGCATTACTCGAAACATACTGCACCAACACCGCAAAAAACGCCACATGTATCAACTGCGACGGAATCCAGTCCCAGTTTTCTACCATGCAACTGCCAAATATCAGCGCCACCATCACCAGCGCGCCTGCAATCGCCGCAAACCTGGTAAACAGCCCTGCCAACAGCAGCAGCCCAACCACAAATTCTGCAATAGGAACGAAATAACTGAAAGGCGTCACCAAAGCCGCCGGCAGCATAGATTTTTCAAAAGAGCTTACCATCCAGCTGCTGAAACCATTCAGCTTCGGCAAGCGTACCAGTCCATGGCCAAACATGCTGGCCGCTACTCCAAGTCGTAGTAACAAATAAACGGTTGCGTTCATGTATCATTAAATTTTATGATACAAAGATGCAAAGAACTGTTGGACTATTACCGGTACAATTATGCGCTTTATTTGTAAAAATCTTGCCTACCACCACTTCCTGTTCGCCGGATACTGCCTGATACTCGTCATATTATTCACCAACACCGCCACCAGCAACAATATCGCTACCCCGCTCGCCACCGGGCTTATCACATACCAATACCCCAGCTTGCGGATCGCCGGCGAACCCGCAATCGCCAGCAACGCCGTAGCGCCGCCCGGCGGATGCACCGTCTTCGTCATCTGCATCACAATCAAACTCAACGCCACCGCCAACGCACAAGCCAGCCACTCAAATTCCGGCCAGGGAACCAGGTAACGTATCGTAACACCCACAATAGCACTGAAAATATGCCCGCCTATCAGGTTGCGGGGCTGCGCAAGCGGACTTTGGGTATGCCCGTATATTAAAACCGCAGAGGCGCCGAAAGAGCCGATCAGGAAAAGATTGTCCTTTACCGGCAAATAAAAATGACTCAACATCCCCACTGCAGCTATCCCCACAAATGCGCCCACAAACGACCAGATAATGTTTTGCTTGTCAATCATGGTTTCCCTGTACACCACGTACCGGGCTACACGTAAACTACGTTTAATCCTGTGTTTCATAATAATCGTGGCGCAAAATTAATAACTGACCGCCACAATTAAAACACTACCGGTTATTATCCAGCTGCCGGATAATATTATTCACCTCCGTTTCCGTCGCCCGCAGCTTCTGCTGGCAAAACGCGATCAACTCCGCGGCACGCTTCACCTTTTCGGACAACAGGTCCACCGAAACCGTTTCCTGCTCTATCTCTTCCGCTATCTCCTGCAGCTCCCGGTAAGCCGCGTCATATGTCAGTTCCTCGCTCATCTGTATTGGATTTAGATTGGACTACTGCCTGTATGGCCGTATCCTGTAATTGAATCGTAATAGTATTCCCCGCACTGATATCCTCCGCGTCCTTCACCAGCTGCCCATCCTTATACACGAGCGCAAAGCCCCGCCGCAGCATACGCTCCGGCGCCAGCATCCTGAAAAACTGCTGTTGCTGCCGCAACTTCTCCTGCTCCCGCTGCAATACCGACAAAGGCCTGGTAAGGAGCGCTGCCTGCATAAAGCGGAGCTGTTGCTGTGGCTGCCGGAGGAGCTTCTCCGCCCCCCGGCCGATGCCATGCCGCATATGCAGCAGTTGTTCTCTCCCCACCTCCAAAATATTCCTCGATTGATGGATAATATCCTGCTGTAACAAATACATTTGCCGGTTGCCCGCGGCTAAAGTCTGCTGCGCGCGCACCAATATGCGCTGCCGGTATTGCAGCAACGCATCCTCATAGCTGCGGTTGTGCGCAATGATCAGCTCCGCCGCCTTGGTAGGGGTTTTCACGGCTGTATGCGCCATCATATCCGCCACCGTTTCATTCTTCTGGTGCCCGATCCCCGTGATCACCGGGATGGGAAACCTCGCCACCACCCTGCCCAGCTGATAGCTGTCAAACAACAGGAAATCCGTTTGCGCGCCGCCCCCGCGGATGATCACCACCACGTCATACGCCCTGCCGGACTGAAATACATCCACCATGCGCTGCTGTACCAGCTCGGCATTCGCCTCGCCCTGCACCACGGTAAAATAAGTATCCAGCTGAAACGTATATCCGAAACCGTTATTCACCAGCGTATGGTGAAAATCCTGGTAGCCCGCGCTGTTGCCGGAAGTAACCACGGCTATACGCTGTATCACCGGCGGCAATGGCAGCTCCTGGTTACGGGTGATATACCGCCCCTCCGCCAGCCGGATGGCATCGGCATTTTCCGCCAGCAGCCGGGCCAGCGTCTGCTGCTTCTGCTTCTCCAGCTGCCCGATGGTGAAGCTGATGTCCACATCCTGCACGGTCACCTGCAGGCCATGCACCTGGTGATAACTCACCGTTACCTCCACCAGCACATGAATATTATTGCGGAAAGGCTGCCCCGTGATCAGCTCAAAGGCCTTGATCTGCCGGCTGCCGTTGCCCCAGGCATTAGCGGCCACGCGGGCCACAATGCCGCTACGCTCATCTTTTTCAACGAGGTCAAAATAATGTATGTTCTTATCGGGATAATAGGAATGGCTCGTGATGTCCGCCTTCACCCAATAGCTGCGCCCTGCGAATGCTTGCTGCATCGCAGTCCTGATCCTGTTGGTTAACTCAGATAAGCGTATGGCGTTTGGGTGACTCATACTGCGAAGATAAGCCTATTGATAATCGGTAATGCCCAGGCGGGCAAAGAACTCTGCTTCCGGCAGCTCCCGCACCTCGCCGGAACGGAGGTCGCCCAGCTCAATACCTTCGATGGATACCCGCACCAGTCGCTGACAACGGTGCCGTATATGATCCAGCATCTTCCGGATCTGGTGAAACTTCCCCTCCACCAGCGTCATACGCAGCCAGGTATGCGGGTGATCGTTATAGTCGCCCGGCCGCTTAGCCAGTATTTCCGGCGGCTGCGTACGGTCTACCTCGCAGGGCAAAGTGGTGTAATCCACCTCCCCGCCGGCCATAAACGTAATCCCGCCGCGGAGGGTATCAATACTGGCATCGCTCACAATATTCTTCGCCTTCACGACATACGTACGTTTATGCGGTACCGTACCCTGGAAGAGCAGCTTCGTCACTTTCTTATTCGTGGTCAGCAGCAACAGCCCTTCGGAGGCATTATCCAACCGCCCGATGGCGTGGGTGCCTTCAGGAAAATCAAAATCAAGGTCGCCCAGGAGCCGCACCGGGTGCGGACTTACAAACTGGGAAACCATATTGTACGGCTTGTGTACTACAAAATACCGGTGACTACTACTACTCATGATGAGCGTAAAGGTACAGAATTAAGTAACTTTGCGGTTATGGACGGACAATATAGAAAAGATATCTATCCCGGACTGGAGGTAGGTATCATACTCAAAAAAGACCAGCGCAGCGGTAAAAAGACTTACGGTATTGTAAAAGACCTGCTGACTTCCGCCGCGTATCATTCCCGTGGCATCAAGGTGCGGCTGGAAGACGGGCAGATAGGCCGCGTGGTAGAGATTATCGGATAATCCTTACATTTGCCCGCATACCCAAACTACTTACTAACTCATTACTTGCTAAAACGAATGGATCAGTTAATTTTTCACTGGGCAGGAAATCTTAGATTTTTGCGTAAACGGAAAGGCTTAACACAACAGCAACTCGCCGATGCGACCAGCATTAAAAAAGGACGCCTGGCCGCCCAGGAAAGCGGTAAAACCCGCAACCCGCGCATGGAAGACCTGGTGCGTATTGCCACCTATTTCAACCTCCCGATCGACCGCCTGATCAAAACGGACCTCAGCGCGCTCAGCGCCGATGAGCTGTACGAGCTGGAAACAGCGGCGCCCCTGGATATAACGGGCAAGCATATACGTGTACTGCCCATCACCGTCAACCACGATAACGAGGAGAATATGGAGTTCGTGCCCGTTAAAGCCAAAGCCGGCTACAGCCGCGGCTTCAGCGATCCGGAGTTCATCGCGTCCCTTCCTAAATTCTCCCTCCCCGGCCTGCCCAGGGAAAAAACCATCCGGATGTTTCCCGTGAGTGGCGACAGTATGCAGCCCATCCCCGATGGCAGCCACGTGATTGCGCAGTATGTGGACGACTGGACGGTGGTGAAAAACGATACGCCCTGCGTCGTAGTGCTGAAAAATGAAGAAGATATTTTGTTCAAACTGGTCGACAACACCATGAAACTCGATGGCACACTGCGCCTGCACTCCCTTAACCCAAGCTACAAGCCGTTTAAGGTGAATGCAAATGAAGTGTCCGAAATATGGAAATTCATCGGGTATGTAAGCCGCGAAATGCCGGCCGCCAGCTGATTATTTGTTCACCAGGGCTAACTGGCCCAGGTGATAGGAAATATGCGAGAGCCTCGACAGCAATACGTTAAAACGGTTCCTGTGAGGCTCTTTTTCAAACTCCTCCGGCGTCACCATCGTATGGCGCTCCAACCATCCCGCAGGAGGCACCTCCCTGAAAGCCGCGCTGACAGCGGCATTCACATCTCTCCAGTAACTTCTTAATTCGCCCGGCATTGGCAACGCCGTATCCGGACTATCGGGATGGGTGATAAAAAATTCATCCAGGTTGGGATATTTCCGCTCTCCCAATCCCAGCAGGGGCAACAACATATCATGCGCCGCCGTCATATGGCCCAGGATGTAGATAATCCGGTTCCTGCCCGGCGCCGCCTGCACATACATTTCCTCGTCCGTAAAGCTGTCAAACACAGCTGTCATGCGCCTCACCTGGCCATCCCAGTGGGAAAGGGTATTACTCAATAAAGGGTTTGTGTTCATAGTATATCGATATTAATATGTTCGGATCCAATCCAGTACATACGCAGCGTCCTCCTCCCAGGTTGGCTGGCCCAGCACAAAATGATTGCGGCCCGGCAGCTCCCGGAAATGTCTGAGGTAACCATTCTGTTTATACCTTTTGAAATTGGCGTACACCAGCGAAGCCGGCACCACATGATCATGGCTGCCGCCCATCAGCAGCAAAGGCGCATGGGGCTTGCCGAAGTCGACCCTGGCAGCGGCCGTCAGCCCGTCCCGCAGTATCCGCCGGGATTCCGGCACGGCGTATTGCTCGTATGTGGCCAGCTGCTGCTGATGCGGCATGCCGTTGGTAACGGCGTACTGCCATTCCTTAAACGAAAGCAGGTAAGGCTCGTTGGCGGAAGCATAGAAGCCCAGCGGCCGGAAGGAGGATTTAAGCACGGAATACTTCAACGAATACACGCCGAGGGGCGGCGCGCTGTGAATGGCAATACCGGCAGCGCCTATATTTTTTTGCAGGAGAAGTTGCGTAATCAGGCCGCCCAGGGAATGCCCCATGATGATGGGCGTTTCCGCCTGTACGCTGGCGATATCGCCGTAGTAATGCACGAGGTCGCGCAGGCGGATGCTGGCTACCAGCGGATCAGGATGTTGCTGCCGCAGGGCGGGCGCAGGCAAGTTTTTATGCGGCCATGGCGGCGCGATAACTTTATAGCCGTGGTGTTCGAAATAACCTTTCCAGTTATCCCACATGGCCGCCGTTACAAACGCGCCATGGATCATTAGGATGGTGCGGGTATTCAGTTCTCTCATACCGTGATTTTGGGATCATTACTGATTCCAAAATTCAGGCAAAGCCCCGGCGGCGCCAATGATAAACGGCAAGAAATTGAATTGACAAATGTCAACTACTCATTTTTCAGGTAGGCCTGTTTTCTGATGCGGCTCAGCGTTTCGGGGGAAATGCCGAGGTAAGAAGCGATCATATTCTGCGGGAAACGCTGTATGAATGCAGGTTGATGGCGCAGCATATCCAGGTAGCGCTCTTCGGCCGTCAGCGTAATGGCCGCATGAATCCGCTTTTGCGCCGCTACGGCATGGCGTTTATCCATTTCCGCAGTCAGGATGCGCATGGCGGGAATGCTGTTGCGGATCTCCCACCAGTCGTCATAATGAATCTGCAGGACCTCCGAATCCTCCCAGGCATCGATGTTGTAGGTCGATACGGAACCCAGTTCAAAACTTTCCCTGTCGGACATCCACCAGTCCTCAATCCCGAACTGCACAATATGTTCTATGCCCTTATCATCCACGGAATACTGCCGCATGGCGCCTTTGGTGATAAACGACAGGTGCCGGCACACATCGCCTTCCTGGAGAATATATTGCCGTTTGCGCACTTTGCGGCGGCTGAAAGCCTGCTGCAGCAGGGCTATTTCCTGGGCGGACATGGGGTGTTCCGTGTACCTGCGGAGATAGTTAAAAAATGTTTCCATAATGTGGTAAAATGACGGATTCCTAAGATAAGAAATTATCCGCTGCCGCTGTATTCCTGCGGTGTAACACCTATTCGGAGAAGGGATAGAAAGCCAGCGGTTTCCAGGGCCCGTGCAGGTATTTCCAGGTATGGAGGCCGGTGGTCTTTACCTGGAAAGGCGAAAAATTTTCCAGCAGCAATTCCTTTGTGCGGGCTGCTTTGAAAGCCGTCACTTTATTTTGAACAGTAATGTGGGGGTGTAAAGGCTGTTGGTCTTTTTTGGGGAGAAACTGGCGCCACAGCTGCTGCATTTTCCCGTGTAGCTGCAAGAGTTCATCGCTGTGTGCCGTATAAGCACATCCGGACCCAAATGAAAAGATGCCCCGGACGTCCAGTAGCAGCGGAGGCCGCCGGACCAGCTCCGGTAACGCGTCTGCGATAATGGGCTGTTCATCCGGCAACTTGTAAAAAAGGGTTATATGCGCATCCAGGTAGTTGGCATGCGCCGGGAAATGCGCTTTGCGCAAAGCGTTGAAATAGGCCTGCGCACTATCTTCCATTTGCAAAGTCAGAATCATATCCGCTGCAATTTAATTTTAATCCCCGGTTATTTATATTTGCAACAAGAGCTTACAGCATTGATAGAAGAAACGGATATACGAAACGGCAACTTGGTGGCCTATTACGACCGCAATATGCAGGAAACCGTCTTTGCGGTGGAAGGCGTATGGCAGGGATACCTCTATAATTCCGGCCTGCCCCTCAGCAAGATACCCTGCCAGAAGGCCAATCCCATCCCGCTGGAGATCAGCTGGCTGGAACATTTTGGCTTTCTCCCCGGCGAAGCGGATCATAACGAGGACCCGAATGTATATTCCCTGAAATACAACCGCCTGCACAGCGTGCATATACGGGTGCAGCAAGGCGTCTTTCAACCCGTGGCGGACAGTCCGGCCGGGCAGGTGCCCTACGGCCGCCCCCTGGCGCATGTGCACCAGCTGCAGAACCTCTTCCATGCACTGACCATGGAAGACCTGTAGAACGGCAGGATTAATCCCCCTTTGTCACATTCGCCCCTCATTTTGTCTTAATTCCCCATCCCTGCGCAACAACATCAACTGTACTTTTGTATAAGCAATTATCCACCAAAAAATTTGCAGTATATGGCAAGTGTAAATCCTTATTTGAACTTCAATGGTCAGTGCGAGCAGGCGTTTCTGCAATACGAAACCGTGTTCGGCACAAAAATGCAATTCCTCTCCCGCTTCAGCGAAATGCCGCCGGATCATCCCTGCGACCCCGAGGAAAAGGACAAAGTCATGCACGTAATGCTCCCTATCGGGAAAGGAACGGTACTCATGGGCAGCGATATTCCGAAAGCTTACCAGCAGCCCAGCACCGTATCCGCTTCGTTTGCCGTAGCCGTAGCGCCGGACAGCGAGGAGGAAGCAGAGCGGATCTTCAACGGCCTCGCAGAGGGCGGCAATATTACCATGCCAATGGGTAAAACCTTCTGGGCCGAAAAGTTCGGCATGTGCGTGGACCGCTGGGGAATTAACTGGATGGTTAATTATGTGAAAATGTAACCGGAATTAGCCGGATGGTTAATTACGGGGAAATGTAAACTGGAATTAACCGGATGGTTAATTATGTGAAAATGTAAACACGAAAAACCGCAACTAAAAAAGTCTGCATCACGTATGATGCAGACTTTTTTATTGGTTCAATCAAAAGCCTAGCCGCGTGGTGCAGGATAGGCGTCGCGATTCTTCTCCAGCTCTCCTATAAAGGGTATTGCATTGAGGATAGATGATTTTATGGCGTTTTGCAGGTAGAGTTCCAGTTGCATGAACTTCGCCGCATTTTTGCCGCCTAATACTTTTGAAAAACGCTTGAAATATTTTTGATAGAATTTATCGTAAGCCAGGTCGTTGGAGAGGGTCCGTTTAGCCAGGGACGTTGCCGATTCATCATCCAGGGTATTGTACAACCGCGTATAGTCCTGCAATATTGCCAGCCGCTCGCGGCTCAGGGAACGGCGGTCCGCCTCATACTGATCATACAGCGCCCAAAACGGATCATTGCTGTTATTCCTGAAATCCATGTACTGCGTTACCAGCGCTTTCTTCTCCTTCCCGAATACCGACTGGATCGTCTTCAGGTCGCTATCCTCCTGGGCAAACAAAATATTCCCTGAAAAAAGCAATAGCAATAACAGTACGAATCTCATAAAAGCAGTTTACAAGGAGATATAACACCATTTTTTCACAAAGGTTCAGGAAAGAAATATAAAATTAACGGAACAGCCATAGGGGTACACCCGCCCTGACCGTGTCGGAGGTGATATCTAATTAAACTGTGATGTTAAAAAAACTACCGTTCTTATTACTGCTCGGCGCTGCAAGCCAGGCCCATGCCCAGTTAGGCGCTGCTTCCCTCAAAGGCCCCGGCATCGCCGTCAGTACGGACTTCCTCCCCGCCAGCCGCTACATCCGCCCGGAGGACAGCGTAAAGACCTCCTCCACTACCAGCCAGCTTCGCTATAACTTCGGCGCCAGCTTCGTACTGTCGTCCAAAACAGATACCGCTACGCACAGGCTCCGCATGTGGACGGCCGACGTTTCCGGCAGCTATACCAAACTGGACAATAAAGACTATACGAAAAAGATATTCCCGGAGGAATTGCTGGATGCCTCCGTAGGCCTTAAATACATCCACTCCCTGCGAAATAACTGGACCCTGCTGGCAATGGCCTCCGGCACGCTGGGAACGGACCTGGAAGAGATCAATTACGACGACTTGTTCCTCCAGGGCGGCGTCCTCTTCCTCAAACAGCACAATAAGCGCTTTGCCTACGGCTTTGGCGTGGTGCTCACCAACGCCTTCGGCACCCCCATGGTATTGCCGGCATTCGGCATCCAGTACAAAACGGATAACAGGTTTAAGATCGATATCAACTTCCCGGAAAAGATCGCCATTGGCACGCAGCTCAACAGCTTTACGGAACTGGCCCTGGCCGTACGTGTACGGGGCGGCGCCTATGATGCCACCCGCGGCGTGGACGGCAAGAAGCTGCTCAGCTATTCGGAGTTCAGCGCCGGCCTGGAAAGCACCTGGCACTTGGGCCGCCCGTTCGATTTCGTAGTGTCCTGCGGCAGCATCCTCGCCAGCCAGGTATCCTATTCGGATAAAAAATTATCGGAGATGTTTAAGGACAAGCCGGCCCATCGTTTGGCCACCAACGTGTTTATGAGCGCGGGCTTCCGCTGGAATATCCCGCATAAATAAAGGCTACTCGTAACGCAACGCCTCGATAGGATCGAGCCTGCTCGCCTTCTGCGCCGGGTAATACCCGAAAAATACGCCCGTGAGCGCACATACCATGAACGACAGGATGATGGAACTGCGGGATACCAGCGTGGGCCATCCCAGCGTCAGCGTGATCACCTCGGAGGCGGTAATGCCCAGCACCACCCCGATCAATCCGCCGGTGATGCTGATGATAATGGCTTCCACGAGGAATTGCAGGAGTATGTCGATCCCTCTAGCGCCAATGGACATACGCAGTCCGATTTCCCGGGTGCGCTCCGTTACGGATACGTACATGATGTTCATGATGCCTATCCCGCCTATCACCAGGGAGATGCCGGCAATGGCGGTAAGCAGTATGGTGAGTAAGCTGCTGGTAGAGCTGAGGGTTTTGATCAGCTCCGCCATGGTTCTTACCTGGAAGTTATTTTCATCCGTAGCACGCAGGCGGTGCGTTTCCCGCAGCACGCTGGTGATCTGATCTACCGCAGCATCGGAGGCATCTTCGCTCACTGCGGACGCCAGGATGTTTTGCAGGTAGGTAGTGGCGAGTACGCGTTTTTGAATGGTGGTATAGGGCGCTACGATAATATCGTCCTGGTCCTGCCCGAAGGAGCTCACGCCTTTGGGCGCCAGCGTGCCGATGACCTGCAGGGGAATCTTGTTGAAGCGGATCACCTTTCCTATGGGATTCTCCCCGCTGGGAAACAGGTTGTCGACCACGGTTTTGCCCAGCAGGCAAACCTTTGCGGCGGATGCCACATCGGATTCAGAATATAAAATACCATCCTGCAGGGTGAGCTTACGGATGTCGAAATAATCCGTATTGCCGCCCTGCAATTGGGTAGGCCAGTTGAGCGCCCCGGAAATAGCCTGCCCCCGCGAGGAGGATACCGGCGATACGGCGGAGAGCAGCGTGGCCCTTTTTTTCAGCGCATCCACATCCGCCACGGTGAGGGTCTGCACGCTGGAACCTTCCAGCCGCGCGCCTCCGGCCACATTGCTGGCCGGCATGATGGTGATCATGTTGGAACCCATGTTGCCCAGTTGCGACTGTATGCTTTCCTTGGAGCCCTGCCCGATGGCCACCATCGCGATCACCGCAGCCACCCCGATGATGATGCCGAGCATGGTGAGGAAAGCCCGCAGCTTATTGCGTTGCAGTGCCAGCAAGGCGAGTCGTATGAGATTGAAAATACTCATGGCGGTATGTTAATAGTCGTCCGTTACCGGAAGCGCAGCCAGCGCCTCTTTGGCGGAACGTACGTTTTCGTTGAAATAATCTTTTTGCACGCGGCCGTCGCGCAGCATGATGGTGCGGCTGCTGAAGGAAGCGATGTCCGGCTCGTGCGTGACGAACACAATCGTTTTACCCTGCTGGTTCAGCTCCTGCATCAGCGCCATGATCTCATAGGAAGTGCGGGTATCCAGGTTGCCCGTTGCTTCATCGGCCAGGATCATTACCGGTTCATTAACGAGGGCGCGGGCGATGGCCACGCGTTGCTGTTGCCCGCCGGAAAGCTGGCTGGGCGTATGATCCAGCCGCTCGGCCAGTTTCACTGCCTCCAGCGCTTTGATGGCTTTTTCCCGGCGCTCCTGCGTGCCGATGGCTTTATTATAGAACAGTGGCAGCTCCACGTTTTCCAGTGCGGACGTGCGTGGCAGCAGGTTATAGGCCTGGAATACAAACCCGATTTTCAGGTTGCGCACCCTTGCCAGGTCGTTACGGGATTGGTTGCCCACATTGGTACCATCCAGTATATACGTCCCCGAGGTTGGTTTATCCAGGCAGCCGAGGATATTGAGCAGCGTGGTTTTGCCGCTGCCGCTGCTGCCCATGATGGTTACAAACTCCCCGGCGGTTACGGTGAAGTTAATCCCTTTCAGGGCCCGTACGATTTCGGTGCCCATGCGGAACTCACGCTTGATATTGTCTATTTCCAATATTTTCTTCGTCATCGTCTTCTTCCCATTTTAGGCATGAACGGGGAGCCTCCGGCCGGGCTGGAAGCCGTGCCGGCAGCGGCGCCTCCCTCCTGCCCGGTGATCACCTTGTCGTTGATGGTGAGGCCGTGCAATACTTCCAGCTGCGTGTTATCGTTTAGGCCTGTACGTATGCGTTTCTGCTGAAGCGTGTCGCCACGCAGCACCCATACAAAGTTGACGGCGCCTTCCCGCAGCTTTTTATCCGTATGAATGCGGTTGGTGTCCTTCGGCTCCGGGGGCGCGTTGCGGCGCACGGCCGGCAGTATGATGTATTGTTTGGACAGGGTAGCGGAATCCGGTCTGAACTTCAGGGCCCGCACGGGTATCAGCAGGGCGCTGTCCCGCTCCGCCGTGTAGATGGTCACGTTAGCCGTCATTCCCGGCTTCAGCTTCATCTGGTTATTGCTCGCGTTGATGATGGTGTTGTATGTGACAACGTTGGAGGAAACGCTGGGCTGCAGCCTGATTTCCTGCACCCGGCCGTCAAACACATCGTCCAGGTAGGCATCCACGGTGAAGGATACACGCAGGCTGTCCCGCACCTCGCCGATGTCCGCTTCATCCACGCTGGCTTCCACCTGCATCTTAGTAATGTCCTTGGCAATTACAAAGAGCGTTGGCGTATTGAAGCTGGCTGCAACCGTTTGCCCGATGCTCACATTCCTGTTGAGTACCACGCCATCGATCGGGGAATAAATATTGGTGAATTCGAGGTTGGTCCTGGCGGACTTCAGCTGTGCCGTAACGGCTGCCACGTTGGCTTTGGCGGCATTTAACTGGTAGGCGGCGTTATCGTAATCCGCCCGGCTGATAGCGCCTGTTTTATACAGCAGTTGCTGCCTGCCGAAGTTCGCCGTCTGGTAGGTCAGGTTGCTGTTGGCTACTGCCAGCTGCCCGGTGAACTGATCTACCGATGCCTGGAACAGCGTCTGGTCCAGCTGTGCCAGCAGCTGTCCCTTTTTTACCTGGGAGTTGAAATCCACGTACAGGTACTTCAGGTAGCCTGAAACCTGCGTACCCACTGCTACGGTATCTACCGGCTGTATGGTGCCGGTGGCAGTAACGGTGGTGGCTATATGACCATACTGCGGAAATTCCGTCGTGAAGGTGGTTTTTACCGGTGGTTTCCTGAAAAAGAAATACCAGATCAGCAGGAGTGCCAACAGCACTGCTACTATAATAATGATCACCCGTTTATTTTTTGCCATAGCGCTCAGCTTTTATAGTTTTACCGGGATGCCCCTGTAAAAATCATAGATCCTTATATTAAGTGCCGCGTTGTATTTCGCTTGTATGTAGGCTTGTACGGCCTGCACATAGAGGTTTTTCTGCTGCAGGAACTCCACGATGTTGGCCACGCCTACTTTCAGTTGTTCGTTAGCGATGCGGTAGCTTTCCTGGACGTATTTAAACTGCTCTACGGCGGCATCGTACTGGGCCTGCGCATTCACCACGTTGATGTAAGCCTGCTCCACTTCCTGCGATAAATTGGTCTTGGTATTCTGCAGGTTGAGGTTGGACTGATCGATATTGATTTTCGCTTTTTCGATATTGGTCTTGTTTACTTTCCGCGTGAAGATGGGGACGGACAGCGTCAGCCCGATCTGCTGGTAGAAGTTATTATCCAGTTGCTTGAAATAGGCATAATCATTCCCTGTGAGGTAGTTGCTGGACAGCGATCCGCCGGCGGTGAGTACGGGCAGGCGTCCTGCCCTGGCCTTTGCCAGGTCCAGGTGGGCCACATCCACATTCAGGTTACTGCTTTTGATTTCCGGCCGGGTTTCAAACGCTTCCTGCTGCGCCTCTTCTACCGGCGTCAGCAGCCCGGTAGCCATGAGCGTATCCGGGGATACGATGTCAAAAGGCTTGCCTGTGGGCAGCTGCAGGATTTGTTTAAGGGTAAGCATGTTCTGCCTGCGTGTATTCTCCGCCGTTATGAGGGTATATTTATCGTTGGCCAGTTGCGCCTGCAGCTGGGCCAGGTCCTTCAGGGCGATGCTACCTACGTCGTACTGCTGTTGTGCCCTTGCTACCTGCGCTTCCGAGGTGGCGACGATATCGCGGATGTAGATAATATTTTCCTTCGCCAGCAGTATGTTCAGGTAGGACTGTGTGATCAGCAGCGTAATGTCGTTCATTTGCTGCGCGATATTTAAGTCCGCCACCTGGGTAAGGATGTTCTTCTGCTCAATGTCCCGGTTGAGGTAACCGCCATTGTATAACGTTACGCTGGAATTCAGTCCGTAGTTACCGGAAGCGTTAACCGTATAGGCCTGGTTGCTGCTGTTGGATTTGCCGCCGGTAAAATTCTGCGTGGCGGTGGCGTTGAGGTTAGGCAGCCGGGCCGCGCGGGAGAGGATGAGGTCCTGCTCACTGGTTTGGCGGCTGAGGCGCAGGCTGTTGAGCGTGATGTTATAGCGCATGGCATAATCGAGGCATTGCTGCAGGTCCCACACGACGGGCGAAGCTGAATCCGCCGGGGCTTGGGCGAAGCTGCCGTGTGCCACTAGCAGCAGCGCCCAGGTGAGCATGACTTTTGGCATTTGCCTGAAAAAATGATGAATCCGGAGAAGTGGTATCATAATCCCTGCTAAATTTAAATCCATGATAGGGTAAGGCGCCCGATACACTAATCAGCCCGCCAAACTTCAAGCCGGAAAAGTTGCAACAGCGCGCAACATCGCGGATGATAACATCATATAACACTGCTTAACACTAAATAACAAATCATAGCGGCCCAATCATTCATATAACAAAATAATTTCATTAAGGTTGTATTTTTGGCCACAACTATGGAATGGATCATTGTAGCAGCGCTGGCGGCTTTGGCTGCGGCCCTGGTAGTAAAAAAGAAAAAGCTCACGCCGGCGGCCGGCCTTACGGGCTGGCTGGTGGCCCTGGCAATATATATGGGTACCCGTTATGAAGGGCTGGCTTACCTGGCCCTGTTCTTTGGCAGCGCCACCTGGGCTACGCGGCACCAGCGGGCTGCCAAGGCCGGCGTTGGGAATGAAGCGCATACCGAGATCCGCCAGGCCTCGCAGGTATTGGCCAATGGCGGCGTGGCCGCCCTGCTGGGATTGGCCGCCTGGCTCCTGCCGCAGTACAACGGGCTGTTTGCGTTGCTGATGGCCGCAGGCTTTGCCTCCGCTACGGCGGATACGCTTTCCTCTGAACTGGGTACCGTGTATGGCCGCAGGTTTTACAATGTAGTTTCCTGGCAGCCAGATACCCGCGGGCTGGATGGCGTGGTTAGCCTGGAAGGCACGCTGATAGGCGCTGCCGGCGCGGTGGCTGTGGCGGGCGTATATGCCGTGTTTCGCAGGGTGGATGCAGGTTGTATGATCATAGCGCTGAGTGGCATCCTGGGGAATTATATCGACAGTGTGCTGGGAGCTACCCTGGAAAGAAGGCGGCAGCTGAATAATGATATGGTGAATGTGTTGAATACGCTGGGGGCGGTGGGGATTGCGTTTGCATTGTATGCGGCGTTCAGGTGACAGGGGATCATATACCCGGAAAAAAAACATCCTCCCGCTACCTGCGGAAGGATGTCTATACTGTAAGAACAAAACAATTGCGTTGTTACTGAAAGCCGATGCTTATTTAATAGCATTCAGCATTTCTTTTACTGCGGCTTCCATCTGCGCGTCGTTGCCGGCGAGGAAACCTTCATAAGGCAGCGGCACGCGTACGTCCGGCTCTACCTGCAGGTTTTCCGTAGGACGGTTTTCAGCGCCGATGGTAGCTACCATTGGAATACCGAACACGATGGTAGGATCTATCTGGGTTTCCCACCATACCGCCGTACCGGTACCAGCTACCGGCATACCTACCAGCTTACCCAGTTTGCCTTGCTTGTACACGTAAGGGAAGATGAAAGCGTCGCTGTAGTTGCCTTCGCTCATGACCACGCAGCTTGGGCCCTGCCATACGCCCATCGGCTCGCCGCCATTGAGGCGGTTACCCTGCGGCGCAAATTCCAGGTACTTTTTACCGCTGAGGAACTGGTACAGGTCATCATGCAGCCAGCCGCCGCCATTGAAGCGGGTATCCACGATCAGCGCTTTCTTGTCTTTATTTTTACCCATTACCACATCGTACACGGAGCGGAAGCTGGCATCGTTCATACCTTCCACATGCACGTAGCCTACTTTACCACCGCTCAGCTTATCCACCAGTTTGGACATGCGGTCCGTCCAGCGTTTGTACATCAGGGCAGATTCCTCCCCGCTGCTGATCGGCTTAACGGTTTCCTCCCAACGTTGTTTGGTGTCAGGGTTGTAGATACTCAGCAGCACATTGCTGTTGACCTTACGGTTTAACAGGGTAGCCCAGTCGAAGCTGTTGTTAACCGCCACGCCGTCTATCTTTTCAATGATATCTCCTTTTTTCAGTTTGGAGCTGGCTTTATCCATCGGTCCGCCGTTGATCACTTCTTCCACTTTGAGGCCGTCCGCGGTGGAGGTTTCGTCATAGAGGAGTCCCAGTGCGGCAGTCACGTCGCCATTGGCGATCATCGGGCTGTAACGGCCACCGGTGTGGGAGCCATTCAGCTCGCCCAGCAGTTCGCTCAGCAGCTCCTGGAAGTCGTAGTTATTGCTGATATGCGGCAGGAATTTAGCGTAGTTCTCACCGTACATTTTCCAGTCGATGCCATGGAGTTTAGGATCATAGAATTTCTCTTTCACCTGTTTCCATGCGTGCCAGTAAATGTATTCGCGTTCTCTCTCCTGGTCGAGGGACATTTCTGAACTGATAGTCACCGGGGTGATTTTGCCGGAATTGGCATCTACTTTCACCACGCTGCCGCGGTTGCTGACAAACACGGTGTTGCCGTCCTTGCTCAGTTCCAGTCCGCCCGGAGAGCCGCCGAGTTTAGCGAGTATCTTGGTTTCGCCGGTCCTTGGTTCCGTAACCCAGAGGTCGTACCCTTTCTCGAAGGCGGCCATGTAAAACACTTTGCTGCCGTCTTTATTGAGTACATAGTCGCTGATAGAAGCACTGTTGATAGTGAGTTTTACGCGACGGTTTTCCAGGTTATCGAAATTGGGCTGCCAGGCTTTTTTCGCAGTTGTATCTTTTTCTTTGGCCTTTGAGGTATCTTTTTTGGCGTCGCCTCCTTCTTTCAATAAATTAAATTCATCTTTAGACAATTTGAATTTATCGTATGCTTCCTGGTCGAGGAATACCGCATAGATATCTACCTCGCGGCTACCTTGTTTGGCGAGGGATTTACGGCCATCGCGGTTGTTGTACCAGGTCATCATTTTACCGTCAGCGGCCCATTTACCGTTGCCTTCACCAAAGCCGCTGTTGATCGGATAGAAAGGCGTTCCTTTTCCATCGGCAGCTAACAGGGCGAGGTTGCTGGAACCGAAATAGTTTTTCTCATCGTCTACCAGGAGCCACTTGCTGTCCGGTGACCAGGTAAAGGACCAGTCGCCGTCGGAATAGCTGTGGTTATGGCCTTCCGGCAGGATGGTGCGGGTTTTACCGCTGGCGATGTTGAGTACTTTCAGCACGTTGCGGTTTTCCACGTAGGCGACTTCTTTACCATCCGGGGAAACCACGGGCTGGAACTCTTCCGCCGAAGTGGCAATTACCGGCTCTTCCTTCAGCAGGGTAGCGTTGAAGAAGAAAGGCTCTTCCTTGCGTACGATGGTGGATTGGAAGATGTCCCAGTTGCCGTTACGTTCGGCGGCGTAGAGTACTTTTTTGCCGTCGGGCGACCAGCTCACCATACGCTCCTGCTGGGGCGTATTGGTCAGGCGTTTGGTCATGTTGCCTTCCACGCTGGTAACGTACACTTCTCCCCTGGCAACGAAAGCCATTTGCTTGCCATCAGGGCTCATGGAGAACTCAGTGATATTACCGGAAACAGGCACGTTCTTCACCACGGATTCGCGGCCGTCGTTGAAGATCTGTACGCTTACTTTCTTTGGCTTTTCGCCTTCCTTCATCGTGTATATCTCCCCGTTAAAGGTAAAAGACAATACGCCGTTATCCGCTATAGTCAGGCTTCTTACCGGGTGGTGGGAGAAGCTGGTCAGTTGTTTCAAACTTGATTTATCCGACAGGGAGGATTTGAAGATATTCTGGGAGATACCGCCTTTTTCACTCAGGTAGTACACCTCGTTGTTAGCGCCGAAAACCGGTTCGCGGTCTTCCCCTTCGTAGGAAGATACCTGTTCGTATTTACCTTTGGCTACATCCATCACCCAGATGTCGCGCGTAACGGCGGAGGTATGGTGTTTACGGAAAGGATCTTCGTAACCTTTACGGTCCTGGAAGATGATTTTGCTGCCGTCTTTGTTATAGCGGGCAGCGTCCATGCCGGCAGCGCTGAGCAGTACAGAGCGGCCGCCGGTAACCGGTACTGTGTACACGTTGCGGAAAACGCGGTTGGGAAAACGTATGCTCGATGCCGGTGCATTGCGTACGCTTCCGAACAGCACCTGTTTGTTATCCGGTGTAAAATCATACGGATAATCGGCCGCGCTGTTGGTCGTGAGTCGCACAGGCGTGCCACCGGTAGCCGGCATCACAAACACGTCGAAGTTGCCGTGCCTGTCGCTGGCGAATGCGATGTATTTACCATCATGACTCCAGACCGGCATCATATCATGCGCTTCATGAATGGTGAGCGGCACTGCCACTCCGCCATTGGCGTCAACGCGGTAGATGTCGCCCTTGTAGCCAAAAACAATGGTCTTACCATCCGGGGAAATGGCTGGATTCCTTAACCAAAGGGCATTATCCTGGGCATAGGAAGAGGCGGCGAGCAGTATTGCCGCACAGCTGAATAAAATCTTCTTCATAAGCGGTATTAGATAGCTTTGTATAACCGCCTAAAATAACGAAATACCCCCGCTTTAGCAATGGCTTACTTGACAAGCGGTTCCCAGGTCCAATAGCTGGAAAATCAGGTGGTCTTGTAGAGATACCATCCCCCGCCGAGGTCGCGCAGCATAATGAGGTCAGAATCATAGAGGTCCGGCAGTTCTTTCTTGTCGGCCACGTACATATAGCCCACGAAATTATCGATCATCCCGCCGATCAGGAAACGGATGGCTGCGGGGCCTTCGGCTTCGCCGGTGACCACATTTTCTATCAGGAGCTTTTTGTAGTCCTGCGTGTATTTGCGGAGCAGTTTGCGGTATTTGCCCTTTTGTTTGGGGGTGCGTTGTATTTCCGCTACAGCGCTGTCTTTAAGGCGGTTGAAGGCGGCTTTGTTGCGTTGAAAATGATCGGCGATGCTGTCATCCAGCGCGAGGGCGAGGCGGAGGTTACCGACGAGGAAATGGTAATCGTCCATAGAGGTGAGCATTTTCAGCGCATTGCCCTGTTTATCTTTTTGCGCGGCAGCAATGAGGGTATCGAGGTAGCCCTGCGGCATTTGTTCCAGTTCTTCCAGTTCTGCCTGCATCATGCCTGTCATGGCCAGGGAGCGTACGCTTTGGAGTTTCCAGGTAGTATCCTTTACCATGCGGAGATAGAGGTCAGCGCCGTTGCCGGAGGAGTCGACTGCGGTGAGGTTGATCAGTGCGAGGCTATCGCGCTGGTCGAGCACGCGCCAATGCAGCGTGGCGTTGCCCAGATCGCGGCCGTTGGGCGTACCATCATATTCTCCCGTGATATATTTTGAGATATCCGGTACAGAATCTTTTCCGAAAATTATCTGCGCCACTTTTAATGCTTCATTGCTATTCACTCCTTTGGCGCCGGGCACTTTTTCGTTGCAGGAAAAGAAGCTACTGATAATCAGGGCTAAACAGGTTAATAAGATAGTGTTGCTTCTCATGATAAACAGGTTTTACCAGGAAATGGTCAGCCCTAAAGATACGAATATCATAATAAGCGATATATACATTTAAAAAATACCAGTTACCTTTAGCGCGGTCAAAAAATATATAGCATGAAACGCCCTGCTTTAGAGCGCTTAGCCCAAATCCTCCGGGAGGTACCCGGCAAATTATCTGCATTTTCCACGGAAGCATGGAACACGCCGTATGCACCCGGCAAGTGGAATAAAAAACAGGTGATTGGTCATTTGATTGACAGTGCGGTGAACAATCATCAGCGATTTGTGCGCATCCAGTTTGAGGACGCGCCGGTGATACGCTACGCACAAGAACAGTGGAATCAATACAGTTATCATCACTTGCAAAATGAGCAGCTGTTGTTACAAACGTGGGTAAGCCACAACACCTTTCTGCTGGCGCTTCTGCAGCATATTCCGGAGTCGGCGCTGGAACGTACCGGCATCGGCGGAGAAGGGCAACCGTTTACGCTCGCATACATTGTGGACGACTATGTAGCGCACATGGAACATCACCTGCAACAGATATTGTAGTGCGAACATTTCCATAATTTCGTGGAAAACCAATTCATTATGTCATCCAGGAATATCAAGCAGGTGATTGTCATGCGCAAGGATCTCAACATGCGTAAAGGAAAAATGATTGCGCAGGGCGCGCATGCTTCTATGGCTTTTCTGACGAGGCAGGCGGTCATAGAAGGGAATACGTTGCATACGCCGTTGCGTAACCCGGAAGAGGTGCAGGAATGGATTTCGCTGGGGTTCACGAAAATTTGTTTATCCGTTGATTCGGAGGAGGAACTGGTACGGATATACGAACAGGCGGTGGCGGATGGGTTGATTGCGTCGCTGATCACGGATTCCGGGTACACGGAGTTTGGGGGTGTGCCGACGAAGACGTGCTGTGCGATTGGGCCTAACAGGAATGAGGAGATAGATAGGATTACGAAGGAGTTGAAGTTGTTGTAGGGGCGGCTGGTTGCTCGCAGAGAGGCGTAGGGTGCAAAGGCGCAAGGAGGTTTTTTTAAGGGAGCAGAGGGCCTGCGGCCGGGCGAGTGGTTGCTCGCAGAGAGGCATAAGGGGCAGAGAGGCAAAGAAGGGAGTTTTTAAGGGAGCAGAGCGAGTGGTTGCTCGCAGAGAGGCGTAAGGGGCAGAGAGGCAAAGAAGGGAGTTTTTAAGGGAGCAGAGCGGGTGGTTGCTCGCAGAGAGGCATAAGGGGCAGAGAGGCAAAGAAGGGAGTTTTTAAGGGAGCAGAGCGGGTGGTTGCTCGCAGAGAGGCATAAGGGGCAGAGAGGCAAAGAAGGGAGTTTTTAAGGGAGCAGAGGGCC
>MLAV02000005.1 GCA_001870995.2 Chitinophaga sp. CB10
GGCCTTGACAATGGACAGTTTCTGCTGATAACTGTATCTGACTCTTTTATCCATAAAAAATGCCCCCAAAAGTGTCTAACTTTTTGGGGGCACTTCACAATTGCGGAGGCTTTTCTTTTTCACTCTTTACTGTACTATCTAATCATCACAAATGATTACTTATTGCATGTCCCACCATACGCGGCCGGTGAAGGTATTCACATCAGCGCCGTATTCACCGGTTTTCTGCATTTCAGTAACGGCATCGCGCCAGTTCTGCACCTGCTCTACCACAGTTGGCTGAGGCAGCGCCCAACGGCGTGGGATAGTCATAGTGGCTCCTGCTGAAACCATTGGCTCATAATTCAGGATACCGCCTACTTTAGGAATGCCAGTACGTTTCCAGGAACCCCACGCTTCCCATGGAGATTTGAAGTGGTTCAGGAACATCTGGATGTTGATTTTTTCGAGATCTGTTGCCTGGTTGCCGGTCAGCTGTACATTAGGCTGAGCGAGGTACGCAGCTACAGCGCTTTCTGACACTGTTGCGTAATCCTGGATGTCGGCAATGCGGCCCATATCATCATAAGCTTTTACAGATGCTTTGATACCGTTTTCGTACCAGGTTTTTGCATCCTGGCCGGTGATGATACCACGAACTGCCAGTTCAGCGATCATGAAGCACTGTTCCGCATAAGTGAGGATAGGCTGCGTATAGGCGCCCGCTGTACGGTTCTCCGCTTCTGCGTTGAACAGGCGTTGCTGCAGGTAAGATACCGTATCAATTTTTCTACTTACGGAGTCTTTACCGGCGAAGCCCATTTTATAGTTACGAACGGCGAAGTAGCCTTCATATGCAGCATCTTTACGTTTATCCGGAGAGGCCGGCGCACCTACATAACGCTGGTCTACAAAAGTTGCGCCTGCATCGAATACGCCGCCAGCTTTCAGGCTGTCGAATGCTTCTTTGGTATAACCGTTCTTTTCAAAGAACAGACCCAGGCGAGGATCTTTATTGGCGACCATGTAGTCGATCATGTTTTTGGAAGCTACCAGCGGCGTGTTAGCCATGTTCCAGTTACCGCTCTTAGCGAATGTGTTGGCAGCAGAAACAAACTTCCATTCTTCGTCGTTACCGGCGAATAAGCCTGCACTGTTGGTCATTACATCCTGGATGATAGCGGTTGCTTTGGCTGCGTTCCTTTTCAGCTGGCGCATAGCCAGTTTCATACGCAGTACGTTAGCTGCTTTAGCCCAGTTAGCTACTTTACCATTATAATAAATATCAAAGTTAGCAGCGCTCTGCTGGTTAGGCAGTTTGCTGGTGATGGCTGTAATGGACTTTTTCAGTTCCGTTTCCCAGGTATCAAACAGTTGATCCTGCGTATCATACGTTGGTGTGAAAGTACCGCCATAACGTGCGCCAAACGCTTTTGAGTAAGGGATGCTACCGTTGGCATCGGATACTCTCCACGCAGCATATACTTTCATAATGCGGGCGATAGCGCCTACTTCCGCAAAGTTATTGCGGGTTGCTTCCGGCATCCTGGCGATAATGGTATCGATATCCACCAGGTTTGGACCGATGTTTTTATAAAAAGCGGAATAGAAGTCGTTTGTATTTGATGGGCTGAACAGGCGGCCAATAGAGGATCCCGGAGCAGGTACACCAAATTGCATCCATTGCATCTGGTATTGGTAGCAGTCATAGAACCAGTCGAAATCGCGGTCAACGATTGCTTTACCAGGCAGGGTAAGCAGCAGCTCAGGAGAGGTGGTAGGGCTTACTTTAGGATTTTGGTTAAGATCTTCAAATCCTTTAGTACAGGAAGCCAGGGACAGACCTACCAATGCCGCACCGATTCCAAGTTTATATAATGATTTCATTTTCTTTTTTGTTAGATGTTAAACAACACGATTAGAATCCAATCTGAATAGTAGCACCGATGTTACGGATGAATGGCACACCGCCGTATTCAGAGAATGCGAAGGTTGCGTTGTTACGTACTGCTTCAGGATTGATGTGGTTAGGCAGGTTGTTAAACAGGTAACCGAGGTTGCGGCCTACCAGGGAAACGCGGAGGCTTTGCATTTTCCAGCGGTTAACCAGTTCTGTTGGCAGGGAATAACCGATAGAAACCTCGCGGAGCGCAACGTAAGAAGCGTCGAATACAGAAGTTTCGCGGATACCGATACCCCAGTCGCCCAGCATACCATAGTACTGTAATGGGTTCAGTGGTTTAACATATCCTTTTTCGTATGCTTCCTGGTAAGTGAGTCCACCTACGTTAACATCCTGTCCGTTCACTTTAACAGTCGTACCGTCGGCAATTACGCCGGTAGGGATCATACCATCGTTGTGCGTAACGCCTTTGTCGTCTGTCCAGGTAATACCGCCATGTTCTTTATCACGACCATACACGGTGTTGGCGGTTGTACCACGACCAGTACCGTATTGATGAGAAGCAGAGAAGAAGTCGCCGCCGATACGTGCCTGAACGAGGATACCCAGCGACCAGTTTTTGTAATTGAACTGGTTCTGCAGACCCAGGTTCCAGTCCGGCTGGATGTTACCGATTACAGCATAACCGCGTTTGTATTGTGCAGGGAAGTCATTACCTTCTTCGTTGAGGTTGATGATAGGCTGACCGGCTGCGTTGCGGGTGAAACCGTAGTCAGTTTCGAGGTCGCCATATGCGCCACCTACTCTTGCTACCGCTCTTACGCCCTGGTCTTCACCGAGGGTGAAAGTAGAAACTCCTTCCACGAGATCCTGGATTTTGTTTCTGTTGCGGCTACCGTTCAGTGTTACATCCCAGGTAAAGTTTTTGCTTTGGACAGGCGTACCGTTGATGGCGATTTCAATACCTCTGTTGAGCATTGCACCGGCATTTACCCAACGGCTGGTTACACCGCTTTCGGAGGTGGTTGCCAGCGGAATGATCTGGTTAGATACTACAGTGCGGTACCAGGCAGCGTCGATTCCCAAACGGTTGTTGAGGAAACGTACGTTTGCACCAAATTCCCAGCTTTTCGCGATGGATGGTTTCAGTGCCAGGTTAGGCAGCTGGCCATTCGGATAGAAGGTAATCAGTGGTAACGGGCTACCGCCGTTGGTAGTGGCGCCATTGAAGTAATCTGAGTTATAGTAACCGGAGTTGATCGTGAAAGGATCAGTATCACCACCTACCATGGCGTAAGAACCACGGAGTTTACCGTAGGTTACCCAGGAAGGCATCGCGTCTTTCAGTGTTTGGGTGAACTCCCAGGCAGCGCTTACAGATGGGTAGAAGTAGCTGTTGGATGTAGTACCGAGGCTGCCTTTAGGATAAGTCAGCGCGGAAGACCAGTCGTTACGGCCGGTTACATCCAGGAACAGTTCGTTGTTGTAGCTGAAGCTGGCAGCAAAGAACAGGGAGTTGATACGTTTACGCAGCAGTGGATCGTTGTTTACTTTCACGGCGTTGATAGAGTTGCTCAGATCATACATGAAAGGAATACGCAGGCCACCATCAGTGTAGTTATTGTATTGTTTACCGATACCGCTGTTCCAGGTTTCAGCGCCGAGGGTCAGCATGGAACCTTCGAACTTCTTACCCACTTTAGGAGTGATCTGGGCCAGACCGGTGAAAGTGTACTGGGTTTTGTTTACGCCAGCTTCGCCGTAGTAACCATCGGAACCGGTGAAGTTGGAAGAAGTACCTACTTCTTTACGTTGGTCCGCACTTTGCTCATTGGAGAAGTTGGACTTCAGGATAAATTTCAGCCAATCGGTAGGCGTAACGTTAACGGCGAGGTTACCCATGAAGAGGTTTTCTCTGCGGGTCCAGCTGTTGTACGCCTGTTGGTACCAATAGTCCGCACCCAGGTGGGTGGAGAGGTTGGCACGGCCGCCGTTTGGTCCCAGGTAATTTTCTGGTCTGCTCCAATAGCTAGGATCGTAGTTACGGGGGAATACATATACCCATTTACGACCGATGTTGTTGGAGGTATAATCACCACCCTGGCGATCAGGGTTCAGCGTTTTAGAGTTGGCATAGGTTACACCGAGATCAGCGCTGATTACTTTGCTGATGGTTTGGGAACCTTTGAATGAGAGGCTGTTTCTGCCGAAGCTGTTGTTGGGAGAAACAGAGTTGTTGCTCAGGTGAGAGTAAGACAGGCGGAAAGTTCCTTTGTCGTTACCACCTTCCATTGCAACGTTAGTATTGAAGTATTTACCGGTCTGGTAGAGATCTGTAACGTTATCAGGCTTAGGTGAATACTTGGCAGTAGAACCGTCCTGCAGTTGTACATCTCTTCCGTCCATAACGCCACCGAAGGAGTAACCGCCGGCAGTGTTATCGTAGGTACCATACAGACCCTGACCATAGATATTCTGCAGGTCGATAGGGCCGCGGTACACTTTTTCCATCTGAGCGGTCTGGCTAACGTTTACGCCTATACCTTTTCTGTTCACCCCTTTTTTGGTGGTGATGAGGATGGCGCCATTGATAGCGCGGGAACCATAAAGGGCTGTAGCAGCAGCGCCTTTCAACACGGATACCGACTCATAATCATCCGGGTTGAGGTTTTTGAGCACGTTACCAAAGTTCACGTCGTTGGCGGTAACATCGTTTTCGAAGATCACACCGTCCACAACGAAGATGGGCTGGTCTTTACCGGTGAGGGATTTAGCACCGCGCAAAACGATACGCGGAGCGGCCTGCGGACCACCGGCAGCGCTGGAGATGTCCACACCGGCAACTTTACCCTGGAGGGCGGCCACCGGGTTGATCTGGTTGGATTTGGCGATGTCGTTACCTTTCAGTTCGGTGATGGCGTAACCCAGTTTACGGGATTCGCGCTTCATACCCATGGCGGTAACAACTACTTCATTTAAGTTTTTATTGTCTTCCTTGAGCACAACGGAGATTGTGCTTTGGTTGCCCACTGCTACTTCCTGGCTGGCATATCCGATGAAGGATAATTCCAGGGTAGCGTTCGGGCCTACCTGAATTTTGAAGGAACCGTCCGCGGCAGACATGGTGCCGTTGGTGGTGCCTTTTTCTTTCACTGTTACACCAGGCAACAGTGTTCCTTTTTCATCTTTTACGGTACCCGTAACAGCTTTTTTATTTTGCGCCAGTGCAGTGATAGCGCAGCATAAGAAAAGCAACGTGGCGAGAAGAAGTGATCTTCGCATAGCTTCCTTTTGGTTTAATTTATAACAAGTGAGTCAGTCACATAAGCATGAGAAAACGGCTACTCATACAGGTAGTTGGCCATCCCTAAAGTGGATAGGTTCACAGTTAGCATTTTGGTTTCCGTTCCTACTAAAAATCGTTTTTCGCGTGCCTAATCAGTTTCCGTGTTATTACAGTCGCATCATATTTCCGAGTGGCGTATTTTCCCGCTTTACCCGGGTTTGAGTAAATCGTTTTACTAAAACGTTTTAGCTTAAACCCAATAAAAAAAACCTGTAATGTACCCTCTCACAAATTTTTCCATTTCACTTACAAGTTTAAACGCATATCGCGAAAAAATAACGAACCAAACATAGGCATAATTACGAGATTGTCAAAAAAGAATTAACATTTTTTTTATTTTATGTTAACGGTTTGTTATTGGTGATAAAATAATATATCCCGTTAAGAAAATAATATCACTGGGGATTTTGTGTAAAAATTACGCGGAGGGGCTGTATCAAAAAAAAGGGGCCGCGCAAACGCGCAGCCCCGGTCAAACCACTTATTAAGGCACAGTTAGTAGTTATAATCATTCCGGTAGTACGTCACCCCGCGCTTATCCGCAGGCACCCAGAACACCGGAGAAACATAATTGTCCTCCGCCTTTACCTTCATGTAATTGTCGGTATTGGTCTGCACTTCAGAGTTAGGATAACGCAGGCGCTCCGCCACCGGCTTCATCACCTTGCCGCCGAAAGTAAACGGTTCCAGCTTAGGATGACGGGTACGACGCAGCTCCGTAAACAGCTCGTACGCGCCCGGCAGGTTCAGGTGGATATATTTCTGCTGCATCAGGATCTCCATCTTATCTTCCAGGGTAGCCGCCGCAGTGAACTTCGCCCTTACCGTAGCCGCATACACCGCTACGTCAGCAGCTGCCGGCGCCGCAGGATGCAGCACGCTGGTTTTTTCGTACGGACTAATGCTATTCACCCAATACCAGTAAGCAGTAGAATTTTTCACCGCATCTTCTATATGCTCTGCCGCCGTTTTACCGGTAGCGCCCAGGCCTTTGAGCTCAATTTCCGCCAGGAGCAGGTCCATTTCCGCCATCGTCATCCAGGTACCCGGCTGGGTATTGCGGTGATAGGTAGCATGGTTGTACATGGACTTCGCATTCTGCGCCAGGGAAGACGTCAGGTTATCCGCGTAAGGATAATAGCGCTCCCCTGCTGCATAACCCGCTTCCTGCGAATCCGCATTCATGGAAATACCCACATAGGTATTGTATTTGGTAGGCATCGCGATGGCCGGCAAACGCGGATCGTCAATACCCGGTTCGTACTTATCCGTACCGAAGTTCATGCGCTTCAGGATGGTGTTCGGAATAAAAGTGGCGAAGGTATTTTCATACCAGCCCCTCTCCCATGTACCGCCGTTTAACGGATCTGCCACGTGCGGCATCAGCCATACCATATCCTTGGTGAGGCGCGGCTTCGGCAGCTCCTCGCTCAGCACCTGCTTCGCCAGCGTAGGATTCACGCCTGATATACGCACGGCATATTTGATGCGCAGCATGCTGCAATACTGTATCCACAGGTTGATGTCGCCTTTGGCTGCAAAGTCCTGCCGTACGAATTCCGCTTTCTGCGCGTCGTCCAGCTTGTTGTAGAGCACCGGCAGCGTATCCGCGATGTTTTTCAGCTCGCCGATCACAAACTCATAGGTTTTTGCCGGATCGTCATACTTCGGGAAAAACAGGCCGGACGTACCTTTCCACGCATCCTCGAAAGGAATGCTGTTCACCAGGTCCACCAGCTTCAGCGCGCCAAAATCCCTGACGATGGTCGTCAGCTTGATGTAGAACATTCCTTCGTTCTTCCTATCTGAGGACACGCCGGCATACAGGTCCTGCATAGCGCCGTAGTTACGGGTATTCAGGTAGAAGTTGTTGAAATAGTTTACCAGGCCGCCGTCATCGAAACCGTTGCCGGTCACCAGGTCGTCGTAAGTGCTGTACCAGGAGTAACGGGAGGTGACGTAGCGCTGACTGATCTGCGCGTAACCAGGTACGCCCATACCGCTGTTCAGCTGGTAATACCATTCTCCGTAATCGCCCACGTAAAGCTTCCAGCCATAAAGGGTGGCGCTGAACATACCGGGGAATTTCTGTTCAATGGGCGGATTGGATTTTTCCGGGTTGGCGAACTGCTCTTCCAGTTCTTTCTGGCAGGCGCTGAGGGATAATCCCAGGCAGGCCGCTATTAATATTTTAGAGAGATTGATTTTCATTTGTTCCCATTTTTCGGATTAGAAACTAACATTTACACCCACGCTGTAAGTACGTACAGACGGGTAGAATGAGTTTTCGATGTACACATCGGAACCCAGGGTAGACTCAGGGTCTACGTTCGGAATGGTTTTGTACAGGTAGAAGAGGTTACGTGCGGCAGCAGTTACTTTCACACCCTGCAGGTGAATAGGCTGCAACCATTTCCGGGGCAGGTCGTAAGACAGTGCCAGTTCGCGCAGCTTGATATAATCGTTTTTAAACAGTCTGTCCGGACCCCATGCAGTACTCAGGTCGTTGATGTAAGACTGGTAGTATTCCGTAGAAGAAGTGATGATATCGTTCTTCTCATATTTAACATTACCGTTGGCATCAGTTACCTGTTTCGTACCATCGAGGATCATACCATCGTAGTAGAGGCGGCCGTTCTTAGCCTGTGCAGGCGCCGGCTGTCCGTTATCCCATTTCACTTTTTTATTGGTAGTGTTGTCAATGTAGTAAGTGATACCACCGTGCTCTGTATCCCTGTAGGCAAGGGTGTTGGATGTTACGCCCAGGCCGGTAAGGTAGTAGTTGGTGTAGGAGAAGATAGTACCGCCGAATTTATAATCGATACCGATGTGGAAGCTGAGGTTCTTGTAACGCAGGTCGGAGAACAGGCCTCCCAGCACTTTCGGCTGGGTGTTGCTTACTGTGCTCATTTCGTTTGCCAGCTGGTAACGGCCGTTTGCGTCTACCACCTTGTTACCGTTCGGATCTTTCAGGTAGTCATACATCATCACGTCGTTTACCGGGCGGCCTTCCTGCGCTACCACTTTGAAACCATCGTTACCGCTGATCGGGTTGGTGGTGATACCAGGATAGAGTTTTATTACTTTGGAACGTTGGTTCGCTGCCGTTATGCCCAGCATCCAGGTTACGTTGTTGGTCATTACCGGGTAACCTTTCAGGCTCAGCTCATAACCCCAGTTCTTCACGTTACCGGCATTGATACGGATTTCGTTGGCGCCGGTAGCAGAGGAGAGTTTCACGCCCATGATCTGGTCGTACACGTTGTTGGTGTAGAAGGAGAAATCGGCCTGCAGGCGGCTTTTATCAAAGAAGCCTGCTTCCAGTCCTACTTCGTATTCGCGTTTACGTTCCGGACGCAGTTCATTGGCAAACAGGGAAGTCTGACCGATGATGGTAGTTGCGTTGTTGTAACCGCCGATACTGTTCACATCGTAATACCTGTAGGCATAGTAGTTCTGGTTGGTGCCACGGCCCACATCAGCCCAGCCTGCGCGGAACTTACCGTAGTTCAGTTTAGGAATGCTGATATCCTTGGTGAAATCCCAGGTGAAGGAAACAGACGGATAGTTGAAGCGGTTGTTGTTGGCATAGAGCGTAGAGTTCCAATCCGTACGATCGGTTACTTCTACGAAGTAGCGGTCTTTCCAGCCCAGTTGTAAGGAACCGAATGCGCTGTACACAATGCGGCTGCCCCTGGAAGACGTTCTCGCTTTATTGGCATCGCCGAGGCCCGGCATGCTGGCGCTGTTGTCCAGCGAAAACCATCCCGGTACGCGGAAGCCGCCGGTGGTGCTGGCAAATACGCTGTAGTCGTTATCCTGCTGGATGCTACCACCTACGAGGGCGTACACATGCAGGTCGTTATTCAGGAAATCGTGGTTATAGGTAAAGTGCGTCTGGTAGGTTTGAATCGCGTAGTTCTCGCGCTTCATGGAGTAGGTACCGCCCTGTATCTTAGGAAGTACGCGGATTTCCTTTTCCTTTTTGATGTAATCGGTGTTGGTATAATCCAAACCTGCCAGCGTGATCATGGAGATGTCGTCTGTAAAGTTCAGCGTAACTTTTGCAGATGTGATCAGGTGCGTTTTAGCGTCGGTATTGAAATTATCGTATTGGTTCCACCAGAAGTCGAACAGCTTGGTGATAAACTGCGGCAGGCCCAGCGCATCATAATCCGGGCGGTGGCCGGTGGAATCCTTGTAGAACCCACGGAGCTGTTCGAACGGATAATCGCGGTTCAGTCCCCATGCCACGAGCCCGTCAATAGAAGGGCGGCGGTTGTTGGACTTCACGTTATACAGGTTGGCGGTAACATCAAAGGAAGCAAATTTGCTGGCTTTCATGGAACCGTTGAAGCTGAAGGTATTTTGTTTCTGCCATGAGTTTTCCAGGATGTCGTCGTACCCGAAGTTGGTGTAGGACAGGCGCATGCTTCCTTTATCGTTGGAACCGGCGATGGCCACGTTGGTACGGTTGGAATTACCGTTCTGGAAGAGGCTCATGAAGTTGTTGGGCACGGCGCTGTAGGTACGCATGGTACCATCGAAATACTGAATCGGTTCGTTGTTGAATTTAGGACCGAAGCTGAAGCGGCTGTTATAGATCTGGCGGGTATTTACGCCGTTCACATTTTTGTAGATGATATCATATGGCGTGGTACCGGAGCCGTATTCGTTCTGGAAATCGATATAGTTCACCGGTTTTTCCAAAGTACGTTGGTGCGATACCGTTACCCCGAATCCTTTGGCGTGGGAACCGGATTTGGTGGTGATCATCATGACCCCGTTAGCGCCTTTTTCCCCATAGAGGGCGGTAGCTTTAGCGCCTTTGAGGATGTCGATGGATTCGATATCATCCGGGTTGATGTCGTTGATACCGGTACCATAGTCTACCGAGTGCAGCGGATCGTAATCGCGTGTAGCCATGGACGTGTTGGCGTCGCGGATGACCACACCGTCTACCACGATGAGCGGGCGGTTGTTCGCGTTTTCGGTCAGGCTCGCCGCGCCGCGCACCTTGATATTGATACCGCCCATCGGACCGGCGGAACCGGCGATTACGCCTACCCCTGCGGCTTTACCATAGAGCGCCTGCACCGGGTTGAGGGTAGTACCTGCCACGGTCAGCTCATCTCCTTTTACGGACGATACGGCGTAACCGAGGGATTTACGGCTTTGTTTGATACCCAGCGCCGTCACCACCACTTCGCCGAGGCCTTTGGCATCTTCCTGCAATAAAATATCCAGTGTTGGTTTAGACGTGATCGTTACTTCCGTTTTTCCATAACCTACCATAGACACCTGAAGCACGGAGCCGCCTGGTACGGAGAGGGTGAATTTACCGGAAGCATCTGTAGTGGTACCGGTTTGGGTACCTTTTTGCAGAATTGTTACCCCTGGCAATGGGTTTCCTTTTGCGTCGTGCACTACGCCGGAGATGTTACGTTTTTCCTGCGCAGAAACGATTTGGCTGCATACCGCCAAAAGGACCGCAAGTAAGGTTAGCGATCTTTTCATGGTTTACTGATTTAAGAGATAATTAAGAAGTGAACTGATACGTTCAGCACCGGGCATAGCAGTGGCTGTCCGTTATTTTTCCTGTTATTGAAAAACCGGTTTTAAATTTTTTTTGCCTGACGGGATGTAAATGCCGGGGCACGGAAAGCCCTGCGGCCTCGCGGCGCCTGGCACAGCTGCTCTCAGCCGGATATCAATGCTGGTACTGAAATGAAACGTGCAGGCAAGACATTGCGAGGCACTATGCAGGCAAGCATATTCACCGTTACATCGCGTTAAAAAAGTGGTTGATAAATAAAAGTTCTATTAACTCATGCTAACTGTTTACTGATTTGTTATTTGAGATTTTGGCGTACCTGGTAAAGCGGTACTGCTATTGTTCCATGGAAAAACCGGTTGAGTGGCAACGGCGCAAATCCCAGGCTGGTATTCACTTCCGTGCATACTGCCGTTCACTACTGTGCCTGTATTCCTGCCGGGATCGGGATGTATTATAGCCTAACCTCTCCTTAAGCAAAATTTAATTTCTCATGCGTGCAATAAACTGGTTGATAAATTAACTATTCTATTAACTCATCTCAGACATTTCGTTGGTATCTGTTTTTAGGATAAACGCTACACTATACGCTCTTGATTTACTCTTCGATTTTGGTCTGTCCTTGATAATCGTTGCATTAGTTGTAAGGTGATCATACAGCAGTAAAACGTTTTAGCTACCGTATCTAAAAAAAGAAAGCTGTGGTGTTTAATAATCCTTTGGCTTTCTGAAATCAAACTTAGTCAAAGTTTCCATGTAAGACAAATATTTTGTTAAAATTTTTTCAAGATTTTTTGAGGACGCGTTTGCGTATAAATTACACACTGGGGCGTTTTTGAGAGCGGGCGTATCTCTGATACCCGGTTCGTGTCAGGCGGCGTATTGCAGCGAAGGAATGGCAGCCGATGCGTGCAACTATGCAGGAAGCGTTGGACGGGAGCATGCGCCATAAGGCCGGCACGGGCGACAATGGCATACCGCGCACGCGCGTTTGCCGCCCGGACGTACGCAGCGCCCGGGCGGCATTGATTTTCTCCCCCAATAAAAAAGCGTAACGGCTATACCTGCTGCCGTTACGCTTTTTTGTAACCTACTATAGCTACGCGACTAAGGCTTATCCCACCAGACCGGCGTGGTAAACACATCCGGACCCTGGGCCGCTACCGCCGCATTCACATGCGCCGCGTTGGAGTTATACTCCCCGCGGGGGTAACGCAGCCTTCTCGGGATTTGACCATTGGTTTCGTTGTTCTTGTAATTCACCGGCGTGAGCACGGGGAAGCCCGTACGGCGCCAGTTGGCGTAAGCCTCGTATTCGTTGAGCAGCGTGGTGATGTAATACTGCTCGTTGATGGCGCGCAACTGCGCGTTCAAACCGCCTGCCAGCGCGGCCGACTGCGCAGTGGCATACGTAGTGGCGGCAGCGTCGTTGTAAGTGATGGAAGAGGAATAAAGCGTGTACTGCCAGATGCCCGCCTTCACGCCTTCGATGAAGTAAGTTGCAGGCGCGCCGGTAGTCCACCCGCGGGCCGCCGCTTCCGCCAGCATCAGCTGCACCTCGCTGTAGGTCAGGAAAATGTTGGGCGAATTGGCCAGCACCAGCACCTGTTTGGGCTGGGAATAATGCGCCAGGTTAGGATCATCCACGGATGCGATGCCATACACCGGGTCCGACGTATTGTCGTAACCGTTACGCAACCCTTTTTGCGCCGCCGGCACGTCCGAACCGCCCGGCGTGGAATCCGCCTTCGGCAGCTCGCTGATCATCTGCAACCGCGGATCGCCCTTGGTTTTCAGCATATCGATAAACGATTTGGAATACTTGATCGCCAGGTTATCCTTATTCGTTTGGCCGCGGGAGTTATTGTAGGTACCAATGACGTGGCTGTTCGGGTTATCGTATTCCCCATCCATATGACGGATGTAGAATACATCCGTCCTGGCGTTGAACACGCCGCCGGCAATGGCTTTCTGCACAATCGTGCGGGCCTGGGTCTGATCCGCCTTTTTACTCAACCGCATGCCTATACGCAGCATGAGGGAATAAGCCAGTTTTTTCCACTGCAGGGGATCGCCGGCGTAACCGGTGATATCCGCCTTGCCGGGATTGGCTTTGGAGGCATCCAGCATACCGGCGGCCGTTTCCAGCTCGGCCGCGAGGCCGGTGTAAATGGCCGACTGCGGATCGTAGGCGGGATAGAAATTCAGGTCCGTAAAGCCTTTACTGGCTTCGCTGTAAGGCACGTCCCCGTAGAGGTCCGTCAGCCGTTGCAGGATCACCACCCTCAGGATGCGCGCGATCGCATGGTAATTCACATTTGCGGGATCATTCTCCGTTTTGGTCATCAGGTCCGTCAGGATCTTCAGCCCGTTGGGGTAAAAGGAATTGAAGGCCGCGCCTGAATAATCATCGTTATACAGGTACTTATCCCCCACGTACGTGAGGTTCAGGGAGGCGAAATGCTGGATCATCATACCGCAGTAGATGATGTTTGCCCGCCAGGCTTCGTATTCGCCGCCGGAGGCGTACAGCAGCCCCCTGGTGAGCAGGATGGAGGGCGGCACATTGGAGGAGGAAGTAGGATCAGTATTGATCTTTTCAAAATTCTTTGTACACGACGCCATACTCAGCATTCCTCCCAGGGCCAGCACCGACAGTGTTTTATATATATTACGGATCATAGTTTGCTGATTTAGAATTTGATTACTAGAATCTCACATTGAGGTTAAGACCAAAGCTGCGCGCCTGCGGATAACCCATTACTTCCGCGCCCTGGCCAGCCCCGCTGGTATAGCTGGATTCAGGATCTATACCCGGCAGGTCCTTGTAAATGATCCAGAGGTTCCGCGCTACGAACGAGAGGGAAGCGCCGGTGAACGGCGATTTTGCCAGCACGGCCGACGGCAGCGCGTACGTGAGGATCACCTGGCGGAGCTTCACGAAATCGCCTTTGTAAATAAATGGTTCCGCAATGTTGAAGGCGATGTTCTGATAGTAATCCTGTGCAGCCACGTTTTTATCCACGTATTTGGCAGGATCGGCAGGGTCCTGCGCCTTGATGGTGAGCCCGCCTTCGCGGCCTGCCAGCGTGGCTTTATTCAGCCCGAAATAGTAGGAGTAATCGTTGGTACCGGAATAGATTTTATTCCCCCATTTTCCATCCACGAGGAAGCTGAGCGAAAACGCCTTGTAGGTTAACGTATTGGTGATACCCATGGCAAACGGCGCCACGCCGGTGCCAAAGGCGGTATAGTCGCCCTGCAGCGGCTTGCCCGCGCTGTTGAACAGGATGTTGCCCTGCGCGTCGCGTTTGAATTTATACCCTACAATCTGCCCGAAAGGCTTGCCTACGATATGCTGGATAGAGGCGTTGAACGTACGCACATTGGCCACCAGCACGCTGGTGGAACCGGCGTCGAGGGAAACGACTTCATTCTTGTTATAGGAGAAGTTAGGCGTGATTTCCCAGGTGAAGTTTTTATTGCGCACCGGCACGCCTGTGAGCAATACTTCCACCCCGGTGTTTTTCACCTTCCCTACGTTGATGAAGGCGGCGTTATAACCGGAGGCGTTGGAGATGGTGGTTTGCAGGATATCGTCCTTGGTGGTGCGGGTGTAGAAGGCAAAATCCAGCGTAAGCCGACTATCAAACAAGCGCGCTTCCAGGCCCGCTTCGTAGCTGGTGTTGACCAGCGGGCGGAGTGTAGGGTTAGGCACGGCATATTGACCATCCGGCGTCTTCTTCACGTCAGCGAGGGGCAGGCCATCGAACGGATTTTGCACCTGGTAGGCCAGGAAGAGGCGGTAAGGATCGGTATCCCCACCCACCTGCGCCCAGGAGGTACGCAGCTTGAGGAAGTTGACCCACTGCGGCATTTTAAACGCATCGGAGAGGACGAAGCTGAGGCCGAAGGACGGATAGAGGATGCTCCATTCCTGCGGGGACAAAGTGGAAAACCAGTCGTTACGCGCGGTAGCCGTCAGGTAGAGATAACTCTTGAAAGAAAGTTCCGCGGAGCCGTAAACGGAATTGATTTTCTTTTCCAGGATATCGTTGAGGACTGTTTTGGTTTGCAGGTTAGTCTGATCGTAGAAGAAAGGAATGAAGAACCCGTTCCCGTTGAGGTAGAATTTATCATTCTTGTTATGCATCTGGTTGCCGCCTACGAAAGCGGTGAGCCGCCAGTCTTTACCGAAGGCTTTATCCACCCCGATCATCGCATCAGCGTTCACTTCGTAGAAATTTTGGCGGGCCTGGTCGTTGATCTGGCCGGCGGTGTTGTAAGCGGTGCCGGTAGGGGTAATGGCGAAGTTGTTGCGATACCACATATCCGCGCCGATACGGCCTTTAGCATAGAGCCACGGGAGGATGTCGTACCGGAGTTCAACGGAGTTGATGAAGCGGTCCCGCTTATCATTCTGCCGGAAGTCGTACACCGAGAACCAGGGATTGGTAACGTATTCATTCGCTTCCCAGCGGGCTTCAAAACCCTGCGCATCGTATTTACTTTGATTGAGGGTATTGACGTCCAGGCTGGTGGGCAGCATATAGAGGGAGTAGTTGGCATTGCCGGGGGAGTCCGACACGCGGGGGCGGTTGTCCACTCTTTCGCGGCTGTACTTACTGTTGACCGTGAGGAATAATTTACGCCCCAGCCATGCGTTTACGTTGAGGCTGAGGTTATCGCGGCGCAGGCCGGAGTTGGGGATCATGGCTTCGTTTTTCAGGTCCGTAGCGCCGAAGCGGTAGTTGACCTTTTCGTTTCCGCCGCTGAAGGCGATGGAGTTGGTGAAGGTATAGCCGCTTTTATAGAAGTGTTTAAAGTTATCTTTTACGGCGCTGTAGGGGCGGCTCACCCCGTCGTACTGGATCACGGGAGAGCCGTCCAGCCTGGCGCCCCAGCTGAAGAGGCCTGCGGAGCGGGCTTCCGTGATGGTGGTGGGTTTGACGCCATTGAGGCCCATGCCGTAATCATACTGCCAGTCGAGCGTATTGACGATGGGTTTATCCAGCACGATGTTGCTGCTGAATTCCACTCCTACCCCTTTGCGCGCGCTGCCGGATTTGGTGGTGATGAGGATCACGCCGTTGGAGGCGCGGGAGCCGTATAGCGCGGCGGCGGTACCGCCTTTAAGTACGGACATGGTGGCGATATCGTCCGGGTTGATGCTGGAAAAGCCGTCGCCGGCATCCTGGCCGCCGTATTCGTTGGCGCTGCCGAGGTTGTCGTTATTGATAGGAATCCCATCTACTACGATGAGGGGTTGGTTGTTGCGGCTTTTATCGATGGAGGTATTACCTCTGAGTACGATGCGGTTGGAGCCTGCGGGCCCGGAGGAGGCGGGGCTTACATTGAGCCCGGCTACTTTACCGGCGAGGGTGGCGGCCACGTTGGTGGAGCGTGCCTGGGTGAGTTCATCCCCTTTGATTTCGGAGATGGAGTAGCCCAATGCTTTCTTTTCTTTTTTGATACCGAGCGCGGTTACTACTACTTCGCTGAGGGATTTATTGTCCTGCGAGAGCCGGACTTCCATGGTACCGCCGGTTACGGGTACATCTTTCTGCAGGTAGCCGATATACCGGAAGCTGAGGGTGGAGCCGGGCGGGACGTTGATCCTGAACTCCCCGTTATCGTTGGTGGTGGTTCCTTTGCCCGATCCTTTCACGAGCACCACCACTCCTACCAGGCGTTGGTTGGTCGAATCGTCGACCACCAGTCCGCTGACATCCTGCTGGGCCCATGCGAGTGGCGCCGACAGCAGCATGAACAGAGTAAGGATAAGTTGAATAGAATTCTTACGCATGTTTACTGTATAAAGTGAAGCAATAAAAGAGTCAATCGACGTGCAGGCAGGGGGACAAATGGAAATTGGCTGATGTTTCCTGAGATTGTGTTTGTAACCTGGTTACTTTATAGGTATAACAAAGAGCGGAGAAAAACGGTTGACTTATGCGCAAAAAAAACCAGCGCTTTGCGGCGCTGGTCAAATAATCTTACGGATACCGGCTAAAACGTTATAGTACGAATGATTGCGGTTACTTGTGTAAACTGGAAGGGCGGATGATGAGGTCGAGCGGCAGCACTACCTGTTGCAGGGCGGTGGTGGGCTGATTGAGTTCCTTCATGAGGATGGAGACGAGGTTTTCGCCGATTTGTTGCAGCGGTTGCGCCACGCAGGTGATGGCGGGACTGTGGAGGCGGAAGATGTCGTGATCATCGAAGGATACCACGCCGATTTCCTTACCGATGGTCCATCCGAGGCTGCGGATACTTTCGATACCGTAGATACCGAGGTAGTTGGTGGCGAAGAAGACGGCGTCGAGTCCTTTCACGGAGGTGAGGAATTTTTTGATTTCGTCGTTGAACCCTTCCCGGTCCAGGTCGAACGGCAGTTTTTTCACCAGCGTTTTATTGGGCGTGATGCCGGCGGCTTTCAGCGCGTCGTTATAGCCCTGGAGGCGGTCTTTCATCTGCACCTGGTCGGACGTGGTGGTCACGATGGCGATTTTGGAATAGCCTTGTTTGGTCAGGTGTTCGGTAGCCACGTAGGCGCCTTTATAGTTATCTACCACTACGTAGTGGGAAGGCATCTGCGGGAAGTAGCGGTCCATGAGGACGATCGGTTTGCCGGCGCCCTGCAGTTGTTCTATTTCCTTGTCCAGGTTTTTGGTGGGCGTGATGATGTAGCCGTCCACCTGCCGGTATTTGAGGACTTCGAGGAGGCCTTTGGCTTTTTCCGTATTATCCTCTGTGGAGCCGTAGAGTACCTTATAGCCGTATTTATCGGCTTCGTCCTCCACTACTTTGGCCAGCGTGGCGAAGAAGTTGTTGGCGATATCTTCGACGATAAGGCCTATAGTTTTGGTTTTGCCGGTGCGCAATCCGCGAGCCAGCTGGTTCGGCTTATATTTAAGTTTGCCTGCTATTTTCTGGATTTTTTTGCTTACCTGATCGCTGATCCTCTTCTCTTTGGCTTTTCCATTCAGTACGAATGAGACAGTGGTAGGAGATACACCGGCCTGTTTTGCAATATCTTTAATAGAGATACCTTTCATAATAAGAGTTATGCTATATCGATTTAGCCCAGCGTAATTTACAAAATGAAGTTGAAATTTACATCGTTGTGGTAATTATTCCAAATAACCCTTGGCCGGCATGCATATAAAGCAATTGTAATTTGTATCACATTAAAAGGCCATTTTAAAAAAGATGATATTTTTTTAACCAAATTTTAATAATTTGGCAACAAACATAGGACAATGGTATTTCTTTCCAGGAAGCAAGATGCCATCAATAATACTCGTTTAAATTAATACATGAATGAAACCCATCCTTATTAAAGTTGGGGCCTTTGCCGATAATCAGATCACGATTATAGAGAGATGTGATCCTTATTTTAATACGCCGTTTCACTTTCATCCGGAGTGTGAACTGGTATTTGTGACAGAGAGCCATGGGAAGAGGATCGTAGGCGACAGCATTGAGAGCTTTGAAGAAGGCGACATGGTGTTTCTGGGTCCGCATATCCCGCACGTATGGTATAATGATGAAGGGTATTATAAAGGCGATGAAAGTCAAAAGGCCCGTTCTGTTGTGATTTATTTCCCGAAGGACATCTTCGGGGAGAAGTTTTATGGCCTGCCTGAGACCAAGGCGCTGAGCGAGTTATTCCACAAGGCGCAGCGGGGGATGAAGATCATCGGGGAGACTTATGACAAGCTGAAGCCGGAGATCCTGTCGCTGCCCCGCAAGGAAGGGCTGGACCGGATTATTTCCCTGCTGCACATCCTGAAGACGTTGTCTGAAACGAAGGACTGTTATTACCTGGCCAGCACCGGTTATTCGCATGCCTACAATGTGAAGGACAACCATAAGATTGACGAAGTTTTCAAGTATGTGATGAACAACTTCTCCAAGGAGATATCCCTGCAGGATGTGGCCAGTATCACGAACCTCTCGCCGCAGTCCTTCTGCCGTTTCTTTAAGAACCGTACCAAGAAGTCGTTTGTACAGTTCCTCAACGAGGTGCGCATTGGCCATGCCTGCAAGCGCCTGACGGAGGAGGATTGGTCCATCGCGGAAATTGCCTACAGCTGCGGATTTAAAAACTTATCCAACTTTAACCGGTTCTTTAAGGAGATAGTCGGTAAAACGCCAAAAGAGTATAAAATCGAGCTTCGGTTAAAAGAAGCCTGATCATTTTCACGCGAGAGATTTCCCTTTATATTACCACGTATATGATACTTTATTCCCTAAAAATAATAGGGAAATCTCCCAAAATATATTACTTTCATATAAGTTAACATTTAGTCAACCAAAACGCATTTCTTCTCCTGTAATTCGATGTACAGCAGTTATCAAGATCACGAATTAGTATCGCTGCTAAAAAGCGATAACGTTGCTGCCTTCAATGCCATTTACGAGCGTTACAGCAAAGCCCTGTATTTATTTATCTACAGTAAGCTGGACGCTGCAGAAATCAGCAAGGATGTGTTGCAGGATCTTTTTGTTTCCCTTTGGGAGAAACGACAGTCCCTTGTGCTGAAGGAGTCCCTCAAATCCTACCTGTACCAGGCAGCGCGCCATAAGATCATTGACATTTACCGGAAAAATACCACCTACCGGAAGTACCTGCAGCAATTGATCGAACATTTTGACGAGCAGCCGCATTCCATTTCGGACCAGGTGGATACCAAGGCCCGCACGCAGGAAATGTTTGAGGCCATCAACCACCTGCCGGAAAAAATGAAGGAAATATTTATGCTGAGCCGGTTTGAGAACCTGAGCGTAGAACAGATCGCTTCGCACCTCAACCTCTCCCAGCAAACGGTTAAAAACCAGATAACCAAAGCTTTAAAAATATTAAGAGCCAACTATGCCCAACCGGATATGATCCTGCTGATTGTTTCCATCCTCCTGGGAATCATGGCCTGATATTATTTTTTTAGCCGGAAATAGTACCAATTCCACGTTATTACGACATTACAATATCAAAAACGCTATCAGGTGGACATAGAACAGATTAAAATATTACTGGAACGATACAACCAGGGAACCTGCTCACCGGAGGAAGCGGATATCATTGAACAATGGTTCGACAATATCAACCGTCATCAGTCAGTGATCATGAATGATGATGCGCTGAATCTACAGTTAGACGAAGTTAAACAACTCATAAACGAGCAAATAGCACCGCAGGCAGAGCGCCCTGTACCGGCCACGAAGGTACGCAGCCTCCGCCCGTGGTATATTGGCGTCGCCGCTGCGGCGGCACTGGCCGCGGGGGTATTCCTCTTCAGGAACGACCGTCCCGCAACGGCGCCTGCATCTCCCCCCCTTATTATAGCCAACACCAAAACCGTTACACGTACCGTAAATAACGGCTTTGTGGAAGTAAGTACGCCCAATGGCCTGAAGGAAACCATTACCCTGGAAGACGGCAGCACCATTGCCATGAACGGCGGCACCAAAGTGCGCTACCCGGAGCGTTTCGGCAGCAATGCCCGCCAGGTATTCCTGGAAGAGGGGGAAGCGATGTTTGAGGCCGCGCATGATCCGGCAAGGAGCTTTACCGTGTACAGCGGGGACCTCTCCACCGTGGCGCTGGGCACCTCCTTCAACATCCGGGCTTACGCCAGCGAGAATGATATCACCGTAGCGCTCATCAGCGGGAAAGTAAAAGTAGAAAAAACAGGCTCGGCCAGCAAAGGCGCCATCCTGATGCCCAGCGAACAGCTGCGGTACAACCGCGTATCGCTCCACATGATCAAAACCACCTTCTCTAACCCGGACAATATCATCGGATGGAGGAAAGGCTACCTGATCTTTGACGGGGCTAACTTCAACGATATTGCCAACGCGCTTCAAAATCGTTTTGGCGTTACCGTTATTAACAACAGCAACAAAACCGAGTGGAATTATAAAGGGTCCTTTACCAAAAACGAAAGCCTTTCTGAAGTACTGGACGTGATTTGCACCATTAAATCTATTAAATACACCATTAAAAGCGATACCGTTTATCTCGAAAACTAAAACAAGCCAATATGAGGGTAAAGCCATGCCCACTGAAATGGTTTTTCTCCTTTGGCCTGATACTGACGCTGCTGCTTGCAGGTAGCCTGACCTCCGTGGCCAACGCCGTCAGGCATGTTCAGGAACCTACGATACCCATTACTGTCAGTATCCAGGCAAAAGATAAAAACCTGGAGGATGTTATTTCGGAACTATCAACCAAAACAGGATTAAACTTTCATTATGATAAATCAGACTTAAACCTCCGGAAGAAAGTAACACTTAACTGTGTGAAGATTCCAATCGAAGAGGTGTTAATACAGCTTTCACACCAAACGGGATTAAGATTCACCCGTAAACAAAACAAAATAATCGTTGGCGCAGACGGTGACTCCCAATCTTCACCGTCTGTAGAATTGGACAACAACGTTTCACTAGATAGAGAAGTAACCGGTATCATACGCGATAACAAAGGCACGCCACTTCCAGGAGTAACAATTCAGATCAAGAACAAGAGCAGGGGCACGCAGGCAGACGCGGCAGCGGCTTTTTCCATAAAAGCAGCGCCGGGCGATGTGCTGGTATTCAGCTCCGTGGGATTTTTCACCAAAGAAGTAATGCTGGGCACTTCCAGCGACCTCCATGTAGTGATGCAGGAAAACATCCGCGCGCTGGGCGAACTGGTAGTTACCGCCATGGGCATACAAAAGAAATCCAAAGAGCTGCCCTATGCCACCCAACAACTCAATGGCGACGACGTTTCGCTCGTAAAGGATGCCAACGTCATGAACACCCTTGCCGGCAAAACTGCAGGCGTAACAATTACGCGTAATGCTTCCGGGATAGGCGGCTCCGTGAGGGTGGTGCTCCGGGGCAACAAATCCACCCGCGAAAATCAACCGCTGTACATCGTGGACGGCGTACCCTATGCCAACTTCATGCCTTCCCAGCCTACGGACGTATGGGGGCAGTCCAACAACATTATCGGCGCCGGCGGCCGCGATGGCGGGGACGGCATCTCCAACCTCAACCCCGACGATATAGAAAGCATCAACATCCTCAAAGGCGCATCCGCCGCAGCCCTCTACGGCAGCCAGGCCGCCAACGGGGTCATACTCATCACCACCAAAAAAGGAAGGCCGGGGAAAAGTAAATTTGACTTCAGCTCCGACTTCACCGTGGAAACCCCTTCCCTCCTGCCGGACCTGCAATACCGCTATGCGCAGACGGACCCGCCGGGCGTATCCTCCACGAACAGCCAGCAACCGGGCTCCCTGGGCAGCTGGGGCAAAAAGATACAGGCGCCCGACCATGTAAAACATTTTTACCAGACCGGCCATACCTGGACCAACGGCATCTCCTACAGCGGGGGCACCGAAACAGCACAAAGCTACCTGTCATACGCCAATACAACGAACAAAGGAATTTTGCCTACCAATACTTTCAGGAGGCACGCACTCAATTTCCGTGAAACGCTCAAGCTGTTTAACAACCGCCTGGTAGTGGATGCCAACGCCTCCTTCCTGGTACAGAACACCAATAACCGGCACTCCTCCGGCCTTTACTACAGCCCTATTTCAGGGTTGTACACCTTCCCCCGCGGACTCGATTTCGACTACTATAAAAATAATTTCGAGTACCCTGATATGGAGCGTAACCTCTACCTGCAAAACTGGTGGAACATCCGGTATGATAAAAGGTGGATCGGGCAGGACGACCAGCAAAACCCGATGTGGGCCCTGAAACGCAATATCCGTAAGGACTTCCGTTACCGCGGTATGGGTACCGTCTCGGTTAATTATAAATTCAATGACTGGTTGTCTATCCAGAGCCGGGGCAGCTACGATAAATCCATGGACGAATACGAGCTGCAAGCCTATGCCGGCACGCAGGTCGTACTCTCCGCCTCCAACGGCAGGTACACGCTGGAAAAAGAATTCAACACCCAGCTTTATGCGGACCTAATGCTGAACGGCAGCGGCAAAGTCAACGACTGGCTGCACCTGGCCGGTAACCTGGGCGGCAGCATCACGGATATCAAAGCGCATGAACGGACGTATAACGGGGCCAATCCCAACTCCGACCCCGGGCTGCTGTATCCGAATAAATTCGCCGTCAGCAATATCATGAGCGTGGCCATGGACGCCCAGCATTCCGTAGAGCAGAAGCAGCTGCACGCCTTGTTTGGCAACGTGCAGCTGGGCATACGCAACGTGCTGTTCCTGGACCTGACAGGCCGCAACGACTGGTCCAGCACCTTTGCCTTTACGCCTACCCTTAAGAAAGGATACTTTTATTATTCCGCCGGCGCTTCCCTGATCCTCAGCGATCTGCTGAAGCTGCCTAAGCAGCTGGAGTTCCTGCGGGCGCGTATTTCCTTTGCCAAAGTAGGGAATGATATTGCCAGCTACGCCAGCAACCCTGCGCCGTTTACCATGCAGACCATTGCCGGCGTTACCCGCGTAGTGCTGAACCAGCGTACTCCCTACCCCGGCGTGTACCTGGAGCCGGAAGATAACCAGAGCTTTGAAACCGGGCTGGAAGCGCGGCTGTTTAAAAACCGCCTCACACTGGATGTAACCTGGTATAAAAACAACAACTACAAACAATACATGGAAGTGCCTGCCCCGCCGGGTTCCAGGTACCTCACCTATTACCTGAACATGGGCAATATCCAGAACAAGGGCTGGGAAGCGACGGTAACGGTATCGCCTGTACGGGATAAGAAATTAAACTGGACCAGTACGATCAACTTTGCCGCCAACAACAACAAGGTGATCAAGCTTAGCAACGACGAAATCCCCGGTGCGGATAAAAGCAACAGCTTTGTACTCACGGACTTCGGGGTGAATATGTTTGGCTCCTTCATCCAGGAAGGCGGCTCCTGGGGCGACATCTACAGCAACAAGGAGCTGGTGAAAAATGAAAAAGGGCAGTACCTGCTGGACGACCAGGGCCGGCTGCAGACCAACGGGAAGCAGAAAAGGGTAGGCAATCCGAATCCTGATTTTTCCCTGGGCTTCAACAATAGTTTTTATTACGGCAACTGGGCGCTGAGCTTCCTCGTGGATGGCCGCTTTGGCGGCAAGGTGATGAGCGTAACGCAGGCGGTACTCGACTGGTATGGCGTTAGCGAAACCACTGCCAAAGCCCGCGACAACGGCGGCGTGAAGCTCGACGCGGTGTATGAAAACGGCCGGCCGTTTAACGGCATCCTGGATGCGCAATCGTATTACACGACCATCGGCGGCCGCGCCGGCATCGGGGAGCTGTATATGTACGATGCTACGAATATCCGTTTGCGGGAGTTAAGTTTGAGCTACCGCATACCGCTGAAGTGGAAGTGGCTGCGCAACGCGCGGGTAGGGCTGATTGGCCGCAACCTGTTTTTCTTTAAGCTGGATGCGCCTTTTGACCCCGAGGTATCGATGGGTACAGGGAACGGGCTTCAGGGTGTAGATGTATTTGGCCTGCCGCCGGTAAGGAGCATGGGCCTGAATTTAAAAGTAGGATTTTAATAATGCAGCTATGAAAAAGTGTAAATTATTGATCGTGTTTTGCGTTGCATGCCTGCTTCTCAGCTGTACCAAACGGTTTGGGGAGATCAACAAAAATCCCTATGATTTTACAGAGGAAGAGCTGAAAGCGGACTTCCAGCTGATGGGCGAGCCAATGTCGCAAGCCCAGCTGAACTTGCTGATATATAACGATCCGCCTACGGCGCAGCTGCAACAGAACCTGAATGCGGATGTGTTTTCGGGATATATGATGTCCCCCAACCCGTATGAAGGCAACATCAACAACCTGAACTACGGCCTGCTCTACTACTGGAATGTAAAGCCCTGGATCGTTACGTACAGCAATGTGATGAAGTCGTGCGACTTCACCCAGCAAAAAGCAAAGGGTAAATACCAGGAGTTTTACGCCTGGGCGCAGATCATGAAAGTGGAAGCCATGCACCGGCTGAGCGATATCTACGGCCCGATCATCTACACGCATTACGGCGAGATCAACGCCGACAAAAGCATCGATTACGATTCCCAGCAGGAGGCGTACTACGCGTTTTTCAAGGATTTGGACGAGGCCATAGGCGTACTGACGGACTCTGTGAATAACCACGCAGCGTGGCGGTTTTCCAACTTTGACCTGGTGTATAAAGGCGATTATGCCAAATGGGTAAAGTTTGCGAACACGCTGCGGCTAAGGCTGGCCATCCGCATTAATGGGGTGGACCCGCAGAAGGCGAAGCGGGAGGGCGAGGCTGCCTTATCGCATCCTTTAGGATTGCTGACTACGCCGGACGATAATTTCAATGTGAACATCACGCCGGTAACGCACCCGTTGAACATCATGTGCTACAACTGGGCGGATATCCGCATGGGCGCGCCGATGGAATCCATCCTCACCGGGTACAGGGACCCACGCCTGCCGTTTTACTTTGTGCATGCGGAAGGCGGCGCTGACACCTATCATGGCATCCGCAACGGCATTGCCATCAGGGCGAAAGAGGAGTACGCCAGCTTTTCCTCCCTGGCGAGGCTGCCGAGTAAGATCCAGTTTATGACTGCTGCGGAAGCCTGGTTTTTAAAAGCGGAGGCTGCCCTGAATAATTGGAGCAACGCAGGCGATGCCGGCGTAAATTATGAGAGAGGGATACGCAGTTCGTTTCAGCAATATGGCATTAATAACGTCAACGACTATATTAACAACGATACCAGTAAGCCCAAACCCTATGTGGACCCGCATAATGCGGCGAATAACGTACCGGCCGGGGATAAACATTTATCCACCGCCACCATCAAATGGGATAACAATGCCGCTTACGAAGTAAAGCTGGAAAAGATCATCACGCAGAAATGGATTGCGATGTTTCCCGAGGGGCAGGAGGCGTGGAGCGAGTTCCGGCGGACGGGATACCCTAAATTATTTCCCGTGGTGATTAACAACAGCGGCGGCGCCATCTCCACAGAAAAATTCATACGCAGGCTACCTATCCCCCAGATAGAAAATGTAACAAACCCACAGGCCGTAGAGCGGGCCAAGAAAACGCTGAAAGGGCCGGACACCGGCGGAACACCGTTGTGGTGGGACTTGCGGTAGGGGCGGATTTTTTCTCGCAAAGGGGATTTTTTCTCGCAGAGGGGCGTAAGGTGGTTTAAGTCGCAGAGGTTTTTTTCTCAATGAGGTTTTTTTCTCGCAGAGGGGCGTAAGGTGGTTTAAGTCGCAGAGGGTTTTTTCTCAATGAGGTTTTTTTCTCGCAGAGGGGCGTAAGGTGGTTTAAGTCGCAGAGGTTTTTGCAGTAGGTTCGCAAGAGCGCAGGCCCTTTGCTTGCTTATATCCCTTTGCGAGCTTTGCTTTCTTATGTTTCTTTGCGAGCAAAAAATCCGCCAGGCCGCAGGCCCTTTGCGCCCTTTGCCACCTTACCCCCCTTTGCGCGCTTTGCTTTCTTATGCCCCTTTGCGAGAAAAAAGTCCCCCAGGCCGCAGGCCCTTTGCGCCCTTTGCCATCTTACCCCCCTTTGCGCGCTTTGCTTTCTTATGCCCCTTTGCGAGAAAAAGATCCGCCTGAAAAAAATTTCCCTCGCACATGGTACTACTTTAATTTCCGTCCGACACCTACTTCATACATAGCGCATGTAATTCCCGGGGAGAACTCAGATCAATACCCATTTCATTAATCTTAAAAAGGCATGTATGAAAAACAACCTACGCCTTATGAGAATGTGCGTGGCTACCGGTGTGGTCCTCACTTCCATAACAGCAGTTCAAATGCAGGCGAAGGCCGCTAACCTTCCGGCTACGGCAGTTTCATTAAAGAGTACCTTCCAGAACAACCCCGTTTCCGGAACTGTACGTGACAGTAAAGGGAATGCGCTGCCAGGAGTAACCGTACAGGTGAAGGGTACCAGCAGAGGCACCCAAACCTCCGGCGATGGGTCCTACCACCTGGATGCTAAAAGTGGAGATGTGCTGGTGTTCAGCTCTGTGGGCTTTGCTCCAAAAGAAGTAGCCGTAGGTAACAGCGCTACAGTTAATGTAACCCTTGACGACAATGTAAGAGGACTGAATGAGCTGGTGGTAACCGCACTGGGCATTCAGCGTAAAGCCAAAGAATTAACCTATTCCACACAGTCGGTAAAGAACGAAGACCTTACCACTGTGAAAGAAACTAACGTGGTCAATAGTTTATCCGGTAAAATTTCCGGCTTGCAGGTAAACCGCAGTGCTTCCGGCGTTGCGGGTTCTGCAAGAGTGGTATTACGCGGACAAAAATCTATACGCGAAAATCAGCCATTGTATGTTGTAGACGGAGTTCCTATCGCGAACTTCACCAGTGCGCAACCTACCGACCTGTGGGGACAATCATCCGGAGCTTCCTCCGGCGGTAGGGACGGTGGAGACATCCTCAGTACCATCAACCCGGACGACATTGAAAGTGTGAACGTACTGAAGGGCGCCTCTGCCTCTGCACTGTATGGCAGCCAGGCCGCCAACGGGGTGATCATGATCACCACTAAAAAAGGAAGGGCAGGACAAACGAAAGTGAATTTCTCCTCCAACTTTATGCTCGACAAAGCCGCTTACGGTCCGGACCTTCAATTCTCCTATCTGCAAACGAATAAAGACAACCTCTATAGCTGGGGCAGTAAAGGCGCCAGCCCGGATCATGTAAAATCTTTCTTCCAGAACGGACAAACATGGATCAACTCCATCAATTTATCCGGCGGTACCGAAAAGGCACAAACCTACTTCTCCTATTCCAACACAACCAACAAGGGAATAGTGCCTACGACCAAGTTTGACCAGCATACGGTTAACTTCCGGGAAAACGCCAACTTCCTCAACGACCGGCTGAATATCGACGCGAACGTGCTGGCCACTACGCAGAAAGCGCATAACCGTCCCAGCTCCGGGCTTTATTATAACGCGCTTACCGGCTTGTACCTCTTCCCGAGAGGACTCAACTTCCAGCAATATGCGGATAACTTTGAGTACCTGAGCGCCAAACGCAACATGTACCTGCAAAACTGGTGGAACCTGAATTATGAAGAAGGGAAAAGCGGCCAGGACTCCCAGCAGAACCCTTACTGGATCCTTAACCGCAACGTCACCGAAAACAGGAAGGATAACATGATTGCAGCCATTACCCTCCGTTATAAATTAACGCCGTGGCTGAATGTACAGGCCAGGGGTAACGCCAATAAATCATGGGATAAATATGAACTGAAAGCCAATGCCGGTACACAAACTACCATTGCAGACAACAACGGCCGCTATACTTACGATTACATCACCAGTACGCAGTATTATGGCGACTTCCTCGTGATCGGCACGCCTAAGCTCTCTGATAACTTCGGGCTGAACTTCACCGCCGGTACCAGCATCACCGACCTGAAGCAGGACCGTACTTTCCTGGATTCAAAAGACGGCGACCTGGCCTTTGCGAATGTTTTCCACATCGGTAACCTGAACCTGAATTCAGCTACCCGGGTAACGCCTACAGGCCTCAGAAGGCAGCTGCAATCCGTATTTGCCACTGCGGGTATTAATTTCAGGGAGAAGGTATTTTTAGACCTGACAGGCCGTAACGACTGGTCCTCCACCCTGGCGTACTCCCCCAATATGAAGAAAGGATACCTCTATTATTCAGCCGGGCTGAATACCATCCTGAGCGACCTGGTTAAAATGCCGGAATGGGTGAACTATGGTAAAATCCGTGCATCTTATGCGAAAGTGGGTAACGATATTGCACCTTTTGCAACTTTGCCGACCAATACCGTTACTTCCGGTATCCTGACTTCCAATACATCCGGCGCATTCCTGAACCAGCCACTGAAGCCTGAAATGACTACTTCCGTTGAACTGGGTACAGAATGGCGCTTCTTTGATAACCGGCTGAACTTCGACTTCACCTGGTACAATTCACACACCAAAGATCAATACTTCGATTTCCGCATATCGAGTGGCTTCCTCTACCCTAACGCCTTCATCAATGCAGGTGACGTGCGTAACACGGGTATTGAGGCCACTTTAGGTTACCAGGTAATCAAACAGAAAGCGCTGAGCTGGACCACTACCTTCAACTTCACGCGTAACAAAAATACCCTGATTGAGCTGGCTCCGCAGCTGCACGGCGATTACACCATTACACCAAAAGGGGATAATGTGAATAACTATGCGCTGGTGCTGCATGAGGGCAGCTCTTTCGGGGATATTTACGGCCGGGCATTTAAACGCGCCGCAGACGGCAGCATCCTCGTGGACGACAATGGCAAGCCGCAGGCAGCGGATGGCCCGCTCACCTATCTCGGCAATCCTACGCCTAAGTTCTTACTCGGATGGAACAACAGCATTACCTGGAAAAACTTCAACATCAACTTCCTGATCGATGGCCGCTTTGGCGGTAAAGTAATGAGCATCACCCAGGCCATGCTGGACGAATACGGCGTATCCCAGGCAACTGCGGATGCACGCAACGCCGGCGGCGTAACCATAGATGCTACCAAAGCCAGTGGCGGCAAGTTTGCCGGCCCTATCGACCCGGCCGTGTTTTATGGCGCGGTGGGCGGCCGTGCCGGTATCACTGAATACTATATGTACGATGCGACCAACGTACGCCTCAGAGAGTTTTCCGTGGTATATACCATTCCTACGAACAGCAAGGTCCTCAAAGACCTGAAGGTAGGACTGGTAGGACGTAACCTGTTTTTCTTCAGCAAGAAAGCGCCTTACGATCCTGAGCTGAGCATGAGTACCGATAATGGTTTACAGGGTGTGGATGTATTTGGCCTGCCTGCTACACGCAGCTTCGGGCTTAACCTGAAAGTATCCCTCTAACCGATTCAGAACCACAAAAACAAAAGCTATGAATTCACAATCATTGAAGATAGCAGGGCTGGCAGTTGCGGCGATACTTAGTTTTGGCAGCTGTACAAAGAATTTCGAAGAGATCAACAAGAACCCTTACGGTTCTACCGATAAAGACCTGGAAGGCGATTATGCCATCGTAGCAGCGCAGTTGCAGCAGGCGCAGCGCAGCATTTACCTCTATCAGCCGGTGCCATCCTTCCAGCTGCAACAAAACCTCCTGGGCGATGTATTCAGCGGGTACATGATGAGCGCCACGCCTTTTGCCGGCAACAGCAACAACCTGAACTACAACCTGCTGGACGGCTGGACCAGTTCCGCATTCACCATTGCCTACGCCAACGTGATGAATCCGCTCTATAAATCCATCCAGTTTTCAAAAGACAAGAAACTGCCCGATGCGGTAGGCATGTCGGAAATTCTGCGGGTAGAGGCAATGCACAGGGTCAGCGATATATACGGGCCCGTTATTTACACCAAGTACAATACCCCCAATGCTGAAGGCGGGGTGGATTTTGACAGCCAGCAGGAAGCTTACAATGCCTTTTTCACGGACCTGAAAGATGCCATTGCCCAGCTGACCCCATTTGCCGGCAAAACCGCCAGCACCTTGTTTGCCAAGGCGGACCTGGTTTACGGGGGAAACTATACGAAATGGCTGCGCTTTGCCAATACCCTGCGCTTACGGCTTGCCTTGCGTATTGTGCGCATAGACCCCGCGAAGGCGAAGCAGGAAGGCGAGGCGGCGCTGGCCGACCCGGCGGGTTTGCTGCTCGACCCGAGCGACAACTTCCTGGTGGATATCGGCAGCACTACCCATCCGTTGAATACTATTAACTCCAGCTGGGATGATATCCGTATGGGCGCGCCTATGGAATCGATCATGGGCGGTTATAACGACCCGCGGTTGCCAAAATACTTCCGCACCGCCACCGATGCCACAGTAGCCGGCGCTTATAAAGGTATCCGCAACGGTATCAACATAGATGCGAAGGAGCGTTATGTGGGCTATAGCAAACTGGCGGACTTCCCCAGCAAGATACAACTGATGACCGCAGCGGAAGCCTGGTTCCTGAAGGCGGAAGCAGCCCTCCGCGGATGGGCCAATGCCGGCAGCGCCCAGGCGAATTATGAGCAGGGCATCCGGGTATCGTTTGATCAGTACAAACTGGATGGAGCGGACGCCTATATTAATAACAGCACTGCCAGGCCGTTGGCTTACGCGGACCCGAAGGCGATTACGCCAGGCAGTAACGACGTTACAACCGGTTCCCCTTACCTGAGTACCATCACCATCAAGTGGGATGCTGCGGCCTCCTTTGAAAGAAACCTGGAACGGGTGATCACACAGAAATGGATTGCAAATTACCCTGAAGGGCAGGAAGCCTGGTCCGAGTTCAGAAGAACCGGTTATCCCAAGCTCTTCCCCGTGGTAATTAATAATAGCGGCGGGAAAATCAGTACAACGGATTTTGTGAGAAGGGCCATCTTCCCGAGCAACGAGTATCAAACCAACAATGCGGCAATGCAGCGGGCCATTGGCGCCCTGAGCGAGCCTAAAGATATAGGCGGGACGCACCTGTGGTGGGATCCGAAACAATAATGATCAACTCTTTTTTGAATCGCGTGCATAAAAAATCAATGCCGGTCTTATCAAGGACCGGCTTTTTTATCTCCCTTAAAAATGTGTAGAAATTACACTTCAAAAAATTTGCAAAAAAAATTTGCAATTTTTTAATAACCGGATAGTACCAAATGCATTTAGCCCCGACTACTACATAGCGATCAAAATCAAAACTAACTGTAACAATTACGACTATACGAAAAAATAGACCTGATGTATCCCTTTGGCCTGTAAGATTTCACTGACTCTCAAATATGAAGGACGGTTCACTTATGCATCGGGGGTTTAAATAAACATTTATCAAACCAAATCAAAATTAGGCAAGTATGAAAACAAACCTACGCCTTGTAAAAGTATGCGCAGTAGCCGGGCTCACGCTGAGCGCGGCGATCGCCGACAATGCTTTTGCCGCTGACGCTGCAAGGGTGGCCAACTCCGCTGCATGGCATGCCAACTTCCAGCAGAAGGAGATTCATGGTATAGTAAAAGATGCTAAAGGCTCCGTATTACCTGGAGTTACCGTCATGATCAAAGGTACTGCGAAGGGCACCCAAACGGACGGGAATGGTCATTTCAGGCTGACAGCGAAAGCCGGAGATGTGCTGGTGTTCCGTTTTGTAGGATACGGTTCCCAGGAAATCACCGTGGGCAGCAGCGACGAGGTGAATGTGGCGCTGGAAGAAGGCGCTACCGGACTGAATGAGCTGGTTGTAACTGCGTTGGGTATTAAGAGAGAAGAGAAGAGTATCGGTTATGCCATGACTAAAGTGAAAGGCAGCGAATTTACACAAGCCCGCGAGATCAACGTGGCTAATGCCCTGGTGGGTAAGGTAGCCGGTGTGAACAGTACGCCGCCTTCTACCGGCGCAGGCGGGTCAAGCCGCGTGAGCATTCGCGGTACGGTGTCCGTTGCAGGTACCGTACAGCCGTTGTATGTAGTAAACGGTGTGCCGTATAACAATACAAACATGGGTAACCCCGGCAAATACGGCGGTTCCGACATGGGTGATGGTATGGCCAGCATTAACCCGGATGATATCGAAGATATTACCGTACTCAAAGGCGGCCCTGCCGCTGCACTGTACGGCTCCCGTGGGTTGGGCGGCGTGATCCTCATCACTACCAAATCTGGTAAAGCCCGCAAAGGCCTGGGTGTGGAAGTGAACAGCAACTTCACCATCGATAAAATACATGATTTCCGCGATTTCCAGGATGTATATGGCCAGGGTACGCAAGGGGCGAAACCTACGGATGCAGGCGGCGCTAAAGCTACCGGCTTAATTTCCTGGGGCGCTAAACTGGATGGTTCCGCTACGCCACTTTTCAACGGTACCAATTCCCCTTATTCCGACGTCTCTAAAAATCACTTTAAAGATTTTTACAGGACAGGCAGCACCATCTCCAATACGGTGGCTATTTCCGGCGGTAATGAGATGGCTTCCTTCCGCTTGTCGCTGGGCGACCTGAGAAACCAGGGCGTATATCCCCACTCCTATTACAAGCGTAATAACGTTGCATTGGATTTGAACTATAAGCTGAACGAGAAGTTCTCCGGTACGGTAAACGTGATCTATTCAAAAGAGCGCGCCAACCGTTCCAACGTGAGCGATGCGCCGGCTAACGGTAACTTCGCAATCATGTTCCTCCCGAACAACGTGCCTGCCAAATCACTGGCGCCGGGATGGGACCCGCTGACTGACTTTGAAACGGAGTTCAGCGGCAACCAGTACAATACCAACCCTTACTTCGCCGCTGCCAAAGCTACGAACCTGACCAACAAGAACAGGACTACGGCAACGGGTACACTGAAATACCAGGCTACTGACTGGTTATTCTTCCAGGGCCGCCTGAGCAATGATAACTATACCTTCAACGGTGTGAGCATCTGGCCTTATGGTATTGCTTTCAAACATGACGGTAAACTCCTGGGGGATCAAACCAATACCTTCAATGAGCTGAATGCCGAACTGATGGCCGGCATTAACAAAAAGCTCGGCGCCGACTTCAATGTAAGCGCAAACGTAGGTGGCAACTTCATGAAACAGGATGTAAAGAACATCGGTATGACTGCCGACGGCCTGGCTTACAAGAACGTTTACAGCCCTGCTACCGGTAGCTCCGTGGTACCGTCGCTGACTACCCCTAATAAGGAAATACAGTCCGTATATGCGTCCGTAGAGCTGTCATATAAAAACCTCCTGTTCCTGAACCTGACTGACCGTAACGACTGGTCCAGCACCTTGCCTAAGGGTAAAAATTCATACAACTATCCTTCCGCCAGCCTTTCTTACCTGTTGTCTGAAACCATCAAAACTGATTGGTTAAGCCTGGCAAAGATCCGTGCGGGTTACTCCAAAGTGGGTGGCGATGCGGAACCTCAGAAAACGCAGCTTTACTACTCTACGCTCGCCGGCGCTTCCATTAACGGCGCGCCTATCGGCAGCATGCCAACAGAAATTCCAAACAAAGCGCTGGAACCACTGATGTCTACCGAGTATGAAGTAGGTACGCAGCTGGCGTTTCTGCACAACAGGCTGAGCGTTGACTTCGCCTGGTATAAAAGAGCTACCAACAACGACATCGTTGCCAGCAGCATCTCCTATACTTCCGGTTACGACAAAAAATATGTGAACCTGGGTAAAATTGAGAATACAGGTATTGAGTTGTTGGTATCCGCTACACCGGTAAAAACTAAAAATTTCGCCTGGACTACCACTGTCAACTTCACCAACAACAAGAACACCGTTGTACAGCTGACAGAAGGCCAGCCTGATTTACAGATGGACGAATCCAGGACCGAAAGAGCGTATGTAAAGCAGGCAGTAGGTTTACCAGCCTTCCAGATCACCGGGTTTGATTACCTGAGAGATGATAAAGGCAACCTGATACTGGATAACAGCCTTCCGCAGGCAGGCAACCTCAAGTACCTCGGTACTGCCGTTGCGCCTATCACCGGCGGCTGGAGCAACGAGTTCAACTACAAACGTTTCGGCCTTTCATTCCTGATTGACTTCAAAGACGGCGCGGTAATGTATTCCGGCACCAACGCCACTGCGTACAGCGTGGGTCTGCATAAAGAAACCCTCGCCGGCCGCGAAGGCGGTATTACTGTAACCGGCGTGGACGCTACCGGCAAAGCCGTATCTGCCAAGGTGGATGCACAGACTTACTACAACAGGCTGTCTACCATCTCCGCTTTACAGGTGTATGATGCAGACTTTATCAAATTCCGTTCACTTAGCCTTACTTATAACTTCCCTGCCAGCGCCTTCAACAACAAAATTGGCGGTTTGAGCCTCTCCCTTGTTGGTCGCAACCTTTTCTACATCAAAAAGAATGTGCCTAACATCGATCCAGAGTCTTTCTACACCTCCGGCGTTGGCCAGGGTCTCGAATATGCAGGCGTTCCAACAACCGCCTCTTATGGCCTGAACCTGAATGTGAAATTTTAATTAAGGGTTTGTACGAAGTTCAAAAAACAGCAACATGAAATCACTGAAAAAATATACCATACTACTGGCAGTACCGGCACTGACGTTTCTGTCGTCCTGTACTAAAAACTTCGAAACGCTGAACACTGATCCTAACAGTGCCTCCGCTGAAACTACCATTCCGATTTACTCCCTGACAAGGGCGCAGCTGGAATTCACCGGTAACAACGACTTCAGCTTCGAAACCTGGCGCGTTAATATTATTTACCTGAGTTTAATGACCCAACAACTGGCCTCTACCACCGGCTGGTACAATGGGGATAAATACTCCCGTAACGATGGATTTGCGGCCTCCTATTTCCAGGTAGCCTATCCTTCCCAGGTTAAATACATTGAGGATGTGATTGCGCAAACCAAAGGCAAACCGGGCGCCATTAACCTGTATAACATCAGCCGGATCACCCGCGTATTGATCTATCACCGCCTGACCGACCTGTATGGAATGGTCCCTTACAGCGAGGCCGGTAAAGGTTACCAGCAAAACATCACCACGCCTAAATACGACGCCCAGAAAGATATCTACGCGGATATGCTGAAGGAGCTGGATGAAGCAGCCAAAGCGCTGGATCCCTCCAAGGACGTAGTAGGCAAAGGCGATATCATTTACGCCGGCGATCTTGCCAAATGGAAAAAACTGGCTTACTCCCTGATGGTACGTTTGGGTATGCGCATGAGCAAAGTAGAGGAAGCAACTGCTAAAACCTGGGTGGAAAAAGGTTATGCAGGCGGTACTTTCACTTCTATTGACGACAATGCCAACGTGAGCCACAATGGCGCCGGTGGCCGTGCTACTGTCAACAGGAACAGTAATATCATCGGTGGCGAGTGGGATGCAGTAGGTAAAGGAAATATTTACCTGAGCAAAACGTTTGTGGATTTCCTGAAGAACAACAATGATCCGCGGCTGGCCGTTTATGCGCAAATCAACCTGACGGGCGACAGGAACCCGGCCAACCAGATAGGCCTGCCAAACGGTTATGATGAAAACGGCGCGAACACGCCAAATGACGTACACCATGCGCCCGGCTTCAAGGATACCGTTGCCAATTACTCCACTGTGCGTAAAGACATCTTTGCGAAACTGGACGGTTATACTTCTCTCGTAACCTATGCGCAGACCGAGCTGCTGCTGGCGGAAGCTGCGCAACGCGGCTGGAATGTAGGCGCTAATGCCGCTACCCACTATGCCAATGGCGTGAAGGCAGCCATGACGCAGCTGAAGCAATACGATGCTGCCGCTACGATCAGCGAAGGCGCTGCAACCGCTTACCTGACTGCGCATCCGTTTGATCCGGCTAAGGCGCTGGAACAGATTAATACGCAGTATTGGGCGGCAAGCTTCCTGGATTGGTACGAAGTGTTCAGTAACTGGAGGAGATCGGACTATCCTAAATTAACGCCTGTGATTTATCCGGGTGATAATAACGGCGGTCAGATTCCGAGAAGGATGCTCTACCCTGCTGTTGAAGCCAGTGCGAACGGGAAGAATTATAATGACGCTATCAATACACAAGGCGCAAATAACTTCAACACCCGCGTTTGGTGGGATAAATAAGCTACTTAACGATTAATACATAGGTCACATACAAGATGTTAAAGGCCGTTTGTAATCTTACTCACGGCCCTTCTTTAAGCTCTTGCAACAAAAGATACTTTCATAACAACTAGGACATATTTAGCAATTATTGAACGGGTCGACTAAATCTTTAGACGACCTCTTTTTTGCTATTTAAACGGCACCTTATAATGGGTATAGGTGGTAAATCCCAGGAAGGTGTAATCCCCCGGCCATCCCAGCGGGGCCTGCAACTGGCGCAGGTAGTCCAGGTTCGCCGTCTTATAGTAATTAGCGGCTACTTCCGTACCCGGAAAAATTTTGCTGGACGCGCTGCAATAGGCACATTCCGCCTGGTTATCCCATGCCTTACGCATATAATCATATCCCCTGGCCATTAATCGATTCCCTAACTCCCAAAGCGAATGATCCCCCTGCAACTGGGCGAGTTGAGCGGCATAGGAGAAAGCGGTGAGCGAATACTGGAAGTGAACACAGTCCTTACGATCGCAGTATTCAGGGATATCCCCGTTTTCCTTAATGATGATGGGCATGAATTTTTTCGTGATGTCGTATCCTTCCTGGTAAAGTGCCGTGCTATCCAGGAAGATGCCGATGGCCATTTTGGCGTAGCCCTGGGAGGCATTCCAGTTGTTGTTGTAGACAGGCATTACGTTGATATACTCTCTTACAACGGTGCGGAGGTAGTTGCCAAACTGCGCAATGTCCGCTTCCTTCCAGCCGGCGCTTTGGCCATTTACTTTGTAGTGCCGCATGATTTCCGCAGCGGCTACAAAGCCGGGGGTCGTCCAGCAGGCTTCCAGCCCCGGCTGGCGCTTATTGGTGGCGGCATTCAGCAGGTCGTAATTTTTGAACGCATAGGACCAGCCGTTGATCAGGCCAATCGTTTTTTCCGCATATTCCGGCTTGCCGGTTTTGGCCCATGCTAACGCGTACGCATATACGAGTTCCGCATCGCGGCGTATTTGAGATTTGGACGGAGAGGTAGCGCCGTTGGAACCAACTACTACCGTCGCGAAAAAGGAAGTGGGATAATCACTGCGTTCAATGAATGCTTCCACCTGTTTGTACGCAGCCACCCTGGCGGGATCGCCTTTGTCCACCTCCTGACTGATCAGGTCCAGCGACGCTTTGGAATTGAGGATCGCGGGATGCCGGAATTTCTTAGGCCTCGTCCCGTCGGCATATGCCGTCAGCGCTAATAAACAGGTAACGAGCAGGATACTGCCCAGTAGGATTATACTTTTCTTCATACCCAAAAAAATAAAATGCAATCGATTACAATAAAAGTAGTTAAAAAAGCAGGTTTTACCTGCTTTTAGTTTTTTTATGGGGAGAAGGCAACGCATGTGTGGAACGATGCCGCCTTTCCGTTAAAGATCACTGCTGAAAAATCGATGGAAGAACAGCAATTGGTATTGGATAGCATTACTCCAATAGGCCCAGTCATGCGCTCCCGGTCTTTCGATATAATCATGCGGCACTTTCCGTTGCAGCAGTACCTGGTGCAGGTTCCGGTTTACATCGATAAAGAAATCCCTGACGCCGCAATCGATGATCAACGGCATTTTGCTGGTACTGTCCAGTTTTTCCACCTGTTTGATCACCGTATATACCGTCCAGTTAGTCCCGTCCGGGCCGGGATCGCCGAGGTGTTTAGCGATATCCCAATTCTTCGGAAAGGGCCTGAAATCCACGCCGCCGCTCATGCTGCCGGCTGCGCCAAAAATATCCCGGTGGCGGATGCCCAGGTACAAACCGCCGTGGCCTCCCATGCTTAAACCCGTAATGGCGCGGCCTTTGGGAGAAGGCACGGTGGAATAATGCTGGTCGATATAAGCCGGCACTTCGGCGCCCACATAGGTTTCGAAACGCCAGTTGCTATCGGTAGGGCTGTCGATATACCAGCTGCCGATGGCGCCGTCCGGGCAAACGATCATGATATTATAGAGATCCGCGAGCTCCCTGAGGGCGGGCACTTTGGAGATCCAGTTACTGTAATTACCGCCATAGCCGTGCAGCAGGTACACCACGGGGTAGCGTTCGCTGCCACTTTTATAGCTGCCGGGCGTAATGACCACCGCTTTGAAACTGCGGTGCATGGCGGCGCTGGGAATGGAAACCGTGTCTACCTGCGCCGCCTGGCAGGCATTCAGCGCCAGGAAAGTGAAAATAAAAAACAAGAGTGTCCTCATAACGGAAATAATTAATGCGGCAATAAATATCTAAAAAAAAAGCAGCATTGCTGCTGCTTTTTTAATTTCTTGCCTTGCGCATCGGGTTATCGCCGGTGCTGGCCCCTCGTGGCGTATTGCTGCCTTTAAACAGCTCAAACTGCGAAGGAGCGGCTTCCCGCGGCCAGCTGTTATTGGATTCGTCAATATCGGCTGTTTCGCGGTAAGGGTCCAGTCGCACGGAGGTTACCTGCTTATCTTTCGCAAATACTTTTGTGACCTGGTTTTCATTTTTGCGCCAGATGTACACCGGGATACGGTCTACTTCCTTCGTACCATCGGCAAAGGTCCATTCCACAATCAGCGGCATTACCAAACCGCCTTTGTTATTGAACGTGAGTTCATAGAAGTTCTTTTTGCTGTCGTAGAGCTTCTTTTCGGCTGGTGTGAGGCTGTTGTAATAGTTATTGAAAGCTGCCTGGTCTTCTTTAGACACGGCAAAGCGGTCGTATTTGCTGTAGAAGTCCTGCAGCTCAGGGTCCTGGTCTACCACGTATTTCACGCCTTCCGCCTTGTTTTTACGGCGGGCCACATGATCCATGTTCCTGTCGTATTCCGCTTTGGCGGCAACGTTATTTACGGCCGGATTCTTCGAATCAAGGCGGTACCATTTAACGGAATCCAGGGCGATGTCGCAAGGTTCCGTGCCGAAGAACCATCCGCGCCAGAACCAGTCCAGGTCTACCGCAGAGGCGTCTTCCATGGTGCGGAAGAAATCCGCCGGCGTTGGGTGTTTGAATGCCCAGCGGCGCGCGTATTCGCGGAAGGCGAAGTCGAACAGCTCCCTGCCCATGATGGTTTCCCGGAGGATATTCAACCCGGTAGCTGGTTTGGCGTAAGCGTTAGGACCAAAGTTGATGATGTTTTCGGAGTTGGTCATGATGGGTTCCAGCTGGTCCTTTGGCATCTTCATATAGTCTACGATCTTATGCGCGGGGCCGCGGCCGGAAGGGAAGTTGCTGTCCCATTCCTGCTCGGCCATGAACTGGCAGAAAGTATTTAAACCTTCGTCCATCCAGGTCCACTGGCGCTCGTCGGAGTTGACGATCATCGGGAAGAAGTTGTGTCCTACTTCGTGGATGATTACGCCGATCATCCCGTTTTTAGTGGCTTCGGAATAGGTACCGTCCTTATCGGCGCGGCCGTAGTTGAAGCAGATCATCGGGTATTCCATCCCGTTGGCCGCTTCCACGGAAATAGCCACCGGGTAAGGGTAAGGGATGGTATGTTTGGAGTAGGATTGCAGGGTATGCGCCACTACCTTGGTGGAATAGCGGTTGTAGAGCGGGTAGGCTTCCTGGCCGTAGTAGGACATGGCCATTACCTTATTGCCTTCCACGTTGGTGGCCATAGCGTCCCACACGAGGCGGCGGGAGGACACCCATGCAAAGTCGCGCACATTGCTGGCTTCATATTCCCAGGTTTTAGTGCTGGTAGCATGGCCTTTCATGGCTTTCTTTGCTTCCTCGAGGGTCACGATTTCCACCGGTTTTTTGCTGGACTGCGCCTGCTGCCAGCGTTGGTACTGAGCCGGCGTCAGCATGTCCTGGTAGTTGCGGCATTCGCCGGTAGCGCCGACGATGTGATCGGAAGGTACGGTCATGCGTACTTTGAAGTTGCCGAAGGTCAGGGCAAACTCGCCGCTGCCGAAGAATTGTTTATTCTGCCATCCCTGGAAGTCGGAATATACCGCCAGGCGTGGATACCACTGTGTGATGGTGTAGAGGTAGTTTTTATCTTCCGGGAAGTATTCGTACCCTCCGCGGCCGCCAACGGTCATGCGGTCCGGGATGTTATAGGACCACTCCACTTTGAAGCGGTATTTTTCCCCCGGCATGAGCGGCTGCGGCAGGTCCAGGCGCATCATGGTATTATTGATGGTGTAGGACACGGGTTTACCGTCAGCGTCTGTGACTTTGGCGATTTTTACTCCCAGGTCCTTATCTTCCTTCAGGATGTTGTTGATGGCGCTCATGGTCATTTTATCAGACATGCGGCTGCCGTTGATCTGTTGGAGTTCACTTTTGGCGTCGTGCTGGTTTTCGTCCAGCTGGAGCCAGAGGTAAGTGAGCGGATCAGGGGAGTTGTTGTAATAGGTAATCGTTTCAGCGCCGGTGAGCCGTTGCTTTTCATCGTCGAGCGTGGCGGCGATGTCATAGTCGGCCCGTTGCTGCCAGTATTTAGGGCCTGGCGCACCGGAGGCGGAGCGGTAGATATTTGGCGTCTGGAGCATCGTGCCCAGTTGCTCGAAGCGGTTGCCATGGTTGGAGCCGGGATTATTCTGTGCATACAGGGCAAAGGTGCTGCTGCACAGGATTCCAAGCAGGAATATACTTCTTCTCATAAACGGTATAAAATACTAATTCAAAAACATTGCTCTTGCTCCTTCGATCACCATGACGAGGGCGATCCCAAAAGCGCCTGAGGACACGCAGAGGTTCCAGTCGCGGCGCTTTACCCCGGAGAGGTTGACGAGTACTCCGGAGATCAATAAAATAATCATCACAATTACGATCTGACCACATTCCAGGCCGAGGTTAAATCCGAGCAGCGGGCCTACCACATTGGTTTGCGCGCCCAGCAGGCTTTTCAGGTAATTGGAAAATCCCAGGCCGTGGATCAGGCCGAAAAACAAGGCATAGAAATAATTCAGCTGCAATTTTTTCGGTTCACTGTCTTTCCGGATGATATTGGTTGCTGCAGTGATGCAGATTGTAACGGGTATCAGCCATTCGATAATTTCGCCCGGCACTTTGAGGATATCGAGTACGCTCAGCGCCAGGGTAATGGAATGACCAATGGTAAATGCTGTAACCAGAATCAAAACTTTCTTCCAGTCGCGCAACAGGTACATGGCACACAGGGCGACGATGAACAAGATGTGATCATAGGCGTCCCAGTTAATAATGTGCTGCCAGCCCAACTGAAAATACAAACCATCCATTGCACTACTTTTATCTAAATTTGTAATTATATAACCAAAAAGTTAATTTTTCCTAAAATTTTTTGCTAGTGGGATTATTACTATGTAAATGGTGGGTAAGTATGGTATTGGCGCTGCATCCATTTTATGCGAGCGTTACGGAAATAACCCATAATGCGGCCCGGCGGGAGCTGGGGGTAAGCGCCCGGATTTTCACGGACGACCTGGAGAACACGTTAAAGAAGCAGTTCAAGACCTCTTTTGATATTATTAAGCCGGCTAACCGAAAGCAGGTGGAGGGTTATATTGCGGCGTACCTGCAGCAGCATATTTCCGTGAAGCTGGACGGCAGGCCGGTGGCGCTGAAGTTCATCGGGTATAAGATTGAAGAGGATGCTGTGTGGAGCTTTTTGGAGGCGGAGAATGTGGCGGCGCCGAAGAAGGTGGAGGTGCGCAATGATGTGTTGTACGAGCAGCATGCTACGCAGACGAACATGATACATGTGATCGTGGGAGGGAAAAGGCAGAGTTATAAGTTGGATAATCCGCAGGCGGTGGCGGTGTTTGGGTTTTAGGGGAGGATCAACAAAATCCCCTACCTTCTGTCCACAAACTTCACCGGTTTCCTGCTCCCCTCCGGAAACTGCATCTTCATGATCTCCGCCTGGCTGCAATACCGCACCTGTGGTATCACCCGCAACTTCGCCTGGAGATACGACTTAATCTTCCGGTCCATCTCCTCCGACTCCTCCCGGGGCCATAAATGCAGCAATATCTCATCCGTACCCAACTCGTTGGAATGTACCTCCACCACATACTCCCTTACTTCCTCCATCTCATTCAGCAAATCAAACAATGCCGGCGGATATAAAGTAGTCCCTTTAAATTTCAGCATCTGCTTCTTACGGCCAATCACCGGGGATAAACGGATGGTATTACGGCCGCAGCTGCATGGCTCTTCGTAATACCGGCAAATATCGCCTGTCTTGTAACGCAGCAGGGGCATGCCTTCCACGCCAAGCGTAGTAATCGTTACCTCTCCATCCTGGCCAGGGCCTACCTGCTCGTTGTTTTCATCCAGCAACTCCACATACAGCAGCTCCGGATGATGATGGCCGCCATGCCCTACCCGGCATTCCGTGAACGCCGTCTGCATTTCCGTGGAAGCATAAGTGGAATAGAGCTTGATATCCCATTGTTCCGTAATCTTCTTGCCCAATACATTGAATGAAAAATCCGTGTTCCGGATATTCTCCCCGATGCATACGGCCTTCTTCACGGAAGTACTGTTCACATCAATGTTATGCTCCTTCGCATAAGCAATCAGCTTCACCAAAAATGAAGGTACGCCTACAATAGTCGTAGGCTTGATGCGCTCAATGTTTTCCCACTGCATGCTCGGCACGCCGGGGCCTACACGCAGTACGCCTGCGCCCAGCCGGCGGATGCCGTTGTAATACGCCATGCCCGCCATAAACTGCCGGTCCAGCGTCAGCATCAGCTGGTACACATCGCTGTCCGTACCATCTGCACAACTAAAGGAAATATATTCGTTATAGGTAAGCCGTTGTAAATCTTTCTCCGTCAAAGCCAGGATGACAGGCCTTCCCAGCGTGCCGCTGGTAGTGGTGTATTCCGCAATCTTGCTTTTATCCACACATAAAAAATCCCAGTTTTGCTCCTGCAACGCTTCTTTTGTAACAGGCGGGATCTTCTTCACATCTTCCAGCGAACGGATGTCGTCTACCTGTATATGATGCCGCTTGAACCAGTCTTTATAAAACGGTGAAAACTGTTGGAGGTAACCGATCATGTGCAGCACTTCCTTTTCCTGGAAAGCCCTGATGGCGTCTAAAGACTGTAATTCAATATCGGGTATATACATAGCTCTGTTATTCTGTTTTAAAAGGTTATCCTTCTATCACCACCATCGCAATAGCAGCGGTCTTTTCGTGTGATAAAGACACCCATATGCGTTTGATGCCCAGCTGCTCATAACGCGCTGCGGCGGCGCCCAGCAAAAATAATTCAGGCTTGCCATTGGCATCATTGCGGACTTCTATTTCATTGAAATTAACGCCGCCATTGTTGCCCCAGCCGGTGCCAAAAGCTTTCAGCAGGGCCTCTTTGGCGGCAAACCTCGCAGCGTACGACTCTCCCGGCATCGCCTGCTGTTCGCAATACGCTATCTCCGCGGGGGTAAACACCAGGTCCCTGAAAGCCGTGCCCTTGGCCAGCTTCGCAGCTATGCGCCCTACGTCCACGATGTCTGTACCTATTCCAATGATCATTTTTGCAGCACTTTATTCGTTTTTTCCAGCTGTTTGCGGATATGCTCTTCCTCGCCTTTGGTGGCTATTTCCTTCGTCAGCGCGGTGGTATAATACTGCTTCGCCGCCGCGTAATTCTTCAGCCTGAAACTGTAATCGCCGGCCAGCACATAAGTATGGTAATACTCCGGGTTGGTGGCCACAAAAGCATGCAGGTCCACGTTTTCCTTATTCATGATCTGGTCCTTCATGCGATGGAACCGCTGCCACTGCGCGTATTCATTCGTAGCCAGGAAAGTATCCGCCGGCACGCTCAGCGCAGTATCATACAATTCATGATTGCTTTGGAGGCCATGCATGCTGAATATTTTATTCAGGTCATACGCCACAAATTCCCCCATCTGGAAAGGCGCGGTAGATATCCATACCAGCTTCTTCTTAGGCTCAAAAACAATCCCGTGATGGGCTATAAACTGGTTGATCGCCTTCTCGTTACCGAGGCCGATATTGGCATCGTGCAGCCCTTTGCGGTCCCGCAGGATGGCAATGGTCTTCTGCACATCATTTTTACCGTTGCGCGCCATCAGCTCCGTCAGCCGCAGGTAGCGGTAGGCGGACGCGCTTTGCGCCAGCTGCACTTTGTTGGAGCCCAGCGTTTTCAGGGAATCCCCCTGGAAGTGATTGGTGCAGGTAATGAAATGCCTGCCGGGATCATACTTATCCATACCGGTTGGCGTTTTTTCAATAATTACTGCTTTATTATCAATGGCTGAACCGATCAGGAATGATTCGGACACAAACATTTTCCGTTTGGAAGCAATCGCCCAGGCCTCGTCAATGGTTTTGGCGTATTGCAATATCTCCCTCGCCACCAGCGATACCGGCGTAGACGCGCCAAAAGGCACATCCGTTCTCGCCGCGTTGAGGGTAACGGTCAGGCCCTGGTCGTTCATGCCGGACACCACGCCCGTAAACCCGCCCCAGGTCACAAACATAAAGTTGTGGCCCTGCTTCGGATGATAAAACACGACCATCTTATCTTCGGCGAACTTATCGCCCATGTAGAAGTCGAAATTCCGGCCAATGATCAGGTTACTGTCGGCAGAGCGGTCGTCCCAGGTGGCAAAGGAAGTACAACCCACCAGGTACATGCCCTGCAACGCATGCCCGATGTCGTGGGCGGCATGGTAGTTCATCAGCCGTTCGTAGTTACTGCCGATGTAATCATAATTCGGAGAGGCGGAAAACGACTCCCCGTAAATCTCTTCCTTAAACTCCTCCGGCACATTAGCCGCCAGGTCCCTGTTAAAGAACCCGATGAAATAACGGAGAAAATGCCGGTAGAAAGTGCTGGGTATCATCTTCGCAATCTGCGCTACAAACACATCTTCCTGCCGCTGGATCAGCTCCTTGCTCAGCTTGCCGTTGATAACGCCCCGTTCAAAAGGCGCGCCCTCCACGTACATTTCATACAGCCCGGTCCGGCTGTGGCGGAACCAGTTGTTGCCGATGGTGTACGCCTCTTTGTCCAGCTGCTTACGCTCAAGCTGCAAGGCGGACTTATCGGCAATTTCCGGCGGCGGTATTTTGCTGACCACCACCAAATAGATAGCCAGGCTAATCAGCAATACGAGGAAAAACCCGAGGATATACAACAACCCTCTGCCCAGCTTTTTCCACCCGCTGCGCTTCTTCTTTTGCCTGCTGGCATTATATGTCGAATACTGATACATTGTTAATAGCTGTTACTAAAGACTCCATACCCACTAATTCCGAAGCGGTGATCACACTGCTCATGGTTACCCCCAGAATTCCATGCAAGTTCAGATTTTGCCCGGTAAGATACAAATTAGATAACTTGGTACGGGCGGATACCATGGTCCGCAGCGGGTCCCCGGAGTCCTTCATGACGCCGTACATACTCCCGTCCGCAGTGCCCATATAATCGCGGTAAGAGAGCGGCGTGGCCACGTAGTACGACTGCACGCACTCCCGGAAACGCGGGAAACGCTTTTCCACACAGGCAATCAGCTGCTCCGCTTTTTCCCGTTTGAAGCGCTCATAATCCTCTCCCCTGGCGCCCGGCTGCAATACGGTATTGAAAGTATCCTTCCAGGGAGCCATTTCCTCGTAACGCATATACGTCATCACGGAAAGGCTGTCGGCATACTCCGGATGCTGGGAGGATGCGCCCACGTAGATGGCGTAGGTTTGCGGCCAGGCGTCCGCCTGGTAATGAATACCGGCCCAGGCGTCGCCGGTGGTATGATAGTAGTAGTTGTAATTGAGATAGGGAAAGCTGCCTGGCTTTAATACCACGTTCAATACAAATGCGCCGGTGGAGTTTTCCAGGGACTGCATGCGCGTGCGGTAGGCGCCCCGCAGGATGTCGCTCCGGGTAATAGCCGTGGTTTGTGCGGGATGCAGGTTGGACACGAAGTAGTCTGCCTTTACCTGCTCCCCGTTTTGCAGCACCAGGTGGTCCACCCGGTCCCCCTCGCCTACAATGGCCGTCACGGCGGTGTTTCGGATGATCTCTCCCCCGTTTTCCAGGATGCGGCGGCCCAGCCATTTGGCAATCTGCCCGCCGCCGTCGACACACTTCCAGGAGCTGTTCATATAGCTGTTCAGCACCAGGGCATGCACATACAAAGGCGTTTTTTCCGCCACCCCTGCATACAGCAGGTTATTGCCTGCCAGCACCTGTTGCAGCCTTTCGTTCGCCGTAATGCTGCGGAGGAAATCCGCGGTATTATAGTGCAATACTTCCCGCTTCTCCTCATAATCTCCCATCCGGAGGTTATACAGGGGGAACTTGCTGCATATCTCCTTCACCTTCTGCAGGTACGCTTCCAATGCCGGCCGCTCGCCGGGGAAGTGCTCCAGCAGGGCGTTGATGAAGCGCTGCTCTCCCTGCGCTATCTTGTACACAGCCGGATCATCCCCAAAGGCGATATGATCAAAGCCATCCAGGTCCATACGGCGGAGCTTCAGCTTATCGAGGATACCGAGGTATTTAAACACTTTATAGAGGTTCTCGCCCGGCGCCAGGCCGCCAATGTAGTGTACGCCGGAATCAAAAATTACTTTCTCACGGGAATAGGTTTGCAGGCAACCGCCTATCTGGCGGTTTTTTTCGTACACCCGTACCTTGTAACCATTCATGCCCAGAATAGCTGCGGTGGCCAGGCCACCTAGTCCGCTACCGATTACAATGACTTCATTGCTGCGCATATTGCTTTTGGGGGGATTTTCGGATAACAAAAATGACGTTAGACGTATAGCGGGTATTGTCAATCTCCTCGGCTACAGCTCCATACTTTTTTACGATATTACGAATACCCGTGGCAGAGAGGAAGGTTAGCCCGTCCCTGCCTGTTTTATTAAAACCGAATACTTTGGTGGAAAGCCATTCGGTAAATTTAGTGCCTTCATGCCGCTGCCTGCGGTCCATATCCCCGTCGCGGAGCACGATGACGCCATCATCCGACAGGTGCGCAATACACTGCGCCAGCAGGCGCTCCTGCTCTGCTGCAGTCAGGTAATGCATCACATCGCTGAGGATAAACGCATCGTACTGATCCAGCTCCATCTCCGCAATATCCCCATGGATAAAGGTGAGCTGGTCCGTTTTGCTATAGTTGTTGTTAGCGGTAATAATTTTCTCTTCATCATGGTCTACCCCAATAATTTTTCTTTGGGGAGATAACCAAGCCAGCATATACGACATAAATCCGTATCCGCAGCCAATATCCATGACCTTTCCCTGCCGGGGCACCAGTGCGTCAAAAGTGCCGTAGTTGCCCTCTAAACGCGTTTTAATACGCATGTACCATTCCAGCACCGGCCCCTTATAAATATAGTTGTAGATCAGCTGTTCGCGGAAGTACTGCGGCGTTTCCTTTTCCCGGCGCAGCTTTTCATATTCGGCTTTGAAATACCGGGAGATGGATTTCGTACGGGCGCTGTAGTTATCCCCCCAGCTCCTGTCGTCCGCAGCGATGCGCGGCAGGTAACGGAGGGTGATGTAGCCGTCCTTCAGCAGGAAGTCCCCTTTCTGCATGGTTTGCGCCGTGCCATGCATCACAATGGGCAAAATATCCAGCCCCAGTTCCTGCGCCAGGTAAAACGCCCCTTTGTGGAAACGCTTTATCGCAGGGTCCGGGGAACGGGTCCCTTCCGGATATACGACAATGGAATAACCCTGTTCCACCCGCTCGCGGAGCTTATCCACGGCTCCTTCCGCCCCATCGGCCACGGGGTAGTAATCGGCATAGCGCACTACAGCCCCAAACACCGGCGAACGCCATACCCATTGATTGGTCAGCAGGATCACTTTGGGGTACAGCATGGTAGATAACAGGATGTCCAGGAACGACTGGTGATTACTGATGATCACCGCCGGCTTTTCCAGCCGCTCGTTCAACGGGTTCTCCACCCGCTTGGTCACGTTGCCCATGATGTACATCACGGACCAGGTGTATTTGGACAGGATGCGGTGATACAGCAACTTCCCTTTCTCTTTATTGAAAGGATTGATTCTGATCAACACAAAACCCAGGAAAGTAAGGATGAAGCTACCTAACGTGAAGTAGCTAAACGAAAATACGGACAGCGTCAACCCCTTCAGCGTCCACGGCGCAAAGCCCTTCTTCACCCGGTTGGTGATCAGGAAGTTGAACAGCACCAGGATCATCACCTGCGAAATCAATACCACCGTGCCTATACCGATGATAGACACCAGCGCAATGGATTTCAGCGACGGATGCTTCGCGAATATCATAACACCCAGGCCCAGCATGGTCGTGATGGCACTGAGGAAAATCGAGGACTTGAAGGAAGACAGATTTTTCCGGCCGGTCTTGTATTCCTGTAACAAACCATCCATCATGAAGATGCTGTAGTCATCTCCCAACCCAAAAATAAAAGTACTCAGGATGATGTTGACAATATTAAACTTAATACCAAACAGGCCCATGATACCGAGTATCCAAACCCAGCTGATGGCCATGGGGATAAACGTGATCAGCGCCAGCTCTATACGCCCGTAGGAAATGAGCAGGGCGGCAAACACCAGCAGGGAAGTCATCCAGGCGATGCTGTTAAACTCGTCCTTCATCACGGCTACCAGCCTGTTGGCGGCATACTGTTTATCGAGTACCGTCGTATGCGGATGTTTATCCAGCGCGGCATACACGGCCTGCTTTTGCGCCGGGTCCACCTTCAGCAGGGTTACCAGGGAGGTATGGCCGTTGCGTTGCATGATGTAATCGCCCAGGGAACCGCTGGTCAGCACCTCCAGCTGATCAGGGGTTAATACCTGGTAATCCGCATTCAGCAACGTTTCAAACTTATCAAAAGCCCCCGCGCTGAAACCGATCGGCTGGCCGTGGGTACGCAGGTAATCCAGCACGGCGCGCTTCTTCTCCGGCGTCCAGTAAGCGTTCCAGCGGTCGATCCGCTGCTGCTGCTCTTTGGCGGAAATCAGGAGCGACTGCACCCCGGCTACCTTCAGCACCACGCCCTGCTGTTGCAGCTGGCGGATCAGCGGCATCAGCTGCTCGCTGTTTTCCAGCGCGGCTTCCATGCTGCCGCCATCGGTGACTACATATACGGATTGCGCCACGTAGGCATTTACGGCGTTAAGGCGCGCCTCTGCTGCCTGCAGCCGGGGCGACATATAATTCATCCGCATCATGTCGCTTTCAAAAGCCACGCGCTTCGCGGTAAAATAAAATACGACCGTCAGTACAAAAATGCCGGCTACCAGCCACTTGTTCTTCTCCGGCTTCAGGCCGGAAAGCTTGTCCACCCAGGTGTCGTGATGCGGCGCCGCCGCCTCCGGGTGCTTACCGGTCGCTATCCAATGCGGCAGGAAGATGAGGGAAAACAACGCCGCGCCGATCAGGCTGCAGGCCGCAAACAGGCCTACGTCGTGTAACATGGGCGACTGTACGAATTGCAGGCAGAGGAAGCCGCCCACCGTCGTAAAGCTACCCAGCGTCATAGGCGTGGCCAGGTCCCGGATCACCTCCCGCGGGTCAGGCGTATGGCGGAAATGATTGAAGACATGCAGGGAATAATTCACGGCAATACCGAGTACTACCGCGCCCGCGCCGAGGGCAATCACAGAGATATGCCCCTTAAAAACGTATATACACGTCAGTGAGAACAGCGCCCCGAATACCACGGGCAGCATTACCAGCACCGGCGCTCTCTTTTTCCGGAAGAAAAACGCGATCAGCGCTACCAGCAGCAACACCGTAATACCCTGCGTGAGCAAGGTATCCCTGCGCAGCTGTGCAGCGTTGCCGGCGCTGACGGCCGTACCGCCAAAATAGGAAGCCTCCAGCTGCGGATAATGCGGCAGCAGGCTGTCCTGCAAATGATCCAGCCCCGCCAGGAAGCGCGTATTCACTTTGGTGGCCGTAGGCGGATTGGCCGGCGTAATGAAAATCATCAGGTGCCGGTGATCCTTCGTCATGATGAAATTATCATACAGCTCAAACTGATCGTCGGCTTGCAACTGTTGTAATTTCTTCACGCCTATCCAGCTGATCCCCACGGGGTCCGACTGTATCATCCGCTTCAACACCAGGCCTGTAGGGGAAATCAGGGTATTATAGTCATACACGAGGGATTTTTGCAGGGTATCCGGCCGGGTCAGCTCGTTGATCCGCGCATAATCCTTTTCCTCCAAAAACAAAGGCAGGTTTTGTTGTATCAGCTGCATCAGGTTCATGACGGTGGCATCTTCCACCTGGCCCTGTATGTTTTTGATATAGGGAGAAAGCTGCGCCTGCGCCGCAGCGGTAAACGCGGCTGCGTAGGCAGTCAGGCTGTCGGGTACAGCCGTGGCGGCAGTGTCCCGCTGGGAAACAGTGATAATTAGCTTGTCCGCAAATTTGGAATCCTGGAATACCTGTTGCAGCTTGTCCAGTTTCTTATCCTGCGGGAGGATTTTAGTGATATCCTCTTCCAGCTTTACCTTCGAAGCAAAGAAGCCCACGAGCAAAAAGCTAAGGACGGTAGATATCCACAGCCATGCCTTGTGGCGCTCAAAGAAGTTATATATTGCTACGAAGAAGTTGCCCATTTTATATTGTTACTGAATCTGCAGAATTTTGTTTTTTCCTCCGGAAGATGGACAGCAGCGCGAAGCTGACCAGTCCTGCCGCAAGGCCGGCCCCTATGGCCAGCGTGACGGCCCCCACCACATATTGGAGGAAGTTGGCCTTGATAGTGGCCTGTATGGCATCCAGGGTTTGCCCGAGGAACAGCAGGTCCCGGGAGGATTGCCCCATGAATATTTTCCCGGTAATGAAGCTGGCGTACAACACCCCGATCGTCAGCGGCGGCGTACTGATATGCGCCGCCAGCACTACCAGCGCCTTATTCAATTTAAAGCGGATAGAGAGCAGGATGGCCGTTACCAGCTGAAAGCCCCAGATAGGCACAATGCCCATGAATACGCCGAAGCCGATGGCAGCCGCTTTTTTTGCGTTACTCTCCCCGGGGTTCAGCACTTCTTCCCGCCACAACTTCTTCCAGTTTTCCCACTTGGACAGGTACCTGATGAGGTCCCGCGGTTTGATGTACACGAGCGTGATAAATACCAGTACCGTATTCAGCACGCTGATGCGGGAGAAATCACGAAAGGGCCTGAAATGAGAAATCCTCTCTTCAGCAGGAGGATAGTACACTTTAACAGGCGCCCAGTCTATCTTTATCCCCTTCCAGGCGCTGCGCACCAGCACCTCAATTTCAAATTCATACTTGGTACACCAGTACCGGGTGTTGCCCATTTTATGAAGAGGATACAAGCGGTAGCCGGATTGCGTGTCCGGCCCTTTCAGGCCCGTTTCCACATAAAACCAGAAATTGGAAAACTTGTTGGCGAATGTATTTTTCCCCGGCATGTTTTCCTGTTGCAGGTTGCGGGCGCCAATGACCAGCGCATCCGGATCCTCCGCAATTTTATCCAGCATCACCGGCAGGTCCGAAGCAAAATGCTGCCCGTCCGCATCCATCGTGATGACGTAATCATATCCCTGTTCCTTCGCATAGGCAAAGCCCCTGCGGAGGGCAATTCCCTTCCCACGGTTAGGGCTATACGAAACCAGCTGCACCTGCGGATGCTCCGCCAGGATATCGGCCGTATGGTCCGTAGCCCCGTCGTTTACCACTATTACGTGATGGGTATAGGCAAGCACGTCCTGCAATACTGCCCCCAAAGTGCCGGCATTATTGTAGGTGGGTATCAGCACCGCTACGCGGCGCTGTTCGAACTGCCCGTTATGTGTAGGTGTAAGCGACATGCAATTATTTAAACAATCCCTGGAACTTCATGAAAGTCTTATCCTCCCGCTTCAGCACTGCAGTCACCTTCAGGGCGGCATCTTCCTCCTTGCAGGTCACCTGTACATCCACCAGCGGCGTCTGGCGGGGGTCGATCATGTTCATGAACTTCATCTGGTTAGCCTTTTGCAGCATCACCTTACGATTGGCTACTGTGCGTACGAACTCCGTGATCGTTTGCATCATGCAAACGCCCGGCACTACCGGCTGCTCCGGAAAGTGACCGCCGAAAACCGGATGCTCCGCATTCAGGGCAATGGTGGCATTGAGCTGCCCGCCTTCCTGTGTTTGTTCCGTAATGGTATAGAAGTTACCAGCTAACATAGTTTTTTATTTTTTTTCTACCCTTTGCAGGGAGATGTTGAACTTAAAGTTGAGATGTTTGATCAGGATACTATCCGGTATCCCGTTTTGATAATGCCGCAGCTCCACCCTTACGACCGGCTTACGGCGCGAGGACTTTTCTATCCGGCGCAACTCCGTACAGGCGCTATCAGTTATATAGTAGTTGTTCCCTTTTTCCGTAGGCGCCACCACAAACCGCTCCCCGTTTTCCCGGGCTACATGGGCCTTGCGGAGGTCCGGGTGCAGGAGCACGAGCGCAAAATCCTGGCTCAGCGTTTTTACCACGGGCTTTTTATCCATTTTCGGGATGATAAAGTGCTTGGTAAAATTCCCGTCTTTATCATACTCAAAATCAAAAAACTTAAACCCCATTTCATTGGCAAACACCAGCCGTATAGCGCTGTCCGGCATAAGCTTCAGCAACACCAGCCCGCTCAGGTGATGTTTGGTCACATCCACCTGGGCGCTGTACAGCGTATTGGTAAATTGCGGGGCAAACTGCCTGATGCACTCCGGCTGCGCAGCAGCATCCGTTTGCAGGCCTTTGTACACGGACCTGCAGCCTGTTGCCACCATGGCCGCCAGCATACTACTTAGCAGAAAATAACGCATCCGGGATGTTTGCATTCAGTTGTTTATGTAAAAAGCTGATAGTGGTATCATCGCCGGATTGCTCCGCCATGGTGATTTTGGACACGCCGTAGTCCGCCTTATCTACCAGCAGCGTGATCTTGCTGAAGTATTCCTTCAACGCCTTGCTGGCCGGCGTCATTTCCAGCTTATAGTATTGCGGATTTTCAAATGCCCTGGTGATAAAGTCCGCATTGTCCAACACAGTCCCGCGTACACAATCCACCGTTATTTTGTTGATCTGTTCAAATAACTTGTTGGACTTCCCTGAAACCTTATTTTCTTTCTGACTATCCTTAATTTTTATATCCTTCCCGTTGATGACGAGCAGGTAGTAAGAAGGCTGTGTATATTCCATTCTTACCTTATTATCTTTCTTAAACCAGAATTTTCCTTTGGAGGTAATCTTATCCGAAAGCATGCTCAGGTTCTTTTCCTGCACAAAATCACATTGGATGCTTTGTGTAGCCTGGGCAGCTTTTGCAAACTGCTGCTTCAGCGGCGTCAGGTCGGCCACGGCTTTAAAGCCCTGCTGCGCCTGCGATTGCAGCCCTATCAATCCACCAATCATTATCAGCAACCATTTACGCATAAGCGGGTATTTTTAAAAGTTTATCAATTCTTTCCAGGCGGTAGCCCCTTTCGCGGATGCCTTTGATCAGCCTGGGCAGTATGGCAGCGGTGATCCTGCAAGTATCATGCAGTAAAATCACTGCGCCGGGGTGCAGGGCATCCAGTATCTTTTGCAGCAGCGCCTCTTCGTCCTTTGCTACCGTATCCAGGGAGCGGATGCTCCATCCCACGGATACCAGCCTTTCCTTTTCCACGGCAGTTGCCAGGTTGGGATTGGTAACGCCGTACGGTGGGCGGAACAGCCGGGGCGTAAGGCCCAGCACACTTTCCACCTGCTCCTGCATGCGGTCCAGGTCCAGCTGCATGCGTTTGGCGCTGTACAGGTCAAACCAGAAATCATGGCACCAGCTATGGTTGCCCACTACATGCCCTTCAGCGTGTATGCGTTCCAGTAACTCGTCGTGCTCCGGGATATTTTTACCGATGCAGAAAAACGCGGCCGGCGCCTGCTCCTGCTTCAGGATGTCGAGCACCAGCGGCGTGAACTCCGGCAGCGGCCCGTCATCGAAAGTAAGCGCTACCACTTTTTCGTTGGTGCGTGCCTGTGATACGGACGGGATGAAGTAGTTGGCCTGTATCTTAATAGCGCCCCATACGCACAGCGGCAGGTATATCAACGGCAGCAACAGCAGCCACCAGCCGGAGATGTTCACCTCCATGCCAAAGCGGAGCGTGATCCAGCATAGCAGCAATATGCCGAGGATGATATATGTGAACCGGTGCGTTAGCATGCTTTCAGCAATATCAATGCGTGGTGGGTACCCTGATGGTGATTATATATCAGTACATTCTTAATCCTTGCCGGCGCCTGCCCGTAGAACATCGCGGCCTCCGGCACGTCCTGCTCGGCAATGATGCGGTTGGCCATCCATGCGCCAAACGCCATCGCCGTGGGATATTCCCCGCAGAGGTGTTTGAAACAGGCCTCCGGATGGTCGGGAAACAGCGCGGCGGCTACTTCCTCGTAAATTTCATCCTGTGCTATATCTCCGTTCCTGCCGGTTACAAGCAGGTCAATATCTTCCAGCGTTAGGTCCTGCGCTTCCAGGAACTTCACAATTTCACCGATCACTTCCCCTTCCCACAGCGGTTTATAGATGGTGCATACGCCCGCCAGTTCCGCCACGGTATGCGTCCCTTTTTCCGGGCTCAGCACAAAAAAGGCCGCGCCTTCGCCGGCAATCGTACCACGGTCCGGACTTTTCAGCAGCTCCATCGTTTTTACCGGCGCTTTTTTATACAAGCCAAAGCGGGATAACACCTGGTAGCTGTAATGGGTAATTTCGTCCAGGCCGCCGGCCAGCACAGTTTTCGCTTCGCCTTCGCGGAGGATCATGGTAGCGTCCAGCAGGGAGTTTTCAAAGGAAAACCCGCGATGCACGAAGGTATTGTTGTAGGCATTGCAGCCCAGCAACAGCGCTATCTGCCCGCCCACGGTGTTGTGGGTGGACTGTATAAAAGCCGTTGGGGTGAGCATTTGCTCCTCCTGCGATACCATTTTATTCAGGAACACGCCTGTATCATCCAGGCAGCCGTAGGCAGTGCCGGTGATGATGGCGTCCGGCATTTTAATGCCTGCTTCTTCCATACTGAGGTTGGCAGCTCCCACGCCCATTTTCACTACACGACTCATACGGCGGATCTGCTTCAGGTCTATCCATTGTTTATAGTCCGGATCTACCGCTTGCAGCCGCACCTGGTCATACTCCTTCAGGGTGGAAAACAAAGGTCCTATCTGCGCAGTTTCCTGCGGAGAGATACAACCCGTGCCATTTATATAGATATTCATGTTGCGTTATTCTTTTGAAAACACCAGGCTGGAGCAGTTGCCGCCAAAGCCAAATGAATTGGACATTACGTGTTTCAAATCATTCCCTGTGCTGAAAGCCGTGGCCGGCGCAAAAGGCAGTTCCTTCATCTGGCGCCGGAAGCGTGCGTTGGGATAAATGATCCCTTCTTTCAGCGCCAGCGCCGCATACACCGCTTCAATTCCCCCGCTCGCGCCCAACGTGTGGCCTGTAAAGGATTTGGTGCTGCTCATCGCCGGGAAGTGCGGCGCAAACAGGCGATTGATGGCAATGCCTTCGGATACGTCGTTATTTTGCGTGCCGGTGCCATGCAGGTTGATGTACCCAATGTCTTCCGGGGTGAGCCCCGCCATATCCAGCGCCCCTTTCATGGCCAGGTAGTTACCCGTGCCATCCGGAGAGGAAGCGGTTTGGTGATAAGCATCGTTTGCATTGGCAAAGCCGCTGAGCCTTGCCCATGGCTGGATGTGCGCCAGCAGGTTATCGGATACCAGCACCACATAACCCGCGCCTTCGCCGAGGTTCAGCCCGGTGCGGGTTTCATCAAACGGCCGGCAGGGCTGCTGATCCAGGATCATCAGCGTGTTGAAACCGTTGAGGGTAAAGCGCGTCAGGGAATCGGTACCGCCGGCGATCACGATATCCACGATGTTGTTGCGGATGAGCCGCGCCCCGTACATCAGCGCATTGGCGCCGGAGGAACAGGCCGTGCTGATGGTAGAAATATGATGCCGGACGCCCAGGGCATCGGCCACCAGTTCGGTAACGGCGCCGCATTCGTGGTGAACCACCTGTTGCAAACGGCCGCCACCGGGGTTGGGAAGGAAGGCCTTAAAAAAATCTTCCGTCTTATCCATCCCGCCTACGGTGTTGGCGGAAACGAATCCGACGCGGTAACGGGAGATGTCCCCCAGGCCGGTGGATTTCCAGGCTTCCCTCGCCGCGATGAGGCTGAGCAGCGCGGTGCGGCTGGTGGTTTCAGGCATGCGCGCCATATCGGCCAGCGTATCGTTGTCCGCTTTTACTTCCGCAACGGGGAAGGCATCCTGGTGGACAGATTGCAGGTATTGCATTTTAGTCATACCGGTACGCATGTCTTTAAACGCCTGCAGGTTTTCCTCCAGGTTCATGCCTATGCCGCTGATGACGCCGCCGCCTGCTATCCAGACCTTTACACTCATGCCTGCTGCTTTTGTTGAGCGGTAATAAATGCTGCCATCGTACGGATGGAGTGGAATATTTCAGGACCCTGTTCAGGGTTGGCAATGCGGATGTTATAGTGCTGCTGCAGCAGAACGATCAGTTCCAATGCATCGATGGAATCGAGGCCCAGCCCGGTTTTGAATAAAGGCTCATCGTTGCCGATATCCTCCGGTTTTACTTCCTGCAAATTCAATTGTTCAATGATCTGCGATTTCAGATCCTCCATCAACTTTTCCATGTTTGTTTTGTTTGACCTGCTTTGCTGGCTGGTGTGCGGTTTTTTCCCGCAAAGCAGCATCCGGTGCAAAGCAGCAAAGGATTATGTGTTGTTTTTTAAGGCTTGCCTTTCGGGGGCCTGCCCTTTATTGCCGGGGCCTTTTTTAGCGCCGGCTTTTGGCGCCTTTGGCGCCTGTTATATTTTTTTATTATAGAGAAAATTTAGTGCCGCTGCGGTCAGGGGCTGCGTCCCCGAACGTTCTACCAGCGCCATCGCCACTTCGTAACGGTGTTCCAATACTTCAACCCATGCCACCAGACATGCCTGTAACGGCGTCTCCGCCAGGAGTTGGGCAGCGTACGTTGTCAGCAAGGCGGCATCAAACTGTTCCGACACGAAGAAGGTATTCTCCCCCTTAAACCCATGCCGGATACAGATTTCACCCATAACGATATTGGGGAGCGTGTACACGAACAGGGCCGGGCTGGCAATGTCTTTCACAGTGGCATAATAACGGAAGTCCGTATCCAGGCTGGCGCTCCGGTTGGAAAGCACCATGCCTACGGCTTCTTTCGGCAGCTGCAGCACGGGGCTGTCTTTCAGCAGCACTTCGGCGGCGAGCCAGCCGAGCTTGCTCAGCGGGTCCATTTTATGGAACTTCGGATATTGCCCCGAGAAGTGGTCGTAGGCTGCTCTCAACAGCTCCTGCAAACCGGGCCCTTCGCCCTCCCATACCAGCTTATCATTGAGAAAAATTTTGTTCTCCCGGATAATACAGGTACCCGTTATATATGCACTATTACTCAAACTATGATTCGCTTTTTATTATCTCCGTTAATTCAATGGTGCGTGCCAGTCGCTTCAGCGCCGTATCGTGATTGGTAACGAACGGATTGGACATATCCCATACATAACCCGCCAGTACGGAACAAATCTGCCCTTTGATAACAGGGTCCGGATTTTTGGAGAAGAATATTTTATCCAAAGTTCCTTCATACCAGGCCATTACATACGAACGGAAGGTATTTACGCCCTGCATGGTAGGTTCCATGTACTCTTTTTCCCAGTCTACCGCTTCCCCTTTCAGCTTGCGGATCACGAGTTTGGCAGCCGTTTGGCTGGATACGCAGGCCAAAGTTACGCCAGATGAGAAAATCGGGTCCAAAAATTCTGTCACGTTGCCGGTAAGCACATAGCCCTCACCGTAGAATTTATCCGTAGTGGCGGACCAGGACTGCAGTACCCGCGGTTCAAATACCAGCTCCACATCCCGGAAACGCTCCCTGGTATAGGGTTCCGCTTCCAGCATGGCGCGGTATTTCTCTTCGTCCGTACCGGGGAAACCGTCAAAGAATTCCGGATCGCTCACAAAACCCACGCTGGTAACGCCGGTAGAGAAAGGGATAATCCAGATCCAGGTGCCTTTTTTATGCACCACAGCCGTAATACGGTTAGGTTCATCGGCCATGGAGCGGCGAACGTCTTTGGTATGTGCAAACAGCGCCTTACGGGGCTGCAGGTTGGAGTTTTTTTCCAGGTTGAAGAGCCTGGGGATAACACGGCCATAGCCGCTGCCATCCACTATAAAGCGGGCTTCGATCTCATATTTCCCGCCGTTGGCATCTTCCACGGTGGTCACAGAATCCGATCCGTTGAAGCGGATATCCGTCACCGTAGTTTCGTATGCTACCGGCACGCCCATCTCTTCCACCGTATCGGCCAGGGTTTTGTCAAAGTCGGCCCGGGTTACCTGCCAGGTGTACTGCCAGCCCGGTGTGTACTGGTCCTTAAACTGGAAGTCGCATACGAGGTCGCCTTTTACGAACTTAGCGCCCGACTTCTGCTGGAACCCTTTTGCTGCAATGGCGTCAATGAATTTAGCTTCCTGCAGGGCATCCATACAGCGCGGCAGCAGGCTTTCCCCGATGACGAAACGGGGGAACTTCAATTTTTCCACCACCTTCACCGAGTAGCCAGCCTGGTGAATGATGGAGGCGGCCACCGATCCCGCAGGACCAGCGCCTATAACCAGTACATCGACTTTTTCAGTTTTCATACGATGCAAAATTTGGGATATAAGATTTGTATATTAATTGCAAGGCACTATGTATCGTAATTATGCTTTCTTACACTTCAGCAGCGTGTAGTTCAATCCCATCTGGTTGTTCTCCTCGGTGATCTTCAACCCGGCGTTTTCGATGCACTGGAAGAAGTCGTCCGTATGGTACATCTGGCTGTTACCGTTTGCCATCGCGGTGAAGTAGAGGGAGGTCTGCTGCAGGCAGAAGGCGGCAGACTTAAACTGCTGGCGGTTCCAGAACGGTTCCAGGATATAAACGGTACCGTCGTCGTTGAGGGCTTCGCGGCAGCGGGAGAGGATGGATTCGATCTCCGCTTCGGAGAAGCAATCCAGGAACTGGCTCATCCAGATGGCGTCAAAACCTTTCGGGAAAGGAATGCTTTCATCCAGGATGTTGGCGATATGAAAATGCACGCGGTTTTCCACACCGGCTTCCTTCATGGTCTTCTGCGCCAGGCCGGCTTGTCCCGGCAGGTCGAAGATGGTTACTTCCACATCCGGGTCCTTAGCGGTGCAGGCCAGCGCCCATTTACCGGTGTTGCCGCCGATGTCCAGCAGCTTTTTAGGTTTGTTTTCGAACACGATGTCCAGCGCGGCCGGCGTGGCCAGGTCGGAATAGTAGTGATCGAAGTCGAACCAGCTTTTACCTACGCTTGGCGGCAGCAGGGAAAGGCCGGGGTATATGGTATCCCACGGGCCCAGTTCCTTAAGGCCGGCGGGTTTACCTTCTTTCAGACTTTCCTGCAGGTGATACATGCCCTTGTAGCAGATATCCTGGGTAAAGTCCATATTGATGCGGGTAAGTTCGTCGTGCAAAATGAAATAACCGGTTTTGGTGAGGGTGTACTTCTTGTCATTTACGATGACGAGCTCCATACCCAAACCTGCTTCCAGCAATACTCTTACGGCATAGCGGTTCATATTGGTTTGTTCCATGATCTCCTCGATGGTGATACCTTTGGAACCGCTCTTGCTTACTGCTGTTAAAATGCCCATATCACGCAGTGCCCGTGTAGCCTGGAATGCAATTGGAGCAAATGCGAGCCATAAAGCGGCTTCTTTAGCCTGTAATGCTGTTTTTGTTTCTTTATTAAACACGACAATGATAAATATGTAGCTGAAGTCCGGGATAAATCAGGCGGCAGCAATCAGCTGATTAAACTAAAAACCATAGCAGCGTTGCAGCCGCCGAATCCTGAAACGGTTTTCAGGAAGTGGCGCGCCTGCGTAGATGCGATGGCGTTACTTATTTTTACCGGCATGCTTACGCCGGAAGTTTCATAATTTTTTGTTGGCAGTATCACGCCTTCCTTCAGCGCTTTCATACTAACGATGGCTTCTATCAGCCCCGCTGCGCCGAGGGTATGGCCGTAGTAGCCTTTCAGGCTGTTCACCGGGATGTTGGCCAGCCCGGCATGGTGCAGGGCTTTGGCTTCCATTTCGTCGTTGTACAGGGTGGCGGTACCGTGCGCGGATACAAATCCTAATTTTTCAGGGGAGATGCCGGAGCCTTCGAGGGCCAGTTTCATGGCCGCGGCCAGCTCTTCCCCGGTGCGGGAGGGCCCGGAAATATGGTTAGCGTCATTGCTGACCGCTCCTGTACCCAACACAAAGTCTTTCGAGAGCGCCTCGCTGGTGGTCAGTATCACCGTGGCGGCGCCTTCTCCCAGGGTAACGCCGTTGCGGGCGGCGTCAAAAGGGCGGCAGGGCGCGGCGCTTACTGCCTGGAACGACTGGAAGCCTGACAATACGAAGCGGGTGAGTACATCCGCGCCGGTAACGATGACGTGGTCGTACACGCCGGCGCTGATCAGCCGCTTTGCCGTGAGGATGGCTACCAGCCCGGAGATGCAGGCGCTGCTCACCACTACCGGCTCGTTGGTAATGCCAAAAAATGCGGCCACCCTGCGGGCGGAATAGCCGAGCTGCATGTGCGCTACCGGGGCGGCACTGCCGGCGGCTTCGCCCTGTTCCAGCAGTTCGATATTTCCTTTGGTGGTGGAAACTATCAGGCCGGTACGGTTGCTTTGCAGCGGGATGTCCGTTTGCGGTAAAGCTGCTGATACGGAAGCGATTAACAGCCGTTCAAATTTCGTATAGTCGTTTAAGTTATTACTGCCGGTATAGGATGCCAGCTGACCGGGGGCCAGCATGGCGGCATAAAACGGAGCAGCGGCATAGGCTGCGTTGTCATGCAGGCTGATTCCTGAATTGCCCAGCAGTACCTGTTCATAATTCTGAAGGGTAGTATTGCCCAGGGGGCTCACGATGTTATCAGCTGCAACAAATACCTTTTGCATATTACCCTTTTAAAGCAGTCCGTGCGCCTGTTTCCATTTGCTGAAAAACGGCGGCAGGGTAAGTTGCAGCAGGGAGGATTCCTTGTCCAGGAAGACCTGCACGGAGGATCCTTTTGCCACTACTTCCCCGGTAACTGCGTGTGTAAGTACGTATTCAAATCTGAGTTTCGCGGCCAGGTCGTCCACGTAGGTGGTTTGCACCACTACCTGGTCCCCATAGCGCAACGGGCGCTTATAATCGCACTGGATATTGACCAGCGGCACGGTGTAACCTTCCGCGGCAATATCCAGGTAGCGCAATCCGTATTTTTCACCGAAAGCTTCTCTTCCGTCCTCAAAATACTGCACATAATTCCCATGCCATACGATCCCCAGGGGATCACAATCATTGAATCTAATCTTTATGGTAGTGCTTTCGGTTAATTGCATGCTTAGCTTTTCTTTTTTGCTGGCTGAGCTTTTGTGTTGGCCACGCCGGTTTTGCCTGATTTTTTGGATGCCGGCGCAGGCGCTGGCGCAGGAGCCGGTGCTGGTTCTACCGGGTCGGTGGCGTTGGCATATTTCTCTCTCAGCTTATTGTAATCGTCGTGAAAATTATCGAGGATGTACTTGACCGGCAGCGCCCAGTAGTTACGGTTACCGAAAGCCATGCCGGTTTTTCCTTCTATCCTTTCGGCCATCAGTACGCGGCGGCTGCCCATATCCACGAGGGTAACAAAGGCAGATGCTTTTTTATCGGTTTTGCTCATGCCGTCCATGACGAGCAGGGCGCCGATGCCTTTTTTACCGCCGAAGTCGAAACCTTTTACCAGTTTGGCCACATCGTCTTCGGTGAGGCGGTGCAGGTCAGCGCTGTTGTCTGATTTAAAGTTGTCGGGATTGATGGCGGAGTTACGTTTGTTCACCAGGCTGATGTCGTAGGTGACGTTTTCGTGCCGGAAATTGCCTGGCACATCGTACTTTTTAGGTTCGTTTACAACCACCTGGTTGATGCCTGCAAAGTGGCTGTCCACAAAATCGATTGGCTTAGCCCCTGCATCCCCGATCAGGCGCGCCTGCGTAAAATCTATACCCAGCCAGGTAAAGGAGGAATCCTTATTGTCCAGGAAGTTTTTCAGTTTTTGCGCTTTTGCAGTAAATACAGTACCCAGCATAAAGGCTGCTACCAGAATGAATGCACTGGTTCTCATGATGCTTAAGTTTTTTTTAGGGGTTGATGAATATTTTAAGTTCACACTGTGCCATCACCTTATCTTGATACACTACTTTGGCGTTTACCATTGTGGCGTTAAACACTTCAGCGCCAATAACGGCAGTAGTTTCAATGGTGGCTCCGGCGGGCGGTGATTCAAAAATTTCAAAATCTTTCACGGCGCCGATAAATCCCAGCGGCACCGGCACGTTTTGCTGGCGGGAGATGTAGCCGATCCTTGCGGCGGCCGTCTGCGCCATGTTTTCCATGAGGCCGGGGGCTGTGAAGTAGCCTTCCTCCACGAAAATATTATCCGCGGCAATGTCCAGCGCGGTGCGGGTAAGCGGCCCTTCCACTTCCAGTATGCCACTGATCATCACGATGGGCGCGCGTTGCGGTATATATGCAGTAATATCGTCTGTATGAATAAACATCTTCACAATTTATTGTAAAAAAAGAAATACGAAGTAAATAGAATTATATGAATTTATTAACAGTATAATCCCGGAATTTATTTCTACCGGGAAACCGGTAGATATTACGGATAGTTGTTATGACACCGGTTCTTCAGGCGGCCATTTTACTTATTCCTCCCAGAAATCGTAGTAGTTAAACCATTGGGTAGGATACTTCCGGATCTTCTCTTCCATCTCTCCTACAAAATCCTTTAAAGCCTGCTCCTGCTGCCTGCGGCCACTGTAAATCCGCGGTTCGGTGGCATAAAAGTGATAGTGCGTAGCCGATTCCTTAAACGCGAAAACCGCTGAAACGGGCACCCTGAACGTGGATGCCAGCAGGAATGGCCCCAGGGGAAACTGCGCCGGGGAACCCAGGAGTTCCGCCGTCATGGTCTTATTGCCGGGCAGAAAGCGATCTGCGTGCATGCATACCAGCTCCTGGTTGCTCAGTGCGTCGTTGATGGCATAGATGTGGGACAGGTCGTCCTTCAGGACAATGATATTCACATTACGCCCACCCGTCACGGAGGAGAGGTATTCTTTGATTCTTTCATGTTCACCGTCGAACATCACGATGTTGATGCGTGCCTGCAGGCGTTTGAAGAGGTGGCCGGCCACTTCCCAGTTGCCCAGGTGGGCGCTGAGCAGGATGCCGCCTTTGCCGCCGCTGACAATATCGCGCAGGTGCTGCTCCCCATCGAAATCGAACGTGAATTTATTGGCCATATCAGCCATCACCACCACCTTATCGATGATGGTCTGCCCAAAGACATAGTAATTCCTGTACAGGTTGATCAACGATTTAAACCTGCCGAAACCCGCTTTGGTATGAAAATAATGGTAAATAGGTCTGGAAGAACTCCAGGAGAACAAAAAATAATACGCGGCTACAAACCTTAACAGGAAATAAGCAGGATACACACCACCATAGCGTAGTATGGCAATAAAGATACTGTAACCCAGCTTATTTCCTTTCGACTTTCCCTGCCAGGACGGCATTATACGAGTTCTTTTTGCTGAATACGAGCAGTTACGTAATTATAGAAATCCTGGAAGGTGACAATGTTCTGAAAATCTTCAGGTTTCACTTTAAAACCGAAGTTGTCTTCAATTACTACCACCATGTCGATATAGTCCAGACTATCCAAGTCCAGCGTAGCTTTGAGATTAGCTTCCGGCGTGATGTCCTCGAGGTTAGCTTCAAACTCCTCTACCAGAAATTTGTTTGTGACAGTTATTACTTCTTTAAGTTCCATATAACGTATAACAGATATAGGTTGATGAAAAAATGTTACGGTTACCAACCAAGCCTGTAAAATCTTCAAATTAGTCCGAGCGCCAAAGTTAAGAATATATTGGGAGTTACACACACCAGGGAATATATGAGTTTATAACTCACAGATGTAAGGCAACAGCGTACACTCTAAAATGGCAACTATTCTACTTCCCATCCCACGCTCTTACGATCAGGGAGGAGTTGGTGCCTCCGAATCCGAAAGAGTTAGACAAAAATATATTAAAATTTTTATTAATTGTATTACTAATTATATTCAGCCTGGCGGCATCGTCGTCCGGGTTTTCGAGGTTGATATTTGGGGCGATAAACCCGTTTTGCTGCATCAGCATGGAATAAACGATTTCGCTGGCGCCGGCCATCCAGCATTCGTGGCCGGTCATGGATTTTGTGGAGCTCACCGGTACATTGCCGCCAAACACCTCGTAGATCGCTTTCGCCTCGCTGGCATCGCCTGCCGGCGTGGAAGTAGCGTGGGCGTTAATATATTCGATGTCCTTTGCCAGGAGCCCCGCATCGCTGAGGGCAATCTGCAGGCTGCGCACCGGCCCGTCCACGGTAGGATTGGAGATATGCGCGCCGTTGGAGGAGAAGCCGTATCCCAGCACTTCGCCAAGGATGGTAGCGCCTCTTTTTTGTGCGGACTCCAAACTTTCCAGGATCACCGTGGCTGCGCCGCCGCTGGGCACGAGCCCGTCCCTGTCGCGGTCAAACGGGCGGGAGGCCCGTTCAGGGTCATGCTCGCGGGTGGAGAATGCCGCGATCGCGTCGAAGTTACCCATGGCGTAAATATTCACTTCCTGGGCGCCTCCGCAGATCACTGCATCCTGCATGCCGTTTTTAATAAACATATAGCCGAGGCCGATAGCATGGGAGCCGCTGGCGCAAGCCGCGCTCACCGTGAAGTTGACCCCCTTCAGTTTGAAGATGGTGGCCAGGTTCATGTTTACGGTGGAGTTCATGGTCTGAAATACAGAACCGGAGCCCACCAGCATGGTATCTTTCTTTTCCCGCATGATATCGTTGGCTTCTACGGTTGGTTTTGCACAACTATCGTTGCCGTAGAGGATACCTACGGGAGTTTTTTCGATGTAATCGGGGTCCATTTTAGCCATGGCCAGGGCTTCCCTGGTGGCCATAAATGCGAATTCGGCCTGTTCGGGCATCATGAGGCGGGCGCGCCTGTCCAGTAAGCCTTTCAGCTCAGGACGTTCGAGCTTGCCGGTGAGGCCGGAGCGGTATCCGAATGCTTTCCTTTCGGGGTCCAGTACAATGCCGGATTTGCCCTTATATAATGAATCTCGCACCTCCTCCAGGTTTTTACCTATGCAGGAGTAGATTCCCAATCCTGTGATCACAACTCTGTTCATAATAGGAGCGGTTAACTATTAGTTGGATTATTATCAGGTATATAGTCCACCGTTGATGCTCAGCACTTCACCGGTGATGTACCCTGCGCCTTTGGAGGCAAAAAATGCCACGGCTTCAGCTACTTCTTCCGCGGTACCGAAGCGGTTCATCGGTACTTGTGCGGCAAGTTCCTTTTCATTCAGTTCTGCCGTCATGTCGGTTTTGATAAAACCCGGGGCCACTGCGTTTACGGTAACGCCGCGTTTGGCGATTTCCTGCGCCAGCGCTTTGGTAGCGCCGATCACGCCTGCCTTGGCGGCGGAATAGTTGGTTTGCCCGGCCAGCCCTTTAATGCCGGATAAGGACACCATGTTGATGATGCGGCCGTAGCGTTTCATCAGCATGCCGCTGAGTACCTGTTTGGTGACATGATAAAAACCATTCAGGCTGATATTGAGTACGTTATTCCATTGCGCTTCGCTCATCATGAACATCAGCCCGTCTTCCCGCACGCCGGCATTATTCACCAGTACTTCAATAGGATCATCTTTGTGTCCTTCGATCCAGGCGCCCAGCACCTGGCTTACTTCTTCGGCGCTGCCCACGTTGAACTGCAGCAGTTCGCCGGTGCTGCCGGCTGCCTTTACCGCTTCCAGTGTTTCGAGGGCCGCTGCCTCATTGCCTTTATAGTTGATCAGAACATGGTAGCCCTGTTCCGCCATTTTAATACATACTGCCCGTCCTATGCCTCTTGAGCCGCCGGTGATAAGCGCACATTTCATTGCTTGAATTTTTTTGCTGTTACAACTGTACCGGCTGGTTTGCCATCAGGTACTCCCTGATCTTCTGCAGGTCCTTGTATTTAGGACTGTCCTCAATAAATTTAGGGAAAATCGCTCTCACCTCTTCGTAAATTTTGTGTGAAAACGCGGCGAGCCTGTCCTGGCAGCCGAGGTAATCTACCGCCTGCAGCATGGTCATCACCTGGATGGCCAGTACCTCGAAGGTATTCCCAATCACCCTGCCGGCCATCAGCGCGGCATTGCAGCCCATGCTTACAATATCCTGGTTGTCATTGTTGTTGGGAATGCTGTGTACATACATCGGGAAGGAAAGCGTCTGGTTTTCCGCCACAGTGGAAGTAGCGGTGAATTGAACGCCCTGCATTCCGAAGTTGAAGCCCAGTTTGCCCAGGTTCATGAACGGCGGGAACTTGTGGTTCAGCTTTTCGTTCATGAGGTAGTTCAGCTGGCGCTCGGAGAGCATAGACAGCTTGGTGATGGCGATCTTGATTTTATCCATTTCCAGGGAAACATAGTCGCCATGGAAGTTACCGCCATGGAATACGTTTTCCTTATGATGATCCACCACCGGGTTGTCGCTCACGGAGTTCAGCTCCTGCACCACCAGTTGCTCGGCCTGTTTCAGGGTATCGAACACAGGGCCCAGGATCTGCGGTACGCAGCGGAGGGAATAGTATTCCTGTACTTTATCTTTGAAAATTTCTTCTTCCAGTTCTTTATAGAGGTGATCCGGACGGTGGCGCACCATTTTGCTGCCCACGAGGATTTCCCGCATGATGGCGGCTACCTTGTTCTGGCCTTCATGCTTTTTAACCGCATTGAGTTCTGCCGACAAATGATCATCAAAGGCTTCCACGATTTCATTGATCATAGCCGAGATGGTGACAGACCAGGCCAGGAGGCGCCTGGCCTCTATCAGATTCACTAAACCCACGCCTGTCATGGCGGATGTACCATTTATGATCGCTAATCCCTCCCGCACATGGATGCCGATAGGCTTAAGGCCCAGACGGGCAAATACTTCCGCGGTGGGCTGGATCTTCTCCTCATAAAAAACCTCTCCTTCGCCAATCAACACCAGCGCAAGGTGAGCGAGCTGCACGAGGTCGCCGCTGGCGCCCACGCCGCCATGCTCAAACACACACGGATATACGTTTTTATTGATCAGGTCTTTCAGCAGGTGTACCACTTCAGGGTGAACGCCGGAATGCGCCTGCATAAAGCTGCTGAGGCGGGCGATCATCAGCCCTTTCGTGTGTACCGGGGATAACAGTTTGCCGGAGCCGGAGCTGTGGCTGCGGATCAGGTTGTATTGCAGCTGGAAGGTATCTTCATCGCTGATACGGTACTGCGCCATCGGCCCGAAGCCGGTGTTGATACCATAGATCAGTTTTTTCGCGGAAAACTTCTTCAGAAACTCAAAACTGGCTTCCACCTGTTGTAAAGCCGCTGCTTCCAATACCAGCTCTTCACCGTTGTAAAGAACCCTGTACGCTTCTTCCAGGGACAGCACCTTACTTCCTATTGCAACCATGGTTACTATTAAATTAAATTTATTGTTTATGTAAAAAAGTGCCCAAATTTAGCATAAAGCTGGGTTTATCCAAATAATTAAGGCACTCCGTTCATTAAAATACGGATAACTACGTTGGCGGTTTCTACGTGTGCAGGGAAGAAAATCAGTCCTCTTCGTCTGTTGATTGCATAGGCGGAACTACCATGACTTTGTCGATACGATGCGCATCCATGTCCACTATCTCGAAGGTAAACCCTTTCCAGCTGAATTTTTCACCGGTACTCGGGATATGTTCCAGGTGGTGGAGGATGAAGCCGGCCAGGGTATCGAAATCCTGTTCAAATTCATTCATCCAGTCTTCCTTGTCAAACTCGGCCAGGAAGTCGTAGAACGGAATCTGGGCATCCACCAGGTAGCTGCCATCGTCGCGGAGGTGCATCTCGTAACTGTCATATTCTTCAGTTTCCGGCATATCCCCTACGATCGCCTCCAATATATCGTTGAGGGTGATCATACCAAGAAACGTACCGTACTCATCCACGATGAATGCGGCGTGTATGTGTGTTTCCTTAAACTTTTCCAGTACCTGGTAGGCGGTGTTGTTTTCAGGAACGAATAGTGGTTTTTTCATTACCTGCGCCAGCGGCAGGGCTTTCCCTGCGACGGCGTAGAGGTCCTTGATGGACACGACGCCTTTCAGGGCGTCTACCTCCCCTTCGCAGACCGGGTACACGGAGTGCAGGCTCTCGCGGATTTTGGTCTGGTAAGTGTCGATGGTTTCGTTGATATCGAGCCAGGTAATATCCGTGCGGTGGGTCATCAGGGAAGTGATGTTCCGGTCGCCCAGATGGAATACCCTTTCAATAATTTCCTGTTCGGTTTCCTCGATGGCGCCGGAAGTGGTGCCTTCGTTGATCATGGCTTTGATTTCCTCCTCCGTCACGTAGCTATCGTTCGGGCGGAGGTTAAATAATTTTACGAGTATATTGGTGGAGGCGCTCAGTAACCAGATGAAGGGCCAGGTGAGCCAGGAGATCACCGTCATGGGGCGGGCCACATTTTTGGCGATCGCCTCCGGTTTGGCCATGGCCAGGCGCTTAGGCACCAGCTCCCCCAGCACGAGGGAGAAATAGGTAATGGCAACTACAATGATGGTAGTGGCCAGGGGGCTGCTATATGGTTGTAAGGCAGGATAATTATTGAGCCAGTTGACGATATCTGTCTTGATATTTTCACCGGAGTAGATACCGGTCAGGATACCGATAAGCGTGATGCCGATCTGGACGGTAGAAAGAAACCTGTCCGGGTTGTTGGCCAGCTTCAGCGCGGCCTTTGCTTTTTCATCCCCCTTATTGGCGAGGTGTTCCAACCGGATTTTACGGGCGGACACCAATGCTATCTCCGACATCGAGAATAGGCCATTGAGTAAAATGAGGATGAGGATAATGACGACTTCCATGATATAAAGTCTAAAAATAATAATTATTCAAATATCAGTGTAATAAATGCCAGTACCAGTCCCAGTGCTATCGCCATCACTTTTTTACGGCTTAATTCATGGTGTTTGGTACCGCTTTCATAGAAAATAGTGGTAGAAATGTGCAGGAAAGCGCCAATGACCAGCGCCACCAGGTACACCAGGTAGTGCGAAACGATTTCGAAACGATGCCCCAGCCAACCGGCAAGTATTGCCGCAACAGGCGTCACCAGCGCAAAGATGACCAGTATCTGCCAGAGTTGCGATTTGGTTTTATGGGCGTGGATCATCACCGTAATGAGGGTCAGCGCTTCCGGAATTTTGTGCGCCGCTACGCCCAGCATCAGCGAAGGCAGGGCCGACTGGTCCTCATACCGGAAGCCCAGCGGAATGCCTTCCATGAAGGCATGGATGGACAGCCCCAGGAGCAGCGGCGTAACGGCAATATGGTGATGGTGGTTTTCGTGCGGGAGGTGCGAATGGCCATGTTCCATGCCATGGGACAGCTGCTGCAGGAATACCTGCAGGAAAAAGCCCAGGACGATATAGGCGCCGGCGGCATGCCCCAGCTCGTGGTAGACTTCAGGCAACAAGTGCATGATAGTGACCCCGAAGAGGAAGGCCCCGGTGAATGCCAGCAGGTAGATGGTGAAGTTGGCACTGATGTGCCTCACCGTCATCGGGATGACGCCCCCGGCGATCGTTGCAACCAGTACAAGTATCAGATAATTCCAGTTCATGTTTTCAATTCTGGTTCCAGTCTAATGCGCCGGCTGAAAAAGCTGCCGCTGAGCAGCCCGATCAGGGATCCCAGCACGGCGCCGCCGGTTACATCCAGCGGATAGTGTACGCCCACATATACCTGCGCGTAGGCTATTGCCGCCGCCCACAGGTAAAATAACAGGGTATATCGGCCAAAGAATGATTTTAAAGTTAAGAAACAAAATGTAGCCAACGCAAAATGGTTGGCAGCGTGGTTGGAGGTAAAACTGCCGCTCATAGGGCAATACACCACCAGCACCCGGGTATAGTGGGACACCACCGGGTCGCGGCAGGGCCTTATCCTGCCAAAATAATCTTTCAGGAACAAGCTTAGCTGATCCGAAATCCCGAAGGTGATGAGAAAGAAAACGATCCAGAAAAATCCTCTCCAGCCAAAGTTAATGGTCACGAACAACGCCAGAAACAGGTACAGGGGCGCCCAGATGTAGGGCTCCCGCAATATTGGCATAATGACGTCCAGCAGCGCGTTGTGCCACTGCCCGTTGATATGGAAAAATAACCTGAGATCGCCACGAAGTAAACTGTCTAGCATGGCTGTGTTTTTGTGGCTATGATGATGAGCCGGGGCGACTGCTGGGCATCATAGCTGTTAAAATGATAGTCTCCGAATATTTCCGTGATCTCCATTCCCTGCCGGGTCAGCATTTCCCGGAAATCCTCCCTGGTAAATGCGTTCACACTTTCCGTGTACTTCAGCCTGCGCATTTTTTCCTTATCGAGGATACTGATTTCCTTGAGGAACTTGTTGTTTTGCAACTCCCGGTGGATGTCGAACACGACATGATCTTTCTCCTTCACTTCAGCTTTAACAAGATGTGCGGCCACATAGTTGCTGTTCAGGTAGTCCAGTACCAGTTTGCCGCCCGGCTTGAGGGCGTTGGTCAGGGTACGCAGGGCGTTATCGTTGTCCCGTTGGGTATCGAAGTAGCCAAAGCTGGTGAAGAAGTTGAATACGACGTCGAAATAATTAACGCGAAAGGGTAAACGCATATCGTGCTGGAAAAAGCTCAGGTGATCATTTTCCATTTTTTTGGCCACGTTGATGCTTTCCGTGGAAAGGTCTATCCCGGTTACATAATACCCTTTATCCGCGAGGTATTTGGCATGGCGCCCTTTACCGCAGGCTACGTCCAGCATTTCAGCATCCGGCGCGGGGCGGAGGTAAGCCAGCAGTTTGTCAATAAAAGCAGCAGCCTCCTTTTCATCCCTGTTGCTGTACAAGAGGTGATAATAAGGAGAATTGAACCAATCTTTGAACCATGATTTTTCTGCTTCCACTGCGTATGATTATTTTTTATTATTAAACAGTAAATATCGTGTGCTTTCGTAATAGCCACGTGTTAAATTATCCAGATATTTTGCCGTATCCGGCAGTTGGGCGGCCACGTTTTTCTGCGGATTGCCTTTCAGGTCGTACAGGGCCGGCTCGCCGGTTTTGTCGTTTACCTCGTAGAGGTACTGGTCCCCTATCATCGCATAATACCCTTGCTGGTTGCGCACGTAGGAGATAAATACGTATTTGCCATTGGCCCGGGTACTGTCGAACAGGTTCATACCCATGGTATAGTTATTATACGGCATCCCTACCATACCGGCCACGGTAGGATAAATATCCAGGAGGCTGCCCGGGGTGGTGATCACCTGGCCCGGTGTGATATGTTTGGGACTGTACATGAAAGCGGTTACGTGCACGCTGCCGGTAGCCATTTCGTATTCCGGCAGGGGCATAAAGCTGTACGGGTTGAGGATGCAGTTATGATCGCCGAAGAATACGAAGATGGTATTATCCAGGTAGCCGTCTTTTTTAGCCATGTCGATCAGGTGGCCCACGTTATAATCTTCATAGCGCAGGGCGTTGAACTGGTCCACGCTCACAAAACCGGACTTTTTGAATTTCTCCATGTCCAGGTCTTTTTCCCGGAGGGCTTTGAAATCGCCGTTGCCTTTGGTGGTGGTGTACGGCGGGTGGTTATCTGCCAGCTGCAGGAAGGCGATGAAAGGTTTCTTTTTATCGTTGTTCTCCTTGAAGATGGCGCTGGCTTCGGTGATGAGGTCGAAGTCGGACACGCCCCAAACGTCCGCCTTGGGCGATTTCCAGTCCCCTTCCTCGAAAATTTTGAGTCCTTCCACGTTGTTGGTGAATACCGCGCGGATATTTGCCCAGTTGGTGTTACCGCCGAGCATATAGTATTTATCGTAGCCGGTGAACTGGTCCATTACCACCCGCTGGTCCAGCATCTGCGGATGGCGGCTGGCGGTGCGTACCCGGGTAACATCCGGCAGGCCGGTCGTAACGCCAAATACGGTTCTGGCGGTGCTTACCGCCGGCACGTAGAAATTTTTGAAGAGGATCCCCCCGTTGGCCAGCCGCAACATATTGGGCGTAGGCTGCATGGGGTTGCCGTAGATACTGGTAGGCGCTGCACCGGTGGATTCCAGCATGACGAGCACGATGTTTAGCCTGGGTTTGGAGCTATCCCCCGGGATTTGTCGTTTATACGTCAGCGTTTGCGGATTAGGCTGGTCCACGCCCAGGTACTGCGCTGTTGGCAGGTAATATTTACGGGTGAGTTCCAGGTCAAACGAGTCGCCTTTTACATTCAGGTTAGATACGAAATACAGGATGGGGTTGAGCCCCAGGCTGGTAACGCCATTATCCCGGGTGAACATGGCCTGGCTCCAGCGCAGCGGGAAGTACGCAAAATTGGCGTAGATACCGGCAGCGGTGAGGAGGATGAGGGCGCTGGTCCAACCGATGAAGGCGCCTTTGCGGAGGTATATCTCCGGCTGGGCGGCAAAATGCTTCCAGGTACGCTTTTGAATAACCAGGAGGAAGAACATAAACAGGGCGATGGCCAGCACGCCGCGCACTACGGGATAACTCTGCCATACCATGCGGGCGTTATCGGCGCGTTCGCCTTTGGCGAGGAAGCGGAGTACGGAGGGATCGAGCCGGATGCCCAGGTAATCGTAATGCCCGAGGTCCAGTATATATAATAAGGTGAGCCCGAGGTAGAGTATAAACAGGTAGGCAAAGTTAAATTTACGTATAGGCTTGCGCGTGAAGTAGCTGTTTCTGAAAATTAACGTGACAATCAGCAGGGGCGCCATCAGGATCAATGTAAGACGCATGTCAAATTTAAGCCCCAGGTACCATGCTTTGGAGATCACGGCCGCATCTGTGATGGTGGTTTTGAAGAAGAACAGGTAGAAGATCAGCCTGAACATAACCATCAGCAGGAACAGGTAAAGCGTTTGAACAAACACATATCGAATATACCGGGGTATATTCTTCCAGAAGTTTTGCATGTAACGTATAGCCGTTTTTTTAAAAGCGTAGCTGCAAATATAGTTATAAGTTATTAGATAAGGCGTGTTTGGAGGCGTATAATGAGCGGTTTAGGCCCCGGTTCATCACAATTTACTAATTAGGAAATCTGGCACGGATTTTTTTATATTTGCCTTCCTTTAAAAAACGAAACTTGTGGCACTGATCAAATCGATATCCGGCATACGCGGAACCATAGGCGGCAGGCCCGGCGAGGGACTTTCTCCAGTAGACGTAGTAAAATTCACAGCAGCTTACGGCACCTGGCTTAGCAGGAACACAGACAACCGGAAGGTAGTAATTGGCCGTGATGGCCGTATTTCCGGGGAAATGGTGAAAAACCTGGTGGTTTCCACCCTGGTGGGCTTAGGTATAGACGTGGTAGACCTTGGTTTATCCACTACGCCTACCGTAGAAGTAGCCGTTAAGATGGAAAAAGCTGCGGGTGGTATTATTCTCACCGCCAGCCACAATCCGAAAGAATGGAATGCCCTGAAATTACTGAACAGTGAAGGTGAATTCATTTCCGGCGAAGACGGGGCGCAGCTCCTGGAAATCGCTGCCAGCGAAGACTTCAACTTTGCCGATGTGAACAAACTGGGTACTTACACCCAGGATGATTCCTACCTGCAGAAGCACATCGACCTGATAGTAAATTATCCGCTGGTGGATGTGGAAGCTATCCGGAAACGTAACTTCAAAGTAGTGGTGGACGCGGTGAACTCCACGGGCGCCATCTTCGTTCCTGCCCTGCTGAAAGCTTTGGGTGTAGAACAGGTGGAAGTGTTATTCGGAGAAGTGACCGGTAAATTCAGCCATAACCCGGAGCCACTGCCGGAAAACCTCGTGGCGCTTTCCAACGAAGTAAACAAATCAAAAGCTGACCTGGGCATTGCGGTAGACCCGGACGTAGACCGTCTGTGCTTCGTAAGTGAAGATGGCAGCATGTTTGGTGAAGAATATACCCTCGTGGCCGTAGCGGATTACGTTCTCGGCAAGCGTAAGGGCAACACCGTTTCCAACCTCTCTTCCACCCGCGCCCTGAAGGACGTTACGCTCAAACATGGCGGCGTGTACACCCCGTCTGCCGTAGGCGAAGTAAACGTGGTAAGGAAGATGAAGGAAACCAACGCCGTGATCGGCGGTGAAGGCAACGGTGGCATCATCGTTCCGGACCTGCATTACGGCCGCGATGCGCTCATCGGCATTGGCCTGTTCCTGAGCCACCTGGCACACAGCGGAAAGAGCATCAAAGCGCTGCGCAACAGCTACCCCGACTACTTCATCTCTAAAAACAAAATTGAGCTGGACAAAGGAGTGGATGTAAAAACTATCTTCGAAAAGATAAAGGATAAATATAAAAATCAGCCTATCAACACCGAGGACGGGCTGAAAATAGAATTCGAAACTGATTGGGTGCATCTGCGTACTTCCAATACCGAACCGATTATCCGTATTTATGCTGAATCGCAGAATGAAACCACTGCGGATAATATTGCAAAGCGGATCATGCAGGATATTAAGGAGTTTATGCACTAAGTAAAATTGAAAAGCGGCAAGCTGAAAAAGGCCGTCTCAGGGAACTGAGACGGTTTTTTTATGCCCATAAAAAAAGAGCAGCCGAAGCTGCTCTCTTAATAACGCAAGGAAGAAGTTTATCAGGTGTATTCTGTAAGTCATACAGAATAACCATAGTATCATACAGCGCTTCATCCGGGGCCACCGGCCCCGGACTTCCGCGCCAAAAATTTAAATCAGTTCTTTCAGTTTCGCAATCACGGTATCCACTTCTTCTTTCGTATTGTTTTTGGAGAAGGAGAAGCGTACGGCAATCTGGTTAGGATTACTGTTGACAGCGCGGATTACGTGGGAGCCTGCATTGGCGCCGGATGTGCAGGCGCTGCCGCCGGAGGCGCAGATGCCGTTGATATCCAGGTTGAACAGGATCATTTCGCTTTTTTCTGTTTTCGGGAAAGAAGCATTGAGCACGGTGTACAGGCTGCGGCCATAGAGGTCCCCGTTGAAGGTAACGCCGGGGATGTGCTGCTGCAGCTGTTCCGCCATGTACTTACGCAGGCCGTCGATATGCTGACTATGCTCTTCGTAGTGGGCGGTAGCCAGTTCGAGCGCTTTCGCAAAACCGATGATACCATACAGGTTTTCGGTACCGGCGCGCATGTTGCGTTCCTGGCTTCCGCCCTGTATGAACGGCGTGATCTTCACGTTTTCGTTGATGTAGAGGATACCTACGCCTTTAGGACCGTGGAATTTGTGGCCCGCGCCAGTAATGAAATGCACCGGCGTGTTTCTCAGGTCGAAAGGATAGTGCCCTACGGTTTGCACAGTGTCGGAATGGAAGATGGCGTCAAACTCTTTGCAGAGGGCGCCCACCGCGTGGATGTCCAGCAGGTTGCCGATTTCGTTGTTGGCGTGCATCAGCGTCACGAGGCTTCTCTCTTTGGAACCGGCCAGCAGCTCGCGCAGGTGCGCGAGGTCCACATGACCATCCGGCAGCAGCTTCACGAAGGAAAGCGCCACACCCTGGTGATGCAGGTGTTCTACGGTGTGCAGGGTAGCGTGGTGTTCGATCGGGGAAGAGATGATGTGTTTGCATCCCAGGTCCTTCACGGCCGCGTTGATAGCGGTGTTGCTCGCTTCTGTACCACCGGAGGTAAAGAAGATCTCTCCCGGGTGAGCGTTGAGAATTTTGGCTACGGTTTTGCGCGCGTTTTCAATTCCCAAACGGGATTCTCTTCCGTAGGAGTAGATGGAAGACGGGTTTCCGAATTTTTCGGTCATGTATGGCAGCATTGCCTCCAATACTGCCGGGTCCAGCGACGTGGTGGCCGCGTTGTCAAAATATATTCTTTCCAATGCGTTGGTTTTTGAAAAAAAGAATAATAATGGTTGTTCAAAAAACTTAGCAAAGGTCCGAAAAAAATACGAATTACGAATTTTTGTTGATGACGTCGTAAAAGCGGTCCCGGTAGCCATCGCTGATTGGGATGGACTGATTGGCGATCATGACCGTGTTTTTTTCCACGGAATTTATTTTATTGAGCGAAACCAGGTAGGAGCGGTGCACGCGGATGAATTTATCCGCCGGCAGCCGCGTTTCGAACGACTTGAGGCTGCGCAGCGTCAGCACGGGCTGCAGTTGCGTATAAATTTTGGTATAGTCTTTCAGCGCCTCGATGAAGAGGATATCTTCCAGGTTGATTTTTATAATCTTATATTCAGTTTTAATAAATATATAATCATTTAACCATGCGGCCTCGGCCACAGGGTTCACCTTATGCTGATTGGCGGCCATCAGCTCCCGCGCCTTGGCGGCGGCTTTGAGGAAGCGTTCGAAAGGTACGGGCTTCAGCAGGTAGTCCACCACATCGAGGTCGAAGCCGTCGAGGGCATACTCCCCGTAGGCGGTGGTAAAAACCACCATTGGCGGGTGTTTGAGCGATTTCAGGAACTGGATACCCGTGATATCGGGCATCTTAATATCCAGGAAAACCAGGTCCACCGGCTCATCCTGCAGGTAGCGCAGAGCGGTTGCTGCATTTTCAAATTTACCTTCCAGCGATAAAAACGGCACCTTGCGGATATAATCTTCAATAATTTCAAGTGCCAGTGGCTCATCATCAACAGCGATACATTTGATCATTTTTTCAGCAACAGTTTAAGATCAACAATAAATTCGTTTCCAGCATCCCTGACGTCCAGGTGATGATCTTCAGGGTAAAGCAGTTCCAGTCGTTTCATGACATTATCCAGCCCAATTCCGCCTCTCTCCGCCACCCGCTCTTTGAAATGGCTGTTTTTAACAATTAGTCGGATCATATTTTCGTCTAGCAATATGTCTATGTTAATAAAAGAGGGTTCGGCATAGCTGATGCCGTGTTTAAACGCATTTTCCACAAAGGGCACCAGCAGCATAGGCTCTATCAGCAGATCCGCCGTGTTGCCGCGTACATCATAAGTCACCTCAATATCATGGGGCAGGCGTAACCGCTGGATGTCGATATAATCCGACAGGTATTTCAGCTCCTGCTCCAACCGCACCCTGGCCACGTTCGCATCGTAAATCATATACCGCATGATCGTGGAAAGCTTTAGTATAGCGTGTTCCGTTTGATCGGACCGTTTATGCGCCAGGGAGTAGATGGTATTTAGACAGTTAAACAGGAAGTGAGGATTAATCTGCGACTTTAAAAATTTTAATTCCGCGTTTAACTTCTCCACTTTCAGCTCCTCCCGTTGCTTTTCGGAACGGAACCACTCCTGCGCAATTTTGATAAAGCCGCTCATAAACAACATCAGCATCGCGAAAAAGCCGGAGCGGCGCAGCGTTTCAGGGAACAACAGGAAGTCCCAGAAGGAAGCGCGCCCGCCCATTTCCAGGATACGCATACGGCGGTGCATGGGCGGCACGAACGTAGCGGAATCAGCGGCCAGGGCGACATGGAAATTCTCAGCCGGGAGTGCGGAAGTGACAACGTCAGCAGCTACCCCAGGCAGCGCTTTCATTTCCCCCAAAACTTTAAACGAACTATCCCCCTGAGAAGTTACCTGCATTTCGCGCAGTCTTTTATCAAAGCGTATAGCCATGCCCGGGCGCATCCTGCTGCCCAGCAGGTAGTAGTCCAGCGCCACCTGTTGCAGCGTGATGAACAGGATTAACAGGACGATGCTGCCCAGGTAGACGCCGATTTTCTTCTGGTTGAAAAACCTCGGTATCAGTACGTAAATGTTCAGGTAAAAAAGCCCGATCAAAAAAAGGTTATCGATCAGCTCCTTTACAAAAAAGCCCGTATGCAGGATCTGTATCCTGTATATGAAAAAGGGCATAAACAGGAAACATACCCACGCCAATACATGCAGGCTGATGACGAACGGACGATACTTAAAAAGTTGTTTGAAATTAGGCATCTGTGAAATGATGCAGCGAACATAGTATAGTTGAGGTTATCCTTATGTTAAAATGTGTTAATCAAGTATTGACAATATGTTAAAATAAAATATCCAATTAAAATATTCTTAAAGAAACCTTAAAATCTGCGAAAATACAGGCTGCTGGCGGATGTAGCAGGCGCCAATAGCAAAGCCCCCATGCGTAACACATGGAGGCGCCGGCTGCCAATTTTAATAAAAGACTACATCAATAGTTAATTTGAAGCTGCTGAATTTCTGCTGGGCTGACAGCAGGAATTTTATGATTCGTCAGCTTCTCCACCATCAGCTGCCCTACCCGCAGCGCGTCGGTTTTGGTTTTAAAAACATGATTTCCGGGTACGCCTGGTATCACATCCTGGTAGATAAATGTTTTTCCATCCACATTTACTTTATACCCCCATCCATCGCGGATCTGAAAGGGTTCCACCACCACGGCGAGCATATCCGCGGGCTGCTGTTTGCGGGCATTCGCCTGCCAGGCAACAGCGGCCAGCAAAGCCAATATGCCGGCCATCCACAAATATTTTCGTTTAGTCATTCTTGTTATATTCAGCAGAAGGATCAAATTCCCACATATCGTCAAAAGGCTGGCTGGAGCTGGTTCCCAGCACAACAAAGCCACGGTCTTTAGCGGCAAAGCCGGTAGCGTAACTCCGGCCTGCGCCTTCAAAATCGGTTTTCTGCGTCCAGAGGTCGGAAGCAGGATCGTATTCCCACACGGCGGTAGACAGGCCGCTTTTCAGGCCGCTGACTACATAGCCTTTGCCCTTGATAGCGAATGCGGCGGCGGCATAGCCGGCAAAATTATACGCATCGTCGAAGCTTTCATCCGTAGCATTGGAGATGGACCGCAGGGTTTTCCAGTTATCGGCCTCGGGATCGTAGGACGCGAAGTCCGCGATGTTGCCGTTGTTGGCGATACCCATACAAACGTATGCCTTGTTATTGATTACGAACACGGAAGCGTCGGTCCTTTTACCGAGGTTCATACTCTGCACCTGCGTCCAGCTGTCCGTTGCGGGGTCGTACCGCCAGTTATCCTTTAACCAGTTGCCATCGTAGCCGGTGGCAAAATAGCCGTATTCGCTCCCGCCTTTGGTAAGGCTGAACCCTACTGCGCCATAGCGGGCGGTGCCGGCAAAGTTGGCTTTTTTGGACCAGCTGTTGGCTGAAGGATCGTATTGATAGAAATCGCTGAGTTTATTTAGTCCGTCGTAACCAATCCCTACATATCCTTTTCCGCCGGCAGCAAAGCCGCTGGCGTTATTACGCGCAGCGCCGGGAAAGGAGGCTTTCTGCGTCCACTGGTTCATATCAACATCGTATGACCAAAAGTCCTGTAACCGGTTGGTACCATCATAACCGGTACCAACATAGGCTTTATTATCAATCACAAAGGAGGCAGCGGCGCTCCTTGCCACCCCTTCAAATTCAGAACGTCGGATCCAGTTACCTACCTTACTGGTGGTGGTACTGTCTTTAGAGCAGGAGGCCACCAGGGAAGCGATCAATAATAAACTATAACTGCTGATATTTCGCATTTGCATGTGCTTTTTAACTGCGCCAAAATTATCCGCAGCAGCATTCCGGCAAACAGGAAATAGACATTTCCCCCTTTTTACCGGATAAATACCAGCATTTTATCTGCCAGTAGTATTCTTTCGGCCGGGAACGCCCGCTGGGCGCGTATTGGCGTCACATGGAACGGATGCTGCGATTCGTCGATGAATTTCCCGGGTTGGCATATTACGCGGCAAGTAAGTATTGATCCTGTCTAAAATTGCGCACTATGATTTATAAGTACACCGGCATATGGGTTTTGCTAACGTTGCTGTTACTGTCAGCAGTACTCCCCTCCTGCCAGAAGACAGGCTTTACCTATGATAACATCATAGATAATAATGAAACGACGGATTATATCATCAGCGATACTTTGTCCGTAACGATGAAAAACATCCAGTACGACTCGGTGCCCACCTCCGGTTCCGGGGCGGCGCTCATCGGCTACAACAATGATCCGCTGTTTGGGAAAATCACTGCCGGCACTTACTTCCAGCTGGCGGCGCCGGCCACGCTGGATATCCCGGAGTACGGGGCCGCCTACGACTCCATGGCCCTGATCCTGATGCCGAATACCTACTACCAGGGCGATACCACGCGGCCGCAGGACCTGCGCATCTACCGCGTGCAGCAAACCATAAAGCCGGCCACGAACTATACCAATATTTACAACAATAATACTTTTCAAACGGAAACCACGCCTATCGGCAGTTACACGGGAGTGATCCGCCCGCATACGGATAAGACCATCAGCGTGCCAATGTCCAACACGCTGGGGGCACAGTTATTTGAAATGATCCGCAGCAAAAGCGCGGACATCAGCACCACCAACACCTGGCAGGAGTTTTTCAAAGGGCTCTATATCACAGCGGGCCCGCTCAGCCAGGCGGTAAGCGGCTTCCAGGCGCAGGACAGCACGCTGTACATGCGCCTGTATTATCATAACAATGAACTGATCACAAAGGTGAAATACGTGGATTTTAAATTCACGAACAGCAGCGTGCAGTTCAACCATATTGACTACGACCGCTCCCAAACCGCCATCAGCGCGCTGGGGCCCACGATGAGAACATTACCTACCAGCAGTACCAACAACGCCGGTTACATGCAGCCTATAACGGGAGTGATTACACGAATGGACATTCCCTATCTTAAAAACCTGCTGCAGCTGGGAAAATATTTTCAACTGATGAAAGTGATCCTTACCCTGAAACCCATTGCCGGCAGCTATACGGATCACCGCCTGCCGCCGCGGCTGGCGCTCTGCCGCATTGATAACGCGAATAATATTACGGATACGCTTTCCTACGGTACGCTGGTGAAGGATGATTTGTTTAACGAGAACACTTACTACTCTTACGATATCACGGCGTACTGTAAATCCGAGCTTTCCGCCGACGGCCTCACTACCCGCGGACTGGCGCTGACGCCGAGCAGCGGCGATGCAAAAACCACCCTGGACAGGCTCGTGCTGGGGGATCCGCAAAACGCCGGGAGCAAACTGAAAATCCAGGTGTACTATTTACTGTACAAATAGGAAGTATTAGCATGAAGAAACACAATATATTTTGGCTGCTCCTGCTGTTGGGCAATTATGCCAAAGCGCAGCACGGACTGAATTCGATTTATTCGGCCTTTGGCATCGGCGACCTGGAAACAAGGGATTACAGCCGCAATTTTGGCCTGAGCAGCACCGGCATAGGGGCAAGGCCCACCGGTTACCTGAACGACCTGAATCCGGCTTCCTACAGTGCAATACCTACCCAGAATTTTATGCTGGACTTATCCCTCCGGGCGCAAAGCGTGAGCTACCAGGGGAAAAATCTGAGTCAAACCGCGGGCGACCTGAACTTCAAACGCCTGGCCATCGGCTTTAAAGCGGCCAGCTGGTGGGGCGTCAGCGCGGGCATCACGCCGTTCAGCTCAGTGGATTACAAAATCCTCAGCAAGGAGTACATCACGGGCAGCGGCACAGCCGTAACCGGTACCATGACGGGGACGGGCGGGCTTAACCGGGCTTACATTTCGAACGGCTTCCGGTTGTCGAAGAATTTTTCCGCGGGCGTGGCGACCAACTTTTTGTTCGGGCCCCTGGATGTATCGCAGTCGGTAGGTTCGGATTCTATTGTTACGCAGCGGCATTCCTATACGTTCAAACCCAACTTCACGGTAGGCGCGCAGTACCAGGGCAAGATTACGGATGATTGGAAGCTGGGGCTGGGCGCTACTTACCGCTTCCAAACAAAAATGAAGCTACAACAGAAACTGAACATCATCAACCAGGATGAAACGGTGCTGTTCACGGAAGACCGGGAGCCTTCCTGGTTTACGCTGCCGAATGAAATAGGCGCCGGTATATCGCTGAGTAACGGGGCTTTCACCTGGGTGGCGGACTATCGCAAACAGCAGTGGAACGGGCTTGACAACAAAGGCACCGGGTATTATTACCAGGATGGGGAGCGGTATTCCACCGGTTTTGAATACGCGCTGCAAAAGCAGTACTACAATCGTTCTTATGAGGGTATGACGTTCCAGGTGGGATTTAGTTATAACAAATCGCCGCTGGTGATCAACCATACGCCGGTGACGGATAAATCAGGCACGCTGGGGTTTTCCGTACCGAGCCGGAACGGGGCGTTGCGGTATTATATAGGCGTGGAAGCGGGCCAGCGCGGGACGATGAATAACGGGTTGATTAAGGAGAATTATGTGAATGCGGTGTTTAATTTTAGTTTGAGGGATATATGGTTTATTAAGCGGCATTATGAGTAGTATTGGGGAGAGAAGGGGCTGCCGGGAGGCGGTCCTTTTTTGTTTGTTTTTTGGGTATAGAGAAAAATTTATGGCTGCATTGGCAACTATTTTGCGTTGCTTCAACATTATCGGCCACTGAAACTGCCGATCTCAACACCGTACCTGGATGCATTGCGCTACCATTAAACGCATGATCAGCACCGACAGCGTAATCGCAATAATGTAACTTGAATCATATGCCTCCTTTCAACTATTTACTCCGTCAGCAACTCCTTAAACCAATACCCCGAATCCTTTATGATCCTTTGCTGCGTTTCAAAATTCACATACACCAAGCCAAACCGCGCCCTGTATCCTTCCGCCCATTCAAAGTTGTCCGTCAGCGTCCAGGCGAAGTAGCCGTCCACCGGAATGCCTTCCCGGCGGGCTTTTAGCACTGCGGCGATGTACTCCCGGAAATAGTTGATACGTGCCGTATCATGCACCGCTCCGTCCTCTTCCAGGGTATCCGGGAAGGAGGCGCCGCCTTCCGTAACAATCAGCTTTTTAACGCCTTTGTAGGCGCTGAACTGCTTTAGTACTTCATAGAGGCCATTCCCGTTGATCTCCCAGCCAAGGCCTGTCACCGGCACATTGCGGGCGCGGGGCTTTACCTCCGATACGCCGAGGATAGGCATAAAGGCATTATATCTCACCACCAAAGGGAAATAATTCTGTACGCCTATAAAATCAAATTCAAAAGGCAGCTTCTCCCAGTCGCGCCACAGGGCATAGCGTTTCCCGATTTTTTTCAGCAGCGGAAAATCATCCACCGGGTAACCAAGGCCCAGCGAGGGTTCTATAAAGAGGCGGTTAAAAAGGGCATCCGCACGGCGGGCCGCATATAAGTCCTTTTCATTGTTGGTATAAGGAATAATCTGGGAGCAGGAAAAGGTAGTGCCGATGTTGGCTTCCGGCATTTCCTCGCGGATAATGCGGGCAGCGCCGGATTGAGCCAGTACCGTATGGTGTACCGCCGGCAGAAAATAGGATAGCCCGAATTTGCCCGGCGCATGCACGCCCAGCATATACCCCAGGGCGGTGTAGCCGAAAGGTTCGTTGAGGATAATCCAGTTGCGCACTTTAGCGCCATATTCACGGATGCAGATCCTGGTGTATTCTTCAAAGGCAAATACAACGCCCCGGTGGCACCAGCCGCCTTTTTGCTCCAGGGCCTGGGGCAGGTCCCAATGGTATAGGGTGATATATGGCTCCAGCCCTATTTCCAGGCAGGCGTCTATCACCTTGTGGTAAAATGCTATCCCCTGAGGGTTCAGCTCTCCTGTACCTTTCGGTAAAATACGGGACCATGCGATGGAAAAACGGAAAACGGAGAAGCCCAGTATCTTTGCCAGCAGTATATCCTGGAGGAAGCGGTTGTAGAAATCGGTAGCCACCCGGGCATGACTGCGATCCTTGATCTTGCCTTTGCGGGCGGAGAAAGTATCCCAGATAGAGGGGCCCTTGCCATCATCGCTGAAGGCGCCTTCATTTTGAAAAGCGGATATAGTTACGCCCCATAAAAAGTCATCCCCAAAATCCTTTCGGCTAAAGGGCATGCCGGAATCTTGCATAAGCAAAGTGATATTCTGATGCAGTTTACGACTCTTTGCGTAAAAAAATAATTATGAAATTGTTAACCTCCACTTTAGGCTAGCGGCAGCCACCGGAAAAAAACAGGCTATCCCCATTTCAATATTGCTATTTTTGATGATCAAACAGGGAACAAGACCATGACCAACAGTAAATTTATTATTAATATCTGTATCCTCGGCAGTCTTGCAGGGCTTGCCTCCTGCGGCCAGGGGAAACAGCCCGCGAGGGAAACAGCCGCCTTTGCATCGCCGGATACATTGAACCATATGGTACTCATTCCTGCCGGCGCCTTCAGCATGGGCGCGGACGACAATACCGGCGTGGCGGACGAATACCCTAAACACAACGTCAAGGTGGACAGCTTTTATATGGATGAACATGAAGTCACCAATGCGGAGTTTGCGCTGTTTGTAGCGCAGACGGGCTATGTGACCACGGCGGAAAAGCCCATCTCCAAAGAGGAGCTGATGCGTGGCCTTCCGCCGGGCTCTCCGGAGCCGGACAGCAGCATGCTGGCCGCCGGCGCGCTGGTGTTTACCCCGCCGGACCATGCGGTCCCTTTCAACGATGTGTCACAATGGTGGAGCTTTGTGGCTGGCGCCAGCTGGCGGCATCCCGAAGGCCCCGGCAGCGATATTAAAGGGAGGGAAAACCATCCTGTAACGCAGGTTTCCTATGAAGATGCCCTTGCCTTTGCCAAATGGGCCAATAAACGACTGCCTACGGAAGCGGAATGGGAATACGCCTCCCGCGGCGGACTCAAAAATCAGCCCTACCCCTGGGGTACAGAAGAACTTACCGCCGGCAAACCGAAAGCCAACACCTGGAATGGTAATTTCCCTTATAAAAATACCGCTACTGATGGCTTCGTGGGCACCGCTCCCGTAAAATCGTATATGCCTAACGGTTATGGCCTGTACGACATGGCCGGCAACGTTTGGGAATGGGTTCACGATTTATACAACGCCAATTACTATGGGAAAGACGGAGAGCTGTCCGTTAATCCTACCGGCCCTTCAGCGGCATTTGATCCTGAAGACCCGGGGCAGGTAAAACATGTGATCAGGGGCGGTTCCTATATGTGCAGCGATGAATACTGCCGCGGTTACCGGGTGTCGGCCAGGATGAAGACGACGCCGGAATCCGGGCTGGCGAATCTCGGTTTCCGTTGCGCGAGATCAATAAGATAGCAACTGATGGATTCCTGGCGCGTAAGGCCAGTAGCGGGCTCCGTTGCGCGGAATCAGTAAAATTCAGTCGCCGTAGGACAGCAAAATAACGCCTTTGGTTTTCTCTTGCATCAAATCATAATAAAAAAGGTCGCCTGTTTAGGCGACCTTTATAGTAATAAAATTACAAGCTATTGAATGGCGCCAATATCTTAATTTGTCTTTTTCAGTTTAATAACGATCACTCCGTCTGCCCCTTTTTCACCATAAGCTTTGGTAGCATTTTCTCCCTTCAGCACGCTAACGGATTCAATAGTATTAGGATTTACCTCCTTCATTTCACTTTCATCTATTACTTTTCCATCGAGGATATACAAAGGTTTCTTTCCTTTAGCGCCATTGCCCGTAATGCGAACAGTTTTTACGCCGCCGGTATCCACTCTTAATCCAATAACATTACCCTGTTTTGACCGCACTTCTGTTACGGTTCCGGCGTAAGTGGTCGCTTTGCCTTTTCCGGTGATGACGCCAGGGCGGCCTACTACTACTTTTTCTCCTTTGGTGGAATCCGCATTATACACCAACACGATGCGCGGCTGGTCACCGGAGCTATCTGCAACAGCGCGTACATTATCGCCACTTACAAATACCGCTTCATCTGCGCCAATGGTGTAAGTATCTGCGCCTTTACCCGACTTCCGTATTTCAATCACCCGCCCCTTTGCGGAATCGCCGGGTGACTTTTTTTCGCGCTCCACCCTTATTTTCCTCACTTCCTTTGGCTTGTTGGTATCCGCAGCAGGCGAGGTTACCGGCGTAGCGGCAGGCATAGCTGCCGGTGCAGGTTTGGCTGCCGGGTGGGCGAAAGGATTGATATCCGCCACCATGTTGGTTGCAGCGCGACTATAATTGAGGGACAAAACAATCCCGCCAACCATAGCGCCAAGCACAACGTACCGCAGCATGTGATAGGTTGATGATTTCTTTTTATTCATCATCATAATTCTTGTTTTTAAGTGTGAGAAATTGAAGTTGTTTGCGATGGCCGTCGCATATGGGATCCCACTTATTTTTAAAAGACTGTACTGGTAGGTCTTCCGGTCCACGCCCTGGCGTAACAGGTAACGGTCGGTGATGAACTCTAGATTCTCCCGTATGGCTGATTTCATCAACCATGCGCCGGGATTGAACCAGTAAAAAATGTTATTGAGTTCGCCCATGATCACATCCACGCTATGCCATTGGCGTACATGCACCTGCTCGTGCAGGAGAATATCATCAATTTCATCCGGCTGGTGTAATACAGGGTTGATGTAGATGTTCCGGAAAAAGGAGAACGGGTTTACCGGCGAGTGCAATACCTTCACTGGCGTGCCATTGATGGCATCGTCCGTTGCGCTTCTATGGATTTTGTACATTGAGCGAAGCTGTATCATAAAACGCCCTACCATGAGCGCAACACCTGCCCAGAAAGCATATACCAGGATGTTCCAGTAGTTGAAATGCGGCGTTTCCTGCCACTGGCTGAAATCAGGCACATAAGTGAGTACCTGCCCTATTTCTTCGTGCCGGTGTACGAAGCTGTTAATATCAATCAACGGGAACAGCGCCGCCACGAGGATGCCCAGCAACAGGAACACCCGGTTGAGCGTATAAAATGTCAGCTTCCGGAGCCCAAAGCGGTAAGCCAGGAAGCACAAGGTAAGCGCCACATTGGCCTTCAGCAGATAGATGAGGATTGCAGGTACCATAGTTGCATGTTTATTTGCCTTTCTCAATCATGTTAATAATCTCTTTCAGTTCATCCGGAGAAATCTTCTTCTCCTTTGCGAAAAAGGAAACCAGCTCCTTATAGGAGTCCGCGAAGTAATCCTTCACAAAGCTGTTCATAAACTTCTTCTTGTACACCTGCTCCTCGATCAGGGGCGAGTATTCATATACGTTACCCACTTTCCTGCTTTCCACGAACCCTTTTTTCTCCAGGTTTTTGATGGTCGACGCCAGGGTGGTGTACGGAGGCGCGGGCGCAGCGTGGACTTCCAGGAAGTCTTTCACAAAGCCTTTCCCGGCTTTCCAGATGGCGATCATTGCAGCTTCTTCCTGCGGACTAAGCTTTTCCATTGAGGTTTGAGTTTGATGATGAACTTATAACTACGAATCTTTCGTAAATCTACGAAACTTTCGTAACTAACCAAATTTATTTTTAGGATAGGGCTAAAAAAGACGGTAATTACTTTGCAATAGCCTCATAAAAAAGGCTGCTGCAATAGCAGGCCCCGCATTGCTACTATGATCTGAGGGCTATATTAAAAAAAGAGGGTGCATCTGTAACAGATACACCCTCTTTCTGAAATATTTAAAAGCAGCTGCGCTTAGTTCAGCACTTCCGCCAGTTTCTTTTCAAGCTCCTCGCCACGCAGGTTCTTTGCAATAATCCTACCCTTAGGATCAATCAAAAAGTTCTGCGGAATAGCGCGCACGCCATACAAGCCAGCAACGGCGTTGTTCCAGCCTTTCAGGTCTGATACATGCTGCCAGGTCAGTTTATCCGCCTTGATAGCAGCCAGCCATTTGTCTTTTTTATCATCCAGGGATACGCCGAGGATTTCGAACCCTTTAGGGTTGAATTTTTCGTAAGCTTTTACCACGTTAGGGTTTTCCGCACGGCAAGGACCACACCAGCTGGCCCAGAAGTCCACCAGTACATATTTACCGCGGAAGGAAGCCAGTGAGATCGCTTTCCCCGTGCTGTCAGCCTGGCTGAAATCCAGTGCAGGGCTACCGATAGCGGTTTTCCTGGCGGCTTCGAGTCTTTTTGCGAACTCTTTACCGGAAGGCAGGTTTTTCGCCTCTTTGCTCAGTTTTTTGTACAGCGGCTCTACGGCTTTCACATCAATATCGTAACCAGCCACCTGGTTGAGTACAAACAGGGCGATCGGTGAAGATGTATTGGCATTGAAGAAGTTGGTCTCAATTGCTTTCTCTGCTGCATCCAGGCTGTCGTAACGGGCTTCCAGCGCTTTCATGCCTTCCTTATCCTTAGCCTGGGAGAGGGCGCGGTATTGCTGCTGCAATGCCATGCCGGCCTCGGTTACGCCTTTCAGCTGCTCGCTGAGTTTATTATAGTCGTCGTTAGCTTTGGAACCGGTTACGGTTGCCTTGCTGATAGAATCGGTAGTAGTGATGGTAACGGTACCTTTATCCAGGAATACCGCAAGCATATCCCTGCGCATAGACACGGATTTGCCGGCATCTTCCGGCGCCAGCATCAGGCTGGCCATAGTTGGCTCTTCCAGCGTGCCGCTGAAAGTAAACTTCCCGTCTTTGGTAACGGTACTATCGATGAAAGTTTCGCCTGATTTACGCATTCTCAGGAAAACTTTCGCAGGGGTTTTCTGCTCGGATACGGTGCCCTGAATGGTGAAAGGTTTTGCGGTGACAGCTTTTTTATCCTGGGCAAACAATAATGCCGGCATTAACAATGCGGCACCTATGACTAATTTCTTCATTGGTTTTTATTTTTACGAATAACAAATTTCCTCAAAAGGCAGCATCTAATCAACCTTAAAATGATAAGCGGCTAATGTAACAGCTCTGCCAGCTTTGCTTCCAAAGCCTCGCCACGGAGGTTCCGGGCAATGATCTTACCGGTCGGATCTATCAGGAAATTGGACGGAATAGATTGAATACCATATTGTACGGCCACTTCGTTGCCCCAGCCTTTCAGGTCGGATACCTGCGTCCAGGCCAGTCCGTCCTGGGTAATGGCACGCAGCCAGCGATCTTTATCCTGGTCGAGCGAAACGCCTAAGATGGTGAAATTCTTATCTTTATACTTATTATAAGCTTTTACTACATTAGGGTTTTCCTGCCGGCATGGGCCGCACCAGCTGGCCCAGAAATCTACCAGCACATACTTGCCTTTAAACGAGGAAAGCTTTACCAGCTGGCCTTTTGCATCTTCCTGCGCAAAATCTTCCGCAGGTACGCCCACTGCATCCCGGTAGATACTTTTTATATAGGCGGTGGCCATTTCCCCGTATTTGGAATTTTGTACCGACTTATCAAGCCCGGCAAACATTTCCTTAAACGCATCCGGCTGCAGCCTGTTACGCAGTTCGTTTAACATGAGCCAGATGCTCGCTATACTTTTGGGATGGGCCTTTACAAACGCCGAACCCACCTTCACCACCTCGTTGCCAAAACCCTCCGCCTTATCACGGAAAGCCTGCTTCGCGGCTTCATTATCACCGGCAATACCGCGGGCCTCTTTATTCAGCTCATTGGCCTTCTTAATCAACGGCTCAAAAGCCTGCTGGTACGCCTGCAGGTCCCGCGTGTTGGTTCCCCCTTTAATTTCAGTGGCAATCGGAAACGTTGCTGCGGATGTTACTACATGTACGGCCCCTTCCCCGCTTACAAACAACATCGGATAATCGGTGTTTTGCAGGATCAGCGCATGGATGGTTGGCTGTTTGCCCGCCTTTACCTTAAAACTGAACTGGTCATTTTTGATCAGTACCGAATCATCCGGGTTATTATCCTCATCATCAAACAAATACAGGTACTTGCCCGTACCTCCCTTAATCACACCAGATACTACTTCCTGGGCAAATGCAGCACCAGAGAGCAATACTGTTCCCATAATCAGCAAAAAACGCTTCATAAGATATTTTTTATAAATATAACTATTTATGCCTTTGTTTCAGCACTGCGATCACATCGCTGAGTGTGAACCCTTTAGCCTGTAAGAGGATCAGGTAATGAAACAACAAGTCGGCAGATTCATTCAAAAATAAGTCATTGTTGTTATCTTTTGCCTCAATCACTACTTCTACGGCTTCCTCTCCCACTTTCTGCGCTACCTTATTGATACCGCGGGCAAAAAGTTTGGAAGTATAGGAGTTCTCGGAAGGATTGTTCAAACGGTCCGTAATAATGCCTTCCAGCTCAAACAGGAAGTCGTTGCTGAGGTTCTTTTCCTCCCAGCAGGTATCCGCACCGGTATGGCATACCGGGCCCACAGGGTTTACCTTGATCAGCAGGGTATCGGCATCGCAATCCACTTTCACATCCTGCACAAACAGGAAATTGCCGCTCTCCTCTCCTTTGGTCCAGAGCCGTTGCTTGGAGCGACTGTAAAACGTTACTTTCTTTTCCTGCAATGTTTTATCGAGCGACTCCTGGTTCATATATCCCAGCATCAGCACTTTTTGCGTTGCCGCATCCTGGATGATAGCTGGAACAAGGCCGTCCGGGGATTTTTTAAAATCTATCTGCATAAATGATTACTCTTGATGGTTAGAACCGCATATTGATGTTTTGCTGATAGAGGTAATTCTTCAGCGTAGGTATTTCAATTTCTTTGTAGTGGAAAATACTGGCGGCCAGGGCTGCATCTGCCTGCGCCGTCTGGAACACATCCACAAAATGCTCCATGGTACCTGCGCCACCGGAAGCGATTACCGGCACATTCAGGTTTTGCGCCAGCTTACCGGTAATGTCCAGGGCAAAGCCCTGCTTGGTACCGTCGTTGTTCATGGAGGTCAGCAGGATTTCCCCGGCGCCCCGTTCTACGGCTTCCTTCGCCCAGTCGTAAGCTTTCACTTCCGTCTTGACACGGCCGCCGTTCAGGTACACATACCAGTCGTCCCCCTCAAAGCGGGTATCGATGGCGAGTACGATGCATTGACTCCCGAACTGGCGCGACAGCTCGTCTACCAACCCGGGATTCTTGAACGCGGAGGTATTTACAGAAATCTTATCCGCGCCGGATTGCAGCAGCACGCTCACATCTTCCACGCTGGCGATGCCCCCGCCCACCGTAAACGGGATGTTCACATGACGGGCTATTTCGGTCACCAGGGCCGATAAAGTTTTACGGCGTTCATTCGTAGCCGTTATATCCAGGAACACCAGCTCATCGGCGCCCTGGGCAGCGTACAGCGCGCCTAACTCAATAGGATCGCCTGCATCGCGGATATTTTCAAAGTTAATCCCCTTCACCGTCCTGCCGTCTTTAATATCCAGGCAGGGTATGATTCGTTTGGTCAGCATAAAATGATCTTTTAGAGGAATGTTTTTAATTCGGCCATGGAAATTTTCCCTTCGTAGATGGCTTTACCGATGATAACGCCGCTACAGCCGATCTCCTTCAGCACCGCCACATCGTCGATATTGCTTACGCCGCCGCTGGCCACAAAGTTTATACCCTGGAAGCGCTCCAGGATTTTCTTATACAAGTCCACGCTGGGGCCTTGCAGCAAGCCGTCCTTCGCGATGTCTGTGCAGAAAATATTATGAACGCCACGGGCAATATTGCTTTGCAGGAAATCATACACTGATAAACCGGTGGTTTCCAGCCAGCCGCCCACGGCAATTTTCTCTTCCTTCACATCTGCGCCAAGGAAGATTTTTTCCGGGCCGTATTGCTTGACCCAGCTGAAGAACAGCTCCGGCTCCTTTGCCGCCACGCTGCCGATGGTGGCCAGCGCCGCGCCGCTTTCAAATACGATCTGCAGGTCCTTCTCCGTTTTGATGCCTCCGCCGAAGTCGGTCACCAGCGAAGTTTTGCCGGCAATATTTTCCAGCACTTTCCAGTTTACCACGGCGCCTTTTTTAGCCCCGTCCAGGTCTACCAGGTGCAGGCGCCTTACGCCCAGCGCTTCAAACTCTTTGGCCACTTCCAGCGGATGCTCGTTGTACACTTTCTGCTGACTGTAGTCGCCCTGCGTTAACCGCACGCACTTGCCATCAATGATGTCAATGGCAGGAATTATTTCAAATGATGACATGATCTTGGTTTCGACAGGGATCTGCATTTTCACAAATACGATCCCCTGCCTGGTAAAGTAATCTCCTACGGTCCGGTAACCCAGTTGCTCGTAGAAGGAAACGGCCGTGTTGCGGGCATTACACCAGAGTGTTTTCACCCCGTTGGCACGGCAAAAATCCGTGATATGCGCCAGGATGGCTTTTCCATAGCCCCGGCCCTGACAGGCAGGATGCGTGGCCAGCTTGCGGAATTGCGCTTCAGGCCCCTGTATAAACAACGAAACAACTGTTACCAGTTGTGTCCCTTCATAAACCCCGAAATGCAGCCCGTCATCGTCGCCCTCTACCTTCACCGCCTGTAGCGTTTCGTTCGGGTAAAGCACCTCCCTGCGAAGCTGCAATGTATCTGCGGCACTGATACGTTGAATATTCATCGCTAAATGTTCAGGAAATTTTCAATGATACGGGAACCTGCCGTAGCGGATTTTTCCGGGTGGAACTGCACCCCGTAAAAATTATCTTTTTGCAGGGCGGAGCTGTAGTTGATCACGTAATTGGTGATGGCTATGGTATCCGCGCCCAGCGCCGCATAATAGCTGTGCACAAAGTACATGTAGCTGTTTTCCGGTACATGCTCAAAGAGCACGCTGTGCAGGTTGGTAATGTTGTTCCAGCCTATCTGCGGAATCTTCAGCAGGTTGGCCACCGGCGATTCGAACTTCTTTACATTGCTGTCGAAAATGCCGAGGCATTCGGTATCATTTTCTTCCGAGTGCTTGCACATCAGCTGCATACCCAGGCAAATACCCAGTACCGGTTGCTGCAGGTCTTTTATCACCTGGTCGAGCTTGCGCTCCTTCAAATAGGCCATCGCCGTGCTGGCTTCGCCCACCCCGGGAAATATTACCTTATCGGCAGACCGGATTTCTTCCACATTATCCGTAACAATACCGTTTACGCCTATACGCTCCAGCGCAAACTGCACGGAGCGTATATTACCAGCGTTATATTTTACAATAACTGTTTTCATAATCAGTTTAAATAGTCTTTTCTGCCAGGGTTTTGCCCTCGCGGATGCTGGCCACAAAGGATTTTACAGTAGCGACAATATCAGTACTGCCTTCCAGCGCTTTGATAAATGCGGTACCAATGATGGCGCCGTTGGCATGAGCCGCCGCCGCATCGAAGGTAGCCTTGTCCTTGATACCAAAGCCGATCAGCACGGGATTGTTCAGCTGCAGGCTTTTCAGCCGTGCAAAATACGCTTCCTGGTTGCCCATATCCTTGTCCTTACCGGTGGTGGAGCTGGAGGATACGGCATAAATGAAGCCCCTGCTGAGGGAATCAATCTTGCGTATTCTCGCATCGCTGGTTTCCGGCGTTACGAGGAAGATGAGGTCCAGGTTATACTGTTCAAAGATCGCTTTGTAATCCTGCTCATATTCCGCCATCGGCAGGTCAGGCAAAATTAATCCGTCTATCCCTGTTTCCGCACATTTTTTCAGAAATGCCTCCACGCCGTACTGTAATACGGGGTTCAGGTAGCCCATGAGGATCACCGGCACGTGGATTTCTTTCCGGAAGCCTTCCAGCTGCTCAAACAGTTTGTGGAGGCTCATCCCGTTTTTCAGCGCGCGGGTGCTGCTGTCCTGGATAACGGGACCATCGGCCAGCGGGTCCGAAAAAGGCATGCCCAGCTCAATGATGTCCGCCCCGCTGTCCTGCAGGGCCTTCATAACGGTGAGGGTGCTGTTCAGCTCCGGGAAGCCCGCCGTGCAATATATGTTCAGTATGTCCTTCTTTTTGGAAGCAAACAGTTGATCTATACGGTTCTGCATACGCTTTACTTTTTCATGTGGGTGATATATGTGTTCAAATCCTTATCACCGCGGCCTGACAGGCACAGTACCACTACGTCTTCGGGCTTGAGGTCCAGGTCTTTCAGCTTGGCCAGGGCATGTGCGGATTCCATGGCGGGGATGATCCCTTCGAGCAGGCTCAGTTCATAACCGGCAGCCAGGGCCTCATCGTCCGTAGCGTCCAGGAAGACACCGCGGCCTGTTTCGTACAGATGCGCATGCATCGGCCCGATGCCCGGATAGTCCAGCCCGGCTGAAATGCTGTGCGGCTCTACGATCTGCCCGTCTTCCGTTTGCATCAGCAGCGTTTTGCAGGCATGTATGATACCGATGTTACCCAGCTTGGTACTGGCCGCAGAGTAGCCGCTGTGGATGCCTTTACCCCCCGCTTCTACCGCAATGATTTTCACTTCCGGAACGTCCAGGAAGTGGAAATATGTGCCGGCAGCATTACTGCCTCCGCCAATACAGGCAACGAGGTAATCGGGGTGTTCACGCCCCTCGTGTTCCAGCAGCTGCTTTTTTATCTCCTCACTGATAACCGACTGAAAACGGGCCACCATATCCGGATAAGGATGCGGGCCGGCAGCGGTGCCGAGGATGTAATGGGTATTTACCGGGTTGTTGATCCAGTCGCGGATTGCCTCGTTCGTAGCGTCCTTCAGCGTTTTACTGCCGCTGCTGGCAGGTACCACCGTTGCGCCCAGCATTTTCATACGGGCCACGTTGGGCGCCTGGCGCTCAATGTCCACTTCTCCCATATACACCACGCATTCCATACCCATCAGGGCGCAAACGGTAGCCGTGGCCACCCCGTGCTGCCCCGCGCCGGTTTCAGCAATGATGCGACTTTTACCCAACCGCTTCGCCAGCAGGATCTGCCCGATGGTATTGTTGATTTTATGCGCGCCGGTATGGTTCAGGTCCTCCCTTTTCAGGTATATCTTCGCGCCGTATTTGGCGGATAATCGTTTGGCATAGTACAGCGGGGAAGGGCGGCCTACATAGTTTTTCAGGAGGTCTTCAAACTCCGCCTGGAAACCGGGATCACGCAGGACTTCCATGTACTGCTGCTCTAATTCTTCCACATTCGGATAGAGCATTTCAGGAACATAGGCGCCGCCAAATCTTCCGTAGTAGCCGTTCTTATCCACATGATACCTGGATTTGCTAGTATCTATCGCAATGTCCATGATACAATAATTTTTATGTTGATCAATATTAGTTCGTTTAGGGTACCTGTTGCAGGGCGTTGCGAAGGCCCTTTACAAATACGCTTACTTTTTCAGCATTTTTTACGCCCGGACTGTCTTCAAACTTGCTGTTGATGTCCACCGCAAACAGCTGTGGCAGTTGCAGGCTGCCGATCTCCGCTTCCTGGCCGGGGGCAATACCGCCGCTGAGCAGGAACGGGTGTTGATAAGGATACTGTTGCAGCAGCTCCCAGTTGAAGCGATCCCCCGTACCGCCATATCCTTTTTCGGAAGCGGTATCGAACAGGAAATATTTCGTAACCGGGAGATAGGGCGCGATCTCCTTTTCCCAGTTGACGCTGGCGCCTATACGAAAAGCTTTGATGACAGGTACCTTCGTTTGCACAGCCGCGCAAAACTCCGGCGTTTCATCCCCGTGGAGCTGCACGAGGTCCAGCGCATAGGCTGCCACGGTGGTCAGCACCTGCTCCATGGAAGCGTTTACGAATACGCCTACTTTGCGGATGCCTTTGGTTTCGCGTACAGAGCGGGCATCGATGCGGTTGCCGGCAAAGCGGGGCGAGCGCTCGTAGAAGATAAAGCCGGCAAAATCGGCTTTGTTTTCTACCAGCATTTGCAGGTCGCTGAGTTTTGTTATGCCACAAACTTTTATTTGCATTTGGATTGTTCTTTAGTTTTTTGTCATTTATTGGCGAGGGGGGTGTTTTGATCGTGCAAGCGGATTTTTTTCTCGCAAAGGATGATTAAAGCGGATTTTTTCTCGCAAAGATGCAAAGGATTGTGTTTTGTTGTTTTTAAGGGAGCAAAGTGGGCCTTCGGCCCTTTTCCCGCAAAGCTGGATGCCGGCCTGCTTACAGGCAGGTAACCAAACACAAGTCTTAACAGCTTAAAAACAATACTTACCTTTCTTTGCCTCTTTGCACCTTATGTCACTCTGCGAGCAACCATCCGCTCTATCTGCAAAAAACATCCACCCCTCTTTGCCTCTTTGCACCTTACGCCACTTTGCGAGCAACCATCCGCTCTATCTGCAAAGACCCCCACCCCTCTTTGCCTCTTTGCACCTTACGCCACTTTGCGAGCAACCATCCGCACCCTACGCCACTCTGCGAGCAACCACCCGCTCCTATCTCCCAGCCAGCTTCCGCATTTCGGATACAAAGTTTTCAAAAGCCCGTGCCGGGTCTTCCTGCCGCATGAAATGTTCCCCGATCAGGAAACCTTCAAAGCCCGCCTTTTGCAAGGTCACAATAGCCGCAGGGTCATTGATCCCGCTTTCCGCTACCTTTACCTTACCGGCCGTAATTTTCGGGGCCAGCTCGCAGGAACGGTTAAAGTCCACCTGGAAGGTCATGAGATCCCTGTTGTTCACCCCCACGAGATGCACATGCTCGCTCACCTTTTCCAGCTGCGATTCGCTATGCACTTCCAGCAATACTTCCAGGCCCAGGTTATGCGCAAAGGTGGAAAGCTGTTTTACCTCCGCCGCTTCCAGGCATTCCGCAATCAGCAGGATCACATCCGCGCCGATGGCTTTGGCCTCTACAATCTGGTACTCATCCACAATAAAATCCTTGCGGAGGATAGGCACCTGGTTGTAGCTGCGCGCCTGCTGCAAATCGTCAGAAGTGCCGCCAAAAAACTTTTCGTCCGTCAGCACGGAGAGGCCGGAAGCGCCGTAACGGGTGTAGGCAGTGGTCACCTGCTGCACGGTTACATTGCCGTTGATCAGGCCTTTGGAGGGAGAGCGGCGTTTGAACTCCGCGATGATGCCCGTCTTTTCCGGCATGCGCAGGAATTGGCAGAGGGACAATGTTTCTCTTCCGAACAACGGCGCCTGTTCCAGTTCTGCCGTGCTGCGCAACTGTTTGCGGGCAGCTACTTCCGTATGTTTGTGGGCAACTATTTCTGCCAGGATATTTTTCATTATTGTAATGCTATCAGGTTCTGGAAAGATTTGTATGCTTTGCCGGATTCCAGCGATTCCACGGCGGCGGCAAAGCAATCCTCGTAGGTCTGGTAGGTACCGAGGCTATACAGTCCCATCGCCGCGTTGGCAAATACGACGGAGTTCTGCGCCCAGGTGCCTTCTCCCTTGAGTATTTTCAAAAATATTTTAGCTGCTTCTTCCGGCGTATTGCCACCATAGATATCCTCGGGGTGTACTCTACGCTTGCCCAGCTGCTCCGGCGTCCAATCCTGCTCACCCTTGTTGGTGATCACCTTGGTATCGGCGGTAAGGGATATTTCATCGTATCCGTCCAGGCTGTGCACAATCACAAACTGCTTATCCGTTTGCTGGAAGAGATAGTTGTACACCCTGGCCATTTCCAGGCTGTACACGCCTATCAGCTGATGTTGCGCAAAAGCGGGGTTTACCAGTGGCCCCAGCATGTTGAAGAAGGTACGGATACCCAGCTGGCGGCGGATCCCCGCTACATTTTTCAATGCCGGGTGAAACAGCGGCGCATGCAGGAAGCAGATGCCGGCCGCTTCCAGCTCAGCTTTCAGCTTACTGTCGTCATTCTTGAATTTGTACCCTACCAGCTCCATGAGGTTGGAAGCGCCACTAACGGAGGATACGCCGTAGTTACCGTGCTTGGCTACTTTAGCGCCGGCGCCGGCCACTACAAAGCACGACAAGGTAGAAATATTAAACGTATTTTTTGCATCCCCCCCGGTACCTACGATGTCCAGTACGTTGTAGCCGTTGAGGTTAACGGGGATGCAGAGCTCGAGCAGCGCATCGCGGAAGCCCAGCAGCTCATCGATGGTGATAGAGCGCATCAGGAACACGGTCATGAACGCGGCCAGCTCGCTGTCGTTATACATGCCTTTGGAGATATTGGTCAGTATTTCCTTAGCGGCATCGCGACTAAATGTTTTATGTTCGAATAAGTAATTTAAAATCTTTTTCATGGTGATATTAGTGATAGACTGAAGAATTAGATAAGCGTGAAACGTGGCGGCAGGTTACATTTCCAGCCAGTTTCTCAATATCTGCTCTCCCTGCGGGGTGAGTACACTTTCCGGGTGGAACTGTACGCCGCTTACATCATAGCTTTCGTGCTGCAGCGCCATGATGTAGCCTTCTTCATCCCTGGCGGTAATGATCAGCTCTGAAGGGAGCGTTTTTTCATCTACTACCCATGAATGGTAGCGGCCTACTTCCAGCTCTTTAGGCATGTTGCGGAAGAGGCGGCCGTTGTCCGCAATGATCTTCACGTTGGTGGCTACCCCGTGGTAAACTTCCTTCAGGTTGATGAGGGAAGCGCCGAAAGCCTGGCCTATTGCCTGCTGACCAAGGCATACTCCGAAGATGGATTTGGTAGGGGCGTATTCCCTGATCAAAGGCAGCAGCAGTCCCGCTTCTTCCGGGATGCCGGGGCCGGGGGACAGGATGATCTTATCATAATCCTTTACTTTCTCCAAAGGAATTTCATCGTTACGCACAACGGTTACTTTACCGTCTATAATTTTTTCAACCAGGTGAACCAGGTTATAGGTAAAAGAGTCGTAGTTATCAAATACAAGGATATTCATGACTAAATTTTTTGCGCCAGCAGGATGGCCTGTTTTAAAGCATTGAGTTTATTGTTCACTTCTTCCAGCTCGGAGGAAGCTACTGATTTGGCCACCACGCCGGCTCCCGCCTGGTAATACAGCGTATTCATCTTGCTGAGTATGGAGCGGATCATGATAGCATGATTGAAGTTGCCGTTGAAACCTACGGCGCCTATACAGCCGCCGTAAAAGCCGCGGGGCGTAGGTTCATACTGGTCTATTATTTCCATGGCCCTGTATTTGGGCGCGCCGGAGAGCGTGCCGGCAGGGAAGGTGGAAGCCAGGAGGGCAAAAGGATTCAGGCCCGGTTCCAGCTTGCCGGTTACTTCGCTCACCAGGTGGATCACATGGGAGTAATATTGCACTTCCTTGTAGGACTCCACGGTTACCTCTTTGGCGTTCCTGCTGAGGTCATTACGGGCCAGGTCTACCAGCATCACGTGTTCGGCATTTTCTTTCGGGTCCTGGAGGAGTTTATCCGCCAGCATTTTATCCTGCGCGTCATCCCCGGTACGGCGGAAGGTGCCGGCAATCGGGTGGATGGTAGCCTTACCGTCACGGATCACCAGCTGGGCTTCCGGTGAAGAACCCATTAATTTATAATCGCCGTAATCGAAGAAGAAGAGATAAGGGGAAGGGTTGATGGAGCGGAGGGCGCGGTACACGTTGAATTCGTCGCCGGTGAAGGACTGCTGGAAGGCTCTGGAGAGTACTACCTGGAAAACATCCCCCCGGAAGCAGTGTTGTTTTCCCTGTTCTACCATTTGCATGTATTCCGCGTCCGACATGTTGGAGGTTTCTTCGCCTACAGCGCTGAAAGGGTAACCGGGTGAATCCTTGTGGCGGATGAGCGATTCTATCAGCTCAAATTCGCTTTCGATGCCGTCCACCTGGTTTTCGATGAGGTATAATTCATCTTTAAAGTGGTTGATCGCTATCACATACTGGTAAAAACGGTATCGCATGAGCGGGATCACATTGGCGGACTGTTTTTCCTTGTTGAATTCAATCGTTTCGAAGAACTGTACCGCATCAAAGGTGGTGTACCCGAAGAGGCTTTGTGCGAGCGGGATGGGATTGCTGCCCGTGAAGGTGAAGTTTTTGAGGAACTTCTCGATTTCCCCCGTTACAGCATCCCTGTTTTTGAGCTGCTTCTTTTCTACCGGGAGGTTGGGATACTTGAATTCAAAATTTGAGGTGGATGTAACTTCAATCCCCGCAATGGGTTTGATACCGATAAAGGAGAAGCTGTTTTCGCTGGCCCTGTAATCGGTACTTTCGAGGAGGATAGAACCGGGGAATTTGTCACGGAGTCGCAGATAGATACCCACCGGCGTGAATACGTCCGCCAGCATCTGTTTGGATCTCGTTTTTACTTGAATGGTACGCATGACTGATATGATAACCTAAAAAGTGAAAGTGATTTTTTTTGTAATGGGAACCGGATAAAAAGCCGAAGGGCCCGCTGTGTAACAGCGAGCCCTTCAAATATGATTCAAGACGAAACATGGCACTGTAACACAGATCAAGGATTGATTCCGTGCCACCACCAATATTTATTTGTCATGTTTTTCTGCATAGTGAAAGCAAAAATGAAACATTTTTACATTAAATGCAAATAATTTTTTTCCCCGCCGGGTAAAAAATTACAGCACCCCTTTCGTACTAGGCAGTTGCATTTTTGACGGGTTGCGCTTTACAGCCACTTTCACGGCTTTGGCAAAAGCTTTAAAAATTGCTTCTATCTTATGATGTTCGTTCTGGCCTTCCGCTTTGATGTTCAGGTTGGCCCGGGCGCCATCGGAAAACGACTTAAAGAAGTGATAGAACATTTCCGTAGGCATCTCTCCTATCTTTTCCCGGTTAAACTCCGCCTCCCATACCAGCCAGTTACGGCCGCCGAAGTCGATCCCCACCTGCGCCAGGCAGTCGTCCATTGGCAGGGTGAATCCATACCGCTCTATCCCTCTCTTATCCCCCAATGCCCTGGCAATGGCTTCTCCCAGCGCAATGCCGGTATCCTCTATCGTATGGTGCTCATCGATATGCAAATCCCCTTTGGCGGTGATTTCCAGGTCGATGCTGCCATGGCGGGCAATCTGGTCCAGCATATGGTCAAAGAAGCCCAGCCCGGTCGCTATTTTCGCCTTGCCGGTACCATCCAGGTTCAGCTTTATAGTGATGTCCGTTTCGTTGGTTTTACGTACATGCGTTACCGTGCGGAGTCCTACTTTAAGGAACTCGTAGATCCGGTCCCAATCGGTACTTTCCAGTACGATCACTTCCCGCAGGGCGGCGGCGCTGTCCTGCACTTCAGCATTGCCCAGGCCGGTGCCTTCGTTCATCCAGATGGCTTTTGCCCCGAGGTTCTTGGCCAGCTGCACGTCCGTAATACGGTCCCCGATCACGAAGGAATTTTCCAGGTCGTATTCCCCGGTGAGGTATTTGGTGAGCATGCCGGTACCTGGCTTGCGGGTAGGCGCATTATCCGCCGGGAAGGAGCGGTCGATAAACACCTCATCAAAATGCACTCCTTCATTTTCGAAAGCGCGGATGATGAAGTTTTGGGCCGGCCAAAAGGTATCTTCCGGGAAGGAGGCAGTGCCCAGCCCGTCCTGGTTGGTTACCATGGCCAGCTCGTAGCCCAGTTCCGAGGCAATGCGGGCCATATTCACAAATACTTTGGGATAGAATTCAATCTTATCCAGGCTATCGATCTGGTAAGTGGGCGGCACTTCCTTGATCAGGGTGCCATCCCGGTCTATAAAGAGCACGCGTTTCATGCAGAAACAGTTTTTTCAGTTTGTGGTTGATAAGATTTAAGCGCATCCAGGAGTTCCAGGTTTTCAGCCGGGGTGCCGATGGTGATGCGCAGGCAGCCGGCGCAGAGTTCCACCTTGGAGCGGTCCCGCACGATAATGCCCTTTTCCGTCAGGTAATTATAGATGCCCCTGGCATCGATGGTTTGCACGAGGATGAAATTGGCGTCGCTGGGGTACACCTGCTTTACCAGCGGCAGCTGCTCCATGGCGGCGGAAAGCAGGTCCCGCTCGATCACGATTTCGCGGATCCACTCGTTGACCTGCGCTACATTATCCAGCGCCTGCAATGCCAGTTCCTGTGCGGCCTGACTGATATTATACGGGGCTTTTACCTTGTTGAACACGTTGATGATATCCTCGCTGGCGAAGGCCATACCGATGCGGAGCGCCGCCAGTCCCCAGGCTTTGGAGAGCGTTTGCATCACCACCAGGTTAGGATATTCCGTCAGTTCCTGGATGAAGGACTTCTGGCGGGCGAAGTTGATATACGCCTCGTCGACCACCACGATCCCATCGAAGTTGTTGAGGAGGATTTCAATATCCGCACGGTTGATGGAATTACCCGTAGGATTATTAGGACTGCAAATGAAAATCAGTTTGGTATTTTCGTCCACGGCTTCCTGCAGGCCGGCGAGGTCCAGCTGAAAGTCCGGCGTGAGGCTCACCTTGCGGATGATAACATCGTTGATGTTGGCGCTTACTTCGTACATGCCGTAGGTAGGCGGACAAAGCACCACGTTATCCACACCCGGGCGGCAGAACGCGCGGTAGAGGATATCGATCGGTTCATCGCTGCCGTTGCCGAGGAAGATATTTTGCGGCGGTACGCCTTTGATATCCGCCAGTTTGTACTTCAGCTTCCACTGCATGGGATCGGGGTAGCGGTTGTAGCTTACCGGCAGCGGCGATCCGAAGCTGTTTTCGTTGGCGTCGATGAAGATCCTTGCTTCGCCTTTGAACTCGTCGCGGGCGGAGGAATACGGCACCAGTCTTTTTATATTGTCCCTCAGGAGGGTGTTGAGATCGAACATTTCCAAAGATTTATTACCTGTTATTAATTTGTTTGAGTCGTACCGATACGGCCTGTTTATGCGCGTCCAGTCCTTCTGCCGCGGCCATGGCCTCAATGGTAGCGCCTATTTGCGTGAGGCCGTCCGGGCTTATCTGCTGGAAGGTAATCTTTTTCACGAAGCTATCCAGCGATACGCCGCTATAGGCTTTGGCGTAGCCGTTGGTAGGCAGGGTATGGTTGGTGCCGGAAGCATAGTCGCCCGCGCTTTCCGGCGTATAATTACCGATAAACACGGAGCCCGCGTTGGTAACCATTCCCGCTACATCCATTGCCGCTTCGCAGGCCAGGATGAGGTGTTCCGGCGCGTAGGCGTTGAGCATGGCCATGGCGGTGCTGAGGTTATCCACCAGTATCATGCGGCTGTTGGCGAGGGCGCCGGTAGCGATGTCCTTCCGGGGCAGCAGTGCCAGCTGGGCGTCCAGCGCGGCCTGTACGTCGTTGATCACTTTTTCGCTGGTGGTAACGAGTACCACCTGGCTATCCGGGCCATGTTCCGCCTGGGAAAGGAGATCCGCCGCCACGAAGTCGGGCACGCAGCTCTCATCCGCCAGCACGGCCACTTCCGAAGGGCCGGCGGGCATATCGATGGCGAGGCCGTCTTTATTCACCAGTTGTTTGGCGCATGTAACGTATTGGTTACCGGGGCCGAATATTTTGTACACCTGCGGCACGGTAGCCGTTCCGTAGGCCATAGCGCCGATGGCTTGTACCCCGCCGATGGTGAACACCCGGGAGATGCCTACCAGCTTTGCCGTGTAGAGGATGGCCGGGTGCAGGGAAGGGGTGCAGAGGATGATTTCCTTACAGCCGGCGATCTTAGCGGGGATGCCGAGCATGAGGATGGTGGAGAAGAGCGGAGCGGAGCCGCCGGGGATGTAGAGGCCTACTTTTTCGATGGCCACGGATTTGCGCCAGCATTGTACGCCGGGCATGGTTTCGATCACTTCCGGGATGGACTGCTGTGCGCTGTGGAAGGTCGTGATATTTTTAGCCGCCTGCCGGATAGCCGCTTTCAGCGCGGGTTCCAGCGCTGCCTCTGCCGCTTCGAAGTCGGCCGGCCCTACTTCAAAAGAAGGAGCGGCGAGCTTATCAAATTGTTCCGCGTACTTTCTGACGGCGGCGTCCCCATTTTCTTTCACGTCCCGGAGGATGGCGGTTACTTTTTGCTCCAGCGCGGAAGTGTCCATCACCGGGCGTTTCAGCAGCTCGTTCCAGGTATTTGCCTCCGGGTATTTATAAATCTGCATGATTCAAGTTCAGTTTAGATCACCATTTTTTCGATCGGTACCACGAGGATGCCTTGTGCGCCGGCGGCTTTGAGGCTTTCGATGATATCCCAGAAATCATTTTCGTTCAGCACGGAGTGTACGGAGCTCCAGCCGGCTTCGGCGAGCGGCAGTACCGTAGGGCTTTTCATGCCCGGGAGCAGGCTGATGATTTCCTGCAGTTTGTCGTTAGGCGCGTTAAGCAGGATGTATTTATTGTTCTTCGCTTTTTTAACGGCCTGGATGCGGAACAGCAGTTTATCGAGCAGCCGGGATTGTTCCGGTTGCAGGTGGTGATAAGCGGCCAGTACGGCTTCCGACTTCAGGACGGTTTCCACTTCTTTGAGTCCGTTCATGAACAGGGTGGAACCGCTGCTCACGAGGTCGCAGATGGCATCGGCCAAACCTATGCCTGGCGCGATTTCCACGGAACCGCTGATCTCGTGGATTTCCGCGGTGATGTTATTCCGTTTCAGGAACTCTTCTACAATCACCGGGTAGCTGGTGGCGATGCGGGTGTTTTGCAGGTCCTGCACGCCGTTGTATTCAGCGGATTTAGGTACGGCCATGGAGAGGCGGCATTTGCCAAAGCCCAGTTTCTCAACGATGTTGACCTGTTTTTTCTTTTCCAGCACTACGTTTTCGCCAACGATACCGATGTCGGCCACGCCGTCTTCGATGTACTGCGGAATATCATCATCACGAAGGAAGAAGACTTCCAGCGGGAAGTTACTGGCTTCGGTTTTTAATTTGTTGACACCGTTGTTGATGTCGATCCCGCATTCCTTCAGCAGTTTGATGGAATCATCGTGCAGGCGGCCTGATTTCTGGATGGCGATTTTAAGTTTCATCTTTTGGACAAATAAAAAGGGCTTACCGATCCGGTAAGCCCTTGATGATGATCAAATATGTTTATATACACAAAATCATCCCAGCCTACCGGTGAGGTAAGTATGATGGTGATGATGTGTATGGATATTCTGTTTCATAATTCGGGTACAAAATTAGAAAGAAATCCAATAAAACAAACATTTTTTTTCAGGGGGAGCGGATAGTAACAAATCCTTAACAGTAGCGGGTTTCAGGGGAGGCAGCATTTGTATAAGCACTGTTATATTTAATGTATAAGCGCTGTTATTTCTTTTTAGGGTTTAGGGAGAGATTTAAGCCTGCGGGGAACGGGGTAGCGTTGGCAGAACGAATGGCGCAGGGGGTCATGCCGTTGCAGTAAGGCATCGGGGCATTAGACATCTCTCCCAAAAAATTTTAAAGGAAAGTGTAACAAAAGTGCAATGGTGGATACTAATGGAACAAAAACATTTACATCATGAAAAACATCCTCTCCTTTTGCCTTCTTTTAGGCCTGTTTACGCCGCATGCGGATGCGCAGTCGGTATTGTGGAAGATCAGTGGGAACGGGCTGGACAAGCCTTCCTACCTGTTTGGAACGATTCACCTGATTTGCGCCGGCGATTTTGAAATTAAGCCGAAAGTAAAGGCGGCGCTGGAAAGCGCGGATAAATACGTGGTAGAAACGGACCTGTTCAGCCCGGAAGCGATGCAGGTATTGCAGGCATCCGCCATCAGTAAGGAGCCGCAGAGCAAACGGCTGGACCCAGCTACCTATAGGGAACTGGACTCGATCCTGCGGAAATTTCTGAAAACGCCGCTGGAGAAATTCGATCATTTCACGCTGGCAACGATTAATAGTATCATGGCCATCGCGACGTTCCCCTGCACGGACCTGAAGCAGTATGAAGCGGAACTGCTGAAGCTGGCCAATGCCCGGGGAATCAAGCTGGACACGCTGGAATCAGTGGAAGCGCAGTTAATGTTTTTCAACAAAACTTTCACGGACGACTATACGATTTCGCAGATAAAAGACTTTGAAGAGAATGCCGGCATCATGCGCAATATGATTGCGTATTACAAAGCGGAGGACCTGCAGCGGCTGTACCGGGAAATGACGGCGGACAAGTCCATGGATCAAAACGCCAAACACTGGCTGCTGCATGTAAGGAACGCCAACTGGGCAAAGAAAATGCCTGCAATGATGCAAAAAGGCAGTAACTTCTTCGCCGTTGGAACGGCTCACCTGGGTGGGGAAGATGGATTGATCCGGCTGTTGCAAAACCAGGGCTATACGGTAGAACCCATTCTGAACTAAAGCATCATCCCTTTGAAAACTAAAGAACAAGCGTTTCTGGAATTGATGGAACAACACAAGGGCATCATTCACAAGATATCCAGGATGTATATGGATACGAAGGATGACCAGGACGACCTGGCACAGGAGATTATACTGCAGCTTTGGAAATCGTATGATAATTTCCGCCACCAGAGCAGCTTTTCGACCTGGATGTATCGCGTGGCGCTCAACACGGCCCTTGTGTTTTTCAGGAAGGATCAGCAGCAGCCTGCCACCACTGACGCCGTCCCTGAAATCCCTGCCGATGAAACCAGCCATACCAAAGAGCTGCAGCTGGCGCATTTTTACCAGGCGGTACAAAAGCTGGAACGGTTGGAAAAGGCTATTATCTTTTATCATCTCGAGAATTACTCCCACCGGGAAATAGCAGAAAACTTAGGTATTACAGAAGGTAACGCCCGTATTAAACTGAACAGGGCAAAAACAAAATTAAAAGCACTCATTCAACAACAAGGTTATGACTTTTGATAATAATTTACATGCTTTATGGAACAGCGATAAATCCGGCGGCAACATTAACATTCCCCATGCGCTGGAAAAATTAAAATCCGCCAAAATGCCGGTAGACAAGGTTCGCAGGCACCTGCGGTACGAATTTTTTATGCAGCTGGCGGCGGTGATCATCATCGGGTTTGCGCCGGTTACACTGAAATTTAACCCGCTGTTGATTTTTCCTTTTTATTTACTGTATTTCATTTTCGTGCTGATATGCGGGTACTTTTTTACGAAGCTGTTCTTGTTTTATAAAAATATGAGCAATACGGCCCTGACCTCGAAGGACAACCTGTATGCCGTGTATTATGATATTAAGCTGAGCATTGAGCTGTATAAGGCCTTTACTTATTGCCTGGTGCCTTTCCTGGTATTGTTTATAGGGATGATTATTGTCAATGAGGAAAAGATTCCGGTGGATGCGTTGTTTATGCAGGGGGCGGCCATATCGAAATCGCAGGCGGCTAGTGTATTGCTGGTATTGATAGGGGTTATCCTGGGGCTGGCCGTGGTGACGGAGCTTTATGTAAATACCAGGTATGGGAAGTATGCGAAGCAGGTGAAGCGGTTGCTGGATGAATTCAGGGAGGGCTGATCAGGCGTTTAACCAACTATGCTGCTGCGCTGTATTCATCAGTGAAAATACACATATTATTGAGGCCCAATATATTTCTTACAATCCGCTCCCAATATAGCTTTCAAAGTTTTTAAAATTCCTTCGCAGAATATTTTTTTAACTAAGAATTTTAGTTTTATTTTGCCAATAATATTAGCATTTTAAAAAACAGATTATGGAAGCGATGAAGTTGAGTGGAGAAATTGTTACCCTACCCTTGCATAATGCCAACATGGAAGAAACGATAGACCTTTCGAGGGTAATTCACTCCCAGCCCCACAGTACTTTTATCTTTCAGATCAAGGGGGATGCGATGGCCGGCGCCAACATGCCGGATGGCGCGATGGCGGTGATTGACAGGTCGTTACGCCCCGGTACCGGCGATATTATCCTGGCGATGGTAAACGGGGAATACACGATCAAACGCCTGGTGAAAGCCGGCCGCAACTGGGTGCTCCATGCTGAAAATGCTTTTTACAAACCGGTACTTATCACAGAAGATACTGATTTCCAGGTATGGGGAGTGGTAACGGCGGTGATTGTGGACATGCGTAAATAGTAGAGTCATGTTTAATCCGCTAGCATTGTTTACGCCGCCGGTACTAACGGCCTTCCTGGGCCAAGGCTATACTTTATTTGTAAGGCAGAGTTATTTGCCCGGCATTGAGCCCGGAGATAAGGAAACGAAAGAGGCGTTTTTGATAACGCCCTATAAAGATATCGGGGAGGCGAACCAGCACTTTCAGCACATCCGGTTCGACAAACGAAAATATATATACCAGGCGCATCGCCCTGAAGAGATGGACAAATTATTTATTGCTGCAGGCCAGCCCCCAGGCTACAAGGTATTTACCGCGATGCTGAAAGGTAAAACCTGGGAGCCAGGTGGCGAGGTCGCAGAAAAGCTGAAACGATATATGCAGATCCATACCAACTGGCGGCCGAGCAGTACCGTTGAGGCGGAGCTGTTTACACACTTCGGGGAACTAATTATTGCGCTCCGGTACGGGCAAGAGGAAATACAAGTACCTTTATACCAACTAATCACCGGATAGCATATGTGTTACGATATCGCCTTTACTACCAGGATTGAAAGCATTTTTAAGATTATGCCCCTGCTGCAGACGGCGCCCGGCGCTAATTTGCAGTTTGAGCCTACGTATCATAAAATCGGGATGTCGTACCCGCAGTGGCCGGTGGTGGTCAACCACGAAGTGCCGCAGCTGGCATTGTTTAACTGGGGCCCGATCCCGAAGATGTTGAATACGCCGGAGAAGGTGAAGCGGCAGCGGCAGATGTTCCTCAACGCCCGCAGCGAGAAGGTACTGGAACCTAAGACGCTGTGGAACGCGATCCGTAATCAGCGTTGCCTCATCCCCGTTACCGGCTTTTTTGAATACCGGGAAGTGCCGGGATTGAAAAATAAAGTGCCGTATTATATTAAGTCGCAGGAGCAGGAAGTGTTTTTCATTGCCGGGCTCTGGGCGTTGTCCAACTCCTGGGATGTGGATAAACCCGAGCGCATCCCCACGTTTTCCCTGCTGACCCGCAGCGCCAACAACGTCATGCGGCAAATCCACAATGGCGGGGACAATGCGGGCCGTATGCCCATGATGCTGACCAATGAACTGGCGGAGGAATGGATTAAGCCGGATCTAACGGACACGGATATACGCGATGTACTGCAGTATGAACAGCCATCGGATGTGTTGCAGTACTGGACGGTGAATTCAGTGCGGAAGGCGAAGCCGGATGATGAAACGGTGATTGAGGAGGTGAGGTATGAAGGAGTGCCGCCGGTGGTGGTGTAGGTGGCGGCGATTGCAGGCCATCATGTAGAAGATTTTTACGGAAGTCCTAACTTGTCAAATAGCACCCGGTTCCTGCTTTTGGCATCCTTCAAAAGTTTTTGATAGGAGATTACTTCTACATAAGCATTGTATTTTTCATGAAAAGAGAAATACCCCAGGTTGTCCGGCGTTCTTTTATAATCCCGGTCTTCCAGTACTTTGGTTAAGCGCTGATTAAAGTCACAAATGATATAGGCATAAAAAGGCGTCCGTTCCTTATCCACCTGTATAAGCTTACCTCTTCTGTCCGTCGCCCCATGCTCTCTTATGGTTCGTATATATGCAATAACCTGGTCAAGCGGATTCTTCTTCTCCTGTGCAGTCGAATAATCATCCCGTTCCGGTCTTTTGAATTCAACGATGACGATTGAATTATGAGGAGCTTCATCATTTACGAATGCAAAGCTGGAATTAAAGATCAACAGGTCTAACCGGTCTTTACTTTCAGCTCCGTTGAGGACCGGAATTTGATTTAATTGCTTATCGGAAGCCAGATAATAATGATAAGAAAGCCGCTCATCTATCAGCCATAAATTCTGTTGTTCATAACTGATTTCATCAGACTCCTTTCTGATGGGGAAAAAAATATTGTGAATAGTTTCCTCCATTTGAAACTCACCCTGGTCATCACTTCCCAAAAATTTATCCAACAGTGCGATAACAGCCTTCCGGTGAACAATATACCTGGCGAGATTAGACTTTCCGATATCATTAAACTTCTCTATATAATCTTCATATAGCTGCAGGTATTCGTTAGACGACCTGAAATCGGACGATGATTCAAGCACGCTGATACCTAATTCTTTCACTTCGATTTCCAGGTCATGCTGAATTTTGAACAGTTCTATATCCAACTTGCCGCCTGAAAGGTTGGGCGGCATTTTCCTGATGCTGTCAGGCTTATATTTTAAGAGAGGCTTGAATTGAGGCGCGTGCGCTATGATATGCTCCCGATATTGTAAGAATTTATTTTCTCTCAGGCTATACAAATAATCCTGTAAAATATTTTCAAGCGCATCAATAATAGCCAACCTGATCTGCGTCAGGGATAACTCTTCCTCACTATCTACTTCTTCAGCTTCCTCCGCATCTCCCAGCGGGAAACTAAATCCGGTTCTCTCACTGTTCACATTTGCATTTAAATAGTCCCCCGTAATATAGCACTGGTAAGTAAATTCTGATCCGTTTGCATCCCGGACGGATTTGCCGAGATCAGGCAAATACTTCAATAAACTTTCATCCGAGACCTCTCTTTCATTGGCGCAGTAATGAAGTTTATGATTCCCTTTAGAATCAAACAACTTTATTAAATGCAGGTAAAACGTATGCTTTCCCAGCACGATAGTGGTTTCCAGTAAGCTTTTCCTGATATTATCGCTGTACAGGTCCTGCAGTAACAATTCTTTTCCATTGCTATCTATCAACCGGATGTAGGGACATCTTTCCAATACAAAATAAACGAGGAAATGCTCAATTATCTTTTCTCCGATTTCCTTTATTTCTTTAGGGATATACCGCTCAAATTCAGGATGTACATTATTCAAAATAACCCTGGTACCTGTAGTCAAAGTATCGAAAGGCCCGAGCGCATACTCATAGAAGCCGGTGGGCTTAAGCGTAAAGTAACGCTTGCAGGGTACCCCATCCTGATCAAAAAAGACGCTGTCGTAGGTCATCGAGCTGAATGCCTTCAGGCATACGAACCGCCCGATGCCCCTGGCGCCTTTTTCAATTTTGTATTCGGAATCGGCCGTCAAAAAAGATTGGTAATTATCTTCGTTCAGACCAATGCCGTTATCTGCGATCTCAAAGGATGTGACGGGCGCCACCTCCACATTTTCCATCTCCTGCAGCGTGGCGGAATGACCTCTCCGCAGGATGCGGATAGTGATCTGGCCGGAGGCAATATTTCCTTTTTCCTCAATAGCATGGATGGAGTTACTGATAGCTTCATAGAGCGGCCATAAGGACTTACTCCGTGGTAGTTTCGTGTTTCTGACTTTACCGGCAGCATTGGTATGGAATTTAGGTAACGTGATCTGCTCCATGAGAAAAAGTTATCCCACTAAAATACGGAATTTATTGCCTGAAAAAACCAATGAAATTGAATTTATATAATTGATAATCAGATTATTACAAAGATTCGACGAAACCGCAGACAAATGACAAAACTGCTCTTCCTGCAATGAAGATGAAAAAAAGGAAATAAAAAAAGCCGCAAATCTTTCAGGAAGAAAATTTGCGGCTTTTAGCTTGTTGCCTGACCTGGATTCGAACCAAGACAAACAGAGTCAGAGTCTGTCGTACTACCGTTATACTATCAGGCATTATCGTTTCAGGACGGCAAAATTACGACATTCTTCATTTCCTCCAAATTTTTCAGGATATTTTTTCAGAAAAAAATTTCAAAACCCGCTCAGTATCAACCGTCGCGGCCTTTTTCCGGGAATTATCCCTAAATTAACGCCTGCTAAACCGTTCATTTTATGCGCCAGATTGTGTTTGCTTCCCTCCTGCTGATCGCCGCCTCCCTGCAGGGCTTTGCCCAGACCGCTACCGTCACCCCCCGGCTGATGGGCTACATCAACGATAAAAAGCTCAAGGAAGCCTCCGGCATAGCCTCCTCCGTGCCGCTGAAAAACTGCTACTGGTCCCATAACGATAGCGGCAATAAACCGGACGTATTCCTGCTCAATAATAAAGCGGAAGTCATCAGTGTGCTTACCATCGAAAACGGGACGAACAGAGACTGGGAAGACATCGCCGAAGGGGCCGGCCCCGTAAAAGGGAAATACTACGTATATGTGGCGGATATTGGGGATAACAGCGGCACCCGCGACCATGTACGCATCTACCGGTTCCCGGAGCCTGCCTCTAAGCCCCAGTCAAAAGGGAGCATCTCCGCCGATGTGCTCAAACTCGAATACCCGGATCACCCGAAAGACGCGGAGTCCCTCATGATTGACCCCATCTCCCGGCAAATCTATATCATCAGCAAACGGCAAAAAGCCGTTCACCTTTATAAAACAAGCTTGGATTTCAAGGATGGCGACAAAACCACTCTCCAAAAGCTGATCACCCTGCCATTTACATGGGTAGTATCGGCGGACATCTCCAAGGACGGTCATCACATCATACTCAAAACCCTCACGACGGTGTATTACTGGCGCCGCAAGACCGGCGAAACCGTAGAACAAGCCATGGCCCGCCCCGGCAAACAGCTCCCCTACCAGCCGGAAGCACAGGGGGAAGCCATTACCATCACTACTGACAACAGCGGATATGTGACCATCAGCGAAGGCAAAGCGGCTCCGATGTTTTTCTATAAATGGAAGTTTTAGCCAGGTACTGCGGTTATTCATCAGCGTTGCCAACGTAATGCGGATATACTATTTCACCCGCGAAAGATTACCGCCGTTTCCGCTCCTAAAACCGGAAATACTGCACATCTGCGTCACCGGCCCCCTGGCATACTGATCAGCGCTGGTAAGGCCATTCCGTTGTTTTGCAGCGCAGCAGCGCCAGACATCTCCCCCAACCCACTAATTTTTTAAACGCTGATATACCATTTCAGTACGGACTGCTATACTTGTATATGCAGGCAGATCATTATTGCAGTAAATGACCGGCCCCACTGTTCTACCCTGAAGTCGACACCCTCAAAAACAGCTGCGCTCCCTTTACCCGGACTGGCTGTTTTATAAAACCATAATAGTATGCCAGCAAAAAAAGCAATTATCATCGGGGCAGGTCCCGCAGGTTTGACCGCCGCCTATGAACTACTTCAACGCACGAACATCATCCCGATAGTCCTGGAAAAAAGCACTGACATTGGTGGAATATCAAAAACGGTGAACTATAAAGGTAACAGGATAGATATCGGTGGCCACCGCTTCTTCTCCAAATCCGACCGCGTGATGGAATGGTGGCTCCATATGATGCCGCCCCAGGAAGAAGCCGCCGAAACATTCAGCATTACGTACCAACGCAAAACCAGAGATGTGAAAAAGCCGGCGAATACTGGCACAGACACGCTTGAAGCACGGAACCCCGACCTCGTTATGCTGGTCCGCCAACGCCTGTCACGCATCTACTTCCTGAAAAAATTCTTTAACTACCCCATCCAGCTTTCCCTGGATACCCTGAAAAAACTGGGACTCACCACGACTATCAGCATCATGTTCTCCTACATGTGGGCCCAGCTGTTTCCACGTAAACAGGAAAAATCCCTGGAAGATTTTATGGTGAACCGCTTCGGTAAAACGCTGTACCACCTGTTCTTTAAAGACTATACGGAAAAAGTATGGGGCATCGAATGCGCTAAGATATCCGCTGAATGGGGCGCCCAGCGCATCAAAGGCATCTCCATCGGCAAAGCCATCTCCCACGCCCTCAAAACCGCATGGGACGCCGGCAAACCCAAAGACATCAACCAGAAAAATGTTGAAACCAGTTTGATAGAACAATTCCTCTATCCGAAATTCGGCCCCGGCCAGCTTTGGGAAGAGGTAGCGCGACAGGTAACAGAACGCGGCGGTACCATCCTCATGGAACACGATGTGAAAAAAATATTTACGAACGGCAACCAGGTCACCGCCATCGAAGCGCTGGATAAAACCACCGGAGAAGCGGTCATGCTCGAAGGCGATTACTTCTTCTCCACCATGCCGGTGCAGGAACTGATTGCGGATATACAGGGCAATGTGCCGGAAAACGTGCGTAATATTGCGGCAGGGCTCATGTACCGCGACTTCATCACCATCGGTATCCTGCTCAAAAACCTCAGCTTCCAGGACGGCAAAACCGGCCAGTACAAACCTATTACCCTTAAAGACACCTGGATCTATATTCAGGAAAAAGATGTACGCGTAGGCCGCCTGCAACTCTTCAACAACTGGAGCCCCTTCATGGTAAAGGACCCCGGCACCACCTGGGTGGGCATGGAATACTTCTGTAACATGGGCGACGGCTTCTGGGAACTCCCCGACGAAGAGATCCGACAGATCGCCATCGACGAACTCTGTAAAATCGGACTCGCCCAAAAAGCAGATGTGCTGGACGCTACGGTACTCCGTATGGAAAAAACATACCCCGCCTACTTCGGCACCTACGACCGCTTCGATGAACTGAGAAACTACATCGATTCCTTCGAAAATATTTTCCTCGTAGGCCGCAACGGCATGCATAAGTACAACAACTCCGACCACTCCATGCTAACGGCCATGGTAGCGGTGGATAACATCTGCAACGGCATTGTTACAAAGGCAAACATCTGGAGTATCAACACCGAACAGGAATATCATGAAGAGAAAAAATAAATAGTGAGCCATACCTGACTCAAAATAACCGCGAATGTTATTACCTATTTACGGCGACCCCAAACTGACGGATACCAGTTTCAGGCAGTTCCTCCTTGCCGACAGGCGTAACCTCCTGTTGGCAGGGATAGCCATAGCAGTCATTATTGTAAACCTGGTGATATTTAAATGGATCTATCCCTACATGGATATCACGCCGGATAGCGAAAGCTACCTGACCGCCGCAGCGTATCACCTGCAGGCGGACCTCTGGCCGGTTGGCTATTCCCGGATACTGGAGCTGCAACACAGCCTCCTGCGTTCCGAAACAGGGCTCATGGCATTCCAGTACCTTTGCCTGCAGGCCGGCGCCTTCTTCCTGTACTTTACCATCCTATATATGCTGCGGCCAGGTAAATTATTTACCTATGGCGCCTGGCTCTTTCTACTGATTAACCCCTTATTTCTTTACCTCAGCAACTATATAATTACAGAGGCGCTATTCCTTGCCCTCGGGTTTACCTGGTTTGCGCTGTTGTTGTGGGTACGCTATAAACCCGGTACCCTTGTTTTTCTGCTACATGGCGTTGTGCTGGCAGTGGCTTTCACCATGCGGTATAATGCCATGTTTTTCCCGGTGGTGGCGCTCGGCGCCATACTGCCTGCACGCGCGGCCGCCTGGAAAAAAGTATATGCGATCGCGTTACCCCTGGTACTCATCGGCGCTTTTATCTGGTACACCAGTTACCAGACTTACAAACTAACCGGCGTAAGAAAATTCTCTGTTTTCAGCGGCTGGCAGCTGGCAAACAATGCCATGTACATGCTGCCTTACATCGCCTATGACACCACGGGCCTGCCCGCACATTTACAGGGATTACACCGCTATGCGCACCAGTTGGTAAAAAGTAAATTATTTAACCCGGAAGAAGCTACCCTGCCGGCGGGTGCTTATTATATGTGGACGCAGCACGGGCCCTTAAAAGTCATGCTGGCCAGCTACATGAAAAAGCACAAGGTAACAGACAGTTATACAGGCTGGGCAAGGGTTTCAGATGCCTATAGCGATTATGGCAAATTCCTCATCAAAAAACATCCCCTGGCTTTTGCCACACACTTCTGGCTGCCAAATGTGGTAGAATACCTGCGCCCGGGCACTGAAATGATCGGCAACAGTAACAGGAATAAAATCGGTACGCCCGGTGTGATGCGGCAATGGTTCCGCAATACGCCGGTGTTAATCAACGACCGCTTTCCGCAGCTGCAGCCGTTCCTGATGTCGAAATATACTTTCCTTTTTATCTTCCTTCAGCTGGCATTTATAGAGGAAATCATCCGGTTTATTTATCTCAAACGGCATAAGTATGTAGCGCTGATATTCAACCAGGTGATGGCGCTCTTTGTTACCTTCCAATTGGTACACTTTTGCTTTAGCACGCTGGCGGCCCCTGTGGTGCTGCGTTACCAGGCAATGCTGATTGTGTTGCTGGCATTCGGGGTGTTGCTGTTGATTGAGAAAAACGATAATACACCCATATGGTCCGATACTGCGGAACCGGTACCGGATATATAGATTGGGGATACGTGGCTATTCTTCTCTCAATCGTTCGTCCGTATAAGTAATCGCCGTTTTACCATGCGGCACCGGCACTCCGTGTTCATCCACGCTGACAAACACGATCCTGTCGATCGTTAGAATACTCTTATGGGTAATCTTATTTCTCACTTCACATTGCAGCGTAAGGGAAGTACGGCCGAAATGCGTTGCCTTGATACCTAATTCCACGATATCACCCTGGCGGGCCGAGTTAATGAAGTTAATTTCAGACATGTATTTGGTCACACAACGATTAGTGCCCAGCTGTATAATGGAATAGATAGCCGCCTCTTCATCGATCCATCGCAGCAAGCTACCGCCAAACAAGGTTCCGTGGGCATTCAGGTCCTCCGGTTTCACCCATTTTCTTGTATAAAAATTCATTGCATCCCGATTTTTGAACTTCCTGCAAAGGTACAAAAAAGCAGGAGCCGTTTCCCGCGCCTGCCATTTCATCCTTCCGCTGACTTTATCTTTAAACCGTTTTCATCAGCGCATCGATTTCTTCCTTTTCATAAGGCGGGCAACCACCGGCCTTCCCGGCCACCAAAGCGCCCAGGGCATTCCCAAAACGTATAGCCGCAGCCGGGCCCCTGCCCTCATGCCGCGCGTGCAGGTAGCCGGCCAGTAAGGCATCGCCGCTGCCAATGGTATCTACTACGGTTACCCGGTGGCCTTTTTCGTAATGAAACCCGCCGTCCTCATACAGTACAGCGCCTGCCGCTCCCAGCGTTACGATGATGGCGCGGGGCAGATACTTTTCCTGCAGCTGTTCAATGCGGGCTTCCATATCCCCGGAAAACCCAAACCACTCGCTCAACTCAGCCAGCTCATGTTCGTTGATTTTCACAATATCCGCATGCTGCAATAGCCAATCTACATGCTCCCGGGTAAAATGCGGTGGCCGCAGGTTCACATCCAGCACGCGCAACGCGGGTATCCGCAACATCGCCTTCAGCGCTTCCCTGCTCACCAGGTGCCGGGAGGAGAGCGAGCCGAAAATAATATAGGCAGGATGCGCATCCAGGAAAGCTTCCCAGGTGAGGTCCGCCGCTATAAAATCCCACGCGGCCGGAAACAGAATATCATAGGCCATTTCCTGTGCGGGCGTAATGGTAGCCAGCACTTTCCCCGTGGGCGCCTGCTCATCCCGCTGCACATAAGCCGTATTCAGCCCGTAACCGCGCATCAGCTCCAGCAATTGCTCCCCGTAGGCATCCGTTCCAATTCGTGTAACCATGGCCGTTGTATGCCCCATCTTCTGCAGGTGGTACGCCACATTCATGGGAGCGCCGCCTGGCAGCTCTTTATCAGGCAGTATGTCCCACAGGACCTCTCCGAAACAAACGATTTCTGTTTTCATTCTCAAAAGATAATAAAATTCCGTGGAACAAAATATAGGCCACAATGGCCGGTCTTACGGGGAAAATTGCGGGCGCAAAAAAACCGTTGCAGCATAAAACTACAACGGTTCAAGTAAAGCCTTTTGTTGCCCGACCTGGATTCGAACCAAGACAGTCAGAACCAAAATCTGATGTACTACCCTTATACTATCGGGCATCAATGGGTCGCAAAAGTAGGACAATATTTTAAAAAAACAAGAGCTGCGGAAAAAAAATCAAAAAGCCCCGCTACAAAAATTTGCAGCGAGGCATGTTATTCACATACAGCAACTATTAAATTTGAGCGGCCACAACGCTGACTGGCGGCGGTTCTACAGCATGCTCCACTGCTTCCTCCTCCGGCACGGATGGCAATTCATCTCCCACCACCGGACCGTTTGCCGCCAATTCGCTGCCAGCTTTCGAAGATTTGAAAATCGGCCAAAGCAGCTGTGCGTACCATTCTTCCTCCTTGTAATGTTTTAAGCCATAGGCTTTCGGATACTGACGTGTAATGATGCCCGTGCCAAAAATCAGGTCCCAGATAAAGAACATATTTCCGAAATTCCCTTTGTAGTAGCCCACGCCATCGTCTGTCGTATCCGCATGATGGGCGTGGTGTGTGGCCGGTGTGGAGATCAGTCGCTCCATCACCCAGCCGATTGGCTTCAGCGCTTTGTAGGTATAAAACGGCTTGTCCCATTTGATGCTGGAATGCGCGCCGGTAGTGATCAGGGATTTAATCCCGCCTACAAACAAGGCGGCATACCCCAAACCCATATACGTAAGCGCCACCGTCAGGTAAATCTGCGAAAAGAAAACCGTGTAGATAATATTTTGCCGGCTCGCCATCGCCATTCCCATATAGGGAGCGGAGTGATGCGTCCGATGAAAGCGCCACAGCACGGGCAGCTGGTGATGCAGGCGATGGTACCAGTACTGGGTCAGATCGTCCGCCACGGCCATGATGGCGAAGGCCCACCAGAATGGCACCCAGGCAAATGCATCCTTAGCGCCGGGCAGCACATACGGCAGTATCTTCAGGCCGAAGTAGGCGATCAGCGGCCGCACCACGATCTTCGGCAGTATAAAACAAACGATGTCGAGTACACGCTCGTTTTTAGTCCATTTATTTTCGTAGAGGCCAACGGAAAATTCCACGATGCCCACCGCTACCATGATGGCCGGGAGCCCCCAGGTACGCAGGTTTTGGAATACCAGCTCCACCAGTGCCGGCATGCGGAAAGGCAGCGCCTCCGAAGCTGTTGTGAGCCATGGCCTGCTGCCGGTAATATAAAATGTGAGGAACATCAGCGCAATCGGTGCTACATACAGCAGCAGGCTGATAAGTGAATCCCGTAGGATGATCTGTGCGTTTACTTTTGCGGGTGCTGTCATAGAAAAAAAGTTTAGTGGTGTGCGTTAAGCAATTGATAGATAAACCAGATAGTTCCCCCGATTACCAGCAGCGGCACGAGGAAAATAATAAAGCCAATCGCGATTTTTTTAACCAGTATGGTAATATCAGAGAGTGTCATGTTATATTTTTTTAGTTAGTTGAAAAGGCTATTTATCCCACCACAGCGCGGGAGTCTGGTAACCGGCTCCTGCGGGCGTATTCTTATTCAGCGAAACTTCGTTTTGCGGATACGGAATTCTCCGCGGAATCTTCCCTTCCGGATTAGCCGCGCTGGTAGCGTCTTTCGCGGGAGGTATCGCCGGATACCCCGTACGGCGGTAGTCCGTCCAGGCTTCCGGTTGTAAAAACAGCGCGATATATTTTTGGGTGATGATCGTATTCAGATCCGGGTTGGCAATTTTTGCCGCAATGTATGCCTGTTGTTTTTCAGGAGTGGCATAGGGGTCCGCACTGCTGCTGATCACCCTTGCAAAAGAGGCTTTGATGGCGGCTTCCAGCGCAGTTTTTACCAGCGGGTCTTGGGCATTGAGGCGGTACCGCGCTTCTGCTTCCAAAAACTTTGCTTCGCTGTAGCTACTGATTATTATGGGAGAAGTTGCCGTCCCGTAATAAGTACCTATCACGGAATACGCTCCGGGAATTCCAGGGGCACTGCCACGGAAAGTATTGCTGCCGGTAGGGTACGGGGTCGCGAAAAACGCACGGCGGGGGTCCACCAGGAGGCCTTCCGGCTTCGTGGGGGCATCGGTGACCTCATTGCCATTGAGCAGATTTACAAACGATGCGCCCAGCCCTATCCAGCCGGGGCGGTTGGCATTCTGCTGATAGAAAGGATTGCTGTTGGTGGCGCCTGAGCCAAAGACCACCAGCGCATCTGACTGGTTATCCGCGATCGCACGGAACCTGCTTCCATCATACAACGCGTTGAGGACCTGCTGCGCGGCAGCAGCGCTGTTCAGCCTGGAGAGATGTATGGCATACCGGGCTTTCAGCGTGTAGGCGAGGGATTTCCAGCGTTCCACATTCCCGCCGTAAATCACATCGTCCGTACCGGGCAGCGCTCCGAAATTATCCGTCGCCGGCACGGACAATTCCCTGATTGCCGTATCCAGCTGCAGTTGCAGCGCTGTATAAATATCTTCCTGCTTATCAAATGCGGGCGTAGTCACCTTATTGCCATACAACGCATCCTTATAGGGAATATCCCCAAACAAATCCGTCAGCGTAGCAAAGGAATAAGTACTGAGGATGCGGGCAATACCGCTGTAATAGGGCAAACGCTGCTCCGTGGCTGTGCGCTGTACAATCTTCAGCTCGTCCAGCACATCCACATAAAATCCCCGCCAAGTAGCGTTGAAATACTGAGGCGACGAAGTATAGTTGTCAAACGAAGCGGCATCGCCATTGGCGCCCGAAGCCTGCTGGATGTAAATGTTCGCTATCAGCCCGGCATTGACGCCCAGGTTAAAGGCCAGGGCCACCTCCGCTCCGGTGAGGACGGCACTCACCGAGGTTTGGGTGGAGGCATCGGGGTTCACATTGATATCCTGTAAGGAACAGGCCACCGGGAAGATGAACAGACTAACAGCAATGGTTACACGTATTAAGGTATGTTGAATGAATTCCATGTTCAATAGTTGATCGGTTAAAAGGAAACGTTGAGCGCCACACCATAGCTCCTGGTATTGGGCGTTGTCCAGAAGTCGATACCGGAGGCGTTCGACAAGCCATTGCGGCTACCCAGGTCCGGATCGCTGCCGGTGTAATTTGTAGCCAGCAAAAAGTTCCGGGCGGTAAGCGTGATGCTGGCCGCGCTGATATGCGCGGGCTTCAGGATATGCGCCGGCAGCGCATATGTCAGGTTCACATCTTTCAGCTTCACCCAATAGAGGTCATGCTCCACGTACAAACCCTGAATGCTGAAAGTATTCCTGTACCATGCCTGGGAAAGCACCGCCGGTATGGTATTGGGTGTTCCCTTGGAAGCCGTTACGCCGTCAAACACCGTTTGGGTGCCGCGTGCGACGGTGGACGCATCCACACCGTTAAACACCATTTGCAGCCGCGGCGCATTGAATATATCGAACCCGAAACGGCCGTCCAGCAGGAAGGAGAAGGTAAAGGCCCCGTAATGGAATTCATTGCGCAGTCCTACGTTGAAGTCAGGATTAGGATCCCCTATTTTCGTAAAGGTGCTGTTTACAATCGGGTAGCCATAGCTGGCGCTGGCAGGGTTGTCATCTATCACCGGCTTGCCGGCTGCATTCCGCTTCACATCCGTACCATAAAACACGCCGTAGGGCTCGCCGGCCTGGCCCCTGGCTTCCATCCATATACCGCCTAAACTTACGCTGGTAATATTATCGGTGATGTAATTCACCTTGCTGATATTCTTGTTGAACAATGCCGTGGCAGACCAGTTAAACCGGGTGCCGGTAATGATTTTTTGTTGCAGGTTGAGCTCCAGCCCCTTATTGATAATGTTACCGGCATTGGTCAGCGTATAGGCGGCCCCGGTAGAATAAGGCAACGTTACCGGAATGATCTGGTCCTTACTGCTGTTGTAGTAATACACTGCTTCCAGTTGTGTTTTATCCCGGAAGAAGTGCAGGTCCAGCCCTGCTTCCCAGGTGCTGATGCGCTCCGGTTTCAGGTTAGGGTTACCGATGGTAGCGCTGTAACTGAGGCCCTGCTTGCCGTTGAAGGGGAAGCTGATGCCGCTCTGTATCCAGCCGGAAGTGGTCGTAGGTACGTAATAGGTTTCCAGGGAATAGGGATCCGCGTCATTACCTACCTGGGCATAGGTAGCCCGCACTTTACCGAAATTGAGGATGCTGCTGCGCCATTGCAGCGCGTCCGTAAATATGAAGCTGCTGCTTACACTGGGGTAAAAGAATGCGTTCTTTCCTTTGGCCAGCGTGGAAGTCCACTCATTCCTTCCTGTTATTTCCAGGTAGAGGTATTTCCGGTAATCCAGCTTCAGGTCGGCATACCCGGCCACGAGCTTTTTGCGGATGGTTTGGTTGAAAGTTTGCGTAGCGGCCGCATTGGAGATGTTGAAATTGCCGGGGATGGTGAGCCCGTCCCCACGGGTGTTTACCTGGTTGCGCCAGGAGTTGTAATAGTTGTACCCCAGCACGGCCGTCAGCTGCAGGTCCTTATGCAGCTTGTGGTCCGCTACCAGCAGCACGTCCAGGTTGTTATCCCTCCTGCCGTAGTTCACATCGTTGACAGCCCCGGTAGGCACGCCGGAGGTACCGCGACTAAAAGCACCCTTTCTCACGTCCGTATAATTATCCACGCCATAGCGCGCAGTGGCTTTCAGCCAGCTGGTGATGTCGAGATTGGCTTCCGCGAAGGTGATAAAGCGGTTCACTTCATCGGTCTGCGGGTTCATGTTGAGGGACCAGTAAGGGTTATCCCAGCCGATGCCGTTGGCGTAGGAGCGGCTATCACCCCATGGTTTGGCGGAAGTGGCCGGCAGCTTATAGGATTCCGGGTGTTTCCAGGGTTCGCTGTAACCGTTGGTAATATCGAAATTGGCGGCGCTGTTCATGAGCGCCCTTACTACGTTGGTATTGAAGCCGCCCATCAGCGCGCGGTTGTTGGAGCCGTCCTTAATGTAATTCACGCCGCCGGAGAGCTTGAGGCGGTTGCTCACGTTATAGTCGCCATTAAACCGGAAGGTTTGCCGGTAAAAATCTGTTGTCGGGATAATGCCTGTTTGTTTCAGGTTGCCATAGGAAAAGTAATAGCCTGCATTGCCGGTGTTACCGTAGAAGCTCACATTATGATCATTCGTATAGCCGTTCACGTAAAACCGGTCGATATTATTGAAACGCTCTACCGCTACGCCGTTGGAAGTTGGATCGCTTTTGCCGACAATAGCGCCGCCTTTATAGAACGGGCTGGGTTGGGTACTGTAGGTAAGCGTATCCAGCAGCGCGCCCCAGTTTTCGTCCGAACCGGTAGTGCCGGGCTTTACATACTGCCCGCCGATGCCGTTGCTGTAGACGTACTGGCGGGGCTGCATGCGCCGGTTGATCTTATCCACCGTGAAAGAGCCGCTGTAGGTGACGCCGAAAGATTTATCCGTGAGTACGCTGCCACGTTTGGTATTGATCACCACGGCGCCGTTTGCCGCGCGGATGCCGTACAACGCTGCAGCGGCGGGGCCTTTCAGCACCGTCACGCTGGCGATGTCCGCACTGTTGATGTCAATAGCCCGGTTGCTGGGTGTGGCCAGCGATACGGTATTGGACACCGGGGAAATATCCTGTATGGAGTTATCCACCGGGATGCCATCCAGGATGAACAGCGGGGCGTTGCTGCCCAGCAAGGAACTGTTGCCTCGGATCTTGATCGTGGAAGAGCCGCCGGGAGAGCCGCCTGAATTATTGATTTGCACACCGGAAACCTTCCCGCTGAGCGCCGCTACTATATTGGGTTCCCGGCTCTCCTTCAGCGCGGCGCCTTTCACCTCGCCCACGCTGTAACCCAGGGAGCGGGTGGCGCTTTTGATGCCCACCGCGGTAACCACTACTTCGGAGAGGGATTGCTGCTGTTCCAGTTTAATGATCTTGTTGAGTTCATTCTTGGTGATTTCCAGCTCCTGCGGCTGATAGCCGATGAAGGAAACCACGATGGTCTGCGGCAGTTGATGGATGCTGAGTTGATAGTTGCCGGTAGCATCTGCCAGCGCGCCCGTTTTGCCGCTTTTAATGCGTACAGAGGCGCCTGGCAGGGCTTCCAGGGTTTTGCTGTCGATTACCTTTCCTTTGAGTATAACCGGCGCCTGCGCCAGCAACTCCGCAACAGGAAATAATAATGCAGCAAGCAATAAGGTATGTCGTATATAATTAGACATCATAACAATGAGTATGTAAGGAGATGTAAAGCAATAGAAGCTCCTGCCGGCGTGTAATGGCCGGATGTTCGGGCAGGATTAAAAGAGATGGAACAATTTCCGTTAACAACAACAGCAGGCAGGCATTGCACCGGCCGGTAACGTATTGGATGATGGCTGTTGATAACGCGATAACTGATTCATGGTTGAAAAAATTTACATGGTTGACCGGGCTACCCCGGAGGTAACTTCAATAAAGTAATAAGGTGCTTTGTGTGGTGGGAACAAAGACTTTCGCCAGAAATGGCGACTGGTGGTGGTAAATTCTAAATAGTCTACTAAAACTGTAGACAAATATACAACGCGATTTTAAAACCGCAAATAATTTCAGAAAAAAATATAGCCATGGCCGTTTGATATTCGTTAAATTGAGCCCGTTATTTCCGTGGAAATAGCTACTAAAACGTTACAACAATGGAATGGAAAGACCTTCAGCCACAGGCACTGTGGTCCTATTTCGCCGCACTGAACGCGATCCCAAGGGCTTCTAAAAAAGAGGCGGCAGCTATTGAATTTGTGATCAAATTCGGAGAGCAGCTGGGCCTGCCTGCTACGCGGGATAAAGCGGGCAACGTCGTGATTAAAAAACCTGCTACCCCTGGTATGGAAGGCAGGAAAACGGTGGTGCTGCAATCCCACCTGGATATGGTGCATCAGAAAAACAACGATACCAATTTCGACTTTGATACGCAAGGCATTGATATGTATATCGATGGCGACTGGGTAAAAGCCCGGGGGACGACGCTTGGCGCAGACAATGGCATCGGCGTGGCGGCGATTATGGCTATACTGGCTGATAAAAGTTTGCAACATGGCCCGTTGGAGGCGCTGTTTACCATTGATGAGGAGACCGGGATGACGGGCGCCATACAGCTGGACCCATCCATGATCAGCGGCAGCATCCTGCTGAACCTGGATACAGAGGAAGAACATGCCTTTACGATAGGTTGCGCGGGCGGGCTGGACACCAATACCCGCGGGGAATACCAGCAGGTGCCTGCCGGCGATGGCTTCCTCTCTTACATCATCGAACTGAAAGGATTACTGGGCGGGCACTCCGGTATGGATATCCACAAAGGCAGAGGCAACGCCAACAAGCTCATGAACCGGCTGCTGTATAAAGCGCAGCCCCTGTTTGATATACAACTGGTAAGCATAAACGGGGGAAGTTTGCGTAATGCCATCCCGAGGGAAAGCACTGCACAGGTACTGATCTCCAAAGCGGAAGAAGCGGATTTCCTGGAGTTTATCAGCAGCTTCACCGCTACGCTGAAAGAAGAATACAGCGCTATCGAAAAAGACTTAACCATCGAGTTGAAAAAGGCGACTAATCCTGGCCTCATGATGGAGCCGGCATATTTTGAAAAACTGACCCGTGCCCTGTATGCCATGCCAAACGGGGTTTACAGGATGAGCCCTGAAATCAGCGGGCTGGTAGAAGCTTCTACCAACCTGGCGCGCGTGCTCGTCAAAGACGGCGTTTTCACCACACAATCCCTGCAACGCAGCAGCGTGGATAGTACCAAAGAGGATGTGGCTTACGCGGTAAGGGCAGGCCTGGAAAATATCGGTTGCGAGATTAACCAGGAAGGCGGCTACCCCGGCTGGAAGCCTAACCCGAATTCTGAAATCCTCGGGATTATGACTAAGCTGTTTGAGGCGCAGTATGGCAAAACGCCGGAAGTGGGGGCAGTACATGCAGGCCTGGAATGCGGCATACTCGGCTCCCACCTGCCTGGTATGGATATGATTTCATTTGGTCCAACTATTTTGGATGCGCATTCGCCTAAGGAAAGAGTGCAGATATCATCTGTGGAAAGGTTTTATCAGTTGCTGACGAATACGCTGAAAGCGATATAGTTTAATCTCATTATAAACGGGAGGGAGTAACAGTGCGTGTTGCTCCCTTTTTTTTCACATGTCATTGAAACAAAAAGGCCGGAATAATCCGGCCCTTGTTTCTTATGGGATCAATCAACTTATTGTGATTTGAGACTGTGTACAGGATTGAGCAATGCCGCGCGGATCGCCTGGTAACTCACCGTACATACGGTGATCAGCACCGCCAGCAATAATGCCGAGGCAAATAACAACGGACTGGGTTGCGTATGATAAGTGTATTTGCTCAGCCAGGAATTCAGCCCCAGCCACGCTACCGGTATGGCAATCGCCCCGCCGATCAACACCAGTATGACAAACTGTGTACTCAGCAGCAGCCAGAGATTTGAAACAGAGGCCCCCATTACCTTGCGGATGGCAATCTCTTTGGTGCGGGTAGCAGCGGTTAAAGCCGCCAGGCCCAATAACCCGAGGCAGGAAACGAAAACGGCCAGTACGGCGAAGATCCCTGCCAGCTTGCCCGTCAGCGTTTCCATCCTGAACTTCTGCTGGTAATCCACATCTGCAAAGGTGTAGTTATACAAGTACATTGGATTGTATTGTTGAAAAATACGCCCGGTTATTTTCAGCGCATCCGCCGTAGGCATTGTTGGCGACAGGCGATAGATCACCGTGCCGTTCTTTTCGCTGTGATGAAAAATTGTAGGCTCGCAGGGGGTGAACGGCGATACCATGAGCGCATCTTTTACCACACCCACTATCTCTGCCCGCTTATCGCCGCCCCAGGTAATGATTTGGCCTATGGGAGATGTAAGCCCCATCTGCTTTACAGCGGCTTCGTTCACAATCACCGCATTTGAATCAGCAGCGATAGTGCTGTGGAAGTCCCTACCCTCTTTGATTTGCATGCCGGTGGTAGCAAAGTAATCTTCCAGTACCGATACCCTTGCCACGTTCAGGTAATTGCCGGATGCAGCGGTTTTACCCTGCCAATCGTTTATAACGCTGTGCGACCATACTGCTGTAGTTGGGCTGGTAGCGGCGGTGACAGCCGTCACGGCGCCGGATGCCAGGAGGTCGTTTTTCAGCGCCCTGAAATTGCGGTTCAGTTCGAGCGTCATGTCTGTGGCTACGAGCCCGGAAATATTATAACCGGTAGGCCGGGATTTTCCGTATTGTATCTGCTGATAAATAGTGGCTGTAGCGATAATCAAAGCTATGGAAGCGGCAAACTGAATAATCACCATCGTCTTCATCACTCCACTGCCCTTGTGGCCTGGCTCTTTTAATCCTTTCAGCACAATAACCGGGCGATGGGAGGATAGTACAAATGCGGGACGGCTGCCGGCCAGCAAAGTGACCAGTACAATAAACGCCAGCAGTACTGCCCATGCGGCAGGCTTGTCGTACGGCAGTTGCAGGTTGCTGCCGGCAAGCGCATTGAAAGATGGCAATGCGAAGGCTAATATCAGCAGGCTGCATACCGTAGCCATGAGCGTGAGTAAAAAAGATTGGGTGAGGAATTGTATGATCAGCTCGGCCTTACCCGAGCCAATCGCTTTACGCACGCCTACTTCTTTGGCGCGTTTATCTGATTGCGCAACGGAGAGGTTTACAAAATTGATGCAGGCAATGATCAGGATCAATATGCCTATGCTCATGAACATGCGTACATAACTGATAAACCCGCCGGCGGGCTTACCATTTTCAACTTTGTCATATAGCCGCCACAGTGATGCCGGATGTAGCATCGCGGTTAAATGGTTATCGCCCAGGCCTTTCTGAATCAGTTGCGACGCCTGTTTTGCAACCTGGTCAGGATTTACGCCGGGCGCCAGCTTCACAAAACAGGTAAAGGAATTGTTGCCAAAATCGGTACGTGCTTTCTGCATCCATTCATTGACGGGAAGCAGTGCTTTAAATGGGAAAACAAAGTCAAACGGCACGCTGGCATTCGGAGGAACATCCGCTATTACGCCTGTTACCCGGAGGTTGAGCTGGTTGTCTACCTTTACAATTTTATTAAGCGGATCTGTATCTCCAAATAATGCTTTGGCCGTAGATCTGGTCAGCACTATACTGTTAGGGTCCTGTAACAAATCCCTGCCGCCTTTCAGCACGGGAATACGGAAAATATCGAGGAAGTCCTCGCCTGCGCCGCCGCCGGTAAATTCGTACTTCTTATCCCCCACCACGAAGGTGCGTTTGGAGAAAATGTCCGTAATGGCTGCCTTTTCCACACCGGTTATCTCCTGGCGCATTCCTTCCGTTAAGGGAATAGATACCCAGGGCATGGTTTCCATCTGCCCGTCATTATTGATATAATTGGTTTTAAGCTGATACACCTGCCTGTAATCCGGCAGGAATTTATTGTAGGAATACTGGTCATAAGCCCACAAACCTATGAGCAGCGTTACAGCCATGCCTATAGCTAACCCTGATACATTCAGCAGTGTATAGCCCGGATTGGACTTACAATTGCGCCAGGCGGATTTCAGGTAGTTGCGGATCATACATGAGAAATTTGAATTGGGTCAACTAATAGAATGCCACGCGACAAATTACTGATAATCAATTCTAAACAATCCTGAAACTGTTCGATTCCGAACACAAAAATATAAAACCGAACACCTATAAATTACCTCATCCCCTGCAAAAAATTGAATAAAAAATTTCAATGAAATAAGTTATTTTGGTAATGACCTAGTGCACGTGGCTTGTTGCCCAAACTTCCCGGTTTAAATGTATGTAGCCTTGTGATCTGCTTTTTCAACCAAATACATATATATGTCGTTATCCAGATTCCTATTTTTAGTACTGATCCTATTTGCATTGGGATGCTCAAAAAGTGCGCTACCTCCGCAGCAACAGCAGTCGGATATTATCCAGGCCGCACGTAATTATTTTGAACAGCAACTTGTATCTGCCAACGCCGGCAGCAACGCCAGGATAGAAGGCAGCTTTGATCATGGCGGGCCACAATGGGAAGCCGCAACCGTCCGACGGTTAAGCAGGGGAACGGTTGTCCAGATACCGCTTGCAATTGAAGGCGCCCAGGGCGTCACCTTTGATGATCATATCCTTCCCATTCGATTCAAAGATTATCTATTAATCTTTAAAGACAAGGACAGTGTTTACCAAAATATTGTCATGCGTACTATTCCTACCGGATCAAACGCCACTGGTTTCTCGGGCTTCCTGTTCATGCAGGATTGGGCAGGCAACAACCAAAAGCGGCTAGCCATGGATTCCGGCAAGGTGATTAATCCCACAGCCCGAAGGGCCGGCAACAATAGCTTAAACACGGCGGCAACAATGAGTTGTGTCACGATTAACTATTATTACCAGGTAAATGGTGGCCCCTGGCAGTTTAATTTTTCCAACACTTATTGTTATATAGCCAGTGGTGGTGATAGTGGTGGCAATAGCCCGGGGGACTGGCAGGAGTTACCTCCTGATGAAGGCAGTGGCGGTGGTGGCGGTGGTACAGGCGGAGGAGGAGGTACTACTCCGGGCAACACTACCCTGCCTCCGGTGATGCTGACAGATATAAGAAACTCCATCAATAACCCATGTATCTCGGCGACCCTGGGCCAGATGAGTATGAACAAACTTACCAGCTCCATTGCAGAATTATTAAGAACTTGTTTTCAATTTGACAAGACGGTTACTGCGATTTTCCGTGATACCCCTTTATCCTACTCCCAAGATGGCTTTACCCAAGGGTCAAAATCAGGAAATTATATGACATTTGATATAACGATTAATTCGAATCTTGGCAATGGATCCAGGGAATACATTGCTGCTACTATTATGCATGAGATATTGCATGCTTATTACAGGCTGGAGTATAATAAAAGCAATGATCCATGGGACCATGGACAAATGGCAGGAACGGATTTTTTTGATAAAATGAAGACAGCCCTGATAGAAATGTATCCCAATTTGTCACCGACGGATGCAGAAGCGCTAGTATGGAGCGGATTGCAATCAACCAGTCAATATCTGTCCTTACCACAAAGTGACCGAAATAGGATTGAATTCACTTACACCAACTTTAAGGTTGGAGTTTCCGGCACAAAATGTAAATAGTGCTTTTGGTGATCTATTTAAAAACATTATTCCATGAAAAGCGTCTTAATCCTGCTCCTGCTGGTAACAACCTGTTGTTGCTACGCGCAGGAAGGTATTACTTACCCGAGGTATATAGATTATTTCAGCGCTGCGCCCACTGCTCCATTCCCAATCACCGAGGATGGGAAAACTAGCATCTATGCGATCAAACTGGAATATGATAATGGCCGGCTGGTAGAGCCAATAGTGTTTTCAAAAAACAGCACCAGGCTGTTTATGGACTTCATAAAAAGGCACCTTCCTGACCTGGATACTTTTCCATGGTACAAATTTATTCCAGCCGTAAAAGGACTTCCACACTATAAAGTCTGGTGGCTGCATAGTTATACCCCGGATGACTACCATAGCAGATTATATCCTTTTTCATCGGATGAATATGACCAAAGCCTGCGGGATGCTTTTCAACTCATGGAAGGGGAAATGGAACCTACTTTCATTGCTCCCCCCTATTCACTCCGGATCTATCTTGGCCATAGAATACCGCCGCCTGCACAGCCGGCATTGGATACCGGCCAATACCCACCATCTCAGCAGAAAATAAAAAAGCCGCAGATATAATCTGCGGCTTTTAACCTTGTGTTGCCCGACCTGGATTCGAACCAAGACAGTCAGAACCAAAATCTGATGTACTACCCTTATACTATCGGGCAAGGCCCCCTTTGTTTGGGATGGCAAAAGTATAACTTTTTTTGAATCTGCAAAAAAAATTTTAGAAACCCGCTTTTTCCGTGATCTGGTTGGGTTTGATCCATTCCATGCAGGCATGATCGCCCCGGAAACAAGGCTTATTGCCGAACACGGAACAAGGCCGGCATGGGAGGTCATTTATCTGTACGGCATCGCTTTCCGACTGCCCATAGCCCATGAAGCCGGCAAACGGATGGGTGGCGCCCCAGACGGATACCACTGGCACGCCGAATAAAGAAGCCAGGTGCATATTGGCGGAGTCCATGCTGATCATACGGTCCAGCTGACTGATCACCGTCAGCTCGTCCTTCAGGGAAAACCTGCCGGCCAGCGAAACGGTATTGGGATATTTGCCCGCCAGTTCCTGTAATAGCGCGGCTTCATTTTTCCCACCGCCGAAGAGCAGTATTTTATGGTTGGGGCGGGAAGATAAGGCCGCAATCACCTCTTCCATTTTCTCCAGCGGGTACATCTTTTCCCGGTAAGTGGCGAAAGGAGCTATTCCTATCCATTTTTCGAGACCTTTGGCGCCCACTACCGCCCTGGCGGCTTCCGTCAGCTCCCTGGGGCTAAAAACGGGCTTTGTGCCCATTTCCAGTTGGATGCCCAGTTGCCGGAATACTGTTGCGTAGCGTTCAATGGTGGAGGTCAGGGGTTGCAGCACCTTATTTTCCTGGCGGGTAAGGGCCTTTTTTTCAGCCCGGCCTTTATCGATGGTACGCACCCGTACCCCCGTCAGCCGGAAAAAGGTACTCACGATTTTAGACCGCAGCACGTTGTGCAGGTCCGCTACCGCGGCAATATTGAACTGGCGCCGCAGCTCCCGGAATAACCGGTACAGGCCGGGAATCCCTTTATGGACGCCCTTAAAGTCCGCCGGATAAAAAGTCAGGCGGGGAATCCCCTCCGTGAGCGCACCCCAGTTTTTATTGGACACAAAAACGATCTGCAGGTCAGGATGGCTGTCCAACGCCTGTTTCATGACGGGAATGGTCATGGCCATATCGCCCAACGCGGAAAAGCGGAAGACGAGCAGTGTACGTCCGGTTGCTGCAGCTGCCAAAGTATTCGGATTTGAATGAGTGAATGCGGTTATTGCGCGCCTTTATACAGCACGGGATTCAGCGCAGGATCGTTGTACATCTTCATCTGTTTGTAGACTTTCATGTACTTCCTGCCTGCTGCGATATCTGTGAGCAGTTCTTCAATGGCGGTACCCAGGTCGCGGCGCTGCTCCAGCAGGATGTCCAGCTTGCGCTGGCAGGCTTCCCTGTGCTCCGGGGTAGCATCCTCACGGGTAGCCTCTTCCTGCATGTGATAGATCTTCAGCGCCAGGATGGAGAGGCGGTCGATTGCCCAGGCCGGGCTCTCGGTGTTGATTGCCGCGTCCGCAGCCGGCGTTACAGATTTGTATTTTTCGAGGAAATAGCTGTCGATATATTCCACTACATCCGTGCGTTCCTGGTTCGACTTATCAATCCAGCGCTTGATGCCCAGCGCTTCCACCGGGTCGATATTCGGGTCGCGGATGATGTCTTCCAGGTGCCATTGCACGGTGTCGATCCAGTTTTTCAAATAAAGCAGGTGCTCAATGCTGCTTTTGTCATATGGATTGCTGATGGCGCGATGCACATCGTTATACTGGTGGTAATCCAGTATGCTCTGGTTAAAAATCTGATTGCACAGTTGAGTAAACATCTGTCAAAATTAGAAAGAATTTCCATATCTCGCAAAGCGGGTTATTTCCCGGGGATTTTAGGGAAAATAAAAAAGCGCACGGTTGAAACCATACGCTTATTGTAAAAGATTGTCATGTGAATGTTCGAGAATGCAAATCGTGTAGGCATCAATGGTTATCTTGTGGATGTTTAATCCCGCAAGGTCATTACCTCATAATTTGTTACTCCCGCCAACGTACTGCTAAAACAATAGCATAGCCCGTCAGCGCTTGTATAAATATTTTTGAACTGTAATTTTTTTAAAAGAAGTACACATTACTCTATGGCAAAAATTTTTGAGGGTTTCAAAAAACAATCCAGTCACATTGATCAGTCACATTTCAATTACTGCCTTCGCAGCGGGAACAATCAATAGGCTTAAGTGGTTCTTTGATGCCGGACTATCAAACTCATTTCCTCATTGTGATGTCCTAAAGGGCCGATTTAATTTCAGGGTTTCAAATCATTTACTACTAATCGGGGAAACTGCCGCCTCATTATCTCTCTGCCTCTTGATGCAAATTAAAGTGGGCCACTGCAATATTATGTGCAGTGGCCCATTTTTTTCATACAACGTTTGTGTTAAAATTTTAGCGGTTTATCCTGCTGTCTGCCTGCGTTGCCGGCTCATAGCTAGATAATATAACGGTACGCCGAGCAGGATGATACCCAGGCCTGGCAAGGTATAGCGGGCTTCGAAGCGAAGCAGCAGCAATGCTAACCCCAACGCTACCACGATGTAGATGGCAGGTAACACGGGATACCCAAATGCTTTATAGGGCCGTTCCAGCTCCGGACGCTTCTTCCGCAGGATAAATATGCCCAGGATAGTGAGGATGTAAAAGAGTAATACGCCAAAGATGACCAGCGCCAGCAAGTCGTTATAACGCCCGGTCAAACACAGGAACGATGCCCAGAAGCACTGTATCCACAGGCCTTTCGCCGGTACGCTGTGGGCATTCAGCTCTCCCGCTCCTTTGAAAAAGAGCTTGTCCTGCGCCATGGTGTAGTAGATACGGGCGCCGGACAAAATCAGTCCGTTGTTACAGCCGAAGGTGGAAATCATGATCATCACTGCGATCACCATGCTGCCGGTGCTGCCAAAAATCTGCTCGGCCGCTGCTACGCCTACGCGGTCGTTGGCTGCGAACGCGATGTCCTTAATCGGTAAAACCGCGAGGTACATGAGGTTGGCGCTCACGTAAATGATGGTTACGATCAGGGTGCCGAGGAAGAGGGAGCGACCGATATTTTTCTGCGGGTTCTTGATTTCCGCTGCAATGAAAGTAACGTTGTTCCAGGCATCGCTGGAAAACAGGGAGCCTTTCATGGAGATAGCGATGGCGCCCATCAGGGCAATCCCGCTGAGGGCGGCCGTTACCATATTACCGTCCGTCAGGCTGAGGGAATTGGCTGCCCAGGCGTTTTCCCAGTTGGCGTTCCATATTTCTGCTTTGGCGCCCAGCAGGAAGCCGAAAATAATCAGGCCGAATAAGGACAGCAGCTTGGCCAGTGTAAATACCGTTTGTATGGCCTTGCCGTGTTTTACGCCGCGTGTATTGATGTACGTTAGGATCACGATGGAGATGATCGCCACGATCTGCGCTGCGGAGATATTGAACAGGGACGATTCGAACAGCAGGTTCTTTTCGCTGAAGCCCGGCACGAGGTAGGCGGTAAATTTTGCAAACGCTACTGCCACCGCGGCGATGGTACCTGTTTGAATGACGCCGAACTGCGTCCATCCGAAGAGGAAGGCGATGAAGGGATTGTAGGCTTCCCGGAGGTACACGTACTGGCCGCCTGCTTTGGGATACATGCCGGACAGCTCGCCGTAACTCAATGCGGCGATGAGGGTGACCACGCCTGCCAGTACCCACATGGCGGTGATCCAGCCGGCGCCGCCCACATTGCGTGCAATTTCCGCGGTAACAAGAAATATCCCGGAGCCGATCATGGAACCGGCTACTACCATAGTGGCATCGAGTAAACCCAGCGTGGGCTTGAATGATTTAGTTTGGTTGATTTCCATAAGTTAAAGTAGAAGTACAAAAAAAATCCTGGCTCAATGAACCAGGACTATAAGGTAGTAATTTTCTACAAGATTGTGCATGCAGGATGCTTATTTTGCCGGAGTAGCGCTCTGCTCATTCATGCCTTTGATCACATCGGCAGTAATATCGTAGTTGGAATCTTTCCAGAGGATATTACTTACGCCTTTGCGGTAAGAGAAGATGTAAGCAAAACGTTTGTCCTTGTTGTAGGCTTCCAGGAAGTTGTCCAGGCGGGTCTGCAGCTCATCGTTGAACTTAGCTTCCTGCTCGGAGTACGTAGCGCGCATTTGTGCCGCTTCCTGCTCCAGTTGTTGCTTTTTGGCCAGGATACTGCGTTGTGCGTTTTCGCCCTGCTCCTGGGTCAGCGTCTGCGCTCTGCGCTGCAGATCTTCAAACTCATTCTGCAGACTGCGCGCTTTGGCTTGCAGGGTATTATCCATAGACTGTTGTTTCTTCTCCAGCTCTGCTCTCTTTTCTTTAAAGTACTCAAAACGCGCTTCCAGAGAATCTAAGTCAACATACGCAATTTTGAAGCTGGCAGCAGCTGTAGCAGCAGTATTAGTGGTTGATGCAGCCGGTGCATTGTTCGCAGTTTTGTTGTTCTGGCACGCCATGAACAAGCCTGCTGTCAGTGTGGCCAATAATCCTTTTGTTACGATTTGATTACGAGTGCGCATGTTTAAGGGTAGATTTTCTACAGTGTTGTAATTAGAACGGCTAAAATAAAGCTTTTGCCGGATTTTCAAATATTGTTTTGGATTTTTAGCTATGTTTTAACTTAACCGGCGGCGGTTTGCCCTCCCATAGCAGGATTCAGCCGCTTTGGCGCCAATATAGGCATTTTAGTTATGCTGGATCGCAAATACTTTAAAATTCAGGGAATCCAGCGCATTGCCGGTAGCTACAAAGGTGTACACCTTGCCGCTCTGCAGATTCATGGGGAAGGTTCCCAACTGTTTGGTGGAATCCACCCAGTTGACGTTCAGCTTATAGGAGCTGTCGCCCCGGATGGTTTTGAAAGTTGAAAAGGCGGTGAACTGCATCGCCCTGAAGCCGTAGATGTAGCGACTGCTATCCACCCGGAAGTCCATTGCCAATGCGGTTTTGTTGTTCCTGAGGGTTTTATAGGTATCGCTCATATCTACCACCCTGTATCTCGCCTGTTGCGCCGGAACGGCGGAGAGGTCGTCCTCGGCCAGTGTCAGCCTTAACCCGCCCGGTATAGCGTTGGTGGTATCTATACCAAGGTAGGTAGAAATATATTTTCCATTACGAAGATTGACCTGGCCAAAGTTAATAAGTACATTGGGTGCTGCCGTATTATACAAATACAAGTTATAGGCCTGCGCCTTAAAAGAACGGTAGGCAGTCGCCTGCCCGAAAGGCACACCGGAAGAGATGCGTACTGAATCTATCAGCACCCCGAAGGTGGTATTAGGCACCCCGTTGAAGAACATAAAGTTGGAGGATGTCTGCGGGATAGCGCTGTCGCTGTCTTTCTTACACGCTGCCATCAGGGCCATCGCCGCTAACGCCATTACTAAAAACTTTTTCATCAGATCCGGATCAATTTAGGAACTCAAAAATAACTTTTAATTGGTATCAAACAATTATTCGCGGCACGGGGCCGGTTACGGGCAAATATTACGCCGGGCCTGACGGCGCAGGGGCCGCATTGGCATGGCCCCGTGGCGATGGAACAATGCGGCGGCCGTGATTTCCGCGGACGGGACACTGCGCAGTGCGGCCATATTTTTTCCCCCAACCAAAAAAAATTATTGTTTATTAAACCGCCAGCAGTACCGCCACATAGTGGCAGATGGCGGCCGACAGCACCAGGAAATGCCATACGGCGTGGGTGAATTTGTATTTATCCCAAATGTAGAAGAAGACGCCGGCCGAATATAAAATGCCGCCTGCAAACAGCATGACGATCACCGGCATGGGCATATTTTCGAAAAACCGCTTCCCTCCTATGACCATGATCCAGCCCATGGCCAGGTAGATGATGGTGGATAAAATATCGAAGCGGCCGGTGAACCAGATTTTGAAGAATACGCCTACCAGCGTCAGGCCCCAGAGGATGCAGAGCAGCGTGATGCCGAAGCTGTTGAGCATATACACCAGCAAGAACGGCGTGTAGGTGCCCGCGATCAGGAAGTAGATACTGATGTGATCCAGTACGAGGAAAATTTTTTTTACATATGGTTCCAGGCTGAGGTGGTACACCGTGGAATTGGTAAAGAGGAGAATGAAGCAAAAGCTGTAAATGCCCGCCCCTACTATGCCGGGCGTGTTGCCATGAATAGCGGCGATGGCCGTCAGTACGGGCAATGCGCTCACTCCAAAAATAACTCCTGCCGCGTGTATCAACCCGTTCACAATTTCCTGCTGACGGGTATAGGTTTGCTGAACAATGATTCCCATATCGCATGATTTGGGAATAAAACTACGGCATATTTGTACGCGCAATTATCGATTAAATAGATACGCTTATACAGGCTATAAAGCAAGAAAGCCGCCCCTTTACAGGAGCGGCTTTGCTTAATATCAGCATGCTTACGCACTATTCTTCTTCATCAAACTGGAATACTTCTTTGGAAGATGCCAGGATGTCGTATTCTTCCTTGGAACCTACGATCATGTTTTCGAATTCACGTAAACCTGTACCGGCAGGGATCAGGTGACCGGTGATAACGTTCTCTTTCAAGCCCATCATATCATCGATCTTACCGTTGATAGCTGCCTGAGACAGTACCTTGGTAGTTTCCTGGAAGGACGCTGCGGAAATCCAGCTGCGCGTACCCAGGGAAGCTTTGGTGATACCCTGTAACAGCGGACTGGAAGTAGCTGGCTGCGCATCGCGGAATTCAACCAGTTTCTTGTCTGCACGACGCAGCAGGGAGTTTTCTTCACGCACCTGGCGGAGGGTCACGATCTGACCAGCTTTCAGGGTAGTGGAGTCACCGGCGTCTGTTACCACCTTCTTATCGAAGATGAGGTCGTTTTCTTCGAAGAAGTCGAACCTGTCTTCGGTATCGCCTTCCAGGAAGCGGGTATCTCCCGGATCTTCAATGTTTACTTTACGCATCATCTGGCGCACGATCACTTCGATGTGTTTATCGTTGATCTTCACACCCTGTAAGCGGTACACTTCCTGAATTTCGTTCACCAGGTATTCCTGTACTGCAAACGGACCTTTAATGGCCAGGATGTCAGCAGGGGTGGTAGAACCGTCGGACAGGGAAGTACCGGCTTTCACGAAGTCGCCGTCCTGCACCAGGATGTGGCGGGTCAATGGCACCAGGTATTTCTTGATCTGACCTTCGCGGCTCTCGATGATGATCTCACGGTTACCACGTTTGATGTTACCGAAAGCTACCACACCGTCGATTTCAGAAACGATGGCAGGGTTGCTTGGGTTACGTGCCTCGAACAGCTCGGTTACACGTGGCAGACCACCCGTGATATCGCGCAGTTTGCCGAGTACACGTGGGATCTTCACGATTACCTGACCTGATTTCACGCTGTCTCCCTCATCGATTACGATGTGAGAACCAACCGGCAGGTTGTATGATTTCACTTCTTTGTTGCCTTCTACAACAATGGAAGGAATTTTGTTTTTGTCTTTGGTTTCGATAACCACTTTCTCGCGGTGACCGGTCTGTTCGTCGGCTTCTTCACGGAAGGTGATACCTTCCAGGATGTTGTCGAAACGGATGTTACCATTGATTTCAGACACGATAACGGCGTTGAATGGATCCCAGGTACAGATCTGATCTCCTTTGGAGATTTTCTGACCGTCTTTCACCAGGAGGGTAGAACCGTAAGGGATGTTGTTGGTGATCAGGAGGCGATCATTTTTAACATCCATGATACGGAGCTCACCGGTACGGCCGATAACCACCTGTACTTTGTCGCCTTCGGCGTTTTCGTAGGTAGTGGTACGGAGACCGTCGAACTGAACGGTACCTTCGAATTTAGCGGTCAGGCCGGATTCAACGGAAGTAGAACCAGCCACACCACCCACGTGGAAGGTACGCAGTGTCAGCTGTGTACCAGGCTCACCGATGGACTGTGCAGCGATGATACCCACGGCATCACCTTTCTGCGCGGTATAACCGGTTGCCAGGTTTTTACCGTAACATTTCACACACACGCCACGACGGCTTTCGCAAGTCAGTACGGAGCGGATTTCCACGGTTTCGATAGCGCTGTCTTCAATGCGTTTAGCGATATCTTCTGTGATTTCCTCACCGCCGGCTACGATCAGCTCATCGGTATGCGGATCGAATACATCGTGGAGGGAAGTACGTCCCAGGATACGGTCGTACAGTGGTTCTACCACTTCCTCGTTGTCTTTCAGCGCTGAAGTAGCGATACCACGCAGGGTTCCGCAGTCTTCTTCGTTGATAACAACGTCCTGAGCAACGTCCACCAGACGACGGGTCAGGTAACCCGCATCCGCTGTTTTCAGCGCCGTATCCGCAAGACCTTTACGGGCACCGTGCGTAGAAATGAAGTATTCCAATACGTTCAGACCGTCTTTAAAGTTGGACAATACCGGGTTTTCGATGATCTCGGAACCGGTAGAGCCAGACTTACGAGGTTTAGCCATCAGACCCCTGATACCGGCCAGCTGTTTGATCTGCTGTTTGGAACCACGCGCACCGGAATCCAGCATCATATAAACAGAGTTGAAACCTTGTTTATCGGTAGCCAGCTCGCGGATGAGCGTTTCGGTTACTTTGGTATCCACGCGGGACCAGATGTCGATGATCTGGTTGTAACGTTCGTTGTTGGTGATCAGACCCATGTTGTAGTTGTCCCAAACTTCGTCTACCTCGCTTGCAGCGCTGTCGATCATTTCCTGCTTAACGTCAGGGATGATCAGGTCGTTGATGTTAAAGGACAGACCACCACGGAATGCCGTACGGAAACCTAACTGTTTGATATCATCCAGGAACTTCGCAGTGGTTGGGATGTTCGTGTATTTGATGATATCACCGATGATTTCACGCAGGGATTTTTTGGTGAGCAGGGCGTTTACGTAACCTGCGGCTTTTGGTACAAACTGGTTGAACATCACGCGACCAACGGTGGTTTCGATCAGTTTTCTTTCCAGTTCGCCTTTAGCGTTGCGTACATCGGCTTTAACGCGGATGTGTGCGTGCAGGTCTACCTGGCCCTCGTTATATGCGATAATAACTTCTTCAGCAGAGTAGAAAGCTTTTCCTTCTCCTTTTACGATGTCATCGCCCATGGTTTTCTTACCCTTGGTGATGTAGTACAGACCGAGTACCATGTCCTGTGAAGGCAGGGTGATCGGCGTACCGTTCTGCGGGTTGAGGATGTTGTGGGAAGACAGCATCAGGAGTTGAGCTTCCAGGATTGCGGCGTTGCTCAAAGGCACGTGTACCGCCATCTGGTCACCATCGAAGTCGGCGTTGAACGCGGAACACACGAGCGGGTGCAGCTGGATAGCTTTACCTTCCACGAGTTTAGGCTGGAAGGCCTGAATAGAAAGACGGTGCAGTGTTGGGGCACGGTTGAGCATCACCGGGTGACCTTTCAGTACATTCTCCAGGATATCCCAAACTACCGCTTCTTTACGATCCACCAGCTTTTTAGCTGATTTCACGGTTTTAACGATACCTCTTTCGATCAGTTTACGGATAATAAATGGTTTGAACAGCTCTGCCGCCATATCTTTTGGCAGACCGCACTCGTGCAGTTTCAGTTCAGGGCCCACCACGATTACGGAACGACCGGAGTAGTCCACACGTTTACCGAGGAGGTTCTGACGGAAACGGCCTTGTTTACCTTTCAGTACGTCGGAGAGTGATTTCAGGGCGCGACCGCCTTCCGCTTTCACCGCGTTGGATTTGCGGGAGTTGTCGAACAGGGAGTCTACCGCTTCCTGCAGCATACGTTTTTCGTTACGCAGGATCACTTCAGGCGCCTTGATTTCGATCAGGCGTTTCAGACGGTTGTTACGGATAATTACCCTGCGGTAGAGGTCATTCAGGTCGGAAGACGCGAAACGGCCACCATCCAGCGGAACCAGCGGACGCAGTTCAGGCGGAACGACAGGGATATATTGCATTACCATCCATTCAGGACGGTTTTCCACGCGGCTGTTAGCTTCACGGAAGGCTTCCACCACGCTCAGGCGTTTCAGGGCCTCCGCTTTACGTTGCTGGGAGGTTTCGGTGGCTGCCTGGTTACGCAGCTGGTAGGAGAGGCTGTCCAGGTCGATACGGGCCAGCATCATTTCTACCGCTTCCGCACCCATTTTAGCAATGAACTTGTTAGGATCTTCATCCGGTAACAGTTGATTGTCTTTAGGCAGGGTATCCAGGATATCCAGGTATTCTTCTTCAGTGAGCAGGTCACCGTAGTTCATACCTTTTTCCTGTTTGGCGCCGGCCTGGATTACTACATAACGTTCGTAGTAGATGATCGTCTCCAGTTTTTTGGAGGACATACCCAGGAGGTAGCCGATTTTATTTGGGAGAGATTTGAAGTACCAGATGTGTACAACGGGAACGACAAGACGAATATGTCCCATTCTTTCGCGACGCACTTTTTTCTCAGTTACTTCCACACCACAACGGTCGCAAACGATACCCTTATAACGGATACGTTTATATTTTCCGCAATAGCATTCGTAATCCTTTACAGGACCAAAAATCCTTTCGCAGAACAAACCATCACGTTCCGGCTTGTAAGTACGGTAGTTGATGGTTTCAGGTTTCAGCACTTCACCGTATGAACGCTCCAGAATCACATCAGGAGAAGCCAGACTAATGGTAATGCTGTTAAAATTTGATTTAGGACGATTTTCTTTCTTGATAGCCATCTGTTATTAGCTTTTAGCTGTTAGCCGCTGCTGTTCAGGGTCAGCGACAAAAAATTTATTCCTGCGAAATATCAAAGCTATCAGCCATCCGCACTTGCTGCGAATGGCTGGTAGCTAAAAGCTCTTAGTCAAATTTCAGATCCAGACCCAGACCGCGTAACTCGTGGATCAATACGTTGAAGGACTCAGGCACGCCGGCTTTCGGAATGTTGTCGCCTTTCACAATTGATTCATAAGCTTTCGCACGACCTACGATATCATCTGATTTAATAGTAAGCAGTTCCTGCAGGATATTGGCAGCACCATATGCTTCCAGTGCCCATACCTCCATCTCACCAAAACGCTGACCACCAAACTGTGCCTTACCACCCAGCGGTTGCTGTGTAATGAGGGAGTATGGTCCGATAGAACGCGCGTGCATTTTATCGTCCACCATGTGGCTCAGTTTCAGCATGTAGATCACGCCTACGGTAGCTTTCTGGTGGAAGCGGTCTCCGGTTTCACCATCGTAGAGATAAGTGTGACCGAAGCTTGGCAGACCGGCTTCGTTGATATAGGATGCAATTTCTTCAGTGGTAGCACCATCAAAGATTGGAGTAGCGAAGCGTACGCCCAGTTTCAGACCTGCCCAACCCAATACGGTTTCGTAGATCTGTCCGAGGTTCATACGGGAAGGTACCCCGAGTGGGTTCAGTACGATATCCAGTGGTGTACCATCTTCCAGGAACGGCATGTCTTCATCACGCACGATCTTGGCAACGATACCCTTGTTACCGTGACGTCCCGCCATTTTATCACCTACTTTCAACTTACGTTTGCTGGCCAGGTACACCTTCGCCAGTTTGAGTACGCCGGCAGGGAGCTCGTCACCGATGGAGATGTTGAATTTCTCGCGTTTGTAACGGCCCAGCTCTTCGTTGTACTTGATATTGTAGTTGTGCAGCAGGGTGTTGATCTGGTCGTTGGTTACCTCGTCGGTAGTCCAACCCAGCGGATTTACGTTTTGGAAATCGATGTTTACCAGGTTTTTAGGAGAGAATTTAGATCCTTTGGAGATCAGAACTTCGCCGTAAGTATTGGTAACGCCCTGAGAGGTTTTGTCTTTCAACAGTACCTGCAGTTTGCTCATCAGTACTTCCAGCAGATCTTCCTCGTTTTTCTGGTGTACTTTTTCCAGTTTCTCCAGGGCCGCTTTTTCACGGGTTTTGGAGTTTTTATCTTTCTTGGCGCGGCTGAACAGTTTTTTATCGATCACCACACCTTCAGTGGATGGAGGTGCTTTCAGGGAAGCGTCTTTCGCATCGGAGGCCTTATCACCGAAGATAGCGCGGAGCAGTTTTTCTTCAGGAGAAGGATCAGATTCGCCACGAGGCGTGATTTTACCGATCAGGATATCGCCTTCTTTAATGTGAGCGCCCACACGGATGATACCGTTCTGGTCGAGGTCTTTGGTAGCCTCTTCACTTACGTTAGGGATATCCGGGGTCAGTTCTTCCTCACCCAGTTTAGTATCGCGAACTTCGAGTTCATATTCATCGATGTGGATGGAGGTAAAGAGGTCTTCACGTGCAACACGTTCAGAGATTACGATCGCATCCTCAAAGTTGTAACCTTTCCAAGGCATGAACGCCACTTTCATGTTGCGTCCGAGTGCCAGTTCACCGCCGCGGGTAGCGTAACCTTCGGTTAAGAAGTCGCCTGGTTCCACGCGCTGACCTTTCTTCACACAAGGTTTCAGGTTGATACAGGTAGACTGGTTGGTTTTAACGAATTTGGTCAGGTTGTACACAACGAGATCATCTTCGAAGCTCACCAGTTTCTGCATTTCATCGCGTTCGTAGCGAACGTGGATTTCTCTTGCATCCACAAATTCCACCACGCCTTTACCTTCAGCCGTCACCTGCAGGCGGGAGTCGCGTGCAGCTTTCGCTTCCAGGCCGGTACCTACGATAGGCACTTCCGGGTTGATCAGCGGAACGGCCTGGCGTTGCATGTTTGATCCCATCAGCGCACGGTTGGCGTCATCATGTTCCAGGAACGGAATCAGTGATGCAGACAGACCTACGATCTGGTTAGGCGCAACGTCCATGAATTCCACTTCCTCTTTATCGAGGATTGGGAAGTCGCCGGTTTCGCGGGATTTTACTTTATCGTTGATGAAGTTTCCTTTATCATCGAGCGGGGCGTTTGCCTGCGCGATTTTCACGGAATCTTCTTCTTCAGCGCTGAGGAATTCCACTTTGCTCATATCCACTTTACCGTTGGTTACTTTACGGTAAGGCGTTTCGATGAAGCCCATTTCGTTCACTTTAGCGTGTACGCAAAGGGTGGAGATCAGACCGATGTTTGGACCTTCCGGGGTTTCGATGGTACACAGACGGCCGTAGTGGCTATAGTGTACGTCACGCACCTCGAAGCCTGCTCTTTCGCGGCTCAGACCACCAGGTCCGAGAGCGGAGATACGACGTTTGTGCGTGATCTCGGAGAGCGGGTTGGTTTGATCCAGGAACTGTGACAGCTGGGAGGTACCGAAGAAGGAGTTGATAACGGAAGACAGGGTCCTCGCGTTGATCAGGTCTACCGGGGTAAACACCTCGTTGTCACGCACGTTCATTCTTTCGCGGATGGTACGTGCCATACGCGCCAGACCAACGCCAAACTGAGCATATAACTGCTCGCCCACGGTACGTACACGACGGTTGGACAGGTGATCGATATCGTCGATCTCTGCTTTACTGTTGGTGAGTTGTACCAGGTATTTGATGATGGCGATGATATCTTCCTTCGTGAGGACTTTCATATCCAGCGGCGTAGGAAGACCGAGTTTTCTGTTGATTTTGTAACGACCAACATCTCCGAGATCGTAACGTTTATCGGAGAAGAATAATTTATCGATGATACCCCTTGCTGTTTCATCATCCGGCGCATCGGCACCGCGCAGCTGGCGGTAGATGTGCTGAACGGCTTCCAGTTCGGAGTTAGATGTATCCTTATTTAATGTATTGTAGATGATGGAGAAGTCGCCGCTTACCTCTTCTTTTTGAACGAATACGGATTTCAGGCCCATATCCACGATGGTTTCGATGTTTTCTTCATCGAGGATGCTATCGCGTTCGAGCATGATTTCGTTACGTTCGATACTCACTACTTCACCGGTATCTTCATCCACAAAGTCTTCCACCCAGCTTCTCAGCACGCGTGCAGCCAGTTTTTTCCCTGCGTATTTTTCGAGAGATTTTTTATCTGCCTTCACTTCATCCGCCATGCCAAACAGCTGGAGGATGTCCTTATCTGTTTCATAGCCAATGGCACGTAACAGGGTGGTAACCGGGAATTTCTTCTTACGGTCAATGTAAGCGTACATCACGTTGTTGATGTCCGTTGCAAACTCCATCCACGCGCCCTTGAACGGAATTACCCTAGCAGAGTAAATCTTGGTTCCGTTCGGATGTATGGATTGACCAAAGAAAACACCAGGAGAGCGGTGCAGCTGTGATACAACTACGCGCTCAGCACCATTGATAACGAAAGTACCTCTTGGGGTCATGTAGGGGATGTTACCCAGGAACACATCCTGCACAATAGTCTGGAAATCCACATGCTCCTCGTCGTTACAGCTGAGGCGGAGTTTCGCCTTCAGTGGAACGGAATAGGTAAGCCCACGCTCAATACATTCCTCGATGGTATAACGCGGAGGATCAACGAAGTAGTCCAGGAACTCCAGATTGAAGATATTACGCGTATCCGTAATCGGGAAGTTCTCTTTAAATACTTTAAAAAGGCCTTCGTTATTTCGCTTGTCTGGTGTGGTTTCTAATTGGAAGAAATCCTTGAAAGATTGGATTTGGATAGCCAACAGATCCGGTGTCTCAGTAACTTGTTTGATCTTTCCAAAATTTACTCTTTCGTTTGTTTGGGCTTTTTTTAGAGACATATTCGAAGTTAGCAGTTATATGACTTGTAAGAATTAGGGAAATTAAGGTTTCTTTGCCAATATCCCATCGTATTAAAATTTGCCTCTTGCACATTGTCAAATTCACTCATGTGATTCCCTATTTTGACTCTCTGAAAAAGACACTTTCCCAAAGGGAATAAGGCCAAAAGTGCTGTGCGCACTTTTGACCTTTAAAAGATGTATATCTTAAGCAAAGAATTACTGAATTTCAACTTCAGCACCAGCTTCAGTCAGCTTAGCTTTCAGATCTTCTGCTTCAGCTTTGCTAACGCCTTCTTTTACTGATTTAGGAGCGCCGTCAACCAGTTCTTTCGCTTCTTTCAGACCGAGACCAGTCAGATCTTTTACAACCTTAACTACGTTCAGTTTGCTAGCGCCTGCAGATTTCAGGATAACGTTGAAAGCAGTTTTCTCTTCTACAGCTGCACCACCTTCGCCACCGCCAGATACTACTACAGCAGCAGCTGCTGGTTCGATACCATATTCAGTTTTCAGTACATCTGCGAGTTCCTGAACTTCCTTAACAGTTAAACCTACTAATTGTTCGGCTAATGCTTTTACGTCTGCCATTTTATAAAAATTTAGATATTTTTTTTGTAATTGTTGTTAATTATATATTATGACTTGGAAGCCAATGTGTTGTGGGGAGATATTTCTCCCAAAGATTACTCTGCTGCTGGTGCTTCGCCACCTTCGTTTTTGCCTTTCTCGAGGAGAGCAGCAATAACGCGTTTTGCAGGAGACTGGAGGAGTCCGATAACTTCGCCAATGAGTTCGTTCTTGGTTTTGATCTCGGTCAGCGCTTTCAGCTGGTTGTCGCCGATGAAGATTTCGTCAGCAACGAAAGCAGCTTTCAGTACTGGTTTTTCCAGTTTGTTGTTAGCTTTACGGAAAGAAGAGATGATTACAGCTGGTTCTTTTGGAGAATCAGAGAACATCAGGGCAGTTACGCCGTGCAGAGAATCGTAGATACCTGCGTATTTTTCAGCATCCAGGGATTCCAGCGCCTTCTTAATCAGGGTGTTTTTAGCAACCTTCATTTCCACGTTCTTGTCGAAGCACACTCTTCTCAGGTCGTTCACCTGTGCAACAGTCAGTGATTCGGTGTTAGTAACGTAGAAGTTGCTGTATTGAGAGAACTTGCCTTTCAGCAGTTCGATCACTTCATTTTTTTGATCTTTATTCATATTATTACGTTTGCAGCTAGCCTATACCCTCGCGAACAAAGGCTACACACTCGTGATCAATTAGTTTTGAACAGATTTAGTGTCGATAGCGATACCAGGGCTCATAGTAGCAGCCATGGACAGACCTTTCAGGTAAGTACCTTTAGCGGTAGCTGGTTTCAGCTTGATGATAGCATTGATCAGTTCCAGTGTGTTCTGCTCAATTTTCTCAACACCGAAGGATACACGACCGATAGAAGCGTGGATGATACCAGCTTTATCAACCTTGAAGGAAATTTTACCGCCTTTAACATCGTTTACAGCTGCTGCCACGTCGTTAGTAACAGTACCGGTTTTAGGGTTAGGCATCAGGTTACGGGGACCTAAGATTTTACCCAGTTTACCGATTTTAGGCATCACAGCAGGTGTAGCTACGATAACGTCAACATCAGTCCAACCGCCTTCAATCTTAGTGATGAATTCGTCCAGACCTACGTAATCTGCGCCAGCTTCTTTTGCAGCCGCTTCTTTATCAGGGGTGCAAAGTACCAACACTCTTTTGGTTTTACCAGTACCGTGAGGAAGCGTTACGGAACCACGGATAGCCTGGTCAGCTTTCTTAGGATCAACGCCTAAGCGGATATGAACATCGACAGAAGAGTCGAATTTAGTGCAATTAATTTCTTTTACCAAGCTGGAAGCTTCTTTCAGGGTGTACTGTTTGTTTTTGTCCACCTTTGCTTCAGCTACTTTTCTTTTTTTAGTCGCCATTTGTCAAAATGATTTTAAGTCCTGCCTTAACAGGGTGAAACAATTAGTTTTCCCAAGGAGCTTTACCTTCTACAGTAATACCCATGCTACGTGCAGTACCTGCAACCATGCTCATCGCACTGTGCAGTGTGAAGCAGTTCAGATCAGGCATTTTGTCCTGAGCAATAGCTTCAACCTGCGCCCAGGTCACTTTACCCACCTTGTTACGGTTAGGCTCTTTAGAACCACTTTGCAGTTTGGCAGCTTCCTTCAGCTGAACCGGAGCCGGAGGAGTCTTAATTACGAAGTCAAATGATTTGTCAGTGTAAACAGTCAGCAACACAGGCAGTACTTTACCCATTTTATCCTGGGTACGCGCATTGAACTGTTTGCAAAACTCCATGATGTTCACACCTTTAGAACCCAGAGCAGGTCCGATTGGAGGAGCAGGGTTGGCTTGGCCGCCTTTTACCTGCAATTTCACGTACGTTGCGATCTCTTTTGCCATACTTTATTATTTAATTTGGTTAAGCGCCCTCTGCCAAAACAGAAGGCTCCCAAAACTAAAAGGACGAAAATAACCTTTTAAACGGGATGCAAAGGTATATAATAATATCAACTCGCCAAAAAGTATTTGAATTTGGGCATTCTTTTTGCTACCAGAAGGGATTTTTTTACAAATCTATTGCATTCCCCAAATTTTTTCCTTATATGCGAAGCCTGCAAAGTTAAGACTTATTAGCCACATCTGCATAAAATAATGACCGGCGCTTCGATTTCTCTGTTTTCAGATACCGGCTGACGAACTGATCAGCAGCTTTTATCCTGGCGCGGATTTCTTCCACCGCGGCGCCCAGCTCCCGCAAATTGTCCGCCATGGCGGCATCCCTGCCCTGCATAGCTTCGATGCGCTTGTTCAGGTCCTCTACCCTGCCCACCTGGGCATCCATCATCTTCCTGACCGCCGAATCCGGTTTTTCCGGCAAAAACTCACTGTTTTTGAAAGAAACGTACTCATTATACCACTTTACCAGCTCAGTATAGTCGGCATGAGCCGCGTTAAACCGGTCCACCAGCTGATTCCGTTCCTCTATCTCCCGGTTGGCTGCCAGCACCTGCACGGTTTGACGCAGCCAGTCCAGCTCCGCCATCACGAACGGATTAGCGGCGGCGCCATAGCGCTCTATCCTGGCCAGGGCTCCGGCCAAACGCTCCAGGCGGGGCTGACGCAGGTATTTATTAATCGTATCATTGAAATTGAACACAGGCCCGTTTTGCCTGGAAACGCCAGCTTCGTCGTGCCGCACCGGGTTTGCCAGGCATTGCCACATTGGATCAAACGGGATGTGGCGCTTCACTGCGACCCGGGGCGGCACCTGGAACCAGTCCCAGCTCAGCCTGGGCGTAAAGCGGGCGCCATCTACCGTGCCGGCTCCCCATGTTGGGTCCGTAATAGTCCACTGGCCCCCGTTTTTCACCACCACCCAATCGTGCGCGCCTGCAGGCGCTATATTTCCGTTCTCCAAACAATACCCGTTTACCGTAAAGGCCAAAATACCGGCCTCCTGGCATACCCGGGCATACAAGCTGGCGTAATCCGCAGCGATGCCGGTCCTGGTTTGTAAGACCTGCTGCAATACTGCCGCAGTATCCTTGTAGTTCTTTTGCTGGTACCTGCCGGGCACATCGTAGGCTATATGCGTGGCGATCCAGTGGTAAAGGGCCTGCTGAAAGGCCTGGTTACTGCCAGTATGAGCTTTCAGCCACCTGGCTATACCGGCGGGAGTGCCGGTAACTGCGTCCGGAATAGACACTACAGCCGGAGCAGGTTTTGCTGGCCCGGGCGCCTGCGCGTTTGCGGACGCAACGGCCAGCAAACACGCTAATGCGATTACTATTCTCATGTTAGGGATAATATTTGTCAGCTTCTACAGTTAATCAACGCATACCTTAGTTTAAGGGAATTCCCATCCAGGACATCTTATAGAAAAGGGATTTCCTGAACATCTTGCCGGTTTTCAGGTATTTGGTCACAAACGCCTGCTCCTCCGCAATCCTGTCCTTCATATCCTTGGCAGAGCGTTTTGCTTCGCTAACGGACCTGGCATTGCTCCCGTCTTCAAAAACCACTTCGTTGAGCCCTGTTACGATGGCCTCCGCATCAGCAGCCATTTTATCCACCCACTGGCGGATTTCTGCGTCGGGTTTGGAAGGCGTGAACTGTTTGTTCTTAAACGCCACGTAGGTATTGTAGTCGTTAACCAGTTCATTATACCGGGTGGTAGTGGCATTGAACTTTTCTGCCATTGCGTTTTGCGCCATCACTTTGGCGTTTTGGCGGCCAACGTCCAGCACCTGCAGCATATAGCTCAGCTCTGTGGAAATGTACATATTGCTGACGCCAAAGCGGCGAATTCGGTCGACCGTACTTTCGAGCCGCGCCGTGCTATCCAGTTTTTGCCAGGCGGCAATGGTATCCGCATATGCAAATACCGGGCGGGATGCGGCTGCGGTCCAGTTGTTCTCCTTGATTTCCGTGTGGGTGTAAGGGTGATCCAGGAACTGGTACATGGGATCAAAGGGTACATGGGTTTTTATGAAGATGGCAGGGGCCACCATGAAATATTTCCACGTAAAGGAAGGATAGAACTTATTGCCGCTTACGCCGCCGGCAGCCCACGTAGGATCAACGAGGGACCATTTACCATCCACATTTACGGCTACCCAGGCATGGCTACCATCCGCGCTGAGCTGTGAGCCGTTAATGGTGTACCCGGACACCAACATGGCAGAAATCCCGGCTTTTCGGGCAATTTCCACAAAAAGTGAGGAGTAGCCATAGCAGATAGCCTGGCGGGTGCGGAGCGTTTTCAGGGCCGCGTCCGTGGTATCCTTATAGTATTGGGGATCGTAAGTGTTGCGGGTGTCATAGGCAATGTTCTTTCCTACCCAGGCATAGATGGCTTTCAGCGCATCCGTCTGATTACTGGTATTGTTGCGTACCCAGGTGGCCATAGCCGTGGATGTCATGACTTCCGTATCCGGAATCTTTGCATAGGTTAGGGTTGGGTTGGCAGCAGGCTTGGGCTTTGTCGTCTGTGCATTGCCGGTAAATGCTGTTCCCAGCATCACCGCAATTCCCATCGCGGCAATTAATCTCATAAGTTGGGTTAGTGTTTTGGTTACTGTCTGTTGATTTAAAATTGTCGCAAATATCGACTTTAAAGTGCAGATTTTCGAATTATCGGGTTGGTTTTCCGTTCTATATAACGCTGTTGCGCAGCTATTTGGCGTTGCAGGAGCTGCACCAGCCGGATGTTGCTGCGCAGGTCGTATTTGTTGTCGATGTAGGTTAGCACAATGCCAGTCATCTCCTTTTCGAGGCTGACTGCTTTGATTGCCAGTGTTTGGAGCCGGGCGGTTAATGCGTTCCAGTCGGGCGTTTGGGTATTCAGCGCGGCTTCGATGTTGGTATATTCCTCTTTTAATTTGGTTAATTCCGTGGCTGTTGCGCGGTATTTATCGTATTGCCCGGAAGCTTTATCATCCTGGTACTGGTAGTAGGGAATATTTTGCCGTTGTGCGTTGATATATTCCGACAGCAGTGCGTTTGCCGTACCGTACCGCCTGATACGGGCGATTTCATTCAGTGCCTTTTCCGCATTATTAAGGCGGTTCACATAGTTCAGGGTATCATTAAACCGGAAAAGCGGCAGGGTGGTATCGGCGTTCCGGCTTTTCATCCGGATGGAATCGTGGCTTACCGGCCGGTAGGAGAATTGAAGCAGCGGGTCGAAGGGCACATGATCTTTAATAAAGACATCGTTGGATTTCATGAAATACCGCCAGTCCAGCCGTGGAAGAAAATGAAAGCGCCTGATTTTCCAGAACAGGATTTTTTGGGAGGCCGGCACTATGTAGCCAGCGCCCCAGGTGGGATCTACGAACGACCAGTCAGCCCCGGTTTTAACCGCCACCCAGGCGTGGGCGGTATCGAGTCGTTTCATTTTGCGGTCAAAGCAATAGCCTGTTACCAGCAGGGACGTAATATCCATTTTTCGGGCGATATGCATAAAGATGGCAGCATAGCCAACGCAGACGGCTTTACCTGATTGCAGTTCCCGGTTGATAAGCCCGAGGGTATCTACCCCGGCGATCTGGTGGGTGCGGCTATCCATGCCTTTTTTGTCGTACTTGATATGATCCGATATCCAGGCGTACAGGGTGGCCAGTTTATCCCGTTCTGTTTTACAATTTGCGTTGATCCACCAGGCAAGGCTGTCCGCATTGGCCGGGATGGAAAATGGGGGTTTGGGGAGGGGTTGGGCGGGCAGGTGGGTGGTGAGGTGTAGCAGGAGGAGTATAGGTAGTAATGATTTTTTCATGGCAGGGATAATTACTTTTTTTTCTGTAGGTATTCCGTTAGTGTTTTCCGGAAGCTTTCCTGTTTTTCCAGGGTTGTCTGAACGCGTTTCAGGAAGTCCTGGCGGGCCTTTTCACTTACGTCCCATTCCAGGCGTATCCTGCTAGCCGCATTATAAATCTCCCCCGATTCCTTATAGCAGGCGTTGACCCAGTTCAGTAACACCTCACCGGCGGCCGGTGGTTGATCCCGAAGTTTGGCCACCAGCTTGTTATAACGGTCTATGAGTGTACGAAATTCCGCATCGTTGCCGGAGGCAACATCCGTGCTGTAAGCAGCGGCAGGCAGGGATTGCCGGAGGAAAGCCATTTCGTTGCGCTGGAGTTGATTGATGACGCCGTAGGTTTCCATGCGGCGCATTCGGCTTTTAACCTGTGCCAGGGCGGTTTGCTGTTTATAGGCGGCAATACTGTCTTCAAAGTAAATGGCAGGGCGTTCTTTAGCAGTATGCCAGGAATGGTCCCTCAATTCGGCGGGCTTCAGCGGATGCGGGAGATACTGAAAAATGGGATCAAACGGGACATGCGTATAGATGGCTTTTTCCGGCGGGATCATGAAATGCGCCCAGTTAAAAGACCGCACAAAAGTATCCCGATCTACGGCGCCGGCGCCCCAGGTGGGATCTATAATTCCCCATTTGCCATTGAGTTTGGCGCCCATCCATCCGTGGCTGCCTTCGAGGGAGAGTTGGCCTTGTATGTAGGTATAGCCGGTAATAAGGTCTATGGGGATGTTGGCGTGGCGGCATACTTCAAAAAACAGGCAGGTATATCCCTGGCAGATGCCGGACCGGGTGGCGAGTGTTTGGGCGGCGGCATCGGCGGTGTCTTTGTATGTCTGTGTACTGTTAGCCAGCTTTACGTCATAACTGACGTTATTTCCTATCCAGTAGTAGAGAGATTTAATTGCGTCGTAATCGTTGGCGGCGTTGGCTTTCAGCCATTGGCCCATGGCCTGTGCCGAGTGGGTAACCGTAGTGGGAATGAGTAGTACCGCGGTATCCGGCTGTTGTGCATAATTACAGGCGGACAGGAGCAGGCCAGCAAGAAGTAGGATAATACCTTTCATGTGTGGGCGCTTCATGATGAGTTGGCGAAACCGGTTTAAAACAACAACGTTCCGGCGTATGCCGGAACGTTGCGTAATATGATGGTGCGGGATGAATTGCTTAAGCCAGCTTTTCTACCTGCATGAAGTTGAGTTCTACCGGAGTAGCGCGACCGAAGATTTTCACGGTCACTTTCAGTTTCTTCTTGTCTTCGATAACTTCTTCGATCACACCGTTGAAGTCGTTGAAAGGTCCATCGATGATCTTGATGGTTTCGCCAACGATGAAAGGTTCGCTCATGGTGAGGCCCTGGTCGGACAGTTCATCCACTTTACCTAACATTTTGTTTACTTCTGCTTTACGGAGTGCGATTGGTTTTTCTTTACCGAGGAAGTGGATAACACCAGATACATTGCGTATGGATTGGATTACTTCATCAGTCATTTTACCGTCGATGGCTTCGATCATCACGTAACCGGGGTAGAAGTTTTTTTCGCGCATCACTTTTTTACCGGCTTGCACTTTATAAACTTTTTCTACCGGGAGGAAGACCTGGGTGATCACGTTACCCCAGTCGGAGCGGCGCACTTCAATATCCAGATATTCCTTCACTTTTTTTTCCTTGCCACTAACAACGCGGAGCACGTACCACTTTGTTTCCTGCGCAGGAGTATTGGTTGCGTCCATATAATTAGTGTTTGAATAATTGATAATAGTGAGTTAACACGAAGTTGGAGGCTGCATCCATGCCCCATACCAGAGCTGTTACAAAGAGGGTTGCAATCAGTACTACCATGGTAGAGGATTGCAGTTCCTGCCAGGTAGGCCAGGACACTTTGTAAACCAGTTCATGATAAGACTCGCGGAAATAGTTTCTGATCTTATTCATTTAAAATACATTTTTGGTCAATTGGATAAAGCCTAAAAAGGTTGAATTGCTTTATTTTTTTAAAATAACAACAATTCAACCATTTTACAAATTTTTCAACCTTGCACGGGCACTAGGATTCGAACCCAGATCAAAGGTTTTGGAGACCCGTATGCTACCGTTGCACCATGCCCGTGTATGAACTGTTAGCTTTGATTTTTCGCTGCTTTGAGGCAAAGATAGTCAAAGCTAACAGTTTTATTAAGATTGTGAATTACTTCACAATGTAGTTACCTTATTTGATGATTTCAGTAACCTGACCAGCACCTACGGTACGGCCACCTTCGCGGATAGCGAATTTCAGACCTTTATCCATTGCGATTGGAGCAATCAGTTTAACGGTCAGGGTAACGTTATCACCAGGCATCACCATTTCAACGCCAGCTGGCAGTTCAACTTCACCGGTAACGTCAGTTGTACGGAAGTAGAACTGAGGACGGTATTTGTTGAAGAATGGAGTGTGACGACCACCTTCTTCTTTGCTCAGTACGTAAACTTCGCATTTGAATTCGGAGTGAGGTTTGATAGAACCAGGAGCAACGATAACCATACCGCGACGGATCTGAGTTTTCTCAATACCACGGAGGAGCAGACCAGCGTTGTCACCAGCTTCACCTTCATCCAGCAGTTTTTTGAACATCTCAACACCAGTACAAGTAGATTTCAGCGGCTCGTCCTGCAGACCTACGATCTCAACGTTGTCACCAACTTTGATACGACCGCGTTCGATACGACCGGTTGCTACGGTACCACGACCTGTGATAGAGAATACGTCCTCTACAGACATCAGGAATGGTTGATCAACTGGACGTGGAGGCAGAGGAATGTAAGTATCAACAGCAGCCATCAGTTCTTCGATAGCGCCAACCCATTTTTCTTCGCCAGCCAGAGCGCCGGTTGCAGAACCTTTGATTACAGGAGCGTTGTCACCGTCGAAACCGTTAGAAGACAGCAGGTCGCGAACTTCGATTTCAACCAGTTCCAGCAGTTCAGCATCGTCAACCAGGTCAACTTTGTTCATGAATACTACTACCTGAGGTACACCTACCTGACGAGCCAGGAGGATGTGTTCTCTGGTTTGTGGCATAGGACCGTCAGTAGCGGCTACCACCAGGATAGCACCGTCCATCTGAGCAGCACCAGTGATCATATTTTTCACATAGTCAGCGTGACCAGGGCAGTCAACGTGAGCATAGTGACGGTTTGCAGTCTGATACTCTACGTGAGCTGTATTGATAGTGATACCTCTTTCTTTTTCTTCAGGAGCAGCATCGATCTCATCATAACCTCTCTTCTCTGCCAGACCCTTGTTTGCCAAAATTGTGGTAATGGCAGCAGTCAAGGTAGTTTTACCGTGGTCCACGTGGCCGATGGTACCAATGTTTACGTGGGGTTTATCCCGCTTAAAGGTTTCTTTTGCCATTGTATTTTCTTTTTAGATGGTTTGTAAAGATTGTATTGATAGTTGTTTTTAAAACACGATTTACAAACTTGTACCGTTGATGAGAATTGAACTCATTGCCTTCCGCAGAAATGTTTCAGTGGACGCTCTTCCATTGAGCTACAACGCTAAGTTTAATTTCGGAGAGGGAATTAATAAATTCGAATCCCGAAATTCGAATTTTATGGAGTTGTTGATGCGACTTAACTACTCACTACAACTATTCTTCAAAAAAATTCTGAGCTGTTGAAGAGAATTGAACTCTCGACCTCTTCCTTACCAAGGAAGTGCTCTACCCCTGAGCTACAACAGCTTGAAAAATTGCAAATTAATGCGAGCGGGAGACGAGGTTCGAACCCGCGACCTACAGCTTGGAAGGCTGTCGCTCTACCAACTGAGCTACTCCCGCATTAATAACTCACTTCACATGGAATAACAGTGAAATCATTCCTGTTAATGAATTATAGAAATAAATTAAAGAACATAAAGGCTGTTGTATCACCGGTGTGTCCAACTTCTGAATTACTCACCTTCCATTCACAACTATGTTCCGCCTCTGCAAAGGCAAAGGCGGAACACGCCGTTCTGTGGGCAGGATAGGATTCGAACCTATGAAGTCGTAGACAGCGGATTTACAGTCCGCCCCATTTGGCCACTCTGGAACCTGCCCTAACTTAATTTTTGGATTTGATTTTCGTTATCCGGTTACCGTTAGTGAACCGGATAACTTAACCAAAACGATGAGCCAGCAGAGGGATTCGAACCCCCGACCCACTGATTACAAATCAGTAGCTCTGGCCAACTGAGCTATGCTGGCATCTTTCAAAAAACATTCTTTCAATTCGGTAACTCGTTCTGTGGAGTAAGTAACTCGTTGAAAGAGAGCGCAAAATTAAGTGAATTTTTTATTTCTCCAAATCTTTTTTTTAGTTTCTTACAAATAATGAAAAATTTATTTGTTTCCGCTAAAACGCCCTGCTATAAAGAACTTTGCTACCTTTTACCGACCCCTTTTCGAATCGGGATGGCAAAGGTAGCAAAGGAATTGATATTTCCAAAATTATTTGAAAAAATTATTGAATTTTTTTCTCCTTCTTACGTTTCACCTGTTCTATCAGGCTTTCAAAGGCCATGTCAAATGAGAGTTCAAATGATTTTGATTCGTGCTTTACAAATAAGTCCTGCCGCGGTATTCGTACACGGATCTCCGCAATCTTATCCTTTATCTGATGCGCTAAATTGTCCAATTTTAGAAAAACATCCACGCTTACTATCCGATCATGAAACGTATTCAATTTCTGAATCTTTCTTGTCACATGATCAATCAGTTTTGAGTCAGCATCGAAATGCACTGTTTGAATTTGAACGTTCATAGCACTAATTTTTTAAATATTTAACAATCTATATACTAAGGGGTAATGCTTGGCCATAGGCATTCTCTTTCAGTATGAAGTTCTACTTACTCTAATATACTCACTTTATCTATTCACCGCATCTATACCGCGTAATATTTTGTTAAAATGAAATTTTGCCGTGCTCAAACTAGCCAAAACCGCCCCAAACAGGCCTTTTATTGCAGTTTCTGTAATATGTAATGGATTTTGTCTACGCCTTGGGATGCGCCTGCTGATAAACCTTCTTTAATTTCTCTATTGTATTGTGCGTATAGACCTGTGTAGCTGCCAGTGATGAATGCCCCAACAGCTCCTTCACCGCGTTCAGATCCGCACCGTTATTGGTGAGGTGCGTGGCGAATGTATGGCGGAGTATATGCGGACTTTTCTTTTTCAGCGTGGTGATCTGATGTTCGCTGAGGTATTTGCGCACCATCAGGTACACGTATTTGGGATATAGTTTTCGGCCTGTCTGCGGGTGTACAAATAAGACCCCTTCCTCGAAGGTTTCAAAGCCGGCTCGTTTTTCCGTTTGATAATGCTCAATTTGCGCGGCCAGTGAGGCGGAGATGGGTATGATTCTCTCCTTACCCCCCTTCCCCATTACTTTAATGGTGAGGTTCCTTTTGTCTATTTTAAATTCTTCCAGCGCTATCAGTTCGGACAAACGGAGGCCTGTCTGGTAAAACACTTCAAATATCAGCTGATGTGTTCTGCCTTCGAAATCGTTGGAGAAAATATGCAGCGAAGTGGTGGACACGGGACTGCGGTTTTCTTCCAGGGCGCGCATACCTTTTTCATCAATAAAGCCGGGCAGGCGTTTCTTGATTTTGGGCGCGATCACTTTCACCATGGGCGACTGGGTGATGAGCGATTGCAGCAGACAGTATTTAAAAAATGATTTAAGGGTGGAGATTTTCCTGTTGACGCTTTTGGCGGTCATGGCATTTTCCATCAGGGAAGCCAGCCAGTCGCGGATCATTACATGGGAAATATCACCGAGGAGGGTGCGACCATAAGTAGTGGTAATATGGTCGAGGAATTGGGTCAGGTCATTACGATAGGCAGTGCAGGTATGGACTGAGTATCGTTTCTCGAGCTGCAGATAGGTTAAAAAGCGCTCGGATAAGGAATATAGCTCTTGATTCAACACAAAAAGATTGATGATTGTAAAGTTATCAAATAACCTTACAATCATCAAATATTTTGAGTTGCTCTAAGCTAAATTAGCAAAAGGATATTATCCTTCAATTTTACCAGAAGCCAGCTGTTGTTTGTAAACCGCTTTCAGTACTTCAGTACGGCGTTTAACAGATGGTTTGGTAAAAGACTGGCGTGATCTGAGTTGCAGCAGGATGCGAGCTTTCTCAAATTTCTTTTTGTACTTTTTCAGCGCCTTGTCTATGTTTTCGCAATCTTTAGAATCAATTATCAACATAATTTTGCCTCTTATTTTTAGGAACGCAAAGATAGCATAATATTCCGGAAAAACAAAAAGGTTGGATATTTTTTGCCTTTAATCTTCCTCTCCCCCTTCTTCTCCGTAGAAAATGACCCAGAGTAGCAAATCGGCTGTAAAGTTAGTGAATCTGTGTTCAGCTCCTGCGGGAACGAAGAGGAAGTCGCCCGGACCCACCTTCACCGTTTTATTTTCCAGGGTAAAATCGCTGCTCCCTTTCAGGACTATATATATTTCATCCTGGAGATGGGGCTCCTGGTCGTCGATGTCTTCCGGTCTGAAAATGATTCCTCTCATACTGCCGTGTTCGAATAGAACGGCAAAGTCGTCTTCACTTTTCTGCAGTTGTTGCAATGCTTCGGCCAGCGATACATGAAACCTCATGGGCAGACAATTTGGGTGATCGGATCGGAAATTGTCATTTAAATTAGGAATTTTCGTGCGAACGGCCAAAGGTTGGTGCGAAAGTACCGCGGTACACAAAGGCTCAGGGCTGCAGTGGCTGCATGGACTTGTGCCTTTGTGTACCGGTCAGGCGGATGTAAAAAGGCGGGGCGGTATCTGGTTGGGGGGTAGGTGAGGTCTTGCCGGGGTGGGCTTGCTGTAATAGCCAGAAGGCGGGATAACCCATGTGGTCTTATGGATATTAACACAAAAGGCGGGCTTTTGCCGGGAAACCGGTAGTCTTACCTGTAAAAACCAGGAAGACAGGCTTTGCCAGGATAACCGGTGGGATTTCCCATGTGGGCTTACTGATATTAACCAGAAAAACGGGCTTACCGGGAAACCGGTGGGATTGCACATATGGTCTTACTGATATTAACCAGAATGACGGGCTTTGCCAGGATAACCGGTGGAATTTCCCATGTAGTCTTACTGATATTAACCAGAAAGACAGGCTTACCGGGACAATCGGTGGTTTTTCCGGTGAGCTTACCCATAATAACCCAAAAACGGCCTTTTACCGTATTTCCCGCTAGTTTACACAGCGGGCTTACTTACAATAACCAAATGACGGCTTTCTACCGCATTCCCGGTGAACTTCCCAGGCAGTCTTACCTGCACTAACCAGAAAAGGACCCTTCGCCTTATTTCCCCGTCAGCCACCTGAACAGGCTGCAAGTACTAATCACTTTGAATCAGTAAGTTGGGTATTGGTGGTTTTTCCATTACGAGGCCTGTTAATTCCCCTCAGCTGCGGTTACCGCATGGTCACGGTACTAACTGCTAACTACCCTGATCATCAGGCAACCGGCATACTGTGGGGTGTTGTTCTCGGAAACGTAGGAAAAATCCGGAAACAAGGAAGCGGGAATGAGCTGGCAATAGGGGAACCAGGCCATTCCCGCAGATAAAGACTACGAGGATAGTTCCCGCAGTACTATTGTAGGAATGCGCTTATCCCAGGGGTGGAGGTATAGCGATCAGGGAATACCGGCCCGGATACAGGCCGAACCGCCGCAATATCAATACAGCTCACGGGTCCTATACTGTACTCGGCGCATCCGTTTTCTATGACGTGAAACGCTACAGGATAGGCCTGAAACTCGATAACCTGACCAATAAAGAATACTATACCGGCGGAATTGCCGGCAGGCCGGCATTGTATGGCATGGTCGCGCAATCAAACTGCTATTAACCCCAAGCCCTACAATTAGCTCAAGACAGTACAAATCCCGTCCCTGTGTAAATCCACAGGAATACGCTACCCTTTCCGGGGAGTAGCGCAGCTCTTAAAGCTGCGCTGCATTAATCTTTAATTTTCTTTTTGAGCAGGCTAACCTGGTCTTGCAGCTGGCTCACCATATCGGCCAGGTGGTTGACGCTCATCCGGCTTTGCTGGCTGGACTTGCTGATGACTGCATCTGACTGCCAGAGTTCCAGTACATCTTCCATTTCTACGGAATAAGGTTCAAACTGTTCGTTGTCGGATACCAGTGTGATTTTGGATTTGGCCCGGTTGCTCTTCTGCACTCTTTTAAATACGATACCGCCGCGGGAGGTAACTACCACGTAGGTTTCGTTATTCTTGATATCGTCCCAGCCGTCGATCTTATGACAAACGATAACGGAACCTGAAGGAACCGGCAGCATGGAGTCCCCCGCGATTTCAAATGCACGGTAATCTCCTGCGCCCAGCATAGGCAGCGTGAAAGTGTTCAGCTCTTCGATGAACTCTTCATCGTTGTATCCAGCTAGGTAACCTGCGGCGGCTTTCACAGGCACAAAAGTGATAGACTGCCTGTTGCTGCCCAGCTTTTGCTGACGGCGTTTTTCCAGGTAGCTGTCTTTCTGTGAACTGAGATCTCTTCGCAGCAGATCATCAATGGATACGCGGAACATGTCGCTGACCTGTTCCAGCACTTCCGTTCTTGGTTCCGCACGCTCTTCTTCATATGCGCCGAGCAGGGAACGCTTGATACCGAGCTTGTCGGCAAATTCTTGCTGCGTCCAGCCTTTTTGCTTACGCAGATATTTCAAATTCTGGCATACTACGGACATAACCTAAATTATTTAGTACCTTGCTAACAAAATTAGCAAATATTTTTATCATTTACCAAATATATCTGGCGGCCAAGACTTATTTTTGCCCGGATTAATCAATTTAACTAATTATGTTACTTGTACATTCCATTTTGAGATGGGCGGTACTGCTCACCGGAATATGGGCCGTAATCCGTGCTTACAAAGGTGTTTCAGGCAAAACTCCGTTCACCGCTGCAGATAATAAGGCAGGTCTTTTCTTTATGATCGCCTGTGATATCCAATTACTGGTAGGTATCATTCTTTTCTTTACCAGTCCGCTGGTAACTGCAGCCCGTGCAGATATGGGAGCAGCTATGAAAGACGGCGTACTGCGTTTATTCACTGTGGAACATGAAACGCTGGCAATCGTTGCCATTGCGTTGGTTCACATTGGTAAATCCAAAGTAAAGAAAGCTACAGACGCGGTTAAAAAACACAAACTGGCGCTGAATTTCTACAGTATCGCGATGATCCTTATTATTATCATGGTAGCAATGATTATGACAAAAGGCCAGCGCGGCTGGATCTAATCCCTTGAAGATATACTCCAAATAATAATGGCGGCCCCTGTCAGGAGCCGCCATTTCTTTTTTATGAATTGACCACTATTTAAGCAACGTTGCGTGTTTACCGTTAGCCCTTGTCCTCGTTGTACTGTCTGAAGGAGTAGATGTAGGGCAGTACCGGCAGTATCATTGATGCAGCAAATATAACGAATATCCCCGTAATGAGCGACATGAAGAAGGCCCCCGCAATGAACACGATGCCGGCGGCCGTCCACAGGATGCTGGCAAACCGGTGCGTTTCCTTCCAGATGGCGGCGCTGCGCAGTGTCCACGGGGTGCGTATCCCTACATAATTATTGGGTTGCAGGTTTCTCAGGTAGAGGCCAATGCCTGCGATGGCCAGCCCTATTCCGATAAACGCCCAGCGTTCCATGGCATAGGAATGCCCTGTTTGCACCATCAGGATAATGAGGCAGCTCATCGCCGTGAGCGCCAGCTGCATCACAAACCGCACCCGGTAATATTCATGCCGCATGGCTTCCGGATCGCTTACCTCCTCTCCGTCCGTACGTGGCAGATAGCGAAACAGTGCATACAACAATCCATTCGTGAGAAATACAAATATCATTAACAGCAGGAAGTCGCTTTTGGTCTGGATCTGCTGCTGTACCGTATCATTCAGGGCTGCAGGAAAAACGTCCGGTAGCGATTGCCAGATAAGGCCCAGGTAAATGAGCGGGGCCACGAGGAGGGCCAGGAGAAGAAGCTCTTTGCGATAATCCGTTTTTGTCATAGGAACATGCTTTAAAGGATGAATATTCACAATTTCCTTTTACCTCATTCTCATATGCTTGACATATTACAGATTGTATGCCCGATATGTTGTAAAATTACGAAATCTCTTCAGCACCCCGATTATTTTACTAATAATTTTAGTAAAACTAAAAATATTAGTATCTTTGAATTCCGCATCAATCGCGGTGTTAACCACTACCCCTCTGCTTGCATAAACAGACTCATTCAAAAACTTGTGTTATGCTATCGTTGCAACAACGCGCCATTGCGCATCTCGACCTTGACTGCTTCTTTGTTTCGGTGGAATGCCAGCAGGACAGCAGCCTGATAGGAAAGCCATTACTCGTAGGCGGCAGCAGCGACCGGGCCGTGGTATCCGCCTGCAGTTACGAAGCCAGACGTTACGGCATTCACTCCGCCATGCCCATGAAAACGGCCCTGCGCCTTTGTCCGCACGCCATCGTACGCAGCGGCGACATGGAGGCATACAGCAACAAATCCCGGGAAGTGACGGAGATCATTGCCGAAAAAGCCCCGCTTTACGAAAAATCATCCATCGATGAATTTTATATAGACATCAGCGGCATGGATAAATTCTTCGGTTCCCTGAAATGGACCTCCGAGCTGAGGAAAACCATTATGAAAGAATCAGGACTGCCCATTTCTTTCGGACTGGCCTCCAATAAGCTGGTTTCCAAAGTCGCCACCGACGAAGCGAAACCCAATGGCCAGCTCGAGATACTTTTCGGGGAGGAAAAATCATTTCTCGCCCCCCTGAAAATTGAAAAAATACCTATGGTGGGAAAAGAAACCGCCGCACAACTGCGCCGGCGCGGCGTAGAAACCGTAAAAACGCTCAGCGAAGTGCCGGTATCCCTGCTGGAAGCCTGGATGGGAAAACACGGCATCTCCCTCTGGAAAAAGGCCAACGGGATAGATGAAACCCCCGTCATCCCCTACTATGAACAGAAATCTATTTCAACGGAAAGTACTTTCCCCGCAGATACCATCGATATGGACTTCATGCATGCGGAACTGGTACGCATGACAGAAAAAATTGCGTTTGAACTCCGGCAACAAAATAAACTTACCGGCTGCATCACGGTAAAAATCCGGTATTCGGACTTTGAAACCGTTACCAAGCAGATGACCATCCCCTACTCCTGCTCCGACCATATACTCCTGGAAAAAGTAAAGGAGCTTTTTAAAAAACTCTATGACCGCCGGCTGCTGGTACGCCTCATCGGCGTACGGTTCAGCCACCTCGTACAAGGCAACTACCAGATCAGCCTCTTCGACGACAGCCAGGAAATGATTGCGCTCTACCAGGCCATAGACCAGATCAAAAACAGGTTCGGCTGGGAGTTCTTAATGAAAGGCACCAATGTAATCCCACCAGACAAAAAGCACCTGAGCAGGAAAAAAGAAATCACCCCCTATTTCAAGGTATAGCACGGCTTTTCATCCATTGTTAAGGCAACTAAGTAAATAAAAAGGCGACAAAACAGCATATGTACCTGAACTGTAAAACATTTTTTAGCTTACGATACGGCACCATGCACGTGGAAACACTGGTGGAGCAGGCAAGACAGCTGGGTATCACCACGCTGGCGCTTACCAACATCAACATCACTTCCGATGCATGGACCTTTGTAACCGAATGCCGGAAGCATGATATCAAACCCGTACTGGGCGTGGAATGCAGGAATGAACATACCCGCTGCTACCTGTTGCTGGCAAAGAATCAGCAGGGATGGTTCCATATCAATAAATTCCTTTCCCATAAGCTGCATACAGAGGAGCCTTTCCCGGAAAGAGCGCCGCTGCTGCCGGATACCTTCGTTATCTATCCCTGGGGAACGCAGGACCCGCTTGCATTACACGAGCATGAACTCCTCGGCGTAAGCGTGCGCGATATCAATAAACTGTTCAGGGTGGATACCCTCGCCATCCGGAAAAAACTGGTGATCATGCAACCGGTCACCTTCCAGGATGAACTGCATTATGAACTGCACCAGGTACTCCGGGCTATTGACCAAAACATCCTCATCTCCCAGCTAACGCCCGATACTATTGCCGCGCCGGACGAAATGTTCATACACCCGGCAGACCTGGTAGCGCACTTTGAACAATACCCGCATATCGTAGAGAACACACTGGCCGTACTCGATGCCTGTGAAGTGGAGATGCAAATGGGCATCCCCCGCAATAAAAAAATATTTTCCGGCAGCATTGAAGAAGACCGCCAACTCCTGCGGGACCTGGCCTTCGAAGGAATGATCCACCGGTATGGCCAGACGGATGAACTGGAACAGGCACGGGAAAGGATAGAAAAGGAACTGGATATCATCGCCAAACTAAACTTTGAATCCTACTTCCTCATTACCTGGGATATTATCCGCTTTGCACAGGAAAGAAAATTCTTTTATGTAGGCCGGGGCAGCGGCGCCAATTCCATAGTCGCCTACTGCCTGCGGATCACGGATGTGGACCCCATTGAACTGGACCTGTATTTTGAACGGTTCCTGAACCTGCACCGCAGTTCGCCGCCGGACTTCGATATCGACTTCTCCTGGAAAGACAGAGATACCATTACTGAATATATTTTTGATAAATATGGCGCAGAACATACTGCGTTACTCGGTACGGTGACCACGTTTCAGACGCATGCGATCATACGCGAGCTGGGGAAGGCATACGGGCTGCCCAAGAAGGAGATAGACCGGATACTTACCGGCGGACTAACCATCCAGCTGAATGAAGACAACATACAACGCAAAATCCTGCACTTTTGCCAGCTGATGGACAACCAGGAGAAATCCTTTCCCAACCATCTCAGCATTCATGCCGGCGGCATACTCATCAGCGATGAACCCATCCATCATTACTGCACGACCTACTTTCCGCCGAAAGGCTTCAGCACGGCGCAGCTGGACATGTTCCAGGCGGAAGCCATCGGGCTGTATAAATTCGATATCCTGAGTCAGCGCGGACTGGGGCATATCCGTGACGCCATTGACCTGATCAAACAGAACCACGGCGTGGATATAGACATCCACCAGGTGCAGGCCTTCATGAAAGACGAACAGGTGAAGCACAACCTGCGGAATGTAAATACCATCGGGTGTTTCTATATAGAATCGCCGGCCATGCGGCAATTGCTCACCAAGCTGCGGTGCGACAACTACCGGTCGCTGGTAGCCGCCAGCTCCATCATCCGCCCCGGGGTAGCGCAGTCCGGCATGATGAAACAATATATTGAGCGGTATAATAATCCTGATAGCGTGCAATATTTGCATCCGGTTATTGAAGAGCTGCTGAAAGAAACTTTTGGCATCATGGTGTACCAGGAGGACGTGATTAAAGTGGCGCATAAGTTCGCCGATATGGAACTGGCGGATGCCGACCGGCTGCGCAGGGCCATGGCAGGGAAATACAGGGGATATAAAGACCTGGAACAGATACAACTGCGATTTTTCCGGAACTGCGATGCCAAAGGGCATCCCCGGCATGTGAGCGAGGAAGTATGGCGGCAGATTGCCAGCTTCGCCAACTTCTCCTTCTCAAAAGCCCACTCCGCCAGCTTTGCGGTGGAAAGCTACCAGAGCCTGTACCTGAAAACCTATTACCCGGCAGAGTTTATGGTGGCGGTGATCAATAATTTCGGAGGCTTTTACAGCAGGGAACTGTATTTCAACCAGCTGAAACAAACGGGCGTCCGGCTGCATGCGCCTTGCATCAATCATAGCGACTATGTGACCAACATTAAAGGCAAGGATGTATATGTGGGACTTATCCACATCGAAGGACTGGAACAGGCGCTGGCAGAGCGGATACTGACGGAGCGGAAGGATTACGGCCCCTACCTGCACCTGGAAGATTTTGTAGAGCGGATAGGCCCCGGGCCGGAACAACTGGAAATCCTGATCCGTATCGGCTGCTTTAACTTCACCGGCTATACGAAAAAGGAATTGCTCTGGAAAGGCAGCCTGCTGGTACGCGGCAGGGAAGTAAAGCAGATCCACCATCTCCCCTTATTCAAACCTGCACCGGTAGACTGTACCCTGCCCCAGCTCAGTTACCATACCCACGAGGATGCATTTGATGAGATCGACCTGCTGGGCTTTCCGTTGCAATCGCCCTTCAGCATATTGCAGCATAACCAGTCGGCCTATATCCTTGCCCGCGACTTCCCGAAATACATAGGGAAAGAGGTGATTGCCCTGGGGTATTATGTGACGATGAAGATGTTGCGGACCTCCCGGGGAGAGCCCATGTGTTTCGGTACTTTCCTGGATGCGGAAGACCAGTTCATCGATACCGTCCATTTTCCGGACAGTTTGCGCCAATACCCTTTCCAGAAAGGCGGTTTTTACCAGCTACAGGGCCGGGTGGTGTCAGAGTACGGAGTTATTACGTTGGAAATCAGCCAGATGCGGAAAATCGGCTATTTTGAGGATAAAGCGCAGTAATTACGACAAAAATCCTTATTTTTGTGACAAATGTCGGATTATGCAAAATTTTAAAGGATACCAGGCACAGGAAAATGCGCTGCTGATTCAGGCGGACCACGTGGGCCCGGGTACCGGATACTTTGATTTCATCGCGTTGTCCAGAAGTGGCGTTATTAAAAGAGCTTTATTAAACCTGAGCAGGCAGATATCTTTTTCCTTAACGGAGCTGGCGCAGGTGGTACATATATCTGAGCGTACCTTACAACGTTATGCGGACGATGCCAAATTATCGCTGGACACGAGCGAGCGGGCCATTATGCTTTCCGCGCTTTACCAGAGAGGGGCCGAAGTATTCGGCGACCTCGAAAACTTCAAGGAATGGATGCGCACACCGCTGCCATCCTTCAACTATCAACTCCCTATTTCGCTATTAGACACCACTTTCGGGTTTCAGCTCATCCAGGATGAACTGGGCCGGATTGAACATGGTTTGTTTGCATAGCTATTAACTTTTTTCTCATGGACGTTTACAGGATCAGTAAGTGCGCTTACATCAATGACCTGAGCGGAACCGGCGCGCGCCTGTATGGCGGCCGCTGGAACAGCAAAGGGCACTCCATTGTGTACACGGCAGGCTCCCGTGCGCTTGCTGCCCTGGAGGTATTGGTACACATACCACTGAAAAATATCATACAGGATTTTTGCATTGCAGCGATTCATATCCCGGATAATATCGGGATCAAAACCCTTACCCCGGAAGAGCTGCCGGCCAACTGGCAGTCGCTGACGCCGTTGCCGGAACTGCAGTGTATCGGGGATGAATGGATTGAAACGGCGAAATACCCCGTACTGAAAATCCCTTCCGTCATCATTGCGGATGAATATAACTTTCTCATCAACCCGGAGCACCCGGAAGCTGCGGAAATACTCGTAAGAAAAACCCAGCCATTCCAGTTTGATCAACGGCTCGGGAGATCATAAACAAGCGTAAACCGGGAACAGTACACACTGAACAAATACCGTAAAAAGCAACTCAGGAAAAATAAAAAGGGTGTATCAAAATTGAAGTGCCCCCAAAAAGTTAGACACTTTTTGGGGGCACTTTTATGGATAAAAGAATAAAATACAGTTCATCGCAAAAGTTAATAATAGTCAAGGCAGTTATATCAGGAAAAGAGTCCTGTTGTTCAGCTGCGGTTAAAATCGGAACAACGGATACAGTGATCCTACGGTGGGTAAATCTTTATCGTCATCACGGTGGAGCAGTTTTTGATCGGTCGGCAGGTCGATATAGCGGTCAGTTTAAAGTCCGGGTAATTCAATACATGCTCAAAAAACAATTATCTTTAACGCAAACAGCAGCCTTTTTTGGAGTACCACAGGATTGTACTGTTGGCTTGTGGCTTAAAAAATATAAAGAATTAGGGGCTAAGGGGTTGCTAGTTGAAACCAGAGGGCGCAAATCAATTATGGCAAAGAAAGGTAAGAATAAAGTTGTCAAATCTACTAGCGATGCAGAGGCCAAACTGTTAGCCTTACAGAAGGAGAATGAATATTTACGAGCAGAAAATGCGTTCCTAAAAAAGTTAGACGCCTTAATTCAAGAGGAGAAGCAGGCCACAACGGGGCTCAAATCGCAAAAGTAATCCAGGAATTAAGGCGGGATCACAATCAGGAACTATTGTTAAAAGTTGCCACGATGGCGAGGAGTACCTTCTATTATTACCTCAGGCAGCTCCAGAAACCAGATAAATCGGCCACTATTACAGCAGCCATAAAAGACATATATCATCAGCATAAAGGCCGATACGGTTATAGACGCATCACTATGACATTGAAGCAAAGAGGTCTGACCATAAATCATAAAAAGGTATTAAGACTCATGCACAAATCAGGTCTTAAAAGTCTGGTTAGAATAAAGAAATATAAGTCATATAAGGGTAAGACAGGTAAGATTGCTAAAAACCTACTGCAACGTAATTTTGAGGCTAGAAAGCCATTTAAGAAATGGGTTACAGATGTTACAGAATTTAGTGTTGCAGGTAAAAAGCTTTATCTATCTCCAATATTGGATCTCTATAATGGCGAGATTATTAGCTATAATCTCTCTTTTAGGCCAACCTTTATCCAAGTAATGAGTATGTTGGAAAAGGCGATTACAAAGCTTCCGGAAAAGGCCCGGCCAATCCTTCATTCTGACCAGGGCTGGCAATATCAAATGAGACAATATCAGGAAAAACTAAAAGAGAATAAAATAAAGCAAAGCATGTCCAGAAAAGGAAATTGCCTCGATAATGCTGTAATGGAGAACTTTTTCAGTATTATTAAGTCTGAACTACTCTATCTTGAAAAATTTGATTCAGTAGAGTCTCTAAAACGAAGCATAGTTAAATACATTGATTACTATAATCACGACAGAATAAAACTAAAACTGAACGGCCTGAGTCCAGTACAATACCGAACTCAAGCCGCTTAATTATATAACCTTTTGTCTAAGGTTTTGGGTTCACTTCATTGATACACCCCTGTTTTTTTCTATCAGTTCCTATTATTACGGCCCGGCTACACGACCGGAGTCCGGTTCCCGACAATGTGATTACTGCCTTCCCCGATCATTTTTTCCAGCAGGTCGTACCCGCCGTTTTCCTTGCTGTGCGCAAAGTTGCGCTCCTCGAAGGTAATAGGCACACACCAGTAGAGGTTCACCTTGTCCCCATACATTTGCGGCATATCTATGGCCGGCCCGTTATAGAGGGCGGACGAGAGAACAAGGCTCTCGTAGGGCGGTTGCAGCGCGCCGGACGACACGGTATGCCCTTCCCCCAGCCAGGTAACGAACCTCCATGGCCTGTCTGCCAGGCCGGACAGTATCTGCGCCACCTGCATGATCTGTTCGTCCGTAAAAACTTTTTTGTCCATAGCCAGCGCCAGTTCCGCACGGTGATAGGCATTGGCGTTCTCGCTATACAGGAAGTCCACCCAGGGCATAGGGCGGATGCTCATTCCCAGGGTCAGGAAATAAACGATGTCATCTTTTTCAAATTTAGCCATTGCCATAGGCGGCCACTTGTTGCCGTCAATGGCGTAGTAAGCCTGATCCGGGCCGAAGACTTTCGTATAGGCGTCCAGGAAAGCGGACTGGATAGCGGGCCATTGCGGATTGGTTTCATCGTGCCAGCTGCCCCAGAACTCAGCCGCATCCAGGAACTTGCGGTATTGCACGTTGGTATCCGGTGTTCCCATGGGGAAGGTGATGCTGTGATCGTCACTGTCTGCACAGGCGGCGGCATAAGCCGGCGGCTTGTCCATATACAATCCCCAACCGGGAATGATCCCGATGATCTCCTCATCGTACAGCACGGCAGCGCCGTCGCCTTCAGCATTCCATATAAAGGAGATGCGTTCTTTTTCCAATGGGGCCTGGCCTTCAGGGTATTTGCAAAATTTTGCTTCCAGCATGGGCGCTACGCCATTTTCCATGGCGGCCGTATCCCGCTTTTCAGGGGCGGGTTGCAGATTGCGCAACCAGCAGGGCCTGGGTTTAAAACGGTTCCCCATGATTTCGGATGGGTATAAATAAAAGTATGCTGTGCGGTCATCCTGCTCTACCATGGCATACATGGTACCTCTGTCGTTCGCTTCTTCTATCAGCATTACGGGTTCGCTATACATAAGTTTCCATTTATAACGGCTAATATACGCCTATCCTTGCAGATGCGGGAAATGTTGGTATTCTCCCGCTTCTTTTTGTATTTTGACAGGCAAAATTCACGGATATGAAAACATTATTAGCGTTGCTGACCTGGTGCATAGCGATGCCGTTTTTCGCTACAGGCAAGGATAAACAACAATATTACCAGATCAGGGTGTACCACATTCATGCATCCCAGGAGGCTGCACTGGATAATTACCTGGAACAAGCCTACCTGCCGGCCTTACATCGCGCGGGCATCAGCCGCGTGGGCGTGTTTAAGCCTATCACGCAGGATACTGCCGATCTTCGTGTGTACGTGTTCAGCGCATTCAGCTCACTGGAGCAGGTGGCGCAACTCCCCGCCAGGCTGGAAAAAGATGCCGCATACAACAGCGCCGCTTCTACCTTTATGAGCGGTTACAACGAAACGGCGCCTTACCGTCGCGTAGAATCTATACTGCTGCTGGCTTTTAAGGACATGCCTGCCATGGCAGTGCCCGCGCTCAACAGTCCGAAATCAGAAAGGGTGTATGAGCTTCGCAGCTACGAGAGCGCTACGGAAGCCTACCATCACAATAAAGTAAAGATGTTCAATGAAGGAGGCGAGATAGAAATTTTCCGCCGCCTGGGTTTCAATGCAGTGTTCTACGGTAGCGTAATTGCCGGCAGCCAAATGCCGAACCTGATGTACATGACTACCTTCAATAATAAAGCTGACCGCGACGCGCACTGGAAGTCGTTTGGCGCAGATCCTGCCTGGAAAAAACTTTCTGCAATGCCTGAATACGCACACAATGTATCACATCAGGATATAATATTTGTGCGTCCGACAGCCTATTCAGATTTTTAAAAAATATTTTTCCGGCATTTTTCATACGATCGGAAACGCTTTACTGCAAAGGGTTTCAGCAGGCGTAATTTTTTATCATTTCACGAATTGATAAAAAAAATTTAACACTATTTTTTGTGGTTTGATTTATTTGCCTACATTTGCAACCACATTGCGAGGTAGAGCAGAGGTAGCTCGTCGGGCTCATAACCCGAAGGTCAGTGGTTCGAATCCGCTCCTCGCTACAAAAAGAAAGGCTTTTAAGCAGACGCTTGAAAGCCTTTTTTCGTTGGTCCCATCCCGGGAGGTCCGCAGCCCATAAGCGTTTGCCGCCATGGTCGGGATCAGACAAAAAAAAGAGACGGAATGAATTCCGCCTCGTTGTTTATACCAGAGACTAAATTGCATTGGCGTCTCTTCGTTTATTTAATCAACCTAAATGCATTTACATTCCCGGAAAAATCTGCTACGTATAACATATCGCCCGTCAACGCCATATCCGCATACACGGGTGCGCCCAGTTCCAACTTCGCCACCACCTTGCCTTTGGCGCTAAGGTCGAGCACGTACAGCCAGCCATCCGCCGCTGCTACAAAAGCGCGATCCCCGTTGATCAGCGGCGTGCTTTCCACCGTTGCTGCCGGCGGCAGGGAGTAAGGAGCCGTAAAGCTCAATGCCTGTGCGGGTTTGAAGGCACAGGCAAGGTTTCCCGTTCCTAACGTATAAGCCTGCACGCCGTCCGCTGCCGTAGCCAGTAATACCTGGTCCTTCCGGAAGGCAGGCGCAGTCATCGTTTTCAGCTCTGCATCCACCTTTATACTATCGATAGTGTTGCCTGCTTCGTTTAGCACGTGCAGCATGCGAATACCCTGCACGTATAATTTATTATCAAACACCGCCGGCGTGCCGCTCCTGAACCGGATGCCACCGTCGCTCCTTTTCCAGCGCAGCTGGCCGGTACGGGCGTCATGCGCAAACAGGTGATTCCAGTTGCTGGAGGTAATGAGGAGGTTGTTCCAGATAGTCATAGCCGTGGGCGTAGCCTCTCCCCCGTTCCAGGAAGTGTTGGTCCAGCGGGCATTTCCGGTATTGATATCCAGGGCTTCGAGGAAGTTGCCGGTACCGGTGATGTACGTATCCTCAAACACCACGCCTGCACAGTTATAAGGCGGCAGGCCTTTCATTGGGCCGGCATGCTGCCATAACAGCTTGCCTGTGGCGGCGTCCAGGGCATAGGTGATGCCTTCTGCATCCGTACCAAGGAGTACGTTACCCTGCAACGATAAACTATGCTTTATAGAATTGTTGGTTTTATATCTCCACAAAACCTTACCGGTAGCGGCATCCATAGCGGTGATACCGCATTTTTCCAGGTTTTCATCATCAATAGCGGCCAGGTATAATTTGCCGTTTTCCACAATCGGGGACGACTTCCAAACGGCCGTACCCAGGTTGGCGGACCACATCAATTGCAGCCGGCTGAAATCTACCGGCCTGGTAACCGGCGTCCGTTGCGGGTTTTGAAGCACCTGCGTCCAGCTATCCTTCGATGGTTTAACCACCGCAGGAGATTGCATCACAAACGTATCCCGCCGGAAGAGTATGCGGCCGGAGCGTAAAGTAGCCTCCAAAGTACTGTAACAGCTGTCTTTCAGGTAGGGCTTCAGCGGTGCGGCCTCCATTTCCCCGTTCCAGTTCCAGTCGCCGGAAGGCTGCAGGGATAAGGATTGCAGCAGGTTGCCTTTCCTGTTGTAAACTTTATAGTTTACGCCTTGTACCAATTCATCCGTTTGATACACGTTGGCGCTCACTAGTATTTTTCCATTCCTGTATGCTATTCCGTTTACAGTGGGGGTTATGGGGGAGATGTGATTGGCCACATAACTATAACGGCGCGTTACGGCGGTAATACCGGCTTTATCCACCTGCACGAGTTCAAAATTGGCAATGGAATTATCGATGCCTCCGTCAGCGGCCGGCGCGGCGCAGAGGCTGCGAATACCGCTGTTGCCATGCCGGTGCGTGAAATTATAATGCCAGTGCCCGTAGATCCAGGCTTTCAGGTTATGCCTGTGAAGGTCCAATACTTCTCCCTTTGAATTCTTAATGGAAAAATCATTGCCGAAGGTGAGCAGGTCATGGTTAAACACGACCACTGATTTTGACGGATCGGTATTGGCCAGATCGTTTTGCAACCAGTCATACACATCATCGATCGTGTACGACGGCTTGTAATCCCCGTAAGCCATGGGCGTTACCACAAAGTGCGTGTTCCCGTATTCAAAGGAATAAAATACAGGTCCGAAGAGAGATTCATACAGCGCTTCGCCATAAGGCCCGCGTACCAGGTCGTGATTGCCTATGCAGTAATACACGGGCAGCCCCATCGTTTTCGAATTAATCTGCCGGGCGTGGAACTCCATCCCTTTTTCATAACAAATATCCCCGGTGTGTACAATGAAGTCCGCCGCTTCGTTGCGCGCAAAGCGCTTCACCTCATTGATCCAATCGCCGTACATATAGGTTTCCGTATCCGTGATCCTTACGAATCGGCTGCTGGCAGCAACTTTCCCCGTATGATAGAGCGCAAAGTCGTAACTGCTTTTTCCTGAATCGATCGGCTGGTAATAATTGGTGACGAAATTAAACCCCTCGGCAGGAGTGATAAAAATGAACTTTTGCCGGGCGTGGCCGGGTAGGCGGTAGTTGCCTGCCACGTCCGTTTTCACCACATGGCGCCCATCCGAAACACTGATATGTTGAATCCCGGGTTCTCCTGCATCCTTTATGCCATTGCGGTTCAAATCATGGTAAACATTCCCGGAAAATCCCTGTCCGGATGCACTGCCTGCGAGGCTTAGCAGTACGGCAACGAGTAGCTGTATCTTCATAGTAATTATAAAAAGGGGGAGGGTATGTGAACAGTAAACGCCCGGATGCACATTTTCTGCGTACTGCGTAGAATGCCCCGTTGGTCATTTCCGGTTCACACACCCTCCTGTAAGTTTTAACTTGCTACCAACCCTGTATTTGCTTCAGGTTTGGATTCAGCACCACTTCACTGAACGGAATCGGGCGATAGTAATATTGCGGCGCTACGAATTTCCGTTTGTTATCACGGTAACGGGTAAACGAAATATGACCGGAAGTGTTATTATCCAGGTAGAAGTTATTTTCCTTACCGTTCACGTCTTTGAGGGCGTACCGACTAATCGATTGTTTTACTGCCGGCGGCAGGCCGCCCAGCGAAGCTGTGTCATTCGGCGTTGCCAGTATGGCAATGTCAGCTACCCCATCTCCCGTAATATCCAAAGGACCCAATGCAGGTACATACATACCTTGTTGGGCCTGCTCCATCAGTGCGCCGGCAGCCCAGCGGTTGAGGTCATTGAGGCGTAAGCCTTCGCAGGCCATCTCCACCCGGCGTTCCCGCCTGATTTCCAGTAATACGCCTTTGTTGCTGCCGTTTATATTGCTGTAAGCAGCCGCCAGTACGGGGTCCGGATTGGCGTTGGCCACAGCCATCAGGAGGTCAGGCATTTGTACACGCGCCCTCAGCTTGTTGACGCTGTTGGTCAAATCATCCTGGGTGAGCATTCCCAGCTCCGCTTTGGCTTCGGCATAGTTCAGCAATACTTCGGCGTAGCGGTAAACCGGCAGGCTGGTGTAGTTGGCATCCCAACCCTGGCGCAGCGCAGGGTCGCGGGGGTAAAACTTCAGCTGGTCAAAGCCGCCGAGGTTTGGTTTGGGAATATAATATTTGTTATCGTTGGTGGTGGAATAACCGGGGTAGGCCACGGTTTCCGCCAGCCGTGGATCGCGGTTGGCAAATACTTCCACGAAACCTTTTTTGTTGTAATTGGCCTGACTGGTAAACGGCGTACCGTCTTTCATCAGGTAGGTTTCCACGAGGCTGTTGCTGATGGACCAGGTCCAGCCCAGCACGGTATGGGTGTTGTTGCCCACCTTCAACGCCTGGCGGCATTCGTACCACTGGATCATTTCAGGGTTGGAAGCCAGCGTAGGACTTACAAACAACGCCCGGTAATCCACCGCGCCCTTGCCGGTATTATACACCTGGAACCTGCCGCTGTTGATCAGTTCCTGCGCAGCTGCTACCGACGCTTCCAGGAAGGGCTTGGCCGTTTCCTGTAAGGCGAGCTCCGGATGATATTTGCGGAAAGTGCCTTCAAATAAGCCAAAGCGACTCATGAGCGCCAGGGCCGTCCATTTGCTTACCCGCGTTCTGTTGCCTTCATCCGGTTTGATGTAGGCGATGGCATAGCGAAGGTCCGCCATGATGGAATCCGCAATCAGCGTGCGCGGGCTACGGGCCGCATACAGCGCGCTATCCGTATTTTTCAGCACATGCGAGTACCACGGTACGTCAGAGTAGCGGGCCAGCTTATCAAAATAGAACTTGGCGCGGAAGAAACGGGTGATGCCAATGTAATGATTGATCAGCGCCGTATCGCCGGTGGCTTTATTGGCGTTATCGAGCAGGTAGTTGTAAGAGCGGAGGCGCCCCCAGTCGTCCCAGCCGGTACTGCCCGCCGTAGTGGCATTCAGCCCGCCTTCCATCATCAGGTCCAGCTCGCCGGCCTGGCTATAATAGGAAATGTTATCGCTGTTGATATCATCCGTGGCATAGGTAGGCACGCTGTAGAAAGAGTTGGAATAAGTTTCCAGGTCCTTGGGCGAGCCAAAGTAAGCATCGGGAACGATGGATGTTTCCGGGTTACGCTGGAGGAAGTCCTTGTTGCAGGAGGCAGTCCAGCAGCCTGCTGCGAGTAAAAGTATATAAGAAGCAGTTTTTTTCATGTTGCAGAGTTTAGAAATTCAGGTTTAAGCCGGCGGAATAGGTTTTCTGGAACGGATATACGCTGCCATCCAGCCCTTCCGGATCCAGGTCGGCCTTCAGGTGGGAAACGGTGAAGATGTTTTCCGCTGAGAGGTAGAAGCGCAGGCGCGCAATCTTCAGCCGGTCAGTTACGGACTTAGGCAGGGTATAGCCCAGCGTCACGTTTTTCAGGCGCAGGTAAGCGGCGTTTTGCAGGTAGCGCGTCTGCGGCGCGCCCAGCTCCGTAGCATCTTCCGCGATGTAGGATTTCACGCGGGGGAAGTAAGCGTTCGGATTTTCAGGCGTCCAGTGGTCCATATTCTGCACCTGCACGTTTGCCCATGGTTGCGCATAAATGCCCCAGAAGTAGTGGTTGCCGGCATTCGGATACCAGTCGCGTTTGCCGATACCCTGGAAGAAAGCCCTGAAATCCCAGCCTTTGTAGCTGGCGTTCAGGTCCACGCTGTAGGGCAACCGCGGCCTGTTGTTACCGATTATGCGCTTGTCCCCGTGATCGCTAACGGTATTCTTGCCATAGCTGATCTCACCGTCATTGTTAAGGTCCCTGAATTTCAGATCGCCTACATACCATTTGTAACCCTGGTCGTCCGAGCCAACCTTCGACTGATCGGCATGGGCCTTGATTTCGTCTTCACTCTGGAAGAATCCTTCTGTTTCCAGCCCCCATATCTCCCCTAAACGCTGACCTACGTAGTAGTCATTGAGGTTGCCTACCGGGTTATCGTATTTGGTGATGAAGGTTTTGCTGTCAGCCACGGCTACCTTGATGCTGTACGACAGGTTGTCCTTCCCGATCGCAATGCGGTCCCTCCACATGATGGACAGTTCGCCGCCACGGGTCTTCAGGTCGGCCGCATTCGTTTTGGGCGATTCAGCGCCATAAACGCCGGGCAGGGTTTTGCCTTTCACAAACATCCCTTCGGTGAAGCGGGTATAATGATCGAAGCTCACGTACAAGCGTTCTTTCAGGAAGGCCACATCTACCCCGCCATTGATAGACCTCACTGTTTGCCAGGTATAATCAGCCGTTACAGGGCTGGGCATATATACGGCTACCTGTTGCGATCCGTCGAGGATGGTGTTGAGGGTGCCGGCATTCATGGTTTCAAAATAACCGTAGGAGTTAAAAGTCTGATCCCCCAGGGAGCCATAAGAGCCGCGGAGTTTCAGGAAGTCCATCCCGATGGCGGTGGCCAGCGGTTTGGCAAAGTTTTCATTCGTCACCACCCAGGCCGCAGAGGCGGACGGGAAGGTGCCCCAGCGTTTATACATCGGGAAGCGGGAGGAGCCATCGCGGCGGCCGTTCACCTCCAGCAGGTATTTATCACTGTAGTTGTAAGCAAGGCGGTAGAAGAGGCCGCGCACTGCCCAGTCCTCGAAACTTTCCCCGATCTTAGGCGTACCGGTAGCCAGTTGCACGGTGGGGTACAGGGTACTGATCAGGCCATTGCGGTTACCGTTGAAGGCATCCGTCTGGAAGTACTCCTGGTTGAAGCCTACGAGCGCGGAGAGTTCATGCTTGCCGAATTTTTTATTGAAATCGGAATAGAGGTTATACACGGTGTATTTCATGCCCAGGCTGTTAAACGAAGCGCTGGACTGGTTTCCGTCTGTGTATTGCAACGGTTGGCCGGGCCCGGTGCGATACGCTACCGGTAGTACGAAAGATTTGCCGGCAGAATTGGTACGGCGGAAAGTGGCTTCCCCTTTTAATTTCCAGATACCTTTGATGATACCGAGCTCGCCGTTGAAGCTGGCGAGGAACTCGTTCATGTCCGTCGTATTCCGCCCACCGCTTTGCAAGCGGCCGAGCAGCGCGGCGCCGTCGGAAGTCCAGGTACCATCCGGGTTACGTGGCACCGAGAGGGACGGCGTACGGTTCGCATTATGGAAAAACAGGTAATCCATCGCTGTGCTGGGCGCGTCATAGGAAGAAGTGGTATAGGTTGTGTTGGTACCTAATTTAATACGGTCGTTGAAGGTATAGGTAGCTTTTGCGCGGAGGTTGTAACGCTTGTAAACATCCGGGTTATAGCGGAGCATACCGTCCTGCTGGTAATATTCGCCGGAGAGGTAATAGTTCAGCTTTTCATCCCCTCTCGCAATGCTGAAGTTGCCGGTAAAGGCGGGCGCGCTTTTATTGTACACTTCGTGCAGCCAGTCCGTAGTGCCGTAGTAAGCGTAGGCATTGGGATTGGTAGGATCGGTGATAACTGCCGGCAGGGAGGGATCTTTAGATCTTTTAGCGGCGTACTCTCTCACCGCATCCGGGTAGAGGTTGTAGAGCGGCGTAGCGGCATCGTGCTTCATTTGCATGGTGATGAGCGGATCCGTGATCACATCCGGCACTTTACCGAGCGTACGCACGGCATAGTTAGTATTGGCCGTAACGGTGAGCCTGCCGTCCATTGCGGATTTGGTGGTAATGAGCACCACCCCGAAAGCCGCGCGGGCGCCGTAGATGGCGGCGGAGGCAGCGTCTTTCAATACCGTTACGCTTTCAATATCGGCGGGGTTGAGGCGGGATACTTCTTCCGCACTGAAAGGGATGTTATCCACCAGGATAAACGGATCGCCACCGGAGAGGGAGGTATAACCCCTCAGGTTAAACGTAGGCGCGGAAGAGGAACGGCCGTTGTTAATGCCGATGTTCAGGTTGGGGATCAGCCCCTGCAAGCCTGTGCCCACGTTGGTGATCGGGCGGCTTTCCAGCGCCTTGCCGGAAATGTTATCGACAGCGCCGCTGAGGTTTACCCTTTTCTGCGTGCCATAACCTACTACCACTACTTCGTTGAGGCCGCTGGAGTTGGCAGTGAGGGTTACGTTAAAATGCTGAACGCCTTTAACGGGCATCTGTTTGGATTCGTAGCCGATATAGCTGAATTCCAGCACGGCATTTTCCGGCACTTCCAGTTCATATTCTCCTTTGGTGTTGGTGGTAACGCCCTGGGAGGTGCCCTGTACCTTTACGGTTACGCCGATGAGGGGCGTGCCCTCCATATCTTTCACCACACCTTTTACGGGTATTGTTTTTACCACTTCGCTTCCTTTTACAATTACCACGAGGTTGTTGGGCATTACGCGGTAATTGAGATTGGTGCCGGTGAAGGCTTTATCCAGGATAGCGGTAACGGCGGCATTTTCCATCCGGAGGCTTACGCGCACATCCGGTAGGGCGCCGGTTTTATAGAGGAAGGTGTAGTCGCTTTTCTTACCTATGAGGCTGAGTAGTTTACTGATATGGACATTGCTGAGGTCCACGCTGATTTTCTCCTGCGAGAATCCGTGGGCGCTCAACTGTAAAAAACCGGCGCATAGCAATACGGAAGTCAATTTCATACGCATAATGAGTTTCCTCATACTCCCATGGGGAATATGCGAAGGCCACCAATAGTTTTTTTTCATAATTTTGTTTCATTAGGTTAAATAATAGGCCATTACCGGATCTCGCTGATCGGTTTACTTGTTTAGCCTTTGTAAAGGGGAATGTTGCCGCATTTCCCTTTTTCATGTCTGGAAATATGTTGATGGTGTTGTTATTCCATAGATGATGGATTTTTGTTGTTACCTGATGGTGACTGTTTTCTTCTCTTTATCTATCTCGTAACTAAAGCCCAGCGTAAGTTGCAGTGCGCTCAGCACTTCTTCCAGCTGTTGTTTTTTGAACACGCCTGTAAAAAGTTCCTGCTTGTATTTTTCATTTTTGAAGATGATACGGACGTCGTACCAGCGTTCGAGGTCGTGCGACAATTCCCCCAGCGGGATGCTGTCGAATTCGAAGCGGTCGTTCATCCAGGCCGTTGGTATAGCCTCTGTTGTTATGGTGTTGGCGGCGGCATTGCGGACGGTGGCCACGGAATAGTTGGTAAGACCGGCCTGTGCCGCATGGGCAGGTATCCCTTGCGCCGGCAGTTTGTTGATCAGCAGGCGTTGCGCCGGCAGCAGTACTACTTCTTTTGCTTCGGAGTTTTCAGCGGTTTTGAAAGATACCGCCACTTTGCCGCTGATCAGCGTTGTTTCGATTTGTTTGTCCTCCGGGTAGGCTTTCACGTTAAAGGAGGTGCCCAATACTTTGATGTTCACTTTCCCTGAATGAACAATGAAGGGGTGTGCGGGATCGTGCCTGATATCGAAATAGGCTTCTCCCGTGAGTGTTACCTCCCTGTTACCTTTCAGGAATTTATCCGCATCATATTGCAGCCGGCTGCAGGCATTGAGCGCTACGGTGCTGCCGTCAGGCAATACCATGGTGGATTTGGAACCATTGCGGGTCACTACCTGGTTGGCGAATGTAGTGGTCCCGGATTTAGGCCAGTAGAAGAATGTGCCGATGAGCAGGCCGGCGCCCGCGGCGATGGCGGCAAACACTTTCCAGGTAAGGCGGTGGCGCTTTACCGGGTCCGGCTCCTGTTGCAGCCAGCCGGCCAGTTGTTCCAGCCCTTTGGTTTTCAGCACCTCGGCCTCTTCGGCTGTAAAGTTGTTGGTTTCATGCACTTCACGGATATCAACTACAATATTGAATGCATATTGTAATTCCGGATTTTCCAGCAGGAGCTGTTCCAGTTCTTCCAGTTCGTCAGGGGAAGCTTCTCCCGCTGCCTTCCTGGCCATTAGTGCATAAATACGGTTTTGTTCACTCATTAATGCTACTGATCGTTATACAGGTAGGTCGCACCGGGGGTGAAATACCCCCAAAGACCGGAGAAATTTTTTTTGGCGTTTGCAGCCGGAATATTTTGTTAACTTTAGCTTAATCTGCGTTATATAAATTGCAACCAATATCTAGCAGTCAACAGGGATGGAACAGTGTAACATTAATCAGCTTTTTACTGATATGACGGCGAACAATGATGAGGAGGCTTTCAAGCTTTTCTATAATCAGTGTTTCGTGCGCCTGTTGCGATATACCTACACGCTTACCAAATCCAGGGAAGTAGCCGAAGAAATTGCCAACGACGTATTTATGCATTGCTGGCAAAAAAGGGGGTCTTTGGGAGACATTAAAAACCCGGAGGTGTACCTCTTCGTCGTGGCCCGCAACAAAGCGGTGGATTATAAGCGAAAGCAAGCCCATTTCCGGGCTGTTGACCTCCCTCCTGACGCCCATATCCAAATTACTTTCGACAGCAATCCCGAGGAGCTAATGATCACTTCCGAGATGGTGCGGAAAATGGAAGCCACCATTCAGCAGTTACCCCCGAAGTGTAAAACCATTTACCTGATGATCAAGCAGCATGGGTTAAAATACCGGGAAGCGGCGCAAATCCTGAATGTATCCGTCAAAACGGTGGAGAACCAGCTGGCCATTGCCATTAAGCGACTCACTGCCGCTGTGAAGTTTACCCTTGAAAAGGAGGACCTGTACAAATAAAAAAGCAGTGCTTCCCGCGCTATGCCACGAGAAGACACTGCCTTAAACCAGTAACCTGCTAGTTACCGTAACCTTCGTTCTGCGGTTTCAGATTCGGATTGTTCTTCATTTCAGAGGTAGGCAGCGGGAAGAGCAGATGCTTCTTCTGCAGCGCCTGGCCTGAATTTTTGTTCACGTGTCCTTCAAACTCGTCGAAACCGTTATTATCTTCATTATATACTTTTCTCAGTCGCACCATATCGAACCAGATGATGCCTTCGTAGGCGAACTCATGCCAGCGTTCGCGCCATACCGCCTGTTCAAAGGCGGCGGAGCTGAGGCCGGCCAGCGGGTCAAGGCCTGCCCTGCCGCGGATGGCGTTCAGCGCCGTGTAGGCGGTAGCGTTAGGCGTCCCGTCCGCCCTGTTCTGCGCTTCCGCATAAATCAGCAGGGTTTCCGCATAACGGATCTGTGGCAGGTTCAGGTTACTGATACCGGTACCGGGTACGCCTTTGGTACCATGGCAAACCACGTCGAAATGCTTGAAGATGTAGGGAGCGCCCAGCGGGAAGTCCGCCCCGCTGCCATCCACGTAATAGGAGGTAAAGAAGAATTGCTGCTCGTCCGTACGTTTATCCTTCGGCTCAAATTTCTTGTAGGAGTCGTAGAAGGAACGGGTAGGCATGGAGCTGCCCACACCGCTACCGTCCGCAGAGATGTTTTTGGACAGGGAGTTATTGGGCAGCATGACGGACTGTAAAGGATTTTCCTCTACGCCGCTCAGGTATTGTACTTCAAAGAGGTGTTCCAGCTTATTGTTGGAGGCCACGGCATGGAGCTGGCTGTAATTGGTAAACAGCCCTATTTCCCCGGGATGCGCAGTGGCGTAGTCGATCACTTCCTTCGCTTTATCGGCGGCCAGTTTATAATGGGAGGCGCCTTTTGCCAGCGGGAAGCCCGCCATGGTCAGGTACACCTTTGCCAGTTGTGTTTTGATGGCTGCGGTGCTGACGCGGCCGGTGGGGTCTACCCAGGGCAAGCCTGCCGCTTCGGCGGTTTGGAGGTCTTTTACGATCTGGTTATACACATCCTCGGCTTTGGTGCGGGAAGGCGCAAAATCAGGAGAGCTGGCCGTTTGGGAGTTTAATATCAACGGCACATCGCCCCAGAACCTTACGGCATAAAAGTAGGCCCATGCGCGGAGGAAGCTGGCTTCTCCCATTACCCGTTTACGCTGGGCTTCATCCATGGGATTGATCTTAGGCACGTTATCCAGCGTCAGGTTACACTGGGCAATCACCCGGTACAAGCCTCTCCACCATTGTTGGATATGGAGGTTTTCCCCGTTGTACACCAGGCCGAGCAGGTTGTTGAGGTCGGAGTTCTGCGCGGTACCGGTGGTAGCGGTACCGGTTACGGCGTCCAGCAGCTGGAAGTTGTTGGAAAAGATACCCGCCCCTTCCGCAATGATGCGGGTGCGCGCATAAGCCGCAAATACGGCTGCATCCGCATGTTCAGGCAGCGTAAAGTAGCTGTCCGGCGAGAGGTTGGAGGGGTCCTGCTCTTCGAGGAACTTTTTACAACCGGTTCCGGTACCCAGCATCAGCGCGCCTGTGAGCACCAGGAGCAGCGATTTATTAAATATCTTACGTTTCATGATCTTGTTCATTTTAATAACACAACAGGTTTAGAATGCCACATTTACGCCCACGGTGAAGGTGGTTGGTTTCGGATAGTCGAAGAAGGTTTGCCCCTGAGCGAACACATCGCCATAGGTGGTCACCTCCGGATCATTGCCGCTAAACTTGGTTTTCAGGAAGAAGTTCTGCACGGAGCCGTAAACGCGCAGGCGTTGCAGGTGCAGGCGCTGCACCGTCTGGCCCGGGAAGGAATAACCCAGCAGCAGGTTTTTACCACGGATGAAAGAGCCGTCTTCTACCCAGCGTGTATCCACGTTCGTTACATAGCCGGCGGATGGGTTGCGCGGCGCGGCAATCATGGTGTTCTGATGTTCCGGCGTCCAGTAGTCCAGTACGGATTTGAAGCTGTTGGCAAGGCCGGTACGGTCTTCCCCGGAGTGGTGGGTCATGTTCAGCACATCGTTGCCGTACATGAATTGCAGCTCGATGGCCAGTTCCCAGTTTTTGTACCGGAAGTTGTTATTCCATGCGCCCCAGCCGTCAGGGTTACCGTTACCAATTATCATACGGTCCGCATCGTTGATGGCGTAGTCGCCGTTTACGTCCAGGTATTTGATATCTCCCGGCAGGATGGGCTTACCGCCACGGTAATCCTTGAATTTAGCCGCTTCAGCCGCTTCTGCGGTGCTCCAGGTGCCGAGGCGTACCAGGCCCCAGAAGGAACCCACGGGTTCGCCTACACGAATCACGTTGGTCTGGTTGGTGAAGTTAGGACCACCCACCCCGAAGATATCTGCCGGGGTAGCGAGGGACAATACTTTGTTCCTGTTGAAGGAAATATTGAAGGCACTGTTCCAGGTAAATTTCTCCTTGTCAATAATGGTGGCGTTTACGTTTACTTCCACCCCTTTATTGGCCATGGTACCGATATTCTTTTTTATGGTGGTATAGCCGCTGGTAGTAGGCACCGGGGCATCCAGCAACATATCGGTGGTTTTGCGGTAGTAATAATCCAGTTCCAGGTTCAGCCTGTTTTTCAGGAAGCCCACTTCCACGCCGGCGTCGTACTGCCCGGTTCTTTCCCAGTGCAGGTCGCTGTTGGCGAGGCGGTTGGTACCTACCCCCTGTACTTTAGCGCCGTTGATAACGGCCGCATAGGTGCTGCTGGCGGAAAGGGAGGCCAGGGAGGTGTATGGCGCAATTTCAGAGTTACCCGTTAAACCGTAGCTGGTGCGGAGCTTCAGGTTGGAGATCACGCGGCTGTCTTTCAGGAAAGGTTCTTCGGAGGCTCTCCATGCCAAAGCTGCGGAAGGGAATACTGCGTACTTTTTATTCTTTCCGAATTTGGAAGAACCGTCCGCACGGCCGGTGAAGGTCACCATGTATTTATCGCGGAAGGTATAGTTCAGCCTTGCGAAATAGGAGTTGAAGGCGAATTTGTTACGGCTGGAACCCACGCCGCTGGCGGGGATATTGGAGCCGGAGCCGAGGCTGTTGTTCTCGAAATAATCTGTAGAGAAGTTTTCAGCGCGGGCGTTGAAACCAAAGAAGTTGCTTTCCTGCCAGGACAAGCCCACCATGCCGGTGAAGCTATGTTTATCGTTAAAGCGTTTGGAATAGGTCATATAGTTTTCGAATGACCAGTAGGTTTCCCTGTCGTTCGCGCTGATGGCAATACCTTTCTGGCTGGCGGAGATATCCAGGAGGGAACGGCCGTTCCACTCGTTGCGGCCGCGGGTAACGATGTTGGTACCGAATACGCTGCGGAAGGTCAGGTTTTTGGCCAGTTGCAATTCCGCGTAAACGTTGCCCAGGAGGTTTTGGGTGTTGAGAATATATTTCCTGTCCGTGAGGATTTGCACGGGGTTGGAACCACCTTCCGCGCCGGGATATACCTTATTATTGGACCAGGTTCCATCGGCAAATTTCACCGGGAGGAAAGGCAGCGCCTCCGTAATCATACGTACGGAGTTCAGGCCGCCGGTGCCGATGTCCACCAGGTTTTCTTCCTGGTTGTTGTAAGAGAGGGAACCGCCCACCCGCAGCCATTCCTTCACTTTACTGTCGATGGTAAAGCGTGCGGAGTAGCGTTTGAGGTAAGAGTTTTTCAGCAGTCCTTCATCATCGAGGTAGCCGAGGAAGAGGCCGTACTGGGATTCCGCGTTACCGCCGGTGAAGCCCAGCTGGTGGTTCTGGGAAAGTTTGTGCTGCAGGGATTCTTCGAACCAGTCGGTATCGTACAGCGGGTTACCGTCTTTATCAAAGAGGCGCGGATCGGTTCTTTTGAGTTTAGGATTTTTGGAAACATAGTCGCCTTTGGCCCAGCCTTCCGGATCGTATATTTCCGCATTTTTCCAGGCCAGGTCTTCCACGGCCATGTATTCCCTGGCATTAAGCATTTTCACGCGGTGGGGGCCCGGGGTGTTTTTCCCTACGTAGCCGTCGTAAGTTACGCGGCCGCCGGTAGCAGTTCCTTTTTTAGTGGTAACGAGGATTACGCCGTTGGCGCCGCGGGCGCCATAGATGGCGGTAGCGGAAGCGTCTTTCAGCACTTCCACGGATTCAATATCGGATGGGTTAATAAAGTCGATGGCGTTGCTGTTCTGGGTTTGCGTACCTACGGGCAGCGCCACCCCGTCTACCACATAGAGCGGGTTGTTGGATGAGTTGATGGAGCTGAAACCGCGGATGCGGACTTTCGTTTGACCGCCGGGGCGTCCGGAGTTGGTGTTTACCTGCACCCCTGGTACGCGGCCGCTCAGGGCCTGGTTGAGGGAGGGGGCGGGTCTTTCCTGCAGTTGCGCCGCGCGTACGGAGGCTACGGAGCCGGTGAGGTCAGAGCGTTTGGCGGTACCATAACCGATTACGATAACGTCCTGGAGGGATTTAGTATCGGTGGTTAACGCCATGTTTATTTGCGTAGCGTTGCCGATCGCTTTTTCCTGCGGGGTATAACCGATGAAGGTAAATACCAGTGTGGCGCCCGCGGGGGCATTCAGGGAATAGGAACCGTCCGCACCGGTTTGCGTGCCGGTGTTGGTGCCTTTTACCTGTACGGTTACGCCGGGCAGCGGGGAGTTATCCCTGCCGTCGAATACACGCCCGGTGATTTTTTTGGATTGTGAAAATGCCATCAGACCGGTGAGCAGCATAAGTATGCTGAGCAGGGCCGACCGCATTAGGCATGTCAAATTCGTCTTCATACATTTTAGATTTTTAGGTTTTGGTTAGCATTTCTGCTAAATCGATTTGGCAAACAGCGCCCAGTCATCCCGGCATAGCGGTAATGAAAAATGGACAATAGGAAGCTGTTATGTACCGGATGTGGTACATGTGAAGAGGGCTATGGATTTTCGTATAGCCGTCAGCGTTGCATCATAGCATTGTTTTAAGTTTTACATGCGATGTTGATTAAATAAATGGAATTGAATCACTATTGCAGAATGACCCGGGCGCCATACGTGGAAAAATTACTCCTGGCATCTGCAATATTTTTTGGCACTCAGTTTTACAAGCAATTCTACAGGGTCTGGAATACAGGATTTATAATACTGTTCAAACGTATTATAAAATCGATTTAGCAAAAAATACAAGCCAGTACAACTGTGAATTTTTTTGTTACATACTTTTCGGTTTTATTTATTTCTACTTCTCCTTTTGGTTTTACAGCATTTTCGTGGAAATCATTTTCGCAATAGCGTCTCAACACTGGTTCTTCGTTCCTGATGCAGTAGGTTAATTAATTTTTCATTTCGATGATGGTCAATAAGCAATACAGAACCGGGTCCTCACTCTGGCAATTTTCTCTAGATAAAAATAGGGATATTTCCCAATAACTAAAACGTTTTTGCAACTTTTTTTTCGAATGGTATAATATTCACATTTTACCTGTTTAAACTGCTATTATTAAGTTAAGCTTTTCCACTGGTTTAACATTGCAGGCAGTCCTTCCTGCTCAAAAATTATGCGGCCGATTTTGAGTCGCCCCCACCCTTCCCGCAGCCGGTAAGCAAAGCGGGGCAAGCCATCGCCCGGTTCGCATACCATATGCATTGCCTGCCAGCCGGCATTAGGCGCCAGTAAATTTTCCAGCGCGTGTAAGTGGGTGGATATAATAAATAATCCTTGCGGAGATGTTGCCAGCCCGCGGATCGTTTGCAGGGAAATGTCCGTTGCATCGTCGGCATTAGTCCCACGGAATAATTCATCAAATATGGCAAAGCAGTTCCGGCCCGCGCCTGCCAACTGCAGCGTACGTTTGAGCTGTTGCACTTCCATCATAAAGTGGCTGTAACCACTTTGCAGATCGTCCCGGAGGTTAATGGCCGCACTGATTTCATTATAAAAAGGAATACGGCAAACGCGGGCCGGCACGGGCATACCGGCATGCGCCAGGTACACGCAGCAGCCAATTGCTTTCAGCAGGGTGGATTTGCCGGACATGTTGGCGCCCGTAAGCAGTATTACTCTTGCATCGGTATCAATACTGTTGCGCACCGGTTGCTTTAACAGCAGGTGATAAAAATCCTCCAGCGTGAAGCTCCCGGTGGTAAATGTTGCAAAACTCAATTCCAGTTTTACGGCGGTATGGGCGATGGACAGCCAGGCTTCCCAGTAGTTGAAAGTCTGCCAGAAGGCCATCCACTCCGGAACGGATATTTCCTGCCGGAACAATTGCAGCAACCGTCTTACTTCCCTTGCGGCAAATGTGCCGTTACGTGCGGCTATCTTCCATGACGGCAATTGCATCTTCCTGAATAGATCCTGTATAAGCATTAACTGCTGCCGGAAATCCGGCGGAAAGTGTGCAGGATTGATGATGGAGAAATAACGGTCCGCCACGTCCAGGAAGCCGATCAGCTGCCGCAGGCCGGCCAGCAACCTATACAGGTCATCGCGGAGCGTTTTATAGTGGAAGACCCTGAACAGCACCTCCCCCGCCGCGGGTAATTCCACCTGTTCCAGGCGGTGCAGGAATGCCTGTACTTCGGCATAATCCACCCTGGAATATTCCAGCGGCGTACGGTAGTAACCGTGATGGATCATGGCTTTCATGACCTCCTGTTTTTTATAAATCAGTTCGGGGCTGCCGGGTAGTTCCAGCATCAGGGCCGTCAGCACTTCGCGGGCATCAGGATTGCGGGTGGTATCATACACGGGAATCAGTTCGCGGATGTTCAGGTCATTGATATCGGGCATCAGGGTAATATTTGGTGTGGATGAAGCGCAGGAACTGTGCCGGAAATAAAAAAGCAGCGCTGTGGCGCTGCTTTCTGATGGATGGGTAGTATGGATTAATAGTTCAGCAACTCATGAATGGCAGCAGCCACCTTATCCGGATTAGGCAGCATGGCTGCTTCCAGGCCGGTGTTGAGCGGTACGGCCGGCAGGTCCAGCGCGCCCAGTGTGTACACCGGTGCATCCAGCTGGCGGAAGCAGGCTTTTTGTATGCGGCCTGCCAGGGCTTCGGCAAAGGAGTTATTCAGCTGTTCTTCCGTAAGCACGAGGCATTTGCCGTGCTTTTTCACGGTTTCGAAGATCAGTGTTTCATCCAGGGGGAATAAGGTGCGGAGGTCGATGATTTCCACATTACCGGGGAAGTTTTTGGCGGCGGCTTTGGCCCAGTACACGCCCATCCCGTAAGTGATCACGCACATGGAATTGCCACGGGCTACGTCTTTGGGATGCGCCTGCAGTACGATGTTGCCTTTCCCTAACGGCAGTACGTAGTCCGCCGCTGGTTCAATCGTCATTGCATCCTGGGCGCCCGGCACCTTGCTCCAGTAAAGTCCTTTATGTTCCAGCATTACTACCGGATTGGGGTCGAGGAAGGCGGCTTTCATCAGCCCTTTCATGTCCGCCGCATTGGAGGGATATACCACCTTGATGCCTTTTACGGTGAGCAGGGTGGATTCCATGCTGCCGCTGTGGTAGGGCCCTCCTCCACCGTATGCGCCAATGGGCACGCGGATCAGGGTTTGCACCGGGTATTTTCCGTTGGAGAGATAACAGGATTTTGAAATTTCCGTCACCAGCTGGTTAAAGCCGGGATAGATATAATCGGCAAACTGCACTTCCACAATTGGTTTAACGCCTGTTGCGGAGAGGCCGGCGGTGGAGCCGATGATATAGGCTTCCTGGATGGCGGTGTTGTACACGCGGTGGTCCCCGAATTTATCGCCGAGGGTGGCCGCTTCCCGGAATACGCCGCCCAGGCGGCGGCCTACGTCCTGGCCGTACAGGATGGCCTCCGGATAGGCCTGCATGATTTCTTCCACGGCGTGGAGGGCGGCATCCACCATTACCACTTTTTGGCCGCCGGCAGGCGTGCGGTCGCCGCTTTCCGCGGTAACCGGCGTTGGGGCAAATACGTGGTCGTGGATGGTAGCAGGATCGGGATTGGCGGCATTTACCGCTTTATCGAAGCATTGTTGAATATAGGTTGTGGCCTCCGATTCGATTTCCGCCAGTTTCGCTTCCGTTACGCCTTTTTTGCGCAACAGCTGTCGCAGTTTGGGAATGGGATCGTCTTTGGCGTGTTTTTCCAGGTCGTCCGCACCGCGGTACCATTCCTTACGTACGCCGGAGGTATGGTGCCCCAGCAGGGGTACCGTAGCCTGTACCAGTATGGGCCGGCGTTCGTGCCGCACGTAGCTGATGGCGGCGGCCATGCCGGCGTAGGAGGCTTCGAAGTCGCTGCCATCCACCCGCATACGTTCCAGCCCTTTAAAGCCGGCGGCATATTCGTACGCGTCCATGGCGCGGGCTTCGGCGGCGGTAACGGAGATGCCCCATTCATTATCCTGCACCAGGTAGATGATGGGGAGTTGTTTGAGTACGGCAAACTGCAGGGCTTCGCTCACTTCGCCTTCGGTAACGCTGCCATCGCCGAGGGAGCAGAGTACGACCGGCATTTCCCCATCGGGGCCTGTTTGCAGGAGGCTTAGCCGGAGCTGGGCCAGGTATTGCAGGCCTTGTGCCATACCTGTGGCGGGTATGACCTGCATGCCGGTAGCGCTGCTTTGATGGGGAATCTTAGGCCTGTCCGGCCGGTTACTGTTAGGGTGCGCATAGTAGGAGCGCCCGCCGGAAAACGGGTCTTCCGCTTTGGCGAGGAGTTGCAGCATCAGTTCGTACGGCGAGAATCCCATGGCAAGGAGCATACTATCGTCCCGGTAGTAGGGACTTGCATAGTCCCAGGGGCGCAGTTGTAATCCGGTGGCGATCTGGATGGCCTCGTGGCCTCTGGAGGTGGAGTGTACGTACTTGCAGATGGGGCGGTTGGCTTCATATACGGCCGCCATGGCAGCGGCTTCACACATCAGGCGGTAGGCCTGGAGCAGGTCCCGGTTACCGGCTGGTTTCCTATTCCCTTCAGCCGGTGCTTTTAAAGTTGAAACGCTTGTACTATCTTTAAACACGTAAGACTGTTTTGGTGATGAAATCCGGAAAAGCAAAATAGTTGCTACAACAACTGTTGCTAATGCAAATTAAAGAAATATGACTGATACTTTCGTCAGTAATCCATCTTTTTTTAAGTTGGATGCTACGCTTAAGAAACTGCGCAATTATTGGCAAAAAGAGTTTGACGCCAAGCAGAAGGACATTACAGTGGATCAATGGTTACTGATAGAAAATCTCTACAAGCATAAAAAGACCACCCACAACGAGCTGGCGCGTAATACGTCGAAAGACATTACGACGATCAGCCGGATTATTGAGTTATTGGTGAAAAAGGGATTGGTAAAGCGGGAGGCTGACAGCCTGGACCGCCGGAAGGTCTATTTACAGCTCACGCCGGAGGGTGTGGAAAAATACAAGGATGTGAAGCCGATGGTGCATGAAATGCGTAAGGTGGGGTGGAAGACTCTGACGGAAAAGGATTATAATGAGCTGACCCGTATCCTGGACACGATTTATGCGAATGTGCCGAAGTAGGGATGGATTTTTGCTGTGGCATATTCCATGAAAAAGGGGCCTGTTACCGGCCCCTTTTTCATTACTGGTTTTACTTCTCCCGAAGGGAAAAACCTAATTATTTTACAGAAAACTCCAGCAGGCTGTCATTTTCGATAAATGCCTCAAAGGAGTCCCCGATTTCGGCGGGGCCTACACCGGCCGGCGTACCGGTAAAGATGAGGTCGCCGATATTGAGCGTAAAGTATTTGGAGATATAGGCAACGAGAAAATCGAAGTTAAACAACAGGTCCTTCGTATTGCCCTGCTGCGCCAGGGTTTTATTTTTATAGAGGCAGAAGTTAATGTCTTTCTTGTCCATTTCCGGCGTAATGGGCAGGAATTTCCCTACGATGGCGGAGTTGTCGAAAGCCTTTGCTATTTCCCAGGGCAGCCCTTTCGCTTTCTGGCGGTCCTGGATATCCCTTGCGGTGAAGTCGATTCCCACGGATATCTGGTCATAGTACTTATCTGCAAATTTTTCCTGGACGTGTTTACCGTTCTTGCTCACGCGGAGTACCAGCTCGCATTCATAGTGCAGGTTGCTGGTAAATTCCGGGTAATAGAATGGATGATTATTCTGTAGCAAGGCATTTTTCGGTTTCATGAAGAGTACTGGTTCCTCAGGCACTTCATTCTTCAATTCTTTGGCATGGTCGGCATAGTTTCTACCTACGCAAATAATTTTCATAATGCGCTTGTTTTTAAAGGTTAAATAAAGCAGATAGCTGCCATATTTACAAATTTACTTTACGGAAGGGTAAGTTAAATTATTATAGGCATTCATCGTACGTGCGAGGCCGGTAGTGGCGAAGCTTTCGATGATTTCCACGGATTTCCCGATTTTCTCCTGCACGATGGCGGTTTCGTTGTGTTTCCATTTTCCCAGTACGAATTCCACCTGCCGGCCTTTGGGGTAGTTGTTACCGATGCCGAAGCGGAGGCGCGGGTATTGGGTGGTGGCCAGGGAGTCCTGGATGCTTTTGAGGCCGTTGTGGCCGGCATCGCTGCCGCCGGGGCGCAGGCGCATTACATCCAGCGGGAGGGCCAGTTCGTCTACCACGACGAGGAGGTTTTCGATACTGATCTTTTCCTTATCCAGCCAGTATTTGATGGCTTTGCCGCTCAGGTTCATATACGTGGTGGGCTTGATCACGATAAAGGTCTTGCCTTTCCATTTGATTTCGGCAACGTCGGCCAGGCGATCGTTGTGAAAGCTGCCGTTGTGTTTGGCGACGAATGCATCCGCCACATCGAAGCCGATGTTATGGCGGGTATGCTGGTATTCGGCGCCAATATTTCCTAATCCTGCTATTAAGTATTTCATGGTGTTATCAACAGGTATAAAATTAAATAGCCCACGCCAAAGCGTGGGCTATTTTTAAAGAATATTTTAAAAAGATTATTTCTTTTTAGCTTCTTTTTCAGCGGTTGCTTCTTCCTGACGCAGCTGACGGGTCATTACCACGGAAGCGATAGGAATACGCGGAGAGTTGGTGATGGTGATACCTTCAATTTTCACGTCTTCTACGCGGATGTTGCCGTTCAGTTCCAGGTTATCGATGTTTACTTCGATGTTTTCAACCAGGTATTTAGGCAGCGCGATTACTTTCAGCGCTTTCATTTTGGAAACCAGTTTACCACCGGCTTTCACACCAACGGACTGGCCTACCAGTTTGATTGGCAGGGTTACTGCAACTGGTTTGTCTTCTACCAGCTCCATGAAGTCAACGTGAGACAGTTGGTCAGTCACAACGTCAAACTGGAGATCTTTCATTACCGCGCGGTAAGTTTTAGCTCCGAGTTTAATTTCTGCGATCTGGAAAGCAGCGGTGTACACGAGGTTTTTGAATGCTTTTGCAGGCGCTGAAAAACTTACAACTTCTGCACCCCCGTAAATAACGCAAGGCACTTTTTCCTCAGAACGGAGTTGGCGGGTGGCTTTTTTACCAAATTCGCTCCTGAGTTCTCCTTCGATGGTTATTGTGTTCATTGTTTAAACATTTATATAATAAATAAAAAAATACTTAGTTATCAATCGCCTCTGCGCTGGCTGTGAATGAACAGGCTGGTGATGGATTTATTTTCGTGCATATTGCGGATGGCAACGGCGAAGAGTTCGGCAACGGTAATTACTTTGATCTTCGAAGAGTGCTGTTTCAGCGGGATGGTATCGCAAACGACGATTTCTTCCAGCACTGAATTTTCGATGTTTTCGTACGCTTTGCCGCTGAATACGGGGTGGGTACAAAAAGCACGTACGCTTCTGGCGCCTTTCTCCTTCAGGAGGTTAGCGGCTTTAGAGAGGGTACCTGCGGTATCGCAAATATCATCAATGAGCACAATATCTCTGTCTTTCACATCCCCGATTACCACCATGGAAGCGATTTCGTTGGCACGCTTACGGTGTTTGTCGCAGATCACCATTTCGGCATTGAAGTAGGAGGCTACTTCGCGTACACGGTTGGTACTACCTACGTCCGGGGACGCAAAGGTAAGATTTTCCAGCTTTAATTGCTCAATATAAGGGATAAAAATCGCCGAACTGTCCAGGTGGTCCACCGGGATGTCGAAGAACCCTTGTATCTGAGGAGCATGTAAATCCATGGTAATCACCCTGTTAGCCCCTGCCGCAACCAGCAGGTTAGCGACCAGTTTGGAACCGATAGCCACACGGGGCTTATCTTTTCTATCCTGGCGGGCATACCCGAAATAAGGGATTACTGCGGTGATATACCCTGCAGATGCGCGCTTGGCGGCGTCAATCATCAACAGCAGTTCCATCAGATTGTCGGACGGGGCGCTGGTTCCCTGCACGAGGAAAACATAGTCGCCACGAATACTTTCCAGGAATACCGGCTGAATTTCGCCATCGCTGAATTTCTGGATTTTTACTTTACCAAGGCCGTTTAGTCCATTGCCGTAACGTTTGGCAATTTTCTCAGCCAATTCCGGATTACTGTTGCCTGTGAAGATTTTTACTGAAGGTTGCATACTTGTGGAAAAGAGGTTGCAAAACTATGATTTTTGAGTGGATGCACCGTATTTTTTTCATATCAATTTTATATAAGTTAATTTTATTATTCATTACAATATAAAAGTCAGGCAATATAGGTAAGGAAGAAATGTATGGTGGGGTGAAAGAAATCCGGAGGGAAGGGAGTATATTTGTGTAAAGGGAAAGATTTTATGTTTGTTAATGTTAACCCCGGCAGTTATGTGGCCATCAAATACTGGCCGGATGCCGACAAGCCCCGTGAAAAGCTTATGGACAAGGGCGTGAGAGCCCTCAGCGACGCAGAGTTGCTGGCTATACTCCTTCAAACCGGCTACCGCCGGAAATCCGCCGTTGATTTAGCCCGGGAAATCCTCCGCCTGGCCAAAAATAACCTCTCGGAACTGGGCCGCCTGGACGTGCGCGATCTCCGGAAGCTGCGGGGAATGGGAAAGGCCAAAGCCGTGACGGTAGTGGCCGCCCTGGAATTATCCCGGCGCAGGCAGGCCACCTGTGTGCATAAAAAGAACGTGATCCAGACCAGCGCAGACGCTGCCCTGTACTTTAAGCCTATGCTCGCGGATCAATACCACGAAACGTTCTATGCCATGTTTCTCAACCATGCCCATAAGGTGCTGCATGTGCGCTGTATCAGCAGCGGAGGGATGTCCAGTACGGTGGTGGATCCCAAAATTATCTTCCGGGAGGCCCTGGAACTACACGCCACCAAGATTATCCTCTGTCATAACCATCCTTCGGGGAGTTTGCGGCCCAGCCAGGCGGATATCAACGTGACGCGCAAAATCTGCGATGCGGCGCGGCTCTTTGACATGGAGGTCCTGGATCATATCATTGTGGCCGAAACCGGCTACCTGAGCCTGGTGGAAGAAGGGATGCTATAGCGGGATGGCTGTTTTTTGTGGCGGCCGGGGAGCCGGAATAAAGCAAAGCATATAAAATGCGCTAAAGTATTTACTTTCGCATTTATTATTTATTCTGATCCATATGCTCAAAATAGGAATCTTCGGGGTAGGACATCTAGGGAAAATTCACCTTTCTCAGTTAGTAACCATGAAAGACGTAGAAGTAGTAGGCTTCTTCGATCCAAGCGACGCGAATGCCAAAAGCATTGCTGAACTTTACAACATTCCCCGTTACAACTCAGCCGAAGAGCTTATCCTGGCTGTTGACGCGATTGACATCGTGGCCCCTACCACCCTTCATTTCAACCTCTGCGAGCTGGCCATCCGCAACGGCAAGCACATCTTCGTGGAAAAGCCGATGACCAACACCATTGAGGAAGCCAAAACGCTGGTGAAACTCGTGGAGGAAGCCAATATCAAATTCCAGGTGGGGCACGTAGAGCGCTTCAACCCTGCCTTCATCGCGCTGAAAGGCTACCAGCTGAACCCCATGTTCATCGAGGTACACCGCCTGGCAGAATTCAATCCGCGCGGAACAGATGTAAGCGTTATCCTGGACCTCATGATCCATGATATCGATATCATCCTGAGCATCGTTAAATCCACCATCAGCCGCATATCCGCCAGCGGCGTTGCCGTTATGAGCGACACCCCGGATATTGCCAACGTACGTATCGAATTCCATAATGGCTGCGTGGCCAACCTGACCTCCAGCCGCATTTCCCTGAAGAAAATGCGCAAAATGCGCTTCTTCCAGAAGGATGCCTATATCGGGATCGACTTCCTGGACAAAAAATCAGAGATCATCAAACTGAAAACCCCGGAAGACGAAGGCCTGTTCACACTGGACATCGAGACCAACAGCGGCAAGAAAACCATCGCTATCGATAACCCGGAAGTAAAACAGACCAATGCTATCCGCATGGAGCTGGAATTGTTCCGCGACGCCATCCTGCACAACACGCCGGTGGCTGTAACCGCCGTAGATGGCCTGCAGGCCGTGGATGTAGCCCACCAGATACTGCATAAGATCAATAAGACGCTGGCGGAAAGCCAAACTGCAAGATAATTTTTGATACTGTTAAAGGAAAAGGGGACTGGTAGCATTACCAGTCCCCTTTTTGATCAGGTTACTTTTGCTCCTGCAACAATGCGGAAGCTATAATCAGGTCCAGCGGCCTGGTAATTTTTATATTGGCTTCCTCGCCCTGTACGAGGTGAATAGTATGCCCTAATCGCTCTGCCACAGTGGCCTCGTCCGTAAACAGGGGATCATAGGGGAGGTCGAATGCAGGCAGCAATATTTCTGACAGGAATGTTTGGGGCGTTTGAATGATCCTGTACTTTTCCCTGTCCACCGCGGCATTTTTTTCTTTCTCCACCACCCTGATACTATCCTTCATGTCAATTACCGGAATAGCGGCGCCGTACACTAAAGCCGCTTCATAACAGTTACGGATCAACGCAGGAGAGATCAGCGGCCGTACGCCGTCATGTACAAAGATCACGGCATCCGGCCCGGCATGCTGCAAGCCGTTTTTCACGGAGTGGAAACGGGTTTCCCCTCCTTTGACCAGGGTAATATCCGGCCGGGCGGGGAAATGGGATAATACCTGTTCGGCCGATTCAAAATGCGCCTCCGGCAATACCAGCACAATGCGTATATCCGCATAGGCGTTGACGAAAGCCGCAATGGTATGGTACAATACCGGCTTGCCATTCAGGTCCAGGAACTGTTTGGGAACAGCGCTCTGCATACGGGAGCCGGACCCTCCGGCCACTATGATGGCCACTTTATTTCGCTCTTTCATGTATGATGATAGCTTGTGCTGCAAGATATAAACAAAAAAAGTTCCCACCGGCAGCCTGCTGGTGGGAACTTTTGAAACATAAGATGCTTATCATTAGAGGATCAGCATGGCATCGCCATAGCTAAAGAAACGATATTTCTCTTTGATCGCCTGCTGGTAAGCTTCCATTACCAGGTCGTAACCGGCGAATGCGCAGGTCATGATCAGCAGACTTGTTTTTGGCAGGTGGAAGTTAGTCACCAAAGCATTCGGAATAGCGAAATCATATGGCGGATGGATGAAGGTGTTAGTCCAGCCTTCAGCAGCCTTCAGGTGATTTTGCGCTGTAACGGAAGATTCCACGGCGCGTACGGAGGTAGTACCGATCGCACAGATTTTGCGGTTTTCTTCTTTTGCCTTGTTTACAATTTTCACCGCGTGCTCATCGATATGAAAGTATTCCGCATCCATTTTGTGTTTGCTCAGGTCTTCCACTTCGATAGGACGGAAAGTACCCAAACCGGTGTGGAGGGTCACTTCTGCGAATTTCACGCCTTTGATCTCCAGGCGTTTGATCAGCTCACGGCTGAAGTGCAGGCCTGCTGTAGGAGCAGCCACGGCGCCTTCATACTTCGCATAAACGGTCTGGTAACGTTCTTTATCCTCTTCTTCCGGTTTACGTTTGATATATTTAGGCAGCGGCGTTTCACCCAGGGTGTCCAGCACCTGCTTAAATTCTTCATCGTTGCCTTCAAACAGGAAACGGATCGTACGGCCACGGGAGGTCGTGTTATCGATTACTTCGGCTACCAACGATTCATCGTCGCCGAAATACAGCTTGTTACCCACACGGATTTTACGCGCCGGGTCCACAATAACATCCCACAGGCGGTTTTGCTTGTTCAGCTCACGCAGCAGGAATACTTCAATTTTAGCTCCAGTCTTCTCTTTGCGACCATACAGCCTGGCAGGGAATACTTTCGTATTGTTCACAATCATCACATCCTTGTCGTTAAAGTAACCCAGGATGTCTTTGAATACCTTGTGTTCAATTTTTCCAGTAGCACGATGCACCACCATTAAGCGAGATTCATCTCTGGTTTTGGAAGGATGCTGTGCAATGAGATTTAAAGGAAGGTCGAATTTGAACTGTGATAGTTTCATATTACGGTATGAATAAATTTTTAAAGTGCGCAAAAGTACCAATTTTTATCCACATCGTCAAAAATTGGCCATTTTCATTATAAATCAAAGCATTTTATATTAGATTCCCTTGGGAATGGCTGCAATCAGTTGTTGGGTGTAGGCATCTTTTGGCTGTTGGTAGATCTGGTCCGCCTCCCCGCTTTCCACAATTTTTCCTTTACGCATGACCAGCATGTGGTCACTGATAAAGCGGACTACGGACAGGTCGTGAGAGATGAAGATACAGCTGAACCCGAATTCTTCCCGGAGGCTGATCAGCAGGTTCAGCACCTGCGCCTGGATGCTTACATCCAGGGCTGCTACCGATTCATCGCAGATAATAAAGGATGGATTTACGGCCAGCGCCCTTGCTATCACAATCCGCTGGCGTTGCCCGCCTGAAAACTCATGGGGGTAACGGTTGAAATGCTCCGGGAGCAGGCGTACCTTTTCCAGCAGCTCCAATACTTTCTCCCGGCGGGTTGCTGCGTTGCCGTACAGGCCGTGCACTTCCATTGGTTCCAATATGGCTTTTCCGATGGAAATCCGGGGATTCAGCGATGAATAAGGGTCCTGGAAGATCAGCTGCATGTCTTTACGCATGGCGCGCATGCCTTGTGCGGACAAACTTCTCAAATCCTGTCCTTTATAAACAATTGTACCGCTGGTTGGTTCTGTCAATCTCAATAAACTGCGGCCGAGGGTCGTTTTACCGCAACCGGACTCCCCTACCAGTCCCAGCGTTTCGCCGGTTTTCATCTCAAAGCTCACGTCGTCGACGGCTTTGCGCCATTCCAGCACCTTGCCGGTGATGGAGCGTTTTACGGGAAACCAGGTACTCAGGTGTTGTACCTGCAGGATGGGTTCGCGGGCGGCAAGCGTATTCCGGCGGGCGGTGATCATTTCATCGCTCATCTGCAGGGAGTCCACAAAGGATTTTACGGCTACCTGCTGCCCTTCGCCGGATTGCTCCATGAAGTCGCGAATGACGGGCAGCCTGACCAAACGCTTATCCAGCGGCGGCCTGCAGGCGAGCAGCCCTTTCGTATAGGCGTGCACGGGATTATGGAAGACCTGCGCTACCGGGCCTTCTTCTACGATATTACCTTTGTACATGACCATCACGCGGGAAGCGATTTCCGCTACCACGCCGAGGTCGTGCGTGATAAAGAGGACGCTCATCTCCATTTGCTGCTGCAGTTCCTTCAGCAGTTCGAGGATCGCTTTTTGAACGGTGACATCCAGCGCGGTGGTGGGCTCGTCCGCAATGAGGAGTTTGGGTTCGCAGGAGATGGCCATGGCGATCATGACGCGTTGTTTCTGGCCACCGGAGAGTTCGTGGGGAAAGCGTTTCATCATTCCTTCAGGATCCGGCAGTTTTACCTGCGCAAACAGCGCGATGGCGCGGGCTTTCGCTTCCGCTGCGGGGATTTGCTTATGCAGGCGGATCGCTTCTGTGACCTGGTCGCCGCAGGTCAGCAGGGGGTTGAGGGAAGTCATGGGCTCCTGGAAGATCATGGCAATTTCGTTGCCACGATATTGGCGCATGGCGTCAGGAGAGAGCCGCAGGAGATCAACGGGGGCTTCGTTTGCGTAATACAGTAACTGCCCGTTATCGATCCTGCCGGGCTCCTGCACCAACTGCATGAGGGAAAGCGCGGTTACGGACTTGCCGGAACCGGATTCGCCAACAACGCCGATCATTTCGCCTTTACCGATGGTAAAGCTGATGTTGTTGACAGCTGTAACACTGTTATTGCCTGAGCGGAAACTCACCCTCAGGTCTTTAATGGCAGCCCGCGGATATTGCATTCCGGGAAGATACAACAAATCTTAAAAGCGCAGGTGCTTCACGGTCTGGTGGCTGTCGATTAGTTTTTGGAGAGATTCAATACCAATCTTCAGGTGACGGTCCACGTATTTGCTGGTCACTTTTTTATCGCTTTCTTCCGTTTTCACCCCTTCCGGCACCATTGGCTGATCGGATACCAGCAGCAGGGCGCCGGTAGGTATTTTGTTGTAGAAGCCTACGGAGAAAATGGTGGCAGTTTCCATATCTACGGCCATGGCACGGATTTTTTCGAGGTAGTGTTTGAATTCGGCGTCATGTTCCCAGATACGGCGGTTGGTGCTGTAGCAGGTACCTGTCCAGTAGTCGTGGCCGGCGTCCCTGATGGTGGTGGAGATAGCTTTTTGCAGGGCGAATGCAGGCAGTGCGGGCACTTCAGGCGGGAAGTAGTCGTTAGAGGTACCTTCGCCGCGTATAGCCGCAATCGGTAGGATCAGATCGCCGATCTGGTTTTTCTTTTTCAGTCCGCCGCATTTTCCGAGGAACAGTACGGCTTTGGGGTCGATGGCGCTGAGCAGGTCCATGATGGTAGCGGCGCCGGGGCTTCCCATACCGAAGTTAATGATGGTAATTTCGCCGGCAGTGGCGCATTGCATGGGTTTACCGATGCCTACAACTTCAACGTTGTTCCATTCGGCAAACATGGTAAGGTAATTACTGAAGTTGGTGAGGAGGATGTGGGTTCCGAAGTTTTCTAACTTTTCACCAGTGTAACGGGGCAGCCAATTAGCTACAATTTCTTCTTTTGTCTTCATAGCTTTTTGACAAGCAAATGTAAGAAATTGTTTGCGGATTGAGAAATTTAAGCCCGGGCCGGCTTATTCATATGCCGGCATCTCCTGGAGGAAGCTCCACTGGCGGGCGGTATGATCGTAGGTACAACAGAAGGTATTGGTTCCGTTGGTGATCACGAGGTATTTGGCAGGTATGACCATGTTATAGCGTACAACCTGCTCAAGGGTTTGTTGACTGAGGGGGACGTTCATTTCTTTGCATTCAATCAGCATCCAGGGCGTCATCTGACGGTTATACAGGACGATGTCGAATCGTTTTTTGAGTTCGCCGAGGTAGATTTCCCTTTCGACGGCGGTAAGCGCCGGCGGGTAGTTTTTTATTTTAAAAAGGTATTGCAGGAAGTTTTGGCGCACCCATTCTTCCGGGGTCAGGGTGACATAGCGCTTCCTCAACCGATCGAAAATCAGTGTTTTATCTCCTTCCTTTATCACTTTGAAGTCCGGTTCCGGGAAATCTATTTTAATCAAGCTGTTGGGCGTTTGGTGCGAAGATACGGTTGTATCGGGAATGGGAGAAGGTTTGGTGAGGGAAGAATCCCGGTTTAGCCCCGGTGATGAAAAAAGCCTGCCCTTATACAATTTCGGGGGTAGCAAAAGGCGTTGCCACCTTCCGCTCCCCCCGAAAAAAGGTATAAAATAATATCAAGGGAAGATACCCAGTTGTTCGTAAGCGGCGCCTACTTTGTTGATAGCACAAACGTAAGCGGCTGTACGCATATCGTGTATCTGCGGGTTGCTGATCATAACATCGCGCACTTCGTGGAGGGCAGCGTGCATGGTTTCTTCCAGGCCGGAGTACACCAGGTCTACCTCGTCAGCGCCATGGGCGATGAATTTCCTTTCCTGCTCGGATACTTTTTTGCCGGTCAGGTCTTCGATGGTTTGGAGGATATGCATGTTCATATTCTCGTCGAAGCGTTTGCCGAGGCGGCCGTAGCGCACGTGGCTGAGGTTTTTCAGCCATTCGAAGTAGGAAACGGTCACACCGCCGGCATTCAGGAACATATCCGGCACAACGATTACGCCTTTTTTGTTCAGGATTTCGTCTGCTTCGGGCGTGAGCGGGCCGTTGGCGGCTTCGCCGATGATACGGGCCTTGATGTTGGGCGCGTTATGTTTGTCGATTACATTCTCCAGGGCGGCAGGGATAAGGATTTCGCAATCCAGTTCCAGACCGTCGGTATTTTTATTCAGGTTGGTGGAACCCGGGAAGTTGTTGATAGAGCCGGTTGCTTTTTTGTGTTTCAGCACTTCATCGGGGTTCAGGCCATTTTCATTGAAGATGGCGCCATCCCATTCGATGAGGCAGATCACTTTGGCGCCTGCTTCATGGAAGTATTTGGCAGCGTGGTAGCCTACGTTACCCATACCTTGTACGACTACACGTTTTCCTTCGATACCGGTAGTGAGGCCGAGTTTATCCATGTCTTCCTTGATGTTGCAGAGTTCACGGAGGCCGTAGAATACGCCGAGGCCGGTGGCTTCGGTACGACCGCGCACACCGCCCTGGGACACCGGTTTACCGGTAACGCAGCCATAGCCGTCAATCTCGCCGGGGCGAAGGCTCATGTAAGTGTCGAGTATCCAGCTCATTTCTCTTTCACCTGTACCGTAGTCAGGAGCGGGAACGTCTGTACCGGGGCCAATAAAGTTTTTCTTTACCAGCTCGGCAGTGTAACGGCGGGTGATCGCTTCCAGCTGGAATGGGGTGTAGTTGCGGGGATTAATTTTGATACCTCCTTTAGCGCCGCCAAATGGTACGTTTACGATCGCACATTTGTAGGTCATGAGGGAAGCCAGAGCCATCACTTCATCCTGGTTTACTTCGTCGCTGAAGCGGATACCGCCTTTACAAGGCAGTTTGTGATGGGAGTGCTGAACGCGGTACGCTTCGATTACCTGTACAGATTCGCCGATGCGTACGGGGAATTTGATCTGGTAAACGGCGTTACAAGCCTTGATCTGTTCCAGTATCCCTTTATCCCATTTGGTAAAGGCTGCTGCTTTGTCGAAGCTTCTTTCCACACTCTGGAAAAAACTGTAATGCTGATCTTGCGGCATAATATATCGTTTTGGTATAATGATTAGATTTCTTACAGATTTCTATCCCTATCTTCCAACTTTTTGATCTTTCTGTCCAGATTGATCAGAAATAGCACAATACCGATGAAGATGATCACCAAAATTCCTACTATCACATAGATTTTACCATTACTCCGGAACAATTCGTTGACCGGGCCCGTTTCTGTGTTCTGCTGCTGGGCATTCGCCAGGAATGAAAGGAGCAGTAACATGATAGTAAGTACGCGGGAGAATATTCTTCTATGGATCATTTAAAAATATTTTTTAGCTCAAGTTTCTTGTAACGTACTGCCAGGGTGTAAATCCATACACTCAAGAGGATCCAGCCAATTACGGCAGGATAGAACACCATTCTCATATGGTTGTCTGTATCTTCCTTGGAAAAGCCGGGCGTGGTGGCGCTGCCGGGATGGAGGGAATCCACCATTTTAGGGATGATATAGGTCAGTGGGATGAGAAGGGCGAAGGCAAAAATGTTGAATACGGCGGAGATACGGGCGCGTTTATCCATATCGTGGATAGAGAGGCGCAGTACCAGGTAAGCCATATAAATCAATAATGCGATGGCGGTGCACATCTGCTTGGGATCGCTGGTAAGGGTGCCTCCCCAGGTATAGGTAGCCCATAAGGAGCCGGTAGCAAAGCCCAGGATACCGAAGAGGGTCCCTACGCCGGCAGCAGTAGCGGCATATACATCCTTTTTCAGATCATAGCCCGAAAGGAAACGGAGAGAATTGATAACGGAGATTGTGAACATGGTGTACATGCACATCCACATTGGCACATGAAAAAACAGTCCACGGGATGATTGTCCGTTTGTTCCTATGATGGGTATTTCGATAGTGAACCCGGCGATAATTACGTAAATCAGAAGCAGTATCGCCAATGCTTTCCACCAATGTCTGGCCATTTTATTGCAGCTATATTCCGGGGCAAACCTACACGTTTTACTGTTAATCACAAAGATTTTAAGGGATTTTAAGTTTATCCAATATCCCTGAAAACTCATTAAACATCCTTATTATAAGTAAGGCATTTTTTTGCGATTTCACTAACTAGTCTTTCCACAAAAACGGGAAAAGTATGAGGGAAAGGGCGATGACGAGGAAGTCGAGCCCCCCCAGCAGCCAGAACATCCGTGGCAGGTCCGGCTGGAAAACCGTCAGAAAGGCCGAAACGGAGATATTGGACAGCAGCATGAGAATGGGCAGTATCAGCGGGAAACCCATAATTGCCATGAGGGCGGCGCTATGGTTTGCCTGCGCGGCGATAGCCGCCAGCATGGTAAACAGGAGGGATAAGCTAATGCCTCCCAGGAGCACCACGCCTACAAAGTAACCGGGATTGGTGATCGGGTTGCCCAGCAGCATGATGCTGGCGCCCAGGGCGATCAGGCTCATGACCACCATGAGTATTACATTATATACCAGCTTGGCGGCGATAAAGTAGCGGGGGTGTACGAGGGAATAAAAGTACAGGAGCCGGCCTTTGCTTTCCTGCATGAAGCTTTTGGCAACCGCATTCACGGCAACAAACAGCTGAACCACCCAGAAAAGGGCGTTCCAGAGTTTATCTTCCGGTTTGCCCATCATGAGGTTGATGACAAACACGGTGGATACTATATAGAGCAGCACGCCATAAAATGCGTATTGCTGGCGCATTTCCAGCAACAGGTCCTTTTTTACCAGCGTGAGCGTTTGTTGGATCGGATTATTTTTCTTCATGATTAGCCGCAAAGATAGTCAATGAGGGTCAAAACCTGCGGTTAGCTGGCAGCGATTCCTTATATTGCCATTTATATAAATTCCGAGCTGATGAAAAAAATCCTGGTAGCCAACAGAGGGGAGATAGCGTTACGAATCATGCGCTCTGCACATGAAATGGGAATCAAAACCGTTGCAGTATTTTCCGAGGCCGATCGTACCATGCCTTTTGTACAATATGCTGACGAAGCCGTTTGTATTGGTCCTGCGCCATCCAACCAGTCGTACCTGCTGGGCGATAAAATTATCGCCGTAGCGAAGGAACGGGGCGCGGATGCTATCCATCCCGGATACGGCTTCCTGAGTGAAAATGCCGTTTTTGCCCAAAAGGTAAATGATGCCGGCATTACTTTCATTGGCCCCTCTCCTGCTTCCATTGAGGTGATGGGCAGTAAGCTGGCCGCCAAACAGGCCGCCCAGCAGTTTGGCGTGCCGATGGTACCGGGTACCGAAACGCCGCTGCGGGATTTGGACGAAGCCCGGGAGGTGGTGAAGAAAACAGGCTTCCCCATCCTGATCAAAGCCAGCGCCGGCGGCGGTGGTAAAGGGATGCGGGTGGTGAATGCCCCGGAAGAACTGGAAGAACAGATTCGCCTGGCTAAAAGTGAAGCCATGAGCGCCTTTGGGGATGATGCCGTATTTATTGAGAAATACGTAGGCTCCCCCCGTCATATTGAAATACAGGTATTAGGGGATCAACATGGTAACTATGTTTATCTTTTTGAGCGGGAATGCTCCATCCAGCGCCGCCACCAGAAGCTGATTGAAGAGGCTCCCTCCTCCGTACTCACGCCGGCCATCAGGGCGGCCATGGGCAAATGCGCCGTGGATGTGGCCCGGGCCTGCAATTATTACGGCGCCGGCACGGTGGAATTCCTCGTGGACGAGCAGCTGAACTTCTACTTCCTTGAAATGAACACCCGCCTCCAGGTGGAACACCCGGTTACGGAGCTGATCACGGGCCTGGACCTGGTGAAAGAACAGATAAAAGTAGCCAGGGGCGAAGCGTTGATGTTTAACCAGGAAAGTTTGCATATCAACGGGCATGCCATTGAACTGCGCGTATGCGCAGAAGACCCGGCCAACAACTTCCTGCCTGATACCGGAAAGCTCGAAACCTACATACGCCCGCAGGGCTATGGCGTAAGGGTGGACGATGGTTATGAGCAGGGCATGGATATCCCTATCTTCTACGATCCTATGATTGCCAAGCTGATTGCCTGGGGCAGCACCCGCGAGGAAGCCCGGTTCCGCCTCCTGCGCACTATTGAGGAGTACCAGGTAAAAGGCATCCGCACTACCCTGCCGTTTGGCCACTGGGCATTACAGCATCCTGCCTTTATAGAAGGAAAGTTTGACACCAACTTTATCGGAAAATATTTTACCCCGCAAAGCTTGCTGAGTGAGGATCCCCGGGTCGACAAGCTGGCCGCCATCCTGGCTGCGCAGGTATGGCAGCAGGAACAATTAGCTTTACGCCAGGAAGCATTAACGGTAAACCAGGGTTCAAACGGGTGGAAAAAACGTAATACGTTAAGATAATTCAATATTTATGTTAAATAAGTTAAAGTGCTTCCATAAAAATGGGAAACGTTTAACTTTGCGGGACTTTTTAATATGATACGCAGACTCATACTCAACATTATTGACTTCTTCCATAAACCATTCAGTGGAATTATTCCCAAGCAGACGTTCCGCTACCTGGCTTGCGGGGGTGGCAATACCCTGCTGGATATTTTCCTGTATTTCATATGCTACAACTTCATCCTGGAAAAACAGGTGGTACATCTGCCATTTATTAACATCGGGGCGCATATTGCGGCTATGTTCATGTCCATGGCGGTTACCTTCCCTACCGGGTTCCTATTGAGCAAGTATGTGGTGTTCTCAGAATCTAACCTGCAGGGGCGTACGCAGTTATTCCGCTACTTTATGCTGGTGGGTGTGTGCGTGTTGCTGAACTATGCGCTGATGAAGCTGTTTGTAGAGCACCTGCACTTTTTCCCGACTGTGGCGAGGATCTGTACCACTGCGGTGGTAGTGATTTTCAGCTATCTTACGCAAAAGAAATTCACCTTCAAGGTGAAGCAAACTGCATAACTTTTCCGTTAAACATAAAAACGGGGATGGACCATATGGCCCATCCCCGTTTTGTTTGTAGGAATATCCTTATGGCACTTCGTAGTAGCAATGGCGGCAACGGGGCTCGTAGAGGTCTTTTTCCCCGAGCAGCAAGGTATCTTTGGTGGCAGACTTCCGGAAGGAGAAATTGGCGATTTGGCCGCATTTTACACAGATTGCATGCAGTTTGGTGATATACTCTCCTTTAGCCAACAGGGCGGGCATAGGGCCGAAAGGTTTGCCGCTGTAATCCATATCCAGGCCGGCCACGATAACGCGGATACCGCGCAGTGCCAGTTGATCGCATACATTGGGCAGCTCGGCATCAAAGAACTGTGCTTCATCAATGGCTACCACATCTACTTCCTGGGCGAGTAATAATATCTGCTGGGAATTTTCAATCGGGGTCGACATAATGGCATTCTCGTCGTGCGATACGATGTTTACCTCATCATAACGTGTATCCACAGCGGGTTTGAATATCTCCACTTTCAGGTTGGCAATACGCGCGCGTTTGAGTCGGCGGATCAGTTCTTCCGTTTTTCCGGAAAACATTGAGCCGCAAATAACTTCTATCCAGCCTCTGCGTCCTCCTGCAAGAGAAGGTTCAATAAACATAATGTACTATTTTGATTATTAATTAATTAAAATACCATAATTTTAGTGAAATAATTATCTATTATTCACCGTTTTAACAATTAAGGCATGGAAAAAATATATGCATTAATTGACAAGCTTCAGGAATTGAGGTACACCGGCGCCGACCTGCAAACCATCTCGTATTACACGCAGTTGTTGCAGGCAGAGGTATTGCATGCGCGCAACCGCCAGCATCAGCAAAACCAGCAAATGCAGGCGCAGTCTAACCAGGGGCAGATTGCCGTGATTTTGCCTGCGCGCCAGGAAACTTATGTGACCGTTCCTGAACCAGCGGTGCAAACTACAACATTACCGGCAAATAAACCGACGGATGTTGCGGGGGTTAAACCGGAGACTTGGGGACAGGGGGAAAAAGTGCGGGCGGAGGCGGCCGGAGTTGTGCAGCAGGCGGTAAACGTGCCGGAATCTGCGCCGGTACAGGAACAATTTATCCAACAACCTGCACAGGAACCGGTTAAACAACAACCCGTAAATTTACCGCCACCTACGCCGGTACAAGAACAACTTATCCAACAGCAGGTGCAACCTGCACAGGAACCGGTTATCCATCAACAGGGAAATATTCCGCAATCCGCGCCGGTACAGGAACAACTCATCCAACAACCAGCGCAACCTGCACAAGAACCGGTTAAACAACAACCGGTAAACATTCCGCAATCCGCGCCGGTACAGGAACAACTCATCCAACAGCCGGTGCAACCTGCACAGGAACCGGTTAAACAACAACCGGTAAATATACCGCAATCCGCGCCTGTACAGGAACAACTCATCCAACAACCAGCGCAACCTGTACAAGAACTGGTTATCCACCAACCCCCTGCCACCAAACAACCGCCTACCGAAAAGCCCAAGCCCTCCGTGGCTACGCTTTTCGACCACATTGAACCAAAAAACAACAACGGCCACACCACCCCTACATCCTTAAACGAACGCCTCGCCCAGCAACAGGTAGAACTGGGGCAAAAGCTGGGACAACAGCGCATTCACGATCTGAAAAGCGCTATCGGCATCAACGATAAATACCAGTTCATCTCCGAGTTGTTCCATAACGACTCCGACCTGTATGAACGTTCCATCAAAACCATCAATGAATTTCCCACCCTGCAGGATGCAGACCGCTGGATACAGCGCGAAATAAAAATTTTACAGGGCTGGCAGGACGATCATCCGCTGGTACAGCAATTTTACTCATTACTCAGGAAGCGCTTCTCCTGAATATAATCCAAAATTTTAGGGGTAGCTCCCCGGTTGGCCATCACGTAAGATTTACTGATGGCCGCTGTTTTTTTATACGCCGCCTCATCTGTCAGCAGCTGCTGTATCGTTTGCCCCAATTGTTCCTGATCCTTTATCACCAGCGCGCCGCCCGCGGCCACCAGCTCCACCGCCTCGAAGTATTTTTCATAAACAGGACCAATCACTACAGGCATGCCATAAACAGCCGGTTCCAGGATATTGTGAATACCGTCCTTCCCGAAGCCTCCGCCCACATATGCAATAGCAGCATATTTATACAGCGTGGTGAGCATACCTATATTATCTATAATCAGCACCTCCGCTTCCTGCCAGCTTTCTTTCAAAGCGGAATAGCGCACCGCCTCCGGAAAGTGCTGCAGGATAGACTGGATGTGCGCTTCATGGATCTCATGCGGGGCAATCACCAGCTTCAGGCCTTGTTGCTGCCGTGCATGCCACCAGCCGGCGAGGAGTTGTTCATCCGCGGGCCAGGTACTCCCTGCCACTAACAGCTGGCTGGTAGCGCCAAGCTTTTCGATGAGGGGCAGCGTCTGCCCATCCGTCAGCAATGCCGACACCCGGTCAAATCTCGTATCTCCGCTAACAGAAATATTTTTAAGCCCCAACTGCTGCAATAACATAAAGGAAGCCTGGTTTTGCAGGAACAGATGCGTAAAACCGGCCAGCAGCCTGCGAAACATGCCGCCATAAGGTTTAAAGAACACCTGGTCCGCCCGGAAGATGCCGGAAACCAGCAATACCGGTATTTTTCGTGTATGCAGCTCAGTTAGAAAGTGCATCCAGAATTCATACTTGATAAAAATAACCAGCCGGGGATGTACGATCTCCACGAACTGCCTGGCATTGGCGGCAGTATCCAGGGGCAGGTAACAGATATAGTCCGCGCCGGGATAGTTGCGGCGCACCTCATAACCCGAAGGGGAGAAAAAAGTTAACAAAATTTTATGGCCGGGGTAAGCAGCCCTGATAGCTTCCAGCACAGGCCGGCCCTGTTCAAACTCCCCCAGGGAAGCGGCATGTACCCATACCACTGCCGCCCGTTCCAGGTGTTGCTCCTTCAGCTGGCTGGCCCAGTGGCGGCGCCCATCGATCCATTTCCGGGCTTTCTGGTTGCCGGCAGCAGCGGCCATCCCCACTCCCGCCCGGTACAACCTTATAAATAAGTTATATATAATAGATGCTATCATGTTTTGCTTGCGTACTTTTACCCAAAAATTGGGGAGGTACAAAGATAGGCCCCTCCCAACGTCAATTTTTGTAAATTTGCACACTTTAAACAAAATAAAAATATACAGAGCATATGGTTCCTATTCAGATGGTCGATTTGAAACGCCAGTACAACAAGATTAAACCGCAGGTTGACGCAGCCATCCAGGAAGTTTTGGAGAGTTCTGCCTTTATCAATGGCGGAGCTGTACAGCAGTTTTCCCAGGAATTACAGCAATATTTAGGTGTAAAGCACGTGATACCCTGCGCCAACGGTACTGACGCGTTGCAAATTGCCATGATGGCATTAGGACTGGAACCGGGTGATGAAGTCATTACACCTTCTTTCACTTTTATTGCCACTGCAGAGGTGATTGCGCTGCTGCGCCTGAAGCCGGTGTTTGTGGACATTGACCCGAAAACCTATTGCCTCGATGTAGCGCAGATTGAAAAAGCCATCACTCCTAAAACCAAAGCCATTGTGCCGGTACACCTCTATGGCCAGGTGGCAGACATGGAGCCGCTCATGGAAGTGGCTAAAAAGCACAACCTGTATGTGATTGAAGATAATGCCCAGGCCATCGGCGCGGATTATACCTTTAAAGACGGCAGCAAGAAAAAAGCCGGCGCTATTGGTCATATCGGCTGTACCTCCTTCTTCCCTTCCAAGAATTTGGGTTGCTATGGAGATGGCGGCGCTATCTTCACCAATGATGACGCGATGGCGGCGCAGATCCGCATGGTGGCCAACCATGGCCAGTCCGCCCGCTACTACCACGATGTGGTAGGCGTTAACTCCCGCCTGGATACCATACAGGCCGCTGTTTTACGTATCAAATTACCTTTACTGGACGAATATATCAAGGCCCGCCGCGCAGTAGCGGACGCTTACGACGCCGCATTTGCCGACGTTCCGCAGATCATAACACCGTTCCGCGCAGCCAACAGCTACCACGTGTTTCACCAGTACACCTTACAGCTGGAAGGAGCCGACAGGCTCCAACTGCAGCAATACCTGGCCGAAAAGCAGGTGCCTGCGATGATTTACTATCCTGTTCCTGCACACCGCCAGAAAATGTTTGCTGAATTTGGCGGTGCAGCATTTGATTTACCGGTAACCGACGCACTCACCCACAAGGTGATTTCCTTGCCAATACACACTGAAATGGACGCTGATCAGCTTGATCACATTATTCAATCCGTCAAATCATTTCTAAATCAGAACCCTGCATGAAGATTACAGTAGTAGGTACTGGTTACGTTGGACTCGTAACCGGTACCTGTTTTGCAGAAACGGGAAACGATGTTACCTGTGTGGACATCGATGCCAACAAAGTACAGAAATTATCCTCCGGCCAGATCACCATTTATGAACCCGGCCTGGAAAAACTCTTCGAAAGGAACCTGAAGGAAGACCGCCTCCATTTCACTACCAGCCTGGAAGAAGGAATCAGGGATGCTGCGGTGATCTTTCTTGCTTTGCCAACCCCTCCCGGAGCTGATGGCGCAGCGGACCTCTCCTATGTGTTAGGCGTGGCTGATCAGCTGGGAAAACTCATTACCACCTATACCGTTATCGTAGACAAAAGTACCGTACCTGTAGGCACTGCCGAAAAGGTAGCCGCAGCGATTGCACGCAACACCAATGTTCCTTTCGACGTAGTTTCCAATCCTGAGTTTTTGAGAGAAGGCGTGGCGGTGGACGATTTCATGAAACCTGACCGGGTAATCATCGGTACGGAATCGGAAAAAGCCCGTAAGATAATGGGGGAACTTTTTGCCCCATTTGTACGCCAGGGTAACCCCGTGATCTACATGGACGAAAAGTCCGCTGAACTCACCAAGTACGCGGCCAATTCCTTCCTGGCCACTAAAATCTCGTTCATGAACGAGATCGCTATCCTCTGTGAAAAACTGGGAGCGGATGTGGATATGGTGCGCCGCGGTATCGGCAGCGATGACCGTATAGGCAAGCGTTTCCTCTTCCCGGGCATCGGTTATGGCGGCAGCTGCTTCCCTAAAGATGTTCAGGCACTGGTGAAATCCTCCGAGGAAGCCAATTACGATTTTAAGATACTGAATGCCGTGATGGACGTGAATGAAGCGCAGAAGCTGTTCCTGATCCCAAAGATCAAAGCGTATTTCGGTAATAACCTGAAAGGAAAGCATTTTGCCATGTGGGGACTCGCATTCAAACCCAATACAGACGACATCAGGGAAGCCCCGGCATTATATATGATAGATGCCCTCTTAGCAGAAGGCGCTACTGTGGCTGTGTTTGATCCGGAGGCGATGAGCAATGTGAAACAGGTGCTGGGTGATAAAATCAGTTATGGCGAACACCAGTACAACTGCCTGGAAAATGCCGATGCGCTGATCATTTGTACAGAGTGGAGCGTTTTCAGAACGCCTGACTTCAACAAGATTTCAGCCGCCTTAAAAAACAAAGCCATCTTTGATGGCCGAAACCTATTTGAAGTAAGCCGTATGAGTGAACTGGGTTATCATTACGAGAGCGTAGGCCGTACTCCTGTTGTTTCTTAACGCTTTTCTTATATGGAAAAAAAGAGAATCCTGATAGCCGGCGCTGCCGGCTTCCTGGGATCACATCTTTGTGATCGCTTTATTAAGGAAGGTTACCATGTTATTGGCATGGATAACCTTCTGACAGGAAATATCAGCAACATTGAACATTTGTTCCCCTTACCTGATTTCGAGTATTACCATCACGACGTGACCAAGTTTGTGCACGTTCCCGGTAAACTCGATTACATCCTGCACTTTGCATCCCCCGCAAGCCCCATCGATTACCTGAAAATGCCGATTCAGACATTGAAGGTAGGATCCCTGGGGACGCACAACTTACTCGGACTGGCAAAAGAGAAAAAAGCCAGGATACTGGTAGCCTCTACTTCCGAAGTCTATGGGGACCCCACTGTACATCCGCAGCCGGAAGAATACTGGGGTAATGTAAATCCCGTAGGCCCCCGCGGCGTATATGATGAAGCCAAGCGCTTCCTCGAGTCCATCACCATGGCCTATCACAATTTCCACGGTGTGGAAACGCGGATCGTACGCATCTTCAATACCTACGGCCCCCGCATGCGCCTCAACGATGGCCGCGCCCTGCCGGCATTTATGAGCCAGGCGCTGAACGGCGAGGACCTCACCGTATTCGGTGACGGCAGCCAGACCCGCTCCTTCTGCTACGTGGAAGACCTGATTGAAGGCATTTACCGGCTGTTGTTATCCGACTACCACCTGCCGGTAAACATAGGCAACCCGGAAGAGATCACCCTGAACCAGTTTGCGGAAGAAGTAATCCGCTTAACAGGCTCTAAACAAAAAATAGTTTATCTTCCGCTGCCAAAAGACGATCCCAAGCAACGCCAGCCTGATATTACCAAGGCCCGCACGCTCCTGTCCTGGTCGCCTAAGATAGGCAGGGAAGAAGGCTTACGGATCACTTATGAATATTTCAAAAAAGCATTATCAAAATAAAACCGATATTTTAATTCCCATGAAGCGGAAACTTTTAATTACCGGTGGCGCCGGATTTATTGGCTCCCATGTAGTAAGATTATTTGTAAATAAATACCCTGACTACCAGATCGTGAATCTCGACGCGCTCACCTATGCCGGTAATCTGGAAAACCTGAAGGATGTAAAAGACAAGCCGAATTATATCTTCGAGAAAGGCGATATTATGGACGAGGCTTTGGTGGATGCACTCTTTCAGCGTTATGCTTTTGATGGGGTTATACACCTGGCGGCGGAAAGCCATGTAGACAGGTCTATCATGGATCCGTTAGCGTTTATCAAAACCAACGTACTGGGTACCGCGGTATTGCTGAACACTGCCCGCAAATACTGGAAAGGCAATGAGGAAGGTAAACTGTTCTACCATGTGTCTACCGACGAGGTGTACGGCACACTGGGCGAAGAGGGGTTATTCACAGAGGAAACGCCGTATGATCCGCGCTCTCCCTATTCCGCATCCAAAGCCAGCTCCGATCATTTCGTGATGGCTTACTATCACACCTACCACCTGCCTGCTATTATTTCCAATTGTTCCAATAACTACGGTTCCCATCACTTCCCCGAGAAGCTGATCCCGCTGGCTATTCACAATATCAAAAATAACAAGCCCGTGCCTGTATATGGCAAAGGTGAAAACGTGCGCGACTGGCTGTTTGTAGAGGATCACGCCCGCGCGATCGATACCATCTTCCATCACGGCCGCCTTGGGGAAACCTATAACATTGGCGGGTTCAATGAGTGGAAAAATATAGACCTGATCCAACTGCTCTGCAAAGTGATGGATAAAAAGCTCGGACGGCCTGAAGGTACCAGCGCGCAGCTGATCACCTTCGTAAAAGACCGTGCCGGTCATGACCTGCGCTATGCCATCGATGCAACCAAACTGAATAAGGAACTGGGCTGGGAACCATCCCTGCAGTTTGAGGAAGGCCTGGAAAAAACGGTTGACTGGTACCTGCAAAACGAAGAATGGCTGGATCATGTGACCAGCGGAGCTTATCAACAATATTACAGTGAGCAATACCAGAAAAGATAATTGATACTATGCCTTTTATTGAAACACATATACCGGACCTGCTGGTATTTGAACCGGTAGTACACGGCGATCATCGCGGTTACTTTTTTGAAAGCTACAATGCGAATACCTTCAGCGCCGCAGGTATCCATTACAAGTTTGTACAGGATAACCAGGCCCGCAGTACCTATGGCGTATTGCGCGGACTCCACTACCAGCTGGCGCCTTATGCCCAAACCAAACTGGTAAGGGTGCTGGAAGGCCGCATCATCGATGTGGCGGTAGATATCCGTACCGGCTCTCCTACTTACGGACAGTCATTCGCCATTGAACTGAGCGCCGAAAATAAAAAGCAATTACTCGTGCCGCAAGGCTTCGCCCATGGCTATGCCGTTATCAGCGAAACGGCAGAAGTCATGTACAAATGCGATAACTTCTATCACAAAGCAAGTGAAGGAGGAATTATTTTCAACGATCCTGCGTTGAAGATCGACTGGGGCATTGACCTGAAAGACGCCATCGTATCTGAAAAGGACCTGGTGCTGCCAAAGCTGGCCGATATTTCACATAATTTTACTTACAACCGATAATACGCTTCATGAAAAACATTCTTATTACCGGAGGTAATGGCCAGTTAGGACAGGCTATCAGGAAGATTGCAGGCGAGTTTCCGGACTTCAACCTGGTTTATACGGACTACGACACCCTAAGCATCACAGATGCCGCAGCGCTAAATAGCTACTTCAGCGAAAACACGCCGGACGCCTGTATTAACTGCGCCGCCTATACGGCCGTAGATAAAGCGGAAAGCGATGAGGACACCGCCTTTGTACTGAACTTCCAGGGGCCGCTGGCACTGGCGGAAGCCTGCCTGCAACACAACGCTACCCTGGTGCATATTTCTACCGACTATGTATTCAACGGTAATGGTTGCGTACCTTATAAGGAAACAGACGATACTGATCCGCAAAGCGTTTACGGCAGCTCCAAAATGCGCGGAGAGGCCGCCGTGCTGGATGTAAATCAACATAACATCGTGGTGCGCACCTCCTGGTTATACTCCGAATTTGGCGTCAACTTCGCCAAACGCATGAAGGAGCTGATGCAGGAACGCCCGGAACTGAATGTGGTATTTGACCAGGCCGGCACGCCTACCTACGCGGTAGACCTGGCAAGGGTATTACTCCAAATCCTCCAATACCGCTTTCAACAGCCGGATGCTGCCATCGGCGGGGTTTATCATTACAGCAACGAAGGCGTCACCAGCTGGTACGATTTCGCCGTGGCCATTAAAGAGCTCACCGGCGCTACCACCCGCGTGCTGCCTATCACATCGGATAAATATCCTACACCGGCCAAACGCCCATCCTACAGCGTTATGAACAAGGAGAAGATCAAAGCCACCTTCGGCATTGAAATCCCTTACTGGCGGGAGAGCCTGGCGGAATGCCTGAAATTTATTTAATAGTAATACAGTGATAAAAAAAGCTCGCACTTCAGCTGAAGTGCGAGCTTTTTTGTATGGAGAAACTACTACTTCTTAATATATTCAGCAGTCCAGTCGCCGTCAACAATGATCAGTTTACCATTTTCAATTTTGGCGCTTACTGACATCACTTCAATATCTTGCGGATAAGAAGATTCCAGGTCTTCTTCGATAGAAATCAGTTGTTTGGTAGTTGGATGATAGTACCAGGATAGGTTACCACCGCCAATATCTTCGATTAACTCGTAATTGCGGCTGTCGCACGCTACATTGTAGGTGATGAGCGATTTGGAAGAGTCGCTGTAATAGGAAGCGCCACTGCCATTAGCATTCAGCTGTATATATTCGTCGTTATTCTTATAGATGTGCGTAATGAGATTGAATGCGTTTGCTGTTCCGGGAGCGGCATACTGTAATTTATTTTCCACGCATACAAAGCTGGAATAGCTGGTATCCGGAGTGCCTCTTACCACCCATGGCCCGGTACCTTCCTGGGTTCTGGACAGCGTCCATTTACCGGCAAATGCCTGGGAAGTTGATTCAGCAGCGGTGTTATAAAGACTTACAGAGAGGGTAACAGTGTTACTCACCTTTCCGGCAGCGTCATAAACAGCTACTTTCAGTTTAATATCCCCCGTTTTTACATCAGCAGGCACTTTGATGATCAGGCAGGAATCGGCAGCATTACCGCTTCTTGCAAAACCGTGATCACGCTTACCGGCTTTACGCGCGTTCCTTGGCTTGGTGAAATCTACGCTGAAATAGGAATCAGCGCCATCGATCTTTGCATACACACCCTTTGCAGTACCTGCTTCCAGGAACAGCGGCACGATGATGTAACGGCCGGCAACGCCCGCATATTTTTCATTCGCCATATCAGCCGCCAGAACAGGGGCATCAGCACCGGAAGCCGCAGGCACATCGCCTTTTACAATAGTTCCATGGAAGGCAACAGATGCGGCAGTTAATTCAGAGGCAGAATAAGCTTTGGTTTCAATTCCCTTATCCTTGTCTTTGGAGCATGCCAGAAACAGCATGGTGGCGGCAAAGCCGAAAAGCATTAGTTTTTTCATAGGTTTTTTTACTCCTTCTTTGTTAGTACATGACTTTATATGATGTAAAATTATAATTTCAAAAAAGATTACTCTACTTTTCTTTGAACAAGAAAAGATTACATATATATTAAATCAATAAAAAAAATAGTGGAAATACGCATTTCGATTTAATACAAAACCATTCCTATTAATTCAGTAGGTTTGCAAAATTGACAAATTTAAAGACTCATGAATCTGATAGAAGAACTGCGCTGGCGTGGCATGCTACAGGATATGATGCCGGGCACTGAAGAGCAACTGCAAAAGGAAATGACCACTGCTTATATCGGCTTTGACCCCACTGCAGAATCATTGCACATCGGCAGCCTGGTCCCTATCCTGCTGCTGGTACACCTGCAAAAGGCAGGGCATAAACCCCTGGCGCTGGTAGGCGGAGCCACCGGAATGGTGGGCGACCCTTCGTTCAAAGCAGAAGAAAGAAGAATGCTGGACCTGGAAACACTGGCTAAAAACGTAGCCGGCATCAAAGCCCAGCTGGAACGCTTCCTCGATTTTGATCCTGCCAAACCTAATGCAGCGGAAATGGTCAACAACTTTGACTGGTTCCAAAACATCACCTTCCTGGATTTTATCCGCGATACCGGTAAACATATTACCGTGAACTACATGATGGCTAAAGACTCCGTGAAAAAGAGACTGGAAGGCGATAGCGGAATGTCGTTCACTGAATTCACCTATCAGCTCATACAGGGGTACGACTTCTACCACCTGTACACCGCTAAAAACTGTAAGCTGCAAATGGGTGGCTCCGATCAATGGGGCAATATCGTAACCGGCACTGAACTCATTCGCCGCAAAGCCGGCGGGGAAGCCTTTGCATTTACCTGCCCGCTCATCAAAAAAGCAGACGGCACTAAATTCGGTAAAACGGAATCCGGTACCGTATGGCTGGATAGCCGCCGTACCTCTCCCTACACCTTCTACCAGTTCTGGCTCAACACCAGCGACGTAGATGCTGAAAGCTATATCAAAATATTCACCTTCCTTACCCAGCCGGAAGTAGAGGCCCTCATCGCGCAGCACCGCGAAGCGCCTGAAAAACGCCTGCTGCAAAAACGCCTGGCACAGGAAGTAACCGTATTTATCCACGGCGAAGCAGCCTACGATTTTGCCGTACAGGCATCTGAAATGCTGTTCAGAAACGATACTGCGGAACTGCTGCTCTCCCTCACCGAAGAGCAACTGCTCGACGTTATGTCAGGCGTACCCCAGGTGGAAGTGGCCAAAGCCGAGCTGGAAGCCGGAAAAGACATTGTATCCCTCCTGGCGGACACCGGCATCTTCCCCAGCAAAGGAGAAGCCCGTAAAATGGTACAAGGCGGCGGCGTAAGTATGAACAAAACAAAAGTCGAAGGCATTGACAAAGTGGTTAATACCGAAGCCCTGCTGCGGGATAAATACATACTTATTCAAAAAGGAAAGAAAAACTATTATCTGCTGAAAGCGATATAAATAATAAGCGCTTAAAAATAATAAGCGAAACAAATAATACCCGATATAAATAATAAGCGATATAAATAACAAGCGCTTATAAATAATACCGATATAAATAATAACCGCTTATAAATAATACTCGATATAAAAAAAAGAGAGCGCCATTAGCGCTCTCTTTTTTATCCATACGCCCCTGCATTTTAAATCTCTCCTGCAAGCTGCGCTTATATAAAATCATACTTCCACCCTACGCAAACACACTTATTTCAACCCATACTTCTTCCTGTACCTCTCATACAATTGCTTCTGCTTATTATCCAGGTTAATCTCACGCCCCTGTATAAACGCCTTCGTAATCACACTGCTCTTCATATCCAGCATATCCCCCGTACTCACGGCAATATTGGCATCCTTGCCGGTTTCCAGCGTACCAGTTACCTGGTCAATGCCCAGGATCTTTGCGGCATTCAGCGTCACCGCTGATAACGCCTCTTCCTTTGTGAGCCCGTAAGTAGCAGCCGTACCGGCTTCAAAGCCAAGGTTGCGCTGCTGCCAGAAGCCCTCGTTGCTAAGGCAAAACAGCACGCCTGCCTTTTGCAGGATGGCCGCCGTTTTATACGGCTGGTCCACATCATCGTCCTGCATGAGCGGTAAGCTATGGGGCTGCGTGAGGATCACCGCTATGTTATTGGCTTTCAGCAGGTCGGTCACCCGCCAGGAGTCCGCCCCGCCAACAATTACCACATCCACATTAAATTCCTTCGCAAAGTCAATAGCAATCAGCATTTCCTTTTCCAGCTCCGCATGAATAAAGAGCTTCTGCTCCCTGTTAAACAGCCGGCGCATAGCCTCGTATTTCAGGTTGGTTGCGGCATGCTTAGGCTCCGCCAGGTACGCTTTCGCCTCCCTGAAAAAGTTGCGCACATTTTCCACCTGCGCCAGCGCATTCTTCAGCGGATCGTTGGTAGCATTTCCTACGGATACGAGGCGCGGTAAAAATAAATGCAGCGCGTTATCCGTCTTGTAAGCGGCATCTTCCCAGTTCCAGGCATCCAGCTGCACCACGGAAGAAGTACCGCTGATAATCCCGCCGGCAGGCGTCACGCTGGCCAGCAGGATACCGTTTGACCGCAGCGTGTTGATGACTTTGGAATCGGTGTTATACGCAATCAGCGACCTCACGGAAGGGTTGATCTCTCCCACCTCCCGCTCATCTTTGGTGGCGCGCACGCTCTCAAATTCCACGAGGCCCAGGTTGGATTCCGGGGCAATCACCCCGGGGTACACATGTTGCCCTTTCAGGTCATACACGGTGGCATTGGCCGCCGCGCTTACATTACTGCCTACGGCAATGATCTTTCCTTTGTCGAACCCGATGGTTCCGTTGCTGATCACCTGCCCGTTACCCACATGGATGGTAGCGTTGGTCAGGTACACCGGCTTTTGCTGCGCCGGCGCCGGCAACACGGTCTCCTGCGCCTGTGCGGTATGCAGCAACAAGGCCAGGGCAGCGGTATATACGAAATATTGTCTTTTCATTTTTTCTCGATTAATGTTAAACGGCTACTGGATTACTTCGTGCTGGTGGCCACCCTGCAGGTCCTCGCAATGGTAAATCTCCTCCGGACGGAAGGACGCTTTTTCCACCGGCGTGCCTTTTTTCTTTTCATTCAGCAGTTTGGCTGTCAGGCGGCTCCGCTCTGCGGCGATACGCTGGCGCAGCTGCAGGTCGTACTCGCGGTCAAACTCCACGATACCGTCCACGATGGTCTTCTCCGCTTTCGCATAGATGCTGAGCGGCTCGGCGCTCCACAGCACCAGGTCCGCATCCTTACCCACTTTAATACTACCCATACGGTTATCCACATGCAGCAGTTTGGCCGGGTTCAGGGTCACCATTTTCAGTGCCTCCTCTTCAGACATGCCGGTGTATTTGATGCTCTTGGCTGCTTCCTGGTTCAGGCGGCGCGCCATTTCAGCATCGTCGGAGTTGATGGCGGTTACCACGCCCACTTCGTGCATGATGCCGGCATTCTGCGGGATGGCATCCTGTACCTCCATCTTGTAAGCCCACCAGTCAGCAAAGGTGCCGGCGCCTGCGCCATGCGCTTTCATCTTATCCGCCACCTTATAACCTTCCAGTATATGCGTGAACGTATTAACCCGGAAATGGAAGGAATCGGCTACATGCATCAGCATATTGATTTCGCTCTGCACATAGGAGTGGCAGGTGATAAACCGTTTGCTGTGCAGGATTTCCACGAGCGCGTCCAGCTCCAGGTCGCGTCGCTTGCCGGGGCCCTGCTTTTCATAGTCACGGGCACGGGTAAACGCATCCATGTACACCTGTTCCACGCCCATACGGGTCTGCGGGAAGCGAACGGTATTCCTGTCGCCCCAGTTGGACTGCTTCACATTCTCACCCAGCGCGAACTTAATGAAACCGTCCGCCCCGGCCACTTTCAGCTCTTCGGCAGATTGCCCCCAGCGCAGCTTTATCAGCTGGCTCTGGCCGCCGATGGCATTGGCGCTGCCATGCAGCAGGTGCGATGCAGTGACGCCCCCGCTCAGCTGGCGGTAGATGTTCACATCTTCAGGATTGATCACATCGGCAATGCGCACTTCCGCAGTCACCGACTGGGAGGATTCGTTTACGCCTTTGGAAATAGCGATATGCGAGTGCTCATCGATAATACCTGCCGTGAGGTGTTTGCCTGTACCGTCGATCACGCGGGCGCTGCCGGCAGCAAGGTTTTTACCTACCTGGGCAATTTTCCCGCCTTTCACCAATACGTCGGTATTTTCAAGCTTACCCTCTTTTTCGTTGGTCCATACAGTGGCGTTGCGGATGAGGATGTCCTGCTGCTGCGGCAGTTTATCCCAGCCATAGCCGTTGAATGGATAAAGGAGCTGGCCAATTTCCAGCGCCGGTTTCTTTTTAACGGAATCGGATTTCTCCTGGAATGGCCTGGTGAGCATGGCCGTCCAGCGGAGGTTATTGCCCAGCGAATCCGCGCCGGTGCCCATCCATTTATCCTGGCCGATGACGCCACTAAGGCGGAGGCCATTGTTATTGCCTTTTGCCAGCGGCAGCACGAGGCTGACCAGCTTATCGGAAATATCAATCTTTCCGCTGAGGGTATCCTTCTGCAACAGGGCTACCTGCGGTTTATCGGCTGCGCCTTTTATCTCTATCGTATAGGCCTGCCCGTTACTCAGGCTAATATTGTACGTACCTCTCACATCCGCCCAGCCTTCGGCTTTCAGCTGGTACTTTTTCCCTTGCACCCAGTTTTGCAGCAGGACGGTATTTTCTTTAAACACCGGTCCGGAGGTAATGAGGAAATTAGCCAGCTTGCCCGGCTCCAGGCTGCCCACTTTATCATAGGCTTTTATAAGCGTGGCGGGCGTCCTGGTGAGGGCTTCCAGGGCTTTCTGTTCGGAGAGGCCGTATTCAATGGCTTTGCGAACGTTGGCGAGGAATTGCTTCACATCTTTCAACTCAGCCGCGGTGAGCGCAAAGGGAATATTGGCTTTTTCAAAAGCTGCCGGCTCCACAGGCGCCATTTCCCAGTGCTTCATATCTGCAAGCGCTACAAAACGTGCGTCTGTAGGATCTTCCATGTCGATGGCGGCAGGGAAGTTCAGCGGCAGGATGTAAGCTGCTTTGGTAGCGGCTATTTCCTGGATGCGCTGGTATTCGTTGCCGCCGCCCTTGATGATGAACTGTACGCCAAACTCGTCCCCGATCTTATCGGCGCGGATGGCGTCCCACTTATCGTTTACGGCAAATATCTGCGGCAGCTGCAGGTTGTCGTTCCAGGCTTGCAGACTCAGGTTCACGCCTTCTTTGGCGGGGCGGGATTTATACCACTGCCCGTCCAGGAACGTTTGCCGCAGCAGGGCTACAGTGCCCATCAGGGAGTTGGGATAGTTTTGCGTGGAAGTACCTTTATCGAAAGAATAAGCGGATGCCGCTTTTTCCCGTATGATCACATTATTTTCCCGGTCGTCCGCCAGGGTAACGAGGGTGGCAGTACCCCGGGCAATGCCGTCCTGCTGGTGCGTCAGCACGGTACCGAAGCCCGCGCCCCGCAGGGATGCCGCTTTGGTAGCATCGGTGGCAAAAAGGCTCACCGCATTCACTTCGCTTTTGATAGCCTGGTTCCAGCCGTAGGCTCCCTTGGTGTTGGAGAGGAACTGCGGCGGCGCATTCCAGGAGCCGCCTCCTTTTTTAGGTTCGCCCAGGCCGTAGCTGCTGTAGATATCCACAAAGGAAGGGTAAATAAATTTCCCCTTGCAATCCACTACCACGGCATCTTTGGGGATGGCGGCGCCAGGTCCCAGGTCCACGATCTTACCATCCCTGATCACCAGCGTGGCGTCAGTGACGGTAGTTTGCGGGTCCTTTACGATGGTGGCGTGGGTGAAGGCATAACAGCCTTCCCTGGGTTCGGAAATGCCGTTGACAGGGAAGGTCGCCTGTGCGCCGGCATGCGTGCCGGCCAGGAGTAGCGCCGCCAGCAACAGCTGACTGCGCCGCCGCTTCAGGGCATAGGTTAATCCACGGGAGGGTAATGCCAACCCGCGTTTCTCAAAAGCTTTTTTCATGAAAACTGTATTTATACGATTTAGACTTTGGGGCTAAATTTAACAAATCATCCCAGCCGTTGCCAGTAATAAATCGATTTTTTGATAAATGGTAGCCGGGCGGAGTTTTAATAACCTGATAAACATTTTGGATTAACACGAAAAAGGGATAATTTAAATTACGAATAGCCGTTATGTTTGTTACAATGCTATCTGACTATGAAAAAGTTTACTGTATTTGCCATATTGTTGCTGAGTAGCTGTGCTATCAGCCTGGCGCCCGCAGCCGCACAACAGAAGGACAGTACGGCCAGCCGTGGCCGGTGGACGGCGGAAGGCAGGGCAGATAAAATGACGGACAAGATCAGCCGGGAACTGAAGCTTTCAAAAGCGCAGACCAAAGAAATTTACGCCATCAACCTCGATATTGAAAAGAAAAGCGAGCAGGTAAAGTTCACCAAACGGGATAACAGCAAGGCCTTGTCCGAAATGAACAAACTGAATAACGAGCGGAATCAGCGTTTTAAAACAGTGCTGACCGCCGCCCAATACAAGAAGTGGACGGACTGGACGCTCAATAAGCAGGACCACCTCGAAGCTAAGATTGAAAAGAAAAGATTGAAAAAAGAGGGGCAGCCGCACTAAGCCGCATTTCCATCTCCCCATATAATTATACAGCCACACCCGGAGCTAACCACTACCTTTGTGTGGCTGTTTTTATTTGCCATGAATCCATACGAGGACATACAGAAAATCTTTAACGCGGCCGTGGCTGCGGTACATCCGCAGCGGTTGCTGCCCCATGCCCTGTCCGCCACGTCGGGCAGCCTTACCTGTTGCGGAAAAACGTTTCCCCTTGCGCCGCACAGCCGGGTGATAGTGATCGGCGCTGGCAAAGCTGCGGCAGCTATGGGCGCGGCGGTGGAAAATATTTTGCTGCCGCATTTTCCTGTCAGCGGCGTGGTGGTGACCAAGTACGGGCATGCGTTGCCGTTACAACAGCTGGAACTGCTGGAGGCCGGCCATCCCGTGCCGGACGAAAACAGTGTGCTGGCCACGCAAAAAATCCTCTCCGCCGTGGAGGGCCTGCAGGAGGGCGACCTCGTGATACTCCTCCTCTCGGGCGGCGCTTCTGCCCTGCTGGCGGACGTTCCGGAGGGATGCACTTTACCGGACGTGCAACAACTGTTTCAATTGCTGCTGCATTCCGGCGCCGACATCGAGGAGATGAATACCGTGCGTAAGCACCTCTCGGCCGTAAAAGGCGGGCAGCTGGCAAAACGCATATATCCGGCAACGTTATGCACGCTGATCATCAGCGATGTGCCGGGCGATAAGCTGGAAGTGATCGGCTCAGGCCCCGCCGTGCCCGACCCCGGCACGTTTGCGCAGGCCATGTCCATCCTCGAACGCTATCATTTAACGACCAAAATTCCACTTTCGGTGTTTAGTCATTTAAAAAAAGGGGGGTTGGGGGAGAAATCAGAGACGCCTAAGCCAGGTGACCCGGTTTTTCAACGGGTGTACAATTCGCTCATCGGTTCGAACCGCATAGCCCTTAAGGCAGCAGCCCATCAGGCAAACGCCTTGGGCTATACCGTCGTTGTAAGGGAAGAACTCATAGTCGGAGAAGCAAAAGAGGCCGGAAAAAATTTAGCCAATACTGCATTACAATATGATAAGAAAGTGCCAGCCTGTTTGCTGCAGGGCGGGGAAACTACGGTCGCCATCCGGGGCAATGGTAAAGGCGGCCGTAACCAGGAGCTGGCACTCGCCGCGCTGAAAACCTTACAGGACGCGGGTTACAGCGGCAACCACCTCACCTTGCTCAGCGCCGGTACAGATGGTACGGACGGGCCCACCGATGCGGCAGGCGCCATCGCGGATGCCTACACGCTGCAGGAGGCCAACCGGCTACAACTCGACGCTGCGGCCTTTCTTGATAACAATGATGCCTGGAATTTTTTCAGGCAAACAAGCAGGTTGTTAATTACAGGCGCAACGCAAACCAATGTTATGGACATTCAGATCGTATTAATCACTTGAAAAACAGATGTTAATCACGGCATTAACATCTCCCCCAAACCCCTTACCAGCCAATGTTTGAAGCCAGCGCCCCGGTATGCGCCGGTTTTTCTTACACTTAAACTTTGTATATGTGCAGATTGATTTTATTTTTGGGGTTTGGATCACTTACTTTTGGAATTATAAATCTATAGCAATATGCTGAGAATGGAACAGACATGGCGTTGGTTCGGCCCGAACGATCCGGTAAGTCTGTCTGATATCAAACAGGCGGGCGCCACCGGCATCGTTACAGCGCTGCACCATGTGCCTAACGGAGCGGTATGGACGAAAGAAGAAATTATGCAGCGCAAAGCGCTGATCGAAGCTGCAGGACTCACCTGGTCAGTAGTTGAAAGCATTCCCGTACATGAAGACATCAAAACCCAAAAGGGGCGCTTCCGGGAATATATCGCCAATTATCAGCAGTCTATCCGCAACCTGGCGGCATGCGGCGTAAAAATTGTCACCTACAATTTCATGCCGGTGCTGGACTGGACGCGCACGGACCTCGCTTATACCGTTGAAGATGGTTCCAAAGCGCTGCGTTTTGAAAAGGCCGCCTACATGGCATTCGACCTGTTCATTCTCGCACGCCCCAATGCTGAAAAAGATTATACCGAAGAAGAAATTGCGCGTGCAAAAGAACATTTCGACAGCATGACGCCGGAAGCCAAAATACTGCTGCAAAAAAATATCATTGCAGGCTTACCGGGCTCCGAAGAATCCTTCACCCTCGAACAATTCCAGGCTGCGCTGGATACCTACAAAGGCATCGATGCAACGCAACTGAAATTGCATCTCTTCTACTTCCTGCAACAAATTGCGCCGGTAGCAGAAGAAGTAGGCGTGAAACTGGCCATCCATCCGGACGATCCTCCCTTCCCTATCTTCGGTTTGCCACGCGTGGTAAGCACCGAACAGGACGCGAAAGAACTGCTCGCCGCAGCGCCCTATAAATCCAATGGCCTCTGCTTCTGCACCGGTTCCTACGGCGTGCGCGCCGATAACGACCTGCCGGGCATCGTAGAACGCCTGGGCGATCATATCCACTTCATTCACCTCCGCAGCACCCAACGGGACGCGCTGGGCAACTTCCATGAAGCCAACCACCTCGAAGGGGATGTGGATATGTTCCATGTGATCAAAAACATCCTGCTCACCATGAAACGCCGCAATGTGGTGATCCCTATGCGCCCGGATCATGGCCACCAGATGCTGGATGACCTGCATAAAAAAACCAATCCGGGATATAGCGCCATCGGCCGCCTGCGTGGACTGGCGGAGTTGCGCGGACTGGAAATGGGCATCGCGGGGGCTTTAAGCGCCGATTGACTTAAATCCACCAATATCAGAACCGTGCAAGGCTTTAAGGTAGGGATCAGCAATACTACCGCCGGTTTGAGATATTACGCCAAAGCAGAAACAGTGACTGAGTAATACGGCGACCGCTAATCGCAGGTACAGCAGCTGCTGCTTTATCATATTATTCCAAAAAAAAGCGGGTGTATCACGAAGGATACACCCGCTGCTTTTTTATAGGGAATGGGATTATTGCAATATCCACTCCACCTGGTCCTTATAAGTTTTTCCATCCTTCACGCCTGTGCATACCAGCACGTTCTTTCCTTTTTTCAGCTTTACATTTTCGAACACATAATGCACTGGAGTTGTCCCGGTTTTAGGCGCTGGCAGCTTTTTACCATTTAGCGTTAATACCGGCGTACCGATGTTATCGTACACGGTAACGGTGGTCACAGCCTGCTTACGTTCCACGAGGCGGCGGTCGGAAATATATACCACCGGTTCCCCGCTCCAGTTGGCCTTGTACCAGTAGAAAACGTCCTTTTTAATCTGCCGGTCAAAGGTGACCATACCTTTCATATTCCGGGCAGGTACGCCTCCCCTGCTCCACATCGGCGCACAGAAGTCGAACATATTCCAGAGATAGGAGGATACCAGGTATGGATGTTTGGCAATGATGCCCCATTGGATTTCATGGATGCGCGTTTCCCGCTCTTCCGGCATGAAGGAACCATTGTATTCCACTTCCGGCAAGATTTCCGCGTGTTGGAATACGTTGCCATCCCCGCCGTATTCTGCCAGTACCACGTTATGCTCCGGGTAATTTTTTTCCAGGCCGCTCACCCATTGTTCCAGGTCCGGTGTATGGCCTTCGTACCAGCCGTAATAGCGGTTCATGCCTTGTATATCGCCCTGGAGGTTTTCAGGACGGTTCATAGTGCCGTAACCGTTAGTGCTGACCGTATAGCGATCCGGGTCAATCGTTTTGGCAATATCCACCATAGCCGCCGTGAGGGCGCGTACATAATCGGAAGGCTTCTTTTCATACACTTCGTTGTGCATGCCCCAGGTATAAATGGAAGGGTGATTGTATTGCTGCTTCACCAGCTCCGTAATCTGTTGTTTGGCATTGTCTGCTTCCTCACCGGAAACGGCGTTTACAAAAGGCACTTCCGCCCATACCACGAAGCCGATGCTGTCGCACTTGGCATAGATGTAATCCGCCTGCTGATAATGGGCAAAGCGGATGGAGTTAGCGCCCATTTCCCGGATGGTTTCCAGGTCCTGCGCATGCTGCCAGTTTTCCAGGGCGGAGCCGTAGCCCCACCAGTCCTGGTGGCGGCAAACGCCGTACAGCCGGTAGGGTTGGTCGTTGAGGTAAAAGCCTTTGCCCGGTTTAATTTCGAATTTGCGGATACCCAGCGGCTGGGTCACTTCGTCGATCACCTGGCCGTTTGCACCGGTAAGGGATACAACTACCTTGTAGAGGTGCGGGTCTTTCAGGCCGTTCCAGAGGCGCGGCTGGCTGATGTGGACAGCCTGTACAAATTGCTGCGGCCCCTGCGGCAGTACCCGGATATCATTTTTTATCTCCTGCACCAGCTCTCCTTTTTGCGTATAGATGCGGGTGCTGAGCCTGGCCGTTTGCGCCTTATCGTACCGGTTGGTCAGTTTAGTCGTCACCGTTATATCGGCCCCGGCCGCGCTTACATTTTGCTGGCGGATGTACACCCCGGGGGAAGCATTATCCGTCGCGGAGATGTGCAGCTTATCCATGATCAGCAGCTGCACCGGCCGGTAGATGCCGCCGTAAATGCCAAAGAGGTTGTTATTGATAGGGATCACGTCCTTCCGCGGTTCGTTGTTCACCTTCACGAGGATGGTGTTTTCAGCGCCGAATTTCAGGGCGGCCGTGATGTCCATGATAAAAGCGCTGTAGCCGCCTTTATGCTGGCCGATAAACTTGTTGTTCACATACAGGTCCGCCACCTGCCCCGCGCCTTCAAAGCGCAGGTACGCCACTTTGTTTTGCAGGGCCGGATCTATTTCCAGCGTCTTTTTATAGAGGCCATTGCCGGCGTAAAAATCTTTCCCTGCCTGCATGTCCTTGTTATTCCAGGTATGCGGGAGGTTCACCGTTTCCCAGGTATGGGGTACGGCGCTGTCTTTAGGCGAATAGTCCGATTTGGTGAATTGCCAGTTCTGGGTGAAAGGTACGGCAGTCCGGCTTTGCGCAATCGATTGTTGGATACATGCGGACAAAATGAGTCCTGCAAGAAATTGTTTTTTCATGTTCACAGTGTTGGTAAAATGTGCCGGTAGGTGGCAGCTTACTTCAGTGTAAGATAATACCTTCCTTCTTTATCTTTAGTAAGATAGACGCCAATTTTTTTGCTGACAACCTCCAGGACTTTTTCCGCGCCTTCAGATTCAAAGTTGGCGGTGACCTTTCTTTTGAGGATAGCGCGGGCGGATGGCGGTACTTCCACCTGGATGTCGTAATAGTTGCGGATCACCTGCAATACCTCTTTCATTGGCACGTTGGTGAACCTGAGCCGGCCGGTTTTCCACGCCAGGGCGCCGTCGCTCATCATGACTTCCTGTTCCAGCCCTTTGTTGCTGTAGCTGCCCTGTAACCCAGGCGTCAGCAGCAGCTCCTCCTCTCCGTCTGCCTTCATCTTCAGCTTTCCATCTGTAACGTACACGGCTATCCTGTTTTTATCCATGCGCACATTGAAAGCTGCCGCATTCATTCTCAGGTGTACCGTTTCGCCGATGATCAGTTCAAAAGGCTGCTCATTTTTGCCGGGAACGGAAAAGAAGGCTTCCCCCTTTTTCATGTACATCCGGCGCACGGCTTTATCAAAACTTTTAGGGTAGGCAATGCTGGCGCTGCTGTTCAGAATGGCTTTGCTGCCGTCTGCCAACAGGAATGAATCTATATAACCGGTTTGGTTAGCCGTAACAACCAGGGAAGACGGACTCCAAAAGTGAAGGTAACAACCCACCGTGAGCAGCAGTATGATCACCACTGCGCACCATTTACATATCGGGCGTATTTTCTTTGTTGGCCGGGTGGTTACGGTTCTTTGCATATCGTCCTGTAACCAATCCTGCAACAACTTTTCAACATAAGCGGCCTGCTCTGGTCCCTGATTCTTTAAAGCTGCTATCTCATCCTGTAACTGGGGATCGTGAGGTGCATTAATAAATCGAACAATCAGATCAGTGGCGTCAGTAGTCGGCTGGTACATAATTAGGTTCCCTCCTGTACAAGACCTGAGGCGTATTCTCTAAAGTCTCTGTCCTATTACGCATTGCAGGCATAGATTGCAATGCGGCAGCTAATATAGGAAAAATCTACATGTGAGAGGTAGAATAAAATAATTAGGTCAGCTCTGCAAGGTTTAATAAATTAGTAATCAGAGAACAGGTAAAATCCCAAACGTATGTCACCTGAATCACTAACGAGCAACGAACAGGACTATATTAACGGATTACTTCATCATGAGGCAGATGTTATTGATTCTATCTATCAGCGCTTTGCGATAAAAGCCCAACGGTTTATCCAGCAAAAAGGAGGAACAATACGCGATGCAGCGCACATCTTTGAAGAAGTGCTGCTGGATATTTATTTCTTCGTTCGCCGGCATCCGTTGAAGGTTGCCTCTTTCGAGGCGTTTCTCATCCTGCTCTGCAAACGTGTATGGGAAAAGGAAGTAGAGCGCAGAGGCGCGCGTATTCCCGGCCTTGAGCCGGACGAAACGGCGGCTCTCAGCCGCGAGGATATGCAGGACCTGGAAGATGTACTCAGGGAAGGAGAAAAGAGAAGGGTTGCCTACCATCAATACCTGCAACTGAGCGACGAGTGCAGGGAGCTGATCCGCTGGGCACTTACCGATTGCCTGCAGGAAGATATTGCTGCGGAAACAAAAATCCCCGTTAAGGAACTGCCGGCACGCCGCGCTTCCTGCTTCAAAAACCTGTTCCTCCGCATCGATGGGGAACTGAAACCGGTGGACAGTATGCCGGAATCGGACATACAAGCGGCGGACGCTTTCCTCTGCGGCATCATGTCAGAAGCTAACCGCCATGCGTTTGCGGAAAAATTAAAAGAAAATCCTTCGCTGGCTAACCAGGTAAGAAGGTTCGACCTGATCCGCCAGCTGCTCGCGCAACGCGTTTGCGCCGATACGGAAAGAGATGAGCTGCAACACCAGCTGTATGCCCACCGCAACACCTGGTTTGCGGTGAAAGATACTTCCATCACGCCTATACGAAATTACGTCATCGCCACGGCCATCATCGCCATGACGCTGGCCACGCTCCTCTACATCAGCCCCTGGCGCAAAAATATCTACAGCCAGTTTTCCTCTACGGAAATGCAGGCCATGGAAAACGATACCCTGCGCCTTTCCGAAGAAGTGCAAAGGGAATTCAACAAGGGCCACTTCAGCGACGCGCTCCGGCTACTCAACCAGGAGCTGGCCGCCCACCCGGATAACATCTACGCCCGCTACTACCGCGGCGTATGCCTGGTAGATCTGCAGCAGCTCGCTCCGGCACGGCAGGACCTGCTCGCCGTGTACAACGGCGATAACAAAATCCGCTACGAAGCAGCATTCTACCTCGCCCTCAGTTACCTCAGGGAAGGGCATAAACAGGAATGCCTCGAATGGCTCCTTAAAATTCCGGAAGGCGCTCCCAACTACCTGAAGGTGCAGAAGCTGATTGAAGAATTAAGAGTTTAGTGTGCGTAAGCATGCTGGGCGTGAATGATATTTTCCACCTCGCCTTTGATCAGTTCGTACACCGGCGCTTTGTCGCGCTTTAATTTTACCAGTTGTTGCAATACCAGATAGTAAATCGTGCCATCGCTACAGCCGTTTAACTGGGCTTTGATAATTTCTGTTTTTACCTCCTGGCAGCTGTTGGCATCCAGCTTTTGATAAATCACATAGAGGTCGTCCATCCAACTCATACTCTAAAGTTTTTGCATAGAGCTTAAAGTTAGCAAATTATATTGTTAAAAATAACAATATCTTCAGATTTAACGATTTGTAAATGATGGGCCTGCCAGAGGCCCATTTTTTCGATTTTTATGAATAAAAGTCCGGTTTTTTGACTTTTCTACAGCCAAATCAGTGGATTTCGCACAGGTAAATTCCGCAGCACCTCCTCCACCCGGGGATCATGATCGAGCCGCAGCCAGGTTTTGTAATAGTCGTTATTGTTATAGGCAGCCGCGCCAAAAATCAGGAATGGCTGGGCAACCGGCCAGTTCTCCCAATACATCACATCATGTGCAAAAGGCCAGGCGCTTTTATCTTTCACATACGGATACATCCAGGCAATGCCTTTGCCGATGGACTTCACCTTATCCGCGGTGTATTGCCAGAGGTTATCCTTTGGCGTGCTTAATATCTGGCAAAGAGTGGCCATGGCGTCGAGGTTAAACAGCGAGTAGCCGTAAGGTTTAGTGCGTTTCAGCTCCAGCGGAAAACTGCCGTCGTTCGCCATCTGGGAAGGCAGCAATACATTCTTATACCGGTCCGTGCAGAAGCGGGTCAGCGTATCGTTACCGGTAAACACGGCAAATTCAGCCACCTGCATTACCCAGCAGGTGCCATGGTTATTGGCTGCCTTCATTTCATCCTTGCCGTAAGGATGGGTGGTAAGCCATTCCAGGTACTCGTTGAACCACGATTTGATGGCTGCCAGGTCAGCCGGCGGCACCATCCCTGCTTTTTCCATAATGCGCAGGGCCTGCACCACTTCCAGCAGCTGAATGGTATCGATGATACCAATACCGCGGCCGGTAGCCCTGCCTTTGATGGCCTGCGCAAACTGCAGGTTAGGATTCATGCGGGTAGCAGGGTTTACAAACCAGGCTTTGGCATGAGCCAGCGCATGTTGCAGGTAGGTCTTATCCTGGCTGGCGATGTAGCCCGCTGCCAGCGCGCCCATAACGCGGCTAAACCGGATCATGGCCTGGCGGTGCGCCACAAAATTCTCCGGGTTACTTTGGCCGTCCCGCTGGATATACGGACTGTCCGCACTCGCCGGGTTAGGCCACCAGTAGTCCCCTTCCGAGTAAAAGTCATGTAACCCGCCGGCGCTACGGTCACAGCTATACGCCGTAATCGTTTCCGGCTGTTGCTGTTTGGCCCAGGCGGCTCTTTCCAGGATGGCGGGCCGCATGTCTTTAATCACCTGATTACGCCAGCGCTGTTGGGCGCCGGCGGTCAGGGTCATCATTATCATCAAGACAGAAAAAAGTAATACGCGCTTCATCATTGTTGTACTTATTTAAACGTCAGCACCATGCCGTCATGCCCTTTGAGTTCTACGGAATAATTACCGGCGAACTTACCGAGGCTCTTACCCGTCCAGTAATCTATCACTTCCGTTGGCTTGTTCAGTTTCACAGAGAGCTTTTTAGGCGTCGCTTCCCAGTTGAGCAGGATCACCCGCTGATCGTTGCCTGCTTTCACTTTTCCGATTTCGAATTTTGTATTCTCAAAAGCGGCAGCCTTACCGGTAGGCGGCGCAGCCTTTTTCAGCATGTTAAGGCGCTCGGGCGAAATTTTGGTCAGGTCGTCCCCGCTCAGTAACATACCGCCCGTAGCGTACAGCAGCGCTGCGTGGAAGTTATATTCATTGTCCGGCATATTACCGGTCAGCACCAGGCAGTCCGGATCATTCCACCAGAGCTTCCCGTTCTGCCATGCCCGGTAAAGGTTTTCCCGGCCGCTGCGTTCAAATACGGACCAGGTACGTTTGATGTCCATGGAGCTGCGGCTGCCGTGAATAAGGCCCAGGGAAGCCCACAGCGGGTGGTTGCAACCCAGGAGGAACGCATCCCCCGCTCCTTTAATGATAGCCTCCATTCCCCTGCGGTATGCTTCCACCCGGGTAGCATTTTTATCTGCATATACCCCGCCATGTATAGCGCCCCAGAAGTTGGCATCGAGTTTAAAGTAGGTTACGCCCCACTGCTCTTTCATTACCCGGAAAGTTTCCGTGAGGTGCTGTTGTACTGCGGGCAGGGTGCCATCCAGTACATACCAGGGCTTCAGCCGCCATCCCCCAAAAGTTACTTTATCGCTGCTCAAAGGCTTGCCGCTGCTGTCTTTCACGAGCCAGTCCGGATGTTGTTTGAAAATAGCAGAGTTGCTGTCGCAGATAAACGGCGCCACCCAGATTGCCGGTTCAAAACCTTTTTCCCGGATTGTTTTCAGCACCTGCTGCACATTGCCGCCAAAGGAGCTACCCACTTCCAGCCAGTCGCCCATATGAGGCTGATAGCCATCATCCAGCTGAATGTATTTCAGCACGGGTGCATTGGCTTTGATATAGTCGAGGTTGTCGTAAACATTTTTTGCAGTTACCCGCGGCCCGAAGCAATACCAGGAACACCAGCCATCCGGCGGCGCCTTAAACTCCAGCCGGGGATGGTTTTGCTGAATGCGTGCCGCCAGTTTGTCCAGCAGCTGGTTACCGTCCGCTCCTTTGAGCAGCATCAGCTCTTCCAGCCTGAATTCCTTACCGGGTTGCAGTTCCAGGTTCTCCAGGTCCTCCACGACTTTTATTGTATCGGGGGAAAGATAAAATTTCCCGACAAAACGATGGCTGCTGGCAAACCCCAGGAGTAGCTGCTGGTCTGTGCCGGGGTAAAGGCGCAGCAGGTTATAAACAGCCAGATACCCTTCCGGCTGCGGAATGCGGTAATGCCCCGCATCGGTATAGTTGCCCAGGGTTTCAGGTTTTGCCAGGGTGCCTGCTGTTTGCGTCAGCATCTGGAAACCTTCCGCGTAAAAAGGCGTAGCGGGAGGCAGTACTTTGCCCACCGCCCCCAGGACCACTTCCTTGAGCCGCACCGGCGTACTACCGGTATTGACTATACGAACCAGGCAAACATCGTTGTTCCAGTTGCGGATCAGCTTCACAGAAGCCGGCGCAGGCGCGCCACTGGCCAGCAGTACAGTCCCGTTGCTGGCTTTCAGCTGTTTTACAAAATCGTCGGAAACGCCTGCCATGGCAGTAATGCCGCCGAGCAGCATGGCTCCGAGTATGGAAAGGAATTGCTTTTTCATCGTGAAATTTATTTTGCAGCGCTATTTTTCAGAGGCAGTGAGCTGTAGCTCAAATACCTTCATCATTTCTGCTTTATTATTAGTTGTTGGCGTCAGTATAATTTCGTTTTCGCCGGCTTTCAGCTGCAAGTTGCCCAGGGTTTCCGTTAGGATGCCCTTCTTGTTGCCCGTGACGCCGCGCAGCGCCTGCTCCCCGGCAGTCACTTCATATTGCGCTTCCGGCGTGCTGCTGCTGTATTTGATCGTGACGCGATAAGTGCCCGGCCGGGAGGTGCGCACTTTCCACACCAGCTTATCGGCAGGGTTGGCAATGTCGCCCACGTAATAACCGGCAATTTTCCCATCGCCCTTACTTAACCCTTTCCGGTATTGCGCATCGTATGCCAGCAGGCGGTTGGTAAGGCCGGCGCCATCCAGCAGGCGGGCAACGGTGGCCGCCGTAGGTTGTATGCGCTCCATTTCCAATACCACGACACTGTTAATACTGTCCGGCGCAGTGGCTGGCAGCATGACCTGCAGGTCCATGCCATTGTTTACCACCGCGGTTTTCAGCGGCGTCCTGCTGTTTAGCAGGCGGGCTTTTTTCACCTTGCCCTGCAAGCCGCCTACCGTCAGCGTTCCGTTGGCAGGCCAGGAAAATACGTGCAGGTACAGCAGCTGATCCTTTGCAGTCACCTCGCCCCAGGGCTGAATCGGCAGCGGGGAGGCGGTGGTGCCGTAGATGCTGGTTCCGTAGCGTTGCATCCATTCGCCAATGCCATGCAATATGACGGTATCTCTGGGGTCTATGATCCCGTTGCCTTCCGGCCCGATATTCATCAGCAGGTTACCTCCGCGGTCCGCCGCTTTAGCCAGCAGGCGTATGAAGAAGGATACCGGTTTATGGCTCTCATCATAACGGGAATAGCCGTACGATTCGTTGGTAGTAGGGATCGCTTCCCAATCGCCCTGCACCGGGTAAAACTCCGCCGGCCGGTCGGATGTGTTGATATAATCCCCGAAGGAACGTTCGCTGCTGCGGGCCAGCCGCCCGTTTACCACCACGTTGTTATCCACGGAACGGATAGCTTCCAGGATGCGGATATTTTCGCTCAGCGGCAGTTTATGCGGCGTATCGAACCAGAGAATATCCGGATGGTATTTGGCGATGAGTTCTTTTATCTGCGGTATTGATTTTTGGTTCACGTACCTCACGGCTTTTTGCAGCAGTTCAGGGTGTGCATCATACCAGTTGCGCCCCCCGAACAGGTCCTTATCTCCCCCCGGGTTATTATAATCCCAGTCATTCCCCGGCGCATCCGGATGCTCCCAGTCAAAAGCGTGGGAATAGTAGAATCCGAAGCGGAGGCCGTTCTTACGGCAGGCGGCTGCCAGCTCGGCCATAGGGTCCCGTTTGAAAGCGGAGTTTTTAATGCTGTAATCCCCGATGGCAGTAGGGTACATGGCTACGCCGTCATGGTGTTTGGCGGTAATGATGACGTAGCGCATACCGGCCGCCTTGATATGCTTTACCCATTCCCCGGCATCAAAATCCACCGGGTTAAAAGTTCTTATCAGCAGGGAATCATATTCGCCTCTTGAAATTTTTTCCTTACGCATCAGGTGTTCGGCATAGCCGCCCACCTTCTTCCCTTTCCAGAGGCCGCCGGGCACGGAGTACACTCCCCAGTGGATAAAACAGCCGAGGCGGGCCTCTCTCCACCAGGCGATGCGCTGGTCGTGATTTTTCATACTCGCCGTCCACCAGCCATTGACCGCATTGCTGATGGCCGCTTTGTCACGGTCCGCGGCCTGCTGGCTCAATACGCCATCATCATCTCCCTTCACCTGGGAAAATGCGGGGATGGTTATCACGCTAACGCCTATACTAAATGCCAAATTTTTCAGAACACGCATATGGAATATTGCTTAGGGATTTATGGTGTAGGTTTTACCTGCAACGGTAGGCAGGTCGTATTCAAATGCCTGTTTCAGGTTCAGCTCCGGCAATTTGGACGGATCTTTTACCAGGGTATTGCCTTTCATTGCCAGCACGTAGAACTGGTTGTTGTTTTGACCGGCAGCCGGTTTGGCGCCCGGTATCCGTACCGGTTGCTTTACGCGGATACGGCAGTTGCCGCCCAGGGCGGATTTCACTACCGCTTTCGTCAGCTGCCCGTCTTTCCATTCCATATCCACTTCAAATCCGCCTCTGGCTTTCAATCCTTTTACGGAGCCGGCCGGCCAGGCTGACGGCAATGCCGGCAGCAGGTACAACGTACCGTCATGACTTTGGAGCAGCATTTCCGTAATGCCGGAGGTGACGCCAAAGTTGCCATCGATCTGGAACGGCGGATGCGCATCGAAGAGGTTTGCATAGGAGCCGCCGCTGGTGTTGGCTACGCTTACCCCTTGTGCATTGGAGAGGAATAGTTGCTGGTTCAGCATCGTATAGGCGTGGTCGCCGTCTTCCAGGCGGGCCCACCAGTTGATCTTCCAGGATTTGGACCAGCCGGTACCGCCATCGCCGCGGAGGAGTAAGCTACGTTTAGCCGCTTCCGATAGTATGGTATCCCTCCGCGGGGAAATAAAGTTGCCCGGGAACAGGCCATAGGCGTGGGATACGTGCCGGTGACTGTCTTTCGGATCATCCCAGTCCTTATACCATTCCTGCAATTGGCCATACTGGCCTACATGGAACGGATACATTTCGCCCAGCACTTTTTCCAGGCGCTGCGCAAATTCCGGGTATTTGCCCAGTGCGCGGGACGCGTTGATGGTATTGTTAAACAGGTCCCGGATGATGGAGAGGTCCATCGTGGTAGCAATGCTGACCGAGCCGGTTTGCTTCCCGTTCACCCAGAAATTATTTTCCGGGGTGGTACTGGGGCTGGTGACCCAATAGCCATTTTCATCCCGGATCAGGAAGGACAGCATGAATTCGCACGCGCCCTGCAACAGCGGATAAGCCTCCGCGAGGAATTTTTTATCGCCGGTGTACTGGTAATGCTCCCAGAGGTGGCGGGTCAGCCAGGCGCCGCCCATTGGCCAATGCGCCCATTTGGGGTTGCCGTTGGGATCTTTAAAGTCGATACCGCCCGCAGGGTTGGTCATCCCCCACAGATCGGAGTTATGATGAGCCACCCAGCCATTGGCGCCGTAGTTGACGCGGGCGGTAGTACGACCGTTTTTAGCCAGCAAAGCGATGAAGTTGAACAGTGGCTCCGTACATTCGGACAAGTTAGCCGATTCTGCCGGCCAGTAGTTCATCTCTGTATTAATATTGATCGTGTAGTTTGAACCCCATGGCGGCTGCATTTCCTTGTTCCACAGGCCTTGCAGGTTCATGGCCGTACCGCCTTTGCGGGAGCCGGATATCATGAGGTAGCGGCCGTACTGGTACAGCAGCGCCGTCAGCTGCGGATCGCGATGGCCGCCGGCGGCCGTGTAGTTTATCAGACGCTGGTCCGTAGGCAGGCTGCCGTTACCGTCATCCCCCAGGTCCAGCTTCACGCGATTAAACAGCGCGGTATAATCTTTTTCGTGTATGCCTGATAGTTGGTCGTAGTTTTGCGCGGCAGCTTTCGTGAGGGCTTCCTTAGCGCGCAGGAAAGCATTGCCGTGGTTGCCTTCCCGGGTGTAGCTCGTGCCGATGGAAAGCAGCAAGGTAACATCCGTAGCGTTATTCACCTGTATGCCGCTGGTGTCTTCCTTGATTACGCCGTCTTTGGAGCGGGCCTGCAGGTGTACGGCATAGCGTACCGGCTCGCTGCCGTCCTCTCCTTTACCATATACAACCTGCTCCTTTTCGTACGGGCGCGCCGCTACGTAGGAAGGGCAGGTACCTTCCATGGAAATGTAATGGGTTGCCCGGTCGACCACACTGTTACGGTGCGGCATCGGGTTGGCGAAGCGGGTATGGAACGTGATCGCTCCCGGCTTGCTGGCGGTATAGCGTACCACCATCAACTGGGAAGGATAACTGATGAATGCTTTTCTCGTATATACGACGCCGTTATGCGTAAACCGGACCGTGCTGATACCGGTATTCAGGTCCAGCTCCCGGTGGTAGTCCTGTGCATCGACGGGGAGGTCGCTTTCCAGGAAAAGGCTGCCCAGCGTGAGGTAGCGGGCGCTGTATTTGCCCATCATTTCCCGGGAGAGCTTATCGGCCTCCATGTATTTTTCTTCTTTCAGCAGCTGGCGGAGTTGCGGCAGCAGTTCTTTGGCTTTTGGATTGTTGCCATCCCGTGGCGTGCCGGACCAGATGGTGCCTTCGTTGAGTTGCAGCTCTTCAGTTTTGACGCCGCCAAATACCATAGCGCCGATGCGGCCGTTGCCCAGTGGCAGCGCTTCGACCCACTGGGTGGCTGGCTGCCGGTACCAGAGCTTCAGCAGGGAATCAGGAGTGGCGGCCTGCGCAGCGCTTGCAGCGATACACAGGCCAATGGTTAAAAAGTATTTCATAACGGAGTAGATTAGGTATTAAATTTCGGTAAGACCGGTAGCGAGGCCGCTGGCAGCCGCTGCTACTACGCTTTTACCGCTGTTGTTTACCACGCGGATGGATGCCTGGCCATTGGCCAGCTGTACTTTACGGGAGCCGCCGGCGGTGCCCAGGTCGTCGATCAGGGTAGCGTTGCCCGCTACCGACCAGGTGATCTGGTTGGCTGCGTCGAGGCAGAGTACATTGTTGGCATCCAGCGCTTTCACCTTCACGAGGGTGGTATCGCCCTGGCGCTCCTTTTCCACCACGAGCTTCACGGGCTTGCCCCATTTGGCCGTCTGGTAGGTCCAGGTGGTTTCGTCCGTTACCGTGGTTTTGCCGTTGCGGGCTACCACGCGGATATTATTCTCACCAGGCTGCAACGCTACGTTCCAACGCAGGCCGGCAGCCGGGAAGTTTTGACTGTCGCGTTTTTTCACGCCGGCGCTTTTCCCGTTCACAAACAGTTCTGCTTCCGGGCAGTTGGAGTACACGCGTATTTCTTTTTCCTCGCCTTCGTTGCCCCAGCGCACCGGCCAGGAGTGGCCGTAGATGTGGGCCATCGGCTGCGTAAGCCAGTAGGATTGGAAGACGTAGTAGATTTCTTTTGGCGTGAGGTCCCTTGCTACGATACCTTTCTGGTTCACGTAAGGCACGGGATTCTCCGGGCGCAGCGGCGTGGAGAAGTCCTTAAACACCCAATAGGCGCTACCGGTGAGCGTAGGCATGGTTTCCTGTTCCTTCAGGTGCCAGTCTACCAGGTTGACGGCGTAGGACTCTGACCAGTCGCCATCCTTGGACGCGCGGGCGTTACCGCCGGTGAGGGCGAAGTCGCCGGTACGTTCGTCCGTCCCTTTGCCGGTGGCAATCTTCTGGATGAAGAATTCAGGGTTTTCCGCATAGCGGCCCTGGTGGCTGTCTGCCCCCCATTCCGCGTGGAAGAAGTGTTTTACTTTCGCGATTTCGTTGAGGCTTTCCTGTTTGTATTCCGTATAGCGGCCGCGGTACCATCCGGCCCAGATGGAGGGCGAGTACACGTCTACAATGTCCTTACAGAAATCGCAGCGGCGGATGGTGGTCAGGCGGGTACTGTCCAGGTGGTGGGCCAGCTGGTGCAATTCCGACATGAACGCGCGGATCTTTTCCTTATCGAATTCCGGGAAGTCGCCGGGCCAGTCGTTTTCGTTACCAAGCCCCCAGAGGATAACGGCGGGGTGGTTGCGGTGCTGACTGATCATATTGGTCAGCATGCGGCGGGCTTGTTCCTTATAGATATCGCCGCCGAGGCCTCCGCGGCACCAGGGGATTTCTTCCCACACGAGGATGCCGAGGCTGTCGCACAGCTGCAGCACGAGCGGGTGTTGCTGGTAGTGGCCGAGGCGGATAAAGTTGGCGCCCATTTTTTTCATGAGGATCATTTCCTGCCGGATGGTGGCATCGTCCATTGCGGCGGCTACGCCGGCATGGTCCTCATGGCGGTGGGTACCACGCAGCAGGAGGCGTTTACCGTTGAGCAGGAAGGGCCCGTGGTCTTCGAATTTGAAGTGGCGAAAACCGGTGTTGCCGGTCCATTCAGCGGCGCCGGCAGCGGAGGTTATTTTAGCCTGTACTTTATAAAGCTGTGGCTGATCCGGGGACCAGCGTATCGGTTTCTTCAGGGAGATGGCAGCCACCTGTTGTTCAGCGGCGGCAGGATGGATGGCTTGTTTCAGCGTTTTAACCACCTGGTTGCGCGGATCCAGCAGGTTGATTTCAATAGTGGCGTCCCTGGCGTTCAGGGAATTGATGAAGGAGGCGGAAACGACCAGCTGGCCTTCGTTGCCGGCAGCGTCCGTAGTGGCCTGCAGGTGTACTTCCTTAAAGGATAACGCCGGCGTATATACGATTTCCAGCGGGCGGTACACGCCGCCGTAAACGTTGAAATCGGACATGGAGGAAGGAATCATTTCCAGGTCGCGGGAGTTATCGCAGCGGATGGCTACGGGTACTTTCCCTTTAAAGCGTTTTGCTTCCGGAGATTTCAGGAAGTTTTCCACGGCGTCTGTGATATCTACAGACCATTCGTCGTAACCGCCGGTATGGGATCCTACCTTTTGCGTGTACACGTACACGTTAGTCTTCTGCCCGGCGCCGAGGAAATGGAGGAAGGTACGGCCGTTGCTATAGGGATTTTTGATGTCAAGCTGGGTGCGGTACCATCCGGGGCCCTGGTAGTAGTTGACGTCCGGGTCAACGGCGTCGCGGTCATTGAAGCAATGCGGGAGGGTCACCTTTTGCCAGAGCGGTACTGATTCAGGACTTCCTTCCGCGGCGGGGCGCACGGCTTCCCAGGGGCCTCCCAGGTCACTTTTCAGGAATTCCCATTGGTTGGTAATACGTATGGATTGCTGGGCTTTAGTGGCCAGGCTGGAAAAAGTAAAGGCTAAGAGCCAAAAGGACAATGCTTTTCTCATCATAACGGGACAGCAGCTTTAAATGTCGAACCAATAAGCAGGTGCAAACGTATGCACCTGTTTCAATTTACGGCATATAATGGAATAGCCTGGTCAATGCTGATTCAGGCTTCCAAATTACGCAATCGATTGCACAAAATACGGTAATATTTTCTCTTTTATGCGTAGCATTTTCAAACGGTAAACTTCGCGTTTACGCGGCAGCTGTTAAATGCAGGAGGCAAGAACGAATAAGAACCGGATGCAGCAAGGGTTGGCAAGGCACATCAGGGGTTACCCGGGGATACTCAGATCAGGTTTTCTTTCATTGCTTTTACGATGGCATTGGATCGGGAGTTCACGTCCAGCTTTCTGTAGATGTTCATGATATGCGAGCGTACAGTACCAACACTGATGTGGCAGTGTTCTGAAATCTGTTTATAGGTATCGCCGTTCACGAGGCATCGTAGAATTTCTTTTTCTCTGGGAGAGAGTCCGTAAGAATCATGCGCGATCAGCTGCTGTTTATCTTTATTAAAGAAGGCCAGTACTTTGTTTACCGCTACCATATTGCTATGCAGGGCTGTTTCGTACACCTGGGAAAGAAATTCAGTTAAGGTAACAGGTGGAATTTTTTCCGTTGCGATTCCGGCTTCCATCGCCGGGACCTGCGTGACTGATTTTACATCTTCTCTTAAAGTAAGCAGAATGACATTTATATCGGGATAAGCTGCCTTCACTATGCTGGCAGCTTCTATCGATGTTAAACCTGGTATTTCTATATCCATAAAAACGAGGTTACAGATATCTTTTGCTAATTGTTGTAACGCAATAGTTGTTTCATTTTGCAATTCTCCGATCTCCAGCACATTAGTTCCGCTCCAGTTACCAGCAATTAACGGCCCCACTTTTTTCATAATATTCCTTTTGGGTTATGTAATTCATATGAAAATTTCCTCCAGGTAATCTGCTGGTTTTGGAAGCTGGTATGGCCTATAGTTAAAAATTGGAATTGAATACACGGTTTCCATACCGAAACAAATTTGAAACAAATCCCAGCAGCAGTCAATCGGATAGGTATATGGTTTTTCAATAAATACTAATAATCATTCTATTTTATATTACAATAAAGATATAATCATAACCTGGTTGACATTCATATAACGCTGGATCAACAATAACACAACTTGTTACTAATCAATAAAGATATCGTCGCTAATTATTACTATTTAATCAAATTAATTTTTATTATATGTGTGGGTATTTTCCTGGTAAGCTTTTCTTCTCCAAAGAAATCCACCACTAAGGTATAGTCAAATCTACACCTGATCAAGATAAATTTAAAACAGGCTTTCGTTGTAGATCTATCCCGGCATTTTAGGCGTTCCTTCTTCGTAAAAATATAAATCTTTTTACGAATAATAAAAGTAAAAAATCCGCCCCGGAATATTACTCCCGGAGGCGGATCATACCAGCATATAACAAAATTTTAATGCGCGCTTTATTGCAGCACCAGCTCTATCACCGGAATTTCCACATTGGGTTTCAACACGGGTAATTCCATAGAAACATCGCCTTTATCGTTCGCTCTCATTTTAATTTCAGAGCCATCATGCAGGAATTGCGCGTACTTGATCTTTCCTTTCATACCAGGGAGATCAAAGCGCTGCAATGGATAATCCAGCAGGTGTACGTACAGGCGTTTGGTGGTGGGATTGTAGGTCAGCAGGGAATTATCCGGCGTTTTGAATTCGGCAGGCGCCTGGGTGCAACCGTAGATAGCGCGACTATTTACCGCCATCCATTCGCCCATACCGCTCAGCGCTTTGTTGGCACGGTAGTCAAACAAGCCCCTGGAAGTAGGTCCTACGTTCAGCAGCAGGTTACCGCCTTTACTTACGGATTCAATCAGCAGCACCAGCAGTTGCTTGTTGTCTTTCCAGCTGGTTTCATCGCGGTAATAGCCCCATGAACCGGAAAAGGTCTGGCAGGTTTCCCAATGCACCCGTTTGCCGTTACGCACCGGCCATTCCGCTACTTTGTATTGCTCCGGCGTCACGAAATCAAATCCGTCATCATAGTTATTCAGGTCCAGGCGGTCATCTACGAGTATTCCCGGTTGCAGTTTGCGCACCATCGCGAGGAGGTTTTTGGAATCCCAGTCGTCGTGGCCTTTACCATGTTCGCCGGGATAGCTGAAGTCCAGCCAGAGGATATCGATCTTACCGTAATTGGTCATCAGCTCCTTCACCTGGTTGTGCAGGTAAGTCCTGTACTTAGCCATGTCCCTGCCCTTGTTCAGCTTTTCGTAATCAGCCGGATCATTCGGGCGTTGCGGATGATGTTTGTCGATCGTAAAGTCAGGATGATGCCAGTCGATCAGGGAATAGTAGAACCCTACTTTCAGCCCTTCAGCACGGAAGGCATCTACCCATTCTTTCACCAGGTCCTTTTTGATAGCGGTGTTGGTAGATTTATAATCCGTGTATTTGGAATCAAACAGGCAGAATCCTTCGTGGTGCTTGGTAGTAAGCACGGCATATTTCATACCGGCGGCCTTGGCCATACGCGCCCATTCGCGCGGGTTGTAGAGGTCCGGGTTGAAGTTATCGAAATACTTCTGGTAGTCGCTATCCGAAATGCGCTCACGGCTCTTCACCCATTCGTGACGGGCCGGAAGTGAATAGAGGCCCCAGTGGATAAACATACCAAAGCGGTCGTTGAGCCACCAGGCCATGCGCTGTTCTTTCTGCGCATCCGTTTCGTTGGAGAGCTTTTGCTGGGCCTGCAGCTGTGCCACTAACAACAGCAGCAACGTCAGGAATCCGAGTGTGATCTTTTTCATGAGTGGATTATAGTTTTTGGTTTGATCTAAGGTTATTCAATCACCAGCCAGGTGTAGCCCGATGCCGGTATGGTGACCGTTACGGTGGCGTTGTATTCACGGTCCAGGCTATACGTTTTTGCCATGCCCTCTTTTTCGCGGATGCTGGCCGTTTTGGTAAGGCCGGTGTAGTAAAGCGGCAATTTTACCGTTCGGGTGATGGCCTGCAAAGTAGGGTTGTACAACATGGCCAGCCCTTTCTGCGGCAGGGTTGCGCTTACATGCATCATCCCATCCCAGTCGCGCCCATCCGGGCGGCGGAGGTGTATCATATCCGCGTTCAGTATCTTCCTGTACTTTTTATACCAGCTGATTACCTTAGTCACCAGTTCCCGGGTACTATCGGTATCGTATAAACGCGGCCCGCGGTAACACGCCTGTACGCCTGCGCCGTAGTATTGCATCATCAGCTTTTCATAATCATCCAGGTGGTCATGCAGCGGTTCCAGTGTGGCTTCCGCACCGCCGCCATGGTATTGCGTCAGCGGCACAAAGCCCCAGCTCATGGAGGCTGTTTTTTCCCAGAGGCCGTCGTAGATATTCTGGCGGTTGAGTATTTGCTGCTCCGCTCTCGGCAGGGAGAAGTTGACTTCCCGGTAGCCCAGCGCTATTTTGTTCGTCCCGTCCAGGAAGTACCAGTCCGGCGCATTGACGTAAATATTACGGGCATACATCCAGTGATAAAGTTCCTGCTGCAACTTCATTTGCTTCCACTGCGAATCGTCCTTGCCGGTATGGCCGGGGTGCGTGGCAGAGGCGCAAACATCTCCCGGGTAAGGGCCATCATTTTCAAAGATGCTAAAGCCCGTCGCCGTAAAAAAGTATTTGAGCTTTGCTATATAACTCAATCCCCACTTACTTCCCAAACAGGGCGCGTTTTCAAAGAATGCGCCACCGGGCTTGCCGGTAGCGGGGTTGATCACATCGTCCTCGTCGCTGATGCGCCTGCTGGAAAACAGGCTGTAGCCGCCTAACATAATGCCCTTCGACTTCGCATAATCTGCCAGTGCCTTGTATTTGGCGATGTTGGCGGCGCTGGTATCTTCCATATTCAGTCCGCTGCCAAAGCTCAATATTACGGCTTCATAACCGGTGACGGCGCATTGATCGATGGCCGCTTTCACCTTCACCGGATCAGTAGTGACCAGGTGCATGAAAACCGGGTTGCGGGTAGTCCACGGCGCAATGGTGCGGTACATGGCTTTTTGCGCCAGGCCGTTGCGCTCCCGGTCGTAGCTATCCAGCAGCAGCTCATAGGTGCGGATGGATTGGAATGCAGCGCCGTTGTCCAGGGTGATGCCGACCGGCACTTCCGGGTACACTTCCAGTACGCAGGGCGTTTGCAGGTTATAGTTCACCTGGGAGGTATAGGCGGTATCCACTTTCCAGTGTGTGGTTTGATCGCTCAGGTTGGCTTTCATAGCGTTGTTGAAAGCATAATTACTTTCTACATACAAGCCATGCGGCGTGGCCATTTGCGTTACGCTGCCTACCACGGCCGATTCTTCTTCCGGGGTGGCGAGTATTTCATTTTTCACCTGGCGCAGCGGAAGCGTGTGGCCTGTGTTATTCACAATTTCCAGCCATTTGGAGAGGACGGGAACGCCGTCAAACAGGTCGTAATGCACTTTTACCAGCAGTCCCTTATACGGGGAATTATCCGGCGCCGTATAATGAAAGATGAGCGATTTCCCGGAAGATGCCTTCGTATGGCCATTATCCGGCAAGGCGGGTTGCAGGTCCGCTGTTTCATGTTTCAGGTAGCGGAGGTCTTTTGCGCCGGCTTGCAGGTTATCCAGCCAGGCGGGCATGAGGTAAGCCATCTGCCGCTGCCCGTACGCCCCGCCAATGTTGACGGTATCTGCGCCCAGTATCAGCTGGGCTTCCGGCTTGATGGCGCGCAGCAGCTGCTCCCCGCTGACGAGGTTGCGGAAATCCGTACAGATCACATTAGGCATTACCCGGAAGCTCCTGCTGAGGAGGCCATTGGATATGATTACCTCTTCCCCGGAGGTGACTACAGTGGCTTTGTAGGGGCTGTTATTGATAAGCCAATCCGGCCTGGCGGCATTTTGCGCCGGCAGCAGTGGCATCTGCCCCATTAATACAGCCAGTAAGACGATAGTTTTTATAGTTCTCATTGTTCGCTGTTCTTTTTAACGGAGCGGTTCCAGCACGACGCTGCGCAGCCGGAACAGCTCCTTATTATTGGCCTTTGCAGGCTTTACGGTCAGGTTATAATCACCGGGCTTATCGATATGGATCACGCCCACGGCATGATCGATAAACAGCATGGGTTTATGGCTGTCGTACGTGCCGGTGGCCAGCGTGAGGAAGGGCAGTTGCTGCGCTCCCAGCGTTACCAGTCCGGGCTGGGTAGCGCCGGCGGTTTCGCAATTATAATCCAGCACTACTTTATAATCGCCCGCCTCCTGCACATGCAGGGGGAATACCAGTGCATCTTCCGGCCGCAGCATGTTCACGGCGCAGTTATCATGTTTCCAGTCGCCGAAATAATGCGAATAGGTAAAGGATTTGGTTTCGGCGGCGCCGTTGAACACTGCCCATACCGGGGAAATCCTGGTGGCCGGGTATTGGCTGCTCACCGTCTGGGTATGCAGCTGGGAGAGGTCTTGCTGGCTGCCGCTGTAATCCATCACCAGTACGGTATTGCGGTCGTCCGGCAGGGCGGCGGGCAGGGTGACTGTAACGTCGGTCCCGGTTGCTTTCCAGGCCAGCGGTTTATTATTGCCGAGGATTTTAATGCTTTTCACGGTGGCGTTGATGCCGGGGATGATCAGCTGCCCGTTGCCCGGTTTATGCCAAATGTGCAGGTATAATTTACCGGGCTTGCTGGTGGTTACGCCCCAGGGTTGCGCCGGGATAAGGCCGTAGGTAGTACCGTAGATGCTCTCCCCGTATTGATGCAGCCACTTGCCTGTTTCGCGGAGGTATTTAATGCTGTAGGCCGGCCATTGGCCGTTACCATCCGGGCCTACGTTCAGCATGAGGTTACCGCCTTTGGAGGCTACGTTGGAGAGGAGGCGGATGATCTCCTTGGGGGATTTGAAATTCAGGTCATGCTGGATGTACCCCCAGGAGTCGTTATGCGTATAGATGGATTCCCATGCGCCGGCGATGGGGGTGGGCGGTACTTCAGAGTCGCCGAAATCCCGGTAATCCCCCAGGTTATGCCCTACCCTGCTGCTGAAAAGGCAGTTGGGCTGGAGCTGGCGCAGGCTGTCGATCATCGCTTTTGTTTGTTCAGGGGTGAGTCCACCTGGCATATCGAACCACACAATATCCAGCGGGCCGTAGTTGGTCAGCAGTTCCTTCAGCTGGGGGATGGATTTGGTGCGGTAGTATTGCTGGTAATCTTTGTTTTGTTCTTTAAAGTCCCACCGGTTGCCGCCGCCGTTAGGCTCGTGCCAGTCGAGGAACTGGGAATAATAAAAGCCGAAGCGGATGCCCTGCTGCCGGCAGGCGGCAGCCAGCGGCTTCATGGGATCTTTTTTATAGGGGGTAGCATCCACGATATCGAAGTCGGTGACTTTGGAGTCGTACATGCTAAAGCCTTCGTGGTGTTTGGCGGTGATGACGAGGTATTTGATACCGGCTTCTCTGGCGATGCCGGCCCATTCCGCTGCGTTGAACCCTGTGGGGTTGAAGGATTGCGCCACTTTCGCGTATTCGGCGGCGGGGGCTTTGGCGCGGTTCATGATCCACTCGCCGCTGCCGTAGTAGCTGCTGTCGTTCCAGCGGCCGCCCAGTTTGGAATACAGTCCCCAGTGGATAAACAGACCGAATTTTGCCGACCTGAACCATTCCAGGTTAGGATTGGCGGAGTTGGCGGCGCCTTTGGTCCACATATCGGGCATATCCTGGGCAAGAGAACGTATATACGTAAGCGTTAGTAATAAGAAAAACAGTTTTTTCATCATGTGGAATACAGGCTGGTAAATGCGTAATGAAAAAATACTGATGAATGGCCGGTTGAGCAAGCGAATTAAAAAAACGTATCAGGGAAAGGGAAAATTCTATAGGACCGGGCGGGATTTTGCGGGTGGGTGTTACAGTTTTGAGCCGTAACCAATGTTTTTGCGGGTGTGCGCTACAATTTTGAACAGTTAACCAATGATTAACTAAAAACACCGAACAATCTTTTTAACTTCATACTAGTTCCACAGTACTACTTGATAACATGAGTAGCGCTGAAGCAGAATTAGCAATCACCTTATTCAGTGGCACGGTGTCTGTGCCTGCTTTTTATCAACTGATTCATTATAGTTCCATTATCGGGGAACATTATCTGTGAATGTTCACTCCTGCCCTTGCATCAAACGCAAGGGCATTTTTTTACTTTTTTTTGTTAATCACGTATTAACATACTTCCAGTTAACATTTGACCATCTGCGGCTGGGTACATTTGTATTACCTGGTGTGAGGGTAGCTTATTATCAGGTTTTCAGAATTCTTTAACTCATTTTTCTGAGAAAACAGGTTTACAAACATGGTTTAACACTCATCAACACCCGAAAATTGCCATGGTTCCCCTCCGGGCAATTTAAATTACTACTAAAAGATAACACGGGTCCATCCGCCTCTCAGTCATGAGAGGCGTTTTTTTTAAGATTTCCTTTCGTATAAATGAATAATTATTCGCTTACCTTTGTATTATGAAATTGAAGGACGACAGGAAAGTGGAGCTGATTTACCAGGCGGCCCTCAAGCTGGTAGCCCGAAAGGGGCTGGCCGGCATCACCATGGGCGACATCTCCCGGGAAGCCGGCATCGCCACCGGCACCCTCTACGTGTACTTTACCGGCAAAGACGAACTCATCAACGCGCTGTTTGCCTGTAGCCGGGCAAACTCCGTACAGGTAGCCTTCAGGGGATACGACGCCTCCCAGCCTTTTAAACCAGGCTTCAGAACCGTATGGATGAATATATTACGGTATAAACTCCAGCATTTTGAAGAAGTGGTGTTCCTGGAGCAGTGCTTCCACTCCCCCTACATCACCGCCGAAACCAGGGAAAAAGCAAGGGAACTGGCCACCCCCTTCTACGATCTCATAGAAAGAGGCCAGCAGGAACAACTGATCAAACAGGCCGATACCAGCCTGCTGCTCACCTTTATCATGGGCGCGCTCAATGAACTGGTGAAACAAACGCATTACAGCAACGAAACACTGAGCAAACGTAAGATAGACCTGACGTTTGAACTTTGCTGGGACGCGCTCAAAGCATAGCGAATGAATAAATATTCAGCATAACGGAAACATTAACCACTTAAAAACAAAGTCGTATGTCCGAAATAATGATCGCGGTAGACCTTAGCCCGTTTTCAGCAGAAGTGATCAGCCAGGGCGTAGCGCTGGCGGAAAGAATGCAAGCCAGCGTCACCCTCTTCTCCGTAGTGGAAGTAGGCCTCGGCATGGCATTACCTGAAACGGTATCAGACCTTCCAGAACGAATCCGCGAAACAGAATCAGCATTAGCAGCGTACAAGGCACAACATCCAGGCGCCGACATCAACATCGTAGTGGCCACCGGCAACCCGAAAGTGGTAACGCTGGAAAAAGCCCACGAAGGCAATACCGCCATCCTGGTGGTAGGCACCCATGGCCGCACCGGCCTCGATCACATGCTCGTAGGCAGCACCGCAGAATCCATTATCCGCCATGCCCGTGTACCCGTACTCGTTGTACCGTATAACAAGGCAGATCACTAATCCTGACTAACACTCAACAATCACTAAAACAACAAAGGCCGTGGAGAAAATACCACGGCTTTTTTTTGCCCATCATATATTTATCCCACTGCTAAATAGCGTACCTTTAAAATGGAATCACCAGCAATTTTACCCCCCTGCCCCGCACTCCCCAGCTGGACATATCCCGTATTGTTTATCCTCAAACCGACTTTTATGAAGCACAACTACGCCCCTTCCCTGCTATTAGGTTTCTTATTGCTCTTACTGGCCCCCGCTGCTTTCGCGCAGCTCAAAGTGGGCGATAACCCAGGCACCATCAACAAGGCTTCCGTGCTGGAGCTGGAAAGTGGCCACCAGGGTTTACTCCTGCCACGTATTGCGGATACGACCCTCTCCCCCTCAATACCGCGCCTGACGGGATGATCATCTACTTTACGGGCAACCAGAGCTTGCTGGTACGCCGCAGCGGACATTGGTCCAGGTTGGCGGACAGCCTCTCCATCAGCGCCGCCGGCTGGAAGCTGACCGGCAACGCCGGCACCACCGCCGCCAATTACATCGGTACAACAGACGGACAGCCGCTCTCCATCCGCACCAACGCTACCGAAGCCATTCACGTGAATGCGGACCAAACGGTGCAGCTCAAAAATGTGCCGCAAAACAGCAGCCTGATCTCCACGCTGGTCATTGACCCCGCTACCGGCGCTATCAGCCAGCGCGCCTTATCCGCCAATGCTTTCGCCGGGGCTATCCAAAGTATTAACGGGCTTACCAACAAAGGCATTACCCTTAAGGCGGATACCGCCAACGCCAACTTTGGCGTCACCGCCAATGCGGCAGACAGCTCCCTTACCCTCAACGTACCTATCGTGAACGGCACTACGCTGAAAACCGGTTTGCTCACTTATGCCGACTGGCTCTCCTTCAGCAGCAAGCAACAAGCCATCACCATCGGGGCGCTGCTGGCAGCGCCCAACCCCAACGGTATAGCTATCAGCAACGGCGTACTGCAGCTGGCCCCTGCCGATGCCGCCAACCCTGGCGCGGTGAGTATTGCAGCACAAACCTTCGGCGGGCAAAAAACCTTCCAGGACAGCTTAACCGCCAATGCCGGCCTGCGGATCAACGGGGGCGCCACCATCACCAACGGCGTGAACGTCACCGGCGGCGGGGCTAATATCAGCGGAGGAGTCGTACTGGGAACCGTTCCCAATGATATCAGCACCGGCGCTACCCAACTGCTCGTCCGCAACCCCACCACCGGCGCTATTGAAAAAAGAGTGATCGACTCCGCCGCATTCAGCGCAGGGATTAAATCCGTTAACAGCCAAACCGGGCCGGCGATCAGCATCGTAAACGGCAAGGCAGGCGCCAATGTGAATATCGACAGCACCACCACTCCCAATAAAATTGTCATCAATATCCCGGACGCCAGCGCCACTTCCCGCGGTATCGTTACAGACTCCGTGCAAACCTTCGCGGGCAATAAAACGGTGCGCGATTCCCTGCAGGTAGGGCAGGCAGCCAATGTGGGCAGCACGGCAGGCCCCAACTCCACCCTGCAGGTAAGCGGCTCCGTGTCTATGAACATTACCACGCTTACGGGAAATGGTACACTCACGGCAGCCGACAATACGGTATTGGTGAATACAACGAGCAGCAGTATCACCGTCACCCTCCCATCTCCCACCAATATAAAAGGCAGAATATATACGATTAAAAAAATAGGCAGCGGCGGTATTGACAACAGCCTGACCATCACCCCCACCGGCGGCACTATCGACGGCGCCAGTACCTACGTGATCTATAACGATTACACCTACGTTACGCTGCAAACAGATGGCGCCAACTGGTATGTTATCCGTAAATAAGCGGCATCCATCCGATCACCAAAATGTTCGTATATGCGTATAGCTTATATAACCACATGGCTGTCGGTATGCATGCTGGTACTTTTATTTAACAGTGTACATGCACAACAGCTGCGACTGGGCGACCTGGGCACTTCCGTGACCAGCAAGGCAGCCGTGTTGGAGCTCAACTCCACCAAACAGGGGCTACTGCTCACCCGCGTGCCGGGAACCTCTTTATCCGCCCCGCCATTGAACACGGCGCCCGCCGGCATGATCGTATTCAATACGACGGACAGTAGTTTATACGTTCGCGTGGGAAGCAGCTGGCAAAAGCTGACGGCCCCCAATGCTACTTCGCCTGCGTATTACAGCCTGGCCAATGCCACCACCGCCAATCCAACGGCCTCGCCAATCACCCAGCAGATAAAGGTGATTACTGATTCCATCAGTAATATCAACGGCGGCTTTCCCTTTATCAACCTGCCGGCAGGATTCTTTACCCAGATACTGAACGTACAGGCCACCGCGCGGGGTGGCAGTACGCCTAATACCGTTCCCTTTGTAGGCATACTGAACATCTCCACCACCCGCATCACTTTTGCCGTGGTGCTGGGCGATCCGGGGATATTGGGGCTGGGCAACAGTGTGGGCATGGATAGCCAGACATCCCATAAAATATATTTCACCATCACCGGTTACTAAAATATACGTTTACGCATACACGTAAATACATATTAACGCTCCTCCTCACCTGCTGCTGCAAGCTGCTGGCAGCCCAATCCGGCACATGGCTGCATCCCGGCGGGCATATGGCCCTGTACGGGCAGGATACCGTTGCCATATTCGGAGATATGACGCACGAAGGCAGCATACTTTCCCTGCCAGGCTCCGTGCTGAACTTCTACGGGCTGAGGTGGCGGAATAACAGCGGCGCGTCCATCCTGGATGAAAGCAGTGATGGGCTCAGCGGCGCCGGTGGCTGGTTCCAGTTCATACAACCCGGCAGGGCCAACCCCAATGTAGTGTACCAGTATGTGAGCGGCGGTTTCAGTGTATCCCAAAATACAGGCACGGCGTTTCCCAACCTGCGGGTACTCAATTCGCCGGGCCTTGTGCTGGACGACCTGAACGACCTGAAAGTCAACCACACCCTTGACCTGCGCAAAGGCCATATTTTCCTCAACGGCTGGAACCTCGTGGTGGGGCACAATACCCCCGGCAGCATTACCAATTATTCCGACAGTAATTTTATCATTACCGGCGGGCGCTTCGGCAGCGGCTTCCTCTATCGTTCCCGCCTGCAGCCTTCCGATGGGGATGTAATCTTCCCTGTGGGCACTACCCCTGCCGCCTACACGCCGGCGGTAGTCACCATCCAGCGGGGCGCCAGCACCGTTCGTACAGGCGTGAGCGATAGCGTGCTGGCGCAGCTCACACAAGGCCGCAACCTGTATGGCACCACCGTTAACAAAACCTGGCAGATAGACCCGCTGACGGCTGGTACAGAGGCGAATATTACGCTGGTGCATAAGCTGTCGGACGAAGGGCCGGACTATGAAGCCAACCGCAACAGCAGTTACGTTGCCTATTTCAACGGCATGAACTGGGATACGGCGCTCGCCCGCTCCGCCCCCGGCTCGCCGAACATCTATACCAGCGGCCGGCCCAATCCGGATGCGGCCTTTAATACCCGCAGCTTTGCACTGCCGGGCAACAGCGCATTCTTTACCAGCATGGTAGCGGAAATCATTAACAGTCCTGCTAAAACCACCCTGCAGTCCTTTGACGCCTTCCGCCATGCCATTGCTTCCGACTCTATCACCTTGCGCTGGGCCACTTCCAGGGAGTATTACCTCCGTGGCTTCGCGATAGAAAGAAAAAAACCAGACGCGCTTAATTTCGATTCCATTGGCTTTGTGCTGACGAAAAATCCCAACGGGATCAGCTACCTGTCTACCGGCTACGACTCCCTGGACATCCAGGATACGGAGGAAACCTTGTTGTACCGCCTGAAGGTAATTATGACGGACGGGTACTTTTTTTACAGCCCCATACGCCTCGTCAAAGGCAAGTTTACAGACGGGCAGATCAGGCTATGGCCGAATCCTGCCAGGGCGGGCACAGTGCTGCATATCTATTACGGGGGCGCATTGCATATCAGGGCCATGGCATTGCTGGATATTGCCGGCAGGCGAATGGGATACACCAGCTTCCCGCCGCCGTTGCAGGATCGTAATTACTATGAGGTCAACATACCGGCTGGCTTATCTGCCGGCTCCTACTACCTGCAGTTCATAGGCGAGGACAACCAAATTATTCATGTGGAAAAGGTGGTCATTATCAACAGGTTATAGCAGATTAAAATCACCTTAAAGTCCGCTGCCGGCGACTGGCAGAGCATAACATGCGCTAACTTTGCTTAATCAAAATATACTGAAGCATTACAGCTATGTCTGGCGGAAACAAATTTATTACACCTGCATTTCTACGAAAATTACACTGGAAAGAATTACTGGCAGTACTGTTCATTCTCCTGGCCATTTACTTCTTCCGCGCGGAGCGGCACGAACTCAGCGCGTTGGTGCCGGCCATTGAGCGGGCGGACAGCGGCTGGGTCGTGATCGGTGTAGCCATTACCGTGGCCTATATCCTTTTCCAGGCGGCCATGTATGTGTACAGCTTCAAATCCATTGGCGCAAAGCTGAACCTCCTTAAAAGCACAGAACTTTTCCTGAAGCGCAACCTGTTATCCGTATTTCTGCCGGCGGGCGGCATCAGCTCACTGGCTTACCTGCCACAGAGCCTGAAGCGGGAGCACCTGCATAAACAGCAAATTCACCAGGCATCCGGTATTTATGGTTTTGTGGGCATCCTTTCGGTTTTCCTGGTAGGCATTCCCGTAGTGATGTACGCCATGCTGCATGCGGCCTCCATGCGGGACGCCGCCTGGGGCCTGGTAACAATATGCCTGCTGCTGGCCGGCGTGGTGGCGTTCGTACGCTCCATGCAACACAAAGGGCGCATGTATCGCCTGCTCACTAAATATTTTCCCGGTGCGGCCCAGCAGATCGACGAGATTTTTACCTTTCAATTGCAGCTGCCGGCTTTTGCCAATACCGTACTGGCCTCCGTGCTGATAGAGGTGGCTGGTATTGCGCACCTCTACCTCAGTATGCTCGCCGTTGGGGTTACGCCTTCCATGGAGGCGGCCTGCGTGGGGTATATTGTGGCTACCATATTCCTGATCATTTCCCCGTTCCTGCGGGGCCTGGGCGCCATCGAGCTCTCCCTGGCCTACCTGCTTACCAATTACGGCTATACGTCGTTGCAGGCGCTGGAAATCACTTTACTTTTCCGCTTATTTGAGTTCTGGCTGCCGTTGATTGCCGGCATGATTGCCTTTGCCCTCAAAGGCAAGGACCTGGTGTTGCGGTTATTACCGCCCATCCTGATTTTTTTACTGGGGATGGTCAACATCTTCTCCGTATTAACGCCGCCTTTGGCTTCCCGTATGCATTTGCTGCGCGCCTATATCCCCGGTACATCCATCCATGCGTCCAACCTGCTGGTGGTATTCCTGGGGCTGGTGCTGCTGGTAACGGCCACCTTCCTCTTCCGCGGCCTGCGCAGCGCATGGATCGTGGCTTTGTCCGTTTCCCTGCTGTCCGTGATCGGGCATATCAGCAAGGCGCTGGATTACGAAGAGGCTACCCTGGCCCTGGTGACCAGCGTGATCTTAATCATTACGGCAAAGCAGTACCGCGTTAAAAGCAATCCGCAGCTGGTAAACATAGGGGTCGTCACGGCCATCGCTACGTTTGCGGTGGTGCTGTTATTCGGCTCCATCGGTTTTTATTTTTTGAACGTAAAGCATTTCGGGATTGATTTTACCTGGCTGCAATCCCTGCGGCATGCCTTCCATGGCTTTATGTTGCTGGACGATGACGGCCTGGTGCCGGTCACCCGGTTCGGGAGGGAGTTTATGTCCGCCATCCGCGTACTGGGCGTGAGCGCATGGGCCTTCCTTTTCTATACGATCATCCGGCCTTACCTGAAGGTGACGAAGCATAGCAACAGCGCGCTGGAAAAAGCGCGTTTCTACCTGAGCCAGTACGGCAACTCGCCGATGGATTACTTCAAGGTGGGCAGCGATAAGTTGTTGTTCGTATCTGAGGCCTACGAAGGGTTTGTAGCCTACCGCGTGGCCAGCAGCTTTGCCATCGTGCTGGAAGAACCGGTTTGCGCAGAGGAAAACAAGTCGGGATTATTGAGCGAGTTTGAGGAGCAGTGCAAAAAAATGGGGCTGCGGCCCGCCTTCTACCGGGTGGATGAGGATAGCACCTATTATTTCAATCACCTGAAGAAAAAGAAAATGCTGATAGGCCAGGAGGCCATTATGGACCTGCGGACGTTCACCCTGAGCGGAAAGGACAAGAAATCCCTGCGTAACGGGTTAAACAGTTTGGCCAATAAAGGCTACACCACTACGCTGCATCCGGCGCCACAGCCGGACCAGCTGCTGGCGGCCCTGAAATCCGTCAGTGACGAATGGCTGGCGCAGTACGAAGTAAAGGAGATGACCTTTTCCCAGGGATTGTTTGATGCGGAGGAAATCCGCCAGCAGGATGTAATTACCGTTTCCAACGCGGAAGGCGAGGTGGTTGCCTTTTTAAACATCATACCGGATTATACGCCCGGGGAGTGTACCTACGACCTTATCCGCAAGCGTGCGGACGCTCCGGGCGGCGTGATGGACGCGCTGATCATTGCCCTCATCCAGGATGCGCAGGCCAAAGGACTGCAAACGCTGAACCTGGGCATGGTGCCGATGTCCGGCATCAGTCACCCGCAGAACACCGCGGAAAAAATGGTGAAATACGCCTACGAAAAGCTGCGTTTCTTCCGCCACTACCAGGGTTTACGGGAGTTCAAGGATAAATATGCCACCGAGTGGACCAATAAATACCTGGTGTACGAACATGATTTTGACCTGCTGCAGTTGCCGGTAGCGTTGAACAAAGTGATGCAACCTTAGTATTTTGGCATGAACAATGCGAGGGAGACTTTGTTCCTTTGATGAATGGCAATTAATATGACAAGCAGGTTTATTACATCGGTTTTTACAGCGTTATTGCTGCTTACAGGCATATATACAGCGGGGGCGCAGTCGGCGCCCGGCAACTTACCGGTACAGGTAAAAGCGCCCCCGGCGGGCTCCACATCTCCCCTTATTTTTTATATCACCGGCGACGGGGGCATGAAAAAGTTTTCCGCCAACGTGATAGATGAGTTCCAGCGGAAGACCTACCCTGTGGTGGCGTTGAATGCCCTGAAATATTTCTGGAGCAAGAAAACGCCCGTGCAGGCGGCTACGGATGTGGCCAACCTGATACGGTTTTACCAGGCGCAGTGGAATAACCACCAGGGGATCATTTTGATCGGGTACTCCCTGGGAGCGGATGTGATGCCGTTTATTTACACGCATTTGCCGGCTACCATGGCCGAAGAGGTAAAGCAGGTGGTGCTGTTATCCCCCAGCAGGTTTACGGACCTGGAGGTACATTTATCGGACATGCTGGGTAAGGGCGGCAATAAGGGCATGAGCGTGCCGGCGGAGATCAATAAGATATCCAGGCCGTTGCTGCTGGTATTTGGCGAGGAGGAGAAGGATTTCAATTTTTCAGAACTCACGATACCGCACTATAAGAAACTGATCCTGCCGGGCGGGCATTCCTACGATGAAGATGCGGCGGGCGTAGCGGGCAGGTTGATCGCGGGGTTCTCCCATTAGGCCTGCCGGCGCCTTATTACAATAAGTCCCTGTCTCCCATAAGCTAACATCGTCCTACCAGCGCCTTCCTGCTATAAGGACCGATCTCCCATTAACCTCCCCACATCCCCCTACCACCGTTTTTTATACCGCTTTTCCACTTCCGGGTGAATATTCCTGGACACGGGAATCCGTACGGAGCCAATAAACAGGTGATCCTCTTCCAGCTGGTCGATATGATGGAACCCTACCACATACCACCGGTGCACGTGCATAAACTCGCTCAGTGGCAGCTGCGCCATGATCCAGTCCAGCTTTTCTTTGGTCGCTATCTTCTGGTCCTTTGTATGGAGGAGGATGTGGTCGTCCATTACTTCCAGGTAGCGGAGGTCTTCATACTTTATTTTCTCATAGTGGTTTTCACAACGGAGCATGAAATGGTCGGTTGTTCTTGGGGGTACGGTTTGTTGTCCTTCCATGTTGATGATATTATAGAGTCGGTAAACGAGATTATAAAAAGCTTCGTAGGTGAGATCGGGGAAAATAACTTCTTCGTGGCAAACATAGAACGGATAGGGATTATTGTCCGGGTAGGATAACACTAGTACGGTCATACTATGCTCCTCTTCGGTGAACAGCGTTTCCGGCTGTGGCGGCGGCGTACCGGTGAATATGAGGTGAATGGTTTCGGTATCCAGGAAAGGGGTGGCCGCGTCAAAGCTCTGGCAGTGCTGGGCCAGGAAAGTAAAGGAGGTATTATTGATAAACCTTTTCAGGTTCTGAAATCCGTTGGGTATGTCACCAAGGATGAGGCAATTTAACATCATACAATTGATGCGTTAATAATTTTAAATACGATGCATATACCTGTGCGGGTTGCTTGTAACAGGCTAAAAAAAGTAGCAGGTAACTCGATAGAAACCTGCGTAGTATTAAAAATCTAATCTAAACCGCGTTATGAAAAAAATAGCTTGGTACATCGGTCACTGTTGCCTGTTAGTCGGTTTCAATATTGCTTCAGGACTTTTCCGGGTGTAAAATTGGTGATAATAAAAGTGTCAAATGTTTACTCAATGTTAACGGAACGGGTATTAACAAAAAAAAGGTGAACAGGAACACAACAGTATCCCTGTCCACCAATGTTTGATGGATGTAACAAAAGATGCTGCAGGCCGGCGGGTTAAGGTCGGGCAACAGGATCTTGGGCACCTTTGGGTGCAATGCGGGGCTTCACTCAGGCAGAGTGAGTGTCAGGCAGTGGTTACCACAATGTGATCATGAGGGCGAAAAGTACGGCACTCGCGGTGACCAGGTTCTTCGTGAACCTGATGTTGAATCCACCTTTTTCCGAGTAATAGTAACTTTCCTTGTACCGGTCGTATTCAATGGGAGCACCTAACTCCTTCATCATTTTGAGGAATTCATAGAGTGTTCTTTCGGAAATACGAAGCCGCTTGGCTAACTGAGCGGGCTTCCCGGTGCCTTTGATCCTGATTAGGTAATCAATGGTCTGTAAACGGTCAAAATAACGCTTTGGCATGTGGCATAGAGGGGCTTAACGATGAGTATATAATATTTAATTTACGGAATTGTACTGATTAAACCAAGCTATAGATATATATATTTTAATGTAAATATTATCAACTTGATTTAATTGTAGTTCTGAAAATCCTGCTGCAAATAAATAGCGCGCATGCGCTACTGTCGCGTCCTTCCGGTTATCTGAGTCCGCATATTAAACGCAGTGACCTGCATTTTATTGGCAGGAATCCAGATTTTTTTTACTGTTGTAATGCCTCGTAAATGATGTTGGCAAGCGCTGTACCGTAGTCCTCTGCGGGGTTTGGAGGTTTGACTGCAAAAATATTGCCGTCGCGGGTGATTACAATTAACGTGGGGCATGCGTTCACGTTATACTGCTGTTGCATGGCCGCAAACTGCGCACCGGGGTATAACTGCAGCCCAACGCCCTTTACAGCAAAGGGTTTCATGCCTATATGGAGGAAGGCCACCTCCTCTTTGCGGAAGCATTTTGAAATTTCGTCGAGGGTGGGTAATAAATTATCATCGTCAGAACAGAAGTGCAGGAGTACCACCTTGCCGGCAAACTGGCTGAGGGACACCGTATTGCCCTGCATATCCGGCAGGCTGAAAGGCGGCGCTGGCATGCCTTTGCGGATACCCCGCTTTACTTTATTATATGGAGTGGCCACTGCTTCCTTACAGGCAGGGTCCCGCACGAAGGCCAGGTAATCTTTTGCGCAGCTCTCCAACTCCTCTTCCACGCCGCCCATGGCAAAGGCCATCAGCAGCTGGTGGGCCAGCAACTTTTCCTGCAGCGGCCCTGTATATCTACTTTTAATCCATTCATACACCGCTTTATGCGTGCATTGCTGGTGCGTGCTGCGGTAGTAGTCCACCTGCGCTTTATCCACCAGGTAAGAAAGGAACCTGGCGGACGCGCCGCTTTGCTCATTCACCGGCAGCTCCGGCAACGCCGGGAGAATGAACTGCCGGTACGCCGCCTCCTGCAGGTCAGGATCCTGCTGCCAGTACGTGCCAATCATGCCGGATGCTACCTGCCCCAGCAACTCCGCACGCGCCAGGGCATACATATCCGCCGGCATGCTATCACGGTAATGACTCAACGTTGCATGTATAAATTGTAAGGATTGCTTTGCCCCCTGCATTTCCCGGTCAGGCTCACCCCGTATCGCGCCCATGCCGCCCATGGCACGCCTGCAAAGGTACATGACCCGACTCCCCGCAGCGCCATTGCCGGACAGCGCTATACTATCTCCCCCAAAAAATATATGAATACTGTCATTCCTGCCGATAATGCCCTGTAAACTCCTGCCCCCGCCGGCATCCGCGTAAAAGAACAATAAACCCGCCTGCGCCTCCGGGATGCGGCAATAAAAGGAATCCCGCTCCAGCTGTACCTCCTGCGTTATGACAGGGGAAATGCCCGGCTGCAACCAGTAGGACACCGCCACCACCCCGCCCGTACGCCCGCCCGCTACCCTGCCCGTAATACAGGGCGCTTGCGCAGCCAGCCGCACATATGCGACCAATAACATCATACTGAGGAATATGGGAATACGTGGCGCTACCATTGCTACAATATAATATCTAAGCGAGCCTGAAATTGTTATGCAATTGTTAAGCAACGGTTAACGTACAAATACAAATCCCCATGGTAGACACCATAGGGGGCTTGTATTCACAACGATAGTAAATGAAAACTTTACGTAGCCCAATGCTTGCTTGCGTGCAGTGGAGTTAATTAACCGCGTATTGTGATGCAATAATAAATGAGCGAAATGGTGAGAATGTAAATTATTTCTTAACAAGAGCATGATTAACAAATAAAAATTTGGTTAGGAATGATAATCAAATTATCAGAGTCCTTTACCAGCAAAGCCTTGCCAGTACGCAACCCATTGCAAAATCAGAGGTTAAACCAGTACACTAATTTCAGCACTAAAGCCCTGTTTTTGACGTAAACAGGTTCCGGAAGGTAGTTATCCGTATAGACAATGAACAAATCCGACGCCGGCCGGTAACGCCACTGCAAACGCGTATTCAGATTGATGTTCTTCAGCTGCTCATTATACTGCATGAAACCGGTGAAAAAGAGTGTATTCGTCATCGTTACATCCAGCCGCGGCCCCACCAGCCAAAAGGAATTGTAGCCCCAGGGCGCCCCCAGCCGGATGTCATTGTAATTGGCCGTCATCGCAATGCTCACATACGGCTGGAAACGGTAGCCCAGCTCCGTATTCAGCATCAGCCGCCGCCCGCCGGCATAATAACCGCCGTACCGCGCGGAAAACGCATAGGTAAACAGCTGCTGCGGCTGCGATACATAGTCAGCCCCCACCGTATTCCAGCTGTGCGTACTGTTAACAGGCAAACTGTCCTTCCCGGTATTCGTAGGGTCAAACTCCTGCAACAACCGGATATAGGTATTGGAAGCCCAGACGTTCAGCGTATTCCGCTTCCGGAACACCATCCCGTAATTCAGCATGGTTTCATTATCCGTCCGGTGAAACTGCTCGTCCATAAACCAGGTGGTAGTTACCTGCGGCCCATGGCTCAGCACCTGCCCGGATACAGGGAAAAACAGCCTGGTGGCCGTCGGCGCTAGCCTGATATAACCCCGGCGGGGCACATAGCCCACCTCCGCATTATAATGATTGCCTACATACTCGTGCTGCCAGCCTAAGTTCCAGACCTTGCTGGTGTACTGCAGGTTGGCGGCAGTGGCCCAGTCGCTCCCCTTACGGTCAGGACTATACGATTTTAATACCAGCGCCTTGCCCGTCCAGAAGTTATTGCTGGAAGCCAGGTTGTATTCCAGGCCAAAGTTGCGGTTATAGCGACTATACACCGGTTTGCCGGTTTCCTGCGGCGGCGTATAGTTCAGCGATTCCTTGTTGATAAAGAGGAAGCCCAGGTTGGAGCGGCTAAACATCCGGCGCTGCAACGCAGCCACCGTATAGTTTTGCGCCGGCAAAAAGATTTCATCCTTAGCGGCCGTTTGCATGTTCATCAGCCCCAAACGCCAGTCCTTATTGAGCTTGCCGCTCAGCCTCGCGCCAAACTGAATGGGCACGCCAAGGCCTATACGCCGGGAAAAGAAAGGCCGCAGGGTACTGTACCCGAAGTTGGAAAACTGGTCCCCGTTTTCCAGGAAAAACTGCCGCCTCTCCGGGAAAAACAATTCAAAGCGGTCCAGGTTGGTCACCTGCTTATCCACATCCACCTGGGAAAAATCCGGGTTCACCGTCAGGTCCAGGTTCAGGGAGGAGGTAATCCCGATCTTCGCGTCCAGCCCGGCATCCCGGCGCCAGGTAGTGTTGCCGTGCGCGGCATAATCTTTCGATAATCCGCCCAGCAAATACGGGATAAGCGAGATGTTCGGGCCGGCCGGCGGCGGCGTGGTATCCCATTGCAAAGTGCCGGTATAAGCGAGGGAGGCTGTGGGGAATTGCCGCGGCACCGGCGCCCAGGCGGATTTCTCCGTCGTCTTCAGGTCGTTGCGGCTGAAGTTAATGCCCCACTGCGTTACCCCTTTTTTATAACGTATAGTCTTAAACGGTATAGCGGCTTCAAACACCCATTTATCCGGGTAGTTCCTAACGGCGCTCACCCACTTGTTATCCCAGCTGAGGTCCACCTTACCGCCGTCGTACATGAGGCCATCCCACTGGGCGCCTGCCGCGTTTGCGCCAAAGGCGAAGCCGTTGGTCTGGTCGTCAAAAGGGTCCATGAAGAGGATGAAGTTATCGTTTTTCAGGAAGGCAAAATCCCTCCGGAGGGATTCCACCATGTAAGGCCCGCTGCCGCTCGTATAGTTTTCCACCAGTACGTACAGGCGTTGCTGGTCATACGCCATGCGCACCTCCGTGCGCAGCCTGGCAGCGCTGGTATCCATCGGCAACACCATCCGGAAATCCCTGGCGATGGCTGCATGGCTCCATGCTTCCTCGTCAATAACGCCGTCAATTTTTATGGGAGATACCGCGCGGGAAACCGGTAGTTTCCAGGCTTCGTTTTTCTTCTGGGCAAATAGTAATACAGGCCAGCAAAGGCATAAGCCCAATAATCGTGGAATTCGTAACACAGTTAATCTGTTAAGGGTCGTAAAACTTACATCGTCACTGTTGGCGCGTAAAGCAGTATCCCCGCCGGCGGGGCGGGGATACCTATGCTGTTAGTTGCGGTTGTTTCTCAATTGTTCCTGCGGTTGCGGCACTTTTACCGTTGTGGTGCGACTACTCCGCCCACGCGTATCAAACACCCGCACCTTCACGGTTTTGCCGCCTGCCCTGAAAGGCGCGGTGTACACCGGACTTTTCTGCGTAGGCTCTTCACCGTTAGTCGTATAGCGGATCACCATTCCCGGGAACTGGCTGTTCACGCTTACCTCGTCCTCATTGAGCTGTACGCCGGCGGTAGGAATGCGGTAGTTATAACCGCCGTTCAGTTTATCCAGGCGGGGCAGCTCCCGCTTGCCTACCACGTTGGTAAACACGCTCCATGCCTGGTTGTAGAGCTGTTCAGCTTTCGCGGAATCCTTTTCCGTAGCCCATGCAGGGTCCTGCGCCCAGGCCCTTTCCGCCAGGCCCAGCATTTTAGGATAGATCATGTACTCCATCCGGTCGGAGTTGCTCACCGTTTCGCTCCAGAGCAGGCCCTGGATACCGCGGATGTTCGACTGGCCGAAGCCCGTCAGGCGATCCTTACCCACAAAGGTGGCCGCGGTTACCGGGTCGCCTTTTCCATCCACTTTGGAATTCTTGTAATAGTCGAACGGTATGAAGTAGAACGGCTTGTCGATATCCACAAATCCGCCCCAGTAGAATCCCGGTTCATCGAAGGATTTCATATATGCCATGTCGAAGTAGAAGTTGCTCACACCGGAGAGGATGACCTTGTAACCCGCGTTGGCAAGGCGGTACGAGAGGTCCTCCTGGCCGCCGCCGATCACGTTGTTCCATACATTCAGCTGGAAGTTATCGTTGGCGAAGTCCGGGTTGGGAATGCTGGCGGATTTACCGTCGATGGTGGTTTTGCGCATACCTGCTTCCTCCCAGCCGGCCACTTCCAGGTTTTTCGCCTGCAGCAGCTGATGCACCTTGCGGTAGTAATAATACCAGAGGTCATCCACGCTTGTGATAGTTTTATCCTGCTGCATGAGCGCCTGGCATGCGGGCGACTGCTCGAATACGCCGTGCGGCACCTCGTCCCCACCCATGTGGATGGCCGTGAGCGGCGCGCCGGCTTCCTTGTACATCGCCTGGATTTCAGTCACTACTTTATCCAGGAATTTATAGGTAGACGGCAGGGCCACGTTCATCACGTTGTCGTTCCAGTACTGTACGGAATGGTAGTTGGATTTGTCCTTCAGATCGGTCAGCAGGTACGCTTCCGCTTCCTGCTGGCGGCCCTGCGCGGCGAGGCGCTCGTAGCGCACTTCCATGGATTTAACGGCGGCGCGGGCGTGACCCGGACTTTCAATTTCCGGCAAAATTCGTATATGCCTTTCCGTTGCATACTTCAGGAGGTCGATGAATTCAGCCCGGCTAAAGTAGCCGCTGCCGGCAGGATTGGTAGAATCAGGGCCGGAGCCGTAGGAAGGCGGCAGCATGGACTTAAAGTCGGCCGTATGCCCGCGGCGCGCCCCTACTTCCGTCAGTTCAGGCAGGCCCGGGATTTCCAGCCGCCAGCCTTCATCGTCGCTGAAGTGGAAGTGCAGCACATTGAGCTTGTAGAGGGCCATCACATCGATGAGGCGTTGCAGGTCCTTTTTGTTGTGGAAGTTGCGGGCAACGTCGATCATGAAGGCGCGGTACTTAAACCGTGGGTAATCGCTCACCTGCACGGCCGGAATGCTGATGGATTTCGGCATACCGGCCCATGCGGCAGGTGATATCAGGGCTTTCAGGGACTGAATACCGTAAAACGCCCCTTCGTTACCGGAGGCGGTGATGGTAACGCCCTGGGGCGTTACATCCAGTTTATAGGCGTCAGCAGCCAGGGATTCGTCCACTTTAAAGTTGATCGCCACCTTTCCCACAGCACGTTTGCCGAGCAATGCCATCAGTTCATTATGGAGGAATCGGGCGCTTGCGGCCAGCGGGTCATCCGCTTTGATGACCGGGAATGCGTCCAGCACGAGGTTCCCGCCGGTGGCCTGGTAAGATACCGGCGTAGGGAAAACCAGCGGCAGCTGGGATAAAGGAATATCTTTTATTACAGCGTTCTGTTTGAATATCTGCCCAGGCGTTACCACGGCGCTTTTATCCCCCGGGTAGCGCATCAGTTGCCGCGCCGTGGTGGATGGGCGGATCGTGTAATCCTTTACGGGATAGCCTTTGTTGGGCTGCCCTGCCCAAACGACGTAGATGCCGGTAGGGCCGTCGGTAAAGTTGACCGCCCAGGCGTCGCTGGCAAAATTGACCTTGATGGAATCGCCGGGGGCAATGCCTTTGAAGTCAGGCGTCGGGGAAAGCCGGTACAAATCGCCGTTCACATGTTCGAGTTTCACGCCGGGCAACTGCTGCCCCGGTTTGATCATGCGAACAAAATTGAAATACAGCTGCCAGTCTTTTGAGGGAAACGGATTACTGCCGTTGTTGATAAAAGTAAATGAAGAAAGGAACTGCATTTTACCCTGGTAGTTATTTTCCACTACTTCCCAGGAGGATTTTAAACGCGATAGATCGTAAGGTGTTTGCTGGGCCTGTACATGCATTGTGGCGGCCATCACCATGGGTACTGCAACCAGTGTATTTAAATGCTTAAACATCATTAATTGGATGAATTATGTAAGATCTGAAAATGGTATGTTCTACTACACAGACGGGCCCTTTCGGGGATTATGTATAATGGCATATCGATCCTGGTTGATGGCGCCGCTGGCGGAATTGCCGTGGCGCGTTGTAATATAGTCACTAAAATGCAAATATGCAAACGTTGCAAAAAATGAATTTGCAATTTTTGCAATCGGTTTTATTTTTTTATGGGGGGAGAAAAGATTTACGTGCGCGATGCAGCTGGTTCCGTTTACCATCACCTGCCTGCGACGCCGGCTGCCGGATATTGAAAGGGCTGCGATACTGCGGTAAGTTTTCAGGAACACGCGGAAAAAAAACTTAAATTCAATGAAATAATCTGTCCTATGGCTAAGAGATTTATCATTTTTTCTGCGGTGAGCCTGATAGCGGTAGTCGTGCTGGGATACTTTTTTTCCCGGGTGTGGTGGTTGTTGCTCCTCCTGTTACCGATCGTCATCATGGGAATTTTAGACATGATGCAAACGAAGCATGCCATTATCCGCAACTTCCCGGTACTGGGCCGGATGCGGTACTGGATGGAGGCCATGCGCCCGAAGGTGCACCAGTATTTTGTAGAGAGCGATATTGACGGACGGCCTATTAACCGCATCGACCGGTCGACGGTCTACCAGCGCGCGAAGCGGGAGCTGGACTCGCAGCCATTCGGAACGCAGTTCAACGTATATGCGGAAGGGTATGAATGGATGGCCCATTCCATACAGCCGCAGGACTTTGAGAAAATGGACAAGGACCCGCGGGTGCTGATCGGCGGGAAGGACTGCCTGCAGCCTTATTCCGCCAGCATCCTGAACGTGAGCGCCATGAGCTACGGCTCCCTCAGCGCCAATGCCGTGGAAGCGCTGAACGGCGGCGCAAAGATCGGCAACTTCGCCCACAACACGGGGGAAGGCGGCATCAGCGAGCATCACCTGAAGCAGGGCGGGGATATCATCTGGCAGATAGGCACCGGCTACTTTGGCTGCCGGGATGAGCAGGGCAACTTTTCACCGGAATTGTTCGCGGAAAAATCCGCCCTGCCCCAGATAAAAATGATAGAGCTGAAAATATCCCAGGGAGCCAAACCAGGCCATGGCGGTATATTACCGGCGTCCAAGAATACGCCTGAAATTGCCGCTATCCGGCACGTGAAACCCGGCACCACGGTGTTCTCCCCGCCTTATCATACGGCGTTTAACAGTCCGCGGGAAATGATGCTTTTCATCGGGAAAATGCGGGAGCTGAGCAAGGGCAAGCCCGTAGGTTTTAAACTCTGTATAGGCCAGCCAAATGAATTCTATGCGATCTGCAAGGCGATGATCGCCACCAATATTTATCCTGATTTTATTACCGTAGATGGCGGGGAAGGCGGCACCGGCGCTGCGCCGCCGGAGTTCTCCAACTCGGTGGGCATGCCGATGATGGATGGCCTCGCGTTTGTACATGACACGCTAACGGGCTTCGATATACGAAAAGACATCAGGGTGATTGTTTCGGGGAAGGTGATGACGGGCTACCACATCCTCCGGGCGCTGGCCCTGGGCGCGGATGCCTGCAACAGCGCCCGTGCCATGATGATGGCGCTCGGCTGCATACAGGCCCTGCTCTGCAATACCAACACCTGCCCTACCGGCGTGGCCACGCAGGATAAATGGCTCATGGAAGGATTGGTAGTAAGCGATAAAAAGCAACGGGTGGCCAACTACCACCGGGATACCATCGAGAGCGCCATGGAGCTGGCGGCGGCCGCAGGCCTGCCGGACCCGCACCAGGTAACGCGCCGGCATATTTACCGCAGGGTGTTTATGAACCAGGTAAGAACGTTTGAAGATATTTACCCCAGCACTGCGCCGGGCGCATTTGTAAACGGCAGCGCCAGCGAGGCGTTGCGCCGGCAAATAGAGGAAATCAGTATTGACAGATGGGGATGATATAGCTACAGCGTTTGATGGAACGGCCCGGCCTTTGGAGGCATGGGGGCCCTGGCATATGGCCGGGAGCAGTGTTGGCCCGGACGGAGAGATAAAGCGCTGCGGCATTTTATCTCTCCCCACAAAAAAAGAAACGTTGGTTAACCGGCAACGGGCGTACCGGCGGGCTTGTACAAACGCAACGCGTTATCCCGGCAGACGCGGGTGAGCATATCCGCAGAAAAGCTGCGGAGGATCAACTGCAGGTCGCTCATGGAAAATGGCCGCGGCGCCCGGGTAGACGGCAGGTCCGTTCCGAAAATCAGCCCCGCAGGATTGATCGCCGCAATCTGTTTCATGGCGGGAACCACATCAAAATCGCAGCGGCTGAACCCCGTCGCTTTCACAATCGCGCCTTTATCAACGAGTTGCAGCAGGTATTTGAACCCGGCTTTGGAGAGCCCGAGGTGGTCGATCACTACTTTCGGCAATTTCTTCAGCGTGGTGGAAATACTCGGCAGCTGGCGGGAATCGATATAGAGTTCCACATGCCATTTCACGAGGTCGTACACCCGCAACGCCAGGTTTTCCAGGTAGCGGATACTTTCGGAACCGCCCCGTTGTACGTTGAACCGCACGGCCCTGACGCCGGCGTCGTTCAGTTTTACAATTTCCTCATCAGTGGCAGTGGCAGGGATCTGCGTTACGCCCACGAACGAAGGGCCCAGCTGTTCCAGCGCTTCCAGTAGGTAGGTTTGATCAAAGCCCTGGAAAGAGCCTGACACAACGGCCCCGCCAACAATATCCAGGTCGGCAGTGCGCTGCTGGTAATCGGCAACGGTAAATGCGGACGGCAGAAATCCTTGATTCGGCTGTAGGGGATGCTGACGGTCAATTATATGCAAATGTGCATCGAAGACGGGTTTTTCAAACATAAATCTCATCGCTTAGTGTCTATGTAAGCTACTGAAATTTGGTGAAACGGGGAAGCAGTATTTGGTGAAGGAAATGTGAAGGATTTGTTAGGATTTTAGTTCCGGAACCGGTGATGATGCCCGGTTCCGGAAGTAAGTTGCTATTCCATCGCGCTGGCTGCCGCTTCGTCTACAAACCAATGCAGTTCGCCGTTTTCAGGGCGGATCAGCTGGGAAGGATATTTTTCCGCATCGAAAGTGCCCTGCAGCACATTCTTCAGCGTGATTGCCTTTCCTGCGCCGGTGGCCATAAACAGCACGGCGGCCGCTTTGTTTACCACCGGTGCGGTGAGGGTAATGCGGTACATATCCTGTGCCGGCAGGAAGAAGGCATCCGTCCAGGCTTTCTTTTCGTGCACCACTTTAGTGCCGGGGAAGAGGGACAGGGTATGCCCGTCGTCGCCCATGCCGAGCAGCACGAGGTCGAAGGTGGTACTTTCCTTCCCGAAATATTTATGCAGGATGGCCGCGTATTCCTCTGCGGACTTTGCGGGATCGATATCGGTACGCATCACGTGGATATTATCCGGGTTTACCGGCACTTTATCCAGCAGTACTTCGTAGGCCATACGGGCGTTGTTGCGCTCATCTTCAAACGGTACGGCTCTTTCATCGCCCCAGAAGAAGTGGATGCGCTCCCAGGGGATCATCTGGCTGTACGGCTCTTTGGCGAGCAGTGCAAACAGCGCCTTCGGCGTGCTGCCGCCGGAGAGTACGAGGGTAAAGCGTTCCTGTTGCTGCAATACTTCGAGGATGTAGTTGCTGATCCAGGCGGCTACATTTTCGCTCAGCTGTGCAGGATCTTTGGCAATATGGAGTTCCATGTGAGGTGGATTTTCTTTATTAAACAAGATGACCCGGAAGAAAATTTATGCGGGGATAAAAATTCTTCCGAGTCAGGTAATTTTTAAAGCTGGAATTATTTGGATGGGAGGTTGATCCAGGCGTGGCCATCGCGGGCAACCAGTACATCTGCTTCATCCGGCCCCCATGAATCCGGGGCATAGTTCGGGAAGTCCTGCGGAATGCGGTTTTCCCAGGTTTCCAGGATGGGCATGATCACTTTCCAGGCGGCATCCACCTGGTCGCCACGCATAAACAGGGTAGCATCGCCTTCCATTACGTCGAGCAGCAGGGTTTCGTATGCTTCCGGCGCGTGTTCGCCGTTTGCTGCGTCGTAATTGAAGGTCATATCTACCGGGTCCAGCGTCATGGTCTGGCCGGGGCGTTTGGCCTGGAAGCGGATACGGATATCCATTTCCGGCTGGATGCTGATGGTCAGCCTGTTCGGACGCCAGGTTTGCGCAGCTTCCGCCGGGAAGGAGTAATGCGGCGCTTCCTTGAACTGGATCACGATATTGGTCGCTTTCTGGTGCATGTATTTGCCGGTACGTACGTAGAAAGGTACGCCCTGCCAGCGCCAGTTGTCGATATAGAATTTCACCGCTGCGTAGGTATCGGTATTGGATTTAGGGTCCACGCCTTTTTCTTCGCGGTAGCCTACTACCTGCTGGCCTTTCATCCAGCCGGAGGAGTATTGGCCGCGTACGGCATATTCGTGTACTTTATCCGGGGAGATGCGGCGGATCGCGTTGAGTACGTCCACTTTCTTGTTACGGATTTCGTTGGCGTCGAAGGAAACCGGGGCTTCCATCCCTACCATGCAGAGGATCTGCAGGATGTGGTTCTGCACCATATCGCGGAGGGCGCCGGAGCGTTCGTAGTAACCGCCGCGGCCTTCCAGGCCCACGCTTTCGGCGGCGGTGATCTGGATAAAGTCGATGAAGTTGCGGTTCCACACCGGTTCGAACAGGGCATTCGCGAAGCGGAATGCGAGGATGTTCTGCACGGTTTCTTTACCGAGGTAGTGGTCTATACGGTAGATCTGCTCTTCCGTGAATTTGGAAGCCAGCAGTTCATTGAGCTCGTGCGCGCTTTGGAGGTCGTGCCCGAAAGGCTTTTCCACCACGATGCGGGTGCAATGCTTATCGGAGCAGAGGTTCAGGTTACCCAGGTGGGTAGCGATGTTTGGCACCAGCTGCGGCGCTACTGCCAGGTAGAAGATCACGTTTGGATGCACGCCCCATTCAGCTTCTTTCGCCTTCACGTATTCGGTGATGCTGTCATAAGCCACGGGATCTTCGGCATCCATCTGCAGGTAATTCACATGCTCACTGAACTCTTTCCAGTGGCCATTTTGCTCGCCTTTACGGCGGCTAAATTTGCTGATACCTTCCAGCAGGTGTTTACGATAGTCTTCGTCGCTGTAAGGACTGCGGCCAAGCCCTGCGATGGAGAATTGTTCCGGCATATAATCGTCCAGGAACAGGTTATATAACGCAGGGGTAAGTTTCCGGTAGTTTAAATCGCCGCTGCCACCGAAGATAAAGAGGATGCTGGCAGGTGGGCGTTTATGGATCTGCATATGTTTAAATCTAGTGATATTAATGATGATGCTCCCACTCGGTGTGGAAAGTGCCGGCGATATCTGTACGCTGATAGGTATGCGCCCCGAAGTAGTCGCGCTGCGCCTGAATCAGGTTGGTAGCCATTCTTCCGGTGCGGAAAGCATCGAAGTAGGACAGTGCGGACATAAAGCCGGCGGCCGGGATACCTGCGTGGGCGGCATGCGCCACTACGCTGCGGGTATTGGCGATAACAGATGATACCAGAGAGGCAACACCTTTATCGAGCAGAATGTTTGGCAGTTCGGTATTTTGCTGGTAGGCCTGTGTGAATACTTCCAGGAGGGAGGAACGGATGATGCATCCGCCGCGCCATACCTTCACTACTTCCGGCAGCGGGATTTCCATCTGCAGGTCGCGGGAGGCTTCGTTGAGCATGGCCAGGCCCTGCGCGTAGCTGAGGATGGTAGCGAAATACAGGGCGTCGTGCACCTGTTGGATCCACTGTTCGGTATTCAGGTGGATGGTGGCATCGGGCGCGGCATAAAGCTGCTCGGCGGCGAGGCGCTGATCCTTGTAACCGGAGAGGGTGCGCATGGCTACCGCGGTATCGATCACCGGTACTGCCACTGGCAGTTCCATTGCATCCTGGGAGGTCCATTTACCGGTGCCTTTGGAACCGGCTTTATCGGAAATTACATCCAGCAGGCGTGCGCTGGTTTTATCATCGTTTTGCAGGAAGATATCTGCGGTGATTTCTACGAGGAAGGACTGCAGCGCGCCTTTGTTCCAGCTGTCGAACACTTTGTGCAGCTGGTCGTTATCGAGGCCGGCGCCTTTTTTCAGGAGGAAGTAGGCCTCGCTGATCAGTTGCATAATGGCATATTCGATACCGTTATGTACCATTTTCACATAGTGGCCGGCGCCTTCTTTACCGAGGTAGGCTACGCATGGCGTATCCTGTACTTTGGCTGCAATAGCTTCCAGCATAGGTCTTACCTTGGCGTAGGCTTCCTGGTCGCCGCCCGGCATAATACTAGGGCCGGTACGGGCGCCTTTTTCACCACCGGAAACGCCAATACCCATGAAGTGGATATTTTTTTCGCGGAGGTATTTTACCCTGCGGAGGGTATCGGTATAGTGGGAGTTCCCGCCATCTATTACCACATCGCCCGGCTCCAGTAAAGGCAGCAGGGAAGCGATGACATCATCAACAGGTTGGCCTGCGGGCACCAGCATCATTAACTTGCGTGGGCGCTCCAGCAGTTGAACCATAGCTGCCAGGTCAGCTACACCTTTAACGGTGGTACCCGGGGTAGCGGCGGATTCCAGTGCGCCTGTCTTGGTGGCGTCTTTATCAAAGCCGATAACGGAAAAGCCATGATCTGCCATGTTGAGCAACAGGTTGCGACCCATTACTCCCAGACCGATCATTCCAAAATCATATAAGCTGTTTGCCATAATGAAGAATAGTTACTATAAATGGAGGTGTAAAAGTAGTTAGTTTTTCGCGCAGGGCGCAATTTTTTTAATCCCCGGCCCGGGGCCTGGCGCCGGGGCTGCGAGGGCGGCATTCGTGCCGGCCGCCTGCCGCCGGTGGCTGAAGTGTACAATAGAAAGGAGTTTGCCGATAATAGCGCCATTATAAAAATACCGGGGCACCGTTTAAAACCTGGAACCTGGTAATCAGCCTGTTATTGAAATTTTTACAATTTTAAAACAGTGTTCACCCTGGCTGCCGTGGTACCGATATAAAAAGGCTATTATCAACAAACTCCTCTTCTAAACAAACAACTACACTAAACTTGCATGTTTATGGTGATAGTTCTTCCACATAATTGGGACGGTGTATGTTTTCCGCATCAGGCGCTGTTGCGGCCGGCATTGATAATACCGAAGCTGCAACGCATCACCAGTTTTTCCCATACTTCCTTGCCATGGCCGTTGCCCGGCTGTGCGTCCAGCTCGCGGATGCGCAGCAGCGCGTATTGCTGGGCGGTGAGCAGGGGCAGTACGATTCTTTCGCGCATCTGGATAGACAGGTGATCGATCGGGCTGCCGGCCATCAGTTCCGACTCGCCGTTGAGGCGGAGCAGGTACTTTTTCGTCAGTTCGTATTCGTTATAGATCATATTCCATACTTCCCCGTACTGCGGATGTTTGGCCAGGTAGGCGGTGAGCGGGAAATAGCTCTTCTTCATGGCCATCTCGCAGTTGTCGAGCAGGGTGCGGAAAAACAGGGAATGTTTGTATAAGTGTTCCACCGCTTCCCATTTGCCTTGCTGGTCGAGCTGCTGCAAAGCGCTGCCCACGCCGTAGTAGCCGGGCACGTTTTGTTTGAGCTGGCTCCAGGCGCCTACGTAAGGCACGGCGCGCAGGTCGTTCAGATTGAGCTTGGCGGAGGCGTTGCGTTTGCTCGGGCGACTGCCGATATTGGCTTCCGCGTAGTACCGGAGCGGACTGGCGTGGTCCAGGTACTCGAGGAAGAAAGGATGGTTTTTTAATTTATTGTAGGCGTCGTAGCCTGCATCCGCGAGGGATTGCAGCAGTTGTTCCTCGTCTTTGGAGAGGGTTACCTCCCTGGAGGAGAATAGTTCGTTGGCAATGCCGGCATGTACCAGTTGTTCCATATTGAACTGGGCGGCGTCAATGGTTCCGAAGTTGGAGCTGATGGTTTGGCCCTGTATGGTTTGCTGGATTTCTTTGTTGGCAATATTGCGGCCCATGCTGGCGTAGAACTGGTGGGTTTTTCCGCCGCCGCGTGCGGGAGGGCCTCCGCGGCCGTCGAAGAACACGACGTTGATGCCATATTCCTTGGAGATGGCGGAGAGTTCTTCTTTTGCTTTGTAGATGCTCCAGTTGGCCATGAGGTAGCCGCCGTCTTTGGTGCCGTCGGAGAAGCCGAGCATGATGGTTTGTTTGCAACCTCTCCGCTGCAGGTGCTGGCGGTAGTCGGCATTTTCGTACAGGCTTTTCATGACCTGGCCGGCGTGGCGAAGGTCGTCGATGGTTTCGAAGAGCGGTACGATATCTACGGTAATTTCTTCTTTTTTCCAGCCGCTGAGCAGGAACAGGCCATATACTTCTATGACGTTGAGTACACTGGTGCTGTGGCTGATGATATAGCGGTTGCACCCTTCTTCCCCGTTGGACTGCTGTATTTGTTTAATGGCGGCGATGGTGTCGATGGTGTCTTTATGCAGCGGTTTTTCCAGCAGGGCGGTATCTACCGGCTGGCTCACATTGAGCAGGGCGGCGATTTTGCCTTCATCGCCGAGGCTGGCGTAATTATCCGGCAGCGCGGGGGATACGGCAGCGATGGTATCGAGCAGGGCTTCGTGTACGGAGCTGTCCTGCCGGATATCGAGGGAGGCGAAGAAGAGGCCGAATATCTGCACTTTGCTGGCGAGGTTATCTACCAGGTGTACAAACAGGCCGTTATGTTCTTCAATAATTGTTTTTCGTATATCCGCGAGGGTTTCGAGGATCTCTTTCTGGGAGATGTCGAACACGTGCCCGGGTTGGAAGAGGTTACGGGAGAGTTTCGCTTCCAGCGCGGCCACTACGTTTTCCACGCGTTTGAATGTCAGGCGGCGTTTGAGGTTGCGGACTTCGCGGAAGTAGCATTTAAGGATGCTGTTGCGCAGTGCGGCCGCTACTTCTATGGTGGTGGGCGCGTTTACGAAGGGGTTCCCGTCCCGGTCGCCGCCGGGCCAGAAGCCCATGCGCAGCACGCCGGCATCGTCGCTGATGGCGTCGGGGAACTGGGCTTTCATGAAGGACATGATGCGCCCGCCGGCCTGGTAGAAGATATTTTCCAGGAACCAAACGAGGGAGATGGCCTCGTCGTACGGGGTGGGCTTTTCCTTTTTAAAGAAAGGCGTTTTACCCAGTTGCTGGAGGTACATATTTACCTGGGCGGTATTGTCTTCGATGAGGGCTTTTGCCAGATCGTTGATGATGCCCAGCACTTCGCTCGGATAGAACTGGGTGGGGTGCGCCGTGAGCACGAGCCGCACGGAAAAGTCCTTCAGTTTCTCCTTCAATTTTTCCTGGGCCTGTTCCTGGATGACTTCCGACTGGAGATGCCGGAGGGTGCCAGTGCCCTGCATGTCGCGAATATGTCGGAAAGCGGCATCTTCGAGGGCGTCGAACAATACTACCTGCCTTTCCGCGTACTGCACGAACCTGAACAGCAGGTCGATCTTCTTCTGCTCGTCTGTATAGGTGGTGTATTGATCGAAAAAGGAGTCCATGATTTCCTGTGGACTCATGCCTTTCGCATAGCTCTCTTCGCAATGGAGGAGGAAGAGGGACAGGAAAATGCCTGTCTTTTCCACCCTGTGAAAAGGCAGCGAAGTGAAGAGGCTGTTATAAAGCTGAAACTTTGTCCCAACCAGATTCTTAAACTGTTGCAGCGAATTATTTACCGGAGCTTCCATAACTTTTATCCTTGGTTTGGTTGTATTGCCTAACTAAGCGGCCGTTAAATTAATAATAATTCCGTTTAGTTGTTTATATACCAAACTCATTATTTTTTAATTATTTTCCCACGGATAAACTAATTGTTTGAATTTTATCTAATAAGAATAGGAGATTTAATAAATATATTAGTATTAAAAATGCGAATGCCCCTACACTGCTGTGCAGAGGCATCCGGGGTTAGCAATGCTGATTGATCCGTGTTAACTATTAATAAGTATCAGGCTTCTGGCGGAAGGAAATACTAATGTTGGAATAATTAATAGTCGCGGCTCAATTCAAAGCGGATGGGCAGGGTAAAGTACACGGCTACATTTTGTCCGTTCTGGCGGCCGGGTTTCCACCTGGGCATTTTGCTTATAACGCGCAATGCTTCTTCTTCCAGTCCGCCTCCTTTGCGGGGGCTTGTAATTTCCAGGTCGGTGATGCTGCCGTCTTTTCCTACTACGAACTTTACGAATACGGTACCCATGATGTCATTTTCCTGTGCCTGGCGCGGGTAATTGATGCTTTTACGCAGGTAGTTGTTAAGGGCTGCTTCCCCACCGGGGAATTCGGGCATGATTTCTACAAAGCTCACGGGGCCTTCCTCCCGGTGGGCTACGGGAGGCGTTACGACGCCGGTGCTGCTGCCACTTCCCAGGTCGGCCATAACATCAGCGCCGCCTTCCACGCCTTCTTTGTTTTCGAAGCCGATGACGTTGTTGCGTAATTCTTCCTGTGGCGGCATTTCGTCCGCCTGGTCATCCGGCGCTACGGTAGGTGTAGCGAAATGGCTGGTAGGCGCGGCGGGCGGTGGCGCCTGGGTTACGGGCGGCGGCGGTGGCGGCGGTGGTGTGCGCTCCGTGAGCGGCAGTTCTTCCATTTGCGGTAAAGGCTTGTACACAAAGGGTTTGGCTGCATCTTTATCAGCGGCGAGCGTGATATTGGCGAGGTAGCCGCCTACCAATACCATTACCATTGAAGCCGTTCCTATAACGGCATTGCGTACACGACGATCGTAGTGGCTACGCAATTCATAAGCGCCATAGTCTTTATTCCTGCCTTCAAAGAGGATGTCGAGGAATGCTACGTTGGAGATTTTAGTTGGGTCCATGGTAAATTGCTTTATTACTAGATGACGGGAAAAATATTTTTCCATACGGGTTTTAATAATTTTTTTTGGGGGAGGGAGATGTGGAAGTGGAGAGGCGGCGTAAGCCGGGGGGAAATAATGAAGTCCCGACATGGGGTCGGGACTTGCTGGCACTGGGGTACCTTACCTGAAAGCAGGTGGTTCCTATTGATATGTTAGGCTTTCCGAAAAACGTATATGCGCATACGTTAGTTCATTAATTTATGATGTAACCTTCATAGTCTGACAAACAAAAAAAATCGCAGACGATCAGTTCACGGGGCAGCAGGCGGCAAACCCACCAGTATTGCCGGACGGCGTACCCCGCAGAACCGTGTCTGATATATATAACTTTAAAAGAACAGGATAATATCTTAGATGGCTGATTGTAATGCCGGGGTGGCGCGGGTCGGGTATGTTACTGAAAAATTTACCACCAATAAATTTGCAGCATACCGTCCCCGCAAACCTCACCAGGCATTCTATTTACAGCTTACAGAACGCAAGATCATTACCGGCAGCAACAACTATCACCATAGCGGGCCGGGTTATAATAACGGGAACAGGTAGAAAGTAATATTGAATTTAGCGATGGTTTACGCTCTCCACTCATCAGGTTGTGCTGTTTCATAATTGTGCTTGTTTACACATTTTAAAATACTGGCACTGCACCTTGCTGGTGGATCAAAGGATGCCGGGAGCAATTGCCATACTCCCACTGCGACGGCTGACTTGCTATTAGTCTACCAAATCGGTAGACAAATATACATAGGGAATTAATAATTCCAAACAGATATGCGAAAAAAGTTAAAAATATTTTTTGGGGCGGGCGGCAGTGGCGGTAAGCGGTATGCGCCTCTGCGAAAAAAACTGCAGGCCTGTTGTAAATAATTAAGGACAGGGAGGGAATTATTTCTATTGGACGTAGCATTAACACTACAAGAACAGCACTGCATTAATTGTGTTAAAATCCTATAATTTTGCGGCATGAAAGAACATGTAAAGAACGTATTACTCATCATAGTAGGCGCGTTCATTTTTGCAGCAGGGGTGAATTACCTGATTATCCCGAACCGGCTGTCAGAGGGTGGTGTGATCGGGTTATCGATCGCAACGCATTATTACTTCGGGTGGTCGGCAGGTATTACCAACTTTGCTGCCAATGCCCTGTTGCTGTTTGTAGGCTACAAGGTGCTGGACCGCCGCACGATGCTGTACACGGTGCTGGGCATTATCTTTTGCTCTCTCTGGATTTATGTGACGGAAAATAACCTGCCCCCGGTAACCAATAACACACTGCTGGCGGCCATCTTTGCGGGATTGCTGGTAGGCATAGGCATTGGCCTGGTGTTCCTTTCCGGCGGCACCACCGGCGGATCAGCAATTATAGCGCGGCTGGTGAACAAGGCATTTGGCCTCTCCCTGGGGAATGCCATGCTGATATTTGATGTGATCGTCATCTGCCTTTCCTATTTTATCATTGGCCTGGAACATACGATGTACACCTTTATTGCTGTGTACATCGGCGCGCGCACGGTGGACTTTATCGTGGATGGGCTGAATACCAAAAGGGCGATCACTATCATCTCCCGAAAACCGGCAATTCTGGCGGAGAAGATTACAAACGATATGAAACGGGGTTGTACGGTATTGCATGGCCACGGCGCCTATACGAAAGAAGAGAAGGAAGTGCTGTACGTGGTGATCGGCAAGCAGGAACTGATGCGGTTGAAGGGGCTGGTGCAGGAAACGGACCCGGAGGCGTTCCTGGTTATTCATGAGGTGCATGAGGTGCTGGGGCGCGGGTTTTCCCGCAAAGAGGCGTAAGGGGGCAAAAGAGGCAAAGGATGGTGTTTTATGGGGGTAATAAGTTGTTTATGTCCTTTGCCGCTTGTGCCAGTAAATGAAATTATTTCTTTGGGAGCTTACCATCCTTTGCCGCTTTGCGAGAAACCTTTCCCGCTTTGCGAGAAAAAAATCACTTCGCCCCTGTTAGCTCCTTAATCACCTTCACTTCACTGGAATCATAAGGGCTGCCATCCGGATGGAAGATATCATGGAACCATACGGCCGGCTCTTCCCCATTGGGCTTCGGGTCATTCCATGCATATTTGGTATTGGTTTTACCAGCCACCAGGCCCCAGTTGATGGCCGCAATTTTTTCTTTTTTCAACAGCGGTAAGATATTATCAAACCGGCTATTCCGTGTGCGGGCCATATATTCCGTACAGATCAGCGGCCGGCCAAAGTGGCGCAGCGTGTCGATCGCGGCCTGATGGGCACGTTCATCGTTGTAGTTGTGATAGCTGATGACATCGGAGTTTTCCAGCTGGAACTTATTGAGGTCCGCCAGCTCAGGCAACCATACGCCCGCCGTCAGCGGCTGGGAAGGATTGGCCTGCCTGCCCCAGTGGAATACCTTTTGGAGCAGGGCCATACTTTTGTTGCCATAGCTGCTGTTGCCCGGCTCATTGTACAGGTCCCACATCACAATGCGGTTATCGTTGGCAAATGTCTGCATTACATCCTTTACATAACGTTCGAGGGTATCTGCCAGGCCGGGGTTGGTATGGATCGCGGAACCGGGATCACGCACCCAGCCGGAATTATGAATGCCGGGCTTTGGAGCGGGTTGCGGACCACTGGCCGGATGATCGTTCCAGCAGTCGTCAAAGAACACGAAAATGGTAGAAATCCCGTGTTTTTGGGCAATTTCCAGGTATTTTGCCATGCGGCTTTTAAACCCGGCGGCATCTTCCACCCAGGGTAGATGGTGCAGGTACACGCGCATGGTATTGAACCCGATGCCTTCGGCATAGCCTAATTCACGGTCGATGGTAGCGGAATCGAAGGTGGCTGCCTGCCACATTTCGAGCTGGTTGATGGCCGTACTGGGAATAAAATCCGAACCGCGCATCCAGGGCTTCGCGGCATACCATTCGTTGGCTTTTTCCTTAGGCCACACGGCTCTTTCCCCCTGGCCACAGGCATTTAACAATACAAAACAAACTAATACTACGTGGAATGTGAGTAATTTATACATAAGGTGAACTTTTGACTGCGGGTAGTTATTAAAAATAATCAAATTGAAAATCCGTTGTATATAGAATTTGCTTTTTGTGAGATTGCAGGTTATCTTGTAAGTGGCTCTTATGAACCTTTCTTATCCTTACCATCTTATCAACCAAATTTCGTCAGATGACTCAAACAGCCCAACGATTTCTTCCATTGGATGTATTCCGTGGATTGACAGTTTGTTTTATGATCATTGTGAACACAGGCGGAACCGGCGGCGTATATGCTCCCCTTGAACATGCGGCCTGGCATGGATTTACGCCTACCGACCTGGTTTTCCCTTCCTTCCTGTTTGCCGTGGGCAACGCCATGAGCTTCAGCATGAAGAAGTTCAACACCCTCCCGCAGCCGGCCGTGCTTGGTAAAATATTCAAACGTACTGCCATTATATTTCTGCTGGGCTTCCTCATGTACTGGTTCCCGTTTGTGCAACATACGGATCATGGACTGGCTTTTAAACCGTTTTCGCATACGCGCGTATTTGGGGTGTTGCAACGTATTGCGCTCTGTTACTGCTTTGCCTCCCTGCTGATTTACTATTGTAATAAGAAGGTGGTATGGAGCATCAGCGCTTTGCTGCTGCTGGGTTATTGGGCGGTACTCTGGTTTTGCGGTACGCCCGGCGATCAATACGGTATTCATGGCAATGCCGGATCGGCGCTGGACCACTGGCTCCTGGGGGATGATCACCTTTATCACGGGGAAGGCTTTGCCTTTGATCCGGAGGGGCTGCTCAGCACTTTCCCTGCGATTGTAAATGTGGTGGCTGGTTATTATGCCGGGTTATTTATACAGCGGGAAGGGAAGTCCACCGCCGGGGTGTTGAAGCTGATCATAGCGGGCGCGCTCCTCATCGGCGTGGCCTGTTTGTGGAATCCGCTGTTTCCTATCAACAAAAAGCTCTGGACCAGCAGTTATGTGTTATTAACGGTGGGCATCGACCTGGTGATCCTCTCTGTGTTGATCATGCTCATCGATATTATGGGCATTACCGCGGGGACGGGCTTCTTCACTGTTTTCGGGAAGAATCCATTGTTCCTGTACCTGCTGTCGGAAGTGCTGGCCATCCTGTTTTACTTTTTCAGGGTGGGCAACGTCAACGTGTACACGTGGATTAACGAGCAGATTTTCCAGCAGCTCTCTCCCGGGAAGTTTGGTTCCCTGTTGTTCTCCCTGGCGTTTATGCTGGTATGCTGGCTGGCCGGTTACTGGCTGGACAAAAAACGTATATATGTACGAGTGTAAGCGGATATTGTTACATTAGTGACAAATGCAGGATTCTATGGAACTTTCATTAAAGGGAAAAACAGCTTTAATATGCGGCAGTTCCCAGGGTATAGGCCTGGCGACTGCTATTGAATTGTCGTTACTGGGCGCCAGCTGCATACTGCTTGCCCGTAATGAGGAGCGCCTTGAGGCTGCCGTGTCGCAGCTGCATAGCGGTACCGGCCAGAAGCACCGGTATGAGATTGCCGACTTTTCCGATATCAATGAAGTGATCAGCGTGGCCAGCGACCTGGCGGCCACCACTCCTGTCCACATCCTGGTCAACAATACGGGCGGCCCTGCTGCCGGCCCTATCCTGGACGCGGAAACAAAAGCTTTTGCCAATGCCTTTGAGCAACACCTGCTTTGCAACCAGGTACTGGCGCAGGCGCTGATACCGGGCATGATCGATGCGGGGTATGGCCGCATTATCAACATCATCAGTACTTCTGTGAAGGCGCCGCTGAAAAACCTCGGCGTTTCCAATACTATCCGCTGGGCGGTAGCTTCCTGGGCCAAAACGCTGGCTACGGAGGTAGCGCCGCATGGCATTACGGTCAACAATGTACTGCCGGGGTCTACCGCTACAGGGCGATTAACGGCTTTATTTGAAACTTCCGCCAAACAGCGGAAGGTATCTGCTGAAACGGTGTCGAAGGAATGGCTGAACGAAATCCCTATGAAACGATTCGGAGAACCGAAAGAAGTGGCTGCGCTGGCGGCTTTCCTGGCTTCGCCGGCTGCGTCGTATATTACGGGGACGAGCATTGCGGTTGACGGTGGGAAGACGCCGGTGATGTAATGAAGCGCGGAGCATGGCGAAATGAAGCCGAAAATGTAAAGCCAGGCGGGGCTTTGAAGAAGAGGATGGCCTGTGGATAGCGGGTTTAACTTGCAATGTGTGAATATTGCTGCCTGCGGGCCATGGCATAGTCGTCAGCGCGCGGGAATTGTTATCGAAAGTATTGCCTGCGCGGCCATTGTTTTCTACCTAAACCTAAAAAATTACCGGGGGTCAGCGCCGCAGGCACTGGCCTTTCCTGTTTTTAACCCTTAATTATGGCGGTTTCAACAAATTACCCATTGAGGTGTTAATCAAGACAGACCATACAATGAGCCCGCATGAAAGGCGGAAGCAGCCATGGCGTCAACACCGCAACAATAACTGTACACTCATAAAACCTACTACGATGACTTTCCATCCACGTGAACAAATCCTCGATGCTGCCCACCATCATTTACCGGCCGAAAAAGTGGAGTACCCGGCTGTTCCTGTTTTTCAAAAGACTATTACCGTTATGCTGCCGGCGTTTGAGGCGCGACTGAAAGATGCCGGCGCCAGCGTGTACAAACCTGCCGACCTGGCGGCGGCCCAGGCGCTGCTGGCAGCGCAGCACCCTGATGCAAAGGTTATCTGCAGCGCCAGTCCGGACCTGAAAGGTAACCGGGATATTCAACAGGTGGCGAATCCGCATGAGCTGGCGGATGTAGATGTAGGCGTGATACGCGCCGGCTTTGGCGTGGCTGAAAATGGCATGGTATGGCTCTCCCAGGAGGACCTGGTCGTGAATGCGCTGGGCTTTTTGGCCCAACACCTGGTGATTTTATTGAAGCCTACGGAACTGGTAGCCGATATGTATGATGCCTATATGCGGGTACACCTGGAAGATACGGCGTACGGCTGCTTCATGATGGGGCCTTCCGCCACCGCTGATATAGGGGCAGTACTGGTACATGGCGCACAGGGCGCCAGGAGTATGAGCGTGTACCTGGTGTAATGGAAATTACGGCCTTACGCTTCCGCGTGCAATAAGGTACCTCAGCAAGGCAGGTTATAAGAGATACTGCTCAGCAACCCATCGCGAAAATGAAGCAGGATTCCGACTTCGCCTGCGGGCGAATCCCTGAGCAGGATTACATCGGATTTCCCTTCATTTTCCGCCTGCTGTACGGCCATGGGAAAGAGCTTTCTGGCATCTTCCCAGGTCATGCGGCTATGAAGGGTGATGTTACCGCTCGTCAAGCGGGTTTGCGGCTGAAATTGAAACTGGTCGCACACTACGGAATCCCTGCCTATTTCAAACAACGATCCGGCGGCATAAGCGTACTGAAAGTCTTCATCCAGCTGGCCGCAAACGGCGTCATAATCCGGTGTAAACAGGCTGTCCGCCTGGCCCCAGGCCTTCTGAAACTGCGTGCGGGTCGCGTAAAGGGGGAGCTTATTATTCACCTTCGCATTGGCGAAATCAAATACTTCCACTTCATTCCAGGCAACATCCCGGTGAGGCGCCAATTCGGTGGCGACGGGCATTGCATCCAGGTTTAACTCGCCTGCCGGTGCGGCCACTGCTACCGGCGCGATATCGTCATGAAGCTGGTTATCCTGGCAGGCCATGGCGGCCGTTAATGCCAGCAGGCAAAATACTCTATTCATAGTTTCCCGGTTTTACGGATATAAGGGTTGGTGTCAAGCGTCGCGAAATTATAAACTTCCGCTGGTTTTCATAGGCTTCCATGCTTCCACCGGTTTTCACATTCCCCAAATTAAGCATAAAACTATTGAAAAATGAGAATTTTATGCAATCGTTTGCATAAATGAAAAACTGGGGTTATTTTCGGTAAATAATCCACGGAATCGTTATGAAAAAACTAGCATTCATCTGCCTGGGCATGAGTATGGGTAGCCTTGCCATGGCGCAGGACAGCGACATTGCGATTGTGCGCAAGGTGGCCGACCACCTGATTTCCCATGCCGGCTTTAAATTTATTGGCGACAACAACCAGACTTATACTTCCAGCAAGGATATTCCTGCGGGGGTGAAGGTGAAGGTGTCGGATCCGACCAGCAACTGGCATTATCCCAACGGGGTGACCAACATTGCGATGATGGACCTGGCAGCTTACACCAGGGACAGTAAGTATAGCGATTATGCCAGGCGGCACCTGGACTTTGCCTTTGACAACTGCAAGCCTTTTGAGTTACTACAGCAACAGAATAAGAAATATCCGTCCTTCCCTTTCAACCAGCTGATCAATTTCAGGGTGCTGGATGACTGCGGCGCGATGGGGGCCAGCGTGCTGGATGTGTACCAGCAGGTAAAGCGCCCGGAGTACAAGACGTATATTGACAATGCGGCCAATCATATATTCAATAAGCAGGAACGTTTGCCGGACGGCACCTTCTGCCGGCCAAATCCTTACCAGTGGACCATCTGGGGCGACGATCTGTACATGAGCGTGCCGTTTCTGGCGCGTATGGGCAAGCTTACCGGCGAAAGGAAATATTATGACGATGCGGTAAAGCAGGTGCTGCAGTTTTCCAAATACCTCTGGGATGAAAAGGCAGGCTTGTACGCCCATTACTATTACGAGGATTTGAAACGCCAGGGGGTGGCGCACTGGGGCCGTGCCAACGGCTGGATCATGATGGCGAAAGTACAGCTGCTGAACTTCCTGCCGAAAGACCATCCGGGAAGAGAGGCTGTGCTGGCGGACCTGACCAGGCAGATACTGGGTGTGGCGCCTTATCAGTCCGCCTCCGGTATATTCCACCAGGTGCTGGACAGAACGGATTCCTACACTGAAACCTCGGCTACCGCCATGTTTGCCTATTGCATTGCGCGCGCGGTGAACGAGGGCTGGCTGGACAAGCGCTATATTACCATTGCCGAAAGGGCCTGGGAAGGGATTGTGAAGGAGAAGATTACGGAAGAAGGATTATTGAAAGATGTATGTATTGGCACCAACACCTCGGCAGATATTACGTTTTATTACAACCGGCCGACGGAGCTGAATGATTTCCATGGCATCGGGCCTGTAATTGAAGCGGGCATTGAAGTAGCGAGGTATCATGCGGCCAATCCACCCAAGAAGAAGTGATCGTGATTATAGTATGAAACAATCGAAGAGGGGCGCCTGTTGCGGGCGCCCTTTCTTATTTGTTCAGCATTTTTTTAAGTTCTTCTTCGCAGGATTTAATGTTTTCCCAGATGAGCTTATCCTCGCAGACGGTGCCTTTGTATTTGATGGTCAGTTTCGTTTTGCGGAGTATGACCTGGTAGTATTCCGGCGCATCGGGGGAGTTTTCCCAGGTGACGATGCCTTTTTCGTCGATACCGCCTCCGATCTTGTCTTCCAGGAGGGCGTTGATCTTTTTGCGCAGACTATCCGGAAAATCGTATGCTACGTCTGTTTTTGTGAGGCAGGTATCATACAGGGGTTTTCCGGCGGGGGCGGCTGCTTTGGACCGGGGCGAAAGGCATAAACATAGCAACACCGGTATTGCCGGCAGCATAAGGGATTTGATACTCATTTTCATGGCAAGTGGAATTAATGATAAGGAGATATAGCGTTAAATATTGTACAGTTTTACAAGCCGTGCCAGGATGCAGATTTTGGTATATTTCGTTTCTTATAACCTATTATTAAAATAGCATATTTAAAGGAGATTTCAAAAAATAATCCCGGCGGAAGCCGGGATTCTGCGTTTAACTAATATTCAATTGTAAACCCCAAAAATAGTTAAGGTTTGCAATGCGGTATTACTGATACCGGCTTTGCAGCATCCAGAGGATTTTCCGGCTGGCGTCCGTCATGCCGGGTGTGGAATCCTGCGGGATGAAGTGTCTTTTAAAGGCGGCAATCGCTGCTGCGGTGTCTTTCACATCGTAGCCGACGATGCGGAGCGCCTGGATGGTGTTGAAATTATCCGGCGCCACCGCGTTGGTGGTATCGCCGTACCAGCCGCCGAAACCTTTTTCGGCCAGCTGTTGCCATGGGAAGTAGGCGCTGGGATCAACTTTTCTTCCGGGGGCTATATCACCGTGGCCGACGAAGTTATTGACCGGGATGTTATAGCGGTTCTTCAGGGTATCCAGGAGTACCAACAGGCTATTGATTTGCTTTTCTGAAAAAGGTTCCTGTCCGTTATTGTCGAGTTCTATTCCGATAGACGAGGAGTTGATATCAGTGATATTTCCCCATTTAGCTACGCCGCCGTGCCAGGCGCGGAGGTAATCGTTCAGCATATGGTGGATCATACCATCGCGGCAGATTACATAGTGTGCGCTTACCTGGGTGCTTTCCATCGTAAAGGTTTTAAGCGTCTGCTCGCAGGAATTTTGCGCGGTATGGTGGATGATCACCAGGTTAGGCTTGCGCAGGTTGAAATTGGTGGTACCTACCCAATACGGGGCTGTTAATCCATCTGCACCGCGGTACAGAGGGGGCTGCTGACGTATCGCATTGCCATATATTTTAGCCTGCCGCTTATAGGTTTTATTCGCAGCGTTATATGGGTTCCTGGCACAATTTGCCAACACCAATGCCATTACACATGCAATAAGAATTCCGGCATAGCGCTTCATGTAAATACTATTTTAAGTTAGGATTAATCATTGAATTGTTTGATGATGGCGGTCATCAGTTTATGGAAAAGGGCTGTGGCACTGTGGTTGCAGTGTTTATTTTAAGGAGGAATGGCTGTCATTTGGTGATATCCTCCGGGATAGCTTTTTTCGGTTTTGGCTTTGCAGGCATTGGCTTTGACGGCATTGGCTTTCTCCGGCATTTGCTTTCTCCGGCATTGCTTTGACGCATTGCTTTGACGGCATTGGCTTTCTTCGCCATTGGCTTTCCGGCAAACGGATGGAATACAGTCATCTTCCGCACCTACCCCTTCGCATCCATCTTTGCCTCCAACACTGTTTTAATAATCCCCTTTCGCACTTCGAACATATGCTGCGTCAGCTCCCGGGCTTTCTGCAGTACCGGCAGTTCAGCGGTTTTCGGCGAGCCGGCGTGGAATGGCGGCTGCGGATTGTATTCCAGCTGCAACTGGATGACCTTGGCCAGCTCCTCTCCGCCGATCATGGCTGTGAATGACAGACCAAAATCAATGCCTACTGTAACGCCGCCGCCGGTAATACGGTTGCGGTCCTTTACAATCCGCTCCTGTATGACTTCCACATTGAACATGCGGAGGAGGTCCAGCGAGCGCCAGTGCGTGGTGGCTTTATAGCCATCGAGCAAGCCTGCGGCGGCCAGTACCAGCGCGCCGGTACACACGGAGGTAAAGTAGCGCACGCCTGGGGCCTGTTGCCGCAGAAAACCCAGGATGTCGGCGTTCGTCAACAATTCATTGATGCCTTTCCCACCGGGAACGAATAACACATCCAGCTGCGGCGCGGTTGCGATGGTGGCGTTAGCCATGAGCTGCAATCCTCCTTCTGCGGTTACCGGCTCCGCCGTTTCAGCGATGGTAATTACTTCAAAGCACCATGCCTTGGTGAAAACTTCATACGGGCCTGTAAAATCGAGGATGGTCACCCCGGGGAATAACAGCATTCCAACTTTTAATTTCTGCATAACGAAGCGGGTTTACTGATCCCAATATAACGTATATGCCTGCATGTTGGTTACCTGAATTGTTCGTACCGGTTAACGGGCAGTATGCTGTTGAGCCGGGCGATTTCCTGCGCGGTGAGCGGCGTTGCTGCGGAGGCCGCAACAGCATCGCTCAGGTGCGCCGCCGTTCTGATGCCCAATATGGCTGCGGTGACCGCAGGCTGCTGCAATACGTAGCGCAGGGCAGTTTGGGAGGCAGGGCGGTTTTCGGAAGAAAGCGCCGCTATCCCGGCTGCCGCTTTTTCCACTTCTCCGGCCGTATAATTCAGGAAGGGAGCGGGTGGCTTACCCGCCAGCAACCCTTTGGCAACGGTACCGCGCGCCAGCACGCCGATATTATTTCCCAGCAGCAGCGGGAAACAGGTTTCTTCCGGCCGCCTGTCCAGCAAACTATATTGCATCATGACACTGACGATGTTGGACCTGCGCACATATTCCCGGATCACTTCCGGCCGTATGGACGAAATGCCGTAATACCGGATCTTCCCCTGCTGTACCAGTGTTTCAAACGCCTCAATGGTTTCATCAATGGGATCCTGCATGGTGCCTCCGTGCAGCTGATACAGGTCGATATAATCTGTCTTGAGCCGGCGCAAGCTTTCTTCCACGGAAGCCAGTATATATGCCTTCGATGGATTCCAGTCCCACCCTGAGCCATCAGCCTTCCACTGGTTGCCTACTTTGGTTGCGATGATCACCTCTTCCCTTTTGGCACCGGCGATGGCTTTGCCCAGCGTGGATTCGTTGTTTCCATGGTCGTACAGGTCGGCGGTGTCAAAGAAGTTGATGCCGCTGCGGATGGCCTCCTGTATCAGCGCGGCATTGGCTTTATCATCCGTGCCGAGCGACATACAGCCGAACCCCACTTCACTGATCTGCAGGTTTGATTTGCCCAGTTGATTGTATTTCATCTTGTTCTTTTTTCAGATTTACAACAACAGCAAATTAGTAAAAGCATTGGGATTAGCCGGCACAATTGTCAGCCAAATAGCGGGCCGCTTAGACAAACGGCCCATTATTTTGTTATCAATTGTACCACCCTAATAAATATCTTGACAGTGCGATGCAATGTAATGCCGTGTGATGCATTGCGCCACAGCTGGGATTTCCACATTGTAGAACGGCCTGGACAAGCCGCTCCTTTAGTTATGTCCTGTAATTGTTAGATATACAGTTGAACCTCGAAAATTAAAACTCAAAAGATTGCTCTCTGCACCGGTGATGACTAGCGTTTCAGGAAAAGGGGGACCACCTGGAAAGATATCCCCGTTAACACATGAAACTGAATCAATCGTTTTCAAACTTCAGTGCCAGAAAAGTATATGCAGACGGTGGAGTTGCGCTCCAGCCGGGATCTTCAGCGAACGGACTGTTTAAAAAAACAATCCGGTTCTTTACCCATTTCCTTCTACGTTATTATGGCATTCCTAATGCGTCTGGATGCGATCCGCATTAGGACAACCTCGTCCTCCCCACTATAGGATTGCATGAGAAAACAAAATCAACCTCACAACAATAGTCGCTATTATTAGAAATCATGGCCTGCTTTGTGCTGAGTGATCAGAAGGTGGGACTATCTGGAAAGACAGTCCCGTCTGAACTCAAGTAAATCCCTTGACAGAAATTCAACAGGTTATTATCGGTCAATACTCCGGGCAACAAACAACCATGGCAGTTTCACTGCCGGCTGACTACAACCGGAAAACGTAAATTGAGGATATACCAGGTGAATTATTTTACTGATGCTGTAGCATCAACATCAGGCGGGACTAACAAGTACTAAACCGGACCCTTGCTGACAGGATCAAATGGCTGGTTTTTGATTGGTTTTTTCAATAATCATGGCTTTGTATGTTATGGTCTTAAAAATTTTAAGTATTTTAAAGCTAAATGCATTCGACTTTGCGACTATCTCATTGATAATTTGATTATCATGAAGCAAAAATAGGAAGCACTGCAACGCGAAAACCAGGTTTTAAGCAATAATGATCCCCGAATGAGAATGAACAGGCCAAAGGCACACTGAACAAAACGAACAAAGGGCATTTCTCATCGATTTAATCACTAAGCGGCTATACAGTAACCAGTTTCTGAAAAACTACCCCCGCAGCACCTGCTGGCAAGGTTTTCGACATTTTTAAAAACTAAAAAACATTCATATGCTGCAACAAATTAGCGGTACTTTATTCGGTGTGGCTATTGGCGATGCGCTCGGCGTACCGGTGGAATTTGAAACCCAGGCCTATCTCCGCGAAAACCCCGTGACCGACATGCAGGGATATGGCAGCTGGAACCAGCCTCCCGGCACTTTTTCCGACGACGCCTCCCTCACCTTCTGCACTGCAGAAAGCCTTATAAATGGTTATGATATCAATAACATGGCGCAGCTCTTCGTGAAATGGTACAGCGAAGGTTACTGGAGCGCCCATGGGAAGGTATTTGACATCGGCAATACCACCCGCCGCGCGCTGCACCGCGTAAGCACCGGCACCTCTCCCCTCCTCACCGGTGGGTTCGAAGACTTCGAGAACGGCAATGGCTCCCTGATGCGCGTAGCCCCGGTTACCTTTTACGTGGCTCATGAAATGGACATCGAAAAAAGATACCAGGCAGTAAAAGAAGTTTCCGGCATCACCCATCAGCATTTCAGGTCGGTATTCGCCTGCTTCATCCAGGTAGAATTCCTCCGGCTGCTGCTGACAGAAAAAGATAAACACGCGGCCTACCTGCGCCTGCAACAGGTGATCCAGAGCTTCCTCGCAGTAAGGCATTTCAGTCCGGCCGAAGTAAAACTCTATAAACGTATCCTGGACGGCACCCTCCCTTCCCTGCACGAAGAAGAGATCACCGCCTCCGGTTATGTGGTTCATACCCTGGAAGCGGCCATCTGGTGCTTCCTGACTACCGGCACTTTCGAGGAGTGCGTCCTGAAAGCCGTTAACCTGGGAGAAGATACCGACACCACCGGCGCCGTTGCCGGGGCCCTGGCCGGCCTCCATTATGGCTACGACCAGATCCCGGAAAAATGGATTAACGCCCTCGCCAGAAGCGCGGATATCCAGTCCCTGGCGGAAAGATATAAAGAGGCATTAAACTTGCAGCCTGCTTAAGCGTCTAATACCTGTAATGCCGGGAAATTCCTCCCGGCATTCGCAGGAAACGCTTATCAAATGAAAAACAGAATATTCGGACTGTTGGTGCTGACCGGGATATTAAGCACCTGCACCCTCCACTCAGCCTATGCTCAACGTGGTCACTATGGCGGCCGTATCAACGTGGCTCCTCGCTACTCCGCTCCCAGAGTGTACAGCGCTCCATCCCCCCGTTATTACCGCAGCTATCCGGGTCCCGGCCCGAGAGTGATCGTTCATGGCGGCATCACCATCAACCGCGGATACCCGGGATATTACTACTACCGGGGCTATCGCCCGTATTACCGGTACTATTACCCTCCTGTCGGGTTTTATGTAAATACCCTGCCTTACGGCTACTTCTCCCTGGGGGCAGCCTTTGGACCTGTGTATTACTATGGCGGCACGTACTACTCCCGCTCAGACGACCAGCAAGGTTACAAGGTGGTAGATGCTCCTACCGGGGCTTTGGTACCCAACCTGCCGGACGGCGCACAGGAAGTAACGGTAGACGGGAATGTGTACTATGACGTAAATGGCACCTATTACCAGGAAGTGATGACCGACAACGGAAGGCGATATAAAGTGGTAGGAAAAAGCACTACCCAGCCTAACAATACTTATCCTGACGACCAGGAAGCCCCCCAGGACGACCTGATTGCTGAACTGCCGCAAGGCTCCCGGAGCGTAAAAATCAATGACCAGGAATACTGGCTGTCGCCGGACGGTATGTATTACCAGTACATTCAAACCAATGGTACCAGTGGCTACAAAGTAGTGGGTAAAACGGATGCCGGTGAATAAATAAAAAATTATAGCTATAAAAAAAGGGCATGCCTGAGGCATGCCCTTTTTCGTTGATCGCGCTACCAGCTGCTGCTTGCTCCGCCGCCCCCGGATGATCCGCCGCCCCAGGAGGAGCTGGACGAGGAAGAGGAGGAAGACGAAGAAGAAGAAGAGGAGGAAGACGAAGATATCTTCGGAATGGTAAAGGGGTAATCTTTAGAAAACCCGCAGGCAGCGCACAAGTAAGTTTTAATCCCCAGCCCCGGCGAGCTGGTGGTAGCCCTTTTCTGGGTCCGGGACTTCTTACACTGGAAAGTTTTATGCTGGCAGGACGGGCATTCTGCCACCGCCGCATGAAAATCCGTATAATCCAGCACCAGCTGGTAATCATCCTTGTCGCAACGCCATACATCGTAATCCACTGAACTGAGGTTTTCCTCAATTACCTGGGCTTTTTCCAGGTAGGAGTCCTCGGTTTTTTCATCGAGGCGGTGCATCGGCTGATGGCAATGCGGGCAATCATACGGGGTATCCCGCAGCTTTTGCTGCTCATGCCGGTACCAGCGCATATAGAGAAAAAGGAAAGGTAACGGAAACACATACCCTGAAAATTCCAGCTGGCAATGCGCTGCGGATAAGCGCTGCCAGCGCGTATGCCTGTCCGCCCCGCGCAGCGCCGCCTCAGCGCGCAGGCGCACAATCAACACGGCCAGGTGCATAAACAAGGTCCAGGAGACATAATATGCCAGGAAAACTTTAAAGAAGCCCAGTCTAACATTGAAATGAGCGTCCATATACCAGAGCAGCCACCAGGCAGTCAGGTGTATAACTGCTACGCCAATCCAGCCTGGCCGCAGGAAATCATTGCTGATTTCCTTAATGCTTGCGGGGATATTATCTATATCAGGGTTAGTATTTTTCTTCTTCTTTTTACGCCTTCTGCCACCGAAACAGCCCTGCATCAGTATGGGAGAAAAAATGAATGCGAGGATCAGCCCGATGAAGAAGCCGGCGCCCGGCGTGCGGTCTACATACCCGCTATCTATCTGTGCGGTGGCCTCTTCAAATTCCGGGGGCGCTTCAACGGGGCCGGCAAATGCCTGCGGCGACTCAGGCGCCGCGCTCTCATCTGCCGCCATGAGGGAGCTGTCCGCCAACGCCGCATAGGGCTCATCCGGCACTACCGGCTGCGGTTCGTCATAGACATAATTTCCGGAACGCAGCTGCGCTGCTACGGATTTGATGCCGCTGATAAACGCTTCGTCATAATTATCCTCTTTTATATGCGGGATCATATACTCCTGCTGGATGCGGAAACACAGCACGTCCGGCAGGTTGCCTTCCAGGCCTTTCCCCGTTTCAAACACCAGCTTGCGGGCGTCCCTCACGAGGAATATCAGCAGGCCGTTATTCGTTTCTTTTTTACCGATACCCCAGGTATTAAACAGCTTGTGCGCAAAATCCACCGGGTCTTGCTCCCCGATATTTTCCTGTAATACCACGGCCACCTGGGCCGTCCCTTCCTGATCAAGCGTGGTGAGCATGCTGTTGATCGTAGCCGTAGCCGGTCCGGACAGCATATGCGCCGGGTCGCTCACATAGCCGCCATCTATTTGCTTGGGGTCAGGGATATCCTGGGGAGTAATTCGCTGCTTTTTCTCCTGGCAGGAAAACAGGGCTACCAGTAGAACCAGCAGTAATGACTTCAGTTTCATTGCTGTAACTTTTGTGATGCGAAGATAATAGAACGGGGCAGAAATTATCTTTTCCCCGGAAAACAGTTGACACAGGAGAAAATTAATCCGCCGGGCCAGCGTTATAAGAGTAACCTTTGGGCAATTAAGCCGTTATTTATCCGGCAATCATAAAATATAACTAATTTAGTACACATACTATTATTCAAACAGCGTCTATGAAAAGGTTACTCGCACTGTTCACCCTTGTTTTACCTCTTGCTTTGCAGGCGCAGAGCAAGCTGGCACAGAATATTATCGACGATTTTTCTAACCGGGCAGCCTATCATTACTCGCTCAAAAACGATTCTATCACAGGATACATTGCGGAGCAGCTGACCCGCAGCGGCGCCGGCGGGATTGATGTGGATGCTACCATGTTCAAGCTGGGGGACGACCAGGGCGCTTTTGACGCTGCCCTGAAATACCTGTACCAGTATAGCGACTGTAACCGCCAGCGATACATCGAAAACCTGAAAAGCCTGGGTTTGAAAAATAACAGCATTTTCCCCATTGCTACTTATACCGCCAATAAATACAGGGATCAAACGAAAGAATTGCTGGAAGACAAAAAAGACTTCCTGGTAACTTACACCGGCCCTCATACCGGTAAAACGCCGCCTCCTGCGACAGCGGCCAGTACGGAGAACAACGGGGATGCCGGTACCGCCACTGCGGCAGCCGGCGCTGCTACCGCCGCCACCTCACCATCCGGCGGGGAAGAAACCGCCGCCGCCCCAACAGCTGCGGATACACGGGATTGGGAAGTAAAACCCATTTTCAAGGCGCGCAATGCCGAACAGCTGATCAACATGTACGGCAAGGAAAACGTGATCCTCCGGGATGGCAGCGATATTACCGGGAATGCCACAGGGAAGAACGCCTTTGTGGTATATCCCGATACGGATAACGAACTGCAGATAGAAATGGATGGCGAGGACGGCAACACCCTGCTGTTCAGCTTTGAGCATGCCAAATGGAAAACGCCTTTTGGCCTGAAACCAGGCGATCCGTTGGAGAAATTGCTTAAAATAAACGGACGTCCTTTTAAATTCAATGCCTTTGAATGGACAGACGGCGGGCTGGTGAGCAGCTGGGAAGGCGGCCAGCTCAATGGCAAAGGCGTGGAAGTAGTGCTGCGCGCCAATAACACCGGCGATCCTAAACTCTATGACCAGGTGACCGGCGATAAAACCATCCGTTCGGATAACTCCGCCCTGAAAAAGCTGAATGTAGTGATCCAGTCTATTACATTTAAATCAAACTAACACAACACTTGCATCGCTCAATCCGGATTTTTATCTTGTAGTTATGAAAAACTACCTGCAATCCGGATTGGGCCTTTTTATTATCATCTTTTTGATTTCCGTGAATTCCACCGCACAGTCCGTGAAAAAGCCATCCTTAAATCATATAGCCATCTACGTTGTAGACCTTGAAAAAAGCACCGCATTCTACCGGGATATTATCGGACTTGAAACCATGGACGAGCCGTTTAAGGACGGCCACCATTCCTGGTTTAAGGTAGGTCCGCATGCGCAGGTACATATTATTTCCGGCGCCGAAGCGCCCACTACCCACAACAAGAACACGCATCTTTGCTTTTCCGTGCCGGTGATGAACGATTTCCTCGCCAACCTGCGCAGCAAAAACGTGTCTTACGAGAACTGGGCCGGTACGCCCAATGCGGTGACGAACCGGGTAGACGGGGTCAAACAGGTGTGGCTGAAGGACCCGGACGGGTACTGGATAGAAATAAATGACGATCAGTTTTAATAGGTGATTCCCTGCCGGCCCATTGCAGGATTTTTACTATATTCAGTAATAAGTTTTCACCCTGATCCTCGAGCTATGACACTACTACTGAATGTTCCGGCGGCCGATAAAGAGCAGGCCCTGCAAGCGGGTGCAGTTTTCCTTGAAGATACCGGCAAATGGCTGCTGCCTGATCAGGCATACGGCCGGCTCCACGAAGTACAGCAGTGGCTTGCCCCGGAAGGGTACATCGTATTATCCGATAAGGTGCTGATCGCGGAGAGTCGCGCTGTATGCACGCATTGCGGGCATACCAACACCGTGATAGCCATCGGGAGCGACTACTTTTACGAGCGGGATATCAATGAGCGGGACGAGGAGGTATGGGTAGAACAGAGTTTTTTTGCCTTATTTCATTGCCTGACCTATATTTCCGATAATCTCAGGGAGTTGCTGGGAGATACGTATCCCCACTACCGGCCGGCGCCTCCGGAGGACGGCAAGGTTTATTGGTACAACCACTGCGCCCGGTGCCAGCGCCCTCTGGACGATCACCGGCTGATGGACATCCCCGGTAATACGTTTCATCCAGGAACGGCTGAGGAAGCGGCGGCCATTACTCTCCGGACCATCCAATCCAAATACGCGCCATTACTTGATGCGGATTATGAAATCGCCAGACACCTCCAATTGATCGGGGAATTTGCCCAACGGACGTGATTTTCTTCTCCCCCCACCTAAAAATTTATTTTTATTCCCAAAGCGCCAAAAGCTTATCATGTTAGGATTTGCTTTCAAAATTCTTTATACCTTAGTAGAGTACAACCAAGTCAATTTTTCGATCGATGTCCGATGCAGGTCAACCAAACAGGGATATGATGTGGATGCAGCGCCTCCGGGAAGACGACACGGCCGCATTTACCGAAATCTACGAAGCATACCGCGAGAAGCTGCTGGCAGTAGCCTATAACAGGCTGGGCGACCTCCAGGCGGCCGAGGATGTGGTGCAGGATGTTTTTGCCAGCCTATGGCATCAGCGGCACAACAGCCAGATCGAAAATGCCGGCGCTTACCTGGCCACCGCCGTGAAATATAAGGTGCTGGACCGCTTCCGCAGGGAGCAGCTGCTGCGCCAGTACCAGCAGGTGTATAGTTCGGATATTTCCATCTCCCCTGCCACCCCGGAATCATCGCTACAGTATAAAAATATAATGCAGTTATATCAGGAAGAGATCAACCGGCTTCCGGAAAAATGCCAGTTAATATTCAGGTATAGCCGCGAACAGGGTATGCCGGTCAAAGAAATTGCCGCGACCCTAAACATTTCCCATAAAACCGTTGAAAACCAGCTCACAAAGGCCTTACGGCACCTGAAGGGAAATATCAAACACTACTTTTCCATCTTTTTTTAATTTTTTTTAACCACGCGTAGGGGATTGGCTTTACTTGTTCGACTCTTCTATGTAATTACCCGTTATGAAAGAAAACCAGGATCTAATCATCGCTATAGAAAAATACCTGCGGGGAGAAGCCACTGCGGAAGAATCGGCGTTGGTCAATCAGTGGTATCACTCCTTCCATGATGAGGAAGTTACGATTACAACAACAGCGGATTACGGTAAGGAGGAGGTTTTCGGGAAGATGCAATCGCAGCTGGCGGCCATAGTGGCGCCTGCCACGCCGGTTGTACCGATGCGGAAAGCCTGGATAAAACGTGCTGCCGTAGCTGCCGGCATCCTTCTGCTCGTGAGCGCAGGCATAACCGTTTCGCATATGAAATGGGGCAGGCCTGCCAGCAGGGAGGTAGCGCAACGGGCAAAAGTACCCATCATGCCGGGCAGCAACAAAGCGGTGCTCGTACTGGATGATGGCAGTAGCATGACGCTGAACGACAGCGCCGGCCACCGGATTGCCGGAGCCTCCGTGCAGGGGCAGTCGCTCGTTTACGACGCATCCGGTCAACATAACGCAGGCGCCGTAAAATACAATACGCTCCAAACACCGCAGGGCGGCCAGTTTGCCGTAGTGCTGCCGGACGGCAGCAAGGCATGGCTCAATGCGGCCAGCTCCCTGCGCTATCCTACCGCATTTGCAGGCAACAACAGGACAGTAGAACTGACCGGGGAAGCGTACTTCGAGATCGCCCCGGACCAGCATAAACCTTTCGTCGTGGAGGTGAACAATATGAAAGTCCAGGTACTGGGCACCTCCTTCAACATCATGGCTTACCACGAGGAAAATGCCGTTAAAACCACGCTGGTTACCGGCTCCGTGAAAGTAAGCAGCGCGGGCGGCGCCAGGCATTTGCTGCCAGGGCAACAGGCCGCATTTGACAAACAGGAACAATTCACCATCAGCAATGCGGACGTAAACGCCGTCATTGCCTGGAAGGAAGGGAAATTTGAATTCAACGGAGAAGAAATAATCGTCGTATTAAGACAAATAGCCAGGTGGTACGACCTGCAGCTCCAACTGCCGGAAGGCACGCCTGAAGGCCATCTGAGCGCCTCATTCCCCCGCGGCACCAGCCTTGAGAATGTAATGAAAATGCTGGAATTAAGCGGCATCCATTGTGACATTGCCAACAGACAACTGATCGTAAGAAAAAGCTAAATCGCCATTCCAAAATTGAAAATGTTTTAAAACTGGTAAAAAATAATACGCTTGAGAACAATGAACAATTCGAATCTATAACAATCACTATGCTGTTATGGCTTTGCTTGTGCCATAACGATTCAATCCGGTAACAACTTTTCTTTTTCACCAAACTCTGTCATGTATGAGTTCAACTCAGTACAATGGGATCTCGTATGCCATAAAGTCCCGTTATGCAAGCACCTTCCGGGTGTTCAAACTAACTGTCGCCCTGCTGATTATCCTGAGCATGCAGGTGACTGCCTTTGGCTATGCGCAAACACTGTCATTGCATTCCCGTAATGCCAGCCTCGCAGAAATTTTCAAGAGCATTACCAAACAAACCGGCTACAGCTTCATGTACCGGAATGAATTACTTAACCGTGCGCAGCGTGTAACCATCTCGGTGGATAACGTAGGGCTTAAAACCGCTTTGGATATCTGTTTCCAGGGGCAGCCCCTCACCTATTCCATTGTGGACAAAGTGATCGTGGTGGATGCCCGCAGGGAAAAGCCCGTTACCAACGCAGCGCCTGTCCAGAACGGTGACCTGCGCGGGCAGATCGTAAACGATAAGGGGGAAACCCTGCCCGGCGCGTCTGTAGTATTAAAAGGCACTACCAAACGTGCTATGACAGACGAGAAGGGAGAGTTCATACTCCGTGATGTAAATACCAGCGAAGGCGTGCTGGTAGTAGATTACATCGGCTTTGAAAAGCAGGAGGTGGCGCTCAGTGGCCGATCGTCCATTACAATTACCCTAAAACCGAAAAGTGCAGACCTCACAGATGTGGTGGTAGTTGGATACGCTACGCAGAAGCGTGTAAACCTGACCGGCGCGGTAGCTACCGTTACCAGCAAAAGCCTGGAAAACCGCCCTGTTACAAACGTATCCAGCGCATTAGCCGGTTTGAGCCCTGGTTTGCAGGTACGCCAAAGCTCCGGTAAGCCCGGCTCCGATGGAGCTACCATCCGGGTGCGCGGCGTAGGAACGCTCAACAACAGCGATCCGCTGGTAGTGATAGACGGAATCATAGGCACTATGGATGCGGTGAACCCTAATGACATTGAAAGCATGTCCGTACTGAAAGACGCGGCATCTTCCTCCATTTACGGAACACTGGCGGCAAACGGCGTAATCCTGATCACTACCAAAAAAGGCAGCCGCAACAGGACTACTGTTACCTACAGCGGCAACCTTTCTACCGTGCGGCCCAGCAATCTCCCCAAATTTGTAAACGATTACGTACGCTACATGAACCTGTATAACGAGAGCGCCCGCAACCTCGGACAGGCAGAGCTGTTTAAACAGGAAACCATCAATACCTGGATGAACGCTAACCAGCATCCGAATGACACGAACGCATTCGGTATTCCCAACTCCGTTGTATATGCCAATACTGACTGGTCGGATGTGGTGTTTACCAACAACATCCTGCAACAGCACAACGTATCCGTTTCCGGCGGGAGCGAAAAATCCACTTACCTGTTTTCCGGGGCTTACCAGAATAACCCTGGAACAATGGATAATACGGGGTCGAAGAGATATCAACTGCGCTTAAACCTGGATTCCCGTATTAATAAATTTCTGACGGTAGGAACACAGACTTTTGCCTCACAGGAATCCTTAGGCCTCGGCAACACTGAAAACGCCTTTAACTACCTGCGCCAGACCACTCCCGGCGTACCGGCGCAGTGGCAGGGCAAATTCGGTTTTCCATCCGCACTGGAAGAATCCCAGACGGCCAACAACATCCTGCTGTACCTGAACAACGTAGCTGGTAAAAATGTCATCAACAGGTTCAACTCTACTGTCTTTGCTACTATCTCTATCCTCAAAGGACTCACATTTGAAACCCGTTATAACTACCAGACACGCTACCAGGATAAACAGTTCCATGATGTGCCATTTGCCAAATGGGATTTTACCACCAACGTGCCCCGCTCCCCGGCCGCCACGCCTGATCAGCTGACTACCTCTACCGATCACATAAAGGAATATACCACCACGTTTGATAACGTACTCCGTTATAACACCCAGCTGAAAGGCGGCCACGAAATCGGCGCGCTGGTGGGGTATAACCAAAACTATTATTACTATAACAGGGATGCCGCCAGCAGGAAAGGTTTGATTTCTGAATCCATCACCAATATTAACGTTGCCGGCAATACGAACAATACTTTTGAAGGTACGGAGTACGACAATGCACTCCGCTCCTGGTTTGGCCGTGTGAACTACGCCTACCGCAATAAATATCTCCTGGAAGCCAACCTGCGTTACGATGGTTCTTCCCGGTTTGCGCCGGCATCCCGCTGGGGCTACTACCCTTCTTTCTCCGCAGGATGGCGCCTTACAGAAGAGGGCATATTTAAGGAGCTGCTGCGCAATGTGCAACAGCTGAAGCTCCGCGCCTCCTGGGGTAAACTGGGTAACAACGGCGGCGGCGACCGCTCCAAGGGCAACTATGACTGGCAAACACTGTATAACCAGGTGTATTACTCCTTCAACAACACCGCTGCCGGCGCCCTTGCCGTCACTAAATTCGGTAACCCGTTCCTGTTGTGGGAATCTACCTCCATTGCGGATGTAGGCGTGGATGCGACCTTCCTCAACAACGCCCTGAATGTAACGGTAGATTATTACAACAAAACCACTTCCGGTATTATCACTACGCCGCCGATTCCGCTGACGGTGGGTAACGCCGATGCGCCGACCGTGAATACCGCAACCGTATCCAACAAGGGTATAGAGATGATCGCTTCCTACAACCGTAAGTTTGGAGAGGTAGACATAACTGTGGGCGGTAACTTCGCTTACAATAAAAACCTGATCACCGCTTATCGCGGGGCTTTGAAAGAAGGCTGGGTGACAGACGCCAGTGGCAATAAAACGTGGTCTTCCAACATCGGGGCGGTATCATCTGCCAGCGGCAACAGCTACAGATTAGAAGGTAAACAAATTGATGAATACTACCTGTTCCCGCTGTACCATGGCAACGGCAACTATTTTAATGCAGATGGCAGCGTAAATATCAATGGCGGGCCACGCGATGGAATGATCCGCACGACCCAGGATATGGACTGGCTGAAAGCCATGATGGCAGCCGGTTACAGCTTCCTGCCTGCACAGGGTATCGACAAGGGTAAAATATACTACGGGGACCTGATCTATGCAGATACCAATGGGGACGGCATTTACGGCAACAACTTCGACAGAACGTTTACCGGTACCAGTGGTACTCCCAAGATCAACTATGGTTTCAACTTTGCAGCCTCCTGGAAAGGTATTTACCTGACCATGGTATGGGCTGGCAGCGCCGGTTTCCAGTACTATTACAATGACCGCGGCTACCTGAGCTCCGTTACCTCTGCCGGTAATGCCATCGGCCTGGAAGTGGCGAACGATCACTATTATTACAACGACGCCAATCCGAACGATCCGGCCAATAACATCAACGCCAAATATCCCCGCTTAAAGCTCAACACTGACCCGCAAAACAGCATTGCCAACTACTTCTACCTGTACAATGCCTCTTACCTGAAACTGAAAAACCTGCAGATAGGTTACCAGATTCCGGAGAGCATTACGAAGAAGGCGACTATCAGTCGTGCAGTCGTTTACGTTAGTGGCGAAAACCTGCTGACCATTACCAAATATCCGGGACTGGACCCTGAAATCGGCGCCAGCGTGGGTTACCCGACCATGAAGCAGTTTGCGGTGGGCCTTAATGTTACATTCTAGTAAAAAGTAAGCGTATGAAAAAGTTCAAACTTCTGATATATACTGCGGGAATCTTATCCCTGGCCAGCTGTAAGCGAAACCTGCTGGACACGCTGTCGTACACACAGCAGAGCGATGAAACCATGTGGACAACCGATAACCTCACCGACCAGGGTATGGCCGGCGTATATGCCGCCCTGCGACTGGGCATTGACCAAAGCGGCGCTTCCGGTAATGAGCTGTACCAGCTGGACCGCTACGGCGTTACAGGTATGACCCGCGATGCGGACGGTTTGCAGGTTGGTACCATTACCCCGAGCAGCAGCATGTTCAGCAACAACTGGCGATACTTCTACGATGGCATCCAGCGCGCCAACGGGGCGATTGTGAACATTCCCCTGAAATCCCCTTCAGCGGAGGATAAGAAAGCGCGCTATGTGGCGGAAGCCAAATTCCTGCGGGCCTACTTCTACTTCCGCCTGAACCAGCTGTGGCATGGCGTTCCGGTGTATCTGAAACCTTTTTCCGCCGATGAAGCGACCAAAGGCCGGGAAACGGAGGACAGCGTTTGGAGAGTGGTGATCAACGACCTGACCGACTGCATCAACGAACCGAACCTGCCGGCGAAATACAGCAAAGGAAACGCTAATTACGGGCATATTACCAAGGGCGCGGCATATGCGCTGAGGGGAAAAGCCTATCTCTACACAAAAAACTACCCTGCCGCTGCAGCGGACTTTGCAAAGGTGGAAGCGGCTGGCTATACGCTGTTTAACGGCGATTATAAAGCCTTGTTTAAGGAGGCCAATGAGCAGTCGGATGAAATGATTTTCTCCCTGCAGAACATTGCGGTGAGCAACTTCGGTTCCACCACCCAGTTCTTCTGCGGTAACCGCAGCTCATTTGGCTCCTGCTGGAACACTTACCTGGTATCGCCGGTGGTGGTGGATATGTATGAAAATGCCGATGGCAGCCGGTTTGACTGGAATAAGATCATCCCTGGCTATACGACCATGCCGGTGAAACAAAGGGAAGTGTACTTCTTCCGCGATGGGCTTACCACGGCGGAAATCAACGCGGCGAGCGCACGCGGGCTGGACATGAGCGTGTACCTGCCTGCCGGCAACGAAGCGCGCATCAAATCCGCCTATTCCAACCGCGACCCACGTTTAGCCGCTAACGTTATCACGCCGTATTCCGATTACCTGGGCGTAAACGGCAGCGCTAACCAGTCGTACGTATCCAGGTGGCCTTTCCGCTCCAATACCACCCCGGTATGGGATGTGGCGACAGATACCAAAGCCTACTTCTATTACCTGCATCGCAAATTTGTATATGAAGGCGCTACGGAAACTATCAACAGAGCCTATGGCCCTACGGACTTCCCGATCATCCGCTTTGCGGACGTGCTGCTGATGTGGGCGGAAGCGATCAATGAGCAGGGCTTCAGCCAGCAGGCGCTGGACCTCGTAAACAAAGTACGGGCACGTGTGAAAATGCCGCCATTGCAAAACACCGATGCGAGCAAACCGACTTATGTAGCCGACCAGGCGGCGATGCGGGAGCGTATCCGCAACGAACGCCGCGTGGAGTTTGTGAACGAAGGCATCAACTACTTTGATGAGCTGCGCTGGAAAACATGGAAGGAGAAAACATTTGCTCCGGGCGCTGGTATCCAGCAGGTGTGGGGCGCCAACGTGGTGAATTACTCCTGGAAAGGGGATTACATTTACCAGTGGGCCATCCCGCAGGCGGAAATCGAACGGAACCCGAACCTGAAGCAAAATGATGGCTGGATAAATTAGTCCTGGTTATAATGAAAAGGGCGTCTATTGTAAAATAGGCGCCTTTTTTTATTGGTAGTGGTATGGTTTTGCGGGCATTACGCTGATTGGAAATGCTATTGCAGCCGGAATACCGTCATCACGCCTTTATGATCCGTAGGCCAGATGCCGGCCGGCGTCACAAACACCTCTTTCCCTGATTCCTTCTCCCGCCGGTTGCGGATAATAGAACCTGCCGGCCCTACCACGTTACTTTTCAGGACATTTAATTTTTTATCGGGGTAGTAGTAAATGAAGTCAATGCGTTCCCTTTCATCGGCATCGGGCGCCCAGGCGAGCTTACTAACGGGAACGGCTGTATTATCCGCCGGGAAGGTAAAGCCGGGATGGGTTACCGGGTTAGGGTATAATTCCCGGAAGCTGTCCTTAAACCCTTGCTGGTAGAGCATGGCGGAGCAGGTCCAGTTGGCGGTTACGCCATGATGATCGAAAAGCTGGCTGGTAGCGGCCGTCCAGTCAAGGTGGCTGGCTTCGTTGAAATCCCCGCCGAGGATGATAATGCGGCCTTGCTGCTTGTCCGCCTCCGCGGCCCTGAGGAAAGCGGCGATCGCCTCATCTCTTTCGGATGCCAGGTTAGCCTCCATAATGGTATCCATATTCGTGACGGGGGCTGGCAGCTTCTTCCAGGTCACCCCGTCGTAGCCGCGGGGCAGGTACACTGCATAATGCTGATAATCCAGGTGGGCGGAGTAAACGGCAATTTCGCGGCCGCCAGCGTTGGTGACTAGTTTATAAATTTCTCCTTTGCCGGCGTATATCGTGCTGCTATCGGTGATAGGCGTGCTGCTCAGGATGCCGGCCCCGTTGCTGAAGAAGCTGTAGTAGCGTTTACCCCTGGCTGCAAGGGAGGCTACGATGCGGTCGCAAAAGCGGGTATTGTTGTAATTGCGGACTTCACTGAGGGTGACTACATCCGGCCGGAGGCGGTCAATTGTTGAAACGATGGCTTCGTATCCGCCGGGCACTATGGTACCTTCCTGCCAGATGTTGAGTTGCAGGACGGCGAGTTTTTGCTGCGCGGTGGCGGCGAGGGTGAGGAGGAGGATGGATAAGGAGGCGAGGAGTTTCATTGTTCACTGTGCGTTTATACTTAAATGTAAGCGAATTATCCCATCTTCCGCCAAATCCTGTCTTTATACTCCACCGCATTAAAACGCTTGGCTATACTCGAAAACCGCATATTTTCCTTGGTACCCAGCACCAGGAATCCCAGTTTTTCCAGGCTCTCGTCAAACAATCGCAGGACTATATCCTGCAGGGGGCGTTCAAAATAAATCAGCACATTGCGGCAGAGGATCAGGTTAAACTCGTTGAAGGAGCGGTCGGACACCAGGTTATGCGTAGACGCTACCATCCTGGTTTTCAGCTTTTCGTCGAACTTGGCCCAGTTGTACTTGGCGGTATAATAGCGGGAGAAGTCATGCACCCCCCCGGAGGCAATATAGTTTTCGGAATAATGCTTCATCTGGCTGAGGGGAAACACACCTCTTTTGATATTCTCTACTACGGCGGGGTTCAGGTCGGTGGCGTATAGCAGCGACTTATGCAGCAGGTTGGCCTCTTCCAGCAGGATGGCCATAGAATATACTTCTTCGCCGGTGGAGCAGCCCGCATGCCATATCCGGATAAACGGATGGGTAGCCAGTACGGGCAGCACCTGCTCCCGGATGTTGCGCCATACAGAAGGGTCGCGAAACATTTCCGTTACGTTCACCGTCAGCTCTTCGACCATGCGCTGCAGGTAGCTTTTATCCAGCCGGAGGCGGTACAGCAGCGACTGCAAATTTGCGAAACGGTCGATCACCATCAGCCGGCTCACCCGCCGCCGCATGGAGTTGCGGGCGTAGCTGGTAAAATCATATCCATGTTCCTGGAGCAGCTCTTTCAGCAACAAATCCAGTTCCACCTCACTTATCATATTAGCCCCAGGTATATTTAGCATCTTATTTTGAAATTATTCGTATAACCATACACGCAGTAAAGATATCAATTGATCCACATCCACGGGTTTCGTGATATAGTCGGATGCGCCGGCATTGATACATTTCTCCCGGTCCCCGGTCATGGCTTTTGCCGTTACGGCAATGATCGGCAGGTTTTTGAATCCCGGCTTTTCGCGGATGCGGCGGGTGGATTCGTAGCCATCCATTTCCGGCATCATCATATCCATGAGGATGAGGTCTACCTGCGGGTTGTCTTCCAGCTGGCGCAGGGCTTCCTTCCCGTCTATGGCCGACACGATCTTCATTCCATATGCCTCTAAGGATTTTGTCAGGGAGAAGATATTGCGTACGTCATCATCGGCGATCAGTACAGTCTTACCTTTTAGCACTTCAGTAAGCTCACCGAGACGCCGGTTCTTAATGGTCGAGTTCTCCTTTTTCTTCTCTTCCACTAGGTGCAGGAAGAGGGATACCTCATCGAGGATACGCTGGTAGGAATGCGCTGTTTTCAGCACGATGCTGTCCGCATACTGCTTGATACGGAACTCTTCCACATGCGAGAGGTTTTTACCGGTGAAGATAATGATAGGTACGTTTTCGAAGCCGGGCGCTTTCTTCACTTCTTCCAGCACATCGTAGGAGCCCTGTGCCGGGATGCCCATGTCCAGGATCACGCAATCCACTTCGCTGCGGTTCAGCGCCTGCAGGCCTTCGCCCACATTGTCGCGGATCTCTGTGGCGATGTCGAAGCTTTCGAGGAAGTAAGCCAGTCCCCTGGCATGCTTCAGGTTTTCTTCCACGATCAGTACTTTCTTGGGTTCGTTGCGCAGCGCCTGTTCAATTTTTTTGAACACTTCGCCGAGGCGGTCTATGGCTACCGGCTTGTTGATAAAGTCCACTGCGCCGCGGGAGATGCTGCGGATCTTCACCTCGTGGGACGACATTACATGCACCGGTATGGCGCGGGTGACCGGATTGGCTTTCAGTTCCTCCATCACTTCCCAGCCACTTTTCACCGGCAGTTCGATATCGAGCAAGATGCCCGCCGGGAGGTACTGCTGGGCTAAAGTAACTCCCTCGTCTCCCCTGACAGCTACTATACATTTATAACCATTCTGGCGGGTATAAGCCAGGAGGGCGTTTGCGAAGTTGGTATCATCCTCGATGACGAGGATCACTTTATCATCCGGCTGGATGTCATCCCGGTCGTCCGGCACCGGCTGCGGGATATGCGGCGCGATGTATTTCGGCTCGGTTGGCGCAGCGGCCTGCGTTTGCCTGGCCGTGAGGATTTCTGTAGCTGCTTCCGGAACGGAGAAAATATCCGTATGTGGTTGCTCGCCAGCCACTTTATGGGCCGGCACCGTGAGCGTGAAAGTACTACCCTTGCCTTCCTCGCTCTGCAGGGCGATTTCGCCACCGAGCAGCTTAGCCAGCTCGCGGCTGATGGAGAGGCCCAGGCCAGTACCGCCGTATTTGCGGCGGGTAGAGCCGTCCGCCTGCTGGAAGGCTTCAAATATCGTCAGCTGCTTATCCTGCGCGATGCCTATACCGGTATCTTTCACGGCGAAGGCTATTCCTTCTCCAGACCTGTAAATTTCCAGCGCTACTTCCCCTCTGGAAGTAAATTTCAGCGCGTTGGAAATAAGGTTGCGCAGTATCTGCTGGAGGCGCAGCTGATCGGTTTCTATCATATTGGGCAGGTCCTGCCCGAGGGTGATGCGGAAAGTAATATTCTTGTCCTTTGCCAGCGGGTTAAAGAGCGCCCGCATTTCGCTGGCGATGTCGTCCAGCGCCACAAAATTGTATTCCAGCTGCATTTTGCCGGATTCAATTTTGGAGAGGTCGAGTATCTCGTCGATCAGCGTGAGCAGGCCGTTACCGGAGGATTGGATCACATCGGCGTATTCTATCTGCTCGCTGGAGAGGTTGCCCGCGTGGTTTTCGGACAGCAGGCGGGATAAGAGCAGGATGGAGTTCAGCGGCGTGCGCAGCTCGTGCGACATATTGGCCAGGAACTCGGATTTATAGCGGGTGCTTTGTGCCAGCGCTTCCGCTTTGGCCTGTATCTCGAGGTTTCGTTCCAGGATCAGTTCATTGCGTTCTTCCAGCAGGCGGCTGCGTTCTTCCAGTTCCATATTGGCCTGCTGCAGCTCTTCCTGCTGTACGCGCAGCTCTTCTTCGGAGGCCTGCAGTTTTTGGGACTGCGCTTCCAGCTCTTCATTGATATTTTCCAGTTCGCTGTGCTGCACCTGTAATTCTTCGGACTGGGCCTGCGTTTCGGCCAGGAGGTCCTGCAGGCGCTGGTGATCCAGCGCGCCGTTAATGGCAATGCCGATGTTAAAGGCGGCGCCCTTGAGGAAGTCCATACCGGCTTTCGTATAGCCGTGTACGGAGGCCACTTCCATCACGCCAACCATTTTCCGTTCAAAGTACACGGGGATGGCGACTATACTATGCGGGCGAATGCTGCCGGCGCTGTAATCCACCAGCAGCTCCGCATTGGCGATGTCGGACAGTACTATTTCCCTGCCGGTGAGGGCGGCCTGCCCTGCCAGGCTTTCGCCCAGCCGCAGCTCCTGGCGGGAGCGGTTTTTATTGAGTCCCACGGAGGAAGAGAGTACCAGGGTATTTTCATCCCGCAGGATGTAAATAGCGCCCACCTGCGATTGGGAGTAGTCTGTTATATAATCCAGCGCATGGAAGGTGAGGTTATCCAGGTTACGCTCGCCGATGAGCTTTTCGTTCAGCGCGGCGATGCCGGCCTGTAACCACTCGTTCTGCGCGAGGTTTTCGAAGGAATGATCAAGGGATTCCGCCATGCGGTTGAGCGAATTGGAAATTGCGCCCAGTACGTCTTTCCCGGAATCGTCGACCCGGATTTTAAAGTTTCCGGAGGATATTTTATCCGCAATACCCTGGATCATAGCCAGGCGTTTGGAGATTTCGGCATCTTTATCTTCCAGTTCCTTTTGCAGTTCAGCGCGCCTGTCGAAGTCGCTGTTTACCCGCAGGAACGATACGATGGTAACGAGTACAGACAGTACGCCGGCGATGATGAGGAGGATGGTGGTATAACCGGCAAACTTGGCAACGCTGCCGCTGCGCTGGTGCAGGAGCACCTGTTCGCGGTCCTGCATGACCTGCACTAATTTACGGGATTCATCCATCTGGCTTTTGCCCAGCACGAGGTCTTCCACGGCTGGCGGAAGTCCTTTGCGCTTGTCATCGATCAGCTTTTGGAGTTGTACGAGGCGCTTATTCGAAATTTCCCGCAGTTGCTCAATGGAGCGTTGCTGCAGGGGATTGTCGATGGTAAGGTCTTTCACTTCATCCATCAGGCGGTTCACTTTCGTAGAGGCGCTGAGGTAAGGCTCCAGGAATTCGTCTTTTCCGCTCAGGAGGAAGCCACGCTGCCCGGTTTCACCGTCTTTCAGCACGGAGAGTACGTTTTCCAGCTTGGTGATGATCAGGTTGGTATGGTTCAGCATCCGTTGACTTTCCATCAGGTTTTGAATGCTGATAAAAGAGGCTACCGAACTCACCACCAGTAAGAAGAGGGACGTTCCGTAGCTGATAATAAGATTCTTTTTAAACGATGCCTTCATCCGTTCGTTGTTTATATGACTGTTTGTAGCGTTTGTTGTTGTACAGGCAGCACCATAATGAAAGTGGCGCCCTGGCCTTCCGTGCTTTCCACGGTGATATGGCCGTTATGCTTCTGGATTATTTTCTTGACGATGGCCAGTCCGATGCCTGTGCCTTCGTATTCGGATTTACTGTGGAGGCGCTGGAACATGGTGAAGATTTTCTCCCGGTACGATTCATTAAACCCGATACCATTGTCTGCTACGTATATGCGGCAGTATTTCACTTTTTCGCCGGTGGCCGGCGCATGCGGCGCGGAGTCTAATTCTTCGGACCAGATGCGGATAACGGGCGTAACGTCCTTGCGGGAAAACTTCAGGGAATTGCTGATGAGGTTCTGGAACAGTTGCCTGATCTGGTCCGGGATTACTTCAATTTCCGGGAGATGGCTGATTTCCACTACTGCCTCCTTTTCCTTAATGAAAATTTCCAGGTCGCTCAGCGTATCCCGGACAATGTGTTGCAGGCTGGTCCTGGAATACACCGGCACGGCGGACAAGCGGGAAAAGTTCAGGACATCGTTGATCAGGTTACGCATTCTTTCCGATGCCAGGATCACTTTTTCGATGTATTTACCCGCTTCCGGCTGATCGCTCAGATACCGGTCGGATACAAGCTTGCTGAAAGTGATGATTTTCCGGAGGGGTTCCTGCAAATCATGAGAGGCGATATAAGCGTATTGTTGCAGTTCGGCATTACTGATTTCAAGCGCTTTATTTACGTCCAGGAGGGCTTTGGTTCTCTCCTTCACCTTTAATTCCAGGTTGTCCCGGATATCATTCAGCTCTTTGGTTTGCCGGTAAAGGCGGGTAAAGGTGCCTACCTTGAGCAGGAGTATATCCGCATCAAAAGGCTTTACGATATAGTCCACACCGCCGGAGCTGTAACCTTTGGTGATGAAGCGTTTGTCGATATTTACAGCGGACAGGAAAATGATGGGAGTATCTTTCGAGCGGCTATACCCGGAGATGATTTCTGCCACTTCATAACCGTCCATACCAGGCATTTGCACGTCCAGGATGATCAGTTCATATTCTCTCCGGAGGATTTTTTTCAGCGCTTCTTCTCCTGAGTCGGCAGTATCCACTTCATAATGGTGGAGTTGCAGCAAAGTTTTTAAAGAGTAAAGATTTTCCTGTTTGTCGTCTACTATTAGAATCATAGTGGGCTTAGGTGTCTTTATAAATGTGTAAAAGGCTGAACACGGCCTATCCGGTCGTTTTCATTCCAGGTATTCACCACATTCAACATGTTGGCAGATTGTTTCAGTGCCGCGAGGGCTTCCCCTAGGTTTCCATCTATGTTATTGACGACAGTGGTCAGGATATTTTCCAGGTCCTTTACATTAGTAGGCTTGGTAACAAACGAAAGTGCGCCGTTTTGTAAAGTCTGCCGGATATCATTGGGATGGGAGGACGTGGTATAGATTATTACCGGGATATGTTGTAACTGTTTATCTTTTTTAAGCTCCATGAGGCATTCCCTGCCATCCATGCGCGGCATATTGAGGTCCAGGAAAATAATATGGGGATGGTCCGCATTCCCGGTCTGTAACAGTTCCAATGCGTCCTTGCCATTGGCAACGCATTTAAAGGCAACATGAGGGCTTATTTGCAGTAACACTTCCTCAAAAAGGTAAGCATCATCATCGTCATCATCTATCAACAAGAACAGCGTCTTTCTACCTTGTACTGTCATAAAATTTAAATAATCATTTTTCACAAAAGTTATCGCTGTAATTCAATACCAGAAAGAATTCCAACGGATAAGCGTAATCATGCAGCATTTATGTTGTTACTATAGGGACTTACGTCAATATTCTTTTCTTGTGGCAGACAATGAGCGTCTGTATTACGGACTGAACCGGTTAGAAATAAAACATCTTTCTAAGCAGGTGCAGGGATGATCAGCAAAATCTCTGCCGTTGAAGCCCGGAGGCTGGCCTGGCGGGGAATAGCGCCATGCTGCCCTATCCCGGGCCTGCGGGGTCAGGATGTAGCCGCCGGCATAGGCGCTATAAATCCACAAATAGGGGATTTTTTTCAACAATCCTGTTGAAAAGCGGGAAGAAATTACCATTAGCCGTTCCCGTTATTACGCATTCATCAGCTCCCGGCGGAGGTTGGCCTTTTGCCGGTTCAGGTATGCGCTCGGGGTTTCGCCTATGATCTTTTTGAAATAGGCATTAAAAGATGATTTGGCTTTGAAGCCTGACTCGTAGGCAATGGTAAGTATGTTCACTGGCAGCCCCTTTTGCTGAATAGCCGTTATCAGTTCGGCAGCGCGAAGGATCCTGTACTCGTTAATATATTGATAGAAAGTTTTATGCGCGTAAGCATTGAGCGTTTCGGACACGTGGTATTTGCTTTCACCTATCGCGTCGGAGAGTTTATCCAGCGTAAGGTCAGCATCTACGTATAACATCGTTTTCCTTAAATGCTGTTCCAGTTTTTGCCAGATAACCAGGTGTTCCTCCGCAGAGAGCTGCATTTTTTTAGCCGATGTGCCTTCTGCCACAGGGCTGGGCGGTAATTCTGCCGGAACGGGTGTTTGCTCCTCCTCCTGTTCCAGGAGGTTTTCTGTTATGGAGATGCCGGTGTATTTATGCCGTAGGATGTCGATACAGATCAGTGACAAGAGGGTATAAACGATAAACCGGCAGAGTACTATATTTAGCGGCGCCCTCAGTAAAACGCTGCCGAATAAGGTAAAAAAGATGGAAACAACCGCCAGCAGCAATAATAAAGCCCCTATGTGGGTGATCAGCTTCCGCTCCGGCCCGGGGCTAAGCTCCTTGCGGCGCTTCAGGATTAATACCGGGTATATGGAACCGGAGGCAATAAACAGCCAGGTGGAGGTACTGTTATAGATATCCAGGGCTTCATAGCCAACGGGCGCATAGGCATACAGCAGGCAGGCCACCGTGAGATAGCCCACCCCTACCAGCACAAAGGGCAGGAAATGGTACCATTGGGTGGCAGGGATAAAATGCTCATCCCGGCGCTTCAGCAGGTACAGGTAGGCCAGGGGACCGTAACACAGCCCAATGAAGGTGTTCATCTGGTTACGTATATGCGCATCCGATAGCACCCCATAGATGTAAAACTTAATTCCAAGATGGGTGGCAATACAAATCAACAATAAAATCAGCAGTACATCCGCCTTATCGCTCAGCCGCTTTTTCCATAACAGCAAAGCTGCCGTTAACGCCTGAAATGCACCTATGGAAATTATGTAAATCATATGTCCGCACTATACCTCAAATATATACACGCAGTATTACGCCAATGTTAATTCAGCCGTTTTGCGAGGAGCAAAACGCATTGGTAATAATTTGGTAACCTGGAATAAATTATTGAAAACCAATACAGTCAGGTACAGATCTATCGGATTTTGCCGGTGGACGTCCGTATGCGCCGACACGGTCGAACAGGAATGCCCCTTACCTCACTTTTGCTGAAAAAATTATCAACTATGATATCGGGTAATAAGAAAATTCCTATCACCTTATGTGCATCCCTGCTGGCAGGAATAGCCGGTTACGGGCAGACGATCAAGGGTACGGTCGGCGATAAAGACGGTCAGCTTCCCGGGGCTACCATCCTGGCCCCCGCCAGCAAGCAGGGTACTTCCACCGACCTCAATGGGGCCTTTACCCTCAATACCCAGTTAACCGGGAAAGTGAAAATCATTGTATCCTATATAGGGCACGAGCCTAAAGAGCTGGAGCTGGACATCCGCAAAGGCGTGAACGATGCGGGCCGTATCGAGCTATCCGCCACCGCCCAACTGGGAGAGGTGCTGGTAAAAGGCACTATGGTTCCCTCCCAGCTGAAAGCGCTGAGCATTAAGAAGAACTCACTTGCCATCATGGATGTGATTGCGGCGGATGCCATCGGGAAGCTGCCGGACCGTAACGCTGCCGAGGCGGTACAGCGGGTGCAGGGCGTAGCCGTGGCCCGTTATCATGGCGAGGCGGATGCCGCTACCGTACGTGGTACGCCTTTCGCCTGGACCTCCATTCTCTTCAACGGCAGCCGGCTCCCCAGCGCCAACGTGCTGGGCTCCCGCAACTCCGTACTGGATGCGGTACCTTCTGAAATGATCCAGTATGTGCAGGTGGCCAAAGCCATTACGCCCGATATGGAAGGCGACGCGATTGGCGGCTCTATCAACTTCATTACCCGTACTTCTCCGGCCAAACGGCAGCTCAATATGAGCGCCGCCGGCGGTTACAATACTTTTTCGAAGGACGGGACGTATAATGGCTCCCTCGTGTACGGGGACCGCTTTTTTAAGGACAAGCTGGGCGTCATGGTGGCAGGGGCCATCTGGAACCGGCAGTGGGGAACGGACGCTTTTGAGGTGGCTTACAACACCGGCCTGGCGGATCCGGCACAGCGCAAATCCATCAGCACCGCGATGTTGAAGCGGTATATGGGTAAACGCCAGACCTATGGCGCTAATATCGGGCTGGACTATACGTTTAATACGGTCAACAAGATCTACCTCCGTGGCCTGATGGATAAGTTCAACGATATCCGGCCGGTCTATGAGTCGTACACTGACTACAATAACAGCCAGTTCCAGTACAACTACCGCTACTCCTATTACCAAACGGTGCTAAACGGGGCCGAGTTGGGCGGAGAACACCAGCTGTCCCCCAAAGTGAAAATTGATTGGGCTATCAGCGATTACTATACGAAATACTTCCTGGAAACGCCACCCACCAATGGCAATAAAGGCTTACCTATCGCCACTTTCAAGCAAAAGATCAGCGGCGGGTTCAATAACCTCTCCGCTGACGGTAAGCGTTACTGGGGCTTCGACTCTCCCGATGGCGTTGGCGGTACCCCTCTCTCCTTTGATGCAGGGCTGAAGAATGCCGGCGAAACCATGGACCCTTCCAAACTCACTTTGCAGCAACTGGTAATTGCACAATTAGATACTAAGGAAGAAGATAAGACCGCTCAGCTCAATTTTAAAGTAGCTGTAAACAATAAAGTAAATCTGAAAGCCGGATTAAAATACCGTCACAAAGACCGCAGCGGCATGTATGGCTCCAGTATTGTGTACCTCGCCAGCGCAGCGCTGGGTGTGCCTAACGCCCCTGCACTGCAGCCGCTGAGCAGCCTTGACCGGACGGACTTCCCCATGCGCGGCGGTTATTTCACCGGAATGCAGGGCAACCATGATGCCTTTGCCATCGACCCAATAACCAAAGACCAACTTTTTAATTTATTTGATACGGCTACGCTCCGTAAAAATGGGTTCATGAACGTGACGCCGGCAACCAACCCTACCAATATTTACGAGGGTACGGAAAATGTGGCAGCCGGCTATGTGATGGCCGAAATTGACGCTACGGACCACCTAAAGATTGTGGCCGGGGTAAGGAATGAATACACCACTTTTACCCTGCACGGCTCCAAAGCCACTACAGCCGGCACTCCTGCGGTCACTACTATTTCCCCGGCGACGGTGAGCAATAACTACAATGCGTTGCTGCCCATGGTACACCTGAAATACAATATCAACCCCCAGGCAAATGTAAGGGCCGCCTATACCCGGACTTTCGTACGGCCCAACTTCTCCGACCTCACTCCTGGGGAGTCCGTGGACAATACCAAAAACCCGATTGCGGTTACCAAAGGAAACGTGGACCTGCGACCAACTTTCGCCAACAACTTTGACCTGATGGGAGAATATTTCTTTAAGAACATCGGGCTGATTTCAGGGGGCGTTTTTTACAAAAAGATGAAGGATGTGATTTTCAGCAATACAATCAATTACCAGCAGGAAGGCAGCAATTATGTACTCACGCAGGCGCAGAACATCAGCGATTCGTGGTTGCTGGGCTTTGAAGCAGGGGTGAACAAGCGCCTGGACTTCCTGCCGGGATTATTATCCGGCCTGGGCGTGGAGCTGAATTACACCTTTATTAATTCCGAGGTAAAACCTACCGGTACTTATACTACGATGTTACCTAACCAGTCCAAACACCTGTTCAACAGTATCCTGTTTTACGAGAAGAATGGGGTGATGGTAAGGCTGGCCGGTAATTACAGGGGCGCGTCCGTGGAGTCCATTAACACTAAGCTGGGTCCGGATTACTACACCTGGACGGATCAGAACTTTACTGTGGATGCATCTGCAACGGTGAACATTTCCAAATCGCTCCGTGTGTTTGTGGAGCTGAACAACCTGACCAATGAGCCGCTGCGGGTGTACATGGGCGATAAGCGCCGGATCACCAGCTATGAGTGGTACGGCAGCCGCGGGCAGGCAGGCCTGAGATGGGACATTATTAAATAAATAAAACAAATAGACTGATATGAAAAGATTGATTTTTTCTATGGCCATATTACTGCCAGGGTTTGCGTTTGCGCAGCTGACGGACAGTACGCAGCGGCTGGTACATGTACAGGGGACAGTGAATTTCAGGGATGTGGGCGGATATAAAACCCGCGATGGAAAAACCGTGGCCTGGGGTAAAGTGTACCGCAGCGCTGATGTGAGCCGGCTGACGGAACAGGATCTGGATACGTTACGGCAACGGCATATACATACCGTATTTGATTTCAGGGGTAAGGCAGAAGCCGGCGCCGCGCCGGATCACCTGCTCCCCGGCACCAGGTACCAGCTTTGCCCTGCCGGCAGTGATAGTTTGCCCACGCCCGCCCAAATGGCGAATTACCTGAAGGACGGCGGTTTCCTGGAAAAGTTCTATGGGGACCCTACGCCATTTGGGGCCCGTTACAAACCTTTATTCCAGGAGTTGCTCACCTTACCTGCCAGTGAAGCGGTGATGTACCATTGCACCGGCGGCCGGGACAGGACGGGCATGGCTACCGCGCTATTCCTCTATGCGCTGCAGGTACCACAGGAAACCATCGAGGCTGACTTTACTGCCAGCAATGTGTACCTGGCGCCGATGAATGCCCGGATGTTTAAAGGCATGCAACAACTGACCGGTATGAACGAGGAACAAATTAAAAATGCCATGGCTTTAAAGCCGGCGCATTTACAGATTATGTTCAACGGCATCCGGAAAAAATATGGAACGGTGGAACAGTTTATGGAAAAAGAGTTGGGTATCGGGGAAAAAGAATTGAAAGTGCTCAGGGAGAAGTACCTGATGTAACCTTTGTCAACAAAGGGTTTCAGCCATGCGCGGAGAACGTGCATGGCTATTTTTTTTAATAGAATCCTTCACGCCAAAAATACGCTCATCACATTTTTGCTCGGAAAGTTGGTGATTTTAACATATTTTTACGACATGAATAATAATTAATTAATGTACGCGTGTCAGGAGGATGTGAGGGGAACCAAATCTATATTACTGTAATGCCAGCACTGGTTCGAGAATGCTACAATTAATAATTATGCCATTCACTGATAAGTTTTACCAATGCTTATGCTGATCAGGCGCCTGAGATAGCGCCTTGCTTATGTTTAACTGTGGTATAATAGACGGGAACATTATCCCTGCTGTTTTTACCAACTTTTTCTGAACCTGAATGAGTGTCGGATGTCGCTCAGCATGTATCGTAGTTGCTTATGTGTAAAAATTAAAGTTTATCAAGGAGAGCAGATTTGACAGGCGATAGCCTGATGGGGAAACTTTTTCCTGCTACATAGCATTTTCAAATGCCTGGAATTTTCAGAAGCAGCGCTGTTTCTGAAGGGTTATTTTTTTGCCTTTCCACCAATAGCGTATGCCTGACCGGCAATTTCCCGCGCTGCTTACTAACGGTTACGTATATACGAATATTTTTCTATATCTATTAACTAAATCTAAATCTTCATGAGAAAAAGATTGCTTGTTTTTTTTCTTTTGAGCGTGGTGCATTTGGCTGCATTTGCTCAGGGTAAAAAGGTTACGGGGAAGGTTACCGGTACGGATGGAACTCCGATCCCGGGCGTTTCTGTTGTGATCGAAGGAACTACTACCGGCACGCAAACCAGCCCGGATGGTAGCTTTTCCATCACTGTTCCGGCCGGCAAAACATTAAATTTCCGTTCTCTCGGCTTCGCTGCCAAGAGTGTGGTGGTTGGAGAATCAAATGTAATTAACGTTAAGCTGGCGACAGAAACCGGAGATCTTAACGAGGTAGTTGTGGTGGCCTATGGTACTTCTAAGAAGGAAGCGCTGACAGGTTCCGTATCTGCTATCAAGGCTAAGGATATTGAAAAGCGCCCTGTAACCAACGCGATTGCGGTGCTGGAAGGTAATTCCGGTATCCAGGTGAACAACACTACCGGTACTCCGGGTGCTGCTCCCTCTGTTATGATCCGTGGTTTTTCTTCTGTGAACGGTAACAATGATCCTATCTATGTGGTGGATGGCGTTATCTTCAGGGGTAACGTTACGGATATTAACCCAGCTGATATCGAATCCGTATCCGTACAGAAAGATGCTGCCTCCAGTGCATTGTATGGTAGCCAGGGTGCTGCCGGCGTGATTATGATCACTACTAAAAAGGCAAAAGCCGGTACCAGCAGCATTAACTTCACCATGAACCAGGGTGTTTTTACCCGCGGTATCAAGGAATACAAGACCATGAATACTACTGAGTTCATGGAAACAATGTGGAAAGGATACAGGAATAACCTGCGGACCACCCGTCCTAACGATTATCCGACAAACGAGCTGGCAGGCCAGAAGGCAACGCAGAGCCTCATTTCCGACTACCTGTTCCTGAACATCTATGATAAGCCTGCTGACCAGTTGTTTGACTCAAATGGTAAGCTGAGAAAGGATGCCCACATCCTGCCGGGTTATGCCAATGACCTGGACTGGTATGCGCCGGTTGAAAGAACAGGCCACCGCCAGGAATATGCACTGAATGGCATGTCCAGCACCCAGAAGTCCAACCTCTTCTATTCTGTAGGCTACCTGGATGAAAAAGGATACATCACCCGTACAGACTACAAACGTTTTACCGGTCGTATCAACGCGGATATCCAGCAAACCAAATGGTTAAAGTACGGCTTCAACCTCGCCGGCTCCCACAACCAGACCAGTAACGTAAATGGTCTTGCAGGTGACGCCAGCTCCTATACCAACCCATTCATGTATGCCCGTCAGATAGCTCCTATCTATCCTGTACACAGGCATGCGGCAAATGGCGATTACGTGCTGGATGATAAAGGTAACCCGATCTTTGACGACGGCACCGGCACCCGTAACCAGTATGTTGGCCGTCATAACGCATGGGAAAACTCTCTGAACAGGGATTTCACCACCAGAAATACCGTACAGGGCCAGGCGTACATGGACGTTAAATTCCTGAAGGACTTTACCGCCACTATCAAAGGGGACCTGAGCGTTCGCAGCAGCGACAACAGCACTTATGACAACGCTGTCATCGGCGATGGTCTGGGCAACAAAGGACGTGCTGCCAGAAACAATTACAGCTACAAAACTTATACATTCCAGCAATTACTGAACTGGAACAAGACTTTTGGCCCGCACGCCGTGGAAGCATTGGTTGGCCATGAAAACTTCAGCGATCGCCTGAACTACCTGAATGGTTATAAAACCAACGAAACATTTGCAGGTGGTACGGAGCTGATCAACTTTACTCAAATTACCCGCCTGTACGATTATTCCGAGGACGAAACGCTGGAAAGTTATTTATCTCGCGCACGCTATAACTATGCGGAAAAATACTTTGCGGAAGCTTCCTTCAGAAGAGACGGTTCTTCCAGGTTCTCTCCCAGTACCCGCTGGGGCTCCTTCTATTCCATAGGTGGTAGCTGGATACTTTCCAAAGAAAACTTCTTCGACAGGTTCACCAAATATGTGGAGTATGCTAAACTGCGTGGTTCTTACGGTACGGTAGGTAACAAAAACAGCGCTAACAAATTTGCATACCACGCATTGTACTCCATGTCCCAGAATGCTAACATGGGCGCGGCTTATAAGATCCAGAATGCGGCTACACTGCTGCAATGGGAAACCAGCGCCTCCTATAACTTTGCTTTGGAAACGCGTTTCCTGAAAAGGGCCAACCTGACTGTTGAGTACTTCAACAAAAAAGCGCAGGACCTCCTTTTTGACGTATTCCTGCCACTGTCTGCCGGCGGAACTTCTTCCACCCAGGCGGAAGCCACTATCCAGCAGAATATCGGTACGCTCGTTAACAGAGGATGGGAGATCAGCGTGGATGTAGATGTTTTAAGGAAAAAGAACTTCAGGTGGAATGTTGGCGCCAACGCTACCTTCATGAAGAACGAGATTACCGCAATGTCCGAACAGAACAAAGACGGTATCATCAACGGAAACTACAAGCTGATGACCGGCCATGGCATCAATGAATTCTTCACTTTCCAGTATGCAGGTGTTGACAGGCTTACCGGTAACGCGCTGTATGTGCTGGATGAAGCGAAGTATGATCCAAAAGCCACTACCGGTGATTGGGTAAAAACATTGGTAACTATTAACGGCCAAACTTATACTACTTCGACTACCTACGGTAAACGTGATTGGTCCGGCAGCCCTATTCCTAAAGTGTACGGCAGCTTCAATACTTCCGTGACTTACAAAAACTGGGCGCTCTCCGGCGTATTTACTTATGCAACTGGCAACAAAGTGTATGATGATTCCTACCTGGGTCTGATGACCATGTCAGGCTCTGTAAGCCAGATGCATACCGACCTGCTGAAAGCATGGGATGGCGCTCCTGCCGGTATGACTGAGACTTCTCCAAACCGCCTGGATCCTAAAGGTATCCCTGTTGTAGATTTCGCCAGAAACGCGACTAACAACGTAATGTCCAGCCGCTTCCTGCAGAATGGTTCTTACCTGGTTATCAAAAATATCAACCTGAGCTACCAGATGCCGGCGAGCCTGCTGCAAAAAATTGACGTGAAATCTGCCCGTCTGAACGTTGCTGTTGAGAACCTGGCCACTTTCACCAAGCTGCAGGGTATGAACCCGCAGCAGTCATTCAACGGCAGAAGCCTGAATGCGTTCGTAACGCCAAGAATCTTAACATTCGGACTCTCAGTGGGTTTATAAAAATCAATTGTAGAAATCATGAAGAATATATATAAAATAGGACTTCTTTCACTTGCATTATTTGCAGGCGCCTGTAATAAAGATTACCTGGATACCAAGCCAACCGATGCCACCAGTGCAGGAACTGTATTTGAAACTACCGCCAATGCAAAGCTGGCAGTAAACGGCCTGGCCAAGATGATGACCATGCAGTACCTGTCCAACCAGGGTTTCAACGGGGAAGGTACCATCAAGATGTATTACGGTAACTACCCGGGAAATCACTTTTTTGTGAACCTTTCCGGTTGGGCAGCAATTATCAACGCTACCTATAACGAGCGTGTAGATGTTGTCTACTGCTATTACCCATGGTATTACTATTATAAGCTGATAGGTAACGCCAACACCATCATTGCACACATCGATGCGGCGAACGGCCCTGAAGCGGAGAAACAATATATCAAAGCGCAGGCGCTGACTTACCGCGCATACAGCTTCACCATGCTGGCACAGATCTACTGCTACAGATGGCAGGATTCCAACAACGGTGAAACACCGGGCCTGGTATTGCGTACGGACGAGTCTACCGGCGACATGAAGCTGTCTACCCTGGGCGAGACCTATAAGCAAATCTATGCTGACCTGGACCAGGCGATCGACCTTTTTGCCAAATCAGGCAAAACCAGAGCTAATAACTTTGAGGTGGATGAAACGGTAGCTCAGGCTATCTATGCACGCGCTGCGCTCAACCGCCAGGATTATGCTACTGCCGAAACTTATGCAGTTAAGGCGAGGGCTAAATATCCACTGATGAGTAATGCCGAGTACAAAGGCGGTTTCTCCACTGTAAACAAAGAGTGGATCTGGAGCAGCTACGGCGCTGCAGACGAAACCCTGTATTACTTCTCTTACCAGGCATACATTGGTTACAACTCTACTGCCGGTGCAGTAAGAACTACGCCTAAATGTATCAGCAGGGAACTGTACAACAAGATCCCGGCATCGGACATCCGCAAAGGACTGTTCCTGGATCCGAAAACGGATGCTTACACCACCGCTACCGGCGTTGCAGGCGATGCGCTGAAAGCCAGGGCATTTGCCGCCTTCCCTGACCTGCAGAGCAACTCTACGGTATTTGCCTACATGCAGTTTAAGGTTAAAGCAAACGATCAGCCAGGCGTGGGTAACCTGAACCACTTCCGTTCCTCTGAAATGTACCTGATTGAAGCGGAAGCCAAATACTTCCAGAACAAACCTGCGACTGAGGTTCAACAGGTGCTGGAAGCCCTCACCAGGGGTTCCGGCCGCGACGCCAGCTACACCTGCACCAAAACCGGCGCAGACCTGCTGAACGAAATCAAAACTTACCGTGCGATTGAGCTGTGGGGCGAAGGTTTTGACTGGTTTGACATGAAACGCTGGAACGATCCGATTGTAAGACACGATTATAATTCAGGTGGTAACTTCCTCTCTGCCCTGGCTGTTACTATTCAGCCTTCTGAAAAGAACAAGTGGACCTGGAAAATTCCATTAAGAGAAACAGACTATAACGGTGCGTTAGAATAGCTATATCCTAATCCCTGATTAATTCGAACCGGCTGCCTCCTCCCCAGGGGGCAGCCTTTTTATGTCCCCAAAGTCCCCTGCCAGCCTGCATATTAACAACTGTTAAAGAAATGTTTACATAACCTTAATATCCGAATGAGGCATTAATTCAGCCATTCGTTCTACCTTGGCGGCGCATTGCACACATAAATTACATTACACAACATTTCAACGTTAGTAATATCGGCCGGTAGCTAATTTCATTAATCAACCTTTGTATGAAGAATTTTCTCCTGTTCTTCGTCATCTTTCTGATGGCGGATAATGTGCTTTTTGCCCAGCAAAAGAAAATTACAGGGACTGTGAAAGACAAGGCCGACAAAAGTGCGCTGCCAGGTGTGAACGTCCGTGTAAAAGGAACAACAAGGGGCACCCGTACCGATGCAAATGGTATGTTCTCCCTGATGGCTGACGGCAACGAAACAATCATTTTCTCGTCTATCGGCATGATGCCAAAAGAAATTAAAGTAGATGGACAAACTGTAATCAATGTGGAGCTGTCCGCCGACATCAAACAGCTGGACAACGTAGTGGTAACTGCATTGAACATTAAACGCGATGAAAAATCCCTGGGCTACGCTACCACGGTGGTAAAAGGGGAACAACTCACCCAGGCGCTTTCCGGTAACTGGACGGACGCCCTCTCCGGTAAGGTGGCAGGTCTGAACCTGATCCGCTCCAACAGCGGCCCTGCCGGTTCCAACAAAATTATTCTCCGTGGAGAAAACAACCTGACTGACAACAACGAAGCATTGATCGTGGTGGACGGGGTAGTGATCAATAACGGTAGCGCCAGAAGAACCGCCGTTGCCGGCGAATCCGCCTATGGCACCAACAACGACAACATGCCGGCCGATTACGGAAGTGGGCTCAATGATATCAACCCGGAAGATATCGAATCCATCAACGTCCTGAAAGGCCCCGGCGCTGCGGCCCTTTACGGCCAGCGCGGTGCAAACGGCGCCATCATCATTACTACCAAATCCGGCAGCAGCAAGAAGAAAGGCTGGGGTGTTACGCTCAACTCCAACGCCAATATGGAAAAAGTAAACCGCTTCCCGGACCTGCAGTATGAATACGGCCAGGGCCTCGATGGCGCTGATTACTATTCCTACGGCGCTTCCGCAGACGGCGCCAGCACCAGCGGTACCAGCTCTGCTTATGGTCCTAAATTCGACGGACAGCAGTTCTTCCAGTATGACCCGGCGACGCAAAAAGTAGGTACCACCCGGACTCCCTGGGTACCGTACAAAAATATCAACGACTTCTGGGAAACCGGAAGAACCCTTACCAACAGCGTAACGCTGGACGGTGGTACGGATAAAACATCTGCACGCTTCTCCTTCACAAACGTTAACAATACCTGGATCGTTCCCAATACCGGCTATAAACGTAATTCCCTGGCAATGTCCGTTAATTCAAAGATTAACGACAAACTGCAGGTATCCGCAAAAGTGAACTACAACAATAAATGGAGCGACAACCTCCCCGGTGCTGGTTACGGTAACCAATCCATCATGTACTGGTACATCTTCTGGCAGCCAAGCGCAGATATCAATTGGCTGAAAAACTACTGGGGACTGGGTAATGAAGGTAAAACCATCAAATATCCGTTCAGTTCCTATCCTTCCAACCCTTATGCGGTAGCTTACGAATATATCAACAAAACCAACCGCCACAACGTTACGGGTAGCTTTACCGCCAACTACGAAATTACAAAAGAACTGAGCCTGCAGGTGAGAACCGGCGTGGACCTTTCCTATGAAATGCGTGCCCAGGAACGCCCATGGGGCGCCGGCGCCAAGTATCAACGCGGCAGCTACCGCACGCAGAATATCTTTTCCATGGAAGCCAGCAGCGACTTCCTCTTTAAGTACCAGAAGAAGTTCAGCAAGGACTTCACCTTTTCTGCTACTGCCGGCGGAAGCATGCTGAGAAACAAATACAATAAAGACGAGAACCGCGCTGACTCCCTCACCTACCCGAACGTGTACTCTATGGCCAATGCCGCGGGTCCGATCGTTACCATCCCGAGGAGAGAAGAATACGGCATCAACAGCTTCTACGGACTGTTGACCGGTTCCTATAAAGAGTTCCTCTTCCTGGATATCACCGGCCGCCAGGACTGGAACAGCGTTTTGGCCACGCCTAAACGTACGACCAATGCCGGCTTCTTCTACCCTTCTGCCAATATGAGCTTTGTGGTATCTGAAATAGCCAAGCTGCCGGATTACATCAGCTTCGCCAAGCTGAGGCTCTCTGCTTCCAGCGTGGGTAGCGGTACCACCACTCCGTACAGGACCGAGTATTATTATGAATCAGCCGGCAGCCTTTACAGCGGCGGCCTGACGGTTCCGAACGTACTGGCCAACCCTGACCTGCGCCCGCTGCGTACGATCACCTATGAAGTAGGCGCCAACGTGCAGTTCCTCAACAGACGTGTTGGTATCGATATCGCCCTGTACCGCGGTAATACCAAGGATCAGATCCTGCAACCATTTGTAGATCCATCCTCCGGTTACAACTATGCGGTGGTAAACGCCGGCGTGGTGCAGAACAAGGGTATTGAAATTGCCCTGAACACTACGCCAGTGCAAACAAAGAGCGGTTTCAAATGGAGCTCCAACGTGGTGTTCTCCAGCAATAAGAACCTGATCAAATCCCTGCCGGACAGCTCCCTCGTACTGCAAACCGGCCCTGTGGGCGGCGGCCAGATTGTGGCTACTGTAGGCGGCAGCATGGGCGACCTGTATGGCCGTGGTTACCAGCGGAGTCCTGACGGGCAGGTAATTTATGACAGCAATACCGGCGTGGCGCTGCTGACGGAAAATATTATCTACCTCGGTAATACCATTCCTAAGTTCAAAGCCGGTTGGACCAATACTTTCAACTACAAGCAGTTTATGTTCAGCGCCCTGTTTGACGGGCAGTTTGGCGCGGTGGGCCATTCCCTGACCCACTACAAACTGGCGGAGCAGGGTAAGACGACCAATACCCTGCCCGGCCGTTACAGCGGTATCATTGGCAATGGCGTGGTAAGAAATGAAGACGGTACTTTCCGTAAGAACGATGTAGTAGCTTATGATATTGATGAATACTACCGTTCCCACTACGGTCAGGACAACGCGGAAGGAAGCGTGTTCAGCACGGACTTCATCAAATTCCGCGAGTGCCGCCTGGACTATACCCTCAAACCAGCTACCGCCAAGCGCATCGGCTTACAACGTTTAACCGTGGGCGTGTATGGCCGCGACCTGTTCATCTGGTCGCCCTGGCCAATTTTCGATCCTGAATTCGGTACGCTCAGCGGTACGGACATCGTGAGAGGCTTCGAGATCGGCCAGTTCCCATCCACCAGGTCCTTTGGTTTTAACGTAATTATTGGTCTTTAAAAGCTAACAAAATGAAGAAGATAATATATGCTATAGGTGTGGCGGCGTTGGCGATGACTTCCATGCTTACTTCCTGCACAAAAGATTTCGAGAACCTGAATACAGACCCGAACGCTACCCAGAATACGCTGCCGGCACAGTTGCTGGCGCCAGCCCTGGTAAACTCCGTATCTACCAACCTGATCAGAAACCGCAATTTCAATAACGAGTTAATGCAGGTGACGGTAGATATGAGTGACGCGGAAGGAAAAGTTTTCCGTTACGATTACCGCAGTACCTGGTCGGACTATACCTACACCCAATGGTATCTGCAGATCAACGATTTTAAAGCGATGTACAAAGCGGCGACCGATTCGCTGACAAAGAATAAATCCTACCAGGGTATTTCTCTGATCTGCCAGACCTGGCTGTACTCCCTGCTGACGGATACGTATGGCGACATTCCCTATTTCCATGCAATGGAAGGGAGGGATAGTTCCAACTTCCGCCCGGCTTTTGACAGGCAGAAAGATATCTACCTGGATTTCTTCAAGCAGCTGGATTCCGCCAACAACCTGCTGAAAGCCAATGAGGCGATTGCCACCGGCAGCGACCCGGTGTATAACGGCGATGTGAGCAAATGGAGAAAGTTTGGCAACTCCCTTTACCTGCGGCTGTTGCTGCGCATTTCCGGTAAAGCGGAAGTGGCTGACCAGGCGATTGCGAAGATCAAGGACATCGTAGATGTGAACGCATCCAACTATCCGATTATGACCAGTAATGCGGATGCAGCGATCCTGCGCTGGACCGGCGTTGGGCCGCTCACTTCTCCCCTGCTGACCATCCGTGAACAGGATTTCCGTTCGCCGGCGATATGCAGCTTTTTCATTGATCACCTGGCCAACTGGAATGACCCGCGTATTGACATTCCGACTTACGGCACCAATGGCTACAACCGGTGGGGCATCATCCCTTACAGGGGTATGTTTAAAGGGGTGGAAAGCGGATATTCACCAGGCCAGGGCGTGACCAAGCTTACCTACTTCAACTCCTGGACGGCCACTTCTACCGGCCCTAGTTTGATGAACGAGGCATTGACCGGCATGATCCTGAACTATTCCGAACTGTGCTTCATCCTTGCGGAAGCCGCTGCCAAAGGCTGGCTGAAAACGCCTGCCAGCACTTATTATAAGAATGGCGTGTTGAACGGTATCAGCCAGTGGGTGCCGAAATTCACAGATGTGGATACCTACCTGAATGAATCCGATATGGCCTGGATAGACAGCGAAACGCTGGATCAGAAAATGGAGCGGATTCACCTGCAGAAATACTATGGCATGTTCCTGACGGACTTCCAGCAGTGGTTTGAATACCGCCGTACGGGGCATCCTGTACTGCCTAAAGGGCAAGGTTTGAAGAACGGCGGCGTGATGCCGGCGAGGATGACCTACCCGATTTTTGTGCAGTCCACCAACACTGCCAATTACAGGGATGCCATTGCTGTTCAGGGTCCTGACCAGATTTCTACACAGGTATGGTGGCAGAAGCCATAATACCATTGTTCGTGCTAAAAATGTAATTCATGAAGAAGTTAGCTATATATTCCGCTGTTTTATGTGCCCTGGCTACCACCTGGGGTTGTAATAAAGACGAAACTTATCCCGGCGGGGAAATCAACCCTTCCATCAGCATCTTTGACATCCGGGCGATGTACAAGGGGCAGGATGTAACTCTTAGTAAATCCAATATGGGCGGCTCCTTTCGTATAGCCGGCCTCGTTGTATCGGACCACCGCGCGGGCAACCTGCCTGCAGGTGCGCTGATTGTGGAAGACGGGCGCAGGCTTGGTAAGATAAGGGGTATTACCATTCCTTTGGGAGAGGACGCTGCCAAATATGTATCAGGGGATTCTGTTCATATTAATGTAGAGGGTGCAGTAGTGACGAAGGTAGACGGTATGCTGCAGATTAAAGGCGTTACCAACGACAAGATTACGAAAGTGGCTTCCGGCCGCCCTATCCCGATTAACCGCGGTACTACAGCGCAGATCCTGGCTGCTCCGGGGGACTTTGAGAGTACGCTGACCGTAGTGGTGAAAGGCAGCTTTTTCCCGAAGCCGCCTGAAAACGCCACCATGGCCGGGGATTTATCCGTAACGGATGGGTTCGGGCATGTGACCCTGCGGACGGAAAAATCAGCCGCTTTTGCCGGCGCTGCGATTCCGCTGTTAGCCAACTACTACGGCGTGGTACTGAATACGCCCGTTGGGAAGGATAGCCTGGCCCCCCGTATGCACCTGCGTATGGAAAGCGATATGGACATCCTGAGCAATACCGTGGTAAAAACCCGGTTGGTGATTTCCGGCTTTGCCAGCGATGTTAAGGGTGGGGACGGTAACTATGAGTACATCCAGATGCTGGCCACCGAGGATATCGACTTTTCCAAAACGCCGTTCTGCATGGTGGTGTGCAATAACGCCAACGCCTCAACGCCGACGGGCTTCCCTGCCAATGGCTGGGCTACCGGCAATATGCGTACGTATAAGATCAACATGACATCCGGGGTGGTTAAAAAAGGTAGTTACTGCTATGCTGGCGGTTTATATAAATTAATCAATGGTTCCGGCTCTACGGCTATCCCTTCCAACCAGTGGGTTGCGAATTATGATTATGTAAATAAGGACGGCCAGGATTTTGGTACTAAAACCGGCGGCCTGATGGCCAACAGTGGTAATGCCTTTGGTATTGCGATTTTTGAAGGCACTAAGGTAACGGCTACTTCCATCCCGGTGGACGTACTGTTTGTAAGTTCCGGCGGAAGCCTGTATGATGCAGGACCGCCTGAGTATGGCTATGCGATTGCCAATACGGACTTCTATGATATCAATGATCCGATTTCCCGTGCGCCGCAGCAGTACTACCGGAAAGGGCTCAACACCCTCTCCCTGTCCTATAACACTGCCGATGTAGGTTATTTTTACAAACTCGGCGGCGAGTACAGTACTGACCTGGGCCGCTGGTTAACTGCGCGTAGCCAGAACAACTTTACGATGACTAAAACTACTACAGCGGAGGAGTTGCAGGATTCCCTGGCAACCAAGCTGAGATAATTGCTGTAAATTTCACAACTGCATCCCGGCAACCTGCGTTGCCGGGATTTTTTTTGTCCGCCTTATGATGTAACGGTGGCGTATGTACGAAAGTGACGCCGCGGGTTGATCTAAACCGCTATCCTACCGGCGGGATGGTTACCTATGGCATACTGCCATGTATTGACAGCGGGTGTACACGAAACGGCTTTCCCCGCGGCATTATTTCTTTCCCCCTAAAAAATTAAGAAAATTTTCACCACTTTATTACTGAATTTCATTTGGTTACCCATTGCGATTTTACATTACTCTACTAATCCTATAGGATATATTGTTTTTAGATTGTACTTTTATCCCGGTTAATCATTCTGTGCGTAAGCAAGGCGGAAAATCCGCCGTGACCCTGAACAACGATAGCAATCAAAATCAACGCAAAACCTATAATCAGTAAAATCCATGACCAAGTTTTTACAGCTATTCATCCCTGTGCTGCTATTGGCGCACCTTGCCACGGCGCAACAGGTGCTGAAAGGGCGGATTAAGAACAGCGAAGGAACGCCCCTGCCCGGCGCCACCATTGTGGTAAGAGGCACGGCGACCTATGCCATTTCCGACTCGCTGGGCCATTTCAGCATCCAGACAAAAAAGGACAGGCCGCAAACCCTGCTGGTTAGTTTCATTGGCCACAAGCAGCTGGAAGTGCCGGTATCAAAGCATTCCGGCGGCGACCTGGAACTGACCCTCGCCAAAAATGACCTCCTCTCTGAAGTAGTGATCACTGCGCGCAGGAGGAAGGAAACCCTGCAGAACGTTCCGATTCCCATTACGGTGCTGAGTGGCACGCTGGCAGAGGATGCCGGCGCGTTTAACGTGAACCGGCTGAAGGAGCTGATCCCCTCCGTGCAGTTATATTCTTCCAACCCGAGGAATACCGGTTTGAGCATCCGCGGCCTGGGAACTACGTTTGGGCTGACCAATGACGGCATTGACCCGGGAGTGGGATTTTATGTAGACGGCGTGTACTATGCGCGCACGGCCGCTACCACGATCGACTTCCTCGATGTTGAACAGATTGAGGTACTGCGCGGTCCCCAGGGTACGTTATTCGGGAAGAATACTACTGCGGGCGCTTTCAACATCACGACCAAGAAGCCTTCGTTCGATCCCGGCGCTACATTTGAGCTGAGCTATGGCAACTACGGTTATATCCAGGCTAAAACCAGCATCACCGGGCCGCTGGGCAAGAACTTCGCCGCGCGTGTATCCTTTGTGGGTACGCAGCGCGACGGCCTGCTTTATAATGTGAAAACGGACAAGAAGGTGAACGACCTCAATAACCTTGGGGGGCGCTTTCAACTGCTGTATAAACCTTCGGAGAAGGTGGAAGTCCTTTTTGCGGCGGACGCCACCCGCCAGCGCCCGGATGGCTATGCACAGGTGTACGCCGGCGCGGCGCCTACGCTGCGTGCGGGCTACCGGCAATATGCCGCGATTACTGCGGACCTGAATTATAAGGTGCCCAGCACGAATCCGTTTGACCGGGTGATTGACCATGATACGCCATGGCGCTCCAACCAGGATTTTGGCGGAGCGTCCGTGAACGTGGATATCCACCTGGGCAATGGTAAGCTGACTTCTACGACGGCATATCGTTACTGGAACTGGGATCCGTCCAACGACCGCGATTTCACCGGTTTGCAGGCGCTGGCAAAATCGCAGGCGCCATCGAAACACAAGCAATGGTCCCAGGAGGTACGCTGGGCCGGCAGCCTGTTGCCGAATGTATCCGCCGTATTCGGGGTATTCGCCTTCGGGCAGAAGCTGGGGCCTGACGGCGCGCATGTGGAAGAATCGGGCAAGGACACCTGGCGTTTTTCCCAAAGCTCCACCAGCAGCCTGTGGAAAACTCCGGGGCTGTTTGACGGTTTTGGAATCCGCTCCTATCCTAACCTGAAAACCTTTAGTGGCGCTATCTTCGGCCAGCTGGACTGGAAGATTACGGAGCATCTCAGCATCCTGCCAGGCTTGCGTTTTAACTATGATAATAAGGAGGTTAATTTCAGGAGAGAAGTATATGGCGGTTTACAAACGGAGGATCCGCAGCTGCAGGCCCTCAAAAATGGGATATACACGAATCAGTCGTTCGAGTCAAAAATCGACGATACGAATTTCTCCGGTCAGTTAACGATTTCCTATAAAGCCAACGACCGCATTAATGCTTTTGCCACTTACTCCACCGGCTTTAAGCCTGTAGGGCTGAACCTGGGCGGCTTGCCTACGGTGTCAGGCAAAGTGATGACGGAGCTGGCGGTGGTGAAGCCGGAGTCCGTACGGCACTACGAAGTAGGTTTGAAGACTTCGCCTACTGATTACTCCACCGTCAACCTGACGGTATATAATACAGATATTTCCGACTACCAGACGCAGGTGCAGGCAGCGGACCTTTCAGTAAACCGCGGTTACCTGGCCAATGCTGAAAAGGTGCGTGTACGCGGCGTGGAAGTGGATGCCAACCTGCGTGTGAGGGAGTTCCTTTCCCTTTATGGCGGCCTTGCCTATACGGAAGGGAAGTATGTGAAATTCACCAATGCGCCGCCTCCGCTGGAGGAAACCGGCGGGCCTACGTTTAAGGATATTTCCGGGGGCGACCTTCCCGGTATTTCCAAATGGGCAGGATCACTGGGCGGAGAGTTGACGGCGAAGGGAAGCTTGATCAGCCTGAAAGGCAGTTACTTCCTGGCTTTGGAAGGATTTTACCGTTCGAGGTTTTCGTCCAACCCGTCGCCTTCGCAGTATCTGCAGGTGGGGTATTACAGTTTGCTCAACGCCCGCCTGGGATTCCGCGCGGCGAGCGGCCTGACGGTATTCGTATGGTCCCGCAACCTGCTGGATGAAAAATACTACGAGCAGCTGCTGCCGGGCGCCGGCAATGCCGGTCAATATGCGGCCGTGCTGGGCGATCCGCGGACCTATGGGGTAACCATCCGTTATTCGTTATAAAATTATCTTCTTTTGCCGGGGGGCAGCGGAAATTTACCGCTGCTCCTTTTTTATTTTCCGGATGTGTATAATCCTTAATTTGCGAATTAATCGATTACTTCATCCCGAAATTTTCATATGCACCTCTTTAAGAAATTAGTACCGGCATTGCTGTGTACAGGCATCAGCTTTTATGCGCATGCCCAAAAAGTAGTGGAACCTGCCAATACCAATGCGGACTGGACCAAGCTGTATCAACCGTTCCGCATTGTCGGCAATCTTTATTATGTGGGCACCTACGACCTGGCGAGTTACCTGATTACTACGCCGGCCGGGCACTTCCTGGTGAATACGGGGCTTGCATCGTCCGCGGAGGTTATTAAGAAGAATGTGGAGTCGCTCGGCTTTAAGTTTTCCGACATTAAAATCCTGCTCACCAACCAGGCCCATTATGACCATGTAGGCGCAATGGCGGCCATCCAGGAGATGACCGGCGCGAAATTTATGGTGGACGCCGGCGATGCCTCGGTAGTAAAAACCGGCGGCAGAACGGATTATGAGCTGGGTGGTAAAGTGAGCATGTTTAAGCCGGTCAAAATATCCAGGGAATTACATGACAGGGATGTGGTAGGCCTGGGAGATACCAAGCTGCTTGTACTTCACCATCCCGGCCATACGAAAGGTTCCTGCAGTTTTTTACTGGAGGTGAAAGATGGCGGGAAAACTTATAAAGTGTTACTGGCCAACATCCCGACGATTATTACGGAAAAGAAGTTTGCGGAGGTAAAGGCTTACCCGGAGATCAGCGCGGATTATAAATATACGCTGGATACGATGCCGAAGGTGCAGTTTGATATTTGGGTGGCGGCGCATGCGAGCCAGTTTAATTTGCAGCGGTTGAGGAATGAGGGGGAGGGGTATAATCCGGGGTTGTTTATGAGCAGGGAGGGGTATGAGAGGAGGTTGGAGAAGATAAGGAGGGAGTATGAGGGGAAGGTGAGGTGAGGGGTGTATGGTGTTGGGGGGAGGTGAAATTATGTTGATATATTAGATAGCGGGGGTGGAATGGGGGGCGGTGAATTGTATTAATTTTTTTTGATGGCTGAGTAGAGCAAGATTTTCAACACCATCCCTCCCGGCGGGGGTTTGTTGTGAATTGCTTTCAAATTTGCTTTCTACCTAGTAGAACACAACGTCCTTTCTGTTTTGGTCGCTCGGTGGCGGGTTGTGAATTGCTTTTAAATTTTCTTTCTACCTTAGTAGAACACAACCCACAGAGTAGGTAAGCCCATTAGCGCCGAGTTGTGAATTGCTTTCAAATTTTCTTTCTACCTTAGTAGAACACAACACAATGATCCGGGAATCCCCGACAAGTTGTGTTGTGAATTGCTTTCAAATTTTCTTTCTACCTTAGTAGAACACAACGGAATCCCTTGCTCATACTCAGCACAAAACGTTGTGAATTGCTTTCAAATTTTCTTTCTACCTTAGTAGAACACAACTTGGCATCCTTAGTAGTTAAGCCGTCCACAGTTGTGAATTGCTTTCAAATTTTCTTTCTACCTTAGTAGAACACAACACACAGTTTCAGGTCAGGAACACTGCAGCAGTTGTGAATTGCTTTCAAATTTTCTTTCTACCTTAGTAGAACACAACATACAGTTTCAGGTCAGGAACACTGCAGCAGTTGTGAATTGCTTTCAAATTTTCTTTCTACCTTAGTAGAACACAACGGGTACAACTCATACGCTGCCCTTCACAGGGTTGTGAATTGCTTTCAAATTTTCTTTCTACCTTAGTAGAACACAACAACCTGTGGACATCCACTGGTATTTTCAGTTGTGAATTGCTTTCAAATTTTCTTTCTACCTTAGTAGAACACAACGCTCCACGAAGGAAGAGGCAGCGAAGATGCGTTGTGAATTGCTTTCAAATTTTCTTTCTACCTTAGTAGAACACAACAGCAACTTGCTGCTGTGAATAACCCAATACGTTGTGAATTGCTTTCAAATTTTCTTTCTACCTTAGTAGAACACAACTTCAATGGTGGGAATGAGCAACAGCTGAAGTTGTGAATTGCTTTCAAATTTTCTTTCTACCTTAGTAGAACACAACGGAGTTGATAAAGGCCGCTGAGGGTATCTAGTTGTGAATTGCTTTCAAATTTTCTTTCTACCTTAGTAGAACACAACAGTCCCTACTGGCGCACCAGTCACCATGCAGTTGTGAATTGCTTTCAAATTTTCTTTCTACCTTAGTAGAACACAACACTTCTTCATTGGCACCTATACTAACTGGTGTTGTGAATTGCTTTCAAATTTTCTTTCTACCTTAGTAGAACACAACAATGGAGGTTAAGCCAACACCAACCCCTTAGTTGTGAATTGCTTTCAAATTTTCTTTCTACCTTAGTAGAACACAACACTGGTTGGTTAAGAATGATTCGAATTATCGTTGTGAATTGCTTTCAAATTTTCTTTCTACCTTAGTAGAACACAACCTCACATTATAGATAGGTCCCCATCGCTCAGTTGTGAATTGCTTTCAAATTTTCTTTCTACCTTAGTAGAACACAACTCTTCTCATGCGGGATATCCCCTACTGATAGTTGTGAATTGCTTTCAAATTTTCTTTCTACCTTAGTAGAACACAACTTTCTGATCGGGCAAGACGGAGGGCATTCTGTTGTGAATTGCTTTCAAATTTTCTTTCTACCTTAGTAGAACACAACTCTTATCCTTATTTTCCTGCATGTAAATTTGTTGTGAATTGCTTTCAAATTTTCTTTCTACCTTAGTAGAACACAACAAGGTGTCATAAATACTATCAGATGGTACGGTTGTGAATTGCTTTCAAATTTTCTTTCTACCTTAGTAGAACACAACATTGTCTGAGCTCCATCCTTTGTTTTTTCGGTTGTGAATTGCTTTCAAATTTTCTTTCTACCTTAGTAGAACACAACGCCGCACGTCGGTGGAAATGTCCGTGGTGAGTTGTGAATTGCTTTCAAATTTTCTTTCTACCTTAGTAGAACACAACTACTTCGGAATGAAATGATCACTGTATCTGGTTGTGAATTGCTTTCAAATTTTCTTTCTACCTTAGTAGAACACAACCCAGTTGTAGGGCCGCACACCCACGGCTACGTTGTGAATTGCTTTCAAATTTTCTTTCTACCTTAGTAGAACACAACAATGTGGCAACGGGGCTGGTAGATTCCCTGGTTGTGAATTGCTTTCAAATTTTCTTTCTACCTTAGTAGAACACAACTGAACGTATTTCCTTGATGGAAGCCCAATTGTTGTGAATTGCTTTCAAATTTTCTTTCTACCTTAGTAGAACACAACAAGTCATACGAACTTATGAAATCTGAACTGGTTGTGAATTGCTTTCAAATTTTCTTTCTACCTTAGTAGAACACAACGTCCCGTCTGTCGCATAATAATGGTAATACGTTGTGAATTGCTTTCAAATTTTCTTTCTACCTTAGTAGAACACAACGGGTAATGGGTCGTAACGAGATGACTACGCGTTGTGAATTGCTTTCAAATTTTCTTTCTACCTTAGTAGAACACAACATATAGCCGGCAAGGTAGATGTTTCCGCCAGTTGTGAATTGCTTTCAAATTTTCTTTCTACCTTAGTAGAACACAACGGAAGTCACTATTTTTAAATCCATATGGAGGTTGTGAATTGCTTTCAAATTTTCTTTCTACCTTAGTAGAACACAACTGGTGAACGTGACCCAACTGATCGCCGAGTGTTGTGAATTGCTTTCAAATTTTCTTTCTACCTTAGTAGAACACAACAGAAAGTGCGGGATACCGGTTTGACCCTTCGTTGTGAATTGCTTTCAAATTTTCTTTCTACCTTAGTAGAACACAACCAATTTTTTGATCAACTTTACATCATCAGCGTTGTGAATTGCTTTCAAATTTTCTTTCTACCTTAGTAGAACACAACTGACCGGCAGAGGCTCCCGCACTTTCCCGGGTTGTGAATTGCTTTCAAATTTTCTTTCTACCTTAGTAGAACACAACAGAACGATGTGCTGGCAGTTCGTAATGGGCGTTGTGAATTGCTTTCAAATTTTCTTTCTACCTTAGTAGAACACAACCGGGAAACCGTAAGGCTGCAGCCGATAAGGGTTGTGAATTGCTTTCAAATTTTCTTTCTACCTTAGTAGAACACAACACTCCGCCAAGCATTCCGCCATTATCAATGGTTGTGAATTGCTTTCAAATTTTCTTTCTACCTTAGTAGAACACAACTAACAGTGGCACAATGCCGCTATGAAACCCGTTGTGAATTGCTTTCAAATTTTCTTTCTACCTTAGTAGAACACAACCGCGAGCCTTACGGCCATGCCAGTGTTACCGTTGTGAATTGCTTTCAAATTTTCTTTCTACCTTAGTAGAACACAACCCCAGCTCCGCGGCCTCCTGTTCGCAGTGCGTTGTGAATTGCTTTCAAATTTTCTTTCTACCTTAGTAGAACACAACTGCATATCATAGGAAGTACCGCCGTGACGCGTTGTGAATTGCTTTCAAATTTTCTTTCTACCTTAGTAGAACACAACCGCCGCATTTTGTTGCGCAGGTGGTTGCGTGTTGTGAATTGCTTTCAAATTTTCTTTCTACCTTAGTAGAACACAACCGGATCGATTTTGATAATTACAACAATTAAGTTGTGAATTGCTTTCAAATTTTCTTTCTACCTTAGTAGAACACAACTTGTTCAGCGCAACATAGCGCAGCGCATCTGTTGTGAATTGCTTTCAAATTTTCTTTCTACCTTAGTAGAACACAACCCAGGTGACGGGCTGGATATCCGGCGTCAAGTTGTGAATTGCTTTCAAATTTTCTTTCTACCTTAGTAGAACACAACTTTGCTTCTATTTCTTCTATCCCAGCTGGCGTTGTGAATTGCTTTCAAATTTTCTTTCTACCTTAGTAGAACACAACCGGTAACGGTAACCACTGCCCGCCTCGCTGGTTGTGAATTGCTTTCAAATTTTCTTTCTACCTTAGTAGAACACAACCAGTGAACCCATTTGAGTTAATCACAGTAAGTTGTGAATTGCTTTCAAATTTTCTTTCTACCTTAGTAGAACACAACAAAAATATCTTCTTCGTCACCCCTTCTCGTGTTGTGAATTGCTTTCAAATTTTCTTTCTACCTTAGTAGAACACAACACACGGACATATACGGGGTAATCGAAGGCAGTTGTGAATTGCTTTCAAATTTTCTTTCTACCTTAGTAGAACACAACAATATATGTAGTGGAAGGCAAGCCATGACCGTTGTGAATTGCTTTCAAATTTTCTTTCTACCTTAGTAGAACACAACTATAATTATCAGTTAACCCTTGCTGACGCCGTTGTGAATTGCTTTCAAATTTTCTTTCTACCTTAGTAGAACACAACCCTACACTAGCGATGAACTGACAGTGTGGGGTTGTGAATTGCTTTCAAATTTTCTTTCTACCTTAGTAGAACACAACATTATGTCATATATAGTACAGGCAGACTTTGTTGTGAATTGCTTTCAAATTTTCTTTCTACCTTAGTAGAACACAACCTTATACGTGCCATATAGCACATATGGCGGGTTGTGAATTGCTTTCAAATTTTCTTTCTACCTTAGTAGAACACAACTGTATGGCCTGCCGGAAGTGAAGCAGTTCTGTTGTGAATTGCTTTCAAATTTTCTTTCTACCTTAGTAGAACACAACAGAAAACGCCCAAACCTTTACCACATAAAGGTCTGGGCGTTTTTCAATCAGAAAAAAAACCAAAAATAATTACCTAAAAAGTATAATTCAGAACAATTCCAGCTGTTGTACTGTATCCGGCGGCTTTACACACTTAATACCTGAAAATATCTCCATCTGGCCAAATTGCTTATCCGTAACCACTAAAATTCCTACATGCCCTTTTGGAGGTAGCATCAGCTTCACCCTACGGACATGCGTATCAGCACTTTCTCTACTGGTACAATGCCTCAAATAAATACTAAACTGAAACATGGAAAAGCCATCTTTTAGAATGTTTTTCCTGAAAAGCATATAGTTCCGCTTTTCTTTTTTCGTTTCTGTTGGTAAATCAAAGAAGACAAGTACCCACATAATCCGATATGCATTTAGCCTGGTATTCAATATGTCATTTGAAATTTCCATCAGGGAAAGTTGGATATAATATTTTTCTCATACTTCCATCAAAACATTTAGCCAGACTGGCCGTAGTCTTTTGCACTGCAATCGCCAATGGGCTCTTTCCCCCTTCCAACATTACATCCAGGACAGGTATTTCAAGCAAACTTCGTTTAAGCTCTGTTGTCAGTACATGGGCGGGATTATTAATATCATGTAGTCTTAGTACAAGTTGATCCACAAAAGGCCGATAAGGCTCCATGATGTCATCTGCAAGACAATAAGCATTGTATTGGTTCCTGTGAAAAATCCCCAACGTAGGCAATAAACCTGAGCCAACCAGGCATCGTGCAACTAAAGCCCTTAAAACCGCATAGCCGTAATTGAGAAGCGAATTAGGAGGAGGTCCAAACCTATCACGGTAAAAGCCGGATTTCAACCCAAAGATATACTTCCAGTAAAAAACGGCAGCTTTGGCTTCAATGTTATCGGGGTCCCCGCTTCTCACTGATTTCGAATATTCAAGTAATATTCTGCTTTCCTCCACATTACCTGCCAATACGCAATATTGATTAAATACCTTGGCAGTTACTGTTTGTTGCCAAAGCTGTTTTTTCAAGGGCTGCGTAGCCTCCACCTGGTAACGGAACCGCTGGCTCTGCAACGTATGCCCCTCTAAATTCAGTAACAGGCCGGAAGGATGATGCGTATGGTTACATGTAATTAAGGCCACATTATGATGGAGCAATTTCTCAATTACAGCCTGGGTAATTGTAATCTGGGGATGGTCTAAAATGACAATCCCCAGATCTTCAATAACTGCAGTGTGACGATCACCACTTGCTACCAGCTCAATGACCAGCTGGTTATCCTTTGTTTTCAAATAAGCGGGGTTACCGAAATACAAAGTTCGTTTTAACATGCCTGAAGAAACTAATTACCTGAAAGAATAGATTTTGTAGCACTCACCAATTGGCCAATTCTGTTAATCTTTAATTTAACACAACATGACTTTATCTGGATTCCATCCAGTGACCGCTCACTTTTATTATTGCTGCCCATTTCATTTTCTATAATCTCCTTCGCATAGTAATGGGGAACAAAATGAGCTTCTTTGTCGGTACAGCTTACGAACTTATAGATACGATCAACACTCTTACCCTCTAACGCAGATAGCTTCAAAGGTTGTCCGGAGGATAACTCCTCTTCAGTCGGTACATATACCAGGTCGTTCGGAGTTAAACTCATCAGTAAAATATTTCCCTCCTCATCCGTTTCCGGAACAGGTGGCAAACCGGATTTCAGGCGTTCAATAGCTAAACTCAAAGAGATTGTGCAATAAGTCCTCTTCCCATCAGCCTGTTGATATATGCCAAAATATAAATTTGTCCCTTTTTCCGCCTGTACAAGCTTACTACTCTTAGCCCCACTATTGCCAAGCACAAATTTATTTCCCCGAGCCTCAAAAAGTCTCACTTTATAAATAGGATGATGAAACTTTCCATCATTCAAGATGATAATGTTCCTATTTAGTAAATCCAGTCCCTCTACAGAAAAAGCTAGTTCCGGATGCTGCGTTAACTTTCCGTCCACTATTTCATCAAAGGATTGCAGATGTTTTTTAAGTATCTGCTTAATACCGGTATCCGTTATCTGCTCTATATTTTTAACTGTAAACTTCTCACTTAGTGACACGCGTCTTGCGGCATATGACCCTTGCCCCGCCTTGTCCACTTCCCAAAAATGCACCTCAACTCTTTTGGGAACCTCAGCCGCCAGCAGCTCTTTTTGAATGGACTTCTTATCCTTACCAGATGCCAGCAGACTTCGTACCTTCCTCCTTATCCGCTTATCTACTATCATATCAACATCATCAATTGCAATTGATAAATTGACTAACTTCTTACTTCTTAACTTAACCGCGCCGTAAATGGTATCCTGATGCAAAGGCTTCCTTACCGCCCATAGCTTTTCACCATGCTGCCTTGCCAGTACCTTTTCCAACTGCCCATCCTTATTACGTTCGTATTTGGTATATCTGTTAACAGTTCTGTTAATCACACGGTTTACCTGGCGGAAGCTGACCACCATGTTTTCCAAAATTGCCCTTACATCCTGCGTGAAGGTTTCCCATGGTTTTATGAACTCCCAGGAATACCCATCTTGCCCTGTTCCATTAGGTTTTTTAAAACATAATTTTTGACGGAGGTCATACCGTTTTTTTTGTTTTTCCTCCTTATTTGCCTTGCCCAGAGCCGTTTCATTATTCAGATAATTAATATGGTCCCTGGTGGTACAAGCCACTATTATCGCATCCAGGGCATGATGGCGATGGTCAATTCTTTTCTTGTTGAATCCTTCCTGATCCGCCAAAGGAACCTCTGGCAAAAACTTACCTGTCCTGGGATTGATGCTTCCATACTTTCCCGGTGTTCCTTTCAACTCATTCAGCCTTTCAAATCGAGGTGCAATAATGCTGTTCCACACATCATTTAATCCCCATTGTTGCCGCAAAATAGCCGTTACGCCACCAGAGCAAGTAACAATATTCCGGGGAATGGCTTCCTGCTCATCCTCCCCGCGAACGAGGTTACCCAGCAATTCACGGATATACCTTGAAATATACCTGGTATCATTTAACTGACGCTGGATAAATGCTTCCGGAATATCATCCATAAGCAACCGCTTCATCTTCCCCCTGTTCTTTCCATAGCACTCCTTAACCAGCTTTTCATACTCCTCCAGTGCCAGTATCTTCACCGTTTTACCCGGGCCGGATAATTCCGTCACTATTCTGCCCATAGAGCTGGCTATAAACTCATATGCAGTTTGATTGCCCTTATAATCCGCGTTCACCACTGATTCACAAATCACCTTGTTGTTCAGGGAATCGTCGTAATAGCGACTCTTTGGCAGTATGTGCTCAATTTCATATGCCGGCGTAAACAGCTTACTAAGCGGTATTATTTCCCCGGTATAGGGCGACCTGTACTTCTGCTCCAGCCACAATTTATACCTGACCAGCTGGGATGAGGACGGGGAGGCCATGCGTGATATTTTACTGATATCGTCAGGAAGGTTTTTTTCATACGCTGATAATACCCCCTCCTCATAAATTTTGAGTATTTCCAGCTGAGAAGGAGAGTTAGGACGCACGTTTTCTATTTCAGCATCGTTCATCAATTCCTGCAACAGGGCTTTTAGCCGGAGGTTGGTTTGCTCATTGGCCAACGCTGCCTCCGTTATCTTGCGGCGGTCTTCGTTGGTATTTTTCATTTCCCGCCCAAGCTCTATATGTATTTCATCAAAAAAGCGGGAATCGGGCGAACCATAAGTTTTCCATAATTCCCTGACCACTTTAAGGCATTCCGCCACCACCCGTTCCACAGTGGGATTACGCAGAGAACCCATTTTTAATTCCTGCCGGATAAAATTATCAAGATCTTCCAGCTTCGTCCAAACCTTTATATCCTTTGCCTCGGCATGACGGTCATAAACAATGTAAGTCGCCAACCATTCAGGCAGGCCCTGGAAATCGGAGTGCTCCTTTAGCTGAATTGTCTTTTCACGCACACGATCGCGAATACCGGCATCATATTCGCCTGTTAATATTTTATCTATACGGCCGCGGGTCTTTTCATCGATACTGTCATAACTCCAGCGATCCCCCCAACGCATTAATTGTAGCAACTTCCGGGTGGCCTTATAGGAATAGGCGCCATATGCATTTTCGAATGGCGGGAACTTTATAAATACGTCCGCAAAGTTCGATGGTAATTTCTCTTTAATGGCGAATTTGGTCAGTGCAGATTGTAGTTCCCTGGGATCAGTCACAGAATACAGAATATGCCATAATGACTCCTGGAATGCAGGAGTTAAAACATCAGCAGCAACTCCTTCCAGCTTTGAGATATACCTCCTCATATCCGCATAGGTCTCATTACAGGGATAGTCACGGTCCTCCACATAATTCCATCTATACAGCGATGCATCCTTTTTCAACTTAAACCCCGGGTACTTAAAAAATGCGGCCTGGTTGACGGAGGCTCTTTCATTCAGCCACAAGAAAAGCTGGAAACGCTCGGCCGGGGTTGGCAGGAAACGGTCCGTCACTTTCACATCAAACACCAACTTCCCGTTTTCATTTACTTCCCGCTGGTAAATCTCCAACTGCTGAACAAACTTTATCAACCGGAATTCCTGGAATAACGGATGAGATTTAGGAATACATTTCAATGGCTCTCTGACCAGCATATCGTCTTTTTTGAATACCCTGCTTTCAAACCTGCAGTTACTGATCAGCCCTTTCTTACTTTTCAACTTCCTCTGATAAAACAGAATATCTTCAATTAACAGATGAATAAAACCCTTTTGCTGTAACCCTATCCGGTGATTTTCGTTAGATGGGTAGAGCTGCATTAGCGAGCGTTCATACAAGCCGGGATCGCTCAATTCAGGATGAAAGCGAAGCTGCGACTCCAAAATTTGATAAAGCTCGTCCTTATAATACTTCCGGTCAATCACCCGCAGTAGCTTACCTTTTATTTTTTCATCGGGGTTTTTCGCCAGTGCGTCAAAGATATATGCCCCTGCTGTTTTACCACTGAGGGTCAAATCATGCTCCGCTCTCGTCTTTTGTAATATCCAGGCATCGTCTTTGGGAGCACTGATGCTTTGTTTTATCCGGCCGTCCTTACCCAGCTTAGGATTTCCGGCATCATCCAGATCTGTAGTTACAATCAGCTCCAGGATATTTCCTTCCAGCATTGGAGGCATTTTACTCGCCCGCTTGTAGATCAGGCCATTTTCCAGATGGATATTGTACCACTCTTCCCCTGTCTGCTTCCTGTCCCCGGTGGGCTCTACCCTCAAAACGGCTAGTTTCATGTATTCTTCCCTCTTTTTCCTGGGAGCTTCTATATCTTCACCCCTTGCCACCTGATAACCTCTTTTCTGATTAAATTGCAGCAGGATCCATGCAAGCTCTTCTCTCGTAACAGGCTGGGTTAGCGCTTTCTTACGTAAATAGTAGATTGTCCAGTCATACGGAACAAGCATTTCCGGCCCCCTGCCTAATTCCTTCAACATTTCATCGAATGACTGCCGAAATAAAAACTCATTCCTGTTAGTTATTACATTAAAGTTATAGGCAAGTTTTGGCTCCTGGCCCGGAAGAAACTTACCATGATACCTGTTGAAGTCGATCGCAGCGGCATAATGCGCAGGCAGGAAATTAAGTATATTCAATACACTGTGTAACCTCTGCCGCCGAAGCAAAAAGCGTTCATGCAGCCGCCGGACGCTCCTGAGCCTTGTCCTTTCAGATGTGGCAGAGGCCAGGTTCCCTTTATTAAAATCAGCAATCTCCTGCTGATCCATAGGTATGATACGGGGCGCTGCGCCCAAGATGGTATGCTTATTGGCTGATTCGTCTGAGGCAAGGACGCACCATCCGATTGAGTTGGTTCCTAAATCTAATCCCAGGGTTATTTTCATTAGACGCGAAATTTTATGATGAGGTTAATAATTTATAAAAATTTGGTAGTATTCAAAAAATTATTATCTTAGTTGAAATTTGAAAGCAATTCACAATAAGGATTATTCCGTTGTGAAAACATTTAAGGCGGCGTAAGTCGCTTTCTTTTTTTGTCCTATAATCAACGATACATTGGTTATCTTCCTGGCTAAATCCCCGATCAACTCTGAACCAACTGAACGCCCGGTTCCGGCTTCCACAGTAATATAAATTTATTATATCCTTCCCAACCTCCCCTCCCAATTAACATCTGCATAACAATCCCACAATTTTTTTTGCCCTTTCCCCAACTTTCAATATGTTTGAACATATGAATAATATACCTCTCCTGGACCACGACAGCAAAATCCCCCTGCACCAACAGGCGGAAGACCAGCTGCGTAAGCTTATCAGCGAAAATCACTTCCGCGTGGGCGACGCATTTCCCAAAGAAACCGACCTCGCCAAAAGATGGGGTATTTCCAGAAATACTCTCCGGCAGGCCATCTCCAACCTCGTCAGGGACGGCCTCCTGGAAAGGAAAAAACGCAGCGGCACCACCGTTAGCAAAAAGAAAATCACCACCGACCTCGCCAACTGGCTCAGCTTCAGCCACGAGATGGAAGATAAAGGCATCCCGTTCAAAGACCTGAAACATACGGTCAACGTGGTGAAAGCGGATAAAGAAACGGAGGAGCGGCTCGGCATCCCCCACGGCGCCAAAGTGGTATCCCTGGAACGTATCCGCAGTACGGGCCGCAACCCGATGGTGTACTTCCGCTCCTACTTCCACCCAAGGGTGGGCCTTACCGGCAGCGAGAACTTCAAAAAGCCGCTCTACGAACTGCTGGACGAAGAGTTTCATGTAGTGCCCGTGTACTCGCAGGAGGAAATACGCGCCATTGCGGCAACAGAAAAGATTGCCGCCTGGCTGAAAATCACTCCCGGCGCACCGGTGCTGGAACGCAAACGCCTCGTACTGGACGCCGGCCGTAAGCCGATTGAATTCAATATCTGCTATTACCGCAGCGATGCATTTACCTACAGCATAGAAATAAAACGACCCGTTTAGGATAGTAAACAGTTTTGCGCAATGAAGCATAGAAAAATAGGAGTAGACGTGGGCGGCAGCCATGTTACGGCGGCAGCGTATGCCTCAGGTAATACGCCCGTTGAAACCATCCGTAAGCAACTCCATCCTGATATGTCCGCATCGGACATTATCCAAACCATTACCGGGTGCCTGCAACCGCTGCTGCAGCCCGGGGCAGACAGCATTGGCATCGCCTTTCCAGGGCCGTTCGATTATCAGAACGGGATTTGCGCGGTTAATATCGGCAACAAGTTCGGGCCTCTCTTCGGCCTGCATATCAAACAGGTGCTGCAGGACTTTACCGGTACGCCTATCACCTTCGCCAACGATGCTCATTGCTTTGCTACCGGCATCGCGGCCATGTACCCGCAATACGAAGGGCGCACCATCGCGCTCACACTGGGCACCGGCTTCGGCTCCGCCTTCCTCGAAAACGGGCAGCTGCTGACCAGTCATCCGGACATCCCCGCCCCTGGCGCATTTTACCAGGAGCCATTCCTGGAGGGCATTGCGGACGACTACTTTTCCACCCGTTGGCTGCTCAAAGAATTTGAATTTAAAACCGACATGCCCGCCAGCAACGTACGCATGATGACATCGGCATACCCCGAAGCAGCGGCGGCGATTTACGAAGCATTTGGGAAAAACCTGGCTTATTTCCTTCTCCCCCAAATAAAAAAATTTAACTGCCAACACCTGGTAATAGGTGGAAATATTGCGAAGGCATGGCCCCTGTTCCTCCCGGTGCTGAAAGAACTGCTGCCATTGCAAATCCACATCATCGAGGATACGGAAGCGGTCATACTATTCGGCGCTGCCAGTTTGCAACCGGCCGCCGCTGCAAATGCTCCCATCAGGAAAACACTGCAACCACTGCTGCCGGTGACTGCCGGCAATGCCGCCAACGGCTACAACATCTTCCCGTCCTATGCTATCGAACAGCCCGTCCACGAAGGGTTTCAGCAGTTGGCGCAAATGTTGGCCAACGAAAAGACTATCGTCATCGACGGCTTCGGCGGCGTGCTGTGGGAAGGCTTCCGCCAGCAGCTGCACCAGGCATTTGCTTCCCTCGGCAAACAGGTGCGCTGGTACCATACGGATGTATGCCTGCACGACACGGCGTACATCAACCACCTGATCAGCGATTACGTATATACGGACGACCCGGTTTTCGGGAAAGTATATCCTGGCGCCCTGAAAGATTTCTTTAATCCGCAACAGCTGGCCCTGTTGCATCCGGAGGCATTCGACGGGATTAACATCCTCTACGGCGCCGGCGCCGCCCTGGCGAACATTCCCGGGAAGCTGCTGTACATCGACGTTCCGAAGAACGAAATTCAATACCGTATGCGAGCCGGCAGCGTTACGAACATCGGTACCCAGGAGGCGACGTACAGACGGCTGTATTTTATCGACTGGCCCATCCTCAACAAGCATAAAGCCTCCCTCCTGCCGCGGATCGATATCATCATCGATGGCCAACGCCCTGATACCATCACCTTCACCACCGGCAACACGCTCCGCATGGCCCTGGAAGCCATGCTGCATACGGGCTTCCGCGCGAGGCCCTGGTTCGAGGCCGGTGTATGGGGAGGGAACTGGATGAAGCAACATATCCCCGCCCTTAACCAGGACGAGGTGAACTACGCATGGTCCTTCGAGCTGATTTCCCCTGAAAACGGGATCGTCCTCAGCGGGAACGATCATCTCCTCGAAATTTCATTTGACTTCCTCGCCTATCACAATCATAAACTCCTGCTGGGCCGCGCGGCGGAAAGGTTTGGCACGGCGTTCCCTATCCGGTTCGACTTCCTCGATACCTTCGATGGCGGCAACCTTTCCATCCAGTGCCACCCGCGGCCTGATTATACGAGGCAGCACTTCGGCGAGCCATTCACGCAGGATGAAACCTATTATATCCTGGACTGTGAAGCCGATGCAAGGGTTTATTTAGGTTTTCGGGGAGATATAAATGCTGCGGCCTTCCGTGAGACGCTCGACAGGGCACAGCGAACCGGGGAGAAGGTCGATATCAGTAAGTACGTGCAGGAATTTCAGGCTCATAGACATGACCTGTTCCTGATTCCAAACGGCACCGTCCATGCTTCCGGGAAGAACAACCTGGTGCTGGAAATCAGCAGTACGCCCTACATTTTCACTTTCAAGATGTACGACTGGCAAAGGCTTGGCCTGGACGGAAAGCCACGGCCCATCCACCTGGAACGCGCATTCGACAACCTTTACTTCGACCGCAAAGGCAGTTATGTACCGGAGAAACTGATTTCGCATCCCTACACGGCTGCCACTTTCCCGAACGGCAGAAAAGTGAAGTTGCCTACCCATGAGGAACATTTTTATACCGTCGACCGGTACGAGTTTACCGGCGCCATCACCATTCCCTGCGAGGGGCAATGCCACATTTGTATGCTGGTAGAAGGAAATGCGATCGAGGTAACCACCCATGGCCTCCGCCAGGAATTTAAATACGCGGAAACGTTTGTGATCCCGGCTGGCGCTGAATCGTACGAATGCCGCTACCAGGGCGAAGGAACGGCCTACCTCGTAGTGGCCTACGTTAAACACGAGCATTGCTAACTGTAAATAGCTTCCGTTATGAAAAAACAGCATTCCAATTCATTCACTACACTGGTAACGCTCATTGCCGCGCTGGGTGGCCTCCTCTTCGGGTTTGATATGGCGGTGGTCAGCGGGATCATTGACCCGGTAAGAACGCAGTTTGGCCTGTCCGCCTCACAGGAAGGCTGGTTTGTATCCTGCGCCCTGCTGGGCTGCATTACCGGCGTGGCCTTCTCCGGCTACCTGGCGGACAAAATAGGCAGGAAGAAGGTGTTGTTCATTGCGGCCATCCTCTTTCTCGTCAGCGCTGCCTGCTTCTCTATCGCGAACGCATACACGCTGATGATAGCGTTCCGCATCATGGCAGGTATGGGCGTGGGCGTGGCTTCCAACATTTCGCCGCTGTATATCTCTGAACTGGCGCCGGCCAAATCGCGTGGGCGGCTGGTAACCTTTTACCAGCTTGCCATCACCATCGGCATTCTTTCCGCTTACATCAGCAACCTTTTCTTACAACGCTATTCCGCTTCCCATTCGCCACAAGGCCTGGCTGGCTGGCTGTTTGTGACGGAGGTCTGGAGGGGGATGTTTTTAGTGGGGGTCATACCTGCGGCCGCTTTCTTCGTGCTGTTGCTGATTGTGCCTGAGAGTCCGCGCTGGCTGGCCCGCTATGGCCGGGAGGGGGAAGCGCTCGACATACTTACCAGGATCAATGGAGCCGCTTTGGCGAAAGAAGAGCTGGCCGGGATGAAGGCCATCTCCGCTCATAACGCAGGCAGCGTTGAACTCTGGCGGATGCCTTTGCGTAAGCTGCTGATACTCGCTACCGTGCTAACGGCGCTGTCGCAATTCAGCGGCATTAATGCGGTGATCTATTACGGCCCTACCATTCTTCGTACAGCCGGCATCGTTACCAACGAAGCATTGCTATACCAGGTGATCCTCGGGGCGGCCAATATGTTATTTACTTTTATCGCCATCTGCAAAGTGGATTCGCTGGGCAGGCGGCCGCTATACCTGGTAGGTTCCGTTTGTGCGGCCATCGCATTATCGTTGACAGGTTTATGTTTCCTGAACAATATTACAGGATGGTGGATGCTGGCGAGTATCAGCCTGTTCCTGCTGTTCTTCGCCTTTTCCCTGGGGCCGCTGAAGTTTGTGATAGCCACGGAAATATTTCCCACGCATGTAAGAGGGACGGCCCTTTCCATCTGCATCCTCACCATGTGGGTATCCGACTGGATCGTAAACCTGTTGTTTCCTATGCTAAGAGATCATATCGGCATTGGCGCTACCTTTTTCCTGTTCGCCGGCTGCTGCGTTATTTCCTACTTCTTCGCCAGGAAGAACCTCTTCGAAACGAAAGGACGCACCCTGGAAGAAATTTCTCTCACGATTAATCCTGCATCGACATGAAAAAAATACTTGCTTGTATAACCGCTGCTGTACTGGGATGCAGCATACCTGTATCCGCACAGAAAACCGTTCCCTACTTCGGGGAAATCAACTGGATCAATGGTTATGAAAAGGAGATTTCGGGAGAAAATATACAGTACTATTCTGCCTTTCCCGACTATGCCACTACCGCCCTGCTGACGCGAACTACCGATGGCCATAAAACTATTGAATGGCAAACCGCTCCGGTGCCCGCGAAGGTCAAAGGGCCTTACGTATATTTCAGCTGGGTGGCAGGGCATTCCAGCGGTACCAGCAGTGGTCCCCGGCACTTTGACCTGTATGTGAACGGCCGGAAGGCGCTCACATTTACCACCCTGCCCGGGAACCAGTCGCCCGTATGGTCCTATGGCGCGGCTGACAGCAGCCGGATTGTATTCCAGCAAACCACCCGCGACGGCGCCAGCGACGCGCACGGACTGATGTTTCTTCGTTTACCCGTTAGCGTGGTAACGCCCGGCCAGCCGGTAACGCTTCGTATTACGGGGCAGGCGCAAAACAGTAACGACTGGTTCATGACTTTTAAATTTGCCTTCGAGGAAAAGGTGGACCTGTTTACCCAGCCTTTCCTGCTCAAGAGCGGTAAGCAGCCGGTGGCGCTCACGGCGCTGCACTTCGGCGCGCCGGCAATGCTGGAAGTGAAGGTGAATCATCAGCAGGTAGCTACTTACCAGATCCGGGAAGGCATCAACCGGTTTGACATCCCCGTGGATGCGGTGAAAAAGCCGGACAGTGTACGCGTGGTAGTTACCAGCAATAAAAAAGTAGTGGCGGATAAATATGTGACGCTCCGGCCGGTCACTTACCGGGAGCTTGACCTGATCCATCATTCCCATACGGACATCGGCTATTCGCATATGCAACCGGAGGTGCTGAAGATACACCTGAAAAATATTGACGACGCCCTAAAGATGATAGAAGCCACCCGCAACTACCCTGCTGAAGCGCGTTTCAAGTGGAATATTGAATCCCTCTGGGCGGTGGAAAACTATATGCAACAGGCCACGCCAGCAAAGAAGGCCGCTTTCATCCGGGCGGTAAAAGAAGGCAGCATCTGCCTTTCGGCGTTGTATGCGAACATCCTGACGGGGCTTAGCCTGCCGGAGGAGCTCTTTCACTATACGGACTACGCCAATCAGCTGAAAAGGGAATATGGGCTGGACATTCCGAGCGCCATGATCTCCGACGTGCCGGGCTACACCTGGACTACCGTAACGGCGCTGGCTCATGGCGGCGTTAAATATTTTTCCAGCGGACCTAATTATTTGGGAGAGAATCACCCTTATTTGGGTGACCGCGTCGGCCATTTTGTACGCGCGTGGGGCGATAAGCCGGTGTGGTGGTCTTCCCCTTCCGGCGAAGAAAAAATATTATTCTGGGCCGGCGGTAAAGGTTACTCCTCCTGGCATGGCACGGCGCCAGGCGGCGTGTTTGACCGTGGTCCGCAGAAAATTGCGACTTACCTGCAGGAACTGGATGCGAAGCAATATCCCTATGACATAGTGCAGTGGCGGTACAATATTGTTGCCGATAATGGCCCGATAGACACTGCTATATCCAGGTTTGTAATGGAGTGGAACGCAAAATATGCTTCTCCCAAACTGGTATTAAATACGGTAGATAAACTGTTTAAGACCTTCGAAGAGCGCTATGGCAGCCAACTGCCGGTGGTGAAGGGAGATATTACCCCTTACTGGGAGGATGGCGCCGCGTCTACGGCTGCGGAATCCGGGCGGAACCGGCTGAATAGCCTTCGCCTCCAGCAGCTCACGAATGCATGGGCCATATTGCAGCCAGCGGCTTTCCCGCAGCAGGACTTCTACCGGGCATGGACCAACGTAATTATGTTCCACGAACATACCTGGGGCGCGCATAACAGTATTAGTCAACCGGACGTGCCGTTTGTTACCGGCCAGTGGCGTATTAAAAAGCAGTTCATGCTGGATGCGGACAGTATTACGGGTAATCTTGAAACCGCGCTGCTGAAAGGATTTGTTGACAACGGCTCTAAGCGGATTGCGGTGGTAAATACGCTGTCGTGGCCGCGTACCGGCCTGGTGAAAATAAAAGTTGCCGGTAAATCAGTGGTGGATAGTAAAGGTAAGGCGTGGCCATTGCAGCAGCTGCAGTCAGGAGAATATGCATTTATTGCACATGATGTGCCGGCCTTGGGCACTGCGGAATTCACCGTTTCAGACAAGCCGGCTAAGGGTAATACTTCGTTTAGGCGTACGGGTAATAGTATTTCCAATGGAGTTATTACCGTTGCCTGGGACCCGCAAACCGGCAGCATCAGCAGTTTGAGCGGCCAGGATCAGTACAACTATGCCGGCCGCTTCGGCAACCAGGGGCTAAACAGCTACTGGTATGTGCCTGGTATGGACCCTGCCAGGGCGGAAACCAACAGCAACATTACCGTGGAGGTATTGGAGAATGGCCCTGTGGTGGCTACCATCAGTCTTACCGGCCATGCGGCCGGCGCCAATACCATTTGTAAAAAAATTAGTTTATGGGGAGATGCGGGTGAAGCGCTGATAGAGAATATCGTAGATAAGAAACCTGTACGTGAGAAGGAAGCCGTACACTTCGGTTTCCCCTTTAATATTCCAGGTCCCCGGACCACGCTGGACGCTGGTTACGGTACTTTACGGTACCTCGATGATCAGTTGCCAGGCTCCAATATGGACTTCCTGTTTGGCCGGCGCTGGCTGGACGTTTCCAACAACGAGCGGGGCATTCAGTGGATGTTGCTGGAAACGCCGATGGTGGAGCCGCAGCAAATGATCGACGAAAGGAAGGTCATTGATCAAAGCCATAAAGCATGGCGGAAAACCGGATCGCCTACGGCTACCTGGTTTAATTACATCATGAATAACTACTGGCATACGAACTATAAAGCGGACCAGGAGGGCAAAAGCAGCTACAGTTATGCACTCCGGCCGCATACGGGGAACACCGCCACTGACCAGGAACAGGCCGCAGCGGCGTTTACTCAGCCACTGATGGCATTTCCTGTACGGACAGGTGTACATCTCCCTAAAAACTTATTTAGTATGTCCAATGCGCATATCATTATTACGAGTGTGACGCCGTTGGGAAATGACCAGTATAAGGTGAGGTTGTTCAACCCGGAGGCGGGGAGTCAGCGGGGCAGGTTTGTATGGGGGGAATTTGTTGGAAAGGAGATGGAAGTGGAATTGAAAGGGATGGGGGTGACAGAGGTGGTTGTGGGGAAGTAAGTGGGAATTGGGAGGTGAGAGTTGGGGATTGTAGTGAGTGTAGGGGTTATTGTGAGTAGGTGATTTGGAATTTGAATTTAGAATTAGCCATTGCACTGAGTGCAGCGGTCATTTTGGGTAAATAATTGGGAAATTGAGATTGGAATTGGCCATTGCAGTAAGTGCAGCGGTCAATCCGGTATCAGATATTAGCATCGGCCATTGCAGTAAGTGCAATGGCCAGTTTTTTTATTGGCTTATACCATCAAACATATTCAAATAAAAAAATTATAAAAATCTTAATTGGCCCCTCAAACTTTTTGTAAAATGATCCCGTAACTACTACAGAAGATAAACTTTAATGAGAAACAGTTTACAAACAGGCATGTATAATAACTTGATATCAGTTTTACTGGTGAGTATCACGATTAACATTGGATTTCAATTAAGCGTGCAGCTTGGCAAGGAGGGCCCTCCAGGTGAAGAAAAATATTTGATAGATGACGAGGGGAGAATTTGGCCGGTCGAGGATGGTTTAACCACCTCCCCGCATGCTAGTCCAAGAATATTCAGCATAAACAGGCCAGTAAAAATTAAAGCGATTCAACCTGCCGACGTAGCGAAAAAGGTACGTGCCGCCGGCAACAAATGTTATGAACTGAAAGACGGCAGCTACTTATGTGTACAGGAATAATCAGCTGGACTGATTATTCGATTCCACTTACGATCAACCATCCAGACCTCTTTTTTGAAATCCCAGTTAACACATACCAACCTTGTTTATGCATCCTTAACTGCGAAGGAGAAAGAAGTGGTTTGTATGGAACTATACGAGCAATATGGCCCGACTATATACGGAAGATTAGTTAAGGCCCTTCGGGATGAAGAATGCGCCGCAGACCTGCTGCAGGAAACATTCATAAAAGTCTGGCAGGGCCTGGACACCTATGATGCGGCCCTATCGAAAATCACCACCTGGATTAGCGCGATTGCAGGAAACACGGCTAAAGACTATTGGAGGAGCAAGTATTACAGGCAAAAGCAACAAACTTTATCCCTGGATGGGCAAGAGGATGAGCTGCCGTTGCAAGACGGTATAAGTAACCTGGAGTGGGAAAGAGTTGCGCCGCACCTGAAGAACGATCATTCGGCAATCATTAACATGTTGTTTTTTGAAGGATATAGCCTGGAGGAATACGCGGAGATAAACAACATTCCGTTTGAGACTGCTAAATCAAGAAAGTACAGTGCTATACGTAAACTGAGAAAACTCTTTGGGCTTGGATATTGAGAAATACATATCAAGTGGCGTTTTGGAGTCATACGTTTATGGCTTCCTGCCTTCTGAAGAGACGGCGGAAGTACAGGCGCTTATATTGACCAATCCTGAAGTAAGGGCTGCTGTTGCAGCTATAGAAAAGGACAAAGAAAGATTCATTAGTCTTTATGCTATTACTCCGCCTCCCAGCGTGAAAGATCGGATTCTGACAATGATAAGGAATGAACACCCCAGTGAAGAATTTAATAGTGTTGAGAAGGGACCTTCGTTTTACTTTTTTACGAACCCTATCCTCCAGACAAGAAACAAACAATGGCGTTTTATTGCTATCCTGAGTATAGTCATAGCAATAGTAACTATTACGACCAATATTTTTAACCTGCATCATTCAAATGATTATCAACATCGCTATAATGCATTGCTGGATGCTTATTCAAGGATAATCGATGAAAAACAGGCGGAGAAGCAACTTCCTGTCAGCCACCAGTTGCCGGAATCATTTACAGGAATAGAAATATGGGGTACTTCCGGCTCGGTGCTGTTTCGCCTCTCCGGGGATAACAAGCTGCTGTATATTTCAGCGGCGGGGCTTCCCCCATTGAGCCAGGGAGAGCAATATCACATCTGGAGGGTTAAAAATGACAGGTGGCTGTCTGATGAATTACTGGATACGGAGGTACCTATCCAGGCATTGAATAAAGTCAAACCCGGGGATTCAATTATTATTACCCTTCAACATACGCACGGCACAACCCTGCCTAAAAAAGGGATAATAATTCTCGAGGGAAGGATTAAATGACTCAGGAGATATTCTCCAAATACCGCAGTACCTCCTCCTTTTTCCTGCTCGATACCGGAATCTGTTCATCATTTTGCATCTGCAAAATGCCTTCCCGGTAATACTTTTTTACATACTGGAAGTTGACCAGGTACGATTGATGGCAACGGATAAAACCGGACGGTATGAGGATATTCTCGTATTCGATCAGCCCTTTGGAAACCAGCATCTCCCGTTTGTCTTTCAGGTAGAAGGTAGTATATCCTTTATCGCTTTTGCAATACATGATATCTTCCACGGATACGATTTCCATATATTCCACCCGCTTAAGCGCAATCCTTTTCACGCCGCCGGCGCCCTGGGAAGCGTAGTGCTGACGGGCGATTTCCAGCTGCTGCCGGTCCATCAGCTCCTGCTGCCGGTGATGGTAACATTTGTTTAGCATGGCCGCCAATGCTACTTCGTCAATTGGCTTCAGCAGGTAGCCGAAGGCGCCCATGTTCAGGGCCTGAATGGCGTATTGGTCGTATGCCGTAAGGAAAATCACCTGGAAATCGGCTGCGCCTATTTCATGGAAAAGGCGGAAGCTATCTCCATCTTTCAGGCGGATGTCCGCCAGGATGATGTCCGGTTTTAAAGCTGGGATTTCTTTAGCCGCCTTAGCGATTTCGGCAGCCTGGCCTACCACCTCTACATAGGATATATCCTGAACTATCTGCAACAGGTGTTGCATAATGCGTACTTCGTCTTCGAGAATATAGAGTTTCATGATGTTAGCTTAATCTTTGATTTGTGGAATCACGATGGTTACTTTCACCCCGCGGCTGTCCTGGTCTTTCTTATCCTCAATATGATAATAGGCATCCTGGCCTTGTGACTTGAAAAGCACTTCCAGTCGCTCCTTGAGGATAATGCTGGCCAATGACTGTTTCTTTTGCTCACTGGCTTCCTTGGCGCCCAGGCCATTCCCGTTATCTTCCACAATGATATGTAATTGTTCGTTTTCCCCTTTAAAAACAATCGTTAAGATACCTTTATAGTCGATATTTCTGAAGCCATGTTCAATGGCATTTTCCACGAAAGGCTGTATCAGCATCGGTGGAATAAGGATACTTTCAGGGTATATCTCTCCCCCCACCTCAATTTTATAATCGAACAAGCCATAGAAACGCATTTGCTGCAATTGCAGGTAATTGTCCAGGGTAGTAATTTCCTCGTCCAGCCCGATGAAATCTTTCCGGCTTTGCTCCAGGATATTCCGCAGCAGGCCTGAAAAGGCGGACAGGTAGCGGACGGAATCCCTGGTATCCCCCGATGCGACCAGGCTTTGCAGGTTAGCGATGGAATTGAAGACAAAGTGCGGATTCAGTTGTACCTGCAGCAGCTTCTGCTCCATGCTGAGGCGCTTGTTTTCAGATTGCAGGAGGCGGTTCTTCCCTTCCAGCCGGTATTGGCGGTGGATGAAATAGAATATGGACAATACCGCCAGGAACACCACCAGCGCCAGGATCAGCGACCAGCGCTGCTGCCGGATCACTTTTTCATTCAGCACATTCCGGCTGCTCAGCTCAGCAATGTTGCGGTCCTTTTTCTCCGCCTCATATTTTTCATGAATTTCGGCAAACCTGACTGCCTCAATTTCTTTTAAAGTATTGATTTCAATCTCGTAGGTGGCTTCGGCTACTTCCAGTGCCTTTTTATAATCCCCTTTCAGGCGGTAAGCGTATATCAGGCCTTTGAAGTAGATGGAGTTCTGCTTGCCGTTAGGATTTTTGCGGCCGAGCTCAATGGCTTCCTTATAATAATGAATCGCAGAATCCACCTGGTTGTTATGAATAAAGCTGGTGGCGAAGTTATTCAGCGCGATGTCAGTAAGGTTATTGGTACGTTCCAGGTAATTGAAATAAATGCGGCTGGCTGCAAGGGCCTTATCATTTTGTCCTTGCCGCACATAGATCTGGGCCTCATTATCGTACGTACGGGCAATGGCCATACTATCCTTAATGCGATGCGCCAGCGTGCGTGCCTGTACGTTATAGAACATCATTTTGTCAAAGTCGTTTACCCGGGAGGCCAGCAGGAAGGAAATATCATAATGGCGCTGCATTACCACCGGGTGCAACTTATAAGGGTGACTGTTGTAGTAGCGCTCTGCATATTCCAGGGCCTCATTAGCGTTCCTGTTCTGGTAATAGGCCCTGGCCATGAGATCGTAATAACGGTAGGTGATCCGGCTGTGGACCTTTTCCGCCGTTTTCATGCCGGCCAGGATTTGGTTCATTACTGCAGCTTCTACGGTCACGCCGTTGCCAATGCCCTGCTCAAGGAGGCTATATCGCCTTAGTAGCTCTATATCATCATCCGCATGGTTGCCCTGCATTTTGGTGAATTCAGCAATGGCGCTGTCCCTCAACTTTTCATGGGAGAACTTCCGCCCGCGGAAATAGTGGTACCAGGGATTGAGCGTGCTGTCGCCCAGGGGGCGCAGGAGGCTGTCCTGCAGGGCTACCTGGAGGCGAACGTCCGCTGCGGCGAGGGTATCCATGGCGATGATCATGGGCAGGTAGTCCGTGAGGGTATCCGGTTTGGGGGCTGGCGGCGCGACTTTAGGCGTATTCCTGTTGCTGTTGCAGGCTACGACCAGGGATAAAGTTAGTAGTCCGAGATAGGTTATTACTGATCTGGCAGTCATTCGCATTGGATTTATTAACTTCCGCCCGTAGCGGAAAGCAGGGAAATTACATTTAAAAGTAGAAATTGCAAGTGAATATGCGGGGGGCTGATTAATATTCGCGGCATTTGGGTCGAAATTCGCTGTGAAATTACTTTTGCCATTTGGGAGAGGATTTTATTCACCAAAAGAAATACATCTTGGAAAGTTGCCATCACCATTCGGTTTCCAATAAGGAAATCGCAGACAATATTGATCAATTTGGATGCTTTATCGTACATGTTGAAGGAGATGACTACTTGCCTGGGTTCACTTACACAATCGGCCTGTTTCAACAGTATAACCATCCTGAAATTATTTGCTTCGGCCTCGCATCAGAAGTCGCCGGAAGCATGTTAAATTATGCCTGTGAGCAGGTAGCCGCTAACCAGGTATTTAAAGTTCAGACACCATACAGTGAATTTATCGATCGGTACACGATACAATTCATTGACGTTGACGAGTCTTATTACCAAGATTACTTTGGTACGGCTAATCATTACTATCATCATACTGACTATCCCGTTCTACAGTTAATATGGCCGGATAAGGAGGGATACTTTCCCTGGGATCCTGCTTTTAACCCCAACTTTAAGTTTCGTCAGCCCCTACTTGACAGAAATACGGACTTTAAATTCAATGAAGAGAGGGATGTGGCTGTATTTACCTCTGCACAGGTGTTGACAGGAAGTCCCATCCTGTTTGTATTTCATGATGAAGATGGATATTGGCAATTTCACAGCGAGCCGGAACCAGATTTGTCAGAGGCGAAGTTGGTAAGTCTTGAAAGTATTGTAAAGATGGATCCTACTGTGAATGAGCTGTTTCAGTTATCACCAGGGCAGTGGGCAAAGCGTGGCGCCCGGGGAGATACATGGGAATGGGGGCCGTAGGAATAATTAACGCCTTGATGGCATATCTTATAATTAGGCTAATCCATGTTATGCAACTAGGAATTGCAAATAATGGCCCAATATCACCGAAAAAAGCCTCCTTACCCGCAAATATAAACTCCCCCTTTCCCACCCCGTTTTTTCTCCTCAATTTTATATCAGCAAGCTAACCAAGCGTACTTTCAGAAAGATTGTTATTAACCTCAAAGCAAATAACATCGGTTATAATATTTAAAACGGGAACGCCAGTCCTGGCGTGCCTTCAGATTTTGAGCGTACGCAGGTTTATTTTTAGCATGTTAAGCGGTCGAAGCCATTGGAAGCCAATCACACCCCCTATCCTGTTAAATTCATAAAACAGAGATTCTGTTACTACTTCCCCTAATCCAGCTACCCCTGCAGTGTTCATAGGCCTGAACTTTGTCATAGAAAATAAAAAGTATGAATATCTTTAACGTGTTGTGCTATTAAAGTGGCGACTTAAATGATAATGAAAAATATGTATATAATTATGAAATAAAAAATGTTGTGCA
>MLAV02000006.1 GCA_001870995.2 Chitinophaga sp. CB10
TTCATGGTCAAGATTAAAGTTAATGAATCAATTCATAACTCTAATTCTTATGGCCGAAGTTCGGGGAAGTCTACAGCTACTTTCCGTAAGGAACTTCCCGTTATTGCAGAAAATGATTTAAAGAAGGAAGTGCCTCAAAAACAACTAGGTTTATGGTAATTGTACCACTTGGTCTCGGAAGAAGAGTATTTTTATCAATAAAGTAGTTAGGAGCATATAAAAGCCGCTTAAATATAGCATTTAAGCGGCTTTTTTGCTTTAATAAATTGTAACTGTCAGAGTAGGATGCGTTTTTGCATATTCTTTTTATGCTGGAATTAATGGTGTGAGTTTCTGAATGGCTGTGCCATTTTTAATTTCACATTCCCAGACCCTAATGACAATCCAGCTTCGAGTCATCAGATACTCATTTACCACTTTATCACGAGCGATATTGCGTTCACGTTTTTTTATCCAGTATTCTTTGTTTTGTGAGGGGCGTGTATTACGGCAGTCGTGCCCATGCCAAAAACAGCCATCCGTAAAGACCGCCGCCTTTAATGCAGGAAATGCAAAGTCCGGCTTTCCAAAAAGATTATATTTTCTCCTCCAGCCTTTTATGCCTACTGATTTGAATAGCTGTATTAATTTTAATTCGGTTGATGCATTACCAAAAGATTTGACTTTTCTCATCACCTCGCTGCGCTGCCTCTTGTGAAATACATCTGCCATATTTACTGGTTTAAATTTGAAGGAAGCTCTATCATTAAGGATTTATCAATCTCGACTTTATCTACGCGGTTATTATAAGTTTTTACTAGACTTACAATACTTTGTTTTAATTGGTCGCTTGAGAATGTGCTTAACTCTTCAATGTTCTGAGAAATAAACGATTCTAATGATTCGACAGCAATTTGTCCTTCACAAAGTTGCTCTCCTAATTCCCTTGCTGCCGCAAGCTTTGAGTCTGGTACAAGTAAGAATGGTTTAAAGCCTTGATTTATGTTTTGCTGACATTTTTCAAATACAGCAAGCATTGGTGCGACAGTAACGTGAAAAACAGTGTTGTTTATACAAAAATCGCCTAACCTATGAGTAGGTGCATCTGCTGCGCTCGTAGGCTCGTTTGAAATTTCTATGTCAGGAAAACGAAGCTGCAGCTTAGCGCCGACGAGGTGCTGCGCCACAGGGCCGCCTTTATTTTCAATTTGAGATGCTTTTATCAGTTGATGGATGATTTGCCAGGTCGAATGTTTGGCGTCAAACACGAGCTTGAGTTTTTGGCGGTTATGATAATCCCTTACTCTGTCCACTAGATACGCTTGAAATGAAGTCAGTATTTCATTGCGGTCAGTTTCTGGTAAATTTTCCAGCCCCATTGTAGTTAATGCCTGGAGAAGTGGTCCAACTTCAGCCAACACGCCACGATTAGTCCGACCACCCTCGCGTGCAAATGGGCGATTCTCATTAAAGCTTCTAAGGATGGCAGATACGGCGTTGCCACCAGCTCCTTTAATTTGTGCGCCCCCGGCCGCAAGGTGAGAACGCAATTCTAAATCGTAACTTCTTTTTAAACGATCCAACAAAACTAAGCTAGCTGCAATAGTGCCAATTGCGGGACCTCCATTTGCTTTTACTAATTTTAGGGAAGCGTACCAGTTTTCAAAAATAGTGAATGGTTGATTAGCTTGCATTGAGTACTAGATTTTCCGCGTTTTCTTTTAGTTTTATCAGCAGGGGGTTAAGGTAGTTTTCGGCGATCCAGGTTACAACAGGGACACAAACAGCATCTCCAAAACCAAATAAATCTCGATTAATGTTACCAGTTATTGTGTAATTGTCGGCGCCCATTAATCTGGCGCATTCTCTTGGTGATACAAGGCGAACGGAAATTTTGTTTTTCCCGGCTCTAATTAGAATTTGTCGAGCACTACCACCCTTAGGAGTTCTCAGGCAGCCGGCGATTCCATCTGAACGTACTTCAGCCATGGAATTTCCTTCCCTAATCCGACGGAAAGCAGTAAAATAGGTATAATCCTTACCCTTCTTAGCTTCCTCAAGTAGAACGCGATGGCGATCAAACGTCTGGTTAAGTAAATATTCTACTCGCTCCTCACTCCACCATTCTTTTGCTGTATCTGGAAGGTCTTCAATGATGTCCAAAAGCTGTATTTTCCGTTTTGGCAATGCCGGAAGTGACTTAATGTTCCAATTGATTTCTGGATGGTCACATATGAAGTTAGCTAACTTAGTTGGGCGAATCTCGCTTTCATAAAAAGATAATTGTCTTTCTTCAACAACGGTGTCATTTTGCTCAAGCTTCCCGACAATAAACAGCCTAACGCGACTTTGAGGAACAAAATGCGATGCGTCAATAACAAACGCATCAACGGCATATCCTAACTTATTCAGGGCAGTCAATGCGCTGTGAAAATCTTTTCCATTATGCGAGGTTAGGAAACCAATAACATTCTCCAACAAAATCACTGAAGGCTTATTTTCTTGCATTTCCTCCAGAATTCTTACAAACCCCCAAAATGCTGATGATTGCTTACCAGAAAGCCCTTCTCGACGTCCCGCATGAGAAAGGTCAGTACAAGGAAAAGATGCTGTGGCTAAATCAACTTTTGGAATAGATTTGCCTGAAATCTGATGTATATCTCCTAATTGGAAATGGTTTTCTTTATCATTGAAATGTTGCTGATACATGAACTCTTTTGATGGATCGATATCATTTGCATAAGCAATATTCCATCCTGCATTCTCTAGTCCCATTCTCATAAGGCCTATTCCTGCAAAAAATTCAGCAAATACTTTTCCATCACTCTGGATATCTACTATTTTATTTTTTATCGGGGACATGATCAATCAATTTGATATTATAAAATAACATCCTGTATAAGGAGACTATTTTTATAAATTCTATTTGTCAAATATTCAGGCAATAATACTAATTATTTTAGCAATATCCAAAAGAGTATGAGTTGTTATTCATATAATAAAATTTAGTGTTTTTAATTTTACGGAAAATTAGGATGATCCCAGCTATCTAAATTAGCTAAATTTAGGGCCAAATAGGTTGTGTTGTTTTTCCTACCTTTTATTTCCCACCATTTTCCCCTATCTTACCCATCTCATAAAAATCCACATCACCCACATGAAAAACAAACTCACATTCCTCCTCCCGCTACTCTTCTCCCTATCCTGCCAGCAGGCCACACAAGAAACCCACTGGGTCCCCCTCTTCAACGGCAAAGACCTCAACGACTGGATCGTAAAAATCCACCACCACGATGTCGGCGATAACTTCGGCAACACCTTCCGCGTAGAAGACAGCATCATCAAAGTCCGCTACGACCAATATGGCGATTTCAACGACCAGTTCGGCCATCTCTATTATAAAGAACCCTTCTCGCATTATCACCTGAAATTCGAGTACCGCTTCGTAGGCAAATGGTATCCTTCCGCGCCGGAATATACATTACTAAACAGCGGCGTGATGTTTCACTCCCAGGATCCACGCACCATGCCTAAGGAGCAGGACTGGCCCATTTCAGTGGAAATGCAACTACTTGCGGGGCTAGGGGATGGCAATGCCAGGCCCACCGGCAACATGTGCTCTCCCGGAACCAACGTGGTATATCAAGGGAAACTGGACCCGCGGCATTGTATTGAGTCCTCATCCAAAACCTATGACGGTGAGCAATGGGTGAGGGGAGAACTGATTGTACTTGGCGACTCACTCATCACCCATATCATTAATGGCGATACGGTATTGCAGTATTCGCATCCTCAAATTGGCGGCGGTGTAGTAAATAACTATGATCCTAAGTTGAAAATAGACGGAAAGCTGTTGTCGGAAGGGTACATCGCTTTACAAAGCGAAGGGCAGCCGGTGGACTTCAGGAATATTCAAATCCTTGATCTCAGGCCGGCAAAGAAATAGGTTGGGATTATCTTATCATTCCTTAAGCAAAGGCGGTTCTTCAATCGCCTTTGCGTTTAGGCAGGCCTGTAATACTGTACGAATTAAAGTGAAGACCAGCCACTAATCCATACACTCCCTCTCCCCAAAAACTACCAACCATCGCCTTCTCACTAACTACCTCTACTTTATCCTCTTCTTCAATTCCAACCCCAACTCCTTAATAACCGCCGGCTTATCCGTCATAATACGCTTACCCAGCTCTTTCCTCGGGCAATTCTTATTGTACTTCGCACCCCAATCCATTATTTCAATGACGATGGGTAGCAGATCCGCGCCTTTTTGAGTAAGACTATATACAAACTTCGACTTGTTTAAAGGCGAAACTTCTTTTACCAAAATTTTCTCCGATTCTAAAAGGTTCAGTCTGTTGACGAGTATGTTGGTCGCTATCTTTTCTTCAGAGGCCAAAAATTCGCTAAAGGATACCTTACCTCTTAACATGATGTCGCGAATGATCAATAACGACCATTTATCGCCAAAAACCTCCAGAGAACAGCTGATAGGGCAATCCGATCTTTTGTTTTCCATAAAAAAATAAGTTATTGCATTTTGCAATTTCTTTTTATATTTGTTATTGTATTTTGCAATAACAAATTTATCCATTTTGAAACTAACTGATCATGGAAAATCCATTTGAACCAAAAAAGCTATTGGAGGCCTATTACAACGGTTTCTCCAGGAAAGAAAATTGGGAACTTACCTTATCGGACGACTTCCGGTTCATCGGTGGGGATATGACGAACCCAAGCCCTGTAGTAGGGAAGCAGGCCTATATTGAAGTTATCAGGCGCTTTTCACAACGATTTGAAAGTATGCGTGTCCAGCAAATGATTGTGGAAGGGGATAAGGCCAGTGTAATCGGTAATTATGACTTCATCTTTCCAAATGGCGCCAAATAAACGGGAATGTAGCGGAATACTGGACAATTGGCAATGGCAAACTCACCTCTCTGACGATTTTTTTCGACACGCTTACTTTTGCTAATAATATGAAATAGCGTAAGGATTTTACAGTTACTCCAGCTCATACTCACATCATTACATTTGCTATACGATCCAGGTAGCATTGCTCTACTAAGCAATCGCCCCAGGTTACTTCAGCTATATAATCCTGCCAGATCCTCATCTCCAAAACAACCCAACCTCATCAATTTTCAATCTCCCCAACCCACCCCCCCAAAAAAAATCCCCCTCTGTCACCCCATTATCATTTCCCATAGAAACATTTACATCTTTCTATATTTCCCCTATCTTTGCCCCGGAATCAATCTATTCCCCGAATGGACAACAAGAAATTTGAAAAAATATCCCGCGCCCTCAGCGACGCCAGCAGGATCACCATCCTGCAGCAAATCAGGAAAAAGCAGGGATGTTTGTACTGTGCAGAGATAACCGAAATGCTGGACCTTACCCAACCTTCCGTTTCACACCACCTGAAACAACTGGTAGAGGCCGACCTCCTCATACCCGAAAAAGAAGGAAGGAATATCAAATACATCTTAAACCAGGATGTCCTGGCCGACTACATCGCCAGCCTGAACTTCCTGAGAGGCTAATTTTTCTTTAAACACCAGGAAAACAATCTCATCACCCTTATTATATAGATACATTCAAATATTTCAAACTAACATCCCATGAAAAAGTCAATATACGCAATGGCTCTTGGAGCTTTCGGCATTATCACTACAGAATTCGGCGTTATCGGCGTATTGCCCAATCTGGCACAGGTGTTTAAGGTGTCCCTGGAAACGGCGGGCTGGCTCCTTAGTGCGTTTGCGCTGACAGTAGCAGTATCTTCTCCGTTCATAACGGCACTCACGACCAACATCAACCGCAAACTGCTGATGTCATTGGTATTGGCGGTATTTGTTGTATCCAACATCCTCTCGGCATTCGCACCCAACTTCACCGTACTGATGATTGCCCGCGTACTGCCGGCCTTCCTGCACCCGCTCTTCTGGAACATCTCCCTGGCGGCGGCTTTCAAGGAATCAGGCAGCAAGGCAGTATCCATCGTGATGTCCGGCGTAAGCATCGCCACGGTAATGGGCGTACCGATCACCACCTACGCAGCTGAATTCTTCAGCAACTAGCAGGCGTCTTTCTTCCTGGCGAGCTTCGTCAGCCTGATCGCATTCCTCGGGTTGGTATTTTATGTACCATCCATGCCGGCCACCAGGAAGTCGGCAGGGGATAGCCAGCTGTATGTATTAAAAAGCCCGCTGTTATGGTTGAATTTAATTTCCACCATCCTGATGCTCGCCGGAATGTTTTCCAGCTACGGTTACCTGGCCGCCTATATGGAAAAGATCACCCACATGAACGGCACCCAAATCAGCGTCATGCTGCTCCTCTTCGGCGGTATGGGCGTACTGGGCAACTGGCTTACAGGCAAGGCCCTGAGTAAAAACGTCATGCTCACCACCCGCGTATTCTTTACAGCGCTGATCATCGTGCAGATCCTCGCTTATATGTTCGGCGGCCTGTTTGTGCCAATGGTCATCCTGCTTTCCTTATGGGGCGCCATTCATACCGGCGGTTTCCTCATCGGAAACATCCGCACCACCCGCTCTGTTCCGCACAGCGCGCTGGAATTTGTGAACAGCCTGCTCACCTCCTGCTATAATATCGGCATCTCCCTCGGTACCATGCTCGGTGGACTGATCATCGCCAACTTCGGCGTGCACCACGTAGTTTGGATGAGCGTTGGACTGCTGGCAGTCAACCTCGGTCTGAGCTTCGTCACCTTCGGTGAAAAACATCAGCAGCCGGCTCCCGCTACAGAGCTGGAAAAAGAAGCAATGGCGATAATGCATGCATAAAAATGCATACCAACCATAAATAAAGACGCCTGTCGGGATTACCACCCCCGGCAGGCGTTACACCGCTAATCCTGCTCAAGCCCGCACTCCTCCAAACATTTCCCATATCCCTCCCCGTTACCCATGTCGCCACTCCCCACATTTCATTTCTTTTTCTTAACCGAATGCCTTAAATTAAATTTAGATTTGCTCACCTCTGACAATCCAACGCTATGGCTAAATATTCAATTCAGGTAAATGGCAAAAAGCACGAAGTAGACGTGCTGGAAGACATGCCATTGTTATGGGTACTCCGGGATATCATCGGCCTCAAAGGCACTAAATTCGGCTGCGGCAAGGCCCTCTGCGGCGCTTGCACCGTCCACCTGAACGATGATGCCATCCGTTCCTGCAGCTATCCCATCTCCGCAGTTGGCGACGCCAAAATCACCACGATCGAAGGATTGTCCGAAGAGGGAGATCACCCTTTACAACAAGCCTGGGAAAAATTCGTTGTACCGCAATGCGGCTACTGCCAAACCGGCCAGATCATGAACGCGGCAGCCCTGCTGAAAAAGAACGCACACCCTTCCGCACAGGAAATCGAACAGGCCATGCAAGGCAACCTTTGCAGATGCGGTACCTATAACCGCATCAAGGCCGCCATTACAGCAGCAGCCAAATAATTTCTCCATCCTTAACCAGCGTACATTCCATGAAAATATTCGCTCCTTTTCAAAAGAAGAAAGACAGCAACATCAGCACCGAAATTTTCAGCGCTTCCAGGAGGGATTTCCTCAAGGTGGGCGGCCTGCTGACCGGCGGCCTCGTACTGGGCGTCAGCTTTTTTAGCTGTAACGAAAAAGGTAAAAAAATAATAAGCATCGCGCCCAACGTGTACCTGCAAATTGGCTCAGATGGCGTCGTAACCATCGTCGCGCATCGTTCCGAAATGGGGCAGGGCATCCGGACCTCCCTTCCGCTGATCGTGGCGGACGAACTGGGGGCCGACTGGAAAAACGTTCGCATCATCCAGGCGGTAGGGGATGAGAAAAAATACGGCAACCAGAATACCGATGGCTCCTTTTCCATCCGGCAGTTCTATAAACCCATGCGCGAAGCCGGCGCCGTCGCCAGGCTGCTGCTGATAAGGGCCGCAGCCCAACGCTGGCAAGTTCCTGCAGAAGAATGCGACACCGAAAATGGGAAAGTCCTCCATAGAAACTCCGGCAAAAAACTGGATTTCGGAGAACTCGTGGAAGCGGCTAAATCATTACCCGTTCCCGCAATAACCGAAATCAAATTAAAAGACAACAGCCAGTTCAACCTGATAGGTAAGGAAACGCCTATCGTAGACCTGCACGATATCGTTACCGGCAAAGCCGTCTTCGGCATCGATGCCGCCACAGAGGGCATGAAAATCGCCGTCATTAAAAGATGCCCCGTTATCGGCGGCGCAGTAAAATCCTTCGACGACACGAAAGCCCGCGCCATTCCAGGCGTTATCAAAGTAATCGCCATCAAAGGCCCCGGCCTGCCGGCCACGCTGCGCAAACCTCTCAGCGGCGTAGCCGTGATCGCGGATAATACCTGGGCCGCCATCAAAGCCCGCGACCTCCTGGAAGTAGAGTGGGACCTGGGGCCCAACGCCACCTACGATTCCGCCCAACAGATCGAAGAGCTGAAACAGGAGGTAACGAAAAACGGTACCATCCGCAGGAAACGAGGCAACTTCCAGGCGGCAAAAGCCGCTGCCAAAAAAGTAATCGATCATACCTACGTAGCGCCTTATCTCGCCCACGCCACCCTCGAGCCGCCCACAGCCCTCGCCGTGGTGAAAAATGACAGCTGCGAAATCTGGGCCTGCACACAAAATCCGCAGGGAGCGCGGGAAGCGGTAGCGGAAGCGCTGGGTTTCCAGGTCGACAAAGTACGGGTGAATATAACCCTGCTCGGCGGTGCATTCGGCCGCAAATCCAAGCCGGACTTCATCGTCGAAGCGGCCCTGCTGGCAAAGGAATCCGGGTTGCCCGTAAAAGTGCAATGGACCCGCGAAGACGATATTCATTTCGATTATTTCCATGCGCTGAGCGTGCAACGCGTCGTGGCCACGATCGATAATGAAAATAAACTGAGCGGCTGGGAGCATCACATCGCCTATCCCTCCATTTCTGCGACGGAAGATGCAGCCGTACTGCAACCCAGCGATGGGGAACTGGGGCTCGGCGCCACCGACTTCCCATACGATGTGCCTAATATCAACGTCACAACCCACGACGCCAAAGCCCACCTGCGCATAGGCTGGCTGAGGTCAGTACGCAATATCCCGCAGGCCTTCGCCGTCGCTACCATGTTAGACGAAGTAGCGGAAGCCAGGGGAGTGGACCCGGTAGCCAACGCGCTGGAGCTGCTCGGGGAAGACCGTAACATCACCTTCAACGAAGAACTGGTCAAAACTACCTACCAAAACTACGGGGAAGATATCGCCAATTACCCCTGGGAAACCGCCCGCATGAAAGAGGTCATCCGCCGCGTAGCAAAGGAATCCGGCTGGGGGAAGTCCATGCCCAAAGGTTCCGCGCTCGGCTTCGCCGCCCACAGGAGCTTCCTGACCTACGTCGCCTGCGTGGTGGAAGTACAGGTAGACGCCAATAATAAAATCACCATTCCCAATGTGTACTACGCGGTAGATTGCGGCCTGGCAGTGAATGTAGACCGCATCAAATCCCAGTTCGAAGGCGGCGCCCAATTCTCTGCCAGCCTCGCCCTCAAAAGCAGGATCACCGTGAAAAACGGGCAGGTGGAGCAAAACAACTTCGATGGCTACCAGATCATCCGCATGCCGGAATCCCCGGGGCAAATTCATGTGCACATCGTGGAAAGCGCCGCCAAACCAACAGGTATCGGCGAGCCGCCAGTGCCGCCGTTTACGCCGGCGCTTTGCAACGCCATTTACCAGGCCACAGGAAAACGCATCTACACCCTGCCCATCGACCTCGCTACCTGATAAGGTGCAGTTAAACCAAATAAGAAGAGGGGGGAACCCAGCGCAGGGAATCCTGTTAAACATCGTTGCGTCGCACTCTTCAACTGTCAGCTCCCTGTTGGGCAGGATCAGGGAGCCCATGACCCGCCATTGCCTCCCATCCCGTATTAGATAATCTCCATCAATTATTCCCCCTTTCTCTACAATTTTAAATTTTTCCTTCTTAGATTTGTTTTTCATCAATTTTGCCCATACACGCAAAATCTTCCTTTTATACCTGCGTTTGTAACTCCCTGTACACCTAAATATTAAAATTGTCAACCATAGAAGCACACGGGGAATTAGAACTGATCCAATCTTTTCAGCGGGGGGAACGCCTGGCATTACTGGAAGTGTATAACCGCTACCAGAAAGCCTTGTGCTTCTTTGCCGACCAGCTGACCGGCGATACCATGGCCGCTGAAGATATCGTTTCCGAATGCTTCATTAAAGCCTTCCAGCAAAGAGAAAATTTTCCCACCCTGGGTCAGTTGAAATCTTTTTTATACACCGCCGCCAAAAATGCTGCCCTCAATTACCTGAAGGCCGCAAAACGCCACAGTGATATCCATCACGCCCTCGGCGAAGCAGGGGAGCGGTTCTCCGCCGATGTGGAACATGCCTATATCCGCTCGGAAGTCATGCAGCACATCCACCGGGAAATTGAAAAGCTGCCGCCACAATGCCGGCAGGTGGTACGACTCTCCATCCTGGAAGGCCGCTCGGCTTCCGAAATCGCCAGCGAACTTAATATGGCCTACCAGACGGTGCTTAACCAAAAAGCCAAAGGCGTGGCATTGCTGCGCACCGCCATCCTTAAAAACAAGTTACTTTCCCTACCCATGCTTATTGCAGCCCTGTCCATACTGGACCGCTAAAAAAATTTTTAAAACGGACCGGTATATAATGAAGAGATAGTTGTTTTACTAGTATATCATGAGGGAAAAAAGTCATTATATCGCCGAATTGATCGGTAAATACCTGGATAACAGCCTGACCGCTGAAGAACAGCAGGTACTAACGGAATGGACCAACGATTCCGATACCAACCGCGCTCTTTTTGAAGAGATGACGGACGAAAGGCGATTGACAGCACATCTGCAACGACTATACGCTTATGATTCCAACAGGATCATCCAACAGATCAGCCAGGCCGTTCCTGCATTCGCTGAACCGCCGGTGATCCCGGTGCGCTCCTACCGCTCCCTGAAAAAATGGGGCTGGGCGGCCGCAGCAGCGGTGCTCCTGGTGGCAGGCGGCGCTTACTTCTGGTCCGGCCATCAGAAAAATATCAGTCGTGAACTGGCCATGCACCAGGCGGACATCAAGCCCGGTACCTCCGGCGCTGTGCTCACCCTCGCGGACGGCAGCCAGCTTATTCTCGACAGTATGCACAGCGGCGTAATCGCCAGCCAGCAAGGCGCCTCCGTGATACTCGGCTCCGGTGAGCTGATCTATGATCCAACAGCCAGCAAAAACGGCGCACTGGAATTTAATACCATGACTACGCCCAAAGGACGGCAGTTCCAGGTAACCCTGCCCGACGGTACCCGGGCATGGCTCAACGCTGCCAGCTCCATCAGGTACCCTACCACCTTCGCTGCCAACGAAAGAAGAGTGGAGGTCACCGGCGAAGTATTTTTTGAAGTCGCGCAGAATGCCAACAGTCCCTTCTTCGTAGCCGTAGGAGATAAGGCCGCCATTGAAGTACTCGGCACCTCCTTTAACGTAAACGCATACACGAACGAAGCCGCCGTACGTACCACCCTCGCCGAAGGCAGCGTGCGGGTAATGGCCCTGCCCAACGGCAAAACCGCCAGCGTCGTGCTGAAACCCGGTCAACAGGCCGCCGTCGCCAATCAACAGGTCAGCCTCACGCAAAAGGCAGATATGGAAAAGGTAATGGCCTGGAAAAATGGCCTCTTCAACTTCGACGGCGCCAGCCTCGAAGAAGTGATGCGCCAACTGGAACGCTGGTACGATATCGAAGTTGTATATGAAAATGGCATACCGCAGACCCGGTTTATCGGGGAGATGAGCCGGCAAATAGCTTTGGCAGATTTATTAGAGATTTTAAAGAGAACGGAAGTCGACTTTAGAGTGGAAGGACGGAAGCTGATTGTATTGAATAAATAATGTAATAACAGTATAGGAATGTAAAAATAAAAGGCCGGAAATACCGGCTGGGAAGAATATTGCCTGAAAAATTTAACGAAGTAAAAAACCGCCACGGATTCCGGCCGCGACGGTTAAACGACTCAGTTATTTCAAAATGGTCTTTTGCAATTCTCATTTATTAAACAACCAAATCTCATGCAATTTATGCAAAAAAAACGCTATTGGCCCCCTGATTATGCAGGGAAGCGTCGTGGCCTTACCAAAATCTGCCTCGCTATGCGTCTTACCATTATTCTATTAACAATGGCCATCCTGCAGGTTTCAGCCGCAGGACACGCCCAATCCGTTACGTTATCAGGTAAAACTATACCTATCAAACAAGTATTTGCCGCCATCAAACAACAAACGGGCTATGTAGTGTTCAGTAACAGCAACGTCCTCAGTGAATCGGAAACAGTCTCCCTTTCCGCTAAGGATATGGCCTTGGAGGAACTCCTGGACGAAATCCTGAAAGACCTCCCCGTCACCTACCTGATAAAAGACAAAACCATCGTACTCTCCCGCAAACCGGCCGCCACACCGGTAGCCGCGCCGCCCATCAGCATCTCCGGCGTTATCCGCACAAGCGCAGGCGAACTGCTGCCAGGCGTGTCCGTCCGCATCAAAGGCACCAGTAAAGGAACAATCACCTCCAGCGATGGATCGTTTTACTTCACCCACCTGCCGGAAGATGCCGTCCTGCAGATAACCATGCTCGGCTTCGAACCCATGGAGATCGTAGTGCGCCAGTCCGCCGGCGGCTATACCGCCTTCGCCGCCAAAAAGGAACAAAGCAGCTCCCTGCTCGTCACAGACGGGAATAACCTCGTGATGAATATCACCCTCAACCGGAAAGACTATGAAATGAACAACGTAGTAGTAACCGGTTATATGAATGTAAACAAGGATAAATACGTAGGCGCAGTGTACTCCATCCGGGCGGACTCCATCAAGGTCGCCGGGGAAACCACCATCGACCAGATGCTGCAAGGCGTAGTGCCGGGCATGTCCGTAATGGTACAATCCGGCCAGGTAGGCGCTGCTCCTAAAATCCGCATCCGTGGTACCTCCACGCTGCTCGGCAACCAGGAGCCCCTCTGGGTGGTAGATGGCGTGATCCAGCGCGATCCCCTGCCCATCCCCAACGGTAACGGCTCCCTCGCCGGCGACGCAAAAGAACTGCGCCTGCTCGCGTCCAACGCCATCTCCTGGCTGAACCCGAACGATATCGAAACCATCACTGTCCTGAAGGATGCCTCCGCAACAGCGATATATGGCTCCCAGGCAGCCAACGGCGTGATCGTGCTAACCACTAAGAAAGCCCGCCCCGGAACGCTCTCCGTGTCTTACAATAATAACCTTAGTATAGGCCAAAGGCCTGACTATGGCATGTTCGACCTGATGAACTCCCAGGAGTTAATGCAGTTTTCAAAAGAGATGTACGAGGGGCGCGACAGCTATACCAACACCCTGCTGCCCATCGGCTACGCGGCCCTCATCCAGCAGCTGCAATCCAAACAGATTGACTACAATACCTATCTGCAACAATACCGGAAACTGGAACAACAGAATACGGACTGGTTTAAATTACTCTTCCGCAATTCCTTTAACCAGAACCACAGCGTGAGCATCTCCGGCGGCTCTGAAAAAATTACCAACAGAACCTCGCTGAGCATGCAACAGCAGAAAGGGGAAGCCAAAGGCAACGACCTCACTACCTTCTCTGCTTCTTCCAACACCACCCTCCGTTTTGGGAACCGCCTAACGGTGAACTTCCTGCTGAACGGTACTTTCAGGGAAACCAATGGCTTTGCCTACGGCGTAAATCCTTTTGATTACGCGTACAATACTTCCCGCACCATCCCGATGTATAACGACGACGGCACTTTCTTCTACCACGAAAAACTGGGTGAAGGCAGTACCGTCTATCCGAATAAATTCTCCTATCTCTACAACATCCAGAATGAGCTGAACAACACCGGTAATAAAAACACATCTACCACGCTCGCTTCTACGCTGGATGTACGTTATGAAATCGCGAAAGGACTGGAATACCAGGGCTTACTGTCCTATTCATCCGCCACTTCCACCGGCAAGTCCTACGCCACGGAGCTGTCCTACTATATCACCCAGACAAGGGGATATGAATTTGGTACCGTGCTGGCCAACTCCCCGGAGGAACTGGGCAGCCGCCTGCCTTTCGGTGGTATCGCGCAATTTGAGAATGCCAGCAACACCGGCTATACCTTCCGAAACAGCCTGGTATATAACCGCTTCATTGGCCTCAAACACAACATCACCTTACAGGGCGGTATCGAAGCCAGGTCCAGCCTGCTGGAATCCAACAAGGATACCCGCTACGGTTACCTGCGCTACCGCGGGGAAAGCTATGCTCCCGTGCCCTTGCTGCCTGCGCTGATCACCCGTCAGAACGCGGATAACCTGAATGACCTGATGCGCACTAATTCCGGCATCACCAACCAGCGCAGCAACTTCCTGAGCGAATACATTACCGCGGTGTACAGCTACGACTCCCGGTATATCTTCAACTTCAACTCCCGCCTTGATGCGTCCAATCGCTTCGGGCAGGATAAAAATAAACGATTCCAACCTACCTGGTCTGTGGGTGGTAGATGGCGCCTGGCCAATGAGAACTTCATGAGTTCCCAAACCTGGCTGAATGCGTTCGACCTTTCTGCCACCTATGGCTACCAGGGTAATGCGGTGGAAGCGGTTTCCCCTTACCTGATCGCTACAGACGGTGGTTTGAGCAATATCTTCAAACAATATACGCTCAACATTAAGTCCCTGCCTTATCCGGACCTGGGCTGGGAAAAAACAAAGTCCTACAACTTCGGGGTGGACTTATCCTTCTGGAACGGCCGCCTGAACGCTACCGCCAACTACTACGGCAAAGTGAGCGATGTACTGGCTTCCCGCCAGGTGCCGGTGGAAAACGGTATGAGCGCCGCTACCGTATTCGGCTCCCGGATGGAAAATATTGGCTATGACCTCATCATCAGCGTGATGCCGGTAAAAACAAAAGACGTTACCTGGCAGGTATCTGTGAACACGGGTAAAGCAAAAAATAAACTCACGCAGAATGAAAGGACCAATTCAAGAGAAGACTTCCTGAACGGTACCGCCATCGTTAACGGGGAAGCATACTCTACTTTCTATTCCTACTCCTTCGCAGGCCTGAACCATAACAACGGCATACCGATGTTTAATTACATGGACATCAAGCCTACTGCCAACGACCTGGACTTCCTCGTGAAATCAGGGAAGCTCGAGCCGGACTTCACGGGTGGCTTCAATTCCAGCCTGCGTTATAAGAACATCACTTTTTACGCGCAGTTTGCCATGGCGTTTGGCGCTACCAAAAGGGTGCCTTCCTACTATAACGCCAGCGGCGCGCCTACGCCGGAGCAAAATGTGCCGCGCATCCTGAAGGACCGCTGGAAGCAACCGGGCGATGAATTGTACACCAATATCCCGGCCGTGCCGCCAGGTAACCCGCGCTACATCGAAATCAACCTGCCGACATTAAACCCGGGCCTCGGCGTATCTCCATATACGTTATTCAACATGTCTGATTTCATGACGGCCAATGCCGACTTTATCCGCTGCCGTTCCCTCTCGCTCAACTACGAGTTTGACCCGGTATTGCTGAAAAGAGTACGTATCAAACGCCTGAGTACAGCGGTGAGCCTCACGAATCCTTTCCTCCTCACTTTCGATAAAAAATGGAGAGGATACGATCCTGAAACCGCAGGCTGGCCTGCACGCAGAATGGCATCTATTTCTTTTAACATGACACTCTAACAATAGCGCATGAAACTCAAATCATTAATATTAGCTGGTGTTACAGGGCTGCTGACCCTTTCAGGCTGCAGCAAATTCCTGGAAGAAAAATCGCAGAGTGAAGTGATCCCGAAAACAGCGATCGACTACCGCGAGCTGCTGATAGGTTCCGGATATATGAACAATTCCGAACCGATGAACATGGTGTATTTTATGGATGACGACGTGGACCTGTTCATCGAGTACGCAAACGGCCAGGAGTCGCCCGTGGGCCAGTACGACGCCAAATACAATTACCTCACCTATACCTGGCAGCCCAAGCAGGCCGATATGAACGGGGTAGGGGACTACATCAGCGAAGACCCGGCCAATACGCCTTACGCCGGCTATTACAAATGGATCATGGGATGTAATGCCGTCCTGGAAAACATTGATAACGCCATCGGCTCCGATAAGGATAAAGCCCGTGTAAAGGCAGAAGCGCTGGCCGTAAGGGCCTTCTATTACTTCCGCCTGGCAAACCTCTACGGGGAACCGTATAACTACCACCCGCAGTCGCTTTGCGTGCCGCTGAAACTCAATTCCGGCATGACGGACAAGCCCCTGAACCAAAACACGGTGCAGGAAGTGTACGACCAGGTAGTGAGCGACCTGAAGCTGGCCGCCAGCCTCATGGATCCGCTGCCCATCGTCCGCAAGGATTATCATATCAATCAGCCGGCCATCCATATCCTGCTGTCCAGGGTGTACCTCTACATGGAAAAATATAACGAAGCCGTGGAAGAAGCCAACAAGGTATTTGACCAGGGCGGCGTACTGGCTGACCTGACTGCCATGGAGGCCAGCGCCTGGCTTACCTACGCCAACCCGGAAGTAGAGTGGTTGTTTGGCGGTAACACGCAGCCGAACCAATCTACCTACGTACCTGCTCCCGCGTTCAGGGCCAGCTTCGACCCGGCCGATGTGCGGATTACCAAAGGCATCCAGGTGCAGCCTGCGACCTTCACCCCGCTGGTGATCAAACTGCCTACCGGCGCTGACCTCGGGCAAACGCTGCGTACCCCGGAAGCGCTGCTCAACAGGGCGGAAGCCTATGTGCAGCTGGGCAAATTATCCGAAGCTGTGGCGGATTTAAATAACCTGCGCCGCAAGCGCATCCCCGGCTATACGGATATAGCAGTTTCCGATAAAGCCACGCTGCTGCTGGCAGTGCGGGAAGAGCGCCGCAAGGAATTCTGCTTTGAAAACTTCCGCTGGTTCGACCTTCGCCGCTACGGTATGCCAAGCATCACGCACCGTTACCAGCATGAGCTGGGCGAGCCTATCCTGCAATACAAGCTGGCGGAAAAGGACCCGGCCTACACGCTGCCTTTCGCTACCAGCTTGCTGACGAGGAACCCGGCATTGAAACAAAATCCTTCAGGCATGGCGCCGGACAGGATCGGACAATAATATCTCACAACCCAATCAATCATAAAATGAAACATAGATTAATTATCGGTTGTATCTGCAGTGTACTGTTTTTTGCCTGTAAGAAAGACGAAAAGATAGGCCCTCCGGCACCCGTCGCACATGACTACCAGCTGCCCCAGGGCAATGCCTCCGCGGCCGCCAACGACAGGATTCAGCAACTCTACGATACCTACGGGTCCTACTTCCTGTATGTATTTACCCAGAAGGATTTCGTGTGGGTGCCTTCCACCGGCGGCGCCTTCTCCAAGATAGATACCGCCGTACTGGGCAAACCGGAATACGTGATGGATATGCTCAACTTCCTCGATGACATCTGGCTGAAATTCCTGCCGGACTCCTTCAAAAAAGCACAGGGCATCCCTTACCGCGTGCTGCTGGCAGATACCATTAAAACGTATAGGGGTCCGGGTTACCCTCCCGGAATGGAGTACCTGTACTCCGATTACAAGGTGATCGATAAAGCCATCTGCTTTGCCGGCATGAACGACTCCCTGCGGAAAATGACGCCGGCCGATAAGGTGAAACGTAAGAATATATTCACCGGCGCTATCTGGAACTATTACCTGCAAAACAAGATCATCGAAATACCGGCTGCGTTTTACAAGCTGACGGATTACGTGACTACGCCTGCAACGCCGAATACGCCCGCCAATTTGGAAGCCTTCCGGCAAAGGGGTTTTCTCCCGGCCAGTTACAGTACCTTCAACGGCGCTGCGCAGGAGTGGTACTATGGAACGTTTTCCTGGGGTACGGCGCAGTCTTCAGACGCGGGCGCTTATCTTTTCCACCTGACAACCAGAACGGATGCACAAATGGAACCGTTCCTGAAGTATCCGCTTATCAAACAGAAATTCGATTTTTTGGTAACCTACTTTAAGTCCAAATACAACATTGACGTTCGCGCTATCGCGAATGCGACCTATTGATCCTGACTATCCTTTTCACCCGGGGGCGTAAAGTCCCCGGGATTGAAAAAGCAGGTCGCCGCCTTTATTCCCTGCATCTTAAAACACACCAGCATCGTGTAGGCCACGCCTATGCCTGCTATATTATTGAATAAACAATCCGTAATGAATGGAAAACACCATCGTAAAAGTTGAAAACTTATCTCACCGCTACGCAGCGCAATGGGCGGTAAGAGATATAAATTTTGAGATCAACGGTCAGGGCGTTGTTGGCCTGCTTGGATCTAACGGAGCCGGTAAGTCCACGACCATGAACATCATTTGTGGCGTATTAAAACAAACCAAAGGCGAAGTGTATATCGCCGGTGTTAACCTGAAAGATAATCCGGTGGAGGCCAAAAAGAATATAGGCTTTATGCCGCAGAAACTGCCGCTGCATTACGACTTCACCGTAGAAGAATACCTCACCTACTGTGCGGACCTCCGCATGGTAGAAAAATCCCGCGTGAAAAAAGCCGTTGCGGATGCGCTGGAACGCTGTGGCGTAGCGCACTTCAGGGACCGCCTCCTGCGCAACCTCTCCGGCGGTTACCAGCAGCGGGTAGGCATCGCGCAAGCCATTGTACACGACCCGAAATTTGTGGTGCTGGATGAACCTACCAACGGCCTGGATCCTAACCAGATCGTGGAAGTCCGCAACCTCATCAAACAGATATCCGCTGACCGCGCCGTACTACTGTCTACCCACATCCTCACGGAAGTACAGGCCACCTGCCGGGAAATTAAAATGATCGAAGAAGGCCAGATGGTATTTTCCGGATCGCTGGAAATGTTTAACAACTACATAGAGCCGAATACGCTGGTGATTACGCTGGACTCCCCGCCGCTATCCGAAGCGCTGATGGCGCTGGAAGGCGTGAAATCCGTGGAGCAGCTCACCCCATACCGGTTCCGCCTGGGATACGACGGGGAAAAGAAAACCGCGCAGCGCGTGGCCGCCGAAAGCGTAAATAATGAATGGGGACTGATGGAACTCATTGTGGAAAAGAGTTCCCTGGATGCGGTATTCGCCAGGTTATCCAAGAAAACCAACAAATAAAAACCTGATAAAAGATATTTCATGAGACGTGTTTATAAAATCGCCAAGGCTGAATTATTTACCCTCTTCTATTCGCCCATAGCCTGGATGATCCTCGTTGTATTTGCATTCCAGACCGGGATGGTGTTTGCCGGACTGCTGAAAGAAGTGCTGCATGCGCAGAACATCGGCTTCGGCAACTCCTTCATCACTGCCAACTTATTTGCCGGCCAGCTGGGGCTCCTCTCCGCCGTCCAAAAATACCTCTACCTCTATATGCCGTTGCTTACCATGGGGCTCATGAGCCGGGAGTTCAGCAGTGGTTCCATCAAACTGTTGTATTCCTCCCCGGTTACCTCCTCGCAAATCATCCGGGGCAAGTTCCTGGCCATGATGATCTACAGCGGGTTGCTGCTGGCCATCCTCCTGGTGTATGTCATCATCGGGATGATCTACGTAAAGCATTTTGACCTGCCATCCGTACTCTCCGGGTTGCTGGCCATCTACCTGCTGATGTGCGCGTATTCCGCTATCGGCCTATTCATGTCGTCCCTGACTTCCTACCAGGTAGTAGCCGCGCTTGGTACGCTCGTGCTGCTGGCGGCGCTGGGCTATATGAGCCAGGTATGGCAGGATATCAGCTTCGTTAGGGATATCACCTACTGGCTGTCCATCTCCAACCGTTGTAATGAAATGATCCTGGGCCTCATCTGCAGCGAGGATGTACTCTACTTTGTGATCGTAACGGCCATGTTCCTCATGCTCAGCGTCCAGAAGCTGCAGGCAAACCGCACGCATCAACGCTTTGCCATGGTATGGGGCAAATACGCCCTCGTGGTAGTTGCTGCCATGATGCTGGGCTACGCTACATCCAGGCCTATGCTGATGGCGTATTACGACGCTTCCGAAACGAAAAGGAACACCCTCACGCCCAAGAGCCAGGAAATCATGCACAAGCTCACCGGCGGCCTTACCATCACCACTTATGTGAACCTGCTGGACCGCGAATATTACAACGGCATCCCCAGCCAGGTCAATGAAGATAAGGAACGGCTGAAGCAGTACATCCGCTTCAAACCGGAAACCAAAATGAAATACGTGTACTATTACGATAAACCCAGCAATAACCCACGGCTCGATTTCGTGTACAAAGGCAAGAGCCTGGAAGAAATGGCCCGCAAGGAGGCAGAGCTCCGGGAGCTGGATTTCGATATGTTCCTCTCCCCGGCACAAATCAAAAAACAGATCGACCTGACGGACGAAGGCAATACTTTCGTACGCCTGGTGGAAAGAGAGAACGGCCAAAAAGCCTGGCTGAGGATTTATGACGATATGTTCAAATTCCCGACGGAAGCGGAAGTAACGGCCATGTTTAAACGAATGGTGATGAAGCTGCCTAGGATCGGCTTCCTCGGTGGGCAGGGAGAGCGAGCCATCGAAGGCGACCGCATCAGGGATTACACCCTCTTCTCCTCCGTGAAAACGTTCCGTTACGCGCTCACCAACCAGGGCTGCGACGTGGAAACGCTGGACCTTTCCGGCGATAAGGAAATCCCCAAGGGCGTGGACCTGATCGTGATTGCCGATATGAAAGAAGCCATGGACTCCACCGTGAAAAGAAAGATCGACGCTTACATCGCTGCCGGCGGCAACCTCTTCGTAACGCTGAAGCCGGGTTCCAAAGCCATGGAAGATTTCATCGCTCAGTTTGGCGTAAAAACCATACCGGGCCAGCTGGTGCAGCCTAAGCTGGATGTGCCTTCCAACGTAGTGATGTGCGTGGCCACGCCGCAGGCGGAAAAGCTCCAGGAAACCTTTGCCAACATGACGGAGCGCCACCAGTATGTAGGTATGGTGAAAGCCGCAGGGCTCGTAATGGCCGAAGATAAAGGCTTCAAAGCCACGCCCGTGCTGCAAACCGTTGATTCCATGCAAACCTGGAATGAAGTGCAGACCATCGACTACGTCAACGACTCTGCCACCATTGACGCCACTGCCGGCGAACGGGTAGATACCTTTGTAACCGCCATGGCGCTTACCCGCAAAGTGGGCAATAAGGAACAGCGCATCATGGTGCTGGGCGATGCGGACTGCATCAGCAACGGCGGTATGACGCCGCCAATCAGGAGATACGGCGCCGCCAACTTCTCCGTTATCCCCGGTACCTTCGGCTGGCTGTCCTACGGCACCGTGCCCGTGGATGTGAGCCGCCCGCGCTCTTCAGATAACGAAACCACCCTCTCCAAAACCAGCCTGAAAGTAGTGAAAGCCGGCATCATGTACGTGATCCCGGGGCTCCTGCTGATAGGCAGCACCATTTTACTCATCAGAAGAAAAAGAAAATAAATTGTAACGGTATGAGTTTAATGACCGATAAACAAACGCTGTCCGACCTCAACATCTTTGGTAAACAGGGCGCTGATGGCATCTACGCCATCTTCAACAATACCTATACCAGGGGAGGAGCGGAGCTGCTGGAAGAAATGTTCCGCAACCCGCTGTCCGACAAGGATGCGATCAACGCCCGCAGCGGCGTTATCCGCGCCTTTGCCGCAACGGAGCTGCCGTTCCCCTACCAGGTTGCCTGGTTTGACGCTGCGGAACAATACCTGGATAACACGGATGAACGCAGCCGGTTAAACGACCAGCAGGATAACCTGGGCAGGAAGCTGAACCAGCTCATCGCCGGAGACAATGCGTACAAAGGCATTGAAAGGGGAGTGGAGAGCCTCATCCGGATACTGCAAACCACCGTTTCCTTCGCAGCAGCCATCCGGGAAAGGCTACAGCAAGTCCCCCACAACAGGGAGCTGACCATGGCGGATGCCCTCCTGCAAATGGAGGAATTGCAACTCATGCTGCAGGAATCTTTAAAACATAAATTACCTTTTGCCAGGGTAGCGGAGTACGATAAAATACTCCGCTTCCGGCAACGGGAGGCCATAAAGCAATTGTTGCAGCAGCTGTACCTGGCGGACGTATATCTCTCGGTCGCGAAAATAGCGGTCGCCAACAACTTTGCATTCCCGGTAGCATTGGATAAAACACTGCAGCAGGTAACCCTGGAAGATTTTTACCACCCCGCGCTGAAAAGCCCTGTGGTCAACAGCATCAGCATCTCGCTTTCAAACAACGTGGTGTTCCTCACCGGCGCCAACATGGCCGGTAAATCCACTTTCATGAAAGCATTGGGAATAGCGATGTTCCTCGGGCAAATGGGATTTCCCGTGCCGGCGTCTAAAATGGAATTCTCCGTCAGGGATGGCATTTTTACCACCATCAACCTGCCGGATAACCTGACCATGGGCGCCAGCCACTTCTACGCGGAAGTATTGCGTATCAAGCAAATCGCCCGGGAGCTGAGCCGGGATAAATACCTCTTCGTCATCTTCGATGAACTCTTCCGGGGCACCAACGTGAAGGACGCATTTGAGGCCACCGTAGCGGTAACCAGCGCCATCGCCCGCAGGAAGAACTGCATGTTCGTCGTGTCTACCCACATCATCGAAGCCGGCGATGTACTGAAGGAAAAATGCAGCAATATCAATTTCGTATATCTGCCAACGTTAATGGAAGGTAACAGGCCCGTATATACGCACAAGCTCACTCCCGGTATCACGGCGGACCGTCATGGAATGCTGATCATTCAAAACGAAGGGATACTGGATATTCTCAACAGGAAAAAACAATAAAGGATATACCATGCGCTTTATTGCTGATAAACAAACACTGGAAGATTTGTCGTTGCTGGGAAAGTATAACCCCCATTCGATATTCAGCCTGTTTAATAAAGTAAAAACCAGGGGAGCGGAAAAACTGCTGGAAGCAATGTTCCTGCAGCCTTTGACGGATGCCGGCCAGATCAACGCGCGCAGCGCTATCCTGCAGTATTTCACGGCCCACCCGGCGGAATTCCCCTTCGCGGATGAGGCCCTGGATAATATGGAAGCCTATGTGGACGAAGGTACGGACAGCAGCAGCCTGCTCTCTTTCCTCCGCGTGGGCAGGAAGAAGCTGGCCAACGTCATCCTCCGCGATGAAGCTTTTGAACAGGAGCAACAACGGATCAGCAGCACGCTGAAGGTATTGCAGACCTGCAAAATACTGCTCGCAGCTATTGAGGAGAAAGGCTGGCAGCGGGATTCCCCCTGGGAACAGTGGGCCGGCGTAGTAAGGCCCATCGTACAGGATGCCCGGCTGCAGGGCTTATCCGGGGCAAACTTGTCCTTCTCTGCCCTGGCAAAATTACGCCACCTGCTGACCGGCGTATTCCGGGAGCAACTGAAAAAAATGCTGGCCCTCACTTATGAGCTGGACCTCTATATCGCCGTTGCAGGCGTAGCGCGGGAAAGGGGCTTCTCCTTTGCCACGGCGCTGCCCAAAGGTGGCAACGTACTGTCCGCCGAAGGCATCCGGCATCCGGGTTTATCCAACGCCGTAGGCAACGACCTGCGTTTCAGCAGCGCCCGGAACGTCCTTTTCCTCACCGGGGCCAACATGGCGGGTAAATCCACCCTCATGAAATCTACCGGCATCCTGGTGTACCTGGCGCACATGGGGTTCCCCGTGGCGGCGGAAAATATGCGCTTCTCCGTGATGGACGGCATCTATTCCTCCGTGAATGTGCCGGACGATATCAACAAAGGCTACAGCCACTTTTACGCGGAAGTGCTGCGCGTGAAAACCGTGGCGGCAGAGGTGGCGGCCGGCAAATCCCTCTTCATCATTTTCGATGAACTGTTTAAAGGCACCAACGTAAAGGACGCTTACGACGCCACGCTGGCAGTAACGTCCGCCTTTACGGCGTATCACGAATGCTGCTTCATCATCTCCACCCACATTTTTGAAGTGGGCCACGCGCTGATGGAAGCAGGGGAGCAGATCCAGTTCCGCTACCTGCCTACGGTGATGAAAGGGCATGTGCCGCACTACACCTATAAGCTGGAAACCGGCATCACTACTGACCGGCAGGGCATGATCATCATTGAAAATGAAGGCATCCTGCAACTCTTATAGCTTTTAAAATTCCACGTTGTGTTTGCACTCATTGTTACAACAATTTCAAAAACGTATATGCATCATCGTTATAAGGCAGCCGCCGCGCTGATATTATTGTCCGCCTCGCTGCAGACTGCCACCGCACAGCAGCAGGAGCTGATCCCGTTTGATACCGCCGTCAGAACCGGACAGCTGCCCAATGGCTTTACCTACTACATCCGGAGGAATACGGAGCCCCAGCAGCGGGCCCTGTTCTACCTGGTCAACAAGGTAGGCTCCATCCTTGAAGATGACGACCAGCAAGGGCTGGCGCACTTCATGGAACATATGAACTTCAACGGCACCACGCATTTCCCCAAGAATGAACTGATCGACTACCTGCAGAAAGTAGGGGTGCGATTCGGGGCTGACCTGAACGCCTATACGTCGTACGACGAAACCGTGTACCAGCTGCCCATCCCAACCAACAACCCCGCGCTGGTGACCAAAGGCATTGAAATCATGCGCGACTGGGCGCAGGGCGCTTTGCTCGAAACGGATGATATCAACAAGGAACGCGGCGTGATCCTGGAAGAAAAGCGGCTGCGCGAAGGCGTGGGCGCCAGGCTGCAGGAAAAGACGACGCCGGTGATCCTGAATAATTCCAGGTACGCCTACCGCTCGCCCATCGGTATTGACTCCATTTTGAAAACATTCCCGGTAACGGCTATACGCCGTTTTTACCACGACTGGTACAGGCCCGATCTGCAGGCCCTGATCATAGTGGGGGATATCAATCCCGACCAGGTGGAGCAACAGGTAAAGCAACAGTTTGCCAGCCTGAAAAATCCCGCGAACGCCCGCCCAAGGCCTGATTACACTATCCGGCTGACGGGGAAAAATCAATGGCTGTCCCTCACGGACCCGGAGATAACAACAACGGAACTCGAGATCATCATCAAACACCCCGGCACGGAATTGAAGACCACGGCGGATTACCTCAACGCCATGAAACGGGGGCTCTTTAACCAGCTGCTGGCTTACCGCCTGAGCGAGCTGAGTCAACAGCCGAACCCGCCCTTCCTCGGGGTGAAAGCCGGTATCGGCAACCTGACCGGCGGACTGGAGCAGTTCGGCTTTTCCGTTACCGCCAAGCCGGGCAAGCTCAAGGAAGCTTTTGACGTGGCCTGGTCGCAAATCGAACAGGTGAAGCGGTATGGCTTTACCCAGGCGGAGCTGGACCGGGTAAAAACCGCCTACCTGGCCAACCTGGATAAGGCCAGCCGGGAAGTAAGCAAAACTGCTTCCGGCAGCTACGTGGCGGAGTACCAGCAGCACTTCCTCCAGGGCGCCGCCACGCCGGGGTTTGCATGGGAATATGATTTCGTGAAGAAAGTAATGCCGGCCATCAGCCTGGCCGATATACAAGCGGTAGCCAACCAATACATTGCAGCCAATAACCGCGATATTTTCGTGGCAGGTCCGGAGCGCGAGAAGGCAAACCTGCCGGATTCCGCTACCGTACAGGGATGGCTGGCTGCCATCAGCGCCGCATCGTTGCAACAGTATAAAGAGGTAGCGGCCAATGAAGCGCTGCTGCCGAAAATTCCCGCCGGCGGCAAGATCATCTCCCGCAAAAAAATCCCTGCCGTAGGCGTGGAACAGCTCACCCTGAGCAATGGCGTGAAGGTATGGCTCAAACCTACCAGCTATAAAAATGACCAGATACAGTTTACTTCCTTTGCGCCGGGCGGTATCAACAAATACAGCGATGCGGATTATCCCACCGCTTCCAATACCATCGGCATTATTGCCGGCAGCGGCCTGGCGAACTTCTCGCCCATGCAGCTCTCCCGCATGCTGAACGGGAAGTCCGCCTCCGTGGGAGCGTATATTGGTGGCCGTAGTCAGGGCATCAGCGGCGCCTGCACTACGGACGACCTGGAAACCGCCCTGCAGCTGATTTACCTGCGTTACACCGCGCCGCGTAAGGATACGGTGTTGTTCGATAACGCCGTGGCCAGGTCCCGCGAGCAAATCCGCAATAAGTACGATAACCCGGGCAATGTATTCAGCGATACCGTCAGCAATGTGCTGAGTAACTATCATTATCGTTTGAGCCCCGTCACGCAGGAGCGGCTGGATAGCGTGAGCCTGGAAAAAGCTTACGAAATTTATAAGGACCGCTTTGCCGATGCGGCCGATGCCAACTTCGTATTCGTCGGCAACTTCCAGCCGGATAGCATTGCGCCGCTGCTGGCCACTTACCTGGGCGCGCTGCCGGCGCTGAACCGGCACGAACAGCCGGTGATTCTACACTCCTCCGTGCCAAAAGGCAAGCTGGTTAAAACAGTGGAAAAAGGGCAGGATAACAAAGCCACCGTGTTGCTGGTTTATCATGGCGACTGCAAATACAGCGAGGACGAGAGCATGCAGCTGCAAGCCCTGGCGGAAATCCTTCAATACCGGCTGCTGACCAGCCTTCGCGAAACTGCCGGGGAAGTGTACACGCCGTCCGTACAGGCGTCCATGAGCAGGGAACCGGATCAGCGTTTCTCCATCAACATCTCCTTCGGTTGCGCGCCGGAACATGTGGAACACCTGGTAGGACTGGTGCAGCAGGATATTGAGCACCTCCGGAAAGAGGGCGCCACCGCCGATGAACTACAGAAATACAAAGCCGGATTACGCCAGCAGGTGGAGTTACAGGTAAAAAGCAATGAGTTCTGGTTACAGTACATTGCCGCGAAAGTGGAAAGGAAAGAAGCGCTGAAACCGCTGCCTGACCTGGAAAAGCAGCTGGGCAAAATTACCGGCAGCTCCATCAGCAAGGCCACCAGGCAGTATTTGAGCGGGGAGAATTGCATCCGCTTTGTGGCGTTGCCGGAGAAGAAACAATAACAGGAAAGAAAGATTTTCTCATAAGCAAAGACCAATTAAGTTAGATGGCAGCCGGACTTCGCGTCCGGCTGAATCGTTTCCTTACCCTTCCCCTTCAGCTCCACCTCCGAAATCACCGTCGCCACAAATATCATCCCGCCGCCTGCCAGCAGCCGCCACGATAACTCCTCCTGCAACATATAATACGCCGCCAGCGCCCCGAATACCGGCTCCAGCAGGTAAATAATCGCCACCTTCTCCGCGCTGATATACTTTTGCGCAATATTGGACACCGTGTACATATAAGCGGTAGAAAACAGCGCGCAATAGCCCACGCCCGTCCAAAAGCCGGTGCTGACGGGCAGCCAGTTGGCAGAAGTGTCAAACAAGGCAAGGCCACCCGTGATCACCGCGCAGGTTGCAAACATGGGCACAATAGTCGGTATAATCTCTCCCACGGCCGATTTGCGCTCCACCGCAATCAGGTATAAACTAAAGCTCACCGCCCCGGCAATCGTATATAAATCGCCGGCGGAAAATTTAAGCTCGCCTTTAATACAAATTACAAACAGGCCGGCAAGCGCCAGCAGCGCGGAAAACCAGGCTTTAAAAGGCATAGCGCTGCGGTACAGCAGCATTTTGAACAGCGGCACCAGCACCACGCAAATCCCGGAAATAAAGGCCGCCTGCGAGGCGGACGTCTGCCGGATGCCCTGGGTCAGCAGCAGGGTGCCCATTACCAGCGGCACGCCCAGGAAAACGCCCGTTGCCAGGGCTGCCCGGTCCATTTTTTTAAAATACCTCCTGAAAAGCAGCGCCAGCACCAGCGTAGCGCCTATGAACCGCCAGAACAGGAACGTCGCGGTCGACTGTCCGTGGATCGCCCATTTCGTCACCGAATAGGAAATCCCCCAAAACGCAGTGCCAATGATCAGTAATACGAGAAAAAGCCCCTTTCTACTCATGGATTAACTAGCTATAGGCTGCTAATTTAAATCATCCGGGCGGATTAACAGTTTCCGGGGGGAGGGGAGGGTGGGGTACCCGGCGGGAGGATGCCTGTTGAGCCGCCGTTGCGTCGATTTCTATGACACTGCCAAATCATACTGGTAGTTTTTTTGATAGTATTTTCTCGCATTTACACAGGCAAAGATTCTGAGGATTATTTTGTTTCGGATAGCATTGAGAACACTCATTTTAGGCTTTCCCTCTGCCACTTTCCGATCATAATAATCCTTAAGATCCCCTTTAAACCGGATTGATCCTACGGCCAATAGATGAAATAATTTTTTAATGTTTTTATTCGCTTTATGGGATATTCTTTCTCTTTTTTTAAGTTTTCCTGAAGCGTTCATAAATGGAACTACACCACTGTAGCAAGCATATTTTTTAGCCTCCGTGATATTTATGAACTCATTAGTTGTTACGATCATACTAACCGAAGTAATTAAGCCAACCTGGTCTACACTTTGGATATATCCGTCTAGTTCTGCCAATCGTTCATCGCTGGAGATAAGGGACTTCATCTCCTTTTCCAGCTTAATAATTTCTTTCTGAGCGAGTTCTATAGCTACCTTGCAATGACTGGCAATAAGTGTATGGGTTGTCGATGTATTAAATGTTTTACTTTCATTCAGTGTTGTTTCATATTGATGCTGGGTGCTCTTGTATTTATCGCGAAGCATTAATAGGGTTCTTAACTGCAGTATCACCTCTCGTGGTTGGTTCCAGAGCCTTACCTGTTCTAGATTTTTAGATGCATAAATGGCAATCCGTTGTGCATCTTGCTCATCACTTTTTCCACGATCAAGTCCTTTGCTTTCTGTGATTTGGGCACCAGGAATAACCCAGATTTTGGCACTTAATTCTACCAGAATATGTAACAAATGATGATTATAGATTCCAGTATATTCCATTGCAAACAAGCTGCTGTCTATAGTATAACCGAAGCTCTTGCATGTTTGCCGTATCCAGGAATTTATAGCGGCGGGTTTGTTTTTAATTTGTTGTTTATGCAAAACACCTTGTGGTCCATAAATACACATGTCTAACCAGTCTTTACTGATATCTGTTCCAATGAAATACTTAATCTGTGCCATCATTTTGTTTTAATATAGCCAACCATTACCGATTACAATCAAAGCCTTGCTAATGGGGTATTACCCCGAATTTCTATTTGAAGCCTAATCGGTAAAACAACGACACAGGATTAAAACGACGCTTAGGCCTTTAACCTTGCACTCTGTTAATGCGCCTATGCCGTTGGTTGACCTTAATATTCCTTAAAGAACAAAATAGTATTAGTATTTATCCTTTTCCTCAAATATTTAATTATGGACAAATTTAAAGGCACTCTTCAACTGTCGGAATCCTTCCGGGCAGATACGAGAAAGGCGCCCCACTCGCGTGCAGGCGCCCTCTCTTCTTCATCCTCTTATTGCCATTTTCTAACCAAACAATAGTTCCTTAACTGATCTTCGTCATCGATAATTCCCCGTGTATAATCCCCTTCACCGCTGTCAAAGCGTTGGCCAGCTGCTTCAACAGGGATGCTTTTCCTTTTACGGCAATGATCTCCATGCAGTTGTCGTGGTCCAGGTGAATGTGCTGGGAGCAAAGGATTAACTCATGGTAATCATGCTGGATGTCCGTGATCTTGTCCAGCAGATCCCGCTTGTGATGATCAAACAGCAGGGTGATAGAGCCGCCCACCACCTCGTCCGTCTGCCACTGCTTTTCCACCTCCATCCGCCGGATCAGGTGGCGGATAGCCTGCGACCGGTTGGGGAACTGGTTATCCGCCATGTAATTATCCAATAACTCCAGGACATTTTTTTCAATCGAAACCCCGAAACGTACCACTTTCATATAACTTCAACTTAGAATGCATTTACCAGGTACAATACCCCAACGGCAAACAGGCTGGAACGCTGCTGCTCATTCGCGTCCGCTACCAGGCGCCTGTATTTGACCTGGTTGTTATAGTAATAACCAAACAACTTCATGTTTTGGCTGGCAACCGGCTTGTACTCAAAACCGGCCAGCACGCCTATGTTCTGGCGGAAGTTTTTGCCCGCCGCGTTGCTGCCCTTCGTCTGGCTGCTGGTTTCAAAGATGCCTTTGGTAGTAATAAACCATCCCGGCACAAACTCATAATCCAGCCTTAACACCGCTCCCTTATACTGCACATCTCATGCAGGACCCCGACATCATTATCCTCGATGAGCCTACCAACCACCTGGACGTCTACTACCAACACTTTTTAATGCATAAGCTCAAATCCTTTGTGGCGGCGGGCCGCACGGTGATTGCCGTAATGCATAACCCCACGCTGGCCTGCCAGTTTGCGGATGATTGCTATTTTATGGTGGACAGGAGGGTAGTGCCCGCAGGCAGTGGGGGGCCGGCGGAACTGGATATGCTGAAAGCCGTGTATAGCACGGACTTCCTGGAGGTGCCGCATCCGGATTTCAAAATCGTATTGCCGGTAGGGTGCGCGGCCGGCAAGCGGCGCTAAGGTAACCGAAGGGCGTACGCTTACCGGCAACACCGGACCCCTGGCATATGGCAAACGCATTTGCCAGGGTGCGGACGGTAGTATTTTCCGGCAGCAGCCTTAAATCTTTCTCTCCCCCCAAAAAAATTTCGGTGTATTTAATTCATTAATCGTAATATTGCAATAATACAATGATTAAAGATGGGCGCTACCAAGACAGACTTATTTACAAAACAGCAGAATGAGATTGCCGCTATGGCCAAGGCTATCGCGCATCCGGCGCGCATCGCCATCCTGCAATACCTGGTGAAGAAGAACGCCTGCGTATGTGGCGACCTCGTGGATGAACTCGGGCTGGCGCAGGCCACCACCTCTCAGCACCTGAAGGAGCTGAAAACGGCGGGCATCATACAAGGCTCCATCGAAGGCGCCAGCGTTTGCTACTGCATTAATCCGAAAGTCTGGAAGCAGTACCGGGACGTGTTTAAGGCCTTCTTCAAGGAAGTAGACCCGAAAAAGAGCTGCTGCTAAATTTTTTATCATCAATCATTGTAATATTGCAATAATACATTAAATCCACTGCCATGCCTACGGACGAACAAATGAAAGACCTCGTCAGACAGAAATACAGCGAAATAGCCCTGCAGGATAAATCCACCAATGCGGCATCCTGCTGCGGTTCCGGCTGTTGCTCCACGGAGGTGTACAATATCATGAGCGACGATTACTCCGCCCTGGAAGGCTACAACCCGGATGCGGACCTCGCCCTCGGCTGCGGCCTGCCCACGCAGTTTGCGAAAATCAAAAAAGGCGATACCGTGATAGACCTCGGTTCCGGCGCGGGGAACGACTGCTTTATTGCCCGCCATGAAACCGGCGAAACCGGTAAGGTGATCGGCATTGACTTCACCCCGGCCATGATCGAAAAAGCCCGCGCCAACGCGGAAAAGCTGCAGTACAACAACGTGGAGTTCCGCCAGGGCGATATTGAGAAAATGCCCGTTACCGCCAACGTAGCGGACGTAGTAGTGAGCAACTGCGTGCTGAACCTGGTGCCAAACAAAAACGCCGTGATGCAGGAAATCTTCCGCGTACTCAAGCCCGGCGGCCACTTCAGTATTTCCGACGTGGTGCTAATCGGCCAGCTGCCGGCTGGCTTGCAACAAGCCGCTGAAATGTACGCCGGCTGCGTATCCGGCGCCATCCAGCGGGAGGAATACCTGGGCCTGATCGCACAAAACGGTTTTCAAAACATCAGCATCCAAAAGGAAAAACCGATTATCATTCCGGATGATATCCTGGCCAACTACCTGGACGAAACCGCGCTGGCAGCCTTCCGTACAGAGGATACCGGTATTTACAGCATCACCGTATATGCGGAAAAGCCCGCCGCCGCCTGCTGCCCGCCGGGTTGCTGCTAACCGGCTCCTCCATCAAAATCAATCTGTATGAAAAAAATTCTCGTACTCTGCACCGGCAATAGTTGTCGCAGTCAAATTGCTGAAGGCTACCTGCGCCACTTTGCCGGCGATAAAGCGGAAATTTACAGCGCCGGCGTGGAAACGCACGGCGTCAATCCACGGGCCATCGCCACCATGGCGGAAGACGGGATCGACATCTCCGGCCATACCTCCAACAACCTGTCGGAGTACAGCCATATCCCTTTCGATTTCGTAATCACCGTGTGCGACCACGCTAAGGAACGCTGCCCGGTGTTTCCCTCCACGGCGCAGCAGTTTCATGAAAACTTCCCGGACCCGGCCAAAGCCACCGGTTCGGAGGAGGAGGTCCGCCAACAGTTCCGTGCGGTGAGGCAGCTCATCAAAAATTATATGCAGGAATTTGTAAAAAATAACCTCTGATCGCAATGATGCCCGGTTATAATAAAGGATGAGGTGACCAGCGTTGGGATTACTATCGGGCATCGTTGTGTCACTCACTTCAACGGCTGGAATTCTGTTCCCACGGCGGAGGAACGAAACATCCGGTACCCTGATCCGCAACATTTTAACCCCTTGCAAACGCCCGTAAATATTATTTTTACGGCATGACAGCACGGAGCATTTTCATCTTATTTGTACTACTACGCCTTACGGGGCAGGCAGCGGCGCAAACGGCGATGGTCAACCCCGTTGCCCGCAGCAAGCAGTCCCTCAACGGAACCTGGCAGGTAATCATTGATCCTAACAACACGGGGGAGTGGCTCAAGGTCTGGCAGGAACGCAAGCCGGAAAAAAAGACGGATTTTTTTGAATACGGCTTCGACAACGGGCCTATGTTACGCGTTCCGGGCGATTTCAACTCCCAGCTCCCGGAGCTTACCTATTTTGAAGGTACCGTCTGGTACAAACGAACGTTTAACCATACGCCCACGGATAAACGATTATTCCTCTATTTCGAAGGGGTGAACTACCTGGCGGATGTGTACCTGAACGGCGTAAAACTCGGCAGCCACGAAGGCGGCTTTACGCCTTTTCAGTTTGATATTACCAGCCAGGTAAAGGCCGGGGAGAACGCCCTGGTGGTCAAAACCAACAACCAGCGCCAGCTCAGTGGTCTGCCTTCCTTTGGGTTCGACTGGCTGAACTTCGGCGGCATCACCCGCAACGTCTGGCTTATCGAAACGCCCGCTACTTACGTGGACGACTATACGGTACAGCTCAAAAAAGGCAGCCTGAAAATCATCGCCGCCACCGTGCAGCTGAAAGGCCCGCAGGCCGCCGGCAGCGAGGTGCGCCTTAACATCCCCGAACTCCGCATCAGGAAAAAAATAACTGCGGATGCTAACGGTTACGCATATATGGAATTTCCGGCGCAGGTGCAGCCATGGTCCCCGGCCGCCCCTAAGTTATACCAGGTGGTACTGGAAACCTCCGCGGAAGCTGTTACAGATACCATCGGCTTCCGCTGCATTGAAACGAAAGCAGGACAGGTATGGCTGAACACTCACCCCATCTTCCTGAAAGGGGTGAACATCCATGAGGAAAACCCCTACACCGGCGCAAGAGCCGCTACCGCGGCGGACGACAGCGTGCTGCTCCGCGCAGCAAAGGACCTGGGTTGCAACCTGGTACGGCTCGCACACTACCCCCACAATGAACAAACCATCAGGCTGGCGGAAAGAATGGGCCTCCTGGTTTGGGACGAACTGCCCATCTACCAGCATATTAATTTTTCGGACGCTGCCGTGCCCGTGAAGATGGAAACCATGCTGAAGGAAATGATCCGGCGGGATAAAAACCGCTGTGGCGTGGTCATTTGGAGCCTCTCCAACGAAACATACCCTTCCACCCCCGGCAGGAACAAGGCGCTCATTGAACTCACCGCGGCCTGCTGCGCACTGGATTCCACCCGCCTGGTCACCCACGTGACCAACACCCAGCAATACGCCGGCAATGTGGTAACGGTAACGGATACACTCTATCATTTTGCGGACCTCATTTGCGTGAATGAATACATCGGCTGGTACGTGCCCTGGCAGGGCAACCCCGCTGATACAAAATGGCGGCTTGCCTTCGGTGATAAACCCGTGATGATCTCTGAATTTGGCGGGGAAGCTTTATACGGCCAACGGAAGGAACCGGAGGATATGGCCGCCTCCTGGTCGGAAGCCTACCAGGCGGAGATTTACAGGAAGCAGTTGGCGATGTTTGAAAATATCCCGCACCTGGCCGGCGTATGCCCCTGGATATTGTTTGATTACAAATCCCCCGGCCGCATGCACCCCGTGTACCAAAAAGGTTATAACCGCAAAGGCCTGCTGAGCGAGAAAGGAGAGCGGAAGCAAGCCTGGCAGGTGATGAAAAATTATTACGGCAAGCGCTGAGCTTCCCCGGGGAAAGTCAGCGTAAACACCGTGCCCTCGCCCGGTGTAGAGGCCACGCTGATCTCAATATCATGGTACTTCGCAATAGTATGCGCAATGGATAAGCCCAGCCCGTAGCCTTCATTTTCCTTCTTCTCCACTTTTTTGAAACGCTGGAAGATGCTGCCCAGCGCCTCCTTCGGGATGCCGATGCCGGTGTCCCGGATGTGCAGCTGGTAAGGCTTTCCGGGCAGGTTGGTTTCGCTGACGATGATGGCGCCGCCGGGTTTGTTGTACCGGATGGCATTGTTCAGCAGGTTATAGACGAGCTGGAAAATCAGGTCATGGTTCAGGGAAGTGAGGACCGCCTTACCCGGCAGCTGCATGCGGAAGCTCAGCTGCTGTTCCACCAACCGGTGTTCCAGCTCTTCCCGGACCTCCGTCACCAGCCCGCTGACGGCAAAGCTATCCGAAAGGGGAAACTGGTTGTTCTCGATCCGGGAAATCAGCAGGAGCGAATGCACGATCTTTTTGAGGCGCTGCAAGGTCTTCATCATATCCATGATCCTTTTTTCCGTTGCCTCCGGCAACTCTTCGATCAGGAGATTTTCCATCTTATGTTGCAGGATGCCGATCGGCGTCATCAACTCATGGGAAGCATTGGCGGTAAATTCCCGTTCCTTCTCAAACGCTTCCCTTACCTGGCCCATGAGGGCGGTAAGCGCATCGTCCAGGTAACGGAAATCCGTAGTGGTAGTTTGCAACGGCGGAGGGATTTCCTTAAACGGAAACTTCGCCTGCTGCAAGCGTTTGTGAATGATGGCGGATAATGGCCGTAACAACAACCGGGTGTAGATAAAATCGAGTACGATCGTACTCACGATCAGCGCGATGAGCACATACAGCGCCACGCGCTGTAAGGGCTGGTTATATTGCCCGATGCTGGCCGTCGTTTTACCGATTTCCAGCATGTAACTGTGCTGATGATCCCGGAATGTATAGCTCAGCACGCGGTAGGTGAGGGTATCGCCCTCGACTACACGCTGTTGCGTGGTAATGGTGTCCGGCACGGGAATTTTGCCGGCGGGCTCCAGTGAAATATACTCTTCTTTCAGCATGGTATAGCTGCCATAGCTGGGCTCTCCCTGTAAATACGCATCTATGCCGCTTTTGCCAATCACCTGCAATACTTTTTTCTTTTGCATTTTCAGGTAGTAATCGTTGTACTGAAAAGCAATGCGGTTGACCAAAAAAGGCAATAGCCATACGAACAGCGCTACGATGGCCAGTTTGGAAAGCGTGATAAAGAGGGTGAGTTTGGTAAAGAGCTTCACGGTCAGATTTTTACTTTATAACCAACGCTGCGCACCGTTTGAAGCCAGTCCACCGGCGCGCGGGCGGAAAGCTTCTTGCGGATATTTTTTATATGCACGTCAATGTAATTGGAATCGTAATCATCATCGGCAAAGCCGCCCCAGATGTGTTCACTGAGCTGCATGCGCGTCACCGGCCGGTTCTTGTGCAGGAGCAGGTAACTCAGCAGGTCAAATTCTTTTTTGGATAGGGCAATGTCGGCTTCGTCGTTACAGCTCACCGTCCTTTTTTGCAGGTCCACCTTAAAATCGCCGATGACGATGGTGGCATCCTGCATGCCGAATTTCCGGCGCAACACTGCCTGCATCCTTGCCTGCAATTCCAGCAGGGAGAAGGGTTTGGGCAGGTAGTCGTCCGCCCCGAGGTCCAGCCCTTTGATGCGGTCTTCCAGTTGCCCGCGTGCGGACAGGATGATACAAGCCGCATCCGGGCAGCTTTTCCGCGCTTCCTTCAGCAGCATAAGGCCATCTTTGTCTGGCAGGCCGAGGTCCAGCAGGATGAAGTTGTAGGCATTGTCCTCTATTTTTTCCAGTCCTTCCCTGGCCGTGAAAGCCAGGTCGCAGCTGTATTGCGCCTTGGTCAGGAAGGCTTCAATTTCGGCGGCCATCGATCTTTCGTCTTCTACGATCAGTACTTTCATAGCATCAGAACTGGTAATAAAAGCTGACATTAAAAAATGAATTCAGGTTGCCTGCTCCCGTTTCCGCTTTCTGCCCGAGTAAGGACAGCTGGTAGGCTGCTTCCAGCATGTAATGGGCCCTGTGGTAGGCCAGCGGTACCCGGAGGTTATAGGAGAGGAGGTTGAATTGCGTGCTGCTGGTAGTGCCGGTTTCGGTGCTGCTGCTTCCCTGGCCGGGCAGGCCGGGCAGCGGAAGCATGCCCAGCAGGCTATCCCGGAGGAATTTCTCCCGGGTGTAGGTCTGGTAAAAACGCTGGGTGCCGCCGGTAACTTCCAGTTGCGGGGTGAGCGTAACCAGGTCCTTTCCCTTGAAAATGCTGCCGAGGGAAATTTGTTTTTCTGTACTCAGCGTAACAAATACGTCCTGCTGCTTGCCGAAGTGGTAGTCGGCATTGATGCCGGTGGTCATCCAGTACGCGTACTTCAGGCTGGCGCTGGCATTATCCGGGTTGGCCGCCTGCAGGAACGGGGAGTTGGCCGGGTAGAAGGTATGGCTGTAACTCAGGTCGGCCGTGAGTTTTTTGCCCATCTTCCATTCAAATCCCACGCCGGCCGCGCTGGCGGAAACGATCCTGCCGGAGTCGTTGAGGAGCCGGTAGCCGGTGCCTGTGAAGTAGAGTCCGAACGGAAACCGCAAAGCGGCGCTGGCGGCCACGTACGGCATTCTTTCCGCGGCTTTTTGCCCGTAATAGCTGGCGTCCGAAACGTAGGTGGCGCCGATGGTGAGCGTGGTTTTGCTGCGCTCCGCAGTGGTGTCGGCCGCGCTGTGTACAGTTGTAGTGTCGGTTTGCGCAAACGCCGGCCGGCTGAAGAACCAGGCCAGCATCAGCGTCATGATGTATTTGCTCATGGGTGATGCGTTTCTAAAGGGTTATTCCCACCTTGGGCCTGATGATCACAGGCTTGATGATTTTGATGGGTTTAACCGGAATAGGTGCAGGTATTGGCAAAGGCTTTACCTGTCGTCGTGATTTTGGTACTTCTTTGATGATGTCCGGCAATTTTCCGTCCTGCGGGGCCTCGGTGGGCTTAGGCGCGGGAGGTACCGTATCCGATGGGAGAGCTGTGCAGTGCATTCCCGCTACATTCCCCATGGCGCGTGCACTGGCGGCCACCGGCCGGGCAACGGCGAGGATGGCTGCAAATGCAAACTGATATATTAAAAATTGCTTCATTGGACATAAAAATACAGGTTTTTGCGGAAGTTGATACCTGCAAAAACCTGTATTTATTTAGGATTAGAGCCCTTTAAGGCCCAGTGTTCCTGTAGTGATGGTTTGTACCCGTACAGGAGCGGCCTGTATTTTCAGGGAATTATTTACGGCGCTGTGCACGTTGGCGGCGCCTTTTACGCGGGCGGCAGCGGCTTTGGAGGTAGCGGCGCCGGCGTTAACGGCGGTTTCGGTGTGGGTTTTGACTGCTGCATTGGCGGCGTTAACGGCGCTTTCAGTGTGTGCATTTACTGCTGCATTGGCGGCGTTGGCAGCATTGATCGCGCCTTCCTGGGCCTGTGCGGCGTTAGCTTGTACGTTGGCGTTAGCAGTGTTGACTACGCTGATGGCGCTTTCTGTGTGTGCATTCACTGCTCCCATGGTGGTATTGGCGGCATTGATCGCGCCTTCCTGCGCATTACTCTTCGCAGTATTTACCACGGCCGGGTCCACCGTCACAGCGCCTTCCTGGCTATGTGCGGCACTGGCCTGCGTGCCGTTTGAACCGGTTTTGATGTTAGCGGAAGTAGCGGCATTGCCGGATACCTGCTGATTGCCGGCGGTAGCGTTTACGCTGGTTTTGCTGCCGGCTTTCACCTGTGCAGGTTTTACTTCAGTAGTTTGCGCAAAGGCGGCCCCGGACATCAGCAGGGCGGCAACCAGGAATGAACTTGCTTTCATCTTTCAGAATTTATGGTTAATAATTTTTTTGTGTTAACACAAAGCTAGCAGGGGAAGATGAAGGGAAGATGAAGAATGGAATCGGGGAGGCTGCCGGATCAGGATATTTATTACTATCTTTAAGCCCTTCACAGGAAACCCATGGCAAAACAACCCGCGCTACATAAAAAACTGCCGCATTACACCCTTGGCGACTTTCGGCATCTTCACCGGGAAGCGGACGATCGCTCGTCCTTCGGATATAATAATATCTCCCCGGAAAAAAAGATAAAGGGCTTTGAAATATATAGCAGCGAAGGACTGGTATCCTCCATAGGGCCGCTGAAATCGGATTTTTTCCGCATCAGTATCACCCTAAGCGGGGGCGTGGATGTGCAGCTGGGGCTGGAACAGTTTCGCCACCAACCGGGGACCTGTAGTTTTACCTACCCGGGGCTGGTATTCAGCAAATCCAATATTCAACCCGGTACCTTCGGTTATTACGTCCTCTTTGAGGGCGACTTCCTAGGGGACTATATCCGCCCTGACTGCCTGTCGGAAGAATTTCCCTTCTTCTGCGTGGAAGGGCAACTCTTCATCCAGCTCACCCCGGAAGAAATCACCCGGGTGGCCGATTTTGCGGGGCGCATCAACGAGGAGCTGCAAACCCTGCGCCCCGGCCGGGAAAAGGCGGTGCGTATGTATTTCTACCTCCTGCTGCTGGAAATAAAACGCAGTTACATCGCCCAGGGGCTGCACCTGACTAAAACGGATACACGGGTAGGTTACCTCGTGCCGCGGTTCCAAAGGCTGGTAAGCCGGCACTTCCTGAAAAAGCGCAAGGTGGCCGAATATGCCGCCCTGTTGGGCGTTACGCCCAACCACCTGAACCGGACCATCAAAGAGGCCACCGGCCATACCGCTTCCGACGCCATCAGCACCATGCTGGTGCGGGAAGCCAAAGCCCTGCTCCGCTATACGGACGATCCCATTTCTACCATCAGCTTCCAGCTGGATTTCAGCGATCCCGCTGCCTTCACCCGCTTCTTTAAAGAACATACCGGGGAAACGCCCCAGGCTTTCCGGAAAAATGCATAATCCGGTTAAGTGATGGCAGCAATGGGATAACAACCGCCTGCTGCTTTCCTACGAAATTTGCTGGTATAAAATTTCAACGATATGCCAGGAAAATTCGAAAACAAACGCGTAGTGATTGCAGGCGGTTCCACCGGGATTGGTTTTACCACAGCAAAACTGCTACAGGAAGCAGGAGCGGAAGTGATTGTTACAGGTCGCTCCGCGGAAAAGTTACAACAAGCCAAAGCGGCACTCCCACGTATAACCGTTGCCGTTGTCGACAGCAACAACCGGCCGGAGCTGGAACAATTCTTTCAAAGCACCGGCAAGATCGACCACCTGGTGCTGGCCCTCAGCGGCGGCAAAGGCGCCGGGGCATTTGCATCCCTGCCATTGGACGACCTCCGCACCGGCTTTGAAGGTAAATTCTGGCCGCAGTTAAATACATTACAGGCGGCTATACCACACCTCCATACATCGGGCAGCATCACGCTGATCACCGCCGCCTCCGCTGCCATGCACCAGCCGGGAGTGGCAGGCCTTGCCGCTATCAACGGTTCGCTGGAATTGATGATTCCTTCCATCGCCAAAGAATTACAACCTTTACGGGTAAACGCCGTTTCGCCGGGCGTAGTAGACACGCCCTGGTGGGATAGTATGTCCGCCGCCGAAAAGGCAGCCGCATTTGAACACTTCGCCGCTCAAACGCTTACCGGCCGCATAGCACAGCCGGAGGAGATTGCCGATGCGGTGGTATTTCTCATGGGTAATGGCAATACAACGGGAACGGTTATACGTTGCGACGGGGGGCTCTCTTTATAAAGTCTGGCAGACAGGATGAACGTAAAAAAAACCTCCCGCGGGAGGTTTTTTTTTACTCGTATAAAACAACGGCGATGCGGGTGACGCATCGCCGTTACCAGTTTAATACTTCGTCACCAGCTTCACCCACTTGTGCACGCCATCGTACACAAACAAATAATACACCCCGGTCTGGCAAGCCGAGATATCCAGCACAATCTCAAATTTTTTGTCGTTCTTCCGGATCATATTCGATTTTACGAGGAACCCATTTATATCGAACAGCTGCATGAGGTATTGCTTACCGTCATCCTTGTTGTCCAGCTTCACTTTCAGCAGTCCGTGAGTAGGGTTGGGGTACACCATGATCTTGATGCCGTCATGCTTGCTGTCAAGTCCGTATATCAGTACTGATTGCGCAACGCTGTCCGCCGGCAGGTAGTTTTCATTTCCCGCAGCGGTGGCTAGTATGCGCACTTCTCCTTCAGCCGTACCCGTTAGTTGCCCGTTAGCAATGGTTCCCGGCCCAGCGACTACTGCATACGCCACCGGCAGGCCCGCGCTGGAGCTGGCGTTCAGCAGCGTCTGTTCGCCCACCGCCTTGGGAGGGATAGGGGCAAAGGTGATAGTTTGCGCAGCTTTATTTACCGTAAACGAAACCGTATCCGCAGCAGGGAAGTAGAAATCATCCCCTGCCTGGGAAGCCCGCAGCGTTACCGTGCCTGCGCCGGTCAGCGTCAGCATTTCCCCGTCAAATGTGGCGGGGCCGGAGAGCACTTCCAGGGTGGTTTCCAGCTCGGAGCTGGCGGTGGCCGTTACTTCAAAAGGCGCGTCCCCAAAGGTTTTCTCAGGGATGTCGCCAATAGAGACGGTCTGCTTCTTCCGTTGAAATATTTCCCATTCGGCAAACTGCGTACCTGCGTAACCGTTATTGGCGGTTATGTTGAGCCGGTAATACTGGTACGGCGTGGTATTGGTAAAGGTAAACAGGCGCAGCTGGTTCCTGCCGGTAAAGGTTTCATTGCTGCGGGTATCCAGCGTGACCCAGTTCACGCCGTCCGTTGAGCCCAGGAAGGTCCAGTCCTTCGGATCCCGCGTGGCTACGTCGTTAGCGGAAGTAATCGTATAGGAAACTGCAATGGCAGGCACGCTGGACTTGTATTGCACCCACAAGGCGGTTTTGCCGCTGATGTAATATTTGGTAGTCGCCTTATTGTCGATCAGGCTGGGGAAGTTTTCCGCCGGCTTGGAGCTGTTCGTGTATTGCGCAGTGATAACGCCCTTGTTGTCCGTAATATCGAACGGATCCTCCGCTGCGGGTTGCTGCTGCGGATTTTTCAGGAGTTCTATTTCCGCCAGTTGCAGCCCCGCCCCGCCGTTGTTGGCCGTGATGTTCAGGCGGAAGTAGCGGTAGGCGGTTGTATCGGTAATGGGATAGGTTTTAGTGATGCCGGTGGAGTCAAACGTTTCACCGGTGCGACTATCCAGCGTAACCCAACTGAGGCTGTCGTTCGAAGCCTGCAGCTGCCAGTTGCGGGGATTCAACGCTGGCGCTCCTGCGGGAGCGGTCAGCGTATATTTCACCAATACCTCCGGCGTTTTGGAGATGTACAGGATCCACGCTGCCGGCTGATCAATGTAGTAGCGGGTGGATTTTTGATTATCCGTCAGGCTGGTGAAATTCTCAGCCGGGTTGTCAGTATTGGCGTATTGTGCGCGTAACGTCCCGCCGTTTCCGCGGCGTCAAAGAGGTTGTTTTCTATCGTAAAGAATGCGCCGTCCGTGCCCATTTCATCATAGCGGCCATAGCCCCAGACGCGGAATATCTCCGAGCCGTTGCCGGACCCGCCCATGTTCTGGAAAAAGCAGCTGTCCACCTTATTGTAACGGGCGCCCGACGCGTGATTGCCAACGGCCGGCTGGTGGTGGTTCTTGCCGGTGAAGTAACATTTGTCCATCCGGTTATAGGAGCCTTTAAAATACACCCAGTAGTAGCTGGTGGACCTCACCGGTGGATTGTATTTAATGAAGGCGGTATTCGTCAGCCGGCAGTTGGAGGAGTTGAAGTTGACGATAGCCCCGCTGCTCAGCGCGCCGCCTTTAAAACACAACCCGCTGGCCACGAGGTTGGGAGCGGAGAAGGTGAGGGTAGAGGCGCCCGTCAGGATAACTTTCCCCGGCGTTTGCGCCCGCAACACCACCTGCCGGGTAGCGGTGGCCGTAGCGCCGAAGTTGATGCTGACGTCCGTCCAGACGCCGTTCATCATCACGATGGTGTCGCCCGGCGCTGATGCGGCAATAGCGGCGTTTAACTGGGAGCCGCTGGCGGCCGTGCGCACGGTTTGCGCGGTGGTGGTTTGGGTGATCCCTACCGCCAGGAAGCAGGCTGCTATCCAGCTGCGTTGTAGGAAATGCCGTTTTTTTAACGTAGAATTAAGCGTCATAGTTTTGGTTGTTTATATAAGAAAGGGTGATGCGCAAGTACGGGGTATATTCCTTTTTCTCGAAGGGGGGGCACTACCGATACTATGACTAAAATAGGTATTCAATCGATTGCAGAGTGGGATGATTTTAGCGGGGATTGATTGTTTTTTGCTTAAAAGTGCTAAGCCTTAAAAAGATGAAGACACGGTATTACCTTTTGGGGTTTTTATTTTTGATGTGCGTCGCCTTGTATTACTACAATTCAAAAGAACAGCGGCTAAAAAGACAGATCAAATGCTGGAACGAAAGAGTCAGGGAATTTCAGGACAGCGCCAGGCATTAAGGTACTTCTTTCAAGTACGGCATATGGAGCAGTGATATTTTAAAAATAACCAGGCATTTATACCCTGGTTCCTCCTCCATCTCCCCAAAAAAATAAATTAAAATATTTAATAATAACCCTAACGCCAATTTTCTTCCCGGAAAATAATTGTCACAATTACAATTTATTTTTTACTTTAGTCTACGCTTGCACGCCAAGCATCCATTATACTGTTTAGTGAACAGCTGATAGCCTCAGCCCTGCATCCTTTTAGGATATTTTGACACGTTATAAAGATTAGATGCCCAAAAAAAACGTTATGAAAAAAGTTCTTCTTACTGCCAGTCTCTTCATGTTTTATAACTGCGCAGTAACCGCTCAAACCACCCTCCGGCACGCGCCGGAAGGCTTCGATACGCCCCGGCCACAAACCGCCAAAGGCGTCATCGACACCATTCAATACCCGTCCAAAACAGTTGGCGCCACCAGGAGAGCCCTCGTGTACCTGCCGCCGGGATATTCCCCGCAAAAGCAGTACCCCGTGCTGTACCTCCTCCACGGCATCGGCGGGGATGAATTTGAATGGCTCCACGGCGGTCAGCCACAGGTCATACTCGACAACCTGTACGCGGATCATAAGCTGGCCGATATGATCGTAGTCATGCCCAACGGCCGCGCGATGAAAGATGACCGCGCCACCGGCGATATCATGGCCAGGGATAAAGTGGAAGCATTCGCCACCTTCGAAAAAGACCTGCTGCAGGACCTCATCCCCTTCATCGAACAGCAGTACCCTGCCCTGAAGGACCGCGAGCACCGCGCCATAGCAGGGCTCTCCATGGGAGGAGGGCAGTCGCTTAACTTCGGCCTCGGCAACCTAGACCAGTTCGCCTGGGTAGGCGCTTTCTCCGCCGCGCCAAATACCAAAAGCCCGGAGCTGCTCGTGCCCGATCCCGCAAAAGCCAAACAGCAACTCAAACTCCTGTTTCTCTCCTGCGGCGATGGCGACCGGCTCATCACCTTCACCAGCAGAACGCACGAGTACCTCGACCAGCACCAGGTGCCGCATATCTACTACATAGAACCAGGCGTACACGACTTCAAAGTCTGGAAAAATGGCCTCTACCTCTATTCGCAATTCCTCTTCAAACCCGTGGATACCGCAGCCTATAAAAAGTATTCTACCCTTTGAAGATGATTGTCTAACAGTTCTTTGCCGGCACGCCGGCACACAAATGTCAACCACGTTATAAATGAAAAAACTATTCTTTTTCATACTAATCGCTATTGCCACCCCCGCGCTCGCACAGGAATACAAGAGCTACCCCATGTGGAACCCGGCATTGCCCGTGGAGCAACGGGTACAAGACCTCGTATCCCGCCTGACGCTGGAGGAAAAAGTGAAACAAATGCTGAATGCCGCGCCGGCCGTACCGCGACTCGGGATTCCGGCGTACGACTGGTGGAACGAAACCCTGCACGGGGTCGCACGTACGCCATATCCCGTAACGTCCTACCCACAGGCCATCGCCATGGCGGCCACCTGGGATACGGCGGCATTACACCTCATGGCCGATTACTCCGCCACCGAAGGCCGCGCCGTTCATAACCGCGCAACCGCAGAAGGGAAGAGCCACCAGCGCTATATGGGCCTCACCTACTGGACGCCCAACATCAATATCTTCCGCGATCCCAGGTGGGGCCGCGGCCAGGAAACCTATGGGGAAGATCCCTATCTCACCGCCAAACTGGGCGCCGCCTTCGTACGCGGCCTGCAGGGCGATGATCCGAAATACCTGAAAGCAGCCGCCTGCGCCAAACACTTCGCAGTGCACAGCGGCCCGGAACCCAGCCGCCACGTCGATAACTTCTCGCCATCCGCCTACGACCTCTGGGATACCTACCTGCCGGCATTCCATGAGCTGATCGTCAACGCAAAAGTCGCCGGCGTCATGTGCGCCTATAACGCGGTAAACAACCAGCCCTGCTGCGCCAACGACCTGCTGATGGTGGACATCCTGCGGAATAAATGGAAATTCGACGGTTATGTAACGAGCGACTGCTGGGCCATCGACGACTTCTTTAAATACCATAAAACGCATAAGGACTCCGCTTCCGCCGCAGTGGACGCCGTGATGCACGGAACGGATATTGAATGCGGCACCTCCGTGTACTATACGCTGGTGAACGCCGTGAAAAACGGCATGATCTCCGAAGAGCAGATCAATACCTCCGTGAAAAAACTCTTCACCATCCGCTACCGCCTCGGCATGTTCGACCCGCCGGCCATGGTGCCATACGCGCAAACTTCCGGCGCGGAGCTGGAATCCCCGCAGCACGTGGCGCATGCGCTGAAAATGGCCCGGGAGTCCATCGTACTGCTGAAAAACAACAACCAGCTGCTGCCCCTCCGCAAGAACCTGAAAAAGATCGCAGTCATCGGTCCTAATGCGGACAACAGGATCGCCGTGCTGGGCAACTACAACGGCATGCCCTCCCGCGTGGTAACGCTGCTGGATGGCATCAAAGCCAAACTGGGCCCTAACGTGGAGACGATATACGAAAAAGCGATTAATTATACGGACGATACCCTGCTCGTTTACCGCGACATCGCGCCGCTGCTTTCCTTTAATAATCAGCCCGGCGTGCAGGCGGAATATTTCAACAACGACAACCTGGAAGGTACGCCGCTGGCAACCGCCCTGGAAAAGGAAATCGATCACTATTGGCCAGAAGGCCAGACGCCGGCGGCAGGACTCAATACCACCAGGTTTTCCGGCCGTTATACCACCTTCCTGAAAGCGCCCGCCACGGAAACGATGAACTTTGAAGCGGATGCGGACGACGGTTATCGTATATACGTTAACGGTAGACTCAGGATTGACGCCTGGCTGCGTAACCGCTGGGGCGCACGCCAGTTCCAGCTGCCGGTACAAAAGGACAGCAGCTACAAAATCGTCGTAGAGTTCTATCAAAACGAAGGCAACGCCAGCATCCGCCTCAAGGCAGGCAACCGTGTGAAAACGGATTTCAGCGCGCTCGCGCAACGATTGAAAGACGTGGACGCCATCATCTTTGCCGGCGGCATCTCCCCGCAACTGGAAGGAGAGGAAATGCCGGTGAAAGTACCGGGTTTCAACGGGGGCGACAGAACCTCCATCCTCCTGCCTGCCGTGCAAACGCAGCTCCTGCAGGCACTCCAGGCCACCGGCAAACCGGTCGTGTTTGTGATGATGACCGGCAGCGCCATCGCCTGCCCCTGGGAAGATAAACACCTCCCTGCCATCCTCAACGCCTGGTACGGCGGCCAGCAGGCAGGTACGGCCATCGCGGACGTTCTGTTCGGGGATTACAATCCCTCCGGCCGCCTCCCGGTTACCTTCTACCAGTCGGACGATGACCTGCCCGGCTTTAGCGACTACTCCATGAAAGGCCGCACCTACCGCTATTTCAAAGGAACGCCCCTGTATCCCTTTGGCTATGGCCTCAGCTACACCCGCTTTACCTACAAGCAACTGCAACTGAAAGGCAACACCGTTACGGCGGTGGTAACCAATAGTGGTAAGGTGGGGGGAGAAGAAGTAGTGCAGCTGTACATTAGTCACCCGGGTATCAACGGCGCTCCCGTACGGTCACTCCGTGGGTTCCAGCGCCTCTGCCTCCGCCCCGGCGAATCCAGACAAATCAGTTTTACCATTACGCCGGAAGCAACCACGCTGCTGGATAATAACGGGGTCGCCTATACGCCGAAAGGCAACATCATGATCAGCGTCGGGGGCGGACAGCCAAACGTTGCCAACCCCGCCACCAGCAATGTACTGACCACCACCGTTGATCACCTAACGCTTTAACCATGAAAAAACTACTCTTACTGGTATCCATTATATTCGGGTCCGCCCTGGCTGCCTTCGCGCAACAGCAGGGCAACCCGGTGATTTATGCGGACGTGCCTGATATCTCTGTCATCCGCAATGGCGACACGTATTACATGAGCAGCACCACCATGCACCTCTCGCCGGGCGTGCCCATCATGAAATCCAAAGACCTCGTCAACTGGCAGCTCGTCAGCTACGCGTATGATCGGCTCGACAGTTCGGATGCGCTCGACCTCGCCAACGGCGCAAACGCCTATGGTAAAGGCTCCTGGGCCAGCAGCCTGCGCTACCACAAAGGCGCGTACTACGTCAGCACTTTTTCCGGTACTACCGGTAAAACGTATATCTACAGCACGAAGAACATCGAAAAAGGACCCTGGAAAGCAGTGTCGTTCAAACCTTCCCTGCACGACCACTCCCTGTTTTTCGACGATAACGGTCGCGCCTATATGATTTATGGCAGCGGTAAAATCATGCTGGCGGAGCTAAAGAGCGATCTCTCCGGCATTAAACCCGGTACGGAGCCGCAGGTGCTCATCGCCAATGCCAGCAGTCCGGCAGGGCCCAATGTAGGCCTGCCGGCGGAAGGCTCCCAGCTGTTCAAATACAAAGGGAAATACTACCTGTTTAATATCTGCTGGCCTAAAGACGGCATGCGTACGGTGGTGATCCACCGGGCGGACCGCCTTACGGGCCCTTACGAAGGCCGCATCGGCCTGCAGGACAAAGGCGTGGCGCAGGGTGGCCTGATCAGCACGCCGGCAGGGGATTGGTACGCCTACCTGTTCCGCGATTACGGCGCGGTAGGCCGCACGCCTTACCTCGTACCCGTTACCTGGAAGGACGGCTGGCCCGTTCTCGGAACGGACGGCAAAGTGCCGGATACCCTTCACCTCCCGCCCAGCAAAGGTTACAACCCGGGCATCGTTTGCGGGGATGAATTTTCCCGCCAGCCGGGGGAACCCTCGCTGCCGCTGGCCTGGCAATGGAATCATTATCCGGACCGGGAACACTGGTCCCTGACGGCCAGGCCGGGCTACCTCCGCCTCACCACCAGCCGGGTAGACGCTGAGGTGACCCAGGCCCGTAACACCCTCACCCAGCGGACGTTCGGGCCGCTGTCCGCCGGCGCCACGGCCATAGACGCCAGCGGGATGAAAGCCGGCGACTGCGCCGGGCTGGTACTGCTGCAAAAAAATTATGGCTGGGTAGGCGTAAAAGCCAGCGCAAATGGTAAAAGCCTCGTCATGGTGAAAACGCAGGACGGGCAGCCGGTAGAAGCAGCGAGCGTGCCGCTGTCGCAGGACGTCGTGTACCTCAAGGCAGTGGCGGATTTCAGGGACAGGGCGGACAAAGGCTATTTCTATTACAGCCTGAACGGGACCGACTGGCGGCCGATTGGCGACGTGTTGCAAATGGCCTACACCATTCCGCACTTCATGGGCTACCGTTTCGGCCTGTTCAATTTCGCTACCAGCGCGCCTGGCGGCCATGCGGACTTTGATTACTTCCATATCGATGATAAACAGGTTGAAACTGCCTACTCCCCATCCGACAAAGGGTTGAAGGATTACTACCGGGATTATTTTCCTATAGGCGCCGCCGTTACCCCATGGGCCCTGAAAGGGGAGGAGGCGGCGCTGATCAGGCAGCAGTTCAGCAGCCTGACACCGGAGAACGCCATGAAAATGGCCGTTATACATCCCCGGGAAGGGCAGTACAATTTTGCAGGGGCGGACTCCATTGTGGCCTTTGCCGTACGCAACGGCTTAAAGGTCCGTGGCCATGCGCTCTGCTGGCATAACCAGGCCCCGGGCTGGATGTTCAGGGACGAGAAAGGAGATACCGTCTCCAAAGCCGTATTACTCCAACGCCTGAAGGAGCATATCACCACCGTGGTAACGCGGTACAAGGGTAAAGTCTATGCCTGGGATGTGGTGAACGAAGCCATCAGCGACCAGCGGGATGAGTTCTACCGCAACTCCCCCTGGCTGCGCATCTGCGGCCCTGAATTCATTGAAAAAGCTTTCCGCTGGGCCCATGAGGCGGATCCGGACGCGGTCTTGTTTTATAACGATTACAATGAAATCAATCCCGTCAAGCGCGCAAAAATCATCCGCATGATCAACGGGCTAAAGGAACAGGGCGTGCCTATCCATGCCGTTGGCCTGCAGGCGCACTGGGCGGTCAACGAACCGTCGGCACAGCAGCTGGAAACCACGTTGCAGGAGTTTGCAACGCTGCAACTGCCGCTGCAGATCACGGAGCTGGATATATCCGTGTATCCGAAGGAACACGAATCCCGGGCAGCCAAACCGGCGGACTCCCTGACGGCCTACACGGCGGAGCGGGAACGCCTGCAGTCGGAGCAATACAAACGCTGCTTCGACCTGTTCCGCAAATACAGGCAGGTCATTACCGGCGTTACTTTCTGGAACGTGTCCGACCGGTATAGCTGGCTGGATAACTTTCCCGTGAGAGGCCGCAAGGATTATCCGCTGCTGTTTGACCAGCAGCTCAGGCCCAAGAAGGCCTTCTGGCAGGTAGCAGTTTTTTAGAAATTATCTGGTACTGTAAAAACCCGGTAAATGCAGCAGGAAAACCACATCAAAGATTTGCAATTGCGTATAGCCCTGGAGGATATGAAAGCCTACAATGCGCTCTATCTCCTGTTATTCGATGGGCTCCACCGGTTCGCCTATTCCATTGTAAAGTCAAGCGAGGTGGCGGAAGAAGTGGTGTCGGATGCATTTATAAAATTGTGGCAGGTGCGCCATACCATCAATAACATCGATAACCTTAAGGTCTATTTGTATGTGATCACCAAAAACTTCGCGCTCAACTACCACGCGCAAAAGCGCAAAGTGCATATGGTTCAGCTGGACGACCTGGAAGTAACGGCCGTCATGGAATTCAACAGCCCGGAGAACGTGTACATTTCAAATGAGATCATTGGTAAAATACAAGCAGCGATCCGGCAATTGCCCCCGCAATGCCGGATCATCTTTCAGCTCGTCAAGGAAGACGGCCTGCGGTACAAGGAGGTAGCCGCCATCCTGGGCCTGTCCGTACTTACCGTCCGGAACCAGCTGGCCATCGCGATCAGGAAAGTGATGGAAGCGCTGCCCCCGCAATACAAAACCCTCTTCCAGTTCCAGAACCGTTTTTCCCCTTCCTGAACCATCACAAAAAAAATTTTATTTCCCTTTGGTACATTTTCACATTTCCACTTGTCCTTATTATAACAGTTAGCTGTATATGCCGGTAGATCAAAAATTTTGGTTATTAGTAAGTCTGAAGTTAAGCGGAGAAGCAACTCCTGAAGAACTGGCGCAATTGGATCTGCTGGTGGCGCAGGACCCTGAGCTGAAAGCGCAGGAGCAACTGCTTGCTTCCATCTGGCATACTAAACAGCAGGCCTCCGGCGTCAGCAAGGAGGATGCGCTGTCCAAACACCTGGTACGGCTGCAGCAGCTGCAAAAAACTGCGGAACCGCAGGAAGCGCCGCCGGCGCCCGTACAAGGCGCCGCCAAACGCTGGTACTGGCTGGCCGCCGCGGCCCTGGTATTCGGCTGCTTTGCCGGCGTCAAATACCTGTATAACGCTAACGGTTATACGTCCGATCCGCTGGCCAGTCACGTTTATACCGTAAAGCCAGGCCAGCGCATGAAAATACAACTCCCGGACGGCACCGGCGTATGGCTGAACGCAGGCAGTAAAATGTCGTACGCCGGGGATTTTAAAGGAGAGAAGAGGGAAGTGCAACTCTCCGGGGAAGCGTTTTTTGATGTGGCGGCGGATAAGAACAGGCCGTTCATTATCCATACCCACACCATCGACCTGCGGGTGCTGGGTACGGCCTTCAACATCAGGTCGTACGAAGATGAAAGGGAAACGGAAGCGGCGCTCGTAAGAGGAGCGGTAGAAGTAACCCTCCGCAACGACCCGGGAAAAAAGATTATCCTGAAACCAAAAGAAAAAATACTGGTAAACAGCTGCCGCAATGATAGCGCTGTTTACACCCTGACCGGACCAAAATCAACGGAAGAAAGCCCCCTGATAGTACTCAGCAAAATACGCTACTGGGGCAGAGACAGCAGCAACAACCTGGAATCAGCCTGGGTAAAAAACCGCCTCGTGTTCGATAAGGAAACGCTGGACAACATCGCGGGAAAAATCGAACGCTGGTATAATGTTCAAATTAATATTACCGACAGCGGCCTGAACGAAGCAACCTACACCGGTGTGTTTGAAAACGAAAAACTGGAAGAAGTACTGGAAGCATTACGACTCACCGGCGGGTTCCACTATTCTATTAATGGAAATACAGTAACGATCAACCGAAAATAAAAATCTGATACAAAAAGCAAAAACAAAACAGAAGGTAAATGTAATTCTCCACGTGCCTTCAGGCGGAGCTTTGTCCTGCCGGGGCGAATAGTATTATTTCACGTTTGACAAGTTATGAACAACATGGCCAAAAAACTGCTGCCTGCCTGGTCCCTTACCGCAAGGTGTACCCTGCTGATCACCGGCATGCTCTTCCTGCTATCCTTTACCAACGCGCCTTCCCAGGATGCTATCAGCCTGACCTTAGACAAGGTGGACCTCATCCGGGTATTCAAGGCAATTGAAGCGCAGGGGCGCTACCGGTTCGTGTACAAAGAAGAAATTCTTCCGCGCGAAAAGCGTGTAACCATTCACGTTAGAAACGCTTCGGTGGATGAAGTCCTCGGCATCGCCCTGGAAAACACCACGCTCACCTACCGCAAAATCAACAGCAACCTCGTTACCATCGTACCCCTTACGCCGGAAAAAAGTCCTTCCGCCATAGGCGACCCCGTGAAAGGAAAAGTCGTCAACGAAAAAGGCGAACCGCTCCCCGGCGCCTCCGTAGTGGAAAAAGGTACCAGGAACTCCGCCATCACCCGCGCGGATGGCTCCTTTTCCATCCAGGTATCAGACCCTAAGGCGGTACTGCTGGTGACCTTTGTGGGCTACGCCCCGGGGGAAACAACGCTCAAAGCCGGCCAAACCTCCGTAGCCATTCAGCTGCTGCCGGTATCCGTATCCATGAACGACTTTGTAGTCGTTGGTTACGGCCGCCAGAAAAAAGAAAGCGTGGTAGCCGCCGTATCCCAGGTGAACGGGGCGGTGCTGGAACGCGCCGGCGGTGTGTCCAGCGTAGGCGCCGCGCTGACGGGTAACCTGCCCGGGCTCATCACCTCCGCCAGTACGGGCCTCCCCGGCGAAGAAGATCCCCGCATCATCATCCGCGGACGCAGCACCTGGAATAACTCGGACCCGCTCATTCTCGTGGATGGCGTGGAAAGGCCCATGACCAGCGTCGACATCAGCTCCGTTGAATCCATCTCCGTCCTGAAAGACGCTTCCGCCACCGCCGTATTCGGCGTGCGCGGGGCCAACGGCGTTATCCTCATCACCACCAAAAGAGGGCAGGCCGGCAAAGCTTCCATCAGGGGTACAGTCAATACCATCATGAAAGTGCCTTCCAAACTGCCGGGCAAATACGACAGCTACGACGCGCTGCGCATCCGCAACCAGGCCATTGAATATGAACTGGCGCTGCGGCCGGAAGGCTGGAACGACTACCTCCCGGAAGCCATCCTCCAAAAATACCGCAACCCAGCCAGCCTGGAAGAGGCAGAACGCTATCCGAACGTGGACTGGGCTAAAGTGCTGTTTAAGGATTACGCGATGTCCAACAACGCCAGCGTAAACATCAGCGGCGGTACCCGTACGGTGAAATACTTCACCAGTGCCGACTTCCTCAGCGAAGGCGACCTGTTCAAAATATATGACAACAAGCGGGGATATAAACCGGGATTCGGTTTTAAGCGACTCAACGTACGCAGTAACCTCGATTTCCAACTGACTCCCTCCACCTTGTTCAAAACAAATCTCTTCGGCTCCTATGGCGTGCGTAAAAGTCCATGGGGCTTTAACGGTACGCAGTACGGCGCGTGGATAGATGCCTATACCACCGCGCCGGATGTGTTTATGCCGGTATATGCGGACGGCTCCTGGGGCTTCTATTCGCCCAGCGAAGGCAGGGCGGAAAACTCCGCCAGGTCCCTGGCGATCGGAGGTATCCAGTACCAGACGACTACCCGCATCACTACCGACTTTACCATCGATCAAAACCTGGATATGCTGGTGAAAGGCCTCCGCTTCAACGCCACCGTATCCCTGGATAATACCTTCGTGGAAAGCGACAGGGGCGTTACCGACCTCTATAACGATACACAGCGCAAATGGATAGACCCTGAAACAGGCCTCGCCATTTACAAACAAAAACTGGATGGCGTTACCAACTTCGACTTTCAGGAAGGCGCTAAATGGAGAGCCGCCCCGGGCGCCGTTACCGGCAACCAGCGCAGGCTGTTCTACCAGGCGCAACTCAACTATGCTACCACCATCGGCCAGAAACATAATGTATCCGCAATGGGACTGTTTAACAGGAACCAAAGCGCTTCCGGCAGCGAAATTCCCAACTACCGCGAGGACTGGGTATTCCGTACTACCTACAACTACGCCGGCAAGTACATGGTGGAATATAACGGCGCTTACAACGGCTCTGAAAAATTCAGTGAAGCAAACCGTTTCGCTTTCTTTTCCTCCGGCGGGGTAGGCTGGATACTCTCCAAGGAGAAATTCATGGAGTCGCTCAAATTCCTCGATCAGCTGAAAATCCGCGCTTCTTACGGGCAAATCGGGGACGATAATATCAACGGCAGATGGTTGTACATGTCCCAATGGGCATATGGCGGCCAAACGCGCCTGGGCACCTCCGGCGTGGATGCGGAAACCAGCCCTTATACCTGGTACCGGGAGTCCGTAGTAGGCAACCCGGACCTGCATTGGGAAAAGGTAGAAAAGACCAACCTGGGCCTGGACTTCGGGTTTTTAAACGGACTCGTGTCCGGTAAGGTGGACTTCTTCCGCGACCTGCGCAGCGAAATCCTGCTGGCAGGCAGCAGCCGTTCCATTCCTTCCTACTATGGCACCACCGCCCCGGTAGCCAACCTGGGCCGGGTGAAATCGCAGGGCTATGAAATAGAACTGCACCTGAATCATACGTTCAGGAATAAACTCCGCCTCTGGGCCGACCTGAATATGACCCATTCCGAGAATAAAATCCTCGAGGCGGACAACCCTTCCTTGCTGCCGGATTACCAGAAAACAGAAGGCAAGGAAATCGGTCAAACCTACTCTTACGTCAGCCAGGGTATTTACAACACCTGGGATGAGCTGTACGGCAGCACGATCAACAATACGAACGATAACCAGAAACTTCCCGGTAACTATTACCTGGTGGATTATAACGGCGATGGTATCATTGATGCGCAGGACAACATCCCTTACGGTTACTCCTCCTGGCCGCAGAATACCTATAATGCTACCATCGGTGCGGACTGGAAAGGCTTCAGCGTGTTCGTACAGTTTTACGGTACCAACAACGCTACCAGGCAGGTAGTATTCAATAGTCTTAGCTCCCAAAGTCACCTGGTATATGATGAAGGCGCCTACTGGACGAAGGATAACACAACGGGCGTGATCCCCATGCTGCGTTGGTTATCCACGCCGGCGGGCTATTACAGGGGTACCCAGTATATGTACGACGGTTCTTATGTACGCCTGAAAAATGCGGAAGTCGCCTATACGTTTAACAACCGCTTCATCAAACACCTGGGCCTGGCCTCTTTGCGGGTGTACCTCAATGGCAACAACCTCCTTACCTGGACTAAAATGCCGGACGACAGGGAATCCAACTTCGCCGGCACCGGCTGGGCATCGCAGGGGGCTTACCCTACCGTGAAACGCTACAACCTGGGCGCTAACATCACATTCTAAGCTATTCCACTATGACAAAGCATTATATCAAAACTTTACTGCTCGCCTTCGGCATCATCGTTGCCGCCGGCCTGGTATCCTGTAAAAAGTACCTGGACAGGGCGGACGAGTCTATCGTATCCGGTGATGACGCATTCAAGAACTTCACCAACTTCCAGGGCTTTACCGAAGAGCTGTATAACTGCATCCCCGATTTCAGCAATGCCTACTGGACCAACTCCTGGAACTGGGGGGAAGATGAAATCCAATCCACTGCACGTGATTTTCATTTTGTGGTAAAGATCGACAATGGGGACTTCTGGGGCTGGCAGGCCCAATACGATGGCTGGCAGGCGGGCTGGATGGATCGCAACAACACCAATACCAGCGACGACCGCTTTTCCAAATCCCTCTGGCGGCTGGGTTGGTACGGCATCCGCAAAGCCAACCTGGGACTGGCCAACATCGGGAAGCTGAAAGATGCTACCGACGAGGAAAGAAACCTCATCAAGGGGCAACTCCTTTTCTTCCGGGGTTGGTTCCACTTTATGTTCATGCAATATTTTGGCGGCCTGCCTTATATAGACAAGGTGTTGCCGGGAGATCAGAAGCTTACGCTGCCCCGCCTCAGCTACCAGGAATGTGCGGACAAGGCAGCTGCCGATTTCCAGGAAGCCGCTAATATTCTCCCCGTTCACTGGGACAATACGACGGCGGGCAAGCGCACACTGGGAAAAAATGCGCTGCGTATCAATAAAATAATGGCGTTGGGCTACCTCGGTAAAAACTATTTATGGGCCGGTAGTCCGCTGATGAATTTCGTAACCAACGGCAATAAAAACTACAACGCAGATTACTGTAAAAAAGCGGCGGACGCTTTTGGCGCCCTGCTTTCCCTCTGCGAAAGCGGTGAAGCGCCTTACAGCCTGATCGAGTTCTCCAAATACTACACGAATTTTTATACCATCGGCCAGAACTGGCTGATGCCGGGCGGTACAGAGGCTATTTTCAGAGGTCCTTACTTCAATGGAAACAGCTCCAACTGGGGTACCAGCAAGCAATACCAACCTTCATTTTTATCAGGGGGAGATGTAAAGTTCCTCCCCACAGCGAATTACGTGGATTACTACGGCATGGCCAATGGCTTACCTATCAAGGATATCACCCAGGCGGATCCGGAATCAGGCTACGACCCTGCTTATCCCTGGAAGGGCCGTGATCCGCGCTTCTATAATGATATTGTATTTGATGGTGTAAAATGCGTGCAGGGCGCCACTACAGACGAGGCTAACCGCTACGCGAACCTCTATACGAACGGCAGCTACCGCAACATTTCTACGGGTAGCCGTACAGGTTACCTGCTCTACAAATTCATTCCACGTACGGCGAATGAGTATGACCAGGGTTATTCCTACGATAAAAGCCTCAACATCCACATCCCGTATATGCGCCTGGCGGATGTGTACCTGATGTATGCGGAAGCCGCTGCAGCGGGCTATGGCTCGCCAACGGCCAGCGCTTCCAACTACGGCAAAACAGCAGTGGATGCGGTAAACGTGATCCGCGACCGTGCCGGCGTGGGGCATGTGGCCCCCAGGTTCCTCGCTTCGCCGGATGCATTCATGGAAGAGGTGAGGAGGGAACGCGCCGTAGAGCTTTCATTTGAAGGCCACCGCTTCAACGACCTGCGGAGATGGATGCTGCTGATTGAAAGTCCGTACACGCTGAAAAAATCAATCGAATTTGACCGCGCAGGCACTTTCAATACCACTGATCCCAAACTCAACCGCGTGATCAACCTGCGGGAAGCAGTGATCCTGGAACGCAAGTTCAGTATGAAACATTACTGGCTGCCATTGAAAAATTCTGACGCCAGCATGTACCTCGAATTCCCACAGAATCCCGGCTGGTAACAACTAAAAGGAAATAATCATGAAATATATAAAAACAACCATCCTGCCTTTTGTACTGCTGGGCGCCACTTCGTGGAGCCTGCCCGCGCAGGATAAGAACTATAGCGAGATCGTGGCCAAATTGCAGGATACCGCCCGGCCGGTAACACAGCCCCAACAGGTACAGGTAGCCTTCCGCAAGGCCGCCCCGCAGGACCTCGCCGGCTACGTGCCGGTGGTGAACATGGAGGAACTCATGCGCCAGAACTACCTCACCTATCCGCTGGATGGTATGGAAGCGCTGGCCCCCGGCTTCAACGGCAACAGCCTCTGGGGCATGGGTAGCTACCTCCTCCTGATCGACGGCGTGCCACGCGATATCGGGAATGTAATGCCTACGGAAATCGCACAGATCTCCTTCCTGAAAGGAGTGGAGGCAGTGGCGCTCTACGGCAGCCGCGCCGCCAAAGGCGTGATCTGCATAACTACCAAAAGAGGGCAGGCCAATAACACCCGGATCGACGTAAGGGTAAACTCCGGTCTGAACGTGCCTAAGCGCTATCCGCAATACCTGGGCTCCGCCGAGTATATGACGCTCTATAACGAAGCCAGGGCCAACGACGGGCTCGCCAAACTATACAGCGACGAAACGATTTATAACTACGCCGCCGGCAAAAATCCTTATCGCTATCCTAACGTGGACTACTATTCGGACGAGTACCTGAAAAAGATGTATAGTCGCCTCGATGCCACGGCGGAAATTTCAGGCGGTAACGATAAAGCCCGCTACTACACCAACGTCGGCTACTGGACGGCCGGCTCCCTGCTCAACTTTGGCCAGGCGCAGAAAAATGACCGCTCCGGCAGGTTCAATATCCGTGGTAATATCGATATTAACCTGAACGACTATATCTCCTGTAATGTAGACGCTACGGCCATTTTCTACACCGGTAAAGGCGTGAACACGAACTACTGGAGCAGCGCCGCCACCCTGCGCCCTTACCGCTTTGCGCCGCTCATTCCCATCGATATGCTGGAAGCGGATGATGACGCTTCCCAGCTGCTCGTACAAAACAGCAATCATATCATCGACGGGAAGTACCTCCTGGGCGGTACGCAGCTGGATCAAACAAATCCCTTCGCTGCCATCTATGCGGGCGGGTATAACAGCTATACGAGCAGGCAATTCCAGTTTAATACCGGCGTAAATGCCGACCTCCGGAATGTGCTGCGCGGGCTGACCTTCAAAGCCACGATGGCAGTGGATTACGCGACCACTTACAATCTCTCCTATAACAATACCTACGCGGTGTATGAACCGGTGTGGAACAATTACGCAGGTACGGACCTTATCAGCAGCCTGACCAAATACGGGCAGGACGCGACTTCCGGCGTGCAGAACGTGAGCAATACCTGGTACCGGCAGACGATTGCCGCTACCGGCCAGCTGAACTATGTTACCAACGTGGCAAAGGACCATCACATTTCCGCCATGTTCGTGGTAAACGGTTACCAGCAGGGGGAATCAGCCGTGTACCATAAAGTCAGCAATGCCAACCTGGGATTGCAGCTGTCATACAACTACCAGCATAAATATTATTTCGATTTCAGCGGCGCTTATATCCACTCGGCAAAGCTCCCGGAAGGAAACCGGCAGGCATTGTCGCCTACCCTCTCGGTAGGGTGGAAGCTTAGCGAGGAACGGTTTCTCTCGGAAGTGCCCTGGCTGGATATGTTGAAAATACGGGCATCTGCCGGCAGAGTGCACACAGATCTTGACATCTCCGACTATTATTTATACCAGGGATATTACACTGTAGACGGCTCCTGGTACGGCTGGAAAGATGGCTCCGGCATCCCCGCCACCGAATCCCGCAGGGGAGATAATCCGAACATGCGCTTCCCCCGCCGGGACGAGATCAGCGCAGGATTGGAAGCCTCCCTGTTCAACAAGCTCATCACGCTCAATGCGACGGCGTTTAAAAATAAAATCAGCGGCAATATCGTACAGGCGTCAGTGTTATTCCCGTCCTACTTCACTACAGGCTGGCCGGTATCCTCCTTCATTCCCTACGTGAACTACAACGATGATACCCGCTCCGGTTTTGATATAGGCGTTAACGTTAATAAGCGCGTTGGCCAGGTAGACTGGACCCTTGGCGTATCCGCCACCTATTATAAAACGCTGGCCTCCAAACGGGCAGAGGTGTACGAAGATGCGTACCAGTTCCGCCAGGGCCGCCCGCTGGACGCGATCTGGGGCCTGCAAAGCCTCGGCTTCTTCCAGGACCAGGAGGATATCAGCAAATCGCCCACCCAATCCTTCGGCCAGGTAAAACCCGGCGACATCAAATACAAGGACCAGAACGGCGATGGCGTGATCGACGGCCGGGATGAGGTGTACCTCGGAAAAGCCGGCTGGTCAGGCGCTCCGCTCACCTGGGGCGTACACCTGCAGGCCAAATGGAAGGACCTTTCCTTCTTCGCCCTCGGGGTAGGCCGCTATGGCGCTTATGCGTTAAAAAATAATTCCTATTTCTGGGTAGATGGAGAGGACAAGTATTCAGTGGTTACGCGCGACAGGTGGACAGAAGCCACCAGGGCTACTGCCAAATATCCAAGGCTTACGACACTGAACAGCGACAATAATTTCCGCGCTTCTGATTTCTGGCTGTACAGCACCAACCGGTTTGACCTCGGTAAAGTGCAGCTCACCTACGACCTGAATAAGCTGATCGGCAAAAAGAAATTTGTGCGCGAACTGGGCGTGTACCTCAGCGGCGCCAACCTGCTGACCATAGCGGCAGAGCGGGAAACGCTGGAATTGAACATCGGCAGTGCGCCGCAGACCCGTTTCTATAACCTGGGCGTGAAAGCGCTATTTTAAAAATCTGAGAAAATGAATAAGGTAATAGTATTGCTCATCGCTGCAGTGGTCCTGGCCTCCGGTTGTAAAGACCTGCTGGACCCGGCTATAGAAAACAACCGGCAGCTTCAGCCAACTTACCCGGCCAATGATGCAAGGTTCCCCTACGGCATCCTGCTGAATGCATACAACCGCATCCCGACGAACTCCTGGTCGTTCAACGACGTGGCTACCGACGATGCCGTGACCAACGATCAAACCAACGGCTACCTGAAAATTGCGCAGGGGCAGTGGACTTCCACCAACAATCCATTGAGCCAGTGGACCAACTGTTACGCTGCTATCCAATACATCAACATCACGCTTGGCGAAATTCCGAAAGTCCAGTGGACGGCCGACAGCGTGGTGAGCCGCCTCTTTGCCACCCGCGTACGCGGCGAGGCGATAGGATTACGCGGGATGTTTCTCTACTACCTGCTGCAGGCGCATGCCGGCGTGGGTAACAACGGTCAGCTGCTGGGAGTGCCCATCCTGACGGAAGTACAGGGCGCCAACGCGGATTTCAACAAGCCCAGGGCCACCTTCGAAGAATGCGTTAAACAGATTTACAGCGACCTGGATACGGCAATCGCCCTGCTGCCGCTGGATTACGAGAACCAGGGCGTAGTGCCGGATAAATACGGGCATGTAACCGTAGAACAATATAACCGCGCGTTTGGCGGCGCTTTCAGGGGCCTGTTCACCGCGCGTATTGCAAGAGCCATTAAGTCGAAAGTAGCGCTGCTGGCGGCCAGTCCGGCCTATGCAAACGGCAATGCAGCCAACTGGGCTTATGCGGCCAACCTCGCTGCCGACCTGATCAACATGAAAGGCGGCATCGGCGGGCTGGCCACCAATGGGCTGAACTGGTACGCTGCCGCCAGCGAAATAGCCGGCCTGGCAGACGGCGCAAACCCGCCGGAAATCTTGTGGAGGAATAACTATGGCGACAACCGGGACCTGGAACAGAATAACTTTCCGCCTACGCTGTACGGCAACGGCCGCATCAATCCTACGCAGAACCTCGTAGATGCGTTCCCGATGCTGAACGGTTACCCGATTAACGACCCCGCGGCAGGTTATAATCCCAATGATCCGTATGCCAACAGGGACCCGCGGCTGAAGCTCTTCGTACTCGTTAACGGCGGCACTGCCGGGCCTTCCAACACCGTGATCAACACAGCGGCGGATGGCGCTACGAACGATGCGCTGAACAAGGTGGGTACTTCCACCCGTACCGGCTACTACCTCCGCAAGCTGCTGCGCCAGGATGTAAACCTGAACCCTACTTCGGCCAACAACCAGCGTCATTACAAACCGCATATCCGCTATACGGAAATATTCCTCAACTACGCCGAAGCGGCCAACGAAGCCTGGGGCCCAACCGGCATGGGCGAAAACAGCTATTCCGCCTATGATGTGATCAAAGCCATCCGCCGGAGAGCCGGCATCGGCCTCACTAACGGGGACGCCTATCTCGAAATGGCGAAAGGCAGCCAGGAGGCCATGAGAGCGCTGATCAGGAACGAGCGCCGGCTGGAACTGTGCTTCGAGGGCTTCCGCTTCTGGGACCTGCGCCGCTGGAAGGCGGACCTGAAAGAACCCGCCAAAGGCATCAGCATTGCCGGCGGCGTGCCTTCCGTCATCAACGTGGAAGACAGGGTGTACCAGAACTACATGATCTACGGCCCCATCCCGTATGCGGAAAAGCTGAAGTACAACGCGCTGGTGCAAAACGCCGGCTGGCAATAAATTATAACATAAAATCATTGAATTATGAAGATGCGAATTCTCCTGCTGCTTGGGTTATACATCACTGTTGCCGCCTGTAATAAAGACCGGGACTTCCCGGATTACAAATACCAGACGGTGTACTTCGCCTACCAGTACCCGGTCAGAACGCTGACCATGGGCGAAGATGTATTCGATACCCAGTTGGATAATCAACATAAATGCAAGATCATGGCCACCACCGGCGGCGTGTATTATGCGAAGAAAGACGTAAAGGTGGAAGTAACGGTAGACAATACCTTGCTGGGCAACGGCCTCCTGTTTGGCGCGGGTAAAAGCGAAGTGCTGGCCATGCCTACGCACTACTATTCCCTGGCGGCCAACAATATCATTATCCCTGCAGGCGGCCTCTCCGGCGGCGTGGAAGTGCAGCTGACCGATGCCTTCTTCGCGGACCCGAAAGCGACGGGAAATAACTATGTTATTCCACTGCGGATCAAATCCATCTCCGGCGCGGACTCCATCCTGCTGGGGAAGGACTTCATCCTGTACGCCGTGAAATACGTGAATACCTGGCATGGCAACTACCTGCGCCGCGGTAAGGATGTATTCACCGGCAGCGTCAACCAAACGGTTAACCGCCGCAGTCAGTACGTGGAAGACGATGCGGTGAACAAGCTGACCACGCGGAACCTCCACACAGCTGAGTTTCCCGTGGTGATAAAAGATAAGAACGGCGCCAATATTACCTGTAACCTGCTGCTTAATTTCGACGAAGCCAACAACTGTACCATCACTGCCGGCGGCAGCAACTTCGCCGTTACAGGCAGCGGAAAATTTGTGAAGCGGGGAGAGAAGCAGAGCTGGGGCAACCAGGACCGCGATGCGCTCTATCTCAACTACAACATTACGCTGGCAGATATGCAGGTGGCCACCACCGATACTTTGGTCATGAGGGACCGGGCGGTGACCATGGAAACTTTCACCCCTATAGCTAAGTAACACTATGAACAGACGTCATAAATTCCTACTCCCCGTTATCGGCCTGGGCATGCTGGCTGCCTGCGCCAAGTATGAGCCCCTGGACTTCCGGGTAACGGAGCCTGAAAGTGTGTTGGTACAGGAAGATATCAATGCCTACAAGGCGTTGAAGTCCTATATCAACCGGGCCACGCATCCGGACTTCAAGCTGGGCGTTGCGCTGTCGTTATCGCCCTACGTATCCAAAGGAGTAATGTACCGCCTGGCCAACCGCAACTTTGATGAAATTGTGCTGGGTTATGAAATGAAGCATGGAGCGGTCGTGCAATCCGACGGTTCCCTGGCGCTGGATAACGTCAGGAACCTGCTGGAGGCTGCAAAGGCGGCTGGTACGGCCGTTTATGGGCATACGTTATGCTGGCATGCGAATCAGAATGCCGCGTACCTTAACAGCCTGATTGCGCCGCTGATATTCACCTCGCCTGCATATCCGAACGACGTGAATCGCGCCGGCCTGCTGGACGGCACTTTCAGCAACTGGGGTAAAACCGGCGCCGTTACGATAGAGGCGGGAGCTGGCATGAACGGCGGTAAAGCCGTGAAGCTGGTTGCCGGCAGCGGCAATACGCCGGAAGCCCTGCAGCTGGTATCCCCGGCGATTACCGTAGTGCCGGGCCATAAGTATGAAATCATCTGTTATATTAAATCGGACAAGGAAGGAGAGGGGCGCATTGCCTTTGAAGGCCTGCGCAACAACACGCCGTTTACTTCCTTTGCCACCGGCATCTCCTGGAAGGAAGTGAAGGTACAGGTGAGCGATATGACAGGCAGCACGTTCAAAGTGCATCTGGACCTGGGCTATAAGCCCGGCGTTACCTATTACCTGGACGTGAATAACATCTACGTATATGACACGCAGGGCACGCCGGTTATCACCAACCTTATAAAAAACGGCGACTTTGAAACCGGCAGCGCCTGGGGAGGCTGGGGTACCGGCTCTTCCAGGGGCATTACGGCGGATGGTTTGGGCGTGGGCAACAAAGGCAAAGCCTTTTACGTGACCACCACCGCAAAGAGCCCGAACTACTGGGACGTACAAACGTCGTATGCATTCGATAAACCGCTGGACAACGGCGAGACCTACAACCTGAGTTTTTGGGTGAAAGGTACGGCTGAAGGTATCATCAGGCCGGAACTGCAGAGCGCGGATTATTCCTCGAACGGCTTTGGACAGGTGGCCGTCACCAAAGAATGGAAACAGGTGAACATCTCCACCAAAGCTACTGCGGCGGACAGAAGCCGCCTGATCATCAGCTACGGCGAATTTGCCGGCACCGTGTATATAGACGACGTAGTGCTGAGCAATGCCAAAGCCGTTGGCAGCGTGACCACCACGGTAGAAAAATCCCCGGCGGAAAAGGAAGCGATCATCGGCAATGCCCTTGAAACCTGGATCTCCGGCATGGTGACCGCCTGCAAGGATCATGTGCATGCCTGGGACGTAGTCAACGAACCGATGGACGATGGCAAGCCCGCAGAGCTGAAAACCGGCGTGGGTAAGACTTCCCCGGCGGATCACTTCTACTGGCAGGATTACCTCGGCAAGGATTACGCCGTGAAAGCCTTCCAGCTGGCCCGTAAATACGGCAATGCCGGCGATAAACTGTTCATCAACGATTATAACCTGGAATACAGCCTGGATAAGTGCCGCGGCCTCATCGCCTACGTGCAGTACCTGGAAAGCAAAGGCGTGAAGGTGGATGGCATCGGCACGCAGATGCATATCAGTACCACTAATGATAAAACGAAGATCGCAGAGATGTTCCGGCTGCTCGCCGCAACGGGTAAGCTTATCAAAATTTCAGAACTGGATATAGGCGTTGGCGTTAAAACCAGCGCAGCTACTGCGGAGCATTATAAAGCGCAGGCAGAGCTGTACCAGTATGTAATCCAGCAATATTTTGAACTGGTGCCGGCGGCGCAGCGCTACGGCATCACGTTCTGGAGCCCGCTGGATAGCCCTGCCAGCTCCAGCTGGCGCGCAGGGGAGCCGATCGGCATCTGGACGGAAGCGTACGTACGCAAGCTGGCGTATTCTACTTCCTGCCAGGCCCTGGAATCAGGAACGAAATAAGGTTGACATACATGATGAATCCTGCCGGGCGGAGTCTTCCGACTGGCAGGATTTTCTATTTCAATTATTTATCGTACTTTCACGCCGCAATTGGTTTTTAACATCACCTTTCACTGCTGTTAAAATTAAAAGGGAATCAGGTGCAAATCCTGAGCAGACCCGCTACTGTAAGTTCTGTTGCAACACTTCGACATCCACTTGCCACTGTTTTTGTGATGAAAAACGGGAAGGCCGCCGAAAGTGAGAACAAGCCAGGAGACCTGCCATGCAGCCAGTTTCAACGCTCCGAGGAAAGAGCCTTGAATCAACCACACTGAAATTATTTCAGGATTTTTTTAAAGTAGGTCATCCGGTAACCAGCCCGGATCAGTTTAATTTTTTACCTCTATGTCAAACGCATTAAAAACGTTGATGATAACGTTTTTGGCATTTATTGGCACGCATAGCTATGGACAAAAAACCAACCGCGACTCCACCCTGGTGGACTCCGCAGGGGTGAGAACCCTGCGCGGCGTTACCATCTCCACCATCGCGTATAAAGAAGTGATCCCATCCCAAAAGTTGACCGGCGAACAGTTAAAAAGCCTCAACAGCTTTTCCGTGGCGGATGCCATCCGCTACTTCGCCGGCGTACAGGTGAAGGACTATGGCGGCATCGGCGGGCTCAAAACCGTGGATATGCGCAGCATGGGTACCAACCATATGGGCGTGTTCTACGATGGCATACAGCTGGGCAACGCGCAAAACGGGCAGATAGACCTGGGGAAATTTTCCATGGATAACATCGAATCCATTGCCGTGTACAACGGGCAAAAAAGCGATATTTTCCAACCCGCGAAAGACTATGGCTCCTCCGGTACCATTTACCTGCGCAGCCGCAAGCCGGTATTCGATTCCGCCACAACCACCCACCTCAAGGGCGTATTCAAAACCGGCTCGTTTGATTTGATCAATCCTTCCCTGCTGTGGGAACAAAAGCTGGCGGACAACCTGAACCTCTCCCTCAGCAGCGAGTGGATCAACTCCTCCGGCCGTTACCCCTTCCGCTATAAAAGAGTGTATCATAATACCGGCGCCACCGCCTGGGATACCACCGCCATCCGGCAAAACGGGGACATCAACGCATGGCGCGTGGAAAGCGGCTTGTATGGCCGCCTTAACAGGGGGATATGGAACCTGAAAACTTACTTTTACGATTCGGAAAGAGGCATCCCCGGCGCCATCGTCAACAATGTATGGAAGCGCTCCCAGCGCCAGTGGGACCGCAATTTCTTTGTGCAGGGCAGCCTGCAGCAAAACGTTGCGAAAGGATACGACATCCAGGTGAACGCCAAGTATGCGAATGATTACATGCGCTACCTGAACCCGGATACCACCCTCATGTATATCGATAATAATTTCCATCAACAGGAGTGGTACGCTTCCATCGCCAATAAATACAGCGTGTCCAAACATATTGATATCAACCTCTCCACGGACTTCCAATATAACACGCTTGACGCCAGCCTCGATGGATTCGCGTTTCCGAAAAGGCTCACCTCCCTCGTTGCGCTGGCTACAGCAGCGGAATTCGGCAAGGTGAAAATGCAGGGCAGCGTGTTGGGTACTTTCGTCAATGAAAAAATCAACCGGGGTAATTCCGATACTGCGGTGGCCGCGCCATCCAAAAATGAGATTACGCCCGCGTTTTTTATTTCCTATAAGCCCTTTGCCAGGGCGGATTTCAACCTGAGGGCATTTTACAAGAATATTTTCCGGATGCCTACTTTCAATGACCTGTATTATACCGATATCGGCAATATCAGCCTGCAACCGGAATTCACGCACCAGTATAACCTCGGCTTCGCCTACCGTAAAACCCGCCAGGGATCCCTGTTGAGCGAATGGCAACTGCAATCCGATTTTTACTATAACCAGGTCACGAACAAAATAGTAGCCGTGCCAAAAGGCAGCGGCATGTACCGCTGGATGATGATGAACATCGGCGAAGTGGAGATCAGGGGCGTGGATGTGGTAGGGGACCTGGCTTTTACCTTCCCAAAGGACATACTGTTGAATATCAGGGCCGCCTATACGCACCAGACCGCGCAGGACTTTACCACCCGCAAAAATCCGGAGTTGCAAAAAGTGACCTATGGCGGGCAGATACCTTATATACCCTGGCACAGCGGTTCGCTGATTGCCGGTATCCAGTACAACACCTGGCGGCTCAACTATAGCTTCATCTACGTGGGGGCGCGCTACCAGAACTCCGCCAATATCCCGGAAAATTATGAGCAGCCCTGGTACACGAGCGACCTGTCCGCGTCCAAAAACTTTCAGCTGAAACGCTGCCGCTTCCGTGTGGCCGGGGAGCTGAACAACCTCCTGAACCAGGACTATGAAGTAGTCGTCAACTACCCGATGCCGAAAAGAAATTATAAAATCATTTTATCCGTTGAACTATGAGCAGGCATTCCTATTACATCGCCGCATTGCTGTTGCTGTTAGCAGCATCCTCCTGCAGGAAGGATGTGCAGGTTTTTATCAACGAGGATACCTCGCTGGACACTGCCGCCAATAACGGTTTTGCAGGGTTTTACCTGCTCAACGAAGGGAACATGGGCAGCAATAAAAGCACGCTGGATTATTTCGATTACACCACGGGGAAATACCAGCGGAATATTTACGCAGCTATCAATCCGAATGTACCAAAGGAACTGGGGGATGTAGGCAATGACCTCGCGATTTACGGCGGCAGGCTATACGCCGTCATCAACGCATCGAATAAGGTGGAAGTCATGGATGCCCGCACGGCCAAACGCATCGGGCAGATAGATATCCCGAACTGCCGCTACATCAAATTCGACCAGGGCTACGCATACGTGACCTCCTACGCCGGGCCCATACAGGTGAACCCGAACTACACCCAGAAAGGATTTGTAGCGAAGATAGATACCGCCACCCTGCAGGAAGTGGACCGCTGCATCGTTGGCTTTCAGCCGGACGGGCTGGAAATCGCCAACGGGAAAATTTACGTGGCTAACTCCGGCGGCTATATGGGCGCCGGCAGTTCGGATAAATACGAACGCAGCGTATCCGTGATCAACCTGGCTACTTTCCGGGAAGAAAGCCGCATTGATGTAGCGTATAACCTGCATCACATCCTGGCGGACAAACGGGGCGATCTATGGGTGACCTCCCGGGGCGATTATAAGCAGCTGCCATCACGGCTGTACTTCATTGATAAAACGCAGCAAAAAGTGACGGACACCATTCCCGTGGCGGCCGGTAACTATCACCTGGACGGGGACTCCCTGTATATCTACAGCACGGAATGGAGCTATGTTACTTACTCCAACGTGATCACCTACGCGATTGTCAATACCCGCACCCATGCCGTGGTGAGCCGGGCTTTTATTACAGACGGGATGGATAAGGAGATTGAAATCCCCTACGGCATTGTGGTTCACCCGGTGACGAAGGATATCTATGTGACGGATGCCGGCAACTATGTGTCGCCCGGTATGCTCTACTGCTTCTCCAAGGACGGGAAGAAGAAATGGAGCGTGCGCACCGGCGACATCCCGGCGCATATTGTCTTATTACCAAAATCTTAAAATAAGGTCAACCTGACTAACCATGAAACAAACCTTTTTTCTGAGCCTGTTTGCTGCTGCCGTTTCCTTTTCCGCCTGCAGGAAGGAGGAATACCGCGCTCCCGGTATCACCGGCATAACCGCCGATACGCTTGTGATGACCATTGGAGATAAAATGGTACTGGCGCCCAACGTCACCAACCTGAAAGGGAACACCTACGCCTGGCTGGTGAATGGCAGGGAGGCGGCCTCCGGGCAGCTCAGCTATACCTTCGAAGCCACGGCGCCGGGGAATTATGAAATTACTTTTAAAGTGGAAAATAGAGGCGGCGCCGCCAGGCAGTCCTATTACATCCGCGTGCAAGCCCCGCTGGAACTGGCGATTCCAGCGCTGCCGGAAGTGCCCATGGGGCAGGTGTTGCTTGTTACGCCCATGGTAACAGGGCCTGAAACGGCGGACTATTCCTACCAATGGTCCATCGGCGATTCCATCCTCGGCAGGCAGCGGGAGCTGCAGTTTATTTCCCCTGCTGCCGGCACGTTTGCCCTGCAGCTGCGCGTGACTGCCGGCAAGCAAATGGCTACGGCTACACGTAATATATCCGTAAAGCCTGCACAATACGTTCAAAACGCCTACATGGTGCTGGAATACGCGCCCGCGCCGGCTAAGAACCATAACTGGGCCATCATCGGTATGGCGGAGTTCTGGAAGTTTGGCCATGAATACCAGCTGCCTTACAACGAGTTCCTGGCAAAGGCCACGGCTATACGAAAAGAAAGCGCCGATCCATCGCTGGTGCTGGGCTCCTGGGGCGGTTACGCCGTGTTTAAATTCGACCATACGGTAGCCAATGCCGCCGGCGCAGCGGATATTGAAATCACCGCTACCTGCTCCAGGCTGGATCCACCAGCAGTGTACGTGGCGTACGACCGCAATAAAAACGGGCAGCCGGACGAAGGGGAATGGTACGAAATCAAAAATGACGACTACGGCCTGGAAGATATGCCGGACTACGCCATCACCTTCACCTACCTCAAAACCGAAACGGACGCGAAAAGAATTTATACCTATTTCAACTGGAAGGACAACCAGGAAAAGCCTGCACAGGGCGAGGTCCTGACCAATAAAACCTTTACCAGCTCCATGACGGATGCCGGCGGCTTTTCCAGCAGGGGCTTTTTCCCTGGCCTGAGCATGACGGACATCCCGAATAAAAAGGTAGCCATCCTGGATGGCTGGCAAAGCGCCTTCACCCGCAAAGGCAAGCGCATCACGAAAAATCTCACCGGTGCGCCGCCGTTTTCCCAAAAGCTGAATATTGATATAGACATGGCCGTGAACAGCAAAGGAGAGCGGGTGCAGCTGCCGGGTATCGACTTCGTGAAGGTCCGCAAGGTGGCGTATCCTGTGCAGCAGGATTTCATCAACGCGGGCGGGCAAATGGTGGATGCCAACATGGACGAAACGCGGATGCTGCATGTGGCCGGCATATTGGATAAACACCTTAAAAACTAGAAAGCCGGGCGACCCCGATTTAATATCTCACCAAAAAAACTCGACTGATGAAAAAGTCCCATTTTAGTAAAACCCTCATGATAGCATTTGTATCTCTTGTTGTAGCATCGTCCTGTTCCAAGCAAAACGACCTGGCGCCGGATCCGGACGCGCTGGAAAAGGCCGGCCCGACGGGTGCTGCATCCCTGCTGAGCACTTCCTATACCATCACCTTTGAAGGGATAGGCCGCGCTTACATGGCTGATACAACATCCTATGGCGACAATGCCTATTCCACCTGGGGCGGTACGCAGATTGCGCCCTACACCCATTCCCCCAGCAACCTGCGGTTCGCCATTAAAGGCGCGGGCAGCGGTACGCCGGTGGATTATTACAACGGCGGCTTCGTAGTGTCCGACTGGAACTATAAATCCAACATCCCCGGTAAAACCGGCAACTGGTGGTACTCCTACCAGAACCAATGCAGCGTGTACGCCGGTACAGACGGCGCTAAGAACGGCGGCTACGGCGGCAGCAGCAACTTTGCAGTACTGACCGGTTACGTGGATGCCTTCAACTCTTCCTATGCAACCCGCCCCGTAATGAACTTTACCAGCGGCAGCGGCGTGGTAGACGGTATGTACATCTGCCTCTCTTCCTATACCTATGGCGTGATCCAGAACGGTAATTCCTTTGGCTCCGCAGGTTCTTCCGCGCCGCTGAAGGACGTGGCTAACGGCAACGGATATATTAAATTACTGGCGTATGGCTATAACGGCAATACCCCTACGAATAACGGCGACCCGGTTGAAATATACCTGGCCCGCTACAGCAACCACCTGCCTGTGGTAGCCCCGCTGACGGCCTGGACGTATTTTGACCTCTCGGACCTCGGCGCCGTTACCCGCGTGGAGTTCAACTTCGAAGGTAACGACAACGGCGCCTATGGCCTGAACACGCCTGCCTACGTATGCATTGATAATGTGGAAGTGACCTTGTAACGGCATAGTCAGACTCATGCCCGGCTTTCTTTTTGTAAAAAATAATACCAGATGAATAAACGATTTAAATTTCTCGCTTACCTGGCCTGCGGTTTACTTTTAATCAGCAGCTGTAGTAAAGATGAAGCAGAAGCGCCAGAGGCTCCCCCGGTGATCACCGGACTGGATTCCGCCTATTATGTGGTGGTAAAGGAGTCGCTCCTGCTGAAACCAACCATAGCAAATAAAGTAGACTCCATCGTGTGGGTCCTGAATGGCGCGCGGGTGGCTAACGCCCTCCAGTACACGTTCCAGGCGCCTGCCACGCCGGGCACCTTCAACCTGGTGGTGATGGCTTATAACAGGGGCAACCTCATCCAAAAGCCTGTGCAGATCACTACGGGTCAGTACCTGAACCGGCAAACTACCGCCAATACGCTGCTGACGCTGGAAGCTTCGCAGAAATTTGCCGGCAAAACCGATGTGAAATGGACGGTGGTAACCGCGCCGGGCGCATTGTACCGGTTGGCCGCCAATAATAGCACCGCCTTGTTTACCGCGGTGGACAAAGGCGATTACAAGATCAGCGTTTCCTCCGGCGACCTCAGTGATACCCTGCTCGTAACGGTAAAACCGGCCGCGCAGGCGCCATCGCCCTACATTGCAAAGGTCTTCGATTACCTGCCTGCCCCCGGCCAGTTTGTGAACGAAATGCCTAAATACACCGCCGGCGATACTTACGAAACCATGCTCGCGAAAGTAGAGAAGGAACTCAAAGGCGAGGATGCCAGCGTGATTACCCTGGGCGGCTGGGGTGGTTACGTGGTGATTGGCTTCGATCACACTATTGTGAACGTAGCCGGCCGCCGCGATTTCAGGATCAATGGCAACGCCTTTGGGGCTAACTCCAATCCACGCCCCAATGCGCCTTTCGGCGGCAGTTGCGAGCCGGGCATTGTGATGGTGGCGTACGACAAAAATAAAAACGGTAAGCCCGATGAGGACGAGTGGTACGAAATCAAAGGCAGCGGCAACTTCTCCGCGGAGCAGGAGCCATGGTACACTACTGCCGTAAACGGTAAAGTGGATGTGCGTACGTTCCGGAATTATGAAATGACTTATAGTCGCCCTGCGACGGAAACTGCCGGCACGCCTGATAATTACGTTAGCATTCCTAATTATATCGCCTGGAAGGACAACCAGGGCCAGCAGGGCTACAAAATCAAGAATACCTACCATGCGCAAAGCTATTACCCTGCCTGGGTGAAGGACAACCAGCTTACTTTCAAAGGCATCCGCCTGGCGGCCAACGGTGTGGACGAAAGCGGTACCGGCAGCTACTATGTGCTGTATGCCTACAGCTATGGGTATGTAGACAACTATCCGAATGTACATGATAATGCCGGTATTGACATTGATTGGGCCATTGATAAAAATGGCAACAAAGTAGAGTTGCCGGGTATCGACTTCGTAAAAATTTATAACGGCGTAGACCAGGAAAACGGCTGGCTGGGCGAAACTTCGACGGAGGTAAGCCGCGGCGAGGACCTGCATCTCCTGGGCGTCAATATTGCCACCATTAAACAGTAGCAAAGCAAAATCAATTAGTATATATAGATTATGAAAAGAAGCGTATTAGGCGTTGGGGCGATGATCGCCGTGGCAGCAGTATCCTGTTCTAAAAACGACACAACGGATCTTGTACCGGTGGCCCCTGAGGTTGCAATTGTAAATGTGCTCGCGCAAAACGCCGTAGCACAGGAGGATACCCTCCTGTTTAAAGTAAAAGCCAGCCAGGGCAGTACTTTTGCCTGGGCAGTAGACGGGAAGGACGCCGCGGTAACGGACTCCGTTTTTAAATTCGTGTCCACCGGCCTGGGGGAACACAAGATTACCGTAACCGCTGTTCAGAACGGGCAAAAGACATCGGCCCAGGAAACGATTACCGTACACGGTAAATACAAGTTCGGTACCTTCATCCTCAATGAAGGTAATATGACCACGGAAAACGGAAGCCTTACCTTCATCAGCCCCAGGGGCGTGGTGACGGACAGCGCTTACTTCAAAGCCAATGGCACCCAGCTCGGCAATGTGGCGCAGGACCTGTTTATCCGTAACAACAAGATCTACATCATTTCCCAGAACGGGAAGAAGAACGCCACCGGCGCAGCTTTTGAAAACGATGGCCTGCTCATCGTAGCCAACGCGGAAACGCTGAAGAAGGAAGCCGCCTACAACGATGAGCTGAAAACCCTCAGCTGGCCTACGCATGTGGCGGTGCTGAATGAGCAGAACGTGATCATCCGCGATAACAACGGCTTGTCCAGGTTTAACACGGTGACCAAAGAGCTGACGCTGATCAAAGGCTCCCGCTCTGCGAACAAAATGACCATGGCCGTTTCAAATAATAAAATCTTTGCGGCCGCCGGCACTAAGGTGTATGTGATAGAAGCGGATAAAGATTCCATTAGCTACGCGCTGGATATGAAAGCCTCCGTTAGCGGCGTCGTGAAGGCCAGCGACGGCAACATATGGGTGTCTACCACTGGTTCCCCGTCTAAAATCTCCAAGATCAATTACCGGGATTATTCCCTGATCAAGGCCAACGATATCACCACCGGTAGCCTGAGCGCGGGCTTCGGCGCTACGCCGGGTATTACGGCCAAAGGCGATACGCTGTATTTCAGCGGCGCCGGCACAAAGATTTACCGCCATGTGTTTAGTGTGAATACCACGGAGTTTATGGTGGATGCCAAAACCATGGTGGAGAATGCCAATGTGGTGTACAACAATATCGCGGTGCATCCGGTTACCGGCGAGGTGTACCTGAATACGATGAAAGGCTATGGAGGGAATTACCTGTTCAATAGCATCAGTGTGTTCAATTTCAGCAATGGCGCGGTTTTGAGCGCTAACTATAAGGACTATACGAATTTTCCGGCGGGTACTTTCTTTACCTACTCGTTTAATTAATAATTTTGTCTAACAAAAACGCCGCATGTTCCGTGCGGCGTTTTTTTATTTATACATCTTCCTTGCTGTGTTTGGCGGCGGAGAACCGTGCGATGGTCTTTTGCCGCTCCGCCGCGATGGCGGCGAGTTTTTCTTCCCCCAGTTCGTTGACCAGCAGTTCATCGATTGATTTATTGCGGGAGCCTGCCAGCAACTCCTGGTGTTTTTGTTCCGTTTGTTTCAGGAGGTTGATGATCACCTGCTTATCCTGCTGGCTGATGCCGTGGTACATCAGCAGGGTAGGCTTGTACAGCAGCTGGTACAGCTTAAAGAGCGTTTTTTCCCCTGTTTTTGTGATGCTTACTAGCTTGGCCCGCTTATCGTCCGGGTCCGTCTTCTCGCTGACGTAGCCCAGTTTTTTCAGTTTGTTCAGGATATCGATGCCGGTAGTTTGCTCCGTGAAGTTGTATTGTATCAGCTGTGTTTTTTTCACCTGTTTGAGGTGGTACAAGCTGCTGAGGAAATAAAACCATTCCAGTTCAAAGCCAGGCATTTCCTGCAGGGCCATTTTGGAATACACGCTTTGCATGTTCGCGAGGCGCCCAATAAGCTTGGCAAACACGGTATCCAGGTCCGGCGGGGTAAGCCCGCTGAACAGCTGTCCGTTACTTTCCTGCGCTAAAAAATGCATGCAAAATTCCACGGCGGTAGCCCCTTTGTGTTGCTGCTGGTAGCCCTCCCAGGCGGCAATTAGTTTCACCAGTTCACTCATAACATATATCGGATTCGATGTAAATATATAAAATTTACCCCTGGAAACTTTGTTTTTTAGGTTTTATACCTATTTTTACATCGGAATAGATGTAATAAATTAAAAAATATAACTAAAACGATATAATTAATATTATGACAACGGGTTATTTAACGAGGGCAGAAATCTGGCTTTTCCTCACCACCTTAATTTATTTTTTGATGAATGGCGCGCAGCTATTTGAAACGCTGGTATTCGTTCCGAGGTGGGCGGCCAGTCCGCCGGATAACTTCCGGTTATTACTGGATGGGCGGGGAGCGGGGTTAAAGCATTTCTGGATCGTGTTTCATTCCCTTCACGAAGTAACGTTCCTGTTAGCCATCATTTTTTGCTGGAAGCTGGCGTTTGTCCGTAACTGGCTGCTGGCGCTGTTTGCCATCCACTTCGCCGTGCGCGTGTGGACGCTGGCATTTTTTGCGCCGAACATCATTCATTTTCAAAAGATCGCTGAAACGCCCTCGCTGGTAAACGATCTGGCAGCAAGGGTTTCGTTATGGCAAACGCTGAATTACGTGAGGGTAGCCATTTTCATGGCAGTATCCATCGGCCTGGCGCCATTATGCATCCGGGTGTTCCACCTGCGCCATTAGTTTTTTTTAGAGGGAAAAAATAGCTGTTACGCAGCCATAGGGTTACGTAACAGCTATATATCGTCCGCGGCGGTATGCCTAAGCTACGGGTGTGTCCTTAAGCAGTATTTTCTCCGCGACCTGCATGCCGCTGGTCAGCGCTGCCTCCACGGTGCCCATTGCGGGCCCCTCGTAAAGGTATTCCCCTGCAAAATAGAGCTTGCCGGCAACAGGCTGTTGCAATACTTTACGCGCCGCGCTGCTGGGTACTTTATCATAAGCGTAGGACCCGCGGGTAAACGGATCGTTCGTCCAGTTGACAACCCGCCAGCCGGTTAGCTGGGCCTGCAGCGCGCCGGCATCCTGCCGGAAAATATTGGAGAGCGATTGCAGGGTGGCCTGTAAAATGGCTTCCGGGGATTGCGTCCGCAAGTTCCACGCCGGAGGCCCGCCCAGCCAGCCCGTTAGCAGGGTGCTGCCAGGCGTGGTTTGCGTCCAGTAGGTGGGCACCGTTTCCCCGGATACGACCAGCCTGGTGGTATTGCCGGGGAAGGCCGGGTTGCCGAAGGCGGCATCCTCCATCCAGAAAGGTGATGCAAACTGCAGTAATATTTTGATGATAGCGCCGAAGCCAATGTCGTGCAGGGCGGCAGTATAGCCGGGAATAGCAGGGTGGAGGCGGAGGGTATCCGGCTGTTGCAGTACGCCTAACGGCAACGCCAGTACGACTTTTCCTGCCTGGTAAACCTGCCGGTCACGGGTGTGGACCATGGCGGTTGCTTCCGCCCAGTCGATGCGCTCTACTTCCTGCTGCAATACTATCTCCCCACCCCCTTTTATACAAACCTCCTCCAGGTACCTGATCATGGCGCCGTAGCCCGCGGTGACGCGGTGCTGCGCCTCATCGTCCTCATGTTCCCATTCGCTGCGAATGGCAAAGGTGCTCACATCGCTGAGGGAAGCGGTATCGTACCCGTTCACAAACGCGGTGATCTCTTCCCGCATGCCGGCATATTGATCCCCGGCGAAATGCTGATCCAGGAATGCGCCCAGCGGGAGGTCCGCCGGCAGCTGCTGCATTTTTTCCAGCAGTTCATCCCAGCCTTCAATGGGTTCATCCCCTTGCTGTATGCGCCCCTCGTGGTGATGGAACATTTCAAAACGGGTATCGTTATACGAAATACCCGCTTCTTTTAACAGGGCAAGGGTAACGGGTAGGTTGCCATGGATGAACTCCGCACCCAGCTCTGCGAAGGGGAGGCCCTGTTCGTTGCGAATGGTATGTATCCTGCCTCCCGTGCGATCCCGCGCTTCCAGTACCAATACCTTCCTTCCTGCCTTTGCCAGGGTAGCCGCGGCCATCAGCCCTGCGGCCCCCGCGCCGATTACTATAATTTCCGCTTGTTTCATGTTTTCCGTTGATACGTGAAAGTTACTGATAAACTGCCACGTAGGGATGGAGGGCGGGTTATTTCTGTGTGTATTCACGCGGTGGCCGCAGGGCGTCATCACGCGGTTACCCCGCCATCCACCGCCAGCGCTGCGCCGGTGATCATCTTCGCATTGTCTGACAGCAGGAAACCGATAAAAGGCACGACTTCTTCCACCGTGGCAATGCGGCCCAGCGGCATGGCTGCCGCAATTTTTTCCTGCATGCCCGGCGTCTTATTGACGCCTGCCAGCCATTGCGCTGTAGCCACGGCGCTGATCACGAGCGCGTTTACCCGTACCTGTTGGGCGGCATATTCCAGTGCGGCGGCTTTGGTGAGGCCGATGACGCCATGTTTGGCGGCTACATAGGCGGCAATGCCTTTACCAACGCCTTTTACCCCCGCCGTGCTGGCAGTATTGAGGATGCTGCCGCCGCCGGCCTGCATGGCCTGCAGCTCATGCTTTAATGCATAGAACGTACCCGTGAGGTTTACCTGGATGGTCTCCGTGAACTGGGCCGCCGTGGTGTTGGCCACGGAGCCGAAATAGAGATTGGCGCCGGCGTTGTTGAACGCCGCATCCAGGCGGCCGTACTGCTTAATAGCCGTATCCACTACGCGGGCTACCTGCGCTTCGTTGGTGACGTCCGCCTGTACAAAGGTGGCTTCCCCCTGTTGGCCGGCGATGGCTTGTTGCACGGCCAGGCCTTCTTTTTCCCGCCGGCCGCAGAAAACGATTTTAGCGCCCAGGGAGGCCAGCGTTTTTGCCGTAGCGGCGCCCAGTCCGGAGGTGCCCCCGGTGATCAGTATGACCTTGTTTTTCATAAATGCTTAGTTGGATTTTTGTTTAGCGAGGGTGAAGCCGGTGGCGATGAGCCAGATGTAAGACCCGAAGCGGGCTACCGGCAGCAGTATCATCAGCGCCGGGAATAATAAACTGAGGGTGGATAGCTCCGCAATGGCTGCCAGTACGAGGCCCAGCCAGGCTACCCATTTGGGCGCATAGCCCCCCAACAGGCAGGGCACGGCCCCTCCCGCCATCAATAACCCCAACGCCACTACGTGGGCCACGCCGCCGGTGGCAAAGCCCAACAGCTGTATGGCGTGCATGGTGGATACATCCGCCGCAACGCCGGGTTGTGTGAGCACCCAGCTGCACAGGGCGGAAAGGGTCATGAATACGGATGCCGCCAGGCCGCCGAATAACGCAATGCTCACCCCCGTTACATTTACCCCGAGGAAAGTAAGCCTGCTGGTTACCGCCGCCGTAAATAAGCCCAGCGGCACGGCTGCGCCAAACTGCATCAGCGCATTGTAACGCGTAGCGTCCGCAAAATCGAAGAGGCGCTGCTGCGCCTGCGCCAACGGTACAAACGGATTGGGAAAGCCCATGCCTTTGGTGAGTATGCCCAGCAATACCAGGCTGCCCAGGAACAACGTTACATGTACCACCGCAAGGATCCCGGGATGCGGCCCCCGATGCTGCCGGAACGGCGCATGAATAGATGATACCGACATAAAAACTGAATTTAGAATGGATAAATATTAATTCATTAATCTGGTTTATATCATAAACCAAATTGACAAAAAAAAAGGGCGCTATAAATGGAGGTAGATTTTTATATCCGCCACATATTTTTCAAATGCTTTTTTCCCTGTATCCGTCAATTTGCAAATGGTTTGGGGGTAGTTGCCTTTAAACGTTTTGATCACCTCGATGTATTTGGCTTCATTCAGCTTTTTAATCTGCTGACTTAAATTACCCTGCGTGGTTTGGGTAACTTCCATCAGGTAATTAAAATCCGCCTGCCTGACCTTCACCAGTACGGACACGATCGCGAGTCGCACCGGTGTGTTCAATACAGGATCTAAACCATTATACATGCCGTCAAACTGATTTTGAATATTTGAGTAAATACCCCGGCGCCAGGTAACCGCCTATCACGGCAATGCCCTGTAGCAAAGGCTTTAACGCATCGCCCACCATTACGCTGCAGCAGGCGAGCAGCAAAAATAATATTCCTCCGGCAATTAACGGCCTGAATCGCATCACCAATCCGGATACGAGCGTGCCTAACCCGCCTAATAAGAGTGTGTACGTGAACGGTAGTTGATGGTTCAGCAGGCTGATGCCCACCACCAGCAGGAAACAAACGCCTATGGCCAGCCAGAGTTGCTTCAGGAACCAGTTGAGCCAGGTTTCCATACCGGCTTTCAGCTGCCGGAAGTAACGGAGCGTCCATACCACGCCGATTGCCACCGCCAGCGGAAAAGGCAGGAAGTAGAGCCGGGTCGTAGTGAAGGCGTGAAGCCCGTAGAACAGCAGGCTCGCCGCCGCAATCAGCCAGCCCCATAGCAAAAAGCAATCGCTCATCGCTTTGATGTTGTCCCTGGTTTTGGCGATGGTGGCCGTGATCAGCCGGAGGCTCTGCTCCGGGTCCAGCTTCATTTCATTTGCTTCCATGAAATAGCTTTTGGTATTTGCTTACAAATGTAAATGTAGTTTACGGTATAAACCAAATTTATTTTCCGGGGGAGGTAAATTTACCGGCGGGCACAAAAAAGGGCATCCGGTGGAGATGCCCTGCAATGCGGTTATTTATTTGTAATGCGGCCATTACCTGCCGGATGCCGCTTCCCTTAACGTCACCATCCTTTGCTGCGCGGAATCCCAGATCTTCAGCCGGCAGCAGGCTATCACATCTTTCAGCCGCCAGCTCGTGGTTTTGGCGCGCTGCAGCTCGGGGATCTTTGCCATTACCTCCGGCAGGCGGTAAAAAGGAATTTTGGCGTTCAGGTGATGGATATGATGGTAGCCAATGTTGCCGGTAAACCAGTTCATCAGGGGCGACATCACCATGTAGCTGGACGACAGCAGCGCGGCATCATGATAGCACCAGTCCTCATTTTCCCGGAAGGTAACCCCGGGGAAGTTATGCTGGGCATAGAACAGGTAAGCGCCCATGCCGCAGGCCAGGGAAAAAGGCAGGAAAATAAACAGCAGCCAGGCCTCCCAGCCGAGGAAATAAAACACGGCTACAGTGCCGCCGAGGTGCAGCACGATGGCCAGCAGGCTGTCCATATGCTTGCGGGGGCTGCTCAGGAACGACTGCACGCACATGCCCACCAGGAACATGGAGAGGTAGCCGGATAAAATCGTCAGCGGATGCCGGGTGAACAGGTAAGCCCTTCTTTCGCCGGGCGTCATCTGCTCAAACTTATGCCGCGTGGCAATAGGATAGGAGCCAATGCTGGCGCTGAAAAGCTTGGAATTATTTTTATGGTGGTAATCGTGGGAACGCTTCCAGATGCTGGCAGGCGCCAGGATGTAAAGGCCGAATACCGTCATGATAGCATTCGCCAGTGCGGAATGTTGCAGGATGGTATGGTGCTGGTGATCGTGATAGATCACAAACATTCTTACGATGAGTAATCCCGCCAGGATGCTGGCGGCTAACCGCAGTACAAAAAAAGGTAATAACAGGGTGCCGGTCAATGCACCTGCCAGCAATGCCAGCGTGGTCCATAAATGGAACCAGCTGCTGGACCTTACTTCACTGGCAAAAGGTTTCGTGGCCAGGATAAGATCTTTTCCTTCGCGCATAGGTCTTATAGTTTGTATGGTGTAATTACGCAGCGCTGCCGCGTGAGATGAGTCAATGTCAGGCGGCCTGCGGGCGCTTGTGCTTCCAGCGGCGGTGCGACCATAACCAGGTGGCAGGCTCAGCGAGGATGTCCGTTTCCAGTTTTCGTGTGTGCAATACCGTTATATCGCCTTCCGCCGCCGCAGCAGGCTGCTCTACGAGCATGGTAGCGGTTACCGTGTAGTAGCCTCTCTTCACCCGGTTCACGGAAACGTAGACCACGGGGGAATTCATCTTCTGGGCAATCTTTTCCGTGCCTTTGGAAACGGGCGTGTCCTGGTGGAGGAAAGGCACCCATTGGGCCGTGGCCGGCTGGGGCGACTGATCCGCAATAAATGCCGTGGCATTTACTTCCTGCCGGTTCTTCACCATTTCGCGGAAAGTATCCTGCATGGCGATGAGCCTGGTGCCGAAGCGCGTGCGCATCCTGTACATCAGCCCGTTGAAATGCTGGTTGGCCAGCGGGTGGTATATCACATAGAGCGGCTGCTTACATAAAATGCTGAAAGTATTGCCGGCCCATTCCCAATTGCCTTTATGGCCCATCACCAGCACGGCGCTTTTACCCTCCGCCGCCAGCTTGTCGAACAGGGCCAGCGTATCCGGGGTAAACCTGCAGCGCTTCACCATCTCCTCCCGGCTGATGGTAAGGGTTTTGAACGTTTCCAGGAACATATCGCAGAGATAGCGGTAAAAGTCTTTTCCGATCTGCTGCAGTTCCGCTTCGGACTTATCCGGGAAAGAGGCGCGTAAATTGCCCATCACCACTTTCTTCCTGTAAGAAAGAACGTAGTATAAGCCTACAAACATCACATCAGAGAGCAGGTATAATAAGCGGAAAGGAAGCAGGGCAAGCCCGTAAATAACAGGTTGCAGGCAGTAATAAATAACAGTTGACAAGTCAGCAAAGGTTTAGTAGCCGGATCTCCGGGAAACGGCAAATCATAAATGTATGCCTATAGCGGCACTTTTCATAATTATTACGGATAATTAAAGTGTTACGCCGTCGTTTTTGTAAAAGCATGTCCGGGTAAGTTTTAGCATTTCAGCAACCCTGCCAATATCCGGCGGACCGCATCAGCAGGTGATTTTCAGATACGACACGCTACTGCGCCGTTACCCCTATTCTTTCCCCCAAAAAAATAAAATTTTATACCCCCGCCAGGGGGGCAGGTACAGATTTTATTCAGAATGCCTTGCTACCTTAGCCTTTTAGTGTGCCATCATATGAAGATTTTAATTATTGAAGATGAGCAATCGCTGGCCCAAAGCATCAGCGCTTACCTGGCGGACGAGCAATACCGCTGCGAGGTGGCCGTGAATATGGACGAGGCCTACGAAAAAGTGGACCTCTATGATTATGACTGCATCCTGCTGGACCTCATGCTGGCCGGCGGGGACGGGCTGAAGGTGCTGGAAGAAATTAAAAATCAGCATAAGCAAAGTGGCGTGATTATTATCAGCGCCAGGGATTCGGTGGACGATAAGATCAGCGGGCTGCGGCTCGGCGCGGACGACTACCTCGCCAAACCCTTCCACCTCTCGGAGCTGGCCGCCAGGATCTATTCCCTCATCCGCCGCAAGAATTTCGGCAATGACGATGTGATAGCGTTCGATGATGTGCGGGTGGACCTGCAAGGCAAATCCGTGACAGTGGCGGATCAGCTGGTGCCGCTCACCCGCCGGGAATACGACCTGCTGCTGTACTTCCTCAGCAATAAAAATAAAGTGATCTCCAAAAACGCCCTGGCGGAACATTTGTCCGGCGATATGGCCGATGCACTGGATAATTTCAATTACATCTACGTGCATATCAAAAACCTGAAACGCAAGCTCACAGAGGCCGGATGCGGTAATTACCTCAAAACCATGTACGGCACCGGCTACAAATGGGAGATGTGAGCGTCTTAAGAATTTCAACCGAATTGCATTGTAACTATGCAGAAAAAGAATCTGCAGATGCAACGAATGATCTTCTTCCTGTTACTGCTGACCGGCCTCGCCATCGGCGCCAGCGCCCAGCAGGCAACAGTTTCCGGTATGGTGAAAGATGCGGCGACAAAGGAGCCGATGCCCTTTGTAAATATTTCGCTGCGTAAGGCGGGCGACAGCACAGGGATTAAAGGCACTATCTCCGGCGAGCAAGGCCGGTTTCAACTCAGTAACGTAAAAGAAGGCAGCTACCTGCTGCTCGTGTCCTACATGGGCTACCAGCCCCGTTACCTGCCGGTGCGGGTGGGGGAGCTCAATAACTTCCTGGATGTAGGCGCCATCGACCTCGCCCGCGCCGCGAAAACGCTGACGGAAATTACCGTTGCCGGCAAGGAGGCCACCGTATCTCCCAAAATGGACAAGAAAACTTTTAGTATAGCCGGCAACGTTAGTCAGGCCGGCGGGTCCGTACTCGCCGCCATGAAAAACCTGCCCGGCGTAACCGTGACGCAGGACGGGAAGATACAACTGCGCGGCAGCGACCAGGTGATGGTGCTGATAGACGGGCAGCAAACGGCGCTCACCGGCTTCGGCGGCCAAAGCAGCCTGGATAACATTCCCGCTTCCGCCATCGACCGGATTGAAATCATCAACAACCCTTCCGCGAGGTATGATGCCAACGGGAATGCCGGCATCGTCAACATCATCTACAAAAAAGAAAAGAAGGAAGGCTTCAACGGCAAAGTGGGCCTGACTTCCGGCCTGGGCGCACTCTGGATCAAGGAACAGAATTACCCCGGCATCCGCCCGCAATACCAGCGCACGCCTAAGGTGAACCCCAGCCTCGGGCTCAACTACCTGAAAGGAAAAGTGAACCTCTTTGTGCAGGGCGATTACCTGCTGAATAAAACCCTGAACAAAAACGAATTTGTAGACAGGTTTTATGATGACGGTACCGTGGTGAAACAACAGACCAAACGCAACCGCACCACCCGCGTGGCTACGGTGAAAGCCGGGGCTGACTGGGCGCTTAGCAACCAGGACAACTTTTCCATTTCAGGCCTCTACAGCCGGGAACATATCCTGGACCGGGGCGATGAACCTTTTTATAATAAAGATCTGCAGCGGCAGCGCCTCTGGCAGTTCCTGGAAGATGAGGTGAAAACTACCTTCACCGCCGCTTCCTCCTGGCAGCACCGCTTTGCGCAGCCGGGCCGGGTGCTGAATGCCGGCTTCAACTACACCTTCCACCGTGAAGATGAAAAGTACTTTTTCACGAACTTCATGCCTGCATTCACGGGGCTGGATTCGTTCAAGGTATTGTCAGACGAGCGGGTGGCCGACTTCAACCTGGACTACGTGCAACCCCTGCACTACGGCCGTTTTGAAACCGGTCTGAAATTCCGCAACCGCAGCATCCCCGTCAACATGCAGTTCAAGCCCGGCGAAAACTCGCCGCTGGACGTAAGAGCCGGCGGCTGGGCGGATTACCACGAAGTAATTCCTGCCTTGTACGGCAACTACATCCTGGAAAAGGAACATTGGGAAATGGAAGCGGGGCTGCGCGTGGAGTACGTGAAAATAGACTACAAGGTAAACCCGGACCATCCTACGTATAAGAGTAACGGTTATGAGTACACGCAGCCGTTCCCGAATGTGCGGTTAGCGTATAAGCTTAACGACTACAATAAGTTTTCGCTGTTTTATAACCGCCGGGTCGACAGGCCGAATGAAGGCGATATCCGCATCTTCCCCAAGTATGACGACGCGGAGATCATCAAAGTTGGCAATCCCGGGTTGCGGCCGCAGTACACCAATTCCTTTGAGCTGGCGTATAAGACGGACTGGAATGGCGGGTACCTCTCGGCTTCCGTGTACCACAAACGCATGGACGCTACCATTACGCGTATAGCCAGCACCGTGCCCGGCAGTACGCTCATCTATAATATTTTCCAGAACGCCGGCAAGAGCTACAGCACCGGTGTGGAAATGCTGTTCTCCCACCGGGTAACGCCCTGGGCTACACTGGGCCTCAACCTCAACGGCTACCAGCATATCATGGACTCGTTTTCAGTAGTGAACCTCTACCCGGTACCGAATACTTTCAGCGCCGGCAGGGAGTCTATTTTTTCAGGTAATGTGAAACTGAACGGCGCATTCCACTTCCCGCACAGCCTGGAAGGCCAGCTCACGGCTATTTACCAGGCGCCGGACCTGGTACCGCAGGGTAAAACGTATGCGCGTTTTTCTATCGACATGGGTGTTAAGAAAGGCGTACAACACGGCAGGGGAGAGGTGTTTGCCAATGTGACGGATGTGGCTAACACGCTCGCGCCAAAAAAGGAAGTGAATGGGAACGGGTTTCATTACGTAAGCACGGATTATTATGAAACGCAGGTGCTCAGGGTGGGATATAGTTATAAGTTTTAAATAATCGGCCTGTTGACAATATTGCTGCCGGCCGTCCATCGCACGGGCTTTACCTGCAACTGTTACCACTGATGCGTTGGGCGGCAGGGCAGCATAAAAAAAGGACTGCCTTTTCAGACAGTCCTGCATCACACACAGGGTTACAAACAATTACACACTAAAGTTTGTATTGAACAGTACAATAAAAATTACGTTTGTCCGCCGGCAGGATACCAGGCCCCGGGTAACCATCCGCTCTCCTCGTGAAATACTTCGTATCCCCCAGGTTATTGATCCCCGCATAGATGGTGAACGCGCGCCAGTTGTAGCTCGCGCTCAGGTCCATTACGTGGAATGCGTAAATGGCGCCGTCCACAGCCGTTGGCGTGATCTCCGTATTGGTAGCATCGGAATATTGTTTACCCTGGTAGGAATATTGCCAGGTCAGGTTAAACCGCGGATTCCCAAAGCTCACACCGGTGCGGAACAGCACGGGCGGCACATTCTCCACCAGCTTGTCCGCAAAGGCGGTGTTCTTGGTGGCGATGTAACGCGCGTCGATGAGCGAGAGGTTCGTATAGACGTTGAGTTTATACTTCGAACGCGCCTGTGTTAAGGCTTTCAGCACATCTCCTTCCACCAGCATCTCCAACCCGAGGTTACGGCTGTCAGCTACGTTGGTGCGTAACCGGTAGGTCATGAAATTGGAATCCTTCGTGAAGATGGAACCGATCCTGTCGTTGTATTTCAGGTAAAACGCGCTCACGTCCACATACAGCCAGCTTGTGAAAGAACCGCGGTAGCCGAGGTCGATGTTATAGCCGGTTTCGTCGTGGAGGTTCGGGTCCACCCGGGCGTTATTGTTTACAACGCGGATATCATTGAAATTAATGGAACGGTAGTTCTGGGAGATGTTACCGTACAACTCCGTGCCGTTATCGAATTTCCACGAAGTACCGATGCCGAGGAGCGTGAAGGAACGCGGGTTTTCCTTATGCTCGTCGATTTTTTCGTTGTCGATAAAAACGTTTTGTTTATAGTAGTAGCCGTCCGCCTTGGTGTTGATATGCTCGAGGCGGATGCCCGGCGTTACGCTCCAGTGGCTGTTGAGCTGGAAAATATTTTCTACGAAGGCGGCCATGTTATACCCCGGGAAGCGGTAGCGGGATTTATTCGGTTCCGCGGTGGTGAATTCGAAATCAGCTTTGCTGCCGTCGCTGCCATCGCCCTGGCTGCGGTTGGTGAGTCCTTTATAGAAGCGGCCTCCCACGAGGAAGGTGCTGTTATGTCCGCCCAGCAGGGGATAGCGGTGGATGAAGCGCAGCTCGGAGCCGAAGTTGCTGTAGCGGTCTTTCATGAAATCCCGCGGCCCGCCTATGTCAGGCCGATTGATATAGGAGAGAATGCCCAGCGCATCGCGGCCGCCCTGCAGCGTAAAGTTGCGCCAGTTCAGCTGGGAGCGGGGCGAAAATTTATAATCCAGGCTGAGATTAATGAGGTTCCAGTTTACCCGGAACCAGTTTCTTTCCCTTACGGAGACGGAAGGGTCCTCGTTGAACTGTTCATCCGTTAAACCGCCCGGCTGCTGCGCGAGGTAGCGCATAAAGGTATATTCGCCGGTGATCCTGAATTTCGGCGTGAGCTGGTAAGCCAGGTGGATGTAGGCGTTGTGCTGGTCGAAATGACTGTTCGGGCGCCAGCTGTCGCTCCGCTTAAACTGGTAAAACGTGTAGTAGTTCAGTTTACCCCTGGCAACGGTGCCGCCTACACTGTTAAACGAATTGAAGAACCCGAATGAGCCGCCTGTTTGCCGGGTTACCAGCTCAAAAGGTTTATCCGCAGGGCCTTCCTTCATCACAAAGTTGATCAACCCGCCAAACTGCGGACCGTATTGCAGGCTGGCCGCGCCGCGGATAATTTCGATATGGTCCAGCGCTTCCGCGGAAGGCGTGTAGTAGCTTTCCGGGTAGCCCAGGGCATCCGCGCTGATATCGTACCCATCCTGGCGGATGTTGAAGTTGGAGGAGCGGTTCGGACTCAGGCCCCTGCCGCCGATGCCCAGTTGCAGGCCGCCGTTGTCGTATTCCCAGATGTTGAGGCCGGGCACGCGGGCGTAGATCTGCCGGGTGTTGTTGGAAGCCAGGTTGGCGTTGAGGTTTTTCAGCTGAATGATTTCAGTTTTTTTGCCGGCGTAAATAGCGGTGCCTACGACGTCGCGGAGTTTGCCCGAAACGGTTTCCTCCTTGCTGTTGGTGACCACTACTTCAGCGAGGGTATTTTTTTGCAGGTTGACGTCCAGCTTCGCGGAGGAAGCAGGTATCGTCACCTGTTGTTCGTACGTTTTATAACCGGCGAAGCTCACCACCAGCGTATAGGTACCTTTCTCGATTTTTGCGAAACGGAAAAATCCATTTTCGTTGGAAGCCTGGGTGGCATTGCCCGGCATTATCCGCACTATAGCGCCTTCCAGCGGCTCGTTGCCGCTGCGTACCGTACCTTCCAGGGCATACTGGGCAAAGGCTGCCGGCATGCCGATGATAGTCAGTAACAATATGGCTATATATCCAGTTCTCATGTGCATCATTTATAGGGAAGAATCCATTTGTAGTGGCGCCAGCTCAGCGGCTGCGCCGCGAGGTTGACGGTAGAATCAATAAATAAGCGGGAGCGTTGTCCGTTGAGGGCTACGTATATTTCCGCATAGACCTCCGGATTTTTCCATCCCTTTTGTTCAAAATCGTTTCGCAGGTGATAGGCATATTTCAGGATCATGTCCGGTTGGGTGCTCATCATTTTTTCCTGCAGCGGGGTCAGGTAGTCCGCGTTGTTGATGGTGGTTGCCCGCCCGTGCCCGGCTTCCTTTACCGTGAAATAAGCCGTACCGGCCTTTTCCATCAGCATCACCCGCCAGGAAAAGCGGTAGCCTTCCTCGTTCCAGAAGAGATGGTCCGGGTAGAGGAGGAAGCGCAGCGGCAGCAGCAGTTGTACGATGGCATACAGTATGACCGCTGTTTGCAACGCCTGCGGATATACGAACGTATATACTTTGCCGTTAGGCGCTGATGCATATCCCGGCAGCAGGGAAAGCAACCGCTCATGGAAGCTGCCGGAGAAGAATATCAGCGTCGCCACGATCATCACGTAAGGGAACATGCCAATGCCCGGGAAGAACACGGCCGTAGCCACATGGAAGACGACTACTACCGCGTAGGCCCATGGCCGGGTGCGGCGGTTCAGCAGAAAGAACACGATGAAGCAGTCATATATGCAACCGAACCAGGAAAACACGTAGGCTACCCAGGATTGGTACATGAGCGGCCCTACGATGGGGAGGTGGCTGCGTGCCGGCAGCCACGTTTTCATGGGTTCCGCCTGCAGCAACCAGTCAGGGTTGATTTTGGCCAGCCCGGCATAGATGTAGACGATGGCCAGCTGGAACCGGAGGAGGCCGATGGTCCACGCTGGTACCTCATCCCTCCTCAACCCCGGCCATATCACCGTATCCACCGCGTACCTGCGGTTAGCCGGCAGCCATATCATGAGGAAGGCCACCAGGCTGATGAAGTAGTAGTGGTTCAGGTAGGTGGTCACATCGATCAGCTCCACGTAGGTGAACCCAAGGAAGAATACGATGGCGGCTATCCTGTAAAACAGCCCGGCCGCGATGAGCAGGGTGCTGAGCAGGATCACGCCAAACAGTACATACATGCCTGTGCCACTGAACGGCTGTACCCATTCAAATCCCCAGTAGGTGAAGTGAAAGGAGGGCTGGATATAGAGCGTATCCACCCAGCCCCGGAGTACAAAGCGGAGCAGGCTGCCGAACATCAGCAGGCCGAAAACGATGCGGAAGGTGACGAGCGGCGCGATGGACACCGGCCGTTGCCAGCGGGATGCGTTAGTCGCCGTCATTATCCATATAAGTTATCTGTACAGCGGTGGCGGAAGCTACATCCGTTTTAATCAGGGTGAGCAGCTTCTGGGTTTCGCGGTAGGCTGTTTCTACGAGGGCGGCGTTGTTTTTAAAGGCATCGGACATCGGATCAGGAATAGCGTTGATGGCATTCTGCACGAGGTTGAACTGTGCTATTACATCCGTGTTCAGCTGTTGTTTGCCGAGGAGGATGAGGTAATCGTCGATACCATTGCCGCTGCCGCCGGTATAATATTTCTTTAACGCGGTGAGGTTGGCGATGGCCAGGTCTTTCGTATAGGCGGAGAAGTAGCCTTCGCATTTATCCGCGAATACGATACCGTTGGATTGCTTGCCGAAGGGCCAGCCGATGCGGGGGCCTTTCAGGGCGTCCATTTCAAAGGCAAACTGGTTTACGAGGCTGCCGATGGAGCTGCCCACGTTGGTTTGCAGGTTGGTTACGAATACTTCGCGGTAGCCGTTGGCCCATTGCTGCTGCGTATTGTTCAGCAGGGACTTCATGCGCGCGAAAATATCCTTTACATATTTTTTGCGGTTAACTGCCGTAGCGCCGTTGAATTGCTGTACGGCGTCGGTGGAAAAGAAGAGGTAGTCCAGCGCGGGAAAGCCCTGGATGCTGTCGGATGCCAGTACCAGCGCCAGGTTGTAGTTACCCGTCTGGATGCCGGATTCGATTTTGTTAACAGCTGTAGGGAAGGTATTCAATGTATTATTTAACTGCTGAGAGGCGGCCGGGCCGAAGTACACGGCGGATACGCCTTCAAAAGCGATATAGGCATTTTTGAACGGGAGGCGGAGCGCCTGTTGCGTGGTAACGGATGGCGCGGCGAGAAATACATCCGCGGCGGTTTCCAGTACGGTGATGCGTGCCTGCAGGTCGTTATAGGCAGGTGCGATCAGCGTATCGGCGTAGTTCACGAGCATATTCTTTTTGAATACATCCGTGGCGTTACCCGCGCCTGTGCCGGGATTGCTGTCCTTGCCGCATCCGAAGAGGAGGGCGCCGGCAGCGGCGATGATCCAAAGTTTTGTTGATTTCATGGTGTGTGTGCGTTGTGTGTGTGATGCTTATTGGAAAAGCAGGCGCCGGTATTGAAGGCCGGCGCCTGCCTGGAAGTGTGTGTGGTAATATAATTATTGCAGCTGTCCGTATGTATTGGTCAGGATGGTCTGCATTTGTTTCAGTTTTGCGTTGGTAGCGTCGGCTGCGAGGGCATAGAAGTTTGATTGCATGATATCGAGCAGCGTCTGGTAGTTAGCCGCGGTGAGCTTGCTGGTAGCGGGGCGGTATTTCAGCGCCAGTACAAAGCCGTAGCACTCGGAGTAGGCGTGGAATTTCACGGCCAGGTCGGAGCTGCCCTGCGGCAGGGTAGCGTAGGCGTATGCAGCGGCGGCCAGTGTTTTTTCCAGTGTTTCTTTGATGGTGGCGATCGCCTGATCGCGGCCGGCGTAGTCTTTAGCGTTGATAGCGGCGCGGCCTTTACGGAACGCGGAGAAGATGGTACCTCCGGCCTGGATGGCGCGGCCTCTTTCGCGGAAGTATCCGCCGATGGCCAGCGGCCGGTTCACCTCTGTATTAGCGTATGTTTTAGCGGAATCGTAATCTTTGGGAATGCCTACGTAGCCGAATGCGAGGTCCCAGCTGTGCTGCATGGCAGTGCCGGTACCGGCTTTAACGGTGTTGTTATCGTCTTTCCGGGATTGATCCAGCAGGGCGTTGATTTTCGCGATTTGCAGGGCGCCCATCAGGCCTTTGGCCACGAGCTGGTTGAATTCCACGCCCTGGTGGTTAACCAGGCGGGTGCCTACTTTACCGGCTGTGCCGTTAGCTGCCTGCACATTGAAGGAGGCGCTTATTTGCACCATGGAGTCCGCCAGTTGTTTGAAAACAGCGGCATCGGTAGTTTTGGCGGAAAGGCCAAAGCCCAGCGCGTTGATAGCCGTAACGGACAATGGCAGGTTGGTCGCAATTTCTGCCGTATAGGCGTTACCGGTATTGTTCCAGAGGAAGTTGACAGAATCGGCGGACAACTGGCGGCCGGTTCCTTTTCCGAGCCAGGACGTGAAGCCTGCCCACATGGATACGCTGCCGGTAGCTTCCGCGTAGTCAACGTTTTCGAAAGTGTAAGTATCAGGAACGGTGTAAACCGGTGGAGTGGCAGGAGCGTCGTCTTTCTTACAGGATGCAACAGTCAGGATGAAGGAACCAAGGATCAGTGGTGTGCCAAGGAGTTTTTTATATAACATTTTTCGTCTGATTTTGATGCAAAGCAACAAAACAGATACGCCGCATTGTAATCAAATGCGGAATTCGATTTATGTAATCGGGAAAATTTCTCCGGCAATAGGGATTCGGCCCGGGTGGCGGGTGAATGGTGATGCAAGATTAGGGGAAAAAAATTAGAATCTGAAATTATTTGGAATGAAATCTGAAAATATTTTGAATTTTTGAGCAGGGTTGGCAATAAGCCAGCTACATTCCGGTAAGCGCCGGCCATTTACGCGACCCCTTCCCAAACCCCTAAAACCCAATCCTGAATACATGAAACCCGCTTTCAAACTTATACTCCACCTTCCACCCATACCGCCCGGAAATCTGTTTGATCAGCGCCAGGCCAAGCCCCGAGCCGGAAGTAGTAGATGAAGTAATGGCAAACCGCTTAAACAATTGCTCTTCGAGCAAGGGTGTTTTGCCGGAGTTTTTTATGGAGATATAACCTGCATGCAGGGAAAGATGCACCTCGCCGGGCGTGGAGCTATGGCGGACAGCATTGGTCAGTAAGTTCCCCAAAAGGATTTCCAGTAAGATACGATTGCCTTCTACCATTACGCCCGGTGTTATATCCAGGTGCAGGGAGAGTTCCTTTTCTTCAAAGTAAAAAGACAGCTGCGAAAGCAATTCCTCCAGCGCGGCGCTGAGGTTCACCTGTTCTTTATCTGCAAACTGGCTGTTTTCAATCTTTGTCAGCAGGAGGAGGTTCTTATTGATCCGGCTTACGCGGGATAAGGCCAGCAGCGCTTCCTCAATCAGCTGGAACTGCGCATCGCTCAATTGCTCGCTTTGGGAAAGCAGGTCCAGCTTGGACTGTACTACCGCCAGCGGTGTTTGCAGCTCATGGGAGGCATTGTCCGCAAATTCCTTTTGCTGGTTGTAGATGTTAATATTAGCGGTCAGCAGTTTTTCCAGGCTGGTGTTGAGATCATCAAACTCTGTAATGCCGGTTTTTTTGAAGCGGATATCGTGGGGCTGGTTCAGGTTGAAAGCCCTGATCTCCGCCAGGCTTTCGTAAAACGGCTGCCACATTTTTTTGGAAAGGATGCGGTTCATCACGATCAGCGCGCCCAGCAGGAAAATGAAGAAGATCACGCTGAGCAGCGTTACCGCGCCGATGATCAGGAAGCTGTCTTCCCGCGCGGCTTCGGTAGTAAGCATGACGTTGTGTTCATCCATTTCGTACTGCCATAACCGGCTGATGGCAAAGTAATAGATGGGAATACTCAATACCAGCACAATGCCGGCGCAAATGAGTATTTTACGAAGGGAGTAGTTCAGCAGTTTACTCATATCTCCCATTTATAACCTGTTCCGTAAATAGTACGCAGATAGTTACCGCAGCCGCCGTCATGCAACTTCTTCTTTAAGTTTTTAATATGCGCGTACACGTGATCGTAAGAGTCGAAGTCCACCACGCCGGCGCCGGAAATATGCTCTGCCAGCGCCGCTTTGGAGAGTACGCGGTTCGCATTGCTGATGAGCAGCAACAGCAGCCCGAATTCCTTTTTCGTCAATAACACGGGCTTGTCATGGATGGTCACTTCCTTGCCGAGGACGTCCACCTTCAGTTCGTTCTGCTCAATGATATTGACGTTGCCCAGCTGCCTGCGCCTGATGACGGAAAAGATGCGGGCGGACAGCTCGGAGAGGTAAAAAGGTTTGGAAATATAATCGTCCGCACCGAGGTGCAGTCCTTTAATACGATCGTCCAGGGAATTTTTAGCGGAAATGATGATGGTACCTGCGTCCTTTTTGAGTTGCTTCAGTTCCTCCACAATTGCCAGGCCGTTGCCGCCGGGCAGCATGATGTCCAGCAGGATACAGTCGTAGTTGCAGGCGCGGATTTTTTCCAGTGCTTCGTCGTAATCCGCTGCAAAATCGCAGGAATAGCCCTCCTCCCGAAGATAAACGGCGATGCTTTTGGCCAGCTCCGGTTCATCTTCAATAATTAGAATCTTCATCCGATAAAAGTATTGTTCAATTTTGTATAAATTCTGAATTATACAGATATACGGGAATTTGAGCCGGATGGTTGTGTGAGGGGGAATTAAATCTCTGCGAGCCGCTCCTGTATCTCGGCCTGGTGCGCCAGCCCCCACGCGTCAATCTGCGCAAGGATAGGCAGCAGGCTTTCCCCCAGCGGCGTCAGGCGGTATTCCGAACGCTTTGGGTATTCAGTTTCATTGTCCTGGCTTTTTTCAATCATGCCGAAATAAAGTAATTCCGCCAGCTGCATCTCAATTACCCGGGGCGAGGCCTCGCTGATGCTGCGGGTAATTTCGCTGGGCCGGGTCATCCCCCGGCGGATGGCATCCAGGATACAGCATTTCCATTTCCCGCCTAACACTCTCATGGCGAGGTATAATCCGCAATCCGGATCGTCTGCTATTTTTCTTGTGTACATGGTTTAAAGGTAAGGAAAATACGGCGGCGGCATACCGAATCTTTTATCGGTTATTGTACAGGCGCAGGGTTCCGCGGATATTTGTGTCACAAAACCGAAAGCAAAAATGGAAAAGAATATCAGACTACAGTACAGCGACTTATTACCTTTGATCATATGGATAGGCGTATTTTTCGTGACCTGGTTGTTTATGCACGGGGCGGACCATTACCTGCAAATGACGCCGGAAGCGCTGGGTAAATATTTCAAGCAAAGATATTTCCTGATCGCACATATTACCTCCGGCGGCGGCGCCCTGATTTCCGGCGCATTACAGTTCTGGCCAAAGCTGCGGAATTTCAGTCCGCTGCTGCATCGCGGCATCGGGTACGTGTACCTCCTGGCCGTCCTCACCAGCAGCATAGCTGCGCTGGTATTAGCATTTACAGCTGCGTACGTGGTGAGCTGGGCGTATGCTTTCACCCTGCAGGTATGGGCGGCCGTATGGATCAGCAGCAGCTTCATTGCCTGGATCACTGCCGTACGGCGGCAGTTCAAACTGCATAAGGAATGGATGATCCGGAGTTACATCGTGACAGTGGCATTCCTGGTATCCGGATTTTTACTGAAGGTGCCGGCGATACAGCAGCTGGGTAGCTTTGAATCGATTTCCGTTCCGTTTTTCTGGCTCGGATGGGCCGTATCGCTCTACACCTATGAAATAATCCGCAGCGTAAAGCCGAAGCGCTAGCCGGCTTTTGATTTTAGGTGGGCAGGGGTTATCTTTAGGGGTATGATTTACGTAAGCGAGGCAAAGACTACTGCGCCAGAGGAATTTAAGACGCCGCTACAGCAAAAGGTATATGAACTCCTGGCGGAAAAGGCCGTCCCCTTCCAGCGGGTGGATTGTGAACCGGCCATCACCATGGAAGATTGTATCATGATCGATGAAAGGCTGCAAATGAAAACGGTAAAGACGCTGTTCCTTTGCAACCGCCAGCAGACCCGCTTTTACCTGGCGGTAACCACTGCAGACAAACCTTTCGTTACAAAGGATTTTAGCGCCGCGCTCGGGGTTTCCAGGGTGTCCTTTGCGCCGGTGGAATTGTTAAATTCCATGGTGGGCACGGCAGTAGGCGCTGCCACCATCTTCGGGTTGCTGCTGGACGGCGAACAGCAGATCCGGCTGGTGATAGATAAGGAGGTGCTGAAGGAGGAATGGTATGGCTGCAGCGATGGAACGACTACCAGTTATCTCCGGCTGCCTATGGATTGGGTGATGCGGGAGTTCATCCCGGCGACGGGGCATACGCCGCAGCTGGTGGAGCTGTAGGCGGCCATGGCGGCTGCCGGCAGCATTTGATATGGTTGTGAAACATAATCAGGGCAGCGGTTAAAACCGGCCTGCCATGCCATCTTCCGGCAGTATGATAATCATGGCAGCGGTTAAAACCGGCCTGTCATGCCATCTTCCGGCAGTATGATAATCATGGCAGCGGTTAAAACCATCCTGCCATGCCATCTTCCCTCATTTGTTCGCTTTTATACAATTTTACTCCCCCGATTTCCCCGTCCTTTGCCTAAAAAAGAAAAACCCATGAAAAAGTTCCTGTTCTTAACCGCGCTGGTATTCACCTGCTGCCTGGCCTATGCCCAATCGGACGATAAACTCCTGAAAGAAGCCAGAACAGCCATCGAAGCCAGTAATGCCAGGTACGGAGACCTCGCTCTTAAAAATGATGGTAGTATCCTTACTTGTTATACAGATGATGCCTGCCTTTTTCCGCCGGGCGCTCCGCCGGTTTGTGGCAAGGGTAATCTGGCGAAGTTCTTTAAGGATGGTCCTCAGGTGCATGTTAAGTTCACTATACAACACCTGTACGGCGATGGTAAAGGATTTGTAACGGAAGAAAGCTTCTATGAAATGACCGACCTGCAGGGCAATAAGGTGGACGACGGTAAGGTGGTCATCGTTTGGAAGAAAACCAATGCCGGCTGGAAAATGCACCGGGATATGTTCAGCAGCAACCATCCCGCTAAACCATAATACTAAAACCCTATGTTCACCGCCTGCTGATATTCCTTGCCATTCCTGGTGAGGGAGCGCCGGGCTTCAGAAGGCGTAATGCCGGTAAATTTCCGGAACTCCCGGATGAAATGCGCCTGGTCATAATAACCACACTCATAGGCAATCGCAGTCAACGAAGCAGGGGAGTGCAGCACCTGTTGCAGGCCCCTGTTAAACCGTACAATGCCGGCAAAGGCCGCAGGGCTCAGGCCTATATGGGAAAGGTATAGCTTCTGGATATACCTGCTGGAAATCCCGGTATCCCGCGACAAAGAGGACAAATCAGGTTGGGAGAGGCCGGTCAATACCTGCCGGGATAACTGCTGCACCAGCGTTACTTTTTTCAGTTGCTTTTCATTTTTGGCCAGCAGCCGCAGGAAGTAATCTTCCAGGACGCTGATCTGCCGGGCTACCTGGTCCGCCTCCATTACCCGCTGGTACAATTCCCGGCTCTCTTCCAGCCTTACATCATAGAGGTCCGTCGCATAATTCGTAAACGCCGATAACTGGTACGGGAAAAATAAAGCGGCGGCAAAAGGGTAGATGCGCGCAATGAGTACAGTCGTGCCTTCCTTTACCGTCAACCGCGTTGGCAGCGTGAGATGCCCCAGCAGCTCAATGTCCGGCGTATCCTTCTTCCGCCCGTTGATGATGGTAGCGGCATTGCCTGCGGATATATTCAGCACAAGGTCCACATACCCGCTGGGGTAAAATACCTCGTTGTCTATATCCTTGCCTATGGTTACAACCGTATAGTTTTTAATATATGGGGCCAGTAAGGCAGATGGTAAGAATTGCATGTTGGCGGGTTAATATCGTCCCTGCCTAAAGTTAAGCATTTCGGTAAGTCCGTTCGCCAAAATATTTGCGGTACGCATCCCGGTTCCGGAACTATTTTAAGGAAAATGTCCGTTGTGGTCTGGAATTTGTGCAGTAAGGCCGAAATTTGAAAAACCATTAAGCTGTTACTATTTCTTTAACCATATCGCATCTTTTAAATGAACAGGACAATTCAGGCGGACCTCTTCCGGTACGGCGGTTTAACCGGTACCAAAGGGTTGATAAAAGGATTTCGTAAGCCCGGGTTCCGCTATATGTACGTATTCCGCCAGGCTTCCCAGGGAAGCCGCTATTCCCCTAAACGCCTCTTTTTTGCCTGGCTGCGCAGGCGGTATTCCTATAAATTCGGATTCCAGATCCCCGTGGGAACCAGCATAGGGGAAGGTTTCTTCATCGGCCACCACGGCACCATCGTCGTAAACGTAAAAGCCAGGATAGGAAAAAATTGCAACATCGCCCATAACGTCACCATCGGCCAGGCCAACCGCGGGAGGCTGGAAGGGTATCCCACCATTGGGGACCATGTGTGGATAGGTACCGGCGCCGTCATCGTAGGAAATATTCATATAGGCAACAACGTGCTGATTGCGCCGAATGCGTATGTGAACATGGACGTGCCGGAAAACTCCCTGGTACTGGGTAACCCGGCAAAGATCATCAGTAAGGAAAACCCTTGCGAAGGGTATATCAATAATATACTGCATTAATTCCTGCTTTGCTTTTTTATCTTTATGCTTTTAGCCTACAAGAACAATGAAGCAAGTGAAGAAAATTTTTGTCGCCGTATTACTGTCCCTGCACGCGCTGCTCCTGCACGCACAGGACGCCCGCCCGCCCATCATGGGATGGAGCAGCTGGAATAATTTTCGTGTACACATCAGCGAAAGTATGATCCGCGAACAGGCGGACGCCATGATCGCCTCCGGCCTCTATGATGCCGGCTACCGCTTTATCAATATTGATGACGGCTACTTTGGCGGCCGTAACGCTGCCGGCTATTTGTATGAGGACAGCGCGAAGTTCCCTTCCGGCATGAAAGCCCTGGCGGATTATATTCACAGCAAAAACCTGAAGGCAGGGATCTACTCGGACGCTGGCCGCAATACCTGCGGCTCCATCTGGGATAATGATAAGAAAGGCATCGGCGTGGGCATGTATGCACACCTGGAGCAGGACTGCGAATCCTTCTTTACCAAATGGGGGTACGACTTCCTGAAGGTGGACTGGTGCGGCGGTGAAAAAATGAGCCTGGATGAAAAAACGGAATACCTGAAGATCATCGATCATATCAAATCCCTGAAAAAAGATATCGTCTTCAATATCTGCCGCTGGCAGTTCCCCGGGGAGTGGGCCATCAAAGTGGCTGACTCCTGGCGCATTTCCGGGGATATCAGCGCCAAATTTTCCTCCATCATGCATATCATCGACCTGAATGCAGACCTCTGGAAGTACGCCTCACCGGGGCATTATAATGATATGGACATGCTGCAGGTAGGCCGCGGAATGACCTACGAGGAAGACAAAACGCACTTCAGCATGTGGTGCATGCTCAACTCTCCCTTGCTGGCCGGGAACGACCTGCGTCATATGTCCGCCCAAACCCGCGAAATACTCACCAACAAAGAAGTCATCGCCATCAACCAGGACCCCGGCTTTGACCAGGCCCGCCGCGTTTTCAGCGATGGCAGGGTAGAAGTATGGACGCGCTCCCTGGGCGCATCCCGCAACGAAGGCCATGCGATCGCCATCCTGAACAGGAGCGACGCGCCGGTGAAATTTGAACTGGTAGCGGAAAAATTCGGACTCGGTAAAACGGCGGAGCTCCGCGATCTGTGGCAGCATGCGGACCTCGGGAAAATGGGAAAATCCCGGAAATTCGATATCCCGGTTCACGGTATTGTGGTATTGAGAACAAAGGGGTGAGGAAATCCCTGTTCACAACGCCGTAATGGAAATATCCCCGCACGCAAACGGGGTTAAAACGAATGGGGATTGCCCCCATTTACCTGACCGTACGCAAAGCAAACCGCCCCCTCCAACGCCTGACCCTGACATTACTCCGGCACGATTTCAGTACCTGCGTTCATCAAAACTTTTTGCTATGACGAACGCAGGTACAATTCCTCAAATGCCACAAGGCTTCTCTTATTGCGACATCTCCGGCAAACGCATACTCGTTACCGGTGGCACTACCGGTATAGGTCGCTCCATCGCTAAAATCCTCGCCGCGGCGGGCGCGCAGGTACTCCTCTTCGGGCGTCACGACAAAGAACTGCAGGATGCCCTGCAACAGGTTAATGAAGGCGCCAAAGAGCAGGCAAAAGGCATGATTGCAGATGCCGGCACAGCCGAAGGTATCCGGCAAGTGTTTGAAAAAGTAGACCAGGAGCTGGGTGGACTGGATGTTTTAATCAACAACGTAGGATTACCGTTCCAGGGGGTGGATAAAGGCGCCTATGAAGAATGGGACTATGTGGTAAAAACTAACCTGCTCTCTTACATCGCCTGTACGCACGAAGCCATGGCGCGATTAAAAGACAAAGGGCAGATTATTTTTATCGGCTCCATGAGCGCGGAAGACAAGCCGAAAAACAGCTCCGTGTACAGCGCCACCAAAGCGGGCGTGAGGGCATTCGTACAGGCGTTCCGTAAGGAACTGGAAGGCAAGCCCGTGAAAGTTTCCCTCGTGGAACCCGGCCTCGTTTCTACGGACCTCCACGATATGCCCGAAGAAAAACGTACACAGATGCTGGAAGAGGGAACCATCATCCACGGAGAAGATATTGCCCTCATGGTTTGGTTCCTGCTCGTCCAGCCCTGGTACGTTAATACGATGATGAGCCAGGTGTTGCCGTTGAATCAGACTTTATAAAGGCTGAATAAAGTTTGAATCAGAAATTATCAACTTTGAATCATAGCTTATAAACGCTGTATCAGAAATTATAACGCCGCATCAGCCTCACAAAACCACCTGCAGGTGAATAGTAATCTCATCGCCGCCCTGGATATCAAAAGTGATATATTTTTCCGGTGTAGTACTGTATGCAAGCGGCTGATCCCCACGGCTGATTTCCGCACCCAACGTAATGGAGGCGTCCGCAGGAAAAAGCCTGCAAAAGCCCGAGTTGTCTGGCGTTCCGAAAAACGTTACTGTATGACTTCCGCTTTCGTTGGTGGCGATGGATTTAACCGGGAGCGCTGCATACAGTATGATACCGCTATCAGCCAGCTGATGATAATACCGCGTGTACAGGGAAAATGGAATACCCGCGCCGTAAATTTCCAGCCCAACGGTACCCGATTGATTCCAGCCTTCCTGCAGGTCTTCCACCGGGATGTAAATATTGCGCATCGGCTGCCCTTCCCGGGGTTTTTCCGAAAGCATGTCTGCCGGTGCATTGAACGGGTAATAGTAAAAACAGCGGCCGGGCAGGTACTTCAGAAACTCGCAGAGCATAAAAAGTACATCCTGTGGAATGTCCACCCCTTCGGACAGGCGGATGTATTCGTCAAAAGCCATCATCACCTCGTTTTCCTCATAAGCGGCAATATATGGCGCTTCCGGTAAAGGGAATATGGCAAAGAAGGAAGCCCAGTTTTTACCGTTGCCATACCCGCATTGCCAGATCCACATATTGCTGAAGAGGGCGGCTATACAGGTGATGCTGGCGGACAGGAAGCGCTGCTCGCCCGTGGCTTTGAAGAGTTTGAGGCAGGCTACTGCGGCAAAGGCCGTATTGTTGGCCTGGTACATCAGTTTAAATCCCTTGTTGAACAACTTCCCCGCAGCCTGGTAGGCTTCGCGCAGGTACTTGTCATCCCCGTAGAGCTCCCAGGCTTTCAGCATCACATAAGCATACAAACCCGGAACGTCATTTTCCCCGTCTTCTCCCGGCCGCGTTTCTGCCCGCACTACTTCCAGCGTACGGATATTATACATCACCGGCCAGTCGTAGTTGAAATGCTGCGCTACCCGTATGCCGTAATCCAGCGCATTACGGGTTTGCGCATCCGGCATATGAATACCCATTTGTTCGCAGGCCAGCAAATGCAGCAGGGGATGGTACAGATACCAGCTGTCCATCGTATCCGGCTCCTTGTGGTCCTCGTCGTTATTGAGGTGGTCCGACATCTCCGGCAGCCAGCGTACAAGTGTTTTAAGCTGCTTGTCATAGAAGCTGAAGATATTCTGCTGCAGCACGTTTACAAGCGGCATGTCAATGCCTTTATAAATACTGTATTCCTTCAAAGGTCGCATGACAGCCAGTTGTACCATGATCTCCGGAGGATTGTCGTAATCGCAGTAATAGGCATTCAGGTACGACCTTTCCTTTACATTCTGCCAGCAGCCGTGGTTCCGCTCCAGCTCCTGCAGCGTGCCTTCCGCAATTTGCGGCCAGTGGAAATAACCCAGTTCCGGTTTCGATATTTTTTTGTAGAGCGTAGCGAGCATCTCCATAAAGGTCCGGGTCAATGCTTCCGTATCAGCAACCGGCCCTGGCTGGTAGAGAAGGTACGCATCGTAAATCACATACTCCGTTCCCGGCTGCAGCAGATGCGCTGCATTCCCCGGCAGCAAAAAGCCGGGCTCCGGCCATTCGCCGGCCACCGTGCCCGCGACGCTGCAATGCGCAGCTTCGCAGTAGGGCGATAGCGAAGAAAGATCCTGCCAGTATAATACCAGTGTTTCCGGAGCCGCGCCTGTGCTGAAGTACAGCAGCCCGGTGCGCGGGCCTACCTGGTTAAAGTGAATGTTGCCCGGTGGTATGCTAATGCTGCCTTTTTCCGGGAGCGGGAAAACATCGCGGCCACTGGGCTTTAAATACTGTTCATGCGCCGGGGTGAAACTGGTGCGGAGCCGGCAGCCCGCCGCCTCTCTGAAGCAGTCCACCACAGCGGTGTAAGCGCCGGCAGCGCAGTCCGCCTTAAGGGTTAACCCGCCCGCCTGTTTGTCCACTGCGGTAATGCGGAGTTCGGGGTCGCGGGAATTAATTACCCGGTAAGCAATCCGTTCGTTGTTGGCGTTGGTAGTCAGCAACCAGATGTCGCCTGCATCCCTGACCAGCTCGTATTGCATATCACCGGTATGCAGCGCTGCCAGGGACTGGCGGACGTCTTTGTTAAACAATGTGTACACGTGGATCGTGTGGGTCGACATGCCTTTCATATAGATCTATTTTTTTTGTGCCTGGGTAATGGGTGCAATAAACGTGGACGCAGCGCAAATGGAGCACTGCCTGGGGGCTTTATCATATCGTTTGCCGCAATGACTGCAAACAGCATGCTCGTGGTCGGTCACTTGTTGGGCAAGAAATAAAGGGTCGGTGGTGGGCAAGATGGGCAACCCGCTTTCGGGTTGTTTGTTCTGCACCAGGGTAAAGTTACCGTCTGCCTCAAAATAGAGGCGGTCCACCATACCCAGGTGCATTACCCCCTCGCTACGCAGCTGCGCAAAAAGCCGCTCTTTGGAAAGCCGTACTTTTTCCATCTGCTCCAGGTGTATGTGGCCATTGCCGATGAGGATGCCCACTTTGCCCTGCAGGATGGTGTTGACCTTTTCATTACGCGTGGCGTACATGGCCAGCATGCGCTGGATCGCCACCACCGCCAGCGCTGCCAGCAAGGCCGTAAGCAGGCCCCGTTGGAAATTCAGCAGCACCGCCCCGCCGGTAGCCGCCAGCGAGGAAAGGGCCGCAATTTCAAGCCGGGTCAGCTGCGTCGCCATGCGCTTTCCGATCAAACGCATGCATACGACCATCAGCAGGAACACAAACGCAGCCCGCACCAGTAGCTCGAAGTACATGGCCGCGGGGTAATTGCCGATCAGTATCCTATGCCAATCGTCCAAAAAAATCTGGTATGCTTTCATATCACGAAGCTTTTATAGTTACAGCGGGTATCCATTCCTCTCTGCCGCAGACGTCGCATACCTTGCCATCATCCGGAATGCCGGGGCGGGAATTGCCGCAACTGGTGCAGCTTACCTGCTGCGCTGCAGCGTCATAGAGCTTTTCGTTGGATAACTGGGGTAATGGCAGTATAGGTAACCCCGGCCGTTGTTCCGGGGCATGGTAAACAGTGAACAATCCACATGCTTCCAGGTACACCCGGCTGAGTTCTCCCAACTGGTACACCTTCTTCTTTCGCAGGATGGCAAATAATTGTGTGCGGGGAATGCCCGCCTGCTGTAACTCCCGCAATTGCAGTACGCCGTCTTTCAGGAGAATGTTGAGGTCGCCCTGGACCCTGCTTTCAAAGCGTGCGTACCTGGCGCCCCACCACGTGATTCCCTGCTGGAACAGCAGGATGGCCAGCAAGCACAAAGCGCCGGCAATAATGCCGGTTTCCGGGGTGAGCGCAGCAGGCGATATGATAGCCCCGAGCATAATCCAGATAGCAAATTCAAGGATGGTCAGCTGCCCGGACATGCGCTTGCCTAACTTGCGCACCATGATCAGCAGCAGTACGTATAATATAAGCGTACGGATAAGTACTTCTATAAGAAAAGATGCCGGGGCTTCACCAATGAGCAACCTGTGCCAGTCAAAAACTTTCAGCTCCATATTACACTGTTTGTGTACAGGAAAATGATACAAAATGTGTGCTGTATATGAGATGATTCGAATTCCTTACTGAATAAGTGATTTTATACCTCTCCAATGAAATTTGTAGAAAATAGTGCATGCCAGCGTTCCCCTTCCTGTAACGGAAAAGCTACTTAAAGCAGACAGGAAAAAAACAGCAAAATTAAAAGTCCGCCACCACCTTAATACGCACGCGAATCAGCCTGTTATCCGCTTATTGAGGCATTGTATTGGAAGCGGTATATACTTACTAAACTGACAACTATGTTTTATCACGTTAAAGAATTACAATTCGACGCGCGGGTAACCAAGCCGGACCCCGCATTCGCTACGTTGCTGCTCGAGCAGTTTGGCGGCGCTAACGGCGAACTGGCAGCCGCCCTCAGGTATTTCGGTCAGGCTTTCGCCGCACGTCATCCGTATCCGGATAAATACGATATGCTGATGGACATTGCCACGGAAGAGTTTAGCCACCTGGAAATAGTAGGGGCCACCATCCAGATGCTGCTCCAGGGCATCAACGGGGAACTGAAAAAAGCAGCCGATGAATCGGAGATCATGGGATTGCACAATGGTAAGAGCGCCCGGGAAGACTACATTCACCAGGCCTACGTAGCCCCTCAAATCCTGACGTCTACCGGCGGAGGGCCCGCCTATACAAACTCCCAGGGCGTGCCCTGGTCCGCAGCGTATATCAACGGGGATTGCAACGGCGATCTGACGGTTGACCTGCGGTCCGATATTGCAGCGGAGTCACGCGCTAAAATCACTTACGAATACCTCCTGCAATTCACGGACGACCCGGAAGTAAAACGTACCCTCAACTTCCTGATGACCCGCGAAGTAGCCCACTACCAGATGTTTGAGGCGGCGTTGAATACCATTACACCTAACTTCCCCCCGGGCGTCAAACAGGCGGACCCGCGCTACAGCAACCTTTATTTCAATATGTCCAGCGGCGCGGATATGCCGGGCCCATGGAACCAGGGCCAGTCCTCCCAGCTTGGGGAAGAATGGCAGTATGTGAATGATCCCGTACAATATGTATTGGATACAAACGGACTGCGGAATATCGAACCTAACGGTACCGGCAGAACGGTGCAGGAAACCCGCGACCTGGACCTGCAACTCGGGCAGGAGAGAAGCGCGGAAGTAAACAGCGCCGTGCCAATCGGAGAGGCATGTTGGAGTCAAAGCAGTATGGATAAATTTTAAGCTATGCAAATCCAGGTAGTGTATTATACCGACCCGCTCTGTTGCTGGTCATGGGCGTTTGAGCCGGTTGTCCAGGCTTTCCGGGATCAATACGTCGGTGAGATAGATTTTCGTTTTTGTATGGCCGGCATGATCGCCGGTTGGGATAGTTATCACGATGATTTGCTTGCCATCCGGAGGCCCCTGCAAATGGGGCCTTCCTGGATGCAGGTCAAATACCAGGCACAGATCAATATCGATGAAAAAATATGGCACGACGATCCGCCGGGCTCCTCATACCCCTCCTGCCTAGCCGTCAAGTGCGCCGGCCGGCAGTCGCCCCAGGCGGAAAATATCATGCTGCACGAACTGCGCAAAGCAGTCATGACCCAGCGTAGAAATATTGCAAAAAGAGAAGTCTTGTTAGAGGTGGCCGCAACAGTATCGGCCAACTATTCCGGCCTGCTGGACCTGCCCCAGTTTGAAGCCCAGCTGACGGAGCCAGCTACCGTAGAGGCTTTCCGGAAGGATCTCCAGGAAAGACAGGTGAATAATATCAAACGGCTCCCGTCCCTGATGATCAGCAACCCCGCCGCCAATAAGCGTGTATTGCTTACCGGTATGCGGCCCCTGGATGATTTGCACAATGTGATGGCGCAGGTGAACAGCGGGGAGGATAGGGTGTATAGCCAGGTGTAAGGCTGCAATAACGGATTAGCAACTCAACACCGCCCGGCCTGAAACCCGGGCGTAACTTTTAAATTACAATCCCGGGTAATTTCCAAACGACCCGGTCTTGCTCATCAAAAATTTCCAGCCCTACTCATCCTCCGTTGAAATATAATCCCAATCAATCTCCAAGCGGCTCAGCAAACGCTCAAACCGCTTATTATCCTGCGTCCCGATAAATATCCCCGCCCAATTCCCCTGCTGGTCCACAGACACGCTGATCACCTCCTCGAATTGATCCGTAAATATCCGCTGCGATTGTAAAGTAATATCCTTTACTTCCTCCCAGTTAGCCATAATATAATCCGCCAACTCCGGCGATACCGTGTCAAAACTGTTGGCATTGTAAGTCAGCCCGCCCATCGTCCCGTTGTAAATCGCCATCAGCAACAGGAAGTTGTCCGCCGTCGTAGCATCCAGGTACCATTCCGTACCGTCCGGGTAATAATTTCCATACACCGGCGGATTGTCCGCCTGCAGGTCCGACTCCTTAATACCCCAATACGCCACCACCTGGTTCTCCTCGTAAAACACCAGGTAACGGTCATCCGTAAACGATACCTGGTCAGGCGGGAGCAACTGGTTGTGGGACCGGTTTACCTGGTCGTTTTTTCCCAGCGCCCGGTAATACGCCGCCAAAGCGTCCGGCAGCCGTATGCCCAGCCGGGCTTCCGCAGCCGCTATATCCGCAGCCGTATAGCCATCCGCTGCATCCTCCGGCAGCTGGTATAAACGTCGTATCTGTGCTAACATTGTCATTGGTTTCAGGAGAAAGTGATGCCGCAAATGTAACTTTTTTCAACGCGCAGGGCAGAAGCTTTGGGAATAATTTTATAATTTGTCAGGCTAACAATTAATGATGGACACTATGCCTTTTTTCCGCGTTAAGCAATGGCTGCTCCTGCCGGTATTGCTTGTACACATTGCCTCCGCGCAGGTGCGGCAGGAAATAACGCTGCACGACAACTGGAAGTTTTCCAGGGGTAAAAACGACCAGGCCATGCAACTGAACTTTGATGATAAAAACTGGCAAACCGTTTCCGTGCCGCACGACTGGGCGATCTACGGCCCGTTCGATAAAGAAATTGATAAACAAAACGTCGCCATCGTCCAAAATAACGAAAAGATCTCTTCTGAAAAGACCGGCCGCACCGGCGCGCTGCCCTACATCGGGGAAGGCTGGTACCGCAAAACTTTCCAGCTCCCCGCCTACAAAAACGGCCAGAAAGTAATACTCCTCTTCGAAGGCGCCATGAGCGAGCCGGTAGTGTACCTCAACGGAAAGAAGGCAGGAGAGTGGCACTACGGCTACAACTACTTCTACCTCGACGTAACGGACCTCTACCAGGCCGGCAGGGAAAACCTGCTGGCTGTACACCTGCAGAACGTCGCGCAATCCTCCCGCTGGTACCCCGGCGCAGGCCTCTACCGCAACGTGCGCGTGATCGTTAAAAATCCGGAAAGCATTGACCAATGGGGTACCTATATCACCACGCCCGTCGTGACGGACGAATTCGCAAAAGTAAATATCAAAACAAAAGTCAGCGGCAAAGGCCTGCTGCTGATCACGGATATCCTCGATCCGCAGGGGAACAAGGTAGCCGCAGATACCGCCGCCACTGCCTTTGGCAACGAGTTTGACCAAAACATCGCCGTGCCCCGCCCGGCCCGCTGGAGCCCCGAAACGCCGGTACGCTACACGGCCATATCCCGCCTCTTCGCAGGCCATGAACTGAAAGATGAAGTGACAACGAAATTCGGCATTCGCACCATCGCCTACGATCCCGCCACCGGCTTCTCGCTCAACGGGCGGGTACGCAAGTTCAAAGGCGTATGCCTGCATCACGATCTCGGCCCCCTCGGCGCAGCAGTCAACAAAGCCGCCCTGCGCCGCCAGATGCAAATCCTCAAGGACCTCGGTTGCGACGCTATCCGCAGCTCGCATAACATGCCCTCACTTGAACAGCTGGAACTGGCGGATGAAATGGGCTTCCTGTTCCTCGCGGAAAGCTTTGACGAATGGGCCAAACCAAAGGTCAAAAACGGCTACGCACGCTTCTTTGCCACAGATGCAGAAAAAGATATCGTGAACCTGATACACGCCACCCGCAACCATCCCTGCATCGTCATGTGGAGTTCCGGCAACGAAGTGCCGGACCAGTGGGGCGCAGAAGGGGTAAAACGGGCCAAATGGCTGCAGGATATCTTCCACCGCGAAGACCCCACCCGGCCCGTAACCGTGGGCATGGACCAGGTGAAAGCTACCATGGCCTCCGGCTTCGGCGCCCTGCTGGACATCCCCGGCCTCAACTACCGGACACACCTGTACGAAGAAGCCTATAAAGCTTTCCCGCAGGGCCTCCTGCTTGGCTCTGAAACCGCTTCCACGGTAAGCTCCCGGGGCGTCTATCACTTCCCGGTCGTGAAAGCAAAGGATAAACAATACCCGGACAACCAATCCTCCTCCTACGACCTGGAATATTGCAACTGGTCAAACCTGCCGGAAGAAGATTTTATGCTACAGGAGGATAAACCCTGGGTGATAGGGCAGTTTGTATGGACCGGGTTCGACTACCTCGGCGAGCCTACGCCCTACGATGATAAATGGCCTTCCCGCAGTTCCTACTTCGGCCTGTGCGACCTCGCCGGCATTCCTAAAGACCGCTATTACCTCTATCGCAGCGTCTGGAACACCGCTTCCCCCACACTGCACATACTGCCGCACTGGAACTTCCCCGGCAGGGAAGGAGCGGTAACCCCGGTGTTTGTGTACACGAGCTACGACAGCGCAGAACTCTTCATCAACGGTAAAAGCATGGGCGTGCAACGGAAAGACAGCAGCACCCCGCAAAACAGGTACCGGCTCATGTGGATGGATACCAGGTATGAACCGGGTACGGTAAAAGTAGTGGCGTTCGGAAAAGATGGCAAGCCCGCCGCGGAACAAACCATCGTTACCGCCGGCCGCCCTTATCAGCTCCGCCTCGAGGCGGACAGGCCGCAGCTTATAGCCGACGGGAACGACCTCTCCTACATCACCGTTACCGTTCTCGACCAGGCAGGCAATGTTTGCCCGGATGCGGCGGAGCAACTGCAGTTCTCCGTCACCGGCAACGGCGCCTACAGGGCCGCTTGCAACGGGGACGCTACCTCCCTGGAACTTTTCCACTTACCCACCATGAAAACCTTCAGCGGCAAACTGGTGGTAGTGGTGCAGGCAGGCAACAAACCAGGGAATATCGAACTAAAAGTCACCGGCAAACGCCTGAAGACCGCGAAAATCCAACTGCTGGCAACGGCGCCATAATAAAAAAAGAGGCTATCTCACAGGTTGAGATAGCCTCTTCGTATATTCATCCTTTCAGTTATTTCCAGCGGTCATTCTGCTCCATCGCAGAATTGGACGTCAGCTCATTCTGCGGAATCGGGAAATAATCATGCTTCCCGTTCACAAAATACTGCCTGCCCACTTTATCACTATTGGTGATCTCCTGCTGCAACAGCCCCCATCTTTTCAGGTCGTAAAAACGCTGGCCTTCACGGGCAAACTCAATCATGCGCTGGTGCCTGATCTCCGCCATCATCGCGTCCTGGCCCAGTCCTGTGGTCAGCGGTCCCAGCTTAGCCCTGGACCTTACATCCTGCAGGAAAGGATAAGCCTCGCCGGTTTTACCCTGCATGGTGAGCGCCTCTGCCAGCAGTAGTTCCACATCTGCGTAACGCAATACGCGCTCGTTGATGCTGGACGTATAGTCGCCACCGTTACTGCCCTTCAGCTCATTATCCTGCGTATAATTCTGGTATTTCTTAAACATGGATTTAAAGCCAAACTGCAGCTTGAAATCCGAAAACGGCTTGTTGTAGAACCGCGCGCCGGGGTAATCCCAGATCAGCGTGGCATACATGCGGGGGTCCAACTCATTGTCTACCGTCTTCTCTTTCTGAAACTCGTTAAAGAGTTTATCGGTCGGACTCACCTCAAACCAGCCGGCCACTTCGCCGGGCGCAAATTCCTGCGCAGTGGTAACGCCCAGGGTCTCGTTCGCATTCTCGCCGGCCCAGGGGTTGGTACCGCCCACATCGGCCAGCTGGATTTCAAACAGCGATTCGCTGTTGTTCTCCGTAGAGGCTTTGAAGTTATCCTCGTAGTTGGCGGTCAGGTGATAGTTGAAAGGCGCCGCCGTCAGCTGTTTCAGCGTAGTCTCTGCATTGGCGTAATCTTTCGTATATACGTAAGCTTTACCCAGCATGCCCAGCGCCGCGCCTTTGGTAGCCCTGCCGATGTTGATGCCGGTATAGGCCACAGGCAGGTCCGCCGCGGCTTCCGTAAAGTCCTTGATCACGAGCGCCCATACATCCTTCTCCGGCGATTTGGCCACAAAGTAATCGCTAATCGCTACCGGCACTTTCGTGCGGATGGCCACATCCCCGAAGTTGGTCACCAGTATAAAGTAGTTCAGTCCGCGGAGGAATTTCGCTTCTGCGATATACGCCTTCTCCTTATCCGCCTCCAGCTTGGCCTTTCCCACGTTCTCCAGGATCTGGTTGGCGCGGAAAATAGCGCGGTAGCAAACGTTGAACACATCTCCGGCTACGCCGTTGTCCGGCGTATTCGTGAAGGTGGAAAGCTGGTACAGCGCGGCCACGTCGTTGCGGATGAAGAAGTCATCCCCGCGGCCGTTGGATAATTCCACGCCACGCACGCCCCACATGCCGCCGTTTACATTTTTAAACAGGCCGTAAGTGGCAGCCATCGCGCTTCTTACGTCATCTTCCGTTTTCCAGTAGGTATCTGTAGTAGTTTGGTTCGGGTTCGTGAGCTCTAACGTATCGCGGGAGCAGCTGGCAAATACCAGCGTGGCCGCGACCGAAATCAATATCTTTCTCATGGATTGAATTTTTAAGTGATTACAATGACAGTTGTACACCAACAGAAACGGTGCGGGCAAGCGGATAGGACACATGACCGAAGTCTACGCCCCTGTCCAGGATGGTACCGGTTCTGCCAATATCCGGGTTGTAACCCTTGTATTTGGTAATGGTAAACAGGTTGTCCGCACTTAGGTAAGCCCTGAGGGAGCTGATTTTAGCCCGCTCCATCAGTTTCACCGGCACGGTATAACCCAGCTGCACTGTCTTAAACCTAAAGTAGGAACCGTTTTCCAGGAAGCGGGACGACGTACGTGCGTTGAAGTTAGGATCGTCGATCACGGCGCGTGGGATGTCCGTATTTTTATTGGTCGGCGTCCAGGCGTTCAGCGTGCTGCGCGCATAGTTGTATTCCAGGTTCATGCCTTCCAGGTCCTGGCGCAGACCGTTGTAGATCTTATTGCCCTGGGTGCCCTGCAGGAAGAGGTTCAGGTCAAAGTTGTAGGCATTCAGCGTAATCCCTAAACCATATTCAAAGGAAGGGAAGGAGCTGCCCATGTCAATCCGGTCGGCATTGCTGATCTGTCCATCGCCATTGGCGTCAAGGAATTTGATATCGCCCGGTTTAGCGGAAGGCTGTATCAGCTGGCCATCTTTACCCCTGTACGCGTCAATCTCTTCCTGCGATTGGAAGATGCCGAGCGCTTTGATCAGGTAAAACGCGGCAATTTCGCCGCCTGCCTGCGTCAGCGTAGCCTGCGCGCCGTGGTGGGTAGGCTGGCCGCCGGCAATTTGCTGGGTGCCGGTACCCAATGCCAGTACCTTGTTTTTGATGGAGGCAAACGTACCTCTCACGCTGTAGCTCAGCGCGCCAACGGTATTGCTGTAGCCAAGGCCCATCTCAATACCCTTGTTCAGGATGTTACCGCCGTTCACGTACGGGTTGGAAGAAGAACCGGCAGATCCCGGGATAGGCACCTGCAGCAGCAGGTCCGTCGTGTTCTTACGGAAATAGTCCGCTGTGAAAGTCAGTTTATCATTGAGGAAAGCCGCGTCAATACCCACGTTCACGGTTTCGGTGTTTTCCCATTTAAGATTGGGTGATGCATAGGCCGTTTGAATAGCGCCAAACCATTTGGATTGGTCGCCGCCATTTACATAGTTGATGTTCGAAGCAATGGCCGCAGAGTAGCCATAGTCGGTAATTTCCTGGTTGCCCAGCTGACCGTAGCTGCCGCGCAGTTTCAACAGGGAAACAGCGCTGGATGGCACGGACCAGAATTTCTCGTTGGAGATATTCCATCCCGCCGCCAGCGATGGGAAGTTACCGTAACGGTTGCCCGGCGCAAAGCGGGAGGAACCGTCGCGGCGCAAACTGGCCGTAAACAGGTAGCGGTTATCGTAGGAGTAAATCACGCGGCCCAGCAGGGATACCAGCGTGCTTACGTATTTGTTGCCTCCCACAGAACCTGTGATGGCGCCGTTATCCAGCTCGCTGATACCGTCGGCCAGTCCGCTGCGGGCAGCGCCCTGGTACGTTTTAGTAGCTTTCTGATAGGCGTAACCTGCCAGCGCCTGGATGCTGTGTTTTCCAAAATCTTTGGCGTAGTTCAGCGTATTCTCCGCCATCACCAGGTTGGTGCGGGTGCTGGATTGAGAAAGGTTGTTGGTAGGGTTGGCAAAGAGGCCGCCTACCTGGTAACGCCGGGTGTAATCCTTATCTTCCTGGAACGCATCGGTATAACCGAGGTTGAAACGGTATTTCAGGGAAGAGAGGATGGTTACTTCCGCAAAAGCGTTGGCAATAATGGAAGTGGTATTGGTCGTAATATCTTCCAGGTGCAGCTGCGCAACCGGGTTGGCCACATTCACCACGGAACCGCTGGCGCCGGAATAGCCGCCGATGGCATTCTCGTCATAGATCTGGAATACCGGGATCATTTTCACCGCGGAACCCACCGGGTTACCGCCTTGTCCACCCCAGCCGCCGGGCATTTTCGTCCAGTTCTCCCTCGTCAGTATCAGGGATTGCCCCAGCTTCAGCCGGCCTTTCGTCGTCTCCGTTTTCTCGCGGATGCCATAGCGTTTATAGCCTGTCACATCTACGATACCATCCTGGTCGTTATACTGCCCGGAAAAGCTGTAACGGGTATTTTCATTACCGCCGCTAACAGACAGGTTGTATTGTTGCATAATGGCAGTTCTGTATATCGCGTCCTGCCAGTCGGTGCCAGCGCCCAGCTGATCAGGGTTTGCGGCGATGCTCAGTCGCGGCAGGCCCGCGTTGTCGTGCGCCATATTGCTCACGGTCGCCCATTCCTGCGCATTCAGCACATCGTATTTTTTAATGATTTTCTGTGAACCCACGTTCGCGTTAAACTGAATCACCGGCGGGCCGTTCTTACCGGTTTTGGTAGTCACCAGCACTACGCCGTTGGCCGCACGGGAACCGTAGATAGCGGCCGCGGAAGCGTCTTTCAGCACGTCCATGGACTCAATGTCCCCCGGCGCAATGTTGTTGATATTTTCCACCTGCACCCCATCCACCAGGTAGAGCGGGTTGGCATTGTTGATCGTGCCCGCGCCGCGGATCAATACGCGCATGCCTGATCCGGGATCGCCCCCGGCTGATTCCACGGTTACGCCCGCGAGCTTGCCCTGCAGGGCCCTGCTCACGTTGCTCACGCCTTCCGATTTGATATCCGTCGCTTTCAGCGTGGCAATGGAACCGGTCAGGTCTTTTTTCTTCACAGTACCATAACCGATGATCACTACTTCATTGAGGCCGGCGGTACTTTTTTTCAACACAATCTGAATCGTATTTTCCGCGCCTACGGTAATCTCCTGCGACTCATATTCCATCGATGATACGAGCAGTTTATCCCCCGGGTTGGCCGTCAGCGCAAACTGGCCTTTATCATCCGTAATAGCGCCGCGGGAGGTGCCTTTCACCTGGATGGACGCCCCGAATACGGGCTGGTGGGTGCCCTCTTCCGTTACTTTTCCTGTAATTTTTTTCTGTGCATGTACTGCGAGCGTGCAGAGTAATAGAAACAAAGTGATCGCATGCCTTCTCCAGGCTGGTGGTGAAATGCTCACCCCGGTGTAATTCTTCATACGGGAAAGTTTAGATATTCAGATTTTAGTTGGACTTACTGTACGGTTAAGATTAAATTGTCAATAAACGTGGATCCTTCAGGTGAAAAAATGGCAAAACCGGGTTCTCTTTTTTCACCCCTGCGCAATATAGTTTTTAATTGTCAAAATGACGCGTAAAAATTTTGATGCCATCGGTTGCGTAATAAAAATTTAACCGGGCCTGATAAAAAAAGTCTTTTAAAGTGTTAGAATAAAATTATTTTCCACTGAAGTTTTACAGATATTTGATTTTTTTAGGGGAGAGATTTAATGCCGCAAGGGACGTGGCAAAGACCCTGTCGGTAGCTGCCCGGCGGCAGTATGCCGGATAAGGGAAAGGAAGCGGTACGCAGTACCGTACCCCTAAAACCCGGTGCAATGGCGCCGCAAAATGCCTCCATCTAAAAAAAATATAAATATCGCCAACGAACCGTATATCAATTAATTGTAACAATGACATTTAATATATTTAAATTGTCCGCCCATTTCAGCAAATTCCGTTATGAATAAATTTTTATTTTCCTGCTGCCTCTCGTTATCGGCAGCAGCGGCTTTCAGCCAGCAAAAAACTTTTACGGTCAACACCGCACAGGTAGGCGCTGCCATACAGCCTACGATGTACGGCGTTTTCTTTGAGGACATCAACATGGGCGCCGACGGTGGCATCTACGCGGAACTGGTGAAAAACCGTTCCTTTGAATTCAACAACCCCCTCATGGGCTGGACCATCAACGGCAAAAAGGAAGAAGGGGACCTCCTCGTACTCAACAGTCCCGCCTACAACAAAGCCAACCCAAACTACATCCGCGTAAAAGTCAACCACCGCCGCAAAGGAGAGTGGGGCCTTACCAACGAAGGCTTCCGCGGCATGGGCATCCGTGCCGGGGTGAACTACACGCTCTCCCTGCAATACCGCACCGCCCAACCCGGCATCACCATCCACGGGGAACTGGTGAATGCGGCCGGGAAAGTCATCGGCAGCGCCTCCTTCTCCCCGGCAGGCACTAACGGTAACTGGCAAACGAAATCCCTCAGCTTCACGGCCGCCGCCCAGGATACCACCGCAAAACTCACCCTCTGGCTGGAAGGGGACGGCGTCATCGACCTCGATATGATTTCCCTCTTCCCCGGCGATACCTGGAAAAACAGGCCCAAAGGGCTCCGCGCGGATATGGTGCAGATGCTGGCAGATATGAAGCCGGGCTTTATCCGCTTCCCCGGCGGCTGTATCGTGGAAGGGCGCGACCTCGCCAACCGCTTTCAATGGAAGAAGACCCTCGGCCCGATCGAAAACCGGGAGCTGATCATCAACCGCTGGAATACGGAATTCAATCACCGCCTGACGCCGGATTATTACCAAAGCTTCGGCCTCGGCTTCTTCGAATACTTCCAGCTCGCGGAAGACATCGGCGCAGCGCCCCTGCCTATCCTCAACTGCGGCATGGCCTGCCAGTTCAACACGGCTGAACTAGCGCCCATGGAAGAGCTGCAGCCCTATATCCAGGATGCGCTCGACCTCGTGGAATTCGCCAACGGCCCGGCCACCAGCACCTGGGGCAAAGTACGCGCAGATATGGGCCACCCGGAACCTTTCCATCTCACCATGATCGGCGTTGGAAACGAAAACTGGGGCCCCCAATACATTGAACGCGCCCGCGCTTTCGCCGCCGCGCTCAAAGCCAAGCACCCGGAAATCAAACTGGTATTCAGCTCCGGAACGGACCCCAACGGCCCGCGCTTCGATTACCTCAACGATACCTTGCGCAAAATGAATGCGGACTTCATCGATGAACACTATTACCGCAGCCCGGAATGGTTCCTCTCCAATGCCGCCCGCTATGATCAATACCCCCGCACCGGCTCCAAAGTATTTGCAGGCGAGTACGCCGCCCATGAAGGGAAAGACTTCACCGGCGCGGAACGTAACACCCTGCGCGCCGCCATTGCGGAAGCGGCCTTCCTCACCGGCCTGGAACGCAATGCGGACGTAGTGCACATGGCCTCCTATGCGCCCCTCTTTGCGCATGCCGCCGCCTGGCAATGGGCGCCGGACCTCATCTGGGTGAATAACTTGCAGGTAGTAGGCACGCCCAGCTACCAGGTGCAAAAACTCTATTCGCTCAATAAAGGCACGAATGTGCTGCCCCTGCTCAGCGATGGGAAGCCGGTTACCGGGCAGGACAGCCTGTATGCCTCCGCCGTGATAGACCAGCACAAAAAAGAGATCATCGTAAAACTTGTGAATGTAAGCCAGCAGCCGGTTAGCGGCAAAATAGCCCTGCAGGGTAAAAACAACCTCGCTAAAACCGCCGTGCTGACCACCCTTTCCGGCAACGATCCAGTTGCTGTCAACAACTTCAGCGCACAGCCCATCGTACCGGTGGATAGGGAAGTAGTAGTCAGCAAACAATCCGTTGCGCTGACCCTTGCGCCGAATTCCCTGCAAGTCCTGCGGGTGAAATTCAAATAGGCAACAAAACTCAAAAACAGCCCTTCGTATAGCCATATACGAAGGGCTGTTTCTTATCATTTACCAACCACCGGGAACATATAAAACGCCCGCTCCGGCTGAAAGTCTATCATCCACTGATCCACCACCACATGGTTATCCAGCGCGGTGATCCGCAGCGTATGCTTCCCTTTGGAAAGGGGATGCCGGGTAACCTTCACCGCCTGCCCCCGCAGTACATTTTCCTTCCACCCGGCGGACCGGTAGGGCTCTTTAAACGAGCATACCTGCGGCGCTTCGTCGTCTATCTGTACGCTGAAGCGGATGTCCCCCTTGTCGTTAGGCTGTGTAGGTATCACCGCCGTGCGCAATACCGCCGGGCCTTCCATATCCGTTTCAAAGGAGTATTCCAGGCTGCCGCCTTTCGGCAAAGCCACCGCCTGCATGCTATGCCCCAGGGATTGAATCACGCGGACGGCCCCCGTAGATTTCGTGTACCCGGCAGCGTTAGTTGCTACCACGCCTTTCAAATCCGGCGCCGGTAAGCTTTCCGGGCGTGCGTTCCGTACATCCTTTAATCCATTTGGCGCCGCCGGCAGCTGCGGCGCTTCAAACACCGGCAGGTCACGCGGCTGCGCGCATAAACTATACCGCCATTTACCGCCGGCCATCACGCGATTGTAATGATCCGTCAGCTGCATGATCTCTTCATAAGCCTGCTGACTCCTGTTGCAAGCCTGCTGCAACGCCGCCTCGTCCCGTACGGGCGCTGCCGCCAGCCTCCGTGCCCGCTGCGCTTCCAGCCACTTGACAGCCATAGCGGCCGCGCCGTACACCGGGTATTTGATGCGGGCAAAATAGGCGTCCTGCCTTGCAGCCGGTAAAGTTTGCTCCACCCCTCGCAGGATGGCTTTGATTTTTTCGTAACTCGCCAGGTAGCGATCCAGCTCTCCGCCAAATTCCGTTTCGCTGAAAGCGGTATTCACCACGGGCGTCCAGCCCCGTGCGTATTTCGCTTTATCTTCCTCCACCTTGCTCCATCCCATGAACTCCGGCCGGCGGATGCCGCAAAGCCTGTAATACTCCAGCATAGCAGGGTATAACGCTTCTCCGGCGGCCTTGCCAAAATCCCGCACCAGGTAGCGCCGCAGCTGCTCATTGATGGCGGAAGGAGATATACCCGGGATGTTCCAGGCCAGGTCCAGGAAGAATTCCAGGTTGTACCCGGCTATTTTTGGATCATGCACATTCGCCACCCACAAGCGCCTGGCATGATGGTCATAGGCTTCCCGCATTTCGTTATAGATCAGCCCCGGCTGCGTGGTGGCGAGCCAGAGGTAATCATGCGGGCGGCCCCAGTAGCTCAGGTGATAATACACGCCGGCCCCGCCGCTGCGCTGCTGTTGCAGGCTGTCGCCCAGGCGCGTCATGTAACCATAATTATCATCGCACCAGGTCAGCATCACATCTTCCGGCACCTGCAGCCCATTTTCATATATCTCCAATACTTCCTTATAAGGCACAAATTGCTGGGGGATTTTTTTCAGATCAGGTTGGATATACTTTTTCAGCAACGCCCGCTGCTCATTGATCACGCGTTGCAGGGCGTCCGTTTTTTCCGCCAGGGTTTTCACGCCTTCCATAGCGCCATCGTGTATGCCCCGCATGCCGATGGTAAAAAAGTTATCGGAGCGCTTCACTTCCTGCAAACGCTCTGCCCAGTAGCGGATTACGGCGTCGTGGTTATCTATAAAATTGAAATGCCCGCGCTGTTGTTCATTCCATTCGTACACGTTGTTGCGCATCAGCGGCTCGCAGTGGGAAGTTCCGATCACAATGCCGCAGCTGTCCGCCATTTCCTTTGCGCCCTTCGTCCGGTAAAAAGCGACGGTGCCCGTATGCATCGCCGGCCAGATAGTGTTGGCGCGCAGGCGCAGCAAGAGTTTGAACACCTCCCCGTAAGTCTTCGCGGAAATAATACCGGTATCCGCCTGCGGATCAAAATGTTTGGCGCTCCAGGGGCGCAGGCTCCAGTCCTCATCATTGAGGAAGATGCCCCGGTAAGCCACCGCAGGCCGCTGCAAGCTGCGGTACCCTGCGGGAATGCTTAATTGCGGCCGTTTTTCCGGCGTCACATCGCCCCACCATACCCAGGGGGATACGCCTGCCAGCCGGGAGAGTTCCAGGATGCCGTAGGCCGTGCCCCGGGCATCGCTGCCCGCTACGAGCAGCTGCTTGCCGGCAACGCCTATAAAAAACGCATCCATGGCCCCGGCAAGGCTGTCCACCGGTACTCCCAGCCGCCGTAACTCCGCGTTATTCGTACGGCTGAGTTGTAGAATCCGGATGTTGCTGTTTTTCCCCGTTCCCGCCACGGGCGCCCGGCCCGTCACCTGCCGGAGATCTCCGCGGAACATTTCCAGGGCTACCGCCACAACGGGCGATGCCGGGGCCTGCAGGTTGTAACGCACCGGCGAGGCGCCGTTAAACCACACCACGTCAGGGCTTTGCGCATGAACAGTCAAAGTAAGCGCTATACAGGCGCAGGGCAGGAAGCAGTTTTTCAAACGTATCATATTGTGAATACAAAGGTGGAATAGCAACAAGTATAAATTTTTTTTGGGGAGAGAGTAACCTGCACCTACCTGCCCGGTGTTCCGTTTACAAACCGCAATACCGGTGGCATAAGCCGGATCACCACATGCCTGCGTGCCGGGTAGCCGTTGCCGGTACACGCGCCGGCGGCAGGCAGTGATCACTATTCCGTCTATCGCAGCATAAACTGGTATTTTAATTGCGGGGAATGGATGACCTTTTTTACTGTTAGCATTTATAAACCTCTCAACTATCCTCACATGAATCACATGAAAAACTATGCGTTGATGGCGGGCATCCTGGCGGTTTTTGCCTGCTGCTCCCGCGAAGAGCCGGGCACTGATCACCCTTCAGCGCCTCCTGTGGAAACCAAACCGCCCAACACGAAATACCAGCCCGCGTTTAGCGGTCAAACCCGCGCCAACGGGGCGGTCACAAAAACGAAAATCAAAACGGACATCATCACCTCCGCACTCGCCAATCCATGGGGTATTACCGAACTGCCGGATGGCCGGCTGCTGGTAACGGAAAAAGCGGGCAACATGCGCATCGTAAAAACCACCGGTGAGCTGAGCGCGCCTATCACCGGCCTGCCCGCGGTAAACGCAGCCGGCCAGGGCGGCTTGCTTGGCGTTTGCCTCGATCCGGATTTCGCTACCAATCGCACCGTGTACTGGACCTTCTCCGAACAGGTCGCCGGCGGCAACCTGACTTCCGTAGGTAAAGGCCGCCTTGCTGCGGATGAAAAGACGATTGAAGGCGCTACCGTCATCTACCATGCGTTGCCGCGCCGCACCAGCACCCTGCACTACGGCAGCCGCATCCTGTTTGATAAAACCGGCAACCTGTTCGTCAGCACAGGAGAGGGCTCCAACCTGGATACCCGGCCGCTGGCGCAATCCGTAAGCGCGGTGCTGGGGAAAGTCATCCGCATTACCAAAACAGGGCAGGCCGCACCTGGCAATCCCACCTTCTCAGGTGCAGGCGCGCTGCCGGAGCTGTATAGCATCGGCCACCGCAACCCGCAGGGCCTGGCCATCCACCCCGTAACGGGCGAGCTGTGGGAATGCGAACATGGCCCCAGGGGAGGGGATGAGGTGAACCGTATTCAGCCCGGCCGCAACTATGGCTGGCCCGTCATCACCTACGGTATCGAATACAGCGGCGAGCCTATCGGCGATGCCATCCAGCAGAAAGACGGGATGGAACAACCGGCGTACTACTGGGACCCCGTCGTATCGCCCAGCGGCATGACCTTCTACGCCGGCAAACGCGTGCCTGAATGGGAAAATAACCTCTTCATCGGCGCATTGTCCGGCCAGCATATCGTCCGACTGGTATTCAGCAACAACAAGGTAGTAGGCGAGGAGCGCCTGCTGGCCAGCGAAGGGCAGCGCTTCCGCGATATCACGCAGGGCAGGAACGGCGCGCTGTATGCGGTTACCGATCAGGGCCGCCTGTACCGGATTGATAAAGAGTAATACCAAACTACGGCGACAATTTTTTCGTATAGGCGTGGGCCTTAATTCCGGCCCACGCCACTGAATATATTTTGCAGTTTGAGAATGCAGTTGTAAATTGGAGTAGCCATTCAACAAAAGGCGGCCTGCGGGCCGGTAATATTATTCCTGTCCTTATTCCTCACAACGGCTACCTGTGAAATGACCATTATCACCACCGGAATCCTCAATGAGATTACATGGCTAGTATCATCAATCTGGTTACCGAAGAACTGGTTGTTCTTACCCCTTTATTTACCGTAGGCCGCAATGCAAGCCTGGTAAACCTGCACCTCGCCTTTGGGGACGTATCCCAATCCCATGCTACCTTATTATGGTCCAAAGAAGGCTGGCAACTCCGGGACCATAGCCGCAACGGCACCCTCCTGGATGGAGAACACGTCTGGCAGCGAACCGCCAAACTCGCCAAGAACCACGTATTGCAGTTTGGCAGCGATGCGCAAACGAAGTGGAAACTGCTGGACCTCGATCCGCCCTTCCCCTTCCTGAAATCGCTCAACCGCCGCAACCACATCATCCGCCTGTCCTTCGCTACGGCCCTGCCGGATCAGCAGCGCCACGAAGCGGCCATCTACTTCCTGCCGGAAAAAGGCTGGGTGTACGAAAAAGAAGGACATGTCAACGCCCTCTCACACGGCCATAAAATTTCCTTCGCCAACGACGAATGGGAATTCGTATCCATCACGGAACTGGAAGATACGATCGATCAGCAGTCGCTCGTAGCCGGCGCCAGGCTGCTGTTCCACCTCAGCCTGAACGAAGAGCATATCCGGCTCGAACTGCAGCTCAGCCGCCATAACGCCATCGACCTCGGCAGCCGCGCACATAACTACCTGCTGCTGTCGTTGGCCCGTAAACGTTATAGCGACCACCTCCTGCAACTCCCGGAGGCGGACCAGGGCTGGTCCACCATCGACGAAATAACCGAAGACCTGTCACGCGAAATGCAGAAAGAAGTAGACGTCTATTTCCTGAACCTGCAAATATTCCGCTTACGTAAACAGTTATGTGAAATCCCTGAAATAGGTTACCTGTTCAGTAACATCATCGAGAGAAGGCCGGGCGAAATACGCCTTGGTCATCCTTATTTCAGTATCATCAAAGGAAACCATACCGAAGCTGATATCACACCCCTCAGATAATCCTGTATATGAACCATCAAACCATGCCGGCTGCCGGTTTCCCGGTAGTAGGCAACTATGAACTGCTGGAAGCGGCCGGAGAAGGCGCTACCTGTCATGTGTACAAAGCCATTCAGCAACATACCCGTCAGCTGGTCGCCCTCAAGGTGCTGAAACCCTCCCTGTCGGACGCCATGCAGCTGTCGCGCTTCGAGCGCGAAGCGAAAGTATGCGCCGGCATCAGTCACCCCTACATCGTAAAGCTGCTCGACAAAGGCGCTACCGCCGAAGGCAGGCCCTTCGTCGCTTTTGAATTCCTCGAAGGCAATACCCTGCGCCAGCAATTGCAACGCAGCGGCGCGCTCAGCGTGGCGGAAACCCAGGCCCTGATGGGGCAGCTCCTCGATGCGCTCTGCTGCGCGCACGCAAACGGGGTCGCCCACCGGGATCTGAAGCCGGATAATATCATCATCATCCGCTCCGGGGCAAGGCCGCATGTAAAAATTCTGGACTTCGGCATCAGCACCTTCGTGCAGGACCTGCAGCATGCCGATGCCATGGGCACGCCGGCCTATTGCGCGCCGGAACAACTGCGGGGCGAGCCGCCTACCACCCGTGCGGACCTCTACGCCTGGGGCCTCATCCTCATCGAATGCCTGACGGGCTGCCCCGCCATACAGGGTAACAGCATTGCGGATATCTACTACCAGCAACTCAGCCCGGAAACGATACCGATACCGGCATTCCTGCGGAACCATGCGCTGCACGATCTGTTGCAGTCCGTCCTCGCGAAGGACCCGAACGACCGCCTGGCGGACGTACACACGCTTTATGAACGCTTCCAGCAGCTGGACCTCTCCGTACTCCAGCCGCATACCACCGCCCCGGCGGCCTTCCCGCAAAACGGCCACCCTACGGCGGATAACTCACTGGCATGGATGTACGAAAAAAAGGAAAAGCGCCAGGTCACCATCCTGTGCGCGGCCATCCGGGTGATACAAGAACCCGCCAACCCTGTGGATGAAGATATCCTGGAGGAAATCCAGAAGGCCCAGCTGGCCGCCTGTACGGACGTTGCCACCCGCGGCGGGGGCTTCCTCAAAGGCGTTTTCGCAGATCAGTTCATGAGCTATTTCGGCTATCCCACCTCCGAAGGCAATGCCGCCCACCTGGCCGGTAAGGCCGCATTTGAAATACTAACGGCTACGGAAGCACGCAGTAAACGCCTGCAGCGCCAATACGGCCTGCAGCTGGAAGCCCGCGTCAGCATCCATACGGGGCAGGTGATTTGCCGCCCGCTCCGCGTGCCGGAAGGCATAGCCCCCAACTACGCGCAGCGACAGCTCGCCCTCGCGGCGCCGCAGCGTATAGTCGTTTCCGTTGCCACAAGGCAGCTCCTCGCGCACCTCGCCGTTTTTGAACGGGTGGTACACGCGCCGGAGGAGTTTGCCGCTGCCTGCTACATGGTGAAAGAGCGCAGCGGTAGCGCTTTTGCGCTGCTCCGGGACGGGGCCAACCAAAGCCTGCACGGCCGCTCCCGGGAGCTGCAAGCCCTCCGCGGGGCATGGGAGCGGGAAGGAGTGGCGCTGGTACGCGGCGCTGCCGGCATGGGCAAATCGAAGCTCCTGTACGAAGCCTCCCGCATGGCGGGCAACGACCTGCTGGAAGTTCGCTGCATGCCGGAATACCGTCACCGGGACCTTTACGTCATTTTCCACCTCCTGCAACAGCATTACGGCTTCCGGCCGGAGCTGCCGCAGGATGCCAGCCTGGCCCGGCTGACTGCTATGCTGGAAACGGCCGGCGCGGCAGTGGATACGGTCATGCCTATACTCTTGTCCTGCCTGGGGATGGCATTTACGGAACAATTCCAGCCCTCCCTCTTATCGCCGGGCGAGCAGCGCCGCCTGCTCATAGCCACGCTGATACAGTGCCTGGCTGCCATCTCCCTGGAAAAAAAATACCTGCTGATCATAGAAGACCTCCACTGGATAGACGCCGGCAGCGCCGCCGTACTGCAGGAAATCGTGAGCCTGCACGGCTGCCCCAATATGCTGCTGCTACTCTCCGCGCGGCCCTCCTTTGAACCCTTATGGCCACGGGATGCCTTTACCCTGCTGGAGCTGGGGCCGCTGGATAAACCTGCTTCCATGGCCCTGCTGGCGGACTTGCTGCAACGGCAGCCGGTGGAGCAGGATTGTATGGACTACCTGCTCCGCCATACGGACGGTATCCCGTTTTTCATGGAGGAGCTCACCCGCTACCTGCTCACAAAGGAACTGCTGATATACCGGGATGGCAGCTACCGCTTCGCAGAACAGATGTTCCAGCTAACGGTGCCGCTTACACTAAACGAAGTGCTGATGGCCCGCCTGGACGAGCTGGGCCCCGCCCGGGAAACCGCGCAGCTGGCCGCCTGCGCAGGCAGGGAGCTGCCCTGGAACCTGCTGCGGCAAATCTCTTCCCTGGAAGAGGAAATGTTGCAACAACACCTGCAAACGCTGGAAGCGCACGACATCCTGTATCCCCTCCGTTCGGAAAAAGGGCTGGTCTATGTTTTCCGTCATGCGCTGATGGGCGAGGTAGCCTACCAAAGCCAGTTGCTGAATATGCGCAGGCTGGTTCACGCGCGCATTGCGCAGGCGCTCCTGGGGGACGATCATGCCTCCGGTCCGCACCATGCCGCTACCATTGCCCGGCACCTGTTCCTGGCAGGCAACGCCATGGAGGCGGTAGACTGGCAGATCAAAAGCGTGCAGCTGATGCTGGGCGGTATCACCGGTAAGGACTCCCTGGCTCTTTGCCAGCAGGCGCTCAAATGGCTGTACACCCTGCCGGAAGATGCCGGCCGCACGCAAAAGGAAGTGATGGTGCGGCACCTGATGCTCTCCGTACTCGTAGTGCTGGAAAGCTATGGCGCGCCAGCCGTCAGGGAGCAACTGGATATATTGACCGCCCTGTACGAGCAAAACGAAGCCCGGGAAGAAATACTGCCCGCCATGCTCATGTACTGTAATTACTACGCGATGACGGGCAACTGGAAACAGGCGACGGAGACGGCGCAGCGGCTGCACGAGGTGGCGTATTCCACGCAAAACCAAAAATACCCGGTCGTATCCTCCGTGTTCCTCGGGCTGCAATATTTCAATAACGGGGAGCTGGAACAGGCCGCGGCCATGATGGAAGAAGCCCTGGCACGCTATGACCCCGCGCTGCACAGCAGCCTGGCCTACGAATTTGGAGTGGACCAGGAAGCGCTGGCCTGCAGCACGCTCGCCTGCGTGTACACCCTCGCGGGAGATGCAGCACGAGCGGAAACAATGGTCCACCGCGCGCTGGAAAAAGTAGAGGCTATCGCGCATCCGCATACGACCGCTTCCACCTACCTTGGCCTGGCCTGCGTGTACTTCTATCAGCGCAACCGGCAGCAGGTGATCTATTACAGCCAGGCGCTGCTACAGGTCAACGAATCCAGCCAGCTGCATATGTTCGGTAACTACGGGGCCATCTTACTGGCCTGGGCCAACGATGACCTGCAGGCCGCAAAGGCAGCGCTGGCGCAGGAAGCGCAGAAAGGCATACAATCCATGAACAGCTTCTGGAACGCCGTGGTGGCAGAAATCGAAATGCAGGCAGGCGAATACGAAGCCGCCCTGCAACGCCTCACCGCATCGCTGGCCCTCATCGGCGGGGCGGACGGCGCGCTCTATCATGCGGAAATACACCGGCTGCTGGGAGTATTGCACGCCCTGCAGCAGGACGGCGATGCCGCCGCCGGGCACCTGCAAACTGCCGCCGCGATTGCGGCTGCGCAGCGGGCTGCGCTGATACAGCAACGCATCCGGGCGGTGATGAACTAATGCTCATTAAAACCAAACTATATGAACCCTGTATTATCCAATCAATGGTTACAGACCTATTACGGCGCTTTACAATTATGCTGGAACGACGCGGAGTTCCAGGTAAGCCTGATGGCGGACCCGCGGGGCGCGCTGGAAAAGAAATTCAATTTCACCTATCCGGCAGTGCTGGACCTGCAGTTTAAGTACGTGCCCGACGGCAACTTTTCAGCCCTGCCGGAATTCCCTGTCAGCATCTTCGATTATCCGCCGGCTGTGCAAACGGCGCTGCAGGTGCCTTTGGTGCCGCCGCCGCCTTCCGGCCTCACGGATCTCAATTACCTCATGGGACTGCAAACGCCGGCGCCGGCCTGCTGTTGTATGTGCTTCTGATAAACTGTACGGTATGCATCGTTTCTTTTTTACGCAACAAAACCATCACGGGCAGTTTATCGAGATGTACCGGGATCAGGCCCATACCCAGCTGTTTGGCTGGATGTGCAGCTACCCGGAGCCGGAGCATCCCGGCAGGGTGGTGGAGTTATGGGCGTTTATGTCCGCCACGGATGCGACGCTTTCCAACGTGGCCTTTTACCCTGTGCAGGTTACCACCGGTTTCGTGCCGCATAATTTCGAATCCTGGCTGCTGAAGTTGCAGACAGGGCCGGCGTTTCAGGCCTACGTCTATCGCGTGGCGGATGTGGACCTGCCGGATGGCAGGCATAGCTTCACCGGTACCATGGCCAACGGCATTTATAACAGCAGCGGGGAGCAGGGCAGCGAGCCGGCGCTCGTAGCGGTGACCCTCATCTCCGCAGCGCGGCAGCTGGACAGTCAGTCGGCCGTGACGGACCAACTGATGCTGATGGCGACCTTCGAAGCCTCGCAGCCTTTGCTGCTCTATTCCCCGCTGACGGTACTGCAACCGCCGGTAGCCTCGCAGGAGTTCATTTCCGGGAAAGGCGTGCCTGGTATGGCATTGACGGGCCAAAAAGTTACCGTACCCATGCGGGAACAAGTGCTGACAATGACGGGCGCGCCTTCGGCCGGGCAAATTATTCAACGTATTAAATCCCTTACGGATGACATCACCATCCATGGATGACGTATTGCTGCTGACGCCTGGTTCCCGCTTCCTTCCCCTGGGGGAGGTGGCGGGCCTGGTGTTGGGCAGCAGCAGTATTATCCCCGTTTCGGGGAAGTTGCCGGTAGCGCTGATCAACATGGTGCAGCGGCAGGCCATATCTGCCTCCGGCTGCGTGCGGAAGTTGCAGTCAACTTTTCCCGTGCCGCACCTCCTGATGGAGCTGGACCGCCTCCGGCATACCGGCGTGCTTACGAGCCACCAGCTGGTGGAGACGGCATTCGTACCGCTGGCGGATATAACGGCGCCGGATACACGCTTCCTGGCCACCCCGGTGGACGGCCTTGCGCTGGCCGCGGCCATGCCCGCCTGGCGCGCCGCTATGGCCGCGGGCAGGCCGTGGATACCGGTGATTACCGGTAACGGCTATACGGTGGTTGGCCCGGTGTTTAACGGGGAGAGCGCCTGTTGCCCGCATTGCCTGTTTTCGCGGATGGACCGGTATTTCAGGGAAGATGCAGGTATGGTAACTGGAACGGATACACGTAGTTTGGCAGATCAGCCGGATGCGCCATCGCTCTCCCCAGCGGATACACGTATTCCACCGGACCTCGCCACTGCCATACAGGAAGCCTTATTACACCTCTGCGCTCATCCCGCCCCGGGGGAATACTTTCATGTGGGCAGGCGGTACCAGCTCCACCGCTACCAGTTGCGCCGCCGGCCGGAATGCCCCGTCTGCGGGGACCCGAAGGCCTTTGCCGCGGGTATGTCCGCCCCGGTAACGTTAACGGGTACACGCACGCAGTACCGCAACGAGCCGGTAACGGCCACCTGGGAAAAATGGAGCCACCACATCAACCCGGTGACAGGCATTGTGCGGCAGTTCAGCGAAATCGGCCAGTACGCCTGGCGCGCGCTGATGCCGGATGCGGCGCCGTTCACCTTCCTGCCTGCTTACGGTAAGGGCTATACGAATACGGCGGCGATGGTGAGCTGCCTCTGCGAGGCGATTGAGCGTTGGAGCGCCTGCTACCGGGGGGACGAGCCTTTGCTCCAGGCCACCGCTGCGGAGCTGCATCCTTACGCAGTACTGCCTGCCGCCATCCAGCATTTTGCGCCGCAGCAACTGCAATGGCCGGAGGATACGCCGGCCCTTGGCCCCGTGCCGGATACGGCGGTGGCCAGCCGCTGGTTGCCGGCATGGTCGCTCACGTACGAGGAGCAACGCTATGTCCCTGCGGAAGCCGTGTTGTATAATCTGCCGGCAACAGGAGAGGGGAGGGCGGCCGTCTTTGAATCCAACGGCATGGCGGCGGGCAGCACTTTGCCGGAAGCCATCTTACAGGGATTGCTGGAACTGATAGAACGGGATGCCGCCGCCATCTGGTGGTTTAACGGCCTGCCGCGCCCGGCAGCGCCGGCGGAGATGCTGGCCGGCAATGACTGGTACCGGCAACAACGGGAAAGGCTACACGAAGCTGGGTGGCAGGTACATTTACTGGACCTCACGCTGGATACCGGCGCATACGTGATTGCAGCCGTGGGAGAGCAGGCCGGCGCTTACCTGGCAGGCTTTGGCTGCCACTATTCCATGGAAGAAGCGATGTTGCGGGCATTTACGGAACTGCTGCAACTGCAGGCCATCATGGCGCCGGTAAAGCCTCCGGAAGGCACGCCGTTGGATTACCTGCGGCCCCACGCGGGCGCAAAGCGCTTTGATAGTAAAGTGACGCCCGGTACGGTGGAAGAGATGATCACCCAATTGGTCAGCGGCCTGCAGGCAACAGGCATAGAAACCATCGTGGTGAACTGTACCCGCCCCGATGCAGGGCTGCCTGTGGTAAAAGTGCTGGCGCCAGGCCTCCGCGCTTTCAGGCCGCGGTTTGGGGCAGGCAGGTTATACGAGGCCCCGGTCTCGCTCGGGCTGGCCATACAGGCAACCCCGTACCCACGGCTTATCCCTATGTGGATGGCGCCCTCACGGGAACATACCGCAAAGCAGGATTAGATCTTTCTCCCCCCCCCCAAAAAAAAATAAACTGAAATATGGTGAAATAGGAAAGGGATAACTGCCATTGTAGTTTTGAGGTATCAAGTCAAACGGAGCTCCACGACTGATACCGGGCGGAAACCGAAAAGCCTTAACAGAGTAGGTGATTAATACTAAACTATGAAACAATGGCAGAATACACTTTAAATGTTGGTTTCACCAACGATCAGTTACAAGTATTATACGCTACAGGTACCAACGTGGTAATTGCAAAACCTTCCGGCGGCGGCAGCCCCAATGTGGCCTGGCAGGTGTTCAAACCCCTGATGGCCAACCAACTGTCCTGGATTGAAGAATACGGTATTTACGCTTCCACCAGCAATATCACCAACGGCGCCACGCTCTCCCAGATGTCCAGCATCCCGGTTGGAGCGGCCATGAACAAACTCTACACCCTGCAGGATTCAGGCGTGATCACCGGTCCGGCCAGTGGAGGTCAGCCAAGTTCTTTTGCGCTGTTGAACGATTTCACCACCAAACCTTACATGACAGTAGGTTTGTACCAGGATGCGAAGGTGAACGGCGTAGACATCCTCGGCAACGCCATTTCCGCCGTACCTGTACTGCTGGCCAGCACCGCGGTGATGACCCCTTACACTACTGTTTACATCTGGCTGCAATCGCAGGTGAAAAGTAATTCAGTAGTGACGACCGTAACCTCCCCGATGACGCAGTTGCAGTTCGGCGGCGGAATTGACACCATCTCCGTTGCTTACGACAGCAATTCAGGCAAGTTCCTGCCTACCGGCAACTTCTCTATGAATTCCAAACAGTACGAAATTTCATACGTTGAAGCGGCACTCTGATTTCCACTATTAATAACCTGGAGGAGGCCTTTGCGGGCCTCCTTTTTAATGACAGTCCTATGGAAAATTCTGTGAGTGGCAACACCTCGCTCGATGAGCTGTTATACGCCATGCAACAACGCAACCTTGTGTACAACGGGGATTTCCGCTATTACAGCAACCAGGTGCTGGCCGGTGGGTATATTACCTATAACTGCCCGGACGGCTGGGTGTTCACCAACGCCGGCTCCTTCGGCATGGTAGGCTTTGACACGGCTACAAACACCTGTTACATCAACACCGGGGGAGGGGATAAAACAACTACTTTCCAACAGGCCTTGCATGAATTTCCGCGCTGGCAGCAAACTTTACGGGGCAATTATGTAGCGGCCAGCGTGATCATGACGGTATCCGGTAATTACCCGGTAAGCGTCACGCTGACGGATAATACCGATGCGGACACCGTAACGAAAAGCACCGGCGGGGACCTGCAGTTCGACCTCCTGCTGAAAGTAAATCCCAATGCCAGCGGGCTATTCCTGGTAGTAGAATGTAAAACGCCGAATGTGCGGATCAATATTTCCCAGGCATATGCGAATATCGGGAAGGTGGCTATTCAAAGTCTGCCCACTATGGTGCAGGGCATTATCGGAGAACGCCGCCAATACGTGGCTACGGAAACGCCGCCGGCGGAAGAGCTGTCCCTTTGCCAGCCTCCCGTTGCGCTGGGAGATGGTTACTCCCGGCTGAATTCCGTGATCAACGGGCGCTTCGGTACAAGTGGCAGCGGCATGTCCCTGACGCCGGATATGCGCGGGTACTTTAGCCGCTCCTGGAACAATGGCGCGGCCACCGATCCCGACGCCGGGCAACGTACAGCCCTGGGCGGTACCGTCACCGGTGATCACGTGGGCACCCTCGAGCAGGATATGTTCCTCAAACATAACCATCCGCTGCCATGGACGGCCAACCAGCCCAGTATGGGCGGCAATGCCGGCTCCATCACGGTGATCAATACACTGCAGCAGTCCAAAACGGGCGATACCGGCGGCAGCGAAACAAGACCGAAAAATATTGCGGAGCTTTTTACGATTAAATGGGCCTGATCTTTTTTCAGTAGCAGTTAGTAATGATGCCCGGTGGCGGGGCTGGCTGTTGAGCCGGCCCTTTCTTTTTTTGCTGGCCCCGTAACCGTGTAAGCTACTAAAAACCAAAGGGAGCAACCTTGCTCCCTTTGTAATATTTTCCATTATATAATCCCGTGTAACACGCCACCTTTCTTCCCCATTTCATCCACCCGCTTTTCCACCGCAGGGTCAGGAATTAACGGCGGCGCATGGTGCGGCTTAATCCGCGCGTCAATGATCACCGGCCCGTTACAGCCCCAGTGCTTATGCCGTATAAAACTGTTAATGCCATGGATATCGTGGGAAGGATTACTGCGCGTAAACGTTACCCAAACGAAGTTGTTGATATTCGCTGCGGTAAAGCCGGCGTCATCACATAATACGATAAGCGGTAAGCCTTCCAGTGATTCGTTTTCCAGGTGGTCGTTGAGGATGCCCAGCTGCGCGGCTGCTTCCGCTTCGCTGCCATAAGCCGGCGCCTCCACTGCAACAACGCCGGGCAGGGCGAGCTTAAACGCGCCAAACGGCCTTGGTACACTGAACGAAGCAGGTATTTCTTTCCAAAGCTCCCTGCGTTTTTCTCCCGCTGCGGCAATGGCTACTTTACTGCCGGCATTCAGGTCGCTGCCGGAATAATCCAGCGTATCGATGGTGGTGTTGGTGTAAAAATGCAGGTCCCGCGTCGTGTCAATGCGTTCCAGCATATGCAGGAGGAATTTCGCAATGTCGTGCGTATGCAGGGAAGGATCGTCTTCCTGCGCGCAGATGAACAGGTACTTGGCCAGGCTAAGTTGATTGCTGCCCAGTATATGATTAGCGATAGTGAGTATTTCCTGTGGTTTGCGCTCTTTCAGGTAAGGCGTGTAACGCTCGCTGCCGATGGCAAAGAGCAGGGGATGCACGCCGGCGGCATCCACGGCATGAATTTCCTTTACACCGGGGATTTCCTGTGGGATGGCATTGCCGGTGATCTCATGGATCAGCGCGCCGAAGCTGGTATCTTCCTGCGGCGGGCGGCCTACTACGGTAAACGACCAGGTGGGATTTTTTTTATGGTACACCCGGCTCACTTTCAGGAGCGGGAAGGGGTGAGTGAGGCTGTAATAGCCCAGGTGATCCCCAAAAGGCCCTTCCGGTTTGTTTTCATGCGGCATCACGGTACCGGTGATCACAAAGTCCGCATCTGCGGAAATGCAGTAGCCTTCGTCGTCGTAAAAATAACGGAAGCGGCGGTTGCCCAGCGCCCCGGCGAAAGTCATTTCGGAAAGTCCTTCCGGCAGTGGCATTACGGCGGACAGCGGATGGGAGGGAGGGCCGCCCACGAAGATGCTCACCTTCAGCGGTTGCCCTTTGGCATTGGCTTTCGTTTGATGGATGCCGATGCCGCGGTGGAGCTGGTAGTGCAATCCTATTTCCTGGTTGGGGATGTAATCGTTTCCGGCCAGCTGAATGCGGTACATGCCGAGGTTGGCGTTCATGATGCCGGGCTTATCCGGGTCCTCGGTGTACACCTGCGGCATGGTCACAAAGGGACCGCCGTCCATCGGCCAGTTCACAATTTGCGGCAGTTCGCTGATGCTGGTACGGCCATAGGAGATGGGCGCGTTTTTCCCTGTTTTCATGGGCAGGGCGGAGAGGGCCGTGGCGGCCACGTTGAGGTAGCGGAAAGGGTGCTTGATGGCCTTTACGGGATCGCCCTTAATATCTACAAGTACTTTGATCTTTTCCAGCGTATCGCGGAACATGAATTTGGAACGGTCCAGCGTGCCGAACAGGTTGGATACCGCCGGGAATTTGCTGCCTTTGATATTTTCAAACAGCAGGGCCGGCCCTCCGTGTTCGTACACGCGCAGGTGTATGGCGGCCATTTCCAGGTAGGGATCTACTTCCTGTTTAATACGGATCAGGTGTCCGTGTCGTTCCAGATCATTGATGCAGTCTTGTAAGCTATTGTACCCCATTATATCGTTCTTGGATTGAATCGGCCAAAATTAGAGCAATTTTACTAATAATGGGGTTGTTGGGGTTGGGGGAAAAGAAAAAGGCGCCGGAGCGCCTTATATTTTTGAGGGAGAGTGTTGTTATGAAGGGGCTGGGTGACTGTTGGATATATCAGCCAGCGGTATTGGTGTTTAACACCGGTAGCATTTTAATGCTGTTCATCAGCCAGCGCTCCTACTATTCAACACCATCCGCTCATGCTAAAACTTAATCTGCATTTTTTCCGACACCAGCTTCCCATCCTTATAATACTCAAAGTACCACTCCCCACCGCGTTTGAACAGTACGCCTTTATCAGTCCCGTTATCAGCAATAAAATATTCCGCCAGTGTAGTCTTAAACAGGCTCAATACTTTCTTTGGCGTAGTATCCACCAGCTGATAACCGGTTTCCGTAGGCTGCGCATACAGCGTAGCGCCGTTGTTTTTCGTTTCAGCAGTGGCTGCCGCTACCGGGGCTGCCGGGGCAGGAGCAGGCTGGGCTGGCGCGGAGGCTACCGTCTGCGGCGCCGCCGCCACAGGGGCGGATGCCGTGTTGGCCGCTGCCGGTTGCACCGTGCCATTATAAGCGTAGTTCAGCGATTGCAGGGAGCTTAAGGCATCTCTCAGCGCTTCGTTATACGCAGCGCCATAGTCTTTTTCCCGGCTTTTGCCCTCCTTGCTTTTAAACAGCACATTCCCCCGGCAATCCTTCAGCGTGAGCGTAAGGTTGGTCACAAATACGGCTTTACGCTGCTCCACATCGGCAATCAGCGCACTGCACTTGTTGCCGGCGATATCCGTAGGCAGCTCCTTATCGTCGATCAGGGCCTCGAAGCCCATGCCGTTCAGCACCATCTGCGTAGTGGTGTTTAAACCATACTGGTGCGCCTCTTTCTGAAAACTGAATTTTTCAGGTACCAGCACATACTTATAGTTGTTCACGGAATTCTGTGCGAACGCCGCCACACTGAAAAGTAACAGGAAAAAAAATGAGAATCCTTTCATAGTCAAATATTACCGGATGAAAATACAAAATCCTGCGTAATTACGCGTCCGCAACAATACTAATTTTAAAACCACCCATTTTTTACTATTTTAGACCTTTCAACCAACCAACTGTGTGTAGTGGCCGTATTGTATGGAACATTTAGTAAATGAAAAAGAATTGCTCCGGCGTTTGTCGGAAGATGACGAGGCTGCATTTCAGGAACTGTTTTATCACTACTGGGATCAACTCCACCATGCCGCACTGCGATTGACCAAATCTCCGGAACTGGCCACCGATATCGCCCAGGAAACGTTTGCCAGGGTATGGGCCAGGAGAGCCCAGCTAACGGACGTACAAAACTTCCCTGCCTTTCTCTTTACCATCTCCCGTAACTTAATACACGACCACCTGAGAAATAAAGTTTTCCGGGAAGAGAATGCCGGCTACCTGGAAGCTTATGCCGGCTATCACGACGCTACGCCGCAATACCTGCTGGAAAATAAAGAGCTGCAACACCTGTTGCAGGAGGCGATCGACAGCCTGCAGCCGCAACTCAGGCAGGTATTTACCATGGCGCGGTTGCAGGGCATGCGGCACGAGGCCATCGCACGGGAGCTGGACATTACGCCCATGTCCTCAAAAGTTTATATGGTAAGGGCCCTGGCCGCCCTGCGCAAATATATCCTGGAACACGGCGGCCCTTTACTGTTCTGCCTTTCCGTTTATTTTTTGCGGCCGTAAAAATTTTTTGAGCAATAATGTTCTCCTTTTTCCCGCTCCTCCGTCATTGTAATAAGAGAAGCTGAATCTAAGCCACCATGAACGATACTGACTTCAAAATATTATTTCAAAAATACCTGGATGATGCCATCACGCCGGAAGAAATGCAGCTTTTACAGCAGCAGCTACGGTCGCATTACCCAACCGCGGCAATAGAAGAGCTGTGGGAAACCACGCTGCAAACGCCCTATACGGGCCCGCGCAGCAGTCCGGCGCAACTGGCCGCCCTGTACGGCAACGTAAAGCCGGGAGGGAAGGTAGCTGCCATGAAATGGAGAAAGCGCCTCCCGTATGCCGCCGCCATACTGGTTTTGGTTACTGCGGGCTCGCTCTGGTATTACCAAAGCGCGCAGCGCCTGCCGCATACGCCCACCGCAACGGCTATACAACAACCGGTAATGCCGGCTACGGGTACGGTAACGCTCACCCTCGCCGATGGCAGCATCGTAAAAGTGGATAGCCTGGGCAACCAGACCATCCGCCAGGCGGGCGCCCGCATCAGCAAAGCCGGCAACGAGCTGGTATATGCCAGCGGTAACGCCGCCGCCAACGGTACCAATACCCTGACTACGCCCAGGGGTCGCCAGTTCCAGCTCAAGCTGCCGGATGGCACACGGGTATGGCTAAACGCTGCCAGCTCCCTCAGCTATCCCACGGCTTTCACCGGGCCGCAACGGAAAGTAACCGTTACCGGCGAGGCCTATTTCGAGGTAGCGCCCAACCCGCAGCAGCCCTTTGTGGTAGCCACTGCCAGGTCGGTGGTGGAAGTATTGGGCACCCGCTTTAACATCCGCGCCTACGAAGCGGCCAGCCAGATCAGCACCACCCTGGTAGACGGCGCCGTACGCGTATCGGCGGATCAAAAGGGGATCAGCCCCGTAGTGCTGAAACCCGGTCAGGTATCCATACTAACCGCTACGCAGATGTTGGTCGATAAAGCCGATACTGATAAAACATTGGCATGGAAAAACGGCTATTTCAATTTTGACGGAGCCACCCTGCAACAGGTATTGAATGAATTACAACGATGGTATGATATAGACGTAGTATATGAAGGAAATGTAAAAAATATCCGCTTTGGCGGCGAGTTAAGCAGGAGCAAAAGCCTGGGCCAGATAATAACAGCACTGAAGGACAATGAAGTGCACTTCCGTTTGGAGGGCAACAAGCTGACAGTTTTGCCGTAAGAGGTCAACAACATACTATTTATTACTTACAGCACGGAACGCCGGCATAACGCCGGTAAGGAAACTTTTTGCTTACTACTCACCAAAATCAGGAGGAGATTATGAATTAAACACCAACTATTACATCCGTGCCGCTAAAAAAGGGCCGCAGGTGTTTGCACCACCCCGGCCCTGACGTGGCGGACACTTTCTGACCGTTGAGGAAGTCATTTATTTATCAACCACACAATGCAAGTTATGCAAAAATCTGCGATGTGGCGAGGGAATGCTATGTCCGGCCAGCAGTCATGGCCGGCGTCAGCAGCGAAATTCCGGAAGCCTTACTTTAAAAAATCGTTAGTCATGAAACTAACCGCTTCCTTTTTTCTGACCGCCGCTTTTATGAGCGCCCAGGCGATGGGCTATAGCCAGTCCATCAGTTTTTCGGCCAACAATGTACCTTTACAGCGTCTCTTCCCGGTGATCAAACAACAAACCGGCTACGTAGTGTTCTACAACCAGGAGTTACTGGCAGATGTCAAACCGGTAACCGTACACGCGCAAAACCAGCCGCTGGCCGAGTTTCTGGCCAACGTCCTGAAAGACCAGCCACTCAATTTCCGTATAGACGGAAAGGATATCATCTTCTCCCGCAAGCCCATGGTGCTCATCCCGGAAGCTATTGCCGCCATCATCAAAGGAAAGGTGACGGATGAGAACGGGAACCCGCTGCCCGGCGCCACCATCCGCGTCAAAGGCGGTAATGCCACCGCCAGCACGGATGGCAACGGGGAGTTCACCCTTAAAAATGCGCCGGCAAATGCGACCATCATCATTTCCTATATCGGTTATAAACCGCTGGAAATAACGACGGACGGCACTTCCGTTAACGTGCGCATGGAGCCGGCCGCCGCTGCGCTGGCACAGGTAATGGTCACCGGTTACCAGTCCATCTCCAGGGAAAGGGCCACCGGCGCCTTCTCCACCGTCAGCAACGATGTGCTGAGCCGCCGCCCCACCTCCAACCTCTCCAGCGCCCTGCAGGGCCTCGTAGCCGGTATGCAAACGAAGGAGAACGAGGATGGCAGCATGGACCTCCTGATCCGTGGCAACACCTCCCTGTACGGGGATCGCAGGCCACTCGTCGTAGTAGACGGATTCCCCGTGTCGACCAGCAACTTTTCGGATATCAACCCCAATGACGTGGAATCCGTAACAGTGCTGAAAGACGCAGCGGCAGCCTCCATCTGGGGCGCCAGGTCCGCCAACGGCGTCATCGTCATCACCACCAAAAAATCCAAAAGCGCCGGCAAGCTGCAGGTAGATGCTTCCGCTTTCACGCGCATCTCCCGCATGGCGGACCTGGATCAGCTCATGACCCAGGCCAGCTCCGCGGATTTCGTAGCCTACGAAAAACTGGCGTATAAAAATAACTGGGTGTTCTCTCCCTACGCAGGTGGCTTCAGCGATATTGTAAACTCGCTGACCCTGGCGCAGGAACTGATTTACGGCAACCGGGACGGGTTGATTAGCGAACAGGCCATGAACGCCGGGCTCGACAGCCTCAGCAAAATCAACAACCGCGGGCAGCTCCGCGACCTGCTCATGCAACGGGCCGTGCTCAATCAATACAACGTCAGCATCCGCAGCGGCGGCGAAAGGTCTAAAACCTACGCCTCCATTATGTACGAAAACAATAAAGGCAACTTCCAAAAAAACAGTTACGACCGCTATATCCTCAACCTGCAAAATGATTTCCGGCTGGCGAAGTTTGCCGAATTCACCATCGGTGCTAACCTGCAGTACCGCAAGGCGGAAACCAGCGGCGCTACGGTGTCCGAACTGGAAGGGTTATCGCCCTACGAAACCCTCCTTAACCCGGATGGTTCCTACAGCGTAAACCTGAACACTTTTAACCGCGAGCAGCTGAAACATATCCCGTCCGCTAAATTCCCGTACAGCAACTGGTCCTATAACCTGCTGCAGGATGTACGGGGCCGCAGGCTCACCAACGAAAGCCTGAACGCGCGCATCCAGGCGGGATTGAAGCTGCGCCTTATGAAAGGCCTCACGTTCGACTCCCGCGTGCAGTACGAACGTAACCGGATTGATTATGCGGACTATTACGACGAGTCTACCTTTTACGTTCGCAGTCTTGTCAACCGCATGACGGAATACAATACAAACACCGGCGCCACCGGCAAATCGTATATCCCTAAGGGTGGTATCCTTAAGCCGCATAGAATAGGGGATAAAGACGTCAGCCGTAGTGATGTGGAAAGCTTCCTGCTGCGTAATCAATTCAATTTCGACCGCTCGTTCCGCCGCAGGCACGCCGTCTCCGCGATAGCGGGTATGGAAATTTCCCAATATACCACCAACACTTTAGCGAGCCCTTATGCCTACGGCTATTCCGCCGATAAACTGCAGGCAACGGTGCCGCCTTATGGCTACGGTGGTTCCCTGTCACCCATCACCGATTTTACCGGCTATCCCACCACTATAGCAGGCGCCAACCCGGTGTTCGGCTGGCAGAAGGATAAATATGTTTCTTTCTACAGCAACGCTTCCTATACCTATAACTACCGGTATTCGATTTCGGGAAGTATCCGAAGCGACGCTTCCAACTTCATTACAGACAATCCGCGCCTACGCTGGTCGCCGCTTTGGTCCCTCGGCGCAAAATGGAACCTGAAAGAGGAAGATTTCGTGAACCGCCACAAAAATATCGACCGGCTGGAACTGCGCCTTACCTACGGTAAAAATGGGAATGTGGAACGCTCTACCTCCACGCAGGCGTTGCTGAATGTGGGCAGCAGCCTAAATACCAGCACCGGCACCATCACAGCTTCCGTGGCCAACAACGGTAACCCGGGCCTGCGCTGGGAAAAAACAACCACCACCAACCTGGGTATCGATTACGCATTCTTCGGCAATAAGCTCTTCGGCTCCGTAGATGTGTACAATAAAGTAGGGGACGGCATCATCGGCAATATTGCGCTGCCGGCGGCTACTGGTACCACTTTGCAGAAGTTCAACAATGCCGGTATCACCAACCGCGGTATAGAAGTAAGCCTGGGCGCAAACGTGCAGATACCGCATACGCCTGTACGCTATTCTACTACCGTTACCTATGCGTATAACCGTAACCGTATTAACAGCTTATATAATCCATTGTTGTACACCTACCAGATACTGGATGGCGCTTTCGTGGAAGGCCGCCCGGTGAACTCTCTCTATTCGTTTTCCTATGCAGGTATGATCAATGGCGTGCCGCACGTGGTGGGGCCTAAAGGAGCGCCGTTCAGCTTCAACGACGTATCCCTGTACAACACCGCGCTGGGCCTGCCTTTCCTGAATTATGAAGGCACAACCACGCCGCCGCATACACTGGGCTGGGTCAATACTCTCCAGGTGAAGAACTTCACCCTCACGGCAATTTTTACGGGTAAAATGGGCGGCGTGTTCCGTAACCAAACGTTCTACTACCCGACTATGGTCGGCTCCGGGAAACTGTCCGTCAACCGCTGGGTGAAGGATGTGATGAACGGGGATCCCAACATCCCGGGCTTTGCGCGGCCGAATGAGCCTAAGCTCTACCTGTGGGACAGGTACGCGCCTTTCCTCAGTTCCCTGGTGGAAAGCTCTTCCTACATCGAGTGTAAGGAACTGACGCTGGAATACGCGCTCTCCCGCAAGGTGGCCAATGCCATCCACCTGGCCAACGCCAAAGCGTTTATCCAGTCCCGTGACCTCGGCCTCATCTGGGCGGCGAACAAAAACCGCTACAACCCTGACTGGCTGCCGGGTACCAACCGGCCGTTGCAAACTTATACCATTGGCGTAAACCTTCAATTCTAACCTGAAATGACGATGAAGATGAAAAAAACAGCATGGATCATGGCCGCGGCAATCGCGCTGGCAGGCTGTAAAAAATATCTGGCGGAAGAGCCGAACAAACAGGTAAGTATCAAAACGGTTTCCCAGCTGGAAGCGCTGGTAGACAATGCGCCGCTGTTTGCATACGAAACCAACCAAACGGCCAGCTTCTCCACGGATGACTATGAAATCAGCCGTAACCTCTACCGCCTCAATCCCGGCGCTTTCAGTTTCAACAGCCTGCAATATTATATCAACAGCGTGGACGGCGTGGCCAGCCTCGCCTCCGATGATTTGTGGAATGGGGAATACAAGAAGATTTTCACCGCCAACCTCGTCCTGGATAATATCGATAAAGTAACGGGCGACGATGCTACCCGCGCCCGCGTAAAGGCGGACGCCCATTTTATCCGCGCCATGTCCTACTGGACGCTCGCTAACTATTACTGCGCGCCGTACGCGGAGGCTAACCTGCAGTCGCTTGGACTGCCGCTCAAGAAAACCATTGAATACACCGAAAGCCTGCAACGCGCCACCCTGAAGGAAACGTACGACTTCATCCTGGCCGATATCGCAGAAGCGGAAAAAGTAGCGTACGATGAGGTGGACCCACGCAGGGCCTGGCGCGTGAGTAAAAAAGCCATCGCAGCTTTCCGCAGCAGGTATTTCCTCTTTACGGGCGATTATCCGAAGGCGGTACAGCAGGCGGACCTCGCACTGCAATCATCCGTCGTGAAGCTGGTGGATTTTAAAACCATCAAGCCGGGCGTTTCCCGGAACTATAGCAACCCGGCCGCCACGCTGCAATACAGCGAGCTGTTCACCTGGTCCGCTCAGAACTTCCTCTACTGGAAGGAGATGTATTACAGCCGCTATACCTACAACCGCTCCTGGTACGCGCCCAGCGCTTCGCTGATCAACAGTTACGATGCGGCAAACGACCTCCGTTATAAACTCCTGTTTATCCCCAACGGCGGCCGCGAGTTTTCCATTGTAACGCCGGCGACTACACGCTATACTTTCTTTAACACCGGTTATTACGCGCCGGCAGGCTTTACCCGCGCGGAAGTGCTGCTGAATAAGGCGGAAGCGCTGGCCAGGCAGGGGAATGCCGGCGGCGCCATGGATGCGGTGAACATCCTCCGAGCCAGCCGCCTGGTCAACTATACGCCTTTAACCGCCAACGGTAAGGATGATGCCATTAAACAGGTGCTGGCCGAGAGAAGGAGAGAGCTGCCGTTTACCATGCGCTGGTACGATATCCGCCGGTTCAGCGTGAACGAGTACACCGGGGATGAAATCAGCGTGGTGCGCGACTTCTATAACATGACCGCCACCGGCATCGACGTTAATACGCCGAAGACGTACACCCTGGATGCAAAGCGGATGCTGGTGCCGATCAACACCGTTGAGATCAACAGCAGTAACGGTCAGATTCTCCAAAACCCATATTAAAAACATAAAAGCAAAACAACCATGCATAAAATAATTGCACTGGCCCTCGCCGGCAGCCTCGTGTCGGGGTTGGTTTTTGGGCAGAAGAAAAAAGACAAGCCGGAGGTAAGCCTCGCGGAGCTGAAAAAGCTGGCGGCCGCAGTGGCGGCGCATCCGGACAGTCTTTCCTATCATGAAGCGTTCATCCGGAGTATCGGTATCAACAACCCCGCTGTAGTGGTACAGTACCAGAAATGGATGAAGCAATTCCCTAAAAATCCAAATGTACCGTATGCGCTGGCAGCGGCCTACCTCGATGAAGAAAGCCCGAAAGCCAAGCCCTACCTGGAAAAAACCGTGGCGCTCGATTCCACCTACGTAGAAGCCTGGGGCGGTTTATGGATGGATGCCCAGCGCTGGGGTAAATTCGAGGAAGGCACGGAATACCTACGCAAAGCCACAGAGGCGGATCCGAATAATGCCCAATACGCGTTCTACTATGCGGAAGGTATGCGGGAAAAAGACCCCGCCAAACACGAAGCCATGATACTGGACGTGGCCAGGCGCTTTCCCAATCATGATCGTGGCGCGCAGGCGCTCTACTGGCTGGCCGTCCGCGGTAAGGGAACTGCTTACCAGCTGAAGATTTTTGAACTGCTGAAAAACAGCTATGACCCGGCTAAATTCAGCTGGTCATCCAGCGGTATGAGCAGTTACTACAACCTCCTGTTAGAGGAAGATGCAGCAAAAGCAGTGACGCTGGCCAACGAGATGGCGGAAAAAATACCGGATGATAAAAAAGGCTGGGAGAGCAAAGCCGCTACTGCCAAAGCCATAGTAGCCGCTAATCAGCTGATAGCCGCCGGCGATGGTCCGGCTGCGCTGACGCAGCTGAACACCGTGAACCTGCCCTGGTATAGCACTGCGAAAGAATACGTGGTGTTACGGAAAGCCGCCGCCCTGGCACTTCGCAGCAAAAGCGCCGCGTACGACAGCCTGCTGGTTGAATTCCGGAAAAACCCGGGTACTAAACTGTATCAAGGTATGCTGGGCTATGGTCAGCAACTGGGCAAATCCGCTGCGCAGGTGGGTAACGAAACCTGGCAACGCCTGCAGGACTCCGCCAAACAAGCGACTGATTTTAGCCTGAGGAACTACTTCACCAACAAGCCGGCCTCCCTGGCGGATTATAAAGGTAAAGTAGTGCTGCTGACCTACTGGTTCCCCGGCTGCGGCCCCTGCAGAGGAGAGTTTCCGCATTTCGAAAATGTCATCCGAAAATACAAGGGGCAACCCGTGGATTACGTAGGCATCAACATCGTATCCGAACAGAATGATTACGTGTTGCCGTTCCTGAAAGGCAGCGGTTACAGCTTTACCCCCCTGGAAGATCAGCCAGGCAGAAACAAGGGCAACCTGAACAACGGCCAGGCAGCCCCGGTGAACTTCCTGCTGGATCAGCAGGGGAGGATCATCTTCCGGAACTTCCGGATAGACGGCAGTAATGAAGATCAGCTGGAACTGATGATCAACCTGGTGCTGAAACATGAAGCCTGATAAATCTTATCAACCCTTGTACGCCGGCAATGGCGTACAAGGGTTGTGCTATTGCTCGCAGGCGCATGCGGACGCCTGATCCAGGAATTCCCGGTGCTGCCGGCCCCAGGTTTCCAGGGAAATTAAGATGGGAATTAGTTTTTTCCCGCTCTCCGATAATTCGTATTCCACTCTTGGCGGCACTTCCGCATATACTTTACGCAGCACCAGTTTATGCTGCTCCATCTTCCTCAATTGCAAGGTCAGCATCCGCTCAGTAATCGCCGGTATCTTTTTGCGGAGCTCTCCAAACCGCATCTTGCCGGCGGATAGGTGGCAACAGATCACCAATGTCCATCGGCCGCCGAGCATCATGGCCGCATATACCTCCGCACATTCGGCCAGCTGTAATTTATTCTCGTAGTTAGTGGATGTTTTCTTAATACGGGTCATAATACTTACATTTTTGTCAGTACCATACATTCGGTTGCTAAGATACAAAATAGGAGGTAGTGGCTGTAATTTTGCCGTCTTGGAAGATTTCAAAACTGGTAATATGAAAACATTAGTCATTGTAGTGCATCCGGATATGGAAAAGTCAGTAGTCAATAAAGCATGGGTGGCGGCCCTGCGCCGGTATCCTGAAAAATACACCGTGCACGACCTGTACCAGGCCTATCCGGACAAACAAATCGATGTGGCCAAAGAACAACAGCTGCTGGAAGCCCATGATAAGGTCATTTTCCAGTTTCCCTTTTACTGGTTTAACTGTCCGCCGCTGCTGAAACAATGGTTGGACGAAGTGCTGACTTACGGATGGGCTTATGGCAGCAAAAGCGGGTATAAAATGGGCGGGAAAAAAGTAGCCCTGGCCATGTCTGTTGGCGTAGCCGAGGCAGAGTATGCGCCGGGCGCAAAGTACAAATATACCCTGGCCCAGCTGACGGCCCCTTTCGAAATAACATTTCAGTACGTACGGGCAGATTACCAGCCGCTCTTCGCCTGGTATGGCCTGGAACTGAACGCCTCTCCTGATTGGATCAGGCAGGGCGAAGCTGCATACCTCGCTTACCTGGAAGCGTTTTAGGAAGGAGGCGGAGGGGTAAAAAAGTCGGATTTGTATAAAAAGAAGTCCGATTTAACCTATACCCCAGCTACCCCTCCGCTTACCTTTGCCAGGTACAGTCAAATACTTCACATGCAGACACTTGTATGTTCCACGCCGGGCAGCTTTGCCTGGGAAAACAGGGAAAAACCTGTAGCCAAAAAAGGACACGCGATCATTCGGATAAAACGTATAGGCATTTGCGGTACCGACCTCCATGCGTTTCAGGGTACCCAGCCGTTTTTTAACTATCCCCGGGTATTAGGGCATGAGTTATCAGGAGTGTTGGAAGAGGTAGATCCAGCCACCGGCTTCACTGTCGGGGAAGCGGTTACCTTCATTCCTTACCTCCACTGCGGCAGCTGTATTGCCTGCCGTCGGGAAAAGCCTAACTGCTGCGCCAACATCAACGTTTGCGGCGTGCATATCGACGGCGGCATGACGGAATATTACCAGGTCCCGGAGGATGCCCTGGTTCACGGGCAGGGGCTAGGGTTCGATAGCCTGGCGCTCGTAGAGCCGCTCGCCATCGGCGCGCATGGCATTCGCCGCGCTGCAGTAGAGCCGGGAGAGTTCGTACTCGTCATCGGCGCAGGGCCCATCGGCATCGGTACTATGGAGCTGGCGAGGATCGCCGGCGCCCAAGTCATAGCCATGGACATCAGCGAAAGCCGCCTGGCATTCTGCCGGGAGCAGCTGGGCATACAGCATACCATCGTAGCCGGTAAACCGGATGCCGTGCGGCAACTGGCGGAAATAACAGGGGGCGATATGGCCACCGTCGTCATCGACGCCACCGGTAACCTGCGGGCCATCAACGATGGTATCCAATACCTCGCCCATGGCGGCAGGTATGTGCTGATAGGGCTCCAAAAGGAAGCCTTCAGCTTTTCCCATCCTGAATTTCATAAAAGAGAATCTACGCTGATGAGCAGTCGTAACGCCACCCGGGAGGATTTCGACCTGGTGATCGACAACATCCGCAACGGCCATATCAAACCGGAAACCTACATCACCCACCGCAGCACCTTTGATCAGGCGCCCCAGGAGTTTGCAAGCTGGCTAAACCCCGCTACAGGCGTCATTAAGGCCATGATTGAAGTGAAGTGATCCCGCAGCCGGCGTCAATGTTAATTGATTGCTATCATTGACGCCGGTTGTTTTTTCTTATATTGTTGCCAGTTATTTTTGCCCGGTCCGTTCACTATGTCTGCTTCAATGGATATACATTTGGATCGCTTAAAACATGGCGATTTCAAAGTGTTTGAAATGATTTTCAACACTTACTGGGAAGAGTTATTTACCTATGCCGCCAGGGTACTGGAAAGCCAGGAAGATGCACAGGATATCGTGCAGGACCTCTTTACCAGCCTGTGGGAGCGAAGGGATACGCTCTGCCTGGATACGGACCTGCGCTTCTACCTCTTCGGCGCTATCCGCAAGCTGATCCTGCGGCGCTTCAGGAATGAAGGACTAAAGGAAAAACACCTCTCTAAATTTATCGAATACAGCGAACTGAGAACCACCCTGTTGCATGCAAAGGTGGAAGATAAGGACCTGCTGCAGCACTTCCATCGCGACCTCCGCCAGCTCCCCGAAAAGGAACGCCAGGTCTTTGAATGGTACCATTTCGGGGAACTCAGTATCCGGGAAATTGCCCACCGTAGCGGCACTGCCGAACAAACCGTTCGTAATCAACTCAATAACGCCTATCGTAAAGCCCGCCCGCTCCTGCATAAACTGCTCTTTTTCGTATAGCCGTATTACCAAAATGTTAACACGCATTTCCGGATAGTTAAAAACTTCCGCTTGTGGAACTTATTGATAAAACACCCGATTTTGGAGCAACCGAGCAACAAGCACCCGTTTGAAAACATACCGGAAGATCACCTGGAAGAATGGCTGGACCATATGGCCGCCAACAATCCCTTCCCCGGCAAAATGCCGGCAGGCAAGGCCAAAGAGCAGCTGCGCCGGCAATTACTGGCGCAGGTAAGGCAGCGCACCGGCCAGGCAAGGCTAACGCCTATGCATATACGCTGGGCGGCCGCAGCGGCCATCCTCCTCCTGCTGGGCGCAGGCGCTTATCTGTTGCTCCGGGACAAACCGCCCCGGGAGTTGAAGTTCGTCGCCCTCTCCACGCAAAATGGCGAGCGCAAAGTGGTCAACCTGCCGGATAACAGTACCCTCTACCTGGGCCCGGCCGCCACGGTGGCCTATGCGGAGGATTTCACGCGCCACCGGGAAATTAAACTCACACAGGGAGAAGTCTTCTTCGACGTCCAACAGGATGACGCCCATCCTTTTCGCGTGCAGGTAGACAGCCTGCAGGTGGATGTCCTGGGCACCTCCTTTAACATCAAAGCCTACCCGCGGCACGAGGAGCTGGCCATAGGCGTCAGCACGGGTAAAATACGCGTCAGCAAGGCGTCGCAGGTATTGGGCACGCTAACGCCTCAACTGCAAATGCAGGTCAGCAGGAAAGATTATCATATTACCACGACCTCCCTGCCGGGCCGGGATATGGACGCGTTGCGCAATAACCGCATCAGCTTTGAGAACATGCCCCTGGCGGATGTGCTGACCATGCTGGAGGCCTATTATCCCGTACGCTTTACCCTGCAGGATAAGGTGGATCTCCGGGTCAGCGGTTCCTTCCAGGTGCGGCTCACCATACGGCAGGTAGTGGGCGCGCTGCAGCAGCTGACAGATAAAAAAGTCATTTTCAAACAACAAGAACACGATACCTATATCGTACGATCATCCTGAACATATAACATTTAACCAGGTCTAATATGACTGTAATTTTAAACACCACGGGCACAAAGCTGATTTGTGCAGGGGCGCTCTATGCCCTTATGTTTTTCGGCGCGGCGCAGCGCGTAATGGCGCAGCAGCGCATCGTTGTGCAGGAACTGCATGTGAAGGAAGGCAGCCTTTCCGCGGCGCTGCAGCAGCTTCGCCAGCAGGCCGGTATCGACATCGTTTATGAAGCGGCCGCCATGGATCAGATCAAAGTGCAGCCGCTGGACTTCAAACGCCAAACAGTGGAAACTGTGTTGAAGCAGTTATTGCGCGGTACTGGTTACCAGTGCATTTTTAATGAAGGGGTTGTGGTGGTGAGAAAAGAAAGGCCGCTGACGAGTATTTCCGGGGCCGTGACAGAGGGCGCTACGGGCATGCCATTGCCGGGAGTCAACGTATTGGTAAAAGGCTCCGGGACAGGGACCGTATCGAATGCAAAAGGCATCTTTACGCTCAATGCGGATCCCTCCGGGGATACCCTGCTGCTGAGCTTCATCGGTTACAAGCCGGAGAAGATCGCCCTCGCTGGTCGTACGTCCGTTAACGTTAAGCTGGAATTAAATACCAGTACGCTCAACAGCGTGGTGGTAGTCGGCTATGGCCAGACTACCAAAGGGGACCTCACCGGCGCCGTATCCCACGTTACGGCGGAAAGCTTTAACACCGGCGTATTCAACTCCCCCGAGCAACTGCTGCAGGGTAAAGTGCCGGGCCTCAACGTCACCCGCAGCGGGGACCCCAGCGCCACGCCTACCGTCATCCTCCGCGGGCCTTCCACCTTCCGCAGCGGGGAAGCGCAGCAACCGTTCTATGTGATCGATGGCGTACCCGGAGCTTCCATTCAATTGATCGCCCCGGCGGACATCGTATCCATGGACGTGCTCAAAGATGCTGCTTCTACCGCTATTTACGGCGCCCGCGCCGCCAACGGCGTCATCATGATCACCACCCGCCATGCCAAACCCGGCCAGAGCTGGATCAACTACAGCGGCTACGGCGCAGTGGAAAATGTATCCAACAGCATCCGCATGCTCACCGCGGATGAACTGCGCAAATTCCTGAAAGATAACGGCAACTCCCTCAACCCCTCCGATGAAAATAACGCCAATACCGACTGGCAGAAAGAGGTTACCAGGCAGGGAATTTCCCATAATCATAATATCTCTTTTGGGGGTGGTAATGAGAAGACCGTTTTCGACGGAAGCATAAACTACCTGCAAAACCAGGGCATCATGAAAGGGTCCGACATGGAACGCCTCAACGTACGCGCCAACCTGGAGCAGCGGGCCTTTAACGATCGCCTCAAACTCAACCTCGCTATCAGCAACAGCATCACCACGGAAAATAAAATTCCGGAACTGGTGTTCCTGAATATGCTGACCTACCTGCCTACCACCAGCGTCTACAACCCGGATGGTACCTTTAAGGAGGACTGGTCACGAACCCGCAACTACCTCAACCCGGTATCGCTCATCGTGAACAATACCGACAAGACGAAGACCAAAACCATGCTCGGCAACGCCCGCGCGGAGCTGAAGCTGCTGGAAGGCCTGACCTATACGCTCAACCTCTCCCTGCAGGATGAGCAGGTGAACCGCGATATCTACAACGGTCGCGCCTCCGGACTGGCCCAGGGCCTGAACGGCCGCGCTATCCGCAGCGCCTTCGGTAATACCCGCAGCCTGCTGGAAACTTATTTCAACTATGCTACCCGTTTCGGAAAGCACGACCTGAAGCTCCTCGCCGGTTACTCCTGGCAGGAGGACCGCCGCGGGGACGGGTTCCAGACCTCCAACCAGGGCTTCGTGTCAGACGCCTCCCAGGGCAATAACCTGAGCTATGGCAGCGCGCCTGCCGGCTATATCCCTGACTACGGCAAAACCCGCATCTCTACCTTACGATTTATCTCCTTCTACGGCAGGGCCAATTATGCCTATAAGGATAAATACCTCTTCCAGGCATCCCTCCGCCAGGACGGCTCTTCCGCCTTTGGCGCAAATAACCGCTGGGCGCTGTTCCCCGCTGTATCCGGCGCATGGAAGGTTTCCAGCGAACCATTCCTGAAAAATGCCGGCTGGCTGGACGATCTGAAACTGCGTGCAGGCTATGGCGTTACCGGTAACTCCCTGGGCTTTGATCCGCTGATCGCCGTTATGCGTTACGACCTGCAGGGTAAATTCTATTACAACGGTAATATCCTCAGCAGCATCGCGCCTATTCAGAACGACAATCCCAACCTGAAGTGGGAGAGTACCGCTATGACCAACATCGGCGTGGATATGACGCTGCTGAAAGGCCGCCTCGGATTCACGGTAGACGTGTACAACAAAATGACGTCCGACCTGATCTATAACTACAACGTAGCCAGCACCATGATTGTGAATACGCTGACTGCCAACGTAGGAAAAATGCAGAACAAGGGGATCGAATTCCAGGTAAACGCAACGCCTGTACGAAAAGGTAAATTCACCTGGAACACCAGCGCCAACCTCGCGCATAACAAGAACGAAATCGTATCCCTCTCCAACGATATGTTCTCTGTGAAATATATTGAAACGGCGGACCTGGGCGGTCGCGGCCAGAGTGGTAACTATTCCCAGCGCCTGCTGGAAGGCATGCCCCTCGGTACCTTCTACACCATGCGTTACGCCGGCAAGGATAAGGATGGTTTATCCCAGTTCTATAAACCTGATGGTACGCTCACCCGCGAATACAACAGCAGCTACCTGGTACAAACCGGCAATGCCCAGCCTAAGCTGCTCTACGGCTGGAGCAACAGCATCACCTATGGCAACTTCGATCTCAACTTCTTCCTCCGCGGCGTGTATGGCAACCAGATTCTGAATGCGACCCTGGCTAACCTCAACGCGCCTTATGGATCTACAGCTACCAACCTGCCGTACTTTTCGCTCACCGAGTCCGCCAAGGACGACCGGGCCTACCTACTGAGCGACCGCTATATCGAAAGCGGTTCCTACCTGCGGTTAGACAATGCGACCCTCGGCTACACCGTGCCCCTGCACAGCAATTATCTCAAACGGTTACGGGTGTACGTTTCCGGTAACAACCTGTTCGTAATTACAAACTACCGCGGCGTGGACCCAGAAATCAGCATGGGTGGCCTGACGCCGGGTATCGACAACAATAACTTTTATCCGAAGACCCGCTCTTTCCTGCTGGGGCTGAATGCTTCTTTCTAATCATTGCTAACACCGATAAAGTATGAAGAAACTGTTTTTATATAGCGCTTTCCTCGGAGCTACCGCCTTTACCGCCTGCACCAAGCTGGATGTGAAAGTGGAGTCCGAATACGTAAAAGAGAATTTCCCGACAACGCCGGATGGATTTGTGGCCGTATCAGGGCCTATCTACTCCCTGCTGGCCAGCGGCTATGCGATCGACTACTGGCGGTTGCAGGAGCTCTCTACCGACGAGGCGATTATCCCTGCCCGCGACGGTAACTATGACGATGGCGGCAATTACCGCTTCCTTCACCTGCACACCTATACGAAAGATCACCCTACCGTGAGAAGCGTGTGGCAGTGGGGCTACGGCGGCATCAATGCCTGTAACCGCATCTACAAGGTATTCCAGGACGCGCCGGATAGCGACAGCAAGCCGGCCGCCATGGCGGAGATCCGCGCAATGCGCGCCCTGTATTACTTCTTTATGATGGACCTGTACGGCAACATCCCGCTCATGGACAAGTTCAATACCGCGGAGCTGCCGAAGCAGGCCTCCCGCGCGGAAATCTTCGCGTTCATTGAAAAGGAACTAAAAGAAGTACTGCCTTTACTGACCAGCACCACCGGTCAGCTGACCTACTCCCGGCCTACCAAATGGCTGGCTTTCGCTATCCTGCAGAAGATGTACCTCAATGCGGAAGTGTACATCCACAAAAGCATGTATAACGAATCCGTGGCCATGGGCGATAGCATCCTGGCCGGTAAAAAGTATAGCCTTGCCAGTGACTACCTCACCATCTTCGCACCGGATAATGGTCCCCAGATTACAGAAACCATTTTCGCGATCCCTTATGATGCGAACGTAATCGAGGGCTGTCAGTTTGCCCGATTCGGCCTCCACACCGGCTTACAGAGCAAGTACCAACTGCCGTTCCGTCCGAGTATCGCCATGAGTACGATTGCTTCTTTCTACCAAAAATTTAATTTACCAAACGATATCCGTAACAGCACCTGGCTGGCAGGCAAGCAGTATAACTTCGATGGCACGCCGATTTACATCACCACCACCAACAAGGGGCTGGATGACAGGTACAACGGGCCGGACCCCGGCGCTACCATCAAATGGCAGCTGGAGTTCACCCCGGAAATGCCGCTGAAGAAAGTGGAAACAATGGACGTGGGGAACGACGAACTGGGCAAGGCCAGGGGCGTGCGCAGCATCAAATACTACCCGGATAAAAACACGCATCCGAGCACCCGTAACTCTAACAACGATGTGCCGGTATTCCGCCTGGCAGACGTGCTGATGATGAAAGCGGAAGCCATCCTGCGCGGCGCTACGGCTACCGCAGTGGCGGGCGAAATGCAGACGCCGGATGTGCTGGTAAATAAGATCCGTACCCGCGTAAAAGCGCCTGCGGTTACCAACATCACGCTGGAGGAACTGCTGGAGGAAAGGGCCCGGGAATTTGCCTGGGAAGCATGGCGCAGGAATGACCTGATCCGCTTCGGCAAATACGAAGATGCCTGGGGCTTTAAAACCAATGCTGAAACTTTCCGTCGTATTTATCCTATACCGGCCACGGAGATTACCCTGAATGGTAATCTGACGCAGAACACCGGCTATTAATTGAACTGGCTCCCGCCCCCCGCAAGCGGCGGGCGGGAGTTACTAAACCGGAAGAGAGGCATATGAGAACAATTTTTATCCTGCTGCTATTGGCAGCAACTAACGTACACGGGCAAACGAAAAAGTACACGGCGGAATATAACAAGGGTTACCGCGGCGGATTCATCAAAGGGCAGACGAGTCGCGACAATGCGCTGGAATTTGCCGTCATCGGCGATTTCGGCAGGGGAGGGGAATATTTTCAGAAGGATGTGGCGGCTACTTTAGCGCAGGCCGTAACCGGTATCAACGCCAGTTTCATTGTGGCCACGGGCGATAATATTTATCCCGATGGGGTAGCCAGCACCCAGGACCCGCTCTGGCGGCTGTCTTTCGAGGATGTGTTTTATCAATACCCTTTACACCGGGCATGGTATGCCGTATTGGGTAACCATGATTATCATGGCAATCCCCAGGCCCAGGTGGATTATTCAAAAGTGAGTCAACGCTGGCATATGCCTGCGCGTTATTATGCGTTTAAGCGGAAAATTGCCGGGTCGAATGAGGCGTTGTTCGTGTTCCTGGATACGAACCCACTTGACCGGGAAGCCTATACATCTCCCTATGGGAAAGAACTACAGGCGCAGGATAGCGCGCGGCAGCTCCGCTGGCTGGAAGAAACCCTCAGCGATACCAGCAGTAACCTCCGCTGGAAAATCGTGATCGGCCATCATCCCTGCTATACGGCGGGTAACAGGGCGCTGAATACGCCATATATACGCTATGCGTTGGAGCCTTTGCTGGAAAAATACAAGGTGGATATTTATATCAGCGGGCATGAGCATCATTTGCAATACCTGCATCCGAAAGGGAAGCATACCCGGCATTTCATTTCCGGCGCGGGTTCTGAGGCCAATGAGCAGCTACAGCCGCGGGGCGCTTACGATTTTTTTGCCCCGATACAGGGGTTCATGACTTTTTCGCTCATGGCCGATAATGTTTGTGTGCAGGCTATCAGCAGAAAAGGAGAGATCCTTCATACGATCAACTTCAATAAATAAAACCTGCATTCCTGCAGGTTTTTTTAGTTAGAATTCAATTTCCTTCACCGGGTCCCAGAATAATTTTTTGAAGTCCACCACCCGGTTATTTTTCACTTGTACCTTTTCGGCTGCCAGCTTCCGGGCACGTGTGCCATCGTCGCCGCTAAGCTGACCGGTGCTGTTGACCACGCGCTGTACGGGTACGGGAGGTTTTTCGCCATGCACAAAGCTCATGGCCCGGCCTACCATTCTTGCGCCGGACTTTAATCCGGCCGCTTTGGCCACGGCGCCGTAGGAGGTCACGCGGCCTTTGGGAATGCATCTTACAATATCAAAAATTGCCTTATAAACGGCGGTGGTATCGGTTACTTTTGACGGCATATGATGGAGTTGCTTTATGCCGGAAAGTTATTGAAAATTTATGGCTTTTCTAAGAACCCGGCCCGGGTATAAGAATGCCAGTGGCTGGTATGGTTTTATTACAGGTTAAATAAAACCATTTACTATGTCTGATAAAGAAAAACTCGAAAAAAAGGCCAGGGAAGAACAGCATAAGAATGATTCACCTGTAAAGCCTGATCCGGAAACGCTGGGGCCGCAACCACAGGAGAAAATGGAAGGCCCCGTATCTTCTATCATAAAGGATATTGCAGAAGCCGGAGATGATAATTTCGGCGAGGAGCCGGAAGAAAAAAAGGAAGATACAGCCGGAAAGAAGGATAAGAAATAGTGTACTATTTCTACAAAATGATTCAGGCAATCCCCAATCGGATTGCCTGAATTGTTTTATGCTGGCGTAGCGTATGCTTATGGTTCCTTTTCGTTTTCCCGCTCTTCCCGTTCTTTTTCCTCTTCCAGCGCGGTTTTGCTCATGGCCCCTTCAATGGCTTCCTCTACTGAATGGGATTCCCGCAGATGTATGTGCTGCTGGGTTACTTCCACCATTTTACAATAGTACTTGTGCAGGATGTCCAGCTCTTCTTCAGAGAGGTTTTCCGCATCTATCAGGCGGTTGCTGGCCAGCCTGTTGGCAGCGATCAGCTCGTTAAGCTTGAGCTGCACTGATTTGGAGTCCTTATTTTGGGATTTCTGAATCAGGAACACCATGAGGAAAGTCACGATCGTGGTGCCTGTATTGATCACCAGTTGCCAGGTGTCGGAATAGTTGAAGATAGGGCCGGTGATGCCCCATACAACGACTACCAGCAGGGCAACGATAAACGCGCCTGCGCTGCCGGTAATGGCTACCGCTTTGGTGGCGAGTCCTTCAAAGAAACCGGTTTTTGACTGTCCGTTGCCCGGAATTATGTCCTGTTTTTTCATAACAGATGGTTTTACAGGATGATATGCAAAATTAGGACCACAGCCATTTCAGGCCCTTTTTGCATAAAACTGTAGATACTTGTACCCTTTGCGTGTAAATGAAACGGCTGCCCGTAAGTCGTAGTTTTTTATTTTTTAGGGAGAAACGTTCACCGCTGCTGCGAATACCTGCCCGTTACTTTTGTAGTGTGACTAAACGAAATTCCGATTGCGATAATTTTTCAGAAAAATTTCCAAAACTATTTTTTTTCAAAATCATTTTTCCTATCTTCAGTATCTCAATTGCTCAAAATAACCTTACTGCTCATATGTCAACGTGTTTGGAAAATAATCCGCTCCCATCCTGATAATGTTTTTGCGCTGAACAACCGCCCCATGGCGTAATGGCTTCATTGAAGACAGGGGAGGATATTGTTGTAAATTTTAGTTTATGAAAAAGAAAAAAATCTCTTTGGAGAAAAAACTGTCCCTGAAAAAAACTACCGTAGCTGAACTCAGCAAAACAGAACAGAAATCCCTGGCAGGTGGCGCAGCAACCCAATACTGCAATACCTATGATCCGCAGGAAACCTGCGAAACGCATCCAAGACCTGGCTACCAGTGCGTTTGATGTTTGTTAACCAAGGATGGAAAGGCCGTTAACCCCGCTGTAAAAGGATAACGTCCGTGTCAACAAAACCTGTAACCCGAATCCTTAATTCCTATTTTGTTATGAGAAAAAGAAAACTTCCCCTGGAGAAAAAACTTTCTCTGAACAAGGAGGCTGTGGCCCTTCTCAACGCCGGTCAGCAAACGCAAGTTGCGGGCGGCGCGCAGGCTATCACCCGGCTCGATGAATGCCTTGTTACCAGGCAGGAAACCTGTGTAACCATTCCTCCCGGCCAGATGTACTGCATCATGTGCTAATGAAGTAATTACAGTATTCGTTAACCTGGAAGTAGCGCTCCGGCTGTGGTTTACAACAGCCATAGGGATTGCTATGCCCCAAAAATCACATCACATGAAAAAGAAAAAAGTAGGTCTCAGCAAAAAACTCTTGCTGAAGAAAGAGGCTATTGCCACTTTGAATCCAAAGCAACAAGCCAAAATCGCCGGCGGTGCGCCACTCACCTGGTGGAGCGCCTGCTGCGTGGAAACAGATGAAGTTACCTGTCCGATCGACTGCGTAAGATAAACCTCACCTAAATCTGCTAAAATGAAAAAGAAAAAAGTAGATCTCAGTAAAAAGCTGATGCTCGCAAAAGAAACCGTTGCATTGCTCAATGCGGAACAACAATACCGCATCAACGGCGGCGCCGCCACCCTGTACATCACCTGTACGGAAGATACCCGCGCCATTTCCAGCTGCAGAGCCACCAGCCCCGGTGCGGGCCAGCCCTGCTGCCAGATTCCGTGAGCCTAAGCGGCCATATTTTTCAATAGGGAAAGCCATCGCTTTCCCTATTGTTCCACTTCATCTGTTCGACCATGGAAACAACAAAATTACAGCTGCGCCAGATTTATGAAGACCTGATTCCCGTACTGGACCACCAGCGCTACGGGGCGGAATATGCCAACAGCCTGTTCAAAGGCCCCTGGGGCGCTTTACTGTTCATGTTTTACTATGAACAGTATGTAGATACCAGCGCGGATCATGCAGCCGGCCTGCTGGAAAAACTCTATGCCGCCTACACGCCGGAAGAAGGTACCAACTACTCCTTCTGCTCCGGGCATACCGGCCCATACTGGCTGCTGGAGCACCTGAGCAGGCGCCAGTTCCTCGATATGGACCTGGAGGAACTCGCGGGGGATTTTGTTACCGCCACCATCGCCCACAGTAATCTCAACCTCCAATGGAGGAACTTCGACTTCCTGCACGGCAGCATCGGCATGTGCAATTTCCTGCTGCCATTTGCGGCAAGGCATGATGTCAGGAAACACCTGTCCGACTGTGTAGATCACCTGCTGGCCGCCAGTAAGCTCACGCCCAAAGGCAGAAGCCTGCCTATATTCTATACGCACGATAAACCGGTAGGAGAGTATGTAGACGCTTTCAGCCTCGCCCATGGCAGCTGCGCCGCCCTCATCCTGCTGACGAAAATTTATGCTGCCGGCATCTCCAAAAATACCTGCGAACTCCTGGTAACGGAATGTATGGCGTTTATACTCAACAATAAACTGGCCCCCGTACCGGATGAACTCAACGCGCTGTATCCCGCGATACTCGATGGCAAATATGCGAGCAACAACAGCCGGCTCGCCTGGTGCTATGGGGACCTCAACGTAGCCTGGACCCTCTGGTACTGCGGCGGCGTATTCAACAATGCCGCCTGGAAAAAGGAAGCGCTGGACATCATGCATTACAACATCCGGCGTAATACCTATGAAGCGGCGGGCGTGCTGGACAGCTGCCTTTGCCACGGCATCAGCGGCATCGCTGCGTTTTACCGCAAATTCTGGTTCGAAACCGGCGACCCCGCATTCCACGAATGCGCAGAGTATTGGTACGGCAAAGCCGCTTCCGAAATAACCTTCAACGATGAGCTGAACAAGCATGGGATCCTCGTTTGGCGCGGGAAGGATAAGGACTGGTGCTACTCCTGGGACCTGCTGGATGGCGGGGCCGGGGTTGGACTCGCCTTAATGTCGCGCCTGCACGAAAAACCACTTACCTGGGATGAATGCTTCCTCTTATCCTGATTCTTTAAATCAACAAACTAATTACCAATGGCATTGACGCATACCGGATTTTTTTTGTTGAGAAGCCCCCTGTACCCGGTGAACCATTACCGGCAAATATTGGATATGCCGCTGCAGGATTTGCAGGCGGCGCATCCTGAGTTCCTTTATGCCCTGCACATCGCATCGCGGGAGCTGTTGAAAGAGCTGGAACGGTTTATCCAAACGCCCGGCGGCTTCACGGAGAAGAAAGCAGCGAAGCTGCGGAAGTCGCTCTACAAATACTGGGTACGCGCCTGCACGCGCAGCACGCCTTACGGCCTGTTTGCCGGCTGCGTCACGGGCAATACCGGCGCGGAAACGCAGTGGCAGTTGTCGCCCATAGCGGGCGCGCGCCAGCATGTGCGGCTGGATATGGATTACTTCACCCGTATATGCCACTACCTGCAGCAACAACCGGCCATTGCTCCCCAACTCCGTTACTATCCTAACAACAGCATTTATGAAAGTGGCAGCAAATACCGCTATGCCGAATATACCATCGTCCAAAACAAACGGCGGTATATGCTCACGGCCGTGCCGGTGACGCCATACCTGCGGGCAGCGTTACAATGCGCCGAAGGCGGCGCTGCCATGCAACAGGTGGCGGAAAGCATCATGGCCACCGATGCTGCCATCTCAAAGGAAGAAGCCATGAACTTTGTGGCTGAAATGATCAGCGCGCAACTGCTCATAGCCGAAACAGAGCCTAAGATAACCGATGTAGACAACCTCGGTTCCCTCATAGACCGCCTTTCCACCATTGATGATGTTAAAACCCTGCAATCCCACCTGCTGTCCATTCAACAGCTTTTACAACAACAGGACCTCGATCCGGCCCGCCTCCTGCAAATAGAGGAACGCTGCAGGACGGCATTCCCCCTGGATACCCCGAAGGACCTGTTGCAGGTCGACCTCTTTAAGACCGGCGCCTGCACCATTGGAGAAACCCTCCTCACAGCAATATTGCAACAGGTGGGCGAACTCACCGCCCTCTGCCACGGCTATACGAAAGGAGGCAGCACGGATCTCTCCACCTTCGCGGAACGCTTCCGGGAAAGGTACGATGGAGAAGAAGTGCCCTTAAACCTCGTGCTGGATACCGAAGCGGGCATCGGCTACGGACCCGCTTCCCAACAATCCGTACACGCGCCATTCGTGGAAGACATACAGACCGAAGGCGCCCCGCCGCCCAATACCGTATCCTGGTCCAACTTCCAGCAATATGCGCTGGAGAAATATGAACAGTTCCTGCAAACAGGAACCCCGGTAACCATTACAAGCGAAGAACTAAAAACCTTTGGCGATCCCAACGACTTACAGATGGCCAGCAGCTGCTACCTGTTTGGCGCCCTGCTGGCGGAGAACGCAGCGCAGGCGGATAAAGGGGACTTCGCCTTTGCATTGCAATCCGTTGGCGGCCCCTCCGCCGCCAACCTGATAGGCCGCTTCTGCAGTGGCGATGCCGTGCTGGCGGAGCGTATGAAGGCTGCCCTGGCACAGGAGGAGGCAGCCATGCCGGATGCCATTTTCGCGGAAATTGTGCATTTCCCTGAAGCCAGGGCCGCCAATGTATTGATCCGGCCCGGACTTCGATCCTTCGAAATCCCTTACATCGGCGTGCCGGGCGTAGCGCCGGCTTATCAGCTGCCGGTAAGTGATTTGCTGGTTTCCGTGAAAGGGAATGAAGTAATCCTGAGGAGCGCCCGGTTGAATAAAAGAGTCTATCCGCGACTTAGCTCTGCGCATAATTACAGCTATAACTCCCTGCCTGTGTACAAGTTCCTGTGCGACCTGCAGCACCAGGGCCTGGTATCGCACCTGGCCTGGGACTGGGGCGTACTCAATAACAGGCCGCGCCTGCCGCGGGTGAATTATAAAAACATCATCGTATCCCGCGCTACCTGGAATATCCGCAAGCGCGAGGATGAAGCAATAGAACAAACCCTTACTACTTTCAGAGAGCAATACCAGTTGCCCGGCAGGGTAGTGCTGACGGAGGCGGACAATGAGCTGCTGCTGGACCTTTCTGCGCCGCTGGCCCTGGAAATCCTGGAAGACCACCTGAAAAAACACGGCCAGGCACGGCTGCGGGAATTCCTTGGGGATGAGCAGCAGGGCGTACTGCGGGATGCCGCCGGCAACGTATATGCGCATGAGTTACTCATTCCTTTAGCCTATACGAAAACCAAACCCACCCCGGTATTCCAGCAGGCGCTGAGTACGCGCCGGCCGGAGGAGGAATTACCTCAACGGGCATTTGCGCCCGGCAGCGCATGGATGTACCTGAAAATTTATTGCGGCCACCGGGTAGGCGAAGAGTTGCTGTCAGGCTTCTTTGCTGACAAGCTGCCCACCTGGAAAGAGGATGGCCGTTTTGAGCAATGCTTCTTCCTGCGTTACGCCGACCCGCATCCGCATCTCAGGATCCGCTTCCTCAACCGCCGGCAGCCAGCGCTGAATGAGGGGCTGCTGCGCGAGATACAGGATTTCCTCGCGCCCTGGATTACGAACGGATTGGTGCATAAGGTACAAACGGACACCTATGTACGGGAGCTGGAACGGTATTCCGCCGGAGCCATGGAGGCCAGCGAAGCCCTGTTTTGGCACGACAGCTATGCCGTGATCCAGGTTATCAGTATGCTGGAAGGCGCGGAAGGGGAGGAATACCGCTGGAAGCTCGCGTTGCGCGGCATGAATATGCTGCTGGAAGATTTCGGCCTGCAGCCAGCGCAACGCAAAAAAATACTGGGCAGCCTGCGGGAAGGATTTTTGGAAGAGTTTGGAGGCGCTGCGCTATTGCACAAACAACTGAATGACAAATACAGGAAGCACCAGCAGGAGATACTTTCCTTTTTAGACCCGCAGCAGGACGAGGCAAATGATATCGCGGATGCAATTGCCTGCTTTGAGGAAAGAAACCGGCACAATCGCCCGGTGATCAGCCGGATCAGGGAAAACTGCGGCGGCCCGGAAATGTACACCCGCATCGTGGCCAGCCACCTGCATATGTTCATCAACCGGATGTTTGTTGGTAAGCAACGCAAGCATGAACTGGTACTTTATCATTTCCTGGAAAAATATTATCTCTCACAACTGGCGATGGAGGCGGCTTCAAAATAATGGGATTTACTTTTTATAAACAGCTGGATGCAATGGACTGCGGCCCTACCTGTTTGCGTATGGTGGCAAAGCATTATGGGCGCGATTATCCCCTGGACTACCTGCGCACGCTTTCCAACATTACCCGGGAAGGCGTGAATATGCTGGGGATCAGCGAGGCGGCGGAAAAGATAGGTTTCCATACCACCGCCGTGAGAATATCCTTCGAGCAACTGGACGAACAGGTGGAACTGCCCTGCATCCTTCACTGGAACCAGCAGCACTTCGTGGTATTGCCGCCGCAGAATTACAACCGGCACAATCCCAGGGAGCAATTGCTGGTGGCCGATCCCGGGCATGGCCTCGTGAAGGTGGACCGGGAAACTTTCCTGGCCTGCTGGCAGGGTAATGCCAATACGGGGGTGGTGTTAATGCTGGAACCAACAAAAGCGTTTTATGAGCAGCAGTATAAAGGTCCGGCGAAGGCCGGGTTTGGATTTTTGTTGCAATACCTGCGGCCGTATAAAAAGTTTATCGCGCAGTTGTTCCTCAGCATCTTCCTGGCCAGCTTATTATCGCTGACCCTGCCGTTCCTGACACAAAGCCTGGTGGATTACGGTATTAACCGGCAGGATACCGGCTTCGTGTACCTGGTGCTGTTATCCCAGTTGCTGCTCTTTGCCGGCAGCACTGCCATTGAAATGATACGCAGCTGGATACTGCTGCATATGAATTCCAGGATTAACATCAACATCATTTCGGATTTCCTGATCAAGCTCATGAAGCTGCCTATTCGTTTTTTTGACAGCAAGATGATCGGGGATATTCATCAGCGGATCAACGACCATACGCGGATTCAAAATTTCCTGACGGGAACAACGCTTTCCACCTTGTTTTCCTTTGTGAACCTGCTGGTGTTTACCAGTGTGCTGGCGGTGTACAGCATGAAGATACTAGCGGTATTCGTGGTGTTCAGTGTGGCGGCTGTCGCATGGATATTGTTTTTCCTGAAACGCAGGAAGGCCCTTGATTACAAGAAGTTCCAGCGCATGAGTGAAAACGAGAATGTGCTGATTGAAATGATCACCGGCATGCAGGAAATAAAACTCAATAATTGTGAAACAGCGCGCAGGTGGGAATGGGAGCGCGTGCAGGCAGGATTGTTTCATCTCAATGTGAAGAACCTTGCATTGGGGCAATACCAGCAGGTAGGCTCCGTTTTTTTCCATCAGCTGAAAAATATCCTGATCTCGTTTATCACGGCGAGGGAAGTCATGAACGGGGACCTTACGCTGGGGATGATGTTGTCTGTCAGTTATATCATCGGGCAGATGAACAGTCCCCTGGACCAGTTGCTGACCTTCATTCAATCCGCCCAGGATGCCCGCATCAGTTTGGATCGCCTGAGCGAAATCCATAACCGGGAAGAAGAGGAGCGGGAAGGACAGGTAGTGCTGAAAAAAAATGTAAATGGTTTTGGTGACATTCGGCTCGAAAATGTTTCCTTTCAGTACGGCGGCGCGCAATCCCCCTACATCCTGAAGGATATTAACCTGGTGATCCCACAGGGGAAAGTCACGGCCATTGTGGGGGCCAGCGGCAGCGGTAAGACAACCCTGATGAAGTTATTACTGCAGTTTTATGAGCCGGTGGAAGGGAGTATTTACGTGGGGGAGCATAACCTGAAAGATATTTCGCCGCGTTGGTGGCGGCATCAATGCGGCAACGTCATGCAGGACGGGTTTTTGTTTTCCGGCAGCATTGCCCGGAATGTGGCCATCAGCGATGAAAAGGTGGACAATGAAAAGCTCCTGCATGCGGTAACTACGGCGAATATACGCGACTTCATAGAGGAATTGCCGCTGGGCTACCAGACCAAGCTGGGGAATACCGGCAATAATATCAGCGCCGGCCAGAAGCAGCGGATCCAGATAGCCAGGGCCGTCTATAAAGATCCGGTGTACCTCTTTTTTGATGAGGCAACCAGCGCGTTGGATGCCAGCAATGAAAGGATTATCATGGAAAACCTGGACCGGTTCTTCGAAGGCAGGACGGTGGTGGTGATAGCGCATCGGCTGAGTACAGTGAAACAGGCGGACCAGATTGTAGTGCTGGAAAAAGGCCGTATAGTGGAAGTGGGCACGCATGGAACGCTGAGCGCGCGGAGGGGGAATTATTATTCGCTGGTGAAGAATCAACTGGAGTTGGGAGGATAGTGGGATGAGGGAGGTGGAAAGGTGCTGCCCGGGAGTTGGTACGTTTTGCTAATCCCCCGGAGGGATGGTTATGGGTAGAAGTATGGTATATGGGGGATGAAATGTGGTGTGGCAGATTGGAAGAGTGGGATAATTGGAAACGCGGGGTTCGACCACGGAAACGGTTATACGGTGTGTCACGGACTGGAAGGGGAGAGAACATGGGAAAGGCTGGATTTGACCACGTGAACGGTTATACGGAGTGTCATGGACTGGAAGGGGAGACAACATGAGAAAGGTTGGACTTGACCACGTGAACGGTTATACAGTGTGTCCAGAACAGGATGGAGGCAATATGGAATACCAGGGTTCGACCACGTGAACGGTTATACGATGTGTCACTGACTGCAAGTAAAACAACATAGGAACGGTCGAAAGAGGCTATAAAAGTGATTAAATGTTTAATCGTGTGTCACTTGCCGGAATATTGACCTATCCCGAAACGTCGGGTTCGACCACGTAAACGGTTATACGATATCACCAACAAAAAAAACAAAATTTGAAAGGCCGCATTCGCCGAAATAAACGACGATGCGTTGGTAAACTAACTGTTAGCATAACAATATGGGAAAAGTAAAAAGCAAACACCTGAACGGATATACGCTGCATCACTCCCTGCAGGAAATGCGCAGTGAACCTGTACAGGAGATCATGGGTAAAATGCCTCCCTGGCTGATCAGGCAGGGTATTGTGCTGCTGTGTATCGTGATACTGGCCTTGTTTGCAGGGGCCTGGTTTTTTACGTATCCGGAAATAACGGTTGCGCAGGTAACTATTTTGACGATGGAGCAGGAGGGAGGGGCTGCCAGCACCACGCAGCTTCCTAGCGCTGGGAATGCCTCCACCGCGCGTACTTCCAGCTCTAAAACTACCCCCGCCACCGATACTGCCGGCCAAAGAACTGGCGCCGCCACGCACATTCCACGCGTTAACACTTCCTCCACCGGCGATGCAACTCCCAATGAAGCCCATCCAACCGGAACCACGACTACCGCTAAAATTCCGGCGCGGGATGCCTGGCGCATTCATAACGGCCAGGAAGTACTAATACGCGTTACCGGGTTCCCGGCGGAACGATTCGGTTTGCTGCGTGGCAAGGTGGCAGGGCTTAGCGCATCTCCAACAGATACCGTGCTAACAGTAGATGTTGCGCTGGATAAGGGGCTGGAAACCACCAGCGGGCAACAGCTCCCGCCGTTGGCGCGGCTGGATGGCACGGCGGAAATCACTACTGCAAAAACCAGTTTACTGCGCCGGTTATTGGGTGGCGTAGTTACTGGGCAACTTCAATGAAGTTATTAAGTGAATGATCCGCCGGCAATGGAAAGGAGTCTTATTGGGCGCTGCTGTTTGTCAGCGACTCCCGCAAAACTCTCCTGCTAACCCATCCCACGTAAGTAAGCCTTATTAAGCGCTGCTTTTTGTCAGCAACTCCTCCAAAACTCTCCTGCTAACCCATCCCTGTCAAGAAAATCTCACCGGGCGCCGCCAACCGCCCCGCCTCCTCCCAAAAATCCCCCGTGCCTCATTCCACACTCCCCCAAAATTATCTTGTTAAATAATCCCCTCCCCACCCGCTACACCAATAAATTTGCTAATTTTAAGCAACTTTAATTTTGTACTAAATGAATGAGGAGAAAGAAAAGAATGGTTTCGGTATCTTGAAAAGTTTAAAGAAACTCATTTTCGAAGATGATCCGAACGCAGTGCCCCCGTCAACACCTGCCCCGCAGCCTGTAGCCTCTCAAAAGCAAGCGCCCGTAACGCCTGCTCCAGCGGCAGTGCCGCCCCCGTTGCCCACCACGCCGCCGCCACTGCCTGGCCAACAGCCGGTGAGTGAAGCGAAACAGATGAAACTCAAAGTGCTGGAAATGCTTGAGAAGCTCAACGAGCCAGGCGTCGATTTCTTCGAAGTCTGGAACGCCGCCGCCGAAATGGGCGCAGTAGACGGCAACAATCTCAAAGCAGCCTTCACTTCCCTGAAGTACGTGGATAAGTCGCTGGACAAGCAAAAACTCCTGCAGTCAGGCCGGCATTACGCGGCCGAACTGAAAAATATTATCGACCGCGAAACCACGCAGAAGCAGCAACAGAAGCAGGCCATAGAGCAGGAGCAGGTACGCGAAAAAGCGAACCTGGCCAACGAAATTCAGGAATTGGAACGGAAATTGAATGAACTGCGTCAACAATTAGAAATCAAACAAAAAAATCTGAGAGAAATCAATAGCAAGTACGAACCGCAATTGAGGGATATCGACGCTAAGATTGCACTTGGCAACAACGCTGTAGCAGAAGTAGTCAGCGATATCCAGCAAGCACTTCAACTAATTGAAAGTAACTTAATTTAAAAGTCCCTATGGCAAATCAACCGCAACAGGTAAACATTCCTGCCGAACTCAAAAGTCAGCTCCCGATTTTTCAGGTCCTTGGAGATCATCTGCCACAGCAGATGCAAACACCCGAAGCTAAGAAAAAAGTAGCCAGTATCTTCTTCTGGGCGCTCATTCTTGGCGGCGCATTCGCATTCTTCAAATACCTGCCACTGATGCTGGAATACGCAGCCAAAAGCATCCTGCTGGTGATATTCAGTATCGTGCTGATCGTGCTGCTGTTACTGGCGCCCAAGATCATTCAGGTACTGCACCGCCTCGGTAACGTCCTGCTGTTCAAAGGCGAAAAAGCTATCATCCGCAATAACCCGATTGAGACATTGCAGATGTTATCCCGCGATGCCAGGGATACTCTCAAACGCGTAAAAGCAAAAATTGCGAACGTGGACGGGGTAAGGATTGAAATGATTTCCAGCGGCGAAAACTCCCAGAAGACCGCCCAGGAAAAATACGGCCTGGCAAAAAGGTTCACACAGGAAGCCGCCGCGCTGGAAGAAAAAAGTAAAGCCGAAGCTGCCGCCAGCAACATGGAAAAGGCAAACGCCCTGGCCCGTGATGCAAAGGAAACCCGTACCAAAGCCTTCCTCCTGGGTAAGGAAGGAGAGGCGGAGGAACAGAACGCCCGCAGCTATGTACAATACGCCAACCAGTTTGCCAAAGTGCTGGAAGTACTGAAAGACAACGAAAGCGCCGCCCGCATTTACGTGAGCACGCTGGACAGCAGTATCTCCATCATCTCCAAAAAACTGGAAGCCACCCAAAAAATGAAAAACGCTACGGAAGGCCTGGCGGAAGTATTCAACATCAAAGACGGCTGGGTATTCCAGGAGGCCATGAACGCGGCTACCGGCGCTATCAGCCAGAATATCGCCTCCATCAGGTCCAACCTGGATTTCCTCGACCAGAACAACAATATCACCGTTGGTGGCGCGCCTTCCCAGGGCGAACTGGAAGAGTTTATCCGCAAGGTGGACGAGCGTAACCTGAAAGTGCTGAACGTAAGCCAGATGGCGGATTCCTACTATGAACTGAAGCCGGAAGAGAAAGTAGATAAAGGCTTCTCTATCATGGACTAACCAAAAAAATAACCCGAAAACAACTAATACAATTTCAAAATGGAAGAAAAATCAACCTGGGCCAGACTACGTTGGCCGATCAAAGTATTCATCATTGCCCTCCCTATTATCGGCATTGGATACTGGGCCTCAGAAAGCGGAAAACTGGGTGCTGTAGGTAGCAAGGAAGCCCCTGAAACGGAAGCCACGGGAACCAAATCCTGGGGGGACAGCGAAAAGGCAGCCACCCCCAAGTCTAAATCCACTGCCGCTGCAGAGCGCCGTACCTTCAACTACGTGCCTGAAAAACCGGTAGACGGTGAAATGAAAGGCGTGGTGGAAGTAGGAGCGTCCGGCTTCAACTCTTTCGTCATCAATGTAGACAAACAAAAACGCTGGGAAATCATCTCCAAGGACTTCGGTAAATCCTTCGTGTACGAAGGGATGGCCACTACTGCCGACATCCGCCAGGGACTCAAAGATTACATCGGCGCCATGTTCGATAAAGGCGTGAAATCCAGGAACGTGCATTTCGTAATCAGCTCCGGCGCACAGAAGGAACCTAAGACCGCTGTTATTGCTTCCGAGCTGAAGAAAATGGGCTATATCGTTAACCTGGTATCCGCAGAGCAGGAAGGTAAGCTGGCGCTGAAAAGCGTGCTGCCGCCTACCTACGAGGAAAATTCCTATGTAGTGGATATCGGTTCCGGCAATACGAAAATTTCCTGGATGGAAAATGGTACCATTAAATCCATAGAAGGCCCCGGCGCCAAATACTACGAAAAAGATATGAAGGACGACGCCGTGTACGCGAGCATTAAAGCGCTGGCGGAAAAAGTGCCGGCTTCCAAACGCGAAATCTGCTTCATCATCGGTGGGGTGCCTTTTGAACTGGCTAAGGAAATCCGCGATGGGGAAGAGCGTTTCACCGTCCTGAACGACCCCGGTCAATACCAGTCCGACAAGATCAAGATCAAAAGTGGTCTGAACATCTATAAAGCCATTAAAGACGCTACCAACTGCGATACCTTCGTGTTCGACTGGGATGCAAACTTTACCATCGGTTTCCTGCTGACGCTTAAATAAGCGTATAGCCCGGATATATTTTTGCAGAGGCGCCCGGTACCGGGCGCCTCTTTTTATTTACCCGGCCTCCATAACCGGCTCCTGGCGCTCAAATAAACGTACCACCCGGAAATATTTTGCTGAATGCCCCTGTATTTTCAGTATCACGCCTGCTAGATAAGTTTGCCTCCCCGGTACCCACCCAATAGAATTTGGTAATAACCGGAAATTAATTCTAACTTTATATTCCCGATTTTTACCACATCTTTTTGATTCAGCCGGATTATTTTTACGAAAATTAGTTCCGTTTATTCCTGGTATCCAAATACAACCAATGAAATATCTCTACCTAAGGATTTTTGTTTCACTCTCTTTTGCCTCCCTGCTGACGGGAATCGTGCATCAGGCGGCAGCTCAAACCACCAGTAAGGCAGGCGCTTTGCTGGACCCCTCTTCCACCCAGTATTTCCAAAACCAGTATCTCGCCAACCCCGCTATGGCCGGGATAGACACCGGTTTTCACTTCAACGCCGCCTATCGCCGCCAGCTGGATGGCATTGACGGCGCGCCGACCACCAAATTCTTTTCTGCGGATGGCTACATCGGCAGCCGGATCGGCGGAGGGGTAAACGTGATGAACGACCAGGCAGGGCTGCTGAACCGCACCCGCGCCGCGCTGACCTACGCTTACCACCTGCCCCTGAACCAAAACGGAACGATGCTGCACTTCGGGCTGTCCTTAGGGATGAACTTCCAGCGGATCGATTACAGCAAGGTAAACGGGGACCCGAACGACCCTTCCGTGAACGCATTCAACCGCCGCGACGATTACTTTGAAGCGGACTACGGGATGGCCTATACGGACCAGCACTGGACCATCCAGGCGGCCTTGCCCAACATCCGCTCTACCTTTTCCAAAAAGGATTTCGTGGGTGCGGACGGGGGCGTGATCTTCTTTTCCGGCGTGGCCTACAAGTTCCGCATGGAAAGCGCGATCAGCTCTATTGAGCCGAAAGTATGCTACCGCAGCATCAAAGGATATGACGGCATTGTGGACTTCGGGGTCAACCTCGGGCTGATGGAGCAAAAACTCAATGTAATGGGATTGTACCATACCTCCGGCACGTACACCGTAGGCGCAGGGTTCTATCTGCTGGATGCAGTGCGCCTCAACCTGATGTACACCAAGCAATCCGGCGGGTATAAGAACTATACGGACGGCGGTTTTGAAGCGGGGCTTACCCTCGATTTATTCAAATAACCCTGCCGGCGGCATCCCGGATAAGGAATGTCCGGGATGCTTATTCCCCAAAGAAAGTACGTTGTTTACGGCAGAAAGCCTCAGCCACTAACGCAGCGGATACGTGCAGGCGCTCCTGCCAGCTGCCTTTAATCTCTCTATAAAAAATATTAAACCCTGCTAAAGTGCGCCGGTGTGCAAGATCCAGCGCATCCCGTTCCGCCTGTTCCAACCTGGTTCCGTCCTGGTGCCAGGGCACATCATTGTTCAGATACAGATAAAGATCCGCCCGATTGCTGGCGAAAATGGCATCCTCCACCTGCATCCGCGTATCAAAAAACTGCAGGCCGTAGGAAAAAGTGATGTGGATGTCCGTGTCGATAAACACATACGGACTATCGCCCTGCACGGCCGCGTCGATACGGGCCGCATGCGCGCGGGCAACCGTATAGAGGTCCTGCAGGGTGAAGGCGTTGGAATCCGGGATGATATCCCGGGCCGCTTCCTGCACGGCCGTGCCGTGGAAATGCGCCGCGAGCTGCGCCGTCAGGGTGGACTTCCCCGTGGATTCCGTACCCAGCAGCACCACTTTCAACGCCAGGTTTTTTTTCACCGCAGGCGGGAGGTAGGACCAGTACGCCGCCAGGTCCTGCCGGATCAGGGACGCCGCCACCGGCACCTGGTTACGCGCGGGGTTAAACGGCAGGTGACGGATACCCATAAACGCCGCCACGTACTCCCCATAAGGCTCGGAGGTCACGAGCAGCTCCACGCCGGGCAGCAATTGCATAAAGACCTCCGCCCAGGCTGCGGACACAGCTTCCGAAGAAACGGAGGTATTGGGGAGCTGCGCCTCGTCGTAGGCATAAATACGTATATCCACTCCCGTTAGGTCCTGCACGGTATCACTGATCCAGTTTTTCCTGGTTTCCGGAGCGATTAATTCCGTATTGCCGCAACATACAAGCACCGTCAGCTGGTCGCAGGCGCCCCGTGCAAACCGGATCATGGCCTCGTGGCCTTTATGAAATGGTAAAAATTTTCCGAATACAAATCCCTTCGTCATAAGCAGGTAACTATCGGCGGCAAAGTAACCGAAAAAATAAAAAATACGGCAGTGGCCATACGAATTTGCCGCGCTTTTTGGTTTATATATCTCCAAAAAGCAACAGCAGCATCTATTTGTGGCAAAGGCCGGGGCAGGGTCAGTATTATTTATAAAATTTTTAGCATCATTGACTTAATTAGCAAAAACTAACAGGTTATTAATATAGATAATATAATTATATTTATAAAATAACAATTTTTTGTTATTATTTTATACAGCGAAAGTACGGTCCATGAAACCTTATGATGTTATTTGAAGAACCCGACTTTATATGCCACAATTATTCCGCGCTATGATTCATATAAATGAGGAGATATGAATATTAACGATGCCGAATTAATCGAACAATTACAACTCAGCCAGGTCCCGGCGTTTGACGGGTTGTATTGGAAATATCACGAAGCGGTGTACCGCAATATTTTCAAGTTCGTAAAAGATGAAACTGTTGCCCAGGACATTCTACAGGAAGTTTTCAGCCGGCTCTGGGAAAAGCGTTACGACCTGAAGGCCGACCAGCCCGTCAGCGGATGGCTGTTTGTCATCAGCTTCAACCTGTCCGTTTCCTACCTGCGAAAGCGGGTGCGCGAATACGCGCTGCAAAAAGATCTCCTGGCCATGTCCGACGAGGCCATGGCCGGAACGGAAAACCTGCAGGTACAGGAAGCCCAGTACAAACTACTGATGGAAGGAATCGAACAACTTTCCCCACGCAGAAAAACCATTATTACCAAATGCAAGCTGGAAGGAAAAACCTATGCTGAAGTAGCAGCGGAACTCAATATTTCCCGCCATACCGTGAAAGAACACCTGTCAGCCGCCATGTCTATACTCAATGAATATATGCATCGCAACGGTGAACAACGATACGTGCTGCTCCTGTTGTTCTTTCTCAACTTACCCGATAACATGGGTTGATTTCATATGCGGAAATAAAATATCTGTTTTTTTGGGAAAAAAAGTCCTGACTTGACCCCTCCATTTTTTTAAACGTGCGTATTTAGTATAAACCGTCACGATAGTGAATAATAAAAAAGCATACTTACAGCAACTCCTGCATTCAGATAATTGGTCTGCCGAACAATGGAGCTGGATGAAAACCTACCTGGACGGGGAAGACCTTTCCGAGCTGCAGGCCGTTGCTGCAGAGGATTTCCAGCTGGAGCTTTCCGAAATGAGGGCCACGCTGGACAAAAAACTTTCTGCCGCTATGCTCGCAAATATTCATCGTCGTGCAGGCATTACCGATAGTAGCTTCCGCGGTACGTTCAGGCTGTACGCAAAACGCATCGCCGCTGCGGCGGTGGCACTGCTGGTAATCGGCGCTGCTTCGTATATGCTGCTCCGTTATAACGGCAACAATATGGTGAGCGTGGCTGCCGACGAAGGCCGCACCGCCATCACCCTGCCTGACGGCTCGCAGGTCGTACTGGAGAAAGGAGCCAGCATCAGCTATCCCAAAGGCTTCGGTACCAAAAGCCGGGAGCTGACCCTGAAGGGAGAGGCCTATTTTAACGTAACGCACGCAGCGAAGGCGGCCTTCACCATCTCCTCCAAATACCTGAAGACAACAGTACTCGGTACTTCCTTTAACATGGACGTACGCGATAACAAAGAGGTGAAAGTGGTGGTGATCAGCGGTAAAGTGCAGGTGGATGCGCACAACGGACAGTCGCCCTCCACGCAGCCCGTCGTGCTGACCGCCAACCGCGAACTGGTACTCAATACTGCAACGAACGAAATTCAATTGATAGATGGAACCGATGATGCCCGATTTTTTGCACTGAAAAGCACCGGCGTACTGGCCTATAAAGGCGAGTCTGTCGTAACGGTGCTGCGCGACCTGGAGCGGATCTACAACGTACCCATCCATGCGCGCAATATCAGTAAATGTAGTTATTACGGTGATTTTACGATCAAGGACGACCTGCTCAAACAGCTGAAATTGCTGGCAGGTCCATTTAATGCCGATGTTGTTGAGCTAGAAAACGGAAAAGGATTTATGATCACAGGAGGTTCCTGTGGATGAAGAAAACCAAAGTCTAACGCGTTAACCATGCCGTTGTTCCAAACAGAGTTTTGATAAGCAACCGACATTAATTTTTTAACGCTGTACTATTATAACCGGAAAAAAAACGAAAAGTTTTTCCGAACGGGAAAGCTTTGCCCACAACAGATATAAACCGATGCTGCTCCCTCAGTAAGAGGATGTTTATGTTGTTTTGCCAGTTTGTTGTTTAGGCGCTTAATGAGATTTATCAACCAGTTTATAAATAAGGACTAAAATGATTACGATGAACGCTATTGCTTCCGCCACCGGATAGCCTTACCCACTTTATCTGACAAAAAAGATAACTGCATAGCAGCAAACCCGCTATTGCCCGATTCCTCCTGGGAACCGGAACGGGAACCTATTACCCTTAAAGTCTATCAAAACCGAATTATGTTGAAGAAATTCCGGCAACTACTGTTCTGCCTGATCCTGCTTATTCCCTGCCTGTCGGTGCACGCCGCCAACCAGGACCTGCTCGACAAAAAAATTACTATCCAGCTGCGTGATGTGCTGCTGAAAGACGCCCTGGAAAAAATAAGCACCATCGCGGAAGTATCCTTTGTGTACACCAGCAACGACGCGCTCAATGCCAACAAAGTAACTGTTACAGCGAACAATGAAAAGGTAGGAGTCCTGCTGCATAAGCTGCTCTCGCCATACTCGCTTTCCTTCAGCGTTATGTACGACCGCATTGTGATCCGCAAGGATAACCACAGCAAGGAAATTCCATCGCAGCTGAGCGGCTCCCTCTGGCAGATACAGCCGCGCACAACGGATATACGGGGCCTCGTGACCGATATCAAACAGATTGCCTTACCCGGCGTGACTGTACTGATCAAAGGCACTTCCAGGGGTACTACCACCAACGAAAGGGGAGAGTTTGAACTGAAAAAGGTACCTGCCAACGCGGTGCTGCTCATCAACTTTACAGGTTTTAAAACAGAGGAGATACCGGTGTCCCAATTCGGCGCAGGTACAAAAAGTATTACCCTCAAAGAAAAGCCTACGCACCTCCAGGAAGTGATCGTGACAGGCTTCCAGAGCATCGATAAAAGCAAGTTCTCCGGCGCGGCAACACGCCTCAAGGCCGATGATGTGAAAATTGAAGGGATGACGGATGTTAGCCGCATGCTCGAAGGCCGCGTGGCCGGCGTAGCTATCCAGAACGTATCCGGCACCTTTGGGACCGCGCCGAAAGTACGCGTGCGCGGCGCCACCTCCATCAACGGGGATAATAAACCCCTGTGGGTAGTGGACGGGGTGGTGCTGGAAGATGTGGTGAACATCAGCAACGACCAGCTCTCCAGCGGCGACCCTACCACACTGCTGGGTTCCGCCGTGGCCGGACTCAACTCCAACGATATCGAAAGTTTTGACATCCTGAAAGATGCCGCCGCTACAGCCTTGTACGGCGCCCGCGCGATGAACGGGGTAGTGGTGATCACCACAAAAAAGGGTAAAGCCGGCCGACCTATCGTTGCCTACAGCGGCAACTTTAGCACCCAACTCAAACCCGGCTACGGCGATTTCAATATCATGAACTCCGCCCAGCAGATGTCGGTGCTGGCAGAACTGGAAAGAAAAGGTATCCTTACTTCGGATATCCTTTCCCGTGCGGATAACGGTGTGTTTGGTAAACTCTACGAACGCCTCAACGCGGATGACAAAGGCCACTTCCCGGTGGAAAATACGCCGGAGGCACGCAAGCAGTTCCTGCTGCGCTACGCCAACGCCAATACGGACTGGTTTGACCTGCTGTTCCGCAACAACTTCGTACAGGAGCATTCGTTAAGCATCTCCACCGGTACGGATAAATCCCAGTCCTATTTTTCTACCAGCTATTACAGCGACAACGGCTGGACGCTGGCGGATAAAGTCAACCGCTATACGCTGAATTACCGCAATACCTATAAACTGTCTAACCGCCTTACCACGAACTTTTCCACCCTGGCTTCCGTACGCCAGCAGAAAGCGCCGGGCGCGCTGAGCCGCAGCAGCAACCCCGTGGAAGGTAAGTACGACCGCGACTTCGACATCAACCCATTCAGCTATTCCCTCAATACCAGCCGCACGCTCACCGCATACGATGAAAACGGCCACCTGGAATATTTTAGAAGAAACTTCGCGCCGTTTAACATCATCAATGAGCTGAGCAACAACTATCTCAACCTGAACATGATGGACCTGCGCCTGCAGGGCGACCTCGCCTGGCAGCTGACCGGCAACCTCCGTTACGAGTTCACCGGCGCTATCCGCTACGTTAAATCCAGCCGCGAACACCAGATTACCGAAAGGTCGAACATGGCCGGCGCTTACCGCGCCAACGACAATGCCACCATCGCGGACAACAACCGCTTCCTCTACCGCGATCCGGACAACCCGGACGCGCAGCCGGTAGTGGTGCTGCCTTACGGCGGTTTCTACAACCGCACGGAAGATCAGCTGATCAACTACGATTTCCGCAACGGGTTGAACTACAGCGATACCTTCAACACCAAACACCAGCTGAACGTGCTGGTAGGGCAGCAGGTAAAGGCCGCAGACCGGCAGGCCGCATCCAGCACAGGTTATGGCTACCAGTACGACAACGGGGGCGTGCCGTTCGTGGATTATAAAATCCTGAAGCAGACTATCGAGAGCAATTTTCCTTACTACAGCATGGGGAAGGACTTTGACCGCTTTGCGGCCTTTTATGCAACCGCTACCTATGCCTACAACCATAAATACAACGTGACCCTCACGGGCCGCTACGATGGCTCCAACCGCCTGGGCATTTCCCGCAAGGCGCGCTGGCTGCCTACCTACAGCGGCGCCGTATCCTGGAATATTGAGCAGGAGCCTTTCATGCAGCAATTTCGTAACCTCGATTACCTGACGCTCCGCGCCAGCTACGGGCTTACCGCCAGCATGGGCCCCGCCACCAATTCCAACATCGTGTTCCAGACGGTGAACACCCGCCGCCCGCACCTGACGGAAGTGGAATCCGTAATACAACTGGCGCACCTGCAAAACGACGACCTTACCTGGGAAAAATTATATACTACCAACATCGGGCTCGACGGAGGCCTGTTCAACGGCCGCATTAACTGGGCCATTGACGCCTATACCCGTAAGAGCTTCGACCTCATCAGCAAAATCAAAACATCCGGTATTGGCGGCGAGCTTTATAAAGCCGCCAACTACGCGGATATGGATTCCAAAGGGCTGGAAGTGATGATCGGCGGGGAACCCATCCGAAAGAAAGATTTCAGCTGGCGCGCCAACCTGACCTTTGGTTACAACACCAACAAGATCACCAACGCGAAAAACATTCCCGCCATCTTCGACCTCGTAGTGGCGGAAGGCGGTAACATTGAAGGCTATCCCGTGCGCAGCCTCTTCTCCCTGAAGTACGAGGACCTGACACATTACGAAGGCGTGCCGGAGTTTATTAACGAGAAGGGAGAGCTGGACAAAAACGTGAACCTGCAGGACCTTAAAACCGGCCACCTCGTGTATATGGGACCGGTAGACCCGCCGGTAACCGGCGGCGTGTCCAATACCTTCCGGTATAAGAATCTCTCCCTAAACGTTTTCGTTACCTACCAGGCGGGCAATAAAATCCGCCTGACGCCGGCGTTTAAAACGGCTTATTCCGACCTGGATGCCATGCCGAAAGAGTTCTACAATCGCTGGGCCATGCCGGGAGAAGAAACGAAAACCGTCATCCCATCTATCCTAGATGTATTTGAGCAAAGCCTGATCTGGGGCAGCTATCCCTATAATAACTACAACTACTCTACGGAGCGGGTGGCCAGCGGGGACTTTGTGCGGCTGAAAACCGTGTCGCTCACCTATACGCTGCCGGCCGCCAAAGCCAAGTGGATCGGGTTTAACAGCCTGTCCTTCACGGGCGCGGCCATCAACCCATGGCTCATCTATGCCGATAAAAAGCTGCAGGGCCAGGACCCGGAATTCTTCAATGCCGGCGGGGTGGCGCAGCCAATCCAGAAACAGTTCACTTTTTCCATTAAAGCGGGCCTTTAAAATTTTAGACTATGAAACTGAATCCTACGCTATATAAACGTACAGCCGTTACCGTAGCAGCCACGCTGCTGCTGGCTACCGGCTGCACAAAATTTTTGGAACAACAGCCGGACAGTACCTGGACCTCCCTGGACACGCCGCAAAAAGTGGCGAAGCTGCTCGGCACCGCCTATCCGCAATCCAGCTACATTGTGATGTGCGAGTCGAAGTCGGACAACGTGGCCGATAAAGGCGTGGGCGAATCCGAACGCCCCAACAGCGACAGCTACCTGTTCCAGGACGTGCAATCCATTGAGGAAGACTCCCCCGAAGCTTACTGGGCGGCTTCCTACAGCGCCATTGCCGCGGCCAACCAGGCCCTGAAAGCCTGCGCGGAAGCGGACGACTCCACGCTGTACCAGGCACAGAAAGGAGAGGCCCTTGTGGCCAGGGCGTACGCGCATTTCATGCTCGTCAATCTCTTCTCCCCGGTATATGACCCTGCAACGGCGGGCACGAGCCCCGGCATCCCTTATGTAACGGAGCCGGAAACGGTGGTGCACAAGCAGTACCAGCGGAAGACGGTGGCCTACGTGTACGAGATGATTGAAAAAGACCTGCTGGCCGGCCTGCCCCTGATCCAGGACGAAGCGTACACCGTGGACCGTTATCATTTCAACCGCCTTGCGGCCAACGCTTTTGCCACCCGCTTTTACCTCTTTAAGAAAGATTACCAGAAAGTGCTGTACTACGCCGCGCAAGCCTTCCCCGGCGATCAGCTGGGCATGCACATGCGCCCGTGGAATTCGAAATACAATAACATGTCGCCCGCGCAGATACGCGACCTCTATGCCAACGCCGCGGAAGACGCCAACCTGCTCATCGTGGAAACCAAATCGCTTGCAGGCAGGTATATGGGCCGCTACCGGTACGACCTCTCCTTTGCCAAGGAAGTGGAGATCCTCGGTAACAATGTGACCGGCGGCCGCTGGGCTTACCCCGTGTACTACTACGGCAACCAGGATTACTTTGTGCCGAAGAACATCGAGTACTTCGTGAAGAACTCCGTGAATGCCACTATCGGCCAGCCTTACGTGATGAACGTACTGTTCACTACAGAGGAAGTATTGTTTAACCGGGCAGAAGCCAATGCCGCGCTGGGCAATTACGACGCGGTATTAAAAGACCTCAACCTCTTCGCCAGTCGCCGTATCACCAATTACAGCGCTACCTCCCACAACATCACGATGGCGCGGCTGCAGAACTACTACGGCACGACGGACCCGCGCGTGGCCAGCCTGCAAGCCATCCTCAGCTTTAAACGGGCGGAGTACATACAGGAAGGGATGCGCTGGTTTGACCTGCTGCGGCATGGTATAACGGTAACGCACACACGCATAGGCGCGCCGGACCTGGTGCTGAAACCGGGGGACGACCAACGCACGTTTCAGCTGCCGCAATCCGTTGCCAACAGCGGATTAGAGCTTAACCCAAGGAAATAATTTATCAACCAATATCTGCTATTACTATGTTGAACATTAAATGGCTTCTCCTGGCGCTTTCATTTTGCTGCCTGCTGAGTTGCAGCAAGGATGATGATATGGAGCTGGTAGAGGATATTCCGGGCCTCGGCGGAGATACCTGGAAGGCCAGCGCGCTGGACAAATACCTCTACGACTCCCTGACCGTACCTTTTAACATCGCTGTAAAATACAAGTGGGACCAGTTTGAGTTTGAAGTAAACAAAACCCTGGTGCCTGCAAAGGAAGAGAAAATCATCCCCGTCATGGAGGCCATCCGAAAGGTATGGATCAATACCTACATCGCGGAGGCGGATTCCCTTTTCTTCATCAAATACTGCCCCAAGTTCCTCATCCTCTCCGGCAGCGCCAGCTGGAACAGCAACGGCACCATCACGCTGGGAACGGCGGAAGGCGGCCGTAAGGTAGTGCTGTACCTGCTGAACGAATTCCGCACTAAAACGATGGCAGGTTACAAGCTGTCCGACTCCGCTACCGTGAAGCAAATGTTCCATGTGATCGAACACGAGTTTGGCCACATCCTCCACCAGAACGTGATGTACCCGGTGGAATTCAAACGCATTAATCCCGGCCTGTACACCGGCAACTGGAATAACATTTCAGATGCGGAGGCCAACCGGGACGGCTTCATCACCGCCTACGCCATGAGCGGCTTTGATGATGATTTTGTGGAGATGGTGTCCATCATGCTGGTAGAAGGCAGGGCCGGGTTTGAAAAAATCGTCAACAGCATTCCTGCCGGCAATAGCGTGAACGGTACCTCACAGGCGGCTGCCAAAGCCTACCTCCGGGCTAAAGAGGCCATGGTGGTCAACTATTTCAACAAGGTGTGGGACATCGACTTCTATAGTCTGCAAACCCGTACGCGGACAGCAATCGAACAATTACTCTACTAAAATGCAGCAGATGAAAAAAATTATTTACAGCCTGTTCATAGGATTGATGGCCCTCACTGCCTGTAAAAAGGAGATGGAGCCGGTGTTCAGGGAATCGATAGACAAGCGGCTGAAAGATACGCTGGACAACTACCAGCGCATACTCATGGGGGCGGAATACGGCTGGAACACGCTGGTGTTTCCCCTGCAGGGCGGCGCATATAATTTCTACATGAAGTTTACGGACAGCAACCGGGTACAGATGTTTGCCGACCTCTCCGAGCAAACGGCCAACCAGATGCAGGAAAGCAGCTGGCGGCTGAAAGCCTTGCAGCAACCAAGCCTCCTGTTTGATACCTATTCTTACCTGCACCAGCTGAGCGATCCTGACGGGAACGTGAATGGGGGCGTTGATGGCGCTGGCCTGCAGTCCGACTTTGAATTTGCCTTTGACGGCATGCAGGGGGATACCATTAAGCTGCGGGGCCGCTTCAACCACACCGTTGCCTATATGATCAAAGCCAGCAAGGCCGAGCAGGACCTGCATTACAGCCAGCAGGTAAGGCGGACGTTTGACCGCGTGGGCTCCCTGCAAACCTTCTTCATACGCTTATCTTCCGCTGAAACCAAGTGCGACCTGCAGGTGGACATCAGCAGTCACCGCATGCTCATTGGCTGGCAGCAGGAGGGGAAGTACCGCATCTACACCAGTAACTATTACTACACGGCCACTGGCATCGGCCTCGCCAATCCCTATGCGGATACGGTAAAGCTGCCCTTTACAAAGCTGGATAACGCTACGTGGAACAATAATATCCTCCACTGTAACATAGACGGCAAGGCGGCCACCATCACGGAAACCGTGCTGCCGTTGCAGGTAGATACCGCCGCGCCCCGCAACTGGTATAACGAAGCGCTGGCAGCGGGCGACTACTGGCAAACCTTTAACGGATGGCATATCAACGGCGTGGAAGATGCGCTGAATGTACACAGCACCGCGCGCTACTATTCCTTCGGGTACTGGCCGCAGTATGATACCGATACGGACTTCCTGCCCTGGATCACCGTCAATGCCGCCGGCACCGGGCTCACCTATGCCTATGGCGTGTTCTTCGACGGGCCGCCGGTGTTCGATACCAAAGGATTCCTCTACTTCTCCCCGTTTGCGGAAGGCGGCACACGACCGAGCCCTTACACGCCGGTACAGCGCACCTATCAGCTCATGGCCGATTCCGGCGGATTCTATATGGTAAAGTTTGCCGAGAAAATCTATTTCATGGTCAGCGCTACCACGGGTAAAGCCTGGATAGCCTGGTACAGATAATTGTATTGCGAATTCCCAAATAATATGAAATGAAAAAATTTACCTTAATTCTCCTTAGCACCTTCCTGCTGCTGACAGCCCAACGGCTGTTGGCGCAGGTAGATACCCGCATAGGGAACAATACCAGCGGTAATACGCCTACTACGGGGCCTTGCCCGTTGCAGGACTATTACGAAGGTTCCAGGGCGCAGTACCTGTTCCGTGCCTCCGAACTGCAGGCCGCTGGCATGAGAGCCGGGAATATCAGCGGAGTGAAATTCTACGTCCTCTCCCTGGGCAATGCCGGCACGATCGAAGGGTATTCCATCAAGCTGGGCACAACTACGGCCACCACGCTGACGACCTCCTGGCTGCCGGTTACCTTCGTGGGCCGCGCTGCCGCGGATTACACGCCCACGGCCGGCTGGAATAACTTCGCTTTCCCCTCCGGCTTCTACTGGAATGGTACGGACAACCTCGTCCTCGAAGTCTGTAACGGCCAGGCGGCCCCCATGCCGGACGGAGTCTGGTACACCAACAACCCCGTGGTGGGTAGTACTTCCGGGCTAAGCTTCAACGCTTCCCGCACCTACACCGTGGATAACACGGCGGACATCTGCGCCACTACCAGCACTTCCGTGAATGGCTCGCAAACCACCCGCCCGGATGTAACCTTCACCTGGATACCGGACGCCGTATGTGCAGGCACGCCGGCTGCCGGCACGGCCAGCGCCAGCAAAGCCAATGTATGCGCAGGGGAGGCGTTTGACCTCTCCGTGAGTGGTACCACCATCGCGCAGAACATCAAATTCCAATGGCAAAGTTCTACGGATAACGTCAACTGGACGAACCTGCCCAATGATACCACGGCTAATTTTTCTACCAGCCAGTCCGTATCCACTTACTACCGCTGCGTGAGCACCTGTGCCAATTCAGGCGCTACCGCTACCAGCAACGCCGTATTCGTCAACAGTCCGTTGCTGGTGCAGGGTAATTACTACATCAATAAAAACCTGCCTACCGGCGGTAATAACTTCAACTCCTTCACGGACGCCTACAACTTCATGAAATGCGGTATAGGCGGTCCTATCAGCTTTGAAGTAGTAGCCGGCAGCGGTACCTATAACGAACAACTCAACTTCGGACCCATTACCGGCGCTTCCGCGACCAATACCATCACCTTCTTCGGCCACGGCAGCGATACGCTGGCTTTTGCCTGCACTTCCGCCAACCGGGCCATCGTAAAACTTGACAATGCAGACTATTTTACTTTTAAAGACCTGGTGCTGAAAACCGTGATCGGTACAGGCACTACCTACGGTTGGGGTTTCCACCTGCTGAACGATGCGGATAACAATACCATCACCGGCTGTACCATTTTGCTGGACACCGCCGGTACCGCTTCCAACTACGCAGGTATCGTCATCTCCAACTCCACCACTTCCGCTACCACCACAGGGGATCACTCTGTGGACAGCCTCCGGGTTATTGGCAACACCATCACCGGCGGGTACTACGGTATCACGTCCATGGGTGGCGCCACCGTCCCCAACCTGGACATTATTATCAGAAACAACAAGATCCAGGATTTCTATAACTATGGTATTTACTTCAATGGTAACTCCAAACTGACCATTGAAGATAATATTTTCACGAGGCCGGTACGCCGCAACAGCAGCACGTTCTACGGTGTCTATGCTACGGGCATGAATACACGCTGCCTCATCACCGGCAACCGGTTCTTCAACCCGTTTGGCGGCAATGCTGCCAGCACCTCTTCCGCCTACGGTATTTATTTCACTAACGTAGACGCCTATCCGGCGTTGGAAAATACCATCTCCAATAACCTCCTGTATAAATATTCCGGTACAGGCAGCGCGTATGGCATCTACCTCAGTGATTCGCATAACAACTGGTTCTACCACAACACCGTTTCCATTGACGGCGCGTCTACCGCTGCCACTACGTATAACCATTACGGTATCTACGTGGGTACCAAGTCGGACGGTAACCAGTTTTACAACAACCTCATCTCCGTTACCCGCAGCGGGGGAGGGAACAAGTATAACGTCTATTACAGCACAGCCACCAGCACCGTAACAGGTAATAACAATATCTATTACAACGGCGCAACGGATGGCAATAACTACCTCGGCTACTGGGGTACGGTGAAGCCGCTGCTGGCCGACTGGCAGACGGCGACAGGTATGGACACCAGTTCCTATACCACCAACCCGCTGTTCCGCGATCCTGCCAACGGCGACTTTACACCAAACAATGCTTCCATCGATAATAAAGGCGTGCCTATTCCGCTGGTGACAGTGGACATCCTCGATGCGGCGCGCAGCGCTACCACGCCGGACATCGGCGCGTATGAATTTACGCCGCCGCCCTGTAATACGCCGCCAACGCCGGGTACAGCCATCGTGGACAAAACGCCCGTGTGCTATAACAACAAGGTGAGCCTCTCCCTGCAAGGCAACTCCATCGGGCTGACGCAAACCTACCAATGGCAAACCGCCACCAATGCGGCCGGCCCATGGACCAACTTCGGCGCCGCGCTGACCAACCCGGATACCGTGGTGGCTATGACGGCTACTACCTATTTCCGCGCGGCAGTCACCTGCTCCGGCAACACGGCCTATTCCACCCCGGTGCTGGTAACGGTAAACCCCGCGTTGCCTCCGGGTAATTACACGATCGATAAAACCCAGCCGGCATCTGCCATCAGCTTCCCGAGCTTCAATGCCGCCAAACAGGCCATGGCATGCGGTATCGCAGGAGCGGTAGTGTTTAACGTGGCACCGGGCACTGGTCCTTATAACGAAATGCTGATCCTGGATTCCATCCCGGGCGTGTCCGCCGTCAATACGATTACCTTTAACGGTAACGGCAACACGATCGCTTATACCGGTCAAACCAGCGAGGACAGGGCTACCATTAAATTACGCGGCATCGATCACGTTACGTTCGACAGCCTCGTGGTGGATGCCCGCGGTACCAACTACGGCTACGGCATTCAACTGTATAACAATACGGACAGCATCACGATCAGCCGCTGTACCATCCTCTCTGATATCGCGGCCACCAGCAGCAGCTACGCCGGAATTGTGGTAAGCGGTTCCGAAACCAGCGCTACTACCAGCACCAACGCCAGGCAGGATGGGCTGAAGATCCTGAACAATACCATCACTGGCGGCTACTACGGCATCGTGATTTATGGTGATGGCACAAGCTTCAGCAACGATCATTTCATCCGTGGCAACAAGGTGAACGACTGGTATTCCGACGGTATATACCTGAATAATAACCGGAATGTGGTGATTGAGAAAAATGATCTGAGTCGCCCTGCCCGCACCAACAGTACCACCGCGGAAGCCATTTCCGTGGAGAACTCCGCCGGCGCCATCCTGGTGAGCAGCAACCGCATACACGACCTGTTTGCCGCTGCCGGCAGCAGCACCTCCTCGTCCTACGGTATCCGCATTTATTATTGCGACGGTACTGCGGCCACGCCGGTGAAGGTGATCAACAACCTGATCTACCGCAATACCGGCGGTACCGGCTATGGCTTGTACAGCAGCAATTCCCCGTTTGTGCAGTTCCTGCATAATACGGTGGTGTATGACGATAATGCGGCCACTACTTCCAGCATTTACGGCTTCTACCACACCGGTTCCGTGACGGACGTGGTGCTGGAAAATAACATCTTCAAAATCTCCCGGAGCGGCTCCGGCAGCAGGTACGGCCTGTACTACAGTACGACGGGCGTGGTGAAATCAGACTACAACCTCCTGTATGTAAAAGGAACCGGCACGGTGTACACCGGCTATTCCGGCGGGGGCTATGCTTCGCTGGCCGCATGGCGCGCCGGCCTGAAGCTGGACAGCAATTCCCTGGATATTGAACCGGTCTTTGGCGACCCTTCCAACGGCAATTACGAGCCGGTGATTTCCCCGATGGACAACCGCGGCAAGCCGGCCGGCGTAACCACGGATATACGCGATGCGGCCCGCAGCGCTACCACGCCGGATATGGGCGCTTACGAAGTAACCCTGCCGGATTGTACCACGCCGGTAACGCCTGGTACGGCCGTTATTACGCCTGCTACGCCGCTCTGTATGGGCAATATGGTGAGCCTCGACCTCGTGGGCAACAGTAAAGGCGGCAAGCAAACCTACCAGTGGTACCGCTCTTACAGCGCTGCCGGCCCCTGGGATTCCGCCGCGCCGAAGCAATTTGTAGCGCCGCTGATCACCGAGCTGACGACGAAGAAATACTTCCGCTGCATGATCATCTGCGGCGGTACCGATACGGCTTACTCCACCGTGGTAATGGCCAATATGAACGAGCCATTGCTGAAAGGCGTGTATTCCATCAACCCGGCCCAGCCTGCGAGCCCGACCAACTTCCAGTCGTTCGGCGCTGCCGCGGCGAAGCTGGAATGCGGTATAGCCGGCGCCGTTACCTTCGAGGCGGTACCCGGCACCTATAACGAGCAGGTAGTGATCCGCAAGGTGCCCGGCGCTTCGGACACCAGTCGCGTTACCTTCACCAGCGCCACTTACAACGCTGCGGACGTAACGCTGGCCGCTGCCGGTACTTCCGCTCAGAACTACGTGGTGTTACTGGATTCCGCCAGCTATATCACGTTTAAAAACATAACAGTCAATGCCACCGGCGCCACTTACGCCCGCGGTATCGTGTTAGCGAAAGGCGCCGCGTACGACAGCGTGTCGCACCTGGTGATTAACCTGCCGGCTGCTGCGAGCTCCACTACCAACATCGCCGGTATTTACGGGGATGGCGTGTACGGCGCTTACAACACGCTGGATGGGAATACCATCAGCAACGGTTCCTCCGGTATCCACTGGGTAAATACTTCCTCCAACGAAGGGCCTTACCTGCGCGTGGTGAAAAATACCGTGAAGAACAGCCGCGACTATGGTATTTACACCGCCTATACGTACCACACCGTGATCACGGAAAATACCGTGCAGTTTGCAGGTAATACCATGGCTACCACGGGTTATGCCATCTATAACTACTATAACGATTCCTCCCTGGTGTTATCCCGCAATAACATCCAGGTATCCGGCATCAGCACCCGGGTATATGGTATCTATCTCTATAATCCTGATATTTTTGGAGGTAGGGGAGATATAACTGCGAACCGCATTACGATGCGCGGTAACACGGGCGATCTCACGGGGCTTTATGCCGATGAGGGAGACCAGTGTAACATCTCCAATAACGTGATAAACGTGCAGACAAGCGGCGCGAACGCTTATGGCCTGTACAGTGACGGATGCGATAACACGAACATCTATAATAACACCATACTGAACAGCTCCCGCAGCGCTACCAACAACTACGCGGCCTACTTTTTAGGCTACGCCAGCGACGGTAACCTGAAGGTGAAGAACAACATCTTCGCGCACGACAGCAGCGGCCGCGCGCTGTACTTCAACAACAGCGATTATGTGATCACGGATTACAACAACCTGTACACCAACGGTACAGTGCTGATCCGTAACAACACGCCTGCGGCGGACTATGCGACCCTGCCGGCCTTCCAGTCGGCCAGGATGCAGGAGCTGAGCGGCATCGTGTACAAACCGGCCTTTATCAGCAATACGGACCTGCGCCCGGATGTCAACAACCCGGAAGTATGGGCCATCCATGGCCGCGGCGTACAGGCGGCGGATAATACCACGGATATCGACGGCAACCCGCGCCCGTCCGCCCTTACAGAGGGCGTGCCGGATATGGGCGCCTACGAATTCATGCCGCAGGTAATTCCACCGGTATTGCCGGCTACACCGGCCGCGCCTGCGCCAGGCGTTACGCAAACCTGGATGTTTGGTACGGACACCGTCGCCAAAATTACCTGGAAGCCCGGCGCAGCTACGCCTGCGGACCTTACCGTGCGCAGGTACTCCGGCGTAAAACCGCCGAACGCCAAGGATTCCGCCTACATGTATTTCTATACGGATGTAGACGCCAACCCGAACAATACCAATTACGATTTCCTCGTCAAACAGTTTTATGTGGACTCCTGGCAGGGCTTTATCCATAACCAGAAGAACATCAAGCTGGCGATGACGGATACGGCGAAAGCCTGGTGGACGGACTCGCTCAGCGTGGTAAACGTGAGCGCGAACTATATCACGGACAGCGCCGTGCATTATATGGACTACTTCACCGGTATGGAACTGAACAGCGGGCCTAAGAAGCAATTCGTAGAACCGGCGGACAGCTCCAACCGCGGTACCAAATTCTGGGTAGGCTATGGCCATCACCAGTTCTTTGCATCGGACAACTCCCAGCAGATGGTGCTGTACTTCAATGCCCGGGAAGCCGCTACGGTAACCGTGCGCATCAATGGTACCTCTTACGAAAAACAATACAGCGTGCCGGCCAATACTACCATCACGTCAGACATCATTCCGAAACTCGGCGCATTTGATGCCCGCCTCCTGGACGAAGGCCTGAGTGACCGTGGTATCAGCATCGAGAGCGACGTGCCTATCGAAGCCTACGCGCATATTTACGGCAGCCTGTCCTCCGGCGCTACCATGCTCTTGCCGGTGGGTACTTACGGGTACGACTATGCGACGCTGCAAAGCCGCCAGTACTACAGCAGCAACTGCTACTCCTGGTTCTACGTGGTGGCGCACTATGATAATACCAAAGTGGAAATCACGCCGGCCGCGCCAACCCGCGGTGGCCGCCCTGCAAACGTACCGTTTACAGTGACCCTCATGAAAGGAGAGGTGTACCAGGTATTGGGCGCTATTAAATCCGGCTCGGAAGGGTTCGACCTCACGGGCAGCCATGTACGCTCGCTGCCAAACAGCGCAGGGGAGTGCTTCCCGGTGGCCGTCTTCTCCGGCAGCAGCCGCACCAGCCTGGCCTGCAACAACGGCAACGGCGGTGGCGGGGATAATATGATCCAGCAAAACTTCCCGTCCCAGGCTTGGGGCCGGAAATACCTGACCAGCCCAATGGCAGCCAGCAGCGGAGCCGACACCCGGCTGACCAACATCTACCGCGTGGTAGTGAAGGACCCTGCGGCCATTGTAACGGTCAACAATACACGACTCACCGGTTTGATCAACAACCTGTATTACCAGTTCGAAAGCAATACGGCAGATGTGATCGAAGCCGATATGCCGATCATGGTGGCGCAGTTCATGGCTTCCAGCGGCGAATGTACCAGCTCCAGCCTCAACGACGGGGACCCTGAAATGGTGTACATCAGCCCGGTAGAGCAAGGTATCAACAAGATCGGTTTCTACCGCAACACGGCGGAAGCCATCCGGGTGAACTACCTCAACGTGATCATTCCAACGGCAGGCTTAAGCTCCCTGCTGATAGACGGTTCCAATGTATTCGACCATACCTATCCACATCCTAACGCTGCCGGATATACGGTGGTAGTGAAACGCTGGGGCGCAGTAGCGGGGCCAAGTACCGTTACTTCCGACTCTGCCTTCACCGCTATTATTTACGGGGAAAGCGCCCAGGAAAGCTATGGTTACAACGCCGGTACGCTGGTGAAGAACCTCAATATCCTGAACGCCTATACGAACGTGAATAATCCGGCAGCTACTTCCAACGATTATACCTGCGCCAAAACGCCGTTCCGCTTCTCCATGCTCATACAGGTGAAGCCGGTGGAAATTGTCTGGAAGCTTAGCGAAGTGCCGAACCTCACGCCGCATGCGGACGTGGTGAGTAAAGACCCTGTGCCGGTGGATTCCATCGTCGTGAACGGCCGCACCTACTACCGCTACGTACTCGCTACCGATTATGTATTCAGCACCCAGGGTACGTACTATGTGCCTATCCGCATTACGCACCCGGCCTTCGAAAGCTGCAATAATACTTTCGAAAGCGTGCTGACGGTGAAGGTAATCCCTGCGCCGGTAGTAACAATTACCACGCAGTACAGCAACTGTATCAACGACCAGGCCACCTTCACGGGCAACGCCACTACCAGCAACGGTGTAGGCATCGCCAAATGGAAGTGGGAGTTCAGTGATACCGTTACCGCGAATACAAAAGATACCACCCGGTATTTCCATACGCCGGGAACCAAACAGGTGAAACTGAGCATTGTGGCGGCAGAAGGTTGTATTGCCGATACGACGGTGAATGTGGAAGTATTTGAACCGAAACCATTCAGCCTCGTGAAGGATTCCGTGATGACCTGCGAAGGCAGCGATGTCACCTTCCAGGTCAAAGACCCGCAATCCAACGCCCAGTACAGCTGGTATGATGCGCCTGCCGGCGGCACGTTGCTGCATGCCGGTACCGACTATACGATTTCCGGTATCACTGCCGATACGGCGGTGTACGTGGAAAGCAGCAGCCAGGGATGCTCCGGCGGCGGGCGTGTACGCGGGGTGGTGAAGGTAACGCCAAGGCTCGTCAAACCAGTGGTGACGGTAGATTCCATCGGCGTGCATTACATGCACTTCAAATGGAACGCAGTGCCTTACGCTACCGGCTATATGGTATCTGCCGATGGCGGCAATACCTGGGTGAATCCATCCAGCGGTCCGGAAGGACTTACCCACGAACTCAAAGGCCTGACGCCGGTGACGGACTACTCCCTGCTGGTGAAAGCGATGGGTTGCGCGGAACAGGTGTCCGACCCTGCAGGCGGTAAAACCCTGCCGGACGGCATCTTCATCCCGAACACCTTCACGCCGAACAACGACGGTAAGAACGATGTGCTGCTCGTGTATGGCTATATCATCCAAACCATGCACCTGACCATCTTCAACCAATGGGGCGAAAAGGTATTTGAAACGATGAACCAGCAACAGGGATGGGATGGCTCCTACAAGGGCAAGGCGCTGCCTTCCGGCGTGTACATCTACGTGGCGCGGTTTACGCTCACGGATGGCACCACCACCGAAAGGAAAGGCGTCATCAACCTGATTCGCTGATGAATAAAAGCGGGTGTATTGCTGCATGCGGCTCCGGCCCATGCAGCGGCACACTGCCGCTGCTGAAGCAATAACCAGTCAACTCAATAACATGAAACAGATGATCAACTTATTCAACCCGCCGCGCAGCTGTAGCTGCCTGTGGCTGGTATGTACGCTGTTAGTGTTGCAGTTCGTGGCCATTAAAAGCTCAGCCCAGAACCGTTCCAACAAAGGGAAGGAGTTCTGGGTTGGCTACGGACTTCACCAGTTTATGGAGCCGGGCCAGGACAACAGCCAGGAAATGGTGCTGTACCTGAGCGCTGAGCAGGCCGCAACGGTGACGGTTTCCTATGGCCCCACTTATTCGAAAACCTATACTATTCCCGCAGGAACGGTGATTGCGACGGACCTGATCCAGAAAAGCGGTACCAACGACGTGCGGCTCTATTCGCCCCCGCCTTTGTTTGGCGGCACCGGCGGGGAAGGCGTATTCTCCAACAAAGCCATTCACATCGTCAGCAATGTGCCCATCGTGGCGTACGCGCATATTTACGGCAGCGCCTCTTCCGGCGCTACCATGCTCATGCCAGTGGAAACCTGGGGCTACTCCTACATTTCCTGCAACAGCATGCAGAACTATGGCACCAACTGCTTCTCCTATATGTTTGTGATCGCAAAGGAAAATAATACCGTTGTTGAAATCACCCCTTCTGTACTGACAAGAAATAACCGCCCTGCCGGCGTACCGTTTACGGTAACGCTGAACAAAGGCGAGATATACCAGGTGGTAGGCCGTATCACCAGCGGCAGCATCGGCAATGAGCTGACCGGCACCACGGTGAAATCTGTAGCCAACAGCAACGGGGAATGCTTCCCGGTGGCGGTGTTTTCCGGCAGCAGCCGCACGGCCATCAGCTGCACCGTCAACGGCAGCGGCAGTGGCGATAACATCATCCAGCAGATATTCGGTTATGAAACATGGGGCAAACGTTACCTCACGGCGCCCAATTCTCCCGATAATGACCCCGCAGGCAAACTCACCAACCTGTACCGCGTGGTGGTCAAAGACCCTACCACCGTGGTAAAAAGGAACGGCGTTATCTTAACCGGCCTGCAACGAAATTCTTTTTATGAATATACCAGCAACACGGGGGATTATATCGAATCTGATAAACCTGTGCTGGTGGCTCAATACATGAGCTCTTCCGGGTCCTGCGGCAACAACGGCCTCGGGGATCCTGAAATGGTGTACATCAGCCCCATAGAGCAGGCGATTAAATACGTAGGCTTCTACCGCAATACGATGGAAAATATTTCCGTCAACTACCTCACGCTGATTATTCCCAACGGCGGTATCCCCTCCCTGCGCATCGATGGCAGCAATACGTTTGACCACGTGTACGCGCATCCGAATATGCCGGGCTACTCCGTGGTGGTGAAGCGTTGGGGCCGTACCGTAGGCCAGTCCATCGCTTCCAGCGATTCCGCCTTTGTGGGCACCGTGTACGGGTTGGGCAGCGTGGAAAGCTACGCGTACAACGCCGGCACGCTGGTAAATAACCTGAATGCCATCGGCGAAATCCACAACGAATACGATATCACCAAGTCCGCCAATGATTTCACCTGCACCAATACGCCCGTAGAGCTGTCCATCCTCATGGCCTACGAGCCTACGAAGATGGTATGGAAGCTCAGCAGCCTGGCCGGCGTGATGACGCCCGCGGCGGATATCACCGTTACCAGCCCGGTTTCCAAAGGCGTGGTGACCGTGAAGGGGATTCCTTACTATAAATATTCGCTGCCGGGCGCCTATAAGTTCAATGCCAAAGGCGCGTACGACATCATCGTGATGTCCACACACCCGAAGATTGAGAATTGTAACAACACCGAGCAGGTGGGCTATACCCTCACGGTGAAGGATATGCCGCAAAAGCGCCTCTCCGTGAGCTATACCGGCTGCACGAAAGATTCTGTTTATTTCCGGGGAGATACCACTGCCGCGGATGCGAAAGCCTATCGCTGGTATTGGGATTTTCCGAACAATGAAAAGGACAGCGGCCAAACCGTGCGTAAACTCATTGCGCCCGGCACTACTGCCGTGAAGCTCACCGCTATCACCGGCGATGGCTGCGTCGCGGATACGACGTTCAGCGTACAGTCGTTCCCGGTACCTGCGGCCGATTTCACCAGCGATGTAACGGCCCTTTGCGCCGGCGGGCAGGTAACGTTTACCGATCATTCCACGTTTGGAGGTCCCGCGCCAATCGGCCAGTGGTACTATGATTATGGTAATAATAATTTGGAGAGAGATAGTAGCGGCGCGCCGCAAACGGTCCCGTTCTTACAACACGGGTCTACGCTGGTTAAGCACGTGGTAAAAGTGTCGGAGAAATGTGTAAGTGACACCGTTACCATTCCAATCAACGTGTATGCGAACCCGTTAGCAGGCTTCAGCGCCCCGCAGGACTGCATTGCGGCGGACGGCGTGGTGCAGTTTACCGGTACGCCCACCGTGGCGGACAACAGTACCATCGCCACCCATGCCTGGGAGTTTGGCGATGCAGGCGCTACGCCCGCCAACCCGAATACGGCAGCGGTGCAGTCGCCCAGCCATACCTACACCACTGTAGGCGCCTACACCATCAAATATACCGTGACTACCGATAAAGGCTGTACGAAAGATTCCGTGCTGACGGCCGCCTTTAAGTTCAAACCTAAGCTTGCCTTTGCCGCGCTCCCTGCCGTTTGCGAAAATGCCCTCACCGGTGTGAAAGTAGATAAAGCGACGGTGCAAAACGGCGTTGCAGGGCAGGGATTTTACCGCGGCCCCGGGGTAGACAGCGCGGGCAACCTGCTCCCTGCGGTGACCACCACCGGGCAACGTACCATCTGGTATGTTTTCAATACCACGGATGGCTGCGCGGACAGTATTTCCACCGTGCTGACTGTGCACCCGAAGCCCGTGGCCGGATTTACGGCTACGGATGTATGCCTGGGCGAACCGGTTACCATCACGCCGCAGGCGGCAGCAGGCATTGCTGCCTACTGGTGGGATTTTGGCGATAATACCCAAACCACTACTGCCGGTGCTAACGCCTTCGCCTATACGTACCCGGCCGACAGTACCTGGCAGGTTACCCTCGCTACCCGCAGCGTGGATGGCTGCGTGAGCGATACGCTGCGCCAGCAGGTAGTTGTGCATCCTTTGCCGGCAGCCGGTTTTACGCTGCCCGCCAAAGTGTGTATGCCGGAAGGCACGGCGGCATTTACCAATACCACCACGCTCAAAGGCAACCAGTCCATGACCTATGCCTGGAACTTTGGAGAAGCGGGTGGCGCTTCGTCCGACAAGGACCCTGTTTATCACTATCAAAACTTTGGCCCCGTAACGGTGAGCCTCACCGCTACCTCGGCAGCAGGCTGCGCCAATACAGCGGTACAGTCGTTCAATAACTTCTACGCCCAGCCGGTAGCCTCCTTTACAGTAACGCCGGATACGCTCTGCCAGGGTATGGACAATGTATTCACGGATCAAAGTACAGACGCTACCAGCAGCATCAGCACCTGGGCCTGGCAGTTTGGCGATGGCGCCAGCTCTGCGGAGCGCAACCCGCAGAAGAAGTACACGCAACCCGGTGAATACGGTGTACAGCTGGTGGTGGAAAATGCCGCCGGCTGCGTGTCCGCACCGTATAACAGCAAAGTGATAGTGTACCTGCAACCGGTGATCGATGCCGGCCCTTCCTTCGTTGTGCCGCAAGGCACGCTGGTGCAGTTCCGCCCCGTGGCGAACGATTCGGTGAACCTGCAGTTCCGCTGGACGCCCGCGGGCGACTTCCCGAACCCGAACGTCTTCGCGCCGCAGCTGATTGCTATGAAGGATGCGGAATACACCCTCACCGCCATCGGTAAGCACAACTGCATGGCCAGCGATAAGCTCACCGTGAAAGTACTGAAGCCGGTAGCGCCGCCAACGGCCTTCTCGCCAAACGGGGATGGTATTAACGATACCTGGATCATCAAAAACCTGGACGAGTACCCGGATGCTACCGTGGAAGTATTCAACCGCTATGGCGCGAAAGTATTTTCCAGCAAGGGCTATTCCACCCCGTGGGACGGCGCCGGCAAAGGCGGCATCCTGCCGGTAGGTACCTACTATTATGTCATTAAACTGAAGAATGGATTTCAGCCACTGACGGGCTATGTAGCAATATTGAAATAGCACGGCTATGCACCAAATGGAAAAACACTAACTCTATAAATACTGCGCAATGAGAAAGAATTTTATTGCATTGTTCCTGTCCCTGTTTGCCATCAGCGCCGCTCCGCGGCTGATGGCGCAGACGGACCCGCACTTCTCCCAGTACTACGTATATCCGTCCTGGTTAAACCCGGCGCTTACCGGCGCGTTCGACGGAGATTACCGCGTAGCGGCCATCTACCGCACCCAATGGGGTAATATCAGTCCGTTCAAAACCTACGGCATCGCGGCGGAAGTGCCCACGGCCAAAAACGTGAACATCGGCGCCAGCGTGCTGAACCAGGCTGCCGGCGATGCGGGCTATAATTATACCACGGGCTATGTAAGCGCCGCTTACACCGGCGTGAAGCTGGATGCCAGCCATTATCACCAACTGACCTTCGGCTTGCAGGCGGGCTTTATCCAGCGCCGTTTTGACCCGGCGAAGTTCACCTTCGGGGAGCAGTGGAACCCCGTTACCGGCTACAATCCTTCCAATCCGCATACGGATGGCTTTACCCGCACTTCCGCCGCCAGCTTCGATGCCGGCGCAGGCGTACTCTATTTCGACGGTACGCCCGGCAAGCCATACAATATCTACGGCGGCTTTTCCGTGATGCACCTCACCCGGCCTACGGACCAGTTCAGCGCCAACGGCGATGCGCGCATCCCTATGCGCGTTACCGCGCATGCCGGCGTGAAGCTCAATATTGACGATCGTTTTGCGGTAACGCCCAACCTGCTGTACCTGAAGCAGGGCAGCGCTTCGGAAAAAATGATTGGCGCGTACGGCCAATACAACGTGGCCCTGGATGCGGATGTGATGCTGGGCCTCAACTACCGCTTTGACGATGCGTTCACCACCCACGCGGGCTTCCTGTATAAGAACATGATGATGGGCATCAGCTACGACATCACCACCTCCGACCTCTCGAAGATGTACCGGGGCAGTAACAGCTTTGAGATTTCCGTCACGTTCATCGGCAGGAAGAAAGTAAAAACGCCGGGCGTCGACTTTGTTTGTCCACGATTGTAATCACAAAAAAAGGATCATGAAGAAAATAATATTCACTACTGCCGCATCGCTGCTGATGGCCCTTTCCGCCGGAGCGCAACTGGCTTACAACTACCTGCGTGCGGCCGATGATTACTATAAGAAGAACGATTATAATTCCGCCGCTACCTACTACGAAAAATACCTGGTAGCCAAAGGGAAGTCGCAGCGGCAGGAATCCTATAAGCCGTACGTAGCCACCAGCGCCTCCGCCGGGCAGAAGCTGAAACCCGCCGTCAGCAATGAACAGGAAGCCACCTACAAGCTGGCGGAAAGTTACCGGCTGCTGCATGATTACGAAAAGGCGGCGCCTTACTATGCAACCGTTATGGAAAGCAGCGCGGAAGCGTATCCGCTGGCGGCGTACTACTACGCCGTGTCCCTCAGGGCGCTGGGCAAATATGAACAAGCCGGGCAGGTGTTCCGTGCGTTTTTAAGGAACCACGCTGCGAAAGACGAGTATGCCGCTGCCACGGCACGTGAAATCGCGAACCTGGATTTTATAACGAAAGAGCTCAGCAAAAAGGACTTAGATCTTTACAAAATATCAAAAGCGCCAACGGGCCTTAACGCCACCGGGGCCAGCTACGCGCCGCTATGGCTCAGCCCTTCCACGCTGGTGTTTACCTCCACCCGCCCGGCAAATGCCGGCGATGATCATGGATTCATCAACCGCCTCTACACGGCGGATTACGAGGCGGGCAACGCGGCCAACATCAGGCTGCTGGCGCTGGAACAACCGGCCGGCGTACACCAGGGCAGCGGCAGCGTTTCAGCGGACGGGCAGGCGTTGTACTTCACCCGGTGGAATATGGAGCATGGGAAAAAAATCGCGTCCATCTGGATGTCCCGCAAAAGCGGCGACAGCTGGGGCGCGCCGGTGATGCTGCCGGAGATGGTGAATGTGCCGGGGGCCAATGCGCAACAACCCTTTGCGACGCCGGATGGCAAATACCTGCTGTTTGCCAGCGACAGGGCAGGAGGCAACGGCGGTTTCGACCTCTGGGCCGCAAGCCTTGACGGGAGCGGACTTCCGGCTACTGTTACCAACCTCGGCGAGGTGATTAACACCGCCGGTAACGAACAGGCGCCGTTCTACCACGCTACCACCGGCACGCTGGTCTTCTCCGCGGATGGCCGCACCGGCATGGGCGGGTATGATTTCTTCAGCAGTCGAGGTACGGTGGGCAACTGGCAAACGCCCGTCAATATGGGCGCTCCCGTGAACTCCGTGAAAGACGATATCTATTTCGGCAGCCGCAGCAACAACCGCAACCTGCTGGATGACGTGCTGCTGGGCTCCGACAGGGATGCCTCCTGCTGCCTGGAATTATTTTTCCTCCATAAGGACCGCGCGCCGCGCCAACTCCGCGGTACCGTGGTGTCCTGCGAGGGCGGCGCTCCTGTGGCCGGCGCTACGGTGGTGGTGAAGGACCCTGCTACCAACTCCGTGGTGGCTACCGTTACCACCGCTGCCGATGGTTCCTATGCCTACAGCATCCCGGAATATACGGCCCTGCAGGTGGATGCTAACGCTGCCGGCTATACGAATGCAACGGGTAAAGTGAATGCGCCGGATGATTTAGACGCGGAAGCCCTCGTTACGCCGGCAATCTGCATGCATCCGATCGTAACGCCGCCGGCGCCGGTAACGCTGACGGACGTGTATTATGATTTTGACCAGGCTACGCTTAAGCCGGAATCCTTTGCCTCACTGGATAAGCTGGTGGACATGCTGAACGAACATCCGGCGATGGAGATAGAACTCGGCGCGCATACGGACAGCAAGGGATCGGAGCGACATAATAAAAAGCTGTCGGAAGCCCGCGCCAAGAGCGTGGTGGATTACCTGATCAGCAAGGGGATCGACAAGCAGCGGCTTAGCTGGAAAGGCTACGGGGCCTCTATGCCGGTAGCGCCGAACACCCTGCCGGATGGCAGCGATAATCCGGAAGGCCGCGCCCTGAACAGGAGAACGACCTTCTCGATCCTGAAGCAATAACCGTTCACCCAAAATTTTAGTGACATGAAAAGAATTGTGTTTACAGGCCTGTTGATATTAGGGCTACATGTTGGTTACGGGCAACAGTTGCCGCATTATACCCAGTATATCATGAATCCGTTCATCGTCAACCCGGCGGTGGCCGGCATTGAAAACTACTGGGACCTGCGGCTCAGTCACCGCCACCAGTGGACGGGCATCAACGGCGCGCCGGTGACCACCTACCTCACCCTGCACGGGCCTTTGCGTAAATCGGACTATGCGGAGGCTTCGCCTACAGGTTTTAATCCCGAAGGGGAGAACCCGCGGGGGAAGGGCTACTGGCAGGACTATACGACACCGCCGCCGCATCCCGGCGCGGGCCTTACCATCCTCAATGATAAGGCCGGCCCTATAAACCGCTTTTCAATCACGGGGGCCTATGCGCATCATGTTAATTTGTCGCCCCGCACGAGCCTCAGCGCCGGTATAGGCCTGGGTATGCAACAGGTATCCCTCGATACCCGCAAGGTCCAGTTCTACGATCCCAACGACCCGACGATGGGCTCCGGCGGGATATTGAACCGCTGGCGCCCGGATGTGAGCCTGGGCTTGTGGCTGTATTCGGCCGATGCTTTCATTGGCGCATCCGCGCAAAATATTGTACCGCAGAAATTAGGTTTTGATAACGGCAAACTGGTGGGCGATTCAGTTTACCAGGGTAAACTGATACCCCACCTTTTTTTCACTGCCGGGTACCGACTCTGGCTGAGCGACGACCTGAATGTGATGCCGAGCCTGATGGTGAAAATGATTACAGCAGCGCCTGTCAGCTTTGATGTGAATGCCCGGTTTATGTACCGGGACCGCTTCTGGTTTGGCGCCTCCTACCGGATCAACGACGGGGTGGCCGGCATGTTCGGGGTCAATATCAGCTCCCTGATCAACATCGGTTATTCCTATGACTACGCCGCTTCTTCGCTGAATGTGGTGAGCAGGGGATCGCATGAGATTATGATAGGCATCCTGCTGGGTAACCGCTACGGCGATACCTGCCCGCGAAATGTATGGTAGCATATAATTCATCAACCAAATAATCACAAACAAAAAACACAAAAACAACACACAATTATGAAAAAGTTAAGAAGCTTTTTGCCCTATGCATTGATCCTGTCCGCTGTAGTAATGTTCATGGTATCCTGTAGCAAGGATGGCGAGCCGGGACCAGCCGGGGCACAAGGCCCTGCCGGTCAGACGGGTCCGCAGGGGCCTAAAGGAGATCCTGGCGCTAAAGGTGATACCGGTACTGCAAACGTAATTTACTCCGCCTGGCTGGATGTTGGTTTCCAGCCTGATACCGTTCATTACCCGGGCGGTGTGATCGATACTGTTGGCTGGTTTGCCGGCATTCCTGTTACCAAACTTACGACCGACATGATTGGGAAGTGCGATGTGAAAGTGTACCTGAACATGAACACGGCCGCTAACCCGCAGGTGCTGCCGTTACCGTTCTATGGCAGCTTCACCATCTTCCCGCAGCTGATCCCCGGTTATATTTACCTGACCTCGGATGTGCGCCTGTCTACGGTGACGTCCAACGGCAGTAAATATTACCAGTACCGTTATATCCTTATTCCTGGTGGCGTAGCGGCCCGCAGTGCGGTAGACTGGAATAACTATGACGCGGTGAAAGCTTATCTCAACCTTGTGGACTAAACAACAAATAACATCTTAGAAACGAAGGTCCCTCTTTCCAGGGGGACCCCTCATTTACCTCAAGCAAAATCTATTCATTCATCGTATGATAATTTGTGTATGCAGAAGTATAACCATCTTTCGGATCAGGAGTTAGTCCGATTGTATTTAGCAGGCGATAACCCGGCCTTTACTGCGTTGGTGTACAGACATAAGGACAGGATTTTTACAACCATAGTATTGCTGGTGAGAGATAAAGCGCTGGCAGAAGATTTTTTCCAGGAGGTCTTTATTAAGATTATCAATGCATTGAAAGCGGGGCAGTACACGGACAATAACCGGTTTTGCCCCTGGGTGGTGCGCATCGCCCACAATTTTTGTATCAGCCATTTCCGCAAGGCGGAAACCCGGCACAATGTGCTTACGCGGTTCAATGACGCCATTGGCGACAGCCTGCATTACATGGATTTTAGCCCCGAGCAGCAGCTGATCACCGGGGAGCGCTACCGGGAGGTAGAGCATATGCTGGACCGCCTGCCGGCCGCCCAGCGCGAAGCGCTGATCCTGCGATATTACGCCGGGCTCAATTACCGGGAAATGGCCCAGACGGTAGGCATCAGCATCAATACGGCGTTGGGCCGTGTGCGTTATGCACTCATCAATTTAAGGCGGCAGATGGCCGCTTCGGAAACCGCGATGTGCTAATGAGCAGCTATCTGAAGCAACGCAGCTTACTATAAAAATAACAGGATGCATCAGCGGCAAGGCTGATGCATCCTTTAAGCGGATTGCGCCGTATTTTAATTTTATTTTAATGTAGCTTCATGTGGATTTAATTATTTTACCCGCATGGAGTATAATCATTTTTTATATAGACGCTGGAAAATTACCCTGCCTTTGTGGTCCATCATCTGCCCTTTAGTGGGGCTGGTGATACTGGCTTTGGCGGCGCAGTACAAGAGCGGTTTCTTTGCCCTGGTGATGGGCGCATCCCTGATAACTACTGTGCTGGCGGCGGTGCATCACGCGGAAGTGGTGGCGCATAAAGTGGGCGAGCCATTCGGGACGCTGATCCTGGCGTTGGCCATCACGGTGATTGAGGTTTCCCTCATCGTGTCCATGATGCTGGCCAAAAGCGCCGGTGGCGCCACGCTCGCGCGGGATACCGTGTTTGCCGCCATCATGCTGATATTGACGGGCATCATCGGGTTATCGTTACTAATAGGCGGGTATAAGTACAAGGAGCAGGCGTATATCAAGCAGGGCGTCAGCGCGGCGATGACAACGCTGACGGCTATATCCGTTTTGACGCTGGTGCTGCCTAATTATACCACTACCACGGCGGGGCCGGTATATTCCAGCAGTCAGCTGATTTTTGTGGCGGTCATTTCCCTGGTGTTGTACGGGGGATTTGTAGCCGTGCAAACGGGTTTGCACCGGGATTATTTCCTGCCGGAAGATGCGGCCAAAGGCGACGAAGATGCTCATGCATCCCCACCATCCGCGGCTACTACGGTATTCAGCCTGTTGCTGCTGGTAGCGTCGCTGGTAGTGGTGGTATTGCTCTCAAAGAAATTGTCGCCTACCATCGAGGGTATTGTTGTAGACTTAGGGGCTCCCAAGAGCCTGGTAGGTATCATTATCGCAGCGGTGATCCTGCTGCCGGAAGGCCTGGCTGCCATCCGCGCCGCTTCCCGCAACCGCCTGCAGACCAGCTTGAACCTGGCCCTGGGCTCCGCGCTCGCCAGCATTGGCCTCACCATCCCGGCGGTGGCCATCGTTTGCTACATCATGGGGTTTGAGGTAACGCTGGGGATTGACGGCAAATCCACCCTGCTGCTGTTGCTTTCTCTTTTTACCATCAATATTTCCTTTGGCGCCGGCCGTACGAATGTATTGCAGGGCATTGTGCAGCTGGTGATACTGGCTACCTACCTGTTTATTACCGTGGTCCCTTAGAACTTCACCTGGGTGCCTGGCGCACAGGGCGTTTTGCTCAGCGAAGCGTACTTCAGCACAAAGGAAGCGCTCATACAATGGGCCGGGTGGATGTTGGACGTGTCCATGCTTTGCAGCACCATGTAAAATACCTGCCCATCCTTAACGGAATCCGGCAGGGATACAACGCCCATGGTATGCGGTATCACCTCCGGGTTATCCCGGTAACCCAGCCATATGGTACTGATGGAATCGGTATGGGTTTTGAATACTTCCTGGTCCCTGGGGTCTACAAACTGGATCAGGTCCTGGCAACTGGTACCTACATATTTAACGGGAACGCAGGAAATGCCCGGCTCCACGCATATTACCCTCAGCCCGGGGTCCTCGTCCTTCTTACAGCCAAAAGCGGTGAATAATAATGCATTGAGCAACAAGATAGCTTTAACAGTACGCATAACAGCAATGATTTTGGTTTGGGAGTTTGCTGTTAAAACGGGCGTCCCTTATAAAAGTTACAGGAAAAGTTTTTAAGGGGCCCTGGAATGCCCTTAAAAGAAATGCGCCTCCTGGAAAAGGAGGCGCCGTTTAACACTCGTTATATTTCTATTCTCAAAAAGAAGCAACTGATCATATTATCTCGGCTTTTGATCCCACCACAACCTGGTGCCGCCATTATCCGCAGGAGTGCTCAGCAGCTGTATGGCTGCCTGCACTGCCTGGGGATTGGTATTGTATTCATTCTGCGGGAACGGTAACCTGCGGATCTGCAACTCCGTGGAAATGGTACCACCGCTGTTGTTGTGTACTACAGGAAATAGTTTAGGATAACCGGTGCGGCGGAATTCCGTCCAGGCTTCCTGCCCTTCGGGGAACATGGCCAGCCATTTTTGGGTGATGATCCTTTCCAGTTTTTGTTCGGGAGTGGCGGCTTCATTCCATTTGATAGTAATGGTGGAAGGGCTGCCGGCATTGTTGGCGCTGTTCTTCGGGTCCACATAAGGCGCGGGTACGCTGGTATTGTCGTCCTTATAGGCAGGATTGCTAACATTCCATTGCGCAAAGGAGGCGGCAATGCCATCTTCGTAGGCCTGCTGCGTGCTGCCGGCATTCGCCCAGCCATTCAGCGCAGCTTCCGCGCGGAGGAAGTACACCTCTGCAGCGGTCATGAGCTGCACCGGCGTTTGTTTGCTGAAGGAAGGCGTAGCGCCGTCGTTGACATTCAGGTTGGAATATTTCACATAATCATCCTTGGCATTGGCGCTGGTGATGCTGCCGATGCGAATGCCGATGTATTGGTTCGGGAAGGAGGGATCGGTGGACTTATCCATGTACCTGCCGATGCGCGGGTCCTTATAGCCATTCAGGTAACAGGCCAGGGAAGCGTTGATGCGGGTATCCGCCCAGTCGGTAGCAATGAAGACCAGCGGGTTGGTAAATGCGCCGGTGATCTTCACGGTCATATTATCCGCGTTAGCGGTGATGAGTCCGCCGTTGGCAGGGTCCAGGGCTTTTTCGCCTTCTGCCTTTGCCAGCGCCTTGTCCGCATAATTAATATGGGTAGCCAGGCGCAAACGCAGACTGTTGGCATATTTCAGCCATTGGGTGAAATTGCCGTTGTAGATGACGTCAAATTGGGCAAAGTTGAAGGGGAGAGATTTACCGCTGCTGATTTGCTGGCGCAGGTAACCGGCGGCGGTATCCAGCTCCAGGAAAAAGCGTTTGTAAACATCCTGCTGACTATCAAACGGGATGCTGGTATTGCTCTCACCTACACGGCTATACGGAATAGGGCCATAGATATCCGTCACGCGGCTCATGGCTGATACTTTAGTGATCAGCGCCACTGCCCATACCGCCGGGAAAGTTTTTTCAATACCGGTACTCCGCAGCTTAGTAAGCGGCGAAATCACGTTTAGGTAACCTACTTTATAGGCTTCCCCGTTCCAGCCTGTCACGAGGGAGTAGTTCAGGTTGTTGAGGCCGCTGCCGAATGGCGTGGCGGACATGAAGTAGCCGGAATAGCAATCCGCATTCAGGTTTTGCTGCACCTGGAAGGAGTTCGGATCGCCTCCGCCGGAAAAGTTGTAGATAGACATTTCGGCGGATTTGAGGTACAGGCCCAGTACGTTGAAGTCGTACGCCAGTTGCCCGCCGGTAACGCCGGTATTATCCGTATTATAAGACTCGAAATTTTTCGTACAGGCGTTCATGCTACCCGCGAGCAGTGCAGCAGCCACCCATACTTTATATCCGCGCAATTGATTGATCAGTTTCATCGTGTTCTGTTTTTCAGTGATACCATTAGAAGGTTGCATTCAGTGTCAGGCCATAGGAGCGGGTTGCAGGCAGCATAAACGCATCCACCCCGCCAAGGCCGTTGGCTGTAGACATGGTTTGCTCCGGGTCGAACGGCGCTTTTTTGGAGAAGTACAGCAGGTTGCGGCCCGTGAGGGAGAACTTGAGGGACTTCACAAAAGTATTTTTCAGCGGAACGAAGTAGCCGAGCGCAGCTTCCCTTAAACGTACGGTTGTGGCGCTGTACATGTATTCGCCGGAAACGCCTTCGCGGCCGCCGATCACGGAGTACCAGTTGGCGGCATCGATGGTGGTAACCGGGTTGCCTGCTTCGTCCACCCCGTTGATCTTCACGCCGCCGGCGTCGCGGGCATCGCCGCTGGCTTTGGAAACGCCGTAGCTGTCCATCATGGCTTGTGTGAGCGACATCACCTTGCCGCCAAACTTACCGTCGATGAGGAAGGAGAAAGTGAAATTACCGAAGGTCAGGTTGTTGTTCCAGCCCAGCTGCCAGCGGGTATTGGCGTTACCGAGGTACACCATGTCGCCGCCCTGTTTCACCGGCTTGCCGTCTTTCACGAGGATACGGCCCTGCGCATCCCTGCTGAGTACGGTGCCATAGATATCTCCGAAGGAGCCGCCTACTTTAAACTGTGACGCGTAGTTGGCGCCGGATGCGCCGCTGAGGGTAAAGCGGTCCACCTGCGGGGAGAGCTCGATGATCTTGTTTTCGTTGGTGCTGAAGTTCAGCGCGGTGTTCCACCGGAATTTACCTTTATCAAATACATCGTACCGCACGATGGCTTCCACGCCCTGGTTCTGAATATTACCGGCATTGATAAATACCGTGTTGTTCAGCGTAGCCCAGGCGGCGGCGATTTCCATGGTCTGGTTGGTGGTATTGGTTTTATAGTAGGTAACGTCCACGCTTAAACGATTATCGATGAAGCGCCATTCTGTACCGAGTTCCAGGGATTTTGTCTTTTCCGGTTTCAGGGTATTGAACGGATTGGCGGTACTTACCACGATGTTGCCACTGCTGCCCAGTTTAGCGCCGGGCGTATTGCTCTGGTAGGCGAGCGGACTGTTACCGACGATGGCGTAGGAACCGCGGACCTTCGCAAAGCTGATGGCCTCCGGCAGGTGTAAAGCCTGGCTGAGGATGACGTTCAGCCCCACGGAAGGGTAGAAGTAGGAGAGCTGCGGCGTGAATGCGAGGTCGGAAGCCCAGTCGTTACGCGCCGTTAAATCGAGGAACACCCAATCGTTATACGAGATATTGGCGCTTGCAAAAACGGACTGCCATTGGCTGTGCTTTTCCTGCGCGGTCCCGGAGATGCGGGCGTCCAGCGTTTTCACGTTTTGGATGGTGAAAATATTCGGCAGGTACAGCCCATCTTTCCCGGAGCTGATAACATCCCCCTGGATTTTCACATCGCGGATGCTGGCGCCGGCCAGGCCGTTGATGCTGATTTTTTTACCGGGGAAGCTGAAGTTGGCGAGCACGTCGCCATACTGCTGCGTGGTAGTGGTATTGCTGTAGTAGTAGCTGCCATTGGCGCTGGCGAGTACCTGCTGGGTGCCGGCGTAGATCTTTTGTTCGTACAGGTCGTTGATGCGGTCGATGCTTCCGCGGGCCTGGATGTTAAGCCAGGAGTTGGCCTGGTATTTCAGGCTGGCGTTGGCCAGTAAACGGTTCCTGCGGAGAGAGTTCGGGTTGCGGTGAATGATCCACCAGGGATTTTGCTGTACGTCTTCATTCAGCGGCCAGTTTTGAACGGGCAGGAAGTTGCGGCCCGGGTCTGCCACTTCGAAATTGTTTTTGTATTGGGAGATGTCCAGGCTACGCGGGAAGAGGTACAGCCCAGTGAGCGGATTGAAATAGAAGCCGGAGAGCGGCGTATTGTCAATCTTCTGGGTCATGTAGTTCACATCGGCGGTGGCGGTGAGCTTATCGTCGAAGAAGTGGCCGGTTTCCTTGAAATCGAGGTTATGGCGGCCTATATCGTTGCCGGGTTCAATACCGCGGCCGGAGGTGTTTGCGTAGGAGAAATAAGTTTGCGCCTTTTCGCTGCCGCCGCTCAGGCTGATGGCGTTGGTGAAGATCTGGCCGGTTTGGAAGAACTGGTCCAGGTTATCCCGGTTAACGGGATTGTTGATCTTCGCGCCCCAGCTTTGTGTGGAGCTGTCTTTCGTTTGCGCGTAGTTATTTTGAAATTTGGGCAGGTAAGCAGCCTGGGAGATATTAAACCCGCTGTACACGTTGACGGCCGGCTTTCCGGATTTGCCCGATTTGGTAGTGACGAGGATGACCCCATTTGCACCCTGGCTACCGTACAAAGCCGCTGCGGAAGCGCCTTTCAGCACGTTGATACTTTCGATGTCTTCCGGGTTGAGGTTGGAGATAGGATCTCCGCCATCGTAGGAAGAGGTACCGCCGTAGATGCTGGTAGGCTGGTTGGTGAGGGAGTTGTTCATGGGCACCCCGTCGATTACATACAGGGCCTGGTTGGAGCCGAGGCCGGATTTACTGCCGCGCAGGATCACCTTGGCGGAGCCGCCCACGCCGGAGGCGCTGGAGCTGATGGTCAGGCCGGCCACCTTACCGTTGAGGGTATTGATCAGGTTAGGATCTTTGGCTTTGGTCAATTCCAGGCCGTTCAGCTGCTGGGTGGAGTAGGTGATGGATTTTTCCGCACGCTTAACGCCGAGGGCTGTTACGACTACGGCATTGAGCTGGCTGTCCTGCGTTTGCAGGGTGATGGCGAGGTTGGCGTCGTTGCCCACCGTCACCTGTTGCTGCGCATACCCGATGAAGCTGATGATCAGCACATCGCCGGGTTTGGCGTCGATGGTGAATGCGCCCTGGACGTTGGTTACCGTACCTCTGCTGGTGCCTTTCACCTGGATGGATACGCCTACGAGGGGCTGCCCGTCAGGGCCGGTTACCTTGCCCTGTATCGCGATGTTCGGGCTGGCGAGGGGGGTATCCTTTACCCGTGGCCTTGCGGAAACCACGATGGTTTTATCCACGATGTTGTAGGTGAACAGGCGGTTGTTGAGGCAGGCGTTGAGTACCTGCGGCACGGTAGCGCTTTGCATATTTAAAGTTACCGGCGCCGCCTGCTGCAGCAGGCGTTCGTCGTAGACGAATTCGTAGCCAGTTTGGTGGCTGATGCTGTTGAATACGTCGTACAGGGCCAGTCGCTTACCCTTGATGGTAACCGATTGGGAGAAGGAGTTGGCGCTCAGATTAAGTGTAAATACTATGGTCAGTATTGCCGTTAATCGCATAATTAGCAATAATTTTTGGAGCAAAGGCCTGCCCTTTCTGCGGACTTTGCAGGTACAAAGGAGTTCCATACTTTTGTTTTGTGGCTTAAAAGTTCAATTTTGTTTCAGCAAATGGAATTTGGATTGCCATGTTATAACCGGGAGCATTGGCGTGCTTCCGGTTTTTTGCAATCAGTTTGTTAGCATTCACGTTTTCATAACCTGTCAGTTTTTTTAATTCATAAGTGGCGTTGCTGTGATCATTTTACTGCAGTGCGTTTTATTGCACCTGTATTTTTGTACAGGTGTTTTTATTGCGCCGGGTAAAATGGTTTCACTTTTATTTGATGGTGATCAGTTTCAAAGCTAACCCGCTGTGTAGCGGAGAGGATGTGGAGCAGGTCGTCCGCATCGGCGCGGCGGGAGATGACGCCGGTCAGGCGTACATCTGAGAGGTCGCCGCTGTACGTCACCTCCACATCGTACCAACGGGCAATCTGCCGCATGATGGTTTGGATGCTGGTATTGCGGAAGCGGAACTTGCCGTCTTTCCAGGCCAGCGCCTGTTCCATATCGGCGGGGCCTACGCTGAAGCTGGCATTGCCGGCGAGCGTGCCTGCCTGGCCGGGTTGGAGCAGCGTTTTGGCGCCGCCGCGGGACAGCTGAACGGCGCCGCTTTCCAGCGTGGTGGTGATGGCTGCTTCGTCCGCATAGGCCATGATATTGAAGCTGGTACCCAGGACCTGCACTTCCATAGCCTCGTTGCCTTTTACGGCTACGATAAAAGGTTGGGCGGCGTTGGGCGCTACCTGGAAGTAGGCTTCCCCGGATATTTCCACTCTTCTTTCCTTACCGGCAAAGGTTGTCGGGAAGCGGATGCTGCTGGCTGCGTTGAGCCAGACGCGGCTTCCGTCCGGCAGGCCGAGCTGATACTGGCCGCCCCGCGGCGTAACGATAGCGTTATATACGATGCCGGCGGCTTTGCCATTGGCCTGGTAGGTGATGCCTTCCCCGTTATTATGGATGCGTGCATCGCCCTGTTGGGCTATTTCCCCGAGGTGGGCGCTGTCGAGTGGGAGAGTGCTGCCATCCGCCAGTACCAGCATGGCTTTATTGCTACCCGGCTGTATGGGTTTCACCTGTTTGGCGATCACCACCGGCTGCCGTTGGTGCTGGTAGAGGTAAGCGCCGCCGCCGATGGCCAGGGCTGCGAGGCATGCTGCCGCCAGCAGCCACCTGTTGCGGGACGGGCGTGTAGCCTTGAGGGTGGGCTGTGCCAGGATATGGGCTACAATTTCCGGATGATCGGCCGGTTGCCAGCCACTGTCCGGCGCGCCCTGGCGCAGCAGCGTATCGATGTCCGCCTTGATCAGCGCTGCCACTTCCGGTTGCTGGCTTAACTCCTGAAGGCGCTCCAGCTCCGCGGCAGTGATGCTGCCTTGTTTGTATTTTTCCAGTAGTAGCTGTACTTCCTTCATAAGTGTTTTGGTTGTTTGGGAAAGGGTATTTAGGGTAAAGACGAACGAAGGAAGGGAAGGGAGTATGCGGGGGAAAAATTTTTTTAATTACCTCCTGAACGTTAGCAGTATCAATAAAATTGGCACCGCATCGTTTTTCACGCGGGCGCTCACAAACGTCCGGATAGATTGCATGGCCAGGCTCATTTGCTTCTTCACGGTATGCACTGAAATATTCAGCTGCCGGGAAATCTCTTCATTGCTGTAGCCTGCCTGGCGCGCCTGATATACCTTGCGCCTTTCCGGCGGCAGTGCGGATACGGCGGCATGGAGGATGCCGTCGTATTCCTTTTGCAGCAGCAGGTGATCTGCATCTTCCCGGATGGTGGGTTGCTGCTGCTGGTGAATATCGTAAACTTTCAGTTTGACCAGCTGCCTGCGGAAGCCGTCATAAATATGGTTGCGGGTGAGTATAAAGAGGTAATCGCGGAAGTTGCCCACGGTAGGCAGCGCTGCCCTGCGGAGCCAGACCTTCATGAATATTTCCTGGACGGTTTCGGTGGCCAGGTTGGGATCTTTCAGGTACACCATGGCAGCGTCATATACCAGTTTACTGTACTGGTGAAAAATAGCCGTAAACGCAGCGGCGTCACCCCCGGCTACCTGTGATAATAGTGCTTGCTCTTCTGCTGTATTGGCGACTGGCAAAGGCTTAATATTGAATTTTGGTGGAATCCTTTTGTCCGATTATGACAGTAATTTAGTAATAAATTACATTCCAACCATCATTTTGCTTAAACGTTTAAGCACCGCGCCAGATAAGCACTGCCAGCGCCGGGTTTGGAGGGGCGCCGGCAGTGGGATAATGGGTCCTATAGTAACAGCCGCTGAAATGCTAAAGGCCCTTCGGCTGTGAAAGGATACCCCGGGCTGCATGGCCGTTGCAGCGGGCCGCTAAATAAACATCCCGCCTGAAGCCTCAATCCGCTGCGCCGTAATCCAACGCGCTTCTTCCGTACAGAGGAAAGCCACGATGCCGCCAATATCATCCGGCATACCTACACGCCCCAACGCTGTATTAGCCGCAACCCGCGCATGCATTTCCGGGTTATCCCTTACCATGCCGCCATTGAAGTCCGTAGCAATAGCGCCAGGCGCTACCACATTCGCGGTAATGCCGCGCTGCCCCAGCTCGCGGGCAAGGTAACGGGTCAGCACTTCCACGCCGCCTTTCATCATCGCATAAGCGCTGCTGCCAGGGAGGGCAAAGCGCGCCAGGCCGGAGGAGATGTTGATGATGCGGCCGCCGTCGTTCATTAAACTCAGCGCCTGTTGCGTGAAGAAGAACACGCCTTTCAGGTGGATGTTCATCAGGTCGTCGAACTGCGCTTCCGTCACGGAAGTGAAAGGAGTGGTGAGGCCGGTGCCGGCGTTATTGACGAGGAAATCGAAGGTGGACGCGCCAAAGGTTTCCTGTAAGGTATTTTTCAATTGTGTAAAGAAGCCCTGGAACGACTTCACGTCGCCGGCGTTCAGCTGCAGGGCAGCGCCTTTGCTGCCGGCAGCTGCAATGGCAGCTACCACGTTTGCGGCTTCATCCTGCCGGCTGTTGTAGGTGATGACTACCTGGAAGCCTTTTTGAGCCAGGGCAAGCGCCATGTTCCTGCCGAGTCCGCGGCTACCGCCTGTTACGAGTGCAATTTTGTTACTGGTTGCCATGTTTTGAAATTTTGTTGGTGAATTATCGTACTGTTTGTTCAGCGAATCGACTGTACAAAGTTCGGTCATTGCGTAACCGGGACTGTTACGGTAATCAATCTATCATTTGCAAAATTCAAATAATGGCGTTTAGCGGTACGCGGCCGGGGAAAGGTTGGTTTGCTTCCTGAAAAAGTTGGAGAAATGAGCGACCTCCTCAAAGCCAAGTCCATAGGCAATCTCGGATACGCTCAGGTTCGTTTGCTTCAGCAGGATTTTAGCTTCCTGTACAATGCGGTTGCTGATCAGCTCCGTAGTGGTTTTACCGGTGTTTTCCTTTAATACCTTGTTGAGATGGTTGACATGCACGGCCAGCCGGTCCGCAAAATCCTTGGCCGCGCGCAGCTGCAGGCGCTGTTGCGGCGGTTCTACGGGGAACTGGCGTTCCAGCAGTTCAATAAACAGGGAGGTAATGCGCGTTGCGGCGGTATGGGCAGGCTGTGTAACGTTCAACGGCTGCAGCTTTTGCCCGAAGTGGATCACCTCCATAAGGTAATTGCGCAGCAGGTCGTATTTATAGGTGTAATCGGACCCGATTTCCCGGTACATTTTCCGGAAGATGCCGGTGATTTCCTCCGCCTCTTCTTCGTGTACCTGGAAGATGGGGACGCCGCCGGACCGGAAGATGGGCAGCTCGTCCAGCACCACGCCGCTTTTGGTGGGCACCATAAATTCCTCGGTGAAAATACAGAAATAGCCGGCCTGGTTTTCATCTAAAGGCACATAATGGTATGGGATCTTCGGAGAGGCGAAGAGCAGGGCGTTCTGCTCTATTTCAATCACCTTATCGGCGTACTCGGCCCTGTTACGGCCGCTGATCATGCTGATTTTATAATAGGAACGGCGGTTGTAGGGCATGGTACCGGTAGCCTTGTACCTGGCTACGGTGTCGGCTATCTTAAAGATGTTGAAATGCCCCAGTTCCTTGTTGATGCCTTCCGGCACATTGCCGGTAGCTTCCCTGTAAAAATCTTCCAGCGTTGATCTGGTCATGACTGCCTCCGTTTTGCGAAATTCAAATGTAGGGAATTTTGGGGACATGGGAGGCGGTTGCGGTGATTGGGCATCTGTGTTTCATCAATGTACTGGTTACGGGGAGGCAGGTCACAACGGCCAAACTAACCGCACTTTAGGTGGCAGCCAGCGCCACCTCACGGAAGTTCTCCACCGCGCCCTCGCAAACCGAACACCGGTAATCCGCCGGCAGGTCCGCAAAAGCCGTCCCTGGCTGCACTCCCTGCGCCGGATCCCCATAGGTTTCATCATATACCGTCAGGCAATCGCAGCACTGATAAGCCGTTTTCTCCGGCGCCGGCAGCACCGCCGCCTGCTGCTCCCGGATGTAATCCCCCAGGAGGTCCTTTTCGCTCTGCTGATCGTAATAGGCTTTGCACAACGCCGCCACATAAGGGCCCAGGTGCTCTTTACTGACCCCCTCCCGGTACAGTACCAATTGGGAGGAGTTGGCATTGAAACCGGCGGTATGCAGGATGTCGTACCGTTGCAGGTACTTGAGCTTACTCTCCCGGTGGCGCTGCTGCCTTCTTATAACAATAGAACCAAACAGGCTTTCGGACTTCCGGATCCGCACGCTGAAACAGAGGCCGTAGGTCCGGATGTCCATACTGTCAAAATACCGGATGATATGGCGTTTCAGCACCAGCCCGTCCTCACAGTCATCCTCCACGCACCAGTTCAGTTCATTGGCCGCATGCCGCACATTTACGCCGTGCTTGCCCAGGATATAGTCCCACAGGTGGCGGTGCGTTTTACTGATATGCTGGATTACGACCGATTTCCAGGGGGTGATGTACACCGCCCCTGTCATCGTTTGCTGGCAAATGGCGCACATATCTCTCAGGAAAGGAACCGAAAAATATTCATTGCGCTTGTATATGCCCAGCCAGTAGCCGTTATTCTGCTGGTTAAAACCTTCGTAGTAAGGCAGGTGGAAAGGAGGGAGTGCCAGCTCCTGTTCCTTCTCCCGGGAGCTGAATGCCTTGTCGGCCGTCACATTTTCGTATATTCCTTCCAGTGAGTTTGTATGTAAAATATACTGCTCCGCCGCTTTGCTCAGCGCCGCTATATGGTTGCTGTACACCAGCATAGGCCAGGCCGTCAGCTCCTGCGTGCCGGGCAGCCGCAGGTAGAGGTACCAGTAGTGCGCATGCGGGGAGGATACCCAGTTGATATGCCCGGTAAACAAAGGCACAAAGGTTTGGGACTGTTCGCAGATGTTGATCTTCAGGGCGGGATGGTAATCAAACTGGTCAAATATTTCCTTGTACACTCCCTCCGTCAGCCAGCCGGTATGCATCAGCAGGCCGCTGGTCAGGTAGGAGCTGACGATGTTGGGGCCTGCCGCCACGGGGATGCGCGCCAGGTGGCACTGGGTTACAAATGATTCGTAGCGGTTGACGGCTACGTCCAGTATCAGCTGCTGCCGCTGCCCGAAGCGCAGCTCCCGGCACTGATGCTCCGCCGCCAGCTCTACGAGTTTCATCAACTGCCCCGCCGGCGCAATGCCCCCGGTGAAATTGATTTGTATGGTCTGCTCTGCTTTCAACATCTATACGAGTATTGATCTTTCCTGTAATGATTTTTCGAGGATGGCCTTCACTTCGGACCGGCAGCTGCCGCAGCCCATACCCGCGCCGCTGGCCTGGCAGAGGGCCGGCAGGTTGTCGCAGCCTTTGTCGATTTCCGCGCGGATATTGCCTTCGCCCACATTGCCGCAGCTGCATACCAGCTTCCCGAGAACGGTATGGCCCTTGTTGCCGGAACGCAGCAGTTGCAGCCGCTTTTCGCTCAGCTCCGTGCCCTGCTGTATCAAATCCCTGAACTCGAGGAACTCCGATTTGTCGCCAATGAGGATAGCGCCCACCAGCTTGTCCTGGTGCACGATGCATTTTTTATAATAACGTTTGGCCTTATCCATGAAAATGATTTCCTCATAGGCCGGGTCATCCGGGGTGACCACCATCCCGAGGGAACAAATGTCCGTTCCGTGCATTTTCAGGATGTTCATAAACAGCGAGCCTTTGTAATAGCTGCCGGTATCGCCGCAGAGGTAGCCGGCCACCACGGCGGCTTGTTGCTCCGCGGCAGCGGTGATGCCGTACAGCACGCCCCTGAAGGAGGCAATCTCCCCGATGGCAAAAATGTCCGGATCACTGGTCTGTAAGTATTCATTCACCGTTACGCCCCGCTCGCATTGCAAGCCTGCGGCTACGGCCAGTTCAATGTTAGGTTGGGTGCCGATGGTCATCACCACGGCCTGGCAGGGAATATACCTGCCGCTTTTCATATAGAGTCCCGTCACATGGTCGTCCCCATCGAAGCGGGAAATCTCATCGTTGAAATAGGTTTCAATGCCTCTGTCCGTCAGCTCTTCATGGAGCAGCTGCGCTGCCGTGTGATCCAGCTGCCGGTCCATCAGGCGGGAGGTACGCTGTATAACGCCAACGGCTATACCCATTTCCCGGAGCGAGGCTGCCAGCTCAATGCCGAGCAGCCCGCCGCCGGTGATCATAACGCGGCCTTTACCAGGACTTACATAAGATTTAAATCGGTCAGCATCGGGGCGGGTACGCATGGTGAAGATGCCCCGTATATCCGGTACATCTTTGAGCCTGGCGGCACGGCTGCCCGTAGCCAGCAACAGCACGTCAAAGGAATGTACCTCACCATGGTTATCGGTCACAGTTTTGCGCTCCCGGTCAATATGCGTGATATAGACGCCGCGGCGCAGCGTGATATTATACTGCTGCTCTTCCTCCCTGTTCATGGTCACCAGTTGCGGCCATTGCAGGGTATCGGAAATATAGTCCGGGAGCATTACCCTGTTGTAAAAGGGCAGATCTTCCTTGCTGAAGATCACGATTTCATCGGTGGTATTCAGCTCGCGGTAGGAGCGTACAAAGCCCCTGGCGCCCGCGCCTGCGCCCACGACGATGATTTTTCGCTTTGGCTGCTGGTATTTGCGGACAGCCACCGCGTTGTATTTAAAATCCGGTTGTTTTGAAATGGGGTCCAGCAGCCGGGAGGTCAGGTTGTTGGCCCGGTGGAGGTCCTGCTGCAGGATCTTGCCCCAGTGCATAGGCAAAAACACGACGCCCTGTTTGATGGTATCCGTGAGGGTGGCCTTCACCCTAACGTTGCCGGTTACGCTGAGTACTTCCACGATATCCCCGTTGCGGATACCCCTTTCGGCGGCATCTTCCGGGTGTATTTCCAGGAAAGCCTCGCGGATATGTTGCCGGAGTTTGTTGACCTTGCCGGTTTTGCTCATGGTATGCCACTGGTCGCGGATGCGGCCGGTGGTAAGGATCAGCGGAAATTCCGGACTTACGGGTACGGAATTATTTTCATCCGCCACAGCATGGATCATCGCTTTACGGTCGGAGGTATAGAACTGGTGGTCTGTAAACAGTCTGCTGGTGCCTTTGCCGTTGCGGTAGGGCCATTGAATACTGCGATGCTCCTGTAATATGCTGTAGTTGAGGCCACTGATATCTGTATTGGTACCGCTTGTCAGGCGGGTATGTTCTTTATATATCTCTTCCGTTGTCGTATAGTCGAACCCGTTATAGCCCATTTTTTTAGCGAAGCGGCAAATGATTTCCGCATCGGGGAGGGCTTCCCCCGGGGCTTCGGTAATGCGGGCGAGGTAACTGATGCGGCGTTCGGCGTTGGTCATGGTGCCTTCCTTCTCCGTCCAGGCGGCTGCCGGCAGTACCACGTCCGCATATTCCAGGGTTTCCGGCTTGCTGGAAATTTCCTGTACTACCACGTATTTCGCCTTTTGCAGCGCCGCTTCCGCCTGCCGGGCATTGGGCAGGCTCACCAGGGGGTTGGTGCACATGATCCAGATGGCTTTCAGGCGGCCGTCTTCCAGGGCTTCAAACATTTCGGTGGCGGTTAATCCGGGTTTAGGGGAGATGTCAGGGACGCCCCAGAACGCGGCCACCTCCCGGCGGTGCGCTTCATTATTCAATACGCGATGGGCCGGCAGCAAATTGCTAAGGCCACCCACCTCCCGGCCCCCCATGGCATTGGGTTGCCCGGTAAGGGAGAAAGGGCCGCTGCCGGGTTTACCGATCTGGCCTGTGATCAGGTGCAGGTTGATGAGGCTAAGGTTTTTGTTGACCCCCACCACGCTTTGGTTCAGGCCCATGGTCCAGAAAGACATGAAGCCGGTTGCTTCGCCGATGTACCGCGCGGCGGCATAGATGTCCGCCGCATTTACGCCGCAGATGACGGCCGCCTCTTCCACCGTACGCTCCATGACCTGCTTCCGGTAAGCTTCATAGCCGTTCGTATGCGCGGCAATGAAGGACTGGTTCGTGTATCCCTGCATGATAATCGCCCTGCCAATAGCATGGTGCAGCGTAATATCCGTTCCGGGATTTAGTTGCAGGTGAATATCCGCCATGGCGCAGGTTTGCGTTACCCGCGGATCGCTCACAATAATTTTAAGGGCGGGGTTGGCGGCCCTGGCGGCTTCCACGCGGCGCCAGAGGATAGGATGGCACCAGGCGGGGTTAGCGCCGGCAACGAAGATGCAATCCGCTTCCGCGATGTCGTCATAATTACCGGGAACGCTATCCTCGCCCAATGCCAGTTTATAGGCTGCTACTGCGCTGCTCATGCATAACCGGGAGTTGGTGTCTATATTATTGCTCCCGATGTATCCTTTGATGAGCTTATTAACCACGTAATATTCTTCCGTCAGGCATTGCCCGGAGGCGTAAAAGGCAACGGCTTCCGGGCCGTATTTTTTTATGATGCTGCCAAATACGGCAGCGGTGCGTTCCAGCGCCTGGTCCCATGTAACCCGCTGCCGTGGCATGCTCCGGTGGTATCGCATTTCCGGGTAGAGGAGCCTGTCGGAGGTATCCATCACGGTATAGTGCAGGTTCATGCCCTTGGAGCAAAGCATACCCCGGTTGACAGGATGATCGGGATCGCCCTGTACCTGTACATTTCCCCGTTTATCTTTCGTCACGATGATGCCGCAGCCTACGCCGCAGTAACAACAGGTGGATTTAATGGAGGTGTCCATGGAACGCTGGATTTAAAAGTTTCAGGATGCTACGGCCGCGGATGGGATGCCGCTGGCCGGTACCGGTTTTACAAACCTGGTTACCATGATGATGACGGAAACGATGATGACGATCACGCCCAGGTATTGGAAGGCCTGTATGTAGGTAATGCTTTCTGATTTAAAGAGGAAGCCGAACATCATTCCGCCCAGGTTGCCGCCAGCGCCAACGATGCCGCTAACCATGCCGGCATTCTTTTCATTGATAAAAGGCACGATGCCGAAAGTGGCGCCGTTGGCCATTTTCAGGAACAGCGCAAAACTCAGCATACAGGCGATGGCCAGTCCGAGGGTGCCGGCATGGGCAAACCAGAGCAGGCCCAAACCTTCGCCCAGCAGCATGAAGCCGAGCAGGCGGCCTTTGCCCCGCATGCCGTGCCTGGCGCCCACCTTGTCGGACACGATGCCGCCCAGCGCCCTGGCAAATATGTTCATGAATCCGAATATCCCCGCCAGGAAACCGGCTTTGGCCTGGTCTAACCCAAACGTATCTACGAAGTGCAGGGAGGCCACATTGTCAAACGTGATCTCCATCCCGAAGCACATGCCGTAGGCCAGCGTCAGCGCCCAGATGCGCCAGTCCTTGAGGATGCTCCAGTCAGTAGGGCCGGCAACTTTGCGCTGGCTGATTTCATCGAAGTTGCCTTCCGGCGTATCCCTGGTAAAACGGTAGTACAGCCAGGCAACGATCAGCATCATCAGTCCGGGTACGATCATGGCATAACGCCAGGCTTCCCCTTTGGTAAACCCAAACCCCACAATAGCCGCGAAGATCAGGGGCATAACCATATTGGTGATCCCTCCGCCGAGGTTGCCCCAGCCGCCGGTGATGGCGTTGGCAGTGCCCTTGATGGAAGGAGCGAACATCAGCCCGGTGTGGAACTGTGTTACCACGAAGGAAGCGCCAATAACGCTGATGGCTAAACGGAAGAGCAGGAAGGTAGTGTAGCTGTGCGCCAGGCCCACGAGGAACACGGGCAGGGAGCCGGCTACCAGGAGCCGTACGGCCGTTTTGCGGGGTCCCCAGAGGTCGCAGAGGCGGCCTATGATCAGCCGGGCGATAATGGTGCCGCTGACAGAGGCGATCATAATATTGCCCACCTGGGATTTAGTGAGGCCGAGGTCTTCCCGGATGGTAGGCATCAGCGGCGCCAGGCCAAACCAGCCAAAGAAGCAGACGAAGAACATCAGCCACGTGATATGGAACGTGCGCATCTGAACGGAGTTCAGACTGAATAATTTTATTTTATCGAGTTGAGCAGACATAGACTTTGGTTTGCAGGTTATTTAATAAAGATCTCCGGTTTCACGGTGAGCATCAGGTAGGCCCAGTTGCTGTTGCTGCCGGCGTTGGCGATGTTCTTGACAGTGGGAGAGGCGAGGGTATTGGTATTCCAGTAATGGCTATACCCTCCTTCAATGCTGATAATACGGGTAAGGCTATACGTAGCCGTGATGTCGGCCTCTGTGCCCAGGTTCCGCTGGTAGCCGGGAATGCTGCCGGCGCTGAGGAACTGGTGCAGGTCGGTACTGATGAGCCATTTGGAAGCGGGCTTCCAGCGCGACTTCAGGTAGTAATCCTGCAGGCCCTGGTGGCCGAAGGGGCTGGCAACGTAGAAGTAGTCCATATTGCCCCAGAACTTATGCGGGGTACCGTACAGGGGGTCAAACCAGGGACTGGTATAATCCACCCCGGGCCCCAGGCTGAAGGCGCCGCTCAGCTTAAAAAGCGCCGCGGCGGATAACAGGCAGGAGGGGTTCGTGGCCGCCTGGAAGTAGCCTGCAGCAGTGGCTTCCAGCAGTCTGGAGCTGCGGTTCCAGTATAGCCCGGCGGTAATGCGGCTGTAGGTAGTAGCTTCCCAGGTTTTTACCGGCAGGTTGTTGACCGTATCGGTATGGGAGCGGGAAAATTGATCGGCCAGGACGAGGAAGGAGAGCGTTTGATTACCCGTCTTCCGGCTGGCATGGAGGAATTCCAGGCTTTTGTACATGCTGCCCCCGTTCGTGTTGGCCGGGTAGTTGCCGGGAGGCGCTGGGTTGTAGATGGTGCCGCTGCCGTTTTCCTTGTTTTGATTGAAAGCGGCGCCGAGATGCAGCTGCCAGCGTGGGGACTGGTACCGGAGCAATACCGCATCGTGGCGGCGGCCCTGTTGCAGCCAGTCGAGGTTGCCGAGGAGGCGGCTATCGTCGTACACCAATTCCTGCCGGCCGGCCTTTACGCTCAGGCTGTAATTTTTTACAGTGGTATCCGTAAGCATGACCGCCGCCCAGGCTTCGTGCAGGAGAAAGCCGTTATTGTCGGCCGTGGTGGTGCGGTTGATGGTAGAGGCGTCCTGGCCCCATACCCGTACATCCTGGACGGTGAGGCCCAGCTGCAGGCGGTAGGCGTTAAAGCCAAAGCCTAACCTGCTGCGCTGGGAGGTGAAGAACGCCGGTTTGGCGTTGGCGGGAAGTGGGGCTCCTTGTCCGTCACGGAATTCGGAGCGCGTCCGTAATTGTGCGTTGATGGATAACTGCGCATATGCCGGCCGTAGAAATAATCCGGACAAGACAAACGAAGCCCCGCTAAGAAACAGTTTTTTCATGTAACTTAGATCGATTTTAAAAGTGAGCCAATCATTTTTGAGTCAGAAGCCCGGCCAGCCTGCCCGCTGCCGGGTTTCGCCTTTTATGTGACGCTATACTTCCATAAACGCTGCGTTGATACCGATGTACACCCGCTCGTCAATTACTTTCACGGGGTACACGGTGATGGACGACTCAGCATCGTCGGAGATGCAGCGGCCATCCAGCAGGGAGAATGTTTTCTTGTGAAAGGGACAGGCTACCTTTGGCTCGTCCTTTACGGTGCCGGTCATGCCGCGGCTGAGCGCCATCTGCTGGCGGTGCGGACACATGTTCTGCGTGGCGTACCACTCATTGCGGCGCGCAAAGTAATAGAGTGCGATCTGCTCGTCTGCCAGCTTAACGCATACCCCGCCGTTGGTGGGTACATCGGTTGTGTTGCAGGCGTAATACCAGGTGATACTTGTTTCGATTACAGACATAGCGGTAGGATTTAGTTGATTGAATTATTTCCATTCAGCGGCGCGTTTCTGGTCGCGCATTTTTTCAAATTTTACAGTAGGGTCTTTTTCTTCCGGCGCATTGATGAAGTGCGAGAAGCGTTTCCGTAATTCAGGGCTTTCCACTACCTCTTTCCATTCGCATTTGTAGTTGTCGACCAGGGTTTGCATGGCGGCCTCGAGTTCGGCGGCAATGCCCAGGCTGTCGTTTACCACTACGTTGTGGAGGTAGTCCATCCCGCCTTCCAGCTTATTGAGCCAGGTAGCGGTGCGGGTGAGCGGGTCGGCGGTTTTGATGTAGAACATCAGGAACCGGTCGATATATTTAATACAGGTTTCGCTGTCGATATCGGAAGCCAGCAGTTTGGCGTGTTGCGGTTTGGAGCCGCCGTTGCCGCATACGTAGAGGTTCCAGCCTTTTTCCGTGGCGATGATGCCGAAGTCTTTCGACTGCGCTTCGGCGCATTCGCGGATACAGCCGGATACGGCGGATTTTATTTTATGCGGGGCGCGGAGGCCGCGGTACCGCTCTTCTATCCGGATGGCAAAGCTGACGCTGTCGTGCAGTCCGAACCGGCACCAGGTGGAGCCTACGCAGCTTTTGACGGTGCGCAGCGCTTTCCCGTAGGCATGGCCGCTTTCAAAGCCTGCGGCAATCAGCTCTTCCCAGATGTAGGGGAGGTCGCTCAGGTGTGCGCCGAAGAGGTCGATCCGCTGCCCGCCGGTGATTTTCGTATAGAGGTTATATTTAGTAGCTACCTGCCCGATGACGATGAGTTTTTCCGGGGTGATCTCACCGCCGGGGATGCGTGGCACTACGGAGTAGGTGCCGCCTTTCTGGATGTTGGCGAGGTAGCGGTCATTGGAATCCTGTGCGGTATCGTTGCCTTTGTCGAGGATCAGCTCATTCCACAGGCTGGCGAGGATGGAGGCTACCACCGGTTTGCAGATCTCGCAGCCGTCGCCCTGGCCGTAGGCGTCTATCACTTCGTCGAAGCTGCGGAGGGCTTTTACCTTGATGAGGTCCAGCATTTCCTGGCGGGAGTAGGCAAAGTGTTCGCAGATGACGTTGCGGATATAGCGGCCTTCGGCTTTCATGGTGGCGGTGATGAGGTCCTTTACCATGGGCGCGCAGCCGCCGCAGCAGGAGCCGGCTTTGGTGGCCTTTTTCACGTCGTCGAAGGTTTCCAGGCCTGCGGTAACGGCACCGCATATACGGCCTTTGCTAACGCTTTCGCAGCTGCAGATGACGGCATCGTCCGGCAGGCCGGTAACGGCAGCGGAGTTAGCGTCCCCGTCTTTTTTAGCGCCGGTCAGCAGTTCGGAAGGGTTGGCCGGCAGGGGCAGGCTGTTTTTCGTTGTTTGCAGCAGCATGTTATAGTCGGCCGCATCCCCGATCAGGATGCCGCCCAGCAGCCGTGCGCCGTCCTGGGTGATATTGAGTCTTTTATATACTCCCGCAAAGCGGTCTTCAAATACGATACTATGGCAGGTATGCGGCAAAGGAAACGGATCGCCGAAGCTCGCCACGTCCACGCCGATGAGTTTGAGTTTGGTGCTCATATCAAAGCCGGTGAAGGCTTTTTCTTCTCCCATGATGGTTGCCGCCGCTACGGCCGCCATTTCATAACCCGGGGCTACGAGGCCGTATATCATTTGCCGGTGAAGGGCGCATTCCCCGATAGCGAAAATCTCCGGGTCGGAGGTTTGCATCTGGTCGTTCACTACGATGCCGCCTCTCGGGCCCAAAGTAAGGCCGGCTTGCAGGGCCAGTTCGTCTCTTGGTTTGATGCCGGCGGATACGATAATCATGTCCGCCGATACGGAACTGCCGTCCGTAAAAGCCAGGCCGGTTACTTCATTTTCACCTAACACCTCGCTTGAATTACGGTTTGTAAGAATGTTGATTCCCAGTTCTTTAAGTTTATTTTCTAATATGGCAGAACCCTGTTCATCGATCTGCCTGGGCATGAGCCGGGAGGAAAATTCCACTACAAAGGACTCCGGCACTTTAAGGTCGAGCAGGGCTTTGGCTGCTTCCAATCCAAGGAGTCCGCCCCCGATTACGATACCGGATGTGGCGTTGGCGGCATAAGCGCGGATCGCGTCCAGGTCCTCGATGGTGCGGTACACGAATACTCCTTTTTTATCAATGCCGGGGATGGGCGGTACGAAGGCAGCGGAGCCGGTGGCCAGTACGAGGTAGTCGTAGGTTTCCGCCTTCCCGTCCAGCGTATGTACGGTTTTGCGGTGCCGGTCGATCCGGGTAACGGGGTCGCCTGTATGTAATATTATATTATTGTCCTGGTACCATTGTAAGTCGGCCAGCAGGAGATCTTCAGCGGTTTTGCCATCCAGGTAGGAGGTGAGGTGTACCCGGTCGTACGCCGGGCGGGGTTCTTCGCCAAATACAATCAGTTCAATCCCGGTATCAGCTATTGAACGGAGTTTCTCACAGAATTTGTAGCCTACCATGCCGTTCCCTATTACGATTACTTTCATTGGAATTAGATTTTGAATCGGGAGTTAAAATATATTATAAAATATTTTATATAATAGATTTTCTCTTGAGGAATGTAAAATTGCGGGCAGGCGTATGATTTGTGATATAAAAATAAGGATTTTGTTTTTAAATTTGAATGTGTTTTCTGATAAAATACATAAATATAATTTAATCTAATATGAATGAATCAGCCAAAATGCTCTCCCTGATAGGCGCAGGACCCGGCGACCCGGAGCTGATCACCCTCAAGGCGGTACGGGTACTCCGCAGCGCCAGGGTGGTATTATATGATGCCCTCGTCAACGAGGCCCTCCTGGAACACGCCGCACCGGATGCGATTATTAAATATGTAGGCAAGCGGTGCAGTCAGCATAGCCGCACGCAGGCCGAAATCAATGAGCTTATTGTCAGCAGCGCATATGAATACGGCCATGTAGCCCGGCTTAAAGGCGGGGACCCGTTTATCTTCGGCCGCGCCACGGAAGAAATTGAGACTGCCGCCCGCCATGACATCCCCGTACAGGTCATCCCCGGCATCAGCAGCGCCCTGGCAGTACCCGCCGCGCAAATGATCCCCCTGACGAGCAGGGGAACAGCTGACAGCTTTTGGGTAACAACCGGGACTACCTCAGGCGGCCAGCTCTCACCGGAGTTAGTGCTGGCGGCACAATCGTCCGCGACCGTTGTAATTCTCATGGGGATGCATCATCTTTTTCCCATCACCCAATTATTTACCTCCTACGGTAAAGCCTATACGCCGGTGATGATTATCCAGCAGGGGACCACCCCTGAGGAAAAAGTGGTGAGCGGACATATATATAATATTACCGAGGTGGCCCGGGAGGCCGGCATCGGTAGTCCGGCCATCATCGTCATCGGCAACGTGGTGGACCTGCCCGGACATTTCTCCCAACTTGCCACGCAAAAGTTATCTTTGCACGATACGCATTATGAAACCAGATAAAAAGTCCTGCGACGGCGCCAGCTGCCTGCTCTGCCGGCTCTCCATGCGGGAGTGGCTGCCCGCCATCCAAGCGCACAAGAAAAACTTCGGGTATAAGAAAAACGATACCCTCTTCCGGGAAGGCGACCCCGTAAAAGGTATGTTCTTCGTGGTGGAAGGGGTGGTGAAAGTGCATAAGCACTGGGGGACGGAAAAAGACCTGATCGTGCGCTTTGCGCAGAAAGGGGAGATCGTAGGGCACCGCGGCATCGGCGGCCCGGAAAATATTTATCCCGTTACGGCTACCGCCATGGGGCCTGTGAAAGTCTGCTATGTGGACCTCGAATTTTTTACCGCCTCCCTCCGGGTCAACAACGAGCTGCTCTACCAGCTCATGCTCTTTTATGCAAAAGAATTACAGGACGCGGAAAAATACATGCACGGACTGGCGCATATGCCCGTCAAAACACGCCTGGCAAATGTGCTGCTGCTGATCTACCGCAAGTTTGGCACTACCGCCGAAGGCTATATTAACCTGCCCCTCACCAAACAGGACCTCTCCGAATGCATCGGCGCTACCTACGAAACGACCTTCCGGGTACTGCATGAGCTGATCGCCGACGGGCTGGTGAAAACGGAAGGTAAGCATCTCCTCCTGCCTAACCCCATTGCGCTGGCGGAACAGGCGAAATTCTAGCAAGCCGGCTATGGTAAAGGGTTGTAGCTTGTCTGGCCAGGTGGCCGCCGGGAACGATTGCGTAAATAATCCTGGCGCATCTGCGGCTCATTTACTAATTTGATCCCGGAATTGTTTCACGATATGAAAAAAGTATGGCTGACCTATGTACTGCTGCTTGCAGGCGTATCGCTGTTTGCGCAAACGGTAAAGAAAACGGTGGCGAAAGATGGCAGCGGCGATTATACCACGATACAGTCCGCACTTGATGCTGTTCCGCTTAACAATGATCAACCTTATATCATCTACATTAAAAAAGGTGTATATAAAGAAAAAGTACATCTCGATTCTTCCAAGGATCATGTGACACTGATCGGCGAAGATGAGTTCAGCACCATCATAACGTATGACGACCATTCCGGGAAAGTAACGCCCAACGGAGATACCCTGCGGACGTCCACTTCCTATACGTTTGCAGTGAATGCTGCCGACTTCCGGGCCGAACACCTGACCTTTCAGAATACGGCAGGCGCGAACGCCGGACAGGCGGTGGCGCTGGCAGTGAAAGGGGACCGCGCGACGTTCCTGCATTGCCGCATGATCGCTTTCCAGGATACGCTCCTGGCAGGGGCTACGCCCGGCAGGGAATACTACCGCGAATGCTACATTGAAGGAAGCACAGATTTTATTTTTGGCGCAGCCGCGGCATTGTTTTATAAATGCCGGATACACAGCAACCGCAATTCCTTTATCACCGCCGCCAGCACGCCGGAGCGCCAGGCCGCCGGGTATGTGTTCAGGGATTGCAGGATTACCGCTGATTCAGGAGTGGCCAAGGTATTCCTTGGCAGGCCATGGAGGCCGTTTTCCAGCGTAACGTATATCAACTGTTACTTAGGGGAACACATTCTGCCGGCGGGATGGAACAACTGGGGCAAGGCCAGCAACGAAGCTACGGCGCGTTACGCGGAGTACAACAGCTATGGCCCGGGCGCTAATCCCGCAGCGAGGGTAAACTGGGCCAGGCAGTTAAGTAAAAAAGAAGCAGCAAAGTACACACAGGAATATATTTACGGAGATTGGAAATTTCAACTATGAGAAAACTGGCAGGATGCCTGATCGGATTACTGGCCGCTTCACCGGCCTTCGCCCAGTCAGGGAACGAGGTATCAAAAGTTTGGGTAGCGGATAACGGAAACGGTACCTATAAAAATCCGGTATTGTACGCGGATTATTCCGACCCGGATGCCATCCGCGTAGGAGAGGATTACTATATGATCGCTTCCAGCTTTGATGCCATCCCGGGATTGCCCATCCTGCATTCCAAAGACCTGGTCAACTGGCGTATTGCGGGGCATGCCCTGCTGCGTCAGCCGCCATATGAGCATTTTACCAGAACCCAGCATGGCAACGGCGTTTGGGCGCCGGCCATCCGGTATCATAACAATGAATTTTATATCTATTACCCGGACCCTGACTTCGGTATCTATCTGACTAAAGCCAAAAATATCAATGGCCCGTGGAGCGAACCGCAGCTGGTGGCAGGAGGTAAAGGGCTGATAGACCCTTGTCCGCTCTGGGACGACGATGGCAAGGCGTACCTCGTGCATGCCTATGCCGGCAGCAGGGCGGGTATTAAAAGCATCCTGGTGGTAAAACAACTGAATGCCGATGGTACCAAAGCGATCGATGAAGGAGTGATGGTGTTTGACGGTCATGACGCGCACCCTACGCTGGAAGGGCCCAAGTTCTACAAGCGCAACGGCTATTACTATATCTTTGCGCCTGCAGGAGGGGTGTCCACCGGATGGCAGCTGGTGATGCGTTCCAAAAATATTTATGGCCCTTACGAAAGCAAGATCGTAATGGACCAGGGGAAATCGCCCGTAAACGGCCCGCACCAGGGCGCCTGGGTGACTACCCAGAAAGGGGCCGACTGGTTCCTGCACTTCCAGGACCTGGATGCATACGGCAGGGTGGTACACCTGCAGCCGATGACCTGGGTAAACGACTGGCCGGTGATAGGAGAGGATAAGGACAAGGACGGAAAAGGCGAGCCGGTACTCGTCTGGCGCAAACCGGATGTAGGCAAAACCTGGCCGGTGACCACACCGGCAGAATCGGACGAATTCAATGGCAATACGATCGGTAAACAATGGCAATGGCAGGCCAATCCTTTTGCAGGCTGGGCTTTCCCTTCCTCCGCGAAAGGCAGCCTACGCCTCTTTGCCGCACCCGCGCCGGATTCCGCCAACAGCCTCTGGGACGTGCCCAATGTGCTGGCGCAAAAATTCCCGGCAGAGGAGTTTACCGCCACGGTAAAGTTTACGTTTACACCGCGGCTGCCGGGCGACCGGATGTCGTTCATCGTACTGGGGCTCGATTATGCAGGCCTGGCAGTTGAAAATAAAACAGATGGTTTGTACCTTACCACCCTCCGTTGTACACAGGCGGATAAGGGCAGGAAGGAACAGGCGGAGCAGGTAACCAAACTAACGGCAACGGATATATTTTTCCGCGTGCGGGTTACCAGGGGAGGAAAGTGTAACTTCAGTTACAGTACTGACGGTACTACTTTCCACGTGGCAGGAAATGAATTCACAGCTAAACCCGGCAAATGGATAGGAGCCAAGCTGGGGCTGTGCTGCAGCCGCACGGCAAAAACAAATGATGCCGGCTTTGCGGATGTCGATTGGTTTAGAATCACTAAATAGTAATAAGAAAGGCTAAATGAACATTCCCTGACGTCTGCCAGGGAATTTTTTTTTATTTGTTTTCGGGAGAAACCAGCCTTGTCTGTAGCTTAATGGTTTTGAAATCTTTCACCGGGCGCTTGCTCTCAATCAGCTGCAGCAATAACTCCGTTGCTACCTGGCCCATTTCAAAAGCTGGTTGTTGCACCACCGTGAGGGGCGCATGGAGGAGCTCTATCAGTTCAGAATTAGAAAATCCCGTGAGGGCAATGGTTTTTGGTACGGCTATCTTATGGCGTTTCAATATCCGCATACAGCCGGTGGTCAATTTGTCCGACGTGGCGAAGATAGCCTCTGGCTTAGGTTTTAGCTTAATAAGTTCATTTACGGCCGTTTCCACCTCGTTGAGCAGCATGCCCCCGTGGAAGCAATACTTTATCATCTTCGGGTCCGGCTTCAGCTTATATTGTTGCAGGGCGGCCATGTATCCGCCCACTCTTTCCCTTGTAATATTTAAATGTTCGGAATTGGCCACGCAGGCGATGCGGCGGTAACCCTGTTCCAGCAGGTGCTGGGTAGCGTTGTAGGCGCCCTGGTAATTATCCACCACTACTTTGTGGGTATTGATATCTTCCACGGTGCGGTCAAAAAATACAATAGGCAGGCCAGATTGGTGCAGGGACTTTAGCTGCTGCAGGTCGTTCGTGGCGCTGGAAACGGAAATCAGCAGCCCGTCAATACTCCGGGAGGCCAGGTATTGCAGGGTCCTTACTTCCTTCTCAAAGTTTTCGTGGCTTTGAGAAATGATGACGGTATAGCCTTGTTCGTTGGCAACAGATTCTATTCCGTTGATGATTTGAGAAAAGAAACTATTGGCAATTTCTGCTACAATAACACCTATCGAATGGCTCTTTCTTTCTTTTAAAGACAACGCAATAGGATTCGGCTGGAAGTTAAGCCTGGCGGCGTATTCCAGCACTACCTGCTTGGTGGCGGCACTGATCTCATGGCTGTCGCGCAGGGCCCTCGAAACCGTGGACGTGGAGAGATTCAACGCCTTTGCAATGTCTTTGATCGTAGTTGCTTTATACTTCATTTCTTTTACAGCATGGGCTTTCAAGTGTTTTTTCCCTTCGTGAATGTAGTGAATTTTCCGGGAACGATTGCGTAAATAAAGTTCTCATTTAGTAAATAGTTGTGTAGACTTGTATCATACGACAGCTAAATTTTTAGACCATTTACAGCAATACGAACCACGTTTTTTGAACAACGCAGACCTATTCGCTTAAAACTTTATTAGCCAAAAACTTTCACGCAAGACGTTATGAAAAAAATTCACCTGATTTGCTTACTGCTATGCTGCTTTAGCCAATGGGCGCTGGCTCAGTCACGCACCGTTAAAGGGAAGGTGACGGATGCAACCACAGGCGAGGCTTTGCCGGGAGTAACCGTGCAGGTAAAAGGTGGTACCGGCGGCGCTCAGACCGATCCCGCGGGCAACTTCTCCCTCACTATGCCAGACGGCAAAAATGAACTGGTGTTCTCTTACCTGGGATACGCTTCCCTTACCCTTCCTGCTGCGCCGGGCACTATGACGGTGCGCCTGGAACAGAGCAATAAAAAATTGGACGAGCTGGTAGTGATCGGTTATGGTACCGTGAAGAAACGCGACCTCACCGGCGCCGTAGCTTCCATCAAAGGCGACGAGATCAAGAAAGTACCGAGTACCAACGTGATGGAGGCGATACAGGGTAAAGTGACCGGGGTGGACATCACCCGCAGCAGCGGCGCTGCCGGCGCAAAAATAAATGTAACCGTGCGCGGTAACAGGTCCATCACGGCGAACAACGGCCCTCTCTACATTGTGGACGGGGTGCAGTACAACAGCATTGAAGACATCAACCCGAACGATATCCAATCCATGGAGGTATTGAAAGATGCTTCCACCACCGCCATCTACGGTTCCCGCGGTGCAAACGGCGTAATCATGGTGACCACCAAACGCGGCGCCAGCGGTAAGCCTAAGCTCAACGTGAGCTCCTATGTAGGCGTGTCGCAGGTAAACGGTTACCCGGATATGATGACCGGTCCGCAATACGTAGCGCTGAAAAGAGAAGCGAACCGCACTACCGGCAGATGGGCCAGCGAAGCGGATGATCCCAAGATCTTCAACGCCTTCGAACTGGAAAATATCAAAAACAACGTATGGACGAACTACGCGGACCTGCTGATCCACGACGGGTTGCAGCAGGATTATCAGGCGGGCATCTCCGGCGGTTCCGATAAAACAAAAGTCTATTTCTCTTTCGACTACTTCAACGAAAAAGGCTTATTCAAACTCGATGAACTGAAACGTTATACCACCCGCTTCAACGTGGATCAAACCATCAACGAGGTGATCAAGGTAGGCGTTCAGAGTCAGCTCACCTACTACAACCAGAGCCAGCGCCGGGACCCGCTGAACCAGGCGAACAAATTCCTTCCGCTCACTACGCCGTATGATGCGGACGGCAATTTCGTACTGTTCCCGAACTCCGGTTCTGCGATCAACCCCCTGGCGGACGAGCAGCCGAATGCTTATGCTAATGATTCCAAAACCACCAGGGCCCTGGCTAACGCCTACCTGGAGATTACGCCCCTGGCAGGTTTGAAGCTGCGCTCCAACCTCGGCGTTACTTTGGAAAATACGAAACAGGGCATTTTCGCCAGCAAGGCTTCTATCGACAGGGGTACCCAGTCCACCAGCAGAAGCCAGTCGCTCAACAGCTCCCGTACCTTCCTCAGCTGGGAAAACATCCTCAGCTACAATAAATCATTTGGCGACCACAACTTCGGCCTCACCGGCATTTCCAGTCTCCTCACGGATAACAGCGATTATTCCAACATGCAGGGGGACGGACAGCTGCTGCCTTCGCAGCTCTACCACGCGTTGCAAAACAACGTAAGCGGTATCTCCATTGCGAGCGGCTTGACGCGCACGAAGCTGATCTCCTTTACCGGTCGCCTCAACTACGATTATAAAGGTAAATACCTGCTCTCCTTCACCACCCGTTCCGACGGTTCTTCCAAGCTCTCCCCGGGCATGAAATGGGCTTACTTCCCATCCATTGCCGGCGCATGGCGCGTGAGCGATGAGGCCTTTATGAAAAGCCAGCAGCTCTTCAGCGATCTGAAACTGAGGGTGACATATGGTATTGCCGGTACAGACGCGGTGGCGGCTTATTCTACAGCAGCCGTACTGACGAAAATTCCTTTCTCCTGGGATGATACCAACGCCGCTATTGCTTATGCCATCGGCGCGCAGGCAGGTAACAAGGAACTCAAATGGGAAACTTCCGCCACTAAAAATATCGGGCTGGATTTCGGTATCCTCCAAAACCGCATCACCGGTAACATTGATGTGTATGATACCAAAACGAAGGACTTACTGCTGATGCGTACCCTGCCTACTTCCACCGGTACTACTTCCGTGGTGCAGAACATTGGTAAAACCCGCAACAGGGGCTTTGAAATCGGTATCAATACGGTAAACGTCAGCACGAAAGATTTTCGCTGGACCTCCAACATTTCCTACTCCCGTAACAAGGAGGAGATTGTGGCACTGGCCAGCGGTTCGGACGACGTAGCCAGCGGATGGTTTATCGGCTACCCGGTGAAAGTATTGTACGATTATGAAAAGATCGGCATCTGGCAAACCAACGAGGCAGACCTGGCTGCGAAGTTTGGCCGCAAGCCGGGCGAGATCAAGGTGAAAGACCAGGACGGCAACGGTATCATCAACATTGCAGACCGCAAGGTGATCGGCAACCAGGTGCCTAAATGGACTGGCGGCTTGAACAACGATTTCAAATACAAAAATTTCGACCTGAACATCTACATATTTGCCCGCATCGGACAGTGGATTAACTCCGAATATGCCAGCAAATACGATCCGCAGGGCCTGGAAAACAGCGCGCCGCTGAACTACTGGACGCCGGAAAATCCGAGCAACGATTATCCGCAGCCGGATGCCAGCCGATCCAAAGCCAGTACGCCGTTCATCTCCACCATCGGCTACCGCGACGGTTCCTTCGTGAAGATCAGGAACATCTCCCTGGGCTATACGTTTGCGCCGGAGCTGCTGAAGAGGCTGAGCCTTTCCAACCTCCGCCTGTATGTAACCGGTAAAAACCTGTTCACTTTCAGCAAGGTGAAAGACTACGATCCGGAAAGAGGAGGCGCGCTGAGCGAGCCATTGACAAGGATGTATGTTGCCGGATTGAATGTTGAGTTTTAATCTTTATTAAACCGAGGTTATGAAATTATTGAACAAGTATATATTATTCGCAGGCCTTGCAGCAGGTTCCCTGGCTGCCTGTAACAAACAACTGGAAGAGTTCAACCCGGGCAGTTCCACATCGGACGCCGTGTACTCCACGCCGGAAGGTTTTGAATCGCTCGTAAATGCCGTGTACACCTACAACCGCTGGTGGTATGGCAAGGAAGACGGGTATAACATCGCGGAAATGGGTACGGACATCTGGACCAGCGGTACCGGCGACGTATATCCTGACCTGACGAACTACAACAACCTGCAGGCCAGCAACGGGGCTATCAAAAACCTTTGGCAGCAGCTGTATGCGGCCATTAACCTCTGCAACGCCGGGGTAAACCGCATCGATGGCTCCGGCCTCCCGGAAGATAAAAAGAAGATCCGCGGCGCCGAGCTGCGCTTCATGCGCGCCTTCTACTACTGGCATATTGTGGAAACCTGGGGTAACGTGCATTTCAGCACCAAGGAAACCGACGGGGTAGTGACCACGGCCAACCGCACGCCGGTAGATACTTTCTACGCGCAGATCTTCCGCGACCTGGATTACGCTATCGCCAATTTACCTTTAACCACTACCGATTACGGCCGCGCCACCAAACCCGTGGCGGAAGCGTTTGCCGCCAGGATGTACCTCACCCGCGGCATGAACCAGCAGGCGGCGGACATGGCGCAGAAAGTAATCAGCGGCTACAGCTATAAACTGCTTGACAAATATTCAGATCTCTGGCGCATGGATAACCTCGTGAATTCCGAGGTGATCTGGGCGGTAAATTACATGAAGAACCTGGTGTTCGACGACCGTAAGGATGCAACCCTGTATCCCAATGGCCACAGCAGGGGCGCTAACAACGCGCATATGCTGTTTGCCATGAAGTACGACGACCTGCCGGGGATGCAACGTGATATTGCCAACATGCGTCCATTTAACCGTTATATGCCCACGCTTTTCTTGCTGAATCTATTCAACGAAAAAGCAGATGCCCGTTACGAAGCCTCCTTCAAACAAGTTTGGTATTGTAATAATCTGAAGACGGCTCCGGCGGGCATGAAGCTGGGCGATACGGCTATTTACATCAGCAAATATGTGCTGCCGGACAATCCTAAATACAGGATTTACGACAGGAACGATATCTACAGGGCGGACGGCGGCGGCCTGGACCGCACCCGTTATATCTCCCTGAAAAAATTTGACGATCCTACCAGGGCTTCCATGAACGAAGAGCAGAGCGCCCGCGATGCCTTTATCATCCGCCTCGCCGAGATGTACCTCATCGCCGCAGAAGCCCAGTTCAAACTGGGTAACAGCGCAAAAGCCGCAGAGTATATTAACCTGCTGCGCAAACGCGCTACCATCCCGGGGCATGAAGCGGAAATGACGGTAGCTGCCGGCGACATCACGCTGGACTTCCTCCTGGACGAACGGGCCCGCGAGCTGGTAGGGGAGCAACTGCGCTGGTTTGACCTGAAACGTACCGGCAAGCTCCAGGAGCGTATTGCGAAATACAACCCGGACGCCAACCAGTATTTTAAACCTTACCACCTGGTACGGCCTATCCCGCAGGATCAGATCGACGCCGTTACCAATAAGGATGAATTCAAACAGAATCCGGAGTATAACTAAGCCAAGTAAGAAACCATGAAATTTTTGCAGCTATTATTGCTTTCCCTGATCGGGCTCGTGCCGGCGCAGCAGCCGCCAACCGTCTATCTCATCGGGGATAGCACCATGTCGGACAAGCCGGTGGAAGAGAACCCGGAAAGAGGCTGGGGACAATTGTTTCCCAAGTTCTTTCAACCAGGGGTGGCTATACGAAACCATGCAGTGAACGGCAGAAGTACCAAAAGCTTTATCAATGAACATCGCTGGGATACGGTGGTATCCCGGCTTAAACCGGGCGACTGGGTGCTCATACAGTTTGGACACAACGATAGTAAAGAGAAAGATTCCAGCCGGTATGCAGCACCCCATGGCGCCTATAAAACAAACCTGGAACGGTTCGTCAAAGAAACCCGCGCGAAAGGCGCAAATCCTGTCCTCATCACACCGGTGGCCCGCCGCAGTTTCGTGAACGGGAAACTGGCGGATACCCACGGGGAATATCCCGGCGTGGTGCGGGAAGTGGCCAGGGCCATGAACGTACCGTTGATTGATTTGCAGCAGTCCAGCAGCGCGGCGCTCAGCGAAGCGGGCGAACAGGGTTCCGTTAAATTCTTCAAAACCACGCCTCCGGGCCATTACAAAACATTGCCCAAAGGCGTAACGGATGATACGCACTTCAATACCTACGGCGCTACACGGATGGCCGCGCTGGTAGCCGATGCCATCAGCAAGCAGCATATCCCGCTGGAAAACTGGTTGCTGAAATCCGATTTCGACGGCAAATACGCCTACGAACTGCCGGTCATTTATGAGCCGCATTTCCGCCAGGATACTTTCAGCATCCTGCAATACGGCGCGAAAGCAGACGGTATCACCCTGAATTCAAAAAGCATCAACGACGCAATCGCCGATTGCAGCAGTAAAGGCGGCGGCGTGGTATATGTGCCGAATGGCCTCTGGCTTACCGGCCCGATCGTCCTGAAAAGCAATGTGAACCTGCACCTGGCGGCTAACGCCGTATTGCAGTTCACGACGGATTTTGATCAGTACCCGCTCGTAAAAACCACCTACGAAGGCCTGGTGGCAATGCGTTGCCAGCCTCCCATCTCTGCTACAGACCAGGAAAATATTGCCATCACCGGTAAAGGTATCCTGGATGGCGGCGGCGATGCCTGGCGCGCGGTGAAAAAAGGAAAGATGACGGAGTCGCAATGGAAAGACCTGCTGAAAAAAGGCGGCGTACTGAGTAAGGACAGCACGACCTGGTATCCCTCCCAAAAACATTTTGCCGGCACGCTGGTGAAGGATCCGGGGGTGATCAAGGGAGATGCCAATGCTGCGGATTTTGAAGCCTATAAGGACTTTCTGCGTCCCAACATGGTCAGTATTACCAGTTGCAAAAATGTGCTCCTGGAGGGTGTAACCTTCCAGAACTCGCCGGCATGGTGCATCCATCCGCTGCTCTGCGAAAATATTACGCTCCGCGGCGTGTACGCCAAAAATCCCTGGTACGCGCAAAACGGGGACGGGCTGGACCTGGAATCCTGTAACTACGCCCAGGTGCTGGATTGCACCTTTGATGTGGGAGATGATGGCATCTGCATTAAGTCCGGCCGCGACGAGCAAGGCCGCAAACGGGGCAAACCCACTGCCAACGTAGTGGTGAACAACTGCACCGTGTACCATGCCCATGGCGGATTTGTGATCGGCAGCGAAATGTCCGGCGGCGCAAACAATCTCTATGTCAGCAACTGCACCTTTATGGGTACGGACATCGGTCTGCGTTTCAAAACCACCCGCGGCCGCGGTGGCGTAGTGGAAAATATTTATGTATCCAATATCAACATGCGGGAAATTCCCGGAGAGGCCATCCTCTTTGATATGTATTATGCCGCCAAAGACCCTATTCCGCTGGCAGGGGAAGATAGGTCCGGTCCGAAAATTGAGCATGTACCCGTTACAGAAGCGACGCCCATCTTCCGTAACTTCTACATAGAAAACGTGGTATGCCACGGCGCCAAATCCGCCGTGTTTATCCGGGGCCTGCCGGAAATGCCTATCAGCAATATCAACATGACCAACATGACGATTAAGGCGAAGGAAGGCATCAGCTGCCTGGAAGCCAAAGGCGTCCATTTCAAAGACGTGTACGTGGTAACCAGCTCCGGCAAAGAGCCGGTGACCAAACGCAATGCCAGCGATATCACCTTTTCCGATAGTAAGTATAAAGACACAAAACAAAAATCATCAGTAGAACATGCGCTATAGATTCAATTTTGTAATAACCTTATTGCTGATACTGGCATTGAAATCGAATGCACAGACAGGGGCTGCCGGCATGGCGGCCACCTGTATGCGTATCTGGAAGGATTCCTTATCCATGCATCCCGGCAGCCCCGTACGGTGGACGTACGACCAGGGCGTGATCCTGGAAGGCTTCCATGCGCTGTGGCAGCGGACGGGCAAGCAGGAGTATTTCGACTATATCAAAAGAAGTATGGATCACTTCATCCAGCCGGATGGCAGTATCCGTACCTATAAGCTGAAAGATTACAATATCGATAACGTGAAGAATGGCAGGGCGATACTGGTGCTGTATAAAGCCACCAAAGACCCTAAGTATAAAAAAGCGGCGGACCTCCTCCGCGAGCAGCTGAAAGGCCAGCCCCGTACCCATGCCGGCGGCTTCTGGCACAAACAGCGCTACCCCTGGCAGATGTGGCTGGACGGCCTGTATATGGGAGAGCCGTTCTATGCGGAATATGCTGCTATGACCGGCGAAACCGCTGCCTTTGACGACATCACCCGTCAGTTTGTACTCATGGAGGAACACGCCAGGGATCCTAAAACAGGCCTGCTGTACCATGCCTGGGATGAATCCAAAGAACAGCGCTGGGCCAATAAGGTAACCGGGCAATCGCCCAACTTCTGGGGCCGCGCGATGGGCTGGTACGCCATGGCATTGGTAGACGCCATGGAGCAATATCCGAAAGGCCATCCGGGCAAGGACAGCCTGAAAGCCATACTCGGCCGCCTGGCGGTGGCGGTGCAAAAGTACCAGGACCCTAAAACCGGCTGCTGGTACCAGGTACTGGACAAAGCCAACGGTAAGGGGAACTACGTAGAGGCGTCCGCGAGCTGCATGTTCGTATATGCGTTGGCGAAAGGTATGCGCCTCGGCTATTTACCGGCTGCCTATAAAAAAGTAGTCAACAAGGGATATGATGGTATCCTGAAACAATTTATACGTAAGAATCCGGAGGGAGATATCACACTGGGCGGAACTGTAAGCGTGGCAGGCCTCGGCGGCGAGCCTTACAGGGACGGCAGCTATGAATACTACCTCAGCGAAAAAGTGATCGACAACGATCCCAAAGGCGTGGGATCCTATATCCTCGCCGCCAACGAAGTTGAAATGATGCGTAAAAAGTAAAAACCCTTTTTTCATGAAGTTATCAAAAGGTGCGCTGCCCCTGCTGCACGACAGAGAAGCGCTCCAACTGCCTGCAGCTAACTGTTTTTCACTGCCTGAAAAAGTACTGCAATTCGGAACCGGTGTACTGTTGCGTGGACTGCCGGACTTTTTTATCGATAAAGCCAATAAACAGGGCCTGTTCAATGGCAGGGTAGTGGTCATCAAATCCACCGCCAAAGGCACCACGGCCGAATTCGACAACCAGGATAACCTCTATACCCAGTGTATCCGCGGGGTGGAAGGCGGTAAGAAAGTGCAGATGGATATCGTGAACGCCAGTATCAGCCGCGTATTGACGGCCGCGACGCAGTGGGACCAGATCCTGGCCTGCGCTGCCAGCGAAGAGATGCAGGTGGTGATCTCCAATACCACGGAAGTAGGCATCGCCTATGTAGAAGAAAATGTATTAACCGGCGTACCTTCCTCTTTCCCCGGAAAGCTGCTGGCATTCTTATATAAACGGTATCAGCACTTCAACGGCAGCGCTGACAGCGGGATGGTGATTGTGCCTACCGAGCTGCTGCCGGATAACGGCTTGCTGCTGAAAAACATTGTATTGCAGCTGGCGGCCTACAACCAGCTGCCGGCCGATTTTGTACAGTGGCTGGACCAGCATAACCACTTCTGCAACTCCCTGGTGGATTCCATTATCCCCGGTGCGGCGGATATTGATTGCGGTTATGAGGATCAGCTGCTCATTATGTCGGAAGCCTACCGCCTCTGGGCTATTGAATCCGGCAGCGAGCGCGTAAAGGAAATACTCTCCTTTGCCGCGGCGGACAGCGGGGTGGTGATCACGCCGGATATCAACGTATTCCGCGAGCTGAAGCTGCGCCTGCTCAACGGCGCGCACACGCTGAGCTGCGGTATTGCGGCGCTGGCAGGCATCGACACAGTAAAAGCCGCCATGGGCAATGAGCCAATGGCCGCCTATATCGAAGGCCTGCTGCTGCACGAAATTATTCCTGCCATAACGGACAGCAATATACGCCAGGATGCGGCTGTGCGTTTTGCTGCCGCTGTGCAGGACCGTTTCCGCAATCCTTATATCGACCATAAATGGCTGAGCATTTGCGGAAACTTCACCTCCAAGCTGAAAACAAGGGTAGTGCCTATCCTCCTGCGCTATGAACAACGCATGCAGCAGGTACCGGCCCTCATCGCCCTCGGCTTTGCCGCACACCTGCTGTTTATGAAGCAGGAGCACGGCCTGCCGGTAGACGACAGCTTTGCCGCTTATTACAAACAACTCTGGCAGGAACATGAGCTGCCGGAAGTAGTACGGCTCAGCCTGGCCAACAGTGCGCACTGGGGCGCGGACCTCAGCGCATTGCCAGGTTTTTCCAGAACAGTAACAAATATGCTGCAGGCCCTGATCAGGGAAGGTATGAATGCTTACCTGGAAAGAGTAGCGGCGGAAATAATTATCTCCTGATCATGAAGCAGAAAGTATTAAAAGTACACCCGGCGGATAATGTGCTGGTGGCTTTACAAGACCTCGAAGCAGGCAGCGTGGTGACCTATAACGGTACCGACTATACGCTCAAGGAAAAGATTCCGGCAAAACATAAATTCACCACCAGTCCTTTGCAGAAAGGGGACAAGATCACCATGTACGGGGTGCTGGTAGGGAAAGCGCAAACGGACCTGGAAACAGGCGTGCGCATCTCCACCGAAAACGTGAAGCATGCGGCCAACGGCTACGCCCTTTCCCCGGAAAGGCGCACCGCCTGGCATATCCCGGACATCAGTAAATGGAAGGACCGCACCTTTATGGGCTATCACCGTGCCGATGGCAGCGTGGGCACCGGCAACTACTGGCTCGTTATCCCGCTCGTGTTCTGCGAGAACAGGAACGTGGAAGTGCTGAAAAACGCCATGCTCAAAGAGCTGGGCTATGCCAAGCCGGATAAGTATGCCTCCTTCATGCAACAGCTGATTAAGATACAGCAGTCCGGCGGCGATGTGCAGCAGGTACTCGCCACCACCTGGACGGCCGAAGAAGACGCCGACGCCGGCAAACGCATTTTCCCGAACGTGGATGGCATCAAATTCCTCACCCATGAAGGCGGCTGCGGCGGTATCCGCCAGGATGCCCAAACGCTTTGCGGGCTGCTGGCTGGCTACATCACCCATTCCAACGTAGCCGGCGCTACGGTGCTGAGCCTGGGCTGCCAGAACGCGCAGATCAGCATGCTGCAGGACGAGATCAAAAAACGCGATCCGAATTTTTCCAAACCACTCTATATACTCGATCAGCAACAAACCGGCTCTGAGCCGCTGCTGATCACCAACGCGATCAAACAAACCTTCGCGGGCCTCATGCTCGCCAACCAGGTAACCCGCCAGCCGGCCCCACTCAGCAAGCTGACGATAGGGCTGGAATGCGGCGGTTCCGACGGCTTCTCCGGCATTTCCGCCAACCCGGCCATCGGCTATACCAGCGACCTGCTGGTGGCGCTCGGCGGTTCCGTGATACTGGCCGAGTTCCCTGAACTCTGCGGCGTAGAGCAGGAAATGAGCGATCGTTGTAAGAGTGTGGAGGATGCCAACAGGTTCATTGACCTGATGCGTACCTACGCCCTCCGGGCAGAAGAGGCAGGCTCCGGATTTGACATGAATCCTTCTCCCGGTAACATCAAAGACGGCCTGATCACTGACGCCATCAAATCCGCAGGCGCCGCTAAAAAGGCAGGCACCTCGCCGGTGGCAGCCGTACTCGACTACCCGGAAAAGGTACAGCGCCCGGGTCTGAACCTGTTGTGCACCCCCGGTAACGACGTGGAGTCTACCACGGCGGAAGTAGGCAGCGGCGCCAACATCGTCCTGTTTACCACCGGCCTCGGAACGCCCACCGGTAACCCGATTGCGCCGGTCCTGAAGCTGAGCAGTAATACCAAACTATTCCAGCATATGCCTGAAATCATTGACATCAACACCGGTACGATCATCGACGGTGAGGAAACCATTGAAGAAGCCGGACAACGAATACTCGACTACGTGATAGAAGTAGCCAGTGGAAATATTCCAGCGAAATCTGTAGTAAATGGTCAGGATGACTTTATCCCCTGGAAAAGAGGTGTTTCATTGTAATATTCAAATTCCACAAACAGATGAGAAAGAAATTTCTGGACGAGAACTTCCTGCTGAATACAGGTACCGCCGAACGCTTGTACCATGATTTTGCGAAGGAGATGCCGATTATCGATTACCATTGCCACCTGCCACCCGCGCAGATTGCAGCCGATACCCAGTTTGAAAATATCACGCAGGCATGGCTGTACGGCGATCACTATAAATGGCGCGCCATGCGCATCAACGGGGTGCATGAAAGCTATTGCACCGGCGATAAATCCGATTACGAGAAGTTTGAGCAATGGGCGGCCACCGTTCCAAAAACCCTGCGCAACCCGCTCTACCACTGGACGCACCTGGAGCTGCAGCGCTACTTCGGGGTGAATGATATCCTCAACAGCGCCTCTGCCCGGAAGGTGTACGACCATGCCAGCCAGCTGCTCCAACAGCCGGAATACAGCGTGCGTGGACTGCTCCGTAGCCGCCATGTAAAAGTGGTATGCACCACGGACGATCCGGCGGACGACCTCCGGTACCACCAGCAAATGAAAGCCGAAAACTTCGGTATCCGCATATTCCCGGCCTTCCGCCCGGATGCCGCGATGAACGTGGATAACCCCGCGGTGTATAACGCCTACCTCCAAAAGCTGGAACAGGCGGCTAACGCCAGCATCCGTACCTACGACGATCTGCTGCAGGTACTGCAGCAGCGGCACGACTTCTTTGCGGAAAACGGCTGTACCGTATCCGATCACGGTATCGAGGAAATTTACGCGGACGCCTATACGGAGGCGGAAGTGCGCAGCATCTTCAACGAGGTAAGGGCCGGCAGGCAACTATCGCTGACGGATATACGTAAAATCAAATCCGCCCTGCTCTTTGAACTCGCCGTGATGGACTGGAAGAAAGGCTGGGTACAGCAATACCACCTGGGCGCCTTGCGTAACAACAACTCCCGCATGATGCGCCAGCTGGGCCCTGATACCGGCTGGGATTCCATCGGCGACTTCTCGCAGGCACGCGCCCTGGCGAAGTTCCTGGACCGGCTGGACAGCAATGACCAGCTGACCAAAACCATCATCTACAACCTCAACCCCGCAGATAATGAACTGATGGCCACCATGACGGGTAACTTCAATGATGGCAGCATTGCCGGCAAGGTGCAGTTTGGCGCCGCCTGGTGGTTCCTGGATCAGAAAGAGGGGATGACCCGGCAGATGAACGCGCTGTCGAATATGGGCCTCTTATCCCGCTTTGTGGGCATGCTGACGGACTCCCGCAGCTTCCTCTCTTACCCCCGCCACGAGTACTTCCGCCGCCTGCTCTGCGATATACTCGGGGAGGAGATGGAGAAAGGAGAGATACCGGATGATATGGAACTGGTAGGAAATATGGTGAAGGATATCTGTTATAATAATGCCAGCGAATACTTTGGATGGAAATAAAACCGAAAGTCCCCTGCAAACGCAGGGGACTTTTTCGTACTAAAATAAAAAACCAACCTCGGGAATAGGAACCAGTACTGTGGCAGTACCCGCCCCTTACTCTCCGAATATCTTTCTCAGTTCCTTATCCAGCTCATCTCCGCCGGTACCTACTTCTTTAAAGATGATCCTGCCGCTTTTATCCAGCAACAGTTTCGTCGGGAAACCGGATACGGCGTACATGGCCACCAGGTCCTGCTGATCCTTATCGTAATCGTTCAGTACATGCAGCCAGGGCAGGCCATCTGTTTGCACCGCCTTTTTCCATTTCTCTTCTGCATCCGCCAGTTCGGCCGATTTTTCGCTGGCTATACCGAGGATCTCAAATCCTTTCTCCTTGTATTTTGCATATAATTCCTTCAGATGCGGATTACCCTGCCGGCAAGGGCCGCACCAGCTGCCCCAGAAATCAATTAAAAGGTATTTTCCGGTGAGAGAACTAAGGGAGAGCGGGTTGCCGTTCAGGTCTTTCTTCGTGAATGCCGGCGCTTTACTCCCCACAGCAGTCGTCCTGATCCCTTTGATACGTTCCGCCAGGTTACTGCCCATCGGCGTAGCTTTCATATCCGGGGAAAGTTGGTTAAATGCCTTTTCCAGGTCGTTGATGGCATAGCTTTCATATAAGCGGCTCAGCAACACCACGCTGACGTAGGATTTGGGGTGCGAGGCAATGAATGCCTTCTGTAGTTTTTCCTGTTCGTCCGCAAGCTGTTGGATGCTGGCGCTGATGGCCTTTCGCTGATTGCTGTCCGCCGGCGTTTTGTATTTCGTCATCTCCCGCCGCAACTCCCAGATTTTTCGTGTAAGCGGTACCGTTTTCTTTTTCAGGCTGTTGAATGCTTCGTTTAGCTTGCCGCCTGTAACAGTGGCGCTAAACAGTTCACTGGCATCGCCCTTGATGGTAACGGGTTTGTCATCTATAAAAAATTCGAGGGTAGGGGCTGGCATAAACATGCCGCCTTTTACCATTTCGAACCTGGCGGAAGGATGGTTGCTGCTCATCATTACCAAAGCCGGACCTTTGATCGTGCCGGCAAATTCAAAATGGTCGCCTGACCGTACATGCCCGGTATCGGTTGTCCGGTGCATGCCGTCTACAACGGAGGCGGACAGCCGGTAACCGGCTGCGCCGGCAATATCGGCACTGATCGCATACCGCTTTTCCTGCGCCCGGGAAAGGGTGGCCAGCAACATTGTGCTGGCCAGGATAATGGTGGATTTTTGCATCATATAGTTCGGTTTAGAATCCCATCATGGGAGCGCTCATTACTTTTTTAGGGGCGGCTTTCGCGCCTTTTTCCAGGATATTTTTAACGGTAGCCTGCGCCTCTTCGGTAAAACCGGTGAAGCGTTCCATGATGTTGCCATCCGGGTCTACCAGGTACATGGTTGGAATGCCTGAGAACTGGAATTCTTTCATGGTCTTGTCCTTATTGTCGCTCAGGAGTTGCAGCCAGGGCATGTTTTCTTCCGTCATCGCTTTCTGCCAGGCTTTTTTATCCGTGTCGATGGAGATACTCGCTACATCAAAACCACGGTCCTTATAGGCATTGTACAATTCCTTCACTTTCGGGATGGCCTGGCGGCATGGTCCGCACCAGCTGGCCCAGAAGTCAACCAGCAGGTATTTGCCTTTGTACTGGTCCAGCCCGGCCAGTTTGCCATCCGGCATCGGGTAGTTCACGGATGGCATGGGTTGCCCTGTTTTCAGTTTCCTGGCCTGGTTGGTATTGTAGATGATATTTTCTTTCAGCGCCTTCGCTTCGGTGAGCCATGGGTATTTGGCTACCAGCTGGTCCAGCAGCTTCATGGCCTTGTCATACTTTTCGCCTGCTTCAGTGCCGGCCATGCCGCGGATGGCATAGATCAGCACCGGCCTGTTAGCATAGGCCTGTATCAACGCTTCGTTGCGGCGCTGATAGTCTTCATCCAGCGGATTGTAAATGCGCCTTTCATTCTTATACGCCTTTACATTGCTGTCATTCTTTTGTTTCAGGTAATAATCGAGGTTGTATTCATCGATCATCCGCAGGTAATTCAAATCCGAATTCAGCTTGCTGAGCTGGATGAAACCATTGTCGTACGAGCCTTCCACGAAGTTGTAATGCGGAATCTTGATCTTCATCCGGGCGGTGTCATAACCGCGCATCTGTACTTTTACATCGGCGTCGCTCCAAAAGGTGGCATAGTCCCAATACATAGCATTGATCGTATAAACGCCCTGGTGGTCCTGTTTCAGCTTAAAGGAAAAAGTATTGTCCGGGCCAATCAGCGCGCTGTCTACCGCTACGCCTTTGCCGTTGAGTCCATCTTTCATGAGCCATACTTTATGCTCCTTCTGGTTGGGATCTGTAAATTGCACGGTTCCTTTTACAGTAATGGATTTTACCACTTTATCCTGCTGCGCCAGCAGGGTTGTTGGCATGGCCAAAATTGCCAGCGGCATCCACATCTTTAATACTGCTTTTTTCATTGGTGGTATGTTGATTTAAAAAGTTACTTGCGGTAAGGTGGAATTGTTTGTTGAATTAAAAAGCTGTTTGCTGTAATCCGGAATTATTCCTTGAATTAGATAGCTACTTGCTGTAATCCTGAATTATCCCTTGATTTAAAAAGCTATTTGCTGTAATCCGGAATTTGTTCCAGGTAAGGATTAATAGAAAATTCCCTGGAAGGTATCGGCAGCAGGGCGTGACTGGCGGGCGCGCCAAAGGATTTTATCCAGGCTTCCCTTTTGCCGAAGCGCTGCATATCCTGCCAGCGTTGGCGCTCGCCCACAAATTCGCGCCTGCGCTCCGCTTCAATCTCCGTGAGGAATGCCGTCGCAGACGCATAGTCGCTGTTGCGCTTCACGCTGGCTTTGCGCGCGCTGCGCAGTTGATTGAACGCCGTCACGTCTACTGTACCCTTGCGGGCATTAGCTTCTGCCACAATCAAAAACGCCTCGCTGTACCTGCAAAGGGGATAGGAGTTGGTATTTTCCTGCGGGTACTTGGTGAGGAAGTACACGGTGTCTGCAATGCTGGCGCCTTTTGCGCGTACATAAAATGCCCGGCGTACGTCAGTGGATTCATAGGATTTTACAATCGCGGAATCCACCCAGTTGTTGCCATTGCCGGCAATGCTGGCTCCTGCTTCTTTCCCCGGCCCCAGGAGGTTAGGCATGCCGTACATATTGGAAGTAGGCACGGGTGTTTCGTTGAGTTTGAACACCGCTTCCGTACTGTTTACGCCGGATTTGAAAATATCGCCGAAGTTGTTGCTCAGCGCCAGTTTGCCGGAGCTGATCACCGCGTTGGCGAGCTGCAGCGCCGCATCGTTTTTACCCTGGTTGAGGTAAAGGCGCGCCAGCAGCAGCTGCGCGGCCTGCCTGGAGCCGGTGAGCGGATTACTGTAATCGTCCAGCAGCTCTGCCGCTTTGAGCAGGTCTTTTTCCACCTGCGCCTCCACTTCGGCTACGGTGTTGCGCACCCCGCGCTGCTTGGGATCTTCGTTGCCATATACCAGCGGTACGCCGCCAAAGTGATCGGCCAGCCATTGGTAGGAGTAGGCCCGCAGCAGGTATGCCTCGCCGGCGGCCATGCGGATGGCCGTATCGCCGGCATGCGCCTGTTCATAACGGATCACCATATTCACCATGGCAATGGTGGCATAGGGCTGGCGGAAAACGAAAGTCAGCCCGTTGTCCAGCGGGGATACATTGTTGACCTCCCAGGTAGGAAAAGTCATCGACGTAAAGTCGTCGGACATTACATCCTGGTAGCCATAAAAGGAATACAATGAATTGTTCTTTGTAAACGTCAGCTTCGCGCCATTGATCACCAGCGGCAGATTAGTGCTGGTAAGTTTGTCGAAACTGATTTGCGTGTCCGGCACTATTTCATCCAGGTTCTTACTGCAGGATGCCAGTAAACAGGCCGTAGCTATGAGGAGCGGATATCTTAAGCATTTCATGTGGCAAACGATTTAGAATGTCAGGTCAAGACCGATAACGGCGGATTGCGGGTTTGGCATGTTGGAAGTAACAATTCCGGAGTTGGAAGCCGCTTCCGGATCAAAGCCGATGTACTTCGTTATGGTGAAGAGGTTTTGCGCCGCTACATATACCCGTGCTGAAGTCATTTTTACTTTGGTCAGCACCGTGGCAGGCACCGTGTAGCCCAGCGTAACGTTGCGCAGGCGGAAGTAGGAAGCGTTGTAGATGAACTGCGTGGAAGGGCGGTAGTTCCAGTCCGCCGTTTGCCCCGCTCCATGCCTGCCGGTGATGGCCCTCGGCACGTCCGTTACATCCCCGGCCTTGCGCCAGCGTTTGTTCACGATGTCGAACATATTCGGCATCGCGCCATAGAAGTCGATATCATAACTGCGCAGCGTCTGCTCGTAATAGTCATAGATCTTATTGCCGGAGACATAGCTGAACAGCGCTTCCAGGCTAAACCCTTTGTACCCCATCGTGATAGTGGTGCCGCCGGTAAATGCCGGCACGGCGATGGGCACGGTGATCATATCATTGGAGTCCCATTTGCCGTCTTTGTTTTGATCCTTATATACCATATCGCCGGTTTGTGGATCCACGCCCAGGGATTCATACACCATCACGGAACCTACGGACTGGCCTACTTTTGCTTTGGATTGCGGGCCGCCAAAAATAAAGGTCCCGTAGTTGGTCAGGGAGTCCTTGAGGCTGATGATCTTATTCCGGTTCACATTGAAGTTGGTGGCCACCTTCCAGCTGAAAGCCCTGCCGGCCTTGCTGCTGAGGGCCATCTCCACATCCACGCCGCGGTTGCGGATGTTACCGATATTGTCCGGGATGGACTGTGCGCCGTATATCCAGGAGATTTCGTTCCTGCTCATGAGGCCATCCGTAAGTTTGCTGTAGTAATCCACCGCCAGCGTCAGGCGGTTCTGGAGCAACGTCGCGTCAATGCCGGCATCCACCTGTTTGGTGCGTTCCCAGCGGATATTAGGATTGCCAATGAGGCCGTTCATCTGCAAGGCGGAAACGCCGTTGTAGCTGGTGGCCACCAGGAGGTTTTGCGCATCCCATAAGCCCAACGGCCGCATGTTGCCGCTGATGCCGTAGCTGGTGCGGAGTTTCAGCTGGGAAATCAAGCGGTTGCCATAGAGGAAATTTTCTTTGGCGATATCCCATCCGCCGGAGATGGAGGGGAACCAGCTGTAACGGTTTTCCTTCAGGAGCTTGGAGGAGCCGTCCCGCCGGATGCTGGCGTTCAGCAGGTATTTGCCCTGCCAGTCCATACCCGTACGGAGAAAGTATCCGTCGGACAATTCTTTGCTGTACGTATTGTAATTCGCAATCGCGCCAATGCTGCCATAGGCGGAGCCTGCCCCCGGGCCGGTGATGCCGTCCACTTTCGGGTAGCCGGTGAGGTCGTACCCGAGGCTGCTCAACTCGTTGCTGTAGTACGTGTAACCTGCTGTGGCATTGATGCCCAGGCGACTGATACGCTTGTTGTAAGTGAAGTAGTTGTCGAACGTAAAGTTGAAATTGTCCGTACCGGAAGTTTTGGTAGAGCCGCCACCGGACTTACCCAGGTAGGTATAGGGAGAATAGAAATCCCTGCTGATGGTATTCACTTTTCCTGCATTAAAAGCAGAGCGGAATTGCAAATCCTTTGTGATAGTGACGTCAGCTGCCAGCTTGCCGATATAACTGTTGGTTTTATAGCGGTTCTTATTATCGAGCATGGCGCCCAGCGGGTGTTGCTGCATACCAATGTAATACCCCAGCGTACCATCTGCATTGTAGATAGGTTCCTCCGGCGTATCGGGCCTGGCCTGGAACGCATAGGCGATGGGGTTGGAAATATTTTTGGATACGCTCTGGTTGATAGACAGGCCTCCGTTGAGTTTCAGCCAGTTGTTCACGGCCTGCGTAACGTCCAGCCGGCCGGTATAGCGCTCAAACCGGCCGGTGCCCCAGACCACTTCTTCGGAATAACGGCCGAGGGACATGAAGTAACTGTTCTTTTCCCCGCCGCCGCTCATGCTGGCCTGTACGTTGCTGACAGGAGCGTTTTTATTTTTGATCTTCTCAATCCAGTTGGTGCTTCGGTTGGCTACATTCAGTCCGTTTACCTGCGAAGTCAGCGTTTTGATTTCATTGTTCAACTGGCTTTTCTGGTTAGGGTCCAGGTTGGCGTTCGGATCGTTGAGCAGCCGGTTAATGTCTGCCAGGCGGTTGTTGCGGGCATCCAGGAAAGCGGATTTATATTCTTCAGAAGTAAGCATGCGCCGGGAAGTATGCACATTGTTCACTCCCGTATAGGCGTTCACGTTAAAGGTTGGTTTGCTGTTGAACTTTCCTTTTTTGGTGGTGATGATGATCACGCCGCTGCTGCCCCTGGCGCCGTAGATAGCGGCGGAAGCGGCGTCTTTCAGCACTTCCATGCTTTCAATATCCTGCGGGTTGATGGTGTTTAGGTTGATGCTGCCGCCTTCGACGATCAGTCCGTCGATTACGAGTAGGGGGTTTGTATTGGAGGCTGCCACGGATTGCGCGCCCCTGATCTGGATATTCGGGCTGTTACCGGGGCTGCCGCTGGTGTTGGCCACCCACACCCCGGCCACCCTGCCTTGGAGGGCTTTGCCGGCGTCGCTGACGATGTTTTTTTCCGGCGCAAGGGCGGCGCTGCCCACGGTGGAAATGGAATTGGTCACCGTCGCCCGTTGCTGGGAACCATAGCCCACTATTACGGTGCTGTTCAAATCCACCGCACGCACTTTCATCAATACCGGCCCGGTGCTGATCAGCGAAGCTTTGATGATCACATTTTCAAAACCCATGCTCGAAATCTGCAGTTGGGCATTGGCCGGTACGTTCAGTTCAAATTCGCCCTCCGCATTGGTGGTAGCGCCTTTGGTACTGCCTATTACTTTTACCGTGGCTCCGGGTACCGGTTGTTTGGTCAGGGAGTCCTTTACCGTTCCCCTGAGTATTTGTTGCGCCGCAGCGGTCATGCTGCCCCCTAAAAGCAAAGAAAGGGATAAGATAATTAGCTTTCTCATACAATAGTTGGTTGATTTTTGTAATGGATACCCAGCTGGAATAGGCTCCCAAGGTACTTATCCGCTTTATTACTGTAGCGGAAAAAGGACGTACGGAATGAAAAAAAGTACAATCAGGATTTTTACAGGTACGAAAAAAAGAATGCCTTAATTCCCGCCATCTACGGGCAGATTAATGTAATTTCATCGCCTGATCATATGAAAGCGCATAAGGAACCATACCGCTATCTCGTACACCTGGCCATCTTCGTGGCGCTGTTGCTGTTGTACACCTACCGGCAGCTGCCCTACGCATTTGCGACTACCTTTGCCACCCGCTGGCTGCTGATACGTTATTTCCTCTATGGCCTCATCAACTTCCACCTCTTTTACCTGCTGGTGTTCTGGCTGATCAATCAACCCGTTAAGGAACACCGTTATTTCAGGTCCGTCTGGATAGCTGTTGCCACGGCAGCGGCCTTTACCTGCCTGAAATATGGCGTGGGGAAATGGATAGGAGCCGATGTGGTGCTGCAGAAGATGATCTCATTACTCTCCCCGAAGGGGGGAAAACCCATAGCCCCTACTTTATTTACCTTTTGGGAATATAGCCGGATGGCCTTTAAAACCAGTATAGGCGTGGTGATCCTGGCATTTGGCTACCGCCTCTTCCTGGACTACCGCAACGAAGATCCGATGGAGAGCCAGCTCTCCCTCGTTGCCTCCAACGCTTCCCGCCTGAGTGCCGGCTCGCAGTTGCTGCTGCAACACCTGAAGGCGCTGAACCCTTTGCTGACGGACGAATTCCGCCGCGGCGAAGAAGGCGTGCAGGCCATTCTCCTCATCTCCGAGTTACTGCGCTACCTGCTCTATGATAAGGAAACGACGGAAGGCGTTACCACGCTCAAAAAAGAACTCTACTTTTTACAACAATACATTTCCCTGCGGGCATGCCTCTATCCCCACCAGCAGCTGGAATTACAAGTGACGGGGGAGGAGGAAGGCATCCGCGCCATTCCCATGGAGCTCTTGCTGGCAGCGGAAAAGCAGCTGGGGCAGTTGCAGCATTACCAGGGAAGGTTACTGATTGACATCCGGATCGAACAGCAAAAACCGGTATTGGAAATTAAAGGCCGGCAGGTGGCCGTCGCATAAATCATCATGAACGTGAACAGGAAAAATAGCCGCGAATTTTTATGGTTGCTGTTGCTCTATATGGCAACGGTACTCGGCATGGGCCTGTTTACCCTCACCGTGTACACCCGGGAAAGCCTGACGGTGCTGGCCATCCGGGAAGGCGTATTCGGCCTGTTCAACTTTTTCCAGTTCTATATTTACTTCCGGTGGATCGTGCCTGCCTTCCTGCGTACGCGCAGCTGGCAACGCTTACTGCTGCGGGTAATCCCGTTGCTGACGGTGTGTAACAGCTTCAAATACCTGGTAGCGGCAAAAGTTTTTCCCACGATTATGCTGTACCAGGGCTACCGGTACGATCTCATGAGTCGCCGCCGCATTGAGGTATTTACCACCTACGGCGCTTATTTTATCAACGCCTTATGGACCAGCCTCGTGCTGCTGGCCGCCGCTTTTGCCGGCCGCCTCTTCCTGCACTGGCTCCGGGAAGATAAGCGCAGGGCCCTGCTCCGCCAGCAGCAAACCAGGGCGGAATCAGGCTTCCTGAAAATGCAGCTCAATTCCCATTTCCTCATCAACAGCCTGAACAGCATTTACGCGCTGGCCATCACCAACTCCCCGGAAGTGGCGCCGGCCAATAATACGCTGGTGCACCTCCTGAGCTATATGCTGGACCAGCCGGATGATATTGACTTTCGCAGCCCGATCCGCGAAGAAGTGCAGTACCTGCAGGATTTCATTAGCCTGCAGCAACTACGTACAGGCGTGAAGGATGGTATCCGGGCAAACTTCGCGGAAACCCTGCCTGATAAACAGATTGCGCCGATGCTGCTGGTGCCCTTTGTGGAGAACGCGTTTAAACACGGCGTCACCAATCAGCCGCAAAGCCCCGTTACCATTGCTTTGGAAGGGGATGAGCAGGCGCTGAGCTTCGTGGTAAGTAATAAAAAATCGATTTTCAATAAAGATAAAACCGGTGGCATAGGACTGGAAAATGTACGCAAGCGCTTACAGCTGATCTATCCGCAAAAGCACGAACTGCACATCACTGATACGGAAGCGGACTATCAATGCCACCTGAAAATATACTGGTAATATGGCGTTAAAATGTATTGTGGTAGACGATGAGCCGCTGGCCATACAGGTGCTGCTGGCCTTCATTAAAAAGATGCCGGAGCTGGAACTCCTGCGCAGTTTCAATAATCCGCTGGAGGCGCTGGCGTTTATGAAAAGCAACCCGGTGGACCTGGTGTTTCTCGACATACAGATGCCGGAGCTCAGCGGCATGGAGTTTATGCAGCTGCTGCAAAACGACGCTTCCGTCATCATCGTTTCCGCGTACGACGATTACGCGGTGGAGGGATTTGAAAAAGAAGCGCTGGACTACCTGCTGAAACCCGTTTCCTTTGAGCGGTTTGTGAAAGCGGTGCAACGCGCCGTCAGTCGCAGAGCCTTGCCGGAAAAGCCTTCCGCCAACCTGGGCAAGCATCTTTTTGTGCGTACGGATAAGCGCATCATCCGGCTCGACATCAGCGATATCCTCTACATCGAAGCCCTGCGCAATTACGTAGCCATCCAAACGCCTACGCAAAAAATCCTCACCCTGCAAAACCTGCGCAGCTTCGAAGACGCGCTGGGCAAGGAGTTTATGCGGGTGCATAAATCCTTCATCGTTGCGTTGAATAAGATCGACAGCATTGAAAGGCAGCGGATTTTTATACAGCAATACCATGTGCCTATCGGCGACGCTTACTTCAAACAGTTCATGGAAGCCATCGCCATGCTGAAATAAAAAGCGGCTCCGGTCAGGTTGCCGGAGCCGCGTTATCATTATCCTCTTCTTGGTCTGCCGCCACCGCCGGAAGGCGCGGTGCGTGGCGCAGGCCGTGGCGGCGTGCTGAAGTTCTGTTGCCGCATGCCGCCGCGGTCGCGCTGCATTTGTATGCGTTGCATCTGCTGCTGTTGGGGCGGAGGCGCTACCCGCCAGCCGTTGTTCTGCCGTTGTTGCCAGCTGTTGTTTTGGCGGCGGTAGATGTTGCCATCCCCGTCGGACATGATGTTGTTTTGTCCGCGCGAAGGCCGGGCTTCCGGCCGGGTAGGGAGGCGGTTGGAATTGCCGGGAACGCGGGATGGCTGGTCGTTACCACCCGGCGTAATATTACCGGGGACTCTGGAAGGCCTGTCGTTACCACCCGGCGTAACATTGCCGGGTATTCTGGAAGGCCTGTCGTTACCACCCGGCGTAACATTGCCAGGCACTCTGGAAGGTCTGTCATTCCCCCCTGGCGTAACACTGCCCGGTACTCTGGAAGGCCTGTCATTCCCTCCCGGTGCAACATTCCCAGGCACTCTGGAAGGCCTGTCAGCACCCGGCGTAACATTCCCCGGCACCCTCGAAGGCCTGTCATTCCCACCCGGCAGCCTCGACGGCCTGTCCACCGTTTGTATATTCACCCGGTCCCGGTACAAATTATTGCTGATCCCCGGTCTGCCGGGATAGGTATTCCCGCCTCTGACCGGCCGTTGGCCTGCATTGATTGGCCGGTTGTAATTGATATTTGGCCTGTTAATACTCCAGTGCGGGCGGCCGTAGTATCCGCCGTTATAACCCCAGGGCCTGAACGGAGGGCGGTACAACGGAGGGCCGAACCAGCCGCCGTAATATCCGCCGCTCCAATAGCGGAAGTTCATCCAGCCGAAGTTGAACGTCCATCCGAAGCCCAGGCTCCATCCATACCAGGGGTTGTAGCTTACGCCAAAGCCCCAGGTCAGCGGCCGTGGGTAATAGACAGGTCCCCACCATGGCCGGTAGCGCCAGCCGGTGCCCCAAACGATGGTAGGGCCGTAGATGTAGCAGTTGAGATATCCCGGCGTATAGCCGGTATAGATATATTGGGGAGTTACTTCGTAAATATAGACGTAGCGGGTGTTGTAAGCCTCGCTGGTGGCGGGGATGCGGTCCACGTCCGCCGGGCGGTCCGTACTCAGTTCCCAGGGGCCGGTAGCGGAGTTGCTGGTAAACCACACGCCATTGTCCACCGCATAGAACCGGTTACCGGCCTGCAGGACGGTCAGGTTGCTGTTTTCCGCCAGTGAGAGGTTAGTGCCTTCGATGGGTTGAAACCGTGGCGCGCCGTCGTACGTCACGTTCGTTTGTGCGCTGGAACGGTCTACCTTGGCCGTCTGCGGGATTTCCGCATCCACCACGGCTTCTTCTGCGGCGGCGGTACCGGCTACATTGGCCAGCACGCCGTCCTTTTCGGACCCTTCGGGAATCTTTGCAAAATCTGCCGGCAGCTCGTCGCTGGGCACGTACTTCCAGGGTCCCTGCAGGGAAGGGGAGCTGTACCATCTGCCTGCCAGCAGGATGTAGTTCAGCTGGGTGTTGATGTCTTTGAAAATATCTTCCAGGGAGTTATCGACATATAGCAGGCTGGTGCCCTGGAGGTTTTTATAGGAGGCCGGTCCGTCTGTTTGTATCAGCTCTGCCGGCGTGGTACGCACTATTATATCAAGGGGGAGTGGGTTGTTAAATTTGGGGAGAGAGTCATTTTGCTCCTTCGCTTTAAGGTCCGCGTCAATGGTCCTGATAGTGGCCGGGATGTTCCGATGCACTACATACCCTGATTTCGCATCATTGGAAGAGTACCAGAAGGTCCCGCCGTATAAATAGTACCTTTTGTCGGTCGGATTCTGTACAATAAGGTTCGGGGTATTGACCACCCGCTGCATATTCAGGTCTTTATCCAGCTGCAGGCGGGGCTCGCCGTCCATGATTACGAGCAGGGAGGGCTTGGTCCGGTAAATCACCTCGGGCGGATCGGTGTTGATGTTGTTATCCCGGATGCGTTGCTCCGCCCTTACGGAGGTGAGCAGTTCATCGAGGGACATGGTCAGGTCCCATTTCGGCACTTCCTTTTCCAGCAGGCTGGAAATTTGCAGGAGCCTGCTGTTGTCCGTAATGTCAGGAATCTTTATCCGCGTTACGTTCAGTGTTTCCAGCGTGGTAGTGCGATTGATTTTATCGGTATTCATGAGGCAGTTGGCCCACACCACGCCAAAGATGGGCTCCGAGGAACCGGTTTCCCTAACGGATACGGCTGCACGAATAAAAAGATTATTGCCCTGCAAGCTTTCGGGTTGGGGCTGGTAGATAGTGATCCTGCCGCCGCCGTTGATGGGGATTTCTTTTGGCCAGCTGATGTCTTGCCCTGCCGCCGTGAGGCAACAAAGCAACAGCAGCCCGGTGATTAATTGTCGCATGAAGAGGGTTGTTACTGGTGAAATAATGACAATCCGGTAAGGGTATAACAGCACCGGGGGCCCGTTGGTTGATTACGCTGCCACATACCCGCAATCCCAATCCCTCCGGGCCCAATAAAATGACTAACCATCATCCCCTTGGTTTAAACCCATTTGTCCCTTTTTTATTCCCCTCCAATCTTTGCGTGCTTATGCCCCCTCTGCCCCTCTGCGAGAAAAAACTCCCCTCCAATCCTCCGCGTGCTTACGCCCCCTTATGCCCCTCTGCGAGAAAAAAACTAACTTTCACCATTAAACACACCACAATGACGCAACGACTCATCTTATCCTCACTCATACTCCTCGCCGGCGCCCACCTCCGCGCCCAGGAACAATATGAGCTGAACAGCGACTGGAAATCAATGCCAATAAAGGAAGTAAAGCTCGACGGAACCGCCATCTCCCAACCCGGGCAGCAACTCCGCAACTGGCAACCCGCCATCGTGCCGGGCACCGTCCTCACCACCATGCTGCACAACAAACAAGTACCGGACCCTTTCTTCGGCATGAACAACAACCGTATCCCGGATATCTATGCCACCGGGCCGGAATACTATACCCGCTGGTTCGTTAAGGACTTCACCGAACCCGCCCCCGCTGCGGACGGGCAGGTATGGCTGCACCTGCGCGGCGTGAATGACGGCTGCGATATCTACCTGAACGGAAAAAAAGTAAACCCCGCCACGCACCACGGCGCTTACCTGCGCCAAACCTATAACATCACTTCCTTCCTCGCCAGGGATGGTAAAAACCGCCTGGCAGTCATCGTATATCCGCCGGCGATACCCGGGAACCCCAACGGCGGCCAGGGAGGCGATGGCGCCATCGCGCGCAACGTAGGCCCGCAGTACACGGCAGGGTGGGACTGGATCCAACCCATGCGGGACCGCAATACCGGCATCTGGGATAAAGTAACCATCGAAAAAACCGGCGCCGTACGTATCAAGGACCCGCACGTCATCACCCTCGTGCCAGGCATACGCCAGCCGGAAGGCCCTCAGGCGCCCGCCACTATCAAAGTATCCGCCACGCTGGAAAACGCCGCTGCTACCGCTGTATCCGGCGTGCTTAAATATGTATTGAATGGTAAATCGATTCAGCAACAGGTAACCCTTGCCCCTAAAGGTATTACGACGGTCGCCCTGCCGGACCTGCAGCTGGACAACCCCCGGCTCTGGTGGCCCGCCGGCTACGGCCCCCAGCACCTCTACCAGCTGCCGCTGGAATTCACCGCCAACGGCAAAGTGAGCGACCGGGAAAACGTAGAGGTGGGCGTACGGGAAATACAAACAGCCTGGAACACCCACACCCGCAGCAGGGAAATCCGCGTAAACGGACAACGCATCTTTATCAAAGGCGGCAACTGGATCACCTCCGACGCTATGTTCCGCTTCAGCAAAGAACGCTACGACGCGGAAGTGCGCTTCCACCGCGATATGAACCTCAACCTCATCCGCATCTGGGGCGGCAGCCTCACGGAAAGGCCCGAGTTCTTCGAAGCCTGCGATAAATACGGCCTGCTGGTGTTCCAGGACTTCTGGATGTCCGGCGACTGCAACGGCCGCTGGCTCGACCCTAAAAAGAAGGACGACCAGTGGACCCGCCGCCAGTATCCCAACGACCACGGCCTGTTTATCCGCAGCGTGGCGGACCAGGTAAAAATGCTGCGCAACTACCCATCCCTCGCAATCTGGTGCGGCGGTAATGAAATCACCCCGCCGCAGGACATCCTCGCCGCCATGAAGGATAGCATCCTCCCGGTGCTGGATGGGACCCGCTACTTCTTCGACTATTCCAATACCGACAGCATGTCCTACAACTTCATCGGCGGCAATGGGGACGGGCCTTACGGCATCCAGCCAATAGAGCGCTTTTGGGCCCACCGCACCTTCCCGTTCAACTCGGAAGTAGGCTCCGTGGGCGTGGGGGATATCGCCAGCCTCAAAAGATTCCTCCCGGCCGAAAACCTTGTAGCGCCTGACTTTGCAGCCAATAAAGTGGACAGCGTATGGGATTATCACAAATACATCTCCTATGACAACCACCTGGCGCCATATGGCCCCGCGAAAAACCTGGAAGACTGGGCCAACAAAGCGCAACTGGTCAATTACGACCAGTACCGCGCCCTGATGGAAGGCTTCAGCGCGCATATGTGGGACTGGTACACCGGTACCATCATCTGGAAAACGCAGAATCCATGGACGGCCTTACGGGGACAGATGTACGATTATTACCTCGATCCCAACGCCTGCCTGTATGGCCTCCGCAGCGGCAGCAAGCCCTTGCACGCCATGTACGACCCGGTGAATAAAATCGTCATGGTGGCGAACAATACCTTCCAATACCACCGCGATCTCATGCTGGATGTACACGCATACGATATGGCCGGCAAACAATATCCCATAGATCAATTATTCGTGGAGGCAACCCCGTCGAATGTCCAACGCCATATTGAATTGAAAACAAAGCTGGACGCACTGAAAGAGAAAAAGGGCCTCTTCCTTTCCCTGCGGCTCCGTAATCTCCGCAAGGAAATAATAGATGATAATTTCTATTGGTTGCCTGCGGCAGATGGTAACTACAGCGGCTTACAGGAGCTGCGGCCGGTCAAACCAACGATCACGGCTATACGCCGAAATCAGGAAGTACTCGTTACCATCCATAACCCTGCAAACGGGCCGGTCGCCTTTTTCAACCGGGTTTCCCTGCTGGATGCGAAAACTAAAGAAAGAATATTGCCGGTATTTTACTCCGATAATTACGTGTCGGTATTACCGGGTGAAGAGCGGCAGATCGTGATCAGCGGCGACAGGGCAGCCGCCTCAGGCAATGCGCTGGTAGAAGTGTACGGACAAAACGTTGCCCCGCAGCAGGTGAATATTCAATAACTTTCTGCCGGAATTTTATAATTTGTCCGCCGATCTTTAATCAATACATGTTATGAAAAAATTACTATCAGTGATGGTTGCGGCAGTACTTACACTGGCCGCAACCGCACAGGAAAAACCCCGTTACTGGGAGGATGTGCAAACCATCAAAAAGTACGACCAGCTGTACACGCCGCCGGCCCATCCGCTGCTGTTTATCGGGAGCTCCTCCATCCGTAAATGGGGCGACCTGGAAAGGACCTTTGCGCCTTACACCGCCATGAACAGAGGGGTAGGAGGGGCTGTCATCAACGACATTATTTTTTACCTGAACGACCTGGTATTTGCCTACCAACCCAAACAAATAGTGATTTACGTAGGTGATAACGATGCCGCAAAGGAAGAATACACCGCCGATACCATCCTGCATCATACCCAACAACTGCTGACTGCCATTCGTGCAAAACTGCCGCAGACGCCGATCGTGTACATCTCCATCAAGCCAAGCCCTTCCCGGGAAAAGTTCATGGACAAGATCAAAGCCGCCAATAAGCTGATCAGGGACTACGTGGCCAGCCAGCCACACATGCAGTTTGTGGACGTCTTCCGCCCGATGCTGGACGCCAAAGGCCACAACAGGCCCGAACTCTTCCTGGACGACATGCTGCACATGAACAGCAAGGGGTACGATATATGGCGCAAGGCATTGCTGCCCTATCTGAAGAAATAAGCCCTTATACCCAATCTGCACATTTTCATCTTATTACAATAATTCTACATTCAAATGTTGCATCGAAAATTCAGGGTATATTTGTAGTCCTATGCTAAATGATCTGCGGCGCACAGTAAATGAAAAGATTGTCAATCTCTGGAATGCCATTGTGAATGTTGGCGTTCATCCGGGCATGCCTTTCATGGAAGTGCGCCGCACCAAGATGCTCAACCTGCTGGCCTTACCCTGTATTCCATGCATGTTCTTCTTTTGCCTGCTCAACTGCTACCAGGGCCGCTACCTGTTGTCCGGCCTCAACCTGGCTACCACCCTGGGCGCGCTGGGCGTCCTGTACCTGCACTACAACCGGAAATACCTCACCGCGCGTTTATCCCTCATCGTTACCAGCGCCATCGTGTACACGTTCACCGGCTTTTTTTACCATAACGGTTCAGAATATTTCCTGATCAATATTGTAATCGTGGTCGTGCTGGTGTACGACAACTGGTGGGTCGTCGGACTGTCCTGCTTATTCCTGATCACCGTATTCCTCGGCATCGTCTATTTCCCCCAGCATTTGGATGGAGTAGTGCCCGTACCGAAGGAACGGCTATGGTTAAACGCTACCATCTCCCTGGCATTCCCCGTGATAGGATTGACCTTCTTTAAGATCATCCATTCCGATTACCAGCAGCAGATAGAAGATTCCAGGGCCAACCTCATCAATATGAACAAGGATAAGGAAAAGCTGTTCTCCATCGTGGCGCATGATGTAAGGAGTCCGCTGGCAACGCTGGAAGTACTGCTGGATATGTTCCTGAAAGGCGAATACCCTGAAAAGGATATGAAAGAAGCCGCACAGGTCCTGCACGAAAAAGTGGCCCAGCTGGGAGGCTCCCTGGACAACATCCTCCGCTGGAGCAGCCGGAGTATGAAAGGCATACACGCCAATCCAACGCTGTTCCCGCTGCTGCCGCTGGTGACGGACGTGCTGTATTTCTTCCGCCTGCAGCTGATGCAGAAGAACATCGCTATCCATATGAAAGTGGATGAAAATGTGGTGCTGTATGCCGACAGAGATCATGTTTCAGTGATACTGCGTAATTTCATCAGCAACGCCCTGAAATTCAGCTACGCCGGGGGCGATGTGCGCATTACCGCCAGGCTGGAATCCGACCAGGTGGCCATCACCATCACCGACGATGGCAAGGGCATGACGCCCAAACAGGTAGGGGAGCTGTTTTCCTACAGCAACCACCCCGAATATGGCACCAACGGCGAACGGGGCACCGGCCTCGGGCTGGTACTATGCCGGGAGTTTGCCGTGCAAAATGGCGGCAGGATCGACGTGGAAAGTATGATGGGAAAAGGTACCAGCTTCACCATCCTGCTCCCCGCAGTAGCGCCTGCAGACGATGAGGACGACTGTTTTAATTAAAAACGTACGAAGTACGCTTAATATATTTATTTTATTCATTTTGTTGTTGATATTCATTTTTTTATTATTTTACGGCCCCCAAAAAAATATTGACATTCTCTCTATAGGATTAACAGGGAATGTCCGGAACGAAGGTTCTGAAAAATTTAGATTTTGCTTATGAGGTAGACGGGCCGGACTTATTCTTATTCACCGGCCCCTCAATAACGACCTCGCCTATACGCAGGCCCGTTTACTGAAGTCGATAACCTTTTTTGGCTTGCAGTTGTTAACCAGGTAATAGCCCATTCAATTTATGGAAAGCAGTAAAAATATGGTAATCAGGCTGCTGTCAGCCGCCGGCATCAACGTCAACGGGGATATGCCCTGGGATATTCATGTGCATGATGAACATTTTTACCCCGCCGTCCTCAAATACGGATCGCTGGCACTGGGAGAGTCCTACATGGCCGGCTGGTGGGATAGTCCTGCCCTGGACCAAACCATCTATCACATCCTCAAAGCCCGCCTGGACGAAAAGATAAAAGCCAGCTGGGCCCTCAAAAGGGATATCCTGCTATCCCGCCTGTTCAACTTCCAGCATCCGGAGCAGGCGTTCAGGAACGGCCGCCGCCACTACGACCTCGGCAACGACCTCTTCAGCCGCATGCTGGACCAGCGGATGACCTATACCTGCGCCTTCTGGGAGCATGCCGGTAACCTGGATGCCGCCCAGGAGGAAAAACTGGACCTCAGCTGCCGCAAGCTGCACCTGCGCCCTGGAATGACGGTGCTGGACATCGGCTGCGGCTGGGGAAGCTTCGCCAGATTTGCCGCGGAAAACTATGGCGTGCATGTGACCGGCATCACCATCTCCGAAGAGCAGGCCCGCCTCGCCGCAGAACGCTGCAAAGGTCTCCCGGTAGATATCCGCGTAATGGACTACCGAAGCATGACGGAGAAGTTTGACGCCATCGCTTCCCTGGGGATGTTTGAACACGTGGGCTACCGTAACTATCACGCCTATATGAAAATAGCCCGGAGCTGCCTGCACGACAACGGGCTGTTCCTCCTGCATACCATCGGGGGCAACCGCTCCTTTACCATGGCCGATCCCTGGCTGGGTAAATACATATTCCCGCATGCCACCATCCCCTCCATCGCACAGATCGGCAAAGCGATCGAAGAGTACTTCGTGATGGAACACTGGGAGAACTTCAGCGTGAACTATGATAAAACCCTCATGGCCTGGTACCAGCGTTTCAACGATCACTGGGAAGAGCTGAAAGATAACTACGATCCTACTTTCCGCCGGATGTGGAACTACTACCTGCAATCCTGCGCAGGCTCCTTCCGGGCGCGTTGCAGTCAGCTCTGGCAGGTCGTTCTATCGCCCTACGGCGTGGAAGGCGGCTATAAAGTCGCGGAAAAGCAACCCGCCGCAACGGAAAAATTCCTACATTCATAGCCAAACCTTATTTCAACCTGCCGCTTATGGCCGATTACAGGAAGCTACCCGATCATATTACCGGCCTGGACGACGAGGCCGTATCCCAATCCCGTCAACAGTTCGGAAAGAACGAATACGCCTCCAGGCAGAAAAGCCGGCTGCTGGAACTCTTGTCCGAGCTGCTGTCAGAACCTATGCTCATCCTCCTGGTGGCTGTCACTATCATCTATTTCATTTTGGGGGAAACCAGCGAAGCCTATTTTATGCTCGCCGCCATCCTCGTGGTGTCCGGCATCTCTATCTACCAGGAAGGCCGCAGTAACCAGGCTTTGGCCGCCCTGAAAAAAATTAACCAACCGCTCACCCTCGTCGTACGGCATAAAAAAATCAGGGGCATCCCCACGGCGGAAGTAGTGGTGGGCGATGTCATGGTGGTGGAAGAAGGCAATACCATCAACGCGGATGGTACGGTCATCCATGCAAACGACTTCTCCGTCAACGAATCCGCCCTTACCGGGGAAGCCTATACGGTGTTTAAAACCCCGGATGGCGACAATGCCGTGTACAGCGGCACGCTCGTAGCGTCCGGCCTCGCCTTCGTGAAAGTGGAGAAGGTAGGCGCGCAAACAAAGATCGGTCAACTGGGCAGCGCCATCCTCACCATGAAAGATGAACCCACACTGCTCCAAAAGCAGATCGCCGCTTTCGTTAAAGGCATGGCCATCATCGGCATCGCCGTGTTCCTGGCCGTGTGGGGCTATAATTATTACATCAGCGGCAGCGTGATCGACAGCCTGCTGAAAGGCCTTACCCTGGCCATGTCCATCCTCCCGGAAGAAATCCCCGTGGCGTTTACCACGTTCATGGCTTTGGGCGCGCGGCGGCTCATGCAGCTGGGCATCATCGTGAAAAAGGTACGGACCGTAGAAGCCCTGGGCAGCGCCACCGTAATTTGTACGGACAAAACCGGCACCATTACGGAAAACAGTATGCAGCTGCATAACGTGTACGACCTGGCCACAGACGCCGTGTACGGGCCGGATAGCTGGAACGCGCCGGCAGCGCGGGAAATCATCACCTGGTCCATGTGGGCGAGCGAGCCGGTGCCTTTTGATCCCATGGAAAAAACATTGCATACCGTTTACGGCAAAATAACGGACAAGGATATACGCAGCAATTATCATTTCGTACATGAGTACCCGTTAGGAGGCACGCCGCCGATGATGACGCACGTGCTGGAAGATGCCGGCGGCAACCGCGTGATCGCTGCCAAAGGCGCGCCGGAAGCCATTATGGCCGCCGCCCGCCTGGATGAGGAAAGCCGGCAGAAGATCCAGGCGCAGCTGCAGGCCTTTACCAACCAGGGTTACCGCGTACTCGGCGTTGCCAGCGCTGCATTCAGCGGCAACGATTTCCCGGCGGAGCAGCAATCGCTCCCATTCCGCTTCTTAGGGCTGATCACTTTTTATGATCCCCCCAAAGCCAATATCAAAGAGGTATTCAATAAATTTTATGACGCAGGGATAATAGTAAAAATTATTACGGGAGATAACAGCGCCACTACGAAAGCCATCGCGGCCCAGGCCGGACTGCGCGGGGCAGGGGCCAGTATCGACGGGGACGTCCTCATGCAGCTGGACGAAAAGGAACGCCAGGTAAAAATGGAATCCGTTAATATCTTCACCCGCATGTTCCCGGAAGCAAAGCTGGCGGCCATTAACGCACTGAAGGCGGAAAATGAGATCGTGGCCATGACGGGCGACGGCGTCAACGACGGGCCGGCGCTCAAGGCCGCCCACATCGGCATCGCTATGGGGCGCAAAGGCACGGAGATCGCCAAACAGGCGGCAGCGCTCATCCTCAGTACGGACGACCTGAGCGGGATGGTCGACGCAGTAGCCATGGGCCGCCGTATCTACAATAACATCCGCCGCGCAGTGTTGTACATCGTGGCCATCCATATTCCCATCATCCTCACGGTATCCCTGCCGCTATTCCTCGGCTGGCTGTACCCGGCTATCTTCACACCGATGCACGTCATCTTCCTGGAAATAGTGATGGGCCCTACCTGCTCCGTCGTGTACGAAAATGAACCGCTGGAAAAAAATGTCATGAAAATACCGCCGCGCCCTATCAATGAAACCTTCCTCAGCTGGGAGGAGATGGGCCGCTGCATCCTGCAGGGCCTCCTCATCACCGCCGGCGTGCTGGGTGTGTACCAGTGGGCGGTAGCGCAGGGCTATTCCGAACAGCTTACCCGCAGCATGGTATTCACCACCCTCATCATCGCCAACATCTTCCTGACGCTGGTGAACCGTTCCAACTATTATTCCTTCATTGCCAGCATGAAAAACCGGAATATGCTGATGGTAGGCGTGATCCTCGTTACTGTGCTGCTCACGCTCATTATGCTGTATGTGCCACCCGTGGCGGCCCTGTTTAATATTCAGGGCTTAACCGCCCTGCAACTGGGCATCTGCGCCGTCGTAGGATGGCTGAGCGTGATCTGGTACGAGGGCGTGAAAGCGGTGCACCGCATGCGCCAGCGCTAAAAAGCTGGTGGTCCCCGCTACTACAGCAGGAAAACAGACCAGCGCTACCGCAATGCAACAGCATACACCTTCCCATCCGCGCTGCTGATATAGGCGACGCCGTTAGCTGCCACCGGCGCGGATGTAAAGGGTCCCAGTTTATACAACTCCTGCATAAAATCCACAGTTGTCTGGTACAGCGCGGGGTTCGCGCCGCCGGCGCTATGCATAAAGTCAATCAGCCCAGCGCTGTTGAGTACCGTGCCTGCATGCTGCTTTCTGCCGGGTGTATCCAGCGTATCCAGCAATTGGCCATCCGCGGCGTTGACCATAAACAGCCGCCCTGTAAAATCCCCGTACAGTAGCGCGTTTCCGGCCAGCGCCGCCGCGCCGAATACATATCCCCCGCCTTTATGGGTATAAAGTTCCCTGCCGGTAGCTGCATCCAGGGCCACCATTGAATAACTATCGGAAGTGCCCACATAAATATGCCCATCCCTGGCTACGGCGCTGCCTACAATCCACGGATCGCCCGCATCCCAGTGCCATTGCTCTTTCCCTGTTTGCAGGTCCAGCGCATACAGCTTCGTATCCCGCGTGCCGAGGTACACCGTGTTGTTATATATCAGGGGCGTAGCTTGTATGCCTTCCAGGATATGATGGTATTTTTCATCCTCGTCTGTCTTGAATTTCCAGCGCAGCTGCCCCGTAGCGGCATCCAGGGCGTAAATATAGGTATCCCAGCTGCCGGCAATCACCAGGCCCGCAGCAGTGGCCACGCCGCCGTGTATGGGGCCGTTGGTCCGGTATTTCCAGACCAGCTTACCGGACAGCTTGTCCAGCGCATACAGGTAACCATCGCTGCTGCCAAAGTACACCCGCTTTGCATCCACAGCAGGAGCGGAGAGGAAGAGGTCATACTGGTCCTCCATGTACAGGCTATCCGGCTGCATGGTATAAAGTCCTTTCCCGCCTATCCTGCGTTCCCCGCCGGTGACGAAGCGCCAGCGGACCTTGCCGCTGCGGGCATCCAGGGCATAATACCCGCCGTACGTACCCACGTAGAGCAGGTGGCCATCCACATGCGGTTGCCCGGCCACGCCGCCCGCCAGGCGCACCTGCCATTGGGCGGCCCCCGTAGCCGTATCCAGGGCCTTTATATCCCCCGCGGCGGACCCTGCAATAATATGCCTGCCATGCAGCACGGGAGCGGTGAAAACCTTGCCTTCCAGCGCGGCAGTCCACTTAACGGGGCCAAATCGGTTGTATTGGGAAAAAACAGCGGTGGGGAATAGTAACAATAAGGCTAATGCACTCAGTTTCATAAGTTTTGGAATTAGGGTAGGAGGTAAGATATAAAATTAAAATTATATTCTAAGGAGCCTGGCGGGGACGTTTGATTAGTTTTATGATAAATTGCCTACCTTTGCATTACTAAAATGATAGTTTATGTTGTTGAACTTTGAATGGTTCCGGACCTTTAAAACCATCTACGAAACCGGCTCCCTCACCGCCACCGCCCAGGCGCTGTACGTGTCGCAGCCCGGCGTGAGCCTGCACCTGAACTCCCTGGAAGCCTACGTGGGCTACAAGCTGTTCGACAGAACCGCCCGTAAAATGGTGCCCACCGAACGCGCCAAAGTGCTCTATAACTACATATTAGAAGCGGTGAACAAGTTAGAGGATGCCGAAACACATTTCCATAAAAGCGCAGCTACCAATAAGTCAACGATCAGCGTAGGTATGTGCCTGGAAACGTTTCAGTTTACATTGGAACAGTATATTTCTTCCCTCCCCTTTAACATTAATATCAAATTTGGAGAATACCCTGAAATGCAGCAGGACCTTGACCATGGAGTACTGGACCTCATCATCACGCCTCAGAAAGGTATCCAGCCTAACCTGGAATATAAACCCTTTTCCAAGGAACGCATTGTGCTGGTAGCCGGCGGCGCGCAGGACCTCTCCGAATTCAATGCCCTCATCGATTCCAAAAAAATCGCCGAAGCGGAAGCCTGGCTGAAAGATCAAACCTGGTACACCACCGCGGCGGATATGGAAAACATGCGAAAATTCTGGCACCTCAACTTCAACAAACACCCGGACTTCAGGCCAAACTATATCGTGCCCAATAAATGCTCCATCGTTCGCTGTATGAGCGATGCCACAGGATTTGCCATCATCCCGGATTTCCTCTGCCGCCACGAGCTGGCCAGCGGCAAACTCAAGGTGGCCTGGGCCGGCAATAAAATAATGGAAAACACCCTCTACTTCGGTAAACGCAAGAAAACCATGTACAGCAAGGAAATCGGCATGATCGAAGCCGTGTTTGAAGACCAGGCGGAAGAGTTTTCCAATGCCGCCTCCGCCCTCATCCCCGCTTAAAGGTGAAAGGTAGGATGCATTAACTGGTAGTTCTTTAGCGCCTGCGTGGTAGTGCCGCCGTAATGGCGCCCTATCGGGATAATGGTTTTGTTGATCTCTATCTCGTTGCTGTTGAACTTCTCAATCTTCGGGATAGACACAATGAAGGACCGGTGTATCCGCACAAACATAGACTCCGGCAGCTTTTCCTCCATTTCAGAAATGGAATGATAGGTTTTGTACACCTCTTTTGTTGTAGTGATCAGCAGGTAGTTTTTCTGCGACTCGAAATAGAGAATATCATCGAGGTAAATTTTCACCATCTTCTTGTCCGACTTCACAAATATAAACGGAGGTTCCTTCTCCGGGGCTTCCGGCTTGTTGGTTTCCAGCAGCTGCTTGCTGTCCAGCTTAATGAAACGGTTGATCGCCTTCAGGAAACGCTCAAACGGAATAGGTTTCAGCAGGAAGTCCACTGCATCGAGGTCAAACCCATCCACTGCATACTGGGCATGAGCCGTGGTGAAAATCACGTTGGGCGCAGGCGTCAGCGAACGGATGAAATCCACCCCGCTGATCCCCGGCAAATTAATATCTGTAAAAATTAAATCGATCTTATGGGTATTAAGGCATCGTATCGCCTGGGTGCCACTGGTAAAAGTACCCGCCAGGTTGAGCACCTCAATGCGGCTGATGTAAAGCTGTAGCAGGTCCGCCGCGGGCTTCTCGTCTTCAATGATAATGCAATTAATACTGTTATTCATTTGATTCCAATTTCAGTTTCAGGTACACAAAATAACTATCCTCGTTCTGACTGATCTTCAAGGTATGATTTTCTCCGTAAATCAGATTCAATCGCCGCTTTACATTTTCCAGGCCTACCCCGCCGCTATGGCCGTTGAACAACTGGTGCCCGCTATGCCCCGGCACAGCGCTGTTCTCTATTTTGGCCGTCAGCCATTCCTGCTGGATGGAAATGGAAATAGTGATCCAGCTGTCCCCATACTCATTCGGCATGCTATGCTTAAAGCTATTCTCCACAAAAGCCATCAGTATAAACGGTTCCAGGAATTTATTGTCAGGATTCCCATCTATATGAAAGCTGATCTGCTGGTGATGGTCAAACCGCACCTTTTGCAGCGCGATATAATCTTCCAGGTACTTTATCTCTTTCTCCAAAGGAATGCGCGTCGTATTGATCTCATAAATGGAAAACCGCAGCAGGGACGACATGCGGGCCACTATCTCCGCGGATTCAGGGCTGGTCATCAGCGTTTTGGCATAAAGCGTATTCAGTACATTGAAAATAAAATGCGGGTGAAACTGGTTGCGCAGTATCAATAACTCCGCCTGCGTCTTTTCCTCCGCCATTCGCATAGACCGGTGCTGCTCCCGCATCCAGTTGTAAAACAGCTTCACGGAAAACGGGATCGTTACCACAAACTGCAGTTTGATGATGCTGTAGATAAACGGCGAAATGCTGAGCAGCGGCTCCTTTTGCCACTGGGTCAGGAAGTATTCGAGGATAAAGGTATTGTCGATCCAGCGCTGAATCACCGCAAACAGCAGTATCAGCGGGATGTACAGCAGGATGAACAACCAGATCTTATTGCGGAAAAGCAACCGCTCCATCATCACTTCCAGTACAATCGCCACAAACAGCGCCCGCATGGGCAGGCTGATGATCTCGGAGGCAAACGCATTCCGGTAATCATGGAAAGGGCCGGCCTGTATAAATCCAAAAAGTAAAACGTATAAAATCCAGTAGATGGCGTAAACACTCTTTTTCCCCAGCCTGGAACGCGGTATAGCTATCATAAGTGGACGCGAAATTACCATTTAAGCTAAAAAATAATTGTCAAACGGCCGCTTTTTTATACGAACGACGCCTTTTCTTATACTAACTGCATAAAATGCCGGTCACCGGATTTATGTAGCAGGAACGGGGTTGTAAGTATAAGCACCCTTTACGGATGAAGCAGGTTTACATAAATTGCCGCATTGAATTTCACGCTCCACTTATGACGAAGAAACTGATAGCCGGACTGTTGATGTTGTGTTCCACCGCTGTTGCCTATGCCGCGCCACCTGCCGTTTACCCGGTAAACTGGTGGACAGGAATGCGTACGAATAAACTGCAATTACTGCTCAAAAGTGACGACACCGCCTTTAGCCAGGGAAAGATCGATGTACAATATAAGGGTATCCAAATCCTGGGCGCCCATACTTTCGAAAACGGCAAATACCTGGCCGTGGATATTGAAATTGCGCCGGATGCGCAACCCGGCAATGTAGATTTCGTCTATACGCTCAAAGGAAAAAAATCGCATATCTCCTGGCCGCTGAAAGCCCGTAAGGGCGAGCCCGGACGCACGTTTGCACAGGGCGTCAGCACGGCGGATATGATTTATTTCATGCTGCCGGACCGCTTTTCCAACGGCGATCCGACGAACGATAGGGTGAAAGGGTACCGGGATCAGTCGCTGGACCGCAGCGATTACTACGCCCGCCACGGGGGCGACTTCCAGGGCATCATCAATCACCTCGACTATTTCCGGGAGCTGGGCGCTACCGCCATCTGGATGACGCCCGTCATGGAAAACGATATGCCCTCCCGCACAGAGCATGGCTACGCCATCACCAATCCTTACCAGATTGATAAACGCTATGGCGGCAACGAAGGCTATAGGATACTGAGCGACTCCCTCCATCACCGGGGCATGAAACTCGTGCAGGACGCGGTGTACAACCATACCGGCACCTGGCACTTCATCGTGCAGGACCTGCCTGCGGCCGACTGGCTTAACCAGTGGCCCACCTTCACCGGCACCAGCGCCCGGGAACAAGCCCTGTTTGATCCGCATGCATCCGCCATTGATAAGCGCCGCATGACGGACGGCTGGTTTGTAAAGGAAATGCCGGACTGGAACCAGCGCAATCCGTATGTAGCCAACTTTATCATTCAAAATTCCATCTGGTATATTGAAGAATTCGGCGTGGATGCCGTGCGTATCGACACCTATATGTACAACGACCAGGAGTTTGGCAACTTGTGTAATGCCGCGCTGCTGAAGGAATACCCGCAGCTCTCCATCTTCGGGGAAGTGCTGGTGCAAAACACGCCTAACCAGGTGTACTTCGTACAAAACAATATCAATACGCCGTTCAAGAGCAACCTGCCCGGCGTGCTGGACTTCCAGGCGCTGTTTAATGGCATCGTGCCGGCACTCACCCAGGAAGTAGGCTGGAACACAGGCGTGATACAGCTTTACAACGTGCTCGCGTACGATTTCCTGTATAAAGACCCCACCAAAAACGTTTTACTGCTGGATAATCATGATCTCAACAGGTTTTTTTCTGTTGTGAAAGAAGATCCGGCGAAGCAGAAGATCGCCTACACGTGGTTGCTGACCTGTCGCGGCATCCCACAGCTGTATTACGGAAGTGAAGTCCTAATGAAAGGCGAAACCAGACCGGATGGCCTCGTACGCCTCGATTTCCCCGGAGGCTGGCCAAACGATAAGCAAAACGCCTTTACCGGCGAAGGCTTAACAGATGCGCAAAAAGAAGTACAGCAGCTTGTAAAAAAGTTAGGTACATATCGCAAAAATTCTTCTGCATTGAAATACGGACAATTGATGCAATTTGCGCCGCAGGATGGACTTTACGTGTACTTCCGTTACACCAATGATCAAACGGTGATGTGTGTCATGAACACATCCAAAGAAGCAAGGAAGATAGATTTCAATTACTTCAACGAGCGCACCGCGGGATTCTCCGCTGCCACAAACGTACTTACGGGCGATCATTTTAAACTGGATGGCAATACGGTTATCCCGGCCATGCAGTCATGGGTTTTAGCACTGAAAAAAGAAGAATAACAAATGGAGAGGCCACTTTGTAAAACTGAAACTATATATCATCCAACAATTCACTTCGTTATGAAAAAGTTCTACCGTAGACTTTTTACAGCAGTGATGGCACTGTTGCTATGCGCGTTTTCCGTGCAGGCGCAGGCGCAGGTCAGCGGAAAAGTCACTGATGCCGAATCCGGCGAATCCCTGCCGGGCGTAAGTATCCAGATCAAGGGTACTAACAGAGGCACGCAAACTGATGCCCAGGGACACTATTCCATTTCCGGCACGACCCCTGCCACCGTCCTGATTTTTTCCTTCCTCGGCAAAGCGCCCCAGGAAATTACCGTGGGAACACAGCAATCCCTTGACGTTAAGCTCGCTGACGATCACCGCACGCTCAATGAGGCAGTGGTGATAGGCTACGGCGTTCAAAAGAAGAAAGATGTGACCGGTAGCATCACTACCATCTCCTCCAAAGATTTCCAGAAAGGAACGATTCAAACGCCTGACCAGCTCATTGTGGGTAAGGTGGCCGGCGTGGCCATTACTTCCAACAGCGGCCAGCCGGGCGTGGGTAGTACCATCCGCATCCGCGGTGGTTCTTCCCTGAATGCCAGCAACGATCCGCTGTTTGTGATCGATGGGGTACCGCTGAGCGGATCCACCATCAACGGCGCTCCCAACCCGCTGGCGCTCATCAACCCGAATGATATCGAAAGCATGACGGTACTCAAAGATGCCGCCGCTACCGCTATCTACGGTTCCCGCGCTTCCAACGGGGTGATTATGATCACCACGAAAAAAGGAAAGTCCGGCGCTCCTAAAATTACTTTCAACACAAACATAGGCGTGGGTAAGATCACCAAAAAAGTAGACGTGCTGACGGCCGATGAATTCCGCCAGTATGTAGACTCCCTCGGCGCCCCTGCGCAGAAAGCCCTCATGGGCAAGGCCAGCACCGATTGGCAGGATCAGATCTACCGCACTTCCATCAGCAACGATAACAACCTGAGTGTGGCCGGCGCATTTAAAAATATGCCTTACCGCATCTCCGCCAACTTCACCAATCAAACCGGCGTGCTGATCACCGATAACCTGAAACGCAGCTTCCTGGGAGTAAACCTGAATCCTTCCTTCTTTGATAATCACCTGAAAGTGAATATCAGTGCCAAAGGCGTGATTTCAAAAGCCCATTATGCCAACCAGCAGGCCATCATCAACGCCGTGCAGTTTGATCCGACACAGCCGGTGTATGACAGCGCCAGCCCCTTCGGCGGCTACTTTGAGTGGTATAGCAAGGACCCCGCTACGGGCACGGTTACACTGAATCCGAACGCGCCGCGCAACCCGGTATCCCTGATCCGCATGCAGGATAATAACAGCGAAGTAAAACGCAGTTACGGCAATATCGAATTCGATTACAAATTCCATTTCCTGCCTGACCTGCGGGCCAACTTAAACCTCGGCTACGATGTATCCCAGGGTAGCGGCACTACCTTCGTGCCTGCAGAAGCCGGCCAGCAGTACACCGTAGGCGGCCAGAACAACCACTTCCTGCAGAAAATGAATAACCGGGTAGGGGAGTTTTACCTGAACTACGTTAAAACTATTCCGGCCATTAAGTCCAACATCAACGTGCTGGCAGGTTACGGTTATTACGATAACAAAACCACCAACTACAATTACCCGAGCTACAACGCCAAAGGGGAAGTGATCGAAGGCAGCGAGCCGAAGTTCCCGCTGGATATTCCGCAGAATACCCTCATCTCTTACTACGGCCGTTTGATCTATACTTTCGATGATAAATATATCTTCGCGGGCTCTATCCGTACGGACGGGTCCTCCCGCTTTGCGCCGGAAAACCGCTGGGGCGTATTCCCTTCCGCAGCGCTGACCTGGCGTATCAACCGGGAAAATTTCCTGAAGGATGCCAGGGCCCTCAACGACCTGAAGCTCCGCCTGAGCTACGGTATCACCGGTAACCAGGATGGTATTGCCAACTACTCCTACATGGCTATTTACTCCACCAGCTCCAACAGCAGCATGTACCAGTTTGGCAACAACTGGTATAACATGCAGGCGCCGGCGGCTTATGATAAGAACATCAAGTGGGAACAAACCGAAACCTACAACGCCGGCGTGGACTTCGCCTTCCTCGACGATCGCCTGAGAGGTAGCGTGGACGCGTATTGGAAGAAAACCAAAAACCTCCTCAATACCGTGCCTATTCCTATCGGTTCCAACTTCAGTAACCAGATACTCACCAACGTAGGTAATATTGAGAACAAAGGGGTGGAGCTGAACCTGGAAGCTACGCCGGTTGAAAAAGGCAAGTTCTCCTGGAACGTCAACTTCAACCTCACCCTGAACCAGAATAAGATCACGAACCTGACCGCCGTTACCGATCCCAGCTTCGTAGGTAACCTCACCGGCGGCATCACCGGCGGTACCGGCCAGTCTATCCAGATACACTCTGTAGGCTACAATACCTTCGCGTACTACGTGTACAAACAGGTGTACGATGCCAACGGCAAACCGGTTGAAGGCGTGTACGAGGACCTGAATAAGGACGGCGTGATCAACGAGAAAGATATGTACCGTTATAAATCCCCGGCGCCTAAAGTGTTCCTCGGTTTCGGTACCTCGCTGAATTACGACCGCTGGTCGCTCAGCACTTCCCTGCGCGCCAACCTGGGCAACTATATGTACAACAACGTGGCGTCCAACTTCGGCGTAAGAAGGAATATCCTGAACCCGCTGGGACTGCTCAACAACAGTACTACCGACATCTATAACACCAACTTCTTCAATAACCAGTACCAGTCCGACTACTACGTACAGAATGCCTCATTCCTGCGTATGGACAACCTGAGCCTCGGTTACAACTTCGGTTCCCTGTTCAAAAACACGGCGCACCTGCGGTTGAACGCATCCTGCCAGAACGTGTTTGTCATCACGAAATACAAAGGGCTGGACCCGGAGATCAGCAGTGGTATCGACTACAACCTGTATCCAAGATCAAGGACATTCACGCTGGGAGCTAACCTGGAGTTTTAATTAAAAAATTTTGGTAAGATGAAAAAGAACTTTCTCAAAATATGTGCGCTGGCGGCAGTGGTAGGTTTTAGCTCCTGTACCAAGGACCTGGACCGGATGCCGACCAATTCCACCACTGCGGATATTGCCTACGGTTCCCTGCAGGGATACAAGCAGGTGCTCGCAAAAGTCTACGGCAGCTTTGCGCTGGCCGGTAACAATGGTACCTCTACTTCTGACCTGGCGGGTATTGACCCGGGGCAGGCCGATTTCCTCCGCCTCTTCTGGAATGCCCAGGAGCTGCCTACGGAAGAAGCCATGTGCGTTTGGAACGACCCTGGCATCCCGGATTTCCATAACATGAACTGGACCAGCAACAACGTGCTGCTGGCGGCACTGTACAACCGTGCGCTGTTCCACGTAACCGTGGCCAACGAATTCCTCCGGGAGTCCACCGATGACAAGATCGCTGCCCGCGGCTTTTCCGGCAAGGATGCAGAGGAGATTAAAACCTACCGCGCGGAAGCGCGTTTCCTCCGCGCCTTCGAATACTGGGTGCTGATGGACCTCTTCGCCAACCCGCCGTTTGTAACGGAAAAAGATCCGATCGGAAAATATATTCCGCCGCAAACCACCCGCGCGGAACTGTTCAAATATATAGAGTCGGAACTGCTGGCCATAGAACCGCTGGTAGTAGCCGCCCGCAATAACGAGTATGCCCGGGTAGACCAGGGCGCTGTATGGGCGCTGCTGGCGCGCCTCTACCTCAACGCGGAGGTGTACCTCGGAAAAGGCAACGGTAAATACACCGAAGCCATCACCTATTCCTCCAAAGTAATCGCAGCAGGTTACTCCCTGAAGTCCGATTACAAAGGATTGTTCCTGGCAGATAATAATACCGCCAACCCGGAAATCATCCTGCCGATTGTATATGACGGGGTGAATACGCAGAATAATGGTGGTACCACCTTTATCATCAACGCTGCCATCAACGGGGATATGAATCCTGCTTCCTTTGGCGTGCCAGGTGGCGGCTGGGGCGGCAACAGAAGCACCAGCGCGCTGCCGGGCCTCTTTGCCGACAGGAGCGGCGCTACGGACAAGCGCGCCATGTTCTACGGCGATAAACCGGAAATTGTGGACGTTTCCCAGTTTGCCGAAGGGTTAAGGGTAGTGAAATACCGCAACGTAACTTCCACAGGGGTTACGCCGCCGGCGCCGGGTGGGTCTTTCAGCTCGGTGGACTTCCCGCTGTTCCGCCTGGCAGAGCAATACCTGATTTATGCCGAAGCGGTAAAACGCGGCGGCAGCGGCGGTAACGAAACTACCGCCCTGGGTTACCTGAACGCCTTACGGGAACGCGCCTACGGAAATACTTCCGGCAACATTACCAGCTATAACCTGGATTATATCCTGGACGAAAGAGGACGCGAATTGTACTGGGAAGCCTTCCGCCGTACGGACCTGATCCGGTTCGAGAAATTCACGGCCTCCGGCTACGTATGGCCATGGAAAGGCGGTGTCAGGGACGGCAGGGGCGTGGAATCCTTCCGTACCATCTACCCGCTGCCAGCTACTGACCTGACAGCCAACCCGTCCCTCAAACAGAATGCAGGCTACTAAAACACGTTATCATGAAAAGAACTATTTATCAATATATCATGGCCGGGATGTTTGCAGCAGCCCTGGCGTCCTGTAAGAAAGACGAGGTGAAAACCATTGCCCAGCCAGGCACCGCGCCTATGCTGAGCGCCAGCGCGGATACCGTCATCCTGAAAAAGGATCATGCGGCGGACAATGCGGTTACCTTCAAATGGAACGCCTCCAGCTTTGGCTTTAACGGGGTGGTAAAATACAGCCTCGAGTTCGCGAAAAAAGGCGACAACTTTGCCACCGTGAAAGCAGTGACCGCCGATACCCTCAGCAAAACGCTGACAGTGGCGGAACTGAATACCATCGCCAACGGGCTGGAAGTGGACAATGGCGTGCCGGCGGACCTCGAGGTGCGCGTGAAAGCCATTATCAGCGACAACTTCCAGGCAGCGTATTCCAATACCCAAAAGCTGGTCGTGAACTCCTACCTGGACCTCATCGATTACCCGAGCATGTATGCGCCGGGCGATTACCAGGGCTGGAACCCCGCGGGAGCGGCCAAACTGGTATCTCTGAAATCGGATAAAGTCTACGAAGGATACGCTTATTTCTCCGCCGCAACCACTACGTTTAAATTCACTTCCCAGCCAAACTGGGATGGTACCAACTATGGAGGTACCAGCAGCGGCAATAAGGGCGTGTTATCCGCCACCGGCGATAACCTGCAGGTGACCGGCGCCGGTTATTACTACCTCACACTGGACCTGGGCTCCAATGCCTGGTCCGCCACGCTGACCACCTGGTCCATGATCGGCAATGCCGCCAAAGGCTGGGATACGGACCTGGATCTGACCTTTGATCCGGCTAAGAACGTATGGACGGCCACGGCCGACCTCTCCGCCGGCGAATTTAAGTTCAGGGCCAACCATGCCTACGATATCAACTACGGCGATAATAAACCCGGCGATCCTTTCCTGAACAGGGACGGGGCCAACATTAAAATTACCGAGGCCGGCACGTATGACATTGTGCTGAACCTGAGTATTGCGGGCAACTATTCTTACACCCTCAAAAAGAAATAGTTTCTAACGTGAGGAGCCGGCAACGGCCGGTTCTGATAATTATAAGGGCAAACGGAATGAAGGGCCGGCTCCTGCAAAGGGGCGGCCTTTCGTTTTTTGGGGCGGCACTGAGGAATTTTTTGCCCGCTTCGGGCGGCCGGGCAGCAACCCCGGCAGGCGCGGAGCCGTTAATTTTGGGTTACGTTCACAGATATGTGAAAAAATTACAGGCGCGCCCGGCAGGGTCTTAACAGCCGGTTCAAATGCCCGTACCGCCTTGTGTATGAAGGAAATAAGCGGCTTATTAACCTATGATTTTCAACCCCTCCCGTTACGAAACTTTTCATTTTTCTTTTCCACATGTAACAATCTGAGAACCAAAATTGTAATTTAGCGGGATGGTTGTGTCATGAACGTACTGCGTATAGGCATAATTGATATAAAAAAAATTTCGGCAAATGGATTCCAGCAGCGGACAACCGGAGAAACCAGTAGTTTCCAGGGGGATAGATAATTTCTTCCTGGACATCTATCGCATCTTCCAGTTTATCAAACGCTTTTTCAGAGAGGCGTTACGCCCTCCATTGGAGGTTAAAGAGTTTATCAGGCAGTGCTACATGGTAGGGTACAAATCCCTCACGTTAATCACCATGACCGGCTTTATTACGGGCCTGGTATTTACCAAACAATCACGTCCATCCTTATCTGAATTCGGGGCCACTTCCTGGCTGCCTTCCCTGATCGCCATCGCGGTGGTAAGGGCGCTGGCGCCGTTGGTAACCTCCCTGATCTGCGCAGGTAAGGTGGGTTCCAGCATCGGTGCGGAACTTGCTTCTATGAAAGTGACAGAACAGATCGATGCCATGGAAGTATCCGCCATCAACCCGTTTAAATACCTGGTAGTGACCAGGGTCATGGCTACCACCGTTTGTATCCCCATCCTGGTGTGTTATACCGGCCTTGTAGCCCTCCTCGGTTCTTACCTGGATATTCATCTGAACGAGCATACCAGCTTTGTGACCTTCTTCCAGAATGCGTTTAAAAATATCACCTTCCTGGATTTCGGCACCACGATGTTCAAAGCGATCGCCTATGGCTTTACCATCGGTATAGTAGGCTGTTTCCAGGGTTGGAGAGCTACGCAGGGTACGCAGGGCGTAGGTAAAGCCGCAAACGTATCCGTAGTAGTGTCCATGTTCCTGATCTTCCTCGAAGAAGTAGTAATTGTACAGGTGGCAAACTCTATCAGATAGCAGTATGAAGAATTTTAAACCAAATATCGATTGGCAGGATAAGGTGATCGACATACACGATCTCTATAAATCCTTTGGCTCCAACCATGTACTCCGCGGCATCAGCCTCCAGGTGCATAAAGGGGAAAACGTGGTGGTACTGGGCCGCTCCGGTACCGGTAAATCGGTATTGATCAAAATAATGGTAGGTTTACTCTCCCCGGATTCCGGCGAAGTAAATGTACTCGGCAAGGAAGTTCCCGGCCTCTCCGTAGTGGAACTGAGGGAACTCCGCCTGCGGGTAGGCTTCTGCTTTCAGAACGGCGCGCTGTACGACAGTATGACCGTTGGCGAAAACCTGGCCTTCCCCCTCAAACGCAATACCCCCGGTATTACCCGGGCCAAGGTGAAAGAAATGGTGGCCACCGTGCTGGATGCCGTAGGGCTTTCCCAAACCATCGACCAGATGCCGGCCGAGCTGTCCGGCGGCCAGCGCAAACGTATAGGTATCGCACGTACGCTGATCCTCCGCCCGGATATTATGCTCTACGATGAGCCCACCGCCGGGCTGGACCCCATCACCTGTACGGAAATCAATAACCTTATCAACGAAGTGCAACATCGCTTTAATACCACTTCCATCATCATTACCCACGACCTCACCTGCGCCAAAGCCGTAGGGGATACCATCGTTGTAATGAAAGAAGGCAGGTTCATCAAACGGGGACCGTTCGACGAAGTGTTCGATTCCAATGATGAACTGATCAGGGAGTTTTATGATTATAATTTTATCCAGTAATTTATGAAAGATACAAGTAACAGAAGGTCGGTCATTGTTGGGATATTCATCCTGATCGGCGTCCTCATTTTTATCGCTGCCATCCTGACCCTCGGCGGACAAAAGAAAGCTTTTGTGTCCGCAGTCAGAGTGAAGGCAATCTTTAAGGATGTGAACGGCCTGGCCGAAGGAAACAACGTATGGTATTCCGGTGTAAAGGTGGGTACCGTTAAAAAGATCACCTTCCTCCGTCACGACGAAATCCTCGTGGAAATGAACGTGGAAAAGAGCGCCGCCAAATACATCCACAAGGACGTATTGGTGAAGGTAAGCTCCGACGGGTTCGTGGGTAACAAAATCATCGCCCTCTCCGGCGGTACGGATAAAATGCCGGATATTGAAGACGGCGACCAGCTCCAGGTAGAAACCACCGTTGGGGCGGACGAAATCATGAACACCTTACAGGTTAATAATAAGTCCCTCGTAGAAATCACTTCCAACCTGAAAGTCATCACCAAAAAAATGATGGACGGGGAAGGTACCGTAGGTAAACTGCTGACGGACGATGCCGTGTACAACGAGCTGCAAGGCACCATAGCCGCCCTGCAGAAAACGGCCAACAACACCCAGCGCCTCACGGAAGGGCTCTCCGCCTATGCGGCCAAGCTGCAAACGCCGGGCTCCCTCTCCAACGACCTGGTGACGGACACCGTGGTATTTGCCCGCCTGCGCAGTACCATGAAACAACTGGATGTGGTAGCCGCCAACGCCAATACCATGGTGGAAAACCTGAAAGCTACCAGCGCCAACCTGAATCAGAACCTCAACAGCAGCAATACCCCTGCCGGCGTGCTGCTCAGCGACCGGCCAACAGCGGAATCCCTCAAATCCACCCTTCAGAACCTGCAAAGCAGCAGCGAGAAGCTGGATGAGAACATGGAAGCGCTCAAACATAATTTCCTCCTCCGTGGCTACTTCCGCAAACAGGATAAAAAAGCCCGGAAAGAGGCCGCCCAGCGGGCGAAAGACTCTGCAAGACTGGCCCAGTAATAACGGGGCCGCCTGCAATGGAAAGAGCGAATGCACGAAGGTGCGTTCGCTCTTTGCTTTTGGGCGCTTGCTGCTACAAAATCCTTACTTTTGCTATCTGACTTACAGCAACATATGAACATTAGCGTCAATAAATATATCAGCGATACCGGCTTTTGCAGTCGCAGAGAGGCGGACAAACTGATTGACCAGGCCCGTGTAACCATCAACGATAACATCGCCCTCAAAGGGGACCGCGTCAACGAAGGGGACGTCGTGGAGGTGGATGGCGAGCCGCTGAAAAAGAAGAAGACCACCGTGTACATCGCCCTGAATAAACCCAAAGGCATTACCTGCACTACGGATAGAAAGGATAAAACCAATATTGTCGATTACCTGAACTATTCCAGCCGCGTTTTCCCGATCGGGCGACTGGACAAGCTCTCCGAAGGGTTGATCTTCCTCACCAACGACGGCGACATCGTCAACAAAATTCTCCGTGCCGGCAACCAGCACGAAAAAGAATACGTGGTTACAGTGGATAAGCCCATCACCCTGGATTTCATCAAGGCCATGCGCAGCGGGGTGAAAATCCTTGGCACTACCACCTTGCCGGCATTCGTGAAGCAGGAGGGTACCAACCGCTTCCGCATCATCCTCACCCAGGGGCTAAACCGCCAGATCCGCCGCATGTCCGAAGCGCTGGGCTACCGGGTAACCGCCCTGAAAAGGGTGCGTATCATGAATATCGCCCTGAAGGACCTGCCGCCTGGCAAATGGCGCTATTTCACCAAAGACGAAATCAACACCATCAACAGCATGGTGGCCAATAGCAGCAAAACGCAGCATAGCAACGATAACAGCGGAATGGACGAATAATGCATCAAAACTATGGACCTGACTTTTAACTCCACCTACCAGGCTGCCGTAAAGGTGGCGGAACCCGTTTCCAGCCATTTCCAGCAGCACTTGTACATGGCCCGGGAAAACGGAGAGGAGGACCTCGCCACCGTGCCATCGGCAAAAATCATTGAACGTATGATCGACATTGCCTTCTGGGCCAGCCTGCGCCGGGAAGAAGGCAATGCCACCCGCATATCCCTCGCTTTCCTGCAACCCTGCCAGGCAGGCAAACCCCTCCTGTTCGCGCACCGCATTCCACTCACGCCCAACGCGCTCACCAAGTTAGCGCCCGGCGTGGAAAGGGCAGGCATCCATATCGGTATCTGGTACGAAGGGAATGAACTGTATATCTGGGGCACCACTACCAAGCTGCCCAACCTCTGCTTTGTGCTGGACGTGGCGGAACCCGGCCTGCTGGTGGTCAAACACCGGCGACTCCTCGGCCTCGGCAAGTTCACCAACGTGGCCGTGCTGAAAGGGGACCAGGTCAAAATCGTGGACGAAGGCTGCAGCATGAAAAGGGATATCCCGGATATTCTCAGCTCCCTGCTGGGGCATAAGTCTTCCCCGGTATGGAACAATCCTACCAATGTGCTGATCCAGATCGCCGTATCAATGCGGGCGCACGGCAAAGGCGGCATCCTGCTCGTCACGCCGCCGGATGACGACAGCTGGCGGGATTCCATCATCCACCCGCTGACCTATCCCATTGCGCCGGCGTTTTCCGGCGTGGCGGACCTCGTCCGGAGGGACGACCGCAGCGTCAGCGAAATTTTCTGGCAGAACGCCCTGCGCAGGGAAGTGGATAATGTGAGCGGACTCACCGCCGTGGATGGCGCTACCATCATCAATTCCCGCCATGAGCTGCTGGCCTTCGGCGCCAAGATCACCCGGTCCTATAATTCCACGGCCGTAGAACAGGTGATGATGCTGGAACCCGTGCTGGATGGGCGCCCGCACGTCGTGCATCCGTCCGGGATAGGCGGTACCAGGCACTTGTCCGCCGCGCAGTTTGTGCATGACCAGCGCAACTGCCTGGCGCTCGTCGCTTCGCAGGATGGCTATTTTACGATCTTCTCCTGGTCGCCGTCCATACAGATGGTGCAGGGCCACCGGATTGATATACTGCTGATGTAAAGGCGGCACGCCGCAGCGTTTATCCCTTCACGTTATACGCCCGGATCTTAATACAGGAAGGCGCTTTAATATGTTCCAACTTACCGGCAGGCGTTAACGCGCCTGTCTTTTTATTTCTGCGGAACAGCACTATATCATCGCTGAGCTGGTGGGCTACCAGCAGGAAGTTGCCCGTAGGGTCTATCACAAAGTTACGCGGGTGGTTGCCGCCGCTGGCTGTAATGGCGGTTTTGGTCAGCATCCCCGTATGTGCGTTCACGTTATAGGTCACAATTATATTCTCCTTGCCGCGGGTGCTGGCATACAAAAATTTCCCGTCAGGGGAGAGGTGTATGTCCCCGGAGCCATAATCTTCCGCTGCCGGCAGCGCGTGCGCGGAGATGGTTTGCAGCGGCGTCAGCGCGCCGTTAGCGTACCGGTAGGCAACGACGTTGCCGCTGATTTCCTCTATACAGTACCCGAATTTCCCGTTGGGATGAAAGGCGAAATGCCGGGGCCCGGCGTTGCGCGCAGTGGGCGTGGCGGGCGGTTGCGCGGGCGTGAGCGGCGCAGGGCCGGATTGCAGGCGGTACCAGTGGATTTTGTCCGCGCCGAGGTCCGGCGCATACACGTAGCGCCCGTCCGGACTAAACCCGATGGAATGCACATGCGACTGCTTTTGCCGTGGGCCGGTGCTGCTGTCCTTAATGGCGATCGTTTGCCCCGGCGTGCCGATGGAGCCGTCCGGCAACAGGGGATGGATGCGGAGGCTGCCGGCGGTATAGTTGGCATTCGCCAGCCAGGTATTGGTTTTGTTGACAGCTACGTACACCGGGTTTTCCCCTCCGGACGACTGGCTGTTGAGGAAGCGCAGCCGCCCCTGCAAGCTGTCAAATGCGTAACTGCTGACGGCGCCGCCGTTCGGCACCCTGGATTCCGTGGCCGCATACAGGAATTGCCCGTTGTCGCTCAAATTGAGATAGGAGGGGTTGACCACCTCGCTCAGGGCGGAGACTTTCGTTGCCGCGCCCGTGGCGGGATCAAAACGGTAGACGTATATCCCTTCCTGGCCGGCAGCGCCGTTGTAGGAGCCAACGAACATATAATAACGTTGCGCATGGGCGGAAATGGCAAGCAGGCAGGCTGCAGCGAAGCAAATGCATTTGTGGAACCGGTACATAGGCTGCAAACATATAAAAAAAATGAGGAAGCCCCCATCCCCGGAAGCTTCCTGCTATCGCCATTGACAAGTAATAAGGGTTATTGCGCTGCGGAATTATCCATGTAGATATATTCCCAAAGGTGACCATCCAGGTCCTGGAAGCCCTGCGTGTACATCCAGCCATGGTCCTGCGCTGCTCTCGGAATGGAGCCGCCTGCGGCAACCGCTTTGCGCATAATGTCGTCCACTTCTTCCCGGCTGCCGGCAGAGAGGCAAAGGATGGTTTCCGTTACATGACTTGCATCTGCTACCTTTTTATCGGTGAACGTTTGAAAAAATTCTTCTTTCAGCAACATGAAATAGATCGTGTCGGAAACTACCATGCATGCCGCTTTTTCGTCCGTAAACTGGGGATTGAACGTATAGCCCAGTTTGGTAAAAAAGTCCATCGTTTTATTGAGATCCTTCACGGGTAAATTCACGAATATTTGTTTGTTCATAGCTTTTGTTTTAACTACTGCAAACATACGATCCGCGCGATTGCCCGCTGCTGTGTTATCCCGACAATTACCGGGGCGATTCCGACATCATACCGCCGTACTGATCACATTATTTGTCGTATAGTCGTTCCCGATAGCCGCAAACAATGCCCTTTTCGGCAATGGTTTCAGGAGGTAATTTTCCGCGCCCTCGTCGAGGAAGCGCAGTTGTTCCTTTTCACACGCGGAGCCGCTGACGATGATGATGCGCGACTTTGGCGAGAGTACCTGTACCTGTTGAATAATATCATGCCCCGTCATATCGCCGAGGTAGGCGTCCAGCAGGATGACGTCCGGCTGCCATTCCCAGGCGGCTTCCAGCCCTTCCTTACCGCTGAAGGCCTGCCTCACCTGGATACCGGTATCGTCAAAATAACGGCGTACATATTTCTGGCTGAAGGAATCATCATCCACTGTCAATACTTTGAGGCCCTGCAGGGAAGCTTCGTTGGCTGCCTGCTTCAGCGGCGGCGCAGCGGCGGTTTCCAGCGGGAAGCTCAGGATAAAGGTGCTGCCTTTATTTTCCACGCTGTCCAGCAGGAGGTCGCCGCCAATACCTTTGGACAGTGTGGCGGCCACGTACAGGCCAATGCCGGAGCCCTGCAGGAAGCTGTTTTTTTCTGTTTCGTAGAGGTCAAAGATGCGGCTCATTTTTTCCTTGGACATGCCCATACCGCGGTCGCGGACTTTCAACACCAGCGTATCGTCCTCTTTCGCCAGCGTGATGGTCACGATGGTATTATCCCGGGTGAACTTGATCGCATTCACGACCAGGTTGATGACGATTTTATTCAGGGAGGTTTTGCAGGCATAAATAAATCCCGGCACCTCGTCGTCCGTTTCTACAATGAGCTTCACGTGCTTGCGGTCCGCCTGGTACTGGAAGGAGCGGGCAATCCCCTTGAGCCATTCCGCCGGCGCAAAAATTTCAGGCTGCAGCTGCTGGCGCTGGGATTGTTCCAGTTCCAGGAAGTTGTTGACCACGGAGAGCGCATAGCTGCTGCTCGTATTCAGGTCGTGCATGTACTCCATGAGGGGCATATACACCTCGTTCTTTTCAATTTCCTTCGTCAGCACTTCCGTGATGCCGGTGAGGGAATGCAGCGGATTGCGGATCTCATGGCTGAGGATCTGCGATAGTACCGACTTTTCGTCCAGCGCTTTTTTCAGCGCCGCGTTGGAGAGCTGCAGCGCCTTGATCAGCCGGTTTACATGCAGGCTGAAAAACGCCACGCCGGAAGTAGTGAGTATAAACAGGCAGCCGGCGCAGATATCCTTGAACAGGGCTACGGATTGCAGGCCATTTTCAGGGATGGGCCGCAGGAAGCCGGTTCTGAAGTTAAGTTTGATCACCAGCAGTACCGCCACACAGGCCACTGCGCTGATGATGATGGTCTTTACCTGTTTAAACAGCAGCAGGGTGAAGATGATCAGGAACACCGCCAGCATCGTTTCCCCTACAATCGCCCCTTTCCCGATGGCCAGTATCAAGGCGGCCAGGTTGGTAATCACCAGGAAGCAGGCGCCCGCCACATTGGTTTTGCCCATCTCCACAAATATCATCAGGCAGGCATATGATACGGCCGTAGCGGTGCCCAGTATCATGAAAAAAGGGTCTTTCGTATATGCGAATAAGAGGGCACAATAACAAAAAGTCAATGCGGCTGCCAATATGCTGAGGGTAGTAATAACAATGTTGCCATCACCGCCGTCAACGGCCGGCGCCCCTGTAACGTTTGGTGGTTCAGTTTTGAATAGGATCATGGTAACTGAGGGGTTTGTTTTATAAACGAGAAAAGTGGTAAGATGTATTTTTTTTATATGTTAATAAGATGTTAATCCCATTGTGAATCAGTTCCCGTTAACACTTGCGGAAGCGCGTAGCAGGCTGCCGTATATTGGTATTGGTCCTGCAAGGCAGCCATGCAGCCGGTACCTGCAGGCCGCGTGGAACCATTGCTCCTTACGGATGCGCCGCGCCTAGAATTTTCCATGGCTGTTGCGCCGCTCCGCCACGGGCGGAATATACTCGATCGTGTCCCAGTGTTCTGCAATCCGGCCGTTTTGAATACGGAACAGGTCATAGAAGGCGCAATGGATCTTATCCATATACCCTTCGCTGACCGCCAGCACGAAGTTGCCTTCGCCCAGTATCTTATGCACCCGCTGGTATTGCATGGTAACGCCGTGCTGCGCCCAGTCTGCCAGGGCCTGCCCCAAACCGGATACGCCATCGCCTATACCGGGATTGTGCTGGATATAGTAATCGCCGTCGAAGTAGTGGCCCAGCTCCTCCATCTTGCCCTGTACCAGGATTGTATGTAGGAAGTTGCCCACCAGCTCCTTGTTGGCGGCGGTTTGATCCAGGTCTGTAATGTCCGCGCTGCCATCCGTCATACTATGGCCGCTGGGATTGTGGAGCGCAGGGCGGGCTTGCAGGTTGTCCCAGTGTTCACAAATGGTATCCCCGTCGAACCGGAAGATATCAAACCCCACCTTCGGGCCGAAGAATTGATAATCGCTATGCGCAATCACATAATCATCGTCCTGCAGCACGCGCACGGTATTCACCCGGGCGCTGCCGGGCTCCAGCTGTTGCAGCAGTTCGCGGAAGCCATCGAGGCCGGTAGCCACAGCGGGATTATGCTGGATGTAATGTTGCGGATGAATGTAAGCAATAGGGGCAGCCGCTCCTGTTTCTATGGATTTCAGCAGATCGGTGACCATCTGCTTGCGATTGTTTTGCATAAAATGGCTTGTTGCGGAAGAAAGGAAAAGGCGTTATACAGTTCAAACAAGCGGTTGGGAGTAGTATCGACCAGGCGTATCTGTATCCGCAGTAAAGGTACGGCTAATTGTTGGATGTTGCGCCGGCAATCGCAGCGTGATAATTTGAAAAAAATCGAACTAAAGCGGTATGCCGCCAGTTCTTTAAACATAAAACTCACCTGTATGAGAAAGCTCATCTCTTTTCAATTCCTCACCCTGAACGGATATTTTGAAGACGCCAAGGGGCATACCGACTGGGCCAGCCAGGGAGCGGATCAGCGCGATTTTGCCGTTTCCATGCTGGAACAGGAAAACGTGGTGCTCTTCGGCAGGATCACCTACGAACACATGATCGCCTGGTGGCCTACTGCAGCGGCGGCGCAGATGGACCCGGAGATGGCCGCGGGTATGAACAATGCCGATAAGATCGTTTTCTCCAATACCCTGCAAACGGCCGCCTGGAAAAATACCACCATCAGCAGTGGGGATGTGGTGGCAGCGGTGCAACACCTGAAAAAATCGCCCGGCCCCAACCTGGCGCTGCTGGGCAGCAACAGCATCCTCACGCAGCTGGCGGCCCATCAGCTGGTGGATGAATACCAGCTGATGATACATCCCGTGGCTATCGGTAACGGGCACACGCTGTTGGGCGGATTGCGCCACCGGCTGCCGTTACAGCTCATTTCCAGCCGCGTGTTTTCGAACGGCGTCGTGTTGCTCACCTATATTCCGTCCGCCAAAAATATTCCGGAAGAAGCGAGATGATTTCGGTAAATTAGATAGCTCAACGGCATTTGGATTTTAAAGACGGACACTATGAACCAGGAACAACACGCGCCACTGGATAACCCGGCCTGGCATGCGCTACAGACCATCCAGCGATATTATGCGCAAGGCACTGACACCGTACAGCGGTATATGAGTAACATCCTGCCTTTTATGGCTTATAACACGGAAGCATTTACAGGATTGGAACCCCTGCAACCCTGGATCAATCCTGCCGGGGAAGATATTTTCATCATCGGCCGGCTGCCGGCGCTGCCACAGGGCTGGGCGCTGGATTCGGAGCTGGTTTGCGTGCAGATGGTATCTGCCAGGCAACCGGCCACCCCGCGCCATGAGGAGGAAGTTATCAGGCTGACGGAAGAAGACCGGGAGGAGATGGTGGATTTTGTAAACGAAGGCCAGCCCGGCTATTTCAAGGAAGATACGCCCTCCCTGGGCAACTATTACGGCATCCGCAAGGAAGGGAAGCTGATAGCGCTGGCGGGCCAGCGCATGAAGCTGCCCGGCTACACGGAAGTCAGCGCCGTGATCACGCATCCGGATTACCGGGGTAAAGGCTATGCCCAACTGTTAACCACCGTCGTAGCGCGGGATATCTATGCCAACGGGGACGTGCCTTTCCTCCACGTGGTAAGCGCCAATGCCAGCGCCATTGGCATCTACAAGCGGGCCGGGTTTGAAATCCGCCGCGGTATCTCCTTCTGGAAAATTAAAGCGAAGTAGCCCAAAAAAATAAGGTAGCGTCTTAGACAAGACGCTACCGTTCCTAAGCATAAACAAATTAGCAATCATCAAAAATTTATCCGCACTGTTCCAAACAGCAAGAGAACACTATGGATATAACTACAGGCATCCATGGTAGATTAATGGTGAGAATGTTTTCGTGTTTTAACCAACCTGACACACGCATGCACCGGGTTTGCGGCCGGCCATTTCCTGTCGGGATTCATTTTTTCGACATTTAATTGATTGCTTGTTTCCTTAGTAAAAAAGGTAATGATGCTATTTGTTCTGTGCTTAGGATACGGGACTTTTAATGCAGGCAAGCGCCGTAAGTTGATGATATTTAATGGTATTTTTAGTTATTCTGGTCTTATACTAACATGGAAGTTCATAGAATGTTTATATGGCCGGAAAAAATTTTTCAGAAAGTCCTCAGGATTAACAGGGCAAACCCCGGCAAGCGCCATCGCTGCCGGGGTTTGCGGTCATGTAAGAGCAAACTTAAGTATTAGCTGTTGTAAATGGCGGCAAACTCCTGCGCAAAGTCTTCCAGTTTTATTTTTCCGGGGGTAGGAGGATGCTGGTCAAACTCTGCCCAGAGGCTTCCTTTTCGCAGCGCCTGGCCCATCTCAACGAACCGGCCGGCCATTTCGGCGGACATGCCGGCATCCAGCATGGATTTCCGGGTTCCTTCATCGTCAAAGGCTACCCAGGGCAGATCCGCCTTGCCGATGGCTTTGCCGATGGCGGCAGCTACTTCCGCAGCGGTGCGGTCATCGCTATAAATGTACTTCACCGATGATCCCTGCGCAGGCTCCTGCAACGCTGCGGCCACCGTGGCGGCAATTTCTGCCGGGTGAATGAGGATCAGGCGCGTATCCGCCGGGTAGTTGTTGCCAATAATCCCCATTTGCCGGATCATCTCCACATTGTTTAGGAAATTATAGTAGAAGAAAGGCGCACGCACATGCGTAAGGCCGATGCCCGGAACCTGGTTAAGGATTTTTTCCACCTGGTGCGAGCCTGCGATAGGGCCGTTGCCGCTTTCCAGGTGCGCGCCGATGCTGCTGAGGTTCACCACCCGTTTTACGCCGGCCGCGGTAATGGCTTTCGCGTAATTGGCCGCTATGTTAGTTGCATACGCAATGAAATCCGCTGCGATGAAAGTGGGAGGGGTCATGGTGTACACGGCATCCGCACCGGTGAAGGCATTGGTTAAAAATGCCGCGTCTTCCAGCGATCCGATGGCGGGGGTAGCGCCCAGGGCCGCTATTGCGGCTGCTTTGGAGGGGTTGCTGCTGATGATGCTTACTTCGTGGCCGGCGGCTACTAATTGTTTGGCCAGTGGCTGACTGATATTTCCGATAGAACCTGTGATTACGATTTTCATATCTCTTGTTTGATTTTGTATCACAAAAGTATTTTTATACTTACTTTTGTACAAGTACTTACCCTAAAGTATGTATGATATGACAGCGATCAAGGAACTCTCCACCATCCAGGAAAACAAGCACCAGGCTTTCAAAACCTGCCCGGTAACTTACGTGATGAGTAAAATAGGCGGCTACTGGAAGCCCATTATCCTCTTTTACCTGCTGACAGGGCCCAAGCGCTATTCGGAGCTGCGCAAGGCCATCCCGGGCATTACGGAAAAGGTATTGATACAGCACCTCAAGCAGCTGGAGGCGGACAACCTGTTGATCCGGGAATCCAGGCCGGTGGTGCCGCCTTACGTTACCTATACGCTCACGGAAGCCGGCGCCGGGTTGAGGCCTGTGTTACTGGCGATGGCGGAATGGGCATTTGGCCCGGGAGGTTTGGATGCTGCGGAGATGGGTAAGAGCCTGGACGACTTCCCCGGATAGCGCCATCGTTCCCATGGCAGCGCCCGCGCGGGTTTGCGGACTAGCCGGGACTTTATTCCCCGCGGCCGTAAATCTCTCTCCCCCCAAAAATTAAAATTAGAATATGGTAAGAATCCGCTGCCGGCACGCCTAACGGCACCATCTTTGTGCCGTGGCGGCACATGTGGAATAAATTATTAGAAAGTCTGGACCACCTGCCGGGATTCGTCTGGAATCTGCTGCTGGCAGGTATTGCCGTTTTGGCTGGCTTATTGATCAAAGCTTTATTATCGTTTTTTCTCCATCGCTCCGTAAAAAAATCGGCGGAGTTCTCCCTCGTACACAGCGTGCTGCTGCGGCTGGGCAAGGCGTTCAACTACTTCCTGCCGCTGCTGTTGCTGAACATGAGCATTCCCCTGATGCGGGTGCAACCCCGCTACCAGGAAGTGCTGAGCCGCTTCGCGGAAATAGCGCTGACGCTGTCTTTTGCGGCAATCGTCATCGGCATTGTGCATGTGCTGGAAGATTATATTTACAGCACCTACGATCTTAAAAAATCCAACAACCTGAAAGAACGGAAGATCCGCACGCAGCTGCAGTTTATCCGTAAACTGGCCATAGGCATCATTCTCGTCGTAACGGCCTGTATCATCCTGCTGAGTTTCGACAGTATGCGCAAGCTCGGCGCGGGCCTGCTTACCGGTGTGGGCGTGGGCGGTATTATCATCGGTTTTGCCGCGCAAAAATCCCTTGGTAACCTGCTGGCCGGCTTCCAGATTGCGTTTACGCAGCCCATCCGGATCGATGACGTGCTGGTGGTGGAAGGCGAATGGGGCAGGGTGGAAGAAATTACGCTGACGTATGTGGTGGTGAACATCTGGGACCAGCGCAAACTGATCCTGCCTATCAACTACTTCATTGAAAAACCGTTTCAGAACTGGACCCGCAGCAGTGCGGAAATACTGGGTACCGCGTTCCTGTACCTGGATTATACGACGCCGGTGGATAAGCTGCGGGAAGAATTTGAACGGTATATCGTCACGCATCCGCTGTGGGATAAGCGCGTGAAAACGCTGGTGGTGACTAACGTTACCGAGCGTACGATAGAAGTGCGTTGCCTTATCAGCGCCAGAACTTCCGGCGAGGCGTTTGACCTCCGCTGCGATATCCGCGAGCACATGCTCAGATTTGTAAGGGAGCAGTACCCGGCATGTTTGCCGCTTACGCGAGCCGCGCTGGATGCGCCCGCCGCAGGAAATGCATAACATGCAAAGAGCCGCATACAGCGGCTCTTTTTTTATGAACTGGTTTAAATTTTGATCAGCGTTTACCGGATACTGTCCACTAAATACACCAGTAAAAACAGGCTCATTAATACAATGAAAATGGTGAGGGTGGTGAGCAGGCCGGTGGTGTGCAGGTACCTGCCCGATTCCAGTTCCTTCTTTACGTCCTGGTATCGTTTGTAGGCGAGGATCGCTGTGAGCATGCCTACCGCTACCAGGATAATACCTGCAATGCCGGAGTAGCCGTGGGATGGAAGGGCAACATCCCTGCCGAGGGCCAGGCCGATCTGTTTTACGAAAAGGGAAAATTTGACAACGACGAAGCCGAAGGCCATCAGGCCCACCGCCGTGCGAATCCAGGCCAGGAAGGTTCTTTCATTGGCAAGATGATCATTGGGGCCGCCGGGTTTTCCCTGTTCCATAAGCAGATGATTTATCCTAAAAGTTACAGATTTTTTCGCGGTAACAGCAACCGGATGATCTTTATTTATTAAACTTACGTATATATTACTACGTTATTTTTTGTTTTGCATGAGAAAAGGAAGTTATTACACCGGCACCAGCGGGTTAGTACTGCCATACAAGAATAAGCAATTTTACCCCGAGCCACTTAGAGATAAGAGCCGCCTGGAGGTGTACGGAACTTTGTTCAATACCATTGAAATCAACAGTTCGTTCTACAACATTCCCATGCATAAAACGATGCAGCGCTGGGCTGCCGGCGTGCCGCCGCATTTCAGGTTTACGTTTAAGCTGTGGCAGGGCGTTACGCATGTGCGCGACCTCGACTTCAAGCCCGCTGATGTGACGCGTTTTATGGACGTCATCGCCGGCGTGGGAGAGAAGAAAGGCTGCCTGCTTATTCAACTGCCACCGTCCTTACGGGCAGGGGCTTTGCAGCGGGTGCAGCATTTGCTGGACGCCGTCCGCGAGGCGGACGCCAGTGGCGAATGGCGGCTTGCCGTGGAATTCCGGCACCTCTCCTGGTACCGGGAAGAAACTTACCGCCTGCTCAATGATTACGGCGCGGCGATGGTCGTGCATGATAAAGCCAACGTGGGCTCCCCCCTGGAGGACCTGGATGCCGATTTCGTGTACGCCCGCTTCCATGGCCCGGAAGGGAACTACCGCAGCAGCTACGAAGATAGCTACCTGTATGAATATGCGCATTATGTGCGCGACTGGCTGGATGCCGGGAAGGATGTGTACGCGTATTTCAATAATACCATCGGCGATGCCATCCATGATTTGCAGGTATTGGAAAGGTATGTGCGGGAAAGGGAATAACATTTACGTATGTACGCACGCGTTAGTAACGGGTACGTACATACGTAAACCAGGATCTTACAGCAGCGCCTTCTTCAAATTGCCGATAGCCGCGCTATGCAGCCCGTGGTGATAAGCGGAAAACGCCAGGGCGCCTCCCAGGTCGTTAATGAGCAGTCCGTTGGACAGCGTCACAGGCGTATAGCCGTCGAAGTGGCCTGCTTTATACAGCTCCGTTACCCGTGGCAGGGCCGCTGCCAGCTCCTGTTTGATCAGCGCGGTATCTTCGTCGCTGAGTACGCCTTCCGGTTTGGTGCCGCGGCGGAAGCGGGCCATGAATGCTTCGTCCAGGTTGGAAGGCTTCCCGGCGGCCTTGTAGAACATAAGCTCGTCCGTCACCAGGAGGTGACCCAGGTTCCAGAGAATATTATTGTTAAATCCCGCCGGCACGCGGTTCAGCTGTTCGTTGCTCAATTCATTGAATAAATCCAGGTACCTGTTTCTGATGTGGCTGATGACTTCGATATTGGTGGCAATCATAGTATAAATTTTGAGCCGTGAAAGTAGTAAAATTTCAAAACAGCCCCATCAGCCTTTACAGATAAATTCTATACAGTTTATGCCATTAAAACTGAATGATGAAAACGTACCACATGGTATTGTGCTGGGAGATGGCGTGCATGGAATACTGGTAGTTCAGCACCTGCAGGATGCTCAGCACCGGCGCTGTGGGCGCAAAGGAGGCCCAGCTGAACAGCAGTTGTCCGCCGGGGAGGATGAACTCCCTGGCTTCCGCCAGGAAGCGCTGTAGCAGCAGTACGGGCGGATTGCTGATTTTCCAGATATCTTCCAGGATGGGGAGGTTGCCGAAGATGAAATGATATTTACCGGTGATGTTATCGAACAGGTCCGACTGGACGACGCTGATCTGCTCCGTATAGCCGTGCATGCGGACGTTCAGTTGCGTGTTGGCCACCGCCCTTGGGCTGATGTCCGCCGCGACGGCCGCCGCCGCGCCGCCGCGGACAGCGAGGATGCTGATGATGCCGGTGCCGCAGCCGATGTCCAGCACGCGGCGGCCCTGCATGTCCGGCAGGTGTTGCAGGAGCAGGGGCGTGGAGTTGGTCAGTTGTTTATCGGGAGAAAATACGCCGTCCAGCGCCCAAAGTCGTATATCCTGCACCGTTATTTCGTAATCCGGGTGGTCGAGCAGGTAGCGCCAGGGCGTGATCTTCCTGCGATGGAGGATGATCTTCTGGTAGAGCCTGAAGGGCCGCTGGCCCAGCGTTTGGCGCAGGTAGGCGATGATGTTGTGCTTATGGAGGCTGTAAGGCGTGGGGTATTGGTCGAAAAAGAGGGAGAGGGAATGGTACAGCGCTTCATGATCTGGGTAATGAATGGCCGCCGGCACGGAAAAGGTCAGGTAGTTCCTCCCGGCCAGCGCCTTCATTACCTGTGGGTAGGTTGGTTGATAATCTCTTTGTATGTTCTGGTAGAAATATTCTTTCAGGGGGCCGTAATCTTCTTCCTGCCCGTTGACGACGATGACCAGCATGCCGTTTTCCGTCAGCGCGGACAACATTTTGTCTACCGCCGCCTGCTTGTGCTGGAAGTAATAGAACACGTGCGAGGCGATGATGAGGTCGTACTGCTGCGGTAATACCGCTTCTTCCCAGCTGCTGTTGATTACCTGCACCTCTGCCGGCAGTTGTACCCCGTCTGTATTTTTTTCCACTACTGTATATTGCCGGAAGTAATGCCCCAGCTGCTGGTGGAAGACGGGCGTGGTGCCCATGCCTATTTCCAGGCAGGATTGGAGCTTTTCGTGGGCCATCAGTTTGCGGATGCTGTTGATGATGATGGTCTTTTCGTCCGACTGCCGGGTGAATTCGTTGAAATATTGCTGGTTGAAGAGGAGCGCGTCAGTAGTCATTGTTTTGGCGTTTACTTTAAGTTAATGGGTAAGACTGCATCGGGGTTGCAGATTTTACGCACCCCTGCGGAACAATTCGCCGGGTTCACTGTTCTACCTGGTTGTATGGAATCAGTTGCATTAAACAGCGCGGCAGGCCGCTGGATTATGATCTCCGCCATTATGGCGAGCACCATGGCGTTTATTGACGGTACAGCGCTGAACGTGGTGCTGCCTTCCCTGCAGCATGCGCTGGATGCCAGCGCGGCGGCGCTGTTCTGGGTATTGAATGCGTACATGCTCATGCTGGCATCGCTGATACTGATCGGGGGCGCATTGGGGGACAGGCTGGGGCGCAAGCGTGTATTTATGGCCGGTATCATCGTATTTATCATTGGCTCCGCCTGTTGCGGTATTTCGGCTACGGCCGGGCAGCTGATTGCCTTCCGGGCATTGCAGGGGGTTGGCGGCGCGTTTATGATCCCCGGCAGCTTAAGCCTTATTTCCGCTACCATTCACGAAAAGGAGCGGGGCAAGGCGGTGGGCACCTGGTCCGCCGCTACGACGTTTGTGACCATGGCGGGGCCGCTGCTGGGCGGTTGGCTGGCGGATGCCGGCTGGTGGCGCTACATCTTTTTCATCAATGTACCGTTGGGCTTGGCCGCGCTGCTGATCCTGTGGCGGCATGTGCCGGAAAACCGCGATGAGGAGGACGTGCAGGGGCCGGTGGATTATCCCGGCGCAGTCTTCATTGCACTGGGCCTGGCATCGCTGACGTATGGCTTCCTGTCCATGCCGGCGGCGGGGTGGCAGCATCCCCGTGTATTCGTCACCGTTATAGCGGGCGTCCTCTTGCTGGGGGTTTTTTTGTGGAGAGAATCAAGGATTCCGTTCCCGATGATGTCCCTCAAGCTGTTTCAGAACCGCGTTTTCCTGGGCGCCAATCTTTTATGTTTCTTTCTTTACGCGGGCCTGCACGGGGCCATGTTGTTTTTATCCCTCAACCTGGTACAGGTGCAGGGGTATTCGCAGTTGCAGTCCGGCTTTACCTTCCTGCCGTTTTCCCTGATGATGATCCTGTTTAGTCGCACCATGGGCGCGCTGGCGGACAAATACGGCCCCCGCCTGTTCCTCACTGCCGGCCCGGCGATCGCCGGCATCGGGATGCTGCTGATGTCCACCATCAGGGAAACGAGGGGTTTTGCCGATTATTTCAAAACCTATTTTCCCGGCATTATGATCTTTGGCGCAGGGATGGCCATTACGGTATCCCCGCTAACGGCGGCCGTGATGGGGTCCGTAGGAAAGCAGCTGGCCGGTACGGCTTCCGGGGTGAACAACGCCGTAACGCGGATTGCCACGGTATTTTCCACCGCCGTTTTTGGCGGGCTGGCGGTGATGTTTTTTTCCACCTATACGCAGCATGCCGTGGCCGGCCTGGGGTTGAATGCCCGGGAGCAGGCGCTGGTGTTGCAGCAGGCCGCCTCCCTGGGAGATGCGAAAGCGCCCGCAAGCGTAGTGCAGCAGGCGCAGGTAGCGGCTATTTATAAAGCGGCCTTTATTGATACCTATAGTCATATCCTGAAAATATGCGGGGTGCTTGGCCTGGTGGCCGGACTGCTGGCATTCATCTACCTGAAAAATAACCAGGCCAGTGATAAAAATTACTCCCAATAGCATGGTTTGTACAGCTGCGGCCATGGCGTAAGCGCTATTTTTACAGTGAACCTAATGTACTGGTTATGAAACTGTTTAAGTACCTTATTTCTTGTTCCTTAATAATTATTACGAGTATGACCGCATGTTCGCAGGATGAAAAGCACCGGAGCGTGAAAGATTTGCTGACGGCTGCTGCCGATAATGACACTACCGCCATTCAATCCCTGTTGAAGGCAAATGCCAACCTGGAGGCGCGCGACAGTAAAAAACGCACGCCGCTGATGGTAGCCGCCTATCATCATCATACGGCCGCCGCCGCCATGCTGATTACTGCCGGCGCGGATGTAAACGCGCAGGATGATATGCTGAACAGTCCGTTCCTCTACGCCGGCGCGGAAGGCTATACGGATATACTGCAACTTTGCCTGCATGCCGGCGCGCGCTTCGACGTGTACAACCGTTATGGCGGCTCCGCGCTGATCCCGGCTTGCGAAAGAGGGCATGTAGACGTCGTGAAAACCTTGCTGGCCGTGAAGGATTTCCCGATCGACCATGTGAACCGCCTGGGGTGGACGGCCTTGCTGGAGGCTATCATCCTTAGCAATGGCGGGCCTAAGCATGTGGAAATTGTGCAGTTACTGGTAGATGCGGGGGCTAATGTGAACCTGGCGGATGGAGATGGCGTGAGCCCGTTGGCGCATGCCCGGACTAAAGGTTTTACGGCGATCGTGAAGATATTGGAAAAGGCGGGCGCCAGGTAGGGCTATGCGCCTGTAAGGCGGGTTACAGGCGCATAGGTGAATGTTTTGAAAGTGTTGTGCGGGGCTTAGAAACTATACTTCACCGCCACATAAAAATTCGCCGGCGCCTGTACAAAATACTTCACATTACCCAGTCCATCCGTCGCGCCATTATTGTAGTAATGCGCATTGGTAACGTTGTTGGCAAACAGGGAGAAGGTATAACGTTGAAGGCTATACTGCGCGCGGGCATTCAAAAGAAAGTATCCGTCCAGCAGGGCGGTGTTCGCAAAATCGATATAGGAACCGCTCTGGTAGCGGCCTGCCAGCCCCAGTACCCAGCGGTCCCGCCGGTAGGTTACTTCCTGGTTGATGATCCATTCCGGCGTCAGCACCGGTCTGAAAGTAGTTTCCTGTTCTTTGATCGCGCTATGGTTAAACGAGCTGTTGTTGCTTAAAGTAAAACTTTTACCCAGCTGGTAGCTGGCGCTGAATTCCACGCCGGTTCTGTAGCTGCGCTTCACATTATTCGTGAGGAGCAGGCCATTGGGGCCTATCTGCCCGTTCAGTACGATTTCGTTGCGGAAGTTCATATAGTAGCCATTGAGCTGCATGGCGAACCTGCTGCATTTAATTTTAATCCCCAGCTCCTGGTCGATCACCGATTCAGGGTCTTTGTTAATAATTGGTTTTCCGGCGCTGCTATCCAGCGGGAGGTCGTCATTGCCAGCGAACATATCGTTGCGCGTGGGCTCCCTGCTGGTTTTGCCGATGCTGAAATACAAGCTCAGGTGGCTGTTGGCAGCGAAGTCGACCCCTCCCCGCGGATTGAGAAACGCCCAGCGTAGCTGCGGTAACCCCACGCTGCCTTTATAATCAAACGTCACATAACGGTATTGCAAATCGCCGAAGAAGGTGAATTGGCGCAGCCGGTATTCCAGTCGCGTACTGGCGCTGGCTTCATTTTTATTGCCGCGGTTGCGGTACAATTCCCCCAGCGCGTCATCTTCTCCCAGGTGGCGGCGCGTATAGGCGTTCGCGTGAATGCCGGTGGTCCAGCTGAAATGATCGTTGTAGAGCGTATAGTTACTGAATATGCCTGCGAAGTGGGAGCGGAAGTTATAGTGGAATAAGTTGCCGTTGGAGGCTTCGCCGAAATAGTTGTTGACATCCATGCCATAGCCGCCGTTGAGGTAGGTGTAATATACGCTGGAATTGAGGATGCTGTGGCTGTTGGGCTGCCATTGGTGTTGCACCTGTAGCAGGCTTTGCAGGAATTCATCTTTCTCAGCTTTTGTGTTAGCGTTGGCGCGGCGGTTTTTAGCAATCAGTGTATCCGCCACCGGTAGCCAGGCCATGCCGTTTTGCTGGTGGCCGGCCATGAGGTTCAGCTTCCAGGTGCTTTTAGGCAGGAAAATGGCGCCGCTGATGAAGGCGGACTGGGAGTTGTTGAAGGCATGGTCCTTATAGCCGTCCGTATATACCTGGGAAGCCCTTGCATAGAAGGCCCTGTTGTTCTTCACGCCGCTATTATGCGCTGCAAACAGCCGGAAGCTGTTGTAGGAGCCGTATCCCAGGCCAAAGGTGGTGGCCTGCGGCTCTTTCAGGTCCGGCGAAAAGAGCTGTACGCTGCCGGCATAGCTGGCAGCGCCGTTCTTGGAAGTGCCCGTACCCCGCTGGATCTGCACGTGGCTCAGGGAGGTGAAGAGGTCCGGGTAGTTGGAAAAATAAGCGCCCTGGTCCTCCGGCTCGTTCAGCGGCATGCCGTTCAGCGTGGTGTTGATGCGCGTCTGGTCAATCCCACGGATACGGTAGTACGAATAGCCCTGCTGGTTGCCGGCATCGGAGTAGTTGGTGACGGAAGGCGTTTCCGTGAGCAAGAAGGAAGGCTCCTGCCCGGTATTCTTTTCCCGGATGGCTTTCATATCCAGGTTCTGGTAGGTGACAGGGGTATTTTTTCCTGCCTGGTAGATGGTGATGCCGTTCAGCTGCCGGGTACTGTCTTTCGTTTGGGCGTCCTGCGCCAGGAGCGGTTGGGTAGCCAGCGCCATGGCAGGTAATAGTAGCAGGTGATTCCTCATTGCGTGTAGTCGGTCAGGTTAGATTTTTTGTATTTATTGTAATTTGTACACAAATATAAGCGGTTTTTTGAAAGCGCCAAAATCTATGCATTGCCGTAATTTACCGGGCTCAGTCCAAATGCCCGTTCCGCATGGCTTACTATTTGTGAACATCCTTCTTAAAAAGGAGACTATGAAAAATTACCTATTGATGATGCCGTTAGCGGTGTTGCTGGCATGTAACAGCGGCGCCAGGCAGGAAGAGAAAAAAGACAGCGCTGCGAATACGGAGCAAAGCACTTCCAAACATGAGGACTTCATTACCGGCATGGTAACGGCGAACCAGGAAATAATACAGCTGGGGCGGCTCGCGGTAGTGCGTGCGGAGCAGGAGCGGATGCGCCGCCTGGGCGACACGCTGGTGAGCAAGTATTCAGCCGCCAATGCCCGGCTGGAGCAGCTGGCCGCAAAGGGCAACGTTACCCTGCCGGGGGATACGCTGCAGCCTTCCAGGGCGGTGGTTAGTCTGACCAATATTAAAGACACGCGTGAGTTTGAACGCAACTGGCTACAGGAAGTAATCGCCGCGCAAAAGGATATATCCTACCGTTACAAGCAGGCAGTGGCCTCCAAAGATCCGGAGATCAGCAGCCTGGCTAAGGAGATGGCCGACTTTACAGAGGCCCAGCTGGATGAAGCCAGTCACATCCAGGAAGACATGCGAAAGCTGATCAACAAAACGGCGAAGGGCGCTGACATGTAACTGCAGTATCGGGTTTTAACTTCATATCTCAACCGTAATTACAAAGCAAATCGCCCTATTTGTGTTTGAACCCGATTTATCACATCCCTCAAAAAACACCCATGAGCCTAAATTCCATTTATCTGGCAGGAGGCATTGCTGCGCTCCTGCTGTTTGGCGCCTGTGCCAAACAAGTGAAAAACGATCCAAAAATTGCTGTAGCACCCGCTGGCACTGAAGCGGTAGCCCCTGATCCGAACGGGGTTCGTTTGCACCAGTTCCTGCGCGACAATGGTCCTGTAATGGAGCGTTATGATGTTTCCATGCAGGATGGCATCACTATCAAAAGCCGCAGCGGCAAGGTGTACACCATCGGCCGCAACTCGCTGATCAGGCCTGATGGTAGCCCTGCTACCGGCCCTATCACCCTGTACATTAAGGAGGTGAGCACTGCCGCAGGGATGATTTTCGCGGACAAGCCCACTGCTACCAGTGCAGGCGAGCCGCTGGAATCCTTCGGCGAATTTTACGTAGCTGCCAAACAGGGTAGTGTGGACCTGAAGCTGCGTCCGGATTCCGGCGTGCGCGTGCAGGCGCCGGCGAAGGTGAATGCCGAACGTATCCCGATGTGGAATGGCGACACCACCGTTACCATGGACCTCACCGGTTACAATTACGTGAACCAGCTGATCACCGTAAGCACTCCGGTGAGCGCCAACAAAGGCGTGGATTGGAACCAGGTAACAAATCCTGCTTCCGCGTTTGCGCTGTTCAATGGCGCTAACGGTACGCTTAATTTCCGGCTGGACAGTTTGCTGACCTGGGTTAACTGCGATCGCCTTATGAGCAATCCCAACCCTAAAACCACTGTACTGGCTTATTTTGCATCCAATTTCAATCCTGCTACCCGTACCAGTTACGGCGGAGAAGAGCCTACCATGCTGTTCTTCAAACCGGCAGGTATCAACAGTGTGATTAAATTCTACAACCTGATCTTCATGCCGCCGGCAGGCTTCGAAGGTTTCCTGAGCTACCAGAATACTATTCCGGTTGGTCAGGCAGGAACTTTCCTGGCAATTTCTTCTATCGGCGGACAGTTTTATGCAGAGCAGAAAGATGTGGTGATTCCTGCGCCGCCTGCCGGGCAGAACTACGTGGCGTTTTCGTTTAATCCAACGCCGGTAACGCCTGCGCAGCTGATCTCGCTGATCAACAGCATGAATACCAAATAAGGGCAAGTTTCAACGGCCGCTAAAGGTTGATTAGCGGCTGTTTTTTTCTCGCAAAGCGGCGTAAGGGGGCAAAGGGGCAAAGGATTTTTAGCGGCTGTTTTTTTCTCGCAAAGTGGCGTAAGGGGGCAAAGGGGCAAAGGATTTTTAAGAATCCTTGTATGCTGGGCATATGGCCGCTTAGCGGCTGTTTTTTTCTCGCAAAGTGGCGTAAGGGGGCAAAGGGGCAAAGGATTTTTAAGAATCCTTGTAAGCCGGGTATATGCACTCCATTCACAATTCCTTCAATACATTTTCCGCCAAATGATGATGCAGCCATTTCGCCGCTGCCCTGGTATCCTTATCGCTGGTGCCGCGGCCGGCTACCAGTTCCAGGCCCCAGCTGCGGCCCTGGAATTCAAACAGCACCTGCTCCGGCGCAGTAGGTTCTACAATCAGCCAGATGGCGAAGCTGATGTTGCGGAATAAAAAAGTACAATCCCAGGTGAGGTAGTAGAGTTGTTGCTGATAGGGAAGGATTTCGTTGTACTTGCGCGCTTTGCCGGAATAGCGGCCGGTTTCATAGATGCCTATCTTCACGGAAGCGGTGGTGTTGGGCATCAGGTAATACATCAGTTTCAGCGCAGGGCGCGGTTGATCGCCCCGGCGGCGCAGCACATCTTTAAACAACACCAGCCAGATTTCCTGGATTTCGTGGATGTAATGCAATTCCGTTTTGATGTCCACGCCGTTGATCCAGACCGTCCACCCCGTGTTTTGCGTACGTTTGAGGCCAAACTCCCGGCCATCGGCCAGGTGGCGGATAAACTCGCCGGATCTGTTCCAGGTTTCAAAACCCAGCATGAATAATTCATTATTCTCAATGGGGATTGCCTCCATCGCATGACGCATGGCTGGCAGAAAGGGGTAATGGACTTCTTCAATACGTATAATATGCCCTTTGTAACGATAATACAGTCCCTCCTTGATGTGTTCTAACTCAAGCGGCATAGTGTGCTAACAATATTAGTAAATATATAAAAAAGAAAGCCCCCGGCTAAGTCTGCATTGAGTCTCGGACCGAAGGGCTTTACTTATATGTCTGCGACAAAAATACTAATTTTTTTAGTATATCCAAGCGTTCGCTAAAAAAAATAAAATCCCTTTTTTACGGGATTGTTACCCGCGCAGCATTAGCGTAAATTAGAAAGACCTTAAATCTGTATGATATGAAAAAGAAAGTTTCCACCAAGCTGAAGCGCAATAAAATTAAAGTGAGCGCTTTAAACGCTACTGTTGCAGCACAGGAAAATGCGAAAGGCAAATCCCTGGTGACTACGCAGTTTATCAGTTGCGGCGCTACCTATTGGGTTTGTTGATTGTGTACTATTGTTTGTTTCCCGGAAATCCTTCTGCGCCTTTGGTGCAGAAGGGTTTCCGGTTTATGGGGGAGTGGGAGCCTATTTCCGGCCTGCATCCGCCGGCAACGCCATTTTTTCATTTCCCGCTTTGTCTTGCAGCGCCTGGTATTCCGCCTCCGTAAGCCGGTATTGCACCACGCTCCTGTATTTGCCTTTGATGCGGTATTCGTCTTTAAGCACGGCTTCCTGTATCATACCCGCTTTCTGCAATACTTTTCCGGAAGCGGTATTTTCAAGGAAGTGGGTAGCGAAAAGTTTGTTGAAGTGCAGCGTATTGAAACCATAGTCCAGCACGGCCTGTAAAGCTTCGGACATGATGCCCCTGTTCCAGAAAGGTTCTCCCAGCCAAAACCCGATTTCCGCCTTGTTGTGCTCCTGCTTCACATGCAGGCCTATTGCGCCGATGAATTCATGGCTTTCCTTCAGTTCAATCGCAAAAATGTAACGCTCCCCGGAACGGTATCCCTGGATGCTGAAGCTGATCCAGTTTACCGCATCATCCACCGTGTAAGGGTAGGGCAGGGTAAGCGTGTTGTCAGCAATCGTCCTGTTGTTGGCGTATTTCACCATGGCAGGGATGTCCTCTGTGTCTACTCTTCTCAGGATTAATCTGTCCGTACTTAATTGCGGGAAAGCCTTCATGCCGGGTTTTTTGCGTAAAAAAATAAGATAGGAATACTAAGATATTAAAAACGCCTCAGGAATTAAAATTAAAGCCGGCCTGAGGACGATCGCCTGCTGATAATTCCTTTCAGGAGATGGAACACAAACAGCAGCTGTAGCAGGACGAATAGTAACACGCCAACCATTACGCCCGTGCGGAAGAACGTTTGCCACCGGTAATAAGCTTCCACGTTAGTAGTGGTCACAATGCTTTGCTGCGCGCTTTCCCATACCAGGAGTCCGATCACGAGCAGCGATGCGAATACGGAGCCGTATATATGCAGCCGGCTGAAGTTTGACGGATAAAGCCGCGGCGGAAGCAGCTGGTATAACAGCCACGGGAGTACGAAAAAAATAGCGGCGGCGCCAAATACAAGGCCGTAGGTGATTACGTAGTATGTGTCGAACAGGTGCAGGTACATACGATCCGCCCGGTGCATAAATGCCACAAAGAGCAGGGCGATGGAGAGCAATAAAAACAGGTGCCAGGGTTTTTTCATGCAGGGAATTTAATGATAAAAAATTATCCGGTTATCAGCCGGGAACTGATTTGCATCAGCGCGGAAGTTTTCCGCATATGTTACTCATCCGCCCTGAACTCCGCCACCGCGCCCATCTTCTCCAGCTGTTGCAGCGAAGCCTTCAAATGGACCAGGTACCCTTTCCTGAAAATGATCTCCTTTTGCCTGCTCAGAGCCATGGCAGCTGCATTGGTAATTTGCAGCGTTTCCTTCAGCAGTTGGATCAGCTTCAGTTTGTTCTCTCCCAAACCGGTAATTACAATACTGCCGGGTATCCATTCACTCATATCCACCGGCGTTGCTGCTTCCTCCGTACGATCCGCGGCATTCGTATATACCTCCTTCCAGAGTTCATTGTGCTCTACATCCGTATGCCCGCGCAGCCATGCAAGCGTAGCGGCCTGATCATCGAAGCGGGTTTCCAGCGCGCGCATATATGCGATGAACGCCGCAGCGGAGGGCGCTACCTCGCTCGCATCCCAGCTACCCGCGCCATGCGGCGCATAATACACGGGGTAGCCCTTCGCCGCTTCGGAAAAATCCACAAAGAACGGATCATCCATACCATTCAGCGCAACCACGTACCAGTGTGGTTGCCACTGCCCGGATGCAGTACCGGTCAGGTTTTCCCCGGTAATGCCGTGGGTACGGAAGCCGGCCTGCAGCGCTTCAAAATTTTCAGCCACAGGGTAACAGGAGGGCAGGCAGATATCGCCCGGGCAAACCGCAGCGTCTAATATTTCCTTTACAGGAACCGGTATCTCAAGCATGGTGTGTCGTATCATGGTATCATTCAAATGTAGAAAAAAGTAGTGAACCGGAAAGCGATGATCGCTGTTAAAGAGGTTATGATCAAAATCGCCACCTTCAATATCAACGGTATCAATGGCCGGCTGCCGGTGCTGCTGCGCTGGCTCGCCGAAGCCAGTCCGGACGTGGTATGCCTGCAGGAATTAAAAGCGCCCACTGAAAAATTTCCGCTGAAAGCAATTAACGACGCGGGTTACGAAGCCGTTTGGAACGGGCAAAAAAGCTGGAACGGGGTGGCAGTACTGTCCAGGGGCAGCCCTATCCAGGAAGTGCGGCGCATGCTCCCCGGCGACCCTGCAGATGAACATAGCCGCTACCTGGAAGTGATCACGCATCAACTGGTGATCGCCTGCATTTACCTGCCTAACGGCAACCCCTATCCCGGGCCTAAGTTTGACTATAAGCTGAAATGGTTCAAACGCCTGGCCCGCCATGCTGCCAGGTTGCAGCAGCATGAAGTGCCCGTGGCGCTGATCGGCGATTTCAATGTTATGCCCACAGAGCTGGACGTGTACAAACCGGAAAAGTATATGGAGAACGCCCTGTTCCGCACGGAGGCGCGCGCCGCTTATGCCGCGCTGCTCAAAAAAGGCTGGACGGACGCGCTGCGTTATCTCTATCCGGATAAACGTATCTATACTTTCTGGGATTACCTGCGCCATGCCTGGGAGCGGGATGCGGGATTGCGGTTGGATCACTTCCTGCTCAACGATGAGCTGCTGCCCCGGCTCAAAAGTGGCGGGGTGGACAAAGCGGTGAGAGGCTGGGAAAAAGCCAGCGACCACGCGCCGGCATGGATTACAATAAAAAAATGATTACAATAAAAATTGATTCCATTAAAAAACAGAAAACCATAAAATATGCGAGGCCATAAAATCCACTCCCGCTTAAAAAAATCGCCTATACCGGTAACGGTTAAACGAAATTTTGTATTTTAAACTACGGCGCCCACCGTCAAACATATCTTATGAACCAAACCGCAATTGAAGACCCTTTCCTGAACGATGCCTTTGAAGTACTGCACATCCGCTATCCCGCTTTGCACCAGGCAATCGTAACGCATTTCCACCCGGGCGATATCGTCCGCAGGGAGGCGATTTCCGCCGGCCCGCCAGGCGCGCTGTCCCTCAGCCCGGGCCTGCTGCGCTTATTCGAAGCCGTCACTCACCTGAAGATGCGCGGACTCGAACTTTCCTTCGCCCGCATGCTCCTGCGGACGGATGGCTACATCAAAATCGGGGAACTCGCCCTCGATGACAACGGGGATGAACTACTGGTAATGCCCGGCCAAAACGGCGTGTATTACCACAGCATCCGTCATGGGGTAATCAGCCTGTTGTCCCCCGATGTGGAAGAGTTCGTAGAACGGGTCCTGGGGCCGTTTATAGCCCGGCCACACTAAAAAAATGGGAATTCCCAAATGCAATTTTTCGACGGAATTGCGACATTAAAGCCGTAATATTGCACACTAGAATAGAATTACTTCAGGTGTGATGGAGACCATAGATGTTATCACTGATAAATTCTACCGGGCTCAACTGTGGAAATTGCCTATATTTGTTGGGTTAACTCAGGATACACCAGGATCCCTGTTCAAACTATTTAGTAAAACTGAAGTAAATACAGCGAACAAGTATGAGAAACACTGTACACATTTTCCTGGCAGATGATGATCTGGATGATCAGGTGCTGATGAAGGAAGCCTTTCTGGAAGTTACCGCAGGCGTTACCTTTGAGTTTTTTGATAATGGGAGAGCGCTGATAGACCGGATTCTTGCTGGCGTGTTCGACGTGTACCCTGACCTGATCGTCCTGGATTACAATATGCCTTTGATGAATGGTTTGGATGCCCTGATGGCGCTGCAGCAGCTGCCTGCCTGGAACGATGTGCCCAAGGTCATCTGGAGCACTTCCAGGGCGGAGAAAATGGTGGCCGACTGCCTGGCGCACGGCGCCGCTTCCTATTACCGGAAGCCCAATGATTTTGCGGAATATTGCAGGATCGCTGCCGATATGCTGAGCATGGCGGTGACCAATAAAGTGAAGTAACGCTTCACCGCTGCTGTTATAGAAAATCGCAAATTAAATATTAAATAAGGTGTTGCAACTTGTTGTTCTCCTGCACTACCGGCAACAACAACCGGAACGTTGCGCCTTCACCCGGCACGCCTTCCGCCGTAATACTGCCGCCATGGCGTTGCGCCACCCGCTGGCAAAGCGCCAGCCCCAGCCCGGTACCTTCATATGCATCTTTTGAATTCAGCCTCGTGAACGCAATGAATATTTTTGAGTTGTAAGCCGGCTCAAAACCGATGCCGTTGTCTCTAACGGTAACGGCTACCCATTTTTTATCCGCCAGGTGCTGCTCCGTTGCCGTAATCGTAATTTCCGGCGGCGTATCTTTTTTGGCAAACTTCAGCGAGTTGTAAATCAGGTTGTAAAACACCTGGTACAACAGCACGGAAGCGCCCTGTATCACCGGCAGCGGGCCCACCTGCACCGAAGCGCGCTTGTCGTGCAGGAGTATCTCCATGTCGTCCAGAATATGTTGCAGCACCTCGTTTAAATCCACCGCCGTGATCATCTGTTCGGACGAGCTGGCGGCGGAATAAGCCAGGATGCCGTCTATCATCAGCTGTATGCGGTCGCTGGCATGCTGCACTTTCTGCAGGTAGAACCGGCCCTGTTCGGAAAGCTGGCTGCCGCCATCCTCCTCCAGGCGGGACGACCAGACCTTCACCTTCCGCACCGGCTCCTTCAGGTCATGACTGGTGATGTGCGCAAACTGCAACAGGTCGTCGTTGGAGCGCTGCAGCTCATAGGTACGCTCGCTCACCAGCGTCGAGAGGCGCTGGGTGAACAGCTTGTGTTCCGTCACATCCATCGTCACGCCCACCATCTTCGCCGGTTGCCCGTCCTCGTTATACATGGTATTGCCGGAGGCGATCACATAACGGATGCTGCCATCCGCCTGCCTGACCTGGTATTCGGACCGGTAGGTTTCCCTGTTCCGCACGGCATGCTGCCAGGCCGCGGCCTTCTCTGCGCGATCCGGCTGGTTGAGTATATCCGCCATTTCCTGCTGCCGGTAGCTGGCCGCAGGCGGGAGGCCCAGGTGAAGGCGGCATTGCTCATTGCAGGTGATCTCCATGGTTTGCAGGTCAAACTCGAACGATCCCAGCTGCGCCGCTTCCAGCGCTATTTCCAGCCGCTGCGCATAAGCGGCGTTCACCTGTTCCATCTCCCGCAGCTGCCGGAAGCTTTGTACGCTGCGGGTAGTTTCCGTACATACCACGAGGATGCCGTCTATATTCCCCGTATCGCCGCGGACCGGACTGTAACTGAATGTCCAGTACACGTCCTCGATTTGCCCGTTGCGGTAAATAGGTATCAGCGCATCCTCCTGCTAGGTGGGCCCGCCGCCATCGATCACCTGCCGCATCAGCGGGTAGATGATGGACCATACTTCCGGCCAGCAGTCGACCCCTTTCTGCCCCAGCGCAGTAGGATGCTTGCCCTCCCTGCCCAGGCTGGGCCGGTACGCGTCGTTGTAAAACTGGTAATGCTCCGGTCCCCACCAGAGGAACATCGGAAAGCGGGAATTCAAAATAATACTAACAGTCGTAAGCAGGCTTTGGGGCCAGGTGTCGGGATGGCCAAGCGGGTGATTTTTCCAGTCGTACGCGCGGATCAACGCGCCCATTTCTCCACCACCCTGCAAAAATGTTGTTGCGTCCATAGATAATTCTGACGCTAAATATAGGGTTTATTTACATGCAAGGAAAGAGGCCATGGCCAACAATTCCGCCGATATGTTTTTAACCAATAGTAAGCGAATATTCCCCGCGGCTTTTGAATACTGCGCCTGATTTTTATATTACAGTACAGCTATTAACGTTATGGAAAAAGATTTGCTGAAATCCAGGCAGCACTACGAAGTGCTGGATGGCTTACGGGGTTTGGCCGCGCTGTCGATCGTCGTATTTCACCTCTACGAATTTATCTCGCCCGACTATACGAAAAGTCCGATCGGGCACGGTTACCTGGCCGTGGATTTTTTCTTCTGCCTTTCGGGATTTGTGATCGGATATGCTTATGACGAACGCGCCCCCCAACTCGGACTCAAAACTTTTTTCCGCAACCGGCTGATCCGGCTGCACCCGATGGTTATTTTAGGCAGCGTCCTGGGGTTGCTGGGATACCTGCTGGATCCCTACATCGGGGCCAAATCCGTAGCGGAAGCGGGTTACCTGAAGATCGTCCTCGCTTTCGTATGTTCGTTACTGGTAGTGCCGTTTCCCTGGCTGCCGGGCCGCGGCGGTGGCCTGTTTCCGTACAACACGCCCGTATGGTCCCTGTTCATGGAATACCTTATCAATATTTTTTACGCGCTGGTATTGCTGCGTACTTCCAAACGCTGGCTGCTCGTGATGTTGGGCGTAAGCGCCGTGTGGATTGCCCTGGTGGCGCGGCACAGGGGCTGGATCATCACCGGGTGGGACGGGCCCACCTTCACAGATGGATTTGCCCGGGTTTTCTTTTCCTTCCTGGCGGGGCTGACGGTGTACCGTTTTAACCTCGTGATACGGAACCGGATTCACTTTATTTTCCTGGGAGCCGCGCTGGTGGGCGTTTTCATGTTCCCGCATGTTAACAACGACTGGATCACGGAAATGATCCTCGTGATGGGGGTATTCCCCCTGTTGCTGGCATTGGGCGCTGGAACCGGCGCCAGTGGCCGGGTGCGCAGCTGGTGCGTATTCACGGGGCGGTTATCGTATCCGCTGTACATGACGCACATCTGGATGGTATGGCTCTTTGGGAATTACCTGGCAGCCCGCAAACCGGCGCCCATGGAGATGTACCTGGCTGCCGGCGGAGTGGCGGCAGCATCGATGCTGTTGGGGTATATGTCCCTCAGGTGGTATGACGAACCGGTAAGGGCGTGGCTATCGGCACGCCGCCGCGCGCAGATAGCGCCCGAACGGGCAGAGCGGGCAACAATGGGCTAAATCTTTCCCCTAAAAAAATCTAATTTAATTTTTTATAGAGAAGAGTTAATGCCACCCGGAACGGTTGCCCGTTGCGGGTGGCATTTTTTTCAGGCGGTATGCCATGGCCAAAAGGGTGGCGCTATGCGGCGTTTGCCCCGTAAACGCCCGGCACAAGGCCGCTTAATGCCTGATCTCTTTTCGCATGAAGAGGTAATAGGTTAGCGCGAAAAATACCAGCGTGGCGGCGATGAGCCCTGTTACCTGCGGCCATACGATCATCAGGCTGTTGCCGAACGACAATGGCGCGGGGATGGCGCCCGCCATTTGCTCCATGCTCAAAGGCCCGAGGCTGCGGATGCTGGGCATCAGCAGGGTGGTGGCAGCATCGGTGTAGAGCTGACTGGGCGCCACCCGCAGCAGGGAGAGGATCAGGTTATTGAAAGCGTTTACCTGCGCGGGGTCCAGGTAGGCGGGGTCCGGCAGGATGGCTGCCATCAACATGTTGACGATCAGCTGGTAAAACACCGTGAAGAATAACCAGATGCCGATGGCGGTGAGCGCAGAGGTGGCCGCGTGGCGGAACCTAACGGAAAGGCATATGGCAAGGCTTAGCCAGAAGCCTACGTACACCACGCTGATGACCACGAAAGCCAGGATACGCAAGAGTTCCGCGGCTTCCATGGAGACGCCGGTAATGAGCAGCCCGCCGCCGATCATGAGCAGTACGAGGCTCAGGAACATGGTGCTGACAACCAGCAGCGCCGCATAAAATTTCGCCAGCAGGATGTTATCCCGGTACACCGGCTGTGCGAGCAACCGCATGAGTGTGCCGCTGTTCTGCTCCGAATTGATGGCGTCAAAACCCAGCGCTATGCCGAGCAGGGGCCCGAGGAAGCTGATGAAAATATGAAAGGCGGGCATACCGTTGCCGGCGGTGGTGAGCAATTTCAGATAGACGTACACGTGGTCCGGATCGTTGATCTCCGTCACTACCTTGCGGATGTTGGACAGGGAGATGTACATCGATCCGATGAAGGTGAGTACGATCAGCAGCAACATGGTGATGAAGCGCCAGCTGCGGATATGATCGCCTACTTCCTTGCGCACCATGGTGCGGAACGGCGTGGGCGACTCCGGCGCGGAAAATAATTTATCGATGAATACAGGCATACTCGGCATCAGGCACTAACTTTTTTAGGATTGTTTTCAAAAAATCGCTGGTAGATTTCATCCAGTCCGTATTCTTTCCGTTGTACTCCGGTTACGTTCAAACCCTGGCGGACAAAGAATCGCACGAGGTCCGGCGTAATGTCCGAACTACAGGAAATATCCATCGTATGGCCACTGGCCTGCACCCCGATTACGCCGGGGATGGCCTGTACGGCCGCTTTCAGCCCGTCGCCGGCTGGCAATGCCTCTCTAACGGTAACGGCTACTTCGAAAGATTCCTTACCAAACAGTTCCCCGGAAAGGGTATTGATATCCCCCTGTACCAGCAGCTTTCCTTCCACGAAGATGCCTACGCGGTCGCATATCTGCTGCACGTGGTGCAGGTGGTGGGACGACAGCAGCACCGTTAACCCCTGCTGCCGGCTGAGGCGATGGATGAGTTCCAGGAAGTCGCGGATACCGCTGGGGTCAATGCCCAGGGTAGGCTCGTCGAGGATCATCACTTCCGGCTCGCGGATCAGGAGGTCCGCCAGCCCCAGTCGCTGTTTCATACCGCGGGAGTAGGCGGAGGTTTTTTTATGCAGCGCGTCGCTGAGGCCAACCATTTCCATGGTTTGATGGGCGCGGGCTTCGATTTCTTTTTCGCCGATGCCGTTGAGGCGGCCTATATACTGGAGGTTTTCCAGGGCCGTCAGGTTATCGTAAAAGCCGGCATTGTCCGGCATGTAGCCCACCTTGCGTTTCACGGCAATTGGGTTGCGGGTGGCGTTGATGCCGCAGACGGTAGCCTGGCCGGCGTTCGGATCGGAGAGGCCCAGCATCATCAGGATGGTGGTGGTTTTACCGGCCCCGTTAGGCCCTAATAGTCCAAATATTTCCCCTTTGTTGATGCTGAGATGGAGGTTGTCCACCGCCTTTACCTTACCGTAATATTTGGTCAACCCTTCCAGCTGAATGATGGGATTTTCCATAACGCTTATCTCCTTCCATATTTACGAATCAGGTAATAGATGATGCCCAGCGATAATAAAATAACCAGGATACCTATCCAGCCGGAGAGCAGGGAGGTTTTTACGGTCATACGGAAGGTAGCGGTGCTGGTAGCATCGTTATTTCTTGCGGTGAAGTTGGTCACGTAATCGCCCGCCACGGTTTTATCCGGCACGGAGAGGGTGGCGGTAATATCCTGGGATTGGCCGGCATCCAGGCGTTCAATGCGGGAAGGCTCAAAGGTACCGCTCCATCCAACGGGGGCCTGTGTTTGCAATTCGATGCCGTTCAGCGGGAGGGTGCCGGTATTGCGAACGGTTAAGGTAATTTGTTTTTTCCTGCCTTCGGTCACATCATCGCTGAGGCGGCCGGAAGGGGTGGTCAGTTCCAGCGCGTAGCTGCCTTTTACCACGGCCTGCAGGTCGGCGCGGAGCGTGTCGTTATACGATACGGCCGTTACGGGGATGGTGTATTTACCAGGCTTGGTTTGCGGGCCGGTACTGATTTCGATGGAGAGGTCCATGGTGCGGCCGGAGTCCATCCGGATGCCGGCTACCTGGCTGCCTTCCGCGCGGAAGAGGGCATTCCAGCCTTCCGGCAGCTGGGCATGCAGTTCGTAAATTTTCGTTTGGCCGCTGGCGTTGTTAAGCGTGGCGTTGTAGCGGAACGGCTCTTTGGTGGTAGATTCCAGGTTGATGAGGCGCACGGTCAGGGCTGATTTCCCTTTCTGCGCAAAGGATGGCGTTGCAATGGCGAATAACAGTAATGCAAGCATGCAATTCCTAAAGGAGTAAAAATACGCTGACATAGCAGTAATAATGATGATTGATTAAGCTGTGATGGTTTAAATAATCGATTAATACATATCAGGCATAGCATTCCCGCTGAAATACGGCGTAGTATTTCAAAAGGTCCGTACCGCGGCGTGGACGCTAATTCAATAATGGCTGTGTGGACGGGGGAGGTTGATAGCTGCCGGTGGCCTGCGTTGGCCGGTAATTGTTGGTGGTTGGTAAGGGGAGTGCCTGCCCCGTTTCTTCTCTTGCGCTAAGGTTTAAAAAGTTTGTCATGCTAAATGAAATTGATTCCATAAAAAACAATATCAAGTAGAAAATGTCATATCCGTGGATGTGCTGCTTAGGCAGGCTTACCGCCGGCAATGAAATCTGACAATTATTATGGCGAAAAGTTAAAGATACAAATGTTATAGTAATGTTAAAACAGCGGCGCTTCGGCAATGGCGGGAAGCCCTGCCAGCGGGCTTCTCCCGGTTAGCCGATGGATTTCTGCATCATAATATCCACCTGTACTTCATTTCCCAGGACGAATTTATGCTGGTCGAAGGCCACGAAACCGTTCTTTTCGTAGAAGCGGATGGCCCTGGGATTTTCCTCCCAAACGCCCAGCCATACACGGGATTTCTGAAGTGAGCGGGCTACTTCCATGGCTTTTTCATACAGTAGTTGTCCTACCTTTTTGCCGTGGTAAGCCTGGCGTACGTAGATGCGTTCTATTTCGATGGTCTCCGGCGTTTTCAGCTCCGTTTGTGCGTTGCCGGTATTGAGCTTCAGGTAGCCGACGGGCGTATCGTTTTCCCAGGCCATGAAAAAGTGCGATTCTGGATTGCTGATTTCCGCAGCCACGGCGGGTTTGTTGAAATGCTGATCCAGGTACTGCTGCATGTCCGCCTCGGAATTGCTGGCAGCAAAGGTTTCAAAAAACGTCTCGCGGCCCAGTTGGGCGAGGGTGGCGGCCTGGTCGATGGTTACTTTATGGATGGCGATGTCTTGCATGGTGGTGCTGTTGGAAATGCGATAATACTAAATTTTGGATAGAAAAAGCCGGTAGCTCCTGCCACCGGCTTTATGTGAACGGGCTTGCTGTTGGATTTTATTTCACCGTTGCCTGGAATGGGGAGGCCGGTAATTTAGCGCTGTTGACCAGGTTAGGATTCACGGGGTTGTCGGACCAGGCATAGCGAACGAATTTGGGAGCCGCCACCTGGTCGTTCCAGACCACCACTTTATCCCCTTCAATTTTCGCCGTGGCCCAGACGAACTTTTTATCCGCCCCGGCAATTTCGAAGGTTTCCGGCGCGTCGCCATCGGCGGTGCCGAGGCCATCGCCGGTAGCGGTGAAGTGCAGGGTTACCTTATTGCCACTGGCTTCGGCGGATTTATACAGTGGTCCGGAAGCGAGGATGTTTTCGTGGTAGGCCAGTTTCCTTGCGAGGAGGGCCAGCCGTTCGCCTACCGCCTTTTTATTGTCCGGGTGGATATCGTTCCACTCGCCCAGGTCGATGGCGACGGCCATGGCCGTATTGGGCTCCGCCAGCGTTTGCAGCTGCGCTTCCCGCAGGGCGGCCCAGTTACTTTCCGATGGGAGGTAGTTATAATCCATGAAGCCGGGGAGTTGCACAAAGAGGAAGGGCAGCGCAGGCTGCTGCCACTTGGCCCGCCAGTCGCGTATCAGGGCCGTCATCAATTTCGTATAGGCGTTCGGGTGAAAAGTATCCGCTTCGCCCTGGTACCAGCAGATGCCTTTGATGGCGTAATTGATTTCCGGCGCTACCATGGCGTTGTACAGGGCGGAAGGCTGCATGATGGCCTGTAGCGGGGGCTTGGGCGCATCCGGGGACGGCGGCGGGAAGACGGCGCCCACCTGGTATTGCCAGTAGCCTTTCAGGTCGATGGTATCATTGCCGGCGAAAATGTAATATGGTTTGTCCGGCACAAAGCCGCCTTTGCCGCTGAAGTTGGACACGCGGATCACAAAGCGGTTGCGGCCCGCTTTCAGCACGTTCGCCGGTACGGGGTAACGGCGTTGCGGGTATTGGTAGGTGGTGTTGCCGATCCTTGCGCCGTTGATGTAGAGTTCATCCGCATCGGTAATGCGCCCGAGGAAGACTTTCGCGGCTTTGCCGGCCATGCTTTCCGGGATGACGATATCCCTGAAATACCACACCACGCCGTCGAGGTTGCGCAGGCCCTGATCCTCCCAGTAGCCGGGGATGTTGATGGTACGGGCTTTTTTAGGCTGGTAGTCAGGGCTGAACCATTTCAGCGGGCCCGTCATGCCTGCATCCGCGGGCTGGGGTGCGGGGGGCGCTGGTTTTACCCTTTTACTGCTGTCCTTATTATTGGCGATGGCTGATTGCCGTTCCGGGAAGCCGGCGAGTCCTTCCGCGCTGGTCCAGGCATCCGCGGGGGTACCGCCAACGCTGGCGTTAATGATGCCGATAGGAATTTTATACTGCGCATGCAGTTGTTTGGCGAAGAAGTAGGCCACGGCGGAGAATTGACGGATATCGTTTGTAGTGGCGGGCTTCCAGGAACCTCCGGGGAGGTCTGTTTGCGGGCCGTAGAGGTCTGCGCCCATGGGCACGAGGAACTGGCGTATCTCCGGAAGGTGGGCGTTCGCAATTTCGTCCGCATAGGTCACATCATGCACATTCAGCTGATGCACCATGTTGGACTGTCCGCTGCAAAACCATACATCGCCAAACAGGACATCCCGCAGGCTGATATGGTTACTGGCGGAGATGTCGATATTATAAGGCCCTCCGGCGGGAGTAGCCGGCAGTTGCTGCTGCCAGCGGCCCTGGGCGTCCGCTTTGGCGCGGTATGTTTTGCCTTTGAACCGGATGCTGATCTTTTCGTTGGCGGCGGCAGTGCCCCATAATTTCACGGGTTGGTCCCGCTGGAGGATCATACTGTCCTGCAGCAAACGGGGGAGTTTCACCTGTGCGGATAGCGCGCCGGCGAGGAAGAGGAAAGAAGGTATTACAATGAGTTTTTTCATGGTAAGAATTTAATTGGTCTTAAATGCCCGGCGCGTAAGGGAAGCGGAGGCTTTTGTAATATTCCAGCGTGGCTGCGGGCCGTTCATAGCCGGCAGGGATAGGCAGGCGGCTGAATGTCTGGAAATACAGCAGGCAGGCGTTGCGCCACCAGATGGCTTCCTTGTGCTGGATGCCCAGGAGCATGGCTACTTCGCGGAAGCGCTGCTGATCGACGTAGGGTTGCAATTTATTCCAGGTCTGTTGCATGGCGGCGGTGCGGGCAGCGCCGGTATAGTACTGGTAGCAGAGTTCATCCCAGAGGGTACGGCCGCTGCGCATGCGGTACTGCCAGGGCGCATGGTGGAACCAGAGGAGGTACGCGTCCGGGCAGGCGCGGAGGTCTTCCCACTGCTCCCGGGCCTTAGGCAGGTATTGGGCGAGGGCGTTGCTGCCGGTGGCGGTGCGGTCAAAGCCGATGCCGACGGAATCCGCCTTGTGGTAGTACACGGGGTTCCATTCCGGGCGGGCCTGGTTATCGACCCAGGGCGCGGGGCCGTAATGGTGGCCGGTGCCCATGATATGGTGCAGGCCCAGCGGGTTGGTGGATTGCACGTATATCTCCCGGCTGCGCAGCATCATGGCTGCGGCGGTATCCACAAAATGCGCATCGTTGGTGAAGGTCATGCGCAGCCATTCGTTGGCGATAGCGGCGCTGCTGAGGGAGTGGTCCCATGCGAGGCGGCCGAGCGCGTACCAGTTGGCCTGCGCAAAGGGATGGCCGCACCAGTTGATATCGTTGCCGATGTTGGCTACGCCGGCCATGCCGGTGAGGGTATCATGACTGCGCGTGCCATCGATCACCTGCGCCACCGTATAGCCGTTACCGGTATTGCTTTCCAATACTTCCTTATATAACGGCGCCAGGTACACGAGGTTGGTGGCCTGGCCCAGGTATTCCTGCGTGACCTGGAATTCCATCATCAGCGGGGTGTGGGGCATAGCGCCAAACAGCGGGTGGAAGGGCTCCCGCGGCATGAAGTCGATAGCGCCGTTCTTCACCTGCAGCATTACATTTTTGCGGAAGCGGCCATCCAGCGGGGTGAATTCATCGTAGGCCTGGGTATGGCGGTCCAGCGGGTTGGTATGGCTGTAAACGAAAGCCCGCCAGATAACGATGCCGTTAAAGGGCGCTACCGCGTCCGCCAGCATGTTGGCGCCATCCGCATGGGTGCGGTGGTAGTCCTGCGGGCCGGGCTGGCCTTCGCTGTTGGCCTTTACGAGGAAGCCGCCGAAGTCTGGAATGTATTGATAGATCTCTTTTACTTTTTGCTGCCACCATTGTTGCACGCCGGGGTCCAGCGGATCGGCGGTTTTGAGTCCGCCTATTTCCAGCGGGGCGCTGAAGCGCGCGGTGAGGTACACGCGTATGCCATAGGGGCGGAATACATCCGCGAGCGCTTTCACTTTTTCCAGGTAGGGCGCGGTGAGCATGGTGGCGTTGGCGTTTACGTTGGTGAGGACGGCGCCGTTGATGCCGATGCTGGCGTTGGCCCTGGCGTAGTCGATATACCGCGGATCGATATAATCCGGGAGGGTGTGCCAGTTCCAGATGGAGAAGCCGGCATAGCCCCGTTCTACGGTGCGGTTCAGGTTATCCCAGTGGTTGAGCATGCGCAGGCGGATGCGCGGCGCTGATACGATGTGGAGGGATGCGATGGGTTGCTCCGTTTGCAGGAGGCGCAACAGGTGGAAGGCGCCGTATAGCACGCCGATGTCCGTATTGGCGGCGATGACGGTGCAGGGTTGCCCGTTGATGTTTTGCGTGGAGAGGACGAATCCTTCGTTGCCGGCTTTTGCCAGTCCGGCAGTGATGGCGGCGTTGCGGAGCAGCGGCTGCTGTTGGGGCGTGCCGGCAATGAGCGCGCCGGCGCGGGGCGCGGCGGTCAGCGGGATGTTGGCGCCCAGCAAGCCTGACAAGCCTTGCTGCAGTTCCTGCCGCACGATATCCATCGTGGGGGAGTTGCCCGGCGCTACGATGGCGTGCAGGCGTTGCTGATAGGACTGCAGGAGGGCTTTGTTGCTTACCTTTTTGTACCGGAGCCAGAGGTCGTACCCGTTTTCGGCGAAGGCGGTCAGGCAGGGTAATAGCAAGAGTAAAAACGTGAGTTTTCTCATTTGAAATAGATTTTCTCTTCCCGCGTGAGGCGTCAAGGAGCCGGTCCTTTGCAGCACTGCGGGAATACAGCCTGGCGCTGTGGTTCATAACGTGATATAATCGACTAATTTACGCAATCGGTTGCGTTTATTTTAAAAAATTTTTACGGTTGGAGGAGTTTTCAGGAAGCGCCCCGTTTCAGCGAAGAGGCGCGGATAATAAGGTCCGCCCTTAGCGTAATGGCATTGGTATCATACAACGCGCTGGTGCCTTTCAGGTGATTGATCAGGTGGGAAACAGCAGTATGGCCGACGGCTTCGCCGGAGTAGTTCATAGTGGTGAGGTTGGGTGCGATCACTTTGCTGATGGGATCATTGTTGAACCCCGCGAAGGCAATATCTTCCGGAATCCGCAGCCCGGCGGCCTGCAGGGCGAGCATGCAATACACGGCGGCGGTATCATTGGCGGAGAATACGGCATCCGGCCGTTGCGCCGGCGGCAGTTCCAGGATGTAGCGGGCGGCTTCCGCGCCGGCTTGTTCGGAGAGGTTGCTGACCAGGTGCAGGGATGCGGAGAAAGGCAGCCGGTGCTCTTTCAGTGCTTTTTTATAACCCCTGAACCGCTCCGCATAGACATTCCGCAGCAGGTTGCCGCCCAGGTGCAGGATGCGTTTGCAGCCCTGCGCGATGAGGTGTTGGGTGATCTGGTAAGCAGCGTCGTAATTATCGATACCTACGGCGGTGCTTTCCGCGTGAGGATGCACCCGGTCGAAAAACACGACGGGGATTTTCCTTTTGAAGAAAGGTTCCAGGTGCGCGATATCTGTTGCGTTTGCAGAAAGGGAGATGAGGAGGCCGTCCACTCTTTTGTTGTACATGGTCAGCACATTGCGCTTTTCCTTTTCTACCTCTTCGAGGGATTGGGCAATGATCAGATTGTAGCCGTGGGCGTTGGCGGCATTTTCCATACCGGCCAGCGCAGAGGACATGAAATGACTGTTGAGCCGTGGTACGAGTACCCCGAGCGTATGCGTTTGCCGGCTACGCAGGCTGCTGGCAAACGTATTGGACTGATAGCCGAGCAGGTTGGCTGCGTCGGATATCTTCTTGCGGGTCTGCTTGCTGATCATGGGATTGTTTTTAAGCCCCCGGCTTACCGTAGCAGCAGATATGTTCAGGTACTTCGCAATGTCATAAATCGTTACTTCCCGGTCTTCCTGCATAATCATTCAGCTTGTGGATCAAAGAAAATTAAAATTTTCTGAAATAAAAAATGCAATCGGTTACGTTTGGATCAGCAGGATGGTGCAGGACAGTAAATTTCGAACACCGTACTATATTAAACTATCAATCATCATCACCGGCTATTTATAACCACTCTTAAACCGATATTTTCCTGAGCCTATAGGAAGAGAGCAATACCCTATAGTTAATACCGGCGGCATCCCGGTACCGCATTTCACGTGATAGTATAGTTATCTGCATCGTTAGTAATTATTTGAAAAACTTTATTGTAAATTCCATGAAACAATTCCACACTTTGAAGCGGGGATACCTGCCGCTATTTACCTTGCTATTGTTTATTTTTTCCAGGGTACCCCTATATGCGCAAACGCTGGCTTTCCCCGGTGCGGAAGGCTTTGGGCGCTTTGCTACCGGCGGCCGCTATGGCTCGGTGTACCATGTGACCAACCTGAATAACAGCGGCCCGGGCTCCCTGAGGGATGCCGTCAGCGCGCCAAACAGGATCGTCGTCTTTGATGTGGCGGGGGTGATCCGCATCACCTCGCGCATGGTGGTATCGCCCAATATTTATATTGCCGGGCAAACGGCCCCGGGAGAGGGCATTACCGTGTACGGCAACGGCTGGAGCTTTTCCGGCGCGAATAATACCATCTGCCGTTACCTGCGCATCCGCATGGGCATCGTGGGGGATGACGGCAAGGATGCCAACGGCCTGGCGGATGGCCATGATATTATATTTGACCATTGCTCTGTTTCCTGGGGAAGGGATGAAAACTTTTCCATTAACAGTACCACGGGCAAGAATATCACGATCCAAAATACCATCATCTCGCAGGGCTTGCTCACGCACTCGGCCGGCGGCCTGATACAGGCGGATAGCATTACGCTGTACCGGAACCTGTATGTGGACAATGGCACGCGTAATAATAAGATCAAAGGCATCAACCAGTATGTCAACAACATCGTGTACAACTGGAAGGACGGGGCGTATATTATGGGGGGCGAATCCGAAGGGCAGTCCTACGCCAATGCCGTGAACAACTGCTTTATACAGGGCCCTTCCAAAGCCGTACCGCCGTTTAACCTCGGCAACCTGAACTACCATATCTATGCGGCGGGAAATATATTCGACAGCAGCCGTAACGGGATCTTTGACCCCTATGTCATTCCCCCGGGGCAGTACGTAGGGCCGCCGGATTTCCAGGCCAGTCCGTATCCTTATCCCAGCCTGCCCACGGAGCCGGCGGACGCGCTGGTGCATACACTGCTGCCCACGGTGGGGGCCAGCTTGCCGTACCGCGACTATGCCGATTACTATGTAGTGAATGAAGTGAAGTCCTTTGGGAAGAGGGGCGAGCTGATTGCCAATGAAAACTCCCTGCCTTTCGGCGCGCCCACATCCTGGGCATTGTGGGCCGGCGCCCCGCGTACGGATACGGATAACGACGGTATGCCGGACGCCTGGGAAACAGCCAACGGTACCAACCCCGCTGTGGACGATGCGATGATCATTACCGGCAACGGCTATACGAATATTGAAAATTATATCAACGGCATTACGGGCAGCCACTCCCAGCCTTACCTGCGCGCGCCTATGAAGCTGAAGCAGGACTCTGCCACCCAGTCCGCCATTTACCTCTCCTGGCTGGATTATACCGAACAGGAATCCGGCTATAGGGTCGAAAGAATGGTCAACGGCGTGTGGACGCAGATCGGCAGCACGGGCATCAACGAAAACTATTTTGCCGTAACCGGCCTGCAGCCGGAAGAGGCGGATACCTTCCGCGTGAAAGCGTTCAATGCCGGCGGGGAATCCGGTTACTCCAACGAGTTTATTGGTAAAGCCAAGCCGGTGGAAGTGCCGGTGCTGAACCCGGCTACGTTCAGGCCAGCGTTGAGCTGGACGGGAGCCATCAGCCAGGACTGGGACCTCGTCAGCAAAAACTGGGCGGATAGCGCCCACACGCCTGCGGTGTTTACCGATAGTAGTTCGGTTTCCTTCGGAGAAGCTAATGCTGCAGGGGGCGCCATCAACGTCACGGGACAAATGGTAGCGGGGGACATGCTCGTGAACAGTAATGCCGATTATACTTTTTCCGGCTCCGGGACGATTGCGGGTAACAAGTCCGTAAACAAAGCCGGCAGCGGCGTGCTATCCTTACTCACTAAAAATACCTATACCGGCGCTACCGTGATTCACAGCGGTACCATTGCGTTGAATACCCTCGCCAATGGCGGTGCGCCCAGCTCCATCGGCGCATCGGCAAACTATGGCTTTAACTGGGTATGGAAAGGCGGGGCATGGCTTTATACCGGGCCCAGCGTGAGTACAGACCGCAACGCCGTGCTGGATAACAGTACGGAATTCAACGTCGGCAACTCCGGCAGCGTGGTAACGTTTACGGGTACACTGAGCGGGGACGGTGGGCTGATCAAGTCAGGCCCGGGTAAGCTGGTGCTGAAAAACGCAAATCCCTATGCCGGCGAAACAGTGATCAGAGGCGGCGTACTGGAGGTCAACCCCGTCAGCAGCGCTACCATGGAAGGAGATATCATTGACAACAACCGGGGCATCGGCACTTCGCAGGTGTTGCGCCTGCATGGCGGCACTTACCGCACCGCCAACGGCAGCAACACGATGTACGAAAACTACCCCTTACAGCTATACGTAGACGATAGTACGGTGAATGGTTTTGAGCCGAACCGCCTCGCGAATTTATCCATGACGGTGCATGGCGGCGGTACATTGAATTATACCATTCCTTATTTGCGGGAAATCATCCAGGGGGATTGGAGCGACTTCACCGGCACGCTGGTGGCCAACGGCGTGAATACGGATGACACCTATAGCTTACTGGCGCTGGATAACAACGCGGGCTTCCCTAACAACCGGGTCATCCTTACGGGGAACACGAAGATGGCGGCATACAGCAACAGTAAGATCTTTTCCATTGGCGGGTTATCTGGTAATGCCGGAACATTTCTTTCTACCGGAGGTACAAAAACCCCCAGCTTTGGCAATGGATATACGACGTATATAGTAGGCGGCGCCGGTACTGACGAGACTTTCAACGGCGTGATCAACAACCACCTGTACGGCTATGCGTCCGAAGGCAGCGGCACTACGACCATTGTTAAAACCGGCGCGGGCATATGGCGGCTCACCGGTAACAATACCTACGCCGGCACGACGACCGTGGAGGCGGGAAAGCTCGTCGTAAACGGGAATCACAGCGGTACCGGGCTGGTGACCGTCAACGAAGGCGCTACGCTGGCCGGTAAAGGTTCGCTTGCCGCTCCCGTAACGGTGGCCGGTACGCTGGAACCGGGCGATAGCTCCATTGGCATGATCACGCTGAAGGATAACCTGCAATTGCAGGGCAGCGCGATCACCTCCATCGATATCAACAAAAACAGCAGCACGTTTGATGTGGTGTCCGTGACGAAGGAAATCGTTTATGCGGGCACGTTAAAAATCAACTTTACAGGCACGCCGGCGTCCGGGGATAAATTCAGGATTTTTATGGCCGGCGGCGCGGTGCAGGGCACGATTACGCAGTTTGAGCCGGCGGTTCCGGGGCCCGGGCTGCTCTGGGTTTTCAAACCGGCGACGGGCGAACTGGCGGTGCAAAACCTGCACTTCGTGGAAGCGCCTGACGGGCTGACGCTGAATGCCCCTGTGGCCGGGCCGGGCCAGGCCAATACCGTTACCTGCACCTGGGCGGATCATTCCGACAATGAAGATTATTTCATCCTGGAAAGAAGTACGGACAATGCGACGTTTACGGACATAGCCCATCCTGCGGCCAATGCCACCGTGTATGAGGATGGCGGCTTGCAGGCCGGTGTGAAATACTACTACCGGATTAAGGCGCATGGTCCGCTGAGCGAATCCGTGTACAGCGCTGTGGCCTCGGTAATCACGCCGGCGGCGGGCACGCTGCCAACCGTTACCAACACGCCTTCCCCGGCCAATAACGCCGGGAATGTGTTCGTCAATAATGAAGGATTCCGGTTTAGCTGGAAAGGCGATTATGCGGACAGTTATGAAGTGTACCTAGGCACGGATACGGCCAGTATGGTGAAAGCAGGCGAAACGCCCGCGGGAACAGCGGTTTATACGCCGGGAAGCCTGCAGCCCAATACCACTTATTACTGGCGCGTGGATGCCAAAAACAGCAACGGCGCTACTACCGGTACTACCTGGCGTTTCACGAGCGCGAATATTCCGGCAACGGTAACGGGGGACTACCGGACCGCCGCCAGCGGCAACTGGGGCAGTTCCACCGTGTCCACCGCGATCTGGGAGAAATTTGATGGCAGCAGCTGGACCAGCACCACCGTGCCGCCAGGCGGCGCTACCCCAACGGTGACCATCCGTACGGGGCATACCGTAGCCTTAAACGCTACCACGGCGGTGAATAACCTGGTGGTGGAAAGCGGCGGTACATTGATTTCAGGCGCCAGCGACGGGGGCAGCGGCACACCCGCCAACCGCAACCTGCGGGTGATCAGCAGCGTGAATAACTTTGGTACGGTGGGGTCCAGCGCGACGGCCGCCAACCGGGTGAACTTTGAAGGCTACCGGGCAAGCGGAACAGTGTACCTGACGGGAACCAGCACCTATTACCTGAATACCTTCACTGTAAATGCCATGGCCCAAAAGATGGAAGTAGTGATAGACGCCAACCTGAATATCTCCGGTTATTTGCGCCCGAACTATTCCACCGCTACGACGCTGCCCTGGACAACGGACCCGCAGAACGACGATGATATCTCCATTACCATCAACGAAGGGAAAACCGTTACCATGGGCTCTTCCGCGTACCTGATGGCCTCCAGTTCCCCTACGACGAATACCATCGGGGAATTCGGCAATTATACCTTCAACATCAACGGTACGCTGGATATGCGCGCCACCGGCACTTCCTGCGTGGTGGGGCATGCGGCCTTACCGGGTACCATTACCATTAATACCAACGGGAAATGGCTGACGGGAAATGCCATCCGTTTCATTACCTCCGCTACCACTGCGCCGGCGGGGAAAGTGGCGCTGAACATCGGCGGGAATGGCGTGGTGGATGCCGGCGCGAGGACCATCGGTTCCAGCAATACGGCAACGAATATTGTATCGGCGAACAACAATTTTGGCCAGGTGGTATTCTTTAACATGGCCCCGGGCGGACAGCTGAAAACCAAGGTTGCGACCAGCTCGGTGACATATTACGTGGGCTCGGATAATGTGTACAGTCCGGTTAAACTGACGAATACGGGTACGGCCGATATCATCAGCGTGGGCGTACAATCCGCCGCAGGGCTGCCTTTGGCGGATACTTCCCGCGTGGTGAATAAAGCCTATACCATCCTGCCCGCTACGGCCAATGCAGCAAACCTCGCTATCAGCCTGGGTTGGCTGCCGGCGAGCCAGGGCGGCAACATGAGCAGCAGCGCGGCGCTGGTGCAGGGCAGGTATGAAAACAATGGCTGGGTTGAAACCCCGGCCACCCTCTCCGGCGGCGGTACGGCCACCAATCCCTACTATACTAACGCCGGCGGTTATACGCAGTTTGGAACTTTTGTGACAGGGCAGGCTGGCGCTGTAAAAGATATGGAGCCGCCGGTAGCCCGTGCGAAAAATATAGCGGTGACGCTTGGTCTGGATGGCAAAGCAACGATTACCGCCGACCAGGTGGACGATGGTTCTGCCGATAATATGGGCGCGGTTACGCTGAGCGTATATCCGTCCACGTTTACCACGGCGCAGGCGGGAACGGATACCGTTACGCTGACTGTAACAGATGCCGCCGGCAATACGGCTACCGCCAAAGCGCTGGTGACGGTGAACAGGCGTGCCGCCGTGGTGGCTTACACGGGCGACAGCGCCGTGCAGTATTCCGATCAGCAGCAGCTGGCGGCCACGCTGAAGGATGCAGTTACGGGAACGGCCCTGGCAGGCCGTGATATCCGGTTTGCGCTGGGGAACCAGTTTGTAAATGCCTCTACCGGTGCGGACGGAACAGTACGTACAGCCATGGCCGTTATGCAGGATCCGGCGTTGCCGCAGGTATTGGCGACTGCCTTCGCAGGGGATTCCCTGTTCCTGCCGGCGGCGGACTCCACTGCGTTTACCGTACTGCCGGAAGATGCAACGGTTAGTTATGATGGCGCATATTATGCAGGTACAGGCGCCGGCACGGCGGGGACGGTAACCTTGTCAGCCACTATCCGCGATGCTGCGGATTCCTCCGCCGGCGACATCAGCCGGGCGCAGGTGAGCTTTGTGGATCGTGTAACCAATACCGTTATAGCCACTGTTCCAGTAACGCTGGTAAATGCGGGCGACAGCCGGGTAGGTAAGGCTACCTATCACTGGCAGGTGGACCTGGGCAACAGCAATGCGAAGGAATACACTATCGGCGTAGTGGCGGGAGGTTTCTACCAGAGGAATAGCGCTGCGGAAAATACGATCGTCACTGTTGCCAAACCGCTGGCGGCGTTTGTGAGCGGGGGCGGTTACCTGTTGCTGAACCGCGCCGGTGGCCAAAAGGCAGGGGATATAGGCAGTCAGCATCATTTTGGTTTCCAGGTGAAATACAACCATAATACCCGCAGCCTGGAAGGCAGCTACAGTGCGCTGATCCGCAGGACGGAGGCGGATGGGTTGCATGTGTACCAGGTAAAAGGCAATGCGCCTTACCTGTTTACCGCCCTCCCGGCCATCGGGCTGCTGCCGGCGACGGCCACATTCAAAGGAAAGGCCAGCATTGTGGACATTACCGATCCGCAGGCGCCGGTGATGATAGCGCCCACGGCCACCATGCTCGTGGATATGACGGACCGCAGCGAGGACGGAACGGGCGATGCGATTGGCATTACCGTGCGGGATAGTCGCGGTAGCCTGTGGTTTGCCAGCAACTGGCTTACCCTGCTGAATGCCCAACAAAACCTGGCAGGAGGCAATGTGAAGGTGAACAGCGGCTTATCCCAGGTGCATGCCCTCATTCACTCGCTGTTAAGCGACGTGGATGAAGATGATAGCGCCGCGGGCGGTAAGCAGGACGGCGCGCTGCGGGTAACGCTGGCGCCGAACCCCGCTGCTACTTTCACGAACGTGATGGTACATGCTGCGCCGGATAAAGGCAGGGTGTATATTAAAGTGTTTGATGTGTACGGGAAACTGGTGGAATCGAGGGAGGTAATGCCTACCGGCCCTGCTATAAAGATTGGCAGTAATTATAATGCCGGTGTGTATGTGGTGGTGGTGAACCAGGGGAATGTGCAGCAGACGGTGAAGCTGGTGAAGCAGTAGCCGGATGAATAAAAAGAAAAGGCCGCTCCGTTTGAAGTGCCCCCAAAAAGTTAGACACTTTTGGGGGCATTTTTTATGGATAAAAGAGTCAGATACAGTTATCAGCAGAAACTGTCCATTGTCAAGGCC
>MLAV02000007.1 GCA_001870995.2 Chitinophaga sp. CB10
CATGGTCAAGATTAAAGTTAATGAATCAATTCATAACTCTAATTCTTATGGCCGAAGTTCGGGGAAGTCTACACCATACTCCTAAACTGGCTGTGGAAATTGGTTAACCGCATATAGTAATCTATTGTAGCCTTATCAACTTTTACCGTCTTTATTTCTTTACCAAACAACACGGAAGTAATGAATTTAGCCTTTGTATTCACACCTGATTTCTCAAACATTGCTAAAAATCGGGCGTTTTCATCATCGGTGAGCCTGAACATATACCTGTTTTGTGCAGGGTTCAGCTTCGGTTTTCTACCACCTTTGTTCCATTTTTTTCTTTGATTTCCATCCATAACAATCCATTTTTAATTTTTCAACCATTCGACTTCGGAGAAATGGTTTAGCTCCCTGCGTAAGGGCAAGTGGTTTTGAGCAGCGGAATTTATTTCGAGCAGCTCAAAACACAACTTGCCAATATCTGATGATATTAAAAATCCGCTCTTTCAGGCGGATTGTAGTTAGCAAGGGAAATGCCCATTTCCTGTATCAAATTTCGGAAAGAATAACAGATACACCGCAAGCCAATGAACGCCAAATAGTGCCACTGACTGCCAGCAATATTTTGTATCTGATTTGATAGAAAGAGGTCTATCAACCCGTCTTTAAGGGTATATAGATGGGCGACATTCAGTAATGCACACATTCCTGCAATCCTGATAGCCGGATTGCAAGAATGCAAGACCGACAGCCTAACGGCTCGCAATCAAACAAGATTACACCTTTGCTTGCAGGCAAGTTTAAGTCGCTACTTTGACGGTACGTTTCTTCCTCATAAATTGTTTCCAAAAGAAAAAAACAGAAAAAAAAGAAAGCCATTCAATCAAGGCGGACAGGCGGAAAAACCAAAAGGAAACGGAATAAGTCCCGAAGGGTGGCAGGGCAACACAACAACCCGGCGAAGCCACCTTATCTGCCCTGCCATTATGCCGTAAGCTTTTGGTTGGGCGGTGCGGTGGGTGTCCGCTTTATCTTTGCTACCTTTTTATTCTTTTTTGGACACATTTTAACTATTCAATTTGGTAACTGAACGCCAAATGCTACCTCTGAAAGCAACATTGGAAAGACCTGTATAAGTACCTTATATTTTTGAAGTCTAAATTGATTAGGTATGGAAATAACGGTTTTAGACATTCAGATTTTAAAGGCATTGCACAGGGAAGTAAAGGAAGTTTCTCTATTGATTGGGGAAATTACCGCACCCTACAAAGCATTGCAACAGGCAACGAAATGGCTCGACCAACAGGAAGCTTGCCAACTGCTCAATATCAGCAAAAGAACGTTACAGACGTACAGGGCAAAAGGTATTCTTGGGGCAACGCAAATCAACCGGAAGACTTATTTCAGATTATCCGACGTGGAATTACTGATGCAGGGAGAGCAACAATTAAAAAAGCAAAGGAAATGAAACAGATTGGAAATTCAAACGAGGATATGCTTGCCCTGCTCGAGGCTGTGGTAGGCATCAAAAACGAACTGCTGTATATCAGGGAATATTTCCACCCATTATTGCAAGGGGAAATTTACTTGTCAGGCGAACAGGTTTGCGAGATGCTTCACATCAGCAAACGGACGTTGCAACAGTATAGAGATGACGGACTGATACCTTTTATCAAGCTCGAACGGAAAATCCTTTTCCGTGAAAGCGATATTGTGAGGGTGTTGGAAGATAACTATCAGCGTTAGCCGATTAAAAGAATATTTTGAAACTGTAACTGTATGGGTCAATTAAAGAAACAGCCCATCGCTTTAAGCGATGGGCTGTACTGTTTTTACATTTTATGGATAACGGTGCTTTGCGTAGTGGCGGTAAAGTCCGCAGGAACTTTACCGCTTGAACGTCAGCCCTCTTACCACAACCCCTTATAAGGCGTTTTTTCTGTCATTCGTTCTATTGTCAGAATGTGAAATATATTGTCCTGCGTTTGGTGCATAGTCAAAATATATTGCACGTCCTTGTTTTATGTCATCTGCTTGCTCGTTTGTCAATAATAGTTTTTGTTCAAATATTTTTTTCGTTGTCCTGTTAACTAAATCCGCATACACTTCAAGTCTGTATTCTCCTGCAACAAAAACCCATTGTTCATTTTTAGGAAGTAAAAAATGATGATAAAGCGATACCCCTGTCTTACTTGCAAATAAATCGCTTCCACGAACTATTCCTTTGTCGTCATAAGCCCAAACATTAAAATTTTGTATAGTTTCTGCTCTAAAAATCTTGACGAACATATTTTGAATATATTGTCCTTGTTCGGCTGTGGCATAAAGTAAAGTCCTGAGAACTATTTTAGGCTCGTCATTTCCATTTTGTCCTACAAAGCAAATCATTGATGGTCGTGTCATTTTTAAGTGTCCTTTCCGAACACGTGTCAACCAAAAAGTCAGTCCCGAAATGAGTAGAGATATTATTGAAATTGTCAAAGCCATATTTTATTTTCTATTGTCAGTCTGTTGATTTACTGGTGTCTAAGTTTACTAATTTTTATAAATAGCTAAAGTACAAAAAAAGCCAATGCTTATAACATTGACTTTCCCTGATTGCTTTATAGGTTTTAGAGTTGCGAAACAAAAGAGCGTTCCAAACTCTTAAATTTGTGCGATACTTTTTGCATATCTTTTCCGACTTTCTCGTTGAGTATCTTGGCGTAAATCTGTGTAGTGGCAATGTTTTTATGTCCTAACATTTTGCTCAAACTTTCAAGTGGAACGCCCTCGCTTAAAAATAGGGTGGCAAATGTATGGCGTGCCAAATGAAAAGTTACTTTCTTCTCTTTAAGGCAGTCTATTTGTTTGGATATTCGTTTCAAACTATCATTGCAGACCGTGTTTGAGGGTACGGGAAATACCTTGCCGTCCTTTGATAATCCTGCATATTTCTCGATAATCATTTTAGGAATATCCAACAGCATCACGTTTGACGATGTAGCCGTTTTCTTCCTGCGTACGATAATCCACCTGTTACCGTCAAAGAAATCTTGGATGTTGTTGTTTTTAAGCCCTTTCATATCCGAATAGGAAAGCCCTGTAAAGCAACTGAAAACAAACAGGTCTTTAACCAACTCGTCTTTTTTTATGTTGCAGTTGAACGTTACAAGCTGTTCCAGCTCATTGCGCAACAGATAGCCCCTGTCTTTGTCCTTTTTGGTATTCTTGTATTCGCTGAATGGATTAAAGGCAAGATGCTTTCTGCTCATTGCCAATCGGCATAGCGTGGTAAAACCAATCATATACAGCCAAATGGTGTTGTGGGTTAAACTCTGGTCATCACGCAGGTAGTAATCAAAGTCCTGTACAAAATCAGGGGTAAGGTCGTTAAACGATACATCAGAATAGCCGTATTTTGTAAGTGCAAAATTCCGCAGGTGCTTTAAAAGCGTTTTGTACTTCCTGCGTGTTCCGATAACCCGAAGTCCGCTATCGACCTTTTTCTCATAGTCGGACAGGAACTGTTCGTAGAATTTGAAAAAGGTCAGCTCTCCGCTTTCCATACCGAGAAAGGCATTTTTAAGTTTCGCACTGTTTACCGCTCCCTCGTTTTTCAGGATTTTGGAATAGCACTCCTCAATACCCAAACGTATCTTGTCAAGTTTGCCGTTCACATCCTGGGCTTCTCGGCTTTTTCCTAAAACCCTGCCGTACTTCAAATCCCAATTCATTGCGGAAATATCCAGCTTTGTAATGAATGCAGACTGTTTGCCGTTTACGGTAATCCTGCACATAACCGTAACTTTTCCGTTTTTCTTTGGGGCATTCTTTTTAAGGTAAAACAATACCTTAAACGTTGATTTTTTTGTAGTTTCCATACTCACAATTCTTAATGATAAAATTAAACCTATGTGAGCTACGGAACAATATGAAAAAATGTGCAAAAAGTTGAAATACAGTATTTTAAAACGATTGTTTCTAATATTTAAAAGTAACGTTTTAGTAACCTTACTTTTGCCAATCGTTGCTTTTTTCTGCTTTTTACCTCATTACCAAAAAATCATAAAACGGCTGTAAAGCCTTTATTTACAACCGTTTTACCTGTTTTTAATCTTTGATGTATTTTTACTGAAAATTTATTTTAAAAGTTGTGCGTAATAGGCTGCACCCCAAAGCGCTGCCTTATCATTATTTACAATATGAATAGGCACACCGGAAAGTAACTCCGCCATCCTGTCCCCCTGTATATAATGATTGTAAAACTCGCCGGTCTCCAACAGGGGCGCAATCTTTGGCGGAATACCACCGCCCAGGAATATCCCCCCGGTAGATTTGTACTTCAACGCCAGATCCGCAGACACACGGGCCAGGTATCTCACAAATAACTCCATCGTCTTCTTCGTAATGCTGGCATCCGCCATCAGGGCGGATTTACTGATCACGGCCGACTTATCCCCCTTCAGGATCGCTTCCCTTAAACTACTGCTTTCCTCATAGCCCATCACATCCCTCAAAAACACATAGATATCATAAATTCCAGGACCGGATATTACCCGCTCCCAACTCGCTATCTCGTATTTCTCCTGCAGGTATTTCAACAACTTAATATCTACATCATTGCGCGCAGCAAAATCAGAATGCCCTCCTTCCGACGCAAACGGATGGTGATGCTGCCCGTCCCAGTAAAGGCCGGCCATACCCAATCCCGTACCCGGCGCTATGATCGCCATATTGCCTTTGCGACTCCCTTCGCCACGGTGCAGCGTCGTGATATGCTCCGGCGATAAGGTTGCCAGCCCGTAAGCCGTCGCTTCCAGGTCGTTGATCAGGGCCACCAGCTCCACGCCCGTCGCCTGGCGGATTTCCCCGGTCGTCAGCTCCCGTGATAAATTAGTCAGCTGCACCGTACCGTTGAACACAGGTCCTGCAACACCAATGCATATACGCTCTACTGGTGTATCCCGGCTTTCTGCCAGGAAATTCACGAACATATCCGTGATATTTTCATAATCACGGGACACATAAGTCTTCTCCCTGACAATATCTAACTCCCCATCAATAGCGCTGTAAAGCGCCAGATTGGTTTTAGTACCGCCCAGGTCGCCTGCCAGCAGGTATATCTTCTCCGTCGTATGGTCCGCCTCCGGAAAAGCCGGAAGGTATTGCTGCTTTTTCAATTGCTGCGTCATCGTTCGAAAATCTTGGAATTAAAAATAGCGATTATTCACCGAAACTGAGTTCCCAAAATATTGCAAAAATCAGCCCGCACCTCATTTTGTGGAACATCATTTGCAAACAGAACAATTTTTGCGAGAGAAATGTATTTGATTAAAGCTTTCATATCCAACCTGATCATATGGAAAGACATACCTACAAGACTGGCATTATCGGAAACTGCGCTTATATCGCACATGTAAATCTCAACACCAACATTGACTGGCTCTGCTGGCCGCGTATGGACAGTACTTTCCTGTTCGGCGGCTTGCTGGACAAACAAAAGGGCGGCGAATTTTCCATATTGCCCGAGGGGCATTATACCTCTCACCAATATTATATGGAGAATACCAATATCCTCTGCACGGAAATCACCACCGCCGAAGGCAGCTACCGCATTACCGACGTGGCGCCCCGCTTCATCCAGTACGAACGCTTCTTCAAGCCCCTCATGCTGATCCGCAAGGTGGAACCCATCGAAGGCGCGCCCCGTATTAAAGTGAAGTGCCGGCCCGTTTGCGATTACGGCTCCCGGGAACTGGCCCCCCTCCGCGGCAGCAGCCATATCGAATTCATAGGCTGCGAAGAACGCATCCGCCTCACTACCAATATCGCAATCAATTATATTATAGACGAAGAGCTGTTCGTCCTGAACGATACCCGCTACCTGCTCCTTACCTACGGCCACCCGCTGGAAGCGCCGCTGGAAAGCACGGCCGAGCGCTTCGTCCGGGAAACGACCCTCTACTGGCGCAGCTGGATTAAACAGTCCTCCATCGCCAACTACTTCCAGCCTTATGTCATCCGCTCCGCCCTCACCCTGAAAATTCACCAGTATGAGGATACCGGCGCCATCATCGCCGCCAGCACCACCAGCCTGCCGGAGTATATGGACTCCGGCCGCAACTGGGATTACCGCTACTGCTGGATGCGCGATACCTATTATATTATAACCGCGCTCAATCACATCGGTCACTTTGAGGAAATGGAGCGCTACTTCGGGTATATTACGGACATCTCCTTCTCGGGCGATTTCCGCTACCAGCCCCTCTATGGCATTACCGGCAAAAAGAACCTGGTGGAAACCATCCTCCCTCACCTGGATGGCTACCTGGGCAACCAGCCGGTGCGCATCGGCAACCAGGCATACGAACATATCCAGAATGATATATACGGACAGGTACTGATTTCCATGCTCCCGCTCTATACGGACCACCGTTTTATTTTCACCGAACGGAAGGACTCCGCCCGCTGGCTCAACCTCCTGCTGCAAAAAATAGAACGCACCATCGACGAAAAGGACGCCGGCATATGGGAATTCCGCAACATGGCTAACGTGCACTGCTATACGAACCTCTTCCAGTGGGCCGGCTGCTGCGCCGCGGAAAAAATGGCCCGCACCATCCACAACGAGGACCTCATGAAACGCGCCATCGCCCTGAAAGAACGGGCCGCCGCACATATCGAAAGCTGCTACGATCCTGAACGTAAAGTATATACGAATGCCGCCGGCAGCAAACACCTGGACGCCAGCACCTTACAGCTGATCATGATGAACTACCTGGACCCGAATTCACAACGGGCGAAGGATCACCTGGCGGCCCTCGAAAAAGAGCTCAAAACGGAAGACGGCCTGTTTTACCGCTACCTCCATTCGGACGACTTCGGGAAACCCAAAGCCACCTTCCTCGTTTGCGCCTTCTGGTACGTGGAAGCCCTCGCCTGCGTAGGCCGGCTCGACGACGCGCAGCGCGAATTTGAAAGGCTGCTCCAATACAGCAACCACCTCCTGCTCTTCAGCGAGGACGTGGAATCCGGCAATGGCAGCCAGTGGGGCAACTTCCCGCAAGCGTATAGCCATGTGGGTTTGATGAATGCCGCCTACCGGATTGCAATGAAACTGGACGTGCCGATATTCCTGTAATGAAACGAGCATACCAGGCCATCCCCTACCGCATTTCGCCAAAAACAAAAAGGCCAGTGGCATACCCACTGGCCTTTCCCTTACTTATTACTTTTTAACGTTCGCAAAAAATGCCTCACCTCATGGAAGCTCCGCAGGTAATAGCGCGCAGCCGAAACCTGGCTACCCACCTTGATCGTATAGGATTCCAGGGGCAGGTCCTTAAAGATATCCTCGTCCGTTACATCATCGCCCATGGCCATGATGAAATCATAGGAACCTTCCAGCAGCCAGCTGAGCGCAGCTTTGCCCTTGTTGATCTCCACGTTCTTCACTTCTATGACCATATCCCCGGGCAGGATCTGCAGTCCTTTCTCCTGTGTGTAATACCGGAGAGTGGCCATCAGCTCATTGGCGCGCAGATCGCCCAGGCCGGCTTCCACCTTGCGGTAGTGCCACACCAGCGAAAAGCTTTTCTCTTCAATGAACGAACCGGGCGTACGGTCCGTCATCATCTCCATCAGCGGCAATATCTCCTGCTTCCATTTATCGCTGAGCCCCGGCAGCTGGAACCAGTCCCCGTCCTTGGTCTTTTGCCAGGCGCCGTGTTCGGCCACGAGGTCTAGCGGCATATGCCCGAACCACTTCCCCAGCGTATCATGATTCCGGCCTGAAATCATGACAATCCGGTTTCCCGGAATGCTGGCCAGCTCCCGTAACAACTGGTAAAGGTCCGGGTCAGGCGAAGCCTGGTCTATATTGGCCTGGAACCCTACAAGCGTACCGTCGTAATCCAGGAAAATAATGCGTTGCGCTGCTTTGCGGTACTCCTGTCGTATATACATGGCCGTTTCCGGGCTCACACGGCGGGCCAGCATGTTCTGCTGCATGGTGTTGACTTCCTTCAGCCGGTCCATAAACAGTTTCACCCAGTGATGGATATTGAATTTGGACACCACCTGCCGCATGGCTTTCATCCGGCGCTGCTGATCGTCCAGCGGCATATTCACCGCCTCCATAATGGCCGTCATGATAGCCCCGATGTTGTTGGGGTTGACGATGATGGCGTCAATCAATTCCCGGCTGGCCCCCGCCATCTCGCTGAGGATCAGGACCCCGTCCTCTTTATTGCGACTGGCAACATATTCCTTGCTGACGAGGTTCATCCCGTCGCGCATGGGCGTCACCAGGCAAATGTCCGCGAAGTTGTACAGGGCGGAAAGCATATCCATCGGGAAGCTCCGGTAAAAGTACTGCACCGGGTGCCAGCTAAGCGTGCGGAACTTCGCGTTGATATGCCCTACCTTGCGGTCAATTTCCTCCCGGAGCTGCTTGTACTGCGGTACCGTATCCCGGGATGGCACAACGATCATATATAATACCACCTTGCCCACGTACTCCGGGTACATTTGCAGCAGCAGTTCAAAAGCGTGTAGCCGTTGCAGTATGCCTTTGCTGTAATCCAGCCGGTCAATGGAGAGGATCATCTTCTCCGTTTTGAAAGTCTCCCTCAGCTGCTGGATGTTGGCCAGCACCTGCGGGTCCTGCCCCATTTCGCTGTACTTCTTATCGTCAATACCCATGGGGAAGGTTTCCACCACTATTGCGCGATCGTTGTAGGTCACCACGTTGGCGGTAGTTTTCGCCGGCAGGAGCCGACTCACCGCCTCAAGGAAATAACGGGTATCGTCGAAGGTATGGAAGCCCATCAGGTCCGCCCCGAGCATCCCTTCCAGGATTTCGGTACGCCATGGGATGAGCCGGAAGAGTTCAAACGAAGGGAATGGAATGTGCTGGAAGAAGCCAATGGAGATTTCCGGTAACTCGGCCCGGATCATGCCCGGCAACAGCAGCAGCTGGTAATCCTGCACCCAGATGGTGTCGCCTTGTTCGGCAACGGATAAAACAATATCCCGGAATTTTTTATTTACCTGGTAATAGGCATCCCAGTAGGTTTGTTCATAGCGGGCATAAACGGACATATAGTGGAAAACTGGCCACAGTGTCTCATTGGAGAAGCCCTCGTAATAATTATTAATTTCTTCTTCGGTAAGGAATACGGGCATCAGGTTCATCTGCCGGAGCTGGGTGGTAACTTTCTCCTGCTGCCTGCTATCGGAGATTTCCTGGCCGGGCCACCCTATCCAAATATTATTTCCTTCCCTGTAAATAGAGCCTAAACCGGTTGCCAGCCCTCCTTCACTCGCCTGCAGGACGTAGTCGCCGTCCTGTTCCATGATCTTAACCGGCAATCTGTTCGATACAATAATAGTTTTTCTCATAGTCTTATCATATATCCATTTTCAAAATACGTTCTCGGGAAACTGCATAAACAGCGCAATAAACGTACCTGCAAAATGGCCTGGCGGCTAAAGACTTCGTTCTTCCTATCATGATCAGCCCTTTTCTTCGCCTGGCGGCGTCCACTCCATCACCTAAAATAGATCTTACTTCTTCCCCAGCGTCATCAGCACCACCCCTCCCACTACAATCGCCGAAGCAATGGCCACCATGGAGGTAATGCTCTCGTGCCCGATGGCCCATCCCAGGAAGAGCGCGACCACAGGATTAATATAGGCATAGGTAGAAGTAAGCCGCGGCGGCGCATTACGGGCCAGCCAACTGTAGGAAGTGTACCCCACGAGGCTGCCGATGAATACAAGGTAGCCGTAGGCGAGCCATCCCCGGTGAGTCATCCGCAGGAACGATCCTACCTGGTCCGTTTCCAATACCAGGCTAACCACCAGTGCGAACGCAGCGCCGGCCAGCATCTGGATGGCGGTACTGGTAATCTGCGCCGGCATGGGCCAGCGTTGCACCAGTAAGGAACCCACCGCCCAGCAGATATTACCCAGGATGACGATCAGCACCGGCCATAACGGGAACGACTCAACGTGTTGATTCCCAAACGGGTTAAACAGCAGGAACAAACCGCCGAATCCGACGGCTATCCCCAGCAAGGTAGTTGCGCTGGGTTTTTTCCGGGAGAAGAATGCCCAGTCCAGCACCATAAACCAGGCAGGCATAGCTGCCACGAGCAGCGCTACCAGTCCGGATGGCATATAATGCACGGCCAGGGCCACCGTCGTATTACCAATGCCTATCAGTAATATCCCTACGAAAACAGCATTGCCCAGCTGTTGCCTGTTCGGGAGAACTTTCTCCCTCCAGCGGCCTATGGCCAGGAGCAGCAGCCCCGCCAGGAAGAACCGGGCGCTGGACAGGAAGAAGGCAGGCGTCGTTTCCGTAGCCACTTTCAATCCGAGGTAAGTGGAACCCCATATAATATATACCGCCAACAGGTATATGAAGGTTTGGGTAGTAACGGGCTTATCGTTGTTCATCAGGGTTTCTTTTTATGACGTTGTTGGAATCGGGTAACCTTATGTACATCGCCGCAGGTACTCATGCTGCACCAGCGGCGGGAGCCGTTGCGACTCTTATCCAGGAACAGCCATCCGCAGGACGGGCATTCCTTCACTTGTCCGAGCCGGGGGCCGGACAGCAGTTCCAGCGCGGAGGCGGCAATACGCCAGTTCACCTGCTCCATGGCCGGCGCGTTGAAATCCGGCCTCACCACCCGCTGCTGCTTATCCCAATCCAGGGAAATGTTCGTATAGGCGTCCGAGATATAGACGGTCAACCCCGCCAGATCCCCCGGGTCCGGCTGCCGGTTTTTTGCAATCGTACTGAACACGCGGTATAGCAATTCCCGGAGCTGAATGCTTTTATCAAACACCTGCGTCGCCTTGGCGGGAAAGTCGCGGGCCATCCTTTCCAGTGCCTGGATACTTTTTGCCGGCATGCCTTTAATGTGGTCGTACCAGGCAGTCAGGTCCCGGAAACCGCTCAGGTAATCCCCCGGGTCCGGCTTCTTCCGGTTGCTGACGGTATTGCAAAAATCGAGGCAAAGGATACCACCGTCCAACCGGAGGGAAGTGATGGGATGACTGGCACTCATGGCATAACTGTTTGATGATATTGTGAATATACGAAGAAGTTTTAACCAGTAAAAGTTATTTTACTGGTTAATAAAAAATGAGGTAAAAAACGGGTAAATCCTTAACTGAAACGATAGTTTAAATGGTCAACATCAATCATTTAAAAATCAATAAATTAATTTTAATTTTTTTAGGGAGAGATATGCCGTTTTCCCGGGGTAACTCATAGTAAATTCACCACTGGGCGAGATGCGGTATGCCGAAAAAAAAAATGCATCCCGGACGGGTAGACCGGAATGCAATATACATATATAAAATTCAATAAAGTTAAAAAATATTTTTATGTGTCGGCGGCCATTTAACAGTTCAATAGTTTAACTTTTTTAACAATACGAATGGCGTTTCCCTCCTTCTCTTTTGTATCTTTTCGCTCCTGCCATTTGTCGCAAAATTATACGTCACTTTTCAAAAGCCCGACAAATGACGCCAAATTACACGACACATTGCTAGGGTTTCACATACACTTCAATCGTCGCATTTGTCGGCCGGCGTGGCGCCAAAAAGGTATCTACCTGGCGATAATTGTCTTTCAAAACTTGCCGCAATGCAAACGGATAAAAGTTATTCAATAACGGCGCATACTCATAAATGATCAGGTCATAATAATGCGCACGCACCTTTTCCTCATACGCTTTCAACTGCCGGTTAAACATCCCTACTCCCAGGTGATGCCATAACGGGATATCCGGCCCCGTTTCCAACTGGTACGGCATCGCTGCAGCCAGCGGGGTCAACTCTGACATATTCAGCACTTTCAATGCCGCGCCCCGGTCCTGCACCACCGGCAGCTCCAATATCTTTTGTATGCCCTCCACCGTGGATGCTGGCATATACATCTTTTTAAACACCGGTATATCGGTAAAGATCCATTGCCCCACCGGCTCATCCACAAAGGAAGTATCCGGCCTGATGATCATATAATTATGACGGGACACTACATTCTCCCCCGTAGTACTGTTTTTGGCTACCGCCAGCTGATGGCCGAAAACCCGTTCCACCAGCCTGTCCGCATATTTCCAGTAACTGCCGGACCACCACAGCAACACCAATAACGTACCCGGCAGTACGAATTGCCAGGTTTCCGTCCGGTACTGCAGCTTGGTACATAACTGATGGGCAATGAAGGCAAAGCTGAAGGCATGGAAAAAGATATTATTGTCCGGCGGGGTATAACTGGTGATCTGGAAGATGGCCGCTTCCGCCAGTATCCCCAGGGTGAGCAGGGTAAAAGTAACCTGCTTCCTATCGGTCAGCCATACACGCCAGTCACTAACGCCGGCGACTACACTGAACACCACCAGCGCCAGGTAAGCCTTAATCCATACCGAGTAGGTCATCACCTCGTTGAAGATATCATAAAGGTCAATCCTTGAGCTATGCGGAGGCTGCCCATGATTAAACCAGTAACTGAAGCCCGGCTGCAGCGGCAGTATCACCGCCAGGGCAATCCCGAGGTAAGCCCCAAAAAATACCAGCAGGTCCGCCCAACGGCGGGTAATGATGACATTATATAACATGATCGCCAGCGCAATCAGTAATCCCAACGCGCCCCCATCCTGCTTCGTGAAAAAAGACAGGAAGAGGAAAAATGCAGCCACCCCCAAAAATACCCATCTTGATAACCTGGTATCTATGAATAACCCCTTCAGCAAAAAAGCCAGGCCCGCCAGCTCATATACAATGACCGTATGGTTGTACCAGGGCCAGAAGTTAGACAAGCTATAAGAGATGATAAACAACAGGATGCTGATCAGTCGCAGCCCCGGCCTTACCCCCAGCGTTTTCAGTATAGCCGTAAACGATAGTCCTGCTAGGATGTTCAGCAACACCTGCGCCTTGACCAGCGTAACCAGCTGAACGCCAAATATTTTCATGAACAGCGCAGGAATTATCCAAAAGCCATAGCCCAGCGGCGCCCCGAAATCCTTGAAGGGAACCTGCCCCTGCGAAATCCTGTAAGCGCCTTCCCAGGTCAGAAAGATGTTAACTCGATAAGGAAAAGTCATGAACAACGGGATCAACGCGAAGCCAACAATAAGCAGTACTTCCATCAACGCCCAGCGGCGGGATTCCAGGGATAAATGCGACATAGATATACTTTGGGATTCTCTCTAATAATCAATTGGTAACAATAACGGGGTCAAAAATAATAGATAAAATTGTATCTTGGCTCGTCAATATTTGTCCCCCGATGAAATATCTTAAGTTACTGCGCCCCAAGCACTGGGCTAAAAATGCCTTCTTGTTTATACCGCTGTTCTTTGCCGGTGAGTTATTCAACCTTGGAAAGATTGCCGAACTGATCGTAGCATTCATCGCATTTAGTCTTACCGCCAGCAGCATTTACATCATTAACGACTACCAGGACATTGAAGCGGATAAAAAGCATCCCGTGAAATGCAAACGCCCGCTCGCCTCCGGAGAGGTATCCAAAACCGCGGCGCTGATACTGTTCGGCCTTTGCGTAGTGGTAGGCCTGGGCCTCGCCTACTATGTACGGCAAAAGTTCGCTTTCGTGGTCGCCATATATTTTGTATTAAACCTCCTCTACTCCTTTGGATTAAAACATATTTCCATCCTGGATATCATTATACTCGCCATTGGTTTCGTTCTCCGCGTAAAAGCCGGCGGCATCGCCAGCGAAGTGGCTATGTCCGAATGGCTGATGATCATGGTCTTCCTCCTCGCCCTCTTTATGGCAATCGCCAAACGCCGGGACGACGTACTTATCAAGCTCAGCTCCGGCCAGGAAATGCGCAAGGCCGCCAAAGGCTATAACCTCGATTTCATGAACGTGATGCTGGCGCTGGTTTCCGCAGTGATCATCGTGGCCTACCTGATGTACACCATGTCGCCCGAAACGCAGATCCGTTTCAATACCTATCGCCTCTATTATACCTCCCTTTTTGTTATTGGAGGATTATTACGATATTTGCAAATAACCTACGTGGAGAACAACACTGGTTCTCCCACCAAGATCCTATATAAAGACCGTTTTATTCAATTAACCATTTTCCTGTGGGTCCTGAGTTTTTATGTTTTAATTTATTTACCCACTAACGTTACATTTTTTGAATAATGCAAAAACGGTTAGCAAATTGGGGCAACTACCCCGCTATCGCCAGTGAAGAAACGAGCTTTACGCAGGAAGATCAGCTGCGTACCTTTGTGAGCAATCATAAGGATTTGATTGCCCGTGGCAACGGCCGCTGCTATGGCGATGCCTCTCTGGGCAAGCATAGCATCTCCATGCTCCGGTACGATAAGATCCTGCAGTTCGACACGGCAAACGGTATCCTGGAAACCCAGGCCGGCGTTACGCTGGACCAGATCCTCGATATCATCGTGCCCAAAGGATGGTTTCTTCCTATTACCCCAGGCACCAAATTCATTACCGTGGGCGGCGCCGTTGCCTCCGATGTACACGGGAAGAACCACCACGTGGATGGCGCCTTCTCCAATCATATCATTGATATGGACGTGATCACCGGCGATGGCAATACCATTACCTGTGCGCCGGACAAAAACCCGGACCTCTTCTGGGCTACCTGCGGCGGTATGGGACTAACGGGAGTGGTTACACGCGTGAAGTTCGACCTCAAAAAAATTGAAACGGCCTATATCAAACAAACACAGATCAAGGCCAAAAACCTGGAAGACGTCATCCGCCTGTTCGAGGAGTATAAACATTATACCTACTCCATGGCCTGGATCGACTGCCTCAAGAAAGGCGACGCCTTCGGCCGCAGCATCCTCATCGTAGGGGAACATGCCAAACCGGAGGAGCTCACCGCCAAACAACGGCAGGCCCCACTCACGCTGCCGGCTAAACGTAAACTGACGGTACCGTTCAACCTCCCCTCCTTTATACTTAACACCCTGACTGTTAAGATATTCAACTGGCTGTACTACAATAAAAATCTCAAACGCGAAATCAATAATGTAGTCCCTTACGAGCCTTTCTTCTACCCCCTGGACGCCATCCTGCACTGGAACCGCGGCTACGGCAAGGCAGGCTTCGTACAATACCAGTTTGTACTTCCCCTGGAACACAAGGACGGCCTGGTGAAAATCCTGCAACGCATCAGCGATAAAGGCTGGGGTTCTTTCCTCGCCGTGCTGAAGGTATTCGGCAACCAGGACAGCCTCATTTCCTTCCCCATGGAAGGCTATACCCTGGCGCTGGACTTCCCCGTGCGCAAAGGCCTGTTCGACTTTCTCGATGAGCTGGACGAAATAGTGCTGCAGTACGGCGGCCGCCTGTACCTCTCCAAAGATGCGCGCATGAAGCAGGAGGTGTTCTGGAAGAGCTACCCCAACGCGGAGAAATTTGCCGCCATCGTAAAACAGTATAACCACAACAATACCTTTACCTCGTTACAATCCGAGCGCCTGGCGCTGACGAAATAATTACCTACTAACCAAACACCTCGTACTCCCATGCCATCTGTCTTAATACTGGGTGCGGGTTCCGATATGGCTATGGCCATAGCGCGCGAATACGCCTCCCATCAATACGATATTCAACTGGCCGCGCGTAGCGGCAACGCCCTCGTTCCGCTACAGCAGGATCTCCAGATACGTTACAATGTCACCGCCTCTGTACATGATTTCGATGCGGCGGCATTTGATTCCCATGCCGCTTTCTTCGCTTCATTGCCTGCCGTGCCGGATATCACCATCTGCGTGTTTGGCTACCTGGGCGACCAGGAAAAAGCGCAGCGCGACTGGTCGGAAGCGGCCCGCATTATCCATACCAATTACACCGGGGCCGTCAGCATCCTCAACATCGTGGCGGAAGCCTATGCGCAACGGGGCAGCGGCCTCATTGCCGGCATCAGCTCCGTAGCCGGAGAGCGGGGCCGCATGAGCAATTACATCTACGGCAGCGCCAAAGCAGGCTTCACCGCCTACCTCAGCGGACTACGGAACCGGCTTTTTCATGCACGCGTACACGTTATATCCATTCAACCGGGTTTCGTCAACACCCGCATGACCCAACACCTCACGCTCCCGCCGCTGCTCACAGCGCAACCGGAAGCCGTGGCCAAAGCGGTGTACAACGGCATCCGCAAAAAGAAGAACGTCCTCTACGTGAAATGGCATTGGAAATACATCATGCTCATCATCCGGAATATTCCCGAAGGCATCTTTAAAAAGTTGAAACTGTGATCATTTCCTTCTTTGACTTCGACGGTACTATTACCACCAAAGACACCCTCTGGCAGATCATCCGATACCAGAAAGGCAGCTTTGCCATGTACACCGGCGTACTCCGGCTACTGCCGGCGCTGGTGGCATTTAAGCTGAAACGCATTCCCGCCCAGGAAATGAAGGAACGTGTACTCACCCACTTCTTCGCGAACATGAAAGAGGAAGCGTTTCGCCGGGGTTGCGAGGACTTCTGCGCCATCGCGCTGCCTAAACTGCTGCGGGAAAAAGCCCTGGCTACCATTCAGCAGCACCAGCAAAACGGCAGCAAAGTTGTCGTGGTAACCGCCTCGCCCCGCTACTGGGTGGAACCCTGGTGCCGGAAAATGGGCATACAATGCATCGGCTCCGAAATGGAAGTAGCAAATGAAATGATCACCGGCAGGCTGCTGGGAATCAATTGTAATGGAGAAGAAAAAGTGAAGCGGATCAGGCAGGAATTCAAACTGGAGAGTTACAGGGTAATATATGCCTATGGGGATAGTGCGGGCGACCTGCCTATGCTGGCGCTGGCGGGCGATAAGGCGTCGTTTAAACCCTTCCGCGGGTAGTTTCTCGCAAAGAGGGTAGTTTCTCGCAAAGAGGCGTAAGGTTGCGTAAGACGCAAAGGATTAACATTTGACTGAATATTTCTCGCAAAGGCGCGTAAGAGCTTTAAGACGCAAAGGATTATCATCTGACTTAAAAAAAGACATAAACTCCTTTGCATCTTTGCCCCTTATGTCACTTTGCGAGCAACAACTCGCTGCGAGCAACCACTCCCCGCAAACAAAAACGTCCCGCCATTACGGCAGGACGTTCTTGTTATTGTAACAGATTGATTCCGGTGTAGTGCGCTTAAGCAGCTTTAGTGCCTTTCGCAGCCTGCAACTGTGCAGGAGAAATATAAGCAGGCTTCAGTTTGATCACGCCCACAAAATTCATCAGTTTCATCACCTGGTAGCTCGGATCAAATTCGTACCACTTCTTAGCGAAGTTCGGACTGTCCTTAAACTTGTGGTGATTGTTCTGGAATAACTCACCCAGCAGGATAATACCCCATGGAGAAGTGTTCCTGGATTTATCGCCATTGTCGAAGTTGCTGTAACCATATTTGTGACCGCACCAGTTCACTACTGCGCCCTGTACAGGGCCCATCAGGAAGTGGATCGGCAGCAGGAAGTACAGGTACCACATGCCGGCAGGCACAAACGCCACGTAAAAACCTACATATATAGCCATCCACACCAGGCGGGTGAGGTTATGATCGCCAAATTTATCCATGGCATCCCACTTTGGCAGCGGCTCCTGGAGGAATTTCGGGTCCACGCCGCTGGTATCCGTCAGGAAACCATTATAGATTTTACGGGTATGCACCATCATAGACCACACGTCCTTAAAGAAGTGAGGCGAATGCGGGTCATGCTCTGTATCGCTGAACTCGTGGTGCATACGGTGCATTACACCATAGGCTCTCGGAACCAGGTAAGAAGAACCCTGGAAGAACCAGGTGCAGAAATAAAAGACACGCTCCCAGAACTTACTGGTCGTGTACATCTGGTGAGAAGCGTATCTGTGCAAATAGAATGTGTGAAAGAACAATGAAAAGAACCAATGCACACAAAAGAATATCAGGATTGCTGTCATTTTCCGTTTTGATATTTACAAAAAGTGAACGTCAAAGGTAGTCTAAATACCTGTAACTCAAAGGAAAATAACGGCTTTTATTAAAATGAAATGTTAAATCTGCTAATCCCGGCTCTTCCGCACCCTGCGTAACTCAAGGAGGTTCAATCCATTACTTTCCAGACCGGTGATGCCGGGCTGCACCAGGTGGATCACCTCGTCGTAAAACAGGGGCACTACCGGCGCCTCCTCCACAATGATCCGGTCCATTTCCTGGTAAAGCCGGTACCGGCTGCTGTCGTCCGTTTCCCGGAGGGATTGTTCGTAGAGACGGTCGAACCGCGGGTTCGCAAAGCGCGTATAGTTGGGCGGGGCCGGGTTGCGACTGTAAAACATGGCCAGGTAGCTTTCTGCGTCCGGGTAGTCGGCAATCCAGCTGCCCCTGAAAAACAGCGCCTGGGATTTGGCCGTTTGCTCAAGCAGCAAGCTTTTCTGTATCACCTCCACCTGTAAACGAATCCCCACTTCCTGGAGCTGGTTGGCCACGTAGTTGGCCAGGTCCGCATAAATGGGGATGGATAATAATTTGATCACCGGCAGCCCCTCCCCGTTCGGATACCCGGCTTCCGCGAGCAGCTGGCGCGCCCTGGCAGGGTCATAGGTATAGCCTTTTACGCGGATGCTGTCGAAAGACGGTAAGCCCGCAGGCACAAAGCCGGCGTTGGCTGCCGTGCCAATGCCATTGCGGAGGTAGGTCATCATCTTCCTGCGGTCGAACCCGGCATTGATCGCCTGGCGGATTTTCTTCAGCCGCAACGGGGACGCCTGTACGATGTCCCGGCTGCTGTCGCACAGGATGCCCAGGTACTCCGTGTTCAGGTAGGCGTGCTTGTCCAGCTGCATCTTCCCCTGCCACTCCGCCTTCAGGTTGCCCTGGCGGGTCAGCACCTCATCTTTAAAGGAAGCGTCTATATCATTCATGAAATCCAGCTGCCCCTGCCTGAAGAGCAGGAACTCCGTAGCTTTGCTTTCCAGGAAGCTCACCTGCACGGCGTCCAGGTAAGGGAGGCGGCGGCCGCTGCTGTCCTTTTCAAAATAGTTCGGGTTGCGGTGCAGCACGAGCCCCTGCCCCTCGTCCCAGAGGTAGAACCGGAAAGGCCCGGTACCGCAGGGATGATTGCGGAAGTCCTTCCCGTACTTTTCAATCGCTTCATGGGGCACAATACTGCAATACTGCATGCTGAGGATGCCGAGGATGGGATGGAACGGCTCCGTGAGCCGGAGCTGGAAGGTGGAGTCGTCCAGCGCCACAAAGCCACTGTCCGCCTGCACCCGCCCGTTAAAAATCCATGCTCCCGAGGAAGCGGTAGCCGGGTCCATAATGCGTTTCAGACTATACACCACATCGGCAGCTACCATTTTTCTTCCTTTCCCTTGCGGGAAGATATCGCTGTCGTGGAAATAGACATCTCCCCTTAAATGAAAAGTAAATACCCGGCGGTCAGCCGATTCCTCCCAGCTGCTGGCCAGGGACGGTCTTATCTGGAGCTGACTGTCAATTTCCACGAGGGTATTGTACAACTGGTGCGTGGCCCAGATGACGGCCTGGTTGCGCGCGAAGGCAGGGTCCAGGCTGGCAATCCCTTCGACCTGGTTGTACCGGAAAACCTGTTTATCCGTTGGCAGGGCCGGGCCGCAGCCCCATAAGGCTACCGCCATCATCCCCCATATTTTCATACTGCGTACAACCGCCTGACAATAACAACTTTTCATTTGGCGGTAAATTAATATCTTTCCCGAAATAAAATACATCGAAATATGCGCGGCATTAAATTGCTTTGCCTGGCGCTGCTGGCTTCCGGCGCCACATTCGCCCAGCAATCGTTCACAAAGGCGGATACCCTCAGAGGGAGCATCACCCCTCAACGTGCCTGGTGGGACGTGACGGCGTACGACCTGCACGTAACCGTTAATCCGGAGGACAGCACCCTCACCGGCTACAATACCATTACCTATGCGATCCTGAAAAGCGATACCGTGATGCAGATCGACCTCCAGGAACCCATGGAGATCGACTCCATCCTGCAGGATAAACGCTCCCTGAAGTTCACCCGGGAAGGCAACGCCTGGTTCGTACGCATGGCGGCGCCACAGGAGGCGAAAAAGTCCGCCCGCGTTACCGTGTACTTTCATGGCAAACCCCGCGCTGCCCGCAAAGCGCCGTGGGATGGCGGCCTCGTATGGGGTAAAGACAAGCAGGGCCGCCCCTGGATCGCCACGGCCAACCAGGGCCTCGGCGCCAGCGTGTGGTGGCCGAATAAAGACCACCAAAGCGATGAACCGGAAAAAATGAGTATAGCCGTTACCGTGCCTTCCGAGCTGGTTGCCGTATCAAACGGGCGACTGAAAAAAACGGTCCCTAACGCGGACGGCACTACGACGTACAACTGGGCCGTTACCAACCCGATCAACAACTACTGCGTATCGCTGAACATCGGCCATTACCAGGAAATAAAGGACCAGTACAGGGGCGAGGGCGGCAAGCTGGACCTCAGCTACTGGGTGCTGGATTATGACGTGGACACCGCCACCGCTCAATTCAAGGTGGTAAAGCCTATGCTGCAATGTTTTGAGTACTGGTTCGGGAAATACCCCTTCTACCAGGACAGCTACAAGCTCGTGGAGGCGCCTTTCCTCGGCATGGAACACCAGAGCGCCGTGGCCTATGGCAACGAATTTAAAATGGGTTACCTGGGCAAGGACCTCTCCGGCACCGGCTGGGGACTGAAATGGGATTTTATCATCATCCACGAATCCGGCCATGAATGGTTCGGGAATAATATCACCACGAAGGACCTGGCAGATATGTGGGTACACGAGGCTTTCACCAACTATTCCGAAACCCTCTTTACCACCTGCCTCTACGGCGTAAAGGCAGGCAATGAATACTTACAGGGCAGCCGGCACAACATCCAGAACGATGTGCCCATCATCCCGGCTTACAACGTGAATGCGGAAGGCAGCGGGGATATGTATTATAAAGGCGCCAGCATGATCCACATGATCCGCCAGATCATCGGCAACGACGAAGCATTCCGCCAGCTGCTGCGGGGCCTGAACAAAACCTTCTGGCATCAGACGGTGACCGGCAGGCAGGTGCAGGATTATATCAACCAGTTTGCAGGCATCAACCTCGACAAGATGTATGAGCAATACCTCACCACCACGCAGATACCTACACTGGAATACCGCATCATCGGCCAGCAGCTGCAGTTCCGCTGGGCGGACGCCGTGAAGGACTTCAACATGCCCGTGAAAGTGAAGCTTAACGAGAGCGGCTATACGCTGATTTACCCGGGTACGCTCTGGCATACGGCTGTGCTCACGCTGAAAAAGAAATCTGATTTCCAGGTGGACAGCAATTTCTACGTGAACGTCAGGGAGGTGAAATAACGGGACATTCACTTACATTCGCATTAGAAAACACATGCTATGCGGATCATAAAACTATTTATCATTATGGCATTCTTACAGTTTTGGAGCCCGAACGCAGATGCGCAGGTTAAAACAGGCGATAAAGTGCCTGTATTTTCCTTACCGGACCAGGATGGCAAAACCTTTGACCTGGCCACGGTTGCGGGCAAACAGCCGCTGGTCATCTACTTCTACCCGAAGGATGAAACCAGCGTTTGCACAAAGGAAGCCTGCTCCTTCCGGGATTCCTATGAGGAATTTAAAAAGCTCGGCGCGCTGGTAATCGGCATCAGCTCGGATAATGTGGCATCGCATAAAAGCTTTGCGCAGCACCACAACCTGCCGTTCACCCTGCTCAGCGATACGGATCAGCAAGTCCGCAAGTTATTTGGGGTGCCCAAGACCTTTGTGATACCGGGTAGAGTTACGTATGTCGTGGACAAACGTGGCATAGTGATACACACGTTCAATTCGATGCGTGATGGAGAGAGACATGTTGCGGAGGCCTTGGAGGCGCTGAAAAAGCAGCATTAAATCTCTCCCCAAAAAAATAAAAAACACCGGCAGGCCACAGGCCTGCTTTTTTTATGCCGGTAAAAAGATGGTTAAACCGGTACGATGTTTAACAAAAATGTTTGACGTTAGACATAAATGTTTAACGTTAGACAAAATTGTCCAACACCACCCAACAAAAAAGGCGATGGAAAAATCCACCGCCTTTCATATAAATCATGAACATTTAAACATTAAGCCTCATTGAGGAAAGGATACCTGTAATCCACCGGAGGTACGAAGGTTTCCTTAATAGCCCTGGCGCTCAGCCAACGGTAGAGGTTCAGCATGGAACCTGCCTTATCGTTGGTACCGGAAGCGCGGGCGCCGCCAAATGGCTGCTGACCCACCACCGCGCCGGTTGGCTTATCGTTGATGTAGAAGTTACCGGCCGCATTCTCCAGCGTCCTGGTAGCCAGTTCCACCGCATAACGGTCCTGCGCAATAATGGAGCCGGTGAGGGCGTATTCGGAAGTGGTATCTACCACCTGCATGATCTCTTCGAATTTCTCCGCATCGTACACGTGGATAGTCAGTACCGGCCCGAAGATCTCTTCGCACATGGTCACGTATTTAGGATCCGTGGTTTCGATAACGGTAGGTTCGATGAAGTAACCTTCCGATTTATTGTAGTTACCGCCGGCAATGATTTTCACGGAAGGATCCTGCTTCGCGTTATCGATGTATTTGGCGATCTTATCAAAAGAGCGCTCGTCGATCACGGCGTTGATGAAATTGCTGAAATCCTCTGTGGTACCCATCTTCATAGTCTTGAGCTGGGCTACCAGTTTGGATTTGATCTCTTCTGCGATATTGCTTGGCAGGTAAGCGCGGGAAGCAGCGGAGCATTTTTGTCCCTGGTATTCGAAAGCGCCGCGTGCCAGTGCAGTAACGGCCACGTCTACGTCGGCAGATTTGTGGATGAGGACGAAGTCCTTACCACCGGTTTCCCCCACGATGCGCGGATAGGTTTTGTATTTCGCAATGTTTTCGCCGATGGTCTTCCACATGGTTTGGAATACGCCGGTAGAACCGGTGAAGTGGATGCCGGCAAAGTGCGGATCGGCGAAGCATACATCCCCGATCAACGGACCAGGCGCATACACGAGGTTAATTACGCCGGCAGGCAGGCCTGCTTCGATCAGTATCTTCATGAACATCTGCGCTGCGAAAACCTGTGTGTTGGCTGGTTTCCAAACCACCACGTTACCGCACATAGCGGCAGATGTAGGCAGGTTACCGCCGATAGCCGTGAAGTTGAAAGGAGTTACCGCCAGTACGAAACCTTCCAGCGGACGGTATTCCATACGGTTGTGGATACCCGGGGAGCTAACCGGCTGCTGACGGTAGATTTCGCTCAGGTAGTGCACATTCCAGCGGAGGAAGTCAATCAGCTCGCATGCGCTGTCAATTTCCGCCTGGTAGGCATTCTTACTCTGACCCAGCATGGTAGCCGCATTCATATGATAACGGTACTTGCTGGCAATGAGGTCCGCCGCACGCAGGAAGATGCCCGCGCGGGTTTCCCAGTCCATTTTCGCCCATTTTTCGCGCGCCTGTAAAGCGGCAGCGATGGCGTCTTTAATATGAGATGCATCTCCCATGTGGAAGTGCCCCAGTTTGTGCTTGATTTCGTGAGGAGGACGCAGATCAACAGTATTGCCGGTACGAACCTCTTTGCCACCGATATACATAGGAATATCAGCGGTTTCCGCTTTGAAGGCGGCCAGTTGCTTTTTGAGCGCTGCCCGCTCCGGGGAACCCGGCGCATAACTGTAAACAGGCTCATTTACTGGCGCTGCGTAGTCAAAGTATCCTGTATTCATCTGGTAAGATTTTGTTGTTTCTGATAAATAATAATTCGCTTGCAGTTTACGCTGCAAAGGTAATTGTTGTAACCAGCGGGGGCTTATTAATTATTAATGAATACTTATTAATTATTGTCCTCTTCTTTCTGCATCATCAGGTACGCCTTGATGAAACCGTTGAGTTCGCCGTCCATGACCGGCCCTACGTTACCTACTTCGTAATCCGTGCGGTGGTCCTTGATCATCTTGTACGGATGGAATACGTACGACCTGATCTGGGAGCCCCACTCGATTTTACGCTTGTTGGCGTTGGCGGCATTTTTCAGCTCTTCCCGTTTACGGAGTTCTTCCTCGTACAGGCGCGATTTCAGCATGGTGAGCGCTTTTTCACGGTTCTCCCCCTGCGTGCGGGCCTGCTGGCATTCGATGATAATGCCGGAAGGGATGTGTTTGAGGCGAACGGCGGTTTCCACCTTGTTCACGTTCTGTCCGCCCTTACCGCCGGAACGGTAGAATTCCCATTCCAGGTCAGCCGGATTCACTGCAATCTCAATATTATCATCCACTAACGGATACACATATACGGAGGCGAAGGAAGTATGCCTGCGGGCGTTGGAATCGAACGGCGATATACGCACCAGCCGGTGTACCCCGCTTTCCGCTTTCAGGTGGCCATAGGCAAAGTCGCCATCAAATTCCAGGGTAGCGGATTTGATGCCTGCGCCATCGCCGTACTGGGTATCGATCTCCGATACTTTCCAGCCCTGCTTCTCCCCATACATGCGATACATACGCAGCAGCATTTCTGCCCAGTCCTGGCTTTCCGTTCCGCCGGCGCCGGAGTTGATGGTGAGTACAGCCGGCATTTCGTCTTCGGGCTGGTTTAAGGTCGACTTAAACTCCAGGTCCTCCAACGCAGCCAGGGCTGCCTGATAGGCTTGTTCTACTTCTTCTTCAGTCGCTTCCCCTTCCCTGAAAAAATCATATAATACAGCACTGTCTTCTATAGCTGTATGTACATGATCATAAAGGTCAACCCAATATTTGTTTACCTTGATTTCTTTCAGGATGGAAGTGGCCCTGGCATTATCATCCCAGAATCCGGGGGCCAGGCTTAATTGTTTGTCGTTTTCTATTTTGGCTAATCGGTCAGGGACGTTAAAGAAAACCTCCCAGGACGTGAAGACGATCCCTCATAGCTTTAAGTTGCTCTGCTGTCATAGGGCGCAAATGTAATGAAAAATGTGGAAATCTGCTAATGTAATAATGGTTGATATATACCATGCAACAATACGGCAGGTTTTAGCAGGGTAATTAGCATAATATTTGCGGAATTTAGCATCCTGCCTGCGTTAGCGCCGCAGGCACTTCATATATCATCAAATAACCATATGCATGCAACTCCATGATACCCTCTATTACAGGAACCGCTCCGTGTTCAATTCCATTTCGTTTGTGATCATGATCGTCGCCAACATCCTGGCTGTAAAAATCCCTATCAACGGCGTCAGTACCGGCGAGGTAGCCGACCGCTTTCCCAGCCTGTTTGCGCCGGCGGGGTTTACATTCGGCATTTGGGGGCTGATCTATTCAGGCCTGCTGGCCTTCACCATCTGCCAGCAGATACTCGCCTTTACCGGCTCCCGCGAGGAGCAGCTGCGCCATCATATGCAGCGGATGAAACACTGGTATATTCTCAGTTGCATCCTCAACGCCGGCTGGCTCTTTGCCTGGCATTATGAGCTGATCCCCCTGGCGCTGCTGATCATATGCTTACTGTTACTTTGCCTCCTCCACATCCACCGGAACTTTTCTATTTATAACCCCGCAGCCACCCTGCACGAAAAGCTGTTCATACAGGCGCCCTTCAGTATTTACCTGGGATGGATCACCGTGGCCACCCTGGCTAACCTCGCCGCCTGCTTCGCCTATGCCGGCTGGCTCGTAAGCCACCAGGCGCAGGTGCGACTCGCCATTGTCCTCATTGGCATCGCCTCCCTCGTGAGTATGTATATGATCCTGTACCGCAACAATATCCTGCACGCGCTTGTTAGTGTCTGGGCGTTCTATGGCATCCTGTATAAGCGGCAAACGGAGGGACTGACGGACGAATACCGGATCATCTATGCCTGCATCATGGGTATCGGATTGATAGCTGTTACTATTTCATGGCATTTAATAAGTAAACAGAAATCATCCGTCTAAAATATTATTTTTGGCCTGCATTAATATAACACGATATGTTTCCATCAATTAATCCGACTGCTACCAAATCATGGCAGCAATTAAAAAGTCATGCTGAAGAGATGAAGAAAGTGCACATGCGTGCATTATTCGCAGAAGACAAGGAGCGTTTCAGCACCTTTTCTCTCAGGTTTGAAGACATCCTGTTTGACTATTCCAAGAATATTATTACCGAAGAAACTAAGGCCAAACTGCTGGAACTGGCCGTGGAATGCGGTGTTCCGGATGCTATCAAAGCCATGTTCCAGGCCGAAAAAATCAACGTAACCGAAAACCGCGCAGTACTGCATACCGCCCTGCGCAACTTCTCCGGCAAGCCGGTACTGCTGGACGGTAGAGATGTGATGCCGGACGTAATGGCCGTGCTGAACAAGATGGATCATATTTGCCGCCAGGTGCATTCCGGCGAATGGAAAGGATATACGGGCAAGCCTATACGCTATATTGTCAACATCGGCATCGGCGGGTCCGACCTCGGCCCGGTAATGGTCACAGAGGCCCTGAAGCCTTACTGGAAAGAAGGCATACAGCCTTACTTCGTTTCCAATGTGGACGGTACGCATATTGCCGAAACCCTGAAGAAAGTAACGCCGGACGAAACGCTGTTCCTCATTGCCTCCAAAACCTTTACCACCCAGGAAACCATGACCAACGCCCACACGGCGCGTAACTGGTTCCTGCAGCATGCCGGCGATGAAGCCTTTGTGGCCAAACATTTCGTCGCATTGTCCACCAACGAAAAGGCGGTGAAAGCCTTCGGTATCGATCCGGCTAATATGTTCGAGTTCTGGGATTGGGTAGGCGGCCGCTACTCCCTGTGGTCCGCTATCGGCTTGTCCATCGCGCTGACCATCGGGTACGAGCATTTCACGCAGCTGCTGAGCGGCGCGCATGCAACGGATGTACATTTTGCCACTACCCCGCTGGAAAATAATATCCCCGCTATCATGGCCCTCATCGGCCTGTGGTACGGCAACTTCTTTGATACCGCTACGGAGGCCATCCTGCCGTATGATCAATACATGCACCGCTTTGCCGCTTATTTCCAGCAGGGAAATATGGAAAGTAACGGTAAACATACGGATCGTACAGGCGCTGACGTTACTTATGAAACAGGGCCGATTGTTTGGGGCGAACCTGGCACCAATGGCCAGCACGCGTTCTACCAATTGATCCACCAGGGTACGCATATTATTCCGTGCGACTTCATAGCGCCTGCTATCAGTCACAACCCCATCGGGGATCATCACGTGAAGCTGCTCTCTAACTTCTTCGCACAAACGGAGGCGCTGATGAACGGTAAAACGGAAGCGGAGGTACAGGCCGAGCTGGAAAAAGCGGGCGCATCCGAAGCGGAGATCAAACGCGTGTTACCCTACAAGGTTTTCAGCGGCAACCGCCCTACCAACTCCTTCCTGGTGAAGCAGATCACGCCGTACACACTGGGCCAGCTGATTGCTTTGTACGAGCATAAAATTTTTGTGCAGGGAGTTATCTGGAATATTTATAGCTTTGATCAGTGGGGTGTGGAACTGGGTAAGCAGCTGGCCAGTAAAATTCTGCCGGAGCTGGAAAACGAGGAACTGGTGATTAATCACGACGCCAGTACCAACGGTCTAATCAACGCATTTAAATCCATGAGGAAATAAAGGAAAGTATTTAGTTAAAGTTTAAGGCTTAAGCCTTAACTAAGGTTTAAGTTCTGAGGTTGAAAATTGTCCCGCATTTTTTAATGCGGGAATTTTTTTTTCTCGCAATGCGAGTTGTTTCTCGCAAAGATGCAAAGGGGATTAAGGGCGCAAAGGGAGTTGTTTTCTCGCAAAGATGCTAAGGATGTTAAGCCCGCAAAGAGAACCCATTCCATGACTCCGCTCTCTTTTTTTCTTAAAAAAACATAACATAAGCCTTTGCCTCTTATGCCCCCTTTGCCTCTCTGCGAGCAACCAATATTTTCTTAAAAAAACATAACACAGGCCTTTGCCTCTTATGCCCCCTTTGCCTCTCTGCGAGCAACAAATAAAAAACCCCCGGAGAAGTCCGGAGGTTGTATTAGGATAATTAATTAAATAGTTCTGTGTAAAATTAAACTACCATTTGCCTACCATTTATCTACATCATCGGCTGCATGTGCGCCTGGAGCAGATGCTTCAACGGACGCTGATACCGGAGCTTCCGCTACGTCAGCGCCATCTGCGTCATCCTGATCTTCCTGCACATAATCGTGGTTGTAGGCATCAAAGTCAAAATCGGGCATCAACTCAGTTTTTACGTAGTTGATGGTTTCGGTCAGCGCGTTCAGGAACTTATTGAAGTCTTCCTTGTACAGGAATACTTTATGCCTGTCATAACCGTTGTCATTAAAACGCTTCTTACTTTCTGTGATAGTAAGAAAATAATCGTTTCCCCGAGTGGTCTTTACATCAAAGAAGTACGTTCTTCTTTTGCCCGCTTTCAATCGTTTAGAAAAGATGCTATCATTGTTTCTTTCCTGTTGATTGTTGTTTTCGTACGCCACAGTTGATAGATTTAAGTGTTAACGAATCAAATCCTGTTTCAATAAGGAACAAATATACTATTGTTTTACAAATATCAAAATAATTTTAAATGATTTTGAAAAATCATAAAACCCCGGGCGGAACGCCCACTGCGGCGTATATACAAGACAGTGATTATTATTCAGTTAGCGGCTCTTCTTCGCCGGATTGCTGACGCGCGTACAACTCGGCATAGTAGCCATTCAATGATAATAATTCTTCATGCGTTCCTGCTTCCGCGATGCGTCCTTCGTCCATCACAATGATCTTATCGAACTCAAACAACGCGAAGATGCGGTGCGTGATGATGATAGCGGTTTTATCTTTCAGATAGGCGTACAGGTTACCGATGATTTCCTTTTCCGTGCGGGCATCCACAGCGGAAAGGCAGTCGTCAAAGATCAGCAGCTGCGGGTCCTTGATCAGTGCGCGGGCAATGGAGATACGCTGCTTCTGGCCACCGCTGAGCGTTACGCCCCGCTCTCCTATCGCCGTTTCAAAGCCCTCGTTGAAGCCGAGGATGTCCTTCTCCACGGAAGCCTGCCTGGCGGCCTGTTGCACCTTCGGCAGGTCGGCCAGGGGATCGCCGAAGCGGATGTTATTGGCCACCGTATCCGAAAACAGGAACACGTCCTGCGGTACATAGCTGATCTGGCTGCGCAGGCTCTCCAACGGTATCTGCCGGATGTCCGTACCACTCATCATCACCTTCCCCTGCTGCGGATCATACATCCGTATGAGCAGTTGTGCCAGGGTACTTTTCCCGGAGCCGGTACGGCCTATTACGGCTATTTTTTCTCCGGGGGTTATGTGAAGATTAAAGTCCTTGATGGCCGTTATGCCCGTATGTGGGTAAGTAAATGTCACCGCTTCCAGCCGTATATCCCCATTAATGGCGATAGGCTTTGCCCCCTCCATATCCGTGATGCCGGGCCGTATCTGTAAAAATTCGTTTATGCGTTGCTGTGAGGCCGCGGCACGTTGTATCATAGAGGCCACCATCCCGATGGAGAAGAAGGGGAACATCAGCATGTTCACATAAATCACAAACTCCGCCAGGTTACCAACGGTAATATTGCCGGCTATCACCTGCAGCCCGCCGATGAAGATGGTGAGTATCACGCTGAGCCCGATCATCAATGCCATGGCGGGCTGGAACAAGGCGTCCGTCTTAGCCAGACTGATGGAGCTCTGTTTATATTCTTCGCTCGCTTCCTCAAAATGTTTGGCGCTTGCCTCCTCCTGCACATAGGATTTGATCACGCGGATACCGGAATAGGATTCCTGCGCGATGCTGGTGATACCGGATAACTGCGTTTGAATACGCTCGCTCTTTTTATGTATGATGCGGTTGACGTAGTAAATGGTGATGGCCAGGAAAGGCAGCGGGGATAAGGTGTACAGCGTCAGCAACGGATTGACGTCTATCATCAGGTAGATGATGATGACGATCAGGAACAGGGTGCGCGAAGCGTACATGATGGCAGGCCCTACGTACATGCGTACCCGTGATACGTCTTCCGTAATGCGGCTCATCAGGTCGCCCGTACGGTGCATTTTGAAGAAGTTCAAATCCAGCCGCTGGTAATGCTGATAGATTTCATTTTTGAGGCCGTATTCGATATGCCGGCTCATCACGATCAGCGTTTGCCGTTGGAGGAACAGGAAGAAGCCGCTGAGCAGCGCAAAGAGCAGGATGCTTACGCCGTAAAAAGCGAGTATCTGTGAAAAGCTGCCTTTGAAAACCCCGCTGAGGGCCGTGTTTTCGAGCAGCCGGTATTCATCCAGGTTATGGGACAGCAGATCGAAGATCTGGCGCACCATGATGGGCTGAAATACGCTAAATACAATGGATATTGCCGTAAACAACAATCCCAGGATTAACCTCCATTTATGCTGGATAAAATACTTGTTCAGTGCCGCTAAGTGTTTCAAAAGCCTATCTGTTTGAAGCAAAAATAGGACATTATGGGAACAACAAAAAGCCGCTCCTGTAGAGAAGCGGCCCGGCAATGATATAATCAAAAAATATTAAGCTTTCAGTCTGTTCAGTTCAGCGATGATCCTGGCTTCAGCATCCGCTTCGCTCACATCTTCCTTCACGAACCGGCGGCCGGTGATTTTTTCAAACAGCTCGATGTAGCGTTCGCTCACGCTGTTCACAAATTCATCGGTCATTTCAGGCACCTGCTGCCCGTCCTTACCCTGGAAACCGTTTGCCATCAGCCATTCCCGCACAAACTCCTTGCTGAGCTGGCGTTGTGGTTTTCCGGCTTGCTGGTTTTCCTCATAGCCTTCCGCATAGAAGTAACGGGAAGAATCCGGGGTGTGGATCTCATCGATCACCACGATCTGGTCGCCCACTTTACCGAACTCATATTTGGTATCCACAAGGATCAGTCCACGCTCCGCAGCCAGCTCCCTGCCCTTCCGGAATAATGCCAGGGTGTATTTTTCCAGCTGCTCGTACTCTTCCTTGCTCACCAGCCCCCTCGCGATAATCTCTTCCCGGGAGATGTCCTCGTCGTGGCCTTCATGCGCCTTGGTAGTAGGCGTGATGATCGGCTGCGGGAAATAATCGTTTTCCTTCAGCCCTTCCGGCATAGTAACGCCGCAAAGCACGCGCTGGCCTGATTTGTAGGTTCTCCACGCATGGCCGGTAAGGTTGCCGCGCACCACCATTTCCACGGGGAAGGTTTCGCATTTCAGCCCGATTGTTACGTTCGGCAATGGCGTTGATTTTACCCAGTTAGGCACAATGTCTTTGGTGGCTTCCAGCATGATAGCCGCTACCTGGTTCAGCACCTGGCCTTTGTAAGGAATAGGGCGAGGCAGTACTACGTCAAATGCAGAGATACGATTGCTTACAACCATGACCATGAGTTTGTCCTCAATGGTATATACATCACGTACTTTCCCTTTGTAGAAAGCGGTTTGACCTGGCAGGTTGAATCTTGGCTCTAACATGAATAAATTTTATAATAAATAAAAATGAATACCTTTTAACGCGCTGCAAAAGTATGCACGAATCAGATGTCTTGTTGCATTACGGCATAAATTTTCTCAGGAACCTGCCGGAACGGCCGATGCATAAGGCCGCAGCAGACTGATAATCGTTTCATTTTCCGGGTAGGGCGTCAGGTATTCCCGGATAGCCATAGGGTCCGTATGTTCCAGGTGGCCGGGGAAGTAGCCCATGCCGTAGAACTTACCTTTTTCCATGAGGATGCAGCTGCGCTCTCCCGGCTCCAACCCTTTGTCGTAAATGGTAACGGAAGGTTGCTGATCCTGCAGGTAGGCCACGGCGGCCGCTACCCGCTGGTTGTATGCCCCGGGGCTCTCCTCCTTGCGGCAGGCCCCATGGCAGGTGCCGGCAGTTATGCCCGCGCAGGTGCCTTCGCTCTTTTGCAGAAAGCACAACTTGGGGCAAAGCCCGAATTCCCTGATCAGGCTGCGTAATATACGATGCCCGTCCACGAGCAAATTGAAGCTATGCACCGGGTGGGAATACTTTCTTCTTTTTTCAATGGCCATGCGCAGGTACCCCATCTGGTCCTCAAAGAGGTAAAGGCCATAGCGGTATTCTATCCGCTTTTGCGCCGCGTTGAAAGCCGGCCATAGCCGCTTGATCTCCACCGATTCCAGGATGCATGCCATCAGCTCTGTAGCGGTAGGCTGGTAGCTGATACGATGAATGGTACGGAGGAAGTTCTGGCGCTGCCGCCCGGGGTTGTTGCCTGTAAAGTGGCTGTTGACGCGCTTTTTCAGGTCCTTGGCCTTACCCACGTACACCACCTTGTCTTTCTGGTCATGGAAATAGTACACGCCGGGCGCATTGGGCAGGGTATGCACCTGCTCCGGTGGCAGGTTCGGCGGGAGGAACTGCTCCTTGGAGCCGCCTTTCAGCGCGCCGGCAATGGCATTGGCCTTGTCCTGCGCCAGCATCATGGCAAAGAGCTTCATCGTGGCCTCGGCATCCCCTGCGGCGCGGTGCCGCCCGTTGATCGGTATCTGGAAATGCCGGCAGATGTTGCCCAGGCTATAGGAAGGCAAGCCCGGGAAGATCTTACGCCCCAGGCGCACCGTACAAAGCTTGCGGGTATCCAGCTCAAAACCGGCGGCCTTGAGGTGGTACTGCACGAAGGAATAATCGAAGTTCACATTGTGCGCCACGAAAATGTTATCCTTGAGCAAACTGTATATCATGGGGGCCACGGCTTCAAAAGGAGGCGCATCGGCCACCATTTCGTTCGTGATGCCGGTCAGGCTGCTGATATAATGTGGGATGGGAATACCCGGGTTAACAAGTGTATCGTAATGCTGCACCAGTCCGCTGCCATCATATACAAAAATGGCGATCTCCGTAATCCCGTTGGCACTGGCATGGCCGCCAGTGGTTTCAATATCTACAATTGCATACATCCTGAAACAAAGATATTGTTTTTAGGATAATCCTGCTTCCCTCCTTTGGAGAAATGAGAGCCGCCATAAAGCCAGCGAAACATAAAACGCCCAAAGCAGCATCAGGTGTACCACGCTGCCCATATTATCCGCCAGGGAAGCGCCCGACTGCACTATGGCGATGTAGATTTTCAGAAACGGCGTGGTAGGCAGTAAGGACGATATTAACTGCATCCCCCGGGGCAGGGAATCATAAGGCCAGGCCAGCCCGCTGAGCAGGAAAAACGGGTAGGTGGAAAACACCATCAGCTGCGCCGTGAGCAGCTGCCCTTTGAATAAAGTGCCCAGCATGAAACCCATGGGGATCAACGTTACTATAAACAGGATAAACGCGATGGCCACATCCAGCGGCTGCCCGCGGAAAGGGATGTCCAGCGTGCGGTAGTTCACCGTCATAAAAAAGGCCGCATAGCCACAGAAGAGTATAAAGTAAAACAGTGATTTCCCCCAAAGGGCGGTCGATAAACTGTTGCCCGCCAGGCCGATCACCTGCCCGAGGTGACGGCGTTGCCGGTCCAGCGCCACGCTTTCCGCCAGCCCTATCAGCAGCGTCTGCTGCAGGATCAGCGCCAGCAGCCCCGGCAACAGGAAGCCTCCGTAGCTGGAACGGGTGTTGTACAGGGGCCGGTAGTCGAAATTCACCAGCATGGTTTCCCGCATGGCGATTTCATTATTGTTCCCCTGCATCTGGTTGTATTTGAGCCGTACCCCCGCTCCTACGGCCATGCCTATATTGGTAATGCCCATGGCCAGCTCGCTGGATGGCAGGAACCGCGCCCCATTGACCACCAGCACCACATCCGCCTGCTTGAGGCCGAGCAAATTCTTCTCCATGCCTTTCGGCAAAAAGAGGTATCCCTGCGTATCGCCGTAGTACATGCTTTTTTCCGCATCCTGCATATTGGCGGCCCGCACCAGCTTCGTAATCTGCAGCTTGCCCACCTGCTCCACGAAGGTCCGCGAGAGGTCCGTATTATCTTCATCCACCACGCCCAGCATGACCTGCTCCTCCACCTTGTACTGGTAGATGCTGCCATAAAAAAACGCATAGATCAGCGGCGCCAGCAGCAGGGTCAGCGTCAGGCTATGGTCCGAAGCAATGAGTTTCAGCTCCCGCAAAAAAACGCGTCCTATGTTAGAGAAGAAATCAGGCATGTACAGCGGATTTATTCAACCGGCGTTGGAAAACGAGCGTCGCCACCGGGTACGTCAGCAATATAAAAACGAGCAGGTGAGCCATCTCCCTAAAACAATATATTAAAGGCAGCTGCATGAAATAAACTTTGAAAAAGGAATCCAGGAAAGGCGTAAACGGCATCAGCTGCGCGTAGTACTGGTCAAACCAGGGCATACCCCAGCGGGGAAAGGTAAAGCCGCTGAACACAAAGGCCGGCGACGTATAGAACAACCCGATATCACAGGCCAGCATCACATCATTGAACAGGGCCGATACCATCATACCCACACCAATACACGCGACGGCCAGCAGCGTGTACATCACAAACAGCGGCCAGTTGCTGGCAATACCGCCACCAGCAAAAATGGGAAACATGATGCAGGTCACCAGCAGGTAATTCACCCAGGCCACGGAAAGATGCGCGAGGGTTTTCCCCGTTATCACTGCCGATGCGGAACCACCTGCCTGTTCCCGTAAATCCTCCAGGGTGCCGGTATTGTTCTCATAATTCAGCATCAGCACCGCTACCATGATGATCATCATCTGCAACGCCACGGCAATGAGGCCGGGCACCAGGTAAGCCTGGTAGTCGTACCGCGGATTGTACAACACCCAGGAATGCAGGTTCACCGGCAATACCAGGGACATGGCCTGGCCAGCAGGCATGCCCTTCTTCACAAACTTCTGCAGGATCACCCCGGAGCCGGCAGTGATGATCACCTGCGCCGCATCCTTGTAAATCAGCTTGGAAGTAACCAGGGACGCGGCGTTGGCGTACAGGGTAACGGTTGCGGGATGGCGGCTTTTTATGTCCCGGTCCATCCCCGGCGGGAAATGTATGGCAGCCAGGATCTCCCCTTTCTTCATGAGCGATTCGATCTCGGCGTAGCTATTTACCTGCCTGGTAAAATGGATAGACTCCGTTTGTTCGAGCATGAAGGTGAACTGCCGCGACAAAGGCGAATGCGATTCGTCCCATACCGCCACGGGCATCTCCTGTGCAAACTTGTTGTTATAGATCAGCGCATACACCGTGCAGATAATCACCGGCACCACCAGCAGCACCACATAGTGTACCGGCAGCGTGAGAATACGCTTCCATTCGCGGATATAAATGCGGGAGATGGCTTTGATCATGGCAGTTGCATGCTGGCGGTCATCCCCGGTCGTAAACCATTGATGGCGGCCTCATTTAGGGGTTTAAAATCGACGGTGAAGGTCCGGAGTTCGAAATCCCCCTTCGCTTTTACGGGCACCCAGTTGGCAAACGTCAGCGAAGGCGATACCTCGCTTACTTTAGCCTCAAACTTTTCCGGATCACAGCCAGGGACGGTCATTTTCACCACGGCGCCCAGCTTGAGCCGGTTCATCTGGTCCTGCCGGATGTTGAAGCGCATATGATAGGTTTCCGGTTTCTGCAGGGTGATCAGCGGGTAACCGATGGATACGATTTCCCCTTCGGAGATGACCATGGATGAAATGATCCCGTCCGTGGGCGCATGGATGTACGTGTTATCCGCCAGCGCTTTGGTGAGCTCATAGCCTTCCCGGGCCTGCGTGAGGATGGCCGCTGCCGCCTGGATTAGCTCCGGCCGGCTGCCCTGTTCCAGCATCTCCATATTCAGCTTCGCGGTTTCCATTTCCTTTTTGGCTGCCTGCAACTTGAAATACACGAGGTCTTTTTCCTGCCCGGAGATCACTTCATCATTGAAGAGGTTCTCCATGCGTTTATAGGTTTTCTGCATCAGCTCATACTGGTCTTGCGTAATTTTATAGAGGTTATCCGCAGCCTTGATGGCCTCGGGGCGGGCGCCTTTCTGCAACAGCGTCAGCTGGGCCTGCGCCGCATCGATGGCCGCCAATGCCTGGTTGCGGATGGCATTGATTTCCGTGGAACGCAATACGCCCAACAGCTGGCCTTTCCGCACCGTGTCCCCCTGCTTCACCAGCAGGCTGTCCAGCCTGCCCGGGAATTCCGCCGCCACATCCACATAGTCGGCATCTACCATGCCGATGACGGAATCGTCCGCAGCGGCCGGCTTCTTTACAAAGAAGAACAAGGCGATGATAATAATGATAATGGGAACAAGTAAAGCCCAATAATTTTTAAGAAAGTTCCTCATCTGTATGCGTTTATTTCGTTCCGTCAATGTAAGCGGCAAACTCCTCGGGAGTGCCCAGTACGTTCCAGTATTCGGCCATGGCCAGGTAGTATCCCAGCACTGCGGTGTAATAGATCTTCTCCATTTCCTCTTCCATCAGGAGTGCATCGTTTACATCTTTTACGGAAGAGAGTTGATTTTCCATACGGTCGGTAATCAGCGTGGTGGTTAACCGCGCCTGCTGCCGCGCGCTGTCGAGCGAGGCAACCTCGTTTTGCAGGGACTGCATTTTATTCTTCGCTACCGCCAGGCGTAATTCCAGGTTTGTCTTCGTGTTTTCCGCCGCCAGTTTCGCTTCTTCCACCAGTTGCTCGCTGGCACGGGTGCGCTTCACGCGGGAGAACCCGTCGAAGATGTTCCATTGTAATTCCACCCCTACCAGCCATGGCGGGATGGTCACCGGCAGGTCCTTCTGGTACACGTTCACGTTACCAATGGCAAAAATGTTGGGGAGGGATAAAGAGCGGGTAGCTTTTACCGCCACTTTGGCCTGGTCCGTAGCATTGGCCACCAGCTGGTAAGTGGCGTTATTGTCCAGCTGCACGGAAGCCGGCGCTTCGCTGCCGGCCACATCGTAGGTGCGATACCGTAAGGTGTCGTTAATCACCAGCGGCGTATTCAACGGCTGCCCCAGCAGCTTATTGAGTTCGAGTATAGCATTTTGTTTGTCCAGCTGCAGGTTGGCGTACCTGTTGGCTGCCTGCGTATAGGATACATTGGCCCAGTTGAGCAGGTAGGGCGGCAATATCTGGTTCTTTTTCAGGGAGGCGGCATAAGCCTTGTTCTTTTCAAAAGCCTTCAGGATAATCGCCTCGTGCTGCAGGATGGTGTTGAGATAGAGGATGCGGAGGTATTGCGCGCTGATGCCGAAACTCAGCTCTTTTTCCACCAGCTGCTGGTTAAACTCTCCGGCTTTTACGTTGGTGCGTGCCAGTTCCTGCGCGGAGGCTATTTTACCGCCCAGGTAAATCGGCTGACGGACGAAGACGCCGGCCGTAAAATACGATTGCTTGGCCAATTGTGGGTTATAATCCGGGTAAGCCGTGTTGATGATCCCTTTCGTCGCGGAAGAAATCCTGTCCTTCACCGCCTGCGGCAAATCCTGCCCGGTGATCTGGCGGAATACCTCGTTGGCGGTGTTGACCGCTTGTGCGGAAGAACCATCCACCACCCCGTTTTTCACCTGTTGCAGATTTATCTCCAGCGGCTTGCCAAGGTAATTATATCCTGCCAGCACATCCACCTTCGGGAAGTAAGCGCGATTGTTGGCTTCCAGCGAGTACTCCCGGGCTTTGAGCGAATGCTGCGCCTGTTGCACCACTACATTCCCCTGTTTGGCGATGCGGTAACAATCTCTTAAAGAAAGCTCCTTCCCGGCATCCTGGGCATACGCCGGCACAGCAAGAATAAACGGAATGATGATGACTGGGAATTGTTTCATACGATACGCATTTCGGAGCAACGCAGCCGTTGTTTTGGATTCATCCGACAGATAAACAATTATTTATGCATAATGTTTGTGTTATTTGAAAAAAATTGATGATTAATTAATCTGGCTCGCCTTACCATTGAATTCCTTAACTTAGTAAGGCACAATTTGTACATCATTTTCAATATTTAGTGCATTTGCATCCGTCCGGCAAATGAAGACCTTTGTAAAGTCCTGCTGAACAATAGAAACACGGACTTGTTAAGCAAGAAGAGCATACAACGTCCTGTCAGGAGGTCAACATATTTCATCATTATAAAACATTCACTTATGGCAAAAACAACCTGGGTAGCAGATGCTGATCACAGCGAGCTTGGTTTCAAGATCAGACACCTGATGATCACCAACATCAACGGCAAATTCGACAACTTCACCGTCGAAGCAGAAACGGAAGAGGAAGACTTTATGAACGCAAAAGTCACTGCCACGGTGGATATCGACTCTATCAACACCGGGAATGCCCAGCGGGACGGGCACCTGCGCAGCCCCGACTTCTTTGATGTAGACAAATACCGCAATATTGTATTTAAGGCTACCAAAGCGGAAAGCGTGGATAACGATGGCTCCTATACGCTGTATGGCGATCTTACCATCCGCGACGTTACCAAGCCAATCAAACTGGATGTGGAATTCGGCGGCGTGGTGAAAGACCCTTGGGGCAATACCAAAGCCGGGTTTACCGTGCATGGCAAAATCAACCGCAAGGACTTCGGGCTGAACTGGAATGCCGTTACGGAAGCCGGCGGCGTGATGGTCAGCGATGACGTGAAGATCCACTGCGAAGTGCAGATGCTGAAAAGATCTTAAAAATAATCCGCGGTCCCGCCATGCTGCGGGACTTTTTCATTCATAAACACATTACCATGAGCGCAATAAAAGGCATACATCACGTAACAGCAATCGCAGGAAAGGCCAGGAAGAATTTCGATTTTTATACAAGGGTAATGGGATTACGATTTGTAAAGAAAACCGTCAATTTCGATGACCCGAATACCTATCATTTCTATTATGGAGATGAGAAGGGCGACCCGGGAACCATCCTTACGTTCTTTCCCTGGGAGGACATCGCAACGGGCCGCCGGGGAACGCATATGGCTACGGAAGTGGGGTATTCCGTACCTGAAGGCAGTATTGACTTCTGGCTGAAAAGACTGGAAAAGGAAAACGTTATTTACAATAAACCTTCTTCTAAATTCGGAGAAGTGTATCTTACATTCCTGGACCCGGACGGGTTGAAGATTGAGCTGACGGTGCCGGAACAAACGGACGACCGCATTCCCTGGGAAACGGCGGAAGTTACCGAGGAATTCGCCACCAGGGGCTTCCATCATGTGACCCTCACGCTGGAAGACATACAGCCCACGGCAGACCTCCTGGTATCCGTATTTGGCTGGGAGCTGAAAAAGAACCACACGAACCGTTACCGCTTTGCGGGCCCGGACGGCCAGCAGGGCGGGTTCATAGACCTGGTGGAAGCCAAAGGCGAAACGCGGGGGCATGTGGCCGGCGGCAGCGTGCATCATGTGGCCTTCCGGGTACCGGACGATGCCGCCCAGCAACAGCTGCGGGAAGTGCTGGAAAACCGGGGACTCCATGTGACGACGGTGCTGGACCGGAAATACTTCAAGTCCGTGTACTTCCGGGAGCCCGGCGGCGTGCTGTTTGAACTGGCGACAGATACGCCGGGTTTCACGGTAGACGAGCCGCTGGAAGAACTGGGGACGCATCTGATGCTGCCGCCTCAGTACGAAGCGCAGCGGGAGGAGATTGTGCAAAAGTTGGTGAAGCTGGATTAGCAAAATTTTAGTTCAACGCTGTCAGGAAGCAGCATATAGATTTATGGAAGAATCAGTGAAAGTAAGTATTGGCCAGCATCCCTACCAGGTGTCCATCGATACGAGGGGTCACCGCTGGCTGGCAGATGAACCGGAGGACGCAGGCGGAGGCGACACCGCTCCCAAGCCGGGAGAATTGCTGCTAAGCAGCCTGGGCGCCTGCACGGCCATCACCGTTACCATGTATGCCAAACGTAAAAAATGGCCGCTGGAAGGCGTGGAAATAGAGCTGTTTTTTAACAAGGACAAGAAACCGGATCCCAATACCACCATTATTGAACGCAACATCTCTTTCCAGGGCAACCTGGACGATGAGCAACGGGCAAGACTGATGCAGATTGCGGACTCCTGCCCTGTTCATAAAGTATTGAGCAATCCTATTGTTATCATCAGCAACCCCGCTTAAAAGGAGGAGATTTTTATGAAAGACATCACCAAAAAATATACGAACGGCGAGGTAACCATCGTCTGGAAGCCGAATGTATGCATACACTCGGAAATGTGCTTCCACGGCCAGCCGGAAGTATTCAATCCCCACGTCAAACCCTGGATCAACGCCGAAGGCGCCAGCACGGAACGCATCATCAACCAGGTAAAGCAATGCCCTTCCGGCGCGCTTACCTACTACCTCAACAGCGAGGTGGCGGCCGAAGGCGGCGTAGCGCCGGACATCCAGGCGGAAAGCATCGTGGAGCCGCTCCCCAACGGGCCGCTGCTGGTGTATGGCAATATTGTGGTCAAGGACGCGGAAGGACATGAAACGCGTAAGAATAAGGTGACGGCGTTCTGCCGCTGCGGGGCTTCGTCTAACAAGCCGTATTGCGACGGTACGCATCTTAAGATTAATTTCAGGGATAAACCGGCAACATAACAAGCCAGGGCTGCAAGGTTAATTTCAGGGACAAACCGGCAACACAACAACCCACGGCTCCAATCAATAAATAAAACCAGCATCATAACATGGAATACAATATCATTCAAAATAAAGAGAAACACCGTTTCGAAACTACCGTAGACGGACATACGGGATTTATCATTTACCAAACCTACCCCGGCGGCATCGCCTACGTACACACGGAAGTGCCCCCGGAGCTGGAAGGCAGAGGCATTGCCTCCGCGCTGGCTAAATACGTATTGGAATACGCCAGGGCAAACAACCTGAAAGTGAAGCCCTTATGCCCTTACGTACACGCCTATATGAAACGGCACCCGGAATATAACGACCTCTTATAACACCAAATTAAAAAAGCGCAAGGGCATCGCCTTTGCGCTTTTTCAATTTATGCGGTAAATTACATCAAAGCTTTATATAACACCCCTATGCAAATTATTCACTTTATCCAGCAGCCGTGGCATTGGGCCGCGGGCGGCGTCCTGATCGGGCTCACCGTTCCGCTCCTGTTGCTCCTTGGTAATAAAACCCTCGGCATCTCCTCCACGCTCCGGCAAATATGCGCGGCCTGCTTCCCGGCGGATATTTCCTTTTTTAAGTACGACTGGAAAGCGCAGGCATGGAACCTCTTTTTTGTAGCCGGCATCCTCATCGGCGCTTTCCTGGCTGCAACATTCCTGAACGGGAATGCGCCCATTGAAGTAGCTGCGGCCACGCAGCAACGGTTGCAGGCTTATCACCTCACTAACTACTCCCAACTATTACCGGCTGAAATTTTTAGCTGGAGCAACCTGTTTACCTGGAAAGGACTGATCTTTTTTGTCATCGGCGGTTTCCTGATCGGCTTTGGCACCCGCTATGCCGGCGGCTGTACTTCCGGCCATTCCATCATGGGACTGTCCAATTTGCAATGGCCATCCCTCGTAGCAACGATTTGCTTTATGGCCGGCGGGTTCTTCAGCGCCAATGTGATTATTCCCTGGATCTTTCAATGGCTCAATGCCTGAGGGTCATTCAACCAAACAATACCAACTTCATGAAAAATATTAAATACCTCATCGCCGGAATATTCTTTGGCATCGTCCTCGTAAAAGCCCAGGTTATCAGCTGGTTCCGCATCCAGGAAATGTTCCAGCTTACCTCCTTTCATATGTACGGCGTTATTGGCGTTGGCGTCATCACCGGCATGATTTCCATACAGGTCATCAAACGCTTCGGCATCAAAACCTTCGACGGACAGCCGATTACCATCCCGCCAAAGAAATTTGACAAAGGGCAGATTTTCGGTGGATTGATATTCGGCATAGGCTGGGCTATCACCGGCGCTTGTCCGGGGCCGCTCTTCGCGCAGATAGGACTGGGCTTTACGGTAGTGTTGATCACCCTGTTGAGCGCCATTGGCGGCACGTGGGTGTATGGGTTATGGGAGAAGAAATTGCCGCATTGATATAAGCGGTACGGGCCCCTGGGAGAAGAAATTGCCGCATTGAAATAAGAGTTCCTGCTTGCAAAAAAAATTGCCGCATTGATACCCACATAAAAAATCCCTGGCACTGTACCGGTACCAGGGACAAGCCGTTTGAGGTTTGCAGTTCCAATCAAACAGCACCTATAATTAACACTTGAACTAAACTATTTCAGTGCATCCTTAATCGCCGTCGCAGAATCCTGGTGGGCTTTTAAGGTTGGCAGCGTGTTGGTGGCAAAGGCTTTCAGATCAGCGTCTGTCAGGTCTTTGGAAGCGTCTTCGAAAGCTTTTACATCATGGTCGTGGTCATCCACCATCATCTTCATGTATTCCTTATCGAAATCTTTACCGGATTTCTTTGCCAGCTCATCGATATGCTTCTGGTCTTCCGGGTTCAATGAAGCAGGCAGCGTAATATTTTTGCTGGTAGCAAGCGCTTTCAGTTCATCGTTTGCTTTGGTGTGATCGTTTACCATCATGTTACCGAATTCCTTTACACGAGGGTTGGTGGCTTTTTCCTGCGCCAGCTTACCCATGGCCACTTCCAGCAGGCCGCCATTTGCTGCTTTCACGGCAAATTCAGAGGATTTATCATCTACTGGTTTTACCGCTTCGTTGATTTGCTGGGCACTGTCCGTTTGTGCTTCCTTGTTGTTATTGGCGCCATTGCCACAGGATTGGATCAGGCCTACAGCCAGGCATGCGGTCGCTAAAAATATGGTCTTTTTCATAGCCGATTGTTTTGAATGATGAATTAATAGGTTCAGCTTCTTGTTTCCAAAAAAGATACCGCAAATTTGGACTCATCCTTTAAAACCCTTACCCATAGCGAACTTCAAACCAAATCCACACAATTCCGCCAGCTGTTAAAACGGCCGCGTTTGTAGACTATATTCCCCGATTCGGTGTCCGCACGGAAATCCTCCGCCCCCCTCAAATCAAAAAGGGACCAGGGTTTTCCACCCTGATCCCTTTTTAAGAATAATAAAAAAGTTTTTATCGTTGAGCCGCCAGCTGCCAGATGATAATAATGGCCAGTATAATGGTAATGACCAGCCCGGCAATCTTCACCCAGCTATATGGCCGGTCGCCGGTGACCTCTCCTGTACTCGCGTTTACCACAAAATGGTACACCTTCTCATTGTACTTATAGGCACTGATCCACACGGGCAGCAGGATGTACTTCAACGCCAGCGAATCGTAGCTGATGTCGTAATCATCGATAATCTGTTCATCCCCGCCGATGTCCGCGCAAATCTCATCCCGGATGATCGGGTCCATACGGCGCTGCGCCTGCACCAGCCCCTGCTCGGCATTGGTCTGGTAAAGCTCCGCCCTGAAACCGCTCAGGTAACGGCCATCGTATTTCTTCAATTCTTCCAGCTTCCAGGGCTCCAGTACGATCGCCATCTTTTGCGGTAACGACGGACTGGCGGATACCAGCACATCCCGGAATTCATTTTGCACACGGCCGGAGGCATGATACCACGCGGTATGACGCACCTGGCGCGTACGGGTTTCTTCGCGGCCGTTTACCGTTTCCGTATAGGTTTCCGTAGTGTAATAATACTCCCCACGTTGACCCGTGTACGCGGTATCCGTTTCTGCATCATAACTCCAATGCGGAATGTACACGCCTTTCAGCTGCTGGGAGGAACCATCCTTCACCTTCTTCACCAGGTCCGATGGCGCAAACCAAAGTTTGCTCATCCAGTTCCTGAAATACTGCAAAGCCTCATTATCCTTTACCTTAAACGGCAGTACATAATGCGGTTCCAGCATGGTGGTGGTTTGCGCATGGTCTATCACCAGCGGCGAAGCGCAGAAGGCGCAGGAATCTGCCGTCACATTCGGCAGCAACGTCGTAGAGGCGCCACAGTTAGTACATTTCACTACCTGCGCTACCTGCGTGGCATTGGTATGCGCTTCCTGCGCCGCTATAAAGGTTTTATAATCGATGGCCTTGATGGCCAGGTCGGGCTCACTTTCAATTTCATTAACGGTACCGCAATATTCACATTTCAGGCTGTTGGTACCGGGTGCGTAATGCAGCACGGCGCCACAGTTCTGGCACTTCAGCGATTGTACCGTTTCACTTGTTTTTTCCTCAAATGACATAGGGAAGCTTGCAAAATATTTGGAGGGAAAACCCTCCTTGAATAATTATGGTAACGGCGGTGGCACAGTCGCTAAAACCGGCGCCAGCTCAGGCACGGAGGATGCGGCTGCCCATGCGGCCATACCGGCTTTCCATACGAGCGAATTCCCGTTGAACTGTCCGGATGCCGCCAGCTGTTGCAGTTGCGCCTGGTCAAAAGGGCCTGCCTGCTGCCCGTTCAGCGCTACATAAAAGGATATGGCCGTCGGCAACGGCGGCGGTACGGCGCCCGCGCCGGGAGCCCCTGCTGCGCCGGTTTGGCCGGATACCGGGTTAAACTGATTCGGCTGGAATACATTTCCCATCTGCCCCATCATGGCCGCGCCCATACCCAGGCCCAGGCCCGCGCCGGCAAGACCGCCACCGCCAGGGTTCTCCGCGGACTTCTCCATCGCGTTGGCTGCCTGGAACTGTGCATATGCGCCCAGGTTGCCCACAATGCCCATGCTGCTTCTTTTGTCCAGCGCTGCTTCCACTTCAGGCGGCAGGGAAATATTTTCGATCAGGAATTTTGTCAGCTCCAGTCCCAGTTCGTTGAACTCTGGACGGATCTTATCGGTAATGATCTGCGAAACTTCATCGTAGTTGGCTGCCAGGTCCAGCACGGGAATCTTCGCTTCCGCAATCGCGTCCATACCGCGGGATACGGCCAGGTTGCGCAGTTGCTCGTTAATGCCGTCCACGGTAAATTCAGGGTTCGTCGCCGCAATGTCTTTTAAGAATTCAGCAGCGTCCTTTACCTTGAATGCATAACTACCGAAAGCGCGTACACGAAGCGGACCAAATTCCGCATCGCGCAGCATCACGGGGTTCTTCGTACCCCATTTCTGGTTGGTAAACTGGCGTAGACTTACAAAGAATACATCTGCTTTATAGGGACTGTTAAACCCGTACTTCCATCCCTGCAAAGTAGCAAGGATAGGGAGGTTCTGCGTATTCAGCGTGTACATGCCCGGCGGAAACACATCAGCAATTTTACCTTCGTTCATGAACACCGCTACCTGCGATTCACGTACCGTCAGTTTTGCATTTTGCTTAATCTCATTCTGGTAACGGGGAAATTTCCAAACAATGGTGTCAGACGTCGTGTCTGTCCATTCAATAATGTCAATAAATTCATTCCGCAGTTTATCAAATAATCCCATGTAGACAGGTTTTTAATACAGAGTTAAATGTCTGCCAAATTTATAGAATTATTTAGTTCATGTAGACATAATGAATTGTTATAATTTCAGCAGTTTCGCATTGATGGCAACAACCACCGTGCTCACTGTCATCAGCACCGCGCCAACAGCCGGACTCAATATCACTCCCCAGGGCGCCAGTACGCCTGCCGCCAGCGGCATCGCCACCAGGTTGTAGCCCGTAGCCCAGGCCAGGTTTTGTATCATTTTCCGGTAGGTAGCTTTTCCGAATTGTATAAGGCTCACAATATCAGCAGGATTGCTGTTCACCAACACAATACCCGCCGTTTCCGCCGCAATGTCCGACCCGGAGCCCACCGCAATGCCAATGTTGGCCTGCGCCAGCGCCGGCGCGTCATTAATGCCATCTCCCGTCATGGCCACATACCTTCCCTCCTGCTGCAGCGCCTTCACCTGTTCCAGCTTCTGATGCGGCAATACCTCCGCAATCACCTTATCAAGCTGCAATTTTTGCCCTACCGCGCCGGCCACTTTCCTGTTATCGCCGGTAAGCAACACGGTGCTGATGCCTTCCTGCCGCAGTTGCTGCACCGCGCCGGCGGATTCCGGGCGCAGCTCATCGGATAATAACAGGTACCCCGCGGGCTGACCATTGATAATCACATACGACAAAGTGCCCGTGCCGTCTGTATCCACCGCCGGCGCATGGTAATGTTCCTGCGCATATACCGGCGATGCCACCAGTACCTCATCATTGCCTACTTTCGCCTGGATGCCTTTGCCGGCAAGGGCTTGCACGTCCGTTGCTGCCGGCGGCTGCAGCTGCAACTCCTTTGCCCTGGCCACGATCCCCGTTGCAATGGGATGCTCGGATTGTTGCTCCGCGGCAGCCGCCAGCGACAGCACCTGTTCTTTCGTATAGCCGTCCCCGAAAGTGCCCATGTCAGTTACTTCAAACTTACCCACGGTAAGCGTTCCGGTTTTATCAAATACCAGCGTATCAATTTTGCGGGAGTTTTCAAACGCAGTACGGTCCTTTATCAGCAGCCCATGCTGCGCGGCAATCGTGGTGGAACGCGCTACCACAAGCGGTACGGCAAGGCCCAGTGCATGCGGGCAGCAAATCACAATCACCGTCACCATCCGCTCCATCGCAAAAGCCAGGGAACTGCCGGTCAGCCACCATACTAAAAACGTGAGGATACCGGCGGCAATGGCAATCACCGTCAGCCACCGCGCCGCTTTGTCCGCCAGCAGCTGCGTGCCGGATTTAGCCTGCTGCGCGTCGTTCACCAGCTTGATCACCTGCGAGAGATAGGATTCCGCGCTGTTGTGCGTCACCTTCACGCGGAAAGCGCTGTTGCCGTTGATCGCCCCGGCGATCACTTTGTCCCCGGCGGATTTTTGCACCGGCTTCGACTCCCCCGTCAGCATCGACTCGTTCACATAGCTACTCCCTTCAGCCACAACGCCGTCCGCGGCAATTTTCTCCCCGGGCTTTACCAGGATGATATCCCCCGGTTGCAAGCTGCCCGTGGCCACGTCTTCCACCCTATCTCCCCTCACCAAATGCGCCTCCGCAGGCATGAGTTTTACCAGCAATTCCAGTTCCCTCCCGGCGCCGGCCACCGCGCTCATTTCAATCCAGTGGCCCAGCAGCATGATGAGGATCAGCGTAGCCAGCTCCCAGAAGAAGTCCATACCCTGTAACCCAAACAACACCGCCACGCTGTAAATGTAAGCCACCGTAATGGCGAAGCCTACCAGCGTCATCATTCCCGGATTACGGGCCGCCAGCTCGTCCTTCGCGCCGGTGAGGAAGGGCCAGCCGCCATAGAAATATATGATGGTGCTGAGCCCCAGCAACACGTATTGATCGCCGGGAAAGCTCAGTTCCACTCCCAGCCAGTGCTGGATCATTTTCGACAGTAACATGACCGGCGCCGTCAGCACCAGCACTACATAAAAACGTTTCTTAAAATCGTTGATCATCCCGGCATGGTCATGGCCGCCATGCATTCCGTGCGTGCCATGCATCGCATGCTGCCCTGGCGGCATATCGTGGTGCATATGCCCGTGTTCGGGTTCGGCATGGCCATGCGCCTGGTGATGCCCATGATGTTGATGTGGGTCCATAGTTCCTGTTCTTTTTTATTAATACAACTGGGGTCCGTAATTGTTATATAAAAAAAGAACCGCGGGGTAGCGGTTCTTTTTTTTTGTTTAGGGAGAAAATTAATTATCGCTTATCAAATTGCTTCAGCCAGGCTTGCGCCAGCGCGGGCCATGCCTCGGCAGCGGGGTTTCCCTTACGCAGTCCGTACCCATGCCCGCCCTTATTATAGAAGTGCAGCTCTACCGGCACCTTTGCGTCGCGCAATGCGCCAGCCATCACCAGGGCGCTGTTCCCATAGGGGTCGTCCGCCGTGGCAAAGAGGAACATCGGCGGCGTGGCCGCGGTTACTTTCAACTCCGGCGTCAGCTTCCTGTCGGGTCCTTTGTCCAGGTAAGCCGGGTAAATCAACAGGGCAAATGCCGGTTTGGCGCTCTGCTGATCCGCGGCATCCACCGGCGTATATTGCTGTTCATCATACAACGTGCTTGCCCTTGCGCTCAGGCTCCCGCCTGCGGAAAAGCCCAGTACGCCTACCTTCTCCGGGTTGATGTGGTAGTCGGCCGCTTTGGAGCGCACCAGCCGGATCGCCCGCTGGATATCCTGCAACGCGCCGGCCTGCTTCTGCGGCACACGGTAATGCAGTACAAACGCCGTATAGCCGAGGGAGTTAAACCACTTCGCTATCTCGGTGCCTTCCAGGTCCAGCGCCAGGATGTTGTACCCGCCTCCGGGGCAAACGATCACCGCCGCATCCTGCGTACTTCCTGCCGGGGCCGGATATACGGAGATGAACGGATCCGTTACCTCGGCGATACGCAGCACATTTCCCTTATTATCCGGAGAGGTTTTCATGGGCGCCTTCACTGTTTCGCCGGGCGCATTGCCCGGCCACAGCGGAATATTTTTCACCTGTTGCGCCATTGTATTAACGCCTGCACTCATCATCATACAAACCAATATTATTTTTTTCATGGGCGGCAGTATAGGAGTTATTTAATGCAATCCAGCCATGCCTGCGCCATCAGTCGCGCGCCTGCCAGGGACGGATGCACGCCGTCACCTGTCCAGTAGCTGGCCGGGGCCGATTGGATTGCCTTGTCAAAAATAGCCTGGTAAGGAATGAAGGCCGCTTTGTATTTATCGGCAATTTCTTTTGCCGCCGCACGGTATTCATTGAATTCGGGATACCAGGTATCATCTACCGCTTTCACGCCTTTCACCGCAAAAGGTTCGCCAATGATCAGTTGCAGATCGGGGAACTTTTGCTTGGTGCGGTCCAGCAGCTTGTCGTAATCCGTACGGTACACTTTGGAAGTACCGTCGTACTTGCCGTTGTGTTTATGCCAGTAATCGTTTACGCCAATGAGGATGCTCAGCACATTCGGCTTCAGGTTGAGGCAGTCCGCATCCCACCGTTCGGCCAGCTGGTACACTTTGTTACCACTGATGCCCCGGTTGTAGATGGAAAGATTTTTATCCGGATGCTGCCAGAGCAGTTCCGAAGCGGCCATGAAGGCATAGCCCCCGCCTAATGCAGCCCCGTTGTTAGGGCCTTCTGCATCCCTTTTACGGCCCACGTCCGTGATGGAGTCGCCCTGGAAGAGGATGGTATAATCTTTTTTCAGCTGGATTTTTGCCGGCTTCGCGCCCGCGGTAGCGGCGGACACAATGTTGGGTAAACTAATGGCAGCAAGGCTTCCCAGCGATACGTTTCGGAGGAAACTACGACGGTCGGATGTATTCATAACGGAGTATTTATTTTCAGTTTTTATCAGTGAACGGATAAAAATAGAAAATAGATTGTTTTAAAAGGGAAAAATTTCCATGAAGGCCACTACGCAATGCAAAGCCGCAGGCCCACGGCTACACAAATGCGCTCGACCCCGTAATCGCCCTGCCCACAATCAGCGAATTGATCTCCTTCGTACCCTCATAACTATATATCGCCTCGGCATCCGCTACAAACCGGGCCACATTGTATTCCAGCAATATCCCGTTACCGCCCATCACTTCCCGCGCGCGTCCTACAATATCGCGTGTCCGCAGCGTACAAAATACTTTCGCCAGGGAGGCATGCTCGTCTTTCAGCGCGCCCTGGTCCTGCAGTTCGGACAGGCGGAACACCATCGTCTGCATGGCCGTGAGGTTGGAAAGCATTTCCACCAAATGCCCCTGTATCAACTGGAAAGAAGCAATCGGCTTGCCGAACTGCTTCCGTTTACGGGTGTACGCCAGCGCGTTTTCATAAGCGCCCCGGGCGCAGCCCACCGCTTCCCACGCCACGCTGGCGCGGGTCATGCGCAACACGCGGGAGGTATCCTTGAAATTATTGGCATGCTGCAGCCGGTCCGATTCCGGTACGCGGCAATCCGTAAGCGTGATCAGGCCATTCTGCACAATGCGCAGCGCCATCTTGTCCTGCATCTTTTCTACGGCAAAGCCGGGGTTCTCCTTCCTCACGAGGAATCCCTTCACCTGGTTGTCATCCACGTCGCGCGCCCATATCACAATCACGTCCGCAAAGGTGGCATTGCCTATCCATTTCTTCTGCCCGTTCAGCACCCAGGTATCTCCTTCGCGTTTAGCCGTAGTCGTTAGTCCGCCCGCAGTGCCGGAACCTACTTCCGGCTCCGTCAATCCAAATGCCCCGATGCAATGCAGCTGCTGCATTTTAGGCAGCCATTCCGACTTCTGCGCTTCCGATCCCAGCATGTAAATGGAGCCCATCGCCAGCCCGCTCTGCACCCCGAAGAAGGTGGCAATACTCGCATCCACCCGGGCCATTTCCATCGCGATGATGCCCTCCATCAGGTAAGACCGGTTAGGGCAGCCATACCCGTCATAGGTCACGCCGCATATATTAAGGGCCCTGAATTTTTCGATTATTTCAAACGGGAACTCCGCCTTCAGCCAGTACTCATTTACCAGCGGCTGGATTTCCTTCTCCATAAACTCCCTCACCTGCAATTGCAAGGCACGGTCCTCCGGCGATAGCCGTTCGCTGATATTATAAAAGTCCCCGTCAACAGGTGGCTCTTTCTTTTTACTGCCGCGGCTTCCCAGCATCTTCATCAACCCGTTGAGCTGATTTTCATCCATCTGGGCCACGGACTGCATGACCTTAGGCAGGTCTACCTTCTCGGAGAGTTTGGCCAATTGCTTGAAGTCAATACTTTTAAAGAGCTGATACGCATTTCTGAGCTTGGAGAAAGTTCCTGACATATAACATGGTTTTAAATGAATATACGATTTTTTTAGGGAGCAGTTACACCGCAGTGCCGGCAACGGGTGGCGGTCATACAAAAAAAGCCCCGGCAACAGGGTGCCGGGGCTGACCTAAAAAATCAAACTATGCTATCGGATGATAGTAATGGTTTTCTTCAGCTTGAGATCTTCGGAGTTGGCGCCAACTGCGAACTCAAACTCGCCCGGCTCTACCGTCCAGTTCATGTCCTTGTCCAACAGGGCCAGGTCGTCCGGATGCAGGGTAAAGTGCAGGGTCTTCTTTTCGCCCGGCTGCAGCGTCACGCGTTCAAAGCCGCGCAGCTGCCATACATACGTGGTTACGCTGCTTACCTTGTCATGCATGTAGAGCTGCACCACCTCATCCCCGGTTCTGCTGCCGGTATTGGTCACTTCCACGCTCACCTGTATATCCCCCTGCTGGCGCTGCTGCTCCGGCGTTACCACCAGGTTGCTGTATGCAAAAGTCGTATAGCTGAGCCCATAACCGAATGGATACAGCGGCCCGTTTACACTCGTACGTCCATAACCGTTATTACCGCTGGAAGGCTGATCCGCGTGGGATCCCGGCTTGTAAGGGAAGTTCAGTTCCAGCTGGCCCGTCGTTTTCGGGAAGGTAACGGTAAGCCTGCCGCCCGGGTTGTAATCGCCGAAGAGGGCTTCCGCTACGGCAATGCCGCCGTTAGGCCCGGGGAACCAGGCTTCCAGGATCGCCGGTAAATACTGGTTCTCCCAGTTGATGGTCAGGGGCTGACCGTTGATCAGCACGGCCACCACCGGCTTGCCCGTTGCATGGAGGGCCTGCAGCAATTGCAGTTGCCGGCCGGGCAAATCCAAACTCGTGCGGCTCAAGCTCTCCCCAACGCGTTTATCATCTTCCCCCACAACCGCGATAATTACATCCGCTTCCTTCGCCTTACTAACGGCTTCGGCTATATCCGCCTGCTCCTCCGCGCTCAGCGGCGAAGGGATCACCTCTGTGCCGGGCCAGCCCGGGTTCACGATGTCGCACCCCTTGCTGTAATTAACGGTAATGCCTTTACCGGCCAGTTTTTGAATGCCGTCAAGCACGGAAATCACGGGGTTGTTGGAAGGGCCGTACCGGCTATTCGCATGGCTCACTGCCGTGGCCATCGGGCCGGTCACGAGGATATTTTTTATCGCGCTCCTGCTCAGCGGCAGGGTGTTCTTTTCATTCTTTAGCAATACGAGGGATTCGCGGTTCAGCTGCAGGGCAAAGGAATCGTCCGCCGCGGTATGCACGTTTTTATCCGCCAGCTTCTCGTCCACATAAGGGTGGTCGAACAGGCCAAGGCGGAATTTCACGCGGAGTACATCCGCTACGCGACTGTCAATCGTCTTCATATTCACCTTGCCTTCCTTCACCAGCTCCCGCAGCGGGTAGATGAAATCTTCCGGCGGCGTAAAGTTGGTGCGTACGTTCAGCCCCGCTTCCACGGTGAGCCGCACCGCTTCCTTATAATCCGGCACTACATGGTGCTTGGAGAAGAGGTATTCCACCGCATCGGAATCGGATACCACGTAGCCGTCAAACCCAAACTCCTGGCGCAGCAGCTGCGTGAGGAAATAATAACTGCCGGTTACCGGCTCCCCGTCCCAGTCGTTATAACTGCTCATCACGCCCATGGGCCTGGCCTCCTGGATCACGCGGCGGAACGGATACAGGTAAATCTGGTGCATCTCCCTTGGCGCCACATGCGGGTCCGTACGGGCGTTGCCATCGCGGCCGCCTTTCGGAATACTGTACACGGCAAAATGCTTCAGCGTGGAAGCCACGCCCTGCGATTGGATACCGATGGTCATCTGCTTGCCCAGTTCCGCCACCAGGAAAGGATCTTCCCCGTAGCATTCCACCACGCGGCCCCAGCGCGGATCGCGGGCAGGGTCCAGGATGGGCGCATACACGTTCGTATAGCCGAGCAGTTTAGCCTCCCGGCCGGCAATTTCCCCGGCGCGGTGTACCAGTTTGCGGTTCCAGGTGCTGCCAATGCCAATCGGCGCCGGCAGCGGCGTAGCGCGGTCATGATTCAGCCCGTGGATGCCCTCCGTGGTAAAGTCCACCGGGATCCCCAGCCGCGTTTCCTCAATAAACCATTTCTGAATCGTATTGATGGAAGCGGCATGCCGGCTGTAGGGAAACGACAGGTTCGTTTGCGCCTTTTTGTTATTGGCTACACTGTTCAGCTCCTCGTCAATATTGGCGATGCCGTCTTTCCAAACCTTGTTCTTCCATTCCGGCGTGGGCATTTCATCTTTCAACACACGACCATAGCCATACAGCGTCGCCATCTGGCAGGTCTTTTCGTCCAGCGTCATTTGCGAAAGCAAATCCCTGATGCGGTCGTCCACGGTTTGAGCGGGATCTTCGAAGATGTCTTTTTTGCCGTTTTTGTTGAAATCAATCCAGCCATTCCGGTAGATGGGCTGTTGCTTTTGCGCCGCGGCATATTGTACCGTGAGCGCAGCCAGCAGCCCCGTTGCAGTAATCCTGAGCTTCATTTGCTGATAATAAATTATAACGGTTTAAGTCTTTTGCAATGGATTGCAAAGAAGGCCCAAGATAAAATTATTAACTGAAACACAAAGGGAAAAAATGAGGTACGGTTAGTCCCGGCGGGCCTCCCGGCAGTAACGGCATTTTTATATGATGTAAAAACGCTACTTTAGCGGCATTCATCATTAAAATTCCGTGAAGGTTAAATGATTACATCACCTTCTTATCAAGCATACAAGGACCTTTTTCACGCACTGTACAACGAGTTATGTAACTATGCCTACAGCTTCCTGAACGATGATGCGGCTGCCGAAGACGTAGTGCAGGAAACGTTTATAAAGCTCTGGCAAAAGCATCCGGATATGATACAGCTGCCCAACATCAGGCCTTACCTCTACAGGGCAGTGCGCAATAATTCCATCACCGTGCTGCGCAAGCAGCAGGTGGAACAGAACAATAAAAAAGGCTTTATCCAACTGGCGGACGTCAGCGAGGAACCGCGCGAGGAAGAAAAGGAAGCCGTCAAACCTTACTTCGATCAGCTGATCCATGAAGCGATTGCCAACCTGCCGCCACAATGCCGGGAAGTCTTCACCCGCTGCCGTATGCAGGGGATGACCCATCAGCAGGCCGCGGCGGACCTCGGCCTGTCCGCAAAAACAGTGGAGAACTACATGGGCAGAGCCCTGAAGATCCTCCGTAAATACCTGGCTGATTACGGCCTGCCGGCCGCTGCCTTACTCATGATAAAAATTTTAATGTAATAGTAGAGGGTACGCCGCTTGCCCTGCGTTATCAATATAGAGCAACTGTAGATATGGAACCTACCAATATATATGAACTGATCACAAAAAAACTGTCCGCTCAGATTTCCCCCGAAGAGGACCTGGAGCTTACCCGCTGGCTGCAAGCGTCAGCCGCTAACCAGGCTGAATACGATGCATTGACCAAAATCTGGAATGGCAGCAATCAACTCCCGGCGCAACGGCAATTCAATACCAGCCGCGCCTGGGACAATGTGGAAACCCGCCTTCAATCCACCACGGAAAGACCTGTTAAAACCATGCGCTGGAAATACGCCGCAGCAGCAGCCATCCTCGTATTGCTATCCGCAACCGCCTGGTGGATGCTGGAAAAACCCGGCAACATCCGGGAAGTGGCCGCCAACGAAGGGCGCATCCGCAACCTTCAGCTGGATGACCACTCCAAAGTAACCCTGCGCCCGGGCGCTGAAATCCGCTACAGCAACAACTACCAGGATAATAAACGCGTGGTGGAACTCAGCGGGGAAGCCTACTTCGAAGTAACCGGCGATCCCTCCCACCCCTTCCTCGTAAAAACGCCTGACCAATCTACCATCGAGGTATTAGGTACCGCCTTTGCCGTAGAAACCAAACAGGAAGCAACCACCGTGATCGTGACCGAAGGTCGCGTTAAACTGGCGCACCCCGGCAACCAGCAGGGCGTGATCCTCACCAGTGGCCTGAAAGGAGTAAGCCAGCAAGGACGGGTCATCGCTGCTGATAACGATGACATAAACTTTCTCGCCTGGAAAACCGGCACTTTAAAATTTAATGATGCCCCTTTAGTTGATATTGTGCCGCAATTAGCCGATTTTTACGGCAAAGAGATCAGGATTGACGAGTCATATCGTGATTCAGCTGCTGTTCAAAAAGCTAATATCAGCTTCCACGATCAGTCCTGCGAAGATGCATTGCATGAACTACAACTATTGCTGGGCTTCAATTACAGGCAGGAAGGCGACACGTTTGTCATCAGCCGCAGGTAGCTGCCAATCATGGCCCCTGACTTATACCACTTTATTGCTGCTATTGCTGCTCCAATGGCTGCCCCTGAGCGCCCAGCAGCCCGATAGCATCCTTAACAGGCATTTCAGACCGGCCAGGTTACAGGGCACCATCCTCCACTATATCCAGGAGATCACCCAACAAACGGGCATCCCCGTTTCCTACAGCTCCAACTTTATTCACCTTAATAAAAAAGTGCAACTCAGCGGCGCCGAAAATACCACCGGCGCCGTATTGCGCGCCATCTTCCAGGGCAACGGCATCGAAATCGCCGCCGTAAACGGAAAGATCTTCCTCCTCCGGGATGTATCCGCCACCCAATACTACACCATCAGCGGATTCGTAAAGGAGAAAAACAGCGATGAAGCCATCATCGGCGCCTCCATCTACGACCCCGTCACCCGCAAAGGTACCATCAGCAACGCCTTCGGCTTCTATACCCTGCAGGTGCCGGATACCTGCGCCCAGGTGGTCTTCTCCCACGTGGCCTACGAAACCGTGCTGCAGCCGCTCCCCCCGCCGGATGAAGGCCAGCTGGATGTGTACATGGGCGTGCGCCATAGCCTCCAACCCGTAGTGATCAACGCCAGTTCTGCAGACACCGTGCTGCTGCACGGCGGCTATATCAACATGCCGGTTTCCTATCTCACCAGCTACCCCGCCCTCCTCGGGGAAAAGGATGTGCTGAAATCGCTGCAGTTCTACCCCGGCGCCGGCAGCTCCCTGGAAAGCAGCAGCAACCTGCTCATTCGCGGCGGCGGCGCGGATCAAAACCTCTACCTCCTCGATGGGGTGCCCATCTACCATACCGGCCACTTATTCGGACTCTTCTCCATCTTCAACGCGGACGCCGTGAAAGACGTTTCGCTCTATAAAGACGCCTTCCCGGCTAAATACGCCGGCCGCCTCTCCTCCGTGGTCGACATCCGCACCAAAGACGGCGACATGAAAGAATGGCACGGCAAAGCCACGCTCAGCCCCGTTTCCGGCAGCGCCCTGCTGGAAGGGCCGATCGTAAAGGACCGCACCTCCATGTCCCTCTCCCTGCGCCGCTCCCTCGTGGATATGCTCTATGGGAAAACCTTCCTGCACGATTACGGCAAGTATTACCTTTACGACATCAACCTGAAAGTCAACCAGGTGCTGAACGATAAAAACCGCCTGTACCTGAGCTTCTACAAAGGGCAGGACAAAATGAATATCTCCAGCGATAACCCCGTCATCCTCCTGTTCGACGATTACAATTTCGCCTGGAGCAACATCACCTCCGCCCTGAAATGGACCAGCGTAGTCAATCCACGCCTGTTTACCAATACCACGCTGACCTACAGCCGGTTCCACAACACCTTCTCGCAGAACTCCGTGATCCCCGTCGGGCTTTCGGATTCCCTGTTCGTCCGCGGGGTGGGCGTTTCCCGTGTGCGGGACATCGCCCTCCATAACGAGACCGAATACACGCTGAACAATACCCATAAACTTTCCTTCGGAGGCGGCTATACGTACCATAACTTCGCGCCCACCTCCTACCGCACGAACGTCTCCGCTGGCGAAGCCGTCAAAAGGGACGCCCCTAAATATTACATGTCGGAAGTCAACTTCTACGCCGAAGACCAGATTTCCCTGCTGGACGAACACCTGATCATCCGGCCGGGGCTCCACTTCGGCAGCCTCGTGCAAAAAGGCTCCGTCTATTCCTCCGCGCAGCCCCGCATGCTGGTACGCTGGAAGTTCCGCAAGGATCAATACCTGGAAGCTTCCTACGCCGCCATGGCGCAGTTCATCCATCAGCTATCCACCCCCGTGATCAATCTCCCTACGGACCTCTGGGTGCCCAGCACGGATGTAATCAGGCCGGAACGCTCCTATTCCTACAGCCTCGCATACGAAAAGAAATGGCAGAACGACTGGCGCCTCAGCGTTGACGGCTATTACAAACTCCTGAGCGATATCGTGACCACCAATACCGTCCTCAATATTTTCGATAATTCTGACCTCTGGGAAAAGAAAGTAATCGCAGGGAAAGGGTATAATTACGGGGCGGAATTCCTGCTGGAAAAAACCAGCGGCCGGTTCACCGGGATCTTCGCCTATACGCTGTCCTGGGCCTGGCGGCAGTTTGACAGGGTCAATGGCGGAAGAAGGTACCCCTACAAGGAAGACCGCCGCCACAACCTCTCCATGGCGCTCAAATACCAGTTGTCGCCCGTATGGTCCCTCAGCGCTACCTGGAAGTTTGCCAGCGGCGCGCCGTTTACCATGCCGCAACAAATCTTCCCGGACCTGGACTGGGCCAAAAACATCAATGGTTACCTGGACGAACGGTACTCGCCCTTCTCCACCTACCAGGTGAATTACCTGCCCTACTTTGTGGGGCTCAACAGGTACCGGCTCCGGCCCGTGCATCACCTGGATATCGGTACCACCATCCTCCTGGGTACGAAGACGAAGTACCGCCATACCATCAACGCCGGCGTGTATAATATCTACAACCGGAGCAATCCGTTCATCGTCAGCTTCGACCAGTTTTCCTATTTCAATTTTGATTCCGTATATCCGTTACAGTTATACCAGTACAGTATCTTCAGGACCCTGCCGTACCTGAGTTACACGTTTAAATTCTGATTATGAAGCGTTTGATAAATTATACTGCGATCATAGCTTTAATGCTTGCCGGCTGCCAGACAGAGCTGCCGCTCCCTCCCGGCAACGGTACGCCGCGCGTGGTGATCTATAGTGAACTGACCGCCGGGGAAAAACCGCAGGTCCGCATCGGGAAAAGCAAGGTAGTAACCAACGGGGTAGACAATGGCTTCGAGCTCGTGCCCAACGCCAGCGTGCAACTCCTGAACCAGGACGGGGCGCTCGTGGAAACGCTGATTAACAACCCCGACCCGGCCGATCGCATGAGTGTGTACAGTGGCAAAACCAAACTGCAGTCCTTACAAAATTATCGCGTGAAGGTGGATGTTCCCGGCATGAAAGAGGTAACCGCCAATGCCTCCATCCCCGGCAGCTGCCGCGTGGAGCTGACCGATACGCTTCGCACCACGCTGAATGGCCGGCCGGTACTGCGTTTCAACCTCACCGTATTCGGGCAGCCGGGCGTGCGCACCTACATCGTCATGGAAGCCCTCAAACAATCCGCCCTGGTGGATTCCTTTTTTACGTATAATGGTGTCCGTTATAACATCGCCGCCAACGAGGACCTCTACGAATCCGTCAAAGGCAAGCCTGGCGTAGTAGTGAGTAAGGATACGACCTTCCTCAACGATTACCTCCGTATCCCCTGCTACACCCAGGACGAAAGTGCGGACAATAACCAGATCGGCGGGTTGAACGAAAACTACAACAGCATTCTCTTCAACGTAATGGGCAAACCGCTGACCACCAATCTCTATATCAACGCCACCGCCCTGAGTTCCAGCGCCATCGAAGCCATAGCGCCGAAAGGCCGCGTGCTGGTCTATATCAAATCCGTAACGCGGGAGTATTACGATTTCCTGCTGACTTATGAAAAGGTAAAACGCAATCCGGGGTTAAACAGCCTGATACAGGCCGTGCAATTGCGTAACAACACCCAGGGAGGACTGGGAATAGTAGGCGGTAATAACCAGGTTGTGTACAAATTATATTACGATGATCTGTAGCAGTTACCCGCTACAGATCATCCGCCTTATTTCAGTTGAAAGACGTCGTTGGAAGGATCAATATCCGCCACCCAGGTGCTTCCCAGCGCAACGGTTTTCAGCCGCTTCTTTTTCGGGATGCTGAACTTCACCGATTCCGCCCCCTGCTCCCAGCAATCAATCGCCCGATGCATCTTTTGGGTGGTACCGTCTTCAAATATCAGCGTCACATCCACCGGCGCCGGCTTGCTGCCTATGCGTTTCACCACAATCTCATAATTGCCGTTCAACACCCGCACAGGGGCCAGCCCCAGGTCAGGATAGCCATTGTCAAAAAAACAGCTTTTCCAGAACCAGTTCAGGTTGCGGCCCGCGCCGGCGTTCATGCAGTTGAAGAAGTCGTACGGCTGCGGATGTTTCCCGTTCCAGGTGCGGATGTAATGGTGCAGCGCCTTCAGGAAAAGGCTGTCCCCCAGGAGGTCCTTCACATACAGGTAACCGAGCGCCGGCTTGGGATAACTGTTAGTCATATACGCATCCGTCAGTTGATTGGAGGGCGACATCACCGGCAAATCCTGGAACTTCCCGGCAATCTTATTGTAGGCTTCCATCCCGTAATCATCCACCAGCGAGCTGTCGATCATCGGGGAAATCAGCCATTCCCCGATCGTAGCCCAGCCTTCGTCCATCCAGGAATACAGCGTTTCGTTGGTGCCCATATAAAACGGGAACATGGTATGAAACACTTCATGGTCCGTTAATTCAATGCTGTACTTACGATCCGGCGCAGGGTTGTCATTGACCATCATGGGATACTCCATCTGATCCAGGCCGTCAAACACGGTTTCATGGCTGTACGGGAAAGGCCAGCGGGGAAAATGATAGCTCATTTTTTCCACCGTGGCGCGGGTGAAGTGGGCCACGTCATAATAGTCCGTATGCTGCGGGTTAAACACGGCGTCTACCCTCGTTCTGCGTTTGGTCTGCGGGTCCACCTCCACGCTGGCGGATTGCCAGAGGTATTGGTTGCTGATCGCAAACGCAAAGTCCGTCACATGTTTCGCTTCAAAGCGCCAGGTGTTGGCCGTTTTATTTTTGGTGATGTTGCCGGCTTTAAGGTCGGTGGAATCAATGATATACCGGATGTCGTCCTGCTGCGATGCGGCGGCGATGCGTTGGAGGAACCTGGGCTGGTACACTTCCGCGGCATTCACGAGATCGCCCGTGGCCCATGCCTGGTAATCGCCCGGCACGGTGATGGCTACACGAAATTCAGAGAAATCATTATAAAATTCCATTGCCCCCGTGTAAGGGATTTTATCCCAGCCGTTTATGTCATCGTACACGGCTACACGGGGAAAGAAGTAAGCGATAAAAAACGCCCCGTCGTCAATAGCGCCGGTGCGGATATGAGAGTTTTTATTCAGCGTGTAGGCAAAGTGCAGTTGCAGCTGCATGCTGGCGCCCGGCGCGAGGGCAGGCACTTTCAGCGTAAGGTTGGTGCCGGTAAATGCAGGCACGCTGGTAGCGGCGCCGTTGACCCGCAGGTCAGTGATGGCCACGCCGTCATGCTCGTCCTCCCGGTCAATATTCATGGCACGCACGTTCCCTTTCTGGTACAGGTTTGCCAGCACTTTCAGGTTGATTTCCTTCAGGGTATCGGGGCTGTTATTGATGTAGTAAATGGACTCCGAACCGGCCAGCAGCCGCGTTTGCGGGTTAAACGCCACCTCAATATCGTAGGACGCGTGGTTTTGCCAGTAACGGGGCCCCGGTTGCCCGGATGCATCGCGGGTACCTTTTTCGTATGCCTGGCGAATGTTCAGCGGCAGGTAGAGTTGTTGCGCGGTAGCCGCTGTGGAGGCGGCGCACAGGAGTAGTAAAAGTCGCAGCTTGGCTTTGATCATATCTGAAAAGCAGGATTTTAGGAATATCCCGGTTTTCAAAAGTACTGATTAAAGCGGTATCAGATGATGGGTACTGTCTGCCGGTGTGCTAAGGCTGTCGGTTGGGGGGAGAGAAGATCTGGTGCTGTCGCCGGGTAAAGCGGACGTATCCGCCACACTACCGGACCTTTTCACCGGGCCGGTGGGACGTGTGTTCTGTCTCGCTTTATAGTCGCTGACCGTTCCTGACTTTTTCATGTCCTTCATCGTTTTCTTATCAAATAAGTACTGGGGCCGGCGTTCCGGCCGCAGGCCACGGTCAAACTCGGATTCTGCCCCCATGGCCGGAGCGGAATAAATACGGCGGCCGTTATTGCAGGCGATAACCGGCAGCAGGAGTAAAACAGCGAAGATAAGTTTCATGCGCCTGGGTACTAAATGGTGAACATGGTACAGGGGGAAGGACGTTTACCCATTAACGGTATCTTTTGTGTTAATATTATCATTATGGGCGCCGGGGATTTTGAAAATATAAAACCCTGTACTAAATTTAGCCCAAATTCATTGAATGCCATCCCCCTATTGTCCTGATTATCAAAAATTTTGTTATTATCACAACAACTATGAAAGTATCTACAACCAGCTTCCCCAGTGTGTTTGAGACCGCCTTTGGGAACACCGAAAACTCCAGTAAAGATTTACTGAACGGATTAAAAATAAAGAAAGATGACACCTGGTACCTGGTAGGTAACCTGGCGAAAAGAGGGGGTATCAATCCGGGTAGGGTGACCAATGCCTCTCCGCAGGAAGAAGACTATGAGATACTTTTCAAGGCTGCCATGCTCAATACCATCGATAAAGTACAGCAGCCGCTGTCCATCACCATGGGCTTCCCCTTCTCCACTTACAACATCTACAAGGCTGCCGCAGAGCAGTTTCTCAGCAAAAGGCATTTCCTCATTGATTACGATACCCAAACCTTTAACAACAAGGGTTCTTTCAAAAAAGGAATGTTTGATATCGAACGCTATGAAATCATCCCGGAAATTGTAGCCGGCATCATCGGTTTAAAGAAAACGGTGAACGAGCCTAACCTGGATAATTTCATTGCCGTGAGCTTTGGCTTTGGTACCATCGAAGGCGGTATGGCTACCGGCGATGGCCTGATCCACCGTACCTGCTTCAGTTCCCACGGTATCCGCTATGCCATCGGCAACCTCACCAGAGAGCTGAATCAGAAGCATTACCTGGAAATGAAGAACGAACACCAGGTGGATGACGCCTTTATGAAAGGTTCCATTTTCACCAACCGCAAACGCATTGATTTGAAAGACATGAGGAAGGCGGTATTACAACAATACTATAAAGAAGTAGTATCCCCGCTCATGCGTAAATATTTCACCGACCTCGATTTTGAGAATTGCGAAAAGATCTATCTCATGGGCGGTGGCGCGCACTATAAAGAACTCACAGACGCATTTGCTGAAGAGTTCAAGGATTTCATCCCTGTGGAAGTAGCGCCGGAGCCGGAGAAGCTGATCAGCATCGGTTACCTCTACAACTCCCTGCGCATTTCCGACAATAAGGCACAGCGCAGCGTAGGACTGGACCTCGGTAATGCCACTTCCATCGTCAGTTACTTCGAGCAGGATAAACCGGTGACCAATACGCCGCCGCCAATCCCCGGCGCGGACGCGAATCCTGCCGGCAGCATCCCTTCAAAAGAAAAAGATATAACCATTAAACTCTAAATTGTTTGAATGATAAACGTCCGACATTTATTCCGAAACCTGACTACGCCGGAAGGGTTGCAGATACCCGCATCTGTAACTGTAAACGGCAGCATTGACGCTGCCGTTCCGGGACGCATTGACGGAACAGTGGAAGGTGATGTAAAAACCACCGGCAAACTAATCATCAGTGAAACCGCCCGTATCAAGGGTCATGTATTTGCTGCAGAGCTGATATTGAATGGAAAGGTGTATGGCAACGTTTACGTTTCTGACAAGGCGCAGGTCATGCGTACAGCGCACGTAAAGGGAGACGTCAATGCTTTTGAGCTGGTAGTGGAAGTAGGCGCGCATATCGGCGGGGTTACCCGCAAGGATAAGCTGGCCGTGCAGGAGCTGGCCAAACCCGTGCAGCCACTGCAACCGGAGGCCCCTGCGGAACCGAAGCCCGAGCCAAAGGTAGTAGTGCCGGAAGAGGAACAACCTACCTCCTGGTTCTGATTACTTTTTACGGAGCGGGTCCAGCAGGTACATGAGTCCGTTCATCTTTATTACCAGCAACGTTTCCAGCAGCATGCCCATCTTGCCCGGAGGAAAGCCTTTACGCTGAAACCATTCCAGGTAGCTCACGGGAAGGTCGCACAAAATAGTGTCCTTATATTTACCGAAAGGCATACGCATGGTAACAAGTTGCTGTAACAATTCCGCATTAGGCTGAGCTGATTCCATCTCCAAAGGTTTTTTGCAAAGAAAGGAAAGTTCAGGCAAAATAACAGAGGCTGACAAAAGCATTGCTTTCGTCAGCCTCTTATGTTTAAATGAATGAAGCATTATCGCTGATCCAGCAGGCCGGCATTCTGTATGGCGTCTGTAAGCGTTTTGGCAAACGCTTTACCGAAGGAAGCCAGGCTGTTGGGATTGACGGTTTCCGATTGTCCGGACCATATCAGCACCCCGTCTTTATTGAGGTCGTACAGGTTGGATTCCAGGAAATAGGTCTTATCCGTGGTGTAATAACCCGGACTGTACAGCGAGCCATACATATAGCCGTAATAGCCCCAGAAACTACCATACCAGCCATACGCAGGATACGGCGCATACATCATGGAGCCGGGCACATAGCGGGTTTCAGATTCTTTATTGATCAGCGAAGTAGTAAGTACTGCGGTATATCCTGCGGCACGGATCTTCTGTGCCATTTCGTTGCGGGATACTTCATTTTTAGGGTCGAAGTTGGGCGGGAACATATCCAGGCTCCTGCCGGCTTCCACGCCTTTTTTCTGCAGCGCCGCCGCTACGTCTGTTTCAATGGTTTGCTTCGCTCCCAGGTTGGACGACAGGCTGGCCACCAGAATTTTATGATAGCCTTGCGCCGGCGCCTGCTGCGTTTTCCAGGTTCCGGTCATGTGTACGGCAGTGCCGCAACCGCTGACGAGGAATAGAACGGCGAGGGCGATACCGGCAACTACGCGATGTTTGAGGAAATACATATCTATGGATTTAAACAGTGAAGTGTTTTGATACGCGGCCGTGCAAAGGCCTTCCAATTCAATCAACACCCACCTGGTGAAAATGTTTTGCGTCAGCGGTCGCCGGCGCCGCATCGCAGATATATTAGGTATATTTTAATACGAATTAACTCTTGGTACATAATACAGTTTTTTGATATTTTTGCAAATAAGTACTTAATTTTAGATAAAATCTAAATCGCCTATCAAAAATGAGCCACCAGTTAAATATTGACAAATTAGACCTGCAAATCATATCTGAAATGTCCAACGACGCCAGCATTTCCTATGCGGAGCTGGGTAAAAAGCTGTTTGTATCGGGTGGTACCATTCACGTACGTATAAAGAAGCTGCATGAGATGGGTGTGATCAAGGGCACCAGGCTGCAGGTAAACCTGCGGGCCATCGGCTATGATGTACTTGCTTTCATTGGCATCTACCTGGAAAAAAGTTCCATGTATGAAACCGTGGCCAAACAGTTACTGAAAGTCCCGCAGATTGTCAGACTTAACTACACCACCGGCGCGTACAGCATGTTCGCGGAAATCATCTGCCGGGACAGCTCCGAGCTACGTAAAATCCTCCAGGACGATTTACAGCATATCAAGGGAATAGAGCGGACAGAAACCATCATCTCGCTGGAAGAAAGCTTCTCCCGCCCTATCAATGTGAGCGCCGCTTTATAGGGTTAGCAGATCATTTCGTTCCTTCTTCTGCGGAGGAAGCGGACAGGCCGGTACACTAACGGACGTACCTGCTGGGGCCGGGTCTGTTCACCTTTGGCATCGGTAATGACCGGACGTGTTTCCGGTGCAAAGTCTTCTTTAACGCTGGCGTTAACGGGCTTGTGCTGAAAGAAATTGAATTTGAACATAAAACTGGTTTTGCCCTGCAACCGGCGCTACCAGCGGGGTTGCGGTTACAGGAGGTGAATAAATGGTGTTGCAGGATCTGAGTCCATGGTATTAGTTTTTAATGTGCTGCAAATGTAGGGTATGCCGCCAGGGAACATCGTTAGAAAGCAGCCAGAATTTTATTAGAAAGTTATTAGAACGCATAGCGGTTATTAGTTTGCAAGGCAAAGCGCCGCAGGGATCAATGCGGCTATATGCGCTACACAATGTTTAAAAAAGGATGCCCGGCCGGCATCCTTTTTTATTATCTGCAAAAAATCACCTCTTTACCCTTTAGAAGAAAATTAATGTAATCGGTTGCGTAATATAAAGGCCCATTCAGATAAATATGTCAAATACAATTTCTATATTAGGAATGTAATCGGTTACATACAAATTTTCTCGTTTTATTAACCTTAAAAACTACGTTATGAACAGAACTATCCTCGGTTGTTCTGCAGCCCTCCTATTGCTCTTCAGCTGCACGAAAGCCGACTCCCCCGCTGCCTCCAACGATCCCCTTGCACGAACCGAAGCCACCGCTGTCATTGACGCAAGCGTCGTCCAGCAGAATATACGCGGCTTCGGCGGGGCCAGTATCCGTGGCTGGATCGCCGACCTGACGGCCGCCCAGCGCGTAACGGCCTTTTCGCCTTCCAGCGGCATCGGGCTGAGTGTGCTGCGCGTGCGGGTATCGCCCAACAGCGCGGACTTTGCGGCGGAAAAGCCTACCATAGACGCCGCCAAATCTTACGGTGCCGCCGTCGTGGCTACGGCATGGACCGCCCCGGCGTCTATGAAAAATAACAACAGCCTCGTAGGCGGACAGCTGAACGCCTCTTCCTACGCGGCCTATGCTGCCCACCTCGCCAGTTTTTGCAACACGGTAGGCGGCGTAACGGCCATCAGCCCGGTGAATGAGCCCAACATCTCCGTGACCTATGAGTCCATGGCCATGACGGCCAGCCAGGTGGCCGACTTCGTAGCGGCGCAGGGCAGCAACCTCGGCGCGCCGGTGATGGCGCCCGAACCGTTCAATATGGATAAAACCTTCCTGGACACCTACCTCAGCAACGCCACCGCTAAATCCAAAACAAACTTTGTATGCGGACATATCTACGGCAAAACGCCTTACGTGTACTCCAACGGCAAGGAAGTATGGATGACGGAACATTACACCAACACCAACGACGCCAATGGCTGGCCGGACGCGCTGGGCGTGGCAAAGGAAATACACGACTGCATGAACGCCGGCTATAATATGTATGTGTGGTGGTACATCAGGAGGTCCTACGGCCCTATGGACGAAAGTGGCAACATCACCAAAAGGGGCTATGTGATGGCGCAGTGGGCACGGTATGTACGCCCGGGGTATAATAAAATATCCTGTACGGCTAACCCTTCCACCAACGTGTACACCACCGCCTATAAAAGCGGTTCCAAAATCGTAGTGGTGGCCGTCAATCTCAATACGACAGACACCTATCAGCCGTTCTCTATCAGCGGCGCCACCGTAGCGGGCTTCAACCGTTACCGCACCACCGCTTCCAGCAACCTTGCTTCAGATAGCTTCGGCATCAGCGGCGGCGCATTTGGGATTACCCTGCCGGCATCCAGCGTAACCACGCTGGTATCGTATTAACGTGTACGGCTATACGCAAACAGCCGGTTTGTAAACCGGCATGCTTGTGCCGCCGGATGACGGACGAACGTAATACTGCTTTACAGCGATAGCCTGTAAAAATAAACGACGCCCGTAAGCGTCGTTTACCTGTTATTCCGCAGCTGCCTGCTGTTTCCTCGGATCGCGCGTACCTGCGTACAACTCGTATTCCAGCAAACGGCAGTCCAGCGTACTATTGTAAAATTCAATCCTGCGCTTGGCCTTTAACCCTATCTTCTTTGCCAGGTCCAGGTTACCGGTGAAAATATACCCGAAGTAACCTCCGCACTTTTGCTTCATGAAATCGCCTATACGGGCATACGTTTCTTCCAGCGCGGAAATTTCTCCCAGGCGGAGCCCGTACTCAGGGTTCATAAACACCACGCCGCTGCCGGGTTGCGGCACAGGCGTAGCGGCAAAATCGCACACCCTGAATTCGATGAGGTCATCCACACCGGCTGCCCTGGCATTCTTGCGGGCATTGGTAACCGCTTGCTCGCTCAGGTCCGTGGCAATGATCTTCAGGCCCGGCGCATCGATGATTTGCCGCTCCAGGCGCCCCCGCTCCTCCTGGTACGCTTCATCGTTGTACCCCAACAAATGCATAAACCCATAATTATCCCTAAACAGGCCAGGCCTGCTGTTGGTGGCGATGAGCGCCGCTTCTATGGCTACTGTTCCGGAACCGCACATGGGATTGATGAAGGGCGACTTCCTGTCCCACCGGCTGGCGAGTATGGTACTGGCAGCCAGCGCTTCCAACATGGGCGCGCGGCCGGGTATCTTGCGGTAGCCGTGGCGTGCCAGCGACTCCCCCGAGGTATCGATGAAAACTTCCGCCTGTTCGTTTTTCCAGAACAGGTTTACCACCGCGCCGCTCAGCTCCGCCCCGGTAGAAGGGCGCTTGCCGGTTTTTTCCCGAAGCCGGTCCACAATGGCATCTTTCACCCGGAGGTTCGCAAACATGCTATTGTTGATCGTTTCGTTGAGGACGTTGCTGGTGATGGAGAAGTAACCATCCGCTTTCAGCAGGGTTTCCCACGGGTAGGATTTCAGCTCCCGGTATATATCATCGGCATTGGCTGCCTCGAATTTTTTCAGGCTGTAAAGCACCTGGCTGGCGCAGCGCAGGTTCAGGTTTAAGCGGATGCAATCGTTAATGGTTCCGTTCAGGCGTACCCCTGTTACAAAAGTTTCTTCCGGCACAAAGCCCAGCTCTTTCACCTCCTGTTCCAGGTAAGGTGTCAGGCGCTTATTACAGGTAACCGTAATAGCGCCCTTAGTGGTGTATAAAGACATAATGGCCGCAAATTACCAATTAATTCCAGATTTCGTTGGCAGCGGTCAATATGATGGGAGCGCCTTCCGTAATCACGATGGTATGCTCGTGCTGGGCCACAAAGCCGCCCCGGTTGCCTACCAGCGTCCAGCCGTCGGCTTCCTGGTTCGCGTAATTGCTGGCCGTGGAAATGAACGTTTCGATGGCTACCACTCCAAAACGCTTGAAGCGCGCGCGGTTCGCCTGGTCGTAACAATTCAGTATATCGGAGGGAGATTCATGCAGCCCTCTGCCGATGCCATGCCCGCCCAGGTTGCGGATCACCGTATAACCATTCCTGCGGGCCTCCGTTTCTATCAGCTTCCCGATATCGCAGATCCTGACGCCGCCGTGAATAGCGTGGATGGCCTTGTAGAGGATATTTTTGGAAGTTTCCACCAGCGGCTGGTAGCCGTGGATATCCTGGCCTACGACAAAGGAACCGCCGTTATCGGACCAGTAGCCATTGAATTCCGCGGATACGTCTATGTTGATCAGGTCCCCCTCCTGTATAATTTTATTTGCAGCAGGGATGCCGTGCGCTATTTCGTGGTTCAGGCTGATGCAGGTATAGCCGGGGAAACCATAGGTCAGCTTCGGGGCCGACCTGGCGCCCTGCTTCTCCAGCAGCTTTCCGCCGTACTCGTCAATTTCCCTGGTACTCATGCCAGGCTTGGTGTACAGGCGCATTTCCTTCAGTGTGGTCGCTACGATCTCACTGATGCGGCGCATGCCTTCCAATTCCTTTTCAGATGTGATGGACATTTTTCTGGTGATTTAAGGTTGCCAATAACGGGCACAATCTAACGAAAAATATGCTAGTCGATATATTTGGCCGGCACATAGTCGGTCAGCCAAACCTTATTTTCAGACAGGTAGAACTGCAGGCCGTCCGCGTGCATCTCGCCGGCACGCACCGTCAGGATGACCGGCTTGCCATGGCGGCCGCCCACCTGTACGGCCGTATCCTTTACCGTGCTGAGGTGCACATACTGGCGGGACATACGCTGGATGCCATCTTTCCGGATAACGTCCACCGTATCGGAAGCGGTGCCGTGATACAATAAGTCCGGCGGTACCGCCGGCGGCAGGCCGAGGTCCACTTCAATACTATGGCCCTGGTTAGCCCGTATCTTTGTTCTATCCTCATTCAATGCAAAACGCTGCTTGTCGCTCGTAGCCACAATCTCGAACAGGTCTTCTTTCGTGAAACGGATGTCCGATTTGGCGATAAGCTCCTCCACATCAGCCCATCCGCTTTCGTCCAGTTGCAGCCCAATCTCCTCCGGCTTATGGCGGAGTACCAGGCTCAAAAATTTACTGATATGTTTCTTTTGTTTCTCTTCCATCTCTTTAAATCTTAATAATAATATTCCTGCGGTACATCACTGCCATCGGTATCCAGATGAGGAATACGAGGAACAGTGCCGCCGCCAGGGAAGCGTTGTAAGGTGTGAAAATATTGTTCCAGACTTTTTCGTTTAGCCATGCCTGTAAGGACAACCCTCCTGCCGGAATCAGGCTCATTAATTTAGGCACCAGTGCAGACAGGATGTAGGCCGTGATAGCATTTCGGCCAAAAGCCACCATGGGCGTAAGGTAGCGGGTGCGTTGCTGCACATCGATCAGCCAGTAGCAGGCTGCCAGGCCTACCGTGGCCCAGCCGCCGGTGTACAATACAAAGGAGCTGGTCCAAAGGGATTTATTGATTGGGAAAAACAAGTCCCATATCAGCGCCAGGATGATGGAAAAAAATCCATACACAAAAAGCCAGCTGACCTTTACGCCGTTATCCACGTCCTTGCGGCGCAGCCAGCTCCCTACGAGGATGCCGAAGATGCCCGTACCAACGGCCGGGATGGTGCCCAGCAAGCCTTCCGGGTCCCAGGTTTTGCTGGATGCCCAGAGGTGGTTGGTGGTAAACACGAGCCTGTCCAGCCAGGCGCCCAGGTTTGTTTCCGGCTCCAGGTTGGCCGGTCCGAAGCCAGGCACCGGCACCACCGTCATGAGCAGGTAATAGCCCAGCAGCGCCGCTGCAAATATCCATTTCAGCGTGCGCAAACTGGTTTTGATATACAGCACGGCAATGATACCGAATACAAGCCCGATACGCTGTAATACGCCGGGAAAGCGTAAATGCGTAAAGTCGAATTTGAATATCAGTCGCAGCGCAAGCCCGATCAGGATCAGCGTTGCAGCGCGGCGCAGTGCATGTAGTATTAATGAACGATGCTGTGCAGGGTCCTCCCTTTTAGTACCCATGGCGTATGGTACCGATACGCCAACGATAAACAGGAAGAACGGGAAGATCAGGTCTGTTGGGGTACAGCCGTTCCATTTGCTGTGTTCCAGCGGCGGATACACATAGGACCAGCTGCCTGGGTTATTTACCATGATCATGGCGGCCACTGTCAGGCCCCGGAAAAAGTCCAGCGATAATAAGCGCGGTTTGGTTGTTGTAGTCATGCGGCGATAATGATCCGCTCAATTTAAATAAAATTGAGTGGATTCCTATGCCTGCACGGAAGTTTTCCTGAAACGCTTTACCAATATCCAACCTGCAACAGCCAATAAAATAAAGGGCCAGATGCTGACAAAAAACAGGAGTATATTTCTCAGTATATCCGTTCCCGTTATAACGGCCGTTTTCATCTCCGTGCCAAATCCGGCGCGGGTTATAGCTTCAGGATTTACTTCCACGACCACATCCGCACGGGCAGGTTGCACCATGGCTACGGTGATGGTAGCGTAATTGGCTTCATCCAAAATAGCGAGGTTGCTGAGCTGGCGGTCGATGGTATTATCCGCGTTTTGCTGGTTATAGCTGGCAGCGTCCACGGAAGAAGTATTCCTGTCAGCCTTCGCCGTATGCTGTACGGTTTTATTGCGCAGGGAATTACCGAGGTAATCCAGCGTTTTATCCTGATCCTTCAGGGTCCTGTAATCAATATAGGTAGCCTGTTGCGTGAGTACCTGCACTACGGAATCCATAGCGGCGGCGGGCACGCGCAGGGTGAGATTGGCTACGGTATGGTACATACGCACATGCCGCAGGGAATCGCTGGAATAAGGCAGGTATTTTTCCTGGGAGACCTCGTTGGTTTGTTTACTTTCCACTACGATCCCATCCAGGGATTTGGCGGTTCTCTCCAGGGCCTGGCTGGCTTTGAATACGTCCGGCACACGGCAGCTAACATCCGCTGTGCGCACACGTTTGCGGGAAGCGCTGTTCAGCGACGCGATGTCCGCCGCAAAGGACGTGGAATCAGCAGCGGCGGTAACGGCTTCCGCTGAAACGGTTTCAGCGCCGGATGGAGCATTTTTTTCATAGCCTGCGGAGGAACAGGCAGCAAGGGTCAGGGCGGGTAAAACCCACAGGGGAACGGCGTTTCGCATAAAGTAGAGATTTACCTTTTATACCGGAAACGCCGCGGAGGTAACCCGTGGAAGTGTTAAAAAAAACAGAAAGCCGGCAGGCAGTGCCGGGCTTTTTATGACTTGAAAACTTTAAGGAGTGCCTAGCCTAACGGGCATATGTATCCTTAGTACACTTCCTTACCAAACGGCGCAAACGTTAGTGCCAGCAATTTGAAATGCTGCCGGGCAAACGGGATACCTACAATGGTAATCGCCAGCAGGAAGCCAAACAGCAAGTGACCCAGCGCAATCCATATCCCGCCTGCAAAGATCCAGATGATATTGAAAATGGTGGACACGCAGCCCGTTGGCGGGTTGGCTTCCCTTACGTTCCTGCCGAAAGGCATGAGGGTGAGCAGTCCTATCTTGAAGCACTGCAGCCCGAACGGGATACCGATGATGGTAATGCAGAAGCCAAGGCCGACCATAAAATACCAGATCCCGGTCACAAAGCCACCGAAGATCAGCCAGATAATGTTTCCGAGAAAACTCATACTATTAAAGTGTTTTTAGCATCCAGATGGTGCATGCATGATGGCCTGAATTGCCCAGCGCTGCCGGCAGGTATTGAAACCCGTTTCGTTCATACAGCGCTACTGCCCTGGACATCTCGGGAAATGATTCCAAATAGAGGGATGTGTAACCGGCATGTTGCGCCGCTTCACTGGCCCTCACGAGCAATTTAACGCCGAGGCCTTTTCTTCTCGCCGCAGGCGCCAGAAAAAAACGAACCAACTCCGCACAGCCAGCCGGCAAACCAGCAGTCGGGTAGATGCCGCCGCCACCCAGGATGACGCTATCTTCCTCCGCTACAAAGTACCTGGAGCCGGGCGTTTTAAACAGGTTATACAAATCGTCCGTAGTAGGATCGCTGTGCGCGGTGCCTTCCAGCGGTACGCCAAACTCTTCTATCCCGCTGCGTATAATCGCCGCCAATGCTGCATTATCGCCGGGTTGTATTTCTCTGATCAACAGTGCCATCAGTCTACCGCAATTTTTATCACTACTTTTTTAACAGCTACGGGGCCGGCTACACGCAGATTGGGCATGTGGAGGTCCGACGGATAGAAAATCGCGAACTGGCCCTGTTTCAGCACGGTGTAGAAGGCGGGCTTGTCCGCAAAGAGCATGTAATCCTCTGCGTCCGCATATGCTTTGGAAGGAATTTTATCTCCCAGGAAATCATGACCTATTCTTTCCTCTCCTGCTGCGAGGTACTGTACATCGATGTACTTACGGTGGGCTTCCATTTGTTCACCTTCTTCCGGGATGGTATCGTATTCGTTCACGATGGCAAAAACGTTGGCGCCATCAATTTCATATTTCCCTTTCGGGACGGTGTTAAAGTCGGTCTGGCGCAGGTAATCAAAGGCTTTTACAAACTTTTCGCCGAGGACGTGGTATCGTGCTGCACGATCTAATGTATCAACTATCATAATGCTTTTGAAATAGGCAGGAAAGATACATTAGTTTTTTACTCAAGGAGAAATTTTATTGAATTTTTCAGCGCTGCCGGCGCTTATTCTTCAGACGCTTGTTGCCAGCCAGTCGCTCGAGGTCAGCGGCGGCCGGGCCACGCACATCACTGCCACGGGCTGATGGCGCTGATTGTACAGCAGGCTGGTATTTACTTCCAGCATACGCCTGCTGCCATCCGGCTTCTCGATGATGATGGCTTTGCCGGTATAAGGGCGCTGCTGCTCAATGGTGCGGGCAACGGGATATTCTTCCGGCTGCAATGGCCTGCCGTTGGGCGAAAACGTTTTCAGGCTCATACACCATTTGTCCGTACCGCTGGCGGGCATACGGCCAAAGAGATTTACTGCAAGGTGATTGAAAATCCGCACATGGCCATGCATGTCACAAATGTAAGCCGCTGCGGGAAAGGCTTCCAGCATGGTATGACAGCCAATTCCATGCTCGCTGAGTTCCAGGTCGAATAAGTAAAACGGCGAGGCCGTTACAGGCGTAGTAACAGAATCTTTTTTCATACGTGGGCATTAATAGCGCTATCACCGGCTATTGCCGGCATGCGGTGGAAAATTACAGTTTTGGTGTTGTTCCGGTTGGTATAGGGAGATGTGAGTGCCGCAGTGCAGGTGGCATGTGGCGGCAGGCAGGCGACGGAATTGAAGCGCCGGTAGCGGGCTATTTTATGACATGTACATTCACGGCAATCGGGCCTTTGGGGCCTTTGCCCAGCTCGAAGGATACTTTCAGGTTTTCCTTCAGAGGGTCTTTCGATTGGTTGATGTGTACAAAATAGCTTTCGTGGTTACGGCTGTCTTTAATAAATCCGAAGCCTTTGGCATCGTTATAGAACGTTACCACGCCAGTATGCACCAGTTCCTCCGCTTCCTCCTGCTGACGTGCCACTCCTATCTGTATATCTTCCAGATTGACTTCTTTCTTTTTTGACGGGTCCGGCGGTGTGGTGGTGAGGTTACCATCCTCGTCCAGGTAAGCCATCATGTCCTCCAGGCTCTTGCCCTTGTTGCTCTTGGCCTGGCGCTCCTCTCTCCGCTCTGCCTTCTCCTGCTTCTTCTGCTGTTTCTTCTTTTCGAATTCTTGTTTGTTAAAGGTTTCCTGTGATCTTGCCATATACAAAATCCCTGTTTCATTTATGGGTTATTACGAAGATAAGAAAATAAATGCCATTGAGCACCCCTTTCCGGCCGCCGGGATAATTTCTGAGCCGGCTATTGATATTTAGCCGATATTAGATTTAAAATTCTTATAGTATGAAATTCTTCCGCCGCCGGAATGAAAATCCTGGAAAAAAGAAATCCCTGCTCCGGGAATGGCTGAATGCGGCCATATTCGCTATAGTGGCCGCTACCCTGATCCGGATGTTCATATTCGAAGCTTATTGTATTCCCTCCGGCTCTATGGAGCGCACCCTGCTGGTCAATGATTACCTGTTTGTCAGTAAGATCAGCTATGGGCCGCGATTGCCTATTACGCCGCTCTCGCTGCCGCTGGTGCATAACAAGATGCCTTTCACGCAGTACAGCCCTTCGTACAGCACGCTGGTAAAATGGCCGTACAAGCGCCTTCCCGGCTTCTCTTCCATCGAACGAAATGATATTGTCGTTTTCAACCTGCCCGCCGGCGATACGGTAGCCCTCGAGGTGGAGGAGAATACGAATTATTATGAGCTGGTCCGCCAGCTGGGCCGGCAGGAAGTATGGAACAATTACCATATCATCCCCCGCCCGCTGGACAAACGGGAAAATATCATCAAAAGATGCGTGGGCATCCCCGGGGATACCCTGCAGATCCGCGAGGGAGCGCTGTTTGTGAATGGCAGGCCCGCCTTTGTGGCGCCGGGCAGCGAAATGCAGTACCTGGTGCAAACGGACGGGGAAGCCCTGAACCCGGCCCGGCTGAAGGAAATGGGTATCATTGACGAGCCAACGCCGACGGGGCAGCCGGGGCTGTACCTCTGCAACCTCAACCAGGCGGACCTGGCCACGATCAAAACCTGGTCGTCCGTGAAGTCCATCACGCCTTTTGTGAACGACGAGCTGTCCGACCCTGCCGTGTTCCCTTTTGACACCACCCGTTTCCACTGGAACCAGGATAACTTCGGGCCGGTAGTGGTACCTGCCAAAGGCGTAACGGTGCAGCTGACGCCCGAAAACCTCCCGCTGTACCAGCGCATCATACAGATATACGAGGGTAATGATTTTACAGTGAAAAATGGTAGCTTTATCATCAATGGCCAGCCCGCCACCAGTTATACGTTTAAAATGAATTATTACTGGGTAATGGGCGACAATCGCCATAACTCTATCGACTCCCGCTACTGGGGCTTCCTCCCGGAAGATCACGTGGTGGGCAAAGCCTGGATTACCTGGATGAGCTATGATAAGGATGGCATTCGCTGGAGCCGCATCATGAAAGCAATCAGATAACGTGCATGATACTACGGAACATGCTATATTATTCAAACCAGGCCATTTCTGCTGTACAGGAATGGCCTTTTTTAATGCCGGGAACAATTTATGGAAACACCCTCTAACCGCGATTTCAATACGATCAGTCCTTCCGCGAAAGGACTGCTGTTCCTGAAAGGACATACTACCCTGCCCTATTCCCGGGAAGCCGTTGCCCTGCTGCAAGAGCCGGAGCCTTTCCCTGCAGATCCGGAAAAAGCGGCCCGTTACTGGGCCAGGATTGTGCATTTTGAACAGCGCTACCGCAGTATAGACCAGCTGCTGTTGCCTACGGGTATTAAGAATATGGTGGAGATATCTGCCGGTTTTTCGTTTCGTGGCCTCGCGATGGCAGCCGACCCGGCGGTCCATTACATTGATACGGACCTGCCTGACCTCATTGCCTCTAAAAGACAATTCATTGCGCAGCTGCATCCGGAGCCGCTGCCAGGCGTTTTGGAGATAGAAGGCCTGAACGCGCTGGATGAAGCCAGCTTCCGGCGGCTCACCGGGCGACTGCCGCAAGGCCCTGTGGCTATCCTTAACGAAGGCTTGCTCATGTACCTGGACACGGCGGAAAAGGAACAGCTTTGTGGAATTATCCGGCGCATATTGCAGCAGCGAGGCGGATATTGGATCACTGCGGATATCTACATCCGCGAGGATGCGGAGGTGGCGGCCAAGATGTACCGTAACGACGCGCTGATGCAGTTCCTGGAAGCGCATCGTATCGAGGAGAAGAAATTCAGCAGTTATGAGTCGGCCAGGGACTTCTTTGGAGAGATGGGGTTTGAGGTAGATGCCGAGGCGCAACCGGATTACGGGGCGATCAGCAGTCTGCCGCAGTTTTTGGCCACGCTGACGCCGGCGCAGCGGGAGAAGTTGAAGCAGGTGCGGCGGACGCGGGCAACGTGGAGGCTGAAGCTGGCGGAGTGAGGCGGGCGTGATGCGGGCAACGAAGAGGTTGAAGCTGGCGGAGGGAGGATGGGGTGATGCGGGCAACGTGGAGGTTGATGCTGGCGGAGGGAGGATGGGGTGATGCGGGCAACGTGGAGGTTGATGCTGCGCAGTGAGGCTGGCTGCAACAGGCGCAGGCCTGGTATCCTATTGCATGCCTATCGCTTTCTCCATAATCCCCACTGCCTGTGTTAACTCCCGCTGGTTTAACGACGCAAAACCAAAACGAATCGCATTCTCCGGCTGCATGCCATAAAAGTACTGGTGGGGGAAATTCATCGTCAGCCCCAGCGACGCCGCCTGTGTTATCATTTGCGGCAGGTCCAGTTCCGGCTGGAATTTCAACCAGATGGCCATGCCGCCCTGCGGCAGCTGAAAAGTAACCTGCCTGCCCAGTTGTTGTAATAAAGCGCCGGCGGCATCCCTCCTCTCCCAATAGACCTTATTCGCTTTCTTCAAATGCCGGGCAACGACGCCTTCCTTCAGCATGTTAGCCAACGCCTCTTCCACGAGATTATCCCCGCCGAGGTCCATTAATTTCCGCAAGGCGGCGGCCCGCTCGATGAAATGCTTCGGCGCAATCATAAAGCCTATGCGCAGGGACAAGCCCAGGGATTTCGTGAACGACCCTACGTAGATCACGTGCCCGCCATGGTCGGCGCTGGCCAGCGGCACAATGGGCGCGGCGCTGTAATAGAAATCGTAATCATAATCATCTTCAATGACCGCGAGGTTGTATTGGCGGATAATTTCCAGCAGCTTCATGCGGCGTTCCGCACTCAAGGTGACGGTGGTTGGATGATGATGATGGCTGATGACATACAGCAGCTTAATCTTTTTCTTTTTGCACAGCCGCTCCACGGCGTCTACATCAAGCCCGTCCTTGTCCACCGGCACGCGAAGGAGTTGCGCCCCCAGCTGTTCAAACGTCATATCCGCGAAGTAATAATTGGGGCTGCCGGTGATCACGTAATCCCCTTTGTGGATCAGCAGCGCCGCTGCCAGGTAGATACTCATTTGAGCGCCGCGGGTGATCATGGTATTTTCAGGAATGATATTGAGGCCGCGGGTGCCGGACAAATGCTTCACCAGTTGGGCCCGCAGATGCTCGTTGCCTGTGGCCGGGCTGAATGCCAGGTGGCGATAGTAAGCGGGGTGCTGGATAAGAGAGCGGCATTCGCGGATCCATTCATCCAGTGGGGCGAGCCGCACATCCGGGAAACCGTCATTTACGACCAGCTTTTTTTGCCGGCCTGCGATGCGGGGATGCGGCAGCATGGGTATCTCGTTCAGTGCAAACGCGGGTTCCTGCTCATAGGCATGGCGGGCGCCTGAGAAAGTCCGGGGTTTTATCTCGGGGAGATTGGAGGCCACCATCATGCCTTTGCGGGGCACCGGCGCCACCCAGTCCTGACTGGCCAGCTCGTCGTAGGCTGCAACGATGGTCTTGCGGTGCAGGGATAATAGTTCTGCTAAAATCCTGCTTCCGGGCAGGTACGTCCCCGGGCGGATAAGGCCGTCCTGGATGAGGGAGATGAACCTGTTCGCTACCTGGAGATAGATGGGTTGGCGGCTTTTACGGTCTATGCGGATGAGTGATTTGTATGGAAGCATGTGGGTGATTTAGGCGATCAGTCCATCCTGGACTACACGACAATTCAAAAGTGGACTACCTGGGTAGTCCAGTTCAAATATACATTTGTGACATCAATTTATCAATAAGATGGATAAGAGATTTAGTTTACACGAACAGTTTCCGGACGCTGTAAAAGCCATACGGGCGCTGGATGTATTTGGCGCTGATTCCAAATTGACTAACATTCAGAAAGAGCTGATCAAGATCAGGGCTTCCCAGGTTAACCAGTGCGCCTTTTGTATTGATATGCATACCAGGGATGCCCGCAAGTACGGCGAAACGGAACAGCGGATTTACCTGTTGAACGCCTGGCGGGAAACGAAGCTTTACACGCCTGCGGAGCGCGCGCTGCTGGCCATGACGGAGGAAGTGACGCAGATTGGACAACAGGGGCTGAGCGATGCCACCTACCGGGAGGTAATTGAGCATTTCGGCGTAGATGGCGCTGCGCAGATACTGATGGCGGTTGCGCAGATTAATGTATGGAACAGGATTGCTATATCGTTGAATTACCAGTTTGGTTGATGTGGATGATTTGGTTTGATTAAACTGGTTAGTCCGCCTTGTTAAAAACAATCACAACCACTGTAAAAATAATCACAACCACTGTGGTACCAACAATCAACATAAATTACATTACCCATCTCATGCCAATCAAAGTCCATTACGCACAATCAGATGAACAAATAATTGCCTGTACAGACGCTATTCTCGCGCTACGCCCTATGCTGCAACCGGAGCACATCCTTCCGCAGGTAAAAGAAATGCAGGAAACAGACGGCTATATGCTCATTTATATTGCGGATCCGGCCAATCCTTCCCGGGCTGCGGCTATAGCCGGGTTCCGGCGGCTCAATAAACTGCTGGGCGGCCCGCATATTTATATCGACGACCTGTCAACGCTGCCGGAATTCCAGGGGCAGGGGTATGCGCGCAAGCTGCTGGATCATATCCGGGAGCTGGCGGTGAAACAAGGGTTGAAAAGTTTGCGGCTTTCATCGGGGCACGACAGGCATACGGCGCATCGTTTGTATCTTAACTATGGTTTTTACATTAGTGCGCATAATTTCATGCTGCCGTTGTGAATGGATAGGTAGTGGCGGCGTAACAAGCAGGTATGGTAATATGCTGCCGTTATAAAATGCTATTTTATTAGTGCAAGGTAATACCACCTGCTGCGCCTGTCCACCCTCCAACTATAGTCCCAACATCAATCCTTACAACTTCTTTCCCCGCCACAAACACCGTCGCAATTCACCCCTACTTTGACGTTTTCGGCCATCCCGAATTATCGCCACTAAGCGGATATTTGTATTCGAAAATCCATTTCTTATGCAAACGAAAAATAAAGTAGTATCGGCAGCCGAATGGGATATTGCCCGCAAAGCTTTGCTGGTAAAAGAAAAAGAGCTAACGCGCCTGCGGGATCAGATAGCCCGCGAAAGACAGGCCCTCCCATGGGAAGCCGTTACCAAAACGTATTCCTTTGACGGGCCGGAAGGCAGGGAAACCCTCTCCGACCTCTTCGACGGCCGCAGCCAGCTCCTGGTGGTACATTTCATGCTCGGCCCCGGCTGGCAGGAAGGCTGTAAAGGTTGCTCCTTTAATGCCGACAGCATCGACGGGGTACTGCCGCACCTCTACAACCACGATGTCAACCTCGTCGTTGTTTCCCGCGCGCCGCTGGAGGAAATAGCACGTTTTAAGAAAAGGATGGGCTGGAAATTCAAATGGGTATCTTCCTATAACAGCGATTTCAATTACGATTATAAGGTATCGTTTAAGCCGGAAGAACTCAATAATGGCGGAGTATATTACAATTACCGGCTGGAAAAGAATGCCGGTGAGGAACAACCCGGCGTCAGCGCTTTTTACAAGGATGAAAACGGGGATATTTTCCATACCTATTCCACCTACGCAAGGGGAATGGAAACATTGACCAATACTTTCAATTACCTGGACATAGCTCCTAAAGGACGGAATGAAGGAGATCACATTATGGGCTGGGTGAGGCTCCACGACATGTATGAGGAACAGCCTGCCGTTACGGGCAATGGCAATTGCTGTCACTAAAATAGATGTTATGACACATCATTCCTGTTCCTGTAAGAAAGCAGAGAAAATGCGCCGGCCTGTATTCCGGCGCATTCTCCACTTTACCCGATGGGCCATGCCGGGAGTAGGCCTGGCGCTTATACCCAAGTGCCCCGTATGCCTGGCAGCTTATATTGCCGCGATAGCAGGGTTGGGTATTCCGATTACAACGGCCAGGTACCTACGCTGGGGCCTCATCGCGGTTTGCGTTGCCGCAATGATTTATATGGGGGTAAGGCAGTGGGCTGCGTTTAGGAAACGAAGGCAAATGCTGTGATGCAGCGATTACCGGCGTTAAAGTCGACAATTATTGATGAAGCAACTACCCGCGTTAAAGGCGACAAATACTAATGCAGCAATTACCGGCGTTAAAGTCGACAACTACGAGTCCGGCAAATACCCCGTTTAAAACTGCTTTAACAGGAACGACCAGTCCGCCAATTACCAGCAGGCAAATGCCGTACCCGCCTCCGCCATCCTACCTCCCTCCGCTCCCCGGCTTTATGGTATATACAAACTTCTCCTTCGCCGCCGGCGCCACCAACTCCAGATTAATCCGGTAGATACTATCTCCCCATTTCTGTATAATCCCCTTATCCTCCATTTTCGTCAATACCAGCTTCTCCACGCCAGCTTTCATCTTCGCGGGGTAAGTCAACCGGTAATCCTTGCCCTCCGCATGAATGGTAATAACGCCCGGCGCCGTTACCTCCGCCGGAAAACACGTCATCAGGTGCTGCGTTATACTATCCCTGCGCTGCAAACTCACCTGGTCCTCTACTACCACCTGCTGCCGCTTGATTAACTGCACCGTCCTGTTCCAGCTTTGAATCCCCGCTTCCGCCGGGTAAGCTTTCGCGAGGTCCAGTTGCATGATACTGCCGGCTTTATGACTGGTACTGCTCACATTCGTAGCCTTGTATTCCGGACCGTTCGGCTGCGTGTATCCGTTAACGGTAGGCAGGTTGTGAAAATCGGAACGGTTGAACCAGATGTCGTACCGCTGCCCGCTGAAAGTGCGCGCAGTATAGGTGCCACGCCCTACGTCAATCAACACAGGCAGGCCGTCATAATACACTATAAAATTACCTACATCATTGTGGTTGTGACTTTCATCGTTATTACCTCCTTTGGCCGCCACATAAAATCCTTTGGCAGTACCACCCTTGTCGCGGGCAGCCATCACCTCCAGGTCCGGCCACCAAACGTTTTCCAGCAAGGGCAGCCCCTTTTCCGCCTTGCGGAACTCGTCCTTCATGAACAGGGAAAAGAAGTTACGGTAATACATATACGTCCCGCGCCAAATACCCTGGCGGTCAGGCTGTATATACCAGGCGCCGAATTTCATCATGTCCGGATCGCCAACGTCTTTTCCAAAGCGGTACACGAGGCTACCATTCATACCCGGCTGCGGATCAGCATCTGCGAAGTCGATAAAATAATCTTCGCTGATCTGCGCCTTATAAATAAACTGCGCCATATGCTTTACCTTCAAATCTTTCAGCACATAGCCAAAAGCGTTGTTGGTAGCCAGGTTCAGTAAACAAATATTGTCATACAGGGAAGCTGCCGCTCCGCTCCAATATCCCGGCCCTTCATCGCACCCGCCATCCTGCGGATAGGGATTCAGGAATTGGTCCAGGGTATGGAGTATTTTGCTGACGGTCGCCGCCCGCAACTGCTCATTCCGTTCCAGCAATAAGACGGCGCAAAGCCAGTTGGACGATATCCAGGGGTTCCAGTTATTCGGCCGCCTGCCGGAGCTGCTAATCCCCATCCAGCCATGATGCTTCGTCATCAGCGGGGTAAAAACTCGTCGATTGGTTTCATCGTATATGCGTTTGCGTATCATCGGCGATGCGGCATCCAGCTTGTCGCCCAGGAAGTAATCCACCCAGCCGAGCAATTCCGCCGTTTCAGCGGAAAACAGCTCCACAAAAGGATTGGCAACATCCGGCAGCCCTCCGTCCTTGCCTTTGGGCAAATGCGCGGAAGCGCCCCAGAAGGACTCTTCGCAGATAGACCAGATGCCATTGATGATATCATCCGTAAACCGGCCCTTGTCTTCATACACCTCCGCCATCATCAGCGTAGCCAGCACATCGCGCTTGCGGTTGGCAATGTCCTGGTACTGCCGGCGGTCGCCGGTGCGAACAATCAGCATGGAAATCGTAGCAGGGATGCCCGGCCATTCATAATGCAGGTAACCTTCGGCGGCTTTGATGGTATTGGCGGCGAGCGTAGTATCAACAGTAGTCCATACGGCTCTTTTTTCCCGGGCAGGGAAAGGCTCCCATTTGTCCCGCGGAATCAGCCTGGCAGCCAGCTCCTGCTCGCTGTAGCGACCGCTGAGCAGGTTTTGCGCGTGCAGGGTTACCGCCGCCGTCAGCAACCCGAGTAGTAGTAAGGTCTTTTTCATAAGTGGAAATTTATGGTCTGATTCTGCCGGTAGCCGGTGAATCATATGCACAAAAAGGCGCCAGGGGGCGCCTTTTTGTGCATATAAGGGATAGAAATTACTTCACCTGGTAACGCTTCACGCTGATCACCATCGACTTCTTCGTATCGTCTACCTTATTGATGTAGATAAACGCCCTGTACTTGCCGTCCGCGCTTTCCACCCAGGTACCGCCTTCCGCCTTCAGGTTGAAGAGGTAACTCGGCTGATTATTGAAATCAATAGCTTTGAAATCAGCATCGGTAATAAATACGCCGTATTGCAGGCGCGCCAGCTGCTGATCGCGGAGGTTGTACGCCTTCACCAGCTTCGTCACATTGGCTGCGCCGCCCGGTACCACAAAATCCTGCAGGTACTCCTTCGGCGCGCCCGGCGCTACCAGCGCATGCTTCAGGCTGGCGGTAGCCGAAGTGCGGTACATATAGATCAGGTCAATTTTTGCCGGATCCACCGCCTGGTTCTTCGCATACACCTTCATGTCGGCGATGGAGAAATAAGTGGAATCCCCATCTGTCATGTTCAGGTCCAGCTTCATATCCATTGTGGATATTTCATAAGGTCCCATTTTGTAGGACACGTTTTCCCCATTGCTGGATTTGGCAGAAAAGGTGAAACTTACTGACTTGCCTTTCGCCTCGTCCGGGATGCGGTAGAAATAACGGAGCGTAGCCGCCATCGTATCTTTCGTGAAGGTCGTAACGGTAGTATTGCCTGTGGTCACGGAAGGATCGCCAATCGGGATCCCTACGTCCACCTGCAGGGAATTCTCGTAATAGTAGGATTTGTTTTCCAGGTAGGTGCCTGCCGCGCCGGCAATGCTAGCCTCTACCTGGGCCGCCACCAGCTTTCCTTTGGCTGCCGGCAATGCCATCGCATAGGCAAATTCAATGTAGCCGCCGGAAATATTCGGACCGGTAGAACGCTTGATGCAATCGTTCTGCAGCTGGTCTTTAGGAATGGGCGTCTTATAGGTATCGTCCTTTGCGCAGGATGCCGCCAGCAGCATCACGCCTAAAAGGGCGGGTGTATATGATCTGAAATTAATTCTCATGTCTCAGGTTTTACTTTTGTTGAACGGTGATGATGATCTTGTAAGTTTTTCTCACTTGCCTGTTACCTGATACAACAGTGTATTGGCGCGGATTTGCAAGGTCTGAAAAATCGGTCCGGCCGGTGATCTTAGGCTCCAGCTTACAATCCTGCGCCAGCGTCAGCTGCGGCCAGAGGTTCTTCAAATCCGCCCCGTAAAACACCTCCTGGGTAATAGTACCGGCAGCGGTATCTATAACAGGCGCTTTACTTCTCACAGTCTGGAAGTCGGCCCCGAGCAACTCAAAGTTGGAAACGTAGCAATCGGTACGGGTGGTGATCAGCAATCCATCTTCATCCACCGGCAGGTCATTCTTCTTGCAGCTGCTGATCATTCCTGCCACAAGCAGGAAAAGGCCGCTGATGATTACAAATTTCTTCATACTGATTTTATTTTGGGGAGATGGCAATGCGGTTACCGCGCTGCCACCTCCTGATTGTCTAATGTCGATTATAACCAAGGCGTGTTTTGTGTCAGGTTCGGATTCCGGTCGCGCTCACTCTGCGGGATCTTGAAGATGTACGCTCTCGCATAATCCCTTTCAGTGGCGTTCTGGAATACCACGGGCGATTGCCTTACCGCGCCCTGGGTATCCTGCTGGCCAACGCCTACGCCACCCAAACCGCCGTAGAGTTTTTCCAGTTTTCTCCAACGGCGCAGGTCAAACGCACGCTGACCTTCTGCCACCAGCTCCACAATCCGCTCCTGCTCTATTGCCGCGAAGAAGGCATCTTTGCTGGCATACCGGTCCGCCTTCAACGGAGGCAGGTTACCGCGATGACGCACTTTGTTCACCAGCGCTACGGCATCCGCCTGCGGGCCATAGGCCTCGTTGCTGGCTTCTGCATACATCAGGAATACATCTGCCAGGCGCATGACCGGGTAGTTGTAATCGCCGTCAGTACGATCCTGACCGGCGTAATTACGTACGAACTTGCGGTACACGTAGCCGGAGTTGCAACCGTCGGTATCATAGGTGATATAGTCCACCCCGCCGAGCCTGATGGCCAGGTTCCAGGATTTGTAAATGAACGGCGCAAAACCGGTGGACTTCAACGCCTGCATGCCCAGCGCTTTTTCGTAATCCCACATGATGGTAGATTTCATACGGTAGTCGCGGTTGGCATAGCTCTGCGGGTTCAGGGCCGAGTTAGGCGCAGTTCTGGCGCCGGCGGCGCCTGGCGCCATCGGTTTCAGCTTGGGCGCTTCCTCGCCGGTGGTGATGAGCTGGTAGCGGTCTGCCAGTTCATAACGCGGACTCACCCAGCATTGGGAACGCTGCATGGTGCGGCCTGCAAAGTCGCGCATCAGCGACTCGCCCTGGCCGGTGCTGGTACCGCCATGGGTAAACGCCATGATCATTTCCGCATCGCCATTCGCTGCCGGCATAAACAGGTAGAAGTAGTTGGGCAGTATTTCTGCTCCGCCCAGGGTATCAATATTACCCGGCTCTCCGCCTCTGAAGAGGGTCAGGCCATAGTCGTTGATCACATGTCCGAAATCTGCCGCAGCGGCTTTAAACGCCTCGCTGGCCGCAGTTGCATCGGGCTTGAAAGTCGTCAGCTCCGGCCAGCCGTTTTTATTCCAGGAACCCCAGAACAATTGGAGCTTACCGCGGAAAGCCAGGGCGGCCGGCTTGGCAGCGCGACCCACCGCCGATGGTTTCGCCGGCAGCTTTTCAAACGCGTAGGTAAAATCGTTCATGATCGAATCCTTGATCTGGGCGATAGGCATACGGGACAGCGTTTGTACGTCCGCGTTGGAAGTAGCCACCTTGTCAAAATAAGGCACGTCGCCCCACATGCTGATCAGGCGGAAGTAGGTCATACCGCGCAGCAAGCGCGCCTCGCCGATGATCACTTCCAGCTTTTCGCGGTTGCCCACCTTGCGGTCGATCATCGATTTCACGTTCTCAATGACGTAGTTGGCGCGGTTGACAGAACCATATAAGGCTTTGAAATAGTTGTCGAATTTATCCCCATAGTTCGCGCTCTGGTAGCCGGCGCTGCTGGAGGGGTTGTATGGGTCGCCGCTGGAAGTGGATGTACCACGGGTACGGGTGTACTCTCCCTGACCATCAAAATAATAATCGCGGTCAAACACTGAACGGGTAGCGTTGTAAGCGCCCATCAGTGCATAGGTGGCATCATCTTCCGTTTTCCAGAAAAAGCTGGAGCCTACTTCTGTAGTAGGTTGCTGGTCCAGCAGGTTTTTGGTGCAACCGGTAGCCAGCATCGCCACGGAAGAAGCGAGTACTGCGGTGCGTATAATAGATAATGACTTTCTCTTCATAACAATTTAATTAGAATCCAACATTCACACCCAGGGAATAATTCTTCAGCAGCGGATACGCAATGTTCCTGTTGCCGGTCATTTCAGGATCCAGGCCGCGGAACCTGGTAATGGTAGCCAGGTTTTCAGCGGAACCGTAAATCCTCACACTATTGATCTTGGCCAGTTTCACGAGGCGGGCAGGAATGGTGTAACCCAGCTGAATATTTTTCAGGCGCAGGTAGGCCAAATTATCCAGCCAGAAAGTGGTTTCCTCGCGGTTACCGCTGCCGCCGAGCCGCGGCCAGATGCCATTCGGATTGTCCGTACTCCATGGATTATTCCAGTGGTCCCAGGTAGCGGCATAGCGGGTAGCGCTGAAATTGACATTGTTATAGTTGTTGAGCCAGTAGTCCTTACGGCCGGCAGCGCCCTGCAGCAGGAAGCTGAAGTCGACGCCATGCCAGCTGACGTTGCCGGACAATGCATAGTTGGTAGTCGGCCTGTCGCGCTGGAACTTATCCTGCGCCACCTTATCATTCCCGTCGATAATACCATCCCCGTTCACGTCATTGCGGAGGATATCCCCCGGCGAAGCGCCCTGTGGTGTGGCATTATACACATCCTGCCAGGTTTTGGCGATACCCCTGTCAGTATAAGTGTACACGAAGTGGTAAGGCATGTTCAGGAAGGTATAACCACGGCCCAGGTACTCATTCCATTTTTCCAGCGTAGTGCGGTTGTAGGAGATATTACCATTCAGCATGTAGCTGATGCCGTTGGACAGCTTGTCCGTCCAGTTCAGGTTCAGCTCCACGCCCTGGTTACGGAGGTTACCGATATTTTTGCGGGGCGCATCGTAAGCGCCGGTGAGCAGCATGGAGAGGTCGGAAGGCCTGTTCATGCCGGTGGTCAGGCGGTTGTAGTAATCCAGCTCGGCGTTGAGGCGACTGTTAAAGAAGCCCAGGTCCAGACCGAGGTTGAACACAGAGGTGGTTTCCCAGGTCAGGTCCCGGTTCACCATTTTCTGGTTTACGAACCCTTTCACGATGTCCTTATCCAGGAAGTAGGAAGCCATGGCCAGGGTTTCCTGTTGCTCATAACGGCCTACCCCGCTGTTGTTACCCAGCGTACCGTAGGAAGCGCGCAGCTTACCGTTGCTCAGCCAGTTGGATACATAGCGTTTCACAAAGTCCTCTTCAATGAATCTCCAACCCAGTGCGGCGGACGGGAAGAAGCCGTACTGGCTGCCTTTCAGGAATTTCGAAGAACCATCCGTGCGGAAGTTGAGTTCCAGCAGGTATTTATCGTACGCGGTATAGTTAATACGGCCGATGTAGGAACGCAGCCCTTCCGTGCTGGAATTACCGCCGGTTCCCTGGATGCTGGTCAGAGCCCCGTCGATCTCATGGAGGTCCGGATAGAGGCGGTCGTTACGGCTCGCGCTCAGGTTACGGTCGTACCAGTACTCTTCGGAGTACACACCCAATACCGTGAGGTCATGGTTTTTATTGAAAGCCTTGTGGTAGGTCAGGCTACCGTTCAGCTGTGTTTTATAGCCGCTGCTGGTTACGTTGGAAACGCCGGAATTTGCGCCATAATATACACGGCTGCCGTTCATCATGGTCTGGAAGTTCCAGGCCGTGGTCGGGATAGGCGCGCTGTAACGGAACTGGTTATAGTAAGCCAGGGAGTAATCGATTTTGGCGGTCAGCCCTTTAATGGGGGACCAGTCATAATACACGTTGGCATTGAGTTGCTGGCGGTTCTGGTCATTTTTGTTCTGGGTGAACATCATGTACGGGTTGAACGCCTGCGGGTCCTCGTTGGCCGCCATTACGCCGCCAAATTTGCCAGTGACCGGATCGTAGGGAGTGATACCGGCAATCGCGTATTGCAGGTCAAAGTTGCCGGAGCCATCATCGTCCGTGAAACCGTCTTCCAGGGCATAGGTAAACTTGGTCCATACGCCGGCGAATTTCACACCCACGTTCATATTCGGGCGCAGTTTATAATCGAAGTTAAAACGTGCGTTATACCTTTTGTAATCGTTGTTGATCTGTAACCCTTGCTCGTTCTGCATACCAACGGACACGAAGAAGTTGGATACATCGTTGCCCCCGGAGGCAGAGAGATTATAATTCTCATTCACACCGTCGCGCATGATGATGTTCCACCAGTCCGTATTCGGATACGCCAGCGGATCGATCATGCCCATAGCCATCCACTGGTCGATGGTACCATCGTGGAAAGTGAGCAGGTCGCGCAGGGTACCCACGCGCTGCTGCATTTGCGCCAGGGTGAGCGACCGCGGGTAGTCCGCCATAAAATCATACGATTTCGTAGGCTTGGCTACGCCGTAAAAGCCGTTGAAGTTAAACTGCGTCTTCTTATTGCCTTTACCTGATTTGGTAGTAACAAGGATTACCCCGTTCGCAGCGCGGGAACCATACACAGACGCAGAGGTAGCATCTTTCAATACCGAAATGCTCTCAATGTCGTTCATGTTAATGGTGTTGATGTCCACATCAGGCATACCGTCCACCACGATGAGCGGGTTGGCGTTGTTCACCGTACCCAGCCCGCGGATGGTGAGGTTTGCGCCGTTTTTACCGGCCATCCCCATCGGCTGGTTTACTGCCAGGCCGGGCACCATGCCGCTGAGGGCGGAGGAGGCGTTGGACACGGCGCGGCCGGCCATCTTCTCATCCACTTTAATAGCGGAAACGGCGCCCACCATGTTTACTTTACGCTGGGTGCCATAACCTACTACTACCACCTCTCCCAGCGCCTTCTGGTCGGTGGTCATTTGCTGATTCAATGTTTTCTGATTGGTGTATGGCACTTCTTTGGCGGAAAATCCCAGGGAGGTAAATACCAGTACGGGCGATTTCACGCTGGCGGGGAAACGCAGTGAATACGCCCCTTTTGCATCGGTCACTGTGCCGTGCGAAGTACCTTTCACAGCGATGGTAACGCCGGGCACCGGCTGTCCCTTCTCGTCGGTTACGACCCCTGTGATAACATGTGATTGCGCCGGATCCTGCTGAAAAAATTCAGCTGCAGCATTACCGGATGCACCTGAGGCCGCATAGGCAGGCGCGGTACAGATCATACCCGCTGCGGGTATCAGTGTCAGCATCATCCAGTGTAAACGTAGTTTACCCGATGAAGAACGTGGTAAATAGTGAATCATTAGGTATTAATTTTTGAGCAATAAAAGGCTGAATCGGGTTACAGTCCGATACCTATGTAATTAGAATGCATGATAAAATAGCAATAGAAAGCCTGGCCGGTAACCGACAAATTGGAATGGCACAGCAAACGTTTGCATGAAAAAGTTAGTACACTACACCTTAAGTCATGAGCCAATTAATTTCATACGTGGGAAAAATTTTGGTCTTTTCTCTTCAGTTGATTTGTTTTGTTTGTATCAGTGAATATCAGTACACGATCAAAAATATAAAAAACAATCGATTGAAATAAATAAACTTCCAACAAAATAGAAATTATTATCCTGAAATTTGATAGTTTCTAACAAAATTTCTTTAGAATGTTAAAATTCTATAAAAATCCAGTGAAATAATATCAGTGGTAAAAACAGGGCGGAAATAAATTAGTACCGTTGAAATCAAGGAGGGCAAACGTTTTCGGAGGAATTATCCGAACTTATCCTGATAAGGAAACCCTTAGCTGGTCTTCCTGTAATTAAATACCGCCCAGGCATTCAGCACCACCGCAAACGCAATCTCATAGCAAAACTCCCATCTCACATCCGCAAAGCCGCTCCCCTTCAGCATTACCATCCGGATCACCTTTACAAAATGCGTAACCGGCGTCAGCGCCGATATCGTCCGCGCCCATGCAGGCATGCTTTCCGTAGCCGTAAACAACCCGCTCATCAGCATGAATATCATCATAAAAAAGAAAGCCAAAAACATCGCCTGCACCTGGCTGGCGCTATACGTAGAAATCAGCAAACCGAAACCCAGCAAGGCTACCAGGTACACCGCCGCAAACAAATACAATAACCATAACGGCCCCACGGAAACAATCCCATACACCACATACGCCACCAGCAACCCAATCGTAAAGATGATCAGCCCCATTATCCAAAAGGGAATCAGCTTGCCGCTGATGAACTCCCATTTTCGTATAGGCGTCACGTTTATTTGCTCAATGGTGCCTATCTCCTTCTCTTTTACAATATTCAGGGCGGACATAAAACCGCCGATCAGCGTCAGCAACAACACGAAGATCCCTGGCACCATGTAATATTTATACTGCTCCCTGGGATTGTACCAGGTGTTATAGGTCACGTTGATTACCGGCGTGCCCGCCGCTGCCGGGTGCGCCGCACGCGCAACGTCCAGGTCCGTACCCTGACTGAACTCAGTTATGATGTAATTCAGGTAAGCGCCGCCAATCGACGCCCTTGCCCCGTTGATCGCATCTATCGAAAGCGAGACCTGCTGCCTCCCCTCCCGCACCAGGTTCCGCTCAAAATCCGCCGGAATCTCCATCACCACATCCGCCTCATTGCGCTCCACATAACGCAACGCCTCCGCGTAGGAACTAACGGCGCCGGTTATACGGAAATATCCCCCCGCACCCAACTTGCCCAGCATCCGCTGCGTAAGCGTGCTGTGATCATGATCTACCACCACCACCTTGATGTCCTTCACCTCGAAATTAGCCGCCAGCGGCAGTATGATCAGCTGTATGGTAGGCATGGCAAATATCATCGCCAGGATAATCCTGTCCCGCAATATCTGCCTGAACTCCTTCTGCAATAAAAAACCAAGTTTCTTCATTCCAGTCTGGTTTTAAACTTCAGTAATGCCAGGGATAACAAAGCGCCCGTCATCCCGGCCAGCACCAGCGTTTCCTTCCATACCGCGCCAAACCCAAGCCCCTTCAGCATCACCGCCTTTACAATCAGGTAATACCACCTGGCCGGCACCAGGTTCGAAATCAACTGCAGGAACAACGGCATATTCTCCAACGGGTACATAAAACCCGTCAGCAACAGCGTTGGCAGCATCATCCCCATCATGGAAATCAACATGGCCGCCTGCTGCGATGCGGCAATATTGCTGATCAGCAACCCTACTGACAAGCAGGTGATAATAAACAAAGTACTCTCCGCAAACAGCAACAGCAAACTGCCCTTCACCGCAATATCCAGGAAACCGACGGACAACACCAGGATGAATGTAAAATTCACGAGGGACAATACCAGGTAAGGAATCGCCTTCGCTATCAACACCATGATCGGGTGAAACGGCGATACCAGCAGTATTTCCATCGTCCCCAACTCCTTCTCCCTCACCACGGAAACAGATGTCAGCGTAGCGCATACGATCATAAAAATCAACGCTATCACCCCGGGGATGAAATTCAACGAGCCATTGCCCTCGGGGTTATACAGCATGCGCAACTCCGGTACAATCCCCACCGGCGCGCCGCCTCCGCCGCCCAACTCCTGCTGGTACCCCGCCATAATAGCCGTCAGGTAATTCACCAGCGTCTTCGCGGTATTCGGATCGGAGCCATCCGCGATAATCTGCACGCTCGCCTTCCCATCATGCCGCAGATCACTGCCAAACTGCGGCGGAAAGTTCAACACGCATTTGATGCGCCCGCGCTTAAACGCCGCGTCTATCTCCGGCCCCGCCAGCTGCTGCTCATGCACAATAAAGTAGGAAGAGGACTTGATCTTACTGATGATCCTGGCCGTATTCGCATCCTGCGCCTGGTCGCTGATCACGATATCCGCATTTTTCACCTCGCTGGTCAGCGCGTAGCCAAACAGCAATATCTGCGCTACCGGCAGGCCAAACATAATCAGCAGCGTGCGCCGGTCGCGGAACACGTGATAGAACTCTTTGCGGATAAATACCAGTAGCTGTTTCATACATTAATCAGTCTGATGAACGCTTGGCGGACCTGGCCAGCTGATAAAATACTTCCTCCATATTCCCGGCCCCGAAGCGCTGCTTCAGCGCCTGCGGCGCATCCAGGGCTTCAATCTTCCCGTCTACCATGATCGTCACCCGGTTGCAATACTCCGCCTCATCCATGTAATGCGTCGTCACAAACACCGTGATCCCGCCGGCAGCCGCCTCATAAATCATATCCCAAAACTGTCGCCGCGTCACCGGGTCCACCCCGCCCGTAGGCTCATCCAAAAACACGATCTGCGGCCGGTGGAAGATCGCCACCGAAAAAGCCAGCTTCTGCTTCCAGCCTAACGGTAACTCCCCTACGAGCTTTTTAGCTTCTTTTTCCAGCCCCAGCGTCTGGATCAGCGCCGCGCTGCGCTCCCGGATCACCGCCCTGCTCAGGCCATATACGCCCCCGTAAAACTCAATATTTTCCGACACGGTCAGGTTTTCGTAAAGGGAAAATTTCTGACTCATGTACCCAATGTTCTTTTTAATTTCATCCTGTTGGCGATACACGTCAAAACCCGCCACCGTAGCCGATCCGCTGCTGGGGTACGACAACCCGCACAAAATGCGCATGGCCGTCGTTTTCCCGGCCCCGTTCGCCCCGAGGAAACCAAATATCTCCCCCTTGTTCACCTCAAAACTGATGTTGTTCACCGCGTAAAAATCGCCGAAACGCTTCGTCAGTTCTTTACATACAATTACCTGCTCTCCCATACTATTGCGTTTTTTGATTCATCAACCGGATAAATGTATCTTCTATTCCCGGCGCTATCTCTTTCACGGTAATACCCGTATGCCCCCGCTCCCGGGCAAATCCCTCCAAAGCCATGATCGCATCCGCTGTTTCACTTTTCATCGTCAGGTGCAGGTACTCCCCGAATGCATAACAACTCTCCACCGCAGGGTTTTCCCGCATATCTTTCAGCAGGCCGTAAATATCGTCCGCTTTCGCTGCGTATAGCCGTACGGGGTAGCTCCGCACAATCTGCTCCGGCGCGTCTATCTGCATAATACGCCCCGCCTGTATCAGCGCAATCCTTTCGCAAAGGCTCGCTTCATCCATGTATGGGGTGGACACGAGGATCGTGATGCCCATGCTCTTCAGCCGGGCCAGCATGTCCCAGAACTCCCGCCGGGAAACTACGTCCACTCCCGTAGTGGGTTCATCCAGGAACAGCACTTCCGGCTTATGGATCAGCGCACAGCAAAGCGCCAGCTTTTGCTTCATCCCGCCGGAGAGCTTGCCGGCGCGCCGGTCCTTAAAGGGCTTCAGCTGTTCGTATATTTCCCGGATAATGCCGTAATTCGCTTCGATGGTAGTGCCAAACAGCGTGGCAAAAAAGTGCAGGTTCTCCTCCACCGTCAGGTCCTGGTAGAGGGAAAACTTCCCCGGCATATAGCCCAGTATTTGCCTGATACGCTGGTAATCCTTCACCACGTCCAGGCCCTGCACCGTCGCACTGCCTTTGTCCGCCTGCAACAGCGTAGTCAGCACCCGGAAAATGCTGGTTTTACCGGCGCCGTCAGGGCCTATCAGGCCAAACAGCTCTCCCGGCTTTACGGTAAGGGACACATTGTCCACCGCCAGCACCTTCCCTCCTGCATACGTTTTGGTGATGCCGTCGAGTACTACTGCCTCCATTTTGCGAAATTTATTGTTGTGACCAAAGCGCTTCTCCGTACATCCCGATTTTCAGGAACCCGTCGTTTTTCACTTTTATCTTGATCGCATACACCAGGTTGGCCCTTTCATGCTTCGTCTGTATCGTTTTGGGAGTGAACTCCGATTTCGCGGCAATCCAGGTAATAGTGCCCGTGTACGATTTATAATCTTTCCGCCCCTGGTCTATCCGTACCGTTACCTGCTGCCCGAGCTTGATCTGCGGCAGCTGCGTGCCGTCCGCATAAGCCCGCAGGTACAGCGTATCTGTATTGGCGATTTTATACAATGGCCTGCCCACCGTAGCCAGCTCCCCCTGCAACGCATAACGGGTAAGCACCACGCCGGTGATCGGGTTGATGATCAAACCCTTTTGCACCTGTTCGGCATACTGCGCCGCGGCCATTTGCAACGGGGCTTTCTCGCTGAGCACGGAGCGGTTCTGCACGCCGGTCGTATAGTCGTCCACGTTAATCTGCTGGCGGGTGGCCGCAATTTGCCTGCGCATCTGCTCCACCTGGCTGTTTATATCATCCAGCTGTTTGCGCGTGGCGGCGTCTTCTCTGACCAGGTTTTCCGTACGCCGCTGTTCCCGCAGTAGCTGCTCCAGCTGCGCTTCCTGCACGGCCAGCTGCTTTCGGACCAGCTGGTTCCTTTCGGCCGGACTGCTCGTTTTTTGCTGCAACGCCGCAATCGAGGCTTCTACCTGCGCCTGCTGCAGCGCTGGTATCTTCACGTCAATCTGTCCAACGGTATCGCCTGCACGAAGCGTAGCGCCTTCCTGCGCCTGGAACGAGAGCAGTTCCCCGTTTTGCCTGGCGGATACAATCACTTCATCCGCTTCAAAATTGCCGGAAGCATCCGCCTGCGGGCCTTTGTTGGTACAGGCAGCGAGGAGGGCCAGCGAGGCAGCAATACTAACTAGCTGTTTCATGATGTACTATTGTTAATTACCCGAAGTAAATTTATATTGATACATAGCCTGCAGGAGCTGCAGCCGGTGCAGGATCAGCAGCTGCCGCGCCTGGTTTTCCGCGTTCAGCTGATTAATAAATTCATGCACGGTGATCACACCGTTTTCCAGCTGGGCTTTGGCGGATTGTTTGACGGAAGCCCGGTAGCCAATCGCCTCTTCATCCGCGGCAATCATCTCCCGGTATTTCCGCAGTTCCCCCCGCTGCTGCACGAGTTGCAGGTTGGTGTTGAAAAGAAATGTCTCTTCCTCCACGGCAATGGACCTGCGGTTGTTTTCCAGCAAACGCCGGTTGTTCCGCAGGCTGTACAAGCTGCCGAAGTTCCAGTTCAACCGCAGGCCGGTCACATACCAGGCCCCGAAGTCGTTGTCCAGGAAGTTGAGCGTCGGCCGGCCATAAGCGCCCTGGAAAAACGCGTTGAACCGCGGCAGGTAATCGGATTGCAGTTGCCGCTCCTGCGCATCTACGGCGTTGCGGCGGTATTGATACAACGCCAGCTCCGGCCGGCGTACCTCCGCCGCCGGGGCCTGCTCCTGCGGCATTTGCAGCGCCACGCTGTCCGCCAGCTGCCGGCCAATAAAAATGCCTAACATCTGCGTATAGGCGCTACGGTTAGCTATAAACGTAATTTCCTGGGATTGTGCCGAAGCCCGCTCGGCCTTGAGTTCATCCACATTGCTGCGGTAGGCGACGCCGTTCCGGTAAGCGGCGCTCACTTTTTCAATGGCATTGTCCAGGTCCGCCATGCGCAGCCGGTGCTGCTTCAGCTGCTCGTCCATCAGCAGGATGGAAAAATACAGCTGGTCCACTTTTTCCCGCACCGCGTACAGACTCACCGCCACGCTTTGCTTTTCCACCTCCGCATTGGCGCGGATGGCGGCCTTATGATTGCGGGAAGCGTTGGCGTCAAAGAGAGTCTGCTGCACTTCCGCAGCTATTTTATACTGGTCCTTACTAAGCGTTGGGAAGGATATACCTATGGCCGGCGGCAGCTGGGGAAAGCGCACCACCTCCGACTGGTAGGTGGCCTGGCCGGAGAGGTTGAATTGCGGCAGGTAGATTTTGCCGGCATTGGCCAGGGAGTAGTCGCGACTGGCGCCGATCAGGTCATAGCGCCTGATCAGCGGATAATTGGCCGCCGCCAGGTCATGGCACTCGTCCAGCGTGAGTACAGGCAGTTGCCCCGCCGCCGGCGCCCCCGTCAAAAGCAGCCACAGCGCCAGCTTCAGGGCGATTAGCTTCTGCGTCATAAAACCGATTTATTAAGAAGGTTAAAGCATCGTCTTCAGCCACGCGGGTATCAGCGTCTTTCGTTCTTCCATCATCGCGCGGAACTGCTTCATGTCGATCGCCCCGGTTTTCAGCAGCAGGTGCCGCGCCACGAAAGGCAGCGTGAGCATACTGACCATATTCATCACCAGGTGCAGGGGCGCCGTTTTCAGCTGCCCCTTCCCATGCAGTTCCACCAGTTGACGGACGAAATAGGAAGTCAGGAAAACGTTATTCTCTACCAGTTCTTTTGTAATGTCGTTGGAGCTGTTCGCCACGCCGTTCATTACGAACAGCGGCAGGTCGGGGTGTACCAGCAGCATGTCTATCCACTGCGCGCAAACGAGGTCAATCTTTTCCTGCGGACTGGTATGCACATCGTCCAGCAGGCCTTTGATGCCATGCAGCAGCTGCCGGATGGCGTCCTTCATCACCAGGTCGTACAGCTTCTCCTTGCTGCGGAAATAATAATTCACCAGCGAAAAATTCAGGTCCGCCTCCGCGGCAATATCCCTCACCGTGGTAGCGGCATAACCATTACGGGTAAAGACCGCCCTCGCCGCCGCCAGGATCTTTTCCTCCGCAGGGGCATCCGCATCTTTTTTCTTCCGCGTCGCTTTTGCCATGGTACTGCTGTTTGCGATTCAAATGTAGGAGTGATTTCTGAATTAAACAAATGTATTAAACAATTGTTCAAAAATAATTTTCACCCCCGCCCCTGTGGTATAAGCCGTTTGTTTTTTTATTATGTAGAAAGATCTAGGCACGCAGGATTAAAAAGTACCCGTCCCCGGGAAAGTTGACTGAGGCAACTGCCAATATTGACACCGTCTAGTAAATGCATTCACTGCCCGCAGAGGTGCTTTTGCTCCAATGCCGCAGTTTGCTATAGGAAATTTTTTTAAAAAGCAACCCGCACTTATCCATTTTCGTATTTATGAACAGCTGATGGTAAATTCGCCATTACTGCTGTTAAACTGACATTATAATTATCGTGATTTCGATATATTCGCTAACGTAATTTTTCCGACTGACCCCAAATTAGTCGCAGCATCTTCAATACACCAACATGCGCTACCTGTTATTTATCCTGCTTTTCGCCACAACGGTATCTGCACAACAACGCATCACGGAAGCAGAAACCTCGTTTGCAGCCCTCGCCAGAGATTCCGGTATCAAGCGGGCCTTCCTGCGCTACCTGGACAGTTCCGCCGTCACCTTCCAGGACGGGATCATCCAAAACGGCCGTCAGCAAATCTGGAAGCAACCCGAATCCAACGTACAACTGATCTGGAAACCGGTGTACTCTTATACCGCCCTAAGCGGCAACACGGGCTTTACCACCGGCCCCTATGAAGTACGCGTGCCCGGCAGCGATTCCGCCAGGGGTCACGGGCAATTCAGCAGCATCTGGGCAAAAGATGCGTATGGTAACTGGAAAGTAGTGCTGGACATCGGGGTGCCTACCCCTCCTTCAAAAGTGGATACCATTACCAGGACGAGGATAGCGAAGGTAAGCAGCCTCCCCTCCGGCATCGGGGATATAAGGGAAGTAGAAGCCAGGTTCCTGAAAGCCTATCAGACTTCCGGGAACCTGGCATTCAGTGAATATATTGACGGAGCCACCTGGTTTAACCTCGAAGGCTTCCCTCCTTTGCACGACAGCAGCAGCATCATGCAGGCCATCAACCAGGTGCATGGGAGGATTATGTTCAAACCTGTAGCCGGCGGCCTTTCGGAAGACCGTGACCTGGGTTACGTGTACGGCTACACGCTGGAAGGAAGCAAAAGAAATAATTACATGCGGGTGTGGAATCACACACAGGCAGGATGGAAAATACTGTTGCAGATTATCCAGTGGTAAGCGTTACGCCTCTGCGCCCACGCCATTGTACGCATCGGTAAGCGCCTGGATGTCCAGTTTCCCCATGCCCATCAGCGCCTGCATTACCCTGCCGGATTTCGCCGGATCCTTATCCGCCATATACTGCCCCAGCTGTTCGGGAATGATCTGCCAGGAAAGGCCGAACTTATCCGTCAGCCAACCGCAACGGTCTTCCTTACCGCCATCCGCCGTCAGCTTTTCCCAGAGCTCATCTACTTCCTGCTGGGTTTTACAGTTCACAAACAGGGAGATGGCAGGCGTAAAGCTGAATTGCGGACCGCCGTTCATCGCGTAAAACGTTTGGCCTTCCAGCTCAAACACGGTGGAGAACACAGGCCCCTGCTGGCCCGGCTCCTGGCCCGGCATGCGGTTAATACTTACTACTTTGGAGTTATTGAAGATGCCGGTATAAAAGTTAGTCGCTTCTTCAGCGTTACCATTGAACCATAAAAAGGGGGTGATCTTTTGCATAGTAATCAGTTTTTTATTCTGATACAAACCTACTGATAGCAATGCAATTTTGGAGGGGTACAAAACGACATTTTACAGGCCAATTCCGACAATCCAAGCGGCCGGCAAATACCTGGGAGATTTGCCGGGCCGGCCTTGGTTGCCGTCACTTAAGCATAAGCTTCCGCCCATGCGGGCACATTATTCCGCAGCATGCGCTTGGCCATGTGGATGCGACTTTTGATAGTCCCCATCGGCTCTTTCATCATGTCCGCAATTTCCTGGTATTTATAACCCTGGCTGTACAACTGGAAAGTAAGCCTGAACTTGCCCGGCAAGCCATCCATCCCTTCCTGCAGCTCCTTCAGGGTAAGCGCCATCTCCGTACTGTTGTAATGCAGGTTGCGGTCCGCCGCATACGCTACCTCATGTTTGCTGTAGGTTTCATATTTATCGTGCAGCTGCTTTCTCCTGTAATTATTCAGGAAAATATTCCGCATGATCACCAGCAACCATGCTTCCATACTGGTGCCGGCCGCAAATTTATCCTTGTTGACCAGCGCGCGGCAAAGCGTGTCCTGGCAAAGATCCCGGGCCGCGTCCCTGTTGCGCGTCAGCTTGATCGCAAAAGGCATGAGCGCCTCCACTACCAGTGGCAACTGGCATTCAAATTCCTGGTTAAACATAACTGTGGGATTTTGAAGTTAACTAAGATAGGCACGGATCATCCAGGCCCATTTTTCATGCACCTTCAGGACGTTGGTCAGGAAGTCGACCGTACCGGGATCATTGTATTGCTCCGTCGTACTGATCTTCTGCTTGATCTCCCGCACCAGCGTTTCGTGGTCGTTGAGCAGGTTGGTCCATTGCTGCACGCGTTCGCTGGTGCTTTCCCCTTCGAGCAGGCTGGCAAGCTTGAGGTAATCTTCCATGCGGCCCATCGCAAAGTGGCCTACTTTGCGGATACGTTCTGCAGTATCGTCAATTACATCCGCCAGCTCCGTGTACTGCGCTTCATAGAATTTGTGCAGTTCAATCATGTTGGTTCCCGTAACATTCCAGTGATAGTTCCTAACCTTATGATACAAGACCTGCTCATCCGCCAGTAACCCGTTCAATAATAATCCTACTGCCTACGCATTTGCGTCGCTTAAACCTATGTTCGCTTTCATGTTAAAAAATTTTCCGTTTTCCGATGATGTAAAATTCATCAATGATCCCCGGCCGCTCAATGGACAGATAACGGATTCTGATGTACATAATGATCCTCTTCCTATTTTGTACTTCCAAGCGATAGCGTTAGAAAAACCAACGTCAATTCGGTATATTTAAGCCCTGTAAAATTTTAACTTAAAAAATTGCTTACAATGGAATACAGAGTATTTGGCAGAACAGGCTGGAAAGTGAGTGAGATCGGCTATGGCATGTGGGGCATGGCCGGGTGGACGGGCTCCGAAGAAGCGGAAGTCAACGCCGCACTGGACCGCGCCATCGAACTGGGCTGTAACTTCTTTGATACGGCCTGGGGCTACGGCGAAGGCCTGAGCGAAGAGATACTGAATAAGACCATGAAACGGCATCCCGGGAAACGACTGTATGCCGCTACCAAAATACCGCCTAAAAACAGGAAATGGCCATCCAAACCGGAGTACTCCCTGCAAGACGTATTTCCGGCGGACTACATCGTGGAGTACACAGAAAAAAGCCTGAAAAACCTGGGGGTGGATTGCATCGATCTGCAACAGTTCCACGTCTGGGAGGACCATTGGGTAAACCAGGACGAATGGAAGGAAGCCATCACCAAATTACAGCAACAGGGCAAGGTAAAACACTGGGGCATCAGCGTCAACCGCTGGGAACCGGATAACTGCCTGCAAACGCTGAAGACGGACCTCATCGATGCCGTACAGGTGATCTACAATATATTTGACCAGGCGCCGGAAGACAACCTCCTGCCGCTCTGCCGGGAAAAGAACATCGCCGTAATCGCCCGCGTACCCTTCGACGAAGGCACGCTCACCGGCACTTTCACGAAGGAAACCACTTTCCCCGCGGGCGACTGGCGCGCCACCTACTTTGTGCCGGAAAACCTCATCAGCAGCGTGGAACATGCCGATGCCCTGAAGCCGCTGATCCCTGAAGGCATGACCATGCCGGAAATGGCCCTGCGCTTCATCCTCAGCAACCCGGATATCAGCACTACTATCCCCGGTATGCGCAAAATCAGGAACGTAAACGCCAACATGGCCGCCAGCGATGGCAAAGGATTACCGGCCTCCCTGCTGGCAGCGCTAAAAAACCACCGCTGGGACAGAACGCCAACGGGCTGGTCACAATAGGATTTTTTTCTCGCAAAGGGGCGTAAGGTTGGTAAGCTCGCAAAGGATTGTGTTATGTTATAGGTTAAGAATATTCTCTGAATCAAAAAAATCTCTTCTTTGCAAACTTCCCCACCTTATGCCCCTTTGCTATCTTACCCCCTTTGCGATCTTTGCCACCTTATGCATCTTTGCGAGCACCCCCCCCCTTTGCGAGCTTTGCCACCTTATGCCCCTTTGCGAGCAAACCTCCCCGTGCTTAGCAACTCATACCCCCGTGCTTTGATCGCCTTCAGCATATCGCGTGTATCCGCGACCGTAGTCAGCGGGTTCAGGATCGTGAATTTGAGGTAAAACTCCCCGCCTACCTTTGTACTGGCTACCAGTAAAGTACCGTCAAAAAAAAGGGATTTTTTTATAGAGAGATTTAAGGCCGCTACGTCAATACCTGCCCGGCCGGGCGCAAATCGGAAGACGAGTATGCCAATGTCGGAGTGCGTCAGGAGTTCAATCTCTTCGTCTTTTTCCATCAGGGCAGCGGTGGCCGCTGTGGTGGCAATCATCCGGTCGGTATAGCTACCGAGCTTTTCTTTTCCCGTCAAACGCAGCGTACACCAGAGTTTCAGCGCATCGAAGCGGCGGGTGCTCTGGGTGACGGACTTGTTGATCTGCGCCGGCAGCTCGTCGTAATCCTGCTCAGCAGGATTGAGATAGTCCGCATGATGCTGCACTATTTTTAAGGTCTCCTTATCCTTCACCAAAAAAGCGCTGCTGCTCACCGGCTGGAAAAATGATTTGTGGTAATCCACCGTCACCGAATCCGCCAGTTCAATGCCATTCAGCAATGCCCGGTGTTTGGCAGAGAGCAGCAGCCCGCAGCCATAAGCCGCATCCACATGCATCCATAGCCGGTACTTTGCAGCCAGGGCAGCTATTTCCTGCAGGGGATCAATGTTCCCGAAATCCGTACTGCCTGCCGTAGCCACCACCGCGATGGGAATGTTCCCCGCGGCCAGCTCCGCTGCAATGGCCTGTTCCAGGGCAGCCGCATCCATGCGGAAGCGCTGATCCGTTTTTACCTTTACAATGGCCTGCTCTCCCAGCCCCATCAGTGCGGCGTTTTTCTGGTTGCTGAAATGCGCCGTTTCCGCCACAAAAATGCGGTAACGCAGCGCCGCTGCGGGTAGCCCTTCCCGTTTGATGTTAACGCCATGGACGCGCATCGCAAAATGGTCCCGCGCAAGAAGCAATCCCATGAGATTACTTTGAGAACCGCCCCCGGTGAAGATGCCATCTCCCCCGGCTCCAAAACCCAGCTGCTCGCAGGTCCAGTCTACCAGGCGGCGCTCCATGAAAGTGCCGCCGGCGCTCTGGTCGTAGGTATCCTGGGAGGAGTTGATGGCGCTGATGATCACCTCCGCCGCCAGCGCAGGAATTACGACCGGGCAGTTGAGGTGGGCAATGTACTGTGGCAGATGGAAAGCCGTGGCATGTTGCAGGTAAAGCGCCTGCACTTCCGCCATGAGTTCCTCATAGCTTTCCAGCGGCGCATCCAAATTTACCGCGGCTACGGCGGCCTTGATGGTAGCGGGCTTCACGCCTGAAAACGGGCGGCGCGTATGTTCCAGGAAATGCAGCACCGCTTCCCGGGCCTGTTCTACGGCTGCTTTGTACTCCGCCGCGCTGCCGGCATAAAAAATATCGTTCAGTAAGGAATCCCGCGATGGCAGCGGTTCCTGTGCTATGCTAAGTTGTTCGGTTATCATAAGTATTTTTTTTGTTAGTCCCGGAATAAGCTGCCATAGTGCTCTTCCATGATAAAGAAAGGATCGTTGGTGCGGGTAACGGCGCGGAGATGAATCAGGCTCGTCTTGCTCATCATGCGCAGCATCATGCGCCGCTCGCAGGGCACGAGGCGCCCGTTGTCGTTGCGGAAGCCCGCCAGGAAAGCGTTGCGGCCATGCGCGCAAAGGTGGTTGTTGACGAATATCAGGTCCCCCGATTGGGGAATGAATGCGTTATAGATATGCGTTTTAGCCACCTTCCAGAATTCTTCCAGGTGGTGCATCGCCTCGGCGGATTGATTGGCTGCCGGGTTATGCAATTGCTCCGCGGCATCAAAACGGATAAACGGCCAGGTGCGGTTGCCATACAGCACGCTGGCCGTCGCTACGTCCCCGGTGGCTACCTCCTGGCTGTAATTGGCATCCTTGGGGCATTTATACATGGGGCGGAACAGGGGCGCCATGATGGCATCCGTAGCGCCGTGGGAGCGGATGGAATACAAGGTGGAAGGCACCTGCTCTTCGTTGCGGAGAAAGAGGAAGCTGAGGAAATCCGCCTGGTGGAAGAGAAACGCATCCTCGGTGTGTACGAACAGGTCCGTCCGGGAGCCGCTGCCCGTTTGGGTGTAGCTCATGTTTTCATCCGGGATGATGGGATGCAGCAAGCCGCCTCCCTTGCGCTGCGCGTAGTACTGCACCGGCTTACTGGGCACGGCGCCGTGGAGCAGACTGCTGATAAATCCGAAGGCATGGAGCTTATCCCGGTCCATCGCTTTCCAGTTGGCGGGCGTTGGGCCCAGCTCTGCCTGGTCCACCTGCATCAGTCCACGGAAGATGATAGCGCCGTATTGCGAGGGGGAAAAATCTGTACCGAACGCGCTGAGCAGGCGGGCAATCCGTTCCGGCAGCAGCTGGTAGGCGTTCAGGTGAAGGGTGGCCTGGAAGGCAGGGTTCTCATAGCTGCCGTATTCGCGGATCAGCTTTTGCGCGATGTAATGAATAGCGGTGGATTCCCGTGCGGTAATATCCACTATCAGCGGGGCCTGGGGCGGCAGGCTGCCGGCCTGCCAGTCCGCCGGGGGTATATGATTCGTAGTGACGGTTAAATTTTTCATGCAGAAGGGTTTAAATGGATCACTTTTTTTTGCTGCTGTTTGGCTTGCAGTTGGCGCCAGCCTTCCTCCCGGTAGGCGGCGGCCAGTTTGCCGCCATCCTCATGGTTCCAGCCGGGGGGCTTGTAGAGGTAGCGGAGTTTGTTTTTCCAGCCGGGAGCCGTCCGCAGATCGCGCCAGAGGTCTTTCCAGAGGCCTACCTGCACCTGCCAGAGATTTTTGCTGTTGATATGATGGTTGAGCAGCCCATACTCGGGTTTTACTTCCTGTACTTCGGTTTGGAAGGTGCCGAAGATCCGGTCCCAGATAGAAAATGTTTCCCCGTAATTACGATCGAGGTATATCAGGTTTTTTGCGTGGTGTACCCGGTGAACGGAAGGCGTAACGAAAAAAATTTCGAGCCGGCGCTGCTTCCCCACTACGTTGTCGAAGTGATCGTTGACGTGTTCATAGAGGCCGTATAATCTGGCGATAGCCTCTACTATAAACAACATAAAGGGATCAAAACCCAACAGCGGCAAGGGTATGATCGTAAGGGGCATATGCAGTATGCCGAGGAAGGAGCCACGTACGGCTACCGTCAGCTTCATTTCCTCCGCGGTGTGATGCACGCCGTGTATGCACCAGAAAAAGCGCACCTGGTGGCCGAGGTAGTGAATGAGCCAGAACATGAAGTCGTACACGAAATAGGCCAGTATCCAGATGTACCAGGCGTAGCCGGGGGTAAAAAGGCGGTATTCGTATAGCCACATCATGGCGCCGAAAATCAGGACTTTGCCGAGGAAGATGGGCGGGATGCTGTCCAGCACGTACGAAAAGATGTTGACCCATCCTTCGCGGTTGCTTTCCATTTTGCGGGTCACCACGAGGATGACCCATTCCAGCACCACCAGCCCGAGTACGATGTAGCCGAATACGCCTTGCATCTTCCCGAGCAATAAGGGCAAAGAGGTATCCATTTAGCTGTGTTTTAAGATGATTGAAAGAGATGGCGGAGGGCGCCCGCCAGCCGGGGCTGACGGACCTTCCGCCTGGTTTCCGCTGCTATCATACATCTGCCGCACCTGACAGTGCAGCAGTAGCTTTGGCCGCGTGTTTGAACGGCGCAATGGGATTAGGGAGCGTACCTGCCAGTTGCAGGCTGCCGGCGGGATCGGCAAGGTCCACCATCTGGCGGTGGTTGCGGAGTTGCAGCCGGTTCAGGCAAGACAAGGTGAACTCCGGCGCAAACATATCATACCGGTCATACTTCTCCTGGTGTTGCGGCTGATCCGCCTGGTAATCGTACACACACTCCGCCACCAGCTCCCAGAAAGCATCCTCGGGGAAGTCGCATTGCGTATCGAGGATAGGCGCCAGGAAGCGGAAGAAGCAATCAAAAACATCCGTGAGGATGCTGAGGATGCGCAACTCTTCGGGCACGTCCACGCATATACGCCGGCCTTTCTCCGCAATATCCGTACGGAGGCGGAAGACGCCGATCTCCTCCGTGATGTCCTTCATGATGGCTTTCACCGGCAGATGATTTTCCAGGACGAGTATGAGATTTTCCCCATGGGGCATAAATACCAGGTCATGCTCGTAAAAGCAGTGCAGCAGCGGCTTCAGGTAAGCGCGCAGGTATTGGCGCAGCCAGGCGGCGGTACCCGCGCCGGCGGCTTTGATGATGGCGGGCAGCAACGCGTTGCCGTTGTAATCCTTATGCAGCAGGGCCGCCATCGTCATCAGTTGCTGGCCGGGCTGCAGCACCCCGGCCGGACTTTCCCGCCAGAGGCCCGCCAGCATTTTATTGTAGGCCGATTGTTTGCCGAAAGGCTCATAGTAAAAGTTGCGGTAGCCTACTGTGGCTACTTCACAGAGGAGCGTGAAGCCGTGCTGCACCAGGTAGGGGTCCTTCCCTATTGCTTCGCGGATCCACTCCGTGATAGGCGGCGTGCTGTCCATATAATACGGCGTGAGCCCGCGGATGAAGCCCATATTGAGTACGGACAAGGCGGTTTTGGTATAACGCTTTTCCGGGTGCGAGCGATTGTAGAATGTGCGGATAGATTGCTGCGCATTGAATTCATCCGGGCCATAGCCCAGGCATACGAGCCGCTGATTGGCCAGATCCGGCGCACAGAGGATGGCCAGTTTGTTATACCACTGCCACGGATGTACGGGAATAAAGTAATAATCATCCGGCTGCAACCCTTTGCTGCGCAGCGTTGCATGGAATGCATCCAGGACTGTTTGCCCCAGCTCCTCCCGGATCAGTACATCATAGGGCAGTTCCTTAACGGCGCTGTATGCCGTGCGGCTCCGGTGCCCGGCCAGCCATACCAGGCGGACGGGCTGGTCCGCTTCGGGAGCGTATTGCTCATAATCGCTGGCATCGAATCCGATGCGGCCGTTGTTGGCCACAAAGCAGGGATGGCCGCTGGTCATGGCATGTTCCAGGGTTTGATAATCCGCCAAGGCCAGCTGCTCCGCGGGCAGCTGCGGCCTGCTCATGGTGAAGGCGCTGCTATAAAGGGTGCTGGTGATTTCTTCCAGGTAGCCGGGCAGCTGCGCTTCGCTGATGAGCAGCTGGCTTTTGAATTCCTGGATGAAGAGGATGCTGTCCAGCGGCTGCGGCGCATCGTTGACGTGTTTGGTAATGCTGTCCGCATCAATGTGCCAGTGTTGCAGGCGCATGAGGCGCGCATTGAAATGATACACGGCGCCGGCGGCATCCGGCGCGGTGAGGCGGTAGCGGTTCCATCCTTTATCCGTCCCGGTTTGCTCCGGTTGCAGCAACAGTTCATGGGAAAATTCGCTGATGATCTTTGCCAGATGGAGCCGGTTGGCCTTTGCCCAGATGGCGGGTTGCAGGTGCTTGACCAATTGTTCGGGCGCTTTCATAGTACTTGTATGCATGATTTAATTTTTTTGTTTGGCTGTTTGAAATTGTCGTTTTGTGCAGAAGGCCAGCGCCGCGGTTTTATGCGGCAGCTGCACTTCTTTTTGATAGACGAAGCCCGCCCGCCTGTTGAGGCGGTGGATCTTTTCGTTGCGGACGTCCGGCTCTACGATTACCCGTTTATGCGCGGGGTTTTGAAAGAGGAACGTCATGACTGCGCGGAAGACGGCCCAGGTAAAGCCATGGATGGGAGCTTCGGCCGGAGCGATGAGCAGGTGCATGCCAACGTCCCCCCGGGAAACGGGGTAATGCCGGCCAATAGGGTCAAAGGCCGGGTCGTACACCTCGCAGAGGAAGGCGCGCGTGCCGGCGACCGTTCCCATGAAGGCCATGGCATGGTCGCTGGCGAGGAGGTTACTGTATTCCAGCATAACTGCTGCGAGCGACTTATCCGTCATGCCCCAGTAGGCCGCGTAAGGCCGGGTAACCCAGTCGTAAATTACCGGTACGTCCGCCCGCAGGTCCAGGGGCCACAGCTCGATGGCGCCAAGCGGGTGGCTGGTTTCCTGGTAGACGGGCATCCGGTGTAAAGGAGATATTACCTGCATAGATCAGTAGGGTCTTAGCGTTTGTATGCGTGGGCGGGCCAGCATATAATACAGCAGCGCTACGCCTGCGTAGCCGGCGAAGGCCACTGCAAAAGGCATATTGAGCGGCAGATACTCCGCCAGCACGCCGGCAGAAAAGGAGGCGGCCAGCACACCCAGGTTTTGGAAAAAGTGAATTTTGCTGTACTCTACAGCGTAAGAGGCCGGATCGCTGATGTGAAACAGCAGCGCATCGAAACGCACGGCGCATTGAAAAAATGCCCAGCCATACAGGCAGCGCCCTGCGATGATGCTCCAGGCAGCCGGGTAAGCCTGCAGGAGCAAGCCGCACAAGGCCAGCAGCAGGGCCGGTACAATGCCGTGCCAGGGCGACTGACAGGGCTTGCGCGTTTTGTTGGCGTAGAGGGCCGCTACGGCAACCGCAGCGGGGATGGCGTATATGGCGCCGGAGAGTATGCGGCTCTCCGATGCGGCTACCGATTCCCAATAGCGCACAAAAAACGGGCGGATGAGGAAATCAGCATAGTAGAACAGCAGCGTGATGATGCTTAGTTTCAGCACGGTACCGCCGGGCAGGAGGTCGTACCAGCTATGCGGGGCCGAAGCTGTGTGCGGCGCTGTGGCCTTGCCTTTGTGCAGCAGGTACCCGCTTAGCCCGGCCTGGAAAAAATCGCCGGCGGCCATGCCGAGGTAGATGTACTGCGGCTGTAACCAGTCAATCACCATACCGCCGAAAATTGCGCCCAGCACGCTTCCCAGGTGAATGATGACGGAGAGGATGCTGATCACGCCTACATGCTTTTCCGTGGGGGTGATGCGGAGGATATACGGATATACCAGCAGGTAGGAGCCTTTGAAAATGATCACCGCTAAGGATACCAGCCAGAAGAGCGGATAGGAAGTGATGAAGGCGCAGGCCGCAGCGAGGATGCCGGCTAACAGTTGCGTATAAACGAGAATATGCAGCTCCGCCATGCGGCGGGAAACCATGGCCCATATGGGAAACGCGATCATCACGGTGGCGCATACGGCGCTGAAATAAATGCCGGTGATACGCGGGTCCGTCACGCCGAAGCGGGCGGCAAAAAATATCGGGTAGAACGGATGCAGCATGTAATCGCTCACCACCGCTACCAGCGTCATTACTATGAGGAATATTCTTACCGGCATGTCAGTGGGTGTGGGCTTTGGGTAAAACGATCTCCTCCCCTGCATCAACGGCAAACTGCTGGAAGGCGATCCGCCGTTCGATGGGGTACACTTCCCTGCCCAGCATTTCCCGGATGATCCAGGCATTGCGGTAGCAGCCCATCCCGAGGTCCGGCGTAACGAAGCCGTGGGTATGCAGCTCCGCGTTTTGCACGAAAATTTCCCGGGCATTTTTATCGATGGTGTAATTCCGGTTGACGATAAAGCGGCCTTTTTCGTCCGTCCGGAAACGGTCCGCTATGGGCGCCATGCATTCCGGGATGCGGTGCGTATAGCCGGTAGCCAGCACCAGGCCGGCCGTTTCGTGGGCGTAGTATTTTTCCTGCTCTTCCTGGTAGAAGGTGAGGCGGAAAGTTTCCGTGGCGGCATCCCAGGCGACGGCCTGCAGGTCAGCGTTTGTGCGCAGGCTGATCCGGATATCCGCTACCAGTTTTTTGGCGTAGATGGTATCGAAGATAGCGGCAATGAGGTCGTTGTTAATGCCTTTGTAGAGGTGTTTTTGGTGATGCAGCAGGTGATCCCGCCTGTGCTGCGGGAGGCCGTAAAAATAGTCCACATACTCCGGAGAAGTCATTTCCAGGGTGAGCTTACTGTATTCCAGCGGGTAGAACCTGGGCGAGCGGGTGATCCAGTGCAGGGCGTAACCATAGGTATCTATCTCCTGCAGGAGGTCGAAATAAATTTCGGCGGCGCTCTGGCCGCTGCCTACAATAGTGATGCTGCGGCCGGATTGCAGGCGGTGCTTGTGTTGCAGGTAGTGGGCGCTGTGGATGGCTTTGTCCGTATAGGCTTTACAGTTAGCCGGGATGTAAGGCATGGTGCCGGTGCCCAGCACAATGCGGCGGGCTTTTACCTGCCGGTTGTTGCTGCATGCCAGCAGGTATAACTGTTGCGCCTCATCGTAGCGGATATGTTTGACGGCGGTATTGAAATGTACTTCCGGCAGTTTATCTATCGCCCAGCGGCAATAGTGGTTGTATTCATTCCGGAGCATTTTAAAATTCTCCCGGATGTAGAAGGAATAGATGCGGCCCTGCTCCTTCAGGTAGTTCAGGAAGCTGAAAGGGCTGGTGGGGTCCGCGAGAGTAACGTGATCCGCGAGAAAGGGCACTTGCAGCGTAGTGTCCTGCAGGAGCATGCCGGGGTGCCAGTTAAACTCCGGCCGCTTATCGAGGAAGACGCCATGCAGGTCCCTGAGGGGGTGCGCGAGGCAGGCAAGCCCCAGGTTAAACGGGCCCACGCCGATGCCGGCAAAATCATAGATCTTTTGGTCCATAGAATTTTCATTTATAATGATAGCAGGCATTAAAAGTACGTGTTGCCGTTACCGTAGTAAATCGCTCCGGCGTGGTAAAAAGCGGGTATGGTAGTGGTAGCGTTTATACCAGCGGCGTGGTATATCAGTGGAGGCGCTGCCATGGCATGGGCCATGGGAGGCTGTCCGGATGACGATGCGGTATTCCCTGCGGCAATAAATCTTTCCCCCCATAAAAAAAACACAGGGGCAACCGTTGGTGAACCGGTTGCCCCTGTAGCTGCAAACGCGTTGGCTTGCGATTAATTTTCCAGTCTTACGATGCCGGCTTCCAGCGCGTAGTTGCAGAGTTCCACTGCGGAATGAAGCTGTAATTTCCGCATGATATTTCTGCGGTGCGTATGGATGGTATGCTGGCTTAGGTGCATAGCGCCGGCGATTTCTTTGTTCGATTTACCCCGTACAATCTGACGGACGATCTCAGTTTCCCTTGCGGATAAGCCTTCCGGCGGGATTTGCGGAATGAAGGGCGTCTTTTTCCTGTCGGCCAGCAGCACGTCCACTGCGAAGCTGCAGAAAAATTTTTCTCCCTGGATGGCACAATGGATGGCTTCATGAATATCTTTTTTCCTGCATTCTTTTGTGAGGTAGCAGTAGATATTGCAATCCAGTAATTTCAATACGTCCACTTTTTTCTTCTGTCCGGAGATAATGATCACCTTACATTCCGGGATGACAGACAAGGTGCTGAAAATTTCATCAGCGTCAAAGAATGCGGGATCATAGTCCAGGATTAAAATATCCGGGTGAAAGGCCAGCAGCGCAGGCCGCAGCTCCGCGCTGTTACCGGCTTCCCGGAACTGGTAGGTATGATCAGCCAACAAACTTTTGATCCCTTCTCTGAAAACAGGTTGAGCGTCCGCCAGGAGGATACGGGTCATAGCGGTACTGTTCATGGCGTTGATAACACGTTTTATGACCTGCTTGCATCAAGGAAGATGAATATGGTTAATGATTAAAAATTTTCAGGGTTTAAAAATAAGGTTTACGCTCTCTTTTGCTGTTGAATAGAATTGACTTTAGACGACGTTTGCTTTTTATTTCTCCTGCCCCACCAGATATAAAAACCCGTTACCGGCAAGGATGCGGCGATGAGGGAAGCCAGGAAAGCCAGTATCTTCCCCGGCAGGCCCAGCACGGCGCCCACGTGGATATCGTAGTTCATGGCGTTGATCCGCTCGCCGTTATTCATACCGGCAAAGGTAGTTTTGGTAAGCATGGCAGCGGCATGCTGATCGTACTGCATCCGTGTGGCTTTGTAAAGGGGCTTGTTATCACTGCGGGCAAATACATGCACCGGCGATTTCGCATCCTTTGGGATACTGATGAAAAACGTAGTGCCTGCGGGCGCCTGCCGGGTGGCATCCTGCAGGATCCTGTCCAGGGAAAAGGCATTTACGTTAGTGGTGTCAGAAAACACGGGAGCCGGCGCTGCAATGGTTTTACCGCCGTTGGCGATCCATTGGATGCTGTTGCTCACCCAGGGATAGCTGATGACCAGCCCGGTGATGGCGATAATGAGCAGGATGAGCATCGCGTAAAATCCGAGGATGTTATGGAGGTCGTAGTTCTTACGTTTCCATTTGGTGGTAGTTTTCCATTTAAAGCGCAGGCGCTGTTTGGCGGCGGCCTTGTTGGAAGGCCACCAGAGTATGATGCCGGAAATGAGCAGCACCACGAATAGGATGACGGACCAGTTTACAATCCTGGCGCCGATGTTGGGGCCCAGCAGCAAACTGATGTGCAGGTTAACAATGGTGTTGAAAAATTCCCATTTGCTGTTTTCTATTTTGAGGATTTTACCGTTGTAGGGGTTTACATAAACGCGGTAAAAATATTCCATCCAGGTGGCATAGCTCAGGCCATCCGGGCGTACTTTGAGGGTGCGGAAAGAGACGCTCCTGTTGGCTCCCAGCGGGATTTCCGCGAGTTGCAACGGATACTCCTCTCCTATGGCTTCCTGCGCTTTTTGCCGTATAACGTGCATGGGTAAACGCTGTGCGCCGGCCGGCACTTCCACGAACATGCGGTCCTGGTAAAATACTGGTTTCAGCTCATCGATGAAGGCGTATATGCATCCGGTGATGCCCAGTATAAAAACAACCAGCCCGGACGCGAGTCCGAGCCAGCTGTGTATCTTTAGGATAGTCTTTTTGAAGGGCATATTTTAGTTTTATTTGGTTACGTCCTTGCAGTAGGTAACGCAATGCCAGATCCGCTCAAAAGGCTTTCCTTCGTGCTGTCCTTTCTCTTCTTCAATGAAGGTGCCTTCCAGCAGGTAGCGGCCACTTTCCACCGGTACGTAGGTGATGGCTTTGGAGGCGTCCAGCTTCTTGCTCCAGCCGGCAGGCGATAACACGGTCAGTTCTGCTTTAGGCAGCGTTGTCTTTGTTTTATGAACAAGGGCAACCTGTTCCGGTGTGTGTACTTTTTTAGCGGCCACGCCGGAAGTTTGCAGCACAAATTCATTTTGCTGCAGGTTGGCGAGCCCGTTCGCATGGTTGACCTCCACGATGCCCTGGGCATAGTAGCGGATTTTGCTGCCGCCGTAGACTTCCTGCACCGTGTGATCGATGTAGAGGACATATGCGCCATCCTGCTGCGGGGTGAAAGTGGCTTTGAAATAGTTGCCGGCGGGCTGGCATTCCAGTTTGGTTTTATTGCCGGAAGGGTCTATCAGATAGAGGCTGAAGTCCTTCATGTTGCTGAACCAGTGCTGGATGGAATCTCTTTGATTTTCGCCGTATTCACCAAGGAAGACTTTCACTTCCTGGGTTTGGCCTTTTTTGCCGGTTACGGCAGTTTCGATCCAGAGGGCGTGGCCAAAGGCCGTGATCATGCTACAGCAGAGTAATACAGAAAACAGTACTTTTTTCATTTTATAAATGAGGGTTTGTTACGATTAAATAATCAGAAGCGGTAGCCCAGACTCATGCGCACGTTGCGGCCGGGTTCCGTTTGCCAGTAATAGATCTTGCCGAAGTTATCCCCCGAAGGACCGCCGGTCCAGAGGTATTTATCCAGCAGGTTATTTACCAGTACGTTGATGCTGAATTTGTTGATATTGTAACCAAGGCCGGCGTCCATCCTGAAGTAGTCAGGAATGAAGTTTTCCGTTTTATCGTACACCATGCCGGCCACGCGGCCTATCTGGTACTGGTAGCCGACGTTGGCGCGGAGGCCTTTGAGGGCGCCGCTTCCGAGGGTGTAGGTGAGCCAGGTGTTTTGAATATGTTTGCTGATGCCGGGTACGTAGTTGCCAACGAGTTTTTCGTCTACATCCTTAGACACGATACCATCCGTATAAGCGTAGTTCACAACCAGGTTGAGGCCTTTCACTACTTCGCCCTGGATGTCCACTTCCAGGCCCCTGATCTTTTGCTGGCCGTTGGTACGCTGGTAGATGTAGCCCTGGGTAACAGGGTCGCGGTGTTCGTTATCCTGTGTCAGCACGTTGTTTTTGATGATCTGGTAGAGGGCTAAGGTGGAGGTAAAGCGGCCGTTGAACCAGTCGCGCTTAATGCCTGCTTCCACATTGGTGCCGGTGAGCGGTTCAAAGGTTTTCTTTTGATAATCCAGTCCGGGGTTTTGCATGAACGACACGTCGTACACGCCGTAAACAGCGGTATTCCTGTCTATACTATAGCTGATACCGAAGCGCGGCGTGAACTTGCTGTCCTTGTTCTTCCCGTCGTACGGGCTTACCACGTTGTTGGCGGTGTACCGGCCGGCGATGGTGAAGCGCAGCGCATCGTTGAAGAACCCGATCTGGTCCTGCAGGTACAGGGCGCTGTAGCCGTAGTTATATTCCACCCCACGGGTACGGATATCCGCAGTGCGGTCCCACTTAGGCATTTTCACGCCGCCGTAGACTGGTTTGTAGATGTTGAAGGAACCATCGCCGAAGTCGGCCCCCTGGCTCCAATCCGCCCAGTAGTTGCTGGCCTTCATGTCCACCCCGCCGAGGATATTGTGCACCACCGCGCCGGTTCTAACGGTACCGTTGATAAACACCTGGCCGGTTTTGTTGAGGCCGAGGGCGTCCCAGATGTTGATGCTGCGTTGCAGGAGGCTATCGTTATTCGGATCATAGAATCCTTTAGGCCACATGCTTTGCCCGGTCTGGGAGAAGTGGAAGTAACCGAATTGGGCGGTGAGCTTCCAGTCCTGGCTGAACTTGTGTTCATAGAAGGCCATCAGGCTGTTATCCCTGATGGTGGTAGGGTCCATATTACCTTCAATGGTGGTGAAGTTGACAGGCAGCTCCCCGTAGCCGCGTTTGGAGAAGGAATAGTTACCGCCGATAACGGGCAGTTGCATGTATTGGAGGTTATATTCCAGGGTGATGCTGTTCTTATCGTCGATTAAGTATTTCAGTACCGGGGAAATGCTGTAGCGGTTGGTGTAATCGAAATCGCGCCAGCCGTTTTTCATTTCGCCGGCGAGATTGAAGCGATAGAGGAGCTTTCCGTCTTTGGAGAGCTTACCGTCCAGGTCGAGCGTGGCGCGGTAGTTATCGTAGCTGCCGAGGGCCATGGTCACTTCCCCCTGCGTGTTGCCGGTAGGCTTTTTGGTCACGACGTTGTATAGTCCGCCGGGCTCGCCGTTGGAGAGCATAAAACCGGCGGGCCCTTTCACGAACTCGATGCGGTCCACCATGCTGAAGTCTTCCGTGAGCGGGCTCCAGGAGCTGATGTACACGTTCATGCCGTTGCGCATGGAGGTGGCGCGGCTGCCGCGCATCTGGATATTGGCGTACATGTCCCAGTGTGCGAGGCGGGACACGCCGGATACGTTACGGGTAACGCCTTCCTGCATGTTGTAAATCTGCTGGTCCGCCATGACTTCTTTGGATATTTCCGTAATGCTTTGCGGCACTTCAACCAGGGGTTGATTTAAACGGAGGGAGTTGGAGGGTGAGAGCACGGTGTATTTATTGGACTCGCCCACGATGGTAATTTCTTTCATCTGCTGGCCGGAGGCGCCGAGGGTGATATTAACCTGGGAGATTTGATCGTGCGCTACTTCCACGGTTTGCGTCACGTTATCATAACCCACGAGGGAGATGATGAGGGTATATTTTCCAGGCTTTACTTTTTTGATCACGAAGTCGCCATTGGCATCTGTGAGCGCGCCGTAATTGGTATGTTGTAATCTAACGGTAACGTATGGAGCGGGCAGTCCGTCCGAGGTGAGGACGCGGCCCCTGATGGCTGATAAAATATCATCTGCTAATGCCTGGCTCCAAACCGCAGCTAAAAGCACGATGAGTATCCATGCTTTTTTGGTAGCGGAGCGCAGTAAAAATTGTTTCATCGGCTTGTTTTTTTGCTTGCAAAGGTATGGGGGTGTTGGAGGGCGGGGTTACGCAAGCGGGAATTTGATTTACGCGATCAGGAAAATTGCATTTGGCAAACAATAACAGCGCTGCCTTTGTAGATATCATTGATGAAAAATTATCTGCGTTACGCGTACTTATTGATGGCGCTACCCTGCCTGCTGGGCTGTGGCGCTGCCCGGGTATTGGATGGCAATGCCCAGTTTCACCAGGATTATTGCGCGCCTGCTCCCCTGTTCCGGAAAACCGTGGCGATGCGGCCGTATTGGAATACGGATTCGTTGCTGCAGGCGCATCCGGATTTGCCGAAAGCGGTGGCGATCAGCGCCAATGCAACCGGCACTTTGTCGCAGTTGCTCCAGTTGAAAGCGCTGGGGCGGGATACCGGTATGGCTGCGCAGGTGCAGCGAGCGACCTTACGCGCTGCGATACAACAGCGTTTACTCCTTGCCGTTACGGAGATATCCGGCCTGGCTGCGGAGATGGATTGTGAAGGCGAGCGTGCCGATCAACTGGGGCGTTACCTGGATAATTTGAACAGCAGCCGGAATACGAAGCTGACGGTGGGGTCTATTATTGTGGCGGCGATAACAACGGTGGCCACGATTGCCATTAAGGATCATACCATGCAGAATGCGACGGCGATTACGGGAGGGGTGATCAGTTCAGGACTGGCGTTGATGACGGTGAACCCGGCGGGGAGAAGGATCAGGTTATCCCTGCAGCGGAACGTGCTGAAGGACGTTTGGGCGCGGGCGGACAGCAGCGATATTTACTCCCCGGGGCTGTGGTATATGCTGAGCGACCGGCATTTTTCCAATAGCGGCACTATTTCGCTGATGGAGAGTATTACGGGGCGGTGGAAGCAATATGACCTGGACCGGAAGGTGAGCGCGGCGGATGCGGAACGTTATTTTGGTAACGGGGGCGTATATACGGCGGATAATTTGCATACGCGGGCGGCGATGCTGAATGAGTTGCAGTCGACGATCAGGTCGTTGAATCAGAATTTGCAGGGGTTGATGGAGTATTTGGATGGGTATGGGGGTGAAGGCAGGGTTTGCGACCGCCGGATGGAAGCAGCGCTTTCCAGCACGTCGCATTTCCATGCGCGGCTAGGCCACCAGGTAAACCATCCCCGCGCGCTGGAGGTGAAGGAGTGTTTGCGGGGATGGGAATCCAAATGAAACCACCCCTTTGCAGGGGATATTTCCTTCAAATTAAATGAAATTTCTTCATATATTATAAATTTTATTTCTATAACAGAAAAAGGTATTTATCTTTACAAATATGAATTATTACTTCAGTGATGAAGTAACCCTGTACCGAAAGCCTATGAAGAAAATCTACTTTCTAAAAGTAAGTTCCCTGCTGCTGTTAACGGCCGGCCTGTTAGCGGCTTCCCCGAAACTGACGGCAGGTAGCGCCAGCCATTTCGCTGCCAGGGCGGCGACTCCCCCCGTGGTGAATATGGAATCCTTCACCGTCCGCGACGATGCTGCCGCCGGCAGTTTCGTTGGCCAGCTGACCGCCTCGGGCAGCAACCTCCAATGGCAACTGGCAGACGATGAAACGAAAGGCGCCTTCCGCCTGGATGCCAGCGGCCGGATTTATGTGAACAATACCACCCTGCTGCAATCCAACCGGGGAAAGCTGATCAGTCTTTTTGTATCTGCCAGCGATGGTGTGGAAACGAGCAACCTTGCGGAAATTACCATTGCCATACAGGATACCTACATCAATATTCCTCCCACGCTGGACCCGATTGCCGACAGGGCTGTCTGCGCGGGCCGGGGGGCGGATACGATTCAACTCACGGGGATGTCCGCCGTGGAACCGGACCAAACATACAGCCTCGTGGCCATTGCGGACCTGCCCATGCTCGAAACCCTGCAGGTGACCAATGACGGGCAGCTGACCTTCCGGGTGAAAACAGGCATTAACGCAGGCGCCTGTATGGTGACCGTCATGATCAAGGATAACGGCGGGGTAAGGAACGGCGGGCAGGATACCCGTACCCGTAGTTTTAATATTACGGTGAACGGTATTCCGAATGTGGGCATCGTTTCCGATAAAGGCACGGTAGTACCTAAGGGGGAACTGCTGACGCTGACCGCCAGCGGCGCGGATCATTACAGCTGGACGCCTGCGCCGGGGCTGGAAGGCGAAACCGGCGCCGCCACGGTGACGGTGAAGCCGGTAAAAACTACCCGCTACGAAGTAGTAGCCACCAACAACAGCGGCTGCCAGGATACCGCGCATATCGATATCCGTGTGGTAGCGGATTTCATCATCCGCGCGAACAACGTGCTGACGCCGAATAACGACGGCCGTAATGACCGCTGGATCATTCAAAGCCTGGAGGACTACCCGGAAAACGAGGTGATCATCACCGACCGCGCCGGCAGGGTGATCTTCAAACAGCGGAACTACAGCAATACCTGGGATGGTAAGCTGAACGGGCAACGCCTGGCCGAAGGAACGTATTTTTATACCTTCAGCGTATTCAATACCGTTACGAAGACGACAGATGTGGCAAGAGGATATATCACGATCCTGGGCGACTAACGCCTACCCCTACACGCGCACAACACCTACAGCAAATACCGATGAAAACCGCGTGGTCGTCCATGCGGTTTTCTATTTGTAGCATTAACGCCCCCGCATCCGTGCGTGCAGGATAGAGAGGGCTTTCTGCATCTCCGCGTTCCAACCGGGTTCTATCGTACAACGCTGCGGCAGGTAGCGCATCATGGCCTGCGCATACTCCTGCACGAGCTGGTTGAACAAGGCCTGCTCTACCAGGATAGCCCCGGATTGTTCTTTGCTGATAAAAATTTCTGAGGGGCGCATTTCTCTTCCTTCAAAGCTGCGCACAGCGGCGCGTTGCTCAGGGTCCATAGCTTCATAAAAACGGAAATTGGCATCGGAAAAGCCCCAGTTTTCCGATTGACTGATTACCGTGATAAACTCAGGAAACAGCTCGTAGTCGATGGTGTAGATAGCGGCAACAAGCGGGTCAAACTCTGGCTTCATCTTCAGTTCCACTGCATGCGGGTTATCGGTACCGTTACTTTTTTTCAGCACCCATTTCATTTGTCAAAAACAATTTTGCACTCCGTTGAAAATATTATACCAAAATAATGTTACAACGGTTAATACGGGTAGTTATTGCCGGTTATTTTTGGGTTTCTTTTCTTGTGCGGGATATTTTTATTTTATTATTTTTCGGAAACGATCAACTGATACTGCATGAAAGCCTTTTCTATTACTATACTGGCATGCCTGCTGGGCAGCCTGCTGTTTGCACAATCCCCGGCGAAGAAAGTCCTGGTACTCTATGAAAACGGTGGCCATCATTTGGCCTTTTCCAAACGCGCCATGCCCTGGCTGGACAGCCTGGCCCGGCAGCGCCACTGGCAGCTGGACTACCGCACCACAGCCGCCGGCATCAACGACAGCAGCCTGCAACATTACCAGCTGGTCTTACAACTGGACTACCCGCCTTATGCCTGGCCGGATGCCGCGGTAAAAGCTTTTGAAAGCTATATACAGGAAGGGAAAGGCGGATGGGTAGGCCTGCACCATGCGACCCTGCTGGGCGAGTTTGACGGCTACCCGATGTGGAACTGGTTCTCGGCTTTCATGGGAGATATCCGTTTCAAGGACTACATCGCCAACTTTGCCACCGGCACGGTGGAAGTGGAAGATGCCCAACACCCGGTTATGAAGGGCATACCGGCTACTTTCCGTGTCAGCAACGAGGAATGGTACACCTACAATAAAAGCCCCCGGCCGAAGGTGCATGTACTTGCCACGGTAAACGAGCGTACCTATACGCCGGCATCAGATAAGCAAATGGGCGATCATCCGGTGGTGTGGACCAACCGGCAAATGAAAGCCCGGAATGTGTATATTTTTATGGGACACTCTCCTACCCATTTTGACAATCCTGTTTATAGGAAGTTGCTGGCGAATGCAATGGAGTGGGCGATTGGAGAAACGCGTTAAACAGGTTCCGGCCTGGTGGTCAGGGTCTGACGCGGGATACCCCGGAACAACGGAATATTCGTTTGCAACCACCCCTATCATGCAGGTTTCATATGGTCAAACGCACCTTTACGCAGGTGTACGCCATATTCCAGCCAGGCCTTCAGGCAGGCGAGGAAATTGGCCCATCCCTCGGAATTACCGCGCATCCAGTTTAAACCGGCCTCTGTGTTAGGCATACTGCCTTCCGTAATTTTTACGACGGTATTGGCTCCCCTTTCTTCCAGGCGCATTTCCACTGTCAGCTGGTTGCCGGGGGCGCCCTCCCATTGGAACACAATGTCAGTAGGCGCTTTAATGTCCAATACTTTTACGGGGAAGCGGTCGTCGAATTCAGGGAATTTCCAGGTTACCTCCGTGCCGGCTACCAGCGGACCGGTACTTTCGGAAATAAAATAGTTTTTCATTTGTTCAGGATCGACAATGGCGTTAAACACCTCCCGGATGGGCTTTAACACCTGGATGCCGGCCTTTGCCTGCAGTTCATTCATAACTAAGGATTTTGAGCCAGGTAAGTTAAACAATCTCCCGGACATGAAAAATTTCAAAACGGCAGCATGTAAACTGCGTGTACCCGTGATGGTTATTTGAAATCTGCTATTTATCCTTACCTTGCCTGCACAAATAACTAACCAGGCTTATGACAGCAGCGCAGCAATCATCACCGGTTTATCTTCAGATACTGGAAGCACTTAAAGTAAAATTACTGGAACAGCATTACCACGTTACCTGGCTGCAGGAGGAAGAAATGCTGCTTGTGGACGAGGTGCTGGAAATAGCGGCCGACTATGAACCCACCCCGGACGCGCACCCGCATGTGATGAAAATGATTTACGTGGTACGCCACCGGGATTACTTCCCGAAAGGAATAGTAGAGTTCCTCGCCGGCATCGGCAGCACGTTGGAGGAGCGGATCGACAGCGGCAATCAAAACTTCCTCCAGCTCATCCTCCCGCCTGTTATGGACAGCCTCAACCCTACCCATGATGAGGAGCTGGATCTCGTCGATAACCAGGATAATACCTGGCATGTAAAGCCGGGCGACATCGGGCTGCAAGGTACCTGGGAAGAGCAACCGGAGGACGATATCATCCTGCTGCAGTTGCATGAACTCCTGAAGGAAAAGCTGGCCGAACAGTCACAGCCTTTCTGCTGGCTGAAAGTATATGCGGTTCTCAACAACGAAGGAAATAAAATCCACGAATGCAACTTCAACAACTTGTACTGGGAAGCCGGCGACAGCCAGATCAGCCGTATGCCTGACAGCTGGGAGAAACCGGAAGTATTCAGGGGGATCAAGCAGTTCTTCGTTTTCCGCCGCTGCGGACCGGCCGGAGAGTAGGTTTCAGGAATGGCTTTTGTGTACTCCCACTAAAAAGCTATGGCAATTCATATTGGCACATCCGGATGGAGCTACAAACACTGGAAAGGTATTTATTACCCTGAGGACCTCGCTCCGGAAAACTACCTGAATTTTTATGCGGCGGATTTTTCCTGCGTGGAGATCAACACCAGCTTTTACCATCTGCCACAACCCGGCACTGTAGAGCACTGGATGATGGAAACACCGGAAAAATTCCGCTTCTGCCCCAAGCTGAGCAGGTACGTTACCCATATCAAACGCCTGCATGATCCGAAGGAGACGCTACCCCGCTTCTTCGAAATTTTCGATCCTTACCTGAAATACCTGGGACCGGTGTTGATACAGCTCCCGCCTAATCTCGACTTTAAACCGGAGGTCGTGGAGCCCTTCCTGGAAACGCTCACGTCTACCTACCAACAATATGATTTTGTGCTGGAAGCCCGCCATGATAGCTGGCTGAGCGAGGATGCGATGGAGATGCTCCACCAGTATAAAACCGGCTGGGTCATTGCCGACTCCGGCGGCCGCTGGCCTTCTGCCAAAACCATCACGAGCCGCATCGTGTACATCCGCTTCCATGGCAAAGAAGGGAAATACAACTCCCGCTACTCCCCCGAGGAACTGAAAATCTATGCGGACGATATCCGGCGCTGGCGCCAGGAACGGCTACAGGTCTGGGTCTTCTTCAACAACGACGTGGGCGGTTACGCCCTCGAAAATGCAAAGGAATTGATGGAAATGCTGCAGGGCGGTTGATGCTACATTTTGCGTTTTAATCGCGCCTGCATGGTAGTAATGATATTGACCGTTTCCTGTAAACGGTTGGTCAGCGTGCTGCCATCCAGTGCGAGGTCTTTTTTCGTTACCTCATAGCCGGCCAGGAAAGCTTCCAGGTTGGAGAGGTACACCTGGTTATCGCCATAGAGGGCATTGTAGAGCTTATCGTTGAGGCGATCCCCTTCCTTGCGGAGTTCCGCATTGGTCATATCTGTTACATCCCGCATGCGCTGCATGATGCCGGACATTTTTTCCTTCAGGAGCTGCAGGGCAGTTTCATTCTTTTTGCCGGGAGTGATGTTATTTCTGAAAAGGCTGTCGGATAAACGTTTGCGGAATTTCATGTAATCCGTCAGGTCCTGGTTGAGGTAACCAAATCGATCGTAAAGTTCCGCATTCTTTTCTGCACCGGAGAATTTGTCGAGGTTTTTGTCCAGCAGTTTCACCCATTCGAGTAAACTCACGGTAACATCGGATACCGGGGCTCTTCCGGCAGTTTGCGCAGTAGCAGCAAAGTGGCTAACGAAAACAATCAGCAGGGTAAATAACAAATTCCGTTTCATTATCACGATAAGGTTTTACGGTGATAATATTACGGAATAATTTTGTTTTTGGTATTGCGTGGACTAATTGAATAGGCGTGTATTCTTTTTCGCAGGCAGCAATACTGCTTCACGGCACGCATATACGAAGAAGGGCGGAATAGTGCCCGCCCTTCGTTCCTCATATGATTAAGCCAGCTTCTGACCTTTCAGAATTACCGGCGTTTCAGCCAGTTTTGTTGCCGCCACTGTACCGAAAGCCTTGATATAAGGCTGCTGGTTATGCTGATTCAGTCCTTCCGCACTGGTCCATATTTCATGGAAGAAGAAAGTGTTTGCATCGTCATTGTCCTGGTGAAGGTCGTACTGCACGCAGGCAGCTTCCTTCCTGCTTTCTTGCACCATATTGAGCAGGACGGCCTTCACCTCGCTGGTAAATTCCGGTTTGCTTTTGATAATAGCTGTCAGGTAAATATTCATGTCCGTTCGATTTTTGATTATAAAGTAGCTGCTTCCGTTACTTTCCTGGCAGCGAATACTTGTTCCAGGTGCTGGCGATAGCGCGCCATGTCGCGCGCCACGTCCGCGTTTTTCTCCACGTCGTGGAAGTGGAAGCTTTTCAGGGGCGTCATACCTGTGAAGGCGTTCATGCGGTGGAAGCCGAACAATACGCCTTCGTCCACGCTTTTCTGCTGGAAGAATTCGCCCGGCAGGGTGAATGCGGTGTCAGGCGCATTCCAGCTACTGGTAACCATGTATTTTCTTCCGTGCAGGGTACCGCCTGTTCCGTAGTTGATGGCAGGGTTCGCAGAGGAGCGGCCGTCAGAATTGTAAATTCCTTTTGCATGCCCAGCGGTGAACACCACATCCAGGTATTGTTTAAACCCGTGAGGCAGCTGGAACCACCAGATGGGGGTATGGTAGATGATAATGTCCGCCCAAACAAATTTCGCGACCTCTTCCTCCGGATCGTAGGCTTCCGCCACGTGGGTCGTTTTCACTTCATATCCCGGCTGGCTGCTAAAAAACGCTTCACTAACGCCGGTTACGGTCTGGTTAAATTGTCCTCCGGAATGCCCGAAAGATTGTCCGCCATTGATTATCAATACTTTAGTCATATTCGTGGTTTGTGTTTTTGTGTTTTGCTACACAAAGGTACCCCACGGCATTTTATCAGAAAAAGAATATAACTAATAGGTATCTATAAGAAAAATGATAGCTCATCAGGGCCGTTTTGCCTGTTTAAAGTGGTTCCTCCGCCACCAGTTCGCATAATCCTCGCCGGACTCCTTGATAAACCGGAGGTAATCGTATTCATTTTCGAAGCTCAGGAGCATTTCGTAGGTGGGCCGGTATTCGATCATATAACCGTCCAGCATTTCCCCTTCCAGCCCTGTGATTTTTTGTACGAGGGCTTTGGTGAAGCGGTTGTCTACGAACTTTTCCTGTTCTTCCCGCACGAGCAGTTTGCGGAAGTTCTCCATGCGTTTGATCTTTCCGAGGCTGAAGAGTGCATCCAGGTTGACGCCGGCGCCGCCATAGGTGGCCCCGCCGGGGTTGGTGGTCAGGTATTCAGGCGCATAGTCGAAATACCGGCCGTACTCCCGGCGCCGTTCCAGGGAATCGGATTGGTAGGTCCTGGATTTGGCGAATACTTCTACGGTAGGCAGCGTCTTCACGTCTACATAGAGTTTCATATCAAAAGGCCGGACCAGGCTGATTTCTTTTACGGGGAATAGCTGGGTGGACTTCCCCTGGTAGGAAAAGCGGAGCGAGTCGTTGACGCCTACTTTAATGGTATATCGGCCGAGGGAGTCCGTAATGGCGCCGCCGCCACCGGTAGAATGTACGCTCACGCCCGGCAGCCCCATACTTTGGGTACGCTCATACACGGTGCCTTTGATCTGCACCTGCTGCGCATTTGCCAACAACCCGCACAGTAACAGTAGTAATATTATCGAAGCCTTTCTTACCAATTGTGTCCAGAGATTTTGCTCAATCTAATACAGGTCTGACACATAGACAAACCGTTGCTGTAATATTAACAAATCATTGTATTTGAAAACACTACAGTTTACAAAGATAAGCAACGGATCCCTTCCGGAGAAGCGCTTCACCCTGCGGCATGGGCGCACTCACGGGGACGGCTGTACGAAGGGTAATCGATCAGTCCATGATCGCCTCCGTGGTAGAAGGTAGCCTCGTCGGCCGGCGCCAGCGGCCAGCCATGGCGGAACCTTTCCGGCAGGTCAGGGTTGGAGATGAAGGGCCTGCCAAACGCAATCAGGTCCGCCAGTCCCGCTTCCAGCATGGCTGTTGCCGTTGCCTGCGTATAGCCGCCGGCAAGGATAATGAGGTTGGGGAAGCGTTCCCGCAGTTCCTGTAAATACCAGTGGGGAATCGGGGGCTCGCCGTTGGTGGATTGGTCTGACAGGTGGATATACAGCAGGGATGTTTTACGCAGCTCCTCTACGATGTACCGGTAGGTAGCCAGTTCTTCAGGAAAAGGCGGCAGGTCGTTCAACCCGGAGAAGGGCGAAAGGCGCAGCCCTGTACGTTCCGGACCGATGGCGTCCATGATGCCCTTCAGGACGTCCAGCAGGAAGCGGCTGCGGTTTTCAATAGAGCCCCCGTATTTATCCGTTCTGTTGTTGGTAAGCGGGTGCAGAAATTGCATGGGAAGAAAGCCGTGTGCGCCATGCACTTCCACCCCGTCAAACCCGGCGGCGATGGCCCTTTCTGCTGCCTGCACATGCGCTGCTACCAGGCCATCCGCTTCCTGGGTCGTCAGCGCATGCGGCACGGGAAAGGGCGCCTGCGCGTCATAAGGGGTGCGGAGCACGCCGGCTGCAGGAAGCGCGGATGCGCCTACCACCGGCTGCTGCCATTGGTTGGCTGGGTGACCGATACGGCCTGTATGCACCAGCTGCAGGAATATTTTGCCTCCCCGGGCATGCACCTGGCCGGTAATCTTTTTCCAGGCGGCCTGCTGCGCATCGTTGAAGATGCCGGGAATATTCAGATAGCCCACCCCGTTGGGTGATACTGCGGTATTTTCTGCAATGATGAGGCCTGCCCCGGCGCGCTGGGCGTAATAGATGCCCATGTTTTCCTGTGGCATGGCGCCTTCCGCGCGGCGGCGGCTCATAGGGGCCATTACGATCCTGTTGTTAAATGTTTGCTGCTTATAAGTCAGAGGCGTCAGTAATAGGTGTTTCATCTGTTGATTCATTTTTTACGCATCAAAGGTAGGCGGGACTGTTACGCCGGAACAGGTACAAAAAAAGGTTTGTTTTGTAAATTTGCAGGTTATGGCAAACAGAGCATTACACCGGCCCTTTGAATTGTATGTTTCCGACCTGGAGCACTGGAATGAGCGCCCTCTCGTGCATCATTTTTTTGAATTGGTACAGGTGATGGAAGGCTCGGGCATGCGCACGCTCAACAGGAATAATTACCCTTACGCGAAAGGGCATATCTATTTATATACGCCGCTGGACTGCCGGGGTTTTGAGAGTGACGCCCCTACCCGGCTTTGCAGTATCCGTTTTTCGGAAGTCTTTTTGCATCAGAGCAAATCCCCGGCTGACAAGGAAAGGACGAGTCAATGGCTGCAACAGCTGGAACATATTTTCTTTCATCACAACCGTTTCCAGGAAGTACAGATCACCCATCGGGGTGATTGCGAAATGATCGCCACGCTTATCCGCCAGCTGATCACAGAGTATGAAGGTCAAAGGGATTATCATGAGGAGAATTTACAGCATCTGGTCACCCTGATGCTCAACATACTGATGCGTAACGTGGCGGGTAGCGCCAACGCCAAAGTCTGCCCCAATGGCGAAGAGCCTGTTATTAGCCGCATGCTGCTTTACATCCGGCAGCACATCGGGGAAGCAGATAAGCTGCGTGTGGATCACCTGGCGGAAACCTTTAACCTCTCACCAAATTATGTAGGCGAGTATTTCCGGAAATATACCGGCGAAAGTTTACAACATTACATCACGCAACACAAAATCCGCATGGTGCAGCACCGGTTGCTGCATAGTAATCTGACCATCGGGCAGATAGCGGCAGAATTGGGCTTTAACGATGAAAGCCACCTGGGGCGGCAGTTCCGTCGATATAGCGGCACCAGTCCAGCGGCCTTTCGGAAAAAGGCATTACCCTCCTGAACCCGCTTTCCGTTACTAACGGGTACGGACGTACGAAGCACTGGACAATCGCCCCGTATAAACACGTAAACCCTACCGTGTTTTCACCCATTTTTGTACTTTTTAAAAAATAATTACGCATTAACCGGTCCGTAGCGATAGCCTGAAACCCTTATCAGTATTGATGTTTAGCAATAACAATTCATTAACCCCGGAGATTTTTAACAAAAATTTAGAAATGGTGATGACGGTCATCAATCTGAAAATATAAACTCTCTAATATTGTGATCGTAAACCGCAATGAACATTACTAACTATTCAGTTGCTGGTTTGTTTTTTACCTCAGAACTTAAAACCCAAAAAAATGAAAGCGTTGTTCTTATCGGCTGCTATTGCGCTGGCCTCAATGAGCTGTTTTGCTCAAGCTTCAGACCACTCCACCGTTCACGTTGGTTTAGTACTGTCAAACATCATCCAGATCAATCCACCTGTGGATGGTATGGGTGCAATCTTTAATTCTGCTTCAGATTACACCAACGGGGAAGACCTGGTGGACATCTGGGGCAATCCTACCAGTGACTTTTCTGTTTACTCCAACCGTAACTTTAATGTTACTATCAAAGCTGCATCAGCAACATTCTCTTATTTTAACCCGCTGAGCCCTACCAATCCAAACATGCCATGCAGCATTCTGAAATATCGTTGCAGTGCAAACAGCACTGGCGGTACCAACAATGCCCCGTCATTTACTGCATTGAGCACTTCTAATGCGCCTTTGATCAGTGGCGGTACAGCAGGAGCAAACAAACAATTCAGCGTACGCTTCAAAGCAGACCCAGGATGGTCTTACGGCGGCGGTCTGTACGGACTTGACGTAGTTTTAACAGCAACACAGTTATAATTCCGTCTTAGGCGCAGGTAAGCCTTTTCCCCGGGAAAGGCTTGCCTGCTTTATAGTGAAGTGATATTCAATTGTAGATTCGATACCCACCCCCAACCCCGCGCTGATACTTTATGAAATGCTGGTTACCCCCGATCCTGCGTATTGCGCTGTTATTCGGCTGCAATATCACCTGCACAAAGCTGGTTGCGCAGAACGGGAGTGCCTTATCCATTCAGCATAAAGACTCCCTGGCGGCGGAAAAAGACATTCAGTTTTTGTACAATAACTTCAGGATTACCAATACGGAAAACCATAATGTGGATTTCACCGTATCTATTCTGGTACCCGATTGCTGGCGGCTCCTGGCCCCGGCGAAAGCGGTCAGAAAACAGCTTGGCCCCAAAGAATCGTGGGTGATACCGGTGATTGTCATGAAGCAACAAAATTCCCCTGCCAAATGGATGCCGGTATCCGTACGCATCCGCGAGCAGTCGGGCGTAGAGCAGCTGGTTACCTATCAGATTAAAGCAGATCCTGTCAGCGCGTTTGCAGTAACCCCGCTTACACAACTAGTACAGCTGAAAGGCGAGGAAAGAATCGTCAGCATCACCACCAAAATCAGGAATTACGGTACTGTAGACGGCATCTACACGACGGAGTTCAAAGACAATGCCCTGGACCTCAACCATCAACTGAAACTGAAATTACGACCAGGTATGGATACTGTATTTACTTACCAGATCCGGATTACCGAAAATCAGTGGAACCGCCTGCAGCGGGAGAAAATAGCCGTTACCGTGGAAGACACTTCCGGTACCAGCTACATGAACGTCGTGACCCTGGAACGCATCCAAAGTGAGTTAAAAGCCCACCCCTCTCCTTTCAATACCTTCCCCTTTACCGTGGAAGCAGGTTTTATCAAATGGGGGGATCAGTTCAATTATTACATGGGCGCACGGGGCGAAATCGCCATGGCCAATGACCGCAACCTGAACTTCTTTTACCGCACCAAACAGTACGGGATGGGCAATACGCTGGAGCGGAATGTTTTCGGGGTGGAATACAGCACGCCCCTGTGGACGTTCTACGGCGGATTAATGAATGAAATCAAGTACTTCTATACCTACGGCACGGGCGGGCGCGTTACCTACAAACCCAAACCGGGGACTTATATCAGCGCCGGAGCATCCATCCATAATAACATACCCGGGTTTACGAATGACAATGCTACCCTGAGCGCGCAGTATAATGTTGGTAAAGTGCTGCTGACGCAGGCCATTTCCGCGAACCATGACACCAGCACCCGCTACAACAGCATCCTGTTCAGTAACGAGGCATTAGTCCTGAAAAAGGAAAACCTCTCCCTCACCGTCAATGCCGGCGTAGGACAGGACTTCACCTTTGACAGGCGTCCATTTGACCCGCAGAATAAAATCGGCTTTGCAGCAGGTTATACCTTTACGGCCGGCAGCAAGAAGGTGGGCTTTGTGAGCCAGATGCAATACAACAGCGACGGGTATCCCGGCCTTACAAAAGGGCTCCGGATTCAATCCCACAACCTGACCTGGCGACTGGGCAAAAGCGGCATCGGGGCCTTTTACCAGTACAATCAATCCGGCGTAACCCTTCTCCGGGATACGATTTACAATACGGACGACCTGAAGTATAACTTCACCAAATACGGGCTCACCTACGGCTATTACATCAACGGCGGCAATACGGCCCTGAGCGTGGGAAAGCTGCGCCAGGAAGGCAGTATCAACAACACCCTGCCGGAATACGCGTTCGCGGAACTGGTGTACCAGCAAAAGTTTGGTAAGGCCGGCAGCATATTTCTGAATACCATCAACGGCTACGATCCCGCGTACGGTAAGGATAAGAAGCCGGTGTACCTGAATACCACCTCCCTGGTAGGTACCTACAAAATTGTAGGTTTAAAAGGGTACTTTGTACAAACGCCGATGTTTGACCGGTCAGTGGACAAGAACTTTGTCAACTACCAGCAAACCATACTGGCAGGGCCTTTCGTGAACTTCACGACATTGAAGCGCCTGCGGGTGAACCTGTTTTACAACCTCTCCAAATCCCTGTACGATAACCGCATTAATAACATGGTAGGCGGCAACATCACCTATCATAACTTCCATAATGGGCTGGACGTAAACCTGATGGCCAACATCCCGCTGGGCACGCCCGAAACGGACGCTCCCAATGGCATTAACCAGCAGTATGTAAGCCTGAACGTGCGGAAAAAATTCAATATCCCGATATTCTACCAACGCCGCTATTATACGTTAAACCTTTTGCCGTTCTATGATGTTAACGGTAATAGCATAAAAGACCCCGGAGAGCGCCCTATACGAAACCTGGAAGTCAGCATAAATGATATAGCATTTATCTCTGATGCCAATGGGCTGATCAGCTATAAACACATAGAACCGGATAACTACAAATTACAGTTTAGGGCAGTTAACGCTGAAAAAGGGATCATCCCGGCGGGTGGCCTGTCGCAGACGATTACAGTGACCAGGGATATGACCCTGCCCTTGCCTTTTAAAAAGAGTAGTGTGATTGCAGGCTTTTTGAATATTAAAACGGATTCCATTGCAGCTACCAACGTGCGGCTGGAAAATATAAAGGTGATTGCGACTGACAGCGCAGGCATAAGTTTCAGCACGCTCACCGATATGAAAGGAGCGTATTTTATCAATGTACCCGCAGGAAAATACATCGTATCGTTAAACCCGGAAGCTTTTACTGATAAGATCAAACCCAGGGTCATGGCCTACCAGGTGGACCTGACGGTAAAAACGGATGCTACGGTTAATTTCGAGATCATAGACAAGAGCCGGGAAATCAGATTCTTTAAACCAAAACAACCATAATATGCAACCGGAAACACAGCTTTATTTTTTGTCGTAACCATGTACAAGGCATTTACCCCAAAAGGTCGCTAAAAGAGCGGCTGTAACGAACCCCATTATTCCGTTCGAAAATTGCGACCATATCCCCACGTTGTTGAATAGCCATTTGACAGCAAATCATATGTACGCCGTAACTATTCTAATTATTCTAAGATGAAAAAGGTAATGATTTCAGACGAAGCAGACACTCCTATCAATCCGGCCTCCACCATCGATGAATTACTTCGGATGCAGATTGAAGAAGGAAACCTGATGCACCTTAAAAAGAAGCGGATCGTGTACCACGAGGGCAAATCGGCCACCTCTATTTTTTACGTCCTGAAAGGGAAGGTAAAAACCAGTAAGTGGAATGAGGATGGCAAAGAGCTGATCACGGGCTTGTACCATGAGGGCGACTTCATCGGCTTCCAGGCGTTGATGGAAGGCGGCCGGTACCGGGAAACGGCCGAGGTGATTGAAGAAGCGGAACTGGTGTTTATTTCCAGGGACGACCTCAGCTTCCTCTTTCAATACAACACCGCATTCCTGCTGGACATCGTGCGCATCCTCACCCGCAATATTGCCGACAAGCAGGAGCAGATGCTGCGCATGGCGTATAGCTCTCTCCGTAAGAAGGTGGGAGAAGCCTTACTGTTTACCTACCACAAGTATAACCCCAATGGCGAAGAGGAGTTCTCCCTGAACATCAGCAGGTGCAACCTCGCCGCTATTGCCGGTGTGGCCAAGGAGTCGCTGATACGCACGTTGAGCGACCTCCGGGATGAGCATATCATCCAGATACAGGACGGTAAGATCATCATTTATGACATCCAAAAATTGGAGCGGATTATTTATCATGATGACATCAGATCTGGTAACGAATAATATCCCAACGTATGAAAACAGGATTGTTGATTATGGTTATTAGTGTGAGGGTGCTGGCGGCGGAGGGTGATATGGCTGGCATTAATATTAATGGCAAGGAATGTATGCTGAAAGCTGGCGTTGCCTATGGCACTAAGGGCCGGAACCAGGCCGCAGAAGCGGGAATGCCGAAGGCTGATATGGCTGGCATTAATATTAAAGCAGTAAAAGCGAACCTCGCGCCTACAAAGACCGATACAGTTCCCCCTCCCGCAGGCGGCCAGGCCGTGAATGCCAACACGCCCCCCGCTAAAACTGACACCATTGCACCCAAGGCCAAAGGCCAGGCTACCGCGCCTGCCGGTGGCCTACTGATACGCCCCGCCACCATAGAGTTCAGGCTGGCCAACGGACAAACTTCCGTGGGCAAAGTGCTGATCACCAATCACCTCCCGGTGAAAAAGCAGTTCACCATTTACATCAATGACTTTGACCGGGATACCGTGGGCGCACATATTTACTCCCCTCCCGGCAGCACCCATCACAGCTGCGCCAAATGGGTGAGCATGGATAAATCCTTCCTGGAAGTGGAACCAGGGCAAACGGTGGAACTGCCGGTGAAAATCACCGCGCCGCCAGACAGCGCTGCCACGGCGGAAATGAAGTGGGCCATGCTGTTCCTCGAAACCACGCAGGAGCAGGTAGTGGAAGATGCCAAAGGCATGAAAACGAAGGTACATAACCGCATGCGCGTAGGGATACACCTCTACCAAACGCCGCCATCGTTTACAGAGCGGGATGTGCAGATACTGGATTTCAAGCTGCCTACGGACAGTGCCCGCACCTGCAACCTCGTGTGTGAAAATACCGGGAAAATGCAGATAGAGGTAAACAGCTACCTGGAGTTATCCAATGTATCTACCAATGAAAGAACAAAGGTGGACTTCCCCCAATTCCCCATGTTCCCGGGGCAGAAGCGGGTGCTGAGTTTTCATATTCCGCAGTCGCTGCCTAAAGGGAAGTATTCCATTATAGGCGTGGTGGATGCGGGTAGTGATATACCGCTGGCGGCGGTGCAGGAAAATATTGAGTTTTAGGGATGGATGGCAATTAACCAGCTGCCAGAAACTCTTTAATCATTGCAACGGTGAGCAACGGAACGCGGCTTTCCGGCGTGGGCGAACAAATTTCCCCAATGTAAGCGCCATGCAGTCCGGGTAGTATTACCACCTGCCCTCGTTGTAAGATCCGGGCCAGTTCCAGAGCATGCTCGTTCGTGATCACATCCTGGTTGCCGTTAATCACCATTGCCGGCGCCTGGATATTTCGTATATCCGTATCCGGTATATCTGTGTAAGCCTTCATTCTCGCAACATCCCGTTCAAACATGGCCTGCAGGCCGGCGGCGTCCGGGTTGGCTTTTAAAAAGCCTTCTACAAGCGGGGCTGGCATATCCTTCAAGGAAACCCCATCGAATCCGTCAAAGAAACCAGGGATATGACCATCTTTTTTATAACTGGCAGACATTAAAACCAGCTTCCGGACCAGTTGCGAGTGACGGATAGCAATCTGCAGGCAGGTAGTGCCGCCGTTACTGAATCCCATAAAATCGGCCTGGGCTACATTTAGTTGCCCGAGCAAGGCAGCCACATCGTCCGCATCCTGCTGAAAGGACAAAGGCCGGTCAATATCCCTGGTATGGCCGTGCGCCTGTAACTCCACCGCTATCACGAGGTGGTCCTTCGCCAGCTCGGCCAATACGCGCCCATAAGTCGTTTCGATGGTGCTACCGCCGCCATGCAGCAATACCAGCGGAAATCCGCTTCCATGAATTTCATAATAAAGCTGAAGTCCGTTTACATCGGCATAGCTGCCTGGCGTTGTTTGTACTTGCATATGGATTTATTGTATGGTTACTTTCCCAAAAATAGAAAAGCACCCCCTCATTCAGGCGGTGCTTTTGCGACAATATGCCGGAGTATTACGACAATGGATCAACCGGGTGTATTGATCTTACCCCAGTATGTTTCCACCTTCACGAGTTCAATGCCTTTATCAGGGTTGGCTGCCTTGAATTCTTCCGTTCTGTCCCGCACCATTTTGAAGGTAGTGAGGTTTTGCGGTACAAGGGTGTACAGTTCCTGCGTAGCGCCCGGGTTCAGGGTGAGCGTAAGGTTGCGGAAAGTATAGTTGCCTTCACGGATCATTTTGGATCCGCGGCCTTCCACAAACGTGCCGCTATCCGTGCCCGTGAAAATCAGTGCCGCCGGTCCGTCTGTTACCTTGCCCAGGATTTCGTCCGCCAGCTGCGTTTTCAGCTTTTCGGCGAATGCGGCATCGGCCGCCTGTACGGAAATGACGAGGGGAAATTTGTCATTCCTGTCTACCCGCCGCCAACCGGTACCGCCACCTATGCCAATGATGCGCACCGTAAGGGCGCCCTGCCGGTTGCCCGGCGCATTCAGCAAAACGGTGGTTACGCCTTCCTTGACCGCGTGGATCTGTATCTTGCGGCCTTCCAGCTTGATGGTCGCGACATCCGTGTTGGAAGAATTCAGGGTAATGGCAGAAACGGCCGTATCGTTGATGCTGATGCTGGTATCTTTTCCCGCCCAGATTTTTACGTCTGTACTGCCGAGGGGAATGGTGGGAGGTGTTACTTCCGGATCGTTTGAGCAGGCAAACAGGGTTACTACAGCGAATAAGCTAACTAAGCAATAATGGAGTCGGTTCATGAGCGATCAATTTATCTTGTGCTACGCTTTGGTGATAAAAATAGGTTATTGCAGCATAATATGCTGGTATGAAATGTTAAACGGGCGGAGGGATGGATAAGTTACAGGGAGGCGTTTTCTATTCCGCGCGCAGGGAGGTCCTTCCGTACTCCGCTTACAGGAAGGCCCTTCCCCTATTCTGCGCGCAAATGCTCCACCGCCCCCACCTTCCACGCCTGCAACGTTTGCAGCAACATCGCTCCTGCCACCAAAATAACCATCACCACTCCCGGCAAAATGATCCATACCCATCCAGGATGAATATGATAAGCGTACCCCGACAACCATCGGTGCATGCCCCACCATGCCACACGCATAGCAATGGCAAACGATAACAACAATGCAATTTTAAAATCACCCGAAAATAACCAGAGTATATCCGCCAGTGAAGCGCCCAAAACTTTTCGTATCCCTATCTCCTTCCGCCGGAGCTGCGCCGAGTAAGCCGTAAGCCCGAAAATACCCAGGCAGCAGAGGCTGAGCGCCACCGCGGCAAAGCTGGCGCTCAGGCGGGCTACCTGTTGCTCCGTCGCATACTGGGCCTGGTAAGTATCATTGAGGAAGCGGTATTCAAACGCAAATCCAGGGTTGTATTTTTCCGTGAAGGCTTTCAGCGCGGCCAGCGTTGCCTGCTCCTGCCCTGCGGTCAAACGCAGCAGGATGGTTTGCACCAGGTCGTCCACCTGGAAGACGACCGGCTGGATGGGTTCATGCAGGGATTGGCTGTGGAAGTTGGCAGTAACGCCGATGATACGGCGCTGCTGGTCCCCTATCCGGATCAGTTTCCCGACCGGGTCCCTCAGCCCGAGCGCCGCTACTGCGGCCTGGTTCAGCATTACCTTTCCACTGTCGACTGCCGCATTGCCGGCAAAGCAACTACCAGCCAGCAGCGGGATGCCCAGTGTTTCCACAAGGCCTTTCGTCGCGTTTACATTTTGCAGCATCAGCTGATACTCCCGGCCTGCTGCCGTAACTTTTACTTCCGCTGCATGCAGTGCCGTCATATTACCCACCATGGCAGCGCTTTGCGTGATGCCCGGCACCTGCTTTACGGCCTGCAGGTAGTCAGGCAGGTTGGTGGCGATGCGGCCTTCCGCTTCAAAAGTGATTACCTGGTCCTTATCAAAGCCCGGAGAAGTTTGCTGAAGATAGTTCAGCTGGCGGTACAACACCAGTACGGCGCAGAGCAATACCAGCGATATGGTGAACTGGAAAGTCAGCAATCCTTTTCTCGCAAACAGCTCCCGGATATTTACCGGCAGCTTGCCTTTCAGTACCGCGGCGGGTTTTAAGCCGGAGAGGTAAAAGGCAGGATAGCAGCCGGCCAGCAACCCGGCAATGAGCGGCAGCGCCGCCAGCAGGCCCCACATGTACGGCCCCTCCAGCAAACGCATAGCTTTACCGGTAACCTGGTTAAAATAAGGTAGCAGCAAACCCGCCAGCAGCACGGCAGCTATGGCAGAGAGCAGTGCAATGCCAATGGATTCCAGCAGGAATTGCCGGATCAGGGAGCTGCGCGCCGCGCCCATGGTCTTACGTACGCCTATCTCTTTCATACGCCTGGAAGCGCCGGCAGTCGTAAGGTTCATGAAGTTGATGCAGGCGATGATCAGGATAAGAATAGCAATCCCGGCAAATAATTTGATATAGGTGATGCGGCCGCCGGAAGGGCGACCATTTTCGTATAGGCTATACAGGTAGTTGTCCGCATAATCGGCCAGCAGCAGCTCTCTCGGCTGGTTATTGAAACTGCTGATCCAGCGGCTCAATTTCTTTTCAAAGACAGCGGCACTGGCGCCCCGGCGTAAGGCAAGGTAGGTATGGAAAGGTCCCGAGGCATTGCTGCCATCCAGGGTCCCTGGTATCTGCATAATATCCTTAAACACCTCAAACGGCAACACCATGTCAAACCGGATGCTGGAGGCAGCGGGGATATCATCGCTCACGCCGGCTATCACGGAAGTGCGTTTCAGGTTCAGGAGCTGCCAGGAAATTGTTTTCCCGATGGCGGCGGCGGGATGGCCGAATAAAGCGGTAGCCAGTTTTTGGGAGATGACAATGTCCTGCTTGTCCGCCAGCACCTGCGCAGGCTGCCCCAACAGCAACGGATAGTCGAACAGCCGGAAGTAATCCTTTCCGGCAAAAACGGCGGCCGCCCGTACAGGCTTATCCTCCGCGGTGACGGCTACTTTGGGGAACCAGTTTTCCGGCGTGGTGGTAACGGCCATCTCTACTTCCGGGAATTGCGCCGGAAGCGTTTCGCCCAACAACGGCGAGGTCTCCGCAGCGGTAACAATGCGGCCTTCCTGGGTCCTGTTTTCCATTACCTGGTATAATCGCCCTTGGGTACTATGAAACCGGTCCGTTTCATATTCGGCGATCACCCATCTGCTGATAAGCAGCACCGCAGCCAGCGCGATGGATAGTCCGGCTACATTGAGCCAGGTAAATCGCGGGTGCTTGCGCAGGTAACGGAAAGCAGTCAGCATCCAGGTTTTCAGCATGGCGGAAGAAGTTTAAAGGGCCGCAGAAAATTATATGCCGGGGCATCCATATCTTACTAAATAAACATTTACAAATTAACAATACAAAATATATGTTCGAAAACGATACACTACTGTCCGATAATGTTACAGTTGTTAAATTTAACAAGTTCCATAAGCGGGAGTTGCTAATGAGAAAATATCCGTAATTTACGCTCCCCCTAAACAGGTAGCACTGCTACCCGAACTACAACTGTAAATGTTACATGCTATGGATTACACGTTTGGCAAAGTAGCCAATATTCTATTGAAAACCAGAATACGTGCCGCCCTCAAAAAACACTGAGATGATTAAATTTATTCGGAAGATTATTTTTGCCGGAGTGCCTTCGGATGCGGGAAATCAGTATAACAGTGTGATTGTCATCAATGCCCTGGCTTTGCTGACATCCATATTCCTGGCGGTAATTGGCAGCTATTTCTATTATCTCACCAACAGTATTTACCTGATCATTGGCGTGGCGGTAGAATGCCTTTGTTTTGCAACCGTCATCTGGTTTAACTCCCGCAGGATATACGAATTTGGCACCCTGGGTACCGTGTTGACGCATACCGTTTTTGCCTGTTATTTCGGCGCCCTCCTGGGACCTGCCATGCCCGAAGCTTTAATCACAGCGTTTTTGCTGACATTTTTAATCGGTTCCTCCTTTTCAGTGTACAAGCGCTGGGGCGTACGCATCTTTTGCCTCATCGTCGCGATCCTCCTGTTTACCGCCATTGGCCTCAACAGCACCTATGTGCTGATTAAACCGCTGGAACTCAGTTACGACGCTTCCGCGGATATCAAGTTAATTTGTTGGATAGCCATGTTGGCGCTAATCGGTTTCAGTACCTGGTTGCTGATCAATCAGAACGACCGCTCGTTGAAAGAAGTATCGCGATTGAACAGAGAAAAGGCGTTGTACCATGCCGAGATCAATCATGAACTGAGAAATACCATTCATACCATCGTCACCTTTGCGCAGCTGATCGACAGCGCCAAACTGAGCGCCGCCGAACAGCAACACCTCATCACCTGCCTGAAAAGCTCCTCCGCGCAGGCGCTGGACATTATCAACAACGGATTGCTGCTTACGAAAATCGAAGCCGGCAAGGAAGAAGAGTCCGTCGAAAGCGTGATAGAGCTGCAACCCTTCCTGCAGGACAAGGTGAACATTTTCAACATCCTGGGCAACCTGCAGCAAAAGAACATCGTGCTGACCTGCGACGTGGCCGGCTCCATCAGTACGGACAGGCTCGCGCTGACGAAGATCGTCAACAACCTCCTGACCAACGCCATCAAACACAGCAGCACCGGGGCCACCATCCGGATCAACGCCCGCAAGGAAAACGGAACCCTTACCCTGGAAGTCTCCAACCCGGGCACGATTTCCAAAAACCGGATCGCCAGGCTGTTTGAGCCTTTTGAATCCGCTAACCAGTCAAAATTCGACAGTACAGGCCTGGGACTGTATATCACCCACTACCTCGTGTTAAGATTACAGGGAAAAATTACCGTGAATGCGGAAAATAATGTAGTATTGTTTACAGTTCAACTGCCGGTAAAGGATGCTGCCAATATTACTGCTGCGGAAGAAGAAAAAGTAGACTTCGACCTTACCGGTTTTAATATTCTCGTGATTGAAGATGACCTCATGAACCAGGTAGCGCTGAGTCGAACCCTCAAAGACAAAAACGCCACTGTTACGGTTACAGGCAGTGCTAACGAAGGGATTCAGCTGATGGACCAGAAGGTGCCCGACCTTATCATCACTGATCTGAACATGCCGGAAATGCTCGGCACCGACCTGATAGCCCTATTACGGAAAGACCTCCGGCTCCGTAACATCCCGGTCATATTGATCACCGGCCAGACAGCCGACATACCTGCCAATAGTTTAAGCAGTGGTACTATCCGACTGCATAAACCTTTCAAGGTCAAAGAGCTGTATAGCGCCGTCCAGGCTCAGCTTCGCTGCTGATCTTACATTCCTTTTACATTTCTCCCTACAGGCTTCCGCAGTAGCAGCAAGAATGATATATTTATCGTGGTACCAATTTTTGCTAACTGTGAATACTTTATTTTTCGAGTCCAAACTCATCTGGAGATTTGTCAGGAATGACTTCTGGGATACTATTGTCCCCTGCTACACCACCTTCATCACTGCATGGATCTATGAGAACAGGCACATCCAGGACTTTCCCCTGGCCTTCCTTATGTGCACGGTCTATACCATGCTGTACATTCTCACCTTTTGCGTGGCCAACCAGGTCAATTCGGTGGAAGAGGATGCAATTAACAAACCGGACAGGCCTTTGCCGGCCGGATTGGTCACGAGGCGTGGCGCCATTATCAGGCTGCTGATCTACAACGCCTGCTTCATTATCGTAGCTTACCTGTTTAAAGTGCTGCTGTTTGCCATTGCCTGGCAGGTCATTACCATCGTGCTGTGCGGCTGGGGAAGCCGGCACTGGGTGACCAAAAACCTGATCTGCATTTCCGCAGGTACGGTAGCCCTCATGGGGGCGGAATGGCAGCTGACGACGCCCACCATCAGCCACAACGTTTGGCAGTTCATCATCTTCCTGAGCATCTGGGCGGGCTTTGGGCTGCCCGTGCAGGACCTGCGGGACCAGGTCGGCGATGCCGTAATGCACCGCAAAACGTTGCCGTTGCAATTTGGGGACCTCCTGTCCCGGAAGATGCTGTTCGTGTACTTCCTAACGGTGTCGCCTATACTGTATTACTTCGCGATCGTAAGCCAGGAGAATTTCTCCACCTGGGTGATCGCGCTCATAGTGGCGCAGTATGTGTACCATGGGGTGGTCGCCTACCGGGTCATGCGGTTCAGGACCAGCAAGGCGGATGATAAGACCTATCACTACTTCGTGTACCTGTTCATTGCTACGATACCGGTGATTTGCTTTCTGAAGTAGCTGGTGGGAAGGATGTTTTGTTTGCCTTAAACCGGAATCGCAGGTTCCGGTTTAAGGAATTTTTTATGCTTTAACAGCGCAGCTTCCCTTGCCCACCTTCCGCCAATCAAGCCTTTTCACCCCTGCTCCATTACCAGCTCCCTTTGCTCCAACTCCGCAATAATCAAAGCTTTCATACTGGTATTAATATAATCTTCCGCTTCCGCGTAAGAAATATCGTAATGACGCGGAATATCCCGCAGGTGCGCAGGAAAGCGCTCCAGCTTCTTATCATAAAACGCGTCCAGCTCCGTGCTGCCCGGCAGCTCATATTTCAGTTTGAGCTGGAAACGGCGCAGCAGCGCAGGATCTATCAGGTCGTAAAAATTAGTAGCGCAAACGAGGATACAATCGTGCGGAAAATAGTCGATCAGCTGCAACAGCGTATTGACCAGGCGGCGCATTTCCCCGGAATCATGATCATCCGTAGCACGCATTTTCCCGATCTGGTCAAACTCGTCCAGGAACAATACGGCCTTGTCCCGTATAGCCTTGTCGAACACCATTTTCAGGTTATGCGATGTTTCCCCCAGCTTGGACGATACCAGGGTGCTGAGGTTGAGAATAACAAGGTTCTTCTGCAACGCGTTGGCAATCGCTTTGGCGGTGGTGGTTTTGCCGCAGCCCGATTGCCCGTGCAACAATATCTTGTTATCTACCGGCAGCCCGTATTGCTTCAACTCGCCGATGTAGCGGTGTTCTTTTACCACCTGTTCCAATGCCGCTTTATTAGCCTCGCTGAAGAAAACATCCTCCAGGACGATCCTGCTGGGATCAATAATGATCAGATCAAAAATACTCATCTTATAAAATTACCGCCAGTCTCCCTTTTGTATCTCATACACAAAATTATGGCGGGTTGGTTCTGCAAAATAAGCCACTTCCTTTTCCGCTACCTTCACGGCGCCGAGGCGTGTCATGGCCATTTGGGAACGGATGTTGTTCGCCCCCACGTGGAAGACCACCGTATCCACGAATTGAAAAATATAATCCAGCATCAGCTGCTTGACGGAAGGATTGATACCGGTCCCCCAAAACCTGGTGGCATAAAACGTATAGCCGATCAGGATGCTGTTGGCCGCCGCATCGTAATCATAAAAGCGCGTGCTGCCCGCCAGCTCGCCGCTGGCTTTATCTATGATCTTAAACGCTCCTCCGCTGGCAAGGGCGCCATCGAAGAAGGAACGGAATACCTCCCGTTTGTAACGGTCTTTATTCGGATGCTGCTCCCAGATGGCGGGATCGGAGGCAACGGCGTACAAGGCTTCGAAGTCCGCCTCTTCCAGGGGGATCAGCGTAGCCTTCTCATTTGACAAAGTGGGTTGTATGGAGAAATGCATATGCACGGCTGTTTAGCAATTGAATGAATGCGCGGCAAAGGTACGAAGGTTAGCCCAACACATGATGCGCCAGTACTTTCTGCACCTCATACACATCTACCGACTTGTTAAACTGCTTCACAATACTGGGATGCAGCTCGCTGGACACCCATATTTTCAGCTCCGCATCCAGGTCGAAGGTGCCCGCCGTCTCCACGCTGAAGCGGGAAATGCTCTTGTACGCAATACTGATATACTCCGTTTTACTGCCGGTAATCCCTTGTTTGTTCACCAGGATCAGGCGCTTGTTAGTAAAAAGAAATACATCCCGGATGAGTTTAAAGCCCATCTGTATCTGTTCTGTATCGGTCAGCAGCCTGGAATATTCTTTAACCAGTTGTTCCTGACTAACGGCGCCGGCATTGCCCAGCAGCCCGGAAAAAAGTCCCATGTGTAACGTTGATTTAAAGCAGAAAGATAGAGAATTTCGTACATTCGGTACGTACGTTTATGTTTCCAGTTTATGCCGACAACCAAAATCAAACCACAACAAGCCAGCCTGCTGGCCCTTTTGCTGCTTTCCCTTTTCGTTTTTCAAACCACCGCCACTGCCCAGCAGCTGCCGGCCTCCGTGCGCTATGCTTCCGGCAGGAAGGTGATGAAAGACCTTAGTGCCATCCTGAGCCCGGATGGCATCCAGGAATCCTTTGAAGCGCCCATCGGTGGCCTGAAACAGTGGGTGACCGTGCGCGGGCAGGACCGCCGCAATCCCATTATCCTCTTTATCCACGGAGGCCCGGCCTCTCCCCTGGCGCCTGTGAGCTGGATTTTTCAACGGCCCCTGGAAGAATATTTTACCGTCGTGCAGTACGACCAGCGCGCTTCCGGGAAAACCTACCGGCTCAATGATACCACCGGCCTGGGGCCTACGCTGACTATCCAAAATTACGTGAACGACGCCGTGGAGCTGGCACAGTATCTCTCCAAAAAATATAACCACAAAAAAGTGATACTGGCAGGCCACAGCTGGGGCACTATTATAGGCATGCGGGCAGCCCTGCAACGGCCGGACCTCTTCTACGCCTACGTAGGCATTGGCCAGGCCATTAACGTGATGGAAAATGAAAAGCTGAGTTTTGAATTTGGCATGAAAGAGGCCACCCGGCTGAAAAACGATACGGCCCTAAAAGAAATGGCGACCATCGCGCCCTATCCCGGCAATAAACCCGTAACGCGGGAGCGGATCATTATTGCCCGCAAATGGCCACAGTACTACGGCGGCCTCGCTGCCTACCGTGCGGAGCCCACCTACTTCTACAGCGCGCCATACCTCTCGCCGGAATACGCGCCGGAAGATGTGCCGGCAATCGACTCCGGCAGCCTTTTTACACTGGACCGGGTAATGTCCGAGTTCCTGGCTACTGATTTTAATCCAGTCAAGTCCTTCCCCATTCCTGTTTTTATGTTTATGGGAAGACATGATTACACGACGCCAGCCGAACCCGCCAACAGATGGATTCGCACGGTGAGCGCGCCAATGAAAAAAGGCATCTGGTTCGAACACTCCAGCCATTTAATTCCAATCGAAGAACCCGGGAAATTCCTCCTCTCCCTCGTGGAATATGTACGGCCGCTCGCCTTAAAATAATTGCGGATATATTTTGTTGTTACAAATAGTCTACTTATTTTGTAGACTATTTGTAACGCTTTATAAAAACCCGCGTATGTCCAAACACCAATTACATTTCGACACCCTGCAGGTGCATGCAGGCTACCAACCGGACCCCACCACCCATTCGGCCGCAGTGCCCATTTACCAAACTACTTCTTATACGTTCGACAGTGCGGAACATGCGGCAGACCTGTTTCAGCTGAAACAGTTTGGCAACATCTACACCCGCATCATGAACCCCACCACCGATGTATTTGAGAAACGCGTGGCGGCGCTGGAAGGCGGCGTAGGCGCGCTGGCAGTGGCCTCCGGTCAGGCGGCCCAGTTCATTGCCCTGCACAACATCCTCCTCCCTGGCGATAACTTCGTGACCTCTTCCTATTTATATGGCGGTACCTATAACCAGTTTAAAGTGAGCTTTAAGCGTATAGGCGTTGACGCGAGGTTTGCCGACCTGGATAAACCCGAGAGCTTTGAAGCGCTGATAGATGAAAATACAAAAGCCATTTATGTGGAAACCATCGGCAACCCGGGCTTTGCCATCCCCGACTTCGAAAAGATCAGCGCCATCGCGCGCAGGCATGATTTGCCGCTGATCGTGGACAATACCTTCGGGGCGGCCGGCTACCTGGCCCGCCCTATTGAATATGGCGCCAACGTTGTCGTGCAGGCAGCCACCAAATGGATCGGCGGCCATGGCACCAGCATCGGCGGCGTAATTGTAGACGGCGGTAATTACAACTGGGGCAACGGCAAATTCAAACAGTTCAGCGAACCGGATGATGCCTACCACGGTATGAAATTCTGGGAAGTTTTCGGCTCCCATAGCCCGTTTGGCAATATCGCCTATATCATCCGGGCAAGGGTGGCAGGCCTGCGCAGCTGGGGCCCGGCCCTGGCCCCGCAAAACGCCTTCCTCTTCATCCAGGGCCTTGAAACCTTGTCCCTCCGCGTACAGCGCACCGTGGATAACGCCCAGGCGCTGGCAGAATGGCTGGAAAAGCAACCGCTGGTTACCTCCGTGAACTACCCCGGCTTACCTGGCAATAAATATCACGAACTGGGTAAAAAATACCTCCGTAACGGCTTCGGCGGAGTGCTGAGCTTTAAAATAAAAGGCGGCCGCGAAGCGGCGGATAAATTCGTACAATCGTTACAGTTAATCTACCACCTCGCCAACGTGGGCGATGCAAAAACGCTCATCATCCACCCCGCCACTACCACGCACCAGCAGCTCAGCGAGGAAGAACAACGCAAAGCCGGCGTAGAACCAGGCCTGTTGCGCATTTCCCTGGGGATAGAACATATTGAAGATATCAAACAGGATATAGCGCAGGCCTTTGCCCAGGTGGGATAAATCCACTGCGCTTCTCCTTGCCCGGACAGGTTCATACGGTCTCCTGTCCGGGCATTTTATTTTACGCAAACAACACTGTGTCAACAACGGCATGCACTTTGGTTCTGCTTCTTTAGAATTAAAGTATATGGCAAATGTAAACGGACACATGGTTTTTGATGAGGCAGTACACCAGAGTCCTGCCCATAGCTTCTACAAGGAAGCCTTGACGCACCTGCAGGAAAGCGGCGCGTCGTTCATGCTGGGTGGCGCGTTTGCCATGTTTCATTATACCGGCATTTACCGCGACACCAAGGACCTCGACATCTTCTGCAAGTCCACCGAATACCCCAGGATACTGGAATACTTCTCCCGGCAGGAAGGCTATACCGTGGAGCTCACGGATGTGCGCTGGCTCGCGAAAGTCTTTAAGGGCGATCATTTCATCGACATCATTTTCGATACGGTCAACAACATCTGCCGGGTGGACGATACCTGGTACCAGCATGCCGTGCCGGCCGTCTTCGCCGATGTGCCCGTAAAACTCATTGCCCCGGAGGAACTGATCTGGTGCAAGCTGTACGTACAGAACCGGGAACGCTTCGACGGCGCGGACGTTAACCACGTCATGATGCGGTATGAGCCGCTGGACTGGAAACGCATCCTCTTCCGGATGGATCAGCACTGGCATTTACTGCTGGCGCAACTATTAACGTTTCAGTTTGTTTACCCTTCGGACTATCACCGGATTATTCCCCGTTGGCTGTTCGATGAACTGATGGAACGGGCCGCGATGCAATACCATCTCCCCCCGCCCACCGAAAAAGTATGCAGGGGACCCATTATTGACCAAACCCAATACGCAGTAGACATCCTGGAATGGCATTATAAGTGTACCACCATCAAAACCGTTTGAGTATGGCGCAGGAAAAGATAAGAATTGCCGCAGCAGGCGATTTACACGTTACTTCAGCAGATAAGGGAAAATGGACGGACTTTTTTAAACAGGTATCCGCCGGAGCAGATGTATTGCTGCTCGCGGGCGACCTTACCGATACCGGCGATGAATCCGAAGCGGAAATCCTCGCCGCAGAGCTGAAAGCCTGCACCATCCCCGTGGTAGCGGTGCTGGGCAACCACGACTACGAAAAAGGCCGGCAAAAACTCATCCGCCAGATCATTCAGGAACATAACGATATCCATATCCTGGACGGGGAATGCACTATCATCCGCAAAGTAGGATTTGCCGGCATCAAAGGCTTTGGAGGCGGCTTTAACGGCCATATGCTCTCCATGTTCGGGGAAGGGGAAATGAAAGCCTTTGTGCAAACAGGCGTAAACGAAGCCCTGTTGCTGGACCGGGCGCTGGCCCGGCTGGACCAGGAGCATCCGGACATCCCGAAGATCGCCCTGATGCATTACTCCCCCTCTATTGACACCGTAAAGGGCGAACCGGAGCAAATCTATCCCTTCCTGGGCTGCTCCCGGCTGGCGGAGCCGATCATGCGCCGCAAAGTGGCCGCAGTCATCCACGGGCATGCGCATATGGGAGCGTTCGAAGGCAACCTCGGCAAAGTGAAAGTATATAATGTGGCGCGGCATGTATTGAAAACCACGGGCAATATCTCCGGTTACCACCTGCTCAATATCTGAAACTGTAGATAATAATGCAGTGATTGGGCAATTAATTCTATACTTAATGATCTCTTATGGATACAAACCAGGCCACCGCTTACGGTACCCTTATTTACAACAAACTACACAACTGGCTGGTAGCGTTTATCAAAATGCTGCCGAATATGGCAGTAGCCATTATCGTTTTCATCATTTTCTACTTCCTCGCGAAGTTCGTCCGGAAGCTTACCTTCCGCTTCTCCACCCGCTTGTCCGAAGCGCCGGCTATCTCCAACCTGGTAGCCAGCATCATGTACCTGATCTTCCTGTTGATGGGATTGTTTATTGCGCTGAACGTGCTGCAGCTGGACAAAGCGGTTACCTCCCTGCTGGCGGGCGCCGGTATCATCGGCCTGGCCCTTGGCTTCGCCTTCCAGGACCTGACCGCCAATTTCATCAGCGGCATTTTCATCACCTTTAAAAAACCATTCGAAGTGGGCCACGTGATAGAAACTAATGGCTTTACAGGTACGGTGGAGGAAATTGAATTGCGCTCTACCACTATGGTAACCGATGACGGGCTGCGGGTCATCATCCCCAACAAGGACATTTTTCAAAAACCTATCATCAATCATTCCCTGACCCCGTTACGCCGCATCGTCCTCAATTTCATGATACCGCTTAGTGCGGGCCTCGCCGGGGCGGAAAAGCTCATGACGGATATCGTGCTTAAAATGAAAGACGTCCAGCCGGACCGTCCTAAAACCGTCTGGTTTACCGGCATCGATGGGGTGAACAATAAAGCGCAGGTGCGCTTATCCTGCTGGGTAGACAGTGCCAAACCGGAAGTCTATGAACGGGTCACGCACGACCTGATCGTGCAGGTTACAGGGGCGCTAAAGGGCGCGAGCCTCATGTAAGGCGGCCTTCCCGATCTTTCCCAGATGCGTATGCTGAAAATCGTCGTTGTACTTAAGGCCATACCCCAGCATGCGGTCAAAAGAGCTGTGCGCCAGCAGCAGTAACCCTGCCGTTAACAATACGGGAACACCTGCCAGGTATCCCGCGCCAGCAACGGCCACGGCTACCCCGCGATGATGGAATATATTATAACACCAGGCTCCCACCCGGGTATTAACCAGGTAACCCAGCATACTTAAATCAGGCGCAAGGAATAAAGGAATCCATACCCAAACGGACAAGCCCAGGTTGAATTTAGACAGTAAATAAATGGATACTGCGGTGAGTGCGATTTCTTCTGCCTGTAATAACTTTTTCATATCGTTTTGTTTGATGATGTAAAAGTAGGCAGCAGGGCCACGCCCTTTCTTGATATAAATCAAGAACTCCTATAGTTGTTTCTTCCGGATGCGGCTCAGGGTTTCAGGGGTCATGCCCATCATGGAAGCGAGGTATTGCAGGGGCACCTGGTTGAAAATGGCCGGATGCTGGTCAAACAGCCATTTGTAGCGCTGCTCCGCCGTCATAGACAACAGGCCGAACACACGGTCTTCCATATACGTAAAGCAACGGGCAATAAATCTCCTTTCCAGCTGCGGCCAGCGGGGCAGCAGCTCCCCCAGCCGGTCATAAGCCTTTTTATCAATGGAAAACAGCTCGCAGTCTTCCAGCGCCTGTACGTGGTAACGGGCGGGCTTGTCGAACACGAGGCCGCCCAGGTCCGTAATGAAATACCCCGGCGTAGAGATCCATTGCGTCACCTCCTTTTCCGGCGTATCTATGTAAAACCTCACCAGCCCTGAGCGCTGGAAACTCATGGTATGGCATACCTGCCCCGCTTTCAGGAAATATTCATTTTTCCGTAAGGTCTGCGGCAGGAAGCTTTCACGGATGATCTCAATCTCGCTATCCTCCATGCTGAAATAAGATTTTAAATAATCGGCCAGGTCCGTCATTGTTCCATGAGTGGTAAGTGTCAAAAATAGAAAAAGCTTATTTTAGGATCAAAAAATGAAGCGCCCCTTATTACTCCTTTGCCTTGCCCTTAGTTATTCATTTGCGATGGCCCAATCCCCGGAGGATGCCGTGAAAGCCGGGGTAAACAAGCTCTTTGTAGCCATGCGTACCGGCGATAGCGCCCTGCTGCTCTCCTGCTTTACTCCCACTGCCGTACTCCAGACCATCACAAAGCAAAACAGCGTACGTACGGAATCCGTCAGCGCCTTTGCCGGTAGTATTTCCAAAATCCCGGCAGGTGCGGCAGACGAGCGCATTACCTTCTCCCATATACATATAGATGGCCCGCTGGCCAGCGTTTGGACCCCTTATCGTTTTTATTTCAAAGGGCAGTTCAGCCATTGTGGCGTCAACTCATTTCAATTGGTGCGGGATGGCGACACGTGGAAAATACAATTTCTCATTGATACCCGTCGCAAGGACGATTGTGTGCCCGAAGAAAGTGTAACATCTCCCCAATAACTAAAAAAGCGACAGCTGTACATCTCCTTTGGCGGCGCCAAATACATGCTGCACCTCGCGGTAGAAGGCTGCCTCATGCTCGCCTTCGTGTACGTGGAGGAAGAAATAGATTTCTTCCAGTCCCTGCGCCGTCCACTCGTCCAGCTTATCCTTCCAGTTGAGGAGCCGCTGCATATCCAGCGGATGCCCCCCTTTGGTCACAAAGCGAAGGAAGAGTTTGGGAACCGTCAGCGCCATATGCAGGCAGTCCCGCCGGCCCGGCGTATCCGTTATCACCGCGCCCATACTCAGCTCCCGCAGGGTGTTCAGCAACTCGTTGAGTTCATACTGCTGCCGGAACCAATCCGGGTGCCGTACCTCCACGAAGAAGTCGATATCCTCCGGCAGGGATTCCAGGTATTTATAGAGATTCAGTTTGCGGGCAGGAGAAAAAGATTCGCTTAACTGCAGGAAGGCTGGCCCCAGCTGGTTGCCGAAAGCGCGGATCCCATCCAGGAAAGCCCTGGTTTCATCAGCCGCATTGAGCAGGGAGCTGTGGTGGCTGATCGCCTGGGGAAATTTTGGACAGAACATGAATTCCTTGTTCTTCACCTTTTCCATCCACCGGCCAATCTCTTCCGCGCTGTAGATCTTGTAGTGCGTAGCATTCAGCTCCACGCAGTCGAAGAGCCGGCTATACTCTGTCAGCAGGTTGTTCGCCCCGGTGCCTTTCGGGTAAAGGGTGCCGTTATATTCCTTGCGCGTCCACCCGGAAGAGCCGAAGCGCAGTTTGCCTTCGCCGGAACCGGTTTTCAACACTTTCCCCGTAATGGGATGGTCCGCAGGTATCTCCAGGTTTAGTTGTTCATATTTCGCCCAGTTAGCGCCAAAGTCCATATTACAATTTTGCGAAAGACCGGATGAACTCCTCCGCCACTCCCGGAGGATTAGCCCTGGTAGTCCATTCCAGCGGTTTATCATAATATTCCAGTTCGTGGATCAGCACCGGAATATGCTTTCCGAATTTCTCTGAGATCACGCCATCACTAAACAACCGGCTTACGCATTCGATGATAATCTCAATGAAGGCATCGTTGAAGGCGTTGGCTTTTTCCAGCAGCTGTTCAAACAATGCATCATCCTCTTCCGCATCGAGGTTCTGCTCCTCCGAATAGTAATACGGAGAGGCGGCAAACCAGGCGGCGAGGTGGTCGTCATCTTCCCCGCCTACGGCTACAATATCGTTCTGCAGCCAGAAGGCATAGTTCCATTTCGCTTCCGCTTCGCTGGATGCGGCCGGGATCTGGGACTGATAATGACTGTTGGTGTTGTAACTTAAGATCACCATCGGATAACGTGCTTCATCATCCTGGGCAAGATACCAGCACGACAGTGCGTAAATATCTGGTACTTCATTGTCCGGGATGCTGCGAATGCCCGCCTCCAGCATCTTGTAAGTTGCTTCCTTGAATCGCGTAATCTCGTTCATATGCATGCGTAAGCTGCAATAATAAGTTTTTATCGTAAAAAATCAACGGCTGACTTCTCCACAATAATACAATGCCGTCAGTTCGCTTTCACCACCCTAAACCCCAGGTTACTGAAAGATGCATGCCGGTGAATATTCCCGATATCCACCGAGTTAAAAAAACTGCAGGAGTTTTTACTGCACCACCAGGAACCGCCACGGGCGTGCGCCTGCGTGCTGTTCGGTTTGTCCAGCGCGGTGCGGCCTTCGCAAAATTCAAACACATTACCGTACACGTCGTATAGCCCCCATGGGTTAGGTTTGAAATGGGCCACAGGAGCAGTGTACATATATCCGTCGGCAGTATCTGCGCTGAGGTGATCATGCCCCAGCCATACGTTCGCATAGGCAGTAATCGCATCCCTGTCCCCGCCCCAGAAATAACGTGTATCAGAACCCGCTCTGGCAGCCACTTCCCACTCATCGAGCGTGGGCAGCCGGCAGCCGCTCCAATTGCAATATGCCTGCGCATCCGCAAAGCTGATGCAGGTTACCGGGTGATCCATTTTGGCGCTGATATCACCGCGACTAACACCATTGGGATATTCCCAGTACGCCGTGCTGTCTTCCAGCCAGCGGAACTCTTTCAGCCCGGGCTCAAACACCATGGCGTTGTGCCGGCGCTGCGCATCGGTAACATACCCCGTCGCCTGTACGAAGGCGGCAAATTGCGCGTTCGTCACCTCGGTGACGGCTATACGAAATGCTGCCAGCGGCACGGTACGTTTCGGATTCAGCGGAAAGTTTTTCGCGCCCACCACGTAGCTGCCGGCAGGAACGGCAATGAAGCGCAAGCTATCCTGCGCGGCCACCGTAGCCACTATCAGGAGCATTGCCATTCCCAGCAGGTACTTCATTATCGCTTATAGTTTTTGTAGAAATCAGTAACGCGTTGCAGTATCAGCGCTTCATTGGCGCTGTTATAATCCAGGTAAGCCTCATAGCTGGCGTTTTCGCTGTAAAGCTTTTTCCAGGAGGCAGATTTCATAAAAGGCTCGTACTTGTTCTGTTCCATCAGCTGCAGGAACACGGTAAGGAGGTCCAGGTCCTTTTTGTCCCTGTTGTAAAAGTCGACGAGGAAAGGGATCATTTCCACAGCGTTCATCTCCAGGATGGCCTCTTTGTAATTGCACCCTATCCGCTTGCTGCGCAGCGCAGACTCTTTGATCAGCGCGCAAACACTGTCCTTGTTTTCCACGAGGAAGTCCGCCTGGCGCTTGCTCCAGATGAAATCCCCGAAGGAGCTGGGAATACGGGAGAATATCTTTTTATTTTCATCCATCACCGGCGGTACCGCATCGCAGTTCTGCGCATAAGTTTCCGGATGGATCATATGATAGGTGAATTTTTCCCGGAGGGAAAGCGAGAGGTAATCCCGGGAGCTGAGCGCCTCCGCCTCATCAGCGTCCGGTTGGATCTTTGCGATCATTTCCTTCACTTTGGCAAGGCCGTAAGGCGGTATGGATTTCCGGAACCGGGCTTCATGATACGCCATGCTTTCTTTGCTCGGCATAGGGTATTCCTGGGCTAACAGCGTACGAAAGGGCAACAGCGACAATAATCCTAAAAATAAAAATTTCATGTAGAAATGGTATGGTGAACCGTAAAAATAAGGATTTAGGGGAAGACGCGGATGTTTTCCCCTAACCTGCCTACACTTCTTCCGAGAGCGACTTAATAACGCCAAGTGCCTGGGGCCATACTTTTTCAAAGAAGTCCTTGTATTCGGCAGCAATGTCCATGCTGACATTCAGCCGGGTGCCGCCATCTTCTTCCTTCAGCTCATAGTTCTCCATCGCCCCGATCCATTCTTTGGACTTATCATCCGGCAGCTCTTCCTTGCCGTTGAATATCATCCCCAGGTGGCGGATCGACATGAATTTTTCCGGTACGTTGTCTACGATTTCCGCTACCATGCCTTCATTGTTCTTGTTGAGGAACAGCACCCTGCTACCTTTTTTCCAGTCCGTTTCCGCGCGGGAACCTTCGCTGAAAGGGGCCGTCCACAAAGGGTAGGAATCTTCGTCCCAGAGTACGTCCCAAACAATATGCGGCGTGGCATTGATGTGTACGGTGTAGTGCATTCTTTCCATAAGCGGCTGTTTAAGTTTATACTTAGATAACAACCGGGATGGCAGGGAGTTCATTAAACGCAAACATCCGGAAGCGCGCAGCCCCCGGATGTTGTGCAAAGTCGCTTTACCAATGACTTATTTGGTCAGCATCAGCTGATACTTATGTCTGTTCTCGATGATCACCCAGATGTTGATCAGCATCATCACGCCGGCAATAGGCAGGCCGGATGGCGCGTTGAAAATATTGGTGAGCAATACGCCTACCATAACCGGCAGGATGACAATAGCGCCCAGGGCCCTTGTTCTGGCGGGGATAAAGAGTATTCCACCGATGATCTCAATAGCGCCCACGAGCGGCATCAGCCATTCCACCTGCATGAAGGCAGTCATCAGTTTCATGAGTTCCGGCGGCATATCCTTTGGCGCCGGCATGTAGTTGAAGAATTTGTTCAGACCCGCGTTGATGTACATCAGTCCGAAAAGAAGGCTGACAACGAACAGGATTTTGTTTTTCATAGACGTTAATTGTAGGTTGAAGACATTTATGCAGTCGACGATCGACTGCATAAATGTAAACATCTTATTTTTTTCCTGCGGCAAATTTTTCGTCCAGCTGTTCCATGGCCATAGACAATCCTTCTTTGAAGCCCATCTGGATGGTAGCTTCCAGGTCTTCCAGCTTTTCGTAGGTGATCACAAATTCCACGATCGTCCTTTCCCCCTGGGGCTGAAACGTTACTTTCCAGTTAGCCTGTGGCATGTTGGTGTTGATGGTACCTTCCGCGTCAGTAAAGGCGTCCTGCACGTCAAAGCCCTGTTGCGGCGTTACCGACCTGTACCGGGCAATAGCCCAGTGTTCTTCCCCTTCAGGGCCTACCATGGCGTAGCGCCACTCGCCGCCCGGGCGGAAGTCCATATGCTTGGTGCGGGCCTTCCAGGGGCGCGGCGCCCACCACTGGTCCAGGTATTCGCTTTTCGTATAGGCGTCCCATACCATGGATACCGGCGCATCGAATTCCCGCTTGATGAGGATCGATTTGTTTGCTTTATCGACGGTGAAGTCGAATGTGAGGTTACTTCTCATTTCTTTGCTTTTTTATAGTTAACAGAACTTTGTCCAATTCGGTAAAACGGTCTTCCCAGATCTTGCGGAACTGTTCCAGCCATTTGTCCACCTCTCCCATTTTCGCGCCATTAAGTTCATAAATGACCTCCCTGCCTGATTGGGCCTGCGTTACCAGCTCGCATTCCGCCAGGATCTGCAGGTGCTTGGATACCGCCTGCCGGGTGATGTCGAAATGCGCTGCAATGGCATTTGGCGTCATGGCCTGGGCCGCTATCAGCAGGATGATGGCGCGGCGGGTAGGGTCAGCTATTGCCTGAAAAACATCTCTTCTCATGTGGTGAAAAATTAAGCGAACGATGGCTTGTAAATGAAATCACTCCTTAAACCATTTAAGCAACCGTTCAGTTGCAAATATAAGCAACCGATCGGTTGCGCCAAATATTTTTTTTGGGGGGAAAAGAAAACCGAATCCGTTTATATCTTTGCACAATCGATTTAGCAAACTCACATTCTCAATCAGCCTTATGAAAAAATCGCTTTTGTTACTCATCCTGGCAGCGATAAACGTAGCCGGAACAGCCCAGCAGAAACAAGGGCCCGGAAAGTCCGCCGTACAGCCAGCCTACTCCGGCAACCCGCTCTTCCCCGGCTGGTATGCCGACCCGGAAGCCGTCATCTTCGGTAAATCCTACTGCATCTACCCTACCTACTCCGCCGCCTACGCAAAGCAGGTATTCTTTGACGCCTTCTCCTCTCCCAACCTCACCCGCTGGACCAAACACGAACGCATCCTCGACACCAGCGCCGTCAAATGGGCCAAATACGCCCTCTGGGCGCCGGCCATCGTGGAAAAGGACAAACGGTATTTCCTCTTCTTCGGCGCAAACGATATTCAAAGCGATTCCGCCAAAGGCGGTATAGGCGTAGCCGTAGCCAACAACCCCGCCGGCCCGTTTAAAGATTACCTCGGCCACCCGCTGGTAGACAAGTTCCACAACGGCGCGCAACCGATCGATCAATACGTATTCAAAGACAAGGACGGCCAGTACTACCTCATTTACGGCGGCTGGAAACACTGCAACATCGCCAAACTGAAAAATGATTTCACCGGCTTTATCCCTTTTGAAGATGGCAATACCTTCAGGGAAATTACACCGGATAAATACGTGGAAGGCCCCTGCATGTTCCTGAATAACGGCAAGTATTATTTCATGTGGTCCGAAGGCGGCTGGACCGGCCCCGACTACAGCGTGGCCTATGCCATTGCCGACAGTCCGACCGGCCCGTTCAAACGCATCGGCAAAATCCTGCAGCAGGATCCCGCCATCGCCAACGGCGCCGGCCATCATTCCATCATCCACAACACGAAAGCGAACAAATGGTACATCGTGTACCATCGCCGCCCGCTGACGGAGAAGGCCGCCAATTCAAGGGAAACCTGTATAGAAGAATTATTTTTTGATAAAGAGGGGTTGATCAAACCGGTAACAATCACTACAAAAGGCGTGCAGGCGCAAACGTTATAACTCAGTGACTATTCCAATTTAACAGAAGCTATATGCCCCTGCATTTGCGGGGCATTTTATTTATGCGGAATGCCGGGCCCGTATCACTTTCTTGATGATCACGATCTGCCCCAGATGATAATGCGTATGTTCCGACAGGCCTACCAAATTCCTGAAATAATTACCATACTTCTCCTCGCCAAAGTGCGCTTCCAGCACGCCCGCTTCCAACCGGCCAATAGCGGCATGTAATTGCTCCGCCTCATGTAACACCTTTTCCAGCAAAGCTTTCCACTCCGCCTCAGATTGTATGGCCGGCGTTTCCCAGCTTGCTTTATCACTTGCCACCAATGGCCCGCCCTGCAATACCTTGCGGATAGGCTCCATGTAATAGGTCATGTGATATACCAGTGCAGCAATCGTGTTGAGGTCGTACACTTTAGTCGTAGCCTCCTGCCAGGTGACATCCGCCAGGGTGTCCCGGAAGTTTACCGTCGTCCAGTTACCCCCGAAATATACGTCCCGGTTGTGTTTGGCGATTTGATGGATGATGGACATATGATTAAGGTTTGCCTGTATAAATTTAAGGAGAATTCAATGCCCGCTGGCATTAAATTCTCCCCTAAAAAATAATATTACAACCTGGGGTCCACAGGCTCCGACTCCAACGCCAGCAGGCCAAACACCTGCCGGTGTACCTGTTGTAACGGCGCCCCCTCTACGAAAAGATGCAGCGCTTCCAGGCCCAAAGAAAACTCTCTTAGCGCCAGCGCACGCTTGTGCCCAAGTCCACGCTTACGCAGCCGGGCAAGGTTATCCGGGCTGTCGTATTCCGGACCATAAATAATGCGGAGGTATTCACTGCCCCTGATCTTTATCGCCGGTTGAATAATCCCATTATTGCCGACCTCCAAAAACTGGTAAGGCTTAATGACCATGCCTTCTCCTCCGCCGGCAGTAAGCGTTTCCCACCATTGAATGGCGGCCGCTTCCTGGGCCGGGTCCGCCAGGTCGACCACCCGGTAAGGCGTTGGCAGCAGCAGCTGCGTATCCCCCGTACAGATATCGCGGATGGCCTGCATATGCCATTCGTGCGACTGATCGAACCAGGTTTTCCCTTCCGTAGCCAGTATATGAAATGGCGCCAGCTTATAATCATTCACATCCTTTACCGGCCAGCAGTATTCCCGGTAAGCCTGTACAAACTTTTCAGCCTGCACCTGCCTGGTGGCGTAGTCCTTAAGCAGCTCCGCTGCAGGAGCCCCATTGCCTGCCGCCTGTTGCAACGCCTCCACCACAGCGGATAATGCGGTCGTGGCGGCCGCTCCCGTGGAAGCATACTGGTTGCTCAGCAATGCCTGCGCTTTAGCGCTCCATGGCATTAACTCCGCATCCAGGCATACCCAGTCCGTCTCAAATTTATCATAGAAGCCCGTTTGGATCAGCGCAGCATTTATCCTGCCGATAAATTCCTGCTCCAGCTTTTTATCGTTAAAGAAGGGCCGTCCTGTTCGCGTATATACGATACCGTTACCCTCTCCGCTGATGCCGAATCTCCGCTGTACAACCTCCTCATCCCTGCATATGATCACTACCGCACGGGAACCCATATGCTTCTCTTCGCATACTACCTGCCTGATCCCCGCATTACGGTACCAGGCAAAGCCTTCCGCTGGATGCTCCAGGTAATCGCCCAACGTACTGGTTTCAGCCGGCGACATGGTAGGCGGTAAATAGATCATCCATTTCGGATTCACGCCGAAGCGACTCATCGCCTCCAATGCCACTACGGCATTTTCCTCCCGGATGGTTACGCTGTGTCCATAACGGGGCTGAAGGATTTGTTTGCCCAGCAGGTCCTTGATGTCCAGCATGTCGTCAAACTGCTGTTGCAGCGACAAAGGACTGCCGGCATTGTATCCTACAGGCCTGGCCGGCAAAGCATATTGCTCCAGCGCAGGCACCTCCACCAGCTCCCGCTCCGGATAGCGCAGTGCGGTAAGCGCTCCGCCAAATACACACCCGGTATCTATGTCGATCGTGTTATTCAACCATTGTGCGGCAGGCACAGGAGTATGGCCATATACAACCATCGCCCTGCCACTATATTCCAACGCCCAGTTATAACGTACCGGCAGCCCGAACTCGTCGATTTCCCCGGTGGTTTCCCCAAACAGGCAGAATTCTCTCACCTGGCCGGAGCCGCGGCCATGCATCTCTTCACGCAGCCCGGCATGAGCCACCACCAGCTTTCCGTCGTCCAACACATAATGGCTTACCAACCCATCAATAAACAGGCTGACATCTGTGAGGAATGCCGGATCAGCATCCTTTAATTGTTCCACCGTTTTTTCGAGCCCGTGGCGCAATTTCACATCCTTACCTTCCAGGTAACGCTTCAACTTCACATCATGGTTCCCCGGCACACAATAGCCATGGCCGTTTTTTACGATATCCATCGCCAGGCGCAGCACCTGCGGCGAGTCAGGGCCGCGGTCTACCAGGTCGCCCAGGAACACCGGCTTACGTTTTACCGTATAGCCGTCACCGTTGGTTACCAGCGGTGCATCCAACAGGCGGGCCTGCTCCCTGTCCACCCTGTAACCCAGCTTTTCCAGCAGCAGGCAAAGCTCCGTATAACAGCCGTGTACGTCCCCTATAATATCAAACGGACCATGGTCATGTTTGAAATCGGAATAGAGTTTTTCCCGATGGATAAAGCTGATGCGATCCATCTCTTCAACAGAAGATAGCTCCACCACCTGTCGAAATCCCTCTTTTCGCAGGTGGCGCAAACTGCGCCTGAGCAGCCCAATCTGCTGCGGGATCACATGCTGTCCCAACGCACGGTCAGTTCTTGTTTTATTCCTTGCCTGGCAAATACTTTCTGGGGTATTCAGCACAATAGCAACCGGCAATACATGGTATTCCCGGGCCAGGGCAATCCAGTCCTTACGCGCATCCGGTTGTACGTTGGTCGCGTCTATCACCGTGAGCATGCCACGTTTCAGGCGTTTGGCGGCAATAAACCTCGCCAGCTCAAACGCTTCTTTCGTAACGGACTGGTTATTTTCATCATCTGCAATCAATCCCCTGCACACGTCAGAGGAAATTATTTCAGTAGGTTTGAATATTCTTCGGGCAAAGGTTGATTTACCGGAACCGGATGCGCCGATTAGCAATACGAGCGATAGCTCCGGTATATGAAGGGTATCTTTTTCTTTGGGTATTCGTGTCATAATCCACTGCTTCATCAATTCGTCAATAAGTTGAAAAGCGCCAGCTGGCTGGGCCCTCCGTAAGTTTCATGCAGCTCGCCAAGGTCCCGGAAGGATACGGCATAACCGCACCTTTCCGCCACCGCCTCCGCCCATTCCCGGAACTGCGCACGGGTCCATTCAAAGCGGTGATCCGCATGGCGGAAACTGCCAGGCTGCATTTTTTCAAACAGCACGTTATAGGCTGCGTTCACCGTAGTAATGATCAAATGCTTCGGGCGCGCAGTGCCAAACACTGCTTTTTCAAGGGCCGGCAGCCGCTGCTCATCCAGGTGTTCTATTACCTCCACTAGCACTGCCGCGTCAAACCCGGCAATGCGATGATCCCTGTAGGTCAGCGCTCCCTGTATCAGTTGTATCCGGTCCTTTTGCGACGCTGGCAGCTTGTCCAGTTTCAGCTTCGACTGCGCAATCTCAAGGGAACGCAGGCTCACGTCCATCCCCAGTATCCGTGTGAAAGAAGGCTGGTCCTTCAACAACCGTAACAACTTTCCTTCGCCACAGCCTAAGTCCGCCACCGTTTTTACAGATAGCTCCAACAGCATATCCACCACCGTTTGTAAACGGACGTCATGCAGGCGCAGCTTATCTTTCAGCGGCTTTTCCGCTGGCGTTTCCGCTATCTCCTCTTTTAATACCACCTCCAGCGCCTGGCGCGTAAGTGGCCCAAGATGACGGAGATAACGGCGTGTAATCAATTCCGAAGCAGGATGCGTGTCAAGCCATCCTTTCCCCTTCTCTGCCAGTTTCTCAATTTCATGATCGCCTATGTAATAATGTTTATCATTATCACAAACGGGCAGCAGGATATAGAGGTGCGTAAGCGCCTGCTGTAATCGCAGCGTATGCCGTAACGTCACTGTAAAATAACGGCTGTTACCCCATTCCGGGAATTGGGGATCCAATGGTACCGCAGTAGCCAGCACTTCGTAACCAAGCGGCTCAAACAATTCCCGCAGCAGCGCTTCCCCTCCTCTTACAGGCAGTACGCTGATATTGATTTCCAGGGGCAGCGCTTCTTCAGCCAGCAAAGGCTTATCCCGGCATCTGCCATTCATGGCGGAGGAATATGCCTGCGCAATAGCGGCACTCATAAACGACGAAGCCACATACGGCCGGTCATTTACATACTGATCCAATGCAAATTCATTGCTGTCTGCTCCTTTCCTGACAAGTGCCACCGGGTCAATGTCCAGTAACAACGCTGCGGTGCAGGAGTGATCGGTAGCTTCAGGATAAAAAATGTGGACTTTGCCGGCTGAAAGTGGAAACTGTTGCACCTTTGCAGGGTGTTTGTGCAACAGGTAGCCAAGGTCGGTCGCGGGGTAACGGGTTGTTTTAATTGTCAATAACATCTGTCATCACGTGTTTCCTTTGAAACACCTAACTTTAAAAATTTGGCGCAAAATAACATTAAATATTTTTCAAATCAGGATTTTTTTGTAACTGAATAATTTTAGCCTGCCGCCGCCTGCAAGTCAAGCCCGCAAGCGGCGTGCATTTACACTTGATATTTAACAACTCCCCGGCACCGGTATATCATTCACCGCAATCAACCTATCCAGCCTGATCACATTCCCCGTACTCATCCGCATATACTCCACTTTTTCATACACATACAAATCTTCAATAACAGCCGTCAGCTCCTGCGGCTGCCCGTTGTCATCATAATAATCAATCTTGCAGTCAATATGCAAGGTGGCCCAGGCTTCCAGGCGGTCATAGTAATTGCAGTCAATAGGCCGGTACGGTTGAGGGGAAGCGCTCATAAGTATAATTTTTACGTGATTACAGGTTTCGTATAAGCTTCGGCGTTAGTCAGTCGCCACCTGCGAACTGTTCTTCGCATCCAGCAGCTTCGCCCCGGGAGCCGCAGTAAAACTGATCTTCCCGGCATGCAACCCTTTCACATCCTCCGCAGTAATCACCGCTTTTTCATTCGCCAGGTTAAATTGCAGTCCTTCCAGCCGGATGGCGGCAGCGTCTTTCAGCACTACGCCTTTTTTCGCCGTAAAGGTACTATTTTCTATGGCGATATTGGTGACCGCCATCTCCGGTAAACCCCTTACAAATATCGCGGTGTTGGCCCCTTCGCAGGTCAGGTTGCTGAAACGCATATTCCGGAACACCGGCGTGCCTTCATTGAATCCCGGCGCTACCTCGCGCTTGCCGTCCGTGGCAAACTTCACGAAATAGTACATATCAAAAAACACCGCCTCCTGGCGAATGTCCTTCATGCTTACATTCCGCACGAAAATATTTTCCACCACGCCGCCGCGGCCACGGGTGGATTTAAAACGCAATCCCTTGTCCGTGCCATTGAAAATGCAGTTCTCCACGAAAATATTCCTCGCGCCGCCGCTCATTTCACTACCGATCACAAAACCGCCATGCCCCTTGTAAATGATGTTATTGCGAATGATGCCGTTTTCCGTAGGCTTGCCCCGCCGGCGGCCCTCCTCGTCCTTGCCTGACTTGATGCAGATAGCGTCATCGCCCACATCCAGCGTACAGTCCTCCACGATGAAGTTGCGGCACGACTCAATGTCCATCCCGTCGCCATTCTGCGCGTATTCCGGGTTCTTCGTCTTCACTCCCCTCAGGATCAAATCCTCGCTCAGCAACAGATGTAAACACCAGGCGGGCGAGTTTTGAAACACCACTCCCTCCAGCAGTACCCGCTTGCAATTATTCAGTACCACCAGGTTAGGGCGGAGGAAGTCTTTCATCTCCCCAAAAGCCTCCAAAGGCTTACCAGGGGTAAGCAACATACTTTTATTTTGCGCTTTCGCCTCGCGGAATTGCACGCTGGGATACCATTCCGAGCTGTCCTGGTTATACACGCCCGGCACTTCCAGCTTGGCCTTCCATTCCGCCGGCGTCATCTGCCATTTGGCGACAGCCCGCCAGGCATCGCCGTTGCCGTCAATGATGCCCGCGCCGGTGATGGCAATGTTCTCCTGGCCGGTAGCCCATATGGGCGACTGATTCCTGGCCGCGGCACGGCCTTCATAAAACCCTTCCACAATCGGGTACTGGGATTTATCCGTCGTAAACACCAACATGGCCGCCTTCGCCAAATGCAGGTTCACATTGCTTTTCAGCTCCACCGGACCGGTCAGCCACAGGCCTGCCGGCACCAGCACTACGCCGCCTCCTTTGGCATGGCAGTCGCTGATGGCCTTGTTAATAGCCTGCGTATTCAAAAATACGCCGTCCGCCTTAGCGCCGTAGCGAAGGATGTTGATGGTATCGGCCTTAAATGAAGTGGTTTTTACTTTGGGCAGGTTGTCCCACGAATACTGTGCGGTCGCCGCCTGCGCCAGCTGAAGGGCGCAGGCCATCGTCAGAAGAGTTTGTTTGATCATTTCTGGAATTAGGTCTGTTCTTAATAACGTGTTATCTAAACTGCCTAAGATATTGCATACATTCCAGAAACTCAAACTTATTGGATATCAGGTATTGATCACTTCCCCGCCATTGGGGTGCAGCACCTGGCCGGTCATATAACTGGCATCGTCCGATGCCAGGAAAACGAAGCTGGGCGCAACTTCCGCCGGTTGCCCCGGCCGCTTGAAGGGCGTCTGCTTCCCAAATTCCTTAATTTCCTTATCGTCGAAAGTTGCGGTGATAAGCGGCGTCCAGATGGGGCCAGGCGCTACTGCATTCACCCGGATGCCTTTCTCCGCAAGGGATAGCGCCAGCGAGCGGGTAAAGGCCACAATCGCGCCTTTGGTGCTGGAATAGTCCAGCAGGTGATCGCTGCCGCGGTAAGCCGTTACTGACGCGGTGTTTACTATAGCCGCCCCGGGTTTGAAATGCGGCAAGCAGGCCTTCACCATGTAAAACATGGAGTAGATGTTGGTCCGGAAAGTCTTGTCCAGCTGGTCCTGCGAGATGTCTTCAATCGCGTCCTTCGGAAACTGAATACCGGCGTTATTCACCAATATATCAAGCTGCCCGAACTGCTTCAGGACCTTCGCGACCGACTGCACGCAGGATTTTTCACTGCTCACATCCATTTTCACCAGCATGGCCGCTTTGCCTTTTGCCGCCACCAGTTCCGCTGTTTTTTGCGCGTCTTCCTCTTCCTTGTGATAAAAGATGGCTACTTCCGCGCCTTCCCGCGCAAAATGCACGGCCACAGCGCGACCTATACCGCTGTCCCCACCCGTGATGATGGCCACTTTCCCCGTCAGCTTCTTCACCTGCGAGTCATAAGGCCGCTCGTACACCGGCTGCGGATTCATTTCTTCTTCCGTATTGGTATGCTTCACCGCTTTTTTCTTAGCCATGGTCAAAGGTTTTAAAGAAATGCTGTATCAAAAGAAATCAGCTTCCTTTTGATACAGCTTTCTGTTACTACAATTTATCAATCCAGGATTTCAGGGCTTCTTTCGTCTGCCCGGTTTTCTGCTGAATGCGTCCCAGCAATTCATCTTCCTTGCCTTCTTCATAAAGCAGATCATCGTCTGTCAGGTCCGCATACTGCTGCTTGATCTTACCTTTCAGCTCGTTCCAGTTACCCTTTAATTTCAGGTTAAAACTGCTTGTTTGATTTTCCATAGCTTTTGTTTTTTTTGGGTGAGAGATATAAGTACGCAAACAAAATCCGGTCCAGGCCGTACTACGCCGGTTCGGGGCGAAAATCGGGGAACAGCCTGGACACCTGAGGGAAAAAGGCCGCATAAAACCCGTGGGAATAATGCCGCAGATGGGGAAGATTTATCCGGCGCAATGGCCGGCAGCCGACTAAAAAGTAGCAGCCGCCGGTTGTTTGGCCTTAACGTTAATGATCGTACGATTTATAAACGGCGCCATAATAATCACCAGCATAATCACCAGTATCAGTATAGCTACCAGCGCATAATAATCCATCGCATATTTCAGGAACGCCTGTTTTTGCACGGCCCTGCTCAGCAATCCCGTGGCCGCTTTGGCCGCCTGATCCGCCGGAATGCCGCGGGATTGCAAGGCTGCCTGGTAGGTGTGTAAGCGCGACTGCAACCCCGGTTCTACCGAAGTAATGGTATCGCTCATACGCGTGCCATGTATCTTCGCATAATACAAACTAAAGAAGTTAATCAACGCCGTACTGGCGCTAAAAAAGGTAAAGCGTACAAACACGCCTATCGCCGCGGCGGACTGGCTCAGCTCAAACGGTACGGAGGATATGGTAAACAGCACGATCGGCGCCATCAGCAGCCCCGCTCCCGCTCCCTGCACGATCAGCGGAATGATGAACGTCACGGCATCCGCTTCCGTCGCAAAATGAAAATACATCCAGGTATGAAAGCCGAACATCAGCGAAAAGCCCGCCAGCCATATCAGCTGCGTTGGCCGCTTTTTCACTATCCACCGCGCAGCCATCAGGCTGCCGATGATCACGCCCACGATGTTATAAATAAACAGCTCATAAATATGAATAGGGTCCATGCCCAGCACGACGGAGAAATAACTGGTCGTAACGGAAAACGCGCCCCTTACCAGGTACAGCAAACCCACCAGCACAGCGCCGAAAATAAAATTCCGGTACCGGAACACCTGCATATTGATCAGTGGCCTTTTGCGGAATATTTGCCGCAGCACAAACACGATGCCCAAACCCAGCACGGCCAGCAGGCTCCGGAAAATCGCCGGATCGCTCATCCAATAATACTGCTGCCCGTAAATCAGCACATACGCCAAACAGATCAGCAACGGCGCATACAGCACAAAGCTGCCCCAGTCCAGCTGGTACAGCGGCATCCTCCTCACCAGGTGAATACGGTTCATCAGGAGCAGTAATAATACCGCTCCCGGAATGAACGTATAGATCATCACTTTATAAAGTACATTGTACTCATAATTGTCAATGATGGGGGCGGTTACTAGTGAGGTAAAAGAAGAAGCACATAAGATAAGGCCATAGAAAAACGTATAGCCTATCTCCCGGGAATGTTCGCTCTTCAGCTGAGCAAACAATAAAGTCAAACAAATACTGGTAACGCCGCAGTTAACGGTCCCCTGTAAAAATCGGCAGATGTATAGTATAGGCAGCTCCCGCGTATTGTACACGAAGTAGGTGATGATCACCTGCAAAACAATACAGAGCAGAAAATATTCCTTGGTGGAAATGCGGCTGAAGAAACGCCGTTCCAGCGGCGTAAACGCAGCGATCGCCGCATAATATACCAGCATGGAAAACTGGATATCCGCCGGCTCTACGCCGTAGAAACCCGTGGCAGCGCTAACGTTGGCAGTAGACAAGGCAAACAGCATCACTGTCGGCAACATCACCAGCACAATCGTCAACCGGCTTAACCATTGCGGCACCCAGCTTCTGAATATCGGTAATTTGGCCATAAATTAATTCCTCTCTTTTTTGACGGCAACGATGGCGCTCATGCCGGCAGACAAGTCTTTCAATTCTTCCGGTTTGCCTTCCAACCGGATGCGCACCGGTATGCGCTGGGCAATTTTCACGAAGTTGCCGGTAGCGTTGTCCGGCGGCAGGATGGAGAATTTGCTGCCCGTAGCGCCGGATAAGGACTCAATAATTCCTGTATAGGTCTTTCCCGGGAACGCATCTATAGTGATATGGGCGCGCTCCCCCACTTTCATATGGCGTATCTGCGTTTCTTTATAGTTAGCCACTACCCACTTGCCAGCCTCACGGTCTACAATAAACGCCAGCGTCTGGCCCGCCTGCACCAGCTGTTTTGGCTGTATGGTCCTGCGTCCCATCTTGCCGTCGTACGGCGCGAGGATAACCGTGTAGGACACGGTAAGGTCGTTGCGGGTCACCACTGCCTCTCTCCGCTTAATCTCCGCTTCCAGCGCCTGTAACTGCACTTTCGCATCGTCTATTCGGCCGAGGGAAGCCTGGTAAGCGTTTTGCGCCGCTTTATAGTCGGACCGGGCCACTTCCAGCGCGGCCTGCACCCTGTCCAGCTGCTGTTTCGTGGCGGATTCCACATCATACAGCTTTTTATACCGGTCGTATTCCTGCTCCTGGTTCACCAGTTTGGCTTTTGCAGCGGCAATCTGGGATTCGTACACTTTCGAACTCTGCGCCGTAGTACGCACATTGCTTTGTATCACGGCAATCTGTGCGCGGGCGTTCAGCAGCGCCGCTTCCGCTTCCTGTTGCGCCGCGGCATATTCGCTGTTATCGATGATGACCAGCGTATCCCCCTTCTTCACGTCCTGGTTTTCTTCGTAGCGTATCTCCTCCACATAACCGGTCACTTTCGCTACCACGGGGTTGATGTATTCATCTACCTGCGCATCGTTGGTTTCTTCAAACCTAGCCTGATGGATGAGGGTACGTATGCCCCAGATGGCCAGGCAAACCACTACAATTAACGCCACCACGGTGGTGACGCGGGAAATAATTTTGTCCGTTCTGTTAGTACCGGCGTTCGTGTTAGATGTCTTGTTCATATAATTATAGGTTGCCTGTTGCTTTCAATAATTGATAGTATTGCAATTGTGCGGTCGCTTCCGCAGTAGTGAGATCAAAGCGGGATTGCAGCAGCTGCGTTTCCGCATCCAGCAGGTCTGTCAGTAAGGACAGCTGGTTGAAGTAGGTATTATTGACGATCCTGAAATTTTCTTTCGCCTGCGCGATATTCTCCTTTGCCACCTGTATGCGCGTCAAAGCCTCAGTGTACCGCAGGTACGCGGCATTCACTTCTTCCCTCACCCGGTCCTTTGTGTCCGCATGTTCTATTTCCTGGCGCTCCAGGTTAATTTTCGCTTCCGCTTTCCGGTGCTTGTTCGTGTAGAGTTGCGAAATCGGCAGGGAAGCCTTGATGCCGGCCATTCCCAGCCCGTACAGGTTGAACGAATATGGATACATGAGTATCTGCGGATAGGAGTAACCGTACTCGGCAAACAGGCCTACCTTCGGCAGGATGTTCGCTTTGGCCTGTTCGAGCTTTAATTCGCTGAGCCTTGTTTCCTTTTCGGAAATTTTAAACTCATAGGAATGGGCGTAAGCATCGTTTAAATATTCTTCGTACGTGCGTTGCTGTGATACAGGATTCAGCGTGTCCATGGCGATATGAATGATTTGATCATCCGGCTCTCCCATCATGATGTTGAGGCGTTGCATCGCAATTTTGAGGTTGTTTCTTATTTCCAGCAGCGTCATTTTTTGTTTGGAAAGACGTAATTCCGCTCTGAGAACATCGCTCTTTAACACGACTCCGTTCTGCTGCAAATGCCGGATTTCTACAAGCTCCCGCTCACGCTCTGCGATATCCTGTAACATCACCTGTTCGTATTGGGTGTTGCGGTAAATATCCAGGTAGTACGCGGCAGCTTTGTACTTCAGTTCCTGCTCGGTAAGGTTTTTCTGTTCAGCAGCCAGTTCCGCCTCGGTTTCGGCCGCATGTATCTCACGGTTGATCTTTCCGCCGTTGTATAAATTCAGAAAAGCTTCCCCGGAAATTTTATAGGTTCCCTTCTTTTCAATAGGAATCTGCGTTGGTGCGTGCAGGATACCATCCTCATACAGCGCAAAGTTGGAGAAGCGGGCATACATACCGTCGCCCTTCACTTCCGGCAGGCGCTCGGTCCGGGCGTTCTTTACACGTTCCCGCGCGCTCTCCACGCTCAGCTGCTTCATTTGCAACTGCTTGTTGTATGCGGATGTTTTTTGCCAAACTGCAGTGAGGGTCAGGGTGTTCTTTTGTTCAGGGTCCTGGCTGAAGGCCTTTATGCTGACGGATAGCGAGATTAGCAACACTGCCGCCAGCATCTTATTACTGATTGTAAACATATTAATCACAATGAAGGTGCAAAGTTCCATCCAGTTTGTAAATTATTTTTGCTATAAATTGCCATATAATTGTTAGATCCGGTCAAATGGAAAAAATTGACTATAACCAGATATTATTGGATACCGACGAGGTCCCTCAGTCGGCCTATATATGGCATATGAAAACCGAACATCACTTCCCTTTTCATAAGCATAACAAAGGACAGTTAACGTATGTTGAAGGCGGAGCTGCATTTTTATACACCCGGGAAAAGACCTACTTCCTGCCCGCCAGGCATTACATGTGGGTGCCGGCCGGCGTAGAGCATTACTTTGCGCACCGCTATCCGGCCAACTATGTGCGGTCTATTTATTTCTTCACGGAAAAGGAGGACGCCGGTGAACCGTTCTACAGCACAACGGGTATCTATCCCGTTTCCAACCTCCTGCTGGAAATGCTGCTGTTCACTTCCCGCTGGGAAGGTAATATCCTGCCCGGCTCCAAACCGTTTACGTTCATCAAGGCCATGAAATACCTGCTGCCGGAGATCAGCACCAGCCCCCTGCCAATTACCCTTCCAACCAGCGATAACCCGCGTATGCGGCCGATTCTGCGGTTTATCAATGAGAACCTGGCAGAGCCCCTGACCATGGAAACGGTCTGCGCTAAATTCAACACCAGCGAACGTACCCTCACCAGGCTCTTCAGGGCTACGATGGATATCTCTTTCTTCCAGTACCTGAAAATCGCCCGTATGTCCCGCGCAATGGGCTACCTGATGGAAACGGATAAGACCATCAGCGAAATAGCCTGGGATACCGGCTACAACAGCGTGTCCGCCTTCAGCAACACCTTCTTCAAACTAACGGGCAAGCGCCCTTCGGATTACCAGCATCTCAACAAAACGCCGCCCCCGGAAGAAGATTAGCGGCGGCGCATCACAGCCGCCGGAAGTACTGCCGTATAACCATCCCCGTAAAAACTGTTGCATATCTGGGGTATTTAAACCATCTTACCGGCCAATCAAGATCTAAACACAATATGAACTCAATGAAAAAACAGCTGCTGCTACCGGCGCTGCTGGCCGGTCTTGTCCTGCCTGCTGCGGCGCAGCAGAAGGCGCCCTCCCAAACAACGCCCACCAGGCCCGAGGCCAAAACATCGTTTTCCCTCAGTCCGGACACGACCATCGCCAGCACCCACGAAGTAACTATCAAAGGCCAGCGTATTCCCTACAAAACGATCGCCGGCACGCAACCCGTGTGGGACGAGAGCGGCAAAGTACTGGCCGGCATATTCTACACCTACTATGAGCGTACGGACGTGAAGGATAAATCCACCCGGCCCCTCGTCATCTCCTTCAACGGCGGCCCAGGCACGCCCTCCGTCTGGATGCAGATCGCCTATACCGGCCCCCGCCTCCTCAACATCGATGACGAAGGCTACCCCGTACAACCCTATGGCATACACGAAAACAACCAGTCCATCCTCGATGTGGCAGATATCCTGTATATCGATCCGGCCAATACCGGGTTTAGCCGCCTCGCCTCCAAGGACGTACCCCGTGATAAATTCTTTGGCGTTAACGCGGATATCCGATATCTCGCCGAGTGGATCAATACCTTTGTGTCGCGCCACAACCGCTGGGCCTCTCCGAAATACCTGATCGGAGAAAGCTACGGTACTACCAGGGTATCAGGCCTGGCGCTGGAATTACAGAACTCCCAATGGATGTACCTCAACGGCGTCATTCTCGTCTCTCCTACAGAACTGGGCATAAACCGGAACGGACCGGTGGATGCCGCTTTGCGGCTCCCTTACTATGCAGCCACCGCCTGGTATCATAAGGCCCTCGCGGCGGACCTGCAGCAAAAGGACCTCACGGCATTCCTCCCGGAAGTGGAAGACTTCACGATTAAGGAACTACTGCCCGCTATCAGCCAGGGCGGCTTCCTGGACGACGCGCAGCGCCGGCAGATAGCCGCTAAAATGGCCCGTTACTCCGGCCTCTCCGAACAGGTGATCCTGCAGCATAACCTGGACGTGCCTACGAACTTCTTCTGGAAAGAGCTGCTGCGGGATAAAGGATTTACCGTAGGTAGACTGGATAGCAGGTACAAGGGGATAGACCGCGAGCTCGCTGGCGACAGCCCGGATTACAACGCTGAACTGACCAGCTGGTTGCACGCCTTCACCCCTGCCATCAACATCTATCTCCGCGAGGAATTGGGCGTAAAAACTGATTTGAAATACATGATGTTCGGCCCCGTGCATCCATGGGACCGCGGCAATGACAATACCGGGGAAAACCTGCGCCAGGCGATGGCACAGAACCCCTACCTCCATGTCATGATCCAATCCGGTTATTACGATGGCGCCTGCGATTACTTCAATGCCAAGTATAGCATGTGGCAGCTGGATCCCGGCGGCAGGCTGAAGGACAGGCTGTCCTGGAAGGGTTACCGCAGCGGCCATATGATGTACCTGAGGAAAGATGACCTGGCTACGGGAAATGAGGATATACGGAATTTTATAAAGGCATCCTTGCCAAAAGCCGGTCAACCGGCGAAATACTAAAAGCAAAAAGCGGGCATGTACAATGCCCGCTTTTTGTTGTATGCTATTGTAACGTTACAGCTAGATCTTATAACTCACGCCCAGCATCAGGAAAACGTTGTACAACGGAAAATCCAGCCCTTTGAAGCTATCCGGGAAGATTGGCCTTACGCCCCAGGCCAGGTTGCCCAGCACGCTGAGCTTTTTGCCTACGCGGCGCTCTGCCCCACCCTGGAAGCCTATGTCAAAGTTCCTCACTTCGTTGCCGAAATCAAAGGTAGCATGATCCACGATCACTTTTTCGCCGGTAGGCCCGCCGTTGCGGATGTAACCATCGGAAACATCGCCATGGAAGTTAGCGCTGAATTTCCAGGCCACATATCCGCCGAGGGAGAAGCGCCAGTTATCGTTGGGCGTAAATACCGCGCTCACCGGGAAGCTGAGATAGGCGTTACGCGCAATCGTTTTGTTCCTGCCCGTGAAAGTACCTTCAAAAGTGCCGGTGCTGGAACCATCCTGCACGGTAATGATGGTATGAAAATACTGCACTTTGTCCTTCGTGCCCATGCCTTTGAAATCCATTTTCACGCCGATGGCTGCGCCCCATATTTGCGAAGCGCGGAGGCTCAGCTCATAGCCCAGCGCCGGCGAAAATTCAGGCCAGTAGCCGTCAATGGAACGTATCGTATTCGGAAAGCCCATAGGCGTCGTAGCCCCAAAGTTAAAACCCGCTACTATGCGGTGTTCCAGGAAAGGCTTGAAAGAGCTGCTCTTCTCCTGCGCCATTACCTGCCCGGCGCTGCTGGCTATGATGATTGCTGTCAGTGCTGTTAAAATATTCCTCATCGTATGCAAAATCTTTATTCGTGAATAATCTGTAAACTATCTACCGTTAAGCGGCTGCCGATGGCGCCCTGGTATTGGTCTCCCAGGTAGCTGGACGACATGACGATCGCCAGCATCATCTGCGAAGTGGCCGGCCGGTAGTACACAAATGGCAGATTAAACCGGGTATAGTTTGCTTTGGCGCCGCCGTCAGGCAGTTTAGCAATGGCTACGATGCGGTCGGAAGTTTGAATGTTGGTGGCGTCCAGCCGGGTGGTACCGCTGTACAGCACCGCGTAGATGGAACAGCTGTCCGTTGCGCCTGCCACCGGTTTGCCGGATTTATCCTGGAATACGGCGCCGGGCGTGTATTTGTAGTATCCGGTGAAGCTTTTCGGCTTCCCGATATAAGGCTGTCCGAATTGAGTGGCCGCCAGCGGATTCGTAAGGCCGAAGCGACTGTCAAACACGCCCAGGAACAGGGAGCCGGCAAAGAGGCGTATGCCTACGAGGCTGGATAATGGCGTACCGCCGCGGGTTTCCAATACAGCGGCATGGCTGCCATGATAGGCGTCCGTAGTATCCCTCAGCGGATAAGAGCCCGGCACTTTTTGATTGGAAGGGAGCGCAATGGCGATGCCCGGGTTCCCGGACGACCAGATGCTGCTGGAATCCGCCTCAATCGGGTACATGTACCGGTTCGGGGATTGCTCAACCCAATGTTCAAAATCCCATGCCCATACGCCGATGTTCACTACCTGTACGGTATAGGTCTTATGATACCGGCCATCCTGCGAAGTAACAGTATAGGCGGTGAGCCCCAGGCCGGTTGACTGGTCAAACTTCAGCGTGTCGCCCGGATCAGGCGTTACCTTAGCGCCCGGCACGGGAACAATCCGCGGTACCACGCCGTTTTCATAGGCGCTCTGTTTGAGATACAACAAGATTTTGGAATTAACCTGGTCAATGAAGGGATCGCTGGTCAATTGAGATTTAGCTACAATAAAGGAGTCAATGTCTGCCTCCGGGTTCAATGGAGCGTCCTTGATGCAACTGCTGCTGAAGAGCGTTGCAAGGAGGGCGCCAAAACAAAGTGTTCGTCTGATCATTAGTATATCTGTTGGTTTCCTAAAAATTCTTAACATTGTATATGCCCGATAAAGTTCGAATCAAACGTGTAAGCATATACGCCGCAAAATGCGTCACCGGGGTACTGTTCGTAAGTCTCGTGTCCTGGTTAATCGGCTACAAAGATACAGTATGGGTACTGATTTCCGTGATGCTGGTGTTATCCCCCGACGGCTCGGACGCTGTAACCCTTGCGGTTACACGGATTAAAGCCAACCTGATCGGCGCGCTTTCCGGCTTTCTGCTTATCCTGATCCATCCCGAACTGGTGCTGATGATGAGCATTGCCGTCCTTATAACCGTTATCCTCTGCAATTTGTTACAGCTGGAAGCTGCCACCCGCACCGCGCTGGCGGCGGCCATTATCGTCATGACGCACGAGGCGGGCCAGCACCCCTGGGATACCGCCATTGGCAGGGTGCTATCCGTAATTGCCGGCTGTATCATTGGCCTGGGCATTACGTTCCTGTTTCACAACAAACTTACACAACGGCCTGTTTCTCAGTCCGATACAACAAATGAAGCCTGATACAGAATTGCTACAGAATTGTGTAATACTTTTATTTCCACAAGGAGCGATGCATGAAGAAAATGATTTTGATGGCTGCAATAGCCATGGTGCGTTGGAATAGCCTGGCTGCACAACAAACCGATTTACAAGTGGTACCTGATACAACGGCACGTAGTGGCATATCCCTGATCACCGCCGATACCATTCCCGACATTTCACCCATATCTCCCCTAAACCTAACTGGCACGAAGGAACAAAAACGCAGGTCCTTTGTATGCAGCGCCGCCGGCATTATTGTGCCCGCGGCCATGATCAGCTACGGCTTTGCAGCGTTGCATACCACGCCGCTGAGGGATTTGAACTATAGTACCAAAACGGAGATACAGGAGCATAACCCCAATTTCAGCACCGGGGTAGACAACTTCCTGCAGTATTCCCCGGCGGTAGCCGTGTACGTACTGAACGCAGCGGGTATAAAAGGAAAGCATAACCTGCGGGACCGTACGATCATTCTTGGGCTGACGGCCATTATCAATGCCGGAACGGTAGGATTTGTAAAGGCGCAAACGAGGGAAATGCGCCCCGATGGCAGTAACGACCTGAGCTTCCCCAGCGGGCATACCGCCAATGCCTTTGCTTCAGCGGAATTCCTGCGCCAGGAGTACCGGGATGTATCGCCCTGGATAGGCATCGCCGGCTATGCGGCAGCTACGGCCACGGGCGTGATGCGCATGTACAATAACCGCCACTGGCTGAGCGACGTGGTCGCAGGCGCCGGCTTCGGCATCCTCAGCACGAAAGCCGCCTACTGGATATACCCGGTGATACAGCGGAAACTGTTCCCGGAACATAAAAACCTGGTAATGCTGCCGTATTACAATACACAACTGAAAACTGCGGGGATTAGCTTATCGCTCACAAACTTCTGAAGTCTTACTCAAAGTGGCATAGTGGGGACTACTTCAAACGAAGCATAGCCTGCTGCTAGGATTGTGAGCAATCTCACATCTGGCCATGCTGTTAACCAAAAACTACTTTCATTCAGGTTTTCTCTTGCTGGGGTTTCTCCTGTCTACACCTATCTACTTAGAATACCCTAAAGATAACACCATGGTAATGAACACCATTTTTAAATTAGCATGGGCAAATTTCAATTTTATCTCCCGATAATTTTGTAAACTATTGGTTAATTAGAGAATTTCGAATCTCCCCGGGAATATTTTCTGTTTCGTTAACATCTGGTAAAGGAATGGCCCAAAAAATAGACATAATTTCATTTTGATCCTTATAAATCATTTTTTGATAACCTGATTATCAAGCGATTTTCAATCAAGATAACTATGTACGGACCGTTTATTTTCCTGTTGGCCTGCATCTCCATGTACCTGTTATACCGTATCCAGGTACTGCGGAAGTTTAAATTATCCCAGCAACACCTGATCCCCATCCCCGGCGAGGACGCAATGGCCGAAGCCCGGATAATCAGCGCCACTAATCACTTGTTCAACGTATCCCGCTATTTCCGCAGCATCCGGAATTATTCCGCCAACCGCTGGATGACCGTAGCTATTAAACAGGTCATCAAAACGGATATCGGCGTTTCGCAGGAGGTAAGACTGATCACCAACCTCGCTCCCGGCGAAGAGAGAAGGCTGGGCCATGCGGATGATGTGCAGGAAGGCCGGTATAAGATATTCATCGGGTATGAAATCCTCTGGGCCCGGTACACGGAAGTACCCAAATGGTACCTGCCCAAACAAAGGAAGTATCCCACCCCGGCGGAGATGTACGATGAAGCCATGAAAAAGTACCATGCCATCCACGAGCAAACAGCTCGGGCCCTTACCGCTCCGCTGCCGCAAACCCCTTCCCATCCGTCAGCACCAGCCATACAAACGTCAACGCAATCCCCACCAGGGAACCTACCGCTACATCTTCAAAAAAATGCTGGCTCATATACATGCGCGAATACCCTACCAGTACCGCCAGGGCAAGGTACGCCAGCGACCAGGCCTTATTTTTCGTAAAATAAGCGAGCACCGTAGCCGCTGTAAACGCGCAGACAGTATGCCCCGATGGAAAGCTCCGGAAATTATCCAGGACATCCACGCCCGGCACATAATAAATAGCCTGCAGACGCGGGTCGTTGATCGCCTGTGCTATCTTCTGGGAAAAATAACGGTGCGGCCGTGGAAAGGCCACCCAAAACTTCAAACCGAAGTTCACCAATGCCGTAAAACAATAAGCGCTGGCCAATATAAAGCTCTCCCGCTTACTGAAGAAAAATACCGCCACCGTCAGCACAACGGCCGCAGCTACGCTGCCCAGGTGGGTTATCAACGGGAAAAACCAGTCCCCGAACGGGGTGTGCAGCCGGTTGATAAAAAAGTAAATATCATCCCTGCTGAAAAAGAGCTTTATCAGCATCAGTCCTGCAAAAAATGGCAGGTAACACCAGAGGTATAATTTAAGGCCGTTGTAGACCTTTGCGATTTTTTCCATGCGTTGTTATTTATACGCCCGCCACCAATAACTAATCCTGCTCTCCTCCGGCAATCCCCCGCGCTCCCCGGGCGCCGGCATCCAAAGCGTAATATGCCGCTCCTCCGCCAGCTGCACGATCTTCTCCCCGGGCTCATTCCAGTCGTGAAACGCCAGGTTGAACGTACCCCAGTGCACCGGCAGCATCACCTTCCCTTTCAAAGCCTGATGCGCCTGCGTCGCCTTCTCCGGCCCCATGTGTATGTCCGGCCAATGCACGTCATAAGCCCCGATTTCCAGGATAGTCAGATCAAACGGACCATAGGTAGTACCGATTTCCGCAAATCCGTCAAAGTAACCGGAATCCCCGCCGATGAAAACCTTCTTATCTCTCCCCTTCAACACATAAGAGGACCAGAGGGTTTCATTGCGGTCAAACCAACGGCCTGAAAAATGCCGTGCAGGCGTTGCCGTTAGTGTCAGCGTATCGCTGATCCGGAACGTCTCCGTCCAGTCCAGCACCGCGATATGCGCCGCAGGAATCCCCCAGCGCAGCAAATGCTTCTCCACCCCTTTCGGACATACGAACTGCTTTACCCTGTGATTGAGGAAACGCATCATATGCCGGTCCAGGTGATCGTAATGATCGTGCGACAATACCACCACATCTATAGACGGCAGCTCCGAAGGCTGCACAGGCGCCGCAAAAAAGCGCCTGGGCCCCAAAAACGGAAATGGCGAAGCCCTGTCCGCAAACACAGGGTCAATGATCAGCCGCTTCCCGTCCAGCTCCAGCAGGTAGCTGGAATGCCCCAGCCAGGTGAGCTGCAGCTCTTCCGATGCCACCGGCTGCAAAGCGGCCGGACTAATATGAAACGGCCCCATCGGGGTAAGCGGACTTCGTTTACCCTTATACGTGAGATACCGCCACATCAGCGTCGCCATGTTCGTAATGGCCGTACTGGTAGGCACCGGGTTCTGGTACCGCTTTCCCTGGATATGTGATTGTAACGCCACGGTATTAACTGCTGATTCGTCTGTGATAATTGATCTGTCCGAGATGGTAACGGAGGTGCCCATAGAGGTACACCACAAATGCGCCGTAGGTCATATCCGTCTTCAACGGGTTGTCCGCATACGGCAGCTCCATTTTTGCAGGGTCCAGCGTTGGCACAACAGCCGCCAGCGTCTTACGGGTGTCCGCAATCGCATCCAGCAACACCTCCCGCTTAAGATCGCGGGCGCTGAATTCGTACGGCCGGTCCCGTTCATACCCCGTATTCCCCAGTAATGCACCTATGAAATGCCGCAGGTTGCCGCAAACGTGCAAACAGAGATTGCCGCCGGAATTGGACGTACCGGGCAGCACTTTCCACAGGTCTTCGTCCGACTTATATAACCTGATCTCTTCTTCCAGTTTGTTGATTTCCGCTTCAAATAAACCGGGCAGGATGTTGCTAATCATGATGATAGTTTATTACCCGCAAAGTACGAATAATAACAACAAGTATCCGCTATCCCCTTCTCAGGTTGCTGACCAGCTGGTCCAGCGTTTCCTTTACACGGAGTATATCTTCCTTATTCACGCCGGCTTCCGCCGTTTCCACCACCTGTAACGCCAGGGGATATACGATTTGCTTCAGGTTTTTCCCATCGTTGGTAAGCCATACCCTTTTGCTGCGGCGGTCCTCCCCGTCCACGGAGCGGCGCACGAGGACGCGCTTCTCCAGGTTGTCGATCAGTTTGGTCAAACTGGCCTTATCTTTGTCAGTCTTGTCCGCCAACTCCTGCTGCCGGCAACCATCCTGCTCCCCCCAGAGGTGACGGAGGATAAAATACATATCGGGGGTCAGGTCAATTCCTTTCTCCATGAAAACAGCCAGTAGTTTTAATCGGTAAGCTGTGTGGGCGCGCGTTATATTGCGGCTGACTGCAGATCGCAGGATATCCGCTATTTCAGGTTCACTCATTGTTTCATCGGGTTTAATCAGGTGTTTCGGTAAACTAAAATACTAAAAGAATAATTGCTAAATCTGTTAACCACATAATTTAAACATATACCAATACCTATTTGTTTGACAAACAGTATTTCATCAGCATGACCAACGAAGCACATACCAGCCGGCCGACGTTGCGGGAAAAATTGTACCGGGTTATCTTTTTATCGGATACGCCGGCAGGAAAATTATTTGACATATGCCTGCTGTTAGTGATCCTCGCCAGCGTGGCCATCGTCATGATGGAAAGCGTTCAATCCCTGCAAGTCCGCTATAGCCGACTGTTTAACTGCCTGGAATGGATTTTCACCATTCTCTTCACACTGGAATACATCCTGCGGATATGGTGCACGCCTAAGCCTAAACGATATATCACCAGCTTTTACGGCATCGTGGACCTGCTCTGCGTCATCCCCAGCTATGTGGAATTCCTGCTGGGCGGCGGCCATTTCCTTATCTCCATCCGCATACTGCGACTGATGCGTATCTTCCGTATCTTTAAGCTCGTGCCTTTCCTCCACGAGGGCAGGCAGCTGATGCTGGCGCTGCAACGCAGCCGGCGCAAAATTGCGGTGTTCTTTTTCTTTATTATGTTGCTTACCGTGGTGCTGGGCTCCATCATGTACGTGATCGAATCCGGCCACAACTCCGGCTTCACCAGCATTCCCGTCAGCATATACTGGGCAGTGGTAACTTTAACCACCGTGGGTTATGGCGATATTGCGCCCGTTACGCCCGTAGGCCAGGCCTTCTCGGCCATCATCATGATCATGGGTTACGCCATCATCGCGGTACCAACCGGGATTGTAACAGCGGAAATGAGCCGCATCCACCGCGCGGCGGATACGCTGAAAGCCAGGGAATGCCCCGGCTGCCATTCGAAAATTGAAGAGGAAGACGCGCTGTTCTGCAAATACTGCGGCACGCATCTCTGATGATAACGTTAAAACCTATTCATGCAAACTGGTATCCTTACGTCTATACTGGACAACGACTTCTACAAATTCACCATGCAACACTGCGTGGTGAAACTCTTCCCAAAGGCAAGAGCCCGATATAAGTTCATCAACCGCGGCCAGCACGCCTTTCCGCCCGGCTTCGACAAAGTGCTGCGGGAGGCCGTCAACGCCATGGAACACCTCAGCCTTACCAAAGAGGAAAAAGGCTACCTTGCCGTGACCTGCCCCTACCTGGACCCCACTTACCTGGACTTCCTGCAGGGCTATCGCTATAATCCGGACGAAGTCCACATCTCCCAGCACGGGGAAGACCTGGAAGTTGTGGTAGACGGTTATTGGTACCGTGCCATCCTCTGGGAAGTACCCCTCATGTCCCTCATCTGTGAACTGTACTACGAACAAACAGGCCAGCAACGCCTGCCCGATGAAGAGGTGATCCGCATCACCCGGGAGAAAATCGAAAACTACAAAAAGCTCCATATCACCATCGCGGAATTCGGCACCCGCCGCAGGCACTCCCTCGCGGTGCATAAACTCGTGGTGCAAACCCTCCGCAAATACGGGGAAGGTACCTTCATCGGCACCAGCAACGTACACCTGGCCATGCGCAACGGCGTCAAACCGGTAGGCACGCATGCGCACGAATGGTTCATGTTCCACGCGGCGAAATACGGCTTCAAAATGGCCAACATGATGGGATTGGAACAATGGGTACAGGTCTACCGGGGCGACCTCGGCATCGCCCTGTCCGACACCTATACCACCGATGTTTTCTTTGAACAGTTCGATAAGAAATTTGCCAAGCTGTTTGACGGTGTGAGGCACGACAGTGGCGATCCGCTCCTGTTTGCGGATAAAACCATTGCGCATTACATCAGTAAAAACGTAGACCCGCTGAGCAAAACCATTATATTCTCCGACGGACTGGATTATGAAAAGGTGGCCGCTATCGCGGATTATTGCAGGGGAAGAATCGGGATGTCGTTCGGCATTGGCACCAACTTCACCAACGATGTAGGCCTCAAGGCCCTCAACATCGTGATCAAAATGTACGAAGCCCATCCCGAAGATGCTCCGAGATGGGCGCCGGTAGTAAAATTATCTGACGTAAATGGTAAATACACCGGGGATGAACAAACCATTGCCCTGGCGAAAACCATCCTGGGTATTGCTTAGTTGCCGGCCCGGCCCAGGCCTATGCCGGTATCGCCCTGGCTAAGGTCCCCGGTTTCGTAACCTTTCTTAAACCAGGCCATGCGTTGCGCGGAAGTGCCGTGTGTGAAAGCATCCGGCACAATGCGCCCGGTGCCTGCTTCCTGCAGCTTGTCGTCCCCCACCGCACTGGCGGCAGATAAGCCGGATTCAATATCCCCGGCTTCCAGTATGCTCTTCATTTTATCGGCATGGTTAGCCCAGAGGCCGGCGAGGAAATCCGCCTGCAGTTCCAGCATCACGGATAATTTGTTGTATTCTTTTTCGCTCAGCTGGCTGCGCATGGATTGTACCTTGCGACTGATGCCGAGCAGGTTCTGCACATGATGCCCTACCTCGTGGGCAATGACATAGGCCTTCGCAAAATCTCCCTGTACGCGGAAACGTTGTTCCAGCTCGTTGAAGAAAGAAACGTCCAGGTACACTTTCTGGTCCGCCGGGCAGTAGAACGGCCCCATGGCTGATTCCGCAGCGCCGCAGCCCGATACAGTCGCATCGGTAAACAGGCGCATTTTAGGCTCTTCATAGGTCATGCCCAACTTTGCAAACTGGTCAGTCCACACCTCTTCAGTACTGTGCAGCACTTTCGCGGAAAACTGTTCAATAGCACTGCTGTTCTCCTTGGTGAGTTGCTCGGTAGCGCCGCCGTCGCCAGGGCCTTGCACCTGTTCTACGGCCTGCATCACCGTTTGCGGGTCCTGCTTGAGGAACAACGCAATTACAAAAATGATGATCGCGCCAACACCGCCGCCAATCACGCCTTTGCGCATACCGCCGCCGGTTTGTTTCTCGACGTTGTCGCTCATTTGTTCATCGTCTAAACGCATAGTTGTAGTAGGGTTTAAGAAGTTTCTGTGTCCCGAAATTACAATTTGTCTGCCGATAAACATGCAAAAAGTAGTAAATTAGAAGTACACCAAAACAGGAATTTAAAACGGATCGCATGAAAGCTCAACAGATCATATTCGCCGCCAGGCCGCAAGGGCTGCCGGACAATAAAACATTCAAGACCGTTACCGTCGATTTACCGGAATTACAGGAGGGCGAAGTACTGATCAAACCCGTCTACTATTCTGTGGATCCCTACATGCGCGGCAGGATGAACGATGCCAAATCCTATATCCCGCCGTTTGAAGTAGGCCAGCCCATCGAAAGCGGCGGCGTGGCCACCGTAGCGGAAAGCCGCGATAGTAATTTCCAACCGGGGGACCTCGTGATGCTCACCTCTTCCCGCCCGCTCCTGCCCTGGGCTACGGCTAGTATTTACCACGCCTCCCACCTCAAGAAAATAGATAACAGCGTACCGCCCAGCTATTACCTGGGCATATTGGGCATGCCGGGCCTCACCGCCTACTTTGGCCTGCTGGATATCGGCAAACCCCAAAAGGGCGAAACCATTGTCGTATCCGGGGCCGCAGGCGCCGTAGGCATTGTGGTTGGCCAGATCGGTAAGATACACGGCTGCCGCGTAGTGGGCATCGCCGGCGGCGCTGAAAAAGTAAAGCTGCTCACAGATGCGTTTAACTTCGATGCCGCCATCGACTATAAAGGCAACCAGGACATCAAAGCCAGCGTTGCAGCCGCCTGCCCCAATGGCGTGGATATCTATTTCGATAATGTGGGCGGGGAGATATCAGATGGCGTAATAGCCAATATGAACACCTTCGGCCGCATTCCGCTCTGCGGGCAGATCGCCTTGTACAATAGTACGGAAGTGCCCGTGGGCCCCAGAGTGCAGCCCATCATGATCACCAGGAGTTTACTTATGCAGGGCTTTACCATCGGCAACTACGCCGCCCGTTTCGGCGAGGGTTTCAAAGCATTGGTGGAATGGGTAAAGCAAGGCAAACTAAAATACACGGAAACCACCATGGAAGGTTTCGATAAATTACCGGAAGCATTCCTGGCCCTGTTTGCAGGCAAAAACCAGGGAAAGCTGATCGTAAAAGTTTAAACCAAAATTGCAGTGGGATTCCCTATTTTTAAGCATGACAAAACCAGTAGTACATACCCGCGTAAAAAAAGTGCTCAACAGCGGCATGCTGGATTCCGATGATGTGCTGGCAACGGAAGAACCGCTGGAAATACGCATTATCTCAGGCCCTACCCATAACCGGCGGCAGCAGCAGGTTTCCGTCACCATGCGCACCCCGGGTAATGATGAAGACCTGGCGGCAGGCTTCCTGTTCTCCGAAGGCATCATCCAATCCTATGACGCCATCGCCCACACCAGGATGGTCACTACCAAAGAAGGCAGTATTATCACCGTTACCCTGCGGGAGAACGTAACGCCCCAGCTGGGCAACGCCCAGCGTAACTTCGCCGCCACCGCCGCCTGCGGCATGTGCGGTAAAGCTGATATTTCCAATATTCATACAGGCGCCGGCGTTAGTCACGCGCAAACCGCCACTTCCGCGGAAGTTATTTTCCGGCTGCCGGAAACCCTGCGCCTCCGGCAATCCCTCTTCGAAAGCACCGGCGGCATCCACGCCGCGGCATTGTTTGACAACAAGGGTACCCTGCTGATATTACAGGAAGATATTGGCCGCCACAATGCAGTCGATAAAGTGATAGGAACCGCCATGCGGGAAGCGCTGTTCCCGCTGGACCAGCACCTGCTCCTGCTCAGCGGCCGCGCCGGATTTGAATTAATCCAGAAGGCAGCCATGGCCGGCATCCCCGTGGTGGCGGCCGTAGGCGCTCCATCCAGCATGGCAGTACGAATGGCGGAACAGTGGAATATCACCCTCATCGGTTTTTTGAGGGATCAACGTTTTAATATTTATTCCGGCGCTTACCGGGTAGAGATATAGTCATTACTTAATTTTTTTCGAGCATGCAGGGAGATCAGAACCCGGTCCGTTTCACCGGGTTAAAACTCAGCAAACCTAAAACAGTAGCCGCCGGCATCCCCGCGGTCCTATCCAGCATGAAGCATATCCTGGAAGAAATGAACGCCTTCAGAGGCATGCAGGCCCTGCTGAAACTTAACCAGAAAAAGGGATTCGATTGCCCGGGCTGCGCCTGGCCCGACCCGGACGACGAACGCTCGCCCATCGCCGAGTACTGTGAAAACGGCGCTAAGGCCATCGCGGAAGAAGCCACCACCAAAAAGCTGACAGCGGATTTCTTTGCAGCCAACAGCATTGCCGACCTGGGCAACCTGACGGACTACGAGATCGGCAAAAAAGGCAGGGTGGCGCAGCCTATGTACCTCGCCCCCGGCGATACGCACTACCGGCCCATCTCCTGGGAAAACGCTTTTGAACGGATAGCAAATAAATTACAGTCGCTCCAATCTCCGGACGAAGCCGTGTTTTACACCAGCGGCCGCACCAGCAACGAAGCAGCCTTCCTCTACCAGCTGCTCGTAAGGGAATACGGCACCAACAACCTCCCCGACTGCTCCAATATGTGCCACGAATCCAGCGGCGTCGCCCTCGGCGAAGCCCTGGGCATCGGCAAAGGCTCCGTAAAGCTGGAAGATTTCTACGAAGCGGAAGTTATCATCATCCTCGGGCAAAACCCCGGCACCAACCACCCGCGCATGCTCTCCGCCCTGCAAAAGGCTAAAGCCAACGGGACTACCATCATCGCAGTGAACCCCTTGCGGGAAACCGGTCTGCTCGGCTTTCTCAACCCGCAAACGTTCAAAGGTATCGTGGATATCCAAACCCGCCTGACTGATATCTACCTGCAGGTAAAAATAAATGGCGACATGGCGCTGCTGAAAGCCATTACGCTCCTTCTTTCGGAAGCAGAAGATAAAAACCCCGGCATCGTGTTTGACCGGGAATTTATCGCCGCAAAAACCGCCGGCGCAGACGCCTACCTGGCGCACCTCCGCCAGCAGGACTTTCACCGCCTGGTGCAGGAATCAGGCGTGGCGGAAGAAAAAATCCGCGAGGCCGCAGCCGCGCTGCTCCATAAAAATAAGATCATCGCCTGCTGGGCCATGGGCCTCACCCAGCACAAAAATGCAGTGGACACCATCCGGGAAGTGGTCAACCTCCTGCTGCTGAAAGGCAGCATAGGCAAGCCCGGCGCAGGTACCTGCCCCGTACGCGGACACAGTAACGTCCAGGGCGACCGCACCATGGGCATCTTCGAAAAGCCCCCGGCCATCCTGCTCAAAAACATCCGGGACGTTTACGGGTTTGACCCGCCCGAAAAACACGGCTACGACGTCGTAAACGCCATCCATGCCATGCACCACGGGGAAGCAAAAGTATTTATCGCCATGGGAGGTAATTTCCTCTCCGCTACACCAGATACGGAATACACCGCCCAAGCGCTCCGCCATTGCGAGCTGACGGTGCACGTATCCACCAAACTAAACAGGAGCCATATCGTACACGGCCGGGAAGCGATTATCCTCCCCACCCTCGGCCGCAGCGATAAAGACATCCTCCACGGCGAGCAGCAGTTTGTCTCCTGCGAAAACTCCATGGGCGTTGTCCAGCAGTCAAAAGGCAACCTGCAACCCGTATCCCGGGACCTGAAAAGCGAACCGGTGATCATCTGCGAACTCGCGCAGGCCCTCTTTAAAGGCAATTCCAGGATACCCTGGGCCAAATACGCGACGCATTACGACCATATCCGCAACGACATCGAAAAGGTCATTCCCGGATTTGAACGGTATAATGAAAGGGTAAGACGCCCGGGAGGTTTCTATTTGCCCAACGGTTCCAGGATCGGCGAGTTCAACACCGCCACCGGCAAGGCGAATTTTAATATAGCCGACACCGTTACCACGCCTCTGCAGCCGGGAGAGTTCATGATGATGACCATCCGCAGCCACGATCAGTTCAACACCACTATCTATGGGCTGGACGACCGCTACCGCGGCATTTACCGGGAACGCCGGGTGATACTCATGAATGAAAAAGATATCGCCTCCATTGGTTTAAAAGCCGGAGATGTTGTAGATTTGTTCAATACTTTTGACGGCATTGAAAGGATAGCGCAAGGATTTATAGTTATTGCTTATGACATACCGGAGTCCTGTACGGCTACGTACTTCCCGGAAACAAATGTGCTGGTTCCTGTGAACAGTGTTGCCGATAAAAGTAATACGCCAACGTCAAAGCTTGTAGTTATAAGAATTAAACCCTCAAAGATTAAACGATAGTATGAAACCTGTTGTGTGGCAGGGCGTCCGCTGGACTTCCACTGAATTTTTCACGCTTGAAAGCAAGGGGCTGTATCAGCTTGCACAAGGCAATATCGCCGGTGTCGTCCGCGATATGCCGTTTTGCATTCATTACGAAATAGAACTGACCAACGACTGGAAAACCGATTCGTTCTACATCCGTTCCTTCGGGCCGGATGCGCGGGAGCTGCGGGTGACCAGTAACCTGCTCGGCCAGTGGTACGATAAGGAAGGCAACCAGATCGCCGCATTCGACGACTGCCTCGATATAGACATCTCCCTGACCCCGTTTACCAACAGCCTGCCGGTAAACAGGCTGCAAATGCTGCCTGGTCAAAGCGTAGAAATCAATGTGATCTACATCCTGCTGCCGGAATTTGAATTGCAGAAGGTGCGTCAGCGTTATACCATGCTGCGGGAAAACTATTGGCTATACGAAAACGTGGATTCGGACTTCAGCGCCAAGCTGTCGTTCGATGAAAACGGGATTATGACAGATTACCCGGGGTTGTTTCAAAAAAGATATTAAAAAAAAGAGGGTGCAAAGCCCTCTTTTTTAATATGCTTAGCTCTTATCATCCTGGCTCGCCACTCACCCTTTCAACGAAGGCAGCAACGCCTCCGCCCCTGCTATCAGCCCTTTCACCACCGCTGCAGCGCTCGTCCCCCCTTTTGCCATCCCCGCCGCCTGCCCTGCCCACATGGCCACAAACGAAGGATTATCCTGCGCTTTGGAAGCCTTCCGCGCCGGCTGCGTGAGCGCATCCTGGTAAGGGTACGGCAATACCTGCAGGTCCGATTCCTCCACGGCGGAAATCAGGGTATTGTACAATCCGCGCGCCCACCGGCCGCTAAAGGCACGGGTGAGCCGGGTGCTGGTATCCGTAGAAGCCGCAATGGCCGCTTTATGGGCTGCCGAAGCCAGGCTTTCATCCGTCAGCAAAAATGCGCTGCCAGGCTGTACGCCGGCAGCTCCCAGCATTAGCGAAGCCGCTACGCCTCTGCCATCCATCACCGCGCCGGCAGCTATAACGGGCACCCCTACACGATCTGCCACCTGCGGGATCAATGCCATGGAACCTATCTGCGGCAACCCGTTGTTCAGGAAAGTGCCGCGGTGGCCGCCAGCCTCCGCGCCCTGCGCCACTATCGCATGCATGCCCTTCTGCTCCAGGTACACCGCCTCCTCCACGGAAGTGGCCGTGCCAATCATCTTCGCGCCGCTCTGCTGCAGCAGCGCCAGCCCCCCATCGTCAGGAATGCCGAAAGTAAAGCTCACAATGCCTGTCTTTTCTTCCGCCAGCACGGGCAAAATATCTTTATAGGAATTTAAATGCAGACTTTGCAATTCCACCACCGGCACGCCCAGCCCGCTACGGCTATACGTCGCCTGCAACAACTGCTGCATGGCGTCAAACGCTGCTGCCTCCGGGGAAATGGGAATATCATAGGCAAACACATTCACGGCAAACGGTTGGGAAGTCAGTGATTTCGTTTTGCGGATCACCGCCCTGGCAGCGTCGGCGTCCATATTGCCAACAGGCAGGCTGCCCAGGCCGCCCGCATTACTCACCGCCGCCACCATTTCCGGCGTGGTGATGCCCAACATGGGCGCTTGTATAATAGGGTATTGAATGCCTAACAGGTCCGTCAGTTTATTTTTCCATTGCATCGGTTACCGTATTTGATCTACCTTAAAATTAACGGAAACTAATGAAAGAAGGCGCTCTTAACGCAGAAATATCAAAGCGGAAATCTACCACCGTCGTCACCTCTATACGCAGGTTATTCATCGGCTGCGGCGCGTTCGGGAAATAGTACGCCGCCAGCTTAAGCGTGTTGAGGGACAGGTTTTCGTTCTTCACCCGCATACCGCCGCCAATGCCCCACAGCAAGGGATTCTTGAACAGGTCGTTGCTCTTGTACGTCAGCATGGAGGTTTGCAGCGACGTGAAGAAATTGAATTTGAAGCCCAGTATTTTCAACGGACTGTAATACACGGTCTCGGAATTAAAGTTCAGTCGCTGATAGCCGTTCAGGGTAGTATTGCGATACCCCCATATCCCGTTCTCCATGTTAATGTTCAGCGGTTTATAGAAGTAAGGATTGGGGTTGTTGAGATAATCCCCGGTCAGGAACTGGCGGAACCTGAATTTGCCGAGGTTCACGAGTCGACTGTAATACTCTACCCGCCCATGGATCACGGCATCTTCCGATGCGCTCCTGGACCAGAAACTGCCTATTTCCGCAGTGGTGTTAAACAGCCCCTGTTTGCGGGTAAGCCAGAACTTTTGCCAGGAAGTACCCGTGTACAGCCGCCGCCTGTCGCGCCAGGTTTCCCAGCCCGCGGATACGTTCACGTTAAAGCCCAGGGGAATATCCTCCGTTCGCCCGAAGCCGAAGAAGTGATGGGCTTTAAAGTAATCCAGCCGGTAGGCCTGCAGTTCGAGCAGGTAATACCGGTGGTTGTTATACACCGGGTCTTCCTTATACGTCAGCTGATCCGGCTTTCGCTGGAAATGCAGGTTGTAATGCCGCGCCAGGATGGCCACATTGGGCTTGCCGTTGCCGCTGCGCCCATTATGGTCGTAGTTATTGATAAAGTTATAACCCAGCCAGCCGTCGATCACCGTGTAGCGGTAATCCCGGTAGAGCGTATCATCCCGGTTCCAGATGTTGATGGAAAAATTATTGGCCAGGGTAAGCCCGCCCACAAATTTGGCGGAGTTCCGGTACAACGGCCGGTCAAACGTGATATAATACGTACCCTCGTACACGTTAGAATCCAGCTGGTTGGTGTTGTTCAGCGTGCTGTAGCCCACTGCCATGTCTATAAAGCTCCCGCCGATGTTGGATTTCGTGTAGCGTACCTCCGAGTTCCACTTGGGCGTATAGTCCTTCCGCCAGCTAAAGCCCACCTGCAGGCCTTGCCCGGCCCCCAGCAGGTTGTTGTTATAGACTTTCGCCGCCACGTTGGTAGCGCTTACCTGCGACACGTCCGCGCCATATTCAAACACGTCTTTGGTCACCACTTCAATATCCACCGAGTCGGACATAGGATCGCCGGGGATCACATAAATACGGGCATCCTGTATAAAAGGCCGGTTACGGAGGTAACGTTCATTATCCGCCAGCTCAAAAGGTTCCAGCCGGTCGTCTTCCCGGAAGAAGAGGTTTTGCCGGATCATCCACTGCTTCGTATCATAATGGAGCCGGTTGGCGATTTTGAGCAGCTTCATGGAAGTGGTAAAAGTGGTATCGTTGATGTTGCTGGGCCCAAATACCTTTACCCTGCGGTAGTGGATATTTCGGATCACTTTGCCTGCAAAGGGTGTAAAATATGCCTCACTTTTCTGGATCACACTGTCGTTTTGCGGAAGGGGCTCCGGCTCATTTTGCCGGGTAATCCGGCGGATAAAAGAGTCCCGGAAGGCTTTATTCCGCATGGAATCCCTGTACTCAAACAATTTCCTGAATATTCCGTTATGATGGCGGGAGGAGGTATCTCCCACGGGAGGGCGCATCAGGCGCGGCACGACCGTATCCCGCAGAACCGGCAACTGGTCAGCCATTGCATGGGTACGGGAAATCGCCGGCTGCAGGTACAGCAGGCAGGTAACAGTTATAACGAACAATATTTTTAATAAAAACCTCAATATATCCCCCTGTAAACAATTATAATTAAAAAAAATGGTTTAGGAACAGTACTTCCTGTTTTACTTTAACGGGAATGATAATTGAAAGTTTCAGACCAGAAGTATAAAAGCAGTTATAAATTTTATTGATCACCTTAAAACTAAAAGTATATGCTACGTTGGGCTGTAATTTTTCTGATTATTGCGATTATCGCGGCGATCTTCGGGTTTGGCGGGATTGCGGCAAGCGCTACTGGCATCGCCAAGATCCTGTTCTTTATATTCCTGATTATGTTTGTAGTGTCGTTGCTGGCGGGAGTATTTAGAAAATAGGGCCTGAAAGCAGATTGCTTCAGTACCTTGCGGCGCTGAAGCAATCTTTTGTTATTTCATGATGCTGGTTTCCCAGCCGTCGTATTCTGCATTTACCTGTTGGGCTACCTCCCAGAGGGTCATCACCACCCGGTCTATCACCGCTTCGGTTGCCTTGTCGGACCGCACGATGCAAAGCCGGTAAGGATATTCGGGGTTCTCGTCTACCTTGATGTCGTGCAGCAGCGTGAAACCGATTTCCTGTATGTGCTGCCAGTAAAGGTTCTTATCCTCCTCTGTTTTGAAATGTATCCAATGCTCAATCGGGCGCTCTTTCTCTGATGCGTCCCCGTGTTTGCGGAGCATCCGCAGGACCTTGCGGTTCTGGATGCGCTGAAATTCATACACGTCCGGGAAAAGATAATCGAAATACAATTCCCAGTTGTTATCTTCCTTTACGCCGTAATCATAACGGTATTCCGGGAAGTTAACCATAGCGTCCGCAATATATTTATCGTGCAGCAGGGTACTGCCTGCATAGAAGTAAAAATCCCTTACCCCGTTGGAAAAGGTACGGCCTACAAAATGTGCGTCCAGTTTGGATTGCAGCACTTCCACCAATCTATCCTCAATTTCGCCCATGATAGCAAATTCATCATTGTGCGGAAATCCGTCTTCACGTGGATGATTCAGATAAACTGTTATATATATGGCATTCGGCTTGTCCTTCAATGGCGCAAATCGTCTCAGATCAAGGTCTAGCCCTATTACTGCTGGACTTTCTTCAATATGGCACGTGTAAATATCCCAGTCCGGTCGGTAATCCTTATGCATATAAAAAAATTAAAATAACGCAACAGCTGGCTGTAAAGATACGGAGCTTGCCGTTACCACAGAAAAGATAAAACCCTTTTCTGCACGCTTTTTTATCCACATAAACCATTTCAGTTTCTTTTTCCTGTACGTACAACGGTAGTGGCAGCACGAAAACCAGGGGATTATATAAATTTTTTTATTTATTTATAGAGAAGCAAATGCTGCCCCGGTGCGGCTTAACATTAATTAACACTTACCATCTCCGCAGTATGCCATAATCAAACCCTCTACTGTAAAGCATTACGGCCTCCGATACCTTTCAGAGCCATGCTTATGGCGGTTTGCACACACCACTCATCCTAAAAAACCGATTTTCTACAGAGTTTCCAATTAATTTAGCCGCCGTTAATTGTTGTACGCTAGTATTTGTTATTATGAGAAAAACTTTATTGCTGGTAACAGGTTGGATCTTACTGTGTCAGAACGTGTTATTTGCCCAGCATGCAGGAGGAAAAGCCGGTGGGGATCAAACCGGAACATTGTATGGAAAATTGATTGACGCACAAACAGGGAAACCAGTAGAATACGCTTCCGTAGCCGTTCTCAAGCCGGATTCCGCTGTGCTCACCGGCATGCTCTCCAAGCCAAACGGTGATTTTAACTTCGAAACTTTGCCGCTGGGAAAATATATTCTCCGCATCAACTTCATCGGTTACGAAACAGTCTACAGAACGGCCGCGCTCACGCCTAAATCATCCTCCGTGGATGTAGGCAATATCAAAATTGCGCCGAATTCAAAAACACTCAACGTCGTGAATGTAGTGGGCGAAAAACCCGCCTTCTCCATGGCCATTGATAAAAGAGTCTTCAACGTCGACAAAAATTTATCCAGTATAGGCGGTACCGCTACCGATGTACTCAAACAGGTGCCTTCCGTGAACGTGGATATAGACGGTAACGTGACCGTGCGCAACGGCTCCCCGACCATCTTCATCGACGGCCGCCCCTCCACGCTCACCCTCGATCAAATCCCCGCGGACGCGATTGAAAAAATCGAAGTAGTCACCAACCCATCCGCCAAATACGACGCGGAAGGAATGAGCGGTATCCTCAACATCGTGCTGAAGAAAAATAAGAAAGCCGGCATTAACGGACAGCTCTCCGCCGGCGGCTCTACACTCGGCAGCACCAACGGCGGACTCGATTTCAACCTCCGCCAGGAGAAATTCAACTTCTTCGTGAACTATAATTTCCGGAACAGGGTGTCGCCGTTTAACAGTCGCCTCTTCCGCAAAAATATAGGCCAGGATACGACCACGTTTACGGAACAGCTCCAGGAGGGCGACTTCTATCGCCGATTCCAGAACGGACGCATCGGGTTCGACTGGTTTATCGACAACCGCAATACCCTCAGCATTTCCGAAAACATTACCACGGGTAATTTCAATAACTATAACGACCAAACCGTGAACGAACTCGATGCCAGCCGGCAACGGGTACGCTACGGCACAGGTATCAACAATACGAAAAACGGTTTCAAAAGCTATAATACCCAACTCGGTTATAAACACACCTTCGCGAAGGAAGGCCACGAACTCACCGCGGACGTGACTTACAGCACTAACAGCGGGGATAACTCTTCCGACTTCTCCCTCCAGTACTTCGACCTGAAAGGGGAAAATATTTTCGATCCCATCCCGCAAAAGCGCTATGGTAACGGTGGCGGCAAAACGACCTACATCACCGGCCAGGTGGATTACGTCAACCCGCTGTCCGAGAAATCGAAGATTGAAGCCGGTATCCGTACCAACACCCGCCAGTTCACGAACTACAATACCGTGATGGGACTCGATTATCCAAACACTGGTTACAAGGTGGATTCCTCCCTTAGCAGCGATTACAAATATTCCGAACAGATCAACGCAGCCTATGCCACCTACACCGGCGGTTTCGATAACTTCGGCTACCAGGTGGGCCTGCGCGCTGAACAGTCCTTCTACAAAGGGGAATCCTTCTTCGGGGAATATAAATCCTACAATGTGGACTACCCTATCAGCCTGTTCCCAAGCCTGTTCCTCTCCCAGAAACTGAAAGGCGATCACGAGCTGCAACTCAACTACAGCCGCCGTATCCGCCGCCCCTGGTTCCGGGACCTGCTGCCCACTATCGACTATAACGGCCAAAGCGCCAGCACCGGTAACCCGGGCCTGAGTCCGGAGTTCACCAACTCTTTCGAGCTGTCCTACCTCAAGGATTTTGATCGTAAAGTGAACGTGCTGGTATCCGTGTACTACCGTAACACGCAAAAGGCCATCACCGATTTCTATAAGGACACCGTGCTGACGCTGAACGGACAGGACATGCGGGTACTGCTCTCCTACCCGATCAACGCCAGCTCCCGCAATTCCTACGGCGCTGAATTCACCGTGCGCACACAGGTGACCAAAGCGTGGGACATCACGGCCAACGCCAACCTGGCGCAAACGAAGATCAACGCCAGCCAGGACAATGCCACCTTATCCAACCAGGGCTTTACGTGGTTCGGTAAAATCAACAGTAACACCAAACTCCCGTGGAACCTGACTTTCCAGGTCAACGGCGAGTACGAATCCAAACAGATACTCCCGCAGGGCGAACGTATGCCTAACTGGTCCGTCGACGCCGCGGTGAAAAAAGACCTGTTGAAAAATAAAGCGCTCTCCATTTCCCTTGGTATCAACGATATCTTCAATACCAACAGGAACCTGAGCTACACCACCACTTCCTTCTCCGAGCAGGAAAACTACCGCAAGCGCATGGCACGTGAGCTGCGCCTCAACGCCACCTGGCGCTTCGGAAAAATGGACGCCCGCCTGTTCAAACGCAAAAACAACAAGCAGGAAAACAACGGCGGAGAAATGGGTGGAGGAGATAACTTTTAATTCGTAATTTGGAAGCCATAATTAAGCATTATGGATTCCATTTATCACACTATTACCCTTAGATTCTTGGCAGAGCCCTCAGATGTAAATTTCGGCGGAAAGGTACACGGGGGCTCTGTTATGAAATGGATAGACCAGGCAGGATACACCTGCGCCGCTAACTGGAGCGGGCAATATGCCGTCACCGTGTACGTGGGCGGCATTCGTTTTTTTAAGCCCATCGCCATCGGCGACCTGGTGGAAATCACGGCCAATATCATCTATACCGGCAACACCAGCATGCATATCTCTATCGACGTTTTTGCCGGCAATCCCCGCCAGCAAACAAAAGCCAAAACCACCCACTGCGTAATGGTATTCGCAGCTGTAGACGATGCGGGTAAAACCGTAAAGGTGCCGAAATGGATCCCGCGCACTCCTGCGGAAATCAATATGGAGAACTACGCTAAAAAACTAATGGACCTCCGGAAAGATATTGATGCGGAAATGAAACCGTATTTGTAATCATAAAAAAAGCGGGTGTATCAACACGTTGATACACCCGCTGCTTATCCTGAATAGCCTTATTTAGCTGCTGAATTGCATATCGCTGAGGGATTTGTACAAGCCCCCTTCCATCTCTATCAGTTCCCAGTGGGTACCTGCTTCCACGATACGGCCTTTATCCAGTACGATGATTTTATCTGACTCACGTACCGTTGCCAGCCTGTGTGCAATCACGATGGAGGTACGGCCTTCCATCAGTTTGTCCAGCGCGTCCTGTACGAGTTTTTCGGATTCGGAATCCAGCGCGGAAGTAGCCTCGTCCAGGATGAGGATGCGCGGATTTTTCAATACCGCCCTCGCGATGGCAATCCGCTGGCGCTGCCCGCCGGAAAGTTGTATGCCCCGCTCGCCCACCACGGTATCCATACCCTGTGGAAAGCGTTGAATGAATTCCCAGGCGTTGGCCTTACGGGCCGCTTCTTCCAACTCCGCATCCGTTGCGCCGGGGCGGCCATAGGCAATGTTTTCCCGGATAGTGCCGCCAAAGAGGAAAACGTCCTGCGGCACCACGGCCATTTGCGAACGCAGCTCCGATAAAGGAATGCTTTTGCCGGGGCGGCCGTCAAAATCAATGTCCCCACTCACGGGATCGTATAAACGCAGCAGCAGGGATACGATAGTACTCTTACCCGCGCCGCTGGGCCCTACCAGGGCTACCTTCTGATCCGGCGACACATCAAAACTCACATCGTCCATAATTTTCAGATCCGGCCGGGATGGATAATGGAAAGACACGTTGCGGAAGCTGATAGCGCCGTCCAGCTGGTTTTCCGGGGCAATGGCTCCTACCGGCGTCAGTTCTTCCGTCGGCTCATCGAGTATCTCCAGTAAATGTTCAGTAGCGCCGATACTTTTCTGGAGGTTGGTATATACTTCTGCCAGACCGGCAACAGAACCTCCTATAAATACTGAATAGAGGACGAAGGTCAGCAGTTCCGCAGGAGGCATCCCGAGGGAAACCCCGCGCCAGATCACCGCTACCAGTGCGCCAAAGATGCCGAGGATGATAAAGGAGGAAAAAGCGCCCCTGTATTTACCGCCTTTGATACCAATGCGCGCCGCCTCGTTGGTGCGGGTTTTATAACGGTTGATCTCAAAAAATTCGTTTGCAAAAGCTTTTACGTTGAGGATACCGGCCAGCGTTTCCTCCACGACCGTGTTGGACGCCGCCACCTGCTCCTGCACCTGCTTGGAGAACTTACGGATGAACTTCCCGAAGAATACGGCCAGCAGCATCATCAGCGGCAAGATGGCCAGCATGAAGACAGTCAGCTTCGGGGCCGTTACCACCAGGATAATGATACCGCCCACGATGATGATCACCTGCCGGATGAACTCCGCCAGCGTGGTGGTAAAAGTTTCCTGCAGGGAAGAAATATCCGCCGATATCCTGCTGCTGAGTTCACCAACCCTGCGCTCCAGGAAAAATTTCATGGGGAGTTTGATGAGGTGACTGTAGACAGTTTGCCTCAGTGTGGCGAGAGTTTTCTCCGTTACGTTCACGAAAAGGACTATACGGAAAAAAGAAAACACCGCCTGGCCCACCAGCACTGCCACCAAAACGACGGCCGCCTTGTTAAAGCCATGGAACAACGTGTCTTTACTATCGGGCGATACCAGCTGGCCCAGGAGCTTCGGAAAAGCCAGCCCCGCAAGGCTGGAAATAAGGAGGAAAATCAGACCCAGTCCAAACTGTGGCCAATACGGCTTTACATAACGGAACAGGCGTAAAGATTTCTTGAGGGATGCCATTTTCAGCGCTGGCTTAGCTTGCGCCGGGGTATTCGTGTCATTTTGCATGTATCAGTGCTATTGTTTCGTTCTAATTTGTAGACGATTGCCTAACAAAGATATTGCATTCGGGTCGACAAAAGCATGGTATCCGGGGCTTAATTTCCGATGGTGCAGCTATAGGCGATCAGGCTGAAAATTGCAGCCAGGCTTGCCGCCATGAATAATTTATACAGGAATAATTTCATATTATGGGTTTTATGGATAGTTATATATTCAAATAGTATTCCATAAATAACGTTGTCTGCCATAAAATGTTTAATAAAAACATAATTTTCGCTTAACGGCCGGTTCACCCCTTCCTCCATATCATTTGCGTGACATTTAGCCTTAAATTTGTAAACATGCTCACGATGGAAGAAATAATAGCTACAATTAAGGAAGATTATATATTGAAAGTGGCCTTGTCGCTGCTGATGGGCGCCGTCATCGGGCTGGAAAGGGAGTATAAGCGAAAAGCAGCGGGCATGCGCACCATGACCCTCATTTGCGTGAGCAGCGCCGTATTCACCATCCTGTCCGTAGAGCTGGGTTACCCGAACAGTCCGGACCGCGTGGCCTCCAACATCCTCACCGGCGTAGGTTTCATTGGCGCCGGGGTAATTTTCAAGGGAGAATTTGCGATCGACGGCATCACCACGGCAGCCAGCATCTGGATTGCCGCGGCCATCGGCATGGCCATCGGGATGAACGAATACTGGCTTGCCTTGTTTACCCTGGCAGGCGCAATTGCCGTACTGATCGCCCTGGAATACACCGAGCGCTACATTGCCCGCATCAACGATAAAAGGGTGTACTGCATTCAGCTCATCGAGCCGGAGATGTCGTACCTGGAACTGGAAAAAAATTTTGACTCCCAGAAATTGAAATACAAACGCATGATGATAGTGAGAAAAGAGAACCGGACAGAAGTGAATTATGCCATTCATGGCCGGCGTGAACAGATGGAGGCGTTGAATATGTACCTGCATCAGAGCCGGGAAATACACGAGTACCAAATACAAACCAACCCATTCTGATATGCCTTCCTACGCAGATTTACCGCTTCATTACGGGCATGTGCCACCCTGGCTTGCGCAACGTATGAGCCTGCTGGGCGGAGCAATTACAGAGGCAATTGTGATGGATTACGGCCGGGCGGAATTCCTGCGCCGTATGAGCGACCCGTGCTGGTTCCAGGCGCTGGGCTGTGTGTTGGGTATGGACTGGCATTCCTCCGGCATCACCACCAGCGTGATGGGCGCGCTCAAAAAAGCGCTTAATCCCCGCGCGGCAGAACTGGGCATCTATATCTGCGGCGGTAAAGGCAAGCATAGCAAGCAAACCCCGAGGGAGCTGGCGCTGATCGCAGATAAAACGGGCCTCCCCGGCGATCAGCTGATCTACAGCAGCAAGCTCACCGCAAAAGTGGATAATACCGCCATACAGGACGGCTTTCAGCTGTACCTGCACTCCTTCATCCTGTCGGCAGACGGCGACTGGGCCGTGGTGCAGCAGGGCATGAACGACGATTCCGGTATGGCCCGCCGTTATCACTGGCATTCCAGCGCTTTTGAGTCATTCACGGAAGCGCCGCATACCTACATCTACGGCCATAACCAGGGCCTGATCCTGAACCTCACCGATGTCAATGCCGGCCATACCAAAGCCGGGATTTTGGAACTGGTGAAGGAAAAACCCGCCCACCTGCTGCCGGAAATCCGTAACCTCGTTATGCCGTCGCACCACGAGCTGCGCGCGGAAAACGTGAACCTGAAGCGGCTGGGAAGCGTGCTGGCATTGGCTTACGACACCAGGCCGGCGGACTTCGAATCCCTGCTGATGCTTGAAGGCGTAGGCCCGAGAACGTTACAGTCGCTCACCCTCGTCAGTGAAGTAATACACGGCACGCCTTCCCGCTTTGAGGACCCCGCCAGGTTTTCCTTTGCGCATGGCGGCAAGGACGGGCATCCGTTTCCCGTGCCGCTGAAAATCTACGATGAAACCATTTCAACGCTAAAGGACGCCCTGTACAAAGCAAAGATTGGCGCCTCCGAAAAAAAGGACGCCATCAATAAGCTGTCGCAGATGGCAGCCAATATCGAAAAAGACTTTATTCCAAACACCAACTTTGACAAGCTGATTGAAGAAGAACGCAACAACTCCTGGCGCTACAAGGGCCGCACCGTATTCGGTAAGGCGCAACCGCCGAAGCAGGGGGATCAGCTGTCATTGTTTTAACCGTATCCTGATATTTTGAATACTACGATCGATTACAACACGCTCAGCGTGCCGCAGGCTACCCTGCTGCAAAAAGAGATGAAGGAAAAAATCGTCCTCTCTCCTTTTACCGGGAAAATCAATTATGTGGCCGGCACGGATATTTCCTTTGATAAATTCAGCACGCATGTATTTGCCGGCATTACCATCCTCAGCTTTCCTGACCTGAAGCCAGTAGCGTATAGCCTTATCCGTAAGGAAGTGAACTTCCCCTACGTGCCGGGCTATCTCGCATTCCGCGAAGTGCCGGCATTGCTGGACGCCTGGGAGCAGCTGGAAATCAAACCGGACGTAGTAGTGCTGGATGGACATGGCATTGCGCATCCCCGCAAAATGGGCATCGCTTCCCACTTTGGCGTATTGATCAACCGGCCTACGCTGGGTTGCGCCAAGAAGAAGCTCTTCGGAAAATACGAGGAGCCTGCCGAAGAAGCAGGCGCATGGAGCGTTTTATACGATAAGCAGGAGCAGCCTATCGGCAGCGTGCTGCGTACGAAGAAAAATGTAAAACCCGTATTCGTCTCTCCCGGCCACCTGACGGACATTGCGGATAGCCGGCAGATAGTGGAGCAATGCATCACCAAATACCGGCTGCCGGAGCCTACGAGGCTGACCCATAATTTCGTGAACCAGTTCCGCCTGGGCGCCCTGGAACCGGGCTTTCACCGGCTCTAACCCTTAGAATCCGATCCATGCAATGGCGGCCTTTTTCACCGTTCCCTCCCGCTTCAGGAGAATGGTAGCGTAGGTACGGGTGGCGGCGTTATAGTCGCTCGCGCCCAGCATACAGGCATAGCGCTTATTCACTTCCGGCATGCCGAAGAGGTACATGCGTTCAATCTTTTTGTTGTAGTAGCGGTAACATACAAAGCTGGCGTCGTCCGCGAACTTCAGGGGTTTCTTTACCCGGTCGCTGCCGCCTGTATCCAGGTATTGCAGGTAGTCGTTGAAGAGCATGAAGGTTACGTCCGGGAAGTTCAGGAAGTCGTACGACACGTATGGGTTCAGGTTCAGCGCGGCAATTTTATTGCGGAAGCTCCACTCGCTTTTACTGCGCCGGTGCTGGAAGAAAGGCTGACAGGTACCGGTGATCACCTGGTATTTGGATAAGGACCAGGTAGCGTCCTCCTTGCCCAGCGTATCTAATTCCGCTACGCCGGCATCGCCCATATTGGAATGCATGTTCGCCAGCTGGTTATTTCCCTGACGGAAGTAGCTGAGGTTTTCCAGCATGATGGTGCTGCTGCCGTCGTTGTTCATGATCCAGTTTTGCGGGATGCCTTCGTATTTGTCTTTATAGTTCAGGTTCGTTTCCACGTTGCGGCTCAGCTCCGGGTAGCTTAGCACCGGGTGTTTGCGCAGTTTTCCCTCCTCTGTGAAAATATTCATCAGCGTACCGCTGTTCCCCCCTTTTCGCTCGGAAGGCACGAATAACAGCAACCTTACTTCTTTAAATGCCGGAACGGTTTTTACCAATCCGCTCACGTTGTCATAATTGTGCGTATAGGCGATCACGTTATGGGAAAAGGTGGTGGAATCAGGCGTTAACCGGCTCAACACCACTTTAGACCAGGAGGAGTTATTCCGTTTTTTCGTATTGAATCCCGTAGTGGCGAGGTACACGTCCCTGCTGTCCTGCACGGCCATGTGGATGTAGCTGAAGTAGGCGAAGGCGGAGTCCTGCATGTAAAAGTAGCCGGTATTGATCAGCTCATGCTGCGGGGAATAATGCCGGACGATGATGCGGTGTTTCACATTCTCTCCCGGGAGTATCTCGTGGCCGGAGAAGAATGCAACGGCATAGTAATCGGACCGCTGGTCCTTTTCCACGAAGCAGTCATGCGAGGCGACATTGTTTTGCGCAAAGGCCGTTTTGAGCCTTACAGAGGGCAGCTCGCCCAGGAGCTGCTCCTGCTGCAGCTTCCCGGTGTTTTCGTTTAGCACCAGGCGGAATATCCGCGGCGTATCGTTGACCAGTTGTTGCAGGAACAGGACTGGTTGGCCATTGATTTGGAAGATAGCGTCAATTTCAGTGTTTTCGAGGTCGCGGCTGTTCCAGAGATTGGTTTGCAGGGTATCGCTGCTGAGTTGTTCTCTTTTGTTGTTGTACATGCGTACTTCCAGGCCGGCGGTTCTGGAAAAGTGGAGGTAGCAGGTGTTGCCGTTTTTGAGTTGGAGGAGTTTGTCCCAACCGTCGCCGGGTACTTCAAATTCGGTGCTGAGGTTTACCACAGGGTTTTGCGCCCGGGTGAGGAAGGCGTAGCAGAGGATAGGGAGTAAAAGCAGCCACTTGCGGGTATAGTTCATTAGATTATTGATTAATAATTTCAAATATATGAAAATTATTAATTTTTAACAGGAGTTGGTTCGGGGCCTTCACCTCCCCCGAACCACCTTCCCTCAAATCTCCCATCAGTCAAACCGCTGCCGCTGTATCCGCACCGCATTCAATATCGCCAGCAACGCCACGCCCACATCGGCAAACACCGCCTCCCACATCGTAGCCAGCCCGCCAGCGCCCAGCAGCAACACAATCCCTTTCACCACAAACGCAAGGGTAATATTCTGCCAAACGATCTTCTTCGTAGCGCGCCCGATCCTAACGGCCATGGGTACACGCGAAGGCTCGTCATTCTGTATCACGATATCCGCCGTTTCTATCGCGGCATCGCTGCCAAGGCCGCCCATGGCAATACCGGCATCGCTGAGCGCAATCACCGGCGCGTCGTTCACGCCATCGCCCACGAAGGCAACGCTGCCCTTTTGCCCGCGGATCTCTTTAACGCGGGCCACCTTGTCCTCCGGCAGCAGGTCGCCATAGGCCTGTGCAACGCCTGCCTTTTCCGCTACGTAATTCACTACGGCTGCCTTATCGCCGGATAGCATTACCGTATGAATGCCCAGCGCTTTCAGCGCCGCCACGGCGCCCGGCGCATCCGGCTTAATTTCGTCCGCAATGGTGATCATACCGGCATACACGCCATCCACCGCTACCGCCACCACCGTCAGCGGAATATTTTCCGCAGCGGTATCATAGGCAATATTGAACTTCCGCAGCAACCTGAAATTCCCCACTAACAATCGTTTACCCTTCACCGTGCCCGAAAGTCCGTGCCCCGCGATCTCTTCCATCTCCCCCACCTCCAAAGCCAAGGCTTTATCTCCAAGGTACTCGCGGATAGCCGTAGCCACGGGATGCGTGGATTTGCTTTCCAGGGCGTTCACCATCGGCAGCAGTTCCGCCGCGTCAAAGCCCGGCTGCAACGCTACTTCCTGCACGGCGAACACCCCTTTGGTCAGCGTGCCGGTTTTGTCCATCACCACGCTTTGTATGGTGGCCATTACATCCAGGTAGTTGCTGCCTTTGAACAGGATGCCGTTGCGGCTGGCGGCGCCTATACCGCCAAAGTAACCCAGCGGTATGGAGATCACCAGCGCGCACGGGCAGGAGATTACCAAGAATATCAACGCCCGGTACAACCAGTCGTTAAACACATAATGCTGTACAAAAAAGTACGGCAGCAGGCAAATCCCAATCGCCAGAAACACTACTGCCGGCGTATAAATCCGGGCAAACTTCCGGATGAATAATTCCGTCGGCGCTTTCTGCGAGGTAGCATTCTGAACCAGTTCCAGGATGCGGGACAGCTTACTGTCCGCATACGGCGAAGTCACCTTCACGTCCGCTACGGTATTGAGGTTGATCATACCCGCCAGCACCTGCTGCCCTTTCGTTTTTGTATCAGGCTTGCTTTCGCCCGTTAACGCAGCAGTATTGAAAGAGGCGTTTTCGGAAACCAGTTCCCCGTCCAGCGCCAATTTTTCCCCTGGCCTAAGCTGAACGATAGTCCCGACCGGAACCGAGGCGGCTTGCTGACGCTGCGCTAGACCTTCTCTCAAAACAGTAACTTCATCAGGGCGCTGATCCAGCAGCCCTTTGATATTGGACTTAGCCCTGCTCACAGCGGCATCCTGGAACACCTCGCCCACTGCGTAAAAGAGCATCACCGCCACTCCTTCCGGATACTGACCGATGTAAAAAGCGCCCACCGTGGCAATGGTCATCAGCAGGAATTCACTGAACACATCGCCCCTGATGAGCGTACGCCAGGCGTTTACGATCACCGGCAAGGCCACCGGCACATAGGCCAGCAGGTAAAAGCCGAGTCGCGCGTAGCCGTGGAAGCCCGCCCGGGTGTTGTCCAGCACAATGCCCGTCAGCAACAACACCAGGCTTACCACGCAAGCAATAAACTCAGCGGATTTCCACCACTGCGCGCCGCCGCTTTCATGGTCATGCCCATGATCGTGCCCGGCATGCGCATCCTGCGGTGGTATTCGTTTTTTCCCTTCGTTGGTTGAACAGCATTCTTGTCCCATATCTTTGATTTTAACGGATGTTGAAATTAATGTCCTTCGTGTTCACCGCTGTTTTTCATTTTCGCCAGCAGGTCATACGCGCCTTTTATCACCAGCGCATTTTCAGGCGTGTCCGCCGGCAGCGTAATGGCGGTGTAGCCCAGCTCTGTATCGCCCTTCTCCACCGGCACCAGCTTAAAGAGTTGCAGGCTGTCCTTCCCTTCCACGCCGGTTTGCACAAAAACATAATCCTTATTGTCAAAGTTCACTATCGCCGATTCAGGTACCGCCTTCACCTTTCCCGCGCCGGTTTCTATCAGCGCCTGCAGGTAAGTGCCCGGCAGCAGCTCCGTATCCTCCTGGTCCAGGTGGCAATGCACGCGGATCGTCCTGTCCTCGCTGATTTCACGGCCTATCAGGTGAACGGTGGCCTTGCGGGTACGCGATTCATTAGCGAGGGTAAACAGCACATGCTGCCCGATCTTCAGCTTCGGAATATCTTTTTCAAACACGGTCAGCTCCGCATGCAAATGCTCGGTGTCGACTATACGAAACAGCACATCCGCCGGCGTTACATGCTGCCCCAGGTTCACGTTTACCTGTGTTACATACCCGCTGATAGGCGCGTAAATATTGATAGTGGATTTGATGTTCCCCTGGTTAAGCCCGGCGGTATTGATGTTGAGCATGCGCAACTTCTCTTTCAGGCCACTGGCTTTGACGGACAGTGTTTGCCAGCTGGCTTTCGTCTGCTGCAGGGTCTTCAGCGCATTCACGTTCTCTTTGGCCAGCTCCTGCTGCCGTTCATATTCCACTTTCGCATACTCGAGCTGACTCAGGGTTTCCAGGTAATCCTGCTGCAATTGAATATACTCAAGATTTTCCAGAACGGCGATCACCTGGCCCTTCTTCACCGGCATGCCCTGCAACAGCGAAGTTTGCTTCACGAATCCGCCCATAGGCACGGCAATGCTCACCTGCTGCTGGGGCGGCACATCCAGCAAGCCCGCCACTTTAATCGTGCTGCTGATTTCCCTCATTTCCGGCGCTCCCAAAGTAATGCCAACGGTGCGCGCCTGCTCACCGGTAAGCTCCACCTGATCCTCATGCTCTTCATGGGCCTCTTCGCCGGCTTCGGCCACCGGCTTGGTTTTGCAGGAAATGAGCAGCCCCAGTGCGAGCGCGCTGCTTAGAAAATATTTATAGGATGCATGCATCTTCATAGTATTCAGTTATTATTGATTACCGGCCAGGTAGTTGAGGTAGCAGGCCGCGATTTTATTGTCCAGTAAGGATTTCAGGTAACCCTGGCGAATATTGAGCGCCTGTTCCAGGTTCAGAAAATGTTCGGCATAACCGATTTCGCCGGCGCTGTACGCGAGTTGCGACTGCTTTACAATCAATCCGGCATTCGGCAGGGCGGACTGCGTGTAATAACGCAGGTTCTCCATTTGCTTGACGTACTGCTGAACCGCTTGCGTGTATTGACTTTGCAGCTGTATGCTGTTTTGTTCGAACGTAAGCGTGGCCGCCTGCTCCTGCTGCGCCTCCGCTTTCACGCGGGCCCGCATCGGCCTCGCCCAGACGGGCAGCGCCAGCCCCACCTGGAATCCCTGGAAACGGTTGCCCCCAGTGGCCAGCGGGGCGCCGGAAGCGTTTACCGGCGTGCCTATGAGCGACTGGTTAAAATACCCCAGCGTAATATCCGGGAGTATCGCATTGGCATATACTTTCTGCTGCTTGTCCGCCGTAACGGCCTGCTGCTGCAGGTATTGCAGTAAAGGATGTTGGGAGATGCGGGTGCTGTCAAACACCGGCGTCAGCGTTACATCCGCCAGGCTTCCTTCCGCCGGCAGCGGTAAAACATCCGCTTCGCTCATGCCGGTGAAAGCTTTCAGCCGGGTGGTCGCGATTTTCATATCCGCTTCGTTCTGCCGCAACAGGTTCTCTACTTCCTGTTTTCGTGTATCCGAAGCCGTTTTCTCCAGCATCTTGCCCTCCCCGGTGCGGTACCGGAGCTCCGCCTTTTTTGCAAAGGCATTGAAGAGGCTGTCCTGCTGCAATAGGAGCGCCCGCTGTTCCTGCAAATACAACAATTGCAGGTAAGCTTCCTTCACCTGGTAGGCCAGTTCGTTGCTGGTATTGGCTTTCAGGAAGCCGGCCTCTTTCAACTGCGATTCGCCCAGTTGCTTCCGCGCACCAAAGTTGGTGGGGAAAGGTATGGCCTGGGTGATGCTGAAATTATTATCGTTTTTCACGTAGCTGTTGTATTGCCCGTATTGCAGGGCTACTTCCGTTTTGCCGATGTCCCCGGCGGTGGGCAACAGCTGCCGGAAGTACTGCACGCGGGCATCCGCCGCCTGCAGGCTTTTATTATGTTGCAAAGCGTATTGCACCGCCCCTTCCATATTCCAGGAAGGCCGCTGGCTGAAAGCCGCCAGTGGCAGGAGCAAGAGGCTAATTAATTTTTTCATGATTCGCTTTTTTATGTTTTCCGGAGAAGCCGTTTTCAAACAGCAGGTACAGGCAAGGCAGCACCAGCAACGTCAGTAATGTGGAGGTTACCAGGCCGCCTATCACCACCGTTGCCAAAGGCCGCTGCACTTCCGCGCCGGCGCTGGTAGCGAGCGCCATCGGCAAAAAGCCCAGGGAGGCCACGCTGGCCGTCATTAATACGGGCCGTAATCGTATAGCCGTTCCCTTTAGTACCCGGTCATAGGCATCCGTAATACCGTCTTTCTTCAAATAATTGAACTCCCCTATCAGCACAATGCCGTTGAGCACCGCCACGCCAAAGAGCGCAATGAAACCCACGCCGGCGGATATACTGAAAGGCATGCCCCGCAGCAGCAGCGCAAACACCCCGCCGATGGCTGCCATTGGGATGGCCGTGAATATCAGCAGCGACTGGCTTACAGAATGGAAAGTGAAATACAGCAAACCGAAGATCAGCAGCAATGCCACGGGCACGGCAACGGATAAACGCTGATTAGCTTCCCGCAGGTTTTCGAACTGCCCGCCGTAACGGATAAAGTAGCCCGGCGGCATTTTCACGGCGGCGTTGATCTTCCCTTCTATTTCCTGCACCACGCTGGCGATATCCCGCCCGCGGACGTTGAAGCCTACGATGATGCGGCGTTTGGCGTCTTCCCGCTGGATCTGGTTTGGCCCCGTCTGCATTTCCACGGTGGCCAGCTGCGCCAGCGGTATCTGCTGCCCGTTGGGCGCTGTTACATACAGTTGGCTAACGTCCGTGAGGCTGGTGCGGGACGCATGGTCCAGCCGCAACACGAGGTCGAACCGCTTTTCGCCTTCATACACCAGCCCGGCGGACTGCCCGGCGAAGGCGGTGTTCACCGTTTGGTTAATGGTTTCAATGTCCAGCCCGTACTGCGCTACGCGGGCACGGTCTATTTTGACAACGATCTGCGGCAAGCCATCCAGCTGCTCCAGGTAGATGTCCTTTGCGCCGGCAGTTTTGCTGACGATTTTGTTGACCTGCGCGGCCAGGGAGCTAAGGGTATTCAGGTCCTCCCCGAATATCTTGATACCTACATCCTGGCGTACGCCCGAAATCAGTTCATTAAAGCGCAGCTGTATCGGTTGGGAAAAGCCGAAGCTCACGCCGGGTATAGCTTCCAGCGCTTCCTGCATTTTGTTGGCCAGCTCCTCCCTGGATTTGGCGCTGGTCCATTCCTTTTGGGGTTTGAGGAGGATGGTGAGGTCGCACGACTCCATAGGCATAGGGTCCGTAGGGATCTCCGCCGCGCCGATCTTGCCGATCACCTCTTTTACTTCGGGGAACTGCCTGCGCAGGATGCCGGCGGCCAGGGTGATCTTGTCCACCGTCTCCGTTAAGGAGCTGCCGGTGAGCAGGCGGGTTTCTACGGCGAAGTCGCCCTCCTCCAGGGTAGGAATGAACTCCCCTCCCATACGCGTAAATAACGCCAACGCCACTACGAAAAGCGCCACCGCGATACCCACCACCCAGTATTTAAAACGTAAAGCCGCTTTGATAGCAGGGTCGTACAGCTTGTGGAAGAAGGCCATCAGCCGGTCGGAGATATTCGGTTTGCTGCTGATCCGCTTGTTCAGGAACAGGGCGGACATCATGGGCACGTAGGTGAGCGACAGGATGAACGCGCCTGCAATGGCAAAGGAAACGGTTTGCGCCATGGGCTTGAACATCTTTCCTTCAATCCCCACCAGCGCTAAAATGGGCAGGTACACGATGAGGATGATGATTTCCCCGAAAGAGGCCGCAGTCCTGATTTTGCTGGCACTGTCGTACACTTCGGCATCCATCTCCGCCTGTGTGAGTTGCAGCGTGGGCCGGCCGTTGAGCCGCGTTACGAGGTGATGTAAAGTTGCCTCCACGATGATCACCGCGCCGTCCACAATCAGCCCGAAGTCAATAGCGCCAAGGCTCATCAGGTTACCGGACACGCCGAATAACTTCATCATCGATACGGCAAAGAGCATGGAAAGGGGGATTACAGAGGCTACGATCAGCCCTGCGCGCAGGTTGCCGAGGAAGATGACGAGCACGAATATCACAATCAGCGCTCCTTCCACGAGGTTCTTTTTGACGGTGCCTACTGCGCGGCCTACAAAATCGCTCCGGTCCAGGAAGGGCTCTATCACCACGCCTTCCGGCAATGTTTTCTGAATGGCCGCCACCCGCTCTTTCACGGCTTTCACCACCTCGTTGGAGTTCTTGCCTTTCAGCATCATGACGATGCCCCCTACGGCTTCCCCGGTTTCGTTGCGGGTGAGCGCGCCGTAGCGGATAGCGTCCCCCAGTTGCACGGTGGCTACATCCCGTACCAGCACGGGCGTGCCGTTGTTCGTATTTTTAACGACTATATTTTCAATATCTGCCAGGGAGCCGATCATGCCTTCGCTGCGGATAAAATAGGCGTTGGGCTTTTTATCGATATAGGCCCCGCCGGTGTTTTGGTTATTGCGCTGCGTGGCGGTAAACACATCGGCAATGCTGATGTTGTAACTCCGCAACCGGTCCGGGTTGATGGCGACTACATATTGCTTCAGCTTTCCGCCGAAGCTGTTGACTTCCGCTACGCCGGGCGTGCCCAGCAGCTGCCGGCGTACGTACCAGTCCTGTATGGTGCGTAGTTCCCGGGCGTCGTATTTGGATTCATAGCCTTTCTGCGGATGCACGACGTATTGGTATATTTCCCCGAGGCCGCTGGAAATGGGCGACATCTCCGGGTTGCCAATGCCGGCAGGGATAAGGCTTTTGGCTTCCGACAACTTTTCGTTTACCTGTTGACGTGCCCAGTAAATATCTACGTCGTCATGAAATACCACCGTTACTACGGACAGCCCAAAACGGCTGATAGAGCGGATTTCAGCCAGCTCCGGGATAACGGCCATGGTTTGCTCCACCGGGAAGGTGATGAGCCGCTCCACCTCCTGCGCAGCCAGGGAAGGCGATAAGGTAATCACCTGCACCTGGTTATTGGTAATATCCGGCACCGCATCCACCGGCAGCCGGGTAAGGGACCATACGCCCCATAACACCAGGGCGACGGTAAAAATGGCAATAGCAAGTTTGTTCCTGACGGAAAACAGAATAATCTTGTCCATTAAAGAAAATGGGTTATAGGTGATCGCACGGCAGTATGGCTGCCGCAAATCCATGAATAATCAGTAAAGGGAAAATTAAGCGATGACCGGCCTCGGAGGCTGCCAGATGGCCCTGCTGCCCGCTGTGGGAATAGCGACCGTATAGTGGGGATAGAGATATTGTTGTTGGGGATGAATAACTGCGTACTGCCAGTGGCTCACCGTCATCAGCTGCACATTGCAGCAGCTGCAAACGCATAAAGGGGAACAGAAGTCCACATGGTCCGAATGCTGCTCCGCAGGAGCGCTGCTAACCGCCGTCAGCGGCATACCCGGCACGGCAGCCAGCGCGTCATTGCAGGGGATGCAGGACAACGCGAGTAAATAAAGGCTGAATATGTACACGAGTATTTTCATCCTTACAAAAATACATAAAAGAGATTAAAATCACCTTATAAAAAACTGCATCCCTGTTGCGCAATTAGGTTTTGTTCCTAAATTAGCCCCATGAACTGTTTAATAGTAGACGATAACAAACTTGCCCGCACCGCCATGAAACAACTGGCGAGCCACGTATCCCAACTGAAGGTAGTGGGCGAATGCAACAGCGCTATAGAGGCGTATAACCTGCTACAACAGGAAAAAATCGACATCCTGCTGCTGGACATTGAAATGCCCGGCATGAGCGGGATAGAACTTACCCGTAACCTCGGTAAAAAAGGGCCGGTGATCATCTTCACCACGGCCAAAAAAGAATATGCCGTGGAAGCATTTGAATTGCATGTGGCGGATTATCTTATCAAGCCGGTGAGTCCGGCCAGGTTTATCCAGGCTATTGACCGGGCAAAGGAGATTTTGGACAGCGCAAACCGGGACGTGCAGGTATCCGAACAGGAATTCGTGTTCATACGGGACAACGGCATACTCAAACGCATCCGTATTGACGACATCCTCTACCTCGAAGCTATGGGCGATTATGTAAAGCTCTATACCCCCCAGAAGTTCCATGCCATCCATACCACCCTTAAAGCCCTGGAGGAAAAGCTGCCGGCGGCCAAATTCATGCGGGTACACCGCTCCTATATAGTGGCGCTGGATAAAATCAACTCCATTGAGGATGGCAGTATTATTATAGAAAAGAGCGCCGTGCCCGTGGCAGACGCTTACAGGGCCGCGCTCAACAGCAGGTTGCGCCTCCTGTAAGAGCCCCTTCCAAATCCCCACCGACAGTTTTTCCCTTTTTACCGACACCCCGGGCCTGTTGAACCAAATACCGCGAAGCGCAGCTGCATGTCGATGTACCTTTAGGTCGTAATCAAAAACAATACATCACATCAAAACTTTATAACCATGAAAAAGTTAGGAATCATGCTCGCAGTTGCTGCAATGGTATTTGTAGGTACAGCTACTTACGCTCAATCTACGGCTCCTGCCCAGAAAGCTAAAACTGAAAAAACAGCTACTGAAAAGAAAGCGCACAAGGGAACTCACAAACACCATCATCACGCAGGTAAAAAAGCACAAAAACCGGCTGAATCCAATAAATAAGTTCGCCCCTTTTTATAGCTCAAATATTTAGCCTGCTGCTGTTAGCATGCCGGTTAAATATTTGAGCTATTTTTATTTTACCTGTCTGCGATTTACTTTTATCCTGTATTTTGAACCGGCTTTCCCTTTGCAACGTTATTTTACGAAACAGACATGCAGCCAAAGAACATTAAATATTATCTGCTCGGACTCTTCCTCATAGGCATGGCGCTGTTTATTGTGTTGCATGTAAACTCTGCCAAAAACATCCGCCAGCTCATTACCGGTAATGAGCAACTCCTGCAGGAACTCAATGTCAAAAACGAAATACAAAAGCTGCAAACCAGCATGGCCCGTACGGACAGTAAAGTACGGGGCACCGTCATCGCGCAGGACAGTCTGCATATCACCGGCATCGAGTCTGACATCGCCCTCATCAAAGCCGACCTGAAAGAGATCAATAAAATTGTCCGCAACGACAGTACGGAAAAACTCCTCACCCAGCTGAACTACCTGGTCGATGAAAAGAATAATTTCAACGTACAGGTGCTCGATACTTTTTACACGCAGGGCAAATGGGCGGCGGAAAAGCTGATCAATAACCAGAAAGGCAAGCGCCTGGGGGAAGCCATTACCGGCATCCTTCATCAGCTGGACAGTACCCGGCAGTCGGAAGTGAACCGCACCACGCACCTTATCGATACCAGCGGCCAAAAGGCGCTCTCCTGGGGTACCATCCTGGTGGTATGCGCCTGCCTGACCAGCCTCCTGGCCTTCCTCTATATTACCAGCCGCATTCACCGGCAGGAACAACTGATTGACCAACTGGACGAGGCCCGGGAACAGGAACGGAAGCTCACCGTCGTAAAAGATCAATTTCTGGCCAATATGAGCCACGAAATACGGACACCCATGAACTCCGTCCTCGGGTTCACCCATCTGCTGAAAAACCAGCCTTTAAACGGCAAAGCGAGGGAGTATGTAAATGCGATCGATACCGCAGGGCAAAACCTGCTGGAAATCATCAATGATATCCTCGATATTTCCAAGATAGAATCCGGCATGATGCGGATCGAGCCCAGCTCTTTCAGCCTGCAGGGCGTACTGCACGCCGTGTACATGCTTTTTCAGCCCAAGGCGGAGGAAAAGCACCTCTCCCTCCAGGTGCAGACGGAGGAGCAGGTACCGGACATCCTGTACGGGGATGTGACACGGCTGACCCAGGTATTGGTCAACCTGACCAGTAACGCGATTAAGTTTACAGACAAAGGCGCCGTCAGTATTCATGTAACCCGGAGCTGGCAGGACGGCAATGCCGTGCGGCTGCTGTTTACCGTCAAAGATACCGGCATCGGGATAGACCCGGCCAAGCAATCCAGCATATTCGACCGCTTTCACCAGGCGGAGGCTTCCACCACCCGCAAATACGGCGGCACGGGCCTGGGGCTGACCATCGTAAAACAGCTGGTAGAACTGCAAAACGGCTTCATTGCCGTGGAGAGCAAGCCCGGCGAAGGCAGTACCTTCAAAGTAGAACTCCCCTACACCCTGGGCGAGCCGCCTGCCGATACCGGCACGGACGAGGAGCAACCCCCGCTGATCCCCGGCATGCAACAGGATATACGCATCCTTGTGGCGGAAGATAACAGGATGAACCAGAACCTGCTGCGCCACCTGCTGAGTAACCGGCAGCTGACCTACCGCATTGTTACCAACGGTGAGGAAGCATTGCAGGCCCTGCAAAAAAGCAATTACGACCTGCTGCTGCTCGATATCCAGATGCCTAACGTGGACGGCTATACGGTTATTCAGCGCCTGCGCCAGGAGCAGCATTCCAACATCCCTGTCATCGCCATGACGGCCCATGCCATGGCAGGGGAAAAAGAAAAATGCCTGCAGCTGGGTATGAACGAATACATTTCCAAACCTATCCGAGCGGAAGAGCTGTACCGCCTCATCCAGGTGTACACGGGCAAAAGCCTGGGACCCGACATCTCCGGCAACCACCATTTCAATGCCTTATCGGAAAACGGCCAGCTGATCAACATGCAGTACCTGCAGGAGCTTTCCAATGGCAACAGCGGGTTTGAGCAAACCATGCTGCAGCAGTTCATTGCCCAGATCCCGGAGGACCTGGGGCAGCTCAAACAGGCCATTCACGACAGTGATTTACCCGGCATCCGGGCGGCGGCGCATCATTTGAAGACCACCGTATCCTTCATCGGCCTGGAAGCCCATTTATACCCCTTCCTGGAGCCGCTGGAACATGTAAGCGGGGAGGATTTTGTACAGGCCGATGCGGCGGAATCATTTGCTTCATTGCGTCAGCTGGCTACGCAGGCCGTCCAGGAAGCAATGACTTTATTGCTGTAACGGCAAAGGTTACACGCACGCTCACCGACAGCCATCCCCCTTTCAACGACAATCCTGCCGCATTCACCGAAACCGCCCGCACAGCGCCATTTCCCACCGTAATTTAGTATCACAAACACGGACACAATTATTTATAAAGCATTTAAAAAGACAAACATCATGAAAAAATTCCTGATCGCTGCTGTAGCAGTAATGACCATTTCTGCCGGCGCATTCGCACAAGCACCAGCTGCTAAACCAGCTAAAAAAGAAAAAGCTAAAACCGAAGCTAAAGCTGAAGCAAAACCTGCTGCTGATTCTACCAAGAAAGCAGCTCACACTGCTAAGAAAGCTGCTAAAGCTGAAGCTAAGAAAGGTTAATACCGTTTATACAGCGTTTGAGTTCACTGATCCCGTTTCGCCCGAAACGGGATTTTCTTTACAGTCGTAAGCCAAATAAAAAAGGGTCTGCTTTTGCAGACCCTTTTCAGTTATATCGCGTACCGGCGGCTTATTTCAGCGCGTCCAGTTTCTTTTTCACTTCTTCCATTTTAGCTGTCTGGTTTTTGATCGCATAGATTTTCTGTAATGCATACAGGCAGCTTTCGTAAGATTGTTTGTCGCTGGCATCCAGGCTCGCGCCTTTAGCAGTGAAGGACTCGTCCGCTTTTTCGAAATATGGTAAAGACTGGTTCATCAGGTTTTCCATATTTGACTGCAGTTCTTTTGCTTTAGCGGAAGTCTGCTGTTTGCTGTCCAGTTCATTCAGTTGTTTGTTGTACACAACGGCGCGGTTGAAGTACAGTGCGCCCAGCTGGAAGTTGGCGATAGCGTCGGATGGGTTGGCAGCCAGTACTTTTTTGTAAGCCTCCTCTGCTTTACCGATCAGCTCATTGTAGTTGGCTGGTTTAGGCGCATCGTTACCGTTGTTGTCGCGCGGGTTGGCGAGGTTGTCCAGGCGGATGGCGTAATCCAGTTGCAGTTGCACATCGCTCGGATTTTCAGCGATTTTCTTTTCCAGCATACCGAGGAGTTCAGCTGTTTTACCGGTTTTGGTGTAGTACAGCATCTCCATATCGTTAAAGCGTTTGTCTTTAGGGAAAACGGCTTTACCTTGTTCGATGGCTTTCAGCCAGTTGGCGTTATCGCCTTTCTCTTCGTACAGCTGACCGAGGATCACGTACAGGGCTGGTTCGCCTTTGAATTGCAGGTCAGCGGCTTTTTGCAGGTAAGTCAGGGCGGCGTCGCTCTGTTTGGCCTGGCTGGCAGCGTAACCGGTATAGAAGATCAGCGCCGTGTCAGTAGGCAGCGGCGTAGTGATGTTTTTCTGTTTGTTGTAGAAGGATACTACTTCTTCCGCTTTGGAGAAGTTGTTCAGCGCTGGCTCCCACTTCTGCTCGTTCAGGGCAGCGTAGCCGGCGTTAGCCACCACGGCGTAGATGTTGTACATGGACTGGTTCAGGGTCAGTACGCCGTCTTTCATGTCAGGATTGATTTCGTATGCTTTTTTGTAAGCATCGTATGCCTGTAATGCCAGTGCCGGGTCTTTCGCTTTGGTACCCATTGCTTCCAGGATACGGCCGTCTACGAACCAGGTTTTAGCGTCGTTTTTAGTTTTGTCGTGCTGTAATGCTGCGTCGATATCTGCTTTAGCTTTCTCTAAGTCTTGTTTAGTCAGATTTTCCTCCGCGCTGCTCACTTTGGCTTTTTGAGCCATCACGCTCACTGTTACGGAACAGAGGAGAACAGAAACCAATAATTTTTTCATGTCTTGTTTTTTTTAGTTGCTGATTATCTTGTAAGAGTATGGTGCTTAATTATATATACAATCAGAGCTACAGATACCACTACAGCTTGCTTAAAAATTTTCAGCTGCCCGAAAATTTCCGCCCGCAGGGCTTTACAGCCACCCGGTTAGCACAGGCGCCCCGCTACCGGCGCTAGCCGGGCATTTGCCCGCGGGTAACGGGCAAATGCCGGAGCTTTCTATAATATTACTGATTATTCTTCAGTTGACGGCGCTGCCGCTTCATCACCATTTTCCTCAGGAGCCTCGTTTTCGCTGATTGCTCCTGCTTCGGCTGCTTCATCTGTTGGCAGTAGATCGGTTTCTTCCTCCTGCTCGTCCAGGCGTGCTACAGCTGCGATTTCGTCGCTGTCGTCCAGGCGGATCAGGCGAACGCCCTGGGTGGCACGGCCGGCCTCGCGGATATCTGCGACAGCCATACGGATCGTGATACCTGACTTACAGGTGATCATCAGGTCATGCTTCTCCGTTACATCCAGGATCGCAATCAGGTTACCGGTTTTTTCCGTAATGTTGATGGTCTTCACACCTTTACCACCCCTGTTGGTGATACGGTACTCTTCAATGTTGGTACGTTTGCCGTATCCTTTTTCGGATACAACGAGTACGGTTCTTGATTCGTCCTCTTTATCAACACAAATCATACCAACCACCTCATCGTTCTCATTGTCTACCTCGATACCTCTTACCCCGATGGCGCCGCGGCCTGTGTCGCGCACGGTATTTTCAGGGAAGCGGATGGCACGGCCGCTCTTAATGGCCATCATGATCTGGCTTTGACCGTTGGTCAGCTTCGCTTCCAGCAGCTGGTCGCCCTCATTGATGGTAATGGCGTTTACACCGTTCTGACGCGGACGGCTGAATTCTTCCAGCAGCGTCTTCTTGATGATACCGTTCTTGGTACAGAGTACAATATAATTGTTATTGATGAATTCTTTATCTCCCAGGTCCTTGATATCAATGATCGCGCGGATCTTATCGTCCTGCGGCAGTTGTATAAGGTTCTGGATAGCGCGGCCTTTACCGTTTTTCTCCCCTTCCGGAATTTCGTACACCTTCAGCCAGTAGCAGCGTCCTTTTTCGGTAAAGAACAGCATGGTGTGGTGGGTGGAGGCCACGAAGAGGTGTTCGATAAAGTCCTCGTCGCGGGTACGGCCGCCGATGGCGCCACGGCCGCCGCGTTTCTGCTGGCGGTAGTCGTAGGCAGAAGTACGTTTGATATAACCCAGGTGGGAAATGGTGATCACCACATCCTCTTCCGCGATGATATCTTCAATACGCATTTCGCTGGCCAGGTACTGGATTTCAGTCTTACGCTCGTCGCCGAAGCGCTTCTTCACGTCTTCCAGTTCTTCCTTGATGATCTTCATACGCAGGCTCTCGTCGTTGAGTACATCGTTCAGGTAAGCAATGAGCTTCATGATCTCTTCGTACTCTTCCTTGATCTTCTCGCGCTCCATGCCGGTGAGGCGTTGCAGGCGCAGTTCCAGGATGGCTTTGGCCTGTATCTCGGAGAGATTGAATTCGCTCATCAAACCTTCCTTCGCAATTTCCGGCGTAGCGGCTGCACGGATCAGGGCGATCACGGCATCCAGGTGATCCAGCGCAATCAGGTAACCCTGGAGGATGTGCGCCTTCTCTTCCGCCTTACGGAGGTCGAAGCGGGTCCTTCTCACCACCACTTCGTGGCGGAAGTCGATGAACTCAGCCAGGATCTCCTTCAGGTTCAGGATACGCGGACGGCCTTTTACCAGCGCCACGTTGTTGATACCGTAAGAAGTCTGCAGTTCGGAATATTTATATAACTGGTTAATGATCACGTTCGGAATAGCCTCGCGTTTGAGATCAATCACCAGGCGCATCCCTTCCCGGTCGCTCTCATCGCGCACGTCGGAAATGCCTTCAATGATTTTATCGTTTACCAGGGCGGCAATTTTCTGGTGCAGCACCGCCTTGTTGATCTGGTACGGCAGTTCGTAAATCACCAGCCGCTCGCGGCCTGATTTGGATGTTTCAGCCATGATCTTACCACGTACCACCACGCGGCCGCGGCCTGTTTCAAAGCCCTGTTTCACCCCGTCGAACCCATAGATGATACCGCCGGTCGGGAAGTCAGGCGCTTTAACGTGCTTGATCAGTTCGTCGATGGTAATGTCGCGGTTGTCCACATAAGCAATCAAACCATCCACCACCTCGGAAAGGTTATGGGGCATGATGTTCGTAGCCATACCTACGGCAATACCGGAAGCTCCGTTGATCAGGAGGTTGGGAATGCGTGTAGGCAACACCGTTGGTTCTTCGAGCGTGTCGTCGAAGTTGAGGGTGAAATCCACCGTTTCTTTTTCAATGTCTTCGAGCATGGCCTCTGCCAGTTTCTGGAGACGCACCTCGGTGTAACGCATGGCCGCCGGCATGTCGCCATCCACGGAACCAAAGTTACCCTGACCATCTACCAGCATGTAGCGAAGGCTCCATGGCTGCGCCATACGAACAATGGTGTCGTAAATAGACGAGTCGCCATGCGGGTGATACTTACCCATTACATCCCCTACAATACGCGCAGACTTTTTGTATGGCTTGTTGCTGTGGTTACCGGCCTCGTTCATCCCGTAGAGAACGCGGCGGTGTACAGGTTTCAGACCATCCCTTACATCGGGCAAAGCGCGGCCCACAATCACTGACATAGAGTAGTCAATGTAGGCAGTCTTCATTTGTTCCTCGATATTAATCTGGACAATTTTCCCTTCCTGCTGATTTTCCGTATGCTCTGTCATTTAGTATTGATTTACAGATTTTTCTGCTGAAAAATAATAGAGGCAAATATAACCATTTCAGGCCGAAATCCGGCCGAAAAAAAGGAAAATGTGAATAAAATTAGCCATAGGGATAAAACCTGATATTTGAACTTCATTATATGGTTTAAATGCCACATGCCAGCCAATCAATATCCCCCGTTTTTCGTTATAATGGTAAATTATGTAATTTTACTTTATCTTTTATATGTCCCAAATCCCTGATATGTAAGAAATAACATATTTAGTACCCTTTTGTTCCTAACCCATTGAAACCCAATTGATTCTTCAGAGGAATACAATTTATTTTATATAGCTGAATCCGAAAATCACTTTCATTTCGAACATATATTATAAACTTTCTGTTATTCCCCTGATTCTTAATCACTTTTTCCAATAGAAAAGCGTACTATGAAGAATATTTTGTTGTTTGGCGCAGGAAAATCTGCAACAAGCCTGATCGACTTCCTTATCACCAATGCCCCGCGACTCAAATGGCATGTGACGGTAGCCGATCAAGACCTGATGCTGATCAAGTCCAAGACGGGCAAATCCTATTATGCAACCCCTGTAGAATTGGATATTAAAAACCAGACGGCCAGACATCAGCTTATCCAGGAAACAGACCTGGTCATTTCCCTGCTCCCCCCTTCCCTGCACATCCTCGTAGCAAAGGACTGCCTGCAGTACCGCAAAAACCTGCTCACCGCTTCCTATATCGACGAGGAAGTCCGCAAACTGGAAAAGGAGATCGAAGCAGCCGGCCTGCTGTTTATGTATGAAATGGGCCTGGACCCGGGGATCGATCATATGTCCGCCATGAAACTGATCCACTCCATCGAAAAGAAAGGCGGCCAGATATTCTCCTTCAAATCCTACTGCGGCGGGTTAATATCCCCGGAAAGCATCGATAACCCCTGGCAGTACAAGGTTTCCTGGAACGCGCGCAACATCGTGCTATCCGGCAGTACCGGCGCCACCTACAAGGAAAAAGGAAAGATCCGCGAACTCAGTTACGAACAACTCTTCGATCATAATAAAACCATTCATGTACCGGGCCTCGGTAAAATGGCGTACTACCCTAACCGTGATTCCCTCGCGTACATGAACATCTATAAACTGCAGGAAATCGCCACCTTCATGCGCGCCACCCTGCGCTTCCCGGATTTCTGCGAAGGCTGGAATGCCCTGATAAAACTGGGCCTGACAGACGATGCGCATAAAAAACAAACGGACCATCTCTCCTATTTCGACTGGGCTACCCAGAACCTCAAAGGCAATAAAAACAGCGAACCGCATGACGAATTTGTAGCGCAGCACCTGGGCGTTTCCAGCAAGTCGAAAGTCATCCGCCAGCTGAAATACCTCGGCCTGCTCAACGGGGACCAGATCAACCTCGGCGAGCAAACCAATGCCGCCGTGCTGGAACACGTCGTCCAGGATAAACTGAAAATGGAACCGCAGGATAAGGACATGATCGTCATGCTCCACGAGATTGAGTTTGAACGCCGCAGCATGGCTACCCGCATGCACTCCTACATGATCGTGCAGGGGGAAGATAATGTGCGCACCGCCATGGCCAAAACGGTGGGGCTGCCCCTGGGCATCCTCGCGAAGCTGATCCTGCAGGATAAAATTTCACTGACAGGGCTGCACATCCCGGTGATGCCGGAGGTGTACAACCCCGTGCTCAAGGAGCTGGAAGACTATGACATCCGTTTTGAAGAGAGCTTTGAATAACCGCCTGATATAATAAAAAAGCCCCGGTGCTGTTGCGCCGGGGTTTTTATTTTTTAGGGGGAAGATTCAGCGCTGCCGCGCGTTACCGCCACGTTAATACTACCGGTAGCGCCAGGCGGCATGCCTTATTCCACACCTGCGTATTTTTCCAGCAGTACGCTGGTCAGTTCTTCCACACCGGTGGTCGCGGGACCTTCAATCGTGTGGAGGTTTTTATAGTAGCCGTCTACCGGTGGTATCTTCTTGTCGATAATATACTTGTGGATATGCACCGGCGCGTAGTTGAGCAAACCCGCCGCAGGATAGACGTTCAGGGAGGTGCCCACCACTACGAATATATCCGCCTGGCGTACTTCCATTTGCGCAGGCCCGATCATGGATACTTCCTCTCCAAACCAAACGATGTGCGGGCGCAGCTGCCCGCCGTCCGGGCCCAGGTCCCCGAGGCGGATATCGTCCCGGATCTCCAGGATGTGCTGCTCATCGTGGTCGTTCACGCTGCGCATTTTGAATATCTCTCCGTGCAGGTGCAGTACGTTGGTGGAGCCTGCCCTTTCGTGCAGGTCGTCGATGTTTTGCGTGATGATGCGCACATCGAAATGTTCTTCCAGTTTTGCAAGGCCGATATGGGCAGCATTGGGCTGCGCGGCGCCTACATCTTTGCGGCGCATGTTGTAGAAGTCCAGCACCAGCGCCGGATCTTTACGCCAACCATCGGGCGAGGCCACCGCATAGACGTCGTGCCCCTCCCACAGTCCGTCCGAATCACGGAATGTTTTAAGGCCGCTCTCTGCGCTGATACCTGCTCCGGTTAGCACTACCAGTCTCTTTTTCATGAGAAAAAATATTTGGGATTAAGGTTTTGCCGTGATGTGCAAGGCCCTTACTTCATTCCTCCCATTTCCATAATCACCTTGAATTCGTCCGGTGTAACGTTACACACCGAAAGGCGTCCCTGGCGGATGAGCGACAGGTTGGCCAGGCTTTTTTCGGCCTTCATAGCGGCCAGGGTAACAGGTTTTTTGAAAGGCTTCAGGGGCTTCAGGTCCACTACTACCCAGTTAGGATCAGGCGTGGTGGGGTCCTGGTAAAATTCTTTGGCTACCGTGGCCAGTCCTACAATTTCCAATCCTTCATTGCTATGATAAAAGAGGACCTGGTCTCCCTTTTTCATGGCTTTGAGATTATTCCGCGCCTGATAATTACGTACGCCGTCCCAGAAGGTCACTTTGTCTTTTACAAACTGGTCCCAGGAGTATTTAAATGGCTCAGACTTCACCAGCCAGTAGTTCATTGTTGCAGTGTTTTGATGATGATGCAGGGGGATTACCAGCCGCTGGCCAGTACATCCGCGATGTGCATGATTTTAATATTGGTTCCGTGTTTGCGAATATAGCCGTCGAGGTGCATGAGGCAGGACAGGTCAGTGGAGATGAGGTAGTCCGCTCCGCTGGCCACTGCGTTGTGTACTTTCTGTTCGCCCATACCCATGGATATCGGTTCGAACTTGACGGAGAAGGTACCGCCAAAGCCGCAGCAGGTTTCGCAGTCATTCATTTCCCTCAGTTCCAGTCCTTTCACTTTTTCCAGCAGTTTCCGGGGCCCTTGTTTGATGCCGCATTCCCGCAGCGCGCCGCAGGCGTCGTGGTAGGTGCCTACCCCGTTGAGGGTGGCGCCCAGGTCCGTTACATGCAACACATCCACGAGGAATTCGGTAAACTCGAAGAGGTTTTTCTTCAGCAGTTTTACTTCATTGTGCGCCGCGGAGTTGTCAAACAGCTTACCGTAGTAGTTGCGTACAAAGCCGGTACAGGAGCCGCTCGGCGCTACAATATAGTCAAATGTATGAAAGTCTTTTAGGAATTTGTTGGCCACCGAGCGGCACTCGTCGTGATAGCCGGCGTTGAATGCGGGCTGGCCGCAGCAGGTTTGCTCGGGATTATAGGCCACGTTGCATCCCAGTTTTTCGAGGACTTTCACCATATTGAAAGCCGTTTCCGGGAACATTTGGTCTACAAAGCATGGTATGAATAACTGTACGTTCATCTTGATGTTTTAGCTCTTTGCCAATGACCTTTGCAGTGCTATCATCTTCAGTGCGGTGATAGCCGCTTCTTCTCCTTTATGACCGTGCGCGCCGCCCAGGCGGTCGAGGGCCTGTTGCTCATTGTCGACCGTAAGAATGCCAAATATAACGGGAACGGGTAACTGAAGGTTCAGTTGCAGGATGCCTTCCGTAACGGCTTTACATACGTAGTCGAAATGCGGCGTTTCGCCGCGGATCACGCAACCAAAAGCAATAATAGCGCCAGGTTGGTTGCCGGTGCCCTGGGTCGCTTCCCAGTACTGCTTGCAGGCGTAAGGTAATTCAAACGCGCCCGGTACCACGATTTTGTTGGTCCTGGCTACTTTGTAATGTGCGAGCGATTTTTCGCAACCCGATACCAGTTCATTGATGATATGGTCGTTCCATTCGGTATATACCATAACAACACTGGCATCCTCCAGGTTGAGAATGCCAGCATCGTTTAATAAGCTCTTGTTATTATCAGACATATTCTGTTGCTTTCATTTGCTGATGTGGAGCAGCTTTTAGCATCCGAATATCATTTTCCGGCTGCTAAAAGCCAGCCACCGCAGCGATATTAGTTTCTTACATCACCGAGTACAGCGAGATATTTGTCGATCTCCCTGCCTTCAGCGCTCATTGGATATTTTTCTTTGATTTCTTTGAAGATGGCAACTGCATCCTGGTCTTTACCGGCTTTGCGCAGGGCCATACCGGCGCGGAACAGGTACACCGGGGCGGTCAGTTCATTATCGTTATAATGACCGGCCTTTTTGTAGTACTCGATACCGTCGTTCACCTGGTTCAGTTCCATGTAGGCGTCGCCAATCAGGCCATATGCGGCAGGTTGCAGCATCAGGTCGTTGGAGGAAAAGCCTTTCAGCATATCGATCGCTTTCTGGTATTCGCCGAGGCGGATGTAGCATACGCCGGCGCTGTATTTCGCGATATTGCCCGCTTTGGTGTTACCGTATTTATCGATCACCTGCAGGAAACCGTAGTTGTTACCATTACCATTCAGGGCAACTTTGAAAGAATCTACCGCAAAGCTGTTCTGGGCCTGGAAAATCATTTCCTGGGCTTTGGTTTCATTAGGTTGTTTAACGAAACGGTTATAGGCAAAGAACCCTCCGACAACTACTACTACTGCGAGGAGGCCTATATTGATAATATTTTTATTCCTGGTATAGAAATCCTCTGCACGGTGCATCGTTGCCTGCAGGTCGAAATCCTGTTGTTCAGTTTGCGGTTGAGTGGCTTTATTTTTAGTTTCTGCCATTTGATGTGTAATTGTAGTTGCTTGGTTTATGAATAGCTGCAAGTGAATAACAGTCCCTCCGGAGCTGATCCGAAGGGACTGTTATTGCAAGTTAATGACTTTTAGTCAACGATAAACGGATAATCCTGCTGCATATATACGTCCTTCAGCAGTTCATCGTCAGAAGGCCATGGAGATTCTTCCGCGAAGGTTACGCAATCTTCCACTTCTTTCTTCACTTTTTCATTTATCGCTTCGATCTCCGCTTCAGTAGCCCATTTGTTTTTCTGGATTACTTTCAGTACCTGGTTGATCGGATCTTTGTCTTTATACTCCTCTACCTCTTCTTTGGTGCGGTATTTCGCAGGGTCGCTCATGGAGTGACCACGGTAGCGGTAAGTTTTGATTTCCAGCAGGGTTGGGCCCTCGCCGGCACGGGCGCGTTTCACGGCTCTTTCAAAACCTTCGTGCACCGCTTCGCAGCTCATACCGTCGATGGTATCGGAAGGCATATCATAAGCGTTGGAAAGCTTATAAATATCCAGTACGTTGGAGGTACGTTCTACAGAAGTACCCATCGCGTACATGTTGTTTTCACAAACAAATATTACCGGGAGTTTCCAGAGCATGGCCATGTTGAAGGTTTCATGCAGGATACCCTGGCGTGCAGCACCGTCCCCGAAGAAGCATACCGCCACATTATCGGTTCCTTTGTACTGCTCTGCGAAAGCAAGACCGGCGCCGGTTCCTATCTGCGCGCCCACAATACCGTGACCGCCGTAGAAATTATGCTCCACAGAGAAAAAGTGCATACTTCCTCCCTTACCTTTGGAACAACCTGTCGCCTTACCATACAACTCCGCCATACAAGCATTGGCAGAAATTCCTTTCGCTATAGCCAATCCGTGATCACGATACGCGGTGATGAATTTATCTTCCGGCTTAGTAGCTGTCATTGCACCAGCAGCAATTGCTTCCTGTCCTATGTACAAATGGCAAAAACCACGGATCTTCTGCATACCATACAATTGGCCCGCCTTTTCTTCAAAACGGCGCAGCAAAAGCATCAATTCATACCAGTACAGATACGTCTCTTTGGTGAATTTCGTCTTCACGTCTGTTTTAGTTTGCACTCTTTCTAAATTTGTTCGCAAATATAACAGGAAAATCGTAAAATATAAATATCAATTCCAATTCCTGATAAATTATGCAATTTCATCAAATTCAGTGAGTTTTGCAGTCAGGAACTGAAAATCAGGCGCAGACCTCCACCCGGTACGGCTTTTTATCAGTTACAAATCAGCGTAAATTTGCATATTAATCGGATCGAATATTTTTTTTCTTTGCTGCATATCAGAAACATATCAATCGTACAGTTTAAAAACTACACGGGGCGCAACTTCCGGTTCCACCAGCGGATCGTAGGCATTACCGGCCGCAACGGCTCCGGGAAGACCAACCTCCTCGACGCCATCTACTACCTCTGCTTCACCAGGAGTTACTTTACGGCCAGCGAAAGCCAGAATACCCAGTACCAGACCAACGGGTTCCGGCTGGAAGGCCTGCTGGACCGCAACGGCAGCACGGAAAAGGTGGTTTGCACCCTCAAGGAAGGCAAAAAGGAAATCTCCCTCAACGACGATAAGTACGAGAAATTCAGCCGCCATATCGGCCAGTTTCCCGCCGTAATGATCGCCCCGGACGATGCGGAGATTATCACCGGCGGCAGCGAGGAACGCCGCAAATGGCTGGACACCCTGCTCTCGCAGCTCAATCCCGACTACCTGGAACACCTGATCACCTACCAGAAAGTACTGCTGCAACGCAACACCCTGCTCAAAAATATGGAGCAGGCCGGCCACGGCGCCAACCAACTGCTGGATGTATTCGACCTCCAACTGGTACAGCATGGCACGCCTGTATATCTCGCCAGAAAAAAATTTTTAGAAGACTTCATTCCGCAGGTACAGCGGTTGTACGATTACATTGCCGGCACGCACGAGGTAGTCAGCATCCGCTACCAATGCTCCCTGCTGGAAGAGGATTTCGAAAAGCAACTGGGCGCCGCCCGGTATAAGGACATGCAGCTGCAACGCACCAGCACCGGCATCCACCGGGACGATCTCGTGTTCCTCCTCAACGGCCACCCCATGAAATCCAGCGCCTCCCAGGGCCAGCGCAAGAGCTTCCTCTTTGCCCTCAAACTCGCCCAATACGAAGTACTCAAGCAACACAAGCGCTTCCCTCCCCTCCTGCTGCTGGACGATGTTTTTGAAAAGCTGGACCAGGAAAGGGTGATGCGGCTCATTGCCCTCGTAGCCAGCCCGGAATACGGCCAGGTATTTATTACCGACACCCATGCAGCCCGCCTGGAACAAGCCTTTGAGCCAACGGGCCAGGAAATCCAGGTGATAAACATTTAAATAAGGAACGTTAAAATTTCATACTTTCGCACTATGCGTCACGGAACCACCAGTATAGGAGATGCCCTCCGGGAATTTATGAATAAGAGCAGGATGAAACCCCGCCTGACGGAAGTCCGTATCCAGGAAAACTGGGAACAGATCATGGGGAAAACAATTGCCAGATATACATCCGGGATTCAGTTAATCGACGGGAAATTGATTATAACTACCAGTGTGGCGCCACTTAAACAGGAGTTATCTTATTCTAAAGACAAGATTATAAAACTGGTCAACGAAATGCTGGGAGAAAACGCGGTCAAAGAAGTAATGATCCGCTAGTTATTGCTGGCAAACTGTTTCACCAGGCCGTTCACATCCGCTATCGTCAGCGTGGTATGCAGGTTGATCACGGTTAAATCGCGGTCCCCCTGGATCAGCATCACGAGGTCCCCCAATTCATCGTTTCTGCCTTTGTTCAGGATATGCACCAGGTTGTTCTGCTCCCGCACTTCCATGAGTAATTCATAATGATCCTTCACTTCCAGGTTGCGTTTCAGCCGGTACACATCATTGTCGGCAATGGCCGTACTGTCCAGGTTTTCAAAGGAATAAATCCGCACGTTCTTCACCTTGCTGATCAGCTTTTTAGCCGCTTCCGCTTCCGGATCATCCTCCTTATCCATCTTTATGACCAAACCTGCCAGCTTCATGGCAAAAGAGCCCAGATGCACCGTCGTCAGGTCCGCCTTGCCTTTAAAGCTGTTTTTGAATTCGCGGATACTTTTTTCCTGGGCAGAAACAGTACCTGCCAGTAACAACATGCCGCAGCCGATTAAGAAAGTTTTCATACTGGTTAATTTAATGGGTGACGTTATTTTTTACGTACGTTCTTGAGGTTATCCATTCCCTGGATGTCAATGTTGGCCGCGATTTTGGAAATCTCGTTGAGGTCGATGTCCCCCACCAGGCTCATGGCCAGGAATTGGGAAGAGCCGCCTACCAGCATAACCAGTTCGTTGATATTGCCTTTGGCATTTTCCTTCACGAGGAACTTCAGGTCGCTGTCCTTGTCGCGGATGGTCATCAGCTCTTCGAAGTCGTTGCCGAGGAAGGCTGCCGCTTCGCGGTACAGGCGCGGCCCGTCTTTGGTGGTTTCTTTGCTGAGAATGCGCAGGCCTTTGAGCTTTTGCACCACCCGCATGAATGTTTTGGCGTCGGGATCGTTGGCATCAAACTTTCCGAACATGCTGAACATTTTGGGAGTGATGGTCACCACGGTGAAACTGCGGTCATTCTCGTATCGCTGGAAGAAGCGCTCTATCTGGCTACTTCCCTGTTGCGCAAACAGCTGGCAACTGAGCAATACAGTCATGATTAAGAATAGTGATCGTTTCATCTCTCTGAAATTTAAATAGTCAATGGTTGGTTAATTGCTTCCTGATACTTTTTCAACGGCAGTATTGAAGTAGGATAACTGCTGCATTTTTTCGGTCCCTTTATTGAAGTTGCGGCTCAGCAGGGCCAGCGCTTTCTTCGCTTCCATGTAGGCTTTGCGTTCTTCCGCTTCCTGGCGGGCCGCAATGAGCTTGTTTTCCTGGTGCTGGCGGAAGGCGTAGGCAATACCTGCCAGCATGAGCACAACGGCTGCATACTTCATCCAGTTGCGGAATGGCTGCATACGCACCACCCTCGCAGGGGCCTGCTGAGGCGGCGTTTCCTGCAGGAAGGACATATCCCATTCCGGTTCGGCGGGAAAGTGCTGATCATCGTCCAGGTACTGAAACAGGGGCGCTGCTTCCTGTAAGTCCTCCGGCAGGTCATCGTGCGGCTCATTAAAAAATGCCTTCAGTTCGGCCTCTTCTGCCAGGGAAGTTGCTCCTTCCCAATATTTTTCAAGCAGGGCGCTGATTGTTTTATAATCCATATACCTGTTGATTTTGTAGTTTTTCCCGTACGCTCTTCCTGGCACGGTGCAAATTCACTTTTACTTCATTCACATCTATGTCCAATGCTTCGGCAATTTCCTGGTACGAAAGCCCGTCCATATCACGCAGCTGCATGATGTTGCGATACTTTTCCGGTAAGGCGTTGATCGCTGCATGCACCTTATTCATCACTTCATTCCGTTCAGTGGCCGCATGTGGATTTCTCTGATGAAGGGCCGGCAGCTCGCTGGCTTTGTCGAGGGTATCGGCGACCCGGTATTTGCGGGATTTAATCTTATCCAGGGCCAGGTTGCGGGTGATCCGCATACACCAGGCTTCCAGGTTTTGCAATTCCATCATCTTGCCCTGCATGGCCCAGACCTTCATCAGTGCATCCTGAGTAATGTCCTTTGCATCTTCCTCATCGCCCAGCAGCCGGTATGCAAAGCGGAAAAGCTTTGTCCTGACTGGTACGACCTGGGAAAGAAATAGTTCTAATGACATGTAGAATACCACTGTTTGAAAAGAAGACGACTGGTAAATGGAGATGTTACAAAAATTTCTAAAAATTTTTTCGGGGAGAGGTTAATCGAGTCTGATCCGCGGGTCTATCGCGCCATAGAGCAGGTCCGCGAGGATATTTACCAGCACAAAAATGCCGGCGGTAAACAATATGGCTCCCATTACCACCGGGAAATCATACTTGTCCAGCGCTTCCACGGTGATCTTGCCGATGCCTTTCCAGCCGAAAATATACTCCACGAAGAAGGCGCCGGCCAGCAGTTCAGCGAACCAGCCGGTAACGGCGGTGAGTACGGGATTCAGGGCATTGGGCAGGGCGTGGCGGAACAGGATGGCCGGTTGGGCAAGGCCTTTGGCCCGGGCGGTGCGGATATAGTCCTGGTGCAGCACATCCAGCATGGCGCTGCGGGTCAGCTGCACAATAATGGCCAGGGGCCTGATGCCCAGGGTCAGCGCTGGTAGTATGAGGTTGCGGAAGTTCAGCATCCTCCCCCGGAAGGGATCAATATCATAGAGGCTGCCCGTCATATGCAGCCCGGTGTAATCACTTAATAAAAAGCCAAAGAGGTAAGCCAGCACAATGCCGGCAAAAAACGAGGGCGCGCTGATCCCCAGCACGCTGGCGAATACGGAGCCGGTATCCAGCCAGGTGTTTTGCTTCACGGCTGCCAGCATGCCCAGGCCTATGCCCACAATGGTGGCAAATATCATGGCCGCCGCTGCCAGCAGCAGCGTGCCCGGCAGGGCTTCCAGCAGCATGTCCCACACGGGCTTTTTGCCCTGGTAGGACCTGCGCAGGTACGGCGCTTTCAGCAAAAGGACTTTGCCGGCGTTCAGTTGCAGGATGGGGAGATAGGAAAAGTTCGCACGGGCCTCCGCGGTGTCGTGCAGGCCCAGGGGCGACAAGTCATTCAGGTATAATAAAAACTGCATCCCCACCGGCTGGTCGAGATGCAGTTCTTTTCTTACATTTTCCAGGGACGATACATCGGCGCGCTGCCCCAGCGTCAGCCGGGCGGGGTCGCCAGGCAGTACGTTGAAGAGGAAAAACACCAGGGTTACTACTCCCAGTAACACCAGCAGCCCATAACCGGTTTTTCGCAGCAGGAAGCGCAGCATATGTGTGTCCGTATTACATTAAGGAATATCGTGGTAAGCCCATTTGCCTTTGATGGTGCCTTTTTCCAGCAGGATCAGGCCCGGGTTGCTCCTTACCGCCGTTTTGATGGCTACTCCGTCCATTTGGAGGAACTGGAAGGTCAATCCTTTGGCTTGCTGAAAAGCGGCAATTTCCTCTTTCGTGGAGGCGGTCACCCCGAAGATTTCTATCTCTCCCTGCTGTTGCTTAGCCTGCAGGGCTTTGATTTTCTCTTCCCATCCGGTACCGGCGGTATTGGTATTAAGCACCATGAACAAATATACCGGTTTGGGTTCTTCCAGCACGCTCTGGGTCTGGTTGCCGCCGTCCAGGTCCATCAGGATAAAATCCTTGATAGCCGGTTCGGCATTGCCTTTTTTAATCAGCTTGTCTTTCCGTTCCACGAACACCCACGTTGAATCAGACCAGGGGTAATTCTCCTCGGTAAATTCCTTTTTCACGCCGTCCTTTTCATAGATGAAAGTCATCTGGTACACGTCCGGCGTAGCGCCCGGCGGCAATTTCATCTTCTCCGGAATATTATTACCTACTTTATACGCCAGGCAGTCGATAAACGGCAGGTGCCGCAGGGTGTACCACTGGATACCGAAGGACAATACGGCGGAAATCAGCACCGTTAAGCCCGCGCCTTTATAGAGCGGCGTAATCTCCTTGCGTTTCGCGAAGATGAGCAGGATCATTACAAATAGAATAACATCCTTCCAGAAGGTTTGGGAGGCGGTGAGTTTGATGCAATCGCCAAAACAGCCGCACTCCCGGATGGCGCCGCTAAACAGGGCATAGCCGGTGAGGAAGGTGAAAAACGCGATCAGCAACAGCAGCAGTACAGAAAAAGTACGCATCCGGTACCCAACCAGCACGGCCACGCCGGCGATGATCTCGAAGGCGTTCATGATCACGGAGAAGGCCAGTGAATACGGAGAGAGGAATGTCAGGTGCAGGACCTCGAAAAACTCGTCCATCTTATAACTAAGCCCCAGCGGATCATTTGCTTTGATCAGCCCGGAAAAAATAAACAACACCCCAACGAGGATGCGAAACAGGTTTAGGATAATTTTCATAAGTTATTTAATGGTTTAGTTTAGGATTGTTCGGCTTCGCCGATCTTGATGAGGGCGAATAAAGCGTAGTTAATGATGTCCGTATAATTGGCGTCGATCCCTTCTGAGATCAGCGTCTTACCCTGGTTACGGATGATCTGTTTGATACGCAGCAGTTTGGTCAGGATGAGGTCCGCAAAGGACTCCTGGCTCATATCCCTCCAGGCTTCGCCGTAGTCGTGGTTTTTGGCGAGCATCACCTCCTCCACTTCCGCTGCGTATTTATTATACAGGGCTTCTACCTCTTCCACCGGTAAGTCCGTATAGGGATTACCGTTCTGCTGCAACTGTATCAGCCCGATGATGCCGTAATTCACAATTGCCCTGAATTCGCCTTCGATATTATCCGCTACTTTTTGTACGCCGGTTTCCTGGATGGTACGGATACGCTGGGCTTTGATGAAAATCTGGTCTGTCACCGAAATCGGCCGCAGCACTCTCCAGGAGGTACCATAGTCCTTCGTCTTCTTGATAAAAATATCCTTACAACCATTAAATGCGGCGTGATATTGTGCTAATGTATCCATAAATTCAGAGGCTAAAATCATAAATTGCAGGCAGGTGAATGGATTAATTCCAGCTCACCTTGCTTACATTACGTAAATTGCAGGGCAAAATAAAGAATTTCAGATAAACAGGCGGAACTATTACCATGAAAACTAACCATATCCATACACCTTCATCACTTTCGATCAATTGCAGGGGCAGGCTGTTGTCGCTGGCAAAGCCGGTAGTGATGGGTATCATCAACGTAACTGACGATTCCTTTTATGAAGGCAGCCGGATGCGGGAATTGCACCACGTGACGGAGAAGGCGGGCAGGCACCTGGCGGAAGGCGCGGCGATACTGGACCTGGGCGCGCAGAGCACCAGGCCGGGTGCGGAGGTAATCGGTCCTGAAGAAGAGCTCAGCAGGTTGTTGCCTGCGATACATGCGATCATGCATCATTACCCGGAGGCGATCATTTCCATTGATACCTGGTATGCGTCCGTAGCGGAAAAATGCATTCATGCCGGGGCGGCTATTATAAATGATATTAGTGCGGGCGACCTGGACCCTGCGATGATACCGCTTGCCAGTAAGTTGCAGGTTCCCTACATCGCGATGCACATGCAGGGCAAGCCGGCGACGATGCAGGCCAACCCTGTTTATGAAAATGTAACCAGGGAGGTACTGGACTACCTGATCCGCAAGCTGGCTGAATGCCGTGCGGCGGGCGTGCGCGACTTCATTGCCGACCCCGGATTCGGGTTTGGCAAGACGCTGGAACATAATTATGAGCTGATGAGCCAGTTGCACCTGTTGGCGGAAATCCTGCAAACACCGGTGCTGACGGGCATCAGCCGGAAGTCCATGATCTATAAATTACTGGGCGTGACTCCTGCGGAGGCGCTCAACGGCACCACGGTACTCCACACCGTGGCCTTGCAACAGGGTACCCATATACTACGGGTACATGATGTGAAAGAAGCGGTAGAAACCATCAGGATATTAGACAAGCTGCACGGGTAGCATTATTTTAACAGACGATATAAAATTGACATGAGGGAAGTATTTAAATTTTACGGTTATGAGTTTCGCTGGCTGGAAGTGTTAGACCTGCTGATCGTCGTCTTTCTCGTAATACAGCTGTACCGGTTGCTGAAAGGCAGCCTGGCATTCAATATTTTCGTGGGCCTGCTGATGATTTATGCGGGCTTCTTCCTGGTGAGGGCGCTGCGCATGCCCATCCTCACCAACATCCTGCAGAACTTCATCAATGTAGGGCTGATCGCGATCATTATCATCTTCCAGCCGGAGATCCGGAAGTTCCTCCTGGTATTGGGAAAGAAAACGCCTTTGAGCAAGGACAGCTTTCTGACCAAGCTCTTTCTGCCGGATAAGTTTAAAAGTTATAAGGACGAGGAGAATATCATCAATGAGATCATCACGGCTGTGGGGCGTATGATGGGCACCCATACCGGGGCGCTGATCGTGGTAGCCACCACTTACCGTCTGAAATTTGATACGGCATCCAGTATTCCTATAGACGCCAACGTTAGCGCCAAGCTGATTGAAAGTATTTTCAACAAGCATAGCCCCCTGCACGACGGGGCGCTCATTATCGTAGGCAATAAAATGCTGGCCGCCAAGGTGATACTGCCGGTATCGGAGAATCCGGACCTGCCTACCCGGGTGGGTTTAAGGCACCGTTCTGCGGTGGGCATTACCGAACACAGTGATAACCTGGCGATTATCGTTTCCGAGGAGCGCGGCACCGTGTCCTTTGCACAGGACGGCAACCTGACGCAGGATGTATCCCTGGAGGATCTGAAGGTGAAATTATACGAAGTATTGATCGACGGTTATGCCTGAGCGGTCAAATAACTTACCTTTGCAATAATGGAACACGGTATCATATTATTTGACGGTGTTTGCAATTTTTGCAATGCGAGCGTGAACTACGTGATCCGGCATGATGGCCGGGGGTATTTCCGCTTCGCGTCCCTTCAATCGGAGATGGCAGCTTCCCTGGCACAAACGTATCAGTTTAGTACGGAAGGAATGGCATCATTTGTGTTGCTGGAAAACGGGAAAGTATATACGAAAAGTACGGCGGCCTTACGGGTGGCCCGGCAATTGGGATTTCCGGCGAAGTTGCTGTATGCCTTTATCATAGTGCCATCGTTTATCCGGGATGGCGTATATAATATGATAGCGCGTAACCGTTACCGTTGGTTTGGCAGGCAGGATGCCTGTATGGTGCCTACGCCGGAGCTGAGAGGCAGGTTTATGAATTAGGGCCCAATGGTGTAATAACTGCGGACTGTATTAGTAGAAATAAAAAACGCCCTCCTTTGCAATTGCAGGGAGGGCGTTCTCTTTTATCCTGAGATAAGTGTATGATTATTTGGCAGGAGCCGGCGCAGGCGCGGCAGCAGCCTCAGGTGCGCCCGGTTTGATATCAACCAGTTGCACATCGAATACCAGGATAGAGTTACCTGGGATTGCGGGAGGTGAACCTTGCAGGCCGTAAGCCAGTGTGGAAGGAATTACCAGGGTAGCTTTAGAACCTTTTTTCAGGCCAGCCAGACCAGCATCCCAGCCTTTGATCACGAAACCGCGACCCAGCGGGAATTTAATTGGTTCCAGCGGCATGCCCGGACGCAGGGTAGAATCCTGAGAGGAGTCAAATACTTTACCGCTGGTCAGCTTACCGGTGTAGTGTACATAAACGGTATCGCCGGCATTTGGCGTAGCGCCGGTACCTTCTTCTTTCACAGCCACGTACACGCCTTCAGCGTTTTTGGTAGCGTTGATTTTGTTTTTCTCCAGGTATTCCTTGATCAGCTTTTCATCTTTTTCTTTCTGGGCAGCTGCAGAGAATTTGCTTTCTACCGCGAAAGTGATTTTCAGCTTGTCACCTTTTTTACCGAAGGTTGGGCGTTGCATAGGAGGCAAAGAATCCCAGGGGATGAAGAACGTAGCGCTATCGCCTTCGTGGAGGAGCGCGATACCTTCCATCAGGTCGAACTTATCCATTGGTTTGGACACCAGCACGGGGATTGGCGCACCAACGATCTGGCGGGAAGAACCCAGCAGGGAGTCGTTGATTTTCTGCGTAACGTTCATCAGGACGGTATCGCCGATTTTCAGCTGAGCGCCGCTTCCGGATTTATGCACGATATATTCAATACCGCTTGGTGTTTTCTTTACACCACCGCCACAGCTGGCCAGAAACAGGCCGAGTGCTGCTGCAGCTAATAAATAATTGTGTTTTTTCATTTGACTGTATTAGTAGGTTCTAGTACTTAGCAAGTTATTGTAATTGTTCCTCATTTTCTTCGATCGCCTTTAAAAATCTCTCGACGGTTTTTTCAAGGGAGTCGGAACTTCTGCCGCCGGAGGCGTTGAAGTGGCCGCCACCGTCGAAATACTTACGTGCGAAGGTATTTACGTCGAAGTCGCCTTTGGAGCGGAAAGAGAGTTTTACTTCCACATTCCGGTCGATGATCAGCGCCGCTAATTTAATACCCTGGATTGAAAGCAGGAAATTTACCAGTCCTTCGGTATCCCCTGTCATGAGGTCGAACCGTTTGAGGTCCGCATAAGGGATAGCGAGCATGGCGGTATTATATTCATAGAAGACTTCCATCCTGTTGAGCAGGCTATGGCCGAGGAAGCGGAGCCTGTTTTCCAGGAAGTTATCATAAATATTCTGGTGAATGATTTCGTGTTTAAGGCCGCGGTCCATCAGGTCGGCCACCATACGGTGTACTCTTGCGCTGGTGGAGGCGAACCGGAAGGAGCCGGTATCGGTAACGGTGCCGGCGTAGATGCAGGCGGCGATATCGAGGTTGATCAGCTTTTCGTCCCCCAGTTTATAGATGGTTTCATAAACCAGTTGGGCGGTGGAGCTGGCGGAGGTATCGCTCACGCCGTAGTCGAAGCTGGGCTGCGGTTCCAGGTGGTGGTCGATGAGGATTTTGATACAATCCAGTTTTTCCAGGAAGGGCGCCATGTTCTTGGTGCGGTACAGGGCGTTGAAATCCAGGCAAAAGAGGAGGTCGATCCCTTCCAGTGCGGCCATGGCCTTATCGTTGGAGGATTCGAAGTCCAGCACCAGGTCGGCGGCAGGCATCCATTTCAGGAAGTCCGGGAAATTGGTAGGAGAAATTACAGTAACCTCATGGCCTTTTTGCCGCAGGTAGTGGTACATTGCCAGAGAGCTTCCCATCGCGTCAGCATCTGGTTTCTGATGCATGGTGATCACCACTTTTTTCGGGCTTTCCAGCAAAGGCTTAATTTCCTCGATCGACTTCATTCAAACTGTAATATTATTAATTTATAAGGTCCTGTTGTTAACAGAAAATGAAGTGCGAAGTTCTTTATTTGGGTCAGAATTTCAAAATTTTTTACCACTAAAGAAAATGTAATTACTTTTGCGGCTCAAATCAGTAATCCGGAATAAAAAAACTATGGGTAACAGAACATTTACAATGATTAAGCCTGATGCGGTTGCAAACGGGCATATTGGCGGTATCCTGAACATGATCAACGAAGCAGGTTTCCGTATTGTAGCTATGAAAATGACGCAGCTGTCTGCTGCTAAAGCCGGTGAATTTTACGCAGTACACAAGGAAAGACCTTTCTATGGTGAGCTGGTTGAGTTCATGAGCAGCGGTCACATCGTTGCAGCTATCCTGGAGAAGGATAATGCAGTGGAGGACTTCCGTAAACTGATCGGTGCTACCAACCCTGCGAATGCGGAAGAGGGTACTATCCGTAAGAAATATGCGGAGTCTATCGGTCGCAACGCTGTTCACGGTTCTGATTCCGATGAGAATGCGCAGATCGAAGGCGACTTCTTCTTCAGCGGTCTGGAGAAATTCTAATCTGTAATTACAGGTAAAGATATAGGCCGGCGTCCATAGGGCGCCGGCTTTTTTGGTTTGGGGCAGGTGGTGTGGGATGAGGGAATGGGTGACGGTTGGACGAGGAGGTTATGGCGGTGGTTTAGGGTAGGCTGATGAGGGTCGGCAGTCGGGGTTTAAGCCAGCCGGTATGGGCAGTAATGGATGACTGATGAAAGGTGATTCCAGGCGGTTAGAGCAGGTTCTTCAGTTTCCAAACTGCGACTGGCCACCCAAGTTAAACCTGGAAATAATGAATTCATTTTCAATGACTTTATACCTATTATATGCAGCATCACTTTAATTACTGCAGAAAATTACCGTTATACATTAAAATATTTTTCAATCCAGCATTGTTTTGCAGCCCGTTGCACTCAATTTCCGCTATGGTTCCCGGCAAAAATTGACCAAATTCAATTAAAAATTCAGCAATTAATTTTATTGGTTTATAATAAGTTGCATTAATCTATTTAAACCTAACTATCAAACAATCACTTCACATTAAAAATATTCCACCTGTAAAAAATACCACTACCGTATTTTTCCACATAACTTGCATTTTTACTGCCTGGCCCCTCCTCTTTCAGAAAATGCCCTTATCTTGCCATCATGTGGGAATCATTCCGAAAATTATTCAAGGGTTACCTCCAATTGGAAAGGTCGCTTTCCGCCAATTCCATAGACGCCTATCTCCGGGATGTTGAGAAACTGGAACAATACCTCCTGGCAAACGGCAAGGAAAAACTACGCCCCCAGGATATCACTTTGCAGGATTTACAAGGTTGCGTGCAATGGATTGCACAGCTCGGTATGACTGCCACCTCCCAGGCAAGGATCATTTCAGGAATCAAGGCGTTTTATAAATTCCTGCTCATGGAAGACATGGCTAAAGAAGATCCGAGTCAGCTGCTCGAGGCGCCCAGGCTCCAGCGGAAATTACCGGATGTACTCTCCTTTGAAGAAATTGAAATGATCATCGCCCAGATACAGCTGGACACCCCGGAAGGCCACCGCAACAAAGCCATCCTGGAAACCATGTATAGCTGCGGATTGCGTGTAAGCGAAGTGGTGAACCTGCAAATCACGCAGTTACACTTCGATGTGGGGTTCATCCGGGTATTGGGGAAAGGCAACAAGGAAAGATTGGTACCTATCGGCAAGGAGGCCATGCGGCAGATAGATATGTACCGGCGGAATATTCGTGTACACATGCCCGTTAAGCATGGCCATGAGGACACCCTCTTTCTGAACCGGCGGGGCAGCGGCCTTAGCCGGGTGATGATCTTCCTGGTAATTAAAGAGTTGGTGAAGCTGGCCGGCATAGAGAAGAACGTATCGCCACATACCTTCCGCCATTCGTTTGCCACGCACCTCGTGGAAGGCGGCGCTGACCTGCGGGCGGTACAGGAAATGCTGGGGCATGAAAGTATTACAACCACTGAAATCTACACGCATATCGACCGGGATTACCTGCGGGATACCCTGCAGCGGTTCCATCCCAGGTTTTAAACCGGCGTTCCTCCTTACTACCATTATAATATGAAGTGGCACTTCCACGGAGGGTTTTCAGGAAACGCGTGCCATTAGGATACCTATATTACCCACGGCATACTCCATCGGGCGCCTGTTTGGTAACCGGGCAGTTACTGCCCAGGCGTCATTACATCTCTCCCCCTAAAAATATTTAAACGCGATATAAAAGCGAAGCGGCTCCGTGCATCACGGAGCCGCTCTCAAACATTGGGTAGTTTAATCTTTCACAATAAGCTTTGCATGCGCCATCCGGGCGGGTACGCGGGAGCGGCTGCTGCGGCCGTCCACACGATTGCGCACATGATGGAGCCAGGTGCTGATATGACGGGTAGCCCGGGTAAAGATGCCGGGTTTGTAAATGATATCCAGCTGGGAACAAGGCGCAACGTCCTGGCGGTCCGCCGCCATGGCATGCGATTCGTCCTCCGCCCAGATCAGGTGATCGTGCCGGTAGATTTTGAAATACAGGTCAGGCCCCTGGTTGCTGCGCCCATCGCGGACCAGCTGCAGCCTGCCGGTGTAGAGGTCCCGCCGGGAGAAATGCATGGTATATCTTCCGAATTCGTTGGTATATGTTTCCGCTACCTTTTTACCGGTAACGGCATTGTAGGCGGCTACTTTCAGGTAAGGCTCGCCGCTGTGGCCCGTCTGACTCTTTACCGTACCGGTGATGACCCAGGCGCCGGCTGTCCGGTAGATTTCCGCCCAGGCATCCGGTGGAATGAGGTAGGCGTAGGCCGCCATATATTGTCCGTTCTGTTTTTTCCAATGGGGTACAAGGTAGCTGAGGCGGTAGTTGCGTGACCGGAGGTTACCCGTTTTACCGGGCATCTCATCCAGGCAGAGATTTAATTCCAGGGCTTCGGTGAAGAGGTGAATCTCCTCCCACTGCATGCGGAAGTTACCCATTTCATCCAGGGTAGCTTCAGCAAGGAGGCGGTCCGCCTTCAACAGTACCTCATGCGCCGTAAGCGGACGAAGGTTATTGAAATGCCCCTTGACGATGGTCAGATGGTCGCCGGACTGACCGGCTTCCGGCAGATAGACCCTGATGCGCGCATTAACCAGCGGCTCAATGCAATCGTCGCCAATCAACGCAGAGATGTTGCCAATCAGAAGGTAACTCATAGTTTAAATTTTAAAAAAAGGGGTTAACGAGTTTAACCTAATACTGTTTAAGGGAACAGTAAAACCCTCTGCTAATGCTAACTACAAACAAACATGGTAGAAAGGCCCGTTGCTGTTTTGTGTACTGTCCGTTGATAAAATAGTCCGTCGGTTTAACGACAGTACAAAAATCCGTAAGTTAATCGGGCGAATCAAGCGTTGAACAACTGAATAATGGGAATGCGTATTTATACGCAATTTTATGTCAGTGGTACTATATTATATGATGCGGCGTTTGTGGAGAATGCCGGCGAAAGTCTTTACCAGCAAGGGCTTCCGGTTAACCTGATAAGTTTAAAGCCTTCATCCCGGCCGCTCAGCGATATTGGTAGTGTAAAAATTTATAATAATTTTACCGCAGACTATTTCTAACTCCTAAATCTAAAACTAACGATTATGAGCGCTTCAAAACGCCCTTCCATTTCTGAAGCTGGCGGCTTCATCTCTAAAGAGAGAATGGACACATTGCTCGGCAACTATGCAGCTGAACATGCTGATCAAAAATCTGCCGATTTTGTAAAAGCTATGTGCTTTTCCAAAGACAAAGTACTGGAACTGCTGGCCAGCGACAGAGCTGCCGGCCTGAGAATCTACTACGGTATTCACGTTGATACAGACGGTGATGGCATCAAAGAAAAGAAAATGGTGTTGGTAGCTACTGATGCTGATGGTAACGATATCCTGCCTTCCGGCGCTTCACTGGATGGCGTGCAGTCTAAGGATATGGCATTGATTCTGGATGATGGCTTGCCTTGCCCTAACTACTGCGGCGGTGGCGGCGGTGGCGGTACTACCGACCAACAGCCTGAATAAATACCAGTTACCAAAATAGTCATAAAAGAAAGATAGATTACTTGTGCTTACAATAATGCTCACGGTATTTTGGTGTATGTTGGGGATCGAATTCCTGGTTCTGATCCCCTTCCTATTAAAATACAGACAACTGGACCCTTCTTCGAAATGGATTTTTTATTACATTCTCCTTTCACTCCTATTTTCTGCAGGTTCATACCTGATTATGATGCTGTATAAGAATAACATGTGGTACTTCAACCTGATGCATTTCCTTCAGTTTGTCGTATTGTCCATGTTCTATATGTCATGCATAAAATCCCCCAAACTACGTTACATCATACTCCGCCTGCCTATTGTAATGTTATTTGTTTTTTCCGTCGACTTCTTCCGGATAGATGGAATGAAATTCTATAATTCAGTGTCCACCGGACTTAAAGCTGCCCTCATGATTTTCTATGCTATCTCATTATTCATGCAGCAGCTGAGCGATAAAGAATTGATTGAAAAATCAATATATATAAACTCTTTACCTACATTCTGGTACAATTCAGGATTATTCCTGTACTTTTGCTCGACTATTTTATTCTCAATCAGTCTGAGTCTGTTCCAAAAAACACAGAACGAAAATCCGGACAAAATGGTGCTAGTATCATATAGTATCACATATGCCATCGGCAGTATTTCGATGATCTTGTTTTATATCGGACTAAGCAAGACCAAACTCATGAAGTATGCGGATCACTGATATCATTATTGTGGGGACCACAGTAATGCTGATATTGGCTATTGTGGTAATACTGCTGGTAATGCTCCAACAGAAACAGGTAATTCAACACAAACTGATCATTCGCGATAAAGACCTCCAACTGCAACGGGAACGCCTCGAAGCCATCCTCCAGGGCCAGGAACTGGAACGCAAACGCATTGCCGAAGACCTCCACGATGAAGTGGGCGCGCAGCTCTCCGTCCTGAAGCTCACCATCGGCGGCCTGCAGCCTCTCCTGAAAACAGGCAACGGGGAAACGGAACGGCTGAAGGAAACCAAAGAATTCACTGACACCATTATTCAGCAACTTAGGTTTATTTCACAAAGCCTGCATCCACAAGCCCTCGACAACCTGGGACTGGCCCATGCGCTCGATTCCTTCTGCAACCTGATGAATAAAAACAAACAGGTGGCGATCCATTTCAAAACGCCGGAAAGCACCATCCCGGTGGACCGCTCAAAGGCGCTGCACGTGTACCGGGTGGTACAGGAACTGATCAACAATATCGTGAAGCACGCGGAAGCTACCAGTATTGAAATCACCTATAAAAACACGCCCAATCTCCTGACTGTAGAGGTGGCTGACAACGGGAACGGCAAACTGCTGGATACCCTGAACGAATCAAAGAAGAAGTCGGGCAGCCTGGGACTTAAGAATATAGAGAGCAGACTCAATATCATCAACGGGACGATCAACTATCACAAGCGAAATCCTATTGGAACCGTAGCACAGATCAATGTGGAGAACTATCAGCAATCTGCTCAGAATTAATTGATTCTTATGTAGTTTTATTCTAAATTGCCATCTGATTCATACACCCGGTATGCATCAGTGGGATTTAATAATTCCCGGAACATTAATGTAATTCTCTATAAACTGTCCTTCAGATGACACACCATATAAAAGTGGCAATTGCCGACGATCACAAGATCTTCCGCAGTGGAGTCATTAACACACTTATCCCTTATGAAAATATCAGTGTAATCTTCGAAGCTGATGACGGCCAGCATTTGCTGGACATCATGGAAAAGCAACAACCGGACGTCATCCTCATGGACCTGAAAATGCCCAACATGGACGGCATTGAGGCGACGGTAAAAGTAAAAGCCAAATACCCGGATGTAAAAGTCATCATCCTCACCATGTACGAAGATGACAACTTCATCGTACACCTGGTGGAAAACGGCGCCAACGCCTACCTCCTGAAGAATGCCGAGCCGGAAGAAATCTATGAAGCCATCTGCACGACCTACGACAAGGGTTTCTATTTCAACGAGAATGTAAACCTGGCCCTGCTCAAAAAAGTGCTGCATAAAACCAAGCAGCATGTGAAACCTACACTGAAAAACGAAGTGCAGCTCAACGACCGGGAACTGGAAGTACTCAAGCTGATCTGCAACGAACAAACCACGCAGGAGATTTCAGAAAAGATCTTCCTCAGCCCACGCACCGTGGAAGGCATCCGCCAGAAACTCCTGGAAAAGCTGAACGTAAAAAACAGCGTAGGGATCGTACTCTATGCCTTCAGGAATGGCCTGATCGAATAATGCCACCAATTTTCTCAACATATAACATGAAAACTATCAAAACACTTGCGGTAGCCACCGGCTGCGCAATCGTACTGTACGCAGGCTCCGCTTTCGCCCAGGTTAAAGTACCTGCGCCAAGCCCAAGCCAGACCATTAAACAACAATTTGCACTTTCCAGCGTGGAGCTGAGCTACTCCCGCCCTAACATGAACGGCCGCACCATCCTGGGCGACCTGGTACCTTACGACAAAGTATGGAGAACCGGCGCCAACAGCGCGACCACCATCACTTTCGGCGAAGACGTAAGCTTCGGCGGCAAGGCGGTACCTGCCGGCAAATACGGCCTGGTTACCATCCCGGGCAAACAGTCCTGGACCGTGATCCTCAGCAAAAACCTGAACATCACCAAGCCGGCCGACTACAAACAGGAAGACGACGTAGCCCGCGTAACCGTTACTCCTAAACGTAACGCCGCTGCGCAGCAAACCTTCTCCATCGATTTCCAGAACATCCAGTACAAATCCATGGACCTGGTGATCAGCTGGGATAAATTCAGCGTGCCGGTAGCCATCACTGCGGACATCGACGGTACCATCCAGTCCCAGATCGACGCGGCCATGCAGACAGATAAAAAACCTTACTTCCAGGCGGCTATGTACTATGCCGACATGAATAAGGACCTGAAAAAAGCGGTGACCTACATCGACAAAGCTGCCGAGCAACAGCCGGACGCCTTCTGGGTAATGTACCAGAAAGCCCGCATCCACTCCCTGGTGAAAGATAACGCAGTAGCGAAAGCCGCCGCACAGCAATCATTAGAGCTGGCGAAGAAAGCGGAAAGCGCAGATTATGTAGCGCTGAATACGAAGCTGCTGGCGACGTTGAAATAACCGCTAACATCAAAAAAAGAAAGAGATGCAAACTTAATTGCATCTCTTTTTTATTGGTGGTCTTCGCAGGAAGCAAAGCAGTTTAAACAGGCCTTCTCATAAACGGCTGTATCACTAACGCCAACGCCAGTACGAGCATACAGCCAATGGCATTCAGCCACAGGAACGACACCACTTCCATCCAGAACAGGATCAACACGATCACCTGCGCAATCACCGCCGCCGTGAAAGTAGCCGTCCCTCCTACCTTCTTCAGGTAAAACGCCACCAGGAATATCCCCAGCGTAGTGCCGTAAAACCAGGACCCCAGCACGTTTACCACTTCAATCAGGCTGCCCAGGCCGCTGGCAAACTGGGCTACGGCAATGCAGAAAATGCCCCAGATGAGCGTCCACATCCTGGACATGCGCATGTATTTCTCCGGCGACTCCTCCGACTTATACAACCGCTTGTACACGTCCACCACCGTTGTGGAAGCCAGGGAGTTCAACGCGGCTGCAATACTCCCCCATGCCGCCAGGAAAATAATCGCGATCAGCAACCCTACCAAACCTTTGGGCAGGCTGTTGATCACAAAATGCAGGAATATATAGTTCGTATCATTCGCATCGCCGGCGGGGTCCGCATTTTTAATCAGCGTCACCGCTTCCGCCCGCACCTGCTGGGCCTTGTCCTCCGTGGCCTGCAAGGCCTGCTGCGCCGTAGCGATGGCAGTTTGCTCTCCCTTGTCCAGCGCGGCGGCCAGGTCCTTCACCTGCCGCTGCTTCATCGTACTCAGGGAATTAAATTCATTTTCCAGGCTGGTGAGCGCGGCGCCATGCTCCGTTTTATGCACCCGCGCCAGCTGGGCCTCGTTAAAGAACAACGGGGCTCGGAAATACAGGTAAAATACAAACACCAGCGCGCCAATCAGCAGGATCAAAAACTGCATGGGCACCTTTACCAACCCGTTGATCAGCAATCCCAGCCGGCTTTCCCTGACGGATTTGGCCGTCAGGTAACGGCCCACCTGCGACTGATCCGTACCGAAATAACTCAGCGCCAGGAAGAACCCGCCAATCAAACCGCTCCAGATATTGTATTTATCCTGCCAGTCAAAGTCCGTCACAATCACGTTCAGCTTATTCATCTTGCCGGACACCTGCAACGCTTCCTTCATCCCGATGTTATCCGGCAGCAGATGCACCACCATCCAACCGGCGAGGAACATACCGGCGAAGATGACCACCAGCTGCAGGGTTTGTGTATAGGAAACGGCCCGGGTGCCGCCGGCAACCGTATAGATAATCAGCAGCCCTCCCATGATCAGGTTGGTCCAGTACAGGTTCCAGCCCAGCAAGGAAGAGAGGATGATACTGGGCGCGCAGATGCTGATGCCGGTAGACAAGCCGCGCTGCACCAGGAATAATACCGCCGTCAGCGTACGCGTCTTCAAATCGAACCGCTGCTCGAGGAATTCGTACGCCGTATATACTTTGAGTTTATGAAAAATAGGAACGAAGGTGATGCAAAGCACGACCATGGCCAGCGGCAGCCCGAAGTAGTATTGCACGAACCGCATCCCGTCCGTATAAGCCTGGCCGGGCGCGGAAATAAAGGTAATGGCGCTGGCCTGCGTTCCGATGATAGATAATAATACGATATACCAGGGCATGGACTGGTTACCCAGGAAGTAGCTTTCCATGCTTTGTTTACCGCGACTCTTCCAGACACCATACAGGATGATGACGGACAAGGTAGCTATCAGCACTATCCAGTCTAATGAACTCATGAAAATGTTTTGGTGAAGAAATAGAAGAGGATAATCAGCAACGCCAGCCATGCCACCACCAGTATGTACCAGTGGGTCCATGACGGAAATAACGGTGGCCTCTCTTCCTGCAAGTGTTTATCTGGCATGGAATAGTGGAATTACAGGTTTAATATATTCAGCAGGATGGGCGTACAGGCCCATCCCTGAATTTAATCGTGGTGGCTTTTACTCCACATCGCTCCCGTGAGCAAACCCAGGCCGATACCGATGATCAGGCCGATATGGATTCGCTTGATCTCAAACCCGATGACGAGTCCGAGGAGGATGCACATCACCGCGGCTATACGGAGCCGCGGCCGTTTTGCTTTTACGTCTTTATCACTCATGAGCCATTAACCCTTTTTTGCAGAGATCAGATTTACAAACAGGCGGTACGCTCCCGGTACTCCCGCCGGCAGCTGCCGGAAGAAGGAAAGGGAAGTATATACATACCTGCCTTTGCCATAGTTGGCAACCAGGGTGGAACCGTCCAGTGGCGACTCCCCTTTGTCGTTCATGGCAAATAATTTAGTGTACGATTTGTCGGCCCCGTTGGTATAATACAACCCGATTTCCTGTACCCAGCCTTTAAAATCGCTGGTCGTAATGTCGTTCGGGTAATGCAGCACTGGGTCCGCCGGATTCAGCAATTTCACCGCGGCATCTTCCTCCGTTACCCTGTCGCGCGACAGGCTGAAAGGATATGGCCCCAGGTTATTCATCACCAGCGGCGAATTTACGTTATACTGCACCAGGTAAGTACCGCCATTTTTCACGTAGTCCATCAGTTTACCCTGCCAGAATTTCATCCGGGGGTTCACGTTATAGGCCCTTACCCCGGCGATGATAGCGTCGAAGCGGGAAAGGTCCCCGTACATAATATCTTTCTCGGTCAGCTCTGTTACGTTATACCCTACCTGTCGCAATGAGGCCGCCACCATATCCCCTGCGCCGGGGATATAGCCGAGGTTATTGCCGTTGTGCTTGAGGTCTACCGTTACCAGCCGCGCCTGCGCAGGCGGAAACAGCGTGATCACGGGGATGTGGTCATAGCGGATATGCTGGATGCCTTCCGTATATACCTTCCCGTTATGACTCATCTGCACGGCAAAGGTATCTACATGGTTGCCGTTGCCGGCTTTTACGGGCGAGAGGGAGAAGGTGAACTCCTGCTCATCCCCTTTCTGCGCAAACCCGTAAGGGATGGAGGCAGGCTTGCTGACGAAGCCGGCAGGGAGTTTCAGGGAGATGTCCCCCTTCACGCCATCGGCCATGGCCTGCATTTTCACCGTTACCGGCTGTGCGGTATTGCCCGTGAAAATAAATACCTGGTTGGTGAGGTTGCCTACCACCGGAGGAGCCACTACTACGGGTTCGTAGAGTTCGCCCTTTACGGGGTCGGTATATTTATACTGCAAGGGGCGGGAGATGGTAAAGTCCGCGCCGCCAATAGTCAGTTCAATGGTAGCCTGGAGCGCCGGGATGTTTTCCGGGTTGCCCACCAGCATGGGATCTGTGATGGTATAGGTACCGAGGGGATGCGGTGCCGACAGCCAGTACGGCTGGGAAAACGGCGTGTTTTCCGGCACGGTCACCGGGTTGTTGAAAGTAGTGAGCTTATTGTATTCCAGGGATTGCGCGCCGGCGGCATTGGGTAACCCCGGCAGGTCAATTTTTTTGATGGCAACCGGGATGTTGCTGCGGTTGATCAGTTGTACGGTGGTATTCATTTTATACCCTGGCACAACGGTGTTGGAGGCGCTGTAGGCTTCCGCCCAGATGCCGGCGCAGGCAAAGATGAGCTGCTCGGTTTCTTTCAGCTTCAGGTTGCGCCAGTAGCCATCCGGCAGGGCCAGTATGGCTTTGCGGATGTTCAGCAGGGCGGGCACGGAAGCGGCGGGGTTGTCCATGTTATAGGCGGCGATGGCTTTATCTACCAGGTCGCCAATGGCTTTACCGCCTTCCACACGGCTCCAGGACTGGTTTACGCCGTCCAGCAGGGACTGGGTGGGATTAGCGCCTTTGATGGTCACAAAGTATTCGTAGGAGCTACCCCTGCCCGCAGGTACGCCAAAGCCCTGGCTTTTGTGCTGGGAGCGGGATTCGGAGGCGATTTCCCCAAAGCCCTTACCTAACAGCGGGTTGAAGACGCCAACGTCAATTTTAAACTGATCGTCGGAAATGGTATTGTTGGAGCCGAAGTTAAACGTGTTCCAGAGCAGGCGTTTGGCTTGCCAGGGTTTAACTTTCGTGAGTTGTTCCGGTGCGTATTTGGGATCGGCGGCCAGCTCAAACGCTTTGGCGGCGAGCATGGCGGAAGCGGTATGGTGGCCGTGTCCGGCGCGGCTATCCGCCGGGAAGCGGCAGATGATGACATCCGGCTGGAATTTGCGGATGATCCACACCACGTCTTTGGTAATTTTTTTTGTATCCCAGATGGAGAAGGTTTCCGTTGGGTTCTTGGAGAAACCGAAGTCCTGCGCGCGGGTGAAGAACTGCTCTGCCCCGTCGATCCGGCGGGCGGCCAGCAGTTCCTGGGTGCGGATGAGCCCCAGGAGTTCACTTTGTTCGTTCCCTACGAGGTTTTGGCCTCCATCGCCGCGGGTGAGCGAGAGGTAGCCGGTTCTATAGAGTTTTTCTTTGGCAAGGTAGCCCAGCAGCCGGGTATTTTCGTCGTCGGGATGGGCGGCGAGGTACAGGACACTGCCGAGGGTATCCAGCTTTTTTAACTGCAGTTTGATGTCGGCGGCATTCCATACGGGTGTTGGCTGGCTGAAGGCGGCCTGCCCGGCTGCCAGCAGCAGCAACAGGGCCAGCGCGGTAAAGATTCTTTGAATCATGTCCGGTCAGAAGGTTTACAGATCTTCAAAAATAGTAATTAATCCAGGCGCTCAAAATGAAATGGGTTGAACGGCAGGTTTTATAAATGAATTATTTCTTAAACATAAAATATACGGCGCCAACCAGGAAGAGGAAGGAGATCAGGTAGTTCCACCGCAGCGGTTCCTTGAGGATAAATACCGCGAAGATGGCGAAAATGGTAAGGGTGATCACCTCCTGGATGGTTTTGAGCTGGAAGCCGCTGAAGCCTTCCTGGTAGCCGAGGCGGTTTGCCGGCACCATGAAGCAGTATTCGAAGAATGCGATGCCCCAGCTGAGCAGGATCACTTTCCAGAGGGCGGTTTCCGTATGTTTCAGGTGACCATACCAGGCGTAGGTCATAAAGGAGTTCGAGATGATAAGCAGTAGTATGGTGCGCATGTGTTTACTTTTCCAGTTGCGAATATACCTGATAAACTGCTGAAAAGAAAAGAGGCCATTTCAGGAATGAAATAGCCTCGTGGATCAAACCAATAGGGTTCTCTGTTAGGATGAGTGTGTTGTTGGTTGCTAGTATCTTTATTAATTACTGTTCAAGTTTAATTTCACCGATGTCGGTTACTTTACCATCTTCTACTTTAACATCTTTCACCTCTGCATTTTTATAAGGCGCTTTACCTACTACAGTGATGGTATAAGTACCGGCTTTAGCGCCAGGGATGGTAAATGTACCCTGGGAAACGGCTGCTTTCAGTTTATCGGCGCCGTTTACCGCTTCTACTTCGGTTGCTCCGTCTGCGGGACTAATTTTACCGGTGATTGATCCGGCTTCCACAGCGCGTAATGAATCTGTACCTTTGAGGCTGTCTACGCTTTTGAGCGAATCCAGACCTGCGATGGAATCGATACGGCCTGCCACAGAATCCAGGCTAACGACTACGCCGGTACGAATAGCTGCGGTGTCTGCACCTGCCAATGAATCAATTGAAACTACAGCGATACTGTCAGCTCCTTTTACCGGTGTAGCGGTCGCGCTTTTGAAAGCAGTCATTCCGAGAACCATTGCGGCTAATGCGAACATTCCTGTCATTGTTTTTTTCATGGCATTACAATTTTGATATGGTTAAAAATAATGATGACTCTAATTGGCATCCAATCCGTTGTGCATGGTTTTTGCTTTATTGCACTCTTGTTGGTGGCCGTATATTAACAATACACCCGAAACATCACTTACCATTAGTGAAGAAAATGTTAAAGTGAAAAAAAGATATAATCATCTATCTTCGCACCGGCGGAAACAAACGATCAGCCCATGTTGCAACTGAGTAATGAAGAAATAGTAAAAGGCATCAGGATTAGAAACAAAGATGTATTTGAGGCTGTCTTTAAACAGTTCGCACCCTCTATGTATAATATAGCGGTGCGGTATGTAAAAGATGAGGATACTGCCAATGATATGGTACAAGATGTGTTCCTCAACTTGTGGAAGAATGCGGAAAACCTGGACGAACGGGCGCCTATCCAGCACTACCTCGCCAGGGCCACCGTCAATACCTGCCTGAACAGCATTAAAAAAGAACAACGCAGGGAAGCCTACACCAAAGAGCAAATGCATACGGCTACCCCGGCGGAAACCACGCATCAGCTCCTCGAACATAAAGAACTGGAAGCCCAATACCGCTATGCGCTCGAAAAACTGCCCGACCAATGCCGGCGCGTTTTTGAAATGAGCCGGTTTAAAGGCCTCTCTCCTACGGAAATTTCGGAACAACTGGACATATCTATTAATACCGTATATGCCCACCTGACCACCGCCCTCAAAAAACTCCGGGTTGTACTTATTAATAAACAGTAACCCGCGCCGAAATTTTTTTTTAAATTGACTAATGGTAACAAGCCCCCTGGTTGTATTATCAATAAGTAGCCATGAATAGCAAAACCGACATAGATATTGTGATCCGTTACCTGGAGAATCCGGAGAACGAGCAGTGCAAACGCCTGCTGAACGACTGGATTCAAGAGGACCCGGCTAATCTCGACATTTTCCTGGACATGAGGGATATGTGGAATGGAGATCCCCTCCCTGCCGCATCCGCCTTCGATACTTCCGGGCAATGGTCGAAGTTTAGTAACGCTGTAGACATGCTCCCGGTAATGCCGGCTGAAATCAAAACGCCCGTAGCGGACGCTGCCCCGGCAGCTACGCCAAAGGTCCGCAAAATGCCCGTGCGCTACTGGTGGGCCGCCGCAGCCGTGGCCGCTATCGCCGTATCCATGGTGTACCTGGGCCCGGGCAAATACAAAACCTACGCCACCCATCAGCAGATCGACAGCGTTAAGCTCGCCGATGGTTCCATGGTGTACCTCAATGCCAATACCGTGGTGAAAGTGCCCAGGGATTTTGGCAAAACCGCCCGCAGCGTGACCATCGCCAAAGGGGAAGCCTTCTTCGACGTGGCACAGCAGGAATCGCAGCCCTTCACCGTAGACGCGCCGGATGTAGCCATCCGCGTACTCGGCACCTCCTTTAACGTGAAGTCCGCCGATAAGGACGTGAAAGTTTTCGTGCAATCCGGTAAGGTAAGCGCAGCCTATAAACATTCGGAGAAAAAAGTCATCCTGACGCCAGGCCTGGAAGCCAGCCTGCAACACAATGGCAACGACATCCAAACGACCGAACACAAAAAATCCAATAATATCCTGGCATGGAAAACCCGCTGCCTCGTTTTTGACGAGAGTCCGCTCAATGAAGTAGCGGCCGCACTGCAGGACTATTACCATGTACAGGTGGATATCAAAGATCCTAAACTGGCGGATGCCAGACTGCTGGCCACTTTCCGTGACCTGCCGCTGGACGAGGTGCTTGACATCATCAGAAAAGCATTACAGATCAACATTAAACACGAGAATAACCTGGTAGAATTTTACTAATAGCCCTGCAGATTTCTGCTTATGCAGCAAACTTTTTCTCAGGCGCTACGCTCAGTTACCAGGTTAAGCCTGTCGTCTGCCCTCTTTTTCGTTGTTATCCTGGTATTTGCCGCTGTCAACACAGTGGCCCAAAATCCCGTTCCCAAAAACGTCACCCTCCAATACCGCAACGCCAGCCTCAAAGCGGTGTTACGCGATATAGAAAAGCAAACGAAATACACTTTTGCCATCTCCTCTGATGAACTGGAAAACAGAAGAGGCGTTACCGTTAAGGTCCATAACGCGCCCTTAAACACCGTACTGCCGCTGCTCTTCCCCGCCTCCCGCTACTCCTTCGAGATCCGGGACGGCCAGATCATCGTCATCCCTGCCGGCGCCGCTCCCAACGCGGCCCTCACGCCCGGCAACGCCGGACCGGCCTACAACGGCAAATGGACCGTCACGGGGATGATCACCGACGGCATGCAGCCGCTCAGCGGCGTGTCCATCCGGGAAACCGGCACCCAGAACGGGACGGCTTCTAAAGAAGACGGTACTTTCACCGTGGACCTGGCGTCCGGACAAGCCACCCTCCTCGTTTCCCTCATCGGGTTTCAGCCTAAGGAAATCACCGTGCGCGACAGGCACGCCATCAATATCATCCTCCAGCCAGACCTCAAGAAGCTCAACGAACTGGTTGTCCTCGGCTATGGGCTGCAAAAGCGCGCCAATATCACCGGGGCTATTTCCCAGGTGGAAGGCAACCGCCTCAAAAGCAGGCCCGTGCCCAATGTGATGGCAGCCCTGCAGGGCACTGCCACCGGCCTGGTGGTAACCCGCAGTAATGGCCAGCCCGGCAAGGAAGGCTTCAACGTACAGGTACGCGGGGTGACCGGCGGTAGCAGCAATGCCCCGGTGATCGTGGACGGCGTGCCGGGATCCTTGTCCGTCCTGAACCCGGATGATATCGAGTCCGTCAGCATCCTCAAAGATGCCGCTGCCGCCGCTATCTACGGCGCCAGGGGCGCCGGCGGCGTGGTGCTGGTGACCACCCGCACGGGCAAGCCGGGCAAACTCTCCGTCGACTTCAATACCCTCGGCGGCTTCGAACGGCCTATCCGCCTGCCCCAGCGCCTCTCCTCCGCTACCGACGCCTACCTGGAAAATATTGCCGCCGGCAACGCCGGACTGCCGGAACCCTGGCAGCCCGCAGAGCTGGAACTGCTCCAGCAGGGCAATAAATACATCATCGACCCGAACCACCCGGATGATTACAAGTACTACTACAACTACAACCAGTTAGCATTGCTAACAAAAGATAAAACGGCCGTTCAGAACTATAACCTCTCCGTAAAAGGCGGTTCTGAAACCAACCAGTTTACGGGTTCCGTCGGCTACTTCGGCCGCCAGGGCCTCTTCGCCGTCGGGCCGGATAAAACCAGCCGTATCAACGCCCGCTTCAGCCTCAACAACCGGTTTAACAAGCACTTCAGCCTGGAATCCCGGATGTCCGTCGCGCAGAGCAACACGCTCTCGCCCGCGCAGGTAGTGGAAGGCCCCTACGGCCTGCTGGCAGGCCTTTACAGGGGGCCGGGGAATGTGCCGGTATTTGTGCCGGAAACGAATCATTACGCCTATGGCGGCGCGCCGGTGTATGCCATCCTGCAGGACGGCGGCAAGCGGGAGGAAAGAAATAATTATATCGATGCGGTGTTTACCCTCCGGGCGGACAGCCTGGTGAAAGGCCTCACCCTTCGCCTGATCTATAGTCCGCAAAAGCAAACCTTCCGGGACGACCTCGGCCGGCAAACCGTGCCCCTCTGGAACCGGGTAGCCCCCGTGGCCAGCGTGCAGGAAAACAATATGCTGCAAAAAAACCGGATGGAAGCCAAAGGCGGCAACCTGCAACTCCTGGGCGATTACGAAGCACGGCTACACGAAAAACACATGCTTCACCTGCTGGGCGGCATCACCCAGGAAACGTACAACACCACGCAAAATACGCTGGCCTCCTACGGCATCAGCCCGGAAGAGATCAATGCCGCCCGCTTTAACGGCAGTCCGCAATACAGCCGGCAGCTGGCCATTACCGGCTCGCTGACCTCCATTTTCACCAAGCTGAATTACAATTTCGATAACCGCCTCCTGCTGGAAGCCAACGTCATTGGGGCGCGGCTGTACCAGGGCGCTAACTTCTACCCGTCCGTTACGCAGCTGAAAGTGTTTCCATCGTTTTCCGCCGGGTGGCGACTCAATAACGAAACCTGGTTCTACGAGGCCCTGCCCTTCTTCAACGAGTTTAAGCTGCGCTGGTCCTGGGGGCAGCTGGGCAACGTGAACAGCTGGAATACCATCAGTACGGACGAGCGTTACCAGACGTTTACCTTCGATCCGTCCACGGCCCTTCAGCCTTTTGTGTTCCATAATCCGCTGCCGCAGCCTACCGGCTGGGAAAATATTGCGGCGAGCAACTTCGGCTGGGACGCCGCGCTGTTCAAAGGCCAGCTCTCATTGTCTGCCGATTATTTTATCCGCTACAACCGCGATATGCAAATCCCCCGGCTCACTTCTTCCGCCACCGGCGCCTGGCCCCTAAGCTACCACGAAGGGGAAATGCGCTCCGAAGGCTGGGAAATCAACGCCGGCTGGAAGAGCAATACTGCAAAGGCTTTCAACTGGTACCTCCACGCCAATCTCCTGCACAATAAAAATAAAGTCCTGAAAAGCGAAGGCGTGTTCGCGCAGCCAGGCTGGAACCAGGGCGTACCCGGCTATGCCTATTCCTCCCTTTTCGGATACCAGGCGGAAGGCTACTTCCATACGGAAACGGAGGTACGCCAGCATGCCTGGCAAAGCGCGCAAACGGCGCCGGGAGATATTAAGTACAAGGACATCAATGGCGACCATATCATCGACAACCGGGACCTCGTGTACCTCGGCACTACGGACCCCCTGTATTCCTACGGCGTGGATGCAGGCATCAGCTGGAAAGGCATTGAGCTGTCCGTATTTTTCCAGGGCGTGGGCAACCGCCGCGTGATGCCCGATCCGCGGTACAACCTGCCATTTACCACCGGCTGGCAGGAACCCTGGAGCATCAACCAGGATTTCTGGCGGCCTGAAAATCCTGACGCCGCGTTTCCCCGGTTGTACAAGGGCCCTAACGGCAATACCTTGCCAAGCAGCCACTGGGTGATGAATGGCGCATATATACGGCTGAAAAACCTGCAGCTGGGCTACTCCCTGCCGCCGGCCGTGCTGAAACACTTATCCATAAAGCAATTGCGGATCTACTTCTCCGGGCAGGATCTCTGGGAAACGAACAACATGAAGATTAAGTACTACGACCCTGAACAAGCGGGAGGCTATAACGGTAACGTATATCCGTTCTTCAGATCCTACACGCTGGGCCTGAACGTTTCGTTCTAAACGTGGCGTTGGCATGGCCCGCGCGCTATTACAGCGGAGGACGTTTCCATAGCGCATAAAAAAGGTTGGCATCTCCCGACACCAACCTAAAATTTATTTTTTAAAAAAAACTTATGCTTGTTTGCCTGCCAGCAGGTACAACGCCGCCATGCGAATGGCTACGCCGTTTTCCACCTGGTCAAGGATAATGGAGTGGCCGGAATCCGCCACGTCGGAACTGAGTTCCACACCGCGATTGATAGGGCCGGGGTGCATGATCACGATCTCTTTCTGCAGGCTGTCCAGCAGCTGGCGATTGATGCCGTATGCGATGGAATATTCACGCAGGGAGGAGAACAGCGGCGTGTTCTGACGTTCCAGCTGAATGCGCAGCACGTTGGCGACATCGGCCCACTGCAGCGCCTCGCGGATATCGTAGGTAACGTTGACGCCCAGCGCAGTTTCCAGGTACTTTGGAATCAGTGTGGGAGGCCCTACCACGGTCACTTCCGCGCCGAGTTTCTTCAGGCAGTAGATATTGGAAAGCGCTACGCGGGAGTGCATGATATCCCCGCAGATGGCGATTTTGCGGCCTTCCACGCTACCGAGCTTCTCTTTGATGGAGAAGGAATCGAGCAGCGCCTGGGTGGGATGTTCGTTGATCCCGTCGCCCGCGTTGAGGATGGGAACCTGGATGTGTTTGGCCAGGAAATGCGGCGCTCCGCTGGCGCTATGGCGCATCACGACCATATCCACTTTCATGGACAGGATGTTGTTGACCGTATCGATCAGGGTTTCACCTTTTGATACAGAGGAACCGGAAGCGGAGAAATTGATGGTATCCGCGCCGAGTCTTTTTTCAGCAAGCTCAAATGAAATACGTGTGCGAGTAGAATTCTCGAAGAATAAATTGACAATCGTGGTATCGCGGAGCGTAGGAACTTTCTTAATGGGCCGTTGTAAAACCTCTTTAAACTCCCTGGCGGTTTGAAAAATAAGTTCTATATCCTGACGCTGCAGATCGCGAATTCCGAGTAAGTGTTTTACAGAAAGTGACATTAATGTGCAAATATAAAGGATGAAACCTGAATTGTAAAATCCGAATTGCTAATCAACCAGAATAACTTCGTCTTTACCATCTCTCTCTTCCCACAGTACCTTAACTTTTTGCGAGATAAATGCATCAATGGTCCGGCCTGTATAATCGGGCTGGATCGGCAGCTGCCGGCTGAAACGGCGGTCGATCAGGGTGAGCAGCTCTACTGACGCCGGGCGTCCGAAATCCAGCATGGCATCCAGGGCCGAGCGGATGGTGCGGCCGGTGTACAACACGTCGTCAATCAGGATCACTTTTTTGTTCTCTATAGAAAAATCGATGCTGGTTTCATTCGGAACATGTAAACCTTTTCCTTTGTTGAAATCGTCGCGGTAAAAGGTAATGTCCAGCTTACCGTACTGTATTTTGGCCTCAGGAAGCAGTTTGCGGAGGGTGTTATAAATCCTGTCAGAAAGAAATACGCCGCGCGGCTGCAATCCAATCAGCACGGTCTGCTCAAATTGCAGGTGATTTTCGATCAACTGGTGACAAAGCCGGTCTATCGTAATAGACAATTGTTTCCCGTTTAGTATGGTTTTCAAAACACTATGTTTTAGGGGCCAAAAATAACAATTAATGAGGCTTATAAAAAGTGAAATCAGGGATAATTGGGGGGAGAGATAAAATTTTTCAGCGGTGCAGGCCCCGTCAGGGCCCTAATGGCGCGGGGAGGCTGCCATGAAGGACGGCGCCGCCTCAGGCAAGGCTGCGCGTTACAGTTCGGGGCAGCCGCTCCGCTATTTCTTCAATAGTTTAAACGCATGGCCACGGCTGTTGTTGAGGAAGCCATACGCCGTCCAGATGACGGAAAGCGGCTCGATGTTGCGGGACATTTCGATGCGGCCTACATCGGCTACATCATCCCAGCCCATTTGCTTCAGGAGGTCCGTCACGAGCTGTTTGGCTTGTGCGCTGTTGCCGGCAATGAACATGGTGGGAGTGCCTTCTTCGAACTTTGGTTGGAGCATGTGTTCGTGCCCGATGCAGCTGAGGGCTTTGACCACGCAGGCATCGGGAGGCAGCCAGGCCTGGATTTGCTCGCCGGCGGAGTGTTTGTGCCCGATCATGAGCGTCAGGCGGCCGAATTCATCGGGGCCTTTGCCATCCACCGGGTTGGTGACATCCACTACGATCTTGCCTTTAAAATTCCAGATACCTGCTGCTTCGATTGCTTTTTGCGTGCCCGTCCAGCTGGTGCAGATCAGGATCATTTCGCCGAATTCGGCGGCATGGCGGAAAGTGCCGATGGCCGCACGGTCGCCCTGTTGTTTGGCCCATTGCTGCAAGGCTTCCCGCGCCGGATTGCGTGTGCCGACGGTAACGTGGTGCCCAGTGTGAATGAGGCCTTTACCGAGGGAGAGTCCTACCGGACCGCTACCCAGTATGCCGATCTTCATAGCCCGTAATGATGTTGGGTGAACTATGAAGTTAAGCAAATCCTGCTAAACCAAAAATTCGTTAGCCCTGCTGTTCTGCCAGGAGGAAGCCGAGGAATTTCTGCATGCCCTGGCGCTTGGCCGGCGTGAGCGGGTAGCTGATGTTTTGCACGTAATAAGTGGTGAGGTCGTACACGTCGTACGGGTTTTCCGCCACTACTGCGGGGATGTTCTGCATACCGATGCCGGTGGCGTTGTTGAACTCCGCTACAAAATCGGCCGGCAGCTGTTTGTTGGCAATCCATGCCGCAAACACGAAAGGCAGGCTGGTAAAGCGCATCCAATGTTCCGCCAGGTCGTAGATGAACGGGGATATCTTACGTTGTTTCAGGGCCCTGTCCCCGATGACGAGGCCGGCGTCCGTACCTTTGATGTTGGCTTCATAGTCGCCCGTGGTAGATACAAACTCCACGTCCAGCTTCCAGTATTCGCGTACCAGCACCTTGAGGAGGGCCACTGAGGTACGGCTCTGGTAATCCAGGTATATTCTTTTTATGTCATGTAAGGGTACCTCGCTGTATAAGCATACGGAGGCAACCGGCCCTTCTGCGCCGATGCAATAGTCGGCGATAATATGGTATTCTTTTAATTTAGGTATAATGGCCACTGGCACCAGCGCTACGTCCACCTCTCCATCAATCAGCTGCTGGGCGATCTTAGCCGGGTAATCCATCGACAATTCCATCCTCTCCATCACCGGATGATTCCTGAATCCATACAATAAAGGCTTAGTATTCAAATAACTTACTGCCGCTACTTTTACTTTCCGTTCCAATTTCTGTAATTTTGAAGCTGCAAAAGTAACTAAATTATGCAATTACAACCATTAACTGCCATTTCTCCGCTGGACGGGCGCTATCGCAAGCAACTGGACGAGCTGGCCAATTATTTCTCTGAATTTGCGTTGATCCGTTACCGTGTGATGGTAGAGGTGGAATATTTTATTGCGCTCGCAGAGCAGAAATTATTTACACTGCCAAAGGCCAAAGTGCCTGCACTCCGTAAGATCTACCAGGAATTCACGATTGAGCATGCCCAGCTTATCAAGGACACGGAGAAGATCACCAACCATGATGTGAAAGCAGTTGAGTACTTCCTGAAAAATGAGCTGAAAAACCTGGGCCTGGAAGACAAACTGGAATGGGTACACTTCGGTCTTACCTCCCAGGATGTGAACAATACCGCTACGCCCCTGTTCTGGAAAGATGCCATCGAGCATGTGTACATGCCGGCGCTGGCCAACCTCGTACTCGAGATCTCCAAAATGGCGAAAGACTGGATGAAAGTGCCGATGCTGGCCCGCACCCACGGTCAGCCTGCCTCTCCTACCATCCTCGGGAAAGAGATCCTCGTATTCGTGGAACGCCTGGAAGGCCAGATGAAACTGCTGGGAGATATTCCTTTTGCAGCGAAATTCGGCGGCGCTACCGGTAACTTCAACGCCCATTACGTAGCATTCCCTAAAATCAACTGGGAAAAATTCGGGGAGAAGTTTGTGAACAACACCCTCGGCCTGCAAAGGATGAAATACACCACGCAGATTGAGCATTACGATAACATCGCCGCCCAGTTTGATACCCTCAAACGCATTAATACCATCCTGATAGATTTCTGCCGCGATATCTGGACCTACATCTCCATGGATTATTTCAAGCAGAAAATTAAAAAAGACGAAGTGGGTTCCTCCGCTATGCCGCATAAAGTAAACCCGATCGATTTTGAAAATGCGGAAGGTAACCTGGGTATTGCCAACGCCGTGTTCGAGCATCTCAGTGCGAAACTGCCTATCTCGCGCCTGCAGCGCGATTTAACGGATTCCACTGTACTCCGGAACCTCGGTGTTCCGTTCGGTCATACCATCCTCGCTACCAAATCCATTGAGAAAGGATTGTCCAAACTGATCCTCAATGAAGCCAAACTCAATGAAGACCTGGAAAACAACTGGGCGGTAGTGGCAGAGGCCATCCAAACAGTACTGCGCCGGGAAAATTACCCGCAGCCGTATGAGGCGCTGAAAGCGCTTACCCGCGGTGGTGGCGCGATTAACAAGCAAAGCATGCATAAGTTTATTGATGGCCTGAAGGTGAGCGCTGCGCTGAAGAAGGAGCTGAAGGCTATCACGCCGCATAATTATACGGGTATCTGGAAATAATTTTTTCCGGGTTTCGCTGGCGAAGAGATAAAGCGGATGCCGGCGGCGGGCAGGGAAAGGTTTCCTGCTTGCTGCCGGCATCTATGTGAATACGGGGTTCCTATGGTCAGGTGCTACCATTGGCCTACCTCAAAATAAAAAGGCCCGCTCGCAGCGGACCTTCAATGACTCACGAAAGCAATGCAGACAACGCGAAATAATTATTGCCTGTTGTTTTGTATTAATAAGGTGATAGGGTTAATTTTTATTATTACAACAAAGATATGATCCGCCATCGAATTAATTAAATATTATAGGCGTGTTTTTTGTTAAGTGTTAGTTAACGTGCAAACACTGTACAGGCAAGGCTTTCAGCAAACGTCCCGGAAGTGCGATAACGAATGCGTACCGTCCCTGTGGAGCACGATGGCAATGATGTCAAAACGTATCGCCGCGGGATGCAGGTCATATCTTTCCATATAGCTTTCCGCAGCGGCGTGTATGTGGCTTATCTTTTTGTGATCTACTGCCTCTTCCGGGAAACCGAATTTATCGCCGGTTCTTGTCTTCACCTCAATAAAAAACAGTTGCCCCTGCTGCTCGGCGATAATATCCAGTTCATACCTGCCGGACTTCCAGTTCACCGCGCGGATAGCGCAATAGCGCTGTACGTATGCCTGCGCCAGCTCTTCTCCCCGTTTACCGGTTTTGCCGCGTGTGTTCATAAATATCTATTATTTTTGCTCATCTTAACAAACCGAGTTACTCGATATGAAACTATTCAGACTGGACGGAAAAGTTCAACACTATGCCTGGGGCGGACATGATTATATTCCTGCACTGCTCGGAATTGCGGCAACAGATAAACCCAGCGCGGAATACTGGATGGGCGCACATGAAAGCGCGCCAAGCGCCATTGCTACCCCTGAAGGTACTGTGCCTTTAAACAGCCTGATAGCACAAAATCCGGCGGCCACCACCGGTGAGCAGATTTGGAATACATTCGGCCAGCTGCCTTACCTGTTCAAAATACTGGACGTGAAAGATATGCTCTCCATCCAGGTACACCCGACGAAAGCAGAAGCGGAAAAAGGCTTTGCCCGCGAAAACGCCGCCGGCATCCCGCTGAATGCGCCTGACAGAAATTATAAGGATGCCAACCATAAACCTGAAATCATGGTGGCCCTCAGCGAATTCTGGCTGCTGCATGGTTTCCTGCCGGATGCGCCCCTGAAAAAAGTATTGAAAGACACGCCTGAGTTTACCTCACTGGTAAGTATATACGAAGCGGAAGGTTATTTCGGTTTATATAAAACCGTGATGGAAATGCCACAGCAAATGGTGAACATCCTCCTGCGTCCGTTGGCGGAAAGAGCCATCCCGCTGTACAAGGCAGGCAAGCTGTCAAAATCCGATCCTGCCTTCTGGGCGGCGCGCGCCGTGCTGAACGACGCTGCCGGCCTGGATAAACTGGACCGCGGCATCTTCTCGATCTACTTCTTTAACATCATGCACGTGCAACCAGGGCAGGCCGTGTTCCAGGATGCCGGCATCCCGCACGCCTACCTCGAAGGCCAGAACGTAGAACTGATGGCTAATTCGGATAATGTGCTGCGGGGCGGACTCACTCCCAAACACATCGACGTGCCGGAACTCCTGAAGCATACCCGTTTTGAAGGCGTGCATCCGAAGGTGCTGACGGGCGAAGTAAGCGCGGATGGCCTGGAAAGGATTTATCCTACCCCGGCGCCGGATTTTGTGGTTAGCCACATCACCCTACAATCCGGGCAAACCTATCGCCATGCGGCCAATGCGCCGGAAATCCTGATCGTAATGAGCGGCAGCGCCACGATTAAAGGGGAAGAAACCATTGCCCTCAGCAAGGGACAATGCGTGTTTGTAGCATTTGGGGCCACTTACGAAATTACTACTGATAACAGTGCAGAGTTGTATAAGGCAACGGTACCTGTAAAATAAGTAACAGCGCTGGCGTTGCTGTGATGGCAGCGCCAGCGCAATATTTTAAGAGATCTTTTAGGAGATCATAATCACTGTTTTCCCCTTTCCTCTTCCATGGCGACTTTGAATAATCGCCTCCGGCACCTGTTCCAGGGTAATTTTTGTTTCCACCGGCACTACCAGCTCTCCGCTGTCGATGATCTGCGCCAGTTTATCCAGCGCTTCCGGTGAACTCTCCGTTTCAAAATTTCCGCCGTGCAGGCCTTTATCCTTTATTTCCTGCTCATCGGCAACAAATACCGTGGTATAGGCGCCGCCACCGGGTTTGAGCAGATCCAGGTTTTTACTGAAACCGGCGGCATGGCTCACCAGGTCAATGATGCCGTGTATGCCATCGGGATATAATTGCCGCACCTGTTCAAAAATCGGGGCATCCTCGTAGTTGATGGTCACCGCCGCCCCGAGGGATTTCATGCGCCGCGCCCCCGCCCCGTCGGACACGGTGGCAATTACCTTAATCCCTTGCAAGGCTGCCAGCTGCACGGCATAAGAGCCTACGCCGCCCGTTGCGCCATAGACCAGCAGCAGGTCGCCTTTATGGAGGTGCAGTTTATCCAGCAGCTGCTCAGCCGTCATCCCGGAGGTAGGCACTGCGGCCGCCTGCGCGGGGTCCGCCTTTTGCGGTGCAAACGTGATGCTGGCCTTTTCCGGCACCACCACGTATTCGGCAAAGCTGCCTTCCCCAATGGGAGAATGGATGAACTGACCATATACCTTGTCGCCCTTCTTAAACCTGGTAACGCCTTCCCCTACTTCCTCCACAATACCGCAACCATCCACGCCAATGATCATGGGAAACTGATGCTTCATCTGTCCGTCCAGGATGCCGTCAATCATCTTCCAGTCAAACGGGTTCAATCCCGCTGCCAGCATTTTCACTACCAGCGCGCCTTTACGCGCTGCCGGCTTAGGCAGGTCCATTACCTGGGGCTGAGCTTTAAATTTTTCTATAGCAACCGCTTTCATATGCTAGTAATAAGTTTCATTAAATATAACCATTTGTTGGCGCTAGTCATCATTTCCTTTCCCCATTTTAATTTTCACTTTACCGTCCGGCCCGGACACGGCGTGCAGGTTGAGGATAATGCCTTTGCGGCTGCGGCGGTACCGCTCCGCTTCGTCCGCAATAGCGGTGTCTTTATTGGGATTGCGCAGCGGTATCTGCATTTGAATATTGGTGCCGCCGCCGATGCCATACACCCCTTGCAGGTCGATGTTGACCGCGCTGGACGCAATGCGCATCTGCGGGATAATAACCTTGCCGTTCTCGACCCGGAAGGTGTTGTTGAGGTTATCGAAGGTAATGCTGTCCAGCCGGCGTTTCTTAAAAATGAAATTGCCGATATCCGCCAGCGGGCCAAAGTCCACCAGCGCGCCCTTGCGCATGGCCAGCTGTATGGTACCGTTGATCGAGCGTTTGGCCAGCGTGCCATTGTCCAGGATATTGCCTTTGATATTGGTGCGCACCGTGGCGGTGCCTTTGATATTTTTATGGGTGAGCCCATCCATACCGAAGTTATCGAAGGCGTAAAACAGCTGGGACATGTTTACATTCACAAATCCTGCGGCCACATCAAAGAAGTTGTTGTTCCCCTGCTGATGTACTTTTCCTTTCATGTTGAGCGTACCGCCGGCCAGTTGCAGCCCGATGTTGTTCAGCAGTATATCCGAGGCCGTTAGTGCCATCACCGCCTTTACATTTTGCGCCGTGAAATGTTTATAGGTGGTTTTATCCAACTGCACGTTCATGTTTACGTTGCTGGCGGCCAGCACTTCGTCCAGCTGGGCGCCTACCCTGCTCATTTTCGCTTTGCGGTTGGCCCGGGCTTTCTTTTTGCTTACCCTCGGGCTGAGGTAGGATTTAAATTCATTCAGGTCTACGAGCGGACTTTTGATATTCCAGTCCAGCACAATTTTTTCCGGCGCCGTGAAATAAAAGTTCAGCACATTTTTCATCTGCCCGTTCATAAACAGGCTGCTGTTGCCGGATTGCAGCCGGATGTTTTCCAGCAGCAAGTCCTGCCCGGTAAAACGCAGGGTGGCATTACAATTTTTAAAGTTCAGCGCGCGGGGCGTGTAACTGAAGGCGGCGTTGCTTACCTGTACTTCCCCCAGCAGCGATGAGGGGGTGGGATCATGCTTCATCAGCGGCCCGGTGTAATTCAGGTCCGCCACGGCGTTGCCGGCGGTAAATGTCAGCGGCAGCTCTTCGGACTCGTTGAGGTTCACCAGCGGGAAGGAAGAGCGGAAATGCCCGCGCAGCAATGGTTCCTTCAGGTTCACCACCCGTATGGTATCGGCTTTCACCGGCACGTTGCCGAAGGAAGCGCTGAGGTTAAAAATATTTACGGCGGAATTAGCGTCCGTATGGTCCGTGATGGGTAAGACCTGGTTATTAAAATCACCAGTAAAGCTACAATTGGTCCATTGCCCCAGGGAAGTATGCAGGACGTTATTGGTGGTTTTCCATCGTACCACCACCCGTGGCGTGTCCCGGAATTTCATATGTCCGTCCAGGTTAGCCACGGCATCCATCGGTTTTTCCAGGGAAATCATATTCAGCTTGCCGGAAATATTCGGGGGCAGCCAGGAAGCCGCCTCTTTCAGCAGCACCTGGTTGGCGGTAATTTTCAGGGAGAAGGATGGCGGCTTTTGCGCAAATATAAACTGACCGCCTATCAGCACCGGCTGATGATCGATCCGGATTTCCTGTTCCGGTATTTGCAGGACTTTCGACTGCTTGTTAAACGTAACCTGCAGCGGCATTTCCATCAGCTTATCCTTCAGGTAACTGCCTTTCTGCGTGTTAAATTCAAAATGCTTACTCAGCATATTCAGGTCCAGCGCTATCTTCAGGTCCTCCCCCTGGCGTTGCATCCTGCCGGAGAGGCGTTTGATATCCAGTTCAAAGCGTTTGAACTTTTGCTGGTTTTCTATGATGAAGGTGATGTTTTGCAGGAGGAGATGGCCTACGTCCGCATCTTTGGAGGATTTCCTGTGGGACGGGGATTTCCGTTGCAGTACGCTGGTATTGGTATAGCCGCTGGAATCGGTAAACAAACATATCTTGCCGTCTTCCACGATGATCTCCTTAACATCCACATGTTTGCGGAGGATAGACCACGTATTGAGGCGGATGTAGACTTCCTGTACATCCAGGAGGGGGCGTTTGTGAACGGGGTACAAACTGTCCTGCAATTGTACGTGTTTGAGGCCAAGAGAGATGTTAGGGAAATTCCTGATCAGGCTGGGTTCCATATCTTCCACCAGGATTTTGCCTTCTATTCTGTCGTTGATCTGGGCGGTCACCTGTTCCAGGAAGGCGGCCTTGTTGGCCCTGATATACAGCGCCAGCCCAAGGAACAGTAAAAATATCAATGCAATCAGGGACCCCAGGATAATTAATGTCAGCCGAAGCCATTTACGCATGCTAATGCTTTTTAGGATTAAAACGTTTTATAGGTCCGGGATGTTCGCTACGGACGGAATATTATAGACATGAATCCTGCCAAATCTTTCCGCGGGGGGTATAAAACAACGGAGCAGATGCCAAGGCATCTGCTCCGTTGTTATGTTATGTGGGGGTGATACTAGAGTTGTTCTGCGGTAAACCCGGCTTTCTTTACGATGGCTTCGATTTCCGCAGCGTCGGTATCTGTTGCTTTTACGGTGAGTACTTTTGCAGGATCTGTTGTATCTACTTCCCAGTGGGTGATGTGCGCTGTTTTATTCAGATGAGGCGTTACCGCTGCTACACATCCGCTGCAATTGATATTCGTCTTGAATTTGTACGTTGTTTCCATATTAGTGTTTATTTAAGGTTTATGTTGAATTAGAGTGTACTCCATTTGAGGCGAAGGCTGTTGCTCACTACTGATACAGAGCTGAGCGCCATGGCCGCTCCGGCGATCATCGGGTCCAGCTGGAATCCGTTGATGGGATACAGTACCCCGGCGGCCAGCGGAATGCCAATTACGTTATAGATAAAGGCCCAGAAGAGGTTTTGCCTGATCAGCTTCACCGTTTGGCGGGAAAGGCGGATGGCTTTTGGCAGTTGCAGGAGGTCGGAAGAGATTAAGGTCATCCTCGCCACATCCATGGCGATATCCGTACCTTTTCCCATGGCGATGCTCACATCTGCCTGCGCCAGGGCGTGACTGTCGTTGATCCCGTCTCCTACCATCGCTACGGTATGTCCTTTTTGCTGCAGCTCTTTCACGAAGGCTGCTTTTTCGGAGGGCAGCACGCCGGCTTTATAATGTTTGATACCGGTTTTACCGGCTACGATTTTCGCGGTCTGCGCATTGTCGCCCGTGAGCATATACACGGCCACGCCCATTTGCTGCAGTTGCGCTACCGCCGCTGCGGAGGTATCTTTCAGCTTATCCATGATGGCGATGACGGCGAGGGCTTCCTGCTGGTTTGCAAACCAGATCACCGTGGCGGCATCGTTCAGCCAGGCATTGGATTTGGCTTCGAGTACAGCCGGTACCGTTACCTTTTGTTCGTTGATATAAGTACGGCTGCCGATGTAGTATTGGCGGCCTTTATAAGCTGCCTGTACGCCTTTACCGGTCACGCTTTCAAAGTGATCGAGCTGCACCGGTTTTACCGCCTGCATGTATTTCACCACCGCGGAAGCCAGGGGGTGTTCGGACTGCTGTTCCATGGTAAAGAGTACGGAGGCCAGTGTAGCGGCGTCGGTATGGGCCCATTCAATGCCGGTAACCACCGGTTTACCTTCAGTGATGGTACCTGTTTTATCCAGTACGATGGCGTCCACTTTATGGGCCAGTTCCAGGCTTTCGGCATCCTTGATCAGGAGGCCGTTTTCAGCGCCTTTACCTACGCCTACCATGATAGCTGTTGGCGTGGCCAGGCCCAGTGCGCAGGGGCAGGCAATCACCAGTACGGTGACCATAGCGAGGAGGCCCTGGGTGAAGCCGTTATCGCCGCCGAAGATGATCCATACGATCATGGTCAGTATAGCGATGCCCGTTACTACCGGCACAAAGATGCCTGCGATCTTATCTACCAGCTGCTGCACGGGGGCCTTGCTGCCCTGGGCTTCCTGCACCAGTTTGATGATCTGGGCCAGCATGGTATCGCCGCCTACTTTGGTGGCTTTGAAGCGCAGTACGCCTTTCTGGTTGATGGTGCCGGCAAATACTTCAGATTCTGCTTCTTTCAGCACGGGCAGCGGTTCTCCGCTGATCATGCTCTCGTCGATATAGGAGCTGCCGCTGGTAACGATACCGTCTACCGGCACTTTTTCCCCGGGTTTAACGAGGATGAGGTCTCCCACTTGTACCTGCGCCAGCGGCACTTCCAGGGTTTCGTCATCACTACGTATAACCGTTACCGTTTTAGGCTGCAGGCCTATCAGTTTTTTGATGGCGGAGGAAGTGTTGGACTTGGCTTTTTCCTCCAGCAGGCGGCCCAGCAGGATGAAGGTGATGACTACGGCGGCGGCCTCAAAGTACACGTGGGCGTGCAGTCCGCGGCTGTGCCAGAAGTCCGGGTTCAGGGTGTTGAATACGCTGAAGATATAGGCGATGCTGGTGCTGAGCGCCACCAGTGTATCCATATTGGCGTTGCGGTGCCTGGCCTGGCGCCATGCGTTGAAAAAGAACTGCCGGCCAAAAACCAGCACCACTGGGGTAGAGAGGGCCCACATGATGTAGTTGGCGTAGGGTATATCCATGAAGAACATGCCGATGATCACCAGTGGCACGGAGCATATAATAGACCAGAGCGCTTTTTGTTTGAGCGTCCGGAACTGTTGCTGATGGAGGTCTTCCAGGGCTTCTGCCGCTTCGGGGCTCTCGTCGGTAATGAGGTCGTACCCGATGGACTGTACGGCGGATTTCAGTTGTTGCAGGGTTACCTGTGCGGGCTCAAATTCCACGGTTGCGCTGGAATTGGCGAAGTTCACGCCAGCATGGATAACGCCGGGCGTTGCGCTGAGCATTGATTCGGCGCTAACGGCGCAGGAGGCGCAACTGAGGCCGGTAATAGGAAATGTCTTCTTTATGATCTGATCCGTTGCTTGCATATGATTTGAATTAACAATACAAAGGTCGGTCAGATGCAGGGCGGAACTGTTACAGAACTTTTATAATGATTTATATAATTTTTCGGGAGGGGAATAGTGGATAGGGCTTTTAGGTTCCAGGTTCCAGGTACCAGGAGGCAAACAGTGGCAGGGCTTTTAGCCGGCAGGTACCAGGAAGCAAACAATGGCGGCCTGGTGGATAGGGCTTTTCGCCTCCGGATATCCGGGCGCAAAAAAGGGCGCCTCTTGCATGGGAAGCGCCCTGTGATATCTCATGACGGTATCCGCTACTCGTCCAGCTTCAGTACGGCAAGGAATGCTTCCTGCGGTACCTCTACGTTTCCGATCTGGCGCATACGTTTTTTACCTTCTTTCTGTTTCTCCAGGAGCTTACGTTTACGGGAGATGTCGCCGCCATAACATTTTGCGGTTACGTCCTTACGCATAGCGGAGATGTTTTCGCGGGCCACGATCTTGGCGCCGATGGCTGCCTGGATGGCGATGAGGAACTGCTGGCGTGGCAGCAGCTCTTTCAGTTTTTCGCAGAGCTTGCGGCCGAAGTCCTGCGCGCGGCTGCGGTGGATCAGGGCGCTGAGGGCGTCCACTTTATCCCCGTTGAGGAGGATATCCATTTTCACGATATCGCTTTCGCGGAAGCCGATTGGCGTATAGTCAAAAGAGGCGTACCCGCGGGTTTGGCTCTTCAGTTTATCATAGAAGTCGAACACGATCTCCGTCAGCGGCAGTTCAAACATCAGCTCTACGCGGGTGGTGGTCAGGTAGCTCTGGTTGAGCAGGAGGCCGCGTTTGCCGAGGCAGAGGGTCATGATGTTACCGATATAGTCCGGCTTGGTGATGATCTGCGCGCGGATCCACGGCTCTTCAATGCGGGACATCTTGGTAGGGTCAGGCATTTCGGCCGGGTTGTTCACCACGATTTGTTTGTTCGTATCCTTGGTGTCGTAGGCGATGAAACCTACGTTTGGCACGGTGGTGATCACGGTTTGGTTAAACTCGCGTTCCAGGCGTTCCTGGATGATCTCCATGTGGAGCATACCGAGGAATCCGCAGCGGAAACCAAAGCCGAGGGCCTGGGATGTTTCCAGTTCGTAGGTCAGGGAGGCATCGTTCAGCTGCAGCTTGTCCATACAGTCACGCAGCTCTTCAAAGTCCTCCGTTACCACGGGGAAGATGCCGGCAAATACCATCGGTTTTACCTCCTGGAAGCCTTTGATGCCTTCCAGGCAAGGGTTGGAAGCCTTGGTGATGGTATCCCCCACTTTTACTTCCTTGGCGTTTTTGATACCGGTGATGATATAACCTACGTCCCCGGTATGTACCTCGTTTTTGGGTTCGAGGCCCAGTTTGAGGATACCTACTTCATCGGCTTCATACTCTTCGCCGGTGTTTACGAATTTAATTTTATCGCCTTTCCTGATGGTACCGTTGTACACGCGGAAGTACGCGATGATACCGCGGAAAGAGTTGAATACGGAGTCGAATATCAGGGCCTGCAGCGGCGCTTCAGGGTCGCCTTTAGGGGCGGGAATGCGTGTTACGATCGCTTCGAGGATTTCCTCGATACCGATACCGCTTTTTCCGGAGGCCAGGAGGATGTCTTCGTCCTTCACACCGATCAGTTCGATGATCTGGTCTTTCACTTCCTCGATCATAGCGCCTGCCATATCAATTTTGTTGATCACAGGGATGATTTCGAGGTCGTTATCCAGGGCCAGGTAGAGGTTGGAAATGGTTTGGGCCTGTATGCCCTGGGCAGCGTCTACCAGCAGCAGGGCGCCTTCGCAGGCAGCCAGCGCGCGGGATACTTCGTAGGAGAAGTCAACGTGGCCGGGGGTGTCAATCAGGTTAAAAGTATATTTTTCACCGTTTTTGGCGGTATAGTTCATTTGGATGGCGTGGCTCTTAATGGTGATCCCTTTTTCACGTTCCAGGTCCATGTCATCCAACACCTGCGCCTGCATGTCACGGTCAGAAATCGTTTTGGTGTACTCCAATAAGCGGTCAGCCAGGGTACTTTTACCGTGGTCAATATGGGCAATGATACAAAAATTGCGAATATTCTTCATATGATGTTTTACTGGTCCAATGTCCGATCCGATTCAGTACCGGCCATTTCAGCCCGCAAAGGTATTAAAATTAGTTGGTTTATTTGGTGAATGTTTAATTTATTAGCACCTTAGTAAAACAACACCTATTTCCTCATCAAAAAAACAGGATTATGGAACTCGCACAACAATTTGAAACTGCTGTAGCAGAGAGCAAAACATTAGCTGAAAAACCCTCCAACGAAATCCTATTGCAGTTGTATTCCCTTTATAAGCAGGCAACTGAGGGGGATGTTAGCGGCGAAGGGCCATCCAATCCGTTTGATTTTGTGGCCAAGGCCAAACACAATGCCTGGGCGGAGCTGAAAGGCAAGTCCAAAGAGGATGCCATGAAGGAATATGTAGCGCTGGTACAGCGATTAAAAGGATAATTACACTAATTTTGCATCATGATACCCACTAATACAATGACCGAAAGAACCCAACATTTTCTGGAGCTGGAAGAACAGTATGGCGCACATAACTATCACCCGCTGCCAGTGGTTTTAGATCGCGGCAAAGGGGTTTTCCTGTGGGATGTTGATGGCAAACAATATTATGATTTTCTCTCCGGTTACAGTGCGGTCAACCAGGGGCATTGCCACCCGGCAATTATCGCCACCCTGGTAGAGCAGGCGCAGAAGCTGACCCTGACTTCCAGGGCTTTCCATAGCGACCTGCTGGGGGAATATGCACAATACATTACCAGCTATTTCGGATACGATAAGGTCCTGCCGATGAACACCGGCGTGGAAGCCGTGGAAACGGCGCTAAAACTTTGCCGCCGCTGGGGTTACCAGGTAAAGGGCATCCCGGCCAACCAGGCAAAAATTATCGTATGCGGTCATAACTTTCACGGACGTACGCTGAATGTGATTTCCTTCAGTACCGATCCGGATGCGCGCAATAATTTCGGCCCCTACATGCCGGGATATGAAGTTATCCCGTTCAACAACCTGCCGGCGCTGGAACAGGCCCTGCAGGATAAAAATGTGGCCGGCTTCCTCGTAGAACCCATACAGGGCGAGGCCGGCGTGGTAGTGCCGGACGAGGGCTACCTCTCCAAAGCTTTCCAGTATTGCAAAGACGCCAATGTGCTCTTCATCGCCGATGAAATCCAGACCGGCCTGGCACGTACCGGTAAAATGCTGGCCTGCGATCATGAAAATGTACGCCCTGACCTATTGATCCTCGGGAAAGCCTTATCCGGCGGCACATTGCCGGTGAGCGCCGTTTTGGCGGACGATGAGATCATGCTTACCATCAAACCGGGGGAACATGGTTCTACCTACGGCGGCAACCCGCTGGCCTGTAAGGTGGCGATGACCGCCCTGGAAGTGCTCAAAACGGAACGCATGGCGGAAAATGCAGCCGCTATGGGGCAGTTATTGCGGCAGGGTTTACTGGATCTGGCGTCCCCATATATCACGACGGTGCGTGGCAAAGGCTTACTCAACGCGATCGTGGTGAAACACGATGACCCCGATGCCGCGTGGGACTTATGTCTCTCCCTAAAAGAAAACGGATTACTGGCTAAGCCAACCCATGGCGATAAGATCCGCTTTGCGCCTCCCCTGCTGATTACGGCAGACCAGGTGAAGGATTGTGTAGGGATTATCCAACGCAGCCTGGAAGCGACTTTCCATCGCTAATAACCTAATTTACATACGCTGAAAATTTTAATACATGGCGGCCAGCCACAAAGCCATCCGCAGCTCCGGATGGAAAACAGATTTACTGATAGGGTTCCCGGACGGTTTATTCCTCCTCTTCTTTTCCACCCAGGTGATCCAGGGATTCCCCATTGAGGTACAAACCTTTTATAACATCCAGCTGACGATCTGGCTCATCGGGGCCGTACTGGTGATGTTCAGCGCATACCGGGCCAACCGGGGCGATTTGCAGCACGACAATCCCCTGCTGACGCCTGAAGAAAAAAGGAAGCTGGAAAAACTTGATATCAACGATGCCACCATCGCGCATATCGCCGGCGAAATGCAGAAGGACGCCGATTTGTGGGAACAAACACTCGCGACGGAAAATGTGAAGGAATCTACGTTTAGCCATGCCCGTGCCATCCGCAGCGCTGTTATGACCGCTGTATTTTTCCTGGCCGGCGGCGCCTTATCCGTATGTCCTTACCTTGCGAACGAAAACTTTCCGGCGGCCTCCAAAACCAGTATGATGCTGGTTTTCCTGGGGCTGACTGCATTCAGCTTTTTCAAAGCCCGTATTACAGCACAACGCCCATTACCGATAATCATACGTTATTGGTTAATGGGCGCCGGTGTATTATGCGGAGCATGGATACTCCTTAAGATATTCTAGCTATTTGTCCGTCCGCGTTAGCAGCACAGACACGAAAGCGATCAACGCTGCCGCGAAGGAAACATATAATGCGGGATGGGTTTGGGGGCAGATGCCGATTTCGCATCTTCCAAAGATCATCATATTCCGGAACGTCCACGCGAGCAAAAATCCGCATACAAACAGGTTTACCCTTAACACCCACTTCTTCCTGAGCGCAAACAGGATCAGGGCCGCTGCAGCCAGGAAAATATTCAATTTGCCAGGTTCTCCGTAGTTGGAACCTACTGTGTTCACACCGGTAAACACCATGTGTTTGAGGTGACTGTCATTGATTTCAGACCAAGGCAGGAATGCACAAATGATTACTGCCAGCGATGCAACAATACCAAATATCCTGGTTTTCGCCATATCTCTATATTTAGGGATGCGAAGGTAAAGAATAAATACCTATCTGCTACCTTGCTCCCGGAGGACAATTTAATTTTAAGAAATCCGTGAACAGGGTGGACAAGTGCTCCCGTGTGCCCTCTCCTTCCGAAATACTGTGCGTGCGGTTAGGATAAGCCATGAACTGGAACTGCTTATTATAGCGCACCAGCGCGTTGATCATCATCTCGGAATTCTGGTAATGCACGTTATCATCCCCCGTACCTTGGATTAGCAGCAGCTTACCCTGCATTTGCGCCGCGTAGGTAATGGGCGAGCCTTTTTTATAGGCTTCCATATCCTCCCGGGGCAGGCCGGTATAACGCTCCTGGTAAATATTATCATAGGTGAGCAGGTTGGTCACCGGCGCCACCGCTACGCCAGCGGTAAACAGGCCGGGATACTGGCAGAGCATATTCAGCGTCATGGTGCCGCCGCCGCTCCACCCCCAGATCACGGACCGGGTGGAATCGAGGAAGCGGTATTTTTCGAATAATGCCCTTGCAGTCAGCGCCTGGTCCCGGGTATCGATCACGCCTATTTTGCCATAAATGCTTTTGCGCCATTCGCGGCCTTTCGGCAGCGGGGTGCCCCGGTTGTCGAAACAGACGTACACGTAACCGTCTGCCGCCATGCTGCCTTTGTACAGCGGATCTTCCCCGGCATAGTAGTTATCCAGCGTCATGGCCATGGCCGGCCCGCCGTACACGGTAAATACCACCGGGTATTTTTTGGAAGGATCGAAGTTATCCGGTTTCACCATGTAGCCGTCCATCGGCACGCCGTCCGCGGTGGTGATGCGGAGGTATTCCATGTTTTTGCCGCGGCCGGTGTAGCGTTTGAGCGCGTTGGCCATGGCGGAACTCAATACCGGCGCTTCGCGGAGGTCGATGAATTCAGCCGCCGGCCTTACCAGTTTGTAGCTGGAAAAGGAATGCGCCGCCCAGAGGCTATAGGGCGATAATTCATATTTATTGGTACCCTCCAGCTCCCGCGGCGTGAGGCGGGTGGTATCGCCGCCATTCAGCGGAATACTGTAGAGGTATTGTTGTACCGGGTTATAGGGAGAGGCGTGGAAATATATTTTGCCGCTGCCCTGATCGGCCCGGAGCAATTTGATGACGTCATAATCGCCGGGGGTGAGCAGCGTGGACTTTCCATCCGCCAGGGAAATGCGGTACAGGTGGCGCCATCCGTCCTGCTCACTGAGCCAGAGGAAGGATTTGCCATCCGGCAGGAAGTCCCACCCTTTGATACCATTATCATCCCAGGCGCTTTTTACATCGATCCAGGCTTTATCGGTTTCTGTATAAATGGTGCGGGTGCTGCCGTTATCGGCGCGGCAAATCATGATCTTACTTTCGTTCTGCCTGCGGTTCAGCTGCTGGATAATCAGCTCATTGGTACCGGGTATCCACTCCATGCGGGGAATGTAATGCTGGCGGTTATCCCCGGGAACGTTCATCCAGGTGGTGCGCGCCGTCTGGATATTGACTACGCCTATTTTAACGGCGGAGGGGTCCTGACCGGCCACGGGGTATTCCACGGGGATGGTGAAGGAATAGATGGAATCCGTGTTATTGATCATGAGGAAGTCGCGCGTTTTGGTGGCATCTACCTGCCAGTAGGCGATGGACTTGCTATCCGGGCTCCAGCGGAAACCATCCCGGCAATCCAGCTCTTCTTCATACACCCAGTCGAAAGTACCGTTGATAAAACGGCGGCTGCCGTTGGTGGTCAGCGGTTTGATTACGCCGGTGGAAAGGTCTTCCAGGTAAAGGTTGGAGCGGCTCACGTAAGCGGCGTACCTGCCGTTGGGCGAGAGCTTCGCAAACATGAGTGTAGCCGCAGGCAGGGTTTTACCCAGCTGGCGGAGCTTTTTGGTCCGGAGGTCCAGCAGCCAGTAATCGCCTTTGGTTTCATAGCGCCATACCCGTTGGGTATTGGTAAAGAGCAGTACCTGCTGTTCATCCTGGGAGAACTGGAAAGACTTTATTTCCAGCGGCTGGGATGCGCCGGCGGGTTTGAGTAATTCCATGGGCACTTTCACGGTGAGGGTACTACCGTTGCAGGGCACGTAGGCGATGCCTTCTTCGCGGATCTCATAATAGGCTTTGCCATCAGCGCTCCACGTAAAATCCGGGCCGGGCTGGGCTTTCAGGATACCGGCCGCTCCATGCAGCAGCAGTATCAACAGGGCTATTTTCTTCATTGTCAAACAGAATAAGTTGCAATGGTAACTAAAAAAATAAGAACAATGCGAACAAAAGGGGGAACGTGATGTTAAATGAGGCGGAAACCTGGTAAGGTATAAATATTTTGACCTATTTTTTATTATGTGGATAAAAAAACATGTGTAATTCAAAAATATTCATAGGTTTTTATCTATTTTTATGCAAGAAATAACAATTAAATAATGAGTATCAGGGGGTTATACCTGTAGGGCGCCCGTTTGACCAGCTCAGTTACAAATTATCCTGTTAGAAAAACCATAATAGTTATGATTCAAGTTACACTGTCTTACAAAAACCGTGAATTCGTACAACTGGAAGATTCCTTCCTGGCGCAGATTGCAGAGAACACCAAAAAGCTGCTCTATGCTTTGCTGGAAGATATATACGATCTGCTGATCCAGGAGAAGGGCCGTTTCCGCATCAACCTCGACAATCATCCCAAAATTGAAGTAGAAGGCTTCAGCAGCGGATTGCAGGACCAGATTGAGCGCACTCTCCGCGGCGAATACGATTACGATTACTGATCCACGAAAACATTTCCGCTGTTGTATGCAAAGCGTATAACTATTCTATAAATTGCAGCTAAATCTAAGAACAGCGGATGCATCTTACTTTTATTCACGTCCTGGAACTACTGGGAACATTTGCTTTTGCCATATCCGGCGCTACTGCCGCTATCAACAAATCATATGACGTGATTGGTTTGCTCACCTTATCGTTTGTAACGGCGATAGGCGGGGGAACCATCCGGGACCTGCTCATCGGCGCTACGCCTGTAGCCTGGATGCAGGATGAATTGAGCAATACCGCCATCATCATTGCTGCTATTATTGCTGCCTTATTTTTCTCTTACGTAAAGCGGCTACACCAATGGCTCACCGTTTTTGACGCCATAGGCCTTGCTATGTTTACCGTTACGGGTATCAACAAAGGTATGGCCGCGGGCCTTCCCATGCCTATCTGCGTGGCGCTCGGCGCAATTACGGGCACCTTCGGCGGATTGCTGCGGGATGTGATCAGCGGCGAACAACCGATTTTATTTACCCGTGAAATATATGCCGCCGCCTCCATTGCCGGTGGCACCATCTATGTGGCGGGCACTTACTACAATGCCGACCCGGATGTGATACAGAGTATATCCGTGACCGTTATAGTCGCGATACGATTGATCAGCCTCCGTTACAACTGGCAGCTACCGCGGCTTCGCGGATAATTCCCCTGCGGAAATTCCTTCTTCTCTACATAACATAAAATTCCTATATTGCTGTTATGAGGGAAATCTTTGATAATTATTTTGCTTTTGCCACAACGGTGTTCATGGGATTATTCGCGATCGTCAATCCCATTTCTTCCATTCCGGTATTCCTGGAACTCACGTCCAACATGGATAAACCGCAGCGGAAAAATATTGCCACCAAATCCGTATTGATTGCGTTTTGTATCATCGCCGTTTTCAGCGTCGCTGGCAAACTGATATTCCATGTATTCGGGATCACCCTCGCTGCCTTGCGGGTTACCGGCGGTATCCTTGTTTTTGTGATCGGGTACGAGATGGTGCGCGGCAAAGAGGAGGATAAGCATAATCCCAAACTGGGCGATCAGCCCGTTAAGGCGGATCACGGTATCAGCGCGGCTATCACGCCGCTGGCCATGCCGCTTATGGCAGGCCCCGGCACCATCACCACTGCTATGAGCTACTCCGCAGCGAAGGACGTTTATCATCTCGCCATTGTAATGGGCGTATATGCATTGATATGTTATATCACTTACCTGCTGTTTCTTGCGGGCGATAAAATTGTAAATATCATCGGCACCAACGTCATGATGGTGATTACGAAAATGATGGGATTAATATTGGCTGTGATCGGCGTACAGATGCTGGCACTGGGTGCAATGGAACTTTTCAAACTTTAATTTTTTTTCTTGCCGCGATAAAACAATTTGATTTTAGCTGGTGTTATTTAAGTATAAATAAGGCTTATAAAAATAGAAGTATCGACCCCTACCCGGTCAATCTGTAATCTTCAGCATTCCTTAAACTTAATTATAAACATAAACCGTCATTGAAAAATGGCGCTAAGATATTTTTTCGATTAACAACAGGTAAAATCCGTTATTGATTACTAGGTGGATGTTATCGTTCCCTTTTTTTAATTGGAACATAAAAAAAAATCAATATAGACGGAACAGTTAGCAGAAAAGCCGTCCCGATTCTTCGGGACGGCCGGTTTTTTATAGCAGCATTATTGAATCGTTTCTCCCTCCCGGATGTCGTCCGTTGCATTTGCAACTACCTGGTCGCCCGGATGCAACATGCCAAAAATTTCCGTAGAATCGTTATGATGATTGCCTTCCTGGATATCTACCCATTTTGCTTTTTTATCTTTTACCACTACAACGTATTTTTTTTCGGTAGAGGCGACCACCGCAGATGCCGGCACGACCATGGCGCCTGAAGAGCCGCTCACCGGTATATTCACTTCGGTAAACATGCCTGGTTTAAGCCGGCGGTTTACATTCAGCACATCTATCTCCACGGCTTCGGACCTGTATTTATCGCTCAGCGTACCTGCCTGCCTGGAAATTTTTCCTTTAAAGTTTTCCCCGGGGATGGCATTCACTTTAAACGTTACCTCCGCTCCTTCCTGCAGCTGCGCGCTTAGTATCTCCGGCACCTGCAATACCAGCCTCAGTTTATCTTCCTGTTCCAGCATGAGCATGGGCTTATCGTCCGTTTTAGTTGCAGGTCCAACCAATGCGCCGGGATGAATATTACGGGCGGTAATCACGCCGTCGAATGGCGCGGTAACGGTCAGGTAATCCTTCATGGCTGCGGCAGCGGCCAGGTTGGAACGCTCGGTGTTCATCAATGCGCTGTCGGCCATCATCCTGGACCTGGACAATGCTAAATCATGCGGCGCAATAGTGCCGGGCGTTGCGCTGGTGGCCAGCATCCGCTCGTAATTATCCTTAGAGGCGGCAAACAGCGCGGCGGCCTGGTGGTAGCGCGACTGTGCCGCGAAGTATTGCTGCATCACTTCAGGGGCTTCCAGCTGCAGTAACAGCTGCCCTTTCTTTACGCGACTCCCCCTGTCTACCGCTACTGTTTTAACGAAGCCGTTGATGCGCGGGTATATACTCACCTTTTCAAACGCTTCCAGCGCACCGGGCAATTGAATGGAAGAAGCCAGCGGCTGTTGCGCCACGGTGGCCAGCTGGTAGGTTTTGGCAGTATGCCTGTTCGATTTCGCCTGCGGCTCCGCGTTGTGGCAAGCGCCTAAAAGCAATACCGATCCTGAGATAATAAGCGTATGGAATATTTTATATGGTTGCATGCACATTATTTTTAGTTGAATGAGAAACTTTCTTTTCGCCCGGCATCAGGGAAGGCGATTGATAGCCGGCCTTGCGTTGCGCGAAGGCGTAGATCAGCGGGAGTATGAGCAGGGCAGCCAGCGTGGAGGCAATCAACCCGCCGATCACCGCGCGGCCCAGGGGCGCCGTCTGATCACCCGCCTCCCCCAGCCCGGACGCCATGGGGATCATACCCGCCACCATAGCCAGGCTCGTCATCAATATCGGGCGAAGGCGGATACCCGCGCTTACTACGGCAGCCTTGCCGGCATCCCGGTATTCCAGCCGCAGTTTTTCCGCGTTGGTAACGATGAGGATCGCATTGGCGACGGATACGCCGGTAGACATGATCATACCCATATATGATTGCAGGTTGAGCGTAGCGCCGGTGAGCAATAAAGCGATCAGCGAGCCTGCGATTACAGCAGGAACGGTGGTCAGCACCACGAGCGATAAGCGCATAGACTGGTAGTTGGCGGCCAGCAGCAGGAAGATCACCAATACGGCGATCAGCAGGCCGGATTGTAGGCTGTCCAACGTTTCCACCAGTAAGCTGCTGGCGCCCTTTATTTCCGTTTTCAGTCCTTTAGGCGGCTCGCCTGCATCGTGGATGGCTTTTTGCACAGCATCTGTTGCAGTGGCCAGGTCCATTTTGTGAATGTTGGCACTAACGGTGACGAACCTACGCGGTCCTGAACGGTCCAGCTGCCCGGGCATTTCGCCCATGCTGAACGAAGCCACATCGGATAGTACCGGCCTTGCCTGCCCTTTCACGAGCGGGATCTCTTTTAAGTCCGAAAGGGATGCCATATTGTATTCCGGTATCTGCACCTGTACCTGGTAGGTGTAAGCGACTTTTTCATCCAGCCACTGGTTCTTTTCCGTAAACCGACTGGAAGAGGTAGATGCCGTGATAGAACGGGCCACCTGGCTGATGTCAAGTCCCATCTGCGCCAGTTTAAACCGGTCGATATTGATATTGATCACGGGGAAATGCAGGGGCTGCGCTATTTGTACATCCCGCAGGTAAGGTACCTGTTGCAGGTTACGGACAATCTTCTTCGCATAATTTTCAATCTGCTGAATATCCTTTCCGGCCACCCGCACTTCGATGGGGTTGTTAGCGCCCTGGCTCATGATCTTCTCCGTGAGGTCAATCGGTTCAAAGGAAATACGCGAGTGAGGAAACAGGCTGTCCACCTTGCTGCGCAGGGTTTCCTTCAATGCGTCCATATCCGTTTTATAATCTTCGTCGAGGTTCACCTGTAATACCGCTTCGTGTGTACCGCTGTTGAAGACGTAGAGATTACTCGTACCGTAACTGCTGGGAATGAGGCCCACATAAGCGGAGCTGATGGCGACGTGCCCGTTCGTGGTTTCGTCGATCAGGTTGAGCAGCTGATGCACCCTGGCCTCCGTCCTTTCCAACCTGGTGCCGTCGGGCTCGCGCAGGCGCACCTGGAACTGGCTGCCGTTTACATGCGGCATCAGGTCCTTGCCGATGTACCAGTAACAGGCGCCGGCTACCGCCAATGCAAGCACCAGGTATATGCCCATGATCCAGCCTGCCCGTGACTTCCATTTGTCCAGCCATCCCATGAATCCTACCTTAAACCGCTCGAATCCCTTCAGTTCCTGCGCATGCGCAGTTTCATAGTCCACCTCTTCCGCTATTTCAGCTACCTCCGCATCATCCAGGGCGAGGCTGTGATGCGCATGCTGATACTTCTCCGCTTTCAGCCACCAGTTGGCAATCACCGGTACCAGCGTTTGTGCGGCAAAGTAGGAAGCGATCATTGCGAAGCCAATGCTCAGCGCCAGCGGCAGGAACATGGCTTTAGGCACGCCGGTCATGATAAAAGACGGCGCAAATACCGCGAGGATGCAGAGTAAGATGAGCAGTAAGGGGAATGATATTTCCTCACAGGCATCGTATATCGCCTGTTTTTTGGACTTGCCCATTTCCAGGTGCTGGTGGATATTTTCGATCGTAACGGTGGCCTGGTCCACGAGGATGCCGATGGCCAGCGCCAGTCCGCTCAGGGTCATGATATTGATGGTTTGCCCGCTCAGTTGCAGGAACAACACTGCCGCCATCACCGCCACCGGTATGGTTACCACCACCACCAGGCAGCTGCGGAGGTCCTTCAGGAACAGTAATACCATGAGGCCTGTGAGCAGGGCCCCGAGGATGCCTTCCGTCATAAGGCTTTTCACGGCGTTGATCACGAAGACAGACTGGTCAAATTCGTAGCTGAGTTTCACATCATCCGGCAGCAGGGATTGCATTTCCGGGATGCGTTGCTTCAGTGTTTTCACTACGTCCCAGGTGCTGGCATCCGCCGTTTTTACGACGGGGATGTAAACGGAGCGTTTTCCATTGACGAGGGCGTAATCGACTGTCACATCCGACCCATCTGTAACGCGGGCTACGTCCTTAATAAAAATATTGGAGTTGCCGTTGCTGGTAATGGGGATATCGCCGAAGTCCGCCACTTCCTTTTCCAGGCTGTTCAGCGTGGTGACGTACATGGTGTTGTTGATGCGGATATTGCCGGAGGGTGTCATCAGGTTATTTTTCGCGATAGCTTCCACCACCTGGTCGGCGGAGAGGTTGAAGCTGCGCAGCTTTTGCGGGTCCACGTTCACTACCACAGAGCGGGAGTTAGCGCCGAAAGGCGGCGGGGCGGATAGTCCCGGCACGGTCGAAAACATAGGCCTGATGCGGGTCCCCGCCAGGTCCGCCATTTCTTTCAAGGTGCGGGTAGGACTACTTAGCACCAGCTGCCCTACCGGCAAGGAAGAGGCATCGAAGCGCACTACCTGTGGCGGCAGCGCGCCCGGCGGGAAAAACTTCATCGCGCGGTTCACCTGTAAAGCCACTTGTGCAGAGGCTTCCGCCATATCCGTATTTTCATAGAAAGTAAGTTTGAGCATGGTGAGCCCTTGAATGTTCCTGCTGGTAATATTTTTCACTCCGTTTACGTAGAGGAACTGGTCCTGCAGGCGGGTGGAGAAAAATCCTTCCATCTGTTTGGCGGACATCCCTCCGTATGGCTCTATCACGTATATCGTGGGGAGGTTGAGTTTGGGGAAGATATCGATAGGTATTTTGAATACCGACAGCAGGGCAAACAACAGTACACCCGTAGTGATAATTACCACGGCCACTGGTTTCTTTAATGCTGAAGTTACTAATGACATAATGATCTCAGTTAAGGTTAGTGTAATTCCGGCAACAGCGCCTGCAAGGTATTACCGGCGTAAGCGGCTCTGAACAAGGCTTTCCAGGCAGCGTCGCGGGCCTGTATCAAATCCGTTTCCGCGCGGTTCAGAAGAAAGAGTGCGTTGGTCACTTCAATGATGTTGGTAAGGCCGGCTTTGTACAAGGCCGTCTTCTGCACGGCGGCGGCCTGCGCGGCTTTGAGCTGGGAAGGGATTTCCGCCAGTCGCTGTTGGGCCATGGCGATGTCCGACTGCGCTTCATCCATGGCCTGCTGCAATTTCACGGTCATGGTTTCCTGTTCTTTTGCGGCGGCATCGGCGGCAAAGCGTTGTGTAGCCGCTTTTTCGCGGGTACGTTTTAAGTCCGTGAAATTATAGGTGATGCCGAGGCCGAGGAGGTAGTTATACCTTTTATAGCCCAGGCCACTCCAGAGGTTTTTATTATAGTAATCGTTGAATTCGCCGCTGGAGCCGCGCATCCAGCCGGCGGCCATTAATTGCACCTTTGGCAGGTTGGCTTTGCGGATCACTGTTTCCAAGGCCTTTTGCTGTTCGTATTGCGACTGGTAGAATTGCAGCAACGGGTGCGTTGCAGCAACGGCCTGCTGCGGCGCAAAGCGCGCGAGTAGCCCTTCCAGCTTAGCTTCGTTCAGCGTGTCAGCAATGATCCTGGCGCTATCGATTCCCGTAAACGCCGCCAGTTCGATGCGGAGGCGGTTGTACTGCCCGTTTATCTCCAGGAGGTTGAGTCGCGCTTTGGAGAGTTCTGCCGCTGCCACGGCGCTGTCGACACCGGGTTTAAGGCCGTATTTCACCGTGGCGTTCACCGCCCGTTGAATGGCTTCCGTACGTTTGATATTATCAGCGGTTATTTTTTGCAGCGCCGTTAACCGCAGTAGTTCCAGGTAGTCCTGGATGATGGCGATCGTCAATTGGTTGCCGGTGTTGGCCAGATCGGATTTGCGCGTGTTCAATGCCGCGCGTGCAGCTTCCGTCCGGCTGGCGTATGCGCCGAAGTTGTAGACCTCCCATTGCATCTGCGCCATGGCGATGTTGCCGCTCATGAGCTGATTATTATTTTTTTCGCGGATACCGCCGGAGGTGGATGGGATCATGCCCATGGTGAAGTAGGAACCGTAGATACTATTGTCTGTCCCTACGTCCAGCTGTTCATGCACCCGCAGGGCCGGGTACCAGTCGTGTTTTACATCTGTCAGGTTGGCTTCTCCTGACTTTATCTGCGCCTGTTTGGCCTGCATGGCCGGGTAATGTTGTAGCGTGCGGGATATAGCCAGGTGCAGCGAAAAGCTGTCCGCTGGCTGTTGCGCGAAGCCATGGCTCGCGGTAAGCAGGCAAAGGCATACCGCATAGCAATGCTTCACGAAGTTATGTTTGCTCATAAAATCGTCTGATTACTAAAAAACAAAAAAGAATAGCATGTATATGGATCAGGCTAGAGGCGGGCCTCTCCAGCTACGAAGCGGGGTGAATACTTCGTGGTAACAGGGGCGTAAAAATCCGGTGGCGCGGGCAACGTAAATGAAGCGGTCCCTCAGCGTAATGTAGCCGATGTTACAGGGATGGTCGCTATAATCGTTCAGCCCAACGGGGCGGCGTTTATGCCGGGTAAGGGTGGATTTGAATTTTTCGCCCTTGATTTTGGGCGCTACGAAAGGATGTTGGGAAAGCAGGCTGGCGGTGAGCGCAGGAATCTTTCCTCCGGGCACGGCAATATTGCCTTCTTTGCCGGAAGGCAATAGAATACTGGCAAGGACAAAAATTATAGCTAACCTAACAACAACTTTCACAACCCTATGGAATTATGAACCGTTAAGTTATTAAAAGTTTATCCAAGGCTTAATACCGTTTGTAATATTTAATTCGATTTTAATGATTTAGGCAGCCCCCCGGCTTTTTCCCATTAGTAAAGATATACCAGGCATAGCGCGCGGAGCTTTTTACCGGCGCGGGCGAGCCGGCCATCCGCCGTAGAAAGGCAGGTAAAAGCCTGGTATTCGTCCAGCACAGGCCCGAGGGCCACAATGCGGAGTTCATATTCTTCCAGCTGCCTGTTTACAAAATCCATGCAGGCCTGCGCGAAGTCCTCCGCCGTTACAATCTCTTCGTATTCCTCTTCGGTAGGCACATCCAGCACGATGCCTTCCTGTTGGAGAGGTTCCAGTTCGTTGAGGGCGTAGATGCCTGTATCCGTCAGGTCGGACCATTCAAACTCCGCCAGGTTGCCGCTGTTTTGCAGGGCCACAGCCAGCTCCTCCCAAACGGCATGGGGCTGGGGTTTCACGAAGGCTGGCAGTTCGTCCGTTAAGGCGGCGGCGGTATCTTCATCAAAGATATCGAGGTAGAGCTGCGCCAGGGTTTGCCTTGCATTACCGCTCTGCTGCAGCTTTTCGGCAGCCTTGATGTCGTGTACGAGGGTATCCCAGCGGCTTTGCAGTTCCTCCTGGTCTTCCTCCGTCATTTCATCCGGAATCATTTTTGCGTTATCGTCTGTTATATTTTCCAGCGCATATTTATGAACATGGAGGGTATCCTCTGTAAAGTATAACTGGTAAGTGGCATAGTTGGTAAAATTGGTACCGATCACCACCTTGTCAGGAAAAATTTCATGCGTTACATTTTCGCGGGCGTCCAGGATGGAGCTACCGTTGATCTTACCATACGTGGAAGTGATGTGCGCGAAGTCCGCAGCGGATATATTAAGTGTCATATGCATTCGAATAAACGCCCAAATTTAGTTAAATTAGGGGGAAGCTCAACCGGAATAAACTTAAACTATCAGATATGGAAAAACGTAAATTAGGAAACTCAGGACTGGAAGTAGCCCCGTTGGCATTTGGCGGAAATGTTTTCGGATGGTCAGCAGATGAAAAGACTTCTTTTGCACTGCTGGATGAATTTGCAGCACAGGGCTTTAACCTGGTAGACACGGCGGACGTATATTCCCGCTGGGCCCCGGGCAACAAGGGCGGCGAGTCGGAAACCATTCTCGGGAAGTGGATGAAGGCACGCGGCAATCGCGATAAAATGATCATTGCTACGAAAGTTGGGGCGGATATGGGAGAAGGCATCAACGTGAGTAAAGCGTATATCCGTAAGCGTGTGGAAGATTCCTTGCAGCGCCTGCAAACGGATTATATCGACCTCTATCAGACCCATTACGATAATGAGAATACTCCTGTGGAAGAGACCCTGGAAGCTTATGACGAACTGATTAAAGCCGGTAAAGTGCGCGCTGTCGGGGCTTCCAATATGAGCGCCGCCCGCCTCCTGGCGAGTTTGCGCGCGAGCGACCAGCACGGGTTGCCCAGGTACCAGACTTTTCAGCCGGAGTACAACTTGTATGACCGGGAAAAATATGAACAACAGTATGCCGACATCTGTGTGAAGGCAAATATTGGCGTCATTAACTATTATTCCCTTGCCAGCGGTTTCCTTAGCGGGAAATACCGCTCCGAAGCGGATGTAAATAAAAGCAGCGCACGCGGGCAAAAAGCGCTCAGTTATCTCAGCGCGCGTGGCATTAAGATCCTGGAAGCGCTGGATAATACAGCCAGGAAGCACAACGTAACGCCATCGGCTATATCGCTGGCCTGGCTCCTCACCCGCCCTGCCATTGCAGCGCCTATTGCCAGCGCTACCAGTACGGCCCAGTTGCAGGAGTTGATAAAGGGCGTACAGCTCACGTTGGATAAGGAGGATGTAGATTTGCTGAATAAGGCGAGCGCCTATTAAAATAATTAAAGGGAGTGATGGTGTGTCACTCCCTTCTTTCTTTACTGCTGCACAAATATCTTTACCGCACTGTGCGCTCCGCTGGCGTGCAAATCCAGGAAATATACGCCTACCGGCAACTCCGGCACATCCAGCGCCAGCTGCTGCCTGCCTTTGCGCAGTTGCTGCCGGTACACTTTCACGGGTTGCCGTTGCAAATTATATAGCACCAGGATGGCAGCTGCCTCCTGCTTCGCTTCAATATTCACCCGCATGTTTTTAGCCACCGGGTTTGGCGCAATCGTCATCATGACAGCGGATGCCGCTTTTTGTTTAGCGGCGGAAAGCGGCGCTACCGGCGGTATCCAGCTGCGGCCATCCAAATGCCAGGCGGTATCGATATCAATTCCCAGGAAATCCAGGCAGCTCACCGCCATATCCACCTGCCGGGGCGTGTTGTTAAATACGCCATAGGTAAACGTCGTATCAGGCGCGGGGGATTGCCAGTTGGCAACACCGGTTATCGCCGCATTGTTGCCGGCGTTTAGCCCGTCCAGCAGCGTATTGCCTCTGCCTTCGTGGCCCGGCCAGTAACCCACGAGGCTGGCATAGTCCGGATGGGAAGCCGTGATAGCTGTATTTTTCCAGCTGTTGATCACCGCTGCGCTCAATACTTTATTCCAGATACGGACATCCGAAATATTGCCCTGGAAGGCGTAACCATAGGCGAGGGTACCATCCTGCCCGATAGCGAACGGCAGTCCGGACGCGATGCTTTTTTTCACCGCCGTCATAGGCGTGGCGCCCGTCTGCACGCCGTCTACATAGGTAGTAAGGTTACCGCTGCGACTCACCGTAAACGCCAGGTGATGCCAGGTGTTGGTCCCCAGCGCGCCGCCATTCAGGTCTACCCTGCCGGAACCATCTCCTATATTGACTTTCCAGCCGCTGGACGTCAGCGCCATCACGTAACCTTTGTTGGTACCGCTGGCCCAGTTCTTATCTGAAAGTATCGCCGGATCGCCGGACCAGTTGGCGATTTTCACTTTACATTCCATCGTGAAATCGCTGTTATCAAACTGGTAGTTGAGCGCGTTTAACGGCCTCGCATACGCCGCACTGAAGTTCAGCGCTGCCGGCTGGGCTACCGCGCCTTGCCATACAGGCGTACCCGTTATCGTGCCGTTGCTGCCGCCTTTTGCATTTACCCAGGTGGCGCCGCTGCCCTCGTCCCCTTTGAAATAGGTGAGCAGGTTGGCGTAGGAAGGATGAGCGGCGGTCACAGGTTGCGACATCCAGGTGATCAGCTCCGGCTCTGGCAGCGCTTTATTCCAGATCCGTACTTCCGCGATGCTGCCGTTAGGGTGATAGCCATAGGCAAGCGTACCGTCCTGCCCTATGCCTAAAGGCAGGCCACTGCTGACATCCCCGATGGCGGTCATAGGCTTGCTGCTAATCAGCGTGCCATCTTCGTACATGCTGATATTGCCATTCCGTTTGCAGACGATGGCCAGGTGATGCCAGCGGCCATCGGCAATGATGTTGCCGTTCATATCTACCCGGTGCGCGCCGTCTCCCACGTTCACTTTCCAGGAGTTGCCGTTTACGGCAGATAATACAAAGCCTTTGTTGAGGCCATTGGCCCAATTCTTATTGGAGAGGATGGCCGGGTCGCCGGAGAAGCCCGGACTGAGCTTCACCCGGCACTCAATGGTGAAGTCTGTAGCTGCGCCAAAGTTATAAGGCGTGCCTGGCGCCTGTACAAAAGCGCCATTATCAAAAGAGAGATATTGGCCGCCCATGTTAAAGCTCACCACCTGCTTTGAAATTTGCGCAGGCGTAAAGCGGGCGTTGGAAAATACGGAGAAGATATTCCTCTCTTCGAAGGAGCTGCCGCCGTGGCCCGCCATGTTCCCGCCATGGTCCGTGGTAACGGCCACCAGCCAGTCCTCGTTGGCATAGTTGGGGCGGCTCTTCAGCGCCGTCAATATATTTTTGATATAGCCATCGGTTGTCTGTATGGCGTTAATATATTGGGAGACGTTAGGGCCGAAGCCGTAGGAATGTCCCGCATGATCAACATCGTCAAAGTCCACAAAAAGCACATCAGGATTATTGTTCGCGAGTTCCGCTACCGCGTTGTTTTTAACGTCCAGGTCCGTCGTTACGTTGATTTCAGCGTCTACATTGTTGACGATATAGGTATTGATAGGCGCCCAATGCGCGACGGAAACCGTGCGCCGGGCGGGTGTCAGATTTTCCACCCTTTCCAGGAAGGATTTGTACACCGCATAGCTGGAACCGGAAAAGGAGTTATCCGCCACGCCGGTTTTATTGCGCCAGACGCCGGTGAGCATGGCGCTCCAACCGACGGCGCTCCAGGTAGGCGTTTCCGTTAGTGCGTCGAAACTGTAGACGGAATTGGCGATCAGGGAGTCCAGCGTAGGCGCGTTGGCGGCGATCACCGCATCGTGGCGGCAGCCGTCGATGCCGAGTAGCAGGACTTTCCTGGTTTGTGAAAAGGATAATTGGGCGCAGAGCAGGCCCATGCTCAGGACGTAGATTTTTTTCATTGCTCGTAGGGTTTAATTAACAGACCCTACTAATATATATACAAAAGTTTAGAAAAACTAAACCCTTTTTCCTGTTGGAAATTTGAACAGGAAAAAGGGTTGAGCATGAAATCATTAGCGGTTTGGATGCTGAACCGGTTTTATTACAGGAACCAGGCAACCCCTGCATAATGGCATCAATGGACACTAGTACAGGGCAACTCCCGCCTTATTATAGTAACCAGGCAACGCCTGCATAATGGCATCAATGGACACAAAAACAGGGCCCCCCCCCCCCTTACAACCTGAACTTCAGCCCTGCGTTAAAGCCCATACCGCCGATATTGATATATGACTTCAAATCGTTGGCCGGCGCATTATCATTCTTATAGTAAGTTTTAGTTCCCTGCTTCCTCACTTCGGTATTGGAGTTTTTGTCGAGCGTGGTAACGTAGTCCGTATTTCTTTCCGCCACGCTGAGGTCATTGAGGCCACGGGTACTCAGCACCTGCAATGCAGCGCCGGTGCTGCCATTGATGGCAGTATTGGTTTCTTCGTATTTGGTGACTTCCTTGCTTTTACTTTTCACCGGTACGTTGCGGTATTCGGTTTCCACGAAGACGTCTATCCGCGGGGATACATTGATGCTCACACCCAGGGCGCCCTGCATACCGATGGTCACATTGGGCTTAACTTCTTCCTGGCGGTGGATCACTGTTTTCACCATGGTGCCCGGAGGCAGCGGCAGGCCGGCAGGCGGATTGGATATCTGCAGCGCGTCTGTTTCGATGTACAGGCGTCCCCAGAGCGGCAGCACAACGCCAAACCTTACATAGGGATTTACTTTTTCCAGTCCGGGACTGAATACAAAGCTCGGCGCAAAGTCAACAGCGTTTACATGTCCCCGTGAGGTGATACTACCCAGCACCTGCCCGGAGCCTACGACGGTAGTCAGGCTGCGTGTCATCAGGTTTTTAGAGCTGTGAAAGTAGTTGAAGGTTCCTTCGATGGCGATGTACCTGTTGATGTTATAACCGACGCTTAAGCCGCCCCGTACGCCTTGCCCGTAGGAGCCTGTCAGCACTTTCCTGCTGATGGTATCCAGCGGATTGGGATTGGCAGGATTATACTGTGTGTGGAGGTCCTGCGGCGGGTATGGGCCCACATTGGGAAACTGACCGGGCGTAATGCTGAAGAAATAACCACCGCCTACTTTGAGATAAAATTTTGAATGCGGGGCGCGGGAAGATCTGTCCTGCGCATAAAGGGTACTGGAAACAGCCAGCAAGAGGGCTATTGCTGATAACAGGATGGGTCGCTTCATAAACATGGTTTTGGTGATGTGTTACTGACTGTAACTTTCTTACAGCCTATTGAAAGTTAATCAATTGTTAGCACATAACAAGCGACCGATCCTGATAATTTGGCGGATTAAAACGCTTCAGCCAGAGAGAGATAGAAACCGCTCTGCCGACCTTCGCCTGGGCGCTTCTCTCCCACGGCATAGTCTAAACGAATGGTGAGTTTGGAGCTTTCGTCATAGAACCAGCGGATACCGCCACCGTAGCTGGGCTTGAAGCCATCGAAATGGAAGTCCTTATTGCGGTACACGGCGCCCGTGCCGGCAAATGCCGCCAGGGCGAATTTAGGATGCAGGTCTACAAACCATATTTTGATACGGATCTTCGGGTCCACCAGGTAGCGGTATTCCGTTTGCAGGGCCAGGTAGTTCTGATCCCGGTAACGGCCGGTATAGTAGCCGCGCATGATCAGGTCGTTCCCCATTTCAGGCAGCTGGTAGAAGGGTATCTGGCCGCCCTGGATGGTGTTGAAATAACCGTTGAAGCCAATAGTGCTTTTTTTCCCGAAGGAGAAAAACTGGGCGCCCTGCGCTTCTATGCGTGTCAGCTCTTCGGAGCTGAGGAATTTAGGCGCGAAGGAAACGTTGAGTTTCAGCCAGGTGCCTGTGCGGGTATAGTTTTGGTTATCGCGGTTGTCGAATATCCCCGTGAGCCCGAGGAATGTCACATGTCCGCCGGTTTTACCGGTGAGTGACATGGATTCATATATCCCTTTATGATCCTCGCTGCTGTAGGAATCGTTCTGGTATAACGCCGTTGCCCCTACGTAAAAATTACCGCTGATGCGGCGTTCAGCTTCTACCTGAAACTTATAACGCCTGTTATTCAGGAGGGATTTATCGGAAGCGTGGGTCGTATCTCCCAGGCCATAGAAGTACATGGGAAAATCGTGGTACCGGAAATTGCTTTTAAAATGCCAGCGGTTCGCCCTGGTCCAGATATTCGTTTTCAGGTCGATCTTGTACTGATTTTCCGTGGTGATGGAGGGGATCAGGTTGATCGTAGAATTCCTCGTCAGGGGATGCGGATCCCTGTTATCCGTATAAAACGAATACAGCATCGCCGCTCCTATTTCCAGCCCTTTTTCCTGGGAATAGCCCAATACGGGCAATGGAAAGAAACTACGTTTACGCAATACCGTATCCTGGGTACCGAACAACGGGCGCTCCCGTTTTGCAACAGAGTCCTGTTGCGCATTTGCACTGATTACCGTTCCTGTCAATATAGCCGCAGCAAAAATTCTTCTGAACATAGTTTGCAAATGTAACGGGAATTCGAAACATGCAGCATATTGAATGGCAGGTTTTTAGGAAGACGCCGGCGCATGCGTTTTCTTAAACGACACGATGGCCAGTATGATACTGGGCACCAGCAATAAAGCGCCCGTCAGGAACGGCGCGCCGGGGAAGTAAACCGGGGCGCTGGCCTTGGTGAAAAAGGTAAATATGCTCGTCATCATCAATGGGCCGAAAATCATCGTCAGGCTGACCAGGGACGTCATAGCCCCCTGTAATTCGCCCTGCTCCGTTGCAGGAACCTGGTTGCTCATGATCCCCTGCAGAGCGGGTCCGCAGATACCGCCGAGGCAGTAGGGCACCAGGTACACAAACATCTGCCACCCCTTACCTGCAAAGGCAAACAAGGCCATGCCAATGGCGTACAACGCCAGCCCTACGATCACCGCCCGCTTCGCGCCCATCTTTGGAATGATGATGCGGATAAGGCCGCCCTGCACCAGGGCTACCATGAGCCCTACGAACATGAGAGAATAGCCCACCCATTGCTCCGTCCATTTGAATTTTTCCATGGTGAAAAACGACCAGGTAGACTGAACAGCAAAGTTGGCTACATAGATGAGCAGCAGGGAGAGGATCAGGCCGGAGATCACCGGGTATTTGCGCAGGTGCGTCAGCGCGCCGAAGGGATTGGCCCTTGACAGCTCGAACGGACGCCTGTTTTGCAGGGCTAACGATTCCGGCAGTACGAAGAGGCCGTATAAAAAGTTCAGGAAGGTTAAGCCGGCGGCTGCCAGGAAAGGCACCCGGGGCCCCCAGTGGCTGAGCGCCCCGCCCAGGCCCGGGCCTATGATAAAACCGAGGCCAAAGGCCACGCCGATCATACCGAAATTCTGGGCCCGCTTATCCGGGGTACTGATATCTGCAATATAGGCTGCGCCGGTACTCATACTCGCGCCGGTTACGCCGGCCAGTATCCTGCCTACAAAAAGCAGGGCGATGTTGGGCGCCCAGGCCAGGAAGATGTAATCCAGGCAGAAGGCGGCCAGGCAGGAGAGCAACACCGGCCTGCGGCCGTAAGCGTCGCTGAGTCCGCCGATGACCGGCGCCATGAAAAACTGGGTAATCGCATAGGCAAAAGTAAGCCAGCCGGACCACCAGGAGGCGCCGCTGAGGCCTTCCCCGGTAAGGTTTTCAATCAACTTGGGCATCACCGGGATGATAATACCAAATCCAATAACGTCGATCAGCAGGGTAACGAAGATGAAGCCCAATGCCGCACTTTTCTTAACAGCCATGTGCAGGACAAATTTTTTGCAAAATACAAATGGAATTGTATATCAATGTATCATGTCAAAAAAAATATTAACGGGGTCCGCCCCGGCGGAAATCCGTTTTGTTTGATCACGTATTATGATTATTTTTATCTCAATTTCATGTGGGACGCGCCCCAAACCGGTCCACCATCTGCCAACATTAATCTCTTGCTATGCTACCGGCCAATCCTTTGAAAAGATGCCTTCTGATCCCTCTGTACGTACTGTTACTGACACCTGCCGCCTATTCGCAGTCAACCCCGACAGATTCATTGGAAACTGCCCTGCATCAACATCCGGAGCCGGACGAGGGCCGGGCCGATTTGCTCAATACCACCAGCAGGAGTTATTTCACAAAGAACCCCGTAATAGCTGAAAAGTACGCCAAAGAGGCATTTGCCATCAGCCTGCGGCTGAATTATACCAAGGGAAAAATATGGGCCCAGCGCAACCTGGCGCTGGTAGAAAATACCCGGGGCAACCTGGACAAGCAGATGCAGCTCACCCTCAGCTCCCTCAAGCTGGCGGAAACGATGAACGACGAGCATACCCTCAGTATCCTGTACAATGACATGGGCAACATTTTCACGGAGCAGAACAGCCCGCGGGACGCGTTGGTGTACCTGCACAAATCACTCGTCATCAAAAAGCAGTTACGGGAAGCCCCTGAAATCAGTAAAACCCTCAATAACATCGGATCTGCATACCTGTCCTTGCACATACTGGATTCCGCCCTACTCTACCTGCGCGAGGCGGAAGACATCAAGATATCTCTCAACGATCAGCGCGGCCTGGCGTACACATACGAGAACCTCGGCCTCGTAGCGATGCTGCAGCAACGGTTTGCAGATGCGCTGCGGTATCATGAGCTCTCCTCTGCCTGCTACCACCAGGCCGATAACCAGCTGGGTATTGTAAAGTCCAGCCTGAACCTGGCGGAAGTGCAAACCTTCATGGGCAACTATGCCGATGCGGAAAAGAACCTCGCCCATGCCTACGAGGTAAACAGTAAGCTGAAGAATGTGAAGAACGATATGATCTATTACAAGATCAGGTATGAGCTGGATAGCGCCCGGAAGGACTACCAGGCGGCGTTCCATCACTTCAAGGCGTTTACGGACCGGAATATGGCCTTCTTCAACCTGGAGAAGAGCCGCCAGATATCCCGTTCGCAGGAAAAATATGAAGCGGAAAAGAAGCAAAAGGAAAACGAGCTGTTGAAGAGGGAGCAGCAGATACACCTGGCCACCATACAGCAACAGCGCATCCTGGTATTATCCGCCTCGCTGCTGTTTGTGATCCTGCTCATTATTACGTTTATACTGTACCGTATGTACAAGCGCCAGCAGGTGCTGACCAAAGCGCTGAACAGTAAGAACCAGGAAGTATCGCTGCAGAACCATATCATCCTGGAGCAGAACACGACGCTGGAAAGTTTGAACCAGGTGAAGGATAAGATATTTTCTGTGATCAGTCACGACCTGCGCTCGCCCCTCGCCATCCTGGAAGGATTGCTGTTTTTGCTGAAGGATGAAAAGATAGACCCGGAGCAGTTCCGCTACTATACCGATGAGTTGTGGCGGGATGTAAAGAACACCGCCTACATGATGGACAACATGCTGCAATGGGCCAGCAACCAGATGAAAGGCATTGGCGTGAAGGCGGACGATTTTGACCTGACGCTGCTGCTGAACCAGGAATTTGAGCTGTTACAAACGCTGGCAAGGCAAAAAGACGTATCCCTGCATCATGAAATAAACGGGGCTGTGCTGGTATATGCCGATCCGGAGATGATCCGCATGGTGCTGCGCAACCTGATCAACAACGCTATTAAATTCACGCCGGGCGGGGGCCGCATTACGGTGAGCGCCCGGATTGATAAAACCTCCGTGGAGGTGATGGTCCGCGATAACGGCACCGGCATTCCCCTCGAAAACCAGCACCGGATTTTCTCCAATATCTACTACTCTACCAATGGTACCCGCAACGAAAAAGGCTGTGGGCTTGGCCTGCACCTCTCCAAAGATTTCGTGGAGCGCAACAACGGGCGCATCTGGTTCCACAGCACGCCTGGCAGCGGCAGCAGCTTTTCCTTTACCGTCCCGCTGTCGGAAGAAACCGAGGCTAACGTACGCGGGTACACGCTGATTTTGCAGAACGGGGGTTCGAACGGGATGAGCGTATTGCGGTAGGCGTAAGCGCTGAGAGGCGTACCGCTTTTGTAAGTAATCCCACCACCTACACTACAGCTCAAACGCCGTCGTATGCTTAATCTCCGTCATCACAAACGAACTATGCACCTGCGCGATATTCTCAATCGTAGCCAGTTTTTGCGTGATGAAATGCTGGTAGCTTTTCATATCGTCCACCACTACTTTCAACAGGTAATCATAGTTACCCGCCAGGTGAAAACATTCCATTACTTCGTCCAGCTTCATCACGGCCGCTTCAAATTTACGCAGCAGCGGCAGGGAATGCAGCTGCAGGGATACGTTGCAATATGCCATCAGCGTCTTCCCTACCTTCTCCGGGTCCAGCAGGGTGACGTAGTTACGGATGATACCCAGTTTTTCGATTTTTTTGAGCCGCTCGTAGGTGGGCGTAACGCTAAGCCCTATACGATGCGCAATTTCCTTTGTATTTAGCTTGGCATCCTTTTGCAGCAATGTCAAAATTCGCTTGTCCGTATGATCGAGTGTATCCATGGTAGTATGATTTTTCTGCGGACGGCATTTATATCTCCCCAAAAGAGAATAAAAAAACTGCCCGAAGGGCAAAAATAGTATTTTTTTACTACTTATTATGTACATGTAGATATACAGCGTTATATAATACTACATTCGCAGTATCATACACCTGTAATTACCATGAATAGTAGATTTGGATTGTCGCCGGCTGACGCAACGCAGCTGGAAGCGCTGCTCCGTACTGTAGCTACCGGCACTGCCGACTTCTTAGGCTACCCGGTATCGAAAGACTTTGATTATAGTCCACTCATGCCATTCCTGCAATATCCCCTGAATAACCTGGGCGATCCGTTTGTTCCTTCCACCTACAGCGTAGGCACGCGGGAAATGGAAAAAGAAGTGGTGGAGTTTTTTGCGAAACTCTTCCGCGCTCCTGCGGGCGACTGGTGGGGCTACGTGACCAATGGCGGCTCCGAGGGCAACCTCTATGGCCTGTACCTCGCCAGGGAACTGTATCCCAAGGGAATGGTCTATTACAGCGCCGCCACCCATTACAGCGTACAAAAGAACATCCACCTGTTAAATATGCCCGGCATCGTTATCCGCACCCGGGAAAACGGGGAAATTGATTATGAGGACCTGGAAGCCATGATCAGCCAGCACCGGCATCTCCCGGTGATCATCCTGGCCAACATCGGGACCACCATGACGGAGGCGCGGGACGATGTGCGGCGCATCCGCCGGATACTGGACCGCATGGCGGTTCGGCAGCATTATATCCATGCGGACGGCGCGCTGTCCGGCAGTTACAGCGCCTTCCTCCCCCACCGGCCTGCCTTCGATTTTGCGGATGGCGCCAACAGCATTGCCATTTCCGGCCATAAGTTTATCGGCTCACCCATCCCTTGCGGTGTGGTGGTGGCCCAGAAATCGTTTCGGGACCGCATTGCCCGCAGCGTTGCCTACATCGGCACGATGGACACTACCATTACCGGCTCCAGGAACGGCCATTCTCCATTGTTTTTATGGTATGCCCTTAAACGTTATGGCGCGGAGGGGCTGGCCGCCCGGGCACAGGCAGCGCTGGAGGTGGCGGCTTATGCTACGGACAGGCTGCGGGCTATTGGCATAGCCGCCTGGCGCAACCCGGATACCCTCACCGTGGTGTTTCCCGCACCGGGAGAAGAAATCAGGAGCAGGTGGCAGCTGGCTTCAGAAAACGGGTGGTCGCATATTATCTGCATGCCGGGCGTTACTCGGGCGCATGTGGATACGTTTGTGGCGGAGCTGGAGGCAACGATGGAAATGGCTTGTTAAACGTTATGATGTCTATGCGATGGAAAACATCGCTTCAATAGTTGGTAAGATTGCCCGCCGCATCTTGCTGCGATGGCCATACCATGCCTAAACTCCTTTTTCCGCAATCGTAATAATCTCCGTATTCAGCGTGCGGCGGATGCTTTGTTCCACCGTCTTATCAGCGAATGGAATGATCAGCTGCACCTTGAATACCACGTGGTCTTTCCTGATCTCCAGGGTACGGAGGAGGAAGCTGTTCTTAACGTAATGGTCGGAAAAGCCGCTGATAGCGTTTTTCAGGCGGGCTTCCAAATCGTCCGGGGTATAAGGCAGTTTCCGGTCCAGTTCAAATTCAATCGTGATCTTTTTCACGTTCTGTTTGGACTGGTTGATGACGATGGAAGTAAATACCAGGGAGTTGGGAACGATGATCTGTTCATCATCATCGTTTTGCAGGACGAGGTTGATCAGGGTGATGTCCAGTATTTTGCCTTTATAGTCGCCGATGCGCACATGATCCCCGAGGGACAACTGGTCGGAGAACATGATGATCAGGCCATTGATGATATTGGTGATATAATCCTTGGAAAGCAGCGCGATGGCCGCTGCCACGATGGTGATGCTGGTCACGAACTTCAGCAGGTCGATCCCGAAGAGGATCATGATCGACAGCAGGATGAACACCGTATTCAGCACGGAGCTGATGCGGTTGAGGCCCAGCATGAAGTTATCCTTTTCTACCGGTTTGTTCAGCCGGCGGCGGGTGTACCAGGAGATGATTACCAGCCAGGCGAGAGAGATAACGAGGTTGGCGCCGAGGAAGAAGGTAAGCGCGTTGGTGATGCGGAACAGCCAGGTGAATTTATCATAGACTTTGGCGTGTTCCAGGTTAAAATAAACTACAGCGAGATATACCAATAATTTTACGAGGAACAGGATTCGTTCCTTGCGGTTTTTCCTTTTATAAACTTCGTCAGTAACCATCATAGCATTGTAAAAGTACAAAGCGTGTACTTTACTGCCAAATGACTGACAGTATTAGCGGGTATGATGATGGCGGTTATCCCATTTTATCCAGGATTTCGTTCCAGATAATTCTGGCGATTTGCTCTGTTTCCACGATGCGTACGCGTTCTGCCACCGTATCGGTATGATCGGCTGTAAAGCGCAGGCTTTGCGGCGCAAAATCCTGTAAAACGAAAGGCTTCACATCAGGGATTACTTCGTACAGTGTTTCATGTTCCTGTGCATTAACCGTGATGTTAAGTCCATAAGCCTTACCCTTGATTATTACTGTTACATGATGCTGTTCCATATTAAACCATGGGCAAGCCCTGTGCCATATAAAAAGACCGGTGTCATGCGATACCGGTCTTTTTTCGTATATGATCTGGAGTATGAGCAATACGCATCAGGCGTGGGCTGCCTTCTTGCGGCTGCTGGCCTTTTTACGGGTAGCTGCCTTTTTGCGTGGGGCTGCTTTTTTTGCCGTAGATTTTTTAGTCGCCCCTGCCTTAGCCGTAGATTTTCTGCCAGTGGATTTTTTGGCGGTTGACTTGCTGGCAGTTTTACTGCGGGAAGCAGCAGTCCGGGAGGTGGACTTTTTAGCGGTGGCTTTTTTTGCAGTCGCTCTTTTTGCTGTTGCTTTTTTAGCGGTGGACTTTTTAGCGGTGGATTTTTTTGCGCCTGATTTAGTGGAGGATGATTTCCGGGAAGTGGAAGGTTTTTTTGGGGCTTTTGCACCTTCTTCCCGGGCTTCGGAGATACCTATGGCGATAGCTTGCTTAGGATTGGAAACTTTCTTACCACTGCGTCCACTCTTCAGCTTTCCTTCGTGCATTTCATGCATTACCTTTTTCACCTTGCGCTGAACAGCGCTCGAATACTTTGCCATAATAGAAGATTGAATGGGTTATAAAAAGTGATAACGATATACAAATAACAAAACGCAAGCCAGCAGATAATGAGGCATTTAGCGCAAAAAAACCGGGGAACGCTGTTGGGGAATGTGTGGATTTTTCTATGTATTGTGTAATGAATTGCACTAATACCACAGTGGGGCGTTTGCTGAAATCCGGTATAGGATTGACTTCCAGTCGATGGCACCAATATTGATAGCCTTTCCTTTATAATTTGTTCACTACACTATAAAAATTGCATTATGGAAAACATGACTTATCAATCATTTCCCAATGGCAATCCGCAAAACAATGCGGTTGAAAAACCTAGACACAGCAAAAGGGGTTTTGCATCAATGGACCCTGAGCAACAGAGAGCCATATCCAGAGAAGGTGGACGAGCAGCACACAAACAAGGAGTTGCACACAAGTTTACTTCAGAGGAAGCCCGCGCGGCCGGTAAGAAAGGCGGTGAAGCCGTGAGCCGGAACAGAGAACATATGGCCGCAATTGGCCGTAAGGGCGGTACCAACCGTGGCAAAAACAAGCTGAAAGAACAACAACAGCATGTACTGTAGCGTCTGGAAGATATCAAAATAATAAGCCTGTCGACACAGACAGGCTTATTATCCCTACATAAATTTTTTATTAGCAGTTATTTAAATATATCCTGTGAAACCCTATTTAAATAAGTAACCGAAGAGGATAAATGCCCACAGCAATGTCCACAGAATATTAAACACCTGCGCCCCGATAAAGGCTAATGCCGGCCTTCCTCCCTCCATCGTCATAATATCACTGAACCTCGCTTCAATACCGATACTTACAAATGCCAGTGCAAACCATACGGTACGCAGGCTATTCAGTACGCCGCTGGTTTGCTGCACCACGGCCGGACTGATGACAAACGAGAACAGCAGGGATGCTGCGATAAAGCCCAGTACGAATTTGGGGAATCGCTCCCACACTATTTTCAAACCCGGGTGCTGCGCTCCACTCTTCCCGTCCTTACTGCGGTAGCTCCACCAGATAGCGATGAAAAACGCCGCTACGCCAATGAGTACATTCTGGGAAAACTTAATAATCACGCCGGTGTTCACCGCTTCGGGGCCTACCATTTGCGCGGCCGCCGTTACGGATGCAGTGGTGTCCAGGGTGCCTCCGAGCCAGGCCCCTCCTACTACGGCGGGGATGTCGAATATCCTGATGATCCAGGGCTGCAACACCATCATGGGAATAGCCACCAGCAAAACCAATGTTGTAACATATGATAACTTGCGCTTGTCGCCCTGAATGGCGCCACTGGCCACAATAGCGGCGGACACGCCACAGATGGACACTGCGGAAGCCAGGATCACCCCGAATTCATCGTCTACTTTCAGCTTACGGCTGAGCCAGAGGGAGAATACCCAAACGGCTGCCACAACTACTACGGCCTGGATAAGGCCCGGCAGGCCGGCCTCCACGATATTTTCAAACAGAATGCTGGAGCCGAGGATTACCAGCCCCGTTTTGATGAAAAATTCAGAACGGGCGGCTTCGCGGAGCCATGCCGGCGGCTCGCCGATGTTGCCGAGCAGGAGTCCTATTATCAACGCAAAGATCACGTATTCGAGCCCGTAGTAATTCAAGGTGGCATTGCCGGCAATGACCAGGGAACAGATGCCCAGCAGGAAGATCACCACAAAGCCGGGCAGGTACTTTTTAAAATCCGCGCCCTGGTAATAGGTGGCCACGCTGGAAAGCAGCAGGTAGGCAATGCCTATACCTCCGATCAGGAGCAGGTTGGCACCGGTGAATACATTTTGGACCAGGCTTGCCCCGCTATCCCATTTGAGGGCGGGCGTGGCAAATTTCATATCCGGGTTGGCGATGGCGATAGCCAGGACCGTCAACAGGATGAACCCTCCTACAATAGTGGCCCACCAGTCTTCGGTGAGTGAGAACAGTGCAGACTTTTTTTGCGCCGCGTCCTGCGGAACGGCCGTCACAGATGCTAATTCGGGCATATAGGCTTCTTTTTATCAGTTTACGTAAAGTGGAACGACAAAATACTAGTTTTTGCTGAGCAATAAAACCAGTATTCGGGGAACGGTAGCAGTATTATTATCGTCGAAGTATTCTTTGGCGTCAAATACCTGCAGGCCATGGCGCGCAGCCACCTGCACAAATTCGGAGATGTGGTGGGTGTAAACTTCCACGCGCTTTTCGCCTTCGCTGGTTTGGAACTTAGCGCCGCTGCCGCCGTACTGGCGGAAGGGATGCAATTCGCCCATGTACAGGAGGCCGCCCCGGTGGAGGGCTTTGGCCGCTTCGCCGAAAACGTGATCCAGGTCCCGGATATGTTCGAGGACGAGGCTAAAGGTAACGATGTCATATTTTTCCGTTACAAAGTCCCAGGGCTTTGTGATATCGGCTTGGTGAAAAGTAACGGCGCTGTTGCCGGCGAATTTCTGCCGGGCGATCGCTTGCATCTCTTCGGAGAAATCGACTGCCGTAATATGTTCGGCCTGTTCCAGGAGCCAGCTGGTATTTTTGCCGGTGCCGGCGCCGATTTCGAGTACGCGCTTGAAGGTAAAGGGGTGTAAGGTTTCGCGGAGTGCAAAGGCTTCCAGGTCGCGGGTTTTGTTTACGTTGGTGTCGTATTGCGCTGCCCAGTCGTTATAGGCTTCTCTGATAGTCATGGTTCACGGGTTTGTGTAAAGCTAGTAAATTTTTTGGTGGGTTGCTTGCGGGGAGGGTTGCTCGCAAAGAGGCTAAGGGGCAAGGCTCGCAAAGGTAGGATAGCGGTTGGAAATCTATGTGGTGGTGGGAACGATTCAAAAAAAAAGAGGTCAATGTTGTGATTGACCTCTTTTACTAGTGACCGCGTCAGGATTCAAACCTGAAACCTTCTGATCCGTAGTCAGATGCTCTATTCAGTTGAGCTACGCAGCCAGCGTGTGATTGTTATACAAAGGTAAACATTTATTTTTATCTAACAAATTTATTGTCAATTTTTTATGATGTATTTTTTTGTGTTAGATGTAAGGAGGTGGATGTGGGAGTAAGCGAAGGGCTGCAAAAGTAAGTAGAAATTAATATATAAACCAAATAGGGTAGGTAAAGGATGCGCGCTATGCGCCTTGTCATATTTTTCTTTAATCAAAAGATAGGGAAGGTTGATGAAAACTCTTCTTAACCATTGCTGATTTTATGCTGTTTGAATAAACGAATCGCACCTACATTTCCGACATAAAAAAAGGCCACTTTTATAAGTGACCTTTTAAGTTCTTGTGACCGCGTCAGGATTCAAACCTGAAACCTTCTGATCCGTAGTCAGATGCTCTATTCAGTTGAGCTACGCAGCCATTCCGCGTTGAACGGGTTGCAAATGTAGGAATTGTTTTTAAATCAACAAATTTTATTTGATTTTTTTTGTGAAGATGTAACTGCTACGTACAAACGCAGTTCCGTCAGGGAAAATTTCTTTCATGGAAAATGCCAGGGCAACGGCGCTTTTCTTATGCTTTATTGCACCCGATAAACCCAACGAAAAATGCATCGTGGCGGAGGCGGCCTCTCCTATTCCGTATAGCCAGCCTTAAAATTTGTCATTCCCATCCTGAAAAATTTTCTTTCAGCTTGTCATTTTTTCAGCGCCTCTCCCACTGGTATATACTTTGTGGCCGTTCTGAAAAAAAAGGAGATTTTATGAACACACTAATGAAAAGAAATGGTAATGGAAGTACCGCCGCAACCAGTTTCAGTAGTTTGGTGGATAGGATCTTCCAGGATAATTTAAGTCGTTTTTTTGATGAGCCGGTTTGGAACCTCAGCGGTACATCCAGGCTGCGAAACATTCCTACCAACCTGCGGGAAACCGATACCGGATACGAATTACAGCTGGCGGCGCCCGGGCTGAAGAAAGAGGATTTCAAGATCAACCTCGAAGGCGATACGCTGACCGTAAAGGTAGATAAGGAACAGGAACACACGGAAGAAAACAAATCCGAAGGCTGGCTGCGCAGGGAATTCCAGTTGCAATCGTTTAGCCGCAGCTTCCAACTGGATGACAGCATTGATGCATCCAAAATTTCCGCCCGCTATACGGACGGTATCCTGCAGGTGAACCTGCAGAAAAAAGAGGGTGCGCAAAAAGTTTCCCGTACAATCGAGATCAGTTAATCAGCCGTACATTTTGCAGCAGGAAAGCAGGCGACAGCTGCGCGCCTGCTATTCCTGTTATTATAAACCATGTTACTCCCACCGTTATGCAAAAAACTACTTACCATCTCACCGTAAATATCCAAACGCCTAAAGGCATGCTGGAAACCGGCACCTTCTTCCTTGGGGCCGACAGGCAGTTTGCTGAAACTATTTTCGATAATATGGCAGGCAGCAAGGACCTCGCAAAATACCCCTCCATCCGGCTGGACCTCCTGGCTTCCACCGGCGACCTGCTGCCGGTATGCCTGAAACGCATGGGCTGTAACCTGGAACAATATGCAGGCAACTGCAAGATGCTCACCAGGGAACTATTCCGGCACTTTATGTTTGAAGGTGAAATGACGTTGTAGGTAGTTGTGACATTCCGCTACCAGGGTTATAAAAAACAACAAAGGCGCATCATGAACGATACGCCTTTGTTGCTTTGTGACCGCGTCAGGATTCAAACCTGAAACCTTCTGATCCGTAGTCAGATGCTCTATTCAGTTGAGCTACGCAGCCATTCCCTGAACGGGTTGCAAATGTAGGATTGTTTTTTAAATCAGCAAATTATTTCGAAATTATTTTTTCAGGCGGCACTAACGTTTACGGATACACGGAGTAGAAAGTGCGTGCGTGTTAACGGAACCATACCGTATCCGAAACGGTAAATTTTCTCCCGAAAAATAAAAAAACTACAGACACAAAAGCCATGAAAGGTGGGAAAAAAGCGGAAGCGATTGCAGGTGATTACAAATGAAAAAGCCGCTCAGAAAGCGGCTTTTATTCATCATTTTGTGACCCCGTCAGGATTCAAACCTGAAACCTTCTGATCCGTAGTCAGATGCTCTATTCAGTTGAGCTACGGAGCCATTTGTTGTGATTGGATTGCAAAGGTATGGGTTTTTTCCATTTCACCAAATATTTTTTTCATTTTCCTATAATTTTCTGATTTCCACGTACTTTTACAGCGATCATTAAATAATTATAGCAATTGAAAATTCAACTCTGGAGCATAGGAAAGGAACATGATCCCTATATTCGGGATGGTATGGCGGTGTTTCAAAAACGCCTGCAACATTACGTGGATTTTGAAGTGAAGCTGATCCCGACCGTTAAACAGGCGGCGAGCCTCTCTGTACCGGAGCTTAAAAAAGCGGAGGCTAAAATTATCCTGGACCTCCTGCAGCCAACGGATTTCCTGCTGGCGCTGGACGAAAAAGGGAAAATGATGACGACCGTGCAGTTTGCAGATTTCCTGCAGCAACGCACCAATGCCGGCACCCGGCAGCTGATCATTCTCATTGGCGGCGCATTTGGCATCGACCAGTCGGTATTGCAACGGGCGCAACTTACCATGTCCCTCTCCCCGCTCACCTTCCCGCACCAACTGGTACGGCTCATTTTCACGGAACAATTATACAGGGCGTACACTGTATTAAACCGCGAAAAATATCATCATCAATAATTACATTTACATTCTGTCTAACAACCCGCAATCTATGTCTACTACATTAATCATAATTATCATCACCTGCGTAGTTTCCATCACTTCGTTCAGCAACGGCTCACAGTGGGATAAAATGAGTATGCAGCCTTACATGGTAAAACACCATAACCAGTGGTATCGCTTTATCACGGCCGGTTTCCTTCATGCCGACTATATGCACCTGTTCTTTAACATGCTCACCCTGTATTTTTTTGGCAGGTACGCGGAGATGTTGTTCATGGCCATCACCGGATCGAAAGTGACCTACGTGGTGTATTATATCCTCGCGATCATCGCAGGAAATATCCCGGGATTCTTCAAACACCAGAACGATAGTCATTATGTGGCCATAGGCGCCAGCGGCGCGGTTTCCGCCGTATTGTTCACTACCATCCTGCTCTATCCCTGGGAAAAAATTTACCTCTACTTTGCCATTGGTATCCCGGCGGTGATTTACGCGGTGCTGTTCCTCGCTTATTCCAGCTATATGTCTAAACGCGGCATGGATAACGTGGGGCACGACGCGCATATTTGGGGAGCGATATTCGGATTTGTAGCGCCCATCGTGCTGCGGCCGGAGCTGGCGCAGAACTTCCTGGACGCGTTGTTGAGACGGTAAGCTTATTATAGTAAAGCGGCCAGCACATGATGTGTTGGCCGCTTTTTTTTATTTATGCCATTCGATGGACAACATCTTTTCTGTTGCCGGCAGTATCTTGAACCGGTCGTCGATACGCATGCCGATGACCCATACCACCCGCTTTTGCGATTCCAATACCCAGACCTGCTCTTTTTCTGGAATGGACAACTTCTGATCAATAAAAAAGCGACTGAGTTTTTTCTTCTTCCGCATACCCAGCGGATAGAAGTAGTCACCCTGCTTCCATTTGCGGAGGATCAGGGGATAGCGCAGCTGCGCAGCGTCGACCCAGGCGGTATCGGGCGACTGCGGAATGCTGCCTGCATGCGCTTTATCGATACTGCGCAGGTGCAGTTGTCCGCCTCCAAAATGCACATGAGTGGTTTCCGGCGCAATGGAAATCACGGGCGCAGTCGTATCCTGGATGGCGGTGATCAGCAGCCATGCGCGGTTGCGTAAAATACGATGGGTAGGCGTTTCCACGTATCGGCCGGACTCGCTCTCCAGCAAGTTCAGCACCTGCGGGAGCTGGGCGGAGGAGCAGCCAAACTCACGGAATATTTCCCAGGCAATGGTTTGCAGCGGCATGGTTTTCTGCAGCTTCAGCACGGGAATCATCCAGTGGTCGCCCTTCTGCGTCAGCAGGGCTTTGCGGTGGCGGTTGACCGACTCCATATATAATACCTCCGCCTCGCGGATCTTTTCAATGGTAGCGGCCATATTTTTCACCGCAGCCGGAATGCTTTCCTGGATCACCGGAATGACATGGTGACGGAAATAATTACGTGTGTACTTGTCCGTTGCATTGGAGCTATCTTCCACGAACTGCAGGTTTTTACGGGTAGCCCAGGCTACCAGCGTATCCTTCTCTGCAAACAGCATGGGGCGAATGATCTTATCATACCTGGGCAGTATCCCGTGTAAGCCGGCAATACCGGTGCCTTTGGCAAAATTCATAAGGGCCGTTTCCACGCTGTCCTGCAGGTGGTGGGCGGTGGCGATATAGGCGTACCCGTTGGCAGCCCGCACTTCTTCCAGCCACTGGTAGCGCAGCTCCCGGGCGGCAATCTGGATGGATACCTTGTGGGCAGCGGCGTAGCCGGCGGTGTCGAAACGGGTTTCGTGGAAAGGCAGTTCCAGGCGGCTGGCGAGGTCGCGCACGAAGGACTCGTCCCGCACGGACTCATCGCCCCTCAGCTGGAAATTGCAGTGGGCGATGCCGGCTGCAAACCCCGCCTCTTTAAACAGGCAGGCCATCACCATGGAGTCCACCCCGCCGCTAACGGCCAGCAGTATTTGCTGGGAGGGATCGAACAGCAGGTGTTCTTTAATAAAATTGAGAAAGTTATGAAGCAGTTGATGCGGCATGCGATAGTTGTTGGATTAGTAAACCAGGTCCTCGTAGGCGGACTGCAGTTCGTTATAGGTATGCCGTTCGTTGGCCGCTTTGGCCATGGCCATACCTGTTTCATAGACTTTTATGGCCGCCTCCTTATCGCCTGCCCTTTCCAGCAATTTGCCGAGGTGGTAATACGACCCGGTGTAGCCGGGCTCATAAGCGAGCAGGTCTTCAAATAGTTGCCTGGCGGTAATATCATCTCCCAGCTTGATATGTTCGAGAGCGAGTGCATGTTTCACGAAGCTGTCGTTTGGACTGGCTTCCAGGAACTGCTTCAGCTGCGCGATTCTGTCCATCCTGCTAATAATTTATAAGTAATTGTTTTTCAGTCCGCAAGATACACATATTGCCAATTTCAGCAATAACTTAAAACTGCGTAAAATCATCCATCATGGTGGCGGTTGGCTTATATTATTTAAATATATTTGCTGATACCGCATTATTAAACAAAACAGTTTACGGCCATGAAGATTTTAGTTTGTATCAGTAAAACTCCGGACACGACTGCAAAAATAGCTTTCACGGACAATAACACGAAATTCAATGAAGCTGGGGTCCAGTTCATCATTAACCCATATGACGAATGGTATGCCCTGGTACGCGCCCTGGAGCTGAAGGAAACCGTTGGAGCGGATGTACACCTGGTAACTGTAGGTGGAGCGGATTGTGACCCCATTATCAGAAAAGCGCTGGCGCTCGGCGGTGATCATGCGTATCGCATCAATGCCAGCAGTGGAGACAGTTTTTATATCGCATCACAAATAGCGGCACACGCCAAAGAACAGCAGTATGACCTCATTTTCACCGGTAAGGAAACCATTGACTACAATGGTAGCGGCATTGGTGGTATGGTGGCGGAACTGCTGGAATTACCATATGTATCCATCGCTGCCAAATTTGACCTGAATGGCACCAAAGCGACCATCAACAGGGAGATTGAAGGCGGTGAGGAAGTTTGCGAAGTAGAACTGCCGGTAGTGGTATCCTGCCAGAAAGGTATGGCGGAAGCGCGTATCCCTAACATGCGCGGTATCATGGCCGCCAAAACCAAACCGCTGACAGTAGTGGAACCTGTTGCAGCGGATAGCCTGACCAGCGTGGTGAGCTTTGAGCTGCCGCCTGCCAAGAGCGGCGTGAAGCTGATCAATGCGGACAATGTGGAAGAGCTGGTGAAGCTGCTCCACGAAGAAGCAAAAGTGATCTAAGCACCGGTGAGGGTAACCCAATTTTCCACTTCAAAAAATTAAACAATGTCAGTATTAATATTCGCAGATCAGGCAGAAGGTAAAATTAAAAAAGCGGCCCTGGAAGCCGTACAATATGGCGCCAAAGTAGCGGCGCAATTAGGCACTACCGCCACCGCAGTAGTGCTGGGCGCGGCGGATGCCGCAGAACTGGCGGCCCTGGGCAATTATGGCGCCACCAAAGTGCTGCATGCGGCAGATGCCCGTTTGCACGAAGTTGAGTCCACAGTATATACAAAAGTGATTGCAGCAGCGGCCGAAAAAGAAGGTGCAGCCGTGATCATTTTCCCGCATAATTTCGATGGCAAGGCCATTGCGCCGCGCGTGTCCGCACGGCTGAAGGCAGGACTGGTAGCAGGCGCTATCTCCTACCCTGATACCAGCAATGGATTCGTGGTGAAGAAGAGCGTGTTCTCCGGGAAGGCTTTCGCGAATGTGAACATTACTTCCGAGAAGAAGATCATATCTATTATACCCAATACTTTCGCGGTAAGCGCGGGTACAGATACCGCAACGGTGGAAGCTTTCAGCCCTGCCATCAACGATGCGGACTTTAAAGTGAAAGTAGTGAAGAAGAATACGCTCAGCGGTGAAATTCCATTAACAGAGGCGGAAATCATTGTATCCGGCGGCCGTGGTCTGAAAGGGCCTGAAAACTGGGGCATGGTGGAAGACCTGGCGCATGCGCTGGGCGCGGCAACGGCTAGTAGTCGCCCGGTGGCCGATGCGGGCTGGCGTCCGCACCACGAGCACGTAGGCCAGACGGGGCTCACTGTTCGTCCCAACCTCTACATCGCCATTGGTATTTCCGGGGCGATCCAGCACCTGGCCGGGGTGAACGGCAGTAAGGTGATTGTGGTGATCAATAAGGATCCGGAAGCGCCGTTCTTCAAGGCTGCCGACTATGGCATTGTGGGCGATGCTTTCGAAGTGGTGCCCAGGCTCACCGAGGCAGTTAAAAAGTACAAAGGCCTGAACTAAGCTCATTATATATAAGGAGATGGTGCTACCGCAAAGGCGATGCATCATCTCCTTTGAATTTTGTGTTTGTTCGCTGATTTCTTGATAAAAGTGCCCCTAATCTTATAGTTTTTTTTTAGATAAGGAATTATTTTCTAACTTCACGGTCTTATAAAACCTTCAGCGACAACGCAAGACAGATATGAGAAAAATAGAACTGGAAATAGTTGCTTTATCGCACAGCATTACGCAGACTCATTCATATGCCGTGGTATTGGGAGAGGTAAATGGGTTGCGCCGTTTGCCGATTGTGATTGGTGGCTTTGAAGCGCAGGCGATTGCCGTAGCCCTTGAAAAAATGCAACCCAGCAGGCCCCTCACCCACGATCTGATGAAAAATTTCATGAATGCATTTAGCATTGAATTACATGAAGTAGTAATCAGCAACTTGCAGGAAGGTATATTTTACTCCAAGCTGATCTGTTCCAGCAACGACGAAACCATAGAAATTGACTCCAGGACTTCAGATGCGCTCGCATTAGCCGTTAGATTTGGCTGTCCGATATATACATTCGAAAACATCCTCAACAGTGCCGGTATTTTGTTAGATGATCCGGCTGGCAAAAAAAGCAGCAAACCGGTTACGCCTACCATCCAGGAGCATGAGAAAGGTGCGGAAGACGACCTGAAAGCCCTGAACCTGGACGAACTGCAGCAGCTGCTCCAGGAAGTATTGGAACAGGAGGATTACATCCGCGCCATTGCTATCCGCGACGAGATCAACAGCCGTAAAAGCAAATAATTCAAATTTAATGGCAGCAATTCTACACCCCGGTATGCTGATTCCGGCAGGCTTTGCTATGTAAAATATTTTCCCATGGTAGTATTTCCCAACTGTAAGATCAACCTGGGCCTGTACGTCACCAATAAGCGCCCGGATGGCTTTCATGACCTGGAAACCGTTTTTTACCCGGTAGCCGTGCAGGATGCCCTGGAAATACTGAGCGCTCCTGCCCTTCAATTTACCAGTACCGGTATTGAAGTGCCGGGCAACAGTGCAGACAACCTTTGCATCAGGGCTTTTGAGCTGCTGCAGCGGGATTACCCTGCCGTGCAACCGGTGCAGATTCATTTGCATAAGCATATACCTATCGGGGCCGGACTGGGTGGCGGCAGCGCCGATGCCGCTTTTATGCTGAAGCTGCTGGACAGCAAGTTCCAACTGGGCCTCAGCGAGGAGCAGCTGATCGGGTATGCGGCACAGTTAGGCAGCGACTGCGCGTTTTTTATACCGAATAAGCCTTGTTTTGCCGTTGGCCGGGGGGAGATATTAACGCCGTTAAGCCTGGATCTTTCGGGATATTCACTTTTGCTCATCTATCCCGGCCTGCATGTAAATACCGGCTGGGCTTTTAAGCAGCTCACTCCTGCTGCCCCGCAGCGTTCCCTTAGGGAAACGATCCAACTGCCCGTGGAGGAATGGAAAGGTGTAATCGGTAATGATTTTGAAGGACCGGTGTTTGCGGCTCATCCTGAGCTGGCGGCGATTAAAAACCGGTTGTATGAGAGCGGCGCTGTTTATGCGACGATGAGTGGCAGCGGGTCTACGATGGTGGGTATTTACCCGAAGCATACATTACCGGATATTGATTGGGAAAGCGGGTATAGTGTGTTTAGGGTTGGGTGATGGTTTCCTGCATTAAAGAAAGGTGTTTATGGTTGGGTGATGAGGCGTTTAACATGACATAATTGATGGTTTCCTGCATTAAAGAAAGACGCCTGTTGCCAGGCGCCTTCTACCTATCTTTATTTCGTACCCAGTTTACGAACCATATCATCTGAAATATCTTCCGAGTACACGCCATAGCCATGCATGAGCGTACCCCTTGTGCCATCGAGGGTTCTGATGGCGTAAACAATATTTTCATCGCCGGGATCTGTTTCCCCTTCAAAGCGATAGACTTCTTCGATATCAAATTCCTCCGGCTTTAACTTCCTGTTATCTCCCCCACCCTGAATACAATCGAACTGCAGGATAAAGTCAGCGGTATAGCCGCGTTGGCGCAGGTCCTGCAAGGCTTCTGTTACTGTTTCGTAAGATTTCATACTTCCCTTTTTTGTCTTATACAATTTACAACATCCGAATGTTCTTTTTAAAACAAAAAAGCTGATCTCCGGGGAGATCAGCTTTTTTGACTATTCAAGGTTACTATTACCTGATTACAGTTACTTCACCTTTGAGGACATTAGGCATGCCACCGGCATATTTCTTATAGGTGAGCCACCATACGTAGGTGCCTACTTCTACAGGAACGCCTCTGTGTTTACCATCCCATCCTCTGTGTTGATCGGAGGACATGAAGATCAGCTCACCCCATCTGTTGAAGATACGCAGTTCGTATTCATACATTGGTCCGCGAACCACTGGTCTGAACACATCGTTACGTCCGTCGCCGTTTGGAGAGAAGGCGTTTGGCAACTCCGGTTTAGGTTCGCACTGCGTGAAGTCCACCCGGATCTGGTCAGTTGCGCTTCCACAATCGTTGAATACAGTCACGGTGTAAGTACCGCCTTCTGTTACATTGAGTGTTGGAGCAGAAGATCCGTTATCCCAGCGCACCGCGGTGATACCGCTTCCGAATGCGCGCAGTGTGAGGGTTTCGCCTTTACACATTACGGTGTCGTTACCAAGGTTCACTTTCGGCAATCCTGTCACATTCACTTTCACGCTGTCCATGAACACGCGCTGACAGAATTTATCCATTACGGCGATTTTGTAATTACCTGCTGCGGTGATTTTCTTGATCGGGTTAGGATCGCCATCATTCCACAGGTAGGAGATCGCATTTTCAGTGGTACCGTCCAGGGTGATTGCCGCGCCTGGGCAGATATTCCTGTCTGGGCCGAGGTCTACTTTGATCGTCGGTTTCATACGAACGTTTACGGTATCTCTCACCACGCAGTTATCTCTGCTAACGGCTACCCAGTAGTTACCCGGTTTGTTTACCACAATGGAGTTGCCGGTTTCGCCGGTCTGCCATTGGATACGGCCGCCGTTGGAATTTACGGTGAGCATGATAGACTGATCAGGGCAGATCGTCGTATCGCGGCTCAGGCTAATGTCTGGTGGCGGGTTCACGCTTACTTTCACGGTATCGATGGTGATACATCCACTCTTCGTCACTTTCACCCAGAACTGTTCCTGAGTACCTACCAGGATGGAAGACGAGGTCGCGCCTGTGCTCCAGAGGTAAGTAGCGCCGTTGACGAAGGCATCCAGTTTCACGGACTGTCCGCGACAGATAGTGGTATCCGGGATATCCACCAGCGGAGTCGGGATCAGACCAACCTTGATGGTATCGGTGGTACCGCATTGGCCGTTGGATACGTTCACCCAGTAAGTACCAGCTTTAGTGATGTTGATACGCTGTGTAGTTTCTCCGGTAGACCAGCGGATGTTGTAACCGAAGTTGGCTGCACCCGCATCCAGTACCAGGCTGTTGCCACCGCAGATGGTCGTGTCTTTTCCAAGATTTACCACCGGTTTCTGGGTGTATTTCAGATCGTAGGTCACGGTGTCGGAAGAGCAACCGGTTCTGCCGTCTGTAATGATGAAGGATGCACTTGTTGCACCGTTCAGGTTGAAGATATTACTGCTTTGTGTGATTGGCAGGCCGTTTACAGCGTTGGAAGGTGTGATGCCTACCAGGGTGTAAGTTGGGCGTGTCACGCTACCTACTGCCTGCAGCACGATCCGTGGATTATCGGAACAGTTTTGCGGCAGGTTGGCGTTCAGCTTAGGTTTATCACAAGGTTTGATGATAATACGCTGAATCACATCATTGGATTTATTTCCGCATGCATCCGTGATGGACCATCTTCTGATGATGGTGTAACCGTTACAGATATCTTTTACATAAGGATCCTCTGTATAGGTCACTTTTTTCGGGAATGAAGGATCACAGTTGTCAGTTGCAATCAGTGTCGGGGAAGAAGGTATCTTATCCTGACAGTAGATTTCAATGTCTGCCGGAGCAGGCGCAATCACCGGACGGGTAGTATCTACCACGGTAATCACCTGACGAACTTCTGTTTTGTTAGCGCAAGCGTCCATTGCGGTCCAGGTTCTGATGATGCGGTAAGAGTTGTTGCATGCACCCGGGATACGTTCGGTGGTGATCGTTCTGATCAGCTTCACTTCATTTCCGGTGCTGCAATTATCCGTTGCCGTTACATTCGGAGCCGGTGCAGGGATAGCGTCGCAGCTTACAGTGGTATCAGCCGGCGGCAAGATTGTGAATACCGGTTTAACAGTATCCTGAACGGTTACACGCTGCTGCATGGTAGCCACGTTGTTGCAGGCATCCGTAGCTGTCCATGTGCGGATCTCGATGTAGTTACCTGCGCAGGAACCAGGGATCTTCACAATTTTCGAGCTGGTGATTACCTGTACGCTGCCGGTGCAATTATCGGTAGCGCTGATTACAGGCCATCCAGGCAGCTTATCACAATCTACCACGGTGTCTTTAGGCGCTGGCATGGAGAACACTGGTTTGGTAGTATCCTGTACGGTGATGATCTGTACGGTGGTGTTACCGTTACCGCATTCATCCAGGGCCGTCCATTTACGGTAGATGAGGTATTTGCTCTGGCAGTCTCCAGGTTTGCGAACGATGGAGTCTTTCGGCTGAGCAGTGATCACGCCTGGCGTACAGTTATCGGTAGCGGTGAGTGGCTGACCCGCAGGGATCTTATCACAATCCACCGTAACGTTGGCCGGCGTAGGCACATTGAATACCGGGGCGGTTCTATCCACTACAGTGATCACCTGAGTGAGCGTTGCGCCGGTGTTGCAGGCGTCTTTAGCGGTCCATGTTCTGATCAGCTGGTAGCTGTTACCGCAATTACCAGGTATATCTTTTCTTGTTTCTACCGGAGCAATGTTGATGTCGCCACCGCAATCGTCCTTAGCGGTCAGGTTGACGAAGCCAGGTACTTTATCGCAATCCACGGTTGTATCACGTGGCGCAGGCGTAGTGAACACCGGTGCTTTTGTATCCACGATGGTGATGGTCTGCGATGTTTTCACGCTGGTTCCGCATCTGTCGGTAGCGGTCCATGTACGGGTAATCGTCCTGGTACAAGCGTTCACGGTTACGGAAGCATCGTTCCAGGTGATTTGCAGCTGCTCATTGGTATAAGGAGCGTGGCTGAATTCCGGTTTACCGAACATGGTGGTGTAATCTTTATTGAGTACACATTCAGTAGTGAAGGATGGTGGCGTAGTTACGACAAACGGAGGTTTGGTAATTACCACGATACTTACCACGTTGCTGATGTTATCGATACATTGACCGGAGGTCACCAGTCGACGGTACCAGGTGTTTTGTGTCAGCGCGCCAGGCTGGTAGCTATCGTTGGTAGCGCCGTTGATGTTGGTGAACGGACCGTTAGCGCCGGTAGTGCTGGACTGCCATTGGTAGCTGTAGGTACCGTCACCGCCTGTCAGCGCGCCACCTGTCAGCGCTTTGGCAGTTTCGCTCAGGCAGAGCGTTTGATCTGCGCTGATGGCATTGCCGAGGATCGGTTTGCGGTTGATCAGCGTGAGGCTGGAGCTGGTAGCGTCGCAGACGCCGTTGCTTACCACCCATGTGAGCTGAACGGTTTGACCCGCTTCTACCGTTACGATTGCATCTTTATCGTTTATGCTGCTGATGGAAACTTTTGTTTTGTCGCCACCTGTTACAATCCAGGTTCCGATAGCGCCGGCTACACCAGGGTCGCTTGCGTGGAGGTGGAAGGTATCCACGTCGCAGTGTTCCCTGTTAGGACCGGCTACTGCAGGTACTGGTTTGAGGTAGTTGATGATGGTCATTTCATCTTCGGTGGAAGCGCAGGTACCATTGGTGATTGTCCAGCGTAAGGTAACGGTATCGCCAGGCGCAACATACACTCCGGAATTGTGGAGGAACTTGTCACGGATGGTAGCGTTACCTTTTATGATGGTCCAGATACCGCTTGCTGTAGCAGGGGTTGGTTCCTCTGCTTCCAGTGTGAAGTCGGTAGTTCTGTTACAATCTGTCAGGTCTTTTCCTGCATTTGCTTTAGCCGCGATGGCGTAGTTACGGATAATCATAGTGTCCGTTGAGGCAGCGCAGGTACCGTTGGTGGTAGCAACGCTCCACACAAGGGTTACACTATCTCCAACAGGCACCAGGATGGTAGCGTGCGGATCATGGATATCACTAACTGTTGGTGTTGGATTAGTGCCATTATAGTTAACGATCCATGTTCCGGTTTGCTGGATATTACCAGTTTGTGCAACCGGTGTTGCGGTTAATTTGAACGGCGTTTTTTGGGCACAAGCTTCCTGGTCACCGCCGGCCACTGCTGTCACGCTCGCTGCGTAATTGTAGATGGCAACGGTGTCGGTAGCAGCGGCACATTGCGTGATTACCTGACCGTTTACAAAGCTGGTCACAGTCCACACCAGGCGTACGCTGTCACCAACAGGCACCACGATGGTAGTGGCCGGATCGTGCGTATCCGCTACCTGCGGCGTTGTGTTTGTACCGGTGTAGATTACTGTCCAGGTACCTACCTGCTGGATATTACCTGTTCCGGATACTGGTGTTGCACCCAGTTTAAACGGAGTAGTCTGCGCACAACCATTCTGATCTTCACCAGCTACTGCGGCAACATTCTGCGCGTAGTTATAGATGGCTACGGTGTCAGTAGTAGCGGCACATTCGGTGATTACCTGACCGTTTACAAAGCTGGTCACCGTCCATACCAGGCGTACGCTGTCACCTACAGGTACCGTGATGGTAGTGGCAGGATCGTGCGCATCTGCTACCTGTGGTGTAGTGTTTGTACCGGTGTAAATCACTGTCCAGGTACCCACCTGTTGGATGTTGCCTGGTCCGGTTACTGGTGTTGCTGTTAATTTGAATGGTGTTGTTTGCGCGCAAGCGGCCTGGTCTGGGCCAGCTACCGCAGCGGCATTTTGAGCGTAGTTATAGATGGCTACGGTATCAGTAGTAGCAGCACATTCGGTGATTAACTGACCATTTACAAAGCTGGTCACCGTCCATACCAGGCGTACGCTATCTCCTACCGGCACTGTGATGGTAGTGGCAGGGTCGTGCGCATCTGCTACCTGTGGCGTAGCATTTTTACCAGTATAGATTACTGTCCAGGTACCCACCTGTTGGATGTTTCCTGATCCAGCTACTGGTGTTGCTGTTAATTTGAATGGTGTTGTTTGCGCACATGCTGACTGGTCTTCACCAGCTACAGCAGCAGCGTTAGCTGCGTAGTTATAGATGGCTACGGTATCAGTTGTAGCGGCACATTTGGTTACAGCCTGACCGTTTACAAAGCTGGTTACAGTCCATACCAGGCGTACGCTGTCGCCTACCGGCACTGTGATAGTAGTGGCAGGATCGTGCGCATCTGCTACCTGTGGCGTGGCGCTTGTACCAGTATAGATTACTGTCCAGGTACCAACCTGTTGGATGTTACCTGTTCCAGCTACTGGTGTTGCTGTTAATTTGAATGGTGTTGTCTGCGCACAAGCGGACTGGTCTTCACCAGCTACAGCAGCAGCGTTAGCCGCGTAGTTATAGATGGCTACGGTGTCAGTAGTAGCGGCACATTCGGTGATTACCTGACCGTTTACAAAGCTGGTTACAGTCCATACCAGGCGTACGCTGTCACCTACCGGCACTGTGATGGTAGTGGCAGGATCATGCGCATCTGCTACCTGTGGTGTAGCATTTTTACCAGTGTAGATTAC
>MLAV02000008.1 GCA_001870995.2 Chitinophaga sp. CB10
TTCTGTGAAATTTTTTCTTTTCATGGTCAAGATTAAAGTTAATGAATCAATTCATAACTCTAATTCTTATGGCCGAAGTTCGGGGAAGTCTACATTTTTCCCTCCTGAGAGCATTGATAATTGTTACCATAAAAATGTGTTTAATAATTTAAGTAATAGGATTAAGAGGCAGGGTATAACCCAAGCCCAGGGGAGGAAGGGTGAGCAGATGGCACTACCTTTTAATGGGGAAAGACTTGTAAAAAAAATTTGGGGAAGGGAGAATTCAAGTTCTATTTTTGAGATTAATGCTATTAAAGTGATTTATGGAATGTAAAATTGACATTCCCATTATTATACATCCTTTTTCTAATAGTGAGTCTGGGGGGTGACATAAGTATCTATATATCAATTCCATAAAATAAAGAAACCTGACTAATAAGCCAGGTTGATACTAACAGTATTTACTTTTTATCAATGGTTAGGCTCTGAAATTCTAAATGAACCTGAAACTGTTTTGGTTTTAGACCCATTGAATAATTCTAGTGTAATAGTACCTTCTATAAGTTGTGATTCAGACCTAGTCACATTGAATTGACCACTGTTGATACTATAAGATTCTCCACCAGAAAATCTTTCCTGCATATTGCCATCTGAAATAGTGAATACACCTAAACCATTTGCAGGACCTCTACTTCCAAGAATCATCAGATTAAAATCTACACTGGTTCCTAATATAAGGATATAGAAATTTGAATAGCCATCATTTTTCTCCAAGGCACTTTCTATAAGTGTATGGTCAGTTGGAGAGTTAAAAACCTTACCAGCAGAGGAAATATATTCCTTTCCATCAATGGTGAGTTTTACCCAATTACCATATTTGGGTGAATTTGCTGGATCAGTGTTGTCCTTTTTACAGCCTAAAATAAACAGAGAAAATATGGAAAGAGTAAGGGTAATTGTTAATAGTTTTTTCATAGCTTTAGTGTTGTATAATGATTATATTCTATTGAATAATGTGAAACTGAAAGAATGCATTCTTGCAAAGTTTTATTTCTTTTGTTATCCCTAAAATGGTTACTGAAGAATGGCTATTGAATATGATTCCATTTTCAGTTATTTCACCTTCAAACTCCTCATACTTCTTATCTATAAAATTGAATGTTATTCTTACTTTATTCCTTTCCAGCTGATATTCAGCTACAGCCTCAATTCTTGCAAAACTATTTTCTGTAAATAGGGTAGGTATTTTATTCTTTATCTGTGCTGGGTGCATGTCAAAATCATTTTCTTTCATTTTAAATATAAAGGCATCAACATCTGAAAAGAAAATTCCTTGTGCAGACCTATACAATATTCCATCTATTAAAACCTCACTTTTATGAAGGTAAAATCCTTTGTAATTAAGGGTTGGAGTGGTATCTATATATTGCCCAAATTTTCTTTCATAATATTCTTTATCAGATGGATTGTGCTTTACATGATGTTGCCATCTCTTTTCAGTGTTATTGGTAAGGTAGGTATCATAAATAAATTTCAGAATTAGCAGTAGGAATATAAATCCCAGGATAGAGAAAAAAGTACCCATTTGGTTGAAAGTCTGTTTCCTCAAAAATATTAGAAATTTTAAAAATAGGCAAATTTGCTCTGGAAATAACATGACTATTCCTGTCTTTTTGTCTTTGTGGATAACAAAGGATATTTCAGGGATGAAGATTTTCTGAAAAAATTTGGTAAGCATCTTCAAAAGATCAGGAAATCTAAAGGGATTAGTCAGGAAGAACTGGCTAACAGATGTGATTTCCCTATGAGCCAAATTAGTAGAATAGAAAGGGGAATTATTAATACTTCAATTTCTCATGTTTCAGCCATAGCCAAGGCTCTTGGGGTAACCCCTGATGAATTATTTAAATTTCATTAGGTCAGCCAAAATTTACCCCCTCACCCTAATAGGACAGGGGTAAAATCTGGCAATCTTATAATAGGGGAATGGTAAAATTGTTTTGAATTTCAACTACATAATTATCCTCCAAAACATAAAACTGCTTATTTTCCACCCTTTTACCTGTCACATTAATAAATAACTCCTCTAAGGTTTTATAAATTTTCTCCTTATTCTTATCAGTAAGATTTCCTTTGAATCTTTGCAAAATACTGATGACATCTGTGGATATTAATTTGTCATTCTCTTTAAGAAAAGTAAATACCTCTACTGATTCATAAAATAATGAATCAGGAATGTCCAGATAAGCCTTAGTAGGTATTAAATGGCTACTATCTTTACTAATAACCTTGCTTTGGAACCAATGAATAAATTTATCTCTCAATTCTAATAGCTTTCTATAGGCTTCTTTGATTTTATCTTCATGATATACATTACCCTGTTGAACATCTAATAAACAGGCATTGATATAATCCTTTCTTAATAGAGAAAACCTTTCACCTGTTTTGACAAAGATTACTTCCTCCAGGAATGCCTTTGAAAATCCAGGCTGATCCTTCATTAACCTATGAGATAATATACCCTTGTCATTAAACATATACTCATGCTGACAAACTACACCTTCATCATTTTCACTTTGCTTTAGCAAGTTTGGGAAATTCTGAACAATTGACCTAAAAGTATTGTGCTGGATGTATTCATTCTCTTGTGCTAATAACCCCTTAATAACTGCTGGCCTATTTGTTTGAGAAATTGTGATTTTCTTTATTGGAGGAAGATGGTGGATAATCTCCTTTAATGTAGCATTCTGAAATTGATCTTTTAAACATGCCCATAAAATATAAGGAGATAGGTACTTTCCAAAGGAGGTATGCCCTATTACCAATATTCTTTGGCTCTTATTTAATAAAAACTCATGAAAATTTGGATACCACAAAGCTAGTTGATCCTTCTTGGCCTGAGTAGACATATTAGAGTACTGGGGTTGAAAAATCCCAGCTTCCATTTGTGATATTTCACTAGCTAGGTCTTTTACTTTACTATTATATTCCCCATGCAGAATTGCATATCCTGCATTTTGTTGCTGATATGATGAACTCTTCTTTATGGAGATTTCATGAGGATACCCTGTATTGGTTTGATCCATTAGAATGTCTGGTTCTGAAATAAAAATGTGTATTTCCCCACCATTTCTCAGCCTTCCAACAGATTGAATTATAGAAGGTATTCCATCTGTGAAAATTCCATAGTGTAGGCTGCTTGTAATAGTAGGGATAACAATAAACAACACCTCATTTGAACTAACTATATCAACTCCAGTCTTGAAGTTAGTGCCTAGATTATTACTATTCTTTTGATATTCTAATTCAGTATCAGAAGTAAGTAAATGAACTACATCTGTTCCCTGATATTTTCTTTTTTGAACTTCTGATTGAATTACATGCTTGAAGCTCCTTTCAGCTATTTTTTCAGCAATAGACTTAGTCCCAGTTAAAATATTAACAAGTTTGCCTGCATTTTTACACTCTTGTATTTTACCATCTATACCATTTAGAAATTGTTTGTTATAACCATTAATGGGATATGGGGTAATGTGGAGGTGTATTTCAGCTTGTGTTAGGTTTTTAAACCTATCTGATTCATATACATGCACATTCCTATCTGTTAGCAGAGAAATAGCTTTTATTGCAGGAATTGTTGCTGGAGTAAAAGTAGCACTGGCCACATACACCTTTTGAACTCTATTTTTCCATCTTAAAAGATTAGCAACAAAAGAAGGTTCAAAATTATGTATTGATTCATGTAGTTCATCTATGAATAAGGCAACTTTCTTCCCTTGAGTTGCTTCCAGCAAGTCATCAATATACCTGCTTTTATGAATGTTCTGTTCAATAGCACTTTCCCCAGGATTACCAAGCAAGCAATTGATAGTCATTATGTGAACATTACATGTAAATGGCCAGAAATTATATGCAATCTGGGTAAGTTCATCACCATTTCCAAGGTCATGGTAGCTACATATCTTATCTGGTGTTCCACTTAAAAAGCCAGTATCAATATAAGGAGGACTTATTTTCTGTTTTATTTTTTCTAAATCTTTGTCAACAAGTTTTATAAAGGGGCTGCAAACAATCACATACCACCCCAGTTTATCATATTCTTTTATGAGATCATAACAAATTGTGGTTTTCCCTTTCCCAACAGGAAAATTAAACACTACTGTTTCTTTCTTTTCTAAATCAAGATTGATGAGGTGCTTTGGATATTGTATGTATTTATCATTCCCTGAAAGGCTAATTACATCTTTAGAAACATTACAGTGAGGCTTAAAATAATCTTCCTTTAACTTGAAATAATCAATAGGAGAGGGTTGAAGCTGGAAATGTAGCTGCTGGGAATTGGCCATTTCAGAATTATGTTTTGGATGTTCAATATAGGAATTAACTCTTAAATATGTAAAGAAGAAACCAGCTAACCTATTTGATTAGCTGGTAATATTTTCAGTTAAAAACCTTTAGCACTGCCACTATCAGTAACAGGAATAAGAATCCCCTTATCAAAATAGCAATGAAATGGTCTTCCAGATGGGCATATTTGATTGGTAACCCAAGCTCCATTGTGGCCCAACCTATAATCCAACTCAATACAACAACAGTAAAACTCCAAGCAATCCAGCTAAATAATATCATTTTCTAACAATTTTAAATTTGTGAAATAATAGAAAAAGCCCTACCAGCTTAAATCTGGTAAGGCTTCCAATTTGATAATGAACTTTGAATATACCTGGGTTTTACCTCTCCTTGTATTTTTCAAAAACACCTTTCATTTCATCACTGATTTTGAAATCATCCACCACAGCATAAATCTGGGTGGTTCTCACATCAGTTTGTCCTAGCATATCTCTGGTAGATTCCATGCTAACCCCATTCCTTACACTGATGGTTGTTGCAAAGGTTCTTCTTAAACTATGGGTTCTTATCACCTTCAAAATTTCACATAATTCCATGAGCTTATCCAATCCCACATTCATTTTCTGATTACTGATGATTGGAAGCAGGAGTCCTTTTTTTAGTCTGCAAGGGTGGTCTGCATATTTCTCTATCAATGCTAGAGCAGGAGGAAGTAAAGGGACTGTAGCCCTTTTCTTTGTTTTTCTCCTGTGGTAAACCAGCCAAATATGGCCATCAGCACCAGTTACAAGATTTTTAGTAGTTAACTCTTTCAGATCAATGTAGGAAGCCCCTGTATAAATCTGAAGTAATGCACAATCCTTGGTAATTCTTAAATAGGGGTGGATGACCTCTTTTGATTCAAATTGGATCAGTTCTTCCTGGGTGAGATAAGTTCTGGTTGGTTTTTCTTTTTTGGGTCTGATGCTGGAATATGGGTTTTTATCAAGCCAAGCCAGATTGGTGGCCATTGTCATCATTTTTTTCAGCTTTACTAAATTCTTAGAAGCTGTGTTTTGCTTATTTTTAAAATGAACCTTTAAGAAATTCTCAAATTCTGTTATAAATTGATAATCAAGTTGTTTTAAGGGTATGTCACTGATTTTTTTATGAGAGATGAAGGCTTGTACCTTCTGTTTAAAATAGAAATAGCCATTGTAGGTACTTTGGGCATAACTGGTGCCTATCTCAGACTTAACAAGATTATTATGATAATCAATGATCTGAAGCAGGGTTTTACTGGTTGGATCTTTCCCCAGATAAATAGCCTTTATATCAGCCACTCCAAATTTTACATTCCTTTCTCTCAGGTCAATATAAATATCTTGCAGCTTTCTTTTTTGTATGTCCAGCAGTTTATTGATCTGTTGCCCATCTTTAAATCTAAGACTGGCCTGACCTTCACCCCATTTATCATAATCAATCCATATACCTGTTGACAAATGAATATGCTTGCTGCCAAGTGTAATCCTTATATATATGGGGGCTTGTCCCTTCAAATTGGCTTTTGATTTATATAGCCAAGCATTTGTACTGAATAATTCATTCATTATCAGTATTTTAATAGTAAAAAAATAGAAAAGAGGAGGAGGGTTAAGAGGTGAACATATAGGTGAACACAAGCCCTGAAAATGGGCTAAAAAGAAGGAGATATTATAATTGCCTTAAAAGCAAAAAAGCCTGCAAATCAGTGATCTGCAAGCTCTTTAAACCAATTCAGCTGTAGGAGGAGGAGTCGAACCTCCACGGGGCAGTTAGCCATAGTACAAGTAAGATTAGTGGTCAACCCAATTATACTACGTTTATCCTGTGATCCCCACCCCCGAGACAAGAGGGCATGTCTGCCAGTTTCATCATCCCACAATAAGTGATAATCAATACTGCTTTTGCTTTTCAATCGCGTTTTGTGTAATGATTATGATGCAAATCTAAATAGGCTGGTGATTCTTTGCAAATTTTTTAAGAAAAATTTTTGAATTTTCGATATTTTTTAAATATTTGCATATAACTTTAAAACATTCAAAAACAAATTGTAAAAATGAGCCACAATTTGAATATTGACAAACTTGATTTGCAGATAATCAGCGAGATGATGAATAATGCAGAAATCTCGTATGCAGACCTGGGAAAAAAGTTGTTTGTTTCCGGGGGTACTATCCACGTGAGAATGAAGAAACTACAAGAACTGGGTATAGTTAAAGGTACTAAATTACATGTAGATTTAAAAATGATTGGCTATGATGTAATTGCCTTTATCGGTATATATCTCGAAAAAAGCTCCATGTACGATACTGTAGCCAAAGAATTAAGAAAGATACCCGAAATGGTACGCCTCAATTATACCACCGGTAGCTATAGCATGTTCGCAGAAATTATCTGTAAAGATATCACCCAGCTCCGCCGCATCCTGCACGACGAACTGCAGAAAATAAAAGGCATTGAAAGAACCGAAACCCTCATTTCCCTGGAAGAAAGTTTTTACCGTACGATCAATGTGGTAGAATAATAAGGCGGGATGAGCTGGCCGTAGTTGCCATTTCATTCTTAATTATTAAATTTCGCCATGGTTACAACAGAAATCGCCGAAAAAATACAACGGCTGGAAGAAAAATATGCCGCGATGGGTCAAAACCTCTCGTCCTACCTGGACGGGCTTCTGTACGCGGATTACCTTACTTATTGGGACTATATTCAACTGGATGTGCTGTTAAACCTGCAGCACCCCCGTACGCCCTTTCCGGATGAGAGCATATTTATTATGTATCATCAGATAACGGAACTGTACTTTAAACTGACCCTGCAGGCCATCGAACAGATCTGCCAGGCGCCGGAAGCAAAGGCGGAGACCTTTATGGTGCAGCTGAAGCGCATCAATAACTATTTCAAAAGCCTGATCAGCTCCTTTGAGATCATGGTGGACGGAATGGATAAAGAGCAATTCCTGAAATTCCGCATGGCACTGTTGCCCGCCAGCGGCTTCCAGAGCGGCCAGTTCCGGTTAATTGAAATCTGCTCCACCTCCCTGGCCAACCTCGTGTATGAGCCCCAGCGGGAACAGGTGCGCGGAAAGGAGCTGAAGGAAGTACTGGAAAATATCTACTGGCGGAGCGGCGCCACCGAGCTGGCCACCGGTAAGAAGACCCTTACCCTGCGCCAGTTTGAGCTGAAGTATATGGAAACATTCCTGAAAACAGCTACCCGGTATAAAGACAATAACATACAATTACGATACAAACAGCTGTCCGCCGGGGAGCAGGAAGCAGTAAAGCCCCTCCTGCGGGAATACGACCTGAACATCAACGTCCGCTGGCCGCTGATGCACTATAAATCAGCCGTACGCTACCTGCACAAAAGACCGGAAGATATCGCCGCCACCGGCGGTACCAACTGGCAGCAGTTCCTGCCTCCGAAAAATAAGCGGATCGTTTTCTTCCCTGAACTCTGGACGGAAGAGGAGCTGAATAACTGGGGTAAAATCGCCATGGGCGATGAATAATCAATCAAACTGACTGGTGGTAAAACGCCTGATATGATAAGCCAGTAACGGTACGTCCACTTTTTCCAGTGGGTGTACCGTATCCGGCAAAATAGCCAGTTGTGCCAGCGGGAGCGATTTATAAGCCTCGATGGTTTCCTGGAAAGACACCATGCCGTCTTTATCCCCCATCATTACCAGGCAGGGAGAGGCAATCTGCCCCAGGTCCGCCGCTTTCAGCAGGTTGGTATGCCCCAGCTCCGCAATCAGCAATGCCGTCATATTCACCACCTCCTTCCAGTCGGAAGCGCTGTGCCGTGCTTCCAGGGTTCTGGCGAAGGCCGGCACCTTCTCTTCTATCAGCTCGGGGTTGAGCTGCTTTACTTCCCGGGTGGCGGTGGCCTCGTTCCAGTTGAACTTGGTGGCCAGGGTGATTACATGCCCGATCCGCTCCGGGTAATGCCGGCAAAGGTAAAGGGCCACGTAGCCGCCCATGCTGTAGCCAAACAGGTGGATAAAATCAATGTTCTTTTCTTCGAGGTAACGTAACACTTCTCCTGCAAACACAGGAATGCTGAAGCCTTCCGCGGAAAAAGGCTGCTGCCCGTGCCCGCTGAATTCCAGCGTATGTACATCATAGTGCTGTTCCAGCGCGGCGGTAAGCGCTTCAAACTGTGAGGCCGCGCCCAGCGCGCCATGCAATAGGAGAATGGGGATCTTTTGATGCTGCATAGTTAAAACTAAGAAAAAATAGGGACTCGGGTAACCGGCCTCCCGTAACTTCCCCGGGCAAACCTGTTTATGCTTTTATAAACTATGCCCGGATGTGAAATGTTCCTCATATTTTTTTATTATGTTTGCAATGATGTTGCCGATTAACTTCTTCCCTTTTGAGAATCACATTTGTTCTCATTAAGATGTCTCCTCATCAAAATAATTTATTAAATAATACTAATGGAATACAATACCACGCGTAATCACCTGATAATGAAAGAGTACGGTAGGAATATCCAGAAAATGGTGGAATACCTGCTGACCATAGAGGACGATATGGAGCGCCAGCGCAACGCAATGGCGGTCATAGAGCTGATGGGTACGCTGAATCCGCATCTCAGGAATGTGGAGGATTTCAGACATAAACTTTGGGATCACATCTTCAATATATCCGGTTTCGAACTGCAGGTGGAATCACCCTACCCGATTCCTACCAAAGAAACTTTAAAAGCCAGGCCTGAACGGCTGGATTATCCTAAAAAATACCCCAGGAACAGGCACTTTGGTAAGAACCTGGAAATGGTGATCGACAAAGCGATCTCCGAGGATAACCCGGAAAAAAAAGAAGGATTCACCCAGGTGATCGCCAACTACATGAAGCTGGCCTACAGCAACTGGCATAAGGAAAGTGTGCACGACGATGCCATCAAGGCAGAGCTGATGGCCATTACCGGCAACCAGCTGGATTACCATCCCGGCGCAACCCCTGCTGCAGCCAGCACGCAGGTGTTTACACAGCCTTCCGGCAATACCGCCGGCGGGGATCATTTCCGCACCAGCAGCGGCAAACGCAAAAACTTCCAGCAAAACCAGAAGTTCAAAGGCGGAAGCAACAACCCAGGCAAAGGAAATAACAACAAGCATAATAACAAATTCAACAAAAACCGGAATAAGTAGTGAGCAGTGCTTTTGAAGTAAGAGGCGGCAACCGTCTGCAAGGGGAGATCATTCCCCAGGGCGCCAAAAACGAAGCTTTACAGATCATCAGTGCAGTAATGCTTACCCCTGAAAAGGTAACCATATCCAACATCCCGGACATCGTAGATGTCAACCTCCTGATAGAACTCCTCGGCGAGGCGGGTGTGAAGATTAACCGTGTGAGCAGAGATGTCTGTGAATTCCAGGCCGATGCCATTGACCTGGACTATTTGCAGAGCCCTGAATTTAAAAAGAAATCAGGCCGTTTACGCGGCTCCGTTATGATTGCCGGTCCATTGCTGGCCAGATTCGGAAAAGCGTTCATCCCTAAACCGGGAGGCGATAAAATAGGTCGCCGCCGCCTGGATACCCACATCATCGGATTCGAACGCCTCGGCGCAAGATTTATATACGATTCGGACGATAACTTCTTCCGTCTCGAAACCAACGGGCTGAAAGGCACCTACATGCTCCTGGACGAACCCAGCGTAACCGGTACCGCCAACATCGTGATGGCAGCCGTCATGGCGGAAGGTACCACCACCATCTACAACGCCGCCTGCGAGCCTTATTTGCAGCAGCTGTGTAAAATGCTGGTACGCATGGGCGCCAAAATACAGGGCATCGGCTCCAACCTGCTGACCATCGAAGGCGTGCAGTACCTGAAAGGCTGCGAGCACGCGATGCTGCCGGATATGATCGAAATCGGCTCCTTCATCGGCCTCGCCGCCATGACCCAAAGTGAGATCACGATCAAAAACGCCGGCGTGGAACACCTCGGCATTATCCCTGAAAAGTTCCGCCAGCTGGGGATTAACCTCCAGATCCGTGGAAATGACATCTACATACCTTCCCAGGATACGTATGAGATACAGACTTTCCTGGACGGTTCCATCCTCACCATCTCCGATCACCCATGGCCAGGCTTTACCCCTGACCTGCTCAGTATAGTACTGGTGGTGGCCACACAGGCGAAAGGCAGTGTAATGATCCACCAGAAAATGTTTGAGAGCCGTCTGTTCTTTGTGGACAAGCTGATCGACATGGGCGCGCAGATCGTACTTTGCGATCCGCACCGCGCCGTAGTGATCGGCCTTGGCCGCCAGCACAACCTCCGTGGTATCACCATGTCGAGCCCCGATATCAGGGCCGGTGTTTCCCTGCTGATCGCCGCATTGAGCGCGGAAGGCAAATCCACCATCCAGAATATCGACCAGATCGACCGCGGATACCAGTATATCGATGAACGCCTCCGGAAACTGGGCGCCGATATCAAACGTATTTAATATAAATCTTCAAGTTCATACCCTGCCAACAGAGCCCAAATACCAGCAGCTAAATACTGGTTTTTGGGTTTTGTATTTGGGGTACCCGGGAATTTAATATGGAAAAAAAGATCATTATCGTTACCGCTCCTTCCGGTGCAGGTAAAACCACCATCGTAAAAAAATTACTTGCGGAAATGCCGCAGCTGGCATTTTCCATATCCGCCGCCACCCGCGAGGCCCGCGCCAACGAGGTACACGGCCGGGATTATTACTTCATGACCACCGATGAGTTTCACCGGAAAATCGATGAAAACGCCTTCGCGGAATATGAAATGGTGTACGCCGGAAAATATTACGGTACTTTGAAGAGTGAACTGGAACGGATTTGGAGTAATGAGCAGGTGCCCATGGTGGACATCGATGTGAAGGGCGCTTTATCCATAAAGGAGAAATACCACCAGGAAGCCCTGACGATCTTTATTCAGCCGCCCTCCATTGACGCCCTGCGGGAGCGCCTCAGCGAACGCGGCACCGAAACCCAGGCCTCCCTGGACGAACGGCTGGCAAAAGCCCGGTACGAACTTTCTTTTTCGCACGAATTCGATAAAATTGTAGTGAATGATATATTGGAAAGGGCCTATGAAGAAGTAAAAAATCTGGTAAAAGATTTTTTAAATATAAAATAGCCCTGTGATGGTTGGTTTTCCTAATTTGTTATTTTTGTTGAGATGGACGTTTATACACTTATAATTTTAGTCTTTCTGGTACTGCTGGCGGGCTTTTTCGCCGGTATTGAGTCGGCATTTGCGAATGTCAACAAGCTCAGTATTGAACTCAAAAAGAAACAGGGTAGGACTACCGGTAAAATCCTTGCCGGCCTGAATGAGCATCCCAGCCGTTTCCTGGCCACCAGCCTGGTAGGGTTCACCATCACCATCGTGATCTACAGTATCATGCTGGCAGGCGCCATCCAGCCCCTGGGCGCAGCGGCAGCCCCTGAAATTGCGAACATGCAGCCGCTGGTTATCTTCCTGGAAGTGCTGCTGGCCTCCCTGCTGATCCTCTTCCTGGGATTTTTTATCCCCAAGGCAGTGTTCCGCTCCCGGCCCGAGGCGCTGCTCAGCTTCTTCGCCCTGCCGATTTCCATGATCGCCAAGCCGCTGTACATCATTGGGAACGTACTCGTATCCATTGCAGAATGGATGCTGAAATACCTCTTTAACGTACGCCTGCTGGAAAACAGGGAATCCTTCACCCGCGTGGATGTGGAAAACTTCATCCGCCAATCCCAGCAGCACGTCAGCGAAAACCAGGAGCTGAACACCGAGCTGTTTGAAAACGCGCTCTCCCTCGCGCACGTGAAGATCAGGGGATGCCTTATCCCGAGAAAGGAAATCGAAGCCCTGGAGATCAGCAGCCCGATTGAAAACGCCCGCAGCAAGTTTATGGAAACAAAGCTGTCCAAAATAGTGATCTATGATGGCAGTATAGATAATATCCTAGGCTACATTCACCAGCTGGACCTGTTTAAGGCGCCAAAGGATATTCAAAGCATGATCCATCCCATCCTCGCGGTGCCTGAAACCATGAGCGCGATCGACCTGCTGAGTAAATTCAATAAAGAAAGGAAAAGCATTGCCTGGGTAGTGGATGAATTTGGCGGAACCGCCGGTATCGTTACGATAGAAGACGTGCTGGAAGAAATTTTCGGAGAAATCAAAGACGAGCATGACGAAGAGGAATTCGTGGAAAAGCAGATCGCAGAGAAGGAATATATTTTCTCCGGCCGGCTCGAACTTGATTACTTGAATGAGAAGTACGGATTGGATTTTCCGGAAGATGAAAGCGAAACTTTATCCGGTTATATCATCAATCATCACGAAACAATTCCGAAAATTAAAGAGCGCATCATCATAGATGACTATGAATTTGATATTCTGAATGTGACAGACACAAGGATAGAAATGGTCAAAATGAAGATTTTAGGATAAAAAATTGCAATTTTTGCACGCCTGAAAACCGCTCATAAAAAAAATATACACTATTTATATTTTTTTATAATATTTGCGTTAACAAGACAATAACAATCTTTGCTAAAACGTTTTTTAAAAAAGTAGTAGGAATTTAACACGGAATGTCTACATTTGCTATTGATGATGTAACACAATGATTTGATTTTTGTTAAAAGGTTGTAAAAAAAGTGTTCCAACATTGATAATAAAATATTTCTCGTTATTTTTGTATTACAAATAAAGCGACCAGAGATTCTTACTTATTCTGAACGCTTGCCATCAATTAGGTAAGTAGTTGACCTGGAAGCCAAAGACATTCTCGAATTCAACTTTTTTGGGGTTAACAAACAATGGATGAAAGGCCGGCTCTTGATTCTTCTCGGGCTGGCTCTTTTTTTTGTCCTAACTCCCGGGTCTCCTTCTCTTCTTTCTCATTACCATTCTCCTGTTATTTGCGAACTCTGCGAAAAAAGGTAAAACCATTGCGGAAATGATGCATTCCGATGGTAAAACAGTTCTGTAAATTGTTATCCCGTTCCGCTATATTTGTGCCTCTGATTTTGATCACCGCATTCAAACCGGTTTGAACACTAGAACATGTTAAAGAAATTTTTTTCGAAGAATAACGATAAGGCAGAGATGTCTTTCTTTGATCACCTGGAGGACCTTCGCTGGCATATCGTTAGATCAGTATTGGCAATCGTCGCGTTCAGCATATTTGGATTTCTCTATACACAGGAGATATTGGATAATGTGATTTTCGGACCTACCAATGCCAGCTTCCCTTCCTACAGGGCGCTTTGTGCGATTGGGCATTTTTTTAATCTTGGCGATACACTTTGTATTACGCCGGTACCTGTCACCTTCCTGAACTACAAGATGGTCGGCCAGATCATGTTGCAGTTCAAACTGGCGTTTATCATCGGTTTCGTGTGTTCGTTCCCGTATATCTTCTGGGAATTCTGGCGTTTTGTGAAACCTGCGCTGAAAGAAAAGGAGCTGCAGGGCGCAAGGGGCGTTATCTTCTGGGTATCTTTCCAGTTCTTCCTGGGGATTTTCTTTGCCTACTTCCTGATGGCGCCATTTACCATCAACTTCCTGGCATCCTATACCATCACGGATAAAGCGGTCAATCAATTCTTCATTGACGATTATTTCGACCTCATGTCGCAGATCGTGCTGGGTATGGGGCTGTTGTTCGAATTGCCGGTGCTGGTATTTTTCCTCACGAAATTCGGCCTTATTACGCCCAAATTCCTTCGTTCCTATCGCAGGCATGCCGTAGTGGTGATCCTGATCCTGGCTGCCGTAATCACGCCGCCAGACCTGATTGATCAGCTGATCGTGTTTACGCCGTTATACCTCCTGTACGAAATCAGTATCTTTATATCCAAGAAAGCGATGCGTGATCGCGAGAATAAAGAGCAGAGCGTAGAAATTGAAGAGTGGTCATAATTGTTGAACAGTCAGTATTAAGCCAACTTCATTCATCTGAAAAATTACTTGTTATGGAAAAATTGACTTTTAATCTTGCACTGCCGGTAGCCATTGGCGCTGATCATGCGGGTTTTGAGTATAAGGAGGAAGTAATCTCCTTCCTGGAAGCAAAAGGTTTGAAGGTAAAAGATTACGGTACTCATTCGAAAGATTCGGTAGACTATCCGGATTACGCGCATCCGGTAGCTACAGCGGTAGAGCGGGAAGAAGCCGCATTCGGCATTCTCATTTGCGGCAGCGCCAACGGCGTTGCGATCACCGCCAACAAACACCAGGGCATCCGCGCCGCCATTTGCTGGGGCGAGGAGTTGTCGAGGCTGACACGCCAGCACAACAACGCAAACGTGCTTTGCATCCCTGCCAGGTTTGTAGACGTGGCCGTAGCCACCCAGATGGTGGAGGTATTTATCAATACCCCGTTTGAAGGCGGCCGTCACGAAAACAGGGTACGTAAAATGGCCTGCCTCTAAGCAGCTGTTATAAATTTTGTATATTAAAGAGCCGGGAACTTCCCGGCTCTTTTTTTTGTTAATAAAGTATCCCAGGCTAAATGTTCTTCCGCATGAAATCTATCCGTGTTGCTGTCATAGGCTTACTGTTTTGTATCCCCCTGTCCTGTTTTGCCCAGCAGGAGCGTAGTACTGTCACGGGCATTGCTGGAAAATATGCGGCCATGATCAATCCCGGTACCATCCGGCCCTTGCTGGAAGTATTGGCGAGCCCGCAGATGGAGGGCCGTGAAACCGCTACCCGCGGGCAGGCGAAGGCGGCGTCCTTCATCATTACGCAATTGCAGCAGGCGGGCGTGCAACCGGGAGCTGCGGGAGGCTGGGAGCAGTTTTACGAAATGTATGAGGATACGCTGATCAAAGGCGAGATCCGCATCCGCGATAAGGAGTATCATTTTGGGGAGGACTTCATTACCGACCTGCTGGAAAGCAGGTCCGAAAGCATTCATACCAACCAGATAACATTTGCCGGCTACGGTATTTCCACGGCCAGCTTCAACGACTACGCCAACCTGGATGTAAGGGGAAAGGTAGTACTGATACGGGAAGGCGTGCCGGGAGGCTTACCACGGGATTACGGTATTACCTACAATAAGCTGGCGGCAGCGCGGGCAGCCGGCGTGCGGGCCCTGCTCGTCATTTCCCCCCATGCCCGCAATTACCGGCTGCTGAACAGGAATAAGCTGCGGCATACGGGTATCTACATGCCGGGAGCCAGCGCGGCGGAAGGCCCCAATCTTTACTACATTACGCCCGCCATGGCGGCGGACCTGCTGGGCAAAGCCTATAACGACAGCCTGCTGGACACGCAGAAGGGGCATCTGCGTATGCCTGTTCACGTTAGCGTGCCGGTGCAAATCACCCTCGATAAGAAAAGCAATGTTTACAAGCCCTCTAACATCCTCGGCATCGTGGAAGGGTCGGACAAAAAAGATGAATATGTATTTGTAACCGCGCATTATGACCACCTGGGCGTGCAGGACAGTGTGCTATACCCCGGCGCGGATGATGACGGGTCCGGTACCTCGGCGGTAATGGCCATTGCGGCCGCCTTTGCCAAAGCCAGGCAGGAGGGGCACGGACCACGTAGGAGCATGGTGTTTATGTTGGTGTCGGGAGAAGAAAAAGGCCTGCTGGGCTCCGGTTATTACATCAATCATCCCATCTATCCATTGACACAAACCGTGGTCGACCTGAATATCGATATGATAGGCCGTATCGATCCTGCCCATGAGCGGGATACCAACTACATTTATATCATCGGCGATGATAAGTTGAGTTCGGAGCTACGCCCCATCAACGAGATGGCCAACGGCATTACCCGTTTCAAACTGGATTACAAGTACAACGACCCCGGCGACCCGGAAGATTTCTACAGGCGGTCCGATCATTACAAATTTGCAGAACAAAATATCCCGGTAATTTTTTATTTTAATGGTACGCATGCGGATTATCACCAACCGGGCGATACCGTGGAGAAAATCGAATTTGCACTCCTTGCCCGCCGGGCGCAGCTGGTCTATTATACCGCCTGGGAAATGGCCAACAGGGAGGAGCGGTTGAAGGTAGACCGGCCGGAAAAGTAAACGTGGAAAGCAACCTGCTGAAAACCTATTTTTCGTATGTACGTATCTGTTAGTTGCTGAAAATGATTCCGGAAAAAGTACCCAAATTGATGTTGTTTTTTTTAACAAAATTTTATAAATTTATAATAGAGTCCTAGTCTTAAGAAAACAACATATATGTTGTTTGTTGTATGTGAATACTATTTAGCGAGTTTTAAGCATCATTAGTGCGTATCGGTCTGTCAGATTCCAAAGCGTTCGGGTACCCGTTAAACATTTTTAATTAACCTGTTGTTGTTCAATTGGTATTTTATGTTTTCAGGGGATAGCGGCATCATTTCAGGATCACCCCATCCGGCTGTTATTGATAAAATACCGTATATATGAAAACGCCTAAGACGGTATAGTCATCACACCCTTTTATGGGAAAATTTCCCCAAAGTGTAGATGCCTATACAACTGTTTTTACACAACCCGTAGTGAATGTGAGAATGGTCGCTGAGTTTTCCGGAATTTTCATCTAAGCTGAAACAACTGTTATCGAAAAAATGTCTGATTGTGCTTTAAACGCTCACCTGGTCGGTTAATTGCAGCAATTGTGAAACCATAAACAAGGATGCATGCCTAATTTTTATAGCAACTACTGGTGGATATTCCTGCTCCGGGGCATTTTTGCGCTGGTATTGGGCATCCTGGCTATCGTATGGCCCGGCGCTACATTTACCACGCTGGTAGTGTTTTTCGGGGCATACCTGTTCATCGCCGGTACGTTTGCTGTAATTGGCGCCATCGCTGCCCGGCGGACTTCCGAGAACTGGGGCGTGTTCCTTCTGACCGGTATTGTTGGTATAATATTAGGTATCCTCACGATTATTAATCCTTTTGCCACGGGAGCCGCACTGATTTACCTGGTTGCATTCTGGGCTGTTGTAGCCGGACTGTTCGAGATCATCATTGCAATCAGGCTCAGGAAGGTGATTACGGGAGAGGGGTGGTATATCGCCGGGGGACTTTTAACTATATTTTTCGGCATACTGCTCTTATCCAACCCGGTGGCCGCTGCCGTCACCCTAACCTGGATATTCGGCTTCTATGCTATTATCACAGGCGTCATGTTGATCTCTTTGTCATTCAGGCTTCGCAAAAGATGAGCCTACCGGATTTTACCTTATAGATTGCCCCATATGCAAGCATATTTTCTAACTAAAACGCATCACTATGAAACTAAAAACACCAGATTAACGGCACTTTTCGTCAGGCTGAAGGATCAGGTGCTGATAACTCCTTTCCGCTATGCCTGAAAAAGACGCCAGCAGCACCGGTCTGGAGCCCGGTGGATACCATCTCTGACCGTCTTTTCCAACTCCCTGCTCCCATCGGAGCTGCTTACTGTAGCGCATTTCGAAAAAATTTAAAGTTAACCGTTATGTCATCCACCGAATTCAACAATTTGTTACTAGGAAACGCCGATTTTCTGCGTCCGTACGCAGTTACCCTGACTAAAGACTCCGAGTCAGCCAAAGACCTGTACCAGGAAACACTGTTCCGGGCTTTGTCGAACCGCGATAAATACCTCGCAGGCACCAACATACGCGCCTGGTTGTACACGATCATGCGGAATATTTTCATTAACAATTACCGCAGGGGTAACCGGCAGTTCCGGCTGCTGGACAGCGCCGTGGGCGACTACCTCCTCAGCCACCAGCCTTCCGCCATCGGTAATTTCGCCGAATCCGAACTCCGCGTGAAGGATGTGCAAATGGCCGTGTACAACCTGCCCGTTATCTTTAAGCAACCCTTCCTGCTCTATTTCGAAGGATATAAGTACTATGAAATTGCCGCAATACTCAATGAACCATTAGGAACCGTTAAAAGCAGGATCCACTTTGCCCGGAAAATGCTGAAAACAAGAATAACCAGACACTAAATTATTAGAGAATATTAAAGCTAGTAAAGCAGTTATATATATTATTTTTAAATAACGGAAGCCTGCAAACCCCCGGCAATACCGCTACAATCCATGAAACCCTGTAGTGGACAGGAAAATGATTCAAGGAAGGCCATGCACCTGCATCTGCCCCTAAACAGATGTACCCGGATATCATATGCTGTCCTGTTGTTTGCGGGCTTCAGTTATCCTTAAAAAACCGGATACCTGTTATTTATACCCACCTCCAACTTCCCCCGTTTTTCTCCGCAGGATTTTTGTACTTTTACACCCTTCAGATCTACAGTAAAAATTTTCATAAACAGCATATTTCGTGATGAAGGCAAACTATTTAGACGAGCTGAACGAACGGCAGCGCGAAGCAGTGATACACATCAACGGCCCCCTGATGATTGTAGCCGGCGCCGGCTCTGGTAAAACCAAGGTGTTGACCACCCGCATCGCGCACCTCATGCGCAACGGCGTTGATGCATTCAATATCCTGTCCCTTACCTTTACAAATAAGGCCGCACGCGAAATGAAAGAACGTGTGGAAAAAATCCTGGGCGGGAGCGAAGCCAGGAACCTCTATATCGGTACCTTCCACTCCGTGTTTGCCCGCCTGCTCCGCGCGGAAGCACACCGCCTCGGCTATCCCAACGATTTTACCATTTACGATACAGATGACGCCAAGAGCGTTCTCAAAACCATCATCAATGAACTCAACCTTGATGATAAACACTATAAACCCACTTTCGTGTACAACCGCATCTCCGCTGCCAAAAACAGCCTGATGGGGCCGGAAGAGTACCAGCACGACTACTACGTACAACAGGAGGATATGCGGGCCAACAGACCCCTGATTGGCAAGATATACGACATGTACGCCAAACGCTGTTTCAAAAACGGCGCAATGGATTTTGATGACCTGCTCTTCAAAATGTACGTCCTGCTCAAATCCTTCCCGGAAGTACTGCATAAATACCAGCACAAGTTCAAGTACATCATGATCGATGAGTACCAGGATACCAACCCTGCCCAGTACGAAATCATCAAGCTGCTCGGCGCCGTGCATGAAAACATCTGCGTGGTGGGCGACGATGCGCAGAGCATCTACTCCTTCCGCGGAGCCACCATCCAAAATATCCTCCAGTTCGAAAAAGACTATGACGACGCCCGCGTTGTGAAGCTGGAACAAAACTACCGCAGTACCAAGTCCATCCTCAACGTGGCCAACGAAGTGATTGCCCACAACAAAGGCCAGATTGAGAAAAACCTCTGGACGGATAACCAGGACGGGGATACCATCAAACTGGTACGCACCATGACGGACAACGAAGAAGGTAAATTCGTGGCGGATACCATCGCAGAGCAGAAACTGCGCAACCACTACGATAACCGCGATTTCGTGATCCTCTACCGTACCAACGCCCAAAGCCGCTCCTTCGAGGAGAGCCTGCGGCGCAAGGGTATTCCTTACCGCATCTACGGCGGCGTATCCTTCTACCAGCGTAAGGAAATCAAGGATTTTGTGGCCTACCTCCGCGTAACCATGAATACCCGCGATGAGGAAAGCCTCAAACGTATTATCAACTACCCCGTAAGAGGCATCGGTAAAACCACGATCGAAAAAGCCATCGTTTACAGTAACGACCACAATATTACCATGTGGGAAGTGCTGGAACGCGCCAGGGAATTCGGCTTCAAAGGCGGCACCCTGGAAGCGATCGATGGATTCGTGACCATGATCCGCAGCTTCCAGGCCATGCTGGGCAAACACAACGCCTACGACATCGCCGTAAACGTGGGTAAATCCACCAACATCGTAAAGGAACTCTTCAACGATAAAACTACGGAGGGGCTTGCCCGTTATGAAAACGTGCAGGAACTCCTGAACTCCATCAAGGAATTCACCGAAACGCCGGATGAAGAAGGGGAACTGCTGGATAAAAGCCTGGGCTCTTACCTGCAGCAGATCACCCTGCTCACCGATGCGGACAACGAAGGCAAGGAAGACAGCGACGTGGTGAAGCTGATGACCATCCACGCGGCCAAAGGGCTGGAATTCCCCGTCGTGTTTACTGTAGGGCTGGAAGAAACCCTCTTCCCCAGCGGCATGTCCATCAACACCCGCGAGGAGCTGGAAGAGGAAAGACGCCTTTTCTACGTGGCCATCACCCGGGCAAAATCCCGCCTCTGGCTGACTTATGCCAACAGCCGTTACCGCTTCGGTAACCTGGTGCAAAATGAGCCAAGCCGCTTCCTGGAAGAAATGCCTGAAAAATATATCGATCGCAGCTACGCCGGCGGCGGCGCTATCCGCAATGCCTTTGGCAGCACCAATGGCGGCGGCTGGGGCGCTGGTGGCGGTACCAATATGTTTGACCGGATGCAGAAAAAGACCACACCGTCTGCCCCTGCTGCCTCCCAGAACCAGGGTCCGCGCCCTGCGCCAAAGCCCGCAGCAGGCCCCGTTTCCACGCATGTGCCTACCCCTGGCTTTGCCCCGGATGATCCGGCAGAAATGGAACCGGGCATGCAGGTGGAACACCAGAAGTTCGGGTTCGGCACCATCACCGGTATGGAAGGCGCGCCCAACAACCGCATTGCCACGGTCGTTTTCCCTAAGGGCGGCGGCGAAAAGAAGATCATGCTTAATTATGCCAAACTGCGTATTGTACGCTAATATCCCGGGATGTCGCAAGCATTGGAAAAATTAAGGCAGTACTGCGCCTACCAGGAAAGATGCCATTCGGAAGTAAAATACCGGGCGCTGGAACTGGGCATGCGTGGCGAAGAAGTGGAGGAAGCCATTGCCGCCCTCATCGCGGATAACTTCCTCAACGAGGAGCGCTTTGCCAAAGCCTACGCCGGCGGTAAATTCCGGATGAAGCAGTGGGGCCGCAAGAAAATACAGGCCGCCCTTAAGATGAAACAGGTATCTGCCTATTGCATCAAAAAGGGAATGATGGAAATTGACGAAGAGGATTACTGGCAGGTATTGCTGCAGCAGGCCGGGAAAAAATACCGGTCGCTAAAAGGCGAAGTTCCCCTGAAACGGAAATATAAAACCACGCAGTACCTTTTGCAGCGGGGCTTTGAACAGGAGCTGATCAGCGAAGCGCTTGAACAAATCGCAAATAATCCCGATTTTGAGTAGGATAATTTAAAAAGTTTCTAATCAGGCAGCAAGTAAATTTGCTATATAATTTTCAAAGATGTCAGATTTAAAAGTAACACTTATTCAGGCCGATCTGTATTGGGAAGATATTGATGCCAACCTGCGTATGTTCGACGAAAAGATCAACAGCATAGGAGAACGGACCGAAGTAGTTTTTTTACCGGAAATGTTTAGCACCGGATTCAGCATGGCGCCGGAGCGCCTCGCTCAAACCATGGATGGAAGCGCGTTTCAGTGGATGAAGAAGAAGGCTGCTGAAAAGAACATCATCATTACCGGAAGTCTGATCATCGAAGAAAACGGCAAGTACCTCAACCGCCTGATCTGGATGCTGCCTAACGGCACCTACGGCACTTACGACAAACGCCACCTCTTTGGCTATGCCGGCGAGCATGAGCATTACGTAGGAGGCGATAAGCGCCTGATTGCCTCCGTAAAGGGCTGGAAAATAAACCTGAACATCTGTTACGATATGCGCTTCCCGGTATGGGCCCGCAACCGCATCGTGGAAGAAACCGGTGCGCCGGCCTATGATGTGCTGGTGTATGTAGCCAACTGGCCGGAAAGGCGCAACATAGCCTGGAAAACGCTGCTCCGCGCACGCGCCATCGAAAACCAGTGCTATGCCATCGGGGTAAACCGTGTGGGTAACGACGGTAATAACATCTACCACAGCGGCGATACCAGCCTGATTGACCCTATGGGCGAGATCATCTACGAAAAAGCCCATGAGCAGGACATATTTACGTACACCCTTTCCCGTGAGCGCCTCGACGAGGTAAGAAAAAATATACCTTTCCTCAAAGATGCGGACGCATTTACCATCTTAGACTAATTAACTGCATGATACTGAACGGAATCCATCACATCGCTATCATTTGTGCGGACTATGCGCGTAGTAAGGCATTTTATACCGATGTGCTTGGATTGCGCGTCATCCGGGAGGTGTACCGGGAGGAGCGGGATTCCTATAAACTGGACCTGGCCATCGGCGATCATTACGTGATTGAGCTGTTCTCCTTTCCGGACCCGCCGCCACGGGTGAGTCGCCCCGAGGCGCAGGGCCTGCGCCACCTCGCTTTTGCCGTATCCGATATTGAAACCGCGGTCAAGGACCTCGCAGCCAAAGGCGTGACAACGGAGCCTGTCCGCATTGATCCCCACACAAATCAACGTTTTACTTTTTTTGCTGATCCCGATGGGCTACCTTTAGAGTTATACGAAGTATAACCTCCTAAATCAGCAGATATGCCCACTTCCTACGTTAATGCTACCATATTTACCGGAGAAGAAGTATTGAAAAACCACGCTGTATCCACCGATAACGGCCTGATTACCAGTATAACACCCACCGAAGAAATACCGGAAGGCCACGAAATAGTGGACCTGCAGGGCGCCTACCTGACGCCGGCGCTGATCGACCTGCAGATTTACGGCGGTAATGGCGAAGTTTTTTCCATGTACCCCAGCGTGCAATCCCTCACGGGCACTTACGAATACAGTAAAGCCGGCGGGGCCGCGTATATCATGCCAACGGTGGCCACCATCTCTCCCGGTATTATGCTGCAAGCCATGCAGGCGGTAAGAGCCTATTGGCAGGAAGGCCGCAAAGGCGTACTGGGCTTGCATTTGGAAGGGCCGTTCATCAATCCCGCGAAGAAAGGCGCTCACCTGCCTCAATATATCAAACAACCCACCCAGGAAGATATTGATTGGATACTGGAAAACGGCAGCGATGTGGTGAAGATCATCACGCTGGCGCCGGAGTGCTGCGACCCCGCCCTGGTCAGGCAATTGCAGGATGCCGGCATTATCGTGTATGCAGGGCATAGCAATGCTACCTACGCCCAGGCCTATACGTCGTTTGAAGATGGCATCCGGCACGCTACGCATTTATTCAATGCAATGTCGCCCCTGGAAAGCCGCGCACCCGGCCTGGTAGGCGCCATTTACGACCACCCGGGCGTATATGCCAGCATTGTAGCGGACGGGATCCATGTGGATTTTGCAGCGGTGCGTATCAGTAAAAAGATCATGGGCCGGCGCTTATACCTCATTACGGATGCCGTGGAGGAAAATAAGGAAGGCGATTACATCTACCTCAGGGAAAAAGACCGGTTTGTAAGCGCCACCGGCGTATTATCCGGCTCCCGGCTTACCATGCTGCAGGCGGTGCGCAACCTGGCCAACAACGGTATCTGCAGCCTGCGGGAAGCGATCCGGATGGCCTCCCTGTACCCCGCGGAGGCGATCGGTATGGCCGATAAGATAGGCCGCATCGCCCCTGGCTGCGAAGCATCGTTCCTGGTTATTCCGGAGAATGGCCCGACAACGGTTTATTGTTAATTTTTATATTCGCGCTAAATATTACGAAAGAACGAACGCATGGGCATACCTCAATTTCTCCGGAAAAATCAATATAGAAATCTTTTTTTACTGGGTTGGCTGGTGCTTGGGTTGCTGCAGGCCTGCTTTTCAGAGCTTTGGGACGACGAAGCTTACTATTGGGTGTACTCCCGTCACCTGGACTGGGGGTACTTCGATCACCCTCCCATGATTGCCCTGCTGATAAAAATAGGTTACAGCTTATTTCACAATGAGCTGGGAGTACGGTTACTGGTGGTGATGCTCAACACGCTCACGCTCTGGGTAACGGCCAGGCTGCTTACCAAAGAGGATAACCGGCTGTATTACCTCATCATTGGCTCCATGGGAGCCATGCAGGTAGGTGGCATGCTGGCCGTGCCGGACGTGCCGCTGATCTTCTTTGCGGCGCTTTATTTCTGGGCTTACAAAGTGTTTGTGGACGAGCAGAGTTGGAAAAATACCTTACTGCTGGCTATTTCCATGGCGCTGATGTTTTACAGTAAATACCACGGGGTGCTGCTGGTATTTTTTACCGTACTGTCCAACCTCAACCTGCTGCGGGTTTTCAAGTATTACGTAGCGGTGGTCATTACTACCTTATTGTTCCTGCCGCATATCATCTGGCAGTATAACCATGGCTTCCCCTCTTTACAATATCATTTGGTAGAAAGGAATGCATCCAGCTACCACATCAGCTTTACGCTGGATTACCTCGCCGGGCAGCTCCTGTTGTTCGGACCGCTGCTGGGCTGGTTGTTGCTTTATTACGCCTTTATCTGCCCGATCCAGCATACGTTTGAAAGGGCGTTGAAATTTTCCGTGATCGGGGTGCTGGTTTTCTTTATGATCAGCACTTTCAAAGGCAGGGTAGAGGCCAACTGGACGGTGATGCTGTTTACCCCGGTTGTGATCCTCGCCCATCAAACGATCAAGCGCAAGGGGTGGAAAGGCCGGGCCTTCCTGTACAGTTTACCGGCTACCTTGTTGCTGGTGCTGGTAGTGCGCGTGTATATGGTATGGGATTTTATGCCGGGTACGGAAATACGCCCGGAGATACACCATAACCGGGAGTGGACTTCAAAGGTGGCTGCCGCAGCGGGCGACAGGCCGGTGGTGTTCCTCAACAGCTACCAGTTGCCTTCCAAGTATATGTTTTACACCGGTCACCTTTCGTATAGCCTCAATTCCCGTTATGCGCGCCGCAGCCAGTATAACTTCTGGGATACCGAGAAGGAGCTGTGGGGCAGGGAGGTACTGGTCTTCGGGCCGAATCTGCCGATTACGGACAGTGTGGTGAGCGTGCGGGGTACCTGGGATTATTATGTAGATTCCGCCTACTACTCCTATAACCTGATCCAGTTAAAGCCAGCCGTCACACAGTTGAAAGTGCGCCGGGGCGAGCGTTACAAACTGGTAGTGGCGCCCGAGAACCTGTATCGACAGCCGGTGCCCATTAACTGGAAAAACGAGCCGGTGATCGGGTACGGGTTTACCACGAAAGATTCTTCCTACGCGCCGGTGAAAACACCGTTGACGCTGGCGAAGGCCATCAGCAGGCGCCTGGCAGGCATGGAGGTAATTATGCCCGACAAGCCGGGCAAATACCAGCTGAAATGCAGCGTATTTGCCGATCCACTGCCACCTACGCACAACAGCCAGGTGATCCAGGTGATAGTAGAATAAACGTATGATAAAATAAAAAAAGCGGGTACCGGCCGGTACCCGCTTTTTTCGTTTATGCAAGCCAGTGATTATTGCTGGAAAGCGTTCCAGCCCTGGGATACGAGTTTGAATTTGTTGCCGCCCTTGGTGATGATATGGGCGCCTTCGCTGATATCCGCCATGTAGCCGACTACGCTGATCTGTTCGTTCAGTACGATTTTATCGTAGTCCTCCTGCTTCATGGTAAAGAGTAGCTCATAATCCTCTCCGCCGCTGAGGGCGCAGGCGGTGGGATCGAGGCCGAATTTGAGGGCCATTTCCCTGCTTTCCTGGGCAATCGGAATTTTTTCCTCATAGAGTACGGCGCCGAGGTTGCTCTGTTTGCAGATATGCAGTATTTCGGAGCTGAGGCCGTCGCTAACGTCCATCATAGCGGTAGGCTTGATGTCGCTTTCTTCGAGGAACTGGATGATATCTTTCCTGGCTTCCGGTTTCAGTTGCCGGCCGATGATGTAGGTCTGGTTTTCCAGGTCCGGCGTGAGTTTCGGGTTTTCCAGGTAGATTTTCTTCTCTCTTTCGAGTAGGGTGAGCCCGAGGTAGGCCGCGCCGAGGTCGCCGGAAACGCAGAGCAGGTCGCCTTTTTGGGCGGTGCTGCGTTTCACGAATTGATCAGGGGCTACTTCTCCTATAGCGGTTACGCTGATAATCAGCCCCTTATGGGAGTTGCTGGTATCTCCGCCGATGAGGTCCACCCCGTATTTTTCGCAGGCGGCATATACGCCTTCATAGAATTCGTTCAGGGCTTCCAGTGAGAACCGGTTGGAGAAGGCGATGTTCATGGTGATCTGGGTAGGCGTAGCGTTCATCGCGTAGATGTCCGATAGGTTCACTACCACTGATTTATAGCCCAGGTGTTTCATGGGCACGTACATGAGGTCGAAGTGGATGCCTTCCACGAGCATGTCCGTACTGATCACCGTTTGTTTGCCGAAATGGTCGATCACGGCGCCATCGTCGCCAACGCCGAGGACGGTGCTGGCATTCTGGATTTCTATGTTCCGGGTGAGATAGTCGATTAGGCCAAACTCACCGAGGTCGTTGATTTCTGTTCTTTCCTGTTCCATAACTATTTCCCGTTTACAAGGTCTTGCAATGCCTGATGGATATGGCCGTTGGTGGCCAGGATGGTCTTCTGGTAGGGCGAATACCGGTTACCGCTGAAGTCGGTTACTTTACCGCCGGCTTCTTCCACGATGAGGAATCCCGCGGCGGAATCCCATGCCTGCAGGTGGTGTTCGTAGAACCCGTCGAAACGGCCGCAGGCTACCCAGCAGAGGTCGATAGCTGCGGAGCCGAGCCGGCGTACTGGCAGGCCCTGTTTGATGATCCTTTCAAACACTACCATGGGGTTGTTCAGGGAGTCTTCCCACTTATAGGGGAAGCCCGTCACCAGGAGGCACTGGTTAAAGTTGCCGTTTTTGGATACCTGGATAGGTTTATCGTTCAGGGTGGCGCCTTTACCTTTTTCCGCCACGAAAAGTTCGTTCATGAAGGGGTTATACACCGCGCCGAGTATCATTTCGCCGTCTTTTTCCACGCCGATGGACACGCAGCAGAGGGGTACTCCGTTGGCGAAGTTTACGGTGCCGTCAATGGGGTCGATGATCCATTTGATATTGGATTCGGACGGGATGACGCCTGTTTCTTCCGCGAGGATAAAATGATCGGGGAAAGCGCCGTGAATCACTTCAATGATGGCTTTTTCCGATTTCTTATCCGCTTCGGTAACGAGGTCGTTCAGGGAGCTTTTGCTGCTCACCTCAAAAGGGCCGTTAAAATATTGTTGCAGTATTTTTCCGCCGGCTTCAGTAGCTTTGAGCAAGGTTGCTTTTAACATGCGGCAAAGGTAAATATCAATTACGAAATAGTGATGGCTTAAATGTCTCCCACAAAGGGGTAATTCGCAAATCGTAATAATATTCGATATTTTTGCAGTTCAATTGAAAAATTAATGGCCATTATAGGAAATCTTATTTCCAGGTCGCTGAGGATCAGGAAAAAGTTTACATTCAAGTTAGGCACACCGCGGCAATACCAGCTGCAGGTGTTACATCGATTGCTGGAGAAGGCCAAGGACACCGAATTCGGACGCCATTATCAGTTCCAGGAGATACTGGACAACCCAAACTTTATAGGGCAGTATAAGGAAAAGGTACCTGTGCACAACTACACCAAAATGCATAAAGAGTGGTGGTATAAGTGCCTGGAAGGAGTGGAAAATGTGAGCTGGCCCGAGAAAATTAAATATTTCGCGCTGAGTTCCGGGACTTCTGAATCCGCCAGTAAACATATTCCGGTTACTAAGGATATGTTAAAAACGGTAAAAAAAGTGGGCGTGAAGCAGCTGTATTCCATGGCTAACTTCAATATTCCACCGAGATCCTACGAAAAAGGGATCCTTATGCTGGGTGGTACCACTTCACTTTACGAAAAAGGGGACTATTACGAAGGGGATATGAGCGGCATCCAGGCCAAGAATATTCCCCGCTGGTTTCGCCGTTTTTATAAGCCGGGCGGTAAAATTTCCCGTAAGCCCAACTGGGAGCAGCGTATCAAGCTAATTGTACGCAAGGCGCCGCAGTGGGATGTGGGCACCGTTTGCGGGGTACCTGCCTGGGTGCAGATTGTGCTGGAAGAAATTATCAAATACCATGGGGTGAAGCATATCCATGAGATATGGCCTAACCTGGCGATATATATTCACGGGGGCGTATCTTTTGAGCCATACCGGGAGAGTTTCCAGAAGCTGCTCGGCAAGCCGATCACCTTCATTGAAACGTATATGGCCTCCGAGGGCTCCTTTGGATTCCAGGCCCGCCCCGGCACCAGGGGTATTAAGCTGGTGCTGAATGCCGGCATCTTCTACGAGTTTATTCCGTTTAACGAGGAAAACTTTGATGCAGAGGGCGAAGTGAAGCCGAATCCTAAATCTTACATGATCAACGAGGTGGTGGAAGATGTGGAGTACGCGGTGATGCTTTCCACCTGTGCGGGCGCGTGGCGTTACCTCATCGGGGACGTGGTGAAGTTCACTTCCGTGAAGGAGCATGAAATTGTGATTGTAGGCCGTACCAAGCAGTTCCTCAGTCTTTGCGGGGAGCATATGAGTATCGATAACATGAACCGTGCGATCGATACCGTGCAGAAGAAGCTGGGTATTACCATCAGAGAATTTACTGTGGCAGGGTTCCCTTACGAGAACCTGTTTGCGCACCGCTGGTATATTGGAACAGACAGTGTGAACGTAGATGCCGCCAAAGTGCGGGAAATCATTGATCAGACGCTTGCGGAGGTCAACGATGACTATGCCGTGGAAAGAACATCTGCGCTGAAAGAAGTGTTTGTAGAGGTATTGCCGAACGATGTGTTTATTGATTACCTCCGTTGCAAGGGCAAGGAAGGGGCGATGAACAAATTCCCGAGAGTGCTGAAAGGCGAGAAGCTGAAGGACTGGGAAAAATTTCTTGAGGGAAAAACCGTTAAGCAATAAACGAACAAACCAGGACCAGGAACATTAAAGCATGACAGCAGCAATTGTAGCGGGACTAGGACTGGGGCTATTTTTATCATTATCGGTAGGCCCGGTAATATTCGCCATTATCAAATACAGCATCAATAATGGTTTTAAGGCAGGTATCAGTTTTGCGCTGGGCGTGTCTTTCAGCGATGCCCTGTTTGTGACTGTCGGCAACCTCTCCACTGCATTTATCACCGGCCTGGAAGGGTATAACCGTACCATCGGTATCTGTGGCGGGATCCTGCTGATAGGAATGGGGCTGTATGCATTGATCTTCAAAAAGGTCAGGATCAGTACCGGGGAAGAGAAGCCGGAGATGTTCCGTACCCACGATTACCTGAAGATATGGCTGGCTGGCTTTTTAATGAATACCCTCAACCCGGGGGTGATCATCTTCTGGCTGCCGGTATGCATTGCCTCCAGCGCTACGCCGGTAGCTTACCGGATTGTGATGTATGTGACCTGCCTGGCGTTGGTACTTTCCGCCGATATCCTGAAAGTATTTGTGGCGGATAAGATCCGGCATAAGCTCACGCTCACCAATGTCATCTGGCTAAACCGGATTGCGGGATCGAGCATGGTGATTTTCGGGCTGGTGTTGCTGTACCAGGTGACTTTCGGCGTCGGGCCTATGGGGCACTAACTGCATAGGGCGGCTGTTTGGGCATTGGCAGCCGGCAGGGCTGGCATGCGCTGTGAACGGGCATATACAGCAAGGCTACCTTAGATCTTTCTCCCCCCAATAATAAAATATTTACCATAAAAAAAAGGCGCTGCGGATCCCCGCGGCGCCTTTTTGATATTATGAAATAAAGCAGTTACCTGATGGTCCAGGTTTCGTTACCTGCGAAGAGTTTATCAAGGTTTCCGGGGCCTTTGCGCTCGAGCACGTCGGCCAGCTGGAAAGACATGATGTCTTCGTAGGTAGGACGGTGCGCCTGGTAGAACACACCGAAAGGACGGGGTAAGTGTCCTTCAACACGAGGATCATCGAACATGCGGGTAAGCAGTTGCGCTTTCAGGAAGTCGTTTTCGTCGTGGATCCAGAGATCGTCCGCACTGAAATCCGCGCCGAGTTCCACCACAACGGGTTTCAGGCCGTCGAAGCGGATACCTTTGTTTTTCTGGGCGCCGAAGATCAGCGGTTTGCCCTGTTCCACAAAGATGGTTTCATCGCCTTTGGTCGACTTCTCTGTAAATACTTCAAACGCGCCATCATTAAAGATGTTACAGTTCTGGTAGATTTCCAGGAAGGACGCGCCTTTGTGGGCGTGGCTGCGTTTGAGCATTTCCTGGAGGTGTTTAGGATCGCGGTCCATACTGCGGGCAATAAAGGTCGCATCCGCGCCCAGGGCCAGCGCCATTGGGTTAAACGGATGGTCGATACTACCGAAAGGAGTGGACTTGGTCACTTTATTTTCCTCTGATGTAGGGGAGTACTGGCCTTTGGTCAACCCGTAAATCTGGTTGTTAAAGAGCATGACGTTTACATCAAAGTTGCGGCGGAGCAGGTGAATGGTGTGGTTGCCGCCGATGGAGAGGCCGTCCCCGTCGCCGGTAACGATCCATACGCTCAGTTCAGGGCGGGCAGCCTTGAGGCCGGACGCGATGGCCGTAGCGCGACCATGGATCGAGTGCATACCGTAGGTGTTCATGTAATACGGGAAGCGGGAAGAACACCCGATACCGGATACGATCACAATATTTTCGCGGGGCACGCCCAGTGCAGGCATGATGGTTTGAACCTGTTTTAATATAGAGTAGTCACCGCAGCCCGGGCACCAGCGCACTTCCTGGTCGGTGGCAAAGTCTTTAGCCGTTAAGGTCTGCGGAGCTATAGTTGCTGTTGACATTAGAATGGATTAAATATATGTTTTATATAGAATGTAAAGTTACGACAGATCGCCGGAAAATGCGTATCACTGCGCCGTCAATTCTTCCCAATATTCGGCGGCCCGGCGGGTGTGCGGGATAACGATGGTACCGCCCACGATATTGGCCACTGCAAAGATCTCGTACATTTCCTCCGTGGTGATCCCCTGTTCATAGCATTTGCCGAGGTGGTATTTGATACAATCATCGCAACGCAGCACCATCGACGCCACCAGGCCCAGCATTTCCTTTGTTTTCGTGCTCAGCGCGCCTTCCGCATAGGTGTTGGTATCCAGGTTGAATAAGCGGTTGATCACCTTGTTTTGCTTGCCCAGGATTACGTCGTTCATCTTAGCCCTGTACTCATTAAACTCCTCGATGGCTTTCCCCATATATATGCTGTTTTATAATGTGATAAAATTTATTCCAGGCATTAAAGCTATGAAAGGATTTACAAATATAGATTAATCTACTGGTTAAGTAGACTGTTTGGCCTATAACCTGTATTTATGCATCATAACCAAAAGTTATAACAACCCGGAATGGCTCCAAAAAAAGCCTATTAAATTAATAGACTATTTGTATATTGATTAGATACAAACCCACATAGACCAACAATCTGAATCTGTTATGACCACATCACCTATCAGTCAACTGGTGGCTGCCCTGGTGCTGCTAAGCGGCATTGCCAGCGGGCAAACGAAGAAACTATCCGGCTTCCCCGACGATGCTGCGGCGGAGCAATTACGACTGGAACAGCAATTTGACCAGCATTTGAGCAGCGCCAGCATAGGCGCTACGATTAAAGAGCTGGCCTCGAGGCCGCATCATATCAGCTCGGCCAGGGGAAAGGAAGTGGCGGAGGAAATCAGGCGCCGCTTCAACAGTTATGGCTGGGATGCCTCGCTGGTCACCTACCAGGTGCTGTTTCCCATTCCGCAGGAGCGGGTGCTGGAACTGGGCGGCCCGCGGCCGTACAAAGCTTTGCTGAAGGAGCCTGCCCTCCCGGAAGATGCCACCTCCGGCCAGGAAGGCCAGCTGCCTACGTATAACTGCTGGAGTGCCGACGGGGACGTGGAGGCCGGGCTGGTGTTCGTCAACTACGGCCTGCCGGAAGATTATGACTACCTGCAACGGCTCGGCATCAGCGTGAAAGGCAAAATTGTCATTGCGAAATATGGCCGCTCCTGGCGGGGGATTAAGCCGAAGGTAGCCCAGGAACATGGGGCTATTGGCTGTATCATTTACTCCGACCCGCGGGATGACGGCTATTTTGGCGGGGATGTATATCCGAAGGGGGCGTTTAAAAACGAATACGGGGTACAGCGGGGCTCCATCATGGATATGGTGATATACCCCGGGGACCCGCTCACGCCCAACGTTGGCGCTACTGCGGATGCGAAGCGGCTCAACAGGGAAGAGGCGCCCAACCTCCTGAAAATACCGGTGATACCGATCAGCTATCACGATGCGGTCCCGCTGCTGCAATCCCTGGAAGGGCCTGTGGCGCCGGAGGATTGGCGGGGAGGCCTGCCCTTTACCTATCATATCGGCCCGGGCACGGCGCCGGTGCATCTGAAACTGAAATTTGACTGGCAGGTGCGGCCCTGCCACAACGTAATAGCGACCCTCAAAGGCAGCAAATACCCGGATCAATGGGTGGTGCGCGGGAATCATCATGATGCCTGGGTGAATGGCGCTGCGGACCCTGTTAGCGGTATTGCCGCCATGCTCGAAGAGGCGAAGGCGATCGGCGCGCTGGCCAAACAGGGCCACCGGCCTGCCCGCACACTGGTGTACTGCGCCTGGGACGGGGAAGAGCCCGGCCTGCTGGGCTCTACCGAATGGGTGGAAGACCACGCCAAAGAGCTGCAGGAAAAAGCCGTGGTGTACATCAATTCCGATAACAACGGCCGGGGTTTCCTGAACGCCAGCGGCTCCCATGCGCTGGAAACGCTGGTGAACGAAGTGGGGCGGGATATCATTGACCCGCAAACGAAGGTGAGCGTACTGGCCCGCCGCCAGGCGCTGGATGCGCTGAGAGCCGCTACGCCCAAGGCTAAGAAGGAAAAGCTTTCCAAACAGGGGATTAATATCAATGCGATGGGCTCCGGGTCCGACTACTCGTCCTTCCTGCAGCACCTGGGCGTGCCATCGCTGGATTATAGCTATGGCGGCGAAGATGCGGGTGGTGAGTACCATTCGATTTACGATTCCTATGACGATTACCGCCGCTTCAAGGACCCTACTTTCGACTATGGGGTAGCGTTGTCCAAAACCGCGGGGCATACCGTACTGCGTATAGCCAATGCCGTTAACCTGCCGTTTGACTACCGCCGGTTGTATGAAACTGTGAATACCTATGCCGCAGAGCTGTCCGAACTCTCCAATAACCTCCGCGAAGCTACCGCTGTGGAGAACCAGCTGATTAGCGAGGGGAAATACACGCTGGCAACGGATACGGCTAAACGCCTGGCGCCGCCGGCGATAAAGGACCCGGTGCCGTTTATAGATTTTTCGCCGTTGCAGAATGCGCTGGTGGGGCTGGATTCCGTTACGTTGAAGCTGGCTGCCCGAAAGCAGGGCGTTAACAGCGAGGCGGTGAATAAAGCGTTGTACCAGGCGGAGCAGCAACTGTTGTATGCCGGCGGATTGCCGAACCGGGCGTGGTATAAGCATACGCTGTATGCGCCGGGATTTTATACGGGGTATGGCGTGAAAACGATTCCGGGTGTAAGGGAAGCGATTGAGCAGCGGAGATGGAAAGAGGCGGATGAGCAGATTAAGATAGTGGCGGCGGCGATCAACCGGTTGTCCGGTTATTTGCGGGAGCAGGTGCTTTAAGGCACTGGATTCACCGGCTTTCAAATTTTTTCATCGGGTAGCGCGCGGGCACTACCCGATGAAGTTTTGGCGGTTCTTACTCCTACCGGCCCACCTCCTGGACATAATCCTTCGTGCCCTGCACAATTTTTTGAATCAGCAGCTGCTGGAATTCAGGGTCCAGGATAGCCGCTTCATCGCCGGGGTTGCTCAGGAACAGCGTTTCCACCAGCACATCCGGGAATTCCGTTGGATTGTTGAGAATAAAATTAAACCCGCCGTTGTTGCCAAAATCGCTCAAACCTGTTTCCAGCAGGCGTTTGTGAATCGCCGTAGAGAAGGGTTCGCAGAAGGGATGGCGGTAATAGGTGGCCGTACCGAAGATATCCACCGGGTTGGAGGAGGAGTTGAAATGTATGCTCAGGAGCAGGTCCGGGTCTACGTTCCGGTAGAAGGACAGGCGCTCTTCGTTGTTCACGAATTGATCTGTGGTGCGGGTGATCAGCACTTTCGCTCCTTCTTTTTCAAACGCATTTTTCAGCATCAGGGAAATAGCCAGCGTCATATGTTTTTCCACGACGCCGGCGAGGCCGCTGCCGCCTGTATTGCTGCCGCCATGGCCGGGATCGATGGCAATCGTCATATTATTGAGCGCCAGGTTTTGCGGAATTCGTTTAACCCTGACCGTTAGTTTGTTGCCTTCGTAGTACATTTTATAGCCCCAAACATTGTGTTTGAGGGAGAGCGTCATCCGGAGCACATCCGGGGCAGGCTGCCCCCAGGTCACCTGGCTGATTTCCCGGGCGTTTTGCACATCGTTATTGATACGCTGTTCGGCGTAGGCGCCATACACATCAATGATAATTTTCCCGGGGTTATTTTGTTGGGTAGAGATGTAAGGCATACGGTCGGAAAGTGCTATCTGCACGTAATCATACTTATCGTCCGCCCAAATCCGGGCATCGGAAATCACGCTGACGGGGATGCCTTCCTGGGGAATATCCGTATCCAGGAAGCCTTCGGGGATGTAGGCATTTTTCCGGTTGGCCAGCCGGACTTTGTAATAATCGCCTTCCTTGCCTACGATCTGCAGCAGTACGTCCTTATCCAGGTACCCGAGTTTATTGGGCCCGAGGCGGTCGCCCTCTGTGGCGCTGGTGATGTAGGTCATGTTATCGATGGTGCGGCCGGTGAAAATCTTGTCCTGTTTCATATAGCGGTACCGGTTAGGACTGGCCAGCGTGGTACTGTTGCTGCCATTGCTGAGGGTGACATTTATTTTCCCGTTCAGCAGGGAATCGTCCTCCGTCACTACGTGGTAGCCTACATAGTAGCCTGGCACGCCGGACGACTGGGCGGGCGGCAGTTCCGTCAGCGGCTGCCCGTTGAACCAGGTGGCTTTAGCGCCGGGGTAGCCTTTCATTTTTACCCGGATGGTATCTCCTGCAGCCAGTTCGAGGTTGCCTTTGGGGGAGATGTCAATGAAGTCGATCCGGAAGGTAGCGGTAGCTCTGGGAGCGGGCGCCGGGTTATAATAGTAGGTAACGGTTCGCGTATAGGCGGTACCGGTAGTATCATACGCGGTGAGTACGAACGTGCTTTTGCCTTGTGGCAGCTCTTTTTTCACGGCGAAGGCGCCGGTAGGGTACACCTGCACCGTATCGTTATTAATCGTAAGCCTGCAGCCTATACAGGTTCTGCCGGCAATAAACTGTTTGCCGTTACTGACGTTGATTTGATCCCGGGAGGGCTGGCTTAAGCGGATGGAAGCCTGGCTGTAAGCCCATACTGGAAAAAATAGAACCGCGATAATGGAGGTTAAGATTGTAGCTAATTGCTTCATGCACCTGTCTGTAAATCAGTTGTAAAGATAACAAGGCGGGGCAAATAGGAGGGGTTATTTCAAAAATATGCCCCGCATATTGGTGCGGGGCATATTTCGTTATTGAATTACCAGATGTATTTATTTTCTGCGATCAGTTTATCCGCGATGCGCCTGCGGGCTTCTTTGGTGTTGAAAGGTTCCGCTTTGGTAAAGCGTTTGAGGCCGAGCAGCATCATGCGTTGTTCATCGCCTTCGGCGAAGGCGTTGATGGCATCCTTGCCGGATTTGTTGATACGGTCCGCCGCATCGTAGATGTAGGTTTGCACCATGTCCTTTTCCAGCGCGGCAGCTGCCTCGCCTTTGTTTTGGCTTAGTTTGATGAGGCGGAGCAGGGCGCTTTCGGCTACAAAGGTTTCGATAGCCATATCAGCAATGTCCATCAGTACTTCCTGTTCGGTTTCCAGCTTGGCCATGAGTTTCTGCGCGGCAGCGCCGGCGGTCATGAGGATCGCTTTTTTGAAGTTGGCGATCATTTTCTTTTCCTTGCTGAAAGGCGTTTCGTCATCGCTGCCGAAGTCGGGGATGCTCATCAGTTCCTTCATCACGTTCATCGCGGGCGTCATGAGGTCAATTTTGCCTTTGAGGGCGCGTTTGAGCGTCATGTCGAGCGTGAGGAGGCGATTGATTTCGTTGGTGCCTTCGAAGATGCGGTTGATGCGGGAATCGCGGTAGGCTTTGGAGATGATGTACTCATCGCTGAAGCCGTTACCGCCGTGGATTTGCACGCCTTCGTCCACCACGTAGTCCAGCACTTCGGAACCGTTTACTTTCAGCATGGCGCATTCCACGGCGTATTCTTCGGCGGCGCCGAGGAGGGCTTCGTTGAATGGTTTGCCGGCGGCCAGGAGTTCTTTTTCCTTATCGTCGATCAGCTGGGCGGTGCGGTAGAGCGCGGCCTCGCTGGTCCACGTGCGGATTACCATTTCCGCGAGTTTATGTTTGATGGCGCCAAAATTGGCGATCGGTTGTTTGAACTGTTCGCGGGTAACGGCGTAGTTAACGGAGGTGTTGATACATTTTTTGGCGGCGCCCAGCGCGGCAGCGCAGAGTTTGAGGCGGCCGATGTTGAGGATGTTGAAGGCGATGAGGTGGCCTTTGCCTATTACGCCCAGCACATTTTCCACGGGTACTTTTGCGTCCTGGAAGTAGATCTGCCGGGTCGAGGAGCCTTTGATACCCATTTTATGTTCTTCCGGCCCGAGGGTGAACCCGGGGGTACCCTTTTCCACGATGAAGCCGGTGAATTTATCGCCGTCGATTTTCGCGAATACGGTGAATACGTCCGCGAAGCCGGAGTTGGTGATCCAGATCTTCTGGCCGTTGAGCAGGTAGTATTTACCATCCTCGCTGAGTTTGGCCGTGGTTTTAGCGCCGAGGGCATCGGAGCCGGAACCTGGCTCGGTGAGGGCGTATGCGCCTTTCATTTCACCGGTGGCCAGTTTGGGAATATATTTTTGTTTTTGTTCTTCTGTACCAAAGTAGAGGATAGGCAGGGAGCCGATACCTGTATGAGCGGCCATGGCAACAGAGAAGGAGTGGCCGGCGCCTAATCCTTCGTTGATGATGGTAGCGGTAACAAAGTCCTTACCGAGGCCTCCCAGCTCTTCCGGGAAGGCGGCGCCCAGCAAGCCCTGTTCGCCTGCTTTTTCCAGCAGGGCAGGCATGAGCCCTTCTTCCAGTTTATCCAGCCTTTCCACCACCGGCGTCACTTCCTTCAGGATAAACTGATCAGCCATGTCTTTGATCATCAACTGCTCTTCTGAAAAATCTTCCGGCGTAAACACATCTTCAGGAGTACTTTCCCTGACAAGGAATTCTGCGCCTTTCAGCGCTTGCTTATTTTCAACTGTTGCGTCCATGATAAACTGTTTTTGGTAGTTCTGTAATTTAACTAAATAATTGCGAAATAAGAACGCCCCGGAAAGCCTCTTTTCAGAGTTTTAAAACAACCTTAACGATCGGCCGCAGTAACATAAACAGCCGCTGCTAGCATTATTTTGCTTATCATTGTTCCCTTTTAGGTTATGCCTGAATTTTATCTGCCATATAAAAAAAGCCGTTTACACGGAATACGCGAAGGCAATGGGAACCAGCTGCTTATCTGCCTGCATGGTTTCGGTGAAAGCGCTGCGCATTTTCGGCCCCTGGTAGCTGAATTGAGTGAGGCGTTTACCATCATTGGCCTGGATATGCCGTTGCATGGTAAAACGGAATGGCAGGAGAACCGTGGCTTTGAAAAATCGGACCTCACCGCTGTTATTTCCATCCTGATGGAACAGCACGGGTTTCAGCGGTTTTCCCTGCTGGGGTACAGCATGGGGGGGAGGCTTGCACTGTGCGCCGTGGAAACCATGGCCGCCAAACTGGATCGCCTGATCATGGTAGCGGGAGATGGCCTACGGAATAATCCCTGGCATTTGTTTGTTACGCAAACCAGCATCGGCAACCGGCTTTTCAAATACAATACGTATCACCCGCAGTTCTTTTTCAGGTTGATAAAAATCTGGCGTAAACTGGGATTGCTCAATGAAAGTATTTACAAGTTTGTGCTGCACCGGATGGATCAACCGGAGAAGCGCATACAGGTGTATGAGATCTGGACGAACCTCCGCAAAATGATGCCCGATCAGCAGCGATGCAGGCGGTTGCTGGCGCAGTACCAGGTGCAAACGCTCCTGATCTTCGGGAAGTACGACCGGGTTATCCCGCCGGAACTGGGGACCCGTTTTGTGGATGGCTCCTTCCCGTCCAAAATGATTGTACTGGATAAGGGGCATCAGCTGATATCGGCACAATTAGGTCAAGTAATAAAATCAAACATATAAACCCGAATGCATTTTTTCCTGATTATTATGGTGGTGCTGGCGCTGGGTTACGGTGTACTGATGTTGTGGTACAGCCTGGGCTGGAAGCGCCTCAAAAATTATGTAGTACCTGTTCCCCGGATGGGAACCACCCCTGTTACCGTCATCATTCCCGCCAGGGATGAAGCCGATAACCTGCCACCCCTGCTGGAAGCCCTCAAACAGCAGACGTATCCCGCGCACCTGCTGGAAGTGATTGTGATTGATGATTTTTCTACCGACGCAACGCCTGACGTGGTGCGTAACTGCGGCGCGGCCAACATCCGGCTGCTGCAGATGAGCCAGCTGCTGGACAAGCAGCAGCGGCTGAATTCATACAAAAAGAAAGCAATTGAAATTGCCGTATCCCAGTCAAACGGCACCCTGATCGTTACCACGGATGCGGATTGCATCATGGGGCCCAGGTGGATAGAAACGATCGTGCAGTTTTATGAGGACAGGCATCCGAAGTTCATCGCGGCGCCGGTAAGTTTTTATAAGGAGGATAATTTCTTTAAGAAGCTGCAGTCGCTCGACTTCATGACCATGCAGGGCATTACCGGCGCGGCCGCGCAGCTGCAGGCCGGCACCATGTGCAACGGGGCGAACCTCGCCTATGAAAAGGACGCGTTCTTTGATGTGGGCGGGTTCAAGGGGATCGACAATATCGCTTCCGGGGATGATATGCTGCTGATGTATAAAATTTACAACGCTTATCCGGAAGGGGTGATGTACCTGAAAAGCGAGGAAGTGATCGTACGTACGTTACCGGTAGACACCCTGAAAGGGTTTATGAACCAGCGTATCCGCTGGTCGTCCAAAGCGGATAAGTACGAGGATAAGCGCATTACCTATGTGCTGATGCTGGTGTATTTTTTCAATGCCGGCCTGCTGGGCATGGGCATTGCGGCATTCTTCCTGCCTGCGCTCTGGCCCTGGCTGCTGATACTGCTGCTGTTTAAAATTACCATGGAGTTGTATTTCCTGTTGCCGGTGGCCAGTTTCTTTAATAAGTCCGGCTTGCTGGTATGGTTTATTCCCGGGCAAATATTTCATATTCCTTATATTGTAATTGCCGGGTGGCTGGGCAAATTTGGCAGCTACCAGTGGAAAGGCCGTAAGGTGAACTGATAAAATTTTTTTCGCTTGTCTGCTCCTGAAACCTCTTTCAAAAGACTGCTGCGCAACAAAGGCGCGGTGGCGGGATTGCTGATCGTGTGCCTCTCGGTGCTGGTCAGCATCCTGGCCTACTTTATTGCGCCGGACAGCACGCCGGACGCGAACAGGATGGTATTGGAGATAGAAGGGCAGCGGCCGGGATTCAGGGTAACGATGCTGGCTGTACGAAAAGACCAGGCCTTACCGCCTACTGGCTTTTTCCGCCGGTTGGTTTCCGGAAAGCCGTCCGCTTATACCTACATACCCGTTACATCCCACCAGGTAAAAGACTCGCTTATTATCATCCGGCATTATGTAGATGAGGCCACGACGGTGGAAGAAGCTTATCCGCTGGATGTAGTGGTATATGGCCGGCATGCGGAGCGGCCTGACTGGCAGCGCTTACAACAGGTGGTTGCGCAACAGCAGGTGTTTACACAAACCTACTGGCTGGGGACGGACAAGTTTGGCCGGGATATCCTTAGCCGCCTCATCATCGGCACCCGTGTCAGTTTAGGCGTGGGCGTTATAGCGGTGATCATTTCCCTGACCATCGGCGTGTTCCTCGGCGCTATCGCCGGATATTACGGCGGCCGTACGGACGACCTGGTGATGTGGCTTGTAAACGTCGTGTGGGCGATGCCTACGCTGCTGGTGGTATTTGCATTGACGCTTGCCCTGGGCAAGGGCTTCTGGCAGGTATTCATTGCCGTGGGGCTCACCATGTGGGTAGGCGTGGCGAGGATTATCCGGGGGCAGATATTTTCCCTGAAGCAGCTGGAGTTTGTGGAAGCTGCCAGGGCGCTGGGGTACCGGAACAGCCGGATTATCCTCCGGCACATCCTGCCGAATATCCTCGGCCCTGTGATGGTGGTGGCTGCCGGCAATTTTGCCACGGCCATCGTGGTGGAAGCGGGTCTGAGTTTCCTGGGGGTAGGGGTACAGCCGCCGCAGCCTTCCTGGGGCCTCATGATAAAAGAAAATTACAATTTCATCATCACCCATAACCCTGCCCTGGCCCTGGCGCCGGGAGTTGCTATCATGCTGCTGGTGTTGGCTTTCAACCTGTTAGGCAATGGCCTGAGAGATGCGTTGGACGTAAGAAGTAAAATTTGATTTACATGTTTTAAAATTTTAATTTTACTGATATTATTAATGCTATGTTATTGAGAACCTATCTTCCCGCTTTTTTACTGCTGACTGCCGTGGCAGCCATTTCCTGCAAAAAGAAGAACAAAGGAACGGACGCTCCTCCTGTGGTGCAGGAAGAGGCGCTGAAGTTCAGTCTGGCCGGTGTGGAAGAAGGAGCTTATAACCAGGCGCTGGACAGCACTTTTACCTTCAAAGTGAAGGTGGACAGTAAGATGCCGGAAAAGGGCGTGATCACTACGCTGAATGTGGTGAGCGATCCGGCGGGCATCGGGCTGGACCAGGATGCCGTAGCCAACAGCACCAATGCCAGTTTTGATGTTACCTTAAAACATCTGAAAGAATTAAAGACCTACAAGGTGACGATCAACCTCATTTCCGCGGGCAATTCAGGCAATGTAGCCACGCCCAAGATATTCTACATAACGAACAAGAAGCCACTATAGGTACCTGCGATTATTACCATAGCGGAAAATGATTTAGGTTTGCAAGCTGGCAGATCAAGACTTTCTATTTTTATGAAAATTGCTGTTAATGCCGCTTGCCTTCGCAGGGACCTCCCTGCTGATACCGGGGCGGTGGCCACACAAATCATCGTTACACTTTGCAGGCAGCAGCCGGCGCACCAGTTTATTTTATTCTTTGACGGGCCGGCGCCCGGGGGGATGGAATTTCCGCCAAACGTAACGCCGGTGGTGTTGCCGCTGCGCGGGGAAAAGGCCTGGCATTACTACTGGTGGCTGGAGTGGCAGTTGCCAAGGGCCATGAAGCCTTTTCAGCCTGACGTGTACCTGGGGCTGGATGGTACTTTGCCGCTGAGGAGTAAGATTCCTGCCACGCTCCTGATCAGGGACCTCTCGTTCCTGCTGGATGCGGGTTTGCAATCCCCGGCACAGCAAAAGCGCCTGAAGAAAAACCTGATGAACTACCTCTGGCGCGCGCGGAGCATTGCCGTACTTTCTGAAACCGGGAAGGATGCCGTGCTGGATTTTGCCCCTTCCGTAGCCTCCAAGCTCTCCGTGCTGGACATCGGCCTAAGCGATTTATATCAACCCCTTGAATGGGATGACCGTGAGGCGATAAAGCGGGAATTTGCCGGTGGGGCGGAGTACTTTCTGGTTACGGCCGGGTTGCACCCCCGGAATAATATTATGCCGGTGTTCAAAGCTTTTTCGGCGCTGAAGCGGCGTCAGTTGTCCAGCATCAAGCTGGTGATTGCCGGTTCCGCAACGCCTGCCGGTGCGGATATCGCAAAGGCGTTGCCATCCTACAAGTTCCGCAATGATGTGAACTGGATACAGGAGGCGGACCAGGAGACCCTGGCAAAGCTCACCGGCGGCGCTTATGCCATGATTTACCCTGTGCGGCTGGATGGTCTGGCCATGCCGGTATATGCCGCGCAGAAATGCCAGGTGCCGGTGGTAGCGATAGAGGGTAAGGCTGCTAAAGAAGCGGCCGGCGATTCGGCCTTATTTTCCGACCCGGCTAACCTGGACGACCTGTCCGAAAAGATGAGCCGGATTTATAAGGACGAGCAGCTGCGATCGTTGCTGCTTGCCAAAATACCGCCGCAAAAGGCTTTCAGCAGCTGGGAAAAGGCCGCGGAGGAGCTTTGGGCGGCGATGACGGGGCCGGTACCTCAAAATCCCTAAATGATGCGGGGGAAGAGCTACCTCGGAAGAGCTTTAGGCGGTGATGCCAGGCCGGTACCTCAAAATCCCTAAATGATGCCTATTTTTGTGGCCTTAATTAAAAATCATGAGTAAGACATCTACCATACAGATCCAGGTTGGACTGGACGAGAACAAGATACCTGAATCAATAGCCTGGAGCGCAACGGATAACAGGGAAGAGCGTATGACCAAAGCCAAGGCGATGATGGTTTCCTTCTGGGACCCTGCTGAAAAGGCGGCGCTGCGTATAGACCTCTGGACAAAAGACATGATGGTAGACGAGATGGCCGATTTCTTCTTCCAGACGCTGATGACCATGGCGGATACCTACGTGAGGGCGACCCAGTATAAGGACCAGGGCGAGGAAATGCGTGCGTTTGCAAAGGATTTCTTCAAGAAATTCCAGGATAAACAGGCAGCAGAACAGCAACAATAATCCATTAAAATTAACCATATGTCATTAGAACAGACTATCAACGCAGAGATCAAAACTGCGATGCTGGGTAAAAAAGAAGTGGACCTGAGGGCGCTCCGCGCCATCAAGGCGGCTATCCTGCTGGCTAAGACAGCAGAAGGCGGCAACGGTGAAGTGACCGAAGCAGAAGGTACCAAAATATTGCAGAAGCTGGCCAAGCAACGCCGCGACTCCCTGGAGATTTTCAGGCAGCAGAACCGCGAGGACCTGGCGGTGAAGGAAGAAGAGGAGCTGGCGGTGATCGAGCGCTTCCTGCCTAAACAGATGGATGAGGCGGAACTGCGCGCGGCGCTGGAGCAGATTATTGCTTCCGTAGGCGCATCTTCACCGGCCGATATGGGCAAGGTGATGGGCGTAGCCACCAAACAACTGGCAGGCAAGGCCGATGGAAAGGCTATTTCCGCCATGGTAAAGGAATTATTGAAATAATATAGTCTGCAGGCCCGCAAGGGCCTGCGGCCTTCATATTGCCCATGCCGATAGACGTAGTTTTCGCCATTATCATGGTTTTTGCGATTTACAAAGGATTTACACGGGGCCTCATCGTTGCCGTGTTTTCCATGATCGGCCTCGTACTGGGCATGGTCGTAGCACTCAAACTCAGCGCGGTTACAGCATTATACGTACAACAACATTGGAACCTGCACTTTATCTGGCTGCCGGCGCTGTGTTATATCTGCCTGTTCCTGGCAGTGGTGCTGCTGGTAAGGCTGGGAGCTACCGCCCTGCAGGGCATGGTAGAACTGGTTTTGCTGGGATGGCTTAATAAATTGGGTGGAATTTTATTGTATAGCGCCATTTTTATAATAATTTACAGCGTTTTGCTGTGGATGGCCAACCAACTGTACTGGCTAAGTCCTGAAACCAAATTGCAGTCTGTAGTATATCCCTATATTGAAAAAGTAGGCCCGTGGACAGTGGATAATATAGGAAAAGTGATCCCTCTTTTCAGAGATCTCTTCACGCAATTGCAGGCATTCTTTGAAGAGGCAGCCCACCATATTCAACCTAGTTGACTCTCTTCAAAGATTATTTAGATTAATAAAAAGAATTATTTTAGCGTAAAATTGACTCAAGATTAGGCAATGGATTACGAAATCAAAACACAGGGTAAATTTAGTTTTATAGAAGAAGGAGAAGGTGAACCACTGTTGCTATTGCATGGATTATTTGGTGCGTTGAGTAACTTCTCGCACATGATCGAATATTTCAGGCGATATAATAAGGTGGTTATCCCGATGCTGCCCCTGTATGATTTAAACATCCTGGAAACATCCGTTGGCGGGCTGGCCAAATATGTGCATAAATTTGTAGAGGCCAGAGGTTACACCAACATCCACCTGCTGGGTAATTCCCTCGGTGGCCACGTAGCGCTGGTGTACCTGCTCAAACATCCTGAAGCGCCTGTGAAATCACTGATCCTCACCGGCAGCTCCGGCCTGTTCGAAAACGGTATGGGCGAAACCTATCCCAAACGTGGCGACTACGAATATATCCGCAAGAAAGCAGAACTTACCTTTTACGATCCTGCCATCGCTACCAAGGAACTGGTAGATGAAATGTTCGAAATCGTTAATAACCGGCTCAAAGTAATCAAGATCATTACCCTGGCTAAATCCGCCATACGCCACAACCTGGGCGATGAGCTCCGGGATATCAAGCAACCCACCATGCTGATCTGGGGTAAAAATGATACGATCACTCCGCCTATGGTGGGTGAAGAGTTCAAAAAATTAATTCCCAACTCCCGGCTGGAGTTCATAGACAAGTGCGGACACGCGCCTATGATGGAAGTTCCCGGAGAATTTAACGAGATCCTTCACAAATTTCTGGATAGCTTAAAGAACAATTCCGCCAACTAATTGGTATAGAATAGCGCGCGCGTGCTATTCCGTTGCAGCATGCCGATTCCGGCCTGTTCATGGAATTTCTTTTTCTGTTGGGATTTTCTTTGTTATTATTGTAGTAAGAATACACGACGATGATTGCCAGAGAACTCATATCCACCACCATTCCTGTACTGCATCCAAACGATGCGGGCACGGAGGCTTTACGGCTGATGAATGAGTTCCACGTTACCCAACTGCCGCTGGTGGTTGAGGATAAGTTTGCCGCATTGATCGACGAGGATACCGTACTGGATTGGGAAGATCCGGATATCCTCCTGCAGGCGGCGCCTTATGGTAATCTTAAACCTGCTATTCCTGAACAGGCGCATCACCTGGAAGCCCTTAAACTTTTCTATGAGTTTAAGCTCTCCGTACTGCCTGTTGTCACCAAGGATAACGATTACCTGGGGCTGATCTCCAAGGATACCCTCCTGGCCGCGCTGGCACAGTTCAACGCCGTGAAGGATCCCGGCGGGCTGATCGCGCTGGACCTCGATCCGCGTGATTACAGCCTGAGCGAAATTGCCCGCATCGCCGAATCCAATGATGTGAGCCTGCTCAGCGTACAAACCATAACTGACCCGCAAACCGGCAGGCTTGAAGTCCTGCTGAAAACCAACCGCCTCGACCTGCTGGCGCTGGTGGCCACTTTCGAGCGGTTCAACTACACCATCAAATACCTCTTCTCCGAAACCCAGGAAGAAGACCTCGTCAAAAAGAACTATGATCTGTTGATGAATTATATCAGCATGTAATTTCCATCGCCAATTTATTATATTTGGTTTTAGTCATTAATTTTTTTGTGCCTACATGCTGAGACGCTGCTGCTTAATGCTGGTCATATTGTGCCTGCTTGGAACCGTGTTGCCCGTGGCAGCGCAAAATGCCGGTAATAGCCCCGATAACCAGGGATATCTTATTGTTCGGAATGTGATCGTCACCGGGAATAAGAAGACCCGCACCACCATTATCCTCCGGGAACTGAGTACCGTGCCGGGAGATACCATTTACCTGAAAGACCTCGCCGAGACGCTGGAGGAACGCCGCAAGCAGCTCCTCAATACCTCCCTTTTCCTCAATGTGACGGCTAATATCAAGAACTGGGACGGGGATTATGCAGACGTCGTCTTTGACGTCTGGGAGCGGTGGTACACCTTTGCATTTCCCATTTTCAAGCTGGCGGACCGCAACTTCAACCAGTGGTGGGTGGAAAAAAATCATAGCCTCAGCCGGGTGAACGTGGGGATAAAAGGCACCCAGGGGAACCTTACCGGGCGCAACGATGAACTCAATGCCGGCATACAGGTGGGCTATACCCAGCGTATTTCCTTCCAGTACGCCGTTCCGTATATTGATAAACGTTACCGCCACGGGCTGGGGATTGCTTTTGCGTATAGCCGCAACCGGGAGGTGAACGACAGTACGGACTTCAATAAACAGCTCTTCTTCCGGCAGGACAACTTTGTGCGTCAGCTGTACAACGTAGGGCTGACCTACAGCTATCGCCCCGGGATTAATACCCGCCACAAGGTCATCCTGGCGTATAACTACGAGAAGGTGGCAGATTCCGTAGCGATCCTCAACCCGGATTACCTGGGCGGAGGCCGCACCCGGATCAACTACCTGGACCTGATGTACCGGATGGAATATGTGAAGGCGGACAGCTGGCAATACCCCCTCAAGGGCCTCCGCGTTACAGGCGAAATAGGAAAGCGGGGATTTGCCGGGCTCAATGATATCAATGATTTTCATATAAGGCTCAACGTGGCCAAATACTGGCAGCTGGCGCCGAAGACGTTTCTGGCGGCGGGCCTGCGCAGTATGGCGAAATTCGGGGCGGAGCAGCCCTATATCAACCGCCAGGCGATGGGCTACGGGGATGATTACCTCCGCGGGCTGGAATATTTTGTGGTGGACGGTACCAGCTTCGCCATTGTGAAAAGCACCCTGCGCCAGGAGGTGGTATCCACCCGTTTCCGCCTGCCGGTTGTGCCCAAGAAATTCAGTTCCGTGCCCCTCCGCATATTCCTGAAGGCTTATGGGGACAGTGGCTACAGCTATTCCAAATTCCCCGGGAACGGCGAGTTGAACAACCGCATGTTGTACAGCGGCGGCTTCGGGCTCGACATCGTTTCCTTTTACGATACCTGTCTTCGTATAGAGTACAGCTTTAACCAGTTAGGGCAAAAAGGACTATTTTTACACACGAGTATAGATATGTAAAGTTTAACAGGTATGCAGGTAGCACTATATAGCCGAGGATTTATTACAGAAGACATTAACAATATCCGCTTATTGCTGGATGAACTGCATCGTGCGGAAATCACGGCGATCCTGTATGAACCTTTCTACCGCACCCTGGTACAGCATATCAATTTCGACGTGGCGCCCAATGTGTTCTTTACCGCGGAGGAGTTACCCGGTAAAATAGAGTTTTTAATAAGTTTAGGGGGAGATGGAACACTGCTGGATACGGTTTGCTACGTCCGGGATACCAATATCCCGGTGATTGGGATTAATTTTGGCAGGCTCGGATTTTTAGCCAGCATAGGTAAAGACGAGATTCATGCGTTGGTACAGGCACTGCTGCACCGTACCTATATAGTGGATACTAGGGCGATGGTGCACCTGGATGCAAACATCCCCCTGTTTGGAGATATCCCTTATGCATTGAATGAATTTACGATACATAAGAAGGATACTTCCGCCATGGTGAAAATCCATACCTACCTGAACGGAGAGTTCCTGAATACCTACTGGGCCGATGGGCTGATTGTTTCCACCCCCACGGGGTCTACCGGCTATAGCCTCAGTTGCGGCGGCCCGATTGTCTTCCCGGATGCGGGCAACTTTGTCATTACCCCTGTAGCCCCGCATAACCTCAACGTAAGGCCTATCATCGTGCCGGACGACAATGTGATCTCCTTTGAGGTGGAAGGCCGCAGCGACCAGTTCCTCTGCACGCTCGACTCCCGGATGGAAACCATAGACAGCAATGTGCAGCTGGCTATACGAAAAGAGTCGTTCAAACTCAGCCTGTTACGGCTGGACGACAGCAATTTCCTGCATACCCTCCGCAATAAGCTGCTTTGGGGTATTGATGCCCGTAATATGATCAAGATTTAGAAGCCGGTAAAAATTTCCTGCCTCACATATTAAATAAATCCTGTATTGTAGCGTTTAAGTATAACTGATTTATGCGCAAAAGACTTTTATATCCTGGAAACTTCGTATCTGCATGGCTGTTAGCGGCGGGCTTGCTGCTGTCCGGAAGGGTTGCCGCCCAGAATGAACTGGAATATGTAGGGGAGCTGGGTATATCGGTGGGTACGGCTCATTATTTTGGCGACCTGAATACCCGCCGGGCGCTGAATGCCATGAAGCCTGCCGTAGGGGTGTATTACCGCAAGTATTTCAATGATTATGTGGGAGTTAGGGCTCATGCGCGGTATATGCAGCTGGGTTATTCGGACGTGTATAACACCAATGAGTTTCAGCGCAGGAGAAATTTGAGTTTCAATACGAATCTTTTTGAACTGGCTTTACAGGGGGATTTTAATTTTTTCCGGTTTGAACCGGGATCATTGGATAAAAGATTTTCGCCATATTTCACGGGCGGGGTCAGTGGTTTCCATTATAATCCATATGCCTACCTGAACGGGCAAAAATATTTTTTACAGCCTCTACATACGGAAGGGCAGGGGACGGCCGTGTTCCCGGAGCGGAAGCCTTACAGCCTCCTGAGCTATGCCTGGCTGATCGGGGGCGGTTTTAAATATAATATTTCCCGGAAGGTGAATGTGGCCCTGGAGGCGGTGTACCGGTACACGGAAACGGATTACCTGGACGATGTGAGCACCACCTATGCGGGGGCTTCGGCCTTTCCGCCGGGCTTTAACGGCCAGCCTTCGGTGGCCTACCAGCTGCAGGACCGGTCCGGGGCGGTAGGGGAGCCGTTGGGCGCAAAGGGCTTCCAGCGCGGCAATAGCCGGGATAAGGACCAGTTTATAACTATCGAGCTCTCCATTAGCATATTATTTACCTCTTATCACTGCAAATTTTAGATACCTTTGCCGGGCTTTCTACCGGCGGGCAAACTTTCCCGTTAAACAGCCGAACAATACCTGCGAATTCCCTGGAATGCGCACTGGTGCTGTGTTCGCTGTTAAAACTACGTTAAAAACCCCTGCCGCGTTTGGCCAAAAAAGTCATTACTCTATTTTTGTATCTTTGCACACTTTTAGTAAATCTGTTATAATCTGTTAATATACGCCTGACACAAATGAGTTTGAAGGATAAATTGGACTTACAACGGCTACCGAAACACATCGCCATAATCATGGACGGGAATGGCCGTTGGGCTAAAGAGAGGGGACAGGACAGGCTGTATGGGCATCATGAAGGGGTTGAAAGTGTGCGCAACATAGTCGAAGCCTGTGCAGAACTTGGAATAGGCTATCTGACCCTATATGCTTTTTCCACCGAAAACTGGGACCGCCCGGTTTATGAGGTGAACGGGATTATGGAACTTTTGGTAAACACCATCCGCAAGGAGGTGAATACCCTTTCTAAAAATAATATCAGGCTGAATGTGATCGGGGATCTGGATATGTTGCCAGCCCAGGCCAAGCAGGAAATGGAGGAGGCCATTGCGCTGACCAGCCATAATACCGGCCTGACACTGATAATGGCCCTTAGCTATAGCGCCAGGTGGGAAATCGTGAATGCGGCCAAAAAAATTGCAGCGGATGCACAAAAAGGTATATTGGACCCGGCTTCTGTTTCCGCCGATGTATTCGAGAAATATCTCTGTACCGCCGGATTCCCGGATCCGGAATTAATGATCCGTACCAGTGGAGAATGCAGGATCAGTAATTTCCTCTTATACCAGCTGGCTTACGCGGAACTGTATTTTACAGATACCCGCTGGCCTGACTTCCGCAATGAGAATCTTTACGAAGCCATCTTAAATTACCAAACCAGAGAAAGGCGTTTTGGCAAAACAAGCGAACAAATTCAGCAGAATGAAGAAATTATTTCCTAAGGGCCTACTGGCTATAGCATTATGTTGTGGCGCCGGGTTCCGTGTATCCGCTCAAGTAAAAGATACCGTACCCCCACCTCCAACCCCTGCTGATCCTCAGTACACATTTCCAAGTAATGTGAGTACCCCGCAACAGTACGAGATTGCAGATATTACCGTTACCGGTACCCAATATCTCGATAAGTCATTACTGCTGTCTTTGTCCGGCCTCAATGTAGGCGATAAGGTGGTATTCCCCGGTGGCGACCAGTTCGCGAAAGCCTTGCAGAGCCTCTGGTCACAGCGGCTGTTTGCAGGCGCCTCCATCAATGTTACCAAAATTGAAGACGGTAAAATCTGGCTGGAAATCGACCTGGTGGAAATGCCGCGCATCGGAAGCTTCGCCTTTAAGGGAATTAAAAAGTCCGAAGCGGACGAAATCTCCGGCAAAGCAGGGCTGCGTAAAGGGAATGTGCTGAGCGAAGGTGTAAAACAGAACGTGATCGGCGTGGTACACAAGTACTATGCGGATAAAGGCTTCGGGAACGCTACCGTCCGCGTGGATCAGCGTATCGACAGCGGCGCCGTCAACAGCGCTATCATCGTTTTCACCATCGATAAAGGAAATAAGACCCGCATTAACAATATCAACATCGTTGATAACTACAATATCGCGGATAATAAGCTGAAAAAGCGCATGAAAGGTACCAAGGAAATGACCCGCATTACCTTGCATCCTGATAATGAAGTCATCTACAAGGATTCCATTCCGAAGGAAAGTAACTTCTGGCAGACCTACGGTTACCTGCAGCCAACAAGGGCGCTGGAGCAGCTGGATCCTTACTTCCGCTTTAAACTGTTCAGTTCAGCCAAGTTCAACGAAGGAAAATACATTGAAGATAAAGGTAAGCTGATCGCTTACTATAACAAGAATGGTTACAGGGACGCGTTGATCGTTAAAGACACGACCTACAAATCTGCCAGCAAAAACCTGAACATCGATATCCAGGTTTCTGAGGGTAAGAAGTACTACTTCGGGGACATCACCTGGAAAGGTAACGTAAGGTATAACGACTCCACCCTGACCAAAATCCTCGGTATCAAGAAAGGGGATATCTATAACCTGGAACTGCTGGAAAAGCGCCTGGGTAAACAAATGTCGCAGGAAGGCGGGGATATCACCAGCTATTATATGGACTATGGTTACCTCTTCTTCCAGATTGACCCGGTAGAAACCGCGATCCATGGCGATACCATCGATTATGAGATCCGGTTACGCGAAGGGCCGCAGGCTACCATCAAGGAAGTACGCATCGCCGGTAACGAAAAAACCAATGAACACGTAATCCGCCGCGAGCTGCGTACCATCCCCGGTGAGAAGTTCTCCCGCCAGGACCTGATCCGCTCCAACCGTGAGATTGCCAACCTGGGCTTCTTTAACCCGGAGAAGATCGGTATGAACCCGGTGCCTAACGTACAGGATGGTACAGTGGATATTGATTATACCGTAGAAGAGAAGGCGAACGACCAGCTGGAACTGTCCGCAGGCTGGGGTGGTTACATCGGTCTGACCGGTACCCTCGGTGTTACCTTCAATAACTTCTCCCTGAGAAATATCTTCAAAAAAGAAACCTGGGATCCGTTACCAAGCGGCGATGGCCAGAAACTGTCTATCCGCGTATCTTCCAACGGTAAGGCATACCGTTCCTACAACTTCTCTTTCACCGAGCCATGGCTGGGTGGTAAAAAGAGGAACATGCTGAGCGTAAGTTTTTACAGCAGCTACCAGAACCCGTATGCTTACAACGATTACTACAAACAACTGTATAACGATACCACCACTTCGCCAAACGGTAGCTTCCGCGTATTGGGTGCTTCCGTGGCGCTGGGTAAGCAGCTGAAATGGCCGGATGACTACTTCTCCCTGCAATATTCCCTGAACTATCAGCAATACCGGCTGAAGAACTATAACTACTTCGGTATTCCGGGTTTTGCGAATGGTACTGCCAACAACATCAACCTGAAACTGACCCTGGCGCGTTCTTCCGTGGATCAGCAGATATTTCCGCGCAGTGGTTCCAACTTTATGCTGAGCGCGCAGTTTACGCCGCCTTACTCCTTACTCAATCCTGATAAGGACTATAAAGCAGAGCCAATCGCCGATCAGTTCAAACTTATCGAGTATCAGAAATATCGTTTCAACGCCGAGTGGTATGTGCCTTTGAGCAAGCCAATGGGCAGCGATAATAAAACCTTTGTGTTGAAAGTGGCTGCCAAGTTTGGTTACATTGGCCGTTACAACAACAGGACCACCCTGTCGCCATTCGGACGCTTCGAGCTGGGAGGCGACGGTCTGAGTAACTTCGCGATCTACGACCGTGATATCATCTCCCAGAGAGGTTATCCGGTGTACTATACCTCCAACCCGAGCGTGAACCCGGAAAGCGGTCAGCCGGTGGGGTACGAAGGTTTCACCGTATTCAACAAGTACGTGATGGAGCTGCGCTATCCGTTCAGCCTGAACCCCAGTTCCACCATCTTTGGCCTGGCGTTCGTAGAGGCGGCAAACGGTTACAGGGATATCCAGGATTACAATCCGTTCAGGCTGCGTCGCTCTGCTGGTCTGGGTATGCGCTTCTACCTGCCGATGTTTGGATTGCTTGGATTTGACTATGGTATAGGATTTGACAGGATACAGCCTGGTCAGGGTCTGAAGAACGCGGCTAAGTTTACCTTTATGCTCGGTTTCGAACCCGAATAATGAGAAAATAAATTATATATTGCATGAATTAACCCCGCTAACGGGGATGCAGTTTAAATCCTATGTAGCATGAAGAAAATATTTATTACAATGGCCTTTGTTTTGGCCGCAGCGTGGGGAGCAAATGCACAGCGCTATTGTGTGATAGATACAAAATATATACTGGAAAGCATTCCTGAGTACAAGGAAGCGCAGCAAAAGCTGGACGCAGTTGCTGACCAATGGCAGAAAGAAATTGACGCCAAATTTCAGGAAGTAGATAAGATGTATAAATCTTATCAGGCGGAGCAGGTAATGCTCACGGAAGAATTGAAACAGAAAAGAGAGGCCGAAATAGTAGCGAAGGAGAAAGATGCCAAGGACCTGCAGAAGAAGCGATTTGGATATGAAGGAGATCTTTTTAAGAAGAGAGAAGAACTGGTAAAACCTATTCAGGACAGAATATATAATGCCGTACAGAAGCTCGCCGCCAGCAGGATGTTTGATTTCGTGCTGGACAAATCAGGGGGAGCGACCGTTATATTTTACGATCCTAAACTGGACAAAAGTGACGAGATTCTTAAATCCCTCGGCGTAAAGAAATAAAGCTGGCACCTATTTTTTAACTATAAGTATTTAAATTTTTTTAAACACAGACAACATCATGAAGAAGTTCGTTATTATTGCTTTTGTGGCAGTATCCGGTTTGTTCAGCGTAAATGCAATGGCACAGGCTAAAATAGCGCATATCAATGCTCAGGCACTGGTAACTGCTATGCCTGAAACTGCAAAAGCAGAAACTGAATTGCAAACATTTGCTAAATCGCTCGAAGGAGACGGTAAAGCGATGTATGATGAATACCAGAAAAAACTCCAGGAATTCAACGAGAAAGCAGCCAGCATGACTGATAATATGAAAGAGATCAAAGCTAAAGACCTGCAGGATATCCAGAAACGTATCCAGGACTACAGCGAAGCTTCTCAGAATAAAATCCAGGAAAAACAGGCACAGCTGCTGAAACCTATCTACGATAAAGCCCGCAAGGCTATCGAAGACGTAGCTAAAGAAAAAGGTTACGGTTATGTGATCGATAACAGCAACGGTATGCTGCTGGTATCCCCTGCAGGAGATGATATTCTGCCTGCCGTTAAGACTAAACTGGGTATTAAATAATTGATTATCAATATAATAAAAATGGAATGTGGGCTGATTCCGCATTCCATTTTTATTTTCCCGGCAATAATTTTCGCATTTATAAAAAAATCTGCTACCTTTGCCTTCCGTTTTAAAAAACAGTTTCCCTTAACGGGAGTTTTAGTATAGTACAGGTAAAAACAAATAAAAGAAATGAAACGTACTTTTCAACCGCATAACAGACGCAGAAAGAGCGTTCACGGCTTCAGAAAGAGAATGGAAACTGCCAATGGCCGTAAGGTACTGGCTTCCCGTAGGGCTAAAGGTCGTAAGAAGCTGACTGTTTCTGACGAACGTAAGCTGAAATAATTAGTAGCTAAATACTATTTGCCATAAAGACTTATTCTTTTAAAAAGGAAGAAAGGTTAAAAAGCAGAAAACTTATTGAAACGCTTTTTCGGGAAGGAAAAGCGTTTTCTGTTTTTCCGTACAGGGTGGTTTATATGCCGGTAGATACGCTGCCGGTGGGTAAATACCCTGTACAGGTAGGCTTTAGCGCGTCTACGCGCCGTTTCCCGAATGCTACTGACAGGAACCGGGTCAAACGACTGACCCGCGAAGCCTGGCGCCTGCAAAAGCAGGAATTATACGAACAACTCCAGGCACAATCCCGCAAACTGGCGGTATTCCTCATTTATACCGACAAAAATATCCAGCCCTTTTCTACCGTCCAGAGCAAAATTTCGGTAATTTTAAGGAAACTGGCAGCCACCGGCGAACCACCCGTTCCCCCTCCTGCCACCCATTCCTAATTATTGATAAAAGCTGTTTATGAACCGTGTTGTGCGTTGGTTGGGTTATCCTTTTATATTCCTCATCAAACTTTACCAGTGGTTTATCTCCCCGTGGCTGGGAGCTAAATGCCGCTATACCCCTTCCTGCTCCCATTACGGGCTGGAAGCCTTCAAAAAATATGGGCTCTTCAAAGGAGGCTATCTCACCATAAAACGTATCTTGTCGTGCCACCCCTGGGGAGGCCACGGTTATGACCCGGTGCCATAACAAGCCAACGATTATTTGTTCAACTATCGACACCTTCGTATGGGTAACTTCCTTACCAGAAAAAAGAAACTCGCCTGCGGCATCCTCGTGCTGCTGATTACCGCTACAGGAATATTCGCCTTCGACGAAAACAACAGGTACTTCCAGATCGTCAAGAACCTGGACATTTTCGCCGCTTTCTACCGCGAGCTGGATACGTACTACGTAGATGACCTGCCGCCGGAAAAGACCATCCAAAAGGGCATTGAGGCCATCCTCGATGAAACGGACCCCTATACGGACTTTATCAAAGAGGAAAACCTCGATGAACTCAAGTATATGGCCACCGGTAAATACGGCGGGGTAGGCGCTTCCATCAATACCAACGGGGAGTGGACCGCCATTACGGACGTATATCCCGGCAGCCCGATGGATAAGGCCAATGTAAAGCCGGGGGACATCATCGAGTCGATGGACGGGAAGTCCATGAAAAACATCCCCCAGGATAGTATCAGCAAACTGCTGAAAGGCGCCCCCGGTACTACGCTCGACATCGTGTTCCGCCACCCGCTCACCAACGCTACCACGACCAAAAAGATACCTCGCCAGGAAATCAATGTGAAACCGGTGTCCTATGCAGGATTTGTGAAAAACGATATCGGCTATATCAAAATGACCCAGTTCACGGAAAACTCCGGCGATATGGTGCGCAAAGCCTTTGAACAGCTCAAACGTACCAACCCGGCCATGAAAGGCATCATCCTCGACCTGCGGGGCAACCCCGGCGGACTGCTGGATGAAGCGGTCATCGTAGCCAATACCTTTGTGGATAGGAATAAAGTGATCGTCAGCACCAGGGGGAAAGTGAAAAACTGGGACCGTACCTACGAAACCAGCGGCGCCCCTGCCGACCTGCATATTCCATTAGCAGTCCTGACGAACCATTCCTCCGCCTCCGCCGCTGAAATCGTGGCCGGCTCCATGCAGGACCTGGATCGCGGCATCATCGTTGGCCAGCGCTCGTACGGCAAAGGCCTGGTGCAAACCACCCGCAGCCTGCCGTATAATACCAAGCTGAAAGTAACCACCGCCAAATACTATACGCCCAGCGGCCGCTGCATACAGGCTATCGACTACTCCCACCGCGGCGAAGACGGCAGCGTGGACTATGTAGCCGATTCTATCCGGAAAACCTTCCGTACCATCGGCGGCAGAACGGTGAAAGACGGCGGCGGCATCGAACCGGATGCCAAGGTGGACCCCACCTACCTCAGCCCCGTGGCGGTATCCCTGTTGCGCAAACAGTATATCTTCGATTACGCTACGCAATACTATTACAGCCATCCTAAAATCCCGGCTGCAACCGCCTTCACTTTTTCCGACCAGGACTTTGAAGATTTTGAACGGTTCCTCGAAAACAAGGACTACAGCTACAAAACCCGTAGCGAGGATGCGCTGGAAGCTTTCAAAACCACTGCCCGTAAGGAAAAGTACTACGATGCGGTATCCAAAGACCTGGAACTGCTGGAACAGAAGCTGAAGCACGATAAAAAGCAGGACCTCCTGAAAAATAAAGAAGAGATCAAACGCCTCCTGGAAGAGGAGATCGTAAACCGGTATTACATGATGGAAGGCCGCATCGCCAAAGGGCTTCAGTCAGATAATGAAGTGAACAGGGCTATCTCTTTACTGCTGGATCAGCCGGCTTATAAAAAGTTGCTGGCGCCGGTGAAGTAAACGCCGGCGCGTAGTATGCAGCGGATGAGGAAGGGGAGGACCTTTTTCATCCGCTGTTTTTTTTTGCAAGTACAAAGGCCAGATATTCTTTACCCCGGCCTTTACACAACCGCCAGACCTACCTTACCCGCTTTTGCACCAACAAACGCTAATTATTATTTACCCGCTTTTTACCCGAACAAAGTCCACATATACCGCCCCTCCAATCCCAACCGCCCGTGTAAAACTTTCCCCTATACTTTGCAAGTATTAGCAATTGTCCCTATCTTAAGCTATCATCATTTTCAACAAACCTAAAAGGGTACTCATGCCAGTAAATTCCAACGAAAACTCCCGCAGGAATTTTATCAGCAAATTTGCCAAAGGGGTAGTAGGCGCATCACTGCTCCCCAACATCATTACGGCTGCTGATAGAAAGCGGAACATCGCATCACTATCACGAACAAACGAAAAGTACAGTGCCAATGATCAGATCCAGATTGCGCTCATCGGCGCCGGTGGTATGGGCACGGCTGATGCCAACACCGCCATCACGGTACCAGGGGTAAAGCTCATCGCCGCCTGCGACCTGTATGATGGCCGCCTCGCAGACGCTAAAAAGAAATGGGGCAGCGACATCTTCACCACCCGTAACTACCACGAAATCCTGGATCGGAAAGACATCGATGCAGTTATCATCGCTACGCCGGACTTCTGGCATAAGGATATTTCTGTAGCCGCCATGAACAAAGGAAAATCCGTGTACTGCGAAAAGCCCATGGTACACGATATTACCGAAGGCCCTGCCGTAGTAGAGGCGCAAAAGCGCAACAACGTGGTCTACCAGGTAGGTAGCCAGGGTATGAGCTCCCTCGGAAACGAAAAGGCGAAACAACTCCTCGCCGAAGGCGCTATCGGTAAACTTAACTACGCGGAAGGCTTCTGGGCCCGCATGTCGCCAACAGGCGCCTGGCAATATCCTATCCCGGCGGATGCCTCTCCCAAAACAGTAGACTGGGAAGCCTACCTCAAAAACGCGCCTAAACGCGATTTCGACCCCCTGCGCTTTTTCCGCTGGCGTAACTACCGCGACTACGGTACGGGCGTATCCGGCGACCTCTTTGTGCATCTCTTCTCCAGCCTGCACTTTGTAACCGGCTCCGTAGGCCCGGATAAAATTATGGCTACCGGCGGCCTCCGCTACTGGAAGGACGGCAGGGAAGTGCCGGACATCATGCTCGGTATGTTCGATTACCCGGAAACCGCCATCCACCCGGCGTTTAACCTCTCGCTCCGCGTTAACTTCGTGGACGGTACCGGCGGTACCAACTACCTGAGAATGGTAGGCAGCGAAGGTTCCATGACGGTAGAGTGGGACCGCGTAACCCTCTACAAAAACCGTAATGAAGTGGATAACAACGATCCGCTCACTGCCACTAAGAACAACGTGAACAGCGGTAAATCGTACGTCTATGACCGTAAGTCCATGCTGCCGCCGGAAAAACTGGTGTACGAAGCGGAGCAGGGCTACAAGGGCGCGCACTTCGATCACTTCTACAACCTGTTCAACGCCATGCGCAACAAAGGAAAAGTAGCAGAAGACCCGTTATTCGGCTTCCGTGCTGCGGCGCCTGCGCTGCTGTGTAACGACAGCTATTTCAACAACAAGATCATTAAGTGGGATCCAAACAACCTTAAAGTAGTTTAAATAGTATGAACATGAAAAAAATTATTGTACCCGTATTATCAGCCGTAGTGCTGACAGCCGCTTCCTGCGGTGGCGGCAATAACAACGCCACGGCAGATTCAGTGAAAGTGGAAAAAACAGATACCGCCGCAGTGGCCGCAGTTACTGCATCCGCTACTGATAACACCCTCACCGATGCGGAAAAGGCAGAAGGCTGGCAGCTGTTATTTAACGGTACCAGTAAGGACGGCTGGCATGGCTATAAAGGCAAAACCACTGAAACATGGGTGGTTGAAAACGGGATACTCCACTGCCTGGGCAGCGAAACCGATAAAAGCGATAAACGTGCAGATCTTACCAGTGATAAAGAGTTTCAAAACTTTGAGCTGGATGCCGACTGGAAGCTGGCGCCCAAAGGGAACTCCGGTATCCTTTACCTCGTAACGGAGGAATTTGATGCCCCTTACCTGAGCGGTCCGGAATACCAGATCATTGACGATAATAACTTCCCTGAAAAGCTGGAAGACTGGCAGAAGACCGGCGCCAACTACGCCATGAACCCGCCGCTGGTAGCGGCTTCCAATCCCATCGGCGAATGGAACCATACCAAAATCATTGTCAACAAAGGACATGTGGAGCATTGGCTGAACGGCCAGAAAACGGCTGAATATACCATGAACAGCCCTGAATGGAAGAAGGCCAAAGAAACCGGTAAATGGAAAGATGCCCCGGGATATGGCAAAGCCTCCAAGGGAAAGATTGCGCTACAGGACCATGGCAGCGAAATCTGGTTTAAGAACGTGAAAGTAAAAGAATTGAAATAAGCATAAAAAAAGCTGTATCAACCGATACAGCTTTTTTTAATCTCGTATGAGCAGCGGGAATAGTACGACCAGGGAACCGGTTTTAACGCTCGCCTTCAGCAGCTAATCCGGTGCGACCTGGCGCCGGTTAAAACCTGGTTAATTTCATCTCAACTCTCACCTCACCTCGTCTTCCTATAAAAACTCGTATTATACGACCTCGCCACCAACATATACCCCTGCCCCTGCAGGAACTGGTTAACCTCTCCTCCCATGGAATTCGTGATATTACTCAGCAACTCTTCCACCAGCAGGAACTCCGGGCGGTATTTCTCCCAGTTATTGGATTTCAGCACCCTGATATCCAACCCTTCCACATCGATTGACATGAAGTCGATCTGTTGCCCTTCCGGCAGGTGCTTATCCAGGATAGACGCCAGCGTAACTGTTTCCAGCGGCCGGATGTCAATGATTTTGTTATTGTTCTTGCCGTCTTTGGACCGGGCTTCCTGTTCGGAAAAAGTATTTAACGCAGGCTCGTTGAAGATATAGAAGTTGAGGGTTTCTGTCTTATCAGATACAGGCAGCTCCAGGTTAATGTCCCGCGGTCTTTTTTTGCGGAAGCTGTCCATACTGCCAGGCATGGCATCCACGTTGATGCCCCGCCAGCCGTCCAGGTAAAAGCCGTAGGTATTGGAAAAGCGGACCGGGTGGTGAGCCCCGATATCCACATAAAATCCTTTTTTATACCTGCCGAAAAACCGGCGCAGGATCATGTCCTCGCCTTCCTGGGCGTAGGAAAACTCACTGTAAAACAGGTTGGTGACCGTGAAGTTTTTCAGGAACCGCGCAATTCTGCTGAGTTTGCTGGGCTTTTTTTCCATGCATTTTGTTGTCTAGGGGGGCCAAGATAAAATAAAAAAATCTTCCCTGCTGTGCAGCGGGGAAGATTTTTTATATCAGGTGTGATATCCTTAAGCTTTTTCGAACAGTGCGCTCACTGCATCCCAGTTTACCACGTTCCAGAAAGCGGCCAGGTATTCAGGGCGGCGGTTCTGGTATTTCAGGTAATAAGCGTGTTCCCAAACGTCAACACCCAGGATTGGCGTACCTTTTACTTCGGCAACATCCATCAGCGGGTTGTCCTGGTTTGGCGTAGAAGTAACTTCCAGTTTGCCATCCTTTACAATCAGCCATGCCCAACCGGAACCGAAACGGGTAGCGCCGGCAGCGTTGAATTTCTCTTTGAAAGCATCGAAAGAACCGAAAGCGCTGTTGATCGCCTCTGCCAGTTTACCGGAAGGCTGACCGCCTTTGTTAGGGCCAATGATGTTCCAGAAGAAGCTGTGATTCCAGTGGCCACCACCGTTGTTTCTTACAGCAGGGCTGATCTTACCGGCGTTGGCAACCAGCTCTTCCAGGGATTTGTTTTCATTTTCAGTACCTGCAATCGCTTTATTCAGGTTGTCAACATATGCCTGGTGGTGCTTACCATGGTGGATTTCCATAGTCTGTTTGTCGATATGTGGTTCTAACGCATCAGTAGCGTAAGGTAAGCTCGGAAGTGTAAATGCCATAACTCTGTTTTTTATGGGTTTATAATATTTTTTTCGAGATAGTCGCCAAATTTACTGCCTATCTGGCTAAAAATCAATTAAGAATTTTGATACCCCTATCGATTATACATATAATAATCCACACATCACATGAATGGTTGACTTGGTCATATGATTTTTTATTTTAAATTTACAGACACTCGGTTTAACAGGACGTAACACAGGCACTTTCGTATATGCCTATATGTTGTGAGTTACCTATTGTTTGTTTAAAACGTTTAGTATGCAGACAGCCTCGGAATTAGGCCAGAACTTTTCCCTCTCCGCCTTGCAAAAGGAGAACGAACAATTAAAAAATCGCGTGCAATGGCTGGAAAGTATCCTGCATCATGTACCCGCCATGTTGTATAGTTACGATAACAACAAGAAAAGTATAACCTGGTGTAACCAGGGGCTCGCAGAGGCTTTTGGCTGCACGCCGGCGGAATTGCAAGGGCTTGGCATGGACTTTTTCAAAAGTATCATGCACCCGGACGATTTTAAACTGGCCACCGTAGCGCAACAGTCTTTCCGTAATAATAAAAGACAGTTCGGCGGCATCGTTCGTATAAAGAAGCAGGAAGAAGAGGAGTACCGCTGGCTGCTGGGCCTGGAAGTGCCTTTCACCCAGAATGAAAGCGGGGAAGTAGTGGAAATCATCTGCGCCTTCCTGGACCTCTCCGGCGCTATGGACACCAATGCCGCCCTCTCCGACGCCCTGGCGGAAATCCTCCGCCGGCAAAACGAAAACCTCCTCAACAAACTCACCGCCCGCGAAAAAGATGTACTGGCGCTCGCCGTACAGGGATTGAACAATAAAGAAATTGCCGGCACGTTAAATTTAAGCAGGTACACCGTGGAAACCCACCGTAAGAATATCCGGCTGAAACTAAAGGTCAGAAACAGCACAGAGCTGGTGTCCCTGGCCCGCAAGATCGGATTTCAATAACCGCAGTAAAGAGAAAATAGTATCGGTTTTAGAGCAGACTTTTCCAGATGAATGTAGTTACCAACGAAACGTTACGCCTGTTGAAATTTTATCATTTAAATTGTATTTTTCTGAAAACCAAACTATAAGCGTTTCAAGTCCTGTGTCCTTTTTGCTAAACATTGCTAAAAAAGTTCGAAAAATACCCAAGGTTGGGTATTTGCTAGCTTTTGAATCTCCAGTAATTTAGTAAAATAATATTATGAATGTTTTATTAACATCGTGATATGATTAATGGCTGAAACACCCCTATCACTATGATAACCGAGGAAAGAGCATTTTACATTTTGCAGCTGGAACAAACAGCTACAGCCGAAGAGATTGTAGCGCGTTATGAGAGTTTGAAAGATCAGTACAGAAAAATCAAAGATGAAACGGAGGATCTGAGAACCCGGCTGGCTTATCAATTGAAACAGATTGAATTAGATGACGTATTCATATTTTTCAGAAGAAAACAGAGGATCTGACTTAGCTTTTTAGATTTTCATTCGTTGTATTTTTAAGCTCAGTTCATCCATTGTTTGTCTTCATACAAACAATCCTCAAAATAACCCCGTTACCGGCTGTCCACCGTCACTGGCAGGTGAACTTTATTTGCTTATATTTATGGATTCAAACCCTACCTAAACTGTAAGCTTATGCAAGTTTTCACTTACGTCATTATTGTATTGGCAGTCCTTTTCCTGCTGTCCTGTTTCGTTACCGTACAGCAGGGAACCATTGCAGTAACCACCATTTTCGGAAAGTACAACCGTATTCTGCATCCCGGCCTCAACTTCAAAGTTCCTGTAATTGAGAAAGTTTTCAAGCGGGTATCCATTCAAAACCGGTCCGTAGAGCTGGAATTCCAGGCCATCACCATCGACCAGGCGAATGTGTACTTTAAAGCCATGCTGCTATACTCCGTGTGGAACCAGCAGGAAGAAACCATCAAAAACGTAGCCTTCAAATTCATGGACGAGCGTAGCTTCATGCAGGCGCTGGTACGCACCATCGAAGGCTCTATCCGCGGCTTCGTAGCTACCAAACGCCAGTCCGAAGTGCTGGGCCTGCGCCGCGATATCACCGAACACGTTAAAGCCCAGATCGACCAAACCCTGGAGGAATGGGGGTATCACCTGCAGGATCTCCAGATGAATGATATCACTTTCGACGAAGCCATCATGCGCTCCATGGCCCAGGTAGTGGCCTCCAACAACCTGAAAGCCGCCGCTGAAAACGAAGGCCAGGCATTGCTGATCACCAAAACCAAAGCCGCTGAAGCAGATGGTAACGCCATCAAGATCGCTGCCGAGGCAGAACGCCAGGCCGCCCAGCTCCGCGGTATGGGTGTGGCCCTCTTCCGGGAAGAGGTGGCCAAAGGTATGAGCCTCGCCGCCAAAGAAATGCAGCAGGCCAACCTGGATACTTCCGTGATCCTCTTCTCCATGTGGACGGAAGCCATCAAAAACTTCGCTGAAAACGGAAAAGGCAACGTCATCTTCCTCGACGGCTCTTCCGAAGGCATGGAAAAAACCATGCAGCAAATGATGGCCATGAACAAACTCATGGAAGTAGGGAATAAAAAATAAATAACTGCCTTGCTATAAATTAAAAAGACGAAACCACTGGTTTCGTCTTTTTTTATTTTCTTCTTTGTGCAAAGAACGTCTTCATCAGCGCCAGGCTCTCTTCCCGCCCCGGGCCCTCTTCCAGCTTGGTTTTCGGGTGGAATGGCGAGGTGGCGCCCGTAGCGCGGCGGTAACTGTTCTTATCATCCGGCGCCGCATACACGATACGCCCGATCTTACTCCAGTACAACGCGCCCGCGCACATCAGGCAGGGCTCTACCGATACGTACAACGTAGCATCCATGAGGTACTTGCTGCTGAGCGTATTGAACGCCGCCGTTAACGCAATCATCTCCGCATGGGCGGTACAGTCGTTCAGCATTTCCACCTGGTTGTACCCCCGGCCAATGATACGCCCGTTGAGTACGACTACCGCGCCAATCGGCACTTCCCCTGCGTCAAAAGCTTTGCGCGCCTCTGCGAGCGCCTGTTTCATAAAATACTGATCATCCATATTACTATTGTATCGTCAGGATTTCGCCTGACCCTATTCATTCCTGGTACTATTGTATCATCGCCAGGAATTCATCCTCCGATAAAATCCTGATCGTATTAATCTTCTTCGCTTTTTCCAGTTTACTGCCGGCATCCTCCCCAACAATCAGGTAGTTGAGCTTACTGCTTACGCCGCTGAGGATCTTACCGCCGTGGGCTTCCACCATTTCCTCCGCCTCGCTGCGTTTGAGCTTATGCAAGGTGCCGGTAAACAGGAAGGTCTGCCCGCTCAGCTCACCGCTGCCGGTGGATGCGCTCTTGCTGTTGGTCATGTTCACGCCCAGTTGCGCAAGCTTTTCCAGCATATGTATGTTGTCGATGTTACTGAAGAACTGGCGGACGGACCCCGCCACTTTCGGCCCGATATCTTCCAGGGACAAAATCTTTTCTTCCGTGAACTCCGCCAGGTCCATAATATTGGAAACGGCGTTCGCCAGCGTTTTAGCAGTAGTCTCGCCCACATACCGGATGCCCAGCCCGAATATCAATCGATGCAGGGGCTGGGATTTGGATTGTTCGATCGCTGTTTGCAGGTTCGTCAGCGACTTCTTCCCGAAACCTTCCAGCTGGCTTATTTTCTCAAAGTCCAGTTCATAAATCCCCGGGATGTCCTTCATCAGCCCCAGCGCATAAAACTTACGCACGTTGCTTTCGCCGAAGCTCTTGATGTCCATCGCGTCCTTACTCACATAGTGGATCATACGTTCCACCACCTGGGCCTCGCAGTTGATGTTGATGCAGCGCCATACGCTTTCTCCTTCCGGCTTAAAAAGCTTGTCGTGGCATACCGGGCAGCGGGTAGGGAAGATGATGTCCTGTTCGGAACCATCGCGCAGGTCGGCGTTGGACTTCACAATATAAGGAATCACGTCCCCCGCTCTTTCCACCAGCACGGTATCGCCGAGCTTCAGGTCCTTTTCGCGGATCACCTCCTCGTTAAACAGGGAGATGGAGGACACAGTCACGCCGCCGATATGTACCGGGTCAATTTTCGCCACCGGCGTAATGGAGCCGGTGCGGCCCACCTGGAACTCCACGGAGCGGAGCTTACTGGTAGCCTGGCGTGCTTTGAATTTATAGGCAATGGCCCAGCGGGGGTGGTGGGTGGTCATACCCAGTTTATCCTGCAGGGCATAGTCGTTCACTTTGATCACCATACCATCAATTTCATACGGCAGGTTATCCCTTTCATTTTCGAACCACAGGCAGTAGTCGATCACGGCCTGTATGCCTTTTACTACCTTCTTTTCCCTGGCAGGACTCCTGAAGCCCAGGGTAGACAAGAGGTCCAGCGTGCCGCTATGCGTCAGCAGCTGTTCCGGCTCTGTTTGGCCGCGCTCCATGGTATGGTAGCTCATATGATACAGGAAGGCTTCCAGTCCGCGTTTGGCCACCTCTGCAGGGTCTACCATGCGCAGGGAGCCGGAGGCGGCATTCCTGGGATTAGCCAGCGGTGGCAGGTTTTCCGCCATCCGCTTCTCGTTGAAAGCCTTGAAAGTATTTTTATTGATCAGCACTTCCCCGCGGATCTCAATTTGCTGAATGCCGTATTGGGAGAAGCGGGCGGAGAGGGGGATGCTCCGTATCTGGCGGATGTTGGTGGTAATGTCCTCCCCGGAAACACCGTCGCCACGGGTGGCGCCCCTGCTGAGCATATCGTTTTCGTATATCAGGGAAATGCTGGCCCCGTCGAACTTAGGCTCAATGCAATATTCTATTTCCGCCAGCCCGGCTGCTTCGCGGGCTTTGCGGTCCCAGTCGATCAGGTCGTCCGCATTGTAACTGTTTTCCAGGCTGAGCATGGGCACAAGGTGCTGCACCGTCGGGAACTCTTTGGTCAGGCCTTTGGCTACGCGCTGGGTTGGACTGTCAGCGCTGATCAGGTCAGGATGCTGCGTTTCCAGCTTCTTCAGCCAGGCAAACAGCTGGTCATATTCATAATCGCTCAGCACGGGATCGCTTTGTACGTAATAACGCCAGTCGTTATACGAAATTACCCGGCGGAGCCCTTCCAGGGTTTCATCAATGGAGTTGTTGAGCAGTTGGTCCTGCTGCTGGTTGGCCAGCAGTTGTTTGGCCATCTGGCTAAGGGTTATTTCAATATCTTTTGTGTACATAATCTTATTAACTGAGCTGTAAAAATAAACTATCTTTTCTGCCGGCGAAGGCCAGCGCGGCGTTAAAGGAAAAAATCCTGCCTAAAGTTTCAAAAATTTGCTAATTTTTAGGTTATTTGAAGCTTCGATAGAAAGCAGCATTTTATTGTAATTCCACGTTAGTCTATGATGTCGTCCATGTCCACCAAGAACATCAATACACACCTCGTTGAAATAAAGGATTATTTCAAGGTCGCCATTTCGGTCGATTGTGTCATCTTTGGCTTTAATAATGATGAATTAAAGGTATTGTTAATCGAGTCAGACCTGAAGGAATATAAGGGCAACTGGTCCCTCCTGGGGGATATCGTGCGGCCGGACGAGGAGCTGGATGCGGCCGCTTACCGCGTGCTGAAAGAGCGTACCGGCCTCGAAAACGTGTACATGGAACAGGTGCAGACGTTTGGCGGCCTCAATCGCCACCCCGCCGGGCGGGTGATCACGGTGGCCTACTATTCCCTGGTAAACATCGAGCATGTGGAACTGAAGATGTATAACAACGAGCTGCACTGGCATAGCGTGAAAGACATCCAGTACATGGCCTTTGACCACAAGCAGATCCTGGACACCTGCCACGAGCGGCTAAAGCAGCAGGTGATGGTACAGCCGGTCGGCTTTAACCTCCTCCCTAAAAAATTCTCCCTCCGCGAACTGCAGAACCTCTACGAAGCTATCCTGGATGTACAGCTGGACAGGCGCAATTTCCGCAAGAAGTTTTTAAGTATGGACCTCCTCATGGACCTCAACGAGGAGGAGGCCGATGTGCCGCACCGGCCGGCGAAGCTCTATAAATTCAATTTCGATAAGTACGATCAGCGTAAAAAACGGTATTTGGGCATTGGCTTTTAAATACCAGAAACTGATATTTTTTTATCACCTGTCAGCCAGTACAGTCGTATCCCGGTTAAAATATAATTTCTTTCAAACCCTTTACAGTAAAGGCTTAGAAGCCTGTTGCATGGATTTGTCATTTTTACAATTTTATTTTCCAAAAAAGGTTCGAAAAAGTTTGTTTTTAACAAAATTTTAATTAAGATTGTGTAAGATATACACATCCTAAGAAATCATCTGTTTGATGATACCATATTTTGCCGAAAGTATAATTGCTTAACGAATCGTTGTAATGACCAGTATGTAGAAATCCTTATTGTTCAGAAAAGTATCTATCTGATTTTTCTTACATCACTAATTAAACAGTAAATAAAGTTTTTCTCTATAGTTGATTTTATAATTCCACGTTATGAAACGAAAAGGCTGCTTCGCATTTTTGCCTGGTGTCTTTTAATTTAATTTCCCTTGTACTTGCCCGTACAAGGGAATTTTTTTGTCTTTTTTTATGGGGGGAGAGATCTGATGCCGCTATGGGCCGGTGTTCCGGCCTCCGCTGCACCGTTGCTCCGCAGGCTGCCGTATTACGATATACTTTCGGAAATGCCCGCCCGTTAATTTCTTTTTTTCGACAAAATTTGGCAGATACCTGTCCTCCTTAATAATCATCTAACCGGGCAGATGGTTCGTTTCAGAAACCCCTGTATTTACCCGTTCCCGTTGAATGCTGATTAATGAAACCTCTCCTCCTCCGGGGTTTGGCAGCACGATTCCGGCCAAAGAATACGTAAATTGCGGATCGCACATACCTGTGCGGGCTAAACAACATCTTACATATGTCGTACACACCAAAAAACAAGGTTCGCATCGTAACGGCGGCCGCCTTATTCGATGGTCATGATGCTGCTATCAATATCATGCGCCGTATCATGCAGGCCAAGGGAGCTGAAGTCATTCACCTGGGACATAACCGCTCTGCGGCGGAAATCGTGGACTGCGCCATCCAGGAAGATGCGCAGGGCATAGCCGTCACCTCCTACCAGGGTGGGCACGTAGAGTTTTTCAAGTACATGTACGACCTGCTGAAAGAAAAAGGTTGCGGACATATAAAAATATTTGGCGGCGGTGGAGGCACCATCCTGCCCGCCGAGCTGGACGAACTGCATGCCTACGGCATCGCCCGGCTGTACTCGCCGGACGATGGCCGCCAGATGGGCCTGGAAGGTATGATCGAGGACCTCATCAGCAAATGCGATGCGCCCATCGAACCACTGCCGGCCGGAGCCGGCGGAGAAGATACCGCCCGCCTGCGCCAGGATAAAAACCCGAAAATCATCGCCAGGGCCATTTCCCTGGCGGAAAGCGATATGCCGGTGGCCATGCTGAACGGCAAAAAATCCCGTACGGCCGTCACCGTTGGTGAAGACGCCGCGGAAATCACCACCACTGCGGACGGTATTCCCGTACTGGGCATCACCGGTACCGGCGGCGCCGGTAAAAGCAGCGTGACGGATGAACTGGTACGCCGCTTCCTCAACCGCTATACGGATAAAACCATCGCCGTCATCTCCGTGGACCCTTCCAAGAAGAAGACCGGCGGCGCCCTCCTCGGGGATCGTATCCGTATGAATTCCATCCACCACCCGCGCGCCTACATGCGCTCCCTGGCCACCCGCGAAAGCGATAAGGCCATCAGCGAACATATCCAGGAAGCAATCGACATCTGCAAAACAGCGGCCTTCGATTTCATTATCCTGGAAACCTCCGGCATCGGGCAAAGCGATACCGCTATTACGGACTATTGCGATGTATCCCTGTACGTGATGACGCCGGAATACGGCGCCGCCTCCCAGCTGGAAAAAATCAACATGCTGGACTACGCGGACGTGATCGCCATCAATAAATTCGATAAAGCCGGCGCCCTCGATGCCCTGCACGATGTGCGCAAGCAATACAAACGTAACCACAACCTCTGGACCGCGAAGGATGAAGACCTGCCGGTAGTAGGTTCCATCGCCTCCCAGTTCAACGACGCCGGTATCAACCTCCTCTTTGAGAAAGTGATGGAAAAAGTGGTGGAGAAATCCGGTGTTTCCTTCGGGGAAATCGAACACGAAAGCGTGAAATCCACCACCACCAAATCCCAGATCATCCCGCCGGCCCGCGTACGCTACCTGGCCGAAATCGCTGAATCCATCGGGGATTATGGCAACTGGGTGGACGGGCAGTGCAAAATTGCCACCCAGCTCTATCAGATCGCCGGGGTGCGCAAACTGCAGCTCGACGATGCCAAACAGGCCACACTGGCCGATATACAGCAACAGCTGGAAAAAGAACTCCACCCGGATTGCAAACAACTGATCGATAACTGGCCGGCTTTGCAGCAACAGTACAGCGCGGACTTTTACGAATTCAAGGTCCGGGATAAAGTGATCAAACTGCCGAACTATACGGAAAGCCTGAGCCACAGCCGTATTCCGAAAGTGAGCCTGCCCAAGTACAGCGACTGGGGCGACATCCTCCGCTGGCAGCTCACGGAAAACGTGCCGGGCGAGTTCCCTTACGCCGCAGGCGTATTCCCGCTGAAGCGGGAAGGAGAGGACCCTACCCGCATGTTTGCCGGCGAAGGCGGCCCGGAAAGAACGAATAAACGCTTCCACTACGTATCGCTGGACCAGCCGGCAAAGCGCCTGTCCACCGCGTTCGACAGCGTGACCCTCTACGGCGAAGATCCGGCAGTGCGCCCGGACATCTACGGTAAAATCGGTAACTCCGGCGTGAGCATCGCCACCGTGGACGATGCCAAAAAACTCTACAGCGGCTTCGACCTCTGCGATCCGAAGACCTCCGTATCCATGACCATCAACGGCCCGGCGCCTATACTGCTTGCCTTCTTCATGAACGCGGCCATCGATCAGCAGTGCGAAAAATACATTAAGGAAAATGGACTGACGGAAAAAGTGCAGGCCATCATCCGCGATAAATTCAAGGACCATCCGCTGCCGCACTACAACGGCGAACTGCCGGCCGGCAACGATGGGCTGGGGCTGGCCCTGCTCGGCATCTCCGGCGAAGAAGTGCTGGACAGGGATGTTTATGAAAAGATCAAGGCGCACGCCCTCAGCACCGTACGCGGTACCGTGCAGGCGGACATCCTGAAGGAAGACCAGGCGCAAAACACCTGCATCTTCTCCACAGAGTTTGCCCTGAAATTAATGGGCGATGTGCAGGAATATTTCATCAATTCCAAAGTCCGTAATTTCTACTCCGTAAGTATTTCCGGCTATCACATCGCGGAAGCCGGCGCCAACCCCATCACCCAGCTGGCGTTTACGCTGGCCAACGGCTTTACTTACGTGGAGTATTATTTGAGTCGCGGTATGCATATCGACGACTTTGCGCCGAACCTCTCCTTCTTCTTCAGCAACGGCATGGATCCTGAGTATGCCGTGATAGGCCGCGTGGCGCGCCGCATCTGGGCGAAGGCCATCAAGTATAAATACAAGGGCAACGACCGTTCGCAGAAGCTGAAATACCATATTCAAACCAGCGGCAGGAGCCTCCACGCGCAGGAGATCGACTTTAACGACATCCGTACCACGCTGCAGGCGCTGTACGCGATATACGACAACTGTAACTCCCTCCACACCAACGCCTACGATGAGGCCATCACCACGCCTACGGAAGAAAGCGTGCGCAGGGCCATGGCTATCCAGCTGATCATCAACCGCGAGCTGGGCACTGCCAAAAACGAGAATCCTATCCAGGGTTCCTTCTTCATCGAAGAACTGACGGAGCTGGTAGAAGAAGCCGTGCTGGCGGAGTTCCACCGTATTACCGAGCGTGGCGGCGTACTGGGCGCTATGGAAAGGATGTACCAACGCAATAAGATCCAGGAAGAGAGTATGTATTACGAATCGCTCAAACATACCGGCGAGTATCCGATCGTGGGCGTGAACACCTTCCTGAATAAAAACGGTTCTCCAACCGTGATCCCTGCGGAGGTGATCCGCAGTACCACGGAGGAAAAGGATTTCCAGATCAATACGCTGACCGCATTTCAGCAGCGCCATGCCTCCAAAGCCGGCGCCGCGCTCAAGCAGCTGAAACAGGTAGCTATTAATAACGGGAACCTCTTTGAGGAACTGATGGAAACTGTGAAACACTGTTCCCTGGGGCAGATCACCCACGCGCTGTATGAAGTGGGGGGACAGTACAGAAGGAATATGTGATGCTTCTCTCCCGATAAAAAACAAAGAGGTCCGTAAAAGCGGGCCTCTTTGTTTTTCCTGCTAATCCTTTTTTAGGAAATTACCAGTTCCCTAAATAATATTCAGGCAAATCGATTTAGCAAATCCCGAAATCTTTCCTATTTTACACTTTCATAAACAACAAATCAGCTATGGTTGCAAGGAGAGATTTTCTTAAAAACGGCGCCCTGCTGGCAGGAGCCGTAAGTTTAGGATTGCCGAAAACAGTGTTTGGATGGGATGGGTACACTTCTCAGCGTCCGCCGATGGCACAGCGTAAGTTCACCAGCGAGGCGGTGGAAAAAACCATTGTGGCAGTAAAAAAACAGATTGCCGACAGTAAACTGGCCTGGATGTTTGAAAACTGCTTCCCCAATACACTGGACACTACTGTGAATTTCAAAGTGGTGGACGGTAAGCCCGATACATTCGTGATCACCGGCGATATCAACGCCATGTGGCTGCGCGATTCGTCCGCCCAGGTATGGCCGTACCTGGCGCTCGTAAAGGATGATCAGAAACTCCAGCAACTGATTGCAGGGGTCATCCACCGGCAGGCTAAATGCATCCTGATTGATCCGTATGCCAATGCCTTCAACGATGGCCCTACGGGCAGCGAATGGGAAAAAGACCTGACTGATATGAAGCCGGAACTGCACGAGCGCAAATGGGAAATCGACTCCCTGTGCTATCCCGTGCGACTGGCCTACCACTACTGGAAAAATTCCAACGATACCAAAGTATTTGACGAGCAATACAAAAAAGCCGCTCACCTGATTGTGAAAACCTTCAGGGAGCAGCAGCGTAAGGAAGGGAAAGGACCTTACAAGTTCCAGCGCGTAACCGCCTGGCAGTCCGATACCGTACCCAATGCAGGGTGGGGCGCCCCAATGCTGCCGGTAGGGCTGATCGTAAGCATCTTCCGCCCGTCCGACGATGCGACGGTATTCCCATTCCTGATCCCTTCCAACATGTTCGCTGTAGTGTCGCTGCGGCAGCTGGCGGAAATCAGCGAGGTAGTGTATAAAGATGCCGCCTTCGCGAAGGAATGCACCACCCTGGCCGATGAGGTGGACCGCGCTATCAAAGCCTATGCAATCGTGGAACATCCGAAGCTGGGTATGATGTATGGCTTTGAAGTGGATGGCTACGGTAATCGTTTATTCATTGACGATACCAACGTGCCGAGCCTGCTCTCCATCCCTTACCTGGGCTATACCACCGCGGATGATCCGCTGTACCAGGCATCCCGCCACTTTGTATGGAGTACTTTCCACCCGTGGTACTACCAGGGTAAGTTCGGGGATGGCGTGGGTAGTCCGCATACCGGGGAAAACTACATCTGGCCTATGAGCATCATCATGAAAGCGCTGACCAGTAACGACAGGGAAGAAATTGCGGCCTGCATCAAAACCCTCCGTAATACGGATGGCAATACCGGTTTCATTCACGAATCCTACCAGAAGGATGATCCGACCAAGTTTACCCGCAAATGGTTTGCCTGGGCAAATACCTTGTTTGGAGAGCTGATCCTGAAGGTAAGCCACGAATATCCGGAGCTGCTGAAAAGGCAATACGCTTAACCTAAATTATCACGATAACTTGCAGGGGAGCAAGGCATCAAAGATTTGGATATCTTTGTGCTTGCTCCTTTTTCTTTCTATAATTCAGTACCCATGACAGTAGCAGCCACCTATCAGCAGCGGATCGACGCTTATAAAGCGGATATCATAAAAGAACAAAAGACTTCCTCCTTACTGGCCTGGCTCCGGTTGGCGGCCTTCCTGGCGGCGGTTTGGGGTATTGTTCAGTTTATCCGTTCGGGTTATAACCTGCCCTGGCTGTTGCTCACCCTGGCGGGTATAGCGGGCTTCCTGGCGTTGCTGAAGCGCTATGCCGCAAGCCAGGATAAGCTGCAATTATTAAAGGTACTATTGGAGCTGAACGAAAAAGAACTCCGGCTGGTAACGATGAATATCGCGGACTTTCCGGATGGTGGCAGCTTCATCGATGACCGGCATGACTTTACGGGAGACCTTGACGTCTTCGGCCTTTCATCTTTCTACCAACATATAAATCGCACCGGCACCTTGTCCGGCAGTAAAAAACTCGCGGACACACTGCAATGCCCGCTGCAGGACGCCCAACAGATCAGGGCCACCCAGAAAGCGCTACAGGTGCTGACCCCTATGGTGGAGTTCCGGCAGCAGCTAACGGCGACGGCTACACTGGCAAAGGAAGAGGCGGCGGATAAAAAGGAGATTAACCTGTGGATGCAGATGCCGCTTGAGTTCCTGGGCTCGCAGCGTGTCAATTTGGCGAGATGGGGGATGCCCGCCCTGTTTGTGGCATCTGTTTTCGTATATGCGTTCACGGGTGTGTACTATTGGATGGCGCTGAGCTTTTGCGTCAACTGGACCATGCTGATTACCTACCAGAAGCGCATCCTGGCGCAACACAACCTGATGGCGCATAAAGAGCGCATCCTCAGCAGGTTTGACAGTATCCTGGAAGGCATCCGGAAGGCCTCTTTTCAAAATGCGGGGCTGTTACAGGAGCAGCACGGCATTGCCAAAGAAGCGGGTACCGCCCTGCGCCAGCTGGCGAAGGTGAGCGCGGCGCTGAATCAGCGTTTGAACCTCCTGGTGGCGGTGATTCTGAATCCTATCCTGATGTATGACCTGCACTGCATGGTGCGGCTGGAAAAATGGAAGCAGGCCCACCGCAACAATATGAACCGCTGGCTGGATGCGATTGCGCAATTTGAGGCCTGGGGCAGCCTGGCTACGTTTGCCTACAACCACCAGGATTTCCACTGGCCGGAGGTGAAGGAAGGGAAGCTGATGGTGAAGGCCAAAGGGCTGGGGCACCCGCTGATCCCTATGGGCGAATGCGTGCAGAACGACGGGGAAATAGGTACCAAAGCGGATTTCCTGATTATTACCGGCTCCAATATGTCCGGCAAAAGTACTTTCCTGCGGAGCGTGGGCAGCAACCTGCTGCTGGCCATGTGCGGCGCCCCGGTATGCGCGCAGCATTTCGAATTTACGCCGATGCACATCATGACCAGCATGCGGATAAAGGACAGCATTGCCAGTCATACTTCCTATTTCCAGGCGGAGTTGTTGCGCCTGCAACATATCATAACGCAGCTGAAGCAGGGCCGGAAGGTGTTTGTGCTGCTGGACGAAATCCTGAAGGGCACCAATTCGGAGGACAAGCTCACCGGCTCCCGCAGCCTGATTGAGCATTTCATCAGTTACCCCTGCCTGGGGATGGTGGCTACGCACGACCTTGAGCTGGGCCACCTGGAGGAAGCCTACCCGGACCGGATCCGCAATTACTGCTTTGAAAGCACCATCCAGGACGATCATCTCTATTTCGACTACCGGATGCGGGAAGGTATTGCCCGCAATAAGAATGCGACCTTCCTGATGAAGCAGATGCAGATCATCTAAAAAATCGCAGATAAAAATATATTGAATGACTAAATATTTTAGTAGCTTTACTAAAATATTTAGTGTATGACATTGCCATTCCAGGAAGGGATGTCTGACAACCAGTATTATAAGGGCCGCGGGGCTCAGTTCAATCCTAAAAACAAGTTTCTTGCAGGGGAGTATGTAAAGGAGCATGTGGAAGGGATTGACGAGTGGTGGCAGGCAGATGTTCCCACGCAGATTTTTGAAGAACATGCCAAGACTTTGGTAAACAAGGTGGATAGCCCGGATGTGGGGATGTGGTATTCCATGAACCCTTACCAGGGCTGCGAGCATGGTTGTATTTATTGTTATGCCCGCAACTCGCACCAGTTCTGGGGCCTGAGCGCCGGGCTGGATTTTGAGCGCAAGATTATTGTAAAGCACAATGCCCCTGAGCTGCTTCGTAAATTCCTGGATAATAAGAACTGGGTACCCAAGCCGATCAGCCTTTCAGGGAATACGGACTGCTACCAGCCGGCGGAGCGTAAAATGTGGCTCACCCGGCAGCTGCTGGAAGTGTGCCTGGAATATAAACAGCCGGTGGGGATTATCACCAAGAACTCCCTCGTGCTGCGGGACCGTTACCTGTTGCAGCAGCTGGCCCAGCAAAACCTCGTTTGCGTATATGTTTCCATTACGACCCTCCAGGAGGACCTGCGGCAGAAAATGGAGCCCCGTACTACCACCGCAGCCCAGCGCCTTAAAATTGTAAAGGAGCTGAGCGAGGTGGGCATCCCCGTGGGGGTGATGACGGCGCCTGTTATTCCCGGCCTGAACGACCACGAGATACCCCGGCTGCTGGAAGCCGCCGCCAATAATGGTGCGAAATTTGCCGGCTACACCGTCGTACGGCTGAATGATGCCGTGAAGCTCATTTTTAACGACTGGCTTTATAAGAATTTCCCTGACCGGGCGGACAAGGTATGGCACCTGATCGAAAGTTTGCATGGCGGAAACGTCAATGACAGTGAATTTGGCCGGAGGATGAGGGGGGATGGGAATGTGGCCGAGATAATAAGGCAGCAGTTCAGGGTGCATACCAAAAAGCACGGGTTGAACCAGGAACGCTTCGAATTCAATACAGAAGCCTTTAAGCGGCCAACGTCCCAGTTGAGTTTATTCTGAGGAACAAAGATGCAACGTAGAATTAATGAACTAATTGTTAACTCTACAAAAAAAGTAGGGAAGAAATGTAGGTGGATAAAAAATAAAAATTATCTTTGTTTTAATTGAACATAACTCGTGCAACTTTTATCAACATACAAGATGATCGCGCCGGCCTGCAAGCAAAAGCAGGTCAAGGGTATGATGCGGGCATGTTGCACCGATTGTTAACGATAGTAAGTTATCAAACGATATAAACAGAGGTCCCGCACTAAAGTTGCGGGACCTTTTGCTTTTAGCGGAGTAGCCAGAAATGACGACATTGAAAAAGATTCAGAAGATAACTAAACATAAACATTGTACCATGCGACAGGCATGTTGCAAGCAGGATGGCTTTGCCTTAAAAAAGCCATACGAACCTCGTATGTAATATTGTAAGCGCCCTTACATTATTTGGCCTGGCTCGTAAATAGCCGGGCTTTTTTTTTTAAGTCGCTGGTAAAATCCGAAACACAATTTTTTATACATGTTATGTGCGGGACCTATAAAGCCGGGAATGTACATAACCCCAAAACGAAACACCATGAGGAACGTAATCCAAGTAGTAAGAGAGGCTTTACTCACCAATTTCAGGGAGTTAGACCAATGGTTTGAAAAAGATCAGGCATTGCTGGACTTTAAACCCGAAGCCGACCAGTGGAGCATCAGGGAAGTGCTGGAACACATCACTTTAACCAACTATTTCCTGTTGCTGATCATCAACAAAGCCACACGCCGTGCGCTGGACCGTAAACGGAACGGCCATACGGTGGTAGTGCCCGCCGATTATGAAGATAAGTTTGCGCAGATCGATGTGATCAGCAGCAAATCCTTTGGATGGGTAAGGCCGGAGCATATGGAACCGGAAGGGTTGAAGAGCCTTGCCGAAATTAAAGCCACGCTGAAACAGCAATACGCGCAGTGCTGGTATAATGTATCCCTGCTCAAAAACGGAGAAGGCGTGCTGGTATTCACCAACATGTCCGTCAACCACCTGGGCAAGCTGGATATCTATCAATACATCTATTTCCTTACCAAGCATATCGAACGCCACATCCGCCAGATGCAGCGGCTGGAAAAACAGTTCGAAGAAGGCGCGGTATTAATATAATTTGTTTAGGTCGACCAATCGGTCATCTATTATTGTTAATTCCCTGGTATGCTGATTGTGAAGCCGGTAGTTTGACTGCCGGCTTTTTTTTCGTTTATACGTAGCCGGTAGTTTGACTACCGGCTTTTTTTTCGTTTATACGTAGCCGGTAGTACTCCTAATGATAAGGCAGGAGGGGCTGGATAAGTTGGTTAATTGACTGTAACGCAAGACAGCGGCTGGTTACATGGAAGCGCACTTCTTAAACAATGTTGCAAAAAAAATCAAAAAATAATTTGTCAAAAATTTGCAATATCAAAACAGATACTATTATCTTTGCATCGTCAAATAATTACTAAATCAATAAACCTTTAAAAAATGAAACGCTTTTATTCACCTATAAACAGCACAGAGCAGGGCAGGGTCCTGATTGGTGGCTGGTTCCGGGCGTTTTATTATTACAGGTAGATAATATATTTGTATCAATAATCAGAGCCCGGGACCGTGAATCCCGGGCTTTTTTTATTGCCTGATTGCTGATGATGAAAGCTGTAATCAAACAAAAACTTTGGAACCATGAATGGTTGGCGGTAGCTGGAAAGCGCTATGGTCAAGCATTTGGCGATAGCTTTGCCCAAAGGCAGGCTAAACGGACAAGGTATGCTTTAACGTAGTATATGCGTTAACGTTAGTAACCCGGTCCGTGTAAAATGGACCGGGTTTTTTATTTATCCGACTTATTGAGGAGGTACATAACACTGTAACGGCGGGGCATTCCTGCCCTGCCTTGCAATGAGTGCCTGCTTTTAAACATATTGTTTTTCGTCTCTGTTTGCATTAACCCATTAACCCCGGGTGGTCAAAGCAATGATAGAAGGCCACCGATGATAAGGATGCATTGCCGGAGCAAAAAAGCTCCGGTAAGTCTTTATCTAACTTAAAAGGATATACGAAAATGAAACATACATATAGGAACCCTGATATCCCCAGCGCTTATCTGACCTCTTCCGGTTTTCTGAACAGAACGGAGGTGTACCTGCATCACTTTAACAGTTTGCCTTGTATGCACACTGTTTACAACGTGGATATAGAAAAGGCGATAAGGATGGTGGAAGAAAGGTTCGCTGCCGATATACTCAACATCTACCGGGATATGGATTATGACGCCCGGAAGAAGCAATATAAGCACGATGAAATCATCTTTGTGCTGAAGCAAAACCGGATGCTTTACCTGGAATCGTCCTTTATAGAGATACTGACCCAGGATGGGGATAGCGGGTTTATAAAGGAAGTGACCGAAAGCGTGGCGCCGCTTAAAGTAAGGGCCAAGCAAGCGCCCCGGGAAATGAACCTGATTTCCACTTACGAAGGCCGCATGGTACTCAAGAGCATGGAGATCAGGCGCACCAAACTGGACCTCTCGCTCTATTACGAAGATGATTTCCAGGCGGTTGACCAGGTTATACAACAGCGCCTGCGCAAGGATAAGGACAAGGGCATCGTGCTGCTGCATGGCATGCCAGGTACTGGCAAGACCACCTACCTCCGCTACCTGATAGGACGGATTAAAAAGAAGATCTTGTTTGTGTCCCCTGATATGGCGGAAAGCATTACCAGTCCTTCTTTCATGAACCTGTTGATTGATAATCCGAACTGCGTGGTGGTGATTGAAGATGCGGAAAATATTATATTGGACAGGAAAGTGACAGGCAGTTCATCCGTATCCAACCTGCTTAACTTATCGGACGGGTTATTGTCGGACTGTCTGAATGTGCAGCTGATCTGCTCTTTCAACAGCGACCTGCGTTCGGTAGACAGCGCGTTGCTTCGCAAAGGCAGGCTGATTGCGCGGTACGAATTTGGTAAGTTATCCGTGGAAAAGGCGCAGCGTTTGTCCGATTCGCTCGGGTTTAACCAGGTCATCCGCAGGCCTATGACGGTAGCGGAGATTACGAATCCGCTGGAAGTTGCAGTAGAGATCAGGCAGCGTGCGATCGGCTTCCGCCGGGAGCCGGCCATTGAATTAATTCATTAAGGAACCTCAATTAAGAAAAATGTCAAAGTTTAAAATCAGCGGCAAATGGTTGCTGGGTATCGGTTACCCGCAGGGGCCCGTTATCAGTGTAGCCATGAACGTTATTAATACAAATTATAAGCATACTACGGAAGAGAAAGTGCGGGAGCTTTTGCTGCAGGTATTGCAGGCGCCGGAAACTTTCCTGGAGCATGAACATTTAGGTAAGATTGCAGCAAAGCTGCACGAAGCGAAGGTGGAAAAGCCTGTTATCATTCCTTTAAAGGAAGAAGCGGCGCCATACACCGTCTACGGGGCATCGTTTATTGACGAAGGCGCGGTGAAGCAAATGAGGGGAGCGGCGCATTTGCCGGTGGCCGTTGCGGGGGCGTTGATGCCGGATGCGCACCAGGGCTATGGGTTGCCGATCGGCGGTGTGCTGGCTACGGAAAATGCGGTGATCCCGTATGGCGTAGGGGTGGACATCGGGTGCAGGATGTGTTTGAGCATTATCGATCTGCCGGAAACGGTATTGACCGGGCAGTATGATAAGTTCAGGAAGGAGCTGGAAAGCAAAACGGTATTTGGGGCCGGAGGCGTGCTGAAGGCAGATAAGGGCGATGCGGTGCTGGACCGTAGCGAGTTTGCGGAAATTCCGCTGTTGAAGCGCCTGAAGGATAAAGCGGTGCAGCAGTTAGGTACTTCCGGTTCCGGGAATCACTTTGTGGAGTGGGGGATTGTGGAGGTGCTGGAGGTGGAAAACGGTTTGAACCTGCCGCCGGGGCGTTATGTGGCGTTGTTATCCCATTCTGGTAGTCGCGGCCTGGGTGCGCAGGTAGCCAACGAGTACACGAAGCTGGCGAAGGAATTATGTCCGCTGCCGCAGCATGTACAGCACCTGGCTTACCTGGACCTGAATTCTGCCGCGGGGCAGGAGTACTGGCTGGCGATGAACCTGGCGGGGGATTATGCTTCGGCCTGTCATCACCTGATTCATAAACGTCTGATTAAATCGGTGGGCGGCAACGTACTGCTGCGGGTGGAAAACCACCACAACTTTGCCTGGAAGGAGCGTTACGAAGGGAAGGAGGTGATTGTGCATAGAAAAGGCGCTACGCCTGCCGGCGAAGGCGTGCTGGGGGTGATCCCGGGTTCTATGACGGCTCCAGGGTTTATTGTCCGCGGCCGCGGTTATGAGCAGGGGTTGAATTCTGCCAGTCATGGCGCGGGCCGTCAGATGTCCAGAAGCCAGGCGTTGAAGAGCATTACCGGTCATGAGCTGCGTACGGTGCTGAAAGAGCATGGCGTAACCCTGATTGGCGGCGGTTTGGATGAGGCGCCAATGGCGTATAAGGATATCAATACGGTGATGGCTGCGCAGCAGGAGCTGGTAGATATCATTGGCCGGTTTACCCCGAAGATTGTACGAATGGCTGATCCCGGCCCGTCGGAAGACTAACGTTTACAGATATATGCAATCATTCTTACCGCCATCGGAGTGGTTGCGCGGCCGGCATGTATGTGCCGGCCAATTTGCGTTTATGCCCCTTTTGTGTTATTAGTCTACTAAAATGGTAGGATAATTGAAAATTATTCTATAATATTGTAACCGTTTACCACCAGCATATTCATAAGGCAATGCCGGCCTGTTAGTTGGCTGGCCGTTGCTACCCTGACAGACGATGCCATTGGCGTCGTGTGAATACCTATGCTATCATTTTTAAACAATAAAATCTACGCAGTGCATTTAAACTATCTGGCTTTTGCGGTGCCTTTGTTCCTGGCATTCATGGGATTGGAGTACCTGGTGGCGAGTAAGCAGGGGAAGACTTATTTCCGTTTTAATGATACGGTACTGAACATCAGTGTAGGGATTGCGGAGCGTTTGGCGGACACCTTTACGGTGGGGTTGTTTTATTTTGTTTACAGGTATTTGTATGAGCATTACGCGGTGTTTAATATCAGGCCGAGCGTGTTGCTGTGGGTAGCGTTGTTGTTGTGTACTGATTTTGTGTGGTATTGGTATCATCGGCTGGCGCACGAGGTGACGTTGTTTTGGTGTGCGCATGTGGTGCATCACCAGAGCGAGGAGTTTAACTATACGGTATCGGCCAGGATCACGGTGTTCCAGGCATTTCTGCGGACGGGTTTCTGGGCGGTGTTGCCGGTGATCGGCTTTCCGCCGGGGATGATCACGAGTATGTTGCTGGTGCATGGGTTGTACCCGTTTTTTATCCATACGCGAACGATCGGGAAGCTGGGGATACTGGAATATATCCTGGTGACGCCGTCGCACCACCGGGTGCATCATGCAAGCAATCCGCAGTACCTGGACCGGAATTACGGGGATGTGTTCATCATTTGGGATAAATTGTTTGGTACGTTTACGAAGGAGGAGGAGGAGCCGGTGTACGGGCTTACCAAGCCATTAAACAGTAACAGCTTTTTGTGGCAGCATTTTCATTTTGTGTTGGAGATGTTATACTCCGTGCGGCACGCGCGTACGTGGAGGGAGCGCTTCCGGATCGTATTCGGCAAGCCGGATAATGTAGATCCTGCTGCCAGGGCGGTGCTGGAAGAGAGGTTCTTAATCGGTAAGGACACGGTAACGGAAACGCCTAAGCTGAATAACTACGTTATCTGGCAGATAGCGGTTACCCTGGTGTTATTATTTTCCTTTTTGTTATTGGAGCATTATGTACCTGTGTTTATACAGGTATGCATCAGTATGTTGATCGTATGTACTTTGATTAACTGTGGCGCTATATTAGAGCAGAAGCGGTGGGTGTTCTATCTGGAATACGCGCGTTTTGTGATACTGGTTTCCTCGGTATATTATTGCTGGCCGCAGCCGGTGGTGTTATTGGGGGCTGTGGTGGTAATGGCAGGCGGATTTTATTTTCATGGCGCCTTACGTCAGCGTTACCTGGATTTGGTTTATGGGGGGATAGAAAATTAGAGAATCGGATTTTCCTAGCGCTGCACCTGTGTTTTCAGGATCTTCCGGGCAAAGTGGATACGGCTTTTGATGGTACCCAGCGGTTCCTGGAGGATGGCGGCAATTTCAAAGTATTTATATCCTTCGAGGTATAACAGGAACGGCTGTTTGAAAATAACGGGCAGTTTATACATTGCCAGGTGTACATCTTTGGTACGCATGGTAGTTTCCGCATTGTTGCCCACTACGCCCCGCTGGTAATTGATAAAGAAATCGCTGATGACAGGTTCTGTGATCATGCGATTTTTTGATTTTTTGCGGTAGTTGTTAATGAAGATATTACGCATGATGGTAAATAACCATGCTTTGATGTTGGTGCCTTCGAGGTACTTGTCCTGGTTGGTCAGCGCTCTGAAGATGGTTTCCTGATAAAGATCTTTTGCCTGCTCATTGTCTTTCGTAAGGGTATAAGCGAAGGGTTTCAGGAAGTCGGCGTTACCGACCAGTAAGGTGTTAAATTCAACAGATGACATAAACGTTTAAGTTTTGTGTTAACTAATTTAAACAAAATTCATCGAATCAGGATGGTTACTCTTATCTATTAACTTAAAAATCAATTAAATCGGGACAGCATTCTCACATTCACAAGACGGAACGGACATCGGGGATGTCCAGAATAAACGACAGGTAGTTTGGTTTCGCACGGATACGCTCTACTTATATAAACGGATAATATGGGAAAACGGTTTGTTATTATCTTCCGTATATGTATATATTTATATATGTTGATTGGAGTTATATTATTTTCTGTTTAAAATTAAGATTTTAGGAGATGTAAGTGATTTTTGGCATTATTCTGCGTATGTAGGGAACATTCCCGACTGATAAGTGTTATAACGGGCATCAAACTGTTTTTTTATCCAGTAACATTTATATGTTATTTTATATAGATTTGCACCTTATTTGGCCGTTTTTTGGCCTAATAAGCCCGATATTTAAGGCCAAAAGAACCAATTCGAGAAAGAACAATAATATATCCTATTATAATGTTAAGAAAGTTATTGCTGATCCAGCTGTTCCTGTTTGTTGTTTATAGTGTGAATGCCCAGGTTCCGTCGTTTTCCAAAGAGCAAATGAGGCAGATGAAGGTGGATAATCTCAGTGACGATCAGGTAAGGCAGATTGTGGCGGAGATGAAGAAGAGTAATTTATCTTTCGAAGATATAGACAGTTATGCGCAGCAGAAAGGCATTCCCGATATTGAAGTCAGCAAGCTCAAAGATAGGATTAGAACCATGGGGCTGGACAAGGAACTGGCCGGCAATCCATCCAAGGCGCAGCAGGCTGCTGCAGCCAAGGCAGAAGAACGAACGGTGGACGATGACGATGGGCCAAGAGACAGCGGAGAACCTAAGCTGACGAAGGAAGAGCAGGAGCGGGAGAAACGGAGAAGACGGATTTTTGGGGCGGAGCTCTTTTCCAACAAGAACCTGACCTTCGAACCGAACCTCCGGATGGCCACACCGCCGAATTACCGGCTGGCTGCGAACGATGAGCTTTTGATTGACGTGTATGGATATTCCGAGGTGCAGCATCGGCTAAAAGTTACCCCGGACGGTTATATCAGAATCCCCAATTTAGGCCCCGTATATGTGAATGGATTAACCATCGAAGAAGCGAAAAACCGGATTACAAAGCAATTAGCCACCATTTATTCGGGAATTAAGTCTGGTAACACCTTCGTACAGATTTCGCTGGGTAACATCCGTAGCATTCGGGTACTGCTCATCGGCGAGGTAGAAAAGCCGGGTTCCTACACGGTCCCATCCCTGGCTACCGTGGCCAATGCCCTTTATGTATCCGGCGGCCCCAATGAAAATGGTAGTTTCCGTAACATACAGGTGATCCGTAATGGTCAGCCTGTGGTAACTTTCGATCTGTATGATTTCCTGGCCAATGGAGATCTGACCAATAACATCGTTTTGCAGGACCAGGACATCGTAAAGATCAATCCGTATAAAACCAGGATTGAACTGGCGGGTGAAGTGAAACGCCCGGCTGTATTCGAAGCAAAGGAGAATGAATCGCTGAAGCAGATGATCGATTTCGCCGGCGGCTATACGGACCGTGCCTATACGGACGTAATCCGCGGCTATCGTGTTAACAATAAAGAAAGAGAGGTGGTAAACATTACCGCTGAGCAGCTGGAAAACTTCCGGGTGAAGTCTGGCGATAAATACATCGTGGATTCTATCCTCAACCGCTTCAGCAACAGGGTTACCATCTCCGGCGCCGTATTCCATCCCGGTAACTACGCCCTGGAAGAAGGCATGACCATCACGGACCTGCTCAAAAGAGCGGACGGCGTCCGGGAAGAGGCTTCCCTCACCCGTGGCCTGATCCGCCGCTTACAGGCAGACTATACGCCGGCTTATATCAACTTCAACGTCCAGGACGCGATTGCAGGAAAAACCAACCTCACCCTGCAGAAGGAGGACAGCGTAATGATCTATTCCAAGCTGGAACTCCGCGAGGAATATGAAGTACGTATAGACGGCGAGGTGAACAAGCCCGGCTATTACCCCTATGGGGACAGCATGCACCTGGAAGACCTGATCCTGCTCGCAGGCGGTTTGAATGATGCGGCTTCCACTCAGCATATCGAAGTATCCCGCAGGATTCGCAACGGCGTGTACAACCCGCAGGATACCGTTAAAGCCATTGTGCAGTATTTTGATATCAATAAGGACCTGAGTTCAAACCCGGACGCCCAGCATTTTGTGCTGCTGCCGTTTGACGAGGTGTCCATTCGCCGGTCACCGGTTTATTCCACCCAGGCGAATGTATCCATTGGCGGAGAGGTAGTATATCCTGGGGATTATACCATCAACACCCGCTCAGAGCGTATTTCTGATCTGATTAAGCGTACGGGAGGTTTAAGGCCGGAGGCGTATGCAGAAGGTGCGGTGATGCTGCGTAAGACGTTTATTAATGAGGGAGATAGTTTGATACTGGCGAATAAGCTGGAGGTGTTTATTAATAAGCTGCAGGACTCTTCCGACATTGCGCGGGTAAAACAGGCGGTGTCACGTCATGAGCAATTGCTGGGTATTAACCTGGATCAGATCATAAAGAATCCGGGTTCGAAGTATGACCTGCTGTTGGAGGAAGGGGATGTGATCCGGGTGCCGAAGAAGTTGCAGACAGTGCAGTTGTTTGGAGAGGTGTATTTTCCGAAGAAGGTGAGGTTTGATCATGGGTATTCGTTTAGGGATTATATTCATGGAGCGGGAGGATTTACTGCCCAGGCGTTAAAGAGAAGAAGTTATATAGTGTATGCGAATGGGGAAGTGAAGAATACGAAGAAGGTGTTGTTTTTTAATAGTTATCCGAGAGTGAAGCCGGGAGCGGAGATTTATGTTCCAACCAGAAAGGAACGGAAAGGATTAACTGGTGGCGAAGCAATTGGAATAGCTAGTGGACTTGCGTCGGTAGCGTTGGTGATTGTTACAATATTGAATACAGTAAAATAATTTATAACCGGAATTTGAATCGATTTATAATGGAATCTTCCTCAATCATGGATCGTGGTAATGTTGGTGATGAGGTCAATCTTAGAACCGTAATCCTTGAAATCAAATCATGGATTAAGATATTTAGGAGAAATTGGCTTTTATTTTTAATATGTTCTTTGGTGGGCGGAGGATTAGGCATACTTTATGCCAAATCAAAGAAACGTACATATATCGCAGATCTAACATTTGTCCTGGATGAAAATAAAGGAGGGGGATTAGGAGCGTACGCCGGGATAGCGAGTCAATTTGGAATAGATATTGGTGGCGCTTCCAGTAGTGGTATTTTTAACGGCGATAACATTATAGAGTTCCTGAAGTCTCGCTTAATGGTAGAGCAAACACTGTTAATGCCGGTAGATTCAAATAACAGTCAAAGTCTTGCGGATTATTATATTGACACGTATAACTTACGAAAGCGGCTTAAAATTGCACCGGATACAAAATTTATTTTGCCTGCAACAATAAACAGAGAAAATTTTTCAATTCGCCAAGACAGCATTCTTTTTTTACTGTATCAAAAAATAATCAAAGAAAATCTAATTATTGGAAAGAAAGATAAGAAGCTCAACTTTATTAATTTAAGTGTGGTATCAGAGAGCGAAATGTTCTCAAAATACTTTGCTGAACGATTGGTTGGTAAAGCAGCTGACTTTTATATCAAGACAAAGACGAAAAAGTCTAAGTCTAATGTAGACTTACTTCAATCAAAAGCAGATTCCATTGAATATTTACTGAATAAGAAAACCTATTCAGCTGCCTATTCCCAGGATTTGAATCTCAATCCGGCCCGAAGGGTGGCACTTGTAGGCTCTGAAGTAGCAATAAGAGATAAGGCAGTACTGCAAACGATGTATGCAGAAGTTGTGAAAAATTTAGAGTTAAGTAGGCTGGCAATGGTTCAAGAAACACCAATTTTCCAGTTAGTGGATTCTCCGATTTTGCCCTTACGTTCCGAAAAGCCAGGAATAATAAAATGCGTTTTTCTGGGTGGTTTGATTATGGTATTAATTACAGCTTTTGGCATTATATGTAAAGTTGTGTACAAAAAGTTAATGGTTGGACCTGAGGCCACGAAAATGTAATTGTAATGAGTTCAGACAAATTACGACAGGAGAGAAATAGCAAGGCTAAAAGGAATATTATTTACTCTTTTGTGCTGAAAGGCTTGAGTGTGGCATTTTCAATGTTATTAATTCCATTGTCTTTAAAATACCTGCACAAGGAAGACTTTGGTCTTTGGTTAACAATCAGTTCCATTGTCTCCTGGCTTGCTTTTTTTGACATAGGCCTAGCTAATGGATTAAGAAACAATTTAGCAGAAGCGATCGCCAAAAAAAATTACCAACTAGCAAAGGAACTTGTTAGTACTACTTACGCGTTATTGATGCTCATAGTAACTGGGTTTTTTATTATTTTCTTGGGATTTAACCAGGTTGCAGACTGGAGCAAAATATTGAATGCAGACCCACTATTGGCAGGGCCGCTAAGGACTGTATTTATAATAATTTTTGGTAGTTTTTGTATAAAATTAGTATTGGATATCATTAATACAATTGCCACTGCGGATCAAAACTCTTATATCTCGAACTATATAAATATGCTCATCAATGCAATTACACTATTGATCATATATTTATTGGATGCTTTTTCCGACGCTAAAAATCTAGTAACTTTTTCCTTTTACTATTCTATCGTTCCAATTCTTGTAACAGGGATAACGTCCATATTCTTCTTTACAGGAAAATACAGACAGCTTGCTCCATCTTTGAGATGCATAAATTTTACACATTCAAAAAAGCTATTATCTCTGGGCTTTCAATTCTTTTTTATTCAGTTGATTGTGATGATAATTTTCTCAACTGATAACTTTTTGATAACCAGGCTTTTCGGCCCAAAAGAGGTTCCGGCGTTTAACATTGCCTTTCGTTATCTTAGTGTGGTGTCAATAGGATTTGGCATTATCTTAACACCATTCTGGTCTGCAATTACAGAGGCCTATGTTAATAGGGATTACAGTTGGATTAAAAAAATTATAAATAAACTGATGCTTGTTTGGGGGCTTACAGTGATTGGGGTTATTATAATGTTTTTCATTTCTCCCGTCGTATATAAATACTGGATTGGGGATGAAGTCCAAATTCCTAAATCTGTTACACTATGGCTGGGAGTATTTGTCCTTATAAGCTGTTGGAATAATATTTTCGCATATTTTCTAAATGGCGTAAGCAAGTTAAGATTACAGCTATATACAAGCCTGGTTATTGGTATAATAAACATACCGATGGCCATCTTACTCAGCAGAGTTGATGGATTGGGGGTTACTGCAGTTGCAATAGCTAATTGTATTTCTTTGTTTATTCCCGGGATAATCATCCCAATTCAATATAAAAAGATAATCAATAATAAAGCAACAGGAATCTGGAATAAATAGTTCGGGAAAGGTACACGCTAGCCGTTACAAAATTCGATGCTCAAGGTATTGTGCGGAACAAGGTTGCATAAGTTTTAGCTCGTTTTAGCACTTCTTAAAATCCGCATTCACGGTCGGGTCGAAGGATTAAAATGGTGAATTAACAATTAAATATGAAGGTATTATACGATCATCAGACTTTCACCATGCAGGAATATGGTGGTATTTCCAGATATTTTTATGAACTGATTAGTCACGGACGGCAGGATAGAGAAATGGAAATTGATGTTTCTGCCTGGCTGACAAATAATGCATATTTAAATAAATCAACAAATGTTGGTTCACATTATTTTTTTCGGAGTAAACGCTTTCGAGGCAAATATCATATCATGAATATGATAAATAAAACTATTTCTGAAAAAAAAATCGGGAAAGGAAATCATGATATAATCCACCCAACATACTATGATCCGTATTTTCTGAATCATGTAAAGGGACAGGTTTTTACAGCAACGTACCTTGACATGATCCATGAAAAATTTGCGGATAAATTCGAAGTACTTAACGATAAGTCCATTTTTAGGAATAAAAAATTATTACTGGAGAAGGCGCCACGTGTAATAGCTATATCCGCGTCCACTAAAAGAGATATGATCGATATTTTTGGGGTGGATGGTTCCAAAATAGAAGTTATCTATTTGGGAAGCTCTTTCAAGGACGATGCGGTTAACATTGCTGAAAGGATTGTAATTAATCCGTATATCCTATTTGTAGGCAACAGATCAGGATACAAAAATTTTGATTTTTTTGTTTCTTCTATCGCCCCTATCATACATAAGCAAGCGGATTTGAAGTTAATTGCAGCGGGCGGTGGAGACTTTACTGATTCAGAAAGAGAATTACTCCGCCAATTGGGTATTGCCGAACAGGTGGAGCAAGTCAGGATCAATGATAAAGTATTGAAAAATCTATACAAATATGCAGAGATGTTTGTGTTTCCATCCTTATATGAAGGATTTGGAATCCCAGTACTAGAAGCATTTTCTCTCAAATGTCCTGTTGTGGTAAGTAATCGAAGTTCTTTACCTGAAATAGCGGAAGAGGCTGCAGTTTATTTTGATCCAACGGATGCTGATAGTATATACAAAGCTGTGGATAATTTGTTAGGCAATACAGCCCAACAACAGGAATTGAAAAGGTTGGGAACCTTACAAGAAAAGAAATTTTCTTGGGAGGCAACTTATATCAAGACAAAGAATTTTTATAAATCACTGATATAATGGTTGCAATAGTAACAGGAATTACAGGGCAGGACGGTGCATACCTTGCTAAGTTGTTGTTAAGTAAGGGCTATGAAGTAATTGGAATTGTTCGAAGAAATCATTCAATTTTACCGGAGAAGCTGGTATATCTGGGGATTATTGGCCGTGTAAAGCTTGTTGAATGTGATCTGATGGATATGTCAAGCGTGATTAATATAATCACCGAATATAAGCCAACGGAGGTCTATAATCTTGCGGCACAAAGCTCAGTTGGTATATCATTTCATCAGCCGATTGGTACCATACAATTTAATATTATTTCCGTCCTTAATTTACTGGAGGCTATCCGATTGTCCAGCCCGAATACAAAATTATATCAGGCCTCGAGTAGTGAAATGTATGGTAAAGTAAAACACTTGCCTGTTACTACGGATACACCAATGCATCCCTTGAGTCCGTATGCAATATCAAAAGCATCCGCTTACTGGACAATTGTTAATTATAGGGAGTCCTACGGATTATATGCATGTAATGGTGTACTCTTTAACCATGAGTCTTTTCTTAGGAGTCCTAATTTTTTCGTGAAAAAAATAATTAGCGAATCTGTTAAGAATAGAAGCAATACTGAATGGATATTAAAGGTGGGTAATATCGATGTAAAGAGAGATTTTGGTTTCTCTGTAAAGTATGTTGAAGCGATGTGGCTAATGTTACAGCAAGATACCCCCCAGGATTTCATGATTTGCTCAGGTAAAAGTATTACGCTTAGATCAATTATTGAGTATGTATTTAATCGTCTTGATATACCGTTAGCCAGATATAAGGTGGATAGTGAATTATTTAGGCCGACGGATATTGATGATATTTATGGAGATAATTCCATGGCTAAGAATATTCTTAAATGGGAGTATGACTGTGACTTTTATCAGGTGTTGGATATACTTATTGAAGAAGAAGAAAAAGCGATGGGCAAAAGTAAATCTCAGGAAAAATGAATCCGAAAATTTCAATCATAACGGTCGTATATAATGCTGAAAAGTTGATTGAGGCAACTATCAAAAGCATTCTATCCCAAACCAATACAAATTATGAGATGGTGGTGATTGATGGCGGTTCTACGGATAGAACTGTTGAAATTATTAACCAGTATAGGACCAGCATATCCTACTTTATAAGTGAAAAGGATAAAGGGATCTATGATGCGATGAATAAAGGAATTGCGGCAGCATCCGGGGAGTGGTTGTTTTTTTTAAATGCCGGTGATTTATTTGCCTCCGAACATGTCTTGGAAGAAGTAGCTGATGAATTAGATAAAGTGACCACTGATATAGATATGGTTTATGGAGACATCTGTTTTTATGACAAGCAAAGGGCATATGTATTCAGACAACAGACTAATCAGATAAAATTAAACCTTAATCCAATTTGTCATCAGGCAATTTTCACTCGGCGCGCAGCCCAACATCTGTTCGATTTAAATTATAAGCTTTGTGCAGATCACGCACATGCCTATCAGATTTTTAGAAGTGGAAGAAGCAAATACATGCCAGGTAGGGTTATTGCAAAAATGTTGATGGGAGGAGCAAGTAGCAATGTTAAGCAAACGACCAGGGAAAAATTCAATATTTCCTTTAGATATGGTAGAGTTGTCGACAAGACGGTGGCTGTGTTTTTTTGGATGTATAATTTTACAAAATTTGGAATCAAAAGATTGTTAATGATGGCAGGGGACAAATATTTTATTAAAATGCAAAGGCTCAAGAACAAAGTGGAAGGAGGTGTCTAATATGACGTTAAAGAATCCTGTTTATTTATATGTCTGTATATGGCTCGTCGTTTTAGTGCTTTATCAAATGCACTTAAGTAACGTTCTTATACCGCTTTCTGATGCGACAACAAGCTATGTAGTTGCATCTTGCCTTTCATTTGCGATACCAGGTATTCTTTTCTCAATTATTTGTATTGGCCGCCGAAATCCAACTCGTGAAATATATGTTCAAAGTAATGTAAATAACAAACTACGAATCCTCATTTATTTTTGGCTGTTTTTTACTGCCATAGAAACTGTATGTTTTGGTCCCTTTCCAATTCTAAGTTTTTTTGGAATACCAACAGCATTATATACAGAATGGGGTTTTTCCGGACTGCATGGCCTATTGAATTCTACCATAATCGTTCTCAGCAATTACAGCTTCTACTTTTTCTTATCTAAAAAGGATAAAAAGTATCTTCTGTACTTTTTCTTGTGTTTGATGTGGGCTATTATACTTGTGACCAGGCAGATGTTAATGTCAATGGTTATAGAGGCCTTTTTCATATTCTTTTTCACTGGACAACTGAAAATAAAAACAGTATTAAAAGTCGGGCTTATAGGATTTCTGATTGTTTTCATTTTTGGCTTGTTAGGTGATTTGCGATCTGGTGGAGACGCTTTCTTATATCTGGCAGATCCTACACCGGCATTTCCTACCTTTCTGCCATCTGGTTTCCTTTGGGTATATATATACATTACTTCCCCATTGAATAATATAAACTACAATATGCCTACCTATCAGCCCTTTACATTTTCTTTTACTGATGCTGCATCACAGTTGGTCCCCAGCGTCATAAGGGAGAAGATATTTGGCCCGCCTGCCGGAGAGTTTAAGCTGGTTAATGAGTTTCTAAACGTAGGAAGCGCCCATACGACTTTCTTGTCTGGGTTTGGATATAATGGTGCATTAATTGTATTTTTTCTAATGGGAATCTTCTGTACGTATGTATTTATGAAATATTGTAATAACAGGGTGAATATTAAGTGGATATTCATCCTTGTAGTACTCTGTCATAATATAACCATGTCCGTTTTTGTGGATTTTTTTACCAATCTCGTTTTTACATTCCAGATAATTTTGCATTTCTGGATAGGATCTTCGTTAAAACAGCAAGGCGCCAGATATGCAGAAATTTAGTGTGATAATACCAGTATATAATTCTGAAAAAACTATTTACAGAGCCATTAAGTCTGTTTTTGAGCAGAATTATGACAGTTTTGAAATAGTAGTAATAAATGATGGTAGTAAAGATCAGTCTCTGTCGGAAATTAACCGAGCCCAAGCGGAATTCGATAAAAAAGATATATTAAATGTCATAACCCTACCTACGAATAAAGGTGTTTCAAATGCGAGGAATACAGGGTGGGATAATGCAAGAGGAGAATATATAGCTTTTTTGGATGCGGATGATACTTGGCACCCCGAAAAACTATCCTATGTAAATGATGTACTCCGGAAAAATGATATAGCCATGTTTTGCCATTATTATGGGTTACCTGGAGATGATATTACTTTATCGGAGAATGGAATAAAACGGATTTCTTTTCCTCTTTTTTTGTTGAGAAATACTTTTCAAACTTCCTGTGTAATTATTAAAAGAACTATTCCAAACCGGTTTAATACAGAGATGTCACACTGTGAGGACTATGATTTGCTGCTAAAAATTTGTTATTATTATCCGTCCTATTATTCGAAAATGAAATTAACCATTCTCGGCAGGCCGCAGCTAACATCGGGTGGATTAAGCGCCAATAAATGGAAGATGCGGAAAGGCGAAATGAATATATATAAAAATTTATATAAATTAAATTTTATGTTTTTGCCCGTCGGATGCGTATTGATGGTATTCTCGTTGTTCAAACATATTTTCAAATTAGGGCATCTCAAGATTAAAAATTAGTCAATACATGGTGAATATTTCAATAGTTTTATTCAAACATCCTTGGAGCGAAATAAAACCTCTTGTAGACACATGTCTGCGAAGCGATTATGTGAATAAAATATACCTGGTGGATAATTCGCCATCCAGGATGGCGATGGAGGCTCTTTCTCCCAGAGTGGTCTATACGTTTACTGGAAAAAATTTGGGATATGGAGCCGGACACAACATTGCGATCCGGGAGAGCATCAAAGATGATATAAGATACCACCTTGTCTTGAATCCTGATATTGAAATGGAACCTGATATATTAGGTAAAATAATAGGATATCTTGATAAGCATCCGGACACAGCCCAAGTATTACCAAAAGTCTTCTATCCGAATGGAGAAGTTCAATATCTTTGTAAATTGTTACCGACTCCAATGGATCTGATCTTTAGACGATTTATCCCCGGGCGATTTACTGCAAAACGAATGGAAAAGTTCCAGTTGAAGTTCACTGGATATAATAAGATTATGAATGTTCCTTACCTTTCCGGGTGTTTTATGTTCTTGCGTGTTGCTTCTTTAAAAGAGTGTGGAATTTTTGACGAAAGGTTTTTCATGTATCCAGAGGATATAGACCTTACCAGAAGATTAAATAAAAGGTATAAAACCATTTTTTACCCTGATGTAAAGGTTATACATCACCATGCAGCAGAATCATACAAAAGCAAAAAGCTTTTATGGATACATATAACCAATATGATAAAATATTTTAATAAGTGGGGCTGGATTGACGCTGATCGAAATAGAATCAATAGAGAAATCTTAAAGCAATTTAATTAGTATGGCACATATTACAATAATTGGTGGAGCGGGTTTCATCGGTTCCGAACTTATTCGATGCCTGGCATCAACTCATAAGGTTGTTTCTCTTGATAAAAAATATAAAGATAAGAATACCGAAACTGAAAAATTTGTTGACGTAACAGATTTGGAATCATTAAGGACAGCTATTGGGCAGACTGACGTAATTATTTTGCTTGCAGCTGAACATACTGATAACGTTTCCCCTATATCTCTGTATTATGACGTTAACGTGCAGGGAGCTAAGAATGTGCTGGCAGTAATGGAGGAGAAAGGAATTAAGCGGCTTATTTTTACCAGCTCGGTTGCAGTTTATGGTCTTAATAAGGTTAATCCTAATGAAGAATCTCCTGTGGATCCCTTTAATCATTACGGTAAAAGTAAATGGGAAGCGGAAGAAGTAATGCGCCTCTGGTACAATGGGGATGCAGAAAAGGCCTTAACTATTATTAGACCTACTGTGGTTTTTGGTGAAGGAAACCGCGGTAATGTCTATAATCTATTGAAACAGATAAAGTCTGGTAAATTCTTTATGGTTGGCAACGGGGAGAATAAAAAGTCCATGAGCTACGTAAAGAATATAACTGATTTTATCAGGTTCTTGTTGGAAAAAGAAATAAAGGGTTATGAGGTATTCAATTATGCTGATAAGCCAGATCTAACAACCAACGAATTAACAGAACTAATTTATACAAAAATTAAGAATAAAAGTAAGCCGATAAGGATTCCTTATTTCATAGGATATATGGGGGGATTAACCTTGGACATAATAGCAAAGCTGACAGGTAAGAAATTTCCAATTAGCAGGGTGCGAATTGAAAAATTCTGTGCGACAACCCAGTTTTCCGCAGAGAAAGTGTCTAATTTAGGTTTTAAAGCCCCATATTCGTTGAAAGCAGGCTTAGAAAATACCATTGAATCGATATCCTAAAAACATAAAATAACAATGAAAGTAGCTCTTATAACGGGTGTAACCGGACAGGATGGCGCATACCTTACAGAATTCCTGCTTAAAAAAGGTTATGAAGTTCACGGTGTTAAGCGTCGTGCATCATTATTCAATACTGACAGGATTGATCATTTGTATCAAGATCCACATGAGAAGAACGTGCGTTTTAAACTTCATTATGGTGATTTAACAGATAGTACCAACTTAATTCGTATTATTCAGGAAGTACAGCCAGATGAGATTTATAATTTAGGCGCAATGAGCCATGTTCAGGTAAGTTTTGAAGCACCCGAATATACAGCAGATGCTGATGGAATCGGTACATTACGCATTCTCGAAGCAGTACGCATTTTAGGATTAACGCAGAAGACGAAGATTTACCAGGCTTCCACATCAGAGCTTTATGGCTTAGTGCAAGAAGTTCCACAATCGGAAAAAACACCGTTTTATCCGCGGTCTCCATACGCGGTTGCAAAAATGTATGCTTTCTGGATAACTGTCAACTACAGGGAAGCATATAATATGTTTGCCTGCAATGGTATCCTGTTTAACCATGAGAGCCCACTCCGAGGAGAGACTTTTGTAACAAGAAAGATCACAAGGGCAGTTGCCAAATTATCTTTAGGAATGCAGGATAAACTCTATATGGGTAACCTGGATGCCAAGAGAGATTGGGGACATGCTAAGGATTACGTCGAAGCAATGTGGCTGATTCTGCAACAGGAAAAGCCGGAGGATTTTGTAATCGCTACTGGTATCACAACAACTGTTCGAGACTTCATTAAAATGGCCTTTGCTGAGGTCGGTGTTACTATTGAATTCAAAGGTGAAGGAGTTAATGAAGTTGGTATTGTAAAGGAAAATAATAACCTTGACTGTCCTTTATCAGTTGGTCAGGAAGTTGTGGCAGTTGATCCAAGATACTTCCGTCCTACAGAAGTAGAATTGTTGATCGGTGATCCAACTAAATCCCAAACAAAATTAGGTTGGAAACCCAAATACGCTTTACCTGAACTTGTAAAAGAAATGGTGTTGGCAGATGTGGAGTTGTTTAAGAGGGAGAAACTTTTGAAAGACAACGGATATAAGGTCCTTAATCAATTTGAATAGCATGAAAGCTAACGATAAAATATATGTAGCAGGGCACAGAGGGATGGTGGGCTCTGCCATTGTAAGAAAGCTACAGCAGGAAGGCTTTAAAAATATAGTGGTGCGGACCTCCAAGGAGCTTAATTTGCTTGATCAGGCAGCTGTAGCTGATTTTTTTGAAGAAAATAAGCCTGATTATGTGTTTCTAGCGGCTGCCAAAGTCGGTGGTATTATGGCAAATAATACTTTTAGAGGGCAGTTTATATACGAGAACCTGATGATACAGAATAATGTAATTCATCATTCTCACCTCAATGGTGTAAAAAAGTTAATGTTCCTCGGCTCTTCCTGCATCTATCCAAAGCTGGCGCCTCAGCCATTAAAAGAAGAATACCTGCTAACGGGACCACTGGAACCCACCAACGAGCCATATGCGATCGCTAAGATAGCTGGTATTGAAATGTGTGACGCTTATCGCGCCCAATACGGGAGTAGCTTTATTTCTGTAATGCCTACCAACTTATATGGGCCAAATGATAACTATGATCTATTGAGCTCTCATGTTTTACCAGCTTTATTGCGTAAAATGCATGAGGCGAAAGTAAATAATAGCACTGAAGTTGTTATTTGGGGTACAGGTACGCCGTTGAGAGAGTTCTTGCATGTGGATGATATGGCTGATGCTTGTTTCTTCCTGATGCAGCATTACGATGAACCCGGCCTGGTAAATATTGGAGTTGGCGAGGATATAAGTATTAAAGATTTAGCAGAGTTAATCAAGAGGATCGTAGGATTTAAGGGTGAACTTGTATTCGATTCCACTAAACCTGATGGAACCCCGCGTAAACTGATGGATGTATCCAAACTTCATAGTTACGGCTGGAAAGCGTCTATAGGATTGGAAGAAGGAATTGCGAGAGTTTATTCGGAGGTCAATCAAAATAACTGGATATAAAAATTTATGAAAAACTCAGGTAACTATGTTTTTATCATGGCAGGTGGCGTTGGTAGCCGCTTCTGGCCAAAAAGCAGGAATAGCTTTCCGAAACAGTTTATTGATATTCTTGGAATGGGACAATCTTTGTTGCAATTAACATTCAAGAGATTCTTGAAATTATGTCCTGCAGAAAACATCTATGTTGTTACTAATAGTATATATAAAGAATTAGTTCAAACGCAACTTCCTGAAATGAAGTCGGAGAATATTCTTTGTGAACCATCCAGGAATAATACTGCCCCATGCATTGCATATGCAACTTTTAAACTGGCAACAATGAACCCTGATGCCAATATGGTGGTAGCTCCGTCCGATCACTTCATTCTGTATGAAGATGTTTTCATCCAGAGTGTTAAAAAAGGACTGGAAGAGGCTGCCCAAAATCCATATCTGGTAACATTAGGAATTACGCCAACTCGACCAGATACTGGTTATGGCTACATCCGCTACGATAAAAATGTAGGAACCGGAATTCATAAAGTTCTTCAGTTTACTGAAAAACCTAACGTGGAAAAGGCGGAGGAATTCTTAGCAAGTAAAGAGTATGTATGGAATGGAGGAATATTTATTTGGAATGTAAAAACTGCAATTGCTGCTTTTAAAAAGTACGCTCCTGAAATGTATTCTCTGTTCCATAATGGGAATGGCTACTATAATACAACCCAGGAGCAGGCCTTCATTGATAGTGAATATCCCAAATCACCCAATATTTCCATCGATTATGCAATAATGGAAAAAGCAGATAATGTTTATACCATCCCTGCTGATTTTGGCTGGAGTGACCTCGGTACGTGGGCTTCACTGTATGAAGTTGCAGAAAAAAAAGAAAATGCTAATGTAAGCAGCAATACCAATTTATACCTGGAAGACTCAGCTAATAACATAATTCATTTGCCGTCACAAAAACTTTGTGTAATCAAAGGATTAAAGGATTATATTGTGGTTGATGAAGACGATGTGCTGTTGATTTACCCAAAAAAAGATGAGCAGGAGATCAAAAAGGTAACTGAAATTCTGAAAAGTAATAACCAAAATCATTACTTATAAAAATGGAAAATACCCCGGCGCTTAAACGACCGGGGTATTTTCATCTTAATATTAATTGCCTGACTGTCATATCATTTTGTTGAAAATATTATCTTTGCTACACTAGCCGCATTTATTGAACATTGTTCCGTTTATGCTAGTGATTGTTAAAGTAGTGTTTGTGTAGCCTGGTTAGTGAGCCTGATTATTTGTCTCAAAATTTTATTGATGAAGAACCTCATTAAAGTAGCAGCATTGTTACTGCTTGCTATTACATCTTTTGCCCAAGAGAAACTGCCGGTTGTACTCCCGTACAATTATCAGAATATTCGTGAGTTGTATGTGGACTCTTCCAACCATCATACAGCAATGAGGCCTATTTTGCATGTAGATACCAGTGCCATGTATACAACTAGGGATTCTATTAAAAGAAGTTGGTTCCACCGCAAATTATTTAATGAACACCTGCTGGAGTTCAGAAATAATGAATACAACGTGTTTATCGATTTCCTTCCTGATTTCCAAATTGGTAAAAGCAGACAAGGAGGCCGCACCAATTGGCTGAATTCACGAGGAGCTATCATCCAGGCGAACATAGGGCCAAAATTCTATTTTGAATCCTCTTTTTACGAGAACCAGGGACAGTTTCCTCAGTACTTGCATCAATATATGCTATCCAATGATGTGGTACCAGGGCAGGGGCAGTTAAAGGATTACAACGGTGGCAATACTATCGATTTTAATTATGCGAATGCTCTATTGTCCTACACGCCTAATAAATTTCTGAACATAACAGCGGGATATGGGCAGAATTTTATTGGAGATGGTTATCGATCATTACTTTTATCCGATATCTCATTTAGCTATCCATATTTGAAGCTCACAGCAAATATAGGTTCGGTTCAATATACAGCTATGTGGGCTCAGTTTATGGATAAACGAAGCCGTGATTATGTGTCAGCATACCAGGACCTTGGCTATAACAAAAAATGGGGCGCCTTCCATTTTCTGGACTGGAATGTAAGTAAGAAATTAACTATCGGATTTTTTGATGCAATTATCTGGGCAGATGCTGATTCTACCGGACGTAAGAGAGGCTTTGATTGGAGTTATATGAACCCGATTATATTCCTGCGTTCTGCTGAAATATCAGTCGGTTCTTCAGACAATGCTCTCCTGGGTGCCAGTGCTAAGTATAAGCTATTTCCCAAAACTACCATTTATGGCCAGTTAGCTCTTGACGAATTTAAGCTTAAAGAAGTATTTGGTGGAAATGGATGGTGGGCAAATAAACAATCATGGCAACTTGGATTCAAATCATTTGACTTATTTAATGTGAGAAATCTGGATCTCCAGGGTGAATACAATGCGGTTAGGCCGTACACTTATTCCTTTAGAAGTACATTTGCCAATTATGAACACTATAATCAATCCTTGGCTCATCCGTTGGGAGCTAACTTTTGGGAGGTGCTGGGGATAGCATCCTATAAATATAAAAGGTGGTACGGCAGAGGTGAATTAATGTATTCAAAATATGGTGATGATCCGGACGATGCTACCAATTATGGTCACTACATTAATAAGCCATACACAACCCACGTAAACGATTATGGAAATAAAATCGGACAGGGTATTAAAACTAACCTGTTATACGCACAGGGAACTATTGCTTACGTGCTTAATCCAAAGTATAACCTGAGGATTGAAACATCTCTGGCTGCAAGACGAATAAATGATATGGGAAGAAATACCGATTTAATATTCAGTTTCGGCCTCAGAAGCAGCTTTAGGCAGTTTTACTACGACTTCTAAGAATAGAAAGGAAAATAAACTATAGCCCTTACGAGCCCTCTCGTAAGGGTTTTTTTATCACCGGCAATGGCTACTTCAATCAGGCTTATCACTGGCATTTTACTGGATAATTGAAATTATCCTTATAACTTCGCCCCATGCATTACGTTACAGTTGAAGGACTCACGAAATCCTACGGAACCAAACCACTTTTCCGTAATATTTCCTTTCATATAGAAGAAGGTGATAAAATCGCACTGGTAGCCCTGAACGGCTCCGGTAAATCCACATTACTCAAAATCTTATGCGGAAAAGAAAGCCCCGACGAAGGCAAAGTATGGATCCACAAAGATGTTACAGTGGTCATGCTGGAACAACAAGCCGATTTCGATCTCTCCAAGAATGTATTAGAAAATATCTTCAATCATAGCCACCCCGTCCTCAATGCGATAAAAGAGTACGAACAATTAACCGACGAGGGCAAGGAACCGGATCCGGAAGCGCTGACCACCGCCATTGCCAAAATGGATGAGCTCAATGCCTGGCACTTCGATTCCAAAGTAAAACAGATCCTCGGGAAGCTCAACATTCATCGCCTGGACCAGCCCGTTGGCAGCCTCTCCGGCGGCCAGCAAAAACGGGTAGCCCTGGCAAAAGTCCTCATCGATATTGGATTTGAACACAGGCACGTCCTGCTGATTATGGATGAACCTACCAACCACCTGGATGTGTCTATGATTGAATGGCTGGAAAACTACCTCGACCAGGAAAAAGTAACCCTTTTGCTTGTTACGCACGACAGGTATTTCCTCGACAGCGTATGTAACGAAATCATGGAGCTGGACCAGGAGCAGCTGTTTATCTACAAAGGTGATTACGAGAACTACCTGGAAAAGAAAGCGGCCCGCGAAGAAAGTGATAAAGCCTCCGTGGAAAAAGCCCGTAACCTGTATCGCAAAGAACTGGAATGGATGCGCAAACAGCCAAAGGCGCGTACCACAAAATCTAAAGCCCGCCAGGATGCTTTCTACGACGTAAAAGAAAAAGCGACTACCCGTATCCAGGATCAGCAGCTGGAATTGAATGTGAAAATGACCCGGCTGGGTGGCAAAATCCTGGAGCTGAAAAAAGTGTACAAGTCCTATGGCGATCTTACCATCCTCAAAGGCTTTGATTATACCTTCAAAAAAGGAGAGCGTGTAGGCGTGGTGGGTAAAAATGGGGTAGGTAAGTCTACCTTCATCAATATGCTCCTGGGTAAAGAACAACCAGACTCCGGCAAGATCAATGTAGGAGAAACCATTGTTTTCGGCGATTACAGCCAGGAAGGCTTAAAGATCAAAGAAGACATGCGGGTAATCGAGTTCGTCAAAAATATCGCAGAAAATTTCCCGCTGGCCGATGGAACAAAAGTAAGCGCAGCGCAATTCCTGGAATTATTCCTTTTTCCGCCGGAAAAGCAATACACCTACATTTCCAAGCTCAGCGGAGGTGAAAAACGCCGCCTGCATTTACTCTCTATACTTTTCAGAAACCCGAACTTCCTGGTATTGGATGAGCCTACAAATGACCTGGACCTGCCCACACTCAGCATCCTGGAGTCATTCCTGCAGGAATACCAGGGATGTATTATCATCGTGAGCCACGACCGCTACTTCATGGATAAACTGGTAGACCACCTTTTTGTGTTTGAAGGCCAGGGGCATATACGGGATTATCCAGGTAACTATACCCAATACAGGGAATGGGAAAGAGAGGAAGAAAGAAAGAAGGCACAGGCCCAGAAAGAAGAGAAACCAGTAGCCGCTGCCATTAGTACTGCCCCCTCAGCCGCAGAAAAGCCCAGGAAGATGTCTTTCAAAGAAAGACGTGAATTTGAAACCCTGGAAAAAGAGATCGAAAAGCTGGAAGCAGAAAAAGCTGAAATTGAAAATGCATTGTCCAGTGGCGATCTTGCATTTGAAAAAATAGAACCGCTCACTACAAGAATGGGCGAAATCCTGCAGCTGCTTGATGAGAAAGGAATGAGGTGGCTGGAACTAAGCGAAATTGAAGGCTAGTTAGCCGCTGGCTTATATAAAATGCTAAGTTTAAATACCCCTGACTATGCTTAAGTCAGGGGTATTTGTTAAATGGTGGTTCAGATGCTATCCATTCTGCACAATATCACTATGCACAGGGTAAGAAGCTGAATGGCCCGTTGGTAGCATGATCAGATTGTTACCGTCTAGCCTGGCAATTATCACATTCGCTTTGTTAATGTCATCTTTATTCCAATGAAAACCTCGCTTCCCAAAGAATAAACAATGAATAACAGTGCCATTTTCCGTCTTTTTCATGTTTTTGCCTTCAGCGGCAAAGAGCGCAATTCTTTCCCCCTCTTTGACCATTAATTCCGGAAAGTGATAAAAATACCCGGCGCCATGACCACGCTTAGTTGTCCTGAATTTGATGAGAAGCATATTCTCATTCAGATTATGGTCTTCCTGTGCCAACAGGAGAATAAAGGCCGGCTGCCTTCTCTGTTTTAAAAGTCTCAGCATTTGTTCTGTATTTATAAATATCTTTTGCGTGGTTAGCGCAAATCTTTTCAGCAGATGATTTGATGGAGTCCTGTTATTTTGAAGTTTAGTGCCATTGTACCCAATAGCTTAGGGTATAGGATGGTTTTTGCAATATCTTTACAAAGGGTTCCATCTAACATATAACTGCTCATCTGATGGAATGGTACCAGAAATAAACAATTCGTTAACAAAATTGTACAGAAACTCTCCTTTTGATAGGAATTTTATCAGCTGGGGCAGGGGAAAGGGCACATGAAGGCCGGATTATTACGCAGACCTAAAGGCCAGGTATGGCAAGCAATGGCATTAAGTCTAGCCCTATTGGCATACGGCCAGACTATTACGCAGACCTAGGGGCCAGACATAGCAAGCAATGACATTAATCCTAACCCTCTCGCGCACACGATACCCTTAAAAACAAAACCGCCTGATTCCAGCAAACTGAAACCAGACGGTTTATTTCGTTGTAGCCTCGCCAAGAATCGAACTTGGATCTGGAGCTTCGGAAACTCTTATACTATCCATTGTACTACGAGGCCATTAAGGGACGGCAAATCTACATTTTATCTCTTATAATCCCAAATTACATTATAGATTGATATTCGCTTTGAAAATTTTTACCGCTATCGCCAGCAATATCACCCCGAAAAATTTCCGGATCACCATCAGCCCCGCCTTACCCAGCAAGCGTTCTATATAACTCAGGGACCGCAGCACAATATACACCAGCGTGAGGTTTAATACAATGCCCGCCAGGATGTTGGCCTCGTCAAAGTTGGCTTTGAGCGACATAATCGTGGTCAAAGTCCCCGAACCCGCCACCAGCGGGAAGGCTATCGGCACTATGCTACCCGCTTTCGCATCCTTTTCACTCTTGAAAAGTTCAATGCCCAGGATCATCTCCAGGCCGATCACAAAAATCACAATGGAACCCGCTACCGCAAAGGAATGTACATCCACGCTCATCAACCGCAGAAACGGCTCCCCCGCCAGCAGGAACAAAATCATCAGCACCCCCGAAGCCAGGGTAGCCTTGCCGGCGTCTATATGCCCCAGCTTTTCCTTCAGGGAAACCAGGATAGGAATAGACCCCAGGATATCAATCACCGCAAATAATGTAAAGGTAATGGTCAGAATTTGGCCGAAATTAAACATCGCGCTTAATTTATGTTCCCGTAAAGATAGAGAGTTATATTTGTAATCATGACAGAAGATATCATTATACAGATCAGCAATAAAATCAAAGAAAAACGCAAGGCTAAAGGTATCACCATCCAGGAGCTGGCCGATAAGGCCGACGTGAGCAAAGGGCTCATCTCCCAGATAGAAAATAACCGCACCGTGCCCTCCCTGCTGGTGCTGATCAATATCATCCGCGCCCTCAACCTGGATATGAACGAGTTCTTCAACGAAATCGATCAGCAAAACCAGGGCGCTAAAGTCATCGTAAAAAAGAAAGACGAATACGCACCTTTCGAAAAAGAACCCGCCAAAGGCTTCAACTATAAACGGGTGCTCACAAAAAATATTAAAAATTTCCCGGTAGATATTGTTCTCCTCGAACTCAAAAAAGGCGCCCGCCGCTCCCAGCTCGTTAAAACCGATGCCTATGAATATAAATACATCGTTAAAGGTAAAGTCGAATACCTGATCGATAACGAAAAATACCTGCTCGAAACCGGCGATTCCCTCTTCTTCGATGGCCGCCTGGGCCACAAACCCGCAAACATTGGCGAGGAAGACGCCCTCATCCTCGTCGTCTACTTCTTCATTGATGCTGAAAAATAAGGTTTAATTATACTTAACATTAAGTTTAGTTATGCTTAACATTGAGTTCACATTGTATCTCCACCTTTGGAGAAACAGTGAATGAATGTTAGCTATTCCATGGATGCAGCAGCGGCTGCAAAAGGCCGGTACCGTCACCTTTTCCTTGTATGCCGCCCTGGTGGCCTTTGGTACTTATACCTGTATGTACGCCTTCAGGAAGCCCTTTACAGCAGCCATCTTTGAGGGGCAAACCTTCCTCGGGATAGACTATAAAATCTGGCTGGTGATGACACAAACCATCGGCTACGCCTGCAGCAAGTTTTACGGTATCAGGTTCATCTCGGAAATGAAAGGCGCTAACCGCGCCCGAAACATCATCCTGCTAATCCTCCTGTCCTGGATTTCCCTGCTGCTATTTGCCCTTATTCCACCGCCCTGTAATATACCCTTCCTGTTCCTCAACGGCTTCCCCCTGGGCATGATCTGGGGGCTGGTGTTCAGCTACCTCGAAGGCCGCCGCGCTACCGAGTTTATGGGCGCCGTACTCAGCATCAGTTTTATCTTCTCTTCGGGATTCGTAAAATCTGTTGGTAAAATGACTATCCTCCACTGGGGCACAACAGAGCGATGGATGCCCTTTGTAACCGGCCTTGTATTCATTGTCCCCATTCTTATATTCATCCTGCTGCTGGAGCAGATACCGCCACCCTCTGCGGAAGATGTGGCGCTGCGCACCAAACGCGCGCCAATGGACAGGCAGGAACGCAAAAAGTTCCTCCGGACATTTCTGCCCGGGCTGGTACTGCTTATCGTTAGTTATGTGATGCTGACCGTACTGCGGGATATGCGCGACAACTTTGCGGCCGACATCTGGAAGGACCTCGGTTATGGCTCCGCCTCCGCCATCTTTACACAAACGGAAATCCCCGTTTCCATTGCCATCGTACTCATCATGAGCCTGCTCGTATTTGTTAAAAACAACTACAAAGCCTTTATGCTCAACCACCTGATCGTAGTGCTGGGCTTCAGTATCACCCTGTTTAGCACACTGCTATTCCGGGCCCACCTGCTTAATCCCGTCTGGTGGATGACCCTCACAGGCCTGGGCCTCTATATGGGATATATCCCCTTCAACTGCATATTCTTTGAGCGACTCATAGCCGTATTCAAATACGTCAGCAACGTGGGTTTTATCATCTATGTGGCGGATTCTTTCGGCTACCTGGGCAGCGTGGTAATCATGCTGGTAAAAAACTTTTACAGCCTCTCCCTCTCCTGGAGCCGGTTTTTTATGGATGCAGTATTAGGTACAAGCCTGCTGGGAATTGTGATCATGTTGGCTTCTTCCTGGTACTTCAGGAAAAAATTCCTCACCATGAATGATACACATGAGCCTGTTGTAAATGGGGAAGTGCAGATGGCCTGACCAGGACCCGGGTAAAAAACAAAAAGGTAAATCGTGATGGTTGCATGCACGATTTACCTTTTTTATTGGAAGGTAATAAATACTATTCTTTGTTTTCAGCAGCTGGTTTTTTACCTGGCTGATCTTTCGCATCTTTGAACTCGCGGATGCCGCTGCCCAAACCACGCATCAATTCAGGAATTTTCTTACCACCAAACAATAACAGAATTACCAGCGCAATCAGCAGTATTTCTTTTATACCAATCTCCTGCAAGAACAAGAAAGGAATATTCAAGATTGATGTTGTCATTATAAACAGGTTTTAATGTGTTCTTTTATTTTTTTACTATCAAACTTCACATAAAGTTAGCACGAAATCCGGTTTTTTCAGGATTTTGCCAGTTTATTTCGTGTAATAAGTTTAATTTGTTGGGAGAGATTTATTTACGCATTGAAAAAAAGTATATTTAACACCCCATTTTTCGCCTCAAGGCATGCCAGCCTGCCATATTCCGTTCTTCTTTCGAACGATTCCTCCAGAGGGGTGTTCGTGGCATGAGCAAGCAAAGCCCGGATGATACCGCTATGCGTCACCAACACGGCATCCCTGCCCCTGGCAATCACCTCGTTCAGCATGCTCACCGCGCGGTCGTACAAATCCTGGTAGCTTTCCCCGTTGGGTACCCGCACATACACGAAATCTTCCATCCACTTTTGCAGGGCATCAGGCCCCAGATCGTCCCAGCGCTGCATTTCCCAGTCGCCGAAATTCAACTCCTTTAAGCGTTCGTCCGTAGTAAAGGTATGACCAAACAGGTAGGTAGCCAGCTTACTGCACCGCTGTAACGGGCTGGCATATACGTCCATTGGTTTATCCGGCAGCAGCCCCTTCACACGGGCAGCTTCCGTTTCAAAAGTTGGCGCCACATCAATGTCCGCAAAGCCATAACAAATCCCGCGTTCCACGGCCGGCGTAGTGTGCCGGATCAGGTATATTTCCATGCCAGAATACAAAAACACAAATATATAACGGATTCGGAAACCTGCTGCACCGCCCCAAGGCAGTCGCCGGTGTATCCGCCAATCCATTTTTTCATGAGCCGCCCCATATACAGCCTCGCCATCAGCACCGCCAGCAACGTGATCAACAGGGCGTAATTCTGCAGGTAAAGGGTTACCGCCACAAAGGGCAGCAGTCCAAAAATACCGGCTATAATCAGCTCCTCCGTGCTGATGCCTTTGGCAATTGGTTTGGATTTACTCAGCTCGTCCTCCCGGACATACTGTTGGGTGTAAATAACCGTAACGGCGGTAAACCGGCTCAATGGCTGCGCCGCCACTACCGCCAGCATCATCGTATGTACCGGAAGGCTCATCAGCGATACCAGCTTGGAGGCCATCAGGAGCAATAACCCCAGCATGCCGTAGGTGCCAATGCGACTATCCTTCATAATTTCGAGGATGCGCTCCTTCGTCCACCCGCCGCCAAAGCCATCGCACATATCCGCAAACCCATCCTCATGAAACGCCCCCGTTGCCCATACGCTCACGCATATCGCCAGCAGCACCGTGAGCGGCCGCGGGGCAATATCTCCAAAAGCCCATATCACAGCCAGCATAAACAGCCCCACGACCCAGCCCACCAGCGGCAGGTATTTCGTAGCCCTGTTCAGCATTTCAGGGCCATATGGCGCCTTAACGGTAACGGGTAAACGGGTATAGAACATGACAGCCGTCAGAAATAGTTGCCACTGCTCTCTCATATAGTACGATTTGAAACCTGAGCACTATTGAAACTGGCCATATCATTGAGGAAGGCTACCGCCTGCTGTATCAGCGGGATGGCCAGCGCCGCCCCGGTACCTTCGCCCAGGCGCATATCCAGCTGCAACAAAGGAGAAGCGTTGAGGTGCTGCAGCATCGCCCGGTGGCCCTGCTCGTCCGAGCAATGCGCAAATACGCAATAGCCGGTCACTTCCGGGTGCATGGCCGCCGCCGCAAGCAGCGCCGCGGAAACGATGAACCCATCGATCACAATCATCATCTTCAGCTCCGCCGCTTTAATAATAGCGCCGCATATCATCGCAATTTCAAATCCGCCAAAAGTAGCCAGCGCCTGCAGGGGCGAGTTAGGCCTGGGGTGGAAGGCTTGTGCCTTACGCAATACGGCTTTCTTCTGTTCCAGCTGCTGGGCGTTCGACCCCGTTCCTGCCCCGATGCACTGATCAATGGCAGTACCCGTGAAATAACTCATCAGTAACGCGGCAGCTGACGTATTACCAATTCCCATCTCCCCAAAACCTATAATATTACAACCCTCCCCATGCAGAGCCGCCACCTCTTCGCCACCGGCCGTCATAGCCAGCCTGCACTGATCGAGCGACATCGCCGGCTGATGCAGGTAGTTGGCTGTGCCCATCGCAATCTTGCGGTCGCGCAACAGCGGGTGCGCCGGGAAAGGGTGGTTCACGCCTGCATCTACTATGCGGAGTTCCAGCTGCTGGCGCCGGCAAAACACATTGATGGCCGCGCCACCGTTCAGGAAATTATAGACCATCTGCGCCGTTACGGCCTGCGGAAAAGGGTTTACCAGTCCTTCCGCCGCTATCCCATGATCCCCGGCAAATACAACAATGGCAGGTTTGCGCAGTACCGGCGTTAACGTTTCCTGTATCAGGCCGGCCTGTAATGCCACCTGCTCCAGCTTCCCCAGGGAGCCGGGCGGTTTGGTCTTCTGATCTATTTTTTCCTGTAATGCTTCTCTCAGCAAAGTTGATACGGGTGTAATCATCGTTATTTCTCCTCTTTTTTAATCACAACGGGAATGCCGGCAACCATCAGGATAACGGTGTCGGCTATACGGGCTATGTACTGGTTTGTCCATCCCTGCAGGTCCGCAAAGTGGCGGGCCGCTTCGGTTTCCCCATGGATGCCCATCCCTATTTCATTGGTTACTATTATAAAGGTCCCTGCTTTCTGGCGCAGGGCGTCAATCTCTTCCTGAATAGCGCTCAGGCTGGCAGAAGTGTGATGGCCGGTTTCTTCAAAGATATTGGTGAGCCATAGGGTTATACAGTCTATAACAACGGTGTGCCCGTCCAGGGGCAGTTTGCTTACATGACGCTCTTCTTCATAATTGATCCAGGCGGCGCTCCGATCGGCCTTATGCCGCTCTACCCGTTGCTTAAAATCCTCGTCCCATATGCGGGCGGTGGCAACGTAAACCGGGTGTGCGCTTTGCGACAATGCCAGATCCTGTGCATAACGGCTTTTTCCGGACCTGACGCCGCCTGTGATCAGTATTATCATGCTGTATGAATTAGTTGGATACCGGCATCGACGGGAAGTATAAACCAGGATAATTGATGGTTTTCTTCAGCGTACCGTTCACCGCGTTATAAATCAACAGGGAGTTGGATTGATAATCGGATGTCAGCGCCGTCACGATCAGCGTGGTATCTCTTGAATTATATCTTACACCGGCGCCGTAAAGGATCCTGTTGTCAGGCAGCTTCACCAGCGGGGTCGTTAATGTAGTATCTATGCCGGGTACGAATTTGTAAATCTTGGTACCGCTGCCATATGCATCCGTTTCGCTGAAATAAACAGCATTCTCATACTTAGCGGCAGAGAGGGAACCTGCGTTCCAGTAACCCCAGCTATCATAAATATTCACCGGGATGGCGTAGGTTTTCACCTCCAGCGTTCCCTCATTGATAGCGTACAGGTTTTTGCCGGCCGCTGCCCAGATGTGGCCATCCTGGCTTCTCGCAAAGCCCACATCCGCTTTTACGGACTTCTTCACGATGCTGAAATCGCTGGCATTCAGTACTATCACCCCATCCGTTTGAGACAATACAAACACATAATTGTTGGATTTGATGATACCGCCGGTTTGCCCGGTAATACCCGCTACTTTAGCGCCCAGGGTCAGGGTTTGGAGGTTGATGACATACACCCCGTCCGCCGTGGTAACGAGGCCGCGGCTGTTGTCAATGCCGCAGAACGCACGGCCATCTGCCGGCAGGCTTGCGATGCGCCCCGTCTCCTTCAGCGTATTGGCATCTGCCGCCACAAAGGCGCCCTGCTTGGATACCATGTACAGCTTGCCGCTAAACAGCTGGCCGTACTGCGAAGTTGTACCCAGCGTTTTACCAGGGTTCAGCCGGGCAAAGATGTTGGTCATCACGGTGTCCTCGCCGTTACGGTAGAAGCTCAGGCTGCCGGGGGCAGGGAAGGAGCCTTCATTGAGAATATAATAACCAAACTCGTATGGCGCAAATACTTTAATACGATAGTAATAACCGGTGAGGGAGTTACCGGCAAATGCCTTGAAAGAGATGGTATAATCCCCGTTGGCAGTAGGTTTAAACACAAAGAAGGAATCAGTGCTGGCCTCCACGCCGTTTACCAACCATTGATAGCTCGGTTTGCCGGCAATGTTTCCTAAGGTCGGCGCTATTTTCAGCGAATCACCCAGGTAAATAGTATCCAATCCGTTTGTAACTCCCGGGTTAGTCACCGATGGGGTGGTGATACCCGCCTCATTCTTCTGGCAGGCAGTCATTCCAATGCTGAGCGCTGCTGCCAGGGCAAGTGAAACCTGAAGGGAGCGTGAAAATTTACGCATGTGCTATTGATTTGTTTTGATAGTCCTTGTTTGTATGTCGTTTCATACGCTCATACATTGTGCTATTGACAGATGGTTGCTGAATGCAGTATATAGGGAAGGCCCTAAAATAATTTAGAGATTCCAGAGTGCATAACCGGAGCCCTGCACTCAAAAATCTCTAAATTAAAATATTATGTGATGGAATTAGTGCGCAGCACGGAGTTTTTTGCCTTGTACCAGTACCAGGCCGCCAAAAAAGACAGCAGCATAGATAACAGTACCTGCCAGGAAGAAGCGCATGTAAGGGATCGCCTGCGCATAGCAGCTGATCAGGCCCGCCGCATCCTTCGTATAAGGCTTGCCGGTAGTCATATCCCAGCCGCCGCTGACACATACGCCGAAGTCGGACACCAGCCAGTGGATCACCGCCGCCGCTACTGAAGCCAGCAGGATGTTGCCCACCGCCGCTTTCTTAATCATTAACTGACCTGCCAGCACAATCAGGATGAAGCTGGCATAGTTCCACACCCAGCCGCTGTACAGCAGCCCTTGTGCAAACTCTTTTTTGAAGAACTGCATCAGTACCACATCACTCAGGAAAAGCGCCAGCAATGGAAATACATAAGCTTTCCACTTTTGCTGGAAAGTAGCACCACCAAATAAAGCCATCGCTCCTACAGGAGTAAACATAGCAATGGGAGACATGCTGGCATCGGCTCCCAACACAACCCTGATTACGCCTGCCGCCAGGATAAACAGCAGCAGCACGCCAAATTGTGGATTAAGATTCTTTAAAGACATATGCTGGTATTAGAATTTATAAGTTAAGAATTATACCCGTATTAAAGTTAAACCTCCGGGAGTTATAGCCGGTAATATCAAAATATTTTATATCTGTAATATTCCTGAACTGCCCGAAAATTTTCAGCAAGTTACCAAATTTATATTCACCGTAGAGGTCCAGGGTGTAATAATCTCCCATGCGGTTGCTCGATTCCCAACGCTGGCCTACATAGCGGTAGGTAGCGGCCGCATAAAAACCGGGCGTAACCTGGTAGCCCAGGGTAGCATTGACGGCATTCCGCGGGATGCGGTAGAGGTTATAGTAAGAGGTGTCCTTACCATTCTGGGAAGTCTTGATCCGCCCGTCAGTATAAGCGTAATTCACCGCCAGGTTCAGCCCTTTGGTAATTTCCACATCCGCTTCCAGCTCGCCGCCATAGGCTTCCTGCTTATCCGCGTTGCGGTACTGGCTCATGAAGGTTACCGGGTCAAACCAGAAGATGACCAGGTCCTTTGTGTGCCGGTAAAAGCCCGTGGCGCGCACGTTTACATGGTGTAAGCCCAGTTGGTAGCCCGCTTCATAGCTGGTGGTTACCTCCGGCTTCAGCGCGCTGTTGCCATACGCCGGGAAGTATAGCTGGTAAAGGGAGGGCGCCTTATACCCCGAGGAAACGTTCAGGAATAGTTTGTGCTGATCGTTGATCAGGTAAGACGGGTTGATGCTGAAGGTCGCATTATTACCATACAGGCTATGGTGGTTATACCGCCCGCCGGCATCCAGGTTGAAGCCGGACATGTTGTGCAGCAGCACGGAAGCATACGCGCTGACCTGGTTGCTTTTCGCTGAATCCGCCGGGATGTTGGTAATGACCGGCGCCGTGAACGTGGTGGAATTCATGACCAGGTAGTCATTTTGCTGCATGGTGCTGCGCGTAAAGGCTGCGCCGCCGATCAGCCGTACCTGCCCGGTGAGGTCCAGGTTCACAAAGCTTTCCGCCTGGTGTATAATAGAGCGGAATGTGGTATTGTCGTATTTGGCGTACCCCGTAGGAGTAACGTAATTGGAGTCGTTCAGGATATTGCGGTTGGTTTGCTGGAAGCTGTACAGCATGTGCCAGGTCCCTTTCGGGAATTGATAGGCGCTATGGAAGCCGTGCAGCTGGTAGCGGGATTTACCATTGTAATCCTTATCGTCTGTAAACGAAAATTCGTCCAGCGCATGGTGGTAATCATTGAAGTTGAAGAGGTATTGCAGGTTCCAGCGCTTCCCCGCATCGAGGCCGAATTTGGCAAACACGGCATGCTGGCGGAATCCGTCCTTGTCGAAGCCCGCTTTGCCGGTGGAGTCATACGCATCGGAAAGGCCATCCGTTTTTTCGTAGCGGTAGCCTGCCAGGTAGGAAAATATGTTTACCTGGCCATGAATGCTGGCATGGGCCTGCTTATCATTATAGCTGCCATAACCGAGGCCGGCGGTGACGCCTGTTTTTTTACTGCTGCCTTTGCGGGTGATGATGTTGATCACGCCGGCTTCGGCATTGGAGCCGTACAGGGTACTCTGGCTGCCCCGGAGGATTTCAATGCGCTCTACGAGTTCCGCCGGGATGAAGTTCAGATCGAAGCTGTTGGGGATGGAAGTAGCATCGCTCACGGGCTGCCCGTCAATCATGATCAGCGTATTGCCATTGGAAGAGCCGCGCATGTACACTTCCGGTACGGTGCCGGCGGTGTTGTTACTGCCGTTGACGATCAGTCCTGCCTGCTCGTTGAGGATCGCGGCTACTGACTTCCCGCTGTTCCGCTCCAGGTATCCGCGGGATAAAATGGTGACTACCTTACCGGTTTCGCTGGCCTTCTGCGGGCCTTTGGTGGCGGTAACGGTAACGCCGGAAAGGTGGCTGACGCGGCTGGAATCCTGTGCCATGGCTGGCAGGGCGGCCGCAAGGATAATGGTTGAAATAGTTGCTCTCAAAATATACGGTATAAAAAAACGAACCACTGATTACGTCGGGTAGCAAAGCTGAAGCGAAACAATCGGTAGTTCGTGGATAAAAAAAAGCAGGATATTGCTATCCTGCTGAAAATCTTTCAATGAAAATCAACCAGGCATCCTGGAAATGTACTTGTCCATTTCTTTGATCTGGCTTACCAATTGCTCGGTAGTAGGCTTCTGCGCTTTTGCCCTGCGGAAATACTCCTTGGCGGATTTAAAGTCGCGGCGGCTCATGGCAATAGAAGCCAGCGTCAGCAGCGCGGCGGCGGAATTCTCTTTATCCGGCAGGCCCATACGCAATGCTTTCTTCAGGTTCTGATCCGCAGTTTTCAGGTCATTTTTCTGGTAAGCGATGGTGCCCAGCTGGAAGTACTGCATACCCTCATATTCTTTCATAGGGCTGCCGGACTGGATGCTCTGGCGGATGGTAGCCTCGGCTTTATCCAGGTCGTTGCTGTACATGGCCATGTTACTCTGCATAAAGAAGTAAACGGAACGGATAGGTTTATACAGCAGTTTAGGAAATTTTACCTGGCTCATTAAAGCGTTGGCCCTGTCGAGGTCGCCGGCTTCCACCGCTTCCTGCACCAGGCGCATAGGTCCAAACATCAGGTGCGTTACAATACATGCTACCGCGAGTACCAGTACAATGGTAGCTTCCCACCAACCCACCGTCAGACCGAGGGCAATACCGCCAATCAACAGGAGTATGCCTATTGGAAAGCGATATAGAATAAAAAAGTTAAATGCTTTCATGGAGAATCTGTTCGTAATTCACTTAATTCTAATACGAGGCAGCAAAGATAAATAAAATAGGCATAACGGCAATCTGAGCGGGATGTTGCCGCCATAGGCGTATAAAAATGGGGCTAACGTCAATGGTGTGGCTAATACAACGACTTTAAACCGGTTGATTCCCCGCTGCCGGCCTCTTTTTCAGATTTGCCAGCACTATAGCCCCGAGAATCACCAGCACCCCTGCAAACTGCAGCAGTGTAATCTTTTCATGCAGCAACACCATGGCTGCTATGGTGGCTACGGGCAGCTCCGCGGCGCTCAGGATGGCGCCCAGGGCCACGCCGGTTTGCGGCATCCCCTTGGAAAAGAGGAAAGGCGGCAATACCGTGCCAAATAAGGCCAGCGGCACGCCCCAAAGCCATAGGCTGGTTTCCGTAAAACGACCGTTAATCAGGTATCCCGGAGGAAATAATACCGTAATAATTACAAAAGCCCCCGTTACAATCCACGCGCTCTTTAGCACCGGCGTGAGGGACTGCCCTACGCGGCCGCTTACTACGATGAAGATCGTGTAGAAAAACGCGGCCAGCAGGCCAAAGCCGATCCCTTTGAGGTTGACCTCCCCGGCGCCATTGCTGATCAGGCCACCGGCCAGGCAGGTGCCTGCCAGTATAAACGCTACGGCTACCCATTGGGTGGCCGTAGGCTTCTTCCTGAAAATCACCCACTCTGCCAACATACTCATCCAGGTAAACTGCATGAGCAGGATAATACCAATGCTGGCGGGAATATACTGTACGCTTTGATAATAGGTAATGCTTACCAGGCCGGTAGAACTACCGAGGATAAAACAGGTGCGTGCATCTTTGGAAGTCAGACCATAGGTGGCAGCGCCGGAGATCAAATGGATCACCCATAACGCCACCATCCCGTAACCGGCCTGAAGGCTACATAACTCCCCCAGTGTAAAGCCATGCTGGTAGCCCAGCTTGACGATAGATGAGAGGATGCCGAAACTACATGCTCCAAGCAAAACGAGCAAAATGCCTTTCCACATAACTTGAATTTTTCTATGGTGCGAATGTAGCCCTATTCATGCAAACGCTACGCTTTCCGTTTTTCCAGGTTAGGCAGGAATCCTGTCAGTAACCCGATCAACGGCAGGTAAGCGCACACTTTATACACGTAATCAATGCTGGTGCTGTCGGCTAATTTGCCGAGCAGTGCGGAACCCACGCCAGCCATACCAAACGCCAGCCCAAAGAAGAGTCCGGCGATCATACCCACCTTACCGGGTACTAACTCCTGTGCATACACGAGAATGGCTGAAAAGGCGGAGGAGAGAATAACGCCAATGAATACACTGAGTACGACGGTCCAGAAGAGGCTGGCATGCGGCAGCAGGAGTGAAAACGGCGCCACCCCGAGGATGGAAATCCAGATCACATATTTCCGGCCGATGCGGTCGCCCAGCGGACCACCAAAGAAAGTACCGGCAGCTACGGCAAACAGGAATACAAAGAGGTACACCTGCGCGCTCTGCACGCTGACATGGAATTTATTGATCAGGTAGAAAGTGTAATAACTGGTCATACTCGCCATATAGAAGTACTTGGAGAAAATCAGTACCAACAGGATCACCAGGGAAAATATCACGGTAGACGTTGGCAGCTTCGCCTTTTCTATATGGTTGGCGGCTTTTTTAGGCTTGGCGCGATGCATGTTCTGGGTGTACCATTTGCTGATGCGCAGCATCACCACGATGGCCAGGAGCGCGGCCAGCGAAAACCAGATCACGTTGAACTGGCCAAACGGTACAATGATAGCCGCTGCCAGCAAGGGCCCGAGGCTGCTGCCGGCGTTACCGCCCACCTGAAAGAGGGATTGCGCCATACCATGCTTACCGCCGGATGCCATATGCGCCAGGCGGGAGGCTTCCGGGTGAAAGATGGCGGAACCCACGCCCGTCAGGGCTACGGATACCAGTACCATGGCAAACGTATGGGAAAACGCAAGGCTCACGAGCCCAATCAGCGTAAAGCCCATGCCGATGGCGAGGGAATAGGGTTGCGGCTTTTTGTCCGTGTACAGGCCTACAAGCGGCTGCAAAATGGAGGCGGACATCTGGAAGGTCAGGGTGATAAGACCCACCTGCGAATAGGAAAGTTTCAGGGAATCCTTTACCAGCGGGTAAATGGCCGGTATGAGCGACTGCATGGTGTCGTTCAGCAGGTGCGTAAAGCTCAGGGCTATCAGGATAGAGAACACTGTTTGCTGGGCTACTTTTTCCACCACGGCAGGGTCCTGTTGTTCGGCTAATGATGTTGACATGATGTGTTACTTTTTAAGATCAGATCATCTGATGTTTTAAGGTCAATAATCCGGTTACTTACCGTGTGTTGCGATTTTAGTCGCGCAGGACCATGCTTTTTTAGGGTCTTTGTCCGCAATGGCGTGCAGCAGCGCCTCATGCAGTTCCTGCGTTTCCTTGAATGTATCCGTAGTGCCGTAGCGTTGTACGAATGCCTGTTTAAGCATATTGGCTACGGTGGCGTACAGCTCTATCATCAGTTCATTTTTCGCGGCTTCCGCAATGGCGCTGTGAAAGTTGATGTCAGCCTGGATGCATGCTTCCAGTTGGTTGCTGACCGCATATTCGTAACGCTTTTTCAGGAAGCCTTTCATCTTCTCCACATCTTTTTTTGACCTGAGCAGGGCTGCTTTTTCGGCGATTTTTACTTCCAGCACCAGCCTTACCTCATTCAGGTCCTCAAAATCGGCCCGCTGCAGGCGCTGGGTGAGCGGCTCTCCGGAGCCCGTCTGCGAAGTGACGAAGGTTCCCAATCCCTGTTGCACTTTTACATAGCCCTTGTTGGCCAGTATTTTCACGGCCTCCCGGATGCTGCTCCTGCCTACGCCGAATTGCACCATCAATTCAGGCTCCGTAGGGAGCTGATCATCCACCCGGTACCTGCCGGATTCAATTGCGTCCTGTAAAAGGCCGGCCACCTCTTCGGCCAGGCTTATCCGCTTTAAGGGAGAAGTACTACTCATCATATCATCTGATGTTTGCAAAGGTAAGCGATTAAGCGGTTGCCAAAAAAATTGATTTTGGGGGAAAGATACAGTTTCCAGCGGGCAGGTGCTGCGTAACGGAACGCCTGCCCTGGCGGTTATGCCGGATTTCGGAATCCAATCTGTAACGCTAAAGTTATCCAGTAAAACGCGGGGGCAGGGGCCTCTTTTCCGGGAGCCCCGGCACGGGGAGCCGTGGCCTCATAATGAGCTTCACGAGCGCGTGATCCGGCCACCAGGCTGATTTCCGGAAAACAAAGTACCTGTTCAGGTCTATCCGGGCAGTGGCATTAGGCTGAAAACGTTCCCCGGCATAGGGCCAGGTGTCCGCTGGTGGAGTTTCCGGGAAGCTTTGCCCGTACAGCCTTAATGTCTCCCCATAAAAATCCCCAAACTTATTTTTTTTTCCGCCCCCCGCCCAGGGTAGGATGGAGGTAGATCTCCCGGCATATTTCTCCCCACGCTTATCACAATTGATTTTAATTTTCTGTTATTAAATTCTATTTTGGCGGGATAGCCTATACTGCTACGTTACAACCAGTATTAATAAAATTGCATATGAGAAAATTAGTTCTGTCATTAACCCTGTTAATGTCATTCAGGGTGTATGCACAAGATGCGCTAAAGTACCAGACGCCCGCACAGAGCATCCTGGACCTCGCGATGGCCGCCCCGTCGCCTACAGTGGACTTCAATGGAAAAGGGGACGTGATGCTGATCCTGGAAAAATCCAGCTATCCCACCATCGAGGAGCTGTCGCAGCCGGAATACCGCCTTGCCGGCTCCCGCATCAATCCTGCTAACTTTGGTCCCAGCCGCGCGCCTTACTACACCGCTATCAAAATCAAAAACCTGGTAGCAAAAAAAGAATACAGCGTTACCGGCCTGCCGGCTAATGCCCGCATCAGCGGCATTTCCTGGTCGCCTTCGCAAAAGCGTATAGCCTTTACCGTTAGCGATAACAACAGCATTACCCTCTGGGTAGCAGACGTCGCCACCGGCGCGGCCAAACAAGCCACCCAACGCAAGCTGAACCTGAACAGCGGCAACGGTTTCTCCTGGCTGGACGATAACCGTTTCATCGTATTTGCCGTACCGGAGAACATCGGTAACCCGCCGGTAAAGCCACTGGCGCCGGAAGGCCCTACCACCCAGCAAACCAGTGGTAAAGCTGCCCCTGCGGCCACTTACCAGGATATGCTGAAGAATCCATTCGATGAGTTACTGTACGATTATTACTTTCAGTCAGCACTGGTGATCGTGGATGGCGCTAATGAAACCCCGGTCACTAAACCGGGCATTTTCGTGGATGCCACCCCATCTCCCGATAAACAATACTTACTGGTGGCAGAGCAACACCGCCCGTATTCGTACCTCGTCGGGGCGGACCGCTTCCCAACTGTTACGTCTATACGTAAAATTACCGGGGAAGAGGTGAAAGTCCTTTCCGACAAGCCGCTGGACGAAGTACGGCCCAAAGGTTTTGACGCTACCTCCAACTATCCCCGCCGCTTCAGCTGGCGTGCGGATGCGCCGGCCACCATCACCTGGATACAAGCGCTGGATGGGGGCGATCCTAAGAAAGACGTGCCTTTCCGCGATGAGCTGAAAAGCCTCGCTGCGCCATTTACCGGCGAACCTGTTTCCCTGGCTAAAACCTCCGAAAGGCTCTATGGCGTGCTGTGGGCAAATAATCAACTCGCCCTGCTCATGGAGGCCAATTCCTCCAAACAGCGCAGGAAGCTGAGCACCATCGATCCATCCCATCCGGACCAGGCGCCGGTGCTGCTGTTCGACCGCTCCGAGAACGACCGTTATAACGATCCGGGTACGCCTGTCACCACTAAAAATGAATACAACCGCTCCGTGGTATATGTATCGCCCGCAGGCGACCTCCTGATGAACGCGCCTGGCGCTTCTCCGGAAGGCGACCGCCCGTTCCTCGCGAAATTCAACCTGAAATCCAAGAAGCAGGACATCCTCTGGCGTTCCAAAGCGCCTTATTACGAGCAGGTAACCGATGTGATCGATCCGGCCCGCCTGGTGGTAGTAACCGCCCGCGAGTCCGTAACCTCCCCGGTGAATTACTTCATACAGGACCTGAAGAAGAAAACTGCCACGCAGCTGACCGCTTTCCCGCATCCGCAACCGCAGCTGGAAGGCGTGCAGAAGCAACTGCTGAAATACAAACGTAAAGACGGCGTGGACCTCACCGCTATGCTGTACCTGCCTAAAGGCTACGATCCCGCTAAGGACGGTCGCCTGCCGGTGCTGATGTGGGCTTACCCGCGTGAATACAAATCCGCCAGCGATGCCGCGCAGGTACGTGGCTCCCAGTACCGCTTTACCCGCGTAACCTACGGTTCTCCCATCTTCTGGGTTACCCGCGGCTTTGCCGTGATGGACGCTACGGAAATGCCGATCGTTGGGGAAGGCGATAAGGAACCAAATGATAACTTCATTGAGCAGCTGGTGATGAATGCCGAAGCGGCGGTGAACAAGATCAGCGATATGGGCATCGGCGATAAAAACCGCATTGCCGTTGGCGGCCATTCTTACGGCGCGTTTATGACGGCTAACCTGCTCGCGCATACGAACCTGTTCAAGGCCGGTATTGCCCGCAGCGGCGCTTACAACCGTACGCTTACGCCATTCGGCTTCCAGAACGAACAACGTAGTTACTGGCAGGCGCCGGATGTGTATTATAAGATGTCGCCTTTCTCCTATGCAGATAAGCTGAAAACGCCTATCCTGCTCATTCACGGCGAGGCGGACAATAACTCCGGCACCTTCCCGATCCAGAGCGAGCGTTTGTACAACGCCCTGAAAGGTAATGGCGGCACTGCACGCCTGGTATTCTTACCGCAGGAAAGCCATGGGTATGCCGCTAAGGAAAGTATCCTGCACATGCTGTGGGAAATGGACGAGTGGCTGATGAAGTATGTGAAATAATATTGATTTCGAAAGGCCCGCTGCTTACCGGCAGCGGGCTTTGTTTATAAAAGCCTTGCTCATCCTGGCCGCCCCCCGATCACCGGGCGCGCCAAAACTCCTTAATAAGTAAAAAGTACCATTAAACCTCCTTTTATAACAACACGGTTAACCCGGCCGGCCGTACCTTTGTCACATCATGGCAAAGGCGAATATCCCTACATACGATATCTGTTCCCTGGTAATGGGAAAGCCCACCCAGGAGGACGTTGTTGTAGCCAGGTTCCCGGATTATCTGGCCGCCCATAGCGACATCCATTTTCCGCACCGTCACTCCTTTTACCATCTGGCACTTTTTACCAGTGGCGCCGGTACGCACACGATCGATTTCGAGCGTTTTCCCGTAAAGCCGGGTCAGCTGTACTTCATGGTGCCGGGGCAGGTGCATGGCTGGTATTTTGAAGGTAACGTGGACGGCTATGTGATCAACGTATCCGCCGGTTTTTTCAACGTCTTTCTGAAAGATGCGGACTATATCGAACGCTTCCCGTTCCTGAGCGGGGTAGCGGCGGAAGGAGTGGTGGAATTGACTGCCGCCGCCCTGAAGGAAGTGCAGCCCATTTTTGAGGAGATGTTGCAGGAAGTGGCTGCGGAACGGCCCTTTAACATGGATATGCTCCGGTTGCTGATGCTGGAATTATTCATCCGCGTAAGCAGGAGTACCCAGCAGGGGGCCATCAAGCAGGATATGCTGCATAACAACCTCCTGTTGCGCAATTTCCGCAAGCTGGTGGAGCAGCATTACATGCAGCTCCGGCTCCCGAAGGATTATGCCGCCATGTTGTACGTAACGCCCAATTACCTCAATGCTTTTTGTCAGCATATGCTGGGTAAGTCGGCAGGGGAGGTGATCCGCGACCGCGTACTGCTGGAAGCCAAGCGGCTCCTGGTAAACGCAGATACCAACATCTCCGCCATCGCCTACCAGCTCAACTTTGCGGATAACTCGTACTTCACGAAGTTTTTCCGTAAATACGCCGGCGTTACCCCGGAAGAGTTCAGAAAAAATATTGTTTGATAAAATACTTAAAGCCATGTGTGCAGATAAAACTCACGACAAAAGACCGAATTTTTTACTTTCCCTGCTGGGCAATAAATGCGCGCGTTGCCGCCGTGGCAGCATTTATTCCGGTTCCAATCCCTACGATTTGAAGAACTGTTTGAAGATGCCGGAAGAATGCCCCGTATGCGGTCAGAAAGTAGAAGTGGAAGTAGGCTTTTATTACGGTACCGGCTATGTAAGTTACGCTTTGTCCATTGCGATTTGTGTGGCGAGTTTGATTGCCTGGTGGCTGTTCGTCGGCTTCTCCATATACGATAACAGGATTTTCTGGTGGTTAGGTTTCAATGGTTTGTTGTTGTTGGTGTTGCAGCCGCTGATTATGCGTTTATCCCGCACCGTGTGGATGGCCTTTTTTGTGTACTACGATGAGAACTGGCGGGAAAGGCCGCAGGTTACCGGAAGGGAACATACCACGCTGAAAAGCGCCTGATAGCTTCGTGGTATCAAATCCTGTGTTTCAATAACGAAAAAGCCGGAAAGGAATGATCCTGTTCCGGCTTTTATATTTCGACTAAAACTGGCTTGGTTAGTGAGCACCTAATCTTTCTTATTATGTATCTGGCTTGCTTTCAGGTACACTTTCTTACCTTTTCCGTCTACGATATATTTCCTGTCTTTTTTGTCGATATACACCGTTTCGCCATGCGGGCCTTCCTTGCCTTTATACGTTTTATCTGTTATGGTGGAGGCGCCTTTCACCGCGATAGAGGCTGTTTTGTTTCCAATTTTCTTTGCGGTACTGTCAATTCCCTGTGCAAATGCACGCTGTCCTGTTATAGAGGCCACCACTCCCAGCGAGGCGGCAAAAATCAGCATTGACAAATTTTTTGGAGTTTTCATGTCAATATGTTTTTTTGTTAAACTAATTGAACATGATAGTTTCAACAAGTATGCCAGTTCAGGGCCCCAACTGTTAATGAAGTTCTTATGTATTGTTAAATGTTTGTATGTAGAGATTTGAGCCCGCTGAATTGTACTTGCAGCGAAATCTTCGTATATTCCTGATAGATAATTCGCTATACCAATGAATCGTAAAGGTCTGTACCTGTCTATTCCCTCTCCCTGTGATCAAGACTGGGACGAAATGGTTGCTACGCACAACGGTAGGTATTGCAATAGCTGCCGCAAGAGGGTTATCGATTTCACTCAGTGTACCGATGAGCAGATTGTCGAAATGGTCAAAGGCCGCAAAGGCGCTTTGTGCGGGCGTTTTCATGCCGGTCAGCTGGGTAGGAACCTGTTGCCGGTGGCGCCGCAGCAGCGGCTGGTACCTGCTGTGTTGTTAACGCACCCTTAACAGCAATACCATTCATATATTGAATTGGGATACCCGCATCCCTGTTCCCCATGTGCCTTCGTGGCTGCGTAAACGTTAGTCTTTAAAGTGATAGCGGCTGTCTTTCCGCACAATCCCCCATTTTTTTGCGTACACATATTCCCCCCTTTCCAGCGCATCGAGGTAGTTGCCCAGCCATGCTTCAAAGGAAGGCGCGATCATCTCGCGGTGCGCATCGTCATGCCAGAGTGTAATCACCTGGCCTGCTCTGCCGCCCGGCGCAGGATCAAAGTCCAGGCAGAGGTGATTCCCCAACCCGTCATAAGTAAATGGTATCCAGCGGGGATTCCACCAGTCGTCCTTTATGCCGCTGTCCGGTTCGGAAATCAGCCTGTCCCCGTTATGCTGGAAAGCGCCATTGTCCAGCAGTTCCTGCCAGGTGGTCCACTCATCCAGGATATCCTGGACAGACAGCAACTTGTCCCCGTTTACCAGGCCTGCTTTCGATACCATCTGGCCGTCGTGAATACTGTAAAAATGTTTGAATGTATTGGGTAACAGGACTCCGGTGGCGGATTCCAGCTCGGCAATATCGTTGAGAGATACACCGGGGTTAAGGATACTAAGCATTTTTGGGGCGTGTTCACGCATCCATAACTCCCATCTGTTCCAATATTGTTCCATTTGACAGGGGATTTGTAGTGCCTATAAAGATGTGAAAAAAAATGGAGATTTTATAGGTTAACTTTCTTCTTTTGCTGCCGTTTTTATAACTATTTAATCGATACTTTTGTATTATAATCAACACTGAAATTATTCAACAGTAAATAGCGTATTATGGCACAGCTACCTAAATTCCTGATCGCGGACGACCCGGTTACAGATCCAGAGAACGAATATATCTTTCATACGCAGGCTCCGCGCTTCTTCGCAAAACGCGTAGAAGAAGATGAGGACACTGCCTATATCGACATCGTTCATGAAATCGACAACGTTGAAGAGTTCTTCAAAAATGCTCCTGAAAAGAAGGAGGAACTGCTCGGGCAGTTGGAGGACTGGTACTATTCCTACATGGAATGGCTGGATGACGATGGCGAAGAAGAGGAAGAAGAAGACGAAGAATAAACCTGCTTCATACGTTAAAGGGATCATGTATTACTACATGGTCCCTTTTTTGTGCTGCATAGCCGGCTGTAATAAAACCGCAGCCAATGGCAGGCAATCCAACAATTCTCCCGGGCTGCTGCTTTAATTTAGAAGAATCATTGTTATATTAGGTTCACAATCACTGTTTAAGTACTACATGGCGATTTATAAATTCAGCGAAGAAAGGATCAGGGACATGAAGAGGCGGATCATCCGCCGCCAGGTGATAATTTTTGCCGTATTGGTTGCCATGCTATGCTACTTTTACTTCTACCGGGATGATGCGCCCAACCGGATGGAGATGTACCTCATCTTCGGCGTACTCATCATCTACTCCGCCTGGAGCAGCATACGCCGGATTAAAATATCCGTTGATGTTTACAAAAGCTTTGAAATTGAGATCAACGACCTTCATATCGTCCGCCGGCAAAAGCACTCGCCGGACCTTACGCTGTCCGTATTCGAAATAGCCCGTATGGCCGAAACCCGTGGCGGTATTGTCGTACGGGGCGAGTCCCCGGATGCGGTAATGGTCATCCCGGACGGGCTGGAGAACTTCGGGGAGCTGGAAAAGCAACTGGCCGCCATCCGGACCTTCGATGAAACGGACGAAAAGTCGTTCCATGAACAATTCTGGTGGCTGGGAATGATCCTGCTGCTGGGAGGAATTGCCGGCTTCTACCTGAGTGATAACAAAATTATCATGTGTATCTCCGGACTGTCTATCCTCGTATTCATGAATGTATTTGTACGGGGCGCTTACAGGAACCGGCTCTATTCCGACGAGCGCCGGAAAAGAGCCAATTTCACCCTGTATGTGCTTTCCTTTATGATACTTGCTTTCACCATATTGAAAGTGATCGGTTACATCTGATCAGCGGGTTACCGGCGTGGAGGTGTGGATAAAGAACAGCCCGTCGAATATCCGTGGCCATATCGCGGTGGCAGGTACGAAGTCCCCGATGCAGCCCACCTGGTTTTGTTGCAGGATTTTTCCTGCCGTTCTGTAATCCAGCAATGCCGCGGCCTTATTAGTACCGGCCAGCGCTGCTTCAATACTACCGGCCGCCGGAGCAGGTACATCCACTACTTTCAGGCTCACATAATCCATATATTTACCGGCCGCGCCCGAAAACCCTAACGCATATACGTTATTGCCGTAATGCTTTTTCAGTTTTGCGCCCATGGGTATGAAGGTATTGTAAAAATCTTCCAGCGCGCCTTTGCCTTCACTATTGCCCATGGTATTGGCAATGTGGCCGTTGTGCGCCCAAACGATGATCTTCTTTCCCGCGTACACCGTATCTGCCAGCCATATCAGGTTATCCGCCATTTGCAGGTCCCGGTAATTGATTTCGTTACCCTTTGCAAATCCCCAGTAACGGATCGCCTGCGACTCAATGCTGCACACCACCCGGTACCAGAAGCCCTGGTCCTGCAGGAGATCGGCGTTTATCTTATTGGATGCCGGTTTGAGCGCTGCTTTCAGCGTGGCAATCTCCTTGAAGAACAAGCCCATGGAAGCAGTGTCCGGCCTGAAGTCCCTGCTTTTAAAAGTTGGCGGGCAGAGGGTTTTGAATACCTGCCACCCTGTGTCTATTAACCCGGTATGATGGCCGGCCAGGAATTGCTCCATATCCGGCATCATTTCGTTAATCGCTTTTGCGCCGCTGTGTTGACTCTCAAAACCGGTAACTGCCAAGGGTTTGGCGCCCTTCACCTGCTGTTGCAGGTAGTTGAACAAGGGGAACATTTCTTCGCTGGTGGCGTACATATAAAACAGGTTGCCGGGAACCAGCGCTTTAAAGGAAGCGCCTTGCTCCGCCTGCGGCCAGATCTTGTTGATATCATAAAATCCACTTTCAAAAGCCAGCACATCAAACCCCAGCTGTTCATGGAGGTATTGGATGATGCGGGTCTTTGCAAGAAACGTAGAGCCTTCACCGTGAGTCTGCTCGCCCAGCATAACGATACGGCTATTACCGATAGCTTTCTTCAACGCCTGCAGGTCCGAATAGTCCGTATAGGCCGGATCAATACTTGCAATAGCAGCCGCATGTTTGTTGACATAGGCGGGAAGCGCCTGCTGCGCCTGCGTTTGCAGGGAGAGCGCCACACAGCATACAGCGATGATTAATTTTTTCATCATGAGTGGATTTATGTAGGTGAGATGTCGGTTCAGCAGGGCGGAAGTACTACTTATCCGCAATTTTGCTCCTGAAGCTGGAAGGACTCATCTGGTGGTGCTTGCGGAAGAACTTATTGAAATGGCTCATATCGCTGAAACCAAATTCATTGCTGATCTCCTTCAGTGAAAACGAGCTGTGTTTAAGCCTGTTTTCGATGAGGTGCAGTTTATACCGCGTTACATATTCCCGGAGCGTTACGCCGGTTTGCTCCTTGAAGTATGCGCCCAGGTAGTGTTTGGAGTAATCGAACGCCGCTGCCAGCTGCTCTGTTTGTATCTCTTCCGCCTGATGGATATGTTCGTGAATATAATTCAACAGCTGCGTGATTTTCTCACTGTGTTTGCCGGTAATAGTTTGGGTGGTGGGGGAGATGTTATTTTGCACCATGGACAGCAGCGCCTGCACGAGCAATCGGATCGTATGGTTATGCTCATTGTGCTCATCCTGCCATTCCGCTACAATCAACCGGATCAACTGGTCTATTCTTTCTTTTATTTTGGGGGAGAGATGTAAGCGGTCCTGTTGAAAAGCCTGCAGTAAATTTTCCGTGACGCTGTTCCACTGCCGTTGGGTCGTGGCATCTCCTGCGCCCAAATAAGCATTTGTAAATTTCAGAAAGGTGAACGTCGTAGGGGTTGCTATCTCGAAATGATGCGCATCGGAAGGCCCCAGCAGGAATAAGTCCAGTGGCCCGTAGGGAACAGTGACTCCGGATACAACATGCATTCCCGTTCCCTGGTGTACGAATATCAGTTCAAAGTGGTTGTGGTTATGCACGGGATGGTCCCAGACCTTTCCGGTGAAGTGTGATATTTTCAGGTATTCATGTTGTATGTAACGTTTCATCCCCGCTAAGTACAAATTATTCCTACTAAAGTACAACAGATACCCTTTTTGCCCAACTGATCTTTGTGGCATAAAACAACGTAGCATATGAATACCGGAAATAAAAGAAAAGTAGCACTGGTAGCCGGTGCGCAGGGAGTAATAGGCAAGAATTTAATCAACCATCTGCTCACTTTGGATGACTGGGAGGTAATCGGATTATCCAGGCGTGGAGGAAAGGGCGGGGAAAAGGCACAATACATCGCGGTAAACCTGCAGGACCGGGAAAATACCCAGCAACAGCTCCAACATCTCACCACAATAACCCATATTTTTTATACCGCTTACCAGGATGCCCCTACCTGGGCCGCGCTGGTACCGCCCAACATGGCCATGCTGGTAAACCTTATGGAAGCCGTGGAGCCGGTGGCCCAAAACCTGGAACATGTAAGCCTGATGCAGGGGTACAAGGTTTACGGCGCCCACCTCGGGCCTTTTACTACGCCGGCTAAGGAATCCGACGCCGGCAAGCATATGCCGCCGGATTTCAACATGGATCAGCAGTATTACCTGGAACGCCTGCAGCAGGGCAAGCGCTGGAGCTGGTCGGCCATCCGCCCGTCTGTAGTAGGCGGTACCGCCCTGGGCAACCCTATGAACCTGGCGCTCAGCATTGCTGCTTACGCCAGCATCTCCAGGGAATTGAACCTGCCTTTGCGCTTCCCCGGTAAAACCGAAGCGTACAACAAAATCCTGGAAATGACGGATGCGGACCTCCTGGCCAAGGCCACCGTATGGGCAGCCACCACTCCTAAGGCGGCTAACCAGGCGTTTAATATCACGAATGGGGATTTGTTCCGCTGGGAGCAGTTATGGCCTAAAATAGCCGCTTATTTTGGCCTGGCGGTGGCGCCGCCGCTGCCCATGCCACTGGATACCGTAATGGCGGATAAGGGTCCGTTATGGGAGGCTATGCGTGCCAAATACGGCCTGACCGCTTCGTACGAAGCGGTATCTGCCTGGAAGTTCAGCGATTTCGTGTTTTCATGGGATTACGACTTTTTTGCCGATGGTTCGAAGGCGAGGCGCTTAGGGTTTCATGAGTATGTGGACACGGAGGAGATGTTTATGCGGTTGTTTGATGAGTTGAGGAGGGAAAAGGTGGTGCCGTGAGGGGGGAAGTAATCATTTAAATAATCGGTTAACAACTGGAAGGAATAGTAAACCAGTTAGAAATAAAAACGCTCAAGTACAGTATATCACTGCATTTGAGCGTTTTGTTCAGTAGCCCGGACAAGAATCGAACTTGTATCTAAAGTTTAGGAAACTTCTATTCTATCCATTGAACTACCGGGCCGGTTCCAATCCCATTTCTTAGGATCGGGTGGCAAAAGTAAGGTATTTAAATTAATTTTTAAATACTTTCTATATCCACTTTTCCGCCGGCAGGGGTGTAGATACCGTCGATTTCATGTTTGTACCTTTCCAGGATTACTTTACGCTTCACCTTCAGCGTAGGCGTCAGCTCCCCGGCGTCTACCGTCCACTCGTGGGGCAGCAGGGCGAACTTTTTCACCTGCTCGATGTGGTTAAAGAACTGGTTGTACTTATCCACGGCTTGTTTGAAAAGGTCTTTAATATCCGGGTTTTTAAGCATTTCTTCGTTGGTGGTCCAGGAGAGGCCACGTTTCTCCGCCCATTTCTTCAGGTTGCCAAAGGAAGGCACGATCAGGGCGCCGGTAAACTTACGGTCTTCGCCCACCACCATGATCTGCTCTATATAGGGGGATTCCTTAAACTTGTTCTCAATAGGCTGCGGCGCCACGAACTTACCACCGGAGGTTTTGAAGAGTTCCTTCTTCCGGTCGGTGATCTTTAGGAATTTATTGTCGATGATCACGCCGATGTCGCCGGTATGGAACCAGCCGTCTTTAATAGCGTCTGCCGTGAGGTCCGGGCGTTTGTAGTAACCCATGGTGATGTTCGGGCCTTTGGCGAGGATTTCCCCGTCTTCGGCGATCTTTACTTCCACACCGGAGATGATAGGCCCTACGGTGCCGAACATACGATCTTCTACCGTAAAGCGGTTCACACTGATCACCGGGGAAGTTTCGGTAAGCCCGTATCCCTCCATGATGGGGATGCCGGCAGCGGTGAATATCTTCAGGAGCCGTACCTGGCAGGCTGCGGCGCCGTTAACGATCGCCTGTATATTGCCGCCCAGCGCAGCTCTCCACTTGCTGAAAACGAGTTTATTGGCCAGTTTCAGCTGCAGGTTATACCACAGCCCCTGGTTTTTATTGATTTCATAGCGCTTGCCGAGGTCTACGGACCAGAAGAAGAGGGCCCGTTTAATGCCTTTCAGCTCCAGGCCGGTAGCCATGATCTTCTCGTACACTTTTTCCAGCAACCGGGGAACGGTGGTGAAGATGGTCGGTTTCACCTCCTTGAGGTTCTCGGCAATCTTATCCATGTTTTCCGCGTAATAAATAGGTACCCCTGCCGTCAGGTACAGGTAGGTCACCATACGCTCGAAAATATGGTTTAAAGGCAGGAAGCTAAGCGCTTTGGCGTCCGGGTTTACCGGCAGGTAAGGCTTGCAGGCTACCACGTTGCTAACCACGTTATGGTGACTGAGCATTACGCCTTTAGGCGTGCCCGTGGTGCCGGAGGTATAAATGATCGTCACCAGCTCTTCCGGCGAGATGTTAGCCTTCGTCTGGTCAATCAGGTCGTAATCGGCAGGGTCGCCCATGTCCAGCACTTCCTTCCAATGGCGCGCGCCTTCTACTTTCTCATAGGTGAAGATCTCGCGGATGGTGGGAAACTTGTCACGGGCTTCCATTACCTTGTCCAGCAGTTCCTTGTCGTTAACAAAGAGCAACCTGGCCTCGGCGTTATTGAGTACAAATTCAAGTTCGTGTTGACTGATAGTGGGGTAGATGGGAGTGAGAACGGCGCCCAGCTGCTGACAAGCCAGGTCTGTCATGATCCATTCCGGGCGGTTGGGCGCAATGACTGCAATTTTATCCTTCTGCTCATTTTCCTTTATACCCGGCCTGATACCCAGTTTCAGCAACCCTGAACTGAACTTCATGGCTATTTCTCCAACTTCCCGGGTACTGTATTTCCTCCATTGACCATTCTCCTTGGCTGCCAGCATATCCTGTTTGGGATAATGCTCCAGCTGGTAATTAATGACGTCAAATAGTCGTTGCGGCTGGTCCATACTGTATAAGTTTTGTTTTGGCTTAATAACGTGTTTGCTGTCGCTTTTCATTGTAATACTGGAATGCCAGGAATAATCCCCAGGTAATTACCGGCCATACGGGCCAGGGCACGCCCTGAAAAATTTCGTTGTCCGTAATAAACCACAAGCCCCATAACCCCGCATTCGCAAATAGGTATAGGATAAGATGAGATTTAAACGCAGCATTGGCCCTGATGTGCCATAGTTGCTCCTCCCGTTCTTTGGTTTTTTCCATATTGTCACAGCTTTTACGATAGCGCTGCTGTTCTAAATTTAAACTTTTTTCTGCGTTTTTACCAGCAAAAAAACCTAAAGTGCACTATCTGTATGCGTTGATGGTAAAACTGATATTTACAAGGGAATTTATCAGCTTGTCCTGCACGGACTTGTCCGCCCGGTAGCTGATGCCCCAAAGTGTCCGATCAATATTGAATGTAGCCATGGCTGATAACTTGCCTGGCGAAAAGGTGAGAATGGCAGGGAAAGAAATATTCTTGGTAACTCCCTTAATGGTAAAATTGCCTTTGATGGTATGGGTAGCGTCTTTTAAATTCAGGTCTTCATCTACCGCGGGTTTGAATGGCTCTATGGCCGTCATCTCAAAAGTAGCGGTAGGGTATTGGGCAACATCGAAGAACAGGGGCCCTTTCAGTTCCCTTTCCAGCTTGTTTTTCATAGAGGTATCTGCCGCCAGGTCCACATTCTCCAAAGTTTTCATGTTCATGACAAACTGTGCAGCGGTGACCACGGAGTTCTTTACATATATGACCCCGCTCAGCAGCTTCAGGGTCCCGTGGTGCTTACCCGTAGGCTTGGTCCCAATCCAGCCGATAACGCTGGTGGCCGTGTCCACCAGATAGGCATGTCCTTCTCCTACCTTCACTTGCTGTACATCGCCCACCTTTGCCTTATCGGCACGGGGCGCCTCCTGGCAGGAAGCCAGTATAACCAGCAGGAAAAACGTATATGCTATCCGTTTGATCATGTATATAAATATAACGCATTTTAGTGAAGAACGGCCACCCGCTGGGGTAGCCGTTCCGGTAATATAAGCTGTTACTCTGCCAGTTCCCTGTTGCCAACCCATACAAACCGCTTCAAAATAAATTCCTGGTTGGTAAAGCTGGCGTTGCCCGCCGGGTTACCTCCCGTCACATGGAAGTCGGAAAAGGCAGCATGCTGGTTCACCCAGATGAAGCCGGTCAGGTTAAACGATACCGGCGTAAATACGCTGTTCATTTCATCCCGGATTTCCTCCTTTACCGCAGGGTCAGTGGTGTAGGCGGCGCAGGTGATAGCCCCATGTTTCTGGGCCATCTGCTTCGCCAGCTGTAAGGAATGTTTGGTGTCTTTCGTCTTGATAATCAATACAATCGGTCCAAATAATTCCTGCTCATAAATATTATTGTCCGCGCTGCTCACCTCAATGATTGTAGGGGTGAACATCCGGGCTTTGGAAAATTCTTCGTTATTGATAGACTGCCCCCGGAGGATCACCTTCCCGCCCAGCTGGGCCGCCTCCCTGGCGCGTTCCAGGGTCCTTTCATTCTGCACCGCGCCCAATGTGCCTGCTCCCATTTTGGGATTGTTCACCAGGGCCTCCACGGCTGCCTTGAATTGCTGCACTACTTCGTTGAAGCTTACCATCCCTGCATTGGTTTGAATGCCCTGCTCAGGAATGAAGAAGTTCTGCGGCGCCGTACACATCTGGCCGGAATACAGGCTCACGGAAAATGCCAGGTTTTGGATTACGGCGTCCAGGTCCTTCACACTGTCGATAATTACCGAGTTCACGCCTGCCTTCTCTGTAAACACGGTTTTGCCCTGCAAGGATTCTATATAGTTACCGAAGCTGCTGCCACCGGTATAATCAATCAGTTTTACAGCCGGATCTTCGCAGAGTTCTTTGGTGATCATATGCCCGGAAGTGTCCGCGGCCAGCTGGCAGAGGAGCGGGTTGTAACCCATTTCTTCCAGGGCCTGCTGGATACAGCTAACGGCAATGGCTATCGGTAAAATTGCTTTCGGATGTGGTTTTACTATAACGGGATTGCCGGTGATCATATCTGCGTAGATGCCTGGCAGTGAGTTCCACACCGGGAAGGTAGAGCAGCCGATGACCACGCCCACGCCTTTCGGAATAGCATGAAATGATTTCGCCAGTTTTATGCTTGCCTTGCCCATCGGCTTTTCCCAGAGGAGGTTGCCGGGATACCGGCGAAGCTCGTCGTAACCGGCGGCAATTGCTTCCAGCGCCCGGTCGTTGGCATGCGGCCCCGATGCCTGGAAGCTCATCATAAAGCTCTGCCCGGTAGTGTGCATGGTGGCGTTGGCGATATCGAAAAAGTGATCCCGGATTTTGTCAAGGGTTTCGGTCAACACTGCGGCTCTTTGTTCCGCGGGTACTTTAGCCCAGGCCTTACCAGCCTCGGTGGCATTGGCCACCAGATCCTTTACGGAGAAAAGGGGATAGGTAACACCCAGTACTTCGCCGCTGTATGGAGATACCTCCTCGCCAGCCCAGTCTTTCTCACCGGTTTGCAATAACTGCTTAAACGGCTTGTTCAGCATTTGCTGGTAGCTCTGTACGCCAATGGCATGTGCTTCGTCGCCGTATGCTTTGGGGTGTTCAGGATATTGCGAGTAAAATGTTCTGCTCTGATTGGCTTTTACCGCATTTTCAATTGTGTTTTGGTGTTTAGCAACAAGCATATTTAGATTTTGTGGTTTTCAGGTATCAGTAACCCGCATTCACCAACGAAAACTTCCCATCATTATAATACTCGTCCGGCCTTGGTTTCAACGGATTGTTACGCTGGTATTTGGAAAAAGTGTCATATTCCTGTTTATGCAATGTAGTCCAGCTCCTGTAAGCAGCCTGGTTGATGGCAGGCCCAAACAGCCATTGGTTGTAAGCATCAAATAAGCCTTCCTTCAACATCCTGCGTTGAAAATCGAATAACGCGTACGGATAATTGGAAGCGTACGTATTATCCCAATCCAGCAGGAAGCGGGTGCGTACCATAACCAGTCCATCCAGGTCCACGCCGCCGGTTACCACGCTCATTTGCTTACCCATAGTTTGTTTGTATGCTTGTGAGAAGCCACTGTCGCCGCTTCTGCCTTTCTTCTTTCCTTCGTCCGGTAAAATGCTGTTCAATAATGACGGATCATTAAAGAGTCGCTTATAGGATTCCAGCAGGATATTCCGGATCTCTGCGGTGCGGGTGGTAAAGCTTTCCATATTCATGAAAATCTCCCCATACAGGATGCACCACATCGGGTTATTGCTGTAGCTGTATGTCTTGGTAGCATTGTAGTAGTTGCCGGGGAAGGTAGGGTCTTTTTCAATCCCTTTCAGCCAGCTGTTTAACGCCGCATCATACATCTTGAAGTTCATCAGCAGGTTGCCGTTATCGTTATACAGCTCGCCGCTTTCCGGGAACTTACGCAATGCTTTTTCATACATTTTCTGCGCCACCTTCCAGTCCTCCCGGCTTACGTAAATGTTGCCGGCAATTTGGTACACCTGCACATCTGCTTCCTTACTGCTCAATAATGGCTCTATGATGGCTTTGGCCCGGTTCAGGTCCCCCTTCAGGTAAAAGGTATAGCCAAGCTGTTTCTTGGTTTCAAAATTATCCGGTTCCAGTTGTAATGCCTGGTTAAAAACGAGTATGGCATTGGAGTAATCGCCTGTGCGCTGAAACCCGGTAGCCGTGTTAAACAGCTCCCTGGCATCCTGACCAAACACTGTCTGTGAAAATAATACCCCTGCTATAAAAAATGTTTTCAATAAAGAAGACTTGATATGCATTCCTGTCCGTCGTTTCATGTAAAAGTAAGGAAAATGGGGTAATGTGCCGCAGGTACACCTGCGACATTGCCTGATTACTTTTCTTTAGATTATATTTTTATTGTATATGGTTAGATGGAATTCTTATCGGCCGGCTCCATTTTACGTAAGTCATTGATCAGTACAAACCAGCATAAGCCGGCAATCGCCACTGCCGCCAGTCCGGTCCATCCCGGGAGAGCCGCCAGTGCATCCAGGAAATCTCCCAGGGGCATAACCAGCGTGATCCCCATCATCACCAGGGGTACCAGTACGCCTGGCAGCAGCAAATACATGATGGCGCGGGTGCGGCTGTAAATCAGGAACGAGAGGATAGAGGTAGGCAGGGCTACGAGTATCAATCCCGGTTTGAAATTCAGGAAGGATAATACGACCACGGCTATCAGCACATGGAATGCCTTATAATTCTTTAAAAGCCCGTCGCAGACGATATCATACATGATAATGAAGGATAACACCGGCAGGATCACCCCGTAACAAAGCAGCAGGATACCTGGGCCTATGGATGTTAACTGGTTGTAATATACCTGCATGGTGAATCCCAAGGAGTCCAGGTGCATTTTTTCTGCCGCCAGGTATAAAGCGAGGTTGGTGAGTATGTAGGTCAGGGCGGTTTTGCTCAGGAGGTCCGTCCTGATTGGCTTATTAAAAGTGTATTTATAATCAGGTTCGTGCTTTTTCTTCTGCCATACCATAAACAGGATCATGAGCGCCATCACGCCCACCATCATGGCAAGCCCCATGGATAATGCCGCGGTGGGATTCTCCGGTTCATTGGGTACGTTCCTTACCAGGTAATAGGATAACGGGATCATTGCCAGGATGCAGGCGCCGATAGCCACGGGGATCAGTATTAATAACTGCGTGACAGTCGGATAAGCTTTTCCTTTAATGGGTGTTTCAAATTCCTGCTCTGAGAAGATGGAAGGTTCTTGTTGCTCCAGGGACATAAAATGATAGGTGAATAAGGATGATAAATCGATTAAAAAAGCCTGCTTTTACTCGCAGGCTCAAAATAATAGCTTTCTTTCTTTTTTCCAGCCGGAATCTCCTGGCTAGATAAGATGAGTAATCAGCCCATCCCGCAGCTTAGGTTCAAACCAAGTGCTTTTCGGAGGCATTACATTACCGCTGTCGGCGATATCAAACAACTGCTGTATGGTAACGGGGTAGAGGGCAAACGCCACCTTCCATTCGCCGCTGTCCACACGCTTTACCAGCTCCTGCAGGCCGCGGATACCTCCTACAAAATCTATCCGCTTGTCGGTACGCTGGTCCTTGATGCCGAGGAATTTATCCAGGATATTGTTGGAAAGTATGGTCACATCCAATACTCCGATCGGGTCAGTGGTGTAGGTGCCTTCTTCCGCCACGAGCCGGTACCAGCGCCCGTCCAGGTACATGGTAAATTCATGCAGCATGGCAGGTTGCTGGGGCAGGTGCCCGATTTCCTCCACATTAAAGAAATAGTCCAGGTTAGAGAGGAAGGCCTCTTTGGTTAGTCCGTTCAGGTCCTTCACCACCCGGTTGTAATCCATGATAGCCAGTTGGCTGGCGGGGAAAATGGTGGTGAGGAAGTAATTGGCCGGGTTGTCGATACTGGTGATTTTGCCCGCTTCCTGCAGTTCTTTCTGAACAAGGCTGGCGGAAGCAGCGCGGTGGTGGCCATCCGCGATGTAGGTAGCCGGCACTTTTTCGGCAAAAAGCGTGGTGATGTCCTGCACGGCGGTTGGGGTGTTCACTACCCATACTGTATGCGTAATACCATCGGCCGCGGTGAAATCGTATATGGGTGCATGTTGTTCCTGCCATTGTTCGATAATGGCGTTCACCTCCGGCACATCGTTATAGGCGAGGAATACATTACCGGTTTGGGCCAGCGTGGTCTTAATATGATTGATCCTGTCAAGTTCCTTATCCGGACGGGTGAATTCATGTTTTTTGATGATGCCGTTGTTATAGTCGGCAACGGAAGAAACGCATACCAGGCCGGTTTGGGCGCGCCCGTTCATCACCAGCTTGTAGATGTAGTAAGCAGGCTGGCCTTCCTGGAAGAGGACGCCTTCCGCTACAAACTTCCGGAGGTTAGCCGCTGCCTGGTCATATACCTCCTGGCTGTGGATATCGATATGATCAGGCAGGTCTATCTCTGATTTGGAAACATGGTAGAAGGAATACGGGTTGCCGGCTGCTTCCTGCTTTGCTTCTGCTGAGCTGAGTACATCATAAGGCCTTGCCGCCACCTGGGCAGCGAGCGAAGCTTTAGGTCTTAATCCTTTGAAGGGTCTTATAATAGCCATAGTATTTTCAATATATGTTATACTAAATATAACAATAAAAAGGCCATGACTTTTGTTCCTTCCCGGAAAATTAAAACGCCGATATTAAAAGCTCATTACAATGTTGGAAGGTAGCTGTTTAGGCTTTCTTCAGGCTGAAATATTTCATGGCTTCTACCATTACTTCCACACTTTCGTAAGGCAGTGCGTTGTACATGGATACGCGGAAGCCTCCTGACAGGCGGTGACCTTTGATGCCGACAATATCTTCTTTCTTGCAGAATTTCAGGAATTCCTCTTCCATTTCCGGTTTGTCCATCACGAAGCAGGCGTTCATTTTACTGCGGTCTTCTTTCACAACGGTGCCACGGAACAGTGGGTTGTGATCGATTTCGTCGTAGAGCAATGCTGCTTTTTTGTTGTTTAACTGCTCGATGGCAGCCACGCCGCCCTGCTCTTTGAGCCAGCGGAGGGTGAGCATGGAGATGTAAACAGCAAATACGGGAGGGGTATTGAGCATGGAACCATTCTCGATATGATTTTTGTAATCAAGGATGGAAGGGATTTTGCGTGAAACCTTACCCAGCAAGCTTTTGCGGATAGCTACCATGGTAGTGCCGGCGGCGCCCATATTTTTTTGCGCGCCTGCATAGATGAGGGAATACTTATTGAAGTCCATGCTGCGGCTCATAATGTCGCTACTCATGTCAGCAATAAGCGGCACATCGGTTACCGGGGTCATCTGCCACTGCGTACCGTAAATGGTATTGTTGGTGGTGATGTGCAGATAGCTCGCCTGCGGCGGAATAGTAAACTGTTTTGGGATGTGATTGTAGTTGCTTTCTTTGGAGCTGGCTACTACGTCAACGTAACCGAACAATTTGGCTTCTTTGATTGCCTTATTGGACCAAACGCCGGTATCTACATACGCAGCGGTGGCGCTATTGTCTAACAGGTTCATGGGAACCTGCATGAACTGGGTAGTAGCTCCGCCTTGCAGATACAGCACCTCAAAGTCGTCATCTAGTTGCATCAGTTCCTTCACCAGGCTACGGGCTTCCTCCATCACCGCAACAAACGGCGCTGTTCTGTGACCAATTTCCAGTATGGACATTCCCGAACCTTCAAAATCGATTAGGGCTTTGCTGGCTTTGTACAATACCTCGTTAGGTAATACAGAAGGACCTGCGTTAAAATTATGCACCTTCATGTTGCGATCTAGATTAAATTCATTTTTTGATCTTTCCACTTTGTTTTGGTTTTTCTAAGGAAACGGAAAAAAAACGGCACGGGTGTTAAAACCTGTAAGGCGCGTGGTGTAGGATAGGCTAAAAGCTAGTGCAACAAAGATAAAATATCTTTTTTAAATTATTCAGTAAAGCCTTAATATAATATTTTATCTGCTATTCTTCTGTTCTTCCTTGCATTTGCCCGTGCAACCATTGACGCTGCAAGTTAGTAAAATCCAGCAAATCCTGTATCGTTAGTGTCGCGTGCGATAACTCCCGCAACGGCGGCTGCCCTGCATTCACCCATGCGGTAAACCAGCAGCTGGCCACTGCATGAATGGCCTGCTTCATGCGCCGCTCCACCATACCGCCTAGCAAGTGGTTGTAGGCGATGGTGTATGGACTGCTGTAACTCCGCACCAGCCGACCGTTACGTGGTTCGAAGGCATATCTTGCCGGCGCATCCGGCGAAAGAGATAATTCCTTTTCCAGCCGCAGCACGGTATCGGCGGCCAGCGCACTCTCTGTTACTACCCGCCAGAAAAAAGCCCTGGGATTAGTCAGGTACTCCGCACGCCCGGCCCAGTAATCAAAGGATGCATCCGCCAGCAATTCCGGAATGCGGGACTCCCATAATCCATGTATCCCATGCTGCCCGGTAAACTGCCCGTTGTGATTGGAACAGGCATGCAGCGGCACATGCCCGTCAGCGATGTAATGTCCCAGCTCCGCAGATACCTTCAGTATCAGGTATTGATCCCGCTCCCTGAAAGCCCGCGTCAGCAATGCCAGCTCCTTTTCCAGGTACCAGGGCAGTATGCCGCCCCGCTGCAGCGAATCGTTGGAATACTTTGCCAGCGCCTGCTCCCAGCTGCGTGGTATGTTTTCGTAAGGAGGCCTGTCATAACCATCTATGTCAATATAATGCCGCGGGCCCTCCGCTGCGACCATATACCGGCGCTTGTCCGGATCGGTAGCATGAACAGTAAGGTATTCCAGGTGCGGCTTGTACAGTACGAGCATCTCCGGCGGCAGGCAAAATACCGCCAGCCGGTTGATCCGCTGATGCGCAAAAAATCCCCAGCCATGCAGGCACAGCGCAGGGAGTAATAATAAACTGGTGAAAAATATTCGTATAGTCTTGCGGGTTAACATAACACTTAGTATATAAAACTAAGTTAGCTTATACGATCACTCAAAAATCGCGGATTTCAGGAATTTTGGTCCCGAACCAGATTTTCGTGCGGAGCCGTAGCAGTAATGTTTGTAACGCCGCCGCTCACCGCAAACTTCATGGCGTCGCCGGCAGAAATGTTCGTCAGCTGCTTCACCTTCTCCTTTGGCACCATAAAAACCTTACCGGTAATGGCATACGCATGCGGAACGTACACCGCCATGTATCCCTCCAGGCCGAAATTAGTCACGTCCGATTGGGTAATGAACCCGAGCTCCCACACATCTACCCCATATATTTGTACTAACACCGGGTGGTCAAACTTCTTCTTCTCACCCACAAACGCATCAAATACATCTTTTATGGAAGTATAAATGTACTTGATGAATGGCGTGCGCTCCAGCAAATGGTCAAACAAATCGAAAATCCGCCCGATGATAAAGGACGAACTCAAATACCCCACAATCACAACCAGTAACAATACCACCACAAAACCCACTCCCTTGAAACGCAGTATGCTGAACGCCGAATCCCCCGGGATCAAATCCTTCGGAATCAGGTTATCAATCGTCATAAAGGCCCAGTACAAGGTTAACGCAGTAATCCCAATCGGCGCCAGTATCAGCAATCCCTGGAAAAAATAGCGCAGCAGGCGCGAGGCAAATACTTTAAATCGAAGCTTTGGCGACATGGATAAGAATTGATCCCGCAAAATTACTCAATAAAGCGGAATGCCCACCGCTTTATTAAAGGACATAACCCATTGTTAAACGGACATAAATGGATGTTATGACATGTAAAAAAATATTACTGGAAACTTTTGAAGTATAAAAAGTTTCCATAGTTTTGTTCTGCATTGATCATCTGTTAGCACCCGTAAACTCTTATGGAAATTCAGGAACGCATCATGGAAAAGGCTTTTAGCCTCTTCCGCCAGTTCGGAACCCGGTCCATCACCATGGACGATATCGCAGAAAAAATGGGCATCTCTAAAAAAACGCTTTACGCCCATTTTACCGATAAAGATGATCTCGTCTATCAATCCATATCCGGATTTATCTGCGAGATCCACCGGGAAAGCCTGGTCAACAAACAACAATCCAAAGATGCCATCGAGGAGCTGTTCCTCGTAATGGAAATGATCGACCGGAAACTCAGGAACATCAACCCTGTCATCATCCTCGATCTGCAAAAAGCGCATCCAAGGGCCTATGAAGTGTTCCTGGACTATCAACAGAACCATCTCACCGCCATGATCGCCGAAAACCTGGAGCGTGGCATGAAAGATGGTCTGTACCGGCCGGACCTCAACGTCCGTATTCTGACAAATTACCGCGTGCATGGCTGTACGCTTTGCTTTCAGCCCGACGCCTTCCCTGGTGAGCATGATATGACCAAAGTGCAACAGGTATTGCTGGAGAATTTCTTGTATGGTGTGGCTTCGTCAAAGGGATACAAACTCATTGAAAAGTACAAACAACTATCGCAAAACAAATAAACTATGCTATTCTTCAACAGGGTTACCTGCATCGGGCTGATAGCGTGGCTACTGACTGCTTACTCTGCACTGGCACAACAGGTAGTAAATCCGGAACCCATCCGCCTCTCTGCCCGCGATGCTGTAGACTATGCGCTCGCTAACCAATCTGCCGTAAAAACCGCTAAACTGGACGAGCTGATCCAACTGGCTAAAAACAAGGAAGTAAGCGGACTTGCCCTTCCATCCATTACCGGGTCCGGTTCCTACCAGTACAACCCGATCACACAAAAACAACAGTTCAACATGAAGAACTTCGGGTTGCCCGTAGATTCTTACACTGTTGCCTCTTTCCAGCTTGCTCACAATCTTTTGGGAGAAGTAAGACTCACTCAAACCCTGTTCGACCCCTCCGTCCTCGTTGCCCTGCAGGCCAGGACCACCTTGGAAGAACTGGTGAAAAAGAATGTGACCAAATCTGAAATCGATGTGAAAGCCAGCGTGTATAAAGCCTATTACAACGTACTGTCTGCCCGCAAAGCGCTGAACATCCTCAATGGTACATTGTCGACCCTGAAAAGCCTGCTCAACGAAACCCGCGAGATCTATAAAAACGGACTGGTGGAAAAGCTGGATGTAGACAGGCTGATGGTACAATACACCAACCTGGAAACCGAACAAACCAAACTCAATAATCTCATTGAAATCGGCACCGCCGCCCTGAAATACCAGATGGGCATGCCGCTGAAACAACCTATAACGCTAACGGATACACTTTCTACCGAGCAGATCGTAGCGGATGTGATCAATACGGACCAATTTGACTACCACCAGCGGATCGAATACCAATTGCTGGAAACACAAAAGAAAGCCAACGAGTACGATCTCAAAAGGTACAAACTCAAAGGCCTGCCTTCCCTGCAGCTCTTTGCCGCTACAGGCGCGCTGAGAGGAAGCGACCGGTTCGATTATTTCGAGAATAAAATGTGGTACGGCTACCTCAACACCGGCTTGAACCTCTCCATCCCGCTGTTCACCGGCCTGCAAAGGCGCCGCCAGGTAGACCAGGCAGCGCTGGCTGTGGAAAAGTCCGAAGTCGCCATTGAGAACGTGAAGCTGGCCATCGACCTGGAAAGGGAACAATCCAGCAGTACCTTTAAAAACAATGTGCTCACCCTTCAGGCCCAGGAAAAAAATATGGCCCTCGCGGAAGACGTTTACCGCACCACCCGCATCAAATACCGGGAAGGCGTGGGTTCCAGCCTGGAAATGAGTACGGCGGAAAGTGACCTCCTCACCGCACAGAACAACTATTTCACTGCGCTCTATAACGCCATCGTGGCCAAAATAGACCTGATGAAAGCCTACGGTAAATTATAAATCACTTCATCACTACCTATATGAACACTAAGTATTTTTTATTGCTGCCACTGACAACCATCATCATGGCTTCCTGCGGAGGAAAAAAAGACTCCCGGGCCGAGAAGGAAAAAGAACTGGCGGAACTGAAAGCCGAAAAAGCGAAATACCTGGAGAAAACCAATAAAAAGATTGCAGAGCTGGAATCAGCCCTGGGAACGAACGATAGTGCAAGGGTAAAGGATGTGGTGATCTCTCCCGTGGAAACCTCGCTGTTCGAACACTACATTGACGTGCAGGGTAGCGTGGATGCCCGCGAAAACGTAAATGTATCCGCCCGCGTACCAGGTGTGATTACCAGTATCAACGTACGGGAAGGACAGGCCGTAAGCAAGGGGCAGGTACTGGCCCAGGTGGACGACCAGGTGCTCCGTGCCAACATTGCGGAACTGCGCACCCAGCTGGACCTGGCTAACACGCTGTTCCAGAAGCAACAAAATCTCTGGAACCAGAAGATAGGATCAGAAGTACAATACCTCAACGCGAAAGCAAATAAAGAATCTCTGGAACGCCGCCTTGCCACCATGCAGGATCAACTGGCTCAAACCCGCATTATCAGCCCTATCAACGGTACGGTGGATGCAGTGATCGCCAAGCTGGGCGATAACGCCAGCCCCGGCCTGCCGGCCTTCCGCGTGGTTAATGCCAGCAACCTGAAAGTGACCGCCAGCGTAGCGGAAGCTTATGCGCCGCTGGTAAAAACCGGTGGCCCTGTAATCATCAACTTCCCGGATATTAAACGCGAACTGCGCACCAGCATTGGCTTCGCCAGCCGTACCATCGATCCGCTGAGCCGCACCATCAACGTGGAAGTGCCGCTGAAACCAGCGCCGGACCTGCGCCCTAACATGGCTGCACAAATCCGCATCATCGACTACAGCGCGGCCAACGCCATCGTTATTCCCGTGGGCGTGATCCAGTACACCGCCGGCAAACCTTATGTGATAGTGGCCGCCAACCGCGATGGTAAAATGGTAGCGCAACGCCGCAATATTGAACTGGGCCGCACCTATAACGATAAAGCAGAAGTGAAATCAGGATTACAGCAGGGAGATAAAATCGTAACCACCGGCTTCCAGGGACTCAACGATAATGACCTTATTAAATCTTAGGCCGACTGATTAAAGCAAGCTTATGAAAGATAATCTTAATAAAGAATTTAAGCCTACCAGCTGGGCCATTGATAATAAGGTGAGCATTTATGTGGCCACCTTGTTCCTGGCCATCGCCGGTATCCTGGCTTACATCGACCGGCCGAAGGAACAATTTCCGGAGGTGGTCTTCCCGCAGTTTATCATCACAACGGTAAACCAGGGTACCTCCCCGGAGGATATGGAAACCCTTGTGACCAAGCCGATCGAAAAACAACTGAACGGCATCAGCGGCGTTAAGAAGATCAAGAGTACCTCCATGCAGGACTTCTCCCTGATCAATATCGAGTTTAACGCCAATGAAGATATTGAGTCCGCCCGCCAGCAGGTGCGTGAAAAGGTGGATGACGCCAAGCGGGACCTGCCGCAAAACCTCACCCAGGACCCTTCGATACTCAAAATTGACGTATCGCAGATCCCCATTATGAACGTGAACCTATCGGGCGACTTTGACCTGCCTACGCTCAAACGCTATGCGGATGATATGCAGGACCGGATAGAATCGCTGAATGAAATCACCCGGGTGGATATCGTGGGCGCCCTGGAACGGGAGATCCAGATCAATGTAGACAAATACAAAATGGACGCGGCCCGGATCAGCTTCGATGATATCATCCTGGCTATCCAGGGGGAGAATATGACAATCTCCGGCGGGTTAGTGTCCATGGACGGGCAAAAACGAAGCCTCAGCGTTAAGGGCGAATATAAAGATCCGCGTCAGATCGCCAATATCATCGTGCGCGGCCAATCCGGCGCCACCGTGTATCTCCGCGATATTGCCGATGTGGTGGATGGCTTCCTCGAACAGGAAAGCTATGCGCGCCTCAACGGTAAAAACGTAATCACCCTCAACGTGATCAAGCAGAGCGGAAAGAACCTCATTGACGCCAGCGACAAGATCCGCGCTATCATCGAGGATATGCAGAAAAACCACCTGCCTAAAGGGCTGCATGTGACCATCACGGCCGACCAGTCCAAAGGTACCCGGGTAACCCTGCACGACCTCATCAACACCATTATCATTGGGTTCCTGCTCGTAACGCTGATCCTGATGTTCTTTATGGGCGCGGTGAACGCCATCTTCGTGGCGCTGTCCGTACCTATTTCCATGTTCATCGCGTTCCTGTTGCTGCCGATATACGGGTTTACCCTGAACATGATGGTGTTGTTCTCCTTCCTGCTGGCATTGGGTATCGTGGTGGATGATGCGATTGTGGTGATCGAAAACGTGCACCGTATTTTCAATGAAAGAAAGGACCTCGGTATTGTGAAAGCCGCCAAAATAGCGGCCGGCGAAGTGTTCCTGCCGGTATTTTCCGGAACGCTCACGGTACTGGCGCCATTCTTCCCGCTGCTGTTCTGGCCGGGCGTAATCGGTAAATTCATGTTCTTCCTGCCGGTAACGCTGATTACTACCCTGGGCGCATCCCTGGTGGTGGCTTATATTATCAACCCCGTGTTTGCGGTTGATTTTATGGACAGGCATGAAGGCGAGCATCACCCCAAACCGAAGTTTGATAAAAAGTTCAGGATACTCACTGCCGTATTTGCCGTAGTTGCGCTGATTGCCTATGCCAACAGCAGTCCGGGTGTGGGTAACTTCGTCATCTTTGTGTACCTGGTGATCGCCCTGGAAAAATTCTGGCTGGCCGGCATTGCCCGCAATTTCCAGCAGAAGTTCTGGCCAAGGGTGCAGGAGCGCTATAAACGTATTCTCGAATGGTGCCTGGTAGGATGGCGGCCTGTTTGGATATTGGTTGCCACATTTGGCCTGCTGATCGTGAGTATAATGGTAACGGCTATACGAAATCCGAAAGTTGTGTTTTTCCCCCAGGCCGATCCGAACTTTATTTATACCTATATCCAGCTGCCTAACGGTACTGACCAGAAGTACACTGATTCCATCACGCATATCGTGGAGGACCGCATTACCAAAGTGGTAGGAGCCAATAACCCGATTGTGGAATCTATTATTTCCAACGTGGCGGTAGGCGCGGGAGATCCTAACGAAATGGATCAGAGTACGCAGCCGCAGAAAGGTAAAGTGACCGTCGCCTTTGTGGAGTTTGGAGCGAGGAAGGGGCAGTCGACCGTACAATACCTCTCCAAAATCCGCGAAGCGGTGAAAGGTATCCCTGGCGCGAACATCACGGTAGAGCAGGAGCAGGGCGGACCTCCAACCGGTAAACCGATCAATATTGAAATTACCGGCGATGAGTTTAACGACCTGACTGCAACTTCGTTCAGGCTTAAACGTTACCTGGACTCCCTGCATATCGACGGGGTAGAGGAGCTGAAGAGCGATTTTGAAGATAACAAGCCGGAAGTGATCATCAATGTGGACAGGGAGCGGGCCAACAAGGAGGGCATCTCCACCCGCGTCATCGGCGGAACCTTGCGTACGGCCCTGTTTGGGGCGGAAGCCTCCAAGATCCGCGATGCGGACGATGAGTACAAGATCATGGTAAGGTTACGGGAGGACCAGCGCAATAACATCAACAACCTGATGAACCTGAATATCGTGTACCGGGATATGAATATGGGCGGAGCGGTAAGGCAGGTGCCGTTATCAGCGGTGGCCGATATCCAGTATTCCAATACCTACGCAGGTATCAAACGTATCGATCAGAAACGTGTAATCACCCTGCATTCCAACGTGCTGACCGGCTATAACGCCAACGAGGTAGTGCAGCAGATACAGCGGGCTATCAACGATTTCTCCCATACCCCGGATGTGACCATCCGGATGACGGGTGAGCAGGAGGACCAGATGGAGACCATGAACTTCCTGATGATGGCCATGCTGGGAGCATTCGGCCTGATGCTGATGATCATGGTGACCCAGTTTAACTCCGTAGGCCGCCCGGCAATTATCCTCCTGGAAATCCTGTTCAGTATCATAGGAGTGTTTCTTGGATTCAGCATTTTCGGAATGGATATCTCCATTGTGATGACCGGTGTGGGTATTATGGCCCTGGCGGGTATCGTGGTGAGGAATGGTATTGTGTTGGTAGAATTTACAGACCTGCTGATCCAGCAGGATGCCAAGGTCTACGACGCCGTCGTGGAAGCGGGCAGGACCCGTATGACGCCGGTATTGCTGACTGCTATTGCGGCTATACTGGGGCTGATCCCGCTGGCGGTAGGGTTCAATATTGACTTCGAAGGGCTGTTTACGCACTTCAAACCTAATATATATTTCGGAGGGGATAACGTGGCGTTCTGGGGGCCGCTGGCCTGGACGATGGTGTTCGGGTTGATTTTTGCGACGTTCCTTACCCTGATCCTGGTGCCGGTAATGTATGCCATGAACAAGCGTTCCATAGATGTGCTGGATTATCATCACCTGCCGAGGGGTCTGAAGTACATTCCTTTCCTGGTATTGATTATCAAGCTGTTTACCAAGCGCAGCGTGGTAAGGCAGATGCACGATCCGGAGTATGTATCGCCCAGGCCTTACCATTTCTTCAACAAGCCGGAAGAGGCGCCGCAGCCGGCAAAGGGGAAACTGGATAAAGTGACGATGAATTAGACGATATCGATTTTTTTTATACAGTGTAACAGTTGTAGGTTAACAATAACCGTCCTGATTCTTCGGGACGGTTTTTTTTATTATATTTGGGAAAAACCGGTAAATTTATCCTGATTAACAAATTTTAACATTTGGAAGTGGCTGCATTTCGACAGCCTTTATTACTTTTGGCGCTCAGATTGTTTTTCACGTTACTAGCCTTGTATATCCTAAGCCACGTAACCACGTAAAGTAGTGATTACCAATAGAAAACGTTCTGACTAAAACAGTTATGACCTGTTTGCCTGTTTATAGAGAAATAACGAGATTCGTAAAAAAAAGAGAAGATAAGTAGATATTTAACGGGTAAGGTAGAGCAGCCATTAAAAGATTATAGGTATAAGATTGGAAGACCATGGAGTACGTAGCATCGTTAGCATATGCTAAAGAGCAGGACCAAAAGGATCCGTTAAGAAAGTTTAGAGAGCAGTTTTTATTTCCTCAACGCAAAGGCAAGGACGCAATATATTTATGTGGAAATTCGTTGGGATTACAGCCAGGGAATGTAAAAGCAGCAATTGAGCAGGAGTTGGCGGACTGGCAGCAGTGCGCGGTAGAAGGTTACTGGGGGGCAAAAAATCCCTGGTTATACTACCAGCAGTATTGCAGCAAGCCCCTGACCTCGATCATGGGGGCCAGCCAGCAGGAGCTAACGGTGATGAATACACTGACGGTGAACTTACATTTTATGATGTTAAGTTTCTACCGGCCAACCAAACAGCGGTTTAAGGTGTTAATGGAAGCAGGAGCATTTCCCAGTGATCAATATGCAGTAGAAACCCAGGTTAAGTATCATGGATTTGACCCTGAGAGCGCGATTATAGAGGTTTCACCCCGACCCGGCGAACATTTGATCAGAACCGAAGATATTTTAGAAATTATTAACAGAGAAAGTAATAGTTTAGCATTAGTTTTATTTGGAGGAATAAATTATTATACCGGGCAGTTTTTTGATATCCCGGCAATCACAGCTGCTGCGCACCAAGCAGGTGCATATGCAGGTTTCGACCTGGCGCACGTGGCAGGCAATATTCCGGTAGAACTGCATGATTGGGACGTAGATTTTGCCGTATGGTGTTCTTATAAGTACCTGAACGGAGGTCCCGGCGCTGTAGGCGGCGCTTTTGTACATGAAAAACATGCCGGCAACCGCGGTTTCCCCCGCTTAGGTGGCTGGTGGGGCAATGAAGAGAGCGTAAGATTTAAAATGGAAAAAGGTTTTGTGCCTAAAGACAACGCCGAAGGTTGGCAACAAAGCACCGCCCAGGTGTTCAACATGGTTAGCTTAAAGGCATCCCTGGAATTATTTGAAGAAGCCGGTATAAAGGCTTTAAGGAATAAAAGCATCGGAATGACCAACTATCTGGAGTTCCTGCTGAAACAATTGAAAGGCATAAATTTCGAAATTATTACACCTAATAATTGTAATGAACGTGGCGCACAACTATCTTTGTTATTCAAGGATAAAGGAAAAGAGATACATCAACAGATGACTGACGCCGGTATCATCGTGGACTGGCGGGAACCCGGAGTAATTAGGGTTTCACCGGCTCCAATGTATAACTCTTATCAGGATGTGTTTCATTTTTATGAAATCATAGCAAATATTGCTTCAAACGCTTAATTAAGTAAGATGAATTTTGAGAGAAACGAACGCCCCCGCAGGCCCTACTCTTCTGATACCAACAAAGAGAATGATCCCAATAAGGAGAGAGGTGACTTCAAACCCAACTTAAACAGTGAGCGGGAGGGTGGAAAACCCGACTACAACAGCGGAGACCGCGAAAGCCGTCCGAGCTACAATGGAGACCGTGATGGCGGGTATCGCCAGCGCGATTACAATCGTGACAGTTACAACCGCGAAGGCGGTGGTGGCTACGGCCGCGGTGGCGGCGGTTACGACCGTGGAAACAGTTACAACCGGGAAGGTGGTGGCTACAATCGCGAAGGCGGTGGTGGCGGCTATCGCGATGGTGGTGGCTATAACCGTGAAGGCGGTGGAGGCTACGACCGTGGAGGCGATGGCGGTTACAATCGCGGCGGCGGTGGTTACGACCGTGGTGGTGGCTATGACCGTGGCGGCGGTGGTTACAACCGTGGCGGCGGCGGATACGACCGTGGCGGTGGATATGACCGTGGCGGCGGATACGATCGCGGCGGCGGTGGTGGATACGACCGTGGCGGCGGCGGTGGTTACAATCGCGGCGGTGGCGGCGGTGGTTATGACCGCGGCGGTGGCGGCGGTTACAATCGCGGCGGCGGTGGTGGATACGACCGTGGCGGCGGTGGTGGTTACAATCGCGGCGGTGGCGGCGGTGGTTATAATCGCGGTGGTGGCGGTGGCTACAATCGCGGTGGTGGACGCCAGAACGTTCAACGTCGTAAACCGGAACCAAAACCAGATAATAAAATCTACTTTATCGCGCTCCTGCCAACCGCAGAAGTAGGTAAAGAAATCATAAAAATCAAACAGGAATTCGCAGAGCAATACGGCCCTGTTTACGCACTGAAAGTATTACCGCACATTACCCTGCAGGTGCCTTTCACCGCTGACCCGGCCCTGGAAAAAGCCTTCTGCGATGAACTCACCGAGTTCGCGAAAACACAGGCGCCTTTCGAAGTGTCGCTCAACGGTTTCGGTACATTCCCGAACAAACAAAACCGTGTGCTCTTCATTAACGTGGAAAAGAGCGAAACCATGTCGGCTATGCACCGTCAGCTGATCAACTTCCTGCGTAAGGAATTTGGCTTCAGTACGATGCTGGCACGTACCGGGTTCACGCCGCACGTTACCGTGGCCTTCAAAGACCTGGACGACGAACAGTTCAATAAAGCATGGCCTGAATACGAAAACAAAGAGTATAAGGCTACCTTTAAAGTGAACAACCTTTACTTCCTCCGCCATAACGGCAAATCCTGGGAAGTACTGCAGAAATGCAAACTCGGCGGCGCTTAACCGGCAGCCGTCTGAAAATAATAAAGGGTCCGTACTTCCAGTGCGGACCTTTTTTTTATTGCAATAGCCCCTATTGCAAAATGGGGGTAGCGCAATCCGCCGTTACAGCCCGGCGGATCACACTACAGCATACAACTGAATATCAATATCATCATTAATACCCAGCTGATACCCAAACATGCATAGGCTACAAATACTTCCCGGCCGGAACCGGCTAACTTCGTATGTCCGTTCATGTACTTTTATTATTACGACGTCGTGATGGCGATTTACCCCTATCTGTACAGAAAAATAAACAAGTGAGGAGTGCATACAATAACCGTTTTACAGGCATCCGCCGCAGTGGGAGAGCAGCGCCGGAGTCGCTTAAGGGCCGCGTTGCGCCACTTCAGAAAAGTTGGAAAAAAAACCAAAAAAAAGAAGCCGGTAGTATAGACATACTGCCGGCTTTATGATTAACCCCTATGAAAACCAACTATTGCTCTTTGGCTATAATTGTACTATTGCTTTCTATATACCAATTTTGCAAACACGGTGCCATAAAATGATGACAGCCTGCCATTTAACAATTCTTTTGGTTCAGTTTAACAAAATAAAAAACCCGCCGGATGACCGGCGGGCGCTGTAAATACTTTATTAGAGCGACTTATCGTCTGTTTAACTTACTCAGTAAGCGGAGGATTTCCAGGTACAACCATACCAGTGTTACCATCAAACCAAAGGAGGCATACCATTCGAAATACTTAGGCGCGCCTTGTGCTACTCCCTGCTCGATCATATCAAAATCAAGGATCAGGTTCAGCGCAGCAATGGCCACCACGATCAGGCTGAACACAATGCCAAATGTACCGCTGCCGAAAATTAATGGCATATCGATGTTAAACATGCGCAGCACCATAGCTACCAGGTAAAAGATGCCAATACCCAGTGTAGCGGTGATGATGATAGATTTAAAACGCTCCGTTGCACGGATCACGCCAACGCGGTATAAGATCAGCATGGCGATAAATACGCCAAAGGTGAGTCCTACAGCCTGCATAACGATGCCATGCGATTGTGCATTGTAAACAGCTGAAACTGCGCCAAGGAATAAGCCCTCAGTCAGTGCATATGCAGGCGCCAGGTAACCGGCCCATTCTTTCTTAAAAATAATGATCAGCGCGAGTACAAAACCACCCAACGCACCGCCAATCATCAGTGGAAACGCATTGCCAGTGCCCATCGCGAACTGCCCCCAGGAAAATACGGCAGCCGCTATCAGCAACAATAGCATGAAAGACATTTTGTTAACAGTACCACGGATGGTCATGGCTTCCCCTTGCTGAGCCGCCTTGTTAAACATGCTCTCCTTCAATACAGGGTTGTTCGATTGAAATAATGCCATAGATATGAGTTTAAAATTATACCTGCCAAATTACAACTTCCACCTGATACATAACTATTCTATATATAATTTTTAGAGAAATATTAGCATTTGCCCGGGAATAACTTCTGGTTATCACCCATAACAAGAAGTAATAGCAATCAGCACTTTGGGTTATAATAGTCTACCAACTTTGTGTACTTTTGTGCCTGAAGGGCGGCAAGGCCAATTTTTGAGTGGGATTACTACCTGCCGATTGCCTAAATTTACACCCTGATAAAAGATATACCTTAAAAAGATCAATAGATGCCAAATACTTCGATTCAACAGCTGGAGGATGTAGTAATAAAATTCGCAGGCGACAGTGGCGATGGTATGCAGCTCACGGGTAGTCAGTTCTCGAACAACACTGCCCTGATAGGTAACGACCTGAGTACGTTCCCGGACTTCCCTGCTGAGATCAGAGCCCCGCAAGGAACCCTGGCAGGTGTAAGTGGATTCCAGCTCCATTTCTCCTCTAACAGAATATTCACCCCCGGCGATGCCTGCGATGTACTCGTAGCCATGAACGCCGCCGCTCTTAAAGCCAACCTGAAAGGACTGAAAAAAGGCGGTATCATCATCGCCAATACGGATGGTTTCGATTCCAAAAACCTCCGCCTCGCCAACTATCCGGAAGGCGTAAATCCCCTGGAAGACGGCTCCCTCGTCGATTATCAGCTGCACACCATGGATGTCACCAAAATGACCCGCGAAGCGCTGAAAGAATCTACCCTGGGGATGAAAGAGAAAGACCGTGCGAAAAATATGTTTGTGCTGGGCTTCCTCTACTGGCTGTACGACCGCAACATGGAAAATACCGAAAACTTCCTCCGGGAAAAATTCGGTAAAAAGCCGGAAATCCTGGAATCCAACCTGAAAGTACTCCACGCCGGCTACAACTTCGCCGATACGGTGGAGGCCTTCAGTACCCGCTACCGGGTGGAGAAAGCCCGCATGGAACCGGGTACCTACCGCAGCATCACCGGTAACACCGCCTTATCATACGGCCTCGTGGCAGCAGCCCAGAAAGCCAATCTCCCGATGTTCCTGGGTACCTATCCCATTACGCCGGCTTCTGATATCCTCCACGAGCTTAGCCGCCTTAAAAACTTTAATATCCGCACTTTCCAGGCGGAAGATGAGATTGCAGGTATCACCTCCGCCATCGGCGCGTCTTACGGCGGCCACTTTGCGGTGACTACCACCTCCGGCCCCGGCGTTGCCCTCAAAGGCGAGGCGATGGGACTGGCTGTAATGCTCGAAATTCCGCTCCTGATCGTAGATATTCAACGTGGCGGACCTTCCACTGGTCTTCCTACCAAAACGGAGCAATCCGACCTCCTGCAGGCTTATTATGGCCGTAACGGCGAGTGCCCGATGCCGGTGATTTCCGCATCTACGCCTGCCGATTGCTTCGACGCCGTATTTGAAGCCTCCCGCATTGCCCTGCAGCACATGACCCCGGTGATTTTCCTCAGCGACGGGTATATCGCCAACGGCGCAGAGCCATGGCGCTTCCCGAAAGCGGCGGACCTCCCGGAGATCCCCGTGAAATTCAAAACCGAGCTGGCAGAAGGCGAAGAACAATACCTGCCATACCACCGCGATGAGAAACTGGTACGCCCCTGGGCGCTGCCTGGTACGCCCGGACTGGAACACCGCATCGGCGGCCTGGAAAAGCAAAATATCACCGGTAACATCAGCTACGACCCTGAAAACCACCAGGTAATGGTGAAAATCAGGCAGGAAAAAGTGGACCGGATCGCTGATTACATCCCGCTGCAGAAAATTGAGATCGGACCTGAAAAAGGAAAAGTGCTGGTACTGGGCTGGGGTTCTACCTACGGCTCCATTAAGAGCGCCGTACTGGAACTGCTCGCAGAAGGCTATGAAGTAGCGCACGCACACCTGCGCCACCTCCGTCCGTTCCCGAAAAACCTGGCGGAAATCCTCCATAGCTACGATAAAGTACTGATCCCGGAAATCAACAACGGTCAGCTGATCAAGATCATCCGCGATCAATTCCTCATCGATGCGCAGGGATACAATAAGATCATGGGCGTACCTATCACGAAAAGTGAACTGGTTACCAAGATAAGGGAACTCCTCGCCTAAAGGCATCAGGAATAACACTTTAATATGATTTACAGGGCAAAGTCTGCATAAAGCAGGTTTTGCCCTTTTTATTGCGCACGATACATGGCGTTTTTTTTGTACTTTAACGATATGAAGAGTATTACAGCTACGTCTTCGACTTATTTTATGGATCAAGCGATATTTTATGAATACTTTACGCGTATTACTCTGCACCGTAATCCTAGCTGTAGTATGCTTCCCCGCGTGGGCGCAAACGAATACCTTTGAAGTGAGAATAGCCAACCACCCGGTTGGTACCATCGAAGCCAGGCAGGACGTTAATGGACATGCAAAAAGCATCGTCATTAAAACCCATATCCAGGTGATGCTTTCAAAAGTGAACAGCGATATCGTGAATGAGTACAATAACAACGTACTCACCGTGGCAAAATCAGTCAGGCAATCCGGTAAGAACGGGGACGATAAGCTGACTACCACCCGCCGGGAAGGAGGCAGCTATACCATCGTGGTAAATGGCAGGCGACAGGTGATTAACACCAACGAAATACAGCATTGCGTGGGAGATTTGTATTTTAGTGAACCTAAACATATCAACCGCACCTTCTCGGAAACCCTGGGCCAGTTCCTGCCGTTGAAACCGCTCGGCGGCGGACAGTATGAACTGCAGTTACCTGAAGGCAAAAAAAATATCTATAAGTACGATAATGGAACACTGGTGCAGGTAGAGGTAGACCATGCGCTGGGCAAAGCCATCATTGTCAAAAGTAGCTAACCTCATATGAATACGCATATCCCTGAAATTTACAGTTCGATACACTCACTGCTGGACAATTATGTACCACCACTGAAACCAAGGGCAGACGGTAAAAACAACCGGTATGATATGTATTATCCCTTTGAAGTGACACTTTTCGGCCGGAAGTACCCGGAGCTGTATTTTGGCGGGGTCGCAGCCTTTGAAAAGTACGTAGGACTATACTTCTTCCCGATATATTCCCACCCTGATGAATTTAAGGACGTGCCTCCCTCTCTGCGGCCGCTGCTGAAAGGGAAATCCTGCTTTCATATTAAAAAAGCGGAAGGGGAGGTTATGGGAGATATTAAGGCCCTCCTGGATAAAGGCTTCGCATTTTACCAATCCAAAGGACTCATTAAAAAATAAAGATAAAGTTCGCCTGTAAGCAGTAAGGGCGCGGACCCCACGGCCGCGCCCTTACTGAATTTTATACCTTTTACTCAATGGGCAATCGCCCTCACCTTTGCATATTATGCGTTCCTTTTCTCAATGATACGCCCTTACTGAATTATGTACACCGCGCCTATTCCGCAAGCGTCTTCTCAATAATCTGCCCGGTAGCCTTGTCCTTCAGGATCACTTTCCTGGCGCCGAAATGGGTCATTTCCTCCTTCACGAGATAGTACTGCTCATCGTAGTCCTGCTGGGTTTTTTCTTTCGAAATACCTTCCTTCCCGCGCCAGATTTCCAGTTGTACCGGTTCCCACTGCTTGGAAGCGGCGCTTTTGTAAGCGGCATCCAGGATGGCGTTCACTACATAACCGTCGTAGAACGTTTCCCGGGCGGCCTTCCCGTCTTCCATCGCATTAAACATATCCGTAAACATGTGGTTGTATCCCAGTTCATTGAGCTCATCGCCCACGGGGAACAGCCAGCCGCTGTTACTTTCCGCTTTTTCCGCCACATAATCCGCGCCCTTGCCGGTGGTGAACATATCGAAACCCGTGCGCAGGAAGCTGTTCAGCCAGATGGTGCCTTCCGTACCCATGACTTCATCGCGGAGATCCAGCCCGCCGCGGAATGTCCAGCTTACTTCAAACTGCCCGATAGCGCCGTTTTCATACTTCACCAGGCCAATGGCATGGTCCTCGGCATCAATGGGTTTTACCTGCGTATCCGCCCAGCACATTACTTCCACCGGCTTAATGTCCTTGCCGATGAAGCTGCGGGCAATTTCCACGCAATGGCAGCCCAGGTCCAGGATGCAACCACCGCCGGCCTGCTCCTTATCCCAGAACCATTCGCTATGCGGGCCGGGATGCGTTTCCCTGGATTTCGCCCAGAGAATACGCCCCAAAGCGCCCTGCTGCACGCTTTCCAGCGCTTTCAGGAACTTAGGGGTATATACCAGGTCTTCCAGGTAGCCATGGAAGATGCCGGCTTTTTCTACTGCTTCCAGCATACGTTTCGCCTCGGCTGCATTGCGGCCCAGGGGCTTGGTGCAGATAACGGCTTTTTTATGTTTGCAGCAAAGTTCGACTGCTGCTTCATGAAGGTTGTTGGGCAGGGAGATGCATACGACCTCCACTTCCGGGTTAGCCACTGCCTCTTCCATGGTGGTCGTCCAGTGGTTCACTTTATAATCTTCCGCAAATTTCTTCGCACTCTCTTCCCTGCGGGAATAGATGCTGACGATTTTGTCGCGGCTGCGCTGGCCTTGCAGGGAGTCTGCATAAAAGCGCCCGATGAAGCCCGAGCCGAGCATTGCTATCTTTGCCATAGTACTAGTGGTTTATTGCTGCTGAAGAATCACTACTCTTGTCTTTAAACGCGATCAGGAACAGTACGAGTACCGCCACTGCAATCCCGGCCGGGATGAGCCAGATGGCATGCCAGTCGTGGGAGTCAGGGCCTGTTCTGTATTTTTCAACGATTGGTCCGCTGAGCAGGAACCCGATCAGCATCCCTACGCCATAGGTGGCCAGTGTAACAAAGCCCTGTGCGGAGCTTTTGAATTTCTCTCCTGCCTTGCGGTCGGTATAAATCTGCCCGGTTACGAAGAAGAAATCGTAGCAGACCCCATGCAGCAGGATACCTACCAGCAGCATCCAGAGGTTGGCGTCAATATCCCCGTTGGCAAACAGCAGGTAACGGATACCCCAGGCCAGCATACCGATGCCCAGCATCCATTTCACGCCCAGGCGGCGGAAAAGGAAAGGAATGATCAGCATGAAAAGCACTTCGGACACCTGTCCCAATGATTGCTTGGCGGCGGCAGCCTCCAGGTGAATCTCATTCAGGAAGGGGTTGGTGAAATTATAATAGAATGCCAGCGGAATACAAATGAGGATGGAGGAGATAAAGAATACGCGGTAAGACGGGTCTTTCAGCATACCGATAGCGTCCAGCCCGAGGATTTCCTTTATATCGATCCGGCTGCCTTTTTTCAAAGGCGGGGTTTTGGGTAAGGTAAAGCTAAACAAGCCCAGGATCAGGGACGATACAGCAGCCATTTTGAAAGTAAGCTGCAACATATTGCTTTGTTCCCAACCCAGTTTTCCAATGATCAGCCCTGCAATGATCCAGCCTGCGGTGCCAAACACCCTGATCACGGAGAAGTCCTTGCTGGGATCGGCCATCTGCCGGAAGGAGATGGAGTTGACCAGGGCCAGCGTGGGCATGTAAAGGATCATGTAAGCGAGGATAAGGCCGTAGAACGGGCCAAAGTCCGTCATGTTACCGCAGCACCATAACAGTACCGCGCCGGCGAGGTGAATAATGCCCAGCATGATTTGCGCGGAAAAAAAGCGGTCGGCAAGGATACCCACGATAAACGGTGCAATGATGGCCCCGTACGATTGGGTGAGGAATGCAGTACTTACATTGTTGTCCGTTGTGTTCTGTAAGTTATGCAGCACAAAAGTGCCGAGTGTTACAAACCATGCGCCCCAGGTGAAAAACTCCAGGAACATCATGAATGAAAGCTGCAAACGCGTTGTTAATCTCATAACGTTTAAATCTTAAAATGTGGCTTAAGATAATAAAATCTGGATGAGAGCAGCAAAAAAATATGATAACCCGGCGGAAACCCTGCCTGTTTTAAAAGTTTTGCTGGTGGCGCGTTTGCCGGTGAGCTAGCTGGCTTTTACCAGCGTTTTGTAGTATTTGCAGGCCGGGCGAAGCGGGCATTCCCCGCACTTGGGATTGCGGGCCAGGCAGATGTAACGGCCATGCAGGATCAGCCAGTGATGGGCGATGTAGATCTTATCCTTCGGGATGTTCTTGATCAGCTGCAGTTCCGTCTGCAGGGGCGTTTTGGCATTGGTGGTAAGGCCCAGCCGGGCGCTCACCCGGAACACATGCGTATCCACGGCCATATTCGGCTGCTGGTGTACCACGGAGGTGATCACATTGGCGGTTTTACGGCCTACGCCCGGCAGCTTCACCAGTTCAGGAACGGTGCTGGGTATTTCCCCGTTAAACTCATTCATCACCATGTTGGCCATGCCGATCAGGTGCTTGGTTTTATTGTTAGGATAACTAATGCTTTTGATGAGGGGGAAAAGGTCATCAAAGGTGGCATGGCTGAGGGCCTCCATGTCCGGATATCGCTCAAATATAGCCGGGGTGGTCATATTCACCCTTTTGTCCGTACACTGGGCGGAGAGGATAACGGCAACCAGCAGTTGATAAGGATTATCGTAAATCAGTTCGGTTTCTGCATTCGGCGCATGTTTTTCGAAGTAGTTCAGCACAAATGCGTAGCGCTCTTTCTTGGTCATGCTGTAAAGATAGAGAAAAATGCATTTTCATTCCGCCTGCGGCTGGCAGGGAATCCTGGTCATAACGTGGTGGTATAAACGATTACAGCTGTTTTTCGGTAGTGCCGGCTGCGTAGTCGAAGATGAGCTGCAGGGTAGACATCCGGGGGGAGTAGCTGACCGTGTTAAGAGTAGCCTTCACATGTTCCAGGCTGGCTTCTACCTCAGTGCTGAGGCTGGGTTGTTCCTGGTTGAGATGCTGAAGGTCGCTGGCAGTAACAAGACACAGATTAGAAAGGACAGAATGTGTAAAATTACTCATGCATTACTTTTTTAATATTTAATACAGGAAATATAGTTAACAGCAATATAAACGACAGATGAGCAGAATCTATTGTTAAATTAACGTTTTTTTTTGAGATGGCCAATTGGCGGGGATCCCGGGCTATTTGGCGGGAGGGGCAGGCGTGAGGATAAAAAGGTCTTCGTTGTCCTTTTTCATGAAATACTTTTCCCGGGCGAACTTTTCCAGTTTTTCCGGGCTGGAAAGCAGCTCCTGCTGCTCTTCCTTGGTTTTCTTTATCTCGCTGATAAAGAACTCTTTCTGTGATTCCAGCTTGTTCACTTCAGATTGGAACTGGTACTGGTACATGAGGTTGGTCTTATCCAGAAAAGCGATCCATAGCAGGAACAGGCCACCCGTTACAAAGAAGAAATTCTTTAACAGGCCGGGTACTTTTATGGATTTGATTTTCTGCATACTGCAAAATACGACTTGTAGTTCAAAAATAGAACGCGGGCGACTACTTTTCAGTATGTGCCCGCGTTGAAATTATCTGGAAGTAATCGCTTACTTTTTACCAAATTTGATGGATTTGCCAGGGTAGATCGCGTTCGCGCCCAGCTGCTCTTCGATGCGGATCAGCTGATTGTATTTGGCCATACGGTCAGTACGGGAAGCGGAACCGGTTTTGATCTGACCGCAGTTCAGCGCTACCGCCAGGTCAGCGATAGTGGTGTCCTCGGTTTCACCGGAGCGGTGGCTCATGATGGAAGTGTAACCGGCTTTGTGCGCCATGTTTACCGCATCGATGGTTTCTGTTACAGTACCGATCTGGTTTACTTTGATCAGGATGCTGTTACCGATACCTTTTTCGATACCTTCTTTCAGGCGGATTACGTTGGTAACGAACAGGTCGTCCCCTACCAGCTGTACTTTATCGCCTACTGCCTGGGTCAGTTTTTTCCAGCCTTCCCAGTCATCTTCCGCCATACCGTCTTCGATGGAAACGATCGGGTATTTAGCGCACCATTCAGCCCAGTAAGCTACCATTTCATCGCTGGAGATTACTTTCTGGGAGGATTTGTAGAATTTGTAAGTTTTGTCGGCATCGTTGAACATTTCGCTGGAAGCAGCGTCCAGTGCGATGGCGATCTGTTCGCCAGGAACGTAGCCGGCAGCTTTGATCGCTTCCAGTACTGTTTCAATGGCTTCTTCGTTGCTCTGGATTTCAGGAGCGAAACCGCCTTCGTCACCTACGTTGGTGCTGTAACCTTTCTTTTTCAGCACGGATTTCAGGTGGTGGAATACTTCCACGCCCCAGCGCAGCCCTTCGGAGAAGGTAGCGGCGCCCACCGGCACGATCATGAATTCCTGGAAGTCGATTTTGTTATCAGCGTGTACGCCACCGTTGATGATGTTCATCAAAGGTACAGGCAGGGTGAAAGCGTTTACGCCACCCAGGTAGCGGTACAGCGGTTGGTTGCAAACTTCGGCAGCTGCTTTTGCTACGGCCATGCTCACAGCCAGGGTAGCGTTAGCGCCCAGTTTTGCTTTATTTGGAGTGCCATCGAGTTCGATCAGCAATTTATCAATACCAGCCTGGTCGGTTACATCCCAGCCTTCCAGTTCTGATGCAATAATTTCGTTAACGTTGTTTACCGCCTGCAGTACTCCTTTACCCATGTAAACGCTCTTATCGTTGTCGCGCAGCTCAACTGCTTCGTGTTTACCTGTAGAAGCCCCGGAAGGTACCGCTGCACGGCCAAAATGACCATCTTCAGTTGTTACGTCTACTTCAATAGTAGGATTACCACGGCTATCCAGAATTTGTCTGGCATGGATCTCTGAAATAATACTCATAGTTCGAAAATTATAAAATTGTTATATGGCTAGTACTGTAAACTATTAATAATGAGCATCTTTACATTGCAAAAACCAAGGGGGATCACTTTGTCAGGTCCCGGAATATGGTTTCCAGGCTTTGTGAATTGCTCTGCAAAGAAAGTATGTTCCGGTTATTAATCAAAGCAAATTGTAAGAGGTTTTTTCTGACCGCCTCTACTTCGGTGCTGTACAGGCGCCAGTAGTTGCCTTCCTGCGCTTCTGCCCGGCTGACGCCCGGAATGGCCAGCAGCTCCGCTGCGGTGACCGTTTCCCCGAAGCCCACTTCCAGGTAACCGTTGCCTGCGCCGGCCTGCCGCAGCGCGGCCAGCTTATCATCGGCAATGATATTGCCTTTGTTGATGATCATAACGCGGTCGCAAAGGGCTTCCACCTCCTGCATGATATGGGTAGACAGTACTACCGTTTTGTCTTGCCCCAGCGTTTTGATCAGGTTTCGGATTTCGGCCAGCTGGTTAGGGTCCAGGCCGGTGGTCGGTTCGTCGAGAATCAGGACCTCCGGATCATGGAGCAGCGCATGGGCCAGCCCTACGCGTTGCTTATAGCCGTTGGACAATGCGCCCACCTTCTTTTTGCTTTCCGGGGTTAAACCCGTCAGGTCGATCACCTCCGCTATCCGCCTGGAGGCGGCAGTTCCCAGCTGGTGTACCCCCGCCATAAATTCCAGGAATTCCTTTACATACATGTCGTAATACAGGGGATTGGACTCCGGCAGGTACCCCACCCGTTTCCGCACTTCCAGGGACTCCTTTACAATATCAAAACCGCATACCGTAGCCGTGCCGCTGGTAGGAGGCAGGTAGCCCGTGATCATTTTCATGGTAGTGGATTTTCCGGCCCCGTTCGGCCCCAGAAAACCGGTGATTTCCCCTTTTCTTAACTCGAAGGATATGGCATTCACCGCTGTTTGTTCCCCGTAAATCTTGGTGAGTGACGAAACCTTTATAGACATCAGCGTAGTTTATTGCTTTGCGGCAACTAATGTACGAAAAGCATTCAGGTTTTATTATACTCGATTAAAGTTGTTATGTAGCCCCTGAATAAGATGCTCTTATATATAGAATGCTCATCAAATGACAGCTTAAAAACATGCAATTTTTAACATAGTTTTATAGATTGGCATATCTATTGCACTTGTAGCGACACCTGTACATAAGGACACCCACTAAACCTCTAAACGCCTTACCGATGTAGTTTCTTTTTTCAACGCTACCTGTATGAAGCAGCCGTTCTCCTTCCGCCATTGGGGAACCATGACTTTGTGCGCAGGTCTGTAGTATTTATCCCTTAGGCTGCCTGGCTCACCGCCGGCAGCCTTGCCAGGTTTAACGGTAACGTATAAACGAAAATAATCTGCCTGTAAATCACTAACTTTCAGCTAGTCATTGAATAGTATATTTGCAGGTATGAAGAATGTCATAGGATTATTTTGCTTACTCCCGTATTTGTTAAATGCCCAGACGCCCGGTGCAGAAAAAAACTACCCCCAGGGATACTTCAGGAATCCCCTGAACATCCCCATCGAACTCGCCGGCAACTTTGGTGAACTGCGGCCTAACCACTTCCACTCCGGGATGGATATCAAAACACAGCAACGCGAAAACCTGCCCGTACACGCCGCGGCAGACGGTTATGTGAGCCGTGTAGGCGTATCCCACACAGGCTTCGGCAATGTGCTGTACATTACTCACCCCAACGGCTATACTACCGTATATGCCCACCTCAATACCTTCTTCCCCGCTTTACAGGCTTATGTAAAGCGCCAGCAATACCAGCAGGAAAGCTGGGCGCAGGACCTCGCTATCCCTGCCGGCAAATTCCCGGTCAGGAAGGGGGACCTCGTAGCCTATAGCGGCAACACCGGCGGCAGCGCAGGCCCGCATCTCCACTTCGAAATCAGGAACACCGCCACGGAAAAGCCTTTAAACCCGCTGCTCTTTGGCTTCAATATACCGGATACCAAAGCCCCTGACGTTTATCGCATCGCCGTGTACGACCGGGAAAAAAGTATCTATGAGCAATCGCCTAAGATAGTACTGGTCAAAAAGGTGGGTAATACCTATGTTACCACCCAGCCGGTGATCCAGGTAGCCGCCAACAAAGCGGGACTGGCCGTTGGGGCGATCGACCGGATGAACAACGTTCCCAACACCTACGGCATCTATGAGGCCACGCTGGTGCATAACGATGAGCCGGAAATAGATTTTCAGCTGGATAATATCGGGTATGAAGAAACCAGGTACCTCAATGCGCATATCGACTATAAGGTGAAAAAAGGCGGAGGGCCTTACCTGCAATTGCTGTTTTCCCTGCCGGGCAATGAACTGGATATTTACCGGGATATTAACGGGGACGGTACGGTAGACCTCTCCGATGGCGAAGTGCATCATATGCAGCTGCTGGTAAAAGACGCCTACGGGAACGCCTCTACGGTGAAATTCAACCTGCAGAAATCCGCCGCCCCGGCGCCGGAAGCTACCTGCGCCAACACCATGTACCCCGGCTCCAATAATATCTTCGAAAACAACCGGGTCGAGTTCTACCTCGATGAACAGGCCCTGTACGATAATATCTGCTTCCGCTACGCCGAAACGGCGGCTACCAGCCCTAAAGCCGTGTCCAACAACTTCCGGCTGCATACGGCCCTGGTACCGGTGCACGACTACTTTGGCGTCAGGTTGCATGCCTCCAGACCGGTGCCGGCTAACCTGGAAAGCAAGGTGGTGATGGTTCGGGAAGGAGAAGGCAGCAGCGTATCCGCCACCACCCTGGAAAATGGCTGGTATAAAGGCACTTTCCGCGACTTCGGTACCTTCCACCTGGAAATAGATACCGTGGCGCCTAAGGTAACCCCGCTGGGCATCAAACCCGGGGCTATCCTCAGCAAAGCCGGCAAGATATCCTTCGCCATGAGCGACGCTTCCGGCATCAAAAGCTACCGCGCCGAGCTGGATGGCAAATGGCTGATGTTTTCCAGGAAAGGTAACGTACTCACCTATACGTTCGACGAAAATTGCGGACCGGGCTCCCACGTGCTCGTCATGACCGTTACGGACATTGCCGGCAACGAAGGCGTCTACCGTCTCACATTTAAAAGATAAACACTCAAAATCTTATAGCAATGGCAGCATTAAAAGAAGGCGATAAAGCGCCGGTTTTCAAAGGAAAGGACCAACACGGCAAAACCGTTTCCCTCACTGATTTCAAAGGGAAAAGGGTAGTGCTGTACTTCTATCCGAAAGACATGACGCCCGGCTGTACCGCACAGGCCTGCAACCTCCGCGATAACTACAACGACCTCCTGAAAAAAGGCTACGTGGTAATAGGCGTAAGTACGGACAGCGAACAAAGCCACCAGAAATTCATTGAAAAATACGACCTGCCTTTCACCCTACTGGCGGATGAAGATCACAAGATCGTTAACCAGTACGGCGTTTGGGGCGAAAAGCAAATGATGGGCAGAACCTACGATGGTATTCACAGAACCACCTTCCTCATCAATGGCGACGGCGTGATCGACCACATCATCAAAAAACCGGATACTAAAAACCATACGGAGGAGATCCTGGAAATCTGGAAATAACGTCTGACTGTATTAAAACAAAAAATCCCGGGTACGCCCCGGGATTTTTTGTTTCTGAATTTAATTATTCTTACTTATCTCTTCTGGCGCTGTTTCTTAAACAGGTTACCAGTTTTGAACTTATTACCTTCAGGGCTACCCACGCGGTCCATTGCGCAACGGAAACCTACGGTGTTGGTGGCCATGTCTTCCTGCATGTAACGGCGCGTACCCGGAGAGAGCCAGTAAGCGCGGTCGTTCCAGCTACCGCCTTTGATCACGTGTGATTTGTCGTTGATCAGGGTGGTGATACCATAACCGTATTCCACCTGTGACAGGGAGTCGCCATCGAGGTAGTTGATCACATCCCCTTTCTGGTAGTTAAGACGGTTAGCGCTTTCTTCGTCGGTTACGTCGCGCATTTTCAGACGACCGAGGCTGTCTTTTTCCAGTTCCTTATCAGCATTCTGATACACCGTCTGGAATTTGTTACCACGGAAGTAGTTGAAGTCGTCGCCATCGATAGGGCTCAGCGGACGGTAAACGTCCAGTACCCACTCGCTTACGTTACCTGACATGTTATAGATACCAAATGTGTTCGGGAAGAAGGAGCGAACCGGGCCCGGAATGGAAGCACGGTCGTTCAAACCTCCGGCCACACCCATGTTATCACCGGAACCACGTTTGAAGTTGGCCAGGAACATACCCTGGAAGTTACCGCGGCGGATATCACGCAAGCCGCTGGTGTTGGTGCCCCAGGAGTACACCTGTTTGTTCATGATCAGCTCTTCCCCGTGTTTTCCTTCTTTCTTGGAAGGGCCGGGGTTTTGGCCGATGTAACCCAACGCCGCATATTCCCATTCAGCTTCTGTCGGGAGGCGGTAGTCGGGCAGCATGATACCATCTTCGAACTGGGCATTACGCGGGGTACCATCCGGATTTTTGAATTCCGTTTTGGTGCCTTTGGACATTTTGCCCGGGGTACCTTCGTACAGGCCGGCCATATAGGCTTTGGTGTCGAAAGTATTATCGTCTGTCTGATTGCCAATATCTGCCTTGGAGAGCAGACCTTTGTCCATCAGCAATTTTTCGTTTACGCGGTTGGAACGCCATTTACAGTAGTCGGTAGCCTGTTTCCAGTTTACGCCCACCACCGGGTAATCATTGTAGGCAGGGTGGCGGAAGTAGTATTCTACCAGCGGCTCGTTGTAAGCCAGCTCGCTACGCCATACCAGGGTATCCGGCAAAGCCTGGCGGTAAACATCCGGGAACGACTCCCCGTACACACGGGAAAGCCAGAAGAGGTACTCGCGGTAGTGTACGTTCGCTACCTCAGATTCGTCGATGTAAAAGGAGGATACTGTAATACGACGTGGAATGTTGTTCCAGTCGCCCATTACGTCCTGCTCGGTGGCGCCCATGGCAAAGGTACCGCCTTGTACAAACACGAGGCCAGGACCTGTTTGTTGGTTTTTATTCTTAGCCACTGCGAAACCTCCCATTTTAGGGTCGTTGTAGTTCCAGCCGGTGGCAGAAGATGTTTCTTTCTTTTTGCCGAAAAGTCCCCCGCCGTCCTTACGACAGGCAGTCATGGATAGCATTACGCTGGTACCTACGAGCAATGACAAAGAGGTTAATCTACGCATGTGATACAGCTTTAGTCGATTATATTTACAGTAAACGCAAATGTAATCTTTTTTATTTTATGGTGAAATAATTTAATTTGTAATTAACCCACTACGGCAGCCTGGTTTTCCATATTTACCGGTGTTTTTATACTTTGTGCCTACTTGCGGTCAAGCAGGGAACAAGATAATGAAAGTCCTAAAATTTTATATACTAGCCCTTACCATTTCTGTTTTTGCAGTCAATATTCTTGCTGCTCAATCATTTACCTATCGCGATCACAGTGTGCTGGCCACGGGAAAATGGATCAGGCTGGCCGTATCCCGGCCGGGGATTTATAAAATAGATGCCGCTTTCCTCCGGAAGGCGGGCCTGAATCCCGATCAGCTGCAGGCCGGCCAGATCCGCCTTTTCGGCAACGGGGGCGGAATGCTGCCGGAAAACCACCGCGTACATCCGGAAGCGTTACAGGAGGTGGCCCTCCTGGTAAACGACGGAGGGGATAATATTGTTAACGGGAACGACTATATTCTTTTTTATGCCCCCGGTCCGCACCGGTGGACGTATAATAAAAGTACCGGCGCCTACCAGCATCAGTATAATATTTATACGGACACGGCCTGGTACTACCTGAACGTAGGCCAGCAGGCCGGCGCGCGTATCGCCACTGAGCCTGCCCGTGCCATTCCGGAAAAATTCCAGTATCTCTTTGATTACCTCGCCTTTTATGAAAAGGACAGCCTGAACTTTTTACGCAGCGGCAAGCAGTGGTTTGCAGAGGAGTTCAGCCTGGATCCGGCCGCCGGCCGCCGCCATTCCTACCGTTTTACCCTGCCGGCGCCGCCCCGGGGACTGGTGAACGTAACCATGCGGGTGGCCGCCCGCGGCGCCAACGGGAGCAACTTCAAAGTAAGCCTGAACAAGCAGGAAGCGGCTACGGCCTACCTGTTGCCGGTAAGCGGGAACGTATTTGAGGCTTTTGCCACCGCGGCAACGGGTACAGGCGGCGTGTACCTTACCGATAAAAATATTATAGCGGATGTTGATTTTTTAGAGGGAGATAATAACGCCCGCGGATGGCTGGATTACCTGGAAATTCAGGCACGTTGCCCGCTGGTGCTGCCGGATGAAGGCATACTTTCCTTCCGGACGGATGCCCTTTATGATTCACGGCTCACCGGCATCGCCCTTTATAACGCCAATGTACAAACGCAGGTCTGGGACGTAACGCGGCCCTGTGCGCCCATTGTCTTAAAGTCCCAGCTGGCGGGCGATTCCCTTGCTGTTACCGTTAAAAACGATACCCTGCGGGAGCTGGTGGCATTTCAGCCGGCCGCCGTGCAGCAGCCGGTATTTGCCGGCCCGGTAGGGAACCAGGACCTTATGGCTGCCGCTGCACGGATGTTTATCATAACCGTCCCGGGGCTTGTACCGGCAGCGCAGCAATTAGCCAACTGGCATACCGAGCAGGGACTGGCCACTGTGGTCGTGACCATGGACCAGCTATACCATGAATTCTCCGCAGGAGCCCCAGATCCAACCGCCCTGCGCAACTTCCTGAAAGTCCTGTACGATAAAGGCCGTGCGCCGGAATATTTACTGTTATTCGGGGCCGCTTCCTACGATTACCGCAACCGGGTAAAAAACAATACCAACCTGGTGCCTTCCTGGCAAAGCACGGCTTCGCTGGACCCGGTATCCTCCTATGTGTCGGACGATTACTTCGGGCTCCTGCGGGACCAGGACGATATAAACCGCACGGATATACGAAATGAACTGCAGATAGCCATTGGCCGCATCCCCGCCAGGACTGCCGCCGAAGCGGCCATGGCGGTGAATAAGATTATGGCCTATAAGGAGCAGTCGGCCAAGGGCGACTGGCGGCACCGCCTCGTGTTTATTGCCGATGATGAAGACAATAATTTACACCTGCAGGATGCCGAAGCGCTCACGGAGATCATCAGCCGTCAATACCCGCAGTTCAACGTCAATAAAATATACCTGGATGCTTTCCCCCGGGTGTCCGGCAATACCGGCGCTACTTATCCGGAGGCCGTAGCGCAATTGATCCGGCGCGTTAACCAGGGGGCGCTGATTGTCAACTACAGCGGCCATGGCAGCAATACCCGCCTGGCGGAGGAAAACATAGTGGATGCACAAAATATCGCCGCCTGGAAAAATGCCGACCGGCTGCCGCTGTTGCTAACCGCCACCTGCGATTTTGCGCCTTTTGACAACCCTGCGGTATTGTCGCTGGGGCAAAGTGTACTATTGCAGCGCCCTACGGGAGCGATTGCCCTGATGACGACCACCAGGGCCGTGTTTGCGGCTTCCAACAAGGAAATGAATATTAACTACCTCCATGCGGCGCTGACGCGGAATGCCGATGGCTCCTGGAAAAGTCTGGGGCAGGCGTCAAAAGCAGCTAAAAATATTACCTACGCCACAAGTATAGATATTATCAATAACCGCAAGTTCCAGCTATTGGGCGACCCCGCGCTGACACTGGCGTTCCCGCAATATAAAATAGTGACGGATAGCATCAATTATCAGCAGCTTGATAACAATACGGTGGAGGCGCCGGCAAATTCCCTGTTAAATGTGACAGGGCATATTGAAGATGAAACCGGGGCAGTGGCAACCGGTTATAACGGTCAGCTATATACGACGATCTTCGCCCCGCCGGCGGGCAGCCATACCCTGGGGAATACGGCCGGTAGCCAGGTCGCGGCTTTTGAGCAGCAGGAAAATATTTTTTTCCGGGGAGAACAAAAAGTCATTGCCGGCAAATTCCGCGTAACGGCACGGATGCCCGTGGATGCTGCCGTGGCACAGGGTATCGGAAAGATCAGCTACTACGGGACGGGCAACCTGGCGGATGCCGGCGGGCAGTCCGAACGCATCCGGGTAACGGGGCAGCAGGCTCCCGCCACTGACCGCGCCGGACCTCAGTTGCAGGCATGGCTTAACAACCGGCTTTTCAAAAACGGGGATATAGTGGCTGCCGACCCGCTGCTGATCGCCGACCTTGCGGACAGCAGCGGCATTAACATCTCCGGTATAATAAAAGAACATAAACTGCTTGCATTATTAGACAGTTCGGAATATATTGTATTAAATGATTATTTTAGCGCATCTTTAGATGATTACAGGAAAGGGACAGTGGTGTATCCGCTGGCAGGCATTGCCCCCGGTAAACACCGCATCACTATCACCGCATGGGACAACCAAAATAATCCGGCCAATACCACGATCACGTTTGAAGTAACTGAAGCCGGGGCCCTGGTGGTAGACGATATCGCAAACTATCCCAATCCGTTCCATAGTGAAACGAGGTTTGTATTCACACATAATCAACAGGGTATGCCGTTGGAACTTACCCTGCAGATTTTTAACCTGGAAGGCAAACTCATGAAAACTCTTTTTAACACAATAATTCCGGGAAGCAACCGTTTTGATGGCATGCCCTGGGATGGCGCAGGGGATTCGGGAGCAAAATTATCCCCAGGTATATATCTTTATAGACTAACTATTAGCAGTAATGGTAAGAGAAAGGTTAAGAGCGGCAAAGTAATGTTATTTTAAGTAATACAACCTATGCAGTATGAAGTGGTCTGGCGTCCGGCTTCCTTATCAAACCCCTTAACTGATAATCATATTATAAATTACATTATTTTTACATCCTATCAAAATACGAACATTGCATGATCCGAAAGTTAACTTTGAGCCTGGTGTTCATATATAGTACTTTCACAAGTTTAAGAACCTCAGCCCAGACAATAGACTCCACAGGTCAATTAGATGGTCGTACCAACACTATTAATACAGCTGTTCCTTTCTTGCGTATCACTCCGGATGCCCGCAGTGGTGCAATGGGAGATGTGGGTCTTGCCATTTCTCCGGATGCCAATTCCATTTATTATAACCTGTCGAAGTTGCCGTTCTCCGATGTCAACTCCAGCATTGCCGTAACCTATACTCCCTGGCTAAAAGAGCTTGTAAACGACGTATTCCTGGCTACTGTAAGCGGTTATACCAAAATAGATGAAAATCAGGCCGTCTCCGGATCGCTGCGTTACTTTTCGCTGGGTACCATCAATTTCAGGGACATTACCAACACTGACCAGGGTAATTTCCGGCCACGTGAATTTGCTATCGATGCAGGTTATGCCCGCAAGCTCTCCGAACATTTCGGGGTAGGGCTGACCGGTAGATTCATTTATTCCAACCTTGCCGGCGGGCAAACGGTTAACGACCAGACTATCCGCCCGGGTAAAGCCTTTGCGGCAGACGTTTCCGGTTACTATACCAAGGACTTTGAAAAGGACGACGGCACGGTGAACAAACTGAGCGTAGGTTTGGCGATCACCAACATCGGTACCAAAATCTCCTATACCAGCTCCGCGCAGAACAAGGACTTCATCCCTACCAACTTCGGTTTGGGTGCGGCCTACAAGCTGTCTCTCGACGAAATGAACACCCTGACCTTTGCACTGGATATCAATAAGCTGATGGTGCCTACGCCGGATACCAGCGGCAAGTACAAAGATAAATCCGTGCTGGAAGGGATGTTCTCTTCCTTCGGCGACGCGCCGGGCGGCTTCAAAGAAGAGCTGCAGGAACTGATGTATTCCGTAGGAATGGAATACTGGTACAACCAGCAATTTGCCGTGAGAGCCGGTTACTTCAATGAGAACAAGAACAAGGGTAACCGTAAATATTTCACGGCGGGCGTAGGTATCAAGTACGATATCTTTGGCCTGAACTTCTCCTACCTGGTGCCTTCCGGCTCCGGCATACAGCGTAACCCGCTGTCCAACACCCTCCGCTTCACCCTTACTTTTGACCTGGGGCCAAGAGAAGAGAGCAGAACGGGTTGGTAATACCTTAAAAATTGCGTTAAAATACATAAACGAGTCCCTCCGGAAGGAGGGATTTGCTTTTTATACCGTACTTTGCGGATTGGCAAAACGATTAAAAAATAATATCTTATGAGTAGCATTCGTATCGGATTGGGTGTCGATTTCCATCAGCTTGTTGAAGGCCGTGAATTCTGGCTGGGAGGGGTGCTGGTGCCCCATCACAAGGGCGCACTCGGTCACAGCGATGCAGACGTATTGCTGCATGCTATTTGCGACGCCATGCTGGGAGCTCTTGCCCTGGGCGATATTGGGGTGCATTTCCCGGACACGGACAATGCGTATAAAAACATCGACAGTAAAATCCTGCTGTCGCGCTGCGCCCAACTGATTGGCGAAAAAGGTTACCAGGTGGTGAATGTGGACAGTACCCTTTGCCTGGAAGCGCCGAAGATCAAGCCGTATGTGCCGCAGATGCAGGCCGTTATTGCGGAGCGTTTGCGTATCAGCGTGGACGACGTATCCGTAAAAGCTACCACCACCGAGAAGATGGGCTTCGTTGGCCGCGGGGAAGGGGTGATGGCCTATGCTACCGTACTCCTCGAAAAGTATAATAATTAAGGTTAAACTCTACCATAAAAAAATATCTTTGCTGAATGGCTGAAGTAATTGTGAAAATAATTAATAAGTCGGCGAACGAACTGCCGGCTTATGCGACCGCAGAAGCTGCGGGAATGGATCTCCGGGCCAACCTGGAAGCGCCGCTGACCCTGCAACCGCTGGAACGCGCCCTGGTACCCACCGGCCTGTTCATGGAGCTGCCTACCGGTTATGAAGCGCAGATCCGCCCACGCAGCGGCCTGGCTATCAAGCAGGGACTGACACTATTAAATACTCCCGGCACTATTGATGCTGACTACAGGGGAGAGATTAAAATCATCCTGATCAACCTGTCCAACGAACCGCAGGTAGTGCAACCCGGCGACCGTATTGCGCAAATGGTGATCGCACCGTTTGTGCAGGCGACTATTCAGCCGGTGGAAATACTCAGCACGACCGAGCGTGGCGAAGGCGGATTTGGTCATACCGGTAAATCCTGATAAATGCGTGTGTACGTCACAGTGATAGGACTATCTTTAACGTTGGCTTTTGCTGCATGCAGCGTGGGCAAGCGGGCAGGCGGCCATGCCGCCGGCGATCCCGCGCTGCTCAAACAACGTACGGATAGCATCTTCTTTGCCGCTCAGCGTTCGAAGATGATTGGGGATTACCGCACGGCGCTTTCCCAATATTCCGACTACCTGAAGCTGGACAGAACCAACGCTGTGGTGTTTTATGAAATAGCGCGCCTGCTGATGGATTCCCATAGCGGGCCCTATGCGCTCAATTTTGCACGCAAAGCGGCTACCATGGATACGGCGAACCACTGGTTCCAGCAGCTCCTGGCAGACGTTTACGCCGTTTCGGAGAAATTCGACAGCGGCGCCCTCGTGTATAAAAACCTGGCCGCCAAATACCCGGAGAACGATGATTACCTCTACAACCAGGGTATTTTGCTCGGCAAAGCCAATAAGCCGGAAGCGGCACTGGCGGTATTCAACCAGCTGGAAGCCAGGACGGGCGTAGTGGAAGAACTCACCTACCAGAAGCAGCGCCTGCTGCTCCGGATGAGTAAAGCCAACGAAGCCGCGGCGGAAATAAAACGGCTGATCGAAACCAACCCCGCTGAAACACGCTACTATTACCTGCTGGCAGAAGTCTATGATGCCAACGACCAGATCGCCGATGCGACTGCTGTTTACAACGACATCCTTTCCCGAGATCCGGAAAACGCCCGGGCGCTGATTGCGCTGGGCGCCTACGCCAGGAAGCGGAAGGATACGGCGGCTTACTGGGATTATATGACCCGCGCCTTTGCCAACAGCAGTTACAGTATTGATGAAAAAGTAGCGTACGTTTATCCTTACCTGCGCATGCTGGAAACGGATAGCACCAAACTGCGGGAAGGGCTGCAACTGGCGCACCTGATCGTGGAGGCGCATCCGAAGGACGCCAAAGCCTACGCGCTGCTTGGGGATATGTATTCCCAGGGGGATGTGCTGGACAGTGCGCAGCTCAGCTACCAGCGTTCGCTGGCGCTGGACTCCACCCGCTTTTCCGTATGGTACCAGCAGATGTGGATCTACTCCCGCAAGGATGATCCGAATGCCTTGCTGGCCCTCAGCGATACAGTTACCCGGCTCTTTCCGAAAGAGTTCATGGGATTTTATTTCAACGGCCTGGCCAATTACCTGCTGCGGCAGTACCCGGCTACCATCGCGTCCATGAACAAAGCGCTGGCATTAGGGGATGATGAAAAAAGGTTTACGGCGGATGTTTATTCCCTCCTGGGCGACGCTTATCACGCTACGGGGCAGAATGCATCGTCGGACAGCAGCTATGAAAAAGCCCTGCAGCTACGCCCCAAGGATGCCACGGTGCTGAATAATTACAGCTATTATCTGTCGTTACGGGGCGAAAACCTGGATAAAGCGGCTGAAATGTCGCGGCGCTCCCTTGAAATAGAACCAGACAGTCCTACCTTCATGGATACCTACGCCTGGATATTATTCCGCATGGAAAAATACCAGGAAGCCAAAGAGTGGATGGATAAAGCATTTACCTATCCGGCATCCCTCCAGAACGCCAGCATGCTGGAACATTATGGAGATATACTCTACAACCTGAAAGATGTTAATAAAGCGGTTGAATACTGGCAGATGGCACAGGAGAAGGGAGCTTCCTCTGTTGCCCTCACCAAAAAGATCGCGGAGAAAAGATATGTTCAATAGGCAAAAGATGCATGCTAGTATGAGATTATTGTTATTCGTGGGGTTAATCGGCATATTGACCGTTTCCTGTCGGCGCCCTAAAGAACTCGCCCGTTCCACCTTTCCCGCTGCGGACAGCGGCCGGGTAACGGTTATCGCGGATAGCGCGGACGGGGAACTCAACCGGTTCAAAGACTCCATGCTGGCCGGTATTCAGAAGAATCATATTGATTTCAATTCCTTTTCCGGCCGTGCAAAATTTGCCTTTGAAAATGAGCAGGACAGCAAGAACGGACTTTCCGTGAATGTGCGCATGAAGAAAGACAGTATCATCTGGATTTCCATTTCCGCGCCGGTGATCGATGAAGTGGTACGTGCCGTCATTACGCCGGACAGCCTGAAATTATATAACCGCCTGAAAAAGCAGCTGGTGCTGCGCAACCTGGCGGATGCCAAAGACCTGCTCAATGTGCCTTTTGATTTCAATACCCTGCAGGATTTGCTCATAGGTAACCCCGTATTCCTGACGGACTCCATCTACCAGGTGACCAAAACGCCTTCCATTATTTCCTTTAGTTGCGATGCGCCGGATTTTACCAGCCTGTTCAACGTATATGCTGATGACTACGGCCTGCAGCAAAGCAAAGTGATGGATAAGGACCCTGCGGTGCGCCGCTCCTGCGAGCTGACCTATGGCGATTATTCCCGTACGGGCAGCAGGAAATTTCCTACTACCCGCCGCATATACGTAGAGGAAAAAGGCACCACGAAAGTGGCGCTGGATTTCACCCGTTTTGATTTTGATGTGCCGGTTACTTTTCCGTTCAGCACGCCATCAGGATACAAGCGGATGTAGCAGTACTGCGGTAAATGTTCCGCAGCTTTAAACTAATAAACGTTGTATATTTAGCGTTTATATACCTGATTTTAATTTCGCAGTTACTAAATATAGTCATGTTGTATTTGAAGAAGATTATCCCGTTTATGTTGGTTGTATGGTTGATGCCCGCAATGGTGGCGGCCCAGCAAAATGCTGGTCAGCAACAGCCTTCGCAATCAAGGGAAGAACTGGAACGTCGTAAGAAAGAACTGCAACGCGAAATTGATGAGGCCAACGAACAATTACTTGCCACCAAAAAATCTACCCGCGAAAGCATGGGGCAACTGCGTGCCCTGCGCGATAAAATTACAGCGCGTACCCGCCTGATCAACAACATCAACGATGAAATCAATTTCATCAACGGTGATATCAACAGCGCCTACCGCGATGTAAATACCCTGAAAAAAGACCTGGATACCCTGAAAGCGCAATACGCGCAGCTGGTAGTATATGCGTATAAAAACAGGAGCACGTACGACCTGCTGAACTTCGTGTTTTCCGCATCCAGCTTTAACGATGCCGTTAAACGTTTTCAATACCTGAAGCAATACCGGGAGTACCGCCGCCGCCAGGCCGATAATATTGTGGCCACGCAGGAGCTGCTGAAGAAAAAGATCGGCAACCTGGAATCACAACGTATGAAGCGGGGCGATGCGCTCAAAACCGAGCAGGAACAACGCTCTATCCTGGAAGCGGATAAGAAGGAGAAGGATGAGGTACTGAATAAGCTGAAAGGCCGTGAAAAAGAACTGGTACAGGATATCAACCAGCGTAAGAAAGATGCCCAGAAAGTACAGATAGCCATCCGTAACGTAATCCAGCGCGAGATCGAAGAGGCGCGCCGTAAGGCAGCGGAAGAAGAAGCCGCCCGTCGCAAAGCCCTTGAAGAAAAACGCCGCCGTGAGGAAGAAGCGCGCAAAGCCGCCCTTGCCGCCGCCGCTGCCGAAAAGGCCCGCGCCGCCGCTGCGGAAAGAGCCGCCAACGCCAATAACAATACGGCTGCTACGCCGCCGCCAGCGGAAAAACCGGCAGAGAAGCCGGCAGAAAAACCTGCTCCTCCTCCGCCTGCGCCAACGCCAGCGCCTACACGCAGCGAGAACGTGCTGGAGGCCACGCCGGAAGCCCTCGCACTCTCCGAAAGCTTTGAAGCAAACCGCGGTAAGCTGCCATGGCCGGTAGATGCAGGTAATATCATCGAACATTTTGGTATTCACCAGCATGCCGTAATGGAGCACATCACCGTACCATCGGATGGTATCGTTATTGCTACCACCAAGGGCGGTCCGGTAAAATCCATCTTCGATGGCGAGGTGAGGTCCGTTGTAGTGATGCCGGGCATGGGCTATATGATCATCATCCGCCACGGACAATATTTCACCACCTACGTGCGTTTGCAAACCACACGGGTGAAGAAAGGCGATATGGTGAAAACCGGTCAGGTGATCGGTACTGCAACTGTAAACGAACTTGAAAATACCGGCGAGGTAGAGCTGCAAATCTGGAAAGGTAATACCAAGCAGAATCCTGAGCAGTGGATACGTCGCCGATAGGCTACGGCCCTACTTACTAACCTAATGCATTATTGTTTGAGAAAGTTGATCCCTTTCATACTGGCGCTATGCCTGCTACCCGCCGTGCTGGTGGCGCAGCGGGGCAAGCAGTCGCGCGCGGCCCTGGAAAACAGGAAGGCCCAGCTATTGAAAGAAATAGCGGAAGCCACCCGCGCCCTGCAGGAAACCCGGAAAAGTACCCGGCAAAATCAATCCCTGCAGAAACAATTACAGGCACAAATCAGCTCCCGTAACGAACAGATAAAGGCTATCAATACAGAACTCAGCCAGATTGAGGGAGATATTGCCAATACGAGCAGCAACGTGCAATCGCTCGAAAAAGAAGTGGACTCCCTGCGGGCCCGCTACGCACAACTGCTGGTGTACAGTTATAAATCCCGCACCAACTACGACGTACTCAACTTCCTTTTTTCCGCCACGAGCTTTAATGATGCCCTGCGCAGATACGAATACCTGCGTCAATACCGGGAAAATAAGCGCCGCCAGGCAGAAAGCCTGCTTTCCACCCGGCAGCTGCTGGGGCAGAAGCTGGCGGAGCTGCAGGAGCAGCGCAAGGAAAAGGCCGGCGCCCTCTATGTGGAGCAGCGCCAGAAAATACAACTGGTAAACAACCAGAAAGAAACCGAGCAAACCATCAAGGAACTGCAGGATAAGCAGAAAGACCTGCAACAGAGCATTGCCAAAAGCAAGGCGGAAGCCCGCCAGATAGACAATGCCATCCAGGCTGCCATCCGCAGGGAAATTGAAGCGGCGCGGCGCAAAGCCGCAGCAGAGGCAGCGGAGCGCAAGCGCATAGCGGCCGCCAAACGTAAGAAGCAACAGGAAGAAGCCGCCCGCAAAGCGCTGGCCGCCCGTAAAGCGGCAGAAAAGAAAGGTGTGAAACCTCCGCCGATGCCTAAAGTAAAAGAAGAACCGGAAGAGAAGGAAACCAATACTTCCAGCGAGGATGTGCTGGTAGCCTCCCCGGGCGAACTGACCCTCTCCAATAATTTCGAAGCCAACCGGGGCCGCCTGCCATGGCCGGTTTCAGCGGGGCGCATCGTTGGGCATTTTGGGGTGGGCAAAATCGGTAAGGTGGAAAAGGAATACAGTGGGGTCGTGTTTCAGACCAGCGTGGGCGCCGCGGTGAAAGCCATCTTTGACGGAGAGGTGATCATGGTATTCAACATCCAGGGGTCGGGATATATGGTAACGTTAAGGCATGGTAAGTACTTTACGAACTATGTACACTTGCTGGATGTGACAGTGAATAAAGGAGCAAGGGTATCCCGGGGTCAGACTTTAGGCGTTGCTGCTGCCCGGAGAGGCGGCAGCAACGGCCAGATTGAGTTGCAGATATACAAGAACGTGGTGAAGCAGAATCCCGAAAGATGGATCCGGGCCCGTTAGAGCAGCTCCGCCTGGCGCTGGTTTTCCAGCACCTGTTCGTATAAAGCCTCGTACTGAGGAATGATATTGTCGATATGGAAACGCTGCGCTTGCGCCCAGGCTCCTTTGCGGACTTTTGCCAGCAGCGCTTCGTCCTGCAGCAGGTGGATGGCATGCTTAGCCATGGTATCTACATCTCCCACATCTCCCATATAACCGGTTACTCCCGGGATATTGATTTCCGGTAAGCCGCCGGCGTTGGAGGAAATCACCGGCACTTCAGATGCCATTGCTTCCAGGGCCGCCAGTCCGAAGCTCTCATAGTCCGAAGGCAGGATGAACAGGTCGCTGATAGACATAACATCTTCCAGCTGCTCCTGCTTACCCACAAAGCGGATATCATCGCATAACCCCAGTTCCCTGCACATGCACTCAATGGTAGGCCTGTCCGGACCATCGCCCACGAGCAGCAGTTTTGCCGGCATGGCTTCCCTCACCTGTTTGAATATCTTGATCACATCCGGTACGCGTTTTACCTTGCGGAAGTTGGACACGTGCAGCAGCACCTTTTCGCCGTTTGGCGCGATGGCTTTACGGAAGTGCGGCAGCTCGCGGCGACTGAAACGCTGGGTGTCCACGAAGTTGTAGATAACGGAGATGTCTTTTTCTATCTGGAAGGATTTGTAGGTTTCATCACGGAGGTTTTCCGATACGGCGGTAATGGCGTCCGACTCGTTGATGGAGAAGGTAACTACCGGCGCATAGGTTTTGTCCTTACCTACCAGCGTGATGTCCGTACCGTGCAGCGTGGTGATAAACGGTACCACCCGGCCTTGCTTGGCCACGATCTGCTTCGCCATATAGGCGGTAGACGCATGGGGGATGGCGTAATGCACGTGAAGGAGGTCCAGCTTCTGGTTAATGATCACATCCACCATGGTGCTGCTCAGGGCAGACTCATAGGGAGGAAAATCGAACAGCGGGTATGTGGGAACCTGTACTTCGTGATAATAGATATTCGCGTGAAACGCGTTGAGCCTCACTGGCTGCTGATACGTGATAAAGTGGACCATGTGGCCTTTGTCGGCCAGAGCTTTTCCCAACTCTGTAGCCAGTACGCCACTACCACCGTATGTAGGATAACATACTATTCCAATACGCATGATTTGTTATTTAAGCCTAAAAACGAAAGCCCATAGTATGAAAAACAGTAATACGTGCCCTTATCAACTGTTATCCATAAATGCATCTGCAAAGGTAACGCTCCTGAAGCAATTCCCCCAGCCATCCAAACCATTTTATTGTTATTTGTAGGCTGGGGACAATTAATTAGTTTTAACGCCCAAACAGACCGCTTTATGAGGAAATACCTTTTGCCAATTTTCCTGGGCTGTGCTATACCCGCCATGGCGTCGGCGCAGCAGCAGGACTCAGTGATATTCAGACAGATAGCTGATGAAATACTTACACATAGCACTGCATATGACAACCTTCACGTACTGACCAAAAAGGTGGGAGGCCGCCTGGCGGGTTCCCCCGGCATGGTAAAGGCCGAGCGCTGGGGTGTAGCCGCCCTGAAAGCTGCCGGCGCCGATACGGTGTATCTGCAGCCCTGCATGGTGCCCCATTGGGTACGCGGCGCCCGGGAAGAGGCCCGTATCATCTCCAAAAGGAGGGATTATACGCCACCTTTAAATGTGCTGGCCCTGGGTAACTCCGTAGGCAGCGGCGATGCCGGCGTAACGGCTCCTATCCTGGAAGTATCCTCCTTTGAGGACCTGGAAGCCAAAAAGGACCAGGTAAAGGGAAAGATCGTATTTTACAATTATCCGTTTAACCCTAAGTTCATCAAAACCTTCCATTCTTATGGGGATGCGGTGAAATACAGGGGCGGCGGAGCCAGCAGGGCTGCCAAATACGGCGCGTTGGCGGTGATAGTGCGCTCTATGTCGCATGGCGCCAATAACGAACCGCATACCGGCGCTATGCAGTACGATTCCGCCTATCCGAAGATCCCGGCCGTAGCCATCGGCCTGCAGGATGCGGACAGGCTCAGTCAGCGCATCAAGGATGATCCTACGGCGCAGGTGTTCCTGAAAACCAACTGCCGCATGCTGGCGGATACCATTGGCCACAACGTAATCGGGGAGCTGAGGGGCAGCAAGTACCCGGATCAGTACCTGACCGTGGGCGGCCACCTGGATTCCTGGGATGTGGCCGAAGGAGCGCACGATGATGGCACCGGCTGCGTACAATCCATCGAGGTGCTGCGCGCCTTCAAGGCGCTGGGCATTAAGCCGGAGCGGACGTTGCGGGTAGTGCTGTTTGCCAATGAAGAAAACGGTACCCGCGGCGGTAAGAAATATGCGGAGGTAGCTAAAGAAAAGGGCGAAAAGCACATCTTTGCATTGGAGAGCGATGCCGGCGGTTTCACGCCACGGGGCTTCACCATGACGATGAGCGATGCGCAACGGGAAAAAGTGAAATCATGGGCGCCGTTGTTCCTACCGTATGGCATATACGATTTTGACGAGCCGGGCGGCGGGGTGGACGTAGGCCAGCTGCATGCGGCAATAGGTACGCCTATGGCCGAACTTTCGCCGGACTCCCAGCGTTATTTTGATATTCACCATGCTCCCAACGATGTGTTTGAAAATGTGAATAAGCGTGAACTGGAGCTGGGCGCCTTTGCTATGGCGGCATTGCTGTACATGGTGGACAAAAGTTTCTAACATTCACTAAAAACACATAACCCTATGGGCCGATTTGTATTCATCGTCGTTTCAGTCATTGTTTTAATCCTGGGCGGCATCTTCTTTTATAAGTTCTATTTCGTATTTGGAAAAGGAGTGAAGGCAGGAGAGCTAAACTATTTTGTACAGAAAGGATATATCTTCAAAACCTATGAAGGAAAGCTGATACAATCGGGCTACAAGGGCCAGGTGGCAGGTACTATCCAGAGCAATGAATTCCAGTTTTCCGTGACGGACGAAAAGGTGGCGCAGCAGCTGATGACCGCATCCGGCAAATGGGTGGAACTGAGTTATAAGGAATACCTCGGCGCAATACCGTGGAGAGGCTTTAGTCCGTTCGTAGTGGACAGTATTATCTCCATCACGGACCAGCAAACCGGCAAACGCATTGTACAATAAAAAAAGGGGACCATCGGTCCCCTTTTTTCTTACTCCGCATCCAGCAAAAAGATCGCCGGCTTCTTATGCAGCTCCGGCAATGCCTTCTTCCACTCCTTCACGGTTTTGGTACGGATAAATTCGTCAGGGCCGGTAATATCGGCCGCCACGCATATTTTCGTATGTTCCTTACAGTTATCCAGGATGTCTTTCAGGAGCTGGTTGTTCCTGTAAGGCGTTTCTATAAAGAGTTGGGTTTGTCTTTTCTTTTGCGATTGCAGTTCCAGGTCCTTAATGGCTTTTACCCGCTCATGCGGTTTAATGGGCAGGTAGCCGGTAAACTGGAAGTTTTGCCCGTTCATGCCGGAAGCCATCAGGGCCAGCAGCATGGAGTTGGGGCCAATCATGGGGATCACCGGCGCTTCTATGCTGTGGGCAGCCCTGACGATGAGGTGGCCGGGATCGGCCACAGCCGGGCATCCTGCTTCGCTGATCACACCGATGTCGATGCCCTGCCGCAAAAACTTTTTAGCCGCTTCCGTATCCGGCAGCTGGTTTTCGTTCATGGGCAGCAGCTGCAAAGCGTCGATATTGATGCTGCGATCCAGCGCTTTCAGGTAACGGCGGGCAGTGCGCTCGTTTTCCACGTAAAATACGGTGAGCTTCCGGGCTACGTCCGTCACATAGGGGGGAATGCTGTATAAGGCATCAGCACTCAGCACGGTTGGGATCAGGTACACTTTGCCGGTAGTCATTATCGCAATTTTTTGTTTTGTAAATCAATGGTAGCGGCTATGACAGCGTAGGATGGCGCCAGCATCCAGCCCACCACCGGGATCAGCATGAACAGGTAAAACACAATCCCGTTCCCTAATGCCATACCCCTGTGCTGACGTATAAACGTTATACTTTGCGACATGTTCATCCGGTGCCTTTCACAACTGTAATCCATCATGGAAAAGCCGTAGAAATAGGCTTCAATGAAAAAGCCGACCATAGGGGTAATCCAGCCCACTACCGGCACAAACGACACGAGCAGCAAAATGAGGATCACGGCCGTTTGGTACACGATGTTGCGGCAGGACATTTTAACGCCCCTGAAGATGTCCGCCAGCAGCAGCTTCCAGCTGAAAGGAAATTCCTTGTGCTGGATGATGGACTCCGTTTTTTCGGAGAGGTACGCAAATACCGGCGAACCAAGAATGAGGAACAGATATTTGAAATAGGAGAAATACCAGAATACGAATATCACTTTAACGCTGAATGCCACCAGCAGGAACAGGAAGCTGATCCAGCTGCTTTCTACGTCCTGCACCCATTCAGTGATGTGGAATAACCGGGTAAGATATTCGACAAATTCACCTGAATAGCCCCACACAAAATAAAATCCCGCAAAAAACAACAGGCAGTAAATTATGCCGGGGATGAGTATCCACTTCCATAATCTATGCTGCATAATAAAATGGTGCGCCTTACCGTAAGCCTGGAAAGCAGACAGCACCTCCCTGAATGAAAACAATGTTTGTACAGTTTTAGTGTAAACAGAATGAGTTTTTCCTCTAAAGTTAAGGTGCAACGAAACTACCGAAATTCCAACTAAAAAATAAGCCCGATCCTGATGACCGGGCCTGTTTTGTTATGAAATATCGTGGTTTTGTTACGAATCAGAATCGTGGACAAAGCGTTTTGTATTTGTTCATCTGGTTGCGGGAGTGGATGTAGATCAGCGAGAGTTCCAGGCCGCCCCTGTAATTGGAGGCCGGCTTCAGGCTGGATACGTTGGTATCGTAAGTAAGCCCTACCTGGAAGCCTTTTATCTCCAGGCCGATGTAGGGGATTACCGCATCCTTCCAGCGATACCAGCTGCCCACATAAAATACCGTTGGTTTATCGTCCGTATCATCCATGGTAAAGCCATACGCGCCGCCAAAGGTGAACTCCGTTGCCGTGCTTTGCTTCATGTACAAAATACTACCGTGAATCCTGTTCACACCGTTGATTGGCGCGGAACCGCCGCCATGCACCGTCCAGCGGTAGCTAAGCCTGTTCTGCGTTTGATCCATAAACGATTCGGTAGGTTGCGTGATGTGATAGTACGAAGCGCCCATGTAGATGTTGGAGGATTCTCCGATGAGCCCGTTATAGAGGATCCCGATGTTGGGATCGAAATAGGATATTTTAGGATTGATCAGCGTTTCGCCACTGGGAATGGCAGGGTTGTAACCATTGTTGTCTATCTGGTTTTCGAAGCGCAGCTTTTCGTTGTCTACGCGTTTCTGCACCAGGGTCCCCTGCAGGCCGATGGCGATGGTGTGGTTGCCTTCCGGGTCCAGCCCCTTGTGGTACGCGGTGCTGGCGCTGAGGTAGGTGGAAGTGAGGGCGCCGCCGCCGCTGCGGTCATACATGGCCATAACGCCTACGCCCCATATATCTGTGTAGTTAATGACGTTTTTCAGAATACCAAAATCAACTGCTGCAGTTCCGGTCACAAAAGGCGTAGAGATGCTTCTCCATTGGGAGCGGTAGTTACCTGACAGGCGATAATCTCCTGAGAATAAGCCGGTAAACGCCGGGTTAAGTGTCATAGGCGAGGCAAAGAACTGGGAGAAGTGCGGGTCTTGGGCCCGTAACGCGCTGGTCAGGCTAAAAAATATGGTCAGGAATAGTAAAGCTCTTTTCATAAGGCAAAGCTTGTAGCATAGGGTTTATGCAATAATGGTGAAGGTACGCCAATTAACTCATATTTCAAATTAAATCCATGTATAATAAGAAATATACGCATAAAAAAACGGATATACGGAATTTTAATAAGTGAAGAATTCCGTATATCCGTTAAACGTTAAAATAACGACTATTGTTGTAATTTATTTCCGAAAGCCAGATCGCCGGCATCGCCCAACCCGGGAACGATGTAGCCCTTGGCGGTCAGTTCATCATCAATATCGCCGGCCCAGATGGTGAGGTTGGATTTGGTGTTACGCAACACATATTCGATACCCACGGTGCAGGCAATAGCCACAACGAGGTGAATATGAGTAGGTTTGCCGATTTCCTCCAGGTGCTCGATGGTTTTCACCAGGGAAGCGCCGGTAGCCAGCATCGGGTCGGAAAGGATAAGTACCTGGCCTTCAATAGAAGGACTGCTTACATATTCCAGGCTGATATCAAAAGAACCATCGTGGTTATGTTTGCGGTAAGCGGAAATAAACGCATGGTCGGCCTTATCGAAGTAATGCAGCAAACCCTGATGCAGCGCCAGTCCTGCCCTGAGGATGGTAGCCAGTACGGGCTGCGATTTCAGGACGCGGCAGTTGGCAATACCCATGGGAGTAGTAACCTCTTTCTCCACATATTCCAGCGTTTTACTGATTTCATAGGCAGCCACTTCACCCAGGCGCTCCATATTACGCCTGAAACGCATCCGGTCGTGCTGCACCTCTACGTTCCTGATTTCACTCAGCCATTCACCTACCAGCGAATTAGTTTCACTTAAATTTATTATCATTTGCTTATCCTTTGAGGCGGCAAATTACCGAAAAATGTTGATTCTCATTTTTGAAGCAACATGGCTTTTTTCACTAACTGCTGATACTCAGCCCTGTAGCCTTCAGGATCATTTCCACGGGTATTAGCCGCCCATTGCAACACCTTGTCGTAAGTAGCGTCGCCCTGGAAGGCGGACTCCCGCAGCAGCTGGCCGAAGGCCGCTACTGACGCAGCCAGGCGGAAGTCGGGCTCCATGCTTTCAAACGGTTTGGCCTGATAGTGCAGCACCTGCTGTAACAGCTTGCTGGTGTTGGCATCCGGCTCCTTGTAACGCATTTTCACGGTGAGCACCTCCGTGCGGTTGCCCAGTACTTTGGCTTCCTGGTATTTCAGGGGATCCACCCAGTTTACGTCCTGCCCTTTGCCGCTGCCGGCGGGCACAATTTCATATAAAGCGGTTACGGTATGGCCTGCCCCCATGTCGCCGGCGTCTTTCTTATCATTATTAAAATCTTCCGCCTGTAAAATCCTGTTTTCATATCCTACTAACCTGTACGACTGTACGAAGTTAGGATTGAACTCTACCTGTAACTTGACGTCTTTTGCAATGGTGAATAAAGTACCGCCAAATTCCGTTACAAATATCCTCCTGGCTTCCTCGTAAGTATCGATATAGGCATAGTTGCCGTTTCCTTTGTCAGCAAGGGTTTCCAGGTTTACGTCCTTCAGGTTGCCCATACCAAAACCCAGTACGGACAGAAAAATGCCTTTATCTTTTTCCCCTTCGATCAGCCTTTCCAGTTCGCCGCTTGAAGATACGCCAACGTTGAAATCTCCGTCTGTAGCCAGTATTACCCTATTGTTACCTTTAGGTAAATAGTTTTCCCTGGCAATCTTATACGCGAGGGAAATGCCTGCGCCGCCCGCTGTGGAGCCACCGGCCTGTAACTGGTCCAGTGCGGCGTTTATTTTTTCTTTTTGGTTACCATGGGTAGATGGTAATACCACGCCGGCAGCGCCCGCGTACACTACCACAGCTACCCTGTCCTGCGGCCGGAGCTGTTTTACCAGCGCGCCAAAGGCTTTCTTTACGAGGGGCAGTTTATTTGGTTCGTTCATGGATCCGGATACATCCAGCAGGAATACGAGGTTACTGGGCGGCAGGTCCCTGTCATCCACCTGCTTGCCCTGAATACCGATCCTGACCAGCTGGTGGCTGGCGTTCCAGGGGCATACGCTCATATCGGTTACAATTGCCACGGGATCTTTGCCGGTTGGTTGCGGATAATGGTAATCGAAATAGTTGATCATTTCTTCCACGCGCACGGCATCGGCAGGAGGGAGGTCGCCCCCGTTGAGGTAACGGCGTACGTTGCTGTAGCTGGCCCTGTCTACATCCGCGCTGAAAGTGCTGAGGGGCTGATCTTTCACGGCATGGAAAATATTTTCGTTAATAGGGACGTAGGCTTCCGTTTGGCCGGGATGGTAAAAGGCGGTATTCCTGGTCACCAGGCCGGGCGCGCTGGCGGCAAAGGGTGTAATCTCCGCCTGCACTACGTCCGCACAGATGATTTTTTCCGGGGCGTTCTTTTTTTGCATGATGCGTTTGTCCGGCCTGCGCTGCAATACCACGTTTACAGCCGTCATATTTTCTTTTACCGCTATTTCCCGGCGGAGGAAGCCGCTGGCCACAATTTCGATGGTAGCGCCGCTTTTGGGGATGCTGAGCTGCCAGTTGCCCTGTTTGTCGGAAGCGGTCATTACATCCGTGCCTTTGATACGGATAACGGCATTCACAACCGGCATATGGAAAGCACTGTCCTTAACCGTGCCTTTTACAAGCCTGGCCTGCGCCAGGGAGCAAATACCGATCAGCAGCATTACTGCCAGGAGGGGGAATATCTTTTTCATGACTGATAGTTTTTCTGTCCCCATGATGCACCCCGCCTCGGGGATTCCATAAAACCCGGAAAAAAAACTTTCCGCAGATCATTTACCTTTGCTGGAAATTTTTTCAGATGGTTTACAACGTGATAGGCACTATGTCGGGCAGCTCGCTGGACGGGTTGGATATTGTGTTTGCAGAGCTGACAGAAGTGCGCGGCCAATGGACATACGTTATTAAGGCTTCCGAAAGCCTTCCCTATGAGCAGGAATGGATGGATAAACTGGCCGGCGCCACCACACTCTCCGCCCGCGATTACCTGCTGCTGCACAGCGAGTATGGGCATTATTCCGGCCATCGGATCAAAGCATTCATTGAAAAGAACCACCTGGATCATAAAGTACATTTCATTGCCTCCCACGGGCATACTACTTTTCATGTGCCGGCGGGCCGTATGACGGCTCAACTGGGCGATGGCGCCGCTATTGCCGCGGTTACCGGTTTGCCGGTGATCAGCGATCTGCGGGCCATGGATGTGGCCCTGGGCGGCCAGGGCGCGCCTATTGTGCCGGTAGGGGAAAAGTATTTATTCCCCGGATTCCAATACTGGCTTAACCTCGGTGGTATCGCCAATATCTCTGCCTTATTACCGGAAGGTTTCACGGCGTTCGACATTTGCCCGGCCAACCGCGTGTTGAACGGGCTGGTTGCCGCGCTGGGCCGCGCTTACGACGAGGGCGGGCAACTGGCTGCCGGCGGCGTTACCGATGAAGCGCTGCTGGGCAGGCTGAATGCGCTGCCTTACTATGCGGAGGCATGGCCTAAATCCCTCGCAAACGATTTTGGTACAGATACCATCCTGCCTATATTCCAGGAGCAGAAAATTTCCGTACAGGGTAAGTTGAGCACTTATGTGGCGCATATTGCAGCGCAGGTGGCCAAATCAGTAGGAGAACTGAAAAACAGGATGACTGATCCCGCTGCGCCGGCCAAAATGCTGATCACCGGCGGGGGCGCTTTCAATACCTTCCTGGTAAACAGCCTGCGCGAGCAGCTGGAGCCGCTGGATGTGGAGGTTGTCGTGCCGGACGAGCAAACCGTGAGCTTCAAGGAAGCGCTGGTAATGGCGCTGATCGGGGCGTTGCGTTGGAGGCAGGAGGAAAATGTGCTGTCGTCCGTAACGGGCGCCAGTCGCGATAGCATCGGCGGCGCGCTGTGGATGAATTAAGCTTCCGTTTTACGATAAAGGAAAAGGGCTGTATCCTCCGCAGGATACAGCCCTTTTCTATGTAAATAACTGCTGTGTTATGATTGGACAAAAGTAAAGGTATCCCCGTCAAACAGGCCAAGGTCGCTGAGTTTCAGGTGGGGTATCACCAGCAGCGCCATGAACGACAAGGTCATGAATGGCGATGCAAGCGGCGAGCCCAGCTCTTTTGCTGCCTTATCCAATGCCTTGTACCGGGCTGCGATCGTATAGCCGTCGAGGTTACTCATCAGGCCCGCTACCGGCAGCGCCAGTACTTCCGCCTTACCGTTGCGCACCAGGCTGATGCCGCCTTTGGCTGCGATGACGGCGTTCACGGCGGTGCAAATACTCTCCGCGTCCGTCCCTACGGCGATGATGTTATGGCTGTCGTGCGCCACAGAGGAGGCGATGGCGCCTTCCCTGAGTCCGAAGCCATTGATAAAGCCCAGCGCGGGTGCAGCGTTCCGGTACCTGTTCACCACCGTCAGTAGCAGTACATCTTGTTTTTTATCCGGGGGGAGATGTCCATTTTCAGCGGTCAGCACAGCGCTTCGTTTATTAGTAATTAACTCGCCTTCAATAGCCCCAATCACCGGTACCTCCTGTACGCCTTCCCGTGCAGAAACGCGGAAATCGGCCGGGGTTTTGGGTGCGCAATCGAAGTTATTCACTATGGGCGCAGTTACGGAAGGGATCAGCGAGGCGCCATTTTCCGCTACTTTAACGCCGTTGATCCAGGTGGCCTGTACATTGAAATCTTCGAGATTATCCACCAAAATGAAATCGGCGGCATCGCCTGTTCTCAATAGTCCGTTATCCAACTGGTAATGCAGTACGGGGTTTACGCAGGCGGCGCGGAGGATTTTAAACAGGTCCATTCCTTTTGCCAGCGCGCGTTTTACCAGGAGGTTGATATGCCCTTCTTCCAGGCTGTCAGGATGCTTATCGTCGCTGCAGAACATGATCTTGTCCGCATAATCCGGCAGCAGTGGTATCAGCGCTTCAAAGTTTTTCGCGGCGCTGCCTTCGCGGATGAGGATGTGCATGCCGTAGGATAATTTCTCCCTTGCTTCCTCGATGGTGAAGCATTCATGATCCGTGCTGATGCCGGCGTTGATGTAGTTGCGGGCATCTTCCCCGCGGAGGCCGGGCGCATGGCCGTCTACCGGCTTGTTCATGGATTTGGCCGCCGCTATTTTTGCCATCACTTCAGGGTCGTGTTGCAGTACGCCGGGGAAGTTCATCATTTCAGTGAGGTATTTGATATCGTTGCGGAGCAGGAGTTGCGCTACATCCGCCGCAGTAACGGTAGCGCCGGCTGTTTCAAACGTAGTGGCCGGCACGCAGGAGGGCGCTCCGAAGTTAAATTTGAAAGGAACGGTTTTACCATTTTCGAGCATATACTCCACACCGGCTACGCCCAGTACGTTCGCTATCTCGTGCGGATCGCTGATGGTGGCTACGGTACCGTGTACCACAGCCATCCGGGCAAACTCTGAAGGGATGAGCATGGAGCTTTCCACATGCACATGCGCGTCCGTAAAGCCGGGCATAATGTAGCCATCGCAGGGCGTTTGAAGGCGGGTAATGCTGCTGATCCGGCCGTCCTGCACTTGTACGGCAGCAGGGTATATTTCCTGTTGCAGTACATCTACCAGGTTTCCGGTAATTTCAAAATTATTCATGCTGTAAATCTAATCATTAGCACGGAGTTTGACAGACAGGGTAGGGGGAGAATTTGGTGGAAACGTTTTTATGTTATCTTTATTCGATAAATTATGATTATGAAACCAGTTAAGTATTTAAGTGTTTTGGTGTTGCTGATGGTGATGGCCGCAGGGAATTCCTTTGGTCAAACGCTCACCGACATTCTCAATAAACACTATGCAGCAATGGGTGGAGTAGCGAAGATCAGCGGAGTTAAAACCCAGTATGTAGAAGGCGTGACGCTGGCCCAGGGCCAGGAAATCCCTTTCAAAAAATGGGGGCAAAATAATAAGGCGATGCGCCTGGAATTTGAAGTGATGGGTACCAGTAACGTGCAGGTGCTGAACCAGAAATCCGGTTGGATATGGATGCCTGTAATGGGCCAGCTGGCCCCGGAAGATATGGATTCCGCTACGTTCAATGCTATGAAAGGCATGCTGGACATCTCCGGCAGCGAACTGTATGACTATGCGGCAAAAGGCAAGCAGGTAGCCCTGATCGGCAAAGATACCGTGGAGGGTAAACCGGCCTACAAGCTGAAAGTGACCACCAAAGAGGGTAACACCGGCTATGTATTCCTGGATGCCAATACCTACTACATTATCCGCGCGCTGAACTCCGTAAAAATCCAGGGTAAAGAGCAGGAGCTGATCTCCGAGTTCACCGATTACAGCAAAAACCCGGAAGGGTATGTATATCCCGCTACCAGCAAGCAGGGCGGCGGTATGATGACCCTCAAGATCAGCAAGATGACGGTGAACCAGCCGGTGGCGGACAGCCTGTTCATTAAGCCCAAACAACAACAGCAATAACAGCCCGGCGTTAAACGCAGCCAGGCCTGAAATAAAAGAGGGTGTATCAAGCTGAATTGATACACCCTCTTTCGTTATGTCAATATGTTCTATTTGTAATTCTTCAGCATTAAGCCGGCTTCTTCTTTCATCTTTTCCGCCAGGGACTTAGGTTGCAGCACGGTAACGTTAGCGCCGTAGCTCAGCAGCGTCATGATCAGTTCCGGGTTGATCACTACCTGCAGGGAAATCTGGCATTCCTTGGTATTGTCCTTAACTACCTTTTGCGAGGCGTGTATCGGTTGCGATTTTATGTATTTGGCCTGCCGCGGCGTGAAGGACAGCAGCACTTCTTCCGGGTCCCCGTCGGAAACGGTGATGCCGATGGCGTGTTTGAAATAGCTGGCATCGTCAAAGTTCTTCTGGTCAAAGTGTTTCATCGTGGGCCAGATGTTTACCACGCGGTCCAGCGCAAAGGTAAGCACGGCGCCGCCGCGGGTTTGCTGGCTTTTGCCGATGAGGTAAAAGCGGTGCTGGTATTCCCGCAGGTGATAAGGTTCCACCCAGTGTTCCTTCGGCTCGTCCCTTTCAAAGCTTTGATAGGCGATGCGGATAACTTCCAGGTTTTTGATCGCATCCACGATCATGGGGATATGTTCGGCGCCCTTGTATTGCGTGGTGCGCGCAAACTTGATCAATCCCTGGTTTTGCAGGGCTTCCCTGTTTATTTTGAGGCTGGCGGCTATTTTCAGGATGGAGTCTTCAAACTGCTGTATGACCGGCAGGCTTCTGAACTGTTCCAGTATGCCAATGGCGATTTCCAGGCCCTGCAGGTCCGCTTCTTCTATAGGGAGCTGGCTGATGGAATAGTTTTCATCCGCGTAGCGGTATGTTTTGCTGGTTCTGTCGTACACGATGGGCGCCATGTAGTTGAGCTCCGGGTCCTGGCGCATGTCCTGTATGTCTTTTTGGATAGTACGGGTAGATAAAACGGCATCCATTTTTTCAGAAACGTACTCAATCAGGTTTTCCAGGGTCGGCTTTGGCAGTCGTTTGTTGCGTAATCGCTCATCTATCCAGCGGTATCGCGATACGGCATCTTTATTCTTTGGCACTAACAAAAAATTTGCTTTAAAAATACAGAAATGTTTTCACTACGCATATCCTATGCGTAACGGGCTGATATTTTTGTATTGTAATTAAATCTGAAGGCAATGAACACAGCACAAACAATTAATAGCAGGCAGCCGCTTCCAATTGGTGCTATTCTGCAGCGGGTTAACTGGCTGGAGATGGAAGAAGTTGCGGAAGAAAAAGGAAAAGTAATCGCCTTACCGGTAGCGCCGCAGGAGCCTGAGAAACCGGGCCTGCCACCGGCCGCCCGCAGGGATATCAACAAAAAGATCCGGCATTGTGTGAAAGCTTTGGAGCGTAATTACGACCTATACCTTGGATACCTTGAATTGGAGCTGGAGGATGCAGCTGCCCGTCAGGAGGCAGATCTGACAGACGATATGAAGTTCAGCCTGGCCTATTATGCCTGGCAGCTGCATCACACGGCCTCCTGAAAATAATTAATGATTTTTTAAGCCAGGCTGGATTTGCCCGGGGCGTTGCGGCCAGACTGCGGCCGGCAGGCGCCACCGGAAGTTGTTAACCCCACTAACAGCCTGGCGGTCAAAGCTTTTATCCAGATGAATTAACCCTTATTTGTCCTTGTTTGATAACCCTTGTTTGTTAACCCTGTTTTTTCCGCCTGTCACAAAGGCTTGAAAAAAAATAAAAAGTTCCTTTAAAGTCTATAACTTTTATAGGAAAATACTATTTTTGGTCAAGTAAATCGTAAAACTATGAGTTTAAGACTGGGCGATACAGCTCCCAACTTTACAGCTAGAACGACATTAGGAGAAATAAATTTTTACGATTACCTTGGAGACAGCTGGGGCGTACTCTTCTCGCATCCTGCGGATTTTACGCCAGTTTGTACTACCGAGCTCGGAAAAACAGCATTACTTAACGGCGAGTTTGCTAAACGCAACGTTAAAGTGCTGGCCCTCAGCGTAGATCCACTGGATAAACACCAAAGCTGGATAGGCGATATCAACGAAACTCAAAATTGTGAAGTGACGTTCCCTATCATCGCTGATGAAGACAAAACAGTGGCTAACCTGTATGGCATGATTCATCCTAATGCCTCAGAAACTTTTACTGTCAGATCCCTGTTTATCATCGGGCCAGACAAAAAAGTAAAGCTCACAATCACTTATCCTGCCTCTACCGGCAGAAACTTCCTGGAAGTACTGAGAGTGATTGACTCCCTTCAGCTGACCGCGCAGTACAGTGTTGCTACGCCTGCTGACTGGAAAGACGGTGAAGATGTTATCGTTACGGCAGCAGTGCCCACAGCGGACATCCCTGAACGTTTTCCGAAAGGCCACAAAATCATCAAGCCTTATCTGAGAACAACACCACAACCAAACAAATAATTATACCGGAACCTTTGCTCCACCACCAGGTAAAGGTTTTATCCGATAAAGATTTTTTAATGGTTGGTTTTTGATTTTTACGAAACGGGGATTTTTCCCCGTTTTTTTTATGCCTGTAAGCGCCGGTTTCCCCAGGCGTTTGAAGGAGCGGGCAGGCCTGGTGATGGCGCGTTGCCATGGCATGCCGCCTCCGTATCCGGGCAGTGTTACCGGGCAGCGTTTGCCGGGAGGCCTTATCATCTCCCCCCAACCTAAAAAAGAAAAAGGCCGCCGAAGGCAGCCTTTTCAAAAATATGATCATCCGTTGTATCAGCGTTTATGCTTCCTCAGCTGATTGAGCAATGCCGCCATATCCTTTGGCAGCGGGGCTTCCACCTTTTGCAGGTTCCCCTGCCGGTCCTTAAACTCCAGCTCTGCCGCATGCAAGGCCAGCCTGCTCAGCAGCGGGCGCTCTTCCTCCACATATTTGCCCAGCTTGAATTTCTTCTTGATGGCGGACAGCCGGATTGGTTCGCCGGTGCCATACAGCTCGTCCACCGCTACGGGGTGGCCCAGGTGCTTCATATGCACCCTGATCTGGTGGGTGCGGCCGGTATGTATCTGCAGCTTCACCAGGCTCAGTAATCCAAACTCCTCCAGCACGTCGTAATCCGTCAGGGAAGCCTTTCCGCGGCGGTTGGTCACCATTTTCCCTTTCTGCACGGGATGTTCCATGATCGGCTCATCCACACTGCCCTGTTTGGGGAACAGCTGGCCGTTTACGAAGGCCAGGTAAAATTTCTTTACTTCCCTGCTCTCAAACAGCTGGGAGTAATATTTATGGGCCGCCTCGTTTCGGGCAAACAGGATGATGCCGCTGGTATCGCGGTCGAGCCGGTGAACGGTGAATATTTCGCCGTAAGCCTTTTTCAGCAAGCCATTCAGCGATGTCAGCTCATTATCATGCCGGTCAGGTAATGTTAGCATTCCTGATGGCTTGTTGATGATGACAAAATCGGGTGTTTCTAAAATTATATGCTCTTCTATACGCATTTGTGCCAGCCTGTTATTTGAAATGTTTCAGCAGGATCACCTCTTTCTCGGTCAGGAAGCGCCATTGGCCGCGACCCAGGTTTTTCTTGGTAAGGCCTGCATACATTACGCGATCCAGTTTTTCCACATTGTATTCCAGGTGCTCGAAAATACGGCGCACGATGCGGTTTTTACCGCTGTGGATCTCAATGCCGATCTGCCGTTTGTCCTTCGGATCGATATACCCCAACGCATCTACGAAAGCCACGCCGTCTTCCAGCGTCAGGCCGGCAACGATCTTTTCGGAGTCCGCCTTGCTGAGGGGTTTATCCAGTTCTACCTGGTAGATCTTCTTGATATTGTGCTTCGGGTGCGCCAGTTTCTGCGCCAGCTCTCCATCGTTGGTGAGGAGGAGCAGGCCGGAGGTATTGCGGTCCAGTCGGCCGACAGGGTACACCCTTTCCTCTTCCACCGCATCTTCGATCAGGTCCATCACGGTTCTGCGGCCTTCCGGATCATCCGTCGTGGTGATATAACCTTTCGGCTTATTCAGGAGGATGTACACGAGGTTTTTCTGGATGGTCAGCTTCTTGTCCAGCAGCGCCACGTTGTCTTTCGCGGTCACTTTGGTAGCCGGCTCTTTCACGATTTCCCCGTTCACGGATACTTTCCCTTCGCGGATATAGTCCACCGCCTTTCTGCGGGAGCAGATGCCGGAGTGGGCAATGAATTTATTCAGTGGCATTTCGCCGGGTCCGAAAATGCTTTCTTTTTTCTCTTTTGCTTCCTTTTTGAAAGCGGGAGCAGCAGCGGATTCCGCTTTTTTCAGCGGCTTCCTGCGGCGTTCGTGCTTGTCGGTAAACCGGTCGTTCGCACGGTCGAAGAATTTTTTGCGGTTAAAGCCGCTGGGCGTTTCCCTGGCGGATTTGTCGGTATCAAAATCCCCATGGAAGCTGCTTTCGTTGCCAGATTTATAATTGTCCGTTTTTTTACGGCCGGGTTTATCAGCATCAGCGCCACGTTTGCCGCGGAAGGCGGGTTTTTCGTCCTGGCCGTCCTTAGCGGAGCGTTTGCGGCTGAAAACAGGTTTTTCGTCCTGTTCATCTTTATGAAATGGGCGTTTGCCGCGGAAGGCAGGCTTTTCGTCCTGACCGTCTTTGGTAAAAGTACGTTTGCGAAATGCAGGGGTTTCTTCCTGCGCATCTTTGCCGGCAGCACGTTTACGGAAAGGGGCGGAGCCATCTTCCGGTTTGCCGAAGCTGCGCTTGCGTGTATCATCGTTTGCAGATGCTCTTCCGGGCCTTTCACCATCGAAGGAAGGGCGGTTGCGGTTGCCTGCTGCCGGTTTTTCTGATCTGCCGGATTTGTTTTCTTTGAAAGGAGAGAACCCTTTACTAGCAGGTAATTTTTTCTTCATAAATATGTATTGATTGAGGCCATTGCCATGGCCGGCTTGATTGCATTGAGTTGAGAAAATTATCCTTTGTTGGCCAGTTGTCCGCAGGCGGCGTCGATGTCTTTACCGCGGCTACGGCGTAACCTTGCATTCACGCGGTGTTTGGCGAGGTACTCCATGAACTGTTCGGCCTTGAGCGCGTCCGGCTTGCGGAACACGGCATTATCGATCGGATTGTATTCGATAATATTCACCAGGTCCGCTGGCACCTGGCGGTAAATTTTGATCAGTTCGTCCGCATCTTCCTTGCTATCGTTGAAGTTGTCGAACAGAATATATTCAAACGAAATTTCATTGCCGGTAGCCTTGTAGAAGTAATTCAGCGCGTCGATCAGCTCTTTCAGGCTGTTGGTATCGTTGATCGGCATGATTTCGCTGCGTTTCTTGTCGTTGGCCGCGTGGAGGGACAGGGCGAGGTTAAAGCGCACCTTATCGTCCCCCAGCTGCCGGATCATTTTGGCAACGCCGGCGGTGGAAACGGTGATTCTTTTGGGCGACATACCCAGTCCATCCGGGGAAGTGATTTTTTCGATGGCCTGTAATACGTTTCTATAGTTCAGCAGGGGTTCGCCCATGCCCATGAATACGATGTTGCTCAGCTTTTTGCCATAGGTTTCCATGGCCTGCTGGTTAATCAGCGCTACTTCATCATAAATTTCGTCGTAATCGAGGTTGCGTTTGCGGGCCATATAGCCGGTAGCGCAGAATTTACAGCTGAGGCTGCAGCCTACCTGGGAGGATACGCAGGCGGTTTGCCGGCTGTCGGTAGGGATCAGTACCCCTTCCACCAGGTGATTATCATGCAGTTTGAACCGGCTTTTAATGGTGCCGTCGTTACTATGCTGGGTAGCGTCTACCTGTACGGCAGGCAGCACGAAGTTTTCCTCCAGTTTCTGACGTAAATCTTTGGAGAGGTTGGTCATAGCGTCGAAAGTGGTGGCATGACGCAACCACAGCCATTCGTAAACCTGTTTGGCACGGAAGGCTTTTTCACCCATTGCGCTAAAATATTCCTGTAATTGTGGCAAGCTAAGGTGCCGGATGTTCTTCTTGTCAGACTTCATTATTGACCTTTAAATAAGCAATTGGCTGCCTTACGGCAGTCGAAAAGTATCTGCAAAGGTACTTAAATTCATTGACAGTTAACGTTAATGCCCTGTAAATGGATGCGCCCGCTTTGTTGGGGACCTTTGTGCCATTTACTTGGCGATATTGGGGGAAATGGTTTACTTGCAGGAACACATTTTATCTTACCAAAACAATAAGTTTTATCAACATGCAGTCAGCCTTTATCGTTGATGCGGTACGCACGCCTGTGGGGCGCTATGGTGGCGCTTTGAGCCACGTCCGCCCGGATGATTTGTTTGCCCACGTAATCAAAGCTTTATTGACGCGCAATCCCGGGCTGGACCCGGCCTCCATTGAGGATGTGATTGCGGGCGCCGCCAACCAGGCCGGGGAGGATAACCGGAATGTAGCGCGGATGTCCGCCCTGCTGGCCGGGCTGCCAGTAACGGTGGCCGGCACAACGGTGAACCGCTTGTGCGCCAGTAGCTTACAGGCTATTATGGATGCTGCCAGGGGGGTAATGTGTGGAGATGGAAATGTTTTTATTGCGGGTGGCGTCGAAAGTATGACGAGGGCGCCTTTTGTTATGCCAAAGGGCAATGCCGCCTTTAGCCGTAAGCCCGAGATATACGATACTACGCTTGGCTGGCGCTTTGTGAATAAGCAGCTGGCCGATAAATACTATCCTTTTTCCATGGGGGAAACGGCGGAGAATGTGGCCAGGCAGTGGCATATCAGCCGGGAGGACCAGGATATTTTCGCCCTGGGGAGTCAGCGCCGGTACAAAGCGGCCCTGGATAAGCATAAGTGGGAGCGGGAAATAACGCCGGTCCGGGCAGATAAAAAGGAAGGGGAGGAGTGGTTTTCCCGGGACGAGCATCCCAGGGAAACTTCGCTGGATAAGCTATTTGCCCTGAAGCCCGCCTTCGCCAAAGATGGCACTGTTACGGCGGGCAATTCCTCCGGCATCAACGATGGCGCGGCGGCGTTGCTGATTGTATCCGAACAGGCGCTGAAGGATTATGGGCTGAAACCCATTGCCAGGGTGGTTTCCATGGGCGTTGCCGGGGTGGACCCTTCCATTATGGGCGTGGGCCCCGTGCCGGCTACCAGGAAGGCGTTGCAGCGTGCAGGCCTCACCGTGGCTGACCTGGGGCTGGTGGAGCTGAACGAGGCTTTTGCTTCGCAGACGCTGGCGTGTATGCGTGACCTTGACCTTAACGATGAAATTGTGAACGTAAACGGCGGGTCTATTGCCATCGGGCATCCGCTGGGGGCCAGTGGCGCGCGCATCAGTACGACGTTGCTGCACGAGATGCAGCGCAGGGCGGAAGTACAGTATGGGTTGGCTACGATGTGTATTGGCGTGGGGCAGGGCGCGGCGGTGATATTTGAGCGGTTGTAATACGACTCAATATTCCAGTTGAGTAATGCAGCCCGGCAAAAGGGGGGACCGCATGACGCCGTTCCCCCTCTGCCGTTATAAAAAGAACGAGCGGTCGGACATTACATCCGGCCGCCCGTTGATGGCAAGCAAAAAAAGGGTCGTTCATAGACAAATTTGCTTCTCCGTCATCATCTTGCGGAGATTGATCAGCCCATACCGCATACGACCGAGGGCGGTATTGATGCTGACCTGCGTCAGGTCTGCAATTTCTTTAAAGCTCAGTTCCGCATAGTGGCGGAGGATGATCACTTCCCTTTGTTCTTCGGGAAGCATATCCAACATACGCCTGACACGGTCGTGGCTTTGCCGGGTGATGAGCTTTTCTTCCGCACAGCTGTCGCTAAAGCCCAGCACGTCGAAAATATCTTTATCGTCGCCTGTTTTTATCATGGGCGTACGCTTAATTTTCCTGAAGTGGTCTACGCAGAGGTTATGTGCAATACGCATCGCCCAGGGAAGAAACTTTCCCTTCTCTGTGTAACGTTCTGCGCGAATAGTGTCAATAATTTTTATGAAAGTATCCTGGAAGATGTCCTCTGCAAGGAATTGATCCTTTACCAGCAAGAGGATAGAAGTATAGACTTTATCCTTATGACGGTGTACCAGTTCTTCCAATGCCGAAGCGTGGCCTTTCTTAAAAAGGGTAATCAATTGCTCGTCGCACAATTTGTACATTATTTGCATAAACTTCTACAACTAGACGGGTTAGTAAAATGATAATCCGGGACTTTACAGCCTCTTGGTTGTTGTAAATTTTTGTTAAGTAGAGTTTATGCGATAGTGTGCAGTTTTTAGGTTGAAAGTAAAATAGCCGGTACGAGAATATATCAAGTCCTATGCAAATATAATAGAATAGTTCAATAAAACAAATAATAAAAAAAGCGGCTCAATATCACTACAATAGCTATCTGCGGGCGATTTCGGGGGCGCCGGACAGACCCGGAATCCACTTAGCCGGAATTAGTAAAATGCTAATTACTTTAGTAACATCTTTTACCTTAAATTTGTTCTGTAATGGGAACAAAAGTAAAAAAACAGGAAAAAACCGCGGTTCCTCAGGAAGTTAGCCCTCAGGACAGCATATTCATAAAAGGCGCCAGGGTACACAATCTTAAAAATGTGAGTGTATCGATCCCCCGCAATCAACTCGTTGTAGTCACCGGAGTATCCGGGTCCGGGAAGTCCTCCCTGACTATGGATACCCTCTATGCCGAAGGGCAGCGCCGCTACGCTGAAAGCCTGAGCTCTTACGCCAGGCAATTCCTCATGCGTATGAACAAGCCGGATGTAGATTACATCAAAGGCATCTGCCCGGCCATCGCTATCGAACAGAAGGTAATTACCAGAACGCCCCGCTCCACCGTTGGCTCCATGACCGAGATATACGATTACCTCCGCCTGCTTTTTGGCCGCGTTGGTAAAACCTATTCACCCATCTCCGGCCAGGAAGTGAAAAAGAACGAAGTGAGCGATGTGGTGGACTATATCAGCAAGCTGCCCACCGGCGCCAAAGTGCTGCTGCTGGTGCCTTTCCGCCGCCACGCCAAACGCGAGGCGAAAGAGGAGCTCAACATCCTCATGCAGAAAGGCTTCTCCCGCCTGTACGTACCCGGCGGGGAAGGCAACGGCCTGCTGCGTATCGAAGAACTGCTGGAAGCCAAGAAGGTAGTCGTGCCGAAAGACGCATGGGTACTGATTGACCGCCTGGTGGTAAAGGACTTCGATGAAGATGATAAACACCGTATAGCCGACAGCGTGCAAACGCAGTTTTACGAAAGCGAAGGGGACAGCTTCGTGGAAGTGGACGGTAAAGCGATCAAACATTTCTCCAACCGCTTTGAGCTTGATGGCATGCAGTTCGAAGAACCGGTGCCCAACCTCTTCTCCTTCAATAACCCGTACGGCGCATGCCCCACCTGTGAAGGGTTTGGGCAGGTGCTGGGGATTGATGCGGACCTCGTTATACCTGACAAACGGTTAAGCGTGTACGAAAATGCCATCGCTCCGTGGCGCGGCGAAAAAATGGGCGAATACAAGGAAGCGCTGATCAAAGCCTCCCGCAAATTCGGGTTCCCGGTTCATAAACCCATTGCAGACCTGACGGACGAGCAGTACAAACTCCTGTGGACCGGTAACGAACATTTTTATGGGTTGAACGAGTTCTTCAAAATGGTAGAACAGAACCTGTATAAAGTACAGTACCGCGTGCTGCAATCCCGCTACCGTGGCCGTACTACCTGCCCGGATTGCGGCGGCGGAAGGCTGCGTAAAGAAGCGCTGTACATTAAAATCGGCGGAAAAAATATTGCGGAGCTGGTGGACATGCCGGTTTCCGACCTATATAACTGGTTCAACGGCCTTCAGCTGAGCGAATTTGATGAGCAAATCGCAAAACGTATCCTCATCGAAATTCACCATCGCCTGAAAACCTTACTGGACGTAGGCCTGGGATACCTCACCCTCAACAGGGTGGCCAATACGCTCTCTGGTGGGGAAAGTCAGCGTATTCAACTGACCCGCTCCCTGGGCAGCAACCTCACCAACTCCATGTACATCCTCGACGAGCCGAGCATAGGCCTGCACGCCAGGGATACGCACCGCCTCATTGGCGTACTGAAAGAGTTGAGGGACCTGGGTAATACCGTAGTGGTGGTAGAACACGACGACCTGATGATGCAGGAAGCCGATTATATCATCGACATGGGGCCGCTCGCCTCCCACCTTGGTGGAGAAGTGATTTTTGCCGGCACCTACCCGCAGATACTGGAAGACCCGAAAAGCCTTACCGGCCGCTATCTCAACGGTACGCTCACCATTGACCCGCCTGCGAAAGTGCGTAAATGGAAAAAAGCGATCACCATAGAGGGCGCGCGCCAGCATAACCTGAAAAATGTAACGGTAGATTTTCCGTTGCAGGTACTCACCGTAGTGAGCGGCGTGAGCGGCTCCGGTAAAACCACGCTGGTAAAGCAAATCCTCTATCCTGCGCTGATGAAGCTCAAAGGAGAATTTGCGGAACGCGTGGGCAACCACCGTGCCATCACCGGCGCTATTGATGATATCACGCAGATTGAAATGGTGGATCAGAACCCGATCGGTAAATCCTCCCGTTCCAACCCGGTAACGTATATCAAAGCATACGACGAAATCCGCGACCTGTTTGCCAAACAGCCGCTCAGTAAAATGCGCGGGTTCCAGCCCAAACATTTCTCCTTCAACGTGGATGGCGGCCGTTGTGACGCCTGTAAAGGAGAAGGAGAGGTGATCGTGGAAATGCAATTCCTTGCGGATGTGCACCTGACCTGCGAAAGCTGTAATGGCCGCCGCTTTAAGGATGAAGTACTGGAAGTTACCTACAAGGGTAAAAATATTTACGAAGTGCTGGAACTCGGCGTGGATGAAGCGCTGGAGTTCTTTAAGGACGAAAAGGATGTTTGCAATAAAATCCGCCCGCTCAGCGATGTGGGGCTGGGTTATGTGAAGCTGGGCCAAAGCAGCGATACGCTGTCCGGCGGGGAGGCGCAACGTGTGAAACTGGCGTCGTTCCTGGGTAAAGGCAAGGCGCAGGGGCATATCCTCTTCATCTTTGACGAACCTACTACCGGCCTGCATTTCCATGATATCAAGAAATTGCTTGCTTCCTTTAATGCATTGATTGAACAGGGTCATACCGTGTTGGTAATTGAACACAACCTGGATGTTATCCGCAGTGCGGACTGGGTGATAGACCTGGGTCCGGAAGGGGGCGCCGGAGGCGGGAACTTGTTATATGCCGGTGTGCCGGATGGATTGAAGAAAGTAACGGAGAGTTATACGGGGCAGTTTCTTTAATCTCTTTTGCTAAAGAAAATAAGGGAGTACGCGGGAAACAGGAATAGTATTTATAAAAAAGCCGGTTCAAAAGTGCCGGCATATATGTTTTCTTACTTATAACAGCGCGCGCCTTTTTATATTCAGTTCAAAAATCACATCTATAAAAAAAGCCGGTTCAACAAAACCGGCTTTTCTATATAACATTATTTATCATCTAAGACGATCCAGTGATTTAATCAGTTTTTCATCCTTATAAATCCCCCTTGCAGCCAGGAACAGCAGCACCACCATCACAATCGGCAAAAAGGACCCCGGCAAATAGGACGCGTTAGCGATTACTTTCCCACTGGCAACCAATGCGTTAGCTTCTTTCTGTACCAGGTAATACTGGTAGGCGATAGCGCCAAGCGTCAGCAGGATGTTGATCACCGTTAAACGGAACTGCAATTTTCTCTTCTTATACAGGAAAATACATGCAAATGCCATTAATAGGATGATGATATAAAGCACATACATCAGGTAATTATTGGAGGCATTCACATAAGATATCTCCGGGGAATTAGAAAAAGTTGCTTTCCATAAGTTGCTGAGAAGCACTCCTACGCCTGCGCCGGCGGCTAATAACAGGTAAAGACTCTGGATGCGTTGTATCATATTATTTGCAAATGTTTAACACCGTAAAAGTAAGGAAATTTAACTGTTATTTATGAGTTGAGCTGGCTAAGCCCCGGGGATTTACTGGCCGTCTTACTGCAATACTTCGTATATTGCACGCCCAATTACAACAATCTAAACTTGATATGGCAAAAAAACTGAACAAGCAGGATGCATTAGACTATCATGCAAAAGGCAGGCCGGGCAAAATTGAAGTAGTACCTACGAAAAATACAAAATCACAATGGGACCTCTCCCTCGCTTATTCTCCAGGTGTAGCCGAACCGTGTAAGGAGATTTACAACGATCCGGAAAATGTTTACAAATATACAGCCAAAGGTAACCTGGTAGGGGTAATCAGCAATGGTACCGCCGTACTGGGCCTCGGAGATATTGGTCCTGAAGCAGGCAAGCCTGTGATGGAAGGTAAAGGTGTATTGTTCAAGATTTTTGCTGACATCGACGTATTTGATATTGAATTGAATGCCAAAGATCCGGATAGCTTCGTAGCCGCTGTGAAAGCGCTGGAGCCTACCTTCGGTGGTATCAACCTCGAGGATATCAAGAGCCCGGAATGCTTTGAAATCGAAGACAGACTGCGTAAAGAGCTGAAAATACCTGTAATGCACGACGACCAGCACGGTACGGCGATCATTTCAAGCGCAGCCCTCCTCAACGGTCTGGAACTGGTAAAAAAGAAAATTGATAAAGTTAAGATAGTAGTGAACGGCGCCGGCGCAGCCGCTATGGCCTGCGTTCGCCTCTACCTGGCGCTGGGCGCGAAGCTGGAAAACTTCATCCTCTTCGATAAAGACGGGGTGCTGAACACCGAGCGTAAGGACCTGAGCGCAATGCATATGCAATTTGCCACTAAGTCCAAAGTGAAAACACTGGCGGAAGCCATGAAAGGCGCGGACGTATTCCTCGGCCTCTCCGTAGGTAACGTGGTTACCCAGGATATGATCAAGAGCATGGCTAAAAACCCGATCGTTATGGCAATGGCAAACCCTGACCCTGAGATCGCGTACGACGCCGCCGTGGCAGCACGCCCCGACGTAATCATGGCTACCGGCCGCTCCGATTATCCCAACCAGGTAAACAACGTACTGGGCTTCCCGTACATCTTCCGCGGCGCCCTCGACGTGAGAGCCACGCAGATCAACGAAGCCATGAAACTGGCCGCTGTACGCGCCCTGGCCGAACTGGCCAAATCCCCGGTGCCGGATATCGTGAACCTCGCATACAATGAAAAAAATATCTTCTTCGGTCCTAAATACATCATTCCAAAACCACTGGACCCACGCCTGCTGAGCACTGTAGCGCCGGCAGTGGCTAAAGCGGCGATGGAAAGCGGTGTGGCCACACATCCTATCACGGACTGGGAAGCTTATAAAGTAGAACTCAACGGTCGCCTCGGACTGGACAACCAGCTGTTCCGCGTGATCGGCACCAAAGCGCGCCGCGATCCAAGGAAAGTGGTATTCGCAGAGGCGGATAATATCAAAGTGCTGAAAGCCGCACAGGTAGTGAACGACGAAGGTATCGCCATTCCGATCCTGCTCGGTAACGAAGCCCGTATCCGTAACCTCGCTGCGGAACATGCCATCGACATTGAAGACATCCAGCTGATCGATCCTAAGAGCGATGAAATGCAGGAAAAACGCCACAAATTCGGAGAACTGTTCTTCGAAAAGCGCAAGCGTAAAGGCTTTAACCTGTATGAAGCGAAGAAGGTAATGCGCGAGCGTAACTACTTCGGCTGTATGATGGTGGAAACCGGTGAAGCGGATGCGCTGATCTCCGGCCTGACCCGTAAATACCCTGATACCATCCGCCCGGCACTGCAGGTGATCGGTATGGAAGAAGGCGTGAAGAAGGTAGCAGGTATGTACATCATCCAAACCAAACGCGGACCGCTGTTCCTGGCTGATACCACCGTCAACTTCAACCCTACCGCGGAAGAACTGGCAGAGATCACCCTGATGGTGGCAAAAGAAGTGCAACACTTCAACATCACCCCGCGCATCGCGATGCTGTCGTACTCCAACTTCGGTTCCAGCCCAACCCCTGAAGCGCAGCTGGTGGCCAAAGCCCGCGATATCGTGAAGCAAAGAAATCCTTCGCTGATCGTGGATGGCGAAATCCAGGCAGCAATGGCCTTTAACAAGGAAATCCTGAAGGATAACTATCCTTTCACGGAGCTGATGGATGGAGAAGTGAACACCCTCATCTTCCCTAACCTGACCGCAGGTAACGTCGCCTACAACCTCCTGCAGGAAGTAGCCGGCTTTGACGCCATCGGTCCGGTATTGCTGGGTATGAAAAAGCCGGTACACATTCTGCAACTGGGTAGCACCGTACGCCAGATTGTGAACATGGTGAACATCGCCGTGGTAGACGCGCAGGAGAAATGCTGCCGCGATAAAAAGGCGGATGATAAATCCAAAGGCAAGAAAAAGAAATAATCTGGTCTGATAATATAGCCATCAGCGTGAGGATGCGGTACAACCACCGCCATGCTCACGCTGATGGCTTTTTTGCGCGCAGCTTTCCGAAATGTGCTATATTTAAGTCATGCAGGAAATCTCCAGAAAAAAGATATTTTTCCCGATCAACCAGGCCTTCCGGAACTACCTGAAGCTCTACGAACGGGAGGTGAAATTGCCGGTGGACTACCAGGAACTGCGGTATTACGAATATGCCATTCCCGTGTACGACAAACAGGGGAAGGACACCCTCTGGGAAACCGTGTTTTACCCGCATAGCATGCAGGACGCCATTCACGCAGGGCTGAAACGCATCTACTCCATCCTCAAGGCCGGGGGCGACCAAACGGCGGAAGAGCATTTGCACATCGAGCGGATCGACTACTGTACCTTCGGTAACAGCCACCCTTTCCGGATCAAGATCGTCAATAACTACAACGAGGTGTACGATTATTTTTATGTGAAGATTGCCGACGCTTCCCGCATCTACGGCCTGGAGCTGGAACATATACTGTCCCCGTACTGGATGAACTTCCTCATTGACGGCAACACGCTGGTGGAAGAGCATATTGCCGGCGTGCCGGGAGATCAGTTTATTGAACACTGGCTGCACCGGCCGGAGTTTAACCCCAAGCGCATCGCCAAAGAGTTTGTGAAGTTCAACGAGCGCTGTTTTGTACGCCTGCTGGGCGATATGCGCAGCTATAACTTCGTATTTGATATTACCCCTGATTTTGACGATGTGCAGTTCCGCATCCGGGCGATCGACTTTGACCAGCAGTTTTATGAAGGCAAGCGCACCCTCTACATGCCCCAGTTCTTCAAGGAAAACCGGGTATTCGTGGAGCTGGCCATCCGCCACCTGAATGCCGAGGTGGTAAAGCAGTACCAGCAGGAGGAGCGGGCGCTCATGGCCCGCCGCATCAAGGTGCAGCGGCACCGTATCAAGGACCTCCGGGATGTGATCATGACGGATCGTGTATCCTTCCCCGAGAAGATCCACCAGCTGGGCAGCGAGCTGGCGGAATATTATCATGATCAGGCTTTTTCCAGGTGCAAGTCCATGGGGGAGATTGTGGAACGCAGCCTGAAACGCCTGCTGGTTAGCAGCTTGAAATAGCCGGTTTATTTAATCGGAAATTCAGTGACGTTTGATAAAATCTGTCATATCTTTGGCCGGTTATGGAATTCAGATTCTTTTATCATTTTGGAAACTATTTACTGATGCTGAAAGGCATGTTTTCCCGCCCGGAAAACATGAAGATGTACTGGAAACAGTTTATGCAGCAGTGCGTGGATATCGGCGTAGGGTCGTTCGGGATAGTATTCATCATTTCCCTCTTCATGGGTGGGGTTACCACCCTGCAAACCGCCTACCAGCTTGTAAACCCAATCATTCCTAAAAGTACTATCGCCCAGGTAGTGCGGGATACCATTATTCTTGAATTTGCGCCTACCCTTACCAGTATTGTACTGGCGGGCGTGGTAGGCTCCAAAATAGCCTCCGAGCTGGGGAATATGCGCGTGACCGAGCAGATAGATGCGCTCGAGATCATGGGTATTAACACCAAAGGCTACCTCATCTTGCCTAAAATACTGGCAGCCTTACTCATGATTCCGATACTGGTAATGATTTCAGGGTTTCTCGGGGTTTGGGGCGGTAAGGAAGCCGGCGTGCTCTCCGGCATCATCTCTCCGGATGAATTCCTGCAGGGCTTAAGGCAGGATTTCAGGGCCTATAACGTATTTTTCGCACTGGCGAAGTCCTATACCTTCGGATTTATTATTGCCAGCGTATCCGCCTATTACGGGTATAACGTAAAAGGGGGCGCCCTGGAAATCGGTAAGGCCAGTACCACCTCGGTAGTGGTGAGCTGCGTGCTGGTGCTGTTTATGGACTACGCATTGACAGCCATTTTACTCTAAGCTATTTCTACTAATCATGATCGAACTGCAAGACATAAAAAAAGGCTTTGGGGATAAAGAGATTTTGAAAGGCGTTTCCGCGGTAATGGAGTCCGGTAAGGTAAACCTGATTATCGGCGCCAGCGGCAGCGGAAAAACCGTGATGATGAAGTGTATGGTAGGGCTGATTGAGGTGGATGCCGGCAAAATCCTCTACGACGGGAAGGACTTTACCAACATGGATACCCACGAGCGTAAAGTGATCCGCCAGGAGATAGGCATGCTGTTCCAGGGCTCGGCCTTGTTTGACAGTATGACGGTGGAGCAGAATGTAATGTTTCCTTTGGAAATGTTCGGAACAGGCAGCTACCGCGATAAGAAAAAGCGCGTGGCGGAATGCCTGGAAAGGGTGAACCTGAAAGATGCCGCCAAAAAGTTTCCCGCGGAAATTTCCGGGGGGATGAAAAAAAGGGTGGGCATTGCCCGGGCCATCGTGCTGAACCCGAAATACCTGTTTTGCGATGAGCCCAACTCCGGGCTGGATCCGCAAACATCTTTGCTGATCGACCAGCTGATCAAGGAACTGACCGTAGAATACAATATCACCACCGTTATCAACACCCACGATATGAATACCGTGATGGAAAGCGGGGACCATATCGTGTACATGTACCAGGGCCAGAAGCAGTGGGAAGGCTCCAATAAGGAAATAGTGTTTAGTAACGACCAGTTGCTGAACGACTTCATCTTTGCCTCCGAGTTCCTCCGGGAAGCGAAGGAAATGCGTCAGCATGAGCTGTTTAGTAGCGGTAAATGGAAGGAAGACTTGAAGAATAAAGCGGGCAACCCGGCCGGCGGCGACCGGCAAAAGCCGGAATAAACAGTGTTCAGTGCGCCCCTGCGTACAAATTTTCTTCCGGGACTTATTGGTACATAACGTAAATTGCAAAACGCAACGGATTCCGGGAGGGCTAAATTGCAGAATTGTTCAATTCAGCTTATTTTTGCCTCACCGGAGAAAATAAATATTATAAAATAAACCAATAAAACAAGCGCGATGAGTGTTTTAGTTAATAAGGATAGTAAGGTGATTGTGCAAGGATTTACCGGTACAGAAGGTACTTTCCACGCCACACAGATGATCGATTACGGAACCAATGTAGTAGGTGGCGTTACGCCTGGTAAGGGTGGCACCACTCACCTGGAGCGCCCGGTATTCAATACCGTTGCGGATGCAGTAAAAGCTACCGGTGCGAACGTTTCAATCATTTTTGTGCCGCCGGCATTTGCCGCTGACGCTATCATGGAAGCTGCCGAAGCTGGCGTAGCCCTGGTGGTATGTATCACTGAAGGTATCCCTGTTCAGGACATGATTAAAGCCAAAAACTTCCTGGTAGGTACTAACACTCGCCTCATCGGACCTAACTGCCCTGGCGTTATCACTGCGGAAGAAGCTAAAGTGGGTATCATGCCTGGCTTTATCTTCAAAAAAGGTAAGATCGGTATCGTATCCAAATCCGGTACCCTGACTTACGAAGCGGCTGACCAGGTGGTTAAAGCTGGTCTGGGTGTGTCTACCGCTATCGGTATCGGTGGCGATCCGATCATCGGCACCCCCACCAAAGATGCAGTGGAACTGCTGATGAACGATCCTGAAACCGAAGGTATCATCATGATCGGTGAAATCGGCGGTAGCATGGAAGCTGACGCTGCGCGCTGGATCAAAGAACACGGTACCAAACCGGTGGTAGGTTTCATCGCTGGTCAAACCGCTCCTCCGGGCCGCCGTATGGGCCACGCAGGCGCTATCATCGGTGGTGCGGAAGATACCGCTGCCGCTAAAATGAAAATCATGGCTGAATGCGGCGTTCACGTTGTAGAAAGCCCTGCCAATATCGGTAAAACCATGGCGGAAGTGCTGAGCAAAAAAGCTGCACTGGCTTAATTTTCCGGTAAGTAATATATTCTGAAAAGGTGGAGAGTAATGGGTATTTACCTATACTTTTCACCTTTTTCTTTTACTCCAATTCCAAATAAACCCATTATGCGTACCCTGTTAGCATTGTGCATTGTTTTAACCTTAACCGTTACCAACACCATGGCCCAGTCAGATTATAACAAATTATGGAAAGAAGTAGAACAGCTGGAGAAAGAAGGGCTGACCACTTCCGGCGCTAAAAAGGTGGACGAAATCTTCCGCAAGGCTGCCGCCGGTAATAACCAGGAACAAAGGATCAAAGCCCTGATCTATCAGCTGAAGTACGCTTCCGCCCTGAAAGACAGTAGTCTAGATTATGGCCTAACCCGGCTCGATAAAGAAATTGCCGATGCGCAGGGCCCCGCCAAGGCCATCCTCCAAAGCATGAAGGGGGAAGTGCTGTGGGCCTACCTGCAGTCTAATTCCTACACCCTCCTCAACCGCCTGGATGTGGTGGACGATCAGAACCCGGATATCCGCACCTGGTCCGCCCAAAGGCTGACCAATGCCATCACGCAGGCCTACGAAGCTTCCCTCAGCCACCCGGAACCGCTGAAAAAAGCCCCCCTGGCTGCCTACAACCAGATTATCGCTAAAGGCGAAAATGCCGAAGGGCTGCAGCCTACGGTGTACGACCTGCTGGCGTACCGGGCCATCAATTATTTCCGCTCCGGTTACAGCAACATCCGTAGGCCAGCCAACCAGTTTGAACTGACGGACCCCGCTGCTTTTGCGCCGGCTTCGCAGTTTGCCAAACATGCCTTTACCTCCACCGATACCAGCAGCCTGCAATGGAAAGCCCTGCGGCTCTACCAGGACCTCGTGGCCTTCCACCTCCAGGATCCGCAGCCAGCAGCACTCGCCGAAGCGGATGTGCAACGCATCAAATACGCAAAAGAGATCAGCGTTGCAGCGGATAAGGACGAGTTGTACAACGGCGCGCTTACCCAAATGCTGCAAGCCTACAAAACCAGCCCCGCCTATGCTACCGTGGCCGCCCTGAAGGCGGAAACCCTCCTGGAAGGGCTTCCCCTGGGCTTGTACGATATTAAATCAGCCACCCCGGCCCAGCACCAGCAGCTTAGCCAGGTCCTGGAAATTTGCGATAACGCCCTGAAAGCGTTTCCCAAAGCGGCAGGCGCAGCTGAATGCCAGAACATCAAAAACCGGCTGCTGCATCCTGAAATAGAGCTGACCACCGAGAAAGTAAATGTGCCCGGTCAACCCCTGCGCATACTCACCAAATACAGGAATACCGGCGCCGCCTATTTCAAACTGATCCCCGTTACGGAAAGCCAGTGGAGCAACGCGCTGAAGGACATGCAGTGGTACGACGATCATCAACTGATCCTGCAACTCATAAAAAGTACGCCCGGCGTGCGCACCTGGAGTCAGTCGCTGCCGGCCGGCACGGACCATTTTGCCCATGCCGCCGAAGTGAAAGTTGACGCCCTGCAGCCAGGGATGTACCTGCTGCTGATGAGTGCTGACGCCAGCTTCAATATCATGGATAACCTGATGGTGGGCAAGTTCTTCAACGTGTCGGACATCGCTTTCCTCGGTAGCGACTCCACCCTCTACGCGCTGGACCGCACTACCGGCCAGCCTTTGCCGGGCGCGAAGCTGGAAATCCGTACCATGACCCCTAACCCGGATACCAAAAAGCTGGAACAGGTTTTTACTGGTACTACCGATAACAATGGAAAAATAACTGTTAACTATACCACCAAACGCTATGCGGATAAATGGATGTTGTGGTCCTACAAAGGCCAGCAGCTGATCGTTTCGCGTGTTAACGACTATGCCTTCCGGGTTGGCGGCACGGTGGCGCCGCCGGCAAATGAAGAAAACAGAACGGTGTTCTTCTTTACGGACAGAGGCCTGTACCGCCCCGGACAAGTGGTGTATTTCAAAGGCATAGCCCTGCAAAAAGAAAAGAATAAGGACAGCCGCATATTGCCTGCCTTTAAAACCACCGTGGAGCTGCGGGATGCCAACGACGAAGTGATAGACTCCGTAGCTGTTACCACCAATGACTTTGGGGCTTTCTCCGGTAAGTTCACCCTGCCGCCGGGCCGCCTGACGGGCAGCTACCGGCTGACGGAAACCGTCGCGCATTCCAGCGCGGGTTTCAACGTGGAAGAATACAAACGTCCTAAGTTTGAAGTCAAATTTGACCCGGTAAAAGTAGCTTATCGTGTAGGCGATACCGTTACTGCGCAAGGCCAGGCTATTGCCTTTGCAGGAAATAATGTCGATGGCGCCATGGTGAGCTACCGCGTAGTGCGCATACCGCGCTTCCCTTATCCGTGGCTGGCCTACAAGTTCTATGGCCCAAGGGGCAACAGCCAGGAAATTGTGAACGGCGCTACCACTACGGATGCGCAGGGCAAATTCAGGATTCAGTTTACCGCCGTTCCGGATAAAACAATCGACACAGCGCTGGCGCCTTATTTCGTGTACCAGGTATCAGCCACGGTAACGGATATTAATGGCGAAACCCGCAGCCAGGTACAGGAAATCAACGCAGGCTACCAAACCATTTTATTGTCGCTCCAGGTAGATGCCTGGGACAAGGTGAGCATTAAAACCACCAACCTCAACGGGGAGTTTGAGCCGGCCAGCCTGCAGCTGCGCGTGCAGCCGGTGCAACCGCTGGATCGCCTCCTGCGGGAAAGGTACTGGGAGCAACCGGATCAGTTTATCTACACCGCGGAAGAATATGCGAAGCTGTTTCCGCTGGATGTTTACAAGGATGAAGACCAGTTGCAGCACCGCCCCCTGCTGCCTGCCGTTTTTGAAAAGCAGCTGGCCAGCGTGAAAGAAGGGATTACCGATCCGGGATATAAGAAGCTTAAACCCGGCTACTACCAGCTGGAAGTAACGGCCACCCCTGCCAAAGGTAAGCCGGTAGTGCAAAAAGCCATTTTTGAAGTAACTGAAGCGGGTAAGGAAACCATGCCTTATCCGATGTACACCTGGTACCATACAGAAAAAAAATCCTACAAACCCGGCGAACAGGCAGTGATAAAAATCGCTTCCGCCAAAGATGCCTACGTGTTGCAGGAAGAAATGCGGGGAGAGCAACCGGCGGTTGTGACAGCTTTTAAACTAACTAATACGGATACACGAAAATACCAACTGACGCAAGCGGATTTGGGAGGCCTGCAGGTTAATTACAACTGGATCAGGGATAACCGCTTCCAGCGCATCGCTGTCATGCTCCCCGTTGCCACCGCGGATAAACAATTGAAAGTAGAGCTGGGAGCGCACCGCGATAAGCTGGCGCCCGGCGAAAAAGAGAAATGGTCCGTTAAGATCACCGGCGAAAATGCGCAAAAAGTACAGGCCTCTTTGCTGGCCGGTATGTACGACGCTTCGCTGGATGCGCTGCGGCCTTTCGCATGGAGCCTGCCGCTATGGGGCAGCGCCAATTATGAGCGCATGGGATTGAATATGCAGGATAACAGCGGTTCGGAAATAGCCTCCGTTATTAGCTTTGCGCAGGATAAAAATAAATATACCTATGTAGTTTATCCTTCGCTGAACTGGTTTGGCTGGGGACTGGACCTCACCGGCAGGCACAGGATCTATGGGATGAGAGGCGGCGGTAATCCCGGCGCCGTAACCATGGTGAAGGAAGACGTTATGTATGAACGCGCCAGGCCGGCGGCAGCGCCACTGGCTAAGATGGCAAAAGGAGAGGCGATGGCCGCTGCCGCAGATGCAACCAGTGCAGCGCCCACGCCGCCTGCGGCAACTGCTACGGAAGCGCCGGCAAAAGCCCGCGCCAATTTCAACGAAACCGCTTTCTTCTTCCCTGATTTAAGAACAGATGCGGCCGGCAATGTATCCTTTGAATTCGCTATGCCGGAAGCCCTTACCAAATGGAAGTTCCAAGGCCTGGCCAATACGAAGGAAGCAGCGTTTGGCCTGCTGTCAGCAGAAATCGTAACGCAGAAAACATTGATGGTGCAGCCTTTTGCGCCGAGGTTCATGCGGGAAGGAGATAAAATTAATTTCACTGCCAAGATCAGTAACCTGGCGGATTCCCAGCTGATAGGCCAGGCGCGGCTGGAACTGCTGGATGCCGCTACCATGCAGCCGGTGGATGGCTGGTTCCAGAATATTTTCCCGGTGCAGCACTTTACTGCCAAAGCTGGTCAGAGTACGCAGGTGGCCTTCCCGTTGCAGGTGCCTAACGGTTTCGGTAGTACGTTAATTTACCGGATCACTGCGCAGGCGGGTAACTTCAGCGATGGCGAAGAGAACGCGCTGCCAGTGCTGACCAATCGTATGCTGGTAACGGAATCCGTGCCGCTGTCGATGACAGGTGATGGTAAAAAAGCAGTCACCTTCAAAAAGCTGGAAGAAAGCGGCAACTCCGAAACCCTGCAACAGCATGCGGTTACAGTGGAGTACACCAGCAATCCTGCCTGGTACACCGTACAGGCGTTACCGTACCTGATGGAGTATCCGTATGATTGTGCGGAGCAGGTGTTTAACAGGTATTACGCCAATGTGCTCGGCTCCTGGATTGTAGGCCAGCGCCCGGCGATTAAGGAGATATTTGAAAAGTGGAAAACAACCGATACCGCTGCGCTGATGAGCAACCTGGAAAAGAACCAGGACCTGAAGTCGCTCCTCTTGCAGCAAACGCCCTGGGTGCTGGATGCGAAAAATGAAAATCAGCAGAAGCATAACATTGCCAAACTCTTTGATGCGGCAACTATTCAAACCGGCGCTGAGCAAGCGTTGCAACAGCTGGCTGCGAAGCAGAACCACAACGGTTCCTTCCCGTGGTTTGCCGGCCTGGCGGACGATCGTTTTATTACCCAATATATCGTGGCAGGCATAGGCAGGCTGAATAGCCTCACGGGCCAGCGCAACGCCCGGGCAAACGCGATCGCTGAAAAGGCTATTCAATACCTGGATGCAAGAGTGGTAGCGGACTACAAACGAATGATGGCGCAGAAGCCCAAGCCGGAAAACCAGCATGTTTACGGTATCGATATCCAGTATCTCTACGCCAGGAGTTTCTTTGACGTGGCCAAAAGCGGGGACGTTACTGCGGTTCACAACTACTACCTGAAACTGGCGAAGCAGGACTGGCTCAAGTTTACGCTGTATGAAAAAGCGATGACTGCATTGGTGTTGTACCGCCTCAATGACAAAGTAACGGCAACGGCTATACTAAAATCACTGAAGGAGAATGCGATCGTTTCCCCGGAAATGGGCATGTATTGGAAAGCCAATACCGGCGGGTATTTCTGGAGCCAGGCGCCGGTGGAAACACAGGCGATGCTGATCGATGCATTCAGTACCATTGCGGGCGACAAGCAGGCCGCTGCGCAGATGAAAACCTGGTTGCTGAAGCATAAACAAACCAATAACTGGAATACGACGAAAGCAACGGCGGATGGTTGTTATGCGATGCTCATCGGTGGCGACAACTGGCTGGCTGCCGCGCCAACAGTGGATATTCAGCTCGGTTCCATCGATATTAACAGCGCGAATGAAAATGCAGAAGCGGGAACAGGTTATATCCGTAAGCAGTTCAACGGGAAAGACGTAAAACCTGCCATGGGCAAAATAACAGTGGCGGTGAAAGGCAGCAATGGCCAGCCTTCCTGGGGAGCCGTGTACTGGCAATACTTTGAGCAGCTGGATAAAATCACCGCGGCGCAAACGCCGCTGTCCATCGAAAAGCAGTTATACAAGGAAGTAAATGCCGCCAACGGTCCGGTGTTAACGCAACTGAAGGATGGCAATGAGTTGCACGTGGGCGATAAACTGAAAGCAAGAATTATTTTGCGGGTCGACAGGGATATGGAATACGTACACCTGAAAGACATGCGTGCAGCGGCTTTTGAACCGGTGAACGTGCTGAGTACCGCCAAATGGCAGGGCGGCCTGGGCTACTATGAAAGCACGAAGGATGCCAGTACGGACTTCTTCTTCAGCGCTTTGCCCAAAGGCACGTGGGTGTTTGAATACCCGATGTACGTAACGCATGAAGGCGCCTTCTCCAACGGCGTAGCTACGGCGCAATGTATGTACGCGCCTGAATTTAATGCGCATAGCGAGGGTATTAATGTGAGGGTGGTAGAAAGATAAAAGTTCGCAACATAAAAGTGTAAAGAGCGCCGAAAGGCGCTTTTTATGCTTTATGCCATTGGCCACGGTGGCGCTATCCGGAACGGTGTTCCAGGACCTTGATGCCGCGTGGATTACGCCTGCCTGACTGAAAAGTATAAACCGCCAATCAAACTGTTTTAATACCTTCGTGCCTGCATGAAACAAGTAGATTATATCATAGTAGGGCAGGGCATTGCCGGTACCATGCTAAGCTGGTTTTTGATGAAGCGCGGCTACCGGGTAATGGTCATTGACGATGAAAAAAAGAACAGTGCATCGCGGGTAGCTGCCGGCATCATTAACCCCGTGTCCGGAAGGAGATTCGAACCTGCATGGCTATACGAAGAAATTTTTCCCTTTGCCAAATCGACATATGACGAATTGTCTGCCCTGCTGAAAATAAATATATTTACTGAGCGTAATTTGTGGACTGTTTTCCCCTCCGCGCAAATGCGCGATGCCTTCAAATCCAAAGCTGATAAGGAAACCAACGGAAAATATGCCTTTATTCCACAGATGCTACAATATGAGGACTATCTGCAACAACATTTTGGCGCGGCAGTGATAAAAGGGGCTACGGTTAACTTAAAAAATTTGCTGCCTGCATACCGGCAAATGCTGATTGGTAAGGAAGCCTTACTGAATGAACATTTCGATTTATCGCAGTTGCAGCTGGTAGATAATGTACAAGTTACATACCACGATATAGCAGCAAAGAAGATAATATTTTGCGATGGGGCCGCTGCGGCAGAAAATCCCTATTTCAAATCCATAAAGTTCCTGCCGAACAAAGGCGAAGTATTAATTATTCGTATTCCCGGACTGGAATCATCGGATATTATTAAAAAAAGTATTACGTTAGTACCGCAACCGGACGGGCGTTACTGGGCGGGTAGTTCCTTTGCCTGGGATTATGCGGACGAGCTGCCTACAGCTGCGCAGCGGCAGGTCCTGGAAGAAAAGATACAGCAATTGCTGAAAGTGCCATACGAGGTAACGGAGCAGCAGGCGGCTGTTCGGCCTTCCGGGCACGACCGCAGGCCTATCGCGGGCTTTCACCCGGCATATCCGCTGATCGGTATATTCAACGGCCTGGGAACCAAAGGGACCTCGCTGGCCCCGCTGATGGCGGAGCATTTCAGTCGCGTAATTGCCGGAGAGGCGGCATTGATGCCCGAGATCACCATAAACAGATATTTTAACACGCCCCGGCACTAAAATCCAGCCGGCAAAACGTATCTTTGCCCCCCTTGCGGGCATGGCTGAATCGCTGGCAGAAGTGGTGAACGACAGTGAACGGCTTTCCCGGGAATTCAACCATATAATTTTAAAAATCAACAATTTACGCATGTATAGGACGCACACTTGCGGAGAACTCAGAATGGAACAGGTTGGTCAGCAGGTTACGCTGGCCGGCTGGGTACAAACGGTAAGGAAATTTGGCAGCATCACTTTCGTGGATCTGCGCGACCGTTACGGCATTACCCAGCTCTTATTTGGTGAAAACCTCAATGCCCGGCTGGACGACCAGCCGCTTGGCCGCGAATTCGTGATCCAGGCTACAGGTGTGGTTACCGAGCGTTCTAATAAAAACCCGAATATTCCCACCGGCGACGTGGAAATCACCGTTGCTGACTTTAAAGTACTTAACGCCGCTAAAACCCCGCCTTTCACCTTAACGGATGATACGGACGGTGGCGATGAGCTGCGTATGAAATACCGCTATCTCGACCTGCGCAGAAACGCCGTGAAGCAAAACCTGGAACTGCGCTACCGCGTAGGCCGCGCTGCACGCAACTTCCTGCACACGCAGGGCTTTATGGATATAGAAACGCCTTTCCTTATCAAATCCACTCCGGAAGGAGCCCGCGACTTCGTGGTGCCCAGCCGTATGAACGCAAACGAGTTCTACGCCCTGCCACAGTCGCCACAAACCTTTAAGCAGCTCCTCATGGTAAGCGGCTACGACCGTTACTACCAAATCGTGAAATGCTTCCGGGATGAGGACCTCCGTGCGGACCGCCAGCCGGAATTCACCCAGATCGACTGCGAAATGAGCTTCGTGGAGCAGGAAGACGTCCTGAATACATTTGAAAATATGTTCAAATATATTTTCAAAGAGATCAAAGGGCTGGATATCGACTACGCTTTCCCGCGCATGACCTGGGACGATGCCATGGAATACTACGGTAACGATAAACCGGATATCCGTTTCGATATGAAACTGGCTACCCTCACCGGTACCGTACAAAACAAAGGCTTTAAAGTATTTGACGAGGCGGAACTGGTAGTGGGCATCGCGGCTAAAGGCTGCGCTGAATATACCCGCAAACAGCTGGACGAACTCACCGAATGGGTAAAACGCCCGCAAATCGGCATGAGCGGCCTCATCTATGTGAAATATGGTACGGACGGCAGCCTGAAAAGCTCCGTGGACAAATTTTTCAATGAAGAGGAACTGAAAAAATGGGTGGCGGTTACCAAGGCAGCGCCTGGCGACCTCATCCTCGTGCTGGCAGGTAAGGAATCCCGCACCCGCCAGGCGATGAGCGCCCTCCGCCTGGAAATGGGCGAACGCCTCGGCCTCCGGGATAAAAATGTATATAAACCATTGTGGGTGATCGACTTCCCGTTATTTGAATATGCCGAAGAGGAAAACCGCTGGGTGGCCCGTCACCATCCGTTTACTTCACCGAAACCGGAACATATTCCTTTAATGGACGATGTGTCCCAGTACGCTAAAATAAAGGCGAACGCCTACGATATCGTACTGAACGGTACGGAAATTGGCGGTGGTTCTATCCGTATTTTCCAGCGCGACCTCCAGGAAAAGATGTTCGCAGCCCTGGGCATGTCCCCGGAAGAGGCCAACCACAAATTCGGCTTCCTCCTGGGCGCATTTGAATACGGCGCGCCGCCTCATGGTGGTATTGCCTTCGGTTTCGACCGCCTTTGCTCCCTGCTGGGCGGCAGCGAAAGTATCCGCGACTTCATCGCCTTCCCGAAAAACAATTCAGGCCGCGATGTGATGCTGGATGCACCGTCTGCCATCGATCAGCATCAGCTGGATGAATTACGGATCAGCCTGGTAAAACAGGACCCGGCATAGTATTTGCAGGTAACCGGACTTTCCCAATAAAAAGATCCCCTTTGATATGGTTTCGGCCGCATCAAAGGGGATTAGTGCAAATAATAGAACAATATTTTTTAACAAGACATTAACGGAACGAGTAGCGAGAAGAAGAAAGACGTATTATCTAATTTTTTAAAGTAATATTGCGGTGTAGGGACATCGTTGATATGTGAGGTAAGAAATGATGCTGAAAACAAACAAGAAACTATCACCTGTAACAAAAACTAACACTAAGCTTATGCGTATGATTAACTCTACTATGAGCAAAGCTGCGGCTTGTATTTGTGCGGTGTTTTTATTGCTAATGCTCAGCAATGTTGGGTATGCTCAACAATCGACAAGCAATTATTTGAAAAAATTCAAACCGGTATCTGTAGAGTTAATGCAGGAAACCGGTATTCCTGCCAGCGTGATCCTGGGTATTGCGATGCTGGAATCTGGCACAGGAACCAGTAAAAATGCTAAATTGCTGCACAATCATTTTGGCATCGTTGGTAAGAATAATCTGCAACAGAGTAACGCCGGATATAAATCCCGCTATAAACAATACCTGTCAGATGTAGCTTCCTACGAGCACTTTGTGCAGTTGTTAGCCAAAAAGAAGTGGTTCCCGGAGCTGAAAGGAAACATGGAGTACACCACATGGCTTCATAAAATGAACCATAGCGGTTATTCTTCCGCAGGCCAGGAATGGATAAAACGTGTGACTTCCATTATTAACCGTTATAAATTGTATAAGCTGGATGCGGCCATGGGCACCGTTGCAAGCGGTTCATAAGTATTATTGCACTATGCCACTTGTTGCCAGGCCTCTCCGGTAATATGCCTGACTTACATGAATAATATGCCTGGCAAAAATAAGGCTGCCTACCCTTTTCTGATCATTGCGGGTTCATTGGCATGCCTGGTGGCTTTATCCCAGCTGAACTACAGCTTCTCCTTCAAGGATTTTCAATTCCGAAAACTGGATATGCTGTCCGACCTCAGGACCTCATCTCCCGGACAAGATAAAAATAAACCTGCCCTCGCCGGTCATACCGGCAAGGGCGGGTCTGTTACTGATACGGCCGTTACCGTGAAAGACAGCTCCGGCGCAGTGACCACGCTGCCCAACCCGGATGCGCATCACGATTACATGGAGTACACCGGTATCATGCAATACGCCTCCCCGCTCTACAGTGAGGACGCTGCCGGGATGCATAAATTCCTGCAGGCCCTGGCCGACCTGAAAGCCGGTAAGCGTAAGAAAGTGCGCATCGCCTATTTCGGGGATTCCATGATTGAAGGGGATCTGATCACCGGCGAGCTGCGCGACAGCCTGCAGGCGTTCTTCGGTGGCCGGGGCGTTGGGTTTGTGCCCATCACCTCTGTAGTGGCCAGTTTCAGAACGACCATCACCCATACCTATTCCAGGGACTGGACAGATTACTCCTATAAAAAACTTCCCCCATCCAATATTCCGCTCGGGATTTCCGGGCATACTTTCATCCCTTCGGCCAATAGCTGGGTAAAATATACGCCGGTGAAAAAGCCAAGACTGGATAAGTTCAATGAAATTTCCATCCTGTATGGCCCTGCCGCCGGCACCGGCCTTACGGTTAACGATAAAAGCTATACGCTCGAAGGCAACGCCGCTGTAAACCGGCTCGATCTGCGTCAGGATACGGGGCTGCCATCAGTAACCATCAAATACGCCGGAGGCGCCGCAGGGCCGCTCTTTGGCGTTAGCTTCGAGGACGATAACGGTATCTATGTGGATAACTTCTCCTTCAGGGGTATCAGCGGTATCGAACTCGGAAAGCTGTCGGCTGAGATGATCCGCCGTATGCAGCAGGAACACACTTACGACCTGGTAGTTTTCCACTACGGCGCCAATGTATTATGGCGGCCGGAGCTGACGGACTACAGCTGGTTTGAGCGCCCGATGACTAAGGTGCTGGATTCGCTTCGCAACGATTTCCCGGCTACCTCGTTCCTTATCATCGGTACGGCCGACAAATCCTATCGTAAGGGCGACCAATACGTTACTGCGCCGGGCGTACCAGCGCTGTTAGCTGTGCAACATGATCTGGCGGCAGCCCACGGGACTGCCTTCTGGAATCTCTTTGCAGCAATGGGTGGAGAAAATTCAATGGTGAAATGGGTGGAAAGTGATACCCCAGGTGCGAACAAGGATTACACACACTTTAACAGGTTAGGAGCGTCTAAGGTAGCGTCGCTGCTATACAAAGCTATTATGGATGAATATAGGCAAACAGGTTCTGTTCAGTAGTTTAGCCCTGCTCTTGTTGCTGGGTGGCAAAAAAACAATGGCGCAGGGATTTGACGGCGATAATGCCATCGCCCAGGATACTGCACTGTACCGGTTCTTCCGGTTACTGGATCATGCGGATACCAGCGTCATTTCCGTTTTACACCTGGGCGACTCCCACGTGCAGGCGGGCTACTTCCCGCAAACCAATGGAGCGATGCTGCAGGAGCAGTTTGGCAACGCAGGCCGCGGGTTTGTATTCCCCTATAATCTCGCCGGTACCAATGGCCCGGAAGATTACCGGTGGAGCAGCCCCGTGAAATGGAACGGGGAAAGGGTAGTGGACCGCTATAAATCGCCCATCCTCGGGCCAGGCGGTATAGCTATTGCGACCAGCGCCGCCACGCCATCCCTGAGCTTCATCGGCAAGCAGGACTCTTTCCAGGAGAACTCTTTCAATGAAGTGGAACTGCTCTACGACCCTGGAAACGATTCCGCCACCGTATTCTCCGCTACCGCTGATGTCATCGTCACCCCGCAGCCTTTTACCGGCTCGCCGACCATACAGAAAGCGACCCTCAGCTTCCGGGACCTGCAGCAGGTATTTTCCGCCAGGTTTGATAATACGGCTAAAGGGCCTTTCCGTTTTTACGGCGCAGTGCTGCGCAATGGCGGGCATGGCGTGATCTATAGCAGCGTAGGTATCAACGGGGCCATGTACCAGCATTACAACGAATACAGTAATATACAGCTCGCCCAGATGTCCGTACTGAAACCGCGGCTGGTGATCATATCCCTCGGTACCAATGAAGCCTATGGCCGCTTTGATGCCCTTGCGTTCCGGAATGAAATTGATAAAACCGTTTCACTTATAAGAGAACAAAACCCGAACGTATGTATCCTGCTGACCACCCCGCCTGATTGTATGCGGGTGATCAGAAGCTCATACCGTAAAAAAGTGAAAGGAAAATGGCGTAGATACAGCAAAACCTCCGTTACACCCAATCCCTATATTGCAATGGCCACCGCCCAGATAGCGGGATACGCCCGCGAAAAAGGATTGGCCTGCTGGAATTTTAATGCGGTGAATAAAGTGCAAAAGGCCCGGTTTAACCCTTACTGGGGCGCGGACCATGTACACTTCAGCGCAAAAGGTTACCAGTTGCAAGGGCAACTGCTCAACGAAGCGATAATGGCTGCCTACAAAAAATATAAGGCTGAAACCAAGAAAATATATTAACATCCAATGCTCGACGTCAATAAGCTGTTCGACCTGTTGCTTTACGATCCAAATGATCCGGTACTTTTTAACAGTGCTTTCTTCTTCTATTATTTTGCAGTATTTCTGCTCTGTTACCTGGCAGTACACAAAAGCAAAACAGGCCGGGTATGGGTATATACCCTGTTTTCCCTGTATTTCTTTTACAAGGCTTGCGGCTATTATGTAGGATTGGTCATACTTTCCGCCATTGTAGACTTTAACCTTTCCCGGTGGATTCACCGGACCCCCCGGAAATCCACCAAAAAGCTGCTGCTTATCTTTAGCATCATCCTGAACATAGGATTGTTGTTCTATTTTAAGTACACCAACTTTTTCATCGGCATCATCAACGACTTTGCAGCCGGCAATATCCCGCTGCTGAAGCTGACCTTACCGATAGGGATTTCCTTCTATACTTTCGAAAACCTCAGTTATACGATCGACGTGTACCGGGATGAGATAGAACCGGTGGATAACTTCATGGACTATCTCTTCTTCCTGTCGTTCTTCCCGAAGCTGATGATGGGGCCTATCGTGCGTGCGGCGGACTTCATCCCGCAGATCTCGCAGCCTTACGTCATCGATTCGGATGATATCGGGAAGGGGATGTACCTGATCATAAGCGGGTTGTTTAAGAAGATTGTGATTTCGGATTTTATCTATCTCAATTTTGTACAGTACATCTTCGACGATCCCAGCAAGCATACGGGGCTGGAATGTTTGCTCGGCGTGTATGGGTATGCGTTGGTGATCTATTGCGACTTCTCCGGGTATTCTGATATGGCGCTGGGTATTGCCCGGTGGACCGGCTTCAAGATCCCACCTAACTTCAATTCCCCATACCAGAGCAGCAGTATTACGGAATTCTGGCGGCGCTGGCACATTTCATTGTCCAGCTGGTTGCGGGATTACCTGTATATTCCTTTGGGTGGTAACCGCAAGGGGAAGGTAAGACAGTACATTAACCTGGCGCTGACCATGCTGATCGGCGGTTTCTGGCATGGCGCCAGCTGGAATTTTATATTCTGGGGCGGTATGCACGGCGGTATGCTGGCCATTGATAAAGTGAGGCTGGATTTCCTGAAGAAACGCCAGATTCAGTTCAGCGGTTTCTCCGGCGGGCTGTTAAAAGTGCTGGGCGTATTATTCACCTTCCATTTTGTCTGCTTCTGCTGGATCTTCTTTAAAGCGGCTACCTTCCATGATGCCTGGGCGCTGATACACCAGATTGCCTACGACTTCCAGCCTGAAATATGGCCGGAATTATATGCCGGTTACACCGCAGTTTTCTGGGTGATGGTCATGGGCTTTGTGCTGCATTTCATGCCGGCGAGGGCAGAGCTTTCCATGGAAAATATCTATGCAAAGCTGCCGGTAGTGGCCAGCGTGGCGGTGATGGTCGTGTTTGTATGGTTGCTCGCACAGGTGAAGAGTACGCAGCCAATGATCCCGATCTACTTCCAGTTCTAACAGCCGTAGCGCTTTTCACAGGGGATGAACACTTCGCACTCATTCACCCCCGTCAGGGAAATAAAGAACTGGTTGCTGTTCATCTTGAAATAACTCACCCTGCAACAGTGGTTAATAAAATTATACATGGGCAAGCCGGCTTCGGCGAAGCCCATGTTTACTTTCAGGTGCTTGTAGTTGTTGGCAGGAATATGTTTTTCCAGCAGCTGAAAATCCCCGAAGCCGGTTCTGAGCTGCCGGTGCACCAGGTCGTACGCGCCCAGGTTGGGCACCAGTAACCCCACGTACATCATCATTTTATCATAGGTGGTAACGGGTACGCTGTCCAGCGTGCCGGTAATGATACGGGCTTCCGGTATCATCAGGGTGGAGCGGATCACCCGCAGGCGGCTGATATAGGCCATCATGTATTTCACCATGTTGCGGATAGGATCATGCTGGCTGGGCAGGAAGGCGCAATACAGGGTGAAGGTGCCTTCGTGTATCTCCGTGGTATTCTCCATACAAAAGACCTCTTTCAGCTCATTATCGGAAGCGGTGATGACTTTCGTGATATACAGCGTTTCTTCTTCATTGGGCAGGTAAAGCTTATTGCGGTAGTAGCTGGGCGTTTCTCCATATTCCAGGGTGAATGCTTTTGTGAAGGACTGCGGGGTGGCATATCCGCAGTAGGCGGCTATCTGGCCGATGCTGAAGGCAGAATGGCGCAACAGGCCTCCCGCCTGTTCCAGCTTACGCCGTTTGGAGAATTGTTTGAACGATTCCTGGTGAAAAATTTCGAACCGCCGGGCAAGCGTTTGGGCGTCTACGCAAAGCATGTCTGCAATCCGGATGATGGAGATGTCATCTGAGAGGTGGTTGTCACTAATAGCAATCGCTTGATCCACCTTCCCCTTCCAGTAGGCAAAAGTATTAGTTCGCATAGTTGAAAATTTATTCTCATAAGTTCGGATTTAAAGGGCTCAAAAGGCTTTAGGCTCACTGTTACGTTTGCTGCTTAACGAACGATTAACATAAATCTGAGTAAGGAATTCTCCGGTAAAAATTCCCCTGCGATGCTGTACTTTTGCGCCAAATCTAGATTGCGGATGCGCTTTAATAAATTCTTGCCGGTAGCCTGCTGCCTGCTTGTAACGTCGATGGGGGCCCGGGCCCAGTTCCTGATGGATATGATTGACACGACCACCAACCTGGGAAAAGGCATGCTCTCCATGTACCAGAAGTATGATGCGCTCCGCTTCAGCGGCTACATCCAGCCACAATTCCAGATGGCTACCGCCAGGGGGATCGATTCCTATGCCGGCGGTAACTTCAACCCGCAGTCGGACAACCGCTGGATGCTGCGCCGGGGCCGTATCCGCGTGGATTATGAGCACTATAACGACCAGGATATGCCGGTGCTGCAGTTTGCTTTCCAGTTTGACGGAACGGAGCGGGGTGTGAATATCCGCGACTTCTACGGCCGTGTGTTCGATACCAGGTTCAATTTATTTTCCTTTGCGGCGGGGATGTTTGCCCGTCCGTTTGGCTATGAGGTCAACCTCTCGTCCGCGGACCGTGAAACGCCCGAGCGTGGCCGCATGTCGCAAATACTGATGAAAACGGAGCGCGATATAGGGGGCATGGTGTCCTTTGAGCCGCGCCGCCGGGATCACCCGTTGCGCTTCCTGAAAATTGACGCCGGCCTCTTCAACGGGCAGGGCCTCACCGGGCCGAGCGACTTCGACAGCCATAAAGATTTTATTGCACGCATATATGTAAAGCCCAGGAAGCTGAACGCGCAGAACTGGACGCTTGTAGGCGGCGCCTCCATCCTGATGGGGGGCATGCAGCAGTTTACCAGGGTGATTTACACCATGGATAACGCCCATAGCTTCAAGGTGGATTCCGCCGTGGCCAATGCCGGCAAGATTGCTCCCCGCCACTATTACGGCGCGGATATGCAGCTGAAAATACCCAACGGGAAAGGAAAAGGTTCCACCCAGTTCAGGGCGGAGTACATCCGCGGCAAGCAAACCGCTACGGCGTTGACAACGGAAACGCCGGGTACTATCCCCATGAAATCAGATGGCAGTTATGCGCCGCTCTACATCCGCAAGTTCGACGGGGCCTACCTGTATTTTATTCAAAACCTGGCCAGCGACAAGCACCAGGTGGTGGTCAGGTACGATTGGTATGATCCGAATACGGATGTAAAGGGGAAGCAGATAGGCGCGCCTGACGCCGGGCTAACGCAGGCGGATATACGATATAATACACTGGGCTTCGGGTACCTGTATTATTTAAACGAGCACCTGAAGCTCAGCGTGTACTATGACTGGGTGAAAAATGAAGCTACGGCTTTACCTGGCTACGAGCAGGACCTGGACGATAACGTGCTGACCTGCCGCCTCCAATACCGCTTTTAGAATTCTCCTTTACCGGCTTCCAGCGTAAATCCGAAAGTACTGCCGATTTCAGGCTTGCTCCTGACGGTGATGGACTGGTCGTGCGCTTCCACGATGTGTTTTACGATGGCGAGGCCCAGGCCGGTACCGCCAATGTCGCGGCTGCGGGCGCGGTCCGTCCGGTAGAAGCGTTCGAATACGCGGGGGAGGTGTTCCTCCGCCATACCGATGCCATCGTCGGAAATTTCGATCAGTACACGCTTGCCATCCATGTTGTAGATGCTGGCGATGGTGTGGCCATCCTGTTTGCCGTATTTGATGGAGTTATCCACCAGGTTGATGAGTACCTGGCGTATCTTTTCCTTATCCGCCACCACGTGCAGCGGGGTCTCACAACCTTTCTTGATGCTGAATTTAATGCCTTTGGTATTGGCTTTCAGGGAAAGGGTATCGAATACATCTTTCAGCAGGTCCTGTATAACGAAATCTTCCACGTTTACTGTCATTTCCCCGCTTTCCAGCTTGGAAATTTCGTCCAGGTCGTCCAGCAGGCGGCACAGGCGATCAATATTTTTAGTGGCGTTTTTCAGGAACATTTTATTGACGCTGGGATCTTCCAGCGCGCCATCCAGCAGGGTGTGGATGTAGCCCTGCACGGCGAAGATGGGCGTTTTCAGTTCATGGGAGAGGTTGAGCAGGAACTCTTTCCTGAACTCCTCGTTGCGGCGCAGGTTTTCCAGTTCTTCCTTCTTCTGGCTGGCCCATTTCTCCACGTCTTCGCTTACTTCTTCAATGGTTTTGAGCGGAAGGATGTTCTTATTGAAAAACTCTTCTCTTTTGGAGGCCTTGGTTTGGTAAATGAATTTGTAAATGAGTTTGATCTTCCGGTAGATGAAATTCTGCAGGGTGTACAGGTACAGGTAATAGGAAACCAGGAAGGTCAGCACGAACGCGCCGGCAGTGATTTTATAGTCGCCCGACACCAGGTAGCTAAACAAGGCGATCACCAGGGAAATAACCAGCGCTGTGAACCCCGCAAGCTTCTGCGGCGAAAGGTTTTTAGTTTTAAACATACTCCAGAGTGAGTAATTATTGTAATAGTGGGAAATTACTTTAAATTTTTTACTTGCCATAAAATTGTCTGGTAGCGTAGAGGGGCCCGGAGCCTGTTGCATAAGGCAGCGGCGACCTGCATGGCACGTGGCCCGCGGGCTTGTGCTATTACCGGAGAGGCGTGGCCTGCGGCACTAACTTCTCCCCAAAAAAATAAAAAAAGAAAGCCGCCAAAGGCGGCTAATATGGTGGGAAAAATTACATCTCAAATTTATACCCCACCCCTTTGACGGTGGTGATGAGGTCGATCCCTATTTTCTGGCGGATCTTACGGATATGCACGTCGATGGTACGATCCCCCACGATCACTTCCGTACCCCATACCTGGTTGAGAATCTCGTTCCGGAGAAACACGCGGCCGGGTTTGGATGCCAGTAATTGCAGCAATTCGAATTCCTTCTTGGCAAGGATGATCTCCTGGCCTTTGTAGGTAACGGTGAATTTTTCGCGGTCGATGATGAGGTCGCCCAGCTGCAACTGCTGCTCCTCCGGCTTGTGCAGGCGGCGGAAGAGGGCGTTGATGCGGCTCACCAGTAATTTCGGTTTGATAGGCTTGGCGATGTAATCATCGGCGCCCATGTTCAGTCCGTCGATCTCGGACTTCTCATCGTTGAGGGCCGTTAAAAACAGCACCATGGTATCTTTGAACTCCGGGAACTTCCTGATTTCGCGGCAGGTATCGATACCGTTTTTGTTAGGCATCATGATATCGAGCATGATCAGGTCCGGACGGAAAATTTTAGCTTTCTGAATAGCCTCATTGCCGTCTTTCGCAGTTACAGTGTCATACCCGGCAGACTTGAGGTTATAACTGATGATCTCAAGAATATCGAGTTCATCGTCTACTACCAGTATTTTTCCAGCTACGGCTTGGTCTATCATATTCTTTAGCTTTTATAAAAGACGCCACAAAATTAGATTCTGAGACTTGTGATTAATGGAAAAATAACATTATGAAATTGTTAATTCACCATGGGTATTACTTTGACCGGGTGGCGCTGCAAGTTAACACAAATTCCCCGGGGCCGGGTTATTACGATTGTTTGCTATCTGTATCTTTATGGTTATCCTTGGGTTTAACTGCCGCGAGTAACTGGTTCATCATTTCCAGCTGGGCTTGTTGCAGCTCCAGCATGTCCTGCTGCTGGGTGATGATGAGATGGTCTATTTTTTCGTGCAGGATGCGCACTTCCAGTTCGGATTTGAGGTTGATCATATAATCGTTCTTGGCCCTGCGCCGGTCTTTTTCCTCCTGGCGGTTCTGGCTCATCATGATGACGGGCGCCTGCAAGGCGGCCAGGCAGGAGAGGATGAGGTTGAGCAGGATGAAAGGGTAGGGGTCAAAGCCTTTATTCATCAGGTAGTAGACGTTGAGGGCCATCCAGCCGAGGATGAACACGAGGAAGGAGATAATGAAGGTCCAGCTGCCGCCGAAATCCGCGATTTTATCCGCCAGGCGTTGCCCGTAGGTCAGCGTAGCGTTTTGATTGTCTTCTTCCAGTTTATCGGACAGGGTGCGGTTACTCTTGAGGTTTTCCAGGACTTGCCGCTCCACGGCCGTCAGCTCCCCCATTTCGTCTGAAAACAGCGACTCATAGAACTTTTGCCGGTAGTGGGTCAGCTCCGACAGCGCGATGTGGCACTTGTGGTTAAAGTCGGGATGATCGGATTTGATCATCCGCATGAGCGAAGGGCGGATCAGTTTTGCGCTCACTTTTTCAGTTTCCGGGAACTGTTTGCCGGAAATGTCGCTGGTGAATGTCTGCATAGTATGGTACCATTTAACAGTTAGCCTTGTTTAATTGTTACCTCTTTGGTGGAAAATTCCACCGGACTTTATAAAGATATACGAAAAACATATTTATTTGTGCTTAAAAGCTAGTCTATAACGGCATTTACACCGCTGGTTGCTAAATTGGTTGTAAATTTGCTATCAGGTTGGCTGAAAAGGAGAATTATAATGAGGAAATTTTTATTCATTTTCTTGCTGGCGGCTTCTCAAAGCGGCCGGGTGCACGCGCAAAGCAGTCATTTGCAGATACCCATCACCAGGCAGGGATTCCATGATAACATTGACAAAGAACAGGCGGCAGCAGCGAAGTTCGACGGCAAGGCCGACGACCTGGTGCGCGTGTCCGACGATCAAACCATCAATTTACAGGTAACGAATGCCATCATCAAGCAGGTGGACAAGCTGCAGGAAGAGATTGAAAGGGACAGTTCCCTGGATCATCGCCTGAAAGTGAAATACCTGACAGGCATTTATTCCGTACTGAAGGATTACAATTACAAAAGGGCGCGTACCCTTTTACAGCCGGAAGAAGCGCCGGCTATCATCAACGCATATGTGAATATGATGCATGCCGATATTAAAGGCAAAAGCATTTTTCCATACATCCAGGGCCTTTCCTTCGAAGGTTCTGAAAGGCTGATTGAAATCTTTAAGGACAACCCGGGCTATAAGGATGCCAGGGGATTGGTGTTTACCAAATATGCTTTTGATAACCTGGAGACGGTAATGCCGAAGCTCAGTGATTACCTCGGGTATCCGGGCACTGACTCGATTGTAGCTGCCGTGGCGCGCAAGTATCCTAACCAGGTGCTGACCTACGCGACCTCCTATACGCCGATGGCCACAGCCATCAAACGCAACCAGGACCCGATCGTACAGACGATCGTGCGGATTGGTAAATCGCCGCAAAGCACGCGCATACTGCCTTTCATCGACGAAATCCTGGCCGGCACCACTACGGTGGAGCAGCTGGAAAAAATCGCCGATAACGACCGCCAGTATTACCGCCAGATGGTGAAATCCACTATCAACCTGCAAAAAATGAAAAGTGAAGGCCGGCAGCCCATTGGTATGAAAGCCATGATGGAGAATATGCAGGCCAAATCCCTTATTTATATCCGCGAAGTGAACGACCTGCACGAAGAGCCGGCCAATGTAAGGTTCCGCATCGTGAACGACTTTACCCCGGAAGAACTGTATTACCTGATTGTGAACGGGCAGGAAGAGTTGTACACTTCCAGCTATACCAACCATAGCAATGCCGGTTTGTACGACCAGATGATGATCCGTATGAAGCCGCCCCGTGGCGACAGCTTGCTGATGATGGTGAACTTTGACCGTTTCAAGAAGTTTATTGCGATGGCAGCGGGTTTCAATACATTGGATAACTTCCTCAAATCCATGGCGCCGGAAAACTCCAACTACCTCATGCAGAAGTATGTGCAGAACCTGGAGAAAACGGAAGACCTGGAAGATGCCGTGGATGTGGCCAACTCTTTCGGCAGCATCCGGGATCCGAAGCTGCTGGACTTCCTGCGTGCCGAGGTAAGAAAGAACCTGGCTTACGTGAAAAAGCACAGCGATCGCCGGGGAACGGTGATCTACCAGTTGCTGACCAGCTTATTTGAAACCGAGGCAGAAAACGGCAACGATTCTTCCAAGGCGTCGGATATGGCCAGCAAGCTGCAACTGCCGCCGATCAACTACGTGACCTTCAACAGCCTGGAAAGCGATAGCGGCCGGGTGTACCAGCAGGTGTTTTTCTATGGGGATAAAGATGGCCAGGAATCTTACGCCAGCTTTATGACCAACTTCCCTGCCGGCGACTGGCGCGTGGTAAAAGGCAAGTACTGGACCACCATTACTTCCCTGAAAGGCAAGCCTACTACCATTTACGCCAACCTGCCAATCGATGAGCCGGGGGATAAGGAAGCGATCACCAAACTCTCCGAATACCTGGACGAGCAGGATATCCATCCTTCCATCTTCATCCACCGCGGGCATAGTTACCATGTGAACACTACGCTGGACAACCTGCAAAGCTCTGCGAAGATTGTGGTGCTGGGTTCCTGCGGCGGTTATCACAACCTGGCGACGGTATTGGAAAAATCGCCCGAGGCGCATATTATTTCCTCCAAACAGGTGGGTACCCGCTTTGTGAACGAGCCGATCATCCGCAGCCTGGAAGATGTGGTAAGAAGCGGTAAGAATGTAGACTGGGTGGTGATGTGGGCGCAGCTCTCGAAAAAATTTGCCGGCGATGCCCGCAATAAGGAGCTTTTCAGCGATTATGTACCGCCACATAAAAATTTGGGCGCTATCTTTATCAAGGCGTACAGGCAGATCATGAAGGACGAAAAGAAATCATAGAATAATTAATAGCTAAACGAACGTGGAAAATATCGCAGTAAAGAAAGTTTTTGATTCCAGTCTTTTAAGACGCATCTTCTCATTTGCTGTGCCTTACAAGCGCTCGTTTATCGTGTCCATGTTGCTGACGGTGGTGCTGGCGGTTATTTCGCCGCTGCGGCCCTACCTCATACAGGTGACGGTGGATAAATATATTTCCAACCAGCTGATGCAGATGCTGGTATGGGTAACGATCATTCAGATAGCCTTACTGCTGTTGGAAACGGTAGTAAGGTTTTTCTTTTCCTACCTGACCAACTGGCTGGGGCAGTCGGTAGTAAAGGATTTGCGGGTTACCGTGTACAAGAAGATTGTGCGGCTGAACCTTGCATTTTTTGATAAAACCCCGATTGGTACGCTTACCACCCGTACCATCAACGATATTGAGGCCATCAACGATGTGTTTTCCGAAGGGATTATCAGCATCGTGGCTGATTTGCTGATGATCATCGCCATCCTGACGGTGATGTTTCTGGAAGACTGGCGTTTGACGCTGGTGAGTTTGTCGCCCTTCCCGATCCTGATCATTGCCACTTATATTTTCAAAGAGAGCGTAAACAAGTCCTTTTACCAGGTGCGCAACGCTGTATCTGCGTTGAATGCCTTTGTGCAGGAGCACATCACCGGTATGGTGGTGGTGCAGGCGTTTACGGGGGAAAAGCGGGAGTTTGCCAGGTTCCGGCAGATCAACAAGGATCACCGGGATGCGAACATCCACGCGATTTTCGCCTATTCGGTGTTTTTCCCGGTGGTGGAAATCATCCTGGCGATTTCTTTGGGGCTGATGGTATGGTGGGGTTCCAACAAGGTATTGAATTATGAAGTGACGCAGGGGGTGATGATAGCGTTCATCATGTACCTGAATATGCTTTTCCGCCCGCTGCGGATGCTGGCCGATAAGTTTAACACCCTGCAGATGGGGCTGGTGGCCAGCGAGCGGGTATTTAAGATACTGGACAACCAGGATTATATCCCTGACAGGGGTCAGGCGCTCGGTAAGGATATGAAGGGGGCGATCAGCTTTGATCATGTTTCCTTTGCGTATGTGGAAGACCGTTATGTGTTGAAGGATATCACTTTTGAGGCGAAGCCGGGGGATACGGTGGCTATTGTGGGGCATACCGGCTCCGGTAAGACCACGATTATCAGCATCCTTAACCGGTTGTATGAGGTGCAGAAGGGCAGTATTAAGATTGACGGGGTTGACCTGGCGGATTATTCCCTGCCGGCGTTGAGAAGCCGGATAGGGGTGGTGCTGCAGGACGTATTCCTGTTCTCAGGGTCTATTTACGACAATATTACGTTGCATAATCCTTCGATCAGCCGGGAGGAAGTGATTTCCGCGGCCAAATTGATTGGTATTCATGACTTTATCATGCAGTTGCCGGGCGGGTATGATTACCAGGTGATGGAGCGGGGCAGTACTTTATCGTTGGGGCAGCGGCAGCTGATTTCATTTGTGCGGGCGTTGCTGTACAACCCGGCTATTTTGGTGCTGGACGAGGCTACATCTTCTGTGGATACTGAGTCTGAATTACTTATACAGCATGCGATTGACAAGCTGATAGCGGACCGGACTGCTATTATCATTGCGCACCGCCTGTCGACTATCAGCAAGGCGGATAAGATTATAGTGCTGGATAAGGGTGAGATTAAGGAGATGGGCAGTCATGAGGAGTTATTGAGGCAGGAGGGTTTTTATTACAAGCTGCATAGCATGCAGTTTAATGCTTCTGCGGCGGGTTGATGAACGGAAGCGCACCGGGGCGCCGCCGGTGAAATTTCAAGCGTTCCATCGGTTCAGCAACCATTTGATATATAAAGAAATTTTAAATATAAATTTGACACTATTCATTCCCTAAAAATCAGGGAAATTTGGGCGAAAAAAATCCCGCTTGATCAAGTTATAACCCGGTGATTTTCAACAACCTTATATAATACCTTCCTTTTTTTTCATCATCGCTGAATTTTTGAGATAAAAGTATTTATCTTTGCGCAAAATTTCAGAAAGCGGTGATTTCATTCAGTCGGTTCAAACATAGTATGGTAGCACTTGTGATGGCTTTGGGCCTTCACGGTTTTAGTAATTCCTCTTTTGCAGCTGTAAACAATGAAGGCGGCCATGGCACTGAGCAGCACGAAGCTGGCGCCAGCGAAGCCAAAAAGCCTTTTGATGCGAAGGAGGTGATCCTGGGTCACGTTAAGGATGCCCACGATTGGCATATTATGGATATCAATGAGCATACTCCTGTAACTATTCCGTTACCTGTGATCATTTACAATCCTACCCGCGGTACCTCTACCTTTATGTCTTCTGCTTTTGAGCACGGTCATAAATCCCACGATGGTTACAGGCTGGTTACCAAGCATTACCTGGAAGAGAAAGGCCTGGGTGAAAAATATGCCACCGGTACCATCATTGCGGTGGATGCGAATGACAATCCTACCGGCGAAAAAATCTACGATTTCTCTATTACCAAGAATATCACTTCCATGCTCATTTCAGCGATCCTGCTGGTTTGGATGATGCTGAGCGTGGCCAAGGCTTACAAAACCCGCGGCAGCAAGAAAGCGCCTAAAGGGTTCCAGGGCCTGATTGAGCCGGTGATCATTTTCATGAGAGATGAGGTGGTAAAACCGAATATTCCTGGTAAAGCGGCGGAAAAATACACGCCATTTATCCTGACTGTATTCTTTTTTATATTGATTAACAACCTGTTGGGTCTGTTGCCTGGTTCTGCCAACGTAACCGGTAACATTGCAGTAACTGCGGCGCTGGCGATCATTGCTTTCATCGCTATCCTGTTTGCTTCCAACAAGCACTATTGGGGTCACATCCTGAACCCTCCGGTACCGGGTGGCGTAAAAATCATCCTGGCGCCGGTGGAGCTGATCGGTGTGTTTACCAAGCCTGTATCCCTGGCTATCCGACTTTTTGCCAACATCCTGGCGGGTCACATTATCATTCTGAGCATTATCTCCCTGGTATTTATATTCGGAGGCATCAGCGCTGTTGCTGGTTATGGCTTCCTGCCTATCACTATCCTGTTCAACATCGTAATGATGATGCTGGAATTGCTGGTAGCGTTTATCCAGGCGTTCATCTTCGCTACGCTGACTTCTGTATTTATCGGTCAGGCGATGGAAGGCGCGCATGATGATGCACATGGCGCGGCGCATCACTAAGCGGTGTGGTATCAGCCAACGTTAATTAGTTAATTTTTAATTCAAATACATATTCATTATGGCACTTTTGACTGTTTTATTGCAGGCTGCTAACGAAGCTGCTGCGTCTGCTTCAGGTTTAGCTAAAGCTGGTGGTGCAATCGGCGCCGGTATCGCTGCTATCGCGGCTGGTATGGGTGTTGGTAACATCGGTAAGAGCGCTCTGGAATCTATCGCTCGTCAACCAGAAGCTGCAAACGACATCCGTGCAAACATGATCCTGGCTGCTGCGCTGGTTGAGGGTGTTGCTCTCTTCGGTGTAATCGCTGGTCTGTTGGCGGTAGTTATGTAAGCCAAACTTTTTACTGCATCCGGCGCACAGGGCAATGGATGCAGTAATCTTTACAAACACACAAAAAATTAAATCCTCGTAATATGGATCTGTTGATACCAGCGGTCGGCTTATTTATCATCTCCTTTGTAATCTTCGTTATTGTATTCCTCATCCTGAAGAAATTTGCCTGGACTCCTATCCTGGCAGTGTTGAAAGAAAGGGAAGGATCTATTGCTGATTCTATCGCTTCTGCGGAAAGAGTGAAAGAAGAAATGGCGCAGATGAAGGCTGAGCATGAACATGTATTGGCTGAAGCTAAAGCAGAAAGAAGCAAAATCCTGAAAGAAGCTAAAGACGCTAAAGATCAGATCATCGGCGAAGCTAAAGCACAGGCGCAGGCGGAAGCCAAAAAGATCATCTCTGAAGCGTATGCCGCTATCGAAAGTCAGAAAATGGCTGCGTTAACGGAGGTGAAAAACCAGGTGGGTAACCTCGCTATCGAAGTAGCGGAAAAGATCCTGAGAAAAGAGCTGGCAGACAAATCTGCTCAGGAAGGTTACGTAAAACAACTGGCACAGGAAATCAAATTGAATTAAGAATAGGCTGACCACCGGCTGCAAACAGCTGGCGTAAGGCTAAAAGCTATAAGCGATATGCAGAATCCCCGTTTAGCATCCCGATATGCAAAATCATTGATTGACCTGGTCCTGGAAAAGAACCAGCTCGAAGAAGTGCATAACGATATGCTGTTTTTTCAACAGGTGATGAAAACAAACCGCGACCTGGTACTGTTACTCAGAAGCCCGATCATCAAGGCGGATGCGAAACTGAAAATCCTGGACGCAGTACTGAATGGCCGTGTATCCCAAACTACGCAGCTGTTCATCAAATTGCTGGTAAATAAAGGCCGCGAAAGCAACCTGCCTGAAATTGCCACGGAATTTGGCACACAGTACAATGTGATCAAAAACATCGCTACTGTAAAAATCACTACCGCTGTTCCGATGGAACAGGCTACGCTGGACCTGATCAAACAGCGTGTGGCTGACGGTACCCAGCAGGTACAGCTGGAAGCGAAGGTAAACCCTGCGCTTATCGGCGGGTTTGTACTCGAAGCTGGAGATCAGCTGTATGACGCCTCTATTCAGCACGAATTGAATGGCCTCAGACAGCAATTCACCAAGAATGTTTACGTATCCGAAATACGTTAATAATACAGCAGCCGCTGCGTACACGCAAAGCTGTTGTCGTTACAATAATATACTCTAACGACTCTTTTTAAAAAGCATAATTATGGTTGATATTAAACCTGATGAAATTTCGGCGATATTACGCCAGCAGTTAAGCAACTTCAATGCTGATGCTAACCTGGAAGAGGTAGGTACAGTATTGCAGGTGGGTGATGGTATTGCCCGCATTTACGGTTTGGGTAACGTAAGTTACGGTGAACTGGTTGAGTTCGGCAACGGCGTTAAAGCTATTGCACTGAACCTGGAAGAAGACAACGTAGGTGTGGTATTGATGGGTGAATCAACAGGCATTAAAGAAGGTGATAAAGTACGTCGTACCAAAAAGATCGCATCTATCAACGTAGGTGAAGGTATGGTTGGCCGCGTAGTAAATACACTGGGTGAACCTATCGATGGTAAAGGCCCAATCACCGGCGAACTGTATGAAATGCCGCTGGAGCGTAAAGCACCGGGCGTTCTGTTCCGTGAGCCGGTAAAAGAACCACTGCAGACAGGCGTTAAAGCGATCGACGCGATGATTCCTATCGGCCGTGGTCAGCGTGAGTTGGTAATCGGTGACCGTCAGACTGGTAAAACTGCCATCTGCATCGATACCATCATCAATCAGAAAGAATTCTATGACGCTGGTAAACCAGTGTACTGTATCTACGTTGCCGTAGGTCAGAAAGCATCTACCGTTGCCGGTGTGATGAAAACATTACAGGAAGCAGGCGCCATGGCTTACACCATCATCGTAGCCGCTAACGCTGCTGATCCTGCTCCGCTGCAGTTCTACGCTCCTTTTGCTGGTGCTGCCATCGGTGAATTCTTCCGCGATAGCGGTCGCCCTGCACTGATCGTGTACGATGACCTGTCCAAACAGGCCGTTGCTTACCGTGAGGTGTCCCTGCTGCTGAAACGCCCTCCTGGCCGTGAAGCTTACCCTGGCGACGTATTCTACCTGCATAGCCGCCTGCTCGAGCGCGCTGCGAAAATCATCAACAAAGATGAAATCGCCCGCCAGATGAACGACCTGCCGGAATCCATCAAACACCTGGTAAAAGGTGGCGGTTCCCTGACAGCGTTGCCTATCATCGAAACACAGGCTTCCGACGTATCCGCGTACATCCCTACCAACGTAATCTCCATCACCGATGGTCAGATCTTCCTGGAAGGTAACCTGTTCAACGCCGGTATCCGTCCTGCTATCAACGTAGGTATCTCCGTATCCCGCGTAGGTGGTAACGCCCAGATCAAATCCATGAAGAAAGTATCCGGTACCCTGAAACTGGACCAGGCGCAATATCGTGAGATGGAAGCCTTCTCCAAATTCGGCGGCGACCTGGACGCTGCTACCAAAGCCGTTATCGACAAAGGTCAGCGTAACGTGGAAATCCTGAAACAAGCCCAGTTCGCTCCATACCCTGTAGAAAAGCAAATCGCTATGATCTACCTGGGTACCAACGGTCTGCTCCGCGAAGTGCCTGTTAAACAGGTAAAAGCTTTCGAAGAAGCATTCCTGAACGAAATGGACGTGCGCCTGCCGGACGTACTGGCCGAGTTCAAAAAAGGTAACCTGCCTGAAGATGGCATCAAGAAAATGGTTACACTCGCCAATGAACTGAAACCAAGATTCGCATAAGCGAATACAATGATATAGCGAAAGGCTCTCCGATAACCGGGGAGCCTTTTTCTTTTTACCCGCCCCCCATAACCCGTTCATGTGACCCCTTGACCCGGTGGGAAAGCCCTAAGGGAAATATATCCGTCACTGTTACCAGGTTGCCGGCTGCTTTGGCGGCCCATATATACCGGACGGTCAGTGTATCAGCGCCAGTTAGGATTCTGCCCTCGTACGGTAGGAAATCAAACCATTTTCACCGGTAATTTTCACCGGTGGAGATAGTTTGGAATACCGGGTTATCCCCGTTTTTAAACCGCTGAATCCTTTGCTGGTAAAGGGACATCGGTGAAATCCCCTAAATATTCGGTGAAATTTGGCCGAATAATCCCGGCGTTTTTTTGCGCTGCTTTGTAGCCATTATACCTTTGATTCAACAAAATGATCCCCTACGATTATGTCACTGTTCAACCGACTTCTAATCATCGCTGTACTGTTGCCTGCATGGCTTTCTGCCCAGGTGAATATCTCCGGGAAGGTAACCGATGGCAAAAAACGTCCTGTAGCCGGCGCTAACATCTCCATAAAAGATTCCTATGATGGCGCTGTCACTAAAGCGGATGGCTCCTTCAGCTTCCAGGTAACGCCTGCCGGCGAGCAAACCCTGATAGCCACCATGGCAGGTTACCAGCCCCTGGAAATGAAAATAAATACCGCCGAATCCCAACAGCTGGATATCGTACTTAAAAACGCAGCCCGCGAGCTGAAAGTGGTAACCATCGCCGCCGGCAGCTTTGAAGCCAGCGACGAAAAAAAGAATACCGTCCTGAAACCGCTGGACATCGTTACCACCGCCGGCGCCGGCGCCGATATCGTGAATGCTATTAAAACATTGCCGGGAACCCAGCAAACGAACGACCGTGAAGGACTCTTCGTACGTGGCGGTACCGGCTACGAAACGCAAACCGTGATCGATGGTATGCTCGTCCGGAATCCCTTTTCCAGCGGCGTACCCGATATGCCGGGCAGAGGAAGGTTTTCCCCATTCCTCTTCAAAGGAACTACGTTCAGCAGCGGCGGTTATTCCGCCCAATACGGTCAAGGCCTTTCATCCGCGTTAATCCTGGAATCCACTGACCTGCCTGCCCGGTCCTCCGCTTCCGCCGGCGTGTCTGTCATCGGCGTGAACGGCGGTGTGGAAACGCTTTCTAAGGACAAGCGGACCTCCTACGGCGTGGAAGCGGATTATACCAACCTCGCGCCTTATTTTAACGTGGTGAAACCGAAGCAGGAAGTAAACCTCGGCCCTGAAATCATCGGTACCTCCGCCAATTTCAGGAGGAAGACTTCTAAAACCGGTATGCTGAAATTCTATGGCTATGCCAACTGGAGCAATATGGGCTTCGATTACAAAAGCCTGGAATACCCGGGTAGTACGGAGTCCTACCAGGTGCGCAACCATAATATTTATACCAACATGACCTACCGGGAAAACCTGGGCAGCGGCTGGAAACTCTATGCCGGCGCGTCTTTCAGTACCAATACGGACAAGATTAAAACGGACACCCTTCCTAAAAATCCTGCGGAAACCAATATCGGCGTACGTTCGGACCTTACGCAAACGAAGCTCATGCTCACAAAAGGCCTTGGCAACTTCTCCGCATTGCGGGTGGGAGCGGAGTACCAGTATGCCGTGGAACGCTCTGCCTTCAATCAGTACAACCTGAACTACGTGGATAACTACGCAGCAGGTTTTGCAGAAGCGGATGTTTATTTTACCCCTGCTTTCGCAGGGAGATTTGGCGGCCGCACCGAATACTCGTCCGTACTGGGTAAATTGAACTTTGCGCCACGTGCCTCATTGGCGTACAAGGTGGGTTATAACGGGCAGTTTACCCTCGCGTATGGCGACTACTATCAAAAGCCGGAACCCCAGTATATCCGCTTCGACCGCGGGCTGGATTACATGAAGGCTACGCATTACATTGCCAGCTATCAGCTGTTGAGTAACTTCTATACTTTCCGCACAGAGGTGTTTTACAAGCAATATAAAAACCTTGTGAAAACGGTGCCGGACTATAACAACAACGGGGATGGCTTTGCGAAAGGTATTGAGGTGTTTTGGAGAGACAGAAAAACCGTGAAGAATATGGACTACTGGGTATCCTACTCCTACCTGGATACCAAGCGGGATTACCTCAATTATCCCTACAGGGTACAACCTGATTTTGCCGCCAATCATACCGCCAGCTTTGTGGCTAAGTACTTCGTGACGAAGATACAAACCAACTTCGGCCTGACGTACAGCTTCGCCAGCGGCCGCCCGTACTACAATCCGAACCAGCCGGTATCGAAATTTATGAGCGATAAAACGATCAATTACAACTCCGTAGGGGCCAGCGTAAGCTACCTGACCTCTATCCGCAAAGCCTTCACTATATTCGTGGTACAAGTATCCAATGTATTCAACCAGCAACAGGTTTTTGGCTACCGTTACAGCAGCGACGGGCTGCGCAGGAACGAGATCGTGCCGAATGTTCCGCGATTTATCTTCGTCGGCATGTTCATGAACTTCGGTACTGACAGACGTCAGGACATTATTAACAACCTTTAAATCTCTCCCTAAAAAAATCAAATATTATGAAACGTTTCCTTTTATCATTAGTAGTAATGGCCGGCATTTCTTCGGCTACCATGGCGCAAAGCGCACAGTATGAGCAAACGATGGCCAAGAACATCGGTGAGCTGGACAGCACCGCTACTTTCACCCCGGATGCCCTGCTGCAGAAAGCGGGATTGTTTGAACGTATCGGCGGCGCGGAAAAGAGCCAGTGGCAGCCTTATTACTACGCTGCTTACTGCAATGTGATGAGTGCGTTGATGCAGAAAGATAAAAGTAAGGTAGACGGCCTGGCGGATCAGGCAGAAGCAGACCTGACCAAGGCGGAGCAGCTCAATGGCAACGCCTCTGAAATTGCCTGCATCAAATCCCTCATTGCTACGGCGCGCCTCACGGTAGACCCGATGAACCGCGGAGAGCAGTACGGAATGATTTCAGCCAAAGCGCTGGAAGAAGGCAAGCAGCTGAATGCAGAGAACCCGCGGGTGTACCTGTTGCAGGGCCAGGCGCTGTTATATACGCCGGAAGCCTTCGGGGGCAGCAAAACAGGCGGTAAAGCGTTGCTGGAGGTAGCGTTACAGAAATACGCCGCCTTCAAACCTGCCGGCAAACTGGACCCTAACTGGGGCGAAGGTTATGCCAAGCAGCTGCTGCAACAGGCCAGCAAATAAGCATTTCGGCACAGGATGAAATAAAGAGGGGACAGCGCTCATAGCGTTGTCCCCTCTGCTATTAACAGCAAAATGACGTTATTCAGATGCCAGTTCTGTCTTTTTCAACGGGTTCTTCGTGTTTTCCGCGTAGCGGGCGCGCTGTTCAATCACCTCCAGGCAAGTGAAGATGGCCTGTCTGAAAGAGCTGGGATCCGCCAGGTTTTTACCGGCGATATCGAAGGCGGTGCCGTGGTCAGGAGAGGTTCTGACAATAGGCAGGCCGGCGGTGTAGTTGATGCCTTCGCCGCTGGCGAGGGATTTGAATGGGATCAGGCCCTGATCGTGGTACATGGCCAGTACGCCGTCAAATTTGGCATACATCTCCCGGGCAAAGAAGGCATCTGCGCTGTACGGGCCAAAGGCCATGATGCCGCTGCTTTTCGCCTGTTTGATGGCGGGGGCTATCTGCTCGATTTCTTCCCTGCCGATCAGCCCTTCATCCCCGGCATGGGGGTTGAGGCCCAGTACGGCAATGCGGGGTTTATCGATCCCGAAATCTTTTACCAGGCTTTCTTTCATCATATGTAATTTAGAAACGATATTTTCCTTCGTTACATATTTAGCCACCTGGGAGATGGGCACATGCTCGGTGAGCAGGCCTACACGCATATTTTCCGCGGTCATAAACATCAGTACCTCCTTGGCTTCGAAAGCGTCTTTAAGGTAAGGCGTATGGCCGGTATAGCTGAATTTTTCGCTTTGGATGTTGTTTTTGTGGATGGGGGCGGTCACCAGGCCGGCAATATGGCCGTCCTTCAGGCATTGGATAGCTACTTCCAGCGCGCGGGCGGCGTATTTGCCACCGGCTTCGTTGAGTACGCCCGGGGTGATCTGCACTTCTTCTTCCCAGCAGTTATAAACGTTTACCTGCTTGTGATTGAGGCGGGTAAAGTCTTTTATGGACTGGTAGTTAAAGTTGTTCTCATTCATCAGCTTCCGGTAGAAGTTGATGGTCTTATTAGACGCGAAGATCACCGGGGTACAGAATTCCATCATTCTGTTGTCCAGAAAGGTTTTGATAATGATTTCTGCGCCAATGCTGTTGATGTCACCTACGGTGATGCCTATTACTGGTTTATTCATGTTGGGAGTACTCATGCTGTTATAGCGTCAATAATGGACAAAGATAAGAGAAAGCAGTTAGTTTCTGAGGGCTGGTTTTCCGGGCCGTTGTTATCGGGGTTTTAGCTATCTTTGCGGCTCAGTCATGTACACACTAAAGAAATCGTTAGGCCAGCATTTTCTGACGGATGAGAACATCTCCCGGAAGATCGTTGAGTCGCTACCTGTAACAGAAGGCCAGCAAGTGCTGGAAGTGGGCCCCGGCGGGGGCGCCATTACCAAATACCTCTTGCAGATCCCCGGCATTGATTTTAAAGCCATTGAGCTGGATACCGAAAAAGTACAGTACCTGGAAAAAACTTATCCTGACATCCGGGGTAAGCTGATCAATGTGAGCATCCTGGATGCCAGCCTGCCGTTTGAAGGCCAGTTCCGGCTCATCGGCAACTTCCCCTACAATATCTCCACGCAGATCATGTTTAAGGTGCTGGAATGGCGTTCCAGCGTGGATGTGATTGTGGGTATGTTCCAGAAGGAGGTGGCCCTGCGCCTGGCTGCCAAGCATGGCAACAAGGACTATGGTATCCTGAGCGTGCTGTTGCAGGCTTATTACCATATTGAGTACCTGTTTGAAGTACATGAAAACTGTTTCAATCCGCCGCCGAAGGTGAAATCTGCCGTGATCCGGCTCACCCGGCTGGAGCAGCCTGCGGATGTGGCTTCAGAGCGTAAGTTTTTCGTATTGGTGAAAACTGCGTTCGGGCAGCGCCGTAAACAACTGAGAAACCCCCTGAAAGGATTATTCGATAAAGCAACACTGCAGGACCCGATTTTCAGCAAAAGAGCTGAAGAGCTGACCGTCGCGGACTTTGCAGCCCTATCACATAAGATGATATGAGTAAGAAAGTATTAATTACCGCCAAGGTGCATCCATATCTGGTGGACCAGCTGGAAAACAAGGGCTTTGAAGTAGATTATCAGCCGTCTATCACCTACGAAGAAGTATATGCCGCTATTCCGGGCTGTGTAGGCCTGATCGTTACCACCCGCATCCGGGTTGATAAACAGATTATTGACCACGGCAGGGAACTGCAGTGGATAGGCCGGCTGGGCTCAGGTATGGAGTTAATAGATGTGGCTTACGCCGAGAGTAAAGGCATACACTGCGTTAGCAGCCCGGAAGGGAACCGGGATCCCGTCGGGGAGCAAGCCGTTGGTATGCTGCTTAGCCTTATGCACAATGTTCTCAAGAGTAATTTGGAACTGAGAAATGGCATTTGGGAGCGGGACGGCAACAGGGCGTATGAGCTGGGCGGCAAGACGGTGGCCATCATCGGCTATGGCAATACCGGCAGTACGTTTGCCCGTAAGCTGAAAGGTTTTGACGTCAATATCATTGCGTACGATAAATACAAGAAAGGTTTCGGTACCGAAGAGGTGAAGGAAGTGACGATGGAAGAGGTATTTGCCCAGGCGGATGTAGTGAGCCTGCACCTGCCGCTGACGGACGAAACCCGTTATATTGCCAACGGGGCGTTCTTCTCCTCGTTTGCGCATCCCGTATGGTTTATGAATACGGCCAGGGGTAAGCTGGTAAACAACAGCGACCTGATTGCAGCCCTGGAGGATGGCCGCGTGCGCGGCGCCTGCCTGGATGTACTGGAAAACGAAAAACTGAATACCTATTCAACCGGGGATAAAGAGCAGCTGGCTTATTTCCTCGCGGCTCCGAACGTAGTGCTGACGCCGCATATCGCGGGATATTCCCATGAGGCGAGCATCCGGATGCCCCGTGTTGTATTAGAGAAGCTGAATATACTTTAAGCAGCGGAACAAGCTGTGGTGATTCGATTTAAATTACTGATTTTCAGTATATTAAAATCGAAAAGTAAATTACTTTTCTTAAACAAAAAAGCTTATATTTGCGATAGAACCAGAAAAACAACGCTTCCATGCAAGTGGAGGCGTTGATTTTTTTTTCTTATAACCATAAAAACACAGCAGGTTATGTCTGGCGTAAACTACGTTACAAAAGAAACTCTTGAACAGATGAAAAGCGAACTGAACATCCTGAAAACAAAGGGACGTGCAGAGATTGCAAGGGCTATTTCAGAAGCCAGGGAAAAGGGTGACTTGAAGGAGAATGCCGAATATGATGCCGCCAAAGAAGCACAGGGATTACATGAAGCGAAAATCGCTACGCTGGAAAATGCGATTGCCAATGCACGCATTGTGGAGGCTGATTCCATTGATACTTCCAAAGTCTCCATTTTATGTAAGGTAACAATCACCAATGTTGCCAATAAGAAAACGTTCACCTATCAACTGGTTTCAGAAACAGAGGCTGACCTGAAGGCCGGGAAAATCTCGGTTACTTCACCAATCGGAAAAGGTTTACTTGGTAAGGCCGTAGGCGAAGTGGCAGAAGTGCTGGCGCCTAATGGCAAGATCAACTTCAAAATTGAAAAGATTACTGCGTAAACCGTTACGCTTTTTAACGATATTTACAGGGTCCTGCCAAGGCGGGGCCCTTTTCATTTTACATCATGCTAACATAGAAACCATATGACCATCTTTTCGAAAATAATCCGTGGAGAGATCCCCAGCTATAAGATTGCGGAGAACGACCGGTTTTATGCATTCCTGGATATATTTCCCCTGGCCCAAGGGCATACCCTGGTCATTCCGAAAGTGGAAACGGATAAATTCTTTGACCTTCCGGACGATTTGATGGCGGAGTACCTGCTGTTTGCCAAGCCCATTGCCCGGGCCATTGAGGCGGTGATCCCCTGTAATCGTATAGGAGTGAGCGTAGTAGGGCTGGAGGTACCGCATGCGCATATGCACCTGATACCGATCAATTCAGTGGACGACATGAATTTTTCCCGGAGTAAGCTGAAGTTATCCCCGGAAGAATTTGAAGCCATCCAGCAGGCCATCGTATCCCGCCTGTAAATTATTTGCCAGGAACGTTGAAGCGGAAACCTACACCATGCAATGTTTCCAGCCGTATGTGGGGATCTGATTTGAAATGCTTGCGCAGTTTGGTGATAAATACGTCCATGCTGCGGCCAAGGAAGTAATCGTCCTTACCCCATACATTGGCGAGGATTTCTTCCCTTTTGAGTGTTTTATTAGGGTTATTGCAGAGATAAAGGAGTAGTTCCGCTTCCTTCTGGGTGAGGCTGATGGAAATGTCTCCTTCTTCGTTATAGAGGCGAAGGTCTTCATAATCAAAGGTAAGCTTGCCCAGGTGGAAGATATTGGATTTTTCTACCGGTTGATTGCGGGTTCTTTTCAGGAATACTTCTATACGCAGGATGAGTTCCTGCATGCTGAAGGGTTTACTGATATAGTCGTCAGCACCGGTGCGCAGACCTTTAATCCTGTCCTCTTTTTCATTTTTGGAGGTAAGAAACAAAATAGGGACGTGATCATTCACTTTCCGGATCTGTTCAGCCAGCGCAAGGCCATCTTTTTTAGGCATAACTACATCCAACAGGCATATATCGAAGGTGCGGGACTGGAACTGCTCCCAGGCTGCCTGTCCGTCAATACTATGCACCACATCATAACCTGCCTCCTCTAATCTTTTCTTAGTTGCCGCGCCGATATACTGATCGTCTTCCACTAATAAGATTCTCGCTTTCATATCTCCTTGATGCTGGTTAATACAAAAATAATCGTTGCACTTTTGGCGTACAACGGATGATAGTAATTTTTCATAGTCAAGCTATTAAGCTGGATCATGGCGTGTAACGTTGCAGTAAAAGACTACAATCGAATTTCAACAAAGTAACTACAATTTTGGAATTTATGAAATATGCTTTTCCTAGCGTACGATTCTTTCGGGGTGCTGGGCAAGGAACTGTTCCCATCCTTTTGATTTGGTGAGCCCTGCCAGCGGGTTGCTCTCCTGGTAAAAATGGCACACTGCCACTGCCAGCGCATCGGTAGCGTCAAAATAGGCCGGTTTGTCGCTGATGTTGAGGATACGTTGCAACATCAGCCATACCTGTTCCTTATCCGCGTTGCCATTACCCGTAACAGACTGTTTTACTTTCTTTGGGGAATACTCTGTTACTTCCAGTCCTGCGTGCATAGCCGTTGCGATGGCAACGCCCTGCGCCCGGCCCAGCTTCAGCATACTTTGAACGTTCTTGCCGAAAAACGGCGCTTCAATGGCGAAGCTGGTGGGTTTGTGTTTGGTGATCAGCCCTGCTACACTGCTGTGTATTGCCTGCAGGCGTTCGTAATGGTCCTTGTGTTTGGACAACTTGAGCACGTCCATCTCAATGAGACTTACTTTCTTCCCTTCCGCCAATATAAGGCCGTAGCCCATTACAAGGGTCCCAGGGTCAATGCCCAGAATTATTTTCGGTTTGTTTGCCAACCAGGGTTATTTTTGCGAAAATTTAATATCTGAACAAAAGTACCAAAATAATTCTCAATTACACATTAGGTGTAAGCCTTTTCATCTGGTTGGGATACTCCATCTATTTGCAGTTGACCCATCGTGATAACCTGCAGGAATCCATCCAGCAGATGCGCCATTCCCTGCAGCATAAAGGGTGGACGGGTATTGCGCTGGTGGTGGTACTGATGTTTTTCAACTGGGGCTTTGAAGCCCGCAAGTGGCAGCTGCTGGTCAAGCCCCTGGAAAAGATATCGTTTAAGAAAGCCTTCAGCGCCATTCTCTCCGGCGTGTCCATTTCCATCAATACGCCTAATCGTATAGGCGAATACGGTGGCCGCGTACTCTACCTCCGCAACGAGAACAAACTCAAAGCCATTGCCGCTACCATTGTAGGGAGCTTCAGCCAGCTGATCGTAACTGTTATTTTTGGGTTAATTGGGCTGGTCTTTTTTATACACCGGCTCATGCCGGCAGGGGTTTCCAGGTGGCTGGACCGCGATTTCTGGGGGAATTTCGTCCTCGGGGTGCTGTTGATTATTTGCTCACTGACGATATTGTTATATTTTCGGTTACGAATTATTCTGGCTGTATTTGAGAAAGTGCGTTGGTTGCGTAAACTCAAAAGCTATGTGGAGATAATCGCCGGCTATCAACCTGCTGAATTACGTTATCTGTTGCTGCTTTCAGCCTTCCGGTACATGGTCTTCTCGGCACAGTATTTGATTTTGCTCGACGCATTGGGTGTAGAGTTTTGGTGGTGGCAGGCTTTCCTGCTCAACAGTGTAATTTACCTGGTAATGGCCGTAGTTCCCACCATTGCCATTGCAGAACTTGGAGTCCGGGGAAAAGTCAGTATCTTCTTCCTGGGTTTTCTTAGTTCCAACGAAGTAGCCATCCTTGCAGCCACTGGCGGAATATGGTTGATAAACCTCTTCCTGCCGGCCATTGCGGGTACGGTACTCCTGCTGGGAGTGAAAATTATTAAGGACAAATAGACTCTTGCAATGCGGTATTTCTTACTTATCATCTTAGTTTTAACCTGTACACGCCCCGCAAAAGCGCAGAATGATTTCTGTTCTATCCGAAATACCAGCTTTAAAACAGGTGAATCCGTAACCCTCAAAGTGTTTTACGCCCTCGGAAAAATGTTCATCGGCGCCGGCGAAGCCACCTTTAACGTAGGACTGGAAAGGTTCGCCAACCGGGATGTGTACCATATCGTGGCCGATGGTAAAACCTACCGCGCCTACGATTGGGTATTCAAAGTAAGGGACCGCTACGAAACCTACCTGGATACCGCCACCCTGCAGCCCCTGAAGTTTGTCCGCAATGTCAACGAAGGCGGCTATAAGATCTACAATAACGTAGTCTTCAACCAGGCCGGGCACCAGGCCATCAGTACCACCGGTACCTACCCGGTTCCCCCCTGCGTACAGGACGTTATCAGCTCCATCTATTACGCCAGGAATATCGATTTCAGCAAATACAAGCCGGATGACAAGATACCTTTCGCCATGTTCCTGGACGACCAGGTGTACAACATCTACGTGCGGTATATGGGTAAGGAAGAGATAAAAACCAAATTCGGGACCTTCCGCGCCATCAAATTCAAGCCCCTCCTGATCAAAGGGTCTATGTTTGAAGGCGGCGAGAAAATGACGGTTTGGGTGAGCGACGACGCCAACAAGGTGCCGCTCCGCATCGAAAGCCCTATTTCCGTTGGCAGCGTGGTGGTAGACATGATCAACTACAGCAACCTGCGCTATCCTTTTACATCGCTGATCAGGCAAAGATAATACGCAACCTTCGTGTAGTTGTAGGCGTTATAATACCGCGCTACGGCAGTTTTAACAATTTATTGGCGGCCGCCAGTCAGTATTTTTACGACCTTTCGTGCCGCAGAAAAACTTTATATTTGTTATAATCAACCCTTTATGATTATGGAAGAACGTAAACCTAAGATATTACTGGCAGAAGATGATACCAACCTGGGTATGGTACTTAAAAACTACCTCGAGCTTAACGATTACGACGTGGAACTTTGCAGAGATGGTATCCTGGCGCTGGCGGCCTTCCGTCGTGAAAAATTTGACATCTGCCTGCTGGACATCATGATGCCTAATATGGACGGATTTAAGCTGGCAGAGGAAATCCGCGACGTGGACCCGGATATACCCCTGTTCTTCCTTTCTGCCAAAACCATGAAGGAGGACATCATCCAGGGTTATAAACTCGGGGCGGACGATTACATCTCCAAACCGTTTGACAGTGAGCTGCTCCTCCTCAAAATCAAAGCTATCCTGAAACGCAACCAGGAGCTGCACAGCAAGGAGGAAGAACAGCACGAGTTCAAAATTGGCTCCTACGAGTTCAATTCCAGGCTCCGCACCCTCACCCGCAACGGGGAGTCCCATACGCTGTCGCCCAAGGAAAATGAACTCCTCCATATGCTTTGCGAGCATAAGAACGACCTGCTCCCCAGGGAGCTGGCGCTCAAAAAAATATGGGGCAGCGATACCTACTTCAACGGCCGCTCTATGGACGTATATATTGCCAAGCTCCGGAAATACCTGAAAGACGATTCCAATATTGAGATTGTGAACATACATGGCAATGGGTTCCGCCTGGTAGTGAAAGAATAACAGCAGCCGCGTTGCGGCGGCATTATAAAAGGAACACCCGTCCTGTAACCGGACGGGTGTTCCTATTTAAGCTTATATCTTTCCCCCTAAAATAAAAGATTGGAATTACCTCTTAACGGGGTTTTGCCCAAATGTATGTAGGCTTTTTCCGTGACCTCACGCCCCCGCGGGGTGCGCTTGATAAAGCCTTCCTGGATCAGGAACGGCTCATAGACTTCCTCGAGGGTGCCGGGCTCCTCGCCAACGGCAGTGGCAATAGTGGTGATGCCCACAGGGCCGCCCTTGAAGTTTTCGATGATCACCTGCAGGATGCGGTTGTCCATCTCATCCAGCCCATATTCGTCCACGTTAAGGGCTTTGAGGCTGAACTGGGCGATTTCCAGGTCGATCGTGCCATTGCCCATTACCTGCGCAAAGTCCCTCACCCGGCGCAGCAGGCCATTGGCGATACGGGGCGTGCCGCGGGACCTGCGGGCTATTTCCCCCGCAGCGTCGGACGTGATTTTGCTGCCCAGCAGCCCGGCCGCGCGCCAGACGATCTTTTGCAGGGTATCCGCCGTGTAGTACTCCAGCCTGGATTTAATGCCGAAGCGGGACAGCAGCGGGGCCGTCAGCAGGCCGGAACGGGTGGTGGCGCCTATCAGGGTAAACGGCAGCAGGTTCAGCTGGATGGACCGCGCGCTGGGCCCGGAGTCAATCATGATATCGATCCGGAAGTCCTCCATGGCGGAATACAGGTACTCCTCCACGACGGTGCTGAGCCGGTGGATTTCATCAATAAACAGTACATCCCGCTCTTCCAGGTTGGTCAGCAACCCGGCAAGGTCCCCCGGCTTTTCGATCACCGGCCCCGAAGTTTCCTTGATATTCACACCCAGCTCATTGGCCACGATGCGGGACAGCGTGGTTTTTCCCAGACCCGGGGGGCCATGGAACAGCACATGATCCAATGCCTCCCCGCGCAGCTTGGCCGCTTTTATGAATACCTTCAGATTGGTGATGATCTGGTCCTGCCCGGAGAAATCAATGATCTCCTTCGGGCGTATATTATTTTCGAACTCCTTCTCAGCGGCGCTGAGCCTGTTCTCATCTGGTCTTAAAGGTTGATTGGACATATCTTTCAATGATCCCAAAAGTACGCAAAAGCCGGGGGAAAATTATGCATTGCCGTATTCACTTATAAAGTGCTAAATTCACCTGTACTTTACTCAGCCAACAAAGTTTAATATCAGCTCAAACATGAAGAAATTACTCGCCCTGCTGCTGCTGGCAGCATCTATACCTGATACCTATGCCCAGCAGGCCATTAAGGAAAAAGAAGTGAACCGCATCGTCAGCACCCTCGCCGCGGATGACATGATGGGCCGCAAACCCGGTACCCCAGGCGCTTTCAAGGCAGCCGATTTTATTGAACAGGAATTTAAAAAAGCCGGGCTCGCCCCTTTGTCCGGTATGGAACTGCGGCAGAACTTTAAAAAATATCAGCTGGTGCAGCAATCCGCCACGCTCACCGTTAACGGCGAAACCAAAGACTGGCCGGTAACCGTGGTAGGCAAAGCCCGCAGCATCGACTGGGCGCCGGATACCGCTACCTTCCAGGTGATACACGCCAAAAGCGACCGCGCATTGTTTGCCCTGGCCCGCAAAAGCGGCAAGCTGGAAAAGAACACGCTGGTATGGGTGGACCCCAGCCTGGCATCGATGATAGACGTGATCAAAGAACATATCTCCGAGAAGTATTACGATAACCCGGCGGATATTGAGCAAATGCAGCCGATGGAAACCCCGTTCAACCTCGTGTTTGCCCTGGAGTCCCAGCCGGTGGCGGACGACAGCAAGTGGACGGTGAAGGTGGAAAGAGCCCTGCAGGAATCTCCGTTTACCAACGTGGTGGGCGTGATCCAGGGGCGCAGCAAGCCGGAGGAATATGTGGTCTTCAGCGCGCACTATGATCACCTGGGTATTGTACCCGGCGCGCCGGGCGCGGATTCTATTGCCAATGGTGCGGACGACGACGCTTCCGGCGTCACCGCGGTGATTTCGCTGGCCAATTACTTCCGTGACACCAAACCTGCGCGTACCCTGATCTTTGTGGCCTTCACCGGGGAGGAAACCGGCGGCCACGGCAGCCAGTACTTCTCCCGCCAGCTGCCGCCTGAAAAAGTAGTAGCCATGTTCAACATCGAAATGATCGGAAAGGAATCCAAATTCGGAAAGAACAGCGCGTTCATCACCGGCTTTGAGCTGTCCGATTTCGGGAAGATACTGCAACGTAACCTCAACGGCTCTACGTTTAAATTTTACCCGGACCCTTACCCGGAGCAAAATTTATTCTATCGCTCGGATAACGCTACCCTGGCGCGTTTAGGCGTGCCTGCCCATACGATATCCACCACGCAGATAGATAAGGATCAGTATTACCATACCGTGGGCGACGAGCTGAAGACGCTGGATGTATCTAATATCACGGCGATTATCCGTGCGATTGGAACGAGCGCATCCAGTATTGTGAATGGCACGGACACGCCTGTACGAATTAAGCAAACTCAGGAGTAGCAAGCATTCCATCTGTTTCATATCAATATCCGGTAGCGCGATGCGTTACCGGATATTTCTTTTTAAATTAATTCTCAGCCGTACTATATTCCGGATTTCTTCGTTATTTTTACTGCGTTAGCCCTATACGAAAGATTTTATTAAAACCATATCAAAATGAAAACCAGAATTCTCCAAATGTGCGCTACTGCGGGCATGGCAGCCCTACTGTTTGTAGCATGTAACACTGAAATGACTGAGCCGAGTCAACCACCAATTGATGATAAGAATGCGGCCAGCGTCAACTATGAGCTAGAGCAAATCGGGCCATCCACATCACTTTCGGCGGATGCTACGGGTCGTTTATCCACCATCACGGGGGACGCCTCCATGGCGCGTTCCGGCGGGTTCGACATCACATGGGATACCGCCGTTGCCAGACTGAAGCAAATAACGTTTGAGGCTAAACGAGGAAAAGACGAAGTTGAATTCAAACTGAAAACTGACCGTTATGTGGACCTGCTGGCGATTCCCAGTCAGCTCGGTACCATTAAACTGCCGCTGGGTACTTACCAGCAGGTAAGAGTAAGCGCACTGGTAGAAGGAGATAAGAAGAATCCTGCCGTGGTGCTGAAAGGCCGCCTGACCTGGGATGGCAAGGATATCCCGATGGATATTCAGCTATCCGGTTCCATCTCCCTGAAAGCGCAGGGTAAAGATGTAGTGGTGACAGACAGCAGCATTGTATGGAAAGGTAAACTCCAACTTTCTATGGACCTGCTGATCAGCAAGCTGCAGGTGGGCGATTTCACCGGTTCATTTGTAAACGGAAAGATCACTATCAACGTAGATATCAATACCTCTGTACACGACAAGATCAAAGGCGCTGCAGAAAGCAGCATGACTGTTGAGCATACGCATGATTAACTATAAAAAGGAGTATTAAGGCCATAGCCCGTGCGGGTTATGGCCTTGTGCTTTATCGCTTATTTCATGCGCAGTACGGAGAATACGGAGAAGTGGTCAGAGGCGTATCTGCCGCCCCAGCTTTCAGAGATCGTTGCATGTTTTAACACCTCCACATTCCCTTTCAGGAAAATATAATCGATCGGCGCAGGCTCCGCCTCGCCCTGTTTCCAGCCGTTGAAAGTGCCAACAGGACCGAAGTGTGGCGTTTTACTCTTGCTTTTACTGTCGGTGAGAGATAAAGGGTCACTAACGTTAGTGATTACACGAATAGGCTCGTCATCCGGCGTGGCGTTGAAATCCCCGGTAATAATGGCCGCTGTTTTGCCGGCAATGTCATGTACCTTTTGCAGCAGGAGCTTCGCGCTTTCCCTGCGGGCAACCTTGCCCATGTGGTCAAAATGGGTATTGAAATGGTAGAATATCTTTCCGCTTTTCCTGTCCTTAAACTTACCATAGGTAACGATGCGGGTAATGGCGGCATCCCAGCCTTTGGAGCCCGGCACGGCAGGCGTTTCAGAGAGCCAGAAGGTTTGTTGATCCAACACCTGCAGCCTCGCGGTATCGTAGAAAATAGCTGAAAATTCCCCCTTCGTTTTACCGTCATCTCTCCCCACCCCGATATATTTATAACCTGGTAACAGCTGCTGTAAATCCAGCATCTGGTCGTATAACGCTTCCTGTACACCGAGGGTGTTTACCTCGAAGAACTGCACGGTAGCGGCTACTTTATCCTTGCGGTATGGCCAGGCGTTCAGGCTGTCGTGCGGGGTATTCATGCGGATGTTAAACGACATTACATGCAGGGGCTGTTGCGCAAATGCAGCGCAGCCGGCCAGCAAAAATAAAAGGACGGTAACGGCTTTTTTCATTAGTCAATCGATTTAGCAGGTAAAAATAAGTAAGGAGGATGGAAACGCATGTTATTTTTACACTAACGGATGGTATGCGTTAATGCTTGCATGCCGACCAATATTTAGCTGGCAGTATTCCCTACCGGATAAACCGGTTCAACTGTAAAATCAAATCCGGGTCCGGGCAATTTACCAGGTACTTCTCTCTTTCGCTATACCGGCAAACACCGGGATAATCCCCCCGGTATGACCCGATGTTTTCAATAATCTGGAAATGCAGATGCGGCGGCCACCCGCCATTTTCCGACGGCAGCCCGAACCAGGCCAGCTGCTGCCCGGCAATGACCGGCATGTTTTCGTACAGCCCCTGCAGGTTGGAGAGGCTCATATGCCCGTACAGGGTGTGAAACGTATAGCCTTCCAGGGTATGCTGCAGGATAATGGTTGCGCCGTAATCCCCAAAGTGGTCGTTGAAGCGGAAGCTATGCACATGCCCGTTTAAAGGCACAAACACCGGCGTGCCGGCATCGCCCCATACATCCGTGCCCAGGTGCAGGCGGCGCGGCTCTTCCCCGGCGTCGAAGTGCGGACTGACGGAATAGATGGTGCGGTGTTCCCCATAGCCGCCTATGCCCAGCCGGTAGCCGTTATTGTGCAGGGTTTGCTGTATGTAGGTGCAGAATTTATCAATATCGTGCAGCACACTGTTGGTGAGCGAGGTATTGTTGCGTGTAAAGTCCATCGCCAGCAAAGGCTCAGCGGGCTCCAGTAATGCGATTACCGGTTGGAAGGAGCTTTGATATTTCTCAAGAATATCTTTCAGCATAAATAGGGACGCCCTTGATGGGCTGCTAAATATACAAAACTTAAATGGATGACCAACGGCCATCCATTTAAGTTTCGTTTTATCGTGCGCGGATGACGGCGGTTTTACACCACCAGGTTGATCATCCTTCCTTTTACAATAATCACGCGTTTAGGCGCCTTTCCGTCCAACAGCTTCTGCACGGTTTCGTTGGCCAGTACGGCGGCTTCCAGTGCGGCGTTGTCCAGATCGAGGCCCAGGCTCATCTCGGTTTTGGTTTTACCGTTGAGGGCAATCGGATACGTGAAATTGCTCTCTTTGGTGTATTCCTCTTTATACACCGGGTATGGCGCGTTGAGGATGCTTTCGTTGAAACCGATCAGCTGCCACAACTCTTCGGCCACGTGCGGCGCGTAAGGCGCCAGCAGGATCAGCACTGATTCCAGGATGTTGCGTTTGCGGCAACCGATAGAGGTAAGGTCGTTCACGCAGATCATGAATGCGCTCACGGCCGTGTTGAAGGAGAAGGTATTGGTAGCGCTGTCGATTTTATGGATAGCGGTGTGCAGTATCTTCAGTTCCTCCGGGGTAGGATTTTCGTCGGTCACCACCACGCCTTTCTGCTCGTCCACAAACAGGCGCCAGAGTTTTTTCAGGAAGCGGTGTACGCCTTCAATACCTTTGGTATCCCATGGTTTGGACTGTTCTACCGGGCCGAGGAACATTTCGTACATCCGGAAGGTATCGGCGCCGTACTTCTCTACGAGGTCGTTCGGGTTGACGGTATTGAACTTGCTCTTACTCATCTTCTCCACTTCCTGGCCGCAGATGTACTGGCCGTCTTCGAGGAGGAAGGTGGCGCCGGCAAATTCTTCCCGCCATTTTTTGAAGGCTTCGGTATCCAGGACCAGGCCGTCCACGATGTTTACGTCCACGTGCAGTTTATCGGTTTCGTACTGGTCTTTCAGGCCATGGGAAACGAACTGGTTGGTACCATGGATGCGGTACACAAAGCGGGAGGAGCCCTGGATCATACCCTGGTTGATCAGCTGTTTGAACGGCTCCTGGAAGCCGATGTAACCGAGGTCGTACAGGACTTTCGTCCACATACGGGAGTAGAGGAGGTGGCCTACGGCATGTTCCGTACCGCCTACATAAACATCCACCTGGTTCCAGTAGTCGGTGACCTTGCGATCCGCGAAGGTATGGGTATTGTGCGGGTCCATATAGCGGAGGAAGTACCAGCTGCTGCCGGCATATCCCGGCATGGTGTTGGTTTCCCGCTTAACGCCCGGGGCAATGTTCACCCAGTCGGTGATATTGGCCAGCGGGCCTTCTCCTTCCGGTCCCGGTTTATAGTTTTCCACATGGGGGAGTTCCAGTGGCAGGTCTTTTTCGTCGATGGCGTAAGGCACCCCGTCTTTATATACGATAGGGAATGGTTCGCCCCAGTAGCGCTGGCGGCTGAAGCCTGCGTCGCGCATTTTGTAATTGATCTGGCGGCGGCCGATGCCCATTTCTTCCAGTTTATCGATCACCAGGTCCGCTGCGGTGCGCATGTCGACACCGTTGAGGAAGCCGCTGTTTTGCAGGATGGCGTCCTTGGTGGGATTGGCTTCCGTGCCGTTGAATCCTTCCCCGATAATGTTGGTGATGGGGAGATGGAAATGCTGGGCAAAGTTGAAGTCGCGCTGGTCGCCACAAGGCACCGCCATGATAGCGCCGGTGCCATAGCCCGCCAGTACGTATTCAGCTATCCAGATGGGCACTTCGCGGCCATCGAACGGGTTGATGGCGTAGGCGCCGGTAAAGCAGCCGGTTACCTGTTTTACTTCGGACATGCGTTCCCGTTCGGAGCGGCTCTGCACGTATTCCAGGTAGGCGTCGATGGCGGCTTTCTGTTCAGGCGTGGTAATTTTTTGTACCAGCTCGTGTTCAGGAGCGATAACCATGAAGTCGACCCCGAAGATGGTATCCGGGCGGGTGGTATATACTTCTACCTTTTCGTCGGAGTTTTTAATCGCGAATTTTATTTCGGCGCCCTGGCTCTTACCGATCCAGTTGCGTTGCATTTCTTTCATGGCTTCGCTGAACTCCACGGTTTCCAGGCCATCCAGCAGGCGGTTGGCATATTCAGTGATGCGCAGGAACCACTGGCGCATTTTCTTTTTTACCACGGGGTAGCCGCCGCGTTCACTCACGCCGTTCACTACCTCGTCGTTGGCCAGTACGGTGCCCAGCGCCGCGCACCAGTTTACTTCCGCATAGGCGAGGAAGGCGAGGCGGTACTGCATGAGGATTTCGCGTTGTTCCTTTTCGGAATAGCTTTTCCACTGTTCAGCGGTGAACTGGATGGTACGGTCGCCCGGGCAGGGATTGCCGGCATTCCCATCTTTTTCAAAGGCGGCGATCAGCGTCCGGATGGGCTCCGCTTTCTGGGTATTGCGGTTGTACCAGCTTTCGAACAGCTGGAGGAAGATCCACTGCGTCCATTTGTAATAGGAGGGGTCGCTGGTATTGATCTCACGGGACCAGTCGTACGAAAAGCCAATGTTATCCAGCTGTTCCCGGAAGGTTTTGATGTTTTTGGCGGTGGTAACAGCGGGGTGCTGGCCGGTTTCCAGAGCGTATTGTTCTGCCGGCAGGCCAAAGGCATCGTAACCCATGGTATGTAGTACGTTATATCCTTTTAGTCTTTTATAACGCGCATAGATATCCGTAGAGATGTAGCCCAGCGGGTGGCCAACGTGCAGCCCCGCGCCGGAGGGATAGGGGAACATGTCCAGCACGTAGCACTTGGGCTTGCTGCTGTCATTCTTTACCTGGTAAACCTTTGAGTGTACCCATTGTTCCTGCCATTTTTTTTCAATAGCCCTGAAATTGTATTCCATATAATTGCAGATGAGTGATTAACAGGCTGATGTACAATACATCCTGCCCTAATCACGTTATCAAAGTAAATTTAATATGTTGATCCGGCTGTAAAGGGCCGTTTTAGCAAAATAATGTTAAATTCATTAATACAACAATGATGAACCCTTACAACTTTTTATATTGCCGCCGGGAAACACCCTGGTGTTTTGGCTGGCAAAATTAAACACATAACGTCTAATTTTTATTATTTTCGCCGATAAACAACAGATTAATGGCTCAATCAGGAAGATCATCAGCAAAGAAGTCGAAACCCTCTTACCTGTACTCCATCATCGGAGTGGCCCTGGTACTTTTCCTGCTGGGAACCCTTGGATTGGTGGTGATACATGCGAATAAGCTGAGTAAGTACTTTAAGGAAAGTATTGAAGTACAGGTTATTTTAAGGGATAATGTGAAAGAAGCCCAGGCGATTGCCCTGCGGGATTCTATCGCGGCAAAGCCATATGTAAAATCTATTGAATATGTTTCCAAGGAAGAAGCTGCAAGGCGCTTCCAGAAGGAATTCGGGGAAGATTTCATCAACCTGCTGGAATATAACCCGCTGTATGCCAGCATCAACGTAAAGGCGAATGCCAATTATGTGAATGCGGACAGTTTAAGGGTCATTGAAAACAAACTGACGCAGCAGAATATTGTGCGGGAGGTTTCCTATCAGCGTACGCTGGTGAGCAAACTGAATGAAAACGTACAGCGTATAGGCCTGATCGTTTTAATCATTTGCGGCATCCTTTGCCTGGCAGTGGTGTTCCTGATCGACAATACCATCCGCCTGGCGATGTTCTCCAACCGCTTCCTGATCAAAACCATGCAGATGGTGGGGGCTACCCGCTGGTTCATCGCCAAGCCGTTTGATGTACGCAGTATCATCAATGGCGCCATCAGTGCGATAGTGGCCATTGCCGGCCTGCTGGCCATGCTGTCCTTTGCGGATAAGGTATTACCGGAGCTGAACGGCATGCGGGATGATATGATGATAGGGGTGCTTTTCCTGGGAATGATCATCATCGGCATTGCCATCTCCCTGTTCAGCACGCACCGCTCCGTGATGAAGTACCTGCGGCTCAAACTGGACGACCTTTACTAAACTGATTATAAAAAGATATTAATAACAAAACAATGGTGAAACCAACACAAAATGAGGATCAACTGGTCGAAGACCGTTCCATCTTCCCTAAGGAGAACTACCGTTACATGCAGATAGGCATTGCCGTGGTGATCATAGGATTCCTGCTGATGAAAGGCGGTAAATCGCCGGATGCCAATACTTTTAATATCGATGACGTGTACAGCTTCCGTCGTATCACCCTGGCGCCAATTGTGATTGTACTCGGCCTGCTGATAGAAGTATATGCTATCATGCGCCGTCCTAAAAAATAATGGCTTACCAACATTACTTTATTTCCCTATAGCGATGAACCATTCAGCTCATCGCTTTTTTTTTCACTATTAACCATATTAATTTTTCATGACGCTTTTTCAGGCTATCATTATTGCGATAGTAGAAGGATTGACGGAGTTTCTCCCGGTATCTTCCACCGGCCATATGATCATCGTAAGCTCTTTGCTGGGCATCAATAAGGATGAATTCACGAAACTGTTTGAGGTATGTATCCAGCTGGGAGCCATCCTGGCGGTGGTGGTGCTGTATTGGAAAAAGTTCCTGGTATTCGATAAAAACAGGCTCAACTTTTACATCAAACTTTTTGTGGCGGTATTGCCGGCGCTGATCTGCGGTTACCTGTTCAGCGATTTCATTGACCAGATGCTGGAAAGTCCGCTCACGGTGGGTATTACCCTCTTCCTCGGGGGCATCGTACTGCTTTTTGTGGATAACTGGTTCAAGTACCCCGTTATTGATACGGACGAGAAGATAAGCCTGTTCACGGCCCTGCGCATTGGCTTTTACCAGTGCATTGCCATGATCCCCGGCGTGAGCCGCAGCGCGGCCTCCATCATAGGCGGTATGCAGCAAAAGCTTACCCGCAATGTGGCGGCGGAATTCTCCTTTTTCCTGGCGGTGCCTACCATGGCGGCTGCTACCGGTTATAAAATATTAAAGGGGCGGGAGCTGCTCATGGCGCACCCGGATAAGCTGAACCTGCTGCTGATAGGCAACCTCGTAGCCTTCGTAGTAGCGATGATCGCCATCAAATTCTTTATTGACTCCCTGAAGAAGTTCGGATTTAAAATGTGGGGGTATTACCGGATTCTCGTAGGTTTGGCGATCATCATTGCCATACTGATGGGCTACAAACTGGAAATATAAAACATTGCACCTGATAGTAAAAGGGTCCGGCGCTCGCTGCGCCGGACCCTTTTACTTATCCCTTCACTGCCAGCAGCAGTTCCAGGTCGGTATATTTCAACTTGAATTTTTCGCTCAGGTGGTAGTTGGTAAGGGCGCCCTTGTAGAGATATATACCATTTCGTACGCCGCGCTTGATCCATACGAGGTTTTCAAACCCGCCATCGTCCGCCGCTTCCACCAGCAACGGCATCAGCACGTTGGAAATAGCTTCTGAAGCGGTTCTCGCAAAGCCGGATGGAATGTTGGGCACGCAGTAATGCACGACGTCGTACTTTTTGAACACAGGATTTTCATGCGTGGTAATTTCAGAAGTCTCAAAGCAGCCACCCCGGTCAATACTCACATCTACAATCACAGACCCCGCTTTCATATTACTCACCATGGATTCCGTTACCACGATCGGCGTACGGCCGCTTTGGCTGGAAAGCGCGCCCACGGCTACATCCGCATTACGCAGCTGCTCCGCCAGCACTTTGGGATGTATCACGGAAGTGAATACACGTACCCCGATATTATTCTGTAAACGTTTGAGCTTATAGATGTTGTTATCGAATACCTTTACGGACGCGCCCAGTGCCAGCGCGGTTCTTGCGGCAAATTCCCCGACGATGCCCGCGCCGATGATCACCACTTTGGTAGGCGGGATGCCGGTGATACCACCGAGCAGGATGCCTTTCCCCTTGTTGTCGTTACTGAGGTACTGACCGGCGATCAGCATCACGGCGCCCCCGGCAATTTCACTCATGGCCCGTACAATAGGATAGGTGCCCGCATCGTCTTTCAGGTTTTCGAAAGAGAGGAGGGTAATCCGTTTGTCCATCATCTTTTGCACCTGGTACGCTTTGAGGGCAGCCAGGTGGATCGGTGAAATGACGATCTGGTGCGGATGCAGCAGTTCTATCTCTTCATCGGTGAGGGGAGCGGATTTGAGAATGATCTCTGCTTTGAATACTTCCTTGCGGTCGTACACTATTTCGGCGCCTGCCTCTGAATAATCAGTGTCGTAGTAGTGGCTTGCATCGCCGGCCTTATGCTCCACCACAATATGATGGCCTTGCGCCGCCAGAATGCTTACTGCATCCGGCGTCAGGGCGATGCGATTTTCCTGGAAAGAAGATTCTTTTGGGATACCGATAAATAAACGTGAATTTTTGGTTGGTATGTCCAGCGTTTCTTCCAGCGGTGAATAACTAAAGCCAGCACTCACTACAGGTTTTTGCCTTTGCTCCATACGGTCAGAGTTGTTGTTCTTTTTTAAAAGGTAACTATCAAAGATACATCATTTGTTCCGTGTGCCCGCTTCGGTCAGCTGCCTTTTTTGGTCAGCCAGCACACGCAACTCCAGGTGTACCGTATCTTCCGGTAATATGGAGGCAATTACCTCCGGCCATTCTACAAAACTCACCGCATCCTGGTAAATAGTATCCTCCACGCCGGCCGTAATAGCCTCATCTTCATCCCTTAACCTGTATAAATCCAAATGGTAGATCCGGCGGGTATTGCCGGCAGCATCGCGGTAATTATATTCGTTGATGATGGAAAAGGTAGGACTGGCAGTTGTGTCTTCCACGCCAGCCGCTGCGCAAAGCGCTTTTACCAATGTGGTTTTACCTGCGCCCATCGGACCGTCCAGGGTAAAAACCTTCTTATCTCCATATTGCCTCCAGAAATCCTTCGCTATTTCCGGTAGTTCATCCAGTGAAAATGTCCATTGCATCAACAAATTTATCGCATTTTTTGCCTATTGGTAATGCCTGTTTGTATGTGTATTTGCTTTATTCATAAGTGATTATTTATTAATTAGATGTACGCGTTTTGATGCCATGTTGCATTAATAATTTCCACACGAAAACTATACAGCGGTACCTTTGTGTTAAGATGACACCAATAAGTTGCAAGGTAGAAGGTATGCATTGCACGAATTGTGCGCTTAGTGTATCCAAATACCTGGAGAAAAAAGGAATGCAGGAAGTGAACGTCAGTTTTGCCACTGAAGAAGTCAGCTTTACCCTGCCAGCCGGCGAAGATGCCACCGCCGTACTCGAAGGAATTAACCAGATGGGCTTCCGGGTTGTAACACCGGACGCTGCGCCGTCCAAAGTGTCGCCCTACAGCACCCTCTCGTTTAAGTTTATATTTTGCCTGGTATTCACCTTACCCCTGATGCTGCACATGTGGGTCAGCTGGCCATGGCTGCATAACCCCTACGTACAGCTGGCGCTCACCCTGCCGGTGTACGTCACCGGCATGCTGCACTTCGGTAAAAGCGCCATCCGCAGCCTGATGAACCGCATGGCCAATATGGACGTGCTGGTGACCCTCGGCGCTACCGCCGCGTTTGTGTACAGCTTTGTAGGTACCATCATCTACCAGGACCATTCTTACCTCTTTTACGAAACCACTGCCGCCATTTTAACCCTGGTGTTCCTCGGCAACTGGCTGGAAGAACGCTCCGTGAAGCAAACCACCTCCGCTATTATGGACCTGGCAAAAATGCAGGTAACCACGGCGCGACTCATACACGTCGAAAACGGGCATGAACATATTCATGAGGTAGACAACCGCACCCTCAAAACAGGAGATTGCGTGCTTGTGAATACCGGCGATAAAATACCGATGGACGGCACAGTGTACTGGGGCAACGGCCTCGTAAACGAATCCATGATCACCGGGGAAAGCATGCCCGTAGCCAAAAAAGAAAAGGACAAAGTCATAGGCGGTACCATCCTGGAAGATGGCAGCGTGAAAATATTCATTACCGCCACCGGCAAGGATACCGTGCTGTCCTACATCATTGAGCTGGTAAAACAGGCGCAGAACGATAAGCCGCCCATGCAAAAGCTGGCGGACCGCATCAGCGCCATTTTTGTGCCGCTGGTGCTTTCCATTGCCCTGCTTACTTTCCTCGGCTGGTACTTTGTTGGCCACACCTCTTTCGGTACAGCCATGATGCGGGGTATAGCCGTACTCGTTATAGCCTGCCCCTGCGCGATGGGACTGGCCACGCCGGCAGCCGTCATGGTAGGCCTGGGGCGCGCCGCTAAAAATGGCATCCTCATCAAAGGCGGCCATACATTGGAACTCTTTAAGGACATCCGGCAGATCGTATTTGATAAAACCGGCACCCTCACCACCGGCAAACTCCAGCTCGGCGCTTACCACTACGAACAGCTGACGGAAACGGAATTCAAACAGGTGGTGTATAGCCTGGAAAAATATTCTTCCCACCCCATTGCCCGCTCTATCGTGCAGCAGTGGAAATCCGCCGGGGAATACCCCCTGCAACAGGTCCGGGAGCATAAAGGCCTCGGCATGCGCGCCAGCGATAAAGCCGGTAATGAATGGCAGCTGGGCTCCTTCAAAATGGCCGGCAGCGCCGCTACGGACGATAGTCACCAGCTATACCTGCTGAAAAACGGCGTACTCCTGGGCTGGATCGACTTTATCGACGAGGTGCGCCCGGAAGCGGCTACCGTGGTGGCGGAGCTGGTGAAAATGGGTATTAAACCCATCCTCCTCAGTGGCGACTCCTCCCGCAAATGCCGGGAGCTGGCCGCACAGCTGGGCATTACGGAAGTTTATGCAGAGCAAAGCCCCGCGCAGAAACTGCAGCAAATCACCACCCTCATGCAAACCGCGCCCACGGCCATGGTCGGCGATGGCATCAACGATGCGCCCGCCTTGTCCAAAGCAACTATCGGCATCTCCCTCAGCGATGCCACGCAGGTAGCCATGCAAAGCGCCAACGTAGTACTGCTGAATAACCACCTGGGCGCGCTGCCGCTGGCGCTGGGCCTGGGCAAGCATACTTATCTCACCATAAAGCAAAACCTCTTCTGGGCCTTTATCTACAACATCATCGCCATTCCGTTTGCCGCGCTGGGATTCCTGAATCCTATCATGGGCGCGGGCGTCATGGGGCTCTCCGATGTAATCCTGGCGGTGAACTCAGTAAGGCTGCGCTACAAAAGAGTCGTCAATTAATGGTAAATTGCGGGTACACCAACACCAACGTATATATTGGAGCCAGTAGACGTACTTAAGCAATATTGGGGATATGAGCAGTTCCGGCCTTTACAGGAAGATATCGTAAGATCGGTGCTGGAAGGGAATGACACGCTTGCATTACTGCCTACCGGTGGAGGTAAATCCATCTGCTTCCAGGTGCCGGCCATGATGAAACCCGGCCTCTGTTTGGTGATTACGCCGCTCATCGCGCTGATGAAAGACCAGGTGGCCAACCTGAAACGCCGCGGCATCAGCGCTTACTGCATTTATTCCGGCATGCACTATAAGGACGTGGAGCGCGCCATGGAAGCGGCCCGCCGCGGACGTTGCAAATTCCTCTACGTATCGCCGGAACGCCTGCAAAGCAAATTGTTCCAAACCTATTGCGACGGCCTCACCGTCAACCTCATTGCAGTGGACGAAGCGCACTGTATCTCCCAGTGGGGCTACGATTTCCGCCCTGCCTACCTGCAGGTGGCGGATATACGCAGTTACTTCCCGGAAACGCCCGTGCTGGCGCTTACCGCCTCCGCTACGCCGAAGGTGCAGACGGACATCTGCGATAAACTGCTGATGAAGGAGGCGCGCATCTTCCGCAAATCCTTTGCCCGCCCCAATCTCAGCTACAGCGTGCTGGAAGAAACCACTAAAATTGATAAAATAAAACATATCCTGGACCGCGTGCCCGGCAGCGGTATTGTGTATTGCCGCAACCGGAAGCGTACCCGGGAAATCGCCAACCTGCTGCAGTTACAGGGCATTGCCGCCAGTTATTACCACGCCGGGCTCCCCCAGGCGGAAAGGGCGCAGCGCCAGGAGGACTGGATCAATAACAGCACCCGCGTAATGGTTTGTACCAACGCCTTCGGCATGGGGATCGACAAGCCGGACGTGCGCGTGGTCGTGCATTACGACGCGCCGGACAGCCTGGAGGCTTATTACCAGGAGGCAGGGCGCGCCGGCCGCGATGAGGACAAGGCCTACGCCGTGCTGCTCTGGAACGAGGAGGAACTAACGGAAATGCATGCACGCGTTGCCCTGCAGTTCCCTACGCTGGAGCAAATCAGGGAGGTTTACCAATGCATCGTCAACTACCTGCAGGTGCCGGTAGGCGCAGGGGAAGGCGTGTATTATGATTTTGATATCAACGATTTTGCGAAAGTATTTCAGCTCAACCTCACCATTGCCTACAGCGCCATCCGGCTGCTGGAGCAGGAAGGCATCCTGCAGGTGAGCGAAAGCGTGTTGCTGCCTTCCCGCGGGGAGTTTGTTACCAACAAGGCTACCCTGTACGAGTTTGAAGACGCCTATCCCGCGCTGGCGGAGCTTATACAAACCCTGCTGCGCACCTACGAAGGCATTTTTGATACGGCCGTTCCCATCTACGAAAGGCAGATCAGCCGGCTGCTGCTGATTGAAGAGGATGAGATACAAGCGATGCTGCAACAGCTGCACCAGTTCGGGATCATGAAGTATTACCCCCGCCGGGATGAGCCACAGCTCTGCTTCTTGCAGGAACGCGTGTCCGCCGCCAACCTGCGGGTCAATATGGCCCGTGTGGAAGTGCGGCGCAAAGTATATACCGACCGGCTGGAAGCGGCTTTTTCGTATGTCCGTAACAGTGATACCTGCCGTACCCAGTTGCTGGTGCAGTATTTCGGGGAAACCGGTACGCCTCCCTGCGGCGTGTGCGATACCTGTCTTAAAAAGAAAGCGGCGGCGCTGGATGCGGCGGCATTTAAACGTATATCCGATCACGTTATATCGCTCCTGGCCGCTCCGGTGAGCATTGCCGCGGTGGAATCGCAGCTGGCGGATGTCAGCCGGGCTAACCTGATGGAGGTCCTCCAATTTTTGGAGCGTGAAGGGTTGATTGGGAGAGATGAAGAAGGCCGGCTGTTGAAGCGTTAGTACGTCCGAAGGACGGGGAAGCCGGGAGGCTGCCGTATCACAGCAATGGCATGCTATGCGGCCACTGCCCCGTAAAACGTCATGCAGGGCGTAGCTACCTTTCGGTAATTGCCCTGCATGAAAAATGAATGTTGTTTATTGTCGCTGTCATTAATGAATGGGCACTACTTTGCCACTGTTGCTGCTTTCAAAGGCAGCCTCGATTACCCGCACCACGTTGGCGCCATCCACTGCCGGAACCGGATTGGGCGCGCCGTTCACAATTGCTTCATAGATACCGTTATAATAATCCATGTAATTGCCGTTGCCGCCGGGCACGTACTCTTTCACGGTTTTACCGTTGATGGTCGTGTGCAGCAGGCCCCATTCGTGCGGCGCTTCCGCGCCCCAGTCCGGACTGTTGGGCATCAGGCCGCGTTGCAGTTGCGCCTCCTGGATATCTGATTTGCTTTTGATGAAGGAACCAATGCGGCCATGCACCTGGTAGGCGGGCAGCGGCTCGCGCACCAGGTAGCTGGATTTCAGGCGCACGCGCAGGAAATCGTAATACAGCACCAGCTCGAAGTAATCGTCCACGATGGAATCCTTGCGGATGATGCGGATATCCGCCCAGAGCTTACGGGGCATGCCGAAGATGGTGAGCGCCTGATCGATCAGGTGGCTGCCCAGGTCGTACAATGCGCCGGTGCCGGGCAGGTTTTCTTCCTTATGTTTTTTATAACTCAGTTCTTCTTTAAAGCGGTCGTAATGCACTTCAAATTCCAGTACATCGCCGAGTACGCCGGAGTCGACCACGCTTTTCACTACTTTATAGTCGCTGTCGTAACGGCGGTTGTGATATACGCTCAGCAGCAATCCTTTGGAAGCGGCCAATTCAATCAATTCCTGCGCTTCCTGGTTGTGTACGGTGAAAGGTTTTTCCACGACTACATGCTTACCCGCGTCCAGGGCGGTTTTTGCGTAGTCGTAGTGGGTATAGTTGGGCGTATTTACCACGATCAGGTCCAGCGCAGGATCTTTGACCATATCATCCACAGATGCATAGACTTTTACGCCGGGATATTTAGCAGCCGCCAGGTGTTTGCTTCTTTCCACTACGGCGGTGAATTCGAAGTTTGGATTTACATGAATGAACGGTGCGTGAAAGATCTGTCCTGACATGCCAAAGGAGCATATACCCACCTTAATAACTTTACTCATGAGTTGCGAAAATGTTTATTGATGTTAAAACCAGCTTTTCTTTTTGCTGCTTCTGCCGCCGAGGCCGAGCGCGCCCAGCAGGCTGCGGGTGATCATGTTGGCGGCAGTGCGGCCTACCTGTCGTGCCACGCTGCTGTCCAGCACCTGGTCCAGCATGGATTTTTCCTCTTTTACCTTACCGCCTTTGGCTGGCGCCGCCGCCTGCTCCGCCGCTGTTTTTTCAGCCGCTTCCTGGAGTTTGGCGGTGAGTATTTCGTAAGCGCTCTGGCTGTCGATGGTTTCGCTGTACTTCTTCACCAGTTTGGAATTGGCTACCAGCGCGTCAATTTCGGCGGGCGTGAGCACGTCCATCCGGCTGCGCGGGGATACCAGCATGGTGGCCGCGAGTGGCGTAGGAACGCCTTTTTCGTCGAGGCAGGTGATGAGCGCCTGCCCGATTCCTATCTGGGTAAGCAGTTCATCGGTTTTATAAAATTCTGAAGTCGGGTAGTTTTCAGCGGTTTGTTTGATCGCTTTACGATCGTTGGCTGTAAAGGCGCGGAGGGCGTGCTGTACTTTCAAACCCAGCTGACCCAGTACGGATGGCGGTACATCCATCGGGTTTTGGGTACAGAAGAAGATGCCTACGCCTTTGGAGCGAATGAGTTTTACGATGGTTTCAATCTGTTTGAGGAGGGCGTCGCTGGCTTCGTTGAAGATGAGGTGGGCCTCGTCGATAAACATAACCAGCTTGGGTTTCTCCATATCGCCTTCTTCCGGCATGGTGGCGTACAGCTCTGCCAGCAGGCTAAGCATGAAGGTGGAAAAGAGTTTCGGTTTATCCTGGATATCGCTTACCCGGAGGATGGATACCATACCGCGGCCATCGTCGCTGATGCGCATGAGGTCATCTACTTCAAAGGATTTTTCCCCGAAGAAGAGGGTAGCGCCCTGCTGTTCCAGCTCTATCACTTTACGCAGCACGGTGCCGGTGGAGGTGGTGGAAATTTTTCCGTAGTCTTTTTCCAGTTCGGCTTTTCCTTCGTCGCTGGCGAATTGCAGCACCTTTTTGAAATCCTTGAGGTCCAGCAGCGGCAGCTTGTTATCGTCGCAGTATTTAAACAACATGGCTACCAGGCCGGCCTGGGTATCGTTCAGCTCCAATATTTTGGATAAGAGGATCGGGCCGAACTCACTAACGGTGGCGCGTAAACGAACGCCTTTTTCGTCGCTCAGGCTGAGCAATTCGGTAGGGTAGGCGGCCGGGCTCCATTTGCCACCGATCAGCTGGTAGCGCTCCTGTATCTTGGGGTTATCCGTGCCGGCGGCGGCAATACCACTCAGGTCCCCCTTGATGTCCATCAGGAGTACGGGTACGCTGGCATCGCTGAGGCCTTCCGCGATGATCTGTAAGGTTTTGGTTTTTCCGGTGCCGGTGGCGCCGGCGATCAAACCATGTCTGTTCATGGTTTTCAGTGGGAGGTTCACATCTGCGCCGGTAACAACTTCACCATCCAACATGGCGCAACCCAATTTGAAGTGTTCTCCTTTGAAAGTGTATCCTTTCTGAATGCTATCGAGAAATGCATCTTTATTGGACATGGCGTGCGATTTTTTATGAAGATAGTGAAATGGTTGCAGTTTTGTATCCCCGTTCAACGGGTTTAGGGGACGGCATTGCATAAGGGCGGGGCGGGCGCCGTGGAATGGCCCGCGTGGGTATTACGGCATAAAAAAAGCAGTTACTGCATCGCAGCAACTGCTTTTCCCCCCAAAAAAAAATTACTTAGAGATCTTCTTCTCTTTCCAGCATCAGTATAGCGCCCTGGGGCACGATATAATATTTTTCCTCCTGGTAAACCACTTCCGTAGAGCCGCTGAGCAGGAAGATGGCCAGGTCGCCTTCTTTGGCCTGCAGCGGAATATATTTGATTTTATCTTCTTCCGGTTTCCAGGCGTCATCTTCATCTACCGGTACCGGAATAGCATAACCCGGGCCGGTTTTGATCACGTAGCCCTGTTGTACCTTTTCCTTTTCCTGCACCCCGGGAGGGAGGTATAATCCGCTGGTAGTACGATCATGCGGCGTCGTAAGTTTGATCAGTACGCGGTCGCCCACTACGATCAGCTTTTTTAACTTATTATCCGGTGTGATATGTAATGCCATTGTGCTTATATTTTTCTACCCGTAACCTTATCAAATTTAATGCAGGAGCCCCGGGGAGTGACATAGTGACATATTCCCCCTACAAGGCGCTCAGTTTGAAGGTTTCGCCGGCCCTGATACCCTTTTCCGTTTGCTGCAGGTAGCAGCATTCATGGAGCGGGTCGTGCTCAAAAAACAAAATGTATTTATTGTCCAGCGCCTCCTGGAGGAATCGTTTCTTTTCCCCGAGGGTGGTCAGCGGAAACATGTCGTATGCCATTACATATGGCAGCGGAATATGCCCGATGGAAGGCAGGAGGTCCGCCATGTAGAGGATGGTTTGATCCTTATAACGCAGCTGCGGCAGCATCATGGCGTCCGTATGGCCGTTGACAAAACGGATCTGCATATGCTCCGTGAAAGCGACGCCTTCTTTGTGTTCCACGAATTTGAGCTGTCCGCTTTCCTGTATGGGCAGGATGTTTTCCTTCAGGAAGGAGGCTTTTTCCCTTTCATTGGGTTCGGTAGCCCATTTCCAGTGGTCGGCATTACTCCAGTAGGTCGCGTTTTTAAAGGCGGGCACGAGTTGATCGCCTTGCCGGACGATGCTGCCTCCGCAATGATCGAAGTGCAGGTGCGTGAGGAAGACGTCTGTAATATCATCCCGGTGGAAGCCGTGCGCAGCAAGGGATTTATCGAGTGTGTCCGTACCGTGGAGGTAGTAGTGGCTGAAAAATTTTGCGTCTTGTTTATCACCAATACCGTTGTCTACCAAAATCAGGCGTTTACCGTCTTCGATGAGCAGGCAGCGCATGGCCCAGGAGCAGAGGTTGTTCTCGTCGGCAGGATTGAGTTTATTCCAGATGGTTTTAGGCACTACGCCAAACATGGCGCCGCCGTCCAGTTTAAAGAAGCCGGTTTCTATGGTGTATAATTTCATCGCTATGCTTTTACCGAAGTTACATTTTCCTGATTTAACTGCCGCTGTTTGAGCAGGGCGGAGATGAGCCAGATCAGCCCGATCACAAAGAATACCACCAATGCCAGTACGGAGTTGCGGATATCTTTCGTATAGTCGTCGATATAGGCGAAGGAAGCCATACCGATGACGATGGCGATCTTTTCGGTGACGTCGTAGTAGCTGAAGAAGGAAGCGGTGTCGTGTGTTTCGGGCATCAGTTTGGCGTAGGTGGAGCGGCTCAGGGATTGAATGCCGCCCATTACGAGTCCTACCGCGCAGGCCAGGATATAGAAGTCCATCGGGGTTTTCATGCGGTATCCCATGATGCAGATCACGATCCAGAGGATCACGGTGGCTACCAGCACCGGCATGTTGCCGAAGCGGCCGGAGAGCCGGGCCATGGCCCATGCGCCGAACACCGCCACCACCTGAATGGCTACGACGGTGGCAATGAGGATGGAGCTTTCCAGGTTGAGGACTTTGCTGCCAAATACCGTAGCTGCCAGCATAACGGTTTGCACGCCCATGCTATAGAAGAAGAATGCGCGGAGGAAGCGTTTCAGCACGGGCATTACTTTTACCTGTGCGTACACTTTTTTCAGTTCTTTGATGCCTTCTGCTACGGCGTTGCCTTTGGGACGTTCTGCCACCGGCCTGGATGCCGGCAGCCGTTTGAAGGTAATGAGGGCAAAGCCCAGCCACCAGATGCCTACCAGCAGGAAGGTGAACTGTACGGCTTTCCCGTCCGTCATGCCGAAGGGCTTGAAGGTAACGAGGGCAAAGCCCACCAGCTGCATCAGTACGGAGCCGATATAGCCCATGGCAAAGCCTTTGGCGGAAACGCGGTCCCTGTCTTCCGGGGCTGCAATTTCCGGCAGGTAGGAGTTATAGAATACCAGGCCTCCGCAATAGCCCATGGTGGCCAGCAGGAAGAAGATAACGCCCCAGCTGAGGTTTGATTCATTGAAGTTATACAGCGCGCTGCAGGAGAGGGAGCCGAGTATGGTAAAGAAAATAAGGAAGTTCTTTTTGTTGCCCCTGGTATCCGCAATGGAGGATAGCACGGGGGAGGAGATGGCTACCAGCAGGTAGGCCAGTGCGGTGGTATAGTTGTAGAGCGCGGAGTTTTGGAATTTGCGCCCCAGGAAAGTGACGATACCGTTGGTGTTACCCTGGGTAACCGCCAGGAAGTAGATAGGGAAGAAGGTAGTAGTGATCACCAGGTTGTACACCGAGTTGGCCCAGTCGTACATGGCCCAGCCGTTAATGACCTTTTTATTGGCAGTTTGCATGCTCGTGTTCAGCTTTTATAGAGAACGAAGATATAATAAAAGCTGAATGGTCAAATGCCGGGAATCGGGGATTATTTATAATCGCTGATGCGGATCAGGTGCTTACACATGAAGTATTCGCGCTCATCGTTGGAGCTGACGATGATGAGGCGGTTGCCGCCGTAATCGTTGATGAGTTGCTGGTAAAGGCTGGTGCCGGCTGCATCGAGGTTGGTGCAGGGCTCGTCCAGGAAGAGTACGGGCACATCGGAAAAGATGGCCAGAGCCAGTTTGGTACGTTGCTTCATCCCGGAGGAGAAGTGGCGTATCTGTTTGTGGGCGGCCTTTTCCAGGCCAACCAGTTCCATGGCTTTTTTGGGGGTAATGCCTGGCCGGAAGTTTTTGAACTGAAGGTGGAACTGTATGAGCTCCGTCAGGGTCAGTTCTTCTATGAGCTCCAGGTAGGGAGCGGCGATAGCGCAATACCGGAAGAATTCATCGTTGGGGATGATTCCTTCCGGTGCGCTGTATTGTATGGCGCCTTCATTTTGCTGAATGGCGCCACTTATAACCTGTAGCAGTGTGGATTTACCGGAGCCGTTGGGGCCCAGTATAGCGTATCTCTCACCAGCCTGAAAGGTAAGGTGTACCCGACGGAAGATCCAGTCGTAGTTAAATCGCTTGCCTGCCTGGTTAAGAGATATCGTCATTGGAACGGGAGGTATAACCTTTCATAATGCCTCTGCCGGAATCACGGATGAAGGAGAGAATTTCATCTCTTTCATCGGTAGCAGGAAATTCTGCTTCAATGATGCTGATGGCTTTGGAGAGTTTATAACCTTTTACGAAGATCACCCTGTAGATATCCAGTATATGGTTGATTTTATCGAGGGAGAAGCCTCTTCTTTTCAAACCAACGGAGTTCACGCCTACATAGGACAGTGGTTCGCGGGCAGCCTTTACGTAAGGCGGCACATCTTTGCGAACAAGGGAACCACCGGTCACAAAGGCATGGTCGCCGATCTTACAGAACTGCTGTACGGCTACCATACCGGCCAGTACTACGTGATTACCAACGGTAATATGCCCGGCCAGGGTGGTATTGTTGGAGAATACGCAATAATTACCTACTTCGCAGTCGTGTGCGATATGGCTGTAAGCCATGATGAGGCAGTTGTTACCGATAACAGTTTTCCATTTATCCTTTGTACCACGGTTGATGGTTACAAATTCACGAATGGTAGTGTTGTTACCAATTTCAACGGTTGTTTCTTCACCCGCATATTTTAAATCCTGAGGGATAGCAGAAATAACGGCGCCCGGAAAGATGCGGCAGTTGCTGCCGATACGTGCACCTTCCATGATGGTAACGTTGGAACCAATCCAGGTGCCTTCACCTATTTCAACGTTCTTGTGAATTACAGTAAATGGATCAATTTTTACATTAGGAGCCACTTTGGCATCCGGATGTATATATGTAAGCGGGTGGATCATTGCTGTTATTTGCTCTCTCTTGTTTTAATAATTTGTGCTATCATATCAGCTTCGGTAGCTACCTTATTGCCGATGAATACTGTTCCCCGCATTTCAACTAATCCTCTTCTGATTGGGCTCAGCAATTCCATTTTCAGGATCATGGTATCACCCGGTACAACTTTCTGTTTGAATTTACAGTTGTCGATTTTCAGGAAGTAAGTATCGTAATTCTGTGGGTCCGGAACGCGGTTCAGGGCCAGGATACCACCTACCTGCGCGAGTGCTTCCAGCTGGAGTACGCCCGGCATTACCGGGTTGTTAGGGAAGTGCCCCTGGAAGAAGTGTTCGTTGAAGGTAACATTTTTGATACCTACTACCTGTTCTTCTCCCAGCTCGATGATCTTATCGATCAGCAGCATCGGGTACCTGTGCGGCAGGGTTCTTTCGATGCGTGGCGTATCGAAGATAGGCGGCTGGTTGGGATCGTACACCGGTACGCCCTGGTTGTGTTTATTCTTTTTGATGTACGCTTTGATCTTACGTGCAAATTCCACGTTTGAAGCGTGACCCGGGCGGTTGGCGATGATATGCGCCTTGATAGGGTAACCGATCAGGGCGAGGTCGCCTATAACGTCCAGGAGTTTATGACGGGCTGGTTCGTTAGGGAAACGCAGCTCGATGTTGTTGAGGATACCTTCCCGCTGTACCGCCATGGTTTCGCGGTTGAAGGCTTTTGCCAGGCGGGTCATATCGTCTTCATTCACCGGGCGGTCTACCACCACGATGGCGTTGTTGATATCGCCGCCTTTGATCAGGTTGTTGTTCAGCAGGTATTCCAGCTCGTGCAGGAAGCAGAAGGTGCGGGAGGAGGCAATTTCATCTCTGAATTGCTCCAGGCCTTTCATTTTCGCGTGCTGGGTGCCGAGTACAGGGCTGTTGAAATCGATCAGGCAGGTGATGCTATAATTGATCGCAGGCAGCGCCACCATTTCTACCTTTTTCTGCTCATCGTAATAAGTGATGTTGGTATCGATGGTATAATAGATCTTTTTGGCGTCCTGGTCCAGGATTCCAGTTTTTTCGATGGCTTCGATAAATGGCATGGAACTACCGTCCATGATAGGAATTTCCGGGCCATCCAGTTCGATCAGTACGTTGTCCACACCGGTGCCTACGAGGGCTGCCAGCAGGTGTTCTACGGTGCTTACGCGTGCCCCGTTGTGTTCCAGCGTGGTGCCTCTTGCGGTGTCTACTACGTAGTCCACATCTGCTTTTACAACTGGCTGGTTGGGCAGGTCTACACGTTGAAATTTGATCCCGAAGCCTGGTGATGCCGGCTTAAGCGTCATATTCACACTGGCTCCAGTGTGTAAACCAACGCCTGAAATGCTGATCTCGCCTTTCAGGGTGTGCTGGTTCTCCAACTGTTGATTTTCCATCATAATTATCTAATGTATAACTGTTTCCTCTTCAATTAGTAATTAAACACCTGCTTTTTCCTGCAGCAGTTGTTTTACCATTTCCTCCAATTCTTTAACCCGCTTTTCAAGGTCCGGCAAATTTCTAAAAATTGCCTGACTTTTCAGCGAACTTTTATAATCGTACGCCGGGGAGCCGGTGAGGGAGGAGTTAGGAGTGGTAATGGATTTGGACAATCCGCTCTGGGCGTTGATCTTGGTGCCATCGGCGATATGGATGTGTCCGACCATACCTACCTGGCCGCCGATCACGCAGTTTTTACCGATTTTGGTACTGCCGGAAACGCCGGTTTGGGCTGCGATAACGGTGTTGGTTCCGATATCCACGTTGTGGGCTACCTGGATCAGGTTGTCCAGCTTAACGCCTTTCTGGATAATGGTGGAGCCCATGGTTGCGCGGTCGATGGTGGTATTGGCGCCGATTTCCACGTCGTCGTGGATTACCACGTTGCCAATCTGTGGCACCTTCTTATAGGAACCATCCGGCTGCGGCGCAAAGCCAAAGCCGTCGCCCCCGATTACGCATCCTGCATGGAGCATCACACGGCTGCCTACCACGCAGTTTTCATATACTTTTACGCCGGGGTAAAGGACGGAATCGTCGTTTACGATCACATTATCGCCCAGGTACACGCCCGGATAGATCTTTACGTTATTACCCAGCACCACGTTTTCGCCGAGGTATGCAAACGCGCCGATAAATACGTTTTCGCCCAGCTTCACGGAAGCGGGAACGTAGGAAGGCTGCTGAATGCCGGCTTTATTGCTGGTCAGTTGGCGGTATTTTTCCAGCAGCAGCGCCATGCTACTGTATGCGTCCTTCACCCGGATGAGTGTCGGGCTGATGGGACGTTCGATTACCAGGCTTTCGTTGACGAGCAGGATAGAGGCGCTGGTGGTATAAAGAAACTCTTCGTACTTAGGATTTGCTATGAAACTGAGCATCCCTTCGCCGGCTTCTTCGATTTTGGCGATATTACTCACTTTCACATCCGGATTCCCCTCCAGCTTACCATCCAGCATGGTAGCTAATTGTAATGCGCTAAACTGCATAGTTTAAAATTGTAATAGTTTTTCAGGCTACATCTGTTGATATAAACTCTTTTTCATATGCTTTAGTGCCTTATACGGTACCGTTAGCCTGAATTTTTGGATGACAAATGTAGAATTTTTTTACCGGTATAGCCAGTGTATGGCTAATCAGTGCATTGTCGATTGAGGAAATGTCTTTCACAGTTCCGTCTTTGAAAAGGATGTTAATCTTTTCGTCGTTTATATTGTATGCCCGCAGTGTGGCAGCGTCTGAGAATACAAAATAGTCAAGATCCGGCCCGGAAATATTCCATTTTTGTGCTACTTGTTTCTTCAACATAGCCAGGGAATTGTCGTCAAATGGTTCGTGACTGAGCACCACCTTAAACAACTGCCTGTTGATCAGCCAGCTACATAATAACGAAAGTACGGGGTCTTTATGTGTGGTCCACACCTTGATAGCCCCCAGAATATCGTAATCATCCAGCCTGCAGAACATTTTCAGGCATTCCGGGCCCTGTTCGAAATTATCCTTTGTGATGGAGTGGTAAAGAAAATACTCCAGCGCCGGGCTGCAGAACAGCTTTTCGCCGGCCTGGGCCAGCTTTTTGGCGCGGATGAGTATCTTTACCAGCATATTTTCGGCGCTGAGCACAGTTTTGTGCAGGTACACCTGCCAGTACATCAGTCGCCTCGCTATAATGAACTTCTCGATGGAATAAATCCCTTTTTCCTCCACCATCAGCTCCCCGTGATGCACGGTGAGCATCTTGATGATCCTGTCGTAGCTGATTACCCCTTCGGAAACGCCTGTAAAAAAGCTGTCCCGGTTCAGGTAATCCATCCTATCTACATCTAACTGACTGGAAACCAGTTGATGCAGGAATTTTTTATGGTACCGGCCATTGAAAATATCTATCGTCAGGGAAAGTGCGCCATCCATTTCCCGGTTCAGGGCTTCCATCAGCCATTGGGAGATGGCTTCATGCGAAACGCCCTCTATGATGCCGTTTTCAAGTGCGTGGGAGTAAGGCCCATGGCCTATATCATGCAATAATATCGCCATTTTTGAGGCCACTTCCTCTGCGGGTGTGATGTCTACCCCCTTACTCTTCAACTCCTGCAAAGCCCCGCACATGAGGTGGTAGGCGCCCAGGCTGTGATGAAACCTGGTATGTACCGCCCCCGGATATACGAGGTGGGCCAGCGCCATCTGGTGAATGCGGCGAAGCCGCTGGTAGTATGGATGGGAGATGAGCGTAAGAATCAACGGGTGATCTATGGTAATAAAGCCATACACCGGATCATTAACAATTTTTCGCTTGCTGTCGGTCATTGCAGTTAATTATTCAATCCAAACGGTTTTTCCACACCCTAATCCTTGGTAGTTACAAAACTACATCAGGAAATATATTATATGTAATATTTTAATAGGTATGACGCCCGGGGGAGTCTTTACCCCTATAAAAAATTTTATCTGCGAAGGTAAATAACTTTATGACCCGCCCCTATTTTTAACGGCTTCATTTTGCAGTTCGGGGTGGTTTTTAACATATAATTTCACTCCTGTGACAGTGGGGGAATGATTTTTGACAAAAAAATGGGTTAATTTTCTGTTTTAACGCACGTCTTAATACTAACTATGAGCCAGATAAATATACTATGGGTAGACGATGAAATAGAGTCCCTGAAATCCCAGATCATTTTCCTCGAAAGTAAAGGTTATAAAGTATCCGCCCTTACCAATGGCTACGATGCGCTGGAATTTCTGAAGGACCAGGTGGTGGACGTAGTGCTGCTCGACGAATCGATGCCCGGTATTACCGGCCTGGAAACCCTGGGGAAGATCAAGGAGATCGACCAGCAGATACCCGTAGTCATGATCACCAAAAATGAAGCGGAAAACGTGATGGACGATGCGATTGGCTCACAGATCACGGATTATCTTATCAAGCCCGTAAACCCCAACCAGGTACTTTTATCGCTCAAAAAAATAATCGACAATAAACGGCTGGTGGCGGAAAAGACCACCAGCGCCTATCAGCAGCAATTCCGCACGCTGTTTATGGCGCTCAATTCCAATCCGGATTATAACGAGTGGATGGATATTTATAAAAAACTGGTGTATTGGGAGATGGAAATGTCCAAGACGGACAGCCCCGAGATGCTGGAAGTTTTCAATACGCAAAAAGCCGAGGCCAACACGGAATTTGCCAAGTATATCAGCCGTAACTACGCGGACTGGCTCCATCCCAAAGCCCAGGATGCGCCGGTGATGTCCCATACGCTGTTCCGCGACAAGATCGTGCCCATGCTGGACCCTTCCACGCCCAACGTCTTTCTCCTGATCGATAACCTGCGGTACGACCAGTTCAAGGCCATCCTGCCCATTTTCCAGGAATCCTTCCGGCTCGTGGAAGAAGATACTTTTTACAGCATTTTGCCTACCAGCACGCAATACAGCCGTAACGCCATATTTGCCGGCCTTTTGCCCATTGATATTGAGCAAAAGTTCCCGCAGGAATGGAAAAACGACGATGAGGAGGGCGGTAAGAATTTATACGAGGAGAAGTTTTTTGCCGCACAGCTGCAGCGCCTGCGGATGGATAGCCGGTTCTCCTACACCAAAGTCGTCAACCATGCGGACGCGCAGCAAATGCTGAGCAATATCCATAACATACTCGACTACCCGCTCAGCATCATTGTGTACAACTTTGTAGATATGCTCAGTCATGCCCGCACGGAAATGGAAGTATTGAAGGAGCTGGCTGGCGATGAAACCTCTTACCGCTCCATCACGGCATCGTGGTTTGAGCATAGTCCGTTGCACCAGGCGCTGAAAAGACTGAGCGATAAAAAGATTAACCTGATCATTGCCACGGATCATGGCAGCGTGCGGGTGAAAACGCCGGTGAAGGTCATTGGCGACAAGCAGACGACGACCAACCTGCGTTATAAACATGGGCGCAACCTCAACTATGATCCAAAAGAAGTACTGGCTTTCCGCGATCCGAAAGATGCGGGATTGCCCAGGCCGAATGTAAACTCCTCCTATATTTTCGCCCGCGAAGATGGCTATCTCTGCTATCCGAATAATTATAACTATTTCGTCAACTACTACCGCAATACCTTCCAGCACGGAGGGATTTCGCTGGAAGAAATGATTGTGCCGGTAGCAAGGATGGTGTCTAAATAATCGGATGCTAAAGCGCTTTTAACTATTTTTGCAGCATGAATATTAAAGTCACGCCTAATAACCTGAGTAAGCTGGAAAAGATCTTCGAAGATGCAAAGTATGTGCTTCGGTTTGAGAAGGGCACCTTTAACTCCGGCTATTGTATCCTCGAGCATAAAAAGGTGGTGGTGATCAATAAGTTCCTCAACCTGGAAGGGCGCATCAATACCCTGCTGGATATCCTCACCACGCTCCCGCTCGACGAGGAGCTGCTGACGGCAGAATCCCATAAACTTTACAAACAGATTATCAACAGCAAACCCATACCGGATGCCGAAGATGGCGATATCGCCCCGGAACCGGATCAGGCGGTATAGCAGGTAACGACAAATGAATAGGGCATGAAAGTAACATTTCTAGGAACGGGGACATCGCAGGGAGTACCGGTAATAGCTTGTGGTTGCGAGGTGTGCACCTCTGCGGATCCGCGGGATAAGCGGCTGCGCAGCAGCATCATGGTGTCGTCGCCGGCAGGGAACATCGTAGTGGATACCACGCCGGATTTCCGCTACCAGATGTTACGGGCAAAGGTGCAACACCTGGAAGCCGTGCTGATAACGCATTCCCACAAGGATCATATCGCCGGCATGGATGATATACGGGCTTTCAACTATTTCCAGCAAAGCCCGATCGATATTTACGCCACTGATTTCAGCCAGAATGTGATCATGCGGGAATTCGCCTATGCCTTTGCGGATTATAAATACCCCGGTATCCCGGAAATCAACCTGAAGATGCTGGAAGACGAACCGTTTGCGGTGAACGGCCTAACGGTGACGCCTATACAGGTCATGCATTACAAGATGCCGGTAACCGGTTTCCGTTTCCATGATTTTACCTATATCACGGATGCCAATTTCATTGCCCCGGAAGAGAAGGATAAGATCAGGGGATCGAAGATACTGGTGGTAAATGCCCTGCGTAAGGAAAAGCATATTTCCCACTTTACCCTTGATGAAGCGATTGCGTTGGGCAGGGAGCTGGAAATACCGCAGGTGTACTTTACGCATATCAGCCACCAGCTGGGCAGGCATGCAGATGTATCGAAAGAGCTGCCGGAGGGCATGGCGCTGGCTTACGACGGACTTACCCTTGATATTTAATACATACTATATTCCGTCACCGGGGATCGCGGCTTATATGCGCTGCGGTCCCCGGTGTCATTTTAATGCCTGCCCCTGGCTGAAAAAATTGTGTTGTTAACATCCGCTAAAGGATTGACCGGCGGCATGGCGCTAATTTCGCCTGTCCAAATTTTGTTAACCCATGTGGAAATACTTTATGAAGGAGTTCCTTACCTTCTCCCGGAAGGAGCGTGCCGGCATTTATACCCTGATACTGTTGTTGGCGCTCTGTTGCGGCATGCCCCGTTTTGTAGCCTGGTACCGTGCGGCAGACGGGGCGGACACGCTGGCATTCCGGCGGGAGGTGCTGTTGTTTGAAGCTTCGCTGGCGAAGGCTGCCCGCCGGCCTGCCGCCGCTGCTGCGATAAACCTACCGGCCACATTATTTTACTTTGATCCCAATCGCATCGGAATGGAGGACTGGCTGCAGCTGGGCGTACCGGAAAGGACAGCCGGCAGCATTCAGCGCTACCTGGGTAAGGGCGGGCGTTTCCGCAAGCCGGAGGACCTGCGCAGGATTTACAGCATGCCGCCCCCGCTGGCGGATAAGCTGCTGCCTTATGTGCGGATTGCGGAGGAGGCGCGGGTAACGGCCCCGGGTACACGACAGGTAAGGAGAGGCCCGGCCATGCTGGATATCAACAGGGCCGATACCCTGCAATGGGATGCGCTGCCGGGCATCGGACCCGGTTACGCCCGGCGCATCTGCAAGTTCCGGGATAAGCTGGGCGGCTTTTACAGTGTGGAGCAGGTAGCCGAAACGTATGGACTTCCGGATTCGGTATTCAAAAAAATCAAACCATTTCTCAAGATCGGTGACAGTTCTCTAAAAATTATGGACCTCAACCTCACAGATGAAAAAACTTTGGCGTCCCATCCATACATACGTTATAAACTGGCCGGTATGATAGTGGCGTATCGCAATGCCCATGCGGGTTTCAGGAGTATGGAAGAGTTGCGCAGCCTGCCGTTGGTGGATGATATTATTTATCGTAAACTTGAATATTACATACAGATAAAACCTTAAACAATACCCGTTATGAATTTTGAGCCCACTGAAGAACAACAACAGATCGCACAAACAATCCGGGATTTTGGGAAGAAAGCCATCCTGCCACATGTAATGGAGTGGGACGAGCAGCAGGAGTTTCCGGTAGACTTATTTAAAGAGCTGGGAAAACTTGGCCTGATGGGCGTATTGGTGCCTGAACAGTATGGCGGGAGCGGACTGGGATATCTGGAATATGTAACCGTGGTAAGCGAAATAGCCCGCTTCTGCGGCGCGATTGGCCTGAGTGTGGCGGCGCATAACTCGCTCTGCACGGGGCATATCCTCCAATTCGGCAACGAGGCGCAGAAGCAGCGCTGGCTGCCCAAACTGGCCACGGCGGAGTGGATTGGGGCATGGGGCCTTACCGAGCCTAACACCGGCTCCGACGCCATGAACATGAAATGCGTAGCCAGAAAAGATGGCGACGATTGGATACTGGACGGTACCAAATGCTGGATCACGCATGGCAAGAGCTGCGATGTGGCAGTGGTAATTGCCCGTACGGGCGATGTGCGCGATAGTCATGGTATGACGGCCTTTGTTGTGGAGAAGGGCACGCCGGGATTCAGCGGCGGTAAAAAGGAGAATAAACTGGGTATGCGGGCATCCGAAACAGCGGAGATGATCTTCAGCAATTGCCGCGTTCCGGCGGAAAACGTGTTGGGAGAAGTGGGAGAGGGCTTTATACAGTCCATGAAAGTGCTGGACGGGGGCCGTATTTCGATTGCCGCCTTATCCCTGGGGATTGCCAAAGGCGCCCGCGATGCGGCGCTGAAATACGCGAAGGAGCGCTACCAGTTTGACCAGCCGATTGCCAGCTTCCAGGGCGTATCCTTTAAACTGGCGGATATGGCCACTGAAATAGAAGCGGCCGAGTTGCTTACCCTGCAGGCGGCCGATATGAAGAACCGTAAGGAAAAGATGACGCAGCAGGCGGCGATGGCTAAATATTACGCTTCCGAGGTGGCGGTAAGGGTTGCCAACGATGCGGTACAGATATTTGGCGGTTATGGCTATACGAAGGACTTCCCAGTGGAGAAATACTACCGCGATGCGAAATTATGTACCATAGGGGAGGGTACGTCTGAAATTCAGAAAATAGTGATTGCCAGGGAGGCGTTACGATAAGTTTAGGATTTGATAGAACTGGTACGGATTAATTTAAGAGTGCGAAATTTTTTTAATGTAAAAAAATATTAACTGCAAACCATTCATCTTTTTTGACAATTAAATGAAACATTACCCCTTTTGTGTTATAGAAAATTGCAAAAGGAACGTTAAATTTGGGTTAATTCATCACTCTTTACCGTTTATCAACCTTAACACAAAACTCAAACTAAGATTTGAAACACTTTTACGCAATTTAAGCACCCTGTAACCCGGGTGCTTTTTTTAGAAGTAACTTTCAAAGCTATTATGTAGATAGTTTGAAAAAATAATTAAGACCTGTAATCTCCACGTTATCTAATTGGAAATTTCGATTGTCTGTATCTTATTAAAAACGAAAAAGGTCCCGCACCCGCGGGACCTTTTCATTAAGTTCGTTCCTAAGACGGATTATTGATGCTCCTTATCTTTGTTGAAGAAGTCTGTCACCTTATTCTTAGCGGCATCAGCCCAATCTTCAGCGGTGTCTTTCACATCATCCAGGAAATCGCCTGCTTTGTCCATAAAGCTTTCTCCTTTGGCTTCTGTTTTGCCGGCCATACCCGCAAACCAGTTGTCAACAGTTCCGGCAATAAACGGAGGCAGTTTGCCTTTCACGTATTCTTTGATTACATCAATCGACTGTGCAGCCTGTTCGGCAGTAAGACCTGCCTTTTCCTGTAATTGTTGAATAAGTTCCTGCATGATATTTGGGTTTTAAAGGTTCGTAATCGTTATCAGGCCACCTTCAGTTTTACCAGAGTAGATTTTTCCAGTTTATTTTCTGCGTACTCTTTGGTAAGTGTAAAGCTGGTTTCGCTGGCGGAAGGCAGTTCGAACATAGCGTCGCTGAGGACCACTTCACAGATGGAGCGGAGGCCGCGTGCGCCGAGTTTGTATTCCATTGCCTTGTCCACGATATAGTCGATAGCATCTTCCTCTACGATCAGATCGATGTTTTCCACCTTGAACAGTTTTTTATACTGTTTTACCAGCGCGTTTTTAGGCTTGGTAAGGATGGCTTTCAGCGTATCCCTGTCGAGAGAATTCAGGTAGGTTACTACCGGCAGACGGCCGAGTAATTCCGGAATGAGACCGAATGATTTCAGGTCCTGGGAGTTTACGTAGCGGAGGATCTGCTTTCTGCTTTCTTCTTCTTTTTCTTTATTGACGTTAAAGCCAATAGAGTGGGTTTGTACTCTTCTGCTGATGATCCTTTCCACGCCGTCGAATGCGCCGCCGCAGATGAAGAGGATATTTTGCGTATTGAGTTTGATCAGTTTCTGTTCCGGGTGTTTACGGCCGCCCTGTGGTGGCACCAGTACTTCGGTACCTTCCAGGAGCTTCAGTAAGCCCTGTTGTACGCCTTCGCCGCTCACGTCGCGGGTGATGGAAGGATTATCGTTTTTACGGGCGATCTTGTCGATCTCGTCGATATAAACGATACCGCGTTCGGCGGCTTCCACATCGTAGTTACATACCTGGAGGAGGCGGCTGAGGATGCTTTCCACATCTTCACCCACATAACCTGCCTCGGTAAACACGGTAGCGTCTACAATGGTGAAGGGTACGTTCAGCAGTTTAGCGATGGATTTGGCCAGCAGGGTTTTACCTGTGCCGGTTTCGCCCACCATGATGATGTTGGATTTTTCGATTTCCACCTCATCGTCTTCAATCTGCTGGTTCAGGCGTTTGTAGTGGTTATATACGGCTACGGCGAGGATTTTCTTGGCGTCGTCCTGACCGATAACATATTCATCCAGGAATTTTTTGATTTCCATTGGTTTGGAAACCTTTGGCGCGAAATGGGAGGTTGGGGATGACACAGGTTTTTTGCCTGGGGCAAAAAGCTCCTGGTCGATGATTTCCTGTGCATTCGCTACACAGTTCTCACAAATGTGTCCTTCAGCGCCGGCAATGAGAATTTGCACTTCTTCTTTGGAGCGGTTGCAGAAGGAACAACGAATTTTCGATTCTTTCATTTCGGAATAGATTATTTTTCGACGAATCTTGGGCGTTGCCTGCTATTTATTGACAGGGCTACAAATTTACACTAAAAATCCGGGCCTTGGGTAAATAAAAACAGTCCCGCCGTCAGCGGGACTGTTAAAATAATCTAAATCAGGTAAATCCCGATCTGATATTAAGATTTACTGTGGAGTATCCAGCTGTTTTTTCGGATTTTTCTGCAGGACGTCGTCGATGATGCCGTATTCTTTAGCTTCATCAGCGGTCATCCAGTAGTCACGATCGCCGTCTTTTTCCACTTTTTTCACTGGCTGGCCACTGTGACCGGCGATGATTTCGTTCAGCTCTCTTTTGAGTTTCACGAACTCGCGGGCAGTGATTTCGATGTCAGAAGTTTGACCTTCCGCACCGCCGTGAGGCTGGTGGATCATTACGCGGGCGTGTTTCAGTGCAGTACGTTTGCCTTTGGTGCCGGCTACGAGCAGTACAGCGCCGAAGGAGGCGGCCATACCGGTGCAGATAGTGGCAACATCAGGAGAAATGATCTGCATGGTATCATAGATTCCCAGTCCGGCGTAAACGCTACCACCAGGGCTATTGATATACATCTGAATATCGCGGTTGCGGTCGGAAGACTCCAGGAACAGCAGCTGCGCAGTGATTACGTTCGCTACGTAGTCGTTCACCGGGTCGCCCAGGAAGATAATACGATCAGCCATCAAACGGGAGAATACGTCCATTTGGGTCATGTTCATCTGGCGTTCCTCGAGGATGTACGGAGTCAGACTGTTGATCTGGTGGCTTTTGGCATAGCTATCCACTACCAGGCTGCTGATCCCGTGATGCTTGATCGCATATTTTCTGAATTCGTTATTAATGTTCATGATGGTGATGTTTATGAGGTAAATTAACAAAATCTTCTGCTTTGATTTCCTCTTCTTTAATATTCACCTTTGCTTCTGCCCAGTCAAACAGTTTTTGGGTGATCATTTCGCGGTAAGTCTGGTCTACAAATTTCTCATCCTGTAACAGGCGGTCCAGATAGCTGTCTAACCATTCAGCACCGTCTGCGGCAGCGCCACCGTAGTAGCCTAATACTTTTTGTTTAGCGTTTTCTTTCAGTTCTTCGAAAGAAACTTCCAATTTATTATCGCGAATCAGTTTGTCGCTGATCAGTGTCCAACGCAGTTGATGGTCGAAGCCAGGATATTCTTTTTCCGCTTCTTCTGCAGTTTTAGGTTTTTCGCCACCTACCTGCAGCCAACGTTTGAGGAATTCTTTTGGTAATTCAATAGGAGTTTCGTGAACCAGGATTTCGAACAGATCGTTGTGCATGTGGTTCTTCGCCTCAGAATTCCAATACTTTTCGATTTCTTCTTTCAGTTTAGCGCGGAATGCTTCTTCTGTAGTGATGTTATCCGCGGGATAAACTTCTTTGAAGAACTCTTCGTTTAATTCTCTTTTTTCAATCAGACCTACTTTAGTGATAGTCAGTTTGAAATATTTCTGAGCGGCTTCTTTATCGTTTGCTTCGAAGCCCAGATCCTTCAGGATCCAGCCCAGGCGCTGCTCGTCGAAAGAGGTAGCCAGTTGGAATACGATGCTGTCTTCAGCTTTTTTACCTTTCAGCTGCTCCTGGATGGCAGGAGAGAAATATTTAACCAGCAGCGCATTCTCTTTGCTGATGCCGCCTTCGATCACATTGCCTGCTGCATCTGATTCTTCGAATTTAACGTTTATAACGTTATCTTCAGAATCAATTGTTTCAGGTTCGGTCATTTTACCGCCTTTCAGCTGTAAACGCTCTACTTCTTCCTGTACCATTTCGTCGGTAACAGTTACTTTATATTTGGTAAGCGTAGTTTTTTTGTTTTCCAGCGGAGTTACCTCGAAAGTTGGTTTAACGCCTACTTCGAAGTCGAAAGAATACTCAGCAGGTGCATTGAAGTCCAGGTTTTTAGCCTCTTTTTCCAGAGACAGTGGCTGACCAAACAGTTCCAGTTTCTCGTTCTGGATATAACCCATCAGCTCTCTTTCTACAGTTTTCAACACTTCGTCGCTGAAAATGGCAGCGCCGTGCATTTTCTTAACCATGCCTGCAGGCACCATTCCTTTACGGAAGCCCGGGATGTTTGCATTCTTAGTGAATTGCTTTACTGCCTTGTCAAAATTAGGAAGGTAATCTTCCTTGCTCACTTTCACAGTGATCTTATCGTTCAATAAACCAATGTTTTCTCTGGTAACGGTTGCCATAATTGAATTGTATAAAATGTTCTTTAAGAAGCAATAATAATTCCTGTTTTATTTTTCTGCCATGAAGTCATTCAGAAACACCCGGACGAACGCCCGGAAATCCTCAAAAGGTAAGTGGAGACTGATTTATTCCCGAACAAACCGACTCAGGAAGTAAGGGGACCTACAGCAAAATTTTGATTGCCATATTGGCATAAAGTCTAACTATCGATCTTACTGCCCGCTGTGGATAAGCTATATGTTCCTGCCCTGTTTTGCCCAACATCTGTGGTTAAGATGTTGGATTTCATGAATTTATGAAATTTACCCCAATATAGCAGAGCGCGAAGATAGTACGTTTTATTGAAGTTAAAGGGCAAAACCGGGTTAAAATTTAGTCTGAACAGGTGGAAATCGGGGGGAATTGCGCAATTTTTCCTATAACTGCGGGGGATGAACGAAGGAGTTGGAGTAAAAAGGCCGGCGGCATACCGGCCGGTGAGCTTCATACATGCAGCGTATTTGAATTGCCCGCAGGGCTAATTTTCACGTCCGTCCGCGGGTACATTGCATATCGCGGAGAGCCTCCTGCTAGTAATGCTTCCAGGCATGCAGGTACTTTGAAATATCCCTCAAATCTTTCTTTGATATCTCCTCCTTTTTAAACGATGGCATTACCCCCAAACCATGGCGCATCTGGAACCGCTTGATAAACTGGGGGGCAGGGTTGGAGCTGATGGCCGGGCCCAGGCCCGCTTCCCCGCCGGGATGGCATTTATCGCAATAGACCATGTATATCTCTTCGCCCCTGGCTACGCGGCCGGTGGGAGAAAATTCCCGCTGTTTCACGGGCTCGCTTTTCCTGGAAGCGCATGCCGCCAGCAAACCGGCTGCCAACAGATATATCAACATGTTTCCTGTTTTCATAATCAGTGTTTTGTTATTTTCCAGATCACACCTGTTTTCATTTGGGGTTGCGGCCCTTTTTCCGTCATCTTGAGGATACCGAAATCCACGACGTACAGCGCATCGCCGGAGGGGTTGAACTTGGCGTCCAGCGGGCGTTCGAAGCCGCCGTGGCCGACCCAGCTCGCAGGGCCGTTACGCTTTCCCCTGTTGACCGCAAAATCCCTGATTACGCCGGTAGCGGTATTTACCCTAACGATCTTAAACCCGACGGGCCTGGTTACCTTGCCCACGGTGGGGGCCATATCGCCAAACTGGGCAATGAAAGCTTCGCCCGTATAACCAAAGTTGGCTGGCGCGAAGTCAATGCCGTTGGAAGAGGAGTGCACGCCCAGGATGGCTACCGGCGCAGGCGGTGTGCCAGGGTATTGCTGCAGCAGCGGTTTTACCTTCTCCTTACCGGGCACTTTATATTCTTCATCGTCTTTGATGGGGCTGCCGGCTGAGAAGTCGGGCCAGCCGTACCATGCGCCCTGTTTGATTTCCCACAGCACGTCCGCAGCGCCCCATACCGGCCGGCTGCCCCTGTCGTCAAACCCGTTGTCCGTCACGAATAATTTCCCATCGGCGGAAACGGCGAGGCCAAAGGGGTTGCGCAATCCCCAGGCTACCAGTTCCGGCTTGCCGCCGGCTAGGGGGATGCGCATGATAGCGCCATTGCAAGGTACGGAGCCCTTTATGACCTGGCCAGGCGTAGTGGCAGTGCCAAACGGGGAATAAGCGCCGGTGGTGGCGATATCGTCGGGATTATCCGTGAGTGGATTAGCGGTGGTATAATTTTGGCCAGCCAGGATGACATCGGCACATGGAATATCGTGAAAGTTCTTTTTACGCAGCAACCAGCCATACGCGGCATTATCTTCTCCCACCACCCCTGCATTTGTAGCCGTCCCCTGGCCGAAATAAATATAGCCGTCTTTAATCACTACGCCATCCGTGTGGTGATCGCCTACGCTTGGCAGGCCGGATACGAGCGTGGTGATTTCTCCCTTGGGCGTGATGCGGAGAATTTTCCCGCCATCGGCCTGGCCGCCTTCTGCCACATAAAATGCGCCTTTATAGAAGGTGACACTGGTCCACGGCCCGTTGCGGGAACCCGTTGCAATGGTCGTTGTACTGCCGTCCGGCTTCAGTTGCAGGAGTTTGGGCTCCGTCCATACTTCCCCATAGGAATAACCTGTTTCAATCACATAGGCGTTCCCGTTATTATCGAAAGTAATGGCGCTGGGAAAGGTTAGGCCCTCTGCCACCGGTTCAGCCTTGTAACCCGCGGGCAGCGTGATGTCCGCCGCGTTGACGGTTCTGGGGGGAATGTGCCTGATCTGGCCGCCGCCTTTGGAGGCTCTCATCCGGTAGCAACCGGTTAAACTGCCAACCAGCAGGAGCATTGTTACGGATATAGATAGCGTTTTCATACAGGGGCATGCCCAATATTTATGCTAAATATTATAATTATTGCTTATGGAAGTGGCTGGTATCCGCGGAACATTTGCAGTGGTGAATAGTCCGCCTGCTGGGGCTGTTGTGAGCAGGGCGGGCACAAAAAAAGGGAAAACCTGCCGGCTTTCCCCAAAGTGCGGATGAAGGGACTCGAACCCCCATGCCTCGCGGCACCAGATCCTAAGTCTGGCGTGTCTACCAATTTCACCACATCCGCCGGTGATGAACTTTGTAAGAAGCCCTGTAAGACAGAACTTGGTAAACAAAGGACTGCAAAGGTATTCTTTTTTAACAATTAACAAAATCTATTATAGGTGAAATCCCCGCTATACGTGTAACCGGCCCGATTGCAGGCGGGGCAATCTCTATAAAGCCCATGGATAATCGGCAGCTTATTATATATTTATGTTCCGGTGTTATGCCTTTTTAGTGATTTTATTTACGAGATAGCAACCAGGATTTTGAGATAAAGCGAAGCCTTAGATATTTTATTTTTTACTGATATAGACCTTGCAGCTAACAATTGGAGTATAAAACGAGCAAAAGTATCAAACCGGTTATGGCCAGAACATTTTTCGACGAATTGAACAGCAATCAGGTAACTGGGGTTGCGTACAAGAACATCAACCTGAAGAAGGCTGCCCTGGCCCATTTTGCGAACATTGGCAATGCCACCATCGCAGAGCTGTGCAAACAGTTAAACCTCAGCGCTCCCAAAGTGACCAACCTCCTGAACGATCTGATACTGGACGGGCTGGTAAAAGATTATGGTAAAATTGAGTCGACCGGCGGCAGAAAACCCAATCTCTACGGCCTGGTGCCGGATTCCGCGTTTTTCATCGGTGTGGATATCAAGCAGAACCACCTGAACCTGGGCTTGTCCGACCTGCAGAAGAACCTCGTGCATACGGTGGAAAACCTGGCCTATAAGCTGGATAACAATAAGGCGTCCCTGGAGCAGTTGTGCGTGCACATCAACGAATTTATCGATTCCCTGCCGGCGCCGCGGGAAAAGATACTTGGGATTGGCATTAACCTCAGCGGCCGCATCAACTATGCCACCGGCTTCAGTTATAGCTTTTTTCACTTCGACGAAGAGCCGCTCAGCAAGATCATCGAATCGAAGGTGGGCATCCGGGTGTTCCTGGAAAATGATTCCCGCGCCATGGCCTACGGGGAATTCTGCTCCGACTCCGTGCATGGGGAAAAGAATGTGCTGTTCCTGAACCTGGATTATGGCATCGGTATGGGCGTGCTGATAGACGGAAAGCTCTACTACGGCAAATCCGGCTATTCCGGGGAGTTTGGTCATATCCCGCTGTTCGATAACGAGATCATTTGCCATTGCGGTAAAAAAGGCTGCCTGGAAACGGAAGCCAGCGGCTGGGCGTTGGAGCGGATGTTCAAACAGAAGCTGGCAGAGGGTTCTTCCTCGTTACTTAGTCGCCGTAATATTTCCACAGCCGACATTTCCCTGCCCGATATTATCGATGCCGCCACGCATGATGACGTACTGGCGATTGAGCTGATAGCGCGGATCGGGGAGAGCCTGGGCCGTGGCCTGGCCATTCTGAACAATATCTTTAACCCTGAGCTGGTGATCCTTGGCGGTAGCCTTGCCGCCACCGGCGACCTTATCCGTCTCCCCATAAAAAGCGCTATCAACAAGTATTCCCTCAGTTTGGTGAACAATGATACAAAGCTGAAGATATCCAGGCTGGGAGAGCGGTCGGGGATAATCGGCGCCTGCCTGCTGGTGCGCAATAAAGTATTGATCAGTTAACGTTGCGGCTGCATAAATTCTTTACCTTTAGGATTCCTACCTGTAATCCTAAAATACATTGTTATGTCTACATTAAACGCTTATTTGACCTTGAACGGCAACTGCGCCGAAGCCATGAACTTCTACAAAAGCGTAGTGGGTGGCGAACTGTTTTTAATGACGGTAAAAGACTCCCCTATGAAGGACGAGGTGCCGGCGCAATTCCAGGATGCCGTTATGCATGCGGCCCTGCGCAACGGCGATTTCAGCCTGATGGCCAGCGACAGTATGCACCAGGGTCTGGTTACCTTCGGTAACAGTGTGAGCCTTACGCTTTCCTGCGGCGACGAAGCGGAAGCTGAAAAGCTGTTCAGCGGCTTGTCTGCCGGCGGAGCGGTCACCATGCCCCTGCAGGAAACGTTCTGGGCTAAACGCTTCGGAATGTTCACGGACAAATTTGGATTCAACTGGATGGTGAATGTCGAGAAGCCCATGTAATTGTCGTCTCCGGGGTTTGCCGCCGGCAGGCCCCGGAGATATTCTACTTCCTGTACTTGAGGTACCAGCTTACTTTTTCCCCTGCTGCGCTGGCCTCTATGGCTTCGTTTAGGCGTTTCAGTTTGGTAGCCGGCTGTTTGGCGCTTACAATGAGCCAGATGATCACTTTCTGATAGGAGGGAGGCTGGGATGTAAAGAATTTCCACGCTGCCTTGTTGGCCTTAAACAGTTTCTCACTCTCTTTATCCAGCGCTACGGCTTCCTTCTGCTCGTGTGAGTATTTATTGGTTTTACCTTCTTTCCTTTTTTCGAAGATGGCTTTGCCAGCAGGGCGCATTAACCCTTTGGCCGTCAGCTCCTCCATTTTTTTGATGTTCACGGCGCTCCATATGCTGCCCGGTTTGCGGGGCGTGAAGCGGATCATGTAGCTTTCCTCGTCGATGGATTTCCTGACGCCGTCTATCCAGCCGAAGCACAGCGCCTGGTCAACCGATTCCGGCCAGGACATGCTGGGTTTGCCGCTGCTGGTTTTGTAGAATCCAACGAGGAGTTCAGTGGCGGTATCATGATTTTTTTCCAGCCATTGGCGGAAGGCCGCGGCGGTGGCGAAGAACGTGGGTTTCATATCCGGAACTTGTTTTCTAAAGTTACTATGTTGGAAAAAGTAAGCCTAATCAACATCAAAATTATTTCTTTTGCAACTCTAAAAATCAAAATATTTCATGAAGAAAGGCTTTTTCATAGCTACTTTACTCTGCGTGTTCACGATTATCCAGGCAATCGCGCAAACGCCCTCCAGCAGGGCTTATTTTACGAATATTGCCATGATTGATTGTAAATAATCCATTAAAATAGGAGCGCCCGATCAACGGGGCCCTTCCGAGTGTTTGGCTGGAATTACATTTTTTAGAGGCTGGTATCCCGCATCTGATGGCAGCCTTTATCCGATAGGTAGCAGTGATGTATATAGTCCCACTGGAGTAAAAATAGATGGAGCTGACTATTCACTAGCTTGGGAAGGTCGATACGGTTAAGGGGGCAGTGGTATGATGAGTATTTGAAAATGAGGAATTCCGCCGTAAAGTTATCATGTATATACAAGCTTTCTTATGTTGACCTCGCAAACCTCAACTTATTGGAAAATAAGGATTGCAAATAATAATTATTTAATAAAAAAGTTAACTTAGACTTCACTCTGCGACAGCAGGCTAATTTAGAATTAGGGCAAACTGATTAGCTTTGGGTTTCGTATATATAGTGACGCCCCTTGTGTTATCTCATCTTAGTAACCATTTTTAATTAATCATCATGATGAGTATTGCCCTAAAATTTAACAGAATTTTACTAACGGGAATGCAAGATCAAGAGCTTAGCCATGTTGAAAGGCGCTCTGTGTATCTTATGAATTCTATGTCAGTATTACCAGCTATTTTGGCTGTTTTGTTTTGTCTCCCACTATATTGGACTTCCGGTAACACAGTAACGCTATACGCGCCTTTATCTGAAGCACTGGTGTTAACAGTTGTGCCATTATTAAACAAGATGCATAAACACTGGGTTGCTGCAACAGTGTTGGTTTTGACCCATACAATTGCGACATTTTATTGGGGGTGTATAATTGGGGAGTTGGCTTGTGTAGAATTCATTTCGGTTTTTCTGTGTTTGCTTGTACTGTGCATTTATAGAGATCGGCGATGTATCATAGTAATGACTGGATTGGTCTTAACGATGTTCTGTGCATTAAAATTCAATTATGCATACCATTTTTTTGAGCCGTTGCCATTTTCTGAACGAGGTATCATATTTGCCCGTTTATCTATTCAAATTGCGGTCGTTGGTCTTGTTTTATTCGTGATGTGGCATGCATTAGGTTATTCGGATGCTGTTGCAAATGATTTGCGTGCACGAAACGAAGATTTGCAACGAAAACTAAAATTTACCTCCCGACATTTCGAGGAAGTGGAAGAAGAAGGTTACAATTTGCGGCAGAAAATTAGAATGCAAGATGTAAATTTAAAATCTGTTGTTCATGATATGCGGGGTCTGATGGCCCCCATTTGCGCCATGCTTGAACAACTAAAAGATAACTCCACTTTGGAAAGTCATAAGGTTGTCATGAGTAAGTCGCAGCTTAGAGGACTGGACGTATGTACTCGGCGAATGGTAAGCTCAATTAATCAAATTTTATATCGGGAGGACAACAAAAAGTTAGAGAATATAAACCTCAAATTTTTTTGTGATGATATAATGGAAATTTTCTCAGTTGCTGCTGATATTTCTCAGATTCATTTATCCTATGAATTCTTAGGATTCCCTTATGTAAAAGTTAACCCGCATTATATTGACGAATTTTTAACTAACACTATCAATAACGCTATAACTTACGCTTCAGGCCTTGTTGATATTAAAGTTAAGGTTGGATTAGACCTCCTTACCATTGAAGTTGCAAATGATGGTAAGCCATTAAGTAAAGATGTTAGGAATGCATTGTTAAAAGCGGACCCTGAAAATGATATCTTAAGTGCAAATGGCAAAGGAATAGGGATACCTACAATAAATCGAGCAATTAAAAATCTAAACGGTCAGATTTTTGTTGAAGGTGGTAGAACTTGGCCAGTATGTTTGGTTGCAAAAATACCAATTCAAGAAGGTGAGGTAATAGAATGGGAAGCTGATGCCGGTTATTTGGATTCCTCTACAGCTATTGATTTTACTAAGAAGAAGATTCTATTGGTTGAGGACCATCAATTCCAGATAAATTTTTGGGGAATGTATCAGCAGAGCTTACAATTTGACTTAATAACTGCTTCATCCCTTGAAAAAGCGATTAAGATTATTGAATCTACAGCTGATCTGGATCTTATTTTTCTTGATATTAATCTTGATGATTCGCAAGGTGTTGACACGGTTTTGAAAGTTCAGGCAGCAACTACTAAAGTGCCAATAATTGCCCTGACTGGCACAGCTGAGGAGGACGCTCTCGTTACTTTAAAGGAAGCAGGTGCAATTGAAGTGCTGCAAAAACCGATATTTAAACCTACTCTAATTGAAGTTATTAAGAAGTATCATAATATTTAGAGGATCTATCGCACTGCTATTACAACGAAGCTCCAATCATGACCTGATTGGAGCTTTTTATTGCTTATGGTTACTAAAGTTCAATTCATTGATATTTAATTACACTTATTACCTGTTTCTGCATTAAAAAATCGCCACTGAAATTTAGCTGCTGTGAAAATTCAGTAACCTGCATTATATTGTATATAGGAAAACCTTTCCTTATGCACAACGATAGAGACTTAACTATTCCGGCATTATATTGCCCGTTCCCTGCGTATAAAAGTGAACATTATCAGGAAGTAAAGAGGAATACCCTTTTTTGGGTCGAAAATTTTCAGCTTATTCATCCATCAGCAATCGACTTATTTGTAGCGGCAGATTTCGCAGCAATGACCTGCCGGTTTTATATGGGTGATAAGGAACTCATGACATGGGCGAATGATTTACTTAGTCTGCTTTTCATCCTTGATGATGTTGCTGATCATGCGTTAACTGAAGATTTGCCGCCTGATTTCCTTGCCAGTATCATTCAGGTAGTACAGTCTGAAGTCTATTTTGGAGAGAATCTCCTGCTATGCGCGCTGGCCGAATTGTGGACCCGGCCGGTAATGATTTCCTCAAAACTAAAAAGGGAGCTTATAAATGATTTATCCACCCTGTTTAAAGGCATTGCATGGGAAAAGCAGAACGACCAGGCTAACCGAGTTCCTCCTTTTAAGGAATATATGAAAATGCGGCCCGCAGCTGGTGGTGCGGCATTGGCTGCCACCTTGGTAAAAATTGTAGCAAGGATTGATTTACCGGATTTACCGGAATTATCAATTCTTGCAGACTTATGCGCAAGGTTGGGCTGTCTGGCTAATGATCTGTTTAGTCTCAACAAAGAACTAAATCACTCGGATAACCATAATGTTGTAGTAGTTTTAATGCAAGAGGATAAAATTGGGCTTGCCGAAGCTATCAGAAAGGCAGTACATCTGCATAACCAATACATGGAACTATTTGAGCGATTAATTACCCAGTTGCCAAAATATGGGAAGAGTCAGCGAGTTGTTGATATATACATTAAAGGATTGATTAACATTGTAAGAGGTAACATTGATTGGAGCCTACTAGATTCAAACAGGTATGGTCCTTTAGATATACAGATTGTAAATGTCCTGGCACCAAAATTTCACAAACTGGCTGTAGCTGATATATAGAAGGCCGGGGTCGCTCCTCTGGCCTTCTCCTTCTTTCAATTCCAGCTCAATAAGAATTGACCGCAAGGTAACATTTCGACATTATAACTGTTTGCCAATTTTTGGCTCATTTCCACGAATTTCTCAACTTTGGCCTTTTTTAATTCTGTAAAGGCTGATTTATAGGTTTAAGCAGCTACTGCTGAAATGTCCTTTGTGGAAATTGCCGTGCCCAATTTTGGGTAATCTTCTTTGATCGAAGGAATAAGTAGGGCAATGAGACTTTTTAAATACTCCTCCACTTATGTCCAGAGAAGAACAACGCCCTTGCTCTCGGAGACCTTTTAAGTACTTGGTTTTCAAGTAATATATTACGGCACCGGTGTGCTTCCAAGAATAGAATTTGTATTTCTAAGTATTGAATTAGGGCTGTTAATAAATCTCTGTGCCGAGTGGAAAGTGGTTTTTTTCCCACTTGTTTTGGACCTGGAACTCCACCGTTCGCAAATAGGTAATCATCGCCGGGATAGTCGTTAATAAAAGCAAGTGCATCAAGAAAAACATCCGGAATCCGGACATGCGCGCTTACTTTCATCTGCCTGTTCGCGTTTATAGCACTTAAGTGGATTTTCGGAAATAGTTTTGTTTATTACTAATAACTCAAAGAAGGTGTGCAGATTCCCCTTATAGCTGTTAACGGTTTTATTAGCCCTTACCTCATTTTCCCTATCCTTTGGATAGAGGGTAGCGACAATTTTTTTTTTAGTATCCATGTTTTCCAAATTTTTGGATCACGGATACCGCGGTAAATTATGCTGTTACTCTATAGAGTTTACCCTAAATACTAAAACCCGCGCTGGGCGCGGGTCTTGAAAGATTGGTGGAGGATAGCGGGCTCGAACCGCTCACCTCAAACATGCCATGCTTGCGCTCTACCAGATGAGCTAATCCCCCATTCAGTGGTTGTTTACCCCCTTGCGGGATGCAAAAATATATAATTCCTTTGAATTCCAAAATTTTTATACAAAATCTTTAAAAATTCCTTCCACCGCCTCACGGAGTTCCTTCATCAGTAAGGGTTTGCGCAGTAATTTCGTGACCAGCGGGTTGGCGTTGGAGCGGGTTATATCGCCATAATCCAGCGTAGAAGATACCATAATGATATGGCATTGCGACTTTATTTTCTGCGGGTATGCATCAAAGGCATGCAGGAATTCGAAGCCGTCCATCTCCGGCATCTGTATGTCCAGCAGGATGATGGTAGGAGGGATGCGCGGCAGGGAAATGTTGCTGGATAAGAATTCCAGCGCCTTGTTCGCGTTCAGAAACGACAACACAGTTCTGCTGATCTGCTGCAGCGTGATGAGCTTTTCGTGCAACAACAGGTCTATTTCATTATCATCAATCAATATGACTCTCAGGTCAGGTATCGAATTCATTTCTGTTCGGAATGGTAATTTCAAATTGAGTGGGAGTGTAAAATAAACTGTGTCAAGATTTAATTTACAATCGTAATTTCAGCCGCTCACCAAAAATAATTGATAATTGTGACACAGTCAAGCTCC
>MLAV02000009.1 GCA_001870995.2 Chitinophaga sp. CB10
GGGTATCTATCTCCTTGCAAATACGCCGAGCGTTTTTATCAAGGTCTATTGCATGAGAAGCTCTAATCCTGACTGGCTTAGTTTTAGGGGAAGCTTACACCGGGACCTGTTACAGTCAAAATCATTTGAGAAAAGACTGACGCATTCTCCAAACGCTTCTAAAACAAAAAAAGAGATCATCTTACCGATGATCTCTTTTTGCTTGCGGAGAGTCAGGGATTCGAACCCCGGGACCTGTTACAGTCAACAGTTTTCAAGACTGCCGCAATCGACCGCTCTGCCAACTCTCCAGTGGGCCACAAAAGTAAAAAACGTATTGAATTTAAAAAATTTATGGCAACTTTTTTTTGAAAATTTTTTGGCTTAAACTCATGCGCGCAAAGGAATAGCTATCTTTAACACATGATTTCGTACCAGCATTCCCTGGCATTCAACGGCTTTGCCATTGTGCCTTTTTTATACACCGCCGCAGAGATCCAGGCTATTCTCTCCTGCATCTCCCAGGCAGATAGCAGCAGGGAAACTTTCCGTAAAACCAGCGACCTCTTTGCCATCCGGCAGTTTCTCAAAGAAGTGCCGGAAGTGCTGCCACTGCTGCTGAATGACCGCTTTAAAAGCCTCCTGCAGCAAGCCATTGGCCACAACTGTTTCGTGGTGAAGAGTATTTATTTCGACAAGCCGGCAGCGTCCAACTGGTACGTATCCTACCACCAGGACCTTACCATCTCCGTTAATCAAAAAGCCGCGCTGCCTGGCTTTGGCCCATGGACAGTTAAAACCAACCAGTTTGCCGTGCAGCCACCGCTCCCCTACCTGGAAAATATCACAACGCTGCGCATTCATCTCGACGATACCACCGCCGCCAACGGCGCGCTGAAGGTGATCCCCGGCTCACACGCCAAAGGCATTTACCGCCCTGAAACCATCAACCGGGACACCGAAACGGAAGTCCACTGCGAAGTACCGGCCGGAGGCGCCATGCTCATGAAACCCTTGCTGCTGCACAGCTCCGGGCGTACCACCAACCAGCGGCAACGGCGAGTGCTGCATATCGAATTCGCCAGTATGCAGCTCCCCGACCCGCTTGCCTGGTCCGAAAAATTATCCCTCTAAAAAATTTACATTCGCATATGATCACAAAAACAAACTACTTCGTAATTACCGGCGGCCCCGGCGCAGGCAAAAGCACCCTGCTCGAAGCCCTGGGCCAGCGCGGGTATGACACCGTCCCCGAAGCCGGGCGGATGATTATACAGCAACAGGTGAAGCAGCAGGGAAACGCCGTTCCATGGGCGGATACCACCGCCTTCTCCCGGCTGATGCTGGAACGGTCTATCCTGGATTACAACGAATATCTCACCACTACCAACACCTGCTTTTTCGACAGGGGCATTCCGGATGTACTGGGTTATGTACACCTCGTCAATGGTCCGGAAATCGCATTGTATGAAAGCGCAGCGGCGGAATATCGCTACCATACGGATGTTTTTATACTTCCACCGTGGCAGGAGATTTATCAGCAGGACGCTGAAAGAAAACAGGATTTTGAGACCGCCGTCGCCACGTACGAACAAATGGCGGCCACCTATACCGCCCACGGCTATACGCTGATAAAAGTGCCGAAGGATGTGCCCACGGCCAGGGCTACTTTTGTACTGAACCACCTGTATTCCCTGCGGACGCTATAACAGTTTCTGTAATTTATCCAGCACTTTATTCAAATCTATCCCCTTACCCAGTAAGCCTTTCAGCAGATCTCCCTTTTTCGCCAGCCGCTCAGGCATCGTATAGATATTAAAATCCTTCATATTCAGGCCCTTCTTCACCTCGCTCCAGCTTAGCGGCGCGGACACCGTAGCGCCAGGCTTTGGCCGCAGGGAATACGCGCAGGCCATGGTTTGTATCTGCCGGTTCTGCAGGAAATCCAGGTATATCAGGCCTTTGCGCTTGGCAGGCGTCCGTACGACGCTCGTGGTGTCGGGCAGTCGCTTATGGACGATGTTCACCACCAGCTCGGCCAGCATGCGCGACTGATCAAAAGTATATTTCGCGCCCAGCGGGATCAGTATATGCATGCCCGTTGAACCGGAGGTTTTCACAAAGGAGTCCGCGCCAATCTTATCCAGCACGTCTTTGACTTCCAGGGCGGTTTCCACCACCTGGCTGAAAGGGTTCTTGTCCGGGTCCAGGTCGATCAGGCAGTAGTCCGGATTATCCGGCTTCCTGGTGGTGCTGTGCCAGGGGTTCAGCTCTATGCAGCCCAGGTTGGCCATGTACAAGAGGGTGGCCTTGTCCTTACAGACCATAAAGAGCTTCGTTTCTCCGTCGGACTCACTCGTGTACGGGAAAGTGCTGATCCAGTCCGCCACCTTGTCTTCCACGTTCTTCTGGTAGAAGTTAAAGCCATTGATGCCTTCCGGGAAGCGGTTGAGCGACTGCGGACGGTCCTTCAGGTAAGGAAAAATATAATCCGCCACCGCTGCATAGTAGTTGATCATATCCCTTTTGGTGATCTTTTCTACCGGCCAGTATATCTTATCCAGGTTGGTAAACTTCAGCAAATGGCCATCCACCTTCATCTCTACCTCGTTTTTATCAGCGGGTAAAAAGCCTTCGGCTTTACTTTTTTTATTCCGGGGAGATGCAGTGGCCGCCTTTGCAGTACTGCTTTTTTTCGCGGTAGTTTTGCCGGCGGCAGCTGCCTTTTTCGGCGTGGCCTTTTTAGCGGGGGCCTTCTTCGCAGCCGCCTTCTTGGGAGCCTTGGTAGTGGTTGCCATCTTTTCAGGTTTTTTGGATACAGGTGTTGCTACTACTTTTTCATTTTTTTCGCTGGCGCCTTTTTTATCTTCTCTCAACCCCAGGAATATAGGTTGCCGCAGGATGCCCTCCTGCGTTACCTCTGCATACTTAACGGTACATACCAGCTCCGGTTTGAGCCAGGTGACCGGCATATTGGTTTTAGGCACGGGGCTGAACGGACTCTTGTCCGTTTTCAACGGTTGGAATTTTGCATACAGCTCTTTCAGCAATTGCTCGTTGAAGCCTCCGCCCGTATGCCCGATGTAATGCAGCTTTTTGCCGGCGTATTTCCCCAACACCACTGCGCCAAAATACTTGCGGCTATTACGCCCTTCGGTATATCCGCAAATGATCGCTTCCATCTGGTGGTTATTCTTGATCTTCAGCCAGCTTTCCGACCTGCGGCCGGTGGAATATGCGCTGTCCGCCGCTTTGGCCATAATCCCTTCCAGGCCCCGCTTTACCGCTGCTTCAAAAAAGGCGGTACCTTCTCCGGTGATATGATTACTGTACTGCAAGACGGGATTATCCGGCGGAAGAATACTTTCCAGTAACTGCTTGCGTTCCAGCAGGGGAAGCTGCCGCATGTCCCGCCCCTCGTACCAGAGCAGGTCGAAGATGTAGTACACGATATGGGCGCTGCGGCCATGCTTGAGAAAGTTTTGCAGGGCCTGGAAGTCCGGATCACCGTTATCATTCAGCGCAACTATTTCACCGTCTACCACGGCTTTGGTGTTCCATTCCTTCAGCGCGTCCACCACGGTGGTGAACTTGGCGTTGAAGCTGATCTGGTTGCGGGAAAGCAATTCCACTTTGGATTTGTTCAGGTAACCCACGGCCCGGTAACCATCCCATTTGATTTCGTATATCCAGTCGGGTTTGTCGAACGGACCTTTGGTAAGCGTAGCCAGCATGGGCTGCACCTCTTTGGGCATGGGGGCTTTTTTGCCCGGGAGGTCCGCCGGCGTTTGGGGTGCTGCGGGTTTGGGCGCTGCCGCCTTTCCAGTGGCTGCTTTGGCCGCCGCTTTTTTTCGTACAGGCTTCTCCGTTACTTTTGCGGCACGGTTGCTTTTCCACTCCTTTTCCGGCGCGGCAGCTACCTGTTCTATGGTTTTGGAAGTCAGGACCGACTTGTCCTTCTTCGTAACGTCCGCCTTGGTGGCGTATTGATCGTTCAGCTTCATCAGCAGCCAGGCATTTTCCCCTCTGCCGGAGGCTTTCACCAGGGCAAACTCGCCTTTGAGCTTTTTGCCTTTCAGTACAAATTTGAGTTTACCGCTGTACAATTGGTGCAGCAGCTGCTTTTCGGGCGACTTCTTCGATTTTTTATCCTCTTCTGCCGGCAGGTACTCCCCTTCGTCCCACACGATGACGGTACCTGCCCCGTAGTTGCCTTTGGGTATGATGCCCTCAAAATCTTTATAATCGTACGGATGGTCTTCCACCATCATGGCCAGGCGCTTTACGTCAGGGTCCATGGAAGGCCCTTTGGGCACGGCCCAGCTTTTCAGCACGCCTTCCATTTCCAGCCGGAAGTCGTAATGCAGGTGCGAGGCATCATGCTTCTGTACCACGAAGCGCAGCGCTTTACCGGCGTTTTCGCCGCCGGTAGGCTCCGGAGTGGAGGTAAAGGTCCGTTTTTGCCTGTATTTCGCTAAACTCATGCAGGGCGTTTACTCTTATTATAAAACAATTGCTGGCAGAATAGTTCATTTTACCGTAGCAGCCACATGCAGGGCATGCAGCGCCATGGTGGAAGGACAGTTCAGCACCTGCCCGTCCGTATTGTAACGCGCGCCGTGGCAGGGGCAATCCCAGGACCTTTCTCCGCTGTTCCAGCTTACATCGCATTTCATGTGGGTGCATACGGGGCTGACGGTATGCAGCTCCCCTGCTTCGTCCTTATAAATGGCCATTTTTTCCGACTCGTAGGTGATCACCTTTCCTTCGCCGGGCGCGAGGTCCGCCAGCTGCGGCAGGGACGCGGCGGGAATCAGTTTGCCTACAAACTGCTTAGCCACATCCGCGTTATGCGAAATGAAGTTGCTGAAGCCGGCGATGGGCTTTAAGCGGTTAGGGTCCAGGATTTTTTCCAATTCATGCTGCACGCCCAACAGCATATCCCGCAGCAGCAATGCCGCTACAGTGCCGTATATCATACCATTGCCGCTGAAGCCTGTAGCTACATAAATATCTTCTTCTTCGCCGGGCAGCTGGCCGATGTAAGGCAGCCCGTCTACCGGTTCGTAGAACTGGGAGGACCAGCGCTGTGTTATTTCCGCCACCGGGAAATGCTTACGCACCCAGGCTTCCAGCTGCCGGAAGCAGAGATTCGTATTTTCGTGATGCCCGGTTTTATGATCCTCCCCGCCTACAATCAGGTACTGCTGCCCATCTACCTCCTGGCTGCGGATGTAGTGGAAAGGCTCTTCCATGTCGTAATACAGGTCCTGCGGATAATCGTTCTGGCTGAGCCGCGCCGCCACGGCGTAACTCCTGTAAGGTACGCAGCGCAGGTGCAGCAGGTTGATGCCTGGCGGAATATGCGTAGCCAGTATCAATTTACGGCCGCTGAATGTATGTTCGCCCGCGGTTACGTCCACCGTTTCGTTATGAGCGATATCCGTTACCCGGGTATTTTCCAGGATAACGCCGCCAAGGTTTTCGAATTCTTTTGCGAGTTCGTAGAGGTATGGCAGCGGGGAGAACTTAGCCTGCCCCTTTACCTGTATCGCGGAGCTGCAGGCGATGGGCAGTGGCAATGTAGCAACGCGGCTCACATCCAGCCCGGCATTGGTAGCCGCCGTGGCTTCGCGGACCAGGGCTTTGTCCTGCTCCTCATTCTGCGCATACTGGTAAGCGTCCGCGGTTTGGAAGCCGCAGTCTATTTTATATTCCTGCGTCATTTTTTCAATGAAGCGGATGGCATTGGCGCTGGCCTTTGCGATGGCACGGGATGCCTGCAGGCCGAAGTTCTTTTCGATGGTTTCGTACGATACATCCAGCAGCGTATTCAGGTGTGCCGTAGTACCGCCGGTGGTGCCAAAGCCCAGGTTGGCGGCTTCGAGGAGGAGGCATTTAAAGCCCGCCTCCTGCAACAGGAAGGCAGTGGTTACCCCGGTAATACCGCCGCCTACGATTATTACATCGTACGTTTTGTCCTCATGCTTACTACTCAGTGGAAAAGCAGATATATGTTGCTGCCATAAACTGATAGTGTATCCATCTCTGTTAATCATACCAGCAGTTTTTATGATGAAACAATACTTCCTGCCTGCAATGCCGCCAGGAAATGTGTAAGGATTTCGTTACAGAAATAATAGCGCACCGCCAGCGGATCGTCGTGCGTAGCCAGTATTTTACCCGCGGCCAGTTCTTTCTTATCTTTTGCGATGGAATAGAACGCATAGAGTTGCGTTATACCTTGTTCCGGCACCGGCGAGGCATAACCGGTGATCCCAATTCCCCAATTTGATGAAAACAGTGTACAACAATTTTCAGCCATGGTGGTTGCCGTATATGCCGAAACGCAATTACAACGTTCGCCGTGGATGGGATCCAGCATTAAATGCCTCGCCTTCTGCCCCAGGTTGTACGTAGTAATGCCTCCCTGAAAAAATGCAGTGGCATTAAATGCGGAGGAGAACGCCACCTGTAACATGCCGGCAGTAACGCTTTCCGCCACTGCCAGGGTTTGTTCGGCGGCTACCAGCCTGTCCCGTATCTGGTTGACGGTAATTTCATCTATCGTTTTCATATGATATTTTTTATTCTAACACTGTGCCATGAATGGCATAGAAATTAGCATGCCTTTTTAAACAACAGTTTAGGATATGAAAACTCAGATAGACCGAATGGCAGACTATGTTACCCGCAAAAAATGGGAAGATATGTCGCCCGAAATCCTGGCCCAGCTTAAAAATCACTTGCTCGACAGCCTGGCCTCATTCGTATTTTCCCAAACGCAGGAAACGCCCCAAAAGGTAGCGGCATCCCTTCAAAAATTGAGCAACAGCCTGCAACTGCCAGCGGACCACGCCGCACAGTATTACACCACGCTGATCAGGTATCCTGACTTTATGGACAACTTCCTGGCAAAGGAAGCCACCTGCCACCCTTCGGACAACATCGGGGCGCTGCTGGCAGCCTGCCATTTGCGCGAGGTGAGCGGGAAGGACTTCCTGCTGGCCATGGCCATAGCCTATGAGCTGGAATGCCGGCTGACGGAGCAGCTGCCGGTGATGATCAACGGGTATGACCACACCGCCCTGCTGGCCTTTTCCGCCACGGCAGGCATCGGCAAGCTGCTGGGGCTGACAGCGGATGAGATGGCCAACGCACTGGCGATTGCCGGCTGCAGCTATAACCCGCTGGTTACCTCCCGCGCTTCGTACACGACGGAATGGAAGGGGCTGGCATCCTCCCTGGTAAACAACGGCGCGGTAAACATTGCCATGATGGCCCGGGAGCAGGTGACGGGCCCGCGTAAACTGTTTGAACTGCCAGAGAAAGGTTACAATGCAATCTATGGACTGAAACTGGAATACGATTGGGAACAGGAAAACTTTGACCTTATACCCCGGTGCATCCTGAAGACCTTTAACGCGGAAGTACACACGCAGTCCGCCCTGGAAGCCATCCAGGAACTGACGGTAGCGCATAATATTTCTCCTGAAAAAGTGAAGGAAATCGATATCACTATTTTCCTCACAGCGCTGCATATTGTTGGCAATGGCGAGTATGGGGACCGGATGCATGTGTATTCAAAAGAACAGGGCGATCATAGTTTGCCCTATGTAGCCGCCGCCACGCTGATAGACCAGCAGCTCTATCCGCCCCAACTCACGCCTGCGCGTATCCAGCGGCTGGATGTGCAGGAACTGTTAAAGAGAGTGCATTGCCATACCGGCCTGCCGATTCATAAACCGGTGAAAGTGGTGGGCATGCTGGATCCTTACACGGTCGCATATCCTGACAAAGTTTGCAGCAAGGTAAAAATCACGATGAACGACAGCAGTCATTATACCCTTGAAAAGGAAGATTACAAAGGATTTTTTACGCGGCCTTTAAGCACGGATGAAATCAAAATAAAATTCGAGAAAATGAATGCAGACAATACCGGCGCCGCCTACCGGCAACGGCTATACCAATGTATTGCAAACCTGGAAACCCGCAGCGCCAATGAGTTGCTGGAATTGTTATTATCACCTGACAAAACCGAATCCTGACAGGCTGCAGTAGAAAGTCCGCCCGATTGGTTTAACTTTGATACAGACGAATCAGAAAACATGAAAGAAAAGTTAAAGATTATAGCCTTTGATGCCGATGACACCTTGTGGGTAAACGAGCCATATTTCCGTGAAAACGAATTGCAATTTGCTGAGCTGATGGCCGACTACATGCCCCGCGACGAAATTTTGCAGATCATGTACCAGACGGAGATGAAGAACCTCAAGCTCTATGGATACGGCGTGAAGGGATTTATGCTAAGCATGATAGAAGCCGCCAACCTGATCACAGAAGGCAAGGCCGATGCGCGTATCATCAACAAGATCATTGCGCTCGGGCAGGATCAGTTGCAAAAACCCGTTGAACTGCTGGATGGCGTGGAAGAAGTATTGCAGCACCTGCAAGGAAAATATAAGCTGGTAGTAGCTACGAAAGGGGATTTACTGGATCAGCAGCGAAAGGTGAAAAGCTCCGGGCTACAGGAATATTTCCATCATGTGGAAGTGATGAGTGATAAGAAAGCAGCGGATTATTCGCACCTGTTGAAAAAGCTGAGTTGTACGCCTTCCTCTTTTTTGATGCTGGGCAACAGCCTGAAATCGGACGTACTGCCGGTACTGGAACTGGATGGATACGCATCGCATATCCCTTATCATATCACCTGGGCGCACGAGCTGCTGGATGAGGAGCCGAAGCACCCGAACTATATTAAATTGTCCAATATCAGGGAGATATTAGGGCACCTGGCTTAGCAGGCTTACGGCCAAACAACCAGGTTTAAGCGGCATAAAGCGCAAAGCAGCAAAGGCTTGTGTTTTGTTCACCCCGGACAAAATGCAGGTCTTTGCTGCTTCAATAGGCTAGTGGGTTTCCCCGTAGGCGCGCAGGAGTTGCTTACCTGTACCCAGTCCGTCGATGCCGTATTCAATGATATCCCCGGGGCGCAGGAACCGGGGCGGCATTTGGCCGATGCCACTGCCGGCAGGCGAGCCGGTGGAAATGATATCGCCGGGAAAGAGGCCAAAAAATTCGCTGGTATAGGCCGTGAGGTCCGGTACTTTCCAGATCAGGTCAGCGGTAGTGCCGTTTTGCATGTATTCCCCGTTTAATTTCAGCCACACCCGCAGGTTGCCTGGATCGGGAATTTCATCTTTCGTCACAAAATAGGGCCCTAACGGCGCAAAGGTATTGCAGCCTTTTCCTTTATCCCAGGTGCCGCCGCGCTTTTTCATAAAGGCCCTTTCGCTGATATCGTTGTGAAGAATATAGCCGGCCACATAATCCATCGCCGCGGGCTTTTCGATATTGGTGCCTGTTTTGCCGATGACGATGCCCAGTTCCGTTTCCCAATCTGTTTCCACGCTGTTTTTAGGAATGGTCACGCCGTCGTAGGGGCCATTTAATGCGCTCATCGCTTTCAGGAAGAGGATAGGTTCCGATTCGGCCACGAAGCCCGTTTCCCGGATATGGTCCTTATAGTTAAGGCCCACGCAAACGATCTTACCGGGATTGGCCAGCGGAATACCCGTACGCGCCAGCTCCGGTACTTCCGGAAGTTTGGCGCCTTCTTTTTCCAGGAAACCGGCCAGGCGTTCCAACCCGCCGCTGCCTATAAATTCGTTCGTATAGTCTTCCCCGAGAGCGGATACATCGTATCGTTTGCCGTTCAACAGTATGCCCGGTTTTTCTTCCCCGGGATTACCCCATCGTAATAACTTCATCTATTTGTTTTTGATTTCAGGCTGCTGCCAGTCCAATTTAAGACTTTTACTGGTCCAGTTCCTGATTTTATTGATGAGCGCGGGATTGCCTTCCAGCTGGGTACCGTAGGTGGGTATGAGTTCTTCGAGGGTTTCCCGCCATTCATCCGCTACTTTATCCGGGAAGCAGGCTTCCAGCAGTTCGAGCATGATGGGCACGGCGGTGGAAGCCCCAGGAGAAGCGCCGAGCAAGGTGGCAATGCTGCCGTCTTTACTGGTAACGGTTTCCGTACCAAAGCGCAGCTCTCCTCCTCCATCCGGGTTGTTGTAGATGACCTGCACCCTTTGCCCTGCTTCCTGCAGGGTCCAGTCTTCCGGCTTTGCTTCCGGGTAGAAGACGCGTAAAGCATCGATGCGGTCTTCAAAGGAGAGGGTGAGTTGCTGGACCAGGTATTTTTCCAGGTCAAAGTTTTCCAGCCCTACTTTCATCAGCGGCAGGATGTTCCAGTATTTGATGGATTCGAAGAGGTCCCAGAAGGAGCCTTCTTTAAGGAATTTGGTGGAGAAGGTGGCGAAAGGCCCGAAGAGGATAGCTTTTTCCCCGTCGATGACGCGGGTATCCAGGTGAGGTACGCTCATAGGCGGCGCGCCTACGGATGCCTGGCCATAGACTTTTGCGTTATGCCTTTTTACGACGGCGGGATTACGGCACACCAGCCATTCGCCCCCAACGGGGAAACCGCCGTAGAGGCGGGATTCAGGAATAGCGCTGTCTTGCAGGAGTTCCAGCGCTCCGCCACCGGCGCCAACGAACACAAAGTCGGCCGTGACGGTTTGGGTGGCTTTTGCGCGGCGGTTTTTGATCCGCAGTTCCCACCGGCCATCGGTGAGTTGCTTCAGGTCTTTTACTTCATGTTCGAGATGTAATTTGACGCCGGGTTGCTTTTCGAGTTGATGGATCAGTGTACGGGTGAGGGCGCCATAGTTCACATCCGTGCCTAAGGCCATGTAGGTGGCGGCGGCTTTTTCCGACAGGCTGCGCCCTTCCATTACCAACGGTATCCATTGTTTAATTTTTTCCGGGTCATCGGAATATTCCATGCCCTGGTACAGCTGGTATTGCTGCAGGGCTTCAAAGCGTTTGCGCAGGTAGGTCACATCTTTTTCCCCGTGTACAAAGCTCATATGCGGCACGCTGCGGATGAAGGTGGACGGATCTTTGATCTGACCGCTATCCACGAGGGAGGCCCAGAATTGTTTGGTAACCTCAAATTGCTCGATGATATGCAGGGCTTTATGCGTATCGATGGTACCGTCTTCCCTTTCCGGCGTATAGTTCAGCTCACAGAGGGCAGAGTGGCCGGTGCCGGCGTTGTTCCAGGCGTCGGAACTTTCGGCGGCAATACGGTCCAGCCGCTCGTAGATATGGATAGACCAGTCCGGAGCGAGGTGTTTCAGCAGGGTACCGAGGGTAGCGCTCATGATACCTGCGCCAATCAATAACACATCCGTATGTAACTGTTGCTTTTGCATATTGGATCAATTTGAAAAGTACGCCTATATAAAATAAAGTTTTCTTAAAAAAGTTTATGATCTTTAAGAGATATAAACATTTTTTTATGAAAAGGTACTGGATACTGACAATTGCCGGCCTGGCAACTGCCTGTCATCAACCCACCCAACAAGCCGGCCATGAGGCCGACAGCCTCCCTCCCGCTGCTGTGGAAACCATACCCGTTCCGGATACAACTACACTGATCATGCCAGGAAAGCGCATAGGCATCACTGTTATACAGGCCAATGCGGACTCGCTGATCAGGCAAATGGGCCATCCTGATTATTCGGATGCGGCCATGGGCACATACCTGAATACCTGGTATGCCCGCCACAGGGATGGCATTTACCAGACCAGCATATTTAGTCAGCGCAATATGGGCGGCCCGGATGAAGCGATCACGCATGTCAAATCCGTATATGTCACTTCGCCCGCATTCCGCACTACAAACGGAATTGGCCCCGGCACGCCGATGGCCGCCATTCAACATCAATATGCGCTCACTAACACCGGCACTTTCGTAAATGGAAAAGACAGCCTGGATGTGTATGAAGATATAAAATCCGGCATCAGCTTCGAAGCCGGTAAGGACGGCATTTGCAAGGGAGTACTCGTGTATGCACCGGAAGATAGCGGCGCCGCGCGGCGGAGCGTGCATAACGACTGGATATTTGTAACGAGGAAGTGATGCCTGCTTCCCTGCGTTTTACACCGACGCGGCTGCCGGCCGGCAGCCTGGTTGCGCCGGCATATGCGGCGCGTAAAGTGCAGCCAGCTCCGGGACTTTAAGGAGCTGGCTGCACTTATTCTCTCTCTAAAAAAAAATAACGGCTACACCCCAACGCCTGTAATAAGATAGGGTGGCAACAAACAATCATAAAAAATGTTTCGCGGCGAAAAGGATAAACAGGCGTGATTTACAGGTGCGCGCGGCGGGTTTTGGTTACCGGCACCCGGGTATGCACCCCGTTGACATTCACCGTGACAAATGCATCGAATGGCTGATAAGCCGCTACCGTACCGGTTTGGGAGGAGCCGTCTTCCAGCTCGAAGCGGACTTCCGTGCCTTTATAGTAATAAAAAAGCAGGTCCAGGTATTCAAGTTCCGCTTTCATTTCCGCATTTTTGTAGGTGAACAAGGGATAGGATGTTTTCTGGAAAACACGGCTGCTGATTTCTGCCTTGATGTACGGATCATTGAAAAGATTAGGGAGGTTGTTCCTCTCCGCAATTTTGAGGATCGTATTCTCCTTCCCTTCTTTCACCCGGCCCCAGTACTTCTTATCTTTTTCACTCTGGTAGATCTTCTGCCGGATGTCCGCCTGTAACCATTCTACCTGTAGCACCACAAAAAAATCATAGATAGACAACTCACGGGTCTTTTCACACTTAAGCGTTAATGTTTCCATAAATAAGGATATAGGATTTGAATGAACAATCGAAATTTTGAGGGGAAGAGTCATTTAATCCGGATTGATTAAATGACTCCTGGCGGGATGTTAGAACATTTTTTTGAAGTAATAGAGCGCATAATATGGCGGCATGTTTTCGTGCGGTTCGTTGTTACCCACTTTTGCCATTGCGTTGGAAACGCTGCCGTTTTCATCGCCATCCCAGGGCGGTGTGTTAGACTTACCGTTTTGCACCATGAAACCTGTGCCATTGGTGCTTTGGCTGGGGGATGCATTCAGACCATGCCTGTGTTTAGGCATCTGGGCGATGGTCAGCGTAACAGTGGCCGCGCCACCGGTTTTGCCGGCCTGGTAGCTGTTGCCTGCGCCGAGGATAAAGCGGTCCCTTAAATCCGGCGTGCCTTCCCGGCCATCGCAGAGGTGATAACCGAAATACCCTTTTACTTTACCCCAGCCGCCGGCATCAAAGAGGTCCGTAATAACCCCGTCTGTAGCGGCAATCAGGAAGGGCTGCTGCAGTTCGTAGTTAGCGGACAGGCACCAGTTGTTCCCGGAGTAAATGCAGTTGAACACAATACCGCCGTCATGGTTGAGCATATGCCAAACGTCTGCCGCAGTGATCTTTTTCAGGATATCCGGGTTACCGCCGGCATAATTGCGGACGATGTAAATATTTTTGCCGCCCATGCCCAGCGCTTCACAGTCGAAATGAATGGTAAAGCGGTTGCCTTCCACAGCGCCGTCATCGCTCAGGCTGATATACAGGTCGTCGTTCAGGGTGATGTTGCCGGTGATATACTGGTAACTCTTCTCCTTGCCTACCTGCAACTGCATTAACTGGGTATTGGTGAATGCGCTGATGACGTTGACGCCGTTAATATCCCCCTTATCCATTTTGCCTACAAAGTGACTGTAGGAATAGGCAGCAGTCCTGACCGGGATAAAGCCGCTTGTTTCGCTGGAAGCGTAGGTCTGGAACACCCGGCTGTCGGCAGGTTTGAGAAGGCCGCCATTGGAAAAGGAAGCTTCCGTCAGGAAACCATGCACGGTATCGGAAGGCAGCACCGTGTAAGGCGTGTATCCTTTCCCGGTATGGTAACGGTAGGTGATCAGGTAGTTACATACGGGGTCCTTATAGGCATCCACTTCGCACACGCCATAGAGCGTATTTACCGGGAAGCTGTATTCTACTTCCACGTTGCCCATGTTATCATTCGGATCCGGCGAGCATTTGATGATCACGTGTTCACAGTCGGGCACCACGAGCATATACTGCCCGGTAAAAAATGTTTCGCCGCCATCGGCTGATACATCATTCACATCCAGCACGTCCAGCTGGAGGTTAATGGCCTGGCCCTGCTTCACGGATGAGATGACCCTGCGGTAATTGCCGTTAGGGAAATACACGCGCCAGCCGTTGAAATCGCCGTTGGTGAAGTCCTCCGTGGATTTGTAAATACCGCCTGTGGCGCCGCCGAGCAGGGTGAGCATATTAAACGACGTATCCACCGACCAGTTTTGCGTACGCATACCCCATGCAATTTGTACCTGGTTCTTGTTTGCCGGTGTGGTAGGATGCTGCCATTTGATGGACTCCACGCCTATGAGCGGGTTCTCCTGGAAGTCCATAGCAACGGCGTTATAGTCGGCCTGCGTTCTCCAATATTCCAGGCGCTTATCCTGTATGATTACGTTGCCGCCTTCCGCTTTCACGCGCGCAATGTAAAACTCGCGGCCTGCATTGTACACGCCGGGAACCTGGTTCTGTTGCAGCTCCCGTTCGAGGGAATAGGTAGCGCCATCGTATTGGAAAGGATATTTATTCGCGTTAGGAATGGCCGCTCCCGGTGTGAAGGTGCCCACTACGCGGTACTTCAGGTTTTCTTCCACTACAAACTCCGCGATGCCGGTAGTGGTGGTGGCGGGATGCGCCACTTTCGCATGCAGGTCGTCGATCACTTCCAATACATCGTATTCCTGTTTATTGTATTTGGAGCCTGGGAAAGAAATCCTGGAGGGGAAGTTGGGCAAGCCCCTGAGGGTGCTGGTAAAGCGGGTGCCCACGCCTACGAGGTCGCCATTAATGGCGAGGCTGACGGTTCCCTGCTCTTCGGCTACCGGCTGGTAACGGAGCTTTATCCAGTACCAGGCGCCATCCGCCGGAACGGGAATACCATTGGTTTCGGGCAGGTAGATGAAATTGCCATCGGCGTCGATACCTTTTGCTTCCCGGATCTTAATCGTTTTCTGACCGACGGTGGTATCGAGGTCGCGCTCCACTTTTGCATTCAGGAAATCAGGGTCCAGCCTTTGGTTCTTGATCAGACCGAAGGTCATGGAATTTTCCAGGATGTTCTTCCGGAACCCCTGCTGGTCCATGAAATCAGCAAACCGGTTCAGTTCAATGGCTTCTAAAAATAAGTCAGGGCAAAATTTAAATCTTGACATTTACAAGCTTATAATAATTTAACGATCTGTTTAACTGATTACTTTGTAACCTACGCCCGGTAAGAGTTCATAGGTGATGTTTGTGTCGCTCAGCAGTTGCTTATCAGGTTCCAGGCTCAGGTCATAAATGGCTTCGCCCATATCCCTTGTCAGCAGCAGGTTATCGGTGTTGGTTACCTGGGTATAGGTATCCAGTACGCGCGTGCCTGCGGTTACCGCTTCCGTGGTAGCGATGCGGTAGTTGAGGAGTACGTTGGCGGTTGCCGGCTGGGTGAGCGCGGCATCCTCGTAGAAACGGACGGTTACGTTTGCGGCGCGGATGATTTTTTTGCCGAAGGGGAGCAAAGCTTGTTCGGTAACGGTGCGGTTAGTGACGGCAAGGTGCGCATAGAGGAGGGTTACCGGCTCGTCGCCGCAATTGCCGCTGGATAGGGTGATGGCTACGCCATCTGCCCCTGCGCCAATAGTGACAGCGTGGAAAATATAGAGTCCTTCGCCCTGGTATGGCTGGCATACGGATTTACCGCCATATTCTGCTTTTACTGCGCCTGCTGTTCCTGCAATGGTAACGTACATATCATACGTGCCTTTAGGCGGCGTTTTCAGCAGCGGAGCATCCGTGCTGCTTAAAGGCGCCTGCAGCAACACGATGGGGTCCCCTTCACCGTTCGGACGCAACTCAATCTGCGTAATGGATGCCTGTTGCGCCAGTGAATCCACGTAGGCCAGCAACGTGCCATTGGCAGATGCTTCCCTTGCTGAAACAGTGATACTTACTTCATCCTGGCCAATAGCGCCATGGTTATCCGTAACCGTTAGCCTGAATTTGTACAGGCCTGCAACAAGGCCGGTGAGTATCGGCCGGGCGATGTTGGGGTCGCTGAGTTTATAAGCCACAGGGCCAACGAGTTTATCCCAGTGCCATGAAACGATGTAGCCATCTCCATCCGTGCCGCTACCCTGCAGCTGCACAGCCGGTTCATCTTCTACGAATACGGCTATATCAGCGCCGGCATTGGCTACAGGCGGTGTGTTTTCCACGGAAGGGAGGGCAGTATCTGCAATAATGAATTCCAGCATATTCAGCCCGCCGGTGGTGGTGCGTGGCAACTTAATATTATCCCATACCTTCCCGGAATTCATATCGACGGTAGTGGTAAGGAGGTCCTGCACACCATCGGCCGTGGTGTACCTGATGATGAGCTGAAGGGATAACTTTTTGGAGAAGTTACTGCTCACCATCGTTATTTTCCACCATTCTGCCACCTGCAGCTGGGGTTTTGGCGCCAGCTCCAATGTTTGACCTGGCAGCACCAGGCACTTATCATCATAGATCGCCGGGTTATTGGCAGCCTTATCCCAGGGCGCAATTTCCAGGTGCTGGAAGCTCAGGAACTGGCCGCCGCTGTACACGAGGCGGACGCGAAGTTTATTGTTGCTCACCGGCACTGCCGGCGTTACCGGGCAGACGGCCGGGTTATAAGCAGGCGGTACGTAATCCGGATCTCCGGGGGCATTCTTTTTTTTCCTGCCCGTTGGTTGACCTGTACCTACCGTATATTCTTCCAGTTGGAGGTATTTGACCATCCCGGTATTTTCCATATCATTATTTTTTGGGGTTAATTAATCGGGCAGGTACCGGTATCGTCTACCGGCGGGAAGTAAGGGCCTGTACCTGCATCCTGTATATTGTTTTCGATAGTGCCATCCTCTACGCCGCGCAGCAAACGCTTACGACGGCGATACGCCACCTTGCCGGTGTTGTGTTGTTTGACCGGATCGACCAGTATCTGCCGGCACACCGGGCTGCCATTGTTAAAGTCAAGCGCATAACCGGCCGGGCAGGAATAACCTCCATCGCCGGTATGGAAGTGCTGGCCGCGGAAGTTGGCCGTCGACCAGATGATATTTGCATTTTCCCCGGGGGAATAGTACAACTGGCTCCAGGTATTGCGATAGATCTCCGCTCCGAAGCCCAGCGGCGCGCTCATCTGCGCCAGCCCCTCCAGCTGTATCAGGTTCAACCCTTTTCTGAGCTGCACCTGAAACATTCTCCATATTTCGTAGTTATTATAGTCCGTATAGGTGACGATGTTCCTGGCTGTACCATCCGAATTTGTCAACAGGATGCGGCCGGAGGTGGTAGAACCGATTCCGATAAAAACTTTTTCATCTGCAGGCAGATCCAGGGTAACAACAAATCCCATCCATTTGGACAATACAGGATCCGCTATGCCATCGTTATTCGTATCCACCCAGAGGCCACAACGGTTAAATGCCCCGTCTGTTGTATTGGGGACGGGGTTGGACCAGAAGGTGTCGTAATACCTTAATGAAGGAGAACCTGCGCCTGTATTGGTATATTCCGAATATATGTACACATAATGCGACAAGTAGTTATTGGTGGTCGCCACTGCTTTTGCCGGCGTAGCCGGCGCCGTAGCCGCGGCGCTATTGACCTGCAGGCAACGGGTACCATCTGCACTGAGCGTATAGCCCGGTGCGCAATAATAAGAAGCTGCCTCGCAATAAGCGTCCATCGGCTCCCAGGTATAAGGGAGCGGGCATGCGTCGTAATTTTCGGTAGGCGATATATAATCCGGATCGGCCGGATCATTTGGTTTGCGAAGGCCGGTAGGTTCGCCTGTGCGGGCATCCACCTGTATCAGCCACTGGTACGCCAGCATTCCGGTATTATCAAGCATTGTTAAACTTTTTTAAGAAATTATTACTACAATCCTTAACAGCATTGATATAGCGCGACACAGATAATTCTTGCGGCGCATGGTATTGCTGTATCACGTCAAAAGGTTCCGTGTGCTGAAACCTGGTTTTGTCAAACACCCGGGCATCCAGGTGATGGTAAAGTTTTACAGGGCGTTTCCATCCTTTGCCGTATTCAAAATCCAGTTCAGCGGGCAGCTCCGTTTTAAATCCCCTGTCCCAGATATTCCATATCCAGGCCCGCATTTCGCAGATCCACCGGTCGTACCGGAGGTCGATATGCCTGCACATGTACTCATACAACCTGATGCTGTCCTCCTCTACCTTATACCAGAAGTCCGCATCCACGCCGGTACCGATGGCATGAAAACCGCCGGGCTTCCAGGGCCTGGGTTCCATGCCGATAACATGTTCGTACTTTCCTTTCTCAATGAACCTTGAGGCATCGCTCCAATACCAGGTATCCGGCTTTAACGGTACCTCCGGCAAGGCGAAAATCAACATATCCTGTTCTGCAAAGAAGAAGTACTCCTCTTTATTCTGCGGACACATTTCCCAGTAGCGGCCGTATAAATGCGGCTTGCAGGAAGGTTTATAGAAGCGCTGCCGCTTATCTTCAAAATAGTGGCAGGTGGCAAACCGCTCAAACTTTTTGAATTCGTCAGAGGGCTTACCCTTGATCTCTGTGAGCAGGATGATATTCTCTTTAGGGATTTCCAGGTGTTCAATGGATGAAAAGAAAACTTTCAGCTGCCAGTTAAACATCGTGGTGTCCGCCTGCGTCAGTAACAACTTGTATTGCATCCTTACTTTTTTACGATACGTACAAAAAAGTCGCCTCCGAAATCAGCCGAAAGATTCCTGCTGATAACCGCCCCAGCTTCAATGGTTTCAGTAGTGACGTTGGGCAGCGGCACTGAGCCGGCATCGGGGTTGTCAGGGTCCACCGGCACCCAGTCACCGTCGTAGGTGGTTATTTCCATGAGTAGCGGGAAATCATTACTGTTGGTACCGTTAAAATCCGGAGCTACCATATACGGCTGCATATCATATGCGCCGAAGGTATTGTTGCTATCCAGGGTGACCAGCTCGCCGTCGTTGCCAATGAAGGAAAAGGTTGCCGTACCGACGTCCTCGCCTAATTGTATGGCAACTACGTTTGCCTGGCCATAATACCCCCTGTCCGTAGATACCACGTTGATGAGTATTTCGCCGGACAGGCCGAGGAAATTGAAATTATCCCAGGAGGCGGAGGCAGAACCGACAGCCGTCAACTTCTCATCTTTAAACAGGAAAGCGTCATAAGTAATGGTTTCACCCGTATATCTCCAGGTTTGACCGATACGCTCCCCTGAAATGGTAATGGTATGGTTCTCGCCCATCTCCTCGAAAGCGCTGCTTTCCGACGCCTGCAGCGTTGCCGTGTTGGCGCCTGTAATTACGTTATAGGTAATGGGGCCGGCCTGTTCTTTCGTCGTGTAGTTATTAATGGTAAAGCGTGTTTGCTGAATGCTTGTAAACGGGCATCCTGTAGGGTCCGGCGCCGGCGGCACATAATCCGGATCGCCGGGCACATTCGGCTTCACCACCCCTGTGGGTAGCCCTGTGGTAGCTGAATATTGTACCAGCAGGGCATATTGTTTCATTCCTGTATTTGCCATAATTATAAAGTTGGGGGGTTAGGAGATCCTGTTCCGTAATTCAGACAGTATGCGGTGGCCAGCTCGCCTATCCAGGCGGTTTCCCTTTCTTCGCAGACAGGGCTTGCCGGCCGCCACGCCGTTGTTTCGCAATACGGCGCCGCCGGCTGCCAGTAAAAAGATTCCGGCTCTTCCTCCGTTTCATTATACCCGGCATTCCCTACATCCGTCAACGCCATCCAGGAGTTGTAAGGAATCAGGTAATGCCTGATGTAATGCGTCACCTGGCCGATGGCAAAAGAGTGATTCCGGTTACGCATCCAGATGCTGATAAAGTTGTTTACCTGCACCAGCCCCCTGGAATAGTTTGTTTGCATGGGCAGCATACGCATGCCCCATAACCTGCCGGCACCTGTAATTTCGATAACAGGTATAACATAAGTGGTGTCCGCATGGAAGATGAGATCGTTGCCCTGCTTGATTTCTGTCGTATCTTTCGCAAAGGTCTTCCTGTTGCGGTTATAGATGAACAGCTTTACCAGCAGGTATTTATCATTCCGCACCAGCTGTACGGACTCAAAGAAATAATTCTTATCCGATCCGTCCTTGTAGGAGCGCGCGTTCAGCGGCGCGCCGGTTTTGTCAAAGGAGTTTATCCCCACTGATAACCGGCTGCCTGGTTCCAATTTTACCAGGAAGGAGAACTCGTAATCCAGCCGGGGATCCACTTTGATCCGGTATGCAGGATCGGTGCTTTTCAATCCGCCGTCGGTGATCTGCATCACTGATTTTTCCCCGTCCGTCGCAACACGCACCTCTCCGTAAACAGGGTATTTACTTACATCCTTTATATCAAAATGGTTTTCATAACTCTTGTTGATATTATCGTTCAGGTACAGCCCTTTGTACAGCGGTGATGCATTACCGAGGTTCCAGCCGAAGTGTTCCGGCTTATAGAGATTGAACAACAGCTCATCTTCCTGGCGGTAGTTGATCAGTCGCAGCAGCTCCCCGTCGATAGCGGCGCCCAGCTCCTTTTTATCGTAGATATGTTTGGTACCTCGGCGGGCCACCTGGTGGTAAAAATGCTCCATCAGTTCCGTCATTTCCGGCAGCGTAGCCGCGTCCGAAACAGCCAGCCCACGCTGACTGATGAAGTCGGCCAACAGGAAATCCGTTTCATAGAAGTGCTGGAACTTGCGGGCATAGATCACCAGGAACGATACAAAATGCGCCACGGATTCCCAGAAATCGATAAAGTCCTGGTTACCGTTCTCTTCATTGCTCCTGTCGATATAAGCCGGCACGATCCCTTTCTCGTACAACTTCTGCAACACGTTGAGATACCAGCTGACTACCTCCGGATCATAAGCGCCAAAATACCTGGCGAAAATGGACTGGTCGAATGCCGGCGTCGGTTTGAGCGGGGCGGTACCGGATGGTTCCAGGCTGGCCCCGTTCAATACCAGCGTGGCCTCCGGATCGCTGAGCCTGCGGTTATACCTCAGCTCAAAAACAACCACATCATCACCTGAAAAGGTAAGGCCGGTAAGGTTTTCCAGCTTCAGCGGCTGCCATTCCGTGTATTCGATACCGTTAGTAGTATAGCGGAAAAATTTTTCGAAATAATTGCTTTCATCTTCTCCGGCAGTTGCATCGGCAAAGGAGGAAATCCCCAAGAGCCCTACTGCCGGCGGGCAGGTGAGGATGATGCTGTTGCCTTCTTCCCTTAATATTGTTGCCTGAATAGCCATAGTTATAAATCTAAAATTGTAGACATGTAGTCGTGATCAATGACGTTTGGATAATACAGCGGCGAAAGCGTACCACTGAAGTTGCTGATGATTTTCCCTTCCAGGTCCAGCATCAGGAAGCCACGCAGCCTTGGCAGGGCAAACTGGTCTACCGAGAGGTCCGTACGCGGGTAAAAATACTGGTCCGGCACATATTTGATCCCCAGGGTGTTCTTCACAATTTCCAGGAGGTTATCCCATTCCACCTTCATGGACGACGGGTCAAAATACCGGAAGTCCAGGTACTTGGAAATGGCGATCTGTATGGCCTTGCGGATGTCGTCCGGGTTTACGGACCTGTCCAGTTCCGCACGGAAACACACGTCTACCGGCGCGTAGATAACATTCCGCAGTTCAATCCCGTAATACTCCGTACCAAAGGGTCTGTATTCCGTCAGGGAAAAATAGTCGGCGCTGCCTTTCAGGAGGCTGTCCAGCTCCGTGGAAGTAAGGATGGAACCGTCCTGTGTGACGATGCCCAGCACCACTTTACCGCTGTTACTGTTGCCGTAATGGAACACCCGTAATACTTTAGGGTTAATGGCGATGAACAGTTGTTCCATCATGGCCAGCGTGCCTCTTGCCAATATGTTGGAACCGTTTTTAATCCGGATGCGGAAAAATTCGTCCGGCTCCACGTCCCTGCCGAATTCGGCCCTGCTCTCATTCACGATATTCAGGTGGCCTGCCGGCGCCGGCGTCAGCCGGGAGATGGAGAGGGCTTCCACATTTGTGGCTGCGCCTTTTTCAATGCTTCTCACCCTGGCATAGGTAAAGCCGGCCGCCCCTACGGTGAAATCTTCCTCGAATTCAAACCGGATACCGGCCGTGGAGATAGGGTAATGCATGCTGGCGCTGTAGGCGGTGCCGGGATTGGCCATTACCCTTACATAGGTAGTGGAACCAAGGCTGCCCATCCGGGGCGCCACGCCAAAGTTGGCGGCTACCTGGTCCAGCTGGGAGCCGAAAGCCGTATCCGGAAACAGCTGGCTGAGTGCGAGGATGATATCCTTTTCGCTTTTTCCCACCACCTTGGATATACCGGTAGCAATACCTGAAAGCACCGAGTTGTCCGATACCTTCGTCACTTTATCCGTGGTATTGATCAGGGTTTCCAGGAAAAGTAATCTTCGTTCAACAGAAGTTGATGGTTTAATGTCCAGTGCCATGATTATAATGTAATACTAGCATCAATCGTTTCATTCAATCTTGTACTTACCTCGTAATTGATCAGGAGGTTGTCGTTCTCCACTTTCAATTCCTTGATGGTAAAGCCTGTCAGCGTATCGTCCGAGGCGAACGTCCTGGACATTTGCCGGGAGATGACCGGGAAGTTGAGGGAGGCCCTGTTGCCGCCGAGGATCACCGCGGTTTGCAGTCCGTCGTTGGGGGCATAGGGATTGTCGTTATTTTTCAGCGCCGCCAGGATGTCCACACTCTGCACCACCGTTTCGTCCGGACTCAGCACCGCCAGGTCGTTATCCGTAAACCGCATTGCGCGATGCAGATCTTTTCCCAGGATGTTGCGGCCTTCCATCACATCCACCACGGTGTTGACTTTCACACTGCCGCCGGCGGAAGGAAGGGACAGGCGCAGGTTGACCCCACCGTCGATGGAATAGTCTTCCTCACGCAGGTTATTCCGCAGGGCGATATCCATCCAGTCGTCCTCGGGAAGGCTGTCCTTCAACATATCGCCTGAAATACGCTCCAGGGTTTGGCCGGCAGGCAGCGTGTAGGAAGATTCCGTCTTATCCAGGAAGCCCGTATTGGAGCGGGTAGACCTTGACCAGCGCGCAATATTCCTGCAGGTCTTCAGCCGGTTGTCCAGCTCTTCCAGGTCCTCCAGGAGGAACCACCATCTGCTGTTGGTCAGCTGCACGCTATGGGTCTGAAAGGCGGTGAACAGGATCTGTATGTCCTGCTCCAGCGCTGTAAGCACAGCGAAAGGATCGCTTTTGACGCTGTTGATGCTGCCGGCGTAATACGCTGCCAGCAGCGGGTAGCCGGACTGAAAAAAGTTCAGCGCATTGCGGAAGAACTGCCTGATATTTTTGCCGGTAATGCGCTCAAATTCTAAAAGCGTAGCTAAAGTCGTCATGGTCAAAAGTTAAAAGCCTTGAAAGTTTGTTGACGGTCTTATCCATGTGGTCCTGCGTCATGCTGGCCATTTGCAGGCTCCTGTAGCGGCTTGCGGGGTTTTCTATGGCCGATAGCGGCGCAATCCCTTTCATGCTGAGGTTATAACTGTGAATCATGTTATAATCCTGCGACATGGATATTTTAAAGGACGTAGGTTTCACATAGTAACTCGTGCCGAAGGCCAGGTTATAAAAGATCAGGAACCTGGGGCCATCCCTGTCTATACGATCCGCTTCCGTAATGATCTCCTCCATCACTTTCAGGCAGCCGTAGCCTGTTTTAACGCGGTTGTCGAAGATCTGCCTGACGGCGTTTTGGGTTTTATCCACCAGGCTGCTGCCCCTGGGTGTTTTGAAAGCGCTGACAAAATCCTCGAAGTTGGAGCCGAGCAGCACTTTAAACTTCCGGCCAAAGTTGCCCGACAGCGTGATATCCACAGGGTTGAACGTGTTGCTGGACAAGGCTACCGTACCGCCCAGCGTTTTGCGGACGCTGGTACTTTTAGGCTGCACTTCCTCCAGGTTGGACGGCATCACCGGGAAGATGAAATAGCGCAGGGATTTGTTGTTGGCATTCACTAACTCCAACGCACATACGTAATATTCGAATTCATTCGGATACATTACGTTGAGCGCCGACTTCCCTATCCGTTCATAAAGTACGGCTCTGTAGCGCACTGCATTTTCTATACTCATCTATTTAACAATTGAATTTAAAACGATCGGGGTAACATTGGCAGCAGGGCCCATAGCCGTTTGGACGATGATCGCCCCCGGGGGAATGGTGATAGTGATGCTACGCAAAGCATTGTAGACTTCCGCTTCCAGGTGTTCGCAATAGGCCGTAACAGCGGCATTGGCATCTTCCTGCTTTTTGTTGTTGGCTTCCAGCATCCGCGCTTTGAGGCTATCGGACATCTTTTTGGGAATTAACGGCATAATGATTATTCATTTATAAATCCGACAATACTTACAAATTCATCTGTTCTCTTTTTGAAAGCAGCTATCTGCGCGGCGTTCAACAGGGGCTGCTGGCCAATGGCGGTGGTCACCGTGGCTTTGCTGATCTCGTCGATCAGGTCGGACAAAAAACCTTTCAGCTTCTTGCCCAGCACCATTGGCTCTTCTCCCTTGTTGATGATGAAGCGCTTATTTTTAAAATGGTGTTCTCCGGGATACTGTTCAAACCTGGCATCGTTGCTGTCATCTCCTTCCGGGGCGGACCTGTCAGTGGTGGTAGTGCGAAACGCCTGTTGCTGTTCGAACGCCGTACTTTCCGTAGCCTGGCAGCTGATACTGCCTTTGGCTGCCAGGGACAGCTGCCCGTCCTGCTCGCCGTTGACCTTCAGCATCATGGCGCCGGCTTTTTTGCCGGCATCCACACTGAGCATCATGCTGCCTGTTTTTGGGGAGCCGAAGAAGTCCATATGCGCATCATCATAGGTGCGGGATATCTTATAATCCCATTCCTGCGCATCTCCCACCTCGCTGGCCAGCGGGAAGCGGGCAATCACGATCGGGAGGCTTTGGCTCTGCTCCGTCACGTACACCACCGGCGAGCCTAATTGGGATGCCTCCGCAGGAAATTCCAGGTGGTTCATCAACTCCGGCGCAACGGGCAGCCTGTTCATAAAGCTGCCATCTTCGCCCCATACACTCACCGTAAAATTGCGGTAACAGTCCCTGATATAATCCTCCCGTTTCACATCCGTAGGCAGCGCCACGTAGGCGATACCTACCGTATATTTCAAATCGAATACCGGTGTTCTGCCGAGCGTGTAGGTCATTTCTTATTTTTTTTAGGTTTGTAAATTCCACGTATCTCCACCGTGCTCAATCCCTGTCCGCTCAGTCCTACATCCTGCTGGGTCACCATATCCCTGGCGGACCGGAGGTTGGTACTCAGCTGCCTTCTCTTCAGGAAAAAGTTAAACACGGAGATGTTGACCTTAAAGTATTTGAATACATCATCCACCAGGTTCACCTGCTTTTGCGCAGGCGCTGACTGCTGCGTATTCGTTACTTCCTTGGGCGGGTCCGGCTGTTGGGGTTTGGATTTACCCAGCGTGGCGATCTTAGCAGGCGTCATCTGAAAATGCACCCTGTCCACATAAATGGACCCGTCCTTATTGACGAACGTGCCATTGTTCCGTTTTCCACCCCATTGAAACTGCAGCCTGTTGGCCAGCTGGGGCACGCCGGTGGCGCGCCAGATATGCTCCGCGGTATTTTTACCGATTTGCGTGGCTCCCTGTATCAGCGTGAGGTCGATGGCAGTGCCAAATTCATGGCGGCTGCTGCCCGCCTGTGCGTTGCTGCTGTTTTCCTTATTCAGGTCCACCTGTTGCTGAAAGGATCTGAAACCTCCCCTGGGTGTGATGGATACAAAGTATCCCAGCTTGTTGATCTCTTCAATCAATTCCCGGAATGCTTCCCATTGGGCATCCGTGTACCCGTCCAGCGGTTTACCCTGTACTTTATTGCCGGGCGCCAGCTGCGCCGCCCTGTCCTTACTGCCGGAGGAAGCGCGCTGTTCTTTTGTTTCAGCAGCGGGCTGCGGGGCCGGAGCCGGAGCCGGCGCTTTCGATTGCTTCAGTTCATTGAACTTCTCCTCCGGGATGGCTTCGATGATATTAAAGTACGAAGCATACACGCCGGGCCTTTCCGTTTTATCTTCCGGATCTTTTTCAATGCTGAGTCCATAGATCAGTTGCTCCACCATTCCCCTGCTTACCTGTATGGTTGTACTGGCATCCACGCCGTTCTCACCAACGCTCAGGCTGTGCTGCACGCCTTCTACAAAAAATATTTCCCCCGTAGGTTTATACCGGATAAAGTTGCCGGCTTTGATCCGCCTGTCGCGGTTGATCACAATCGTCCCGCTCCTGGTGAAAGGCAGATAGGCAGTCGTTTCCATCATATGCTTGAGATCCAGGAAGGTCTGCTCTTCAATGATAGAGATAGAGCCGGAGGTTCGGGGGTTGAAGGCAGCACTTGGCAAATAGTTATGCGTAAGCTGCATCGCCCTGGAGCCAAACTGCTCTGCATACTCCGGGAAAAACACGGCAGGCAGGTAAGCGGTTGCCAGCTGGTCCTTCTGCCCGATGGGGCTGGCTTTGGGCAGTAACTGGTACCACGATATTGCCTCTGCATCTGAAAATTCCAGGGATTCAGATATACAGGCTTCCTCCTCTATTTCCACCAACCGGGGCGAGAGTTCAGGCGCCTTCCCTTTACCGTCCGGCGGCCGCTCCGCCATATCCAGCTCGGTACTAACATTGCCCCGGAGGGCGCTGAGTATGGAAGCCCGGTCAAACGGCGGCTTGCGCAGTGTGACGTAAAACATATCCCCATAGGTATCCATACTGAATTCCACAAAAGGATACTGGCATACCTTGCGGAATATATTTATCAGGCTACCGGAGGCAGAGGAAAGCGTGCTGTCTATCAGCCTTCTGTTACTTACGCTCTTGTCCACAATCAGCTTCACAATTTGCCAGATTCCCTTTGCCAGCTTTTTCTCGATCTCCGGTTTAAACACAGGCCTTGTCTCTTCCAAGTTGATATACCTGTCCATCGGAACGCTCCATTCCTTGAGCTTGTAGGTGGACATGGTAGGGTCCTCGTAATGGAAGTTGTAGACATTCGTTACGATGTAGTTCGGCAGCCTGTCTTCCGGCACTTCTTCCCTGCCGCCGGCCAGCGAAGGATAGGTCGTTTTTTTCCACCCGATGGTCAATGGCACATTTTTATCCGCCTTCCGGGTTTTTACCTTTCGGATATAGACAAAGAAGCGATGTACCTCGTTGAATATTTCCTCGAGCTTGGCATTTTCATCCTTCGCGTCGGGATACGCCTGTTGCGTGCCCTGCCTGATTTCACGGAAAATGTCAATGGCTGCCTTCTTTTCCCTGGCCAGCGCATTCCTGATTTTCTCGTTATGGGCGATATTTTCCGGAACGGGGTCGTAGCGGTAATTCAGTTTGTCTTCCTGCTGGTTGTAAGCTTCAAACAGGGAGTCAGGCACGATGCTGATAGTGGACAATTGCTGTATAATGAACTTGATGAGCTTATCAATTGCCTGGTTCTTATAAAGCCCCAGGGCATAGATGCCATTTCCATTCACCACACGCTGCATCAGCGGGTTACTGTTGGATGCTGAGCCGGATATACCCAGCTTGCCCTGTGTAAATTCAAACGGGAAGAAATAGGTCCCGTCATCGTAAAACAGTTTGGATAAATCCCTGCCCGTCACTTCAATATTCACCTCGTTGCGGGCGGCGTTGAGCTGAATGCCGGCCTTGTCTACCAGGCCAATCATATCATAGATACGGCCCGGCAATGAGGTTTTGTTGATGATATCCGCATACTGATCTTTTTCCCGCTGCCCGGCTTCCAGCTGCAGGGTTTCAAAACGGATGAACACCACATCGTTCGGGCTGATGATGGAATTGAAGAGGAAACTACTTCTGACAGGATCGTTTGCTTCCTCTCCCTCGCCATCGGCTTTATACCTGAACATATTCCCGCTGGAAAAAAATCCTGTACGGCCGATCACATCCGGCTCCAGGTAAGTTTTACGTTCATTCATCCGCAACACCCATTCACTGTTTTCCATCATGCAGCTCACGGGTGCGAGCGACAGCTGGAAGCTGCCCCCTCCGGTACGTGTAACCGAGGTAGTGAGGCTGGTGATATAGGGCGTTACGTCGAAGATCTTGCCGGACTTTTGCTCGTCTTTATTATCCGTCAGGGCTTTGCACCATATCCATACCGTAGCATTCGGAAACTGCTGGATCGTATTGCCTACGCCCTGCACCGTGCCATTGCCCTGCAGCCGGCCCACGGTACGGTAGTCCTTATCCGACTCCAACCTGGCCAGTGCGGCGGCTTTGAACTGGATCGCGTCATTACTCACCACTTCTATCCCTTCCGTCATCAACGCACAGCGGTCCACCTTATCAATTTCCACCGCCAGCTTGGTACCCGGCAGCAACTCCATATCCGCCACTTTCTTTTGCTTGTACAGCTCCTGCATCTCCGGGGAATGCTGCCGGATAATGGACTCGGCATTTGTCCGCCCCGGCCAAAGCTCCACCTTCCCAAATGCTTCTATATCGCTCGCATACGCGAAAGCAATGGACCCCATTTCCATGATAAAGTCGCGCACTGTCTTCAGTTCCGGACTGGTATGTGTGATTATATAAACTTTGTCATTTTGCTCCATACACTAGTTGCTTTTTTTCACAAATGGGGTTGGCGGATTCGTATTCTTTTGCCGCTGCATGTATTCCATCGGGTCCCACGGTTTGTAGTAATTGGTGGAAGGCGCAGCCTGGCTGGCATTTACCTTAATCGAACCATTGGCCAGCTCGATAGTCGCGCCGCTGAAAGTATGCCGGATTGCATCCCCCACCTGGTTGGTGAGGCCACTGAGAATCTCCCCGAAGGATTTGAGGTACAGCTCTTTCTTTTCCGCTGTTTCCCTTTCCATTTCCGTGGTATGGCTGGCGCCGAGAGATTTAAAGAGCTCCCCGTATTGTGCGCTGCTTTGTAACGATTCCAGGTAACGCTTATCCGTGGCGCCTTCCAGGGAATTGCTGTTATTATAAATTTCGTTGACGGCGTTATAACTCAGCTGTGGGAACAGGTTCTTGAGCATAAACTTGCCCATATCGCTATTGCCGCCTAACTGGTGGGCGTATTTCAACATGGACTGTAAGTACTCCATACCATGTTCGCCGGAGAGGCCCTGCTCCTGCATTTGCATGATTTCAAACAACCCGGCATTCGGCGCCAGCCTCCGCAGGCTCATGAAGGAAAGGGCTTTCATGGAATCCGCATCCGGGTGCGACAAACCATTCTGTACTGCCAGCAGGTTATCCATTCCTCTCGGGTCAGTGATCTGCCATTGCCCGCCGATGCCGTGGAATTTGGTCATGATATCCGCCGTCGTGCCCGTAGCCACGTAGGTCTGGTTTTTCAGGAATTCCCTTTGCAGGTCCGAAAACTTGTGCAGGAAATCCCCGAGCCCGGAGTAGTCGCCCGGCCTTACGATATCCGCTTTCTGCGCTTTGCTGATCAACCCGCCTACCAGGCCGGTGAGCGATTTATTATCCCCCTTGTTGGTGCCTTGCAGTTCGATCAGGTTGAGCAGTTCATTTTTGTCGAGGCTATAGGCCCTGGCAATCGGCACCAGTTCACTGGTATAGCGCGCGGCATCCGCTGTTCCGCCTTTCAGCGCTACCTGTTCCATCAGCTTCAGCACTTCGAACCGGTCCATACCATAGTTGGTCATGTTGGGAGGCGTCACCGCTCCTTCCCCTCCCTGCAGGCCGCTGATGCGGTTGGAGAGCGCGAGGTATTCCTGCGTGGCGATTGCCTGCTTCTCCCGGATTTCGCCAACGGTACCGCCGATAGCGCTGCCGATGGCATAGCCCAGCGCGGGCCCTATAACGGGGATGAACGCACCGATTGCGCCCCCTATCAGGCCACTGGTTTCCTGCGTCGTGCTTTTGATCATATGGAAGCTGTTCTCAGCATTTGCTGCGGTGCTGACGGCTTCCTGCCCGTAGGATAATACGCTGCCGACGGCATCCCAGTTGAGCGACTTCAGCACATTCTTTATGCCACCGCGCACCGGGCTATCGCCACCGCCTCCACCGCCGCCATCGCCTCCTTCGCAGGAGCAGGTCACTTCCTCGGGAATAAGTTCACCCAGTTTGCTGACTTCTTCCTGTACCGCCTCTATTGCCGCAACGATGGAGTCCGTGCTGCCGGCCATCTGGGCCACCTGCATCTGGGCGGCGTTGAGTATGGCGCTGCCATTATCCTGCACGGCCCGGAGCAATGCCTCAAATTCATTGTTGCCGCCGGAGCCTTTCGCCTGCAAGCCTTTCAGGTTACGGGAAGCGGTATAGCTCCAGTCCACCCTGTCCACGCCGCTTAGCGTGGTATTGCCAGCCGGCATGCCGGGTACGGCGCTCAGGGCACGGATACGGCTTAGTTCCATTTCCGCCTGCCGCTGCTCCCGGTAATACGCATTACGCCGCCGTGCTACCGCCATTTCCAGGTTACTGAGCCTCGTGAGGGCGTCTACCTGGTCGTTGAGCATCTTCAGCTGATCGCTGCCAATGCGCAACAGGCTTTTCCCATCTTCCAGCATCGTCCTGTTGGTATCCGTAGCCTGTTGTTTCAACCTGGCGAGGTAGGCTGTCAGGTCTGTTCCACCATTGCTTATTGTAACCTGAATACTGTTATCTCCAGCCATAAGATTAATACTGAATAGTGTTTAAATCGATATTGGACAGATCTTCAAATAGCTTCTCCTCCTCAACGGGGTTGCTACGTTCTCTGATCCAGCTACCTTTCTGCAATTCTTTTTCTGTCTCTTTCTGGTGTAAATAGAATTCGCCGGCTTCCTTAAAGGCTTCCTCTTCCAGGAACTCGATCAGGATATTGATTTGGCACAACTCACGATGAGCGGCTGTGCCAAATCCAACCTGGTATTTCTTCCTGTACCATTTGTCCAGTGGAAACCGACTATTCCATTTTACAGCATATAACTTCAGGTTATCCAGTGCCGCATGCTTCATTATGGTTGTTTATCGCTGGGGTTGGCAAGTATCCTGTCCCACTCTTCCAGCCACGGCACTACTTTGGTGATATACTCGTTGAGTACCGTTTCCATTTTGTCGCGGTCCAGGGCGAAGAGCGACTTCACCATCAGGTCGTCCCGGAGTTGTGGCAGCAGCACATTCAGCGTGGCCACCGCATCGATGGTCACTGCGCTGCGCAGGAAACCTGCGTCATAGCTGTATTTCAGCTTTTCATAATTGCCTCCGGAGAACTGCGCCTTCAACACGTCGATGTCAATCAGTTGACCGGTGTTGGGGTAGTTGATGGAATAATCGTTATTACCAATACGGACAGATACAGATCTGAGCGGCATTTTCTTTTCGTTGGTGCCTTCGTTCATTATGAAAAAGCGTTAAATGTGAACAATCTTGTTTGGGGTTGATTCCTTTTATTGAATAAAGGTGATCGGGGTCAGGTATTTGAAGGATTGGTTGTGACCAGCAATAGCGCCTTCACTGATGTTGAAGCTGTCGGATTCTATCAGACAGTTCTTCACGCTGGCGTAGGGCTGTAATTTAGGTTTGATCACGCCCTGCGCATCGATCACGTCTGTCACCTTCTTGAAGATATCCAGCTGCACGCCTTCATTGTCCAGGATCAGCTGATCTTCGAAGGAAGTGCCGCCGCTCAGCACCTGCGAACCGATGCTCGGGAACGCTCTTCTGATGGCGTTCTTAATCCCTGTTTTATCGAAGCGTACTTCCATGAACTCACAGGTCAGCGTGCCTTCCCATTCCGTCACCGCCTGTTCGGATGCCAGGATAGTGCCTATACCTCTCACGGGTACTCTGCGGATAGTTTCTGTAGCGGTTACGTTGCGCATTAAACCGATCACTTCTCCCGCGCTTTTAATTAAAGCGATAGCGCCAGTAAAAACCTTGTCTGCCATTAAAAAAAATATAAAACTTACAGCGATCTGCAATCTTCACGGGGCGGAAGCCTAGGCTTCCAGGATCACGCCGGTGATCACGATTTTGTTTACCTCGAAGTTCGGTACGAACTCATACTGCACGTAGTAGTTATCGCCGGAAACCGTGGCGCTCACATTGCCGAAGCGGATGATCAGGTTATCCGTAAGGGCGTTGGCGGTTCTGCTCTGGAGGAAGCCTTCCAGCCATGCTTTCAGGTCAGCCTCGGTCACGCTGTTGCGGTTAGGGCCCACGTTATCTTTCCCGAAGAACTTACGTTTTGCATTCACCACAATTTCCTTGTTCAATTGCGCAGTGATGCGTTTCACGGCAATGCTCGGCGAAGTGCCGTCTTCATTGACGAGGTACTCGTTCCGCTGCAGGGTATTGATGCCCTGGAGGATCACGTAGTCGTCCAGTTCGTAATCGTAATGGGTTACCAGCAGCCCGTTGTTATTGGCCAGTTCCAGCTCGGCGTTGTCCAGCTTATGCACTTCCCCGTTGATACCGATACGTTTGAAGGTAGCAGGGGTTTGCGGCGCCAGGCCGGCGATACGGCCCAGTACTGCGGCTGCTTTATACAGCTGGCTTACCAGTTTGAAACCGGATTGGGTCGTCAGCTTGGCAGCGCCGTGTACAAGGATCACTTTATCGCTGTTGTAATAATGCGCTGCGGCAATGCTGGAATTTTCCCCGGTGTTGAAGCCTGCTTTATCCGCCTGTGCGGCTGCCACCATAAAGCGCTCGTATTTGGATTCGCCGCTGGTGATGAAATCAAGCAGTTTCAGGTTATTGGCATGCTTCACTTCATCCGCATAACGGGTGCTGAAGAAGAAAGTGAAATCCAGCGTGTTCAGGGCGTTCAGCGCCGCGTCGAAAGCTGCCGGCGTATAAGCCTCTGTAGCGCCGGTTGCCGGTACATAATCAGGGTAGGTGGTCAGGTCCGCTGCTACGATGGCGCCGGTAGTAGTTACCGCGGAACTTTTCAGGCGGAAACCGGTTTTGAACGTAGTGCTGGCATTCATCCAGGCTACCAGTTCCGTGATAGTGGCTACTTCCGGAGAAGCTACCACCAGGGCGGCGCGGCTATCCGCAGCGGCAATGCCATCATAAGGCGCATTGTTCAGCGCATCGGTACCCTTGAAGGAACCATGGTAGAGGGACAGCACAAATTTGTCCTTATCGGAAACGCCTGCACTGAGTTTAGCCGCATAACCGCCGGCCAGTTTACCGCCGGTAATCACGCCGTTGGCGTTGAGCCCTTCATCCAGCGTTTGCAGTTCCAGGCTGCCGTTGGTCAGCGTCAGGCTGATGGTAGCCGGAGCGGATTCCCTGGCATGCACGAGGAATACCTTGCTGACGCCATTGATAGGCTCCGCGGCAGCGGTGGCAGGTTTGAACAGCGGTAAAGCCAGGTTCCACAGTTCGCCTCCTTTCACAAAGTCGCGCATGGCCTGCAGGGAAGTGAATTCGTAAATACTGTCCGCACCCTGCCTCGCAGTACCCAGCACGCCGGCGCCTGCGCCAAAACCAGCGCCGATACCGTCATCAATAATTACAATGTTACCATAGGACAAATTGGTAGGAGGGTTAACGATGCCTGACCTGGTAATTGCATATACGCCTGGTAACGACGTAAGCTTTCCGTTAATGTTTACTTTTGTTGCCATTAAAAATACTAATCAATAATGATAGCAATCTTTACTAAAGATGTTGTGAAGCGATCTTGCGGAGTATAAAATCCTGCCTTATTGCAGCCCCGCAGGGATGGAAGGAGCGCTGTAGTTATACGCAAAGTTCAACAGGATACTCCTGTTTGTAATGGCGGGTAATAACGCCTCGTAACGTTCGCTGCTTCCACCTCCTATCGTAAGCTGTTCCAGCCCTGATAAATGCAGATGTAATTGTAAGGATAATAACAAACCGGTAATGGTCGTATAAAGCATAGCCGCTTCGGCAGGGTTATCGGACAGGATCGTCAGCGACATTACCGCTTTCTTGCGCCGGGTAAAATAGGTAGCCTCCCCATCGCCCAACACCAGATCATCCGCCGTTACAAAGCCCTGGCCCAACGCCAGCCACTCATCGGTGGATGCCGGCTCCTCGCGCTCCATTGCGATGATCAATGCCGGCAAAGGCGTTTGCTGCGCCTCATACCGGTAACCCACCGTCAGCTTCCTGCCGCCGGATTCCTCTACCAGCAAGGCCCTGGCCTGCTGATAAAAATCATACCCCTCCCACTGCATCCCATTCAGCAATACGGCCAGGTAATCTGTAATAGCCGCCTTTACATGGGACAATGCTTTACCTATACTTTCCTTCACCAATTGTTCAGGAAAAATATTCAGTGATTCCGCCATAAAAAATACAATTGAAAACTATCCCGGTGTTAACAAGGGCCTGCAGTTTTTATCGGATTAACAAACTAAAAAATAAATACAACCATCATTCCTTCATGAAAAATTGCATCTCTTAAAACTGGCTGCAGGAAAGTATTACAGGGGATTCATTCATTCGGTTAACTAACAATCTTTATAAGTCAAAGATAAAAATTGCAGAGAAGAAAAACAAGTTTTAAATGATAAAAATGAAAACTTTTTTTCTATCCTATCGCAGCACTTGAACGCAGGTATTGCGCCACCGGCACATCGTTCGTATCCGCGTAAATTTTCAGGTGCAGCTGGTGTATCTCCGCAAAATAAATCATTTCATTTAAGGTATAAGGCACGCCCTTACTCCAGCAATAAAAGAGTTGTTGATCCAGGTAGGAAGTGATGCCGTTGATGGCGCTGAGGTAGAACTGCTCATCCTTATCCAGCGGGTCTTTCAGCGTGGTAGCCATACTCACCGCTATTTTCCTTTCTACATCCGTAAACGTTAGTTGATGCATTTAACTGTTCTGTTTAAATTGTAAATAATAAGTCCGCATCCTGGCATCATATGCATTCAGCGCATAGGACGGACCGTTATATTTTTCTGCAAATCCCGCAAAGTCTTTTTGCCGCAGGAATCCCTGCAATTTTTTTGCCAGCACAAACTGTACAAATCCTTCCAGCTGGGCGTCCTCACCGGTGTTGAAAGCAATGACCATATCCGCCACCGTTGCAAAACCCGCCGCTGCATGATTGAACCCCATGATCTGGAACATACCGTAGCTGGCGCTTTTCAACGCAGCTTCCTCATTGATCTGCCGCGCGCGGTTCAGCTTCGCCCACTGCGTGGCATAAGGGCCGTGATCCTGGCGGTATTCCCTGTACAACACATCCTTGTAGGCCGATGCATACCGCGCCGGATCAATGTGCGCCGCTTCCAGCTGCTGCCAGAAAATATGCGGTTCAAACAATACCTTCAGTTTACCGTTGTTATCAAATCCCGCGCCGGCCGATTCCACACGGGCTACGGCTTTAATCGCGGCAACCTCGCAACCCAGCGCTGCCGCTGCTTTTTCAAAGGCTTTTTCGCTAATCATCTTTTGCTGAATTTAGTTATTATGATCAGTAATATAACTGCCGGTACGACTACGTACCACCACCAGCTTGCGCCCCCTCGTTTGGTGCGCGACGCTTCAACAATTTGTTGCTGTTGCGCCCTTGTGGATCTTTGCGTGGTTTTGGTTATTTTTTGGGAGAGATTTACCGGCACACGGCGCGGCGCCGCGTAAATCTGCGTTTCCAGCTGCCGGGTACGGCCATTGAACGCCGCTTTGATATGCATACCGTTTCCGTACACTTCTCTGAATACCAGTCCGTCACCGCAGGTATCGCACTGCAGGTCGAGGATGGTATCCAAACTATCTCCCGGTATTTCCACCAGCGTATCCAGCGTGGTAGCGGTTGTCAGCGTATTTAACTCCGTCCATTCCGCGGAAGTCTGTACCCGCTGGGCGGACCTCAGCGTTTTTCCACAAGCTGCCAATCCCAGGGGCAGCAACAACAACAGGTATTTCATAGGTCAGGGTTTAGGATATTTTCCGACGATCCTTGCAAGCGCCTGATACTGCGCAGATGCATCGTGCAACTGGGTAATCGTAGTATCCAGTTGTTGCAGGTTCCGGTAATGTTGCTTCACAATCATGCTGTCGATCTGCCCGAAGACCTCCGGCAGGTTGTCTGCCGGCGCCGTGGCGGACGGAGAGGCGCTCATGGTGATCATCACCAGTATCACTACAATTATTGGCTTCATTTAACTGTGTCTTGTTTAATTTGTTCTTCTATCTTTTTCCGGATAGCGGTCACTTTCTTCAGCTCCATTGCCGCTTTCAGGCGGAGGCTGTCGATCTCCCTGTCTTTCTCGTCCAGCTTTTGCTGCGTCCGTTGTTGCAGGTCTACAGCAAAGGCGGCGAACTTTTCATTACAGCGGATCGTTTGTATTTCGTTGTGTACTCCCCATGAAAACAGGGCGATGATCGCCGCTATACATCCCATGAATGCACCGATCACGAAATCTTTTCTCAGGCTTTTGTCGAGTGTTTCATAAATGCTCTTTTTGATACTCATTGATTTTTTTTAAGAGGATACCATTCTTTTTCCTGCATGATTACTGCCCGCCTGCCTGTCGGCACGCGTTCATATCATTGCGCAACGCTCAAAACGGATCCGGTCGGCTTCATAGGACATACGTCTTCCTTACTTTCCAGCCATGAGTATAAACCCATACTGTTCTTCATAATCGTTATACTCATGCCTTCCATCCAATGCGATCGTCCCTTCTGTTTCAGTTTCGATCCTGATCTTCCCATGCCACGCGCGGCCGTCGAACGACGTAAAGCCCGTCGTCACATCCAGTATGGATTCGTTGTACAACTGCGTGTTGGTAATGATTATTTCCGGCTGTTGCATCCTGTTATTTTTTTGCTTCCGTCCTGGGCTGGAATTCGTAGAAGCGTTTTTTATCGATCATATACACCACGGTGCTGCCCTGGTGCGCAGCGGTAAACCTGCCTGCGTCAAACGCCCGCAGCAATGATAATTTCAACAGCTCCAAACCCTGTGCGTGCGCATAGCTCCAGGCTTTGTCCCGGTGGGGGAATATACCTGTGGGCATTGCATCTTCCACGTAAAACAGGGTACGGTTTACTCTCACCATTCCTGCATGCAGCTCCGCTTTGCCCTTCACGGGGATGTAAAAAGGAGCGCGCATCACCAGTGTTTCCACCTGCAGTAATTGTTCTCCCAGGTGTCCCCCTTCCGTCAGGACCGGAATCATTCTCGCTTCGGCAGGATGTAATACCGGCGCAGTGATGCTGGCGGCAATCTGCTCCCATACCTCATCAAAGTGCGCGCGCTGCCTGCCGGACAGGCTATGCCCTATCGGATGTAATTGCTTCATATAAAAGGTGATTAACGGTTAACAATAAACGGACAGTAAAAGGGCTTATGCAGGCACGCCGTACAACAGCGGCTGGTTAATGCCGGGGTTGATCCGGGTGACGACCACGCCCATCTTCACCAGCCGCCGCAGCTGCGTGGTTCCCCACACGTAGGCAACGTCGTAGCGGATGCCGAAGTCGAGCCCCACCGTCACCGGGTGTACAAACATGCCTCTCCGGTTCAACAAATACTTATAAATACGGAATTGAATTTCCGGTACGTTATTATTGAGGATAGTATAGGCAATAGCCGCCCCTTCTTCCCTGCGGGAAATCACATCTGCTTTCATCAGAATCGATACTTTAAAAATGAACAAACAATGGTATCCGGCAGGCGCCCTGAGGTACGGGCACACCCATCCGCGCACGGTTATAGTATGGCATAACGCAGGCAGTGGCTGACCGGGAACAACCAGGTTTAAATAGGATATTATTTGTCAACAGTCATGACACGATCTGTTCAACAGTCTGCAATCTTCGATACTTGAAAGTCCGGATAAGTGAAGTAATCTGAGAAAAGATGATTCGGATACATATCTGCATTTTACAACGCGAATAATAGGGTACAACATCACAAATATAAATTAAAAACAGGTTCACACAATTTTATCCGACACGAAAAAACAACGAATTTTTTTACAAGATAACTAGCCTATCGTTGGTTGTTTTTTACCGTGGCTTCCAATACAAAGTACGCCTTTTGCTACGCACTGGATTTGCGTAATGAAGAAATTACTGCGAAGATTTTTCCTAAAAAAATGGCTGCACCCAAAGTAAATTCCATAGCGGATCACACTTATCTCATTTCCTGCAAAGCTCCGGCTGTATTGGCTCTGCAAGCAACGAGATTCACCGCGCCGGCAATTTACTTAGGTACAACCACTGTAGGTTTTTCAGTTTATCTCAGAATGGTTAATTACGCGGGAATATCATCTACTGCTTCGCGTTCCCAGAAGCGATGCTGCGCAATCGCCCGGATGAATGCGTCCGCATCATTGCCGGTGAGTAAACCAGGGGCCGGGTTATCCGCCGGCAGCGCTGTTTTTCTCAGGAACGGAATGGCGTCTTTATGTAAACAAACCGCCTTGCAATGTTTGTAAGCTTCATTGACAAAATGGATGGCGGCAGGGATGGTCGTCAGCCTGGTTACGCTGTCCGCCCCACCGGGCACATACACCGCGTCAAACAATACGGATGCCGCCGTCAGGAAGCTCTGATCGGCTTCCAGCGCCTGCCCGCCTGCAGTGCTGACTGCTCCCAGGTGCATGGCAATCAGCTGCACTACCGCTCCTTCCGCTACCAGGGCTTTCTTCATGGCCTGCACATCCGCGGCGTCCACGCCTTCTGCAATGAGGAAAGCTACCTTCCTGGTTCTGATCGTATCTTTTACCGTACCGGCCATACTCAGCGCCGGCGAAACGCTCACCTGCTGCGGCACGGTACGGGGTTCGTATTCCTCTTCCCCCGCATCCGCCGGGCGTACCCGGTTGATGGGCTTTTCCAGCGTCTGCGGCACTTCCATGCCCAGGCCTTCCGCCACTTTCTCCGCCAGGTAAGTATCTACCTGGCTCAGGATACCCAGCATCCGCTGGCGGATTTCCTTACGGGACACTTTACCCAACTCAAAACGGAAGGCATTGATGATATGCAATTTCTCCGCTTCCGACTGGCTGTTGAAAAACAAGGTAGCCTGGCTGAAATGATCGAAGAAGCTGACGCTGCGGGCGCGCACCTTATGCGCATCCACCCTTTCCTGGTAAGAGGTAAAACCGCCCTGCTTCATCATCGCCTGGTAAGGGCAACCGCCTGCCACCGTATTGGGCTCATAGGAGGCCGGAGAGCGGTTGATCGTTTGCCGCATGTATCCATCCCGCTGATTGTTATGCACGGGCGCTATGGGCCTGTTAATGGGTATTTCAGCGAAGTTGGGGCCTCCCAGCCTGATCAGCTGCGTATCATTGTAGGAAAACAGGCGGCCCTGCAGGAGCGGATCATTCGTGAAATCGATACCCGGCACAATATGCCCCGGGTGAAACGCCACCTGCTCCGTTTCCGCGAAGAAGTTATCCGGGTTGCGGTTCAGCACCATTTTACCAATGCGTTGCACCGGCACCACTTCTTCAGGAATTATTTTAGTAGGGTCCAGTAAGTCAAAAGGAAACTTGTGCTCATCTTCTTCCGGCACCAGCTGCACGCCCAGCTCCCACTCGGGGTAATCGCCCGCTTCAATGGCTTCCCATAAATCGCGGCGGTGGAAATCAGGGTCCTTCCCGGAAATCTTCTGCGCTTCGTCCCAGGCTACGGAATGCACTCCCAGCAAAGGCTTCCAGTGGAACTTCACAAAGGTGCCTTTGCCCGCTTCATTCACAAAGCGGAACGTATGCACGCCAAAGCCTTCCATCATACGCAGGCTACGGGGAATGGCACGGTCGCTCATCACCCACAGCACCATATGCGTACTCTCCGGCGAAATGGATACATAATCCCAGAAGGTATCATGGGCGGATGCCGCCTGGGGTATTTCATTGCGCGGCTCCGGTTTCACGGCATGTACAAAGTCCGGAAACTTCATTGCATCCTGTATAAAAAACACGGGAATATTATTTCCTACGAGGTCATAATTCCCTTCTTCTGTATAAAATTTCACGGCAAAACCTCTTACGTCCCGCGCCAGGTCCGTACTTCCGCGGGAGCCTGCCACGGTGGAAAAGCGCACGAACACGGGCGTTTTACGGGAAGGATCCGTCAGGAAGCCCGCTTTGGTATATTCCGCCATGGATTTATACACCTGGAAGTAGCCATGGGCGGCCTCGCCACGCGCATGCACCACTCTTTCGGGGATGCGCTCATGGTCAAAATGAGTCATCTTTTCCCGGAAGATGAAATCTTCCATCAGGGTAGCGCCGCGATCACCGGCTTTCAGGGAATTCTGGTTATCATTGATCCGCACCCCCTGGTTGGTGGTGAGATATTGCTCTGCGCCATCTTCTGTATGGCGGGCCAGCTGTTCGTCTTTTTGAGTAGGTTTATCAGGTTGTTGTTCCGCTTGCATGGTCAGGATAGTTTTATGGTAAGTGGTAACTGCGAGTAACACAAACCATACCCAACAGTCAGGTTGCCTTTAAAACCTGCCATGACGCTGACTTACAGCCAATACGCACCCATCCGGGCGATGTGGCGTTTGCCCCCCAGTAAGTTGCCGCCGCGTACAGTATGAGGAACTGTACCGTAGTACAATTATTTACAAAAGGATTCCAGGTATTCAGCGGTAAGGTTCACCCCTCCCAGGCTCTTCGCGCGCCGGAACGCTTCACAGGCTTCCTCCCGGTTGTTCATCACCAGGTAAATACGGCCGATGTTAAACCAGGCAAATGAATTTTCAGGATATATTTCCAGGCTCTTCCGGATAATGGCCAGCCCTCTTTCCCGGGAAACGGACATTCCCTGCGCGTAGCCGATGGTGTTCATAATGGTACCGGTGAGCTTGGGGTCTTTTGTATGATTCAGCGCTCTGGCGCCATAGATGCCGGCGCTGTCGTACGCCTCGCCTTCCGCGTAATAATAAGCCATATTGGCGAAGATGTTGGCATCGGCAGTATCAATGCCGGCAGCTACCTGCAGGTAGTCCACCGCAGCCCTGTAATCGCCGTTGGAGCCCGCCAGGTAGGACAGATTGATCAGTGCGGCCGTTTCCCTGGGGTCCGCAGCGCGCACCCGTTCCAGGTCCGCCATGGCGCTGTCGATATTCACCTGCCGCATCCAGGCGTTGGAACGCAGCAACAGGGCTTCCTTATAGAGTGGACTGGTAGCAGGCAATTTGCTGATGGCAGTATTCAGGTATCCCATTGCGCCTTCATTTTCCCCCTGTATCAGCGCGGCTTTCAGGTAGTCCGTAGCCGTGGCCTTACCTGCGCTGATCTTTTGCTGTAAACGCTGCCAGCCGGCAGGCCCTTCTTTTTGCACCTGCAGCAGCAATGGCTTCAGGGGATTTTCCTGGGAAAACACGAGCAGGGGATAAATAGCTATCAACAGGAACAATAATTTCTTCATACCGGGCAAAAATAAAAAAAAACCTGACGGCCGCTATGCGCAACCGCCAGGTATAGGTGTATTCGTATAATCCGGACTATAATTTCATCATCTTCTTCACCTCGTACTCTTTCTCCGCTTCCACGCCGATCAGGTAAACGCCCTGCGGCAGGTAACCGATGCTGAAAGGCACAGCGTGTTCGGTACCGATGGCAGATTTCCTGATCTCCATCAGCTTACCATCGTTGAAATAAATCAGGCGGACGGTGATAGCCGCTGCCCTGGACAGTTCCACATCCACTTTAAACTGGCCGGTGGTAGGATTCGGGAAGATGGTAATCCTGCGGATCAGCTTTTCCCTGTAACCCAGTACGCTGTCGATCGTTGGCCGCTCTTCCACCGGTACCACCACCACTTTTTTGGTGACAGCGTCCGAACACTGCGCCAGCTGGGCCGTCAGCGTAATATCATAGCTGCCCACCTGTTTAAAGATCAACTGCTTCACGCTTCCGTCCCCGCTGCTGCTGATTTCCGTGATGCGCTCCGGCAGCGTCCATTTCAGGCTGGAAGGCTTCGGCTGCGTTACGTCTACGAGGATCAGCGTATCCCCCAGGGTGTTGTAGGACGACATGAGGAAGTCCGTCTTCAGCGCGGTGAGCGAGGTTTTGATGGAGAAGCTTTCCTGCGCCGTGCATCCTGCGGCATTTTTCACCGTAATGCTATACTGCCCGTCTTTGCTCAGCTTAATGTCATTGGTAGTAGCCAGTACTTCACTGCCGGATTTCCATTCATAGGTAACGCCAGTAACGCCGGCGCTCAGCTGGATTTCCTGGCCCACGCAGAGCGTCGTATCCGTAAACCCGAGATGCAGCGGGATCACCGCCGGTTGCGTCAGCACCGTTTTATCAGCCAGCTGGCAGCCGTTGGCATCCTGCATCAGCACTTCATACACGGCGCCTTTCAGCCCGGTGATCAGCGGCGTGGTGGCATTGCTGCCGTTGGACCAGCTGTAGGTATATGGCGCTACGCCGCCTGCCAGCGCTACCTGTATGCTACCGTCGGACGAATAGCTGCACACCGGGTGATGGAATTCCTTGGCGAAGCTGAGCGGCTGCGGCTGTGTGAGCGTCACGTTTTGCGAAACAATACACCTGTTTTCATCCGATACGGATACCAGGTAATTACCGGCAGTGAGGTTACGGAATGTATTATCCGTTTGATAAGGCAGGTTGTTTAAGGTATAAATATAAGCGCCTTTACCTCCGGTGGCGGTCAGCTTAATTTCGCCGCTGGCGTTGCCGAAGCACTTAACATCGCTGCTGGCAAAGGTAGCCTGCAGCTTCGCGGGCTCGGTGATGGTAGTCTGCAGCGGCACGGCGCAACCCAGTTTATCCGTTACCGTTATCTGGTAGTCGCCTCCGGACAGCGCGCCGAAATAAGCGGACGACTGGCTCGTATTATTCAGTTTAAATGTATAAGGCTGCGTACCGCCGGCGGCGTTCAGTATGATCTCGCCGTTGGCGTTGCCAAAGCAGTCGATATTTTTCAGGGAAGTGATGCCGGCAGTGAGTGGCGCCGGTTCATGTACCGTTACCTGTTGCGCACTGGTACAACCTTGTATATCCGTTACCGTGATAGTATAATCGCCAGCCTTCAGGTTATTAAAGGTACCAGCCGCCTGCGGCGCGCCGTTGCCTATCGTATAGGCGTAAGCGGGAGTGCCTCCGCTGGCGGTAATGGCAAGCATACCGTCCGCACGTCCGGAGCAGCTCACCTCTTTCGTGGTTTGTACCTGCGTTTGCAGCGCTGCCGGCTGGCTCACCGCCGCGCTGAGCTGCACCAGGCAGGTAAACGGTATATCCCTTACCGTTACCTGGTAAGTTTTACCGCCGGCGAGGTTATTAAACACCGGCGACGCTTGCCAGGCGCTGCCATCCAGCGAGTACTCGTAAGTGCCGGAGCCGCCGGATACGTTGCTCACCGCCACGCTGCCATTCGCTTTACCGAAGCAGGTTGCCGCAGTAGCGGTAATATTGCCCCGCATGGCGGACGGGCCATACAGCGAAATATTCTTGCTGGTGGTACAACCCGCCTGGTCTTTCATGTACACAATGTACTCCCCGTTTACGAGGTCATTGAACACATTGCCGGGTTTATAATTGCTGTTATCCAGGTTGTATTGGTATGGCGCTAAGCCGCCCTGGGCCTGGGTAACAGTGATGCTGCTCTTGTCCGCACAATTGGCCGGCGGCGCGCTGCTCAGCGTCATCGCCAGCGGCGGATACAGCTCCACAATCGGGATGTTGACAGAAGCCGTACAGTTGTTGGCATCCGTGATGATGATCGGATAATTTTTCTTACCGAGGTTCGTCCATACCGGGTTGGTTTGCGCAGCGCCGCCATCGAAGCGGTAGGAATAACCGCCGGCTCCGCCGGTAGCGGCGATCTGTATTTCACCCGTGCTGGTTCCCGCACAGAGGATGTCCGTTTTCCGCAACAACGTATAGCCGATAGCGGTATTTGATGTAACTGTTGCATCTACCACGGCGGTACAGTTAGCTGCATCGCGGATGGCGATGGTATAATTACCGGCCTGCAGGCCGCTGAAAGTATTGCCCGTTACATAAGCGCCGCCATTGATAGCGTACTGGTATGGCGCCGTACCGCCGCTCGCAGCCACGGTGACAGCGCCGTTGCTGCCGCCGTTACAGCTGACCGGTTTAATATCTGTTACGGTAGCGATTATTTTGGCCGGCTCGCTCACCACTACGGTGGTGGACTGCTGGCAGCCGTTCTTATCCTGGATTATCACCTTCGCATTACCGGCTTTTACGTTGAAGACGTTGGACACCTGGAAGGTATTATTATCCAGGCCGTAGGTATATGGCAACGTACCACCCGTGCCGTTGATGGTGATGGTACCGCTGCTTTCCCCGTTACAGCGTACGGGCGCGACTGTTGTAGTTAGGCCCAGGCTGACGGGCTGCTGGACTGTTACCGCGGCACTTACCCGGCAGCCTTTATTATCTTTTCCATAAATAATATAATTACCAGCGGGCAAACTTTGAAAGATGGTCGTAGGTCCGTAGCTGATATCATCGCGACTAAATTCGTAACCACCGTTACCGCCGAACATACTGCTTACGGAAATCGTACCGTTGGCCTGGCCATAACAAAGCGCGTCCGTACTGGAGAGCTTCATCTGCAGCGGCGTTGGCTGGGAAACCAGCAGCGAAGCGATTTGCGCCTCACAGCCATTATCATCTCGGGCAATGATGGTATAGGTACCTGCCGGCAGGTTGTTGAACTTACCGGTGGTATTGGGCACCGTAGGATTATTACTGATGAAATAACGGAGGTTGCCGGTACCACCGGTAGCCGCTACTTCTATGGCGCCGTCCGCACCGCCGTTACAGCTCACGGCCGTAATGTCTTTACTCAGCACCAGCGTAATCGGCAACGGGTTATTGATGGTGACGCCCGGCACCGAATTCGTACAGCCTTTACCGTCTTTCACAAAGAGGGTATAGTTGCCGGAGCGCAACTGGGTGAAGCTGCCAGCGGTATTCCAGGTGTAGTTATCGAGGCTGTACTGGTAATTTCCATCCCCGTCCCGGCCCTGTATATTCAGTATCGCGCCGGTAGCGGCGTTGAAGCACAACGCATCTTTTGTTTGATAAGTGGCGGACACCTTGTTGGCCGGCTCCGTGATTACTACCTGCGTGGTAGCGGAGGAGCAGCCTTTGGAATCATCCACCCGGAAGGTATAGGTACCTGCCGCCACGGCAAAGACGTTGGAAGTTTGATCCCCATGGCCGATGTTGATATACTTGAACACGCCGCTGCCGCCCGTCGCGGTCAGTATCACCTGGCCGTTGCCATCGCCTTTACACAACGGATTGGTAGCGGTGTAGGTAAACGTAACCGGCGTAGGTGCGCCAACGTTAACGGTATGATGAGCCTCCACATTCTTGCTGTCCATCACCCACACTTCATAGGTACCGGCGGCCAGGTTCTTGAAGAGATTATCATTGGTGCGATAAACGCCGTTATCCAGCTTGATTTTATACGGGGCGCTGCCGCCTGTAATATTCAATGCGATACTGCCGTCTTCCAGGCCTACGCAGCTAACCGGCGTAGCGGTGGCAGTGAAGTCCAGCTGTTCGAGCACAATGGTAACCGGTTGCGGCAACAGGCATCCATTGGCATCCCGTATGGACACGTTGTAGCTGCCCTGTGGCAGATTGGAGAAGACGTTGGCCGACTGCCAGCTGCCATTGTTCAGGTTATACATATACGGCGCCGTACCGCCGGCAGCCGTCACTGTTATCTCCCCGTCATTAGCCGTACCGGAAGGCGCTTTGGTGGTGTAGGATTGTAAGGTGATGGCTGATGGCGTCGTCACCGTTACGGACTTATTACAATTATTCGCATCGTAGTAAGTGATGGTATAGGTAGTGGCCGGGGCCAGGCTGGTAAACAGGTTGGTGCTTACTTTAGCGCCGCCGTTGAGGGAGTATGTATAAGGCGCCGTACCACCCGTCACGCTGATGGAGGCCGCAGGCTTACCGTCCACACAAGACAGGGAGGTAGTGGCCGAGAGGTCCTGCGGGATTGCTTTCACTTCCGGCAGCGTAATCGTACGCGGACATTCGGACGCTTCATTTTCGATATACATCGAATACACGCCCGGAATAACGTTGACGGTTACCGGCGCAGTGGAATTCACTTCCACGTTATACGTTTTGGCCGGGCTGGTAAGCGTGAGGATCAGCTTTTTCGTACCATCATAGGCGGTACCATTAGCATACCTGAAATCGCTGAAAGTAAAAGATCCTTCGCCGCCAAAGCAGAGCGGGTCCTTCTTTACAACTGCCGGCGCCGGCACGGCATCGGTAAAGTGAAAGACAGGTTCATCGGTGTATTTCCAACGCACATCTCCGAAATCGGCCCGGGCGCGGATGGTAATGTTTTTGGTAATATCGATACCAATGCTGGCAAAATCCGCCGCTGTACCTCTAAACTGGCTACCGTTCACCCAGGTCACCGAGCGGAAATAGTCGCCAGGATTCGCTGCCTCCCAAACAGTCTGGTCAGGCGAAAAAGGCATATTGAATTCTACGTACTCATCCTGGCAATAGGCAGTTTTATTTTTGACGTTTACCAGCCGGAGGTACATCTTCATTATCATCACGGTTGCTCGCAGGGTGATGTTACAACCACCCATTCCGCCCCCGCCGGGATCAGAAACAGACCCATACCCTTCCAACTCCGTTGTACTATAGCCGTACTCGTCAAAGGTTTGATTGATGTCGCCCTGGGCAGTTGTATTACTGCTACCCATAAAACTGGAAAAATACGCATAGGCAGGCAGTTGCTCCGTATAGAAGTTATCCCCGTAGGAGCTGGGCCCGGGCAAATAAACGCCGTATTGCATCTTATCCCAGATTTTTGTATAACTGGCATCCTGAAAAATAGTATATACGCTGGAACCGCCGTTGCAGCTCCAGCCGGAGGTCCCGCTCAGGTCGCCACTGTACATGACCCTGTAGATGAGCGCCTGGCCAAAGAGCTTCGGGGCGGCTCCCAGCATCATTATCAGCAACAGGAATTGGTAAAGTTTTTTCATAGGTAATCGCGATAAGAATAAGTTAATAATTTACAATAGCTTCATCCGTATAGCCGCTTCGGCCATTGCTCGTATTCATCATTCTCAGCTTGTATTTATAGACCGTGTTAATTAAAAGGTTGTTGTCTTTATAACTGTTTTCGCCATTGGTGAAAGTCTGGTACAACTGGTAAGGCCCGTCGCCGGCGGCGCGGTACACAAACACTTTATTTACGCCGGCCACCTGCTGCCATTCCAGCTTCACGAGTTTGTTATCCCTGTCTATCCCAATGCGCAGGGCTTTCGCCACGTTCAGGCGGCCCATATCAATACGCCCGCTGCTCACGGGTTTGGAGATGCCTTTCAGCCCGCTGTCGTCCGTAGCGGTTACCTGGTACTGATACTTTACACCGGTAACGGCGCTGGTATCGTTATAAGCGTGGGTGGTATCGCCCGCAGGGTAATACTGCACCACTTCCCATACGCTATCCCGTGTGCGGAGCAGTTCATGGCAGGCTACATCCTCGCTGCTGCTGGGCATCCACTCCAGCTGCACGGCTGCCTCCCCGGCTGTTACTTTCGTAAAGAAGGGCGCTACCGGCGGAATGATATCCGGGCGCTTCAGCACCAGCATGGCTGAAAAGCCGGATGGATTGTAATGTTTATCGAGTGCTACCAGTTTATAGTACACGTTTTTAGTGAGCGTATGCAGGGAGATGGTATCGGTATAACTGTTTACCTCCGCGGATTTACGCGTTACCTGCACAAATTCTTCTTCGGGGGAGTTGGCTCTGAAGACGCGGTATCCAAATAGGTCCTTCTCCTTGTTCTCCTCCCAGGTAAGGGATACGATGCCTTTCTTGTCGATGCTGCCGGCAAGGCCGGTAGGCGGCGCAGGAGGAATACTGTCTTCCTGTTGTACAAAATGCGGGAAGGAATGCATGACCTGCCCGTCTTTTGTGGTGGCTTTAATCCGGTAATAATTACTACTGAGCGGCTGTTCGTCCGTTACAATGGAATCCTTTTCCGTCAGCGGTTTTTCGTTGATCGTGTTATATTTTTTCTGAGGAGAGGTGGATCGTTCGAGGTCAAAGCGTACAATCCTTGCTTTATGCTCCGGCATCTTCCAGCGAATGAAAACTTTGCCCAGCACCATTTCCGTTTGCAGGATAACGGGGCTTTCATTCAGCTTCTGCTCCACGGCGACTACAATCGTATCGGAGGCGGGGCCTGTTTCCCCAAAGGCTGTAATTCCTTTGATGCGGTAGGCGTAGGGCTTTCCGGCCACCAGCCCGGTATCGATGCGGTAGAAGTCCTGGATATTGTCCGACAGTCCTTCCTGGGTATTGATCAGCGGCTCCTTGCTCACGGAGGTAAACGTTTTCCCGTTATCGGCGGACCGCTCCAGTATCCAGGCATTGTAAAAAGGTTCGTAGAGGGCTTTGTTCCAGCTGAGCATAACGGCGTTTTCCAGCCCGTTTGCCTTCAGCCCTTTAGGAACCGGCAATGGCTTTGCATCAGCAGGGCCGCAGAAGACGTAGCCGGTATCATACTTCAGGTTGGGCAGGGCTGCGGCGGCGTATATGCGATAGAGGTACTTTTCATTCGGGCGAACGTCGTGATCCACCCAGCCCAGGCCTGCGGCTTTGGCCACTTCAAAATCCTGGTCCGCCGCAAACAACGCAAAGCCGTAGCGGGATTCTGATTCCTGGGATTTATGGTAGATGTCCATAATACTGTTGCCATTGCCCGTCGCCCCTACTTCAAACTGCTCGCCGTATAATGCCTGCGCCACAATGCTGCCGTACTTTTCATGGTTTTTTACCACTGCCTCCCAGCCGGCCAGCGGCAGGGGCTTTAGGGGGCCGGTATGCACGGTGGCCACCAGCGGTACCGGCAGCGTTTTGTTATCCCGCATGACGGTCAAGCGGGTAATCATATAGCCGTTGGCGTTAGCCTGCTGCCATAAAGCCTGCGAGGTGGGCGCCCAGCGCAGCATGATGGAGTCGTGGCCGGGCCGGGCCATCACCGCTATCTGCTGCGGGGCGGGCTTTTTCTGCTGCGCCGCAGCCGCCAGCGACAGTCCCGCTATCGCGACAATCATCATGGAGCATATTTTGGTTTTCATTTTCATCGGTTATTATAGCCCTACGGGATTTTCAATGGTGATAATTCTGGTGGAGGTCACTACGTTGGTACCGGGCAGCACGTAACTCACCTTAAAGCGGTAACTGCCTTTGCGGATGGCTTTGAACGGCTGCAGGATCATCGATTTCACTTTAGCCGGGTAGTCCGCTCCCCTTGCGTAGATGTTATTTACAATCTTGCTGATCAGCTGGTAGTTATCCCTTTCCATGTAATGAGGCAGGTTATAGACGAAGGTGCTGATGCCGGTGTATTTCGTTTGTGCGTCCCCGTTAAGCAGCATACCCTGGTTGTATTGGCGCAGGCTTACCGCTCTTACCGGCGGCACGCCCAGCGCTTCCGCCGTGCGCCATTCAATAGTTACCGGCGCGGCGTTGCCGGCGGCGGCGGCAAACGGATAGCCATCGTACACCCAGGGGTAGATGTCCTCGTTGTACCAGGGGTTACCATCCAGGAGGGCTTCGTATCTCAGCAGTTTGCTGCCGCCGCCCTGGTCAAGCTCATACCCGTCAAACAGTTCGTTGTTGGAGAGCTGGTAGCCCAGCTCATGAACGGCGTCGCGGAGCGGCAGGCGATAGGAGTCGCCCATGCCCAGCGCATCCAGCTTCTGGTTAAAGGTGTTATACAAGCTGGTTCTGAAGTCCAGCTCAAAGAAGGATTTTTCAGACCCTACGGTGATCGATTTGGTGGCCTTTTTGGTGGTAACCGTCATGGAGCCGCCTTCCTGCACATCCACCTGTTTCTGCTCTGCCACTACGTTGCGGCTGATGTCCATTTCATCTTCCGTGGGCACGTTCACTAACGCGAACGTATATACTTCGTCGTTCTTCAGGCCATCCGGGATGCGGAAGGTGAGGCGGCCGGTATCATAGCTAAACGGTATGTTGACCGGCTCGCCGGCGGATGGCACCAGTCGCGCCGTTTGCGTAAAGGAGCTATCCGGGCGGAACATCGGCGCCAGGTCCTGCGTGAACTGCATGTACCCCAGCCTGGAAGGCGATTCGTTCTGATAGAAATTCAGCTGGTTTTTCAGCGGGTAAGTATATTTTATTTTATCGGCAGGGATCTTATCCGGCAGGTTGCCTGTACTGAATGTATTATTGACTTCTTCCGCATAAGGTTTTCCTTCCACGAGGTAAGGGGTCCAGCTGCCGTTGACATTTTCTTCGAAGGTTACTTTAGCGGTAAGTTTATAGATGGATTTAGGTTCCAGGCATTGGGTAGTATTGAGTACCAGTATGGTATTATCGCCGTTCCATTGCTGGGCGCCGGCGGCGTTCTGGCCTTCCCTGCGGAGGGACATATATTCGAGCCGCGTCCTAAATTCGTGGGCTTTACCGGCATCGTCGTTAATGCGCATGATGTTGCCTACCGGCATATTGAACACCAGCTGCGGCGCAGTAAAGATGCTCTGATCCGACTCCCCATCCCGCGGCGTGGCATCGCCGATCACCTGTACCCCGGCATTGGCGAAGATGTTGTTGCCTACCACCTTACACTCCTTACCCAGCGTGAGTTCGAAATTACACCTGCCTTTGATAAGACCGCCGAACAGGCTGTAGTAGCCGCCTACGATACCGCGCATCCAAACGGGGTTGGGCATTTTGCTCTGGAGTACGATGGCGGCGCCCAGGTCGATGATATCAAAGTTCCCTTTCTTGAAGAAGAGGTTTACACGGATGCCGATCTTACCCTGGAAGTAGCCATACACCTGTCCGTTTGCATACCAGCCATTGATACCGATAGGGCCGCTGCTACCCTGGCAGTGGAACTGATCCCCGTAGTTTTTCAGCATAATATCGAAGCCCAGGCCGGCGCGCAGGCGGGCATAAAACATGAGGAATTTGAGGTCGCCGGTATCGAAATCCAGGCCGGCGCCAAAGGCGAAGCCGGAACCTTTGCCGAGGGCGTTGAGGTCCCGCATGTAATCGAGGTCCATACCGCCGAGTATTTCCGATACCACCGGCGGTGGCGGCGGACTTCCGGGCAGGTTGGTACCCACCATGAAATAGGAATGCGCTTTGGCAATCCCGAGGATATTGATACCAATCGGATTATCCGGCTTGCCGGCAAAGAGGTGCCAGCCATCCGGGCCAACGTAGAACTCTCCTTCCCCGGCGAGGTTTTTCGGGCCTATGCCGGTGAGTACGCCATATACGTCTATATATACTTTCAGGTTAGCCAGCAGGCTGCTGTTCTCAAAATCCACATCCACGAGGAGGCCGGCGGAAATCACGCCCTCCGGCGTAAAGGCATTCGGATCATAGCCGCAATCACCCGCGGGCGCATCGGCCGGGCCGGGTTTCATCATGCCGCTGATGCCTTTGAGCAGGGCCGCATCGCCGGGAGAAAGCCCTATGGACATCACGTTTACCTGTCCGCGGAAGGTGATCCGCTTCAGGCCGCCGGATTTATGGAATGCCAGTTCCAGCCCTACCATTCCACTCAGTGTTTTTTCCTGCATGGCAATGAACTTCAGCGAGGCTTTGATGCCTAAGCCGGCAGTAGGATCAGGCTTGTAGATGATGCCGGTATTGGTTTTGCCGAGGCGGTAAGGCCCTGTATTTTCACCTTTACCCAGTACGGACACGCCATAGAACAAAGCGCCGCCGAAGCCTTTGATGCTCACCGCCGGCGGGAAGATGTAGATCGCCACCGGCAGGTCCACCATGATATCCGCGTACCAGTATCGCTCGCTGTTTACATTCCCGAATAATGCAGTAGAAGCCAGTTTCACCTCTGCCTTACAAATTTGCAGCGATGCCGCTATATCTCCCCTGAACCCATTCCCGTACACCGCGTCATCGGTAAAGAATTCGAGCGCGCCTGCCAGGGCGAACACGCCCTGGTGGATATCGATGCCAACGCGGCTCACTTCCAGCCCGGAGAATTTGTGCCGGATGCGGCCGTCCGCGTCTTTCGCGGCCACGCTCATGAGCGACATGCTGGCATCCGCGCCGAAGCCGTTTTCACCTTTGCCGCTGACGTTCACTTTAATCGTAAAGCTAAGGCCCCGCTTTTCCCCACTCTTCACCAGTCCCAGCCTGTCGATAGAGAAGCTGAAGCCCGCGATGGTCGGCAGTTTCAGCGGAGAGGAGAAAGAGAATACTCCTTCGTGGAAATACGGCGCTTCCGTCGAAATGGTGAGGCGTTCAAATGCGAGGTCCGGTATATTCAGCTTTTTAGCCAGCGCCGAAGCGCCTTCGCTGCCGGCGCCGTTGATGGAAATATTTCCATTGAGGACGGCTTTGGCCTGGAAGTGATCGTCTTTCACGGCTACCTCCAAACTGCTGCTGGGCAAGAGTTTCGCCTTCCCGATGAAAATGGGAATATCTACCGTATCCCTTGCGGCTACGGTGAAAATATAGTCGTTACCGGGATGGAAGACGGCAGTATAATCAAAACGGGTTTGTTCTTTCGTGATGGGGATGTTGATCCCTCCTGCCAGCTCGCCGCCTTTTACCTGGTTGGCTACAAAGCGGAGGCCTACTTTATCCACGGAGAAGGACCAGCCGCCGAGGTCTCCGTCATCCAGCGGAATGAGGTTGGTGGCGTACACGTCCCCGGAGAAACCCTTATCGTCGATGAGAGCATTGCGCACGGCAATTACCGGGGCCTTGCCTGATTTGCGGGAACGTATTTCAGGAGGCAGCTGCACTTCGAACCTGCGGAGGAAAAACCCGCGCCAGAATTGTTTATCGTCCGTATTGTATTCCGCCGGGAATGCCACATCCGGGCTATTATTCGCGTCGCTGAGGTCGATGATGGCATCCTGCACGGTGAACTTCACGTTTTTAACGCCCCTGACCTGGAAGGGCTCTATGTTTACCGCTGCGATAATATCGTGTATATTGGAAGTGGCTACTTCAAAGGTGGCCTTTACCCGCTCCTTCGTATTGGAGTTGGCATCTGCATAGGCCGGCACCAGGTGGGACGGCAGTTTTATTTCCGCGCCGATGCCCAGCCGTTTAAATCCCTCGCAGTCAAATTCCACGAAGGTTTTACCATGGAGGAAGGTCATCACGGCATCGTTGCCGAAGGGGTTGAATGGCTGATCGTTGACGAGTTCGAGCCGCGCGGTGCCTACCAGGCCGCCGTTGCGGCTCACGGGTATCCTGCTGGCAGCAAACATCAGTTCGCGGCCATCGCCGGGCACGGGGATGACGAAGTACGCGGTAATCTCCGCATGGTCCGGCAGGAAGCGGATACTGTCGATGATCACCGGCGGATTGCCGTCGTTACCGCCGCCGATGCCCACCGGCAGTTTGAACTGGGTGGTATCCCTGAGCTGATCATAGAGATCTTTATTGTTGAGGACATTGGCAGCGCGGCGTTCCAGGATCAACTTGTTGACATCATGGATATGTTGTTCCAGTGGCGTGCGCTGCTGCGCCTGCAGTGATGTGGCGATCACCAGCAATCCCAGGAACAGGGCAAGGTAGCAACGGCTGATAAAACTAGGCATAGGATATAACGGACAATAGGTATAGGTGGATGAAGGCGTTACCTTTTAACTGACTTCATCTGGTTTAAGTGAATAGATATTAAGCCGGTTATCATTCGTTTCACCTGTACTCACCATTTGCACCAGCAGTTGATCGCCGCTGGCGGTAAACAGGTAGGCACGGATGTTCCAGTCCTTATCGCCGGTGAAGAACGAACAGACGAAATCGCCCGTATGCCTGTTAAACACCAGCACTTCGCAGGACCGGGTATTACCGAGCAGTATATAATTTTCATTTACAGCCAGGTACGTCCTAAACAAAAACGGGGCGCCGGTCACATAGGGTTTATACCCGATCTCCTTCGTAACCTGGCCGGCAGCATCCAACTCCACGATTTTCTGGCCGCCGGAAAAATATACCTGCTGCTCATAAAAAGCAGGCGTTGTTGCCAGTACAGTTTGACTGGGGAATGTAAACACCACTGTTCCGGTAAGCAACGCCACCTTTACCATCTCTCTTTTTTCCGTAAACAGGTAAAAATGATCGCCAAAAACTTCAGCAGGCACGCCGGTATGCTCGGCGCCGCCATCCAGGAGCGCCGATTTTTCAGCGGTCCATAATGTATCGCCACTGCGGAGGTCAATTCCCGTAAGGGCTTCCTCTCCTTCGGAAATGACCATTACCTTATCATTGGAAAGAAAAAAGCCGGCGCCGGATGAAACAGTGGTTGACCACAGCGTATCATTGGATAACAGATCAATTTTCCGCAACAACGTATGCCCGTTACCGTCAGGCGCTTCCACTACCATGGCGCCCGGGCCGGCAAAGCAAAAACCGGCGCTGTCGAGTGTACGTTCCACCACCAGTCTTCCATCTTCCGGATCGTATAGGCGTACCTGTTGCCCATGTACAAAAATCAGCCGCCCGCCTGTCACATCAAAACTTTCCTCCTTCCCTACCGGCATTGACCACGCAGGCGTCAGCGCCTGCCTGTCATAGGCCGTTAGCATCCCATCTTTTTTGATGATCATTTTATTGCCCACAGGGGTACAGGACTTGAGTTTATCTATGGTAAATAATAGTTTCATATTAATCTATCAGGTAAAAGATCTTTTCAAAGTTGTTCTCTACAAACTTAATGAAGTTCTCTTTCGTTTGATTATTTACGCCATTCTGTTTTTTAATGTACTTTTTGATAATCGTTTCATCTATATCTGCTTCTTTTAAAAATTTCGTCACGGTTGCTTTTAAATCTGCCATTGCGCTGGCGCCTTCATAAGCGCCTTTCTTTTTCAACAGCCACCTGAATTCGTCAATGCTTGCTGCCCGTTCGAAATCTTTCAGTAACTGCGTGATATATTTCTTCTCAAAATTCTGGATGCTTTTCATCTCATGCGCAATCGTGATAAGGCCATCCGAAGTCAGGATATCAATATCCCTTGCATCAACAGGCACCTGGAACCCGATAATCTCCTTCGGATCGAACGGCAGCTTCTCCGGCCTGTTCAGGCAATAGATCACAAACTCCTCCCCGATATAGGAAATCCCCTGCCGCTGCTCCTTCGCCAGGTTCGCAATCACAGACTTCGCATTATCCACCTCCGCGAAATTCTCCACAAAAGCCCCGAGGTCATTTTTAAACGTGTTAAAATCCGCCACATTCCTTTTGGCCAGGGCTCTCGCATTCAGTATCTGCGACATCTTTGCGTGATCCAGCCCCACCTTGGCGGCATGCTCGCTTTTCAGCAACGCATGGAAAAATCGCTGGTTTTCAAAAACCTTCGCGGAGTTAGGCACTACGCTCAGGGTTTTCCATGTTTCCAGGCTTACTTCCTCCCCTAGTTCAAATGCTTTGAGCGCCGCTTCATCGCCGCCGAAATGTGTGAAGAACCGCAGGCGGTCCTGCACATCCAGCCCTTTTAATTTGCTGAAAAGCCTGGAATAGGCAGCTGCGTTGCCGGCTACCTGGGTAAAGTCAAAATACTTTTTCCAGAGCGTAGGATTAACCAGGCCTTTGGAGTTGGCAGCACCCGCTTCAAAAGCCTTCAACACATCCGGACTTCCTTCAAACTCCTCAATAAAGGCTCGCTGCGCCTTTTCCTCCATGGCTTTTATCTTCGCCTGCAGGGTAGGATAGGCATCCAGTTTCTTCAACAGGTCCTCCAGGGTTTGCTCCACGAGCTTGCCCATCACCACTTCATTGGTCCCGTTATGCTCTATCTCCACGAATATATGCCCCGCGTCATCCTTGAATGCGTTGGCCCCGTCCTCTATCCGGGATATCGCCTTGATGCTTTGGGGGTCCACACCTGGGAGGGAAGATACATCCACCTCTATCCGGCCGACGCCCGCCAACTCAAGCTGTGGGTTACCGTTAGGCGGCAAGACGTAAGGAATCCACTTCTTAGCCACGTCATCCCAGTATTCTACCAGCTTCCTGAAATCCTCCACGTGTATCCGCACTACCTTCTTCCCTACCTGGTACAAGCCTTTGGCCGTTTTACCGGAAACCTTGAAAGCAAAGGAAGCCACCTTCCCCGCTCCTTTCATCACGTAGGTAAACGGATCCAGGGCATCCATCAGCTGGCCTATCTTTGCGGCCGTCCCGGCTTTTGCAAAGGCAAAGTAGAAGGAAGCGATATTGATTACGTCCACGCCTATTGTATGACCTACCTTGCACGGGTTACCGGTGTGGGCGTCCTTGATCATCTTCCCGAAAACGCCCATGACACCTTTTATCCCTTCCTTTTTATAGAGCTCGCCCAGCTTGGTGATCCCCTCCTTCATGTTATCCCACTCCTTCCCGCCAGACAAGAGGTTCAGCGTATTGGAAATACCTTGTATAAATTCCACGGTGCCATTCCACAAACCCACCGTGAAGGCGAAGTTGATACGGGTCATGGTGAACTTGTCCTCGTCGTGGCCATATTGCAACGCGCTCAGGATAGGATACAGCGGCGCCGCCACGAGGTTGCCCACCGTGCTGCCCACCACCAGGCCGGGGATGGAGTTAAAGTCAGGGTCCTCCGGATCGTAGTACTTAGGCGGTACGATGGCCTTCCCGATCAACCCGGAAATAGCGTCAAACATATCCGCCAGCGGATTGCCGTGGAGTTCCGGCAGTATCCTTGCAAAGAGCGCGGCAAAGGCGCTGATCTCCTGCTGCTGCGGCACATCCTTGCCGTAGCCGTATTCATACTGGATACTTTTGTCCGCCGCTACATGCACCCAGATCACAATCTCTTTTGCGCCGGCAGGGTTGGCCACATAATCCTTTACCTGCTTCAGCAATTCATCCGGGGTAACATAGGAGGTAATGAATACTTTTGGTATATAACCGGTTTCGCCGGAGGATTTATTCAACCCTTTCAGTACCCGCGTTAATTCCTCCGGACTTAGCCCGTGGCTGTAATCAACGATCGGTACGCCTCTTGTTTCAACCGGCGCCTGATCATTATCGCCTTTATACTCTTTCGGCATGCGGATGTACCAGTCCCCGAAATAGCTGTTCAGCGCCGGCACAAACCGGTTCTTCAGCTGTACAGGCATCGTTTTGGCGCGGAATGCCTTATACAGCGCTTTGGGATAAGTGGTCAGGTAACCGACAGGATCGCCGATGCTGCGCACGCTGTCCAGGTTGGCGTTCAGCATGTCCAGCTTCCTGCGGGAAATGCCGTCTCCATATGCCTGGGTAATGGCAAAGGCCCGGTTCAGTGACTGGTTGTAGAGCAGTAACTCCCTCCCATACACGATGCCTATACGAACGGTGAAGTCCTGCTGGGAAAAACCGGCTTTACTCCATATCTCACCCGCCAGCTCCTTCACTTCGCTGTTCACCTGCGCTATACGCGCGGGAGGCGCATGCTTTTTCAGTTGCAGGTAAGCGGAGGCCTTATCTCCTTCTTTTATCGGGGTGGTGAGATTGATGATCCAGCTGTTGAATACCAGCACGTACACGCCAAATTCTTTCTTATTATCACTGGCAAGGTTGACAGCTTTCAGTTCCTCATTGATCGTTTCAGACTCGGCTGCACTGATAAATTCATCCTTCCATACGGACTTCTCATTTTTCGCGCCGTCCTTCAGGGTGATGTAATTCGGATCTACAAAGAGGATATAATTATTGTTGGCCGAGCGCCCATGCCGGTCGTTCCATTCGTTCTGCGCAATCAGCTGTTTCAATGCAGCCACGCCCCGGTCCACCACTTCCTTACGCTGCAGGCTGTCCAGCGGCAGGGCAAAGGCCTGCGCCGCCGTCAGCCAGTACACAATTATTATCGCCAGTAAACGCTTCATCACTTTCATGGCTAATATTTTTCTAGTATTTCTGCAATGAGGGTTAATATGGAAGCACTCACCTTTTTCACCGTGCCATCCTTGTCATTTTTGGCGGCTTCCGTGGCAATCGCTTCCGCGGCCGGTTTGCCATCCACTTTCAGCAGGCTCACCACTTCCTTATCCGTCTCTTCTTCCTTGCTGTTTTTCAGGATCAGGAGCAGCGTGCTTTCATTCTTTTTATACAAGGCATTCAGGTAGTCGGAGATGGCGGATACGCCGGCGGTATTCACGGATGCTGCCGGCATCTCTTCCATTTTCTCCATCAGCAATACCGGGCTGTCGGAAGCGCCTCCTGCCGGGCTGGCCGCAGGGTTCACCGCCTTCAGGAATTGGTCGAACGCCGCTTTCTTTTGCTGGTAGCCGGCTTCGTCCGCCGTTTGCTGCCGCTGTTTCACCAGTACGTCCAGCGCAAGGCGGTAGATATTGATCAGGTCTTTCAGTTTTTGCTTCGCCATTTCAAAGGCGGCTTTGGCATCGCCGGTGAGCTTCTTCAGGTCGCCGGCCAGTTTTTGCCCGGTGGTTTGCCGCTCTTCCGGACTCATATCTGGGTATTGCGCCTGGTAGGTTTGCAGCTCCTTCAACTTCTCCTGCAGCTCGCCCAGTTGCGCCTGCGTGGCGGGGTCGAGGTCGTCCCAGCCTTTCATCTTGTCTATTTCGGACAGCATGTCCGCCGCATCGATGAGGAAGAGTTGTTTAGGATCGGGGGAAGTCAGCATGGTATCCAGCTTGTCGAACAGGTGCTGTATGGCATCGTCGAGGTTTTGCCTTACCTGCTCATGACTGCTCTGGGCCAGCTCTATCACGCCGGCGTACATACGCTTATCCGTATTCACGCTGATGTTGCTGAAGGTGACCGGCAGGTCCAGGAAGCCCAGCAGGGGCACCATTACCTGGCCCGTACCGCTGAACTGGCCGTTGCTGCCGCTGACGGAGGTAAGAATCACTTTAAAGTCCGCCGCATAAATGGTATCCTGTATATTCAGTTTTTCAATACTGTTCGTATTGCTGATCTTCTGATCGCCGGCATTTTTACCGCACACGAAATCGCCTTCGCTGAGGGTTTCGTTCGGCATGGTAAACTGCTGGATGGGCGAATAATCCCCGTATCCCCACATACACTGTGCTTTCACCTGGTATTCGTATTGCTTGCCCGGCTTCAGGCCACTGATGGTCGCCTGGGGCATAAACGAAGTTTCCTCGTACCATTGGGATGGCGCGTTGCCCGCTTCCCGGTAACGCACGGTGAAGCCCTGCTGGGAGATGGTGGAGGCCCAGGAGAGCTTCAGTTCATTCCTGCCGGCAAATGCGGCCACAATCTGCTGCGGCACGCTGCATTTTTCGCCGTAGGTGAATTTCACCACTTCGCTGAAGCCATCGTTTACAAACATATCCTTGCCGTCCGCTTCAATGGCCTGCACCTGCACGGCATAGTTGTTCCCCGGCGTCAGGGCCGGCTCGCCGGGGCCGTACACCAGCGACGTCTGCTGCAAGATATTTTCGTATATGGGTCGCAGTGAGCGCATGGCATCGTTGGGATCACGGTCCTGCGGCACCAGTTCCACCAGGCGGAATTTATACACCACGTTGAACGCTGCGTTGACAGAGGCGGTATGCCGGGGCATCCATTGAAACAGTACATTCTGCGGGTCCATAGCGTCTACCTTAGCATTAGCCATGGGCAGGTTGATGATGGGCGGATAGCTCAGGAAGCTCGCCACCATGGCAGATCCCGCGTTGGAGATTACTGTATTGCGGTTATAATCCATTACCTCTACGGTAAAGCGATAGATGCCTTCCGGTAACTTAGCCCCGTTCCGGGTAAAGGAATTATCCAATCCCTGAATAACGAGATTGCGCGTGTCAAAATAGGGCGCGAGATCGGCCCCTGATAAGGTTACCATCTCCCCCCCATTAATAATAAAAGGCGCTACATAGAAGCCTGTTTTATTTTGTATGGTGATGCCAATGCCTTCGATGGTAACCCGGAGGCGGCATTTGTAATTGGATTCAGTCAGGTCTTTCAGCAAAATATGCACCTGCATGCGCTGCACATCCGGCGCCGCATAGTCGCTCAGGTACAGGCTATACGGCGGATTCAGCTGCACATTCACCATCACCGGATGGTTGATCTGCCCTGCGGCCCAGAGCGGCAACAGTAACAGTGTGAATAAGAGTCGTTTTCCTATAGACAAGCGCATGTTTTAAAAATTATAATTGTATCCCAGTGTGGACGTCAGCTCCGAAATGCTTTTAGCGGAATTACTGCTGCCCGACCTGTTCAGGCCCGTAATCCCCAGGTTCAGGTTATGTTTCTTCTTCACCGTGTAAGCGCCGGAAAGCCTCGCTGTCAGCACTTTTGTGCCGGCGTTGCCATTGTTGAAACTACCGTTCCAGGACACGGTGCCGGATGTACGCAGTTTTTTATTCAGCAGCGTTTTGTTCACGCCCAGGGTAGGCCCCAGCGTAGTGCTTTGCATATTCATGGCAGAGTTGCGGTTGGCGTTGAAGCCAAGGGTGACGGACATATTCCTGGGCACCAGCTGCATGCTGTAAGCCGTATTGAGGTTATAGAAAACCGTACCGGTAGGCTGTTTCACGCCGCCCTGCAAATCGCTGCTTTTCATGTAGGAAACATTGCACATCAGCATCTGCGCTTTTTCTTTCGTGCGGGAGATGCTGTAGTTCATACTCATGCTGGCGTTGCTGGATATCTGCGTATAATTGAGCGTGTCCAGGTTCTGGTAGGGCGATACCTGGTTGATGTAATCGAAATCGGATTTGATATTGACGAAGGACTGGAAGTTGCTGTAGGAGAAGTTGAAATTCATTTTCTGGGATGCTACCCAGGAGAGGTTAAGGGCGCCGACCCACCGGCTCATCGTGCTTTGCTTGTCTTTCTTCAGGTTGTTATGCTGCACCCCGGCGTTGAGCCCTCCCGTTACTTTGTCCTTAAACATCCTGAACTGAAGGTTGCCGGTGATATTCTCGAAGTCGTTCGTAAAATAATAGGCGCCAAGCGTTTTGTATTCCGGCGCTACCCATTCATACCCCAGGCCCAGCGAGTATTTATTGGCCGAGTAGGTCATCCCTGTTTTATAGGCCGTGTACAAAGCGGTGGTGCTGTTTTTTTGGATGAGGCCCAGGGATGGAAACTTCACCAGGTCCGCACTATCGGATGCCAGCCGCGCATCGCGGGTGAGTGCGCTCCAGGCCACCTCCGCGTTTACGGACAGGCGGTTCATTAATTGCTTGCGAACGTTGAGGCCTACCACGAGGTTTTCCTGCGGGGTGATATTATACTGCGGCCCGGGCGCTTCGATGGAATTGGGATCGTCCTTGGCGCTGAACACGATGAGGTCTATATTATCTTTCCCGGCGCCATAGCTGGCTTTAAAACCATAACCCATACGCTTATACGCAGGAATGATCTCCGGCCGGGTAGTATCCGCTGTTACAGCCTGTTGCAGCCGCCCGTACATGGCGCTGAACTTAAACCGCCCTGCCGGCGCGAGGTCCACCCCCAGCCCGTTAAACAGATGGCCGCTTAAAGTATAGCTGGAAAAATTCATGCTGGTATAGCCGATATGACCGGTGATCCATTTATACGTTGGCGTGAGGCCGTATTGGTTAAAAGGCTGGCTAAACGCTACCCTGCCCTGGTTGGTATAGGAGAATGAGAAGGGCACTGCCCATCCGAAGAGGTCAAAGTTGATGTTGCCTGTAAGAAAAAAGTTATAGGGCTCTCTCCGTCCTTCCTGCAAACCTGACGACAGGTAAGCTACCTGCTCGAGGCCAATGCCGCCGGTCACTTTGATGGGTTTTTCCTTTCCGATGGCATCGAGGCGCTGGGCCATTGATGTAGCGGGACTAAGCAAAAACAATGCAGATACAAGCGCTACTGCTCTGCAGGCATAGGTATGGTATTTGGGCCGATGCAAACTATGAGATTTAGGTGATCGGGATCTTCAATGGGATAAGGTTAATCTTTTCCAGCACACAAAATATAAATATTTTATATACGATAATATTATTATTTGATCTTGGAAAGTTGGGATGTATAAGTCATTGGAGGTCATAGTGCGCCCTGCAAAAAATGCTACCAAATAAAAAAAGCGGGCCCCCTGGCCCGCCAACAAAACTTCCGCTTTCACCGTATGCGCCCTACGCAGCCGTCTTCTCCGCAAACCGCCTCGCCTGCACCTTATCATATTCCTTCACATAATCCGGATGCTCCGTGCCCATCAGCCGGTCCCACACCCTGAAATACAACCCGTAATTCCCTTTGAACTTACTATGATGCAGGTTATGATGTACCGATGTATTCAACACCTCAAACGCCCAGGTATGCCTGAACCAGCGCGGCATCAGCTCATAGCCCAGGTGGCCGTACACATTAATCATAAAACCTGTCACAGTAAACAGCATTATCGTAATAGGGTGCAACGGCATCAGGACGGTGAGCACCAGCAGCACGCCGCCTTCCGCAATCGCTTCCAGCACATGAAAACTGTAGCTCGTCCACGGGCTGGGATTGGTGCTCAGGTGATGCACCAGGTGCGTGCGCTTGAACAGCGCCGGGTGATGCAGGATGCGGTGCATCCAGTAAAAATAGGTATCGTGGACGATCAGCGTCAGCGCCAGGCTCACGCCGATGTACCACAGCGGATAGTCGTTCACGTTAGTGTACAGCTGCGTAATATGCCGTACCGGGGTAAACAGTATGATCACAGAAATAACGGTAAACACCAGCGTGCTGGTCATGGAGTGCCATACCTCCCGGAGGAAATCCTTATTGCCAGCCAGCCGCTGCTGGATTTTACGCCGGCTGTTCCTGCGGGGGAAGAAGAGGTAAAACAGCAGGAAAGGAATCCCCGCCAAAAGAAAATACCGAATAACAGAGGTGGTAAAAATTTTAATCGTCGCTGCAATAACTGCTTCCATATCCATTGAGATTATACCTCAAAATTAGCTACAGCAGCAGGATACCGGGGTTAACAAAGGTTAATAAATCCAATTAACAAATGTTAATTTCCCGCTTCATTTTTGCGGCCGCGGGCATGTAGCCGCTTACGGATACGGCTCAACGAAACGGGCGTTACCCCCAGCATGGACGCAATATATTTATCCGGCACCCGGTTCACCACGCCCCACTTACTGTCCAGCAGGCGCAGGTATCTTTCCTCCGGCGTCAGGAACACAAATCCTTCCAGGCCTTCCAGCGCTTCTCCCAGCATCTTCATCAGGAAGTAATTACGCAGGGGCTCAAACTCCGGGTGTACTTTAAGCACCTCTTCCAGCTTGTCATAATCGATTTCCAGCATGGTCACCGGCTCCAGCGCGCGGTAAATAAAGCGGGAAGGCTGCCGCTGGATAATGCCATCATGGGAGGCAATGAGCTGCCCTTCCCAGCGGAGGAAGAGCGTACCGTCATCCCCGCTCGACTTCTCCGCATACGCCCGTATGATCCCTTTTTCAATATAGGCCAGCTTGCGCGTGAGCTCGCCCTCCCGGATATACGCCTCCCCTTCTTCCAGCTTCACCATCCGGGTAATGGCAAACAGCGGCGCCGTATCCGCCGGCAGCACGCCGCTGAGCTCCTGTAACAATTCCTGTAAAAGACTGATTGAAAAAGACATCTTTAAAATTTAACGGCAAGATAAAAACTATTTCCTTTCCCGGACCTCCGCCCCTGCCGGCTGCTGCCGCGTGAGCGTGCGTATCAGCCAGGGCAGCGAAAGCCCCTGCCCTATCAGCGATATCAATACCGCCACTACGGAAATGAATATGATAATGTCCCGCTGCGGAAATGGCGCTCCGCCTTCCAGCGTCTTAGGCAAACCTATGGCAATCGCCAGGGATACAATGCCCCGCATCCCCGCCCAGGAGATGATCAGGCTGGTCTTATAATCCAGCAGGGCATTGGCGCTCACGCGCTTGTCCTTCCGCTGAAAAGCCCGCTGCAGGGAGCCTTTCTGCATAAACACCCGGATCATCCGCACCACCAACGCTACGATATTGACGAGGAAAGCATAGCCGACATACAGCCATACCTTGTCAGGATCTATGTTCTTCAACACGTACGGAAACTCCAGGCCTATCAGGATAAAAATCAGCCCGTTCAGCATGAATATTATGATATCCCAGATGGACTTGGATTGCAGCTTGATACTATCCGGAAATACTTTCTTGCTGAAGCGGGAAATGCCCAAGCCCAGCAGCACCACGGCTATCACGCCGGATACATGCAGCTCTTCCGCCAGCAGGTAAGTGATAAAAGGCATGATCAGCATAAAGCTGATGGTAACCATATCATTATTTTTCACCCGCACGAGGATGAAGGCCAGCAGCTTAGCCATCACAAAACCGATGATAGCGCCGCCTCCCATGAGGATAAAAAATTGCAGCAACGCCTCCCGGAATACAAATGCCGTCCCCGTTACGGCCGCCAGGGAAAAGCGAAACGCCACCAGCGCAGAGGCGTCGTTGACCAGGCTCTCCCCTTCGAGTATCGTCAGCGTTTTATGGGACAGGCGCAGGCCCTTGGTAATACTGGTAGCCGCCACGGCGTCCGTCGCGGAAAGGATGGCCCCCAGCGTGAAGGACATGGCCCAGGTCATACCCGGGATAAGATAATGCGCCAGCACCGCGATGCAGGTAGCCGTCAAAAACACCAGCCCTATCGCCAGCGCGCTGATGGTACGGATGTTCGTCCGGAAATCCGGAAACGAAATATTGAACGCCGCATCATACAATAAAGGAGGTAAAAAAATGAGGAAGATAATTTCCGGATTGAGCACAATCTCCGGCAAGGTGGGAATAAAGCCAATGCCTATACCGGCTACAATCAATAGCACCGGGTAAGGTAATCTTATCTTGCCGGCCAATGCCGATAAGCCAATCATGACCGCCAACAGAAATAATACGATACTGTAATTCTCCATGCCCGCTGGATAAGTTTTTTATGCGGTTAAAGATAACCCTTTTCAGTAATTGCAGGGGGTTAAAGGGGGCAGGGTTGCAAAAGCAATCGCCCCTGCTTACTTTTAAAAAATAAGTCTGACTAATTTATGAGAAACACGTCCTTACTCCTTATTCCATTATTTGCCCTTGCCATGGATGCTGCCGCACAAACCTGCTCCTGCGAAAGCAATTTCCTCTGGGCTAAGAAAACCTTTGAAGAAAACGATGCAGGGTTTAGCTACATCATCAAAAAGAAAGGCCGGGAAGCCTATGAAATGCACAACCGGGTGTACCTGGAAAAAGTAAAAAAGCTGCCGAACAACAGCGAGTGCGCCGCCACCATTAACCAGTGGATACGCTTTTTCAGGAACGGCCATATCGGCATCCAATACCTGAAGAGCGATGCCGCCGCCCAGGCCATACAGACGGCGCCCGCCACGGAGGCAACGCTGCCCGAAGGCGTGGACAAGGCGAAATACGAAAAGGCTGCCGTACAGCTAAATGCGAGGAAGCCTTTCTTTGAAAAGCTCGACGCCACCACTGCTTACCTGCGCATCCCTTTCTTTGAAATTTCCGAGAAGAAGCTGATCGACAGCGTCATCCGCCAAAACAGGGACGTGATCCTCTCTACCGAAAACCTGATCATTGACCTGCGGAACAATCCAGGCGGCAGCGACGCGAGCTTCGAACAACTCCTGCCCATCCTCTACACCAACCCGGTACGCACGGTGGGCGTGGAATTCCTCTCTACCCCGCTGAACAACCAGCGTATGCTGGACCTGACCAAAATGGATGAATTTGACGAGGATTCCCGGAAGATGTTCAAAACGTTCTATGATACGCTCAGCGCGCATCCCGGCGAGTTTGTCAATTTGTTCGGCAAGGATGTGAACATCTCCAAACGGGATACCGTGTACCCCTATCCGAAAAGGGTGGGTATCATCATTCACAATAAGAACGGCAGCACCACAGAACAGTTTTTGCTGGCCGCCAAACAAAGTCAGAAAGTGAAATTCTTCGGCCGTACTACGTATGGTATGCTGGATATTTCCAACGTGCATATCGTACCATCTCCCTGCAAGGATTTTGAGCTGTACTACGGCTTGTCGCGTACGATTCGCATCCCGGATTTTGCGATCGACGACATCGGGTTGCAGCCGGATTACTTTATTGACCGCACGGTGAAAGACTACCAGTGGGTCGACTTTGTAGCCGAAACACTGAACAACGGCAAAAAATAATCATTCGGGTGGCAAATCTTTTGCCACCCTGTTTTTTTATCTGGAATTTTGCTTTACTTCGATGTAGCGCTTTTTTTCTGCTTCCCCAGGCGCGTATAAATTTTAATGCTATGTGGAAATACTATTTAACCCTGGTACTGAGTTGTACCGTATGTTTTGTACACGCGCAACAGTCAGACGCTCCAAAGCTGGACTCCTTCCTGAACGCGCTGGCCGCGCATGACAAGTTTATGGGCAGCGTGGCGGTCACTAAAAATGGAACGCTGGTATATGCCCGGGCAACCGGTTATGCAGATGTTGCCGCCAAACTCCCGGCAGACGGGGAAACGAAATATCGCATCGGCTCCATCTCCAAAACGTTTACCGCGGCGCTGGTATTTAAAGCCATCGAAAGCCGCCAGCTGGCGCTGGATCAAACGCTGAGCAGCTGGTTTCCCGGGATTGCGCAGGCGGATAAAATCACGATCCGCCATATGCTGAGCCACCGCAGCGGCATCCACAACTTCACCGCCAACCAGGATTATCTTTCCTGGAGTACCCAACCGAAAACGGAGAAAGAACTGGTGGACATCATCACCAAAGGAGGGAGCGATTTTGAACCTGGCAGCCGCATGTCCTACAGCAATTCCAACTACGTATTGCTCACCTACATCCTGGAAAAGGTTTTCAAACAACCCTACGCCAAATTGCTGACTACCTATATCTGCAAGCCGGCGGGCTTAACAAACACATACCTGGGCGGGAAGATCCGCACCGCTGACCATGAAAGCAATTCCTATAAATTCCTTGGCCAGTGGCAGCTGATGCCGGAAACGGATATTTCCGTTCCGTTAGGCGCAGGCGGCATCGTGTCCACCCCGGCGGACCTCACGCGGTTTCTCCGCGCGTTGTTTACCGGCAAGATCATCAGCAGGGAAAGCGTGGAGCAAATGAAACCTGTCAGCAACCAGGAAGGCCTGGGCCTGTTCCCGATGCCTTTCGGCGATAAGGCCGGCTATGGCCACAATGGCGGTATCGATGGCTTTAGCTCCCTCTGCGCCTACTACCCGGCGGATGATATTTCTTTTGCCATCACCTCCAACGGCGCCAACTACGATATCAACAACATCGCCATTATCCTCATGTCCGCCGCCTACGGCGCGCCTTGGGAAATGCCGTCTTTCAGCGCCTACGCGGTTACCAGCGAAGAGCTGGACCAGTACACCGGCGTCTATGCCTCCAAAGACCTGCCGGTTAAAATCACTTTTACCCGCCAGGATAACACGCTCATCGGGCAGGTGACCGGGCAGACGGCGCTGGCATTGGAGCCTACCGGCAAGCATCAGTTCAGGATCGACCGGGTGAAGGCGGAGATGACGTTTGATCCCGCGGCTAAGACGATGACGCTGAAGCAGGCCGGCAGGGTAATGGTATTTACCAAAGAATAAAAAAACCGATACGATTGCGTAAGGGAACGGCGTTCCCATGGCATACTGCAAAACATATAGCCATACCTGTTAGTAACCGCTTTCCGGCTGCGGCATTATATTTTCTCCCATAAAAAAATTTTGGGGGAGAAAAAAATGCTGCCAATAGGTAGGGCATCGTTATTACAAAATTTGCAACTTTGCAGTATGCCAACACAACGGCCCAACCTTATAAATACAGGCATCTTATGAACCCAAAGCAACAGCCCATCGATTCCCGGTTCAATGCGCAAAGCACGGCTGATGAAGTAGCGGCCGGTCATGACCTCCGCGGTAAAAACGTGGTGGTGACAGGCGGTAGCGCCGGCATCGGTTTTGAAATAGTGCAAACCCTCTCACGGGCAGGGGCCAACGTAGTGGTAGGCGCCAGGAACGCCGGTAAAGCAAAAGCCAGGCTGGAAGGGCTGCCCAATGTATCCTACCATCCGCTGGACCTGGCGGATCCGGTTTCCGTGGAAGCCTTCGCCAAACAATACCTGGCTGCGCACCAGGCGCTGCATTATTTGTTCAACAATGCCGGCGTATTTTTTCCGCCGGAGATAACGACGGATAAACGGGGTTACGAGCTGCAATTCGGCGCCAATCACCTCGGGCATTTTCAGCTGAGCGGCCTCCTTTGGCCCGCGCTGAAAAAAGCCGGCAACGCGCGCGTCATCGCGCATTCCTCCGTGGGGCACCGGCGTATGGCGCTCCGCCTGGACGACCTGAATTTTGAACGCCATCCTTACGATCCCGTAAAAGCATATGCCCAATCCAAAACAGCCAATGCCTTGTTTGCCGTGCATTTGAACAAGGCGGGGCAACCGCACGGCGTAAAAGCCTATGCGGTGCATCCCGGCGCTATCCTCACGGATGTAGTGCTGCATATGTCCGAAGCGGAGCTGGAAGCCTGGAAACAGCGGGTCAAAAATTTCAAAACGCCGGCCCAGGGAGCGGCAACCGCCGTTTGGTGCGCCCTCAGCGAGCAGCTGGATGGCATTGGCGGCGTTTATTGCGAGGATTGCAACATCGCTCCGTTTGTAGCGGATGATGAAACGATTATTTACGGGGTGCGCAGCTATGCCAGCGATCCGGAGCTGGCGGCGGCCTTGTGGCAATTCAGCGAAAAAGTGACGGGCGTAGAATGGCCGGCATAAAAAAAGACCCGCCAGTAGCGGATCTTTCTTTCATACTTTATGTCTTGCTGTTTGCGCGCTGGCAATCGACTGCTATTTATGCTTCAGCGCGGCAATCCGCACCACCAGGTCAGCCAGGCGGTTGGAATAGCCGAATTCATTATCGTACCAGCCTACTACCTTCACGAGGTCGCCCACGATGGAAGTGAGCAAGGCGTCAAAAGTGCAGGAATACGGGTTATCCACGATATCGATGGATACGATGGGATGTTCCGTGTACTTCAGGATATTTTTCATATCGCCTTCCGCCGCCTCCCTGAACTTCGCGTTGATTTCAGCTACGCTGGCAGGCTGCTTCCTGAGGATGCAGGTAAAGTCGGTCAGGGAGCCGTTCAGCACCGGTACGCGTATCCCCGCGCCTCCCATGCGGCCTTCCAGGTGCGGGAAGATAGATGTGATGGCCTTGGCGGCGCCGGTGGAAGTAGGGATAATGGAAGCGGCCGCAGCGCGCGCACGGCGCAGGTCCCTGTGGGGCGCGTCATGCAGGTTCTGATCCCCTGTCATGGAATGCACGGTGGTAATATAGCCGTCAACGATACCCCAGTTGTCGTCCAATACTTTTACCATAGGCGCCACGTTGTTGGTGGTGCAGGAAGCGTTGGACAATACAGGAGCTGTAAGGTCTACCAGGTGGTCGTTTACCCCTAATACCACGGTCGGAATGTCCTTATCGGGCGAAGGGGCGGACACAATCACCTGCCTCGCGCCGGCCTGCAGGTGTAAGCCCGCGGCCGTGCCGGTGGTAAACTTCCCGGTGGATTCTACGACCAGGTCAATGTCCAGCTCCGCCCAGGGCAGCTTCAAGGGGTCGCGTTCCGAGAGGATACGGATCTGGCGCCCGTCAATTACCAGGTGGTCGCCCGCCAGGCGTACCTCCCCTTCGTATGGCCCATGTACGGAATCGTACATATAAAGGTGAGCCATGGTAGCGGCATCCGCCAGATCATTAATGGCAACCACTTCTATACCCGGCCTTTCCAGGGCCATCCGTAAGAATATCCTGCCGATACGTCCAAAACCATTGATAGCTATCCTCATGTTGTAACTTTTGTAAGCTGCAAAATTATTTTAAAAGCGAACGTTAGCAAAATCATTATCAGGGAATTAGCAGGGAGGTGACAATCGACCCTGATGGTCGGAATTTGCACAATTTTGTTAACGAAATTTAAATTTCTGGTACTATAAGACATATCCTGACATTACAGAGTAGTAAATCATAGTAGGATATGAGAAAAATTATGTTAGCCTTCGCCGGCTGCCTGTTTATCAGTCAGACACAGGCACAGGGGATCAAAGAAATCACTGTGAGTACTGGAAGGTATGATATGGACAACAGTTCCCGCAGTAAGATCACCCAGCTGTCCATGGGCTGGGAAACCTGGGCGCTCAACCGTTTTAACCCCGTTGGCAAAGCCACCGATATTGACAACTGGGACCTGAATGGGATGAAAAAAAACGTCCTGAAGCTGGAATGTACCGCTAAGGATTGCCTGGACAGCATGCAGCTCAATTTGCTTTATACCCAGTTCAACTTTTCCGAGCCCATGAAGCAGGGCGGTAAATTTGATGTGGATATGAAAATTGTATATGAGGATTCCACCGGCGTCACCAAAACGCTGAAGAGATCGGCAGAGGTGCATATACCCAAGAACTCTATGACGGCTATGCTGAGTTGGGTGTGGGAACAGCCGGAAGAGCCTAAAAGGAAAAAGAGGGATTGAGCTACTTCCTGAAAAATAAAAAGCCTTTGGAATTTATCCAAAGGCTTTTCGTGTTTTAAGTAATGTATGCTGATAGCGTTAACGCCAACCCAATCCTGGCGCTACATACTTCAGGATGGAGGACAGTACGTGTACATTGTATTCAACGCCCAGTGTATTCGGTATCGTTAGCAGCAAGGTATCCGCTTCGCGGATGGCTTCATCCTCTGCCAGCTCCTTAATGAGTTGATCCGGTTCGGCCGCATAGCTCCTGCCGAAGATGGCGCGCTTGTCCTGTTCGATCATGCCGATTTTATCCACCCGGTCGCTTTCCCGGCCGAAGTAATAACGGTCCTGGTCATTGACCAGCGCAAAGATGGAGCGGCTCACGGACACCCTTGGCTCGCGCGTATGGCCGGCCTTCTTCCAGGCTTCCTTGTACAGCCTGATCTGTTCGGCCTGTTGGATATGGAAAGGCTTTCCGCTTTCGTCGTACTTGAGCGTAGAGCTTTGCAGGTGCATCCCGTTTTCCGCGGCCCATACCGCTGTAGCGTTGGAAGCCGCGCCCCACCAGATGCGATCGCGCAGGCCTTCCGAATGAGGCTCCAGGCGCAGCAACCCCGGCGGATTGGGAAACATCGGGTAAGGGTTAGGTTGCGCGAAGCCCACGCCTTTCAGTTTGTCGAGGAACTCCAGCGCCTTACGGCGGCCCATATCCGCATCCGTTTCGCCGGCTGCAGGCTCATAACCGAAATAGCGCCATCCATCGATGACCTGCTCCGGCGATCCCCTGCTGATGCCTAATTGTAATCTTCCTCCCGAAATCAGATCCGCCGCGCCGGCATCTTCTACCATATACAGCGGATTTTCATACCGCATATCGATCACGCCTGTTCCGATTTCTATCTTGCTGGTTTTAGCGCCGATAGCCGCCAGTAAAGGAAACGGCGACGCCAGCTGGGCGGCGAAATGGTGTACGCGAAAGTACGCGCCATCCAAACCGATTTCTTCCGCGGCTACGGCCAGGTCGATAGATTGAAGCAGGGTATCACTCGCGGTACGGGTGCTGTAGGCCGGATGATTGGCCCAATGCCCGAATGATAAAAATCCTATTTTCTTCATAGCTTTTCTTTCCTACTGAAAGGTAAGACTTTATTGTCACTGATGAAGATAATGCAGGGAGATGCATCCGGAAGGAAGGGTTCTGGCATCGGCGAGTTTTAAATGCTCCTGCGCGCCCGGATGGATGCCATCCAGCAAACGCCGGCCCTGCCCTGCTATCACGGGATGCACGAGGAAATAATATTCATCCACGAGCCCCAGCCTGATTAATTCCCCCGGCAGTTCCACACCGCCAATGGAGATATCTTTACCGGGTTGCTGCTTTAGTTGCATGACCTCTTCGGCCAGGTTATCGCGGATCACCCTGGGGTTGCCGGGAAAGTGGTCCACCGTCCGGGAACAAACTACCTTTTCCAGACTATCAAACACCTTCGCAAATTCAAGCATCGATGGGGCGCCGGTTTGCGCCCTGGCCACCTCCGGCCAGAAAGGCACCATCAGGTCATAGGTCTTACGACCGTAGAGGAGCAGGCCCGCCTGGCGCAGCAGGTCCGTAAAGTACACGTGGGTTTCTTCGCTGCCGCTGATTTGTGTGTGGTCGCAGCAGCCACCGGCAGTCAGGTTAATACCGTAGATAATTTTTCTCATTGGAATCGGATTTGAAGATACAGGCCTGGTGTAGTTGCCTTTCAAAAATAAATCAATCCGATGTTCGGGACAGGGGGTATCTGCGACAAAAAAGCCCCGGTATTTACCCGGGGCCTTTGAATGGTTGTTAGCGTCAGTCAATCTGAATTTGTTCAATGGCTTTATCCATGGCATGTCCCTGCACGGCCGGCATTTTGAGCCCTTCCGCCCGCACGACGGACACATCCTGCATGCCGAGGAAGCCCAGCACTGCCTGCAGGTAAGGCGCCACAAAGTCGTACGCCTTAGCCGGACCTTCCGAGTAAATGCCGCCGGAAGTCATGGCTACATACACCTTTTTTCCTTTGACCATTCCCACCGGGCCATTTTCCCCGTATCCGAAAGTTACGCCGGCACGGGTAATATGATCGATCCATGCTTTCAGGGAAGAGTGGATGGTGAAGTTGTAGAGCGGCGCGCCGATGACGATAATATCGGCCGCCAGCAGCTGTTGCACCAGCGTGTCGGAAAGCTGGATGGAGGCTTTGTCTTCCTCCGTCAGCTGATCCTGTGGGATAAAGAAAGCGCGCAGCGAGTCCGGCGTCAGGTGAGGTATTTCCATTTCCACCAGGTTCAACTCTTCCAGCGTGCTGCCGGGATATTTTTCCTGAATTTTTCTGACGATGGCCTGGCCCAGTTGCAGACTATGGGATGCTTTCCCTTGCAGACTTGAAATCAGATGAAGTATGCGTTTCATAAAAATTGCCTGTTTAATTTTTCCGTTTTATCTGCCGGTATGCCCGGCATGTTCCAATCGAATTATCGAAGGCAAAATTAGGTCCGCCTGGTGGTGAAAAGGAGGGAGTTACTTAAAGGTAAGTAGTAACGTAGAGGTTAGTGGGTGGGGAATTTTTTTGGGGGGAGGGGTTGGTGGTTGGTGGATAGTGGTAAGTTGTAAGTGGTTAGTGGTTTAGTGGTTTAGTGGTTTAGTGGTTTAACGGTTGATTGTAAGTGGTTAGTGGATATATGGTGTAATGAGTTGCGGTTGATAGCCGGCGGAGCGGAGCAGCGCAGTGATATTAACCGCCGGCAAACGACTCTTTATTATACCTGTTCCGGTATTCCAGTGGCGACATCCCGGTAATCTTACGAAATACTTCGCGGAATGCCTTCAGGTCCGAATAGCCTACTTCGTACATCACCTGGTTGATCGTCTTCCGGGTGGTTTCAAATGCGCGCTTTGCTGCTTCAATTTTCAGGCGCTGAAAGTATTCCAGGGGCGTGTTGCCCGTTGCTTTAATAAACCGGCGATCAAAGTTCCTGCGGCCAACGGCAAACCTGGCTGAGAGTTGTTCAAAGGAGATTTTCTCGCTCATACGCTCTTCAATATAGGTTTGCGCCGCTTTGACCATTTCGTCCCCATGTTCCTTCTGCCCTTTGAAGATCATAAAGGCGGACTGGCTGTGCCGGTCGATCTCAATCTGGAATACCTTTGAACAGAAAATCGCCGTCTGCCGGTCAAAATATTTTTCGACCAGGTATAATACCAGGTTCAGGAACGAGTAGGCGCCACCGTTAGTATAGATACCGTTTTCCTCGGTGAGCAGTTTATCGGATTCGACGTTGATTTTTGGGAATCGTTGTTTTAACTGGTCAGCTGCAGACCAGTGTGTGGAGCAGGTTTTGCCGTCCAGCAAGCCGGCAGCCGCCAGGAGGAATGCCCCGGTGCAGATGCTGGCGATTTCAGCGCCGTTCCTGTATTGCACGCGCAGCCATTCGATTATCGGCGCGTTCTGCGCTACTGCTGCATCAAAAGCATGGTTCAGGGAAGGAACAATGATCAGGTCCGTTTGCTTTACCTGCGAGATATCCGTATGCGGCTTTACGCTGAAAAGGCCGCCGTAGAAGTCGACCACGGGAGCGGTTCCCGCCAGCTCAATCCGGAAGAGCTCCTTGCCCTGATGTTCTTTGCGGTAGGCATTGGCGCGGGAGAATATTTTGAAAGCACCTACTATACTACTGAGGTTATTTTCGCCGTTGGGCACGATGATGGTCAGATGCTTCATGCTGGGTTTTCTACAAATATAACGCTTGTGAATGTCCAAATCAACCCACCAAAAGGTCCATATCACCCACCCTGAAAGTCAAAATCAGGCGGTAGCTTTACCTAAAAATTACGCCTGCCCCAAGGCGGCCCTACGGAAACAAATTAACCTTCAAAGTCAAAACACTACATATGATGAATGCGCAAAATTATACGGCATCCATACAGGTACGGCAGTCGCCCGAAGAAGTTTTCCGGGCAGTCACCAACGTCCGCGGCTGGTGGTCCGAGCAAATCGAAGGCCGCACCGATGGTTTGGACGAAACCTTCCATTACCACTACCAGGATGTACACCGCAGCCGGATGAAAATAGTCGAATTTGTGCCGGATAGTAAAGTAGTCTGGCTCGTAGAAGAAAATTACTTCAACTTCACCAAAGACGCATCCGAATGGACAGGCACCCGCATCAGCTTTGACATCAGCAAAAAAGCGGATCAGACGGAATTGGTATTTACGCATATCGGCCTGGTGCCGACGGAAGAATGCTATAATATCTGTTCGGACTCCTGGGGCAACTACATCCGCGGCAGCCTGAAAGCCCTGATAGAAACCGGCAAAGGCAATCCTAATCCTTACCAGGCTGCGATTGACAGCGCCGGGAAGAAGAAAAGCGAACAGTCCCGCAGCTACCAGGTAAGTTTCCTGTTGGATAAGGCGCCAGCTACCGTGTATCGCGCCATCTGCGAGGTGGACCAGTGGTGGTGTACGCATTTTAACGGCGCATCCGCCAATACCGGGGATGAGTTTGACGTGACCTTCGGAGATGTGCATTATTCCAAACACAAAGTAGTGGAAGCAGTACCTTTTAAACGCATCATCTGGCTGGTGACGGATAGTAAGCTCTCCTTTTTGAAGGATCAACAGGAATGGACAGGCACTAAGAACATTTTTGAGATCGATACCCTGGAAGGGAAAACGAGGTTAACGTTTACCCATCAAGGCCTCGAGCCGGAAGTGGAGTGCTATGAGGCATGCACGAAGGGATGGCAACAGTTTATAGCAGACAGCCTGGTACCGTATATACAGGAGGGGAAAGGGAATCCGTTCAGGGGTTAACGGACACCGCTCCGGTGATCCCCATGGCAGCGTTTAAATGCTCCAATATCCTTGCCTCTTCATTATGCCCGTCCGTCGATAATCTCAATAAAGGCAGACCTATCTTTTTCAGGATATGGTCTTTCTTATTATCTCTCTGCTGTTGCAGCCGGTTGGCATGGAATGCCACGCCATCCACCTCGATAGCGAGGATGGGCGTTTTATCGATTTTATTATACAACAGAAAATCAAGCCTGGAATTGCTTCTTATAAACCGGGTTTCCTCTTCGGTGAAGGGTTGAAAATCCCGGATAAGGTCTGACAGCTTGTATTCCCTCGCCATATCAATACCGGCGTACCTGATATGGCTTACCAATATTTTTTCCCGCAGCAGCTTATCTATGATGATCTCTGCCGCGGATCCTTTTATGTTGTTATTGGAAGAAATAAAGGACACGAATACCTGGTTATACTCCTTGTACAATAAGTCAAACACGGAACGTATGCGGCCGGGTACAATGGTTTTCTTGGGGTCCGTCGTGTAACACATGTAGCGTATGAGATCCCCGATGTTTGTTCCGTGCGGCAAATCCATGGATGCTGACTTCACTAATACAAATTCCTTCACCGCCCTTGATACGGCAACATTTATCAGGTTGGGGTTATCAATGAATGCGCTTATTTTATTTTTGACGGTGTTGAATATAATCACTTCTTTTTCACGCCCCTGGAACTTATGGATGGTATCCGCCTCTATACCGGGCGGCAGCTGCTGCTGCAAGAGGTGCGTGTGGTTTCTGTAGGGCGCTATCACGCCCACTTTTGTATAGTCCGTAGCATATCTCTCCCGGATATATAAGTCTGTTTCAGCGATCTGCCTTTGATTATAATTATCTTTTTCGCCTGAGATGTTTGTTTCAATTATCCTGAACGGATGATGCTGACCGGAAGTCATAATTGCCAGGTTATTGCTATAGTACTTCTTGTTACAGAACCCGATGATGAGGGGGTGGCACCTGTAATGTTCTTTCAGCAATACGGCCTCGATCTTATGGCCGTACAAGGTCTTCAGCGAGTCCAGGATATTCTTTCCGACATAGTCATACGCAGGAGCAACCGTGTATTTCGACAGGATTACTTCCGCCGCGGCCCGGCTTTGCTCGTCCACAATATGGGTGAGCTGCATACTATCCCCTACCACGATCGCATTCCGGCAGCAGGAAAAGCACACGGCGGATTTGATGACGTCTACCTGCGAAGCTTCATCAATGATCAGGTAATCAAACAGGTGCCCTTTGGGAATACTGGTGTGCAGGGAGAGCGTCGAACTGAGGATGACCGGGTATCGTGCGGTGAATTGGTCAAACTGCCGGCGATAATCGTCCGCTGTGAAGGTAACCGCATTCAAACGGCTGTACCTTTCATATAACAGCCCATTGAATATTTCTTTGGAAGCTTTAATCAGGCTGCCGAGATTTTCCTTTTCATCATGGGATTGCAGCCACCTTTTAATGCGCTCGGTTTGCTTTTTTAACTTTGCGGTATATATTTCGTAGAACCTGTGATTGACATAAACGGGGAATTCTTCGTGGTACTGCCTGATAACATCCAGGTCGAACAGGCCGTATTGCAGCGTGAAGCGTAATTTGTCGATGACGGAGTACTTTTTCTCCCTATCGGCGGCAGCAACCAGCTCTTTTAGCTTCAGGGCGCTCCTGACGCTCCACTTGCGGTAAAACTTCTTGTCCAGTATAGACTTTATGTTTGGATCGAGCGGTTGCTCTGCTTTCAGATGACTAAATTCGATTTCCGCGTCAGATAAGGCTGCCGTTAAATACGCAAACCTATTCCGCTGCTGAAAGCATTTGGTAAGCATGGCATCCAGCCGGCGCACCTTTTCCCTGCGCATTTTTAACTGCTCCCCTGGTAGCTTGAAATTATCAGGAACGGTTTGTTTTTCGAGGCTTCCGAAAAAGGTGGCTTTATTGTTGCTATTGCCCAGCGAAGCCACTACTGTTTCATAACCGTATTTCGCTAACTTCTCCCGCACATTAAATACAGCAGAATTGTTGTTCGAAACAATTGCCACCGTTTTTTGCTGCGCAATAAGATTGGCGATAATATTCAGAATTGTTTGGGTTTTACCTGTACCCGGAGGGCCTTCTATGATGCTTAAACTATTGCTGAGCGCAGTTTTCACCGCCTGTTGCTGGCTTTCATTGCAGCCGAAGGGGTAAATCAGCAGCTCGGGGGCCTTAGTGGCAGCCGGCGGAACGCCGTCGATATACTTCGATAACACAGACCTGGATTCCTTCAGGTCTAAATTTTCAATCGCTTTGAGTAATATGTCATTGCTGATTTGATTGGCGCCTCTGGCCTCCCCTTCTTCCGTTTGAATATCAAAAGTATTGCTGGTATGTTCTTCCAGGATCCTTTTGAAATAACTGATGACGGAATCTGCCCGCCGATTATCCTTCCTGATGTCGCAAATTTCAATACTGGCATCGTTTTCAACGGGATCAGAGCAGTAATCCCCGTTTCTGAAAATCACATAACGGCCATAGCTATCAACTGCATTATATTTTTGATTCAACTTTCCTTGTTCGTAAATACGGACGTTTTCCCTGGTGGCAAGGAGGGGGTAATACTGGACTTTATCGGCTCCGTAATTGTAACTTCTGCCGTCGCTAAATGTAACGCGGTATCCGTTCTTTGCCTGGGCTATATGCCTGACGTTTCCTGCATATTTGAATTGGAAGGAGGTTTTGTTTTTAAGGAATACAATGAAGGAGCGCTGCATTGATAAAGGTGTTATATATAGGATAGTATCTAAGTTACTAATTTAAGTTTTTTGGGGGATGTTGGGAGTTTTTTGTGGATGTTGCTGGGATGAAAAATGCGTTCGGGTATAATCCGAAGGCATTTACAATATGCCCGCAATTCGAAACCCGGGACCTGTTAAAGAAAAGCACACAGGAAAGGTCCGGGCTACAGGAATAGCCAGCTGATCTGGCCATCGCCAAAACGGGAAATGTTTTTAAAAAAGGATTTAGGCGTATGGCCGGTCAGTTCTTTAAAGTCACGGATCATGTGCGACTGATCAAAATAATTGGCCAGTACCGAAAGGCGGGTCAGCCTCTGCTCCGCCGGCAATGATGGATGCGCATGCACCGCTTTCCGGAAACGGATGATCTTTCTGAACGCTGCGGGTGTTTTACAAAGGTATCTCTCGAAATGTTGGTGCATGGTTTGACGGGATACCCCATAGGCCTTGCATATCTCGCTTATGCTGCGTTCCGGGATGTCCTCATTGCCCATTTCATCCAGGATAGCAGGCAGAAAAGGATGTGTATAACCATTGTATTTGCTAAGCCAGTAAGCTTCCAGTGCAGCCAGCTTGTCCTGCACCGTATGCATGGATTGGATGGCCTGCATTGCCGGCACATAATCAGGATGAGGATTGAAAAAAGAAAAATGCCCTCCGGCAAAGTCTTTTAACGGTGATGGCAGAAAAGCGTTTATGGCGAAAGGTTTGAAGAATGTGGTGATCTCGCTGATCCGGCCTTCATACTTAACACATACCGCCTTGCTGAATTTTCCTACCAGCCGGCTTTCCAGTACGCCATTCGGTTCATGCCGGATAGATACCAGGTCGTCACTCACCTCACTTACCGTGTCGGCGTACAAGCATACAATATTATAGATACCGGGAAACGTCAGGTAGGTGCAGGGTTCATCCCCATCCTGCCGGTCAAGCGTATAAATATAGGCGATATGCTGTTGCAGCAAAGGGGAAACCGGTTTGTAGATACTAACCTTCATATCAGTTGCTAATTTAATAAAAAACTGCAGGCGCCTGACATTTGTACAATTATTTATCCGGGTGATCATTTTATTTTGCATAAAGTATAATCATGAAAAATTTCTTGGCTGCTGTTGTTCCGGCATTGGCCGTTTTAGTATTTCCACCAACGCTTTCAGCTCAGGTTAAAGACCCACTTGCTACGTCTGTAGCCCGGCATCTCGATCAATTGGCAGCAACCGATCACTTCAGCGGCGTCGTGCTTATCGCCAGAAACAGGAAAACCGTTTTCAATAAAGCTTATGGCTACGCCAATCTCTCCGATAGCATACCTAACCGGCTCAATACCCGCTTTAATCTTGCCTCTATGGGTAAAATGTTCACCGGTATGGCCATTATGCAATTAGTGCAAGCCGGCAAACTCTCCCTCAAGGCGAAAGTCGGTTCCGTGCTGCCGGGTTATGCCAACAAAGCAGTGGCTGATTCCGTCACCATTCACCAATTGCTGACACATACTTCGGGCATGGGGAACTTTTGGGAAGAACATGAAAAACTGGCTAAAGAAAAGTATAGAACGGTTGACGACTATATTACGCTGTTCATCAACAAACCGCTACTTTTTACGCCAGGCGCCCGTTATTTTTACAGCAATGCCGGCTATACGCTTTTAGGAAAGATCATTGAACAGGTAAGCGGGCAAACTTATTTTGACTATGTAAAACAACATATCTTCCTCCCGCTGAAAATGTATGATACCGATGCTTATGAACTCGACAATGCTGTACCCCGTATAGCCATTGGCTATAGCATGTCGCCTGAAGATCCCGGCCAGTGGAAAAATAATATCTATGTAAATGTGGTGAAAGGCGGCCCGGCCGGCGGCAGCTATTCCACCGCGGCAGATCTGCTCAGGTTCGCCAATGCAGTTCTGACCAACCAGCTGCTCAATAAAGAAAACACTGCGCTTTATATAAACGGGAAAGTTAAATATGACAAAGGTAGCTATGCCTATGGCATGAGCATAGACACATTGAATGGCCACCCGCTCTTCGGTCATACCGGTGGGCATTTTGGTATTGCCAACGAACTGATGGTCTGTCCTGACCTTGGTTTTACCGTAATTATCCTCACTAACGGCGAAGTAGAGAATTATTGGGAAGCCAGCAATTTTATCAAGCGCCTTATATGCGGCCCATCACCAGCAACAGATAATTATTTCTATACAAAAAAGATCATCGATACAACTGCCAAAGCCGGATTGGAAGCCGGGCTCAAGCTGGTTGCTGAAAACAAAGGCCAGCTAAAACTCAGGGAAAGCGTTATTGACCGCTGGGCATGGCATAAGTTGTTTGATAAAAAGAATGACGAAGCGTTGGCATTATTACTGCTGAACACAAGGAGTTTCCCCGGATCATCCGGCTCGCTTTACAGTCTTGCAGAAGGATACCGCCTGACGGGTGATAAAAGTAGGGCCATCGAAACGTTTGAAAGATATCTAACACTTGAACCCAACGATGCTGAGGTGGCAGCAAAAATAAGAGGCTTAAAAAATTAGGCGTAAGCCGATCCCGAAAGACATCTCTGGCGGGAGCGCTGTAAAGGGTGGGGAAGATATCTGAAAACAATAAATGACATTTAAGTAAAGACTGAGGGATTCTCCCGAAATCCGTTAAAACACAAAAAGAGGTCATCTTATTGATGATCTCTTTTTACTTGCGGAGAGTCATGGATAGAAAAGACTGACGGATTCTCCCTAAATCCCTTAAAACAAAAAATGAGATTATCTTATCGATAATCTCATTTTACTCGCGGAGAGTCAGGGATTCGAACCCCGGGACCTGTTACAGTCAACAGTTTTCAAGACTGCCGCAATCGACCGCTCTGCCAACTCTCCAGTGGGATGCAAAGGTATAAAACCCAAACAAATTTCCAAAAAATTTTTGAAATTTCTTCGTAAACCCGCTCCCACAGGGATTCCGCTTAACGAAGGATGTACGAACCAGGCCCGTTTTTATTACCTTACTGTTGATTCATGGTCCATAGATATTGCTGATTCATCACACTTTACCTGGCCCGTACTTCCCGTTTTATTTATTTCCAGCCTCCGCCCAGTGAACGGTAAAGGTCCACCATGGCAGAAAGGCGCTCTCTTTCAATATTCGCCTGGTTCAGCTCAGATTCCAGGGCTTTCGCCTGCGCCGTGATTACTTCCAGGTAATTAGCCATACCGCTGCGGAACAACAGTTGTGCCTGCTGTATCGCCAGCTGGGTGGTGCTCACCTGCCGCGCCACGATCTCCTGGCGGGTTTTGAGCTTATCCAGCTTCACCAGGGCGTCGCTTACTTCCCCGATCGCATTCAGGGCCGACTGCCGGAAGGTTATCACCGCCTGCTCCCTTTGGATACGGGCTACTTCCAATTGGGTTTTTAAGGCCCTTTTCTGGAAGATCGGCTGGGTAAGGCTACCCGCTACTGTTCCGAACAGGGAAGCCGGCATTGTGAACCAATTGCTCGCTTTAAAGCTGTTCAGTCCACCGCTGGCAGTGATGTTCAGGGACGGGTACATGCTGGCCTGGGCCACGCCTACTTTGGCATTGGCCGCCACCAGGCCCATTTCGCTGGCGCGTACATCCGGGCGGCGACTGATCATTTCAGCCGGAATACCCGCCGGCAGGTCCGCCGGCACGCTGAAATCATGCAGCTTGCTGTTGCGGGCTATAGTCCCCGGCAGCTCACCGGTAAGGATACGCAGGGCGTTTTCCTGGATGGCAATCCCCTGTTCCAGCTGCGGAATGAGCAATTCCGCCGCCTGCTGCTGGGAAATGGCCTGTTGTATGGCCAGCTCCGTCACCTCGCCGGCAGCCTTCTGCAGGCGGATCACCTGCACGATGGTATCTGTCAGCGCCACGTTCTTACGGGCAATGTCCAGCTGCTGGTCCAGCATCAGGAGGTTGAAATAACTGCTTGCCACGGCTGATACCACGCTGGTCTGCACGGCGTGGGCGCCTTCGTAGGTTTGCAGGTAAGTAGCCAGGGCAGCCTCTTTCTGGCGGCGTATCTTACCCCAGATGTCAATCTCCCAGGACATGCTTACGCCGGCATTATAATCTTCAATATGATCGCCCATGCCAAACTGGCTCATGTTCATACCATTCAGGCTGTTCTTGGACGGGAAGTTCGTTGCGGCGCTCACCTGCCCGGTGAAGGACGGCAGCCACGCTACTTTCGCCTGCTTCAGGTATTCCTGCGCTGCATCCACCCGTTTTACGGCCAACTGCAGGTCCAGGTTACCGCTCACCGCTTTGTCGATCAGCTGTTGAAGGGTTGGATCCGTAAAAAACTTTTTCCATTCCATCGCGGCAATGCTGCTGTCGGATGGCGCCGCATTGTTGAACTGCTCTGGCAGCGCCATCGGGGGTCGCTCGTAATTGCGACCTACCCGACATGCTGCTAAACCTACAACTAAAGACAACACGATGAAATGACTTTTAAAATATCTGTGCTTCATTTTTTCTTTCTTGTTGCGTTGAATCTTAATGTACCAGCTCTGCTTCTTCTTCCCTGGCGGTAACCACCATTCTCTTAGGACTTACCTTCTCCTGCAGGTACTGGAAAATCACATATAATACAGGGATAGCAAATACCCCCAGGATAACCCCGGTAAGCATACCGCCGGCAGCGCCGGTACTGATAGACCTGTTACCCAGTGCGGAGGAACCGGTTGCGCGCATCAGCGGCAACAGACCCGCAATAAAGGCGAAGGAAGTCATCAGGATCGGGCGTAAACGCAGGCTGGCCGCTCTGATAGCCGAGGCTACCAGCCCCATACCACCGCGGCGCCGCTGCACCGCATACTCCACGATCAGGATCGCATTCTTAGCCAGCAAACCTACCAGCATGATCAGACCTACCTGGACATAAATGTTGTTGTCGATGCCAAACAGGTTGATGAATGCAAATACCCCGAAGATTCCCAAAGGAATGGATAAGATAACCGCAAGCGGCAGGATATAACTTTCGTATTGCGCTGCCAGCAGGAAGTACACGAATATCAGACAGAGGGTGAAGATGATCACCGTCTGGTTACCGGCGCTGATCTCCTCCTTGGTCATACCTACCCACTCGTAAGCATAACCCCTTGGCAGGTACTGCGCCGCTACTTCCTGTACGGCCTTGATGGCGTCACCGCTACTGTAGCCAGGTTTAGCCTGACCGTTGATCGTTACGGCGTTGAACAGGTTGTTCCTGGTTACGGTTTCAGGTCCGTACACGCGTTTCAGTGATACCACGGTGTTGATAGGCACCATTTCACCACTGGCATTTTTAACGTAGATACCGTCCAGCGAGGAAGCTTCCTTACGCATCGGCGCATCCGCCTGTACAATTACACGGTAGTATTTACCGAAGCGGTTAAAGTCAGACGCAAACATGGAGCCGTAGTACACTTGCAGGGTCTGCAGGATGTCCGCCACGGGGATACCCAGCTGCCGCGCCTTTCTGTCGTCCACCTCCACTTCATACTGCGGATGCCCCGCATTAAACGTGGTGAAGGCAAAGGCAATCTCCTTACGCTTCATCAGCTCGCCGATAAATCCGTAAGCGGTATTGCCCAGCTTATCCAGCGGGCCGCCGGTGCGGTCCTGCAGGATCATTTCAAAACCGGCTACGTTACTGAAGCCCGGCACCGTAGGCATACTGAACACAAACACGCTCGCTTCAGGGATGCCGGCCAGTTGCGCCTGCATCATGCCCATGATCGCATTCATATCTTTTACCTTACCGCGCTCCTTATATGGCTTCATTTTCACGAAGCCTACGCCGGAAGTAGCACTGCTGGAGTTGGACAGGAAGTTGAACCCGGATACGCTGAGGTAGTTATGGGTAGCTTCCATGTTTTTCATGATCTTTTCCACTTTGTCTACCACCTGGCGGGTACGTTCCAGGGAAGAACCCGGAGGCATGGTAACGGCATATACCGCGAAGCCCTGGTCTTCCGTAGGAATAAAGCCGGTAGGCGTTTTACGCATCATCCACACCGTGGCGACGCCTATGATAGCCAGACCTGCAATAGTGATCCACTTACGTTTGATCAGGAACTGCAGACTCTTGGAATATTTGTTGGTCATGGCATTGAAGCCGGTATTAAAGGCAGCAAAGAATCTTTTGCTAAAACCTTTCTTCGCAGGCTCCTCGTCGTGATGGTGACCGCCGGCATGGGTATTTTTCAGCAGCAGCGCACACAAGGCAGGACTCAGCGTCAACGCGTTCAGCGCGGAGATCAGGATGGCGATAGCCAGCGTGAACGCGAACTGACGGTAGAACACCCCTACCGGGCCCTGCATGAATCCCACCGGTACGAATACCGCGGACATCACCAGGGTAATAGAGATGATAGCCCCGGAGATTTCCTGCATGGAGGTAATCGTCGCCGACCGCGGGTCCCTGCCCTTTTCCATCTTCGCATGCACGGCCTCCACTACCACGATCGCATCATCCACTACGATACCGATCGCCAGGATCAGCGCAAAGAGGGTGAGCAGGTTGATGGAGAAACCAAACAGCTGCATGAAGAAGAACGTACCGATAATAGCCACTGGTACCGCAATTGCCGGGATCAGGGTAGAACGGAAGTCCTGCAGGAAGATGAACACCACGATGAACACCAGGATAAAGGCTTCTATCAGGGTATGTTTTACCTGGTCGATAGATTCATCCAGGTATTCTTTGGTACTATAGATGTTGAACGTTTCAATACCGGTAGGGAAAGCAGCTTTCGCTTTTTCCATCAGGGCATTAATGTTCTCCTGGATCTCGTTTGCATTCGATCCGGCAGTTTGGAAGATGGCAATACCAATACCATATTTACTGTTCACTTTCGTGTCACTTCCGTAGCTGAACGAGCCGAATTCCACACGGGCTACGTCCTTAAGACGTATCACGGAACCATCGGCATCAGCGCGCAGGATGATATCCTCGTACTGTTCGTTCTTATTGAGCTTTCCTTTGTATTTAATAACATACTCGAAAGACTCTTTACTACCTTCCCCGAAACGGCCCGGGGCGGCTTCCAGGTTCTGGTCTTTGATAGCCGCCAACACTTCCTGCGGCGCCATATTATAGGCAGCAAGGCGGTCGGGCTTCAGCCATATACGCATGGAATAGTCTTTGGTGCCAAATACCATCGCCTGGCCAACCCCAGTTACACGTTGAATATCAGGAATGATATTGATCTTAGCGTAGTTCTGCAAAAAGGTTTCATTGAACTCCTCTTTGTCGCTCATGAGGTTCACCACCATGATCATACTGTTCTGCTGCTTCTGCGTGCTGATACCCGCCTGCACCACCTCTGTCGGCAGCAGCGCCGTTGCTTTGGCCACGCGGTTTTGCACGTTTACAGCAGCTTTATCAGGATCAGTACCCAGCTTGAAGTAAACCGTCAGGGTCATGGAACCATCATTGTTAGAAGTAGAGGTCATGTAAGTCATGTTCTCTACACCGTTCACCGCCTCTTCAATAGGCGTAGCCACGGAGCGGGCTACTACCTCAGCGTTCGCACCCGGATAAGAGGCTGTTACGGCCACGCTGGGTGGCGCAATGTCCGGGAACTGCGTCATGGGCAACTGGAACAAGGACAGTATCCCCAGTAGCACCAGCAGTATGGATATAACGGTGGCAAGTACCGGCCGTTCTATGAATTTTCTGAACATAATAGCAATAGAATTTAAGTATCATCAATAATGATGACTTACAAAAGGTGGTAATTACGGTAACGACTATACGTAGTTAAAAGAACAGCATACCCGTCACCGTTATAACTTATTAATGATTAAAGGGGCTTCGCTTTCAGCAGGCTGTCGAGCGACATCAGCTGCGGCGCCACAGGAGTACCATCGTGCAGGCGGTCAAGGCCTGAGTAAACGATACGCTGTCCGGCTTTCACACCCTTTTCCACGAAGTAATAGTTACCGCTTTTACCGGCAATGGTGATCGGCACGCCAGCTACTTTATTACTGTCTGCCACCACAAACACCATTACTTTATCCTGCAGCTCATAAGTCGCTTCTGCCGGTACCAGTACTGCCTGCTCAAATTGCTCAGGGATTCTGATCTTACCGGTATTGCCACTGCGCAGCAGTCCTGCGGCATTCGGGAAAGTAGCACGGAAGCTCACCGCGCCCATGGTTTTATCGAACTGACCTTCCATGGTTTCAATCGTTCCTTTTTCAGGATAGATCGTTCTGTCGGCCAGCTGCAACTCCACTTTAGGCAGGCGTTTCACCTTATCCGCGATGGTAGCGCCTTCTGTGTTGTTTTTGAATTGCAGGAAGTCGGGCTCGCTCATGGAAAAGTAAGCATATACTTCAGATACATCAGAGAGTACAGTCAGTGGCTGCGGTTCACTACGACCTACGAGCGCGCCTGTCTTATAAGGTATTCTGCCGATGTAACCACTTACCGGGGCAGTGATCAGCGTGTAGCCGTTGTTGATACGCGCGTTGCCTACCATGGCCTGCGCCTGTGCTACAGCGGCTTTCGCGGCAGCGTAGGTAGACTGTGCCGTTTTCAACTGCACTTCGGATACTACATTATTCTTTACCAGCGGCGTAATGCGGTCTACTTCCACCTGCGCTTTTTCCAGGTTAGCCTGCGCTGCCAGCAAACTTGCGTTGGCATTGCTCAGCTGCTCATTGTACAGGCGGTCGTTGATCTTAAACAACGGCTGGCCGGCCTTTACGTATGCGCCTTCGTCCACGAATATTTTTTCCAGGATACCATCTACCTGTGCGCGGATTTCCACGTTCACGCGACCTTCAATAGTAGCGCTGTATTCACGGTAAGTAGTAGCAGGTACGGTACTGAGTTGCAGTACCGGTAAGGGCGCCGCCTGATTGCCAGGATTGTTGTTCGCCTGTGAAGCGCCACAACCATACATGGCAGATAGAATAACAGCACTATAAAGTAAGCCTGACGGCAGGTTTGCAAAGATTGATCTCAATGAATTCATACGTTGTTCTTTTTTGTGTTGCGACAATAGCTTCCCCCGTGCGAATCCAGTACAACTCTTCTGGTTTCACAAAAGCTAGTTCTATGATAGCAATCGGGCGTGAGGATACAGGTAATATATTGCACGGCAGTGTACAGGGTATGCATAACGGTTTACGGGCGGGAGTTATGCATCCGCAATTCACTGTGCATTCGTATAACTAAACAGCAATGTTATACGCTTACATGCAGCAATATGTTACTTCTGTAAATGAAATAATTAATTAAGCAATTCTGAAGGTTGCGGTTAATCTCTAATCGCTAATTTCCATGGCTTTCAAATTTTGAATGACGTACGGGCAGCGTCATTATATTATTCACGATGCAAAAATAGACAAATATATTTTTGATCGATTTAAATTTTTGCGGGTTTAATTGTACTTTTCACGGCTTTCTCGTTGAAATGCCGCCGGAGTTTGTCCGGTATGCTTCTTAAAAAAGCGGTTAAAGTAGGCATCATCTTCAAAATTCAGGTGCGATGCAATCTGCTTCACAGAGTGCTCACCCCAGTACAGTAGCCGCTTTGCTTCGAGAATACGCTTCTCGTCGATCACGTATTTCGCATTCCGCCCCATGAGGGATTTCACCGTATCATTCAAATGACCGGGGGTCACAAATAACATTTCGGCATAATCTGAAACCTGGGCCTTTTCATGGTAATGTTTATCTACCAGTACCTTAAACTGGCGCGCCATGTTATATTGCGCGCTTTCCACCCGCAGCCAGATGCTGTCGCGTGTAGCCGGCTCAGATATACGGCCGCAGGCAATAATAAAGGCGTTGAGCAGGTTACGGATAATCTCCTCCCGGCGGATCCGGTTCGATAAATACTCCTTTTCGATCAGGTACGCGTAGGAAAGCAACTCTTCCAGCTGCTCCTCATTTATAGGAATTACCCCTGAACCGAAGATGCAACGCCAGCAACTTACCACTCCCTGCAATTCGGATTGCAGAAACTCATCGGTAAAATAGATACTGATCATCTCGCAATCTTCCTCCATCCTGTGCAGGTGCACCTGGTCAGGCTCCATCAGCATTACTGCCGGCGCCATTACCTGGTGCTGCCGGAAGTCCACCGACTGGTGGATGCTTCCCTTCACAACGATATCTATACTATATCCTGTATGGCGATGTGGAATGGCAAAGTCTTTTACCACCGGTTCGTTCCCCTTCATCCTGGTGATCAGAAAGGGAAAACCATCCGTACAGTCTTCCAGTCGATAAACAGGTATTGGTGTTTTACTTGCTACTTCCATCTTCGGTTCATTTTAAGGTAATCTAATTACTCGGATACTTTCTCCTCAACCACCACAAGGTCGCTCAGCTTCACATTGATAGGCACTTTGCCTAACTGGACGATCGCGCGTTTATCGCGGATCTCTATCAGCTTACCTACCTGGCGGTTACTCAGGATTTTCACCTGGTCGCCCACCTGGACCTCTCCTCCTACTTCTCTGAATTTATCCTGTACTTTCTTGTCAATCTTTTCGTTAATCTGTTTTTCCCTGCGTCTGAAAAGCAGGATTTCCGCGGCTTTCATTACTTTTTCACGCTCGTCGTTCTTCTCGGCGCGCTTCCATTCCACCACGATCTGCTTGAGCTTGCGCTCCATATCTTTCAGATACTGCAGATCGTCTTCCTTGATTTTATTCTGCAATTTAAGGAAGGTTATCTGCTGGTTTTTGCGCTCCTTGTCGGACAACTCTTCGTATTCGCGTTTCAGCCGTTCGTTTTCCTTGATCAGCTTCTGCAGGTCTTTCTTCTCGGCTTCCACTTTCTGGAGGTCCTGTTCTGCCTTGTTCAGCAGCTTATCCAGTTTGAAATGCCCCTCGTCCACCAGCTTCCTCGCCCGTGCGATCAGCGAGGGATGTAACCCGATGCGCTGCGCGATCGAAAACGTATAGGAGCTGCCTGGCTTGCCAATCAGTAATTTATACAGTGGCATAAGGGTTTCCTCGTCGAAGCCCATGGCGCCGTTGATAATACCTTTCACCTTGTTGGCCATCACCTTCAGGTTGAGGTAGTGCGTGGTCACGATACCGAAAGCGTGCTTCTTGGCCAGTTCCTCCATGATCACCTCCGCAAAAGCCCCACCCAGGTTAGGATCGGACCCGCTTCCCAGCTCATCTATGAAAAACAGCGTTCTTCCGTTCGCGTTTTCCATAAAATATTTCATGTTTTTCAGGTGAGAGGAATAGGTACTCAGCTCAAATTCCAGCGATTGGGTATCCCCGATGTGGATCATGATCTGTTTAAAAATACCCATCTGGGAGGTCGGATGTACCGGCACCAGCAACCCGGATTGTACCATGAGTTGCAATAAACCAACAGTTTTGAGCGTAACGGTTTTACCGCCGGCATTCGGCCCGCTGATCACGAGGATATGGTTGTCCTTGTCCAGCGTAATGTTCACCGGTACGGTAGGCTTGCTGTTCTTGCGGTTGTACAGCAACAGCAACGGGTGGTAGGCCTGCACCAGGTGTACCTGGGCGTGCGGTACCAGTGCCGGGTAGTTACCGTCCATATCCAGCGCCAGCTTGGCTTTCGCCCGGATAAAGTCATAAATCCCCAGTACGTCGTGATAGCTGTTCAGCAAATCGCTGTAGCCATTAAGCTTTGCCGTCAGCTGACGGAGAATGCGGTACACCTCGCGGTTTTCTTCCCGCTCGAGCGACTGCACATCATTATTCAGTTCAATGGTTTCGTCCGGCTCCAGGAAGGTGGTTTTGCCCGTATCGGACTCCCCGTGGATGATACCTTTTACCATGCGCTTGTTTTCCGCATAGATGGCTACCACGCGGCGACCGTTGAGGAACGCCTCGCCCTGGTCGGCCAGGTAATTGGCCTTTTGCAGTTTCTGCATCACGCGCTCAAACACGCGGCGCAGTTCCGTACGCTTGCGGAACAGGGACATGCGGATCTTCGCCAGCTCAGGGCTCGCATTATCCTTCACCTGCCCCACTTCGTCCAGCACCTCATCTATTAAGGCCGTGATCTTTTTCTCGTAATAGGTTTCTTTTATAACCTCGTGTAATGCAACATATTGCACCTTACGGTCATGATCAAAGAAGCGGGTGATGGCATGCATGCTCTCCGCCAGTTTGCGGATCTGCAGCGCCTGTTCCCCCGTGAGTACCGCCCCCTGGATAGACAGGAGCTTCAGCTCCGTCTTCAGGTTGAGCACAAAATCATTCGGGAAATGCTCCTGTAATAAGGTAAGTTGCTTGTATTCATGCGCCTGTTGCAAGGCGGTCTTAACATAATCTATATGCGTATGCAGCCGGAGATCTTTGGCCATCTGTTTACCTAACTCCGTCTTACAATGCTCCATCAGGAGCTGTTGTACTTTATCAAATTCCAACTGCACAAGCGCAGATTCAGGAAAATACTTCAATTGTAATGTGTTGTTTAATAATAAATCTGACCATCTCCATACGTGCTGCTAACATAGGCGGTGGTCACCGGGAAATTCATTTAATTCTCTGTTTGCTAAGGTTAAAAACGCTGCTGCTGGGCAAAAAGAATGTTAAAGTTACTTAACTTGTCGTTCTCTTGTATCAATTTACACGTAAATAATATTTACGCTGTAAGGTTTGGGCATTTCTGGCGTCTTACTGGTAAGTGGTTTAACCAACAATTAAAAACGGTTTCATTATGCGAAAATACTCAATATTTATATTTCTGATAACAATGGCGCTGGCAGCCTGCGCCCAAAATAAAAAGGATAAGGTACCCAACGATATGGAAGTAAAGAACAATACCAATCTCCAAACCGCCACCTTCGGCGGGGGATGCTTCTGGTGTACAGAGGCACAGTTTCAATACCTGGATGGTGTGGTGAAAGTGGAATCCGGTTATTCCGGCGGTAACGTCCCCAACCCCACCTACGAAGAGGTATGCGAAGGCAATACCGGTCATGCAGAGGTGATCCAGGTGACGTACGACACCACCAAAATTACCTACGACGAGCTACTGGAAGCCTTCTGGATCAGCCACGACCCTACCCAGCTCAATCGCCAGGGCAACGACGTGGGCACCCAATACCGCTCCGTTATCTTCTACCATAATGAAGAACAGAAGGAAAAAGCAGAATATTACAAAAATAAACTGCAGCACTCCGGCGCCTACGAAAAGCCCATCGTAACCGAGATTGCACCTTTTACCAGGTTCTATAAGGCAGAAGATTACCACCAGAACTATTATAACCAGAACGGTTCCCAGCCTTACTGCTACTTCGTGATCAAGCCTAAGCTGGAAAAGTTCAAAAAAGTCTTTAAAGACCACCTGAAAAAGCAATAACTGCCTTTTTTACACCGGAAGCAGCCGGCCGCCTACCGCGGGCGACTGCCTCCGGCAAATCTTCCTTCCCCAATATCGTATTTTAGTCAGCCTTTTTCATTATCTTCCGTCAGTTATAAAAACTGATATTCCATTAATGAGCACAGTAAACGACCTTGCCGCTGCCTGCCCATTCTGCGGCAGCCATGAACTCGTCCGCGCTATTCCCGAAAAAAATCCTAATGATGTAATTGTAGTGTGTGATCACTGCCAAAAGGTAGTCCCCGCCTACCCCTCATCCCCACACTCGCTGGCGCAGCAAAAAAAGAGTATTAACGACCAGGTGGTCGACCTCTGCCTTAGTCATGGCATCATCCACGGTATAAAATATTACCTGATGGAAATGAATAAGCTGGGCGGCCCTAAAATTTCCCTGTCGCAAGCCAAACAGGATGTAGATAATTTACTGGCAACCAGGGGACTTACACATGCGGTTAAAAAGCCAAGCAAAAATGGATGCGTCATAGTCCTGATCGTATTACTGCTCATTGCCGCCAGCATCGTGTACTTTCTCAGCCGCCGATAATTTCAGTATTCGCCGCTTTTATTGTAACTTTGTACTGTAATAACATTAATTACAGAATGAATAACGGCAGATTTCCCATTTCTCTACATATACTTACCCTGCTCGCCAGAGCGGAAGGAAGTTTACTGTCGTCCGACTTCATTGCCGGCAGCATCAACTGCAACCCGGTGATCGTCCGCAAGGAAATCAGCAACCTCCGGAGCTGCGGGCTGGTAGAAAGTAAGGAAGGAAAAAACGGCGGCGCCACCCTGGCCAAACCTGCCGGGAATATCCTGCTGTCCGATATCTACGCCGCGGTGCGGCAATCCTCTCTCCTTGGCAATAGCCGCAATACGCCCAACCCCGACTGCGCAGTAGGCCGGGATATCAACACCCACCTCGAAAACCTCTATGCCGAAGTAGAAGGCGTATTGGTTAATAAGCTGCACGGCATCTCCCTGGCCGACTTCAGCCGGCAGTTTGACTAATCGGCTGACCGCAGACTCTTTGCAGGATTAGCTACAGCCGCCCTTACAGCATGGACACTTACTGTAATCAGCACCAACAGCAGTACGCCCAGCGCAGTAGTAATAAACAGCGGTGAGCCCAGCGGAATATGGTAAGCAAACTGGTCCAGCCAGCGGTGCATATACCACCAGCCCACCGGAATGGCCATCGCGATCGCAATCAAGACCAGCTTCATAAAATCCTTTGATAGCAGGCCCACTATGCCCCAAACGGAAGCTCCCAGGACTTTCCGGATGCCGATTTCCTTATGACGCTGTACCGTGGTAATTGCTGCCAGCCCCAGCAGACCAAGGCAGGCGATGAATACTGCCAGCAGGGTAAACGTAATGAATATACGCTCCTGCACCCTTTCCCGCTGGTACTGCTGACCAAAGGCTTCATCCAGGAACCGCCAGGAAAAAGTATTCTCCTTGTCGAACCGGTGATAAACTTTTTCAATCCACCGGATCGCTCCCGGTATATCCTCCCCGCTCAATCGTACATACAGATTATCTTCCATGCTAACCTCCGGCGCCATCTTTAAAACCAGCGGCGCAATTTTGTGCTGCAGGGAATAAATATGGAAATCATTCACTACCCCCACCACCGTGCGGGAAATCCGTGTACCGTCGGCGCCGATCTCAAACTCCACTCTTTTGCCTATGGGATGTTCCCATTTCAGCTTCTTCATCAGCGTTTCGTTGATCAACACCCCGTTGTACCTGTCGCCCTCCCCTTCCATACTAAAGTTGCGGCCCCGGATCACCTTCAGGTCCAGGGTGGGAACGAAATCTGCGTCCACATAAAAATTCTGCGCCAGCATAGTCGCCGACGGCATTTTTCCATCCTGCTCAAAATAATAACCATTCGTACCAATATTATTATCGCCGATAGGGTTACTGGCGGCGGACACGCTTTTGATCAAACGGCTTTCCAGCAACTGCTGCTTCATTGCGGCAATATGGTGGCGACTCTCCTCCGATGGCAGGTGGAAGGTTATCACCTGGCTTTTGTTAAAGCCAATGTCTGCCGTCATTACATATTTCATTTGCCGGTAAGTCACATTGGCACTGATAGCGAGCAGGATGGCTACCATAAACTGGAATATCACTAATCCTTTCCTGAAATAGTTCTGCCCCGGTAATGCCGACTTGCCTTTCAGACTCTGAACCATCTTGTATCCTGACATGATCAACGCCGGATAGGCTCCAGCCACCAGGCCAGTGAGCAGTACTACTGCCACGACCGCCAACAGCGTATTACGTACACCCGCGTCCGTTATATGGATGTTCATGCCTGCCATACTATTAAAATAGGGAAGCGTAATCCAAACAATGCCAGCAGCTACCACTACAGCCGCCAGCGTCAGCAAAAATGCTTCCGCGAAAAACAGCATTGCCACCTGCCAGCGGTCTGACCCCAGCGCCTTCCGCACGCCAATTTCCTTTGTACGCGTCACCGCCCTGGCGGTAGACAGGTTGGTATAATTAATACAGGCGATCAACAGGATCAGGATGGCGGCAGAGAGAAAAATATACACATATACCACATTTCCATTGGCATCCAGCTCAAAATCCAGGTGGGAATGCAGGTGTATGTCCCGGAGCGGTTGCAACGTCATCGTGTAAGCCACTCCTTCTCCCATATATTTTTTCAGGTAGCTGTCATAAAACCCGCCCAGCCTCGTTTGCAATGCCGCTGCGCTGGCATTGGGTTTCAACAGCAGGTAAGTATATAGCTCAAACCTCTGCCAGCCATCTGCATGATAATCTGCGGATAATGGCCGTACGGCGTCAAACCGGAAATGCGTATTGGCAGGCACATCTTCCACAACGGCCGCCACCTGGTAAGTGGCTTTATTCATCACCAAAGGCTTGCCTATCGCCTGCTCCAGGCTTCCGTATATTTTTACAGCAAGGCTTTGGGTGAGTACTATATTGTTGGGAGAAGTCAATGCTTCGGATGCATTACCTGCCAGGGACCGGAAATTAAACACTTTGAAAAAGCCGGGGTCAGCGATGAAGAGAGAGGGAAAATCGTATCGTTTACCCCCTGCATCTATACGGTTGTTACCATCGGCCACTACTCTGATGGCGGCTTCCACTTCCGGAAAATCGCGTTCCAGTATGGGACCAAACGGCGCCGAGGTAGGCGCCAGGTTCAGGCTTCCTCCTGACCAGCTGGCCGAATTTACTACGCGGTAAATCCGGTCGCCTTTATCAAAATAGTTATCGTAGCTACGCTCCCTGAATACGTACAGCAACAATATCCAACAGGCGGCCAGACCAATGGTGAGGCCGGTCATATTGATGAGGGTAAACAATGGATAGCGTATAAGGTTACGCCATGCTATAAGCAGATAGTTGCGTATCATGGGGAGTGTTTTAAACGATTGCCGCATGTCATATGCCAACCACCCGATTACTATCTCACAACAGTAAACATATGTAATATTATATATAACTGTTCGATTTTAGTACAGCCTTGTCCGGTATTACGTGTGCAGGTGTACTCATGGGATGCCGGCTTTCGCCGGCGCCGCGTTCTGTATATTAGCCCTTCTATAGACTATTATTTTATGATACCATTTAGGGCTGTCAACAGTTCCCTGCTTTCGTACACCTTATTTTTATGCGTTCAATAATCTCCTATCTGGATCACCTTATTCAAAGCTTTCTCCAAATAATCCCCTACCATCTGAACCATCTTATTCTACGCTTTCCAATAATCTCCTATCTGGATCACCTGATTCAAAGCTTTCTTCAAATAATCCCCTACCATCTGAACCATCTTATTCTACGCTTTCCAATAATCTCCTACCTGGATCACCTGATTCAAAGCTTTCTTCAAATAATCCCTTACCATCTGAACCATCTTATTCTAAGCTTTCATATCATCTCCTGCTAACCGCGCACCTTATTCCAAGCTTCCAACCATATTCTAAACCTTCAAATAATCCCCTTCCATCTGCACCACCTTATTCTCCACATTAACCGCAATCCCTTTCAGGAATTCCGCCCTCATCTCCTCCGTCACCCGGCTGAAACCAAACATCTTAGCCATAAAAGGTACGGCGGCCTCCGGCTGTATTGCCACAGCGTCTTTCACCACTTTTTCCAGCGCTACCCCCATTTCCTCCACGGCGATATAATTTACTTTCCGGGCAGATGCAGGCAACTCACTACGGTCACGTACCAACGGAGTAGGGAGGTCCACATGCCAGAGGAACTGGCCTTTTATCCGGATACGCTTTCCGGCATCGGCATGCCGTACTGCGTGGCGCAGCACTTCCCGGAGTCGCGGCCCTACCCGTGTAACGCCCGCTGCTTCCACCATGCGGCGCGCCAGCTCATCAAAATGCACGGGGCTTTCCACTTCCACCACCTGCTGTATCCAACTGCAAAGCTGTCCTATGGGCGCCTGATGAAGTTCCTGGTTGCGGATTTCATCCGGCAGCGTTGCTATCCGGTAAGGCGCCGCTTTTTCTTCCGTCGCTTCTACAGCGGTACGCTCCATGGCCATTTCTTCGGCGGTGATCAGGTCCACCTTATCTGCTTCCTGGTGGGCATGCTTCGCCGCTTCGATTGCAGCGATGAGTCGCTCCAACTCCGCTTCCGGATGATGGAACCAATCCGTACTCCATATGCGGTGAATCTTCCATCCCATGCCTTCCAGGACCTGCTGACGTAAGCGATCCCTGTCGCGCGCAGATCGTGCGGAATGATACGCTGCTCCGTCACACTCTATCCCCAGCAGGTACCTGCCAGGATAATCCGGATCCACTACAGCCATATCTATATAGAACCCTTTGGCGCCTACCTGTTTACGCACCGTATAACCCCTGGCGGTAAGCGCAGCGGCTACGTTTTCCTCAAAAGGACTGGCCGCCGGCAGGCCGGTTTCTTCTGTATAGTTAAGCTTGCCATGCTGCGCGTAGTATAGGAAACTTTTCAACGCGCGGATGCCATAGCTCTGAGTGCGATTTTCATCGATATCGTCTGCAGTGATATTAGTAAACACTTCACAGCGCAGCTTCGCACGGGTGATAAGTACGTTCAGCCGGCGCTCCCCGCCTTCGTTGTTCAGCGGTCCGAACGACATGGCCACATATCCTTCCTCCGTACGGCCGTAACCGATAGAGATATAAATTACATCCCGCTCGTCGCCCTGCACGTTTTCCAGGTTCTTAACGAAGAAAGGCTCATCGTGGTGACTGGTAAAGAAGCTTTCCAGTTCAGGATTTGCTTTCCGGCGCACCTCCAGCGCATCGCTGATGGCTTCGCGCTGACTGGTACTGAAGGCTACCACTCCCAGGCTTTGGTGTGGAAACAATTTCGCATGTGCAATAACGGCATCGGCTACACGCGCTGCCTCTTTCGGGTTCGTCCGGGTCTTGCCGCGGTCGTACGCCGTATCCGGCAGATGGTGAAATACCAGTCCGGCCTGTTCTCTGGAGCCGGGGCCCGGGAATATCACCAGCTTATTATCGTAGAATTCGTGGTTGGAAAGCGTGATCAGGGATTCGTGCCGGCTACGGTAATGCCAACGGAGCATCCTTTGCGGAGCGCCCTGGGCGTCGCAGAGCCCGAGTATGCTTTGCATATCCGCCGTCACATTTTCCTCGTCATCGATTTCTTTGGTCAGCGTATCAAAGAAGCTGGTAGGCGGCAGCTGTCGTGTATCCCCTACTACAACCAATTGTTTACCCCGCATAATGGCGCCCAACGCGTCCACCGGCCTCACCTGGCTCGCTTCATCGAAAATCACCAGGTCAAACTCCACTGATTCCGGCGGCAGGAAGTTCGCAATGGACATGGGGCTCATCATGAATACCGGCTTAATAGCCTGGATAGCCCAGCCAGCGGCCTGCATCAGCTTACGCACCGGCATATGCCTGGCTTTCTTATTGAATTCCGTTTTCAGTATGTTCACCTGTCCGCCGGCCTCGGTCTTCGGCATTTGCTCCCAGTGCTGCAATGCGGCGCGCACCCGGTTATACTGTAGCTGCAGGGTATCCAGGCGCTGGAACTGCCGGATCAGCTCTTCGTGGCTGGACCTGTTAAATTTCCGCAACTCCGGATATTGCCGTACAGCTGCTTCCAGGAGGTGTTCATACCAGCTTTTCAGCAGGGCGGCCTTTAGCCACTGCCCGGCTTCCGGCCAATGCATGCCTGCATCAGTAAGGCATTGCAGCTGCTCGCTTGCAGCCGTAGCGGAAATATTATTCCAGGCAATCGTATGGGTTATCTCCGGCAGATGCGACAGCCACACCTGTAATGTTTCCTGTTGGGAGCTGAAAGTCTGCTCCTGCAATGCGGGCAGTGGCAGGCGTTTGCTTTCATCCATTTGCAATGCCTGCAGGACAGCCTGCAATTGTTCCATGGCAACGGCCAGTTGCCGTTGCAGCTCCCCGGCTTCCACTCCTGCTTTTGCCGGATCGGCGCCGCGCTGCAGGCAGTCGAGCACCACGGCGGGTGTTGTTCCCTGTTGTATTTGCTGGTGCAATTGCTGCAGCCAGTTTGTAGCCGTGTTCAGTACCGGCCAATCACTGTGCAGCTTTTCCCAGCGGGTAGCAAAGAGGCCATCGGTCAGGGCCGCATTCTCCCTGAGCATTGCCTCAAAGCGGCGATAAGCCATCACATCATCCACGTATTGAAGGCGGGTGGCGTTATCATCCGGTAATCCCTGCAGGCACAGTGCTGCCAGCTGTTGTTTACTTCGGCGCCAGGAGCCAATCAGGAACTTATACCACTTTTCCCCGTGTGCCAGCAGATCCTGGCGAACCTGTAACAGGTCCTGCTCCCATGCTTCGGGAATCAGGATCTGTTTATATTGTTCCCGGAGAGCAGCTGCCTGCTCTCCCGCGGATAATACTTCTTTAATAAGTTGGAATTGACGCAACCATCCCGGATGGCTGATATTCATTTCCCGTATGTCCGGCTGCGCGGCAATCACCCCGCAAATTGCGATCAGGTCCCTAACCGCCGCCATCGTTTCCGGCGCAGGCAGTTGCAACCAGGAGGCAGTTTCCAAGGCGCGCGCCTGCAAGCGCTGTATAGTACCCACTGCTTCCTCCAGTAAGTTTTTAACGCGTTCCTGCTCGTGCGGCAGGAGACTGGTCAGCATAGAGCCGCGGAACACAGCGGTGGCAGGCACGCCCGTCATACGCAAACAAGCCTGCATTCGCTCCGCCAGGGCAATAGCCTTACCGGCCGTATAGGCGTCCCAGTTATGGATATCCGGAACGGCAATCCGGGGCAGGGTAACCCCTGCCGTTTCCTGGCGCAATTGCAGCAGGTGACCGATGATTTGCTGCGGCGTGAGGCTGCTGTTTTGAATGTCGCTGTTTATGGCAATGCAGTAATCGTTTAGCTCCTCACGGGTTGCTTCCAGCAGGTGCAGTTCCTCCTGTAGTTTGGAGGCAGCGGGCTTGCCAAGGTCCATCACGCGCCGGAGCTCCTGGTGCAGCGCCTTCTTGTTAGCTTTATGGCTGTGCAATTCCAGGCAGGCTTCTCCGAGGTAGATATTATCCAGTCTGCGCTTTACCACTTCCAGGGCCGCCAGTTTTTCCGCAACGAACAGCACTTTCTTTCCCCTGCCGATGGCGTCTGCGATGATATTGGTGATGGTCTGGGACTTGCCGGTACCCGGAGGCCCCTGTATCACCAGGTTACGCCCCTGTTGTACGGCCAGCATAGCCATGATCTGGGAGCTGTCCGCATCCACCACCTGGAACAGTTCAGCCGCGTTGGTATCCCGGTCGATAAACGCATCTTCCGGCACGTCGGGACCAGCGTCCTGAAAACCGTTTCCGAACAGGCTTGCAATCAGCGGGTGCTCTTCCGGCTTCTGACCGGCTGGCCAGTTGGCGCTGTCCAGGTCATTATATATCATGAACTTTCCGAAGGAGAAGAATCCCAGTTCTATGGCATCAGGAATCACTTTCCAGCGATCGAATCCCTTGATGGCCGCTTCTACCCCGGCAAAGTATTCGTTGATATCCACATCCTCCTGGTCCGGCAGCTCCGGAATATGGATATTGAATTCCATCTTCATTTTCGCCTGCAGGGAAATATTCTCTCCCACCTCTTCCAGGGTATATTTCAGCTTGAAACGATCCCCCACATTACTGCGATCCAGCAGCACCGGTACAAGGATCAGTGGCGCCAGCCGCGCTTCCTGGCTGCTGTCTGATTCGTACCATTGCAGCATCCCGAGTGAGAGGTAGAGGATATTCACCCCTTGCTCCTCCACGCTGGTACGGGCTGCGTAATAGGTTTGCAGGAGCTTATGCTGAAGGGTAACGTTATTTTCGTTGGTTTGCAGCTTGGTATCCGTAATGGGATCCTTCGCGGTTGAAGAAGGCGCCGCAGCCACCGCAGGCGCATTCCCGTTAGTGCCTTTCAAAGGCGTTTCCAGTGGCAGTTCGTGGGTACGCGCTGCCTCGGCGGCAGTTTTGCCGGCGAAGGTCATTGTCCTGTTCTCCCGAACGAGAATGTTATAAACAGCGGCAGACTGCTCCTGCACAATATGCAGTCCTTTGCCGGTGGGTAACTTATAGTTCAGCAGGGGATTTCTAAGGCCGAGGTCCAGCAGTTCCTTGCGGGAGGCTTCCAGCCTGCTTAAAATGGATCCGATCATAACAGCAGTGAGAAACTGTAAATTTAGGTTTATTTCCTAAAACGGGGAAGCATAGACTTACAGTATGCTGCATCAGGAATTTTAAACAGGCTTTAGACCTTACCCTATATGGCGGAACTACGGAATTCGTACCACCGGTAGCCGTTTTGTATTAACGACAGGCCGGACCAAGGCCATCCGATGGCCTTTTGACGGGCTCCCACATCGGAAACTCCACCCCTTTGCTAAAGTTTACCATAACAGGAGGAAGGCGGTCTGCCATTTCACGGGCTATTTCCTCACTTCCAAAAATTTCTGTCATATCCCTGATAAACTCTCCCTTCTTGTCAATACTGGCATAATACTTCTGCCATTTCCGAATGTAACGTTTCTGGAAAAACCGCTGAATTGCTTTATACATAATGGTATATTTTAGTAGTGCAATAAATAGTTGCTAAATACAATTGTAAAAATCGCAAAGGCTGATACAGCATAATAAACACTCTGCTTGAAACATGATTCCAGGAAAACAGCGCGTCTATACCTTTCCGATGCCAAGGCCTCCAGGTCTTTATTGTAGAGTAATTTCAACTGCTCGTTCATTTTATCGGCCAGGGTAATTTCATTCCCCGGTGTAAGGATGCAGAGGAAATCCCTTGCTTCACGATAATAATACCTGGGCAGCTTCAGAATACCGGGTTCCTCCGAATCAATCAAGGGCAGGGCATAAGCAATGGACCCGGCCAGCATAATGCCGAAAGCCAAAAATCCTATACCCAGTGGGTAGTCAATACTCCTTCCATATAACAATTGCTTCAGTAACAGCCTCAGTACCGGTATGGCTCCCGCCAGGACGAAGGAATAAAAAACAAACAACATACTAAACCGCGAAGCCATCTGATAGGCTAACGATGCATACTCCGCGCATCTTTTCTCGTTCAGTTCGATGAGAAAATCATTATCTAAAAATGATTTCATAAAGGTTAATTTTAACAATGGTTGAAATCAAATGTAAGTAGTTCTAACAAATCTCGGCTGTTCATTCTCATTCGTTGAAAAATGATCTGTTCATTCTCATTCGTTGAGGGGAGGAATCGCTGTTCATTCAACGAATGAGCGGGCAAGAAGCTTTACCAGGTTGGGTTTAGAGAGGAGTTCGATTTCCTACAGCCCTGCCAGCAACAGGGCTTTCGGTAAATGTATCATCCGGGAAAGTAGAACTGGGGAATAAGGCGCCTGCGAATACCTGGCATTAAAATAGTTTGTAAAATACATACCATGGATTGATGCATTCAGTCGCAGGTCCGAACCAATCACCAATAAAAAAACGTTAGAAAAAAATAGTATAGCAGCCGCCAGTAATACTATATCGGAGATATGAAATTCAATAGTACAGCCACTTAGTTATATAACCATTACCTCACATAATAAAACGCCATCAACAAAAACACTACCACAGCCGGCGGCAACTCCTGCCGTAACCTCCGCAATGCCTTGCGCATATGCTGCTCCACCGTATTTACAGATATCCCCAGCCGCACCGCAATCTCCTGATTACTTAAATGCTCCTCCCTGCTCAGCAAAAATACCTTTCGGCATTGCTCTGGTAACAGATTAATACTTTTACGTATCCCCGCCATCAGCTCTTCCTGGAACAAACGCTGATACGGATCGTCCACCTGCGCCACCCGCTCCCCGGCCGAAGCCACATGCTGCTGCATGATTAACGTCTTCCTGAAATAATCATATAACTTATTACGTAATATAACCTGCAGGTAAGCGCCTACATTGGCTATACCGGCCCCCCTGCGATGATAGAAAGCCAGCATACACTCCTGCACCACCTCCTCCGCAATAAACCGGTCCCCTGATTTTTGCCAGGCAACACTTACCAGCACAGGAAAATAACGTTTGTAGATTTCCTCAAACGCCTTTTCATCGCCGCTTATCCATAGCGAGAGCAATTGTTGGTCAGTATGTTGTTGCAGATGGATCAATATTTGGCCACATGACGGGCCGTAAATATAGGCCAAATCACAGAATAGCAAAACAGGAAGATTTTTTTCCGGCAGGAGTAACGGTCAGGCCGTTTTCATTCGTCATATATATGTTCGAAGCAAAGAACTTACCAACTAAATGACTAAAAAAGAGTTGCAGGAACTGTTGGACAAGCACGCCGCCAACCAGCAAACTGCCGAAGAATCAGCCAAATTGCAACAGTGGTACGAGCAACTGGGCAACCATGCCCCGGCGCCGGATTGGGACCCGCATGCGCCGGCGTACCTGCAGGACCGCCTCCGGGAATTCAACGACCTGAAAAATCCTCCCAAACGCCGCTACCTGCGCATCATCAAAATATCACTGGCCACAGCAGCGGCCATCGCCGCGCTGGCTGTCATACTGTATAAACCATCCATTGTTACTCCCCCCGCTACCAACATCCATGGGCCCGTCGCCGCTACGACGCCGGCCGTACCCATCAGCGAAGCCACTGCATACGACCGGCACATCACCCTGCCCGACAGCAGCGTGGTGTTATTAAAGGCCGGCAGCACCCTGCAAATGGAGTCTGACTTTGAAGGTAACCGCCGGCAGGTAAGCCTTAACGGGGAAAGCTATTTTGAAATCAAGGCCAACCCGGCAAAACCGTTTATTATCCGTACCGGGAATATTCGCACCCAGGTACTGGGCACTTCTTTCAACATCCGCACGGACAAAAACGGCAGCATGGTTTCCATCGCCGTAACCAGCGGTAAGGTGAGAGTTACCAACAATAACAAGGAACTGGCAGTACTTACTAAAAACCAGGTCCTTAACACCCATACTCCCGCACAGGTACCGGTAAAACTGGAAAACGTTGCCAACGCACAGGTAGCGTGGATTTCAAGGGAATTATATTTCAATGACATTACCCTCGGCGCCATCTGCCAAAAACTGGCAGAAAGGTACCAGGTAAAAATTAACATCGATCCGAAAGTAAACAGTGAGAAAAAAGTAACGATAACAGATGCCTTTGCCGGCACCGAATCATTAAACGAAATTCTGGATATCATTTGTGCCACACTTGGCTACCAGTACACCGTGGCAGCACAAACAGTGACCATAACATTGTAGCAGAAAAGTTTTCACAGCACATATAAAATCAACCAAACATTACCTTATTATGAGGAGCGTATTCCTATTGCTATTACTGATCCTGCAAATGATGGCAGCATCAGCACAGGTTCTGACAAAAACAGTGAGTATATCCCTGCAACGCAAACCACTGTCCGCCATTTTACAAAACATCGGCAAGCAGGCGGAATGTAAGATTTCCTTCCCCGCCGAGGAAGTAGCCGCCTTCCAGGACGTATCCATCGAATGCCGTAATTGCAGCGTTGCGGACGCCATCGGCAAAGCGCTGCTGCACACCGGCCTGGAATTCAAATTGGTAAATACCACCATCGTCGTATTTAAAAAGCCAGCCGCCAACGCAGCCCCTGCCCAAACCATTACGGTGCAGGGCGTGGTACGTAATGAGATGAATGCACCGCTCCCCTACGTGAGCGTGGCCAGCGGGAAGAAAGGCGTTATCACCAGTGAAGACGGCAGCTTTTTGCTCCCCGATCTGCCTGCAGACGCTCCAGTAAGGTTTTCTTTAATCGGCTTTGACCCCCGTACGATAATGGCGAAAGACCTCGCAAACGGTCACCCCGTGATACTCACATCTCCCGGAAAAAACCTGAATACAGTAGAGGTAACGACCGCCTACCAACGCATAAGGCCCGAGCAAAGCACCGGCGCCATTGCCTCCATCAGTACCAAAGAATATGAATCCCGTATCAGCACTGACTTTCTTTCCGGCATTCAAAATAAATTACCCGGCCTGCTGATCAACACGGACCTGAAATTTGAAGACAACTCCCTGTTCCAGATCCGCGGACTATCCACCATCTCGGCCAACAAGCAACCGCTGATCGTGGTGGATGGTTACCCTACCGAACTGTCGCTCAGCGCCATTAACCCAAACGAAATCAAATCCGTAACCGTGCTGAAAGATGCAGCATCCGCCACCATATATGGCGTACGGGCGTCCAACGGCGTGATCATCATTGAAAGGAAACAGGCGGAAGTAGGTAAAACCAAACTGGCCTTCCGCACCACCCTGGGCATTACCCCGAAGGAACAGTATAGCACATACCGTTATGCGCCTAATTCCGCCAAGCTAAACTACCTCCGGGATTCCTATAAAGACGGGGCGGACCTGCCGGTAGACTGGTCCAACTACGAAAACAATCCAAGCGTGTACCAGCCTGGTTTTGAAATCCTCCTGGATAAAAAAGCAGGACGCATCACCGAGCAGCAACTGGAACAACGGTTCGCCGCCCTGGCCGCCTACGATAATGCGGCCGACTACAGCCGCCTTTTCCTCCGCACAGCTGTGAATCAGCAATACGATGTGAATATGTCCGGCGGTACGGAGCGCGCTACCTATTACATCTCTGCCAATTACATGAACAATCGCCGGAATACCGTTAATAACATCAATCACCAGTTCCTGCTCTCTGCCAGAGGCACGTATAAATTCAATAAAAAACTCTCCCTGGAACTGACGACGGACTACCTCGAAACCAAAGCCAATCTGGCCCCTGTGCCGGATATCAAGTCGCTTTACGGCTACGAACGGTTTACCGATTCACTCGGCAATCCGGCCGCTATATTCACCGGTTCCAATATGAACCCGGTGTTCAACCAGCTCAATATCCAGCGCGGACTGTATGACAACATGAACTACCCGCTGGTAAACATCAACGAGATCAGTGACATCAACCGGACCCTCAATAATAAGATTATCGCCAATTTCAACTATAAAATTACCAAGGGGCTGAACCTGCGGTTCGGCGGGATATACGAAAATTCTACCGCCAGGTTGAAACATTATGCCAGCGAGAAATCGTCCGAAGCGCGGCAGTATGTGAACAGGTATGCAGAAAGCAATGCAAACGGGCTCCTGTTTAACGTACCTAAAGGCGGTTACATCAACAAAAAAAGTATTTCCAGTATCAACTATACCCTGCGTGCCCAATTGGACTACAACAGGATCTTTCAGCAACAGCATTCCCTGAACCTGATAGCCGGCGCGGAGATCAGGAAGGTAACCAGCGAAAGCGCCACCAGCAGCACCTTTGGTTATAACGACCAAACCCTGCTGCAGCAACCGGTTGATTTCAATAAGATACTTACCGGCTCCTGGCTGTCAAAATATGCTTCCGGCAACCCTGGGTTGACTTTCAGCAATCTTTTCGGCCGTACGTACGCCGATGACCGCTATATCAGCGGTTACTTCAACGGCATCTACTCCTATCGCAGCAAATATTCCCTGTCCGGCAGCTTGCGCGTGGATCAGTCCAACCTCTTCGGCACCGATCCCAAATATCGCTACAAGCCGTTATGGTCGCTCGGCGCAGGCTGGAATATAGACCAGGAGAACTTCCTGCAGGACGCAAGCTGGCTGGATCAACTGAAATTGCGGGTAGCCTATGGCATCAACGGTAATACCTCCAAGGCCAGCATTCCGCAGATAGTAGCAGCTTTTGCCACCAACCTGCGGACCTACCCATCGTCGACCTCCCTGGAATTATCCTCCATGGAAAATAAAGCCCTGCGCTGGGAAGAAACGGCCAACTTCAATGCCGGGCTGGACTTCCGGCTGTTTGGCCGCATCAACGGTAACATCGATTACTATAACAGGAAAAGTAAGGACCTCCTCGCAGCTTCCCAGATAGACCCTACCAAAGGCGCCAGCAGCGCTACTTTAAACGCTGCATCTATCCAGAACAATGGTTTGGAGCTGAGCCTGAATGCCGACTGGATCAGCCGTAAAAGATTCAACTGGAATACCGGCATTATCCTGGCGAGAAACACCAACAAGGTCGTGTCGCTATATGTAAATAATACCTTGCAATCTTACCTATACCTCACCAACAATTATATCGTAGGTTACCCGGTGGGCGCCATGTTCAGCTACCGCTATGCAGGGTTGGATACAGCAGGCCTGCCCCTGATGTACGACGTGAACGGTAAGGTGAAGTCGCCGGGCTTCGGTACGGCCGACCAGGGCCTGAAGGACCTCACTTACAATGGCAACAGTATCCCCAGCATCAACGGTGGCATCAGTAACCGGATCGATATTGGCAATTTCTATTTCTATTGTATGATTGATTATTACGGAGGATTCAAAACGAGGATCCCGGCGCCTTCCGTGTATGACTACCGCCCGCTGGCAGGCGCGGAAAACTATTTCCGTGTAAAAGGAGACGAAGCCAAAACGGACATCATGGGCCTTTACCCCTACTGGTTATATAATTCTTACCATACTTATGTTTATAATTATGCAGATAAGAATGTAGTGAGTGGCGCATACCTCGTATTACGAGATATTACCATCTCCTATAACCTCCGCAATCTGAAAGGTATCCGGCAGGCCGGGTTTACGAATTTTGAAATCAAGGCGCAAGCGTCCAATATTACAACCCTGGGGCTGAACAGTTATAATTACAGCGTTGCCACCGGCTCCTACGCAAGAAGGTTCCTGGTGCCTACCTACACCATCGGCTTATTTACCAACTTCTAACTGCAACTCACATGAATAAAAAATATATCATCACCGGAATGGTTGCCTTCCTGCTGGCTGCCACATCCTGCAACAAATACCTCGATGTAGCGCCCAAGGGCAAAGTTATCCTGACTACTGTCAACGACTACGATCTGTTTCTGAACGGGCAAACGCTGACTGCCAGCGGCGCCAGGGAGCTGAACCTGCTGGCCGACAATGTGGACATCCCGGCTATTCCACAGCCGGCCACCGTCCAGGAAGACCTGATTTACCTCTGGACTGATCAATATACTTCCGACATCAAAATAGCGCCGGTCTTTTGGGGTAAGCACTACGCAAATATCTACCGTTTCAACGCGGTAATCAACGGCATTGACCAGGCAGTAAACGGCACGGAGGCGGATAAAAAACGCATCAAGGCAGAAGCACTGTTGGGAAGGTCCTTCGAATACCTCTACCTGGTGAACCTCTACGGGAAAGTATATAACAGCAATACTGCCGGGAAAGACCTTGCCGTACCCATCATCAGCAGTACGGATATTTCAGCGGCCACGCCGCCACGCGCAACGGTACAGGCAGTATATGACACGATTATCAACAATATCAAAGCGGCAATACCCGGTTTGCTGCCTAACAACGCCACCAATCGTTTCCGCGGAAGCAAACAGGCCGCGGTGAGCGTACTGGCCAGAACATACCTGTATATGGGTAATTACACCGAAGCGGCCAAATACGCGACGGAAGCGCTGAATGAAAGCACCTCCAGGCTGTTCGACTACAATACCATCAGCGACAGAAAGAACCTGCCGCCCTTTGCCATCCGCAGTTATGAAATCTATGGCCGGTATTCCACCTCGGCCTCCACGAGGGAATTCCCGACGGTAAGCTTCCTGCAGTCCTTTGATACGGCGGATTTACGCCTCCGTTACCTATATGACAACCTGGGCGACCTGCAATTCAAAACCCGCGGCGTTACTTCCTTTTCGCCTAGTGGCGCTGTGCCGTCCTACGGTACCAGCGTAGAAGAGATGAAATTGATTTTGGCAGAATGCGCAGCCCGCCAGGGCAATACCACAGAGGCTTTGAAACAACTCAACGAAATTCGTATATGCCGTATCCGTAAGTCGTCCTATAAGGCTTTGAGTTCACAGGACTCCGGAGAAGTGCTGAATTGGGTCATCCGCGAACGCGGCTGGGAGCTGGCCTACAGAGGATTCCGCTGGTTTGATATGCGCCGCCTGGATGCGGAAGGAAGAATGCCGGCAGTTACAAGAACGACTGCAAACGATGCTGCAATCGCCACCTTGCCGCCACATTCACCTAAATATGTCATCCAGATTCCGATTAGCGTACTTGCATTTAACCCTGATATGCCGCTGAATGAGCGTTAATAATTGTATGGACCGTTAAGTGGCGAAATAATTGGTTTGCCACTTAACGGTTATCTTGTTGCCCCCCGCGTTGTAGAAGCAGTTTGTTAGCCTTGATAAATTTATTGCGACGTATAACCCATGCTGTTATTCCTCACCTGATCCCATAGCATTTACCCATCTTCGCGCAAGGCCAACCCCGCATCAACAACCCGGCTTTTCTAATTATTAAAAAATAATACTAACTTTAATTCAGGAAAATGATATTCAATGTTTTTGCATTGCCGCACCTATACCCATTTAACCAACCACCGGCAATACCATCACCAACTTATCCAACTGAATGAACATTAAAAACTATATACCAGCAGTAGCAACTATCACCCTCCTTATCGCAGATATCTACGCATGGACTTTCATCGCCCATCTCATTTCCGCGCCATCCGATAATGCGGTATTAGCCGGCGTGCTGCTGTTACTCACCCTGGGCGGCCTGAATCTATTTATTCTCTATAAACTTATAAACCGGTTTAATAATGAAGATTAATTCCAAGTCAATTATCACGCTATCCGTTTTAGTACTGCTGTTTATCGTTTTCTTCTTTTCCTGCACCAGGATTGATGCCGGCCATGAAGGCATCCGCGTAAAGCTCTATGGCTCCGATAAGGGCGTGCAGGACGTATCGCTGGTTACAGGCCGGGTATGGTACAATCCTTTCACTGAAAACATTTATGAATTCCCCATCTTCGTACAGACGGCGGATTACGAACCGTTTACTGTGAATGCGAAAGATGGTAGCGTATTCCATGTGGACCCAACCATCTCCTTCCGGGTAATCGCCGGAAAATCGCCGGAGATCTTCCGCAAATACCGCAAAGGCATCGGCGAAATTACAAAGACCACCCTGTACAACTACGTGAAAGATGCTTTTCGTATTCAGTTCAACCGTTATACTACCGATAGCATGATCAGCAACCGCGAAGGTTTTGAAAATGCCGTGCAGAAGCAACTGTCTGATGAACTGATGAAAGAAGGGTTTACCCTGGAGCAGCTGACTTCCGGCCTGCAATATCCCGAAAGTATCACGCAGGCGATTGATCAGAAGAACAGTGCCGTACAGCAGGCAATCCGTGCGGAAAACGAATTGCGCGTTACGGAAGCTAATGCCAAGAAGCTGATCGTACAGGCTGAAGCAGAAGCAAAAGCGAACCTGTTAAGGCAACAATCCCTGACGCCATTGCTGATCCAGCAACAGTTTATAGAAAAATGGGATGGTAAAACGCCGTTGTATGGCGCAGCGCCCGTAATGTTCAAGAATGTCCCCTGATAAGAAGTGAGTACGGTCTTCTCATGGCATGATTATTTCCACTGTTTCCGAAAAAGTCTGCCATGAAAAAGGAACCTAAAGTTATCAAAATGGATCTGCCTGATGTCAGTGATATTCCAGGCCAGGAAAATTTTAAAGTAGAAAAGCTGGGGCCCGATACACCTTCCTCCGCTGATGAAGAAGGCGAAGGCGTACTCGATGATGACCCTGACACGGATTTAAGCGACGACAGCAATGTCAGCGATACCGAACGCCGCCTGCTGGACGAAGCCGCCAACGAGGACCCTGCTTACGAAGACGAAACCCGTATGCACGAAGCAGAAGTCGATCAGCGCGATGAAGACGGGGACCCGCTCAATGAAGACGAATCCCTTGATGTGCCCGGCAGCGAAGCGGATGATGAAGAAGAAGCCACCGGCGCAGAGGATGAAGAAAACAACGATTACAGTATCGACAAAAACGACGATTAAAAAAGAGCCTTTCCGGAAAGCCAGGAAAGGCTTTTCTATTTAAACAGCCTGTTATACCTGTCAGTAAAGACTGCTCTTTAAACTCCCAGATTTACCTCTCCACAAACCCCGGAAAGGCTATTTACCCGCATATTTCAACAATTGCGATACCATCGTATCCGCAGTTTTACCATATTCACTATGATACTTCTCCATCAGCATTTCGCGGGTAGGATGCTTATCCTTCGCCTGCTCTGACCATTGCACCGCCAAACTTGCATACGGCGGTACCAGCAGCCCAATCGCATTGCAGAAATTACAGATATTGCCGATAATATGCTGGGAGCCATCACTGTCGCCCGTAATAATTACTCCTGCCACCTTGCCTTCCAGCCTTGATGGCTTGCCCTGCAGAATTTCATCATGCAGGTGATCCAGCCTTTCAATTACTTTTTGTATTTCAGAGGAATGATTGCCCCACCAGATTGGCGTAGCAAAAATGAGGATAGACGCTGCTTCCACCCGGGCTAAAACAGCAGGCCAGGCATCCCCGCTGCCCATGTCCGTGTACGTTCCCGCAGCAATATTTTCATTCACAAGGTGTATGATGTCAGTGCTGACGCCGTGCCTGTTGAGTCGCTCCGCGAAGAACTCCGCCAGGGTGGCCGTATTGGAGAGTCCGGATTTTTTTAAGGTACCCAGGAGAATTACCGCTTTCATGTGTCATGCATTTTACATAACCGTTCCAGTATTATGCCATTGGAAATGGTCGCGGTTGATTCAGCAATTACTGCGCATGAGCAGGATTAATTAACCCAGGTTGTACAGGCCTCCTAACACCTGGAAAAGATATATACAACGGGTTTGACACATGATCACTGATCTCTTAACTGCATACGACACAGGTTCAACCCTCTTACCGCCGGTTGCATATTCCCCCATTTTCCCCACTGTGTACCCACCTCATCAAACCGGGTAAACTTCCCACTAACCCTTCTGCCATAAAAAAAGGTTCCGGATTTACCCCGAAACCTTTCAATTATTTCTTTTATCCAATGCAGATAGCCCCCTCCCCCTCACTCATCTCCTTACCCACTCCACCAAATCCTTCGGATAATACGGACTATCCTTAAACGTCGTATCATCCAGCTGCATAATTTTACTGATAGCCCCGGCCTCCCAGCACCAATAGCCTATATAAGCCTGGTCCTTTTTGTGATTATCATACCACGGATCGTTCCTGTGCAGGTCATACCAGGTATCAAGGTATTTTTTCATAGCAACGGTAGCATCTTCCTTACTCATACGGGTTATATCCAATAAGTAACTATACAGTGTCGGATAGATCACTTCATCCGGATTCTTCCCTCCGCCTCTCCGGGCATTGATGATAAACCAAAGGATACCATCCGGCTTCCACTCGGGGTAATCAGAACCCGCATCGGACTGCTCCACGATCTTTGCAATGCCGTTAAACTTATCATCGGGAATTTGCAGCAGGTATCCCAGCGCCACCATTTCCAACATATCCGCATAAGTGGAATCAGGCTCCCATCCATTCGCAAACCAGTCCGCCGCAGTAATGAAAATATCATAACATTCCTCCAGCGGCTTACCCATGGAATAAGCCACCGTGAACTTCTGCAGGTAGTCAAACGACATAGACCAATCATGGTAAGGCTCCGCTTTCCCCTGCTTCATCAGGTCGGACCTGATCTCCATATCCACCACGATATTATGCTCCTTCAACTGCAGCATTTTTTCAAAATATTTGGCGTTCTTCAACGCTGCCCTTTGACCGGGAGAACGTTCATCCTCCTTCGCAGCTGAACCGCCGAACAATTTGTTTAAAAAACCCATCTAATGCTATTTTAAAGAATGTAATCAGAACCAGCTGCCAATCGTCTTTCCTAATCCGCCTCCCAGCAATCCGCCAATGGCCCCGCCGAGCAATCCGCCGACCACCGTACCCACACCAGGACAAATGGCCGTTCCTATAATTGCGCCCAGCTCAGCGCCGGCCCATGCGCCGGCAATCGCGCCCGCAGCGCCTCCTACCGCTTCCTTGGTCTTTTCGCCAAAATGCCCCTCTTCCTGGTAGGTGTTATACACGTTCAGCACTTCCAGGCCAACGCCCACTACCACCAACCCCTTGCCGGCCACTTTCCCTACCACCGTTAGCGCCTTTGAGCGGGAAACAGCCTGCGTAACTTTAAACAGACTGTTATTAGCCCCGGTAGCTAATTTACTACTTCTGACAGCCTGGGAAAAATTTGAATTTGCTAAAGCGGTTACCGGCCTGGAATTACGGATGGAAGACCGTACGCCGTTGACCAGGTTACCCGCCCGGCTCGTCTTGATCTCCAGCGCTTCACGCTGGCCACGGGTTTGCTTGTAACCCCGACTATCCTGCGTTTCCGAATGCATCTCGCCATTTGGCATGGTCTTCACCATCTCCCGCTGCAAGGTGCCGGATTCATTGGCACGGGTAAAGGCGTCCCTGTCAGCCGGATTGATTCCCCCGCGGTCAATATGGTTCCTGGTCCAGCGCCTGCTCAGCTCACGCCCGTAGTTATCGGTGTTTTCCAGCGTGGCCGTGTTATATTTTGCATCCGTAATCTTGTAACTGCCTTTCTTTGCATAGGCCCCGTCAATACCGGCCTTCGGATTTTTGTCAATATCAATCAGCGGATGCTCATTGCGAACATCTCTCCACCCCTGTTGCCGGTGGTACACCTGGTCCTTCATCTCTCCATAGTTCCCCCCTCTCCTGTAATCGCGCGGACTGTTCGGCCTCACCAGGCTCAACTTCCCGTTCTCCACGTCGTAGATCATCCCGCGTTGCACATAGTCTATGGCAGCGTCATAACTTCCAAACGCCCACGCGCCCGCGCCAAGGCCCGTAACGCCGTCCAACAGCATATTACCGCCTCCGCCTGACGGGGCATTAAAATCTACTTTCACCTTACCACCCTGTTTGCATAACAAACAGGCATCTTCAAATACCAGCTTATAGCCGTTTACCTTTACGCCCTTGTTGCATTTATCCCAATAGATCGGCTGCGGCTGACAACTGCCGCCCGTCACCGAACAGGTGCCCATTGGCATAATGTTCTCACCGGGCACAATATCCATTTCACTGGCGAGGTTCTCGCCGTATATCTTCGTGTTGTTATGATGCGTCACCTTTAACCTGGAAGGAGCGCTTCCTTTATCGCAGGTAAGCCAGCTGTTATCTGGAATGTATTTCTTTGATCCCATGATTCCGGATATTTATGCGGAATGCTCCGCTGCTACATTGAAATGATTTTTAAGCGCCGCCGCCTGCTCCTCCCCAATGCGCTCCAGCACATGCGCAGATGCGACCAGGTACCAGTCGGAAACTTTCGTTTCCAGGTACATTTCCCCGCCTGTCAGCCACCGCCGGCGGTCGTAATGGAATTCCTCTTCCATCAGTACTTCCAGCTCCGCGCTGACGTTATAAACGCCCGTAAGGTCTTTCAGCATCCTGGCAAATTGTTTCCGGTCAAACTGCTGCACATCCAGTTCCCCTTTGTGCGTCAACTGACAATGATACTCCCCAATACCATATTCCTCCATCCAGTTCGCGGTTAAAGTCAGCGGTAAGTCCACCTGCCCGAAGAAGCCCTTCAGAAGCAACGGCTGCCGGCTTTCCCCCTGCTTGCCACGAAAGTTGTCCTGGAAGAAAAAACGCCAGGCGCTGAACCCGTTCAGCGATTGTATAAACCTCGCCTTATCCCGCAACAGCTCAGTGGTAGCGGCTATCAGCTCCTCAAGCCCTTCCTGCTGCTTCCTGTATTTTTTCCGGAGCGTATTGGCATAAGTACTATCCCATCTTTCACGGATTTCATACAGGTTGCGGACATCCTTGAGTTTCCCTGCTTCGTCCAGTAATATTTTCAGGGGAGATTGCAATACTTCCATATCCATCGCCCATTCGTGTATCAAAGCAGCGCCTTCCACTTGTTGCGCCAATAATTCAGACTGCCACAACGTGCCTTCCTCTTCTGCTCCCAGCATGGTCAGGCGCACTACCTTCTGCTGGATGAATTCCAGCAGCCGCCCGCCTACAATCGTCCTGTTGGCGGAAGTGAGGTGATACAAAGCGGAATCGCCCGGTCTGGGTTGATGGATACTTAACATTGGTTGATCTCGATTTCATTTGCCACAAATTCACCCCGCGCGCCTCCGCTGGCGTAGAATTTTTCTGTAGCGGTGATGGATACCTCTTTTGAATCCAGCTTGTAAACACCCGCAGCGGAATTTATGCACACGTCCTTCGCTGTAGAGGTAAGGGTAATATCCTCCGTATCGGCCGTACCGCTAATGCTCTTTTTCGCGCTGATGGTAACCGTACCTTCCCCGCCTCCCTGCTCGCCGGGCTGCGCGTTGATGGTGACGCTGTTGCTGGCGTTCAGCACAAAGTCCGTCGTATTGATGATCATCTTCTGCGGCGCCGTCAGGGTAACGGTGCCATCTCCCTGCATCACCAGTATATTACCGCTGGGGTCCTTCACCGTAACGCTTCCCTTATTATCATCAAGTATCACCGTGGAGCCGGTACGGGTAGTCAGGCTCTTTACCCCGTTTGCCGAACCGCCGCCACTGCCGGTTTTGCCATGGAACACGCTGCCCATCACAATCGGCCGGGCAATATTGCCTTCTTCAAAAGCGACCACCACCTGGTCCCCCTTTTCAGGAATGAAAGTGAATCCCCGGTTCTTGCTCACTTTATCGGAACTGCCGGCATCCGGCGTTACTACCCGCAACCATTCAGAGGCGTCGTTGCAATTGCACTCCCATTTAAACTTAACTTTTACGCGGCCCTGGCCTTTAGGATCCGCATTATCTTCCACGATAGCCAGTTGCATATCCGCAAATGGGCGCTCATACTCCCGCACGGGAATTTTTTCCGCATCGGCCGTAATACCCTCAAACGTGTGATAGTAATGGCCCACGCCGTCTATATGATGATACACCGCCGTTACCAGGAAACGCCCCAGCTGCTGAACGCTGAAGCTCAGGGCCTCTTTCACGCTCATGCTCACATCCACAATTTTTCCCAGCCCCACCTCTGGATTATCTCCCGAAGCCGTTATCCGCAACAGGTCAGCGATGTTGGCCTTATCTTCATTTTCCACATAAGTGTCCATCTCCTTTTTTGTATCCACGCGTACATGCGTCGGTTGGGAGTACACCTTGCTGTATAATTCATTGGATGCGTTGACGGCATGCGCAAGGTCCGGCTGGCCGCTGGCCTGCGCTTTGGCCTCCGCCTTGAACATCTCGTCTTCCGCGGGCTGGTAGGCAAACTTGCGGCTCTTGAGCGGCGCCACCTGCATGGCGTATTGCAAGCTGTTTACATCCCGGCCGTACACCAGCTGCACTTCATCCAGCTGTTCCGGCTTGCCGAAATTGAGCTTGGTACCATCGTAGTAAAACCATTCATGGTATTCGGCGGACAAGCGATTGATGAAGTCATAATCGCTTTCCCGGTATTGGATAATATAATCGATCGGCTCCTTACGCGCAGGATTCAACGTCAGGTTCAGCTCATTGGCAGGAGCGTCCTGCGTGGCCTTGCGGATAATGCCGCTGAGGTCCTTGTTGAGGTAGGAACCCAGGTCTGGCCCGCGGTCGATCAGGATGCTGGGACTGTACCCGCTGATAATCAGCGTGCCATGATAGCCATGACTTTGGGACAGCTCCACCCGCGTCACCTTGCCGATGAACACCTGTTCCTTACCCATCTCTTTCCCGAATTGCACGGTAATGCTTTTACCCATAAAGGCGCGGGATTTTTCCAGCGATATCATGCCGGGCGCTCCCTGTTCATCATGATTGAAGCGCAACTCAAAATAATGATGCGCATTGAACCGCTGTTCCAGGGTAAACGCCGAAAAATGAAGGATGGGCGTTTCTTCAATATGAATTGTTACTTTCAGTTTACCTTCCATAGGTTAACCTTTTTTGCGTGTTGAATGTCAGCCTTTGACAGGCCATTTTCCATAATAGGCTACTACCTTGTATTCCCCGGCACACCGGGCAAAAACAAAGGCAAAGAAGCTCTCCGCATGGCCATTTTTTTCCGGGTACTGCTCATATACTTCGTATAGTTTCGAACCCTTGTCCGTGCCCTGCCGGAGCGTATTATAATAGTCCTCATTCATCCGGTCATCAATTTCCTGCAGGGCCTCTTCGCCCGCTGCCGGCAACAGTCTTCTCACTGCCGCATGAAAGATGTCTGAGTAATAATCATTGAATTCATTAAAACCTACCCTGCCCGCAGTTTTATCGATCTGCATACCCTTCAGGTCCTCGTTGGACCACTGCAGGGCGGTCTGTAACGGGAAGCGGATACACTTTTTTACCTGCTCCCGGTCGTTCTTTTTCACGGCCTGCTGAAAAGCGGCCAGCGCTTTTCTGAACAGTTGCTCGTCTTGGGTTGTATCGGGAGAAGATTTAGTGCTGCTGTTAGCAGTGTCTGCCCGTTCCGGCAACGCTGCTACCGGCTGCTTTATGCCGTGGGTAACCTGCTCCCTTTGCTGACAGGCCGATCCTAGAACCCATGCTGTAATTACGCTGTAAATGATGCTTCGTACCATCTGCTAAAACCTGGGTATATATATCAGTCCTCTCTCCTCCATTCGCTTCAGGATCACTGCGGAACCTGTCTGTGCGGATACGGCATCTTTATCAAACTTGCCATCCTTCACATACTTGCCCTTGGTATAATGATTGGAATAACTCCAGAGATAAGGCGAATTCATGTGGTGAAATTTAAAGTATCCGAAACCGTTATACGCTTCCAGCTTCCGGAGGATGAAAGGCAACTTCCAGCTGGTGACCTTATCGAAACCCATCAGCTTCAGTGCATCCACAGCGCTTTCCTCGAACGTAAACGGCGGCGGATGGCCTACTTTGGGCCGCCCTGCCGGCACCTGCACAGTGTAACCCGTCAGCGGGTCCCCGTTGTGCAAATGCTTCTTAAAACTGAAGCTGCACTCCAGGTAATGCACGCAGGCAATAAAGTACCAGGGGATGCGGCTACCGGCTACGGGGTTGAAATCCCCCGCGAGCTGACACATATAACCCAGCCCCATCAGGTTGGACTGCGGCTTGAATCCCAGGGAAAAATCAGGGGGCCGCGTCGGCCACTGCTGGAACAGCGGCTCCGGCACTGTTGGCACCGGGTTGGCCAGCTGCTGCGGGGCAGCGCCGGAAAATGCGTTGTAATAGGGTCTGTTCCTGAACATGGATGATGTGCTGAATGCCCTGGGCTGTTCCAGCACGCCGCCAGCCTGCACCATGGTGGAGATGTCCTCGTACCGGCCCCGGTTGGCTACTACCTTTTCGTCGATGATCTTGTCCACCTCCGCCACTTTCGCGGTAGTGATAACACAGGTATCAAACAACTGCTGGTACTCCACATCCGAAGGCGTGGACGGCGTCGGCTTGGGCTTCGCCTTTGGTTTAGCCTTCTGCTTAGGTTGTACGGTAGGTGATATTTGTTTCTTCTTCTTCATGTTGGCTGAAAAGAGGAAATAGGGCGTGTTGCCAGCCGGCAACACACCCAAAGTTAATATGTGATAGTATCAACAGGTTATCCTCTGCCTGGCCAGTCGTTCACATGCTCGGCAGCGCCCAGTTTCAGCGTGCGTGCAGAAATGACGAAGCTCAGCGTCATCGGATGGTTACCCACCACGTTGATACCCTCGTTATATTGGATGATGTAGCTATCTGTGAAAGTCAGCTCTTTCATTTTGGCATCTTCATCCGTTTTTTTGATGATGATTTTACCACTGAAAGGTTTATACTGGTTATTCACCATGGACTCAATAACTGACGTATCCTCTGTAGATTCAATTTCCACATGGATAGTACCGCCATACACACCGGAAGAAGGACGGCCTTTGGCGTCCACATCGCGGTTTAAGGAAAAGCTGCATTGCAGTACATCGTATTCTTTTGAGCCAAGTTGAATTTTTGCGTTAAAAGCCATTGTAAGGAGATTTAATAAATTTCGAATGTTGTTTGTACGCATGCACGACCGTTGCAGGCAGGCTGCAATGGGTGTCATCGTTGCATGTAATCAGGGGAAGGAGGGGTTACGCTTTGTCCCTGCCCGGCCAGTCGTTGATATGCTCAGCATTACCGAGCTTCAGCTTGCGGGCGGAAATTGTAAAACGCAGTTTCATAGGATCAGTACCTACGACGTTAATACCTTCGGAATACTTGATAATGTAGGCGTCCTCAAAAGTGACTTCCTTCATTTTAGCATCCTCTTCGGATTTTTTAATGAGGACTTTACCGGCGATAGGTTTAAATTGGTTGTTTACCATCGCTTCTACGATAGAGGTATCCTCTGTGGATTCCACTTCCACATCGATGGTACCACCGTACACACCGGAAGCAGGACGGCCTTTTGCGTCCACATCCCTGTTCAGGGAATAATTGCAGCTGAGTACATCGTACTCCTTGCCTGCCATGTTTAATTTTGCATTGAATGCCATAGTAATGAAAATTTATTGGTAAATAATAAAAACAATGGTCGTCCTGCACCGCACGGTAACGGGTTACGGCGCCGGGTATAACAAAACACCTTTAAGGTTACTGATTAACAGGTTCTTCTTCGGTACAAACAATTATCGTCTGATGGTTCCGGGTTTAAAGGTTTTTAAATAGAAAATGGTTCTTCGTTTATTCAAATATTAATCTTCTTAAGATACTGTCCTTTCTGTAAAACTAATATTAAATTCCAGTGCATGCAACTTTCGTGTAGTCATTTCATGCAGTGTTAACACACTACATAAACTTCTCTCCAAATGCGATCATTTTCATACACCACTTTTTAGCATAATCATTTTCCGGGGCATGTACGTAACCGATAGTACAGGTACGTACCGGGTTAATCCGGCAGCGTTCCAGCACCGTCCGTTTGATGGAGTGGTAAGTAGGCTTTTTGTTCAATTGCCATTCTTTCCAGCTGGCTTCATCAAGTACGGAAACAATCCTGGCCGACTTCCCGGCGTACGATTGGCCGGCCCCAAACAGCCTGTCAAAAAATCCCGAGAGCTTCGCCGGGATGGAATCACGATCCACGGTGCAGAATAATACAATATGATTGGCCCACTTCACTTTTTCCGCTGCATCCAGCAGATCCGGCTCCAGGGGGGTGATCTGGTTATTAAACTGCTTGTTGGGAAGGAATTTGAGGTCCATAATATGAATCTCCTTTACGGACGCTCCTACCTTTTCCGCTCCCAAACGATAAGCCCTCGCGAACTCCTGGTTAATCCCCGATTTATCCGTATCGCCATGTAGTATTAACAAATTCCTCATACGCCCGTAAAATAGGGCATTCAGGAGAAAAAGTCAAAACACGGCAACCCCGTTACTTCTGCACGGCGGCATATTCCGTATTCCAGGTCCTGGTTTCATCCTCTCCCTTATAGCCGTCCAGCTTCACTACAAAGCTTTTGGCAGGGAAATACGGCGTGATATGAATATCCAGGTGAATGCGGTCTTTCTGCACTTCGTCCTGCTCAAAACGCATGATCTTGAAGCGTTCTATCAGCCTGTCCGGCCCCTGTATATTATCCAGGAACTTCACGATCTGCGCGCGCAGGTCATGCTCCGTCCTGGAATTCCAGTTTTCAAAAGCCCGGCGGTTCAGGAAGTCGAACAGCACTTTGGTGATATAGTCGAATACCCTTACAACAGAGTATGTTTGTAAACCGATGTTATCCCCGTTAAACAGCGTTTTGGCGGAGAAGGCCATCACTTTACCGTATTCGTTGACCATCGGCACCAGGCCTATACGTTCCAGCTGGGAAATTTCGCTTTTCTTCAGGTCAAACCTTACGCCATCCGCTTCATTGATAGCCCCGTGTTTCTTACCCGCCGTCACCTGGCTCATCAGGGTATAATACATTTTACCTGCGAGGGATGCGGAGCCTGGCACATACAGGTCCTCTTCTTCGCCGGCGGATTCTACTTTTCCACGGCCTACCAGCCAGTTGCAGGTCATGATCACGTTGGACCGGTAAGGATCTGCACCGGTGAGGTTAGCGGAGGTAAACAGGTCTATCACATCATCCGGCTGGTCCAGATTGGCAAAATCCGTTACCAGCATGGCTTTATTATTATGCGCGATCTTGGCCCATCTTTCCACTACCTTATTGGAACCCAGGTATCCGGGCACTACCAGCAGGGAATAGTTATCCCGCAGGTCAAGCCGGTCGTAGTTTTGTTTCAGTTCTTCCGCTACCTGCTCGATGAACCGGGGATTGTCCAGGTCCGTCAACTGCGACATAGCGGCATTCATAATATTCACATTGGTGAGCTTATCACTCTCCGTATTTTTATAGAACTGGTGTACGGTGCGGTAGGCCTGCTCCAGGTCCCGCGTAGCGTCCAGCGCCAGCCCGATATTTTTCTGCAACAGGGCTTCCGCCTGATCGGCGCGCTGCTGGCTTTCATCCTTGAGTTCAGCTACAGATGCATCTTTACGCAAAAGATCCTGCCATACCTGTATCTTCTTCAATAGCTCTTTTCTTTCTGCTGCCTTATCCTGGTCCGTAAGGAATATCTTTTTACGTGCTTTACGTTCGGGGTTAAGATTTTGTAATCCATCCAGGATGGCTTCCAGAAAATCGAAGCCGCCTACCTTCACCAGTTTTTGCAAACTGTCTTCCAGGGTCAATGCGGGAGTTTGAGGAACTGCATGTTGCAGTACCGGCTGCTCTTGCTGAGCTGCCTGCATTCTTTCGTTTGATGCTGACATGTGTTAGAGTTTATTGCCACTGTGCAGGGCAAGGATTAATTCAGTTTTCAATCTATGGTTACGCGCTGTCGGGTCATCCAATGTACTATATGGCCTGCTGCAATTCTTTTGCAAGGTTTTCCAACGCAGCTGCAAACGCCTGGCGGGTCTCCGGGTTTTCCAGGGTTGCTTTCAGCGTCTTATTTGTCTTCAGCTGACGGATAATATTCAGGTACATTTCACTCTCCAGGTGCAGATCCCGGAGCTGGCCGCTCTGCTGCACCATGCTCTTCACGGAAAAATCTCCCAGGTTATTAAAGTGTAATGTTTCATTTACGGTAGCACCGTCTTTCCCTTCAAAATCTACATTTACTTTCGGTTTAAAATGCCTGAATACTTCTTCCACTGTTTTCAGGCCTTCCACAATTTCGGGTTTGATGGGTTCCTCTTCGGTTAACTGCTGAATGAACAATGTTTTATTTGGCGAGATGTCAACAAACGTTTCTGTCGTATCGATCTTTCTTTCATTACCGCCTATTTCATAATTAAACATGCTGGTTACTTTTTAGATGATAGAAAACAGTATTATAAATCTAATAATTTTCTGCTGTACTCGGCACACATCCGTATTAAATTTTTAAATGGAGGTGATTTGCCAATCCAGCTCTTCCGTTCCTTCTTTTATTTGCAGCAGGATTTTTTTTCCTGCACTTAATTCTCCTGAAATAATCTGCCGGGAAATCGGGCGCCGTAACTGGTTGCGTATAACGCCTGCAATCTGCCTGGCGCCATACTTCGGCGTAAACCCGCTCAGGGCAAGGAGCTTCATGGCCTCCGGGGATATCTCCAGGCCTATCTGCTGCTTATGCAGCGCATCGAGTAAGCCTTTCAATTGTATTTCGAATATCCTGACTACGTTGTCTTCCGTGATAGGACTGAAAGGCACGATCTCGGATAAACGCGCCAGGAACTCCGGCCTGAAATGCCTCGTCATCAGCTCCATCAGTTGCTGGGACTGCGGCATTCTATCCTGGTTGAACTGCTCCGTAATCCACTCGCTGCCTATATTGGACGTGAACAGGATCAGGGCATTGGAAAAGTCGCCCTCCTTCCCCAGGCGGTCATGTATCAGTCCTTCATCCATAATTTGCAGGAAAATGTCAAACACGGATGGATGCGCCTTTTCTATTTCATCGAAGAGCAGCACCGTGTAAGGCTGCTGCCTGATCTTATTCACCAGCAGCCCGCCTTCCTCGTAGCCTACATAGCCAGGAGGCGCGCCATACAGCAACGCTGCAGAATGCTCTTCTTTGAATTCGCTCATATCAAAGCGGATCATGGCCTTTTCATCGTTGAATAAAAATTCCGCAATGGATTTTGCCAACTCCGTTTTGCCGGTACCGGTAGGCCCCAGCAGGAAGAAGGAGCCGATTGGCTGCCCCTTTTTACCCAACCCGCTGCGCGACTCCAAAATGGCTGCAGCAACGGCTTTCAGGGCATGATCCTGCCCTACTACCCGCTGCTTCAGGTGCGCTTCCATGTTCATCAGTTTATCCCGCTCCCGGGTCTGAATCTTACCTATCGGAATGCCTGTTTTAAAAGCGATCACAGCAGCCACATCCTGCTGGCCGGCTTCTAAAATTTTTTCTTTCACCAGCAACTCCAACTTATCAAGTATATCAATCAGGTAGGATTTCAAACCATCTTCATCCTCCGGCGCTTCCATATCCAGGCGTCCTAACAGTATCGGACTTAGCTTGCTCTTCATGTTCACCAGGGTATCCTTTGGCGATAGTTCCAACGATTCCCGCAGTTGCTGCACCTCCCTTTCAGAGGTATCGTTCATGATCCGGATAGCGGCCATGGTACGGTCCAGCAGGTCGAATGCCGCATCCGGCAGCCGCCTGTCCTTCATATACCGCTTCGCCAGCCGCACGCACTCTTCCACCGTGCCCTCCTGTACTTTCAGCTGGTGGTGCGTTTCATAACGCTCCAGCTGGCAGTGCAGCATTTTGGCTGCAGTGGCGGCATCCGGCTCGGCTACCTGCACCACTTCAAACCGGCGGCTAAAAGCTTTTTCCGGTTCTATAATCTTCCGGTATTCCTCAATGGTAGTAGCGCCTATAACGGTAATCTCCCCACGGGCCAGCTCCGGCTTCAGCAGGTTGCCTGCGCCCGAGCCGATTGCGCCCTTGGCATCCAGCAAGGCATGAATCTCATCAATAAAGAGGATTACTTTACCGGGCTGCTTTAATGCCGCAATGATTTTTTTGAGACGGTCTTCAATTTCTCCCTTATACGAAGCGCCGGCAATCAATGCGCCGGTATCCAGTTCCAGTATCCGGGCGTCTTTCAGGGCGGCCGGCACCTCACCGTCCACAATCCTTTGCGCTAACCCATCAATTAAGGCTGTTTTTCCGACTCCTGCATCCCCGGTGATGATCACATTGGGTTTGGATCGCCGGCACAACACTTCAATCACCATTCTCAGCTCCAAATCCCGCCCTATGACAGGATCCGTCTTGCCGGCTTTGGCAATGCCCGTTCTGTCGATCGTATATAGCGCCAGTGCGCCGGATGCGTTGGAGCCGTTCGTATCCTTTTGCCCTGCCTCCTGCTGGATGGATTCGTTCACCTCTTTGTCGTCCAGGTACACTTCCATTAAATCCCTCTCCTTTACCGGGAAGGATTTCATCTGGTCCGCCGGGAAGCCGATGTTAGGCTTGCTGAGCGCAGTCAATACGCAGACCGGCGTAATGAGGTCCAGCCCCATTTTCAACCGCACGTCGTCCGCCTCTTCAAACACCAGGGCTACTTCCGGCGTACTCTTTACCTCCGGATGCAGCTGTTTTGCGCTGGGAAACTCGTCCATGCGGATTTCCGCCCACTCCTGCAGATAGGCCGGGTCCTTATCAATGGCGCTGAGCAATGCGCGCAGCCCCGTTTCCTTATGCATCAGGCCTGCCAGGAGGTGCGGTGGACCATAGCTGCCATGCCGCCTTTCCTTAGCCAGGGCCTCCGCCACATGCACGGCATGCTTCACCGATTCGCTTAAATTGAGCATGTTCATAGCTTCCAGTCGCTTTGCGTGATATAAAAATATGGTTCTCCGTTAGAGATGAAATAATCCGCCGTTTGCAGCTGCTTCTTCACCACCTCATTGCATTTGCGGAGGTAGTTGATATACTTTTCAAAGTCTGCTGCGGACATATTGCGTTTCAAATCCGCTACAGAATAGCGGGCAAAGGGTTCCAGCGGCTGCGGCATGCCTGTCACCCTTTCCAGGTAAACCGGCAGCTTCATACTACGTATAGCCCCGCGGTTATACATATCCTTCCACTGGCTTTCGCCGTAGGCCACATACTCCCTGGCCAGTTTCTTACGGAAGTCCTTCCCGTCCTGCTGCAGGTTATCCCCCGCGAGGCGGGAGAGTAAATCCGATAACTGCAACACTTCATCCTGGCTGAGCAGGATGGCGTATTCCATCGGGGAATTCTTATCTACCAAAGGCTCTTTGGCCTCTACTTCAAAATAGTATTTGAAAGCGTTATGCGGCAGCTGTTCGCCCAGGTTATCCGGCACTACGTTCTTGCCATTGTTCACTGCTGCCATTACCGGCATGGTGATCTTTTCCTTTAACCTGCCGGATATCATAAACACGCTGTCCAGCGATTTGATGATCTGCCGGTTATCGGTGTACACTTCGCCCAGGAAGCGGTTCAGGGCCGTCATCATTTCCCGGTTGGTCTTCACCGCGCCGCGGCCGGGGAATACAATCGCGCCGGGAATCAGGCTGCCGTCAGGGTAGTTGAGATAGTAGGATACCGAGTCCGTATAAGCGGTGTTAAACTGTTGGGTAACTGCCAGGCCTTCCCCTTTTACCATGCGGAGCTTCTTTTGCTCCGCTTCCAGCTGCGCTGTTTTTTCCAGCAGCTGCCTGGATTCCAGCACGAAGTTGTTGAACGAAGGGTCGAACTTATTGTACACCTGGAATACCAGCATGCGCGCATCTACTTCCGCCAGGCCGCGCACCAGCACATCCTCATTGACGCTGCCGGATTTTTTATTCCCGGTGCTGCCGGCTACAATGATGATATTCGTTTGCATGGGATAGCGCTTCAGTATTTTCACCGCTTCCATCAAACCTTCGTAATACGGCTGGTCCGCCACGGCGCCGTTGCAGCGCTGCGTCATGGTGGCTTGTTTGTTGATAAAGTCCACCACTCGGCTGAAATTATCGGAAGGCTCAAATACATTCATACCGGGGGATTGCACGCAACCTTCGCTGCCACGGTACACTACTGCGCCGAATCGGTAATTGTAACTGGCATAGCCCTTTTTACCAAATACGTCTTCAAAGTTCTGAATGGTATTGGTGATGCCGGGCAGGTAATCGCGCATGGCGCTGCCTCCATCCACGACAAACATTACATTTACATGGTTGCCAAAGCGGCGCAGGCGCAGGTAATTGTTATAATCGATCCGGGTACCTTTGATATTGATGACAGTGTTGGAGGATTTATCGAATACATTGTGGGCAACAGCAGAGCGGTAAGGCATATTCAGGCCCAGGCCGCGGCGTTGCACCACCGGCGCCATACGGAACAGCGGGTTATCCGCAGGCAACAGCGGATCATATTCAAAGGCGCCGCCATCGGGCGTCACCGGCTGCAGGTGCGCTTTGAAATATTTTGCAGTGAGGGAGTCATTATCGTAGGAAGCGGTGTTGCCCATTCCCACATAGAGGCGGCTGCCCCAGAGGTGTACCACATCGGCGGATACCCATCCGGCGGTATAGGCTGCGGCGCTATCTGCCGTCAGCTGGCTGGCATGGCCTACCAGGGCCTTCTTCCCGTCTTCAGAGAATTTATAAATATAAATCAGGTCGTTGAGCTTCAGTTTTTCAGTGGCAGGCGTTTGCAGTTCCGGCGAGTTGTACACGATGATGGAATCGTGCGCGAAGTAGTAGCGGGGCTGCGCAATAGGCCCTGCGCCGCTGATGATGCCCACCGCTTTAAAAGGGAAGCGGGTACGTTCATCCACCAGGGCTTTCTGCCACATCAGCACTTTGCTGCGCGGTATCCAGCCATAGCTGACGGCCTTGCGTTTATCCCCTATGCGGGAGCCTTTCTTCAATATGGAAGGATCATATTTTACCAGCCGGAGGTAGCCATTCTTTTCATCGCTGACGAAAAATGGCTGCATGAAATTCAGTTTTTTGAACACCAGGGTACCGCCGGGAGTGGTAGTGGTGTAGTTGCCTTCGCTATCGGAGAATACAATCCAGGCAGTAGCTTCGGTCTTGCCTGAAGGGTCTTTCGTTTGCGGGGTCGGATACCTGAAGTTAACAGGCATCTTTTGAATGCGTTTGCCCGAGTAAAACTGGGCATTCGCCTGGCAACAAAACAATGTGGCAATTAACAATAATAGGACTCTCATCTGTTAAATAGAGATATGGATTATAAATTTACTTTTCAGTTCTATGCTGCTGCACATTTACCATGCCCACACATTTCTTTGGAGACAACGTGAGTCCTACCTCGTCAATCACGATATTCTTGCTGAAGGTAAGTCCGATGCAATAGGAATAAAAGTCTGTTTTCTTACTCCCTGTTTCATCTGTTGCCTGCGCGGAAGTTTTTTCTCCGTTGCAGAGATATTTCTTTACCAGGTAATAATAATGCGTATTAAAATTCTTACCGTTGGCAATTGCCTGCAGGTGCAGTTTAAAATCATCTTTCATCGCCTCTCCGCCGGCGCCGGGATCAATCATATCCAGGTCGTCAAACTCGGTAATATTGAGCGTATAATACACGGGGGCGGGGCTTTTATCCGTCTTCAGGACCACGTTGTACCTGCCCGGGCTGCGGAAGGTATAGAAAGCCGTTCTTCCCTTGGCATCCACCCGGCCCGTTTCCCCGAAGCTCCATTCAAAGATATTGGCGTCGCCTTCTGCTTCCAGGCGCAATTGCTCGCCCACGGTGCCTGAGGTAGGCCCGGTGATGCGGATACTGTCGACCACCACTACGGGCACGGTATCTTTTACCACTACGGGAAACTGTTGCTGCAATTTGCCATCCACCGTAACGCGCACCAGGTAGCTGCCGGATTGTTTAAACCGGTAAAAACCGCTCTGGTTAGTCCTCCGCTCTCCATCTCCAAACTCCCACAACCATTCTTTTGCGCCTGCCGTATTATCCGTGTACACCAGGTTTTCGTTCAGGTAAATTTCATTTTTCAGCAGGTGGGCATTGAGTTCCCGCTTGCTGAACAGGAGCTTCATTACGAGGAATACCACGGCCAGTACGAGTACGGCAACGAGTATATACAGGTAAATGCGGCTCTTGTTATCTGTCTGTACGGCCTTTTGTTTCGTTGTTCCTTCCACTAGTTCCTGTTTTGATTGATAATAGCTTCCTGGATACCACGTTTGGACAGCTTGCAGCGGTCCAGATCGCTGTTCAGCTTTTCGATATTATGGTAGTTGCCACGAAGCTCTTTCTTATCATAGAATAGTACTTCCAGCAACTGTGCCTGTTGCAGGAATACTTTATAGCGCTTGTCGTATGATTTGTGCTGATAGGCGGCCTTGATGCTGGCGATCGCATTCAGGATATCCGACTCCAGGAAGAGGGCCTGCACGGAAGGATCAAAGTCCATGATCTTTTTGTAGGTAGAATCTACAGCCGGGCGTACTTCCGCCGCCACCGATTCGAATTGCTCTTCTTCGATAATCCGCTGTGACAGTTTTTCCTTCATCTCGCTGCTGCCCACATTGCTGCCGGAAAATATCAGCCAGGAGAGGAGGCCTATGGTTAAAAAACTCAGCACCAGCAGGAACACAAATTGCTCCTGTCGCGCTTTAATGCTTAAATGCGCCATATATGCTCTAGTATCCGTTTAATTTTTTCATAGCTTTTTTGGTAGAATGGTCGCAGGCTTCCAGCTGCTCTCTCAGACTTTCCATCTGAAAGCGGGTTTGTGACAGCGAATCTTTCAGGCTGGCCAGCACCATTACATTCCGGGTCATTTTGCCATACAGCTCATAGCTAGGGGCAACGGTTAACTGCCTGCGCTCATCCAGCAGGCCACGGACACGGTTGTTATCCGATTGTACGCCATTAATCAACAGGGCCTGATTACTCAGTTCCTGCGCATCCGCGTTGACGTACTGCGAAAGGGACCTGAGTTTGAGTAATACATTATCGAACCGGCTGGTGACTTCCTCCCGGTAATAGGTCAACTGGTCGTAAGTACGTGATTGTTCCCCCAGCAAACGCAACTCATGCCTGCCTGTGAAAAAAAAGCACGCCACACCCATTAACACGAACAGGATCAGGATGACGAAATGAATAATAAACTTGAAATAAGACCTGTTCAATTCCTGTAAATTGATCGGCTTCATATCATTATGGTTGCTGTTTAAAGCTAGGTTCTATAATATGGTTTTTTAAACTTATTGGCTAACGGGGTAACTCGTCAAGTTCGTTGTGATCATGAATATTCGGGCTAATAAACGATCTTCTTAAATTCATACTTCCATAATCACGGTTGTAATATACTTACAAATATTATACTGAAAAATGTTTTTATCACATTTTTTTTTAGTTTTGAAATTGTTAACATGTTAACCAATGGCCATTTCTTTTTATAAAAAACCGTTTGACCTCTCCAGAGTTTTTTCCAATTCCCCGCTGGAAACTTGCGACCATGGCGCTTCTATAGCGCAGCACATCGAACTTATCATATTCACCCGCTTTGGAGAACACCGGTTCAATCCTGACTTTGGCTGCGAGGTATGGGAGCTGGACTTTCAACTGATCGTCAATCAATCCATGTGGGAAGACCGTATGTGCCAATCCCTCACGCAGGCCATCACCAGCCAGGAGCAAAGGTTATATGGCGTGGAATGCGAAATAAGCGTCACCGATGTGGAAAAGGTTTTTCCGCTGCGCAGGATCACAGAAATAAAAAAACGCGTAGATATTATTATAAAAGGAAAGCTTACCGCTACCGGGGAAAACTATGTATTTAATACAGCCTTGTTCCTCAGTCCTTTATCTTCTGAATAAACGATATGCAGTATCCATTACATTATACCTCAAAAGATAATATCCGGGCCCGCCTGCTGCAAACCGCAGCGGACTTCTGGGGCGTGCGCTCCACCGCCGACCTGGACCCGCTCGTGCGCCTGCTCATTGAAGCCTTATCCGGAGAGCTGTACAACTTATCCAATGACCTGAAGAATACGGAAAGCCGGCTGCTCAATAAACTGGCAGCACTCCTAACGCCTGACCTGCTCACCGCCGCATTGCCGGCTCATGCATTGATGCAGGCCATGCCCCTGGAAGCTAGTGAGCTGCTCCGGGAAGAACGGCACTTTGTGTACAATCCCAAAAAGGAAACGGGGGGCCAGGAAGTGTTCTTTTCGCCGGTAGCACCTACACGGATATACGATGCGCAAATCGCGTACATGGCCACCGGCAGTAACCTCTACTCCAATGATCCCAGGCAGGGCAAAATATTAGCCGGCGCAGGTAAATCTCTCCCCCACCAAATTTTATACCTGGGCCTGCGGGTAAATAACCAGCTTACGCGGTTAGCAAACCTTACGTTCTACCTGAACCGGCCGCACTTCGCCTTTAATAATGAATGGTACAGGCTGCTGTCCCTCTGCACCGCCCATATTGGCGGACAGGCTGTAACGCTGCAGCATGGCCTGCCGGGAACGCCCCCGGGTCAAAAGGAAAACCTGCTCGAAGAAACGCTGGCCTTTGACGTAATGCCCGTGATTGCGCGGGACGTGTTAAATTATTACGCGCCGCATTTCCTCCATTGCGACCTGCAGCCCTCCCTGTACGAAAAAAAGCCTTATCCGCCGGCCTTCGCAATCGCCTTCGACGAACGCACCCTCTCCAATTTAAAGGAGCCCTTACTATGGCTGGAAATACATTTCCCGCCGGCCATACAGCCGGATAACCTGGAAGTATATACGAACGCAGTGCCAGTGATGAACCGGCGGCTACACGCCGTCACCCACCGGTTTAAAGGCATCGGTAATATCATCCCCGTGAAACCGGGGCTGCATGAATCCTTCCTGAGCGTGCATCAACTCACTGACAGCCACGGGAAACAGTACTTCCCCGTGTCTTACAACAACGGTGAAATGCATACGCAGGATGCCTATTCCGTGCGACTGGGAGGCGCCGAACGGTTCGACAGCCGCAATGCCCGCGAAATGATCAACTACCTGTTTGAACTGCTGCGGGATGAAAGCGCCGCCTTCTCGGCTTATGGTTACGACTTCCTCACGGACGTGTTGAAGAACCTCCGCCAAAACCTGGAGTTGGTAGAGCAGAAAGCGCGTAAGTCCCTCGATGCGATGACCGAAGCTACCCGCTACGTCATCGTAAAACCCTCCTCTGCAACGGAAATTATGCACCTCACCTATTGGACGACGCAGCACGACATGGCGCAGCAGTTACGCAGCGGCGCCTTGCTGACGCAGTTCGAAGGCTCCGGCACCCGGGCGGATTCCCTGATACTCCTCACCAAACCCGCAGGCGGGCGGCAAGCGGCGGACCGCAGCAACCTGCTGCAAGCCTATAAGTATGGCCTCATGACGCGGGACCGCATTGTAACGGAAGACGATATACGAAATTTCTGCCGGCATGAACTGGGGGGCAGGATCGCGGACGTGAAAATACAACGGGGAGTAATGGTATCCCCGCATCCAAAGGAAGGGCTGAAAAAAACGACGGACATCCTGATAACGCCGTCGCAGCCGTTTGAAAAAGAAGAGTGGGAATTTACCCAGCAGTCGCTACTCCGCAAGCTGGTAGCCCGGAGCGGACTGCTGGTCACCTACAGGATTATGCTGGCCTGATGGTTAATCCAACAGGCTCCAGCTGTTCCGTGTTTTTGTCTGCTCAATGGCGCGTTGCTCTGCCACCACAATATTTTCCCTGCGCTGGCCAACGAATTCCAGGCTGCTCAATTTATTCCACAAGGCGGATAATACGAGCATGCAGTCATGCACCTGTTGCATGGAGTGCTGGATATGATAATGATCATACGCGATGTCGATCGTCTTAACGAGCAGGTCCTCAAAATTACCGGGCGTTACATCTCTCCACTCATAGAAATATTTCAGCATCTCCTCTTTTGCGCGGGTACCCGGGTAGTGCAGGGTCATATAAAAAATATGCGCGAGGTTGGAGAAGACGTTCACCATTACCACAGGCGCCTGCTGATGCACCATATTGCGGTAGGAGAAAAATACCTGCGCGATGTAATCCAGCATTTTTTCGCAGAGGTATTTAATATTCTTTGCCAGTTCCGTGCTGCGTTCATTCGAACTAACCTTCTCGATTATACGAAAACTGCTCATCTGAATATCATTCAGCAGGCTGCTAAACTGTTCGTAATAGCGGATCAGGGCCGGATGGCTCACAATGGCGGTACATGGCGGAATAAACTGTTCGTTTACGCTGATATGGCCGTTCTTACGTACCAGTTGCCCTATGACCAGGTGGTTCAGGCTCATTTCAGCTGCGGATACCTGCTCTGCCGGCAGCACAACGAGGTCGATCCCGTTCAGCACATGCGGATGGCGGGGCGGCGTCTCTTCCGGATCAGGGGTGCCTGCCGGCACGCGTTCGTAAGGATTAACGCTTAGCACTACACTGTAGTAGTTCACCTGCCCGTCTTCCTGCGGCGCTTCTTCCGCGAAGGAGAAGGTGCGCACGAGTTGCTCCTCGTAAGCATCCGGCTGGATGTGGATACGCATGCCGCCTGCGGTGACGGCATTGCAATGCCGCAGCCGCAGCTCTACCTGCCGCGTTACGCGTTCCGTCATTTCAAAATCGCAACTGACGCGTTGCCCGCGGAACGGCGGCAGCAGCCCAAAATCGTAACTATGAAGGAACAGCGAAGCCGTATCGCGGATGGCATCCGTAAAGTGGTCTTCCGTTTGCAAAAAATGGCGGCGGGCAATCTTCATCCCGTCAATCCAATTCACAGCTGCATGTTTGCGTGGAAATAGCATAAGCGTGTTTTAACAGATCATAAGATAACTACCCGGTCCTCCCCTCCTGCTTCATGTTGCAAACGGGTTACCCTACGCGCAAATATGGTGTGCTTTTCATTCACCTGGTTTTGGGTGATGGTGACAGCAGGGTCAATAAACTGTTTGCGGGAGAAGAAATTGGGCTTCAGGTAAAAGATCCAGCCATAGGCTTCATCGCCGGCTGCATACTGAATACCGTTACGGGGAAATTTGATATTGTAATCGTCGATGAATTTCCGGAACCAGGCGCCAAAGCTCATTTCAGGCGGCGCTTTCACTTTTACTTTCAGCGGCGTGGGATCATTGACTGCTTTGAACAGTTCCACTTCCAGGACTTTCAGCTTATCGATGTCCACATCAAACATATCCATAGGCGGCGTATCACGGGGGTAATACCATACCGTGTATATCTCCGAGGGGATGCTGATCATGGCCATATACGTCCACCAGAATAAGAGCGGCGCAAAGAACATGATCACAGAAGTAGCGGCGTACCAGCCATACCCGAGATCGTTTAACCAGTTAAACACCAGTTGATACAGGTAGATGCCCAACAACATGGTGATGGCTCCCAACAGGACCGTCATTCCTTTTTTATGTTCCAGCGCCTCCGGGTAATGCCTGGAAAGCAGGAACACGCCGAGGATACCAAGGAGTACGTAAGTCAGTTGGGATAAGAGGTAACCCCAGGGCATGAAATACATGTTGAGTAATCCGAAGAGTCCGGGAATGGCGAGTACCAGGCTGGTTAACAATATAGTAACAATGAGCTTGCGACTGCTCATCAGTCGGTTTTTCTTATTCAGGATTAGCATGACAGCCCCCATGATGGCGGCAACAAGCGGAAAAAGAATGTAGCTTACAAAAACAGATTTTACATCCATAGTACTTGATATGGTCCGGAGCGGTTAATTCTAAAAAATAATTGCACAGGCAAGGGTCAATTTTTTAGGGTTTTGCCTGATTTTATATAAATTTAAGGAGTACAAATTTAAGTGAATAATTAATTTATGGAGGAAACCCCATCTTTAAATTTAAACAATTTTCATACCGATTACAAGGCTGCTGTTTTAGCGGCGGAATTGGTGGAAGCAGGAATAGACCTTAACCGTATCTTCATTTGGCCTGCAGGAGCGGGCCGCCGTAATTTTTCCAAAGATGTACTGAGCGTGGAATGGTATTCGCCGGCAGGTGGATTCAAAGATTATTTATGCATTAAAACCAACCGGGAAGGGCTGTACGACATGTTGCCGGAAGGGCTTTTCCATACTGCCGTTCCCTATTCCTCCACCCGTTCCACGGAGGAGTTGATAGACCAGATCAAACTTCACAAGGAGCAGGAAAAGGCGGCGCGCAAATTTTTCATGCCGCTGGAAGCGGAGATCAACCTGTTCCGCGTGCTGATTGAATTGTATGAAAATAAAATCGACAAGAAGAATTTCTATAATGAGCTGATAGATATTTTCAAACCGGGATGGGAAATATTTGAACTGCTGGATCATCAGCAGGCAAATATATTCCTGCACCTGATCCCCCTGCTGCATGATACCAAAGGGGACCTGGAAAAATTACAACAGGTATTACACCTCATGCTGCAAATGCCCGTGGCGGTGCATACTGCGCCCGGCCGTACTTTAACGGCTACGGAGGATTGCCTGCTGGGCGATACAAGGTTAGGAGTGGATATGATAGCGGGCAATACTTTCCTGGAAGGAGATGAAGAGGTGATAATCCGCGTAGGGCCTGTTACGGTATCGCAGGCCATGGAACTGATGCCCGGCGAGCGTTTGGAAAAAGTGGTGCGCTGGCTCGTGAGTTATTTTGTACCGGCGGATGTGGAAGCGCGATTGGAAACAGCGCTGGCGGAGCGCAAGGCAGCGCTGGCAGAGAGCGTGCTGGGGGTTACTGCGTACCTGTAGGATGTTGAATGATACTTATTGCATAAAACGACAAAAGCCGCTGGATCAGCGGCTTTTCTATTTTTCGTGTCCCGGATTGGATTCGAACCAATGACCTACTGCTTAGAAGGCAGTTGCTCTATCCAGCTGAGCTACCGAGACATCCCGGCCATCCTGACTGATAAATTCATATATTTATCTATCATTTTGGGAGTGCAAATGTATAAATTTTTCTCTTAAAAAAACAAATTAATTTTATTTTTTTCGATAATGTTGTGATTATATGGACGTAAAAATTGAATCAAGCTGGAAGGAAGTACTGAAAGACGAATTCCAGAAATCGTATTTCGAACAGATTGTCATGTTCCTGAAACATGAAAAGGCGCTCGGTAAAACAATCTATCCCAAAGGGGATGAAATCTTCAACGCATTCGACAAAACTCCTTTCGATAAAGTAAAGGTAGTTATTCTTGGCCAGGATCCGTATCATAACGAAGGGCAGGCGCATGGCCTTTGCTTCAGTGTGCAGGACGGCGTAAAACCTCCTCCATCCCTCGTCAATATCTATAAGGAAATGAAGGCTGACCTCGGCCTGGAACCTCCTGCCGGCGGCAACCTTACCAAATGGGCAGAACACGGTGTACTCATGCTCAACGCCATCCTCACCGTACGCGCGCATGAACCGGCCTCCCATTCCAAGATCGGCTGGGAAACCTTTACAGACGCCGTTATACGCAAGATATCAGATCAGAAAAGGGATGTGGTATTTTTGCTCTGGGGAAGGTTCGCTCAGGATAAACAAATCCTCGTAGACGCTACCAAACACCATATACTCAAAGCGGCGCACCCCTCTCCTTTCAGCGCGGATAAAGGCTTCTTCGGTTGCAAGCACTTCTCCAAAACAAATGAACTGCTGGCAAAAGCGGGTATTGAACCAGTTGACTGGCGATTATAATTGCAAGTAAATAATATTTAATATATTCGGGTATGCGCTGAATAGCGAATGAACGGCTATATGAAACTGATAAAAGATATATTCGGAAGAATCTTTGCGCTGTATGCTCTCCTGCTCTTTGCGGGTACCATGCTGATTGTGTTTATCCCTATCTGGATATTCTCCTTTTTTCCTGATCCTAAAAAAACACGCGGCTTCATTACCATCGGCAGGATATGGATGAAAGTCTATATGCCGCTGATCGGCTGCCCGGTGCGGATCAAAGGCAGGGAATATTTTGAAGATGGTAAAACCTATGTGGTCGTATGCAATCACAATGCGCTCATCGACGTGCCCGTTACCACACCAGGCGTGCCGGGCGTTAATAAAACGCTCGCCAAAGCATCCATGGGTAAAATTCCCCTCTTCGGGGTGCTTTACCGTATAGGCGGCATCCTGGTGGACCGTAAGGATGAACAAAGCCGTAAAAACAGCGTGCTGCAAATGCGTGAAGCGCTCGAAAAAGGCATGCACATGCTCCTCTACCCGGAAGGCACGAGGAACCGCACCAACGAGCCGCTGAAGCCCTTTTACGACGGCGCTTTCGCACTCGCCATCGAAGCGCAGGTACCCATCATTCCTTCCCTGCTGTTTCATACCAAAATCGTTAACCCGGCGGACAAAGGCTTTTACGCCTGGCCGCATCATATCGATTATCACTTCCTCCCGCCCGTGCCTACCACCGGCCTTACCAAAGAAGATGTGCCTGCGCTGAAGGAGAAAGTATTTAAAATCATGTGGGACTATTACGTTGCATATAACCGGTAGACCGGAGCCTTAGCGGGAACCGGTAGCGCCGGCAGCGCCACCGGAAGTCATAAAAAAAAGACGAAGCCATAACGCTTCGTCTTTCTTATATCTTTTCCCGTATATCCCTAACCGTTATACACCGACACGCTTTCTACGTATAGGCTACACCGTTAGTTATTACTATAATACGTTCGCGATCGGTTAAGCCGCAGGTCTCGCAGGATACCCGCTTTCGGGTTGATCGTAATACTGAACTGACGGTAGGTACCAAATGGCACCAGGTTGATCGACATCTGCCAGCAGTGCAGGTCGCGCGAGATATAGAGGTTCGTATAGGCGATCTCCATGGAAGTAAAATCGAAACCGCTGTTCATACCGATCTTCCACTTCGGCGTCAGGCTGAAGTCGCCGTTGAAGCTGACATACTGCCGCAATTCCTTCACCACGCCGCCGGAATCCGGAATAACGCGGTTGGTATAGGTCAGGCTATAGGAAAGGTCCAGCCGCCACGGAATATCGAAATCCACGTACTCACCCGGGTTGTTGCGCATCATCTGCAGCTGCCGCTGCTGCGCCGCCTGCAAGGCATTCTGATCCATCACGCTCTGCAAACTATCCAGCGTTTTTTGCCGCTGGTCATCGCCGCCCTTCTTGTCCTTTGACTGGAAGGAAGTGGACATGGTGATGGATGCATTCGTGAGGCGGCCCAGACTCAGCTTGCCATCCTGCCATACGTAGCGGTCCTTGCGGACGCCGCTCTGCTCATTGGTCACATACGGGTCCAATGTACCGCTGGCCGAGATATTCAGCTTTTCAAACAGGTTGGTACGGGCGTACAGGCTGAAAGGCGATAACTTAAAGGAGTCCGCCACGAAGTTATAGTTGGTATTCAGGCCGAAACCATCCAGCAGCTTGATCTTCTTCTCATGATTGCCGCTGGTATCCTTACGGCTGTAGACTTTCATTTCCAGGTTATTGTCCAGGGAGAAGCTCATCCCTCCGAAAGTCCCTTCGCCCGGCACGCCGATGACAGAACCCTGGAAGTAGGACGCCCGCTGGAAATCCCCGTTGGAGTTATACTTCATGTCGTAATAAGCGCCCTGCGTGAGGTCCGGCCGGTAGGTCAACCCAATGGAGGGGCGCATAACGTGCCGGATCTTGCGGATCTTACCCTGTCCAAAATCATACATACCATATAAAGCGGTAGCCAGCGATACGCTGGTACTCAGCTCGTGCTGCGCAAAAAAGCCATTGGTATAGATGGTATCCAGCGCGCCCATCTGCCCGGTGCCCAGGTTTCTTTTCCGCGGGTTCCACTGGCGCTCCGTCTTTTTGGTGTACCAGTATTCGGTAAAGTTCACGCTTGGAGAAAAGGTGAATGACTTCATCACCGGGATGGAAAACGAGATAGGGATATTTTGTTGCATACCGGTTTGTAATGCGTCAAACATCTCCTTTTTTCCGAAGGCGGTATCCTTGAAGTAAGCCTGGTTACGGAACTGGTTGGTATAGCTGATACCGATTTTCTGATACCATTTCGCGGTACCTATCAGTTCTTTCGGCTGGAAAGGATAGATGGTTTGCACCGAGAAGTTCGCATCCGGGAAGGTCAGGGACACATCTCGGGTTTGCAGGTTCTGGTTATCCGATAAGTTTACGGTGAGGTTGTAAGGCTTGTTCTGCCAGGTTTTGGAGAAACTGATACTGGAACCGATGTTATTGTTTACGCGGGTCGCGTAGTCGTACACGTTATACTGGTTATAGGAGCTGGTCCCGAAGTTTACGCTTGCCCCGAAGTTAATACCCGGGCGGGCCTTGCTGTCCATCGTGTGGTTCCACATCACGCGGAAATCGCGGCTCTTGACAAACTCCTGCGGCACGGACGGGTCGCCCAGGCGGGTATTGGCAAAGCTCAGCGTCATCCCGCCGCTGTATTTATACCGTTTGCGGTAGGTAGGGCTGGCGGTGAGGGCCCAGCTGCCGTACGAGTAGATATCCCCGCGGAGGGTCATATCCAGGTGTTCGCCCATACCGAAGTAGTAACCGCCTTGTTCCAATCCCATCCCTTTCTGCGCGTTGGTGACGAACTGCGGCGGCAGGATACCCGAGCGCTGGCCCTGGGTGATGGGGAATATGGCGAATGGTATGAACAAAGGTGTGGGAATGCCTTGTATTTCGAGGTTGGCAGGCCCTGAAACGATCAGTTTATCCGGGATTACCTTGATTTTCTTAGCCCGGAAGCTGAAGTGCGGGGTATCCAGGTTACAGGTCGTATAGCCGTTCTTGAAACCGAAGATGGTGTTATCGGCCATGCGCTTGGTTTTTTCACTATGCACATAGCCTTCCCCGTATTGGGACCTGGTGTTGATAATTAACGCTTTGGAGGAAGTGAAGTTATATTCAAGCGTGTCCGACTTGGCGCTTTGCCCGCCGTCGTTCATCACGGGGCGGCCGATGTAATTACCGGCAGAATCCTTTCCGTGTACGGCCGTCATCACCCCGGTTTGCTGGTCAAAGCTCACCTGGTGGGCCGTCAGGTCGATGGTTTTATATTTTACGTTGGCGTTCCCGTAGAGGTAGAACTGCTTTTTCTGCACCATCAGCACCATGGAATCCTCCGCTTTGGCCGTAACCACGGCGTCCAGGGAGTCTTTGGAGGCTTTGGGGAGAGACAGGGAGTCCACCGTAACGATAGTGGTATCGCGCAGGGTCGAATCCCCCGGCAATATTAAAGCCGCGGAATCGCCCGTTTTAGGCGCAATCAACGTATCTTTAGGCCTGGAGGGAACAACCGGCTTAATCGTATCCGCTTTTTTCGCAGGCGCAACGGTGTCTGCAAAAAATTTGTTAAATCCGAAAAATCCGTGTGGCAAATTCCCAGCCGATGCATCTATAATAAAGGGAACGGCGATAACTATACCTGCAAAAGCCAGGTATGTCTGTCGCAAAAACTTTTTATAATTATTTTTGTAGCTAGAGCTCATGTGTTAAGGCGGGCACAAACCTACAAGTTTTTGGACAATTTATTACAAATGATAACTTGTAAAGTTTGGCGGGAAAGCAAGAAATAGGCAATAGAAGTGCGCATGTGGCCAGCAAATTATTAATTTGACAAATAAACTTATTTTTTATTTTTTGTGATTACAGCACCCATTAAAAAGAGAATCATGCGCTGGAACCGATTTTGGACTTTAGGACTGGGAACTTTATTCACCTGTACCTTTTTCATTCAGGCAAAAAACACACCAGTTTCCCCGAAACAGGACGTTTCAGGAAACCAGGGGAAGCCTATCAGAACGATTGTAATCGACGCGGGGCACGGTGGGCACGATGTGGGCGCCCGCGGCAGCTACTCCACCGAAAGCCAGATAACCCTCCAGGTAGCATTGAAGCTGGGAAAGATCCTGGAAGAGAACATGCCGGATGTAAAGGTAGTGTACACACGAAAAACCGACCGTTTCGATGACCCGAGGGTCAAAGCCAACATCGCCAACGACGCCAAAGGTGAACTGTTCGTATCCATCCACTGTAACTCCGCCGCTAAAATAAGAAGACAAACAGGTTCCCAAACCGTGTACCGTAAGAAAGGGAAAAAGAAAGTAGCCGTGAAAGTGCCTACCTATGCTTATTACCCTAACCCGGCAAAAGGTACGGAAACCTACATCTGGGCCACCAGTAAGAACAACGCGAAAATGGAATCCCTGAAACAGAATTCCGTAATCGTGCTGGATGCCAATTCCGAAGAGTCCCGCGCCCTGATGGACGATACGGACCCGGAAACCTTCATCCTGCTCAACACCCTGCGTAACGCTTACTTTGACCAGAGCCTCCGGCTGTCTACCCTCATTGAAGACGAGTTTACCAAGGTAGGCCGCATCAGCCGCGGCGCCCGGCAGCGTAACGAAAAAGGCATCTGGGTACTTTCCGCTACCGCAATGCCCAGCGTGCTCGTAGAACTGGGCTTCATCTCCAACCCGGAAGAGGAAGACTACCTCAACTCCGCCAGCGGCCAATCCGAACTGGCCAACGGGATCTATAAAGCGATTAAGCGTTACCGTGATGAACTGGGCCGCTTTACCATGAACCGCCCGGCCGAAGCAGAAGGCGCCTCCAATACCGTTAGCAGCCGCTAATACGCCATAACTTATACCCGGATTCCGGGAGCCGCCGCCACCTGGCCGCTCCCGGTACCCCGGAAACTCCGCCCCTCCCCAAATATTCTTCCCTATAATTATCAACATTTTATTTCTGACACGCCCCGGACATCCTTTTTGATTATTTTTGCGTCAAACGTGTACGAACCACATGCTCAAATTATCTAACGAAACAAAAGTGGGCATACTTACTGTTGTAGGTATTACCCTCCTTGTACTGGGCTTTAATTTATTGAAGGGAAAGAGCCTGTTTAAACGGACAAAAACTATCTACGCTGTATATACGCAGGTAAATGGCCTGCAACCTTCCAACGCCGTACAGGTAAACGGCCTCGTGGTAGGGAACGTCGCCAACCTGGACGTGATGGATCAAAACGCAGGACGCATCCTCGTGACCCTTACCATCACCAAAAAAATTGAAATCCCCCGTAACTCCGTGGCCCGCATCAGTTCCGACCTGCTGGGAAGCAAAACCGTGCAGCTGGACCTGGGCAACTCCACCGAGTACCTCAACAGCGGAGATACCGTGTACGCCGCCGTAGACGGCTCCATGACGGACGCCCTCAAGGAACAACTCAACCCCCTCGTGAAAAAACTCCAGGGGACCCTCATGAATATCGACTCCGTGCTGCTCAACGTAAACAGCCTGCTGGACTCCACCTCCAAAGGCCATCTCCATCAGGCCATCGGTAACCTGGAAGTGGTAACCCGCAACTTTACCCATACCAGCGCCGCCCTCAATACCCTGCTGGACCCGCAGAAAGGCGCCGTAGCCGGTACCATGAACAACCTGCAGGCCGTTACCGCCAACCTGAAAAACAGTAACGAAAAAATTTCCGCCATCCTCAGCAACGCCGAAAAAGCAACCGGCTCCCTGGCCAATGGCAATATCGATAAAACGCTGGCGGAACTGCAGGCCACTGCCGCCAACCTGAACGCCACCATCGCCAAACTCAATACCACCGATGGCACGGCCGGGCTGCTGCTTAACGACAAACAGGTGTACAACAACCTGCAATACTCGCTCGGCAACCTGAACAAACTGCTGGAAGACCTGCGCATCAACCCTAAACGTTATGTGCACTTCTCCCTCTTTGGCAAAAAAGATAAAGTAAAACCAATACCATCCGACTCAGTAAAAGCTCAATAATCTGTCAATGCGTGCATTCATTAAATCCGGGCTATTACTGTCTGCCATCTTCCTGGCCGCACTGATGCCGGCAAGGGCGCAGGTGCCAAACCAGCCGCCCCCTGCTCAGGGTACCAGGATAGAAATCATACATGCCGACTCCCTGCTGGATATCACCAAGGATTCCATCGCCGTGAGAAAGCTGATCGGGAAAGTACACCTGAAACAGGGTACCACCCAGTTCTGGAGCGATAGCGCCATCCAGAACCTGAAATCCAACGTTATCGACGCCTACGGCAATATCCGTATCAACCAGGCCGACAGCGTGTACATCTATGGCCGCGCGCTCAATTACGACGCGGCTACCCGCATCGCCACCCTTACCGGCGATGCCCGTATGACCGATAATAAAGTCACCATCACCGGCCCTGAACTGGTGTACGATATGAACGCCAAAGTAGGCTCCTACCTTAAAACCGGTAAGCTCGTCAACGGCAATAGCGTACTCACCAGCGATGAAGGCTTCTACTACGTGGATATGAAAGAAATGCACTTCCAGCGCAATGTAGTCCTCGTAAACCCGGACTACACCCTCGCTACGGACGCATTACTCTATAACACGGAAACGAAAATCGCCAACATCATTGCGCCTACCACCATCAACGAAGGGAAACGCATCATGTACGTGACCAGCGGCTACTACGACACGGAAAAAGGCTACGGTAATTTCACCAACCGCCCCCTGATCGAAGACAGCACCGGCACCCTTACCGCCGACCAGCTGGAAATAGACCGCCTCAACGGAAAAGCCTATGCCACCGGCAACATGGTGTACCGCGATACCATCAATAAAGTATCCCTGCTGGCCAACTACGGCGTAGCGGACCAGAACCATAAAACCCTGCTCGCTACCCAAAAGCCGCTGCTGATCATGGAAAACAAGAAGGATACCTTCTATATGGCGGCAGATACGCTGTTTACCGGTATCATCAAACCGGGCGACAGCCTTACCATTCCTTCCGTGCAGGGCCTGCGCAAAGCGCCGCCCCCGCTGCGGCTCACACCGGTGAAAACCAGGACGGCCGTCACCCCTATCGATAACATGCCGGAGTTCCTGAAAAAAGATGAACTCCTGGCCAAACAACAAAAAGATAGTGTATCCGGCGCCGTTATGATGATGATGGCAGATACCGCCATGGCCAAATCCAGGGACCGTATGCAGCTGAATAATGTGGGACATGTGAAAATTGCGCCCATGAAAGCCATTTCGCCAACGGACTCACTGCCGGGCGTGATGCATTATGCGGACAGCATGGCCCTCAAAAAGAAAGATAAAAGCGCCGACACGGCGGATATCCGTTATATCCTCGCTTATCACAACGTGCGCATGTTCTCCGACTCCCTGCAGGGGGTAGCGGATAGCGTGTACTACAGCACGAGCGACTCGGTATTCCGCTTCTACCGCGACCCGGTATTATGGACCAACCGGAAAACGCAGATGTACGGCGATACCATCTACATGTACACGAAAAATCAAACAGCCGATAAAGTGGTGATGAAGCAAAACGCTTTCATTATTAACGAATCAGGGCCCGACCTGTACAACCAGATCAAAGGCAACCTGATCACCGGCTATATCAAAGAGCAGTCGCTCGACTGGATGCATGTGGAAGGCAATGCGGAAACCATTACCTACGCCACGGATAACCAGGGCGCCTATATGAACGTAAACCGGACCCTCTCGGCCACCATCAAACTGTTCTTTGCAGGAGGCGAGCTACAGAAGGCGGTGTTCTATACGCAGCCGGAAACCACGGTCTATCCGTTTACACAGCGGCCGGTGGAAGAGCTGAAGCTGGAACATTTTAAATGGGACGTCAAGCGGCAACCGAAAAGCAAATACGAACTAATGCAATAACTATAAGCCCTCTGCTCCGGCAGGGGGCTATTTTTTTTGACTATATTTGCCCGGTTACCAAACCTTATATTCGTCGTGCTGAAAAATTCGTTCCATATCATCCGGAAATCGTTGCTCTCCCCTATTTACACGTTCATGAAAGATAGTCGTGCCGTAGGCATCGTACTCATCATCTGTACGCTCGTTTCCATGATACTGGCCAATTCCGGCGTGCAACAATCCTATATCAATTTCTGGAATGAGCTGTTTGACCCTGCTGCCGGCCATCATTATCACTTCCGTTCCCTGTTGCTGCCCAACTCCATACTGTTATGGATAAACGACGGGCTGATGGTCCTCTTCTTTTTCCTCGTAGGCATGGAAATTAAACGGGAGCTGACGGTGGGCGAGCTGTCCAGCATCAAACAGTCCATACTGCCTGTACTGGCGGCTATTGGCGGGATGGTAGCGCCGGCGCTTATCTTCACGCTGTTCAATCACGGAACGGATTATGCACATGGCTGGGGCATCCCGATGGCGACGGACATTGCATTTTCACTGGGTGTGCTATCCCTCCTGGGCAAACGCGTACCCGTAAGCCTGAAGATCTTCCTGATGGCCCTGGCCATTATCGATGACCTGGGCGCTATACTCACCATCGCCATTTTTTATACGCCGCACCTGGAAATAAAATACCTCCTGATCGGCGGGGGCGCGCTGCTGATCCCGGTTGCGCTGAACCTGCTGAAAGCAGAACGGCTGATCCTTTACTTCCTCCCGGGCATCGTGCTCTGGTATTGCATTTACAACTCCGGCATCCATGCCACCATTGCCGGCGTGCTGCTGGCCTTCTGCATTCCGCAGTCACGCATTGAAGAACTGGTACACAGTTTACACGACCCCGTTAATTTCGTGATCATGCCCCTGTTTGCCCTGGCCAATACCGCCATCGCCCTGCCGGGGGACATCTTTGGCTCCCTGCAGCATGATATCAGTTACGGCGTCCTGGCGGGTTTATTCCTTGGCAAACCGCTGGGGATTTTCCTGATGTCGTTTATCGCCGTGAAGCTGCGCATGGCCGTACTGCCGGAACGCTCCGGCTGGCTGCAGATGTGGGGAATCGGGATGATTGCCGGGATAGGATTTACCATGTCCATATTCATTTCCACACTTGCCTATACGGACCGTTCCATTCAGACCATTGCCATCATCTCCGTCATCGCCGCCTCGCTGGCCGCGGGATTGGCGGGATTTATCTACCTGCGCCTGTTAAAAAAAGCCTAACGTTTACGCCTATTGGCATTGTTATTGTTAAATGTTGGTGAATTTTTTTTGGGACGCCATATACTTTAGAGAAAAATCTAACGTTAAAGGACTCAAATATTTATTTTTCTTTAATTCAAAACACATCTATGAAAAAAGTCGTGTTACTTTTCAGCCTCTTCGCTGTACTGGCGATCCAGGCAAACGCGCAAAAGAAAAGCAGCTACCGCGGCGGCAGTTATGGTGTAGAAAACTATAACACTGCATTGGGTATTCGTTTGAATCCATGGATGGTAGGCTTTACCATTAAACACTTTATTCAGGGACCTCATGCTATCGAAGGTTTAGTGACCACTAACGTTTCGAACAGAACTAACGTAACTTTCACCGGATTATACGAATACCACTGGAACGTAGGTATGCAGGGTCTGAACATGTATGCCGGCGGTGGCGTACACCTGAGCATCCTGGACCGCCAGGACTATCACTGGGATAAATATGTAGAGAAAGGTAAAGGCACCTACGCTACCCCGGGTCTGGATGGTATCATCGGTATTGAATATACTTTCAAGAAGTTCCCGCTCAATATCAGCGCGGACCTGAAACCTTTCGTACAGTTTGTAGGCCCTACCAACTACATGGGCGAAGAAATCGGCGGCGTATCTGCCAGATTTGCTTTCTAGGAAAGGAAAATAAAAAACGTATTTTAGCGGATTATGGGGTTTCCCATAATCCGTTTTTCATTTTGGACAACCGCTAACTCCGGCAACGATGCGCCTTCTATTCGTGCTTTTTATCCCCTTGCTGCTGCACACCGCCTGCAACAAACCGGAACCGGAAGGGCCGGCCATTAAACAGCCGGTACAGCCGGCGGAAGGTTATGGCGGGGCCGACTACCCCTATGCCGGCGTGGCTAAGCTGAATTATGACGACGGTAATGCCGGTTTCTGGCTGTATTATCCGCAAAATCCAACGCCCAAAGAAGCGCCCGTGGTGGTATTCAACCATGGCTATGGCGCCTGGAACCCCGCCTGCTACGGCGGCTGGATCCGGCACCTGGTGCGCCGGGGCAACATCGTTATTTTCCCGAGATACCAGGCTACGCTGGTCACCACTCCCGCGATATACACTTCCAATGCTGCCGCGGCCATCAGCCGGGCGTTGAAAGTCATTGCCGCCAACCCTTCCTGGCCGCAGCCCATCAAAGGCAAATACGCCTACATCGGCCATTCCTACGGGGCGGTAGTTAGCGCCAACCTCGCGCTCACGCCGGTCACTTACGGCGTTCCCGGCACAAAGGCGCTGGTGCTGGCTTGCCCTGGTACGGGCAACGCTCCCCAGGGCGCCGCTTCCTCGTACAAAAACATGTCGTCCAGGATCAAAATGCTGCTGATCACGGAAGAATATGATAACCGTGCCGGCACTACGTTTTCGGACATGCTGTACAAAGCCACCACCTATATAACCGCCGCCAATAAGAACTACATCATTCACCAGGCGGACGATCACGGCACGCCGGCTATTTCCGCCAACCATGGCGAAGCCGCGTCCACGGATATGTTCTTCGATTCCGGCCAGCGCAATGCCGTGATCAGCGCATCGTTTACCGGTACGCGAACCGACGCTACCGACTACTATTGCTACTGGAAGCTCGCCGATGCCCTGCTGGACTGCGCCCTGTACCAGAAAGGCTGCGATACCGCGCTGGGCCGCAGCGCCGCACAGCTGTACATGGGGCAGTGGAGCGATGGCACTGCCGTCAGGCCCCTGCTGGTAAAGTAAATATTCCCTAATTTTAAGTATGAAAATCTTCAGCGCAGCACAAATCCGTGAAGCCGACGCATATACTATTCAACACGAGCCTGTAAGCAGTCTTGACCTGATGGAACGTGCGGCAGCGGCCTGTACTGCCTGGATGGAAGATCATTTCCCCCCTGCCCATCCCATCTGTATCATCTGCGGCAAAGGCAACAACGGCGGCGACGGCCTGGCCATTGCCCGGCAGCTGCTGGAAAAAGGGTACGACGCCAATGCCTGGCTGCTCGGCGGCAACGCCAGCGCGGACAACCTGGCCAACCAGGAACGGCTGCAGCAGCGCTTTCCCGGTCATATCCACCCGCTTAACGACATACAGGCATTTCCCACGCTACCGCCAGACGCCATTATCGTAGATGCGTTATTCGGAACGGGATTGCATAAACCCATAGAAGGCTGGCTGGCCGGCGTCATCCACCGGATCAATGATTTACGTACACGCCACACCGTAGTGGCGATAGATATGCCGTCCGGCCTCCAGGCCGATAACAGCTCCCTGCACACGCCCGTGGTACAGGCCCATCATACCCTGAGTTTCGAAACCTTTAAGCTGGCGTTTATGCTGCCGGAAAATGCCGCGTTTGCCGGGGAAGTGCATGTGCTGCCCATTGGCCTGCATCCGGGCTACCTCACGCATACGCCTGCACGATTTCACCTCACGGATGCCGCCATGATCCGCACCATCTACCAACCACGGGACCCTTTTGGCCACAAAGGCACCTACGGACATGCCCTCATCATTGCCGGCAGCTATGGTAAAATAGGGGCCGCCCTGCTGGCCAGCCGCGCCTGCCTCCGCGCCGGCGCCGGCCTGCTCACCACGCATGTACCGGCCTGCGGGTACGAAATCATACAAACAGGCGAGCCCGCCGCCATGTGCATTACCGACCAGGAACTGCAGTACAGCACCAACTTCCACCTGGATGTACAGCAGGCCAAATACAACGCCATCGGCATCGGCCCCGGGCTGGGCACGCATCAGCAAACTGCGCTGGCCCTGGAAAAGCTGCTGGAAGCCTATCCCCTGCCCATGGTCCTGGATGCGGACGCGCTGAACATCATCTCCGTATATCCCTACCTGTTATACAAGATACCGAAGGGCTCCCTGCTCACGCCCCATCCTAAAGAGTTTGAACGCCTCTTTGGCGCAAGCGTCAACCAGTTTGACCGGCTGGACCTGCTTAGCCGTAAATCCGTGGAAACGGGGCTGTATATACTGTTAAAAGGAAGGTACAGTACCATTGCCTGCCCGGACGGCTCCATCTACTTCAACCCCACCGGCAATCCCGGCATGGCTACCGGGGGCAGCGGCGATGTGCTGACCGGCATACTGACCGCCATGCTGGCGCAGGGTTATACCCCGAAAGCCGCCATGATACTGGGCGTATGGCTGCATGGCTACGCCGGGGATATTGCCGCCGCCAGGTTATCGCAGGAAGCCATGACCGCCAACGACCTCATCTCCCACCTGGGGGACGCCTTCCTGCAGGGAACCTGACGGTAAAAAATCTGCCCTCCCAAACCCAATCCCATAGCGAATTTTATAAAAAATGGACTCACACAGGTGAGTATTAATTTTTTATGTTTTATATTTATTTGAAACACTATTTGGAAACTTTTGATCTTTTAACTATTAAACAAATTTTGTCAACCTTGCATTTATTAAATCCGCTTATATGAATATAGTTTACCTCGTTCCATGTTTTGGATTACTAGCCTTGTTATTTACCGCGTTACGAAGCGCCTGGGTTTCCCGCCAGGATGCCGGCAACGAGAAAATGATGGAGATTGCCGCCCATATCGCAAAAGGAGCCATGGCATTTCTGAAAGCTGAGTATAAGATCCTTACCTATTTTGTCATTATTGCCGCGCTTTTGCTGGCTTATATGGGCGCCACTCACGACAATTCGCACTGGTCAATAGCACTGGCTTTTATCATGGGCGCTATATTCTCTGCAGTCGCAGGTTTCATCGGGATGAAGATCGCCACAAAAGCAAACGTACGTACCGCCCACGCTGCGCGTACCAGTTTGTCCAAAGCCCTGCAGGTATCCTTTACCGGCGGTTCCGTGATGGGGATGGGCGTGGCCGGCCTCGCAGTGCTGGGCCTGGGCGCGCTGTTTATTGTGCTGAGCTCCTTCTTTGGCGCTACAGCCAATACGCCTGAAATGATCAAAACCATTGAAGTACTGACCGGCTTCTCCCTCGGCGCGGAGAGCATCGCGCTCTTTGCCCGTGTAGGCGGCGGTATCTATACAAAAGCCGCGGACGTTGGGGCCGACCTCGTAGGTAAAGTAGAGGCAGGCATCCCGGAAGACGATCCGCGCAACCCCGCCACCATTGCCGATAACGTGGGCGATAATGTGGGCGACGTTGCCGGTATGGGCGCGGACCTCTTCGGTTCCTATGTAGCCACCGTACTGGCCACCATGGTATTGGGTTCTGAAACCTCCAGCCAGGACGCGTTTGGCGGCATTGCCCCCATCCTGCTGCCCATGCTGATCGCCGGCATCGGGATCGTGTTTTCCATCATCGGTACCTTCTTCGTGAAAATCAGCGACAGCGCCGGTTTAAACACCAGCGTCGTACAACGCGCGCTGAACATGGGGAACTGGGGTTCCATCGTACTGACCCTCATTGCCTCCTACTTCCTGGTAAACTGGATCCTGCCTGATACGGAGATGATGCTCCGCGGCCATGCCTTCACGAAAGGACAGGTCTTTGGCGCAATCGTAGTAGGCCTGGCAGTGGGCACCCTCATGAGTATTATTACAGAATATTATACGGCCATGGGTAAACGCCCCGTGCGTTCCATCATCCGCCAGTCCGCCACCGGCCACGCTACCAATATTATTGGCGGTTTGTCCGTAGGTATGGAGTCCACCACGCTGCCCATCCTCGTGCTGGCAGCCGGCATCTGGGGCTCCTACGCATTTGCAGGCCTGTACGGTGTGGCCATTGCCGCAGCCGGTATGATGGCGACTACCGCCATGCAGCTGGCTATCGACGCCTTCGGCCCTATTGCGGACAACGCCGGCGGTATCGCTGAAATGAGCGAGCTGCCTAAGGAAGTGCGCGAAAAAACCGACATCCTCGATGCTGTAGGTAATACCACCGCCGCTACCGGTAAAGGTTTCGCGATCGCTTCCGCGGCCCTCACGGCGCTGGCCCTGTTCGCCGCTTTTGTAGGCGTGGCAGGCATTTCCGGTATCGACATCTATAAGGCCGATGTACTGGCTGGCTTGTTCATCGGTGGTATGATTCCGTTCATCTTCTCCTCCCTGGCGATTGCAGCAGTAGGCCGCGCTGCCATGGCGATGGTGGAAGAGGTACGCCGCCAGTTCCGCGAAATTCCGGGCATCATGGATGGTACCGGCAAACCGGAATATGATAAGTGCGTGGATATTTCCACCAAAGCCTCTATCCGGGAAATGCTGGCTCCTGGCGCTATTGCGCTGATTGCCCCGCTGCTCATCGGGTTTATTGCAGGCCCTGAAGTGCTGGGCGGTTTCCTCGCCGGCGCTACCGTGAGCGGCGTGCTGATGGGTATCTTCCAGAACAACGCCGGTGGCGCGTGGGACAATGCGAAGAAATCTTTCGAGAAAGGCGTAGAGATCAACGGCGAAACTTACTATAAGAAATCAGAGCCCCACAAAGCCTCTGTCACCGGCGATACCGTGGGCGATCCGTTTAAGGATACCTCCGGCCCGTCCATGAATATCCTGATCAAGCTGATGTCTATCGTTTCTCTGGTGATTGCGCCTACCCTGGGCGAAAAATTCCATACCCGCGAGGCCGCGCCTACCGCGAAGGTGGTGATGCAGCCGGAGCAATCGACTAAGGCCCCTCTCCTTACGCACGTGACGCTTAAGAAATAGTTTATTTTTTTTTATAGGTAGAAAGATCGGGTGGCGCTTTGCAGCGGCCACCCGTTTTTTTTGCAGGCGCGCCGGGCAATATGCCGTGGCAGCGGTGCAGTGGTAGGGAACATCCTTCCGGTACGTTTTGTAATCCATAAGGCGGCGGAATTTTACCAGCCCTCCGGAAAAAATTTTGGCTCCAATAAAATTCCTGCTTACTTTTGTACTGTAATTATTTTTATTACAGTTTAAATAGTCAAACATGAAAGTTGCAATTATAGGCGCATCCGGCTTTATCGGCCATGAAATTCTGAACGAGGCCCTCAGCAGAGGTCATGAAGTAACAGCGATCGTTCGTAATCCCGGAAAAATCACCCTGAAAAGTGATCAGCTAACGGTGAAGCAGGCGGACGTTACCGACGCCAATGCGGTAGCGGCAGCCGTTGCCGGTAATGACGCTGTTATAAGCGCTTATAAGGCGGTAGATAGCGACACGTACGTACAGGCCACCAAAGCGACCATCGAAGGCTTGAAAAAAGCCGGTATTAAAAGGTTTATCCTGGTGAGCGGCGCGGCCAGCCTGGAAGTAGCGCCTGGTCAGCTCCTGCTCGATAGCCCGCACTTCCCGGCTGAATGGAAGCCTATTGCAGCAGCTACCCGTGCGGGCCTGCTGGTACTGAAACAGGAAAATGACCTGGACTGGACGGCCCTGAGCCCTGCGGCAATGATTGAACCAGGCCCGCGTACCGGTAAATTCCGTTTGGGCGGCACTACCCTGCTGACTGATGAAGCGGGTAACAGTAAAATTTCAGTGGCTGATTATGCGATTGCCCTGCTGGATGAACTGGAAACGCCGAAACATCTGAAACAGCAGTTTACAGTAGCGTATTAATAGCCGTTAAGCGAAGGTATGCCAGGTAAAATGTGCATCCTGCTGCCAGCGGTCATACGTTATATAAATTAGAAAGCCCAAAGCGCCGTGCCCGGCGTCTTTGGGCTTCGTATATACGGGAGGGTTCCTCCGTTAATGCTTCATCCTGCTCGGGCTTACCCCGAACTTTTTCCGGAAGGCCGTACTGAAATGCGGCAGACTGGAAAACCCTGCTTCCTCGGCAATAGCCGTCAGGCTCTTCCTGCCGTCCCGGATCATTTCCTTCGCCATTTCCAGCCGGTAATCACTCAGGTAGCCAAAAACAGTGGTATTATACAATTGCCTGAATCCATTTTTGAGTTTGAACTCATTGATGCCCGCCAGGCGCGCCAGTTGCCCCAGGGTCGGCGGTTGCTGCATATTGGCCAGCAAAACGGTGCGGGCATATTCCAGCCTTTCGCGGTCGGATGCGGATAGCTTATTCTCTTTCTGTTGCCGCCCTTCTCCTACCTGGCTGCATTGCAATGCCAGCAGTTCCAGCGTTTTAGACTGTAAGAACAATTTTTTAAGACCGCCCTGGAAGCTGCAATGCGTTACTTCCTCTATGATTGCGTTCATCCTCGGAGTGATATGCAGGTTATGCCGCTGGTCCAGTATGGCAGGGCGGTTACCCGCCACCCGTTCTGCGATCCTGCCCAGCAAATCCCCGTTATGCTCCGCCAGTGATAAAAAACGGTCGGTAGAAATGCTGATGACAAACATATTCAGGTCATCCTGCTTCTCCACTTCCGCCATTTCATCGCCGGTAGGAGTGTACAGGAGGTTATGCTCCAGGGTGGAAAAGCGGAGGTGGTCCGTTACCCCGTCTACGCCGGTATTGAAGCTGCCCCGTTGTAAAAACAGCATGTCCACCAGCTGACTGGTACTTTTGGTATGGAAAATTTGCAGGTTTTCGTATATATGGGCCGTCCCATGGCCCAGGTGGTAACCATCGAAGTACAGACTATTAAACGTGGCATTCCCGAAATCGTAGGAGATGGTTTTCACATCCTCTGAAATAGTGGGCGACCACAGCTTACTCACGTCAAAGTCCATCTCTTCCTGCAACAGGATGTCACTCGCTTCATTTTTTATAACTACGGCCATAAATAATCCGTTTCATATAAATTTTACTCCTTCCGGTGTAACAGTTAGTTGGGATAACAATAGCAAATTTGCACAAAAATATTCCGAATAACCAAATAAGAAACGAAATGATAGGAATATTCCGTACAAATATTACGTCCGTTCATGATAAAAATAACGTCATCAAGGCCATTTCATCCCTCTTTGAGGTGCAATCTTGCAGTGTGGACCTGGAAGATTGCGACCGGGTACTCCGCGTAGCCAGTCCGGCTACCTTCCAGGAGCAGGAAATCATAGAACTCGTTACCAACCTGGGTTTTGCCTGTGCCGTACTAGACTGACGCCCATACAGGATATTGCCGTTTTACGGGTTTACAGACCGCGTTGTAGCACATTAAATTTTTACAACCGGCTCTGTAAACCCGTATTTCATTTTTATTTTCATGCCGGGTAGGGGTAAGAACGCTGCCCCTCGTCATATATGCATGTTACAAAACCGGAAAAACTCATTTAAACTGCATTTACCTTTTATGAAAACAAGGGCAACCATGCTGCTGTCCGCCATCATCCTGCTGTTTGGCGCTACCGTTACGTATGCGCAACAAGCCAGGTACACTGTTAGCGGATATGTGAAAGATAAACAGAACGGCGAAAGCCTGATCGGTATCTCGGTTGGCAAACCAGGTACCAGCATCGGCACCGTCACTAACCAATACGGCTTCTACTCCATCACCCTCCCCGCAGGCGAACAGGAATTGCAATTCAGCTATATCGGTTACAGCAACTTTAAAACAACGCTCAACCTGCAAAAGAACACCACCCTGGATGTGAAGCTGGAAGCCAGTTCCAGCCAGCTCAATGAAGTCACCATCCGGTGCGATAAACAGGAAAAAGCCATCAACACCATTAATACCAGCATCAACCGGCTGGACATTGCGCAGATGAAAGCCATGCCCACTTTCATGGGTGAAGTGGACGTACTCCGCGCCATCCAGACCCTCCCGGGCGTAAATACCGTTGGCGAAGGAGCTTCCGGCTTCAACGTACGCGGAGGTAACTCCGATGAAAACCTCATCCTGCTGGATGAAGCGCCGGTATATAACTCCACCCACATGCTGGGTTTCTTCAGCGTATTCAACCCGGATGCAGTGAAGAGCCTGAACCTCATCAAAGGAGGCTTCCCGGCGGAATACGGCGGCCGCACCTCCTCCGTACTGGACATCCGCATGAAGGATGGCAACAACCAGAAGCTCGCCCTGAATGGCGGTATCGGCAACATCTTCAGCCGCCTCTCCCTGGAAGCGCCGATCGTAAAAGATAAATCTTCCTTCATCGTCGCCGCCAGAAGGTCCTATATCGACGTACTCATGAAACCTTTCGTGAAAGGGGACATGAAGGATACGAAACTCAACTTCTATGACCTCACCGCAAAGGCAAACTATAAGTTCAACAGCAACAACACCCTGTTCCTCAGCGGTTACTTCGGCAGGGATGTATTTGGTTTCGGGAAAGATGTGAATATGAACTGGGGTAACGCTACCGCCACCCTGCGCTGGAACCACGTATTCAACAACCGCCTGTTCCTCAACCTCAGCACCTATTACAGCAAGTACGATTACAGCCTCCAGTTCAGCAACGAGAGCAAGAAATCTTCTACGGAAGAGCAGCAGGGCTATGACTGGACTTCCAATATCATCAACTACGGCGTAAAACCCTCCTTCACCTACTACCTGAATTCCGCCAACACGCTGCATTTTGGCGTACATGGCGTGTATTATACCTTTAAACCGGGTACCGGCATCGGCACGGAAGGTAACGACCAGCATGTAAAAACGCTGCCTGATAAACACGCGCTGGAATCCGCCGTGTATGTGGATCATGAATACAAACCCAACAAGCATTTCGGTATTCAGTACGGCCTGAGGGTATCTTCCTACCAGCTGCTGGGTAGCGGGTTTGAGTATTATTATGCGGACACTACGCCAGGCATCCGCAAACGCCTGCTCGAAATCAAGGAATACGGCGCCGGCGAAAAAATGAAAGGCTATCACTACTTTGAGCCACGCGCAAGCATCCGCTATGCCTTCAATGACCAGAACGCCGTGAAAGTGGCGTACAGCCGCACCACGCAGTTCATGCACCAGTTGTCCAACACCGCCTCGCCAACGCCGCTGGACATCTGGACGCCAAGCACCAACAACATCGAGCCGATGGTTGCAGACCAGTACACCGTAGGTTATTTCTATAATGCGCCCAACGATAACTATGAAGTTTCTGCGGAAGTGTTTTACAAAACCACCGACCATCAGCTGGATTATATCGACAATGCCAACCTGCAGCTGAACCCCTTGATTGAAGCAGATTTGCTGCCATCACAGGGACGCGCCTACGGACTTGAATTGTACGCGAAAAAAGATATCGGTAAAACCACCGGTTGGGTGAGCTATACCCTGTCAAGGACAGAGCGCAAGACGCCCGGCATCAGCCTGAATGAATGGTTCCTCAATCGATACGACCGTACCCATAACCTGAACCTCGTACTCACGCATACCTTTACCAAGCGCACCTCTCTTTCCGCCAACTGGGTGTTTGCTTCCGGTACGCCTGCTACGTTTGCGGACAACCGCCTGGAATTCCAGGACTGGGATATCCCGTACAACAGTACCGAAAAGCGCAACAACTACCGCCTGGCGCCTTACCACCGCCTGGACCTCTCTGTGACGCTGAAAGGTAAGCAGCTGAAACGCTGGAAAGGGGAATGGGTATTTTCCCTGTATAACGTGTACGCCCGCCGCAATGCCTACACCGTGTACTTCAGGCAAAACCCGGATAATCCGGACCTGAAGGAAGCCGTACGCTTCTCTATCATCGGTTCCATCATTCCGGGCATCACTTACAACTTCAAGTTCTAACAGCAAAACGTGCAGTCATGAAAAAATTACTCCTTTACATATCCATCATCATCGCCGGCGCATTCACCGCCTGCGAGGATGCGATCAACCTGAATGTGCCCAACGGGCAGTCGTATCCCGTACTGGATGCCTGGATCACCAACGAAACAGGCATACAGAAAATCCGTATCACCATGAGCGTGCCTTATACACAGGGAGGCACTGCCCCCGTGGTGGACGATGCGAAACTTACCGTTCATGATCTTACCAGTGGCGACAGCTACGCCTTTACCTACAACAATGGTTATTATACCTATGACGCCAGTGCAAAAGCCATTGGCGTTGTAGGTCATGTGTACAAACTGCACATGGAATACAAAGGCGAAATACTGGAAGGGCTGGACAGCCTGAAACGCGTGCCACCGGTAGATTCCATCACTTACGAGTTTAAGACGAAGGAACAATCCATTTCCGGCAAGGAAGGCTACTACGCCCGCTTTTATGCAAAGGACCTCAAGAGCAATGTGGACTACTACTGGATCAGGTCCTACCGTAACGATACCACCCGCCGCCTGGAAGATAACTTCTCTATTGACGGCAGTTATGATGAGGGTGTTTCGGACGGGGGTTCCTTTATACTGCCCATTGCCGAAGGGATTACCGATTACGATAAACCGTTCCAGTCCGGGGAGAAGATCATTGTACGGCTCTCCTCTCTCTCCAAACCCAGCTATGACTTTTTGACCCAGGTTAACGAGCAGGTAAATGCAGGCGGATTGTTTGCTAAAGTGCTGGAGAATGTAAAAAGCAATATGCAGAATACGACTGCCAACGGAAAAGTAAAAGTATTAGGACGTTTCGGCACTTCTGCGGTGAGCAGGGCAGAGGTGACTGTAAAATAAACATCGCTCACAACTATGGACGGCAGCCGGCAACCCCGGCTGCTTTTTTTATGCCGGAATCCGGGGGAAATTCAGTAATTTAATAGAAAGCGTTCCACCTTATGCCTCCGCAACTCATCATCTATGCGATTCCCGGTTTTGTACTCCTGATCCTGGCGGAGATCATTATCACTACGATAGATAACCGGCATCGCTATGAAGCCAAAGACGCCGCCAGCAGCATTGCCATGGGCCTGGGAAATGTGATTACCGGGCTGTTTACCAAAACGGTCATACTCGGCGCCTACCTGCTGGTGTACGATCACCTCCGACTGCTTACACTGGGTTTTGCATGGTGGGTATGGGTATTGTGTTTTTTTGCGGATGATTTCAGCTACTACTGGTTCCACCGCATCAGCCATAGCGTCCGGTTTTTCTGGGCTTCCCATGTGATCCACCACTCTTCCGAGCGGTATAACCTCGCTACTGCCCTCCGCCAAACCTGGACGGGTAATTTCACCGGGACGTTCCTTTTTTGGATCTGGATGCCACTGGCAGGCTTTCACCCGGTGATGGTCATGACCATGCAGGCCATCAGCCTGATTTACCAGTTCTGGATACATACGGAGGTGATACATAAGTTGCCCAGGCCTGTGGAATATATTTTCAATACGCCATCCCATCACCGGGTACACCATGGGTCGGACCTGGATTACCTGGACCGGAACCATGGCGGTATCCTCATCATCTGGGACCGCTTGTTTGGCACATTCACGCCAGAGCGGGAACGCCCGACATATGGCCTGACGTCCAATATCCATACCTATAACCCATTGCGTATAGCCACGCACGAATGGGTGGCCATCTGGCAGGACCTGCGGCGGTCCACATCCGTAAGGGAGGCGCTGCATTATTTGTTTGATGCGCCGGGCTGGAGCGCGGATGGAAGCCGGAAGACGACGAAGCAGCTGCGGCAAAAAAGCAATCAAACAGGGGCGGTCTAAATTTTTTTTGCGAAATATTTTGCAATTACGAAAACTATCGTACATTTGTTTACGAAGATATTCGTAGATGTTCGCGCATCGTTTTAACAAGTACACATTTCATCATTATAATTACCAAGAAAGTGAAACAGCAAAAGCCTACAGAAAGTGAGTTGGAGATCCTGGGCATTCTTTGGGAAAGAGGCGCCAGCACCGTTCGTGAAGTACACGAAAAACTGGCCGAAACCAAAGAGGCGGGTTATACCACTACCCTGAAGCTGATGCAGATCATGTATGAAAAAGGACTCCTGTCCCGCGATGCCAGCAGCAAAACGCATGTATATGCGGCGGCGGTATCCCAGCAGGAAACGCAACAACAACTGCTCAGCAAAATGATAGACACCGTGTTCGGCGGTTCTGCCACCCAACTGGTGATGCAGGCCCTGGGCCATCATAAATCGTCAGACGAGGAACTGGATCAGATTCGTAAATACCTCAACGATATAGAAAAACAACAGCGATAAACCATCTAAATCCTGTCAAATGACTTTTTTACCTCTCACTGCGGACCTGGTACGCGCCCTTGGATGGACCATCTTGCATTCCACCTGGCAATCGCTTTGCGTATTTGCAGCCTTGCGGATAGTATTGGCGCTGTGGCCAATGGCTTCTGCCAGGATCAAATATAACCTCTCGGTTATTTCGTTGGGAGGGATATTCACCTGGTTTGTGATCACGCTTTGCCGGCAGATCAACACATTTCAGGCCAGCAGAGAGAGTATGGAAGCTGCCGTGCTGCAACTGCAACTCAATGCAGTCGACGCGCCGGTGGTGGAAACCGTGTATAAAAGTCAGGACGGGCTGAAAGGCATTTTCCCACAGCTGGAAAATTGGTTACCGCTGTTGGTAACGCTCTATGTGATCGGTTTCTGTATCATGACGATCAAACTGTTTGCTGATCTGGCGCAGTTACAGCGCATCAGAACAGACAAAACGAGTCCGGTAGACGCAAGCTGGGACCAGCACCTGGCAAGGCTTTGCGCCCAACTGGATATTTCCCGGGAAGTAAAATTGCTGGTATCCGGTTATATACAGGTGCCGGTAATGCTGGGCTTTTTCAAACCGATTATTCTGCTGCCGGTGGCCATGGTCAACAACCTTTCCACCGAACAGCTGGAAGCCATTCTCCTTCACGAGCTGGCGCACGTTAAACGCAATGATTATCTGTTGAATATCTTCCAATCAATTGTAGAAACAATCCTGTTCTTCAATCCCTTTGTATGGCAGATATCCCGCATTATCCGGCAGGAGCGCGAACACTGCTGCGATGATCTGGTGGTAAATTCCGTACATCCCCTGCACTACGCCAAAGCCCTGGTGGCACTGGAAGAATACCGGTTATCATCCAATTCCCTGGCCATGGCTGCTGCAAACAACAAACAGCATCTGTTTAATCGCATTAAACGCATCATGGAAATGAAAACAAAAAATCTCAACTATAGTCAAAAATTTCTTGCTGTAATGATCATTGCCGCCGGCATCGTGTCCATCGCATGGTTCAACCCTGCGAAGGTGAAAGCTTCCGGCAAGAAGCCGGCCGCCATTGAAACGCCCGCCCACGAAGCCATTATAGCTACAAATACCACTAGCGAAACTGCGGCGGAGCATTCCTGCCCGGACAAAGCAGCCATCGCCGCCACCGCTGATACCATCCCGCCGGCGCCGCCATTACCACCGGCTTCCATTCCGGATGTACCGCCTGCGCCACCGGCCCCCGGCAGTGCCGACTTCCCTGAACCGCCAGCTCCGCCTGCACCTCCGGTAAGAATCAACAATTCTTCCTTCGTGTACGCAGCAGACGCACTGACCCCTGCGCAGCAGAAAAAGCTGGAAAAACAGATCCGCGAAGCGGAAGAAACCATTCACAAAGCCATGGCGCAGCTCAGGGACGTGGATATGAAAAAGATCCAGGCTGAATCCAAAGCCGCGCTGGATAAGGTAGACTGGAAACAGATCAATGCGGAAATGGCAGCCGCGCAAAAGGAGGCCAGGGAAGCGCTGAAAAGCATCAATTTCGATGAGATCATGGCTTCCGTGAAAACCAGTGTGAGTGCCAATGTGAATGTGGACTCTATCCGTAACTATGTGTACCACCAGGTAGCCAGTGCAAAACATGCCGCCAACAACTTCCATTACAACTACTCTTTTTCAGACGATACTACCGGACGGGCCGCTGCTGAAGCAGGCCGGCTGGCAGCGCAAAGAGGCCGCCTCGCCGCGGAAAGGGGCCGCCTTGCTGCTGAACAAAACCGTAAGATTGTGGAAAAGAACATGGAACTGGCCGACAAGCACCGCGAACTGGCTGAAGAGAACAGGCTGCGTGCAGAACGCCACCGCGAGTTGGCCACTGCCCGCTCCAACAAATACCACAAGATCATCGATGAAATGGCTGCCGATAAACTGCTGGATAAAAACAGCAACTACGAGATCGAGTACAGCAACAATACCCTGCGCGTAAACGGCGTCACACAGCCGGAAAGCGTTACCCGGAAGTACAAGGCCATGATCGATGAGCAGGACCTGAAAATCAGCGGCGGCAAAGGCCACCTGAATATCCGCTCCTCCAATACCAACAAGGATTAACCCCATTTGCCGGTAATCATATTATCCTGCTGCGTAACGCAGTCTGTTTCAATAGCTAACGCCGGTAATTACGATTTTCGTTCTTCATTTATCAAATAGCACTGTTTGCTAAGGCAGACAGTGCTATTTTTGCAGTAGCAACAATTATCTTTAGCCAACATCAGCTATCTACTGCATTATGAAATCAATATTCCTCACGTTACTCCTTTCCGGCGCTGCAGCCGCCTATGCGCAGGACAGCAGCCTGGTCAACGGAAAACTGAACGCCGCTACCAGCGTCAAGAATCAACAGGCTACCGGTACCTGCTGGTGCTTCGCCACTACTTCCCTGATCGAGTCGGAGTGTATCCGCAAGGGGGAGCCCACTCCTGACATCTCCGAGATGTTTACCGTTAGGAACATCTACATCGAAAAAGCAAAGAATTATATACTCCGCCAGGGCTTCGCCCGGTTTGATGAAGGCGGCCTGGGGCATGATGTGATCCAGTCCATCGCCAAATACGGCGCAGTGCCTGAAAGCGCCTACACCGGTCTAATCAATGGCGTCACCGCCTTCAACCACGGCAAAATGGTGAAGGAGCTGAAGGCCTACCTGGATTCAGCATTGAAGAAACGCCGTCCTGTAGAGGATAACTGGCTGGACAGCACCATCGTGATCCTGGATAAATACATGGGCGCGCCGCCGGCTTCGTTTGAGTATAACGGTAAAACCTATACGCCGCAGACATTCGCGAAGGACGTACTGAAATTTGATCCTGATGATTATGTAGGGTTGACTTCCTTTACCCACCATCCGTTTGACCAGCGTTTTGTGCTGGAAGTGCCGGACAACTTCAGCAACGGCAGCTACTATAACGTGCCGCTGAACGAGCTGGTGGAAACCTGCAAAACTGCCGTAAGGAAGGGCTATACCGTAGCCTGGGATGCGGATGTATCCAACAAGGGATGGGCAATGGGCCGCGGCTATGCGCTGGTGCCTGCCGTGGACTCCCTGATGCGCGCCAAACCGGTTAACCCTGACCAGGAAGAAACGCCGGTAACCCAGGAGTCGCGTCAACGGCTATTCGAAGAGCTGGTGACGGAAGATGATCACCTGATGCATATCACCGGTATAGGACAAAGCCCCAAAGGCAAGACCTTTTTTGTGGTGAAAAACTCCTGGGGGCAGGCAGGGCCGTATCATGGTTACCTGAATGTTTCCGAGGCTTATTTTGCCAATAATACGATTTCGGTGGTGATACCTAAAGCGGCGCTGGATAAGTCCCTGAAGGCACGCGTGAGTAAGTAGAAATATCCATCATTTTTGATACGCCGCCGGGTATTTTCGACTGCCGGCAATGTTGTGTAAAGCCGTGCGCCTGCCGGCGCGCGGCTTGTATTTTTTACAAGCAGCTGCAGCAGTGAATATCGTGTGCCCCTAACCGTTAGTGCAGGATGAGAAAGTCTTTAAGATGTTGCACTTCTCCCGGTACCACTTCCATTTCCCGGACTTCTGCGGGTCTTGGACCTTTGCGGCACCACTCTAAAAAGGTTTCCATTACTTCTGCAGTAGCTTCTGCGACAATAGTGACGCTTCCATCGGATAAGTTTCTGACGCTACCCTGCACGCCCAGCAAATCGGCGACATGTTTAGCATTAGCGCGGTAGCCTACTCCCTGTACAAGACCTTTTACGACGATCTTATTATGTACAATTGAATTTGTTGCCATGGCAATAAAATAGGAAATAAAGTTACTAGCAAGAATCAACCAACAGGGCAAATTTTTAAACCCTCACATACTGTATGGTTACTGCAGTTTATGGGGAACAAGTATCACCTCTATGGCCTTTTGAGACTTTTTTCGCAATGTTAAAATCTAATAAGCGGAATTATGGTTGACAATATTTCCTCTAATTTAAGTCTAAATACAATAGGTCTCAAAAGAATTCCGGCTAATATGGTTTGAAAAATGGTTAATGGGGTAGCAAGTACTGGTTACATTGAGGTTGGGGTAAAACAAACATGGATGAACAATGGACTCAAAAGTCGGCTTTGCAAATAATTTTATACGGTCGCGAAACGCCGCTGCTACAGCGCGTTCCACGCTACCAGCCCTCCTGGAACACCTGTCCCTACCGCGGCCATAGGCCCACGGCATGCCCCGCGCGCACTCCGCTCCGGGGACGTAACCCCGCCACGCCGCCGCCTTAAATCTCTCCCCTCCCCCCTAACCAAACACCACCACGCGCCGCTGTTTCCGGATCACGTAAACTATCCGTACACGACGCCCCCGCACCGCAGCACTTACGCGCTACAGGGCACATCTTGCAACACCACATCTCGCAACGCCACGCCTTGCAAATCCCGACTTTCCAGGCCATCGGAAACGTAGGCTGCCATAATATTTACAGGGCAGTAAAAAAGATAACGGAGGCTAACGGCAACGGCTATGCGGCATAATGGAACAGAGAGCCTACCATATGCTCAATATCGCCAAAAACAAAATCGCGTACGCGCTCATATTTCCCTCCCGAAGCAGGACGGCGGAGTACACTGAAACAATGGCAATCAAAACTACGCACAAACATCTGCTGGGAAAGCTGGGGCAAAAACCGGTTTAAACCCGGATGCTGAATACGGCCCGCTACCATAATGTGCGGACGATAATCCTGCTGAGGCAGTTCGAAACGCTGCAATAACGCACGCTGCAAACCTACCAGTGGCTTTACATTCGCCACATTCACGAAAATACTGCTCCTTCCATCCTCATGCTGACAGCTGTCAATCCGGGATGTGTACACCGCAAACCCGGCCTGCTCCTTTGCGATGCTCTCCAGGGTTTCCATAAACACCTCCTGGAAACGCTCCGGGAAAACCGAACGAAACAGCGGGATCTGTACGGAGGAATTCACCATCGCTTCATCCCCTATCTCCCTCCCGATAAACTGCCGGATGCGCACAATATCCTTCGATACCAGCACATCAGGATTCACTACCACCAGGTAATCAAATAACGCTTCTGCATTTTCAATACTCGTATTCATAACAGTTCCTTTTAAATCTGTTTGTTAGAATGACAATACGAATATACAATCTTTATTTTGATTTACTAATTTTTTTAGCATTTTTTACTAAAAAAATACGCAGCCATATGTAAGCTGCGTATTTTCAATTTATTAGCACCATTAAGGCAGTTTGCTGATAATAGCCGTGAAATCCGCCGCCACCAGGGATGCGCCGCCAATCAGGCCGCCGTCCACATCCGGGCAGGCAAACAGCTCCGCCGCATTACCCGGCTTGGCGCTGCCACCATACAAGATAGACATACGCAACGCCGCCTCACGGCCGTACTTCGCCGCAATCTGCGAACGGATATAAGCATGCATATCCTGCGCCTGCTGCGCGCTGGCCGTTAAACCGGTACCAATCGCCCAGATCGGCTCATAGGCAATCACCACATTTTTCAGTTGCTCTTCCGTCAGGTGATACAGGCTCTCTTCCAGCTGCTTAGCCACATACGCATTCTGCGTTTCGGCCTGGCGCACCGCCAGCGGCTCGCCGCAGCAGAAAATTGGCTTCAGGCCGTAAGCCAGCGCCTGGTCCACCTTTTTAGCCAGCATCTCATTGCTCTCACCGAAATACTCCCTTCTCTCGGAATGGCCCAGGATCACATAATCCACACCAATTGACTGCAACATCTCCGCAGATACCTCGCCGGTATAAGCGCCTGATTTCTCGCTGTAGCAGTTCTGCGCACCTGTGAAAAAGCCGGGATAATTCTTCAGTAAAGCCTTGGCTTTTGTCAGGTAAGGAAACGGAGTGGAAATCACTACTTCCTGGCCTTCCGCCAGCTTCAGGCCTGCCGCCAGCATATCGTTGATCAGTTGTTCGCCCTGTGCCAGCGTGAGGTTCATCTTCCAGTTCGCTGCAACAATTTTTTTTCTCATAATATAATTGTGGTATTAAGTTTTAAAGTTCTCCCGGTTCGGTACGGGCGTGTAAACCCGCCAGTATAGCGGTATCCGCCGGATCCATGTCCCGCCCTTTCAGCTTCATCCAGGCCGCGGCATCTTTCAGCGCTTCCTCCTTCCGGTAGCGCGACACGGTATCCCCCTGCGCCCAACTGAAGGACGGCAGGAACTTCGGCGGCATCACCCCGCCGAAAATATTGCAGGATACGCCTACCACGGTACCGGTGTTCAGGTTGGTGCCTATGCCGGTGCGACTATAATCGCCCATCAGCACGCCGCATTTCAGTCCTGCCGGCTCCGCCTCATGCTTCGCCTCCATCCACACGCGCACCGTGGATGCGTTGTTCTTCATGTTACTGCAATTGGTGCCGCCGCCCAGGTTGCACCACTCGCCAATCACGGCATCGCCTAAATATCCGTCGTGGGATTTATTGGAATACCCGAACATCACCACATTCTTGATCTCCCCGCCGCCGATGCAATAAGGCCCCAGCGTAGTAGCGCCGTAAATCTTACTGCCCATCTTCAGCACGGCCCGCTCGCCCATGGCAAACGGCCCCCGTACCAGGCTGCCTTCCATCACCACGGCGTCTTTACCGATGTAGATCGGCCCGGCAGCGGCGTTTAACACGCTGCACTGCACGCTGGCGCCGGGTTCTATGAACACCTGGCCGGGATTGATCACCTGGTTCCCTTCCGGCAACGGCTCGGACACGCGGCCCGCCGTCAACAGCCGGAAATCCTCCCGGATCGCCTGGTCGTTGAGCGCAAAAATATCCCAGGGTTTATGAATTCCCAATACCCTGCCCGTATAATTTTTCCGGGCGTTCGCCGGCAACAGGTGCACCTCCCTGCCCCGGATCACCTTCGCTATCAGGTGATTTTCGTGGTACAGCTCCTCCTCCGGCTGCAAGGCATGGATGGCGGCCACCAGCTGCTCGTCCGGCAGCAAATGCCCGCTGATCAAAATGTTGATGGTATCTGAAGTCCCCTGTTGCAAGGGATACTTTTCCTGCAGATGCTGTACGGTGAAATGACTAATTCCTGCACCCAGCCACTTTTCCCACTTCTCCTGAATGGTCAGCATCCCTACGCGGCAGGCTGCAATGGGTCTGGTATGTGTAAAGGGGAATAACAAATCACGTACGGGCGTGTCAAATAGTATGTAATTACGCTCCATAGGGGCTAAAAATAGAAAATCCCATCGATTAACCGATGGGATTCTCTGAAAAAATATTTTCGAAAACTACTAAGCTTTCTTAGCGTAGCGTTTGTTGAATTTATCGATACGTCCGGCAGTATCCACCAATACATTCTTACCGGTGTAGAAAGGGTGAGAAGTATTGGAAATTTCCAACTTAATCAACGGATATTCGTTACCGTCTTCCCATTGAGCAGTTTCTTTGGTAGGAGCGGTAGAACGGCTTAAAAAGCTAACACCGTTTGACATATCTTTAAATATCACAAATCTGTAACTTTCTGGATGGATTCCCTGTTTCATATCAAAATTTTGTAAATACAGAGTGCAAAGGTATATCTTTTTTCTTAAACACTCAAAGATAATTCAAAAAAAATCAGGATTTCATGTTGATATACTGTAAAGGAATACCCAGGTTGGCGTTCCTTGCCAGTGCTATAACTTCCTGTAAATCATCGATTTTTTTACCGGTAACGCGTACAATGTCGTCCATTATGGCAGCCTGTACCTTTAAGCCGGAATCTTTGATCAGTTTCACAATTTTTTTGGCGTCTTCCTGCTTGATTCCGTTTCTTACAGGAATTTCCTTTTTATAGACTTTACCACTCTGATAAGCTTCCTTGCTCTGGTCGTAAATGGTAGCATCCAGTCCCTGACGCATGGAGCGACTAACCAGCACATCCAGCACCTGCCCCAGTTTCATATCACTTTCCACTTCCACCGTGAGCGAGAGCTCTTTCTTATTCAACTCTATATTGACATGTGAATCCTTGAAATCAAATCGATTGGTAATTTCCTTTTTTACAGTGTTTATGGCGTTATCCAGTGTCTGTAAATCAACTTTGCTAACAATATCAAAGGACGGCATAATTGACAAATTTAATTTTATAAGCGGCTTTCTTACAGCAGCAAATATAAACCTATTTGTCGTTTTACCCTAAATCCTTGATACAGACGCGCCTCCGGAGGTGGATTTGTTCACTACCGGCTCGCCTTTATACCTTACCTGGCTGCCGCCGGAGCAACTGGCGTTCAGGGCCTTTGCTGCATTCACGGAAACGGATGATCCGCCGGATGCGCCTACGTTCACCTCTTCTGCGCGGAGGTCAGTAGCTTTTACATTGGCCGCGCCGGAAACCCCAAAGTCCGCGCTGGAAGCCGTACCGCTCAACGTCAGCTGCGTAGCGCCGGAAAGGTTGATGTCCAGGCTTTTCACCGCTACGTTCAGTTTGGACTGCGTAGCGCCGCTCATGCCGATTTTCAGCTCATCGCCCTTGATCTGGTTCGTGGTTACAATACCGCTGGCGCCACTGGCTTCCAGCTCCGTCACCGCCCGGGCGGTCACATATATCGTAATGTCTTTTTTAGGTTCAATGCTGTAGCCTTTTTTGGTATGGATATCCAGCCGGCCGCGGGAAACTTCCGTTTCAATGTACGGCAACAGGTTGTCTTCCGCATCCACCCGCACCTTCTCCTCGTTGCCGATGGTCAGCACCACATGGTACACGCCCCCGGTGCTGATCTTTGAAAATCCTGCCGCAGCACGGTTTTCTGATTTTACATTTCCGCTGCCTTTGATACGCTCGTTAAAACTTTTACCAGGGATAATGCTGAAGGCGGATAATGCCATGGCTGCCGCCAGTACCGGCACGATCATCAGGCTGTATAATGCTACTTTTTTCATGACGTTTTTTATAAAGCTGTTAGGTAAAATGAGGGTTATTCTGCTATTATTTTTACATCGCTGTTGGAGCCTGTTATGCGCAGTACGGGCGACTGCTCACCTGCTCCGCCGGCCAGCGCCGTATAGGTGGATGACACGCCGTTTTTCACTGACTGTACATTCTTCACATCCAGGCCGCTGACTTTTATATCGCCGTAAGCCATTTTCACATCAAGCTGCACGGCCGCCCTGCGGGACATCACCAGCTTCGCGTTGCCATATGCCAACTTCACTTCTCCTCCTTTGAACGCAGCAGTCACCTGCTCTACTTTCAGATCGCCGTAAGTGAGCTTTGCCTCCACACGATCGTCCAGGGCGCCGATGGTAAAATCGGAATAGGTGCCTTTGGCCTGTAAACTGCCCACGCGTTTGGCTTTGTAATTATCGTAGGTCGCCCGGATGTCCGCCGTGCCGGTTCTTTCTACTTCTATATTGCTGTAGGTGGATGCCGCCGTCAGCGCTTTTACATTACCTACTTTCACATCGGAGTAATTGCTGTTCATTTTTACATTGCCGGCGCTGCCTATTTTGCCCTTGCCGCAGTAGTTGACGTGCAGCTGCAGGTTTTCCGCGTCGCGGATATCAAAGTTGCAGTAGTTAAGGCTCATGCTGGCAGGGAATGTCAGCTTTTCTGCCGTCAGCACATCGCCGAAATTATTTTCCACGTACGCTTGTGAAAGGGACTGCGGTACATATACTTCATAGTCTATGTTCACATAATCCTTTGAATTTTTTCCGCCCCCGAAGGAAAACCATCTGCTGCCGGAGCGCGGGTTGTAATCGGTAGCCAGCGTAACATTGTTGCTGCTGCCCTGACTGTTAATATTTACAGCCGATACAATATCCTGTGCTTCTGCGTCGTTTTTACCAAAACCTGTGATCGTTATCGTTGCTTTGATCTCGTTTTTGTTCCAGGTGTGAATAATAACCTGTCCGTACTTGTTGGTTAATTTGAATTGTGCGCCGGACGAAACTTTGAATTCTTTTACTTCTGTTCTCTTAAAAGATACTTCCCCACGATTTGCCAGTGCGAGCAAGGGAAGGAAGAGGCATAACAGGAAACTAAATTTTCTCTTCATATCGCTTTTTTAAATCTCCCGGGGTGGCGTGCTTAGCCTCGAGTTCCTCCAGGATTTTGTCAAGTAGATCCAATTTCAATTGATAATACCGGATAATGGCCGCGCGGATTCTTTCATTGCCCGGGTTATTTTTCAGCTCTTTTTCGAGCATCTGGTAAGTATCGTTTTTCAGTTCCAGCTCGCGCATGGCGGCGCTGTCCAGGCCAATTTCAGCAGCCGGGTACGTCCGGATGGAATCCAGGCGGGCTTCAATCCTGGAGCTGTAATAAAACTGCGCTTCCTGCATTTCGGGTAACATCAGGGCCAGGTCATTTTGCTGATGCTGTTTGTGCTTAATGAACAGGAACAGTATCCCTGCATTTATAATAAGTAGTGCTATCACGGCTGCTTTAAACCAGTTTGACGACAGCATACTTACTACCCGGCCTTTTTTCTGTTGCCCCAACTCTTTCTCCAGCGCGTCCCATATCCTGGGTGAGGGTCCGGGCTGCTCAAACGCTGCCCTGTTTTGTTGAATAAATTGTTCGAAATTGTCCGACATCAATTCATAATGTTTTGCTGATTCACAATCTGTCTTACTTTCTCTTTGGCCCGCATGTACTGCGTTTTGGCAGTAGATTCGGATATCCCCAGCATGTCTGCGATTTCCTTGTGGGAATAATTTTCAAAGAGATAAAGATTCAGCACCGTACGATAACCTGTAGGAAGCGCGGTGATGGCCGATTTAACAGCAGCCACCGTGTAACTGAACTGCGCTTCATCCAACCCTTGCTCTTCTGAAACCTCCACCTCTCCTACTTCTTCGAAGTACACCTTTTTACGGCGAAGATAATTCAGACAATGGTTGACTACAATTCGCTTGATCCAGGCAGTTAAACTGGCGTCTTTCTCCAGTTTGCCAATGCTGCGGTACACCTGTATAAACGCCTCCTGTAACACATCCTCGGCATCGCTCACCTGGTTGGTCATACGAAGACAGATATTATACATTGCTGCGGAATAGGCATCGTATATTTCGCGAAATGCGCGAACGTCCCCCTTCTTGCAGCGGTCTACTACATTCTCGGCTAATGGCGTCTGATTCAAGTTGTTTTCTGATGCTTTCATTATAAAGACAATGATGGTGAGAAAGGTTGCACGCTTCAGTTCAAATTTTCAGGCAAGAGGGGCACTTATCAGGGCTTTCCAAAGCGCTGCGCAACGATACTTAATTGACTATCAGATTACTATAGATTTTTATAAAAGCAATTCCTGTCGGAGATTTTTTTTTCAAATGTACCTGCAATCCCATTCTGTAACCAGCGAAATTCCACCAAACTGCATTTTTTTGTGACGAAATGAAAAAAACGCGGTCCAATTATCTTGTAACCGCGCTTTTTCATCCTTATATATACCTAATAAACCTTACGGAATTGCGCGGTATTAATTGCCACTGGCCTTACTGCGGCTCTGTTCCGCTTCCAGACCGGTTTTGCGGGTACGAGCCGCTTTCACGTTCGTATTCCCGAAACGATAGGTGAAGTTCAGGCGTACCTGGCGGGCATCCCAGCTGCTCCTCACCCTCGTGTCCATGCCGGCATTCGCAAAGGAACCCCTGAAATACTGGGTGCCCAGCACGTCGGTAACATTCAGCTTCAGGCTGCCTTTACCTTTCAATACTTTCTGCTGCAAGCCCAGGTCCAGCGCGCCCATGGATTTCATCCGGAACAATTCCCCGTCGGAAATACCAGGCGCTACATAGAAGTAAATCGCTTCTGCAGTCAGCGTTTTGGACAGGGTGAACGTATGCTGCGTACGGCCAAAGAAGCCTACTGCGTTCATCTTCACGTTATTGTCGTTCACAAACGCGCTGTAGCCGGTGTAGTAGAGGGACATGGTGGTGAAGGTATTCCACCATTTTGTGATAGGGAACGGCGCAGAGATGTTCAGGCTCAGGTTATCGGACTTCGCTACGTTCATGTACTTATACCGGAGCAAAGAGGAATCGCCCGTAGCAGGATTCTTATCCGTTTCAATGATACGCATCATCAGGTCCGTTGTATGGATGTAGTTCACAGAGGTGATCAGGAACTCCTTAAACGTATGCGTTACTTCCAGGTTGTGCGAGTACTGCGGCTTCAGGCTGGGGTTACCGGCCTGGATGGTGTAACGGTCCAGGTAGAACTCAAACGGGTTCAGGTCTTCGTAGCTGGGGCGCTGAATACGGCGGCTATAACTAAACCCGAACGTATTGTTTTTATCCGCCTTATAACTCAAAGCCATGCTGGGAAACAGGTTGAAGTAGGAAGTATCATTTTTCACCACGCCCTGCTGCGATTTGCGGAGGGAAGCGGATTCCCCGGTGACGTTCGTTTGTTCCGCCCGCAGGCCCAGTTGCAGCGTGAGCTTTTTAAACTGCTTGTTGAAGTTGACGTAAGCGGCATTCACATTCTCCTTGTAAATAAAGTGGTTGGAGCGCATGGTATCCGCCTGCCATACGTTCATGCGCAGGGAGTCGAACCGGGCGTCGTTATCGGAAGTCACAAAGCTCACCTTGGCGCCCATTTCCAGCTTCGCGCCTTTTCCCAGCGGATGGGTGTAATCCGCTTTCGCCGTTTTGATGGTAATGATGGACGGCTGGTTACTGCGGGAGGTATCGGCATTCAATTGCTTGTTGATCACCGGATCGGTAGTCGCTGCAAAGATGTTTGCATATTGTTTGTCGGAGCTGCGGGAATAGTCCAGGTCCACATTCAGCTCCCTGCCGGTACTATCCAGCACGCCGCGGTAGTTGAGGTTGTAGGCGCCTCTTCTCCAGGTACCGTCGTTATTGGCGTTGGTGTGAAGGATGGAATCCACCACTTTGCCATAGCCGATATTCGTATAGGCGTGACTGGGAAAGAGGTAATGGTTCTGCGCCAGGTCCACCAGCACGCCCACGGTGTGGTTCTTAGCCACAAAGTAATCCGCGCCGATCCTGCCGCCCTGGTAGGTATTGCGGCGATGGGTTTCGTTGGACTGGTCAAAAATCTGCTGCCCATTTTTATCATCTACGGTTCTGTAGATATCGAGGGACTGCTGCGCCTCGCGGTGGCTATAGTTATAGGAACCAAATACGTTTACATTTTTGCCGCGGTGGTTCAGGTTCAACGCGCCATTGTAGCGGGGCCAGGTACCATAGGCGCCACCCAGGGTGAAGCTGCCGTTGGTGCCGTAGCTGCTGTTCTTCTTCAGTTTCAGGTTGATCACGCCCGCGTTGCCGGCAGCGTCATATTTGGCGGAAGGGTTGGAGATCAGTTCAATCTGTTCCAGGCTGGTGGCCGGCATGGATTTGAGGAGTTCCGCAATGTCCTGGTTGGACATGCTGGTTTGTTTACCGTCGATCAGGATCATCACGCCGCCTTTTCCTTTCATGGAAATGTTGCCGTCTTTATCCACCGTGATGTTAGGGGATTTTTCCAGCGCCTCCATGGCGGTTCCGCCGGCAGTGGCGATGTTGGCTTCCACGTTCACCACGAGCCTGTCCACTTTCTGTTCGATGAAAGGTTTGCGGGCGGTCACATCTACGGCCTTCAGGTTTTTACTGTTCACCGTGAGTTCCAGGGGTGGCGCGCTAAAGGCGCCGCCTTTTAATTCAAACGGACTGCTGTACACTTTATTCATGCCTACAAATGCGGCGGCGATGATGTATTTACCTTGTTTTATCTGTTCAAATTCATATTTACCGGCAATATCAGCTACAGCGCCTTTAACAAGGGAGGAGTCGGCGGCTTTCAGCAGGGTAACGGTGGCAAATTCTACGGGTTTGTTGCCGGCCTGGATCACCTGGCCGGTAATGCGGTTTGGGGTTTGAGCCTGAGAGCTTAAAGCAGCGCCTATAACACCGGATGTCAACATAAACGCTTTAATAATTGCTTTCATACAAGGGCGGTTTTTAGGTATTTTTTGATTGATTTAGTACTTATAGCTAATAAGGAACCTTGGTTAATCAACTACAATACTTTATCAGCTACAGTGTAAAAGTAGGTATTATGCTTTACATAGTACCTTTTTCTACACAAACGGTCTATAGATAGGGATGATTGGTAAAAGTTGCATTTTCCCCTTGAAAGACGACCGAGGAAGGTTGAAGTTGCACCGAACTGGAAAAATGGAGATTTTGTCGGATTTAGCCCCCAAAGGGGGATTTTGGGGGAAAATTTAGTGCCGTGGTGGACGGTGGAACGTCCGGGAACAGGGGAAGCAGGGGTACTGCCGGATCAGGACAGTGCCGCAAACCGGCGGGCGGTTCATGGTAAAACGCCTGGCGGTAAGCCCGGGGACTTTATAAAACGCAACAGCCGGGATGTTAGTCCCGGCTGCCTGTATAATAATATATATACCTGCTTAATTCAGATGTTCATCTATATGGAACAGGTGATGCCCGCTTTTCCTGCGCTGATGGAATAACTGCATCGTATATACGAACAAGACCATCAGGAGGCATACCGCCACAAACAGCCAGCTGTTGGACAGGGCCTGGAGGATATCGGGCGTCCCAACGGTGCCAAGGGCCTGGTGGGGGATCCATTCCGCCAGTTTATCCGTGTGTATATTAAAGGCGGTATAGCTGGCATCCGGCGCCTGTTCTACGGCGGCGGCCAGCACCGGCGCAGCGGCCAGTACTTTGGCGGCGTTGTGGTTATTGCCGAAAATGGTAAAGCATAATTGCCCGTGGCGGGTCAGCAAGCGCAGTTCATAATTGATAATGGCGCCCGCTCCCCCATCCTGGCGGTAAGTCAGCGGCCAGTGGAAAACGTGCGCGGAGGCATCGTACCAGGGTTTTTCCAGCCAATCCACCTGCAGCTGCCGGTTGGCATGCTCCTTACGCCTGCCGGCGAGCAGCCGGTCGTAATCCATTTTCAGGGCATCGGTTTCGGCCAGGTAGCCGGAGTTTTCATAAATAATGGTAGCGCCCCAGGCATCTGCGGACAACAGGTCCACATCCGCCGGCACCAGCATGCCCTGCAATCCCGGATGCACTTCGTTGTGCCATACATCATGTAAAAGTTTATAACTGTCCCGCTTATTCAAAAACCGGAATCCTTCGGGCACACGCAGCATATGCCCCTCCGTCAGCACCTGGCTGCTGGTTTGCCAGGAAAACGAGGAAATTACAGCATCAGTGTTCACTGCCGCCGCTGCGTATTGACAGAGGAACAGGCATACTACCCAACAAAAACTTCGCATACAATACTTATTGGCATTAAAAACGTGGATTAAAGCAATAATTCAATTGTTCCGTTGAGGTCAGAGCAATAAGTGGTTAAAATCATTACGGAAATGAAGATAAAAAATATAGTCGAGCAACACAATAGCACAAAAAAGTAATCTTTACTTATCATGATCCGACCCGCAACGAAAAAGGCCGATGCGGGTAGCATCGGCCTTTTCAGTGATAGGTACCAATCGTTATCTAATCCAGTTTCAGGTTGTTGAGCACCTCCGGAAGTTCCCGTTGCAGCAATTCGAAAAACTCCCTTTCCTCCTTGCGGATATGCGCTTCCAGGCTGGTGGCCAGGGCGTCCATATCTTCTTCCAGCCTGGCGCTGTCGGCCAGGGCGGCATACATCCGGGAAATGATATGATGCTCCTGCTGCAACTCCGCAATCGCGGCATCCACCAGCGGGTGGTGGCCGGCGCAGGTATCAAACAGGTGATCTTCCTTTTGGATATGCGGCACCATTACCTCCTGGAAGATGCGGACCACATATTCAAACTTGGCTTGCGTTTCCAGGGGGAATCCCTCGTATGGCGCGGCATTGATCTTCAGATACCGGCATACAAACAGCAGGCGTTTGTGCTCGTGCGACAGTGGCACCAATGTAGAATGTCTTTGCATAACTCAATCAAACACACGTATCAGGATACTGCGGCAGCAGTATTGCTTTTATTCTTGCGGCAGTACCAGATCAATACCAGTCCGCCGATGACCATTAATGCCGAAATGATTTCCGCCTGCGTAGGATGGAAACCAAAGATGTTATACTTCGTGTTCACCCGGATCTTTTCAATGAAGAAGCGTTCCACCCCGTTCATGATCAGGTAGATGCCGAATATGACGCCCGGCGTGGTAATGCGCTTGCGTATAGCCCACAGCACGAGGAACAGGGCGATGCAGGCAATGATCTCATATAACGGCGTCGGATATACGGCGATGGGCAATACCTTACAGTACTGACCTTCGCAGCCGGCCAGCTGCACCCCTTCCCGGATAACGTTGTGGGGGTAGCCGTAGGCAAAGAACCAGTCCGGCAAAAAGCCCAGTGCTGCCGGCTTTTCGAAGGCGGCATGGGGGATTTGATCCAGGCTGGGGTATTGATTCAGGAAAAATTGCGCGTTACGCTCCACTTCAGCGGAGAATTGTGCGGGGGCCACTTTCACCACGCGTCCGGCGGCATCGGTGGAATAGGCGCTGTTGTAGATGCCCCAGTCCCCGTCCCCTGAAAAATGGCAGCCCATCCGGCCGATGCCGTAGGCCAGCATCAGGGCAGGCGCCGCACTGTCGATCAGGTGGCGGATCTTAATCTTTTTCTTACGGGCATAAGCGATAATAACGATAGCAGCTACGATGAGGCCACCGTAAAAAGTAAGGCCGCTGAAGGAGAGCAACGCCCCTACGGGGTCCTGCACGAAGTCGTTCCAGTTTTCCAGGTTATGGAAAATCTTAGCGCCGATCAAACCCGTGATGGCGGCCAGCACCGTGAAGTCCGGCACCCGCTGGTGCGGCATCACCGTAACGATCTCTTCCTTTTGTTTTGTATTTTTAAGGGTTTGCTGTCTCTTATATAATTTATAACCGCCAAATGCGGCAGCGAGGAGGATACCTGCGGCTAAGCTCCCCTGACTGGAAAACATATAGGACTGCAGGTCCTGCATGGCTGTATCCCACTGAAAAAATAGACCTAATATTTTGAAACCGAGGAGAAATCCTACCAGGGCGTTTCCAATGATTTCCGCGTTGGTGGCGGGTTGGCCTACCAGTACTTTTTCGGGCACTCCATGCAGCCAGCCTAATTTTTCGCGGCGTTTAAGCTCCTTCGTCAATACGTAGGCAGCGGCCAGGAAAGCGATAGCAACAAAAAAACCAAAAGTCTGAAACAGCTTGAAGAAAGGGATTTCCAGACCTAACAGGTCCTTAAAAGCGTAATATAAGTTTGGATACATAGCCAAAAAAAATTGGTGATCTGAGTTTTCCTATGAACAAAGCCGAATTATCAAAAGGAAAATCAAACCACCAAAGTACGTTGCAAATTTGAATTTAAGAATTCAAATTTCTTTAAGATTAAGTTAGCAATATTGTTCGAATGCGTCTACGAGGTTGGCTGCAATCATTTGAGCAGAGCGGCCTTCGATCATATGACGTTCGATAAAGTGAACCAGCTGACCATCTTTGAACAGGGCAATTGCCGGAGAAGATGGAGGATAAGGCAGCAGGTGTTCACGAATTGCAGCTACGCCTTCCAAATCAAAACCTGCAAAGCTGGTAGTAAGTCTGTCTGGTTTTTTCTCACTGTGCGCAATAGCCAGCAACGTACCCGGACGTGCAGTACCTGCGGAGCAACCGCAAACAGAATTAATGACAACCAGTGTTGTTCCTTCTTTCTTCAGTGTTTCGTCTACCTGTCCTTTCGTGAGCAATTCCTCAAAACCATAATCGGTCAGCTCGGCCTTTCTAGGCATTACTAATTCCGCTGGATACATATAATTAATATTTTTTTAGTTGAAATTTTGATCAAAGTTAATCAAACCAACTCAAAATATAAAAAAATGGAATCAAAAGAGGACTTTTTGACATTCAACAAACAATCAGACTGACAAACAGTCATAATCTGTAACGTTTTTACTAACAAAATAGCAGTTTTAATGGCATGGTATCCCGTTTGATCTGCATAGGGTGTAAAACAAAAAATTAAAAAATAACACCAAAAAATAATTAAGACTATGACACACGTAACATTCGGACCTAGAACTATCAATGGCATCGTTGGCGATATCTTCAATAACAGCTGGAATAAAATTGCAAAAGATGATTTCCTGACCAGCGACTTCTTTACCGCTCAGCCTCCGGTAAACATTACTGAAAACAAGGAAGGCTTTGTACTGGATGTGGTAGCGCCTGGTTTCAGCAAAGAGGATTTCAAGATCAACACAGACGCGAAAACAATCACCATCAGCGCTGAAAAGAAAGCGGAAGAAAAAAATGAAAGCGACAAACAGGTGCGCCGCGAGTTCACCTTCAAGTCCTTCAAACGCTCTTTCACCATCAGCGATGTAATTGATACCGCTAAAATTGTTGCAAAATATGATAACGGCGTCCTGAAGATCACCCTTCCTAAAAAGGAAAATGCGCAGGACACTCCGAAATCTATAGTAGTTGAATAAGGGTTAGTAGTGATTTCAACGGAATTGCTAATAACATGGGGGTTAGAAAACAAAGGGCCGCTTTATGCGGCCCTTTTTATTTGTATTATATTGAAACTGATGCATAATTCACACGAACGTTTCATCGATCCTTTATTTTAATACAATAAATTGGCAGTAATAAGCTTGGATAATGGCAAATTTTTTCAGGAATACCTGGATATTCATAAAAGGCATTTACCAACGTGCCGAAAGAGCTGCTCTTGGTAATATTGTTAACCGTAGCGCCGATCTGTACGAACACGCAAAAGCCAAACTGATTTTCGATTACGCCTTCTATTACACGATGGCTTTGTTGCCGGTGGGCGCGCTGGCTATCATTACCTCCAACGAGGTGAACCTGATCGTCATCCCGTTTTTGATAGGTATGCTGTTCCTTTGCCTGCTCCTGCTGCGCAACGGAGTTTCCGCCAAAGTGGTGGGCGCGCTGACTTCCCTGTCCACCATCGTCATGCCGATACTCTCCTCTTTTTTCAACAACCAGGACATATCGCCCAAGTATGCCACCATCTGGATCGTCAGCATACTTTTCTGCTATATCACCGTCAACCTGCTGACGGCCGTGTTATGGTCCGCCATTATTGTGGCCTACCTGGTGCTGGTTGCCTACATTAAACTGAATGGCATTGTGCTGTACGTGTCGTCCGGCTTTTCCAACAGCTACCTGTATATCTCCAACCCGATTGTGATCACCATCTACCTGCTCTTCATCATCCGTTCCATGGGCATGTACTACCAGAATGTGATCAACATGGAGCGCAGACGCACCCAGCAGCAGCAAAAGCAGCAACTGAGCCTCATACACCAGCACCTCACCAAGCAGTTCATGCTGGTAAAAGGCTTTTCCCGCTCCGGCCGTACGGCCTTTCAGAACGGGGAGCTGGAACTGCTGGAAGCTTGTTTTACGGAGATCGAAAAGCAGTGCGAAATTGCTATTAATTACCTGGACGAGTCAAGCGAGCGAAAGCATATGGCCGAAAACTACACGGATGTGTGAGACGGCACATTACTTAAACCATTCGTTTAGTATGCTTTATAAGGTCTGTAATGAGAGCATCCCGGTATGGGCGGGCATTAAACGGCATAAGCGGCAATCATATCATATCAAATTCGCATTAAAAAAATTACAACTTTTTGGGCTTATTCATATATGGGGGCGATGGTACCTTTGTAATGTTAGAAAAATAACTCCTTTTGTCCTTATACTAAGAAATTAGCTAAATCTAACCTATGCCGTGACGGCCTTCATCTCCACATGAAGGCCATTTTTTTTGCCCGTACGAGGCCATTATCGCCTGAACGCTGCCTTAGGGTAACGCATAAAAAAAGGGCGCGTCTGGCGGACGCACCCTTTGTAAAGGATTACTAACCCATTATTTTAATAACCCAAAATCTTTAACATGCTTTGAGCGGACTGTTCTTTTGCGTACAGCCAGTCTTTAAGCTGCCCGTTCTTGTCGTACCCGACAATCACGTGTTTAGGCGAAGGGATCAGGCAGTGCTTGATACCTCCGTAGCCGCTCAGCTGATCCTGGTAAGCACCGGTATGGAAGAACCCGATGTACAGCGGTTCGCTGTTATTACCCTGCTTAGGCAGGAACACGGCATTTATATGCTCTTCAGATGTATAAAAGTCGTAACCATCACAGGTGATACCGCCCAGGTGTACTTCCTGGTATTCCTGTTCCCACTTGTTGATGGGCAGCATCAGGAACTTCTCACCTATCCCCCAGGTATCCGGCAAGGTGGTAATGAACGAGCTGTCGATCATATACCAGATCTCACGGTCGTTCTGGATCTTTTCACCCACCACGCTGTAAATAACAGCGCCGCTTTCGCCTACTGTGAAAGAACCGAATTCGGTGTAGATATGAGGTACCGGCACCTTGTTCTTCTTACACATGTTTTTGATCTGCGCTACAATTTCATTCACGATGTAGTTGTAGTCATAATCAAAACCCAGGGAGTGTTTGATCGGGAACCCGCCGCCAATGTTGATACTGTCCAGTTCAGGGCAGATCTTTTTCAGCTGGCAGTAAAGGTTCAGGGACCTGTTGAACTGGCTCCAGTAATAGATGTCGTCCTTAATCCCTTTATTCATAAAGAAGTGGAGCATTTTCAGCTCAAACTTCGCATTACCTTTCAGTTTGTCCACATAAAACTCCAGGATATCGCGGGAGCGGATACCTAGCCTGGACGTATAGAAGTCAAAGGTAGGTTCTTCCTCTGCGGCTATACGGAGGCCGAGTTTTACTTTTTCCTTGGTGCGCACCAGTTTCTGATACTCTTCCAGCTCCTCTTTGTTATCCAGCACCGGGATCACATTCCTGAATCCGGTGTTGATCAGCTTGGAGATCGCGCGGGTGTAAGGTTTGGTTTTGAAACCATTACAGATTACAAAGGTATCTTTCGTAATCTTTTTGCGTTCATACAGCTTATTGATAATATCAATATCGTATGCGGATGAAGTTTCGATATGGATGCCATGTTTCAGCGTTTCTTCCATAATGAAAGAAAAGTGCGAACTTTTCGTACAGTAGCAGTAATAATAATCCGCCCCGTACCTGTTCTTTTTGATGGCATCGTTAAACATTTTCTTCGCTTTATTTATCTGCATCCCGATTTTGGGCAGATACGTAAGCTTGAATGGTGTACCGTACTTGTCGATCAACGCCTTAATATCCAAACCATTGAATTGGAGGTAGTTATCTGATACCTCGAAGCCCTCCTGAGGGAATTCAAAAGTTTGTTTAACGAGGTCTGTGTAGGTGCTATTCATTTAATGCTGAGAATGAATTTTAGGAATTAGTAATAAAATTTAAACTTCAGGATAAATGCTCCTTTCCCCTCGCTGGAAAACTCCTGGTTTACACACCTACGTCAGTTCGAACCCCAGCAAAATTGGTTGCAAAGCTAAATATTTTGTCGATTGCTCCACTAATTTTTTTCTCAAATCAGATAGGTGCAAACTGCAAATATACAAACTATTATGAACCAGGAATTTAAATAATAATGATTAATATTTTATTTAGCGCTCCGGAGGACTTCCAAAGCCTGTTTTCCTTCGCAGAAAAGCAGGTCAAGAATACTCATGCCCGGCAGGAAGCCGGTGCGGTCCTCGAAAACCTGGGCGTATTGAATACCAGGGAACTGTACCTTTCCCGGCTGCAGCTGGTCCCGCATATCCGTCACGCCGGCAACCTCCTTCTGATAACCATCCGTGAATGATATTGTTTGCTGCAGCGCCAGTTTGTTTTGCACCCACTCCAGGCAGGCCAGGTTCCAGTCCAGCAGGTAGTCGAACTTCCTTTCGTACAATGCTTCCAGCTCCGGCTCGTAATATTCGAACCAAGGTGAGCGGCGGTAGGCGGACACGAGCGTTTTCCAGTGCAATGACTGCCAGCGTTCCTCGTTGCTGATCCGCACATCCTTCATCACCGTCCGCTGGTTCTTGCCTTTGGTCAGCGGTACGCTCAGGATCATTTTGCCGTTTGGCCCCGCGAGGTAACAACGGTTACGGTAACTTACCTTCTGGTAGTGTTCATATTTTTCCAGTAATAATATATCGTACTCAATTGAAGTTTTATAGAAATCAACTGATGGAAAGTACTGGGATTCAATCAACAAAGTTGAATTATTTTCACTCACTGACATATTGTCAAATTTTCAATTGCTAAGGTCCGGAATTAGCCCCCGGCGGCCCTGAAATGCTTAAAGTTTTACGCTTAATAATTTACTTTAAGTAAATGACTAACAATTCATAGAAAATAAATAAATATGCTAATGGTGTTAGTATTTTACTTAAAGCCCAGCCTGCCTGGAAAAATGCAAAAATACTAAAGAAATTAGTCGCTTACGAATTGATTTTTAGCGAACTGTGGAGGAATTTCAAAGATAGCGGATTTTTCTAAAAACAGGAGTTTTTTATATAAATCTTAAATTTTAAGCGAAGAGCGTCCGCTACCTCCTACCGTTAATTGTTTCCTAAATTGACCACTCGCTTTTGAGATATTTTTCTTTTGATGTAGGTTTGGTAAAATTTTTAGTCAGCCTGTAAAAGCATGAAATACATCCGTCTTATAGTAGTAGTATTGATCACCTGGGGTATCTTTTCTTCCTGCGAAAAAAATAAGGATTTACAGTTCGTCAGGGTAGCCGGGTTTACTTTGGGTGAGCTCGGTATGTCCAAAAGCATCGTTAACCTGACGCTGGCTTATTACAATCCGAATAATTACCGCCTCCAACTCAAGGACGCCGATTTTGATTTGTTTATCGACGATACCGAGGTCGGCCATTCCGTACAGGATACCATCATCAACATCCCGGCAAGGGATACTTTTTATTTCCCGGTAAAACTGGAGGTGAACATGGGTAACGTTTTCAAAAATGCGTTCAGCGCATTCAGCAATAAGGAAGTAACAATCAAGGCTACCGGTAAATGCAAAGTAGGGAAAGGCGGGGTTTATCTGCCGTTTCCGATAAAATGCGAAACGAAACAGGCGCTGAATTTCTTTTAAGGATAGTCATTACTGCAGTGGATATTAAAAAAGCCAGTCGGACCGACTGGCTTTTTCTATGCAATTAATGTTTTTTATCGGGCATCCCGCCACCGTCTTCCGGCTTTTTGCAGCAGAGCGGCAGGCGCTTGTAAGACTCTTCGTTCGCGGCCACATTATCGGCATCATAACCGCAGTTTGCAATGGCAGTTTTGATGTTCTCTACGTTGGTACGGTCTGTCCAGAACTTCACGGTGGTTACGTGCTTTTTGAAATCCACCTTGGAGGTTTCCACCCCTTCTTCCCTTGACAGGTACTTTTCAATACGGTTCTTGCAGGATTCGCATTGCACCGTTGGCGTAGCTATTTTAACGGTTGCCAGTGTTTTCTGTTTCTGCTGGGCGGACGCCATGCCAAAAGTGGCGAGCATCAATACCAGCACTAATTTCAAAGTACGCATAGTTTTCATTTTACGCTATGAATATACTAAAAATTCACTATACATCAACTATTTACCCCAGGTATCAGGAGCGGTTCTCCAGGCCTGCAGCGTAGCGATATCGTCCGCGCTTACGATGCCTTTTTCCTCCGCGAGGGCGATCATCGCATTGTAGTTGCTCAGGGAGTGGAAAGGAACGCCGGCAGCTTCGAATGCTTTCACCGCCACGTCGAACCCGTAGTTGAAAATGGAAACCATCCCGATCACTTCCCCGCCGGCGGCACGGATAGCCTGTACGGCTTCCAGGCTGCTCTTGCCGGTAGAAATCAGGTCCTCCACGACTACCACCTGCTGCCCTGGCTGCAGTACTCCTTCAATCTGGTTGCCCATGCCATGCTCTTTTGGCTTGGAACGCACATAAATGAACGGCAGTTTCAGCTGATCGGCCACCAGCGCGCCATGCGGAATACCCGCAGTAGCCACGCCCGCAATTACGGCCGCATCCGGAAATGTTTCGAATACCACGTTGCACAACTCGGATTTAATATAGTCGCGCACGTAAGGATAAGAAAGGATCTTCCTGTTATCGCAATAGATAGGAGATTTCCAGCCGGAAGCCCAGGTAAAAGGCTGCGCCGGACTCAACTTTACTGCCTGCACCTGCAGCAGTTTTTCTGCAACTTGTTTTTCGCTTATTTTAGTCATACAAGCGCCAAAATTATTGATTTAATTTCTAATTATTTCCACCTTGGAATGTCTGCCGAATAATTCATCCGTATTACTTTTGCAATCATGACCACAAACACCACCATATATCTGAACGAACGCCCGCTCCTGCTTTGTGCGGACCGTGCATCCATTCCGGCCGGCTATGAAGACGCCGCCGTGTACGAAGACCCCAACACCGAAACCATCGACCAGGTGCTGGTGCAACTGGAAGAAGGCGAACGCCAGGCAGCCGTATTTATCCGGGAAGACGTGAAGCAGCTCCTCAAAAAAGTTTCCCTGCACTTTACCGTACTGGTAGCCGCAGGCGGACTGGTAACCAACGAGGAAAAAGAAGTGCTGATGATGTTCCGCAGGGGCAAATGGGACCTGCCCAAAGGCAAACAGGACCCGGGGGAAGACCTGGAAACCTGCGCCCTCCGCGAAGTGGCGGAAGAAACCGGCCTGCATAACATACAACTCACGGGTAAGATCACGGAAACCTTCCACTATTACCCCATGAAGAATAAAAAGGTATTGAAACATACGCACTGGTACCGTATGGAATTCACCGGCACGGAGCTCACCGTACCGCAAATCGAAGAGGACATCCTGGACATCCAGTGGGTGAAACCGCACAACGTCGGCAAATACCTGCAGTTCTCCTACGAAAACATCCGCGAGGTGTTCAAGGCGGCGAACATGCTGACCAAAGGAGAACCGGGCTATATCCTGTAACTCGCCGCAGCGAAGGCCGGATCACTGCCGGCCTTCCGCCAGGAACGCTTTTTTATAGGCCGCTACCGGCTCGTCAAAATACCGGGCGTTGTCCACCAGGTGGAACAGCGCCTGCTCGTTATTATAATCCAGCCTAATCAGGTCGCGAATGGCCGCTTTCTTATCCGCCGCCCTGTTGTAGTAGCTTTCGCAGATGGCATAGCCCATGTAATAGCCGAGGTCCCGCATCCCGAAGGGGTTGGCGCTGTTGCTATACAACCAGTAGCCGGTATTGGGCGAAAACATCTGTTTTACAAAGGCGGCTTTCAGCGCGCTGTCATTGGCCTTGCCATATGCGATCGGCGGGTTGGGAGAAGCGGTCCGTAAAGCCTTTTCCGCCACAAACTCCGCTACGCCTTCCAGCACGCATTGCGCCAGCAGGTTATCCCCGATGGTAGTTTTTTGCTGGGTATGCACATATTCATGCACATTCAGGAAAACCAGCTGCTGTACCGGGTTTTGGCTGAAGTAAGCCTTCAGGTGGCGGAACATGGCGGGGAATTCGTCCGTGGGGGTTTTATCATCCGCGAGGGACAGCTCACTGCCGATCAGGACTTTTTGCTCCAGCGTAGTGCCGTTGGAGCGCATGGCGCCCACGGTAAAATAGATATGCGCCGGCTTCATTGCCGGGTAGAGCTTTCGCAGCGCGGCAATGCCGGTGTTGATATCCGCCGCGTAGGTATTCACCCGCTGCATGTTGGGCCGGATGGCCGCCCAGAAACGGGGATAATTGTCGATCGCCCGGATATAATCCGCTGCCGTGTAGTTCCTTACCTGTCGCAATGCCTTGAAACCTTCCCCGGCCTTATCGAAATACATGGATTGGATCAACTCCACCTTCCTGGCGCTGTCCGCAGTAGCGGTTACAGCATCATAAGCTTTCCAGAAAAGCGGGATATCGGTAGTACTTACCAGGGCGTCCTGCGCCAGCAGCGGGCCGGCCGGCAGTAGCCAAATCAGCAGAGGGATAAGATAACGCACAGTAATACAGGATTTAAAAGAGATTATCGTTTTGCAAGAATGGAAACCGTGAGGCGGCTCACGCAAACGAGGCGGTGCTGATCGTCCGTAATACGGATATCCCAGACATGGCTGGAAGCCCCGATGTGCAAGGGTTTGGCGGTAGCGTGCACATACCCGCTACGCACGCCCCGGATATGGTTGGCGTTGATCTCCATGCCTACGCAAATGGATTTTTCCGGGTCAATGATCAGCCCGGAGCCCACACTGCCGATAGTTTCCGCCAGCGCTGCGGAAGCGCCGCCATGCAGTAACCCGTAGGGCTGTACGGTCCGCTGATCTACCGGCATCATCATCTTCAGGTAGTCGGGACCTATTTCCGTAAACTCCATGCCCAAACAGGCCGCCATAGTGCCGGCGCCCATTTCGTTTAGCTGATCCAGTGATACATTCAGGGAATGCCAGATGGCTTTCATATATAAGCAATTTATTTTTTCAGTCGATTCATACCTTCCAATGCAGCCGGGGGCACAAAAGCGTTCACTTCGCCGCCGTGGCGGTAGATATCCCGCACCAGCGTAGAAGCGATGCTGGCATACATGGGAGAGCAGGTAAGGAAAAACGTTTCAACGGACGGGTCTATAGTCCGGTTCACGTCGGCAATGGCCTTCTCATACTCGAAATCGCCGACTCCACGTATGCCCCGCAGAATAAAGCGGGCTTTAATCTTTCTACAAAAATCTATTGTAAGTCCTGTATAAGAAGCCACTTCCACTCTCGGGTCATTTTTATAATGCTCCGTGATCCACTGCATCCTTTCTTCCAGCGGAAACATAGGCTGCTTGTTGCTGTTGTAGCCGATGCCGATCACCAGTTTATCGAAGAGGTCCAGGGCACGGTCAATCACATCGGTATGGCCGTAGGTAATCGGATCAAAAGTGCCGGGAAAAAGACAAATCTTCATATGGGTTTTATTTGTAAAGCTCCGCCCGTACTAGCGTTTCAGCTCTTCCCGGTTAATGAAAATCGAGAAGATGGTGGCGCCGTAATTCCTTTCCGTGCGGTAGTATGAATATTTACTGAAGTTATTGTGATTGGTATGTTCGATCACGAGCCAGCCTTCCGGTTTGAGCAGCCCTTTTTCGAAAACCGCCAGGGGCAGCTTATCCAGCGTATCCATGGCGTAGGGCGGATCAGCGAAGATAAAGTCGAACTGCTCCGTACACTGCTGCAGGTATTTGAAGACGTCCATTTTCACGACTTTGAGGGTGGTAATATCCAGGCCCCGGGCGGTTTTATTGATATATTCCGCCATGGAGGGATCTTTTTCCACCACGGTCATGTCCGTCGCCCCTCTGCTGGCCAGCTCGTAGCTGATGCTGCCGGTGCCGCCAAAGAGGTCGAGCGTTTTTAAAGACGGAATGTCCAGGTTGTTTTCGATGATATTAAATAAGCCGCCTTTGGCAATATCTGTAGTAGGCCTGGTATTAGGCATTTTTGCCGGTGGCTGAAATCTCCTGCCCCCACTCGCTCCTCCGATTATACGCATAATGCTAACGCATACAAATTATGAAAATAATAGCCCGGTATTTCCTGCATTTTGCTGATGTAGGAAAATCCCGGTAGTCGCTGCGCCCATTCCAGGTTAGGTATGAATTTATACATTTCCTGGTACACGGCGTTGTCCTTCACCAAAGCGCCGGACAGTTTCACTTTTACCTCTTTTTCGTCCAGGCCCAGCAGCCTGAGCGTGCTAACCACGGCGTACACCACATCGAGTCCGCTCTGGTATTCCGCTTCCTGGTGGATTTGCAGCTGGCCTCCCTTGTAGATGGTGATGGAAACTGCGTTGCGCTGTACCTCTACAAACACGATCCCTTTAGCGTAATGGAAATCCAGGTCCAGCGGATAGGCCATCAGCAAGGCTGAGCTGGCGTGGATCACCAGGTCGGAAGAGAATTCTTTCCGCAGGAATCCTACCAGGTCCTTATCCAGGCTATAGACATTGACGAACGGCTGGCCGTTCACCTGGTCCGTGAGGATGGCTTCCTGCACTTTTTCCGGCTGTACCAGGTGCAGGTAGTCCTTTTTCAGGCTGTTATTGAAATACTGCTGGGGCACCAGTACGCCGCTGCCGGTATCGAAGGCCAGCAGCACGGAACGGAAGGCTGTAAACAACAGTTTATCTATCTCAAACACTTCCTCGATCATCTCCAGGTCCGCCAGGGCTATTTTCTGGGGTTGGAAATGGTAGGATTTCAATGCCAGGAATTTTTTAGCAACAGGCTCATACACCACATAGCTGAAAGTACCGCTGCCTACCAGCACCAGGAGGTGACAGGCAGTAAGATCGGTTTCCAGCAGCGTTTCATCGTCTACTGTAAATGCAGGATGGATGTTATAGGCCACAGGCATATTATAGAGTTCAAATGAATTACAATAATAAACTTTTTACTTTAATTGCCTTGCAGGAAGTATATCTTTGCCTGCATCAATATCCGAACCCGTACCATGCAACTGGAAGTTTCGAACAGAGATATTATTAAGATTGCAGCACCTATATGCCTGGCACTGATCATCCCGCAGATTAACCACATGACCAATACTGCGTTCCTGGGCCGTTTGGGCGAGTTTGAGCTGGCGGCCAACGGCATTGCGGGGATTTATTACCTGGTGATGTACATGATTGCCTATGGGCTGAACAACGGCATGCAGGTATTGATTGCCCGGCGTGCGGGGCAGCAGCATTATGCCGGCATCGGGCAGTTGTTTTCCAACGGGTTGATACTGGGGCTTTTCAGTGCGTTGTTTGCGATAGGGATTACCCTGTTGTTTGCGCCTGCATTCTTTTCGCATACATTACACAATAAAGAGATTTACGAAGCGGCGGTTTCGTTTATACGTATCCGTATCTGGGGCCTGCCGATGCTGATGATGCTCAGTATGGCCAATGCCTTTTATATTGGCAGCGGGCATTCCCGGGTGCTGGCTATTACTTCCCTTTGCCAGGAGGCGATGAACATCTACTTCGATTACGGGTTGATCTTCGGCAGGTTGCATTTGCCGGCGATGGGGCTCAACGGCGCTGCCCTGGCCAGTATCATTGCGGAGAGTACCGGTTTTGTGGTGGCTTTCAGCATTTTATTTATCCGGGGGTTTCACCGCAGGTACTCTTTATTCAGCTACCTGAAGCCCGCCTGGGGCGTGATGCAGAACATCCTGAACGTATCGGCGCCTATTATTGTACAGTTCCTGTTCAGCATTGGCGGCTGGTTTGTGTTCTTCATATTCATTGAGCATATGGGGGAAAGGCCGCTGGCTATTTCGAATATGCTGCGCAGTATTTTCGGGTTCTTCGGGATCTTTACCTGGGCGCTGGCGGCTACCTGCAATACGATGGTGAGTAACCTGATCGGGCAGGGTAAGCAGGACCAGGTGCTGCGGGCGGTGAAGCGGATTATTGCCTATTCGGTTAGTTGTTCCATCGTTGTTTGCATATTGGTGAACGTGTTCCCGTTTACGTTATTACATATTTATACGGGAGATGCGAGCCTGATCAGCGATTCATTGCCGAGTATCCGGGTCATTTCGCTCAGCACTATTCTGATGGCGGTATCGGCTGTGGCGCTCAGCGGGGTTACGGGAACAGGCAATACGCGCATGAACCTGATGACGGAAATTGTGGCCGTGGTAGGATACCTGGTTTATTGTTACATCGTGATTGAGCGGATGCGGAGCCCGTTGCACTGGGCCTGGGGAGCGGATTTCTTTTACTGGACGATTATTTTCGGGTTGAGCGCCTGGTATTTGCAGAGTGGCAGGTGGAAAGGGAAAGAGATTTAATATTTCATGACGGTAAGCAGCAGCAGCGATAAGCGTGATGGCCTTTGCCGCACCGCCGGATATAGCAAAAAAGCGGAAATGCCCCTGGGCGCTTCCGCTTTTTTGATGCCTGTAAGTCAAGCCGGTATTACTGGAGGTCATCCAGCATCTTCTTGATATCGGCTTTTATACTGGCATCATCATACGTCGTATTTCTGAGGGTGAGCGCTTTTTTGAGCACTTCCACCGCTTTGTCTTCCTGGTCGTTTTCTTTATAGGCGCGGGCCAGCTCGTAGTAGTTGAGGATGAAGCCTGGCGCGAGCTGCCGGCATTTCTCGAAATTGGCGATCGCATTGGAGAGCGAGCCTTCCGGGATGCCGCCGAACAGCATTTTGGCGGCGCTGCGTTCAAATACGTTGAGGGTGGCTACTTCGTAATTCCATTTGCCCAGCACGTGGTAGGCAGGGCCGAAGCCGGGGTCCAGCTTGATGGCCAGGTCCGCGTACTTTTTCACATCCTTGGAGGCGGCCACTTTATCCTTTGCGCCGGAAATGAGGGCCATCCTGCCCATGGCAACGGACATGGCGTAATTGGCCATAGCGCTGTTGGGATTTACTTTCAGGGCGGCGCCGGCATAATCCTTCGCCTGGTTGAAGTAATTGGTTTTGGCGGCTTTATCCTTCTGGCGGTTGCCAATGCGCGAAGCCATTTCGCTGGCCTGGATGAGGGCGTCCAGCTGGGTGGGTTGTATTTTGAGGATTTCCTTATCCTTATCAAAAGCTTCCTGCTCTTTCATTTGCACTTCCAGTTGCTTGGCCTGCGCTACCATTTCATCAACCGTCTGAGCCTGGGAGATGAGGGCGCCGAGGAGGAACATGGATGCCGTTATGATCTTTTTCACCATAGGACAGGTTTTAGTTTTGTGTAAGTAATGATCAGGTTATAGATATAAAAATACTAAAATAACAAATCCAAACGGGTAAGGTTTAGATAAAATCTCAGTAGTCTTTTTCGAGCGAAACCATGGAGTTGCGGATGGGAGCGCCCATTGGCGGGTTCATCTTCCGGAGGGCGACGTAGCTGTGGGTGATGTTGGGATAGCGGGCTTTGAGTGCGTCGGTGATGGCGTACACCACTTCTTCCAGCAGGGGTTTGGGAACGGCCATGATGGCTTTGGCGGTTTCGTACAGGCCCTGGTAGTTCACCGTTTCGGAGAGATCGTCTACGGGCACGGTACCGGGCAAACGAACGGAGATGTCGAGGATAAACTCGTTGCCGATGATGGTTTCTTCCGGGTAGTAGCCGTGAAAGGCGTGGAAGGAGGCTTTTTCCAGTGCGATGGTGAGCATGATCGGGAGATTTAAAGCGAATGCCGGGCTGGTTGGGATGACCGGCCCGGCATTGGATATTGTATATGGACAGGAAGATTAATGGTGTTCTTTGGCAGAGAGGTATCTTTCTGCGTCCAGAGCGGCCATACAACCGCTGCCTGCGGCGGTAACCGCCTGGCGGTAGATCTTATCCTGTACGTCGCCGCAGGCGAATACGCCTTCCACGCTGGTACGGGTGGAACCGGGTACGGTAACGATATAATCCTGTTCGTCCAGCTCCAGGTAATCTTTGAAGATCGCGGAGTTAGGCTGGTGGCCGATGGCTACGAAGAAGGCGCTTACGGGCACTTCTTTCAGTTCGCCGGTTTTGTTGTTGCGGATGCGTACTGCTTCTACCTTGTTTTCGCCCAGTACTTCATCGGTTTCTGAGTTCCAGTACACGATGATGTTGGAGGTTTTGAGGACGCGGTCCTGCATTACTTTGGAGGCGCGCATTTCGTCGCGGCGTACGAGCATATGTACGGTGCTGCACATTTTGGAGAGGTAGAGCGCTTCTTCGGCGGCGGTATCGCCGGCGCCTACGATGGCTACCTCTTTACCACGGAAGAAGAAACCGTCGCACACGGCGCAGGCGGAAACGCCGCTGCCGTTGAGGCGCTGTTCGGACGGGATGCCGAGCCATTTGGCGGAAGCGCCGGTAGCGATGATGATGGCATCAGCGGTGATTTCTTTTTCTTCGTCGATGATTACTTTATATGGCTGTTTGCTAAAGTCAACGGAAGTGGCCAGGCCATAGCGGATATCGGCGCCCATGCGGGTAGCCTGTTTTTCGAAGTCCACCATCATTTCCGGGCCCTGGATACCTTCGGGGTAGCCGGGGTAGTTTTCCACCTCGGTGGTGATAGTGAGCTGACCGCCTGGTTGGATACCCTGGTACAGTACTGGTTTGAGGTTAGCTCTTGCGGCATAGATTGCGGCGGTGTAGCCTGCGGGGCCTGAACCGATTATCAATAAATGCACATGCTCTTGCTGGTTCTTGTTTTCCATACTTCTAAGTTACTGTGTAATATTATTGCTTAATGATTGGTGTATGATGATATTAGCCTGCAAAAATACGAGGCTTGGGCCAATATAAAAACACCGGCCATGTAATTACAAGGCCGGTGTCTTTATAGAATAAAGAGGATATGTAGATTTCTTTATTTTCTGATGTAAGAAACTGGAATTGCTGCCAGTTTTCAGGATCAAGAGAATTCCAAAATGAATTATCCCAGATAGGATTTTAAAGCGCCACTATAGCGGGCTTTTTGCAGCCTCTTGATAGCGCGTTCCTTAATTTGCCTGATTCTTTCTTTTGTCAGATCATATTTCTGACCGATTTGTTCAATCGTTGCTCCGTTTTCACCATCCAGACCAAAATATGCGTTCACAATCTCTGCTTCGCGCGGGCTCAGTGATTTCAGTACCCTGCGGATCTCTTCACGTAATGAATCGCGCATAACATCGTCATCGGTAATGTCGCCACCTTCCAGCAGATCGCCCATTGCTACGTCTTCAGCTTCATGTACTGGCGCGTCCAGTGACATATGGCGGGTGTTGCTCTGGAAGATATTGTTAATTTCCGATTCAGACATTTCCAGGATTTCTGCGAGTTCCTCGGTAGACGGTTCACGCTCGTTTTCCTGTTCAAAAGCCATGTAGGCTTTGTTTGCCTTGTTATAGGTGCCAATTTTGTTCTGCGGCAGACGAACAAGACGACCTTGCTCTGCTAACGCCTGTAAAATGGACTGGCGAATCCACCATACAGCATAAGAGATGAATTTGAAACCTTTTGTTTCATCGAATCGTTGCGCTGCTTTAATCAAACCCAAATTACCTTCATTGATAAGGTCGCTGAGGCTGAGCCCCTGATGTTGATATTGCTTTGCCACGGAAACTACGAAACGAAGGTTTCCTGTAGTCAATCTTTCAAGAGCCTTTTGATCGCCCATTTTTATACGCTGCGCCAAAACGGTCTCCTCCTCAGGTGTTAACAAAGGGATCTTCGAGATTTCCTGCAGGTACTTTTCTACCGCCTGCGAATCACGGTTGGTGATCTGGGTGGCAATTTTAAGTTGCCTCATATGAAAAATTGTATTGGTTTAATAATAAAGTAACAGAGAAAGAAATATTTTGTTTTGTTCAAAAGTCGAAAATTATATAACTTACAAATTTTCCTGCTCTATCTGTTCTTTTGTTTCGAATTAGCCTGCAAAGATCGTGCTAAGCAACCACTTCTCCAAATCTTCTTCCCCCTGCCAATTCATCTAACAAATTACCTTATATAAACGAAATATCATAGCCCTTTAGTTCTTTCATAAAGCAGCTTTAGTCAAATTTTAACAATTGGTAAGAATTTATCATAAAACCAATTGTATTCACTAATTTTCGGTTCCGGAATTTGCAAATTATCCAATAATATGATCGATTTTAGAAGCGACACTTTCACACGTCCCTCCCATGGCATGTTACAGGCGATGACCTCGGCGGAAGTGGGCGATGACGTATTCGGGGAAGATCCCACCGTTAACAAACTGGAAGCCATCCTGGCAGACTACTTTGGCAAAGAGTCAGCCCTTTACTGCCCTTCCGGCACAATGTCTAACCAAATAGCAATCAATGTACATACCCGGCCCGGCGACGAGGTCATTTGCAGCAACCTGGCCCACGTGTACGTCAGCGAAGGAGGCGGCATCGCCTTCAACTCCGGCGCACAGGTGCAAACCATCACGGGCGACCGCGGCATGATCACCGCTGCACAGGTGCAGGCAGCCATCCAGCCGGACGATGTGCATAAACCGCATACCAGCCTCGTATGCCTGGAAAATACCTCCAACTTCGGAGGCGGCTGCTGCTATGACATGCAGGATATACTTGACATCAGCGCCGTGTGCGACCAGCATAACCTGGCCCTCCACCTCGACGGGGCCCGCCTCTTCAACGCGCTCGTAGCCACCGGGCAGGATCCCAAAGTTTACGGACAGGCGTTCGACAGCATCTCCGTTTGCCTCAACAAAGGAATGGGCTGCCCGATGGGGTCCGTACTGCTGGGCGACCGCGACTTTATCAAGGCCGCACGCCGCGTACGTAAAAAACTCGGCGGAGGCATGCGCCAGGCCGGCTACATGGCAGCCACCGGCATCTATGCCATGGAGAACAATATAGGAAGACTCGCTGAAGACCACCTGCATGCGAAAAAAATTGCCGGCGTATTGAAGGAAAAATCTTTCGTTGGCCAGTTCCTGCCGGTAGAAACCAATATCATCATCTTCGAGGTAACAGGCCGGTTCACGCCTAAAACGCTGACGGAATACCTGAAATCCGAAGGCATCCTCGTCATCCCCATCTCCCCCACCCAGGTCAGAATGGTACTGCACCTGGACATCACCCCGGAAATGGTGGAACGTACCTGCAAAGTACTGGAGGCACTGTAATTAACTGACAATCATAAAAATAAACCGGGCTCACAAATATTCGGGCAGAATTTCCATCTCTGCCCAATCTCCTTTATTTTTGCAGACTTATATTATTAATAGCATGGAACTTTCAAAGAACTACCAACCTGGAACGGTTGAGGAAAAATGGTATCAGCATTGGATGGATAAAGGCTACTTCCGCTCAAAACCGGACGGTCGCCAACCCTTTACAGTCGTCATCCCTCCGCCAAATGTGACCGGTGTACTCCACCTGGGCCATACCCTCAACGAAACCGTACAGGACATCCTGGTGCGCCGCGCCCGCATGAGCGGATACAACGCCTGCTGGGTGCCCGGTTCCGACCACGCTTCCATCGCTACTGAAGCCAAAGTAGTGGATATGCTCAAACGGGAAAAAGGGATCGACAAATCCCAGCTGACCCGCGAAGAGTTCCTGAAATATGCTTTTGAATGGAAAGAGAAATACGGCGGTATCATCTACCATCAAATCAAAAAGCTGGGCTGCTCCTGCGATTGGGACCGTGTGACCTTCACCATGGACGACCACTACTACGAAGCCGTTATCAAAGTTTTCGTAGACCTCTATAATAAAGGACTGATCTATCGCGGCGCCCGGATGATCAACTGGGACCCGAAGGCCAAAACTGCCCTCAGCGACGAAGAAGTAGAATACAAGGATATCCAGGGTAAGCTGTATCACGTGAAGTACGCCCTCACGGATGCTGCCGGCAACGCTACCGGCGAATTCATTACCATCGCCACCCAGCGCCCGGAAACCATCATGGGCGATACCGCCATCTGCGTAAACCCGGAAGATGAGCGCTATGCCCATCTGAAAGACTGCTTCGCCATCGTGCCGCTGGTGAACCGCCGCATCCCGATCATCTTCGACAGCTATGTGGATAAGGAATTCGGTACCGGCGCACTGAAAGTAACGCCTGCGCACGACCTGAACGACTATAACCTCGGCCTGAAACATAACCTAGAAATCATTGATACCCTCAATGAAGACGGTACCCTCAGCGCCGCTGCACAGGTATTTGTAGGCGACGACCGCTTCGTGGCCCGCAAAAAAGTAATCGCCGCCCTGGCCGAAGAAGGCCTGCTGGTAAAAGAGCAGGAATACACCACCCGCCTCAGCTACAGCCAGCGCAACCCGGATACGGTAGTGGAACCACGCATCTCCACCCAATGGTTCGTGAAAATGGCCGACCTGGCAAAACCTGCCCTGGACGCAGTAGTAAACGGCGATGTGAACATCCACCCGGGCGACCGATTCCTGGCCACCTATAAATACTGGATGGAAAACGTGAAGGACTGGTGCATCTCCCGCCAACTCTGGTGGGGACAACAGATCCCCGCCTGGTACGCCAGCGACGGTACCTTCGAAGTGGCTGCCACCGCTGAAGAAGCCGTGGCGCAATTTGCCAAACGCGGTATCACCGTGAGCGCGGCGGATCTCAAACAGGACGAAGACTGCCTGGATACCTGGTTCTCCTCCTGGCTCTGGCCAATGGAAGTGTTCAACGGCATTTCCCAACCGGATAATGCGGACATTAACTACTATTACCCTACTTCTGTACTGGTAACAGGACAGGATATCATATTCTTCTGGGTGGCCCGTATGATCATGGCCGGCCTGGAATACAAGCAGGTGAAGCCTTTCAACGATGTGTACTTCACTGGTATGGTGCGCGATAAGCAAGGCCGTAAGATGAGTAAATCCCTCGGCAACTCGCCGGACCTGCTGGAGCTGATCCACCAGTTTGGCGCGGACGCGGTGCGCTTTGGCGTAATGATCGCCTCCCCTGCCGGTAACGACCTGCTGTTCGACGATTCCAGCTGTGAACAGGGCCGCAACTTCTGTAATAAATTATGGAACGCCCTGAAGCTCGTGAAAATGTGGGAAGCACGCCAGGAAGTAGACCAAACCAACATCGCCGCCAACCACTTCGCGGTGAAATGGTTCCAGAGCCGCCTGCGCGAAGTGCAGGCAGAAGTGGCCAGCCTGCATAAGGACTTCCGCCTCAGCGAAGGTCTGAAAGCGCTGTACAGCCTCATCTGGGACGACTTCTGCTCCTGGTACCTGGAATGGGTGAAGCCTGGCTTCGAACAACCGATCGCCGCTTCCCTCTACCAGCAAACCATCCAATTCTTCGAAGCGCTGATGCAACTGCTGCACCCTTACATGCCGTTCATCACGGAAGAAATTTACCAGCAGCTGAAATTCCGCAACCCGGACGACTCCCTGATGCTCCTGCAGTTTACCACGCCTGAAGCGCCGGTACACGCCACCCTCACCGAGGGCGCACTGCTCAAGGAAGTAATCAGCAGCATCCGCGAAGCCAGACAGAAACACCAGATCAAACCAAAAGATCCGATCGTTTTACATATCGAAACCAAACACGAAAATGCCTTCAAACAAATCGAAAGCATCCTCGTAAAACAGGTGAACGCGAAAGCGGTAATCTATGTGACAGAAGCGGTTCCAGGCTGCATCACCCTCGTGGTACAGAAAGATAAATTCTACCTGGGCACCGAATCAGAATTGGATACCACCGCGCAAAAAGAAGCGCTGGAAAAAGACCTGGCCTACCTGCAGGGCTTCCTCGCCTCCGTAGAAAAGAAACTTTCCAACGAACGCTTCGTGGCAAACGCCAAACCTGAAGTGGTGGATATAGAACGTAAAAAGAAAGAAGACGCCGAAGCCAAAATCAGGGCGATAGAGGAAAGTCTGAAAGCTTTATAATTTTTCCAATCGCCCGGTCGTTAAATACCGGGCGATTTTTTTTTTGCCGCTTATACTATGATCAAACACCTGTTACTGATTACCTGCCTGATGGCCACCATCAACAGCTTTGGACAAGCGGCCAAACCCGCTGCCAAAAAGCCGGCTGCCGCCAGCTCCGGTAAACGCCCGGCAAAGCTGATCAGCACCTGGGGCAATTTCCTGAGCGACTCCCTTCCTAAAAACGAACTGACCAAACTGCTGGATTCCGCACTGGTGGTAAGAGATGAGAAAGGCGTGAAATACCCCGTGATCTCTTTCGCTTTTACCTACGAAACCAGGGAAGTGTACCTCAATGATACTACCGGCCAGCCCGGCATCTACAAGGATTATATCGGGAACAACTTCCAGGACGCCCGTATGGACAGCGTTTGGCGTAAAGGCATGAAAGAAAAGCTGGATAAGGGCAACATCCTGTATTTTGATGAGATACTCATTAAGTACAGTGAGGATAAGATATACAAAGCGCCATCCCTGCAGTTTATTGTACGATAGCGCGGCATGCTGAGGCAACAAAGCCACTCAGCTGCCGTCAATAGGCAAACAACTGTTGTATCGGTAAAATAAACTCCACTCTCGTTTTCGCGTTATCCGCCGGGTCCGGATCAACCAGGTAACTCACCCGCATCCCGAACGTAAATGGTATCACATTGCCGATCTTCGTATCGAAGTACAACTCCCCGCCGGTAGAACGATACAGGTTATCCCGCTTCACAAGGTAGTTATGCGCGCTGCTGTAATCATAAAAGGCATTTGCCCGGATGCGCGTGAAATACAGCAGGTGTGCAAAGCCCCAATCCGGGTACCAGAGCGGGAAATGATAATTAGCCCCTACCTTATAAATGCGATTGTAAAACGGCGTATTATACCCCCTCGCATACACGAAGCGATCCGTAAAGCTGTAATTACCCAGCGTATCCCGCTGCTGATAAGCCGCCTGCAACTGCAGGCTATGGCTTTTTGCCAGGCCTGGCAGGTTCAGGTCAAACCGGCCATAGAGCTGCTCGCCCTTTTGCGCACCAATAGAGTGGTTGTATTGCAACGCCAGGTATTGCCCGAAATGACTGAGGATATGTTGTGTGGCGCGAATCCGCTGGTTATTGAACACGAGCGAGCTGCTGCTGTACTGTTGCGGATTTACGCGGAACCGCAGCTGATCGCTGTATAGCTTTTGAATGTAGTAGTTGGAGGATAACGACAGGGAGCGGCTGTACATCCCGGACGAAAGCTGCAACGGTATCGTAAAGCCGGCATGCCAGCTCAGCTGGTTCCAGTAATAGCGCTTGCCTTTCAGCAAGGCATTCTTGTTAATCGTATAGTCGAACCCGGTACCCAGCCAGGGGAACCAGGCCCCGTAAGTAAAGTTAGCCCCTACGGTGGACGTGCCTTCGTTGCGGTTGTACGTATAGCCGACACTGGTAGACGTCGTGTTCAGGATATTATTCCCCAACAAACTGATGCTGTACTCCGGATCGTTAAACGACGGCACCCAGCTGTGAAAGTTGAAGAAACCGGTCGTTTTCCGGTATGGCTTTACAGGAAGGGAGTCCGCCGGCACTTTGTCCAGGATGTTGCCGCCTTCCTTCAAATCCGGGTGCAGCCAGCTGCCTTGTTGCGCGCGGGTAATGTCTGCTTCTTTCCAGGGAGCAGTAAATGCCGTGGTAAGCAGTTGATACCCCCCGGCCGTAAACTCGCTAAACACCAGGCCATTGGCAGATGGCGCCATAAACAGGGCTGAATTCGGACGGTCCGTAACCTGCCAGGTTTTCCGGCCAGATAACGTCATCGCATATACGTTGTTAACGTCTTTCACGCCGGAAGTAAAGTACAACGTATCCCCGGCTATTACCGGCGCGCCAATGATTTGATAGGAGAAGCCGGAAAGCGGCGTGATGGCGCCGGTGGCGAGCGACTGGCTAACCAGCGCCATTTCGCCTTTGGCATTTCGCACAGCGCTGATGACGGCATCTTCCGCGGTGTTGAACCTCGGGTTGGTATAGTAATAGTTGTCCGGGTTGGGCAGTATCTTTTCCACTTCGCCGGTAGCGGTATTGATCAGCCGGAGGCTGTACTGCATATCCGGCGTGGCGGATACGGCTATCACTTTTGTGCCGGCAGTATTGATGTCAGGCGCGTAGTATTTGCCTTTGCCGGGCACCGTTGCGGTACGGCCGGTTGTTCTGTCATAAATACGGATGGCGGATAAATCCTTCCAGCCCCAGCGGGCATCGAAGCGGGCGGCTGCCCATACGATGCGGTTATTGCGGTAGCTGAAGTAATCGTCGAAGACGATGCCGGGCCGCGTCAGCAGCGTGGCGCTGCCATCCGCTTTCAGCAGGTAAAAGCCGGGGACGGTATTCCAGCTGGCTTTGAGCAGCACGTATTCGTTAGGCGTACCGGCAGGATAGAGGTATTTATAATTCGTGAAAACTTTTGGCGCAGGCAGCAGGGGCTGCGCCGGCGTGATCTCCGGCCGCTGCGCATAGCGCGTCCAGATGGAGTCGTAATGCTGCATCGCGGCATGATAGAAGCCGGTAACGTTCATGCCTGTACGCTTTTTCATGCTGCGGGACATAGGGTAGAATACCCCGCGGAAGCGGACGGCATCCGTCGTCACCTCTTTCCAGAAAGTGGTACCGTAATGTTCCCGGCCATAGACGCTCATGAGGTAACCCAGCGGGTAGTGATCCGGCGTATAGTCGCGGTAGGAGCCGTTGCGTATCTTCATGTAGGAATAATCCTTCTGCGCCAGCGCCAGGGCGCGGAAGCCATCGAAGAAGGCGGGTAGCCGCCCCCTGCCCTGCTGGCTCAGCGCCGTTTCCATGGTTACTGCGTCCCCTTCCCAGAACCAGTTTGGCACCGCGATGTTGGTAGCGGCAGCCTGCCCCATTTCCCCACCCAGCCAGGAAAAGACTTTCGAAGCCCCCTGCCGGAAGTTCATATTTTGCAGTACGTGCCGGTATTCATGCAGGGAAAGCTGCTCCACCCAGTTCAGCGAACCGAGGTTATAGGAGGTTGGCGGCGGCGCAAGGAAGAACTCCGAGCGGAATGGTCCCAGCGCCACATACCCATTGGATTCCATCGTCTGGTTTTGCAGTACGATGTTGACTTTCTTTTGCAAAGGGCCGATAGACAGGCGGTTGTACCTGTTCAGATAAGTAACGATGTTGGCTACACGCTCGCCGGCATGCCCCAGGCCGGCAGGAAATATCACCCGGACGGTATCCGTATTGATCTGTTGCCACTTCAGGCTGGAGGGATTCCCTCCGAATTGTTGTGCAGAAAGTTGCAGGCATGTCAACGTCAGTAACGCGACGGGTAAATAGCGCATAGGTGTCAGATATTAACACTCGCTCAGGCTGATCGGGATATTCACCGCCAATCCGCCGTCAGAGGTTTCCTTGTATTTAGAGTTCATATCCAGCGCGGTTTCCCACATGGTTTTCACCACTGCGTCCAGGGATACTTTCGCCAGTTCAGGATTGCTTTGCAGCGCCAGCTGGGAAGCGGTGATGGCCTTGATAGCCCCCATGGTATTGCGTTCTATGCAGGGCACCTGTACCAGGCCGCCGATAGGATCGCAGGTAAGACCCAGGTGGTGTTCCATGGCTATTTCGGCAGCCATTAACACCTGGCGCTGGGAGCCGCCGAGGCACTCCGTCAGCGCGGCAGCCGCCATCGCGGAGGATACGCCTATTTCCGCCTGGCAGCCACCCATGGCCGCCGAAATGGTAGACCGTTTTTTAAAGATACTGCCGATTTCAGAAGCGGTGAGCAGGAACTGGATAATCTTATCGTCGTGAAGGCCATCGCAGAAGGCGATGAAATACTGCAGCACGGCAGGGATTACGCCTGCGGCGCCGTTCGTAGGGGCGGTTACCACGCGGCCAAAGGAAGCATTTTCTTCATTCACGGCCAGGGCAAAACAGCTCACCCAGTCCAGCGTATAGGTAAAATGCTCGCCCCCGGCGCGGATAGCGTCGATCCAGGAAGCGTAATCCGTATAGGTACGGCCTTTCAGTAATTTCTTGTTGAGCGCCGCGGCGCGGCGGGCTACTTTCAGTCCACCCGGCAGTTCCCCGGTGGTATGGCAGCCGCGGTAAGTGCATTCCTGCATTACCCGCCAGATATTGAGTACGCCGGCGCGGGTTTCCGCTTCCGGGCGCCAGGCATGTTCATTTTCCATTACCAGCTCGGAAATGCTGTAGCCGGTTTTAATACACCATTGCAGCAACTGCCGGGCGGTATCGATGGGGAATGGCAGGTCCACCTGGTTGGCGCTGCTGCCGTTTTCTCCTTCCTGCACCACAAACCCGCCACCGATGGAATAATAGGTAGCCGCCCGCTGTTCGCCATCGTTAAAGGTCACCAGGAAGGTGAGCGCATTCGGATGGAATGGCAGGGACTCTTCGAAGAGGAAAGTGACATCTTCCATAGGGTCGAAGTCAATTTCATATTTGCCCGCTACTGTCATTTTACGGTTACGGCGGATAGCGTCTATTTTAGGATTGATCTGGTTTACATCAAAGGTAACGGGATCATCGCCGCAGAGGCCCAGCAGAACGGCAATGTCAGTACCGTGACCATGGCCGGTTTTAGCCAGGGAGCCGTATAGCAGCACCTGCAGGCGGGAGATGGCCGGCAGGCGGCCGGCTGTTTCCAGGTCGTGCAGGAAACGCAGCGCTGCGCGCCATGGACCAAGGGTATGGGAACTGGAAGGGCCAACGCCAATCTTAAAAATGTCGAATACTGAAATACATTCGTGTGCCACTAATATGAATTTATTTTATCTGTAAAAATACGGCAACTTGAGCAGATAAAACGCGGGCGGCAGTTATACTTATCATAAGTTTTGGCCTGCCGGCAGCAGGAATTTTTTCCAGTAAATTATCTAGCGGCGCCTCCGCCGCCGGGAACGGCTCATTATTTGTATCAGTCGCTTCAAATCCTTCACTTCCATGAACCTTATCCGCGTCCTGTTTTCCGCTACCGCCCTGCTGGCGGCGCTTTTCAGTGAGCAACCCTCCCTGGCCCAACAGGCCCTCACCACCCGGCAGGAAACTAATCTGGCAGCCTTTGCAAAGCTTTACGGCTACGTCAGGTACTTCCATCCTTCCGATGAAGCCAGCAGTATTTCCTGGGAGCAATTCGCCAATTACGGCAGCCTGGAAGTCTTACAAGCCGGCAACACGGAGGAGCTGGTCAATACGCTGAACCGGCTTTTCAAACCCATAGCGCCGGCAGCCCTGGCGTACAGCGGGCGGGAACCTGCCCTGCCCTCCATTACGCCGCCGGCAAAAAAAGGGTATAAGCCCGTTGCCTGGCAGCATGAAGGCGTGGGCATCTCCAACGAAATGAACAAAAACCAGATCTATAGCAGCAGGCGTATCAATCGGCCGGAGGCGGCAGTGGTCAGCAACGGCTGGTCTACCGTTATGCAATCCATCAACGCGGAGCCTTACCGCAATTGCGAATTCCGGTATTCCGCCCGGTTGAAAGTCCTTTCGGACTACAGCGGGAGAGCCCAGCTCTGGTTCAGGGTCGACAATAAAAAACGGAACGGCTTTTTCGACAACATGAACGACCGGCCGGCCGTTGCCAGCCAGTGGGCCACCTATACCATTACCGGCCGTATCAATGCGGATGCAGATGTGCTGGCGTTTGGCATCATGGCGCTGAACCCCGGTAAAGTGCTGGCGGACGATATCAAACTGGAAATCAACAAGGATGGCAGGTGGATAGCGGCGCCCGTGGCAAACGGCGATTGCGAAGCCTATAATGGCAACCTTACACCGGAAAAATGGTATATAGGCAAAGAGGCGGAAGGCTTTTCCATGCAGGCGGATACGACGGATGTCAGCAGCGGGAAAGCCGCTATGGCGCTGATTTTCGCACCCAAGATGCTGCAGAAAGGGATCGCCGCTCCCCTGTTCGATGGCTTTCCGCAACCGGGGGAATACGCACGCGTGGCCTTAGGCGGCGGGGTCAAAGCGGCAGTGCCCCTGGCCTTATATGGCACGGACGCGCATACTTACCCTATGGGGGATTCGATCTCTCTCCAACAACTAAAAACAGCACTGGCTATTACGTACAAAAAAGGCCAAACGGCGGACCTGCCGGGCATCCGGTTTGCGGACGTGATCATCGCGTGGAATATTTTCAAACACTTTTTCCCTTACTGGGAGGATGCTTCCGCCACGCCGGACCAGCTGCTGCGCCAGGCGCTGCAATCCGCCGCTACGGATAAAACGCCGGCGCAGTTCCTCGTTACCCTGCAAAAAATGATGGCCCCTTTGAATGATGGGCATATCTGGGTGTTTATGGCCAATATGCCGCAAAATTATTCGGTTGGGGCTGCGTTTGCCCGGGCGGACGGCAAGGTGGCTGTGAGCCGGCTCATAGGCCCGTCCCTGGAAGGACGGCTGGCCCCCGGGGATGTGGTGACCGCCATCGACAACATACCCGTGGAAACCTTTGTGGCGCAGGAGGTAGCCCTGATGAGCGGCTCCGCGCAGGTGAAGGACAAAAGGGCGATGGACCGGCTGCTCTCCGGCGCGCCGGACACGGAGGTAAAGCTGGACATCCTGCACAACGGCATTCCTAAAACGGTAACGGCTACACGAAATCTAACGCCGCAGGCGTATGCCGCCGCCACCAGGCGCGCCTACCCTATGGGATGGATGAAGCCGGGCGTGTATTATATTGACCTGGACCGGGAGCCCATGGATTCCATCCGCCGGCATATCCATGAAATAGCGGGCGCCCGGGCGCTGATATGCGATTTGCGGGGGTATCCGAACTTCAACCACGGGCTGATTCCGCATTTGATGACCACCAAAGAGAGCAGGGACTGGATGTTTGTACCCCGGTTTAACCGGCCGGATCAGCAGGATATGACTTTCAAAGGCCTGGGCTGGAACCTGGCGCCGGAGCAACCGCATATAGGCGGCAAGGTATTTTTCCTGACGGACGGCCGCGCCATTAGCTACGCGGAAAGTTACCTGGGCTATGTGCAGGACGAAAAGCTGGGAACCATTATTGGCGGGCCTACGGCGGGTACCAACGGCAATATTAACCAGGTGGATTTGCCAGGCGGTTATTTCTTTGCCTTTACCGGCATGCTCGTGAAAAACCATGATGGCAGCAAGCATCACCTGAAAGGCATTGTACCGCAGGTACCGGTAACGCCTACACTGGCGGGCCTGGCGGCCGGTAAGGACGAGGTGCTGGACAAGGCGCTGGAACTGGCTGAAAAATAACGAAAAGCCCCCGGTAACGCATTACCGGGGGCTTTTTATGTAATAGTGGTAAGGTTAGTTACCTACAGAAAAGTCGATCAGCCTGATATCGAAGATCAGCACGGCATTACCCGGCACATTCCCGTATCCGCTTTTACCATAGGCCCAGTAGGAAGGAATATAGAGGCGTGCGATACCGCCTTTCCTTACATAACGCAGCCCGATATACCAGCCGGGGATAAGGTTTTTCATTTGCGACTGCAGGCCAAAGTTGGTAGAGTCGGAACTATCGAATTTAGCCCCCTGGGTAGTACCGTTCATCAGGTAGCCGGCGTAGGCAACGGTGGGATAGCTGGTCCACCGGATGGTATCATTGCCGGTACCCTGTTGTTTTATTTCAACGACCACCCCGCTGCTGTCCTTGATCACATTGGTAATGTTGTTGGCGGCCAGGTAAGCTTCAATCTTGGTAGAGTCAGTAACGAACTGGGCACGTGCATCAAAATCGTCTGCCTTGTCTTTTTTACATGCGCTGAGGATGCCGATAACGGCGAGCCCCAGGAGGAGAAATTTCTTCATTGTAGTTGTTTGGCGCTGTTTTTAGTTGTCGTGAAAATATAAAATTGCCCGAATAGTTTACCGGATATCTACCAGTTCCACTTCGGAGATCAGGATTGCGTTAGGAGGAATGTTTTGCGTGGGCACGCCGATGGAGCCAAAAGCCAGTTCAGGCGGGATATACATGCGGATGCGGCCACCCTTGGAAATTTTGCGCAGGCCTATCTGCCAGCCGGCGATATGATTTTTGAGCTGCATGTTATCGAAATCCGTCGGGCCAAAGGAGCTGGCCACCACGCTGCCGTTGAGCAGCTGGTAGGAGTAGGACACGATGGGGATGGAAGTAGGCGTCAGGTAATGCACGGAATCCCCGGGTTTGAGGATGACGTAATAAAGGCCGGAGGGGTCCCTGTAGGCCGATTCATTTTTCTGCCCGATGATGCTCCGGATAGTGCTATCGGAGGTCCATGCATCGCGGTAGATAGCTTCAAAATTAATGTCATCTCTTTTGGTACAGCTGCTGCCCAAAGTGATTATAGTAAGGGAAGTAAGGAGTAAAAATAGATATTTCATCCGCGTCTTTGATTTTCTCTCTGGCTGTTTAAACGGCTTATGATCCTGTAAAGTTACATAATACGAAAATTTAACCGTACATCCGCTGGGAAGGGGCTGTTGGGTTTTTTTATGGGGCGAAAGATCCGGCGCTGCCGGGCGGTCGCTGCCCGTTTGGGGCAGGCGGCGCAAAGCGGTATGCCGTATATCCGGAGTAGCAGCGGGCAGGAGGGGCTGCGCCGGAGGGGGCGCTGCATAAAAAAAAGCTCCTCCCTGTAGGGGAAGAGCTTTTTTAATATGCTGATTATTAATCAGATTAGTAATCCATACCCATACCGTGGCCGCCTGGCATTGCAGGAGCAGCGGATTTAGGTTCTGGTTTGTCAGCGATCACGCATTCGGTAGTCAGCAGCATACCAGCGATGGATGCAGCGTTTTCCAGGGCGATGCGGCTCACTTTAGTAGGATCGATTACGCCGGCAGACAGCATTTTTTCGTAGGTTTCGGTGCGGGCGTTGAAACCGAAGTCGCCTTTACCTTCTTTTACTTTCTGCACTACGATAGAACCTTCGATACCAGCGTTAGCGGTGATCTGACGGAGCGGTTCTTCGATGGCGCGTTTAACGATTACGATACCGGTTTGTTCGTCTTCGTTGTCGCCTTTCAGTTTTTCGATGCTTTCGATAGCGCGGATGTAAGCTACGCCGCCACCAGGCACGATACCTTCTTCAACGGCAGCGCGGGTTGCGTGCAGGGCGTCATCAACGCGGTCTTTTTTCTCTTTCATTTCTACTTCGGTAGCAGCGCCAACGTAGAGAACGGCTACACCGCCGGAGAGTTTAGCCAGGCGTTCCTGCAGTTTTTCGCGATCGTAATCGGAAGTAGTTACTTCGATCTGCGCTTTGATCTGGCCGATGCGGGCCTGGATATCTTTTTTCTGACCACGGCCACCAACGATGGTAGTGTTGTCTTTATCGATAGTTACGGATTCAGCGCGGCCCAGGTAAGTCAGGTCAGCGTTTTCCAGTTTGTAACCTTGTTCTTCGGAGATAACGATACCGCCGGTCAGTACAGCGATGTCCTGCAGCATGTCTTTTCTTCTGTCGCCAAAGCCAGGAGCTTTAACAGCAGCTACTTTCAGGGTGCCGCGGAGTTTGTTTACCACCAGGGTAGCCAGTGCTTCGCCTTCCAGGTCTTCAGAGATGATTACCAGCGGAGCGCCCTGCTGAGCTACTTTTTCCAGGATGTGCAGGATATCCTTCATGGTGCTGATCTTTTTGTCGTAGATCAGGATGTAAGGGTTCTGCAGTTCAGCCTGCATTTTTTCGCTGTTGGTGATGAAATATGGAGAGAGGTAACCACGGTCGAACTGCATACCTTCTACTACTTCAACGGTAGTATCGGTACCTTTTGCTTCTTCTACAGTGATAACGCCGTCTTTGGTAACTTTTTTCATTGCTTCAGCGATCAGTTTACCGATTTCGCTGTCGTTGTTAGCAGAGATGGTAGCAACCTGTTCGATTTTTTTGGTATCGTTACCAACTTTTTCGGATTGTTTTTTCAGGTTTTCAACGATGCCTTTCACCGCTTTGTCGATACCGCGTTTCAGGTCCATTGGGTTGGCGCCTGCGGCAACGTTTTTCAGACCTTCGCTGATGATTGCCTGAGCCAGTACGGTAGCAGTGGTGGTACCGTCCCCTGCCAGGTCAGCAGTTTTAGAGGCTACTTCTTTTACCATCTGGGCGCCCATGTTTTCGATGGGGTCTTCCAGTTCGATTTCTTTTGCAACGGAAACACCGTCTTTAGTTACAGCAGGAGCGCCGAATTTTTTTTCGATTACCACGTTGCGGCCTTTAGGACCCAGGGTAACTTTTACTGCATCTGCCAGAACGTCAACGCCTCTTTTCATTTTGTTGCGGGCGTCTATATCGAAGAATATTTGCTTTGCCATGATTCTTTAAAGTATTTTAGATTTTGATACAATTAACCGGATATCATCAGGAGGGGTTGGATTAAACCACTGCCAGGATATCGGATTCACGCATGATTAAGTAGTCACCACCTTCGATGCTGATCTCAGTACCGGAGTATTTACCGTACAGTACTGTATCTCCCACCTTAACAGTTACAGGCTCATCTTTCTTGCCAGGGCCAGCTGCCACAACAGTACCTTTCTGAGGTTTTTCTTTTGCAGTATCCGGGATGATGATACCACCAGCTGTCTTTTCTTCTGCCGCTGCAGGTTTCACAATTACCCTGTCAGCTAAAGGTTTAATACTTAATTTTTTAGCCATAGTAGTTTTTATTTAAAGAAGTAGTTGAATTTTTTGTGTTCTCAAGGCCCACGAGAATTATGCCAAGGGCCAATATGGGTCAAATTTTCAGCCTTTCCAGGCCGTATGTGCCATTCATACTGACAAATCATCCCTGAACCCAGGAAAAAATGACAGAGCGCCGTGCTTTTAAGCGGAATTTAACGCCCACAACAGGACGGGAATCCGTAAATATCGATTTTTTTATCTACTTTTGCGCCCTTATACCAGTTCTTTTTTATACGATGATCAGTAGAAGAAATATCCGGGTTAAAGTAATGCAAACACTTTACGCCCTGGAAACGATGGAGCAAAGCAGTATTAAGCCGGGTACGGCTACCAGACTTTTAAACGAAAAGCTGGATCAGACCTGCCAGATCTTTACTTATTTACTTTATTCGGTAGCACAGGTAGCACAATACGCAGAGATTGACTCCGCGGCCCGTGCATCCAAACATTTGCCATCCGCAGAAGACCTGCAGGTAAATACCAAAATTGCCGGTAACGAATTCCTTTACCAGCTGATTAGCGACAAGGGCTTCCAGGTAAACCTGGAACAGTGGAAGATGCGTCACCTGGCAGACGAAGAGTTGATACGTAAAATGTACAACCTGCTGGTAGCTACCGATACCTACAAAGCCTATATTGCGGATGAACAGCGCAGCAAAGCAGGGGAAAAGGAAATACTGGAGTTCATCTATAAAGAAATACTGGCAAAAAGCGAATTGTTCCTCCAGCATATGGAAGACAACTTCCTGCACTGGGGCGATGATGCGGACATGATGAACATCCTGCTCAGCAACTACTTCAACAAACCGCACCTGTTCAATTTTATGCAACTGATCAGCAAGGAGAAACTGGATTATGCCAAAGAGCTGCTGCTGACGGTAATCGATAAAAAAGAATACTGCCTGGAGCTGATTAAACCAAAGCTTCAGAACTGGGATCCGGAACGTATTGCCGCTGTGGACATGCTACTGATGGAAATGGGGGTTTGCGAATTCCTCTACTTCCCTACCATCCCTACCAAGGTGACCATCAATGAGTATATCGACCTGGCCAAAGCGTACAGCACGCCACAAAGCGGTCAGTTCATCAATGGCATCCTGGACAACATCCTGAAGGACCTGGAAAAAGAACAGCTGGTAAAAAAACAGGATCGTCCGAAAAAATAACCGGAATAGCTATTTTTACTCAAATTGCATCATCATGAAAGCACTGTTCTATGTCCTTGCCGCAGGTTGCCTGGTAATGACCGCCTGTAACGGAGGCGAAGAAGGCCGCAAAGCCGCCGCCATCGACTCCATCAGGCAAAAAACCATCAACAGCAAGGACATCGCTATTACCTTTGAAGAAAAAACCCACGATTTCGGAGAAATCGTCCAGGGCGAAAAAGTGGAATACTCTTTTAAATTCACTAATACCGGCAAGGCCGACCTGGTTATCGAAGACGCCATTTCCAGCTGCGGATGCACCGTACCTGAATGGCCGAAAGAACCACTGAAGCCGGGCCAGTCCGCCTATATCAAAGTAATTTTTGACAGCGCCGGCAAGGAAGGCTATACGCAGAAGGAAGTAGCGCTCAAACTCAACGATGGCGCAGGCTATCATGTAGGACCCATCATCCGTTGCAATATCGTAAAGAAATAATTTTAATAAACTATTAAATCAATTATAGATGAATATGCTGAATGTTTTATTAGCAGCTCCTGCACAAGGCGGTGGCAGCGCGCTCCCACAGATGCTGATCTTTGGTGGTATGATCGTGGTAATGTACTTTTTCATGATCCGCCCTCAGACCAAAAAAGCCAAAATGCAGAAACAATTTATCGAAAACCTGAAAGAAGGCGACAAAATCGTAAACATTGCCGGTATCCACGGTAAAATCAAAAAATTCAATGACGACGGTAAAACCCTCGTTATGGAAGTGGCGCCGGGTACTACCCTGACCATCGAGCGCTCCACCATCAGCATGGAGTACTCCGCAGCGCTGAACCAGCCTGCCGCCAACGTAAAAGCGTAATAATCCGACAACTTATACTAAAAGCCTGCGCAGGGAATTTTCTTTGCGCAGGCTTTTGTTTTTAGCAATTTTTGCTAACTTGTTCAGGCTATGTTAAAGGTTGGAATCACAGGAGGCATCGGCTCCGGCAAAAGTACCGTCAGCAAAATTTTTGAACTGCTGGGGGTGCCGGTTTACTACGCAGATGATAAAGCAAAAGACATTCTGGTTAGAGATAAAGAACTGGCTGAACAGGTAAAACAGCACTTCGGCCCTGAAGTCTATGAGGCGGACGGGGCCCTCAACAGGAAGCTGCTGGGCAATATCGTGTTTAACGATAAGGACAAACTGGCACTGCTCAATTCCCTCGTACACCCGGCTACGATACGCGACTCCAACAACTGGGCCGCAGAACAAAAAGCGCCTTACGTACTCAAGGAGGCCGCCCTGTTATTTGAAACCGAATCCTTCCACCACCTGGATAAAATCATTGGCGTGAGCGCCCCCCAGCCCCTGCGCATACTCCGGGTCATGAAGCGGGACAATGTATCCCGCAACGACGTGCTGGCGAGGATGCACAAGCAGATCGACGAAACCATCAAAATGCGTTTAAGCGACTACGTTATCTATAACGATGAGCAGCATATGGTCATTCCCCAGGTGCTGGAACTGCACCAAAAGCTGTTGCAGCTGGCGGCTGAAAAAGCCTGACATTTCCGTGCATCCCCCTTATGCCTCAATTACCTACCTTTGCTTAAAATCAAAGACAAATGGAAGCAGGTTTTAACGTAGCGCTGCAGTTCACACCGGCCGCAGAAGCCGTGGTGAAGGAACTGCTGCACAGCATCGCAACGGCGCCCTACCTGCGCGTAGGCGTGAAGGGAGGCGGCTGTTCCGGCATGGGCTATATGATAGGATTTGATCAGAAGGCAGCGGATGATATCGAAATGGAGATCGCCGGCATCCCGGTGATCATGAAAAAGGCGCATACCATGTACCTGGCCGGTATGGAGATCGATTACCGGCAGCAGGACGAAAGCAGCGGGTTTGTTTTCACCGCACCGCAATAATGTAAATACAGTTTTATATCAGGAATAGGCTGGCCCTGGGGCCGGCCTTTTTTGTGGGCTGGGGTGTGGGGGATTACCGGCTTGCAGGGGGTGGCGGCTTGCGGGATTTGCAGCTTGTGGGCCTGGCAGCTTTCTTCAGGCATGCAGTCATGAAAAAAGGCTGGCTCTATCGAGCCAGCCTTATATATTATCAAACATTTTTCCAGTTAAGCTTACTTGGCAGCTACTTCTTTTTTGGAAGCAGGTACTGACTCGCTTTCATTGGCCAGTTGATTGTGCTTGTCGAAATCTACCAGTACAGGCGCCGCTACGAAGATAGAGGAGTAAGTACCGGTGATAACGCCCACGAGCATAGCGAATGCGAAACCGCGGGTTACCTCGCCACCGAACACGAACAGGATCAGGATGGTCAGGAATACCGTCAGGGAAGTCATTACGGTACGGCTGAGGGTATCGTTGATCGCTTTGTTAATAACGGTGTCACGATCCTTACCGTGCGTACCGGTACGGAAGTATTCGCGAATACGGTCGAACACGATCACGGTATCGTTCATGGAGAAACCGATTACAGTGAGGATCGCAGCGATGAAGTGCTGGTCAATTTCCAGGGTGAACGGTACGAAGCTTCTGCACCAGGAGAATACTGCCAGGGTAACGAGTACGTCGTGCAGCAGGGAGAAGATGGTACCCACTGAGTACTGCCATTTGCTGAAACGCAGCAGGATGTACAGGAAGATCACCACGATGGACAGGATGGTCGCTTTAATCGCACCGGAACGGAGGTCATCGGAGATGGTTGGAGAAACGGTCTGTGAACCTACGATATAACGGTTGGTGAAAGCATCTTCCGTTACAGAAGGATCATAGAATTTCTTCAGGCCATGGAACAGTTTGGAAGTAACTTCCTTATCCACTTCCAGGCTTTGCTCTTCGATTTTGTAAGCGGTAGTGATGTTCAGCTGGTTGGTGTTACCAATTGTTTTCACATAAGGCTCGGAACCGAATTCCTGGTGCAGGGCAGCTCTTACTTCGTCGGATTTCATCGGGTGCTCGAAACGTACGGTGAAGCTACGGCCACCGGAGAAGTCGATACCGTGATCGAAACCATGGAAGAAGGAAGATACGCCTGCGATCATCACGATGGCAGAAATGATGTATGCATATTTACGTTTGCCTACGAAGTCGAAAGCAGCGTGTTTAAATACTTTACGGGAAATTGGCGTGAAGTATTCGAAGTGACGTTTTTTCTTCATCCAGAAGTCAGTCACCATACGGGATACCAGGATACCGCAGAACAGGGACAGTAACAGACCGATAATCTGGGTGGTGGCGAAGCCCAGTACAGGACCAAGACCGAAGTAGAACAGGATGCAGGCAGTGAGCAGGGAGGTAACGTGACCGTCCAGTACAGGAGCGAGGGAACGTTTGTAACCTTTCTGCACCGCGTCCGCATAGGAGAGGCCGTGCGTCAGCTCGTCCTTGATCCTTTCGAAGATGATTACGTTTGTATCCACTGCCATACCGATGGTCAGTACCAGACCGGCGATACCGGCCATGGTGAGCGTTGCGCCAAGGGAAGCGAGGATACCGAAGGTAAACAGCAGGTTGAGGATCAGCGCGATGTTGGCTACCCAACCGGCAGTGTTATAATATACCAGCATCAGTACGAAGATGATGGCAAAGGAGATCAGGAAGGATTTAGCGCCTGCGGCAATGGATTCAGCGCCGAGGGTAGGTCCTACGATCTGCTCCTGAACGATTTTCGCCGGAGCCGGCATTTTACCTGATTTCAGGATGTTTGCCAGGTCGCCCGCTTCTTCAGGGGTGAAGCTACCGGTGATAGAAGAACGGCCACCGGAGATTTCGCCCTGGATGGATGGAGCGGAGTACACGATATTATCCAGTACTACGGCAACGTAGTTGAATGTAAACGGATCTTTCGGATTGGTAGGAGCCAGTTCGCCGGTGAGTTTTCTCCACTCGTGCGCGCCCTGGTTGTCCATGGTCATGCTGATTTCAGGCTGGTTGTTCTGGTCAACGTCCTGGTGGGCTTCGATTACTCTTTCGCCGCCAACACGCGGAGCAGGGTTAGCCGGGTTCACTTTCAGGATGTACACTTCCAGCGGACCGTGTTTATCAGTTTTGTTTTCAGGACCGAATGCAAACACCGCATCTTTTGGCAGTACTGCCTGCACGCCCGGCAGGGCCAGGTAGCGGCGGAAGGTAGCGGTATCCTTAGGCAGCATCATACCCACGGACGGGCCAGGGATGATGGAGCCGGATTGCTGGTCGTAACGGGGGAACAGTACAGCGAACAGCGGATTCTGTTTCTGTTGTTCTCTCATGAGTTTTTCCTGGGAAGCCAGGCCGGTATCAGCTTTTGCTTTACCGCTGTCTTTCGCGAGGTAATCGCTCAGGCTACCGGTTTTAGCGGTATCGGCAGGCGCGCTGGCAACAGCGGCTGAATCTTTTTTAGCGGCAGCTGCGGTGTCTTTCGCTGCAGGAGCATCTCCCAGGGCCACTCTGATGGCGTCGTTCATTGGGGAGAGGATGTTCTGCAGTACATCCGCGCTGTTTTTGTACACTTCTCTGAACTCCAGGTTAGCGGTAGCCTGCAGGTATTTACGAACGCGTTCAGCGTTGTCCACACCGGCCAGCTCCACGGAGATCAGACCTTTATTTTCGTCCAGGCTGATGTTGGGCTGTGCCACACCGAATTTATCGATACGTTTTTGCAGTACGATATAGGTGTTTTTGATGGCCGCTTTGGATTCCCTGCGGATCATGTCCAGCACCTGCTGGTTGGAAGAGTTAAAGTTGATGTCTTTCTGGTACGCATTTGCGAAGATGTTCGCCAATTTGCCCTGGGGAGCAACTTCCGCATACGTTTGTCCGAACAAAGTAACAAAGTCGGTCTGGCTGGTTTTCTTTCTTTCCTTAGCCATATCCAGCGCTCTGTTGAAAGCCGGGTCTTTGGATTGACCGGATAAAGCGCGTACTACATCTTCTACGCTTACTTCCAGTACTACGTTCATACCACCCACGAGGTCAAGACCGAGGTTCAGTTCTTTTTCCTTCGCTTTGTTGTAGGTCACGTTCCATGGAAACCCTGCAATCTCTTTATTGCTGGTGCTATCCACGATCTCTTGTCTTCTTTGTTTTACATAGCCTTTAAGCGTGTCGGCATAAAAACCCTGTAATTGCGAATTTCCAGGATACTTCTGCGCGGCGGAGGGATACTGTTTGGCGATGTCCTTTTCGGCCTGCTGCTCTATCTTCTTCTCATAGTTCCGCACCAAAAACGTGAAGGACAATTGGTACAAAGAGATAAGGATCAGTGCGATGGCAAAAAATCTTACCAGTCCTTTAAGTTGCATACTATTTGTTTCGGGTTTATAATAAAAAATTTTTAAGAGTTGCAAAGATAGAATTTAAATTGATATATTAAAGCCCTTTCGAAAATAGGCGCAAATTAGCTGCCGGCTTGAGTTTGCTGGACTGTTGGCACATAAATTTTACAAATCTGCGATTCTGGTTTCTGCTGGTTTTAATATATTTCCATTGCTTTACAGCACGTTAATACCGACAAATATATGCAAACCCTTCATTATCGCACAACAGATTATTTCCCGGAAAGCTGGTGGAGGAGAAAAAAGGGCATACTGGAGGAGGTTTTCAGACGGGCGGAGCCTTTCCGGCTACAGGTAATTTATACGCAGATCGACCGGGACGAGCAACAGCGGCCCCGGTTCCGGGATTTCAGGTTCCAGGCCGGTCCGGACGTTTATTCCTACCCGGCATCGACGGTAAAGCTGCCGGCGGCCATCCTGGCATTGGAGAAGCTCCGCGACCTCGATATTCCCGGACTGGACATGCATACGGCTATGTTTATCAACCCGTTAGCCGGCATCAACACCGGCGTTCACCGGGACGTAACGGCGTCCCGGGGGCTGGCTTGTATCTCTCACTATATTAAAAAAATATTTCTTATAAGCGATAACGACGCCTATAACCGGCTCTATGAATTCATTGGCCAGGAGGCATTTAACCGCCGCCTCTGGGAAAACGGCTACACGGATGTACAGATACGCCACCGCCTGGGCCTTCCCCTCCACGAAGCGGCAAACCGGCATACCAATGCCATGAAGTTCAAGCGCGGCAACCAGGTGATTTATGAGCAGCCGGCCGCCTGCAGCACGCTGGCATTTGCGCCCCGGCACGACCTGGCCGGGAAAGCCTGGCGCACCCATAAAGGCACGGTGGAACGGGCCCCGATGGACTTCTCCATCCGCAACCGGCTGCCCTTAGCCAGCCTCCATGAAATCATGCGGAGTATTTTTTTTCCGGAGGCTGTAACAAATCAGCAGCGCTACCGTTTAACGGATGGCGACTATTCATTTTTGTATCGTTGTATGTCGCAATATCCAACAGCGTCGGAGGACCCTGTTTATGATCACCAACAGTATCACCAGGCTTATTGCAAGTTCCTGCTCTACGGCGGAAGTCAACAGGCGGTGATCCCCCCGGAAATACGCATTTTCAATAAACCGGGATGGGCGTATGGATTTTTGACGGACACTGCTTATATTGCTGACTTTGGAAATAACATCGAATTTCTCCTGTCTGCCACAGTACATGTCAACCATGACGGAATTTTGGGGGATGATCAGCGGGCCTTCGAAGAAATCGGGAAACCGTTTTTACAGGCGCTGGGCGAATTGATTTACACGATAGAACTGGAAAGACCAAAGCCAATAATACCCGATCTGAGCCGCTTTCAACCATAGGGCGCGATCGGTAAGCCTTTAAACAGCTAAATTCACACATACTTTAAAAACTGAGAGCAGATGCTAACTAAGATCAATCGTGTATGGGCTATTGTAGTGCTGATAGCCGCGACTATGGGAATGACTTCCTGTCTGAAGAACAATGTGGACACGACACCGCAGCGCCCTACATTCTGGCTGAATGTGGCAAACCTGTCGACCTACTCCGGTACGATGGACCTGTACGACAATGGTAAAAAAATCACCAATACCGGTATCACCGGCTTCTTCTCCGAAGTGATCGGCGGTTACAGCGGTCCTCACGAAATGAAAATGACCGTTGCCGGTAAAGATTCCGTACTGGCCACTGCCAGCAGCCAGCTGGATAGCCTGCATTACTATACTTACATGGTATATGGCGGCAACCCGGTGAAAGCGGCTTTCGTGGAATCCAACCTGACCAACTACAGCCCTACCTCCGTTAACCTGCGTTTCTACAACCTGTCCGCCAGCATTGGCCCGGTTGACGTGTACATGGGTTCCAAAAAAGTATTTGAAAACGTGGTTTACGCAGATGGTTACTTCCGTCCGGATTTCACCACTTTCAACGATATTACCGAAGGCAATGTGATCACTGTTAAAAAAGCTGGTACCAACGAGGTAGTAGCCACCAACAACAGCCTGAAGGTCAGCAGCCTGCAAACCGGCGGCGTTTACACCGCATATGTTACCGGTAACGCCGGCAGCACCGGCAACGATAAGCCAAGCACCAACGTTATCTACGGCGCTTACTAATCGCCTGAAAATATTCATTCCTTTGAACGCAGAAGGGGCCGATCATCCGGCCCCTTCTGCGTTTATACGGCAGCTGCGGATATCTTTCCCTGAGATTTTTCTTTTTTTTGTGTAGGTTTGTCCTGGTCAATCCGATATTAACTTATGAATCAACTTGCAGAGAGGCTGTCCCGGATTTCCGAGCCTCAAACCATCAAAATGGCGAAGCTCGGCCGAGAGCTGAAAGCCCAGGGAATAGACATTGTAGACCTTAGTATTGGAGAACCTGACTTTGATACGCCCGAGCATATTCGCGAAGCTGCCAAAAAGGCGATCGACGAAGGCTTTACCCACTATACCCCCGTTGCGGGCATCGCTGACCTGCGCCAGGCGGTGATCCACAAACTGAAACGCGATAACGGTCTTGACTATACGCCGGAACAGATCGTGGTGAGTACCGGCGCCAAACAATGCCTGGCCAATGCCGTACTCGCACTGGTAGACCCGGGAGATGAAGTCATCATCCCTACGCCTTACTGGGTCACCTATTCCGAACAGGTGAAACTTTGCCAGGGCGAAGTCGTGTTTGTGCCCTGCGGCATCGAAAACAATTATAAAATCACGCCCGCACAGCTGGAAGCCGCTATCACGCCTAAAACCAAGCTGTTCATGTTCTCTTCCCCCTGCAACCCTACCGGTTCAGTATATTCCAAAGAAGAGCTGGCAGCGCTGGCGGAAGTATTCGAAAAACATCCGAATATCTACATCATCTCCGATGAGATATATGAGTATATCAACTACGTGGGCAAACATGAAAGCATTGCCCAGTTCGGGGACCTGAAAAACAGGACCATCCTCATCAACGGCCTTAGCAAAGGCTTTGCCATGACCGGCTGGCGCCTCGGCTACCTGGCCGCACCGCTGGACATCGCCAGGGCATGCGATAAAATCCAGAGCCAGTTCACCTCTGCCACCTGCTCCATTACGCAGCGCGCAGCCGTTACCGCCCTCACCGGCGACCTCAGCTCCGCACATGCCATGGTAGCTGAATTCAAAAAACGCCGTGCCTTTATTCACGAAGCCCTGAAAGAAATCCCGGGATTACTCGTGAATGATCCGGAAGGCGCCTTCTATATGTTCCCGGACATGAGCGCCTTCTTCGGTAAATCCTACGAAGGGCAGACGATCAATAACGCAGATGACCTCTGCATGTACCTGCTCCACCGCGCGCACGTTTCCACCGTTACCGGCGCGGCTTTCCAGCAGCCCAACTGCATCCGCCTGTCGTACGCCACCTCTATGGACAAACTGCAGGAAGGCGTAAAACGCATGAAGGAATGGTTAGGTAAGCTGAGCTAACTCCGGCAGATTGTTATACTAACATTATTCAGAGAGGGGAAGAGATCGAAAAGGTCCCTTCCCCTCTCTCCATTATTTATATAATTATTTTCTACATTTGTATCTGCAAAAACCTGAATAGATACATGGATACTCAGAAACTACTGTACATCGTGCTGGCGCTTGGCGCCGGGTATATGATATACAGTACCGCCAAAGACCTGATCAAGAAGAAGCCATCCAAAGAGCCGGGGGAGCCGGCGCCTTCCAATAACAACAGCAACAGCAGCACCATATTGCCTTTGCAGCTGCAAGCCTATGAGCGCATGGCGCTGTACGTGGAAAGAATATCGCCGCAAAGCCTGATCAGCCGCATCTATCAGCCGGGCATGACCACGGTGGATATGCAGCTGGCCATGGTGCAGCAGATCAAAGCGGAATACGATCATAACGTTACCCAGCAAATCTATGTATCCGCCCAAACCTGGGATGCCATCAAAACCCTGAAGGAACAAACCATTTCCGTGATCAACCAGGTGGCTGCCACGCTGCCGCCGGATGCGCCGGCCATGGAGCTGAACAAGCAGCTGCTGGAAGTATTTGCCGAAGCAGGCGCCTCCCCTTCCGAGCTGGTAGCGCAGATCATCAATACCGAAGCAAAAAAGCTGATGAAATAATTCCCGAAAAGGCTATCTGACGCGGATCACCTCATTCATCAGGTAGCCTTTTCCATTGAAGTGAATATAGAGCGGATAGCCCAGGTACCAGGGGATACCCGGCTGTTTAAAATGCACCTGTATATGCAGGTGCGGTTCCGTACTGAAGCCCGAGTTACCGATGCTAGCCAGCGGCTGCCCGGTAGTCACCTCCTCCCCTTCGTGCACCAGCACGCTGTTCATTCGCAGATGCCCCATAAAAATATAACAGTTGGCCGTTTCAATCAGCACCTGGTTGGTGTTCTTAGGCCCCCGCTTCATATTCGGCGGGATATTATCCGGGTTGTTGCTGTAAGCCCTTACCACGCGGCCATTGCAGGGCGCGTACACGGTATCGCCAAAAATTTCGTAGTCATGCAGGTTCCGGGAGAAGATGCGGTTGGCCCGGCCGCCGAAGCGGTTCAGCTTTACAATATCCATCGCGTACACGGCGCCCCGGAGGCTAAAATGAAACAGGTTAGTCGGCAGCCCCTTCCCACCCTGTAATACAAAGTAACTGCCTTTTTTAAACGGGAATGAAAGCTCAATTACATCCGGCTTGCCGGTGGTGCCGGTAAAATAGAGTATGCTCAATACCGTTAGTAAGCCAGTAAAAAACAGGTTTAGCCTTACCTTCCAGCGGCGCGGCGGCGGCAGTGTTTGATCTTTTTTCCGGAAGCAGCTCCCTGCCAGCGCCAGCAAGGCCAGTACCCCAAAGGCATAGCCTGCATAGATGGTCAGGTACACCCAGGTACCAAAGAGATAGAGGAACACGGCGAGCGCGCAGCCTGCCAATAATGTGCTGTAAGCGGCCGGCAGCGGGCGGCGGCCCGACTTCCAGATAAGCCGGATGCTGAAAAAAGCCAGGAGTAACGTAATGCCAAGCAGCAGGTAGATGATCATCGGTGGCGTTAACTTTACTGCAAAATATCAATATTTTTCTCCACGGCGAAGTACCATAATAATTATGTAACATTGCAACGTCAGCACCAATCTACGATGGAAAAGCAAATACAAACCGATTCGGGCATTCAGATTGCGCCGGTATATACGCAGGAAGTGCCCATGCATGAACTTCCCGGGGAATTTCCTTTTACGCGCGGCATACATGCCTCCATGTATCGTGACAAGCTCTGGACCATGCGCCAGTACGCAGGTTTCAGCACAGCGGAAGCATCCAACGAACGATACCATTACCTGCTCAGCCAGGGTGTGATGGGCCTCAGCGTGGCCTTTGACCTGCCTACGCAGATAGGGTACGACTCCGACCACCCGATGTCCGAAGGGGAAGTAGGAAAAGTAGGCGTAGCCATTGACTCCCTGGAAGATATGGAGCGGCTCTTCAAAGGCATAGAGCTGGAAAAGATTTCCACTTCCATGACCATTAACGCTACCGGCTTCATTCTGCTCGCCCTCTACATCGCGCTTGCCAAAAAGCAGGGCGCCGATCTGAAAAAGATTTCCGGCACCATCCAGAATGATATTTTAAAAGAATACGCGGCCAGGGGCACTTTCATCTATCCGCCCAAGCCTTCCATGCGTATCATTACCGATATATTTGATTATTGCAGCCGCGAAGTACCGAAATGGAATACCATATCCATTTCCGGCTACCACATCCGCGAGGCCGGCGCCAACGCCGTACAGGAGCTGGCTTTCACCCTCTCTAACGGGAAGGCCTATCTGAAAGCGGCCCTGGAAAAAGGGCTGGACATCAACGTATTCGCCAAACGCCTCTCCTTCTTCTTCAACGCCCATAACCACCTGTTTGAAGAAGTTGCAAAGTTCCGCGCGGCCAGGCGCATGTGGGCGAAGATCACCACGGAGCTGGGCGCTACGGACCCCAAGGCGCAAATGCTGCGCTTCCACACGCAAACCGGCGGCAGCACCCTCACAGCGCAACAGCCGCTCAATAATATTGTACGGGTAGCCATTCAAACCATGGCCGCCACATTGGGCGGCACGCAATCGCTCCACACCAACGGTTACGACGAAGCCCTCTCCCTCCCTACCGAAGAGGCGGCGCGCATCGCGCTGCGCACCCAGCAGATCGTGGGTTACGAAAGCGGCATCCCCGATACGGTAGACCCGCTGGCAGGCTCCTTCTACGTGGAAGCCCTCACCAATGAAGTGGAGAGCAAGGCATGGGAGCTGATACAAAAGATAGATGCCATGGGCGGCGCCGTCAGCGCAATCGAACAGGGATTCATCCAGGATGAGATTGCAAAAAGCGCTTACCGCTACCAAAAGGATATTGAGAGCGGGGAGAAGATCATTGTAGGCGTAAATAAATTCACCTCCACGGACAACAATCCGCCGGAAGTATTCCGGATTGATGACAGCATCCGTAAGGTGCAGTCCGGGCGGCTGGCGGACCTCCGCGCACGTCGCAACAACGAAGCCGTAAACGCCCTGCTGGCACGCATCCGCGCCGCAGCGCATACGACGGAAAACTTAATGCCCATCGTAGTGGAAGCCGTGGAAAACCTGGCTACCCTCGGCGAAATTGCCGACGCCCTTCGCGCCGAATGGGGAGAATATCATTAAGGAAAAAAATATTTAATATTAAATTGCGACACAAAATAACTGCATAACTTGATTTACCGTAATACTTGTCCGCTTTGTGGTTCTTCCCAGATCCATGAAGTATTAACTGCAAAAGACTACACAGTATCTAAAGAAAGCTTTGGTATCTGGCACTGCGGTACCTGTACCGGCCGCTTTACCCAAAATGTGCCGGACGGCGCGCACATCGGCGCCTATTACCAATCCCAGGAATACATCTCCCATTCCGAAACAAAAGAAGGCCTCATCAATCGTTTATACCATAGCGTGCGTAAGATCACCCTGCGCTCCAAACAGAACTGGGTACGCAATGCCACCGGCATGAAAACCGGTTCCGTACTGGACATCGGCAGCGGCACCGGCGCATTCCTGCACTATATGAAAGCCGGCGGCTGGACAGTAACCGGCCTGGAGCCGGACGAAACCGCCCGCCACAACGCCAAACAACTTTACCAGGTAGAAGCCCTGCCGGTAGACCAGTTGTTTCACCTGCCGCAACAGCAGTACGATGCAATCACAATGTGGCACGTACTCGAACATGTACACGAACTGCATGCCTATCTCAAACAAATCCGCCAGCTGGTAAAACCCGAAGGCGCAATACTGATTGCCGTGCCCAACTACACATCCCTGGATGCGGAATATTATAAAGCGTATTGGGCGGCGTATGATGTGCCGCGGCACCTCTACCACTTCTCCCCTGATTCGATGGAGCAGCTGCTGGCATTTCACGGGATTAAGGTCGTGAAAAAACATCCCATGGTGTTTGACGGGTTTTATGTAAGTCTGTTAAGCGAAAAGTATAAGACGGGGAAAAGCAGGCTGTTTCAAGGGTTTATACACGGATTGAGGTCCTACAGGAGAGGATTGAAACAGGTGGAGAGATGCAGCTCGATCGTATATGAGTGTAAGTTGGAAGCATAAATTGTAGTGAAATAAAAAAAGAGGTGGCTGAAAGGCCACCTCTTTCCAGTATCATCCTTTTAATTCACCAGCTTCATCTCATCCACCAGCCTGCCGCATCCGGCAAACTTATCCACGATAAACAACACATACCTGATATCCACCATAATATTGCGGCAGATAGAAGGATCGTAATTAATATCGCTCATCGTCCCTTCCCAGGTGCGGTCAAAGTTAAGCCCGATCAGCTGGCCATACGCATTCAGCGCAGGGCTTCCGGAGTTGCCGCCGGTAGTATGGTTGGAAGCAATGAAGCATACCGGCATACGGCCGTTTACGCCGTATCTGCCATAGTCTTTCTGCTTATACAGCTCAATCAGTTTCGCAGGCACGTCAAACTCATAATCCCCCGGAATGTATTTTTCCATCACGCCATCCAGCCAGGTGTAGTAATCGTATTCCACGGCGTCTTTCGGACTGTAGCCATCCACTTTACCGTACGTTACGCGCAGGGTGCTGTTGGCATCCGGGTAAAAGTTCTTCTTCCCTTCAAATACATCCATCTGCGCTTTCATGTAAGTGCGCTGCCGCTTGTTGATATCCAGCTGCAGGGCGTTGAGGGCAGGCGCTACTTTTCGGGCAAAGCCTTCCCGCAGGAAGATGGCCAGCTGTACGGCCGGGTCGTTCACCGCCTGCTGCATCATCTGGTCAAATGGTAATTGTACCAGGCCGTTCACCTTGTCGTAGCCGGTGAATGCGGAAGTCGCATACACGTAGTCCGCCAGCTTGCGGCTATCCCCGTTGAATTTTTTCCAGTAGGCATTGAATTTATCATCGCGGAACTGCTCCGGTACCTTGTTCACATAAATATCCATCAGGCTGATGAACACATCTTTATCCACGCCGGCGTTGAAGTTGGCATAAAATGCCTGGATCGCTTCCTGGAAGGCCGCGCGTGTTTTCGCATAGCCGTCCGCGTTAGCTTTCTGCTTTTCCGCATTGTCGGTAAACTCCATGAATTTATCGATGGCGCTGTAGATCTCCGCATTCTTCGTCAGTTCGCTGTAGTAATCGCGGGCCTGCGCATACGGGTTGATCCGGATGTAGAGGGCGTTCAGGGTGTCCAGCACGCCTGCATACTGTTGTTGCAGGGCCGGGTTGGCATGCAGCAGTTGATTGTATGCTGCTTCATAGCGCTGTTTTTTAGCGATGCCGTCTGTCTTTTTGATACCCAGCATTTCGCCCTGCCATTTTTTCCAGTAGTTGGCGGTAGAGGCGAATTTAGCGGCGTATTGGATTTTAATCTGCTCATTCTTACGCATGTAGCCGTCAATGATCTTGAGGGCGGCATCGCGCATTTCCACCTTCGCGAAATCCAGGACCTCTACGGTCTGTTTTACCGCCTCGGAAGGCAGGTACTCCATCGTACGGCCGGGGAAGCCCATCACCATGGTAAAATCGTCTTTTTTCACGCCTTTCATGGAGATAGGCAGGAAATATTTAGGCTTTAAAGGCACGTTGTCTTTGGAGTACTCCGCAGGCTTACCGTCTTTGCCGGCGTAAATGCGGAACATGCTGAAGTCGCCCGTATGGCGCGGCCATACCCAGTTGTCCGTATCGGAACCAAACTTCCCGATGGAAGAGGGCGGCGTGCCCACCAAACGTACATCCTTATACGTTTCCGTTACAAACAGGTAGTATTTATTGCCTTCGAAGAAAGGTTTGATCATCACATCCTGCCAGGCTTCCCGCTTGGCGGATTGCCGGATTTCGGCCAGCTTCCGGTCGATGGCGGATTGCCTTTCCGTTTCTGACATGGATTTGGTGACGCCGGCAGTGGCCTCTTTGGTAATATCGTCGATACGGACGATGAAAGTAGCCGTGAGCCCGGGGTTTGGCAGCTCTTCAGCAAAAGATTTTGCCCAGAACCCGTTTTCCAGGTAATTATGTTCCAGTGAGGAATGCTTCTGGATGGAGCCGTAGCCGCAGTGGTGGTTGGTCAGTATAAGCCCCTGGGAAGATATTACTTCCGCCGTGCAAAAACCGCCGAAACTAACAATCGCGTCTTTGAGACTGCCTTTATTGATACTATAGATATCTGAGGCGTTGATTTTCATACCCATACCCTTCATCTCCTTCTCGTTGAGATTAGAGAGCAACTGCGGTAACCACATTCCCTCAGTAGCATACACGTGCTGCGATAGTACCATGAGTACCAGCAGCAGGCTTGACTTCACTGATTTTAACAACATATCTGATATTCTTTTAATAAAGCTGGCAATTTACATCATTCATCGACATAATCCCCCGGTTTGAAGAGTTATTGACAGATTATTGGGCAGATTGACCCAAATTTCGGATAGCGTATTAAATTCTGTCGTGCATGATCCGCTTAAAATCATCTGTCGTTCTCTCTCACCTGACCGGGTGGCTGATCCTGGTTTGCCTGTCGCTGTTTTTTACCAGCGGCCAGGCGGACGATGACCGGGCCTGGAAAGTACTCTGCTCTCCCGAGTTCTTCGTTTTCATTTTCACCTATTCCGCGCTTTTTTACTTTCATACCAACTTCCTGTTCCCGCAGTTATTTTTCCGGAAGCATTACCTACTGTACTTTTTGTCGCTGCTGCTGTTGTTGCTGATGGTGAACCTGATGCAGCCTTTCGATCATTTGTTCCGCCGTTTCAAGGGGCCGCACCTGCACCTGCCAGGGCCGCCGCCGGTAAGGTTTCATTTTGATTATTTCAGTATGTTCCTCTTCCTGCTGACCATCGCGCTCAGCGTGGCCATTGAAACCACGCACCGCCGCAGGCAAACGGAGAAACGGGCCCTGTATGCGGAAACGCGTAAAACGCAGGCGGAGCTGTCCTTCCTGAAAGCGCAGATCAACCCGCATTTCCTCTTTAACACATTGAACAATATTTACTCCCTGGCCATTACGCACAGCGAGTTTGCCGGCCCCAGCATCATGAAGCTCTCCAATATGCTGCGGTACGTGACGGAAGAAAATAAAAACTATGTATTGCTGCAGCACGAAATTGCCTGCCTGAATGATTATGTCGACTTACAACGGTTGCGCCTGAGCAGGCAAACCTCCGTTGGCTTTGCCGTTTCCGGGGAAGCGGGGATTAAATGCATTGCCCCGCTGATACTGTTGCCCTTTGTGGAAAATGCCTTTAAATACGGCATCAGCAATCATGAACCCAGCACGATTCACATTGCGTTGCATATAGAGGAAGATGCCGTGCAGTTCAACTGCAGCAACAGGATATTCCGGTTAGGGCAACCGGAGAGCCGCACCGGTGTTGGCATTGCCAACACGATACAACGGCTGGACCATCTCTACCCCGACCGCTATACGTTGGTCACAGAAGAGCAGGATGGGTACTATCATGTTGTTTTAAAATTGGTGGGTTTATATGGAGATAAAATTGCCGCTGACAGAATAGTGCATCGGCCGCGAACATAAATAGCGATGCCTGCTGCCGTATTACCAAATTGGTAAAGAAAGGAGGCGCAGCACTTTTCTGCTCGACAGATTTACACCCAAAATATGATACGGGGCAAACCCTGGCTGCGCCTCCCGGGAATTTAACCTGCAGGATGAATGGCAGGAATAAGCGGATACCTTATTGATACAGGTATCTTAAAGCGATAATATCGTTTGCGTTAAAGGTACGGTTACCACCGTTGGAGCAAGCCAGCATCCAGGAGTTAGGATCAGCAGTGGAAGGCGTACCGGGGATCAGGATAGCGCCCACGCCGGCAGAACCTTCGTTGGTAGGCGTACCGCCGCAGCTGTAAGCGCGGTTCATGTAATCCGTATGGCGCATACCGATGCAGTGGCCAATTTCGTGCTGGATAACGGAGCCTACATACAGCACATCCGGATTGGTGCCATAGGCATACTGGTTAGTGTTCATCAGGATCTGGCTGTAAGGGTTACCGTTAGCAGTCGGGAAACCGGAAGAACCGAGGGTAATGTAACCGCCGCTTGGCCCTTCATTGAAGCCCTGGATAGTAATGTTGGCGGTACCGGAAGTGATGCGCTGGAAAGTCATACGCAGCCCCAGCCTGTTGTAACGGGCAATGGCGGTATCAGTACCGGCAATGAAGGCAGTACCTAAACCGGATACTTTAACCTTGATGACGCGAGGCAATCCGGTTACCAGCCGGGTGGTGCGATACTGTTCGGTTTGCGCTACCTGTAAGGTAGGACCACTAACCTTTTGTTTCAGCTGATCATGGGAAAGGAAGATATCCCCTTCCACGATCACGCCCCCGTCGGTTGCATGTACATCGTTTGTAGAGAAGCCATAGGCTTTGATTTGGGCCAACACGTCGTCTGATACTTCCTGGGGTTTCGCATCTGTGTTTGTGTTGCTCTTTTGACAGGATACAATGGCGAATGCTGCCAGCAGGCAGAATAAAACACTAAGTGTTTGTTTTTTCATAGACTCAGATTTTGGGTTTTTAGAATAAAAAAATATCTTCACCCCGCCTGTTTACAGGCAGGCAGAATTTACTAACGCTATGAAACTAACATTGATGGTAACTCGGTGATTGCTATAGTTTACAGTGCGTACTTGTTGCGGGCAAGTAAAGGCTCTCAATTGTTCTCATAGCAAAACTACAGCTCACGAGGAGGCTTCCATAAACGGCAGTTCTTCTTAATGATTGGTGATGATTTACGACGCCGGCGTGAACCGGTAATAATTCAGATTTGCTCTTCAGATTAACTAACTAATTGTTGTGCGATCTAGTCAGATTTTGTTGATGTTTTTCAATTACGACTTACGTATTCAATATTACAACTTTCGGTTTATTTAAAAAAACATTTTGCAAAACTCTTCAGAAAAAAATTGGACTAAACAATTTATTGCAGTAGATTAGAAAGTCCATTGCCATTCTAAACGCAATATTTGCTTTGTCCCGCATGAACCACTATCTGCCCAAATCCGTTCTGCTATTCACTTTGCTGTTATGCTGCCGCAACATTTCCGCGCAGCAATATTTACCGGCAGACAGTGTGCGGTACCGTTACGCATTACAACCGATTGCTGAAACGCAGGCAAAGACTACGGCGGAAAACTGGCTCGTGATCTTTAAGAAATCCGTTCCGCCGCAACGCCTCGAAGCCTACGGTTTGCGCAAAGTCATTAACGGTAAAGCGTATATTATACAACAGCAAATCCCTGATAATGAACTGGCAAAACAACTCTCCTACCAGGGGCCTGCCAACTGCAACTGGAAAGCAAGTGAAGCGTTGTTGCAGCAGCTGGAACAAGCCTCCCCGGACGATAGCATCACCGTCAGGGTTAGTCTGAAAAATGAATGGACTGCGCCCGCTTATGTGGCAGTAATCAGCTCCAGGAAAGATTATAATATCGCGATGGTTCAACTGCCCGTGAAGCGGTGGCCGCAATTCATCGCGGACACGATGATCGCCTTCGCGGATAAGCCCCGCAAGGCCCGGACGGAAATGATACTCAACGGCGCCAATCCCTATGTAAACCGCATCAACATCGCCCGGGAAAAATATCCCGGCATCGATGGAAAAAGTATAGCCGTTAGCGTTAAAGAGGACCGGTTTGATACGACGGACCTCGACTTTGCCGGGCGCATCATCTATAACCCGGACGCCTCTACGAACTTAACTTCCCACGCCACCACCATGGCTACCATCATCGCAGGGGCCGGCAATACAGGCGCACTGGGGCTGGGAGCGGCGCCGGCGGCAGGCCTCAGCAGCTCCAACTTTAACATTACCCTGCTCCCTGACACAGCCACCTACTACCGCAAGTATAACATCACCCTGCAAAACCACTCTTACGGTACGGAAATAGAAAACTTTTACGGGCCCGATGCCGCCGCATACGATCAGCAAATCTATGCAGCGGATACGCTGCAACATGTGTTTTCCGCCGGCAACGTAGGCGCGCAGCCTGCCACTGACGGCATTTATAAAGGGCTGGTTTATGCCAACCTCACCGGCAACGTGAAGCAGGCTAAAAACCTGCTCGTAGTAGGCGGTACGGACGCTGCCGGCAACTTCATCTCCCTGTCCAGCCACGGCCCCGCTTACGACGGGCGCATAAAGCCGGAGCTCTCCGCCTTCGGGCAGGACGGCACTTCCGGCGCAGCGGCCACCATTACAGGCATCAGCACGCTGCTGCAGGACTACTGGAAGCAACAAACCTTCACCGCCATGCCTTCCGCCCTGCTGAAGGTAATACTGCTCAACAGCGCCACCCGGGCGCCGGGCGCCGGGCCTGACTACCGCTCCGGCTACGGCAGCGCCAACGCGCTGCATGCCCTGCAAACCCTGGCGGATAAACGCTACAGTAAAGGCAGCGCTACCAGCAACGGCGCTACCGGCATCGACATTAACGTCCCGGATAATACCCGCGAACTGAAGGTAACTTTGTACTGGAATGATATACCCGGCGCCGTTAATGGGCATAAAGCGCTCGTACACGATTTGGATTTACGTGTAACCGCTGCCGATGGTAGTTTATATCTCCCCTGGATATTAAACCCAGCGCCGGACTCCCTCGCCCTGCCCGCCAAACGCGGCAGGGATACGCTGAATAATGTGGAACAGGTGACTATTTCCAACCCCGCGGCCGGCAAGGCGCACATCACCGTCAGCGCCGGGCAGCTGCGCGCTGCGCAGCCCTGGTACATCGCGTATGAATGTGTACCCAAGGCCACTTTCGCCTGGCATCACCCGGACGCACATACCATCATGGAAGCCACTACCAACGTAGACCTCTACTGGGAAAGCACCATGAGCGGCAACGGGCAGCTGCAGTACAGCCTGGACAGTGGCGCCACCTGGCAGACCATCATTACGGATTATCCCGTCAGCAGCGGCTACCTGAACTGGTACGTGCCGAACGTATTCAGCAAAGCCCTGCTGCGCTTCCAGCTGCCGGATACCAGCTTTGCCAGCCCTGCCTTCATCATTTCCCCGAAGGTGGGCATACAAACGGGCTTTAATTGTGCAGACAGCGCCTTCATCTTCTGGAACCCCATCCCCGGGGCTGAGCGTTACGAGATCTATAATATGGGCAAAACCCAGCTGCAGCCATACCGGCAAACCGCCGATACGTTTTTATTCATCGGTAAATCCCAACCCGCATCCAGCAATTTCGCCGTGAGCCCCGTGCATGCTGCCGGCTGGGAAGGCTACCGCAGCTATACGGTAGATTTTACCACCCAGGGCGTGGATTGCTATGTAAAAAGCCTCATCGCGGACAGAACGGTGGACAATGCCGTGCCGCTCACCCTCATCCTCGGCAGTACCTACCAGCTGAAAGAAGTAGTATGGCAGCGTTACAACGGTAAAACCTGGGAGAACCTGGCCACCACGCCTATTACCAGCGCCCTGCTGTATTACCAGACCGATTCCCATACCTGGGAAGGCCTGATGCACTACCGGGTGCAGCTCAATACCTTCGATGGGCGGGCGTTTTACTCCGGCGTGTCTACAGTACAGATTTTCAAATCAGACCATATCATGGTATTCCCTAACCCCGTGGTAAATACGCTGGGTATTATGGACCCGCAGGTAAGGGAGCGGCAGGTAGTGATCACGGATATGAGCGGGCGGGAACGCATGCGGGTAACGATAACGGATAGTTTGGAGGGGATAGGGGTATCCCGGCTGCCGGCAGGGATGTATAACTGTACGATTTACTATAACGGGCAGCGGATATTCAACAGGAAGTTTATAAAGCAGTAAGCGGATCCTTGAGAAACCGCCGCCAAATAGCTGAAAGCCACATCGCCACAAATAACAAAAGCCCTCGCTGATGCGAGGGCTTATTCATCTATATGCTTAATTAAAGTAATTCGGATGAATACCGGTTACAGGTGAATTGCTTCGCCGTAAGCAACTTCGATCGCGTCTTTTACGGACTCGCTCATAGTTGGGTGCGGGTGGATAGAATCCAGCACTTCCTGGTAAGTAGTTTCCAGTTTACGTGCCACCACGGTTTCAGCGATGATCTCGGTAACGTTGGCGCCAATCATATGCGTACCCAGCCACTCGCCGTATTTGGCGTCGAAGATCACTTTTACGAAACCGTCTGTAGCGCCGGCAGCAGTTGCCTTCCCGGATGCGGAGAATGGGAATTTACCCACTTTCACTTCGTAACCTGCTTCACGTGCAGCTTTCTCGGTATAACCTACAGATGCTACTTCAGGCGCGCAATAAGTACAGCCCGGAATGTTCATGTAGTCGATAGTAGCTGGTTTGTGCGCGTATTTTTTCTCGTTGTAAGCCAGTGCTTCCACGCAAACGATCGCTTCTTTGGAAGCTACGTGCGCCAGCGCCTGACCAGGAACCATGTCGCCGATGGCATAGATGCCCGGAACGTTGGTTTGGTAGTATTGGTCTACCACAACGCGACCTTTGTCAGTTTTGATACCCAGTTGCTCCAGACCGATGTTCTCGATGTTGGCAGCAATACCTACCGCGCTCAGTACCACGTCTGCTTCCAGGGTGATTTCACCGGTAGCGGTTTTAACTTTCGCTTTCACGCCGTTGCCGGTAGCTTCTACCGCTTCTACAGAAGAATTGGTCATGATTTCGATACCTTTCTTCTTGTAGATCTTTTCCAGTTCTTTGGAGATATCCTCATCTTCCACCGGAACGATGCGAGGCATGAATTCAACGATAGTTACTTTGGTACCCAGGGTAGAGTAGAAATAAGCGAATTCCACGCCGATAGCGCCGGAACCTACAACGATCATGGATTTAGGCTGTGTAGGCAGGGCGAGTGCTTCGCGGTAGCCGATCACATTTTTACCATCGATCTTCAGGTTAGGCAGTTCACGCGCACGGGCGCCTGTAGCCAGGATGATGTGTTTTGCATCATATACGGTAGCTTTACCATCTTTATCGGTAACTTCTACCTGGCCTTTGGCTTTCAGTTTACCATTGCCCATGATCACATCGATCTTGTTCTTTTTCATCAGGAACTGTACGCCCCTGCTCATTTTATCAGCAACGCCACGACTACGTTTGATTACTGCCGGGAAGTCCACCTGTGCGTCAGCAACGGTAATACCATAGTCCTTGGAGTGCTGCATATATTCCAATACCTGTGCAGATTTCAGTAATGCCTTAGTAGGAATACAGCCCCAGTTTAAACAGATACCACCCAGGTTTTCTCTTTCCACGATAGCGGTCTTAAATCCCAGCTGTGAAGCACGGATAGCAGCCACATATCCGCCGGGCCCACTACCAATTACGATAACGTCGTATGCCATATTGTTTAATTTTTATAAAACTTGCCAAAGGTAGAAATTAATTATTGAATTCCACATCCGGAATTAATTATCGGAGGTCTACCACTTCCACGCCCGGGTATTTCTTAGGGTCGAACACGAAAGTTGCGTCATTCACGGCCGCATTTGGCGTAAAGTTGGTGATTTCGTAAGTATAACGGTTGCCATTTTTCTCGAAAACCTTCATTTTCGCGATATTCTGGGCTTTTTTGTCCACTGACACGATCACCTTGAAGATGTTCTTGGATTTGTCAGTAGGCGTCATTTCGATGTTTTGCAGCACCTTCCCCTTTTCGGTGGTTTCCGGTGTCAGGCGGTACAGGAAGTCCTTATCGTAAAAATTGGTAAACAGCTTGGCCGGCGTCATCGCGCCGCTGCTCTGGTCCACGTTGTTGATCGTCACCTCATTCACATCCTTCGCATAGGTCCAGGAGGTCTTGTTATCGCTGATAATTTCCTGGCCTTCCATGGTTACCTTGTATTTGGAACCTTTCATATATACAGTGCCTTTCTTGGATTCGGCCACGCTGTTGTTGGCGCCTTCCACCTTCAGCACGAAATTGGCGACTACGGATTTCAGGGCTTTGAATTTGGAGCTTACGCCATCCAGTACGGTTTTGGCCTTAGGATCGCTCGCCTGCTTAGACTGCGCCATACCGCTGAAAATGATTCCGCTCAGTAACAATCCTGTTAATAAAAATTTCTTCATCGTAGTTCGTTTTTAATTTACCCCCGTATAGTCAAAAGCTATGCCGTCAGGGCTGGTTGAGTCATTTGAGGGTCCAAAATTCGCAAAATCTTACGAAAAGCACCATCATATTTGATTTATTTATAATGATTATAACAAATCATTAAGGATTTCCTGTAATTCTGATTCGGTTTTTATCAGTACCTCCCTGGCCTTGCTGCCCATGTTAGGGCCCACAATACCGGCGGCTTCCAGCTGGTCCATCAGGCGGCCCGCCCGGTTGTACCCCAGCTTCATCCGGCGCTGCAGCAAAGAGGTAGACCCCTGCTGTGTTTGTACGATCACCTGGGCGGCTTCCTCAAACAGCGGGTCCCGGTCGCTCAGGCTCAGCTCACGGCCGTCTGGGTCTTTATCATCCACATACTCCGGCAGCAGGAACGCATCCGGGTAGCCCTTCTGGTTACCGATAAATTCCGCCACGCTCTCTACCTCCGGCGTATCCACAAAGGCGCACTGCAGCCTTACCAGCTCCCCGTTGAAGGATACGAGCATATCCCCCTGGCCGATCAGTTGCTCCGCGCCCCCGATGTCCAGGATGGTCCGGGAGTCGATCTTCGAGGATACCTTAAAGGCTATACGGGCCGGGAAGTTGGCCTTGATGGTACCGGTGATAATGTTTACGGACGGACGCTGGGTAGCAATGATCAGGTGGATACCCACGGCGCGGGCCAGCTGGGCCAGGCGCGCAATCGGCATTTCCACCTCCTTGCCGGCCGTCATGATCAGGTCCGCAAACTCGTCCACCACCAGCACGATAAACGGCAGGTAGCGGTGGCCTTTCTGCGGGTTCAGGCGGCGCTGCGTGAATTTACTGTTGTATTCGCGGATGTTGCGGGTACCGGCTTCCTTCAGCAGGTCGTAACGCAAATCCATCTCAATGCACAACGCATTGAGGGTATGAATCACTTTCTTGGTATCGGTAATAATGGCATCGTCTTCTCCCGGCAACTTGGCCAGGAAATGCTTTTCAATCAGCTTGTACAGGGAGAGCTCCACCTTCTTGGGGTCTACCAGTACAAACTTCAGCTGGGAAGGATGCTTCTTGTACAACAGGGAAACCAGCAGGGTGTTGATACCCACGGATTTACCCTGGCCGGTGGCCCCTGCCATGAGCAGGTGCGGCATCTTGGCCAGGTCGGCAATGAAGTTTTCATTGTCGATCTTTTTACCGATGGCAATCGGCAGGTCCATCGTGCTGTTCTGGAACTTTTCGCTGGCCAGGAGGGCTTTCAGCGATACGATGGACTTCTTCACATTCGGCACCTCGATACCGATGGTACCCTTACCGGGGATCGGCGCAATGATACGGATACCCAGGGCGGATAAGCTCAGGGCAATGTCGTCTTCCAGGTTCTTAATCCTGGAAATACGCACCCCCGCCGCCGGCACAATTTCGTATAGGGTTACCGTTGGCCCTACGGTAGCGCTGATCTTCTGGATAGAGATATCGTAGTTTTTCAGCGTATCGATGATCTGGTTCTTGTTCTTTTCCAGCTCCGTGGTATCCTGCACGATCACTTTATCCGCGTTGTGGTTTTCCAGCAGGTCCAGGCCGGGGAAGCGGTAATTGCTGAGGTCCAGCGAAGGATCGTAAGGGTCTACCGGCACGGCTTCCCGCACAGGCACAATTTCTTCCGCTTCCTCTTCCGCATCGCTGTAGGTGGATTTGATTTCAAACGTCACTTCCTCCGCGTTGTGCTTCTTTTTGGCTACCGGCTCCTGGGTCATGGCCAGGTCCTGGGCCTTCTCCACGGATTCGTCGATGTAGAGCATAGGCCCTGCGGCCGCCAGTTCCTCTTCCGTATAATCTTCCTCCTCCTCTTCCGGCATCAGCGGTTCAGGGTCAGGCTCCGGAGCGGTAAGCGGCGCCACCGGCGTATGATGCGCCGGGATAACGGTGATCTCGTCTTTTTCCACGAGCTGCATCGGCGGCAGTTCATCCTCTTCCTCTTCGGTTGGCGGTATCACCATCACGCCGGTATTATCTTTCAGTCCATTACTTTTTTGCCGGGCAGCAGCTGAAGGCTGCTCTGCCACCGGGGCAACGGGGCCGGCTGCCGCCGCGGGCACAGGCGCCGGTTTTGGCGGCTTCGGCTTACTTTCCGGCCATTTGAAATCGAAATTGAATTTCCAGATCAGCCAGGAGAAACCCAGTACAAGCAACAGCAGGGCGGTGCCGGTTTTGCCCACAAAGCCCGTCGTCCATTTGGTAAGCGCGTTCCCTACAGCCCCGCCAAAGGGGAACTCCGCGCCAAACGACAGGAAGGACATGGCCATGCTGATAAACAGCAGGCCGAATAAAATATACTTCACGTTGCGCCATACACGAAATACGCGGCGGCCAACGATAAAATTCACGCCGATGATGAAAAAGAAGTAACAAAACAGGTAGGAGGCAATGCCGAAGCCATTGTAGAAGAAGCCATGGGACACGAATGCGCCCAGGCGGCCCAGCAGGTTGTCCACACTGATATCTCCGAAGAATAGTTCGTGGGTGGAATAGCGGTTAACCTTATCAAAATCTTCCTCCCAACTGAAAATATAGGAGGTGAAGGCGATAAAACAATAGATGGATAACAGCAAAAAAAACACGCCCATCACTTTATGGGTACGCTCGTCCTTCACCAGCTCCTTCACCTTTACATCCGCCTCCTTGTCTTTCTTCAGCACTTCAGGGTTGGGGGCTGGGGTGGCCTTGGCTTTTTTGCTCTCCGGTTTTTCGGTTTTCAGTTTATTCTTGGACATAAATTTCTATCAAAAGTTGTGACTACCTGCCACCTGCCGGCAACTGTAAAATCCAGTGTGCGATGAATGCAGGTACCAGGGGGTCAATGGTTTGCTCCAGTGTCGCATATTCGCTGGCGTCGCAGGTTTTGCAGGACTGAAACAGGTGATTTAAGCCTGCAAATTTGCGGATGGTCACCATCATATTGCCATTCTCTGTCAATCCTCTTTCCAATCCTTTCAGGTTTGGTTCTGCCGGCACTTCCGCATCCATGGCGCCATGAATTGCCATAAAGGGGCACCGGATTCTTTTAAGATATGATACTGGTTTATAACGTAATATAGATAACATTTCCGGACTAACGATATCCGCCGTCGAAAATTGCTCCTTATCCATCCCTGCTTTTAACTCTTCCGGCGAGTGATCATATATTTCTTCCAGGGCTTTTCGCGCATCTGCCCTGGTTTCCAGCCAGGATTTGCCGGATCCCAAAGCCTCCCGGTATGGTTTCATCCGCTCGCTGGCGGCCCTGATTTCTTCTTCCGTCATGCCCATAGCCCGGCCGGCCACCTGCTGTTGCTGTTCGGACCATTGCATCCCATCCATTCCCAGCCCGGCCATGGAAATCACGAATGCGACAGCGGGATTATCCGCGGCTACGATTTCTGCCGAGGCGGCGCCGAAACCAAATCCCAGTACGCCAATGCTATGCGGATTGATGTCCTTCCTGGTTTTCAGATACCGGATGGCCGCTGCCGCATCCCTGGCGGCGCCGTGGATATCTTCCACGGCTGGCATCCCGTCTTCCCCGCGGAAAGTGCGTTTGTCAAAGCGCAGGGTGGCGATGCCGTTCCTGGCAAAATAGTCCGCCATGACCAGGAACATTTTATGCTGGCTCACTTCATTATCCCTGTTCGTAAGCCCCTCCCCCGGAATCATTACGATCACCGGGTAATTGGCCCCAACGCCGGACGGCCTGATGAAATTGCCAGACAACCATGCGCTGTCCGCCTGGTTTTGAAACGTCACGTCTTCCGAATGATAGGGGAAAGGCGGTTTAGGTTGCTGCGGACGGGGATATAATTCCGCCGCGCTGATTTCTTTATGAGTTAACGTAAGATCCTGATTAATATTTCCCCAGATAAGATGTCCGAAGACCGTGTCGCCTGCCGGTTTCATTTGTCCGATATAGACCAGGTCCGATTCCCCGAGGTGCAACGTGATTAAGCCTGCGGTTAAACGGACGGAATCCAGCGCCTTCACTGCCGGCGATTTGTCGGGGAAAGCAATGGTACCCGATAATACGCCTGCCCGCGAGGTAATTTGGATCGCCACCCTGAGGTGCTCGTTGTTGGCATTCACCACACCATACCAGCGGCCTGTCATCTTTTCTGCCTCCTGGCCGAAAGATACCTGTGCCATCGCCAGTATCATCATCCACACGAATAAAAGTCTTTGCATCTTGAATGTTTTCTGGACACCTGCGGTGTCAGGAATTTAATTTTTTCACGCAAAGCAGCACAGGCCAGCCTTTAGTTGATTTGCGATTTTATTTGTGAACAGCTCAGGGCCGCGGCCCTGAGCTGTCCGGAGCGGGTTGCAACCCTATGATTTAATCTTCAGTACAGCAAGTAACAACAGCACCCAGCCAACGATAAAAAATACCCCGCCGATAGGCGTGATAATACCGAGTTTGGAAAGCCCCACTGTTTCAGTAGCCTTCATCATCGTCAGCAGGTACAGTGAACCGGAGAAAAGGAAAATACCGGTAATGAAGCACCTTCCTGCCCAGAGCAGCTGCGCGCCGGGGGCATGTGCAAAAAGGATACCGGTTACAAGCAATGCAAACACGTGATAGAACTGATAGGTAACGCCTGTCTGAAAGGTTCCTACAGTTTCGGGAGGCACCAGCTCTTTCAGCTTATGTGCGCCAAACGCGCCCAATATTACTGCGAGGGCTCCCAAAGCTGCCGCCCAAACTAAAAAACTCTTATGCATGGTCTATATTTTTGGTAAATGTTTCCAGGGTAATATCATCGGAAGCGATGATGTGCTGCGACTGCTGGTAGAACGGCAGGCGCTCCGCCAGCTTCCTCTCCACGAATACCGCCAGCTCTTCATCGTCCAGGTCCTGAATCAGCGGGCGTTTGGACTTTTTCCGCGAAAGCCGCTCCACCATGGTAGGCACGGAAGGATTGATCCATACGGTTACGCCCCTTTCATTCATAAAATCCATGTTATCCTGGAAGCAGGGCGTACCGCCGCCGCAGGAAATCAGGAATTTATCCTGCTTGGACAGTTCGCGTAACAACATACTCTCCTTTTCCCGGAAGTAGTCTTCCCCCTTCGTAGCAAAGATATCGCTGATGGCCATTTCTTCCGCTTCCACGATCACATCGTCGAGGTCGTAAAAAGGCAGGTTCCAGACTTCGGCGAGTTGTTTACCCCAATAGGATTTGCCGGCGCCCATAAAGCCGAGTAAGAATATTTTCATATTAACGGTACAGTTAAGAATTAGTTTGACTTTCAGCAGCCGGATGTGTCCATGCCAGGCATAGGTCGTCTTCCAATATATATTGCAAATATAGTTGCGTATTTGTATCCGGCTTCACAAAATTGGCGGTAATAAATCCGGCCGGCATAAAGGGAAATGGTTGTAAACGCATATTCTCCCGGAAATCAACGCTGCCGAGGCCGTACCATTTAAACATCGCTTCTTTGGCGCTCCAGCAGATGGTTTGGTGCTTCAGGGTATTCACCGGGTCAATAAAGGCCTGCTCTTCCGGCGAAAGGAATTTGCCGGATACGCGGCCAATCTTGGGCTGCACGCCCTCGATGTCAATCCCCACGGCCGCACGGCGGCTCACAATGGCGGCGGCATAATCGCCGCAATGGGAAATCGAAAAATGAAAACTGCCACACTGCAACAAAGGCTTACGGGTATCGGCCACTACCACTTCCTCCAAAGGAAAATCAGGAAACAGGGTGATGAGTAACAAGCGGCCGGCATAATGCTGTAAACGCTTGTGGGGGTGATGTATGGCCCTGCTAATGGTTATTTTCTCTTCAAAGAAGGCTTCTTGTTCACTAATTTTCCACAACCCCAGCCTGGTCTCCGGATCAATTTGTATGGTACGTATTAATGGCATATCTTGCCAAATTAATAGAAAAAAGGTGAAAAAAAGCGCAATCCCTGCCGGTATTAGCTTTTCTTTAACCGCTTTTAACACCAATCCGAATTACTAACAGCTAAAGCAAACACCTAGCACATGATTTTGTCAGACAAACGCATCTTGGAGGAAATTGAGAAAGGCACAATCGTGATTTCTCCGTTCGACCGGAAGTACCTGGGCACCAATTCCTACGACGTACACCTGGGCAAATACCTCGCTACCTACAAGAACCGCGTATTGGATGCACGCCAGCACAATGAAATCGAACATTTCGAGATTCCTGAAGAAGGTTATGTGCTGCAACCAGGCACCCTTTACCTGGGTGTTACCCTCGAATACACCGAAACCCACGCCCATGTACCCTTCCTGGAAGGTAAATCCAGCACCGGCCGCCTGGGCATTGATATCCACGCCACCGCCGGAAAAGGAGATGTGGGCTTCTGCAACACCTGGACGCTGGAAATATCCTGCGCCCAACCGGTACGCGTGTACGCAGGCATGCCGATCGGCCAGCTGATCTACTTCGTCGTGGAAGGCGATGTGGAAACTTTCTATAACAAGAAAGGCAACGCCAAATACAATGGCCGTACGGTAAGACCCGTGGAGAGCATGATGTGGAAAAACGAGTTTTAATTTTTTTAAGATAGGAAATGAAAGAGGTTGCCGGGGTAACGGCAACCTCTTTTTTTATGCGTATAGGGCGCAGGCGCTGCATGCTAACAGGAGTAACCTGGGCCTGCATGCTAATGGAAGTAACCTTGCGAGCGCAGCCTCTGCATGCTGACAGGAGTAACCTTGCGAGCGCAGCCCCTGCCTGCTAACGAAAATAACCTTGCGTCAGCTACCCATCGCACCATCCAAAGCCTTCTAAACAACCACTCACTGCACGACATACTCCACAGCATGCGCCTCCGTTTGCCCCGGCGTTTCCAGCTTCCGCATCAGTTGCCGCAACGCTTTTTCCGGAATCGCATACTTACGCTGCGCATTCTGTTTTAGCAGCTTATCCGCCGGCGCTTCCACATACACGATCGTTACCTGCGCGCTGTACGTCATACAAAGGCTCACCAGCTGCTGCCGCATCTGCCGGGTAATGTTGGTCGCATTCCACACAAAGTTTTTACCCGCGCGCAGGTAGCCGCGCGCCAGCTCTTTGGCTTCCTGGATGATGGTGCCGTTGGCGCTCTTATCCGTCGGGTCCACTTTCTTTTCCCGGCGGAGGTTATCCGGCGATACCATGGCCCAGTCCTTATAATGCCGCTGCACATAGGTATCCTTACCGGCGCCCGGCAACCCGCTCATCAGCACCACCTGGCTGCCCGCAGCGGGGAACGGTACATAGTCCGGCGCTACGCCTTCTTTTTCCAGGTAGTTCATTTTCGCCGCCGGCGTGGCAAAGGCCTTCGGCTGCCCCCAGCATTGCTGCTCCCGGGCCAGCGCCTCAAAGCAATCGATCCGGTACAGCAGCTCTTCCTGGTCGTTACAAATACGGCCCAGCACGTCCGCCCGTGCGAGGGTAGCCAGCAGGGAAGTATCCACGTCCAAACTGGCGCTGATCAATGCTTTCACCGGATCGGGCTTATCAAATACCCAGAGCGGCAGGCCATGATACCGTATCAGCCATACAATCTGCTCGCGGATTTCAAACGGCGTGGGAATTTCTTCGTAGAGTATATTCCGGGCCGTCATCGCGCCGCGGCGCGCATGCCCGGGGGATACGATGCTGCCGTCGTCCAGGGTTTCCGTGGTGCTGAACTTCTCTACGTCGTGCAGCAGGGCGGCCGCCCAGAGCAGTTCCTGCTGCTGCGGCGGGAGTTGCCGCCAGGTCGGCAGCTGCTCCAGCGCCTCCACCACCATGCGCGTGTGGGTAGCCACGTCGCCTTCCGCGTGGTGGACAGGACTTTGCGGCACGCCTTCCATGCGGCTCACCCAGTAATAGGTATCGCGCAGGTGCGCCCAGGATTTATTTTTATCGATGGTCCACATAATTACCTCCTTCATAATTCAGCCGGGCCCTGCGCCAGTGGCGGGTCCAGTGCTGGTCTGTTTTCACGTGTCCTTTCCGGACGTATTTAAACACGTTGTTAGCAAATTCGCTTACCGGGTAGCCGTTCGCGTTACGGCTCACCAGTCCTTCCATGGTAGTAGGCCGGCCGGTAACGGTATCGTAGGGGTCAAACGCTCCCCTGCCCTGCACCAGCGCCAGCGTTTCCTTTTCGAAATCTTCCCGTACAGGCGGCGGCGTTACCACCGCTATTACCGGCACGGTTGGCAGGTCCAGCATATTGGCGTAAAATACCGTCTCTTCCCAGCTGAGCCAGCGGTCGTGCTCACGAATGGCGAAGACGTAAAAATGATGATCCAGGTTCCTGTACTCAATAGAATGTACGGCGTACAGGTTTTCCAGGAAAATCTCAAGGTCGCCGAGGTCGTTGCGCACCTGGTTCCAGTAAGTGCGGATGGAGGCCGTCCACGCGGATGTGGTAGGCGCTGCATGCGAACGCGCAAAAACGCCGTGCCGGGAAAGACAGTTATTCTCTCCATCCAGTTTCTCCGTATGAATAATTTGCGGGAGCTGCTTCAGCGCATCCCAGTAGTTATATTGAATACGATCGTCGCTGGTAGTCCCGGGAGAAAACGGGTAATGCCAGGTACGGCCGTACTTTTGTGAAATTGCCATGATGATGGATTGGAGTAAACAATAAAATCACAGGCCGCTTCCGGAGGAGCGACTAAGGCTGGAAATTAATATGCCTGCGATATTACATGGCGCAAAGTTTTGCAGATTTAAGTTTTAAATGCGGTGCAAAAATACATAAAATAACCATCCATGTATAACAATCCCTGCCGCATGCCTCAAAAATAGTATCTTACGGCACAACGTTTAAAAGTCTGCAATGAGAAACATCTTACTATGCGCAGCTGCAGCGGCATCCCTCGCTGCCTGCAACAATGGCAACAGCACCGGCAAAGGCGCCGGGGCTGACAGTGCCGTCAACCAGGCATTTGCCGCTTATCAGCAACATTTTATCGATGACCTCTGGAAGGAGAATCCCGGATGGGCCACCAGTGTGGGCTATCACAAGTATGACAGCGTGCTGGTTGTGCGCGACGAAGCAGCCACCCAGGCCACCCTCGCCTTCAGCGCCCGCCACCTGGATTCCCTGAAAAAATACAACCCCGATCAACTGACCGATGCCAATAAAATCGATTATCATTTGATGGAGGACTACCTTAATTCCAACGTATGGGCCATCAGGGAATTGAAGTCCAACGAATGGGACCCTTCTGAATTCAATATCAGCGGCGGTTTTGCAACAATACTCAACGAAAATTACGCGCCACTGGAAAGCAGGTTGCGCAGCTTTTATGCACGGCTCAAAAACGTGCCGGCCTATTATGCGGCCGCCAAAGCGCAGGTAAAGGACCCGGTGCCTGAACTGCAGCAGCTGGCCGTTGATCAGAATAACGGAGGCGCTTCCATCTTTGAAAAGGACTTTGCAGACTCGCTCAAAAACACCAGCTTTTCCGCCGGTGAAAAGAAAGCGATGCTGGCCAGCGCACAGGCTGCCGCCGCTGCAATGAAGGACTATGCCAGGTGGCTGGCGGCGCTGAAACCAGCCAACCCGCGCAGCTTCCGCCTGGGCAAAACTTTATACGACCAGAAGTTCAGGTACGCCGTACAGTCGTCCTACACGGCGGAGCAGATCTACGATTCCGCTATTGCGCGCAAAAAGTACGTGCATGGGGAAATGACGCGCATCAGTCGCGAACTCTGGCCTAAGTATTTCGGCAAAGCCCCGATGCCGGCTGATTCCCTGGAATTGATCGGCCGTATGATCGATACCCTGAGCGTGCAACACGTTAAGCCTGCGGAGTTCCAGTCTGCCATAGAAAAACAGATCCCGGAGCTGGTACAATTCATCAAGGAAAAGGACCTGCTCTACCTCGATCCTTCCAAACCGCTTGTAGTGCGCAAGGAGCCGGCGTATATGGCCGGTGTGGCCGGCGCTTCCATCAGCGCGCCTGGCCCGTACGACAAGGGCGGCAACACCTATTACAACGTGGGTAGCCTCGAAGGCTGGCCTGCCGCGCAGGCGGAAAGTTACCTGCGGGAATACAATCATTACATCATGCAAATCCTGGATATACACGAGGCTATCCCCGGCCACTACACGCAGCTGGTGTACGCCAACCAGTCGCCAAGCCTCATCAAATCCATCATGGGCAACGGCGCGATGATCGAAGGCTGGGCCGTATATACCGAGCAAATGATGCTGGAAAACGGCTATGGCAACAATGCGCCTGAGATGTGGCTGATGTGGTACAAATGGAACCTCCGCACGGTTTGCAATACCATCCTCGATTACAGCGTGCATGTGAAAAATATGAGCAGGGAAGACGCGCTGCACCTGCTGACCAAAGAGGCCTTCCAGCAACAGGCAGAGGCAGAAGGAAAGTGGCGCCGGGTAACGGTTTCCAGCGTACAGCTCACGTTTTATTATACCGGTTACAAAGAGATCATCGACCTCCGCGAAGCCTATAAAAAGAAAATGGGCAGCGACTATAAACTAAAAACATTCAACGAGAAATTCCTCAGCTACGGCAGTGCGCCGGTAATGTACATCCGGCAGCTGATGTTGCAGTAACTTATCCTTCCCGGAAATAAAAAACGACTGTCGTTTGACAGTCGTTTTTTTTATTTGTTGGGGAGAAGATTTAATCCCGCGGAGGAACAAAGTCCCGTACCAGGAACGGCCGCGCCGCGCAACCTGCCGGATCACTGCCATGCACCAAACCGGCAGCGCTCCTTCCTTACCCCCAGTGCAGTATTATTTATTGAACTTTCTTTTTTGCAGCAATTCAATCACCTTCGCCAGCTTCTTAGGATCGTGTACATATGGCGATAGGTCGAACAGTTCTACCTTCCGGAAGGCTACAGGATGGCTTTCGCTCTGCAGGGAAATAGAGCCTTCCGTTAGAGGCTTGCCATCTATCTTCACTTTAGGATCATAGTTACTTACGCTGCCACCGCCGATTTGCGGCTTGTTATATACGATCACGGTATCGGTACCGGCTATATGCTTAATCACCGAATCCCCGATCACCAAAGCTTCCGCGTGTACCCACTGATCGCCCGCATAGGTTTTGGAAGTAGAACTGATGCAGTGATCGGTAATGAGTTTTTTATTCATGACTACATTGGTACCCGGCGTGCAGAGGTTACCGGTAGTACGCGGGTCCTTACCGTTGCCGCCGAGCAGTTGCTCTTCGAGGGAGATAGGGAAATCCTGGTCCTTACCCATGGTATTGGCCGGCTGGCCGTGCAGCATGATGCCGCTGTTGCGGAAAGCCCATCCCGGCCCGCCTTTCACCTGGTCCCCGGTAAACTGGTAGTCCACCACGATGAGGTAGGCAGCGTATGGCTTCTTATAAAAAATGTGTCCGTACTGTTCATCGAAAGCAGTGTATTGGTCGTATCTCACACGGAGTTCACCATTTTCCACCCGGAAGGTATTGCCAAAATTATCGTTGAGATCATGGCCTTTGATTTTGATATCCCAATCCTTCAAATCCTTTCCATTGAACATTTTCACCCATTTGGAAGGCGCAATGTCCTTTTCGGTCTGAGCATAGCCGCCAACAGCGGAAAAAAGCAATAACGTGGTAAGAAATTTTTTCATCTGTGCATAGTTTGTAATGGGTAAGATAATAAAAATTCCCGCTGGCGTACTGTGTAATATTTTGCGCAACGTACCCATCTTTCCACATAAAGAAGAAATTATAGCATATCTAGCGCCGTAATTATCAAAATGTTAAATAATTGCAAGGTTTTAGAGGGGTGTATCATCAAACGATGCTTTATGATGAAAAATAACCAGTTGAATGGTCAGGCTCAGCCAGAAGCAGGACTGTTGTATAAAGGCTCAAGTATTATTAATGTAAGTCCGGAAGGACGTTTGGTATCTATATTTTCAGGTGCGTGGCTGTTGGGCTCTGCCATTAGCAAGGTGGATAAGAAGCCGGTGAAGAGCCTGCTGAAACTGATTGGCGCAGGTTATTTACTGTACCGCGGTATTTCCGGCAACAGCCTGGTGAACGGGTTGCTGGGCAAGCGGAAACCGGATAAGCACACCCGCGCGGTGAACATCCGTACCACCATCATGATCGATAATCCACGGGAAGAAGTGTATTATTTCTGGCGGCAGCTGAGTAACCTGCCCGTATTTATGAAGCACCTGCAAACAGTGGAGGAATACGACCCGCTGCATTCCCACTGGGTGGTAAAAGGCCCTGGCGGCATTGGTACGCTGGAGTGGGACGCGGAAATTGTGAAAGAATATCCCGGCGAGTTCCTGGGATGGAGGTCCTTACCGGGCAGCAGCATTGCCACCGCCGGCCGGGTAACGTTCATGGATATTCCGGGAGGCGGCACCGCGGTGGATGTGATGCTGACCTATCGCGCCCCGGCAGGCTACCTGGGCAGCGGACTGGCCTGGTTGCTGAATCCCGCCTTTGAGAACATGATTGTGAATGATATCAAACGCTTTAAATATTTTATGGAAACCGGCGAAACGGCAAGTTGAGCCTGTCATTTTGCATAAAAAAAACGACTGACGCTTTTTGCATCAGTCGTTTTTTATTTACCTGTATATGGCAGATTGTTTTGATTGTTCCTGTTTGCCGGCGTAAGCCGGAAGCCCGCCGGGTACCGTTGCCGGCAGCCATTAAGAGAGCGCTTCCTTCTTAGCTTCTTTCTTAAAGTTGTTGTAGGTGTCTTTGCTGGCGTTAATGAGTTTCAGTACTTTTTCGCGCACATCCTCACTGAGGCCGGTCACTTCTTTATCGAAGATATCTTTCAGTTCATCGAGGTCGCCCGCGCCTTTACCTACAAGTTTGTTGACTTTGCGGCGCCATTTTCCAGCGGTGTACCTGATTTTGTTGCGGGTTCCTTCGCCACTGTCCGGGGCTGTCAATACGCCTATAATCAAGCCGGCAGTTAGTCCGGCCAATGCTCCTGCTAAAAATTTGGTAGTAGACATAAACACTGGTTTTTTATGGTTTAACAAATCATCCCAGCACTTAGTTCAGTAGTGCTGCACCCCCAAATTTTCAAATATTAGGCCAAGAATGGCCCAATAGACTACATAGGCTGAATTAGTGATTCAATCAACATTAAAAACCGTCTAAATATATTTTTATTAAACCAGTAAGAACGTTTGCTCGTTGACGTTATATTTTTCTTTTGGGTAAGACCTACTAAAAAGTTCTACAGCTCTCAGTTCAGTAACGGGAATTCATCGTCAAAAAAAGACCAAAAAAACAGCCGGAACAATATCAACGTTTTGACATCGTTCCGGCTATGTGGATAAGATAAGCGAGTAGATAATGGAATTTATAAAGTCAAACGGAGCAGTAAAATAATCAGGATTTTTTGTTTTTCAAAACTTTTTGAAAGAAACGAAAATAATAAAATAATTTAAAAAGTCCTGGCGCCGTTATCACCTCCCTCCTACTCGGCTAATAATTTATCAATCAATCGGTTGAAGTTGTATTTGAATTCCTCGTAATGCTCGCCGGTACCGGGGCCGTTAAACCCGGTATGGACCTCGCTTACGTTGCCTTTTTTGTCCACGAATATGGTGGTCGGGAACCCTTTGATACCGGTCAGCTGCGGAAGGGTTTTAGCGGCCTTTTCCGGGTCGCCGGGGGTCACGCCGGTGATCAGTACCGGGTACTGCACATCAAAGCGTTTCAGGAAGCCGGAGAGGCTTTTTTTGGATTTCTGGAAATCGGTGGTACGTTCATAGGCGAGGCCCAGCACTTCCACTCCCCTGTCTTTATTCTTTTTATACCAATCGCTCAGGTAGCCGGTTTCATCCATACAGTTGGGGCACCAGGAGCCCATGAGGGTGATCACCACGACTTTGTTCTTAAAGCGTTCATCCTTCAGGCTTACGAGCTGGCTGTCCAGGTCCGGGAAGGCGAAGGTCAGCGGGCCGGCGCCGGGCTTCACGGTAGCGAGGGTGGTTTCGTCCTGCAGGCGGGCGGAATCGTCCCGGTGGGCGCTCCACGATTCCTTCCCTTCGCCGATGCCGGCGAAGAAGGTACCGTCCACGATGCTGTCCCCACGGAGCAGCGCGGTAAACAGGTAGGCATGCGACCCGTCGAAGGTGGAGAGTTTCAGCGTGTCCTTATTCAGTACCCCGTCGAGGAAGCGGTAATCGCCGGTAGTGGTGAGGAAGGTACCTACCACGCGGTTGCCGGCTTCCTGCCTGAACTCCCCGATGGCGTAGGAGGAATCGTTTTTCTCCTTCCCTACAAACCAGGTTGACCAGCGGCCGGTGATCTTTCCTTCCGGCGCGGCGGATACCGGGAATCTTTCCGGCGTATCCGCGCTGGCGGTAAACGGAATGCTGACGTCTTTATCTGCCAGGTGGCGGGTCCAGGCGCCTTCCATCCTGCCGCCTTCTTTCAGTACCGCTTTAAAGTCGGAATCGAAGAAAGGCATTTTGACGAATATTGAGTCGCCCTGCTGCTTTACGTTATCCACCAGCAGGCGGTCGTTCGCATTGAGGATATACCATACCTTTTGACCGGCGGTATCCTTTACTTCAAAGTTGAACACGATGTCCGCCCCATCGGCGCGGTGCAGCTTCGCCTGCCAGGTACCGTTTTTCAAATCCTTTACGGCAGCCGTTTTACATGCGGCGAGGGATAGTCCTGCCAACAGGCAGCTCCATAATTTCTTCATAGCAAAAACCTATTTGTTATTTGTGGTAGTTTCTTTCTCCAAACAGCAGGCTGCCGATGCGGATCATAGTGCTGCCTTCTTCGAGGGCGATATGATAGTCGGCGCTCATACCGGTGGAGCGTTCTTTAAAGTAGTCCTGTTCGCTGAAATATTGACGCTTTACCGTATCGAAGATAGCTTTTACCTGTTGAAATTCTCTACGGATCTGTTGCTGATTGTCGGTATTGGTGGCCATGGCCATGAGTCCGGCGATGCGCACGCCGCTGAATGCGGCCTGCTCGTGTTTCCAGCCATCCAGCAAGGCATAGAGTTCGGAGGTATCCATGCCGAATTTTGTTTCTTCCGCTGCTACGTGGAGTTGCAGCAGGCAGTTGACGGTGCGGTTATGTTTGAGCGCCTGTTTGTTGATTTCCGCCAGCAGTTTAAAGCTGTCCACAGCATGGATGGTATGTACAAACGGGGCGATATATTTTACCTTGTTGGATTGGAGGTGGCCAATGAAGTGCCATTCAATATCAGCGGGCAGGGAGGCCTGTTTATCTACCAGTTCCTGCACATAGTTTTCGCCGAAGATGCGTTGGCCCTGTTGGTAAAGTTCCCGGATGTCTTCTACGGGCTTGGTCTTTGAAACAGCTACCAGTCGTGCGTTATAGGGTACCAGTTCTGCGAGTACCTGTTGATATGCGGTCAGATTAATTGCCATGGGGCAAAAATAGGGAAAGTTTTGGTGGGGAGTGGGAGGTTTGCTCGCAAAGGGAGGGGTTGCTCGCAAAGGGGCGTAAGGTGGCTAAGGGCGCAAAGGATGGGGATGAGGATGGGGATGAGGATGGGGATGGGGATGGGGATTTGGGTTGTTCTTGGAAGGAGGAAGCCCCGTAGGGTTAGTACGGGGCTGGTTATGTTTGTAATGAATTTGAATATGAATATGAATATGATTATGCTAAGATAGAACGAGCGATGACGATGCGCTGTACTTCGGAAGTACCTTCGTAGATCTGGGTGATCTTGGCATCGCGCATGAGGCGTTCTACATGGTATTCTTTTACGTAGCCGTATCCGCCGTGTACCTGTACTGCTTCGGTGGTTACCCACATGGCGGTTTCGGAGGCGAAGACTTTAGCCATGGAGCCGCTCAGGGTATAATCCAGGTGATGGTCTTTTTCCCAGGCAGCTTTGAGGCAGAGCAGGCGGCTGGCTTCTATTTTGGTAGCCATATCTGCCAGTTTGAACTGGATGGCCTGGTGCTGGCTAATTTCCTTGCCGAAAGCTTTTCTTTCCCTGGAGTATTTCAGCGCCAGCTCGTAAGCGCCGCTGGCGATACCCAAAGCCTGTGAGGCAATACCAATACGGCCTCCGGCGAGGGTTTTCATGGCAAATTTGAATCCGAAGCCATCTTCGCCTATACGGTTCTCCTTAGGCACTTTCACATCCTGGAACATGATACTATGGGTATCACTGCCACGGATACCCAGTTTATTTTCCTTTGGCCCTATGGTTACGCCGGGGCTGTCCTTCTCCACAATAAAAGCATTAATACCCTTACTGCCTTTTTCAGGATGCGTTTGCGCAATCACCAGGTAAGTGCTGGCGGAGTTACCATTTGTAATCCAGTTTTTGGTACCGTTGAGGAGATAGTAATCTCCTTTATCTTCCGCGGTGGTACGCTGGGAAGTAGCGTCGGAACCGGCTTCCGGCTCGCTGAGCAGGAAAGCGCCGATCACTTCTCCTTTGGCCAGCGGCACCAGGTATTTTTGTTTCTGCTCTTCCGTACCGAATGTTTCCAGGCCCCAGCAAACCAGGGAGTTGTTAACACTCATCACTACGGAGGCAGAGGCATCGATTTTGGAAATTTCCTCCATGGCAATCACGTAGGAGATGGTATCCAGTCCGGCGCCGCCGTATTTAGGACTCACCATCATCCCCAGAAAGCCCAGTTCACCCAGCATTTTAATCTGTTCTTTAGGGAAGATCTGTTTTTCATCCCTTTCTATTACTCCCGGCAGCAGCTCGTTCACGGCGAAGTCCCGTGCGGCTTTGCGTATCATAAGGTGTTCTTCTGTGAGCTGATAATCCATTAATTGTTGTTGTTTTAGTGTGATTAACACAAATTATCCATAAATCAGGAGCTAAAAAAATGCATCCCGGAAAATTCAAACTTGTTTACCAGATGGAGAAATTTATTGAATAAATCGATGTAAGAAGGCAGCTGTTATTGGATATAGTCTATTTTAAACGCTTTGTTTTAAAAGCGGTACACCTCAGCTGCTTTGCCCGTTCAGGTAAAATCCATTAGCTTGCTATCTGGCATATTCCCTTTTTATGAAGAATATCAAGATAATAGAAGTAAAATCTGAGATTGGCGCAGGAACGCGCGGCGCGAGTTTAGGCGTGGAAGCCATTAAAATTGCCGCCCTGGATTTCATGAGCAACTTCTTTGTTCACTTTCCTACTGAATCCATAGAAACCGAGAACAAACTGTTGTTTGAACCCATCGAATCCCCTTACGCCAAAAGAATAAAAGGTACGGTGGCGATGTACGAGCGCATCAGCAAGAGTGTATGCGAAACCGTTAAAGCCAACTGGTTCCCCGTAGTGCTCTCCGGCGATCATAGCACGGCAGGGGCCACCATCGCGGGATTGAAAATGGCGCATCCGAAATCCAAGCTGGGCGTCATCTGGATCGATGCCCATGCGGACCTGCACACGCCTTATACCACGCCTTCCGGCAACATGCACGGCATGCCGCTGGCTACGGCCATTGCAGAGGATAACCTGGATTGCAAGGTGCATGATATTGATGAACAGACTTCCAAGATGTGGAATGCGCTGAAGAACATCGGCAAGATAGCGCCAAAGGTATTGCCGGAAGATATTGTATTCATCTCCCTGCGGGACTATGAGAAGGAGGAAGACTACCTGATCCGGCAGTACGGCATGAAAGTATTCACGACCAGCGAAGTAAGGCGTAAAGGGCCGGAAGCCATCTCCCGGTCGGTGTTCCGCTACCTGAGCGATTGCGATTACATCTACGTATCGTTTGATGTGGACAGCCTGGACTCCTCTATTTCCAAAGGCACGGGAACGCCGGTAAGCAATGGCCTGCGGGAACGCGAAGCGGAGGACCTGATCAGTAAATTCATGCAGCACCGCAAGATCTGCTGCTTTGAGATCACGGAGGTGAACCCTACGCTCGACAGGGAGAACCTGATGGCGGAGATAGCCTTCAATATATTGCAGCGCAGCGTGAATGTGCTGATGATGAACTGATACGGCACGTACAGCCGGCCTAGTTAATCTTGTAATACGCCATCAGCCAGCCGGTTACATCGCTGTAGGAGTGGATTCCACGGCGCTGGTTGTTGGCCTTGAGGTACTGATCATAAAACATAGTACCGTATTCATCGGCTTTGCCTTCGTATTTACTGTAGAACTGCACTATGAACCGGTAATCCTCCTTTATGCCGGGCATCGTCCTTTCCCATACATTCTTTGCCAGCGTGGAATCGCGGTGGCCCAGCTGGCGTACGCTGTACAGGAACATTTCCAGGTTGGCGGCATAACGGAAACGGTTATCCGCAGCGTTGGCGGCAGTCAGGTAGCCGACGAAGTTGGCGTCTTCCTCGGGGGCGTAGCCCAGCTGGTGGGCAATTTCGTGGCAGGTGATAAAGGGCTGCAGTACGTGGGGGGCTTCGGTATTCACCTGGGCCTCGTTGGTCCAGGGGTTGAGGTAGCCGGTAACGCCCAGGTAGTTGAGCCAGTTGCCAAACATAGCGCGTTTCACGCTGGGGCGTTTATAGGAAAAGGCCGGCCAGTGGGCGGCGGCGGAGTCGTACGCCTGTATGGCCCGTTTGAATACCGGCACGGGGCTGGGGTCAGCCATGATCACGTTCAGCGTATCGCCGGTGAGGGCTTTTTCCCTGTTTACCAGATGCAGGAGGGTATCGGAAAGCTGGTACAGCTGCCGGGTATCGTACCGGCCGGTGATCAGCCCGGTGTCCCGCTGCAGGGGCTTCCGGTCATAATTGAGCCCCCAGAGTACGAGGAAGGCGAGATAAAGATTCAGCAGCACATGAATACCCCTGACGAGCAGGTAACCTGCATCGGGCCAGGCCATGCGCAGGAGTTTATAACATAGTTTTAACAAATAAAATATTCCTGTTATAATCCAGGCGACATAAATTACGTCGCCAACACTGAAAGGCACTATACCTGTGATTTGTCTAAAAGCTGCGCTGGTCCACTTATACCACCCATGAAAGTAAAAGTATTCGAAGCGGTAACTCCAGGCCATTAATCCTTTTAACAACAGTATAGCCGCAAGTGTTAGTACAATACGGAGAACCTTTATTCTAAACTTGGTTTTTAATTCCATACAATAAGGATCATGATAGATGAATCTTTACAAATATTGCTTGGCGGAGCTATATCTGAAAAACTGCAAATAAAAGTACACATTAATGAGGCAAAAAGCGTCAACGGCGGGGATATAAATAAAACATTCCGCATAGGCACCAACGAAGGATATTTCTTTTTGAAATTAAATAATGCAGCGTTGTACCCGGACCTGTTTGAGCAGGAGTATGCGGGGTTGACGGAGCTGCGCAAGGCGCAGGCGCTGGCTGTACCCAAGCCGCTGGCTTACGGGGAAGTGGCGGGCAAAACCTTCCTGTTACTGGAATTTATCAACAAGGGCACGGCCATCGGGGATTTCTGGGAAAATTTTGCGGCCGGGTTGTGCAGGCAGCATATGGTTACGCATCCGCACTTTGGTTATGTGAGCCCGAATTACATTGGCACTTTAAAGCAATACAATACGCCTTACAGCAGTTGGCCGGTATTTTATGCTTTCAACCGGCTGATGCCGCTGACGAAGCTGGCGTACGACAAAGGCATTTTTGAAGCGGCGACGGTAAAGCAGATGGAGCGGTTGTGCAAGCAGCTGCCGCAGCTGTTCCCGGCGGAGAAGCCGGCGTTGCTGCACGGGGACCTCTGGTCCGGCAACTTTATGATTGGCCCAGACGGGCGGGCCTGTATTTATGATCCTTCGGTGTATTACGGCCACCGGGAGATAGACCTGGCGATGACGCGGTTGTTTGGCGGATTTGATACCCGTTTTTACTATGCTTATCAGTCCATATACCCACTGGCGCCGGGCTGGCAGCAACGGATAGGCGTTTGTCAGCTCTATCCCCTGCTCGTGCATACGATCCTGTTTGGCGGCAATTATTACAACAGCGTAAAGGAGGTGCTGGCCTCCTATTGAGGATTATTTGAGGCCGTTGGCTTCGATGAATTTGCGCATTTTTTCATATTCGGCATTTACGATCGGGTAGTATTTATTCATATCGGCTACAATTTCGTTGTACAGGCGGGTGATCTCTTCCTTGCGCTGGTCCTGGTCAGTGATGAGCAGGCCTTCCAGGAGCTGAATTTTTTCCGTGATCCAGGTGAGGCCTACCATGGCGAAGTTAGGTTTGAGTTTGTGCAGGTTGAATTTCATGGTAGTCCAGTCGTCCTTTGCGAGCAGGTCGCCTATTTTACCGATTTCATCGCGGATGATGCGGATAAAGATTTCGAAGAGGTCGGCGGCATAGGAAATATTATTTTCATACAGTCCGTTGAGGAACTGTACGTTCAGGTCAGGATTAAAATCATAGCCGCTTATATTCTGCACTTCTTCCATTATTAATTCTGTTTCGTCTTCGTTTAGATATTTGTTAAACACCTGTAACAACTGGTCTGGTGTGTAAGGTTTGATCAATATATCGGTGATACCTGCGGCGCGGGCCATGGAGGCGGTACTTTCCATAGCGACGGCGGTGGTGGCGATAACGGGTGTTGCTACGTTCGGGAGGGCTTCATTTGCTCTTATTTTCTGGGCCAGTTCCAGTCCGTTCATACCGGGAATCCTGATATCCATGAGTATCAGGTCGTACTGGCGCGATTCCAGGAAATAGGTAGCATCAGGGCCGTTGGTGGCAACATTGTAACTGATTTTGTATTTCTGCAGCAGGCTCATGATATAGCGGAGGTTCATCTGGTTATCTTCCACTACCAGGATCCTGGCGTTTTCGAATGTACGCTGTTTTAGTTTGGTACCGGGTTTCCGGTTACCGGCTGCCAGGGGTTTACCGGTATCAATAAAGGGGAGTTTAAAGCAGAATACCGTTTGGAACCCGGTCATTTCTTCCACTGTGATGGTACCTCCCTGCAATTCAACCAGTTGTTTGGCGATGGCCAGTCCCAGTCCTGTACCTCCGTATTGTTCACGTATATCTCCTTCTGCCTGTTTATAGTTCAGGAAAATATGTTCCAGTTTATCTTTTTTGATGCCTATACCGGTATCGCATACACGAAAGCTGATCCATGATTTGTGATTGAGCCAGCTGTCCTGGTGAATGCGTATGGCTATTTCTCCTTCCGTTGTGAACTTCTCTGCATTACCTAACAAATTGAGTAATATTTGGTTCAGGAGCATATTATCTCCAATGAGCCAGGTATTGATGGCAGAATCGAGTTCGGTGGTAATTTTTACAGGCCGGCGGCCGAGTTTCAGTTCAAAGGTATGCCGCAGGGATTGAATCAGTTCCCTCAGATTGAATTCCCGTTGGTTTACCTGGAATTCCCCTGCTTCGATGCGGGAAATATCGAGAATATCGCTGACAATACCCAGCAGTATGCCGGAGGAGTGTTTGAGCAGGTTGATATATTCCTTTTGCTGTGCATCGAGTTGGGTTTCTTCCAGGAGGTGGGCCATACCGATGATGGCGTTGAGCGGGGTACGGATTTCGTGGCTCATGCTGGCGAGGAATTCCTTTTGGGCCTGCCGGGCTTCTTCGGCGGAGCGGCGGGCGTTTTCGAGGTCCTGCTGGAGCAGTTTCTGCCGGGTGATATCCATATGCACGGCGGCCCCGCCGATGATTTTTCCGGATTGGTCGTACACGTTGGTGGAGCTGCATACGACCCATCTGCGGGAGCCGTCTTTGAGTACCACTTCCAGGTCGTACAGGAGGGGCACGTTATGATCGAGCCTTCTTTTGCGGAGGGCTTTGGCGTAGAGTTTCTTTTCTGCGGGCACGAATACTTCCGTGAGGTTTTTGCCGATCAGCTCCTCTTCCCTGTAGCCGGAGAGGCGGCAAAAGCTTTCGTACACGCGGGTGATATTGCCTTCCAGGTCCGTTTCGCACATGGCGGCGTTGAGATTATTGAGGACGGTGCGGAACTTCTGTTCATTGAGGCGGATGGCTTCCTGGACGCTGCTGCGGCGGGTGACGTCCACGATCTGCCAGATGCAGCCCATGAACCGGGTACCCTGGAATACGGGCAGGTGGGTAACTTCCCGGAACTGGCCGTTGAGGAAGGGCAATTCCCAGCCGAACCAGGGCTTTTTGTCCTTACGGAGGGTCCGCAATTGTTTGCTGAAGGCGGCCGGGTTGGCGAGCAGGGGCGTAACGGCGGCGATCATGCGGGTGAAGGAGTCCCCGGGGCGGATGAGGTCGCCCGTGTGCTGACGGAGGATATCATTGATCCAGATACAGCGGTAGTGTTCGTTAGTCACGAGTATTCCGGCATTATTATGCTGTAGCCAGGCGGTGATGGGCATGGAAAACAAGTCGGCTGCGCCATTGTTGGCGGCGCCGGCTGCAGGAGCATTGTTTTTTACTGCTTCTTTTCCTATGGGCTTCATCGTTTGATGGAATAGGGGGACTAAGGGTTTTCAATATTTACTGGCGTTGCGAAAATGGCGCTGGAATACCGGCAGAAAAACTTACCTTTGCTATTCGCGCTTGTCCGCAGGGACAGCAATATGGTTGATATTTTATTATTATATAAATATATATTAAATATAATATCAATAGTGAACAAATTTAGGAAATTTTTGCAATTGCAAATATTTAATTACCTTTGCATCCCTCTAAAAGTGAGGATATTGATATGAAACCACTCCGCGAATTTGAAATAGCCTTTGTAGGATTAAAACCTGGGGTGCACACATTTCAGTACGAGGTGGATGAGAGTTTCTTTGAGAACTACGACGGTCCGAGGGACTTTAGTAATTGCAAGGCGACGGTGAATTTGAGTCTTGACAAGAATAGCAGTTTCTTCCTGTTGAAGTTTGAAATAGGCGGCACTGCCACCGTTACCTGTGACAGGTGCGGGGAGCCGTTTGAACTGCAGCTCTGGGATGATTTCCATCATGTGGTAAAACTGGTGGACAATCCCGAGGAGATGAACGAATCGGAAGAGGATCCGGATGTATCTTATATTTCGAGGACGGAATCGCACTTAAATGTGGCTGACCTGATCTACGAATTTGTACATTTGAGCATTCCGATGCAGCACATTCACCCTGATACTGCCGATGGCAAGAGCGGGTGTAATCCAAAGGTGATTGAAATGCTGGAACGTATGAACCAGCAGGCAAAAGAAAACGATAACCCAATCTGGAAAGGGTTGGATAAATTTAAGGACAATTAAAAATTAAATAAAATGCCAAATCCTAAACGCAGACATTCTCAGCAAAGATCAGCAAAGAGAAGAACGCATTATAAGGCGGTAGCGGATACATTAAGCACAGACAGCGCAACCGGAGAAGTGCACCTGAGACACCGTGCTCATTGGGTAGAAAACAAACTGTACTACAAAGGAAAAGTAGTGTTGGAAAAACAGAGCGCTGCTAAATAAGAAATTTTACTAATTTTACCCGAGCTAACAAGAACAAACTTGAGTTACATGAGAATCGGGCTTGATATGATGGGTGGCGATTTCGCCCCGTCAGAAGCAGTAAAAGGAGTAAAATTATATTTAGACACTGTTGCATCTGATGTGCATCTGGTTTTGATCGGAGATGAACAACAACTCGCTCCACTTCTGGCCGAAGCACAGCTGGACCAATCAAAATATTCAGTTGTTCATTCATCTCAGATCATTGAGATGAATGAACACCCTACCAAGGCACTGAAGGAGAAACCACAATCTTCCATCTCTATTGGTTTCCATCTCTTAAAGAATGAAAAGGTAGACGCTTTCATCAGCGCCGGTAATACCGGAGCGATGATGGTGGGTACCTATTATTCTATTAAGGCTATTGAAGGTGTGCAACGTCCTACGATATCGACTCCTATTCCCCGCGAAGACGGCAGTTTCGGACTGCTGCTTGATGTGGGTATCAATGCCGACTGCAAACCAGAAAACCTGGCACAATTTGCCCTCCTCGGTTCCCTCTATTCCCAGTATATACTGAATAGACCCAACCCCAAGGTTGGCCTCCTGAATATAGGAGAAGAAGAAGGAAAAGGCAATTTGCTCGCCCAGGCCACTTATCCGCTACTCAAAGAAAGCAAACAAATCAACTTCATCGGTAATGTGGAAGGCCGCGACGTCTTCAGCAACAAAGCAGATGTAATCGTTTGCGAAGGCTTTACAGGCAACGTTGTCCTTAAAATGGCCGAATCTTTCTATGATATTGCGCACCGCCGTGGTATCAATGACGAGTACATGAACAAATTTGACTTTGAATCATATGGCGGTACCCCCGTACTTGGCGTGTCAAAACCCGTAGTGATCGGACACGGTATCTCCAAAGGCATTGCCTTTAAAAATATGATCCTGCTTGCACAGCAGATGTTACAAACCAAACTGTTGGAAAAGATTACTGCCAGCTTTGATCAAACAGAAGCGTAATCCTGCTAGAACTTATTTAAAAAGCCTTCGCTGCGGCGAAGGCTTTTTTTATTTACGAGCGGTTTTTATTAAGCGTTTAACGGGCAGGGACTGCATGGCGCGGGTAGCGGGCCATGGCATAAGGCGGTATAACGGTATAGCCTAAACGTAGCGCTAAAGCGCCTGCAGCACTGAACATCTCCCCCACCCCCCAACAATATTATGCCTCATACAATGGCAGCTTTACGTAAAATGTAGTGCCTTCGTTCAACTTGGTTTCAAACCAGATTTCACCCCGCATCTGTTCTACGATATTCTTGCACATCGCCAATCCGAGGCCGGTGCCGGAGGATTTGGTTGTGAAGTTGGGGACAAAAATTTTGGATTGGACTTCCGGGGAGATGCCAGCGCCGTTGTCGGCCACGCTGACGATTACGAAACGGTCTTCCGTTGTCTGGAATCGGACCAGCACACGCCCTTCCCTACCTTCCGGGATGGCCTGGATGGCATTTTGCAGGAGGTTGGTAAAGAGGCGGTTCATCTGTGTTTTATCTGCATATACGTAGAAATCCTTCGGCGGGTCCTGGTAGATGACGGTGCAGTGATCGTGGCTCTGGTAAAGGCCTGTGAGCGAATGAATCACTTCGTTGACCTGCACCACTTCATTGGAAGGCTCACCGATACGGGCAAACGCAGAGAAGTCCGACGCGATGTTGGCCAGGTGCTCGATCTGCTCTACCAGCGTATTGGCCACGTTGCGGGACATCTCTTTCACATTCGGCCTGTCCTCCGCGATGGCGCGCTGCAGGTATTGGATGCTCAGCTTCATCGGGGTAAGCGGGTTCTTGATTTCGTGGGCCACCTGCCTGGCCATTTCCCTCCAGGCGCCTTCACGCTCGCTCTTGGCGAGGCGTGCAGCGCTGACTTCCAGTTTTCTTACCATCTTGTTATACTCTTTCACCAATGCGCCGATTTCATCGTCCTTGTCCCAGTCGATTTCATCGTTGCGCTGGCCGAGGTTGACGTGGCGCAGCTTTTCCGTTACCAGCGAGAAGGAGCGGGTAATGGAATTGGTGATCAGCAGGGCGATGATACCAGCGATGAGGAAGATGAACGCGTTGAAGGTAATGAGGGCCACGAGGAAACTGGAAATCTGTTGTTTCAGCTCCGTTTGAGTGGCGAAGTAAGGCACGTTGAGGTAAGCGAATACTTCCCCGGTATCGTTGCGCAGGGGCACGTAGCCGGAGAGGAAGGCCATGGTACCTATTTGTTCGTATTGTATGAACTGGATCAGCTGCTGGTTATAGAGCTGGTAATAGCCCAGGGGATTCATTTTGCGGGAGATCAGGCCCTTTTCCACCATGAGCGGCTGCGTGGTGATTTGCAGGTTACCGTCCCGGTCATAGACGTTGAGGTCCATTGCGCGATCGTCCGCAATATTGGCCAGGGAATTACTCAGCTGCACGAGCAAATGCGAGTCGTATATATCGCCTACCTGGTCATGCGTCTGCTGGTTGTCGAATACCTTTTCCACATCGCCGGCCACCTCTCCCATGGCTTTGCTCAGCTTTTCCTTGTTCTGCACTTCCGAGCGGTAGATGAAGAATTTGATCGTGGTTAAACCGAGGATGATGAAGGAGAACACGACAATGAAAATGATGGTGCCGTGGACTTTGCGGCGGATGCTGATCTTCACCAGGGTGCGGAGGTTGCCCAGGCGCATGCGGGCTTTGATCAGCAGGTCGAATATCTTGTAGATGACGATAATCAGCAGGAAGAGGCAGAACATGCAGGCAAACAACGCGATGAATTCTACGAAGGACCTTGCTTCTTTTACCACCAGCACCACTTTATCAGGGCCGGCTTTATACACCAGCTGGGAGTGCCCTCGCTCCCACCGCAGGGATACGTCCGACGCGGGGAGGTCGCTCGCATAGAGGCGGATGGGGAAAGGAAAATCGTTGAAGTTGCTGACGAGGATGCCTTTATCGTAAATGGCATATGAATACGCCGAAGCGTTTTCCCGGGCGGCTTCGGAGACTTCCCCGTCTACGAGCAGCTCGGGGTAGATCCTGTCGGACGCGGAAACCTTTGGCGTGATGACGTAAAGGAGCCACCCGATGCCGGTATGATCTGCCGGGTTGAAAAATTCCTTTTTCCCGATATAGCTGTATTGTTTGAAACTCTTTTCGTAGTAGTACAAGTCGTTCCCGCCCTGCAATACCGGCGCGGCTTCCGGATCGTACAGCAACCGGCGCTGGAAGGAAATAAGGGAGATGGTATCCGACGCGTAGATGGGATCGCCGTTTTCATCGTAGGGGTAAAACGTGATATTGAACCGGCTGAGGTAGCCCTGGAAATATTTCTGTTGCAGGTCATTTTCCAGTTCGGACTTATGCGGCACGGATTCCCGGTGGGCGAAGAAGCTTTGCAGGTATTCGTCGCGCTCCATTTTTTTACCTACATCGTTGAGGAGGATTTCCAGGTAGGGGTCCTTCTGCTTGGAGAGGTTTTTGGCGACGCTCAGGCGGGTGGTCACTTCCTTCTGGTTGTTATAGTACACGATGGTGCCGGAGGTCGTGACGGTGAGCAGGAAGAGCCAGAACAGGAAAGGCACTGTGGCGACGGTGCTTTCGAACCGGTCGGCAATGAAGTCGAGCAGGACGATATAGAGCAGCAGCCAAATCACCATGGTAAAGGTGAAGGGCAGGTCCGGGTTATCCAGCCGGAACAATATCCAGATGATGCCTACGGCTGCCAGCCAGATATATTTGGTACGGTAGCGGAAGTTCGTGAGTTCGTTGAGCAGGTAGTTGATGATCTGCGAAAAGAACAGGAAGCTGAACGAGATGAAACCCAGTACGACAAAGCCGATGACGCTGTATTCGTTCAGGCTGAAGAAGTTTGTTACATCGAAGGAGATGCGGGAGTCGATAACAAGGCTCTGGATGAGGTCTGCCAGGAATTGCTCCACGATGTAGAGTACGAGGCTGGCTACGATGATGACCAGGCTTTGCATCCAGCGTTTTTTGATAACTGGCGGGTTGATGGTTTTCACGTGTTCGCGGAAGAACACGATGAGCCAGAAGACGAGGATGACGTTGATGGCGAGGTCGCCCAGGGAGCGGAAAATTTCGTCCTTGGCGTAGATGCTCGGGTCGAATATATTGAGGCTACGCATGTTGAACGGGAACGTATATACGTAGCTGAGTATCCGGAGGCCGAACACTACTGCGAACAGCACCAGGAAGGCGTAGAGCGGGTTTGAATTTTTTGCCAGCAGGGTTGCAAAGAGGTTCAGGAATATGAGTACGCAGATGCTGCCGAGTACCCGGAAGATAACGCTGAAGAGGTTGGGCGGCCTGCTGTGGAAGGTTTTGTTATAGTCGAGATAAAAGAGGGTTTTACTGCTGCCGTTGACTACGGGCAGGACTACATGCTCGTTGGACATGTAGTTATGCGGGAAGATATGTATCTGGTATTCCGGGCCCAGGGCCGGTTTATCGAAGAAGTGGTTGACGAGGTAATGGTTTTGCAGGGAATATTCCATCCGCACGGGGATGAGGGCCACCATGCGGCGGGAATGGCCTTCCGGGGCGCGCACTCTCCTGACGACGACGTCGTAGTAACCGTTTTTGAGTTTGAGGAAATACTCGCCCGGCCGCCAGTTTGCGGGCAGGTCGTCCAGCTGGACGAGGCTGGTACTCCAGAAGGCCAGCCATGGGCCTTCGGCGGCGGAGGAGTCGTACGCGAACACGTGGTAATCGCGTTTACTGAGTTTTTCCACCGACTTCTCGGTGTACGACCTGTTGAAGAGGGCGTTGACGGCGGCGGTATCCAGCAGGAATTCATTGAAATCCTTTTCCCTTTCGTGGATACTTTTTTCCAGGCTGTGCTGCACTCCCTGCGGGGAGGAGTAGTAGGACCAGTAGTTGCTGAAGAGGAAGGCGAAGGTGAACAGCCATGCCGCCACGATCAGCAGGTAGCCGTGCCGCAGGAAGAATAGGCGTATTTCTTTAGCGTCGATCAATGGGAGTATAGTTTGGCTTATGCTTTTTCCTGCGCTTTGATTTCATTCCAGAGCGCATCCATTTCCGTCAGGGACATATCATTGAGTTGCCTGCCCTGTTGCAGGGCCAGCGTTTCCATTTCCTGGAAGCGGCGCTGGAACTTCTTATTGGTGCGTTCCAGGGCGTTTTCAGCATCCACATTCAGGAAGCGGGCGTAGTTGACCAGGGAGAACATTACATCCCCGAATTCGGCCTCTATATGGTCCTGGTTAGCTGTTTGAATGGCTTCTTCCAGTTCGGAGAGTTCTTCTTTTATTTTATCCATTACCTGGCCGTTGTTTTCCCATTCAAAGCCGGTTTGTTTGGCTTTTTCCTGGATACGCATGGCTTTTACCAGTGCCGGCAGGGCTTTGGGCACTCCGCCGAGGACGGATTTTTTGCCCTCTTTGAGTTTCAGTTTCTCCCAGTTCTGTTTTACTTCTTCTTCATCCTGCACTTTCACATCGCCGTAGATGTGCGGGTGGCGGTGGATGAGTTTTTCGCAGACGCCGTTGATGACGTCGTTGATATCGAATTTATTTTGTTCCGCACCGATTTTAGCATAGAAGACCATGTGGAGCATGATATCTCCCAGTTCTTCCCGGATGGCCTGCCAGTTTTCGTCTGTAATGGCGTCCGCGAGTTCATAGGTTTCTTCTATGGTCAGCTGCCGGAGGGTTTGGATCGTTTGTTTTTTATCCCAGGGGCATTTTTCCCGCAGATCGTCCATTATTTTTAAAAGTCTGTCGAAAGTAGCGTTGTTTTCCATATGCCGTAAAAGTAGTTAAAAATGTGCATCAGGGAGGGCTGAGACAGCAATATCCATGCTAAAAACTGTTAATTTCTTTTTCTTGGGAAAAAGGCCATTTTAATTACATTTGCGAGCTACAAATAAGCGATCGTTTTTTTTGCTACGGCGAACTGACAAGTACCTGTAGTATTGAAATACATCCCAAAATGAATTAACATGAATCCGAAACACATTGCACTGATTTCATCCGAATTAGGCATCTCGGCCAAACAGGCGGAGAATACCATGAACCTGTTATCTGAAGGATCAACGGTACCATTCATTTCCCGATACAGGAAAGAGGTGACCGGGAGTCTGGATGAGGTGCAGATAGGCCGGATTGAGGACCTGCAGAAGCGCTATAAGGAGGTGGACGAGCGTCGTGAGTTTATCATCAAGACGATCACCGACCAGGAGAAGATGACGCCGGAGCTTTTGGAAAAGCTGGAATCTACCTGGGTATTGGCGGAGCTGGAGGACATTTACCTGCCTTACAAACCGAAACGTAAAACCCGTGCCACTGTTGCGATTGAGAAGGGGCTGGAGCCGCTGGCCCGGTTGCTTTTCGAGGAGCAGGACGGCGATGTGGCTGCTGCGGAGAAATTCCTGAACGAGCAGGTAGCATCTTCGGAGGAGGCGCTGAAAGGGGCGAGAGATATAATTGCCGAGTGGATCAACGAGAACGCCGAGTGCAGGGACAAGCTGCGTAAGCTGTTTACCCATACCGGCAAGCTGACGTCCAAAGTAGTGGAGGGTAAAGAGGAAGAGGGCAACAAGTACAAGGATTACTTTGATTTTTCCGAAGACCTGAAGGAGATGCCATCCCACCGTGTGCTGGCGATACTCCGTGCAGAGTCGGAGGGCATACTCTTCAGTTCCATTGCGCCGGCAGAGGAAGAGGCGATGGACATCCTGAACAAGCAGTTTGTTACCGGTAAGGGCGCTGCGGCCGAGCAGGTAGGCAAAGCGGCGGCGGATGCGTACAAGCGTTTGTTACGCCCGTCCCTGGAAAATGAATTCCGCGCGGCGGCCAAGGAGAAAGCCGATGCCGAGGCGATTGAAGTGTTTGCAGAGAACCTGCGCCAATTGCTGCTGGCGGCGCCGCTGGGGCCAAAAGCTGTTATCGCCATAGACCCGGGTTACAGAACCGGTTGTAAGGTGGTAGCGCTGGACAACCAGGGTAACATGCTGGATCACGACGTGATTTTCCCGCTGGAAAAGAACTATAAGAGAGATGACGCGGAAGCGTTGCTGAAGAAGTGGGTGAAGCAGTACGGCACGGCGGCCATCGCCGTGGGCAATGGTACTGCCGGCCGTGAGACGGAAGAATTTGTGAAAAAGATAGATTTTGGCCAGAAAATCAACGTTTTCATGGTGAATGAAAGCGGCGCGTCCGTTTATTCCGCTTCGGAAGTGGCGCGTGAGGAGTTTCCTGACCAGGATGTAACGGTGCGCGGGGCTGTATCTATTGGCCGCAGGCTGATAGATCCGCTGGCGGAGCTGGTGAAGATTGATCCTAAATCCATCGGCGTGGGCCAGTACCAGCACGACGTAAACCAGTCGCAGCTGAAACAGAGCCTGGACCGCGTGGTGGTAAGCTGTGTAAACAACGTAGGCGTGAACCTGAACACTGCTTCCAAGCACCTGCTGGCGTACATTTCCGGCCTGGGCCCGTCCCTGGCTGAAAACATTGTGAAATACAGGAAAGAGAACGGGGCTTTCAAAAACCGCATGCAGCTGAAGAAAGTACACCGTTTGGGCGATAAGGCATTTGAGCAGTGCGCGGGCTTCCTGCGTATTGAGAACGGGGACAATCCGCTGGACAACAGCGCGGTGCACCCGGAGCGTTATGCTTTGGTAGAAGAAATAGCTACGAAACAGCATTTGAGCGTGCAGGACCTGATGGGTAAAGAGGATTTGCGCAAGCAGATCAACCTGAAAGATTTCATCCGGGAGGATGTGGGTATGGTAACGCTGGAAGACATCCTGAAGGAGCTGGCCAAGCCTAGCCGCGACCCACGTGATGAGATCAGCATCTTTGAATATGCGGAAGGCATTCACAAGATCGAGGACGTGAAGCCTGGTATGGTGTTGCCTGGCGTGGTGACCAACATTACCGCCTTCGGCGCGTTTGTGGATATTGGGGTGAAGCAGGATGGCCTGGTACACATTTCCCACCTGTCGAACAAGTTTATCAGCAACCCTAACGAGGCGGTGAAACTGAATCAGAAGGTGCAGGTGACGGTGCTGGAAGTGGATGCTATGCGTAAGCGCATTTCCTTATCCATGAAGGATAATGAGAAAGGCGGCGGCGGCAGCAACCAGGGCGGCCAGCGCAAGGAAAGAAGGGAAAGGCCGGCGCAGAAAGAGGCGCCGCTGAACGACTTCCAGGCGAAGCTGGCAGCGTTGAAGAACAAGTTCAACTAATGGCAGATTTATAATAAAAAGCCCCCTTTTCCGGCATTTTCAGGGAAAAGGGGGCTTTTTGTTTGCCATGCGTTCAGGGGCGGAGGCTTTTGAATTTGGATATCCAGGCGCGCAGTTGTTTAGGGTAATGGGTATCCCCTCTTTCGCTGAAGATGCGGAGTTTATGATCGACGGCGAGGCCGACGTAGATGATATCATCCTCCATATCGACGGCGATGGCGGCGGCTTCGGCATCCCGTTCGCCGGGTTCGTAGCCTTCATCGAAGAGGACGTTGTTGTCGATTTCCAGCGGCGGGGTGACTTTAAAGCGTTCGAGGAAGTCCTGCTGGTTTTTGGGGCCGAGCAGTTTTGCCAGCCGGGATTTGAGCGGTTCTTTATTGAGCAGGTCTGCATCTTCCGGGTAGCGGCCATCCAGGGTGGCGAAGGTGGTCCAGGAGCTGACGATTTCCGCATGGATGGTATCCGTGGCGGTTTTCATGGTGTCCATTTCCGGTGGGGTGAGGTCATCCGCGAGGAGGATGGCCCGTTCCTGTTGCACGCGGCTGTTACAGGCGGGTTGGGTTACGAGTCCGCCGAGGCATATGGCTAAAAGCAGGAGCCTGGCGGGTAAAGGATGTGCGTTTTGCATAAGTTAACAGTTTCCAGTGTCAAAACAGGCACCACCATCCGGTTTGACAAGGTCTAGTGGGTTAACAACTCAAATAATAAAAAGTTTAATAATATCAGCGGCCTTTAAAATCGGGCGTGCGTTTTTCCATGAAAGCCTGCATTCCTTCCTTCTGGTCTTCGGAGGCGAAGAGGAGGTAGAAGTTTTTTCTTTCGAAGTGCAGCCCTTCTTCGAGGGTGGAATCGAAAGCTTTAAGTACGGCTTCTTTGGCCATTTTGATGGCGATGGGGCTCATGGAGGCTACTTCTGCGGCGAGTTTGATGGCTTCGCTGAGGAAGAGTTCCGTGGGCACGACGCGGTTGATGAGGCCGGCTTTATGCGCTTCGTGGGCGGTGATGAAGCGGCCGGTGAGCACCATTTCCATGGCGAGGGCTTTACCAACGGCGCGGGTGAGGCGTTGGGTGCCGCCGGCGCCGGGGATGACCCCGAGTTTTATTTCCGGCTGACCGAAGCGGGCGGTTTCGCTGGCAACGATCATATCGCAGAGCATCGTGAGTTCGCAGCCGCCGCCGAGGGCGAACCCGCTGACTGCGGCGATGATGGGTTTCTTAATTTTTTTGATGGTATCCCAGGTGCTGAACTGGTCGATATTATACATATCGATGGCGGTTTTACCGGCCATTTGTTTGATATCGGCGCCGGCGGCGAAAGCTTTTTCGTTGCCGGAGAGGACGATGGCGCGCACCTGGTCGTCCGCATCGAGGGCTTTCAGCGCGTCCCGGAGTTCGCCCATCAGTTCGAGGTTAAGGGCGTTCAGCTCTTTGGGCCTGTTCAGCTGGATGTGGGCCACAAAGGGGGCCACTTGATGGTGTATGATAATGAATTGAGGTTGCATTCGTAAACTTACAAAATTAATCCAATAAGGACTGCCATCACGAATACCATTACCATGAATACCATTATGACATAGCTTATCCAGAGCAGGGAGGCTTTCCATATGGTGCGGAGCCAGGACTGGCCGTAGTTATTGTAGAGCGCAATGACGAGGTACCCGAAGGTAACCCAGTTGGCCCATGACAGCGCTTTAGCGGACGGGAATACGGACATGATGAGTACTGCCAGCAGGTAGAGGATAAACACAAATGAATGGAAGTGCAGTGCGAAGATGGCAAAATCCGCGTACACCCATTTTTTCTGTTTACGGTACATCCACTTCATGAGGAGCGCTGCCAGCGGCAGGAGCAGGAACATGATTTTAGGCGCATTATGCTGGAAGTATTCCCACATGACGGCTTTTACGGCCGGCGCGTTGGGGAGGCGGCCCCCGATATAGTCGGTGAAGAAGAGCATGCGCCTCTTCAGGTTTGCGTAAACCTTGCTGTCGCGTTTATCCGGCGGCAGCTGGGCCTGGTAATCATCGTATTCTTTTGTTTTGGTGCCTTCCAGGGAGATATCCAGCTCGCCGTGCCCGTGTTCTTCCGCTGCTTCAGCGGGTTTATGGGTAGTTGCCGGCGTATCGGGATGGTTATTGATTTCGGCATGGGCCGTGGACTCGTGTGGTTTGGACGCTGTATCTTTTGCGTGCGAGTCGGTACTATCTCCATACAAATAATAACTAGTATCTACTACTGGCGCAGCATGGTAGCGATAACCGGTGACAGTATCGCCGGGGGCTATCACGACCAGTTCCTTTGGCTTCTTATCGCGGGGGCGGTCTGAATCTACGACAAAGAATTTCTTATTCCAGTCTTTGGACAGGAAGCCGAAAGCCGTGAAGAAGAACACGAAGGAGATGAAGACGTAGAGTTTGATCGGGTTTACGTAGCGCACTCTCCTGCCGGCCATGTATTCCCTGGTAAGGAATCCCGGGCGGATGACCAGGTATTTGAGTGTGATCAGCAGCTGGCTGTCGTAATGAAAAATATCGGCGATAAAGTGTTTCACCAGGTGGCCGAAAGTTTCGTGCTGTACGGTATTTTCCTGGCCGCAATGGGAGCAGAATCTTTCAGGCACTTCGTATCCGCAGTTCAGACAGTGTTTGTCTTCGCGCAAGGGTTGAGTTCTCACAAACGATTTAGATTATTGGCGTGCTAAAGATATAAAATTAATTGGCATATGGTCAAGGGGAGTGGAAAATCAAACATCTGAAAAATTTTAAATTGAATTTTACGTTTAATTTGCAAACGCAAACGTAGCAACCTATTCATGAAGAGAACATTAGCAATTTTGACAGGTTTACTGGGCATTGCCTTTACTGCCCGTAGTCAGTATTATTACCAGGATATTGTGAATACCCAGCGGACGATCGCCACGATGGCGGTGCTGAAGGAGCAGCAGGTAGCGGCGCAGATGGTGCAGACGTTTGATCCGGGGATGCAGCCTGACAGGGATTTTAAGTGTATCCGGCTGGTGAGTCCGACGGGGCATCAGTTACGCGCTGTGACTAACAGCAGTGCTACGGGGTATGAGGTGCTGGTGAGTACGTTTTCATCGAAGGGGCTGCTGACGAAGACGGTGGACAGCACTGCGGCCAGCGTTACGATTACCCAGTACCGTTATGATGAGGGCGGCCGGCTGTTGCTGGTGAGCAGCAGTTCGCAGGCGACGAACAGTAAGTTGAAGTTTGAGGAGACGCGGAGTTATGTATATGATACTGCGGGCAGGCTGCAGCGGATGGTGCGGCGGAAGAGCGCTACCAACGATTCGCTGGTGGTGGCTTTCAGGACTGACAGCGCGGGGCATGTGATTGAGGAGCAGCCGGCGATGGGCAAGCGGACGTATTACAATTACGATGCGAATGGTCAGCTGACGGACATATACAGTTATAATGCAGTGAGAAAGCGTATGTTGCCGGACTATATGTTTGAATACGAGGGGCGGTTGCTGAAGAAGATGACGGCTGTAAATGTGGCCAGTTCCGCCTATACGATCTGGGAATACAGTTATCTGCCGAGTGGGTTACCGGACCGTGAAAGTTGCTATGGCAAAGGAAAGGAGCTGTTAGGGATGGTGAAGTACAATTATGATTTTAATAAGTAATGCATAAAAATCTTTTAATCATTTGAAAAAAAATTTGTAAATTCAAAAAGATTCCTATCTTTGCAATCCCAACGAAAAACGCCATGAGCGGGGGTTGAAGGGAAAAAGTTCTTTTAGAAAAGCGGAAGTAGCTCATTTGGTAGAGCACGACCTTGCCAAGGTCGGGGTGGCCGGTTCGAGCCCGGTCTTCCGCTCAAAATCCTGCAAGAAGGATTTGATACCCTGGTGGTGGAATTGGTAGACACGCGGGACTTAAAATCCCGTTCGCAGCAATGCGAGTGTGGGTTCAACTCCCATCTGGGGTACTTTAAACCGTCGCAACTATTTGAAAGACAGTAGATTAGCGACGGTTTTTTTATGCCCGGATTTTTGGGTTTTCTCTCCTGATTTTAGCATATTGTTTTCATTTTTAGCTACTTACGCGTTCAACTCCCATCTGGTTCAAAGCCTCTGCTAGCCCAAATAAATTAAGGAAGAATAAATCCTGTCCTGCAAAGGAATAGCAATAATTCTTTCTGTCTTCCTCTTGAATCTGCGAGAAGTCAGTCCAATCAGCTTTTGCGGTATCTTCAACTTTGCCACAGCAATGACATGAATGGTTAACAACTAATTCATCGTTTAGGCCTTCGAGTGATACTGTCATATCACATCCACAGTCAGAACATTTTTGCGCAGGCATGTCATACCGCCTTCCATCGGAATCCACTACTACTTTAGGTATATGATCCTTCAAACATTCGAAAACAAATAAGACCGGGTGATCTTCCGTATCAAAGATGTAAGTACAGAAACGCATTGGAAAGCAGCAAACCTCACACGTAACATGCTTAGGCACCTGAAACCGGTCAATGAGTAACTCCTTCATTTCATCTCCGTCGATCATTTCCTGTACTACCAGATGCTTCATATTACCTCTTTGAATTGCAATTGTTTTGTACAGATCGAATTCAAGATCACTACTATTGAATTCACCTGATATCCCCTGCAGCATGGTAATCGTATGACTATCATAGCAGTCAAGATAACTGCTGTCTGTCTTACGAAATTTTGCTTTTGCTTTCATGCGAGAAGCAGTTTTATTCCACGTATCAGGAAACTACTGGGAGAAGAACTGTCCTGAGAAATTGGCTCGCTTACCGCCACCACACGAATTTTATACTTTTGATATAGTTCATCGATCTTTTGTAATGCCTTGATTAGTTCCCTGCTGAAGCGGTCTAACTCCACGACAACCAGGTATTGGACCAGATCCTTATGTTTTTGGAGAAACTCCTCTAAAGCCTTCCAGTTGGGGCGATCAAAGGTGTCACTGCTCTCACCATCGTCGCGGAAGAAAGCGATAAGGGTTAGATTGTTTTGTTCACAGTAGCGCTTTATGGCTTGCTCTTGATATGTCAGGGAGTAGGTGGATTGGTCTTTGATACTGATGCGGGCGTAGCCGATAGCAATTGAATAGGAATTCGTTATCATGATTTTTATTTTTGGATTCAAACAGAACGACGCAAAACATTCTCATAAATGAATTTCTAAACTCAATGTGATAAAACAGCATAATCAGTAGGCTTCACAGCGCACCATCGAAAATTAAATACAACCCAAGGGACTATGTGGCATATCGCAGATTAATATCAAACCATTAAACATATAATTAAAACACAATTCATTACGGTTAAAACCGCGGATAAGCTATAAAAGTTGATAATCTGATAAAAATTCGTTTAATTGCTTTAAAGGGTATCAACAAATCTAAATTATATCGATTTAACCCTTTAAAACTTATATTTTAGTTACTTAGGGCTATATCAATCTAAAGGTATCCCTACGCCCCGGCTTACGTTTTTGAATAAATAATTGGACCTCGCCTATGGAATATGAATTGCCTTATGACGCCTTCTTAAGGACTTTAAGACAAAATATAGATACAAGTCATGTTGTTCTCTTAGGAGCTGGTGCCTCCATAAGTTCAGGAATCCAGTCAGCTGCAGATTGCATCTGGGAATGGAAAAGGAATATCTTCCTGTCACATAATCCGCATCTTCCTAAAGAGTATAATGAATACAGAAGCGAATCTGTTCAACGAAGTATTCAAAAATGGCTCGATAATCAAGGGCGATTCCCTCAAGAGGGAGCGCCAGAAGAATACTCTTTCTATGCTCAAGAGGCTTATCCAATAGAAGACATCCGAAGAAAATACTTCCAAAATATTTGTCTTAACAAAGTTCCTCATACTGGATATCTTATTCTTAGCCTATTTGCTAAGTTCCAAATGGTAAAAAGTGTTTTTACCACAAATTTTGACGGGTTAGTGGAAAAAGCTGCCTATCTAACCAATATTACTCCATTTCCAGTTTCCCTAGCGAACCCTCAGGAAATACACAGACCGGAAAGTAAAGACCATTTACTTACAGTTGCACTACATGGGGATTTTAAATATGGCCCACTTAAAAATACAGCGCAGGAGCTTGACTGCCAACATGCAACATTCGCACAAGCCCTTACTGATCATCTAAAAAACAGGCATCTCATTGTATGTGGTTATAGTGGCAGGGATAACGCATTGATGTCTGCATTAAGAATAGCTTATGAGTCACAGGGATCAGGCATGATATTTTGGTGCGGTTATGGTAGTCAAATCAACAATGATGTAAAAAGTTTAATCGACCATGCTCGATCACATGGACGTGCAGCCTATTATATTGCAACCGAGGGATTTGATACGACCATGTATCATGCAGCATCAACCTGTTTCCGAGGAGATTCAATATTTGAACAAGCCCTAGAAAAAATAATACGAGATAATCCAGACGAAACAAGAGTAAATACTCCCTTTACGATTCCCTCTACACAACAGCACCATCAATTACTAAAAAGCAATTTGTTTCCTATAGTATTTCCAACAGAGGTCTATCAGTTCAAAACTAACCACCAAAATGAAAAAGACCTATGGGAATTCATTAAACTTAATGCTTCCAATGAAAATATTTTGTCAATACCATTGAACGGCATGGTCTACTGCTTTAGTACCGAAACAATTATTCGACAAGTTTTCGGAGCAATTTTAGTAGGAAGTATTCAGAGGACACCAGTAACTTACAAGGAAGTCAAAAATGGTACTCAGCTCCGTAAGCTTTATTTATCAGCTATCATTACGTCCATTTGTCGCCAATTCAATCTCCACACAGATGGAAGAACAATCGTTTACCTCCCACAACAGCCTCAAGAGAGAATCCATGAAAATATAACTTATTACCAACATGATGGCTTTGAACTATCTCTGTTTTTCGATAAAAAAGCATTTGAAAATAAAGCATTTGCCTACCTAAGTGTAAAGCCAACCTTCTACTTGTCCACCGATGGGAAAGTCAACAAAGAGTTAAAATTTTCACTTGGCAAAGCATACCATCAGAAAATAATGGGTACAAAACCCAATGTAGGATTTAATAACCAATTAGACCGCTGGCGCAATATTGTTTTTCCTAATGGAAGGCCTTTTGTGTTTAAGTTTCCCCACGAGCAGGGATCACATTTCAGGTTTTCATTGAGTTCCAACACCATGCATGTTGCTATTGCAAATCAACAAGGTGGATATAACATAAGTTATCCCACCGACTTTGATATGCGTGCTATTCAACATTATGGCATACAATACAAAGAGCCACTAATGCAATTCATGGATAAAACTACCAGTCAAGTAGAAACAGATTTTCACCCTATGCGAGGTCTTATTAAACATGGACCTTATGACTATTTGCTGAATGGCAACATGTTTACTGCCGAGGTAAATCTAGGTGTGGTTTGCCCCATTGGCTTTGAGGACCGACTGTCAAATTTCTTAAACCGTCTAAATGACACGATGCAAGCAGGTGGCCACAATCCTGATTATTTGATTGACTACCCTGGATTTAATGCAGCATATGGTGTACCACTTAACATTTCCAACCCTCAGACAGATTTATGGAAATCTATATCTGATCCGACAGGAAACGATATAATGAGTACCGCCAGAGATTTAGCAGAAAAGATAAAGAATGCTCTAAATCAATTCGATGGCATAAGTAAACAGCAAATTATTGTCATATTTATCCCTGAAAAATATGAACCATTTACACGCGTGGAATCCGAAACAGAAATATTTGATCTGCATGATTATATTAAAGCTTATGCTGCTCAAAAGCGTTTAGCCACACAATTTCTGCGGGAGGACACCTTCACTGATGCTCTATACTGTCAAGTGAATTGGTGGCTTTCGCTATCATTCTACGTCAAAAGCCAAAGAACTCCCTGGATTCTACATGGTTTAGCCCAGGAAACCGCCTTTGTAGGTATAGGATATAGCGTCAAGAAAAATGGGCAACGCAGCCACGTAGCATTAGGGTGTAGTCATATCTATAATTCTTTCGGACAGGGACTTAAATACCGATTAACGAAAGTTGAAGATTGTCATTTCGATAAAAAAAACAATCCATTTTTATCGTACTCAGAAGCGTACAAGTTCGGCAATACGATTAGGGAGCTTTTTCTAACCAATTCAGGGCAAATCCCCAAACGTGTTGTAGTTCATAAACGAACACGTTTTAAGGAAGAGGAAATAAAGGGCATCGTAGATAGTCTAAAAAAATCTGGAATCAATCAAGTTGATCTTGTTGAAATTAATTTTGAAGATCATGCTCGATTTATTCTTCAGAATGTTTACAACCAAAGCATTTCTGCTGGAAATTTCCCACTACGTCGGGGTTCCTGCTTTATACTTGACCGAACCTCAGCCCTACTTTGGACACATGGAGTAGCCCCTTCCGTAAAAGATGAATCAAGAAGAAGCTATTTCCTTGGTGGCAAAAGCATTCCTATTCCTCTTAAAATCATCAAACACTTTGGTTCAAGTAATATTGATTCGATTGCCACAGAAATACTGGGATTAACCAAAGTCAACTGGAACACTTTTGATATGTATGCAAAGCTGCCAGCAACACTTCAATCTTCAAATGAAATTGCACGAATAGGTTGGTTACTGAATAGATTTGAGGGTAATACATATGACTATCGTCATCTTATGTAATTCGAAGTAACGCATTGAAATAAATACTATATCAACAGAGAAAAATTAATACCCTTCTCTATCCCTAATTCCGTTAAACAAGAATCTTATGTTCGAAAAAGTACTAATTAGACCCAATTCCACAACGAGGCCTATTGATCTTGGTCAAATTCTGGAGAGTATGTTCTTTTATCAAAATACAACTGTACATGTTGGCCGTCCAGAAATCATCACCCTTTTGAATAAATTGAACAATGACACATTTGTCGAATTACTAAAAAGGCCTGAATTGAAATTGGCATACCGACAAGATAGCCCAGGTGTGTTATCCGGAAATAAAGGGGAATTTGGAATATCTAATATCATGCATTCTGAATTAGATTTGGAAGAACAACTTTTCAAAATTGCACAAGAAACTACCAACGATAAAAATCGCAGTAAGGACTTTTCTAAGAAAGTATCAAATTTATTAGATATATACGAATCCCCTAAAGATTTCAACAAAACCCTTCTGGAAGAACTTCAAAACAAAGATTATCGAAATGCCGTACTTCTCAGCACTATATCTAATAATTTCCCCAATCATGGCCTTCAGGTTACGAAAAAACAATCCAGTTTAAACCTGGTTGGCAATCATTCTTACTAGGATTACCCATGTATAACCTTGAAACAAACATCGATTTAGAAAAATATCAAATCACAAAAGACCAAATATTTCTAAATGCCATAGTTGGAACATCAAATATACAAGCCGCTGCCCAATTACAGTCCGAAATAATTGTTCCTGACATCCAAGCTAGGATAATTAGAGAAAAAATTAATCCACTTGTTACGCAAACTAATTCTTCGTTAGAAAAAATTGAACATTTTAATGAATATATATATGAAGATACTGTCGACTTAAGGGAAGCTATTAACAATGGAGCCGACATAAATGATTTCTTCAAAGTGTTAGATGATGCTGCATCATATAAACATTGGTTAGAGGAATTACCTAACGATAAGAAGCTACTCAATGAATATATAAAAAGGAATAAAGACAATCAATGGTTTGGCAGTGCTAAAGCCAAAGGAATTCGTTTCTACTTATTTACAGGGATTGGTATTATCATCGACGCAATGACAGGGGGTGTTGCTGGAACCACTGCAGCGTTAGGACTTAGTACATTTGACAATTTCATACTTGATAATTTATCAAAAAAATGGCATCCAAGCCAATTTATTGAGAACAAGCTTATACCTGTAATAAAAGAAAGTACAAGAAAGTCAAGTTGATCTTGGGGCAATATGGATAGTTAATTTAAAGATGACACTATCTCATAAACTGTGTAAATGATAAAAATCGGGGATTGTCTCCGATTTTTTAACTTTAACGGATATACAGTTTTATGAAGAC